>OY282353.1:0-1970000 GCA_958295465.1 uncultured Gammaproteobacteria bacterium
TCCGAGGCTCGGGGTGGCGCTCGCGGCGCGGGGCGAGCCGGGCGAGGCAGGGGTCTCGATCACCGGGGTCGTCCCCGGCAGCCCCGCCGCCCGCGCGGGACTGCGCCCCGGCGACGTCATCGTGCGCGCGGGGAGCAAGACGGTGAGCAGTCCCGGCGAAGTGGCCGGCGTGGTCCGCGCGGCGGCGTCCGGCGACAAGCCCCTGCTGCTGCTCGTCGAGCGCAACGACCACCGGCGCTACGTGGCGATCAGCCTCGACCGGAGTTGAGCGCCGGATGGCGGGCGGGGCGAGACCCGGCGCCGTTCGCACCCGGGAGTACGCCCGGACCATGGATCGAGCAAGGCGTCTACTACCGGCTCGACCGACAGGGAAGGTTCATGTACGCCCGGGCCGTGGATCGAGCAAGGAGTGGCGGGCGGAGCGACGGCTCCGCCCGCCGCGTCTCGAAGCGCGCAGGGATGAATCCCTCGGTGATGTCTCTCCCGACTGGGCGAAATCGTCAGCCGGCCCCGGTATGGAGAGCGTCTTGCGGATCTTCTTCGCGAGACGATTGGGTATTTTCACATGGCGGGGCGCCGCTTCGGCGGCGCCGGTATCAGGCCGCTCGAACCTCTTCGGTGTCGCTGAGAAGGGCGAGCAGTTGCCTCGGGCGCGTTGAGCCCGTGCCGACCTGGCGGTTCGCCATGTCGTGATACGTGCTCATGCTGCTGCCGGCGGCGCGCCCGCCTCGCCGTCGATGAGCGACTCGCCCGGACGCACGATCGAGAACTCCACCGGCGCCGTATCGAGGCGCAATCCTTCTCCGTCTCTTGCGACCCGCACGTAGCGGGTGGCGTCGAGAACGCCGGTCCCGGGGAAGTCCTCGCGGAAGTGTGCGCCGCGTGAATCTTCGCGGGCAAGTGCGGCGCGCGCGATCACCCGGCTCACGTCGATGAGGCTTTCGAGGTTCAGCCAGTCGTGCCACGTCAGGTTGAACGTGCGGTCGCCGTCCGCGAGCCCCGTCGCCAGCAACTCCTGGGCATGGGATTCGATCCGTGCAAGCCCCCGCTCGATTCCTTCGCGCGTGCGAAGCACCCCGACGTCGTCCCACATCGTGCGCCAGAGTCGCTCGCGCACGGCCCCGAGATCGCCCGCGGGCAGCGAGAACGGACGCTCGGCGCGCGCGACGCCCGCTTCGATGGCAGCCTCGTCCGGGTCCGCCCACGTCGCGGCCAAACCCGCCGCCCGCGCCATCTCTTCGCCGGCGATGCCTCCGAACACCGTGGAGTTCGCGACTCCGTTACCGCCGAGCCGGTTGGCGCCGTGCACCCCGCCGCAATCCTCGCCCGCCGCGTAGAGGCGCGGCAACGCGGTGGTGCAGTCGGCCTCGAACTCCACGCCGCCCATCATGTAGTGCGCGGTGGGAACGACCTCGACCCGACCGCCCGCGAGATCGAAGCCGCAGTCTGCGCAGCGCTTGACCATCCCGGGGAACCGTCTCGCGACGTTCTCCGGCCCGAGGTGGCCCATCTCGATGTAGACGCCGCCCATCGGCGTGGTGCGCCCGGCGCGTATCTCCGCGTAGATCGCGCGGCTCACCACGTCCCGGGTCGCGCGCTCCGCGGCCGGGTCGAAGCGCTCCATGAACCGTTCGCCGTCGCCGTTCAGCAGGTGGCCGCCGGCTCCGCGCAACCCCTCCTCCAGCACCGTACCGGTCATGCGGGTCTCGGGCCCCGCGAGCAATCCGGTGGGATGAAACTGCACCATCTCCATGTCGCGCAGGGCCAGGCCGGCGCGCAAGGCCATCGCCATCCCGTCGCAGGACTTGTCGCCGGAGGGGGTGTGGTAGAGGTACATCGTGGGGCCGCCGCCGGTCGCCAGCAGCACCGCCTTCGCCGCGACGAAACGGTACCCGCCGGTGCGCACGTCGATCAGCAGCGCGCCGGCGATGCCCGAGCCGTCGCGGGCCGGGATCAGCTCGATCGCGCGGTGCTCCTCCAGCGCGTGCACGTCGAGCGCGAGCACCTGCTCCATCACCCGGTTGACGATCTCGATGCCGGTGAGGTCGCCCTTGTGCACGGTGCGGTCGAAGCTCTGCCCCGCGAACGCCTTCTGGTGGATGGTCCCGTCCGGGTTCCGGTCGAAGAAGCAGCCGATCTCGTTCTCCAGCTCCCGGATGCGCTCGACCGCGCCCTCGACCAGCCGCCACGCGAGGTCCTGCCGCGGCAGCCACTTGCCGCCGGCGATGGTGTCCATGAAGTGGCGCTCGACGGAGTCCTCCGGCGCCAGCGCGACGTTGTAGCCCCCCTGCACCATGCGCGTGCAGCCGCACTTGCCGAGGAGTCCCTTGACCGCCACCGTGACCTCGGCGTCCGGGTTGGTCTGCTTCGCGTGCAGCGCGGCGAGCAGTCCGGCCCCGCCGGAACCGAGGATCAGGAGGTCGGTGCGGTGGCGCTCGACGTTCACGTCATCCCGACGCGAGCAATGCAGGTCACGGCTTCGGCGTGATCGAAATTTGATAGTTCGGGACCACGAATTGGACGATCGCCCAAATGACGAGGACGGCAATCAAAATGCCTTGACATATCCAGAAGAAGCGTTCGAAGCGCCGTAGTCTTGTTTCAAGCCCAATGATCTGCCCTTGGATTCGTTTTTCGACCTTGTCGATCTGATCTTGAATCTGATTGAGGCCATGTATGATCCAGGACGATTCCGGTGGACCGGAAGGGGGCGTCGACACCAGTGGAGTGGGTGTTTTCTCCTTGCCAACCTTCGCATTGCCGCTCCGGTCAGTTGCCATTCTGGTGGATCTCCAACCATTCCCAGAGTTCAGCGGATGCGTAGCCGAAATAGTTCGAAACCGGTATGACGATGCCGGAACCTACACCTTCGTCGTCTCCGTATCCGATAGCTTCGGACAGCTTGCGTGTCGTCCCGTTGAACGACACGAAATAGGCAGCGGGAGCCTCGACGTCACAGACGGAAATATCAAGGGTTTCGAGCTTGGAAAGAAACCCTTTGCCTTGCTCGAAAGGTATGATGACATAGATCACGGTAGTCGCCTTTCCGTCGTGCCCCGGTCTGAAATGTTCCGGACGCCTCCAAATCCCCGCCATGGTTCGGCAGTCAGTGGAGCATCTTCCATGCTACGCGGAGATCACCAACCTGACCGCCATGCCTCTCGATGATCACGGATTCCACATCGAGACCCAACCCCGACAGGGATCGAAATCACTTTCACGGTAAGGTCCTGTCATTTGCCGGCGCATCATGTCCATGACGGCCTGTACAGTCAAACGGCAGATCGACGTTCACGTCACGCCACCGCGAAAAACGCGAGACCGACCGCCGCCGCGACTCCGGCCGCCCAACCGATCCACGCGGGGCGCAGGCCGCGCCACGGGCCGAACTCCAGCACGATGAGCCGCGTCCCGAGCGAGAGATGCAGCGCGAGTAGCACCACGAGGCCCCACTCCGCGGCCTTGACGAAGGGAAGATCCGCGAAGGCCAGGAAGCGGTCGAGCGGCTCCGCGCCTTCGAGGGCGAGGCCCAGGGCGAGGAAGTGCAGGGGCACGAACAGCGCGAGCGCGAGCCCCGAGACACGGTGCGCGAGAAACGCCCGGTAGCCGGCGCTGCGCCTTGATGCCGGGACGGGCTTCATCCGGGGAGCACCACCGCCGCCACGGCGCGGAGTCCGAGCGCGAGCAGGATGAATGCGAGCGCGAGGCTCGCGGCGTCGAGGCTGCGCCCCCGCCACCGCGTCCACTCGCGCGCGACGTTGCGCACCCCGATCGGGGCATGGACCGCGACCGCGATCACGAACAACACGTAGAACCCGCCCCAAACGACGCTGCCCCTCGTGCGTTCGAGGATCTCGGCCGCGCTCAGGCCCCCGTGTACCGCGTAGAGGATCAGCACGAGGTGGACGATCACGAGCGGCGCGAGCAACTTCGCGCTCAGGCGCTGCAATGCGAACAGGGCGGCTTCGCTCACGTCCGCCCTCCCCGCCACCGCCGGCCCAGGCTCCGGCGAAGACTCCGGCGCTTGAGCCCCGCGAGCGCAGCAATCGAACCGGTTCCGGCCGGACGATGTTCGATCGGGTGCTGTAACGCGAACAGGACAGCCTCCCTCACGTCCACCCTCCCCGCCGCCGCCACCGCCGACCCAGGCTCCGGCGAAGGCTCCGGCGCTTGAGCCCCGCGATCGCGGCGGTAGGGCTGATCCCCACCGGGCAGTGCTCGGTGCAGTTGCCATGCGTGTGGCAGAGCGCGCAGCCGCCGCCGGCCGTCACCGCGTCGAGGACCTCCCGGGCCTTGACGTGCCGTTCGTCGTTGACCAGCGTCCAGGCGCGGTTGAGGGCGGCCGGGCCGAGGTAGTCCGGACGCCACCCGACGACGTCGCAGGCGCTGTAGCACACCGCGCAGTTGATGCATTCGATGCCCGCGTCGGCCGCGCGCCGCGCATCCGTGTCGGGATCGGTGGCGGGCATCGGCTCGCGCCGCGTCCCCGCGCCCTCGAAGCGCCCGCCCGCGCGCCGCCACTTGTCGAAGAACGGCGCCAGGTCGCATACCAGATCCTTGATGCGCGGCAGGTTGCGCAACGGTTCGATGACCAGCCGGCCGTCGGCGACGACGTCCTTCACGTGGCTGCGGCACGTCCATCGCGCCCGGCCGTTCACGGTCATCGCGCACGAGCCGCATACCCCTACCCGGCACGCGAACCGGTACGCCAGCGCCGGCTCGCGATGGCGCTGGATCCAGGTGACGACGTCGAGCACCGTCTGGTTCTCCGCCAACGGCGCCTCGTAGGCGACGAACTCGCCGGCGTCGGCGCCGCGCCAGATCCGCACGTCGAGCTTCGGGGGAGAGGCCATCCGGGGAGAGATCGTTCGGGGAGAGGCCATTCAGGCAGCGTCTTCCGCCGGAACCGGCGGGCGGAAAGTCTGCTACAGCAGTTTCACCAGTACCGCGACCACGCCGATCGCCACCACCATCATGGAACCGAGACGGAGCGTCAGCCGTAACTCCAACTCTTTCATACCGCGGCAAAGGCGGGCTACCAACTCTTTCAAATCCTGCTTCGTCGCCAGCTTTTCGTCGATCAGGGTCGCTTGAGACCGTGCCAGCACCTCGGCCTGCTCTTCAGTCATGCCGGCCCGGGTCAAATCCTTCACGAAGGCGTGGGTGTCGAACGCGATCGAGCTCATGTGCATTTGCCCTGTTTCATGGGATGGATGAAATGTACATCGGCGGGCGCATCCGGGAAAATCGCGGTCTCCTCCATCTCCCCGCACCCCGATGGCCGATATCGTCATCACCGAGTTCATGGATACGGTCGCCGTGGAGTCGCTCCGCGCCGGCTTCCACGTCCACTACGACCCCGATCTGCACGGGGACCCCGAGGGCATCGCGGATCGGCTCGGGCCGGCCCGTGCGCTGATCGTCCGCAACCGCACGCGCGTCGACGCCGGGCTGCTCACGGCGGCGCCGCGGCTCGTCGCGGTCGGACGGCTCGGGGTCGGCCTCGACAACATCGACCTCGCGGCCTGCGCTGAGCGCGGGGTGTCGGTCCATCCCGCGACCGGTGCGAACGTGGCCGCGGTGGCGGAGTACGTGATCGCGACCACGCTGATGATGCTGCGTGACGCATACCTTGCCACCGGGCGGGTACTCGCGGGCGAATGGCCGAGGAACGCCCTGATCGGGCGTGAGGCGAGCGGCAAGACGCTGGGCATCGTCGGGTTCGGCACGATCGGGCAGGCGGTGGCGCAGCGCGCGGCGGCACTCGGGATGAAGGTCGCCGCATTCGATCCGATGCTGCCCGCCGATGACCCCGCGTGGCGCACGCCGGGGGTCCGCCGCTTCGACGACCTCGGCGTGATGCTCGGCGCGAGCGACGTGGTGACCCTGCACGTCCCCCTCACCGCCACGACCCGGCATCTCGTCGGCGCCGGGGAGATCGCGGCGATGAAGCACGGCGCCTGCATCGTCAACACCGCCCGCGGCGGGGTGCTCGACGAAAAGGCGATGGCGGAAGCGCTCGTCTCGGGACGGCTCGCCGCAGCCGCGCTCGACGTCTTCGAGGACGAGCCGCTGCCGGCGGGCTCGCCGCTCACCGGGGTCCCGAACCTCTATCTCACCCCGCACGTCGCGGGACTCACCGAGGAAGCCAACGCCCGGACCGGCGAGATCGTGGCCTCGCGCATCCGTAGCGCGCTCGCATCGGCTTGACCGTGTCCCGTAGCCGAGTCGCTGCCGCCGTCCGGACTTGCGATTTGGTACGCTACGCGCCGCGATCGTGCGGTGGGAACAGGAGAGGGTGATGGATCCGGCGAGAAACGTGTTCGGAGAGCCGATCGAGTCGTGCTCCGACGATCCCGTGACCGGTTTTTTTCGCGACGGCTGCTGCAATACCTCGGATGAGGATCCCGGCCGTCACACCGTATGTACCCGCGTCACACGGGAGTTTCTCGATTTCTCCCGTTCACGAGGCAACGATTTGTCGACCCCTCGCGAGGAGTTCGGCTTTCCCGGGCTGCGCCCCGGCGATCAGTGGTGCCTGTGCGCCGCGCGCTGGCAGGAGGCGCTGGAGGCGGACGCCGCGCCGCGGGTGGTGCTGCGGGCGACCCATGCCGCGACGCTGGAGATCGTCGCGCTCGAGGATCTCAAGCGCTACGCCATCGACTTGTCGTGAACGGTGCGCAGGGTCTCCGCGCGCGGGACGGCTTCGGATCTTCCGGCAGGTTCCCGTGGATGCCCTGACTCCGGTCGGATGACACGGGCGTTCCTCCCTGGTGCGGCTCCCCGGGGCAGGCCGGATGCTGCGACGGAGCGTGTGGTTCCACCGCGACGTTCAAGCGCTGCCGGCTCACGCGATCCGGCTCGCGGCGTCCGGTCTCTGCGCGCGTGACCCCACGCACCGAATCCATAGGCATCGCTCAGGCGCGGCGGCTCGCCCTCGCCGGCGCCGGCCTGCTCGCGCCACGCCGCATCGGTCTCCCTGAACGCGCGGTTGCGCGAGGCGCACGGGAACGCTGCCACCGGATCATCGAGCACTTCGGCTACCTGCAACTCGACACGGTGGCGGTGAGCGGAGCCCGCACCCACTGCATCGTGCTCGCCTCCCGGCTCGACGGCCTCGACGCCGCGCTTGGAGAGACGCTGCTCGCGCCCGGGGCGCCACTGTTCGAGTACTGGGGTCATGAAGCGTGCTGGCTGCCGCTCTCCCTCTACCCCTGCTTCGCGTGGCGGCGGCGGCAGTACCGGGTGCATCCCTGGTGGGGCGACGTGCTGCGCGAGCATCGCGGGGTGGTCCGGTCCATCCTGAAACGCATCGAGTGCGAAGGGGCGCTGCGCTCCCTGGACCTCGAAGGCAGGAGCGGCGGCGGCTGGTGGGACCTCAAGCTCTCCCGCCGCGTCGCCGAATCGCTGTGGCTCGCCGGCCGGCTGGCGGTCCGCGAGCGGCGCGGCTTTCAACGCAGCTTCGACCTCGTGGAGCGGGTCGTCCCCGCCGAGCTTCGGTCCCGGCGCGTCAGCACCGAGACGGCCTTCGACACCCTGCTGTTGCGCGCCCTCGCCGGCCACGGCTGGGCCTCCACCGGCACCCTGGCCGCGACCTGGCGCCTGGTGAAGTGCCGCGACCTGATCCATGCCTCGCTCGAACGCCTGCGGGAGGCCGGCAGGATCCTCCCATGCGCGCTTCGTACCGCGGGGCGGGCGCTCCCCGGCTGGATCCGGGCCGAAGACCTGGAACGTCTGTCCGAGCTCGAACGCCTGCGGCCGCGCCGCGATCGAGGCGTCCTGCTGTCCCCTTTCGATCCGTTGCTCTGGGACCGGGCGCGGGTGCGGACCCTGTTCGACTTCGAGCAGCGAATCGAGATCTACAAGCCCGCGAACCGGCGCCGCTACGGTTACTACTGCCTGCCGGTGCTCGCCGGCGAGCGCCTGATCGGGCGTGTGGACTTGAAGGCGCGGCGCAAGGAGGGAAGGCTCGACGTGCTCTCCACCCACTTCGAGAGCCCGAAGCCCGGTGCCCGGGAGCGCCAGGCGTTCGGCCGCGCGCTCGATCGCTTCTCCGCCTCGGTCTCGCTTCGCCTGTGCGGCTTCCCCCGGATTGCGTGATTCTCCCGGGGCGGCATCAATATCCGTGGCCGGAAGGTAGCGGAGAGCGCCCGGCAGAGCGCCATGTGCGGTTCGTGAAGGGGGACGATCCCGGCTCCGTTGAACCGGCAGGCCGGCTTGCGGTCGAAGGTCGGGTTCCGGAGACCCGCGCCGACTGCCGGTACGGGGGGCGGTTCGGACGATGCACGTGACGCCTCGGAGCAGGTTCCGAAAACCGGCCAAGGCGATGGGGCAGGAGCGGACGGAGGCGCTTGCGCGGTGAAACGACCCGAGGCTCTCGAGCACTTTCTGCACATCGCCCGGGATGCCCTCTCGACCCGCGTGGAGGACGGAACTCCGCCTGGCGTTGCCGCCACGCGCATCTTCGACGCCCTCGCCGATTCCGCCGGCGCCATCGCGCCGGGAACGCTCGCTCCACCCCCTGCGTATCGCCATCTGTCCTCCGCGCTCGAACGTGCGCGGGCGGCTCCGGAGATCGCCTCCCTCGCGGAAGCTTTCGGAGCGTTGGAGCCGGAACTGCGGTGGCGCCGGCGCCCCGGCTCGGAGGCGCACGGCAAGACGTTCCATGACGGCCACGCCAACGCGGACGTCGTCGGGCCGATGGGGCTGGAACAGCGCGGCGACGTGCTGATCGGCGCGAGCCTGGTCGCGCCCGGCGTGCGCTACGTGGACCACCGGCATCCGCCGGAAGAGGTCTACATCGTGATGAGCGAAGGCGAGTGGTATCGGGAGGGCCGCGGCTGGCACACTCCCGGAATCGGCGGGATCGTCTACAACCCGCCCGGCGTCGTGCACGCGATGCGGGCGGGCCCCGAGGCGCTGCTGGCGCTCTGGCTGCTTTGGGCAGGTTGATCGGGCGAACCGCGACTCGACCCGGTACCCGCGCGGTGGACCGTCGAATGACGTTGCATCCCGGCAAGAAGGAAGCGAGCATGGGGCCGGCGGCCTCGCATTGGAGCGATGCCTCGGGACCGCGGGTCGAATCGTGGACGACGTGGCCGGCCGGTCGCTATCCTCTTCACGTATGAACTCTTCACTTGCATCGCGTTCGGGCGCACGCCATCGGTGGCGGGCGGCGAGGCGGCTGGCCGCGTCATGCTGTCTCTCGGCCGTGATCTCGGTGCCGGTCCCGGCTGCCGCGGCCGGTACCGGGGCATGGCAGACGGACGCGAATGAATCGGTGGTGGGCCGCAACCAGGTCTATGTCGCGCAGTACGAGGACACGCTGCTCGACGTCGCACGACGTTTCGGGATGGGGCTCGCGGAGCTCCGGCTCGCCAATCCCGGGGTCGACGTCTGGCTTCCGGGCGAGGGAACCGCCGTCCGGCTGCCGTCCCGGTTCGTACTCCCCGAGGCTCCTCGTTCCGGTCTGGTGATCAACGTTGCCGAGATGCGGATCTACTACTACCCGAGGGGGGAGTCGGTGGTGCGCACGTGGCCCGTCAGCATCGGAAGGGTCGGCTGGGAGACTCCGCTCGGGAAGACCACCATCGTCAGGAAGAAGGTCCGCCCCACGTGGTTTCCTCCCGATTCGATTCGTGAGGAACATATGCAGCGAGGCATGACGTTGCCCCGGGCGGTAGGCCCCGGGCCGGACAACCCGCTCGGATCCCATGCGCTGTATCTCGGCTTTCCGCAATACCTGATCCACGGTACCAACAAGCCTTACAGCATCGGCATGCGGGTCAGCCATGGATGTGTGCGCATGTACCCCGAGCACGTCGTGGAGCTGTTCGCATTGGCGGAGCGGGGAACCCCCGTCACCCTGGTAAGCCAGAGGGTCAAGGCAGGATGGGCGGGAGACGTGCTGTACATCGAGGTGCACCCGACTGCCGGAGTCCCGGACGAGGAGGCGCGTCCGAGCATGACCGAGGTGGTGTCGTCGCTGATTGCGGCAACTCCGGCGGTGGGGCTGCCGCTGGCCCTGGACTGGAAACGGGTCGAGGAAGCGCTCGCCACCGCAAGCGGAATCCCCGTTGCGGTGGCGAGCCGATCATCGGCGGTGTTCGCGACCGGCCCGGGCGGATCCGCCGACTGACCGGCCGCGACGTCCGGTGGTTACTTCATCATCACCTTCTCGAACATGCGGTCGATCTTCTCGGCGTTGGCGGCGGTGCCGGCCTGTGCTTCATTGGCCGCACTCATGGCGCCGTCCGCAGCGCCGGCGGCATCACCGGCTGCCGCACGGGCGGCCTCCGCCTCCGACATGGCGCCCGCTGCCGCGTCCCGAGTGGCTGCAAGCTCGGCCTTCAGAGCATCGACCTGGGCCTCGATCGAGTCCACGTCCTGGATACGGGCGCATCCGGCACTGAGCATCAATACCGCAACGGCGCCGGCGGCGGTCGCCCACTTGGCAGTTCTGTTTGTCATGGAAATCACCCTCTTTGGTCCCTGGTGGAGTGAAAGGTACCGGTCACCCAGCTTGTCCGGCTGCTGCAATCGGCTTCAAGCAGGTGCATATTAACATCCTGATCGCGCGTGGACATGCAAAAAAAGCTGCGATTCCCGCCAAACCCGAAAACGTCCGTTGAATCGCCACGCCCGGACGGCGGAGAAGGCCGTGAAGTCCCGATGACACGACCGTGTCCGGGACGTCGGCGTGAATCGCCGGCAAAGGGCCGGATTCCACCGCCGGGTCCCGAACGGTGCTGCAAACGCCGAACGACGCCGGCGGGCGGAGTGGGTTGGCCGGCCACTCAATACGGGCGGGACCGGCGCGTGGACGGCCCGGGTCCGGACGCGCCCGCCGGTTGCCTGGGAGCGGTGGCCGGGGAAGGGAGGGTGCGACGTTCCGGTGGATGCGGCGCGCCGGCCGGATTCTTCGCCCAGGGACGTACACGGGCCGGAGGGGACGATCCGGGACCGAACCGGAGGCCCCGCAAGCGGTCTGAACCGGAGCCATGAACGGGTTTGGAAAACTTCTTCTGCTACTCGTCATCCTGCTGACCGGGCCGATGCTCGCCCTGGCCGGCGGCACGGTGCGGCTCGGACAGGACTGGCGGACCGCGGACCGGTCGAGCGCCGGCATCGCGCCGGCGCCGGCCGATGCGCCGGAGGCGATCGTCTCGGTCTGGGCGGCGCGCGCGTTCAACTGGCGGGGCCTGCTCGCGGTCCATACCTGGATCGCGACCAAGCCCGGGAACGCGCCTCATTACACGGTCCACCAGGTGATCGGCTGGCGGGGGCGGGGCGGCGGCAACGTGGTCGTGTCCTCGCCCGATTTCCCGGACCGGTCCTGGTACGGCCAGCCGCCGCGGCTCGTGAAGGAGCTGCGGGGTCCCGCCGCGGCGAAAGCGATCCCGAAGATCCTCGAAGCGGTGGACGCCTACCCCTACACCCACCACTACCGCCTGTGGCCCGGCCCCAACAGCAACACGTTCACCGCCTTCGTCGTGCGCCGGGTGCCCGAGCTCGGGGCCGAGCTTCCCGTCATCGCCATCGGCAAGGACTACCTGGAAGGCGGGCGGCTCTTCGCGACGGCGCCGGGCGGGCGGGGATTCCAGATCTCGCTGTTCGGGCTCGCGGGGATCCTCGCCGGCGTCGAAGAAGGCATTGAGATCAACGTGCTCGGACTGGTCTTCGGCATCGATCCGCTGGGGCCGGCGATCAAGCTTCCGGCGATCGGGCGAATCGGGTTCGGAGGACCGGGGGCATGAACGGCGGCCGGTCTCCCGTCGGAGAAGCCCCGACGCGCAAGATGAGGGGAATCGTTCGCGGATCCGGAGAAATCGATCGGCACGAAGCCTGCATGGGGAAGGGAAGGAGCCGGCCCCCGCCGCCTGCCGGCGCCGCAAGCGCCGGCTTGGCCCCGTCAGTCCCGTTCAAGCTCGGCCCGCACCCGCTCGAACCCGGATTCGGTCAGAACGACCACGTTGATGCTCGACCGGTAGATGCGGCCTGCCGCCCGGAGCCGCTCGATTTCGGCCCTCGCGGTGTGCGCCGGCAGCAGGATGAAGTCGACGTTCTCACGGAGCGCCCCCCGCCGGCGTTTGAACGCGCGAAAGGCGCTGCCCTTGGGGCGGCCCAGCCGGGCGTCGACCTCGCGCAAGGTGTAGCCTTCGGTGTTCATGGAGTCGATCCTCGAACGAACGCACTTCGCCTCATCGCGAGGGTGGGCGCCGGTCGAGAGCATATCGCCGTTTGACTTCGATCACGGATCGGCATCGGGTCTGGTGCGCTGCACAAAAACTTCTACACTGTATCGTCCCATCCACCATCGCGAAGGGTTCCTTTCGCAGGAGTCATCCAGATGAACGACGTCGTCATCGCCGCCGCCGCCCGCACTCCCGTCGGCGCGTTCGGCGGAGGTCTTTCGGCAGTGCCCGCGCACTCTCTCGGCCAGATCGCGATCGAGGAGGCGATGCGCCGCGCCGAGGTCGGCCCCGAGGAGATCGACGAGGTGATCATGGGCCAGATCCTCGCCGCCGGCGCAGGACAGAACCCGGCCCGGCAGGCCGCGGTGAACGCCGGGATCCCGGTCGAGCGCACCGCGTATGGAGTCAACCAGCTCTGCGGTTCGGGGCTGCGCACCGTGGCGCTGGGCTACCAGGCGATCCGCACCGGCGACAGCGACGTGGTGGTGGCGGGCGGACACGAGAGCATGAGCCAGGCACCGCACTGCATGCACATGCGCAACGGCACGAAGATGGGAGCGGCGGAGCTCGTCGACACCATGCTGCGCGACGGGCTGTTCGACGCCTTCAACGGCTACCACATGGGGAATACGGCGGAGAACGTCGCCGAGCGCTGGCAGATCACCCGCGAGCAGCAGGATGCGTTCGCCGCCGCCTCCCAGAACAAGGCCGAGAGCGCGCAGAAGGCGGGGAAGTTCGCCGAGGAGATCGCGCCGGTCACCGTCAGGACCCGGAAGGGCGAATCCGTCATCGACACCGACGAGCACCCGAAGCACGGCACCACCGTCGAGACGCTGGCGAAGCTCCGGCCCGCGTTCGCGAAGGACGGCACGGTGACCGCCGGCAACGCCTCCGGCATCAACGACGGCGCGGCGGTGGTGGTGCTCATGACCCGGGAGAACGCCGAGAAGCGCGGGATCGAGCCGCTGGCCCGGATCGTCTCCTGGGCCACCGCGGGCGTGGACCCCGCGATCATGGGGACCGGGCCGATCCCGGCCAGCCGCCGCGCGCTGGAGAAGGCGGGATGGAGCGCCGGCGACCTCGATCTCGTCGAGGCGAACGAGGCGTTCGCCGCGCAGGCCTGCGCGGTGAACAAGGACCTCGGCTGGGATACCGGCAAGGTCAACGTGAACGGCGGCGCGATCGCACTGGGGCATCCGGTGGGCGCCTCCGGCGCGCGGGTGCTGACCACGCTGCTCTACGAGATGCGCCGTCGCGACGCGAAGAAGGGGCTCGCCACGCTCTGCATCGGCGGCGGGATGGGCATCGCGATGTGCGTGGAACGGGACTGAACCGCCCGATACCCGGCTTGGCCGGTGACTGACTTGCCGGGGGTCTGCCTGGCCGGTGACCGGCCTGGAAGCTCCGCCTTCGACGCCGCCGGATCGGGTTCGGCCGGTGTGGCTGCCCGGCCGGCGATCGGCCTGACCGGTGGCCGGACCGGCCGATGGCCGATTTCGCCGAAGGCTGTCGTTGCCGGGACTTGCAGGCGCGGGTCGCGAGCGAGGTGGCCGGTGGGCCAATGACCGACTTCACCGGAGGAGGGCGATATCGATGGGACACGTAGCGATAGTCACCGGCGGGACACGCGGCATCGGCGAGGCGATCTCGGTCGCGCTACGCGACGCGGGACACACCGTCGCCGCGACGTATGCCGGCAACGACGAGGCGGCCAAGCGCTTCGGCGAGCGCACCGGAATCCGCACCTGCAAGTTCGACGTCTCGGACTTCGAGGCCTGCCGGGACGCGGTGGACCGGATCGCCAAGGACCTCGGCCCGATCGGGATCCTGGTGAACAACGCCGGCATCACCAGGGACGGGACGATGCACCGCATGTCCTTCGACCAGTGGAACGCGGTGCTCCAGACCAACCTCTCCTCGTGCTTCAACATGTGCCGTTGCGTGATCGACGGGATGCGCGAGCGTGGCTTCGGCCGCATCGTGAACATCGGCTCGGTCAACGGACAGGCCGGCCAGTACGGCCAGGTCAACTACGCGGCGGCGAAGTCCGGCATCCACGGCTTCACGAAGGCGCTCGCGCAGGAGGGCGCGGGCAAGGGAATCACGGTGAACGCGATCGCGCCGGGCTACATCGACACCGACATGGTGCGGGCGGTGCCGGAGAAGGTGCTGGAGAAGATCATCTCCACCATTCCGGTCGGGCGGCTCGGGCACGCCAGCGAGATCGCCAAGGGCGTGCTGTTCCTCGTCGACGACGACATGGGCTTCATGACCGGCTCGACACTGTCGATCAACGGCGGCCAGCACATGTACTGAGGTAGCGGCGGATGGCCGGGGGTGAAGCCGGAAGGCCGGGGCGCTGCCCACAAGAACGCGGACCGGCCCGCCGGGACTTGGGAATCGTCACGAGGACAACGCCATGGGCGCCACGCACGTCACCGTCACCATCCGCAACCCGGCCGAGCCGTCGAGAAGCTGGGACGGCCTGTTCCTGGTGGATACCGGCGCGACGGACTCGCTGGTGCCGCGGTCCTGCATCGAGGCGATCGGGGTCGAGCCCGAGGGCCAGCGAGTCTACGAGACGGCGGACGGCCGCGAGATCAGGATGGACTTCGCCATCGCCCGCATCGAGTTCATGGGAGACGTGACGGCGGGCCGTATCATCATCGGCGACGACGGCGTCGAGCCCCTGCTCGGGGTCACGGCCCTGGAATCGGCCGGCATCGAGGTGGACCCGGTGAACCAGCGGTTGAAGCGCCTGCCCGCGTTGCGGTTGAAGCGCTTGGCGCAGCCCTGAAGCCGCTTGACCCGCGCGGCGGCAAGGGCAGCCACCGGAGCCGCGTTGCCCCCGCACCCCAAGGCCAGGCAACGACCTGAAGGGGCGTTACTCCCAGCGCGCCGCGGCCTCGCCGTCGCTCGCGCGGGCTTCCACCCAGCGCTCCCCGTCCCCGGTGCGCTCCTTCTTCCAGAACGGCGCACGGGTCTTGAGAAAGTCCATGATGAACTCGCAGGCCTCGAAGGCATCCTTCCGGTGCCCGCTGGCGACGGCCACGATGACGATGGGGTCGGTGGGCCGCAGCGTCCCCACGCGGTGCACCACGCGGACGTCGAGCACCTCCCAGCGCTCGGCCGCGTCGCGGCAGATCCGCTCGATCGCGCGCTCGGTCATCCCGGGATAGTGTTCGAGGGTCATCTCCGAAACCTCGCTGCCCTCGTTCACGTCGCGCACGAGCCCGACGAACGCCGCCACCGCCCCGACCTTCGGGTTGGCGCGGTGCACCGCCTCGATGAGCGCGCCCGGATCGAAGGGGGCTTCCTGGATGTGAACCGCCGGGGTCATCGGTCGAGCAGATCCGTGAGCGGATGGTGTCGGAAGCGACCGTCCGGCACGAAGGCTTCCCCTTCGAGGGGGGCTTCCTGGATGTGAACCGCCGGGACCATCAGTCGAGCAGCTCCGCGAACGAATAGTACGGGACGCGATCGCCGGGCGCGATGGCCGTCCCCTCGAAGATTTCGACCAGCCCAGTGGCCCACGTCGCTCCCGAGAGCACGTCGGAGCCCTGCCTCGCGTAGATCTCGGCGCCGGCCTCCCCATCCCCGGAGACGGCGAGCCGGGCGCGGGCGAACTCGCGGCGCCCGCCCGGCCTCGGCCACTCGAAGCGCGCAGGCACGAGCACCGGGGCGGGGAAGGCGCCGGCCGCCCCCATGCGGCGCAGGATGAAGGGGCGCACGAACAGGCAGAACGTCACGAGCGTCGAGACCGGGTTGCCGGGCAGCCCGAGCAGGTCGCAGCCGCCGAGGCGGCCGTAGACGAGCGGCTTCCCCGGCTTGACCGCGACCTTCCACATCTCCAGCGCACCGGCCGTCTCCAGCGCGCGCTTCACGTGGTCCTCCTCGCCTACCGAGACTCCGCCGGTGGTGATCATGAGATCGGCACGGGCCGCGCCGTCGAGCAGCGCGTCGCGCGTCGCCGCCAGCGTGTCGGCGACGGTTCCGAGATCCACGACCTCGCATCCGAGGCGTTCGAGCAGCCCGAGGAGGGTGTAACGGTTCGAGTTGTAGATCTGTCCCGGGCCGAGCGGCTCGCCGGGCCGGCGCAGCTCGTTGCCGCTCGATACGATGGCGACCCGCGGGCGGCGGCAGACCTCGACCGAGCCGATCCCCACCGACGCCACGACGCCCATCTCCTGCGGCCGCATCCGCGTCCCCGCCGCGAGCACCACCGATCCCGCCCGGAGGTCGTTCCCCCGGGGACGCACGAAGGTCCCGGGTGCGAGCGGGCCGGGCACCACCACCGATGCACCGTCGAGCCGGCAATCCTCCTGGATGGCGATGGCGTCCGCGCCGCCGGGCACCGGGGCGCCGGTGAAGATCCGCGCCGCCTCCCCCGCCGCGAGAGGCGATCCGATCTCGCCCGCCGCGATCCGCTGGGTCACTCGTAGCGTTACCTCGCCTTCGTCCGGGACGTCGGCGGCCCGCACCGCGTAGCCGTCCATCGCGCTGTTGGCGTGGCCCGGTACGTCGATCGGCGCCGTCACGTCCGCGGCGGCGACGCGGCCGAGGGCGTCTTCGAGCACGACCCACTCACTCTCTCCGATGCGGCGGGCGCGGTCGAGAAGGTACGCCCGCGCCTGCTCCACCGGGATCAGGGCGGACGAACGGGACGGCGCAGGCTCGGGTCCGGGTCTGTTCATCGCCCGATGGTCGGAATTCCCGCCCGCATGATCAAGGGGGAGGCCGATTCCGGCGCCGGCCTCGCATCTTTCGATCCGACGCAAGGGAAGCGGCCAATCCGGGAACGCCGGCCTCATACCGCGAAGCGGAAACGCACCACGTCGCCTTCCACGACGACATAGTCCCGGCCTTCGAGCCGCCACCGACCCGCCGTCTTCGCCGCCTGCTCGCCTCCGAGCGCGACGAAATCGTCGTAGCCCACCACCTCGGCCCGGATGAACCCCCGCTCGAAGTCGCTGTGGACCACCCCCGCCGCCTGCGGCGCGGTCATCCCGCGGCGCAGGGTCCAGGCCCGCGCCTCCTTCGGGCCGGCGGTGAAGAACGTCCCGAGGTCCAGCAATGCGCAGGCGGCGCGCACGAACCGGGCCAGACCGGGCTCGTCGAGGCCCATCGCCGCGAGATACTCCGCGCGCCCGGCTTCGTCGAGCCCGCCCAGCTCGGCCTCGGTCGCGGCGCAGACCCGCACCGCCCCCGCGCCTTGCGCGCGGGCCCTCGCCTCCACCGCCTCCGCGAGCGGGTTCTCCCCGAACCCGTCTTCCGCCACGTTGGCCACGTAGAGCACCGGCTTGGCGGTGAGCGGCGAGAGGGCTGCGAGCCACGGCGCTTCCCCGGCGCCGGTCTCCAGGGTGCGCAACGGGCGGCCCTCCCCGACGTGTTCGCATGCACGGGCCATCAGCGCCTCGCGCGCCTTCGCCTCCCGCCCGCCCGCCTTTGCGGCCTTCGCGGCCCGATCCCGCGCCCGCTCCACCTGTTCGAGGTCGGCGAGCAGGAGCTCGGTCTCGATGGTCTCGACGTCCTCGACCGGCGAAACCCGGCCCGAGACGTGGATGACGTCATCGGATTCGAAGCAGCGCACGACGTGGGCAATCGCCCCGGTCTCGCGCACCCCGGCGAGGAACCGGTTCCCGAGCCCCTCTCCCTTCGACGCCCCGGCGACGAGCCCCGCGATGTCCACGAACTCCATCGTCGCCGGCGCCACCCGTTCGGGCCGGACGATCTCCGCGATCCGGTCGAGGCGCCGATCCGGCACCGGCACCACCCCGACGTTCGGCTCGATGGTGCAGAACGGATAGTTCTCCGCCGCGGCCGCCGCGTTCGTCAGCGCGTTGTAGAGGGTAGACTTGCCGACGTTCGGCAGCCCGACGATGCCGCACCGGATCCCCATCGCCCGGACACCTCCTTATACTTGGAACAAGACCGATCACCGCCAGCGATTTCGCGTAGCGGTCGCCGCCCACGGCGCTGGTCGGGGCGCCCGCGATTCCGCACAGCGGAACCGCCAGGCGACCGCGGCAGCGGTCGCCGCCCGCAGCGCTGGTCGGGGCGCCCGCGATTCCGCGCGCAGCGGGATCGCCAGGCGACCGCGACAGCGGTCGCCGCTTGCCAAGGTGACCACCATGTCCGAACGACTCGCACCCTGCCCCGATCGTCCCAACTGCGTATGCAGCCGGGACGACGCGCCACCCCGCCATCGCGTCGAACCCCTCGCGGTGGCGGGAGACCCCGCCGCCGCCTTCGCACGGCTGAACAACCTGCTGGCCGCCGCGCCGCGCACCGTCATCGTCACCGCGACTCCCGACTATCTCCACGCGGCCTGCCGGACCCGGTTCGGGTTCGTCGACGATCTGGAGTGCCGTCTCTGCCCCACGGGGCACGTGATCCACGTCCGCTCCGCATCACGGCTCGGCTACTACGACTTCGGCGTGAACCGGGCGCGCGTCGAGGCGCTCCGCCGGCGGTTTCAAGCCGGATCATACGCAGGTACCTGAGCTGATCAGCACGGGATGTCCGGGCTGAAAGCGTATTCCGGGATGCCGGCTCTCCGCTCCCGGAGGAACCCGGCGTGACGACATGATGAACAACCACCGGACAACGGCGAGACGCCCGCGCTTCCAGGTGCGCGAGGGGTGGAGCGGGTAGGGGATCGCGTCGCGCTACGCCTCCCCGCAAGGGCGCCGGTGCAGGGTGTTCATCGCGCCTTCCAGGTCCCCCCCGACGATGCGCTCGACATCCTCCACCACCCGTTCGATCGCCTGGTCGATCGCGGCGCGCTCGGCCGGCGGCGGGCGGTCGAGGACGTGGCCGACGACCCGCTCCCTGCTCCCGGGATGCCCGACGCCGATGCGGATGCGGGAGAACCCGGCTCCCCCGAGGCAGGGCACGACGTCGCGCAGCCCGTTGTGCCCGCCGTGGCCCCCGCCGCGCTTCAGGCGCACCGTGCCGGCCGGCAGGTCGATCTCGTCGTGCGCGATGAGGATCCGCTCGACCGGGATCTTGTAGAACCCGGCCGCCGCCGCCGCCGCCCTGCCGCTGTCGTTCATGAACGTGCCCGGCCGGAAGAGCCTCACCCGCGTCCCCCCGACCTTCGCATCCGCCACCGCCCCGAAGCAGCGGGCCATCGCCCTGAATCCGGAGGCGTAGCGCCGGGCCACGCGGTCGAGCAGCCACGCGCCCGCGTTGTGGCGGGTCGCCTCGTAACGGGTCCCGGGATTGCCGAGCCCGATGAAGAGCTGGTAGGGCGCACCCAAAACCGGCGCGGATCAGCCTTCCCCGGCCCCGGACTCCGCCGCGGCAGGCGCCTCCGCCTCGGCCCCTTCTTCCCCGTCCGCCTCTCCTTCCACCGCTTCGAGCTTCTGCGGATGCTGCACGCTGACCACCGGCTGGTCGTTGTCGGGGTTGTGCGCGAGCACCATGAGGCGCACGCCCTCGGGGAGCACGAGCTCCGACAGGTGCACCGATTCGCCCACGTCGAGCGCCGCCATGTCGACCTCGACGTACTCGGGAAGGTCCCTCGGCAGGCAGCCCACCTCCACCTCGACGAGCAGGTGGGTGATGATCCCGCCGGCCTTCTTCCCCGTGCAGATCTCCTCGTTCATGAAGTGCAGCGGCACGTTCATGTGGATCTCGCTCTCTGCGCTGATTCGCTGGAAGTCCATGTGGAGCACCCGCTCCGTGGCGGGGTCCCGGTGCACGGACTTCAGCACCGCCTGGCTCTCCTCGTCGTCCACCTTCACGGTCAGGACGTGGGCGGCGAACGCCTCGTTTTCGATCTGCTTCCTGATCCGGTTCTCTTCGAGAGAGAGGGGTATCGGATCCTTGCCGCCTCCGTAGAGGATGGCGGGTACCTGACCTTCGCGGCGCAGCCGCCGGCTCGCGTTGGTGCCGAGCTCGGTGCGTGGCCGTGCGACGACTTCGAACTCATTCATCGTTCCGGACTCCGGTTTCAGCTTGAATGTTTTCCCACCGGCGTGCGTCATGCACACTCGTCAATCCATGAACAGCGAGCCGATCGACTCCTCTTCGTTGATCCGGCGCATGCTCTCGGCCAGCAGCTCCGCGACGCTCAACTGCCGGATGCTGCCGCTCGCGGCGGCCCGCTCATCGAGCGGGATGCTGTTCGACACCACCAACTCGTCGAGCTGCGACCTCTCGACGTTGTCGACCGCGGCCCCGGACAGGACCGCGTGCGTGCAGTAGGCGACCACCCTCGACGCGCCGTGGTCCTTGAGCGCGGCCGCGGCGCTGCACAGGGTTCCGGCGGTGTCGGCCATGTCGTCGACCAGGACGCAGGTCCGATCGCGGACGTCGCCGATGATGTTCATCACCTCCGCCTGGTTGGCCTGGGGACGGCGCTTGTCGATGATCGCGAGGTCCGCGTCGTCGAGCCGCTTGGCGATGGCGCGGGCGCGCACCACGCCGCCGACGTCGGGCGAGACCACCACGAGGTCCGGGTACTTGTGCTTCCAGATGTCCCCGAGGAGCACCGGCGAGGCGTAGATGTTGTCGACCGGGATGCTGAAGAAGCCCTGTATCTGGTCCGCGTGCAGGTCCATCGTCAGCATCCGGTCGGCGCCGGCCACCGAGATCATGTTGGCGACGACCTTCGCGGAGATCGAGACACGTGCGGAGCGGGGGCGGCGATCCTGGCGGGCATAGCCGTAGTACGGAACGACGGCGGTGACCCGGTCCGCCGATGCACGCTTGAGCGCATCGGTGAGGATGAGCAGTTCCATCAGGTTCTGATCGACCGACCTCCGCCGACACCCGTCGAACGACGCGCACGTCGGCTGGACCACGAATGCGTCCTTGCCGCGCACGGAGTCGATCAGCTCGACCATGACCTCACCGTCGCTGAAGCGATCGACCACCGCCTTGCCGACGGGCATGTTCAGATGCCCGACGATCTCCCGTGCCAGATCGGGGTTGGCGGACCCCGCGAACACGATCATGGATGCCTGCCGCCGGTGCGACGGATCTCCGGCAAACTGCTGCACCCTGTCGAGCGTGTCGCTGTAGCTGCGATCGTTCACCGGCGGATACCCACGTACTCTGGCTCCGAAGGAGTGGCTGACGAGCCGGGATTCAACCTCGGGCGGAAGTCCCATGCCCGGACCCACTCCGTCGCAGTGCGCCTCCCGGCGATCTGCCTGGAAGCCTTGCCATCCGCGAGTGGATTGGGACGAAGGGGTGAAAATTGTACGAGACCGGCGCAACGCCGTACACTCGAATGTAATGGGATCGGTAAAAATAGTCGGTCATGACGTTGCCGGGATCGGAGTACCGTGTTGGTGTGGACGTGGGCGGAACGCTCACGGACATCGCACTTCACGAGCGGGTGCACGGACACGCGGTCGAGACGCCGGCCCGCTTCGTCAACGTCCGGGCCGTGCATCGCCAACGGATGCCGCACCGGGCGGGCGCGACGGTGACCGGAACGACGGACGTGCCGGGAGGCCCGGATACGAATGAGAGTGGCGGGACCTGTTCCCGCGCGGTACACGGCGGCGGCTTCGACGGTACCGGCCCTGAACGGCGCATCACTCGGTGATACGGGTACCGGCGGCATCCGGGCTGCCGGCGCGAGTGTTCCGAGCCCGGGCTCCGGCCGCCGCATGGTCCCGTTCCCCGACGAGCCGGGTCGGGTCGAGACCCGCATCGTTGCCCGGCACTCGCTCGCAAGACGCCTTGCTGCCCACACACGTCGCTCCCGCGCACTCGACCCAAGACACGCACCGAGGGCTCTCGTCAGTACCTGCCAACCCCTCTGTTCCCCGGGCGCTTACGGCGGCCGGGTCCGCGGCCGGATTCGCGGATCTCCGGCTCGAAATCCATCCGGCGCTCGTCGAGATCCACCTTCGTCAACCGCACCCGCATGCGATCCGCGAGTCGGAACGAACGGTGCGAGCGCTCGCCTCTCAGCCGGTGCCGCACCGGATCGAAATGGAAGTAGTCGGGTCCCAGCGCGCTGACGTGCACAAGGCCTTCGACGAATACGTCGTCGAGGGTGACGAAGACTCCGAAGGCGGCGACCCCGGTGATCGTCGCATCGAACACCTCGCCCAGCTTGTCCAGCATGAACTCGCACTTGAGCCACGCGACCGCGTCGCGCGTCGCGTCGTCGGCCCGGCGCTCGGTCATCGAGCAGTGGTCGCCGAGCATCGCCAGGGACGAACCCCGAGCCGGCTCGAAGTCACCGGGACGGCCACGCCGCAGCGCGTGGCGGATCGCACGATGCACGACGAGATCGGGATAACGTCGGATCGGAGAGGTGAAATGGACGTAGGCACGGTGGGCGAGACCGAAGTGCCCGACGTTGTCCGGCGCGTACACCGCCTGCGACAGTGAACGCAACATCACGGTCTGGATGAGGTGGACGTCGGGCCGGGACGCAGCGCTCTCGATGACCGCGGCGAAGTGACGGGGCTCCGGCGCATCGCCCCCGCCGAGCTTCAGGCCGAACTCCTCCAGGAAGGCCCGCAGCTCCTCCACCTTGTCCGGGGAAGGCCCCTCGTGGATGCGGAACAGCGCCGGCAGCCGGTGGCGTTCGAGGAACCGCGCGGCGGCGACGTTGGCCGCGACCATGCACTCCTCGATGATCCGGTGGGCGACGTTGCGCGCGGCCGGCTCCAGGTCCACGACCCGCCCGTCCTCTCCGAGCACCACCCGGGTCTCGGTCATGTCGAAGTCGATCGCACCCCGCTCGTCGCGCGCGCGACGCAGCGCCGTGTAGGCATCGCGCAGGGTCTCCAGCATCGGCGCCACCGCTCCGAGCCTTTCGCGCACGCCGGCGTCGCCCCGCTCGAGCGCCCCGGACACCTCGGTATAGGTCAGGCGCGCCCGCGAACGGATCACCCCTTCGAAGAACCGCGAGCGGTGCACCCGGCCCGCCCCGGTCACGATCAGCTCGCAGCCGAGGCAGAGCCGGTCTTCGTGCGGCCGGAGCGAGCACAGCCCGTTCGAGATCGACTCGGGCAGCATGGGGAGGACCCGGTCGGGGAAATAGACGGAGTTCCCGCGCAGCCGCGCCTCCTCGTCGAGAGCGGTCCCGGGATGGACACAGGCGGAGACGTCGGCGATCGCCACCATGAGCCGCCACCCCCGGGCGGTGCGCCCGCAGTACACCGCGTCGTCGAAATCGCGCGCATCCTCGCCGTCGATGGTGACGAACCCGAGGCCGCGCAGGTCCTCGCGGCCCTCGACGTCGCCGTCACCCACCTCCGAGGGCAGCGCCGCCGCCTCCCGTTCGGCCGCCTCGGGCCACGCCACCGGCAGCTCGTACGCCCGGATGGCCACGTCGATCTCCATCCCGGGCAGCATCCGATCCCCGAGTACCTCCTCGACCACGCCGATCGGCGGATGGCGCCGGGTCGGCGGCTCGGTGATGCGGGCGACGACGTAATCGCCGTCGCCCGCGTCGAGGTCCGCGCCCGGCGAGATGTGGACGTCCTGATGGATCCGCGAATTGTGGGGGCGGACGAACGCCACCCCGCTCTCGCGCCGGAAGCGCCCCACGACTTTCACGACGCCTCGTTCGATGACCTCCACCAGCGCACCTTCACGGCGGCCGTCGCGATCCACCTTCACCACCCGGGCCACCGCCCGGTCGCCGTGCATCAGCGAGCGCATCTGGCGCGGGGAGAGGAACAGGTCGGCGCCCGCATCGTCGGGCCGGAGGAACCCGAACCCGTCGCGATGCCCGATGACCCGCCCGGTGACGAGATCCATCCGGTGGATGAGCCCGAAATCGCCGCGGCGGTTGCGGATGACCTGGCCGTCGCGCTCCATGGCGCTCAGCCGGCGCTGCAGGGCCTCGCGCGCAGCCGGGGTCCGAAGCGCATGGGCATCGGCGATCCGGGCGAACGTGACCGGCGCGCCGCTCTGTGCGAGGAACTCGATCAGCGCGGTGCGTTCAGGCAGGTTCGCGATACGTGCATGGACGCCGCGGGCGGACTCGCGGCGAAGATATGGAGGACTCGTTGACAAAGGATCGGGGCGGTGAGTATGGTCCGCACGTCGTTCAGGCGGGTGCCGGCGTTGTCTTGCGACCGCGACCCTCGACGACGGCTGCGCCGAGGTGGCGGAATTGGTAGACGCGCATGGTTCAGGTCCATGTGGGGGCAACCCCGTGGAGGTTCAAGTCCTCTCCTCGGCACCACTTCCGGACGCCCGCCGAATCGCCGCGAATCTCCGAACCGGACGATCTTCACGAACACGCGGCGAGGGATGGACCGTAACCGCCGCGTGACCTGAAACCGACCGGGCAATCGCGGAATGAGCAAGCTGAGGACCGGCGACCCGTGGATGCCGGCTCCGGATTACGGGCGCTCGCTCGCCGGGCTCGGCGTCAACCTTCTGGTACGGGACGTCGACGCGGCTCTGCCGTTCCAGCGCGAAGTGCTCGACGCCGAGATCGTGTACAGCGACCCCGACGTCGCGGTGCTGCGCCGGCAGGGCGCCGAATGGATGCTGCACGCCCACCACACCTACGACGCCCACCCGTGGTACCCGATCATCGCATCCGACGCACCGCGCGGCGTCGGGGCGGAGCTGCGCCTGCACGGGCGCGACCCCGATGCGGCCGAGGCCGCGGCGCGGCGGCTCGGCTACGAGGTCCTGCAAGGCGCCGCGAACAAGCCCCACGGGCTGCGCGAGGCGTTCATCGTCGACGGTGACGGCTTCGTGTGGGTGCCGGACGTCCCGATCGAACAGTCGTGAGGTGCGATACGTCCCGCCGGGCCGTCTACTCCCGCTTCAACCCGCAGGCGCCGGTCGGCTCGCTATCAGGTGAACGTCCCCCCGGCCGCGTATCTCGTCCATCGCCACTGGGGCGGCATCGTCGAATGGTGACCCGATCTCCGGGACGGCATCGGGGAGCGCTGGGAGGTGCTCCCCGATCGGCGGGCCTGATGGGGCGCCGGGACGCGCGGTCTCCGATCGTGACCGGCATTCGCACCGGCGGTTCACCCGATGGCCGGCGGAGCCGCAGGGGAAACCCTTGGGTTCACCGCGCCTTCGTGCAACGATCGCCTCATGCAGTGTCCGTTCTGCGACGAGCACGAGACCCGGGTCGTCGACTCCCGGCTCTCGGACGACGGCGCCCAGGTGCGGCGGCGGCGCAAGTGCGCGGGCTGCGGGGAGCGGTTCACGACCCGCGAGGCGGCGGAGCTCGCGGTGCCGCGAATCGTCAAGAACGACGGGACGCGGGTTCCCTTCGAGGAGCGCAAGCTGCGCTCGGGCATGCTGCGCGCGCTGGAAAAGCGTCCGGTACCCAGCGACGCGGTCGAGACCGCGATCGGCCGGCTCCGGCGGCGCCTGATGCGGAGCGGGGAACGCGAGATCGCCTCCCGCGCCGTCGGCGAACTGGTCATGGAGGCACTACGCGACCTCGATCGGGTGGCCTACGTCCGGTTCGCATCGGTGTACCGCAGCTTCGAGGACGTGAGCGAGTTCCGGGAGGAGATCGATCGCCTCGAAAGCGAGCCGACGCCGGAGGCGCGGCGCAGCCAGCTCAGGCTCATCCCGGATGAGTGAACACCCGGCCGGCCGGTGGTTCGCGATCCGGGCCGGAGCGGCCGGCCTCCGGCACCGGCGGAGCCGAATCTTCCGCGGCGACGAGGCGGCCCCCGGTGGCGGGACGGCCGCCCACCGGACCCGGACGAGGAACCGATGAGCGTCACGGACCGCCGCCACATGGCCCAGGCGCTCGACCTTGCACGCCGTGGCCTCTACTCCACCGCCCCCAACCCGCGGGTGGGCTGCGTGATCGCCCGCGACGAGAGCGTCGTCGGGGAAGGTTGGCACCGGTACGCGGGCGAGCCGCACGCCGAGATCCACGCCCTCGCCGCGGCCGGCGGTGATTCCAAGGGAGCCACCGCCTACGTAACGCTGGAGCCTTGCCGCCACACCGGGCACACCGGCCCGTGCACACAGGCATTGATCGAGGCGGGGATCGCGAAGGTGGTGGCGGCGATGCCCGATCCCGACCCGAGGGTCGCCGGCCAGGGTTTCGCCGAGCTCGTGGAGGCCGGCATCAAGGTCGAGACGGGGCTGATGGAGGCGCCTGCACGGGCGCTCAACCGGGGATTCGTCTCTCGCCACGAGCGGGGCCGCCCCTGGGTACGCTGCAAGCTCGCCGCGACCCTGGACGGGCGCACCGCCACGGCGGCGGGCGAGAGCCGGTGGATCACCGGGGAGGCGGCGCGCGCCGACGTGCATCGGCTCCGCGCGCAGGCGGGCGCGGTCCTCACCGGCATCGGTACCCTGCTGGCCGACGACCCGCGGCTCGACGCCCGGATGGATGACGTCGGCTGCCTCGCGCCGCCGATGTGGCCGCCGATGCGGGTGATCGTCGATTCGCACCTGCGCACGCCGCCGGCGGCGCGCGCGCTGTCGGTGCCGGGGGATATCCTCATCGCGACGATCGGCGACATTGGGACGACCGGCGGCGACGGCGCCGAAGGACCGATCGTCGGCGGCATCGCCCGGGAGCCGGGAGATGCCCTTGCCGCGACGATCGGCGCCGACGCCCGGATGCGCGCACTCGTCGAGGCCGGCGCGGAGATCGTCCCGCTGCCGGACGTCGGTGGCCGGGCCTCGCTCCCCGCCCTCATGGCCGATCTCGCCGGACGCGGCGTCAACGAGATCCACACCGAATGCGGCCCGACGCTGGCCGGCGCGCTGCTCGGCTCGGATCTCGTCGACGAAATCGTCATCTATCTCGCCCCCGCGCTGCTCGGCGACGCGGCACGGGGCATGTTCACACTGCCACGGGTCGCGGCGATGCGCGACCGGATCCGGCTGGAAATCACCGGCGTCGCGCGGCTCGGCGCCGATCTGCGCATCGACGCCGTCCCGAAAATCGAGGCTGACGCGGAACAGCGCACGGGAGAGACAGGCTGAAGCGCCGGTGCGCGGCGTTCGCGAGAAGCATCACGCGGGCCGGCGGCAAGCAGCGCATCTACACCGGTCCGCAAGCCGGCTCCGGCGCCACACGGACGAAGCGGACAGCGAATCCGGAAAAGGAGACGGAACACGATGTTCACGGGAATCGTCCGGACGGTGGGCCGGATCGACGAGCGCGTCGAGCACGCGGCGGGGGATGTGTCGTTCACCGTCACGACCGCGGCCATCGACCCGACCGGGATCGCGGTCGGGGACTCCATCTGCGTCAGCGGAGCCTGCCTCACCGCCGTCGAGGTGACGCCGGCCGGCTTCCGGGCCGACGTCTCTGCGGAGTCGCTGGCGCGGACCACGCTGCGCGGTTTCGCAGCCGGACGCAGGGTCAACCTCGAGACGGCGCTCAAGCCGGATACGCCGCTCGGAGGACATCTGGTATCCGGCCACATCGACGGTGTCGCGGAAGTGCTCGCACGGCGCGGCGACGCCCGCTCCGTCCGGTTCGAGATCCGGGCGCCCAAGGCGCTCGCCCGCTACGTCGCGGAGAAGGGCTCGGTGTGCATCGACGGGGTGAGCCTCACCGTGAATGGTGTCGCCGGCGCGGTCTTCGACGTGAACATCGTCCCCCATACCCTCGAAGTGACGACCTTGGGAGAGCTTGTCCCGGGATCCACGGTCAACCTCGAAGTCGACCAGATCGCCCGCTACGTCGAGCGGCTCCTCGCGTACCGGGAGGCGTAGCCGCGCAACAGACCGTCTGTCCAATTCGCCATCCCGCCACGGATACAGCGATATGGAGTTGCCCCGATTTCGTGGACCCCGACCCTTTGGGGAGGAGGTATCCACCATGCCGAAATCGAGACCGCCCCCCGTTTCCACGGAGCCCGCCCCGGCAGGCAGTCAGCCGGGGGCAGGCTCCGCCGACCTTCCGGCGCCAGATGGTGGAGCTGGTTCGTGAATGGCGGTGTTCCTGCCGTTTTCATGGGAGCCGGAATGTTCTCGCCGCCGACGTCCCGCGAGGTCGTACAGCTTTTCCCCCTGCCGGCGCGGAAGCGGCGGCTCGAAGGGCTCTACCTGAGCGAAAGCCTCCCCCCGCCCGCGGCCGGCGCTCCGGCGCTGGTCTATGCGAACTTCGTCACCAGCCTGGACGGCCGCATCGCGGTGACGGACGCCGACGGCGCGACGCGCCTGCCCGAAGGGCTGACCAACCCGCGCGACTGGCGGTTGTTCCAGGAGCTGCAGGCGCACGCCGACTGCCTCGTGACCCACGGCGGCTATCTGCGGGCGCTCGCATCGGGGAGTCTGGGAAACGTGCTGCAGGTGGGTCTCGGCGCCGATGGGGCGGACATCGCGCGGTGGCGGGCCGATCGGGGCATGACGGCGCAGCCCGCGGTCGCCGTCCTGAGCGCGAGCCTCGATCTGCCTGTCCCGGATTCGCTGGCGGCGCATCGGCAGCCGGTCCACGTCCTGACGACCGCGGCAGCCCCTCGCGACCGGATCGAGGCGCTCGGCGAGGCCGGATTCGACGTCGTGGTGACCGGGCCCGGGCCGTGGGTGCGCAGCCGGGACGCCGTGGAAGTCCTCGCCGGGCACGGCTACCGGCGGCTCTATCTCCAGACGGGTCCCCGGATGCTGGAAACCGCGCTCCGCGACGGCGTGCTCTCGCGGCTGTACCTGACCATCGGCCATCGGGTGGTGGGGGGCGAGTGCTTCGACACCATGCTGCGCGGGGCGGTGCTCGGCGAAGCGGGCGCGGTCCGCCTGAGCGCCCTGTACCTGGACGAGGCCGCAGGTGGCGAGTACGGGCAGTTCTTCGCATGCTTCGAAGCCGGGTGAGGCCGGAGGAAACGGCGGCGAGTGCGGAGAAACCGGTTCCAGTGTTCTGGCGCACAAATGGATTGAACTGATTCTGGGACCAGAATTGTCCAAGAAACAACGAGTTGGTATCTTGAGAGTGCTGACAACACGTGAATGTATTTCTGGCCCGGTACACTAGCAGCAGTGCTCTTGCACTCGGTCGACAGCCGGATGCAGGGGGGCTGCAAAGCACCGGCAGGCGAAGGAAGTGGCGGCGCAGTGCTTTCGCACCCGGCCGGACAGCCGGACGCAGGGTGCGCCGGCGAACTTCGGAGACGGGCCGGAAGCTCCGGTACGCCGGTGAACTTCGGAGGCGGGTCCGAATCCCCGAAATGCGCAGGCGGTAAAACGGCTCCCCCGGAGACCCGGGGGAGCCGTCTGCGCCGTCAGGAAACGTTGGCGGCGAAGGGATGCTCGGCGTTCTTCTGGGCCAGGACCTCGTGCACGGTCGGCGTGCCGGCGACGGCGCGCTCGATGGCCTCCTTGGTGGCCTGGTAGTTGTACTGCTCGATCTTGGAATCGTCCTCGGCCTCCCAGTGAATGAACACGCCGACGCAAACGTACAGATCGTCGGCTTCGGCCGCGAGGATCGTCCCCTCGGACACCGCCTCCATGACCGCACGGGCGACCGCGCGCTGAGCCGGTCCGAACATCTGCACCGCCTGCTT
The DNA here is from genome assembly GCA_958295465.1 of uncultured Gammaproteobacteria bacterium. GTDB lineage: Bacteria > Pseudomonadota > Gammaproteobacteria > HK1 > HK1 > HK1. Next base: position 29,630 of record OY282353.1, read on the forward strand.
GGCGCCTTTCATGGTGACCTTGTTGAACATCATGGTGTTGGGCTTCGCCGGCACGTTGGGCGAGACCACCGCCAGCAGGCTGGTGAAGCCGTCCTTGTTGTTGACCAGCCCGTTGCAGAAGGCGGTTTCGGCCGCCGAGCCCCGCGGACCCAGGATCAGGTCGATGTGGGCGATCTCGTTACCCTCCCCGACCAGGGATTCTCCTACTCGAACGTTCGTGATGGCCATCGGCTCCTTTCCTCCACGTTGTCTTCAGTCCAGTCACGCCCCGGACCCTCCGGGGCACGAAGCGACCCCTCCCATGAGGAGGTGGTCGGCAAGCAGCGTCGCCACCGTCAAGTCGGCGCTCGTCCCAGGATTGATGCCCCGGCTCTTCAAGCTGCGATCGAAATCCGCCAAGTCTCCGGTGCTCTCCGCAAACGGCCTCGACGGGTCCAGCCTCCCGGAAAGTTCCAACGCTTCGAGACGAACACTCTCCGCGGTGGCGGGGCCAAGTTTACGCTGTATATGGGAGTCCTTGAACCGCGCCAGGAAGGCGAGGTAAAGCGCCACCACGGCCAACTCCCGTGGCCATCTCGATCGGCTTGCGGACAGCACCGGGAGCCCGAGGTTGAAGACGTCTTCGAAGCAGCGGGCGTACTGGCGGGCGATGCGGTCGCGATCCTCCGCCTCCCTCATCACTTCGAGCAGCGGCACGGTGGCCGGGGCCCGCACGTCGTGGCGGACGCGCTCGCCCAAGCCCGCCGGTTCGGCCAGGCGGATCGCCGCGAACACCCGTTCCGCATCCTCGACGCCCGCCGCCGCGAGCACGCGGGCGAGGCTGGCACGAAGCGGGCGGCCCGGATCTTCCGTAAGCGCCGCCTGCGCGAGCGGAGCGCACAGCAGTACGATGCCGAGGTTGGTGTTGCAGCCCGCCGCCGCGCGCGTGGCCTCGATGCTGCCGAGCACCCGCTCGCCCAGCGACAGGCCGGGGGCGCCGAGCACGTCCGCGGTACAGCGTGCGCTCGCCACGAAATCGTCCGCCGTCATCCCGTGCCCGGCCGAGGCGAAGCTCACGTTTCCGGGTTTCGGCGCTTCGAGCTCCTCGATGCAGGCCCGCCAGACCGCGGCGGCGACCGCGTTGGGCGCTTCATAGGCGGGCCGGCGGGTGTCGGAAGCCGCGTCCAGGGGATCGTTCCAGCGCTTCATCGTCCGGGCGCCCTCCGTGAAAGGTCCGGTCGGACCCGTGCGCCGTCAGCCCGGGCCGGGCGTTCTCAAGCACCGCCGTCACAAGACCGGCTGCCTCGGCGGTCGAGGAGGGATCGTTCCAGCGCCTCATCGTCCGGGCATCCTCCGTGAAGGGTCCGGTCGGCTCCGGGCGCGGTCACTGCCCGGGCCGGGGGTCAGGCGCCGCCGCCAAAGGATCGCTCCAGCGCCTCGCCGTCCAGGCGCCCTCCGTGAAAGGTTCGGCCGCTGCCCAGCGCGGTCACCGCCACCCGGGCCGGGCTGAAGAGCATGGGGTCGATCCGGAAGAAGTCGTAACCGTAGTCCCGGAACACCTCGGCGAAGGGCCTGCCGTAGTCCTTCGAACTGCTGCCGGGAAGCCGGCGCGCGAGATCTTCGGCCGCCTCGTCCTCGCAGGACACGAAGAGATGGACCTGGCCGCCGAACAGAATGGTGTCGTTGGTCCGCCCCATGGCGATCAGCGGATCGTCGATGGGCGGCGGCAACGGGGTGCTGCCGGCTCCGTCCACGATCGAGTCGAGAGGAAAGCCGAGCTCATGGGCCTTGTGCAACGCCACCTCCACCACCCGGGAGGCGATCTGCACCACGCCGGCGAGGCTGCCGGTGGGGGTGAGCACGAGCGTCACCCGTTCCGGCGCCACACCGCAATCCCTCGAGACCTTCTCCGCGAGCGCCGCCGGCGGATGGTGATCGGTTTCCAGCACCAGGCAGGTGCTGCCGGCGCGATCCCGGTATCCAAGCTCCTCGAACAGCGGCTCCCGGATGGCCAGCGCCCGCGCCGGCCCCGAACCCAGCGCGTTGAACTTCTCGGGGGCGTCGAAGCTCAAGCTCCAGCCCGCGTACTGGCTGCCGAGACAGGCGAGCACCGGCTGGCTCGTGCGTACCTCCACCTGCCACGGCCAGTTCGGGAACACCGGATTGTTGCGCAGCGCGACGTCGCCGAGGCCGGCCATGCAGATGCGGGCGATGAGCAGCCCCGCCTCGATACCGCCCCGGTGGTCGATGCCCGCATCGACGATGCGGGTCCCGTCCTCCATGTGGGCAACACCCACCCGCAACGCATCCGCGCGCTCCACCAGCGCCGCGATCATGGGGGCGGCCGTTGCGTTCACGCTCGGCAACGTGCTCATGCCGCACCGCGACTCGGGACACCGGCGGCGGCGACACGAGGGCCGTCCTCCATGCGGGCAGCGCCCCTCCATAGTGCGTCCGGGCGCCCTGCCGACTCCGCGAACAGGGAGGCTGCCGTCGCGTGGATGCTCCGGAGTGCGTCCATGCCGTGCACCAACTCAGTCGGAGACCGTTTCGCCGGCCAGATCGAAGGCGTCGGGGAAGTCCAGAACCACGGCGTGATCCGCGCTCATCATGCGTTTCAGCAACCCTCGCTGGACCTGGTACTTGATTCCCCCGATCGCGAGGGCGCCGATCCCGAGCGCGCCGGAGGGCAGATCGACGCCGTCGCCGGTCACCGGCAACCCTTCGACGCCGGCCGGCGGCACCGCGTTGACGTCCGCCGCGATCTCGAGCTTTGCGCACTGTGCCATCAGATCCGCGGAAAGGACCTGAACCCCCGCCCTGGCGCAGCACACCACGACCTCGACGGATTCGAGCGCGGCGCGCTTCCCGGCGTCGTCCCGCCCCGTGGTCCAGGGCAGCTCGACGCCGTACCGGCGCGCAAAGCGCTCGACGGGCTCCGCCCTGGCCGGGGTCATGTCGGTGAGCCGCACCAGCGTCGGGCGTCCGCCCTGCCGTGCCACCAGCACCGCGGCGCACAGCCCGACCGGCCCGCCCCCGAGGATCCGCACGTCACGGTCTTCCAGGCCGGCGCCGCTCCTCGCGCGCAGGTGCTTCGCAACCAGCGCCACCAGCGCCGCCGAGGTGGTGAAGGCGCCGTTCGGATCGGCCAGCACCGCGGCCTCGAAGGGCGGCACCATGGCGCCCCCGGCCTGCTCCAGCATGTCGGCGGCCAGGTTGACGTCATGCCCCCCGATGAAGATGCCGGTGTCGTTGTAGCGTCCGGGCGGCCGCGAGAAGACGGCGTCCTGCACCAGCCCCGCGACGTCCCCGGCGGCGACGCCCGGATAGGGCACCACCACCTCGTAACCCGCGTCCACCGCCATGTTGACGTCGAAGGGACTGACGTTGGCGCGAGGATCGAGCATGTGAAGGATTTTCGTTCCGGCCATGATTCGGGTACTCCTGCCTGATGCCGATGCCGGTCGGTTTCTCAGGGGTTGGGGTGAGCCGCCTCCACCCGGGCGCCTTCATTGCGGCCTCGGGCAATGGCGAAGTCCAGCCCGAACTCGCTCCCGAACCGGGCCTCCGCCTCCACCATGAGACGGTTCGCCATCGGCTCGCTCGGGCAGACCGCGAACCCGGTGGGCCCCCAGGAGCTTTGCCCCACCCCCTTCAGGCCGTGCGAACCCAGCCACTCCAGCACCCGGCTCACCCCCGGACTGGCGAAACGGCCGCCCTGCACCCCCGCGAAATGGTCCCCGACCCGCGCCTGGATTCGACCGACCGCGCTACCGAAGGCATCGAGGTCGGCCTCCACCACGCCCGGCAACGCGCACATCAGCACCTGCCGGCAGAGCTCGGCCGCGTCGGCCTCGGGGAATTCCAGCAATGCGGCGAACTTCTCGATCTCCGCCTCTCCGTGCACCCCTTCGCGCCCGCGGTCGAACACCAGCAGCAGGCGCCACTCGGAGGGAAACGGCTGTCTGGCGATGACCGGCGGCGGAACCCCGTCACCGGCCGATCCGCCATCGACCACGAAGCCACCCCGGTCGAACAGCCCGATACCCAATCCGGAGCGAGTCCCCCGATCGAGCGCGGCCACGATGTCGGCGGTGCGCAGGTCGAGACCGCACAACCTCGCCATGCCGGTACCGACCGCCAAGGCAAGCTGCGTCCCGGAACCGAGTCCGGCGTGCGGCGGAATGGCCGCCTCCACCTCGATTCGGACACCGTCCGGAAGGTGGAAACATTCCGCCAGGGCGGTGGCATAGCGCGCCGCGCGCGCCGCGTCCGGTCCTTCGGCGACGACCCCGGAGGCCGGTCTCAGGCGCACTCGGGTGAACGGTTCCTCCAGTGCAAGCCCGAGGCTTCCATACCGGCGCCCCACGCCGCCGTGGAGATCGACGAAACCCATGTGCAGCCTGGCGGGCGCCCGGACGGAGACATGACAGTCTGCACGATTCGGCATGCGGGCGCCGGAACCGGCTACTCGAACAGGCCGTGCAGGTGGATCTTTCCCTTGCCCAGCTTGCCGCCGTAGTTGGCGGTGTGGATGTGCAACACCCCGTCGGTCGCGGTGGCCGCCTCGATTCCGACCCGCATGCCCTGGCGTACCTCCTCGAGGCGGGGCGCGCTGACGATGATCTCGTAGACGCATCGGACCGAGTCCGGGAGGGCGCTGTCGGCATCGCCCGCAAGCGCCGGGCAGTAATGGTGGTTGGTGGTCGCCACCATGTCGTGGTAGTTCTTCGCGCCCACCTTGGAGCCGCTGGCGGCGTTCTTGACCACCACCAACGGGATCCGCGACACCGCCTCCAGCGCCGCTTCCGCCGCCCCGAGCGCGGTCTCGCCGGAGTCCGCGAGGATCAGGAACATGCCTCCGGTGACGGCCTCCCTGACCACCCCGAAGCGGCGCTCGACGTGGAACGCCCCGTCCATCTTCGGCACCCGGAAGACCTGCCGGCCGAACGCCTCGATCGTCTCCTCCCAGCCGTCCCCGAAACGCTGGATGATGGTGCCTTCGACGTCGATCGACTCCTCGGCCAGCTCCGCGGGCAAGGCGTCGAAGACGCTGGTCCCGGGGTTCGGCAGGGCGCCCTTGCGGAGCCTGAGCACCAGGCATTCGGCGAGCTGCTCCAGCTTGCGGTCCATCATCTGGATGATGAACCCCGGGCGGCCGTCGGGAGTTTCGTCCGGCCCCACTTCCCGCTCCAGGGTCGCCTCGCACGGCGGCGAGGTGGCCGAGCGTCCCAGCCCTTTCGTCTCCATCGCCGCTTCCAGCGCCCATCGACGGGTGACGCTCGTCACCAGCACGCGCGCCAGCCGCCCGCTGAACGTCTCGGAGTAGTCGTCCTGGATGGGGACGTCGTTGATCTCGAGCCTGGCCATGAGCTCTCCCGCCTTCCGGTAGCATGGTGCGGCGTGGTGGTGCCGACTTCGACGATACCGCGATGATCGCGGCATCGCCAAGCGGCGGCGTTACCGGAACGATGCCGGACCGGGGCGGGTCGAGCGCTCGGGAACCCCTGCGGCGGGTCTTCCGCGAGGGGGCAGGACCGCGCGGGCGGGACATGGAGGCTCATGTCTCGTTGGACAAGACTGGCCCTTGCAGGCGGCAGGGTGCTCCCTTATGGTCCATGCGGCTTTCTCCGGAGCGATCGATGAGCAACGACAATCTGAGCCCGCAAAAGGCGTTGATCTACGTCATGGTGGTGACGGCGGCGGCGGATCGGGACATGACCGACCGCGAGCTGAAACGCATCGGCGACCAGGTCCGGAACCTGCCGGTGTTCGCCGACTTCGACGAAAGGGAGCTGGTCCCCAGTGCCGAGGAGTGCGCCGCTCGATTGGGGCAGGAAGGCGGCCTCGACCGGTTCCTGGACGTGGTCGTCGACTCGCTGCCGCCGAACCTCATGGAAACCGCCTATGCCCTGGCGTGTGAAATCGCCGCGGCCGACCTTCACGTCCCGCCGGAAGAGGTGCGGCTTCTGCAGATCCTGCGCGACCGGCTCGGGTTGGACCGCCTGATCGCCTCGGCGATCGAACGCGCCGTCAAGGCCCGGCACGCCACCGTCTGACGCCCTCCTGAGGACTTTCATCGCGTCGCCTGTCAGGAGCAAATAGTCCGTCCGGTGTTGTAGCACGTCATCCGTGCGGTCTGATGGGCGCCGAGGAGGTGCCCCATGACCCGGACACGAGTGCTACAGGAGATCCGACGGATGAGATTCGAGGAGGCTTGGGAGCCTGCGCCGCAGAACACTGTGCAGACCACCCATTCCCGGCCGGCGAGCGCCGCGACAGTCGTGATCCGCGCGCGAACAACCTCGTCCCGCTACCGGAGAGGGACCTCTTCCTGCCATAGCACTTCGGTCGTCCAGGGGTCGAACTGGCCGGTGACGATGCGGGTGATGGCGTACCCGGGAAGGTCGGCGGTGTTCCGGCACTCCCCGTCGCGCATCGGACTACCCCCCGACGCACCACCATCGGCCGGAGTTTGCACGGAAAAATCGAGGTTGTCGAAACCATACTGCCGGCGATTTTCGGGCAGATCGTCGTGCCTGGCCGGGTAGACGTGCAGAAAGAACCTCCCCTCTGCCCTCATGTCGGCCGGAGTACACGGACGCTTGACATAGATGATCTCTCCCCGGTCGACGTACACGTCGAGACTGAAGGTCGCCACCAGCGCCTCCTCCCTGTAGGGCACGAGCTCTCGCGCTCTGTCGAGATAACGCTCCGCGACGTCCCGGTATTCCGGGTCGGTGAAGCCCACCAACGAATAGAGCCGGGCGAGCGCCGCGAAGAGCTGCCAATTCTCGGGCTCGCTGGCGACGGCCGCCGCCGCTTCGGCATTCACCATCGCGAGCATCCGCCCCGCCTCGCCCGGACGCCGCTCCCGGAGATGCCTCCAGTGTTTCTTGACGAACTGGAAGAAGACCCGCCGGGGAAGATTGGCGAGCGGTTCAAAGTGCGAGATCGCCCGCTCGAAATCGAGCCGGACCCGCCCGGCGGGAATGGCCGGATCATCCGTGCCGGCGATGGCGCGATTGACGGCGTTCGCGGCCGACCAGGTGGCGTAGCTCACGAACAGGCCGGCCCCCGCGAGAGCCGCCGTCCCGGCGATCAGCAGGGTGCGGATTCCTCGACGCTCCGTGAAGCGGCTCATCTCGCCGGCGAGGGCGAAGACCCGCGAACGAAGTCCGCCTCCCCGCCTCGTGGCCGGCGCCCGTTCTTCTCCCGCCGACTCCAGGCGGGCGGCCAGGGCGAGCAGCAAAGTGGATTGCAGGGAGCCGACGGCGGCCTCGGGCGCGGTCTGGCTCTGTACGAAGACTCCCATCAGCGCCGCCCCGGCGAACAGCACCGGAACCCGATCCCGCGAACCCATGTTCCTGGCGGATCGTACCAACACGTGGAACGCGAACGCCCAGACGGCGAGATAGCTCAGCAGCCCGAACAGGCCCTTGGTCGCGAGTTCTTCGAGAAGCTCGCTGTGTGCATGGTCGTACCCCGACTCTGCGGCTGCCAGTTCGGCGCCGTGCCGTCCCAGGACCGCGATATAGTTCTCCGGTCCCCATCCGAGCACCGGATGCTCCAGGAATCCCCTTGCGGCCGTCTGCCAGGCCCACAAGCGATTCCGAAACGAGAGTCGAGTGTCGTCGAAATCGGTCAGGCGGTCCACCAGCGGGTTCGAGATCGAGCCGTCGAACAGGGAAGAGGCAGCCGGCGAAAGAAACAAGACGGACAGAAAGATGACCGCGATACCGGCAAGGCTCGCGGATCCGATCGCGACGAGCCGGGCCGTCCTCGCCTGGCCCAGGAAGGAGTACACCACCGCCAGGAAGCCGAGACCCACGACAAGTCCGAGAAACGGTCCCCGGGAGGCGGTCAGGGTGAGCGCCCAAACGCCGATGAGCGCGGCGGCCGTCCACGAGCCTCGGCCGAGCCAGCGAACCGGAGACGAACCTCGCCCAACCTCGCGCGCGGTATCGGAAGCCGCCGCCTCGACGGAGCGGCGGGGTGTTTCCCTCGGGGCGGCGAGACGACGCTGCCGCCGACGGCTCTCCGGTGACGATCTCTTCTTGCCGCGGCGCGGCCGGCGGCCCCCGTGCGCTACGGCGGGCGGCGCCATCGTGCCTGGACCGGCCGGAACGAACGAACGCGCGAGGAAGCCCAGGGCGATCATGACGTTCACTTGAAGGTAGGCGGCCAGGAAGACGGGATTCCCCAGCGTGGACATGGTCCTTGGAACATCCGCGCCGTAGGCCTGAAGCTGGGCGTGGTACTGAACGACGGTCAGCAGAGCCATCACCGTGCCGGCCGCCAGGTTGAGGATCAGGAGAGCACGCCAATCCCGATCGGTACGGACCACGGACGCCAGGACGACGGCCAGCACGAACCAGTGGGCTTGGTCGATCACGCCTTGCATCCGCTCGTAGCTCGACCAGAAGCTGCGCTGAACGCTGACGCCCAGACACGCCGAGAGCACCGCGACGCCGAGGGCGGCGCCGAGCAGGATCAGAAGCCGGGAGCGAGGCGGACGATACGCCGGCTGGAAGAGGGCGAGCAGCACCCAGGCAACGAACACGATCTCGATGAGCGCCCGTGAGTAAAGCGCCTTTCCGACGACGAAAGGGAAAACGGTCCGAGGGGTGACGATGAAAGGGGTCAGGAGGATCAGGACGATGCCGGTCCCGATGACGCAGCGCAGGGCGCTGTCCGACACTTGGCGCCCAGTCATCAATCGAATTCGGCGGCCGGTTGGATGTACGCTGTGGCTCCACCCCCGGGAGGAAGAGCCGATCACGGCATCACCGGCCTTTACCTTGCGAGTCCGTTACGCATCGAGGTAGCCGAGACGATGCAGATCCTCCTTGATGATGGACATGCAACCCGCCGGCAGGCCGTCGATCACGGTCGGAGCCAGGCTGAACCCGGTCCGGCGATACTCGGGCAGCAGTTTCTCGTTCCGGGTCCCGGCAAGCATCGCGTCACTCCATGCGACCCCCAACCGATCGCAAACCGGCGTCAGTACGGAGCGGGCATCGGCAACCAGGTCTTCAAAGCGAAGGACGACGGCATCGTCCCGTTTCGTCAGGAAGTCATGGACGAAGACCGAGTAGCACCAGCGGCGAGACGCCTCTTCGATAGTGAGGCCGCGCCGGTTCCGGTTCATCTTGGAGCGAACGCAGGTCCGACCGTCCCGGAGAATGTAGATCTTGGTAATACCCTTCATCGCCTCGTCGAAGAAATGCGCGAGCACTTCAGCCGGGTCTCGTCCATCTTCTTCAAGACCGCGGATCTGCTCGGTCGTGATCTTGTTCCCCCACCGCTGTTTCGGGAACCCGAGCGCGTACTCCTCGCAACGGTTCCGAAATCGCACGGCGCGGCGCGGCGCTGGCTCCCCGGCAGCCAGCAGGATGGCCTCGGACTCCCATTCGAACCCGACTTCGAGCCGCGGGTGGCTGTCCAGAAGACCGGCCAGCAGGCTGGTGCCGGACCGGCCGGCTCCGATGACGAGAAACTCGAAACTCATGGCCGATGGAACTCCAGCCTGCCGCCACCGGGAACCCTACATAACGGCTCGGCAAGGCGCAAGGACGGAGCCCCCTTCTTCGTCGGCCGAGGCGGTGGTTGACGCAGTTCACCGAGAACGGCGGCGGGACGGGTGGTCCTCCCAGTATGGTAGATTGCGCCGACATGATCGTCTCCGTCCACATCCCCAAGACGGCCGGCGTCAGCTTCCGCACGGGCCTTCGACAGCGGTTCGGTGACCGCCTGCTGCTCGATTACGGAGACCGTCCACTTTCCGACTCCATCTCCGACCGTTGGCGGCGCCTTCGACGCCGCGCCGAGGTGCACCGCCAAGCCGATGAGATCACGGCAAGCTACGATGCCGTCCACGGCCACTTCATCGCATCCAAGTACCTGTCGCTGGGAGAGCGCGCCGCCCTTTGCACCTTCTTCCGTGACCCGGTCGAGCGGCTGATCTCGCAGCACCATTACTGGCTGCACCATTCGTATCCGGACAACAGGATGTGGGCAAGAATGCACGCCCATCGCATGACGCCCGGGCAGCTTGCGTCTCTACCCCGGCAGCGAGGGCTCTACCGATTGTTCACCGCCGGCCTTCCGATGGAACGATTCGCCTTCGTCGGCTTGACGGAAGAGTATCGGACCAGCCTGAACCTCTTCAAAGCCATGTTCGATATCGACCTCCCGTACCATCAGGCCAACACCGGAGGGCGGGCCGATGGCGACGTCGACCGCCGGGAACGTTCGAAGGTAAGAGCGGCGCAACGGAAGAATCTTGCAATCTACGACGCGGCCCGCCACCGGTTCGACCTCCTTTGCCGAAGGTACTCGGTCACCTGACCGGTTTGCACTGCAAAATCCCCTGCGGGAAGATCCGATCCGGCGTTCCGATCGCACGTGACGTCAAATCCGACCCGACCTTCCCGATGTGTCGGAGCATCTTCCCCCGATTACTCCGCCGAACGGTAAAGAACATCCAGAAGAGTGCCGGAAACGTCTTCAGGAAAGGATACCTTATGTGTGAGCTTGATTACGTTCGCATCTCTGTTCCTGACGGCGGCGGCGTCTGCATCCGTCGGCCGGCGCAGGTACCCTCCATGGAGCAGGAGGTGCGGGCCATCCGCGCTCAGTTTCGGTGTCGACTCCCAGAGATCATGAAATTCCTTGTTTCGATCGAGTAATTTCTGGAAGAGATAGTGTACCCAACTCTGATTACCTTTGGGGTCGACGGAGGTCTGGATCAGCCAATCCTCATATCGGTAGCGCTTTGAAAGATAGTACGCATATGGCTTGAAAAAATTATTGAATAACGTTCCGTTCTCCTTTCCTCCCATCATCTTTCCGTAACGAACATGCGCGCAAGTCTTCTTCAACAGATGATGTACCTCGTGATGCCAGAGATCGATGATGTGGGAATCTTCGCCGGCAGCCAGGAACCAGCTACTGATGGGCCTGCGAGGGCTTGGCTTCTCGTAGGCGAAGAAGCGGCTCGGCTCGGTAACCGAATCGATCCAGTCGTCAAGAGGCCGAGCACACCAGAGAGTAGCATCCGCCCAAACTCCGCCATACTTCCTTAGCAAGTGGATTCTTATGACGTCGGAACGTGCGGCCAGAGTGGGCTGCAGCTTTTCCATGACGGGCGGCAGCCTGACCTTGCCCGCTATGCTTGCGGCATCCAACCAGTGGATGCACCAAGTCGGATTAAGCGTCTGCCAGGTCGAAGCACAGCGTTTGACGACGTCCGGTGCCTCGCGCCAGCCCTGATGCCAGTACAGCCATAGCTTTCTGGGAATCCTGTACCGCATCAATGATGAGGCTCCTAGATGTCTTCCGGCACCCGACGGCGAATTCGTTACACGAAGAAGGCGGCCCGCATGAGCCCCCTCCAATCTGCGGGCTGGTCCGACCTCTTCCGATTATTCCTCCGGCTAATACCGCACCGTATCCGTGCTGCCGTCTTGGCGCCTCCCACCGCAGATGTCCTGTCCGGCGCATTGAATTCGAACTTGTACGGCACCGGTTCATCCATCCGGTTCACGATGACGGTCCGGAAATCGACGCTGGAATGAGTGTTCACGTAGGGCAGGTAAACACTGACGCCTTCCCGGACCACCTTGCCCAGCACAAGGTTCGCACCTTCTGGCGGGAACGCCGCGGGCGTGCTGGCTATAGTGATGCCTGTATATGAGACGGCTGCCTAGTAGGCGGCGGCAGTCGCGGGAATGGAGGTCGCACCGTCCACCTCAATCGATTGCTCCACTGTATCGTAAAGAACACCCAGAAGAGTACCGGAAACGTCTTCAGGGAAGGATACCTTATGTGTGAGCTTGATTACGTTCGCATCTCTGTTCCTGACGACGGCAGCGGTCCGAGCCGTCGGCGTGCTCAGGAACCCTTCATGGTGCAGGAAGTGGGGGCCATCTGCGCTCAGCTTTGGTGTCGAATCCCAGAGGCCACGAAATTCCTCGTTTTGTTTGAGGAGTTTGTGGAAGAGATAGTGTACCCAGGAATAGTTGCGGGAGATCGGGATCAGCAATTCCCCATATCGGTAGCGCTTTGAAAGATAATACGCATACAGATTGAGCAAATTATTGAACGACGCTCCGTTCTCCTTTCCTCCCATCATCTTCCTGTAACGAACATGCGCGTAAGTCTTCTTCAACAGATGACGTACCGCGGATTGCCAGAGATCGATGATACGGGAATCTTCGCCGGCAGCCAGGAACCAACTACTGATGGGCCTGCAAGGAGGGCCTGGCTTCTCGTAGGCGAAGAAGCAGCTAGGCTCGGTAACAACCGAGTCGATCCAGTCGTCCAGCGACCGAGCACACCAGAGGGTGGCGTCCGCCCAAACTCCGCCATACTTCCTGAGCAAGTGGATTCTGATGACATCGGACCGTGTGGCCAAGGTGGGCTGCAGCTTTTCCATGACGGGCGGCAACCTGACCATGCCCGCTCCCGCTGCTATGCTTGAGGCATCCAGGTAATGGACTCGCCAAGCTGGATTATGCGTCTGCCAAGTCGAAGCACAGCGTTTGACGACATCCGGTGCATGGCGCCAGCCCTGATGCCAGTACAACCACAGCTTCCTGGGAATCCTGCACATCGTTGGAGCCTCCCGCATACAGCGGTCCCTTCAATCTGCGAGCTGGCCTGACCTCTTCCGATTATTCCTCCTCCGGCCAATACCGCACCGTATCCGTGCTGCCGTCACTTTTGTTGGTCTGAATGGTCATGATGTCGATCATCTCCGGTGAAGCACCCACGGTGAGGCTGGCGGCCGTATAGACACCGCCGGGGACCGTCGTCACCACCTGGCGCGCCTTCAGGACATTGAGGGAACTCTCCGGCAGCATTCCCTCCGCCTTGGCGCCTCCCACCGCAGATGTCCCGTCCGGCGCATTGAATTCGAACTTGTACGGCACCGGTTCATCCATCCGGTTCACGATGACGACCCGGAAATTGACACTGGAATGAGTATTCACGTAGGGCAGGTAAACACTGACGCCCTCCCGGACCACCTTGCCCAGCACGACGTCCGCGTTTCCTGGCGGGAATGCCGCGTTCGCGATGCCTCCATACGAGACGGCTGCCTGGTAGGCTGCGGTCGCGGGGATGGAGGTCGTACCGTCCACCGCGATACAGAGGTGCTTGCCGTTGGCAGCCACCAGATTCACGGAAATCCACTCGTCACTCCCATCAAGGACGCCTTCCTCGTCCTTGGTGCCGCAGTCAGCGGCGTCGGACAGGAACACATCACTGGTGAACCCGAGCTCGCCCGAGAAAGTGACCGTGCTCTCGCTGGCCGTGGCCGATAACACACCGCTGTCAGAGCCGTCGAGAGTGATGGGCGAGCTGGACACCGCTGAGAAAACGCGCGCCTTGCCCGTGCCGGGCGGCAGCCTGACCAACACACGCCCAACATTCGCCACAAGCTTTCCTGCGAAGGTCCGGAAGCTGTCAGCAAACTTGACGACAGGAGAGATAGAATTGACTTTCTCTCTCAGGCCGCTTGCAACCCTGAAAGCGGTAACGCTATCAGTGAAAGAAAAGCCGCCGCTTGCCCCAACCCTCGTCCCCACCCGGGCAGTACCCGCCCGGTCCACGAGAACACCGAGGGCTCTGACCGTCAGCGTCATCATCGCGGTCGCGGCAATCGGTTCCGAGGCGCCAGCCGTGACGGAGAATCTCACTTGAGCATCTCCCCCGGCGCCGCCGGCGACGGGGGTCACCGTTGCAGCCGACGCTCCAGCTATCGCCAGTGTGGGAGCGGTCGATCCGGCGAACACCATGTTCCCAAGGTTGAACCTGACCTGTATCAACTCGCCAGCGGCCACCGCGCGGCCTACTTGGGCCACAAACGACAACCGCCCGGAGGGAGAGGGAGCGGCCAGCACGTAGTATGTCTCACTGCCAACGGTGACAGCGCCGGTGGTGACAAGAGTCTCCGTGGCATAGGTGAGGCTGCCGTTACCGGTATTGAGATTGACCGCCGCCTGGGCCGGAAGCTGCCCCAGTGCGGCGATCACCGCGACCATCCCGGCAACTTCGAGGATTTTCCTGGTAAACATGCCGATTCCTCTTTAGTGACGACCCTTACCCTTGCCAAGACCACCTAAGCAAGCAAATCCGGATCTCAGCTCGCTCCGCTCGGAAAGGCCAGGGACGGCTAATACCGCACCGTATCCGTGCTGCCGTCATTTTTGTTGGTCTGAATGGTCATGATGTCGATCATCTCCGGTGAAGCACCCACGGTGAGGCTGGCGGCCGTATAGGTCCTCCCGCTGACGACCCTCACCACTTGGCGCGCCTTCAGGATCACAGAGGAATTCGGCTCCAACGTTCCCTCGCTCAATCTGTTCGCCTGGACAGTGGTGTCCCCAGGCGGAGTGAACTCGAAGTTGTATCGTGCCAGCTCGTTCCCTCGATTCGTGAGCACGATCCTGAAATTGGTGCTGGAATCAGTATCCACGAAGGGAAGATTCACGGTGACGCCTTCCCGGACCACCTTGCCCAGCACGACGTCCGCGTTTCCTGGCGGGAATGCCGCGTTCGCGATGCCTCCATACGAGACGGCTGCCTGGTAGGCTGCGGTCGCGGGGATGGAGGTCGTACCGTCCACCGCGATACAGAGGTGCTTGCCGTTGGCAGCCACCAGATTCACGGAAGTCCACTCGTCACTCCCATCAAGGACGCCTTCCTCGTCCTTGGTGCCGCAGTCAGCGGCGTCGGACAGGAACACATCACTGGTGAACCCGAGCTCGCCCGAGAAAGTGACCGTGCTCTCGCTGGCCGTGGTCGATAACATGTTGCTGATCGAAGCGGGCGCGCTGGCCGCCGCTGAGAAAACGCGCGCCTTGCCCGTGCCGGGCGGCAGCCTGACCAACACACGCCCAACATTCGCCACAAGCTTTCCTGCGAAGGTCCGGAAGCTGTCAGCAAACTTGACGACAGGAGAGATAGAATTGACTTTCTCTCTCAGGCCGCTTGCAACCCTGAAAGCGGTAACGCTATCAGTGAAAGAAAAGCCGCCGCTTGCCCCAACCCTCGTCCCCACCCGGGCAGTACCCGCCCGGTCCACGAGAACACCGAGGGCTCTGACCGTCAGCGTCATCATCGCGGTCGCGGCAATCGGTTCCGAGGCGCCAGCCGTGACGGAGAATCTCACTTGAGCATCTCCCCCGGCGCCGCCGGCGACGGGGGTCACCGTTGCAGCCGACGCTCCAGCTATCGCCAGTGTGGGAGCGGTCGATCCGGCGAACACCATGTTCCCAAGGTTGAACCTGACCTGTATCAACTCGCCAGCGGCCACCGCGCGGCCTACTTGGGCCACAAACGACAACCGCCCGGAGGGAGAGGGAGCGGCCAGCACGTAGTATGTCTCACTGCCAACGGTGACAGCGCCGGTGGTGACAAGAGTCTCCGTGGCATAGGTGAGGCTGCCGTTACCGGTATTGAGATTGACCGCCGCCTGGGCCGGAAGCTGCCCCAGTGCGGCGATCACCGCGACCATCCCGGCAACTTCGAGGATTTTCCTGGTAAACATGCCGATTCCTCCACTCTCAATGGGACTTAGTTAGACACGGGCTGAACGCGAGTTTCAGCCTTCGGCGGGATCATGTCAACCCCTCTGAACCAAATCAGATCGATTTTCTTATCTATTTGATAATCAAGGCGAATTGAAGGAGCATCCGGCCCGGAAAGGGCACATCCGTCTCCCCGCGTTCAGGCGGCCGGACCACACGACCATTCCGGCCGGCCCCTGGCCGTCGTCTTGCAGTCTCCGGCGAGCTTCCGAAATCGGCCGTCCATCATGTCCGCGGCAGAGCCGAGGGACGTGCGTCATCGGGTTCATCGATCATCCTTACCGTACAACTCCGTGTGAAGTTCGAGCTGCTCCCTGATCCGCCGGGTGAGCTCCAGGCCCTCCTCGTGGTCCGCGATTACGTATGGCGTCACCATGACCACCAGCTCGGTGCGATCCCCCTGCAGGCTGTCCGTACGGAACAGCCGGCCGATCCCCGGCAACCGGCCCAGGAAAGGCACGCCGGTCTCGCCGGCGCTCCGGGTGCCGGAGATCAGTCCACCCATCAGGAACGAGCCCCCGTCCCTCAGCGTCAGGCTCGTGCTGATCTGCCGGTTCAGAATGGTCGGTGAGCCTTCCTCGCTCGTCTCGGCGGTCAGACTCGCTTCGCTGAGCTGCTGGGAGATCCGGAGGTCCACCAATCCGTTCGCCTGGACGACCGGCTTGATCTCCATCTGCACTCCCGTCTTGCGGTAAGTGACCCGGGTCTGCAGGATGTTGGGCGAGTCGTCCTCCCTGACCTGTTCCGAGGTCTGGGTGACCACCGGGATCTCGTTCCCTACCTCGATGCTGGCCGTCTCGCCGCTCTTGACCAGCAGCCGGGGCCGGGATCGGATCACGACCTTGTCGTCCCGGTAGAAGAGGTTCAGCGCCGCACGGGTATCACCGCCGCTGTCGAGGGTGGCGCCCCGCCGGATGCCACTCAGGCTCCCGAAGGTCCCAAAGCTCAGCACACGGCTGCCCAGATCGCCTCTGAGCAGGAACTCGAACCCCGTCTCCTCCTCGTCGGTCAGCGTGATCTCGGCGATCAGCACCTCGATCAGTACCGAGGGCACCGCTTTGTCCAGCTTCTCGATGACCCTCCGGACCTCGGCCCACTCCTTCCCGGAGCCGCGGAAGATCAACATGTTCCGATTCTTGTCGACGACGATCCGTTCGCCGGCCGGCCCCGGGCGCGGAATCCCCGTGCCGCTCCCCGGGGGTTCTCCACCGTCCCGAGCCTCCGCCGGCTCCGGCAGGCCGCCGGCGCCCAGGCCGAGGATCCGGTTGAGGGTTCCGGTCAGCTCCGCAGCCTGGGTGTTGCGGACCTCGTAGGTGAACACTCCCTCTTCGATCGTCTCCTTCTGCCGGGTATCCAGGGTCCGCGCCCACTCCGTCACGTGTTCGATCGTGCCGGGGTCCGCGGCGAAGGCGATCACCTTGTTCACGCTCTCGAGCGCGATGAGGATCACGCTGCCAGGGGATGCGGCGCCGAGGCTCGTATGGTATCCCTCGGCGTTCAGGATCGAGGCCAGCGCGCCGGCCAAGGCCCGGGCCTCCATGAAGACCGGCTCCATGACGACCCCGTACCGTCCCCGCAACAACGGCTGATCCAGGACGTCGATCATGGCGAGAGCCCGGGCGAGCATGTCCCTGCTACCCTTCAACAGGAGCGCGTTGCGGTCGGGGTCCTCGAAGACTTCCAGATCCCGGCCGCCGAACGCCTCCTTCAACCACGTCCTGACCTGTGGACCCCGAACGACCTTGAGCGGCACCAGTTGGAAGATCGTCCGATGGGTGGCGGGGACCTCGGGCAGGGCACGGCCGCTGACGAGAAGGGGCACGTCGGGCGCCCCGGTCCCTTCGCCCAGGACGAAGGTCAGAATTCCCGCTTCCGTCTCCCTGAGATCGACACCGTACTCCCGCAGCACCTGGCGGGCGGCGGCGAAGAGCTGGCGGGGCGGCAACGGCTCGGTGAGCCTGAGGGTGACCAGATCGGTCTTGTCCCGCAGACCCGGCGAGATGACGAAGGACATGCCCAGCTCCTCGCCGAACACCTCGTTGATGAACGGAACCAGCGGCACGTCGTGGAAGCTGACCCGCACCGGGTCGCCCACGAGATCCTCGCCCAGCCGGTCCGCGACGCTCTCCGCCACGGTCCGCTGGATGACGACACCCGGCGCCCGGGTGGCTCGCAGCTCGCCGGGGGTCGCATCGCGAGGTGGAGGTGCGCCTTCGTCCCCGGTCACGGGCGCCGGCAGTCCCCTCGGCTCTCTGATCGGGTCCGGCAACGGATCGACCTGGAGGGTCGAGCACGCGCTCACCAGCCAAAGGACCGGTAGCGCCGCGCCCAAGCGAAGAGACCTCATCTCGAAGCCGGGATCGAAGCAGGGACGGACATCGGCGCCCTACTCCCGGACGCGCGGGAACAGGGTGAGGACTTCTTCGGGCCGGCCATCGCCCCCGAGGATGAGGCGGTTGTCGGTAACGGATACCAGGGTACGCCCATCCGGCAAGGTGTCGCCCGGCGCCAGTCGGGCGACCCCGCCTTCCGGCGACGCCAGCAACACCGCGGTCTGGCCCTCCGCCACGATCAGCCCGACGTAGCCCATCTCCACGAGAACCGGATGGAGGCCGGGTTCGCCCTGCCCGGGCGGATCGGCCGAGGGGGGCGGCGCGGCTTCGGCCTTCAGGAGCTCGTTCAAGGAGACTCCCCAGCGCCGGTTCGCCATGAACGCAGCCAGATCCTCGGGCGTCATATCGGGGGCGGCCTCGGCAAGGAGGTCCGACGGCGCCTTCATGGCGGCCTGATCGGGCGGGCGCACGGAGACGGTCATCGCGACCAGGGCGGCCGCGAGGCAGGCCAGCAACGCGATGCCCCATCGGAGCCCGCCAAGGATCATCGTCCCCATCGGGCGAATCATAGAACGCCGCCCGGCTTGCCGTCGAGATTCACCGCCCGACCGCTTCGATGCGGGCCGGCGCTACCCCCGCTCCGCCTCGACGCCCACGAAGTAGGCCGAAAGGCTCAGCGCCAAGCGGGAATCCTGGCGCCTGCGCCGGTAGAGGTCCAGATGGTCGACGACCAACTTCTTCGAATACGTCGCGACGGCGTGGATCAGCCGCAGTTCGACCCCCGGACGATATTGGGCGTCCAGCCGGATCTGCACGCGCCAGATCCCAGGCAGATCCGGCACCGGCCGGCTCAACCCGGGACGCACCTGGGCGTCCAGCAGACGCAGACCCTCGACCACCCCGTTCAGCGCGGCTTGCAGCTTCGCCTGAGCGAGCCCCTCGGTCTCGGCCTGCCAGAACACCGCGGTGAGCTCCCGATGGGTCTTCCGCTCGGCTTCCAGCAGTTCGGGCCAGTCCCGCCGCTCGAGCAGGGTCTCGGCCTTCATCAACCGCTCGGCCTCGGCGGCGTACTCCTCGTGGACGGCCACCACGCGTTCGGACCGGGACAGTACGAAATAGAAGAGGACGATGCCGAGAATCAGCCAGACGCCCCACCTCAACCGCGCGTTACCGGCGAATTCCGCCGCCAGGGGCGCGAGCAGGCGATTCAGCGCATTCATCCCCGCACCCTCAACGTGATCTCGATCCGGTTGTCGCCACCGGGCGCCGGCTTCGCCCTGACGTGTTCGAAGAGGGGCTCGGCTTCGAGGGAGCGCACGTACGCGATCGGGTCCAGGTCGGGATCCTCGACGACCACCTTGAGCTCGCGCTGCTGGTAGCGCCATTCCCGGAACTGCGCCGCCGGACCGGGAATCGCCTGGTCCACGAGGCCCATGAGACGAGCCTGCGACGGCGTTCCCAGAATGTCGGTGAGCGCCCGGTTCGTCCGGCGCAAGCGCACCAGCTCGTTCCGTGCTTCCAGGAGCGGACCCAGCTCGTCCTGCATCCGGGCCAGCTCGCCGGCGACCTCTTCCTTGACGTGGTGGATCTTCCAGATCCTGGCTTCCTGCCAGATCAGGACCAATGACAGGGCGAGGAGGCAGGCCGCGACGAGCGGGCGTTCGCGGGCCTCGAACCACTCGCCCGGGGAGAGCGGGCTGGACCACGGATCCGGCTCGATGCGGGCGTCCGACGCCTCCCGTACGCTCGGCGAGGGGAGTCCTCCCGCTCCGTTCTCCTGGCGACCGACGAACCAGCCCAGCTTGTGCTCGTCCGGACGATCCGGAAACCAGAACGAGTCCGCGAGCACCCCCGCCCGCCAGTACTGCAGGTCGAAGCCTTCCCGGCAGCCCTGGAGGTGCACCCCGTCCGGCTTTCGCGCAAGGAACACCGTTTCGGGGAGGACCCGGGTGCGCCTCCCGCGGCCGGCGCCGACCGCGTCTGCGTCCCAGAACCACACCATCGCGGAGCTGCCGGACCACACGCAGTGATGGCCGATCCGCTCGAAGGGACTCCAGACCGGCAGCTTGAGCTCCAGCGCGGAACGGCGTCTGTTCCGCGGGACGTTGGCAAAGTCCTCGCGACGGTACATGCACAAATCGCGGCCCACGATCCAGTGCGAATGCCAGGACCTGACCGGCAACCTGGCCACGCCGCTTCGGGTCTGGATGACGTTCGGCTTACCGGAGAAGAGCCGTAGCAGCTTGAACAGGAGTTTCATGCGGAATGCTCGAATCGTCATGGGCGGTGATGGCTTCGGTATACCGGTAGTCCTTTCGCCAGGGCGCCGACTCGCCGAGCGGCGTCAGCTCGACGCCGGTGACGAGGCGCACGGCATCGCCCTCGCGCCAGAGGGAGACCCGCATGAAACGCGAGGGGAGCACACGCACCTCCGTGTCGTCGATGTCCAGGTGTCTCCCGGTCAACATGGCGATCAGGCTCGGCCGGGATATCGAACGTTTCTCCCGCTCCTCCAGTACTTCCTGAACGTTCCGCCCGTCCAGATCGAACAGCGCGGCCAGGATCTCGGGACGCATGGTATCGAAGTTGTAGCCGAACACCGGGCGCACGGTCAGCAGGGGCCACAGCCGGCGCCATCGCTCGGGGGGGAGCAACGCTTCGACTCCGAGTACCTTCCGCAGTTCCAACGGGCTCGCCATGATCCAGTTGAGCGGCGGGTCGCTTCCGCCCTGCCGGTAATGGTAGTCCTCCGCCCCGTTCAGGACGAGGTCGTCATCCCCGTCGATGTAGTCCCGGACTCGAGGCACGATCCACTCGAGATCGGCCGCGGCGACGCCGGCGCGCTTCAGCAGCGCCTCGAGGAGGGGAAACTCCGGAGCGTTGACCGACGCGAGCCCGCCTTCGTCCTGGATGGAGAACCGGATCCCTCCGAGACCGGCGTAGACCTCTCCCTGCACCCTGAGCTCGCCGTCGCCGTGGAGCGGGAGGGAGTCGGAGAACCGCTGCCGCTCCTCCAGGATCAGCCCGCGATGGTTCATGCGCCCGGTGGCGAGCAGATAGATCACGGTGGCTTCGGTGCTGCGACGATCGAGGTCCGACTCCAGCCGGTGCACGGCCATGAGGGCGCGTTCGACGTCGGACGCCACCATCCGGTCGATGTAGGCGGCCAGCAGCGCCAGCCCCGCGAGCACCCACAGGGTCGTCACCAGGATGAAGCCCCCCGCGTTGTGGCGGGCGCTCTTCAAAAGTCTTCCCGATAGTTGGGAACGGGCTCGGGAAAGAGATCCAGGTGCGCCAGCCACACCGTTCGGCCCGCCTCCGAGATGAGCCTGATCATGCGCGGGATGGCCTCCTGGGCGGGGGATCGGGGGCCACCCTCCGCGATCGGCCAGTGATCGTGCCACCGCCCGGCCGAGTCCGCGTACTGAAACGCGAGCGTCTCGCCATCCAGGGCCAGCACGGTCCACGGCGCACCGCCCCCCTCCGCATAGGCGACGACCTTCGATTCGCCATCGCCACCGACGGACCACCGGACCCTGACCGGCATGCCGGGCTCCCCGGCAAGAGATTGCAGTGTGACGCCTTCGAAGGAAGACGCATCGCCGATGAACCGCCTCGCTTCGGGACGGGAAGGCGCCATCGCCTGAACCGTCGATACGAACCAGTGCCGGTGCAGGGCCGTGAGGGAAAGGTCCCGGTGCACGCGCTTCACCGTTGCATACTTCCCCAGGAAGAAGCCGACACCCTGGATGAGCAGGGTGCCGAGCAGCGACACGAGCACGAGGACGACCAGCATCTCGAGCAGCGTCAGGCCCTGGGCGGCCCCGAAAACGGCCCTTACCCCGGACGCCGGCGTGTCAATACCCAGGTTCCCGTACCTTTTCATGCCCGGTCAGCCGCAATCGCCAAGACCCCATCGGCCGCCCCCGTTCGCTCATCGCGAACTCGATTTCGTACAGGCCGAGCTCGAAGTTCCCTTGAGCGCCGGTCATGGTCTGGCTTTGACGAACGGGCTGCAACAGCTTCGCCGTCCATACGATGTCGAACCCGTCGAGCTCGAAGTTTCCGGCGCTTTCCTTCCGCGGATTGATCGACGACAGATATTCGATCGCGTGACGCGCTGCCGGTACCCGGCGGGAGACGTCCTGAGTCCGTGCGAGCGCAATCAGATCGGTGTTGAAGAGCCCGTACAGCGCCATCGCCGCGCCGGTGAAGATCACCAGCGCGACCATGGTCTCCAACATGCCGAAGCCCTTCGTCCGGCGCCCGAAGGCCGGGGGCCCCCTACGCATCGGGGTCGATTCGACAGTATGGCGGATCGAGATCGACCCGGACGTCCACCTTCCCTCGGTGAAACAGGGTAAGCTCGGCGCCGAGGCAGACCCCGTTGGCGCGCACGACGAGGGGCGCATCGAGCCGGACCTCCCATCCTTCCGGCAGGTCGATCACGTACCGCTCGCGACCGGCGTCGGGCGGCCCGCCGGACGAACGTCCAGCCGCACCATCGTGCGGTTTCTCCGGCGCGGCATCCGACGTCTTCCGCAGCGCTCCGCGAGACTCGGCATCCGGTGCAGCGCGGGTCCCGAAGACCACGTAGCCGCGCCTTTGCAGCATCGCCTGCCGGCCAAGGCCCGCGAACTGATCGAGGATCTGGTCGCGCTCGGTCTTTCTGGTGATGCTCGCGACAAGTCGCTCCAGATTCGGCATCGCAAGCGTGGCGGTCAGCCCCAAGATCAAGAGGACGATGAGCAGCTCCAGCGAGGTGAACCCTCCCGCCGGCGCTCCGGTCGAGCCGGAGGCCGGAAGGCCACCGCGATCCCCGCTACGCCGGCGCCGGGACCGGAACACGACTCAGGGAGCCCAATGCGGCCGCCGTCAGGATTGCTTCGGCAGATAGCCGATGTCGGCATCGACTCCCTCGCCTCCCTCCGCCGAGTCGGCGCCGAGGGAGTAGAGCGCGAAGCCCTGGAGGTTGTCGGCCGGGTGCTCGTAGCGGTAGGGCATGCGCCATGGATCCGATGGCATCTCGTCTTCGAGATAAGGCCCGCTCCAGAAGGCGGCGGCCTCCGGTGGGGGCCGCATCAGGGCGGCGAGACCTTCCGCGGTCGAAGGATAGCGGCCGATGTCCAGGCGATACGCCTGCAAGGCCCCGCGGAGCATCTTGATCTGGGTCTCGGCCGTCTGCACCTTGGAGCTGTCCACCCTGCCGAAGAGGCGCGGCCCCACCAGTCCCGCCAGCAGGCCGAGGATGACCAGCACGACCATGAGCTCCAGGAGCGTGAAGCCGCCGCTTCCGGATCGTCCGGCCGACCGGTTACGCTGGCGGGAACGCCGAGGCACCGTTCTGCCGCCCGGACGCCCCGAACGTGGGAAAGAGGATGCCGATCCACGGCCGGTCGATCCGACGGACCTCTCAGAATGCGACATCGTTGACACTGGTGATCGCCAAGACGACGCCGATCATGATGACACCGAGAAAACCGCCGATCAACAGCACGCACGCCGGCTCGATCAAGGCAAGGAAGCGCTTCATCCGCCGGGTGCTGTTCTCCTCGTAGAGCGCGGCGAGGGCACGCAGCATCTCCGCGAGCTGCCCCGATTGCTCGCCGACCCGAACCAGATTGTAGCCCGCCGGCGTGAGTGCGTTCCTCTTCTCCAGCGCCGCCGACAGCGGGGCGCCGCCGCGCACGTCGACGGCGGCCTGATCCAGCATCGCTTTGCGGCCCGAGATACGCACACCCCGCGAAGCGAGGCCGAGCGCGTCCATGAGATCCACCCGGCTGGTCAGCATGGCGCTCATCACCGATGCCCACTTCGCGGCATCCGCTTCGGAGAACCAGTCCCTGAGCAGCGGCAAGGCGGCCAGCACGTCACGGACCTGTTGCCGGACGGCCGGTTGCCGCCGCAGCGCCGTACCCACGAGGACGGCGGCGGCGAGCGCCCCGGTCAGCAACCACCCGTTCTCGTTGCACCAGACGCCGGTGCGCAGCACGGCCTCGGCGAGAAACGGCAGCTCGTTTCCGTCTTCCAGCAGGTTGGAGAACTGCGGAACGACGAAGACGAACACGAGCAGCACCGCCGCGATGCCGGACACGACGAGGATCGATGGATAGATCAACGCGCTTCGCATCTCCGCGGCGACCCGCTGGTCGTAACGCATCTGCTCGACCGCCTGGCGTAACGACAGGGCCAGGCGGCCGGAAGCTTCGCCCGCCTCCACCAGGTGGTAGACGTACTCGGGGAGCGCCAACCCGCAGGCGTGCAGCGCTTCCCGGAAGCTCTGCCCGCGCATGAGGGCACGGGTGATGGACTGGAACGCACCGACGAGCCCCGGATGGTGGCTGCCGCGGCTTTGTGCCTGCACGGCATCGTTGACCGAGACCCCGGATTCGAGCAGCGTCGCCAGCTCGTGAAACGCCAGCACCAGAGTCTCTCGGCGCAATCGCCGGCGGAATCCGGCGCGCGGGGTCTCCCGCCGCTCGCGCACCTCGACCGCAGTGTTGCCTTCGGCGGCGAACCTGCGGACGAGCTCCCCCACCGAGGCGGCCTCCGCCTGCCCCTTCACGACGCGACCGTCCTGGTCGACGTACTCGTATTCGTACTCCTGCACTGCCAGTCACTCCGCCGGGCGCGGGGCGAGACCTCCTCCCGAAGCGATACGCCCGTGGGACATCTTGCCGAGGCGCTCCCCGTAAATGGGACTATAAGGCGAATTCACGCATCCTGTCGTTCCCGAGGCGTCTATGTACCGGCCGGGTCACCTCGCCGTCCAGGAGATCCAGCCCGGAGCCGACGTCGATCGCAACGCCGCCTCGATCTTTTATCCAGGTGCAATAGATCTCCGCCCACTGCCCAGCGCCGACCAGACTGAGGGTGCCTTCCATATCCGAAGGCAGATCGGAATGAACCGACATCAGAAAATCGAGACTATCCGTCTCGGAGCCCGCGGATTTCCCGGCGTCCACATCCACATGAATGAACTTCACGCCGCCATATTTTCGGCGAAGTTTTTCCGTAACTCCATGTCTGTTCGACAAGACGAACACGGTCTGACCGGACTTGAGCAGTATGTCCAGGTGTCTCAAGACCGAGAAATACAGGTGATGCGGCATCACGATCTTGTCCCGCAGGACTTCCCTGCTCATCAAATGAAGCATGAAATGCATGGCCCTGAAGGCGCCGATTCTCATCGGTTTGTCCCAAAACTGAGGTACTGGACGCCACGTACCGACGACGCCGACCACGTCGGCTTGCGTCACCGCATACATCATCAGATCCGAGAGCACCGTGTACCAAAGGTGGTTCTGCTTCCTGATTTGGCCACCATTCCTAATGGCGGCATCCGCCAGAAATCGGTTGATGAGCGGCGTGTCGGCATAAGCGCCGTAGGCCAACAGGCTGATTTCCCCATCTCCTATACGCACCACCGACAGGGGCCGCCGCTCGTCCAGAGCCTGCCTGACGGGAATCACGACGGCGATATCGAAGGGATCGGTTATGAAGTCCCGCTTGGGGTGCCTGTCATATTCTCTTATCATCCGGGCCGGATCGAAGAACTCCCCAAGAAGGGTAGCTTGGCCGATCGCCCTCGCCAATTCGTCTCTGAACGCTGCGTCCATGGTCTCTCCTTCCCTCCCGGTCCTGCTGGCCGGAACCAGCCGCAGACATCTCTACCTGCCAGTAGCATAAAAAGCTATCGAAGACGCCTGTTCGTGCTGCGATGGCAGGGTGGAACGCATGCCGCGCCAGTATAGCTTATCCTCACTGGGAGTGAACATGAACTGGACCGTCCAGCAGCAATTCCCGCTAACGCGGCGACAGTCCGTGGCGCCGAGCCCGGCACGGCCTGCCACGGGCGAGGCGACCGACCGGGCACACCGCCCCCTTCCGACCCGATGTCGGACGCTCCCGGTGGCCCCTGTCTCCCTGAAGAACCGGCCCCTCGCACACCCGGCCACGGCGTCCGCTCACGAGGTATCAAAGGGGACCGGCTCCGGCGCCCGATACCCGAAGGCAAGTGCCCGATACAACGTCTCCCAGTCCGGCAGCCGGTAGTGCAGGAACAGCCCCCGCACCTTCTCCCAGAAATAGCGCGCCCGCCCCGCCTTCGCCTGCGCGTGTTGGAACACCCGGCAGCAGCGCTGCTGAATCTGGTCAATCAAAAAGGCCAGCATCATCAGATACGCAAATACCGTCGACAGTTGCTTCTCGCCGTGACCGAAGTTGTGCTCGAAGCTGTAGCCTTGGTTCTTCAGGGTATTGAATGTCTCGTTCTCGATGCGCCACCGCGCCCGCCCGGCGCGCATCAGCTCCATGACCGTCGATTCCTTGATGGGCAGGTCGGTGACCCACGCAAAGTGCTGCTCCTTGCCGTTGGGGCGCCTCTCCCAGTACTCCAGGAAGTTCACCTCCAACTCGAAGTGCGTGTCGTTGAGCGGTACACCATTGAGGTAGCGAAACCAATGCCGCACCCCCGCCTCGTCGGTGACCTCCACCGTCTCCACCCCCGGCGTCGCATCCACCCAGTCGTACAAAAACGCATGGTCCCCGCGCTTTGCCCCCAAAATGAACCGCAATCCCAACCTCTTGAGCCCTTGGATATGCGGGCCGTTCGAGGCCAGCGAATCCTCCACCACAATCAGCTTCAGATGCGGGTGCTCCCGGCGCACATCGCTCAGCAACCGCTTCGCCGCGGTGCGTTCACAGTCGTTCTTCGTCGCTCCGTCGCCCTTGACGATCGGCTCCGGCGCCAGCACAAACACCTCGCGCTGCTTCGGATGCACCACCACCGCCCCCAGCATCTGGTGGTAATACGTGGTGCGTCCGTCTCGATGATGCTTCTCGCAACAACTCGCGCAATGCACGCGCGACGACGAGAAGTAGCCCGTGCCGTCCACCGAAAGCAGATAGTGACCGTCCAGGGTCGTGAACCCCTCTAGACCCCCGCCGCGCTGCAGCACATGGAACAACCGCGTGAACGCGCGACGCAACGCCCGCGGGTCAACCTCATCAAGCCGCTCACGCAACGCCGTGTCCGACGGCGCACGCGCCACCCCGTACAGACTCCTCAGATTCGCCCCCACCGTGCCGTCCCCGCGTGAGTCCCGGTCGAACTGCAACAGCGACGGGTACTTCATCCCGAAAATGGCCAATCCCGACATCAGGCACTCGGTCAGATTCAGACCCCGGCTCGCAACGCCATCCTCGACCCGGGCGAAACACGTTCGCACCTCTTTGAGCAATCCCGGCGCGCTGAGCGCTTGGCGAAAGCGAGGAATCGGCATGGGGTATCATCCATCGCGTGAAGATGTACCATTATGCCACTGAATCTGCTCCGAAAGTTTACGAGAACTTTTTTCACGCCCCGCTTAACCTCTTGATTTCACTAGGGGCGCCCAGTAAGCGGGAATTGCTGACCGTCCAGTATGCGGAATACTACTTGTACAGAGGCGTTTCGCGCACCAATGCATATGAGTTTATGCAACAATCGGGTCTACCGGTCCTCGTCCGCATTGTCACACCGTTTACCGGCGAGCGCAAGGAAAGATTTGCTCGTGCGGCAGACCGATTTGTCTTTCCGGCAACCTCCAATCGGCGGCTCCCGCTTCGTGCCCGAGGCCTGGCTGCACTCCATGATGCACCGCGACGACACCCTCGACGCCGTTCTCCCATCCATCTGGACCATTCGTGCAGCGGCCGCCACCGACCTGTAAAAATTCTCATGAGAGCGGGGACTCCTGCCGCCGGTTCAAGCTTCCCGGACGGGATCCCTCTCCTCTCCGCCTGACAACAACGGCTGCAGCAAGTCCCATCCCCGTTGCGTGTAACGGAGGACCAGATCTCGCTCCGCTCGCGTCAAACGGAATCTTCCCGCGCGCTCGCCGATGATGCCGTCGATTTCGAAAATCAGCTCCTCGACGCGGGCCTTTCGCATCCTGTCAAGTCCGATCCTGTTCACGATCCGCATCATCTCCGTCCCGGTTCGCCGCAGCGAAACGTTTTGCCTGGAATAGTATGCCGGTAGTCCATCGATCCCGAACCGTTCCAGAAACGTCCGTACCGTATCTCCCGTGTACAGGAACGCCTTGACCCGGCCGCATCCAAACAACTGTAGAGCCTCGTGGTAGAATCCCAGATAGTCGAAACGCGACCGGCCCCATTCGTCCTGCACGTAATCGATGAAGTCGATATCCGTGCCATAGACGTTCCCCACTATGTCCCCCGCATACCTGGGATTCCTCAGATCCTGGGCGTAGAGCGAAATCGCGAAATCCTCCGGCGGCCGGAACCAGACGCACAGCTCGAAGTCGAAGAGCGCGGCCAGACGCTGCAGCAATCCCTTGGCCTGCGGCGGATAATCCCACCAGTGACCGAAGATTCCTTCCGTGGAAAAAATGACCGTATGTGCATGGTCCGGCATGTCCCGCAGCGCGGTCTCCACATACTCGACGAAGGCGCGCTCATCGGCGCTTCGCAGCACGGAAACCAGCCGCTGATGCTTCACGCGACGGCTATGCTGCTCGTCCGACGGCGCCGGATACCACCACCCGTTGTCGGCCAGCACCTTCCGGTTGTCGCTCAGGTGGCGCTGCAGAGACGAGGTCCCGGTCTTCGGCGTCCCGGCGTGAAGTATCATCCGACGCTTCCGGTCGCCGATCCGGGCTCGTGCAACGAACGTCCGCGAGAAAACCTCTTTCGGCATGGCCGGTACCCGCATCCCGGCCCGCCGTGCGAGATGCCGCTTGTACAGGTCGAAGCACAACGTCCCCTTTTGTCGGCCGAGAGCGGCGTTGATCCGCTCCACCGCCGCGCGAACGGCAACGTCGTCCGCACTTCCCGGCTCGATCAGGCCGAACGCGTCGAGGCCGGAGCGATAGCGGATAGCGCGCAGATCTTTCTCCGGATGAAACGTACGAGGGATTTCCACGCGGTCAATCGGAAAGCTCCAGCTTGCCGGCAGGCAGGAGAAAGGCAGCCGTTCCGACACCAACGCCATCGCATACGAGATCCGGGCTACGTCCTTCCCGGCGGAGGATTCGTCGAGAATTTCAGGGCGGGAGAGCAGGAACTCGGCCCACCCGCGCCAGCCGGATCGCAACCGACCCAGCAACGGTCGAGGAATGTAGACGACCCCCCCGCTCAAGTCCGTAGCGATCGTGCTCCCTTGCTCCTGCCAATCACAAGACACCTCCCCTGGAAGATCGAGGCCGGCCGCCGAAAACGACCGCTCGAACGCCGTCAGCGGTGGATTCCGACCGTCGGCCACCCTCCCCCAGATGATGTTCGGATCGGGCACGTCCAACGCCGTCAGAACGGCCAGATCGAGGTCCAGCAGGAAGACCCCTCTCGCCGGTGCATCCCGGCATTCGAGAAAATAATCGAGCTGCGCGATTTTGTTGCACTGCGCCCCGTCGAAGCAGGGGGTGAAGCCGGATACCCGGCAGCCGAGCTCCTCGAATGTACGGCGTACTTTCTCCTTCACCCGCCCGGTGCATTGAACCACGACTGCCTCGCGAGGAACGCCGCCGAATTCTTCCAGCGTGACGAGCAGTATCTCGGCCTGATACGGATGTATCGGCAGACAATCGACCACCATGGAATACTGGAAAGGGTGTAGCGTCCGCGGGCGCCGTGCGTCGACGTTCGGGCTCACCTTCTTCTCACTCCGCCAACGTGAGGCGCGACACCTCCTCCAGCGTGGTCCGCCCGTGGGAAGCCTTGATGAGGCCGTCCTGCAACAGGGTGCGGTAGCCCTGATCCAGGGCCAACCTCTTCAGGTCGGTGAGGTTGGCCCCGGCGACGATCCGTTCCTTCAGCACGTCGGACACCGGCACCAGCTCGTAGATCCCGATGCGCCCGCGATAGCCGGTATGCCGGCAGGCATCGCAGCCTCCGACCTCGACCCACCCGTCCCCCAGGAGATGCGGCGGCAGGCGACGGAGCTGCTCGCGGACGAGGACCGGGGGGGCGATCCGCGTCGAGCAATGCGCGCACGCCTTGCGCACCAGCCGCTGCGCCTGGACGCCGCGCACCGGCGCCGCGACCAGGAACGGCTCCACCCCCATGTCGATCAGCCGGGTGAAGCTCGATACCGCGTCGTTGGTGTGCACGGTGGAGAGCACGATGTGGCCGGTCAGCGCGGAGCGGATCGCGATCTCCGCCGTCTCCAGATCGCGGATCTCGCCGATCATGATCACGTCCGGGTCCTGACGCAGGATGGCCCGCAAGGCCCGCGCGAAGGTGTAGCCGATCTCGGCATGGACCTGGATCTGGGTGATGTCGGGCATCTGGTGTTCGACCGGATCCTCCACGGTGATGATCTTCTTGATGCCGTCGTCTACATCCGCCAGCGCCGCGGAGAGGGTCGTCGACTTTCCCGATCCGGTGGGGCCGGTGAGGAGCACGATTCCGTTGTTGGCGTGCAGCCAGCCCCGGAACATGGCCAGGTGGTCCGCCTCCATGCCGAGGTTCTGCAGGGCGAAGTCGTCGCGCTCCTTGTCCAGCAGCCGAAGCACGATGGATTCGCCGAACGCACAGGGCACGGTGGACACCCGGACGTCCATCTCCCGTCCCGAGATGCGGGCGGTGATCCGCCCGTCCTGGGGCAGCCGGCGTTCCGCGATGTCGATCCCCGAGACGAGCTTGATCCGTGAGGCCACCGCGGGGAAGCGTTCGACGGGCTGGGTCAGGCGCGTGTGCAGCACGCCGTCCACGCGCATCCGCACCGCGAAGTGTTCTTCGCCGGGCTCCAGGTGGATGTCGGAGGCGCTCAGATCCACCGCTTGCGACAGGAGGTTGTTCACCAGCTCGATGATCGGGGCCTCTTCCGCCATCTCCCGAAGCTGGCGGACGCTGTTGCTCGAATACAGGTCCTCGATCGCCCGTTCCTTCCTGACGAAGTCGAGCAGGCGGTCGATCTGGTGGTTGGGGGCCAGACAGAACGTCACCGGCCGGCCCGGGTGGAAGTAGTTCAGGGTTTCGAGCAGGACACGGTCCTGAACGTCGCGGGCGAGACAGAAGATCTCCCCGTCCCGGCTCCACATCACCACCGCGTGGTCGATGAACCACTCCAGCTTGATCGGCGACTCCGACAGGAACCGGTACACGTCCAGACTGTCCGGCAGGTCTTCGGAGTCCTGGAGATAGGCGGCCCCCTGCTGCTCGGCAATCCTCCGCAGAAGCAGGTCTTCGGAGATGGCTCCGGTGCGAACCAGCAGCGGACCCAGCCGACCCCCGACCGACCTCTGGATCTGCAGCGCCTTGTCCATGTCGGCCGGACGGACGTCGTTCCGTTCCACCAGCAGATCGCCGAGGCTCTTTGCGGAGACCGCACCCTCCTCCCACGCCTCACCTAGTGTCTTTTCCGACGCCTGACGCATTTTCAGCCCCGGCCGATTCCCGACCGCCCCGACCCCTTATTGAAGTTTCAAGCGGCTACCTTATAGAAGGCAGTCCTCGCGTCAAGACCGCCCGGCCTCGCGTGCCAGGAGCAGATAGTCTGTCCGGTGCAGTAGCACGTCGATTGTCCGGTTTCATGGAGTCCCTTGAGGAGGTGACCCATGAGACGGACGGAGCTGCTACAGGAGGTCCGGAAGATGCGATTCGTGGGCCTGCGGAGGCTGGCAGGAGAGGCGACTGACGCAGGAGGAGGCGGCGCGGCTGCTGGGGGGGGTGAGCGCGCGGCTTGCCCCCGCGAAAGCGGGGGTTCCAGCGCTACGTGGACCGTTACGAGGACAAGGGGCTGGACGGGTTGGTGGACAAGCGTTTGGGGCAGGTGTCTGCACGGCGCGCGCCGGTCGATGAGGTGGTGCGCGCCGAGGCGCTGTACCGGGAGCGCTGTGAAGGATGGAACGTGAAGCATTTCTACAGCTTCTACCGCCGCGCACACGCGGGCACGCGCAGCTACATCATGGGTGAAGCGGACCCTTCAGCGTGCGGGGTTGGTGGCGAAGGCGCCGGGGCGCGGAGCACCAGCTCGCCCGCCGCCGGGGGCAGCCACACCGGCGCAGCCAGCCGCCAGCGCTCGTTGCCGAGCTCCGCGTACCACTTGCCGGACGGCAGAGGGGGGAGCGCGCCCCGCCAGACGCCGCCCGCGCTCCGGGTCAGCCGAACCTGGACGTCCGCATTCGTGCGCGTGGCGTGGGCGAAGCGCAGTGTCAGCCGGTCGCCGTCCGTGCCGGCGCCGGTGAGACGGGCCTCGACGACCCCCGGCGCGGGGAAGGCGAGAGTGGCGACGAGCCCGAGGCGCGCGGCCTCCGCGTCGCGGGCGAGGGAGCGGTTGATCTGCATCCCCTGCCGGTAATAGTCGTCGGCGACGAGACCGTCCCAGGTCGCGTTGGCGAGCACCAGCATGACGACCCCGCCGAGCACCGCCGTCGCGGGAATCGCGAGCACCATCCACACGAGCGGTTCGCGGTACCAGGGCAGAGGGTGGGAAGAGTTCGCGTTCATTCCAGTGGTTCATCCCCCGGCCAGACGAAACGGGCCTGCCCATCCGCATCCCTCACCGGCGCATCGATGCCGGTAGCGGGTCATCGGCAAGGGGTACAGGTTGAGCATCGGCCTTGAGCCGGACCACTGTCCATATGGTTTCGTTCTCGGCGATTTGCCGATCGATCTCCGCCTTGTGAACATCGTAACAGGCCCAGGCATTGCTCAGGTCTTCGGCACGCAGGGAAGGACAGGCACTCGAAATCCCGGATTCGCTGCTGCCGAGCCTGCGCGCCTGTTATCTCCGGAGCCATCGTGACAATACCAATCATTGGCCATTGTGTATGATCGCGGCGTGAACGGTTCGTTGCCGCGATGGACGTTGCGGCGGCCATTTCTTCCAGAGTATCCGATGCAAACCCATGCGGAGTGAGCGAGCTGGCCGGACGGCCGACGAGGCCCCTGTCGAGGCGCCTGCCGAGCCGCCGTTGGTCGTCGATGTCGACGGCTCCCTGATCGGCGGGGATCTGTTGATCGAGGGGATCGCCCGGCTGCTCTCGGTCTCGCCGCTCAGCCTCTTCGCCCTGCCGTTCCGGCTGGCCGCGGCCATGGTGAGGGGACGTGCCGGGCTGAAGCGCAGGATCGCGGAGGCGGCTCCGTTGCCCCCCGATACGCTGGCGTGGAACCCGGCCGTGCTGGAGGAGATCGCCGCCGCGCAGGCCGCGGGACGCTCGGTGTGGCTGGCCTCCGCCTCCGATGCGCGTGCGGTCTCGCCGCTCGCCGAGATGGTGGGGGCGGCGGGCTGCCTCGCCTCGGACGGGCGCACCAACCTGGCGGGCGAGGCCAAGGCGGCCGCTCTGGCCGCGCGCTTCGGCGAGCGCGGGTTCGATTACATCGGCAACGAGCGGCGCGATCTGGCGGTCTGGAAACGGGCGCGGCGCGCCATCGGGGTCGGTCTTGGGGCGGGCCTCGCGTGCAAGGTGCGGGCGCTGGACGGCGAGGCCCGGTTCCTGCCCGGGCTCGACGGCGGCCCGCGCGACTGGTTCCGGGCGTTGCGGCCGTACCAGTGGGTGAAGAACGTGCTCGTGTTCGTTCCCCTCGTCGCGGCGCACGAGACCGGCGCGGGGTCGTATCTGGTGGCCGCCGGGATGTTCGTGGCGCTGTCGGCGGTGGCGTCGGGGACCTACCTGCTGAACGATCTGCTTGATCTCCCGCACGATCGCGGGCACCCCGCCAAGCGCCACCGCCCGATGGCGGCGGGGAAGGTGCCGCTGCTGCCGATGATCGGCATCGGCGCCGCGCTGGCGGCAGGCGGGCTCGCCCTGGCGTTCTGGCTGTCCGCCGCGGCGGGGCTTTGGGTCCTTGCGTATCTGGTCGTGACCTGCGCCTACTCGCTGTCGCTGAAGCGCAAGACCTTCATCGACGTGACCGTCCTCGCCATGCTCTATGCAGTTCGTGTGTTGGCCGGCGCGGCGGCGGTGTCGGTTCCGCTGTCGCCCTGGCTGCTCGCCTTCTTCCTGTTCCTGTTCCTCGCCCTGGCCATCGTCAAGCGCCAGGGCGAGCTGCGCGGATCCGGCCGGTCCGCTCCCGGCGGCCGGGCCTATCTTGCCGAGGATTTCCCGGTAGTGGTGGCGCTGGGCGCGGCGAGCGGCTTCGCTTCGGTGGTGATTCTGACCCTCTACATCCAGAGCCCGGAGACGGGGGAGCGCTATGCCCGCCCGGAGCTCCTGTGGCTGATCTGTCCGTTGCTGCTCTACTGGCTGGGGCGCATGGTGCTCCTCGCCGGTCGCGGGGTGGAGGACTCCAAACGGCTACCGGATAACGACGACCCGCTGCTCTTCGCGCTGCGGGACCGGACGAGCTGGCTGACCGGCCTCGCCGTCCTGACCGCGTTCGCGGCCGCGCTGTGACGCCCACGTGCTTCGTGTTCCGGGAGCGGGCCGCATGATGCTCTCGGGCTGGGGCCGGTATCCGGCCCTCGATTGCCGGCTGGAGCGCCTGCGCCGGCGCGAGGACCTGCCCGGTCTGCTGCATCGCGGCACGACGCTGATCGCCCGCGGCAACGGGCGGTCCTACGGCGACGCCGCGCTCAACCCGGATCTCACGCTGTCGATGCGGGCGATGGACCGGATGCGGGCGTTCGACGCCGGGACCGGCCTGCTCGACTGCGAGGCCGGCGTGCTGCTCGCGGACCTCCTGGAGACCTTCGTGCCGCGCGGCTGGTTCCCGCCGGTGGTGCCGGGGACCCGGTTCGTCACCGTCGGCGGCATGATCGCGGCGGACGTGCACGGCAAGAACCATCACCGCGACGGGACCTTCGGCGCGCACGTGGAATCGCTGACCTTGGCGGGCGCGGACGGCGTGATACGGGAATGCAGCCGCACGGAGAACGCCGCCCTCTTCCGCGCCACCCTCGGCGGCATGGGGCTCACCGGGGTGATCCTGTCCGCGCGCTTCCGCCTGCGGCCGGTCGAAACCGCCTTCGTGATGGCGGAGACCCTGGCCGCGCGCGACCTCGACGAGACGATGGCCCTGTTCGAGGCGTCCCGCGACTGGCCCCACAGCGTGGCCTGGATCGACTGCCTGGCGCGGGGCGCGGGGCTGGGCCGCGCGGTGATGACGCGCGGCGCGTTCATGGAGCGCGGCGCACTGCCGCCGCGCTTGGCCTCCGACCCCTTGCGCCTCGCTCCCGAGGGCAAGCTCCGGGTGCCCGCCGATGCGCCGTCCGTCCTGCTCAACCGGATCTCGATCGGGCTCTTCAACGCGCTCTGCTACCGGCGCGGGCGGAGACGTGCGCGGTCCGGGGCGCGACCGGTCCATTTCGACCGCTTCTTCTTTCCCCTCGACCGGATCGAGGCGTGGAATCGACTCTACGGGCGGCGGGGGTTCGTCCAGTACCAGTGCGTGCTGCCCAAGGGCGAGAGCGCGGCCGGGATCGCCGCCCTGCTGGAGCGCGTCGCCGCTTCGGGACAAGGCTCGTTCCTGGCGGTGCTCAAGCTGTTCGGCCCTGTCGGGGAGGGGCTGATGTCGTTCCCGATGGAGGGCTACACGCTGGCGCTCGACTTTCCGGTGCGTAGCGGCACGGCGGCGCTGCTCGACGGGCTCGACGAGATCACCCACCGGCACGGTGGTCGCGTCTATCTTGCCAAGGACGCCCGCTGTGCGCCGGAACGGGTGCGCGAAGGCTATCCCCGGCTTGACGCCTTCGAGACGGTCCGCGCCGAGGCGGCGGGGGCGCCGCCCAGGTTCGCCTCCGAGCTGTCGCGGAGGCTCGCGTTGTGTGGGACAGGGACATGAACAAGATGACCACGCCGGACGTCGCCGGGCCGATGGGTCGCTGGCGTGCTCTGGCCGCCCGGTGTCTGAATATGGCGGCGCGGGGCGAAGTTCTGCCCGTAGCGTGGCAGAATGCGCTGTTCGTCCTGTTCATCGCGGGCATCCTGGCCTACGGGGCCGGGTTCGCCTGGTACATGCTCGCCCACTTCGACCTGGGCAACATGATACGTCCTGTGAACTACGACGACGCCTTCTACTACTACCAGATAGCCTACCATCTTGCCGAGGGCAGGTTCTCCACCTTCGACGGTGGCATCACCCGGACCAACGGCTACCATCCGCTCTGGATGTTCGTCATCACGCCGTTCTACTGGGTGCTGGACAAGGAAGCTGCCCTGTTCGGTATCAAGGCGCTGGAGATAATGCTTGTTGCGGGAGCAGTCGCTCTCCTCGCGGGGGCTGCCCGGCTGGCGCGACTGCCTTGGGTGCTGTTGTTCGCCACACTTCCGCTGCTGTATAAAAACGTGAATGTATTCAGTGGGATGGAATCCGCCGCCGCCCTGTTCATGCTGGGGCTGTTCTCTCTGTGCATCTGCCTCTGCGCGCGGGACACGGCGCGTTGGCGGTGGGCGCTGGCCGCCGTCGCCTTCGCCCTGCCGTGGGTGCGGCTGGAATATGCCGCTATATCACTGGCGTCCACGGCGGTGCTGTACATCATCGCATGGTCGCGGCGGGTATCTCCTGGCCGCGCCCCTTGGAACGCCGGTTTCCCCTGTATCACGATCGTTCCGATAGTCGGCGCCGTCGCCGGCCCGATGGTCTACTTCGCCTACAACCGGCTGGTGTTTGGCGGCGCCTTGCCGGTAAGCGGCGCATTCAAGCAATTGCTCTCTCAGCACGGTTTTGAGCGTGCGGGCGGCTACGACTTCACGCAGAACTTCCAGGACGCACTGCAAGTCCCCGTCTTCAGTTCCGAACTGCTGGTGTCAGTGGAAGTCTGCGCTTACCTTCTGCTGGTCTGGTGGCTGGTCCGGCGCTCCGAGGATCGGCAGGACTGGCAGCGGCTGGCCTTCCCGGTATGCGTGTTCGGCTTGGGGGCGGGGCATCTAGCAATGTTCGCACAGAACGTTCTCACCGTGCATCCCGGCCTTCAGGGGGTTTTCCCGTGGTATTTCATGCCTGCGCACCTGATGATGGCGCTGATAATTCCCATCAGGTGCTACGTCGCAATTTACCTCGTTCGCCGTTTAATCGGATCGAGATGGCCTTATGCGGCCAGCGGCCTCAATCTCAGCGTCATACTGGTGGGCACGATTTTGGTGCTC
Organism: uncultured Gammaproteobacteria bacterium; assembly: GCA_958295465.1. Taxonomy (GTDB): domain Bacteria; phylum Pseudomonadota; class Gammaproteobacteria; order HK1; family HK1; genus HK1. Next base: position 66,569 of record OY282353.1, read on the forward strand.
ACGAGAGCAGACCTGCCAGTTGCATAACATTTCCACCCAGACATGCGTTCGCTGCACAAAACACGGGGTTTTCAGACCGAAACAGCGTGTGGCTCAAGTTCACTGCCAGTGAGAATAAGCCACACGCGATATTCCTGAATCTTGTGCAAAGTCGTACGGAGTCATTTGTGAAACGAATGTAATAGAGAGAAACGTGGTCTCCGAAGCTGGTACAATAGTCGTTGCCAACAACAACGTACCAAGCGAAACGGAGACCACGAAGATGAAGCATAGCCGAGCCGACGTTCGAGGTAAAGCCAAGCTGGGTCTCGACATCCGATTCGAAGAGCAGAGCCTGACATCGTATTCGGGACTCATCGTCTTTCAACACCTCTTCTCTCTCATCGGCATCAAAGAACGGTTGTGGCGATGTTTCCGCCACCTGAAGGCCAATCCGATTTACGGCCATCATATGATCATGATGCTGCTGGTCGTGCATCTGATCATCGGACACCGGCGGCTGCGAGACGTGGACTACTACCGTGATGACGAGATGGTCAAACGGGTTCTCGGTCTGAAGCGATTGCCGGACGTATCCACGCTCAGCCGGTCGCTCGCCAGTGCAGATGAACAAAGTGTCGCCAAAGTGCGAAGTGAATCGAGACATCTGGTCATGGAGCGTCTGGTAGACGAGGGATTTTCGAGAGTGACGCTCGATTACGACGGGTCGGTGTTGAGCACCGGGCGGCATGCCGAAGGAACCGCAGTGGGTTTCAACAAGAAAAAGAAGGGCGCGCGCAGCTACTACCCCCTCTTTTGCACCGTCGCCCAGACCGACCAGATCCTCGACGTTCACCATCGTCCTGGAAACGTACACGACTCCAACGGGGCCGACACCTTCATCGGCCACTGTATCAGCCACGTGCGCTCGTGCCTTCCCCGTGCAAAGGTAGAGACTCGCATCGACAGCGCATTTTTCAACGAAACCATCGCTGAACGACTGCATTCGTCGGGGGTCGAATTCACCATCTCGGTTCCTTTCGAGCGCTTTGCCGCCCTCAAGGAACTGGTCGAAGGCAGAAAACGATGGCGACGCATGGCGGTCGGGCTCGATTACTTCGAGACCCGCTGGAAGCCGAAGTCGTGGAACGCCCGCTATCGCTTCATCTTCATCAGAAAGCAGGTCAGATGCCAACACAAGCTGCCGATCCAACTCGACCTGTTCCAGCCCACCGAATACGGGTACGAATTCAAGGTCATCGTCACCAACAAACGAATGACCCCACGCAAGGTCGTCGCCTTCCACGAAGGCCGCGGTTCGCAGGAGGGTATCTTCGCCGAACTCAAGACGCATTGCCAGATGGATTACATACCGGTCAAGACCCGAGTCGGCAACCAACTGTACATGTTCGCCGGCATTGTTGCTCACAACCTCACTCGCGAGCTGCAGATCCAACTCGACCCTCGCGCCCGTGGCACCACCGCAAAGCGCGCCGCGCTGTGGTGCTTCCGGGAGGTTGGAACCCTTCGCCGTACCCTCATCCAACGCGCCGGGCGCATGATTCGCCCCGCCGGCAAATTGGTCCTCTCCATGAACAGCAACGAAAGGCTCGAAAGAGAGCTCCGGCAGGCTCTCGCAACACTGAACGCCGTCGCCTGACGTCTATTTGTCGCACGTTTATGCAACAATCGGGCAGATTTCACCGGACCGTTCCGGTTTGTCGACTCTGCGAGCGCTTCAAGCGGCAATATATTCTCGTCCTGGCATTCCGTTGCATTGTTCGAATCCGTGTATGGAGGGGTGAAGATCATGAATCGCCTGCTTCCCGAGGACAGCGTAATCGGATCGTGGGATGCTGGCCGCATAGGGTACTTCTCGCATTTTCCAGTGGTGAACTTGGATGGCTTGGTGAACTCTTACGAATATTTTCACAAGAGATACCTGAAATCGAAAAATCCATTCTCCACTTTGGACGAAGAAAACATGGCCATTTATAGAGCATTGGGAATCACCCACTTCGCCAATCCCTCTTCACAAGAACCCTATCATGGCATAACTGAAGGATATGCACTGCAGATGAATCCTAATCTCCTTTATGCGGATCAATTATCCGACAACATAATCGGGTTTGCTCTCACTCAAGATGATCCGCCGGCAGGTCTGGACGCCGCCGCCTGGTTCTGGGAAAGAATGGAGCCGCGCTTCGACGAACGCTTCGGTGACGTGGGAATGGTTGTGGATGACCGGTTGGTGAAAATATTCGCCAAAAATTGCGTTCCAGGCGAACCGTTGATATGGGCCTGGATTCAATCAGGAGATGAAACGGCGGTCAGGCCTGGGATAAAACAACACTCTATCGGATCTTGGACGAAGACGAAAACAGGTTTGTGCATGGATGCGCTCTTACTGCCTCGTAGTGCGGCATATCCTGCTCTCATTGAAATTGCAAGGGCAAGCGGCTTCCTCAAGCGGTTTCTCGGACGTTTCGAAGACGGACTTGACGACTGGCTGCTGGAAGGCGAAGCAGTCACGAATCATAGTCAACATGAACGCTACAGGGGCCAGCAACCGATTAGCGGCAGCGAGGGCCGAGGCTTCCTGACGAGCTACCACCCAGACAAGGGAGACCGAACCACCGGGCGGGCGCTCTCACCTGCGTTCACCGCCGACTCTGACCAGAATCTTATGTTCCTGATCGCCGGAGGCGGGGGCAGTGGTGTCGGGTTCCGCCTGTGGGCCAACGGCGACGAAGCCGCGGTCTGGCGCGGCGAGAACACCGAACGGTTCAAGTGGGTCGTTTACCCCTTGGCTGAGGTGGCTGGCCAACGTCTACAATTGGAACTGTTCGACGACGAAACCAGCGGCTGGGGCCACATCATGCTCGACCACGTCATGCTGGTTCAGCCACAATTCGAACAACAATCAGAAGAACCGTAATGCATCCTCGCCTGATCGCCGCAACCGGCGCCGGCTGATGGACACCCGGCGAGGCTCACGCTTGGAGGAGCGGTTTCGATCTCGTCGAAACGGCGGGCGGAGGGAAAGTCGCACGATGAACGGCGGGGTCGGAACGGCGCTGGTGATCGGCGCTACCTCGGATATCGGCCGCGCCATCGCACACGGGCTGGCGGAGGACGGCTGCGCGTTGCAGCTCGCGGCCCGCGACCCGACGCGGCTGGAGAGGGAGACGCGGGACCTCCGGGTGCGCACCGGGGTCGCGGTGACCGCGCACCGGTGCGATGTGCTCGAGGAAGACGGCGGCGTCTCGTTGCTCGACACGCTCGATCCCTTGCCTGATGTGGCCGTGTGCGTCGTCGGGCGGCTTGGCGACCAGGCGGAGAGCCAGCGGGACGGCGCCGCCGCGGAGCGGGTGATGCGCACCAACTATGTCGGCCCCGCGCTGCTGATGGGGGCGTTGGCCGAGCGCTTCGAGCGGCGCGGCGGCGGGGTCCTGGTCGGCGTCAGCTCGGTGGCCGGCGAACGGGGACGGGCCACGAACTACGTCTATGGCTCGGCCAAGGCGGGATTCACCGCGTTCCTCTCCGGTCTGCGCGGCCGGCTGGCCGCCTCCGGCATCCACGTGGTGACGGTCAAGCCGGGTTTCGTGCGCACCCGCATGACGGACGGGATGGACCTGCCGGCGCGGCTGACCGCGACCCCCGAAGAGGTCGCCACCGCGGTCGTCGCGGCGATTCGCCGGCCCCGCGATGTGATCTACGTGCGCCGGATCTGGCGTCCGATCATGTTCGTCCTGCGTGCGGTCCCGGAGCGCCTGTTCAAGCGGATGAATCGCCTGTGAAGACTCCATAATCCATCGTGGGCGGGACCCTGCGTCACACAGGCGAGGATCAGCCCCGACGCTTCGTCCCTTTGGCCGCCGGATCCGGAAAACGAGCCTCCTCGCCGGCAGCACAGGCCACAGAACTGTATTTTTTCTTGAAAATCCACATTTGAAATAAGGATTTTCGAGAAATATCATGCCACATGGTCATCGATCGTCCCACCGCCCGCGCGCGCATTCATGAGGCATTTTCCGTCCACCCGGCGGTCGCCCTCACCGGGCCGCGCCAGTGCGGCAAGACCACGCTCGCGCGGGCCATCGCGGCCGACACCCCCGGAAGCACGTTCCTCGATCTCGAAAGCGCGGTGGGCCGGCGGCGGCTCCAGGCCCCGGAGCAGGCGTTGGCCGGCTTGTCCGGTCTCGTGATCATCGACGAGATACAGCGCGAGCCGGCGCTGTTCGAAACCCTTCGCGTACTGATCGACCGCGCCGGCAATCCAGCCCGGTTCCTCGTGCTCGGCAGCGCGTCTCCTTCGCTCGTGCGCGGGGTCTCGGAATCCCTCGCCGGCCGTGTGGGCCTGGTCGATCTGTCGGGCTTCGGTCTGTCGGAGGCCAGGCCGCAATCGTGGCGCACCCTCTGGCTCCGGGGCGGCTTCCCCCGCGCATACCTAGCGCCGCACGATCGGGCTTCTTCCCTGTGGAGACAGAGCTTCGTCCGGACGTTCCTCGAACGCGACATCCCCCAGCTCGGCATCACCGTCCCCGCGGAGACGCTTCGCCGGTTCTGGACGATGATGGCCCATTACCACGGGCAGGTGTGGAATGCCGCGGAGTTCGCCCGCGCCCTCGGCGCGAACGAAGGTACGGCGCGAAGGTATCTCGACATCCTGACCGGCGCCTTCATGGTGCGGGCGCTCCCCCCGTGGTTCGCAAACGTCAGGAAGCGCCAAGTCAAGTCGCCCCGGATCTACGTTCGCGATACCGGGCTCCTGCACACCCTTCTCACCCTGGAAACGGCCGAAGAAGTCGCGGGTCACCCGAAGGTCGGGGCCTCCTTCGAGGGATTCGCGGTCGAGCAGATCGTGAACGCATTCGAAGCCGGCGGGAGCTGGTTCTGGGCGACGCACGGCGGCGCCGAGCTCGATTTGCTCGTCATGCGCGGCGGCAGGCGCTACGGCTTCGAATGCAAGCTCGCCGATGCCCCCGGTACGACGCGCTCCATGCGGGTGGCGCTGAACGACCTGGAGCTTGCGCATCTCTGGGTGGTGTATCCCGGAGAGAAAACGTATCCGCTGGATGACCGGATATCGGTGCTGCCGCTCGCCGACGTCCCGGAGCTCGCGAGGTCGCTCGGCGTGGGAAAGGGGCGCGGCGGCTGACCCCCGATGCGCAGGTCCGCCTCGTCAAGGAGGTAGCCCCCGGAACCACCCGAAGGCGCACGCGCCGGGGGGATGCGTGCTCGCGGGCGCTGCACACCGAGATGTATCCCCCGAAGGCGCACGCGCCCGGGGGATGCGCCGTCCAGCCATCCGGTCCTCGCCGGCCGGGACGACGTCACCGGCGCGGGCGGGACCCTGCGTCAACCAGAGCGAGGGTCAGTCCCGGCGCTACGCCTGCCCGCCCGCCGGCCCCAGGAAACGGGTCTCCTCGGAGGCGCGGATGTCCCCGGCGCCGACCGCCTCGATGGTGAAGCGCACGGGGGTGCTCGCGGCCCGGAGCACATCCGCGGGGGCGTCGAGGCGCACCGGGACGGAGGCGACCTCGCCGGGCGCCACCTCGTGGTCGCCGCCCTCGACCCCGAGACTCAGCCCCTCGATCCCGGACGCGCCGATGCGCCAGCGCAACGGCTCGTCGTGCATGTTCACGATCTTGAGGGTGTAGACGTTGCGGACGAGCCCGCCGGGCATCTCGCGGTACAGGGCGTTGCGGTCGCGAAGGACGTCCAGCTCGACCGGGACGCGCAGCGCCAGCGAGCCGGCGAAGACCGCGAGCAGCCCGGCGAGGACCCCGGCGTAGACGAGCACGCGCGGGCGGAGCACGCGGGCCGGCCGGCCATCGGCCGCGCCCTCGGCCGCATTCTGCGTGGTGTAGCGCACGAGCCCCTTCGGATAGCCCATGCGCTCCATCACCTGGTCGCAGACGTCGATGCACGCGGCACAGGCGATGCACTGGTGCTGGAGGCCGTCGCGGATGTCGATGCCGGTGGGGCAGACCTGCACGCACAGGGTGCAGTCGATGCAGTCCCCGAGGCCGGCCGCGCGGTGGTCCGTGCCGCGCCGGCGCGACCCCCGCGGCTCGCCGCGCCCGGCGTCGTAGGAGATGACCAGGGTGTCGCGGTCGAACATCGCGCTCTGGAAGCGCGCGTAGGGGCACATGTAGATGCATACCTGCTCGCGCAGCCACCCGGCGTTGCCGTAGGTCGCGAATCCGTAGAACAGGACCCAGAAGGTCTCCCACGGGCCGGTGTCGAGGCGCAACAGCGCGCCGCCCAGCTCGGCCACCGGCGTGAAGTAGCCGACGAAGGTGAAGCCGGTCCATAGCGAGAACGCGATCCACACCGCGTGCTTGGCGGACTTGAGCGCGATCTTGCGCGCCCTCCAGGGGGCGCGGTCGAGCTTCATCTGCCGCGGCCGGTCTCCCTCGATCTTCCGTTCGACCCAGAGGAAGACCTCGGTGTACACGGTCTGGGGGCAGGCATAGCCGCACCAGAGCCGCCCGGCCAGGGCGGTGAAGAGGAAGAGCGACAGCGCGGCGAGGATCAGCAGCAGGGCGAGGTAGAGGAAGTCCTGCGGGTAGAACGTCCACCAGAAGACGTTGAAGCGGCGCGCCGGCAGGTCGAAGAGCAGGAGCTGGCGTCCGTCCCAGTGCAGCCAGCACACCCCGTAGAAGAGCCCGAGCAGCCCCAGCGCCCCGCCCGCCCGCATGGTGGCGAACCAGCCGTGCACTTCGCGCGGGTAGACCTTGTGGCGTTTCTCGTAGAGAGACGCCTCGACATCGTCGGGTGTCGTGTCTTGCGTCCGGCCCATGGCCTGCGGCAGTGCCACCGGTGCAGCGCCGCGGCGCCGTCAGCGCTGCGAGAGGCTCCGGACCCAGGCCGCGAGGACGTGCACGCGCGCTTCGCCGAGGAACTCCCCGTGGGCCGGCATCCGCCCCTGGCGCCCTTCGGCGATGCTGTGGCGCACCGCCGCCTCCGAGCCGCCGTAGAGCCATACGTCGTCGGTGAGGCTCGGGGCGCCGAGCGCGGGATTGCCGGCGCCGTCCGCGCCGTGGCAGGCCACGCACAGCGCGTCGTACCGCTCCTTCCCGGCCGCCGCCTTTTCCGCGTCGTCGTCGGTGCGGCCGGAGAGCGAGAGCGTGTAGGCGGTCACTTCCTCCACGCCGGCGTCGCCGCCGAGCGCGTCCCTCCATCCCGGCATCACCGCGTTGCGCCCGGCGAGGATGCTGGCCTTGATCCGATCGGGCTCGCCCCCCCACTGCCAGACGTCGTCGCGCAGGTTCGGGAAGCCGGGCACGCCGCGCGCATCGGAGCCGTGGCAGACCGCGCAGTAGCTCGCGAAGAGCCGTTCGCCGATCCGCAGCGCCCTCGGGTCGGCGGCCACCTGCTCGATCGGCAGGTTGACGAACTCCTCGTAGAGCGGCCCGTAGCGTGCCTCGGCCTGCGCCATCTCCGCCTCGTACTCCTTCACCTGCGTCCAGCCGAGGAGCATCGCGTTGGAGCCGAGGCCGGGGTACAGCACCAGGTAGAGCACGCTGAACACGAGGGTGAGATAGAAGAGGATCACCCACCAGCGCGGCAGCGGGTTGTTCAGCTCGGTGAGGTCCTCGTCCCAGACGTGCCCCATCGTCTCGACCCCGCCGTCCCCGGCCGGCCGATCACTGCGCGATGCAGTCGCGCCCGATTGCATCGCGTCCGGCTCCGTCACCCGCGGGTTCGCCGCGCGCGAGTTCATCGCCGTCAGCAGGTACATCGCGAAGATCCCGCCCAGGGTGCAGACGATGATGAAGAGGTTCCAGAACCCGTCGTTGAAGTTACCCATGGCGGGTCCCCCGTGCTTCGGTATGCGCCGCGTCCTCCTCCAGCGGGAGCCGCGCGGCCTCGTCGAAGTCCTTCTTGCGCCGGCCGCTCCAGGCCCACGCGACGATGGCGACGAAGACCGCGAGCAGGATCACGGTCCACAGTCCGTGCAGGAATCCGGCGTCCATCGCCCTAACCCGGCAGGGCCGGAAGCAGGTGACCGTTCATGAACTTTCCCGACACCCCAACCCGGCATGGCCGGAACCAAACGCCGGTTGGCGGAAAAATCTTCGTCGTTTTGTCGAAGACTTCACGGGTGAGAGACTACCGCCTCGTCCGGATCGCGGTGCCGAGGCCCTGGAGGTACGCGATCATGGCGTCCATCTCGGTCCGGCCCTCGACCGCGCCCGGCGCGCCCTCGATCTGTGCGTCGGTGTAGGGATGCCCCAGCCTGCGGAGGGCGCTCATGCGGTCACGCACCGACTCGCCGTCGATCGGATTCTCCGCGAGCCACGGATAGCCGGGCATGATCGACTCGGGCACCACGTCGCGCGGGTTGACCAGATGCACGCGATGCCACTCGTCGCTGTAGCGCCCGCCCACGCGGTGCAGGTCCGGGCCGGCGCGCCGGGAGCCCCACTGGAAGGGACGGTCGTAGACGAACTCGCCGGCCACCGAGTAGTGGCCGTAGCGCTCGGTCTCGGCGCGGAAGGGGCGGATCATCTGCGAATGGCAGACGTAGCAGCCCTCGCGCACGTACACGTCGCGCCCGGCGAGCTGGAGCGCGGGATAGGGCTCGATGCCCTCGACCGGCTTCAGCAGGCCGGTCTGGTTGAACAGGGGCATGATCGTGACCAGCCCGCCGATGCTGCTCGCGATCAGGATGAGGATCACCATCAGCCCGAGGTGGGTCTCGACTCTCTCGTGTCCGCGCGCCGCCACCGTTCGCCCTCCCGTCTCGTCCCGTCCGCCCGGTCCCGTTCCTGTCCGCTATCTGCGCGGGCCACCCGACGCCCGGAAATCGTGAGCCGGCCTCGAGTCGACGAAATGCGTCACCCCGAAGCGCGGGCCACCCGGCACCCGGAAGCCTTGAACCGGGCACGCGCCGCAACGGACCCGGTATCCGCGGCGCGCGTGCAGTTGCATCCGCATCCGTATCGGAGTCATGGCTCCATGGCCTCCCCCGGCGCTCGCCTCAGTGCGCCGGGGCGGGGATCGCCGCCTCGCCCGGGCGGGCGCCGCGCACGGTCCGCCACAGGTTCCACGCCATCACCACGGTGCCGGCGAGGAACAGCACGCCCCCGAGGAAGCGGATGACGTAGAAGGGGTGCATGGCTTCCACCGACTCGACGAAGCTGTAGGTCAGCGTCCCGTCGTCGTTCACCGCCCGCCACATCAGCCCCTGCATGATGCCCGCCACCCACATCGAAGTGATGTAGAGCACGATCCCCACCGTCGAGACCCAGAAATGGACCTCGACCAGGCGCAGGCTGTAGAGCTCGCGGTCGAAGAGCCGCGGGATGAGGAAGTACATCGCCCCGAGGGAGATGAACGCGACCCAGCCGAGCGCGCCGGAGTGCACGTGGCCGATGGTCCAGTCGGTGTAGTGGGAGAGCGCGTTCACGGTCTTGATCGACATCATCGGCCCCTCGAAGGTGGACATGCCGTAGAAGGACACCGAGACGATCAGGAAGCGCAGCACCGGATCGGTGCGCAGCTTCTCCCACGCGCCGGAGAGGGTCATGATGCCGTTGATCATCCCGCCCCAGGACGGCGCGAGCAGGATCAGCGACATCACCATCCCCAGCGACTGCGCCCAGTCGGGCAGGGCGGTGTAGTGCAGGTGGTGGGGACCGGCCCACATGTAGGTGAAGACCAGCGCCCAGAAGTGCACGATGGACAGCCGATAGGAGTAGATCGGGCGCCCCGCCTGCTTGGGCACGAAGTAGTACATGATCCCGAGGAAGCCGGCGGTGAGGAAGAAGCCGACCGCGTTGTGCCCGTACCACCACTGCACCATCGCGTCCTGCACCCCGGCGTAGAGGGAGTAGGACTTCCACAGGCTCACCGGGATGACCGCGCTGTTGACGACGTGCAGCAGGGCGACGGCGAGGATGAAGGCCGCGAAGAACCAGTTCGCCACGTAGATGTGGCGCACCCTGCGCCTGGCGATGGTGCCGAGGAAGACCACCGCGTAGGCCACCCACACCACCGCGATGAGGAGGTCGATCGGCCACTCCAGCTCCGCGTACTCCTTGCCCTGGGTGATGCCCAGCGGCAGGGTGACGGCGGCGAGCACGATCACCGCCTGCCAGCCCCAGAAGGTGAAGGCCGCGAGCCGGCGGCAGAACAGGCGCACGTGGCAGGTGCGCTGCACCACGTAGTAGGAGGTGGCGAAAAGCGCGCAACCGCCGAAGGCGAAGATCACCGCATTGGTGTGCAGGGGGCGGAGCCGGCCGTAGCTGAGCCAGGGAAGGTCGAAGTTGAGCGCGGGCCAAGCGAGCTGCGCGGCGATGACCACGCCGACCAGCATGCCCACGATCCCCCACACGATGGTCATCACCGCGAACTGGCGCACCACCGTGTAGTTGTAGGTCTCGTGCATGTCCGTCCGGTCCGCTCCCATCCTTCCGTCCCGTCCCCGCCCCCTGTCGGGCGGTCCCGCTTCGCTTCCGGCTACTCCGGCCCGGGCCGAATCCGCCGGAAGCCTTTCCTGCCGCTCGTCATCAGTACGTGAAGCTCGGGCCGAAGCCGGTGCTCCACAGGAGGACGCTGGCGGCGAGCAGCGCCACCAGCGCGACCAGGCCGAACGCCATCACCGCCGAGGAGAAGAGGAAGCCCCGTTCCTGCGGGATCTCCATCATCGCCGGCACCCCGGTGTAGAAGATGAAGACGGTGTAGCCGAGCACGGGCAGTCCAACCAGGAGGTTCAGCCAGAGAATGGGTTGAAGGTGCATCGCACCGGCGAGGAAGAGCGGGGTCGCGGTGTACGTGGCGAGCGCGTAGCACTGCCCGAGCGGCTGGCTCGCTCCGTAGGTCCGGCGCATCCAGTGGATCACCCAGGCGACGGAAAAGGTGGCCACGACCATCGCGAGGTAGTAGAGGACGGCGATTCGGAGGGCGCTCGCCTCGGTCAGCCGCACCACGCCGCCTGCGCCGATCTGCCAGCCCGTCCTGGTGGTGCCGAGGTAGCCGGCAACGGCGGGGACCAGCGCGAAGATGGCGGTATGCGCGAACAGGGAGCGCACCACGCCGTAGCGCCGGTCGCGGATCGCCTCCCATTCGGCCCGCGGGCGGGCCAGCAATCCGAGTGCGTGGCGAATCGACATGCTCATCGCCTCCCTCCGGCGTGATCCTGCTCGGAGCCTAGGAGTCTGCGCCGCAGAAAGATGGTAGGGGCGACGCATGCGTCGCCCCTACAGCCCCTACAGTCCATCGTTTTCTACGGCGCAGACTCCTAGTACCTCTGCACAGTGAATTTGATCGATTGGGATCGAGTCAATGAACGCAACCACCGGGTCCCTGCGAGTTGCCTGAACCGGTCAAAACCACTGTGCAGAGGTACTAGGCTGTGTTGACGAATTCATGGAATTCTGGACAATTGTTCTCCGTCGATGTTCTTCGGAGAACAATCATGGCCTTACGCTTGCTCATCAGCGATGCTCTGTGGTCGGAAATCGAGCCCGTGCTCCGGGAACTCAAGCACGCCGCCGGCAGCCCGCCGAGGCTCAGCGACCGGATGTTCATCGAAGCTGTCCTGTACCAGGCCCGCACCGGGACCCCTTGGCGGGACCTGCCCGGTGAGTTCGGCAACTGGAATGCTGTCTATCACCGCTTTCGCCGTTGGGAAAAGCGGGGGCTGTGGAAACGGCTCTGGCAGCGGTTCCAGACCCTCGACGATGAACAACTCCACGAACTCTTCATCGATTCGACCATTGTGCGGGCACATCAGCACGCCGCCGGGGCATCAAAAAAAACGGCGGGCAACAGGCCCAGGCTCTGGGCCGCTCTCGGGGTGGGCTCTCCACCAAGCTGCACGCGGCCTGCACGGACGAGCGTACCGGGGTGTCGTTCGTGTTGACTGGTGGACAGCGCAATGATGCGGTGGGATTTGAGCCAGTGTGGGAGGGGGTGCCAGCGTTGCCTGGGCTGGGGGCGGTGGTGATGGACAAGGCATATGACAGCAATGCCATTCGTCAATTCTTGGCAATGCAGGGGATTGAAGCCGTCATCCCGCCGAAGGCGAACCGGACCGAGGCGATTCATCACGATGCGCAGAAGTACAAGCTGCGCGAGAAGGTTGAGCGGTTCTTCAACAAGCTCAAGCAATTCCGCCGTATTGCCACCCGTTATGACAAGCTCAGTCGGACGTTCCTGGCGTTTATTCATATCGTGTCGGCCTGGATCATGCTTCGATAATTCGTCAACACGGCCTAGTACCCTTGCACCGTGATTCTGACTGGTTCGGATGATTCGAACGAGGCGGCGATTCTGGTTACCTGCTTGATTTCAATCGACCAAAACCACTGTGCAGAGGTACTAGTGCAGCCCCAAGCTTATCAGCGGCGCGCCGCGGCACGAAATGATCCGGATCAAGCCCGCGACGGGGATCGGTCGAAGAAACCGCGGCCTTCGAAGGGTGCCCGCTGGAGTGGCCGCCTTCCGCGCTCCGGGCTGCTTCTTCGGCGATGCCGGGGTGACCGCGGTCGTGACGGGATGGCTCGTCGTCATCCGCGAGGATTCGCACCGCCGGCGTGTCGAGATCGTCGAACTGGCCCGAGCGGACCGCCCACACGAAGACCCCGGCCACCGCGATGACCGCGACGATGGAGATCCCGATGAGGAGTGGAAGGATCTCCATCGCGGTCAGTGTCCGTGCGCGTCCGGGGAGCGGCCGAGGCGGAGCGCGTTTCCGGCCACCACGAGCGAGCTCAGGGACATGCCGATCGCGGCGGCCCAGGGCGGCACCGCGCCGGCGGCGGCGAGGGGAAGCGCGACGAGGTTGTAACCTAGGGCCCAGGCGAGATTCTGCTTCACGATACGCCGGGCGCGGCGGGCGACGTCGAGCCCCTCGAGCAGCCCGCCCGGACCGTCGCCGATGAGCACCGCGTCGGCGCGGGCCGCGGCCGCCGCCGCCCCACGCCCCATCGCCACCGAGACGTGGGCGCCGGCCAGCGCGGGGGCGTCGTTGACCCCGTCCCCGAGCATCAGCACCCGCTCGCCGCGCGCGGCGAGCCGGGCCGCCTCGGCGAGTTTATCCTCTGGAGAGAGCCCGGCGAGATGGTGCGCGACCCCGAGCGCGGCGGCGGCGCGTTCGACCGCGCCGGCGGAATCGCCGGATGCGATGGTGGTTTCGATGCCGCGCGCGCGGAGCCCCTCGATCAGCTTCCCCGCATCGGCGCGCAGGGTGTCGGCGAGGACGAAGCGAGCGAGCAGGCTCCCTTCCCGGGCGAGGAAGACGCGGGTTCCACCATGCTCGACCTCGTCGCTCCGGTCGCCGTCCCCATCGCCACCGGCGTTTCCGTCGCCTCCGCCGCGCCGGTCATCCTTGCGCCCGGCGCCGGAACCGCGGCCGGCCGCATGCGATTCCGGAGCAGAGGGTCGAGTGAGAGATTCCAGGCGTTCGACGCTCTCGACGGCCGCGTCACCGGCCGTCGAGGGAGAAGCGTCGTCGCCGCCGGCGTCGGCATCGGATACTCCCGCGGCAAGTGCACAGGCCCGGGCGACGTACTCCGCACTGCCCACGGCGTAGCGAACGCCGCCGATCCGGCCCGCGACACCGCCGGTATGCGTCCTGGCGTCCTCCACCACGGAATCGGCGCAGTGCGCCACCGGATCGGAAGTCTTCGTCCCGGGTCCGAAGTCGCTTGCTTCCGGGCCGGCGGCTCCTGTCCCGGGTCCGGAGCGGCAATCTTCCGAGCCGGGCGTCCGCGTTGCGCTTCCGGGCATACCGGATGGTGTAACGGCTTCCTTTCGCCGCCCGATGGCGTCCGCCGCCGCAATGATCGCCGAGGCCGCGGGATGCGTGGCGTAGCGTTCCAGGGCCGCCGCGAGCGCAAGGCACCTCGACGCTGAAACCGCCGCGAGAGGCACGACCGATCGCAGGCGGAACCGTCCTTCGGTGAGGGTGCCGGTCTTGTCGGCGAGGCAGTGGGTGGCGAGCGCGAGCCGCTCGACCGCGTTCGCCCGGGTGGCGATGAGTCCGGCGCGGGCGAGGGCGCCGAGGGCCGCGGTCATCGCGGCCGGGGTGGCGAGCGACAGAGCGCAGGGGCAGGTGATCACCAGGACCGAGACCAGCACCGGTATCGTCCTGGCCGGATCGTGGAGCAGCCACCCGATCGCGACGCCGGCCGCGAGCACGAGGACACCGGCGATGAACCATGCCGCGGCCCGGTCCGCGAGCAGGGCAATCGCGGGTCGCTCGCGGGCCGCCTGCCCGGCGCGCCGGAGCACCCCGCCGAGCACGGTTGCGTCCCCGGTGCAGGTCACCTCCACTTCGACCACTCCGGAATCGTTGACGCTGCCGGCGAGCACCCGGCCCCCGGGCGAACGCGCCACCGGATTCGACTCCCCGGTGAGCAGCGATTCGTCGAACGAGGAGTGTCCGGCGCGGATCACGCCGTCGGCGGGAACCACCTCGCCAGGGCGCACCCGCACCCGATCGCCTGGCCGAAGCGCCGCGGCCGGCACCCGATCGATCCCCGCGCCCCCTTCACCGCCGTCGTGCCCACTCCCGATCGCGGCCCCGTCCCCGGCTTCGCTCCCGGCTTCGCTCCCGGTCTCCGCCCTGTTTCCGGCGCCGCGTTCAGTCCCGCTCCTGCGTTCAGCCCCGCTCGCGGCTTCGCTTCCGGTCTCCGACCTGTTCCCGGCTCCGCCCTCGGTCCCGCTCGCGGCTTCGCTCCCGGTCTCCGACCTGTTCCCGGCTCCGCCCTCGGTCCCGCTCGCGGCTTCGCTCCCGGTCTCCGACCTGTTCCCGGCTCCGCCCTCGGTCCCGCTCGCGGCTTCGCTCCCGGTCTCCGACCTGTTTCCGGCGCCACGCTCGGTCCCGCTCCTGCGCTCGGCCCCGTTCGCGGCTCCGCTCCCGGCCCTGCCCCCGGTCACGCCGTCGGTTCGGCCTTCGCGCACCCGGGTGGCGACGAGCGGCGCGGAGCGGGCGAGGGCGCGGATCGCCGCGGTGGCCCGCCGCCGGGCGAGCAGCTCCAGGTAGCGGGCGCCGCTCAGCAGGGTGACGAACATCACCACGGAGTCGAACCAGATCGCGCCTTCGCCGGTGATCGTCGCGAAGACGCTCCCGAGGAAGGCAATCGAGAGGCCCAGCGCCACCGGCACGTCCATGGTCAGGCGCCGGCCGCGAAGCGCCGCAGCGGCGCCGGTGAAGAAGGTCCGTCCCGGCCAGACCAGCACCGGGACCGTGAGCATCATCGCCAGCCACCGGAAGAGCTGCTCGAAGCCGGCATCCATGCCGCCGTAGCGGTCGCTTGCGTACAGCGCGATGCTCAGCAGCATCACCTGCATCCCGAACAAGGCGGAGATGCCGAGCCCCCGGATGCGGGTGCGGCGCTCCGACTCGATGGCCGCCTCTTCTTCGTGCGCGGTATAGGGGACGGCGCGATATCCGGCCTTGGCAAGGGCTTCGAGCAGGGCGTGCAGGCGCGTGGCGCGGGCATCGAAGCGCACCTCGGCCCGCCGGAGAGGGAAGTCGACGGCGGCGGCGCCCACCCCCGGGACCGACGCGAGCAGGCGCTCGACCAGCCACGCGCATCCCGCGCATCGCATCCCCTCGACGGTGAGGATGACCGCGCTCGAACCGTGCCTGGCGCCGCCGCGAACGTCGCCATCGCCCGCGCGGCGCACCAGCGTCGCCTCCACCTCCGGGACCCGCCAGACGTCGATCTCCGCCCGATGGCGGGGGTCGGCGGTGGCTGCGCCGTGCGCGTCCGAATGGGTGCGCAGCCCGTACCAGGCCGCGAGTCCGGCGTTCGCGATGGTCTCGACCGCGGTGCGGCATGGATCGCCGCACACCCGCACCTCGCGGCCCGCCACCATCGCGACCGGCGATCGGTGGCCGAGGGGCGCGCCGCAATGGTGGCAGCCGGGCGGCGCAGGGCCTTCAACCGTCGAAAGGACTTCCGCGATCAAGGGTTCCCGCCCCCTGAAACAGATTCGGCAACGGTGACACTTCAGCACTTTGCCGGGAAGGTGTCACGAATGGCTCCACATTCGGGACGTCCCGTGCGAATCGACGACGAATCGATCGAGACCGTCCGGATTCCCCGCTCCCCGCCTTCACGGCCCGGCTGTTGAACCCCGCCCCCCGCTTCCACGGGCACGGGCATGGCGGGCACGGCGGGGCGTGCGACCGGCGCTCCTGCGCGACTGAGCTGTCCGGACTGACGCTCCGACGCGCGCCTCGAACCTCGGGGCGCGGCACCTGAATCCGCGGGGTCCGTCAGGCGGCGTCGAAGGAATCGACCAGTTCCCGCAACGCCTCCGCACCGCGGCGGAACACCGGCCAGCCGTCGCCGACCAGCACCGCATCGATGCCCGGCAGCGCTGCAAGGCGCCGCGCCGACGCCCGCGCCGCCCCAGGGTCGGTGAGTTTTCCGTCGGGCAGCAGGCAGAGCCGACCGCCCTCGTGGGCGCGGATCAGATCGCCGGTGACAAGGGTTGTCCCGTCGAGGGTCAGCGCAAGCTCGCCGGGTGTCTTCGAGCCCGACACCGCGTGGGCGATCAAGCCTGGAACGACCGCGTCGTCCTGGCCGAGCCAGCCGTCGCACCGGATCGGGAACCGATCCTGCTCGCCGCGCGGCCCGAGGACCCTCGCGCCGAACCTCTCCGCAAGCGCCGCGGCGTCACGCACGTGATCGGAATTGGTGACCACGATCGTCGTGGCGCCGCCGAGCTCTCCCAGGTGCGCCTCGTCGTGCGCCGACATCGGCACCGGGTCCACGAGCACGTTGCCGCCGCGACGCGCCCAGGCGACGCCGTGGAAATCAACATTGCGGGATTCGTCGAAGACGCTCCAGCCGAAGAGATCGCATCGATGCAGTCGTTTCATTTCGGAACGTGCCTCCGTTCGGTCGCGTAGAGCCGTAGCGGCTGCGATTCACGCAGGTCGAGCAGGCCGGTGATGTGGCCGACGTCGGTGTTGGTCAGCACCACCGCCTTGATCGGACTGTGCCGCAGGCCCTCGCGCGGGTGCAGGAAGGGGTTCTCGCCGATCTGCTGGCGGAGATCCGGGGATGCGTTGCAGAGCACCCGATCGGCGCCGTTCGCGTTCGGCGCGATGCAGGACCGGGTCCTCGGCCGCGCGGCCGGATCGCCGCCGCGGGCGCGGCGGCTGTTCGGGTGGTTGCAGTTCCATTGGGGATAGCCGCCGCCCGCGCCGGCCCCGGCACTCGGACCTTCATGGACGGCGATTGTACCGCGCGGGAGGCGGGCCGCTTGAAAAATCGCGCGGCGATCCAACCTGATGAGCAAGCGGCGAAGGGCCGCCATTCAACCCGACAACGGAGGCTTCGACATGTTGCTGACCCGATACGAGCCCTGGAGCGCGATGCGCCAGCTCCAGAACGAGATGAGCCGCGTGTTCGACAGCGCGGTAGCCGGAGCCGAGGACGGCTCGAACGTGGTGACCAGCCGCTGGACCCCGGCGGTGGACATCAGGGAAGACGCCGAACGTTTCGTGATCGCCGCCGACGTCCCGGGGGTCGATCCCGAGGACATCGAGCTGACGATGGAGAACGGCGTGCTCACCATCAAGGGCGAGCGCACGCTCGAGGCCAAGGACGAGGGCGACAACGGCTATCGCCGGGTGGAGCGGGTGTACGGCAGCTTCTATCGCCGGTTCACCCTGCCCGACACCGCCGACGCCGAGGCCATCTCCGCCAACGGCAGGCACGGGGTGCTGGAGGTGGTGATCCCGAAGCGCGCCGCGTTGCAGCCGAAGCGGATCGCGGTCGCCCACTGAACCGGGTACGTGAACCGATGGGGCGGCGCCCGCCGCCCCATCCCCGGTACGGAACGGGCCACGGAGCGGGCGTTCCTTGTCGGGGAGCTCCTCATCGATTGCCTGCTTTATGGTTCAACCCCGCTTCACGTTCAACGGCGCCCGTGGCCAGCCGGTCACCTTCCATCCGCGTCCTTGCGTTGCGCCGCATCGGCGACCGACCCACAGCCCCACAGCCCCACAGCCCCACAGCCCGCCCCCGCATTCTGACGCCCACCCCGCAGCTCGGCTCTCACATCCCAGCCCCCCGCTCGCGCAGCTCGACCCCCGCCATCCCGCCCGGATCGCCGACTCATCCCCTCGACAGGGCGACGATGCGCAACCCCTGACGGTGGCCTTCTCCTGCCGGCGATCTTCTTGCGGCACTCGAACCGGAGCATTCAGGACCGGAATCCGTTGGAGAAGATCATCGCGATGCCGATGACCACCACCACCGTGCCCGCAATCTGCATGGCGCCGAGCGACTCCCTCAACGCGAAGAAGGAGAGCAGCATCGTGAGGACCACGGTGCCGGTCACGATCACCGGCACCGCGACGTTCGCGGCGACCGGCCCGGTCCCGCCGACCCCGCGAAACAGGTAGAAATACCCGATCTCCGCGAGCCCGATGCACAGGCCCGCCGCCGCCGCCCAGACATAAGCCGTCGTGGAGAGCTTCAGCACATGGCCGCCGCGGGCGAGCAGCACCAGCGCGAACGTGCCGGACGCGGCGAGGGCGGCGAGCTGCAGGCAGATGGTCGCGAGCACCGTGGTCGTCGCCGATTCCGGAACGTGATTGCTGGACACCTTCACGAGCAGGTTGTACCCGGCGTAGAGCGCCGTAATCGCGGTCAACAGGAGGATTCCCGTCCACATCTCGAAGTCTCCCCAATCCGGCGTGGCATGAACCAGGCACGCCGGAGCCCCGTTTCCGCGGGGATCCGGCTCGGCCGTATCGCCATACGGATCCTTGCACATCCGGCACTTCGCAGCTTGCACCGCAGATTCATCACGTGAATTCAACCAGCGATACGACCAGCCATGCGACATCGGGGGTCGAAGACGAATCCCTGGACGTGAGCTCGCCATATTGCACGGGCCGCTCCGGACACCGGGCCGGCGGCATCCCCCGCGGCTCTCCGGGACGAGGCTTCGCGGGGCGCTCTCAATCCCTGCCGTTCCCGGATTGCGCTCCGCAGGTGCTGATTTCGAGGAGATTCCCGTCCGGATTGGTCGCGGGATCCGACGAGGGGGAGGCCAAGGCGTGGCTGCGCCATGCCGGGATGCCGGCGCCCGCCGGCCGTGACGCCGACGGGCGGGAAGCGCCGGATGCCGCCGCGGAGATCGGCTTTCCGGTTGCGGTGAAGATGCTGAGCGATCGCCTGCCCCACAAGATCGAGGCCGGCGCCGTGGTCCTGAGGCTTTCGAACCGCGAGGGGGCGGAGGATGCCGTCGCCCGGGTCCGCGCCGCGGTCCGGCGCCACGATGCCGGAGCGCTGTCCGATCGCTTTCTGGTCGAGGAGACGATCGAGCCGCCGCTGGCGGAGATTCTGGCCGGCGTCCGGACCGACCCGCGGTTCGGGCTCGCGATGACCCTCGGGAGCGGGGCGTGCTGGCGGAGCTGGTGGCCGACGCGGTCACGATCCTGATGCCCGCGGGCCGGGCCGGCGTCTTCCCGAACTACGGCGGGGAGCGCCACCGGCGGATCATCTGCCGGGGCCGGACGGCTCGCGCGAAGCGGCCTACCTCCGAATACCCTCGATGCCGAGCTCCAGCTCCATCGTCTCGCTGGCCGGGCCGAGGTTGTAGCTGATCCCGAAGTCTCCGCGGGTCAGGGTGACGGTGCCGATGAAGCCGGTCCGGTAGCCGCCCCAGGGGTCCTTGCCCTCGCCGATCTTGCGAAGCTCGATCGAGAAGCGCTGGAGTGCGCCACTCAGCGTGCGTGCGCTGACCGCGCCGGGTCCGGAGGCCATCACACCCTTGCAGCCGGAGGCCCGCTACGTGCTGCTTGACGGCCCGGCCTTGCCGGATGACGATGCCCGCCGCAATCTGGCGGCGGCGCTCATCGCGGTGCAGAGCCGCGTCGAGGCGGCGCGGATGCCGGAGCGGGTGGCGGGGTTGCCGGGGCTGCTGCGTCGCTCGGGGGACGAGGCATTGGGGGAGGCGTTGCGCGAGGCGGTGAGGGGGATGCTGGAGAGGCGATTCGGCGGCGAGAGATTGCTCGAACGGGGAATGGGGTATCGCGAAGCTGGATGGGGATGGAGTCACGCAGGCGTTGAACTACCGGCCTGCCGGCGCCGTCCGGCGCACCGGGGAGCGCGCGAACATGACCTGGACCATCGGCGTCGACGTCGGCGGCACCTTTACCGACTTCTACGTGCTTGACGAGGCGAGCGGCGCGGCGCACACCGGCAAGCGGCCCTCGACCCCCGACAACCCCGCCCGGGCGATCGTCGACGGGCTGCTCGCGCTGGCCTCCCGGCACGGGATCGACCTCGCCGGGCTGCGCCGGCTTTCCCACGGCACCACCGTGGGCACCAACGCGCTCATCCAGCGCCGCGGGGGCGACGTCGTGATGATCACGACCAGAGGCTTCCGCGACCTGCTGGAGATCGGCCGGCAGACGCGCCCGCACATGTATTCCCTCGTCGAGGACCACCCGCCGCCGCTCGTCGAGCGCCGCCGCCGGTTCGAGATCGACGAGCGGATGGGCGCGGACGGGGAGGCAATCACCGAACCCGCTCCGGATGCCGTCGCCGCGGCGGTGGAGCAGGTGCGCGCGAGCGGCGCCGATGCGTGCGCGGTCTGCCTGCTGTTCGCGTTCCGCAATCCGGAGCACGAGCACCGCGTCGCCGCCGCGCTCCGTGCCGCCCTCCCCGGCCTTCCGGTCTGCACCTCGTTCGAGGTCCAGCCCGAGTTCCGAGAGTACGAACGCTTCTCCACCACCGTGCTGAACGCCTACCTCCAGCCGGTGCTGGGGCGCTATCTCTCGACCCTGGAGGAGACGCTCGCGGACGTGGCCCCCGGCGCCTCGATCGGCATCAACCAGTCGAGCGGCGGCCTGATGTCGCCGGCGCGGGCGCGGGCCCTGCCGGTGCGCACGGCGCTGTCGGGACCCGCGGCCGGCGCGATGGGCGCCGCACATTCGGCGAAGCTCTCCGGGCGGCGCAACGTCATCACCCTGGACATGGGGGGCACCAGCGCCGACGTCGCGCTGATCCGGGACTTCCGGGCCGGCGTCTCCTTCGAGCGCGACGTGGCCGGCTTTCCCGTCCGCCTCCCGTCGGTGGACGTCGAGACGGTCGGGGCCGGCGGGGGCTCCATCGCCTGGTTCGACCGCGACGGCCTGCTCAAGGTCGGTCCGGCGAGCGCGGGGGCCGATCCGGGTCCCGCGTGCTACGGGCGCGGGGGCAGGCAACCCACCGTCACGGATGCGAACCTCGTGCTCGGGCGGCTCCCGGCCCGCGGGCTGCTGGCCGGCGAGATGCGGCTCGACGCCTCCCTCGCGCGCGCGGCCATCGCGCCGATCGCCGAGCGGCTCGGGTTCGAGGTCGAGCGCACCGCGCGCGGCATGCTCGACGTCGTCGTCGCCAACATGGTGCGCGCGATCCGCACTATCTCCGTCGAGCGCGGATACGATCCGCGCGAGTTCACCCTGATGGCCTTCGGCGGCGCCGGCCCGCTGCACGCGCGCGACGTGGCGGCGGCCCTCGGGGTACGCGAGATCCTCGTTCCCGCGGCGCCGGGGATCCTCTGCGCGCAGGGCCTGATCGTCTCCGATCTGAAGGAGGACTTCGTCGCGGGCGACCGCATCCCCGGCGACGCGGCGGGCCTCCGGCGCCTCGCCGGGCACGTGGAGGCGCTCGCCGCCCGCGCCCGCGCCTGGTTCGACGCCGAACGCATTCCCGCCGCAAGCCGCCGGATCGAGCTCGCGGTCGATGCGCGCTACGTCGGACAGAACTTCGAGCTCGCCGTGCCCCTCGCGGCGGAGGGCGACCGCAGGCGCGGTCGCTTGGCGGTTCCACTACGCGGAATCGCGGACGCCCCAACAAGCGCTGCGGACAGGAGTGAGCTGGGCCTTTTCCCTGAAAGTGGTGGCTGCTGGAACGGTGGCCCTCCAGCCAGCGCCGCAGACGGGCAGGGAACGGGTTCGTTCCATACGAGTGGCGACGACGGCAGCGACGGCACCGTCGACATCGACGGTGCGATGGTGGTCCCTTCACCGGAATCGCCGGAGGAGGATGCTCCGACGTGGTGCGGCGCCGGCGCGATGACGGTCCCGTCACCGGAAACGTTGCGCGAGCGCTTCCTTGAAGTGCACGAGTCGGCCTACGGGTACGCGAACCCCCACGACCCGATCGAGATCGTCAACGTCAGGCTCACCGCCCGCGGCCGGCTGGTCGAGCCGCCCGCCCCGCGGGCGCCCGGCGACCCCGGCCCGCTCCCGGAGCCGTTCGAGCGGCGGCCGGTATGGTTCGACAACGGAAGTGCGGGCGAGAACATCGCCGGAGGCGCTGGCGACGGCGTTGCCGGGAGAACCGGCGGAGACGCCATGAGAGGTAGCGGGGACGGCGCTGCCGGGAGCACCGGCGAAAACGCCATGGGAGACACCACCGAATACACCGATGCGGACGCCGTCGATCACGCCCCGGGAAGCGTCGCCGGACACATCGGCGCGGGCGCGGCCGAACACGCCTCGGAAAGTATCCCCGGACGCACCGGCGCAGATGTCGCCGGACACGCCCCGGGAAGCGTCGCCGGACACGTCGGCGCGGGCGCCGCCGAACATGCCTCGGAAAGTATCCCCGGACGCACCGGCGCAGATGTCGCCGGACACGCCCCGGGAAGCGTCGCCGGACACATCGGCGCGGGCGCGGCCGAACACGCCTCGGAAAGTGCCCCCGGACGCACCGGCGCAGGCGCCGTGGATTGCCCCGTCTACGATCGGCGGTCGCTCCGTGCGGGACACACCCTGGACGGCCCCGCGATCATCGAGCAGCTCGATTCCACCACCCCGATCTTCCCCGGCGATCGGGCGGTGGTGGACTCGGCAGGCAACCTCGTCATCCGCATCCACGGCGGTGCGGGAGCCGGGGCATGAACGGGCGAGACTTCGCCTCGGGCCGGCCCATGTTTTCCCGGACGAAACGTCCCGGCTGCCCGCCCCGCGACCGCTGACCCCGGTGGTCGCCGTCTACCCTCGGACCCGGCCGCGCCATGCTGACTTTTGCCGAGGAGCTCATCCTGCTGCTGACCGATGAGGACGGCGCGCTCCTCCCCATCCAGAAGGATGCGTTCGAGTGCGCCCTGGCGGGCGCCGTGCTGATGGATCTGGCGTTCGCCTGGCGGGTCGACACCGACCCGCGGGCGCTCGTGGTCACCGACCGCACGCCGACCGGCAATCCCGCGCTCGATCGCATCCTGGAGAAGATCGCGGTTCGAGCGGAAACGGTGGACACCCGGACGTGGATCAGGGACTTGTCCATCGACGAAGCGGACGCCATTCGCGAGCAGGCGCTGGCCGGGCTCGTGGAGAGCGGCGTTCTGGAGCAACGGTCCGGGACGTTCCCGTGGGCCTTCCGCGCCCCGCGCCATCCCGCGGTCGATGGCGAGGCGGCGCGGGCGATCCGACTGCGCATCGGGAACGTGCTGCATTCCGACGACGTCCCCGACCCCCGGGACGTCGCCCTGATCGCTCTGCTGGACGCCTGCGACATCCTTCCCGACCTCTTCCCCGTACGGGAGATCGAGCGATGCCGCCCCCGGATCGAGCAACTGCGCAGGATGGACCTGATCGGCCGCGAGGTGGCCGGCGCGATCGCCGACATCGACCGCACGCTCGCTCTCGCGGTCCGCTCCCGGTCGGCGCGCTTCCGAAGGTTGCTGCTGCATCTCTCCGTCGCCGGCGCCCTGGCCGCCGTGGCGACGCTCATGGCCCCGCGCGTCCCCATCCCGGACCGGTTCGGCCCCACGTTCTTCGAGCTTCTGTGGTTCGACGGGGCCTGGCAGGAGTGGAGCGGCTATGGGCTTCTCGGGTTCAGCGGCGCGGGACTCGTGGCCGCCCTGCGCATGAAGGTGCGGCCGGTGCTTCGGTCCGGCACTTCCATCCGGTGGCGGCTCGCCCACGTCGGGTTCGGCCTGTGCTGCGTGCTCCTCCTGTTCGGCCATACCGGCTTCCGCCTGGGCGCCAATCTGAACGCGGCGCTCATGGTGTCTTACGTGGCCGCACTGCTCTCCGGCGCACTGGCCGGGATTTCGACCCACGGAGCATCCTGGCTCCGAAGCATGGGGATGGCCCCCAGGCTGCGCGTCGTTCCGATGCGGCTGCACGTCGTCGCGCTCTTTCCCCTGCCGGCGCTCCTGATCATCCACGTCCTCGTCGTCTATCTGTATTGAGAGGGCCGGCGCGTGTCCTGGAGGACGGTTTTCTGGGGTCTCTGCGTTCCGGGCGCCTTGATCGCCACGGCCTTCGTCGCGGTCCGGATGGTGGTGGGCGGCGACCGCGGGATGCTTCCGATCGGCGAGACCACCGACGCCCACCACCAGATCGAGATGGCCTGCGAGACCTGCCATGCCGCGCCGGCCTTCGCGGGTGCGGCGGCGGCCGTCAAGGCCATGAACAAGACCTGCCGGAACTGCCACGAGAACGAGCTGAGGGCCGCCGGCGACAGCCATCCGGGCAAGCTGTTCCGCAGTCCCGGAATGGCCGTCTACCGGGAAAGGATCGATGCGCGCCTGTGCATGGCCTGCCATATCGAGCACCGTCCCGAGATCACGCGCGCGGGCGCGGTCACCGTGGCGGCGGATTTCTGTGTGGCGTGCCACGCCGAGGGCGAGCAGGACGTGCGGGCGATCCGGCCGAGCCATGCGGATCTCACCTTCGACACCTGCGCCTCGGCGGGCTGCCACAACTATCACGACAACAGTGCGCTGTACGAAGATTTCCTGGTCAAGCACGCCGGCCGGCCCTGGGTCGCGCCGGAGCCGGTGCACGCGCGGTCCGCGCGTGACCGCGCCCGGGAATTGCCCAAAGGGGCGGCGCTGACCGGGACGCCTGCGATTGCGCGCAGCGGAATCGCCAAGCGACCGCGCCAGCGGTCGCCGTTCGCATGGAACAACGCTGTTCCCCGCCCGCCCGCGGCGCTGGATGAGGCACCCGCGATTCCGCGCGGCGGAATCGCCAAGCGACCGCGCCAGCGGTCGCCCGTGGCTTCAGCGGCCGCACTCGTCGAGCCGGCGGCGCTGGACGATTGGGCCGGCTCCGGTCATGCGGCGGCGGGGGTGGACTGCGTCGCCTGCCACGCGCCGGACGTGGTGGAAGGCGCTCCCCGTGCCGAGGTCGAGGCCCGATGGATCGAGGCGCCGGACACCGATGTGTGCGAGGACTGCCACAAGCCGGAAGCGAAGACCTTCGCACGAGGCCGGCACGGTATGCGCGGGCATCCCTCGATCGCAGCCCCCCGCGACCCGGGCCGCGGACTGGAAGCCATCGGACTCGGGGGCGTACTGCCGGGGGCCGTGGCGGCGTGGTTCGCGGACCCGCCGCGGCCCATGCGCATGACCGTCGCCGAAGCGCGTCTCCCGATGCGCGCCGACGCCGCTCCCGCGTCGCTCGATTGCGGCGCCTGCCACCGGCATCATGCGGTCGACACCGTGCGGGCCGCCGTCGAAGCCTGCGCCTCCTGTCACGACGACGCCCATACCCGTGCCTGGTTCGGCAGCGCCCACCACGCGCTGTGGCAGGCGGAGCTTGCCGGCGAAGCGCCGCCGGGCGCCGGGGTGAGCTGCGCGACCTGCCACATGGCCAGGGTCGGTCGCCGCGGAAAGATCGTGACCAACCACAACCAGAACGACGTCCTGCGGCCGAACGAGAAGATGATCCGGCCCGTCTGCCTCGACTGCCATGGCCTCGGCTTCGCGATCGACGCGCTCGCGGACGCCGATCTGGTCGCCCGGAACTTCAGGGGGAAGCCATCCGTCCACATCGAAAGCATCGAATGGGCGTTGCGGCGCGCATCGGACCCCGGCCGTGCCGGCAACGAATAGAATTGCCCTGTCGAGGCTTCGCCTCGGACCGACGAGGCATGAGCGGGACCACCGGCTTGGGACCCCCTGGGAGCGAGCCTCTTGGATATCCACCGATCCGATTCGACCGAACCGCGCCGCGTGCGAGACCCATTCCGTAGCGCGAAATTCCCCTGCTGTTTCCTCAGCAGTTCCCGCTAACGTCCCGATACGCGATGTCACGATGCGATATCGAGCGATTTCCGATGGCCGGAGCGCCTGATCATGACGGATCTTCGGACGTTCTCGCGCTTAGCGGGAATTGCTGCTGTTTCCTTCACCGACATGAACCGGCGAGAGGAGCGCGCTAAACTTCATGCTTCGTCGAACGAGCGTCCGGACCATGCCCATGCTGCAACCCGCCCCTCGCCGTGCAAGCACCGGTGTGCGGATCGGCCCCGTCCGGGTCGGCGGCGGCGCGCCCATCGTCGTGCAGTCCATGACCGACACGGACACCACGGACGTCGCGGGCACCGTGGCCCAGGTCGAGGCGCTGGCCCGGGCGGGGTCCGAGCTGGTGCGGATCACCGTCAACACCCCGGAGGCGGCGCGGGCGGTGCCCGCCATCCGCGAGCGCCTCGACGCGGTCGGCTGCCAAGTGCCGCTCATCGGCGACTTCCACTACAACGGCCACCGGCTCCTTGCCGAGGTGCGCGAGTGCGCCGAGGCCCTCGCCAAGTACCGCATCAACCCTGGCAACGTCGGCTTCGGCGCGAAGCGCGACACCCGCTTCGCGACGATGATCGAGAAGGCGATGGAGCACGATCGGCCGGTGCGCATCGGCGTGAACTGGGGCAGCCTCGACCAGGCGCTGCTCGCCCGCCTGATGGACGAGAACGCGGCGAGGACGGCGCCGCTCGACGCCAACGCGGTGATGCGCGAAGCGCTGATCCGATCGGCGCTGGACAGTGCGCTGGAGGCCGAGCGGATGGGCCTGCCACGCGAGCGCATCGTACTGTCGTGCAAGGTGAGTGCGGTGCAGGACCTGATCGCGGTGTACTCCGACCTCGCATCCCGTAGCGACCACGCCCTGCACCTCGGATTGACCGAGGCGGGGATGGGCTCGAAGGGTATCGTCGCGTCCACCGCGGGCATGGGGGTGCTGCTCCAGCAGGGGATCGGCGACACCATCCGGGTCTCGCTGACCCCGGAGCCCGGCGGCGACCGTACGCGGGAGGTCGTCGTCGCCCAGGAGATCCTGCAGACGATGGGACTGCGCTCGTTCACGCCACTGGTCACCGCCTGCCCGGGATGCGGGCGCACCACGAGCACGTTCTTCCGGGAGCTTGCCAACAGCATCCAGAGCCACCTGCGCGAGAACATGCCGCATTGGCGCGAGCGCTTCGTCGGGGTGGAGGAGATGTCGGTGGCGGTGATGGGATGCGTGGTCAACGGCCCCGGCGAGAGCCGTCACGCCAATGTCGGGATCAGTCTTCCGGGCACCGGTGAGGCCCCGGCCGCGCCGGTGTTCGTGGACGGCAGGAAGACGGTGACCCTGCGCGGTGACGGCATCGCGGAAGAGTTCCGCCGCATCGTGGACGAGTACGTGGAGACGACCTATGCGCCGCGCCGGGACGCGGCGAGAGTGGACCGAGGCGGGTGATCGGGGGCTGCCGAGTGATCCCCGCGTCCTGACGGATGCGAGGAGGCGGCCCGGACCCCCGACGCGGGTCCCGGCTGTCTTTCCGGGCTCAGCTCAACAGCCGCGGCACGGTGTCGATGAGGCCCAGGGCCAGCAGCATGGCAAGAGCGGCGAACACGAACCTGATTTGTGTGCCGAGCGCCTCGACCTTGGTATCCAGCGTTTCGATCCTGGCGGACAGTTTGGTGTCGAGTGCATCGAGATCGGATTTCGTCGCAAGGTTTTCGACCGTCCCGGCCAGTTCATCGCCGAGTGCGCGCGCCATGCCCTCGGCCTGACGGTTCTCGAAGCCCGAATCCTTCAGGCGGTCTGCGAAGTGCAAGGTATCGATCATGGTCCGAAGCATGGCTGCCGTGCCCGTTGCACACCGTCATGGTGCATTGCAGCGCATTCCGACGGATATGGCAAACAATCCGCCGGGTTGTAGGCGAAGGTCTCGAAACCTCGTGCGATCAAGGGAAAGCCGTCCCCACGGCCGTGCGGCCTGTATGATCTCCGCTCATCGCCCGCGATGGCCCATCGCAAGCGTTGGGGGGAGCGGAAAGCGATGCACCTGCCGAACTATCGTGACGGCAGTATCGTCAACCTGATGCAGTCCATCCTCACCGGGCTCGATGCGCCCGGGGCCGGTGGCGTGCACGGCCATCTCGCCGACCTCGGCCCCGAGGAGATCGCCGAGGCCGGACACGTCGTGCTTCTCGTCATCGACGGGCTCGGCCGGTCGCAGCTCGAATCGGGCGCGACGCCGGCGTTGCGTGAGGCGTCGCGTGGCACGATGACCTCGGTGTTCCCCTCGACGACCGCCTCGGCGGTGACGACCTTCCTGACCGGCCTCTCTCCGGCCGAGCACGCGGTCACCGGCTGGTTCACGTGGCTGCGCGAGCTCGGGATGGTCGTCGCGCCGCTTCCGTTCACGACCCGGGCCGGCGGCGCGGACCTCGCCTCGCTCGGCATCGCCCCGTCCGACGTCTTCACCGGCCCGACCGTCTTCGAGCGGGTGCGCGCGGACTGCCACGCGGTGCAGCCGGCCCGGCTCGCCGGCTCGGCGTATTCGCGGACGCATACGCGCGGGGCCGCGCCCTGGGGCTTCGAGCGCCTCGACGAGCTCGACGGCGTGATCATCGACGTCGTGCGCGGCGCCCGCCGCCGGCGCACCTGCGTCTACGCCTACTGGCCGATGCTCGACACGCTGTCGCACAAGCACGGCGCGTCGAGCCGGCGGGTCCGACGCCACCTCGCGGAGATCGACGCGCTCTTCGACCGCCTGCGCGCGGGGCTCGCCGGCACCGGCGCGCTGCTCGTGGTGACCGCGGACCACGGCTTCGTGGACGTCCGGCCCGAATCGCGCCTCGACGCGGGGACCGTCCCCGGTCTTGCGGAGAGGCTCGCGATCTCCCTGTGCGGCGAGCCGCGGGCAGCGTTCTGCTACGTGCGGGGAGCGCACTACGCGGACTTCGAGCGGTACGCCGGCGAGGCGCTGGCCGGCGCCGCCGACGTCGTCGAGAGCGCGTCGATGATCGCGGACGGGTGGTTCGGGCTCGCCGATCCGCACCCGCGCCTGTCCGAGCGGGCAGGGGACTACACGCTCGTGATGCGGGACGGCCATGCGATCCGGGACTGGATCCCGGGCGACAAGCGTTTCCGCCAGGTGGGAATCCACGGAGGGGTCAGCCGCGAGGAGATGGACGTGCCGCTCGTGGTCGTGCCTCCGTCCTGAAAGGCCGGGAGATGCGACGGCAGGGCGTTGCATACGACTGCGAGAACGTCAGGTTCGGAGCCACCATCTTCGCCCTGCCGGGTCTCGGTGGGCGGAAGGGAGTGGATTCGTGCCCTGCATCCGGACGGACCACCGGGCCAAGGTCGTGCGGCGGAAGGGCAAGGGCGGTGGCGGGGTGGTGTCATCCTGACCGAACCGCGGCCTGGATGCGGACAGGTATGGTACGTGGGCATGGAGGAGGCCGTTCCCTGGATATCCGCCGGTCTGATTCGACCGAACCGCGCTTCGTGCGCGACCCATTCCGTAGCGTGAATCGCCCTGGGACCGTCAGGATGCGGACTGACGGGATGAAGGCTGACGAGGAAGACGGCGTCGGACCATCCGGGCGGAGCCGGAATCGGCGTAATCTGTGAGAAGATCCCTCACCGCATGACGCCCCGGCCGGCGTGCGCCGCCGGCCGGGCGCGGACCGAACGGGGAACGAGGGCATGAAGCTGGCCGTCCCGAAGGAATCGCATCCGCAGGAGACCCGGGTCGCGATCTCGCCCGAGACCGCGAAGAAGTTCCGCGCCCTCAACCTGGAGGTCGCGGTCGAGCGGGGCGCGGGCGGTCGGGCGGGTTTCGCGGACGCCGCGTACGAGGGGGCGGGCGTCCGGCTCGCCGATGACGGCGCATCGCTTCTCGCGGAAGCCGACCTGGTGCTGAAGGTCCGTGCTCCCGACCCTGGCGAGCTCTCGGCGATGCAGCGTGGCGCGGCGCTGGTCGGGATGCTCTCGCCCTACGGCGGCCGGGAGGCGGTGGAGGCATACGCCGCGGCCGGGGTCGACGCCTTCGCGATGGAGCTCGTGCCGAGGATCAGCCGCGCGCAGTCGATGGACGTGCTCTCGTCGCAGTCGAACCTCTCCGGGTACAAGGCGGTGATCGACGCCGCGGCGGAGTTCGCGCGGGCGATGCCGATGATGATGACCGCGGCCGGCACGATCCCGCCCGCGCGGGTGTTCGTACTCGGCGCCGGGGTCGCCGGGTTGCAGGCGGTCGCCACGGCGCGCCGCCTCGGCGCGATCGTCAGCGCCACCGACGTGCGCCCGGCGGTGAAGGAGCAGGTCGAAAGCCTCGGCGCCTCCTTCGTCATGGTCGAGAGCGAGGAGACGCAGGCCGCGGAGACCGCGGGCGGCTACGCCCGGGAGATGAGCGAGGACTACCGCCGCCGGCAGGCCGAGCTCGTGGCCGACCATCTGGCGAAGCAGGACATCGTCGTCACCACCGCGCTGATTCCGGGCCGGCCGGCGCCGGTGCTGATCACCGCCGGGATGGTCGAGAGCATGAAGCCGGGCAGCATCATCGTGGATCTGGCGGTGGAGCAGGGCGGCAACTGCCCGCTCGCTCGCCCGGGCGAGATCGTCGAACACCATGGGGTCCGGATCGTCGGCCACGTCAACGTGCCCGGCCGCCTGCCCGTCGATGCGTCCGCGCTCTATGCCCGCAACCTCTACAACTTCGTGTCGCCCTTCGTGGACGGCGAGCGCGGCGCCCTCGCATTCGACTGGGACGACGAGCTGGTCACCGGCACCGGCCTCACGCGGGGCGGGGACGTCGTCCATCCGTCGTTCCGGTCCACGGATTGAGAGATCCCCGGCGATGGCTCACAGCGTTGGCGTCTCCGCCCGGAATTCCGGCTACCCGCCTTCGCGGGGAGTGAGAATCCATCGGCTCCGCTCCCAAGCATGATCCAGCCATAGCACCCCACCGAGGACACTCCCGATGGCCGAAGCCGCCCAGATCGATCCCTTCGTCTTCCGCCTCTCCATCTTCGTGCTCGCGATCTTCGTGGGCTACTACGTGGTGTGGAGCGTGACCCCGGCGCTGCATACGCCGCTGATGTCGGTGACCAACGCCATCTCCTCGGTGATCGTGGTCGGGGCGCTGCTCGCGGTGGCGGTGGAGGCGGGGGAGTCCGCCGGCATCTCCAAGGCGCTCGGCTTCGTCGCGGTGGTCCTGGCCTCGGTGAACATCTTCGGGGGGTTCCTCGTCACCCAGCGCATGCTCGGCATGTACAGGAAGAAGCAGAAGTAGCCTCCGGGGGATCACGTCCCATGCAAACCGCCGAAGCATTTCCTGAACGGACCCCCGGTTCCGGCGACGCCGGGCCGGGAGAGTAGGGAGGCCCCGCCGTGTCCGCGAACCTCGCCGCGGTGAATCTCGCCGCACTCGCCTACCTCGTCTCGGGCGCGCTCTTCATCCTGGCGCTGCGGGGGCTCTCGTCGCCGGAGACCTCCCGGCGGGGCAACCTCCTGGGGATGGTGGGGATGGCGATCGCGATCGCCACCACCCTGGTGCTGGCGGACGTCGCCGAGGGCCTGACCTGGGGCCTGATCGTGCTCGGCGTCGGCATCGGAGGGGGGATCGGCGCGGTCACCGCGCGCCGGATCCCGATGACCGCGATGCCGCAGCTCGTCGCGGCGTTCCACAGCCTGGTCGGACTCGCCGCGGTCCTGGTGGCCGCCGCCGCCCTGTATACGCCGGACGCCTACGGCATCGGCACGCCCGGCGCCATCCGCGTCGCGAGCCTCGTCGAGATGTCCATCGGTTCGGCCATCGGCGCGGTCACCTTCACCGGCTCGGTGGTGGCGTTCACCAAGCTGCAAGGGCTCGTCTCCGGCCGTCCGGTGGTGTTTCCCGGGCAGCACCTCCTCAACGCCGCCCTCGGGGTGCTGATCGTGGTGCTGACGGTGTGGTTCTGCCGCACCGAATCGTATACCGCGTTCTGGCTCCTCACGCTGCTCGCCTTCGCGATCGGGGTGCTGATCATCATCCCCATCGGCGGCGCGGACATGCCGGTGGTCGTCTCCATGCTCAACTCCTACTCGGGATGGGCGGCGGCGGGGATCGGGTTCACCCTGGAGAACACCGCCCTGATCATCACCGGCGCGCTGGTCGGTTCGTCGGGCGCGATCCTCTCCTACATCATGTGCAAGGGGATGAACCGCTCGTTCTTCAGCGTGATCCTCGGCGGGTTCGGCGGCGAGACGGATCTCGCGGCGGGCGGCGCGGTCGAGGCGCGGCCGGTCAAGCAGGGCAGCGCGGAAGATGCCGCGTTCATCATGAAGAACGCGGGCTCGGTGATCATCGTGCCCGGCTACGGCATGGCGGTCGCGCAGGCGCAGCACGCCCTGCGCGAAATGGCCGACGGGCTCAAGTCCGAGGGGGTGAAGCTGAGCTACGCCATCCATCCCGTGGCCGGAAGGATGCCCGGGCACATGAACGTGCTGCTCGCGGAGGCCAACGTCCCCTACGACGAGGTCTTCGAGCTCGACGACGTCAACAGCCAGTTCGCGCAGGCCGACGTCGCCTTCGTCATCGGCGCGAACGACGTGACCAACCCCGCCGCCAAGACCAACCCCCAGAGCCCGATCTACGGCATGCCGGTGCTCGACGTGGAGCGGGCGAAGACGGTGCTCTTCGTCAAGCGCGGCATGGGCTCCGGCTACGCGGGGATCGAGAACGAGCTGTTCTTCCGCGACAACACGATGATGCTGTTCTCCGACGCGAAGAAGATGGTCGAGGGGATCGTGAAGGCGATGTAGGCATCCGGCGTGTGCAGGACGATTTTACGCTGGCTGGACGGGCGGCCGTGGACGCGGACGGGCCGGGAACGAAAAGGCTGCCCCCCGATCCGGTCGAACCGGGAAAGCATGCCGCCGGTCGATTCCGTAGCGTGGGATTGCCCTGTTGTCGTGCGAGAGCGCCGGCGTGCAGGACATGGATGGTGGCGTTCCGTCGTTGCCGGGCTACGTGTTGGAGACCGCTTCGCAGAGCCGGGATGAATGACCACCGGCGCCGGTTGCAGGAAGAGATCCATGGGTGACGTCAACCCAAGGCGATCACACGCCATGCCCGGCGACCCGGTGACCGGCGAGACCTTCCTGCCGAACCGGATGCCGGAGAATCGATTGCAATTCCCGAACAGGAGGATCTGATCCGATGAACCGACCCGCATGGAACACACCCGTTCCCCGCCGGTCGGCGGCGCTGGCCGGGGGGCGACCGTGCCGACGGTCACCGCTTGCATCGCTCGCTGCCGCTACCTTTCTCGCCGCGGGTTCGCTCGCGCCACACCCCGTTCCGGCCGCGGCCGGCAACGATCTCGCCGCCGCGACGTTCGCGGGCGGGTACTTCTGGTGCGTCGAGTCCGACTTCGACATGGTGCCCGGGGTGGTGGAGACCGTCTCCGGCTACACCGGGGGCACGACCGCCAATCCGACGTACCGGCAGGTCACCGCGGGCGGCACGGGCCATTACGAAGCGGTGCGGATCCGTTACGACCCGGAGCAGGTCTCGTACGAACGGCTGCTCCACGTCTTCTGGCGCAGCGTGGACCCGACCGATGCCGGCGGGCAGTTCTGCGACCGCGGCGCGAGCTACCGGACCGCGATCTTCGCCGGCACCGAGGAGGAGCGCCGTCTCGCCGAGGCGTCGAAGGAAGCCGTCGAGCGCTCCGGGGTCCTGGAGCAGGGCGTCGTCACCCCCGTCGAGCCGTTGGAGGAGTTCTATCCGGCCGAGGACTATCACCAGGGCTACTACATGAAGAACCCGGTCCGATACAGGTTCTACCGGCTGTCCTGCGGTCGCGACGCCCGCGTACGGGAGCTCTGGGGCGATCAGGCCCACGACGGCATCGAGGGCCATTGAAACCGCGCCGAGCCGAGCCCCTCCGTGTCCACCCGGTAGCCGACGTGACTCCACCCTGGAAGCCGGGTCGACTCCAAGCGCATGGCGCAACGGGCCGACGTGCCGGGGCCGGCGCCGCATCGCCGAAGCAGGCCGGCGCCGGAAACAAGCACACCGGGGGAGAGCCGATGGACGTCGGAATCGAGCAGGTTGCGAACCTCTTCCGGATCGCTCGCCAGGTCGTACAGCTCGCCCGCGCCGCTGCGCAGGTCCACGGTCAGCTTGTGCGTCTTCGTGCGCACCGTGCGGAGGCTGAGGGTCCTGTCGCCGGAGGGAGAAGCCATCGGTCAGAAGTCGCCGAGGGCTGCATGCAAGTGTTCACACACCCGGCTTTGTGGTCACCTGCTTGACGAAGGCGACGTACTCCTCCCGGGCGCCCTCCTCGGCGAAGCGGATCAACACGCCGCAGGTGTCGCCGACCGCCTCCCCGGCCTCCCCCGGAAGCACCCTGATGAAGCGCGCGTGGCTCTCGAAGCTGCGCCCGGTCGGAACCCGCATGAACCGGTGAAACCGTGTAGCCTCCATTCTTCGCCTTGTCCGGCAACCCCATCGCGTCGCCGGCCGCCCGGTGTGAACCGGTGAAACCGCACAACCTGCATTCTTCACCGTGCCGCTGAAGCGAGAGCGCGGAAGCCAATGGGGAGGGAGGACCCACCATGAAGGAGCACTACTACCTCGACAACGCCTCGACGACCTGGCCCAAGCCCGAGCCGGTGTACCGGTTCATGGACACCTTCTTCCGCAGCCACGGGGTCAATCCGGGCCGGGCCGGGCATACCCTGGCGATCGAGGCGGAGCAGATGATCTTCGAGACGCGGCGCCTGCTCGCGCAGTTCTTCGGCTTCCGCGGCGATCCGAATCGGGTGGTCTTCACCCAGAACGTCACCGACTCGCTGAACATCGCGCTGTTCGGCCTCGTCGGCGAGGGGGACCACGTCGTCACCACGCGGGTCGAGCACAACTCCGTGCTGCGCCCGCTCTACCACCTCGAGCGCGACCACGGGGTGCGGGTCACGCGGGTCGGGGCGGACGCCGAGGGCTACGTGGACCCCGATGCGGTCCGCGATGCGCTTCGCCCGCGCACCCGGGTCGTGGTCGTCAACCACGGCTCGAACGTGCTCGGCTCGGTCCAGGACCTCCCCGCGATCGGTGCGGTCGCGCGTGAGGCCGGAGCCGTCTTCGTCGTCGATACGGCACAGAGCGCGGGCGTGCTCCCCATCGACATGGACGCGCTGGGGATCGACGTCCTGTGCTTCACCGGCCACAAGGGCCTGTTCGGGCCGATGGGGATCGGGGGAATGATCGTCGCCGAGGGGGTGGAGATCCGCCACGTCCGGGTCGGCGGCACCGGTGTCGATTCGATCTCGACGTTCCAGCCCGACGCCTACCCACATCGCCTCGAAGCGGGCACCGGCTCGATTCCGGGCATCGCGGGCCTGAACGCCGCACAGAAGTGGTTCGCGGATCTCGGCCGCACCCGGCCCGGCGCCGCATCCGACGCTGACCACGCCACCGCATGCGCACACGCGCTCGCCCACATCGAGTCGGTGGAGGTAAGCCACATCCGCCACATCCTGCGCGCACTGCAGGCTATGAGCGGGATCGCCGTCTACGGGCCGCGCGGGAACCGCCCGCGGGTCGCCACGCTGTCGTTCAACGTCGAGGGCCTGCCCGCGACCCAGGTCAGCGAGATGCTCGACGCCGACCACCACGTCTGCGTGCGCGCCGGCCTGCACTGCGCCCCGCTGGTGCACGAAGACCAGGGCACGGCGGGGATTCTGGGCGCGGTGCGGATCGCCCCCGGTTTCTTCACCGACGATGAGGATCTGGAGCACGCGCTCGGAGCGATCGCGGAGCTGGCGGAATAGGGGGGGATGCGTCCATCGCGCCCCTTTGCCTGGGCGCCGGCCTTCGTCGGAGGCTTTGCCACCTTCGCCGGGTGGCGGAGTGCCTGCCGCACCTGAAACGCGCTACGATGAACGCCATGACGACGACCGAACTCGCGACGACCGCCCCGGCTTCCCGGCAGCGCGCGTTGGCCTCCCTCCTGTGCGACCTCCTGCCGTCCCAGGGGAGCTGGAGCGACGATGCCTACCTGTGGCTCACCGACCACACCTCCCGCCTGATCGAGTTCACCGACGGGCACGTTCAGGAATTGCCCATGCCGACCGATGCGCATCAGGCTGTCCTCGCGTTCCTCTATCGCCTGTTCCACGACCATCTCAGGCCGCGCGGCGGCGTGGTGAGGTTCTCCGCGCTACGCATGCGTATCCGCGAGGGCAAGTTCCGCGAACCCGACCTGATGATGTTCCGCGACCGTTCGGACCCCCGCCGTCAGGATCGCTACTGGCTGGGCGCGGATCTGGTGGTCGAGGTCGTGAGCTCTGACGATCCGGATCGGGATCTGGTCGAGAAACGCGCGGACTACGCCGAGGGGGGTATCCCGGAGTACTGGATCGCAGATCCGCGCGACGAGACGATCACGGTGCTCACGCTGAAGGACAACGTGTATGTCGAGCACGGCGTGTTCGGATGCGGCGGGGTGGCCACGTCGCCGCTGCTCGAAGGCTTTGCCGCCGAGGTGTCCGCGGTGTTCGACGCCCCGAAGTCGGGCGCGTGAGTGCGTCTGACCGGAACTCGTTCAAGACACGATTCAACGTTCGCGGCCTCGGTGACAACCCGGTCCTCGTGCCGTCCCGCATCCTCACAAGCCGGCGTAGCGCTTCAGGTGGTACGCCTCGTCGCCGAACATGACGTCGATCATGGTCAGCCGCTTGAAGTAGTGGCCGACGCCCATCTCCTCGGTCATGCCCATGCCGCCGTGGAGCTGGATGGCGCGCTGGCCGATCAGCCGTCCGTGCCTGCCGATGAGATGCTTGGCGCCGGAGACCGCCTTCGCGCGCAGCCCGGGGTCGGGGTCGCCGAGCCGAAGCGTCGCCACGTACATCATCGACCGCGCTTCCTCGCTCGCCATCCACATGTCGGCGAGCTGGTGCCGCGGGACCTGGAATGCGCCGATGGGCCGGCCGAACTGCCTGCGGGTCTTCAGGTACTCCGTGGTGTCGCGCACCATGACGTCCATCACCCCGACCGCCTCCGCGCAGAGTGCGGCGATGGCCCGTTCCGCCACCGCCTCGACCACCGGCAGGGCGCCTTGCGGGTCGCCGAGCACCGCGCCGCCGCCCACCGCCACGTTCTCGAACGCGACCTCCGCCGCGCGCAGCCCGTCCACGGTGCGGTAGCCGCGCAGCTTCACTCCGCTCGCAGCGCGATCGACGAGGAACAGCCCGATGCCGTCCCGGTCGCGGGAGGCTCCGCTCGTGCGTGCGGAGACGATGAGCTTGCCGGCGGTGGCGGCGCCGGGCACCACGCCCTTGGCGCCGTGGATCACGTAGCCGCCGTCGCGCCGTTCGGCCCTGGTCTCGACATCGAAGAGATCGTAGCCGGACCGGGCTTCCACCCAGGCGAACGCGAGCTTGAGCTCGCCGGCGACGAGGGCGGGAAGGATGGCCTGTTTCTGGGCTTCGGAGCCGGCCATCGCTACCAGATTGCCGCCGAGCACGACGCTCGGGAAGTACGGCTCGACCACGAGGCCGGCGCCGAACGCCTCCATCAGCACCATCATCTCCACCGCACCTCCGCCGATGCCGCCGCAGGTTTCGGGCACGGTGACCCCCAGCCATCCGAGCTCCGCCATTTGCCGCCAGCTTTCCTCGCTGTAGCCGAGCTCGCTCGAGACGAGCGCGCGGCGCCGGTCGAGCGAGCAGGTCTCCCGCACGAAGCGCTCCGCGCTGTCCTTGAGGAGCCGTTGCTCCTCGCTCAGAGAGAAATTCACGGACCGGCTCCGATGCACGGGCTTGCATGTCTCGCCCGGATACGAGTCGGGAGCGCGAACCGGACGGACAGGAACGATGCATTCTCGTGGTCATGGTATCGATGTTCTCGCCTGAGCACGAATGGGTACGATTGGAAACCATATCTTCCTTGTATTTTCAGTCTGTTATCCTTCATGCCCGTTCCGGTTGCCCGTGGTTGACAGACGGTTGAGCACGGTTGAATACTGCCCCCGAGTGTGGGAAACACTGAGGGTAACGCATTGGCCGGAAAACTCACCGCCGCCTTCGTCAAGAGCGCCCGCCACAGCGGGCGCACCGGGCGGCCCGAGAAGCACTACGACGTGCACGGACTGTTCCTCCAGGTCATGCCGAGCGGGTCCAAGCAGTTCGTCCAGCGCCTCGTCGTCGCCGGCAAGCGCAGCGATTACGGGCTCGGAGGATACCCCATCATCAGCCTCGCCGAGGCCCGGGAGGCGGCCTGGGAGAACCGGCGCGCGGCACACCGGGGCGAGGTCCCGGAGGTCGAGGCCCGCCGCCGGGTGACCGTCGCCCGGCGCGCCGGCGAGGCGCTGCCCGTCGCAGGGGGGCCGCGGGGGCCGACCTTCGCCGCCGCCTTCGAGCAGGTGCTCGCCACGCGCGCCGAGCTGGAAGGAGAGCGTGCGGGCGAGCTCCGTGCGCTCCTGGCGCCAGCACCTGCGCGACTATCTGGGCGCCATCGCCGAGCGCCCCGTCGCGGACCTGTCGAGTGCGCACGTTCAAGCAGTCGTGACGCCGCTCTGGGTGGCGTGCCCGCGCTGCGGGGTGAAGGTCGAGTCCGTCCCGTGGGCGACGGGCAAGCATCGGCTGACCCGCAGCTATGCCTGGTTCCTCGCCCGGTGGGCCAAGCGCCTGTCGTGCAAGGAGGTGGCCGAAGTCTTCCACACCAGTTGGGACACCGTGTTCGGCAGGGCAACCGCATATAAAATCATTGTCCCATCAATACCTTATCTCGGAAGCCATCGTTCAACGCCGCCCGGATACGCTTCTTCCTGACACTGATCTTCGTTGGCTTGCGCTTCAGCAGATTAACCGCCACATGTCGAATCACTCCCATATTATGCGGCGCGTTGCCTCGACGAATCCGACTCTCGTCTTCACGGAACGTCACATCCAATCTCCAGTGCAACTCATTCTCGATTCCCCAGTGTGAACGCACCGCTCGTCGAAATGACTCCACATCTTCAAGCGACGTGATGAAATACCTTTGCTCAATACCGACACGTCCACCACTATGGCGCTCCGATTCCACCATCCCGATCGCTCTCAATCCATTCCACTTCTTCACACCAGACAATGCACTCAGATCAGTGGACAAAAAATAGCTCCTGTACTCCACTCGTCCGTGACCATCCTCTGCCGTCTCGTCATTTTGGATCTCCTTATATTTGAAATCCTTCTCTCGTGTCGCATCAAAATACTGCCGAACCTCCCTGTCCAATTGCTTCTGATTCCCCTTCACCGCCAACACGTAATCCCCTCCCCCTTCCTTGACCTGCTTCGCAATCGCTCGTTGGCATCCCATCGCGTCCAGCGTCACGATACACCCCGATAATTCCAGCTTGTCCAGAAGTTCCGGCACCGCCGTTATCTCGTTCGACTTCTCCTCCGTCTTCACCTGTCCAAGCACTACTCCATTGCCACACGCCCACGCACTGACCATATGCAACGCCTTCACTCCTCGCCTGCGGTCGTGGGAACGCCTCTGCGTCTTGCCGTCCACCGCGATGACCTCGCCACCACTCAGCTTCACCACATCTTCCATCCAACTCATGAAGCACTCCTGAAATCCACTCACCGACAACGCCGAGATGATTCGCGCAATCGTGTCATCCACCAGTATCCCATTGGCCAACGGCACATACCGACGAAGCCACTCCAGCTTCGTGCGTCCAAATTCCTCAATGTCACTCCATCCCTCCGCGCCACTGATCACCGCACACACGCACAGAACGATGACATCAATCAACTCATGCTTCTTGTTCCTATCGACTCGCGGATCCTCCAGCTTCGAGAAATGCTCAATCAAACTTTCAGGTGCCGTCGTGTCCATTTCCTGCCATCTCCATCTCTTTGACGAAGAGGCCATTAGATCACAGAACTTGTTGATGTCAATGAAATTTTAGCGATCTCGCCCTGTCGTGTTCGGTGCGGTGTGTATGGCGGTCGAGTGGGGTCGCGCGCATCAGGACCTTGGCGGTATCGAGGCGTTGGGCATCGACGAGATTGCGTGGCAACGCGGGCATCGTTACCTGACCCTGGTCTACCAGATCGACGCCCACTGCAAGCGCCTGTTGTGGGTCGGGCGCGAGCGCAAGAGCGAGACCCTGCACGGCTTCTTCGACTGGTTCGGCCCCGCACGCACCGGGGCAGTGCGCTTCGTGTGCTCGGACATGGGGAAGGCGTATCTGCGCGTGATTGCCGAGCGCGCCGGGCAGGCGGTCCACGTACTCGACCGCTTCCACATCATGAGCCACTTCGGCAAAGCCATCGACAAGGTGCGCGCCGAGGAG
The DNA here is from genome assembly GCA_958295465.1 of uncultured Gammaproteobacteria bacterium. GTDB lineage: Bacteria > Pseudomonadota > Gammaproteobacteria > HK1 > HK1 > HK1. The sequence goes on from OY282353.1 coordinate 106,868, forward strand.
GCCAGGAAGCTTCAAGCCCAAGGCAAGGCGCCGGTGCTCAAACACAGCCGCTGGCTGCTGCTCAAACGCCCGGAGAACCTCACCGACGTGCAGCACGACAAGCTCGCTGACCTGGTGCGCCATAATCTGCGCACGATGCGCGCCTATCTGCTCAAAGAGGACTTCCAGTCGTTGTGGGGGTACGTGTCGCCCTATTGGGCCGGACGCTTCCTCGACCGATGGTGCACCCGAACCATGCGCTCTCGCATCGAGCCGATGAAGAAGGTTGCACGCATGATGCGCTCGCATCGTGCGCTGATCCTCAACTGGTTCCACGCCAAGGGGCGTTGGTCCAGCGGCGCAGTCGAGGGGTTCAATGGCAAGGCCAAACTGACAACCAGAAAAGCGTTCGGCTTTCGCACCTACGAGGCGCTGGAAGTCGCCTTGTATCATACACTTGGCGACTTACCCGAGCCCGAACTCACCCACAAATTCTGCTGACGAGGCAGAAATGCTATGCAGTGGCTACGCGAGGCGCTATTTGAGCGCGGATGGCACCGCCGCGACAGCCCGCCCGCCTTGTCCCGGACGCGCGCAGGCAGGTAGTCTCGGCGCTCCGAAGGCACGCAGGGGAGGAGTGCGATGTTTCGCGCGGCCGCAGTAGCCATCGCGATCGCAATGGGAGGCGCGGGGCAGGCGGACCCGGTAGGGGGAGGAGATCGACTATTACGGGGACGGTGAGTGTGGGAAGATCATCGAATGGATCCTTACCCCGCCGCCCGGGTTCTGCGTGACGATGGAGAAGGCATACCGCACCGTTGAGGATGTCGCCCCGGTCGCCAAGCAAGCTCTCGAAAGCCTGGACCGCAAGGGCGGCGAAACGGCCCTGCGCTTGGCCGGGGAGGAATTCGCCTGGAGGATGTTGGCGACCATGAAGGCCGCTGCCGTCGCCTTCGAGGCGCTGCAACAGGCGGAAATGGTCTACCGGATCCATTGTCGATGAAGCTGTACGACGACTATCCGCACCGGCTGCCGGAGGACACCCGCATCCACGGGGAGCGTGTCGGCGCGCGGCGCGTGGTGCAGGACCCTGCCCGGCAGGAGGTGGAGTACACGGGGGGCTTTCGCGGACCCGTGCCGGTCACCGGCCCGATGCCGTTGCGTATCCTCTGGATGGACATGGAGAAGTTGTCGGCCTTCGCGAACGGGAGGCGGCGATGTTCAACGTGAGGAAGACGAGCTGCGCCACGTGCATCTACTGTTCGGACCTGCCCTGGGAGCTTGCGCGGTATGAGCAGGAGGTGCGGAACGAGCACGGTGGGTTCGATGGCTGACGCATCTGCCACAAGTCCGACGCCCTCTGTTGCCGTGGGTTCTGGAATCGCCACAAGGACGACTTCCAGGTCGGGCAGGTGGCGCAACGGCTGAACGCGGTGAGGTTCACCGATGAGGATGTAGCGGCGTGGGCACTGAAACCGTAGGGCAGAAGGTCATGCCGAAGTCCCAGACCCGCCGCCGCAACTCAGGCTGAAATTCACCTGAACTTTATGGGACAGCAGTGGTACAATCACTACTCTGGCAAAACGGGTGCCGGATTCGCCTCTCCATGAGATGAATGCAATGCTCTACTTTTCAACCAGTCAGTTGATCGAACTCGTATCGATGAAGGTGAACAGGGTTATTCACCCTGCGGATGGTATGTATAGAGAAGGCCGCGAATCGGAATACTTTGGAGTAGGACAATCAGCTATAAATTGTATCAGATTGGCGCTATTGGCTAATTCGAAGACGTCGGATGATGTACAATCGATCCTGGATCTCCCGTGCGGCTACGGCAGAGTATTGCGCATGTTGCAGGCAGAATTTCCAAATGCCGACCTTTTTGCTTGCGATATCAACCGGGGCGCTGTCGACTTTTGTGCACGCGAATTCGACACTTTTCCAGTATATTCTTCAAATCCCATATCCGCAGTAAAGTTGGATACATCTTTCGATCTAATATGGTGCGGATCATTGCTTACTCATCTGGATCCCCACGGTTGGAACAATTTTATCACCTTCTTCCACAGGCACCTGACATCGGAGGGTTGCCTGATCTTTACTACACACGGCCGAGAAGCCCTGCGTCGATTACGTCATGGTACATTTTTTCACCCGCAGATGCTAACCGACGAATATAAAGATAGATTTCTGGCATCGTATGAAGAGGGAGGTATCGCATACATTGACTATCCTTGGATGCAAGGATATGGAATCAGTTTTTCCAGTTGTAGTTGGGTGTTGAGGTTTCTTGAAAGATCATTCTCATCGACAAGGACAAGAGTGATTTATCTTGAGCGGGGTTGGGCAGGTGTTCAGGACGTATACATTTGTTATGCACCGCTGTCCCCCAAAGCGTGAAGGAAAGAGGACCTGAATCGTCCTGTGATGTTATGATTGAGTCTGCCAAAAACAACAAAATCACAGGAGATCCAGGTCCACTGCCGGGGGGCGGCCGTCACCGGAGCTCTATCGGCCTCGGGGCAGGACTGGCCAGTGGTTTCTTTCGGCAGGAGGAAAAGGCATGAGCCTGGAGCCGAAGTCCGGGAACCAGGCCAAGCGCGGAGACCTCTACGCCGAGGGGTTGTGCCGGGACTGCGAGGCGCAGTTGCTCGACGAAGAGCTGGCGACCGACGCGCGCCGGTGCGGTGTGTGCAGGGCGGTGGCCGCGCTGCGCAAGGCGAAGAAACGCGACAGGACACGGAGCCCGCAAGAAATCAATTCCCTGTACCAGCCGCGCATTGAGGCCGAGCAGGCGAAGCACACCCGGGCGGGCGCTTGGCCCGAGACCGGGAGCACGCGCGACGGGGACGGGGCGCCGGTCCCGTGCGAGCGCTCCGGTGATAATTTCTACCTACAAATTGTTCCGGAAGAACCTCATCGGAAATTCACCAAAGACAAAAAAGTTTTTGATGAAATTCACCGTCGACTCCTCAGTAGAGGAAAAATAGACGATCTCCGACGTGTCAGTCACCAGATCGATCGTTTCGACCTCCAATATGCAGGCGCTTGGCTGTGCCTGATTGAATCTGTAAACCAGATCACGGCCATATGTACGGAAGTGATCACTTTTCTCAGGCTTGGGATATCCCCAATCCATTGTTTTTTCATATCGCGTCGGCCAGGGAACTGAAAATTGTAAAAATCCATCGGATCTCAAAATTCGAAGAAGCTCCCTGTAGGCTTCGCGGTCATTTTCGACGTGCTCGAGAACATGATTACATATTACCAGATCGTAGGTTTCAGAAGCACGATCGATTTTCTGTATATCCAGGCTGTTCCGCCCACCGTAGACCGAGACTTCGAAAGAGTAAAACATGTCTCTTCTTACGGAAATATCCAAGCTGAACTGCAATGCCTTGCAGGTACGAAAATGATCGATTGCGGGAAAACGATTCCATACTCGCCGAATTGCTCTATGTCGTTCCAGTGACCCACAACCGGTACAACACGGCAGTTTTCCCGTTTCGGACATCCGTCCGCCGGGACCCACCGTGAATTTCCCCCCCCCACAAATATTACAAGCCGTAGGTTTCATTCGTTTCTCCGAGCGTCGAGATTCTGCGGTCACTGACCTTCGCGAGGGAGCGGAAGCCACGCAGCCAGCGGCAGGATTTCTCCCCCTTCCCACGTAGCGGAGCGGCAGGATTGCCGCCCCTCCTGGTTGGCTACGGATGCCACTTGATGAATACAGCAGGAGTTTGCGGGAGTCAACTGGTCGCGCTTACACTGTGTTCCGGCCCTCGCGGGGGTCGGCCTCATTGAAGCCCATACAGGGTCGGGAGTCGCGCACCCCGACAGCACGTTTCCGGCTCTCGCGGGGGTCGCCTCATTTGTTCGAGACAGGCCCGGAAACGCCGTCAGAACAGCCCGTAGCGCCCGAAGGCGGGACAGGGCAAGTTGGGTACCGTCCGGCCTCTACGGCGCTCTACGGGCCGCCCAGTGACGTTTCCTGCCCCCTACTGGCCAGTCGCCCTTGTCGTGGTTGCTCAAGACTACCGTGCGCGCCTCTCACCAGCTCTTCGAACAGCGCGACATAGGCATCGGCGGCCTTCGCGGGTGGGAAGTCGGCGGCGCGCGCCCGAAGTGCTTCCTCCGTCGGCCTCTCGCCGCGCAGTGTCGCGACCAGCGCCCGCGCTATCCGTAGCCTTTGCCTTCGGATCACCGGTCGAATCATCGGCACGTGGCGCCGGTCCGGCGCCTGTCGGGCAGCTCCCCGGCGTTCCCGCACCCGCCCCGCGGCTTCGCGCTTGCCGGGCACCGCCATCCCGACCGGACCGTTCCGCGCGGCGGTTCGGATCGGGGCGCCACGGCTCGATGAACCCTTCCTGTTCCAGCCGGCGCCGGGCACCCTTCCAGTCCGTTGCTTGCTCGCGTTCGACCAGCTTCGAGACACCGCCGCCCGCCTCCGCCTCGAAGTCGAACCAGGCCGCCTTGTCGAGATCGACGGAGAGACTGCCTTTCGTGCCGTACCGCCACCGCCGCCCGGGCGCCAGCCTCCGATTCGGCTCCCCGAGCAGCCGGTACACGACCGCCTCGGCGATCCCGTGCCGGTCGATACGCGAGTCAGCCATCGGCACTACTCCCCGCCCGTTGCCGTTGCACTGCCTTGTTCAACTGGCCCGCCGCCGCCTGCATCAGCGCATCCCGCGCCCACTGGCCAGGCTCCCGCCCGTTGAGCTTCGCGGCTTCGCAGACTCGCTCCCACGTGCGCATGTCGAGATTGACGGTGACGGACTTCCCCCGGTCCGCCTCCGCGGGCGGTTGCCGCTTCGCGGGGTTGCGGGGTTTCGGCGCCTTCCCCGGCGCCCTACCGCAGGCAGGGCACGGAAGGCCGGTCGCGCCCATGACGCAGGCGCCCCCGCATTTTGGACAAGCGCCTGTCGAGTTCATGCCGCCTCACCGATGCCCGGTTCCGCCGTTGGCGCCGTGGATTCGAGCGATTCGGGCATATCCAGCGATTCAGGCGGGCGGGTGAAGGGGGTTGGCAAGCCGGAACGCCGCCATCGCCGGAGACAAGCGTTGCTCGTCTACCACGGGCGGAGAGTAGGGCACCCGCACCCGGCCGGGCGCTCTGGCCGAACCGGCCAGAGCGGACCGGCGTAGCAGGCGCAGAGCTCGACTTGCACGGCGGCGCTTCCCGCCGCGAGCTCATCATGGATGCAGTCTCGACACTCCCCGTTGATGGCGGCTCGCAGGCTCATGACGTGCCCTCCGGACGGCCTTTGGCGAGATCCGCTGCCTTCTCTCGTTTCTCCCGCCGCCGCCGCTCCCGGTGGCTTTCCGGCCCTTGCTGCCGCAGGGCGCGGCCCGCACTCTGCTTTCTCCGCTTGCGTTTCTTCACCGGCACCTCTCCCCCTGCTTGGCTTGGCGCGCCCTTCGCGCCGCCAGGGCATCCGTCCGTTCAACCGCCGCCACGATGGCCCGCCGGATGTACGCATCCCGCGCCAGCCCCCCGAGCTTCGCGGCATCGCTCACGCGCTCGACCAGGATTCGGCTCAACGGCAACGTGATTCGCGTGCTCACCATGTCCTCGCTCCCCGGACGGTGACCAAGGCACCACGCGCGAAGGCATGGTGCGCGATGCACGTGCCGACCCCGATAGCGGATTGAGCGGAGTCTGTCATAGAGGGCTTCGGCAATGTCGTACACCTTGTACCAGGGTGCTCTGTACATGAGCCGACCGACTTCGTCCCTCAAGTTTCGGGATTCATTTCTACAGTAAACGATCGATAATCTGTTGAATAACATATGAAAAGGGCCTTGCACGTGTTAAGATGTCGGTTGCTGACACCAGACACCAAAACACGGAAGGCCCGAATGAATCATGACACAAAGCACCCCCCTCTGCCATCGTTGGTCGGGACCGTCCTCACCGACGGAAACCACTACATCGACAACCTCCTTGCTGCGGCATGGAAGATGCTGCGTCTCAACCAACTGCTCCTGTGCGCGGGCTTCAGCAAGCGTCATGGGATTGAAGTCACGGAGACGGTATTCGTGCTCATGGTGTGGAAATGGCTGAACGTCTCCTCGGTCGCGATGTTTTGTCGCAACGCCCTCGGCATGTTCAGCCGAGCGAAGAAGGACGTCTTGTATGATTTCCTGAAACGTGAGGATATCGATTGGCGCAAGTTCAACATGGGCACGGCGAAGGAGGTCTACAGGCAGCAAGGATTGGGCGACAGTCGTGTGAAGGCATTTGTCCTGGACGACTCCATCAAGGCTCGGCGCGGCAAGAAGATGGAGGGCGTTTCCAGTCATTATGACCATGTGACGAACCGGCACGTGATGGGGCAGCAGGTATTGACGTTGGGGTTGGCCACGGACGACACGTTCCTGCCATTGGATTCGCAGCTCTACGTGAGTCGGACGAAGGCGCAGGCGCTCAGTCGACCGTACAAGGACAGTTGTAGTGTCGCGGCTCGGAGGTACCGGGAGGAGACGACCCAGGGCAAGCCGGAGATGGGCATCGGGATGATGAGACGAGCGAAGCGTAGTGGTCTGGACGCGGACTACTTGGTGGTCGATGCGTGGTTTGGTACGAAGACGATGATTCGGGCGGCGTATGAGTTGGGTGTATGTGCGGTGTTGCGGATGAAGAAGGGGTCGATGAAATATCGGGTGCGGACGGCGGGTGGAGAGAAGCAGCTTCTGGATGCGCAGCAGATAGATGCCCAGGCGGTCAAGAGGCGGTGGAGGAAAGTCCGAGGGATGCCTTGGAGGGCGGTTGCGGTCGAGGTGGAGTTGGAGGTGTCGGAGGGTCGCCGGAAGCGCCCGGACTGGAAGCCGGTGCAATTGCTGTTCGTTCGTGGTGTGAACGAACCAGGGGAGCCGGAGGTTGGGAAGAAGGACTGGGCTTTGTTTCTGAGCACTGACGCGAGGCTTGGGATGAGCAAGGTGCTGGAGGTCTATGCGCTTCGTTGGGGAATCGAGGTGTATTTCAAGGAGGCGAAGCAACATCTCGGATTTCTTGTCGAACAAACGAAGACCTTTACGTCACACACTGCCTCTATTCATCTATGCGCGATTCGTTACCTGATGCTGGTTCACGCGAAGTTGGAGTGTGAAAGTGCTCGCATCGGTGAAGTACGAGCAGATATACAGGACCGGTTGAATGCGTTGAGTTTTGCCGGATGCCTGTGGCATCTATTCCGTGCGATTATCTCGGACACGCTTGACGAGCTTGGAGAGACTTTTGGGTGTTGCGCAGAAACTCTCATGACGGCATTCGATGACAAAGTAAAGGTTTTCTTTGCACGAAGCCGCCAGTTGGATGTGTTCACCATGCGGCTCGAATTCGAGTGATATAGGTGATGAAGCGATTTTCCGTCATTCCGAATCCCGAAACTTGAGCTGGCGCCGGAAGGCCGGCGGGTATGGCGGTCTCGATTTCGGCATAGTGGATACCTCCTCCCCAAAGGGTCAGGTGTCCACGAAATCGGGTCAACTCCACGGTGGGAGTGGAACTGCGAGGGAGAGGTCCACCGCCCGGGTTGGATCGGGCGGTGGGTTTGCAGGCACGTCGTTGAGGCGGCGGATGGCGCGGAACAGCGCGTCGCGGGCGTCGTTGAGCGCGCTGGCGGCCTCGAGGTCGCTGACGGCGTGGGCGATGGCGTCGAGTTGGTCGAAGGTGACGCCGGGGTTGAGGAAGCGCTCGGCGTTGTCGAGGGACTTGAGCTTGTCGTAGGGGGTCATCACGTCGCTGTCGCGGTAGCGCTTCGTGACCCGCCCCTTGTCGTCGAGTGTGTCGGCGGGGAACAGGCAGGGGCGGTGGGAGTCGAGGAAGGGCGAGAGTGTGTTGCGGGTGAACTCGTTGACCAGGGGGGCGAAGCGGCGCGGGATGTGGCCGTGGCCGATGGATTTGCGCACCACGCTGGCGTTCTTGCTCTCGGCGAGAGCCTGCCCCCGGCTTGACCGGGGGGCGTTGTCGTTGCAGTGGCGGGGGCGTGATTTGGTGAACTCCCCGATGCGCAGCTTGTTGAGCAGGGCGGCGACGCGGTGGTTGATGTACTCGGAGCCGTTGTCGGCGTGAATGCCCTGAATCACGAAGGGAAACGCCTCGATGAGTCCTTCGAGCACCGGCAGCAGGAACCTCTCGGAGATGGCCTCCACGGTCCCCACGAACTGGAACTGGGTCACCTCATCGACCACGTTGATGTGGTAGACGCCCTTGGCCCCGTCCTGGTCGCCCTGGTGGACGGTATCGACGCGCACATAGCCGGGTTGGCCGTCAGGCTGGGGCTTGCGCCGTTGCCCGATGGGGCGGTGTGTCGCCTGGGTCTTGGCCACCACCGTGCGCCGGCGCCGATACGTCGCCGACCGGCGCAGATTGTACAAGTGACCGTTCGACAGCCCCGCCAAACGCTCGAATCGCGTGTCGCCGAACACCGCATACTGGCGCCGCATCAGCGCCCACGTCGCTGGCCCCGACATCTGGCCCAGCGCCGCGTCCACCGCCGCCAGTGGCCCGATGTCGGCCCGCGTGTAGCGCCGCTCGAAGGGGCACGCCGGAGCGCCACCGCGCCGGTCCTCAATGCGCCCGGTCTCGCGATGCCGGCCTATCAGCCGGGTCAGTTGCGCCCTCGACAGCCCTGTCACCTTCGCCAAGTAGCGCCTGACCAGCCCCTTGTCGGGCTTGCCCAATCTCTCATAGCTCAACCGCACCAGCGTGCGGCGCACGAACTCGTAGACGGACTCCCGGTCGGCTCCCGTGAAGTCCACCGCCTCGCTGCCCTCGACGAAGGCACGCACCTGGTCCAGCGTCCGGACCCGTTCGGTCTGTAGCGTCACGATCATCCTCCGATGATCCCGGACCCCGCGCTACAGGCTCACTTCTCGTTGGAGTCACACCCTCCCTTCAGGCTCATCTCTCGTTGGACAAGACTCGGGGTTGACCCAAGCCGATCACTGCACGGCATAATCACCGCCCCCCGTCGCTTCGCTCCGACTGGTGATCGGCTTGCGCCGGATTCGGTGATCGACTTCACCGGAATGCGCAGCCATCAGAACACAACGACGCAAGATAGCGACATGGGTATTGCAGCGAAGACACAGCTTGAGGAGCCGGATGCCTGAGTTGGGCACGTCCGGATCTGTGGGAGCCGCGGGCGGGTAACTGCCCGCGGCCATCCGGCCAATCGGGTAAAGGCACTGACTTTGAATGACTTCCCCCCCGACGGAGGTAGTCCCCGGGCGCTCCTGTCCGTCGTCGTCCCCTGCTTCGACGAGGAAGCGGTCATCGGCGAGACCCATCGCCGCCTCGTCGCCACCCTGGAAGCCATCCCCGATCTCGACTTCGAGCTCGTCTATGTCGACGACGGCAGCCACGATGCCACGTTGAACCTCCTGCGCGAGTTGCAGCACGCCGATGCGCGCGTGCGGGTCCTCGCCCTGTCCCGCAATTTCGGCCATGAGATCGCGATAACCGCCGGCTTGAAGTGCGCGGTCGGCGATGCCGTCGTCCTCATCGACGCCGACCTCCAGGACCCGCCCGAGGTCATCCCCGAGATGCTGGAACGCTGGCGCTGCGGCGCCGACGTCGCCTACGGCCTGCGCACCGAACGCGACGGTGAGACGCGGTTCAAGCGCTGGACGGCCGGCGCCTTCTACCGCCTCCTCAATCGGCTCGCCGACATCTCCATTCCACTCGACACCGGCGGCTTCCGGCTCATGGACCGCAAGGTGGTGGACGCCTTCCTCGCCATGCCCGAGCGCGACCGTTTCGCGCGCGCCATGGTGGCCTGGACCGGCTTTCGCCAGGAGCCGGTTCCCTACCGGCGCGCCGCCCGGACGGCGGGCGAGACCAAGTACCCGTTCGGGAAGATGCTGCGCCTCGCCATCGACGGCATTCTGTCGTTCTCCCTCGCGCCGCTGCGCCTGGCGACCTGGCTCGGCTTTCTCGCTTCCGGGCTGGCCCTGGCGGGCATCGCCTATGTCCTGGTCCTTCGCCTCCTTACCGCCGCCTGGGTTTCCGGCTGGGCGTCGCTCCTCGTCGCCGTCCTGTTCCTCGGCGGCGTACAGCTCATATGCCTCGGCATCCTGGGTGCGTATCTGGGGCGCATCTACGGCGAGGTGAAGCGCCGGCCGCTCTATCTGGTGAAGGAACGGCTGGGGCTCCCGCCCACTGGCCGGCGGGCGATGCGGGACGAGCCTGCGGATGAGTAGCGGGACGGTGCGATGGCTGAAGCTGTCGATCGGTTTCGCCACGACGGCGGGGTTCGTGTGGCTGCTCGTGCGCGAGGTGGACCTTGACGCGCTGGGCCGGGCGTTCACCGGTCTGTCGGTCTCCACGGTCCTGCTCGCCCTGGCCTTCCTGGCCGCCGGCTGGGCAGCGCGCATCGTGCGCTGGTGGTGGATGCTGCGCGCGCTGGAGCCGACCCTGCCGCTCGGCGCGTGCGCGGGGCCGTTCCTCGCCGGCATGGCGGTCAACAACGTGGCGCCGTTCCGGGCCGGCGACGCGCTGCGGGTCCTGGGCTTTCGCCGCCAGCTTCGGGCGCCGGCCATGGCCGTGGCGGGAACCCTCGTGGTCGAGCGGGTCCTGGACGTGGCCGTCCTGACCGGGATTCTCCTTCTCGGCCTGCTCGGCCTGCCGGACGGCGCCTTCCCGCGCGGCTTCGCCGTGGCGGCGGCGTCGCTGGCGGGCGCAGGGCTCGCCGCGCTCCTCGTCCTGCCGCTGCTCGCGCCCGCGCTCGGGCGTATCCGGGAGCGCCTGCCGGGACGCCGTCGCATCAAGGGCCGGCGCTGGGCGCAAGCCGTTTCCAGACACGGCGCCTGGCTGGTCGAGGCCCTGCGCCTTGTACACTCCAGGCCCAGGATGCTCGTACTCATCGGTCTGTCGGCCGCCGCCTGGGCCTGCGAGGGGGCGGTGTTCGCGACCGTGGCGGCGGCGGTCCGGGCCGGGGCCGAACCGATGGGGCCGTGGTTCTCCCTCGCGGCTGGCACGCTCGCCACCGCCATCCCCAGCGCCCCGGGCCATGTCGGGACCTTCGACTGGTTCGCCGCCCAGGGCCTCGAAGCCTATGGCGCCTCCGCGGAAGTCGCCATCGCCTTCGCGCTGACCGTTCACGCGGTTCTGTGGGTGTCGTCGACTGTCGCCGGGCTGTTCTTCCTGCTCACACGCGGCCTCCGCCCGTGGCGCGTGCGAGGCGGCGTCCCGCCCGTACCGGGCCGCGGGAGGGCTTCGGCCCCGCCGGCCTTCGAGAAGCCGCCCGCCGCACCCCGAGCTTCCTCGGCGACAACGATCCGGGCGGGAGCCGCGGGGGAGGCCCGATGCAAGCGATAGGGATGCGTGCCATGGCCCGGTGCATCGTCCGTTTCAGCCGAGACCGCAAGGCGTGTCTGTACTATGCCGCCTGTGTCTGCCTGCTTGTCGCTGCGGCGGGGCTGCGCTTCCATGACCTGTCGGGGAATTCCCTATGGTTTGACGAAGCGGTTGCCGCCAATAATTCGAGTGGCGCCCTCTCGGAGGTAGTCTCCAATACCCGCCGCAGGAACTCTTCGCCTATCCTGTATCCCTTGGTGCTGTGGGCGGTCCAGCAAGTCGAGAGCACCGCCTTCAGCGTTCGAATCGTGCCGGCGACGGCGAGCGTTCTGACCGTCGCCGTGATGCTCTTTTTGCTGCCGCGCCTCGGGGTTGCTCGGGGAGCCGCGTTTCTGGCGGCCCTGCTCGCCACGCTTTCCGTTGAAGCAATCCGGCATGCCCAGGATGCGCGCGAATACTCCATCGACGCGCTTCTGGCCGTGCTGATGTTGGCGGGATTGCTGTGGTATCTGCGGGACGGCCGGAAGGCTCTGCTCTGCGTTTCGCTGCTCCTCGCGCCGTTGCTCCAGTACGGTCTGGTCCTGTTCGGCGTTGCCGTCATTGGCACCGCCGCCGTCGTCCCCCGCGTCTCTGGACAGGAAAGGCGGAGTGCCTACCTTGGCCGGATTGGGGGCTGGCTGAAACGACGCCTGGACTTGGTCGTGCCTTGTGGGTTCTTCCTGGGGGGTGGGGCCGTCAGCTACTTGATGACTTTGCGCTATCAATGGCGAAAAGGGGGGTTTGGATCGGATAGCTATTTGTCGAGGAATTATTATCAGGGGAAATTCGATGCGCACTCGATCTTCGAGTTTTCGATCGACGGGATTTGGAGTTTATTGACGTATCACTTGACGGAGGCTGTGGCGGTAGTGGCGCTTGCCGTGTTCGCGATCCTCCTGGTCGCAGCATTCCTCAGAAAGTTGCAAGGCAAGTTGCAGGCCAGTGCCATCGCAGTCCTGTTTTCGTTTTGCATTGCGATTTCCGTTGGTGCTGCCGTGCTGGGAATATATCCGCTCGGGCGCATTCGCCAAGTCATCTATCTGGGTCCAATTGTTTTCCTTGCAGCCGGCGTCGCGTTTCATTGGATAGCCGGTAGTCTGCCCCTGCTCCTGCGCCGGGCATATTTGGCTTTGGCTTCGGGCTTCATAGTGTTGGGAGGAGTAGACGCCATGAAGATTGACGATCCCTGGCGAGAATTCGAAAATATCCACAACATTCTCTCTGTTTTGGAAGATGAAATGCAAGAAGGAGATGTGATTTATGTAACTGTTTCGGCCACACCAGCCATGAAATTCTATAACAAGACAACGAATGATTACCATTATGGCCGCTGCCTTCCCCAGTCTTCGACTCTTCAGGCATGTCTTGAAGACATCGTGCGTTCCGTAATTCCTGATGGGAAACTCCTGGATCTTGGGAGGTTCCTTGAATCGAACAGGCTATGGATTGTCAATGCCCACCGGTGGCCTCCGAGCTGGAAATTAATGGAAATTTTAGGAGACGAGATTCGAGTTGAAAACAGAGTTTTTAACAAATCTCCACACCCCTCATCTGCCCCATCTACCCTCGATTTAGTCACCAACTTCAAACAATTCTCCGAACCGGCAGCCAATATCGAAGAGGACAACTGGCTCATGATAGCGCCAATCTTATCTCGTAAGCCGTCAATCCGCTCCACCTTCGACGTCTATCTCAGCGAGGACATACTGATCTATGTCAAGGAGCCGTGCAGCGCAGAGGACGTGCAGGAAACCTTCTTCGTCCACGTCTTCCCCGTTAGCGTGGACGACCTCCCGGCCCGTCACAAGGGGCACGGCTTCGACATCCACGATTTCCGCTTTACCCAACATGGGGTTCGGTCAGCCGAGCGGTGCGTCGCTCTGCGAGAACTTCCCGATTACGACTTCAATGAAATCCACACCGGTCAGTACCTCGTTCGTGAGGACGGCTCCTTCGCACGCCTCTGGACAAGGGAAATTCGCTTCGATGAGTAGCCGGATGACGGCGGGCGCCTCCCGGCCCCACGTCGCGGTGATCGGCGGCGGCTTCTGCGGGCTCGCCGCGGCCTGGGAGCTCGGCCGGCACGGCGTCCGCGCCACGGTGCTGGAACGGGACGCCGAAGTCGGCGGCCTCGCCGGCAGCTTTCCCGCCGGCGGCACGCGGCTCGAGAAGTTCTACCACCACTGGTTCACCAACGATGTCCACGTGATGAATCTCATCGCAGAGTTGGGGCAGTCGGATCAAGTGCTGACGCGCCCTACCCGGACCGGCACGTACTACGCCCACGACTTCTTCAAGCTCTCGACGCCCTTCGACCTGCTGCGCTTCTCGCCCCTGCCGTTCCCGGACCGCCTCCGGCTCGGCCTGCTTGCGCTCAGGGCGCGCCGGGTGAAGGACTGGCACGCCCTCGAAGACCGCACCGCCGCCGACTGGCTGCGCGAGATGGGCGGCGAGCGGGTCTGGCGGGTGGTCTGGGAGCCGCTATTGCACGGCAAGTTCGGCGATCTGGCCGAAGAGGTGGCGGCGGTCTGGTTCTGGAACAAGCTCAAGCTCCGGGGCGGCAGCCGTGGCAGGGGCGGCGGGGAACGGCTGGCTTACTACCGGGGCGGCTTCGCCGCCCTCGCCGACGCGCTGGCCCAGGCCATCCGGGGCCAAGGCGGAGAAATCCGAACCGGAGTCCCGGTCAGCGGCTTGGCGGTAGACGCCGGGCGGGTGACCGGCGTGGTCACGCCCGAGGGGCCGCTCGCCGCCGACGCCGTGATCGCGACGCCGGCACTGCCCATCGTCGCCGACCTCGTGGCGCCTCACACGCCGGGCGAGTACGTGGACGGCCTGCGGCGCATCCGCTACTTGGCCAACGTGTGCGTCGTGCTTGAGCTCGACCGCAGCCTGTCGGACATCTACTGGCTGAACGTCAACGACCCCGGCTTTCCCTTCGTGGGGGTCATCGAGCACACCAACTTCGAGCCGGCATCGACCTATGCCGGGCGGCACATCGTGTATCTGTCCCGCTATCTGCCCGAGGGCGACGCGCTCTGGCGGATGCCGGACGAGGAAGCGGTCGCGTTCACGCTCGCACACCTGCGGCGGATGTTTCCCGACCTGACGGACGACCGGATCCTCGCCGCCCACGTCTGGCGCGCACAGTACGCGCAGCCCGTCGTGGAGCGCGGCTACCGCCGGCTGATCCCCGCTACGCGCACGCCGGTGACGAACCTGTTTCTGGCGACCATGGCCCAGATCTATCCGCAAGACCGGGGCACGAGCTATGCGATCCGACAGGGCCGGGAGGTGGCTCGGGCCTGTGCGGCGATGTTGGACGGTGCGGGATGACGGGCGCTCGGTGCGCATCGTGCGCTGGTGGTGGATGCTGCGCGCCCTCGAACCGACGCTGCCGCTCGGCGTGTGCGCAGGGGCCGTTTCTCGCGGGTATGGCGGTCAACAGCGTGCCGCCGCTCCGGGCAGGCGATGCGCTTCGCGTCCTGGGGTTTCATCGCCAGCTTCGGCCGCCGGCCCTGCGGGTGGCGTCGTCGAGGAAGGCGATGAGGAAGGTCTTGTGCCGGGTGCGGCCTTCGATGCTGACGACGGGGCCGTGCATGACGTCGCTCATCCACAGTTGGCCAGCGCGGGCGAAGGCGAAGCGGCGCCGGGCACAGAATCCGACCGGCGCAGGGACTACAAGAGAGAAAGCGTATGGGTAGGGGGGGCGGATGATCCTGCCCGAAGGAGGAACGGGAGAACCTGCAGACCCCGAGATGCCAGAAGGGGTGAAGGCAGTGTACGAAGAAGCGAGAACCATCGCACAGAAATCGCCACGAGCCGCAGCCGCGCTGTTGCGGCAGAGCGTGGAAATGCTGTGCAGGGAGCTGTGCGAGGTCTCCCGAGGGAAACAGGTGAAACTGAACGAGAAGACCGAGTGAACCGCCCCGGGTTTCCCGGAGACTCCACTCGTTGAGTCTTCGGGAGGAAAGGGCAGATGAACTCATCGACAAGAGACTCCCCGGAAGTCCGGGATCGAGCAGTGCGCCTGGTGCTTGGTGGTGGTGAGGCGCGGTCGGTGCCGCACGTGCTGCCGGTGGGGATGGCGCCGCGATGTGCTTGCTCATCGTTTCTCCTCCGTCACGTGGCAGGGGAGCCGAATAACATTATTGAAGTTGAACTGAAATCCGTCGGAGTCATACGGACGGCCTGAGACGTGGCCGCGGACGCGATGCCCTTCTTCGGCGAAGCCCGGGTCCCCGCACAGCGCTACGTGCAGGGCACGGAGATTGCGCCCGCTCGTGCTGCCCGCGGCGACGGGGGGCAACCTGCCGCTGGCCTGCACGCTGGTGGCGGTGCAGGAACCGACCCGCACGCTGACCCCCTACGGCGGGCTCGCCCCGTCCGAGGGCGACGCGCGCTTCCTGCTCGACCGGCGTTCGAGCTGAGTCTGGAAGGAGAGCGCCGGGAGAGCTGCACCGACCGCACCGAGCACGGCCTGATGCTGCGCGGGCGGTCGCAGACGTTCAAGGACCGACCCCCGGGACCACCGGACCAGGGCGATTCGCTCGTCACGGGGGCGGCGCAGTCAGGCGGGAGGTCTGCCGTCGGTAGGCGCATCCTCGCCCGTCCGCGACTATCCATATCCATCCGATACCGCCTCGGCGTGTGGGATATGAATGTGGGAAATGATTTATGGAATAAATTAAAACAATGAGTTACATGTTATCCACGAGATCGATTTCCCGGCGTTTCGGGACCGCGGGCGGGCGGACCAGGGAAGGACTCGCCGCCCCCGACGGCCGGGCGCCGCCGGACCGGCAGGCACGTTGGACGTGATTGACGACCGGTTCACGGCCTTGGCGCCATCAGGAGCCCGCTGATCCCGGCACCCGGGAGCTGGCCGGCACACGGGTGGAAAAACCAGCAGGCGCCGGCTCACGGCCCCAGCACCATCCTGGCGATGAGGTTGCGCTGGATCTCGTTGGTGCCGCCGTAGATCGAAGCCTTGCGCATGTTGAAGTACGCGGGGGCCAGCCCCGCCGCGTACTCCGGCCCCACCGGAGCCCCGTTCCAGCCGTACTCCATCGCTTCGGGAACGCAGGGCGCCGCGTAGTTGCCCATGGCCTTCATCAGCATCCCGGAGATCTTCTGCTGCACCTCGGTGCCGCGGATCTTGAGCATGTTCGCTTCCACCCCCGGCGACTTGCCCTGCTCCGCGTCCATCAGGGCGCGCAGCTCGGTGTATTCAAGGGCGGTCAGCTCGATCTCGGTCTCGGCCACCGAGCGCATGAAGTCGGTGTCCTCGGCCAGCAGCGCCCCGCCCACCCGGTGGTTGCGTGCGATGTCCTTCAGGCAGGACAGCCGCGCCTTGGACGCCGCGATGCCGGCGATGCCGAAGCGCTCGTGCCCCAGCAGGAACTTGGCATACGTCCAGCCCTTGTTCTCTTCGCCGATACGGTTCTCGACCGGCACCTTCACGTCGGTGAGGTAGACGGTGTTGATCTCCCGGCCGCCGTCGATGGTGGTGATCGGCCTGACCTCGACCCCGGAGGCGCGCATGTCGATCAGCAGGAAGGAGATCCCCTCTTGTTGCTTGGCTTCCGGGTCCGTGCGCACGAGGCAGAACATCATGTCCGCCCACTGGGCGAGGGTGGTCCAGGTCTTGGTGCCGTTGACGACGTAGTGGTCGCCGTCGCGGATCGCCCGGGTGCGCAGGCTGGCGAGATCGGAGCCGGCGTCCGGCTCCGAATAGCCCTGGCACCACCACGTCTCGTTCCGCGCGATGGCCGGCAGGTACCTCGCCTTCTGCGCGTCGTCGCCGAAGGTGCAGATCACCGGCCCGACCATCTTTGGCCCGAAGGGGATGATCCGCGGCGCATTGGCGCGGCCCATCTCCTCCTCGAAGATGTAGCGCTGCACGGGAGACCAGCCCGTGCCGCCATGCTCCACCGGCCACGAATGGACGAGCCAGCCTTTCTCGGCGAGGATGTCCTGCCAGCGAAGATAGTCTTCCTTTCCGAGCGTCAGGAAGCGCTCGACCTTCGTGCGGAGATCCCCGGGCAGTCGCTCCTCGATGAACGCGCGCACCTCTCGCCGGAAATCACGCAGCTCGTCCGTGAACTCCAGATCCATCGGTGGTTCCTCTCGATGTTTCGGCATCGTTGCCGCATTCGTGCGAGGCGTCAATCGCCTTCACCGAGAGCGGTGAAGTATTCTGGATCGGCCCGCTTTCGAGGAGGGTCCATGAGCGTTCGCGAGAAAGACGACCGGCCCGTCCGGGTGCGGGGCATCGCGGGGCACGTTGCGCTGGTGACGGGGGCCGGGCCTGGCCGCGTTCAACGCGGCCGATGCCGTCGGATCCGCGTCCGCAGCCGGGGGCTGGTGAGAAATGCGGGCCAGACCCTGACATTCCTGCGAGTGCGTGACGGCGGCAAGGCGCCGATTCGATGCCTCCGATTTCACGCAGACGAAAATGAACGCTTTCAGCTCCGGCTGAACGACCACGGGTGAAGACAGGATGGGTCACGAAACCTACGAAGTCCTTGCACTCCGCTACGCCGAGCGCCCCGAGCGCATGCGGCAGGAGAACTTCCTCGAACCGGTCGATGCGCACGACACCCCGATGCCGATGGATTTCTTCGTGTGGGTCATCCGCAACGCGAACCGCACCGTCGTGGTGGATACCGGGTTCGACCACGCCGAGGCGGCACGCCGCGACCGCCGGGTGATACGGCTTCCGTCACAGGCGCTCGCAAGCGTCGGCGTCGATGCGGCAAGCGTCGAGGACGTGGTGATCACCCACCTGCATTACGACCACGCGGGGACGCTGGGCGATTTTCCCCGCGCACGGTTCCACGTCCAGGAGTCGGAGATGCAGTTCGCGACCGGGCGCTGGATGCTCGACGACGGCGAGCGCCAGGCGTACTCGGCGGATCACGTCGCGGAGCTGGTGCACCGGTTGTTCGAGAAGCGCGTCGCCTTCCATCGGGAGGACGGCGAGATCGCCCCCGGCGTCACCGTGCACCGCATGTCCGGGCATACGATGGGCATGCAGTCGGTCCGTGTGCCCACCCGGCGGGGATGGGTGCTGCTCGCCTCCGACGCTTCGCACTACTACGAACACTGGGTACGGCGGATCCCGTTCGCGATCTGCTGGTCGCGGGGCGATCTCCTCGAGAGCTACGGGAAGTTCGAGTCGCTCGCCGACAGCGAGGATCACGTGGTGCCGGGCCACGATCCGCTGGTGCGCTCGCTCTATCCCGCGGCCGGCGGCTCGCTCGGTGGTGACGTCGTCCGCCTCGACGAGGCGCCGTCGAGAACGTTGCGCGAGGTCTTTCCGGAGCGCTGATCCGGCGCCTCGCCCGAGCCGGGAAGCTCCATCACCGCCTCGGCGGGAGAATCCCCGATGCGCTTCGACGCGCGCGGATTCCATCGGCCGAGCTCCAGGGGTCCTGAATCCGGAAAGGCGGGCCGACGGTGTTTCGGAAGGCACTGAGGAAGAAGGACGGCCCGCGGGCGGCCGACGGCAGGCTCTCCGGACGTTGCGCGCCGGTTGCCGTTCAAGGCATCGCGCGTTGCAGGCGCGGGATCAGCCTGCCCTTGATGATCTTGCGGGTCGCGGTCAGCGGCATCGTATCGAGCACCTCCAGACGTTCCGGCCATCGGACCTTGGCGACGCCGTTCTGGTCGAGGTACGCGCAGATGGCCTCCAGGGTCGGCGCCGCGTCGCCGGCCACGGTGATGCAGCAGCAGGCGCGCTCGCCCAGTACCGGGTCCGGCACCGGCACGATCGCCGCCATGTCGATTTGCGGATGCGCGGCGAGCAGGTCTTCGACGTCCCGCGGGTTGTACTTGATTCCGCCGCGGTTGATGACGTCCTTGCACCGTCCGGTGATGGCGACGTTCCCCTCCCCGGTGACGACGGCGAGATCGCCGGTACGGAACCAGCCGCCGGCGGAGAAGGCGTCGCGGTTGGCCTCCGGGTGGTCGAAATATCCGGGGAACAGCAACGGACCCCGGATCTGGAGCTCGCCCTCCTCACCGGCCGGCAGCACCGCATCGTCCGCACCGACGACCCGCACCTCCGTGCCCGGGCTGGGCCGGCCGGCCGTTTCGGCGACCGTCTCGATGGGATCTCCCGGCCGCGTATACAGGCCGGCCTGGGTCTCGGTCATCCCCCAGAGCTGGGTGACGTGCCCGCTCGCCATGCGCTCCTGCAACCCTTTCGCTACCGCCGGCGCGACCGCGCTGCCCGAGAGGACCGCGAGTCGCAGGCGGGACAGCCCATCGGCGGTCAACAGACCGGCCCCCAGGCAGGCGGCGACGTGGGCGGGCGCGGCGAACAGGGCGGTGACCGCTTCGGCGTCCAGGGTCCGGGCCAGATCCGGCGGCGTGAAGGCGGGCAGCAGGACCGTTGCCGCCCCGGCCGACAACGCGAGGTGGAAGCTGTAGAGCGCGTAGAGGTGCCCGAAGGGGGCGGCGGAGAGGATCCGGTCACCGGCGGTGATCCCGTGCTCCGGCACCCCGAGCCGGGCATTTCCGAGAAGGCCCTGGTAGGCGAGGGGCACCCCCTTGGGCTGCGCCGAGGTGCCCGAGGTGTAGAGCAGCAGGAACGGATCGGCGGCCACCGGGCCGTCCGACAGCTCATGCGGCGGGGCTTCGACCAGATCGGCGAAGGCGCAGGCTCCTTCGGGGGCCTCGGCCGGATTGGCGAAGCCACCCGCACCGCCGGGCGCTTCCCCGAGGACGATGACATGCTCCGGAGAGGCGGTGCGGCTCCGCAGGTCGAGCACGGTCCGGGCGGGCCTGAAGTCGCCCATGTCGGCCAGACCGATGAAGGCGCGGGCGCGGGAGTGGACCAGTAGCGTTTCCATCTCGGCGGCGCGGTAGGGCACGTAGAGGGTGGTCATGACCCCACCGATCGCGCAGATCGCCAGATAGCTGACGAGATACTCCGCCCGGTTGGGCAACTGCACGGCCACCACGTCGCCCGAGCCCAGGCCCAGCGCCTTCAGTCCCCCCGCGAGCGCCGCCACCCGTCCCGCGAGCTCACGGTAAGGCATGCTCTGCCCGCCGCCGATGACCGCGGGTGCGTCCGGCGTCTCCGACGACGCCTTGTCGAGCCACCGGGACAGCGTGTCGGCCGGCGACCACCAGCCCCGTTCCAGATACATGGCGGCGCGGTCGCCGTCGAAGCGCATCGCATCGCGCAGGTTCATGGCCGCCTCGCTGTAGCCGTGACGTTGCTCATGGGGGGTGAACCGCTCGGCGCGGAAGCGCCGGCCGCCGCCCAGCTCCAGGAGCCGCTGGTAGTGGTTGTGGCGGATCTTGCGGCGTTCGACCAGGTTGCGGATGAAGGTCACCTGATCGCGGGAGAGGCCGATGCGCTCGGATATCTCGGCGTCGGACAGGCCGAGGTCCGCCCGCTGGCGCTCGATGGCGGCGAAATCCTTCAGCCTGATCGGATCGCCCCGGCGCAGTTGGTGATTGTGGCTCAGCCTGAATATCGTCTCCCCGAAGCCCTCCACCATGGCCTCGGTGACGCCGATCTGGGATCTCGAAAGCCCCCGGCTCACGACCCTTCCGATGACCCTCCCGATGACTCTTCCGGCTCCGGCGCCGTCCTGTGGTTCAGAGCGGCGCGACGGATCGGATCGGCCCCGGGAGCGCCGATGGCGATCGGGCATACCCGCATGCACTCGAAACACTGCGCCAGGAGCCCGCCGCTGCCGACACCCATCTTGTACCAGGCCATGGAATTGTCCAGATCGGTCAGGATCGCCTCCCGCGCCGAGGCATCCTCGGCCGCGATCGCCTGATCCAGCATGCGGGGAAGCGCTTCGTATTGCTCCGACATCTCGGCGCAGGCGGCCATGTCGTAGTGCATCTCGGCCTGGCGGCCATCCTCGTCGATGTCCCCGGAGAGGCATTGCACCGGGCAGAACTTCATGCACGGGGTCTGGCCGGTCTTGCGGAACAGCGCGACACAGGACACGTGCGGGCAGGGGTTCTCCGCCATCGGTGCGTCCGGCGGCAGTTCCAGCTCGGTGAAGACCGAGGCGAAGTACATGTACCCGAACTCGGGATGCAGCAGGATGTCCCCCGCCAGCGAGCGGGCGCCGAGCCCGGCGAGCTCGGCGTGCAGCTTCAGGCTCTGCAGCGGCACCCGCGGACCCGATTCGTTGTCGAGGTCGGGCGGGCAGTAGATGGATCGGGCGCCGAACCGGCCCTCGATGAAGAACGCACAGCCGTAGGCGATGGTATAGGCGCGGGCCTCGGTGCTCCCGAAATAGGCCATGGCCTTGGCGGGAACGGTCCAGGCGCCCTGGGTCTGCCCCCCGACCCCGAGCGAGATGACGGAGCGGACCCGCGGCATCAGGTCGCTCGGCCGGTGCCCCGCCGGCGCGATCCGCTCGATCGCTTCGAGATCGGCGACCCCCGCGGCCAGGGCGCCCTTTCCCAGGCAGTAGTCCAGGATCGCCCGTTTCGCGTCCGTCGGCGCCGGGCTGTCGCGGTGGGTGATCATCGTCTTCAACCGCCTCGTACGCGGCCTGGTACGGAACGGTGACACGGTAGCAAGTCGGCAGGTTTCCAGAAAGTGCCGCCGGAGATCGGGCAGGATTTCATGCCGGCGTCGGGGTGCAGGAATCATCCTCGCGGTTCTCATCGTCCCGAGCCTGCGCGAGTGCGTCGTGGCGTGACGGACGTCCGGCAGCTTCGTTCCGGTGTCCTGCCCGGAACCGTGGCGTAGAATGACCCGTGACTTCTTCCACCCCACGCCCCGGACGTCATCCATGAAGCGCGGTCATCCGCCCGCGGCGACCCGCGTCGGCCGGCGGCGCGGCGGGATCCGGCAGGCCGCGGCGGCTCGCGCGCGGCGTAGCGTCGAGTCGATCGTCCAGCCGGTCAACCGCATCCCGGCCTATGCGCTTCTCGACCCCGACGCTGAAGAAGCCATCCATCAGGCGTCGATGCGGATCCTCGAAGAGATCGGTGTCGACTTCCGCGGCGACCCGGAAGCGCTTGCGCTATGGCGCGAGGCCGGGGCGGAGATCGCCGGCGAGCGGGTGAGCATCCCGCGCGAGCTCGCGATGACCCGGCTCGCGACGGCCCCCGACCGGTTCACCCAGCACGCGCGCAACCCCGAGCGTAGCGTGGTGATCGGCGGCTCGAACCTCGTCCTCGCCCCGGTCTACGGACCGCCCTACGTGCGCGACCTCGACGGCGTCCGGCGCCGGGGGACGCTCGAAGACCTGGAGAATTTCATCAAGCTCGCCTGGCGGCTCCCGGCCCTCAACCACTCGGGCGGCATCATCTGCGAGCCGCAGGACGTGCCGATTCCCAAGCGCCACCTCGAGACCTTTCGCGCCCACGTGCGCCACTCCGACAAGCCGTTCATGGGCGCGGTGACGTCGCCGGAGCGGGCGATGGACTGCGTGGAGATGGCCCGCATCGTGTTCGGCGGAGCGGATGCCGGCGAGCGCACCGTGCTGATCTCGCTCGTCAACGGCAACTCTCCGCTGGTGTGGGACGCGACCATGCTCGGCGCCATGAAGGTCTACGCGCGGTACGGCCAGGCCCTGCTCGTCTCCCCGTTCATCATGCAGGGCGCGAACACGCCGGTGACCACCGCCGGCGCGCTGGCCCAGCTCAACGCGGAGGCGGTGGCCGGCATGGCGTTCGCCCAGCTCGTGCGCCCCGGCGCCCCGGTGGTCTACGGCAACACCCTGGCCACGGTGTCCATGCAGTCGGGCGCGCCCACCTACGGGACCGCGGAGACGGTCATGCTCGGGCTGGCGATCACCCAGCTCGCGCGGCGTTACGGAGTGCCGTCCCGCACCGCGGGGATGCGCACCGGCTCCAAGGCATGCGACGCGGACGCCGGCGCGCAGTCGATGATCGCGATGCTCTCCGCCCTGCTCGGGCGCGTGCACTTCGTCCTGCACGCGGCGGGGTTTCTGGAGAGCGGGCTGTCGGCGAGCTTCGCCAAGATGGTGATCGACGCGGATCAGCTCTCCCACCTCCTTGGCGTCGTCAAGGGGCTCGACGTCGTCGACGACACGCTCGCCTTCGACGCGATCCGCGAGGTCGGCCCTTCCGGGCACTTCTTCGGCCACGGCCACACCATCGAGCACTACGATTCGGTGTTCTACCGCCCGATGACGGCGGAGTCCGGCACCTGGGACCAGTGGGTGGAGGAGGGCCGGCAGGACGTGGAGGCGCGGGCCGCCGCCGTCGCGGCCTCGCTCATCGACTCGTTCGAGCCGCCTCCGCTCGACGAGGGGGTCGCGCAAGGGCTCGACGAGTTCGTGGCCCGCCGCCGGCGCGAGCTGGCGGACGAGGCGTTCTGAACGAGGGGAGCGGGAGTCAGAACGAGGGCGCGGCAAGTCCGGCGAGACGAAGCTCCCAGTGGTCGGTGCGGTCGTACAGGCAGCAGACCTGCACGTACTCGCGCATGGCCTCTCCGACGTACGGCGCGGCTTCCGGCCTTTCGGAGAGCGTCCGCACGACCCGGACGGCCATTTCCTTCGACGCCCCGTCCGACTTCAGGAACCGCTTCATCAGCAGCGAGAACAGGCGCTCGCGGGCGCGCATCCCCTCGCTCGACCCGCGCGGGCGGCGCTCGATCGCCTCTCGACACCGGAGCGGCCCGACCGCTCGGGAGGACTTTGCGGCCGCGCGACCACCGCGACGGGCTTCCCTGCCGTCGCGTCGATGCCCGCCTGCGACATCCGTCACGCCAGCGCGGCGCGCGCTCGGAGCCGCGGGCGCGGCGTTCAGTCGTTGGCGAGCGCCGGCAAGCCGTTCAGGTAGGAGAGCACGTTCTCCAGCGGCTCCACGTCGCCGAACTTGGCGTCGATGTCGAACAGGTTCCACTCCACCACCCCGGGCACCCGGTCACCCACCGCCTCGCGCACCACGATGGGCCGGAACCCGTCGGCGATGGCGTCCTCGGTGGAGTGGCGTACGCACCCGGCCATGGTCACCCCGGTGATGATGACCGTGTCCACCCGCTGCGAACGCAGGTATCCGGCCAGGTAGGTGCCGTGGAAGGCGCTGGCCCGCTTCTTGACGATGACCTGCTCGCCCGGCTGCGGATCCAGGCGGTCGTCGATGCCGGCCGCCTCCGAGCCTTCCAGCAGGGTCTCCGCGGGGATCTTCAGGTGCCACAGACCGGTGTCGGAACGAGGCCCGGTGGGGTCCTGGTAGGCGGTGGTGGTGAAGACGATGGGGATGCACTTCTCGCGCGCCGCCGCCAGCAGGGACCGGGTGGCGGGGATGATCGTGTCCATGTCGTCGCAAGTGAAGGCGTAGCCCGGCCGGGTCCAGGCGTTGGCCATGTCGATGACCAGCAGGGCGGGGCGGGTGCCGTAGCCGACGCGGCGCTGGAAGCCGCGGTCCCGGTAGAACTCGGAGTCCGCCGCGAAGATGGTCTCCAGGGCCGCCTTGACCTCGGGTGAAGTGATTGCCATCGGATCGTCTCCTCGAGAGCAGTTGTGGGGATCCGCCGGCCCTCCGGGCGCCCCGCACCCGGTGAGCCGCGATCGCTGCCGGTCCGCGACGCTCAGGCGCTCTCGTAGAGCCTCGTGAGCACGAACTCGCGGTGGCCGAGGGCCTCGGCCGCGGTGAGCCGCCCGTTCGCGGTGCGCAGCATCATGTCGAGCAGCGCGTCGCCGGCCTCGTCGGGGGTCATCTCCTTGCGCAGCAGGCCGGAGACGTCGACGTCCACGTGCTCGCTCATGGTGCGCACCGTGCGCGGGTTCGCGCAGATCTTGACGTTGGGCAGGATGGGGTTGCCGATGATGTTGCCCTGGCCGGTGGGGAAGAAGTGCACGACGAAGCCCGCCGCGGCGCACAAGGTCACCATCTCCGCCGCGGCCGAGGACGAGTCCATGAACCACAGGCCCGGGCCGTCCGGCGTCTCCGCCTTGTCGAGCACGCCGTCGATCATGCACTCGCGGCCGATCTTCTGGATGTTGCCGAGCGCCTTCTCCTCGATGGTGGTGAGCCCGCCCGCGATGTTGCCCTTGGTGGGCTGGGACTCGGACAGGTCGCTGGTCTTGTGCCGCTCGACGAGCTCCTGGTAGCGGTCGAACATGTACATGAACCGTTCGCGGATCTCGGGGGTGCGGCATCGCTCCGCGACCAGGTGCTCGCCGCCGGTGATCTCCGTGGTCTCGCCGAAGACCAGCGTGGTGCCGTGCCGGTAGAGCTTGTCGAACGCGTCGCCGACGGTGGGATTGGCCCCGCAGCCCGAGGTCGTGTCCGACTCCCCGCACTTGGTGGACACCCACAGGTCCGCGAGCGGCGCCTCCTCGCGGACGAGCTCCGATGCCCACTGCACGTACTCGCGCGCGGTCTTCGAGGCCCGCAGGATGGTCTCGTGGTCGCCGTGCAGCTCGATCCCGTAGCCGGTGACCGGCTTGCCGGTCTCGGCGATGCCTTCCACCACCCGCTGCGTCCAGCCGTCCTCGATCCCGATCACCACCACCGCGGCGACGTTGGGATTCGCGCCGGTGCCGATGAGGGTGCGGAAGTGCAGGTCGAGATCCGCCCCGAACTGCAACCGGCCGTAGGGATGGGGGATCGCCATCGCCCCCTTGATGTTGTTCGCCACCGCCTCGCAGGCCGCGTTCGAGAGATCGTCGACGGGCAGGACGATCACGTGGTTGCGCACCCCCGCCCGGCCGTTCTCCCGGCGGTAGCCCCGGAACGTCGCGCTTGCCAGATCCATTGCCATGACGTCGCCTCCTACCAGCGCTTGGTCTTGATGTTGTGCACGTGCGCGTGCTCGCCCAGCGCGATGTCCGCCACCACCCGGCCGATATCGACGCCGTACTTGATCACGGTGTCGCCGGTGCGCATCGGCTTGATCGCGAGCTTGTGGCCGATGGGGATGTCGCTCGCCGCCCTGAAGGCGATCTCCCGATCCTGGTCCATGATCCAGCCGGTGAGCTCCGCACCCGCCCTGACCCCCTCGACGACGACGACCCCTACGCTGTCCCCCTCGTCGTGCACCACGAAATCGATCATCGGGTTCCTCCGTGCCTGATGCGCGTGTCTCCGTACCGGGTGCGCACTATAGCGCCGTTTCCGCGATCGCTGGCGTGCGTCTTCATCCGCGCGGCGCTGGCCATCCCCGCGGCTCCGATGGCAAGCTTCCCGCCGCGGCGCGTGCGGAGCCTTGCACGCGCGCACTCCGCGACGAAGGCATATGCGCCCGAGTGCCTCAAGGGCGAAGCTGCCCGCGGTCACTTCCGGCACGATTCTTTCCGGAGGGCGGATACGCGCAAGTCATCCTGCGCTCGCTGCGCGGGCGCGAGATTCGTCGGCGCCGACATCAGCGAGGTGTCTCCGTGCTTCAACCCGACCGGCATCACCTGCCTCACCGTGGCCAACCTGATGTTCGAGATGCTCTGCGTCATCGCCGACGGCATCGCGTCGCGACAAGGATGGCTGTGATGGCTCCGCCCTGAATCCAGCGGGTGCGGTACATGCGTGATTGCCTTGCTCGACGGGAATCGGCTCGAGCCCGCCGGCGGGTACCGGATCGCGGGGAATGCTCAGGCGACGATCCCCCTGTCGCGCAGCTCTCCAATCTTCGCGCCGCTGAGGCCGAGCACGCCGGCGAGGATCTCGTCGGTGTGCTGTCCGAGGGTGGGGGCGGGGCGGACCGCCTCGCGCGCATGGCGCCGGAATTCGAGCGGCGAGCCCGGCATCATGAAACGGCCGATCCCCGGCTGGTCCACGTCCTCGAACAGCGGATTCCCGGTCGAGCAGCGCGGATCCTCGCGCACCATCTCGAGGAACGACCGGTACGGCCCCCAGCACACCCCGGCGTCGTCGAACGCCGCGTGCACTTCGTCGTAGCCGCGGACGCCGACCCACCGTGCGACGATCGGGGCGATGAGGTCGCGGGCCTCGAAGCGCTGGCCCTCGTCGGAGAGATCCACGCCGAGCATCGCCTCGACGTGGCGCATCGCCTCGTGGCCGCCGATGGCGTCGAGCAGGCTCTTCCACTGGCGGGCGGTGATCGCCGCGATCATCACCCGTCGTCCGTCCTTCGTCGCGAAGTCACGGCCGAACGCCCCGTAGAGGTCGTTGCCGATCGGCGCCCTTTCGGTGCCGTTCACGATCGCCTCCCCGATGTGCCCGAGGTGCCCGACCGTCGCGTAGCCGACGTCGGAGAGTGCGAGGGTGATGTGCTCACCCTCGCCGGTATCGCGCCGCCGCCGTGTCGCGGCGAGGATCCCGGTGGCCGCCGTGAGACCGGTGATCACGTCCCAAGCCGGGAACACGTGGTTCACCGGCGCGTCCCGCCGCGCCGGGCCGGTAACCATCGGGAACCCGACCGCGCTGTTCACCGTGTAGTCGAGCGCGGTGGCGCCGTCGCGATGCCCGGTGATCTGCACCATCACCACGTCGCGCCGCCGGGCGGCGAGGGAGTCGTAGGTCAGCTCGCCGCGCGCCGGCAGGTTGGTCAGGAAGCAGCCGCCGCCCTCGCCGGGCCGTGCGACCAGCTCGGCGACCAGCTCCCGGCCCTCCGGTGCGCGGAGGTTGACGGTGAGTGAGCGCTTGCACTTGTTCAGGCTCGCCCAGTAGATGCTCGCGCCGCTTTCGGCGAGCGCGCTTCTGGCCAGTGGCCAGCGCCTGGCGTCCACGCCGCCGCCGATAGGGTCCACGCGGATGACGTCCGCACCGAGCTGCGCGAGGGTGAGCCCGCCGGTGGGGGCCGCGACGAAGGCGGATGCCTCGACGATCCGCAATCCTTCCAGAATGGCGTACATGTCACGGGACTTCCGTCAGTTGCCCGTCACGGTACCCTCCCGCCGCGGTCGTCATCCGCCGGGGAATGTGTCCGCGGGCGCCTGGGGAGGGCCCAAGGCATGGCCTTGCCAGAACGGGAGAACGTCACTTCCCCATCACCTGCTGGAGGCTGTGCCGGCGGTTGCGCGTGTGCGGGCGCACCTCGCCCGGCCAGCGCCCGTGCTCGACCGCCTCCGTCCACGCTTCGCTCTTCAGGATCTCGGGGCTCTCGATCTCGTAGATTGCGTGATACACCGGCGTCTCGCCGCGCGGCACGGATTTCAGCTCACCGCCCAGGGACACTTCGAAATCCCGCGCCTTCAGGCGGGTGACCGCGATCACACCGGGTACGTCGAGCAGACAGGGGACGTGCTCGGTGTCGTAGACTTCGTTGAACAGGTCTTCCTTCTCCGGGTCCACATCCATGCTCACGATGAAGACGTAACGGGTGCTGATGGACATGTGCAGGTTCCTCCATTGCGGGCGTACAAGCGTACCCGATCGGGCCGCGGCGCCAATACGCCCCGGGGTTGCCGCGAGCGGTGCCGGCAGCCGAGCCGCCCGCCGCTCCGGGTGGCCTTCGAGGTGCTCCTGGAACGCTTTTCCTCGATCCGCCTGCTCACCGGCAGTCCCGCGTTCCGGAACAGCATCGTGCTGCGCGGTCTTCAGTCCCTGCCGGTCGGCGCCACGCGAGCCACATGAAATGCAGGGCGCGGTGTAGCGGTGAAGCGCACGATCATCGGCTTTCACCTCGACGAGAACGGGGACTGGGTCGCGAATCTCGATTGCGCCCACGGTCAGCACGTACGCCACCGTCCGCCCTTCGTGAGCCGTCCGTGGGTGGTGAGCGAGGCCGGGCGCGAGGCGATGCTGGGCACCGAACTCGATTGCGCGCGCTGCGAACGGATGGAGTGGCCCGAGGGATGCGTCGCCTGCCGCCGGACGCCGGAGTTCGACGAGACGACGGTTCCGGCCGGGCTCAGGTCCGAGCACACCACCAGGCGTGGCGTATGGGCCCGGGTCCACGTGGTCCGCGGGGTGCTGCGCTATCACGTCGGTCCACCGATCGACCGCTCGTTCCAGGTCGGTCCGGCATCGAGCGCGGTCATCGTTCCGGAAGTGCGGCATCGGGTGGAGCCGGAGGGTCCGGTCCGGTTCTTCCTCAGCTACGGCTGCCGCGATGAATGAGCGCAATCTGCGGAATACTCGGATGCCGCCCCGGAGCGGACTCGGATGTGGGCGCCATGCTGGACGCCCTCGCCGACTATGGGGCGGGCCGGGCCGAATGGAGCGACGGGCCGGTCAGCCTCGGGCGGCGCTGCCGGTTGGACGCCGGCGGCAGCGCCCTCCCGGAACAGCCAGCCTCGGCGCAGCAACCCGGGGCGATTCAGCTACACCGCTGCCGCGAGGCCGGCCTTACGCTGGCCGCGGACGCACGCCTTGACGACCGGGAGGCGCTTCGCGGCGCGTTGAGCTGCCGCGAGGCCGACGTTGCCGACGGCGAGCTCATCCTGCGCGCCTACCGGCGCTGGGGGCGAGACTGCCCGAGCCACCTGCTCGGTGACTACGCCTTCGCCTTGTGGGACGCGCGCCGGCACACCCTGTTCTGCGCCCGGGACCACATCGGCGCCAAGCCCTTCTACTACGCCCGGACGGGGGAGCGCTTCGTCTTCGCCAGCGCGGTGCCGGCCGTGCTGGCCGCGCCCGGCGTTTCCGGCCAACTCGACGAGGCGTTCGTGGCGGCGCACCTGACCCGCATCGCGAGTAGCAGTACCACACGCACCTTCTTCGCGGCGGTGCGCAAGCTGCCGCCGGGCCATGCGCTGACCGCAACCAGGGAGGGCCGCCTTCGGGTCGAGCGCCATTGGCGCCCGGAAAACGCGCCAAGGGCGCGACCGACCTCCGACGACGCCTGTGCGGAGGAGTGCCTGGACCTGTGTACCAAGGCGGTGCGGGACCGCCTGCGCGGCGCCGGCCCGGTGGCAACACACTTGAGCGGCGGGCTGGACTCGTCCGGCGTCTCGGCGCTGGCTGCCCGGGAGTTGCGCCGCCAGGGACAGGCGCCGCCGCTCGCCTTCACCTGGCTGCCGGCCCTCGGCGGCAGGACGCCCAAGGCGGAGCATGCCCCGGAGTACGCCCTTGTTGACGCCGTAGGCCAACAGGAGGAACTGCGCACGCTCTACTGCGCACCAAGCTCCGACGACATGCTCGCCGTGCTGCGCCGCGACGGGGCCTTGCCGGACATGGCGCAGGCCCACCTCAACGAGGAGGCGGTGCAGCGCCGCGCCGAGGAGATGGGCGTGCGGGTGCTGCTGTCGGGTTGGGGCGGGGACGAGGGCGTGTCGTTCAACGGCTTTCGGGGCTATCCCGAGCAGCTATTGATCACCGGGCGCTGGCTCAGGTTGCTCGCCCACGCGCGCTCGCGCAGGGATCGTCCGCTCAAGTATCTGGCCCGCATTGCGCTGCTGCTGGCGCATCCGCACCTGCATCGAGCCGTCAGCCGATGGCGGCGGGGCAAGGAGCCGGATCGTCGGCGCTGGCTCATCGCCCCCGCGTTCCGGCGGGAGGTGAAGCCCTTGCGCCTGGGGACTTTTCGAGAGGTCGGTGCGCGGCGCACGCAGCTACGGCTGCTGCGCGATGGACATCTGAGCAAACGCATGGAGGGCTGGGCGGCGAGCGGTGCCCGCCGGGGCATCGAGTACCGCTATCCGCTGCTGGACCGCCGGCTGCTGGAGTTCGTCCTGGGGCTGCCGCCCGAGCAGTTCCGGCACGACAAGCGGGGCCGCTGGCTGATGCACCGCGCGTTCGACCCGGTGCTCCCCGAAGTCTGCTGGAATCAGGTCAAAACCGACCCGGCCCGGGTGGAGGCCCTGATCGACGCCTTCGCCGAAGCGCTGCCGACGGTGCGCCGCGAGATCGCCGCCCGCGCCGCGCCGCCGCCCCGGGCCCGATACGTCGACATGTCGCGCTTGCTTGAACGCCTGGACGCGGATCGATTTCGGGCGGACCCGCAGCTTTCGCCCGTTCTCAACGCCCTGCAGCTCCTGGATTTCCAGATTCAGCCGGAAGGCTGCGGCGGCAACTCCGGCGGCGAACCGGTTTGATCCTCAAGAGGACGCAGGCGCTGCCGCAGCGTCTCCCGATAGTCGGCGCCCCCAGCGTGGAACCACCCCCCGTACACGCACCTTGGAGCCGTTCCCTCCACCGGAAGCGCCCGGTGCTCAAGCGTCTTGTGAATCCGAAACAGGCAGGCGTCGCCGAATCGACTCGCCGCCACCGTTTGAAAAACCTCCTTGGTCCTCCCGCTTCGAATTTGAAAGCCGCCGCCGCGGAAGGGCTTGGAGGACAGGTTGATGGTCAGCCCGTACAGCTTCTCCCGAACGGCGTCTGTGTGCCAGCTATCAAAGTGCCCGCCGCCCGGAAGCAGCTTGAAACAGCGGCCGTTGAACCGTTGAATGGCCTCTTCAGAACCGGTGAACTCGGCAATCGCCTCGAACAGACGGGGCTGGTTGAGCAGCAGGAGAAACATTGGCAGCAGCGGCCCCGCGCGCATTGTGAGTTCCCTAGCGAACACCTCGCCTTTCTTGTCAGTGTGTTCGCAGGTGTAGAATTGGCCGGCCTCCAGCATCCGGGGGACGCGCCCCAGAATACCGTCATCCACAAAACCCTTGAACACGACGCAATGGCGGTGCGCGAACTCCCGCTGCTGCACAGCCCACCCGTCGTCCTTGACGATGCGCGGGCCGCCGGTCCTGAGCTGAATCATGCCGCCTTCAGCCGGAGCGCCGCGACCATGAAGCCGATGTCGCCGGGCCGCCGTTTACGGCAGCGAGCGGTTCCTCCCGCCCACAGGCAGGGCGGAAGGATGCCGATCAACAGGCAGGCAATCCGGGTGATCATGGTTGCCCCTATGCGGCCCGCGCCACCTCGAAGGCGGCGATGTTGCGGTCCTCCCGGCTGAACTCCACGCCAATCAGATGCACCGGCCGGCCCAGGCGCCGGTACTTGTCGGCGTAGCCCTTCTCCCTGATTTGGGCCAGCGCCCGCCCCGAAGCCCTCTCCACCGACTTGAACTCGAAAACGTAAACGCCGCTTTCAGAGCGCACCACCATGTCCGCGCGGCCGCCGCTGGCGCTCTCCTCCGCAACCAAGTCCAGGCCCTGCGACGCAAAGTACGAATAGACCACGCTGGCGTAGTAGCCCTCGTAGTCCCGGATGTTGTTCCGGGTGTGCCATTGGTGGGGAACGCCGGCGAAGACGGCCCGCAGCAGGGTCTCCAGGCCGGCGAAGTCGTTGTCCGCCAGCAGCCGGCGCAGCGACGTCTTCTGCGCCAGCCGCCGCGCGGCGTCTGGCAGCAGTGCCACGAGCAGTCGCTCGTTCAGGCTTTGGCGCACCTCCCGGTTCGGGTAGCCCAGCCGGTACTGGGCCAAGCCGTTCTCCGCGTCCTCGCCGGTGATGGTCAGGTAGCCGGTCTGGAACAGCAGCGCCTCGACGGCCATCTCGTCCACGTCGAAGGCCGACAGCAGCGCCTCCGTGCCCACCATGCCCTCCAGGTCCGGGGTGGGGACACCGCGCCGCAGCAGGGTGTCGATGAGGAATTTCGGCGAGCCGGTCTCGAACCAGTGCGCCTTGAACTCGCGCTGCCGGAACAGCAGCAGGATGTCGAAGGGGTTGTACAACTTCTCCGCGCCCCGCCAGCTATAGCCGTTGTACCAGCGGCGCACCTCGTCGCGGTCCAAGCCTCCAAGTTCCGGTGCGAACACTTCATCCAAGTCCTGCTCCGTGTAGCCGCAGACGGCGGAGTAGGCTGGATCAAGCGTGATGTCGGTGAGGTTGTTCAGGCCGGAGAAGATGCTGACTTTTGCGAACTTGCTCACTCCCGTCAGCAAAGTGAACTCGATGTGCGCGTCGCAGGACTTGATGACGGAGTACAGGCCGCGCAGGAAGCTGCGGTTGGCGCGGGCCACCTCCGGCGTTCCCAACGCATCCAGAATCGGCTTGTCATACTCATCGACCAAGACCGCCACCCGCCGGCCGCTACGTTCGCGCAGCTCCGCAATCAGCCGGCGAAAGCGGGCCGGAGCGCTGCCACTGCCGACGGCGATGCCGGCGCTCCTCTCAATGGCCTCCAACTGCAGCGTCAAGTCCTCCGACAACCAGCCGGGCTGCTCGAAGTCGCCGCCCCCGAAGTCCAGCCGCAGCACCGGATGGGGCCGGCCCCAATCCCACCGATCGTGGATGGCCAGTCCCCGGAACAGCTCCTCGCCGCCCTCGAACAGCTCCTTGATGGTATCCAGCAGCAGGCTCTTGCCGAAGCGCCGAGGGCGGGACAGGAAGTAGTGCTTGCCTCCGTCCGTCATCCGCTGGATGTGGGCGGTCTTGTCCACGTAGTAGTAGCCCTCCCCGCGGACTTCCCGGAAGGTCTGGATGCCGATGGGCAGCCGGCGCTTGGCGGCGCCGTTGTCGGGGATGCTCATGGCCGCATTATAGCCCTTCGCCGGCGCCTCGACTCTGGTTGCATGGCGAGCCGCCAATGAAATAACGTTGG
Organism: uncultured Gammaproteobacteria bacterium; assembly: GCA_958295465.1. Lineage (GTDB taxonomy): Bacteria > Pseudomonadota > Gammaproteobacteria > HK1 > HK1 > HK1. Next base: position 140,524 of record OY282353.1, read on the forward strand.
ACTTCCCGAACCGTTTGCGGCAACTGGAGTCAGGAGATGCAGCATGAGCCCCCCTCCCGAGAAACGGATGACCGGTCTTGGGGAGTGCCGCGTCGAGCCGCAGGACAACAGCATCGTCCTGTTCCCCGGCCGCTGCGTCCACGAGGTTACGCTGCCGGAGTGCGACCCCACCGACTTCGGCGCCGGACACTTCTCGGTGAACACCCATGTGTGGACGCGCTGCACATGAACAACGCTCTCCCCGGCGCAAGTGGCCGCGCTGATTGCCGCGCATAGGCGGACGATGCAACGATTCGGCCATCTGGAAGCCGCGCAGGCGTTCTTGCGCCGGGCTCGCGGGTCCGGCGCATGTCGCGATCAAACGCCGGCGCCGGCTTCGCGCAGCTACGGGGTATCCGAGGTATCACTTTGAACGTCCGAACTCGGGCCAAGCCGCGGGAACTTCCTTGGGCCGCGGATCTCAAGGACTTCAACCTCTCGTTGGACTTTCTGCGCACCTGCGTGAAGCAGGATATGACGCTCTTTGGCGAGCTGCTAAGCGCCGGCGTCGACACCCGCACAGCCCGCTTTTTCGACCCGCCGGTAGGCCAGTTTCTTGGCCAAGGGATGGCAGCGCGAATGGGTGCGTTGCTAAGCCGGCCGACCTGTGTTTTCGTCAACTCTTTCTTGTGGCGGTTCGATCCCTGCGCCCGTATGGACAGGCACATCGATCGGTCGCCGCTGGACATCACGATGAGTATTCCCGTCGTTCTTGACGGCGTAGATGCGTGGCCCGTAAGCATGCAGCAGCCGGATGGGAGCGTGCTCGAGTGGGCCAGCCAGCCTGGCACGGCACTGATCTTCGACGGCCGGTGGCGGCGCCACTGGCGTGATGCATTCCTGGGTACGCAAGCGATCCAGCTACTGCTGCATTGGCGGGCGCCGGCGGTGCTGTGGCGAGCGTTCCTTGATCAAAAAGCCAGTGCCAAGTTGCGCAAAGGCACGAAAGGTCGCCTGGCTGTCGAGGCCGATCTGCTGGAACGTTGTTCGGAGCTGGCGCGGCTTGCGGTGCCCCCGAGCGCATCGCTGGAACTGGCCCTCTGCGACCGTCTTGCGCAAACGATGCAAACCGAGGCGGAGGACGACGATGCCCTGTTGCTGGTGCCGCTCGATGGCAAGCTCACACTCACCTTCGAGGCACAGGATCCGGTGGCCCTGGCGCCGGGCGACGGCATCGCGTTCCCGGCGCGAGAGCGATGCCAGCTCGCATGGGCAGCGCCTTACGGCCGCGGCAGGGTGCTGTTGGGTCACGCGCCAACGCCTCGGAGCGCCCGCCTCGTCGAGGGGATGCAAAATGTCTGAGTTGGCAAGGTCGACCGCCATAACGTGCGCGCTCATCAGCCCGGACCTGCTGAACCAGGCCGAAGCAGCACTCCAGCGCAAACTGGCCGAGAATCCGCACGACGCACGGGCCCTGCGCGGGCTTGGCGATTTGCAGCGCCGGCGGGGCGAATTCGGCGCGGCGCTGAAAACCTATCGTGTACTACAGCACCTGCGATGCGATGCGATGACGAACTGGCTGGTCGCTGTGGCAAGCGGCGAGCGGTTGCCATGGCCTGCGCCCGAGGACGTTCGGCCCTCGCCGTTCATCCGCATAAAGAACTTCCTCAACGCGGCGCAGCAGGAGCGCCTCCTCGCGATGACGTACGCTGACCCCAAGATCTTTGTTCCGGCCAGGATTTACCCCGATAAAAAACAGCAGTTGTGCCGTGAGCGGCGCAACGCGCTGCATGCGGACGGGTCGGTCATTCGGGAGATTCGTCGTTGGTTCGCCCCGAAGCTGCAGTGCTTGGTGCCGCGCCTCGCTGCGCACTTCCATAATGGAGAACCGGGCAAGCGTTTCATCGAGATGGAGGTGACGGCGCATCTCACTGGTGGATTCTTCGGGCCGCATTCCGATTCAGCCAACCCGCTGCTCGGCACTCGAGAGATCAGCTACGCTTACTATTTCCATCAAGAACCTCGTCGATTCGACGGCGGCGACCTGCTGCTGTATGACACCTGTCCGGAATCAGGGGGCTTTCGCCGCGCCGTCTGTTCGCGCATAGAGCCTGTCGGCAACACCATCGTCTTCTTCCCCAGCGGTTGCTACCACGAGATACTCCCTGTAACCTGCCGCTCCGATGCATTCCAGGATGGGCGCTTCACTGTGAACGGCTGGATTCACAAGGCAGGCGTTGCGCCGTTCCGCCCGGACCCGCACGCGGAAACGCAAGGCACCAGCGAACAGGTGGAATAGCCTGGCGATGCGGGTAGCTGGCGCCGTATCGTGGCGGTCTGGTGGATCTGTTGCATGGCGAACCGCCAATGAGATACGGTTGGACTCCCCGAGCCATTTGTGACACTTGGAGTCAGGAGATGCGGAATAAGAGCCTCCAACCCTCCCGAGAAACGGATGACCAGCGCCCGCCGCCCAAGGCCAAGCGCGCCTGGAGCAAACCCACCGTGCGCAAAATGATCTACGTCAACATAGCCGACACCGGCCCGAGATTCGTCCCGGGCGTAGATGAACTACCCCGGTACACTGAGGTGCCTACTTCCTGAGGCCATGGCGGTTGGTGCGGAACCCGATGGCGGCCTGGCGCTGCGGAGGGCGGCGCCAATCGCCCGCCCGTCTCCGTGTGCCGGACCGGGGGGCGACATCCGTAGGTGAAGGCCGCGGTCCGGCAGCGCGGCGTCTTCGCCGTCGTTCGGCGTCACGCACGCGCTGTCGCACGAGCACACCGATGCGGTTGCAGGATCGGGCTGTACAAGAGCGAGGGCATCGCCCGGCGCGGGCCGTGGCGTCACTGCAAGGCGGTGGAACTCGCCACCCTGAAGTTCCCCATCCGCCGGTGGAGGTCGCCGAAGCGCAACAGCGCCCCGGCGTCTTGAGGATCCTCGGCGAGTCGCCGCCGCAGAGCAACTCCCATCTGGTTGTGAAGCTGCCCTGCCCGCAGCAGTTTTTGCGCCGCGGCGGCGCAGACCGGGTTGGGTGCGTTGCGTGGCATTGGACGAATCATGCACAGGAGTGGGGCCGGAACAAGCAGCCCAGTTGTGAGGGTGTGCCGTCCGTTGGACGGGGCGCCCAAGCCTGAACGGACCACTTGCAGATGGACTACACCGCCTACGGGCTGCGCATCCGCTCCGCTCTCGCGCTGCCTTTTCGTTCCGCGCCGTCCCTGGACGAGGGGTGTTCGGCGCCGGAGTGCGGGGGCGCGGAGAAGCGGACGGGCGCGGACGTCACCGTGCGCATCGGCGCGACGCCGGCGCGGCTCCTGAACCCCATCGGGAAGCACCGCCGATGGGAGGCCGCGCCGGGTGCCTTTCTGATAACGGTGGACGAAGTGGCCCGCTACCTGGTCACGGACGGATGCGACGTTCTGGTCGAGCCGCTGGGCGGCGATGAACGGGAAATGGGGGCGTTCCTGATCGGCGCGCCGTTCGTCGCGCTGCTGCAGCAACGCGGCCTGACCACACTCCACGCCAGCGCGGTCGAGACCGAAATCGGCGCGGTGCTGTTCGCGGGCCTCCGGGGCGCCGGCAAGTCGTCCCTGGCCAGTGCACTGGTCGAGCGCGGCTGCACCCTGCTGAGCGACGACCTCACCGGTGTCGAGGCGAACGCCGACGGCCGCTTCCTGGCGTTGCCCGCCTCCACTTGCATACGATTGCGGGCCGACTCCTTGGAGGCTTTGGGCCGGCAGCCGCGGACGCTTGGGAAAGTGCAGGGGGAGAGCGAAAAGCGCCTGCTGCCGGCGGCGCGGCTGCGCACCGAGCCGCTGGCCGTGCGGGCCGTCTACGTGCTGGAGCCGCACGACCGGGCCGGCATCGAAATCCAGCCGGCTTCTTGGGCCCAGACTCGCGAGGCGCTGCTGCTGCACACCTACCGGAAGCGGTTTCTGCACCACCTTGGGCGGCAAGAGGAGCACTTTCGCACCGTCGATCGGATGGCGGCGCAGGTGTCGGTCTTTCACGTCAGGCGTCCGGCCCGGTCGTTCGAGCTCCAGGCGCTGGCGGAGCGCGTTGCGGCGCATCTGCGGTCGGAGGCCGGGGCGCACCGGCCGCCGCTGCCGCCGCCGGAACCCCCCGCCACGGGGAGGAGCCTTTGGAAAAGCGCGCCGGAAACGGCCGTTGCGCGGCGGCGGGCGGTGACCGTCGCACTTCAGGGCAGGGGCAGCCTGTTCGAACAGGCCGAGGCGGCGCTGCGGCGCAGGCTCGCCGCCCGCCCGGACGACGCGGAGGCGCTGCTGCGGCTGGGCGATCTGTATCGGGGCGAGGGACGCCTGGAGGCCGCCCTCGACGCCTGCCGCCGCGTCGCCGAGCTGCGCCCCGGGCACCCGAAGGCGTCCTGGCTGTGCGCCGTCCTGGGCGGCGCGGCCCTGCCGGAGCCGCCGCCGGCGCAGGCCGTTTGGCCGGCGCCCTTCGTGCGGGTGTGCAACTTCCTGCCCCCCGACGAGCACCAGGCGCTCCTGGCCCTGTTGCTGGCCGGACGGGAGCACTTCGGCAATCCGGGAGCGGTCGGCCTCGGATATATTGTGGACCGTGCGCGACGTGGCTTGGCGGCCAACGACCGGATTGTCGACGAGGTGCGGCCTGGTTTCGAGCCGCGGCTGCGCCGGCTCGTGGCGAACACGCTGCCTAGGTTGGGGATGGTTGACCTTGGAGAACACCGCTTTGAGGTGCAGGTGAGCGTGTATCCTGCCGGGGGATTTTTCACCCCGCACAGTGACGACCGCGAGGTAATGGGAATACAAGAAGCGCGGTCGATCAACTGCTTGTACTACCTGCATCGCCAGCCCAAGCCTTTCTCCGGCGGGGACTTGCTGCTGCATGACGGCGAGGTGGCGAACACCCACACGCGAATCGAGCCGTTGGACAACAGCATCGTCCTGTTCCCCAGCCGCTGCGTCCACGAGGTGACGCTGGTGGAGGGCGACCCCGCCGACTTCGGCGCCGGACGCTTCTCGGTGAACAGCTATGTGTGGACGCGCCCCGTCGATGGCTGCTGAAGGCGCCGCCGGGGTCGAGGATGGCCGCGGAGTTTGCCTGGCCACCGTGACGACGGAGAATTTCCGGTAGTGCGCTAGTTTGACTTTTGATGCTCTGCTTTACGCATTGACCTCCGAGTGCCGGGTCTGTAAAGTATTGAAGCATCGACACATTTGGAGAAACGCTCGATGCCTACGAACTACCTCCGAATCGGCTACAAGCCGAAAAGGAAGAGACCTATGACCAGGGCAGAGCGACAGCAGGCGGCACGGGACCGAAAGGTGACAGGACCGCAGGGACAGCGGCGTCCCATGAGCGACCAAGCAAATGCAGTCCGGATCATGGAGATCGCAACCGGACTGGCTGAGGAAGAGTACGCACCTGGATTCGAGTGTCCGGAGAAGAAACCCAAGGTGCGGATAGTCTAGCGGTTTCTACTACCTGATCGCTTTGGCACGACACTGGCCGCGCCTATCGGCCAGACGACACCTTACGCTTCATGTACGATCTCCTTGCCAGATACCTAGCGACTTAACGTAACGCCGCTCTGCGTCTTCGTATCTCCATGCTATCCCGGAATTGCTCCGAGACGTAAGTAGATTCAGCAAAATACTCCATCAATTCCGACTTCGATAGGTGCTGATGCTGCTTCTTGATCTCCCTAACTCGTTGATTGCGTCGACTGCTTGCGGTCTCTGTATTCACGGATGGTATAATTTTCAGTCTGTTCACTGGTCGGGTACTCCCTGGTAAGGTGTTTGACTGGTGAAACGCCGACTGGCCGCACCACCGGCCAGTCGGCACCTTACCTTACCACGCTTTCACATCTCGACGAATTCGCCCACCTTCCCCCTCTGCTTCTCCCTCTCGGCCTTCTGTCGCGCGCGCTCCGCTACCGCCTTGCGGTGTGCCTCCAGGCGTACCAGCGCGGCGGTACGGCATTCCGTCCAGTCGGCTTGCGGCATGTCCTGCACTGTCTCTCGTGTGAGCAGCGCGTCGACATCGGCACCCTGCTGTATATGCTGCTTCAGGAATGCGGTGCACTCGGCAGTGATGCGGGGAGTCTGCTGTGCCGCCACAGATACGGCGGCGATGATGATCGCCACGCCTATTGCGTATCGCATGACGCCTCCTTGAACTCGTACTCGGGATACTGCGGTTCGCAGTGAAAATCACCACCGACTAGTACCGTGTAATTCCCACAGCCAACGATCAGGTAGATTTCGAGTGCGGCTTCGTATACCTGGCCCCATAGATCGTCTGGGATGTCCTTGGTCTCGGTGTACCCGCATATCTTCGCGAAATCTGGGTACGAGACCTGCATGGTGCGGCACTGCGCGTAGTTGTTGTCCAACGGGTCGGCTTTGCCGTACAGCATGCGCCGCAGATCGCGCGCGATTTTCTCAGGGATAGGTTTATCGGTCATGAGTCACCCGTGTTGGTTAGCGCGTGGATACGACCGACACCCGAAAAGGGCGCCGGGCCGTTGCCAAACGACACAGGCGACTGTGATGTTTCTCGCGTATTCACCGCGGGTCGGGGAGCTACCCCTCGCCATAGATACTCGGCTGTTGTATTCGGCGAGTGACCCGACATGGGCCGCCTCGTCGTTTGGCGGGCCGAATATACCGAAGCACGATAGCGCCTGTCAATTGCGGCTCAAACGTCTGTGTCGAAGCGCAGACGATATGGCAGAGATACGATGTAACAGCTTGATAATATTGACGTTTTCGTGTAGTAGGTAGCTTCAAATACAGCGCCACCTGTGCTATAATAGTGGGTACTCACAAACATGTACAGACAACATGAACAAGCTCCCCACAGAGAAGCGAGCCAAGATCATTTCCCTGATGTGCGAGGGCGTATCGCTACGGTCAATTGCCCGAGTTGAGGACGTCAGCCTTGCGACGGTCATGCGGTTGATGCGACTGGCGGGCACGGCGTGCCACCTATACCACTTCGATCACGTGCGGGACATACCGGGTAGGCGCAACATCCAGTGCGACGAGATATGGTCCTTCGTCTACGCCAAGGAGAAACGTGCTCCGTACGCCAAGCCTCTAGACATGGCAGGCACCGCATGGACTTGGACGGCCCTGGATGCGGACACCAAGCTGTTGGTTTCGTATCTGATATCCCAGAAGCGCGACACTCGATCGGCAGTAGCACTATTCAGCGACATCAAGAGCAGGCTACAGAAGCGACCGCGTATCACTGCCGATGAGCTGAAGTCCTACAGGAAAGCGGCTAGGGTCGTGTTCGGCAGGAAGGCGCGCAAGACGCTTTCACAGATCCGCAAGGGGGAGGACACGGGTCACAGTACGGCCTACGTGGAACGCCATAATCTGTCGATCAGGATGGGGAATCGGAGATATGCCAGGAAGACGAACGCTTTCAGCAAGAAATTCGCCCGACACACCACCATGATGGACCTGTGGGTGACGCACTATAACTTCTGCCGGATACACATGAGTCTGCGCGTGACGCCAGCGATGGAGGCGGGGTTGTCGGATACGCTACGGGACTGTGAGTGGATCGTGTGGTTGATTGACTCGATGACGATGCCGCCCAAGAAGCCGGGTCCGCCAGTCGGCTCCAAGTATAAACCAAGGAAGCAGTGACGGGACGATAGGCATGTCATAAATCGATTGAATCGTACGCAAAGTCAAACTAGCGCACTACCGAATTTCCTGCCGGGAACGCTGGTCGCCATCGGCTCCTTCCTGAAGACGCACCCCGAATTCAACGGCGACGTCGCCGTCATCCACGACGATCTTCCGGAAAAGGCCCGCGACCTGTTGCGCCTGTCGTTCGACAGGCTGCGGTTCGTGCAGGTGTCTCCCGAGCTGCGGGAACGCGCTGAGCGCTTGGTGGCGGCGCGCCCGTGGTTCCGCAGGGCGGTGTCGCACTTCTACGCATTCGAGACGTTCCGCCTGGCTGGCTACCGCAAGGTGCTGTTCTGCGACGGCGACCTGTTGTTCCGGCAACCGATCGGCGAATTGTTCGACGCCGAGGACGCCCTGCTCTGCTGCGGCGACTATGCGTTCCTGCGGGGCAAGTACCGGGACAAGGCGACGTTCATGGCCACCGACGACCCTGCCGACGCCTTCGCCCAGACCTTCAACGACGGTTTTCTGCTTATCGACGCCGCCCTCCTGGGCGAAAGCAGCTATGCGGAGCTGCTGGCCATGCTGACGCCGGAGACATGGCCCGACCCGGACATGTTCCACACCAAGCAGTTCCTTCAGAACCGCTACCTGGCCGGGCGGCAGACGATCATCAGCTCGACATACAACTTCCTGCTGGCGAGCGCCGCCCAGATACGAGACCGGGAGGGCCTGGCCGCCACGGATGCGAAGGTGCTGCACTTCAACTATCCGGTGAAGCCCTGGATGCCGGACGCCTTGCTCGCATGGGAACATGGCCCCATCCCGGTCGCGGCGTTCAAGCTCTGGTACGACGCCTGGATGGACTGCCTGGCCGACAGCCAACTGCGCCTCCATGCGCCGCGGCTGGTCGCGATGGCGGAATGAGCGCGGAAACCGCCGCCACGCCCGCCAACCGCCGGCGCCGATTGCCCAAAGTTGGCGACGGGCCGCGTCGAGGGAAAGGGGCGTGAAGGACGTGTACTTCGGAGCTAGGAGTCTGCGCCGCAGAAAGATAGTTCAAGACACGCGAGCGGATGGACGGGCCGGAATCGATGCGAGGATGGGCACGAGCACCGGGGCACCGGAGTGCGCAATAGCGCACAGGGCACTCGAGAGGGTCCGAGGCGTCCGGCAAGACGCCCGATGGGAGTGATTCTGGCCATGTCCCACTGGCGAGCCGGCGCCCTTACACTGCCAGAAGCGGTTGCAGGCGCTTGATGTTCAGCGCCAGACACACCAAGTCCCATTCCCCTCGCGCCTTGTTCAGGCCCCGCACGCTGAATCGCCGGAATCCAAGGACTTCCTTGATCCAGCCATTGGGCGCTTCGGACAGCCATTTGCGTTGCGCGTACCGCTCCCGCCCCGCTGGTGTCGCCAGCTTCTCGACCATGCGATGCGTCGCCGGGTGCGTGTGCGCGTCCCGGTTCACCGTCTTCTTCCCCTCGCGCCCCGGCGCCACGTATCCGTCGATGCCTCGCGCTTCGAGCTCCGACAAGTCCCGCTCATTGCAGTAGCCGGCGTCGGCGAGCACCGTCTCGGGCTGCGCGTCGAAGGTCTCCTCCACCTCATCGAGCAGCCCCACCATCTCGCCCTGGTCGCTCGCGTTCGATGTCAACTCCGTCGCGACAATCAACTGATGCTCGCCATCGACCGCCACCTGCGCGTTGTAGCATTGCTGGAAGCCCTCGGCGCTGGTCTTCATGATGGCGCTGTCGGGGTCGGTGAAGTTGCTCTGCGCCTTCTCATCAGGCTCCCCGTATGCGCGTTTGTATGGCTGCCCGCCCTTGGGATGGCGCTCCCACTCCGGGCGGCGCCCGCGCGCATCATCCGCCTCGCGTTGCGCCGCCTCCAACCGCGCCTTCGCCGCAACAATCGCCGCCAACCGGTCCTCGCGACGGCGCAACTCCTCGGGCAACTCGTCTCCACGCAACGACTCGCCAAAGCGCGCGTCCTCCTCCGCATCGGTCTCCCGTGCCCTGTTCAACAACGCTTCGATTTCCCCCTCCAGCCGACGCTCCTCCTCGCGCATCCGCCCGTAACTCATCGCCTTGCGCTTGCTCGCGTTTGCCCGCACCTTCGTCCCATCTATCGACAGCTTCCCGAAGCTCGCCAATCCCATCTCGCGCGCCACACGCACCACCTCCACGAACAGCCCCTTGAACTCCTCCAAGTGCCGGCGGCGAAACTCGCACAGCGTGCGGTGGCTCGGAAAGTTCCCCGCCCCCAACACACGAAACGCCACGTCCTCCTCCAGCTTCCTCGCCATCCCCCGCGACGAAAACACCCCCGTCGCATACCCGTACACCAGCACCTTCACCATCATCCGAGGCTCATACGGGGCGTTGCGACGACCGTCGCCTTCATATGGCGCGTAAAACGCCGTCAAGTCCAGCCCGTCCACCAAGTCGCTCACGTGATGCGCAAAGTGCCCTTCCGGGAGCCAATCGCGCACATCCGGCGCCAGCAGCAACATCTGGTCCGGCTCATAGGGGCGAAATGTCGTCGGCATCGGACTCTCTCCCTCGGCTCCTGTCCGCCTATTGTCGCATCGTTTCCTACGGCGCAGACTCCTAGCCAGGATCTCGAGAGCCGGATCACCGCCAACCTGTTCATCATCTGCGCCAACAACAGCGGATCGACCTTCCTGAAGAACGCCTTGGCGACCAGCCGCCGCACCTGGAACCTGACGGTGGAGGGCCAGTTCATGTTCGGCTTCGTCGGGCCGAACACCAGAACGCACGGTCGGCTCCTTTGGGGCGCGGACCCGCGCTGGCGGAAGGCTCTCGCGGACGCCAACGCCTACGATTGGCCGCGCAACCGCTACGTCTGGTACTTCCAGGCCGACGCCCGGGACCCCGAGGCAACCGTCTTCACCACCAAGGCGCCGCCTTTCCTGTTGCATGTGGAAACGCTGAATCGGCACTTCCGCAACGCAAGGTTCCTGTTCATGGTGCGCAACCCCTACGCCGTGTGCGAGGGGATTTGGCGCTATCGGCAGGATCAGCCGGTGCCCCCGGGCCGGCGCTTGTTCGAAGCGGCCGCGGAGCATGTCGCCTACTGTCTGGAGCAGCAGCGGCGCAATCTCGAAGCCCATGCGCAGCTCGGCACGTTTTTCACCTACGAGGCGATGTGCGACCAGCCGGAGCGGGTTGAACGGCAGATTCGCTCGCTGGTGCCGGAAATCGACGATCTGAAGCTGCGGCGGCGCTTGCGCGTCAAGGGCGTGTACGACGAAACGCTCACCAACATGAACGCACGGCAAATCGCCCGTTTGACGCCGGCGCAGATTGCCGCGGCCAACCAGGTGTTCGAGAAACACCGCGGGGTTCTGGAGCACTTCGGCTACTCGTTGATGACGACCGGCCGGCGCACCCGCATCCGCGGCAACCAGGGGGCGGTCCGCAAGCTGCGGCGCCAGGTCAAGACGCATCTGTTCATCATCTGCCCCAACAACAGCGGCTCGACATTCCTGAAGGAGGCGCTGGCCGCCTGCCGGAGCACCTGGAACCTGGAGCGCGAAGGCCAGGGAATGCCGGGGTTCGTCGGCCCGCCGACGGTGTGGACGCCAGCGCCGGGCGAGCCGGGCGCGCGTTGGATCTGGGCGAGCCGGCAGGGCTGGATGGACGCCCTGCGCAACCCGGACGCCTACGACTGGCCGCGCACCCGGGAGGCGTGGTACGCGGCGGCCTACGCCCGCGACCCGGCGGCGACGGTGTTCGTCACCAAGTCGCCGCCGTTTCTGCTTTACGTGGACGAGTTGCTCCGGCACTTCCCGGACGCCCGCTTCCTGTTCGTGGTGCGCAACCCCTACGCGGTGTGCGAGGGCATTTGCCGCCGCTACCGGCAGGGTTTCCTGAGCGGCGATCAGGAACGGTTCAAGGCGCCGGGCGAAGGTTTGGAGGAAGCGGCGGCCACCCACGTCGCCAACTGCCTGCGCTGGCAGCGCCGCAACGTGGAAGCGCACGGGGAGCGCGGCGTCTTGTTCACCTACGAAGCGATGTGCGCCGACCCGGCGGGCGCGGAGGAGAAAATCCGGGCACTGGTTCCGGCGCTCGACGACCTGAACCTGCGCCGCCGCCTTGCCGTCAAGGAATACGACGAAGTGCTGACCGACATGAACGCGCAGCATATCGACCGCCTTGACGCCGCCCAGGTCGCCGCGTTCAACCGGGTGTTCTCCACCCGGCGGGAAGACTTGAACTACTTCGGCTACGGCCTTCTGAGGAAGGCGGCGCCATGCCTTCGGGAAGATTGGCGGAGGGGGGAGCGTTTGGTAACGTCGCGGCGATGGAGGACGCTTGCCGGCGGGGGACCCGGCCCGTGATCCCGATCATGTCTCGCCGGTCCGGGGCGAAGCCGCGCCGGCATCTCAGGAAAAGGGAGCCATCATGGAGAAGTTCACCAGGCTGACCGGCATCGCGGCGCCGATGGACGCCATCAACGTCGACACCGATCAGATCATCCCGAAGCTGCACCTGCGCACCATCAAGCGGACCGGGCTCGGGAAGGTCCTCTTCGACGAGCTGCGCTTCCACCCCGACGGCACGGAGAAGCCCGAATTCATCCTGAACCGGCCGCCCTGGCGGGAGGCCGAGATCCTCGTGGCCGGGGACAACTTCGGCTGCGGGTCGTCGCGCGAGCACGCGCCGTGGGCGCTGCTCGACTTCGGGATCCGCTGCATCGTCTCCACGAGCTTCGCCGACATCTTCTACAACAACTGCTTCAAGAACGGCATCCTGCCCGTCACCGTGCCCAGGGACGCGCTCGACGCCCTGATGGCGGACGCCTCCGACCGGGAGAACCCCGTGCTCACCGTCGATCTCGAAGCGCAGGAGATCACGCGGCCGAACGGAGCGGTGCTCGGCTTCACGATCGACGAGTTCCGGCGCGACTGCCTGCTCAACGGCCTCGACGACATCGGGCTCACGATGCAGAAGGTGGATCGGATCGACGCCTTCGAGGCGAGGCAGCGCGAGCAGCAGCCATGGCTGTACCGCTGAGCCCGGCCCGCGCCGCCGACCGCTCGACGGACGGCGGTTGCGGCGCATTCGACCGAAACCGGACAGCCGGAAGACACGGCCGGAGAAATCGGCATGACGAGGTCCGGACGCTTCCATGCAGGATCCGGAGTGCCTGTACCGCCGGTTGGCGAGGGTGCTGATCTGAGATTGACATTCAGAATCAATGAGTTAGAGAAAATTTCAGGCGTCTACATGACACTTTGTCAGCAGTGTGTCACCGAATGGCCTGACGTGTAGCCACACGACATGCTGCGCTCCTGCATACACAGAGCCGAGTGCACTTGGAGTGCTCAGTTTCAGACCTGCACCCGTTGGCGAACGGCAATCGCGGCCGTATCCCCGAGCCGGAACAACCGTACCGTTCCTCGCCCGGCGGCCGACGGACACGGCGCATCCCGACCGGGGCGGCCACGAGAGCATGTCGAAGACGCCGGCATGAGGCAACCCGGCACACTCTTCGACGAGCTCCGGGACGATGCTCCCGCCGCCGCGTAGCGCGGATGCACATCGGGGACACCGGCATGACGGGACCGCAAACGCTCTTCGAGAAAATCTGGAACAGCCATCTCGTCGATGCGCAGGACGACGGGGTCCAGCTTCTCTACATCGACCGCCACCTCCTGCACGAGGTGCTGTCGCCGCAGGCGTTCGAGGGGCTGCGCCTCGCCGGGCGTCGGGTGCGACGCCGGGATGCGACGCTGGCGGTGGCCGACCACAACGTCCCCACCACCGACCGCCGCCTCGGCATCGAGGACCCCGAATCGCGGCTCCAGGTCGAGACCCTGAGTGCGAACTGCCGGGAGTTCGGGGTCGAGGTCTTCGACATGCTGGACCCGCGCCAGGGCATCGTCCACGTCATCGGGCCGGAGCAGGGCTTCACCCTGCCGGGAACCACGGTGGTGTGCTGCGACAGCCACACCGCCACCCACGGCGCGTTCGGCGCCCTCGCCTTCGGCATCGGCACCTCGGAGAGCGAGCACGTGCTCGCCACCCAGACCCTGCGCACGCCGCGCCCGAAGAGCATGAGGGTGACGGTGGACGATGCGTTGCCGGCCGGCTGCACCGGCAAGGACCTGATCCTCGCGATCATCGGACAGATCGGCACCGCGGGCGGCACCGGGCACATCGTCGAATACTCGGGCCGCGCGATCCGCGACCTTTCGATGGAAGGGCGCATGACCGTCAGCAACATGACCATCGAGGCGGGGGCGCGGGCCGGGCTCGTGGCCCCGGACGAGAAGACCTTCGCCTACCTCGAAGGCCGCCCGATGGCGCCCGCGGGCGCGGCGTGGGACGCCGCCGTCGCGTACTGGCGCACCCTCGCATCGGACGAGGGCGCGGCCCACGACCGGGAGGTGCGGATGGACGCGGCGGACATCGCGCCGCAGGTCACCTGGGGCACGAGCCCGGAGGACGTGGTGCCGATCACCGGCACGGTGCCGGACCCGGCGGACGCCCCGGACGAAGCGAAGCGGGCCGCGGCGGCGCGGGCGCTGGAATACATGGGGCTCGCCCCCGGCACCCGGATGACCGACGTCGAGGTCGACAACGTCTTCATCGGCTCCTGCACCAACGGCCGCATCGAGGACCTGCGGGCCGCCGCCGCGGTGGTGAAGGGCCGCAGGGTCGCGGCCCGCGTGGAGGCGGTGATCTCGCCCGGCTCGACCCTCATCAAGCGCCAGGCCGAGGCGGAAGGGCTCGACCGGATCTTCGTCGAGGCGGGGTTCCAGTGGCGGGAGTCGGGCTGCTCGATGTGCCTCGGCATGAACCCGGACCGGGTCGGTCCGGGCAAGCGTTGCGCCTCCACCTCGAACCGCAACTTCGAGGGCCGCCAGGGGCGCGGCGCCCGCACCCACCTCCTGAGCCCGGCGATGGCCGCCGCCGCCGCAGTGCATGGCCGGCTCGCCGACGTGCGTGAGATGGTCGACTGACGGGCTGTGTCACGACCGCGGGAGGGCCGGCAGGGCTTGCCGGTCGACCGAACCAGTTCCCGCTCGGCCCGGAGGCGGCATCGGCGCATTGGGCACGGACCTGTTGACCGCCGGCCCGGCCGCGCTGATCGAAGGGGCGCCGGCCTTTCGTGGGAGAGCCGGCAGGGCCTGCCGGTCGACCGGGCCGGTTCCTGCTCGGCCCGGAGACGGCATCGGCGCATTGGGCACGGACCTGTTGACCGCCGGCCCGGCCGCGCTGATCGAAGGGGCGCCGGCCTTTCGCGGGAGAGCCGGCAGGGCTTGCCGGTCGACCGGACCGGTTCCTGCCAGACCCGGAGGAAGCATGGGCGCATTGGACGCGGACCTGTTCACCGGTAGCCTGGCCGCACTGGTCGAAGGGGCGCTGGCGTTTCGGAAGAACGAATACCGCAGCGGCCGGAACCTCATGCCTCGGCTGGCCGCGGGGCAGCGTCCCGGCGTCCTGATGATCGGGTGCAGCGATTCCCGGGTCGATCCCGCGCTGATCTGCGGCGCCGGGCCGGGCGAAGTCTTCACCGTTCGCAACGTCGCCAACCTCGTGCCGCCCTGCGATGCCGGCGGCGGGCGCGGCGACAGCGTACGCGCGGCGCTGGAATACGGCGTCGGGACGCTGGGTGTGTCGCATATCGTGGTGTTCGGGCACGCCCATTGCGGCGGCGTCAGGGCCATGATCGACGCGGCTTGCGGGACTGCTCCGGAGTCCGGGTTCTTGGGTTCCTGGCTGGCCATCGCGAGCACCGTCCCCGCCCAGGCCCTGGCCGAGCTGGCCGCGAGCGGGCGGACGGACCTGACGGCCGATGCGCTGTACGCCTGCGCCGCCGTGGTCGAGCGCCGCTCGATACTGCACTCCATCGACAACCTGTGCGGCTATCCCTGGGTCCGGGAACAGATCGAGGCGGGTGCGCTGGCCGTGCACGGGTGGTGGTTCGACCTCGACGACGGGCGCCTGTGGGCGACCCATCCCGAGACGGGTGCGTTCCTGCCGGTCGAGTCCGCCTGAACGGCTTCGGCGACCGGCCGTCCACGGAAGCGGAAAGACTCCGCACTTCCGTTCCCGATTCACCGGAGATTCGTTTTTTCCGGCAGGTCCGGACCGATCCGGAGGATCACTCTTTGCAACGACGCAGGTTGTCGATCCGGACGATCCCGGCAAGGGGGCCGTTACCGGCTCACCGGACGTCCACCCTTTCCGACAGGCCGCACCCCCACCTGCCTGATCGATGCGATCGGCCTGTTCCCGGCTCACCGGATGTCCACCCTTTCCGACCGGTCGCACCCTCACCTGCCTGATCGATGCGATCGGCCTGTTCCCGGTTCATCGGATGTCCACCCTTTCCGACAGGTCGCACCCTCATCTGCCTGATCGATGCGATCGGCCTGTTCCCGGTTCACCGGACGTCCACCCTTTCCGACAGGCCCAGATCGTCGAGTATCTGCTTCAGATCGGCCACGAGGCTGTCGACCCTGTCGCCTTCGACCGTCGCCGAGAATTGGACCCCGAGCTTCAGCTCCGCGCCGCTTCTCAGCTTGGGTAGCAACGTCCTGCCCAGCCGGTTCCATACCTCCGGTGGGACGTCGCCGCTCAAGCGGATGGTCCTGGCCGCAGCCGCGCCCGGCGGGGGCGCGGACTTCGGTTCGGAGTCCTGTCCCGGTGTGGCTCCGGGTCCCGAAGCGGGTGTCGCTCCGTGTCCTGGTGCGGGCGTCGTTCCGAATCCTGGCTCGGGCGCCGGCCCAAACCCCGGCTCTGGGGAAGGAGCAGAGATCGGCTCCGGTCTCATTCCAGATCCCGGTTTCGCTCCCGACCCCGGCTCCACTCCCGGCCCCGGCTCCACTCCCGGCCCCGGCTCCACTCCCGTGCCTGCTCCTGGCCCCGCTCCCGGCTTCGCCCCGAGCGCCGCCGCCCTGTCCTTGCGGAGCAGGAACACGCCGGATTCGAAGGCGATTTCTTCCGCCGGCACCGGCTCGTTGAACCACGCCCGTCCGTAAGCCCCGTCCCCGCCCGGCTGCCGGCCGGAGGCCAGGCCGAAGTCGCCCCGCTCCACGAACTCGACGATCTTCGCGCGGAGCGTGGCGTCCGGGTCCAGCAGCCGGGTGAGCGAGCCGTTCAGGAAACTCTGGCGGAGGCTCGCCAGCGGCCATGCGCCGGAGGCCGCAAGCGCCGGCGGCCAGTTGCGTTCGACGTACCCCGCCCCGACGGATTCGTTGAGGAGCGCCTGGGACTTGAGCGCGGTCACGACGCGCGCGCACAGCGAGTCGCCCGCGCTGGCATGTCCCGCGCCGAGGTCGATGACCTTGAGGCCGTCCGGCTCGCCGGCGTCCGAGATGACCACGAAGCGGTAGCCGCCCCAGATCTCGTCCTTCACCGCCTCCCCGGCGTCGGCCACCCTGGACTGGAGCCCGGCCCGATCCGCCCGGTCGAAGTCCCCGCCCAGAACCCCCTCGGCGACCTCCCTGGCCACCCGCTTCCAGGCCAGCATCCGCTCGACCTTGTCCCTCAGGTTCCGCCCCGGCTGCTTGACGCACCACACCAGCGCGGCCGGATAGAGCCTCGGGGACTTGCCGCGCCGCACCGTCCATTCCTGGATCCGCTCGCGCAAATGCCCGGCGCCCGTCCAGTCCGACTCCGGGTCGACGACCACCAGCGTCAGCCTCGGCGTGTCCTGTATCGCCGAGCCGTCAGCCGGAAACGGCGCGACCGGGAGGCTCGCGCCCCGCTCGAATTCCTTTCGGACCGCCTGGCGCATGGCCGGGCGGATCTCCGCGTCCTCGTCCAGGGAGGCGCGCCGGTCGCTGACGACCTTCCGCATGGTCGGCTGGTGGCCGATCCTGAATCCGTCCGAGCCCGTGCGGCGGATGAACCAGGACTTGTCCTCCAGCGCGAACGCGGCGCTGTCCACCGAGGTGGTGTCCACCGCCGGCTCGCCGAGGGCGAAGCGCAGCTCGGGCAGATGGGCCACCTTGTCGATCTGGCCGCCGGAGGATTCGAACAGGATCGTCGTCCCCACCCGCCGGTGGATGTTCCGCAGCGCGCCCTTCGTGTCCGCGTCCAGGGCGCGGGCGTGGGCCTGCGCTCCGGCAACGTCGGCGTCGATGGCCGCGACGAGCCGGGACTCGCCGAGCTGGCCGAGCACCGCGCTACGGAACTCCGGCACTTCGAGCGGCGCGGAGCCCAGCGTGACGAGGGGCTCCGTGCGGGCCTTCGTGAAGCCCTCCCGGTAAGCCCAGGAGATCCACTGCGCCAGCATGGCGAGCGTGCCGCGTGTCTGCTGGTACTGGGCCAGCGCCTGCCACTTGCGCTGGAACACCGAGAGCGTGGCCGGGTGGAAGGGAAAGCAGGTCTCGAAGCGGCTGCGCAGGTACTCCCGGGCCTTGGCCTCGGTGACGGCGCTGTCCACCGCCGTCCATTCGGGCGGCAACTGCGCCCGCCGCTCGAAGCACCAGTCCGCATACGCCTTCGACACCTTCTTCCGGTGGCGCTCGTGGCCGGCGTCTCCGAACAGCCGCCGCCGGACCACTTCGCTGATCTCCGTCTCGTCGTTGGCGATCAGGTCCTTGGCGACGCGCCGGATCACCTTGGTGATGCGGTCCTGCCACTGCATGTCCCAGTCCGTCATCTCGACCTGGCTGCGCGGCAGGCTGACGACCGCCGCGCCGTGGGTCGTGGCGGTGGTGGCGACGGTGAGGTTCTGGACGAAGGCGTGGAAGGGCTCGGCCATCGCGCGGTGCCGGTTCAGGAAGTTCAGGACCTCGTCGAAGAGGAGCAGGACCGGCCCGCCGGCCGCCCGGAAGACGCGGCCGATCGCATCGGTGCCGGGGGGCGTGGTCTTCGCGGCGGGGCCGAGCTCCCGGACGCCCTGCTCGCCGGCGAGCTGCCGGGCGAGGTCGAGCCACGGCGTCTCCCGGCCCTCCCGCGGGTCCCAGGCGTTGCCGACGAAGGTCGCGACCCTCGCCTCCGGGACCGCCGGCACCCCCGCCTCCCGGAGCAAATCGGCCACCCCCGGATAGCGGCTCGCATCGCCGCCGCTCGTGGCCAGGTGGTACAGGGCGGCGAGGGTATGCGTCTTGCCGCCGCCGAACTGCGTGATGAGGGTCATGACCGGGGCGGTGTCGGTGGTCCGGCCCGCGAGCCGCCGCAGCACCATCCCCGCGTGCTCGCGGAGCGCACGGGTGAAGCAGGTGCGGGCGAAGAACTGCTCGGGGTCCCAGTAATCCGCGGGCGCGGTCTTCGCGATCACCTGCTCCAGGTGGATGGCGAACTCGTCCGGGTTGAACGAGCGGCCTTCGCGCACTTCCCGGCGGGGCGTGACGGTCTTGTACCAGGGGTCCACGGGAGTGTCTCCGGGGGTTGGGTGCCTCTGAGGGTTGGGGGTCTGCGGCGCCCGGGTTTCCGGATGCCGGTCGGCTTGGACTCCCGGACCCCGGCTGGATGGATCAATGGCGGCTCCGGCGCCGATGCGGCGGACAGTGTATCCGGTGTCGGGAGTACCGGTAATCTTGCTGCCATACGGCAACGCCGTATCATTTCGGGCATGTTGCGAGCGCCATCCCGGCATACGTGCTGAAACAGATACACGTGCCGAAACAGGTTCGTGAGGAAATCGGCGATGACTGAAGAAAGGAACATTGGGGCGGAAATCCTGGACGGGATCCGCGAGCTGAAAGCAGGCAAGACGGGCCGCGTCGTGAACGTGCCCCCGGTGGCCGGGATCCGTGAAAAGATCGGCTTGTCACAGGCGAGCTTTGCCGCCTTGCTCGGAGTCTCCGTCCGCCCGAGAAGGGCTTGTGGTCCTGGGCGCTGACGGCATTTCCGTCGTCGTCAGTGAGACCCGGACTGCCGTCTCCGGCGTGCGCGCCGTGCTCGTGGTCTGGGTCTTGCCCTGATCCGCCCGCCGGTGTTTTCATCCCACGCCGACGCAGGTGTTGTGGGTGTTTGCTTCTCTCTCGTCCTTCGAGGGGCGGAAGACAGGCTCGTTGAGCCTTGTGTTCCGATTTCACTCATGGCCATGGTTCGGGTTGCGTGAACCGCAAACGGGGTATTTGAGGCGGCCATGGCACGACCGTACGCCGGGGAGATGGCGAAGCTGGCGGAGACCTTTGCCTGGGCAGAGGAAGCCGACCTCCGGCCTTTGCGCCAAGCCGTTCGCATCGCCGGCCTTTCGCCGCTTCGCGTCATCGGCTCCGGCGGTTCCCTCACCGGCGCCCATGCGCTGGCTGGTCTGCACCAACGCTATGCCGGCCACCTCGCCGCGGTGGCCACGCCCCTTGAAACGGTCGGCGAGCCACTAAACGCGGCTGTCGCCACTTGGCTGATGAGCGCCGGGGGCGGCAACGCCGATATCCTGGCAGCGGCCAAGGCACTGATCCTGCGCGAGCCGCGCCAAATCGGCGTCCTTTGCGGGCGCGGGGCCAGCCCCTTGGCCGAACTTTGCCGCCGGCACCCATACGTCGATTTGTTGCTCTATCCACCGCCGGCTGGCAAAGACGGATTCCTCGCTACCAACTCGCTGTTCGGCTTCACCGTCCTTCTCACGCGAGCCTACGCCGCCGAGTTCGGCTCGGATGCTGATTGGCGGGACGCAGTCGATCGCCTGAAGCCGCTGCTCCCGAATACCACCGCTGTTCTGGAGGCATGGGAGGCGGCCACGGCGCCGCTCTGGACGCGATCCACCACACTCGTCCTTCATGGCCCCTCCACGCGGATTGGCGCGATCGATCTCGAATCGAAGTTCACGGAAGCCGCACTCGGCCACCTTCAGATCGCCGACTACCGCAACTTCGCCCACGGCCGGCATCACTGGCTCGCCAAAAGAGGCGATACGAGCGCCGTGCTCGCCTTCGTCACCAGCGCGGATCGTGCGCTCGCCGAGCGCATGCTCGACCTGATCCCCGAGGACGTCCCCCAAGCGCGGATCGTGTTCGACGGCGAACCGAGCGCTGTAGCGCTGGCATCGCTGCTCGCTGCGTTGAGGATCACGGGATGGGCCGGGCGTAACCGGGGCATCGACCCCGGACGCCCCGGCGTGCCCGAGTTCGGCCGCAAGCTCTACAACCTGCGTCTCCCCCGCCCCCGACGCGTTGCGGGATTGCCGCGCCTCACGCCGCGGGAAGCCGCCGCGATCACCCGGAAAGCGGGCGTCGCCCCGGGTGGTCTCGCCGCCTTGGGTGAACTCGACCGCTGGCGCGATGCGCTCTCGGATTTCCTCACCCGCTTGCGCGACGCCTGCTTCGCCGGAATCGTTCTCGACTACGACGGCACGGTGGTCGACACCCGGCGCCGGTCCGAACCCGCGGCCCCGGAAATGGTCTCCGAGCTCACCCGCTTCGCCGAAGTGGGCGCTCACATCGGGATCGCAACCGGTCGAGGCAAATCGGTTCGGTGCGACCTTCAAAAACGCCTGCCGCCCGTACTCTGGCCTCTCGTTCTCGTTGGCTACTACAACGGCGCGGAGGTCGCATCGCTCGATGACGACGGTGCTCCGGATGGATCCGAGAACGTCCACGCCGCCCTCCGACCACTCGCCGACGCTCTGCGCCGTCAGCCGGATCTCTCCGAATGCGCGCGCCAGGAAGATCGCCCATCCCAGATTACGCTTGAGGCCACCCGCGCCATGCCCGTGAGTCGGCTTTGGGATCTCGCCCGCCAAGTCATCCGCACGACCGACGTCCACGACGTCGCCGTCACGTGCTCCAGCCATTCGGTTGACATCGTGGCAGCCGGGGTGTCCAAGCTGAACGTCGTCCGGCGGCTACGCGAGACGGTCGGCGACGAGCCCATCCTCGCCATCGGTGATCGCGGACGTTGGCCAGGCAACGACCATGAGCTGCTCAGCGAGCCGTTTGCGCTCGGAGTCGACGAAATCAGCGTCGATCCCGCGACCTGCTGGCATCTCGGCAAGCCGGGCCAGCGCGGGCCGGCGGTCACCCTTGAGTATCTCTCAACGCTGGAAGCGCAAGATGGTCGTTTGAGGCTTGCGGCGGGATCGCTGCAATGAATCAAGACCTCGGGCTTAGAGTACTTGGCCAGATCATGAAGTGGTCCGATGACCGCGCTCGCCGGGAGTTCGCTTGGCTGAGGCTGATGGCGCGTCTCAAATACGACGGTTACCGAGACTTCCAGGCCGGTATGCGTTTCATCGAAAGTCTGGTGACTTGGCTCCAGCAGTTCGAACCACATGATCGGGAAACTGCCTACGCCTTCGTGCGCCACACCCTCGTCTACATCGGCCCCAACGAGATGCAGCGGCTCGTCGAGCAGTTCTACCCGCGCACCGTCCGAGACCGCCTCGTCCGCATGGTGGCGGCCGAGTGCGATGTTCAGTCTTATCGAGTGCTCGCCGATACGGACGCCCGGGCGACGGAGGAGCGCTTGCGCCGCCGGACCTTGTTCATGGGTTTGAGCGATGGAGCGCACATCGACACGATCCGTCACGCAAACTCCCGCTTGTTCGGCAACGAGCAATTCGTTCAGGTCACGCAGATCGACATCGAGAAGTGGAGAGATCTACTCGATAATCTTCGCAAGGACTTGGACGATCCAGACGCACGGTTCCGCCTTGTTTATCTAATCGACGACTTCACTGCTACCGGAACCTCGTTTCTCCGTTTCGATAAAGAGAAGGCGGAATGGAAGGGCAAGCTCATCCGCTTCAGGAAGTCGGTGGAGAGCGCCAATACTGACCTCGGCAGCGACAAATTGTTCGAGGACGACTGGGAGCTTTGCATCCACCACTACGTGACCTCACAGGCTGCCGCCGATGCGATTGAGGAGCGTCTTGAAAAGGCGAAGACGGACGGTGCCTTCCCTGAAGGCTGGACCCAGGATATGCACCCCTCCTTCGGCATGATTCTTCCGGACGATCTGCCGATCAACGCAGATTCCGAACGCCACGACGACTTCATCGAACTGACCAAGCTCTACTACGACCCGAAAATCCGCACGAAACACACCGACATCGGCGGCGTGACCCACCTCGGCCTCGGCTATGGCGGCTGCGCGCTCCCCCTCGTGCTCGAGCACAACACCCCGAACAACGCGGTGGCCCTGCTTTGGGCGGAGACCGGGGGCGGCGATCGAGATGGCGTCCACGCACCAGCCATGCGACCGCTCTTCCGCCGTCGCCAGCGGCACCTCTGAGAGGCGTGCGCCATGGCAAACCCTTTCGAAAAGCGAGCGAGCGAATATCTCCGAGACGATGAGGCTTTCCTCGCCAGGGTCACTCCGGAGCCGCTTGTCACCTTCTTCCAGGAGTCGGCGGAAGAAGAGCGCCTCTACGATCGTTTGGCTGTGGTCATCGGCACGCCGGGTAGCGGAAAGACCACGCTTGCGCGGCTGTTCCAGTTCCCGACGCTGAGTACCCTGCTGCGCGGTCGCAGCATGGGCAACTACAAGCCGCTGATCGACGCGCTTACGATCTGCGGAGCGATCGACAACAAACGTCTGACGCTCGTAGGCGCACGGCTCCCACTCGAAGCCGAGTACCGGGATTTCTGGGAGTTCCCTTACCCGAAAGATCTCAAGACGAATCTGATGCTCGCACTGCTGCAGGCCCGCACCGTACTGGCTTGGCTCCGGAACATCAAAACTTCCGGCATACCACTCGATCAGATCGAGATCGTGCCGCGCCCCGATGCTGATGCGGCGCTCACCGCCATCGGCGGCAAAGCGGGGCTGGGTCTGCTCGATCACGCCCGTAAGGTCGAGCTCGCTATCTACAACATCTCGGCCGCTCTCGTGCCACCGAACATCGAAGACATCGAGCGAGGGGCGATCGCCGCCTACCGGCCGTTCGACGTCATCGAGACGTTCCGGATCACCAGTGGTGAGGAAGTGCTGCAGCTCCGTCCCCTCGTCATCTTCGACGACGCGCACAGTCTCCATCCCACCCAGTTTACGGTGTTACGGCATTGGCTTTCGAAACGCGAACTGAAGGTGTCAAGATGGGTCCTGACCCGGCTCGACGCGCTCACTCCGGCAGATGTACTGCTGGACGGGGCAACGAACGCCGGTGAAACCGGACTCAAGCGCTCTCGCGAAACCACCATCATTCGGATGCAGAGCGGCGAAGCGCGCAGGAGCCAGCGTCAGACGTTCCGCAAAATGGCCAAGGACATGGCGAGACGTTACCTGAGCCAGATGGAGGTGTTCAACCGCCGTGGCCTCCATAGCCTCGGCGATCTGCTGTCGACAACGGCGGAGTTGCTCCCGACCGGCAAGCTCCAGCAGCTCAGAAAGCACGTCGGTGCCCTGCAACGCAGATACGGCGTCTCAGCCGAACGTCGCCGTGATCTTGAGAAGGAGGTCGATAACTACCTCGCCAATACCGAGGAGAACAGAGAAGACATGCGACTCGCGATTCAGTCGGTGCTGTTCGAGCGTTACGCCAAACGGATTCCGCAACGTAGCCTGTTCGAAGAAGGCACCGACGACACAGAGCCCTGCCGACCACTGAAGGTCGACGCCGGGGTTGCCGACGGAGCCCGCATTCACCTGTTGCACAAGTACGAACGGCCTTATTTCTTCGGTATCGATACCTTGTGCGACGCGAGCTCGGAGAATGCCGAACAGTTCCTCCAACTCACGGCTCGGCTCGTCTCGCAGTCGGAAACCCAGCTCATTCGCGGCAAGGAAGCGACACTAACGAGCAGCGTACAACACAAACTGCTACGGGAACGTGCGACAGAGATGGTGCATGAATGGAGCTTCCCACAGTGTCCGCTCGTTCGTCGGCTCGCTGACGGTATCGCCGCCGAATGCTTGACCAAGAGCCTGGAGGGCAACGCTTCACTTGGCGGCGGTGCTACCGCCTTCGGCATCCCACAAGAGAAGTTCGACACCATTCCTGAAACCCACCCGCGCTTGGCGCAGGTTCTCCAGTTCGGTGTCGCCTACAACGCATTCGTACTGGCACCCAAGCACAGTACCAAGAATCGCCTCTGGTGCCTGATCGAGCTCGGAGGCGTACTCTTGCTTCACTACGGGTTGACGCTCAAGCGCGGCGGCTTCCTTGAACGTAGCACCGACGATCTGATGCGGTTGCTTGACGAGCATTAGGATGTACCAAGAACACCGCTGGGACCCGTGCGTCGCCCACCGAGGCGATGAGGTGGACGGGTTCATCTCCGACTACTTTACGCAGACGGATCGGAGGGTTCTTCTTGTAACGGGCGCCGGTTTCGATCCTCGCTCACGGACCGTCGCCATTCGGCTCAACGAAGCAGCCACGAGCGTGCAGGCACTGCTCATCCGGGAGAACCGGCCCAATCCGCCGCAGGACCAATCGGATCGGGCCGGCGCGAATACGGAGGCTCTTCTCGCTACACTCGTCGGGCCGCAAGTGGTGCCAGTCAAGGTCTTCGGGCCTGACGGTGCCGTAGTCGGCGGGCGCAACATCGTCAACTTCGTGAGTCAACAGGACTTGGAGGGCGTGACGGATGTGATCGTCGACATCAGCGCCCTGTCGGCAGGCATAAGCTTTCCGATCGTTCGCTACTTCGTCGAACGTATCGGTCGCGGCAATGTAGCTGTGAATCTGCACGTCTTCGTCGTTCACGATCCGCACCTGGATGCTGACATTCGTTCGATAGCGAGCGATGCACCCGGCTACGTCCATGGCTTCAAGGGTCGCTCGACCCTCTCTGACACGGCCGATGCGGCGAAGCTATGGCTGCCACAGTTGGCTAAAGGACGACACGCCGCACTCGGGCGACTTTACGATTTCGTCGAGCCTCACGATACGTGCCCGATCCTTCCTTTCCCGGCGAGCGACCCTCGCCTCGGTGATGCGCTGGCGGAGGAGTATCTGACCGAGATCGAAGGCACTTGGTCGGTCGATGCACGCAACATCGTCTACGCCGACGAGGAAGATCCGTTGGATCTCTATCGCACCATTCTCAGGCTGGATGATCTTCGCAAGCAGGTTTTCGCGGAAACGGGAGGTTCGATGCTCATCCTCTCCCCGCTCGGCAGCAAGTTGATGGCTCTCGGCGCGCTGATGGCGGCGCTGGAGCGCAATTTACCCGTCGCTTACCTGGAGTCGATCGGCTACGAACTCGAAGCGACAGTGCCGGAGGAGATGGACCAGCCGAATCTCATACATCTATGGTTGGAGGGTGACGTCTATCCCCAACCTCGGCCGGCGTTACCAACGTGAGGGAATCCCGTGCGATGACTTCTGCCACTCAGCCCGAGATCTTCGGGACAGGACTGATAGCCCTCGATATCGTCATCGGCCCCGATCCCGAGACGCCCATTCGCTCCTGGGCCGGTGGAACCTGCGGCAACGTGCTGTCCATTCTGGCCTGGCTCGGATGGGAGGCTTACCCGATCGCGCGCATGAACGGCGACGTGGCCTCCGAGTGCGTCCGCGCGGATATGGCGCGTTGGGGTGTCCACCTCGATTGGGCCACCTGCGCTCCCACCACTGACACTCCCATCATCGTCCAGGAAATCCGACGTGGGCGGGATGGCCGGCCCAGACACCGGTTCTCCTGGTCGTGCCAAATTTGTGGCAGATGGCTGCCGCCGTTCAAGGCAATTACGGTCAACGTGGTGGAGAAGATCAGGCCGGCGCTCGCCGATGCATCGGTGTTCTTTCTCGATCGCCTGTCGCGCGCAACCCTCACCCTGGCCGCCGAGGCATCCGCTCGCGGCGCCTTGGTGGTGTTCGAGCCATCCGGCAAGGCGACCGACAAGCTCATGGCGGAAGCGATCGCACTCGCTCACGTCGTCAAGTACGCCGACAACCGCCTTGCCGGTATCCGCGGCGTCATGGGAGACGGCTCCGCGGCCCTGCTCGAAGTGCAGACCCTTGGGGAGCGAGGGCTGAAGTATCGTCAGCGGCTCGGCCGGGGTGTCTCCAACTGGATGCATCTCGAGGCTGTTCCCGCGCCGCGGCTTGCCGACACCTGCGGCTCCGGCGACTGGTGTACGGCCGGGCTGATTGCCAAGGCCGCTGCCGGCGGGCGGACGGGACTGCGTCGTGCCGGAGCTCGTGGTGTTCGGGCAGCGCTTCGCTACGGTCAGGCGCTCGCGGCCTGGAATTGCGGCTTCGAGGGCGCACGGGGAGGCATGTACTCCGTTCCCCGAGAAGCATTCGATGGCCAGATCGCGAGCCTGCTCAAGGGCCGGTTCGAGGGCATCGGCGATGCTCCGGTCACAGGCGTTTCGGCACAGTTCGTCACCTGCCCGGCCTGTCCACCTGCACCCAGAAAACCAGGCAGATCACGAAGCGGACTGTCACTTCGCCCTTGACACCACGACCGGTGTTTCGCCGCCCGTGAAGCGTTCAGGATTCAAGTCCACAGATTCAAGAGCCTCGACCTCCATCCCGATCTTCAACGAGGCGGCGGAGGCAGGCGATGGCCCGTTGCAAGCTGTCCGCGCGCCGGGCGGCGATTTGGGGGCGCCACGTTGTATCGACGTACTCGGTGATTCGGGATACATACGCCGGGCCTACCTGACGGCCGCTGCCGTGGCGCGGCACCATGTCTTCACGGATGCGCTTGTTCCGCGAGCGACGCGCCAGATTGACCAAAGTGGTCTTGGGGAAATCCAGACTTTCCGTATCGGCGGGTACGTTGTTTCGTGCAATGCTCAGATAGCCCGCCAATGTTTCCGCATCGGCCATCAGCCAGGCTTCGACTTCCCGAACGGCGATACGGAAACAGAGACGAGGCGCGGGCCGTGGCAGCCACTCGGCACGGGCCAAGGGGGCGCAGTCCCGGCCACGATCGAGATCGACGAGCACGAACCAGGGAGAATACCGTCCTGCGTTGTTGTAACCCTTGAGATTCTTGAGAACGGACGGCTTTCCCCCTTTGCCGTAGACCGTGCCGAGCTGGCCACCGACGTGGCGGACGAGCCTGTGGGCGACGGTTTCGTCCACGTCCCCTTCCACTGCCGCCGAGATCACCACGGGCGCTGCGGCCATCTTCAGGCGTCGAAGCGGCTGAGTCGTTGTACGTGGCCGGGCCGCGTCCTCGGGACCACGATATCGCCGAGCGACAGCCCGCCTTCCAGCAGATCCCGGACTTCCGGGTGCGATCCCGCAGGGGTTACGTCGGTTCCCTCGGGGCCGGGGATCAGGAGCAGGGTTTCGTCCAGGCCGATTCCCTCGTCGCGCAACAATTCCGAGGAGTGCGTGGCAAGAAACATCTGTCTGCCGGACCGGCGCTGCGTGCGGGCGAGCATCTGGGGCAGCATACGGACGATGTCCGCATGAAGCGAAAGTTCCGGCTCTTCCAGCAGTAGCGGCCCTTTCCCCCGCCCCATCGCCGCCCAGAGAAATCCGATGAGCCGCAACGTCCCATCCGAAAACTGCTCCTCCGTCTGCCAGGCTCCCTGGGGGCGCCAATGCCGATACTTGCCACGCAAACGGGGGGCGCCGTGGTCGTCGTGCCACAATTCGATCTCTTCAAGCTGCGGGACCGCGATGCGGAGGGCTTTTTCGATGCGCTTCATCCGCTTTTCCCGCTTCGATTCCGGGATCTTCGCAATCTGTTCCAGGAAGTCGCCTCCATATGGATCCTTCGATCGGCCCACGTAGCGATCCCGGTCGCGGACGAGTTGCGGCACGATGTGCGAGTATCGGGTAGACGCGAAAAACATGGCCACGTCGCGGAATGGCCGATTCGCGCTCACTTGTTCGAGAGCGGTCTGCGTCAGACGGCCTCGGTCTTCTCTGTCTTCCTCGTCCGGCCGGCAGACGATCTTCTGATCGTTTCTCAGCACGCGCTCCGAGCGCACCAACGGCCGACGTTGTTTGTCCTGACGAAAAACAAGCTGGTACTTCCAACGCGCACCGCCTTTCGTTTCCTGTAATTCAAC
Organism: uncultured Gammaproteobacteria bacterium; assembly: GCA_958295465.1. GTDB lineage: Bacteria > Pseudomonadota > Gammaproteobacteria > HK1 > HK1 > HK1. The sequence continues at coordinate 168,995 of OY282353.1, forward strand.
GTGAATCTCGACGTCGTTCTGGCGGCGCGCTGCAAGGCAGCGAATGGCCTTTACACCACCACGCCGCCGGATGGCTTCCTGGAGACCGCCACCCGGTGAGGCCAGATCCCGCAGGAATCGAAAGGCGTCGAGAAGGTTGGACTTACCGGACGCATTCGGGCCGACAAGAAACATCCGGTCCTGTATGGAGACGTCCGTAGTCGAGAAGTTCTTCCAGTTCCGCAGTCGCAGGTGGGAGAACTTCAGCCTTGTGCTGTTCGTGGACATTGGCGTCGTCTCATTCGCGAACAACGGACCTGCCGCCGAAGCCGTCCAGGCGGGCGGTGATGCGTGACAGCCGTTCGGAATGCTTCATGTCTTTCCCTCCGGATGATCGGCGATCAGCCTCCGGCTTGCGCAAGCGCCTTCACGCCGTCTCGAAACACCTGGAAGCTCCTCGAACGGTTCCTGTCCACGTCCAGATGGGGAGCGATGTTTTCGGCCCATTCGCATTTGGCCGCTCCTGCAGCGGGATAGCCTGATTTCTTGAGCCGCGCCGACCCGCCGGGATGGACCGCATCCGTGAGCACTTCCCACGTGCCGCAGATGCTGTCCTGTACGTATCCGTTCAGCACCGAATCCTTCGCACCGGGACAGGCTGCCTTCACCGCGTCGCGGTCTCCCAGCAACCATGCTTCGCTTTCCTCGATGGCAATCCTGAACAGCGTCCTCGGGCGTGGGTTGCACGCATTCAGTACGTCGAGCAGTTCTTGCTTGAAGGTCATGCAATCCCGATCGTCCAGGTCTACCACCACGACGACGGCGGCAAGGTGCCTGATGTCATTGAGGCTCCGCCCGTAGCCTTGCAATATCTTGGGTAATCGATCCAGAAGGATCCGCTTACTCGGATCGGTGACCCCTCGCAGATCTTTTGGTATGCGGCCGATGCCCTTGTAGCTGATTATTTCCCAGGAGTGATCCGATCCGTTCGCACCGAGAATTTTCTCCATGATGCAGTCGAGCGCAATGCGTCCCGATCTGTCTTCGACCAGCACTTCGAAATGCACCGGTTCATCTCCGGTCGAAATAGTCGCTGTACCAGAGACCGCCAAGTGGCAGCCCTTCATCCGCCATGGCCTTCACGGTTTCATCGTCGCTGGCTCGGGAGATGGTCGCGAAGCCGTCCTCGCCCTTTTCCAGAATCCAGACTTCATCGGGCTTGAGTGCATCGATGAGATAGGGCTGATGTGTGGTCACGAAAATCTGCGGCGTGTCCTTCTCACCCGTGGCATGGTGGCGGAATTCGGCGGCCAGGACTTCCAGCAGCTTGTGATACAGGCCGTTCTCCGGTTCTTCGATGCAGATGAACGGCGGCGGCGATGGATCGTTCAGCATCAACAGGTAGGCGAAGATCTTCAAGGTCCCGTCGGACATCTGCTGTGCATAGAACGGATCGGTGAAGCCCTTGTCGTTGAAACGCAGGAGCAAGCGCCCATCCGGGCTCTTTTGAGTGTCGATGCGGTCGATACCCGGGACCTTCCCGGCGATCTGAGTCAAGACGTCCTTGAATCTGTCCGGATGTTCTCGTTCCATGAACTGAACGACGTTGCCGAGGTTGTCCCCGTGGACGTTCAGATGCTTTTGGGGGCCGGCTAGCGGCAGGCCGCGAGCGGCATCCGGGGTGAAGTAGCTCAAATGCCATCCTTCGATGAACTGACGGAAAGATGCTATCCGAGGATGTTGCTTCAAGGCTCCGAGGGTCGCGATACTGAGCTTGCGTTTGTCCTGAATTTCAACACGTTCCGTTTCTGATTCTTCCGCATCGATCAATTCCTTGCTTTTCCAGGGAAACAATGCTCGTCCAATTAGACCCATCAACCCAATTGGACCCGTCAGCCCGATTGGACCCGTCAGCCCGATTGGACCCGTCAGCCCGATTGGACCCGTCAGCCCGTCCCCATCAACCCGTTTTCCTCCTGTATTTCCTTTCCAGGCAAGTCCTTCGCCTTCATACACATGCAGGAACAGTCCATTTCCCAGTTCCTGGGCGTGCTGGTGAAGTAGCTCGCATGAGACATAAGGACGACCCGAATCGTCCTTTCTGATCACCAGAAGGTATGTAATATGCTGGGCCTGCGGTTCTTCTCTGTAACACACCTCGAATAGAATCGAGTCATCGCTCCCTTGAGAGCGAATACGATCAAATCCACCTCGCCCTCTGGCATCACATGCCTCCTCTATACCCGATTTCAGGCAATCCGCTAGAAACCCAAAGGCATCGAACAGAGAACTTTTGCCAACACCGTTTTTCCCGATCACAGCAGTGATTGGAGTCAAAGGTTGATCGTCTGATATACGCCCCCACAGTTTTCCGAGCGTAATGTCTTTCAAGACCCGGTAATTCCTGATCTTGATGCCTTCAATTGTCGCCACGGGATCGATTCCTCTCGTTACCTGGGCACGGCCAGCAACATCGCGTCCAGGAGACGCTTTTCTTCGCTCGGCGAAGGGTACAGGGCGGACAGGGCGTTCGCAAAGCGGAAGAAGTCGGAGCCGCGCTCCTGCTCGGCCTTCAGCAGGTTGCGGAGCGCCTGGCTGTGGCCCGACGCCTGAAAGAGCATGGCCGCATGGACGCGGTCGAGGGTGGTGGCGTCGGGCATCTGTAGCTCCGCGTCACTGGCGACGAGAGCCTTCCCGCCGCGGCCCCGGGCGCGCTTCTTCCTGGGAGCGGACTCCGCTTCGGGAAAGAGGACCTGCTGGACGTTGCCGCTCGGATCGTGCTCCATCCATTCCGCCACCGCGGCGGCGCCGTCTTCGCCGAAGAGATGCTTCCCCCGCTCGGCGACTTCCATCAGCCGCACCACGCCCTTGCTGGTCTCGACGATGCGGCCTTCCCAATCATCCAGATGGATGCCGAGCGGCTGGGCGAAGCGGCGCACCACGTCGAAGATCAGGCTGTAGCCTTTCGGCTTGCCGCGGGGCGGGTCGTCCCCCTCGTCGTCTCCATTGTCCGTAGCGCCGTCACCGTCTCCAGAAGCAGCATCGGCACCGGTGCTTTGCAACGTCCAGAGAAAGAGGGCGGTCAGGCGGGCGTCTTCTTCCAGCGCTCCGGCGGCGCCGTTGCGCGCCTTCGCCTCGGCGGCGCCGAGCACTCGTTCCAGGGCGGTGCGGCCGACGACCTCCCAGACCCTTTCCAGGTATTCGGCGAGCCCGACTTCGCGCCCCTCTGCGGTTTCGATCTGCCGGTAGCGGCTGAAGATCTCCAGTGCCGGGCCGATGCAGGCGAAGACCAGATCCGCGCCGCGAACGCCCTCGCCCTGAAGCCGCTCCATCCAGTCGCCCACGCGCCTGGGCAGGGCGCGGAGCACGTCCGCCCAATCGCCGACCGGTGCATCATCGGGGCGAGGCCGGCAGACGAGGTGGACGCTGGTGGCGAGCGCGGCGGAGTCGCGGGCGCGCAAGCGCGAGCCCATTTCGGTGGCGATCGGCCAGGACCCGGTGATGGTCCAGCCGCCACGGATCATCCCGTTGAGCAGCGCCTCCCAGCCCTCGGTGGTCTTGTGGGCGAAGACGACGGAGCCGACACCGTCCTCGCCCAATACACGACGGCCTTCGGCGAAGGCGGCGCCCATCGTGTCCTCGAAGAACGCCCGATCCTTGACGCGACCGTTGCATTCCCTGGTCTCGTCCTGCACCGCTTCGCGAGTCTTGGGCGAAAGCGGATTGTCCGGATCGAAGGGGTCGCGCAACAACGGATGATCCGGCAATGTACGTTTGAGCCAGACGAGGAAGAAATCGGAGAGGTCCGAATAGGGAATCGCGTCGTAGTAGGGTGGATCGGTGAACCAGACATCGGCGGCATGATCGGGTAGTGGATGCCTGGTAGCGTCGGAGATCTGGACTTGGCCGGAATCAAGCTCGGTATTTGAAATCGCAGAAACGGTTCTGGCGAGAACAGCCAATCGATCATTGAAGCTGCCTGTGGAATCGCTCAGCGGGGCTGCTTCACCAAAGTCCCATGTCATTGGAAGAGCCTGCCGGGCGAACAAATGCTCGACCTTTTCTTGATCTGCCTGCGGTCGCCAAGTAGCGAGCGAGACATTCCTGTCTGCGACACCGCTCAGCGACATTCCGACGAACCGTTTGATTCCGTCATGTTCGGAAGCGGAATCACATGAGTTGCCGAAAACCATCATTGCCACCTTCTGCCGCGCCATGAACAGATCGCCCCATTGCAGCATCCCGTACCGCTGTACGCGAAAGCCCAACGTGCCGACCGGCGGCAACGGCTCGTCCGGCACCGGACACAGCCCCTGCCTCCCCCGCGCTCCCCACTCGCCGAGGATGTCGGCAAGCCGCGACTGCGCCTTGCGCACCGCCACGTAATCGGCATCGACCGGCAGCCGGTAATGACGGCCCTTCTCGCCCGGCCTGAGCGTCACCACCGCGGTCATGCGCGCGCCGCCGATGCGTTTCCCTTGATCATCGAAGATCGCGTCCGCGCCGCCGCGCTGCTCGAAGAGCTGCGCCCGCACCCGCTCCGGCGGCAATACAGCGCCGCAGCACAGGCAAGCCGCCTTGGCCCGCGTGACGGTGCCCGCCCGCACCTGCCCCTCCCCCTCGGGCTCGAACACCTCGAACTCGACACCCGGCGGTCCGCCCCCGGACCGCACGACCTTCGCGCGCAACGCCCGCCTGCGCTTCGGCTTCCTGCACAGCCAGAACGAACGCATCAGCGGAATCTCCGCCCCGCACGTCGGCGCCTCGCAACGCACCGTGCGCGCCCACAGCCAGGCAATCGGTGTCGCCCCGTCCCGGTCCCTGGGATAAAGATCGGCCAGCGCCCTTTCCGCCGCTGCCTTGATCTCGCCGCCGGCCTTGCGCAGCTCGTCGGCCAGCCCCGGCCCGTGGCGCGGGACGTCCTCCAGCATCACCTTGAGGATCAGGCAGGCGACCGGGTTCAGGTCGCTGGCGAACGCCTCGCAGCCGAGCCGCAACGCTTCGAGCGGAATCGAACCACCGCCCGCAAACGGATCCACGACCAAGGGCGGCTCCTCGCCATGCGCCGCCTTCACCAAGGCGCGGCCCGTATCGAGCCAGGTACGGTCCGCGGCGCGGTCCCAGTTGGCGAAGTCGGCGATGAACTTGAGAAGGGTTCGCCGCAGTCCTTCATCCGGTTCGATGGCCGCCGTCCACCCTATCGGCCGCCCGTGCATCCCTAGGAGGATCCGCCGCGCCTCCCGCTTGAACGCCTCCGGGCAATGCGGGTCGCAGGGGTCCGGCAGCAGCAGCGCCATCAGCACCGCCCGGCTCGACGCCAGCGGACGACGCGCCCACCACAGATGCAGGGTCGAGGGGTGCCCGTGCCGGATCGACTTCTCCCGCGCCGCGTGCCGCGAGACTTCGGCGATGGGAAAATCGACTTCGGCCAGCCGCTTGCATTTCTTGGGGATCATTCTTTATGTCATCTTCTACCAATGTTCATATACTTGCGGCTCATCTGGAATGATCATCCGACTTTTTCCTGCACGCACCATCTGTCTGTTATTAGCCTCTAATCCGGGAAATCTTCGACAAAACGATTACGACTTTCGCCAACGGTCGTATGGTTCCAGCTATACAGGTTTGGATAATTTGGATCGAAATGATCTTATGGACTTCCGCGAGAATCTACCGTCTTCCTTGCGGTCTCAATGATCTGTGTGGTGCTAATTGGCATGTTTCCTCTTTCTTCGGTTAGTCCCGTACTTCTACCTTCGAAAATGCACTTCCCCGCAGCCAATAGAATTGCTTCTCTAGTTTCCTCGCTGCTGGCTGCTTGAGAGAATGCGTTGAACGTCTTCAGACTTAGTGCACGATGTCTGTTCGTTGTACTTTGATGTCTGACAGCCTTGTACATCCTTGCGCACCAACTACTTGCGTATATCATCAATACGACCACTCCCACTTTTATTCCTATTGCTTCCCATAAGGTCGCATTAGAATCTATCATGTAGGATGACCACCATTTTGAGGTTATCAGAATCCCCACCGTGAACAGGGAGCCGATAATTGCAGCTACGAGCCACCGCCTGCTCTCTCTTTCTGCTCTTTCCGCTTCCTGCTGGAATTCTTCAGTGAATCCACCTACTCCAATATCTGCTGCGGCTTGCCTTGCTGCTACCAATATCCGTTCCAGTTCTTGGTCTTTCTCAGCACCATCCTTCCGAATTTTATCCAATTCTTCTGTTCGCTCACGCTCCCAGCGCTCACGTTCCTCCTTTCGTTCTTCTTCTTGTCTACTACGTTCTTCTTCTAATTGTGCGATTGCAGATTCAACCTCCTTTACTTTTCCTTGAATGTCTCCTCTCCTGTATGCTAGATAACCCATCCATGACATACAGTTGGATCTTATTTGTTGCGTTTCCTTAGGGAATCGGTTACAAATTTCATCAACAGTATCCTTGCCTCCTATAGCAAGCGTGAATTCATCCATCCGTGTGAGTGTCCTTACGATCGATTCAATTATATCTTTGGTTCTTTGTAGGTTTCCTGATTCTACCAACCTCAGATCCATTGTTTCCAGATCTTCACAGAGATCCAGGATGCCGAGCACTTCTTCTTCGATCTCATCGAAGTTGAGCGATCCCCATTCTTCGCGCCGGATGATTTTTTTCTCCCGGAACGTCTTTGCTTTTGCCAGAATCTCTTTGAGCTCTCGCACGGTTTCATTGCTTGCCACTGTTCTTACCTCCTCAATCTCTTGAGTTTTCTAATTCCATCCCAGGTGTGCGGCTGAGTATGTACGCATGATTCACGGCACTTTGGAGCCCTTTGCAGTCATCGTCCGTTACACTGGATGGTTCCAGGGTACCAGTGCGACGCCATGGTGTCGCGCCTCGATGGAATTCGTCATCCAGGTCGATACGATATGAACAAGATCGGGAACGTTAGACCGATCTCTGTGCGATTAAGCGCACACGTGTGTTCGTGAAACGCACGGCGTGCATCTTTATGCGTTTCTTTCATCGGGCGGAAATCATTCAGGCGGCCTCATAGACGACCCGTCCCTCCCGCAGAGCGGGTTTGATGATCAGCGCGTGGCTGTCCTTGAAGCGCTCCACATCCCCGTGGGTGACGACGATCGCATCAACCGCTACACCAACCCCGTGCAGTTTCCTGTAGATCCGGGCCATGAGATCGAGCTCGTCCGCGCCCTCTTTGACGATGATGAGGAGGTCGATGTCGCTGTCGGGTCCCGTGGCGCCTCGGGCCGCGGACCCGAAGAGGATGATTTTCTCCGGCCGGGCCACCCCTGCAACCCGCCGGATGACGTCGTCCAACGTCTTCTGATCAAGCATCGTGTGCTCTCCGGTAAAGCCGGTCACCGGTCGGAGCGAAGCGACGCGGGGCTGTGATTATATTGCTTCATGGCCTGTCCTTCCCGCCGTAGCGTCCCCGATCTTCCCGCACCTGCATCGGCCGGGTCAGGGCGTTGACCGACAGGTAGTAGTGGGCGACCTTGGTCACCTCGTTCCAGTCGAAGCGGGCCGGGTCGGGGATGGGGTCCTGGAGCTTCGGGGCGGACGCGCAGCCGGTGACGACGTAGAGCCAGTAGCAGTCGCGGCGGTCTTCGGCCACGCGCCGTTCGTTGGGGGTGAGGAGGATCGTCCCGGTGGGGCCCGCGAGGCCCTTGACCTCGACGAGGCGCAGCTCCCCGGAGTCGAGGTCCAGGCTGGTCACGTCGTAGCCCAGGTTCTTCTCGCTCACGTCGTAGACCTGCCGGCCCTGCGCCCGCTCGTGCGCCATGACCACCTGCATGGCCGTGGCCTCGGTTTCCAGGTTCGGCCGCATGTGGCGCACCTCCGGCGCCTCGCGCTCGGGATGCGGGAGGACCAGCACGCTGGTCAGCCGTTCCACGCCTTGCAGGGTCAGCGAGCGCTGTCCTTCGAGCTCCCGTGCGCGGCGTTCCCGCCGGGCCAGAAGCTCGGCGTGCCGGTGCTCCGCCAGAGCCAGCCGCCCCTCCGCCCCCGGCACGCCCTGGTCCCGGTCTTCGTCCGCCTTGCCGATCTCCTCGTCGGCGCGCTGGAGCAGCTCGGTGAGGGACAGCGTGACGTGCGAGGCGACCCGCCCGATCTCCGTCACCCGTTCCCGCCGGGTGTCTTCGAGGAACGGCGCCAGGGCGTGTTCGTGAAGCCATGCGGCGGGTTCGGGCGCGGCCGCCACCGCGGGCAGCGTCTCCGGCGCGTCCGCGGGAACGAAGTTTCCGATGAGACCCGGTTCCCGAAGATGCCGATCGCCCCGGTGGTCCGTCTCCACCGCGAAGAGCCGTTCGTGGATGGTCTGCCCCAGGCCGTCCACGATGCGCGCCCGGTAGAAGTCGATTCGGGCGGGATGGGCGTGCTGCAACGAGTGGAAGGAAGCGCCCGTGCCGAACACGTCGGCGGCCTCGGCGCAAGTGTGCCGGCGGACGGCTTCGAACAGCGGGTGGCCCGGCGTGATCCATTCGAGGGCGTGCTTCTCCGCCGTCTCGCGGTCCGTGGAGCAGCGCGGATACCGATCCGCCAGCGCCGGCAGCTTCCAGTCCGGGTCGCGTTCGTAGCGGCGCAGCGCCGCGGGCGTGCGGCCGGGCTCGAAGGTATGCGGCGCGCTCCCCACCGCCTTGAGCGGTGACCGCTGATGCGGTCGGCGATCGCTGGCACGGTCGTTTGGCGATTCCGCTGCGCGGAATCGCGGGCGCCCCCCGGCCGGCGCCGCAGACGGGTGAGGAACCGTCTTGTTCCACACGAGCCTGAAGGGGACGTAGTGCGCCGCCTCCGCCAGGAAGCGGGCGATGGTCTCCGGCACGACGCGGCGTTCCTGCGCCCGCGCCCGGCGCTCGATGAGCATGTCCAGGTTGAGCTTCTTCGAGGCCAGCCCTTCCAGGGCGTTGCGGCAGATGTTGCGGAAGCGGCCCTCGTCCACGCTTTCGAGCAGGCGCTCTTCGAGGTCGGCGGCGCCCAGCTTCCCGGCGTAGTAGTCGCGGAGGATGCGTTCGACGTGCGCGGCGGGCAGCACCTCGCCGACGACGTTGAACACCGCATCGTCGTCCAGCGCGTCCCGGATCTCCTGGAGCTTGTCCAGGAGCCGCTGGAGCACCCGGCCTTCGATGGTGTTCGTGGCCGCGAAGTTGAAGATGAGGCAGTCCTCGCGCTGGCCGTAGCGGTGGATGCGGCCCATCCGCTGCTCCAGCCGGTTGGGGTTCCAGGGGATGTCGTAGTTGAAGAGGACGTTGCAGACCTGGAGGTTGATCCCTTCGCCCGCCGCCTCCGTGGCGACCAGGACCTGGATCGCGCCCTCGCGGAACTGCTGCTCGGAGTGGAGCCGCGTGCCCGGCTCGTCGCGTGTGCCGGGCTTCATCCCGCCGTGGATGGACCCGACCGCGAAACCCCAGTCCTTGAGTCTGCCGGCGAGATGGTCGAGGGTGTCCCGGAACTCCGTGAAGATGAGCAGGCGCTTGTCGGGCCGGTCGAAGAAGCCCTCGTTGCGGAGCAGGTCCTCGAGCCTTGCAAGCTTCGCTTCCGTCCCGGACGCCTCGACGGCCTGGGCCTGTTTCGCGAAGTGCCGGAGCTCGGCGACCTCCTCCCGCACCTGTTCGGCGTTCCCGGCCAGGGTCACGGCTTCGAGCATCCGTTCGAGGCGCTCGCGCTCGCCTTCCTCCATCTCCTCGATCTCGTCCGGGCCGGGGAGATCCGCCGGCGCGGCGCGGGCCAGCGCCTGCGCCTGCTTCAACCCTTCTTCGAGCCGCCGCGCGCGGTTTTCGAGACTCTTCCGCAGCGCATGGGTGCTGGATGCCAGCCGGCGCTGGTACAGCGACATCAGGAAGCCCACCGCGCGGGCGCGCGGGTCGTCCCCTCGCGCGGCGGCCTTCGCGCTCTGGCGCTTCACGAAGCGGGTGACGTCCTTGTAGAGGTCGAGCTCCGGGCCGTCCATTTGGAATTCGACCGTATGCGGGATGCGCCTGGTGAAGATCTTCTCCGCCGCCCACGTGCCGTCCGGCTTCCGTTCCGGGAAATGGACCATGGCCTCCTTGGTGCGGCGGAGGTAGAAGGGCGCCCGGCGCCGCTCCATCGCCTCGCGGATGGACTTCACGTCCGCGTAGGCGTCGGCGTCGAGGAGCTGGAGGAAGAGGCTGAAGTTCTCGGGGTCGCCCTTGTGGGGGGTGGCGGTGAGCAGCAGCAGGTGGTCCGCCGTATCCCGCAGCAGCTCCCCCAGGGCGTAGCGCCCCGTCTTTCTCGCGGGCGGCGTCCACGACATGCGGTGCGCTTCGTCCACGATGACCAGATCCCACCGGACCTGTCCGAGGCCGGGGAGGATCTCGCTCCGCTTGGCCAGGTCCAGCGACGTGATGACGTGCGGCTGTTCCAGCCACTGGTTGACGCCGAACTGGTCGCGGAGGTCGCCGCCCTTCAGGACGAGGAACTTCTCGTCGAACTTCTCCTTCAGCTCCCGCTGCCACTGGAAGGCGAGGTTCGCGGGGCAGACGACGAGGATGCGTTCGGCCAGGCCCCGCAATTTCAGCTCGCGGATGAGCAGGCCGGACATGACCGTCTTGCCCGCCCCCGCGTCGTCGGCAAGCAGGAAGCGCACGCGGGCAAGCTTGAGCAGGTGGTCGTAGACCGCTTCGAGCTGGTGCGGCAGGGGATCGACGCGCGAGATGGAAAGCCCGAAGAAGGGGTCGAACTCGTATGCGATCCCCAGCGAGTACGCTTGCAGCCCGAGCCGCAGGAGGCGTCCGTCACCCGCGTAGCCGAACCCGGTATCCGCGATGGCGAGGTTGCCGAGGTCTTCCCGGGTGAGCGTGACCCGGCGGTAGCGTTCCGTCCGCGTTCCGGCCAAGCCGAGTTCCCACACGTCCGTGCCGTTGGCGCGCACCGCCTCCACGCGCATCGGCTCGCTGAACAGGGGGCCGCGGAGCACCTGCCCTTCGTGGACGGGGGGTTGCCTGTCCATCAGCAAGTCCCGCCCACTCTTCGAAGCACGGCTCCCGTGCCCGATTTCACGGATGGCCCGGCGGCCCGGACGTCGAATCGTGGCGATTCCACGGATGCTGTCCGGCCTGGTGAGGATTCCTCTCGTCCATGCTCGTCGGCCGCTCCTTCTCCCCTCGGCGTCTGCTTCCGCGCCGTTGCACTGCGTTCTCCGCCCCGACCTTCGGCCGTTTCGGCACGGGCCGCGGCCACGCCTTGAATTCCCGCTGCTCCCACGACTTCGCCAGTTTGCCGATCTTGCCCGATTCAGTCACGATCCGCCGAATACTGGAGTTGCCCGATTCAGTGGACAGTGAAGGGCTTGGGTGTCGGTGGACATGTTCGATCGCGTCCGCAGCGCGACGCCCGGCCGGTCAAGCGGCCCGGCCCGCCTTCACGCTCCGCGACGCACGTTCCTCCTCCATCGTCGTACCCGCCATGCGGTGGAGGTTGACCGGGACGCTGCGAAGTCCGACCCTTTCGACTCTCCACCGGCACGGGACGACCTCAGTGAGCGCGATTTCCATGCGCGCATTGCCTCGGGGAGCGGCCCGCGACGATAGCAACGGCCATGCCCACCGGTTCCGCGCCGGCCGAAACGAGGGCGATCCGATGGACCGGGACGAGAAGAAGCGCGCCGTCGCGCGGGCCGCGCTGGAGTTCGTGGTCCCCGGCGAGCTGGTGGGGGTGGGCACCGGCTCGACCGCCAACGCGTTCATCGACGCGCTGGCGGGAATCAAGGGCCGGATCGACGGCGCGGTCGCGAGCTCGGAGGCGACCGCGGCGCGGCTCGCCGGGCACGGGATCCGGGTCGTGGCCCTCAACGCCGCCGGCGACCTCCCTCTCTACGTGGACGGCGCCGACGAGGCCACCCGGCACCGGCATCTGCTGAAGGGCGGCGGCGGCGCGCTCACCCGCGAGAAGATCGTGGCGGCGGCGGCGAGGACGTTCGTCTGCGTCGTCGACGATTCGAAGCTCGTGGACCGGCTCGGGCGGTTCCCTCTCCCGATCGAGGTGATCCCGATGGCGCGCGGCCTCGTGGCCCGCGCGCTGGTGGGGCTCGGCGGGCGGCCCGAGCGGCGGGAGGGCTTCGTCACCGACAACGGCAACGAGATCCTCGACGTGCACGGCCTCGACGTCCTCGACCCACCGACGCTCGAATCCGAACTGAACCAGATCGCCGGCGTGGTGGCCAACGGGCTGTTCGCGCGCCGTGCCGCGGACGTGGTGCTGGTGGGCAGCGCCGATGGCGTCGAGAGGATCTGAAGGCCGGTGGGCGGGCACGGAACGGCGCCCGGACCCGGTATCGCGGCCGGGAGGCTCCTGATCGGCACTCGCCTTCACCGCGCCGGCCGCACCGCACCATGCCGGGCAAGCGCGGAGGGTGACGGCTTCAACGCCAGGAGACTCATGACCGACGCTCGTCTTCGCACCGCACCACGCCGCCCGCGCGCGAGGCGCGGCCGATGACCACGCGCCACGGAATTTCGGCCCGCAAGGGACGCGGTGCACTCAGCAACGCGGTCGGCCGGTTCGAGCGGATTACCCGGGAAGACTTCGACGACGGCTGGGGGGACGGCCCGGAGGATAGCGTGGAGGTTGGCCCGGAAGACGGCCCGGGGGACGGCCAGGATCACGACGACGCACCACCGCCGAAGCTCCGCACCACCCTCACCCGCGACACGACCCGCAAGATCATCGCCTGGAACGACTCGCCGGACCTCCCCTTCGACCGCTCCATCAACCCTTACCGGGGCTGCGAGCACGGGTGCATCTACTGCTACGCGCGGCCGAGCCATGCGTATCTGGGATTCTCCCCCGGCCTCGACTTCGAGACCCGGCTCGTGTTCAAGCCGGACGCCGCGTCCCTGCTGCGCGCGGAGCTCGGCAAGCCGGGCTATGCCTGCGCCCCGATCGCGCTGGGGTCCAACACCGACCCCTACCAGCCGGTCGAGCGCGACCTCGGGATCACCCGCGCCGTCCTCGAAGTGCTCGCCGAATGCGGGCATCCGGTGATGATCGTCACCAAGTCCGCGCGGGTGGAGCGCGACCTCGACGTCCTCGGCCCCATGGCCCGCGCCAACCGTTGCAGCGTCAGTGTGAGCATCACCACCCTCGACCGCTCCCTCGCCCGCCGCATGGAGCCGCGCGCCTCCGCGCCCCACCGCCGCCTCGAAACGGTGCGCCGCCTGAGCGAGGCGGGGGTCCCGACCGGGGTGTTCGCGTCCCCGATGATCCCCTTCGTCAACGATGCCGAGCTCGAAGCCATCCTCGAACACGCGCGGGAGGCCGGCGCCCTCGGGGTGAGCTATACGATGCTCCGCCTGCCGCTGGAGATCGCGGACCTCTTCCGCGAATGGCTGGCCGAGCACTACCCCGACCGCGCCGGGCGGGTGATGGAGCGGGTCCGCGACACCCGCGGCGGCAAGGACTACGACTCGACGTTCGGCCAGCGCATGCGCGGCACCGGTCCAGTGGCGGAGCTGCTCGCCAAGCGCTTCCGGCTCGCGGTGAAGCGCCTGGGGTTTCCCGGCTTCCCCGCCCTCGACTGCTCGGGGTTCGTCCCGCCCCTGCCCGAGCACGGGCAGCTCCCGCTGTTGTGACCGGGCAGGGTGCCCGTGCGCCGTGCGATGGAAACCTCGTGAACGAGGCACGGGAAGGACGAACGAGAACGCATCGGAGCGCCGGGTCATGGAGATTCGACCACCTGGATCGACCCTGGCCCGGAGTTGGCCGCCGGTTGTCAGACCCTTCCTGCCGCGATACCGTTTCCGGGCTTGGCAAGTGTGGCGCCCGGAGAAAGATCGGAAAGAAAAATTCGGAGAGAAAAATGTAGCAGGAAACGTATTTTGCGGCGGTTTCATGGGATGAAGACGCAGGCGTCCGGCGGGAAAGCACGCAATGAACACGACGATGACCAAACGGCGGTTCCTCCAGTCCGTCGGCGCGGTGGCCGGGGTTGAGGCCGTCTACCGGACCATGGAAGCCCTGGGGCTCTCGGGAATCGGTACCGCCCATGCGGCCACGCCCGAACTGCCGGCCGGCTCGGGCGCCGGAAAAGGTATCGTGATCCTGGGGGCCGGCATCTCGGGCATGGCCGCCGCCTGGGAGCTGTCGAAGGCCGGCTACCACTGCACCATCCTGGAGGCCACCGGCCGGGCCGGGGGCCGCAGCTTCACCGCCCGCGGCGGGGACGTGCTGGAGGAAACCGACAGCCGGCAGCAGGTGGACTTCGGCGGCGAGGATCACCTGTACGCGAACATGGGGCCGGCCCGCATCCCCTACCACCACCGGACGATCCTCGGCTACTGCAAGGAGTTCGGGGTCGATCTGGAGGTCTTCACCAACGACAACCGCGCGGCCCTGTTCCACAACCGGGACCGTTTCGGCGGCGAGCCCGTTCCGGGCCGCCGGGTCATGACCGATCTGCGCGGGTACATCGCCGAGCTGCTGGCCAAGGCGGTGAACGGCAACGCACTGGACAGCGAGCTCTCCGGCGAGGACAAGGAGCGCGTCCTCGCCATGCTCCGCAGGTACGGCGGCCTGAATCCGGATCACCTCTACAAGGGCTCCAACCGCGGCGGCTACCGGGGCGAACGCATCAACGCGGGCCTCAAGGCCGGGGAGGTGAACGACCCCCTGGATTTCAGCGACCTGCTCGAGTCCGATTTCTGGCGATACAAGCTCCACTACAGCCAGTTCCTCAACTCCAATCCGACGCTGATGCAGCCGGCCGGCGGCATGGACGCCATTGCCAAGGCGTTCGAACAGCGCGTGGGCTCCCTCATCCGCTACGGGAGCGTCGTCACGGAGATCCGCAAGACCCCGGACGGGGCTCGCATCGTCTACCGGAACGCCCGCACGGATACGGCAGAGGCCGTCGACGCCGACTTCGCGATCTGCACCATTCCCGCCCCCGTCCTGAAGGACGTTCCCAACGACTTCTCCCCGCAGACGCGGGCGGCGCTCGACTCCGTGAAGTTCGTCCCGGCCGTCAAGATCGCCTTCCAGGCCCGCCGCCGCTTCTGGGAGGAGGATCACGCCATCTACGGCGGAATCTCGTGGACCGACCAGGACGTCACCCAGATCTGGTACCCGGCGAACGGCTACCACCGCGACAAGGGCGTGATCCTCGGCGCCTACATCTGGGACGACGAGCCCGCCGCGCGCTTTGCGAAGAGATCTCCGCCGGAGCGTTTGCAGGCGGCCATGGCCGAGGGCGGGCGGATCCATCCCGGATACTCGTCGGAAATCGAATCCGGGGTCAGCCGGGCCTGGGCCAAGGTTCCCTTCCAGAAGGGCGGTTGGCCCGAGTCCGGCGGGGTGCCGGAAGCGCTGACCAGGCCCGATGGCGCGATCTACATCTGCGGCGACCAGATCACCGCCCTGCCCGGCTGGCAGGAAGGCGCCGTCCTGGCGGCGCATACGGTGGTGAACGCCATCGGGGAACGGGTCGCGAAGGGTTAGACGCGAAGACGGCGCGCGGCGGCCGGAGACCGCGGGAGTCCCCGCTCGGTCCGAAAGCATGCATGGAACGACCGCGGTTCGACGCTCCGAACCGCCGGAACATCCGCGAAATCGAGCCCCGCAACCGGGCTTCGCAGAGTAGATGGAAACCGGCGCGGCGGCTGCCTCTGGCTGACAATGCCGGCGCCGGTTCAAGCGCGGCGCCGGGTTCAGTACGATGCCGCTTCCCGCGCGGCGGCGCATTCCCCGGCGACTCTTCGGCCCTTCGAACCTTGGCGCGTCTCTCGACCCTCTCCGACCTCCCCTCCGTGGATCGGCTGCTCGCGGAGGATGCAGTCGCCTCTCTCATCCGCGCGTACGGCCGGCCGCTGGTGCTCGAAGCGGTGCGGGGTGCACTCGACGAGGCCCGCGCCGCGCTCGCCGCCGGGGGCGGCGTCGAGCGTGCGGCGCTCGAAGCCGGCATCGCCGTCCGGGTCCGCGCGCTGGCCGCGCCGTCGCTCGTCCCCCTGTTCAACCTCACCGGGACGGTGCTGCACACCAACCTCGGACGCGCGCCGCTGCCGGAGGCCGCCGTCGCGGCGATGTCCGCGGTGGCCCGTGGCGCGAGCAACCTCGAATTCGACGTGGCCACCGGACGGCGCGGGGACCGGCACCGGCATGTCGAGCCGCGGCTGCGCCGGCTCACCTCGGCCGAGGCGGCGATCGTCGTCAACAACAACGCCGCCGCGGTGCTGCTGGTCCTCGATACCTTCGCGAAACGCAAGGAGGTTCCGGTCTCGCGGGGAGAGCTGATCGAGATCGGGGGCGCGTTCCGGATACCGGACATCATGAAGCGGGCGGGCGCGAAGCTCGTCGAGGTCGGCACCACGAACCGTACGCATCTCCGCGACTACGAGGCGGCGATCGGGGCGCGGACTGCTCTACTGATGAAGGTCCACGCCAGCAACTACGCGGTCGAGGGCTTCACCGCCTCGGTGGGCGAGCACGAGCTCGCGGGACTCGCCCGCGAACACGGCCTGCCGCTTGCGTCGGATCTCGGCAGCGGCTCGCTCCTCGACATGACCGCGTTCGGGCTCCCGCCCGAGCCGACGGTGCGCGGGATGATCGCGGCCGGGGTCGATCTGGTGACCTTCAGCGGCGACAAGCTGCTCGGCGGACCCCAGGCGGGGATCGTCGCGGGAAGGGCGGCGCTGGTCGGCAAGCTCAAGCGCAACCCTCTCATGCGGGCGTTGCGCCCCGACAAGATCACCCTCGCGGCGCTGGAATCGGTGCTCGCTCTCTACGAGGACCCCGAGCGCCTCGCCCAGCGGCTGCCGGCGCTGCGCCTGCTGACCCGCGGGCGCGAGGAGATCG
This sequence comes from uncultured Gammaproteobacteria bacterium, assembly GCA_958295465.1. GTDB lineage: Bacteria > Pseudomonadota > Gammaproteobacteria > HK1 > HK1 > HK1. The sequence goes on from OY282353.1 coordinate 185,782, forward strand.
AGGCGCAGGCACGGCGGGTACGGCCGCGGCTCGCGGCGCGGCTCGGCGGCGGCTGGTCGGTCGAGACGGTGCATTGCCGCAGCCAGATCGGCAGCGGCGCGCTGCCCGTCGATCGACTGCTGAGCGCGGGCCTGCGATGCGCGCCGGCGGGCGCGAAACGTGGTCGTTCGTCGAGGCTGCACGCGCTGGCGGCGGCGCTACGCGCGCTCCCGGCCCCGGTGATCGGGCGCGTGCACGACGGCGCCCTCACCCTGGATCTGCGCTGCCTCGACGACGAGGCGGGCTTCCTCGCGCAGCTCGACCATCTGGCCGTGCCGTGATCGTCGCCACCGCGGGCCACGTCGACCACGGCAAGACCGCGCTCGTGCGGGCGCTCACCGGGGTCGACACCGATCGCCTTCCCGAGGAGAAGCAGCGGGGGCTGACCATCGATCTCGGGTTCGCCTACCACCCGCTGGACGGCGGCCACGTGATCGGCTTCGTCGACGTCCCCGGACACGAGCGCTTCGTGCGCAACATGCTGGCAGGGGTCGGGTCCGTCGATCTCGCACTGGTGGTGGTCGCGGCCGACGACGGGGTGATGCCGCAGACCCGCGAGCACGCCGCCATCCTCGATCTGCTGGGGGTGACCGAGTGCATCGCGGTGGTGAGCAAGGTCGACAAGGTCGATGCGGCCCGCGCCGCCGAAGTGGGTGCGGAGATCGGCACGCTCCTCTCCACCACCGGCATGAGAGACGCGGAGGTCCACCGGGTCTCCGCCCTGTCCGGCGCCGGCATGGACGGCCTGATCGCCGCACTGCGCGAGCGCGCCCTGGGTCTCGCCGCGCGGGCCGCGAACGGCCGGTTCCGGCTCTGCATCGACCGCGTGTTCACGCTCAAGGGCGCGGGGCTCGTGGTGACGGGAACCGTGCACGCGGGGATGGCGGGCGCCGGCGAGCGGCTGGTGGTGACCCCGGACGGGTACGAGGCGCGCATCCGCGGCATCCACGCCCAGGACCGGCCGGCCGAGCAAGCGCGCGCCGGCGAGCGCTGCGCGCTCAACCTCTCGGGACGCGGTATCGGGCCGGAGACGATCGCGCGCGGGGACTGGGTCGTGGACCGCGCCCTGCACGCGCCGAGCGACCGCATCGACGTCCGCCTGCGGGTCCTCCCCGCCGAGATGCGGGCGCTCCGGCACTGGACCCCGGTGCACGTCCATCTCGCGGCGTCGCATTCGACGGCGCGGGTCGCGGTCCTCGGCGCGGGCGGCATCGCCCCCGGCGACGGCGGACGGGTGCAGATCGTGCTCGACCGGCCGCTGCACGCACTCGCCGGCGATCGGATCGTCATCCGCGACCAGTCCGCGACGCGCACGATGGGCGGCGGCACGGTCATCGACCCGTTCTCCCCGAAACGCGGGCGCGCCCGCCCCGCCCGCCTCGCCTGGCTGGATGCGATCGAGGGGCTCGGTCCGCGGCAGGCAGGAACGGACGCGAGGACGGCCGAGGGACATGACCCGGAGCAGGCGGTCGAAAGACACGACACGGAGAAAGAGCGCGCGTGGGTGGACGAGGAGCACGATCCGGCGCGGGTGGATGCGCAGGCGGTCGAAGGGTGCGATGCGGAGCGGGCGGGTGCGCGGGCGGACGAGGAGCACGATCCGGCGCGGACAGGGGTACGTGCAATCGGGAGACACGAACCGGAGCAGGCGGTCGCGCGCGTGATCGCGTCCACGGCGACCGGTGTGGACACCGGCTGGATACGGCGGGCGTTCGGCGTCACCAACCCCGAAATCGAGCGGATGCTCGACGTCGCCGGCGCGGTTCGGGTCCCCGACGCCGGAGACGACCGGTGTTTCTCTCCCGCGCATTGGACGGACCTGCAGGACGAGATACTCGCGTTCCTCGAGACCTTCCACCGCGAGCGCCCGCGGCTGCACGGCGCCAACGCGAACGACGTCCGCCTGGGCCTCGCGCGCCGCGTGAACCGGAGTGTCGTCGAGCAGGCCCTCGCCGCCCTGCTGCACCGGGGCGCCATCGCCCGGCGCGGAACCACGGTCCGGCTCCCGGAGCACCGGGTCACCCTGGGCGCGAACGACGAGCGCGTCTGGCCGCGCGTCGCGCGCGCCCTCGATCCGGCGAAAGGCAGCCCCCCGAGCTTGCGCCAGGCGGCCGAGCAACTGAAGATCGACGAGGCGGAGCTCGGTGCATTGCTCAAGCGCGCGACGAACGCGGGCCTGGTCCTGCCGGTCACCCGCACCCGGTTCGTGCCCCTGGCCGCGGTCAAGGCCCTCGCGGCGCATGCGGAATCGCTCGCGTGCGTCTCGCCGGAAGGACGCTTCACCGCGGCCGAGTACAAGAGCCACGCGCGCGTCGGACGCAACTTCGCCATCGAGCTGCTGGAGTTCTTCGACCGAAGCGGCTTTACCGAACGCCTCGGCGACCGGCGCCGCGTGCGCCGGTCCGTCGCCGACACCTTCGGCACGGAGGATGATGCGAACGACCGAGGAAGAGGATCGCACCCCGGTGGGGCGCTCGGACTTCAAATCCGGTGAGACGCGTACCACGTGTCTGGTGGGTTCGACTCCCACCCTCTTCCGCCAACCGCGAACCATTCACCCCGTGCCCGCGGGACGCGCGGCCGGAGTGAAGCGGCGCGCGGCGCCCGCCGGCCGTTTCGCACCCCTCAGCGCCCCGCCGCCCCGCGGTTGCGAAACGCGATGACCGTTTCGAGCGCGCGCCGTCCGAGCGCTCCGGCGACGATCGCCAGCCCCGGACCGGCGGTGGAAACCAGCACCCCGCGGGACGCCATCATCGTCGATACGGCGAACAGCGCCGCCAATGCGACCAGCGACGATGCCACCGCCCAGCCCGGCCGGCGGGACTCCCACCACACCAGCGCGCCGATGACCACCAGACTCATCGCCACCACGCGCGAGAGCGGGCGCAGCCCCGGCCTCCCCGAGTCCGTCCCGGTATCGACGCCCGCCACCACAACGCCGCCGGCGACGAAGGGCGGATCGTCGAGTGCGAGAAGTTGAAGATCGAGCACCGCATCCGCCACCCGCGCTCCCCACGGCGAGAGATCGAACCAGATGCCGGCGACGACCAGGAAGACGAAACCGATCCTCCTGGCATGCACACGATTGAGCGCCACTCGACGTCTCTCCGCATCGATCGGACAGCTATTCAAGCACAGGATGCGGGTCGCGCGAGGCTGTAGCCTCGATACCGCACGATGATCGGCTACTGCGGCGAGACGTCGACCATGCAGCCGCGGTCGATGGAGACGGCGAGCCGCTCGCGCGACACCGAGCCGGGGCCGGCCGTATGGCGCAACGAGCGCGCCGGCCCGCTTCGTGCGGCGCTCGGCGCCGGGCCGCCGCCGGAGAAGCGGGACGACGCTCCGCCACGGGTCCACGCATCGCCGGAGATCGCGCCGGAATGCACGGCGGGCCGTCGCATGGGACACTGTGCGCCGCCCGCGCGGGGCGTGCTCGAAGATGCGTCGCTCCCGAGCAGCGCTCGCCGGGCGCTCCATCGGACCGGCAGACCGCGCGGGGTACCGCGGAGACCGACATGATCCGGACGTTCCGGCGGTTGTTCGAATCCACCCTCGCCACCGCGGCCCGCGCCACCGAGGCCGAGGAGCGCGAGCACGGCTACCACGTCGCGACCGCGGCGTTGCTGGTCGAGATGATGCGGGCCGATCGTGCGGTCGAGCCCGGAGAGCGCGAAGCGGTCCTCCGGGCGCTGGCCACGGCGTTCGACGACCTCGCGCCGGACGAGACGCAGGAGCTGCTCGCGCGCGCCGAGGAGCGGGCCGACGACGCCACCTCCCTGTACGAGTTCACGCAGGTCGTCAACCGGCAGTTCGACCCCGAGCAGAAGGCGCACGTCGTGGAGCTGCTGTGGCGGGTCGCCTGGGCCGACGGCGCCCTCGACAAGTACGAGGAGCACCTGGTGCGCCGGATCGCGGACCTCATCCACGTGCCTCATTCGGTGTTCATCAGGATGAAGCACCGGGCCGAGGACGGCGCCCCCCGTCCGGTGCAACCCCGGACCCCGGAGGACGGCGCTTCGGGATGAGGCGCCGGGAACGGGAGGGAACCCTTCCTCCGACTCCCGCCGGATCCCGGAAACCGGTCCCCCGGAATCACGAGCCGGGGCTCGAAGCGGAACCGGACCGAGCCGGCGAGCGGAAGCCGGCGCTCACTCGCTGGTGAAGGTGATGTCCGCGTAGTACGCGGAGGCGGCAGCGCCGGTGTTGTCGGTGTCGGTCATGATCGCGACCGCGTCGATGGAGCGGACGTCTTCTCCGAACAACGCCAGGAAGTCGGCGCGCACGTCGCGCCGCTCGCCGACCCACTGCCCCGCCTGCCGGTCGCCCGAGCGCACCGCGACGTGGCGCGCGGAGTCGGTGTAGGCATTCGGCCACGTCTCGCCCTCGGCCCGGCTGCTCGCCCAGACGTAGTTCACGGCGCGGGTCCGCCAGACGAACACCGGATGCGAGCGGATGACGTAGACACGCGCGCTGTAGTCGTCGCCCGCGCGGGTCCGCTCGTCGATGTCCCCCAGCGTCGCGTCCACCCGCCACGTCCAGTTGAGGATGGGGGTCTTCTCGAGATCGACCCGGAGCCGGCGGTACAGGCCGGAGGCGGTTCCGCGGCTCGTCGCGCGGACCACGGTCCGGCCGTCCCGCCGGATCGTCTCGTACAGCGTCTTCCCGCTGAAGATCTTCTCTTCCCAACCGGCGAGGTCGCCGTCGCGCAGCACCTCGACGCTCTCGGCCCCGGCGCTGCCCGAGCCGAGCGCGAACAGCAGCAGGCCCGCGCCGAGCCGGCGGCCCGCGGTCATGGCCCGGATGCGTCCATCCCATCCTGCCCGCCTGCCTCGATCAAGCATGTCCTGAAAGCATCTCGACGATTGACGTCCATGACCGCGTCGCGGGGTCTGGCGTCGGTGTTCATTCTTCCGACTCCCGGTGGTTCTGGGGAATTCTTCTTCGATGGATCCGTTGTTGCTCATCTGCTCGACAGCCCCAGGCGTTCGCGGAGATCGTCCAGGTCAATCGCTTCACCTTCGCCGACGGCAGCACGCCGGCCGGCTTCGAGAAGGCGCCGCGCGTTCTTCGGTGAGTGCATGAGATAAGCCGTTTCGAGCCAGCCGGCCAACTCCTCGGCCGCGATCAACGCGACCGGCTCCTTGCCGCGCCGCCGGATCAGTACCGGCTCGCGGGTTTCCGTGACCTGGTCCATGAGCGCCGCCAAACGCCCCCCGCGCTTGCGTATAGCTGGTTTCGTGGATCATCTTCCAATCTCCGGTACGTACAGGAAAACGGTACGATTCGTATGGCGATGGATCAACCCGAACCCACCAATCCGCTGGGAGTTCCTGCCAAATCCGGAGACATGCCGTGGAATCGTCGCGATTCACGGTGGGAACGACAGCACCATCCATGAGCACCGATCACCGCCCGCCCGGGTCGGGGTCGCCCGTCACGAAGCCCGCCGAGCCCGGACGAGGCCCGCGGCGAGCCATAGCGCGAGGGCGATGACGATCGGGGCATCCCCGATCCGCACGTAGGGCGTCTCGCCGCGCATCGGGACGACCTCGAACGCGCCGGTCGCGATCTCGAACTGCGGGAGGCGGGCGCGGATCTCCCCCCGCGGCGAGACCACCGCGCTCAGCCCCGTGTTGGTGGCCCGGACCAGCCACCGTCCCGTCTCCGCGGCCCGGACCCGGGCGATCTCCAGATGCTGGTGCGGCCCGATCGAGTCGCCGAACCACGCATCGTTGCTCACCGTCACCAGCAGCGCGGCCTCCGGCAGGTCGAGGCGCACCACCGCGCCGAACGCGATCTCATAGCAGATCGACACCCCGAGCGGATGCGGACCGAGCCGGATCGGCGCCTGCTCGCGAGGTCCGGGGCTGAAGTCGGCCAACCGGATCCCCAGCGCCTCCAGCCCCGGCCGGAGCACGGGCCCGAACGGCAGGTACTCTCCGAACGGGACGAGGCGACGCTTGTAGTAGACCCCCGGTTCCGGCCCGAGCATCACCACGCCGTTCAGGTAGGGGCCGCCGGGAGCGTCCCGGATCGGCACCCCGGTGAGGACCGCGCTGCCGCGCTCGACCGCCTCGGCGCGTATGCCGCGCGTGAATTCCTCCAGGGTGTCGAGGAATCCGGGCGTCGCCGACTCCGGCCACACCACGAGGTCGGCGTCGAAGTGCTCGCGGGTGAGCGCGGCGTACCGCTCCAGGGTCGGGTCCCGCATCTCCGGACGCCATTTCCGATCCTGGGCGACGTTGCCCTGGACGATCGCCACCGTCACCGGCCTGCCCGCCGGCCGCACCCAGTCCATGCGCGCGAGCACCGCTCCCGCCCCCCAGAGCACCGCCACGGCGCCGAGCACCCCCAATGCGCGCCGGTCGCGGCGAACCAGCACCCAGGCGAGGCCGCCGGCCACGAGCGCGGCCAGCGCACCGGTACCGTGCGCCCCGATCACCGGCAGCCATCCCGACGCGGGACCGTCGATCTGCGCGTATCCGACCTGCAGCCACGGAAGCCCGGTGAACGCCCATCCCCGCAGCCACTCCCACAGCGTCCACGCCGCGGGATACACCGCCAGCAGCCGCGACGCATCCCCTCCCCGCTTTCGCGGGGATCCACGGGGATCGGCCGGCGCGATGCGGACGACGATCCAGCCGAGAACGGCGGGATAGAGCGCAAGACAGCCGACGAAGCCCACCGTCAGCACGAGCGCCAGTGCGCCGGGGACCTCGCTGAACCCGAAGCTCTCGTAAATCCAGGACAAGCCGGCGCCGAAGGCCCCGATCCCGAACAGCCAGCCGCGCAGACCGGCGCGCCGCGGCGTCCGGCACCCTCGCCACGCGAGAAACAACGTGGCGAGGGACGCGAACGCGACCGGGAACAGCCCGAACGGAGCGAACGCCAGCGGCAGCGCGGCGCCGGCTGCCACGCAGGCGGCGTCGACGGCGACCCCGCGCGCCCGGCGCCGCCCGGACGGCGCCGGGCGCGGCGATTCAACCTGCATGGCTCACCGGTTCACGGGCGCGGCAACGGCAGGACCGCTCACGAGCCGGCACCGGAGCCCGTGGATTCCCGCTTGCGCGGAGCCTGCCCCCGCGAAGGCGGGGGAATGACGGCTTGCGCGGGAATGGCGGAACATGCCCGGGCGCCACTCCCCGTCGTTCCCGCGGATGCGGGAATCCGCTCCGCGACGACCGTCGTTCCCGCGCAAGCGGGAATCCGCGTCGGTCGATGGTCGTGGTCGCGCCATGATGTCCCGGTGGAGAGACGAATACGGAACTCGACGGTTCGAATCCCCGGCGGCAAGGGCCGTTCGCAGCCGGACGGCCGGAACGAATGGCGAATCCGCGGGAACCGTCCCCGTCTCCCGGTCCGTGCTCGCCGATCGCCGGCGCCATCGCCGCACCCTCGCCCGGGGCCCCGGCCGGGTCCCGGGGTGACGCTCCGGCTCAGTCCGCCCCATCTTCGCGGCCGAGCGGCCGCACCTGCAGCAGATGGACCCGGCGCTTGTCGGCACGGACCACGGTAAAGCGGAATCCATCGAAGGTGATCTGCTCGCGGCTGGAGGGGAGACGGGCGAATGCGCGCACCACCACGCCTCCGACGGTGTCGGACTCCTCATCATCGACCGCGCTCCCGAAGTACTCGTTGAAGTCCTCCACCGGAGTGCGCGCCTCCACCGTGAACTCGCCGTTGGAGTGCGCCTTGATGAGACGCTCGTCGCCGGTGTCGTGCTCGTCGTCGATCTCGCCCACGATCTGCTCCAGCACGTCCTCGATGGTCACCAGCCCGGACACGCCGCCGTACTCGTCGACCACGATGGCCATGTGGTTGCGACTGGCGCGGAACTCGCGGAGCAGGACGTCGAGCCGCTTGCTCTCCGGACTGTAGACCGCGGGCCGCATCGCATCCTCGAGCCCGAAGCGGCCGTCTCCGTCACGGCCGCCGTGGCGGGCAAAGTACGTGAGCAGATCCTTGGCGAACAGGATCCCCTCGACCGCGTCGCGATTGTCGCCGATCACCGGGAACCGTGAGTGCCCTGATTCGACGACCGCGCCGACGAACTCCTCCGGCGGCCGATCGGCCTCGATCACCACCATCTGCGCGCGCGGCACCATGATGTCGCGGACCTGCAGGTCGCCGACCGCGAGCGCGCCCTCGATCATCGCCAGAGCGTCGGGGCCGAGCACGTCGCGCCGCTCGGCGTCGCGCAGGGTCCTGAGCAGCGCGGCCCGGTCCCGTGGCCCGTCCGGCTCGCCGGACAACGCCCGGACGAAGCGTCCGAGCCAGGACCGGGTATCCGGTCTGCCGTCCGGAGGTTCGTTCACGGCCGGGCGCCGGCCGCGTATGGATCGGGGTATCCGAGCCGGGCGAGGATCTCGCGCTCGATCGTCTCCATCTCCCGCGCCGATCCGGGGTCGTGGTGGTCGTGGCCGAGCAGGTGCAGGGTGCCGTGGATCACCAGATGCGCCCAATGGGCATCGAGCTGCCTGGACCGCTCCCGTGCCTCGCGAGCCGCCACCGGCGCACACACCACCACGTCCCCGAGGATCCGCAGCGAGGGCAGCTCCGGCGCATCGAAAGCGAAGGCGAGGACGTTGGTGGCGCCGGCCCGACGGCGGTAGCGCGCGTTCAGCGCCGCGCCTTCCGCCTCGTCCACCACCCGCACCGTCATCCGCGCGTCCTCCGAGCGCCCGGCGAGGGCGGCCTCGGCCCACTGCACGAGCTTTGCCGAAGGCGGCGCCCCGGGAGCCGCGCACGCGCGCTGCACCTCGACCCCGGCGCTCATCCGTTCTCGTTCTCGCCGCCGGCCGCCTCGTAGGCGTCGAGGATCCGCGACACCATCGGATGGCGCACCACGTCCCTGGAATCGAACCAGGTCCAGGTGGTTCCCTTGACCGAGCGCAGCACCTCGGCGGCATGGCGCAGCCCCGAACGCTGGCCGTCCGGCAGGTCGATCTGGGTGACGTCGCCGGTCACCACCGCGGTGGAGCCGAAGCCGATCCGGGTGAGGAACATCTTCATCTGCGCCACCGACGTGTTCTGCGCCTCGTCGAGGATGATGAACGACTCGTTCAGGGTGCGGCCCCGCATGTACGCGAGCGGGGCCACCTCGATGACGTTGCGTTCCATCAGCTTCGCCGTGCGCTCGTAGCCGAGCATCTCGTGAAGCGCGTCGAGCAGGGGGCGGAGGTAGGGATCGACCTTCTGCTGGAGATCGCCGGGAAGGAATCCGAGCCTCTCGCCGGCCTCGACAGCGGGGCGCACCAGCACGATACGGGTGACCCGGTCGGCTTCGAGGGCCTCCACCGCGCACGCCACCGCCAAGTACGTCTTGCCGGTGCCGGCCGGCCCGATGCCGAAGTTGACGTCGTGAGCCCGGACCGCGCGCAGATATCTGGTCTGGTTGCGTCCGCGACCCCGCACCACGCCGCGCCGGACCTTCACCGACTCGCCGCCGCCGGGATCCCGGCCGAGACACTTTTCGATCTCCGACTCCTGCAGGAACAGATGGACCCGCTCGGCGGTGAGCGACTCCTCGCCGGTCGAGGCGTACAGCTTGCGGATGATCTCGCTGGCCGCCTTGACCGGAGCCGACTCCCCGAGCACCTGGAATACGTTGCCCCGCGTGGTGATCTCCACCCCGAGCCGGTGCTCGAGCTGGCGCAGGTGCTGATCGAGCGGACCGCACAGGCTCGCGAGTCGCTCGTTGTCCGCGGGCTCGAGGTGGATGTCGGTTTCGGCGCGCGCTGGCGGCACGATCAGCGGGTGGCCTCGGTTCGGGTACGGGGGAGCGTATGGGCGGGCAAGGCGGTGGCGACGGGGATCAGGGGGCAGCGGTCGGACCGCTGGGGGACATCGCCGATCCTTCACGGGATGCGGCCGGACCGCCGGAGGGCGTCACCAATCCGTCGTGGGACCCCCCCGAACCATCGGAGGGGGTCACCGATCCGGCGCGGGACGCGGCCGGGCCGCCGGAGGGCGTGATCGCCCCCACGCGGTGGAGCGAGGCCGAACCGCCGGGGTGCACCGCCGGACCGCTCCGGTGCACGAGCCTGCCCCGCAATGAGTTCGGGAGCGCCTCGACGATCACGACGTCGGCGAACGTGCCCGCGAGTTCGGACGGACCGGGGAAGTTCACCACCCGGTTGTTCTCGGTGCGCCCGCGCAGCTCGTCCGGATCCTTCTTCGACGGCCCTTCCACCAGCACCCGGACGGTCGCGCCGACCATGGCTCGCGATACCTCGTGCGCGAGCGCCGTGATGCGCGCCTGGAGCCGGGCGAGCCGCTTGCGCTTCACGTCGAGAGGCACGGGGTCGGGAAGCTCCGCCGCCGGCGTGCCCGGGCGGGCGCTGTAGATGAAGGAGAACGAGGCGTCGAAGCCGACCTCGTCGATGAGATCCATGGTGGCGTCGAAATCGGCGTCGGTCTCCCCGGGGAAGCCCACGATGAAGTCCGAGGACAGGCTCAGATCGGGGCGCGCGGCACGCAGCCGCCGAACCTTCCCGACGTAGTCTGCGGCCGTGTAGTTGCGCTTCATCAGCCCGAGGATCCGATCGCTGCCGCTCTGCACCGGGAGGTGGAGGTGGCCGGCCAGCTCCGGGACCGTCCCGTGGGCGTCGATGAGGCTGGCGGTGAGCTCGGCCGGATGCGAGGTCGTGTACCGGATCCTGTCGATCCCCTCCACGGCCGCGGCGTAGGCGATGAGCAGGGCGAGATCGCATTCGCCACCGTCGTGCATCGCCCCGCGGTAGGCATTCACGTTCTGGCCGAGGAAGGTGATCTCGCGCACCCCCTGCCCGGCCAGTGCGACGACTTCGGTAATGACGTCGTCGAACGGCCGGCTGAACTCCTCGCCCCGGGTATAGGGGACGACGCAGAACGAGCAGTACTTGCTGCACCCCTCCATCACCGACACGAACGCGGTGGGTCCGTCGGCGCGCGGATCGGGCAGCCGGTCGAACTTCTCGATCTCGGGGAACGAGACGTCCACCGCGGGGCGGCGCGGGCCGGCTGTCCCGCCCGGACCGATCATCTCCGGCAGGCGGTGCAGGGTCTGGGGACCGTACACCACGTCCACATAGGGGGCACGCTCCCGGATCGCGGCGCCCTCCTGGCTCGCCACGCAGCCGCCGACACCGATCACGAGATCGGGACGCCCCTGCTTCCAGACGCGCCAGCGGCCGATCTCGGAGAAGACCTTCTCCTGCGCCTTCTCCCGTACCGAGCAGGTGTTGACGAGCAGGACGTCCGCTTCCTCGGCCCGATCGGTGCGTTCGAGACCATGCGACGCCGCGAGCAGATCCGCGGTGCGCGCGGAGTCGTACTCGTTCATCTGGCAGCCGAACGTCCTGATGTAGAGCTTGCGCGCCATCCTCGGGCGTCGTCATGGAAGGGTCCGAAACATACAGCAATCCTCACGGGCAAGTCGATCTCGCGGGTGACAGGGACGGGAGCACCCGCCAGACCTGAAAACCCCGTCCCTGCATGTCCGTCCAAGGTGTACGGATCCCGTTCGCAAACCCGGAAGGGGAGCGCATCTCCGCTCACCCCGGCGGATCGAGCGCGAGCCCCTCGATCACGCTGGCGTCCGGCATCCCCTCGAAGAGCGCAGGAGACACCTTGATCTTGCTGGACCGATCGCCGCCGCCGAGGATCACCCATTCGCACGCCACGATCCGGGCATCGATCCACACCTCCAGCCCGTCCGGCAGGGCAATGGGCGTGACCCCGCCGATCTCCATGCCGGTGGCCGCACGGGTCTCGCCCGCCGACGCGAACGAGACCCGGCGTGCGCCGAGGCGTTTGCGCACCGTGCGGTTCACGTCGAGCCGGGTATGGGCGAGGACGACGCAGACGACGAAGCGCTCGCCGCCGGTCTTCGCCTTGACGAGGATGGTGTTGGCCGAGCGGTCGAGCGGGTAGCCGTAGCGCTCGCAGAACACCGCGGTGTCGGCGAGGTCGGGATCGCAGGGGAAGATCTCGTATTCGACTCCCGAGGAGTCGAGGATCGCCCGGATCCGCGCGGCAAGCCCGGCATCGGTCACGTGCGGGGTCCTCCGGCGTAGCGGGGCGCCGTCGTGCTTGCCCCGGCGGCGGCATCGGTCATTGCGCAAGGTCCTCCGGCAGGGTGGTGCGCAGCCGCGCTTCCCGTCGCGGCGGCATCGGCCACGTGCGAGGCCCCTTGCCGAAGCGGCGTGCCGCCGCCCCTCCTGCCGCGGTGGGGGCCGGTCATGCGCCGTATCCTCCGTCAGCCGTACACGGGGGTGCGCCACTCGGGATGGTCGTCGAGCGTGCCGGTGGCGATGCCGAAGAACACGTCCTGGAGTCTGCGCACCACCGGCCCGATCTCACCGTCCCCGACCGGCAGGCGGTCGACGCTGGTGAGCGGGGTGACCTCCCAGGCGGTACCGCAGAAGAAGGCTTCCTCCGCCGCCGCGAGCTCGCTGCGATCGACGTCGCGCTCGACCACCTCCACGTCCAGGTACTCGCGGCAGAGCGTCATCACCGTGCGCCGCGTGATGCTCTCCAGGATGTCGCTGGTCACCGGGGGGGTCACCGCCTTGCCGTCGCGGATCATGAACAGGCACATCCCCGGACCCTCCGCGACCTTGCCCCGGCTGTTGAGCAGGATGGCGGTGTCGTAGCCGTCGGCCTGGGCCTGCAAGGTGGCGAGGCGTCCGTTCTGGTAGTTGGCGTTGCACTTCACCCGCATCGGCATGGCGGTGTCCGCGACCCGCTGCCAGGAGCTGATCTGGGCGGAGCATCCGGTCTCGGTCCGGGGGATGTCGTGCCTCGGCCCGGCGAGGATCGCGAGCCCGATCGGCCCGGTGGTCGAAGGGGGGCCGAACCCCTCCACGAACACCGTGGCCATGACGTGCACGTTCTCCCTGAACCCGTTCGCCCGCAGCAGCTCCAGCACCTTCTCCCCGACGTCGGGGCCGGGAAGGATTTCGTCGAAGCGCATGAACTTCTGGGAGAACTCCAGCCGCTGCACGTGCTCGGCGAGCTGGAGCACGAACATCTGCTCACGCTCCGCGTTCCAGTAGCCGCGCAGCCCCTCGAACACTCCGGTGCCGAACTTGAACCCGACACTCGCGACGTGAACCTTGCCGTCATCCCACGGCACCACGCGATCGTTCAGGTAGACGAACTTCGGATGCGGCATGATTCGGGCTCCTCGGCAGGATCTTCAGGGCAAGGCAGCGGGTCGTGACGATCGGGAGCACCCCGCTCAGTGCATCAACTGCTCCAGGACCGCGTACTGTCCGCCGTGCAGATCGCCGAACAGATCGCCGACCTGCGGGTGCTGCACCGGCTCGCCGGAGTCGTCGACCAGGAGGTTCTGCTCGGAGACGTAGGCGACGTACGCCGTCGTCTCGTTCTCGGCGAGGAGGTGGTAGAAGGGCTGGTCCTTGCGGGGTCGAAGGTGCTCCGGGATCGATTCCCACCACTCCTCGGTGCTGCTGAAGACGGGATCGACGTCGAAGATGACGCCCCGGAACGGGTAGACGCGGTGGCGCACCACCTGGCCGATCCGGAATTTTGCGGTCCTGTCTTGCATCGCGGCCGATATGGAGCCTGGAGCGGGCATTTCAAGCATTCCGGTACCCGGCCCGCCCGTGCCGGATACCGGTAGCAAGGATAGTAGCGCAACGGGACCCGCGATACCCGCGGTGCGCGACGATGCGCCGAGGCCACGCCGCGGGGCCCCGCGGGCTCCATATGCGGACCACGATTGCGCGGGCGCCGACGCCGCCGCATGATTGCGAGGGGCGGCCGCTGGCGCGGTCGCCGGGCGATTCCGCTACGCGGAACCGCCGTCGCCCCCGACCGGATCGTGAAGGGGCGGGGAACAGCGGTTTCGTTCCATGCGAGGCGCATCGAACCGGGAGCCTGCGGACATGACACCGAACGATCCGGTCGTGGCCACCGAGGCGTACGACTACCCGCTCACCCTCGACCACCTGCTGCACACCGGGCTCGCCTGCTCGCCCGCGCGCGCGATCGTCCACGAGAACCACGGCCGGCTCGACTACCGCGAGCTGCACCGCCGCATCGGCCGCCTCGCGGCGGGGCTCGCCTCCCTCGGGGTGGCGTCGGGCGCGACGGTGGCGGTGATGGATTGGGACTCTCCTCGCTATCTCGAATGCTTCTTCGCGATCCCGATGATGGGCGCGGTGCTGCACACCATCAACGTGCGGCTCTCGCCCGAGCAGATCCTCTACACCGTCAACCACGCCGAGGACGACGTCATCCTCGTCCACGAGGACTTCATCCCGCTGATCCGGCAGATCGGCGACCGGTTCGATCGCGCGCCGACGCTCGTCCTGCTACGCGACGGCGCCGCGACGGCGCCCGGCCATGGGCTCGAATTCGCGGCCGACTACGAGTCGCTGCTCGACCGCGGCGGGGACGGCTACGACTTCCCGGCGCTCGACGAGCGGACCCGCGCGACCACGTTCTACACCACCGGGACCACCGGTGACCCGAAGGGCGTGTGGTACACCCACCGCCAGCTCGTGCTGCACACCCTCGGCGCGCTGGGTGCGCTCGCGAGCGGCGGCGGCCACGCGCGCCTGCACCGCGACGACGTCTACATGCCCATCACTCCGATGTTCCACGTCCACGGATGGGGCATGCCCTTCGTCGCCACCCTGCTCGGGATCAAGCAGGTCTATCCCGGACGCTACGAGCCCGAGAAGCTGCTGCACCTGATCGAACGCGAGCGGGTGACGTTCTCCCACTGCGTGCCGACCATCCTGCACATGCTGCTGAACGCTCCGGTGGCCGGCGAGATCGACCTGAGCGGCTGGAAGGTGGTCGTCGGGGGCTCGGCGATGTCCGCGGGCCTCGCGCGCGCGGCCATGGACCGCGGCATCGACGTCTTCGGGGGATATGGCATGTCGGAGACGGGGCCGGTGCTCACCATGGCCCAGCTCGAACGCCCGGCCCTCGCGCTGCCCGACGAAGCGCAGATCGCACTGCGCTGCAAGGCCGGCCGGCCCATCCCGCTGGTCGATCTCCGCGTCGTCGACGAGTCGATGCGTCCCCTCCCGCAGGATGGAGTGAGCACCGGAGAAGTCGTGGCCCGTGCCCCGTGGACCACGAACGGCTACCTGAAGAACCGCGAAGGATCGGAAGCATTGTGGCGGGGCGGCTACCTCCACACCGGCGACATCGGCTACCTCGACGGCGACGGCTACCTGCGGGTCACGGACCGGCTGAAGGACGTGATCAAGTCGGGCGGGGAGTGGATCTCCTCCATCGAGATCGAGGACGTCGTCTCGCGATGCGAGGGGGTGGCCGAGGCCGCCGCCATCGGCATTCCGGACGCGCGATGGGGCGAACGGCCGCTGGTGCTGGTGGTGCCGGGCGATCCGGAGCATCCGCCCGACGAGGCCACGATCCGGGCCGCGGTCCGGGAGGCGGCGGACCGGGGACGGATCAACCGGTGGGCGGTGCCGGACCGCATCGTGCTCGTCGACACGCTCGACAAGACCAGCGTGGGGAAGATCGACAAGAAACGCCTGCGAATGCGCTACGCGAATGCCTGAGTGCGGGTGCTTGGTCCCGGCCACCCTTGTCCGCTTCGTGATTCGGCCATCGACCGCGTCGTCACAGGGATGTCCATAACGTCTCGGTGGCACTGCGGCGAGATGGAACAGAGCCTCCGGAGAGGGGGCAGCGGTGGGCAAGTTCACCGTTCGTTTCCCGCCGCCCGTAAAGGTCCGCCACCTGATTGCCGTCATCGCCGGCCCGATCGCAACCCTTCCAACTCCCGAACGAACCTCGGCTCGTCGGGCAGTAACTCGATCGCCCGGCGATAGGCGTCTTCGACTTCCCGGATCGGCGCCTGCAGCCAGTGCAGCGCGCGGGCCAGCTCCCGCCACGCCCAGGCATGGCGGGCCGGCGAGGCGTCGAGCTGGATGACGCGCTCCAGAAGCCCCCGGGCTTCGGTGAGAAATCGGCGGTTCGAATCACCTTGCCGTTGCCGATGGGCTTCGCTCGCCAGCCAGAGCTTGGTCTGTGCGAACTCGAGCAGCGCCCGCGGGTCGGCGTACACCGCGTCTCCGGCGCGCTCGAAGTACCGGTGGGCGGCGCGGGAGTCCCTGACGCGGCGGGCGAGGATGGCCGCGTCGATGGCGTCCTGACCGAACAGCGCGGGACGGTTCTGCCGGAGCAGCTTGCGTGCCTTGTTCTCTTCACCGGCTTCCAACAGCACGTCGATCAGCGTATTGGCGACGTGGGAGACCGCGCTTTCCGGGCCTTGGGCCTCGAACGTCTCCAGCACTTCTTCGGCGTGTTCGATCTCGCCGCTCTTCACGTACGCCCGGATCATCTCCGATGCGAGCACCGCCGAAGCCGGGTTGGTCGCCCATGCGGATTCGATCCGACGAAACGCCTCCCGGTCATCTCCCAGCGCCCGCAGATGGGCCGCGTCCCTCAAGGCGGAGAGCGCCGTGTACTCCGGATGGGCCGGCAACGTCGCCTGGAAGTACGTCCGCTGCTCGTCGAAGTCGAAGCGCGGGGGCTGCGATCCGTTGGCCTCCATCGCCTGGAAGACCTTCCGCAGTCCGGAAAGCCGTCCTTCGGCGAGCCCCAACTCCTTCAGGAACTCGCCGATACGGCGGTTGCGGGCGGGGACGGGAGCGACCTCCGCGTTCGGCAGCAGGTGCCGGGCTTCGATTCCCGGCACCGGTCCGGGATAGCTGATGATCCGGACCCGGCTCGGGAAGAGATAGACCTTGGTGGGCTCGGGCTGATCGACGTCGTAGCCGCGGTGATAGACGGCGTTGACGAGGGTCTCGCGAAGCGCCGGCATCGGATAGCTGACCCAGCCGCGGACCTGGCTCCGGTCGGGTTGCTTCTGCAAGTGGTACGTCGAGAGGTTCTCGAGATAGTTCAGGCAGTCGCGAAGCTGGTCGACGAGCGCGCCGCGGAAGGTGCGCTCCTCCTGGACGTCCCCGGCCCGGTCCGCGGCGAACTGGACGACTTCGATCTTCGCCCCCCGATACCACTCCACGGGGTCCCTCGCGAAGAAGAGGAGGCCCGCGTTCCGGGGCGCCTCGTGGTCGTTGACCCGCATCGTGAGCCGCATCCGCCGATAGACGGCCCTCTCGTCCGGCTCGTCGAGGAGCCCGCTCTCCACGTCTCGGAGGTACTCCCGGACCTTCGTTTCCCGCAGGTCCCCGACTTGGGCGTCGTGCGCCCGGCGGTCGTCCCAGGGCACGCGGGCCGTCTGCTGGATGAGCCCCCGGAGCAGATCGCCGCGCCGTTCGGCATCGACGGTCTCGGAGCCGAGGCGTATCCAGTACCGCCTCGGCCCTGCACCGGCGCCGACGTCGGGTGCGCGGTGGGGTTTGACCTCGCTGGCCGGCGCCCACACCACCAGGATGATCCGGCCCGCGACCGTTTCGGGAGACAGGATGGGCTGATAGGACGGATCGAGCCGGTTGCATTGGCCACGGATCCACCTCTGCGCCGCTTCGACCTCCTCCGCGCTCAGGCCGGACGGGGGCAGGGCAGCCCGCCCGTCCCGCTCCCCGACGCCGATGACGACGTAGCCGCCGTTCAGGTTGTGGTAGTCGTTCGCGAACGCGCAGATCGTCTTGAGCACCTGCGGGCCGGTGGTGCTCGGGTCCCAGGACGCCTTGAACTCCACCCGCTCGGACTCCACGCCGCGGCAATAGAGGAGAGCGTCGAGGTTGACGGGAAGAATCGCGCTCATGGACGAATTATCGCTTATGGCGGCGCGATGATCGCGCACGCCGCGACGCTTGACGAGGCGCGACGTGAGGGCGGCGCCGTCGGGTCCGGGATCGCTTGAAAGCCGGCCCGGTCGCCACGGGCGAGGGCCGCCGGTGCCGCCGGCGCGATGGAGTCGAAGATGCCGGGCAGCGCGTCCGAGTACCCCTGCTCGTCGCCGGCGATCAGCTCCGGATAGTTGAAGTCGTCGCCCGAGTACATGCGTACCCCGGCGGGCAGGCGACGGTGGAGCACGGTCTCTCCTCCACCGGTCCCGTATCGGGACCCCGCGGCCGCGTGTACACTTGGCGCCACGCTCCGGCAGCGCACCTTGCGCCGCCCGCGAAAGCGCCCGTAGCTCAGTTGGATAGAGTACCAGGCTTCGAACCTGGGTGTCGGGGGTTCGAGTCCCTCCGGGCGCGCCAATTGCACGATGCATACAGCGTCCCGCCGGCCGGCGGGACGCCCCCGACACCGCACTCCGCCCTCCGAGCGGCCTCCGGCGATGGAGAAACGGTTCACCCTCAAGGACTTCTTCCTGTTCGCGGCGGTCGGGGCGGTCCTCGTGGCCCTGCTCGTCGCGATGTACATGATCGACCGGCAGTGGATCATGATGTCGCGAATGCGCGCGACGATGCAGGAGCAGGCGCAGGATCTGCGGGCCTTGCGCACCGACGTGAAGGCGCTCGACCGGCGGGTCGGGAGCGGAACGCTCGCCGCCGCACGACCGGCCGCCACGCCGGCCGCCCCCGCCGCGGCCCCGGTCTTCGATCGGGCGCTCGCCGCGTCCCGGCTCGCCGGGTACGCGTCCGGGGACTGGCTGGTGAGGGCCTTCGGGGTAGGACTCTCGACCATCACCCCGCTCGTCTCCCAGGACGTCTACGCCTCGAACGTGCAGAGCTACGTGCAGGAGACCCTGCTCTCGCGCAACCCCGACACGCTGGAATGGCAGGGGCTCATCGCACGTTCATGGGACATCGGCGAGGACGGCCTCACCATCACCTTCCAATTGCGCGACGGGGTGGCCTTCTCCGACGGCCGGCCGCTCCGCGCCGGCGACGTCGCGTTCACCTTCGACTTCATCATGAACGAGTCGATCGCGGCGCCGCGCGACCGCGCCTATCTGGAGAAGATCGAATCGGTCGAAGCCACCGGCCCCCTGGAGGTCGTCTTCCGGTTCCGCGAGCCCTACTTCAACGCCCTCGCCCTCGCCGGCGGCATGGCGGTGATGCCGCGGCACTTCTACGAGCCCTACCTCGAAGAACCCGCCACCTTCAACGAGTCGAAGGGGCTGCTGCTGGGATCCGGACCCTACCGCCTCGCCGATCCGAAGGCCTGGACCCCGGACCTCGGCATCGTGGAGCTTGAGCGCAACCCCCGCTACTGGGGACCCGCGGCGGCGCCCTTCGACCGCATCCTGTGGAAGGTCATCGAGAACGACAGCGCGCGGCTCACCACCTTCCGCAACCGCGACATCGACGCCTATACCGCGCGCCCCCGGGAGTACCGGGGCCTGCGCGAGGACGCGGTGCTCACCGAACAGGCCCGGCATTTCGAGTTCATGAACGCGGTGGCGGGATACAGCTACATCGGCTGGAACCAGCGCCGCGCCGGCGAGCCCACGCGCTTCGCGGACCGCCGGGTGCGCGAGGCGATGACCTGGCTCACCGACCGGGCCCGCATCATCGACGAGATCATGCTCGGCCACGCGGAGCCCGCGGTCAGCCCGTTCAGCCCGCGCAGCCGCCAGCACGACCCCGCCATCGAGCCGCGCCCCTTCGATCCGGACAAGGCGGCGTCGCTGCTCGCGGAGGCCGGCTACCGGGACCGGGACGGGGACGGGGTGCTGGAGAACGAAGCGGGCGAGCCCTTCGAGTTCGGGCTCGTGTACTACCAGGAGAACGAGGACACCGAGCGCATGGTCCTCTTCCTCAAGGACCTCTACGCGCGGGCCGGCGTGCACCTGAAGCCGGTTCCCGCGGAGTGGCCGGTGATGCTCGACCTGCTGGGCAAGCGCGACTACGACGCGATCACGCTGGGCTGGACGAGCGGCGTGGAAACCGACGTCTACCAGATGTTCCACGGCTCCCGGACCGAAGACGGCGGGGACAACTTCGTGCACTTCAGGCACGCCGGGTTCGACCGTCTCGTCGACGAGGCGCGGGCCACGGTGCGCGAGGAGGAACGCATGCCGCTGTGGCAGGCGGTGGAGCGCATCTTCTACGAGGAGCAGCCCTACACCTTCCTGATGCGCCGCAAGACCCTGGCGTTCGTGGACCGGCGCCTGCGGAACCTGGAGGTCACCAGGCTCGGGCTCAACCTCGGCTTCGTCCCGGTGGAGATCTTCACGCCGGGCGCACAGCAGCGCTACACCGACTGAGGGGCCGCGGCGGAAACGCGGACCACGCGGAACGCAGGCGGGCAGTCCCTCGTGATCACCTACCTCGTCCGGCGCATCCTGTTGATGTTCCCGACCCTGATCGGGATCACCCTGGTGGTCTTCCTGGTGATGGCGGCATCGCCGGGGGGGATCAGCGCCCAGCACCTGATCGAGGGCCAGAACCTGGAGCCGCAGGCGAAGAAGGCGCTGGAGGACTACTACAACCGCCTCTACGGCCTCGACCAGCCCGCGCCGCTGCAGTACCTGCGCTGGCTCAACAACATCTCGCCGGCCGGCTTCACCTTCGACGAGAACCATCGCCTCACCGGTTTCTCCCTCTTCAAGGGCTCGGACCTGGGCACCAGCTTCCGCTTCGGGCGCCCGGTGCTCGATCTCGTCGCGGAGCGCGTCCCCATCACCCTGCTGCTCAACCTGCTCTCCCTGCCCCTCGTCTACGCGGTGGCGATCGGCATCGGGGTGCGGGCGGCGAGGGAGCGCGGGGACGCCTTCGACGTCGTCTCCGGGGGCGTCATGCTCGCCCTGTGGTCGGTGCCCACCATGCTCGCCGGCATCCTGTTGCTCGGCTTCTTCGCATCGGAGCAGTACTGGCACTGGTTCCCCACCGCGGGACTGAACCGGCGCGAGGCCCTGGACATGGCCTTCCTGCCGCACTGGCACCACCCGCGGGCCGGGCTCGCCCTGCTCGGCGGGATGTCGGGCGGCATGGTCCTCCTCGCCGCGGCGGGGCGCTGGCTGCCGTGGCGCGTTCGCGTCGCGGTGATGGGGGTGCTGGGAGCCGGACTCGGCTTCGCGATGGCGAATGCGCTTCCGGGAGGCGGAGGCGCGCTCGTCCATGCGGCGCTGATGCTGGTGCTCGGATCGGCGCTGGGCGCCTTCGCGGGTCTCGCGGGGAACGCGCTCCGCACCTGGGGGTTCGGGCTGCTCGGGGTCCTGCTCGGCGCCTGGATCAGCCGCCACTGGGGCGGGGACGAGTGGACCGGCGGCTTCCTCGCCGACCGGCTCCTGCATCTCGTGCTGCCGGTGATCTGTCTCTCCTACGGCGGCTTCGCCTTCCTGTCGAAGCTGGTGCGCACCTCCATGCTCGAGAACCTGCTCTCCGACTTCGCGCGCACCGCCCGGGCCAAGGGGGTGCGCGAGCACGACGTGCTGTGGCGCCACGTGTTCCGCAACGGCCTGTTGCCGCTCATCACCGTCTCGGCCGGGATCCTGCCGGCGATGCTCGGCGGCTCGGTGATCGTCGAGACCATCTTCAGCATCGACGGCATGGGCAAGCTCGCGGTGGAGGCGGTGAAGGGGCGTGACCGCGAGCTGGTCCTCTCGCTCACCCTGATCAGCGGCTTCCTCACCCTCGTCGGCTACCTCGTGGCGGATCTGTGCTACGCGGTGGCGGACCCCCGGGTGAGCTACGAATGAGCGGCGTGGCGACGGTGGCGCCGGATCGGGCCAGCGCGCGCCGGCGCGGCTACGCGGCGCGCGTGATCGGGGCCACCTTCGTGCGCATCGGCGCGCGGGTGGGAGCGCTGTGGATCGGCGTGCTGATCGTGGCCGCGGCGTTGGCTCCGCTCCTCGCCAACACCCATCCCCTGCTCATGCGCGCGGACGGCCGGCTGCAAAGCCCCGCCCTCGTGCATCTGGGCGCCGCCGATGTGGTGTTGATGTGCACGTTCCTCGCGGCGGTGGCACTGCTCGTCGCCCGATGCACCCTTCGCACCGGCGTGGTCGCGCTGCTGGCGACGCTGGCGGGCTCCGCCCTCCTCGGCGCCGCGGCCACCGATCCGCCCGTCCTCACCGTGTACGAGCAGTACCGCGAGGCGGCCCGCGCCGGCGAGATCGAATGGGCGATCCACGCCCCGGTGCCCTACTCGCCGAAGGACTACCAGCGCGACGCCGGCGACACCGGCCTGGAGGCTCCGCTGGCCGCGTCCGGCGCCCGCACCCACTGGTTCGGCACCGACGAGAACGGCGCGGACGTGCTGTCGCGGATGATCCACGCCTCGCGCATCGCGCTGGGGATCGGCCTCGTCGCCACCGGCATCGCGATGCTCATCGGGGTCGCGGTGGGCGGGTTGATGGGCTGGTTCTCCGGCGCCGTCGATCTCGCCGGCATGCGCCTGGTGGAGATCTTCGAGGCGGTGCCGACCCTGTTCCTGCTCCTCACCTTCGTCGCCTTCTTCGGGCGCAGCCTCTACCTGATGATGGTGATCATCGGCCTCACTGGCTGGACCGGCTACGCGCGCTTCGTGCGGGCGGAGTTCCTGCGCCTGCGCGAGCAGGACTACGTGCAGGCGACGGTGGCCTGCGGGCTGCCGCTGCACTCCATCCTGTTCCGCCACATGCTGCCCAACGGAGTCGCCCCGGTCCTGGTCGCGGCGAGCTTCGGCATCGCCTCCGCCATCCTCGCCGAGGCGATGTTGAGCTTCCTCGGCCTCGGCCTCGTCGACGACCCTTCCTGGGGGCAGATGCTCAACCAGGCGGTGCGCTCCTCGACCTTCAACTGGTGGATGGCGGTGTTCCCGGGCGGCGCGATCTTCCTCACCGTATTCGCCTACAACCTGATCGGCGAGGCGTTGCGCGACGCCATCGACCCCCACCTCTCGCATGGAACAAGACAGTAGCTCCCCGCCCGTCCGTGGCGTCGGCCGGAAGCGCGACCGCGCCAGCGGTCCTGGCGGTCGCCACTTGCAGGAGAATCCGTACAAGTGAGTCCTGACCGGTCCGCGCGTTGGACGGGGCGCCCGCGATTTCACGCAGCGGAATCGCCAAGCGACCGCGCCAGCGGTCGCCACTCGCAGGAGAAGCGGAGCAAGTGAGCCCGGACCGGTCCGCGCGTTGGACGGGGCGCCCGCGATTCCGCACAGCGGAATCGCCAAGCGACCGCGCCAGCGGTCGCCACTCGCAGGAGAGGCAGAGCAAGTGAGCTCGGATCGGTCCGCGCGTTGGACGAGGCGCCCGCGATTCCGCGCAGCGGAATCGCCAAGCGACCGCGTCAGCGGTCGCCACTCGCAGGAGAAGCGGAGCAAGTGAGCCCGGACCGGGACCCGAACCAGGGCGCGGACCCGCTGCTGGAGGTCAGGGGCCTCCACACCTGGTTCCGGGCCGATGGAGAGACGGTGCGGGCGGTGGACGGAGCGAGCTTCCACATCGAGGCGGGGGAGACCTTCTGCCTCGTCGGCGAATCCGGCAGCGGCAAATCCGTCTCCGCCCTGTCGGTGATCGGCCTGCTGCCGCCGGGCCTTACCGAGCGCTGCGACGGCGAGGTGCTGTTTCGCCTCGACCCGCGGGACCGCGCGCCACCGCGCGACCTGCTGCGGCTGCCCGACGAGGAGCTGATGCAGGTGCGCGGCGGACACATCGCGATGATCTTCCAGGAGCCCATGACCTCGCTGAACCCGGTGCTCACCGTCGGCGACCAGATCGTGGAGGCGATCCGGCTCGCCCACCCGCGCCTCGGCTACGAGGAGGCCCGCGGCCGGGCGATCGAGGCGCTCGCGGAGGTACGGATCGAGCGGCCGGAGCTGCGCGCAGACGAGTATCCCCACCGGCTCTCCGGCGGCCAGCGCCAGCGTGTGATGATCGCGATGGCGATCGCCTGCCGCCCCGCCCTGCTGATCGCGGACGAGCCGACCACGGCCCTGGACGTGACGGTACAGGCCGAGATCCTGAGCCTGATGCAGGAGCTCAAGCACCGGCGCGGCATGAGCCTCTTCTTCATCACCCACGACTTCGGGGTGGTCGCGCAGATCGCCGACCGCGTGGCGGTCATGCGCGAAGGCCGGATCGTGGAGACCGGCACGCTCGAAGAGGTGCTCGAACACCCCGCGCACCCCTACACGCGCCAGCTCCTCGCGGCGGTGCCCGAGAATCTGGCCCGGGCGTCTCGCCGGACTCGCGCTGCGGGCGCAGGTCCGCATGTGGCGAACACCGGCGAAGGCGACGGGCCTGTACACGACCGGGAAACGCCGCCCACCGCTTCACCCGAGGAACCGCGATCGGGAAATTCGGCCGCGATCTCCTTCCGGAAGGCACGGACCGCGGGCCTTCCTCCCGAAGCACCGGCCCCGAACCCTCCGCGCACAGAGCCGGACACGTCTCCATCGGCCGGCCCGCCGGCCGCGACCCCTCCGGAGCTGCTCCGACTCGATGGGCTGGAAGTGCACTTCCCCATCCGCCAGGGGGTGCTCAAGCGCACGGTGGGGCACGTGCGGGCGGTGGACGGGGTCGATCTGCGCATCCATCGGGGGCAGATCCTCGCGCTGGTGGGCGAATCGGGCTGTGGCAAGACCACGCTGGCCCGCGCGGTGCTGCGTCTCGTCGAGCCCACCGGAGGGCAGGTGCATTTCGGCGGGCGGGAGATCACCGGACTCAGCCGCCGCGAGATGCGTCCGATGCGCCGCTGCCTGCAATACGTGTTCCAGGACCCCGCCTCCTCGCTGAACCCGCGGCTCACGGTGGCCACCGCCCTGACCGAGCCGATGGCGGCGCACGGCATCGGCGAAAACCAGGAGGAACGGCTGGAGACGGCGGCGCGGACCCTCATCGAGGTCCAGCTCACGCGCGACCACCTGTGGCGCTACCCGCACGAGCTCTCCGGCGGGCAACGCCAGCGCATCGGCATCGCCCGCGCCCTGTGCCTCGCCCCCGACTTCGTGGTATGCGACGAGATCACCAGCGCGCTCGACGTCTCGGTACAGGCCGAAGTGCTGCGGATGCTGCTGCAGCTTCGGCGCGAGCGGGCGCTCACCCTGCTCTTCATCACCCACGACATCGGGGTGGTGGAGTACCTGAGCGACACCACCGCGGTGATGCGCGAGGGGAAGATCGTGGAGCTGGGTCCGACGATGCGCGTATGCAGCGCGCCGGAGCATCCCTACACGCGCCGGCTCATCGCGGCGGTGCCGCGCCTGTCGGGCACAAGGTGCTGATCCGTGCCGTAGCGCACCGTGCGCGCCAGCGCCCGCAGGCGCTCCGTGGCCTCCGCGTCCATCTGCTCGATGAGCCGCGTCATGGTGTCGAGGGCGCGCCACGCATCCTCGTCCGCCATGTCGATCAGACCGGCGTGCGCCCACTTGTTCCGCATCGCAATCAGCTCCTTGATCCAGGTGCGATGCTCGCGGCTGAGCTTGCGCCGGAAGAGGTCGTTCCAGTGGAGGTCCATCAGCAGCAGGCAGCGGGCGGGGTCGAGCCGGGCGATCAGCGCGTCGTCCTCGCCGGTCGCCGGCAGGTCGCGCCGCTGGCTCTCGTAGAGCACGTCGAAGACCCCCCGGGGCCACCACTCGTCGGCGAGCTTCGCGCGCAGCTCCCGCGCGACGTAGGGCGCGAGCACTGCGGTAAGCGTCTGCAACCCCTCGGTGACGCGCTGGTAGTTGGTGGTGGTCATCGCATCCTCCGAATCATGGGTGGGCGGATTCACCACTTCGCGGGTGTATCGGGCGAAATGCTAAGGCCGGCCGTCGCCGGCCCCAAGGTCATTTCATGCCGGATGCAGAATGAAATGATGAGACCGGTGTGTGCGGATCCCATCGATGCCTGGGAGCTCCACGCCCCCGCCAAAGGCCGGATACATGGCTGCAACCGACTCCCTGCCCTCCTTCCACTCGTCCGTTGCGAACGCGGGGCGGACGGGCCATACATGTTCCTGTCGCCAACCCTCTCAAGAGCGCTGAGCGGGGCTTCGTCGAGCCCTTCGCCCTTGTACCGTCGTCCTTGACGCAGGTGGCTACCGGAAGCTACGTTGCCGCCATGAGATCCGTCGGCCTGAAAACGCTCAACAACAAGCTGAGCGAATACGTACGGCTGGCCGCCGCGGGCGAGACGGTGCTGGTGACGGACCGCGACCGTGTCGTCGCGGAAATCGTTCCGCCGAGGGCGGAGCGGAGCCCCATTCTGGCCGACGCCATGCTGGCCGATGCGGTACGAAAGGGCTGGCTGAGGCCCCCGGCGGCGCCCGGCTCGGGGCCTCCTCCCGCACCACCCCCGATCATGTCGCTGGACCAGCTTCTCCGGGAGCTGGACGAGGATAGACGCGAGCGGTGATCTACGTTGATGCGTCCGTCGTGCTGGCGTACCTGCTGGCCGAAGACCGTCGACCGGCGGATGTCCTCTGGGATGGCACGCTGACCGCCAGTCGCCTGCTCGAATACGAGATCCGGACCAGGCTCCACGCCCGCAAGCTCGCGGAATCCCACGGCGAGGCCGCCCAGACGATCATCGGACGCATCGCATTGCTGGAATTGTCCCCTGTGGTGCTCGCCCGCGCGCTGGCAGGCTTTCCCATCACCGTTCGCACACTCGATGCGCTGCATCTGGCGTCGATCGACTTCCTGCGCCGGCAGGGGCAGAGCGTCGAGCTACTCACGTATGACCGCCGGATGGCGGATGCGGCCCGGGCGATGGGAGTTCCGGTGATCGAGCCGGCGGCCTGATCGCCGGCAGCTCGGACGGACGGTGATGCCTGGACGAGTGACAGTGGAATGGATCCCGCCCCGGAAGCTGGCGAGAGGGGGCGTCCACGTCGCTCTGCCTCACGTCCTTGAAGGCGGATCATCGCGCCACTGCAAGGCTGGCCGGTGACAACGGGAGCAGAAACCGGTACGTTTGCCGCCCGCTTCGATACCCCCGGAGGGAAACATGTACCGCATCGCCCTGTTGGCCGCCGCTCTCCTGACGCTGCCGCTCACCACCTTTGCCGGCGACGACAACGTCGTCCCCGAGGTCTTCGGATCGCAAAATCCCAACCTCCCCGAGTTCATTCGCTATGCGGAGACGGTGCGGGTGGGCGACATGCTCTACCTCTCCGGCGTGACCGGAACGCCGGTGGAGCGCGATGCCGACGACGAGGCGTTGACCGCCAACTTCGTCAGCATCTTCGAGGAGGTCAAGGCGAGGCTCGCACGGGCCGGCGCGACGTTCGACAACGTGGTCACCGTCGAGACCTTTCGCCTGGACTACTTCAAGAACTTCGCGCTCTTCAACGAAGTGAAGAACCGATACGTCAAGGCGCCCTATCCGACCTGGACCGACGTCGGCATCAGCGCACTGCCGCCCGGGGCCGTCGCCGAGCTGGTGGTCACGGCGTGGCTGGGCGGCACGCGGCAGGAAGCCGCTGAATAGCCCGCAAGCTCCCTGCCGGACAGGGTGTGGAAGGGTTCGAGTTCCCGCGCGCGCCATCGGCGCGAAACCGGGTATTCAGGAAAATTTGATCGGCCGGTCGGCAGACCGGCCACGTCCGAATTCGAACTCCGCGCCGGCCAAGGGCGAGGCACGAAAGAATACGAGCAGTCCCTTGTCGGTCCTCGCCCGGGAGGTGCGCTTGGAGCCGTGAGTGAGCGTAGTCGCTTGCTTGGGCTGTTCGGGTCGGACCGTGGTGCTCCTCGTCACGTCGTACCAGCTACGGCGGATCATCGCGCCACGGCACTCCCTGAAGGAAGGCGACCAGCGCTCGGCTCATCGGAGACGTTTCGAACTGCACCTTGGGAATTCCGTCTCGGGCGATCATGGCCGACAAGGGCGATCCGGGATGATCGAACTGTCCGGCCGACGTGACGATGGCCTTCAGCCGCCTCGCATCGCTTCGCGACACTTCGTCGCCGGGCTGCCTGTTGTCGTCGATGAAGCCGCGTGCACTGGCGTATCTGTCGGGCCAGGCAGACTGAACCATCGGCGCCAAGTGATCTTCAAGCGTGCCCGTCTCGTCTTCCGCCGTCCTGTGGAAGACGAACACGCCGACCGGGCAGGTGGCCGTGGCCACCCATCCGGAGTGTCCGGCCTCCGACAAGTCGCCGAAATGGCCGCTGTAGTGCCCGCGAAACTCTTCCAGGGTTGCCGTCAGCCCCACCGTGTCCGCGTCGAAGAGGAACGCTGCGGCATACTCCGAGATGGCTACGCCGCCAACGCCCATCGATGCGTCAACATCTTCGAGCAGATCGACAACGGCGTCGACCTGGTCCTTACCGTTCATACTAACCAGGAGAAAGATAACGCCTGCTTCCTCATCGAACACGGCAGACTCGAACTGAGGCGGTGGCGGCGGATATGCTGCGCTCCGAAGCGTCAGATCGTCGGCATTTCTCTCGACACGTCTCGCAATCAATCCCTTGGGTGACGTTCCGGGCATGGCGCCGAACGGCGACGGCAGTTTCTTTATGCGGCGATCTCCCATCCACCGGCAACCGGCAACGGCGCCCAGGCTTCGCTGGACGAACACGACGTCATGGCGGCCTTCGCAGAGGACGAGAACCGCCTTCACTGAATTCCCCTGAGATCGAAATCGAGAGCCCTGTGCAGACGCTGTAGCTGGCAGCCGCCGAAACGTCGAACGCCAGCGC
Source organism: uncultured Gammaproteobacteria bacterium (assembly GCA_958295465.1). GTDB lineage: Bacteria > Pseudomonadota > Gammaproteobacteria > HK1 > HK1 > HK1. The sequence goes on from OY282353.1 coordinate 214,285, forward strand.
CGTCATCGCCGCGGCAGATCGCATAGCCGGCGATGTCCTCGGTGTTGTATCCGTTCCCTATGAAGGCATCGAGCGTTTCCTTGCTATGAGTGGTCAGAAAGACCTGCACGTTGAGCTCCACGGCAAGCTCCTGCACCATGCGGGTGAAGGGAACGAGCAGCGCCGTGTGGATTGCGTTCTCGAACTCGTCGATGAGCAGCACACCGCCCCGAACCCCGGCGAACAGCAAGCCAACCTCGAAAATCCGCCGCAAACCGTCGCCGAACGACGACAAGTCCGGCGCCCGGTCGAAGTCCTGGTGGCTCACCAGGAACCGGTTGAACTTGTCCGCGAGCTCGATGTTCGTCATTCGCGCGTCGAGGTGTTCCTTGATGAAATCGATCACCTTCGCCTTCGTACCCGCCTCCAGCGCTGCCTTGTTGGATTCGGAGAGTGCATCCGCACGATTGACCCAGAACGGACTGGTGAGCGCAGACCGACACAGCCAATGCCGACCCTGGAAGCTCGTGCGCCGGGGACGGTCCGAAAATAGCGCCACATCCGTGTTTTGGGCATGGCCGGCGTAGCTGGACTCGATGGCGAGCCTGGCGAGGAAGGTCGTCTGATCCTCGATGTCCTCGCCAGGCTCGTTCTCGCGCTGCACGTCCAGGCTTGCGTAATTGCCACTCACTTCGTCACTGCTATTCACTTCGTCGAAACGTCCGGCGATGCGGATGGCAGGCGGAATCTGCTCGACCAGCCACAATGGATCGGGCTCGCCTTCGAGTCGCCCCCGCCAACGAATGACATCCAACAGCGCTGCCTCGTCGTTCTGGCGAATGAGCAAATAGATCGCTTCGAGCAGGGAGGTCTTGCCGGCATTGTTGACGCCGGCGATGAGATTGATGCGCTTCAGGCCGTCAAGGGCAAGGCCGTCGAGACCCCGGTAACGCTGGACGCGGGCATCGGAGAACTGCGACTGCGTAAACTCGTTGAACGGCTCCCAGGGCAGCCGGCCGCCGGACATGAACGGTCGCCGCCTGCGCGCCAGAGCGAGCCCCTGTAGCTTACCAACGAGTTGATCGACGCGATCCAGATCCTCGGGCGCCAGCTCCCCGACCCGCGTGCTCAGCTTCTGGATACCGGTGTCGCACGATCCGAACGCACGGTCGATTTCGCTCTTGACTAGGAGGCTGCTCGACAGCGTTGCCTCTTGCAAGCTGCGCGTCTCTTCCAGCCGCTTGACCGCCTCCGGATCGTCGATGATCTTTGCAAGCTCGCGAACATGGCCCTGCGTGGTGATTACGGGGCTGGATTCCTCCTGTACGCCAATAACCTCATCTTCCTCGCCGGCATCGGTTTCGACCGCTGGCGACATCCAATGGAAGAGCCGATCCAGGTTGGTCTCCTTGGCAGCCGTGCATGTCGCATGGTCCCAGCCGAGCCAATCGCGCATCGAAGGACTGCTGAGGACCTCCCGGAACAGGTTGTATTGATCGGCGCGAAACTGATCGCCGTAATCGCTCTCCTTGTAAGCCTGCACCAGAGCAAGCGTCCTGACGGACAGGTTGAACTCGCGCTTGTGTATGCCAAGCGCATTGCATACGGCATCCGCATCGCCCTTGAAATGCTGCTGCAAGCGCCTCATCGCCATAGCTCGATTGACGGCCGGCCAGCGTCGCTTGCCGGTGATGTGATGGAGCCCCATCATCACCATGCGCTGCCGTTCGTCGGCGAACTCGTGGAAGACCACCGGCACCTTGGAAAACAACGCGGGGTCCAGCCTGCCCAGATCGATGGAGTCCAGCTCGTACCGACCCTGCAAGTGCTTGAGCGTGGCCACCCGCCGATTACCCTCGAGGACCAGGTACCGCCCGCCGTCCCGGCGTTCGACCAGGATCGGATCGATGTCCAGCCAGCCGTTCTCCTTGATGCTGGCAATCAGGTCCCGAACGTGCTCTTGAGAGCGCCCGAGAACGAATCTGGTCGTGCGCCGCTGCACATCCGGATTGAAGACGTCCGCAGACGCGACCGAGCGGTAGTCCGGGTTGTCCACGATCCGGTAGTTGTTCGGGTCCAGGTAGAGGCGCGCAAGCGATACGGTCTGCCGCTTGCCGCGCAGTTGCTCAGCGGGTTCGTCGCTCATGATTCGCCTCCCATGGGCAGCATCGGTGGTGCGGGGCGCCTTCCACCTCTCGCCATCCGATCCCTGTTCCGCAGCCGCATTCTACAGGCGTCGGCCGAGCAACCTTGCAGGATTGTGGAGTCCGACCGGAGTCGCCCTCCGCCGAGCCGGAGGTCACAGCGTGGCTCGGCGGCACGCGGCAGGAAGCCGCCGAGTAGCCCGCGGGCTCCCCGCCGGACAGGGTGTGGAAGGGATCGAGCTCCCGCGCCATCGGCGCGAAACCGGGCATTTAGTCTCTTACCCGTGAAGTCTTCGACAAAACGACGAAAATTTTTCCGTCGACCGGCGTTTGGTTCCGGCTATGCCGGGTTGGGAAAGTTTGATCGGACGGTCGGCAGACCGGTCACCTCCGAATTGGAGCGCCGCGCCGGCCCACGGCGATGCGCGGCCGACGCCTCTTCATGAGCCGCCCACCCCTCCGGCATGACGCCCGCGTCGCGGTCAGGTGGCGATCCCGAACAGCGCCGTCGCGCGCCGCGCTTCGACGACCGCGCGCATCGCATCGTCGCCGGGAGAGGCTTCGAACCGGCTCGCCGCATCGAGCACCAGCGGCAGCAGGTCCAGGTCGCCGACCGTGTTGAGGAAGAGCCGCGATCCGGCCAGGACCCAATGGACGGCCTGTTCGATATCGGCCGGATCCTCGAACGGCTGGTACCAGGTGTTGCGGTTCGGCTCCGTGGTGGCCCAGGGGCCGCGCGCAACCGACTTGATCGTCTGCACCGCGACGTCCCGCTCTTCGCAGAGCGCGCACACTGCATCGAAATCCTCGCGGTAGTGCTCGCTCTCGTACATGACGGGGTTCCACGGCATCAGGACGGAATCGAAGTCGAAGCGTTCGAGGCTCCTGCGGTGCATCGACGCGATGGTCCATCCGTGCCCGGTCACCCCGATGAACCGGGTCAGACCCTCGGCGCGGGCCTCGACCGCCGCCTCCAGGGCGCCGCCGGGTCCCATCGCCGTCTCCCAATCGCCCGGATGGGCCAGCGAGTGGAGCTGGAGCAGGTCCACCGAGTCCACCCGAAGCCGGTCCAGGGAGCGCCGGATCTCGTCACGGGCAGCCCCACGGGTGCGCTGCCCGGTCTTCGTCGCGAGGAAGAAGTCCTGGCGGTGCGCGCGCATCCACGGCCCGATCCGAAGCTCCGCGTCACCATATCGCGGCGCGGTGTCGATGTGGTTCACCCCGTACCGGAGCAGAAGATCGAGGGCGCGGTCCGCATCGTCCTGACTCACGTTCTTGAGCGCCGCCGCGCCGAATATCGTCGCCGTGCTCATGTGCCCGGTACGGCCGAATCGTCGCTTCTCGATCATCAGGTGTCTCCTTCTCTGGAACGGTCATAGCGGGTCACGGGCAGGCACTGCTGATGACCACCGACCACGACCGGTGACTGCTACGGTAGCCGATGACCGCCGCCCGGTTCCATCGGCGCGGTGAACGGATCCGCTCACGCCGCGCGCCAACGCCGCAGGAGATCTGCGCCGCGTCACCGGGAATTGTCCCGTCGTTCGCCGCGGATTCGTCGGGTATCGTTGACAGGCGAAACCGGCGCTTCGACACTGACCATCATCCCGGTGAATGGAAGCAGGCATGGACATGACGGTCGCCTCCCCCCAATCCGACGGACTGCGTGTGGTCACGCCCGATGACTGCACGGTGGCCGACTCGACCGCGCTCCAGGGATTCTGGACCCAGGCGCAGTACCTCAAGCTGACGAACCAGAGCAATCGCCTGCTCGAATTCACGGACGGTCGCATCGAAGTTCTGTCCATCCCTACCCAACAGCATCAGGCCATTTCACGGTTCCTGTTCCTGGTGCTCTACTTTTTCGCCCAGGGCATCGGCGGCAACGTGTTCTACGCCCCCTTGCGCCTCCGCATCCGAGACGGCAAGTTTCGTGAGCCGGATCTGCTGCTTGTGACCGACGCGGATGATCCTCGCTGCCGGAACGACTACTGGCTTGGCGCGGATCTGGTCGTGGAGGTGGTCAGTCCCGATAATCCCGGTCACGATCTCATCGACAAGCGCAAGGACTACGCCGAGGCCGGCATCCCCGGATACTGGATCGCCAATCCCGTCGCCGGCACTCTGACCGTGCTCGTTCTATCGGGCGGCGAATACAGGGAACACAGGGTGTTCCGGCCGGGAGAGCAGGCCGGCTCGCCCAGCCTGCCCGGCGTCTCGGTGGACGTGAAGGTGATGTTCGATGCGGCGTGAGGGTGTCGCGATGACGGACCGCCTCCGCCTTGCGGAAGACACGATGGGTTCACTCGGGTCGTGGACCTGCAACGGTAGTTCCCGCAACAGGACTGTCGAGTTCGATATCCAGGAACCTTCGTTTCTCCTCGGCGATGGACACGTACACGATTACGGGCTTGTTGACCAAGAGCCCGAGCACGTCGTCCACTTCTTCGCCCACGGAAGTGATACGAAGATGTTCGTTTCCGACCGTCAATTCTATCCAATCCCGATCGAGATGAAGGGCACGGAGTATTCCGTGCAACGACTCCCGTCGCGCTGTCGGTGCTTCAGCATCCTGTCCGGCCTTCCTGATAATGCGTCCAAGACTCTGGCGTACATCCGAGTCGAGACTGATCGCTTGGGATTCGTCCGGGGAACGAATGTCCAGCCTGTTGCAGGTCTTCCCGTCGGGCGCCAAATTCCGGGCCAGCTTCAGGAACGTGCGCCGGTAGTCCGGAGGGGGAACGACCTCCGCAAAACCCTCTTCCGGATCCTCGATTCCGACACGCAGGATCCGCAGGAAGCAGTCCGCGATTTCTCGGGGCGGCGGCAACCCCGGACCGAACAAGTCAGGCTGATACTCTTCCTGAATGGCGACCGCGAACTGATAGCTGCCGGGCACCGTCTGGAATAGCCACGGACGGCAGCTCTCCTGGATCTCGCGGCTCGGAGCGCCGCGTCTGCGATGTTCGAGGCCGCTCATGAATTCGGCGGTTCGATGGAAGATCGACTGGACGGTCTTCACCTTGTCGGCGATCAGGTCGAGCGGCGCACCGCCGGGAACGATTTCACCGCCCTGCACGGAGATCAGCACCTGTCCCGGCGCGAACCGCGCACCCGCGTTGTCCCGGACCTGCTCGCTCCAGATCGATTGCAGCAGGAGCCGCAGTTGAACCTTGGCGAAGGTCGGGAGCGCATCGAATTCCAACCACCGAGCCGCAACCGCCTCGGCACGCGCGAGCCGATTCGCTTTGTAATGGAGTGACACGGCGCTCACCGCGGAGATTCCGAGGGTGCGCACCTTCGACGGATCCAGGGCCGAGATGGCGTTCTCTTCGGCGTCGGCCGCGCGGGCGTACAGTGCCTGCGCCTCGTCCCGCCGGCCCTCTTGTGCGGCGACCTGCGCTTGCGAGGCGAGCCGTTCGCTGCTCTCGTGGTGCTTGATCCAGGACATGATGACGCCTTCCTTCACGGGCGTCGTCAACCCTTGAGGTCGGCTACCACGATCATACGCGCCTTGAAGCCGACCACGCCGGCCAGCGCGGGCAGATTGCTGTTTCCCGCCGCGGTCTGTCGCAACTTGGCGTTGAGACGCTGTCTGACGACGTGCTCCGGTCCACGGTCCACACCGGATACCTCCAGACGCAGGCAGTCTTCAAGATCGTCGGCCGAGGCACCGTGCGGCGCGACGTAATAATCCGCCCCGGTTCTGGTCTCCGCCCGCCGCACGGCAACGAGTCCGTCGGTCAGCTCGACCGCCGCGAGCGCACAGGCGTAAGCCCCTGCTTCCGTCGCATCCGTCTCGTTCGCCCATGCGCCGCGTGCTCGCGCGTCGGGCGGCTGCCATACAGCGGTCGCCCCCGTCCGTGTCCCGCTTCTGTCCAGATCGAAGTCCGTTGGGGGCCGGTGATGCCGAGCCAAGCAGACGCACGCGGCTTCCGAGTACGAGTCGGCGATCGCCTTGGTCAGTCCGGTATGGCGTTGCGCCATGTTCTGGATGGGCAAGGGCGGTCTCATCGGCAAGTGGCTTCCTCCCCGAGCCCCGTGCAGAGTGATGAACAGGCCGGCCTCGGGCACCGGCGCCGGTTCGTCGCGGCCCTGCCGCCGCTCCCCGACTACCTGCGGGGACCAGCGGTGCGCGTCGATTGTCGGCTCTCGTCGAAGGGGATTCAAGGCAGGTCGACAGAGCCCTCTCGCCGTCACGGGCCACGCGCGCACCGACCGAACATCGACCTCGGCCGCCCGCTATGGCGAGCACTGCTCCCCCAGCTTTTCCAGTTGCAGAACGTCACCCGTATTCTCTTCAAACGATCGAGATTTCTGAACTGCCATCCATGATGAATCAGGCGTGTATCGATAACTGCCGGGTCTGTTTGCCCGATTGTTGCATAAACTCATATGCATTAGTGCGCGAAACGCCTCTGTACAAGTAGTATTCCGCACACTGGACGGTCCAGTTCATGTTCACTCCCAGTGAGGATGAGCTACACCGGCGCGGCATGCGTTTCACCCTGCTATCGCAGCACGAACTGGCGTTTTCGATAGCTTTTTATGCTACTGGCAGGTTTGCCCAAGCTGTCGACGGTACTCTGAATGGCGTTCACTTCGTGCTCCTCGAAGTACACCTCGCCGCACTGCTTGCAAACCCAGGTCGGCACCGTGTCGAACGACAAGTGATAGCCGGCGCGATCGATGTGAAAGGGCGCCGTGGAGCGGCTCAGCTTTCCATGACAGTGGATGCGGTTCATCGCCCTACCTTGTGTTCCCACTCATTTCGAATGCCTTTCAATCGCAAAGACAGCCGCTCTCGAAACGGCCTCGCCTGCAGGCTCGGGCATCCCCTGCCGGACCCCAGGAAGGCAACCGGCGTGCCCGTGGCAGCCCAAGCTCGGACACGAACCTGTCCCTCGGCTCAGCAGCGTCGAAATCAGCGAGATCGACACGAGGGCGGTGTAGTAGCGGCCATGTCTCCCGTCTCGCATCGGGAACTCGTGAGGCGTTTACGAAAGCTTGGGTTCGTCGGACCGTTCCACGGCGGCAAACCGCCTGTTTATGGTAAGAGGCGGTTCAATACAGCTCGCGCCGCGACATGCTCGCCTCATCTCCGATCAGCTTCAACTGATCAACGATGTTCGACACAGCGGCGGTTGTCGCCGACCAAATGTGGAGGCATGAGGTTCGCGTCCGTCGGGCTCCCTTGCCGGTTTCGGTAGAACGCAGAGGCAGCAAGACTTCCCTGGCCACGGTTCTATGAGCGTCTTCATTTCTTGCCGTAGTACTGCCGAAGCAGCTTTGCGGCCGATTTACGAGCATCGATAGCCTTCTTCGCCGCTGCTGCTTTGACAAGCATGGAAACCTGGAGATCCTTTATCTGCAAGTCGGCAAGATTGTATTTTTCCACGGCTACCATCCACTGACTGAGAGGTTGATCTCCAGTATCAGAAGCCAGTTTATTGAGAATTCTCGAGTCGGTCGGTAGAACTTGATTCAGGTAGTATCTCCATCTGTCTCTACCAAGTCCCAGCAAAATATCGGAGGCAATTGACGAGGCCACCCATGAGGCTCCATACTCATTCCCCAAAACCACCGACAATAGTGCACTCATGCAAGCAGGAAGCGCTGGAATCGGGATGGAAGTTCCCAACTGGGCGAGACTTCTGGTGGGAGAAGGTTCATTATAGAAGTTGTTCATTCCATCATGGGCGCGAAGGATCGCTTCCGCTGCTTTCACGAACGTATCGCTACGAAGATTCTCGGGTACGAAATCGAACCCCTGTACCTTCATGAGCGCCTGTTTCAGTCCACTTGCCGAAGTTTTCTTGCCCTCCGAATAGACTTCGGCGTATGTACGCCCGACTTGCCACCTCTCGGCTTCCTGAAGCTTCGGCCATAGCCGGGGGATTACGACGTTCGTGTTGGCGAGACAATGCTCCAGCTTGGCGCCCGTGGAGTTCTTGGCGGAGTTCATCAAGATGCCGATTGTCAGCTTCAAGAAGAAGTAGGGTGATGACAGCAGATGATCAATCCTGTCTTCGTCGGAAGCAAATGATTCGGATTCAAGCGCCTCCCGAAATTCAACAAATTTCTTTGCGACCTCGACTCTCGGTTTGGCAAGAACTGCCTTCACGCACGCCTTGAGTGAGGCAATTGCCTCCGAATCGTCCATTTCTTCGCCATCATCTTCTCCAATCGCAAGCTGGTTGAAGTGCGTGACGATCTCGTGGGTGTGGCGCAGTCGCAATGCTTCCGTAGGTGTGATGACCCCGAGCTCTTCGGCCAGCCTGATCGCATCCCGGGCCGTCAATAGGTCTTCTACGTCGTCATCCTCGTTCACCCCCACCCTTCCAAGCATCTCTCCGAGTAATCCGAGCCCTACTGTCGCAAGCTCTCTCTTGAGCGCCGTGACCGTTCGCAGCCAGAGAAAATTGAGGCCCATTTCGTAGTGTTCGGCTTCGAAAGCCGCGACGATCTGGCGCCTCTCTCTCTTGCTAAGCTGCGCCGCATGCTCCGCAATGGCCTTCGGCGTCCTGACATTCCGAGGAACCAGATCGCGGCCATCGGTTCGCCACAATGTCATCGCGGTGTTCATTGAAAGTACTCCTCGAACTCCGTCCATCCATCCTGAGACTGCATGAAGGCCGCGAACAGACCCTGCCCCAAGCGCCGCTTGAGTGATTCAAACGCCCGCCTCCGGGCGCCTCCGACTACTCCTCTTTCACCCGAAATCCGGATGAAGCAACGATAGCCAAGCAACCTTCCGCGCTGATCGAACAGGGTGATGCCATCGGAACGAAGCATTCCTTCCAACAACTCGGCCTTCTTTTCGAGAGAATATGGCGACCGTCCGGCTCTTCCACCGTTTTTCAGATCCCTTGTCATTGATGGAAAGTCAATTGGTTCGTCAAGAATCACCGCATCGTTCGAAAGAACCTTCGGAGGTGTCCGCATATTCGTCACCGCCAGGATACAGCCATGGGAGTTGAGAAGTGCCGTCATGAGGATTCTCGTCAGGAAGCTCTGAACTGTTTCCCTTTCGTTGTCGTCCACATGTTTGGTGATCGATCGAACAAGATTCTCGATATGCTGAAGCGGCGGTGGGCTTTCTTCTTTTCTATGATTGAAAAAGACATGATGATGAAACCCTTTGGAATTAAATATCTGCACGCACTCCTCGGCGACCTGATGAGCCTTGATGACGGCGGCCTTGTCCTGGTCTGTCAGCACAATCTCATCCACTCCGACCGAGATCGGGTTGCCGGAACCTCGAAAGACACCGAAGTTCATTCCTTGCGCACACTGATGACCGAATATCCGCCACTCGCCAACGGCCAGCGGTGCGCATATCTTCAACATTTCCTCGATTCCACGAGGATCTGCCGTCGTAACTGAAAGGGGCAGCTTCTCACCTTCCGGCAGCATGTTGACAAGCAAATCGATATCATCTGTAAGATAGACCTTAGGAGACAGCTTCACACCCTCTTCCTGGTAGCGAGCGAGGCGGACAATCAAGTCGACCAGAACTTCGGGGGTTGCCATCGCAAGACCAGTCTCCGTACAGAAATCCGTAACATTCCCAAGTAGTTGGGTTCTGAATGTGATATTCATCGGCTTCCCTTGGCCTGATAAGCCGCCACTCAGAGACATCCGATCCACGGGGTCAAACTTGACTTTACCACAAGGCGGTGGGCAGGTGCATCAACCGTGGAGGAGGTCCCGCGGTGGGCCAGGATCATGTGACTTCTTCGGGAAGGATTTCGGCATGAGAGGGCGGATTCCCAACGGCGTCGTGGAGACAAAGCGGATCCAGGACGGTCTCCGCGACATGTTAAATGCTATCGGCATCCGCACCGCCGCAAGACACCGCGCTTCGCGTGGTTCGGCTGGCTCGGTGCCGCCTACAATGCCGATATGGCACGCTCCGCGGTTGCAGTCAAGGGGCATCTCCCCCGGAGAACCCGAAGCCCGCCTGCTCCGGCACGCCGGCCGCGAGCCGGGCGGCTTCCGCCTGGATCTGCGGCCAGGACGTGACGAGGATGTTGTAGGCGTGCGCCTCGTCCGCCCACCGCTTGCGTTCGGCCAGCGAATACAGCCGGTAGGCGAGGGCGCGGGCCTTCTCCGCCCGCTCCGCTCCCATGCCGAGCACGAGGCGGGCCGCCTCGGCCACCCCACCGCCCCGCTCGGCGGTCAGCGAGCGGGTCAGGTGCTGCGCGCCCTCCCAATCGGTGATGCGCCGGTCCGTCGCCGGATCCCAGTCCGGGTCCAGTTCGTCGTGGCGCCTGAGCCGGACCTTGCCCTTGCCGCCCACGACCACCCCGGCGCGTTGCAAGCCCTCGAACGAGGTGTTCTTGGCGCTGAACAGGACTTCGGCTTCGCCGTAGGCGCGCTCGCCCATGCCATATTGCTCGTACCAAGCAACACAGAAGCGGGTATCCGGGTCCAGATCGCCTTCCTGGCGGGCCAGGGTCTCGTCCAGCATCCGGTTGATCTCGACGAGCGCGGAGCGCACCGGCATCGGCGAGCCGTCGGCTTCCAGCACGCGGGCGTGGCGGGTGAAGATGGCCATGCCGGGGCCGATGGCGGCCTGGGCGAAGTCCACCGGGGCGATGTTGCTTTTCTGGAGGTCGGCGAGGGCCGGCGGAAGCTCCGAGCGAAGGGCGGCGAGGAAGTCGCGGCGGGAGGTCGGCGGGGTCTCGGGGGAGCGGCGCCGGCAGACGAGGACGATGCTGGAAGCGAGGGCGTTGGCGTCTTTCCCGATCATCCGGTTGCCGAGTTCCGTGCGCATCGGCCAAGTACCGGTGATGGCGAAGCCGGAACGGATCACCGCGCCGAGGAAGGTTTCCCATCCGGTGCTTGAGACGCCCGCACCGCCTTTTCGCTCCGATTGCTTGAATGCGTAGTAGATCGTGACCGGGAATGCGGGATGTGTTTGCTCGGCAAGACGCTGCATCGCCCGCGTCATACCGTCGAGAAAGAAGGTCTCGGCTTCGTCTTTGCCGCCGTGTCGATGGGGGATGGCGACCAGTTCTTCGGCCTTCGGGACGGCGAGTGTGGAGAAGAGTTCGGGAAAGGTCGATCGTAGCGAGCGGCGCAGCCAGACGTAGAAGAAGTCCGAAAGATCGGCGTAGGCGATGTTGTCGTAGTAGGGCGGGTCGGTGGAGATGGCCTTCCCTTGGCTGGTGGTTTGGGATGGGGCGCTGTCGGCCTCTGCGGCTCCTGGTGTAAGCCCCATGAGGGATCGAACCGCTGGTTCGATCCAGCCCAAAGCGCTGCTGTAACCACCGCCGGAATCGCTGAATGGATTGGCTTCTCCATAGCCCCACGCCATGGGGATCGCCTGCCGGGCGAAAAGGTTCCGAAGACTGGCCGTGCGCGCCGATCCACCGGTAGAGGCTCGCGTGCCCGTGGGGCCGGTATCCCATGTACAGAGGGCGTTGTTCCGGTCGGCGAAACGACTGAGCGCCAGCCCCGAATACACTCCAATCGCCTCGGCGTAGGCGGTAGCGCCTGTACCGCCGTCGCGGAGGGGGAGATCGTCCCTTGGGAACGCGGGCGGAACGCTCGCATTCTCTTCGAGCGGGCGTCCCGCCCGCGTTCCCAGGACGTCTTGCTTGATGCGCGCGATTGCTTCCTGCACCAAATCGGAGAAGGTGGTCAGTGCGGCCAGTTGCCGAGGAATGAAGAGGTCGCCCCAAGTCGTCAAGCCGTAGGGCACGCAAGTTCCGCCAGTGAGCCTTGTCGGAACATCGCCCTCCGGTCTCCACTCCGGCTTCGCCTTCCGTGCGCATTCCTCCTGTTCCGAGATGGGCGGCAGATACACCCGGCTCCGATCTCCCTCGGCGACGATCGCCATCAACCGGGCACCCATGCGCCCCGCTCGACCCTCCGCCTTGATGTAGTCGCCGGGTATCGGCGCATCCGACATCAGGCAGCGGAAGTTCGCGCCGCGGCCCAGCTTCGTTCCTTGTGCGGGCGGGACGCCCACGGGCAGAATTCGCGTAACTGCATGATTTTCCGTTCCAATTCTCCATTCGCAGAAAATCGTTTCCCACCTTGATTCCCACAAATGGATCGCGATACATCGGCTTGTCCGATCATGCCGGATACGCCACCATCGCGCTACCGCCGTCCGAAGGCTCATCGGGGAAAGACGAACGGGACTGACGTTCGGAACGCAATCACGCACGTTCCTTCGGACGGCAGTACTCTCTCGAGCTCGCAACGGCCGGCGTCGAGCGCAAGCGCTCACGTGCGCAACGTCGAACCGGACTCGGGAGACTGGCGTTGCCGGCGCAATGCGCTTGTGTTCATCGGAATCGGAGCGTTCCTGATACTCGAAGGATTCGGGCAAGGCATCCCGGATTGTTCATCCGATACTCGGCGTTATGTTCCAATGAGCGTTGTATCCTGACGACAAGCAAACTAGAGACTGTAACCTACTACGGGAGGAAATCGGTATGAACAAAAATGCGATCTGTTCAACGGGCGGCGGAAGGTTCTTTCGTGGACGGCAAAGCGCAAGGCCATTGGGTTTTTCGTTATGCCAATGGGAAGGAGGAGGAAGGTTCCTTAATTCAGAGCAATTCGACAACGACGACGCCAAATCGAAAAAGGGGGGCAATCTGAGAACGGATGCGGATCAGCGCTGTTTCATCGAAAAATGACCGTCTGAATCACACTAACTCACTGAAATCGGTGTATTCTTAAGTGATCAATCCCTGTAGGCCCACGGAGTCTACCCATGTCAGGCACAGCAGAGAGATCACGGCCGGCAATCCCGGCCGACCTCCGACGGCGAGTCCTTGTCGAAGCTGGCCATCGATGCGCCATTCCCACCTGCCGACACATGGAGGTTGAAATTCACCACGTCATCCCTTGGGAAACATGCCAGGAACATTCCTATGACAATCTAATTGCACTCTGCCCCAATTGCCATAGTCGCGCTGATCGAGGCGTCATCGACCGGAAGAGCTTGAGAATTTACAAATACAACCTTCGGTTTGCCCATGATAAATTTTCTAAACTGGAACTTGATGTACTTTTCTGCGCATACAGAGGCAGATCAGATCAGCCAATAGATTGGCCGCCTTTCATGAATATTTTAATCAACCGAATATTGGATGCCGGATATGTCGAGATTTTTGCTACGAAGACAGGAGGTGTTTTTGCTGGTGGTATGCGAACTAATCCGGATCATCTTTGCATTACCGATAAAGGCAGAAAATTTGTTGAAGATATAGGATTAAGAGAAATATAATCTATATTTAGAATTTGTTCAAACAGTCCGGAAAAAAACAAGACAGCTCTCTTCCTCCGCGGCCTGGGTGAGCTTTGCCGCCTCGACGAATAGCTGGGTGGTGTTGGATTCGTCGGAGGCCTGTGCAGGAAAGGCCAGACAGACTCACTTCTCGTTGGATTCACCTCCTCCCTTCAGGCTCATCTCTCGTTGGACAAGACTGCCGGATGATGACGAGCTCCTGGACCTGTGCGCACGGGAGACGACCACCTCTGGGGCGAAGCCGGAAACGGCCTCCTCGGTGGCGGGGATGGCCACGATTTCCTCTCCGGCGGCACGGGGAACGATTCGCTGTATGGCGGCGACGGCAACGACCGGCTGGCAGGCAGTGCCGAAAGCGGCACCTTCTTGGCCAAGGCGGGGCGGACATCTTCATCCACGCGGGCGGCCTCAACCGGGTCATGGGTTTCGAGCCCGGTGTGGATCGGATCGACGTCTCCGACATGACCGAGGCCGGCTTTCTGGCCGCCGCGACACAGGTCGGCGAGCACCTGGACATGGCGCTGCCCGAGGGCGGTGACCTCTACCTCGTCTGGACGATGTTCGGCGCGCTCGACCTGCTCGCGTAGCTGAAATGCTGCCCGTGCGGCTTGCGCGCCGGGACCAACCCAAGTCCCAACGATATCCGATGGATGTCGTAACTCGCTGAAATAACATGAGATTCATTCTGAGTCATGCGGACAACACCACCACCATTCGCCCAGACGGCGCTCGACCGCCGCGCGAGATGATGATGTCGTTCATCGACGCTCATCGGGGTCGATACGGGGTCGGGCCGGTCTGCGCCGAGGTGCCGATCGCCCCATCGACGTACTACGAGCACAAGGCGCGCGAGGGGGAGCCGGAGCGCGCGCCGGGGCGGGTGCGCCGCGATGAGTGGTTGTGCGGGGAGATCCGCCGGGTGTACGCCGAGCACTTCGGGGTCTACGGAGTGCGCAAGGTCTGGCGCCAGCTTCGCCGTGAAGGGGTCGCGGTGGCGCGTTGCACGGTGGCGCGGCTGATGCGCCGGATGAGGCTGCAAGGAGCGGTGCGGGGCCGGCGGGCGAAGACCACGCACTCGGGGGTGCAGGGCGAGCGCCCCGATGACCGGGTGAATCGGGAGTTCAAGGTCAGCCGCCCGAATGCGCTGTGGGTGTCGGACCCCCGATTCCGTCACTCGGGGGCAGGCTTTGACCTACGTGGCCACGTGGCGAGGGTTCGCCTGCACGGCCTTCGTCATCGACGCCTATGCGCGGCGCATCGTGGGCTGGCGGGTATCGAATTCACTGCACACGGACTTGGCCCTCGATGCACTCGAACAGGCCCTTCACGAGCGCTGTGCGCGCCGTGAAGGACTCGTCCATCATAGCGATAGGGGCGCAGTATCTCTCGTTGCGCTACACCGAACGCCTCGTACAGATGGGCATCGCGCCCTCGGTGGGAAGCGTGGGCGACTCCTGCGACAACGCGCTGGCCGAGTCCATCATCGAGCTGTACAAGACGGAACTCATCGCACGGCGCGGGCCGTGGCGTCACTGCGAGGCGGTGGAGCTCGCCACCCTCGAATGGGTGCACTGGTACAATCACCGGCGCCTGTTCGGACCCCTCGGGCATGTGCCTCCGGCTGAATTCGAGGCACACTACGACCACCAACTGCAAGAATCGGCGATGGCCGCCTGACTCAAGCAATTCACCCTCCGGGAAACCCGGGGCGGTTCACCGAACACTCGAAGGCCGAGTGGACTTCGATGGTCAGCGAGTCCGGGATGGTGATGCTCAGCTCTCGCGCGATCGCGGCCTTCGGGTCGCTGACCAGCAGGGCGCGGAAGTCGGCATCCGTGGCTGCCTTGCTCGCGACCTTCGCTCGCATTTCATCCGGTGTCTCCATTGACTCTCTCCTGTCGTTTGATGCCGTGGGAGTGGGGCAGCGCCTGCTGCGCATCCTTGCCGGCCATCATTCCCTGAGAGCTTCAATGAGGCCGGGCCGGCGCTGCGGGTGGATCCGGCATGGGTGAAGCCACCGGAGCGGGAGGAAAGCTCCGAAGGGGCGTTCCAGCGCAAGATGCGAGAGATAGCGGAGAAGCACTCGGGCCCGCTCGCGGTGGTCTCGTGAGCGTCCGCTTCGTCTTCTTCCTGGTCGGCGTCCTGGCGCTGCTGGTCGTCGCCGTGATGCTGTGGTAGCGCCCTGGCCGGACCGTAATCTTCGAGCTAAGACGACCGCTCCCCCGCCAGCGTGAACGACCGGCTCATTGTATCCTCCATGCCTCCGTGGCGTCCTCCGCTCCGCACCTCTTCGCGACCGTCCTGCGGGCTCGCAGAGGTCCTTCTCTGCTCAGACGTCGATGGCGTCCTTCCCACCCCACGAGCCGGGGCCCATGGCCCCGCTCGTGACCTCACTCACCAGTTCAGGACCGTCTTCGCCTCCCCCATACTCCCGCCAAAGAACCCTCCTGAGACCGCCTGCAGGTCGCTCTCGCCCAGCTTGCTGTCCGGCGGCAGCACCAGGTGCGCCGTTGCGGCGTCTTCCTCGTGGACCTTGACGGTCAATCCTGCGGGCAGGGTGACCCCGAGCTCCGCGCCGATGGCTGCCTTCGGGTCGCTGACCAGCCGGGCGCGGAAGTCGGCATCCGTGGCTGCCTTGTCCGCGACCTTCGCCCGCATTTCATCCGGTGTCTCCATTGGCTCTCTCCTGTCGGGTGATGCCGCGCTTCAAGCGGCGTGAATACCCTTGACGACTACCGATTGGGCGTCAACCCTAAATTCCGGCCTTCGGGAGCTTGGCGAGGCCGGCCTTCGTGGCCAGTACTGCGCGGTGGTGCGGCACCCTGCCGGTGCGGCGGGCGGGCCGCCCCTCGACCAGGCCATCGACGAGGCGGTTGACGCTGCCCTCGAGGCGCTGCTGCCTGGTGGTGCGTCATGACCGATAACGGAACGTTCGAGGTCGAGATCGGGCAATTTGAGGGCGACCGCTCCGGGCGTTACCGGCAAGATACCGCCTGCCGACTGAAGCTCCTCGGTCGTGGGGGCGAGGCCGTGGGTATCGGCGTGGGCGTTGGCGATGAGGGGCGGTTGCTCGCGTCGCCGGCGTTCGCGGGCGGCCGTCACCAGTTTGACCAGGGGATGTACTCGGATTGGATTGGCACGCCGTTCTGGTCGTACCGGGTGCCGCCGGCCACCGCCTGAAGCTCGCTCTCGCCCAGCTTGCTGTCCGGCGGAAGCACCAGGTGCGCCGTTGCGGCGTCTTCCTCGTGGACCTTGACGGTCAAACCTGCGGGCAGGGCGACCCCTAGCTCCGCGCCGATGGCGGCCTTCGGGTCACTGACCAGCCGGGCGCGAAAATCCGCATCCGTGGCTGCCTTGTCCGCGACCTTCGCCCGCATTTCATTCGGTGTCTCCATTGGTTCTCTCCTGTCGGTTGATGCCGCGCTTCAAGCGGCGTGAATACCCTTGACGACTACCGATTGGGCGTCAACCCTAAATTCCGGCCTTCTGGAGCTTGGCGAGGTCGGCCTTCGTGGCCGGTACTTCGCGGTCGGCGGCGCCCTGCCGGTGCGGCGGGCGGGCCGCATCCCGAGGGGGCGCGGATGGTTCTCCACGCGGACTTGACGTGGATTGTGCCGGCGACGCGCGCGTAGAGTGGGGAGCGCGGTGTGCGCGGCGCTGTCACAGCCCACCGGAGGCCAAGCGATGCGGAACACTACAGCACAGATTGCTGGCGGCCAAGCTGGCCTATGACGAGGGCGTCAATGGGCCGCTGCGCGATGAGCGCGAGGTTGGCCCGTGGCGGGTGGTTCCGGTCGGCCGGCATCCAATCGGCGAGGCCGCCCGCATGGTGTACGCGCATGGGCCGCATACGTCGTTCTCCGCGCGGGCCGAGGGGCTTCCCGGCGTCGGGGCGCTGGCAATGGGCGGCGTCGCCTTCAGCGATGATCCCGCCGAGGTTCAAGTTGCTACCGGCGTCTCGATGCACGTGCCCGGTGCCTGGGAAGCTCTCGCTTCGGGTGTGCTACCTGGCGCGCTGTTCCCATTGCGGGAGGGAGAAACTGCGCTGCCCGTCCGGGTCGGCTGGCAGGTCTCGGGGACCGCGCCGAACGTGCGCCTGATGCAAGGCCACGTGCACGTCACCGGGCACGATGCCTTTCTTGTGGCCTCGTCAGCAGAATTTGTGGGTGAGTTCGGGCTCGGGTAAGTCGCCAAGTGTATGATACAAGGCGACTTCCAGCGCTTCGTAGGTGCGAAAGCCGAACGCTTTTCTGGTTGTCAGTTTGGCCTTGCCATTGAACCCCTCGACTGCGCCGCTGGACCAACGCCCCTTGGCGTGGAACCAGTTGAGGATCAGCGCACGATGCGAGCGCATCATGCGTGCAACCTTCTTCATCGGCTCGATGCGAGAGCGCATGGTTCGGGTGCACCATCGGTCGAGGAAGCGTCCGGCCCAATAGGGCGACACGTACCCCCACAACGACTGGAAGTGAACCGCCCCGGGAATCCCGGAGACTCCACTCGTTGAGTCTTTGGGAGGAAAGGGCAGATGAAATCACCGACAAGATACCCCCCGGAAGCCCGGGAACGGGCGGTGCGCCTGGTGTTGGATCACCAGGGGGAACATGATTCGCAGTGGTCGGCGATCACCTCGGTGGCGTCGAAGCTCGGGTGTACGGCGGAGACGCTGCGCAAATGAGTGCGACAGGCCGAGCGCGACCGCGGGGGCCGTGCAGGGCTCACGAGCGAGGAACGTTGCCGGCTCAAGGAGCTGGAGCGCGAGAACCGAGAGTTGCGCCGAGCGAACGAGATACTTCGCAAGGCGTCGGCGTATTTGTCTACCTTCGGCAGACAACACCACCACGATTCGCCCAGGCGGAGCTCGACCGCCGCGCGAGATGATGATGTCGTTCATCGACGCTCATCGGGGTCGATACGGGGTCGGGCCGGTCTGCGCCGAGGTGCCGATCGCCCCATCGACGTACTACGAGCACACTTGATGTAGTCGCCGGGTATCGGCGCATCCGACATCAGGCAGCGGAAGTTCGCGCCGCGGCCCAGCTTCGTTCCTTGTGCGGGCGGGACGCCCGTGTCCTCCCGGGACACGCCGTTCTCGGGGCGCATGGATTCCCGCTTTCGCGGGAATGACGAGGACAGGGGCGGAACGCCCGCGTTCCCAGGAACGCCGTCCTCGGGAACGCCGGATTCCGGGGCGTCGTTCCGGCGGATGCCAGCTTCAGTGACCCCGGCTTCGGATGCACCGGTTTCAGTGACCCCGGCTTTGGAAACGCCAGGTTCAGGGGCGCCGTCCTTCACCGTGAAGCGGTAGCCGCCGTCCTCGACCACCGGCTCGACGTATGCCTCCTTCCCCTTCTTCGTGGACAGCATGAAGGTCGAGGCAAGCGGCACGTCCACATGCGCGAACGCCGGGTTCGGGCTCTTCACCGTGCGCGCCCACAGCCACGCGATCACCGTGAGCTTCCGCCCCACGTAGCGTTGAAGGGCCGGGCGCTCCGCCACCATCGCTGCGGTGACTTCGATCTTTGGTGTTCTCCCATTGCACGAGCTTTTCGATGATCCCGAACAGCCGCTCGCGCTCCCGCGTCTAGGCCTTCTCCGTCGGGAACCGATCCGGGTGCGCCGAGGGGTCGTCCACCATCTGCGAGAAGATCACCGCCCGCGCCGCCGCCAGCGGGCGCCGCGCCCACCACAGATGCAGGGTGCTTGGATGCCCGTGCCGGATCGACTTCTCGCGCACGCTGGCGGCGTTGATCGCGTCCAGCGGCAGGGCGACTTCGATGAGCTTCCTGGAACGGCTTGGTGACATCGCTCTCGGCACGGATTGATCTATCGTCAACATCCATTTTCCCCGGAGTTGGCCGGTGACGGTTCAACGTGGCTCCCACGAGGTGCTACAAGGCGTATCCTGGTGGAACCTTCGTTTCTGACTTCGTTTTTTTGCTTTCGGTTTTCGTTGATGGCCGGCACCGTCCCTCTCAGCATTGCTCTCAGTCCATCTTCGCCCTTTCGCATTTTTTCAGGGAGCGCCAAGCGCGTCTCGTCGATCAGTCGCTGGACGTCCCGACTTCGGCTCAAGGTCGCTTTCAACACTCTTCCGAATCGTGGCAGGTGCCCACGGATGAGGGCATCGACCCCTTCCTCGACACTTTCTCTGACTGCGTTCCTCCCTGCGTCTCGTTTCTCCGGCCAGAATGCTCCCAATGCGGTTTTCATGAACGCGTGGTCCGCTCCCTGGTACTCCGCCCACCGAATGTACAATTCATCCACGTTATATACGACCTTCGGTGTCGTCAGACCGAACCGATCCTTGTGGATTTTGTACCACCGTTCCATTTTCGGTTCATCGACCATTGTCGTGTCCGAAGTGATCAGCATTGTTCCTCCCTTCGCAACCACCTCCGCCACGATCCTCGCGTCGTTGTTTTCGATTAGCAGCCCTTCGGCATCCGGGAAGCATTCCTGCGGGAACCCTTCCTCCGACAGCAGACGGTTCGCCAGAAGCCGTTCTGCTTCGTCCAGTCTGTCCACGTAGTACAAGCCGTCGGCTTGACGCCACTGCTCGTTCCACCACCTCTGCTTTTGCAGATTCATGAACAGTCCCGTATTCCGCTCTCGCATCGCTTCTTCGGCCCGTGCCCGGAGATAATGTTCGTTTCGCCCCCAAGCGCCCGCGGTGACTAATGGTGTCATTTGCTCAAGGACTGCCGGCACGACCTGAACCTTTCCTTCATATTTCTCCAGATCGGCTGCGTGAAACCTTCGATCTGCTTCGTGCGCGATTCGATTCTCGCCGAAATAGGTTTTCATGACTCCCACGGTTCCTGGTCCTCCAGGCTTTGCCGTCCTTCAAGTCCCCATCGCCCCCATGGGCCAGGCGCCCCCCGGCTTTCCCTTGCTATACCTTCCAGGAGCCGCTCGCTATCCTGTACCTGCGAGTTCTTCATCGTCGCAATTGCGTCCGCAGGTTCCCTTTCTCCACTCCACCGCTGGTTGACTTCCTTTGGGGCTATTTGCGGGATGTCTCTGTCGATGTCCATTTCAGTCCCCGATTTGTATCAATCGTTGTCAACGGAGCCCAAGTGGAGCCGGTGGCGTGGAACGACGCACCGAGCGACGCGGTCTAGCCGCGCGCCTCGTCGCCTACCCCCGGCTCCACCGCCTCGCACGCCGCCAGCTCCCAGCCGTGGAACACCACCGCCAACCCGATGTACCGCACCGACGGGGCACGCCGCCGCAACCCTTCGTCCGCCAGGTAGCCTTTCAGTTGCTCCCGCGCCCCCCGCATCGTCTCCGCCACCACCGACTCGTCCACCCGCTCGCTTCGCTTCAGGTACTTCACCTCGATGAGGTAGCCGTAAGCGATGTCCGGGTACTGCGCCACGAAGGGCTCAAGGTGCAGGTCCGCGTAGCCCTTGTTCAGCTCCCGCTCCGAATGGATGAGGAACTGACCCACCACGCTGAAATGCGCGGCCAGGAACGCCTGCACCACCTTCTCACCGTCGATGTAGTCGCGAATCCCCGTCTGCTCCGCGATGGCCGCCGCGATGTATTCCACCGCCGCGCGCCATTCGCCCTTGTAGGCCATGCCCCTTACTAACCGCGAGAAATGGTGATGGCTCACCGAGAACACCCCCACGTCCCGGTACGCCCTGCGCAGGTACCCGTACATCAGCCGCCACACCGTCTGGTTCGGGATCCCCAGCCGGACCGCGCCCCCGGACACCCCGCGGATGCTCAGCAGCCCGAAGTAGTACAGCAGGGAGAGGAAGTTCTCCGGCTCGTCGAGCTCCTCCAGGGGAAAGCTCAAGTTGAGGTCAGCCTCCGCCTCCCCCTCGCCGATGAGGTGGCGCAGCAGGTCGAAGTTGCCGTTGAGCCGCCTCGCCTCCGCGCTCGCCCGCTGGTTCACCAGCAGCAGGTGGCGCAGCTTCGTGTAGTCGATGCGAATGTTGGGGTCGATGAGGTCGTCCGGCATCGGCTTGTTCGGCATGGAACCCTTCAGGTAGTGGAGCACCATGTCGGTGTTGTAGAGGTCGCCGGGGGCGTTCTTCGAGAACCGGTAGCCGTTGTACCACTCGCGCATCACGTCCAGGGCCGCATCCACGTCCTGGTTGAACGCGCCGCGGTCGCGGTAGAGCTCCAGCAACCCGCGGACCTCCGGCTCGGTGAAACCGAGCATCCCGTTGAACTCCGGCTCCAGGGTGACGTTGCGGCCGATGTTGAAGCCGCTGGTGACGTCGTCCATGGTGATGGGCGAGACGCCGGTGATGAACAAGCGTTCGAGGCCGCCGCCCGCTTCGCCGGTCCCGGCCTTCAGGGCGGCGAAGAAGTTGCGGTAGAAGCCGCCGCCGTGGGTGAGGGACTCGTAGGCTGCCTGCCCCCGGTGCACCAGCACCGTGTTGGCGAAGTTGTCGTACTCGTCGATGAGCATGTACAGCGGGATGCCGTGCTCACCGGCGTACTTGAACAGCTCGCGGAGCCTGCCGTCGATGGCGGACGGGGCGAGGATGCGCCGGAGCGCCGCCTCGGGGAACAGGTCCGGATGCCGCTCCAGCGCGTGGCGGAGATCGATGAAGCAGTATTCCTGGAAGCGCTCCTCCAGGGTCTCCGGGGTGTCGTCGAAGGCGGAGAAGTCGAAGCGCACGATGACGTAGCGTCCGCGCTCGGCGGTGGGCGCGCGGCCGACGTCGGTGCCGCCGAACAGGGACTCGAACTCGTGCGCCCAGTGCCGCCCGTAGTAGCACTCCAGCAGCGCCAGCCAGCAGGACTTGCCAAAGCGCCGGGGGCGGATGAAGAAGACGTAGCGCTCGTCTTCGAGCGGGCGCAGGTAACGGGTCTTGTCCACGTACAGCCAGCCGTTCACCCGGATGCGCCGGAAGGACATCTCGCCGTAGGGGATGCGCGGCCAGGGGGCGGTCACTGGAACGGTCATTTGCTGGCCTCCGCGTTCATGAGGCAGGTTTCATCGCGGCGCCTCCGCCCGCGCGAGCAGCTCGCGCAGATTGTACGTCACGCTCACCGCGTCGAAATCCGGCTCCGCTCGAAACGGCCGGCGGAGGTAGTGCGGGCCGCTCACGTAGCCGTCCCGGACGCGGACGATCGCGAGAATGAAGGCGTCGGGCTTGTTCAGCGCGGTGCGGATCTCCTGGTGGGTGACGGTCACCGTGTCCGCGTCGCCGGTGCGTCCCTTGACCTCGATGAAGCGCAGGCGACCGGTTCTCCCGTCGCGGCTCTCGACATCGTAGCCCACCTTGGCGGCGCTCACGTCGCGGGGCTCGTGGCCGAGCGCCCGCTCCGCGGCCATCACCGCCTCCATGGCCAGCCGCTCGACCTCGACCCGTCCTTCGGGTGTCGTCTCGCGGACTTCGAGCCGTGTCCTCTCGGGGATGGCGAGTCGCCGCAGCAGGCCGCTCGGGACCACGAGCGCGCGGCCCCGGACGACCGGAGGCAGCGGCGCGAGGTCGCGTTCCCGGGCCAGCTCCGTGCGCCGGCGCGCTAGACGATCCGCCAAGGCGTCCGCCCGCGCCCCGGGATGTGCCGTCTCCCCGGGATACGCCGTCGCCCCAGGATGTGCCGTCTCCCCGGGATGCACCGTCCCCACGGGATGCGCCGCCGCCCCAGGATGTGCCGTTGCCCCGGGATGTGTCGTCTCCCCGGAACGCGCGATCTCCCCGGTGCACGCCGTCCCGGAACCGGCCCTCGAAGCGGTCCGGGTCGAGCAGGGCCATGAAGAGCTGGAAGTCTTCCTCCTTGCCGTTGTGCGGGGTCGCGGTCATGAGCAGGAAGTGGCGGCAGCGGGCGCCGA
This sequence comes from uncultured Gammaproteobacteria bacterium, assembly GCA_958295465.1. GTDB lineage: Bacteria > Pseudomonadota > Gammaproteobacteria > HK1 > HK1 > HK1. The sequence goes on from OY282353.1 coordinate 237,482, forward strand.
GAAGCCGGCCCAGCCGATAACGTTTCGTGTATCGGACCTCCGTGCCGAAGAAGCTCGCGGCCATGCGGTGCGCTTCGTCGCATACCACCAGATCCCATTCCTTCGCCGCTTCGTTGCCGGCCTCGACGGCGAACCTGCCGCTGGAGTTCGGCAAGCTGGAGGCGCACGGATGCTTCGTGGGCTCGCACGCGGTGGTGGTGCTCTCGGACCGGGACGACATGAGGGCGGTGTCCCTCAACCTCATGCGTTTCTTCGAGGACGAGAGCTGCGGCCAGCGCACCCCGTGCCGGGTGGACACGGAGGCCGCGCCGATCCGTGACACCGTGCGAACTTCGAATCCTCCGGGAAAGTATCTGCCAAGCTGCCTTGGAATGGACTCGCCAAGCAACAACTTCATGTTGCGCGCCGGCAAGCGTCTCGCTCGCTTGCTCGAGCAGACCGATCGCCTGGGCATGGGAGACGGTGGGGTAGCCGTCCAGGAAATCGGCATGCCGATCCTCGGCCTCCGGATGGTCGAACAGGATGCGGATCGGCACTCGCGTACCGGCGAATACCGGCGTGCCGCCCGGTACGTCGGGGTTGCGGTTGATGATCGTGTCCGTCATGTGCCTTGCCACGCTCTTGCTCGCCGCAACGACGTACCTTGAAAGGGTCGATACGGCAATGCCGTCCGCCGGAGCCGCTACCAGGGCGCGATCACCGGCTCTCCCGCGATCTGGATGCGATGCATCACGCGGCGTCGCGACGGATCGATCGGCGTGCGGTAGTGCATCGCACATCGGTTGTCCCACAGCACCGCATCCCCGTCGCGCCACACGTGCTCCCACGCGAATTCGGGTCTTGTGGCGTGCGCCCATAGCGCGTCGAGCAGCGCCTCGCTCTCGTTGTCCGGCAGGCCGACCACGTAGTTCGAGGGCCATGCGCGCCGCCGCCCGAGGTAGAGCGCGCAGCGCCCGGTGTGCGGATGCACGCGCACGATCGGGTGGGTCGGACCTTCGACGTCTTCCGGCTTCTCCGGCAGCTTGACCCCGGGGCGTGGCACGCCGGCGCTGTTACGGCTGGAGTCGTGGACCTGGTGGCGGCCTTCGATCGCCCTCGTGAGCTCGGCTGGCAGCGTCTCGTAAGCAAGATACTGGTTGTTGAACGAGGTGTGGCCGCCGCCGCCGATCGGGACGTCGATGGCGCAGAGCAGGCTGCCGGCGGGCGGCACCTCGACGTAGGAGTTGTCGCTGTGCCACACCACCTCGTGGCTCCCGAGTCCTCCGTTGTCGAGGGTCGGATCGCCGTTCTCATCGAGGTTCGTGACCGCGAGGATTTCCGGATAGCCCTCCACCCGGTGCGGGTTGAACGCCGCGGCGTTCCGGTTGAAATACGAATGCGCTCCACTTCCCTGGGAGCCACCGAAGATGTCGGCGGTGCGCATGATGGCGTCGTCGCCAAGGTCCTGGCCGCGGAAGAGCAACACGAGATGTTCGTACCATGCATCACGCAGCGTTTGTGCGATCGCATCCGAAACAGGAAGCGCCAAGTCCAGGCCGTGGACCTCCGCGCCGAGCGCGGCGCCGGTCGGGACCACTTCGAGCGTATCCAGGGTATTCATCGGCGACTCCCGGTGCGGCGCGGTGTGCGCACGAACATCGGAGGGAGTGGGTAGTGGATACGGAGGATATGAACTCCAACGCTATGCTTCCCCCGACCGCGACGGTCCCGGCGGGATCGGCCCGGTCGGCGGAAAGGCGCCATCTTCGTCATGGTGCTCCCGGCCGGTCAGCGGCGGGTTGAACACGCTGATGAGATGCACGTCGCCCACCGCTTCGATCCGGTGGCGGTCGGCAGGGCCGACCAGGTAGAGCGCGCCGGGGCCGAGGTGGTGCGTCTCGCTGCTCGCGTGGTCCTTCAGCGCCACCGCGCCTTCCAGTATCAGGTTCGCCTCCCAGTGGTGCTTGTACCAGAGCTCGACGGCGGCTCCGGCCTTCAGGCGCACGCCATGGAGGGAGAACCCCAGGTTGTCGGCAGCGCTCAGGTAGCGGGTGCTGGTGATCGCACCGCCGGCGAGTGAGAGCTCGTGTCCGGCGGCGCGTACGTCCTCGACCGTCTTCACGAACATGCGCGCCTTGCCGGGAGGAATCTCGCCCGTCGGCGGATAGGCGCCGTCCTCGTCGTGGGTTTCCCCGCCTTCTATCGGCGGGTTGAAGACGCTGATGATGCGCAGGCCCTCGTCATCGTCCCGTGTGATCCGATGCCTGTCGTTCGGACCGACGCAGTACAGGATGCCGGGCGCGAGGTCCCATCGCTCGCCGGTGCCGCGATCTTCGAGGATGCCGCGGCCGGATCGGATGTAGTTCGCCTCCCAGTGGTGCTTGTACCAGAGGTCCGAGCTTCCGTGCCCATGCGCCCTCGCCTCCGAGACGCTGAACCCGACCCCGTCGGACTTGGTGAGCAGGCGCACCGCCGACGCCTTTCCATGCGAGATCGAGATGACCCGTCCCTCGGCCTCGAGCTGGTCCATGGTGCGAATGAGCATGAATCACCCTCTCCGGAAATCCGGTGCATGTGCTGAAGGGGTACATGCTACCCCGTATTGCTCACCAGCCCCCGGTGTTGATGGATACGTAAAAGCGCGCGTATTTGGCGAACTACTCGAACCTCGCTTCGGCCCTCGTGACGTTCAGGAGCTTTCCGGAAGAAATCCTCCGGGCGCGGCGGCGCTCGACGACGCCGAGCGCTGCGCGCGTCTCCGGACGGTCGAGGTGCGGATGACCGAGCAAGGCACGAATTCCCGCAAGACCGATCGGTTCCCGCCAGATGGGCCAATTCAGGGTGTGGGCGCCACCGGGTTCACGACCGCCGCCGAGGAGTGCGAGGCGTACCTTACCGAAGCGCTGCTCCGGAACCACGGTCAATACGGAGAGGCCGACCGCGGCGAGCCGGTTGGCGCCGTGCTGGGTGGTTTCCTTGGTTTTCGAGTCGGTTGGATCTCTCGCACGCAACGCATAGCGCACGTCTTCATGGGGATCCCATCAGTGGGCGTGAGCTTCACCATGCGCCACCAGCGGGAATGGGACTCGGACCATACGCCTGTCCTCGACCGGCTCGGGGTCCGTATCCGGTTCGAAGCCGCAGTCCTTCAGAACCTGTTCCAGGGTGCCGCGGGCAAAACAGGATTCAATGAACAACTGCAACGCCTCGACGAGATTGGCGAGGGCGGCTTCCTCGCCGGGTCCCTGGCTGTACACGTCGAACGGCGGACAGAAGGACACGAAATGGCTTCCGTCCTGCCGCACTTCGGCGGGAACGGACAGTTCAATCCGGATTCTGTTCGTCATCCGTCGAATCCTCTCCGGCCCTCCTGAGGAGGAAAGATACTCCGCGCCGGTGCATGTGTCATCGGGCCGAAGTGCGCCCCCGACTGCGGACGCGGACGATCCCGGACCGGTGCTACAGGCTCCCTTCTCGTTGGATCACCCCCTCCCTTCAGGCTCATGTCTCGTTGGACAAGACTGTCACCGGACCCTCGCTTCCCCGCACTGCTATCCTGCACGGCCCGTCCGGTGGACACGGTGGGTGTTCACCCGAACGCGGCGCGGAGCAGCGCGATGACGAACGAGTGGTACTACGAGCAGTTCGAGAATCACACCCGGCTCGGGATGCGGGTCAGGCGCCGCCTCGTCACCGAGCAGAGCGAGTTCCAGAAGATCGAGCTGTTCGAGGCGGAGCGGTACGGGCGGGTGCTCGCGCTCGACGGGGTGTACCAGACGAGCGAGGCGGAGGAGTACTTCTACCACGAGATGCTCGTGCATCCGGCGATGACGAGCGCCCCGCGCATCCGCCGCGCGCTCGTCATCGGGGGCGGGGACGGCGGCACCGCCCGCGAAGTCCTGAAGCATCCCGAGGTCGAGCAGTGCGTGATGGTGGAGATCGACGCCAGGGTCGTGGAGGCGTGCAAGGCGCACCTGCCCGCCATCGGCACCGCCTGGGACGATCCGCGGCTCGACCTGCGCATCGGCGACGGTATCGCGTTCGTGAAGGAGGCCGACACCGAGCCCTTCGACGTGATCTTCCTCGACGGGAGCGACCCGATCGGCCCGAGCACCGGCCTCTACGACGAGGCGTTTTACCGCGGATGCACGCGGGTGCTCGCGCCGCACGGCGTCTTCGCCCTGCAAAGCGAGTCGCCGTTCCTGATGCGCGGGATCTTCCTCCGGATCCAGGAAACGTTGCGCCGGGTGTTCGGGCGGGTGGATCCGTACTTCGGGCCGGCGCCGATCTACGGCTGCGGGATCTGGTCGTGGACCTGCGCGTCGCGGGGGATCGATCCGACGGCGATCGTGGATGCCCGCGCCGAGCGTATCGAGACCCAATCGCGCTACTACAACCGTGACGTCCACCGCGGCGCCTTCGCGGTGCCGAACGATTTGCGCAGGTGATTCTCGGAGCGGAACTTGTGCGGCCGGCCCGTGATGGGGGCTTGCCCTCACCGTACGTCGTTGCATACCGGGCAACGCCGAGCCGCCTCCGCCGGCCGATCGCCGATCGGAGCACGTCCGTCCACCGCCCGACTTGCGAGGCGGGCTACACTCTCCGTCCGGCGCCGCGCGACTCGCGCCGCCGACTCACAGGAGGCTCCGAATCACGTGCTCCGGTGTCGCCGGCGCCAAGGGTTGGTTTCGATCCAGGGAACGGCGCATCCTGGGGCGGGCTCCGGCCCTCATGCAGGCGATCGTATCCACCACAGGGGCGCACCGTTTCCGGACCCCCGTCCGCGGGACCCGTCTGTTTTCAGGGATGCCGGTGTCCAGGCGTCTGGTTCGGCGTTACCGGAACCAACGGCCGGTGGATCGTTCTTCGCCACCCTCTCGATATTTCACGGATATGGAGACCATGGAATACGTCATCGAACCCTTGGCGACGCCGAGTCTCGCGGTCGCCGGCGTCGGCAGCGCCGATGCCGGCGAAGGCGCACGCTTTCCGGTGCGCCGTATCTACTGCGCAGGGCGGAACTACGCCGCCCACGCTCGCGAGATGGGACACGACCCGGCCCGCGAACCCCCGTTCTTCTTCCAGAAGAATCCCGACGCCCTGCTGCCGAGCGGCTCGAAATTCCCCTATCCGGCAGCCTCCCGCGACGTGCACTTCGAGATCGAGCTGGCCTGCGCCCTCGGCAAGGGCGGCTCGAACATCTCCGCTGCGGACGCCCTCGATCACGTCTGGGGCTACGCGGTCGGGCTCGACATGACACGCCGGGACCTCCAGGGAGCGGCGAAGAAGCTCGGCCGCCCGTGGGAGGCCGGCAAGGCGTTCGAGCACTCCGCGCCGTGCACGCCGGTGCATCCGGCCGGCGCGGTGGGGCATCCGGGAGAAGGCCGGATCTGGCTCGCGGTGAACGGCGAGGTCCGGCAGGAGGGGAACCTGAACGAGATGATATGGACGGTGCCCGAGATCATCGAGCAGCTCTCCGCTCTGTTCACCCTGGCCCCCGGCGACCTGATCTTCACGGGAACACCGGCCGGGGTCGGGGCGATCGAGCGCGGCGACGTCATGACCGGCGGCGTCGAGGGCGTGGACGAAATCGAGATCGAGGTGGTGTGAGGCGTTGAACGGCAAGCTGGACAATGCGCCGCAGTTCGAGCTGACGGCCGGGCAGCAGGCGCTGAAGGACCGCGCCCGCGAACTCGCGCGCGAGGTCATCGAGCCGCGCGCGGCCGAGGTGGATCGCACCGAGCAGTATCCGTGGGACAACGTCGAGGCGCTGCGCGACGCCGGCTTCATGGGCATGACCATCCCCCGGAGCTACGGCGGCGAGGGGCGAAGCTTCCTCGACGCGGCACTGGTCATCGACGAGATGGCGCAGGCGTGCGGCGTCACCGGCCGGATCGTGGTCGAGGCGAACATGGGTGCGATCTCGGCCCTCATGCACTACGGGACGGAGGCGCAGAAGCGCCTCGGAGCGGAGATGGTGCTCTCCGGCGACAAGCCCGCGATCTGCATCACCGAGCCCGGAGCGGGGAGCGCGGCCGGGGAGATGACCACCCGCGCCGACAGGCGCGGCGGCGGCTACGTCGTCAACGGCGCGAAGCACTGGATCACCGGCGGCGGCGTCTCGCGCCTGCACCTGGTGTTCGCGCGGGTGTTCGACGAGCAGGGCGCCGAGCAGGGGATCGGCGGCTTCATCGCGGTCCGCGGCGAAACCAGGGGACTGGAGATCGGCGCGCGCGAGCCCGCGATGGGGCTGCGTGGCATCCCCGAGACCGAGATCCGGTTCGAGGACATGGAGGTCCCGGCCGAGCGCGTCCTCCTGCCCCCCGGCGGATTCCGGCGCGGGTTCGCGGAGCTGATGAACGCCTACAACTCCCAACGAGTCGGCGCAGCGACGGTGGCGCTGGGCATCGCGGACGGCGCCTGCCAGCGCGCTCTCGCATACGTCGGCGAGCGTGAGCAGTTCGGCCGTCCGCTGGCCGAATTCCAGGGGCTGCAATGGATGCTCGCGGACATGAGCATCCGGATCGCCGCGGCCCGGCTCATGATCCACAAGGCGGCGACCAGCGCCGCCCCCTTCCCGGACGTGACCCTGGCCGCCCAGGCCAAGATCTTCGCTTCCGAGATGGCGATCGCGGTGACCAACGATGCGCTCCAGTGCTTCGGGGCGCGGGGCTATTCGCGCAACCTGCCGCTGGAACGCATGGCGCGCGACGCCCGGATGTTCACCATCGGCGGCGGCACCGCGCAAATCCTGCGCACGATGGTGGCCTCGCGCATCCTGGATCGCAAGCTGCCGCAGACGCGGGACGGGTTCAGCCGGATCGCGGCGAAGGCGGGTGGGCAGGAGTGACAAGCGGACGACCACGCGGGATCGGGTGTTCCCGGGTTCCGAGGCCCCGCGGCGATTCCCGCCAGGCCCGAAAGCGTCCGGTGAATCACCACGACCGGACGCTGCGACGGGAGGGATGGCCGTGAACGCCCGAGATCCGCATCGTACAACTCACGATGGCATCGGCAATGTCCATCCGGCCGTCTCAGGGCTTGCGCATCCTCTTCGCCCCCCTCGACATGCGCCTCCCGTTCAGTGCCCTGCCGACCCAGTCCGCAGCTCCATCCCCCTCTGCCTCCAGGTCCACCCTCGCACCCTCAGCCCATTCTCCATATTGGAAAAAAACCATGCCGACCCTCACCACCGACGACGGAGTCCGCCTGTTCTACGAGGACACCGGCAGCGGAACCCCCATCGTGTTCGTGCACGAGTTCGCGGGTGATTCGCGTAGCTGGGAGCCGCAGGTCCGGTGCTTCTCGCGTCGTTACCGGTGCATCGCCTTCAACGCCCGCGGGTTCCCGCCCTCCGGCGTCCCCGACGATCCGGACGCCTACTCGCAGGACCGCGCGCGCGACGACGTGCTGGCGGTGCTGGACGGGCTGGACGTCGAACGCGCCCACGTCGCCGGCCTGTCGATGGGCGGTTTCGCGACCCTGCACTTCGGCCTCGCGTACCCCGAGCGGGCGCGCTCACTGGTCGTGGCCGGCGTCGGCTACGGGGCGGAACCCGAGCAGCGCGCCCGGTTCCGGAGCGAGGCGGACATCACCACCGGGTTCCTGCGCACCCGGGGCATGGCCGCTTTCGCCGAGACCTGTTCGGCCGGCCCCACCCGCGTACAGTTCCGGAACAAGGACCCGCGGGGCTGGCGGGAGTTCGCCGGGATGCTTGCGGAGCATTCCGCGGCCGGATCCGCCCATACGCAGCAGGGGGTGCAAAAGGAGCGCCCGTCCATCTTCGATCTCGCCGATCGGATGAAGGCGCTCACGGTGCCGACCCTCATCGTGACCGGTGACGAGGACTGGCCCTGCCTCGTCCCGAGCGTGTTCATGAAGCGGACGATCCCGAGCGCGGGGCTGCTGGTGGTGCCCAACACCGGCCATACCGTCAACCTGGAGGAGCCCGCCGCGTTCAACGCCGCGCTGGCCGACTTCTTCGCCCAGGTCGACGCCGGAAGATGGCCGATGCGGGACCCGCGTGCGGTGAGCGAGTCGATCACCGGAGTGAAGTGAGGCGCCCGCCGCCAGCCACCGCAGCCGGGGCCGGGGTATTCCGTCATTCCATTCCGATCATCACGGTGACCGGTAGCGAAGCTCCCGCAGGCCCCACGTCCGGCCACCGGGTGACGAACTCGAGAACATGGCAGGCGCACGAGCGGCGCTGCTTCGGTGGCTGGGAGGCGTACCAGGCGGCCGGATTCTCGATGTCATCATCGTTCAGGCCGTTGCCGTCGATCCCATGACACGCGGCACAGAGGACGGCCTTGGATCCTCCGGCGGCCGGATCGCCGGCCACGGACGGCCGGGGAAACGCGACGAGGACAGCGAGAGGGAGAAGGCAGGAGAGCAGCCTGCGCATGGCATCGACTCCTCGTGGATACCCGGCTCCCGGCGGCGACGTTCACGACCGTCCGGCCACGCCCGCATACACGACGGTGCCGGGGAATGCCGTCGCGAGCTTCCGGATGCGGGAAGGGGTCGTCATGGAGAACGCAGTGGACAGGCCGTCGGCGAGAGTGGCGGTCGGCGCCGCCACGGTCACGGTGCGGGGCGCGAGAGCGCTGGTCCCCGTGCGACTGTCGGAGAGGTGGTGGTGTCGAGGCTCTCCGCCGAAACGGTAGCCGGCAGGGGAAGAGGTGGCCCCGGCGCCGGGGGCCGGCGAGGTGCTCGTCCGGGTGCGGGCATGCGGCGTGAACTTCGCCGACGCCCTGATCGTGCAGAGGAAGTATCAGGAGAAGCCGCCCCTGCCCTTCACCCCGGGCCTGGAGGTCGCCGGGGACGTCGCCGCGGTGGACGAGGGCGTGACCGGTCCGGTTCCGGGACAGAGGGTGGTCTCGCTGTGCACCACCGGCGGCTACGCGGAGGCGGTGGCCGCGCCGGCGGCGGTCGTCCCGATCCCCGATGCGATGTCCTGGGAGACGGCGGCGGGGTTCACGGTGGCTTACGGCACCGCGCACGTGGCCCTTTCGCACCGCGCGAAGCTGCGCGAGGGAGAGACCCTGCTCGTGCACGGCGCGGGCGGCGGAGTCGGCCTCGGCTCGCTCCAACGGCTCTTCGCCTGGTTCGAGGAAGGGGCGCTCCGCCCGGTGATCTCCGAGACGTTGCCGCTCGAACGCGCCGCGGAGGCGATGCAGCGGCTCCTGCGCCGGGAAGCGAGGGGCAGGATCGTGCTGACCACGCAGCGCTGAGCACGACCGATACCGGCGCGGCGGACCGATCGGAAATCGCGCCGCCGTGCGCCGGGTGCACCCGATGCCGTCCGTGCCCGTTCCGGCGCTTCCCCACCCGGGGTGAGGCGGATCGGCCGATGGGCAGCGGCCGCGCGCCGCTCCCGCCTCCCCGGCGCCACGGGACGTTCGACGTGAGGCCAGCGAAGCACTCGCAGCGGAAGACACCGATGCCCGGCGTGCTCCTCCGGCCGGATTGATTCCGGCATGGCGCTCTCGATCCCTCTCCGGGCGGTGCTGATCTCGATCGTCATCCATTCGCTATGGGGCGGCAATCCGGTCGCAGTCAAGTTCTCCCTCGTCGCCTTCCCGCCGCTCACCACCGCGTTTCTCCGCTTCGCAATCGGGATTGCCTGCATCGCGCTATGGGCGCGATGGCGCGGCGTCCGGCTCCTGCCGGAGAAGGGGGAGTGGCGCTCGCTGTGGATCGTCGCGCTGCTGTTCGCGGTGCAGATCGCGTCGATGAACGTCGGGTTTCACCATACGTCGGGGGCGATGGGGTCGGTGCTCATCGCCACCAATCCGTTGTTCGCGGTGATGTTCGCGCATTTCCTCGTCGCCGGAGACCGGATGACGGCGGGGAAGGCCCTGGGTCTGCTCGTTGCAATGGCGGGGACCTCGCTCGCCCTCCTCGGGGACGCGGACCTCGCGGCCCTCGACCCCGGCGCGGCCGGCAACTGGATCGTGCTGTCGAGCGCGGTGATGCTCGGGTTCCGCCTCTCGCTCAGCGCACGCTTCGTACGCCGCATCGACCCCACCAGGGTCGCGATGTGGCAGATGGTGCTCTCGCTGCCGTTGTTCGGGGCCGGCGCACTGCTTCTCGAGGAGATCGCCTGGGACCGTGTCGGTCCCGGACCGATCGCAGGGCTGCTCTTTCAAGGGGCCGTGATCGCCGGCGTCGGGTTCACCGTGTCGTACCACCTGATGAAGCGCTACACACCCAGCGTGATGATGAGCTTCAACTTCATCTCCCCGATCGCCGGCGTGGTGTTCGCGGCATGGCTGTTGGGCGATCGGATCGGCCCACTCCTGCTCGCCGGGATGGGGCTGGTCGCGGTGGGGCTGTATCTCGTCACGCGACGGTCCGGGGCCGCCGGCTGACCGCGCCCGGGCGCGCATCGGCGCCTCCCGCGGGCGAACCGGGTCGGACCGTACCCTTGAAGAGGCGAAGGGCTTCGTCCCCGACAGTGGTGGGAGCGCCCGACATGGCGCTGCCGCGTCTGAAGTGCCCTTGAAGAGGTGAAGGGTTTCGTCCCCGACACCGGCGGCGGGTCACCCGGCGCCAGCCACCGATTCAGGTCGGCGGTGGACTCCGGCCACCGGTGGCCGCCCCGGGTGCGGGAGCGCGCTCGGGCTCGACGCCGCGGCTCAATTGAGGCGGGTCGCGATCGGGCGCAGCCGATCGACGCGTTCCCGAATGTCCGCCGCGTCCCCGGCGAACGGGGCGAGACGGAGATAGTGGAGGTAGTCGTGACAGGCGGCCCGGTAGCACTCGAGCCGCGCGAGCACGTGTCCGCGGTCGCGCCGTGCGGCGGCGTCTTCCGGATCGAGCGCGACCATGCGGTTGGAGACCACGAGCAACAGTTCGAGATCGCCCCGCCGCTCGTATATCCCCTTCAGGTTGCGCAGGATCCGCATCGCGACGGCCCGGCGTGAAGCCGGCGCGGTGGCCTTTGGCAGGGACTGCCGCGCTTGCTCCACGGAGCCGGTGATCGGCGCCAGCCGCACCACCAGCTCGGCGGGAGGGACCCGGGCGCCGCGGTTGAACGGGTCGATGAAGACACGTCTGGATCCGGTCGATGCGACGAGGAAATGCGCCGGAAACGAGACCGGCACGAGTGGCAGTCCGAGCCGCCAACCGACCTCGAGATACACCACCGAGAGCGTGATCGGTATGCCGGTCCGGCGCTCGATCACATCGTTCAGAAAGCTGTTGCGCGGGTCGAAGTAGTCGTCCCGGTTCCCCCTGAAGCCCTCGACCTCGAAAAGCTGCCGGTCCAGCATCGCGAGGCGCTCCGGCAGGGGCATCCTGAGGTCCGCGGCATCCGCGATCGCTTCCGCCGTCGTGTCGAGCCATGCGAGGTACGTGCCCGCGTCCAGGTCGGGATAAGCATCCATCGCGAGGGCGAGTGCGATCCTGGCGATATCGAGCGCCTCGTCCGGCTTGGACACGAGGGCCTCGAAATCCGAAGGTGACGGCTTCCACATGTCGCCGGTGAGCCTATCGCACCACGGGATCGGAACATCTTGATCGAAATCAGGCACCGGTGACTGCGGATCAGTGTCTCAGCTTGAAATATGCCGAGGAAGGCCGCCAGGCCCGATGCGAATCATCCGGCCGGACGCCACCTCCCGCGTGTTGCCCGGGCCCGGCAAAAAGGGCGCCGGGCCGTTGCAATCACGCACAGGTATGTGGAGATCCCGCCTATTCACTCAGGCTCGGGCGGCCAAACCCTTGCCGGATCAAGCTGTTGTATTCGGCAGGCGACCCGGCATCGCGGGTACCTGCACGTGATTGCAGGGGCGAATGTACACCCATTCGGTCGTGATGTAACAGGTGGGCGTCCCGGCCGGGAGTGCTTCGGGCGGAGGTTCCGGGCACGACTCGAAGGACCGAGGATCCGTGTATCACCACGACAGGGGCAAGGTCTCCCGGCGAATCAGGCTCCGGCCGGGACACAAGTGGTGGGGATTCGCACCACGAGGCCGCGGAGGCATGGCGTCGGACGGCGATGGCTCTCCGGCCCCCGGTGGTACCGGGCAGGAATGCGCGCGCGGCGGATGCGGCCGATGAGAACCGCAGCACGGACCTCGGGCACCCCGGGTCACGCCGGAGGCGCGACCCGAAGCGTGAACGTCACCGGTCCGTCGTTGGTGAGAGTGACCTGCATACGGGCGCCGAATCGTCCGGTTTCCACCAGCGGATGCAACGAGCGCGCCCGATCCACGACGTGATCGAACAGGCGTTTGCCGAGCTCCGGCGGCGCGGCGTTGGAGAGACTCGGCCGCGCACCCTTGCGGGTATCGGCGGGAAGCGTGAATTGGGGGACGAGCAGGAGCCCGCCGCCGACGTCGGCGACGCTGAGGTTCATCTTCCGATCGGCATCGGAAAACACGCGGTAGCCGACAAGACGCTCGATCAGGCGATCTCCCTCGCGTTCGGTGTCTCCGCGCTCCACTCCGACGAGCACCATCAGGCCGCGGCCGATGGCGCCGACGGTGTCCGTGCCGATCTCGACCTTCGCCCTCGAGACCCGTTGGAGGAGCCCGATCATCGACGCCGCGCACGCGCCGGGCGCCTGCCCACCGAACCGCCGCCGCGGACCGGCCATGCGTTGCTCGGGCAACGGCTCGTTCCGAACGCACGGGATGGGCGCGGCGCTCTGCCCACCGCATCCCCGTTCATGCCGCTCAGTCCGCGGCCTCGCTCGGACCCTCGACGACCCGGGTCCCGAAATCGGCCGGCGAGACGACCTCCAGCACTTCGAAGTCTTTCGAGCAGGCGATCTCGCGATGCCGGATCCGCGGCGGTTGCAGGATGCAGTCGCCCTTCTCGATCCGGTGCACGCCCTGCCCTTCGTACTCGAACTCGGCCCAGCCGTTCAGCACCAGCACGAGCTGGAAGTCGCAGTCGTGAACGTGCCACTGCTGGACCTCGTCCTGCATCGTCTTTCCGTTGGCCTTGATGATGTGCGCGACGTAATCGCCCCCGGTGCCGTCCTCGATACCGAGATCACGGTAGTCGAAGATCTCGCGCAGTCCGGGGGTCCAGGCGGCGCCGTCCGCCTTCGCGTGGACGAAGTTCCATTGCTCCGCCATGTCGGTCTCTCTCCTCCATCCGGGGGCGAGGCGTGGATCATGGCACGTGGAGCCGGCGCCGTCTCGCCGGGGACGCACCGGCGAACGGCGCCGGTCGTGCCGGGCGCCCTCCGCGGATCGAGCCGGCCCTTCCCCGGACCGGGAGGCCGTTGCGCACCGATGACGCGCACTCCGGGAGGCACGCATCCCTCACGGCTCGAGCAGCCGATAGATCACGGGGCTGTACAAATGCCCGTATCCCTTGTCGACCGCCTCGATGAATCGTTCCTCCACGAGCTTCGCGCCCCGCGCATCCACCCCCCGTGCGCTCGGCCAGATCGAGCGCATGGCGCAGGTCCTTCAACGAGTACGTCGTCGGAAACCGATCGTCGGGGTAGTCCCCGCTCGTCATGCAGGCGCCGTGCTCGCGCATCGCGTAGCTGTCGGCCGAGCCCCTGGACAGGATCTCGAACACCTTCGTGCGATTCCGATCACCGGCCTTCCCGAATTGTGCGCGAGGTTGCGGCACATGCGGCTCCCCATCGTGCCGAGGCCGATGAAGCCGAGGGTTGAAGGTTCATTCACCATCGACGATGCTTCCCGGCGTTCGGAAACGCCGATGCTTCCTCGTCACTGACCGAACGTCGGCGCTCCGGCGGCCAGGTAACGCATCTCCTCGTCGGTGGACGCCCGGCCGAGGACACGATTCCGATGCGGGAAGCGGCCGAACCGTTCGATGATGTCGTGATGCTCGCGTGCGTAGCGCGCGTTCTCGGTGAAATCGTTGCGCCAGGCATCGTCCACCTCGGCCGCGAGCGACTCGAACCGCTCGACGGCTCGGCGCTGGAGATCGAGATCCTCCGCATGCTGCAGCGGCATGTACAGGAAGAGCCGCTCGACCGGGTGGAGGGAGCGATCCTGCCCGGACTCGATGCCGGCAAGGCAGTTGGCTGCAGCCCACGCGTCGTGCATGAACGCGGCCGGAGACCCGCGATGGATGTTGCGCGGCATCTGGTCGAGGAGGATTACCAGCGCCAGCCGCCCGCGCGGGGTCGCGGTCCAGCCGTCCAGGCGACCGCGCGCCGCATCGTCGAGCAGGGTGGTGAACCGGGTCGCGCATTCATCGTCGAACGCGGGGTCGGCGCGAAACCAGACCGCGCTTCGGCGCTGCAACGCCTCGGGGCCCAGCGTCGCGTCCTCGAACCAGAACGACAGCACTTGGTCGGGCTTCCGTGCGCTCATCGATCGGTGCTCCTCGCCATGACCGCACTTTACCATCGCGGACGCCGCTCGTCGCCAACGCCCGGAACCCGCCGGCGATTTCCGCTGACGTCCCGAACTCGATTGCATGACCGGGATTTCGCGGCCATCCCGGCTGCCCGAGCGTCCGATCGTTGCGGTTCATGAGACGTTTTCGGGGTTGGCGGAAATTGTCGGGAAACTACTGACGTGGACGACACCGTCATCCGCGCCATGGCCAAATGGCCGAACACGCCGGCCGTATGGGGATGGCTGTCACTCGATCGGCGCGGGGTGTGGAGGCTCAAGGGGGAGTCGATCCCGAACCGTGCCGTGGTGGAGTTCATCGCCCGCAACTACGCATCGGACGGCCATGGCCGGTGGTTCTTCCAGAATGGTCCGCAACGGGTGTTCGTCGACCTTGCGTACACCCCCTGGATTTACTCGCTCGACGGGCGAGGGGCGCTCGTCACACATACCGGCCGCGGTTGCGGAGCCGTCGAGAGTGCATGGATCGACGAAGCGGGCACGATGATCCTGCTCGGTGAGGCCGGTCCCGGCATCGTGGACGACCGCGATCTGCCGGCATTCGCCGATCGGCTGGTCGACGAGCACGGCAGGCCGGTGGAAGACGAGATCGTGGCCGCGTTCATCGCGAGCCGGCCGGGGTCGGAGCCGGAACTCCGGCTCGCCCATGAAGGCGCCCATGTTCGTGTGGAGCGCATCGAGTCCGCCGAAGTCGCCGAACGCCTGCGCTTCGACCCGCATCCGGCCGGGAACACGGCCTCGGCGTCTCCCCCCGGCGGTACCGATGCACTACCATTGACGCGACGCTGACGCGCCTCGCCTCCAACGCCGCCCGGTGCTCGTTCGCCAGACCCTTTCCTCCGTTGCGGCGCTGCTCTCGTCGTACGGACTGCTGCTGCTCGCGAACGGGATGTTCGGGACGCTCATCGGGCTGCGCACCCAGATCGAGCACTTCTCGACCGCGACGGCCGGCCTGATCGTGGCCGCCTATTTCGTGGGGCTGCTCGCGGGCGGTATCCAGGCGGTGCGCGTGGTGGCCGCGGTCGGCCACATCCGCGCCTTCGCGGCGTTCGCCTCGATCATGTCCGTCTGCGCCCTCGGGATCATCCTGGCGATCGACCACTTCGTCTGGGCGGCGATGCGGTTCATCGGCGGCTTCTGCATGGCCGGCATGATCGTGGCCACCGAGAGCTGGCTCAACGAGCGCTGCACCAACCAGACCCGCGGGCAGGTGATGGCCTTCTACATGATCACCAACTATCTGGCGGCGGGCTGCGGGCAGTTCATCCTGCCGCTCGGCGACCCTGCCGACTTCGAGCTGTTCTGCGTCGCATCCATCATCTACTCACTCGCCCTCGTGCCGGTGCTGCTCACGCGAGCGAGCGCGCCGAGGCCGTCACCGCCGGAACGCGCGAGCATGCCCGAGCTGTGGAGGGTCTCGCCGCTCGGGCTGATCGGCGCAACCGCGGCCGGTGTCGTCAACACGAACTTCCAGGGGCTCGCGCCGGTGTTCGCCCACGGTGCGGGCTTCAGCCTCACCCAGACCTCGACGTTCATGGCGGCGGGGATCGTGGGGGGACTGCTGCTGCAATGGCCGATGGGCCGGCTCTCGGATCGGATCGACCGCCGCACCGTGCTGGCGGGGATGGCCCTCGGTACGGCGGCCGCGTCCTTCGGGGTCGGGCTTGTCTCCGAGGCCGCCGGGGGGAGCTTCACCGGCCTGGTCGTGCTCGTCGTCGCCTACGGTGGCCTGTCGTCCACCGTGTACTCGCTGTGCGCCGCGCACACCAACGATTTCGCACCGCCCGACAAGCTCGCCCAGACCGCGAGCGGGTTGCTGATCGCGTACGGCCTCGGCGCATCGGCCGGTCCCGTACTTACATCGAATCTGATGGAGATGTTCGGGCCGTCCACCCTGTTCACGGTCAACGCCTGGGTGCACGGATCGCTGGGGGTGTTCGCCCTCTACCGCATGTACCGCCGCTCCCCGAAACCCAAGTCGTTGCAGCGTCCGATCGTCCCGTCGCCGGGCGGCCAGTTCACGTCGGGCCAGCTCTACACGTCGATGCGGGACCAGATCGACCGCGATCTGGCGCGGATGACCGGCGCAGTGCGCAACGACGACCGGTCCCGGCGCCCCGGAGGCTCACGACGTTGATCCGGTGCGCCGCCCGCCGTGCCGCCCGCCCGCCGTGCCGGCGGGGTGCTCAGTCGTGGCTGAAGAGGTAGTCCTGCAGGCCGTTTCCGAGCAGGAACGAATGCTGGAGATGGAATCCGGGCATGATCCGTTCCAGTCCGCGGGGGGAGTGCTTCATGCCGCTTCGGGTGCCCATGCCCACGTGCTGGAAGCGGAGATGCAGTTCGTCGACGATCGCGAACCTTCCAGGCTCATCCGGTATCGTGTCGCCGTTGGAGGTCGTCAGGTACAGGAGCGTCCCGGTGCGGCAGTGTCGTCCTATCCGGCCCGTCACCGCACGGGCCGTCGATGCGTCGAGGTAGTCGAACAGGTTCCAGGCGAAAATCGCATCGAAGCGGAGACCGTCCTCGTACACGAGCACACGCTCGACCGCGCTCCGGACATCGCGTTCCTCCTCCGGCCCGGACATGCCCGGGTCTTCGGCCAGCACCCGCGCCAGATCGCCGATATGAAGTACGCACGGATACTGCGACAGGTAGTCGATGTTCGCCGGGCACGGCGGACCGAGATCGAGAATGTCCGAGTTCCGGACGCCGGCGATTTGTCGCGCGAGCAACTCCAACCCTGGCGCCTTGAACGTCATGTCCGGCGCCAAGGACCCGGCCGTGGGGCGAAACGCAGGCCAGGAGACGGTGCTTCCCGCCAACCGGGCTCGGTCAGCGGGCTTTTCCGGACTCATCGGCTACGGAGGTGCCGGACATGATGTCGGTGACCTTGCCGGCGCCGCCCGTGTCCGCCCCCTCCATGTCGATCGCCCCCTTGAAGCGGCATCCATCCTCGAGGGTGACCCGGGGCGCCACGAGGTTGCCGCTGACGTTGCCGGTACGGGTGACGACGATCTGCTCCGCGCCGCGCAGCTCGCCCTCCACGGTCCCTTCGACCCTGATGGATTTCGCGCTGACGGTGGCGTTCACACGACCGTCCTCGCCGATGGTCACGAGATTCTTCTTCAGCGTGATGCTGCCTTCGATCCGTCCCTGGATCATCAGGTCCTCGTCCCCGCTCATGTCGCCCTGGACGAGTATCGACGACCCGATGACCGAGCTCTCGCTTCTTCCGCTCCTTCCGGATGGGGCCGGCGGGCCGGGATCGACCTTCAGGCTCGGAGCTTCGCGACGGCTTTCCACCGATCCGCCGGTGGGTTTGCCGGATCTGCCGGGTTCGCTTTTCTTGTCGAAGATCATCGTGGGCCTCCTTGACCGGCCTCGTCGTCGAGTATTTCGTTGACTGCGGCGGTGCTGTTCGAAACGTTCCTTCATCGACCAGGCCATCGGCCCGGCACGAGTGGGAGAGTATAGCCATAATTCCACAGGTCACCACATGAGCGCGCGACACGAACGGGCGACGACGACTCCGATGCCGGTGCTGACCGTCTACGAACGGGCCGGCTGCCACCTCTGCGAAGACATGCTGGCCACGCTTGCCGAGTGGCGGACGGAGCTCGGATTCGAGGTCGAGCGTATCGACGTCGACCGTGTGCCGGAGCTTGCCGCCCGCTACGGCGCAAAGGTGCCGGTCCTGGTGCATGATTCGCGCGAAATCTGTCGATTCTTTCTCGATCTCGACGCGTTGCGCCGTTCGCTCCGAGATGGAATGACGACTCCACGACGCTCGCCCGGACGCCCGGACCGGCCTGGTTTCCCGGAAGTTGGGCACGCTTCCCTGCGAGATGCCGGCAGATATCCGCGAATCTACGCCATCGTCCGGATGATCCCCCGCGGCCGGGTGGCGACTTACGGACAGGTCGCGGCGATCGAAGGCAGCGCCACCGCGCGCATGGTCGGCTATGCGCTGGCGGCGCTCTCGGGGCCGGATCGGAGTGTCCCCTGGCAGCGTGTCCTGAACCACGCGGGCACGGTGAGCGAGCGCAGCGGAGGCGGTGGCGTCGCCCGCCAACGGCAGGCCCTCGCGGCCGAGGGTGTGCCGTTCGACGCGAAGGGACGTGTCGACTTCGATACGGCCGGCTGGGACGGCCCGGACATCGACTGGATGGAGAGGCATGGCTTTCATCCCGCACCGAGGCCCCGTTCGGGCGGACGGCGGCGCCGGAGATGACCGCGCCCGCCCGGACCCGGCCGTTCGGCGGGACCGGACGCCGACGGCACGGGCGGCCGGCCGTCCCGGCCCACCGCGGACTACAATGACACGGCGATGGCGATTACCTGCATCACCTTCGATCTCGACGACACGCTGTGGGAGTCGGGGTCCGTGCTGGCGAATGCCGAGGCAAGGCTCTACGAGTGGATCGCGCGTGCCTGTCCCGACATCGCGCGCACCCACTCCTGCGACGCCCTCGCCGCCCACCGGCAGGCGCATTATGCGTCGATCCCCGAGATTCGCCATGACCTCACCCGCGCCCGCATTCTCTGGCTCGAATCCCTGTTCGAGGAGTGGGGATACGAACCGGGTCTCGCCGAAACGGGGTTCCGGGTGTTCCGGGAGCACCGTCAGGCCGTCACCCTCTTCGACGACGCGGCCCGCGTGCTGGGGAAACTCGGTGAGCGGTATTCGATCGGGGCGATCACCAACGGCAACGCCGACGTGCACCACATCGGGATCGGACATCACTTCGATTTCGTCGTGACCCCGGCCGAGGCGGGGGCGGCGAAGCCCGATCCCGCCATCTTCGAGCTTGCGCTGAACGCGGCCGGCGCCTCGCCCGAGAGCGTGGCGCACGTCGGCGACGACCCGATGCGCGACGTGGCGGGCGCGGCCGCCCTGGGGCTGTGCACCGTATGGATGAACCCCAAGGGACACCCCTGGCCGGACGAGGCCCCACCGGACGCCGAGATCCGCACCCTCGACGCCCTCGTCTCCGTCATCAATGCCTGGAGCTGATCCGGCGCGCCATCGGCGTACCGCCGCCGCGCCGCGCGCCTACGCGCAACGGCGTGGGAGCCCGGCGCGCGTACCCACTGGTCCCGGTAGTCTTTCCGTCGGGCCCGGCCCGGGCGTTCGTGGCGGGCTCTCATGCCATCAGCAACGAGGACATCGTCATGTCTGTGTGGAAGCATCTGGCGGCGGCCATCGTGTTCGCGCTCTCGGGCCTCGTGCTCGCGGCCGACCCGTCCGACAAGGTCGACATCAACACCGCGAGCGCGGAGGTGCTGGCGGAGGCCATTCACGGAGTCGGCGTCAAGCGCGCCCAGGCGATCGTGCTTCATCGAGAGCAGCACGGCGCGTTCTCCTCCGTCGATGAGCTTGCGCAGGTGCAGGGGATCAGCACGAAGACCGTCGAGAGGAACCGCGGCCGCCTGACCGCCGGCGCCTCCGAATGATGAAGCCGTGGCGGGCTGGGACGCGATCCGGCGTCTCAGCCCGGGCGCCGGGCGCGGAGCCTGCGATCGAGTGCCTCGAGCCGGTCCGGCGTGCCCACGTCGACCCACTCTCCCCGATGGTGTTCGCCGTAGAGCGTCCCGGCCTCGATCGCGTCGCGGAGCACCGAGACGAGCGGAAACCGTTCACTCCGGCGGGCACCGAACAGTCGAGGGTGATAGCAGCCGATCCCGCTGAAGGTGAGCCGGTTCCCCTCCGCCTCGATGACCTTCCCGTCCGATGCGAGCCCGAAATCTCCGCCCCGATGGTGGGCAGGGTTGTCGACGAGCACGACGTGCGCATCGCCGGCTCGCGCGTCGTGCAGGGCCTCGAAGGGACAATCGCTCCAGACGTCGGAGTTGACGACGATGAACCGATCGTCACCGAGCAGCGGCAGGGCGTTGCGGATGCCGCCGCCGGTATCGAGGGCGCCCTCCGGCTCCCGCGAGTACCGGATGCGCACGCCGTATCTCGAACCGTCGCCCAACCGCGCCGCGATCATGTCGCCCAGCCATGCGAGGTTGACGACGACGTCACGAAAGCCGGCGCCGGCGAGCCGCAGCACCTGATGCTCGATGAGCGGCCGGCCGCCGGCTTCGAGCAGGGGCTTCGGCACGCGGCCGGTCAGGACGCCCATGCGCTCGCCCCGGCCCGCGGCGAGGATCATCGCCTTCATCGGCGCCGCCGATGCCTTGCTTCCATCGATCTCCCACCGCGGATCGACGGCTCGCGGCCAACAGCTCCCGCCTGCACTCCGACACCTGACGTCACGACGCGATGTCCCGCCGATTCCGATGGCCGGAGCGCCTGATCGTGGGGGGATCTTCGGACATCCACGCGCTCGGCGGGAATTGCCGGTTCGCGGTCGATACCGCCGCGCCCGACGAGGACCGGAACACGCCGGCCGGCTGCCGCTTTCATCCCTGCCACCACGTCACCTGCATCCACGTCACCGGCGTTGGGCCGCAGCGGCGATCTCACGTCGGGCCACCCGCGTGCGGTCCACGACGTCGAGCTCGTCGAGCACCCGGGCGACCACCTCGGTCTCCGGATGGCACGGCGTGACCTCGGACAGATACGCCAGTGTGAGCGGCAGGTCGTCGAGATAGCGAGGCTTTCCGTCACGATGCCACAGCCTCGCGAAGATCCCGGCGATCTTCAGGTGGCGCTGGACCCCGGTGAGATCGAACCAGCGGCGGAACCGTTCGCGGCCGACGCCGACGAGACCGCGTGCGACGGCACGGTCGTGGCAGGCATCGACCCAGCCGGCGACTCGATCCTCCGGCCAGCGGACGTAGACGTCGCGCAGCAGGCTGACGAGATCGTAGGTGATCGGGCCGTCCACCGCGTCCTGAAAGTCGATCACGCCGGGATTGTGATCGTCGAGATGCATGAGGTTGCGCGAGTGGTAGTCACGGTGGACGAAGACGCGCGGCTGCTCCAGGCAGACCTGCACCAGAACCTCGAACGTCTCGTCGAGGGCGAGCGAGAGCGCGCCGTCGATCCCGATTCCGAGGTGGCGCGCGAGAAACCATTCCCGGAAGAGCTCCATCTCCTCGCGCAGCTTCCGATCGTCGTACGGCGGCACCTGCCCGGGACCGATGCGGCACTGCATGTCGAGCAAGGCCGCGAACGCATCCGTGTAGAGGGCGTCGGCGTTCGCCTTGCCGATCACGTCGAGATAGCAACGCGATCCGAGGTCGTCGAGCAGCAGGAAGCCGCGTTCCACGTCCGCCGCGTGCAGCGCCGGCGCGCGGACACCGGCGCCGCGCAGCAGACCGAGCACCGAGACGAACGGCCGGCAGTCCTCCATCGGCGGCGGGGCATCCATCGCGACCCATGTCCGGGCGCCCGCGTGCACCCGGAAATAGCGGCGGAAGCTCGCATCCTCCGAAGCGGGCTCGATCCGGAAGGCGGTGGTCGCCAGGGTATCGCGCAGCCATGCCGCCAGCGCGGCGCCGCGGGGGTCGAGCGCATGCGAGTCCGCCATCGGGCCAGTCTACGGGGTCATCCGGCTCTCGTGAACGAGGCCGTCGCCTCCGGGGATGGTGGAGAGAGGGATTCGCATCCACCGGATCGGACCGGCTGACGGGTCCGGAGCACGGGCTCCTCGGAAGCGGTGGTGCGAGCCTCCGGAATCGCTCCCGGTGGGCGGTCCGGGAACGGGAGCGCCGCCCGCGGGTCAATCCCCGCCGTTCGCGGCCATCTCCGGTCCGGGCGCGGCTCGAAGAGCCGGCGCAAGCGGCTCGGCCCTGACCCGGACCCGCTCCTCCTCGATGACGTGTCCGAGCAGTCGGGTCAGGGCATACACGGCGTCGATGCTCGGAGTCGGTGTCCCGGTCAGCCGGCCGAGCTCTGCCACCGCACCGATAAGCGCCTCCGTCTCCAGCGCCTTGCCGGACTCGGCGTCCTGCAGCATCGAGGTCTTGTGCCTGCCGACCCGTTCCGCCCCCGCGATCCGCTTCTCCAGCGGCACCCGGAACGAGATGCCGAGCCTGCCCGCGACATCCTGCGCCTCGGTCATCATCCGTGCCGCGAGATCGCGCGACAGCGGGAATCGGCAGATGTCGATCAGGGTCGCGTGGGTAAGCGCGGAGATCGGATTGAACGAGAGGTTGCCCCAAGCCTTGAGCCAGATCTCCGAACGGATGTCGGCGAGCACGGGGGACTTGAATCCGGCCCGCTGCAACGTCCCGGACAACGCGCTCACCCGCTCCGTGACCGAGCCGTCCAGCTCGCCGACCGGGAATCGGGAGCCCTCGATATGACGGATTCGGCCCGGCCCGGTGATCTCGGCCGCGGGATACGCGATGCAGCCGATGATTCGCTCCGGCGCGATCGCGCCCGCGATCACCCCGCCCGGGTCGAGGGAGTCGAGCACGGTTCCGTCGAACGGCCCGCCGTGACGCTGGAAATACCACCACGGAATCCCGTTCTGGGTCGTCAGCACGACCGTTCCCGGTCCGAACAGCGCGGGCAGATCGCCGACGATGGGGGCGATCTGGTGCGCCTTGACCCCAAGGATCACCAAATCCTGGGGGCCGGATTCCTTCAAACCGCCGGTGGCGGCGACGTCCGCCGCGTGAACGACGGCGTCGTCGTTCATCGTCACCTCGATCCCGCGGGCGCGGATCGCATCGAGATGGGCCCCCCTGGCGATGAGGGTGACGTCCTCACCGGCGGCGGCGAGCCTTGCGCCGAGCAATCCGCCGATGGCCCCCGCCCCTACGACACAGATCTTCATCTCGCCACTCCCCCCGGCACCCGCCCGGTCCGGCTGGCGTCGCCGGTGGCGGCCATCTGCATCAAGAGCATTTACGGTGCCCGAACAATTCACCTGCATACATTGATTTTGTCAATGCAGAGCATTGTGTCATCGCAAATGGACGAGACCTGCCGGGGACTCGTCCGGGAAACAGCGGTTCCCGCTGACGCTCCGACACCCGACGTCATGATGCGACAGGGGGAGCCTACAACGGGACAACGTGGTTCGACAGCACCAACTACTTCGAGACGTTCCCGGCCGACGAGGGCAACCTCGCCGGAGCGCTCGACATCGAAGCGGACCGCATGGTCAATTCATACGTCTCCGCCGAAGACCTCGGGTCCGAGACGACCGTGGTCCGCAACGAGCGGGAGCGCGTCGAGAACAGCCCCTCCGGGGCTCTGGAAGAGCGCGTCCTGTCCACGGCCTTCCTGTGGCACAACTATGGCAACTCGACCATCGGCGCCCGCGCCGACATCGAGAACATGCCGGCGCGGTAACGGCGGGGTTCGGGCGTCTGCGATTCGGTCTGCTCCACCATCGGGTCGAGCCGCACGATACGGGTGTCCGGGGAGTCCGCCGAGATGCCCGATGTGGGGGATTGTGGCCGGAACACCGGCAAGCAGGTGCGTTTCGTCGGGAGAACGGCGCTCATGAGTTGCGCTGTCGACGGAGATGGACACAGGAGATACGACATGTCGGCGAACGCGGAAACAGACGGCTCACCACCCATGCGCCGAACACGGCTTCTTCGTTGGAGCCGGTGGACGACCGGAGCACTGCTGATCCCCATCATCCTCATACCGATCATGGCGGCAGCGCAGGGTCGGCGGCTACAGCTCGTGTCGACCGCGTGGCCGCCGTTCACCAACCCTCCGGGACAGCCGCGGTTCGCCCTCGATCTGGTCGAGACGACGGACAGGCCGGTCATCGTCGACTCGCACAGCCGGGTGGTCCGCCGCGCTCGGAGCCCCAGGCGCCTGGCTGCCTCGATCGTCGTTTCACCGCACCGAAAAAGCCGAACGACACACCGGGCACCCTACCCTCCTCGGGGCTCGGTCCCGGTAGACTGTGGCCACCTGATCCGTCGAATTCGGCGCCATATCCATGCCCATGGCCACGCCCGGTTACCTGCCTTTCCACCCGACGCCCAGGAAGCCCGCCCAGGCCCTGCCCCCGAACGCCTGCGACGCGCACTGCCACGTCTTCGGGCCGGCGGCCCGGTTTCCGTTCTCGCCCACCAGCACCTACGTGCCGGTGGACGCTCCGAAGGAAACGCTGTTCCAGCGCCACCGGCATCTGGACTTCTCACGCGCGGTCATCGTGCAGGCGAGCTGCCACGGCGCCGACAACGCGGCGATGCTGGATGCGCTGCGTAGCGGGGGCGAGGACTATCGCGGCATTGCGGTGGTCGCGGAGGACGTCACCGAGCCCGAGCTCGAAGATATGCACGAAGCCGGCGTGCGCGGGGTGCGCTTCAACTTCGTCAAGCGGCTCGGGGGCGGCAGGCCGCTCGGCGTATACCGCACGATCCTGGACAGGATCGAGCCGTTCGGCTGGCACGTCGTCGTCTATTTCGACGCCGAGGATCTGGAGGACCTGGCGCCCTTCCTGCGCGGCATCGAAGTGCCGGTGGTCATCGACCACATGGGCCGCGCGCCGGTGGAGCAGGGCGTCGAGTCCAGGCCCTTCCGGCTGCTGCGCGACCTGCTGGCCGGGGACGGGAAGTTCTGGGTCAAGGTGAGCGGCCCGGAACGGTTGTCGCGGGTCGGGCCGCCCTATGCCGACGTGGAGCCCGTCGCCCGGGCGCTTCTGCGCACCGTCCCGGAGCGGGTGCTCTGGGGCACCGACTGGCCGCATCCGAACATGAAGTCCCACATGCCGGACGACGGCGCTCTGGTGGACTGGATCATGGCCGTCTGCGACACCCCCGTGCTACGCCGGCAGGTGCTGGTGGACAACCCGGCCCGGCTGTACTGGTCGGGCGGGTGACGGGCCGGCTACGAGCCCGGCGACGCATCGATGAAGCCCGGCGGTTCCCACCGATGCCCCCGACCCGGCAAAGCCGGAGCCAGACACCTGTTGCGAACCTGGGATCGGCGCTCCCGGGAGAAGCCCGTCACCAACCGATGAGGAAAACGACATGAAACCCGTGGCCGTGCGCAACATCGAGCGGGCCGACGGCGTGACCATCGACCACCTCGGCGCGCTCGGGGTCGCGACCGTGCA
Organism: uncultured Gammaproteobacteria bacterium; assembly: GCA_958295465.1. Lineage (GTDB taxonomy): Bacteria > Pseudomonadota > Gammaproteobacteria > HK1 > HK1 > HK1. The sequence goes on from OY282353.1 coordinate 262,803, forward strand.
CGAGGCCCAGGGCCGCAGCGGCCTGCTCAAGCCGTACGTCCGCCCGATCCATCCGCGGGCGCAGGCCGCCGGCAGCGCCGTCACCATCCTGGCCCAGCCGGGCGACAACTGGATGGTCCACGTGGCGGTCGAGTTCTGCCGGCCCGGGGACGTGCTGGTCCTCGCCTGTACCGCGGACAACACCGACGGCATGTTCGGCGACCTGCTCGCGACCTCGGCCAAGGCCCGCGGCGTCAGGGGGCTGGTCACCGATACCGGGGTACGCGACGTACGCGCCCTCGAAGACATGGGGTTCCCGGTGTGGGCGCGCGCCGTTTCGGCCCGGGGCACGGTCAAGAGCACATTGGGCTGCGTGAACGTGCCGGTCGTCTGCGCCGGGCAACTGGTCCACCCCGGCGACGTGGTGGTGGCCGACGACGACGGCGTGGTGGTCGTGGCCAGGAGCACCGCCCCGCGGGTGCTGGCCGCGGCCCGCGAGCGCGAGGCCGGGGAGGCGGACAAGCGCGAGAAGCTGGCTGCCGGCGTCCTGGGCCTGGACATCTACGGCATGCGCTCGAAGCTCGAAGCCGCCGGCCTCGTCTACGTGGACAGCGCGTCCGAGCTGTCCGATCAGGATTGAGGCTCAACGCTCCGCCACGTAGCGGGCAAGCGCCACGGGCAGCACGGACGCCGCGGGCACCACGGGCGCCCGGTCGTCATACCTCGACAGCGCATCCGACCCGGATCGAGGAGAAGCGCCATGAGCATCGACCGCCATCACCACTACACCATCCTTCAGGGCGTGCTGCATCTGCGTGCCGGGGAGGAAACGCCATGATCATCGACTGCCACGGCCACTACACCACCGCCCCCGATGCGCTGGGACGGTACCGGGAGCGGCAGAAGGCGGAGCTTCGCAACGACCCCCTGCACCGGCACGTCAAGGGCGGGCTCGACGTCACCGACGACCAGATCCGCGAAAGCCTCGAAGGCGCCCAGCTCAGGCTGCAACGCGAGCGCGGCACGGACCTGACCATCTTCTCGCCACGCGCGAGCTGGATGGGCCACCACCTCGGCAACGAATCCACCAGCATCGCCTGGACCGAGCACTGCAACGACCTCATCCACCGGATCACCAAGCTCTACCCCGCGAACTTCGCCGGCGTCGCCCAGCTTCCGCAGACCCCCGGGGTGCCGCCCGCCGCCTGCATCCGCGAGCTGGAACGCTGCGTCAACGAGCTCGGCTTCGTCGGCTGCAACCTGAACCCGGACCCCAGCGGCGGCTACTGGACCGACCCCCCGCTCGGCGACCGCTGGTGGTATCCCTTCTACGAGAAGATGGTGGAGCTCGACGTGCCCGCCATGATCCACGTGAGCGCCGCCTGCAACCCCGCCTTCCACACCACCGGCTCCCACTACCTCGGGGCGGACACCACGGCGGTGATGCAGATGATCACCTCCGACCTGTTCCGGGACTTCCCGTCCATCAGGTTCATCGTTCCGCACGGCGGCGGCGCCGTCCCCTACCACTGGGGCCGCTTCCGGGGGCTGGCCGACATGATGGGCAAGCCGCCGCTCGCCGAGCTGATCCTGAACAACGTCTGGTTCGACACCTGCGTGTACCACCAGCCCGGGATCGACCTGCTGCTCGAGGTCATCCCGGCCGACAACATCCTGTTCGCCTCGGAGATGGTGGGCGCGGTGCGCGGCATCGACCCGGAGACGGGGCACTACTTCGACGACACCAAGCGCTACATCGACGCCAGCGCCCTGGACGACACGGACCGGGCGAAGATCTTCGAGGGCAACGCGCGCCGGGTCTTCAGCCGGCTGGGGGTGTAGCGCCCGGGCGCTCGATGGGGATTCCATCCGGCGCGGTCGTCCATCGGGGTTTCGCGACTTTCCCTGCCGCCCGATCGTGGTGGTGGGATGGACGTTTTCGGGCCTGGCGGGAATTGCCGATCGGGATTGCATAGGGTGACGGTGTCGCTTGGGGTAGATTCCGCATACTTTCATGAGTTGACCCGTACCGGGCCGGTTGCACCATGGCAGACAGCTTCTTCACCAAGCCGATCATCAACTCTCCGTACGAGTCCCCCACCCGCCATTGGGAGCTCGACGGAGAGGGGCAGCCGACCCACCGGCTGATCGACCGGCGCCGGCGGGCCGAGTTCGTCACTCCCATCCCGAAGGCGAGGAAACGGAAGACCCCCGGCGCCCAGGACGCGCTGGAGTTCGGGGACCGCACCGGGGTTTCCACGAAGGCCCAGGAGTACGACCCGACGCCCATCATCAACGAGCTGCGCGGCCACGTGGACCGGTGGCGGGCGCTGCCGAAGCCGGGCGATTGGCAGGTCACGCCGGAGACCGCCCGCCTGCTGCGGCACTGGCGCCACCACCGCTTCGGCGGCGTCCGACCCTTCTTCTGCCAAGTCGAGGCGGTCGAGACGCTGATCTGGCTCACCGAGGTCGCGCCGCGGCGCGGCCGGCGCGGGAAGACGTTCCTCGACCACCTCGAAGCGGCCAACGCCGGGGCCAACCCGGGGCTGGCCCGGCTGGCCCTGAAGCTCGCGACCGGGGCCGGCAAGACCACCGTCATGGCGATGATCATCGCCTGGCAGACGGTCAACGCGGTGCGCCGTCCCGGCAGCCGGCGCTTCAGCCGCGGATTCCTCGTCGTGACCCCCGGCCTCACCATCCGTGACCGGCTGCGCGTGCTGCACCCGAACGACCCGGACAGCTACTACCGCGGCCGCGAGCTCGTCCCGGCGGACATGCTCGCCGACCTCGGGCGTGCCCGGATCGTCATCACCAACTTCCACGCCTTCAGGCGGCGCGAGACCCTGCCGCTGTCCAGGGGCGGACGCGCGCTGCTGCAAGGGCGGGGGGCCAGCATCCGATCCATCGAAAGCGACGGGCAGATGCTCCAGCGCGTGATGCCCGAGCTGATGGGCATGAAGGACGTCCTGGTCCTGAACGACGAGGCGCACCACTGCTATCGCGAAAAGCCCGGGGACGAGGATGCGGACACGGGCGGGAGCGGGGGCGGGGGCGCAGGCAGCGGCGCACGAAGCGGGGTACAAGGCGGTGATGAAGGCCCTCTGACCGGCGACGACCGGAAGGAGGCCGAGAAGAACCGCGAGGCGGCCCGGCTGTGGATGTCCGGCCTCGATGCCGCCACCCGCACGCTGGGCGTGCGGCGGGTTGTCGATCTCTCCGCCACCCCCTTCTTCCTCCGCGGGTCCGGCTACGCCGAAGGGACGCTGTTCCCCTGGACGATGAGCGACTTCTCGCTGATGGACGCCATCGAATGCGGCATCGTCAAGCTGCCGCGCGTGCCGGTGGCGGACAACATCCCGGGCGGCGAGATGCCGAAGTTCCGCAACCTCTGGGAGCACATCCGGGGGAAGATGCCGAAGCGGGGGCGCGGCAAGGCGAAGGCGCTCGACCCGTTGAGCCTCCCCGTCGAGCTCCAGGCCGCGCTCGAAGCGCTCTACGGGCACTACGAGAAGACCTTCGCGCTCTGGCGGGCGGCCGGTATCGAGGTCCCGCCCTGTTTCATCGTCGTCTGCAACAACACGTCCACGTCCAAGCTCGTCTACGACTACGTCTCGGGGTTCCACCGCGGGAACGGGGACGGCGGCGGCGATGGGAACGGCGACGGCGACAGGAACGGGGACGGCGGCGACGCCCCGGCCCTGGTGCAGGGCCGGCTGCCGCTGTTCCGGAACTTCGACGAGGGCGGCGCCCCGTTGCCCCGTCCGAACACCCTGCTCATCGACAGCGAGCAGCTCGAATCGGGGGAGCTGCTGGACCCGGGCTTCCGCAAGATGGCCGCGGACGAGATCGAGCGCTTCCGCCGCGAGATCGTCGAGCGCACCGGCGACCGGCGCGAGGCCGGGCATCTCACCGACCAGGACCTGTTGCGGGAGGTGATGAACACCGTCGGGAAGGCGGACCGGCTCGGGGGCTCGATCCGATGCGTGGTCTCGGTCTCGATGCTGAGCGAAGGATGGGATGCGAGCACCGTTACGCACGTCCTCGGCGTGCGCGCCTTCGGGACGCAGCTTCTGTGCGAGCAGGTGGTCGGGCGGGCGCTGCGCCGGCAGTCCTACGACCTGGACGAGGATGGCCGGTTCAACGTCGAGTACGCCGACGTGCTCGGCATCCCCTTCGACTTCACCGCCAAGCCGGTGGTCGAGCCGCCGCAGCCGCCGCGCAAGACCGTACACGTGAAGGCGGTCACGCCCGAGCGCGACGCCTGCGAGATCCGCTTCCCCCGGGTCGAGGGCTACCGCGTGGAGCTGCCGGAGGAGCGGCTGTCGGCGCGCTTCGACGGCGACTCGACGCTGGAGCTGACGCCCGACCTCGTGGGGCCGTCGAAGACCTTGAACCAGGGCATCATCGGCGAAGGAGTGGATCTGGATCTGGTCCATACGCGCGCGCTACGCCGCTCGACGCTCCTCTACCACCTGACCAAACGCCTGCTGGAGACCAGATGGCGCGACCCCGGGGAAGCGCCGAAGCTCCACCTCTTCGGGCAGCTCAAGCGCATCACCCGGCAGTGGCTTGACGGCCACCTGGTGTGCAAGGGCGGCACGTATCCGGCCCAGCTCATGTACCAGGAGCTGGCCGACGTGGCGTGCGAGCGGATCACCCGCGGCATCGTGGCGAAGCTGGAAGGCGAACGCCCGGTCAAGGCGGTGCTCGACCCGTACAACCCCGCGGGCTCGACGGCGCACGTGAACTTCAGGACCTCGAAAGCGCTACGGTGGGAGACCGCCGCCGGGCGCAGCCACGTCAACTGGGCGATCTGCGACAGCGGTTGGGAGGCGGAGTTCTGCCGTGTGGCGGAATCGCATCCGCGGGTGCGCGCCTACGTAAAGAACGACAATCTCGGATTCGAGGCGCCCTACCGGTTCGGCTCGGAGGCGAGGCGCTACCGCCCCGACTTCATCGTCCTGGTGGATGACGGCCGGGGTGTCGAAGACCCGCTGCACCTGGTGGTCGAGGTCAAGGGCTACCGGCGCGAGGACGCCAAGGAGAAGAAGGCGGCGATGGAGACCTTCTGGGTGCCGGGCGTGAACCGCCTGGGCACGTTCGGGCGCTGGGCCTTCGCCGAGTTCGGGGACGTGTATGAAATGCAGGAGGATTTCGGGGCGAAGGTGGAAACGGCGTTCGACGGGATGGTCGAAGGGGTCCTGGCGTGATGGGACGTGGCGGCGGGCGGTCCCCGATACGCCGAGCCGCCGCGATCAACAGCGTACTGCTGATACGTCAATCGGCGCGCAGGATGCTCTTCAAGAGCACGACATGTTCGACGGGCGGATACATGCGGCAGGCCAGGCGGCACGGGAGCGAACTTCGATCGTCGTCACCAGCGGACTCCCGTATGATTCCATTGGCGATTCTTCCAGATAGAGTTCCGTCGCTTCCCGCAGGTTGGCCAATGCCCCTTCAACGGTCTCGCCTTGTGTCGTCGTGCCGGTTTCAGGATTCGTTGCCATGAATCCTCCTTCCGGGGCGGGCACTAATACTGCTGTGAGTTGCATCATCTCTCCTGGTCGGCGACCGCGCCAAGTGGACGATAACACAAGCGTCGAATCTTGATGTCCCTTCTCCCGAAGCCGGATCATGGTCTGACGTGCCGCGGCAACGGGCACATGTTCATGCTGCAATCCTCAGGCAAAGCCTGGCGCCGAACCGGTCTCCGGGGACGAGCCGGCGCGGCGGCTGGCGCCGATCCGGCATGACCCTCCCCGGCGGTCCCGCGGACAAACTCGGCAACCGCTACGAGCAGTGGTGGACGGTCTCGGAGTGCGTCCGCATGCTTCGCGGCGACACGAAGGCAATCCGCATCGAGGACCCCGGTGTCGAGAAGGCGGAGTTCGTCGTGACGGTTGGATCTCGGCAGGAGCTCCATCAGGCGAAACGCAGCCATTCGAACGGCAAGTGGAGTCTCGCCGAGCTCGCCTCCGATGGACTGCTTCAGGCGATCGGAAATGCGTTGGCGAGGAACGACGATCGCTTCGTGTTCGTTTCGGGCAGCGAGGCCCGCGAGTTGGCCGAATTGTGCGAGGCGGCGTGCGCCGCGAAGTCCGCGGAAGAATTCGAGCATGCCTTCCTCGCTACCAACAAGAAGAGGAAGGCATGGTTCGAGAGTCTGTTTCACTGCTACTGGAAGTGCGCCGTCCCGACCGCGATCGAGCGCTTGCGGCGAATCGGAGTCCGAACGATTGGCGAACGTGATCTCGAAGACAAAGTGCGATGGGGAGTCCAGGCACTCTTTCTCGCAGATTCGAGGCAGGTGCTGTCGGAGCTTCGGGCGATCGTCGAAGACTCCGTGCACCGCACGATCACCCGTCAGGGTCTCGTCGAAGCACTCGCCCGGCGCGGTTATCAGATGCGGCGCCTGTCCAGCCCCGAACGTGCGGGTGTCGCCGTGCGAGAAGCAACGGAACAGTACCTGAACGGCGCACGGCGGTGGCTCATCCAGCAAAGACTCGTCCCAAGGGCGGCGGCGGAAACGTTGCTGTCCCGGCTGGGGGAGACTGCGACCGACAGCGTCGTGACCGGCAAGGCCGGCTCCGGGAAGACGGCCTGCGTCGTCGAAGTCACGGAGGCTCTGCGCGAACGCGGCCTGCCGGTACTGACGTTCCGCCTCGAACACCTCCAGCTTCTTACGGCATCGACCACCGCGGATCTCGGGCGCCGTCTCGAGCTCGAAGAATCTCCGGTCCTGGTGCTCGCGGCGGCAGCCGAAGCCGCCGGTCGCCCGGGCGTCCTGATCGTCGATCAACTGGACGCGGTGAGCACCATGTCCGGCAGAAGCTCCGGCGCGTTCGACGTCGTCGAGGGGTTGCTTCAGGAGGCCCGTGGCACGCGCGCACGGGCCGTGCTTCACACCGTCGTCGTCTGCCGGGCCTTCGACTTCGACTGGCAGCACGATCATCGCCTGCGGCAACTCGCGCCGCCCGATTCGGACGCGCGAGTCGAGGTCACGGAGTTCACGGTCGATGAGGTCAAGACGATCCTGACCGATGCCGGTTTCGACCCGGCGCGGTTCCGGAAACGCCAACTGGCGCTCCTGCGGCTCCCGCAGAACCTCACCCTCTTCCTCGAAGCCGGCTTCGATACGTCGCGAACACCCGCCTTCGACACGGCAACGCAGCTCTTTGAAGGGTACTGGACCAAGAAGCGGCGGGCGGTCGAAGAACGAGTCGCGCCCTCGCCGGATCAGTGGAAGGAGGTGATGAAGACCCTCTGCAACGAGATGGCTTCCGCTCAACAACTTTCGGCGCCCCGCGAGACGCTGGACGATTTCACGCCTGCATACGTGGAGCAGTTGGCGTCGGAAGGCGTACTCACCTTCGACGGGCGCCGTTACGGATTCGGCCACGAGAGCTTCTTCGACTACTGCTTCGCCCGGGTGTTCTTCAGGCGGCGGGAATCGCTGGTGTCGTTCCTCAAGGGCTCGGAGCAGCATCTGTTCCGCCGCGCCCAGGTCCGGCAGGTGCTGGCCTATCTCCGCGACAACCATCCTGCCCGGTATGTGGAGGAGCTTCGCGCCCTGCTCTCGGACGAGAGGATCCGGGCGCATATCAAGGACCTCGCGTTTGCGCTCCTCGCCGAAGTCACGGACCCCGCCGAGGAAGAATGGTCGGTTTGGCAACAGTGGATCGCGCCGGCGCTCAAGGCCGTCGAGGAAGGCACGCCGAACCCGGACAAGCTGTCGGAGATCGCGTGGCGTCGATTCTCCGGATCATCGTCCTGGTTTACCGCTACCGACCGGCACGGCGTGATCGAAGACTGGCTGGCATCGGGCAACGACCGGCTCAACGATATGGCGGTGACCTATCTGGGACGCCACCAGCGCTACTCACCGGATCGCGTCGCGGCCCTGCTCGAACCGTATGCCGACCGCGGCGGGGAGTGGATGCATCGGCTTCGGTTCATCATGCAATGGGCCGACCACCACACGAGCCGACGCTTCTTCGACCTCTTTCTACGTCTGGTGGACAACGGCACGCTCGACGAGGCCCGGGGGCCGATCGCGGAAAACACCACGTTCTGGGACATGCTCCACGACTTGGGCGAGAACCGTCCCGAGTGGATCCCGGAAGCTATGGCCCATCGGTTCCGGCGACGCCTTGCGGTCGTCCGCGCCAGCGGTAGGGATCTGCGTACACGAGAGTTTTTCGGCTACGAACAATCGGCGGCAGTGATGTTCAACACGTCCGCAAAGCACGTTCCGGCGGTGTTCGTGGAGCATGTGCTTCCGGTGGTTCTCGAAATCTCGGATTTCGCCCTGACCGGTAGTACACCGCCGAAACGCGATGCCGCATGGCCGCTTCTCGTGAAAACCGATTATCCGGGGGGTGAAGAGGCGTGCCTCCTGGAGTTGGCCGGAGCACTCGCCACCCTCGCTCGCGACGGCACTGCGGATCTACGTGACGTGATCCCCGACTTGCGCCGCCGCGACACCCACGTCGCGAATCACCTCCTGATGGCCCTGTACACCGGCGGGGCGGCACGCCATGCGGACGAGGCAGCCGCCCTGCTATGTGACGAACCGTGGCGATTCCATTGCGGATTCTCCGACAGCCCGCACTGGTGCGCGATGGAAGCGATCCGGGCGGTGGTCCCGCGCTGCACTGCCGAGAACCGAGAGCGGCTTGAAACGGTGATCCTGGGCTACGTCCATCCCTATGAACGCACCAGGGACGGATACAGACAGACCGGATGGGCTCGGTTCGCTCTGCTTTCGGCGGTTCCGCCAGAGCTACGCAGCGCCCAAGCGAACGCACACTTCGAGGAGCTGGAGCGGAAGTTCGGTGAGCCGGAGGGCGAGCCGCGCGGGATGACTGGCGATGGAGATTTAGTCGAGTCACCGATCAAGAAGGACGTCGCGGACAAGATGATCGACGACCAGTGGCTGCGGGCAATCGTGAAGTACCACTCGGAGGAGTGGGGACGTTTCTTGCGGGATGACGTTACAGGCGGCGCTCGGCAGTTGGCGCAAGTCCTGGAAGATCGTGCCAAGGAGGAACCGGAGCGATTCGCCCGCCTCAGCCTGCGATTCCCCGCCGACACGAACCCCGTGTACCTGGAGCGGACGCTGTCCGCGTTGGAGAAAGCCCCGATCGCGAGCGACCTCAAACTCCAGGTCTGCCGCAAGGCATTTGCAGAGTCACGTGGGTCTTGCGGCCGGTCGATTGCAGATGTCCTCGGAAACATCGAAGATCCACTCTCGGATGATGCCGTCCAGATGCTTCACCGACTCGCAACGGAGCATGAAGATCCTGACCGCGAAGCGTGGCAGGAGGACGCTGGCAGCGGCAAACCATACTACGGCGGCGACATCCACTTTAACGGTATCAACACCACGCGCGGGAGAGCGGCCGACGCCATTCGGGATCTCATCTTTTCCGACGCCACGTACATCGATCGGTTCCGCCCAACCCTAGACCAGATGGTCCGGGATCGGAGCGCGGCCGTGCTTTCATGTGTCGCCGGGCCTCTCCGGGCCGTTGCCTGCCACGATCCTATGCTTGGCATGTCACTCTTCCAGAGTATGAACTTGTCCGAGGATCTCCTGCTCGTAACACACCACGTATACAAATTCATTCGAGGTAGTCTGCACGACAATTTTGCCGAACTGCGGCCGATCGTAGAGCGCATGCTCCGATCGTCCGAACCGGAAGTCCGCGAGGCCGGGGCACGCTTCGCCTGTATCGCCTACCTGATACACGAGCGTGCTGCGGGTTTCGTTGATGAAGCCTTGCGCGGCGACGCCCGGCATCGCCTCGGCGTGGCACAGGTCGCCGCCGCCAACATCGCCGCTCCGGAGTATCGAGCCTGGTGCGAAGCAACGCTTGCCGCGTTGTTCGACGACGACGATTCCGAAGTGCGTCGCAAAGCAGCGTCATGCTTCGACCGATTACAGGGCGAAGCCCTGGACACACACGAAGATCTGATCGCGACGTTCTGTGACAGCAAGGCATTCCAGGAGGATTCCTTCTCGATTCTTCATACGTTGGAGGAATCTCTGGGGCGGCTGCCGGGAATGACGTGTGATATCTGCGAGAAATTCCTCGATCGCTTCGCCGACGAAGCCCGGGACATTCGGACCAGACGTGCCGGCGACACGCGCACCGTCGCGAAGCTCGTCTTCCGGACGTACCAGCAACACCAGGACGACGAATGGACGTTCCGATCCCTGAACCTGATCGATCGTCTCTGCCTGGAGCGGACTCACGATGCCGGACGCGAGTTCGAACAGTTCGAGCGGTAGCAGGTTCGTAGTGGGAGAAATCGAGACTATGGCATGAGGAGGCGCGAGCGACTTGAACTGAAAAGGGACAGGTGAAAACTCTCGAACAAATACGAAGTCAGTTGTCCGGTGGGGAATTCGACTTCAGCCGCCATGCGGTCAAGCGTGCCGTCGAACGAAACATCGGCGAGCAGGAGATCAGACAGGCCGGGACAACGGCAACCGTCATTGAGGAATACCCGGAAGACAAGTATTCTCCGAGCTGTCTGTTGCTGGGTTTTACGCGAGCAGGACGACCGCTGCACATTCAGGTGTCTCTTGCGGATGGAGATCTCGTGAAAATCATTACGTTATATGAACCGCGATCAGCAGAATGGATCGAGTATTCTCGACGGAGGTGATCTATGTTCACGTGTTCGGTGTGTGGCGCCGGAGACAGCCGCGAAGAACTGGTGGAGGAGGTCTTCCGGATCGATGGCAAGTACGTTCTGGTCGATCGCATTCCGGCCACGGTGTGTGTGCGCTGCGGAGAGGAGAGCTTCAGCCGTGAAACCACGGAGAGAATTCGCCTGATGGTCCACGGACGAACAGAGCCGACGAAGTCCATCGCCCTGAAGGTCTTTGAATTCGCATAGCAAGCGCAAGACGACGAGCAGGCTCATGGCGAGAAAACCGAAGAAGTCCAGACAGGTCCGGACGCTGACCCACGAGGAAGCGTCGCGGAAGAACATCCCGACCGCGGAGTACCAGTCGGTGATGGCGAAGGACGACCAGAACCCGATCGAGGTCGCTTGGCGGCGCCGCAACCGCGACCTCGACCCGCAACTCGTCTGGCGAGGCAAGGACATGCAGGACTGGTCGAACCTCGTCGTCCAGGCGCCGCCGCTGTTCATTCAGGAGAAGGTCCACCCGAAGGCGCTGATCGACGACCTGATGCGGCGCAGCCAGGCCGGCGAGCAGGCGAACGATGACCAGCCCGACCTCTTCGCCGACTTCAACGGACTGCCGGACGACAACGCCCGCACGGAGTTCTACCGGCACGACGCCAACTGGTCGAACCGGATGATCCTCGGCGACAGTCTCCAGGTGATGGCGTCGCTGGCGGAACGGGAGGGGCTGCGGGGCAAGGTGCAGTGCATCTACATCGACCCGCCCTACGGCATCAAGTTCAACTCCAACTTCCAGTGGTCCACCACCAGCCGGGACGTGAAGGACGGCAAGGCCGACCACATCACCCGCGAGCCGGAGCAGGCTATCTCGGCAGGCAGGAAACCCGAATCGGAGGCGGTAGATACCGATCGGTTCGAGACCCTTGAGGGCGCCTTGTACTGCTTGATCCGAGACTTCAATGTGAGCGGGATCAACGTCCCATCTGATCCACAGAGGCCACTTCTGTGACTATCGATTTTGACGCACTTCAAAGCCTCTTGTGCGAGCGCCTTTGTGAAGAAGTCAGGATCGAACAACGTCCCGACGGTGCGCTGATGTTGCAGACACACTTCGAGTTCCCTGACGGAGACCGTTTCCCGATCACTGCTGTCCCACAAAGTGTGCGTGAAAGAGGACCTGAATCATCCTGTGATGTTATGATTGAGTTTGCGAAAGCAACCAAATCACAGGAGATCCAGGTCCATGGCCCACAATAATACCGTGTTGGCGCAATTTCTCAAGTTGGTGCCGAGACATGAATTCGAGAGGGATGCGGCGCAACACCACAAGGGGCGAAAGTTGCGCAAGATGACGCGCTGGAACCAGTTTGTGGCGATGTTCATGGCGCAGTTGTCGGGGCGGAGCAGCCTGCGCGACATCGTGGCCAATCTGGCTACGCATCCCCACAAGCTCTACCACCTGGGGGTCGGCAGCGTAACGAGGTCTTCGTTGGCCCGTGTGAACGAGGAACAACCGTACCGGCTCTATGAGAGGATGTTCGAGCGGGTGTTGGCGCGCTGTCAGAGGTCGGCGCCGGGTCATGGCTTTCGCTTCAAGAGCAAGCTGTACTCGTTGGATGCGTCCACCGTGGACTTGTGCTTGTCGATGTTTCCGTGGGCGAAGTTCAAGCAGACGAAGGGTGCGGTGAAGTTGCATGTGGGCATTGACCACGGAGGGTATCTGCCGACGTTTGTGCGCATCACCGACGGCAAGAGGTCGGACATTGAGGCGGCGAGAGTGTTGGAAGTGCCGAGAGGGAGCATTGTGGTGGCGGACCGTGCGTATGTGGACTTCGCGTGGCTCAAGCACCTGAATACACAGGGAATTTCTCTTGTCACCCGCATGAAGAAGGGGATCAGGTATGCGGTTCGGGAACGTCGTGCGGTGAAGCGAAGGCAGGGCCTCACCAGCGATCAAATCATCGTGTTGACGAGTACGCATGGTGCGAAGAGGTATCCTGGGGCGTTGCGCCGAATCGGATACCGGGACGCTGAGACGGGCAAACACTACGTCTTCTTGACGAACAACTTCGACTTGTCGGCGAAGACCATTGCGGACATTTACAAGGCAAGATGGCAGATAGAGTTGTTTTTCAAGTGGATCAAGCAACATCTGAAGGTGAAGAGTTTTGTCGGTACATCGCGCAATGCAGTATTGACGCAGCTCTGGATTGCGATGTGCGTATATCTGTTGCTTTCGTACATCAAGTTCGTCAACCGATCAAGTTGGAGTTTGTACGAGATTTTGCGGGTGCTCCAACTGAACCTGTTCGATCGTCGCCCAATGATGGATCTCCTGGAGACACAATCAACACCCCCAGACCCGCCGCCGCAACTCAGGCTGAAATTCACCTGAACTTTATGGGACAGCAGTGTTTCCCGATCCATCTTTCCGAGGCGGTGTCAGGTGGATTTCGGCTGTCGGATCGCGGCCATACGCTTATGCACATCAGCTACGAGCACGACATCGACTCGTTCATGGACGGAACCCGAGGAATGCTCCTCGAACGCATCATGGGCGAAAGCGGATTGCAATGGGACGGTGGCGCCTTCTGTCTCGACACCGCCCCCGAACGGCTGCCGGAGACCGTCTTCCAGTTCGGGCAGGCGTTGACCAGGATCTACGATCTGACGTTTCTGTCCCGTTCGAATGTCGGCTCCACGTTCTATGACGACCTCGCCGATTTCCTCTCTCGCATGGTGGATGAAGACAAGATCCAACGGGACTACCACCCGGAAGTACCGAACGCCCAGGTGTATCCGGTGGATTACCGAATCGAGGGCAGGGGTGAGGTTCCGTTGTTCCTGTACGGCGTGCCCAATCGTGACAAGGCGAGGTTGACGACGATTATGCTGTCGTACTTCCACCGGCACGAACTCGCGTTCGAATCAATCCTGGTGTTTGAAGATCAGGCCGATATCACCAGAAAGGATCTCGCCAGGCTCTCGGACGTCGGTGGCGACATGATCTCGTCACTTGAATCGCATCAGGATTTCAACCGAAAGCTTCTCCGGCGCATCGCCGCCTGAAGACGCGCAAGACGACGAGCAGGCTCATGGCGAGAAAACCGAAGAAGTCCAGACAGGTCCGGACGCTGACCCACGAGGAAGCGTCGCGGAAGAACATCCCGACCGCGGAGTACCAGTCGGTGATGGCGAAGGACGACCAGAACCCGATCGAGGTCGCCTGGCGGCGCCGCAACCGCGACCTCGACCCGCAGCTCGTCTGGCGGGGCAAGGACATGGAAGACTGGTCGAACCTCGTCGTCCAGGCCCCGCCGCTGTTCATCCAGGAGAAGGTCCACCCGAAGGCGCTGATCGACGACCTGATGCGTCGCAGCCAAGCCGGCGAGCAGGCGAACGACGACCAGCCCGACCTCTTCGCCGACTTCAACGGCCTGCCGGACGACAACGCCCGCACGGAGTTCTACCGCCACGACGCCAACTGGTCGAACCGGATGATCCTCGGCGACAGCCTGCAAGTGATGGCGTCGCTGGCGGAACGTGAGGGGTTGCGGGGCAAGGTGCAGTGCATCTACATCGACCCGCCCTACGGCATCAAGTTCAACTCCAACTTCCAGTGGTCCACCACCAGCCGGGACGTGAAGGACGGCAAGGCCGACCACATCACCCGCGAGCCGGAGCAGGTCAAGGCGTTCCGGGACACGTGGCGGGACGGGATCCACTCATACCTGACGTATCTGCGGGACCGGCTGACCGTGGCGCGGGACTTGCTGGCGGAGAGTGGCTCGGTGTTCGTGCAGATCGGGGATGAGAACGTTCATTTAGTGCGAAACTTGATGGATGAGGTATTGGGACGTGATAACGCGATTTCGCAGATTGGGTTTCGTACAACAACTGGCCGTGCCGGGGGAACGCTTGCGGGAGCACTGAACTATATCCTTTGGTATGCCAAGAATACTGATTCCCTGAAGTACCGAACTTTGTTTGCGGACAAGGCTCATGCAGCCTCTACTGCCATCGTATATGATCGAGTGCGTCATTCAGGAACTGGTATGTCAAGGCGATTGACAGCAGAAGAACGAATAGATCACAGTCAGATACCTGATGAATTCCATCTCTTCCGACCAGATACCCTTACCAGTTCCAGATCTGCTGGAGAGGGAGATGTTCGTCAATTTCCATTCCACGGCCATATTTATGGTCCTCGGAAAGGGACTTTCAAGACTAACAAAACAGGATTGAATCGTTTAGCTAGATCTGACCGGCTTTGGCCGACAATTTCTCGGACGATACAATACATTCGATATTTTGATGATTTTCGTGCGATCCCGATCGCCAATATTTGGATGGACACCGGCACAGGATCATTCACAGACGACAAGATCTATGTCGTCCAGACCAACGCCAAAGTCATAGAACGTTGCCTGTTGATGGCCACCGACCCAGGCGACCTCGTCCTCGACCCTACCTGCGGATCCGGCACCACCGCCTACGTCGCCGAGCAGTGGGGCCGGCGCTGGATCACCATCGACACCTCCCGCGTCGCCCTCGCGCTGGCTCGCGCCCGCGTCATGGGCGCCCGCTATCCCTACTACCTCCTCGCGGACAGCCCGGAAGGGCAGCGGAAGGAAGCCGAGATCGCCGGCAAGGCCCCGTCCGAAGCGCCCGCCCACGGCAACGTCCGCCACGGCTTCGTCTACGAACGGGTCCCGCACATCACCCTGAAGTCCATCGCCAACAACGCCGAGATCGACGTGATCTGGGAGAAGCACCAGCAGATGCTGGAACCCCTGCGCCGGAAGCTCAACGAGGCGACGGAGACGAGCCGGGAGGAGTGGGAGATCCCCCGCCACGCCGAAGACCCGTGGAACCCGGCGGCACGAGCGCTCTTTTCCAGGCTCCGGGCGGAACTCGAAAAAGAACAGCCCGACGCCCCACGCGCGCAACGGCACCCTTCCTCCACCTTCAAAATCGGCGACGGACCGACGCCCGACACCCCGCGGGTACAACGGCTTCTGCGCGACCTCAACGCGAACCTCGGGCGCAGCTACACCCTCGACACGCTCCCGCCCCGTCCCGCCGAGCCCTGGCCGGAGGCGCCCGCTGCCCTGCACGCCCAATGGTGGGAGCAGCGCATCGCCCGGCAGCAGGAGATCGACGCCGCCATCGCCGTCAGGGCCGACTACGAATACCTCTACGACAAGCCATACGAAGACAGGAACGTCGTGCGCGTCGCGGGGCCGTTCACCGTCGACAGCCTGTCGCCGCACCGCACGCTCGCGGTCGACGAGGACGACGAGCTGATCGACCGCGCGGCCGAACCCCGCACCGCCTACGGCGAGGCGGCCGATTTCGCCTCGATGATCCTGGAACAACTCAAGACCGCCGGCGTGCAGCAGGCGCACAAGGACGACCGGATCACCTTCAACGCCCTGATCCCTTGGCCCGGCCGCCGGATCTGCGGCGAAGGCCGGTACGTGCAGGGCGACGAGGGCCGGGAACAGCGCGCCGGCATCTTCATCGGCCCCGAGTTCGGCACCGTCTCCCGGCCCGACCTCGTCGCCGCCGCCCGGGAAGCGGGCGACGCCGATTTCGACGTGCTCATCGCCTGCGCGTTCAACTACGACGCCCATTCCTCGGAGTTCGACAAGCTCGGCCGCATCCCGGTGCTCAAGGCCCGGATGAACGCCGACCTCCACATGGCGGAGGACCTGAAGAACACCGGCAAGGGCAACCTCTTCGTCATCTTCGGCGAGCCCGACATCGACGTCCTCCCGGCCGAGGGCGACGACACCGGACGTCTCCAGGTCAGGATAAACGGCGTGGACGTCTTCCTCCCCAACACCGGCGAGATACGAAGCGACGGCCCCGAGGGCATCGCCTGCTGGTTCATCGACACCGACTACAACGAGGAGAGCTTCTTCGTCCGCCACGCCTACTTCCTCGGCGCGAACGACCCCTACAAGGCGCTCAGGACGACCCTGAAAGCCGAGGTCGACCCCGACGCCTGGGCCACGCTGCACAGCGACCTGTCGCGTCCCTTCGACAAACCGGCCTCCGGCCGCATCGCCGTCAAGGTCATCAACCACCTGGGCGATGAAGTGATGAAGGTGTTTCAAGTACCGGCGGGAAACAGTCTTTGAGAAGGCACAAAAGGGGAAGTAAAGCTCAAAGCACAAGAAGGCAACGGGATTTCTTGGAGGATTGCGTGTGATCGACATCGTGGACAGCCGAAAGCGGAGCGAGTTGATGGCCAACATCCGCGGCAGGGACACTGCTCCCGAGCGGGCGGTGCGCAGGATTGCCCATCGGATGGGACTACGCTTCCGGCTCTGCCGGAAGGACCTGCCGGGCCGTCCCGATCTGGTGTTGCCCAAGTACCGGTTGGCTGTCTTCGTTCATGGATGTTTCTGGCACCAGCATGAAGGGTGTCAATATGCCCATGTACCCAAGACGCGGACAGAGTATTGGAAGGACAAGTTCGCACGGAATATGGTACGTGACAATGATAACGAGGAATCATTGCGATACCTCGGCTGGAATGTGGTCGTAATATGGGAATGCGAAGTTGGTGACGAAGAAGGAGTGAGGGAAAGGCTCAGGGCGGCCATACGTTCAAATAAGTCCAACCCGGACCAGGAAAAACCCGAACACCACCAAGGTGGCCCTGCGGAAGGCAGCGGTGCGAAATGAAGCACGCACGCGGAAGAGCCGCCAAGGGAAGTGGCGAGGCGCGGGCAACGTCCTGTAAACAAGGGGCGGCGGAGCCGGCACCGGTATTCGTGGACGCCTACGCGGGTTGTGGCGGGTTGAGCCTCGGGCTCATGCGTGCAGGGTGGAAGGGGCTGTTTGCCATAGAGAAAGATCTATGTGCATTCGAGACACTTTCTGCAAACCTCTCCTACAACTGGCCAAGAGGGATAGAGCAGAAACCTTGGGATATTCATGACCTGTTGTCGACGCGGAGGAACGCTTTAGGGAATCTCATCGGAAAAGTAGACCTGCTGGCAGGCGGGCCGCCATGCCAAGGGTTTTCCCATGCCGGGCGGCGTAGGCCGGATGACCCCAGAAACCAGTTGTTCAAGGCATATCTTGAACTGGTGGAAGTATTGCAACCCCGCCTGCTGCTCATAGAAAATGTCCGGGGTTTCACGTGCGATTTCAAGGTTCCGGGGGAAGATCCGATCGAAAATTTCGCTGAATCCTTGCAACAGTGGCTACAGGTACATCATGATGTATCATATAAAGTTGTACATGCAGAAGATTTCGGAATACCGCAGACACGCCCTAGATATTTCCTGATTGCAGCGTTGAAGAATTTAGGTGTCAGAAAAGGGATTGAGGCAGTCTTCGATGACCTCGAACAGCAAGTCGGTAGCTTCTTGGGAGAGCGCCAGCTTCCACGCCGGCCTACGGCAAGGGATGCTATCAGCGATCTTGAAGTAGACCGGAACGGGACAGCACCTTCGAGGGACAGCAAGGGATTTGAGGAGATCTCATACAAAGGAGGACCGATTACGGCATACCAAAGATTGATGCGCGGAGAATGCGAGGAATCGCCAACCGATACAAGGCTGGCCCGCCACCGCCCAGACATCCGCGAGCGCTTCGAAGCAATCATCAACACATGCCGCGAGGAAGGGCGGCTCAAGATGACGATTCCTGCCGAAATCCGGGAGGCGCACGGCATGAAGAAAATGGTCACACGGGTACTCGATCCCTTGGATACCGCTCCCACGATAACAAGCCTGCCCGACGACCTTCTACACTACTCGGAGCCACGTATACTGACGGTACGGGAGAACGCGCGGCTTCAATCATTTCCGGATTGGTTCAAATTCAAAGGGAAATACACCACAGGAGGAAACCGCCGCCGGAACGAAGTGCCGCGTTTCACCCAAGTGGCGAATGCAGTCCCGCCGTTGCTGGCAGAACAGCTAGGATTGGTCCTTCTCAGAATCGTTCGTGGATTGTGCAGGTGCGAATTCGTCACAAATAGCCCTACAAACATTATCCAGCGCGCTCCTGTGCTTTCGGAGCGATGCGCGAAATCGTGCCATCCAATCATCATCGATAACGATGCTTCCATTTTCACCGAATGAACGGAGGATGGCACTACCATATTGATCAACAGCTTGTTCCTTGGCATGGGCAAGAATGTTGCGGTTCTTCAGGATTTCAGCTTGAAACGAAGACAATGTTTGTAGATCGCGCTGAGGTTTATCAGGTAATTTTTTCGCAATACGTCGAATAGAACGATACTTATGGTCTGAAGTGAATGATCCACGGGAAACAAGGGAAGAAAGGTCGTGCGCATCAAGATCCGATGGGATCTTGCCAAGCATATCCTTTAGACTCCTTCTTAATGCCGCGATGGTATTATTGACGACATCAAGAGGCAAAAGATGGGAAGCGAAAGCATCCGCGAGGGCTTGCTCCATAACCACATCCATATCGGCAACTTCAGCCATTGCCAAACCGCGCATATGAGTAATGTCGACGACCTTACCTATAATTGTATCTGCAAGGCCGGTCAGGGCGATATCGAGTTCAGTCCGTGTAGCAACAAAAACTCCTTCTACTTCCTGGTCTGTAAGAAGCCGAAGCAATTGAGGTCGGTGCATTGAGGAGTAGAAGATCATGTCGGTATATGGTAGCGCATCCCGGAGACGGGCAGCAGCCACAGCACCTGTGTCATCTCGCTGCTGAAGATCAAAATCGACCATAACGAGATCGTATGGTCTGCCATGTGCCTGGGATTGCACAAAATCCTGCAAAGCCTGCGCCGACAGATCAGGAGGCAGCGTACGATGAAGATCGAAACCCTTATCTCGGAGATGATCCTCCAGAAGGCCAATGGCCGACTCAGCGGCATCGGGCTGATCGTCAACTACAAGGAGTTGGAAAGAAAGTTTCATGCTGGCACCTGCAAAATCAACTGTGCGCCAGATAATTCGTCGGAATATGGATTAGGTAGGAGTTCCACGAGGCCGCCCAGCCGGCCCTCAACCACCTGCTTGACGTGAAAGAGTCCAAGGCCGGAACCATCCGTGGTGGTGACACCCTTCTCGAAAGCTCGTTCTAGGGGTGCAAAGGATGCATGCCAACCTATTCCGTCATCTGCAACTGTGATCGAAAGGCGAGGCTTCGGCCTCTGGCCAACCCGTAGGATAAACAAGGTGTTTCGAGCACGGGCCTTGGCCGCGTTCGTGACAAGATTGTCGATGACGATACCAACTTCAATGGGGCGGAAAGCACGTTGGAACCTCTGCCCGTCGGGTTGGATATGCACGGAAAGCCCACTCGGAGCCCAAAGCGTAGAGATCGTTGTAATATAGTCGCGGATGTAGACGCACAGATCACCTTCGATTTGGGCAGATTGTTGCTTATACCCTCCTTTCGTAGCAAACCGGG
This sequence comes from uncultured Gammaproteobacteria bacterium, assembly GCA_958295465.1. Taxonomy (GTDB): domain Bacteria; phylum Pseudomonadota; class Gammaproteobacteria; order HK1; family HK1; genus HK1. Next base: position 282,861 of record OY282353.1, read on the forward strand.
AAGCAGTAAGTATCTGGCTGTTGCGGAAGGAAACATGCTCCAGAAAATCGATCCATTGATCTAGCGGCACTGTAGTGCCTTTGCGTAGTCTGCGCATCATGCGCTTGATCCCGATATGCACATCAGATGCGTGCATCAGTATCTGGTGGTGGAGGTTCAAGATGGTATCTTGATCCAGGGATGAAGCAGCTATCAGGAATTGGTTGCGTTCCTTTTCTTGTTCATATTTGGATTCGGTCAGTACGGCCCGGGATTCGGCGCGGCGCTCAGCCGCCCGAGCCTGTTGCTCAGCGTCCTGCAACTCCTTGATTCGGGCCTTTGCGTGGGAAACACGTGAAAGAAGTTCCCTATTCCCGGTTTTTTCGGCAAGAAGTTCGAGTGCGGCGAGGGAAGATTCAAAGGCGTTTGCCCTCTCGTCGACAATTCTGACCAGATCCAGGTTGTACTCATGAAGCTCCACACCGGGGGTCCCAGCCAAACGGGAGACAAGCTGGGTGATGCGAACACTACTGTCGTCAAGCTCCATTCGGGAAGTATCATCACTTATTTGATCTTCCGGATCTTTCCACGTGATGTCCACAACATAACGCTCAAGACGGCGAATGCATTTTTCCAGAAGGCAGGTAACTAGCTGATCAACTTGGGGAGTATTAATGAGGCCTTGATCGCGGCTTGTTGCTTCATCAAACCCTTCGGCACCGGCAATAGAGACCCGGCCTATCAGGTCGCGGCTGCCAAGGTACCTTCGTACTCCTTGCTGTTTGCGACGGGTCAAGCCAAAGAAATCGTCATATTCTTGACCTATAGGAAACACGCGGAAGCCATTACGGAAAAGGAATATGGAGCCGAATTGCACGCTAGGCAAACCCATACGACGGGCGAAAAACATTTTGGCGCTTCGGTTCAAGAAATAAATGGTGGCCGAAAACTCAGACCGTATCAGATAAGAATAAGGATTATCTTCCCCAATATGATAAATCAACTCTCCGCGATCTTCGAGCCGGGAATCGATTACCTTCCCATCGTCGATGAGCTTCACGTGTATGGTAGTTGTCCTTCCTTTTAGAATTTCTAGAATAGGATTTTCGATTCTTCCGTTCACTACTAATTTTTGATCTTTATCATCAGGCAGATTTTTATTGTGATCAGTATCTACTTTATCGTCATCCAGTTGTTCCGGGGCAATAATTTCAATTTGAAAATCGGACGAATCTTCTTCAAAAGGATTGATGAGCTTCATCAGTTCTCGCTTCAACTGTTGAAGCTCCACACGGCCCCAATTCGAACGTAACTTACTGATGGTGAGAACAGTTCCGTGCCCTGGCCTAGGCTGAGTATTGGGATCGGGAAATCGAGGGGCTTGAGACAAATCGATTTCAATATCGCCAAACTCCTCTTTGGCATCCTGTTCATAACGAGTCCAATCTATGTTCAATATTTGAACGCTGTTCCCTTGGGATCGGGAACTGAGCTGGAGCTGACTCCCAAGTCGATCGCAAGAAAAACGGCCAACACCTTTAGCCCCAGCATATGCGCGGCCACGCTGTGAAATATCATCCCGGTAGTTCGCGTCCTCCGTCCCCTCCCGTTTGGCGGAGTAAGCGACGAAGAGCCATTTGTCGAGTATGTCGGCCTCCGACATCCCTTTTCCATCGTCGGTGATGACAATCCTCTCCTCTTCAAAAAGGATCCGGACAGAAGTCGCGTGTGCATCGAAGGAATTCTTGACCAGCTCGAATACGGCAACAAAGTCACTGGTGATAAGATCCCGGCCGATCAGATCCTTCAGTCCTGTGCTGACTCTGAATGATCGCAACATCGCGAAGAACCTCCAACTGTCCTACATCGGGGAACAAAATGTACTGGCGAACTTCCCTCGAATCCAGAGCCAAGGTTGCCGCGCCCCCTTCATCCCCGCCCTGCCAGCGCCAATCAGGGCACTATGACGACCCCCCCCCCCCCCCCCCCCCGGTTGGGACGCAGCGCCCCGAACGGGAGGATGGGAGGATGGGAGGAGCCAATCCGCAGAATACGTTAGTGGACGGCACGCGCCAAGCGGCTCGCCTCGGCAGCGGAACCCTTGCATCCTCGGGGATTCCCTCATTTTGACGTTGGGAGTACAGGGCGGCCACTCCCGCTCATCGAGGGAATCGCCGATTGCCTCGTCGCCTTTCCGGTGCCTGCCCAGCCGGTGTGGCCGCCGGACGGGCCAGACGTTGCCGGTCAAACCAATCGGAATATTTCCGCCTGAACAGGTCCTTCCGCTTCGTTCCGTCAACGATGGCCGGATGCCAGTCGGGATGCTTGGCGGACGACGCCGCGTGCGCATTTCATCCGCCGCGTGACCCGCGGAAAACCTTGCCGCATTTCGGGGTCGCGCAACGGTACACCGTGCCTTCCGGCAGCGAGATGTCGTTGCAGGCAGGGGGAGAGGCGCGGCGTAGCACGGTGCGACGCGCCCTTGCACCTGGACGGACGGCGGTATACGACCCCGCCGGGCAGGCGAGGGCAGATCGACCACCTCGGCGCGCTCGGGGTCGCGACCGTTCACGAGGCCCAGGGCCGTAGCGGCCTGCTCAAGCCGTATGCCCGTCCAATGTATCCGCAGGCGCAGGCCGCCGGCAGCGCCGTCACCATCCTGGCCCAGCCGGGCGACAACTGGATGGTCCACGTGGCGGTCGAGCTCTGCCGGCCCGGGGACGTGCTGGTCCTCGCCTGTACCGCGGACAACACCGACGGCATGTTCGGCGACCTGCTCGCGACCTCGGCCAAGGCCCGCGGCGTCAGGGGGCTGGTCACCGATACCGGGGTGCGCGACGTGCGCGCCCTCGAAGACATGGGGTTCCCGGTGTGGGCGCGCGCCGTTTCGGCCAGGGGTACGGTCAAGAGCACCCTGGGCTGCGTGAACGTGCCGGTCGTCCTGGATGTCGTACATCCGGGAACTTCGTCCGTACATGTACTGTTTCGGTTTTCTGGATAATGGATGGGATGCGGGTGAACTGGTCCACAGGACGCATCGCACAACTCGGCGCAACCCCGGCAACCGTCCTGAAAATCCTTTGATTTCTGCCCACGAATTCTGTGGAAGGGCCGGAGAAACATGGCGAGCACGGCGGAACACCTTGTCGCGGACCCGGAAGTCGACGCGCTGCTCCATTGGATGGAGCGGGCGACCGCCGGACGGCTCGGAGACGCGGAGTGGGCATTCGGGGGCGGGTCGGCCCTTGCCGCGCACTGGAAGCACCGCCGGAGCACCGACCTCACCGTCTTCGCCTCCTACGGCGCATACCTGGACTGGACCGCACACGGCGGACCGCAGGAACTGCTCGAACGACTGGCAGGAACGTATCTGCATTCGAAAGCGCGCGGGGTGGACGCGGCCGGCGATGCGGCGGTGAAGTTCAGCGGACTCGAACTGCACGGGAACGCGCTGGGCGCCATCGACGTGGTCGGAATGAACCCGATGTGCGGGCCGCTCGAAGGACGGTACCGCGCAGGGCAGACCGCACGGCCGGTCGTGCCCGTATCGACCATCCTGGCCGGGAAGCTGCTCGGACGCGGACCCATGGCGCTCCCAAGGGACGTGTACGACCTGGCGGTCGCGGTGAAACGCGCCCCGGACGACGTGAAGACCGCCATCGAACGGACACCGCTCCCGGTACTCGCGACGTGCCTGTCGAGATGGGAAGACATGCACTGGAGCAGGGCAGGGACGGACGGAAGGATCCTCGATCCCACCGACGACGACGCCCTGCGCCGGGCGCCGGAGATCGTCGTGGACGCCGTGGAACAGTGGATCCCGGGGAGCACGGCGCAGCCGAACGGGACGGGCGCGAGGAGGCCGCAACGATGAAGGCGCACGGAGCCGCGCCCGAACCGAAGGAGAAGCGGCGTGAAACGAACCGTGCAAGGCTGGAAGAAATCCGCACGCGTCGAACGCCACCCCTGTGGCCGGAGAACGTGTGGCTCGTCGGGCGCGACCTCGCGAACGCGCTCCCCACCCCGATCGCCGACGACGAATGGTTCGACGTGGAAGGATGCCGGAACCGGCCACGGATGCGCTGGCGCGCACTGGTGCTGCGGTGTGCGGAAGAAGACGTGGAGGCGGAGGCGGCCAGGTACGTGAGAGGCTGCATCGGCTCGTGCATGGCCGGGTTTCCGAACAAGCCGAGTGGGGAAGAGATGGTCGGGGCACTGCGCGCAGGGGCGGTCACCGAACGGCAGCAGATGATCGTCGAGGGGCTGTTCGCGGGCATGGACGCGAGCAGCGACGCCCCCAGGGAAGCGGGGGCCATCGTGACCGCGGCGGGGCTCAGCCAGCGCGAAGCAGCCCGTGCGCTGAGGAATGCGGGCGTGACGAACCCCGTCGTCACGAACTGGCTCAACGACTGGGCGCTGCAATGCTGGGCAGCGCAAGGAGGGAGCGGACCGGACGGGACGATCCGGGAGTCGGGCTCGTGAACGATGCGAGCGGCGACCGCAGGCGCGGTCGCTTGGCGATTCCGTTATGCGGAATCGCGGGTGCCCTGGCCGGCGCTGCGGAACGTGTACTTCGACACCTGCTGTGTACCACCAACCCGGGATCGACCTGCTGCTCGAGGTCATCCCGGCCGACAACATCCTGTTCGCCTCGGAGATGGTGGGTGCGGTGCGCGGCATCGACCCGGAGACGGGACACTACTTCGACGACACCAAGCGCTACATCGACGCGAGCGCCCTGGACGATACGGACCGGGCGAAGATCTTCGAGGGCAACGCGCGCCGGGTCTTCAGCCGGCTGGGGGCGTAGCGCCCGGGCGCTACAGGATTTTCACCTGTCGGGTTGCGCAGAAGATTTCCGCGCCGGCGCGCGGCTGGTCGGCAACCAGTGGGTCTTCCATCTTTCACATCCGGAACTCGAGTCGCGTTCCAGCGCCCGGATCGAGACCACATGAGCTCCCGGTCGGCATCCGGGGTCCGACGCGGGTAGAGGGCTCCTTCCCGAAGGTCGGGCGTTCCCGAGCGGCGCGTATACAATCCCGTGCGCAGTCCATGAGTGGAGAGCGGGTAGATGACCGGTGCCGTTTCGATAAGCCGCCTGTCAGGTCGCACGAGCCAAGTGATCAGGGAAGTGGCGGAGACAGGCAAGGTGACGTTCGTCACCAGACGCGGCCGGCCCGTGGCGGTTATCGCACCTGTAGGCTCGGACAGAGCAGACGATCTTCCGGACCATGTGCTGGCCAACACGCCGGAGTACGTGGCTTCGATGCACCAGGCTGACGAAGATCTTGCCACCGGACGGACCAACTCCCTGGCTGGTGCAATGGCCGACATGGACGGTTGATCCCGCTCACCGCCGAAAGGTCCCATCACTACCTGTCATTCAAACTGTATTGGAACATCGGACGGGCCTGGACGGGCAGGTTCGGGGACGAGCCGTGGATGTAGAGCTGGCCAGGAAGGCACAGCGGGATATTCGTGGCCTTGATCGCTCAGTGCGTCGTAGCATCGGGGATGCTCTTCTTCACGTCGAAGCAATGAATGCCGACGTGAAGAATCTTGCAAGTCGACCGCCTTGACGGCGGCTCCGTGTCGGCAGTGATCGCGTCGTCTTCAGAACGCTTGGAGCCGAAGAATTGGCGGCCCTCGACGCCACCGACACTCGAGGAGTGCTCGTTGCCCGAGTTGTTCATCGACGGGAGCTCGAACGGGCCATCAGCTCCCTTACGTAGCGTCGCCAATCGTCCGTTCCCCAACTGCTCGACACTTGTGCCTTCCCATGGCGACTCTCCGACAGGCTTCGGAGGCCGGCAAGACCACCGTCATGGCGATGATCATCGCGTGGCAGACGGTCAACGCGGTGCGCCGCCCCGGCAGCCGGCGCTTCAGCCGCGGATTCCTCGTCACCACCCCCGGCCTCACCATTCGTGACCGGCTGCGCGTGCTGCAACCGAACGACCCGGACAGCTACTACCGCGGCCGCGAGCTCGTCCCGGCGGACATGCTCGCCGATCTCGGGCGTGCGCGGATCGTCATCACCAACTTCCACGCCTTCAGGCGGCGCGAGACCCTGCCGCTGTCCAGGGGCGGGTGCGCGCTGTTGCAAGGGCGGGGGGCCAGCATCCGATCCATCGAAAGCGACGGGCAGATGCTCCTCTGCGGGTCGATCAGAAGGGCCTTGTGCATGGTCGCGGGTCCGGAAGTCTGTCCTGGTCGGCGCAATCTACTGGACGCGCCGTGAAGTGGGTGGCCCGTCGGACACGAGTCCTTTTGCGGGAGGGAGAGCAGGGCCGTAAGCTCACGCTTTCCCTGGCCGCAGCCAGAGGGGAGCGCGAGTGCACCTCCCCGGTGGATGGACGGAGCGCGCGCTCCGGTTCGTCCGAACTTGACGGCGGTTTGCCGGGGATCGCCATACCGACCGCTCGCGCGAACGTCACCAACTCGGCTCGAACCGAACGAGGGCTCGGGATGCAGACTGGAGACACCCACTCCAGCAAGACACTTCGCTACGAACCGGACGAGAAGCCGCCGCACGCGCTCTCCTTCGGCCTCGGCTTCCAGCACGCTGCGCTGTGCATCGCGGGCGTGGTGCTCACGCCGGTCATCGTGATCCGGGCCGCGGGCGGCGGCGAGCCCTATCTGTCGTGGGCGATCTTCGCGGCGCTCGCGGTCAGCGGGCTGACCACGGTGTTGCAGGCGGTGCGGGTCGGGCGCATCGGCGCTGGATACGTCCTCCTCATGGGCACCTCCGGGGCCTTCATCGCGGTCTGTGTGACGGCGCTCGCGGATGGCGGGCCGGCGATGCTGGCAACCCTGATCATCGTCTCCTCGCTGTGCCAGTTCGCGCTCTCGGCGCGGCTCTCGCGGATGCGGCGGATCTTCACGCCGACCGTGGCCGGCACGGTGATCATGCTGATCCCGGTGACCGTCATGCCGATCATCTTCGGCATGTTGACGGACGTACCGGAAGGTGTCCCCCCGGCCGCCGCCCCGGCCAGCGCCGCCGTGACCGCACTCGTCATCGTGGGGCTGACACTGCGCGCCTCGGGGATGTGGCGCCTGTGGGTGCCGATCATCGGGATCGTGGCGGGCTGCGTCGCCGCCTCGTTCTTCGGCCTCTACGACGCCGGGCGGGTGATCGAGGCGCCCTGGATCGGAGCGCCGTCCCAGGGCTGGCCGGGAGTCGACATCGGTTTCGGCTCCGAGTTCTGGGCGCTCCTGCCGGCCTTCATGTTCGTGACCCAGATCGGCGCGATCGAGACGATCGGCGACTCCATCGCCATCCAGCGGGTCTCGTGGCGCAAGCCGCGGGCGGTGGACTTCCGTGCCGTGCAGGGCGCGGTGGCCGCGGACGGAATGGGCAACCTGCTCTCCGGCGTCGCCGGCACCGTGCCGAACACGACCTACTCCACCAGCATCGCGATCACCGAGCTCACCGGCGTCGCCGCGCGCAGTGTCGGGGTATGGATCGGAGTGGTGTTCATGGCCGCGGCGTTCCTGCCCAAGGTCTCGGCGCTGCTGCTGGCGATCCCGAGCCCGGTGGCCGCGGCCTACGTGACGGTGCTGCTGGCCCTGCTCTTCGTCCTCGGCATGCGGATCGTGGTGCAGGGCGGGGTGGATTACCGCAAGGCGACGATCGCGGGGGTCGCGTTCTGGATCGGGGTGGGGTTCCAGAGCAAGGTGATCTTCGCGGAGCATTTCGGCGAATGGTGGGGCGCGTTGCTCGGTAACGGCATGACCGCCGGCGGTCTCACCGCGATCCTCCTGACGGTGTTCATGGAGCTGACGGGACCGCGGCGCAAGCGCATGGAGACGGTGCTGGGCGTGGAGGCGCTGCCGCAGGTCGAGGCGTTCCTGCGCGGGTTCGCCTCCCGCCGGGGCTGGGGCGCGGAGGCGGTGCAACGGCTCCTCTCGGCCGGCGAGGAGACGATCCTGAGCCTCATGCGGCCGGGCGGGGGGAACGAGGCGAGCGAGAGGCGGCGCCTGCTTCTGATCGCGCGCGGCGGCAGGGAGGCGGCGGAGTTGGAGTTCATCGCCTCGCTCGGCGAGGAGAACCTGGAGGATCGGATGGTCCTCCTCACGGAACGGGGCGGGGCGCCGGCCGAGCACGAGATCTCGCTCCGGCTGCTGCGCCACTACGCCTCATCCGTACGACACCAGCAGTACCACGGCACGGACATCGTGACGGTCCGCGTGGAGGGAGGTGCGCGGGAGTAACGAGGGTGTTTACGTGATGGACCGGGCTCACGCCGTTCCAGCCGCTCATCCGCCTTCGTAGCGGGGCCGTCCGCCGCAGAACGACTACACTCCGGTGATAGTTGCCCACTTCGACCGGCCACAGGGCCGGGATGAACGCACGCCCCTCGATCATCGACTCGCGCAGCCGGTCGGTCGCTTCGGACGCTTCGTCGGGGAAGACCCACGACACGGTAAGCGTGCCGCCGAACGATATCGGGTCGATGCCGGACCTGTGTTCTTTCCCCGGCATGGAGCAGGGCGTAAGCTCGTGCTTCCCCCGCCGCGAGCAGGGGAAGCACGAGCAGCGCAATTGCCCGGCGGTTGAACGGACCCCGCGCGCCGGTTGGTCCGAACGTGTCAGCGCTTTGCAACGAACACTACGAAAAGCCGCCGCACGCGCCCTCCTTCGGTCTCGGCTTCCAGCACGCCGCGCTCTGCATCGCGGGCGTCGTGCTCACGCCGGTCATCGTGATCCAGGCCACGGGCGGGGGCGAGGCCTGTTTGTCGTTGATGGTCTTCGCGGCGCTCGCCGTCAGCGGGCTGACCACGATACCGCCGGCAGTATCATGGCACGGACATCGTGACAATCTGCGGGGAGGGAGATGCGCGGGGAGCATGATCCATGATCCGGTCGTTTGCCGACAGAGCCACCGAGGACATCTTCGGTGGTCGAGAAACCCGGCAAGCGCGTCGGCGTCTCCCTGTATCCATATGGCCCGTTGCCCGGCGTAAACTTACCCAGATCAACCGCGTAGGCGATCTGCGCGAACTTTCCATTCCTCCCGGCAATCGTTTGGAGCGGCTGGCTGGAGACCGGGAGGGTCAGCACAGCATTCGGATCAACAGCCAGTATCGGATTTGTTTTTCATGGGAGGCAGGATATGCCGACGATGTCGAGATTACCGGCTACCACTGAGCCTGCCGGGAGGACGCGGCCTCCATCGGGTCCTGCCGCCCGGCGGCTTCCGGCGTGCCGGCCACCGACTCATCCGGGCGAGATGTTGCTGGAGGAATTTCTGAAGCCTCTGGGGATATCGCAATCGGCGTTCGCCCGGCGGCTTGGAGTTTCGTATCCGCGGCTCAATGAAATCGTCCGTGGCAAGCGAGGCGTGACGCCGGATACGGCGCTCCGGCTGGAGCGGGTCACCGGCATGGGGGCGGATTTCTGGCTTGGTCTGCAACAGGACTGGGACCTGTGGCATGCGCTTACCGCGGAGCGTGCGGCGGCCATTGCTTTGCTGGAACCTTTGCCTCGTCCTGGGTAGACAATGCATCGAGAGAGTTCCGGCAGCGATGGGAGGACAGGAAAACAGCGGAAGAGACTCGACGAGCGTGTCGTTCGCAACGACATGGACGGTGCGGATGCGATCGCTGCGCGGAATCGAAAGTAGATGTTCTACCACGAGATGCGCCACCAGCGTGCTGTCCTTGCCGCCCGAGAATCCGACGATCCACGGCTTTTCGTGCGGCTGCGCATACTCTTCGGCAATCTCCTTCCGAATCGCGTCGAACACGTCCCCTCCTCCGCGTCTTTCTCCCACTCAGCCGGCATTTCCCGGATCGATGAACAATCCATCCACTATCCGTGGCGTCACAACGGACAGCTATACGACCTGACCCGCGGGCCGCTCGATGAACACCGCATCGGTCATCCAGCAGTCCACGCAGGGCGCCTCCGACTGCCGGGACAGATAGAACCAGTAGGTCATGCTTTCGCGTGCACCGGTCAGTGTGACCCGCTGGCGAGCCTGGCCGGATATCGTCTCCACCGGGCCGTAGGTCGCATCTCGGAAGTCGAGCATGAGTGCGTAGGGACCTTCCTTGATCATGGTGATGAAGCGCGAGAGCGGGCCGGTGTTGGCGCGATTGGAGGGAGAGGCGAAACGGAACGCGACCGCGATGCCGCGGTCCTGATCGTCGTTGTGCCGGAGCGCTTCGAGCTGAATCCTGATCACGTCTCCGGGGGAAAGCGCGGGCTCCGGCACCAGGGCTTCGCTGAGCGGGTCCGCTCCACCCGGCTCGCCTCCTTGTGCGAGCGCTGAAGTGGCGCAGAGCGACAGCGCAAGACAGAGCAACGCCGGCATGACTCGTTTTGGAATCGGCGAAGCCTTCATCGCTTCCTCGTTTCTTCGTTTCTTCGTTTCTTCGTTTCTCCGCAACGGAGACCCATGATGACCGCCTGACCGCTCTCCCGCGACACCGCCGGGCTCTTCGGCCATCAATCGGTCGAACGCTACGTCGTTCATCCCCCCTTCAGGTTCGGCATGAAGTGCACCGCGTCGCCGTCGGAGACGGTTCGGGCGGCGTGCTGGCCGCGGGGCACGACGACGCCGTTGAGCGCGATGAGCGGGGAGGCGCTTTCGGGGATGCCGGCCTCGCGCATCACGATGAGCAGTGTCGCCGCGGGCGGCGCGTCGGGTATCTCGACGGTCGTCTCGCCATCCGAACCCGCTGGCAGGTAGTCCTCCAGCAGTCCCGCCGCGCTGACCCGCACCTTCATTGCACGCTCCCCAACCCGACATGGCCGGAACCGGACGCCGGCCGGCGAACGACTCTCCGCCGTCGTGTCGAAGGTCTCATGGACGAGGGGCCGTGCATGACGGCGTGCGCACCAGGCCGGACACCTTCATCGCGCCTCCCCTTGCGTGCATTCCAGGTAGGCGTTCATCACCAGGGTGGGATCGGTGCGCAGCTTCTCCATCCACGCCCCGAGGCGCACCCGGGTCTGGATCAGGCCGCGCAGCACCCCGACGTGCTGGGTCAGTCCGAGCGCGAGGGCGCCGACGATGCGGTCGTCCTCGAACTCCAGCCTGAGGTAGCGCGAGCGCGTTTCATCGACGGCGGTGGAGCGCTCGCCCCCTTCGGCCCCCATCCACAGGCCGAAGGAGCTGGATACGAGGCCGAGGGTGTTCAGCACGTTCATCGACAGGCTGCCGCGGAAGGGTGTCTCCGCACCGGCCATGTTGAGGGCGGCGATGCGCCCGTGCTCGACCGCGGTGGGCTGGATCGCGTGCACCTCCTGCCGTCCGGTGGAGAAGTCCGGGCCTTGCGCCACGTCGCCGGCCGCGTAGACGTCCTCCGCGCTCGTGCACAGCCGGTGGTCGACGAGGATGCCGTCGCCGCATTCGATTCCGGCGCTGGCGGCACCGCTGGTGCCAGCGGCGCTGCCGGTGCCGGCGAGGAAGCCGGTGTTCGGCGAGACCCCGGTGGCGCAGACCACGAGGTCGGCCTCGATGGGATCGCCCGAATCGGTGGCCAGGGTGAGCTTGCCGCCTGCGCGTGCGATCCCCGTCACCCGCGTCGCGGTGCGTACCGTGACGCCCCTTGATGCGCACCAGCGCGCGATCATCGCGCCGCCGGTCTCGTCCATCATGCGCGGCAGCATCCGGTCCGCCATCTCCACCACCACCAGCTCGACCCCGCGCGCGGCCAGCGCTTCGAGCACGATGCAGCCGATGAAGCCCGCCCCCATCAGCACTACGCGGCTGCCCGGCTGCGCGCCCGCGAGGACCCGGCGCGCGTCGGCCAGCGTCCAGCAGTTCTCGACCCCTTCCGAATCGATGCCCTCGATCGGCGGCTTGATGGGACAGGCGCCGGTGGCGATCAGCAGCCGGTCGTAGTCGATCGCGCCGCCGTCGCCCAGGGCCACGGATTTCTTCGCGGTATCGACGCCGGTCGCCCGGGCCTGCCGCACCTCCACGTCGAGCGTCTCGAAGTGCGCGTCGCCGTGGCGCAGGTACGTCCCGGACTCCCCGACGTTGTCGGCGAGGAGGTAGGGAATCGCCATGCGCGAGTACGGCGGCTCCGGCTCGTCGCCGAGGATGACGATCCGGCTCGACGGGTCGATCCGGCGCAAGGTCTCCGCCGCGACGACGCCGGCCGGTCCCGCACCGATGATGACGTGTTTCATGGTCCCGTCCGCTCCGGATCACAACCCGTCGTGCGCTTCGTGTGCCGCATTCCCGCTTCTCCCGCTTTTCCGTCTTACACCCGCAGGCGGCTCAGCGTCTCGTTGGTGGGCACGCCGTCGCTGGTCCACCCGCGCTCCCGGTAGTACGCCGGGAGCATGACGCTCAGCTCGTTGACCTTGCCCTCGGCGGTGCCGCTCGGGGCCGGGGTCCTGAGGAAGCGTTTCGGTAAAGTGTCATCCGCGCTCGTGAGCCCGGCCGCGAGGTTGAACCGGCGTTCGAGGTTGAAGGTGCGCTCGCCGACCTCGGTGAGCCGCGCGGCGGTCCACTCGCCCTCGCAGGCCGCATCGACCTGCACCGCGAACTCCTCCAGCCCCCAGGCGCTGGTGGTGAACCAGCACAGCCCGGTGGAATCCACCGCCGCGATCCGGTCCTGGCTGTCCTTGCAGGGCTTCGCCTTGCCGTTGCCGCTCACGTCGTCCATGTCCTCCTCGAACACGTCGTGCTTCATGTGGCAGGCGCCGCGCGGGGAGGTGGCGTAGCCGAGGCCCATCCCCTGCAGGGCGCGGGCGTCGTAGCCGGGGATCTCCTGGCCCTTGATGGTGATGGAGACCTCCGGGCGGCCGTACTTCTCGGCCAGCCGCTTCGAGCCCAGGCCCAGGACCCGGCCGAAGCCCTCGAACCGGCCGGTCTTCTCCGCCATGATGGTCAACGCCTCGGCGTTGCCGAACTCGAGCGGGACACCATCGGTGTCGGCGTCGGTGATGACCCCCATCTCGTAGAGCTCCATCGCCGCGGCGAGGGTGCCGCCGAACGAGATCGGGTCCATGCCCTGCTCGTTCATGATGAAGTTGGCGAAGGTCAGGGCGTCGATGTCGTCGATGCCGCATTCGGCGCCGAACGCGAACGCGGTCTCGTATTCGAGCCCGCCGGAGGCGTGGCGGTACTCCTTGCGGTTGACGATGGTGAAGTGGGTGGGGTTGATCTTCGCGATGCGCCCGCAGGCGATGGTGCAGCCGAAGCAGGCCTTGTTGGTGACGAGGTTGCGATGCCCGTCCTCGCCGGTCGCGCGCATCGCTCTCGCGTTGATCTTCGTAGTGCCCTCGAACTGCACCTGTTGGGAGTTGCGGGTGGGCAGCCCCCCGAAGCCGTGCATGTTGTCGATCATCGCGTTGGTGCCGTACTTCTCCAGGCCGCGCCGGCCGGGGTCGTCCCAGAGCTTGGCCTTGGTCTGGGCGACTGCCGACATGAAGCGCTTGGGATCCTCGACGGTGACCCCCTTCGTGCCGCGCACCGCCACCGCCTTGAGCTGCTTCGAGCCCATGACCGCGCCGACCCCGGAACGGCCCGCGGCCCGGTGCAGGTCGTTGACCACACAGGCGTAGCGCACCAGGCTCTCGCCCGCGACCCCGATCGAGGCCACCTTGAGCAGCGGGTCCTGGTGGTGCGCCTTCAGCCACTCCTCGGTGTTCCAGCAGCTCGTGCCCCAGACCGGCGCGGCGTCCGCGATCACGACCTCGTCGTCGGCGATGTGCAGGTACACCGGCCGCTCGGAGCGGCCGTGCACGATGAGCAGGTCGTAGCCCGCGAACTTGAGCTCCGCCCCGAACTTGCCGCCCGAGTTCGAGCAGGCGATCGCCCCGGTGAGCGGCCCCTTGGTGACCACCGCGTAGCGGCCACTGGTCGAGGCCATGGTGCCGGTGAGCGGACCCGTGGCGAAGATGAGCGCGTTCTCCGGCGAGAGCGCGTCCACCTTCGGGTCCATCGACTCCATCAGGTACTTCGATGCGAGCCCCCGCTCACCGAGATAGGCGTTCGCCCACTCCATGTTCAACGGCTCGACGGCGCTCGTGCCCGCGGTGAGGTCTACGCGGAGGACCCTTCGTTGCCATCCCATCTCGGTATCTCCCTGAATTCCCGTGGCTCGACTCTCATGCGGAGTGTCGAAGAAGCTTGTGAACAGCTCGAATCGGCTCGAACGGGCGCATCGTCCCGACTACCGTAGCGACCGCGCCCCGGATGGCCGCGTCCGAATCGGCTCGAACAGGCACATGACCCTGCCCATCCCCCGGTTCCGGCGATTCCGGCCCAGGCGCCGCGCGCGGCTCAGGCGCCCGGCTGCCCGTGGGCGGCGACGGCGGACGCCTGCATCCGCGCAAGCCCGGTCCAGCTTGCATCGACGTAGGTGATCGCCCCGGTCGGACACGCCTCGGCGCACTGCGGATTCCCGCCGCAGAGATCGCACTTCACGACCTTGCCGGTGTCGGCGCTGTAGTTGATGGTGCCGAAGGGGCAGGCGATGGTGCAGACCTTGCAGCCGACGCAGACGTTCGCATCCACCTCCTTGGCGCCGGTCGCAAGGTTCACGGTGATCGCCTCGACGGGGCAGGCGTGCAGGCACCACGCTTCCTCGCACTGGGTACAGGTGTAGGGGATGGAGCGCGCGCCGTGCTCGAACTCGAAGATCTTGATCCGGGAGCGGGCGGGGTTGAACGCGCCGGTGTGCTCGAACGAGCAGGCGAGCTCGCATTGCATGCAGCTCGTGCACTTGTGCGGGTCGATCAGAAGGGCCTTGTGCATGGTCGCGGGTCCGGAAGTCTGTCCTGATCGGTGCAATCTACTGGATGCGGCGTGAAGTGGGTAGCCCGTCGGACACGAGTCCTTTTGCGGGAGGGAGAGCAGGGCCGTAAGCTCGCGTCCTCTCCAACCCCGCCTGATCGCGATCGGCTTCCTTGCGAGGAACGACCTCATGCCTTTCCTGCCCCACTTCCTTCACACGTCCGGCGTCGCAGGTCTGCGCAAGCAGAGGAGCCCGCGATGAACGCTGACGTCGCCGGCCTCCTTCGCCGCGAGGTCACCACCCTGGTGTTCGACCAGTACGGCACCATCGTCGACATGCAGGGCGGCCTCGCCGCGGCGGTCACCCCGTTCCTCGCCGGCAAGGGCTGGAGCGGTGACCCGCATCGCTTCGTCACCTGGTGGCGGCGCACGCACTTCGAGGACTCGATGATCGACTCGCTCTGCGGCCGCGGCCACACCCCGTACCGGCAGATCGGGCATCGTGCGGTGGCGAACGTCATGCGCCGCGCCGGCATCGACTACACCCACGAGGAGGTGCGTTGGCTCGTCTCCCGGATCGAGCGGCTGAAGCCGTTCCCCGACGTGCTGGACGCGCTCGAACGACTGCACCGGCGATACCGCCTCGCGATCCTTTCGAACGGCGACCGCGACATGCTCGAAGCCGCGAAGCCGCATATCGGGTTCGAGTTCGATGCGGTGATCTCGGTGGAGGAGGCCGGCTGCTTCAAACCCCACCACGCGACCTACGCCAAGGCCTGCGAACGGCTCGGCACCGGCCGTTCGAGCGTGCTCTTCGTCGCCAACCACGCGTTCGACTGCATCGGTGCGAAGGCGTACGGAATGCGCGCCGCGTTCATTGATCGGCGCAAGCGTCCCTTCGGCGACTCGCCGCACCAGCCGGACATCATCGTGGAGGACTTCGCCGCGCTCGTGCAGTTGATGAGCGACTGAGCGTTCGGGACGTTTCGCGCGCCCGACGGTCGGCGCCGGAACCGGCGCCCCTGCGACGCCGCTCGAAACTTGCCGGGAGGTCAGGGCCTACTGAGCCGCAGCCTCCGCTCCCTCTCCAGTTCCTCGAGGCGCGCCTCGACCCGCGCGATCCGATAGAAATCCTGGCCCTTGCCCTGCTTCCGATCCCGGCTCGCGAGGCGAAGCTGGTGGATCGCCTGTTCGAGCCGACCCGACAGGTAGTAGTGCTCGGCGAGATCGGCCCGGCTGTCGAGTGTTCGTCCGAGCTTCCCGTGCGCATCGGCCCGCAACCGGTACATCTCGGAATCGATCGCGTGCAACTGCCCATATTCGTCGATGAGCTTCAGGGTGCCCTGCGGCCGGCCGGCCTCGATGAGGGCGGCGGCATGGCCGCGTACCAGGCCCTTGTCGTCGGGATACAGGTCGAGCCCTTCCGAGTACAGTGCGAGCGCCTGCGACAGATCTCCGGCGCGAACCGCGTTGCCGGCAAGCTCGGCCCGGAACGTCATGTTGTCCGGGTGTGATTCGACCAGGCGTTCGAGCATCGCACGCGCGTCGTGCTCACGGCCGAGCCTGTCCATCGCGAGCGCCTGCCCGTAGGCGTTCGCGGCGGCGTTCTGGGTCTGGCCGGTGGCTCGCTCCTCGATGAGCCGATCGAGCACATGTTGCGGATCGCGCGCGATTCGCACCCTCAGCGCGACGCGGACGAGGTAGTACGACTCCGAGCTCCGGTGCTGCTTGTACGGAAGCCGGGCCGCGCGATCCCGCGCCTCCGCGATGCGGTTCGTGGTGACGGGGTGCGTGGAAAGGAACTCGGGGGGGCGTTGGGAATAGCGTGCGGCGTTCTGGAGCTTCTCGAAGACTCCCGCCATCTCCCCGGGGTCGAATCCGGCGTCGGCCAGCAAGCCGATCCCGATCCGGTCCGCTTCCATCTCGTTCTGGCGCGTGAAGTTGATCCGGCGTTGCGCGGTCGAGCCGATCACCGCGGCGGCCGTCGCCTGGCCGGCCTCCACGTCCTGGGCGCCGATGACGATGGCCGCGAGGATCCCCGCCAGCACCGGCAGGTTGGAGCGGCTGGCATGCTCGAACGTCCGGGCGATGTGGCGTTGGGTGACGTGCGCGATCTCGTGCGCAAGGACGGACGCGAGCTCGCTCTCGGAGCGTGTCGCCAGTACGAGTCCCGAGTTGATGCCGATGAAGCCGCCCGGCGCCGCGAAGGCGTTCAGCGATTCGTCCTCGACCACGAAGAACGTGAACCCGAAGTCATGGCGATCGGATGACGCGACCAGCCGGTACCCGAGCGACTGCACGTACTGCTCGACCAGGGGGTCGCCGGCCAGGGTGAGCCTCGATCGGATTTCGCGCATGAACGCCTCCCCGAGCACGCGCTCCTCGGCCGGCGAGAGCGTCTCCTCGGACGCGTCGCCGAAATCGGGGAGTTTCACCTGCGCGCTCGGTCCACCGGCCGGACCCACCATGCCGCCGATGATCGCCAGCAGCACGAGGCACGCTCGAAGCGCCGGAGGGCCGCGGCGTGCATGGCCGGCGGCGCATCGTTTCCCACGGGGATTCGACCGGCGCTCGTGCATTGTCATGATTTTCTCCGCCATCCGGATACACCGTATACGGTTGACCGCTCCGGGCGTGCCGGGTTCAGCCCCGTCCCGAGCCGGCCTCGCGGATGAA
Source organism: uncultured Gammaproteobacteria bacterium (assembly GCA_958295465.1). GTDB lineage: Bacteria > Pseudomonadota > Gammaproteobacteria > HK1 > HK1 > HK1. The sequence continues at coordinate 300,221 of OY282353.1, forward strand.
TCGTGGCATGATCGGGGCGTCGCGTGCGAGAGGGAAGGACGGATGCCGAAGAATGCTTTCTATGCCCAGTCGGGCGGCGTGACCGCGGTCATCAACGCCACCGCGGCCGGGGTGATCGAGACCGCGCGGATGCACCCGGACCGGATCGGCAGGGTGTTCGCGGGCCGCAACGGCATCATCGGAGCGTTGACCGAGGACCTCATCGACACGAGCCGGGAGAGCACGGCATCGATCGCCGCCCTCAAGCATACTCCCTCGGGCGCGTTCGGTTCCTGCCGCTACAAGTTGAAGGGGTTCGACGAGAACCGTGCCGAGTACGAACGGCTCATCGACGTCTTTCGCGCCCACGACGTCGGCTACTTCTTCTACAACGGCGGCGGAGATTCGTCGGACACCGCGTTCAAGGTGTCCCAGCTCGGGGAGACCCTCGGCTACCCGGTCATTGCGGTCGGGATTCCGAAGACGGTCGACAACGACCTGCCGATCACCGACAACTGCCCCGGATTCGGCTCGGTCGCGAAGTACGTCGCGGTCTCCATCCGCGAGGCGTCGTTCGACGTGGCGTCGATGGCCCTCACGTCCACCAAGGTCTTCATCCTGGAGGTGATGGGCCGCCACGCCGGGTGGATCGCGGCGGCCGGCGGTCTGGCTGCGGATCGCGAGGGCGGCCCGCCGCAAGTCATCCTGTTCCCGGAGATCCCGTTCGACGAGGATGCGTTCATCGAGAAGGTGCGGGCGTCGGTGGAGAAGGACGGCTTCTGCTCGGTCGTCGTCTCCGAGGGGGTACGCAGCCGGGAAGGGCGCTTCCTCTCCGAGGCCGGCGCCAGCGATGCGTTCGGTCATGCGCAGCTCGGGGGGGTCGCGCCGGTGATCGCGAACCTGGTCAGGGAGAGGCTCGGGTACAAGTACCACTGGGCGGTGGCGGACTATCTTCAGCGCGCTGCGCGCCACATCGCGTCGCAGACCGATCTCGACCAGGCGTATGCCCTTGGCAGGGCGGCGGTGGAGATCGCGCTCGCGGGCAGGAACGGCGTCATGCCGGTGCTGGTGCGCACCAGCGACGAGCCCTATGCGTGGGAGGTCGGCGAGGCGTCGCTGTCCGAGGTCGCGAACGTGGAGAAGAAGGTCCCGCGCGAATACGTCACCGAGGACGGATTCGGGATCACCGAGGCCTGCCGGCGCTACCTCGCGCCGCTCATCCAGGGAGAAGCGTATCCCCCATACCGCGACGGACTCCCCGACTACGTCGTCCTCGACAACGCCCCGGTCCCGAAGAAGCTCGGCACGCCGTTCCAGTTGAAATAGCCCGGCGGGCGCCGCAGAGCGCGGAGCCGGGGCCGCGAAGACACGTCCCCCGGCTCTTGGCGCCTGATCATGCATCGACGGAACCAATTGCCTGCCCCTGACCCGATGGAGCCGGAGCCAAGGGTGAACATGGGGAGATCGGCGCCTTTCTCGGGAACACCGGCTCCCCTGGGAGCGACGTGTCCCGGGAGGACACGGGCGTCCCGCCCGCTTTGCATGAAGTTGGCGGGCCTCCGATCCGTTTGCCGGCGAAGCGTCTGCGCCTGCAAGACGGCCACTCTCAAGGGAGCCGGCGTTCGGCGGCAGACGGGACGAACCCACTCCGGCCGGCGCCTCAGCTCAGCAGCGGCGCGATCACCAGGCTCACGATGGCCATCACGTTGATCAGGATGTTCATCGAGGGGCCGGAGGTATCCTTGAACGGATCGCCGACGGTGTCGCCCACCACCGTCGCGTGATGCGTCTCCGAGCCCTTGCCCCCGTGGTGCCCTTTCTCGACGTATTTCTTGGCGTTGTCCCATGCCCCGCCGGCGTTGGCCATGGTGAGCGCGAGCAGCACGCAGCCGAGCAGCGCGCCCCCGAGCATCCCGCCCAGGGCCTCGGCGCTGATGCCCATGCCGACCACCCACGGCGCGGCCACCGCGATCACGCCGGGGAGGATCATCTTGCGTAGCGCCGCTCCGGTGGCGATGTCGACGCAGCGCTCGGTGTCGGGCTCCGCCTTGCCCTCCAGCAGGCCGGGGATCTCACGGAACTGCCTGCGGATCTCGTTGATCATCTCGAACGCCGCCTTCCCGACCGCGTCCATCGTCAACGCCCCGAGGTAGAACGGGATCACCCCGCCGATGAAGATGCCGATGAGTACGTGCGGGTTGTTGAGCTCCAGCCGGAAGCCGGGATTGCCGGCGGTCACGGTCTCGATGAACGCAGTGATGATGGCAAGCGCGGCCAGGGCGGCGGCGCCGATCGCGAAGCCCTTGCCGATCGCGGCGGTGGTGTTGCCGAGCTCGTCGAGCGAGTCGGTGATCGCACGGGTCTCCTTGCCGAGGCTGCCCATCTCCGCGATGCCCCCGGCGTTGTCCGCCACCGGGCCGTAGGCGTCGATCGCCATCGTGATCCCGACCGTCGCGAGCATGCCGACCGCGGCCACGCCGACACCGTAGAGACCCACGAGCTCGCTCGAGACCGCGATGATCGCGCAGATGGTCAGCAGGGGGATCGCGACCGAACGCATGCCGACCGAGAGGCCCGAGATGATGACGGTCGCCGGGCCGGTCTCGCCCGCCTGCGCGATTTCGCGCACCGGGCGGCCGGAGGTGAAGTACTCGGTCACCAGCCCGATGACGATGCCGCCGATCGCGCCCGCGACCACCGCCCACCAGACCCGCCAATCGACGCCGATCATCTCGGTGATGACGTAGAACGACAGGAGGATGAACAGGACGGTGGCCCCGATGGTCCCCATGCGCAACGCCACTTCCGGCTTGTTGCCGGAGAAGTGGCGCACGACCATGATGCCGGCGATGGAGCACAGCAACCCGAGGGAGGCGAGCCCGAGCGGCAGGAACATCAGGGACTCCCGGGCGCCGAGGCTGCCGATGACGTCGAGCGACATGGTGGAGGCCATGGCGATGGTGGCGATCATCGCGCCGCAGTACGACTCGAAGATGTCCGAGCCCATGCCCGCCACGTCGCCCACGTTGTCGCCGACGTTGTCCGCGATCACGCCGGGGTTGCGCGGATCGTCTTCGGGGATGCCCGCTTCAATCTTGCCGACGAGATCCGCCCCGATGTCCGCGCTCTTGGTGTAGATGCCGCCGCCGACGCGAGAGAACAGCGCGACGCTGGATGCGCCCATCCCGAAGCCGTGGATGGTGTGCGCGGTTTCCGGATCCCCGCCGAAGATCAGGTACAGGATGCCGAGACCGAGCAGGCCGAGGGAAGCGACGGCAAGGCCCATGATCGATCCGCCGAAGAACGCCACGGTGAGTGCGTCGGCGGCGCCGCGGGTATGCGCGGCGGTGGTGGTGCGCACGTTCGCGCGGGTCGCGGTGCTCATGCCGATGTAGCCGGCGCCGGCCGAGCAGAGCGCGCCGACGAGGAACGCGAACGCGGTGCCGGTGCCGAGCGTGGCCCACAACAGGACGATGAGCACCACGCAGAACAGCGCGAGCATCTTGTACTCGCGCCGCATGAACACCATGGCCCCGCGATGGATCGCTTCGGCGATCTCGACGACCCCGGCTTCCCCGGCAGGGTATTTTTTGACTTGATGGTAGATGAACCAGGCGGCAGCAAGGCCGATGATGCCGAACACGGTCGGTACGAGAGCGTTACCGCTCATGGGATCCTCCCTGGAAATCGAGCCCGGGAATCGAGAGGCGGCGATGGGGTCTTCGCGCCCGCGGGCCGCCGCCGCGTTCACGACTTGTTCATGAAGGGTGCCGAAGTCTAGCGATGGTCATGCCATGTCTCAATGCCGGGCGGCCCGGTTCCTGGTACGCGGCCACTGCGCCGGCGGGCGAACGCCACCCCGTGCTCGCAGGCCGCGAGCGGGCCGACGTCTGCATCGTCGGCGCCGGGTTCACCGGGGTCTCCGCCGCCCTGCACCTCGCGGAGCGGGGGTATTCGGTCGTCGTGCTGGAGGCGGCCCGGGTCGGATGGGGAGCAAGCGGACGCAACGGCGGGCAGGTCGGCAGCGGCATGCGCGAGTCGATGGGTGCGCTCGAACGATCGCTCGGCCCGGAGCACGCCGGCGCGCTCTGGGTGCTGTGCGAGGAGGCGAAGGAGATCATCGCCGAGCGCATCGCCCGCCACCGCATTCGATGCGACTGGAGGGCGGGCAACCTCCTCGCGTCCACGCGCGAGCGCTACATGGGGTGGATCGAGCGCGAGGCGGAGTTCTGCCACCGGCGCCTCGGCTATCGCGGATACCGGATGCTGTCCCGCGCGGAGATGCGCGACGAGGTCGCGAGCACCTGCTACGTGGGAGGGCGGATGGACGAGGGCGGCGGGCACCTGCACCCCCTGCGCTTCGTGCTCGGGATGGCGGAGGCCGCGGTACGGGCCGGCGCCCGGATCTTCGAAGGCTCCCGGGTCGAGCGGCTCCGGTGGGGGAGCCCGGCGCGGGTGTCCACCGCCCACGGCGCCGTCGATGCAGGGTACGTCGTCCTCGCCGGCAACGCCTATCTCGGCCGCCTGGAGCCGAGGATCGAGTCGAGGATCATGCCGATCGTCAACCACGTGCTCGCGACCGAGCCCCTCGGGGAACACCGCGCCCGCTCCCTCATCCGCAGCGGCGCCTGCGTGCATTCGACCAGGTTCGTGGTCGACTACTATCGCTGCACGGCCGATCACCGACTCCTGTTCGGCGGCGGCGAGACCTACTCCGATCGGCCGCTGGAGGATCCGGGGGCATTCGTGCGCCGGTACATGCTGCGGGTCTTCCCCCAGCTCGCGGACGTCCGGATCGACTACGCCTGGAGCGGCCGGCTCGCGATCACCATGAGCCGGCTGCCGCACGTCGGGCGGCTCGCCCCGAACGGTTTTTTCGCCCAGGGATTCTCGGGCCATGGCGTGGCCCTCACCCAGATCGCCGGGAAGCTCATCGCGGAGGCGGTGGCGGGAACCGCGGAGCGCTTCGACGTGCTGGCGGGGCTGGGGCACCGGGCGTTTCCGGGCGGCAGGCGGCTGCGCCATCCGCTGCTCGTCCTCGGCATGCTCTATTACGCGCTCCGCGACAAGCTTTGAAACGCTTGCGCCTCGTCACGTTGCCGTCCGATACGGAAGTGCGTCATGAGGAATCGCACGGCACGAGTTGTTGAAACTCCCTCGCGATCCGACCGACGTCGAGGTCCCTGACGATCAGGACGAGACGTGAACGGCGCTCCGGGTCGGGCCAGGCGGACAGCCGATCCAGGGGATGGAAGACGTGCTGGACACCGTGCACGACGACCGGCCGCGTCTCGCCCACCACGTCGAGTATTCCCTTCAGGCGCAGGACGCGGTCGCCGTTCTCTTCGAGAAGCTTCTCGACCCAGCGTACGAACGGGTAGATCTCGATCGGCGCCTCCGCGCTCAGGCTCAAGGCGCGAATGCCGTCGTCGTGGCCGCCCGCATGGTGGTGGTGGGGGCGGTGCGCGATCCCGGCCTCTCCCAGCCAGCGGTTCACGTCCGGAGGCCGGCCGCTGTTCGGGGAATACGGACCCGAATCGAACAGAGCGTCCGGCTCGACGCCGCCGTGGCATACCTCCAGGATCGGCGCTCCGGGGTTGATGGCCCGAAGCCGCTCGTGCAAGGCGTCGAGCTCCTGCCGTCGCGCGATGTCGGCCTTGGTGATCAGGAGCCGGTCGGCGACCGCGGCCTGCTTGACCGATTCGGGGTACGCGGAAAGCTGCCGGTGGCCGTTGACCGCATCCACGGTGGTGACGATGCCGTCGACGACCCAGGGCGCGGGCTCCGGGTCTCCGGCCAGCAGCGTATGCAGGATGGGAGCCGGGTCGGCAAGTCCCGTGGTTTCGATCACGATTCGCCGGAACTCCGGCACCTGCCCGCCGGCGCGCCGCTCGAACAGCGAGCGAAGGCTGGCCACCATGTCTTCACGGATGGTGCAGCACAGGCAGCCCGCGGCGAGGAGGAGGACGTCGTCGTCGAGCGCCTCGAACAGCAGATGGTCGATCCCGATCTCGCCGAACTCGTTGACGAGCACCGCGGTCTCGGCCATCCGGGGGTGCTTGAGCAACGCATTGAGGAGCGTCGTCTTGCCGCTGCCGAGAAACCCGGTGACCACCGCCACCGGGGTCTTCGATGCCGCGGCGGCGTGGCTCATTCGACGAGCCTGGCACGCAGGAACCCGCAAGGACGGGCGAACTCGGCCGCGGCCTCCGCTCCCGAGAACCGCGCGCGCAGGAATCCGTGGATCATGCGCCGCGCGCAACGCGACACGACCTCGTTGCCCGCGGCGGCGAGCCGCCCGGCGTACTGGACGGCGTCGTCGGCGAGGGGGTCGATCTCCGCGTAGTGGACGTGGGCGGGCGGGAGGTCGGAGAGGTCCTCGGCTTTCAGCGGCGCCGCACGGGGGTCGCCGGTCGGCCGCCGGTTCCCGAGGTAATGGTTCCAGCCCGCGTCCATGTTGGCAGTGCGAAGCCCCGGTGACTCCGCGTAGCGCCGGTAGGAGTCCGACGTCAGCTCGTCGGTGAGGCAGGGGTAGTTGAGGGCCTGTGCCACGATGCGGGGTCCGCCCCGGTTGCGCGCCATGAGGCAGGTCGCCGCGGCCAGGTTGCCGCCGGCACTGTCTCCCCACAGCGCGAGCCGGCCGCCTTGCACCCCGAACGTCCCACCCCGTTCGGCGAGATACTTCGTGACCGCGTAGCAGTCCTCCGGCGCAGCGGGAAACGGATGTCGCGGAGCGAGCCGGTAGTCGACGCTCACCACCACCACGCCGGACTCCTCGGCGACGCCCCAGGCGACGGTGTCGCCGCTGTCGAGGCTTCCCTTGACGAACGCCCCGCCGTGCAGATACACGACGCAAGGACCGGGCGTCTCCGCGCGCTCCGGACGGTAGATACGTATCGGGATCTCGCCTCCCTGCGGCCCCGGGCGTGGAACGGCGGTGTCCCGCACCACCATTCCACCGGGGCGGTCCCGCGCCAGTCGCGCCCCGTACCCGTTCCAGGCCGCGCGCATCTCCTCCGGGTCGCTCGTCTGCACGACCGCCCGCTTGGCCGCGATCAGTTCGTCCATGTCGGGGTGGATGTCGAACGTCTCCGTCATCGCGTTCCTCACGCCGGCTCCGGTGCAATGGCCCGCCTTGCCGGCGGGAGGTCCGGCGAGGCCGGGGGTCGAAAATCGCGAATCCCGGCGGTCTGCCCGGTCATCCGCGGACCGCGGCCTCATGCGTTCGCCGGCGCCGGCTCGATGCCGAGCATCGACAGCGGGCGCTCGTGCATGATGGCCTCGATGGTCTCCTCGGGGATGCGCGGCATGGTGACGCCTGCCCCCCAGTCGTTGATGCGGCGAAACTCCGCGATCGCCTGCGCGGGCGTGCGCACCGGGAAATCGGAGCCGAACAGCAGCCGGTCCGCGACCTTGTACTCGATGGCGATCATCACCCCGTGGTAGAGCTGCCAGGGGCGGTGGGTGCGGGCCGAGATGTCGGCGTACACGTTCTCGTTCTTGCGCATCAGGATCGCGGTCTGCTCCATGTAGGGCTGGCCGAAGTGGGCGACGACCAGCTTGAGGTCCGGGAAGGCCATGGCCACCTTGTCGAGCAGGCAGGGGTCCGCCCATTCGAGGCTGCCGGTGTAGGCGCCGCCGCAGTGGAACATCACCGGCGTGCGATGGGCGTCGGCGATCTCGTAGAGCGGCCAGCACGCCGCGGAGCGCGGGTCGATGCTCTGGTACGTGGGCGAGATCTTGAGCCCGCGAAGGCCATGGGTGGTGACCGCGCGCTCGAACTCGTCCGCCGCCCCGGGGTCGTTCGGATCCACGCTGGCGAAGCCGACCGCGCGGCCCGGATACTCGGCGACCCGCTCGGCGATGAAGTCGTGCGGGGTGTGGACGTCCGGCCGGCGTGGAAGGGAGATGATGACGAACCGGTCCAGGCCGGCCTCGTCGACGGCGGCCCTGAGCCGTTCGGGCTCGGCCTGGCCGTCACCGGCCACGTTTCTCCGTTGCTGGAGTGCGACGTCCTCCGGGCTGCGGTGGTCCGGGAGCCAGCAGTGGACGTGCCAGTCGATGAGTCGTTTCATGGGTCGTTCGGTATCCGTCGGTGGTGTGGGGAGGGCGGTTCGAACCGCATCGCCACGGACTGGGGTGACGGCCGGCCCCGCCGGTGGATGCGTTCGAGCCGGACGTGGAAGGCCGGCGCCGGGAGCGGGACACGGATCGTCTCGGGCACGGCATGGACCTCCATCGGCGCCTGTACCGGCAGGCACAAGCATGCCTTCGCCGCGGGAGCCGTTCCAGGGGCAGTCTTGACCGGGATGCGCCGGATAGTGCAGGGTACGAGCGGTTCCGGTTTGACCGCTCGGGCATTTTGCCGCCGGCCTGCCGGGGCGCGCAATTCTGACGAGGCATCTGACGCGGAAAATGCATCGGTCACGCCCGCCAATGCCGTCCGACCCGCAAAAAGCCGAGGAAGGATCCCTGATCAGGGATCGCGAATCCGCGCAGACTCCGGTTCCAGTCCGCGGGGAGGATTGGAGCGAACGGGTCGCACGCGCCAGGAAAGCACGGGAGGAAGGCAAGAAGGCCCGCGAGGGCAAACCGGCAACCTTCCGTACGTTTCGTGCCCTGAACGTCGAATGACGCTCCGGCACCTGAAGGCGTGACTCCTGTGCCCGCGCGGAGTCCCCCGTACGAAGCACGGCATGCGTTGCGCTACGAGCGTCAGCAACTCATCCGCGACTATCAGGCGCAATATCGGTGCCGTCTCGTCGTAATGATCGACGTGCTCTTCCCGGACAGCATCACACTGTTCGAAGAAACTCTGCACGACGCAGACCCGTCAGAGGATATGCACGTCATGTTGTCGCCCCCATCCATTGATCGGCAAGCCCCAAAGCCACGTCACCACGATCTCCGCCAGAGATGCGGCCATCCTCGGGTTACCGGTGGAGGAAGCGAATTCAGGAGACCCGCAATGGCGGGAGGTTTGGCGCTTGTGGCCAAAGGACGGGGCACTGAATGCGGCACGGGTGTATGAAGGCCGGACTGCGTCGATCATCATGGAAGATAGAGCATGAAAATGACCGCCGCTGACGGCAGGAGGTGAACAGTGGCAGCGATCATCGGCAAGGCGGTTCCACCGCCGCGGCAGCGGGTGCTCGATGCGCTCGCCCTGCGCGAGCCGGACCGGGTGCCGGTCGGGCTGTGGGGCACCATCGAGGGATACCAGAACCTCCGGCGCGGGATCGGCATGGACTACAAGACCGACCCGAAGGACTACCGGACCGGCTCGACCACCTGGACCACCGACGTGAGCTTCGAGCTCGACCTCGCCGCCAGGCTGGAGCTCGACTTCGTGCGGATCTCGGCCGGCTCGCCCGGTGGCTCGCCCGGCTTCCGCCCCATCAAGTTCGAGGAAGTGCCCTTCGACATGGGGATCCCGCCCCCGGACGTCGAGATCAACGTCGACGAATGGGGGGTCGTCCGCAAGTGGACCCCGCACGAGCAGGGCGGCTACTACGAGATGATCGGCTACCCGCTCTTCCACGCCACCAGCGCGCCGCTCGAAGAGGGGCTGCGCGAGCTGGAGGCGTATCCCTGGCCGGACCCCTACGACACCTCGGTGTTCGACGACGCCCCGATCCCGGGGATGACGCTACGCGAGTACTGCAAGTTCGTCCGCGAGGAGACGCCGTTCGCGCTGATGGGCCAGGGCGGGCGCGGGGGGCTGTTCGAGCAGGCGAAGTACATGGTGGGCTACGCGAAGATCTTCTCCGACTTCATCGAGTCGCCGGAGTTTCTCGATGCGATGCTGCACAAGCTGGTCGACATCGAGATCGACTTCGCCAAGGCGATCATCGACGAGTGCGGCGAGTACTTCGACTGGATCCGGCTCAGCCCCGAAGATCTGGCGAGCGAGAAGACCGCGTTCCTCTCTCTGCCGATGTACGAGCGCCAGCTCCTCCCGCACTACAAGCGCTGCTACAGAGAGATCAAGGAGCACTTCCTGAAGAAGAACCCGGACGGGAAGCTCCAGTTCCATTCCTGCGGCGCGATCCCGGAGCCGTTCATGCGCGGGCTCGTCGATTCCTGCATCGACGGCTACGACAGCCTGCCTCCGAAGGTCGCCCGGCACTCGAACCCCGCCGCGAAGAAGCGCCAGCTCGGCCGGGAGATGTTCTTCTACGGTGGGATCGACGTGCAGGAGACCCTGCCCTGGGGTTCGGTGGAGGACGTGCGCAACGAGGTTCGCCAGCGCATCTGGGAGATGGGCCACGGCGGCGGCTACCTGCTCAGCTCCTCCCACCGCCTGGAGCACGACGTCCCCATCGAGAACACGCTGGCGATGATCGAGGAGTGCAAGGAGTACGGGGTCTATCCGCTGCCGGTGGAGCCGCCGCCCGGGGCGGATACCGGCGAGGGCTACGAGCCCTGGACCGGGGACCGGAAGAAGAAGCGCAAGCGTCGCCCGAAGCCGGAAGCCGTGGAGACGGAAGCCGCCGAAATGGGAGCCGCACAGGGCTGACGAGGCGGGAACCGCGCAGGGCTGAAGCGCGCCGCACCGCTCGTCCGTATCGGATCGCGCCGCGCCGGGCCACCGCCGAACCGTCCCCGGCCCGGCTGCCGGACGCCGTGATTCGGGTATCAGGATCGAGGAAGGAGACATGCCTCTCAGGATCGATACCGAGCAGGACTTCGACATCGAGGACTTGCAGTACGACATCGAGGATTCCCGCGAGACCGGCCGGTGGACCGATGCGCCGCCGGAGATCAAGGAGCTGTTCCACGAGATCGAGTGGAACATCATCGACGGCGAGCATCAGGACACCGTCGGCCTCATCCAGCCGGCGCTCGACGCGGAGGTCACCGCCCGGACCCTGATCGCGGGTCCGATGGCCACCGGCATCGCCGAGGTCGGCCGCCGGTTCAAGATGGACGAGTACTTCCTCCCCGAGGTGATGATGTCGGCCAAGTGCATGCACGCCGCGCTCGCGATCCTGAAGCCGCTCATCATCGCGGAGAAGACCGAGGAGATCGGCACCGTCGTCGTCGGCACCGTGCAGGGCGATCTGCACGACATCGGCAAGAAGATCGTGGCGATGATGCTCGAAGCGGCCGGCTTCACGGTGATCGACCTCGGGGTCACGGTGCCGCCGGAGGACTTCATCGCCGCCATCCGCGAGCACCGGCCCCAGATCGTCGGCTTCTCCGCGCTGCTCACCACCACCATGAACATGCAGTGGGAGACCCTGAAGCTCATCAAGGCGGAGGGGTTGCGCCAGGATGTGAAGGTGTTCGTCGGCGGCGCCCCGATCAGCCAGGCATGGTGTGACAAGATCGGCGCCGACGCGTACGCGGCGGATGCGCTGATCGCGGTGGACAAGGCGAAGGCGTGCCTGAACGAGTTCGTTTCCTGGAAGGGCGGCGACCCCGCCCTGCACGCGGCGATGCTCGCCATGGACGCGGAGCGGGAAGCGCAGAAGCTTGCGCAGGCCGAGGCGGCGGTCGGCTGAGCCTCCGCTCCTTCCCATTGGCCGGAAGGGCTTGTGACATTCGCTCGACGAATAGGGATTCGCGCCGGGAAGGATTGCTCATGAGCCCGATCTCCGGGATCGACGGCCCTTGAGGGTTGGCACGCAATGGCCGTCGCGCTCTCCAACCCCCGCATCCTCCGTCCCGCCGCAGGGGCAACGGCATGGCTGCTGCTCGGTCTGACCGGAGTCATCGGGGCGGGGTGGGGCTACGGGCTGTTCTTCGCATCGATGCTGCTCCTGGCCGGTGCGGCCGTCGCCGTCGCGCTGCTGGCCCTGACCCGCGCCTTCGACACCGATCGGCTCCGCGGCAGCGCGGCGTGGCTGGGGCTCATCGGCGTATGGACCTACGTATGGGCGGTGGGCGCGCTGGCCGGCCACTACACCCACGAGACGTTCTCGGGCCGCATGGAGCTGCGGTGGGTTCTGTTCGGTCCGGCGGTGCTGGCGGCGCTGGTGGTGCTCGACGTGGGGCTGTACCGGATGCTGGTCGGCAAGAACCTGCCGTCATGGCATCGCTACCGTGGCGTCATCCGCCGCGAGCTTGCCAATCCGCGGGCGATGCGCCGCACGCTGATCGACGACGTGATCCTTCACCGCACGCTGTTCTCGGTCAGCGGATTCCGATGGCTCAAGCACACCCTCATCTTCTGGGGCTTCGCGCTCATGTTCGCGACGGAGCTGCTCGCGGTGGTGGTGCGCGAGGGGTTTCCCGCGTTCGGCTGGACCGATCTCTGGGAAATGACCTCGCATCCGGTACGGCTCGCGTTCGACTTCGTCTACGACTTCACGGGGTTGATGGTGCTGGTGGGATGCGCACTGGCGATCGGCTGGCGCATCAAGGTCAACGGGACCGGGGAGCAGAAGTTCACCGACACCCCGACCGCGGTGTTCCTGTTCCTGGTGGTGCTGAGCGGATTCGTGGTCGAGGGCATGCGCCTGGCCGCGGTGCCCGGGGCATGGCACGGCGTCTCCTTCGTGGGCAGCGTGGTCGCGCAAGCGGTGCCGAGCGCGGCCGGGCCGGGCTCGGCCGCGTACGAGACGTTGTGGCTGGTGCACGTCCTTGGCTCGTGCGCGTTCATCGCCTACGTGCCGGTGAGGCGACTGGTGCACTCTTGCGCAACGCCGATGGGGCGGCTCATGCACTCGCAGCGCGAGCTGCTCGCGGCGAAGAAGAACGCGGTGCTCGCCGGCCTGATGGCGCGGCGCCCGTGACGTCACGGCGAGGAACGACTGAATCCGCGAGGCCGAGTTGGGAAAACGTCATCCGACACGGGCCAGGGCGCGAGGTGGAGTTGCGTCCCGGCTGACACGACCTCCGGGGCAAAGAAACGAGTCGAAGCCGAGACGCCATCGAACTCTCCGTCCTCTTGCGGCGGGATGAATTGATCGGCAGGGGACCTGACGACCATGGCCACCAACGTGATTGCAATATACGGAAAGACCTGTAGCGCAAAATCCGACGTGGCGCGCGAGATCTCGCGCATGACCGGCAACAAGGTCAAGCATCCGGGCGAGATGATCACGACACGCGCACGGATGTCGGGCCTCACCACCGGCAAGGACGTCGCGGACAAGTGGCATCGCGCCGTCGACGAGGACACGGTGAAGGCGGTCGAGGCGCTCTCCGGGCTCGGCGAGTTGTGGATCGTCGAGAGCGGCATGCTCGATGCCGTCCTCGGGCCGAGGGACGACGTGTTCTGGGTCGAGCTCCGTTCCCGCGAAGACGCGCGGGAGGCGCGCTGGCACAAGCGCAAGGAGGAGATGGGCGGGCGCTCGCGCCAGATCGGCGAGAGCGTCGCGCAACGCGACGCCGACGACGCGGCGTTGCGCGAGCGGCTCTACGGCACGGCGGCGGGCGGCGTCGAGCCGGCGCTCACCATCGACACCAGCGACAAGTCCCCGAGCGAGTGCGCGGCGGAGATCCTGGCCGCGTTCCAGAGCGAGACCGGGGTCGTCCTCTCGCTCGCCAGGGCGGAGATGGACAAGAGCGCGAGCCGCGGCATCCGGCCCGGCCCCTCGCGCGGCGTCATCCGCTCGTACACCCCGCAACGCCCGCCCTTCGGCGGCTACATCACCGACGAGACGAGCGGCAAGGATCTCTACGTGCACAAGTCCGCGGTGGCGGACGCCGGCATCGCGAGGCTCGAAGCGGGGCAGACGGTGAGCTATGACATCGTCGAGGACGGCTTCGGGGGCTTCAAGGCGTCCAAGCTCGCGGTGGCGGAGTGAGAGGGTGAAGGGGCGGATGCGCTCCGCCGATGTCCGCAGTGCAGCCGGGTGTCCGGACGTGCGGTCGCGGAGCGAGGTGGGGGGGCTGTGGTGCGCCGGCGGTACCCGGAAAGTGCCCGGACATCCGCGATGGTGAGGACTTGACGTGCCGACTCTCGGCCAGATCATGCGTTCGGAGATCGGCGACGCACGGTTCCGCACCAGTGGCGCGTTCAATCTTCGCGAAGAACGGGTGACCGCGATGAAGCTCGCCACCGGCGCACCCTGCGACAGCCACGGCGCCATGTTCGCTCCGTGGCCCGGCCCGGAAGCGGACGTCGAGCGCTGGTACCTGCTCGAGAGCGGCCGTGCGGTCGGACTCGCCGGCGCCGGGAGCGGAACGCCTCGCCTGCACTTGTGCGACACCGTCTCCGCCACATAAGGGAAGCGGGTTGAAGTGGACCGCCCGTATTCCCCACGGATCGGGCCGTACCCGGTGATGGTCGAGGAAGGGCGTGCCTACCGCTGGTGTAGCTGCGGGCTCAGCGCGGACCAGCCCTGGTGTGACGACTCGCACGAGGGCACCGGCTTCGAGCCGATCGAGTTCGTCGCGCCGATCTCGGCCGAGTTCTACATGTGCGGCTGCAAGGGCTCGGACAACAAGCCCTACTGCTTCGGCAACTGCACCGGCCACGCGGCCCGGGCGGAGGGCTCGTGATGCGCGTGGTGCTGCGATCCTGCATCTCCCACCGTTGCGCGAAGCGAGAGCGGGGAGATGGCGTTCGCCGGCCAATGCGGAGGCGGGTCAGGATCCGCCCGCGTCCGTATGCCGATTGGTAAGACACCCGGGCCGGACACGATCGAGCCGGGGCGCACATGAGCGACAGCGACACCATCTTCGAGGTGATCGTGCACCACAACGCGGTGCAGGTGATCCGTCGCGCGACTCGCGCGTCGGGCATGGACGTCCCCGAGTCCAACCTCGAAGTCACCTCCGAGCTCGCCCGCAACTACCGACTTCACGGCTGCATCGACGGCTGCTACCGGTTCGACGATCCCGAACGCGCTCGGAGTTTCGCGGTCCTCGCGCTGGATTTCGTCAAGCGCCTGCTCGACAAGCGTATCGAACAAATCGAATCCCTCGACACCGGCGCGGAATTCGAGGCCCCCGAACATGCGTCGGAAGGCTCTCCGGACATCGCCTGAACCGCATCGGAAGCGGGTCGTTTTCAGATACGGCGCCTGCTCATGAGGCGTCGTGTTCTGCCGGTGACTTTTCCGGCAACGTGGCACCGTGGCCATCCTTCACGCGGAAACGCATCCTCTGCGCGGCCAATGCCTCGGCCTTCCCGTCGTCACGCGGCTGCACTCGACGTCCGGTTTCTCCGGTATCGCGTTTCAATCAATCCCCGGGGTGCTCAGCAATCGAGCGTCGTCGTTCGCTCCCACTCCGTGAGGTGCTTCGAGTACTCGTCCCACTCCTGCATCTTGAGCTTGACGTAGGAGGCGGAGAACGAGTCGCCGAGCATGGCCTTGAGCGACTTGTCGCGGTCGAACGCGCGGATGGCGTCGAGGAGGTAGAGCGGCAGCCGGCGGGCGCGCACCTTGTGCCCTTCGGCGTACATGTCCACGTGGCTCGGCTTGCCGGGGCTCCGGTCGTTGTCGATGCCGTCGAGCCCCGCCGCAATGATCCCCGCGTGCAACAGGTAAGGGTTCACCGCGCCGTCGGCGAGCCGCAGCTCGAAGCGGCCGGGGTCCGGGATGCGCACCATGTGGGTACGGTTGTTGCCCGACCACGTGACGGTGTTCGGCGCCCACGTCGCGCCCGAGGCGGTGACCGGCGCGTTGATGCGCTTGTAGCTGTTCACGCAGGGATTGGTCAGCGCGCACAACGCCTCGGCGTGACGCAGCACGCCGCCGAGGAACTGGTGCGCGAGCGTCGAGAGCCCGAGGTCGTCGCTCTCGTCGAGGAACAGGTTCCGGCCCTTCGTCTCGTCCCACGCCGAGACGTGCGCGTGGCAGCCGTTGCCGGTGAGATGCGCGAAGGGCTTGGGCATGAAGGTCGCGCGCAGCCCGTGCTTCTCCGCGATCGACTTCACCATGAACTTGAAGAACGCATGGCGGTCCGCGGTGACCATGCAGTCGTCGTACTCCCAGTTCATCTCGAACTGGCCGTTGGCGTCCTCATGATCGTTCTGGTAGGGCCCCCATCCGAGCGCGAGCATCGCGTCGCAGATCTCGGAGATGACGTCGTAGCGGCGCATCAGGGCCGACTGGTCGTAGCAGGGCTTGGCGTCGATGTCGCGCGGGTCCGAGATCGCATCCCCCGCGGGGTTGATGAGGTGGTATTCCGCCTCCACCCCGGTGCGCACGACGAACCCCTTCTCCGCCGCCGCGTCGACCATCCGCGCCAGCACCCGGCGCGGCGCCTGGTCCACCGGCGCCCCGTCCATCACCAGATCCCCCGCGACCCACGCCACCTCCGGCTTCCACGGAAGCTGGACGAGGCTCGCCGGATCGGGCACCGAGAACATGTCGGGATACGCCGGCGTCATGTCCAGCCAGGTCGCGAACCCCGCGAATCCCGCGCCGTCCTGCTCCATCGCCCCGGCCGCGGCGGCGGGAACGAGCTTCGAGCGCTGGGCGCCCCGCAGATCGGTGAAGTTGAACAGAAAGTACTTCACGCCATGCTTCTTCGCGAAGGCTTCGAGCTTGCCGGCCATCGGATTCCTCCTCTCCTCGGGTTTCGGTCTTGTCGGGTTTCGATTCACGCCCTGCCTGCTCTGCGGCGCTGACCTGGGAGCCTGCGCCGCAGAAAGATAGTTCAAGCCCGGCCCGGAACGACGCTGTAGGGGCGACGCATGCGTCGCCCCTACAGTCCATCGTTTTCTGCGGCGCAGACTCCTAGGCACCCGCGGTCGCCGCTCAGCCCCGCCCGGGGATCCAGTCGGTCCCCGCCAGCGGCACCCGCGCCATCGCCGCCGCCTCCACCGTGAGCGCCACCATGTCCTCGGGCTCGAGGTTGTGGACGTGGGACTTGCCGCAGGCGCGAGCCAGCGTCTGGCATTCCATCGTCAACGTGGACAGGTAGTTCCGCACCCGCCGCGCACCCTCTTCCGGGTCGAGCCGCGCTTCGAGCTCCGGCCGCTGCGTGGCGATGCCCACCGGACACATCCCGGTCTGGCAGCGGTCGCAGGCGCCGGAACGGACGCCCAGCGCCGCGTAGTCCGCCTCGTACAGCGGTGCGTTGCAGTTCAGCGCGATGAGCGCGGCCATGCCGATCGAGACCGCGTCCGCGCCCAGCGCCAGAGCCTTTGCGACATCCGCCCCGGTGCGGATCCCGCCGGAGACGATGAGCTGCACCTTGCGGTGCATGTCGAGCTCCCTCAACGCTTCGACCGCGAGCCGGACCGCGGGCAGGGTCGGGATCCCCACGTCCTCGATGAACACGTCCTGGGTCGCCGCGGTGCCGCCCTGCATCCCGTCGACGACCACCGCATCGGCTCCCGCCTTTACCGCGAGCATCACGTCGTAACGGGTACGGGTCGCGCCCACCTTGACGTACACCGGCTTCTCCCAGCCGGTGATCTCGCGAAGCTCGCGGATCTTGATCTCCAGGTCGTCGGGACCCGTCCAGTCGGGATGGCGCGAGGCGCTGCGCTGATCGATGCCGGCGGGGAGGGTGCGCATCTCGGCCACGCGCTCGGTGATCTTCTGCCCGAGCAGCATCCCGCCACCCCCGGGCTTCGCCCCCTGTCCCACCACCACCTCGATGGCGTCGGCGCGGCGAAGCTGATCCGGCTGCATGCCGTAGCGCGAGGGCAGGTACTGGTAGACGAGGATGTGCGACGCCTCGCGCTCCTCGTCGGTCATGCCACCGTCGCCAGTGGTGGTGCTCGTCCCCATCGCGGTGGCGGCGAGTCCCAGCGCGCGCTTCGCGTTCGCGCCGAGCGCGCCGAAGCTCATGCCCGCGATGGTGATCGGAATGGCCAGCTCGATCGGCTTCGACGCATGGCGGGCGCCGATGGTGACGTTCGTCGCGCACTGCTCGCGGTAGCCTTCGAGCGGGTAGCGCGAGACCGATGCGCCGAGGAAGACGAGATCGTCGAAGCTCGGCACCGGCCGCTTCGCGCCAGCCCCGCGAATGGAGTAGATCCCTTCCGCGGCGGCGCGCTGGATCTCCGCGACGACGTGCGGCGGGAACGTCGCCGAGCCCCGGATGCGGCGTTCGTCCATCACCGGCGGCGGTCCCGTCCGGCGATGCCCTGCCGCCCGTTCCGGTTCCATGCAGTTTCGATGATCGCGTTCACCGGCTGATCCCGACTGTTGCATAAATCAAAACCCGTCATTCCCGCGGAAGCGGGAATCCACTTCAATCAATTCATTATACAAGCAGGCCACGGTGACGGGTCCCTCCGCTGTCGCGGAAGAAACATCTTGGGCGCCCGTTGTATAAGGGCGGTCGTGCCGGGCGCGAGGCCGGTGGCTCAATGGTGTCATTGCACCCGAAGCACCCGAATACGAGTCTCTCCATATCGGATTACTCTTCTGTAATCTCTACCCCGCCTCAGTAGCTCCCCGCGTTGTCTACCTTGAAGTGGTAGAGCCGCCGGGCCGAGCCGTAGCACCGGAACGTGCCTGCATCGGCGTCGACGCCTGCGCGGTCGAGCAGCGCTTGCAGGTCCCGCACGTGCTCCGCGCTCGGCTCCTTTTCCTCGCAGTCGGCGCCGAGGCTTTCCACCGTACCCCGCACGAAGAGCTCGGCCTCGTAGATCGAGTCCCCGAGGTTCGCGCCGGCGTCGCCGCAGACCACCAACCTTCCCGCCTGCGCCATGAACGCGCTCATGTGGCCCACGGACCCGCCGACCACGATGTCCGCACCCTTGAGCGAGATGCCGCAACGCGCGCTCGCATCGCCTTCGATGACGAGCAGGCCGCCGTGGGCGGTCGCGCCGGCCGACTGGCTCGCGTCGCCCCGCACCCGCACCGTCCCCGACATCATGTTCTCGGCGACCCCGACCCCGGCGTTGCCGTCCACCACGACGTTCGCGCGCTCGTTCATCCCCGCGCAGTAGTAGCCGGCGTGTCCGCGGATCCATACGTCGAGGGTGTGCATCAGCCCCACCGCGAGCGAGTGCCGGCCCATCGGGTTGAGCACCTCGAACGCGGTCTCGGCCGCGTTGCCGGAGCGGCGCTGGAGCCGCCGGTTGAGCTCGCGGACATCGGCCGTGCCCAGATCGAACGTCTCCAAGGTTCAAGCGCTCCTCTGGTTGCATCCCGCCCCGGGCTGCCGCTCCCGCATCGCCGCCGGTTCGAGCAAGCCCCGGCCAAGGCGACACCGGAACCACCGGTTGAGCTCGCGGGCGCCAACCCCACCCGGGCCGAGCGTCTCCAGGGCTCGGACGCTCCCCCGGTTGCATGTCACCGCGGGCTGCCGCTCCCGCATCGTCATCGTTCCGATCCCGTACCGGCCGCAACGACACCGAAGCCGCAGCCTGGACTTGCGGATTCCGGATACACCCGGATCAGGCGTCGCCACGGCTCAGCCACTCCCCCAGTCGTATACGGTCGCGGGCTTCGGCTCCCATACTGCGGCCGATTCGACGCCGGGCAGGCGCGCGAGCGCCCGGTACTCCGAGGCCATCGCCACCCAGTCCCCGGTTTCCGCGAGCACCGCCGGCTTGCACGCGATCGGGTCCCGCAGCACCGAGAACCCCTCCCGCGTCCCCACCGCGAAGGTATAGAAGCCGTCCAGGTCGGCGAGCGCCGCCTCCAGCGCCTCGGCGATCGTCGCGCCCTGGCGCAGCCGCCACGTGAGGTAGCCCGCCGCGACCTCGCTGTCGTTCTCGGTCTGGAAGCGGATGCCGGCGTGCTCGCGCAGCCATTCGCGGAGCCGGTGGTGGTTCGACAGCGATCCGTTGTGCACGAGGCAGAGATCGTCGCCGGTGTTGAAGGGGTGGGCGCCCTCGGTGGTCACCGCGCTCTCGGTGGCCATGCGGGTATGGCCCACCGCGTGGGTGCCCGACGCATCGGGGATGGAGAACAGCTCCAGCACCTGCGCCGGGAGGCCGACTTCCTTGTAGATCTCCAGCACCGCGCCGGAGCTGGTGATGCGCAGATCCGGGCAGGCGCGCTCGATCCATTCGCGCAACGCCGCCGCCCCCGTCGCCGAGCGCAGGACCACGTGCGAGGCGACCCGCTCGACGTCCACTTCTCCACCAAGCGCCATCGCCGCCCGCTCCGCGAGCGCGTCGCAGTCGAAGCCCGCCCCGGGATCGTAGACGACGACCTTGCCCGCCTCCGCCGCGTCGTCCTCCCGGTACACCGCGACCCCGGCGCTGTCGGGTCCGCGCTCGCTCATCTCCATCAGCATGGGCGAGAAGATCGCGCCGAGCCGCGGGCGAAGGTCCGGGTTCTTGAGATAGATGCCGACGATTCCGCACATGATCCACCTCCGGCGTTCGGGCAACGTAACGGTGACCGGAGCGGCAAGTGTATGTCTCGCAGTCGCGGATGTCGCGGTCGAATCACGTTCTGCGGTTCCCCGCGATTGACATGGTGTACGTGCCGGCGCAACTGTTGGATTTCGGCAGGGGCATCGTGACGACGGGCAACGCGGACGACTACCTGACGGGCGGGGAGTCCTGCGGCGTCCACGGCAAGCACGCCGGCGAGGGACGGCTCGGGATCTCTCGATTCGAACGAACCACCGGCGACAACGCCGTGGATTCGGTTTCCGAGAGTCCGGCGAGCCGACCGGCAAGTCGCCGAAACACCCGCGCGTTCGTCTCCGTTCAAGGCGAAGCGGTTGCAATCCGTGGAACTTCCTCCGCCGAAGGGGCGCGATAGTATTCCGGAACGAGCTCGAAAAGGATTCGTCTCATCGCCGGTTCGTCGAACACCTCACAGGCTTCACGCAACCTTGCAATCTTCTCCTCGAACCTGAACTGCTCGACCTTGCAGTTCGCCAGGAAAATCTTCCCGTGGCGCGTCGGGCGAGGTTCCTCGGAGGGGTGGAACAATTCTTCGGAAAGCTCTTCCCCTCCCCGCTTCAGGCGATCGCCCGTTCGCACGGTGGTATCCTCGCCCGCCCGGAAAACCCACCGAAAACGCCCCCTTTGAGAAGATCGTGGACGGCGGCGACACGAACGTTTTCCCCGACGAGGGCGACACGGAGGGACACACCATGTCCGGACAAGGCGCTACGCCGGGCACGGCAGATCCTTTCCGCCCTGCTGCGCAAGGAACGAGGTCCCGTCGTCGCCCCGGCGCCGCAGATGGCGACCGCCGGCGCGGACCGACGGCAACACCCACGGATGGAATCGGAATCGCGTTCTTCATTCGCGGGGCGGGCAGCCGGGCGCGGGCGGAACGGTGAAGGGATGTGGGTGTGAAACAGGTCGTCCAGAACGCCAGGAGCGGTGCACTCGCCCTCAGAACGGTCCCGGACCCGCGGGTCAGGCCGGGCCATCTGCTGGTCCGGACCCGGGCGTCGCTGATCTCCGCCGGCACCGAACGCCTGGCCGTCAGGTTCTCCAGGAAGAACCTGATCGAGAAGGCGCGCGCCCGCCCGGATCTGGTCCGCAAGACCATCGGCAAGGTCAGGCGGGACGGGCTCGCCGAGGCCGCCCGGGCGGTGATGACGCGCCTGGACGAACCGTTGCCGCTCGGCTATTCGGCCGCCGGCGTGGTGGTCGAGGTCGGCGCCGGCCTGGAGGGCCGGTACCGGCCGGGCCAGCGCGTCGCGGTGGCCGGCGCCGGCCTGGCGAACCATGCCGAGCTGAACACCGTCCCCGACAACCTGGCCGCGCCCGTTCCCGACGGGGTTGCGCACGAAGAGGCGTGCTACGCCACCCTGTGCGCCATCGCCCTGCACGGCGTACGCCTGTCCCGGCCCGAACTGGGCGCGTGGTGCGCGGTCATCGGGGTCGGGCTGGTCGGGCAGCTTGCCGCGCAGTTCCTCACCCTGTCCGGTGCGCGGGTCCTGGCGCTCGATTTCGACCCCGGCCGCCTCGCTCTCGCCGAACGTCTCGGCGCGGAAGCAATCTACGACCTGAAGGGCGGGGACCCGCAGGCCGCGGCCATGGCCGCAACCGACGGCATGGGCTGCGATGCGGTGGTCATCGCCGCCGCCACCGAGTCGAGCGCCCCGTTCGAGACGGCCGCGCAGGTGGCCAGGGATCGGGCGATCGTATCGCTCGTCGGATACACCGGCACCACGTTCCCCTACCGCGAGTTCATGCACAAGGAGCTGACGGTGACGGTCTCCCGCTCATACGGTCCGGGCCGGTACGATCCGGACTACGAAGCGCGCGGAATGAAATATCCCCCCGGCTTCGTGCGCTGGACCGAGACCGAGAACCTGAAGACCGCGCTGGACCTCATGCGGCCCGGGCGGAGCCCCCGCCTGGACCCCGGGGCCCTGACCACCCATCGCTTCGACTTCGACCGCGCCGAGGACGCCTATGCCCTGGTCGTGGACGGGGCCGAGCCGCATCTGGGGGTGATCCTCCGATACGACGAGCCCGAACCCGAACGTCCGGCGCATCGCGTCCATCCTGCGCCGGCGGCGGGTGGCCGGGCGTTCACGACACGGGAACGCTGCGTGCTCGGCGTCATCGGCGCCGGGACCTTCGCGCGCACGATGCTGCTGCCGGCGCTGAAGGGGATGGCGGATTGCGAGCTGCATACCATCGTCACCTCGCGCGGCATCTCCGCCGAACACGGCCAGCAACGCTTCGGCTTCGCCCGCGCGGCCACCGGCGAAGAGGCGGTCTTCGACAACCCCGACATCAACGCGGTCCTGCTGGCGACGCCGCACAGCCTGCATGCCGGCCAGACCGTGCGCGCCCTGAACGCCGGCAAGCACGTCTTCGTCGAAAAGCCCCTGTCCCTGACGCGGGAAGGACTCCGGGAGATCGTCGCCGCGGCCCACTCCTCCCCGGCTTTCTTCCAGGTGGGGTTCAACCGGCGTTTCGCGCCGCTGAGCCTCGCCGCGAAGGCGCATCTGGCAACGCTGCCGGGGCGGCGGCACATCCTGCTGCGGGTCAACGCCGGGCGGCTCCCGGACGAAAGCTGGCAGCGCGACGCGGACGAAGGCCACGGGAGGATCCTCGGCGAAGCCTGCCACTTCATCGACCTCGGCGCCTTTCTGGCCGGTGCGCCGATCGTCTCGGTCCACGCCGAAGCCGCGGCGGCGGGAGGCGACCCGTGCGAGGACGTGACGATCACCTGCGAGCTGGCGGACGGAAGCCTCGTCACCGTGTTCTATACCGCGCTCGGCGACACCGCCTGCGGCAAGGAGCTGATCGAAGCCTACGCGGGGAACAGCGTGATCCGGATCGAGGACTTCCGGCGGATGGCCATCGCCGGGAACGGCCGCATTCGGAAGAAAAGACCGCGAAGCGGGCAGGACAAGGGGCATCGCGCCGAGTTGCAGGCGTTCGTGGAGGCGGTCATCGCCGGCGGCCCGCCCCCGGTCGAGGAGACGCAGCTCGTCAACTCCAGCCTCGCGACGGTCGCGGCGGTGGAATCGCTGGGGAGGGGCGCGCGGGTCGTCCTGGAGTCGCCTTGAAGGCGGGACGCTTCCTGAGAACGGTCCGGCATCTGCGAGCCAGGCAGGTGGCGTACCAGATCCTCCACCGGCTGCGGCGCAGCCGGCCCGGCCCGGCCCGCGTCGCGGCCCGAGGGCCGATGCCTTCGCCGAAGTGGCCCGACGGGGCGGGCGCATCCTCCCGCACGGGCGACGCCGCCAACGACGCCGCCCACATGCTCGCGGGGTCCTTCACGTTCCTGAATCGGGCGGAAGTCATCGGCTTTCCACCCCACTGGAACGTCACGGCGCCGCCGCGGCTCTGGCTCTACCACCTGCACTACCACGACTTCCTGCAGCAGTTGCCGTTCCAACCGGCCCGAGAGGTGGTCCTGGACTGGATCGCCCGCCATCGGCCGGGGCCGGACCGGGTCGGTTGGGAGCCCTACCCGGTTGCGCGCCGGATCGTCAACTGGTGCGCCCGCTTCATCGGCGGCGACCGCTCGCGGACCCTCGCCGACGATACGCTCCGCGATACGTTGTGGGCCAGCCTGTGCGAGCAGGCGGAGCATCTGCGACGGCGCCTGGAATGGCATCTGCTGGGGAACCATCTGCTGGAGAACGCGGTGGCGCTGTCGCTGTCCGGGAGCTGCTTCGACCACCCGGCCGCCCGGCGGTGGCTCACGGCCGGCCAGGCTCTGCTCGCTCGGGAGCTGCCGGAGCAGATCCTGGCGGACGGCGGGCACGTCGAGCGTTCGCCGATGTACCAGTCGCGGGTACTCGACGCGCTGCTGCTCCTCGACGCGACCGGGGACCGCGCACTGCGGGTGCTGGTCCAGCCACGCCTCCCACACCTGG
The DNA here is from genome assembly GCA_958295465.1 of uncultured Gammaproteobacteria bacterium. Classification (GTDB taxonomy): domain Bacteria; phylum Pseudomonadota; class Gammaproteobacteria; order HK1; family HK1; genus HK1. The sequence continues at coordinate 324,326 of OY282353.1, forward strand.
CCGATTCGCTGGCCCGGATGACGCATCCCGACGGCGGGATCGCCCTGCTGAACGACAGCGCGTTCGGCGTCTACCCTCCCCCACTGGAGCTCGTGGCGGCGGCCGGGGCGGAACCGCCGCGAACGGGGACGTTCGCCCTCGGCGAGACCGGTTACTACGGCGCACGCACCACCGAGGGCCACTACGTCATCTGCGACGCGGGACCGCTCGGACCGGACTACCAGCCCGGACACGGCCACGCGGACCTGTTCTCCTTCGAGCTGTCGCTGTGCGGATCGCGGGTGGTGGTGGACAGCGGGGTCTCCACCTACGAGGCCGGCCCGATGCGCGACTACTGCCGCTCGACGCGCGCGCACAACACGGTCGAGATCGACGGCCGGGACCAGGCGGAGTTGTGGGCGGCCTTCCGGGTGGGACGGCGGCCACGCCCCGAAGAGGTCCACTGGAGCACGGGCGACGGCGGCTTCCGGCTTTCGGGACGCCATGCCGGCTACCGGCGACTGCCGGGAGGTCCCATCCATGCGCGGACCTTCCGGTGGCGGCGCGAGGGGAAGCTGGAAATCCGCGACCGCGTAGAGGCGACCCGCCCCGTCCGGTCGGTGGCGCGGCTCCACTTCCACCCGGAGTGCCGCCTCGACGACGTCGGCGGCGAGGGTTGCGCACTGAACTTTCCCGGCGGACGGGCGCGGATCCGCTGGTCGGGATGGGAGACGGTGGCGCACGACGCCGGATCGTTCTACTGCCCGGAGTTCGGTGTCGCGCGGCCCAACCCCTGTCTTGCGTTGTCGAGCACCGCCGCACGCCTCGACGGGACCATCGACATCCAGCCCCGGTAGCCCCCGCCTGCATCGACGCCGCATCATGACCTCTCGAAATTCAGGAACAGGCAAGGCCACGTCCTGGCTGGACCGGCGCCTCTATCCGGCATTCTCCGATCATTGGGACGATGCCCTGTTCAGGGCGAAGGTGCTCGATCATCTCGATGCGTCCACGGTGCTGCTGGATCTGGGAGCCGGTTCCGGGATCGTGCCCCACATGGATTTCAAGGATCGGGCAGGCCTGGCCTGCGGCCTGGATCTCGACCCGCGCGTAGCCGCGAACCCGTTCCTTCACGAAGGCCGCGTCGGCGACGCGGAGCGAATCCCCTGGCCCGACGACACCTTCGACGTCGTCGTCTGCAACAACGTCCTGGAACACCTGTCCCGGCCCGCGGCGGTGTTCCGGGAAGTCCGCCGATGCCTGAAACCGGGCGGGACGTTCCTCGCCAAGACCCCGGGCTCGCTGCACTACGTTCCGCTGCTCGCCCGTTGCACGCCTTACGCTTTCCACAAGTGGTTCAATCAAAAGCGGGGGCGGGCGGGGGAAGACACGTTCCCGACCCTTTACAGGGCCAACAGCTCCCGGAGCATCCATCGCCACTGCCGCTCGGCCGGCCTCACGGTAGACGACGTGGATCATGTAGAAGGCCGGCCCGAATACTTGCGCTTCTCGGTCCCGAGCTACCTTGCCGGATTCGTATATGAACGGGCGGTGAACCGGACGCGGCTCCTGTCCCATTTCCGGGTCATCATCATCGCGGTGATGCGCAAGCCGCGGCATCCTTCCTGACCGGCGGGAACCGGCGTTCGGCAGCCCATCCGTCGAGCCGCGGCAACCGGTGCGCATCCTGTTCTTCTCCCACTACTTCCCGCCGGAGGGGAACGCCCCGGCGTCGCGCACCTTCGACCACTGCACGCGCTGGGCCGCCGCCGGACACGAGGTGACGGTCGTCACGTGCGCCCCCAACCATCCGCGGGGAAGGCTCTATCCCGGCTACCGGAACCGGCCGCGGCAGGTCGAATACGTCGAGGGCGTGCGCGTGGTGCGGGTGATGACGTACCTGGCCGCCAACGAGGGGGCGTGGCGGCGCACCGCGAACTATCTCTCCTACCTGGCCGCGGCCGTGCCGGCCGGCCTCCTCGAACGCCGGCCGGACGTCGTCATCGCCACGTCACCCCAGTTCTTCTGCGGCTGGGCCGGCGTGCTGGTCGGCCGGTTCCGGCGACGCCCCGTCCTGCTCGAGATCCGCGACCTGTGGCCGGAGTCGATCGCCGCGGTGGATGCAATGCGGTCCCGAACCGCATTGCGCCTGCTCGAACTGCTGGAGCGCGGGATGTACCGGGCGGCCCGGCGCATCGTCACGGTGGGGGACGGCTACCGGGAACGCCTGATCGAGCGCGGCGTCGAGCCGCACCGTATTTCGGTGGTCATGAACGGGGTCGACCGAAAGCGCTTCTTCCCGCGGGAGGCGGACCGGGATCTTGCCGGCCGGCTCGGCGTGGCGGGGCGTTTCGTGGTGACCTATTGCGGTACGATCGGGCTGGCCCACGGCCTCGACGTGGTCTTGCGGGCGGGCGCGCTGCTGGCCGGCCGCGGGCGGGCGGACATCGTGTTCCTGCTCGTCGGTGACGGCGCCCGGTTCGAGGCATTGCGCGGCGCGGCAGCGCGTGACAGGCTCGACAACGTGATCTTTGCCGGACGCCTCGATACACGTGACATTCCCGGGGTGCTGTCCCTCTCGGACGCCTGCCTGGTGCATCTGCGATCGTCACCGACCTTCACGACGGTCATGCCGTCGAAGATCTTCGAGGCCGCCGCGATGGCCCGGCCCGTCATCCTGGGAGTCGACGGATTCGCCCGGACGTTCGTGGGGAAGGCAGGGTGCGGACTGTACATCGAGCCGGAGAACGAGCATGACCTGGTCGGGGCGGTCCTGCGGTTGTCCGCGGACACGGCGCTCCGGGCGCGGCTGGGACGCGCCGGCCTCGACCTCGCCGGCGCCTGCGACCGCGACCGGCTGGCCGAGCGGTATCTCGAAGTGATCGCGCGGGCCGCCACCCCGGAAGCGGAGGATCCCCCGGCGTGAGAGGGCATCGGATCCGCGTCATGAACGTGGTCGGGGCGCGTCCCAATTTCGTCAAGATCGCGTCCCTGATGGCCGCGTACCGCCGCGCCGGAACCATCGATCCGGTGCTGGTCCATACCGGCCAGCATCATGGCGAGGCGATGAGCGATTCCTTCTTCCGCGACCTGGGGATCCCGGAGCCGGACGTCAGGCTGCCCGCGCCGGAAGGTCCGCGCAGCCATGCCGTACAGACGGCGGAGGTGATGGTGGGGTTCGAGCGCGTCGTGCCGGAGTACCGGCCGGACGCGGTGCTGGTGGTCGGCGACGTCGACAGCACCCTCGCCTGCGGCCTGGTCGCGGCGAAGCTCCGTATTCCGCTGGCGCACGTCGAGGCGGGACTGCGCAGCGGCGACCGCGCGATGCCGGAGGAGATCAACCGCGTGGTGACCGATGCGGTGAGCGATCTGCTGTTCTGTACCGAACAGGCGGCGGCCGAGAACCTCGCCCGCGAAGGCATCGACGCCGGCCGGGTCTTCCTGGTCGGCAACGTGATGGTCGACACGCTGCTCGACCACCGGAAACGGGCCGGGGCGTCGCAGGTGCTGGAAACGCTGGGGCTCACGCCGCGTTCGTATGCGGTGTTGACCCTGCACCGGCCGTCGAACGTCGATGACCGGCAGGTCCTGGCTGGCATTCTCGACGCGCTCGGTCGGATCCAGGCGGAGTTGCCGGTGGTCGCACCGCTGCATCCCCGGCTTCGGACGGCCCTGGCCCGTTCGGGGCTGGACCGGCGGCTCGCGGCGATGGAACGTGTCATGCCGATCGAGCCGCTCGGGTACGTCGATTTCCTGAAGCTGACGAGCGACGCCCGGATCGTGCTGACCGATTCCGGCGGGATCCAGGAGGAGACGACCATCCTTCGGGTCCCCTGCCTGACGTTGCGGGAGAACACCGAGCGGCCCGTGACGATCGAGGCCGGGACCAACCGCTTGGTGGGGACCGCCGCCGCGCGCATCGTGGACGCCTTCGACGACGCGATGTCGGCGCCACGCCCGAGTCGGGCGCCGCCGCTCTGGGACGGCCGAAGCGCCGACCGGATCGTCGCGATCCTCACCGAAAGGCTTCGGGCCGGGAAACCGCGGCAGCAGGACGCGGCCTGACCCCGGGCGATGTCACAGACTCTCCTCTTCGCCATCGTGACGATCGTGTCGGCCGCCGCGTCGGCCGCCGTCGTCCCGCTTGCCGTCCGTCTCGGCTGGCGCTGGCGGGCGGTCGACCACCCGGACGAACGCAAGCACCATGATGACCCGGTGCCTCGCACGGGCGGTCTCGCCGTCGCGAGCGGCATCCTGGCCGGCCTGATCACCGCCTTCGCCCTGGGGCTCTTCCCGACCGGAGGCGGTGATACGTGGAAGGGCATCCTGATCGTCGCGGCGACCGCGCTGATCTTCGCGGTCGGCCTCCTGGACGACCTCCGCGGTTGTTCCGCCGGCTTCAAGCTGGCCGTCCAGGTCGTCGCGGCGGTGATGGTGGTCGCCACCGGACTGTCCATCACCCGCGTGTTCCTGCCTTTCGGCGAGCCGATCCAGTTCGGATTCGCAGGTTCGATCGTGGCCGTCCTCTGGTTGATCGGCATCACCAACGCCGTCAATTTCATGGACGGCCTGGACGGTCTCGCGGGCGGCCTGGCGGCCATCATCGCCATCTGTATCGGAGGGTTCGCCGCCTTCCAGGGCGCACCACCGCTCGTCGCGATCGCGCTGGCCGTCTGCGGGGCCTGCCTCGGGTTCCTGCCGTTCAACTGGCATCCGGCCAGGATCTTCCTGGGAGACAGCGGTTCGCTGACGATCGGGTTCATCCTGGGATACCTCTCGTTGACCGCCTCACTCAAGTCGAGCACCGTCGCCGCCATCCTCGTCCCGCTGCTGGCGCTGGGCGTGCCCGCGTTCGACGCGCTGCTCGTGGTGCTGGGACGCTTCGGCGAGCGGGTTCACGGCGGCCGGTTCCTGCAACGTTTCTCCAGAATGTTCCGGGCGGACCGTATGCACCTGCACCATCACAGCCTTTTCTTCAGCGGAAACCATCAACTGGTCGTGATGCTGTTGTACCTGCTCGTCGGGTCTTTCTGCCTCCTCGCGCTGGGCGTCGCCATCCGCGGCAATCCGGTACTGGCCGCCGTCACCCTGGTCGTCGAGATCGTCGTGGTGATCCTGATTCGGTTCATAATCATCCGCATGAACAGGAAACAGCGAACCGATATCGGTCCAGCGCCCGACCGAGACGGCTCGCCGCTTGAATCCCGGTGAGGTGGAGTAGCGGGTGTTACCGAGAAATGTTCCGGATTACCGGCGTCGCCCCCGGCTTACTGCCTGCCGGGGCAGGCTCAGCATGGACGGCAAGGGGCGATGGGTGGACAACGTGTTCGTGGAACGGCGGTGGAGGCGTGTGAAGTACGAGGAGGTGTATCTGCACGCCTGTGAGGGCGTGGCCGCGGCTCGTGCGGGACTGGGCCGCTACTTCCGGTTCTACGATGCCGAGCGCCGCCATCGGGGCCTGGGTCGCAGGACACCCGACGCGGTGTATGCCGACAGCGGCTCATGGCCCAAGGCAGCGTGAAGCTGGCGAACCAACAGGGGCGGAGGACACTTATCGGCCTGTCCAGTAATCGGGGTCCACTTCTTGAAATCCAGACGGACGAAAGTCCGGCAGTGCCTGATGAAAGATCATTTCTCTTTCTTCACGGGATGGATAGTTGATCAAGACTGCTCGATACTTCCCTTTGAAGACGAACAGGCTCCCCGCACCAGCGCCAATTACACCGAATCGCTTCACAAGCGAGATGATATCGTCATGGCTACCCGCACCACCAAGGGCGGTAATCGGAAGAGAGATTGCCCTCCTTACTTGCGCCACCAGATCCAAATCGTATCCATCCGATGTTCCATCACGATCGATTGATTGAACAACAATTTCTCCAGCTCCAAAGGCTTCGCACTTTTTCGCAAACTCTACCGGCTCCAAATCAACTTTATATGTCCCATTCCGGATATGGATTTCATACTTTCTCAACCAAGGGCTTTTTTTGACATCCATGACGACCACAATGCTTTGGCTCCCCACACGCGAGGCCGCTTCTGAAACAAAACCTGGATTCTCCACAGCAGCCACACCAAGCGAGACTTTTTCCACCCCCATGCCGACAATCCGATGAACGTGATCGATGGTCTTCACGCCTCCGCCATAACAAAGGGGCATTCGGCATTGAATTGCAAGTTTCTTGATCAAGTCATAATTCGGTTCGCGACTCCGTACAGTCGCATCAATGTCCAACACCATCAATTCATCGACTTCCTTCTCATTGAAGATCCGCACCGCATTGAGTGGATCTCCCACATATCTTGACTCCCCGAAACGGACGGTTTTCACCAAGCCACCATCTCTGATAAGCAGGCATGGAACAAGACGCGGCCGCAGCATAGTCGTTACATCTCTGCAAAATTGCTCAAGAGCCTGATACCCCATTCATGACTCTTCTCAGGGTGAAACTGTACCCCCATGATGTTTCCTGAATACACTGCCGATGGGAATAGGCCGTGGTAATCACTGGTCGCCAGAACATGGGCATCGTTTTTCGGTTTGAAATAATAGGAATGCAGGAAATAGTATAGTGGCGCATGGAGATCACGAAACAAGCCATCAGTCCTGCGAGGTATGACGGTGTTCCAGCCCATATGTGGAAGTTGCATCGCCCGATCAGTATCCATGTTGCCAAATCGCTTCACCTCCGCATCAATCCAAGCCAGTCCGTCAAGCTGGCCTTCATCACTCCTCCTGCCCATGATCTGCATGCCCACGCAAATACCAAGCACCAGCCGTTTTTCCGCCATAACGAGCTGGCTGAGGCGATCAGCCATGCCGGAAGCTCCTAGACACTCCATTGCCCAGTCGAAAGCTCCCACACCGGGGAGGATAATCTTGTCCGCCCGTTCCAATTGATCGACTGTTTTTGCTACTTCGGCCTCAATATTCAATTGTTCATAGATACTTCGAATGGCCTGGATATTTCCAAGACCATAGTCGACGATCATGATCATCGTTTGCCGCCTCTCTCAAGCCCTGATTTTCTCATCACCGACGCCCCGATTCTGTAAACGTACTCCTGTGAGCGGTAGTCTCTATATGTTTTTTTCGGTATATCCAGATAACCCTGTAGCTCCTGCATTGTAATTTCGAGCTTGCTTGCTACATACCTCATTTCCGCGGTTACGTCCATATCCTCATGTGGACAGCGTTGCAGCTCGTCGAGAGCCTCGTGCCTCGCCATCTGGTCGGTCAAGATCAGGCTGGAAAATTGGACCCGCCTTGTATCATAGCCAAATCGCTTGGGCAGCCAGTATCCCTCATAAAATCGAGTAAAGCGAGATTCGAAATGTTTCTGCGGATATGTCTGCCAGCCAAAGCGATTCTTCAGGAATTCAACTGCGCTCTTCTTGATGTAGGGAACGTAATTCAACGGATGGACAACTTTGATTCTCTTGAAATACGGAAGAAATATCTTGTGTTTCAAAATAGAAGTTATTGGAAAGGATTTCAGTTCCATTGTTCCAAACCGGCGGTGAATATCTCTGAGTTGTACCGAATCCGATTGATAATACATCCATTCGACTGGATTACGGATGCACTCCGTTGAGTAATTGGCGCCGGTCAGAATATATCTGATCCCGTGTTTTTCGGCGAATTTGTACATCGTGGCGAAGAAGGCATGATCTTGAGGTGTATCGATATGGGGTACACCGGATTTGAAGAACGCCAATTGCAGATCTCGCATCTCTGTCCAGTTGATCACCTCCGTGTACAAATCGAGTCCGAGGCCGTCGACCAATTTTTCGATATTATTGACCGCAACTTGCGTGTTCCATCCTGCGTCCACGTGGAAAACCAGTGGGCGCAGACCCAATTTATCTTTCGCGAGGTAGACAAGATACGAGCTGTCCGCTCCGCCACTCATGCCAATGATACAATCGAAATCCTTCTCTCTGCCGCCATCTCTGATCTTATTTGCAATTGCCGAAATTTCAGCTTCCCCTCTATCATCAGAATACCAATGAGGGAGAATGTCTCGATAATAAGATCGGCAGTGATCACAGACACCATTTTTGTCGAACAAGATAGCGCTGTCAGTCGTGTCCATTACACAATTCGTGCAGATTCTGTATCTTCTATTTTGCATTGGGCGAGGTTTTCTCCAATTCAGAACTCAGAATTTCTTGATATCGGCAGAATACTTGCGTTGGTCCTGGAAGGTTGTTCAAGATCTCTCGTGCTGCTTCCACCAACGAATTCATACGATGCGGATCATCGAACACCTCATTCAGGATCTTCAGGATATCATCCGGATCAAGTGGATCAAAGTAGCAGGCCGCATCACCGCAAACTCCTTTCGCAAAGTCAAGGTTGCTCGTAAGGATTGGAATGCCATGAAACATCGCTTCCAGATACGTTGCACTGAAACTCTCCAAAAGGGTCGGCAACAGCAACCCGTCACAGGCTTTGTAAAGAGAAGGCACGTCGGCTATGGGAACAGAACCGATGTTGACAATGATTTCATCCAATCCCTTTTCTTTAATATTTCGCAATAGTTCTATAGCTTTCGGATGCTGCTTTTCGTCAACCGTCATGATAATTTTATAATCGTATCCGGCATCTCGTATTCTCTCGGCAAGAGGAAGACATATTTCGAGGTTCTTGTGAGGATAATAATGAGTCAGGCAGAGCAATCTGGTTCCGGAAGGGAGAGCTGGTTCCCTCACATGATCACACTGCACATTCACCAAACTTATTGCATTGGGGACAATGCTGATGTTGGTCAGTCCGTACAGATCTTCCAAGGATTCTTTTACAACGAGAGTCTGGGCAATGACGACTGTCGGATGATGCAGTCGTATCTTGATTAAATAGAGCTTGATTCTCCGTATGAATCGATCATACCAACCCATCCGTTTCCAAATAATACTATTCGGATATAAGGCATAAGGCCAATCAAATAGATAAATTTGTGGAATTCGGGTGTTGATTATCAGATCGCCAAAATTGAGTACCACGTCGATTTTGATTTTGTCCAAGCAGTTCCCGATAATAAATTCATAAATTATCGGTGCCAAAATCGTTTTCCTATAATATGCCGGAAGCTCTACGACTGTAATTCTGCCATTGGAGATCCAGCCGAAATCTTCATGTTTCGTAGCAAGCAGGAAATATCTATTTCCGATCTCTTGCCGATCGAGATGCTTTATGTAATCAAATAAAATAGTTCGGCCACCACCTGCCTTGGAGTTGATTCCATTTATTGCGATTCTGTACATTATGCGCAACCTTGATTTTCAATTGACTGCTTGAAACCATTCAACATGATGTCCAAGGTTCTCTTCTTTGAATAAAAATCATATGCGTTCTGCCCCATAATGGAAGAAAGTTGCGGAGAATTACAGAAATCGATTAAAATATTAGCTAATTCATCCTCATTCGTATAGGTAAATCCATTGAATCGGTGTTTCAAGCATACAGCTTCTGGTCCATGTTTCTCCGATCCTTCAAGATAATTGGTAGTAACAACCGGAACACCATAGGCAAAACTGTGCAGGATACCAAGGCCGATTGGCCCTGGAGACACATATGCGCAGGCTCTTGCAAAGATTTCTGCCAGCAGATCGTGTTGATCCACTCGACCGTGAAAAATTACTCTATCTTCCAAACAAGAATTTCTCACGATTTTACGCAATATGTCTCTGCATTCACCGTCGCCTACAATTTCCAATTTCATATTCTCTGGAATACGATCACGGATACGCGCAAAAATAGTTATCAAAAGATCAATTTTCTTGCGTTTCACAAGCTTGCCGACAAATAGAAAATTGCTCTTTACATGCCTGCTGTAATCATGATGGTTCGGGACATGGATTGTATTGTCGGCAACAAATATTTTATGCCTCTGTATTCCTCTTCGTGTAATCCTGTCGATTTCCTCACGATCGTATAGCAAGATGGCATCTGCCTTCCTCATCAACCAGTCACGAGCGTAATTGGCAATGGAGTTACGACTGTACCGATGTCCCCAGAATATCCACTTTCTACATCGTTGTCTGCTCTTGAACATAGGTAAAATGTATGCTGGCCAGCGCAAATCGAACATCGCAATGACTACATCATATTTCCCGGACGATATTTCTCTGAACACGTCATTTTGGACAAAAAATGGCCCAATTCTGCGAGTTGGTATCAAGATCTCCTTGTAGGTGTCCTCGGAATCCACTGTAGGTACTCCGGAATGCAATACCGTGACATCATAATCGCGAGCAAGGCCATTGTAGACAGGTTTCCGATAGGGCAGAACGAGATTCTGCAAGATAAGCAGTTTTTTCATGATCTCGATTTTTTTCTATTTTTTAGCGGACGCGTAGTTACCGGGACAGGCATCGACGGCTCAGCAGCGAACGGGAAGCCTTCCTGACGGCGCCTGACCGTCATGCCGTTCGCCAGTCCAGCACCTCCCGGCACCATAATTCCAACGTCAGCCATCGGAATATCTGGCTGCTCAGATGCCACCCGACCGGCCGAATGACGGCGCAACGCCCGTTCCAGGGCTCTCGGTTCGAGCAATCCACGGCGGCGGCATTCGTCGCTCATCAATACCGGATACACGGTCTCGCCGGGTCGGTCACGGAACCACTCACGAATCGGGACGACGAATCCGAATTTGTCCGGATTGTCGAGGATGTCGTCGGGCACAACTCCACGCATGGCTTACTTGAGGAATACCTTGCCATTGCCGTCCCGCACTTTGAACTCGCCTGGTAGATTGAAGACGAACTCGACCAGACGAAAATCCATGAACGGCAATCTGGATTCGATCGAATGGGCCATCGACATGGCATCTCCGTAGTGAAGGAGCGTGCTCAGGCTCCCTTCGTGACTGCGGCGTAACGCATTCGCGAGCGATTCCGCATGGATGGGTGCGTCCGTCCCCGCGGTCAGGTTGCTTGTCCGGCCCCTTGGTCAAGCAACCTGAATAGATGGATTCGTCTCCCCGCCAGCGGCGCCACCACAGGTGGGCCGAGGGCAGGACTGCCTTGCCCACCTCCAGCGCTCCGCGAAACGGTCCGCTATGCGGGCTGCTCTGTCAAGCGAGCCACTGGAGATGCCGTCCCGCCTGCTGCCACCGGCCGGCGCGAACAGCATCGAAGATGGCTGCGGGTGCATACGCGCAGTAGCCTCCGAACAGTTCGTCAGCGCCCTGTCCTTCCAGCGCGACGACGATACGCCCGCGCATGGATCGCATGATATTCCACAACGGTAGTGTGGCCGGATACGCGGTCGGACCGTCCATGTGGTGGACGACACGGGTCACCGCACATTGCCGTCACTACCGCCTCATTCGACGTCGGCCCATCTGCCACATTCGATCGGCAATCGCCCGGATATCCCGGTCGGTGAGCCAGGAAACAAACAATGCCGCAAAGAGCAACAGCGGAGCAACTATCGCGATTGCGATGACGTTTCCAGGCATCCCGTAGCCATGGAACCACTGTATCACCATATAGCCGGGAACAAAAACCGGCATCCCGGCGAGCCAGGGGCGGAAAAACACCCCGATCGACCGATACAGCCGGCCCTTGCCATCGACCCTGGTGCAGAGCCAGGTGCTCGTTGGAATACTGACGGACCACATGATCATGCTGGCGATCGCCACACCGACCGCCCCCCCCTGTTCCGCGGCAAACCAGAACGCTGGCAGGGACAGCAGCACCTGAACTCCCTGCCAGATGAGCAATGTATGAAAACGTCGCTGTGACTTGAGACACGCCCTGCTCGGTCCGGACGCGAAGTAGGCGGCCTGCAACAGGCTCAAGGCTTGAAAGACCGGAACGGCTGGCTGCCACTTTGCAGCGAACAACACGTAAAAGATCGGTTCGGCCAATACGGCCTGCAGAAGCGCGATCGGAACGCACACTGCGCCGAGCACCCGTTGTGTACGGAGAAATCCCTCGATCTGCCGTGCGGGTTGTTGCTGCAACTCGCCCAGGATTGATTGAAGCACCATGCCAATCCTGCCTGCAATGACCGTGTTCGCCTGCCCTGCGAGCATGAAAGCAAATCCGAAAAGTCCCGCCTGATACCCTCCGGACACGTATCCAAGGATGACGATCTCGATGCTTATCAGAACGTTGTGGATATACTGGGCGCCTGCACTCGTGAAATAGGAACGCATGAGAAAGCGTGCCAGTTTTCGGCGAAACCGCCGAGGGCCGTGGATGGAGCCCGCGCGCGCATAACATATCGCTCTCCCTGCTTCGTTGAGAATCTGGGGCACCACCAGGGATGCGGCGCGTCCGCCGAAGGCGGCGCTCCCGACCGACACGAAAGTAGCCGCCAACTGAAGGAATCCATCGATCACCGCGATTCGCCGGAATTCGAGTTTCTGGCGCAGATTCGACAGGGGTACTACGGAAACCGCCGTGCAGAGCGGACGAATCGCGAGTACGGCCAGCAGGCCTCCGAGCCACGCCGGCGGATAGGTATCATATATCAGCAACACCACCGGTATTGCGATCAGCGTAGTTGACGCACTGATTGCAGCAATCCCGACGGCCAGACGCTGGGCGGTCGGCGCCAGAAGTTGAAGATGCCGAGGATAGGCGAGCAGCACGTCACCCATTACTTCAGGTTGCAGGATCCAGACGAACGCCACAACGGCAAAAGCGGTCGCTGCTACGCCATAGTCTTCCGGGGAAAGAAAAAAGGCGATAAGAAGCGTCGCACCGGCGGTCACGAGTTTGTTCAGAAGCCATTGTGTCGAAATCCAGAACGATCCGCTCAATGCCGGCCCCATCAGCGACCTCTCGCCGATGGGGCCGGCGTCGGAACTGAACGAATCCTTCAAGGCGATGGTTCCCGGTGACGTTGGGCACCATCATGATCTGATATATCAAGTCCGGCGGTCGGAATCTTCATCTGCCGGAATCCGGAGATCCGGTTCATGACGTGTTTCGTTCCGGAGAGCTGCGCCTGGCGTACGTCCCCTTGCAGCCAGCCGCGTGTATCGCTTCGTAACCTTCTTGATGAAACCGGGCAGTGAGTTCAGTCATGCGATGATCGGCGCCGCCGTCGATTGCCGTATGCAATTCGTCGAACGTGATACAGATCACTTTCGGATCAAGCGTCGAATCGAAGATCGCACGCATCACTTCGTATTCGGCGCCCTCGATGTTGAGTTTGAGGATGGCGGGGGATTCCGAGCCTGTACGTTCGAGAATATCGAGGGGAGACAGGCACTCCGCCTCGAAGTAGTCCCTGGTGTGCTGCAAGTTGACAATCGAGTGTGAGCAGTGGTCCTTGTTCTTCGGCACGAAGAAGCGCATTGTCCCGGTCTCCGACCAGACACCAAACGGGAAGAAATGCACTCTTCCGAGCAGGCCGCGTTCTTGATTGATCATTCGGTTGCAATACGAAACTGCGCGAGGAGTGGGATCGCAAATATACACATCCGTCACGAAGTATCGCGCAATCAGAAGCTCGAAACTGATGTCTTCGCCGGCGCCGAAACTCCAAACCGGACCATCCTCGACCATGGATACCGGCACGGCGTATCCTCCGTATTCGGTGCCAAAATACTTGACGTCGGGGTTGTGGGCGGGCACATCGACACCAATGCGGCGCAGATTACCGTGATCCCGATGGCGACGTATACGCGCAACGACAGAATGCGGCAACAATACTTTGGCAATACTTTTTCACCATCTTCGCAATGTCTGACATGACCGTGTACCGCATCACGCGCCGGATTCCGGGGCGTCGGACACTTCTGCCACCTCCGCCACGAATCCTTCGAGCAGCGAGAGGATGGCCAAGTGCGTGAACGGCGGCAAGGGCAACTCCTCGATTCGGCCGTCCGTGAACTCGATCAGGCGGCGGCCGTGGTCCGTGGGCCATGGATAGTCCTCGTCGCTCCAGGCTCCCTGGCGCGGCAGAGGTCGCCCGACAAGAGCGTCGGACGCTGCCCGCGGGGGCGCGCAGTCCGCGCCTCCGGCGTCCGTCCTGTCCCGACACCGTGACGGCCAGGTTCGACGCCCTGCGCGTCCTGGGGTTTCGCCACCAGCTTGCGCATTCCGGTGAAGCCGATCCCCGAATCCGGCCAAGCCGATCACCAGTCGGAGCGACGCGGGACGATGATTATGCCGTGCAATGATCGGCTTGGGTCAATACGGCTTGCTGTTTTCGCATGGAGCCTCCCCTGAGTTCGAGCTTGCAAGCGTTGTGGACGAGACAGCCGAGGATGGCGGATGCCGACCCTGGTCTTCGCCAGCAACTTGGGTTCGGGCGTCCGAGCGCGGGCGCAACGGTGCGCGGCAAGTGCCATAATCGGCCCATGCGCTTCTTCAACACCGAAGGGCAGGTGCGCCCGGACGACCACTACGCCATCCCGCCCCTGGACCGGATGGACGTCGATGAACTTCTGGCCCTGATTCGGGCGGAACGCTAACGCCGGGACGGCGAGGGCGGGGCGGATGGAGGCGGACGCCGGCAGGACGGGCGCGGGGTGGTCGTCTGGACGCTGTAGGGCTTGCGCGAGGACGCTGGTCGAACGGGTGGGCGAGTAGCCCAGGCAGTGGTTTCAGGAGGGCCGCGAACAGGGCAGGCGAGAAGGCCTCAAGCACGACGGGGGTTGCTCGGCCGTCTGGCGGTGTTACGGTTCGGAGCGCAGACCGCCGCGTGTCTGTCGGGGGTGCTGGCTCGCATCACGGATCCGGAAGGTCTCGTCGAGGTAGGCGAGTTGCGTTTCTGCTTCGGAGTCGTCCCATGAATCATCCGCTGCATGCAGAGATCACCGAGGTCGGGCCGCGCGACGGCTTCCAGGCCGAGCGAGGCTTCATTCCTACTGCGCGGAAGATCGAGTTCATCGATCGGCTCATCGACGCCGGCGTGCCGCGTATCGAGGCGACCTCCTTCGTATCGCCACGCGCGGTGCCGCAGCTTGCCAGCGCGCCCCCGCCCACCAGGATGGGCTCGATGCCATGCGGCGCGAGCTGCCTCGTGAGAAGCCCGAGCGCGATCAGGCGACGGCGTCGTGGATCCGGCTCATCGTGCAGATGGTCGAGCATGGCGCGGCTTCCCATCGACGAAGTACAGGCCAAATCCGTATCATGGCGCGGCTGCCGCGGGGGTCTTTCTTCGTCTCGACCGGCGGCGTTGCGAGGCGATCGGCGCGGGCGGCAGTGGGGACACAGGGACAGGTGCTCTGAGCCGTTCACGGTGGCGAGCCACCGCGCTGTCGCGTAAGGAACAAGGGGGCGTTTCGTCGTATAACTGGCAGTCGTGCCGGGTGCGAGGCCGACTGTGCACTGGTGTGTTCGCACCCGACTTTGAGCGTGGCCCGAGCCGTGGTCGGCGTGGAGTCACTGATGGCGCGGGGATTCCCGCGACCTCGCATACAAGGGTGAGCCTTGCGCCACGGCTTCACCCGGCACGACCTTGGGCCATGGCGCGTGCCACCGGGCGCGATTGCGACGGCTCGTTTCGGCGCGCGCCATCAAGGCCACCGCCCATCCACTCGCGCGACTCATCTCCGCCATGCTCACTCGGGGCGAGGAGTACGTCGAAAGGGGCATGGCCGAGTTCGAGACCGAACGCCGCGAGCGCCAGCTACGCCAATGCCTGCAATCGCAACGAAAAACCTTTAATTTCTACCCACGAATTCTCCGGAAGAGCCATATTTCAAGCTCGAAAATGAAGGGATGTTCGAGGACGGCATCAGAAGATCCGAGTGGCATGGCAACCCGTCGATGGTTCGCGCCTTCGGCATGGACTCGAGCGATGCACGATACTCGGCTGATCGAGCGGTGGTTGCCGATCGCGGAGATCGGCGTCGAAAGCACGCGCGAGCGGACGCCGATGACGCCGTTCCTCGCCCGCGCCGTCGTTATCGATCTGGACGGCGACGTCGTCGAGCGGTTTGCGAAGAAGAAAGGCAGCAACCTGCATCTGTGGGACAGCGCCCAGCGCGCGGCCAAAGGGGCGATCGAGCCGGCCGACGGTTCCCAGGGCATGATCGACGCCGTCCACCGCGCGGCCCATACGGCGCGGACCCGCTCCCTCCAGGCCGCCCGCGAGCTGCTCGCCGGGGCGCAGGCGGATCGGGACCCACGCTTCTTCGCGGCGCTCGAAGCCGTCCTGGTCACTCCGGATGCGCCGGTGGAGCATGAGACACTGAAGGAGACCCCGGGATGGCGAAGCGTTTGGCGATCTGCATACGATCCGACAGTGCGCATGAGCGTAGCGGGCAAATATCGAGACGCCGCGATCACGCGATGCTCCCCCGCCGGCCAGAGAGGGTTGCGAGGGCGCACCTGGTGTACCCGCTCCGCCGGATCCGGAAGCGGGCCGGCCGGGCTCGCGGGCACAAGTAGTAGAAGGAGGGCATCGCGATGACCTGCATCCAGCGCGCCGCGTGCATCGGCGGCGGGGTCATCGGCGGCGGGTGGGCGGCCCGGTTCGTCCTGAACGGGATCGACGTCGCCGTCCACGATCCGGACCCCGAGACCGAACGCAAGGCGAACGAGGTCCTCGACAACGCCGAGCGCGTCTTCGCCCGCCTCTTCGGTGACGCCCGCCCGGCCCGAGGCGCGCTGCGGATCGCGCCGAGCGTCGAGGACGCCATCGAAGGCGCGGAGTTCATCCAGGAGAGCGTGCCGGAGCGGCTCGACCTCAAACGCGCGGTCCTCGCCGAGGTGGACGCGGCGGCGGCGCCGGAGGTGGTCATCGGGTCCTCGACCTCCGGGCTGCTGCCGAGCGACATGCAACGCGATCTCGTGCACCCCGGCCGGTTGCTGGTCGGACATCCCTTCAACCCCGTGTACCTGCTCCCCCTCGTCGAGGTCGTGGCGGGGCGGGCCACCTCCGCCGCCGCGGTGGAGCGCGCCCGCGAGGTGTACGCCTCGCTCGGCATGAAGCCGGTGGTGGTGGCGAAGGAGATCGATGCGTTCATCGGCGACCGGCTCCAGGAGGCGCTGTGGCGCGAGGCGCTGTGGCTGGTGCACGACGGCATCGCCACGGTGGAGGAGATCGACGACGTCATCCGCTACTCCTTCGGGCTGCGCTGGGCGCAGATGGGCATCTTCCAGGTGTACCGGGTCGCGGGGGGCGAGGCGGGGATGCGCCACTTCATGGCGCAGTTCGGGCCGTGCCTCGAGTGGCCGTGGACGAAGCTCACCGACGTCCCCGACCTCGACGACGCCCTCGTCGACAGGATCGCCGAACAGTCCGACGCCCAGGCCGCGGGGCGCTCGATCCGCGAGCTGGAGCGGATCCGGGACGACAACCTCGCCGGGATCATGGAGGCCCTGGAGCGTAGCGGCGAATCCGGCTGGGGCGCCGGCGCCCTGCTGCGCGAGACGAGGCGTGCGATGGGCGCGAGTGAGAGCGAGCGCGAGCGCTGACGCGCTCGAACGCGCTCGAACGCGCTCGTGTGCGCTCGGGCGTGGAACCGCTCCGAATCCGAACGGTGAATCGGCAACGATTTCCGCCAACGTTCCGAGCTCGATTGCATGACCGGGATTTCGCAGCCATCCCGGCCATCCGAGCATCTGATCGTTGCGATTCACGGGGCGTTTTCGGGCTTGGCGGATAGTGCCGGTGAATCGGTGAAGGAACGGACACTGCGGCAAGTGACCTGACGAGGACAGAGCGGGCATCGCGCAGGAGAAGGACAACGAAGGCCCCGATCTCGAACGAACGGCAGTGGTCCGGGCGCCCGTCCCGCCGGCGGGTGGACAGGGCGGGGGAGCGGTGTACCGGAACGCGCGCGGCGCCATGGCGGGTGATGGGATATCCGCTCCGTGCGGGATGGGGAAGCGCGATCGAAGTTGCATCCCCGGACGTTCAATGGCGGATGACGGGGTATCCGCTCCGTGCGGGATGGGGAAGCGCGATCGAAGTTGCATCCCCGGACGTTCAATGGCGGATGATGGGGTATCCACTCCGTGCGGGATGGGGAAGCGCGATCGAAGCTGCATCCCCGGACGTTCACGAGCCGGGCCGGGAGGAAGAGCAATGGACTTCGGACTCACGACCGAGCAGCAGATGGTGGCCGACACCGTGCGGGGCTTCGTCGAGAAGGAGCTCTATCCGCACGAGGCGGAGGTCGAGCGCACCGGGCAGGTGCCGCCCGGGCTCGGCGAGGAGATCAAGCGCAAGGTCATCGATCTGGGCTTCTACGCCCCGAACCTGCCGGTGGAGGTCGGCGGCGGCGGCCTCGACCACCTGACCTTCACCCTGCTGGAGCGCGAGCTCGGCCGCGCGTCCATGGCGCTGGGCGTGTTCTGGGGCCGGCCCTCGGGGATCCTGATGGGCTGCGAGGGGGAGCAGCGCGAGCGCTATCTCCTCCCGGCCGCGCGGGGCGAGCGCTTCGACGCCCTCGCGATGACCGAGCCCGGCGCGGGCTCCGACGTGCGCGGGATGCAGTGCTTCGCGCGCCGCGACGGCGGCGACTGGGTGGTGAACGGCGCCAAGCACTTCATCTCCCACGCGGACCTGGCCGACTTCGTCATCGTGTTCGTCGCCACCGGCGAGGAGGAGACCGCGCGCGGGCCGAAGAAGCGCATCACCTGCTTCCTCGTCGATCGCGGCGCCCCCGGCTTCGAGATCCGGCCGGGCTACGACTCGGTGTCGCACCGCGGCTACCACAACTGCATCCTCACCTTCGACGACTGCCGGCTGCCGGACGCGCAGATTCTCGGCGAGGTCCATCGCGGGTTCGAGCTGGCGAACGAATGGCTCTACGCGACGCGGATCACGGTGGCGGCGGGCTGCGTGGGGCGGGCGAGGAGGGTGTTCGATCTGGCGCTCACCCACGCGGCCGAGCGCCGGCAGTTCGGTCAGCCGATCGGCCGCTTCCAGGGGGTCTCGTTCAAGCTCGCCGACATGATCACCGAGATCGACGCGGCGGACTGGCTGACGCTGGCCGCCGCGTGGCGCCTGGACCAGGGACTCCCGGCGGACCGGGAGATCGCCTCGGCGAAGGTGTACGCCTCGGAGATGCTCGCCCGGGTGACCGACGAGGCGATCCAGATCCACGGCGGGATGGGGTTGATGAGCGACCTGCCGCTGGCCCGCTTCTGGCGCGACGCCCGCGTCGAGCGCATCTGGGACGGCACCTCCGAGATCCAGCGCCACATCATCGGGCGCGGCCTGCTGCGCCCCCTCGGCGCCTGAGCGTGCGGCGCCCGGCGTGGCCCGGCGTGGGCGTGGGGTCACCGTCCGCGGTGTGGCCCGCCCGATGTCGCGTGGAACGGTAGCGGGACGACCCGCGTGAAGTCCGGGCCGGAATCGCCGTCCGGCGCCGGCACGCTTGGGGGCGAAGGAAGGACCATGTCCCTCCCCTTTTGCATCATCCCGGTTGCATCGTCCCGGTTGCATCGTCCTGGCGGTTGCGGCAGCAATCCGGCCGGCCGCGGCTCATCCGGATCGGTCGAGCAGAGGGTTGCGGGTCTTGAGATTCGGGAACCGGCTGAAGTCCCGATCCGCGGTCCAGAACTCGGTGACGCCGTGGGTGATGCACAGCGCGGCGACCCTGGCGTCGTGAACCATCGGCCCCCTGATCCGCCCGACGACGAGCTGTTCCTTCAAGGCCGGCCAGTGTGAACCGGACTCCGCGAGCAATGCGGCCACCGGAGACTGGAGCCAGGCGTCGACCTGATCGATCGCCGCCGTGATCATCGACGGCGGATCGTAGATCCCCGGATGGCTCGCGATGGCGATGAACTCGTGCACGCACGGCCAGGGAATGCCCCACGGCGCCCGGCCTTCCGCGAGCGACCGAATACAGGACCGGGCTTGTGCATGCCACTCGGAATCGGCTCGGTGGGCATAGATGAGGATGTTGGTGTCGGTGGCGATCAACTTCCCCGCCCTTCGTAGGAGACTTCACGAATGCGGCTCCAGTCTGCTTCCTTGTACTCGGCTTGCAGCCCTCGCCCTCCGACACTGGCGTCCCGCAACTCGAATTGCCCCCGCTGTTCCTCGAATCGCAATATCTCCCGCAATCCTCGTTCAACGAGCGAACGGAGGGTGATCCGCTCCTTTGCGGCGTATGCTTTCGCCCGCGCGGCCAGGTCATCGGAAATGTCGATGGTCGTCTTCACGTTGCGGGCTCCTGTATGAAACGATACGGGTAGCCATACTGAAAGGCTCGACGATTGATGTCAACGCGCGTCATGCGATCCCGGATTCATGGGGGTGGGAGGCCGGAGCCGGGCTCTTCCCGGAGCGTCGGGATGACAATGTGGATGAGACACCCGCGTTCCGGTTGAAACCTGGAAACGCGGGTCTCCTCCAGGAGCTTCGCGGGTCGAATCGGGAAGGAACGGAACAGTGGATTTCGGATTCACGAACGAGTTGCAGTTGGTGGCCGATACCGTACAGGGCTTTGTCGAGAAGGAGCGCCATCCACATGAGGTAGTGGGGCGGCCCGCATGAAGTCCGGCCCTGGATCGCCGTCCGGCGCCGGCACACCCGGGGGCATGGGCTCGCCACCCGCGAGGCCGTCATTCGATTCGGGACCGCCGCCCGGCGCCGGCCCGCCGCCCGCCGCGTCTTCGGTCGCCGGCGCCGCTGCCGCGCGGCTCTCCCGGCTCGTGCGCCCGCGCAGCATCGCAGTGGTCGGTGGCCGGGAGGCTGCGCGGGTCGTCGAGCAATGCGATCGGATGGGGTTCGCCGGCGCACTGTGGCCGGTGCACCCGGAGCGCGCCACGGTGGCGGGGCGCTCCGCGTTCCGATCCGTCGCCGAGCTGCCCGCGCCGCCGGACGCCGCCTTCGTCGGCGTCAACCGCCACGCGACGGTGGAGGTCGTCGCCGCGCTCTCGCGCGCCGGCGCGGGCGGCGCGGTGTGCTACGCCTCGGGCTTCCTCGAAGCGGGCGACGGCGGCGCGCTGCAACGCGCCCTGGTCGAGGCGGCGGGAGAGATGCCGATCATCGGGCCGAACTGCTACGGGCTCATCAACTTCCTCGACGGCGCGCCGCTGTGGCCGGACCAGCACGGCGGGCGGCGGCTCGGCGCGGACGAGCGCGGCGTCGCCGTCGTCACCCAGTCGTCGAACATCGCGATCAGCCTGACCATGCAGCGCCGCGCGCTCCCCCTCGCCTACGTGGTCACCGCCGGCAACCAGGCCCAGCTCGGGGTCTCGCGCCTCGCCTCGGCCTTTCTCGAAGACGAGCGGGTGAGCGCGATCGGGCTGCACGTCGAGGGGTTCGACTCGGTCACGGGGTTCGAGGCCCTCGCCCGCGAGGCCCGCGCGCGGGCGGTGCCGGTGGTGGTCATGAAAGCCGGACGCTCGGAGCGGGGGCGGGCCGCGACGCTCAGCCATACCGCGTCCGTGGCCGGGTCCGATGCGGGTGCGGAGGCGTTCCTGCGCCGGCTCGGGTTCGCCCGCGTGCACGGCATCCCGGAACTGCTCGAAGCGCTGAAGCTGCTCCACGTGCACGGTGCCCTCGGCGGCGCGCGCCTCGGCGCGATGTGCTGCTCGGGCGGGGAGGCGGGGGTGATCGCCGATGCCGTCGAGGGGACCGGGGTGGCCTTGCCCGACCTTGCGCCGGAGCACACCGCGGCGGTGGGCGCGACGGTGCATCCGCTGGTCACGGTCGCGAATCCGCTCGACTACCACACCTTCAGTTGGGGCGACGAGGCCGCGTTGGCCGGGACGTTCACCGCCTTCGCGCGGGCAGGGTTCGACGCGACCATGCTGGTGCTGGACTTCCCGCGCACCGACCGCTGCGAGGACGCGGAGTGGTGGGTGGCGGCCAATGCGTTCGAACGGGCCATGGACGCGGCCGGGGCCAGGGGGATCATCGCGGCCACCCTCGGGGAGAACCTGTCGGAGGAGACGGCGGAGAAGCTGATGAAGCGCGGCATCGCCCCGCTGGCCGGGGTGCGCGAGGCGCTGACCGCGATCGAGTGCGCGGCGGCGGTGGGGGAGGCGTGGCGTGCGCCGCCCGGCGCTCCCCTCCTCGCCGGTGGGCGCCCTTCGGGGCCGTCACACGGCGATTCGCAGGTCCGGCATCAGCCCGGCGCTCCGCTTCCCGCCGATGAGTGTCTGTCAGGGTCGTCGCACGGTGATCCGCAGGTTCGGCACCAGCCCGGCGCTCCGCTTCCCGCCGATGAGTGCCTGCCAGGGTCGTCGCACGGCGATTCGCAGGTCCGGCATCAGCCCGGCGCTCCGCTTCCCGCCGATGAGTGTCTGCCGGGGCCGTCACACGATGATCCGCAGGTTCGGCATCAGCCCGGCGTTCCGCCCCTCGCCGATAAGTGTCTGTCGGGCGCACCGGTGCTGCTCGACGAGGCGGCGTCCAAGGCGCGGCTCGCTACGTTCGGCGTCGCGGTTCCACCGGGCGCAGTGGCGCGCAGCGAGGACGAGGCGGTGGCCGTCGCCGCTTCGCTTGGCGGCCCCGTCGCGGTGAAGGCGCTGGGCATCGCACACAAGACCGAGCGCGGGGCGGTGAGGCTGGGGCTGAGCGAACCCGGCGAGATCCGCGAGGCGGCGCGCGAGTTGCTGGCGTTGGGCATCAGTGGTGGCCGTGATGGTAGCGGCGGCAACGACGGCAGCGGTGGTGGCAACGACGACGGCGGCAGTGGCGACAGTGGCGGGGTGCTCGTCGAGCGCTTCACGCCGGACGTCGTGGCGGAGCTGATCGTGGGGCTGCACCGGGACCCCCAGCTCGGCCTGCTGCTGACGGTGGGCTCGGGGGGGACGCTCGTCGAGCTGGCCGCGGACAGCGCCACCCTGCTGCTGCCGGTATCCGAGGCCGAGGTCCGCGCGGCCTTGTCGGGACTCCGGTGCGCGCCGGTGCTCGAAGGCTATCGCGGCCGGGCGCCGGCCGACGTGGACGCGGCGGTGGCGGCGGTCCTCGGCATCGCCCGCTTCGCGGTCGAGCATCGGGATCGGCTCGAAGAGCTGGACGTCAATCCGCTCGGGGTCTGCGCCCGCGGCAGCGGCGCGGTCGCGCTCGATGCGCTCATCCGAACGCGGGAGGCTGCATCATGAGAGACGGGATCGGGGCCTGGCATGGACCGGCGAGATCGACACCGGCCCGCAAGGGGGCGCCGAGCGTGCTCGTGGCGCAGTCGCGCCGACGCCCCCGTCCGAACGGGGGAGCCGAAGCATGAGCGTAGCGATCGGGGCTTGGCGCTCCGGGTGCGCGGGATCGACACCGGCCCGCAAGGGGGCGCCGAGCGTGCTCGTGGCGTGGTCGCGCCGACGCCCCCGTCCGAACGGGAGAGACCGAAGCATGAGCGTGGCGATCAAGGTCTGGTCCGGCCCCGAGGACCTCGCCGTCAATCCGCTTGGAGCCGCGAGCAGACGTGACGGGCTTGCGTTTGCTCTCGTTGCATTCATTCGAACGAAGGAGATGACAGCATGAGCGAAGTGATCAGGACCCGGCGCGAGGGCGGGGTGATCGAGGTGACCCTCGACCGCCCCAAGGCGAACGCGATCGACCTCGCCACGAGCCGGATCATGGGCGAGACCTTCAAGGCGTTCCGCGACGACCCGGAGCTGCGGGTCGCGATCGTCACCGGGGCGGGGGAGAAGTTCTTCTGCGCCGGCTGGGACCTGAAGGCGGCGGCGGGCGGGGATGCAGTCGACGGCGACTACGGAGCCGGCGGCTTCGGGGGGTTGCAGGAGCTGCCGGGGCTCGACAAGCCGGTGATCGCCGCGGTCAACGGGATGGCGGTCGGCGGCGGGTTCGAGCTCGCACTCTCGTGCGACCTCATCCTCGCGTCGAGCACGGCGACGTTCGCGCTGCCCGAGATCCGGGCCGGCACCCTCGCCGACGCGGCGACGATCAAGCTGCCCAAGCGCATGCCCTTCCACATCGCGATGGACCTGCTGTTCACGGGCCGGTGGATGGATGCGGCGGAAGCGCACCGCTGGGGCGTGGTCAACGAGGTGCTGGAGCCCGCGAAGCTGCTCGACCGCGCGTGGGAGCTGGCGCGGCTGCTTGAAAGCGGCCCGCCGCTGGTGTTCGCGGCGATCAAGGAGGTGGTGCGCGAGGCGGAGAACCTGCGGGCCGGCGACGCCCTCAGCCGCGTGGGCAAGCGGCAGTTCCCGAGCGTGGACCGCCTCTACGACAGCGAGGACCAGATGGAGGGGTTCCGGGCCTTCGCGGAGAAACGCGACCCGGTGTGGAAGGGGCGCTGATGCGTGCACCGGCGGCTTCCGCCCAAGCCCCCGCGCGGGCCGGTATCGACCAGTGCGGCGACTCACTGGATATTGTTTTTCAAGCGCCATGCGGAAGCGAAAGATCCCATGGCGATTCTCGATCACTTGAAACGGGATCTCAGGCAGAGCGGACTGGACAAGGAGGCGGCGGTCGACGTCGCAGAGGCGATTTCCCGGATCGTCAATCGGTTCAGACAGGGCGCCGTCCCGCTCAGCCGTCCCCGAACCTCCGCGCGTAGCTGGCCAACCGTGCTTGCCAGCCGGGGCGGTCGAGGATGTCGCGGTTGACGATTCCGTTGGGGACGCGACCCGCCATGACCGCCAGTACCGCGCGCACGTCGGCCGCGCCGCTCCCCGCAAAGAGCTGGTCCGTCCAGCACAGCGCGTGCGGGGTGAGGATCACGTTGTCCAGCGCGAGCAAGGGATCGTCGGCGTCCGGCGGCTCCTGCTCGAACACGTCGAGTCCCGCACCGGCGATGCGGCCCTCCTGCAACACCTCGGTCAGCGCCGCCTGATCGACGATCGGCCCCCGCGCGGTGTTGACGAGGAAGGCGGTCGGCTTCATCAGCCCCAGACGGTCGGCGTTGACGAGGTGGTGGGTCTCGGACGAGAGCGGGCAGTTCACGCAGAGGAAGTCGGCTTCGCGGAAGACGCTGTCAAGATCCGTCAGGGTGACCCCCAACTCCGCCGCCAGGACCAGATCGGCGTAGGGGTCGTGGGCGATGAACCGCATGTCGAGGGGCCGCGCGAGACGGAACATCTCGGCCCCGATGTTGCCCATGCCGACCGAGCCCAGGGTGAGCCCCACCAGGCCGATACCGTTGTGGTCGGTCTTTTCGGCCCACCCCGCCGGCCCCCGGCGGGCGAGGCGGTCCTTGGTGAAGAGCCTGCCGGCGAGCGCGAAGATGAGGGTCAGGATCGACACCGCCACCGGCCGCCGTACCCCGTCCGGGGTGATCACCACCGCCACGTCGTTGGCGCTGCACGCGGCCAGGTCCACGTTGTCGTAACCGACGCCGAACCGCGCCACCACCGCGAGACGTCCGTCCGCGGCCAGGCTGCCGGCCCCCACCCGCGGGGTCAGGAGAATCAGTGCGTCGACGCCGGCGAGCTGCGCGGCGGAGATCTCCGGCTCGGGCTCCAGGTGGAACAGATCGACGTCGGGATGCTCCTGAAGGGGCGACAGATCGAACTCGGGAAAGGTCGGGCTGCCGTCGGGCTTGCGAAAATCGGCGCTGAGCGCCACTCGGAACGCGGACATGGTGTCTCCCTCCAGGTCTTGATCCGGCGGAGCCGGGTCAGGAGCCCGGCCCGGCATCGCCGGAACCGAACGTCGGTCGGCGAACGAGTCTCCGTCGTCTTGCCGGGGATTTCACGGATGAGGGGCTACTCCTCGCAGCCGTCGCGGATGGCGGACAGGCCCGCCGCCACCGCGTCGCCCAGCGCCCAGGCGTCGGCCGACCAGGCGATGAAGTCGAAGCCCTGCCTGTACAGCGCGATGCCGGTATCGGCGTCGGGCACCAGGCGCCCGAGGGAAGTGCCGGTCGCGCGTCCGGCCTCGACCACCGCGTCGATGGCTTCGAGGAACCTGGGGTGCTCGAACTCGCCGGGGATGCCGAGCGAGCAGCTCAGGTCGAAGTGGCCGACCCACAGGCAGTCCACTTCTTCCAGCGCGCCGATGGCGTGCGCGTTCCCGACCCCCTCGGCGGTCTCGATCTGCACCACGAGCATGGTGCGGCGGTTCTGTGCGGCCAGCTTCTCCATGGTCGGCCCGGCCGTGTAGCGGTCCACCGCCGAGCGCAGGATCACGCCGCGCCCGCCGGCCGGAACGTATTTCATGGAGTGGATGATGGACTTCGCCTCATCGGCGGTGCTCACCATCGGCAACATGACGCCGTCGGCGCCTGCATCGAGGGTGCGTGCGACGTCCTTGTAGTCCCTGGAGGGCGAACGCACGATGGTCGGCAGCTCGGCGGCGCGCATGTAGGCCATGACCCGCTTCACGGTCTCGATGCCGAAGCCGCTGTGCTCGGTGTCGAGAATGGTGAATTCGCAACCCGCGTGCTTGAGGATGTAGCCGATCCCGGGGGTATCGAACTCGAAGATGAAGTGCCCGGCCTTCAACCTCCGATGGGAGGCCATGTGCTTCAGAGGTGATTCGCTCATCGTCGTTCTCCGGTGATTCCGTTCGCCAACGTTCATTCCGTCCTGCAAGGCGCGACCGCGCAGGGCCGAGGCGCGACGACGATTGCCGGTCCGCTTCCGTACCGTCCGTCGTGGCCCGGTTCGACACGACCCGCCGCAGGCTACCCCACCCTGCAACGTGCGACCGCATACGGACGAAGGTCGATCCGATCGCCGTGGTCGTCGAACCAGGGCTGCGGCGTATCGCATCGGTCGGATCAATCGACCCCCGGTTCCGGCCCCACTGATCCGCGAGGGCCGCGCGAACGTTCAACGCATGAATCCGGCGGCGTGCAACCGCTCGTGACGGGCCTGCCGCGGCCCGGTCGTGCCGTAGTCCCGGTTCGATGCCTGCCTCGACCGGAACGCATGTTAGATTCGCATGACGTTCTCCCGATCGATGACGCGAAGGCGCAGGAGTGTTCACCGTTTCGCGGAGATACCGGGCCGACACCGGCCTCCGGGCCGGAGCACTCGACGGAGGAGCCTGCCGGTGATCGACTTCAGCCTGACCCCCGAGCTTGCCGCGCTCGAGGCGCGCACCGAATCCTTCATCCGCGACGTGGTCATCCCCTGCGAGAGGGACCCGCGCGAGGGCGCGCACGGGCTCGACGACTCGCTGAAGCGCGAGCTGATGGCCAAGGCGAAGGACGCGGGGCTGCTGTCGCCGCACGTCGGCGAGGAGTGGGGCGGCCTCGGGCTCGACACCCGATCCATGGCGGTGGTGTTCGAGGCGGCGGGGTACTCGCTGCTCGGCCCGCACGCGCTCAACTGCGCCGCGCCCGACGAGGGCAACATGCACCTGCTGGAGGTCGTCGCGAACGACGATCAGAAGGAGCAGTGGCTTCGCCCGCTGGCCGCCGGCGAGATCCGCTCCTGCTTCTCGATGACCGAGCCGGGCGGCGCGGGCTCGGACCCGACCATGCTCGCGACGACCGCGCGCCAGGACGGCAACCACTGGGTGATCAGCGGCCGGAAGTGGTTCATCACCGGCTACGGGGGGGCGAAGCTCAACATCGTCATGGCCCGCACGTCCGATCGCATCGAGCACGGCCACGGGGCGACGATGTTCCTGGTGGACAACGACGACCCCGCCATCGAGGCGATCCGCCGTCAGGAGACCCTTGAGTCGAGCTTCGCCGGCGGGCACTACGAGATCCGGTTCAACGACCTGCGGGTCCGCGCGGACCAGGTGCTCGGCGAGATCGGCGAGGGCTACCGGTACGCCCAGGTGCGGCTGGCGCCGGCGCGGCTCACCCACTGCATGAGGTGGCTCGGCGCCGCGAAGCGCGCGCACGACGTCGCCTGCGGGTATGCGGTGCGGCGCGAGGCGTTCGGCAAGCCGCTCGCCGAGCACGAAGGGGTGGGGTTCATGCTCGCGGACAACGCGCTCGACATGCACCTGGCGCGGCTCGTGATCTGGCAGGCGGCGTGGGTGCTCGACGAGGGCGGCGAGGCCCGCCAGGAATCGTCGATGGCCAAGGTGTTCTGCTCGGAGGCGGAGTTCCGGGTCATCGACCGCTGCATGCAGATCCTGGGCGGGATCGGGATTACCACCGACACCCTGGTCGAGCGGCTGTGGCGCGAGATCCGGCCGTTCCGGATCTACGACGGCCCCAACGAAGTCCACCGCTGGGCCATCGCCAAGCGCATCGCGAAGGCGGCGCGCTCACGCGACTGATTTTGAGACGGCGATCCACGAAATCGGGTCAACTCCAGGCGGAGGTTCCGTCCATAGGCTTGGCCCGAAGTTTCCTGGGATTGGGGTTACGGGAAAGGGCGTAGCGTGCGGACGCTGCGACCGGCCGCTCCCCGGCTCAATTGGCACGTAACTGCGCCAGGCCACGCCGTTATTCCGAATGCCCAGATCCCGTGATGCGGTAAATGCGTGTTTGGAATTCCCCGGTAAGGATATCGACGATTCGGGGGATAAGCACGCAGAGTTCCTGAACGCGCGTTCGGGAGGCGATCATTACGAACACCGGTATCGGCAGATGGTTCGGATTCTGTTGTTACTCGATCCCCCGATCGGCGGTGATGAAGGCATCGAACCCCCGCTCTGCCGCTCGTCTCAGCAAATCGCCGTTCGTGCTGCCTGCCCATCCCATCCGTTGGACGGTATGCACCTCGAACGTATCAGGGAAGAATCCGCCAAGCTGTCTCGGAACGGACTCGTCAAGCAGCAGCTTCACTGGAATGCCCGGCAATTACCTCTTTGGCCCATGCGAGTACTTCGATGGCTTGGCTCCGTGAGACTGTAGGGAAGCTGTCCAGGAAGTCGTCAAGCCGGTCCCCGGCCTCCAGGTGTTCGATCAGGATACGGACAGGAACCCTTGTCCCGGAAAACACCGGCGTCCCGCCGAGGATGTCGGCCCGCCTGTCGATTACCTTGTCCGTCATCGGTTGCTCCTCCTAACCGTGCGGTCGAATGCACGACGGCGCCTTTACCGTCGGAGTCGGCGTTGGTCGCCCCCGAAGCGCGGGCCATGATGCACCCATGACGAAACGCAAGCTGCCCATCCTGTCGGGGAAACGGTGCCGTTGCCGGGCCGCTCCTCGTCACACCATGTGGCGGCGCGACAGATCCAGCGGCGCATGAGCCCGCGCCGGCGCGAGCGGATGGCCCGGGCGGGACGGCTCGCGGAAGGTGATCGCTTCGTAGTGATCGTCAAGGGCCACGAACACGCCGTTCGCCTCCGTCCATCGGCGCATCCCCTGGTTGCACGAATGCGCCCACGAGAGCACCTCCACCCGCCACCCGCGCTTGTGCATCCGCTCCAGCGTGCGGTGGAAGCCCTGCCCCTCGGCGTAGCCCGCGCCGTCGCCGGTGAGCAACGCGACGATGCCCGGGTCGCCGTTGTGGTCCAGGGCGTCTTCCAACATGCACAACTGCAACCAGCGGTCCGGCACTTCCTGTTCGCCTCGATCCCGTTCGACGCGGTCGAACAGCCTCACCTGCACCCCGCGGTTCTCCATCCGGTTCCATAGCTGCCGCATCTCCGGGGGGACGGAGCCCGCGGCCACCGCCTTCGCCAAGGGGCGACCGGCTTCGGCCAGACGCAACAGGTTCTCGAAGTGGATGCGAACCAGGTATCTGGCGTCGGGCGTGCCCTCTTCTTCCTCCGCGAGGCGTTGGGCCTCGTGAAAGACGTTCGAGTTGTCCCAATAGACGAACACCTGGTCCATGCGATGGTCTCCATACCGTTTCCCGGCTCGACGCGAGTGTACCGCAGGCGCGCGCCGTCAGAGTCCGAGTTGCCGATCCTCGCGCCGGGCGGCCTCCTCACAGGCCCGACGCCCGAGCATGGGCCGATCGGCGCTCATTCGGCGCGACTGCCGGTAATCTCCGCATCGATCTCCTCCGCGGAGTCGCAGACCCCGGAGGCTGCACCAAGGAGGTCGCTCATCGTGTAGCCGGCGGCACGGCTAGGCATCGGTGCCGATGGTGGGGACGGGGCCGTCCTCGTCGGCGAGGTCGTAGTTGCCCCATACGACCTTCATGCTCTCCTGCACGCCCCAGGACCA
Organism: uncultured Gammaproteobacteria bacterium; assembly: GCA_958295465.1. GTDB lineage: Bacteria > Pseudomonadota > Gammaproteobacteria > HK1 > HK1 > HK1. The sequence goes on from OY282353.1 coordinate 354,182, forward strand.
GAGGTTGCCCTGGATTTTCCCCGCCTCGGTGTTCATCAGGGACTTGACGAGGCGCTCGGCGTATCCCCGGTGGCACTGGCCGCAGGACTTGTCCGCGATTCAGACCGCGCCGGGGTCGGGATAGAAGGCATGGGGGCCTCCGGCTGCCACGAGCGAGTCCGGCGAACCGGTATGTGCCGCCTCCTTGTCCATCGCGCCAGGGTCGCCGCCGTGGCAGGTCACGCAGCCCGCCGGATCGCCGTGGGCGGAGCCGACCGCGACGACGCTCAGTTGCATCGGGCCGTCGGAGAACTGCTCGATCCCCTGGTGGCAGGTCATGCAGCCGCTCTCCTCCGCTGCCGCGCTCCCCGCCCACACCGCCACTGCCAGAACCCCGAGCCTGACGACTTGCTTCACAGGCCCTCCTTCGCCCGGCGGTCTCCGGGCGTTCGGAAACCGGCGCACGCCCTGCCGGGGACGGCGTGGTGACTGCCGCAGGTGTGCCAGACCATTCAAGTGTTGCGGAGCACGACCGGCATCGCCTCGACGTGGATCAAGAAGCGGGTTTTCTGTGCGCTCGACGGCCTCGAAAGCGTATGGATGGTTTTGAAGAACGGTCGGACGGATGCGACGAGCGGCTCGGCGGGATAGAAGAGTCGCTGTGCATCATTGCATTTCTGCATCTTGCCCGCGGTGGTCGAGAGCTGCGGTGCGTTGAACGGGCACGCTCAGGTACAGAAACCGCAGCCGATGCACTTGTTCCGGTCTACGACTACGATACCGTCAGACGGACGGCGACACTACATATCGAGGGCCAATCGAACCCGCGGAGTACACCTTGACCAAGCCATCCAGGGAGTTCATCGAGTTCCGGTTCACGGCGCAGGCGCTGATGGCGGACGACGAATATTCGATTCGCTATCTGAGCTACATCCGCGGCACTCGGTAGCGGGCCGGTCGCGCGGCCCGCCACACACTTGGCTCTCGGACGGGGCCATGGATGGACTGCTTCCGTTCCGTCATGCAAGGGTGCACCATTCACTCCCCACCCCGACCACCCGAGGATTCGCTCCGTGGAAATGATACGCATGGAGACCCCGCCCGAACTCGACATGTCGATCGGCGAGGCGATGTTCACCCAGCGCGCCATCCGCCGTCTCGACCCCCACCGGCCGGTTTCCGATACGCATTTGAAGATCATCCTCGACGCTGCCTCCAAGGCTCCAAGCGGCGGCAACACCCAGCCCGCACGATTCCTCGTGATCCGGAACAGGGATCGAATCAGGGCGTTCGGAAAGCTTTACCACGAGGCATGGTGGGCGAAGCGCCGGGACGAGTACGGCTGGAAGGGCAAGGACGACATCCCGCCCGGCTCCGTCTATGAAATGCCGTCACGGCTCGCCGACGAAATCGTGGACGCTCCGGTGATCATCCTTGCGCTGTCGGTCAGCGGGACGCAGGCGGCACATTCGGTATACCCCCCGGTGCAGAATCTTCTGCTCGCGGCGCGCGCGCTCGGGATTGGATCGGTGCTGACGACGTTGCATCCGCAGGTCATGGAGCGCATGTACGCGATGTTCGAGATTCCCGCGGAGGCGGAATTTCATTGCTGCATTCCGCTGGGATATCCAAGGGGACGCTTCGGACCAACGAGAAGGTATCCAACGTCGGAGACTACGAGTTGGGAGCGATGGAACGCGAAACCGCCTTGGGCGTGACGCCGGTGACGGTTTCGCTTGGGTGTGAAGGGGAGGCGTAGCGCGTGATGCGTGCTCCGCACCCCTGTGGAGGCGGGTGAACGATATCGGCCCGGTCAGCTTTTGTCCTGGTCTCCGCTCGCCGCCGGCTTCTCCTCGGCCTTCGGTTGCTTCTTCTTGGCCGCCGGTTTCTCGTCCCCCTTCTCCTTCGCGAGGGCTTCCAGGCGCTTGGCCGCTTCGCGCTTGCCGATCCCCCTGATCGTCATCAAGGCCGCGATATTGCTCTCGCGGGGACGCGCCTTTCCTTGCTCCCAGTTGTAGACCGACAGTCCCGAGACGCCGATCAGCCTGCCGTAGTTGTCGGCGGACAGCCCGAGACGCTTGCGGTTCGCTTCCAAGCCTTCTGCCGAGAAGCGCGTGCGCGCAGGCTGCTTGGGAAACGTGGGTTGCGCATCGGCGGTTTTCCCGTTCTGCCGTTTTGCCGCGGTCTTCTTGCTCGGGGCCTTCTTGCCCGCCGGCTGCTTGGGTGCGTCCTGCGTGTGCGTTGCCGAGAGTTTCTGCTGGAGAGTGTGAATCTGACGCTTCAACTCGGCGATGTCGCGTTCGCACCTGGCCGCCGACTTGGCGGTGTCCGCGGTCTGCTGGCGAACTTCCTTCCGCGCGAGTCGACTGATCTCTTCCTTCAAAACATTCGCAAGAGTTGCCATGAGATGGATCTGCTCCTTAGGTGGTCACTGGTTGAACATCGACTCCGTACCGGAGGAAACGACGCCGTTCAGGCTCCAAGCTCGACGACGATTCCGGCAGTCCGTGCAAGTGCGGTTGGCCGCTTCCACCGGCAACATATTTGCCGATAGCCGAAAGATAACTACATTTCAACCGACGATCAATACCATGGCTATGAATTCAAGACCTCCCGCTAACGCGGCGACACCCCGTGGGGCCGAGTCCGGCACGGCCTGCCACGGGCGAGGCGACCGACCAGGTACGCAGCCCCCTTCCGACCCGATGTCGGACGCTCCCGGTGGCCACTGTCTCCCTGAAGAACCGGCCCCTCGCACACCCGGTCACGGCGTCCACTCACGAGGTATCAAAGGGGATCGGTACCGGCGCCCGATACCCGAAGGCAAGTGTCCGATACAGGGTCTCCCGGTCCGCCACGGGGTAGTTCACGAACAGCCCCCGCACCTTGTCCCAACAATAGCGCGGGCGCTCGGCCCTGGCCCGCGCCTTGCGAAACAGCGCACCGCCGCGCTTGCTGGATCTGGTCGATGAGCATGGCCAGCATCATCGGATACGCGAACACCGTCGCCAGATGCCTGTTGCCGTGCCCGATGTTGTAGTCGCGGGTCTTCAGGTCATGCGCTGCGGGCCAGACGGCTTGCTGCGTGACGAGTTGCCGTGCCCGATGTTGTAGTCGCGGGTCTTCAGTGGATTGAAGATCTCGTTCTCGATACGCCCGCGCGCCCTGCCCGCACGCATCAGCGCCATCGCCCCGGACTCGAACATGGTGAGGCTGCCGTCGGTCATGACCGGCACCTTCCCGACCGGATTCATCGCCCGCCGTTCGGCGCTCGCGCGATACTGCGAGGAGAAGTCGACGGGGACGATTTCGCAGGGCACACGCAGCTCCTCGCAGAGCCGGATGATGCGAAAGCCGCGGGTCGTGGGGACGTGATGGATGCGAAGCATGGGATCGGACCGGGCAGGTTGCCGATTCGACCGGCGGAGGTCGATCAGCGTGAGAGGTCGTCCATGAGGCGGCGCAGAAAGCGCTCGCATTGCCCGATCTGGTCGAGCTCGATGAATTCGTTCGGCTGGTGGGCCTGATCGATGGAGCCGGGGCCGCAGATGACGGTCGAGAACCCCGCTTCCTGGAACTGCCCCGCCTCCGCCGCGTAGGCCGCGGCATGGACGGCGTTGTCGCCGGTGATCGCACGGGCGATGCGCTCGGCCTCTCCGCTCTCCTCCGGGCCGAAGGCGGGCGCCCGGTTCAGCATCCGGGTCTCGATGCCGGCCTCCGGCGCGACGCTGCGCATCCCGGGAAGGACCTCGGATTCGCACCAGGCGTTGAAGCGGTCCACGTGGATCATCGGATCGTCTTCGGGGATGTGCCGGATGTCCCAGACGAAGCGGCAGCGGCGACTGATGATGTTCGCGGCGGTGCCCCCGTCGATCGTCCCGACGTGGATGGTGGTGAACGGCGGCTCGAAGGGCAGGGCCGAGGTGTTGCCGGCCTCGACGCGCGCCATCTCGTCGAGCTTCGAGACGAGCCGCGCCGCGGCCATCACCGCGCTCACCCCGCGATGGGTCTGGCTCGAATGGGCTTCGTGGCCGGTCACCGTGGTCTCCATCACCGTAATGCCCTTGTGCGCGGTCATCACCTTCATCGACGTCGGCTCGCCCACGATGACCGCGGCGGGGCGCGGCACCTCGGCCGCGATCCTCTCGATCATCGCGGGGGCGCCGAGGCAGCCCACCTCCTCGTCGTAGGAGAGGGCGAGGTGGATCGGGCGCTTCAGCCCGCGCGCGAGCATGTCGGGGACCAGCGCCAGCGCGATGGCGGAAAAGCTCTTCATGTCCGCGGTGCCCCGACCGTAGAGCCGGCCGTCGCGCTCGACGACCTCGAAGGGGTCGGTGTCCCACGGCTGCCCGTCGATGGGCACCACGTCGGTGTGTCCGGAGAGCACGACCCCACCCTCGGCGCCCGGTCCGACGGTGGCGTAGAGGTTCGCCTTGGTGGCGTCCTCGTTCGGCACGAGGCGCGATTCCACGCCGCATCCGGCGAGGTAGTCGCGCACGAAGTGGATCAGGTCGAGGTTGGAATCGCGCGAGACGGTAGGAAAGCCGACCAGGATCTCGATCATCTCTCGGGGCGAGTGGGTCACGTCGTCGGTCTCCTCGGGCCGGCTCGTCGTCCGAATCGGGAATGCACGGCGCACCCGGGACGATGGATGACGGCCTGCCTCCGAAGGCGACCGTCCCGACCTTCATTATGCCGCGCGAACCGTATTCGTGAATGCCCGGCCCGACGCCGTGCTCCCGGCCGCCGATGGCCGATGCCGGGAAACGACCCGCCGCTACCCGCTCACGTGGCCGGACCGCACGCCGTCGACGAGGTCGAGCGCCTGCCCGAGTTGATCGAGACGCTCCGCGACGGTGCCGCCGACCGGGCTCAGGCGCAACGTGGTCACCCCGGCGTCGCGACGGAAGCATCGAGTCTTGTGGATCCCGAGCGCCTCGCGGATCATCGTGTCGCGAGCACACCTCCAGGCCCCGGAGATCACCGGAACCATGCCTTCGGACACGATTGAGATACAGGCCGCGGTCTGCCGCGAGTTCGGCCGGCCGCTGTCGATTGAAACGCTGCGGCTCGACCCTCCCGCGGAAGGCGAAGTCCGGCTCAGGGTCCTCGCAAGCTCGATCTGCCACTCCGACGTCATCTACATGGACGGCGGATGGGGAGGCGATCTCCCGGCGGTGTTCGGGCACGAGGTCGCCGGCGTAGTCACCGACGTCGGGCCGGCCGTGCGGCCCGCCGACGCCGGCGTGGGGGATCGGGTCCTGGTCTCCCTGCTGCGCTCGTGCGGGCGTTGCGGACAGTGCGAGGCCGGCATCCCCACGCAGTGCGCGGCTGAATTCCCCATCGACTCGGCGCCGCGCCTGATCGACGGGAACGGCGAGCCGGTGCGCGCCGGGCTGCGCGTCGGCGGATTCGCCGAGAGTGTGGTCGTCGATGCCTCGCAAGTGGTGAAGGTTCCCGACGACGTCGCCGCCGAGGCCGCCTGTCTGGTCTCCTGCGGGGTGATGACCGGCTTCGGCGCGGCGATCAACACCGCGAGGGTGCAGGTGGGCGACTCGGTGGCGGTGGTGGGCTGCGGGGGCGTCGGGCTCAACTGCGTGCAGGGAGCAGCGCTCGCGGGGGCGCTTCCACTGGTGGCGATCGACGTGGCCGGGGACAAGCTGGAGCGGGCCAGGGCCTTCGGCGCGACGGAGACGATCGACGCCGTCGCCGGAGGCATGGCCGCAAGGGCACTGGCGCTGACCGAGGGACGCGGGTTCGACGTGGTGATGACCGCCACCGGCAGCGCACGCGCCATCGAGGAGGCGCTTCCGTTGCTCGCGCCGGACGGCGCGCTGGTGGCGGTGGGGATGCCGCCCGATGACGAACGGGTCGCTCTGGCCGCGACCAGGTTGTCGCACTACGGCCAGAGCATCCTGGGCTGCAAGATGGGCGGCGCACGGCTCAGGATCGACGTGCCGAAGCTGTTTCGCCTGTACCGGAACGGACGGCTCAAGCTGGACGAGCTGATCTCCTCGCGCCGGCCGCTCGGCGGGATCAACGTGTCGATCGAGCTTGCACGGCGCTCCCGGGATCTGCGCCACGTGATCGTGTTCCCCGGTTGAGAGGCCGCGTAGAGGTGCGGCTCCCGGCCCTGACAAGGTCTGGCGTGACGTGATGCGCCCCGGTCGAGGGGCCGCGTGGAGCGACGGGCTCCCGCCACGCTTACAGCGGCTTGAAGGCCACGACTTCGACCTCCACGCGCACGTCCACGAGCAGATCGTTCACCACGGCCGAGCGGGCGGGCGGATCGTCGGGGAAGTATTCGGCGTAGACGGCGTTGAAGCCGGGGAAGTCGGCCCGATCGGCCAGCCAGACCATGGCCTTCACCACGTCGCGCAGCCCGCCGCCCGCCGCCCGCCGCCTGGCGACGTGGACCGCGCCGTGAAGGCGGCGATAGCCTCATGATCAGCGTGTCTGAAGAACAATCACGATACGACGTCTCTTTGGTTCCGGCTACGCCGGGTTGGGAACCTGTCGTAAATTATTTTTTCCACATGAGTACTGAGCGCATGAAAAAATTCGCCTCAACGTTCCTCACGGCCCGGTTGGTGTAGCAGGCGATCACAGCCCAAGGCAAACACGAAGCTCACCCGCAGTGATGATCCACCCAAGCCCGGAGTCACGTTCCACTTCCTCGAAACCGCTTCCGCTTCCCGGACTGTAACCGGTTCATCGCCCATCAGAGCCCTGGCCAATCATCGGGGTCCACTTCTCAACAGCCGGTGGAGCGCTGGCGCACCGCTTCGAACAGGCATACGGCCGCTGCCACCGAGACGTTCAGGCTCTCCACCGGACCGTGAAGCGGGATCGAGACGATCTGCCGGCACCTCTCGCGGGTGAGCCGGCGCAGGCCGCGCTCCTCACCGCCCAGCACGATGGCCAACGGCCCCCGGAGGTCGGCGTCGTAAAGCGAACGTTCCGCGTCCGCCGCCGCCCCGATCACCGAAAGCCCCGCCGCCGCGATCCGCTCCAGCGCACTGGCGAGATTCGTGACCGTCACCAGCGGGAGCCGTTCGGCCGCGCCGCTCGCCGCCTTTCGGGCCGCCGCGGTCAGAGGAGCGCTGCGGCGCTTCGGGATCACCACGGCATCCGCCCCGGCTCCCGTCGCGCATCTCATGCAGGCGCCCAGGTTTCTCGGATCCTGCACCGTGTCGAGCACGACCACCAGGCTCGGCGGCGGCGTCCGGTCGAGAAGCCGGTCCAGGGTGACGATCGCCTCCGCCGCACTGCGCCGATAGCGCGCGACGACCCCCTGGTGGGCGCCCGAACCGACCATCCGCTCAATGGTCTCCCGGGCTACGCGGTGCACGGCGATGCCCGCCGCGGCGGGGAGGGACAGCGCACGGCGAAGCGCCGGAGGCTCACGCCGCGCCTGCAACCACACCTCCAGGACCCCGGCCGGATCCCGCTCCACCAGCGCCCGGACCGCATGCACTCCGAAGACCAGCTCGGCCTTGGCCATTCGCCGTGCCTCGCGAATCCCGGCTTCCCGGCGCCACTACCCGGAACCGCCCGCGTCCCACCGGGGGGTGGACCCACGGAGCGCGTTCATTCCGTGAACCGGCACCTGCCTTCGCCACGTGTCCCGCACCGCGAGAGCCGCTCCTCAACACCGCCGCCGAGGGCCGCGTCCGCGCCGGTGACTCCCCGGCGGCCGGTAAGCGCCCTGGCAAGTGCATAGACCCAATAGCTTTGTCCTCCTTGTTGCCGTGCCGTCTCCGGGTGATGGGAGAGTGAGCGCTGGTGCACGCTCGAGCGGCAACACCATGAATCCGGATTCTCCGAGCTTCATGCCACCATCGCCGAGCGTGACGTCACGAACGAGGAGTTGCAAGAGCGACTGCGGTTGTTGGTTGCCCGGCACTTTGCGCCGTCTTCGGAGCGGATGGTGGAGGGTGTGCCTCATGGAGTGTCGCCCGGAAGTGTGCACTTGAAACCGGACGCCAACAAACGGAGCCGCTTCGCAGCGCCCTGACGGCTCTATGGTCGAGCCGCGCGAGCCTCCGCCACCACACACAGGATCTCGAACATCATCGTCGCACCTACCAGCGCGGTGTTGCCGCTGGGGTCGAAGGGCGGGGCGACCTCCACCACGTCGCCGCCGATGAGGTCGAGACCGGACAGGGCGCGGATCATGAGCTGGGCCTCGATGGTCGAGAAGCCGCCGACCTCCGGGGTGCCGGTGCCGGGCGCGTAGACGGGGTCGAGCCCGTCGACGTCGAAGCTCACGTAGGTCGGGCCGTCGCCGGCGATGGTGCGCGCTTCCTCCATCACCGAACGCCATCCCCGCTCGAACAGCTCCTCCATGTAGACCACCCGCATCCCGCGGTCGTGGCTGAACTTCCACACGTCGACGTCGCTCACCCCTCCGCGGATCCCGATCTGGATGGTGCGGTGCGGATCGAGCAGACCCTCCTCGACCGCACGGCGGAACGGCGCCCCGTGATGGAACTTCGAGCCGAGGTAGTCGTCGTGGGTGTCGCAGTGTGCGTCGAAGTGCACCATGCCGACGGGCCGGTGCTTCGCGATGGCCCGGAAGATGGGCAGGGTGATCGAGTGGTCTCCGCCGGCCGCGACGGGAACGACCCCCGCAGCGTGCAGCCGGGCGAACGCCTGCTCGATCTCGTCGAGGCTCGACTCCAGGTGGAACGGGCTCCTGATCGGCGTGTCCCCCACGTCGCAGACCCGGCACAGATCGTGCGGCGCGATCTTCGTCGCCTGGTTGACGCGGCGCATGAGCGAGGACTGGTTGCGGATCTCGCGCGGCCCGTGCCGCGCACCGGTGCGGTTCGTCACCCCGCCGTCGAACGGCACCCCGATGAGGCCGACGTCCACGCCGTCGAGGTCCTCCGCGAAAGGGGTACGCATGAACGTGGGGATACCCGTGTAGCGGGGCCACATCATCGGCTCGGAGAAGTCGCCGGGGCGGTGGTCGTGGCTCATGGCTGCTTCCTTCCTGTGATGTGGATGCGCGCGCGCCAAGCCTATGCCGCCATCCGGGCGCCGTGCCTTCTCCGTTGTCTGCGTTGACGCAACCGGTCCCATCCCTCGCGTGCCCGTCTCACATCCGTCTTCGACAAGCCGCAGCCACGCCGAAGCAGAATGTCGTCGCCGTGATCCAAAGCTGCTTTCATGTCTCCGGCCCGCAGGCGAGCATCGATGAAATCCACGTCCAGCCCACCGGTGAACCGATACGGCACGAAAAGGTTCTCCGCCTCGCGCGGATCCAGCTCCAGAACGCCGCCGCCGTAGCTCCGTCCACAGACCTCGGCCCATACGAACGTCAGGGAGTTGACCATCGAGGCGCACAAACGGTCGCGGTCCACGTCGCCACGTATACGCACACGGTGAATCGTGTCCGTGGACGTCGCCCCCGCGTGGTTCGCGACCAGAAGCGGGGCCTTGTGGATCTGGCGAAACAGGAACGCGTCGGGAACTGCAACCGAGGGCACGTCGAACCACCGGTTCCGAATAACGACTTCCGACATGGCCGAGTGGGCCAGGAGAGCCTCTCCATTGGCGACCTGCCAAGTATGCAGCCGCCCACAGTTTCCGGAATATCGACGCCTGCCCTTGGCAAGCAGAAGCACAACCTCCTGCTGAATCCCCGGGAAAACCAGCTCATCGAAAGCGACGATGTAGACGTCCTCGAACATCATGGGGAGTCGGTATCTGAGTTCGGCAGCGTATTTGACCTGGAGCAACTCCGCCGGAACGACCATCGCCAGTCGGCCGCCGTCGCGCAGCAGTTCGGCGGACAACTGAACGAACGTGATCCAGGCATTGGCAAGCCCGGTGGGCCTGTAACCGAACGAGTTGACCAGATGAAACGCGCGGTCACGTTCCTGCCGATCGAAATACTGGAACCGTATGAAGGGTGGATTGCCTACGGCAACGTCGTATTTGCGTCCTTTGAGAAGCGGAGTCACGACGTCGAAAAAACTGCCGCATTTCCACTCCGTCGGAACGCGCGAGCCGTTCACGGCTTTCTTCGCCTTTTCGATCTCCCGAGGTGCGATTTCGATAGCCGTTATCAGACCCTTCTCGCCGAGAAGGGGTGCGGCCGCGGAAACGAAGCTGCCGTCGCCGCAACTGGGTTCGATTATTCGGTCGGAGCGGCTGCAGATGGCCCATCGGCAGAGATAATCGGCCAGGATGCGGGGCGTATAATAACCGCCTCGTATCTTCTGCGATGAGAGAAATCGCCTCGGCCAAATGATGTTGATCCGGCTCATCCTTCCTCGATCCGAGACGTTCGAGAGTACTGGTTATCGCCTGGAGTCGTGACTGGCGTACCGCGGGGGCCGGCAGGACGACGATGAACGCGGCTATACAGAAAGGGAAACGGGTGTGGACGGTGGCAGCCTCGGAAGCCAGATCGTTGATCATGTTCTGCCAATTCTTGCTGATACTACTTTCGTCGTTCAGTGTCTTGCTGTCGAAGACGACCCGCGGCCCGTCCGGGCGGCAGGCGGCATCGTAGTTTTGAGGACGTATTCCACCGATGACCCTGGTCGTGCCGACTTCCACGCAATCAGGCTCTGGGGGTGTCAGGGCCTTCGCGTTGGGCTTGACGATTCGAATACCGCCGGGCATCGCCGCCAGCGCGGCGCCGAAAGCTTCGTCGAAAATACGGCCGAATTCCATCCCCTGTCCCTTGTCGAAACATTTCTGCTTTTTCGAGGTCGGGGTTCCGTCCTTGCGCAGGCTTCCCGATGCGCCTGACCATCTCCTGCCCCATTCGGCGAGGGTCGTTTGCGGGATGCACACTTCCGGCATTTCCTGGAGCTCGGCCACCATCGGGACCCTTCGTTGATTGCGCCGCTCGTTCCTGCCGAGTGCAAACGCCGCCACTCCGTTCAGCCTATCACACCGGCAGGCTACGCACCGTCCACTACGGTCCGAGCTCCGTGGGCCGGCTTCCCGCGATTCGGATACTCGGGTGGGTCCGGCGGATGCACTGCAATCCCCAAGGCCATTTCATTCTGCTCGATCTCCGGCTCCGGAAACTGTCGCCGCGTCGTGACCTGCACCGCATGGGCCGTCAAATCCGCACTTTCGACCCTGATTCGCCCGAGATCGTCTTCGCAGGCGCATCCGACACACGTCCCGGATGCAGAAAGAAATGACCCTGCTGCATTCTCCGTCAACCCCCCTCCCGCGCCTCGATCGCACGGTACACCAGGTGGATGCACTCCATCACGCACGTTGCGGCCAGGAACCCGCTCATGCCGGTGGTGTCGTGCAGCGGGCTCAGGGTGTTGACGTCGGTGGCCACGACGTCGAGCCCCGCGAGCCCCTGGAGCAGCGAGAGGCCCTCGCGCGCCGAGACCCCGCCCCAGGTCGGGGTGAAGACACCGGGCGCACACGAAGGGTCGAAGAAATCCATGTCCCAGCACAGGTACACCGGGCGTCCGGCAAGGCGTTCATGCACATGGGCCAGCAACCGATCGATGCCCATGCGGCCGAGCTCGGACCCCGTGACGAGCTCGAAGCCCTTGCCGCGGGTGTGCTCGAACACCGTGCCGTCGGTCACGGTGCCGCGCGGTCCGACGTGCAGCGAATCGGCGGCGTCGACGATGCCTTCCTCGGCGGCCCGGGTGAAGGTGGTGGAGGGGTTGTAGTCCTTGTAGTTCGAGCCCGGCGTGGCGCCGGCGGAGCTGTCGGCATAGGTGTCGGTGTGCGCGTCGAAGTGCAGCACCACCAGCGCCGGATGCCGGCGGTGCGCGGCGCGAAGCTGCGGCAGGGTCACTGCGCCGTCGCCGCCGAAGGTGACCGGAACGACGCCGGCGTCGAAGAGCACGTCGAGCGCTGCCTCGATGCGGCGATAGCTCTCGACGACGTCGCCGAGCACCACGTTCACGTCGCCACAGTCGACGACGCCGAGCGCCTCCAGCAGATTCACCTGCCACAACGGCGGCTGATAGAGCCGCACCAGCGACGACTGGCGCCGGATCTCGGCCGGGCCGAGGCGGGCGCCGAGGCGGACCGGATGCAGCCCGCAGTCGAACGGGATCCCGAGGATCGCGGCCTTCACCTGCGAGAGATCGCGCGAGGCGGGTACCCCCATGAAGGTGCCGACATCCTTGAACAGAGGGGCGCCGAAGCGCGGGTCGGCATCCGGGATGCTCATGTCGTGTCTCCTTCAGCGGTACGGACGGCCCGCGGGATCGCACGGGGGCGTATCGGGTGCGCCATGCCGCTGTCCGGGTTCTCCATCCGCAGCGCTCCAAGTCAACTGCGCCTGACCCGCACCAGCAGCAACAGCGGCAGCGTCGCGAAGCATACCGCCGCGTACAGCACGAAGGCATTCTCGTATCCGACCATCAACGCCTGGCGGGCGGCCTCGGAGCTCAGCCTGGTCAGCCCGAGGGTGTCGTCGAGCGTCCAGGCGCCGGTGACGAACGAGAACCGGAGCATCTCGTTGAGCGGAGTGAGTTGCTTGACCAATCCCGCATAGCTGATCTTCGCGGTGCGGACCACGGTCATGAAGCTCACCGAGATGAAGATGCTCGATCCGAAGTTCCGAAGGAGATGGAAGATCGATGCCCCGTCGGGAAGCCATCTGGAGGGCAGCGTGGCGAAGGCGATGATGGTGAGCGGCACCCACATCATTCCGCTCCCGATCCCCTGGACGACACAGGCGATCGCCACCTGCGACGGTGGAACGTTGAATTCGAAGGTCGCCATCATCGCGCCGCTCGCTCCGGTGAGCACGATGCCGATGCACAGGCTGATCCTGGGGTCGATCCCGCCCATCCGGCTGGCGAGGAAGAATCCGATCACCATCCCGATTCCCCGCATCCCGAGCAGCGTCCCGATCAGCGAGTCCGGATACCCCTTCAGGCCCTGCAGCATCGGCGGCAGCAGGGTGATCGGGGTGAAGTTCAACATGCCGTACACCAGCACCAGCACCAGCCCGATGACGTAGTTGCGGTCGGTGAACAGCACCGGGTTGAGGAACGGCGCCCTGGCGGTCGCGGTGTGGGTGACGAATACGTAGAAGGAAAGCGCCGCCACGCAGACATAGATGACGAGTTCCTCCGATTCCAGCCAGCCGAGCCGCTCGCCGCGGTCGACGATGAGTTGCAGGCAGACGATCGCGATCGACAGGGTGAGGAAGCCGGTCCAGTCGAGGCGGACCGACCCGTCCCTCCCGCCCTCGCGCACGAAGGCCAGCGCGAGGAAGAACGCCGCGAAGCAGAGTGGAATGATGAGATAGAAGATCCATCGCCAGTCGTAGGCCTCGGCGAGGTAGCCGCCGAGGGCGGGGGCGACGGCGGGGCCGATCACCACCGCCATCCCGAACAGGCCCCTGCGCCATCGCGCGGTCGCGGCCGGGGTAGGCGGCGAGCAGTATCGCTTGCGACAGGGGCACGATGGGGGCGCCGAAGATCCCCTGGCCCACCCGCCAGACGAGCAGGGATTCCAGCGTGGTGGCGATCGCGCAGAGCAGGGAGGTGACCGCGAATCCCGCCACCGCTCCGAGCATCAGCCGGCGCTGCCCGAGCCTGGCCACCAGCCAACCCGTCATCGGTGTGGCCACCGCAGTCGCCACGACGTTCAGGGTGACGACCCATGCGATCTGGTCCGGCGTCGCCGAGAGCGCTCCCTGGAGCTGAGGGAGGGCGACGTTGACGATCGTCACGGTAGCCGCATACAGCATCGTGCAGGTCGATACCGTGACCAGGATCAGGGCCTTCTGGAATCCCGAGAGCTCGGCGACGGCGAAGCTCTCGTGCGTGACTTCGGTCATCAGGAGGTGGGGGAGCGCTGAATCCGGGAAATCGGGGTGGTTGAATCCGGCCGTCGGACGGCGGAGGCGGGAGGATACCGCGACCGTCCCCGGAGGCGGGTCGCGGATGCCCGCGATCGAGGCACACCGCTCACCGCTCGCCGCGCTACGCCCATGCGCTCGGTCCGCCGGGTCCGAGATCCTGGCCGTTGAAGCGCTACCGTATCTCGTCTTCTACGTGGAGCGTGGGGATTCCATCGACGTCTGGCGGGTGCTCCACGGAAAGCGTGACGGCCCGGCCCGGGTGCGCGAACCCGATACCGGCTGAGCACCGGGGCCGCCATGCAGGGTGAGGGCGGAGAGGAATCGCCGCGGGGCTCGTCCGGGCACCGCTTCGCGTGCGGGGCACGCCCCCGCGCTCCGGGGCGGGGCGCGGGCCGACGGTGCATCGCGCCGAAGTCCTACCGCCGATCGAGCGATCCGCCCATTTCGCGTATCCCGGTTCTCCCCCACACTGCGCCTCCACACTCCGGTTTGGGACGCCGCCATGACCGTGGTACCGTCATTCGCAACCCGCGTTCAGCGGACGTCGCCACGACACCACGAGGGCCGCGTTCGGGGAACGCCGCTCCACCGTCACGAGGGAACCGCCCATGCGCCGACCCGCCCTCCCTCCCCTCCCTCCCGCCACGGTTGAGTACCCAAGCTCCGACGGCAAGCCCTTGGCCGAGAACGACGCCCAGCTCGCCGCCATCCTGTACGCCATCGCGGTGCTGAGGACCCGTTACGCCGGACGCGGTGACGTGTACGTGTCCGGGGACCTCCTCATCTACTACGAGGAAGGGAACCCGCGGGTGGCGGTGGCCCCGGACGTGTTCGTGGTGTTCGGGGTGGAGGACCGGATGCGCATGAGCTACAAGGTCTGGGAGGAGGGGAAGGGGCCGGACTTCGTGCTGGAGGTGGCGTCGCCGGGGACGTGGCGCGAGGACGTGGGGCCGAAGCGGGGCATCTATGCGCGGTTGGGGGTGAGGGAGTACTGGCTGTACGACCCGCTGGGGGAGCACTTGACGCCGGAGTTGCAGGGGTACCGGCTGGTGGACGGGAAGTATGAGCGGCAGCCGTTGGTGGAATCGTTGGACGGGAGGCTGGCGTTGCGCAGCGAGACGTTGGGTCTGGACCTGTGGGTGAAGGGCGGGGAGATGCGCTTCCGTGACCCGGAGACGGACCTGGACCTTCTCGGCCACCATGAGGAACATCTCGCGCACCAGGCCGCCACCGCCCGAGCCAAGGTGGAAGCTGCCGCCCGCCACCAGGAAGCTGCCGCCCGCCGGAGTGCCGAGGTCCGGGCCGAACGGGAAGCCGTCGCACGCCAACGGGAAGCCGTCTTGCGACAAGCCGCGGAAGCGCGGGTTGCGGAGCTGGAGGCGCTCATCAGCGGGAAACGTCGCTGAGCGATTCATCCCCGGCCTCTCGCCCCCCGCGCCGTCCGGCGGCACGGGACCGTCTTGTTCCGGACACGCTCCCGATGTACGCAACGCCTTGTTTTCATTGGATGTTGTCTGGAGAACAAATCAGGCCGTGGTGAACCGCTCCGGGAATCCCGGAGGGTGTCGGCGGGAGCGCCCGGACGAGTTTACCGGCGCTCCTTCCAGACCGTCTCGCGTTCCTTCACCGGGGAGCCGGGCTCCGCCTCCCGGATCGCCTTCAGCGCTCCCCGGACCGCCTTGTCCCGGGTCCCGGGAGTCTCGGTCACATTCTCGCTGATCACCGCCATCTCGTAGTACTCCATGGCGGCTTCGAGGTCGCGCGGGCCTCCGGTGCCCGTCCGGCAGGCGTCGCCCGCCATCACCGCGCCTCGGGCGTCTCCGCCCCGGGCCGCGCGCCCCACCCACTCGCGGCCTTCCGCCTTCGCCTCTTCGCCGTCTTCTTCCAGCAGCTTCGCGCCGATGGGCGCGATGGAGTCGGATATGGACTCCCGAATATTCGGCGTTATAACATAACGTTTCCAGATCAACATACCCGCGGCGGACGGGCGGTCGGAAAGGAGACGACTCGATGAAGATTGGACCCTTACCCACGAAATCTCCGACAGAACGACGAGGAATCGTTCGCCGCCCGGCTTTTGATTCCGCGACGCCGATCTCCTGGAAGCAGTGCATCCCGGAAGGACACGGGTGTCCCGCCCGCTTTGCCATGTGGCGGGCCTCCGGCCCGCCTGCGGACAGGACGTCCGCGCTCCCGGGATGCGCTGCTTCCAGGTTCACGACAGGCGCCTGGTTCCGGCTGCACCGGATCAGGGAGACCCGTTGGACGCCGGACGGTGCACGCCGGATGCAGCCCGTGCTCGCGGCTCTGCTCATGCTCGTGGCAAGCGCCGCGTTCGCGGCATCGGAGAGCGAATACCGCGAGCATGGCGCGCACGAACACGGACGCGGGACACTCGACATGGCCGTCGAAGGCGAGGAGCTCGTCATCGAGTTCCGGGTCCCCGCGGTCAACGCGGTCGGCTTCGAGCATGCACCGGGCACCGATGCGGAGCGGGAGGCGCTGCGGCAGGCGCTTGCGCGGTTCAGGGATCCGGCCGCGGTGCTCGTCCCCTCACCGGGTGCGGAGTGCGCACCCGAACGGGCGGAGGCCGGTTTCTCGGGCATGGGTCCTGAAGGATCCCGCGAACACCACGAACAGCATGAAGAAGACGGGCACGGTCACGAGCGGGACAGCCATGAACAGGACGGTCATGCCCGTGGGAAGCATGGACACGACCGGACCGGAGAGGGCGAGCGCGGGCATGAAGATGGCGGGGGCGGGCACGAGCATGAAGAGGATGGGCGTGCACGAAACAAGGATGAGGATGAGCACCACGGGCACGACGAGCATCATGACGGCGGGCACGAGCCCGGGGAGCCCGGCATGGACTCCGGCGCGGAAGCGCATTCGGAATTGCATGCGACGTATCATTTCCACTGCCATACGCCGGAGCGACTCGATCGGATCCAGGTACGCGTATTCGAGTT
The DNA here is from genome assembly GCA_958295465.1 of uncultured Gammaproteobacteria bacterium. GTDB lineage: Bacteria > Pseudomonadota > Gammaproteobacteria > HK1 > HK1 > HK1. The sequence goes on from OY282353.1 coordinate 370,952, forward strand.
TCTGCACGACGCCGAGGTGATCGAGGTGCGGGTGGTGACACCGGCGCTGCAAAAGGCGATGGATCTGCACCCCGGCGAGACGATCGTCGAGCTCTCGCGCTGACGCCTGGTGCGCCGGCGGCCCGATCGTCGCGGCGAGGATGAGGCGGCCGGCAGGGTGCAGGGGCCGGCACGGAGCAGTCGGACGCGATATGGCGGTGGTTGGCGGGATGGAGGAACGGCCGCGGCCGATACCGTTTCAGCGAATGAGGCAGCCATGCCCGATTCCGTCGTGGTGAAAGTGGCGGTTCCCTCCGGCGCCGCCGGAACGAAGGAGGCGGTTGCGTCTCGCACCGTCGCGGCCGGAGAGGGGGTCGCACCCGACACCGCCGCGGCCAGGGAGACGGCTGTGTCCGGCGCCACCGTGGCGAAGGAGGCGGTCAGGGCCGGCGCCGCATCGAAACCGGCGGTCGCGGCCGGACCGGCAACCGTGGAGGTCGACCGGATCCGGTTCGCCTGGAAGGCCGGCGAACGCGACGTACTCGACATCGCGCGCTTCGAGGTCGCGGCGGGGGAGCGGGTGTTCGTCGAAGGGCCGAGCGGCAGCGGCAAGAGCACGCTGCTCGGCCTGCTCGGCGGAGTGGCGGGCCCGCGGGAGGGGACGGTCCGGATCCTCGGGACCGAGCTCTCGGCGATGCCGGCGCGGCGGCGCGACCGCTTCCGCGCCGACCACGTCGGCTTCATCTTCCAGATGTTCAACCTGGTGCCCTACCTCTCGATGATCGACAACGTCACCCTGCCGTGCCGCTTCTCGCGCCGGCGCCGCGAATGCGCCGGGTCACGGGCTGGAGGGATCGAGGCGGAGGCGCGGCGCCTGCTCGCCCGCCTCGAACTCGACCGGCCGGAGCTGCTCTCGCGGGCGGTCACCGATCTCAGCATCGGTCAGCAACAGCGCGTCGCCGCCGCGCGAGCGCTCATCGGCGCCCCGGAGCTGCTCATCGCCGACGAGCCGACCTCCGCCCTGGACGAAGGGACGCGCGAGCGCTTCCTCGACCTGCTGTTCGCGCAGTGCGGCGAGGCGGGCGCGGCGCTCCTGTTCGCAAGCCACGACACGCGGCTCGGCGCCCGCTTCGACCGCCGGGTGTCGATCGCGGAGCTGGGCCGCGGCGAGGGTGGCAGGAATGGTCGAGTCCCTCTGCACGGCAATTCCCGCCAAGCCCGAAAACGTCCATCGAACCGCCACGACCGGACGACCGGACGGTAGAGAAGGCCGCAACATCCTGATGATGCGATCGTGTGCAGGACGTTGGCGGGAACTACCGATCTCTGTACAGCGAATCCGATCGATTGGGATCGAGTATGTCAGCGTCATCGGCGGATCCCTTCGAGTCGGCTGAACCATTCGAAATCACTGCGCAAAGATATCGAGGCGATCGGATGGCAATCGTTCGGCTGGCGCTCAGGAGCGTATTGAACCGCCGGGTCACGGCGGGGCTCACCCTGCTCGCGGTCGCGCTCAGCATCGCGATGCTGCTCGGGGTGGAGAAGGTGCGGCGCGAGGCGCGCGGCGCGTTCGCGAACACGATCTCCGGCACCGACCTCATCGTCGGGGCGCGCAGCGGGGCGGTCCAGCTCCTGCTCTACACCGTCTTCCGCATCGGCAACGCCACCAGCAACATCTCCTGGGAAAGCTACCGCCGGGTCGCGGAATTCCCCCGGGTGCGCTGGACCGTGCCGATCATGCTCGGGGATTCGCACCGCGGCTTCCGGGTGATGGGCACCACGCGCGGGTATTTCGAGCACTACCGGTACGCGCGCCGGGAGTCGCTGGCATTCGCCTCCGGCGGACCCTTCGCCGACGTCTTCGATGCGGTGCTCGGGGCGGAGGTCGCCGAACGGCTCGGGTACGCGCTCGGCGACGCGGTCATCGTCTCCCACGGCACCGGCGACGTGAGCTTCGTCGAGCACGACGACAAGCCCTTCCGCGTCGCCGGGGTTCTCGCGCGGACCGGGACGCCGGTGGATCGCACCGTGCACGTCAGCATCGAGGGCTTCACCGCGATGCACGTCGACTGGCAGGCGGGCGTCCCGGTGCGTGGATCGAAGATCCCCCCCGGCGAAGCGCGCGCGATGGACCTCGCTCCGAAGACCATCACCGCCTTCCTGGTGGGCCTCGACTCGAAGGTCGCCATCTTCGGCGTGCAGCGGCGGATCAACGACTACCGCGGGGAGCCCCTGCTCGCGATCATCCCCGGGGTCGCGCTGCAGGAGCTCTGGGATCTCATGAGCGTTGCGGAGAACGTGCTGCGGGTGGTCTCCCTGATGGTGGTGGCCACCGGACTGCTGGGGATGCTCACCGTCATCCTCTCCAGCCTGGAAGCACGCCGGCGGGAGATGGCGGTGCTTCGATCCGTCGGCGCGCGCCCGCTGCACGTCTTCGCCCTGTTCATGAGCGAGGCCGGGGTGCTCGCCCTGCTCGGGGCGGCGGCCGGGGTCGCGCTCCTCTATCTCGCGCTGGTGGTCGGGCGGCCGATCGTCGCGCGGGAGTTCGGCCTGCACCTGCCGATCGGGATGCTCGCCCCGGCGGATTGGCGGATACTCGCCGCGGTGGTGCTGGCGGGCTTCGCGGCCGGCGGGGTTCCGGCGTTGCGCGCCTACCGGCTGTCGCTCGCCGACGGCCTTTCGATGAGGATCTGACGATGCCTGCACGCATGGGACACGGATTCGGCGGTGCGGCAGCGCCGGTCGTGGTCTTCGGGCTGGGCGGCGCACTCGAAAGGGCCTGTCGGCTCTCGCTCTCCGGCGGATTTTCGACGAGGATTCGATGATGCCTGCACGCACGGGACACGGACACGGCAGCGCAGCGTCGTTGGCCGCGATTTTCGCACTGGCCGTCACGCTCGAAATGGCGCTGACCGCGATCAGCCGGCCGCTTGCGGCGCAGGGCGACGTGCGCGAACTGGAATGGGAGGAACTCATGCCCGAGGACTGGGACCCGCTTTCCGGGCTCGAAGGATTGGCGGGGGACGACGTCCAGGGGCTCGCCGACGGCAGCGCACGGGCCGACCGGCTGATGAACGCCTACCGGGAGGCGGTCCGTTCGGCGCCGGTGGTCGGCGAGCTCGACGGACAGCGGGTCCGCCTGCCGGGGTTCGTGGTGCCGCTCGATTTCGAGGGTACGGAGACCTCGGAGTTCCTGCTCGTCCCCTACTTCGGCGCATGCATCCACGTGCCCCCGCCGCCCTCGAACCAGATCGTCTACGTGAAGACGGTCGCGGGCTATCCGCTGAAGGAACTGTTCGACCCGGTGTGGGTCACCGGCGAGATCCGCACCGAGGCGCATCTGAACGAGGTCGGTGACGCCGGATACACCCTGCAGGCCACGATCATCGAGCCGTATTGACGCATCCCGGGGCGGATGCCCGGCTTGCTAAGATGCCGCGTCCGTCACCGTTGCCAGGGGAGGAGAGGCCATGTTCCAGGGTTCCTATGTCGCGCTGATCACGCCGTTCGACTGCGGCGGGGTCGACGAGCGTGCGTTCGGCGATTTCGTCGAGTGGCAGATTTCCGAAGGAACGCACGGGCTGCTGTCCTGCGGCACCACCGGCGAATCCCCGACGCTGAGCCATCCCGAGCACCGGCGGGTGACCGAGCTCTGCGTCGAGGTGGCGAACGGCCGGGTGCCGGTTCTCGCGGGGACCGGATCGAACTCGACCGAGGAGGCCGTCAGCCTGACCCGCCACGCGAAGGAGTGCGGCGCGGACGCCGCGCTGGTGGTCACCCCGTACTACAACAAGCCGACCCAGGAAGGGCTTTATCAACACTTCAAGGCGATCAACGACGCAGTGGACATCCCCATCCTCATCTACAACATCCCGGGGCGCTCGGTGGTGGACATGGCGGTGGAGACGATGGCGCGGTGCGCGAAGCTTCCGAACGTCGTCGGAGTGAAGGACGCTTCGAACAGCTCGACCCGCCCGCTGGAGACCCGCATCGCCTGCGGCGCGGACTTCGTGCAGCTCTCCGGGGAGGACGCGGCGGTGCTCGCGCTGCTCGTCGAGGGCGGCCACGGCTGCATCTCGGTCACCGCGAACGTCGCGCCGCGCCTCTGCTCGCAGATGCACACAAACTGGATGGACGGCGACGCGAAGGCGACGCTCGCCGTGCAGCAGCGCCTGATGCCGCTGCACGATGCCCTCTTCGCCGAGACGAGTCCCGCCCCGGTGAAGTACGCCGCGAGCGTGCTCGGCAAATGCTCACCCGAGGTACGGCTGCCGCTCGTCGAGCCGACCCGGGCGACGAAGGACAAGGTGGAGAGCGCGATGCGCTCGGCCGGGCTGCTGAACTGATCCACCAATACCCGGTGCGCGGTCGCTGCGCACCGGCTGGATCGAGCGTAGCACCTGGCCGCCGTCCAGGGTCACGTCGTAGAGGTTTTGGAGCGTTCCGGGGGGCAAACGGCGGCGTCCGGGATGTTCGAGCGTGCGCTCACAGGCGCGTCCCCTCGCGGTCGAAGACCAGCAGCTTGTCCGTGTCGAGCCGGCAGTGCACGGTCTGGCCCGGTGCAATGTCGCCGCGTACCGGCTGGATCGAACGCAGCACCTGGCCGCCGTTCAGGGTCACGTCGTAGAGGTTTTCCCGCCCGTGGGTCTCGACGAAACTGACCTTGCCCGAGAGCGGGCCCGAGTCGGCGGGCCGCACGTGCTCGGGGCGGACGCCGAGCCGGATTTCGCGCCCGTCCTCCAGAGCCTCGCAGCCGCCCGGCAGGTCGATGCCCGCCGTCGAGCCATCCAGCCAGAAGCGGCCGCCCCGGACCCGGCCCGACAGGAAGGCGATCGGCGGGTTGCCCAGGAAGCCGGCGACGAAGGTGCTGACGGGGTTGCGGTACATGTCCGCGGGCGAGGCGATCTGATGGACATGGCCGCGATCCATGATCGCGATCCGGTCGCACATGCTCATCGCCTCGACCTGGTCGTGGGTGACGAGGATGGCGGTGATGCCGGTCTCCCGCTGCAGCCGGCGGATCTCCGAGCGCATGTCGAGGCGCAGCCGCGCATCGAGGTTGGCCAGCGGCTCGTCGAGCAGCAGCACGCCGGGGCGGCGGATCAGGGCCCGCGCCAGCGCCACGCGCTGCTGCTGGCCGCCGGAGAGGTGGGCGGGCAGGCGCTCGAGCAGGTGCTCGATCTCAAGCATGGCCGTGATTTCGCTCACCCGCCTGCGAATGGCCGGACCCGGCTCCCTCTTGACCTGGAGCGGGAAGGCGACGTTGTCGAACACGTTCATGTGCGGATAGAGGGCGTAGGACTGGAACACCACGCCGACGTTGCGCCGTTGCGGGGACCAGCCGGTGACGTCCTCGTCGCCGAAGAGGATCCGCCCGTCATCGACGACGTGCAGCCCGCACACGGCGAACAGCGTCGTGGACTTGCCGCAGCCCGAAGGGCCGAGCAGCGCGAGCATCTCGCCGTCCGCGACTTCGAGGTTCATCGCGTCGATGACGGTGTCGGCGCCGAAGCGCTTGGTGAAGTTTTCGATCAGGATGCGCATCAGCCCTTGGTGCCCCCGCCGTAGATGTTCATCAGCTTGTCCTGGAAGAACAGGTAGAGGATGACGACCGGGATCACGTAGAACAGGCCGATGCTCTTGAACAGGGCGAAGTTGAGGTCGTAGTCGTCCGCGATGAGCCCGGCCAGGTAGACCGACAGCACCTGCACCTTGTTGTCCGGGGCCAGCACCTGCGGCAGGATGAATTCGCTCCAGCCGGCCAGAAACGAGAACACCCCCAGGGCCAGGATGCCGGGCGTGACCTGTGGAAGGATCAGGCGCCGCCACACCGTGAAGCGGCTGGCGCCGTCCTGCACCCCGGCCATCTCGATCTCCCACGGCACGGTGTCGTAGAAGCCCTTCATGATCCAGATCCCCAGCGGCAGCTCGAGCGATGCCTTGACCAGGATCACCCCGGTCAGCGTGTTGTAGAGCCCGATCATCTGCAGCACGAGGAAGATGGCGATGATCAGGGTCACGGTCGGGAAGGCGTGCAGCACCAGGACGCCGGCCAGGAAGTACGCCCGGAACGGCAGGTTGATCCGCGACAGCGCATAGCCCGCGGTCGATGACACCGCCAGCACGATGACGGTGGTTGCCGAGGCGAAGATGAAGGTGTTCAGGGTGACGGCCCAGATGTTGGCCTTGCCGGGCAGGTCCTCCCACAGGAAGCGCCAGTTCTCCAGGGTGAAGCCATCCGGCAGCAATTGCCCGGGCGGCGCCTCGCCCACCGTCTCGATGACGAGGAAGACATACATGAGGACCAGCGGCGCGGACGCCGCCGCCAGCAGTGCAACGATGATTCCGCTCCCCCGCGCCCTTGGCATTGCCGTGCTCCGCTACGTCTCGATGCGCGGGCGCGCAACCAGGGCGTCGAAGTTGAAGATCCTCAGATAGAGGAGCGAGAGCACCACCCCGATGATCACCAGCACCAGCGCGAGCGCCGCACCGTAGCCGTATTGCAGGTTTCCGGCGTAGTTGTTGAGCGCGGTGTGGTAGGCGGCGAGCGACCAGACCTCGGTCGTCGAGCCCGGCCCGCCGTCGGTGGCGAGCAGGATGTACTCGAACGAGGTCAGCAGCGACAGCGTCTGGTAGCTCGTCACGAACAGGATCGGCCAGCGTAGCTGCGGCAGGATGATGCGCCTCACCTGCTGCCAGCGCGAAGCGCCATCGACCTCGCTGGCCCAGAACAGGGGTTCGGGGATCGCGCGGATGGCGCTGGAGAAGATGATCATGCCCATGGAGGCGCCGACGAATCCGTTGATGAGGACGACGAAGACCCAGGCGTTGAACGCGGTGTCGAGCATCCAGTTGCGCGAGGCGACCCCGAACCAGCCGAGCACCGTGCTGAGAAATCCGGTGTCCCAGGCGAACCATTTCCAGAGCAGCACGTAAAGCACCGGCGGGGTGATGCGGGGCAGGAACCAGATGCCCCGGAAGACCGCCGCTTCGGTGGTGGGCAGGTAGAACGTGGTGATCGCGAGGACCAGCGCAAATCCGGTGTTGAAGAGGATCAGGGTGACGAAGACGTAGATCAGCGTATTGGCGAGCACCTGCGCGGTGTCCGCGGTGCCGAACATGCGCCGCAGGTTGTCCGTGGTCCAGGTCCAGCCGGTGTAGCTCGCGTCCACCAGGCGCTCGCGATCCTCGTCGCTCAAGCGCACTCCGCTTGCCGCCAGTGCCGCCAGCAGGTCCTCGCGCTGCCCGAACGTACGATTGAGAACGCTCGTCTCGAAGTGCCGGGCGGCCTGTTTGAGCGCCCGCACCGAGCGCGGGCGATTGTTCAGCGACTTCAGCGCCCGTTCGAAGCCGCGGCGGCCGTCGAAGGACTTGCCGGCATGACGTTGCCCGAGCTCGTCGAGGGTCGCGGCGGCGACGCCGGCGGCGCGTGCCCTGGACAGCGTTTCCGGATTGACGAGGTAGGTGGTCGCGCCGAGCGATTCGGCCGTCGAGCGGTCCATGCCGCGTTCGGCGAGGCGGTGGAGCGTGGACGGGGTGATCAGGTATCCGCCTTCGCCGACCCCGGTCGCGGTGCTCATGCTGGTGAACGCGAACACCGCGGTGAGCAGCACCGGGGAGAGGAAGAACACCACCACGAAGAGCGTGGCCGGCATGAGGAACAGGACGCCGAGCCATTTGCCGGGGGTCATGACACGCGGCTTCCGGTCGGGGAGGGCGTGCGGGACGTGAGGCCGTGACCGCCGGTGCACCCGCGTCCACGCCCGACGCGCCGGCGGGCAGGGGGACGACGGGTATGTTCCATGCAAGCACCGTCCGCGCCGGGACCGGGCCCGGCGCGGCCGGCTCCTCCGCTTCGCCGATCAGCGCATGACGATGCGATCGCCGAGCGCGTTGCGCAGCTCGGCGGCGGCATCCGCCGCGGCCTGCTCGGGGCTCTTCTGCCCGGTCCAGGCGGATTCCAGCCCCTTCCACATGGCGGTCCAGTAGACGCCGAAATCGGTGTTGTTCGGCATGGCATTGGCGCTGGGCAGCAGCCGCTCGGTCGCTTCGCTGGCCCAGCGGTCGTTGCTGTAGAGCTCGATCGAGGTCTGCGACTTCGCGATCCCCAGGTGCGCCGACTTGATCGCGTGCAGGGTGTTGATCCGCGGCTCGGACGCGATCTTCACGAGCTCGGCGGCGATGAACGCATCGTCGTCCGTGCCCCGGTTGGTCACCAGGTAGACCAGCGGATGGGTGATCGTGTTCGGCCGCCCGTTGGCGTCGCCCGCGGGGATCAGGGTGAACTGGATCTTGTCGAAGAAGCCGGTCAGGCCCTCCTTCCCGGTGTAGCGCGCGTAGTGCCAGGTGCCGCCGTGCCACAGGCCCGCCTTGCCGGACGCGACCTCCGCGTACCACTGATCCCACGGCGTGCCGACATGGTTCTTGCGGGTGACCCCCATCGCCACCGCATCGGCGAAGAACTGGTAGAACCGCGTCATCGCGCCCTGGTCGTAGATCAGCTTGCCCGAGGCGGCGTCCTGCATCTCGCCGCCGAAAGACTGGTAGAACTGCCAGTAGTCGGGTCCGTTGGAAACGCGCGGGTAGAAGCCGTACCCCGGCTCCACCACGCCCTGGTCCTGCATCTTCTTCGCGTCGTCGAGCACGTCGTACAGCGTGTACTCCCCGCCGGCGACCCGCTCCGGCAGCGCGGCGATGCCCGCATCGGAGTAGCCGATCGCCTTCATGTGCGGGATCCAGGCGAAGAAGGGACGCGATTCCGCATCCTGGGGCAGGCCGTAGACGGCGCCCTCGTAGGAGGAGATTTCGATCAGGTTGGGGAAGATGTCGTTGATCGGCCAGGCATCCATGTCGATCAGGTCTTCGATCTTGCGGATGATGCCGGCGTTCGCCCAGGGGGCGATGTCTTCGTGCCCGGTGACCACGATGTGAGGCGCGTTGCCGGACTCGGCGGCCAGGGTCACCGCCTGCTTGAAGTCGTCCCAGCCGTCGTAGAGCTTCTTGTCGACCGTGACGTTGATCGATTCGCCCCGGATCTCGGCTTCGCGCGCGAGGATGTCGGCGGCCATCTCGATGGCATCGACCCGGTACACGTCGGAGGCGTTGGAGCCGCCCGCCCAGACCGTGATCGTCATGTCGGCCGCGGGCGCGGTCCCCGTTGCAAGCGAGGCGGTCAACGCGGCGGCGGCGAGTGTGCTGGCGAACTTGCGTGGATTACCCATGGTTCCTGCCTCCCGTTGGTTGGCTGGCATCGTGTCCGTCACGAGGCCAGTGGTCATGTTGGCGTTCCCTGTGTTCAGCCCTCCAAGGCCATCATGGCGAGGGTCGAGCTTACACCAGCCGGCGACCGGCACGCGGATGGCCCGGAGCCCGGACCATTTCCCGCGCGGGGCCCGCGCCTTCCAACGCCGCGAGCTCCCCGACCGTGATTGGCTTGACCGGCGGCCGGATGCGGTAGTGCCCGACCGTGTCGACATCGACGCCGGCGCCGGTTCGGGTTCCGATTCCGGCGTCGGCGCCGGTACCGGCGCCCCGGCGCCCGGCGAAGATCCCGCTCACCACCGTCGCGCACATCCGGCCCTGGCACGGACCCATGCCGCAGCGGGTGAACGCCTTCGCCTGGTCGGGGCCGGGGCATCCGCGGGCGATGACACTCTCGATCTCGGCAATCGTCACTTCCTCGCAACGGCATACCGTCACCGCCGGGTCCGAGGGGCGCAGCACCGCCGCGCCCGGTTCGAACGCGAAGTCCAGGAACTCCTGGAAGCGTCGGCGTCGCTCGAGCGAGGCGCGATGCGGCTTGGCGAGGGCGTCGCGCCGGCGCGAATCGATCCTTCCCAGGCGGTACGCCGCTTCAAGCGCCGCGAGCCGGCCGGAATCCACCGCGGCCTGCGCGCCGAGGACGTGCGCACAGTCACCCGCGGCCAGCAGGCCGCGCTCGCTGGTCTCTCCCCACTCGTCCACCGCCGGGCGGAAGCCGTGTTGGCGCTCGTCCCGGACGTGATCGAGCTGCGCCGCGAGAGTGAGATGCGCGTTCGGAATCACCCCTTCGTGCAGGAGCACGAGCGAGGCGTCCATCGACCGCTCCCGGCCGCGATGGAAGAAGCGCACCGCCTCGACCCGCTCGTCGCCGATGATTGCGAGATCGCTCGCATGCATGACCTTCACGCCCCGGCCCGCGAGCGCACGCCGCCACCCCAGGCCCTTGCGCAGCTCGCCCGGCATCGCGAGCGCTTGCGGCAAGGCGCCGGCCGCGCGCCGGAACCGGCCGGGGGACATCGTCAACAGGACCGCGCGTACCGGTGCGCCGGCGCGGGCGAGCTGACAGGCGACCAGGTAAACGAGTGGCCCCGAGCCCGCGATGACGGCCGGCGCGTCCGGGACGAGTCCCGAGCTCTTGAGCAGCGATTGGGCGCCGCCCACCCCCATCACGCCGGGCAGGAGCGCCCCGGGCACCGGCGCCGCGCGCTCCCGGGCGCCGGCGGCCACGATCACGCAGTGGGCACGCACCAACCGTGCGACGCCGCCTTGCAGGATCCCGAGCTCCAACGGCGCTGCCTCGTCCGCCCGCCGCGCGACGGTGCTCACTTCCCATACGGACGTGCGCGGCGAATAGCGCGCGCCGCACTCGCGGAACGCGCGGACGATGGCCGCGCCGGCCACGTAATCCTCGCCGAGCACCCGCGCGGTGTTCGGCCGCCCGGCGGTGACCGTCTCGACGTTGCGGTAGATCTGTCCGCCGGGCGCGGTCTGCTCGTCGAGCACGAGCGTGTCGATGCCGTGTTCGCGCGCCGCGACGGCGGCCGACATGCCGGCCGGCCCCGCCCCGACGATTGCAAGCTCGGCGGTCTCGTTCACCACACTGCCTTGCAGGCCCCGTGCCGGCCGCGCGTCCGCCTGACCGCCCGTGCTTCGGCGACCGGTTCGGCCGCCCGCCCCGCCGTCGATCCCGACCAGGCAATCATGGCGCCCGTCGATCACGCGACCAGGACGCCCATTTGCCCGGAACGTGGCTGTCTCACTCCTCCCTCCATCCCGCCACCATCCGCGCGCCATGCTGGCGACGCACCCGCATGTCCGCCCGCACTTCGATCATGCAGGCTTGGCGGTTCGGCTCGCCGTCGATCTCGACGAGGCATTCGTGGCACTCGCCGATGAGGCACCAGGGACCGCGCGGCGTGCCGGAAACGGGCGTGGTGCGGAACGCGAGGACGCCGTTGGCGAGCAATGCGGCGGCGACGGAATCGCCCTCGCACGCATCGAAGGTCGCCCCTTCGAAGTCGAAGGTGACGATGGCGGCGGGGTCAGGCAGCCTGCGAAACATCGAAGCGGTCCGTGGAGAAGCAGGCCATTTCTTCGGGGATCCGGCCCTCGATCACCCAGCGGCTCGCTTCGAGCGCGTGGTTCGCCGCAAGGGTGACACCGCTGTGGCAGGTGAAGACGAAGGCGCCGGGGTGGGCCTTCGACTGGTCGTAGATGGGAAATCCGTCCGGAGTCATCACCCGGAGCGCGCCCCACGTGCGCACCACGCGCAGCGCCGCGACGCACGGAAAGACGCGCACCGCGCGATGGGCGATGTCGCGGCTGGTGCGGGCGAGCACCGAGGTATCGAAGCCGCGATCTTCCTGCGACGCGCCGAGCAGCAGCGACCCTTCGTCGGTCTGGCGGATGTTCAGGGTCGGGTGATCGAGCAGCGGCGCGACACGCTCGGTGACGAGGATCTGCCCGTGCTCGGGGTGCACCGGGACGTCGAGCCCGACCATCGCGCCGAGCGCCTTCGATCCGTGGCCGGCCGCGATGACCACCTTGTTGCCGCTGATTGCTCCGCGCGCGGTGCGGACGGTGAAGCCGCCGCCGGGGAGGGGCTGGATGCCGTCGGCCCGCGCGCCGCTCAGGTAGTCCGCGCCACGGGCCACGAGCGATGCGTGCAGGCCGCGCATGAGCTTCAACGGATTCGCCTGGCCATCATAGGGGGTCCAGGTGCCGCCGGCGACCTCCGGCCCGCACGCCGGCAGCAGCTCGCGGATACGGGAGCGGTCGAGGATCTCGTACTCGTAGCCGGCGTTGCCGGCCGCCTGTCCGAGACCGGCGAGCATCGAATCGAGATCGGAAAGCTCGTCATCGGAGAGTGCGGGCACCACCCCGCCGGGGCGGGCATAGCATGGCGCAAGCCCGCAATCCTCGACGAGTGCTTCGGACAGATCGAACCAGCGTTCGGACGACGCGCGCGACCACCGCGCGTACTCGGGGCGTCCGACCCCCTTGCCCTGCACCCACACCAGCCCGAAGTTGCCGCGGCTCGCGCGGTACGCCGCGTCCTCCTCGTCGAGGACCGCGACCCGCTGCCCGGCGCGCGCCAGCCCGCAGGCGATCGCGCCGCCGACCAGCCCGGCGCCGATCACCACCACGTCGTAACCGTCACAGCGCATCAGGACTCCATCGACGGTTGCCGGAGTGGATTCCCGCTTTCTCCCCGTTTTCACGGGGATGACGGGGAATGACGGCAAGCGCGTCACCACGCATCGGGACCCCATTCGGGGATTGCCGGGGATGTTCGCGAGGATACCCGGTTCGGGCGCGCGATCAGCACGAGATTCAGCCGCTACCAGCAATACCCGCCAAGCCTGAAAACGTCCATTGAATCGCCACGACCAGATACTCAGATGGCAGAACAGACCGCGAAATCCCGATGACACGACCATGTTCGGGACGTTAGCGGGAATTGCTGAGCCGCTACAATCACGTGCCATGGATGCGAACCGCCGGCCGATCTCCCCGCAAGCCGCCGCCCGATACATGCAGCGCTGGTCCAGCGTGCGCCGGCGGCTCGTCGAGGAACAGCGCGCGACTTCAATGGAAACCAGGCTGCACCGTCTGGCGGGATTGATGGCGTCGGCCCGCGAGATGGGGTGGTCCGGAGCGGTCGATGCCGAGGACGACGCGGTTCGGAAAAGGTGGACGGCGCTGAGGCGGGCGATGTCCGGTGACGCATAGCTCCACCGATCGGGCACGTCGCGCGACGTTGCCGACATCGAAGGCATCCTCGAAACCTGCGACCATCTCGACATCGATTGGATCCGCGCCCGGCTGACCGAATTCGATCGAGCGCTCGGCCGCACCGACCTGCCTGCCGAGTTCGAACGCACCGTGGCCCGTACCCGCCGGCAGGCACCTTTCGCCGGCCCCGACGAATGAATCTGCCGAGCAGAGATGGAGGTTCTCCGATGAACCAGCGGACAAGCAAACAGGAACTCCTCTCCCGAATATCGATAGATACGAACGTCTGCTTCGGAAAGCCCTGCATCCGTGGGCATCGTATCTGGGTATCTCTGGTGCTTGATCTCCTGGCCAGCGGCTGGACGGTCCAAGAGCTTCTCGAACAATACCCCGGTATCGAAGAGGCGGATGTTCTCGCCTGTATTGCATACGGAGCGGAAGTGTCTCGCGAACGCTATGTCGACGTACCCCTGGAGGCCACGACTTGAAGATCAAGCTCGATGAAAATCTCGGTAGCCGGGGTGCGGACATTCTGCGGGCGGCCGCACTTGCCGATACGATCATCGAAGGCAAGTTGTGGATCGTGCAACGCGGGCGCATCAGGGAATACCATCAGGAACGGGAAGCCCCCTAATTGCTCCACAGCACGTAGGGGAGACGTGATGAACAAGGTGATCTCGGCCGATTCGCACGTGCAGGAGCCCCCCGAGCTCTACGAGCGCATCCCGAAGTCCCTCCGGCACCGCGCGCCGCATATCGTCGAGCGCGACGGGGCGCGCTATCTCGTCGTCGACGGGCGGCGCCCGCGGCGGCTCGACATCGCCGAGACGCGCACCACCGAGGAGGACCACGATCGCGAGTTCCGCAAGGACCCGAGCGGCGGGCGCGACCTCGGCCGGCGCCTCGCCGACCTGGAGCGTGACGGCGTCAGCGCCGAGGTCATCTACCCGAACCAGTCGCTCGGCCTGTTCATGTCGCCGGCCCCCGACTACCAGCTCGCGGTGGCGAAGGCGTGGAACGACTGGGCGAGCGAGCACTTCGGCGCCTACCGCGACCGCTTCGCGCCGGTGGCGATGACCCCGGTGCACGACATCGACGCGGCGGTCGCGGAGGTCGAACGCGCCGCGAAGCTCGGCTATCGATCGATCAAGGTGCCGATCACCAACCGCGAATGCCCCTACAACCGGCCGGAGTACGAGCCACTGTGGTCGGTCATCGAGGACAGCGGCCTGGTGCTGGCGTTCCATGCGTTCACCAACTCCGAGGACACCTATCCCGAGGACTGGGGCGAGGAAGCAGGCATCGGCGGTGCGCTGGACTTCATGGCCATGCGCATGGCCGACGGCCAGCACCCGGTCTCGCAGCTCATCTCGGGCGGGGTGTGCGAGCGTCATCCGGGGCTCGACTTCGTGGTGGTCGAGTGCGGCGCGGGGTGGCTCGCGTGGCTGCTCCACGTGCTCGACGAGCAGGTGGAGAAGAAGCACATGTGGATCCGCCCGCGGCTCGCGCTGAAGCCGAGCGAATACTTCGCGCGCCAGGGTTACATCACGTTCACCGACGATCCCGTCGCCCTGCGCAACCTCGCATTCACCGGCGCGGACTCGATGCTCTGGGGCAGCGACTACCCCCACGACGAGGGGTCCTTCCCACACTCCCGGGAGGTCATCGCCCGTACCTTCGAAGGGCTCGGCGAGGAAGACCGGCAGAAGATCGTCTGCGGCAACGCCGCGCGCATCTACGGCTTCGACGCCTGACGCGGCCGGTGGGGAGTGGGCAGAGAACACCCCGGCGAACGACATGGAACAAGCGCCATGGAAGCAGGCGCTGTCCGATCGCATCAACCCCGCATCCGCCCACGGCTTCGAGCCTGATGCGGCTGGCGGGGGTAGACAGAGGACGCACCGGCAGGCGGCATGAAGCAGGGCAGGGCGCTATCCGGATCGCATCAACGCCAGGCGCGCCCACGCGGCTTCGACGCCTGACGTACCAATCGGAAGGGGAGAGGACGCACGATGAACGATATGAAACAGGCCCTGCTCGACCGCATCGAAGCCGATCGCGACATGCTGATCGAGTTCTACTCGAAGTTCGTGCAGGCGAAGAGCCCGAACCCGCCCGGCGATACACGCGAGGCGGTGGCGCACATCAGGGCCTTTCTCGACGCCCATGCCCTGCCCTACCGGATCATCGACCCCCATCCCGAATTCCCGAACGTGGTCGGCACCTTCGAGTGCGCGAACCCGGGACGCCATCTCGTGCTCAACGGGCATATCGACGTGTTCCCCGTCGGGGACCACGAGACGTGGTCGCACGGCGGCCCGTGGAGTGGCGCGGTCGAGGACGGCAAGGTCTGGGGGCGCGGCTCCGCGGACATGAAGTGCGGCACCAGCGCGTCGATCTTCACCTTCATGTACCTGCACGGACTGCGCGACCGGCTCAACGGCCGCCTCACCCTTACCGCCGTCTCCGACGAGGAGACCTTCGGCCCGTGGGGGGCGCGCTACCTCATCGAGCACCACCCCGAGGTGCACGGCGACTGCTGCCTGAACGGCGAGCCGAGCAGCCCCTGGAGCATCCGCTTCGGCGAGAAGGGTCCGCTATGGGTCGAGTTCAAGGTGCGCACCCAGGGCGCGCACGGGGCGTACACCCATGCCTCGGAGAGCGCGAGCAGGATCGGCGCTCGCCTCATCGCGGACCTGGAGCGCCTGGAGGAGATGGACACCCCGCCGCCCGGGAACGTCGGACCGCTGCTCGCTCGCGCGGCCGAGACCACGGACCGGGCGCTCGGCCCCGGCGCGGCGGAGATCGTGCAGAAGATCACCGTCAACATCGGCGTGGTGCGCGCGGGGCTCAAGGTGAACATGGTGCCGAGCGAGTGCGTGATCGAGGCCGACTTCCGCCTCCCCATCGGGGTCGACGGCGATCGGGTGCTGGCCGGGATCGACCGGATCCTCGCCGGCTATCCGCAGGCGAGCTACACCGTGATCAACTCCCAGCCGCCCGCGTGGTGCGATCCGGAGCACGAGATGGTGGGGATCATCCAGGCCAACGTGAAGGCGTTGCGCGGCTTCGAGCCGCAGCCGACGTCGAGCCTCGGCGGCACCGACACGCGGCTGTGGCGCTACATCGACGTGCCCGCCTACGTCTACGGCCCGTTCCCCGCCGGCATGGGCGCCGGCGACGAGCACGTGCCCATCGACGACTTCCTGCACGTGGTCAAGACCCACGTCCTCTCCGCCCATGACTATCTGTCTCGCTGAACGAGGCGGATGGCCGGCGGAACGCGGGCTCCGGGCCCAGGGCTACCTTGCGACGTCGGGGTCCTCCGTCCATTCGACCTGCCGGGAGCAGGTTTGGAACAAAGGATGGTTCCGGCGGGGATGGCGCCGTCATTGCCATGCGCGGATCGGTTGCCTATAGTGCACCCTGCATCGGATGGCTCCTGCACCATCTACTGCAACTCGATCCATCCTGCACCGATCGAAATCGACATGGGACGGGAGGCGGCGCCCCTCCGGCGAGATCCGGGAACGGCGGCCGCAGGAGATCCCACCGGGAAGAACGGGCGCCCCCGAGGAAGTCGCGAACGCGGTGCTCTTCCTCGCCTCCGACGAATCGTCCTGCGTCACCGGCAGCGAGCTGGTCGTCGACGGGGGCTGACTGCTCGTTGATGCATCCAGCAGACTGGTATTACCTTGTGGCCGCACCAATCCGGGCCAATCGACGGCATCGACCAGTCTCGTGGGTGCCGTATCCGGTCGGAAGGCATTCGATTCCAACGAAACCGGACCATCCACACGAGGGAGAAGACTATGACGAAGAAACAGATCGAACTTCAGCGCGTGCTCGACGACAAGAGCCTGACCAGACGTGAGTTTCTCGGGTACACGAGCGCAATGGGGCTGTCCGTGGCGGCGGCGGGCGCCCTGTGGTCCGGACGCGCGCTGGCCGACACGCCCAGACGCGGCGGCCATATGCGCTGCGGCCTGAACGACGCGAACACGATCGACTCGCTCGACTCCACCCAGTACACCGCGACGACGATGATCTCCATCAGCCGGGCCATCCGGGACAGCATCGTCGACGTCGGCGCCGACGGCCTGCCGACCCCGAACCTTGCGGAAAGCTGGGAAGCCACCCCCGACGCCAAGGTCTGGCGCTTCAGGATCCGCAAGGGCGTCGAGTTCTCGAACGGGAAGACCCTGACCACGGAAGACGTCGTCAACTCCCTCAACGTGCACCGCGGCGAGGACACCAAGTCCGCGGCCAAGGGCGTGTTCGCCGGGATCAGCGACGTTCGGGTCGAGGGCGACGATACCGTCGTCGTGGAAGTGACCGACGCCAATGCCGACCTGCCCTTCCTGTTCACCGATTACCACTTCAGCGTCGTTCCGACGGTGGACGGCAAGGCCGACCTGCACTCACCCCACGGAACCGGTTGCTACCTGCTGCGCGAGTTCAATCCGGGTGTGCGCACGGCCCTGGAGAAGAACCCGAACGCCTGGCAGGGGAACGAGCTCGGCTTCGCGGACTCGGTCGAGATCCTCGCGATCCTCGACGACACGTCGCGGGTGAATGCGCTCGTCAGCGGCTCCGTCGACGTGATCAACCGTCCCGACCTGAAGACCATTGAGCGGCTGAAGCGCGTCAAGGGCATGCAGATCGTCGACGTACCGAGCAACCTCGCCTTCACGCATCCGATGCGCATCAACGTGCCGCCGTTCGACAACAACGACTTCCGGCTGGCGCTGAAGTATGCGACACCGCGCCAGGAATTCGTCGACAAGATCATCTTCGGCTACGGCACGATCGGCAACGATCAGCCGCTCGGTCCGCAGTTCCCGAGCTACGACCCGGACCTGAAGGTGTCCTACGATCTCGACAAGGCGAAGCACCATCTCAAGAAGGCGGGGCTCGAAGGCGCGAAGTTCGACATGAGCACATCCGACACCGCGTACGGCGGCGCGGTGCTCGCATCGCAGTTGTTCGCCGAGCACTGGCAGAAGATCGGCCTGCAGCCGAACATCGTGCGCGAGCCCAAGGACGGCTACTGGAGCGAGGTCTGGAACAAGAAGCCGTTCTGCAGTTGCTACTGGGGACCCCGCCCGGTGGAGGACCTGATCCTGTCCATCGCATACCTTTCCGATTCGCCATGGAACGACACGCTGATCAACATTCCGCGCGTGGACGAGCTGGTGGTCAAGGCCCGCGGCGAGCTCGACCAGGGGAAGCGCAGCGAGATGTACCGGGAGGTCCAGCAGCTCATCAGCGCGCAGGGCGGAACGATCATCCCTGCCTTCGGCAGCGACGTCGCGGCGGTCAACGCCAAGGTCGGCGTGCCGTCGAAGATTGGCGGCGGCTGGGAGATGGACGGCGGCCACTTCGTCAAGCGCTGGTGGATGACGGGCTGACCTCACCGCCGGCAGGCATCGAACCATCGAATCGGGGCGGCACTGCCGCCCCTTTTTTTTGCGTCTTGCAGGCATCGCATCGGGCGGGAGCGGGCACCGCAGGCTCGTGCGGCGCGATCGATCTCGCGCCGGATCGTCGTCCGGACGTTCGACCCTGCCGGCCATCGCCGTCCTCGATGCATTGGAAGCGCTTCAGGCGACGTATCACACCACCAGTCCGATCGTCGCGAGCCCGAGCAACAGCCAGAGGATCACTCGCCGGAATTCTCGCTCGGCGGTCCTGCGAAACCACCATGCGCCGGCACCGGCACCGGCCAGGTACGGGACCCCGACGAGGGCCGCACGCCACAGATCGCCCATCGTGATGTGGCCGAGGATGACGTGCACGGCGATGAGGAAGAGCGCGAGAACGACGCTCCAGAACACGGCGTTGGCACGGCTCTCCGCTCCGGAGACGGGGAGCGCGAAGAAGAAGATCATGACCACCAGTGCAATGTAGGTCGCACCGAACACCACCCCCGCGAGCAGCCCCACCGCGACGTGGACCATGGGCGACGGTGGTGCGCGAAAGCGGCCCCCGAGCAGCATGACGGCGGCGCATACGGCCACCACGCCGGCGACCGCGCGTTTCATGATCACGGGGTCCGTCACGGTCAGGAGATACACCCCGATCGGGAGCCCGAGCACCGAAGCGACGGCGACGATGGCGACGGTGCGGCGATTGAACTCGCGGGCGGTGCTCGGCAGAAGCAGCAGGTACGAGACCGCGTCGATGACCATCACCTTGGTGAGCACCGAGAGCGGGTTGTACAACTGGGTGAGTACGAGCGCCATGGTCGCCGGCCCGCCGAACCCGCCGAACCCGCGCACCACCCCCGCTACGAGCGCAACGGCGCCCACGAGCGCGATCGTCCCCGGCTCGTCGAGGGTCAGATCGGGCAGCACGGAGCGTGCTCCGGACGGCCGGCGACGGCGTCGCGGGACACGCGGTCAGTCCCGCCGCCGGTCGATGATCGAGAGAGCGAGGTCGAGAAGTCCGTCGGCGACGCCGCCGAAGCGAGCGAACTCCGGACTCGTGCGGGTCCCGCGCCGGTAGAGGTTGAAGAGCTGGCGGAACACGATCGCCAGCCGGAACACGGACAACACCCGGTAGAAACGGAAATTTCCCGTATCGATACCCGATCGCCGCGCATAGCCGTCGAGGATCTCGGCGCGGCTCGGAAAACCGGGCGCGGCGCTCGGCATTTGCCGAAGCGCGTGCATGACGGGGGGGTCGTCGGGCTCGGTCCAGTAGCTCAACAGGATCGCGAGGTCGTAGAGCGGACACCCTCGTGTGCACATGTCCCAATCGACCACCGCGACCGGGGTGAAACGTTCGGGGTCGAGGATCACGTTGTCGAGCTTGAAGTCGTTGTGCACGAGGGCCACCGCGCGTTCGGGCTCGATGTGCGCCTCCAGCCACGCGACGATGCGCCGGACCGGATCACCCGGTTGCCCGTCACAGGCAAGATGCGCGCGCTTCGACCAGCCCGCGACCTGGCGGGCGAGGAACCCCTTGGGGCGGCCGAGGGTGTCGAGGCCGACGGCCGCGGGCTCGACCCGGTGCAGGCCGGCCAGCGCGTCCAGGAGATCGCCGGCGATTCGCGCCGCGTGGCCGGCCCGGCCGGCGAGAGCCGGTGGAAGCTCGGCCCCGATGACGATCCCGGGACGGTACTCCATGAGGAAGAAGGGAGCGCCGAGGACCGAGTCGTCCTCGCACAGATGGAATGCCCGCGGCGCAAGGGGGAATTCGCGCCAGAGCCGCGAGAGCACCCGGTACTCGCGAACCATGTCGTGGGCGCCGGGGGGCAAGGGTCCCGGCGGCGGCCGGCGCAGAACGCAGGGCGTCCCGTCCACCTCGAGGAGATAGTTGAAGTTGGCGAAGCCGGACGCGAACCGGCGCGGAGGCGTATCCGGAGCAAGCCGGCGCCCTTGGGCCTCCAGATACCCCGCGAGGCGCGGCCAGTCCTGGGCAATGGCGTCGGTGCGGAAGGTCATCTCGATCGCGTATCGGTCAGGCCGGCTTGCAGCACGCATCGTCCCCGGGAGCGGCGGCACCTTCACATACCGGGCGGCGCGCTCTGCGAGCTTCGCCCCGGCAGGCGGATGGCCTCGCGGAGTGCTCCGTCCATCACGTACCGGGCGGCGTGCTCTCCGGAGCTTCGGCGCATGGCCTCGATTGCTCGGACGCGGGCGCCCAGGACACCCGGAGGCCGGCCCTCGCTTCCGTGGGGGATCCGTTTCGAGACGGCGGACCCCGAAGCTCGACCCGATGAAGGAAACGTCCGGGAAGCTGCCATTCAGGCGCGCGAGGCTCGGAACACCCGCTCGCCCTGCTCGTCGATGATCTTGCGGGCCTTGCTGACGGACAAGGCAATCGCGGCCTCGCGCGAGGTCGACGTATCGGCGCGAATGAAGTGGACCTCCTTCTCCTCACCATCGATGAGCTTGCGGATGCGCCCTTCGGTCGACCAGCCACCGCTCGCCTTGCGCGGCGTCGCCACGATGATGAAGCCTTCATGCTCCACCGGGTCCGCGGGCTCGGGCTCCCGGTCGTCCGCCCCGCCTCCGAGCACCTTCTTCAGAAACCCCAGCATCTTTCCGCTCCTCGATTCGATCATGCTTCCATTGTCGGCGGCGGCGGCAGCCGGATGCGAGCACCGGAGTCGGCCTGCTCGTGGCCGGGGCTGATTCGCCTGTCCCCGCCAGCCGCCGCCGATCTCGCCGGCCTGCCCGTCGAGCGCCCGGAAGTCGTAGCGGACTCCCACCGGACGTAGCCGGAATGCCCGCCACGGGGGGCATTGGACACCCGCCGATCGGATGCGGCCACGTTACCCGGGCCGGCGATCCGCCGCGACGAGGCCCATGGTGTCGAGCCAGGGGCGCACCTCCGCCCCGTCCAGCATCCCACGGGCCCGGAGCTCGCGGTGACACGCCGGGAGGTTGTAATGGGGGATCGCCGGATAGAGGTGATGCTCGACGTGATAGTTCACGTGGTGGGGAAACAGCAGCCAGCGCGCCCACCACGGCGCGTGGTTGGTGCGCGCAGCGGTCAGCGGAGAGCCGAGATCGGTGACCGCGCCATGCTCGCACACCGCGCGCAGGCGAAGAATGGCCTGCAGCACCGTCACCGCCGGGAGCACCCAGAGCACCAGGTACTCCACCCCGAGTCCGGACGCAAAGGCGACGGCAGGCGCTGCGGCGTGGAACGCCACCACCAGCCAGCGGTCCCGGCGAGCGTCACGCTTGAGCCTCGGGGCGGTGTCGTCGAGGGGGCGGGCCGCGACCCCGGTCTCGTCGTTGATGGCCGGCGCTCCGAAGAAGTATGCGTAGGTCTTCGGCGCAGTCAGGCCGGCGAGGTCGCGGCCGAGTTTGCGGAGCAGGTAGATACGACCGCGAGGGTAGCCGCCGTGCAGCGCGATATCGGGATCGCGCGGCTCGTAGAGATGGTTGTGATGCAGGCGGTGCACGACACGATACGTGCACATGGAGACGCCGGCCGCGACCGCGACGCAGCGGCCCACCAGATCGTTGAGCCACCGCGTCCGGTAGAGACGATAGTGCGCCGCATCGTGGGCGAGCACGAAGCAGGCGTGCTGCTGCGTCGCGATCACGATGACGGCGGGAATGACCGTCCACGGCGCCCACCACGTCAACGCGGCCGCAATCGTCGCGGCGGCGACCGCCAGGGTGGTCAGCACCGAGAGCGTCGATCGCACCGGATCGAGGCGGGTGAGCTCACGCAGCGCCTCGGGCGGGAGCGCGCGGCGCGTGCGCGTATCGTTGCGAAACTCCTCGCCGTTCGCGATCGATTCGGACATGGGGCCTGCCGTGCCGTGTATCGTTTGGAACACGTGCGCGGGGAAGTGTAGCCTGCCATGCCCACGGACTCGAATCCCGCGCGCGCCATGTCCTGTCTCCACCTCGTCCGCATCCGACTGCACGTGCGTCTCGGGATCATGCGCGTCTCGGGATCCGGATTGATCGGTGGCCGGGAGGGATGCTCGGTGATGGACCTCGCATCGGCAGCAGCCCCATGACCGAATCGGTCGGGCGGGACCTCGTCGAGTTCGCGCACGTCCTCGCCGATGCGGCCGGCGAGATCGTGCGCACCGCCGCGCGCGCTCCCCGGGTCGCGCACCGCAAGGCGGATGCATCGCCGGTCACCGAGGCCGATCAGGCGGTGGAGAGCCGGCTACGCGAGATGATCGGCGCGAGGTTTCCAGGCCACGGCGTCATCGGCGAGGAATTCGGCGACGACCGGCGGGACGCCGAGCACGTCTGGGTGCTCGACCCCATCGACGGCACCAAGGCGTTCATGGCGGGGTTGCCGGTGTACGGCACCCTGATCGGGCTCGCCCGCGGTGGCCGGCCCGTCCTCGGCGTCGTCGAGCAACCCGTCACCCGTGAACGCTGGACAGGCGTCGACGGCGACGGGACCCGTTACAACGGCGAGCGCGTCCGCACCGGGAGATGCGAGCGGCTAGACGCCGCCCTGGTCTGCACCACTTCGTCCGAATACTACGAAGGCGAGGATGCGTGCGCCTACCGGCGCATCGTCGCCGGCTCGCGATGGATGGTGTACGGCGGGAATTGCCACGGGTTCGCGCAGCTTGCCGGCGGCTTCGTGGACCTCGCGCTGGAGACGCGGGTCGGCGTATACGACTACTGTGCGCTGGTCCCGGTGGTCGAGAACGCCGGCGGGGTGATGACCGGGTGGCGAGGCGAGCCTCTGACCCTCGAGCCGGCGGCCGGCGGCAGGATCCTGGCGGCCGGCAACCGGACCCTGCACGAAGCCGCGATGGCCTGTCTGGCCGGCGAAGGTTGAAGCGGCTCCATGCGCGGCCGCCGCCCCGGCACCCGGGTCTCCGCGCGGCAGCGTGCCGGATCCGAACGCCCGGTTCGGAACCACCGGGGTCGGCTCCGTCGGCGCGTACGCGGCGGCTACTGGCCTTGGAGCCGGTGGTGGTTTGAACGCGAGTGGACCCGCGCAGAGGACAGGACGCGGCTTGACAGGGTGGACAAAGCAGGAGGCTGTCGAACAGCCACTTGTACTGTCTGCGCCACTGCCCGAGGGACCGACGACGACACAATCCCATGACGAAGACGAAGCCCACCGAGGTCAGTATCGGCGAGCGCCGCAAGCCGCACCCACAGGGGCGTCCAGGTTTCTTCAATCATCTGCGTCCCACTCGAATCGATCCCGACATCGCCCACGGGCTGGGTCACCCTCACCCGTTCAGGCTCACTTCCGTATGGGATTAGACTCGGAGCCGGTCCAACGCAGAGGCGCGCCCGACGCAGGCGGAAGCCTGGGCCCGGACCAAGCCGCCCCTTCGCGGCTATACTCGGCTTGAAACCGCTCGTGCCGTTGTCGATGACACCGACCATGCTTGCCGCCATGCCGACGCCTGCGTTTGCGGACCTCGCCTCGATCCAGGCGCTCGTCGGCGACGATCTCGCGTCCGTCAACCGCACCATTCGAGCCCACCTCACCTCCGACGTCGCCCTTGTGAACCAAATCGCCGAACGCATCATCGGCGGCGGGGGCAAGCGGCTGCGGCCGTTGCTGGTGCTGCTTGCCGCCCGTGCACTGGACCATGACGGCGACCGGCACATCGAGCTCGCGACAGTCGTCGAGTTCATCCATACCGCGACCCTGCTCCACGATGACGTCGTCGACGATTCGCAGCTCAGGCGCGGGCGCAGCACCGCGAACGCGCTGTTCGGAAACGAAGCGGCGGTGCTGGTCGGAGATTCACTCTATTCGCGCGCGTTCCAGATGATGGTGGCGGTCGGCGACATGCGGGTCATGCAGATCATGGCCCGCACCACCAGCGAGATCGCCGACGGAGAGGTGCTCCAGCTTCTCAATCGCCACGACCCCGACACCACGGAGGCGCGCTATCTGGAGGTCATCCACCGTAAGACCGCGATCCTGTTCGAGGCCGCCGCACGGCTTGGAGCGGTTTGTGCGAATGCCACGCTGCGGCACGAAGACGCGATGGCACGATTCGGCCGCCATCTCGGTATCGCATATCAGCTCGTCGACGACATGCTCGACTATCGGGGACGGACCGGCGAGATCGGCAAGAACGTGGGAGACGATCTCGCGGAAGGCAAGCCGACGCTGCCCTTCATCCATGCCCTGCGGGAGAGCGGCGGACACAATGCCCGGATCCTGCAAGAGGCGATCAGGACGAAGGGCCTCGCCGCCATCGACGAGGTCATGGCGGCGGTTGAATCAGCCGGATCCATCGCCTACACTGCCAAGCTTGCCGCGGACGAGGTGGCGCTCGCGGGCGAGGCGCTCGGCGCGATCCCGACCTCGCCCTACCGCGATGCCCTTGCCGGTCTCGCCGAGTTCACCACCAGCCGCAGCTACTGACGTTGCGCACGCTCCCCGGGGACGGCGCATGCACGGGGTGTAGCTCAGCCTGGTAGAGCACTGCCTTCGGGAGGCAGGGGCCGGAGGTTCAAATCCTCTCACCCCGACCATCCGGGTTTCCGCCGTGATGCCCGGACGGACGGACGGACGGAGGAAGGTTCCGCCGCCGCTGGCGGGATTCGATCTTCGGATAGCGAGCCGGTATCGCGTTCCGGGAGACTCTCGCATGAGCTACGCCAGGAAATCGCTCGTGACCGGCGAACGCATCGTCTATGAAGCCCGGTTTCACTGGACCTCCAAGCTGGCCGCCGTCCTTTGCCTTCCGTTTGTAGTGGGACTGTTCATGTTGATCAGGATCTGGACCACCGAGATGGCCGTCACCAACCGTCGAATCATCTACAAGCGCGGCTGGATCGCCCTGGTGACCGACGAAATAAACCTGAATCGGCTCGAAGAAGTGAACTTGAAGCAAAGTATCACCGGCCGACTGCTCGGATATGGCAAAGTGATCTGTCAGGGAACCGGAGTTGGCGAGATCGAGCTGCCGGCGATAGACGATCCGCTCCGTTTCAGGAAAGAATTGCAGGAGGCTCAGGTGCAGGCCGAGAGACGGTGAACCTGTCTGGCGGACCGACGGCCGGGAAACCCGCCAGGCCGCCACGCGACGGCCCCGAACTTCAAACCGGGCCACTACCGATCCTCAGCCCTGGGTCATCCATCCCCCGCCCTCCCCGTCCCTGAACGTACACCGACTCGGAAACTCCGGAGGAACCCGCCGTGGCCTTCACCTCGAACGTGTTCGAGACCCGAACCATCCAGCTCGCCGACCGCGAGGAGACCATCGTCGCCGGCGGCCGCCACCTGTTTCCTCTCCTGCCCAGGGCCTTCGAGGGCATATCCCGGATCGGAGTCATCGGCTGGTCGTCGCAGGGACCCGCGCAGGCACAGAACCTGCGCGAGTCGCTGGAAGGCTCGGACATACGGGTCACGGTCGGGCTGCGGGAAGGCTCGGCCTCGATGAAAGAGGCCGAGGCGGTCGGATTCAGGAAGGACGACGGCACCCTCGGCGAGATGTACTCGGTCATCAACGAATCCGACATGTCGTTGCTGCTGATCTCCGACGCCGCCTTCGCGGAGAACTACCGGCGCATCTTCGACGCGTTCCGGCCCGGCGCCACCCTGGGCCTGTCGCATGGCTTCCTGCTCTCCCACCTGCAAGCCATCGGTGAGGACTTCCCGAAGGACGTCAACGTGATCGCGGTCTGCCCGAAAGGGATGGGTCCGTCCGTGCGCCGGCTCTACGAGCAAGGCCGCGAGGTGAACGGCGCCGGCATCAACTGCTCGTTCGCGGTCCATCAGGACGTCGACGGCAGAGCCACCGACTACGCGCTGGCCTGGGCGGTCGGACTCGGCTCGCCGTATACCTTCGAGACCACGCTGGAGAGCGAGTACAAGTCCGACATCTTCGGCGAGCGCGGCATCCTGCTCGGGGCGGTGCACGGCATCGCCGAGAGCCTCTACTCCCGGTTCGTGGACAAGGGGGAGCCGAAGGACGAGGCGTTCATCAACAGCGCGGAGTCCATCACCGGCCCGATCAGCAAGACCATCTCCCGCTCCGGCCTGAAGGCGGTCTACGAAGAGCTGGACGAGAACGAGAAGGCGGCGTTCCGCAGGACTTACAACGCCGCCTACCACCCCTGCCGCGAGGTCCTCGAGGAGATCTACGACGACGTGGCGTCCGGCAACGAGGTGCGCAGCGTCATCCAGGCCACGCGCCGCCACGGCAAGTATCCGCTGGGCAGGATCGACGGCACCGACATGTGGCAAGTCGGCGAGAAGGTTCGCGCCGACGGCACCCGCAACTATGCGCCGCTGCACGCGGAGACCGCCGGCGTCTACCTCGCGTGCATGATGGCCCAGGTCGATCTCCTCTCCGAGCGCGGGCACCCCTATTCCGAGATCGCGAACGAATCGATCATCGAGGCGGTCGACAGCCTCAATCCCTACATGGACTACAAGGGCGTGTCGTACATGGTCGACAACTGCTCGACCACCGCCCGACTCGGAGCCAGGAAGTGGGCGTCGCGCTTCGACTACATCCTCACGCAGCTCGCCTACACCGCGATCGACGAAGATCGGGTCGGCGACGAAACGCCGTTCGAGGCGTTCGAGTCATCGAAGATCCACGAGGTGCTGGCGGTCTGCGCGGAGCTCAGGCCCTCGGTGGACATCGCGGTGGTGCCGGCGCGAGGCTAGCCGGCACCTCCCGCGGGTTCGCGCGCGGGCTCCAGGTGCGTTCCGATCATCGCCACCACACGATCGCCGGCGCCGCGATTGGCCTCGACGAACGCGCACCCTCTCGCGCCGGTGGCGTGGCGCAGGTCCGCGTCGTTCAGGTAGCCGATGACGGCTTCGCCGAGGCTGGCCGCATCGCTGACGGTTTGCGCACCGCCCGCTTCGATCAGTCGGCGGCCGATCTCGGCGAAATTGAATACGTGCGGTCCGAACAACACCGGCAGTCCGAGCGCGGCGGGCTCGAGCATGTTGTGTCCGCCGCCCTCGACCAGCGTGCCGCCCACGAACGCCACGTCCGCCGCCGCGTAGAACAGGGGCAGCTCGCCCATGGTGTCGCCGATGAACACGTGGGCGCGGGAGCAGTCCGCGGGGCGGCGGGAGCGCATGACCGGATCGAACCCCCGCCGACGCGCGAGCGCGGCGGCGGCCCTGAACCGCTCCGGATGTCTGGGCACGAGCACCAGCAGGCTGCCGGGAAGCCGATGGAGCACCCGCTCGAAGGCATCGAGCACCAGGGCTTCTTCCCCGTCATGCGTGCTCGCCGCGATCCAGATGCCGCGCGAGGACCCCAACGTACGCCGTAGCGCCGCCGCCTCCTCGCGCAGGCTCACGAGCATCGGAACGTCGAACTTCGTGCTGCCGGTCACGTCGATGACATCCGGCGGGGCGCCGATCGACGCGATCCTGCGGGCGTCCTCGCCGCTCTGCACCGCGATCGCGGCTACACCGCCCAGCGCCGGCGCGAAGAGGCGGCGAAATCTCCGGTAACCCGCCGCGGAGCGCTCCGAGAGACGCACGTTGGCCAGGACCACGGGAATCCCGCGAAGGCGGCACTGCGCCAGCATGTTCGGCCAGATCTCGGTCTCCATGACGATCGCGACACGGGGCTCGACGCGGTCCAGGAACCTCGCCATGGAGCCGGGGAAGTCGAACGGGAAGTAGCGATGGACGACCCCGCCGCCGAACACCTTCGAAATGCGGGCGGCGCCGGTCAGGGTCGTCGAGGTGACGAGGATCGGCTCATCGGGATGACGGATCCTGAGCGCCTTCACGATCGGCACCGCGGCCTGGACTTCACCGACCGAGACCGCGTGGATCCACACGCACCCCCGCTCCGAACCGATTCGCGCCCCCAACCCGAAGCGTTCGCCGAACCGCCGCAAATCGGCGGAGTGGCGCAGCCCGCGCCACAGGAACCGCAACAGGAGAAGCGGCGCCGCGCAATAGAGGGCCGCCGTATAGAGGAGCCTCGTCATCGTGCTGCGCCGCCGGGCGCGTCGTCGTACACCTTCGGGTATCCCATGCTTCCTCGCCGCGATTTGAACGCCTTTCGCGTCTCAACGTAGCATTGCCCCGTGAATGCCATGTCCGCCGTCCATCCGCTCGCTGCGCTGTCGTTGCTCTCGACCGCGGTGCTCTCGCCCGCGGTCCCGGCCCGGGACCTCCCGGAACGATTCGAGGCGACGTTCGTGCTCGAAGCGGCAGAGACGACGATCGCCCGGACCCGGTGGTCCCTCTCGCCGGCGACCGGCGGCAGGTACGTTTCCACGTCACGCACCGAGCCGGCCGGAGTGTTCGCGCTCATCAGCAACGACACCCGCGTCGAGCGAAGCGAGTGGACCTACGCGGGGGATTGGCTGCAACCGCTCGCATACCACTACGAGCAGACCGGCCGCAAGGCGCGCAGGATCGGCATCACGTTCGACTGGAAGGTGAACGTCGCCCGCCACGAGTCTCCCGACGGCACATGGAAGCTGCCGGTGCCGCCGGGCACCATGGACAAGTTCAACTACATCCTTGCCCTGATGCGCGATCTGGGCCGGGGCAACCGCCGCGTCGAGTACCCCATCGCCGACGGCGGCCGGCTCAGACGCTACGTGCTGACCGGCATCGGCGAGGAGCGGATCGAGACCGCGCTCGGGACGTTCGACACCATCGTGGTCCGGCGCAAACGCGAAAACAGCAAACGGCAGACGACACTGTGGTGCGCGCGTGAGCTGGGCTTCCTCCCGGTGAAGATCGTTCACCTGGAACGTGATGGAAAGACCATCACCCTCCATATCGAATCGCTCGACGGCATCGAACGGCGCGAACCGTAGCCCGGGCATCGGCCGCTCCCCCACCACCACTTTCGGTCCGATGAGAGAGCAGGCCGGCTTACTTCGGGCCGGGTGCGGCACAGGCGTGCAGCGCCGCGACCAGCGCTTCGAACGGCAGCCCGACGCAGCGGTGCCGGCTCTTCACGTCACGGACCGGCGCGAACATCTCGAGCTCCGGCCACGGAAACGACGATCCGTCCCTCAACGCCGCATCCACGCCGGCCCCGGTGCGCAGCAGGCCTTCGATCTCCCGCGCCGGCGCCTGCTCGGCGATCAGGACCGCGGCGGCTTCGCACAGCAGGCAGCCTCTGACCACGTGCCCGACCCGCGCGATGCGTCCCGCCGAGCCGAGCTCGACGTCGAGGGTCACTCGATCGCCGCACAGCGGATTGTCGATGGCCGCAGACCCGTGCGGCAGGGCGAGCCGTCCGTATCCGCTGGTCCGGCGCGCCGCCGCGATGATCGCGTCCTGGTAGAGCGCGTTCAGAGATGCTCCTCGATCTCGGCCAGTGCTTGCGGAGAATCCACGTCCAGGAGCACGGCCCGATCGTCCATCGCGACCTCGCAAACGTACTCCTCGTGCTCGCCGATGAGACGACGTGCGCCCACGTCGCCGCGAATCGCCGCCATCTCCTCGAAGAACCGGCGGGCGAACAGGACCGGATTGCCGCGTTTGCCCTCGAATACGGGCACGCATATCTCCCGCCCTTCGGCGGGGTCGAATGCCGCCACCAGCTTGTCGACATGTCCCGAGGCGACGAGCGGCATGTCGCCAAGGCAGATGACCGCCGCCTCCGCGGATTCCGGCAACGCCGCGAGTCCGGCCCGTATCGACCCACTCAAGCCTTCCCGGTACGCGGGATTGTGAACGAGACGCACGCCGGCGCCCGCGAGCGCCTCTTCGATCCGACCGGCCTCGTGTCCGGTGACCACGATGATGGGCCGCACGCACGACCCCTCCAGCTCGTCCACCACCGCGCGCACCATCACCCGCCCCCCGAGCGGCGCGAGGAGCTTGTTGACCGGCCCCATCCGGGTCGAACGCCCGGCCGCCAGCACCAGCGCGGAGACCTTCGCAGCGCGCGCCGGGCTTCCCCCCCTGGAGCCGCGCGGGGGCCGGGATCGCTCCGCCGTTTCCTTGAGCAGACCGCCGACCCCCATCGCCATGACGTCTCGCGGCGCCACCTCGGTCCCGGCGGCAAGGCGTTCGAGCACCAGATCGAGGCCGTTGAGCTTGGGCGAGCGCGCGCATCCCGGCAGGCCGAGCACCGGGCGCCCGCGGCAGCGCGCCAACAGGAGAAGGTTCCCCGGATCGACGGGCATTCCGAGATGGAGCACCTCGCCCCCGGCGGCCACGATGCCGCTGGGGATGACGTCGCGGCGATCGACGATGGCGGATGCGCCCGCGATCAGCACGAGCCGCGCACCCGCTTCCAGGGCCTGGCCGACGGCCAGGGCGACGGCGCCGGCGTCATGGCGGCAACGCACCTCGTGCACGACGCGGCCCCGCAACGCTTCGATGCGGGACCGCAGCACCCGGGAGGTCTTGTCGAGCACCGTCTCCTTGGTCGCCGGCAGCCGGGTCTGGATGAGCGCGGCGTCCATCGGCTCGAAGCCCGCGACCCGAATCGCCGGCTCCGGACCGAGGCCGGCGAGGGTGCGTTCGAGCACTTCGCCGGGGACCGCAAAGGGGATCACCTTGACCGTCGCAAGCATCTCGCCCTCACGCACCGGCCGCGGCCCGGGCAGCGTGGCGACGGTCAGCGCCTCGTCGGTCGCGTTGAACCGGTCGACGTCCGGGGCGGAGACCAGGAGCAGACCGTCGGCCGCCGCGAAGACGTTGCAGCGCCCGGTAAACGGCGCCCCGACCCGCACCCCGGAGCCGGCCAGCGCCCGCGCCGCGGTCTGCGCGGCGACGTCCTCCGTCACGTCGCCGGCGTCGATCCGCGCTCCCACGACCACCTCCAGCCCTTCCCGCTCCAGGAACTCGGCGTCGGCGACGCTCAGCACCCGCCCCTTCTTGAACGTCCGGCCGCCGGCCCGCATGCCGTGCGCGAGCACGATACCGGCCGAATCTGCCACCCTGAACCGGCCGAACCTCATGACCGTCCCCGCACGACCGGCCCTGCATGGCGGCCCCCGCATGACGGTCCCCGCATGGTCGTCATCGCTTGCGGAAGCCCGCAGTCAGCTCGGCCACGATCGACGCCGCGATCTCCGCCGCGGTCACCGCGCCGATGTCGATCCCTACCGGCGCGTGGACCCTCGCGAGCGTCTCGGGCGCAAACCCCGCACCGGCGAGCCGTTCGATGCGCCTGGCGTGGGTGCGGCGGCTGCCGAGGCTGCCGATGTAGAACGCGGGCGAGTCGAGGGCCACGCGGAGCGCGGGATCGTCGAGCTTCGGATCGTGCGTCAGCGTCACCACCGCGCTGCGGGCATCGAGCCCCGCCGCGTCCAGCGCCTCGTCGGGCCAGTCGGTCACCACCGTCACCCCCGGAAACCGCTCGCCGGTCACGAATGCGCGGCGCGGATCGATCACCGTCACCGCATATCCGAGCAACGACGCCATCGGGACCAGGGCCTGGGCGATGTGGACCGCCCCGACCACGAACAACCGCAGGGGCGGGCTCATGACGTGCAGGAAATATCCGGCCCCGGCGAGCTCCACCGTCTCGCTGCGGTCCCGGCGAAGCGCATCGCGGGCCGCCTCGGAGACGCCTGGATCGAGCCCGGACGCCGGCTCGCCTTCGATCTGCAGCCACTGGCGCCCGCTCCCGAGCTCGGTGACGAGGACCAGCGGCCGCTTTCGCGTCCGTGCTTCGAGCACGGCGTGGAGCAACGGATGCTTCATCGCGGGATGCCCGGGCTCGGGGCTGCGCCGTGGCGGGCCGGTGCGTTCACGGGAACGGATTCAATCCTCGACCGGCTCGACGTAGACCCGAACCTTGCCTCCGCAGGTCAGGCCCACCTCCCATGCCCGCTCGTTGCTGACCCCGAAGTCGAGGACCCGGGGCCGACCGTCGCGGATCGCCTCGATGCCCTCGGCGATGACCGCCCCCTCGATACATCCTCCGGACACCGAGCCGGCGAAGCGGCCGTCTTCGTCGAGCACGAGCTGGCTTCCGACCGGCCGCGGAGACGACCCCCAGGTGCTGATGACGGTGGCGACCGCGACGCCGCGGCCCTCCTCGCACCAGCGCTCGGCGACCGCCAGCGGATCGGGGTCCGATCCGTCCGGACGTAGCTGCTGAGGTTCGGCCATCGTTCTTCTCCGGGTCGTCGTCTCGCCTCGCGCCGCCAGCGGCGGCGCAAGGTCATCGAGGTCGCGGGATCAGTGTCGGATTCGAGCCTCGATCGAGTCAAGGCAATCCACCCCGGCCATTCCCGCCAAGTCCGAAGACGTCCCTCGAGCCGCCAAGGTCGGATGCTCGGGCGGCCGGGGAGGCCGGGAATTCCCGGTCATGCAATCCATGTCCGGGCGTTGGCGGGAACGGCCGGGATCCCCGCCATCCTCCGCGCGCATCGTGCCTCCCGGCCATCCGCCCACCCGCCGGAGGGCTCCGGATACCCCGCCACGCGGCGCCGGGGCGGTGTGCGCGGCTTCGGCAGGAACCACCCATATCGTAGACTGGCGTTGCGGCGGTGAGGAGGCGCGGCCCCCGGGAGGGAGGCTGTGCAGGCTCCGGCGTCCCCGGGGCCGCGTAGTAGTATCCGGCCGGTGCGGGCTCGAAGCACGCGACCCGTCCCTGCGACGACCACTGGATCCCCGATGCGACGACACCGTTTCGCGAAGATCATCGCCACCCTCGGTCCCGCGACGTCGGCGCCGGAGACGATCCGGTCGCTGTTCGCGGCCGGGGTCGACGTGTTCCGGCTCAACTTCAGCCACGGCGACCACGACGGCCACCGCCGGTGCTTCGAGGCGATCCGCGGGACCGAATCCGCCACCGGACGACCCATCGGGGTGCTGCTCGACCTGCAGGGACCGAAGCTTCGGGTCGGGCAGCTCGCGGGCGGCAGCGCGATGCTCGAAGAAGGCGGCTCGTTCGTCTTCGACCTCGATCCGGCGCCCGGCGGCCCGGAGCGGGTCACGCTCCCTCACCCCGAGGTCTTCACCGCGCTGAAGCCGGGGACGAACCTCCTCGTCAACGACGGCAAGATCAGGCTCGAAGTCGAAACCTGCGGCGCCAATTTTGCCGGCACCCGGGTCAGGATCGGCGGCGAGATCTCGGATCACAAGGGGGTCAACATCCCCGACGCGGTGCTTCCCATCTCGCCGCTGACGGACAAGGACCGCAAGGACCTCGCCCTGGGGCTGGAGCTCGGGGCGGACTGGGTGGCGGCGTCCTTCGTCCAGCGCCCCCAGGACGTCCTCATGCTGCGGGAAGCGATCGCGGGCCGCGCCGGACTGGTGACGAAGCTCGAGAAGCCATCCGCGATCAGGCGACTCGACGAGATCATCGAGCTGTCCGACGCGATCATGGTCGCGCGCGGGGATCTGGGGGTGGAGCTTCCGCCCGAGGACGTCCCGAGCATCTCGCGCCGGATCGTGCGCGCCTGCCGTAGCGCGGGCAAGCCGGTGATCGTGGCGACCCAGATGCTGGAGTCGATGGTCTCCTCGCCGGTGCCGACGAGAGCGGAAGCCTCCGACGTCGCAACCGCCATCTACGACGGCGCCGACGCGGTCATGCTCTCCGGGGAGACCGCGGTGGGGCGCTACCCCGTCGAGACCGTCGACATCATGCATCGAATCATCGCCCGGGTGGAATGCGACCCGCACTACCGGGAGCAGATCGACGCGGCGCTCACGTCACCGAAGCCGACCGCGGCGGACGCGATTTCGGATGCGATGCGCCGCATCGCGCAGACCCTGTCGGTGGCTGCCGCGGTGACGTACACCAACTCCGGATCGAGCAGCCTGCGGGCGGCCCGGGAACGGCCGAGCGCGCCCGTTCTGAGCCTGACCCCCCATATGAACACCGCGCGCCGCCTCGCTCTGGTATGGGGCCTCCACTCCGTGCTGAGCAAGGACGTCGACCATGTCGAGGAGATGGTCGACCAGGCCTGCCGTACCGCCGCCGCCGAGGGCTTCGCAAACGCGGGCGACCGGCTCGTCGTCATGGCCGGGATGCCTTTCGGGATGTCGGGGACGACGAACCTGCTCCGGATCGCGCGGGTGCCGTCGCCGGCCACCGCGCATCGGGCGCCCGAACCGGCGTCCGGGCACTCCCCGACCCGTGACCGCCGGAGCTGAGCCGAGGTGCGCGGACAAGCCTGCGCGCTCGCGTCAGTACAGGCCGAGCGCGGCGGCCGCCAGCGCGACGGCGGCCAGGATCGTGAACGCGAGCAACACCTGCGAGAGATCGCGATGGCGCTCCCGCAGCTCGAACGACAACCAGCCGAGCACCACGACCAGCGCGGCGAGGATGTAGACGACACGCACGCCGGGTTCGGGCCGAGCGTCAGCCCGAACCACCCTCGTCGAGCCGGCTCGCGAGCTCCTGCGCCGGAACGTACCCCGGAATCAACTCGCCGGACTCCAGGACGATGGCCGGGGTTCCGGTCACGCCGATCGCCTGGCCGGCCTCGTAGTGGTCGCTCACCGGGTTGTCGCAGCGGGCAGCCTCGACGGACATCCCCGCCTTCGCGTCGGTCATCGCGGTGTGCTGATCCGCCGCGCACCATACCGACACCATCTTGTCGTAAGTAGGGGAATCGATTCCCGCCCGCGGGAACGCGGTATACCGGATCTCGATGCCGAGCCGGTTGTAGTCGGCCATCTGCCGATGCAGCCGTGCGCAGTACCCGCAGTCGACGTCGGTGAACACGGTCACCGTATGCTTCACGGTATCCGGCGCAAAGACGATCATGCTCGCCTCGCCGAGCGCGCCGACGGCCTCCGCGCGCGTGGATTGGCGCGCCTCCTCGGTGAAGTTGCGCCGCGCATCGAGGTCCATGAGGTCTCCGCGCAGCATGTACCGTCCGTCGCCCGAGAGGTAGACGATGACGGAGCCGAACCGGACCTCGTACACCCCGTCCAACGGTGTCTCGACGACGTGATCCGGCTCCATGTCCGGAACCAGCGCAGCCAGCCGCGCGGAGAGCGCGGGTGGAACGTCGCCGGCGGCATGTGCGGGCGGGAGCCCGAGGCAGAGCAACGTCGCGGTCACGACGATCAGGGTTCGCATGGCAGCATCCTCCATGGATCGGAGGCGGATGATACGCCAGCGGTGCGGCGGAGGATCAAACTTGCGAACGAGCGCGCCGCCAGGCCGTGCCTTGTGCCCCGTCCTCGACAACGACCCCCGCGGCGGTGAGCTCGTCGCGCAGGCGATCCGCCTCGCCCCAGTCCTTGCGGGCCCGCGCCTCGGCCCTCTTCGCGATCATCGCCTCGATCTCCTCGTCGTCCGGGCTCTCGCCGGCGGGCGCCCCGCGCAACCAGCCGTCCGCATCGGCGCCCAGCAGGCCGAGCACCGCCCCCAGCGCACGCAGGGTGCCGGCAAGCGCCCGCGCCCGCTCCGGCTCCGACTCGCGCGCCCGGTTGACCTCATGGGCGAGATCGAAGAGCACCGAGATCGCCTCCGGGGTGTTGAAGTCGTCGTCCATCGCGGCCCGGAAGCGCGCGAGCCAGCCGGCGTCGGGCTCGATCCGGGGACCGTCGAGCCCGCGCAGTGCCGTGTACAGGCGCCGGATCGAGGCATCGGCCTGCCGCAGATGGTCCTCGGAATAGTTGAGGGGGCTGCGGTAGTGGCTCGACAGCATGAAGCAGCGCACCGCCTCGGCCGGGTAACGCTGCAGCACGCTGCGCAAGGTGGAGAAGTTGCCGAGCGACTTGGACATCTTCTCGTCGTCGATGCGCACGAAGCCGTTGTGCATCCACACGTTCACGAACTTGCCGCCGGTGGCGGCCTCGCTCTGGGCGATTTCGTTCTCGTGGTGCGGGAACTGGAGATCCATGCCCCCGCCGTGAATGTCGAAGTGGTTTCCGAGGCAGGCGGTGGACATCACCGAGCACTCGATGTGCCAGCCCGGCCGGCCCGGACCCCACGGTGATTCCCAGCTCGGCTCGCCGGGCTTCGACGACTTCCACAGCACGAAGTCGAGGGGATCGTCTTTGGCCTCGTCGATCTCGACCCGGGCGCCACTGCGCAGATCCTCCACCTTCCGGTCCGACAGTGCCCCGTACGCGGGAAACGTGCTCACGTCGTAGTAGACGTCCCCGTTCGCCCCGCGGTAGGCGGCGCCGCGGTCGATCAGCCGCTCCACCATCGAGACGATGGGCTCGATGTAGTGGGTCGCGCACGGCTCCGCGTCCGGTTCCAGCACCCCGAGAGCGCGGCAGTCCTCGTGCATGTACTCGATGAAGCGCCGCGTGAGCACGCCGAAGTCCTCGCCGTTCTTGTTCGCGCGGGCGATGATCTTGTCGTCGATGTCGGTGACGTTGCGCACATAGGTCACCTGGTAGCCCCGGCTGCGCAGATGGCGCACGACCACGTCGAACGCCACCAGCACCCGCGCGTGGCCCAGGTGGCAGTAGTCGTAGACGGTCATGCCGCATACGTACATCCGTACGCGCCCGGGCTCGATCGGACGGAATTCCTCTTTCGTCCGTGTCAGTGTGTTGTAGATCCGCAGCATGGACGGCGCACGAATCCGTGGGATTGGCAACGAGGGCCGGTTTTGTAGCACATCCGTCGCCCGCGCGTCGGACCGCGGGGACCATCCCCGGTCCGGCCGGAACCGTGGGGAACCCCCGGTCGTTCAGCAGGGCGCGAACACCTTCACCGGCGCGCCGACCCCCCGCAGCGGATGCGCGCCCAGCGGCTCGCAGTGCGTGCCCGCGGCATTGGCGAACGCCTCGCTCACCAGCACCCTCCGCCCCAGCGTCTTGGTCAGGTCCTCGATGCGGGCGACCTCGTTGGCGGCCGGGCCGATCACGGAGAATTCCAGCCGTTCCGGCACGCCGATGTTGCCGTACATGACGTCCCCCACGTGCAGGCCGAGCCCGAACTCGATGGGCTCCTCTCCCTGCGCCGCAAGGCCCTCGTTCGCGCGGGCGAGCCTCGATTCCGCGTCCCGGGCGGCAGCGAGGGCGCGCTCGCTGGCGGTGCGGGCATCGTCGCCGCCCGCGCGGATCGGGAAGATCGCGAGCACCGCGTCGCCGACGAAGCGCAGCACCTCCCCGCCGCCGGCGATGACCGCCCCGGCGGTGCACTCGAAGTACCGGTTCAGGCGCTCGATGAAGACGTGCGGGTCGAGGCGGTCGGCGAGCCGGGTGGAGTCGCGCATGTCGCTGTACCAGATGACGGCGTGGATCCGCTCGCCGTCGCCGCGCCGGATCTGCCCGTCGAGCACCCGGGCGCCGGCGTCCGGGCCGAGGTAGGTCTCCAGCACGTTCCTGGTGATCCGGCGCTGGATCTGCATCTTGCACGAGACGGCGTAGCGGCGCTGGATCCGCCCGAGGATCCGCAGGTCCTCCTCGCTGAACCCGCTGGCCCGATCCGTCGCCCACGACCCCATGATGCCGCGGGCATCCGGCCCCGGCTCTTCGTTGATCGCGAACGGCGTCAGGTAACAGAGGTAGTCGGTGATTCCGTCGTCGCGCAACTCCTCCAGCACGGGGAAATCGACGATGGCGTGCTCGCCGGTGAGCCGCCGCCGGAGAAACGGCAGACGGTGCCGCATGAGGTGGTGCATCGGGCTGCGGAACCATTCCTCGGTCGAGAACGCCCGCGCGTGCTGTATCGCGTTGCTGTTCACGCCCTGGTTGCGCTTCCACACGAGGAGCACGGACGCGAACAGCGGGTGGAGGGTGCGGAACGCGGTCAGCGCACGCGCCAGGGGGATGCCCGCGGCGTGCAGGCGCTGGCAACAGCCTTCGAAGATCGCATCGACCCCGACCTCGCCCAGCGCGCTCGACATCAGCCAGTCCGCGGTCCGGTCGATGAGGATGCCGTCGATGCCGGCGGACGGCGAGGCGACGTTCGGGCCGGCCCTGCCGCTCCGCCGATCGGCTGTCTCCGCCCCTGGTCCGGTGTCCGTCGGCAACATCGTATCCCGGCTCATTCCATCCCCTCCTCCCTCTTGCGCCTGCGCAACGCATCGAGCACGTCGAGCCGCGTGCCGAGATCGGGCTCGCCGCACTGCGCGAGGATCACCGCCCGTGCCGCATCCCGCAGCTTCACCGCCCGCGCCCAGCTCGATTCGCCCGGTGGTTGGCCGCTCGACCCGTCCGCCGGTCCGGGGCTCGGCGCAGCCGCCCATTCGTGGTCCGGTCCAGTCGCCGGACTGCGGCCAAATCCGACCGTCAGCTCATCACCCGGTTCGTCTGCCGGCCCGTGACTCGCCTCAGCCGCTGGTTCACGGCTCGATCCATCCGCCGGTTCACGGCTCGGTCCATCCGCCGGACCGTGGCTCGGCGGCCCGCCCGCCGGATCGGGAATCGGCGCGGCATCCGGTTCATCGCCGGATTCACCCGCCGGTCCGTGGTCCGGCGTCACCGGCGGAGCGGCCGGCGGCGGGGCGATCGGCGCGGCGATGCGGACCGACACCGGCCCGGGGCGGGGGATCCACTGGCCGTCGCGCATGACCGAGCGCGAGCCGGCGATGGTGACGGGGACGACGCGGGCGCCGCCCTCCACCGCGACGGAGAACGCGCCGAGCCGGAACGGCAGCAGCCCCGGCATCCGGTGCAGTGTGCCCTCGGGGAAGAATCCCAGCGAGCCGCCGCGCGCGAGCCGGTCCGCGAGCGAGGCGGCGTCGGCGACGCTGCGCTCGTGGTCCAGCCGGTTGACGAACTCGGCCCCCAGCGCGCGCAGCAGCGGCGCGAGGAAGGCGTTGCCGGCAAGCTCGCCCTTGATCACGTAGCCGACCTGCGCCGGGACCGCCGCGAAGAGCAGCGGGCCGTCGAGGTAGCTCGCGTGGTTCGCGACGACCACGTACCGCCCTCCCCTTTCCAGGTTCGATGCGCCGCTCACCCGGATGCGGATGCCGAGGGCCCGGAACGCGGCCCGACAGAGCACCCGCCCGCGGCGCCAGCGCGCGCGCTCGCTCCCGGGCGCCATCACCACCACGAGCCAGGCCAGCCCGAACGTGGCGACGGCGACCGCGCCGGCATACACCGTGTAGGCGGCGCGCGCCGCCCGCCGCGCCCACGACCGCACCGTACCGCAGGCCGCGGCCAGCGCGAGGCGGGCGACCTGCATCCGCACCGAGCCGGCCCCGCGCTTGAGCGCGCCGCTCTCGAACAGCTCGCGGACCGCGACCCGCCGGATCTTCCCGCTGGAGGTCTTGAGCACGCTGTGCGGCGGCGCGAGCACGACCTCGTCCGGACCCGAGCCGAGCTGCGCCGCCGCCGCGCGCACGATCGCCTCCTCGATCCCGCGCTTGCGTTCGGGATCCTCCTCCCGTGTCTCCGCGACCACCACCAGCCGCTCGGTCCCGGCCACCGGATCCGGGGAGGCGAACACCGCGACGCAGCCCTTGCGCACCCCGTCGATCCCGCCCACCGCGGCTTCGAGGTCGTAGGGATAGAGGTTGCGCCCGGCGCGCACGATGAGGTCCTTGTCGCGTCCGGTGACGTAGAGCTCGCCGCCCGCCACGTAGCCGCGGTCGCCGGAGCGCAGCCAGTCGCCGTCGAACAGGGCGCGGTTCGCAGCCGGGTTGCGGAAATAGCCGCTGGTGGTGGACGGCCCGCGGAACTCCACCGCCCCCTCTGCCCGCTCCTCGATCTCCGTCCCGCGGTCGTCGACGATACGCACCTCGAACCCCGGGATCGGCGGCCCGCAGGAGACGAACCGGCGGACGCGCCCTGCCGGCCCGCCGGCGGGCGATCCTCCGGCCTGCCGCCCCTCGGCCGGTGACCCGGCAACGGCCGGCTCGCCAGCGGGCGATCCTCCGGCTCGTCGCCCCTCGGCCGGTGACCCGGCAACGGCCCTCTCGCCGGCGGGCGATCTTCCGGCTCGTCGCCCCTCGGCCGATGGCCCGGCAACGGGCGACCCGCCGGCGGGCGCCCCCCCGGCCTGCCGCCCTCCGGCCGATGGTCCGGCAACGGGCGAACCATCGGCCGGCGTTCCATCGGCGGCCGTCCCGCCGGGCAGCGGCGCCGCCCGGCCGCGGCGTGCGATGGTGTCGGCATCGACCACGTCGATCCGCGGGCCGCGCCCGACGGGGGTGAACGCCACCCCCAAGGTCGCCTCCGCCAGCCCGTACACCGGGGTCATCGCCTTGCCGGGGAGCCCGCAGGGGACGAACTTCGCCGTGAACCGGTCCATGGTGCCCGGGCTGACGGGCTCGGCGCCGTTGAACGCGAGCCGCCAGCTCGAAAGGTCGAGCCCTTCCATCTGGTCCGGCTCGATGCGCCGCACGCAGAGCTCGTAGGCGAAGTTCGGGCCGCCGGAGAGCGTGCCGCGGTGCTGGTGGATCGCTTCGAGCCAGCGCACGGGGCGGGCGAGGAAGTCCAGCGGGGACATGAGCACCAGCGGGAAGCCGTAGTACAGGCTCCCCATCCACGCCCCGATCAGCCCCATGTCGTGGTAGAGCGGCAGCCAGCTCACGAACACGTCGCGCGGAGTCGCGCCCAGCGCGGCGGCCATGGCCTTGAGCGAGGCGAGCACGTCGCCGTGGCTGAGCACCACGCCCTTGGGGCTGCCGGTGCTGCCGGAGGTGTACTGGAGGAACGCGGTGGAGGATTCGTCGAGGGCCGGACGCTCCCGCAACCGGCCCTCCTTGTCGAGCCCGGCCACGTCGAGCACCGAATCCAGCCCCGGAACCTGGGCGGTCAGCAGCCGCGAGACCCCGAGGGCGGGGCCGAAGGTGACGAGGGTCCGGGCCCTGGCGTTCGCGAGGATCCCCGCATGGCGCCTCACGTGGTCTTCGAGCTGGCTTGGCCGCGCCGGCGGATAGATCGGCACCGGGATCGCCCCGGCCATCTGCACCGCGAGGAAGGTGGCGAGGTAGTCGAGGCCGGTGGGCAGCATCAGCGCCGCGGACTGGCCCGGCGCGAGCCCCCGGTTGGCGAGGCCGGCCGCGAGGTGCTCGGCGCGCTCCACCAGCACGGCGAACGTGATCCGCGCCGGCTCGCCCCCCGGTGCGCCCTCCGGTGCGCCGGCCGATCCGTACAGCTCGACGTGGACGCGGTCGCCGTGGCGGCGCGCGTGGAAATCGACCGCTTCGAGCAGGGTCGAGGCGGCGGTGGGGATCGCGTCCGCCGCCTCCGCCGCCTCCGATGTTTCCACTGCTTTCGGCCCCGCCGTGGAAAGGCGGACTGTCCCGGACTGCTCTCCGGCGCCCCTGCCGACAGCGGCCGGCCCCATCGTGGAAGACGGGGCCGTCCCGGAGCCGCCGGCGGCCTCCGAGCCGGCATGGGCCGGTTCGCGGCCGCGGATCGCTTCGACACCGAGGGCCGTCCCGAGGTCGCGAACCGCCTCGCCGCCGTGAGCGGTTTCCGGGCCATGGACCACGCCGTCCGCCCCGGTCGCCGCCGGTGAGCGCCGCCGGCGCTCGCCGGCCCGCAGCGCAGGCAACAGCTCCCGCGCCGTTTCCGCATTGGCCATCACCACCTCGGGAATCGTGACCCCGAACCTCCGTTCGAGCCGCGAGAGCAGCTCCATGCGCGAGAGACTGTCGAGACCGAGGTCGCGGTCGAGCGAGCTGTCGAGGGTGATGCCGGCGCGCGCGCCGAGGTGCGGGTGGAGTTCGGCGACGACCTCGCGCATCGCCGCGACGAGGGATTGCTCGTCGAGGGTCCGCGGCTCGGCCGGCGCTTCCTGCATGCGATCGGACATGACTCGATTGTTCGCCTGCGGCCACCGGCTCGGCAATTCTCCCTGTGCCGGATCGGACACGGCGCCCGGCCTCGTCGGGACGGCGCCTGCGGTGGGAGAAGGAGCGGTCATGATACCGCGCGGCCCGCCTCCAACGGGGCTCAGCGTCCATCATCCCCGGGACATCCCCGGCAATCCGGTCCGGGTCCGGGTCCGGGTCATTTCATTGTGCTCGATCACCGGCTCCGGGGGCTGTCGCCGCGCCCCGATCTGCGCCGCATGAACCGTCGAATCCGCACGTTCGACCCTGATTCGCCCGAAATCGCCTTCCGGGCGCATCCGACACACGTCCCGGACGCAGAGCGAAACGGCCCTGGGCCCAAGTTCTGATTCGACCGCATCACAGCCTTCCGATATGCTTGAACAGGCGCAACCGCAAGGTGGCGGCGGCGTTTGCCGGAGCTGGAACCGGCCTCGTCCGCAGAATCCGGGGACGGTTTTCCACAAGTCCACCTGCCGGAGGGCGCTTTCGAGGCCGTGCGAACGGCTCGTGAGCCCGGTGACGCTCCGATGGTCCGACAATTTCGGATCACCGGCGTGTTGCGTGCGTACAGGATTGAAACTCGCTCATGGATTCCGCGGAACAACCTGAAACCGGGGACTGAAACCCATGGAAAACCAAGATAGACGATCCCCCCCCGTAGAATCACCGGAACCCGCATCCGGCGTGCCGAAGAAACGCCCGTGGTCCAAACCGACCGTGCGGACGATCGGCGAGACGCTGTCAGAGACTCATAGCGGGCCGGACAGGGAACGCTACGAAACCGCGAACTACTACCCCGGCTCATAAGTCGTCATCCTCGCAACGAAAGGGTGAACTCGGACCATCGGCTCCCCGAGACGCGCCCGCCCGGTCAGCGCTCCGCGCGCACGGCATCGCGCGCGAGCAGCGCTTCCACCGCTCCGGCGGCGCTCGACGCGCCGGTCACCACCGCCCGGACCTGCTCGCAAATCGGCATCTCGACCGCGAAGCGGCGGGCAAGCGCCATCACCTGCGCGCTCGTCTCGATCCCCTCGACGACCTGACCGAGCGCGGCGGCGGCCTCGCCCGGCGGCCGGCCCCGGGCGAGGGCGAGCCCGAACCTCCGGTTGCGCGACTGATCGTCGGTGCACGTGAGCACGAGGTCGCCCAGGCCCGCGAGCCCCATGAACGTGGCGGCCCGCCCGCCCGCCGCCTCGCCGAGCCGCACCATCTCGCTCAAGCCCCGCGCGACGAGCG
Source organism: uncultured Gammaproteobacteria bacterium (assembly GCA_958295465.1). Lineage (GTDB taxonomy): Bacteria > Pseudomonadota > Gammaproteobacteria > HK1 > HK1 > HK1. Next base: position 414,205 of record OY282353.1, read on the forward strand.
CCGCGCGGGTGTTCGCCCCGAAACCGAGCCCGTCCGCGATGCCCGCGGCGATCGCGAGGACGTTCTTGACCGCGCCCGCGATCTGCACCCCGGCGACGTCGTCGCTGGTGTAAACGCGAAACCGGGGGTTCGAAAGGCGGTTCGCCCACCCGCGGGCGAACCCCGCGTCGTTCGCAGCCAGGGTCACGGCGGTGGGAAGACGCTTCGCCACCTCCCCCGCGAACGTCGGCCCGGAGAGCACCCCCAGGGGGACGCCGGGGGGCAGCAGCTCCGCCGCCACCTCGTGCAGGAGACGGCTGCTCGACGGGTCGAACCCCTTGGTCGCCCACAGCACCCCCGCACGGCCCGCGGGCGCCGCCGCGGCGAGGGCGGCGATCACCTTCGCGAACGCATGGCTGGGCACGGCAACGAGATACGCATCCGCCGTGCCGGCCGCCTTGGAGAACGCCGGCTCGACGTCCAGGCCCTCGGGGAAGTCCTGCCCGGGAAGGTATTTCTCGTTGCGGCGGCGGCGGGCGATGGTCGCGAGTTCTTCCGCGTCGCGGCCCCACAGGACCGTCGCCCGCCCGTTGCGCGCGAGGGTGACCGCCAGCGCGGTGCCCCACGAACCCGCTCCGAGCACCGCGACGTCGAAACGGCGGGTGGTCATCGCGCTCATGCGGGCGCGGGGAGAAGAATCGTCCCTGGCGCGTCCGGACGCTTCATGGCGCTGCACCACGCCCGAGCGGGCGCGGATGGAGGCCGGTGCGGCCCGTGACGGCGGCGGGCGCGGCGCAACGGACTCCGGGCTACTTCTTCGTCAGGGGAAGGCTGGCGCCCTCCCAGGCCAGGATGCCGCCGTTCAGGCTGTACACCTGCTCGAAGCCGTCCGCGACGAGCCTGCTGCCCGCCTTCACGCTGATCTGCCCGGCCCGGCAGGTGGTGATGACGGGCCGCCCGCGGTACTTGCCCAGCTTGCCGAGCCGGTCCCCGAGCTGGGATTCGGGGATGTTCACGGCGTTGACGATATGGCCTTGCCGGAACTCTCCATCGGTTCTCACGTCGATGATGACCGCATCTTCATGGTTGATGAGGCGCGTCGCATCCATCGGGCTCAGCTTGCGTACGCCGCGAGGCGGGCCCTGAAAGAACGTCCACGCAATCCCTCCCAGGATCGCGATGAACGCCAGGCACAGACCCGGATGGTTGGAGAAGAATTCTTGCAGCCTGTCCACTTGCATCGCCCGCGGATGGGGGGCGCTCGGGCGGGGTTTCCACCGGCCTGCGCCGGCCCGGCAACGGGCGGCGAGATTAACGCGATGGCCACCCGCCCGCAACGGCGGATTCGATGCCGGGCGGCAGCCCGGTTCGTCCGTCTCGGCAATCCGCCGCCTCGGTCCGCCCGGGCCATGGCCGACCCTCGGGCCCGGGCCGGAATGCGGCACGCCCGGACCGGGCTGCGACGAACGACGCGCGGTCGATGTTTGACATCGAGTCGGCCTGCGCACGACGATCACGGCGTGGCCAGGCATCCGGTCCGGGCGCGGCATGCGCGATCCTTCCCTCGACCCGGTCGCGTCTGGATCCCCGTCTTTCTCCTCGCTTGCGGCGCCGGCGCATTCGGAGAGTCGGATCGGGAGGTTCAGAGCGACCTCGAGCAGGTGCGTGTACGCCTGGAGGCGACCGCGCTCGAGCTCTCCAATGCCTACGGCGAGCACGACACCCACACCAGGGCGCTGGCGCGGAGCGAAAAGCTGGCGGCCGGCATCCAGGGCCAGATCGCCGGCCTCGACGAACGTCTGGAAGCGGCGCGCGGGCGAGCCGATGCCGCCCGCCGCGCGAGCGCGCGGGCGCGCGCCGAGCTCACCGGGCGCCGGCTCGGCCTCGCCCGCGCGGTGCGCGCCTCGTACCGGTTCGCCCGGCGCGACCCGATCGCGAAGCTTCTCAACCTCGACTCGCTGCTCGACGTCGACCGGATACTCGCCTGTCACTCGATCATCGAACGTGCCCACGCGGAGAAGATCCGGGGAATCGCCGCCGCCGTCTCCAGGCTCGAAGCGCAGGAGGCGAGGGTGGCCGAGGAAGTCGCGGCCATCGCCGTGCTACGCGACGAAAGGGAGCACCATCTGGCCGAGCTCGAGGAACGGCGTGCAGCCCGGGCCGGCGCGATGCAGGCGCTGGCCGCACGCATCCGGGACCGGGAGAGCCTCGCGGAACGGCTTCGGACCGACGAACGCCGGCTCGTGGAATTGGTCGACGCACTGCATGCCTCGCTCACCGACGCCGCCTTGAAGCTCCACGACCACCGGCCGTTCGGGGAGCTGCGCGGGAGGCTCCCGTGGCCGGTGAACGGCGCCCTGCTCGCCCGGTATGGAGCCCCCCGCGGCGAAAGTGGCCTGATCTGGCAGGGGGTGCTGATCGGAGCGCCGACGGGGGAAGCCGTCCGTTCCATCCACCGTGGCCGCGTCGCATACGCCGACTGGCTCCGGGGATTCGGCCTGCTGCTCATCATCGAGCACGACGACGGTTTCATGAGCCTGTACGGTCACAACCAGACCCTGACCAGGGAGACGGGCGACTGGGTGGAATCCGGCGAGATCATCGCCACCGTCGGTGACAGCGGCGGCAATCCGCGGCCCGCCCTCTACTTCGAGATCCGGCACACCGGCAGTCCGGTCAACCCGCGGCAATGGTGCGCCGGTCCCGCCGCCGCGGCGCAGTAATGTCCAATGAGAAAGGGAGCATGAACGAGGGCATGGCGCACGAGCCGCAAGGGGCGCTCTGGAGCCTCGTTCGATTTGGTCGGCATGGCGGCTTGGACGCGCCGCCGCAAGGACGGAGTTCCCGGGCCTTGGTGCGGGCGGAGGCACATCCGCCGGGGGGTCACGCCGCGGCGGGCACGGTGCCGTGGACTTTGCGGAACAGCGCATTGCGGGCACGGTTGAGGGTCTTGGCGGCCTGCAGGTCGGACTGAGCGGCGGCGGCGCGGTCGAGGGCGTCGAACGTCGTGCCCTCCTTGAGGAAGCTGGCGGCGTCGGGCAGCGACTTGAGTTTCTCCAACGGCGTGCGCACGTCTTGCGCACGGTAGGTTCGCCGCACCTTGCCCTTGGCGTCGGCGCGCTCGGTGGCGAACAGGCAGGGGCGGTGGAAGTTGAGAAACGGCGACAGGCGTTCGCGGGCGAACCGGTCCACGTCCGAGGCGGTGGTAGTCGAACCGCGTCAGCGTGCGGTGTACGAACTCGTACGCCGACCGTCGATCCTCGGGCTGGTAGTCCACAGGCTCGGACCCCTCGACGAAGGCCCGGACCTGCCCCATCGTGCGCAAGCGCTCGGTCCGAAGTGTCACGATCATCCTCCAAGTGTGGAGGACTCAGCGCCGCTTCATGCTCACGTAGCGTTGGATTCGGCCCTTCCGCTCATGCCCGCATGGCGTTGGACAGTTCTGTCCAACCGGCCTATTCTCGGGACAGTACCGGCGCATGGCGCCGAGGAAGGGAGTCGACCGCCCCGTCGGGGTGGGCGGGGCGAAAATCCTGGATCACCGACCGCAGGAGAATCCGATGAAAACGATCATGGCATCACGTTTATTCCCGCGCCTGGCCGGCACTCTGGTGGCTCTGTGCATGGTGGCAGCGGCTCCCGGGGCAATGGCCGGGCACGGCGACGAGATCACGGTGGCATACTTCCTGGAGTGGCCGTCGCCGAACCTGGCGTCCAAGGCCGACGGGACCTTCGACAAGGAGATGGGCGCCAAGGTCAACTGGCGCTCGTTCGGCAACGGCAACGAGATGACCGCCGCGATGGTGTCGGGGGACGTGCAGATCGCCTACTCGCAGGGGCTGACGCCCTTCGTGGTGGGGGTGACCAAGGGCGCTCCGCTGATGCTCGTCAGCGCGGCGGTGTCGTACGCGGAGAACGACAACTGCATCGTCCACAAGGACGCGGGCATCACCCAGGCCAACGCGATGGACCTGGAGGGCAGGAAGGTCGCGAGTCCCATCGGCAACGTGACGCATTACAAGATGCTGCGCACGCTGCAACACCTGGGCGTGGATGCGAACAAGATCAACCTCCTGCAGATGAACCCGCCGGAAGGCGCGGCGGCCCTCGCGCGCGGGGACGTGGCGATGGCGTGCGGGTTCGGCGGCGCGCTGCAGAGGATGATGAAGTTCGGCGAGCCGTTGATGACCGCGAAGGAGCAGGAGGCCATCGGCATCCGCGTGTTCGACGTCGTGTCGGTGACGAACGACTTTGCCGCGGAGCATCCGGATCTGGTGGTCAAGTTCCTGCAGCTCACCGAGGACGCCAACAACATGTTCCGGATGGATGCCGACAAGATGCTGCCGGTCATCGCCAAGCAGGCAGGGCAGGAGCTGGAGGACGCGCGGAGCATGGTGGGGCTGTTCGAGTTCCCGACCCGCGACGAGCAGTTGTCCGAGGCGTGGATGGGCGGCACGGTGGAGGAGTTCGTCAACGAGGTCGCGAACTTCTACGTGCAGGAAGGGTCGCTGCCCAAGGCACTGGACGACTACGGCCCGACCATCGACGACTCGTTCATGCGCCAAGTGAAGTAACACCGGGCGCAACAAGAACGAGCGTGCGACAATCCGGCCGGCGGAGGGTTGCGGAGCATAGCTCGTGAACGAAGCCGGCCTTTCCGTGGAGCAGGTCTCCATGATCTACGAGCTCCCGCAGGGCGGTCGGGTGGAAGCCCTGCGGGACGTTTCGTTTCAACTCGACCCGGGCGGCATCCTGACGGTGCTCGGGCCGTCAGGATGCGGCAAGACCACCCTGCTCAACATCCTCGCCGGCTTCCTCGCCCCGACCGGTGGGCAGGCGACGTTCGGCGCGCATGAGATCTCCGCTCCCGCTCCGGAGCGCGGGATGGTGTTTCAGCAGGGGGCGTTGTTCGAGTGGCTGAACGTCGCCGAGAACATCGGCTTCGGCCCGAAGATGCGCGGTGTGCCCGCCGGCGAGACCACCGCCAGGGTGGAGCACCTGCTCGATACCGTCGGCCTGCAAGGTTTCGGGGACAAGGCGGTCTACGAGCTGTCGGGGGGCATGCAGCAGCGTGTCGCCCTGGCGCGCTGCCTGGCCAACGACCCGCAACTCATTCTGATGGACGAGCCGCTGGGGGCGCTGGACGCGCTGACGCGGGAGAAGATGCAGTCGCTGATCCTGAAGCTGTGGCGGGACACCGGCAAGACGATCATCCTCATCACCCACAGCGTGGAAGAGGCGCTGTTCCTCGGCCAACGCCTGTTCGTCATGGCCCCGCGTCCCGGGCGCATCGAGCGGGAATACCGCCTGCCCTTCGCCGCGCGCGGCTTCGACGAAAGCCTGCGCGACATCAAGGCGACGCCGGAATTCGCCGGCAAACGCGACGAGATCCTCGCCATGATCTGGGAAATGGAGGAAGAGATCATGGGGCGGACCGAGTCGGCCTGACGCGGAGGCCCTGGGCGGGGAAGACGATGCCCGACGATTCGAACCCTCGATCCCGAGCCTCCGGCGAGCCGGAACCGGGCGGATTCATTCCTGCGCTGCTCGCAAGAGTCGGTCTGTCCCGGACCGGCGAGACCGCGCGCAAGACGGTGACCTTCGGCGACCCCTCCGCCGCGAGCGGCGGGCGCTTCTGGAGCATCCTGTCGGTCTCCGTCCTCGCCGCCCTGTGGGTGCTGTCCAGCATCTACGAATGGGTCAACCCGATCTTCTGGCCCGCCCCCGGCGCGGTATGGGACAAGTTCGTCGAGATCTCCTCGGAGGGCTACCGCAACTTCACCCTGTGGGAGCACATCGGCTGGAGCCTGTACCGCATCCTGATGGGCTTCGGGCTCGGCTGCCTGGTGGGGATCCCCCTCGGCTTCGCCATGGGCCTGTCCCGGATCATGCGCGGGATGTTCGATCCGATCGTGGAGTTCTTCCGCCCGATACCGCCGCTCGCGTTCATTCCGCTGGTCATCATCTGGTCGGGGATCGGCGAGCGCTCCAAGATCCTGCTGCTGTTCCTCGCGGCGCTGTGGATCATGGCCATCGCCGCCCGCGCGGGCGTCTCCAGCGTCAAGCTCTCCAAGATCCACGCCGCCTACACTCTCGGCGTCAACCGCCGCCAGCTTCTCTTCCGCGTCATCCTCCCCAACGCCCTGCCGGAAATCTTCACCGGCATGCGCGTCGCCATGGGGGTGTGCTGGGGCACGGTGGTGGCGGCGGAGCTCGTGGCCGCGGAATCCGGCGTCGGGTTCATGATCATGGTCGCCAGCACCTTCCTGTCCACCGACATCGTGGTCATGGGGGTCATCATCATCGGCGTCGTCGGCTATGGCATCGACATCCTCATGCGCAAGCTGGAGGCCAGGCTCATCCCGTGGAAGGGGAAAGGGTGACAAAGCGGGCGGCGCCGTTGGGCGACCCCTCGGTTCCTCGACCGTGCAACCGCGAACAAGGTAGCGAACAATGATTCGCCAACCGGGTCTGGATTCCGGCGACGCCGGATCCCCTGGGAGCACCGTTCGTAGCGGACGACGCGCTCTTCTTCCACTGCCGGCTGTTCCACGCGGTGGGCAAGAACCGCACGGGAGGCGTCAAGCTCTCCGCAGTGTTCACCTGCCACGCCGGGGACAACCGCCCCATTCCGGGCACGCGCTCGGACCGAAGTGTCACGATCCTCCTCCAAGTGTGGAGGACTCAGCGCCGCTTCATGCTCACGTAGCGTTGGATTCGGCCCTTCCGCTCATGCTCACATAGCGTTTGGACAGTTCTGGCGCTTGTAACCCCTTAGCGGCCGCGAGTATTCTCCCACCACGCTCGCTTGCGGGGTCCTGGGCGGCGTATCGGGGCGCAATATGAAACCACTCACACGATCGATCGCCTGTCTCCTCGCCGGCGGCGCAATCGGTGTCTTCCTGGCCTTCGGACAAGGCGTCTTCGCGCAGCGCGGCGACGAAGCAGCGCTGCCGCTGGAGGATCTCCGCACCTTCACGGAGGTTTTCGCCAAGATCAAGAACGATTACGTCGAGCCGATCGGGGATGGAACGCTGCTCGAAAACGCAATCCGCGGGATGCTGTCCGGACTCGACCCGCACTCCGCCTACCTCGTACCCGACGACTACCAGGAGCTGCAGGCGGGCACGAGCGGCGAATTCGGGGGTCTGGGAATCGAAGTCGGCATGGAGGACGGGTTCGTCAAGGTGATCGCGCCCATCGACGACACGCCCGCGCAACGCGCCGGCGTCGAGGCGGGGGACTTGGTAATCCGGCTCGACGACACCCCGGTGAAGGGGATGTCGCTGGCCGAAGCGGTGAAGGTGATGCGCGGGGAGCCAGACACCGACATCGTGCTCACCATCGTGCGCGAAGGAGTGGATCGACCCATCCGGATCACCATCACCAGGGACGTCATCCACGTCACCAGCGTGCGCAGCCGCTCCATCGAGCCGGGATACGGATACGTCCGGATCAGCCAGTTCCAGATCCGAACCGGCGAGAGCCTGCGCGAGGCGGTCGACAAGCTCCGGGAGGATGCCGGCGACGGCGACCTCAAGGGCCTCGTCCTCGATCTGCGAAACAATCCCGGGGGCGTGCTGAACGCCGCGGTCTCGGTATCCGACGCATTCCTGGACGAAGGGACCATCGTCTATACCGAGGGGCGGATGGACGACGCGCAGCTTACCTTCAGTGCCAAGGGGTCCGACATTCTCGACGGAGTCCCACTGGTGGTGCTGGTCAACGCGGGGTCCGCCTCCGCCTCCGAGATTGTCGCCGGTGCGCTGCAGGATCACCGGCGCGCCGTGATCATGGGGGAGAAGACGTTCGGAAAGGGCTCGGTCCAGACGATCCTCCCGCTGGACAACGGATCGGCGCTGAAGCTCACCACGGCACGGTACTACACGCCCTCCGGGAACTCGATCCAGGCGCGGGGAATCATCCCCGACATCACCCTCGACCGCGTGCGCGTGTCCCGGGTCGACGTCGGCCAGGGCGTCAAGGAAGCCGATCTCGCCCGCCACCTGGAGAGCGAGGGCGCGGAGGAAGACTTCGAGGCGGCGCAACAGGCCCGGCAGCCGACAGGTGAAGTACCGCTCGCCCAGCGTGACTTCGCGCTCTACGAAGCCCTCAACCTCCTCAAGGGCCTGTACATCCTCAACGACCGCTCGTAGCCGCGTCGTTCCGGCAGGCAAGACGATTCCCCCGGTTCCATCCCTTTCCGGCACTTGTCGCCCTGGCGCGTTCAAGCACCGATGGGCGGGTGAATCTTCGTCGTCGATTTCACGCTACCGCTCTCCCCTGCCCGGCCACGCCGCGAGCACCAGGCAGGCGCCGGCGACGCCGAGAACCCATGACCAGATCGGCGCCCCCCACAGCATCGCGAGCGGCGCCCCGCCGAGGGCGAGGATCACCGCCGCGCCGAGCAGCAGTGCCGCCCCGACCACCGCCAGTGCCGTGCGTCGATTCCCCCGGCGGATCTCGCCGCGCAGCAGATCGAGCTCTTCGGAGCGCATCCGGACCTCGATCTCGCCGGAGCGCGCGAGCTTCAGCGTTTCGTACGCGAGCCCGGGAAGCGCGGGCAGGGTCTCGCCCCACTTCGGGGCTTGGCGTTTCGCCTCCCGCAACAGCGCTCGCGCGCCGATCTGCTCGCGCATCCAGCGTTCGAGGAAGGGTTTGGCGGTTTCCCACAGGTCGAGTTCCGGGTAGAGCTGGCGACCGAGACCCTCGACGTTGAGCAGGGTCTTCTGCAGCAGCACGAGCTGCGGCTGCACCTCCATGTGGAAACGCCGCGCGGTCTGGAACAGCCGCACGAGCACCCGCCCGAACGAGATCTCCTTCAGGGGGCGGTTGAAGATCGGCTCGCATACGGTACGGATCGCCGCTTCGAAATCGTCGATCCGCGTCTCCGGCGGCACCCACTTCGACTCGACGTGCAGCTCGGCCACCCGGCGGTAGTCGCGGTTGAAGAAGGCGAGGAAGTTCTCTGCGAGGTAGCGCTGGTCCTGCTCCGAGAGGCTGCCCATGATGCCGAAATCCACCGCGATGTAGCTCGGACGCTCGGGATGCCCGCGGTCGACGAAGATGTTTCCCGGATGCATGTCGGCGTGGAAGAAATTGTGGCGCATCACCTGGGTGAAGAAGATCTCCACCCCGCGCTCCGCGAGCATCTGCAGATCGATGCCGGCGTCGCGCAGCGCATCGGCGTTCCTGATCGGGATCCCGGAGATCCGCTCCATCACCATCACCCGGCGGCTCGTGTACTCCCAGTACACCTCCGGCACGTACAGCAGGTCGGAGCCTTCGAAGTTCCTCCGCAGCTTCGACGCCGAGGCAGCTTCGCGCTGCAGGTCGAGCTCGTCGATGATGGTCTTCTCGTACTCGGCCACGATCTCGCGCGGATGCAGCCGGCGCGCCTCGCGCCAGTACCGGTGCGCGAGATCCGCGACGAGGTGCAGCAGGCTCACGTCGCGCCGGATAACCGCCTCGATCTCCGGGCGCACCACCTTGACCACCACCTCCCGGCCGTCCCTGAGCCGCGCCGCATGGACTTGCGCGATCGACGCCGACGCCAGCGGCTCCCGGACGAATTCGCTGAAGATCTCGTCGATCGGGCGTCCGAGGGCATTGCGCACGATCCCGGCCGCCACTTCCCCGGGAAAGGGCGGCACGCGATCCTGCAGGCTGGCGAATTCCTCGGCGACGTCCTCGGGCAACAGGTCGCGGCGGGTCGAGAGGATCTGGCCGAACTTCACGAAGATCGGACCGAGATCCTCAAGCGTGCGCCGCAGCCGCACCGCCCGCGCAGGCTGCGGCCCGCGGAACCAGTTCCAGGGCAGCAGGTAGAGGAGGAAGCGCAAGGGGCGCAGCAGATGCGTCGCGAGCACGATCTCGTCGAGGCCGTGCCGCACGAGCACGACGTTGATACCGGCGAGCCGCAGAAACTGGCGCAGTGCGATCACCGCCGCTGCACCTGTCGCGCTCCGGGATCCTCGACACCCTCGCGGAGACCATCGAGGCCGGGACGTGCCGGCGCGATGCCGACAGGCTCGACTCCCGGCGCCCGGCGGATCCCGATCACCGCCGCTGCGCCCTCCGCCGTTCCAGCCACAGGACCCGTGCCTCCAGACGTTCGACGTCATCTCGCAGGTCGTCGACCTCATGCGCGAAGCGCTCGGCTTCCTCGCGCCGCGGCGTCATCGCGGTTTCGTAGCGCAGGTACTCCGAAGTGTCGGCGAGCAGCGCCGCGCCCGCATCGCGCACCCAGCCGCCGAGCCCGCGCATGCTGCGGAAGAGCTCGTGCGCCGGTGCGTCGCCGATTCGCTGTGCGAGCACTTCTTCGAGATCGAGGTCCATCCGGGCGGCGATCCGCTGCAATCGTGTTGCCAGCGCGATGTCGCCGCGCAGGCTCACCTCGTCACCGAGGATCAGCGTCTCCCGATCGCCGGCGAGCATGAAGCGCAGCAGCGAGAGAGGCGCCCCGCGGATGGTGACGTCGGCGTCCACTGTCTCGTCCCGCGGCTCGACCCGGACCCGCTCGCCGTCGATGCGCAAGCGGAGCGCGCCGGCGCCGACGATCTCGAAGTCCACCATCTTGCCCGAGAGTCCGGTCAGCGCGCCGCGCGTCTCGGGGTCGAGGTCGAGCGCACGACCGATCAGCCGATCGAGCAGACCGAAAGGCAACGCGCGCACGGTCATCCGATCTCCCCCCCGAGCGGCGACCGATGACGCGGTCGCCTGGCGATTCCGACGCGCGGAATCGCGGGTGCCCCAACCAACCCCGCGGGCAGGCGGACAACAGCGTTGTTCCTTGCGAGACTGTCCAGGGAGTCGTGCGCGTCGCCCCTCACAGCCGGTATCCCTTGTGAACCGCGACGATGCCCCCCGCGAGGTTGTGATAGCCGCAACGCTCGAAGCCTGCCTCACGCATGGCCGCGAGCAACGCTTCCTGATCCGGGTGCCGGCGGATCGACTCCGCCAGATACCGGTAGCTGCCGGCATCGCCGGCGACGATACGGCCGAGGGCGGGCAGCACCGAGAAGGAGTAGAGGTCGTAGGCGCGCCGCAGCGCGGGCACGGTGAGGTGCGAGAACTCCAGCACCAGCAGCATGCCGGCCGGCCGCAGCACCCGGTACGTCTCGGCCAGCGCGCAGCCCCGATTGGTGACGTTGCGAAGCCCGAAACCGATCAGCACGCGGTCGAAGCCGCGATCGGGGAACGGCAGGCGCTCGGCATCGCTGCGGACGTAGTGAACGTTGCCGGCGATCCCGCGGTCGATCAGACGCGCGCGGCCGTGCTCCAGCATGGGACGGCTGATGTCGGCGAGCACCACGCCCCCCTCTCTGCCCACCCGCGGGGCGAGCCGCGCGGTCAGATCACCGGTGCCGCCGGCCAGATCGAGGATCCGCGCACCGGGGCGCACCCGCGCGATGTGGGTCGTGAACCGCTTCCACCCCCGATGGAGACCGAGCGACATCAGATCGTTCATGAGGTCGTAGCGCCCGGCCACCGACTCGAAGACCGCCCCGACCCGGGCCTGCTTTTCGCCCGCCGGGACGTCCTCGAAGCCGAAGTGGGTGGTCTCTTCGCTCATGGCCGGAGCCCTGGCTACGCGCTGGCGAAAGGCGACTTCGCGGTACGGGGTGAGGCGGCGGTGAACGGCGATGCCAACCCTGCGCGGGACCCGTCGGGAATGCGCCGCGGGGCATGGCGCCACACTTTCGCACGGTGAGGCGCCGGGCGGCGCCTTTCGGCGCTCATGCCTTCAGGCATCGAGCCGGCGGCGATGCCCGGCCGCCTGCAGCCGTTCCAGATAGTCGTTCCACAGGCGTTCATGGTGGGTGCCGAGCCAGTGCAGCTCCTCCCAGGAGTACAGGCCGGTGTCGTGCCCGTCGTCGAAGCACAGGCGCACCGCGTAGTTGCCCACCGGCTCGATGGACCGGATGCCGACCCGCTCCTTCCCGACCTGCAGGACCTCCTGGCCGGGTCCGTGGCCGCGGACCTCGGCCGAGGGCGAGTACACACGGAGGTACTCGGCGGTGTAGGTGAAGCTCTCCTCGTTGTCGAACGTCACGTACAGGACGCATGCGGCCCGGTCGTAGCGCAGCTCGGTCGGGGTGGGTGAAGTCGCGTGAGCCATGATCATGGATGCTCCGGGCCGGCCGGCACGATGCGCCTGGTCGCGCCGGCTCAGAGAATGTATCGAGACAGATCCTGGTTCGAGGCGAGCTCCGCGAGATGCGAGTCGACGTACCCGGCGTCGATCTCCACCTGCCGCCCCGCCATGTCCGTGCTCTCGAACGACAGGTCCTCCAGCAATCGCTCCAGCACCGTGTGCAGCCGGCGCGCACCGATGTTCTCGGTCGTTTCGTTCACCTGCCAGGCGATCTCCGCGATCCGTCGCAGCCCTTCGGCAGTGAACGAGAGCACGACCTGCTCGGCGCCCAGCAACGCCGCGTACTGCTCGGTCAGCGAGCAGTCCGGCTCGGTGAGGATACGCAGGAAGTCGTCGACGCCGAGGGCGGAAAGCTCCACCCGAATGGGGAACCGGCCCTGGAGCTCGGGAATGAGATCGGACGGCTTCGCGGTGTGGAATGCGCCGGAGGCGATGAACAGGATGTGATCCGTGCGTACCGCGCCGTACTTCGTCGAAACCGTGCTCCCCTCCACCAGCGGGAGCAGGTCGCGCTGGACCCCCTCGCGCGAGACGTCCGCGCCGATCCGATCGCTGCGTCGCGAGACCTTGTCGATCTCGTCCAGGAACACGATCCCGTTCTGCTCGACGTCGTCCACCGCGCGCGACTTGAGATCGTCCTCGTTGATGAGCTTGCCCGCCTCCTCCTCGGTGAGCAGCTTGAACGCATCGCGGATCCGCAGCCGGCGGGTACGGCTCCGCCCTCCGCCCAGGTTCTGGAACATGCTCTGGAGCTGGCTGGTCATCTCCTCCATCCCCGGCGGGGCCATGATCTCCACCCCGATCGCCGGCGCGCTCAACTCGACCTCGATCTCGCGCTCGTCGAGCTTGCCTTCACGCAGCATCTTGCGGAACTTCTGCCGGGTCGACGCCGCGTCGACACCGTCGTCCCCGCCCGCGCCGACCGCGGCGACGCCGGCGCGCGCCGGGCGCAGCAGGATGCCGAGGATCCGCTCCTCCGCCGCGTCCTCCGCCCGGCGCCGGACCTTCTCCATCTCCCGCTCCCGGTTGAGCTTCACCGCCACGTCGGTGAGATCGCGCACGATGGACTCGACGTCGCGGCCCACGTAACCGACCTCGGTGAACTTGGTGGCCTCCACCTTGATGAACGGAGCGCCGGCGAGGCGGGCGAGACGGCGGGCGATCTCGGTCTTCCCGACTCCGGTCGGTCCGATCATCAGGATGTTCTTGGGGGTGATCTCGGCGCGCATCTCTTCGCCGACCTGCATGCGCCGCCAGCGGTTGCGCAACGCGATGGCCACCGCGCGCTTGGCGTCGGCCTGGCCCACGATGTGCTTGTCCAGCTCGTGGACGATCTCTCTCGGGGTCATTTGTGTCATGGTTTCCGCTCGCGCGGCGCCGGACGCCGTCCGCCGTCCGCCGTCAATCGGCGGCGCCGAGCTCCTCGATGGTCAGCTCCCGGTTCGTGTATACACAGATGTCGGCCGCGATGCCGAGCCCGCGCTCGACGATGTCGCGGGCCCCGAGCTCGGTGCAGTCGAGCAGCGCCCGTGCCGCGGCGAGTGCGAACGGCCCCCCGGAGCCGATGGCCACCGCGTCGTGCTCGGGGCTGATGACGTCGCCGGTGCCGGAGATCATCAGCGTCTCGCTGCCGTCGGCCACGATCAGCAGCGCTTCGAGCCGCCGCAGCAGCCGATCGGTGCGCCAGTCCTTCGCGAGCTCGACCGCGGCTCGCGTCAGGTGCCCCGAATGCTGGTCGAGCTTCGCCTCGAAACGCTCGAACAGGGTAAACGCATCCGCGGTGCTCCCCGCGAACCCCGCCACCACGCGGTCCTTGTACAGGCGCCGCACCTTGCGCGCATTGCCCTTCACCACCGTCGCGCCCATCGAGACCTGCCCGTCGCCACCCACCACCACGTGGGCGCCGCGCCGGACGGCGAGAATGGTCGTACCGCAGAGCTTCGTCATGGTCGGAAAGGCGTCTGGCGGGCGGGCGATTCTACCGTAAGCGCCCGCTCGGGTAGGTACTCGAGCCCGTGGATTCCCGCGGCCGCGGGAATAGCAGCCTTGGCCGACAGGAGATCATTCGCACGGAAGCGGGAAGCCACATCGATCGATGGCGTGATTGCGCAATGGCGGTTCGGCATTCATACCCGCCGCGCCCGGTTGGATCGGTGAAATCAATCGGTCGGCTTCTTCCGTGCCCGCGGGTGGGCGCGATCGTAGACCGATGCGAGATGCTGGAAATCGAGATGGGTGTAGACCTGGGTGGTCCCGATGTCGGCGTGGCCGAGCAGCTCCTGCACCGCGCGCAGATCTCCGCTCGACTCCAGCAGGTGCGTGGCGAACGAGTGGCGCAGCATGTGGGGATGGACGTGAACGCCGATCCCGCGTTCGAGGGCGCGCCTGGCGAACCGCGCCTGTACCGTGCGCGCCGAGATCCGGCGCCCCCGCCGGCTCACGAACAATGCACTCTCGCCGGGGCCGGCAAGCTCCGCCCGCGCCGCGAGCCATGCCCGAACCGCGTCGCGCGCATGGCGCCCGACCGGCACCACCCGGACCTTGCGTCCCTTGCCGAGCACCTTGACGAGACCGCCTTCGAGATCGACGTCCGCGACCGCCAGCGCGCAAAGCTCCGACAGGCGCAGCCCCGACGAATAGGTCAGCTCCAGCATTGCCCGGTCGCGCAGGCTCAACGAATCCTCCCCGCCGAGCTCCACCAGAGCGCCCACCCGATCCGTGTCGAGCGCGTTCGGCAGCCGCCTCGACGCCTTCGGCGCACTCACCGCCCGAGCCGGATTGCGGGTCGTCACCGCCTCGCGCATACAGAAATCGAAGAACGTGCGCAGCGCCGAGAGCCCGCGCTGGATGGAGCGCCCGCCTACCGAGTTCCGGTGTCGCCACGCGACGAAACCCCGCACCACCCGGGCATCGATCGAGGGCCAGTCCCGTACCCCCGTCGAATCGATATACCGGGAGAATACGGTGAGGTCGCGGCGATACCCCTGCACGGTATGCGCCGAAAGCCCGCGCTCGTCGGCCAGGTGACGGCAGAACCGCCCGATCCATTCGTCGCAGCTCGCCAATGGCCCGCCGGCGTTCCCGGGCCCGTCCTTCACCGGCACATCCCCGTCCGGGCCGCTTCGAGAGCCGGAACGCCCGGAGTGGAAGGTACGGGTCACGGTCCGCTCCCCACGCCGGATGCCGGCGCCGCGGCCTTCCGGGTCCGGATCGCCCCGCCCGGTGTGTTCGACGGTGAACGGTTCGGGGACGCGGCAGGCGCCGCGGCCCCCCAGGTCCGGACCGTCCCGTCCCCGCCGCTCCCCCCCGGCCCTTCCGCACCTGCTTCGCCGTGTACCAGGGTCCGGACCGCCTCGCCCTCACCGCTCCCACCGGCGCGGGACGCACCGGGTGGCAGCGCCATCCGGGCGCTCACAGCTCGATCTCCGCGTCGAAGACCCATGCCGTGGGTCCGGTCATCCACACCGCCTCGCCCTCGCCTTGCCATCTGATCCCCAACGTCCCGCCGGGAAGCTCCACCCGCGCGCTCGCATCGAGACCGCCGCCCAGCCGCCCCGCGACGACCGCCGCGCACGCCCCCGAGCCGCAGGCCCGCGTCTCGCCCACACCGCGTTCGAACACGCGCAGGCGAAGGCGGTTCCGTGACAGGGGCTGCGCGAACCCCACGTTCACGCCCTCGGGAAAGAAAGGATGGGCCTGCAACGCCCGCCCGAGCCGGGCCACCGGCGCGCGTTCCACGTCCGGCACCCGTACCACCGCGTGCGGATTCCCCATCGACACCGCCGCGAACCGGATCTCGTCGCCGTCGAGGTCGAGCCGGTAGCTCGCAGCCCGGTGCGGGCTCGCGATGGGGATCTCCTCCGGTTCGAGCCGCGGGACCCCCATGCGCACGGAGACCGAACCGCCGTCCCCGACCGAGGCGAGCACGCGCCCGCCCGGCATCTCGAAGGTGATCTCGTTCGACGCGACGAGGCCGCGCTCACGGGCGAACACCGCCATGCAGCGCATCCCGTTGCCGCACTGCCCGGCCCGCGAGCCGTCGGTGTTGAAGATTACGACGCCGAGGTCGCAGCCGGGGTCCGTGGGGCGGACCGCCATCAGCACCTGATCGCATCCGACCCCGATCCTCCGATCGGCGAGGCGCCGGATCTGCTCCGCGTCCGGGAGGGATGACCGGGTCGCGTCGGCCACGACGAAATCGTTGCCGATGCCGTGCATCTTGGAGAATCGCAGGCGCATGGCGAATCCTTCGCTCTACCGCACCGCCGGGACGAGGGGCTTGTCCACGGCATCGAGCGCAGTACTTGCCGAGTTCCTTTCGGCTACCGTGCATCGGCAACCGACTTTTTTCGATCTCCGAGGCGGACGGTCGGATGTCCGCTTCCACCCTCGTGGGTCTCGACGATGCAGCCCTGTTTCCCGAGCCGGCGGCGAAGCTCGGCTGCGTTCATGGCAGGTATGTTGTCAACATGTCCGTCCATGTCAACAGAAATGCAGGGTCAACCGCCGCACGCGGGCCAGGTAGCGCGCCTCGTCCGGGGCGGTCCCGGCCCGTTGCGCGTCCCACAACGTCTCCGCCAGGCATTCCATGAGGGCATGCTCCAGCCGGTGCGCATCCGCGAACCGCGGCAGGAGCGCCGCGTAGAGCCCGCGCAAGCCGGGCGGACGATCCGTGGCGAGCTGCTCGCGGATTGCGACGTGCAGGCCCATGTGCAGAAAGGGGTTCGACCGGCCCGCCTCGGGCGGGAACTCGTGCGCGAGCGCGTCCGGGGATTCGAGCAGGGCGTGGTATTCGGAGTGCTCGGCAATGACTTCGGCGAGGAGGCGTTCCAGGGGTTCGAGGGGCTGCCCGGCACGCGACTTCGACCACGCGTCCACGTAGGCCCGGCGCATCCCCTCGCGGTCGCTTGCGTACAGCAATGCGTCATTCCTGCCAGTCGGTCGTCACGGGCCGCGGGGTCCGGAATTACGAATACACCGGCCGGCTTGCCCGGATACCGCTTTCTCCGTACACCGTGCGCATGGGCCGGCCGTGCGGAACCGGCCAGTGGTGGACCTTGCGGTCGCGAGCGCCTTGAGCGCCACGTGCACGTACCGACCGTGCAGCATCAGCCGGTGACGAGCCCGATAGCGGGCGTTGCGTCAGCGCGGAAGTCACGGCTCCGAGTGCTTGTACCGGTATTCGCAGAGATCGGCGATGAGGCAGTGCGGACACGCCGGTTTGCGCCACGTGCACGTACCCGACCGTGCAGCATCAGCCGGTGGCGAGCCCGATAGCGGGCATTGCGTCAGCGCGGAAGTCACGGCTCCGGATCCTTGTGCCGGTATTCGCAGAGATCGGCGATGAGGCAGCGCGGACACGCCGGCTTGCGAGCCGTGCATACGTACCGGCCGTGCAGGATCAGCCAGTGGTGGGCGTCGCGCTTGAACTCGTCCGGGGTCGAGCGCGCCAGGCCGTCTTCGACTTGGCGCGGGGTCTTGCCGCGGGCGAGCCGGGTCCGGTTGGCGACCCGGAAGATGTGGGTATCGACCGCGATCACGGGGACACCGAACGCGGTGTTCAACACCACGTTGGCGGTCTTGCGCCCGACTCCGGGCAGGCGCTCCAGCGCTTCACGCTCGCAGGGCACCTCCCCCTCGTGGTGGTCGAGAAGGAGCCGGCAGGTGGCGATCACGTTCTTCGCCTTGGCGTTGAACAGCCCGATGTTGCGGATATGTCCGCGTACGCCGTCCTCGCCCAGCGCCAGCATGGCGCCGGGGGTGGAGGCGGCGCGGAACAGCGAGCGGGTCGCCTTGTTGACGCTCACGTCGGTCGCCTGCGCAGAGAGCATCACCGCGATCAGCAGCTCGAAAGGGCCGGAGTATTCGAGCTCCGTGGTCGGCGACGGATTCGCGTCGCGCAGCTTCTCGAAGATCGCCCGGCGCTTCGCGGCGTTCAACGCCTGTCCTCCCCGTGCCGTGGCCGGCAGCCGGGTTCGCGCACCTGCTTGGCAGGCGGCACTGCCGCGGCGTCACGGGCGCCGCGCTCCGCCTTGCGCGCCTCGATCCGCGCGACCGCGGCGGCGATGTCGGCCCGGCGCTGCTCGACGCCGCGCGTCCTCAAGGATTCGATGGCATCGATCCGGCCCGCCCGCTCCCGGCGGTGCGGCGCCGCGTCGAACGCCGATTCCCGTCGCCGGCGGCGCTCGAACCGCCGCCGCGCGAGCGGCGC
Organism: uncultured Gammaproteobacteria bacterium; assembly: GCA_958295465.1. Lineage (GTDB taxonomy): Bacteria > Pseudomonadota > Gammaproteobacteria > HK1 > HK1 > HK1. Next base: position 432,552 of record OY282353.1, read on the forward strand.
GCGCTCGGCCAGCCACCCCTCGGGCGTCGCCGGGCCGGCACGCGCCGGGACCATCGAGATGCAATCCACCGGGCACGGCTCGACGCACAGACCGCAACCCGTGCATTCGCTCTCCAGCACCGCGTGCATCCACCTGCGCGCCCCGATGATCGCGTCCACCGGGCACGCGCGGATGCACACCGTGCATCCGATGCACGCGCTCTCGTCGATGATCGCGGTCTCGCGCGGCCCCGCCGCGCCGCAGGCGGGATCGAGCGCCTTGACGGGACGTCCCAGGATGCGGGCGAGCGCCGCGATGGTGGCCTCCCCGCCCGGTGGGCAGCGGTTGACGTCCGCGCCGCCGCGCACCAGGGCTTGCGCATACGGCCGGCAGGCGTCATAGCCGCACCGGCCGCACTGAGTCTGGGGCAGGAGGGCGTCCACGGCATCCACGGCGCCGATACCCATACCGGTGGTCGGAGCCCGCCGGTGGTCGGGGCCGTTCCGGCCGGCAGGGTCGAAGGCGGCGCCGGATGAACGTCCCGCCCGCACCGCGGCACTCACTTCACCCTCATGCCGGCCTTCGCTCCCTCGTCGACGCCGAGCAACCAGATGTCCGATCCGCCGGGCCCCGCGGCCAGGATCATTCCGTCCGATACCCCGAACCGCATCCGGCGGGGGGCGAGGTTGGCGACGACCACCACGTGACGGCCGACGAGGCTCTGCGGCGGATACGCGGCGCGGATGCCGGCGAACACGGTGCGCTCCTCGTCCCCGACGTCGACCCGGATCTCGAGCAGCTTGTCGGCCCCCTCGACGAGCTTCGCGGCGGTGACCCTGGCGATGCGCAGATCGACCTTCGCGAACTCCGCGACGTCGATTCGATCGCATGCGCCCGCATCCATCCCGGAAGCGGACCCACCCGCATCCCCCGTCTCCATCGAGTCTGCGACCATCGCGTCGATCCTTGCCGGCTCGACCCTGGTGAGCAGGGGTTCGAATCGGGCGATCCGGTGGCCGAGCAGCGGCGATGCGATGCCGTCCCAGGAGAGCTCGCCGCAGCGCAGGAACGATTCCACGCGCTCGGCGGTGCGCGGCAGCACCGGCTTGAGAAAGGTCATGATCACCCGGAACAGATTGAGGCCGACGGTGCATACGTCCTGCACCTCTTCCCGAGTCGCCCCATCCTTCACCAGCACCCACGGCTTGCGGTCGTCGATGTACTGGTTGGCCCGATCCGCGATCGCCATGACCTCGCGCATGGCCTTGCCGAACTCCCTGGAATCGTAGAGCGCCGCGATGCGCCCGGATGCCTCCGCCGCCTCACGGTAGAGATCCGGCTCCGCGAGACGCCCGGACAGCCGGCCGCCGAAGTGCCGGTTGATGAAGCTCGAGCACCGCGAGGCGATGTTCACGACCTTGCCGACGAGATCGGCGTTCACCCGCCGGCAGAAGTCGTCGAAGCTCAGGTCGAGATCGTCGATTCCGCTCGACAGCTTGCACGCGAAGTAGTAGCGCAGGTACTCGGGATCGAGGTGATCGAGATACGTGCGGGCCTTGACGAAGGTGCCGGTCCGCTTCGACATCTTCTGGCCGTTGACGGTGAGGAAGCCGTGCACGAACACCCCGGTCGGCATGCGGAAACCCGCTCCGTGCAGCATGGCGGGCCAGAACAGGGTGTGGAAGTACGCGATGTCCTTGCCCACGAAATGGTAGAGCTCCACCTCGGAATCCGGGGTCCAGGAGCCGTCGAAGTCGAGGTCCTCGCGCCGCGCGCACAGGTGCCTGAAGCTGCCCATGTATCCGATCGGCGCGTCCAGCCAGACGTAGAAGTATTTCCCGGGGACGTCGGGGATCTCGAACCCGAAGTACGGAGCGTCGCGCGAGATGTCCCAGTCCTGCAGGCCGGCGTCGAACCACTCGTCCAGCTTGTTGGCGATCTCGGCCTGCACCGGAGGGCGCCCGCCCCGGCCGCCGCCCGCGAGCCACCGCCGCAGCGGTGTCTCGAAATCCGCCAGACGCACGAAATAGTGCTCCGAGGTACGCAGATCGGGCTTCTCTCCCGACAGCACCGACACCGCGTCGTCGAGGTCCGCCGGGCTGTAGGTCGCACCGCACACCTCGCAGTTGTCCCCGTACTGCCCGGGAGCCCCGCAACTCGGACACGTGCCCTTGACGTAGCGGTCCGGCAGAAACATCTCCTTGACCGGGTCGAACGCCTGCGCGACGTCCTTGCGCACGATGTGCCCGGCCTCCTTCAGCCGCGCGTAGATCAGCTCCGAGCACGCGCGGTTCTCCGGTGAATGGGTGGTGTGGTAGTTGTCGAACGAGATCCCGAAGTCCCGGAAGTCGGCCCGATGCTCCTCGCCGATGGTCTCGATGAGCGCCTCCGGGGTCATCCCCTCCTGCTCGGCCTTGAGCATGATCGGCGTGCCGTGCCCGTCGTCGGCGCATACGTACGCGCAGCGATGGCCGAGCCCGCGCTGGAACCGCACCCAGATGTCGGTCTGGACGTACTCGACCAGATGCCCGATGTGGATGGGGCCGTTCGCGTAGGGCAGCGCGCTCGTCACCAGGAGCGTGCGGGTCGATGAAGACATGGAAGCGATACCGTTGCGTCGCCGGGGGACGGATGTCCGCGTACGTTAGCATCGTCGCACGCGGGCGGGGTCATGTCGTTCCCGTTCGGCAGGCCGCGGGCCGCTCCTCGCGATTCCGCTCGTGGATGGCGGGCCGGACGAACGCCGCCGCTCGGTCCCCGGTGGATGTTCGGAGCGAGAAGCGGAGCTCGCGCAGACTCGGGATGATCGGCAACCCGAATCGTCTTCTTCAGAAATTCCTTGAGCTGCAGTCGGTTGCGCGCGTGGTATGGCGGTGGGGGTGGGATTCGAACCCACGGAGCCTCGCGGCTCGCTGGTTTTCAAGACCAGAGCTTTCGACCACTCAGCCACCCCACCGGGCCCGGAGATTGCAAACTGATTGCAACTGGTGGCGGTCGTCTTCGATCACGGTTCGGACAATCGAGCGGCAGCAAGCATATCGCAGGAGCCCAACGGCTTGAAGCGCACCATCGCCACACCCGAATCCACGGCTCCGGGACCACCGCGTGAATTCCTCCGGCCCGAAACGTCAACGTCGAGTCTTTTCCAATACGAAGATGAGCCTGAAGGGAGAGAGGTAGAAGGAGCGGTAGGCGGAGTTGGGTGAGTGAATGGAAGGGGGATGTTGAAGGGCACGAAGGACCTGTGCAAGCCCTGAGCGGTCCCCTGCTCGGGTGCTGAGGGGGGGGACGATGGGACAGGGGAGGCGTTGGGGAGAGTGGAGTGGCAACAGAGGGGGCCACCGCCCGGATGAGGCCGGACGGTGGATTGTGCGGGTGGGGTGGAGGGTCAGGCCGCGTCGCGCCAAGCGCGCCCGATGGTGCGGAACAGGGCGTCGCGGGCATCGTTGAGCGCGTGGGCGGCCTCGAGGTCACTGACGGCGTGGGCGAGGGCGTCGAGTTGGTCGAAGGTGACGCCGGGGTTGAGGAAGCGCTCGGCGTTGTCGAGGGACTTGAGCTTGTCGTAGGGGGTCATCACGTCGCTGTCGCGGTAGCGCTTCGTGACCCGCCCCTTGTCGTCGAGTGTGTCGGCGGGGAACAGGCAGGGGCGGTGGGTGTTGAGGAAGGGCGAGAGCACGTGCTGGGTGAACTCGTTGACCACAGGTGCGAGACGGCGCGGGATGTGGCCGTGGCCGAGGTGCTTGCGCACCACGCTGGCGTTCTTGCTCTCGGCGAGGGCGTTGTCGTTGCAGTGGCGGGGGCGGGATTTGGTGAACGTCCCGATGCGCAGCTTGTTGAGCAGGGCGGCGACGCGGTGGTTGATGTACTCGGAACCGTTGTCGGCGTGAATGCCCTGAATCACGAAGGGAAACGCCTTGATGAGCCCTTCGAGCACCGGCAGCAGGAAGCGCTCGGAGATGGCCTCCACGGTCCCCACGAACTGGAACTGGGTCACCTCATCGACCGCGTTGATGTGGTAGACGCCCTTGGCGCCGTCCTGGTCGCCCTGGTGCACGGTATCGACGCGCACATAGCCGGGTTGGCCGTCAGGCTGGGGCTTGCGCCGTTGCCCGATGGTGCGGTGTGTCGCCTGGGTCTTGGCCACCACCGTGCGCCGGCGCCGATACGTCACCGACCGGCGCAGATTGTACAAGTGACCGTTCGACAGCCCCGCCAAACGCTCGAATCGCTCATCGCCGAACACCGCATACTGACGCCGCATCAGCGCCCGCGTCGCCGGCCCCGACATCTGGCCCAACGCCGCGTCCACCGCCGCCAGTTGCCGAATGTCGGCCCGCGTGTAGCGCCGCTCGAAGGGGCACGCCGGAGCGCCACCGCGCCGGTCCTCGATGCGCCCGGTCTCGCGATGCTGGCCTATCAGCCGGGTCAGTTGCGCCCTCGACAGCCCTGTCACCTTCGCCAAGTAGCGCCTGACCAGCCCCTTGTCGGGCTTGCCCAATCTCTCATAGCTCAACCGCACCAGCGTGCGGCGCACGAACTCGTAGACGGACTCCCGGTCGGCTCCCGTGAAGTCCACCGCCTCGCTGCCCTCGACGAAGGCACGCACCTGGTCCAGCGTCCGGACCCGTTCGGTCTGTAGCGTCACGATCATCCTCCGATGATCCCAGACCCCGCGCTACAGGCTCACTTCTCGTTGGATTCACACCCTCCCTTCAGGCTCATCTCTCGTTGGACAAGACTCGTCGTTGAAACGAGCGCTCCTTGGAGTATGATCCGGGGGGAACGAATTCGATTCGGTGCCGTCAGTACGTTCCACAACGGCGAAATTCATCCGAAATTTCAGGAGGTTGACTCACCATGGCATCATTCGAACCAACCGTGATCCGCACGCCGCGCACCGGGGCGGTGCTTGCGACCAACAAGCTGATCCGAAACACCTACACCCTCCTCGCGATGACGCTGGCGTTCAGCGCCCTGACCGCCGGCATCGCGATGATGATCAACATGCCGCCCTTGCACTGGCTGCTGACCATCGGCGGCTACTTCGGGTTGCTGTTCCTGACCGCCAAGACCGCCAACAGCGCGATGGGGCTGGTAAGCGTCTTCGCACTGACCGGGTTCATGGGCCTGACCCTCGGCCCGATCCTCAACTTCTACGTGCATGCGTTCTCCAACGGCCCTCAACTCGTCATGATGGCGTTCGGCGGGACCGCGGCGATCTTCCTCGGCCTTTCGGGCTACGCGCTGACCACGAGGCGGGACTTCAGCTTCCTCGGCGGTTTCCTGATGGTCGGAATCCTGGTCGCGTTCCTCGCCGGCATCGCGGCGCTCGTGTTCTCGATTCCCGCGCTCTCGCTCGCGGTGTCCGCGATGTTCATCCTGCTGATGTCCGGCTTCATCCTGTACCAGACGAGCCAGCTCGTACACGAGCCGAACACGAACTACATCCTCGCGACGGTGAGCCTGTACGTCTCGATCTACAATCTGTTCACGTCCCTGCTCTACCTCTTCGGGATATTCGGCGGCGACGACTGAGCCGTATCCGTTTCACGCCGCAGCGGCTGACGAAACGCCCCGGGCTTGCCCCCGGGGCGTTTCGTATCTGCGCCTGATGTCGCCGGCGACAACGAGGTAGCCCGCCGCCGGATTTCGCCGTCGAACCGCTCACGCAGGATTCACGAGCTCGGAGCTCGATACGTCCGGAAGTCCGCGGGATGGATTCCCGCTTGTGCGGGAATGACGCCGCCGGCGGAGCAATGACCACCGGTGCGGCAATGGACTCGGCAGGTCGAGCGGCCCGGCATGGAACGTCGGTGCGGCGCGCCGGGCCGGCCAGGTCTTCGCGTCATTCCCCGCCTCGAATCACGGTCATGCCGCCCATGTACGGGACGAGCGGCTCCGGCATCCGGATCGAGCCGTCCGCCTGCTGGAAGTTCTCCATGATCGCGATCAGGGCGCGCCCGACGGCCACACCGGAGCCGTTGAGGGTGTGCACGAGCTCGGGCTTCCCGGTCTCGGGGTTGCGCCACCGCGCCCGCATCCGCCGCGCCTGGAACGCCTCGCAGTTGCTGCACGACGAGATCTCGCGATAACGCTGCTGCCCCGGCAGCCAGACCTCGAGGTCGTAGGTCTTCGCGGCGGCGAAGCCGATGTCGCCGGTGCACAGCGTGACCACCCGGTAGGGGAGCCCGAGCCGCGAGAGGATCGTTTCCGCATGTGCCGTCAGGGTCTCCAGCGCCTCGTATGAGTCTTCCGGGCGCACCACGTGCACGAGCTCGACCTTCTCGAACTGGTGCTGGCGCAGCATCCCCCGGGTGTCCTTGCCGTAGGAGCCCGCCTCGCGGCGGAAGCAGGGGGTGTGGCAGGTGAAGCGCAACGGCAGCTCCGCAGCATCGAGGATCCGCTCCCGCGCCACGTTGGTCACCGGGACTTCCGCGGTGGGGATCATGTAGAGGTCGGAGCCTTCGATCCGGAACTGGTCGTCGGCGAACTTCGGGAGCTGCCCGGTCCCGCGCAGTACCTCGGAAGTGACGAGATAGGGGACGTAGATCTCCCGGTAGCCGTGCTCGCGGGTATGCACGTCGAGCATGAACTGGATCAGCGCGCGGTGCAGCCGTGCGAGCCCCCCGTGCAGGGTGACGAACCGGCTCCCGGCGAGCTTCGACGCCAGCTCGAAGTCGATGCCGCCGAGGGCGACACCCAGGTCGGTGTGGTCCTTCGGCTCGAAGTCGAAACGCGGCGGCTCGCCGACCCGGCGTTCCTCGCGGTTGTCGTCTTCGCTCCGGCCTTCCGGCACGCTGGGGTGGGTGAGGTTGGGGATCTCCAGGGCGATGCTCTCCAGCTCCGCCTGAAGCTCCGACAGCCGGCGCTCCGCGGTTTTCAGCGCGTCGCCGAGCCGGGCCACCTCCGCAAGCAGCGGCTCGACGTCCTCGCCGCGGGACTTCGCCCGCCCGATCGCCTTCGAGCGGGTGTTACGCTCGTTCTGCAGCTTCTGGGTGCGCTCCTGAACTTCCTTGCGCTCGTGTTCGAGCCGGGTGATACGGGCGGTGTCGAGCGTGATCCCCCGGGCCGCCAGCCCGGCTGCCGTCGCTTCGAGATCACGCCTGAGAAGTGCCGGATCGAGCATGTCGATGTCTTCCCTGCCCCGGCGCCTGACCCGGCAGGGCCGGGACCGGGAGACGACGGGTGATGTATGAGATTCGAGTGACGAGAGACCCGCCCGCCCGGCCGAGCCGGAGCCGGAGCCGGGAATCCGCTCATGAGCTTCATCGGCGTCCCGGATGCGATTCGATCGCCGATCCCCTGGAGATCGAACTTCATGCAAAATGCCGGGGAAATTTCCTGAACGGACCCTTCGTTCCGGCTACGCCGGGTCAGCCACTATTCCCCTCCGCGGCGCCGTTTCGCCCGCGCGGCCTCGTCGAGCGCCCGCAACCGCCGGAGCTTCTCGCCGATGCGTTCCTCCAACCCGCGCCCGACCGGTTCATAGTAACGCCTTTGCTGCAGTGCGTCAGGCAGGTAGTGCTCGCCGGCCGCGTAGCCCTCGGGCTCGTCGTGGGCATAGCGGTAGCCCTCGCCGTGCCCCAGCGATTCGAGCAGCCGGGTCGGGGCGTTGCGCAGGTGCTTCGGCACCTCCAGCGAGCCGTGCTCTCGCGCATCCCGCAACGCCGCACCGAACGCGGTGCAGACCGCGTTGCTCTTCGGCGCGCAGGCCATGTACACGGCGGCGTGCGCGAGGGCCAACTCTCCCTCCGGGCTCCCCAGCCGCTCCTGGACCTCCCATGCGTCGAGCCCCAGGGTGAGCGCCCTCGGGTCCGCGTTGCCGACGTCCTCGGAGGCGATGCGCACGAGGCGCCGCGCGAGGTAGAGGGGGTCGCATCCGCCGTCGAGCATCCGCGCGAGCCAGTACAGCGCTCCGTCGGGGCTCGATCCGCGGATCGCCTTGTGCAGCGCGGAGATCTGGTCATAGAACGCATCGCCCCCCTTGTCGAAGCGCCGTCCCGAACCGCCTTCGAGCACCCGCAGCACCGCTTCCTCGGCCAGGATGCGCGCACCGTCCGGACCGTCCGTGGCGAGATCCGCGGCGATCTCCAACAGGTTCAGTGCGCGCCGGGCGTCGCCGTCGGCGACCTCGGCAAGCAACCGGCGCAGCCCCGGCGCCATCCCGATCCGCATCGCGCCGAGCCCGCGTTCGGCGTCCGCGAGCGCCCGATCGATCACGGATTCGATCGCGCCGGCGTCCAGCGCCTCCAGGACGTAGACCCGCGCCCGGGACAGCAGCGCGTTGTTGAGCTCGAACGAGGGGTTCTCCGTGGTCGCCCCCACGAAGATGACCGTCCCGTCCTCCACGTGCGGCAGGAATGCGTCCTGCTGGCTCTTGTTGAAGCGGTGCACCTCGTCGACGAAGAGCACGCAGTCTTCCCCCTGCTCCGCGCGGCGGCGCTTCGCCTCGGCGACGACCTCGCGGATCTCCTTCACCCCGGACAGCACCGCCGAGAGCGCGAGGAAGCGTGCGTTCGCGTACGCGGCGACCAGCCGTCCCAGGGTCGTCTTCCCGGTGCCGGGCGGCCCCCAGAAGATCATCGAGTGGGCGCGGCCCGCCTCGATCGCGACGCGCAACGGCCTGCCGGGGCCGAAGAGGTGCGCCTGCCCCACCAGCTCGTCGAGGGTGCGGGGCCTCATGCGATCGGCAAGGGGCCGCGTTGCATCGGCGGCCGGTTCGAAGAGTGCTTTCTGACTGGTCACGGCCACTTGGCGGCGCCCCGGCATGACACGGTATTCAGTGTTCGCCGGCCAAGTCGAGAATCATCCGGCGAGTCGCGGTATCAAGCCGAAATTGCAATGCCGCAAGACGATCCAGGACAGTCCGAACCGAGTCGAGAAGACCGCGCTCCTTCGACAGCAGCAAGATACCCAGTGTACCCGTGATTTCCAGCCCCACCGCGACAGCGTGTCGGCGCGCATCATGGTCGTCCAGTACGAGCAGATGATCCGGCGCCTCCAAGCCCAAAGCGAGGACTTCCTTCTCTCCGCTGCCCAGACCTTTGACGAGCGGCAGCAACTTGCGATCACGCACCGATCGCATCGTTACCCAGGGGAGTTCCTCAAATTCCGGCAGGTGGATGCCTCGCCTTCTGCCTTCGGCCAACTCGGTAACCACGGCCGACGGCACCTGCACCGACCCGAACAGGGCCGGCAGCAGGTAAAGCAGGCCCGCCTGATGCAAGTACTGCAACGGCGACGTGTTACAGATGACGTCGGGCACTGGCCAAGTCGCGTTCAAGCTCTTCCCTGGACAAGTTGAACGTGTCGACGCCGTAGTCCGCCAACTTGGTCAAGAACAACGGCTTGGGTACGTTCGCCAGCTCCGCGGCCGCGCCGGTGGACAACCGGCCCATTTCGTAGAGCTTGACTGCGATGAGGATCTTCGCCTCTTCGCAGAACTCCTCCGGGGTAAGACCCAAGGCCAGGAGAACGTCATCGCCGTAGTCGATGGTCAACGATCTCGTCATTGCGGAATCCCCATCTTTCGCGTAACTACTCACGCCATCTTGGCGACATTATCAAGGCGGATGGACGACGTGGGGTCCCGGAGCAGCCGAGAGCTGTTCCCGAGTGTATGAGATTGTTCTTGACGGCATAGCTGAGGTGGACAGCGCCGCGTCGGCGTCGAAGTGGCGGGTGCGTTCGCGGCTGACCACCAGTCAGCGGCCGGCGTCGATGACGTCGACGCCGGCAGGGGGCGTGAACGTGAAGGCGCCGGCCGGAACCGCCGGTTGCCGGCGGATGTCGGTGAACGTGATCAGGGTCGTCTGGCCGAACTGGTCGACGAGTTCCATGCGGCGGAGCTCGCCGCCGGCGAACGCGAGCCGGATGAGGGTGAACGGAGCGTCCTCGATCTTGGGCTCGAGGGCGAATGCGTCGTAACCCGCGCCGGTATCGAGCGCTTCGACCCGAAACTGCTCTTCCACCGGTCGGCCGGTGGCCAGCAGCACCGCGGGGGTCGAGCCGAGCGCGGCGTCGACGTCGCGCACCGTGACCTGGGCGAGCTCGGGATCGTGGATCCACACCCTCGCACCGTCACCGACGATGAGCTGCGGCGGGTCCGAGTAATCGAATCGAAAGCGCCCCGGGCGGTCGATCAGCACCGTTCCCCTGGCTCGCTCGATCAGGTTGCGCCGTTCGTCGAACAGGCGTTGCTCGAATAGCGCCGACACGGTGTCGAACCCGGAGAGATAGCCATCCAGCCGCGCCGCCGCGTCCGCGAGCACGGCGGTGAAGTACATCGAGAGCAACCCGGCTCCGAGAAGCCGCCCGAATCGAAATTCCATGGCCATCGTTTCCGGGTGACGAGCTTCGCTTCCCATCGCGAGCCCGGCGACGCGGCATCGTGCCCGTGCGCCGGCGGCCGGTCAGTCCCCGGGGGGGGGCGGCGCAATGACCTCGCGGCTTCCGTTCGACTGCAACGGACCCACCACGCCGGCCTGCTCCATCTCTTCGAGCATGCGGGCGGCCCGGTTGTACCCGATCTTGAGCCGGCGCTGAACCCCGGAGATCGACGCCCGGCGGGTCTCGGTCACGATCCTGACCGCTTGATCGTAGAGCGGGTCGGCTTCGCCGCCGTCATCCGGGTCGAGCGTGGCGCCGCCCCCTCCTCCGTCGGCCGCTCCCTCGGCGACCGCCGTGCCGTCGAGGATCCCTTCGAGATAGGACGGCCTGCCCATCTGCTTGAGGCTCTGGACGACCTTGTGAACCTCGTGGTCGGCGACGAACGCTCCATGCACGCGGCTCGGCGTCGCCACCCCGGGACCGAGGTAGAGCATGTCGCCATGCCCGAGCAGGTGCTCCGCGCCCATCTGGTCGAGAATGGTCCTGGAATCCACCTTCGACGACACCTGGAACGCGATGCGGCTCGGGATGTTCGCCTTGATGAGGCCGGTGATCACGTCCACGGAGGGCCGCTGGGTGGCGAGGATGAGGTGGATGCCCGCGGCACGCGCCTTCTGCGCGAGACGCGCGATCAGCTCCTCGACCTTCTTGCCGGTCACCATCATCATGTCGGCGAGTTCGTCGACGACGACGACGACGTAGGGGAGCTTCTCGAGCGCCGCTGCCTCGCCTTCCCTGCCGTCCGGGACGAACAGCGGATCCTTCAGGGGCTCTCCGGCCTCCGCCGCCGCGAACACCTTGCGGTTGTAGCCGCCGATGTTGCGCACCCCCAGGGCCGACATCAGCCGGTACCGCCGATCCATCTCGGCCACGCACCACCGCAACGCGTTCGATGCGTGCTTCATGTCCGTGACCACCGGCGCAAGGAGATGCGGGATCCCTTCGTACACGGAGAGCTCCAGCATCTTCGGGTCGATCATGATCATCCGCACGTCGGAAGCAGACGCCTTGTAGAGAAGGCTCAGGATCATCGCGTTGATGGCGACGGACTTGCCCGAGCCGGTGGTCCCGGCCACCAGGAGGTGGGGCATCTTCGCCAGATCCACGACCACCGGCTGGCCCGAGATGTCCTTGCCGAGGCCCAGCGCAAGAAAGGAAGCATCGGTGTCGTACTGGCTGGACTTGAGCACGTCGCCCAGCACGACGATCTCACGCTCTTCGTTCGGTATCTCGAGTCCGATGGTGGTCTTGCCGGGGATGACCTCCACGATGCGTACGCTGACCGTGGACAGCGACCGGGCGAGATCCTTGGCGAGGTTCGTCACCCGGCTCACCTTCAACCCCGGGGCCGGCTGCAGCTCGTAGCGCGTGACCACGGGACCCGGATGCACCGCCACCACTTCGGCCTCGATGCCGAAATCCGCGAGCTTCAGCTCGACCTGGCGCGAGACCGCCCCGAGGGATTCATCGGAGACGGCCTTGCGCTTCTTCTTCGGCTCGTCGAGGAGGGCGAGCGGCGGCAATACACCGGAGCCCGAGGCCGGCTCGAACAGCGGCACCGGCCCCTCCCGCTCCACCCGTGCGTTCGTCCCGGCCTTTGCAACCTCGGGCTGGATCTTCGCAGCCGCGGGCTCGACACGCGGCGGCTTGCGGCGGGACTTGCGCGCGCTCTCCGCCCGGATCGGGGCGGCCTCCCGCTCCTGCTTGCGCCGGGCGGCGAGCCAGCGCTCCCGCGCCCGCAGGCCGTTCCTGTAGAGATACTCCGCGGCCACGATAGCGTAGCGGCCCGTGACGTCCATGACCTCCAGCCACGACAGTCCGGTAAACAGCGTGACCCCGGTGAGGAACAGGGCGAGGAGGAACAGGGTACCGCCGATGGGATTGACGATGCCCGCCAAGCCGCTCCCCACGATGTTTCCGATGATCCCGCCCGCATCGATGGGAAACGCCGCGGAGCCGTGGTAGTGCAGGGTCGCGAGACCGCATCCCGCGCACACCGCCAGCACGCATCCGGCGGCGCGAATCACGGCGTGATGGGCGTCGATCTCGACGGTTGCCGACTTCAGCCCCCGATAGACCAGCCATCCGGCATAGCCGATCATCATCGGGAACAGATAGGCCATGAAGCCGAACAGGTACAGCAGGACGTCGGCAATCCAGGCCCCCGCCACCCCGCCCTGGTTCGCGATCCGATCGACGTGGCCGGCGTTCGACCAGCCCGGATCGCCCGGGTCATAGCTTGCGATCGACACCAGCAAGTAGATCGCCACCGCGGAGATGACGAGCAGCGCCCCCTCGCGCGAGCCCCGCGCCAAGGGGCCTCGCAGCAAGGCGAAGAATCCCTGTTTCTCTCGTACCGCTTGGGCCACGGTTTCAATCCTGTTTCGAGATATTGAGTCTAACATAATCATTGTTATGAAAAAACGAATGAAAATCTACCTGTACCATGGAGACTGATCAAGATCTGGTGATTCCTCCGCACGACGTACTCCCATCATGGGACAAGGTGCGGGGGCTGTTCGTGAACTTCCCCGTGGCGGACCGGGAGACCCTGTACGAGGCGATTGCCTTCGGATATCGAGACGAGCGGGTGGTCCATGACACGTCGTGACGGCCCTCGCCGTGGTCCGGGTGTGCGACGGGGAGGAGCTTCAGTGGACAGGTAGCCGTCAGGAGGCATCGCGCGGCGACGTGAGGGTGGCGCCTGCCTCCCGGTTGCATGACCTGCGACCGCGACGGCTCCGGCCCGCCATGCGCAACGACGAACCGCGTTAGCGGGAATTGCTGATATTCTTGCAAAGGATCGAATGATCGGGACGCGAATGGGATACACTGAAGTCGATGGTGTATCAGCCTTGTTGCGATAGCCCTAGAAGTGCTGGAATCCTCTGAAGCGGGCCGGCGTCCGTGAGCGGTTCGATTACGTTCACCCAGGATATGCTGGCGGTGATCCTCGTCCTGGGGCTCACGATCTATCTGTTCGTCTCCGAGGTGGTTCGGGTCGACGTCGCCGCGCTGCTCATCATGGTGCTGGTCGGGGCCACCGGCATCGTTCCCGCCGCCCACGTCTTCGACGGCTTCGCGAGCAACGCGGTGATATCCATCATCGCGGTGATGATCATGGGGGCGGGACTGGACCGCACCGGAATCATGACCCTGCTCGCCGGTTACATCCTGCGCGTGGGCGGGAATACCGAGGGACGGATCATCCCGATCCTCTCCGGCACGGTCGGCATCATTTCGAGCTTCATGCAGAACATCGGGGCGGCGGCGCTGTTCCTGCCGGTGGTGAGCCGGATCTCGGCGCGAACCGGCATCGCGCTCTCGCGCCTGCTGATGCCGATGGGCTTCTGCGCGATCCTCGGCGGCACGATGACGATGGTGGGATCGAGCCCGCTCATTCTGCTGAACGATCTGATCCTGAACGCGAACGAGGCGCTGCCGGACGGCGTGGCCCCGATGCGGACATTTCACCTGTTCGCGGTCACTCCCATCGGAATCGTGATGATCACCGCCGGCATCGCCTACTTCATCCTCCTCGGGTCCCGGCTGCTTCCTGAGATGGACGACGCCACCGCCGACACCTCCACCACCGCGCAGTATTTCGAGGATCTCTACGGCCTGAAGGGGGACATCTTCGAGGCCACCGTCCCCGCCAACAGCCCTCTGGTCGGCCGGTCGATCGGCGATGCGGAAGGAATCCCGGACGCCCCCTTCGTGCTGGGGATGCGGGTGGGGCGCGACATCGCACTCGAGCCGCCGATCGATGCGCTGATTCCCGCCGGCACCACCTTCGCGCTCATGGGGAGCTCGGAGCAGGTGCGGCGTTTCGCGCGCGCTACCGGGCTCAGCGTAGCGCGGAACATGGAAGCGTTCGTCGAATTGCTGAATCCGTCGCGGGCAGGCGTGTCGGAGGTCGTCATTCCGCCCGCGTCGAGTGTGGCCGGGCGCACCATCAGGGACGTGGCGATGCGCAAGCGCTACGGTGCCCACGTGCTCGCGATCAACCGGCAGGAGGAGATCATCCGCCACGATCTCACGGACACCGAGCTTCAGGTCGGCGACACGCTGGTGCTGCACAGCTTCTGGGACGACCTGCATCGCCTGGTTCAGGATCGTTCGTTCGTATGCGTGACGAACTATCCCTACGAGGTCACCCGTCCACACCGCGTGTACCACGCATTGGTGTTCTTCCTGCTCGCCATCGGCCTGACCCTGTTCACCGATCTGCGCCTGTCGCTCGCACTGCTCACCGGGGCGGTGGGCATGATCCTGAGCGGGGTCATCACCATCGACGAGGCGTACCGGTCGGTCGGCTGGCAGAGCGTGTTCCTGCTCGCCGGCCTGCTTCCGCTGGGTCTTGCGGTCGAGACCACGGGCACCGCGGCCTGGATCGCGCAGGAGACCCTGCGCCTGCTCGGGGACGTGCCGCACTGGGCGCTGCAGGCCGCCCTGGCGGTGCTTGCCACCGGATTCACCCTGCTGATGTCGAACGTCGGGGCGACGGTGCTGCTGGTGCCGCTGGCCATCAACATCGCGCTCGGGGTGGGAGGGAACCCTGCCGTGTTCGCGCTGACGGTGGCGCTGGCGGCGTCGAACTCGTTCCTGATCCCGACGCACCAGGTCAATGCGCTGATCATGGGGCCGGGCGGGTACCGGGTCGTGGACTTCATGCGCGCGGGCGGCATCATGACCATCCTGTTCCTGGTGATCCTCATTCCGATGGTCAACCTGATCTTCTGAACGCAACGCCCCCCGCAGTGCGACCTCGCCCTGCTCGGGCTCGCAGAAGCCCGAGCAGGATGAAGTGACGGCCGCTACGTGGAACGCCGGCAGCCATGTCCGGTGCTTCGATCGGAATCGACGAGCCACGGAAGAACATTCGATTTTGATGGGGGCGGGACAGTTGCTATCGTCACGGGACGAGCGCGGCGGTATCGGACGGCGGTTCCGCGGGCGTAACCGCCGCCCCGCACGGGGAAGCGAGAAAGCAGGAGGAACGACATGACGGCGAAGAGTCTGGCAGTAAACGGCACCGCATACCGCTGGCCCGATCGCCCGATCGTGGTGGTGTGCATCGACGGTGGAGACCCGGCCTACATCGAGCATGGCGTGGCCGCCGGGATCATCCCCAACGTCGAGCGTTACATGAAGGAGGGCTTCCATACGGTGGCGCATGGCACCATGCCGAGCTTCACCTGCCCCAACAACATGTCCATCGTCACCGGACGTCCGGCCTCGGTGCACGGCATCTCCGGCAACTTCTACCTCGACCGTGCGACGAACGAGCCGGTGGTGATGACCGGACCCGAGCTGCTCAAGGTCCACTCGGTGATGAGCGAGTTCTCGCGCCACGGGGCGCGGGTGGTCTCCGTCACCGCCAAGGACAAGCTCCGCCGGCAGCTTCAGAAGGGCATGGATCTCTCCAACGGCTCGGTCAGCCTCTCCTCGCAGCACGCCGACCGCTGCACGATGGAGGAGAACGGCATCGAGGACGCGCTCGACTTCGTCGGCCGGCCACTGCCGGACATGTATTCCGCAGATCTCTCCCTGTTCGTGCTCGACGCCGGTCTCCGGCTGCTGGAAGAGCGCCGCCCGGACATCCTCTACCTCTCGCTCACCGACTACATCCAGCACGCCTACCCGCCGGGCCATCCCGAGGCCGACCGGTTCTACCGGGAGCTGGACGCGCGCTTCGACCGGTTCGAGGCGCTGGGCGCGACCGTGGCGCTCACCGCGGACCACGGCATGAACGAGAAGACCAACGACGACGGCACGCCTCGCGTGGTGTGGCTGCAGGACCTCCTCGACGCAGAGTTCGGTGAGGGCGCGAGCACCGTCATCTGCCCCATCACCGACGCCTTCGTGGGTCACCACGGCGCGCTCGGCGGCTTCGTGCGCGTGTACTGCCAGGAGGGGCTCTCGGGTGAGCGGGTGATCGACGCCATCGCGGACGTGCCGGGCCTGGAGCAGGTGCTGTCCCGCGAGGACGTGGCGCAGGAATTCGACCTCCCCGTCGGCTCGGAAGGGGACGTGGCGGTGCTCGGGGACGCGCGCACCGTCATCGGCGCCCGCGAGGTGGACCACGACCTGAGCGGACTGAAGGGCCATCGGCTGCGCACCCACGGCAGCGTCCATGAGGCCGACGTGCCGATCATCCTCAGCCGTCCGGTCAGCGACGAGTACGCGCGCCACGCCGAGGATGCGCGGCTGCACAGCTACCAGGCATTCGACTACGCCTTCAACGGCATCGTCGATTGACATCCTCCGGGAGGAATCCATGACCAGGACCGGCCGCGCCGTGGTCTACCCGGCGCCGAACGCGCCATTCGAGATACGCGAGTATCCGGTACGCGACGCCCGCGAGAACGAGGTACTGGTGAAGATCGCAATGTCCACCATCTGCCGGTCGGACATCCACTCCTACGAGGGCCGCCGCCCCAATCCCTGTCCCGGCATTCTGGGCCACGAGATCATCGGCGTCATCGAGCAGATCGGCGACGGGGTCCGCGAGGATCTGCGCGGCGACCCGCTCGCGGCCGGCGATCGCATCACCTGGACCGAGTACTTCGCCGACGGCCCGTCGTACTACCGCGACGTGCACGACATGCCGCAGAAGGCGCCGGGGCTGCGCAAGTACGGCCACGATCACGTGGACGACGACCCCCACTTCCTGGGCGGCTTCGCCGATTACTGCTACATCCTGCCCGGCACCGGCATCCTCAAGCTGCCGGAGGTCTTGAGCGACGAGGAGGCGACTCCACTCAACTGCGGGGTCGCCACCATGATCTCGGTCACCGAGGCCGCGGCGATCGCGGTAGGCGAGACGGTGGTGGTGCAGGGCCTGGGGCTGCTGGGGATCTACGGCTGCGCCATCGCCAAGGCCCGGGGCGCGGCCCGGGTCATCGGGCTGGATGCGGTTCCCGCCAGGCGGCGGAGCGGTTCGGGGCCGATCTCACGTTCGACGTGAGCGCCATGAACGAGGACGAGCTGGTCACCGCGGTTCGCGACGCATCGCCTCCGGACGGTCCGGACGTGGTGCTGGAAGTCTGCGGCGTCGCCTCGGTGGTGCCGTCCGGGGTGCGCATGCTGCGCATCGGGGGGCGCTACGTGCTCGCCGGGTTGATCAACCCCGGCTCGTGCTTCGCCCTCGACGGACACGATCTGATCCGCAAGTGGATCACCCTGAAGGGGATCCACAACTACCACCCGCGGCACCTGGTCCAGGCGCTCGACTTCGTGATGGCCAATCGCGGCCGATTCCCCTTCGCGGAGATCGTGGATTCACGCTTCGGCCTCGACCAGCTCGGCGAGGCGTTCGAGAAGGCCGCCAACCATCGTGTGCTGCGCGCCGCCGTCGTGCCCTGACGAGGAAGAATGCGCAGCGCGCCCGCCAAGCCGGACCCCCCGGAGGAGATCATGATCGGACCGGAGCTGAACTTCACGCCGCGCGGACTCTACATCGGTGGTGAGTGGCAGGAGGCGGCCGAGGGCGGACGCCTGGCATCGATCAACCCCTCCACCGGCGAGCACCTGGGCGAGGTGCCGGCCGCGGCGCGGGCCGACGTCGACCGGGCGGTGCGCGCCGGGCGCAAGGCGTTCGAGTCGGAGTGGGGCCGGATGCCGATGCGCGAGCGGGCCGGATACCTGGAGCGCCTCGCCGACCGGCTGCACGCGCATCGGGACGAGCTGGGGCTCATGGACTGCGTCGATTCCGGAAACGCGCTCGCCGGCATGGTCGGCGACGTGGACTGGACGGTGGATACGCTGCGCTACTTCGCGGGGCTGGTCACCGAGATCAAGGGCGAGACCTCGTCATACGGCCCGCGGCACCTGAACTTCACCCGGCGCCAGCCCTACGGCGTGGTGGCCAAGATCAACCCGTTCAACCACCCGTTCCGCTTCTGCGCCGAGAAGGCCGCGGCGGCGCTGGCGGCCGGGAACACGGTGGTGGTGAAGGGCTCGGAGCAGGCGCCGCTTTCCAGCCTGCGCTTCGCGGAGCTGTGCGAAGGCGTCCTGCCGCCGGGGGTGGTGAACGTGGTCACCGGCGGGGCCGACACGGGCTCGGCCATGGTGCGGCATCCGCTGGTGGAGCGCATCGGCTTCGTGGGCTCGGTGGAGACCGGGCGCATCATCGCCCGCGAGGCGGCCGAGGGGCTGAAGGAGGTCACCCTGGAGCTGGGCGGCAAGAACCCCATCATCATCTTCCCCGACGCCGACCCGGCCCGGGCCGCGAAGGCCGCGGTGAAGGGGATGAACATGAACCGCCAGGGGCAGTCGTGCAGCTCGACCTCGCGGGTGTTCGTGCACGAATCGCTGCACGGTGCGGTGCTGGACGCGCTGGTGGCGGAGGTCGAGGCGCTGCCGGTGGGGCTGCCCTGGGAGGACGGCAAGGAGGTCGGGCCGATCGTCTCCGCCCGGCAGTTCGAGCGGGTCACGGGCTTCATCGCCTCGGGCCGCGAGCAGGGGGCGCGGCTCGTCATCGGCGGCGGACGCCCCGCGGACCCGGCCCTCGCGAACGGGTTCTTCGTCTCCCCCACGGTGTTCGACGGCGTCGACGACTCGATGCGCATCGCCCGCGAGGAGATCTTCGGTCCGGTGATGTCGGTGCTCACGTGGTCGGACTACGAGGACGTGCTGGCGAAGGCGAACGCCCTGCACTACGGCCTCACCGCCGCCATCGTCACCAACGACCTCGACAAGGCCATGGAGACCGCCGAACGGGTGGAGGCCGGCTACGTGTGGATCAATTCCACCGGCCGGTACATCGGCGTTCCCTACGGCGGCTGGAAGCAGAGCGGCGCAGGCCGCGAGGAATGCTTCGAGGAGCTGCTGAGCTACACCCGCATCAAGAACGTGAACCTGCGCTGGTAACGTCGGGCGTGCGCCACCCGCGGTCTGCACGTCGCAAGCAGAGGCGGACGCTGTCTCCCCGCCAGTCGATCCGGCGATGTTGATTCGGCCCCGTGCTACTGGTTCGGCGCGGCGCTCCGGCGCTACCCGTCTCCGTGTCTTTCGAGCAGCGCATCGGCGCGCGAGCCGTGCTTCTCAGCCGGATGCGCCGCCGTGGGCTGCCGCGCACAGGTTCGAGAGCTTTCTGACCGCGAGGTCCCGGCCGAGCAGGCCGAGCCCGCAATCCGGAGCGGCCACCAGCCGCCGGGGGTCGATGTGCTCGATCGCCTGGCCGAGCCGCTGCGCGATCTCGTCGACCGGCTCCACCCGGCTCCGGCCGACGTCCACCACGCCGAACAGGACCGTGGTTCGCGTATAGCGTTCGAGCAGGCTCAGGTCGTTGTGCCGATGCGCATCCTCGATCGAGACCGCGTCGATCGACGCATCGTCCATCGCGTCCGCGATCCGGAAGTACGCTTGCGGGTCGGCCTTGGGGTAGTCGGTCACGTCCAGCGCGCTCGGGTAGCCACAGCACATGTGCACGATGCGTTGCACGCCGTCCGGCACGCCGTGGAACACCCGTTCGAGGTGCTCGATCCCGTACTCCAGGGCCTGCCGGGGCTTGCGGGCGAAGACCGGCTCGTCGACCTGGATGTTGCGGCAGCCCGCCGCGGCCAGATCGCGGACCTCCGCATTCAGCGCCTCGGCGAGGGCCTGTCCCAGTGACCGGGGGTCCGGATAGCACTCGTTGGCCACCGAATCGGCGATGGTCATCGGACCCGGCAGGGTGATCTTCACCGGTCGATCGGTCACGCGCTGCGCGATCCGCCAGTCCCGGGCCAGGACCAGCACGCGGGGCGTGACCGCCCCGGTAATCGTCGGGACCCCGGCGGTGAATGCGCCGTCACGCGCGACCTTTTCGGTGAGGTGTTCGAAATCGATGCCGTGCAGATGCCGGCACTGGTAGAAGATGTAGTTCTCCCGGCGAACCTCTCCGTCGGTGGGGATGTCGATGCCGGCGTCGACCTGGTCCCGGACGACCTCTTCGATCGCCTTGACGAAAGCCTCTTCAGCCGCCTCGCCGGCCCGGGCGAGCCGCTGCTCGTAGCCGGCCCGCTGCCATCGCTTGAGCAATCCTTCGCCCTTCGCACCCGCGCCTGTATCCTCGGGATCGGGAAACCAGTCACCGATCGGTGTGCAGCTCGGCTTCGGGAAGGCTCCGATCGTCGTCGTCAGCAGTCGGCTGTCCGGCATGGTTACGCTCCCGAGTTTTCTCGTCCTGTCAAGCTCATACCGTTCTCCGGCGCACGTCGCCGTATCTCGTCATCGTCGACTCGCCGCGGAACCGGTGTTCGGCTCCGGCACTCGGGAGCGGCGGCAAGGCCGCGTCGAATGTCGAACAGCCAACCGGGGATGCGAAGACCGGCAGGCGCCGATCTTCGCGTCATCCATTACCCTGCGTCGATGATCTACGGCAGCATCGACGAGACCTCCTCCACCATCTCTTCCTGGAGGGCGGCCATGTCGTCCGAGTCTCCGATCACGATCGACTCGATCTGATCGTAGATGACCTGGGTGATCGCGAGCCCGTTATCCCCCGGATAGGCGATCCAGTCCCGCAGCAGGCCGGCCTGGCGCACCGCGGTGTGCTTGTTCGGGTTGTTCTTGTAGAAGTCGGCCAGCAGTTCGTTGGCGGCCTTGTTCGGCGGCATGTATCCCGTGGTCTCCGCCACCGCCGCGGCGCCCACGCCGGACGTGCAGAACTTGAGGAACTTCCATGCGGCCTCCACCCTCTGCGGATCGTCGGAAGTCGAGATCAGCATCCCCGAGTTGCCACCCGCCGGCAGTCCCTTCGGGGGCTCGCCCATCCCCGGGTACTCACCGGTGCGCAGCTCGAAATCACCCTTCGCCCGCTCGATGGCTCCGACGGCGGAGGTCGACCAGAAGTGCATTGCCACTTCGCCGGCCGCAAACGGCTTCCCGGCGTCGCCCACCGACAGGTTGAGCATCTTGCAGCCCCGGAACAGCTTCTTCATCGTCTCGAGCGCCTGCAGTCCTTCGGGTCCGTCGAAGTTGAGCTTTCCGTCCTTGATGATCGGCGTGTCCTGGCTCCACAGCAGCGCCTGGAAGAACCAGTTCCCAGTGATGTTCCAGCCCCAGAACAAGGGATTCTTGTAACCGGCGGCACGCAGCTTCTCGCAATTTGCGACGACCTCGTCCCATGTCTCCGGCAACGTCGTGATCCCCGCCTTCTTCAACGCATCCATGTTGTAGTAGCCCACCGGCAGGGAGACCGCGAACGGAAGCCCGTAGACTTTGCCGCCGAACGTGCCGAGACCGAGCATCGCCTGGTGGTAGCCTTCCTTGGAGAAGTCCTGCTCCTTGGCGATGAATGGCTCCAGTGATTGCGCGATGCCCTTCTCGACGAGAATCGCCTGGCGATTGAGACCCTGGAACGTGACATCGGGCAGCTTGTCCGCGACCGCCTCGCGCAGCACGGTGTTGGTCCCGTCCTCGTAGTTGTCGTAAGTGGCGCGGAACTTCACGTCGATGTCGGGGTGCGCCTCCTTGAACAACGGCATGATGCGCTCGAAGGTGACGTCGAACAGGCTGGAGTACGGATAACCGACTTCGATCGTGACGTTCTCCGCCCAGGCGGCCGACGTTGCCAGCGTGCCCGCCAGGACCGTGGCCAAAGCTGTGTTGCGTGTCATCTTTTCTCTCTCCTCTATTGTCGAAGAGGCCCGTGGCCGTTCCGGTGGTGGATTCGGGGCCTCGTGATGTTCGACCCCGGATCTTCGGGGCCGAAATTCAATGGCGCGGCTTGGCTATTTCATTCCCGTGAGGGTGATGCCTTCGATGAAGCGACGCTGCGCCAGAAGAAACGCGACGACCAGCGGCGTGACGATCACTGTCGCCGCCGCCATCATCGGCCCGTACTCGTTGCCGTCGAGGTCGGACTTGAACATGCGCAGTCCGAGCGGCGGAGTCATCAGGTCGCGATCACCCGTGATGACGACACGAGGCCAGTAGTAGTCGTTCCAGTGCGCCACGACCGAGAAGATCGCGAAGGCGAGCAGGGCCGGAATCGCGGTCGGAAGCATGACTTTCCAGACGATGGCGAGCTCGCTCATGCCGTCCATGCGGGCCGCATCGATCAGATCGTCCGGTACGGTCCTGAAGAACTGCCGCATCAGAAAGATCCCGAAGACCGAAATCGTCCACGGGATCACCAGCGCCGCGTAGGTATTGGTGAGCCCGGCCTTCGCCAGCATGATGTAGAGGGGCAGGGCGATCGCATGCACCGGGATCAGCAGGCAGAAGATTACCAAGCCGAACACCAGATCCCGCCCCCAGAACCGCAGCTTGGCCAGCGCGTAGGCGCAAGGCAGCGCGACCAGGACCTGAATCAGGAAGATCGACACCGTCACCAGCACCCCGTTCAGTATGTAGCGCAGGAGGGGCGCCTCGCTGAACGCCGCGGTGTAGTTGTAGACCACGGGCCGCATCGTGCATTCCTCCGGGGGGCGTCCGGCCTTGAGACATCGAGGGTCCGTCATCGGAGCCTGCGCTCCCATGAACCCCCCCGAGTTGGTTTCGATCTCCGACGGAGATTTCAAGGAATAGGAGATCATGAGATAGAACGGCAGCAGCACCACGATGGCGCCAAGCAGCAGGAATACGTGCTTCAGCGCCTCGCTCGGCCAGCTCGCGTTCCTGTTCACGAGTAATGCACCCGCCGGTTGACGAAGTAGACCTGGGTGATCGTGAGCATCAGGACGAACGCGAGGAACACGACCGTGATTGCCGAGCCGATTCCGAGCAGGTTCTGCTTCACCCCTTTCTCGAAGATGGCGTACACCATCACGTAGGTGGACTTGCTCGGACCCCCGCGAGTCAGCGCTTCCACCGTATCGAAGACTTGAAACGAACGGATCGAGGTAATGGTCACGACGAATACGTGCGTCGGTCCGAGCATCGGCCACGTCACGAGCCGGAAGCGTTCCCAGGCGCTGCTCGCCCCGTCCATCTCCGCGGCGCTGTAGAGCTCGCGCGGAACCGCGGTCAGCCCGGCCAGGTACAGCACCGTGTTGAAGCCGAACGCCTGCCAGATCCCGATGAACGCAATCGTTCCCAGGGCGTACCTCTTGTCGCCGAACCAGACGGGGAAATCGTCGGCGCAGCTTCTTCCATACCAGTTCTCGGCCGCGTCGAGGCCGAGCCACGAGCCGGTCAGCAGGCCGTACACCCAGCCGACGTCGCAGCCACTCGCCAGGAAGTCGTTGACGACTCCAACCACCGGGTGCAGCGCGAACTCCCAGACGATCGCCATGGCCAGCAGCGTCGCCATGACCGGCAGAAAGAAGACGGCCTTGTACATCTCGCCGCCGAATCGCAGCGAAGAGATCAGCATTGCCGCCCCGAGTCCGAGCGCCACCGAGAAGGGCACGACGATGACCACATAGGTCAGAGACGCCGTGAACATCTTCTTGACGCATCTCGCCTACGTGGTCGCCGCCGCCGATCTCGGAAGCATTACCAGGGCAAGCGCTGCGCTTGACGTCTCACCGCCGGCGGTCAGCGCGGCGATCAAGGGTTTCGAGAGGCGATACGGATATCGGCTGTTCGTGCGCAATCCCGCACGGGGATTGGCGGTGACGCCATCGGGGCGATCCTTCGTCACTCAGGCGCGCCGGCTCCTGGAGGCGGAGCGGGGCTTCGATAATCGCGCCCAGGGGATCGGCCAGCAGTTCATCGGCGAGCTTCACGTCGGCTGCTACTTCATTACCGCTCCGTTCCTGCTCGGCCAGGTCGTCCGGCGCCTTGCCTCGAAACACCCGAGCCTCAAGCTCACTCTGCACGAGGGGGATCTCATACGGGCCGTCCGCGATCTGAAGGCCGGCTATACCGACGTCGCGGTCACGTACGACATCTATCTCGACGGCGGCGTGGAGTTCGAGCCTCTGTTCGAGACATCGCCCCACGTGATCATCTCCGAACGCGACCCCCTCGCCGCCAAGTCCGTGCTGTGTTTTCCAATTCAGAGATGAGCAGGCTCATGTCTCGTTGGACAACTCCGAGTCTTGAAATACGGTCACTGCCATGCGAGGCTCGCCCTCGCATCCCTGTCGATGGACACCGTGGTTTGCCGAGGACATGCCGCCACGTTAAACAATGCGCTGAGTAGGCTCTTCGAAGATGGCTGCGCCGTCCCAGCCCCTGGCCCATACCGGATCGGCTTCCGCGCGGAATCGTCAAGGATATCGGGACGCCAAGGGCCGGTGACTCCCTGATATCTTCCTTACCGCGTGCCGGAAGGGCCGAGGCCGTGAGCCCCCGGACTTGCCCGGACGGTCCGACGCCGGTCACGAAGGCATCGGCCGGAGCCGGACGTCTCCGTCAACAAGGCGGCGGTTCGAGGATCGCGGGGTGGAACGGCGCGGGCCCTGGGAGTGGACGATGTATCTGCGCAAGATCACACACCTGTTCGGCGGCACCCGCGCGCTGGAGGATCAGATTGAAGAGTTCTTCGACAAGGTCACCGAGGCGGGGCTCGTGTTCGAGAAGGCGGTCGCCATCTACCTCGCCGAGGGCGTGAACGGGACCTATGACGACTTCCTCGATCAGGAGCGGGAGATCGAGAGCCGGGAGGATGCACTGCGGCGCTCGATCAAATCCGATCTGTTTGCCCGTACCCTGATCCCCGACCTGCGCGCCGACGTGATGACCATGCTCGAGGACACCGACGGCATCGTCAACATGTTCCAGGCCAACCTGTTCCGCCTCTCGATCCAGCAGCCCGAAATCCCCGCCGAGTTCCACGCCGGCTTCCGCGATCTGGCGGAGACGGTGATCAAGTGCGTCGAGAGCGCGGTGCTCGCGGCCCGGGCGTTCTTCCGCGACATGAGAGCGGTGCGCGATCATGCGACGCGCACGATCTTCCTGGAATCGGAAGCCGACAAGCTGAGCACTCGACTGCAACGCGCAGTGTTCTCGTCGGATCTTCCGCTCGAGCGCAAGATGCACATCCGCTACTTCATCGAACGCATCGACGACATCGCCAACGAGGCGGAAGATCTCGTCGATTCGCTGCAGATCTACACCATCAAACGTCGTGATTGATGGATCTGGCGACCCTGCTCCTGCTCTCGAGCGGGCTCTTCCTCGGATGGTCTCTCGGCGCGAACGACGCCGCCAACGTATTCGGCGCGGCGGTGGGCACGCGCATGATTCGCTTCTTCACTGCGGCGTTCGTGTGCAGCGTATTCATCATCGCCGGCGCCGTGGTGAGCGGGGCGGGGGCGGCCGACACGCTGGGCCGGCTGGGCACGGTCGACAGGCAGGCAGGCGCATTCACGTGCGCCCTCGCGGCCGGATTCACCGTGTACTACATGACGAAGTGGGGCCTCCCGGTCTCCACCAGTCAGGCCATCGTCGGCGCCATCGTCGGCTGGAACCTCTTCAGCGGCTCGCCCACCGACACCGCAACGTTCGTGACCATCGTGAGCACGTGGGTGCTCTGCCCGGTGCTCGCGGGGGTCATCGCCGTCCCCCTCTTCGTCGCGACACGTCGATTCCTGCACTGGGCGAACCTGCATCTGTTGCGCGCCGACGCGCTGACCCGATACGCGTTGCTGTTCGCCGGGGCATTCGGTGCGTACAGCCTCGGCGCCAACAACATCGCCAACGTGATGGGGGTCTTCGTCGAAGTGTCCCCGTTCGCCGCGCTCTCGCTGCATGGTGGCTACACGCTCACTTCGGCGCAGCAGCTCTTCCTGCTCGGCGCAATCGCGATCGCGGTAGGGGTGGTCACGTACTCGAAGCGGGTGATGTTCACCGTCGGCAGCGGCATCGTGCCGATGTCCCCCGTCGCGGCCTGGGCCGTCGTCATCGCGCACTCCATCGTGTTGTTCGTGTTCGCCTCGGAGGGGCTGGAACGCCTGCTTGCCACGCATGGTCTGCCGACCATTCCGCTGGTGCCGGTGTCGAGCTCGCAGGCGATCGTGGGCGCGGTCATCGGGCTGGGGCTGATGCGGGGCGGGCGCGATATCGACTGGCGGCTCGTGCGCAACATCGGATTCGGATGGTTCACCACCCCGATCATCGCGGGGCTGGTCTGCTTCACCGCACTGTTCTTCGTGCAGAACGTCTTCGACCAGCCGGTCTATCGCGAGAAGCGCTTCTCGATGTCGATCGAGGTGCTCAACCGCCTCGGGGAGTCCACTATCGTCACCGAAGAGCTCGCAGCGTTGAAGGATCGCGAGTTCGCCGGTGCAGCGGCGTTCCTCGATGCGTTTCGCGAGCGAGCCGATGCATCGGCCGCCGCGGAGCGGCGCGCGCTCGCGCTCTCCGAGGTCGGCGACTTTCGCATCGATGAGGCGCACATCTACCGCATCGAAGAAGGGCGGCTGAGCCCTCACCAGATCGAAGCGATCGAGGAGCTTGCCGGGGCGCGCTTTCGTTATCGCTGGGTATTTGCGGAGGCGCTGGCCGCACATACCGATGAATGGGCCTACCTCCCGGACTCGCCCTTCAACAAGAGATACAACAAGCAGCTTCGCCGCCAGCTCGAATACATGTTCCGCCACTTCGATCGGCAAAACGACCGGAGGCGCACCGGTTCGGGTCCCTGAATCCGTCCACTTGGAGGATACGAACTCGATAGACGGAGACGGCGTCGCTGGAATTGCTCCGATTCCGTAGCCACGTCGACCGGGCGATCCGCGACGCGAGCGCCTCCTCTTCCGGAGTGGTCAACCGGACCCGCTCGCGGGCTCGACGTTCCTGGGTGTAAAGCAGAGAAGCGCCAGCATCGCCACGAGGAACGGCAGCGTGCACAGCAGCAGCCCTCGCCAGCCCACCAGTTCCAGCAGCACCCCGGCCGCGAGGGTCAGGAGCGCCATTGTCCCGAACACGATGAGGTCGTTGAGACCCTGGGCCTTGAAACGCTCGGCATGGCGGTAGGTGGTGGTGATCAGGGTGCTGCCGGCGGTGAAGAGGAAGTTCCAGCCCACCCCGAGCAGTACCAGCCCTGCCATATAGTGCATCGTGCTCTGGCCGAGCCATCCGACGGCGGTCGAGGCCGCGAGGATCGCCACCCCGGCGGTCATGACCGTGTGCACGCCGAGACGCACGATCAGGGCGCCGGTGATCACAGAGGGAAGGAACATCGCGAGGACGTGCCCCTCGATCGCCCATGCGGTGACGTCGAGCCCGAATCCGTGCATCGCATGCATGCTGATCGGCGCCGCCGTCATCATCATCGTCATCACCGCGTACGCGAACGCGGCCGCCGCCACCCCGATCACGTAGGACGGCTGGGCGAGGATGCGTCCGAGTGGCCGCTCGGCGCCACCGCCCGCCTCCTGCGCCATCCCGGTGTCTCGATAGCCCACGAGCACCAGCGCGGCGAGGAAGTGGACGACGGCCAGCCCGAGGAACGCGCCGGCGAACGGTGCGCCCTCCACCCAGTCGCGGCCGTGCCGGCCGAGCTCCGGACCGGCAAACGCCGAGACCAGGCTGACGAACAGCAGCAGGGAGATCACCTGGCTCACCCGGGACGACGAGACGTTCTCGGCCGCCGCGAACCGGTACTGGTGCACGAACGCCTGGTTCATGCCGAGCACGGCGCTGGCGAGGCACAGGCCGGTGAAGCTTCCGGCCATGATCGACAGCGCGGCGGCGATTGCCGCGAGTCCCGCGACCGCGCTGGCCGACACGAAGCCGGCGCGCCGGCCGATCCGGCGCATGATGCTGGAGGCGGGGTACGTGCACAGCCCCAGACCCACCACGTTCAGCGCCACCGGCAGGGTCGCGAAGGCCGGATCCGGCGCGAGCACCAGCCCCGACAACCCGCCGACGAGCACGATCAACGGGACCGCCGACCGGTTGAGCATGGTGGCGATGCTGAGGATCGTGAGGTTGGCTCGCGACTTCCTTCTGTCAGCCAGTGCCGCCGGCTCCGAAATCGTCCGATCCGTTTCCGGCGCGGAGGTAGTAACCAAGGGAGGCATCAGCCGTTCGGCATCGCCGCGATCATCGAGTCTGACATGTCACACTCATCGACGTGTCCGTCGAGTGTACCGGTGCGGCGGTACTCCGGGCGACCTGCATTCGCTCGCGGCCCGGGGGGCCGCAAGCGGACTCGTGCGGAAGTGGGTGTTGCGCCGGCGCCGGGCGCCGGCGAAGGCCGGCTTCAGGCCGGCGAGAACTGCCCGTGCAGGGCGAGCGGCAGGGGATAATCGAGCCAGGCGCGGGCCAGGGGACCGCCGGCGACGTGCCGGGCATCGAAGACCGCGATGCCGCTCAACCCCTGCCGGTAGTCGAGACAGGCGCCGATCAGCCAACCGTCGTCCTCGCCGCGCGGGATGCGCCTCGGCACGAAGACGTGCTCCTCCGCCATGACCCCCGGTCCGTAGTCGAACGATTCCGAGGCCCCTGCCTCCAGATCCCGCTTGACCACCCGGCGCAGGCGCCATCCGCCCGATTCGCCCGATGGCGCGCCGACGGTATAGACATAGCGGTTTCGCCGTCCCGTCACCGCGGGGGCGATGCGGGGGAACTCCGCTTCCTCGCCCGTCTCATCGACCTCCGAGCGCCCGTCGGGGTGGAGCGTGAACCGGGTGTAGAGCTCGGGCGCCGCCGGTTTGAACTCGCCGCGCATGATGACGCGCATCGTCTCGGTCATCAGGGTCGCATCGGAGGCGACACAGTGGTCGAAGCGGATGGCTCCGCCGGCGTCCTCCCACCCGTTGCCGTGGTGGAAGCCGAACCCGGCCGGGAGCTGGTACCAGCGCCGGGTGTCGAAATCGTCCTTGTCCACCACGAGCACACGAGAGCCCAGCGCGGGCCGCCAGGCGAAGGCGTCGAGCAGCACCTCGCCGCCCGGGGACGGCTCGAACACCAGAGGCGGTATGACGAAGACCAGGTGCCGGGAGGTGACGACGAAGTCGTGCACCATGCCGAGCGGACCGGGGTCGATGCGATGCGCCCTGCGAAGCGTGCCGTCCGGGGCGATGTGGTAGAGCACGAGCGCCGGCGCCGGCGCGAAGCTGTAGCCGAAGGCCCACACGGTTCCGTCGGGTTCGACCTTGGGGTGGGCGGTGAAGGGCAGGCCGTCCAGGGACTCGCCCCACACCTTGAAGCCCTGCCAGGCCAGGGTCTCGCGGTCGAGCACGCTGGCCGATCCGCCTTCCCACAGCGCGAGCAGCTCGCCGTGATGGTCGAGCAGGGAGGTGTTGGCCACGTTGAGGTCGTCGGGGCGGCGCGGACGGGCGCCGCCGTCCACGGGGGTCGCGAATCCCGAGAACAGGCGGCGCTGCGCGGAGGTCTCGCGCACGAGCTTCGGAGTGGCGAGCACGCGCGCCCGGTGCGAAACACCACGGTCGTCGAAGCGAAAGGCCTGCACCATGCCGTCGCCTTCGAACCAGTGGCGGTAGCGGACCCCGAAGCGCCGGAAGATCGCCGGCCCGTTTCGGTAGAAGGTCCCCCGCAGTTCCTCCGGCAGGCGGCCCTCGATGCGCGCTTTGCACCGGAGCCGGTCGGCCTGGACGTTGCGCCAGCCGAGCAGCATCGGATCGGCATCGAATGAACGGGAGAATGTGCGTGACCAGTCCTCCCCGCCCGCCACCGCTTGCGGTGAGACCAGGGGCGCAAGCCCCGCGAGCCCGGTCGCGCGCAGGAAGCACCGGCGTTTCCATGTTCGGGTGAGCATCGGGAGTGGCCTCGCGGTCAGTAGCGCATGGTCATGACGGCGAGCTCGGAGGCGTCGCGGACGTTCACGGCGGCGTCCTCGAAGTCGGGAGGTCCGAAGGTGGTCCTGGGATCGTTGGTGAAGCCATAGCCTTCGGTCGGGATCCCGATGAGGTTGGTGTCGAGCTCGCCGTTGTCGTTTTCGTCATGGAACGCGTTTGCCGCGTACTGTCCCGGGGGCAGGTCGCGCACCACGAAGCGGAGCGCACCGACCTGCGCATCCTGCCGGAACGCCGCGACGCCTTTCCCCGCGGGGAACGTGTCCTTCGTCTGTGGTGCGTGGACCGCGACATAGAGGCGCCCGTCCCCGGAGCGAATGCCGCGTACCTCGACGGTGAGGTCCGCGGAGAAGGCCGGGACGGCGGCGATGCCGGCCAGAACGGCGACGGGGAGCAATCGTTGAATCATGGCGGATTCTCCTGTGTTCGACGATGACGGGAACGGCGACCGGCAAGCAGCCTGCCGTGGCGCGGATTCTCGATAACGGTGTCAACCACGGGCAATTGGAAATTCGTGAATTACCGGATTTTTTCGCGAATGGTGAGGAATGTGTGTCTCGCGATTCGCAGATAGTAGTGCGGGTTTCTCGTCATTGCCGGGGGGCGGTGTCTACAATGCGCGTCGCCCTTCGAACCGGCGCAGTGGCGGAGCGCGTGGGGCGGACGACGTTCACGACAAGTGAGGAACAGGCAGATGGTGGAGTGTCCGGTGTGTGGAGCGGAGGTCGATCTGGCGGCCGACGCGGTGGTGGGAGAGCTGATGGAGTGCCCTGACTGCGGCACCGAGCTGGAGGTGCTGGAGGTGGATCCGCCGACGCTCGGCGAGGCCCCCGAGACCGAGGAGGACTGGGGGCAGTGAGGGTCGGCTTCCTCCATTCCCTCATCCGCAAGGAAGAGAAGCTCCTGCTCGCCGAGCTCGCGAAGCCGGGTGGGGTGGAGGTGGTCATGCTCGACGATCGGAAGATGATCTTCGATCTGAAGAGCGGACCCGACGTCGACGTGGTGCTGGAGCGCTGTATCAACCACTCGCGGGCGTTGCACGGGCTGCGCCTGCTCGAAAGCCTGGGGATCCGGTGCGTGAACAGCTACCGGGTCGCCGACGTCTGCGGCGACAAGCTGCTCACCTCGCTCGCGCTCGAGGAGATTGGCGTCGCGCAGCCGGAGGTCCGGGTCGCGTTCACCGAGGCCTCCGCACTGGAGGCGCTCGACGACGTCGGCTATCCCGCGGTGCTCAAGCCCGCCGTCGGCTCCTGGGGCCGCCTGCTCTCCAAGGTCAACGATCGTGACGCGGCCGAGTCGATCCTGGAGCACAAGACCATCCTCGGCAGCTACCACCACTCGATCTTCTACATCCAGCAGTACGTCGAGAAGCACGGGCGCGACATCCGCAGCTTCGTCGTCGGCGACGAGTGCATCGCCGCCATCTACCGCGACTCGGCGCACTGGATCACGAACACCGCACGCGGCGCGCAAGCCTCGAACTGCCCGGTGACCGAGGAGTTGGCAGCGATCTCGCTGGCTGCGGCCCGGGCGGTGGGCGGGGGGATCCTCGCCGTCGATCTCTTCGAGACACCGGACGGCCTCCTCGTGAACGAGGTGAACTACACGATGGAGTTCCGGAACAGCATCGACACCACCGGCGTCAACATCCCCGGCCGGATGGTGGAGCACCTGCTGGGGCTCGGGCCGTGATCCGGGTCTCGATCGCCGGGGCGTCCGGGTACACCGGCGGGGAGCTGCTGCGGCTGCTCCTGTTCCATCCGGGCGTCGAGGTGGTCCAGGTGACCTCGGAACGCCTGGCCGGGAAGTTCGTGTACAACGCCCATCCTAATCTCCGAGCGGCGACGAAGCTGAAGTTCTCCTCCGCATCCGAGCTTGCACCCTGCGACGTGCTGTTCCTCTGCCTGCCCCACGGGCAGTCGATGGCGCGTATCGACGAGTTCCGCGCGCTCGCGCCGCGGATCGTCGATCTGAGCGCGGATTTCCGGCTGCGCGACCCGGCAGGATACGTGCGCTGGTACGGGCGCGAGCATCCCCGTCCCGAGCTGCTCGATGCCTTCGTCTACGGGGTGCCCGAGCTGCACCGGGATGCGCTGCCCGGCGCCGCCCTCGTCGCCTGCGCCGGCTGCAACGCCACCGCCACGATCCTCGCGCTGCGCCCCTTCTACCGGCGCGCGCTGGCCGGGAGCGCGGTGGTCGAAGTGAAGGCGGGGTCGAGCGAGGGCGGCAACGCATCGAGCGACGCGAGCCACCACCCGGAGCGAAGCGGGGCGGTGCGCTCCTACAAGCCGACCGGGCATCGGCACGTGGCGGAGATGGTGCAGGAACTCGGCACCGGGTCCATCCACTTCTCGGCGACCTCGATCGAGATGGTGCGCGGCATCCTCGCCACCTGCCACGTCTTCCTCGACCGCGACCTTTCGGAAAAGGACGTGTGGAAGATCCTGCGCGAGGACTACGCGGCCGAGCCCTTCGTGCGCATCGTGAAGGAACGTAGCGGCATCCACCGCTACCCGGAGCCGAAGCTCGTCGCGGGGACGAACTACTGCGACGTCGGCTTCGAGCGGGACCCCGATTCGAACCGGCTGGTGGTCGTCAGCGCCATCGACAACCTGGTGAAGGGGGCGGCGGGCCAGGCGGTGCAGGCGTTCAACGTCATGCACGGCTTCGACGAGACGGCCGGCCTCGAGTTTCCCGGGCTGCATCCGATCTGATGTGCCGGCGGAGCTCGAACCATTCCCCGGAGAACGTGATGCGGCCCGTGTCCCGTGGGGTGCTGCGGCTCCCGGCGACGGCGCGTTCCCAGGAGCCGCCGTTTCCGGGATGCTGCTCCCGGAGCCCCACTCCGATGCACCGGGTGTCCTGATGTGCCGGCTGCTCTGCGTCCACTCGGATCGCCCCTTCGGGATCGAGCCGCATCTGGGGACGTTCGCGGCCATCGCGCGCGACAGCCGGGAGTACCAGGGCCACGGCTGGGGGTGCGCGTGGCTCGAAGACGGGCGGTGGCGCCTGTACCACGACATCCGCCCGGTGTGGGAGGACCGGCACGACCGGTTCGGCGAAACGACGCTGCTGCTCGCGCACGCGCGCAGCGCGTTCAGGGACGAGGGGATCCGCGTCGAGAACAACATGCCCTTCGCCGACGGGCGACACGTGTTCGTCTTCAACGGCGAGCTGCGCGGGGTGCGCATCCGGGAGCGCGGGAGGATCGGCGCGGAAAAGGTCTTCAACTACGTCAAGCGTTTCGACCGCGGCGACATGCACGAGGCGCTCGAACGCGGGCTCGCGGTCATCGGGAAGCGCTCGCGCTACGTGCGGGCGATGAACGTCATCCTCGCGAGCGCCGGCCGGGTCCACGTCGCGTGCCGTTTCGCCGAGGACCCCGGCTACTTCCAGATGTGGGAGCGCGAAGCCGGCGGCACGCGGATCGTCTGCTCGGACCCTTATCCCGGCGCCGCCGGCTGGTCGCGCATCGGCAACGGGGCGGTGCTGACCCGCGCGCTGGCCGGGTCTCGTGAGCCGTGCGGACGACGTGAGCGGACAGCGAGCGTCCGTCAATCGGGGTAATCCGGCCGATGACCAGCGAGAAGATCCACCCTCCCCCAGCTCGAATCCTTCCTCTTCAAGGCCGCGGACATCCTGCGAGGCAAGATGGACGCCTCCGAGTTCAAGAAGTTCATCTTCGGGATGCTGTTCCTGAAACGCCTCTCCGACGAATTCGACGCAAGCGCTCCGGGAACGGCGCTATTGACGCGGATTGACAAGGGGGCCTTGGAGCGGGTTCTGCCTCCTTCTTGCTTCGCTCCGGGACATGATGCCGAGCCCCGGAACACCATCATCCCCCGAAAACCGGCAGAGGTTGCCGCATTTTTGCAACACCGGACCAAGCACCGTCCTCAATCTGCGCCTGCGGTGTCAGCGCGGCCTTGCCTGTTGATTCAGCCTGCTTCGCAGCCGTGCCGCATCCGCGCGGCTCGACCGCGTCGAGGGCCGAACGGGAATGCTACGATGCGACGAGGCCGCGAGGCCGCGCCCCGAGAGGATTGCCGGACCCCGTTCCACGGAGACATCGATGCTGGACGCACGCGGACTCGAGACGACCGCCGCAAACGATGCGGCGGTCCGGAACTTCGATGCGACGATCGCACAGTACCTGCGGTTCGGGACCGAGACCGGAGACTGCCTCAAACGCACCCTGGCCGAGGATCCCGGGATGGCGCTCGCGCATTGCCTGAAGGGTTATTTCTTCATGCTCTTCTGCCTGCCGGCCCTCGTCGTCAAGGCGCGCGCGAGCCTCGATGCCGGGCGCCGCGCCGCCGGTGAACGCGGCGCCACGGACCGCGAGCGGCGCCACCTCGATGCCCTCGACGCATGGATCCGAGGCGAATTCGAGCAGGCCGTCGCGCACCTGGAGGCGATCCTCGCCGACCACCCGCGCGACGTTCTCGCGCTCAGGCTGGCCCACTACCTCCACTTCTACCTCGGCGACGACGAGAACCTGCGCGACTCGATCGGCCGGGTGCTGCACGCCTGGGACGACACCGTCGACGGCTACGGCTACGTCCTCGGCATGCACGCCTTCGCGCTCGAAGAGTGGGGCGCCTGCGACGAGGCGGAGCGCACGGGGCGGTCCGCGGTGGAGCGCAATCCGGCCGACCTGTGGGCGGTGCACGCGGTCGCGCACGTCATGGAGATGCAGGACCGTCGCCCCGAGGGCGTCGCATGGATACGCGAGAGCGAGCCGCGGCTCGGCGAGTGCAACAACTTCGGCTACCACCTCTGGTGGCATCTCGCGCTGTTCCATCTCGAGCTCGAGGACGTGGAGTCGGTGCTGCGGCTCTACGACGAGCGGATGCGCGCGGACCTGTCGGACGAATACCTCGACATCTGCAACGCGACGTCGATGCTGTGGCGGCTGGAGGAGCGGGGCGTGGACGTGGGGGACCGCTGGAACGAGCTGGGGCAGCGGTGCGAGGCCCGCACCGGCGACCACCAGTTGGTGTTCGCCGACGTGCACTACATGCTCGCGCTCGCGGCGGGGGGCCGGGAGGCCGCCGTCGATCGGATGCTCGACGACGTGTCCGCCTTCGCCGAGGGCGCCGCCACCGAGCAGGTGGTGATGCGTTCGGCCGGCGTTCCGCTGGCGCGGGCCATCGTGCACTGGTACCGCGGCGAGTACGCACAGGTCGTGGATGTACTCGCGCCGGTCCGCTACCGGCTGCCGCTCATCGGGGGCTCGCACGCGCAGCGGGACCTGTTTCACCAGCTCCTCATCGCCGCCGCGCTGGGGTCCGGCCGGTACGAAACCGCCCGCACCGTGCTGAGCGAACGCGCCGCCCGCAAGCCGCGCAATCCATGGACGTGGAAGCGCTACGCGCGGGCGCTGGCCGCGCTCGATGACGACGAGGGCGCCGCCCAGGCGCGCGAGACGGCGGCACGCCTCCTGGCCGGGTAGCGCCTCGGCTCCTTGGAGGATCCGCGCATGAGGATCGCAATCTACGGCGCCGGTGGTCTCGGCGGCTACTACGGCGCCCGTCTCGCGTGCGCCGGCAACGCGGTGGCGTTCATCGCCCGCGGTGCGCACCTCGAGGCCATCCGCGAACACGGC
The DNA here is from genome assembly GCA_958295465.1 of uncultured Gammaproteobacteria bacterium. Classification (GTDB taxonomy): domain Bacteria; phylum Pseudomonadota; class Gammaproteobacteria; order HK1; family HK1; genus HK1. The sequence goes on from OY282353.1 coordinate 468,172, forward strand.
CTCCGGGTCCGCAGCCCCCTCGGCGACATGCATCTCCCCAACCCCGTCGCGACCGGCGACCCTGCCGGCGTCGGACCGGTCGACCTCGTGCTGGTGGCGGTGAAGACGTGGCAGATCCCGGAGGTCGCGGCGGCGATGGACCCGCTGCTCGGCGAGGACACCGTGGTCCTGCCGCTTCTCAACGGCGTGGAGGCGTCCGACGCGCTAGCGGCGGTGGTGGGGTCCGGCCGCGTGCTCGGTGGACTGTCGAAGGTGTTCAGCAAGATTGAATCGCCGGGGGTCGTCCGGCAGTTCCACTCCGGCGCCTTCGTCGCGTTCGGCGAGCTGGACGGAAGCGGCTCCGAACGGGTGCGGGCGATCGGCGAAGTGTTCTCGGCCGCAGGCATCGACACCGCGGTCTCGCGCGAAATCCGGGTCGAGCTCTGGAAGAAGCTGCTGCTCGTGAGCTCGTGGGCGGGTCTCGGCGCACTGGCCCGCAGTCCGATGGGGGTGATGCGGGCGGAGCCGGGATTGCGGACCCTGATCGACCGCTCGATGGACGAGGGCCTCGCCGTGGCCCGGGCCACGGGCCATGACGTCGGCCTCGACTACAAGGACGAGATGTGGGCGTTCTACCGTGCGATGCCCGCCGGGGCGACCGCCTCGATGCAGCGCGACGTCATGGAGGGCAGGCCGTCGGAGCTCGAAGCGTGGAACGGTGCGGTATGCCGGTTCGGCGCCCGCGCCGGCGTCGAGACGCCGGTGCACTCGTTCACGTACCACACGCTGCTGCCGATGGAGCGGAGGGCCCGGAGTACGGGATGAGCATCAATCGCCGCCCGCGTTCCCGGACGCGATGACGCCGCGGGCGGCGAGGTCGTCGATCTCGGACGCGGTGAAGCCCCAGTCGGCCAGCACCGTCCGGGTCCCGCTTCCGGGCGCCGGCGGGGAGCACCGGATCCCGCCCGGCGTGCGATCGAAGCGCGGCGCCGCGTTCGGCTGCACGATACCGTCGCGCTCGACGAACGTGCCGCGGGCGGCGTTGTGGGGATGGCGGGGCGCCTCGTCCATGCCGAGCACCGGAGCGAAGCAGGCATCCGTGCCTTCGAGGATCACGCACCACTCGTCCCGAGTGCGGGTGCGGAACAGCGCCGCCAGCCGCGCCTTGCTCCCGGGCCAGTCGGCGCGGTCCATGGAGTGGGGCGCGTCGCCGGGATCGAATCCGATACGGTCGAGCAGCTCCGCGTAGAACTTGGGCTCCACCGGGGCGACCGAGACGTACCGCCCGTCGCTCGTCTCGTAGACCTCGTAGAAGTGGGCGCCGCTGTCGAGGACGTTCTCGCCGCGGGGGCCGTCACCGACACCGGCCGCCCTCAGTGCACAGGCGGAGGTCATGAGCGATGCGGCGCCGTCGATCATCGCGGCATCGACCGTTTGTCCCCGGCCGGATCCGCGTGCCTCGTACAGGGCCGCGACGACGCCGAGTGCGAGGTAGAGGGCGCCCCCTCCGAAATCGCCGACGAGGTTGAGCGGCGGCGTCGGCGGCGCGTCGCGCCGGCCGATGGCGTCCAGCGCGCCGGTGAGCGCGATGTAGTTGAGATCGTGCCCGGCCGCCCCGGCCAGCGGTCCGTCCTGGCCCCATCCGGTGACCCGTCCGTAGACGAGTCCCGGATTCCGCGCCGCGCAATCCTCCGGGCCGAGCCCGAGGCGCTCGGTGACGCCGGGCCGGAACCCTTCGATCAGGGCGTCTGCACGATCGACGAAACGGAGCACCGCCTCCACGCCGTCGGGATGCTTGAGATCCACCGCGATGCTTGGCCGGCTGCGGTTGAGGAGGTGGTGTTCCGGGGCCATGCCGATGCCGAGCCCGGAGTCCGCCAGGCGATCGACGCGCACCACGTCGGCGCCGAGTTCGGCGAGGAGCATCGCGCACATCGGACACGGCCCGATGCCCGCGAGCTCGATGATCCGCACTCCGCGAAGCGGGCCCATGCACTCGACCTCCGGCACGCGGGAACGTGGCCGCGATGGTACACGGACCCGGCGGCTCTCGTTCCTCGTGCTCGTGGAAGGCCGGGTGGGGCCGGCATGTCCGCCGCCGGCGAGCGTCCCGGCTTCAGGCCGTCAGCCGGGGAGGGATGCCCGGTTGCACCGGCAGGTGCCGATCTGGTGCAGCTCGATGACGTTGCCGAAGGGATCGGGGACGAACACCTGGTCGGAGTCCTCTCCCACCAGGCTGCGGATCGTCCAGTGCCGCACCCCCCGTTCCTCCAGCTCGCGCCGCGCCTCGTTGATGTCTTCCACCGCGAGCGCCACGTGCGGCCGGGTGGGATCCTCCTCTGCGTTGCGCGCGACCGGGGACTCTCCGGTCGCGCCCATGAGGTGGATCTGGGTGCTTTGCCCTTCGCTGCCGACGTACATCCAGAAGCCCGGGATCCCCGGAATGTCCGGACGGCCCGGGTCGGCCTCCAGGCCCAGCAGGCCGGAGTAGAACTCCCTGGCCCGATCCTGCGCTTCGTCCGAGGGATCGATGCGGACGCCGTGGTGGTGCAGTTCGACAACCTTGATGGGCATGACGGTTTCTCCCGCGTATTGGCCGGAATGGGGCGTGGATCCACCTTCAACGCTGGACGAACCACGGCCCGGCGGTAATCGCTCCGGGCGCGCGCCGGCAATTCCTGCCAAGTCCGGAACCGTCCCCCCGGATCGCCGGGATCGGATGCCCGGGTGGCCGGGGAGGTCGAAAACCCCGGTCGTGCGGTTCGTGTCCCGGCGCCGGCGGGAATCGCCGGGCTCGCACCACCTGCTCCGGCCGGTCGGCTTCTCCTGCCCGGCGCCGCACGCGACTTCAGATGACGCCGGATTCAACGGGCGATTGGCCGACGGGCCGCGAGCAGCGCGTCCACCGCCGACCCGAGGTCGTCGTACACGTCGATTCCGTCCGGGCATGCGCCGCTGCGCAAGGTCGCTTCGCCCTCACCGGTGCGGACCAGTACCGGGAGCGCACCCGCCGCGACCGCGGCTTCGACGTCCCTCGACGAGTCCCCGATGAACGGCACGCCTTCGAGGGAGACGTGCAGCCGCTCCGCGATCTCGTTCAGCATGCCCGGGCGCGGCTTGAAGCACTCGCAGCCGTCGTTGGGATGGCAGGGGCAGATGAAGATGGCGTCGATGGTCCCGCCGTACTCCGCGAGCCGGCGGTACATCTCCTCGTGGATGCGGTTGAGATCCTCGAACGTGAAATGGCGCCGGCGGATCCCCGACTGGTTGGTCGCGACGATCACGCGGCAGCCGGCCCGGTTCAGCCGCGCGATCGCGTCGAGGCTCCGGGGGATCGGCCGCCAGTCCGACACCGTGCGCACGTGGCCGGGAAGCACTTCGTTGATCACGCCGTCCCGGTCGAGAATGACGAGGTTCAATGGCCTGCTCCGTCGGGATGCGGTGCGCGGGCTCGATTGTAGTCCCCACGCTCCCGCGAGACATAGTGCGATCCGCCGGTCGTGCCCCCGGTCCACATGCGGCGGGCGGCCACGATGCCCGGGCCGTACGATGCGCCTCTCACGGCCCCGGTCCACGTGCAACGGATGGTCATCTCGATGGAGGTTGTCGGGCTTGGCGGACAGTGCCGGCGTGTTCATGGGCGTGTTGACGCGAAGGCCCGGTGGAATCAAGGTGAGGGTTCTGCGTGACGGCGGAGAGGGACGAGGATGTCCGATTTTCAACGGCCGGGTCCGGGACGACGGGACGGCCGGCGCGGCACGGAACCGGCCGCATGACGTTCTACGCCGACCTGCACGTCCACTCCAAGTACTCCCGTGCGACGAGCAGGAACTGCGATCTCGAGCATCTGGCCATCTGGGCCCGCAAGAAGGGCATCGGCATCGTCGCCACGGGGGACTTCACCCATCCGGCGTGGAGGGCCGAGCTGAAGGAAAAGCTCGTGCCCGCGGAGCCGGGGCTGTTCCGCCTGCGGCCGGATCTGGAGAGAGCGGTCGAGGAGCGGTTGCCGCCGGCGTGCCGGAGCAGCCGTACCGCGGTCCGGTTCATGCTGTCGGTCGAAATATCGACCATCTACAAGAAGTTCGACAAGACGCGAAAGATCCACCACCTGATCTACACCCCGGATTTCGACGCAACGGAGCGGGTGGTGGACAGTCTGTCCAGGATCGGCAACCTGCATTCGGACGGACGGCCGATCCTGGGCCTCGATTCCCGGCACCTGCTGGAGATCGCGCTGGAATCGGACCCCGGCACGTATCTCGTCCCCGCCCATATCTGGACCCCCTGGTTCGCCGCGCTTGGCTCGAAGTCCGGGTTCGACGCCATCGACGACTGCTACGGGGACTTGAGCCCCCACATCTTCGCGGTCGAGACCGGTCTCTCGTCGGACCCACCGATGAACTGGCGGGTGTCGTCCCTGGATCGCTTTCGACTGGTGTCCAACTCGGACGCCCATTCGCCGGAAAAGCTCGGAAGGGAGGTGTGCGTCTTCGACACCGAGCTGGATTATTTCGCTCTGCGCAAGGCGCTGGAGACGGGCGAGGGATACGGGGGCACGCTGGAGTTCTTTCCCGAAGAAGGCAAGTACCATCTGGACGGCCACCGCAACTGCCACGTCTGCTTCTCGCCCGGCGAGACGCGGGAGCACGGGGGCCGGTGCCCGGTCTGCGGCAAGCCGCTGACCGTCGGGGTCATGCACCGGGTCGAGGATCTGGCGGACCGTGGGGAGGGGGTCGCGCCGCCCGAGACCGCCGGCCCGATGCGGAGTCTGGTTCCCCTGCCCGAGATCCTGTCCGAGATCCACCGGGTCGGCCCGAAGAGCAAGACCGTCGCCCGGCACTACGAAAGCCTCCTGGGCCGGCTCGGACCGGAGCTGCCGCTTCTCAACGCCGTTGCGCTGGAAGACATCGGACCCGCCGCGTCTCCCCTCGTCGCCGAGGCGGTGTCCCGCCTGCGGAAACAGGAGGTGATTCGAGACGCCGGTTACGACGGCGTGTACGGCACGATCCGCCTGTTCCGGGACGCCGAGCTGCGCCGGCATACCCACGGAGCGTCGCTCTTCCAGGAGGAGGGCGCGGCTCCGCCGCGGGACCGGCCCGATCCCACGCCCGCGGTGCCGCCACGTGGACGACCCGTGCCGCCGCCCGGGGACGGGCAACGTGCGGACCCGCCGCAAGGCGGCCCCGAGCCCTCGCCCACGGTATTGCCACGTGGACGATCCGTGCCGCCGCCCGGGGACGGGCAACGTGCGGAACCGCCGCAAGGCGGACCCCACCCCTCGCCGGCGGCCTTGCCTCACGAGCGGATCGCTCCCTCGCGTGCGGCAACGGACCGGCGCCTCCCCGACGTATCGGCCGGATCGGAGGTCGAACGGCGCCGGGCGGAAAGCGCCCCGCCCCGCTCCCGGAATCCGGATCGAGCGATGTCGGACCACGGCTCCCCCGACGTTCTGGCCGGACTGGACGCCGATCAGCGCCGGGCCGTCGAAACCGTCACCGGTCCGCTGCTCGTCGTGGCCGGCCCCGGCTCCGGAAAGACCAGGACCCTGACCCACCGCCTCGCGCACCTCGTGACGCACCATGCCGTCCCGCCTTCCCGCTGCCTGGCCGTGACCTTCACCCGAAGGGCCGCCGGCGAGATGCGCGACCGCCTGCGGATCCTGCTGCCGGACGTCTGGGAGCAGGTCCCGCTGCATACCTTCCACTCCCTGGGTCTCTCCATCCTCCAGGAGCACTGGAACGCGGCCGGCCTGCAGCGTGGCTTCCGGGTCGCATCGGAGGCCGAGCGGCTCCAGTTGCTCCGGGACGCGCTGCAAGTCTCCGAAAGGAAGGCCCGCGGCCGTCTTTCGGCCATCTCCCACGCCAGACGCACGGGTGCGCCGCCCACGGACGGGGAGTCGGGCGAAGCGTTCGAGGCATACGAGAGAGCGATGGAAGCCCGCAACCTCTGCGACTTCGACGACCTCGTCATCCGGGCGGCGGACGCGCTGGAATCCGCGCCCGCGCTCCGGGCGCAGTACCGGCGCCGCCATCGGTGGGTCTGCATCGACGAATACCAGGACGTGGACGAGCAGCAGGTCCGTCTCGTCAGGCAACTCGTTCCCCCGGCCGGAAACGTCTGCGTCATCGGCGATCCGGACCAGTCCATCTACGGCTTCCGGGGCGCGGACGTGCGCTTCTTCTCGGAGTTCCAGCGAGACTTCCCGGGGACGAAGGTCGTGCGGCTGAGCCGCAACTACCGCTCCGGCCGCAACATCGTCACCCTCTCGTCACAGGTGATCGCCCGCTCCGGCTCCGCCCCGCCCTCCGTCCTGCATCCCGTGCCGCTGCCCGCCCTGCCCTCCGAGCCGTCGTCCGAGCCGCCGTCCGAGCCGTCTTCCGAATCGCCGTCCGAGCCGTCTTCCGAATCGCCGTCCGAGCCGTCTTCCGAACCGCCGTCCGAGCCGTCGTCCGAACCGCCGTCCGAGCCGTCTTCCGAACCGCCGTCCGAGCCGTCTTCCGAACCGCCGTCCGAGCCGTCTTCCGAGCCGTCTTCCGAACCGTCTTCCGAACCGTCCTCCGAGCTGTCCTCCCGACTGCCCTCCCAACCGTCCCCTGCTCCGGTCGTCGAGGAGGCTCCGGACCTGATCACGATCCACGAAGCCCCCACCGAGAAGGCGGAAGCGGAATTCGTCGTCCAGTCGCTGGAACGGATGCTCGGCGGGCACAGCTTCTTCTCCATCGACAGCGGCCGCTCGCCGGACGGCGAGGGGCACGATCTCTCGTTTTCCGATTTCGCCGTGCTCTACCGCACCGAGGCGCAAGCCGCCGTCCTCGCCGAGGCCCTGCAGCGCTCGGGACTCCCCTTCCAGCAGCGCTCGCACCGCCGCCTGATGGAGCATCCGGGCGTGACCGCGCTGGTCGACGCCCTGCGCGAGTCGCCGGGCGCGGGTCCGATCCGGGAACGTCTCGAAACAGCCTGCTCCGGCGTTGAACGGTCCGCCAGGGAAACACCAGAGGCGGGTCCGGCTCGGGAACGGATCGAGGCGACGTGCTCTGCCGTCGAACGGCCGTCCGCGGAACGGCCGGAGACTTCTCGGCCCGATGAACCGCGCGAGCGCCGGGCCGAGCGGCCTGCCACGGAGACGCCGGAGGCATCCGCGCTGCTGGAGGCGCACGAGCTGCTGAGGCCCCTTGCCGGCGTATGCGGAGACGACCTGGAGCGCTTCCTGTCCGCTCTCTCCCTGGACACCGAAATCGACACCTGGGACCCGCGCGCCGACCGGATCTCGCTGCTGACCCTCCATGCCGCCAAGGGGCTCGAATTCCCCGTCGTGTTCATCACCGGCTGCGAGAACGGCCTGCTTCCCCTGACGTGGGGAAAGATCGATCCGGCGGCCCTCGACGAGGAGCGGCGGCTGTTCTACGTCGGTGTCACCCGTGCGATGACGAAGCTCTGTCTCTGCCGGGCGAAGAAACGCCTCTGGCGGGGGAAGGTGCGTGAGCTGCCGCCGTCACCCTACCTGGCCGACGTCGAGGAACGGCTCCTCGAACGGCAACGGTCCCGTATCCCCGACAAGCGGAAGAAGACGGACGGCCAGATGACGCTGTTCCCATGAGCCCGGCCACCCCGGAGGCCGCGATGCGGGAAGCCGAAGCGAGGAGGCCGGGGCATGTGATACGGCTCCAGGCCCAGGGGCCTCGGTGCGGGACCCGATTGCCCCGGTGGGTCCGTCACCGGCGCCGTACCAGCCCTCGCAACGCTACAGTGATTCCCGCTAACCCCCTGACACGCAATGTCACGACACGGTATCGCGCCAATTCCAATGGCCGGAACGCCCGATCGTGGCGGATCTTCGGAGGTTCTCGCGCTTAGCGGGAATTGCTGGCAACGCTACAGCAGTTCCCGCTAACGTCCCGATACGCGATGTCACGATGCGATATCGAAACGATTTCCGATGGCCGGAGCACCTGATCATGACGGGTCTTCGTACGTTCTCGCGCTTAGCGGAAATTGCTGGCAACGCTACTTCGTGCTTGACGAGTGGCACGTGGGGACTGACGATTTGCCGCTGGAAAAGACGTGGGTACGGGTACGGGGAAGAGGCAGACGGAGATGGGGAAGAAACGTGAGCCCGGACACGGACAGGATGACGAGCACTGACGCGGCGACAGATGCACGCACCGGCGCGGGCAGAGACACGGACACCGAGGTTTCGAGATGAGCGAACCGATTCGATTCACCCTCGACGGCAGCGAGGTCGAGGCGCACGAGGGCGAGACGATCTGGCAGGTGGCGCACCGCCTCGGCACCGACATCCCCCATCTCTGCTACTCGCATGAGCCCGGCTACCGGGCCGACGGCAACTGCCGCGCGTGCATGGTCGAGGTCGAAGGGGAGCGGGTGCTCGCCGCCTCGTGCCAGCGCCGGGCGGGTCCGGGCCTGGTCGTGCATACCGCGACCGAGCGCGCGGCGGCCTCGCGCCGCATGGTGATGGAGCTGCTGGTCGCCGACCAGCCCCCGCGTGCCGCCGCCCACGAGCACGACTCGACGCTGTGGCAGTGGGCCGAGCGCCTGGAGGTCGGCGCGAGCCGCTTCCCGGCCCGCCCCGCGCCCGCGCCCGACCCCAGCCATCCCGCGATGCGGGTCAACCTCGACGCCTGCATCCACTGCAACCTCTGCGTGCGGGCCTGCCGCGAGGTGCAGGTCAACGACGTCATCGGCATGGCCTACCGCGGCATCGGCTCGAAGATCGTCTTCGACTTCGACGACGCGATGGGCGCGAGCACCTGCGTCGCCTGCGGGGAGTGCGTGCAGGCGTGCCCGACCGGGGCGCTGATGGAGGCGGCGCTCGTGGACGAGGCCGGGGTCGACCGCCGGCTCGCGCTCGACGAGGTGGCGAGCGTCTGCCCCTACTGCGGCGTCGGCTGCCAGATCGGCTACCAGGTCAAGGACAACGAAATCGTCGCGGTGCAGGGCCGCGACGGCCCCGCCAACCACAAGCGGCTGTGCGTCAAGGGGCGCTTCGGCTTCGACTACGTGGCCCATCCCCATCGCCTCACCACGCCCCTCGTCCGCCGCGACGACGCGCCCAAGGCGGCCGACTGCGAGGTCGATCCGGCCAATCCCTTCACCCACTTCCGGGCCGCGAGCTGGGAGGAGGCCCTCGACCGCGCCGCGGGCGGACTCGCCGCCATCCGCGACCGCGACGGCGGCGCGGCGCTGGCCGGCTTCGGCTCCGCCAAGGGCTCGAACGAGGAGGCGTACCTCGTCCAGAAGATGGTCCGCCAGGGCTTCGGGACCAACAACGTCGACCACTGCACGCGGCTGTGCCATGCGTCCTCGGTGGCGGCGTTGCTCGAAGGCATCGGCTCCGGCGCGGTGACCGCTCCGTTCACCGCCTGCGAGGACTCCGACGTCATCATCGTCATCGGCGCGAACCCCACCGAGAACCACCCTGTCGCCGCCACCTTCTTCAAGCAGGCGGCGAAGCGCTCCACCCTCATCGTGATGGACCCGCGGGGCCAGGCGCTGAAGCGCCACGCCACCCATATGCTCCAGTTCAACCCCGGCACCGACGTGGCCCTGCTCAACGCCCTGCTCAACGTCATCGTCACCGAGGGGCTCTGTGACCGGCAGTACATCGAGGCCCACGTCTCGGGGTTCGAGGCGTTCTCGAAGCATATCCAGGACTTCACCCCGGAGGAGATGGCGCCGATCTGCGGGATCGAGGCGGAGAAGCTGCGCGAGGTGGCGCGCACCTACGCCCGGGCGCAGCGGGGGATCATCTTCTGGGGGATGGGGATCTCGCAGCACACCCACGGGACGGACAACGCGCGCTGCCTCATCGCGCTCTCGATGATCACCGGCCACGTGGGGCGTCCCGGCACCGGGCTGCATCCGCTGCGCGGGCAGAACAACGTGCAGGGGGCGTCGGACGCGGGGCTCATCCCGATGGTCTTCCCCGACTACCAGTCGGTGGAGGCCGGCGAGATCCGGGCGCGTTTCGAGGACCTGTGGGGCCGGGCGCTGGATGCGGAAAAGGGACTGACGGTGGTGGAGATCATGGACGCGGTGCACGCGGGGACGATCCGGGGGATGTACGTCATGGGGGAGAACCCCGCGATGTCGGACCCGGACGCGGAGCACGCGCGGGCGGGGCTTGCGAAGCTGGAGCACCTGGTGGTGCAGGACATTTTCCTCACCGAGACCGCGTTCCACGCCGACGTGGTGCTGCCGGCCTCGGCGTGGCCGGAGAAGGACGGCACCGTCACCAACACCAACCGGCAGGTGCAGATGGGGCGGGCGGCGCTGGCGCTGCCGGGGGAGGCGCGCCAGGACTGGTGGATCGTCCAGGAGCTCGCGCGGCGCATCGGGCTCGACTGGTGCTACACGGGTCCGGCCGACGTGTTCGAGGAGATGAAGGTGGTGATGCCGTCGCTCGACAACATCACCTGGGAGCGGTTGCGCGACGAAAGCGCGGTGACCTACCCCTGTCCGGCCCCGGACCAGCCGGGGATGGACATCGTGTTCGGGGAGGGGTTCCCGACCCCGGACGGGCGCTCGCAGCTCGTGCCGGCCTCGATCGTCCCGCCGGCGGAGGAGCCGGACGCCGAGTTCCCGATGGTGCTCACCACCGGGCGGCAACTGGAGCACTGGCATACCGGGGCGATCACCCGCCGCGCGACGGTCCTGGATGCGTTGGAGCCGGAGGCGGTGGTGAGCCTCTCGCCGCTGGACCTGCACCGTCTGGGCATCGAGGCGGGCGACGCGGTGCGGGTGGCGACGCGGCGCGGGGTCATCGAGCTGAAAGCGCGCTCCGACGGCGCGGTACCGGAGGGGGTGGTGTTCGTGCCCTTCTGCTACGCCGAAGCGGCGGCGAACGCGCTGACGAACCCGGCCCTGGACCCGATCGGGAAGATCCCGGAGTTCAAGTATTGCGCGGCGCGGGTGGAGGCCATAACGTCGTCCCGCCGTTCTTCTCCCATCAACAGCAACTGAGTACGAATCAGCTCCTCCAACGGATAGCGAATCAAATCGGAATTGCGCGGGTCATGTAACCGCTCGGAGCTGGAAGTCTTCCTCGGCGCCCCCGAGGTCGCCATCGACACCAGCCACCGGCGTGCCGAGTCCGCACGGGTGATGGACTGCGCTTGAGCGCCGCATCGCATCTCCCTATGATGTGTAACCTGATACACACCACGGAATGCTGCGGTCATGAGTCATCGCATCAACGTCATCGTCAATGACGACGTCTGGAGCTTCCTGAAGAAGATTCCGCAGGGCGAGCGCAGCCGCACGATCAATTTGGCGCTGCGCGGATGGGCGGACAGGCGGCGTCGGCTGGACGCCGCCGCCGAGATGGACCGGCTCAGGAACGAGCCGATGGCACAACCCGTCACCACCGCCGAGATCGTGCGCTGGATCAAGGAAGGCCGGGACGAGGGACACTGATGACGGCACCTGTAGTGGTGCCGGACGCATCGGTCATCCTGAAGTGGGTTCTGCCTTCCGCAAGCGAGCCCGATGCCGAGCGGGCCATCGCGTTGCGTGACGCCATCGCCGCCGGCGAGGTCCGTGCCCTGGCGCCGGATCTGTGGGTCTACGAAGTCGGTAACACCCTGGCGCGACGGTTCCCGGACCGTGCCGGACGCTCTCTCGACCACCTCTTGCGTTTCAGCCTGCCGAGGGCGCCTCGATCACCCGGATGGCTCGACCACGCACTCGCCCTGACGCAACGCTATGGCGTGACTTTCTACGATGCCGCGTACCACGCCCACGCGATCGTGGAACGGGGCGTGTTCGTGACCGCGGACGAACGGTACGTTGAAAGGGCGAGCGAGGCGGGGGCCGTCACGCGGCTCTCCGAGTGGGGCTGAAACCGCGGCGTGAGCCGAAGCCACGTCTCGGCCGCCGGCCAGGGCCATCTCACCCTGCCGGATCTCCGCCTCCGGGAACTGCCGCCGTCGCGTCCTGGTTCTGCGCCATATCGATCGCTCGAATCCTTGCTTCCGGCCCTCATTCTCCCGAGATGGTCTTCCACGCACATCCGACGCGCATCCCGAATGCAGGGTGGAATGTCCTGGGCTGCCGTCCGGGCGTCGTTCCTGTTTCCCATGTTTTCATGGCAACATCCCGCCGCGCCGGGACATTGGCTCATCGTGATCGTGCTCATCGTACCCGATGGTGCTGACGACGGGGCGGCAACTGGAGCACTGGCATACCGGCGCGATCACCCGCCGCGCGACGCTGCTCGATACGTTGGAGCCGGAGGCGGTGGCAAGCCTCCGCCGCTGGACCTGCGCCGTCTGGGCGTCGAGGCGGGCGACGCGGTGCGGGTGGCGACACGGCGTGGAGCGATCGAACTCAAGGCGCGCTCCGACGGCGCGGTACCGGAGGGGGTGGTGTTCGTGCCCTTCTGCTACGCTGAAGCGGCGGCGAACGCGCTGACGAATCCGGCCCTGGATCCGATCGGGAAGATCCCGGAGTTCAAGTACTGCGCGGCGCGGGTGGAAGTGGTGCGGGTGGATCGATCAGGAACAACGCAGGTCAGACAATACGAGCAGACAGATTATGGGGTAAACGACATGTGATTGGAAAGCGCAAGTTGGTGACCCAGGACTGGCGGAAAGGGTGAAGATTGAAGTGAGGATAAGGACAATGGCGAAAGAGACGTGCGTTGGAAAATCCGTGGTTGGAGCGACCGCAGCTATGATATTGACAGGAGAACTGGCGAGAAAATTCACAGATATCGCACGGTGCGGTTAAGTGGAGGAAATGATGTCGGTAAAAAAGCGGGAAAGTAGGATGGAGAAGGAGAAAGCCCTGGTACTATGCAGGAGGCTCCGGGGGGCGCGCTACGAAGTCGCGCAGTCGCAGGAGGGATTCATGAACATTGCACAAACCATAGAGGCCGTTGGTAAAGCACTGAATCCAGAAGCTGTTACGTTGGGACAAACGGAGGAAGCGCTTAGCAATTTCATAGGAGATTATCATCCGCTGGGCAAGAAATCTGTAGAACCAGATACAGGAAGCTTCGCTGCCCTGTTTCCTATCGTGCTCGAAGCACGCAACGACGAAGCTCATTTGGGTGCGAGTGCGAGAGCAGCCGCAACGGCGGGGGTGCGAATAGGAATCATGCTGGAGGATGCAATCATGAATATGATCTATCACTTTCATGTCGAAGATTTCATGTGCGAGACGATCTGTCGCACCTATACGTGGGAGATGCTGCGCGAGGCGAGGCGCAAGATGCTTGTGGGATCATTTTCGTGGCTGCCTTTTGAGATCGGAGATGGAAAGTGGCAACTAGTGGGAGACCGGGATTTGGCAAAATACCTAGCGGATCCGTCGAAGCGGAGGAAACGGCTGACTGAAACTATCGAAGACGCGCAATCCTCGGATGGGTTGAAAATCACCGAGGCACCAATGGTACCAACTGGCACAGGGAGAGGGGAAGCGCTGTGTCTGATAGGGGATAAAGCAGGATTGGTGGAGGCGAAGCACGGAAAGGTGGTAGTCGGGATCGTCACGGCTTTCGATTTTCTATAAGAAAAGGAACAGGTGAAGAAGGTGGGATGTGAGGTGGGCTGGCATCATATCCGGGACGCGGGCCGGTCCGGGGGTGGCAAGGTTGCCATCGTGATGCCTCGGCGCCTGTGCATTCCGGTGAAGCCGATTACCGATTCCGGCATGAAGGTGATCACTCGATCCGGTGAAGCCAATCATCTGTCGGAGCGCAGCGACGCGGAGATTCGATTATGCCGTTCAGTAATCGGCTTGGGTCAATGATGTTTTGCTCTTTCGCATCAGACCTCTTTTTGAGCTTGAGCTCGCAGGAGTTGTGGACCACGTGGTCGAGGATGGTATCCGAGAAAGGAAACCCATGGCGGGCCAAGTTCGCGTCGGCTTTCCGAATGTTCCGCATGACGAACAATCTCCATATCCGGATGTACACCTGTCGTCATATCGCCTGCAGCCGCTCGAACGTATCCGGGTGTCTGGCGACGAGCAGGATCAGTGCCTTTGCCTGATCGTTCGGCTTTGCCCGGCCTTGTTCCCAGTTCTCCAACGTACGCGGTGATACGCGGAGCTGGTGTGCGAAGACACCACGGGAGACGTCGAGCTTCTCCCGGATCTCCCGAATCTGCTCGGCCGAGAGATCCGGCAACGGTTTCGGCGTCACGCGGAGCGTGCGAAGCGTCTTCCTGCCCTTCTCGAACGCCTTGATCTCCTGGAGCCCCGCGAGCACCTCGTTGAACACGTCACGCTTGGTCATTTTCAATCTCCTCGAAGGCCAGCTTCCACGTTTCAAGCGTCGGCTCGCCCCGGATGGCGCCGGTCAACTACCGCGATGTTCTGCCGGCAACTCGGGTTGGCCGGTTGGTTTGTCCGTCCCTTCAGCGGACCAGACGCTCCAGCAAGAGGCTGGACAGGTCCCGGCGAGCATCGAGGATCGCCATGACGTGGACGCGGTCGGTATCGTATCGATAGACGATCCGCCACGGCCCTTCAATCAGCTCCCGGTAAGTGAGGATGTCCACTGTTCTCAACTCGGGAACGATCCGGCCGCGTTCCGGCAGGACGGCGAGCGCTTGGCAACGACGCTCCATCCGCGCGAGTGCCGCGAGTGCGTTCGCCGGGTTCTCCTCGGCGATGAACTCGATGAGCCCTTCGAGGTCGAGTCTTGCGGCATCCGTCTACAAGACCTGGAAATCAGCTATCCGTTGTGGCCGCCAAGCGCGTCTTGAGGTCCGCGAACACCTGATCCTGGGTGGTGGTCCGCCCTGCCGGGATATCGGCCTCGCCCTGCACCATGAGCTTCAGCATGAGCAGCGCATCCTGAAGGCGTTGGTGGGCTTGAAAGTCCTGGATGACGGCGCTGGCGGCGCCGCGCTGGGTCAGTACGATTGCGTGCTCGGCAGTCTTCATTTCGGAAAGCATTCGTGACGCCTTGGCCTTGAATTCGCTCAGGCTGACGATCGACGTTGCCATCGGACACCTCGAAAACGGTTCGAATTCGGGCCCGACAATACGACATTCGGGCGATCCGCAAAATGCGCCGTGTGTGATCCGGCGACCGCGGCCGGTGCGGGCGGCGCGCTCCCGAAAGGCGCTGAAGGACGTCGCCGTCGAGCATGACCGTGATCCGTTGCTTTTCGGCATTCGTGACGGCGGCGCCCCGTTTGGCGCCCCGCAGGTCATATTCCTCGCACATGATCCTTTTTCTCATTTCGAGTGGCGCGGCGGGCCGATCGCCGCGAGGCGCCTGTCGTCATATCGCCTGCCGCCGCTCGAACGTATCCGGACAGTCCATGAGCTCGTAGCCGAAGTAGCCGAGGGTGTCCCGATGCTCCCGGAACACGCGGTTGAACGCCGCGATCTGCGCGGCGTCCAGATGGGTGATCTGGCGTTCGTTCATGTCGGTCAGCATTTCGTCGTACTCCTTCACCTTGAGGCGACGGCGCAGGATCAGGTCGTCCAGTTCCGGGACGAGGGTTCGGATCGTCCGTGCGGCCCCCGCGGGGTCCGCGCACATGGTCTCGTAGGTGAAGAAGACGCCCCGGTCCCGATACGTTTCGACGTTGCGGCGCTGCCAGGCGAGGCAGTTGGCGACGTGGGTCGCGGCCGCCGCCGGCAGGCTCCTGCCCGACGTCTCGAACTGGCGCAGGTAACGCGGCGGGAGCCGGGTCCGGTAGCGCCGGCAGATGCCTTCGCAGACGGCGTAGGGGTTGCGCACCATGAACAGGAACCGGGCGTTGCGGAAATGCCGGACCAGTTGCTCCGCGTGCAGCAGGTGCTGGGTGGACTTGGTGACGAATACCGAGGCGTCCGGGGCATGGGCGCGGGCGTGGAAGTACCACGCCTTGCGGGTGAGCGGCCAGTCGTAGCTGCTCGGCTGCGTGAAGAGGTCGAGCCAGCTCCGCTCCGACGCCCACAGCAGGCCGGGGAACCATTGCTCGCCCCCTGGGCCGCCCAGGGCTCGATAGGTCACCGGCCCGGCGAAGCCACGTATCATCTGGCCTTCCTGCGGCAGGCGCCACGTCGCGCGGCAGGACTCCAGCGCGGCGGTGAGAAACGACGAGCCGCTGTTGTTCGGACAGACGACGAACAGATGCGTCCCGATCAAGGTCGCGAGGTCGCGGTCGGCGCCGGGGACGTAGCTCATCCCCTGTTCCCGGCGAGCCTGTCCCCGGCGCTACGCACGTGCGCGTTCGCCAGGCAGCCCACGTAGGCGTCATACCAGAGCCTGAAGGCATCCACGGGCTTGCGTTTGGGGTCGCCCTGCGTCCAGCGGAGCATGGCCTCCGGCATCCAGGGTTTGACGGGTCCGGCGAAATGCAGCGTCCTGGCGTTTCCGGCGTCGATGCCCTCGCGTGCGCGAATCGCCTCGGCCATGGGGACCACGAAGTCGTAGGTCCAGCCCACCAGCGTCTGGCGCCCGGCGAAGTAGCGGTTGAGGATGAGCTGGTCCGTATGGGTGGTGGCGGCGCCGGACCAGGACTGCGGCGCCACCAGGTCCAGGAGTTCCGTGTAGCAGCCTTCCTCCACGAGAAGTGGACCCCGATTATTGGACAGGGCGATAAGTGTCCTCCGCCCCCGTGGGTTCGCCAGCTTCACGCTACTTTCGCCTTGAACGACGCCGAATGATTTCTGCGCTTGCGTCTCATCTTCTGCTCCTCTCTCTCCCCCTGCTATGATCATGGCAGAAGACACTTACTGAATCGCGATTCCTGTCCAACCGATGGGGTCCACTTCTGACGTCGGTGCCTTTTCCCTGTTTCACGACATGATTGTCCTCACTACCGTCCAGAATGCCCAGACCAGGACTGCTGCTGTGGCCCCCAGCTTTCCCACCACCTTTGCCAAATCCACGATGTACCAACGCGACATGTAGCTGTTCCTTCGTCGCGTCCAAGCGCATCTCGCTGCTGTCCAAATTTGATGGTGTGCCAAGTCTTCCCAAATCTTCACGACGGTTATCAACCAGACCAAGATGACCATGACTTGCACCGTCCTTCGGCTTTCCTCCTCTTCCACTCCTCGTAGACTCACCCCCCATGCCTGTAGGTTGATCTCCACCACCACGTCGTACCATGCCGTTGCCGTGACTGTGGTCAGCACCCCTACCCATTTCAGGATCGTTTTCCACCGATTCTCGCTTTCCTTCCTGAGCGCCGTGTAATCCCGGAGGTCATCGGCGTCGAGTTGGTACACCTCCCACTCCTCCTCCCACTCCTGCCGTGTCAGTTGGTACCCGCCTCGCGTCCGTTCTTCGCTCTCGGCGTCAGCCTCCCGCTGCAAATCTGACCTTGTTCTGCTTTGCGCTGCGCGCATCCACAGCTTGCGTTCTCCCACCCCGATCTCAAACCAGTCGTCTCCATTTCGGCCCTGCGTCTTTTCATACGCGATGTAGGCTCGTTGTCCCTTATTCGACCATCCCGCTGCCTGTTCCCAGGCTCCCCGCTCTGTCTCCAGGATGTCATACCAGTCCCGGCCGTTGCGTCCTTCGGTCTTTTCGAAGGCCGTGTAGGCTCGCTGTCCTGTACTCATGTCCGATTCTTCGTTCGTTCCCATCGTCTTTCTCCCGCCTTGAGGCTGGCCTCTGTGTCAGTCTGGACGTTCTCCGACGTTTTACGGGTTCCTCTCCGAAAGGGCTTGGTTTTTCCCTGCCCCTCTTTGTTTCTGCACTCCTGGTTACCCGGCACTATGTCGCGCACTCGCAGCTTCAAGTGAACCGCCCTGGGAAACTCGGGGCGGTTTACAAGCTCCCGATCGTATTGAACTCGGCCACACGAACAACGCCTCTGGCTCCTGCTCCTCCGTCACTATCGGTGTCCCGCGCGGTTTGCGATGTCATAGGTCCAACGTGCCCAGCGCCAACCCGTACGTGGCACAGAAGCTCTTTCAAGTCGGGTCTTTTCGCTCGAGTCGCTCGATGAGCGTTTGCCATCGGGAGGTACTACACAGCACCGTTTTGTTTCGTGTCGCGTGGGGGGTCATCGGTCCACTCGCCTCCAACCCGTTGGTAGGCGGCGCGTAAATCAGATCGCACCGCGGCTCGGAAGGACGGCACTATTTGTCCACTTACGTTCGCGATACGACGACTGGCCCAGCGGCGGTGCCGGGTTACAGTTACCATTTGCGCTCTCTTTGACTCTGCCCGTCCTGTGTTACTCATTGTTCCCATTCGGGTTCGACCGTTCGCGGGAGAGGCATTCTGTCTGTAGTCCTGGAGATCAGGCCAGAATTCCTGCCACTTTCGTCCGATTAGGACGGGATTCCTGTCAATCCGTGTCAATGCCCTTTCTCGCAACTCCCTGATTCATTGTCGCGTCGCGGACAGCATTCCTGTCAACGCGTGGCTAGAATTTGTGCAGTTGCACACGCAGAGTCTCCTTTCGACCTTTCCCATCAAGCTCGCATCAAGTCCGATAACCGCACCGGCTCGGTATCGGCGCCCCGGCGCAGCACCACGATATGATCCGGCTCCGACATGAACCAAGCGAACGAACGCCATGCCAGCTCGCTCACCGAGCCTTTGAATGCAGCGTCGTCCCGATCCGCATAGGCGGTCACGAACGCCACCCGATCCTCGCAGAACCCCGCTTCCGTCGCGATCGCCACCAACGCGGTCTGCCGCGCTTCATTGACCGGACCGGCTGTCGCGACAACCTCGACGAACACCAGCAGCGGGTCGTCCGGCCCCAGGTCCGCCAGGATCAGATCCGGCAGGTTCCGATCCGGCCGGATTGTCAGTCCGATATCCCGCGCCAGACGGTCGTCCCGTGCCACCACCTGATTCCGGCTCTCGCTCAACCAGATCACCCCCGGTTGTTCGAGGAAGCGCGGCGCGAAGTCCTCGACCACGGCCCTCGTGATCACGGAACTTGGCCCCGGCTCCATATTCCGGGTTTCTCCGCTCGGGAACGTCACGAGCACCCTTCCCTCGCGGGCGACGGCGCCACGGCGCATGATCGCCACCCGCGCCAGTGCGCCTCCGGACAGGCTTGCCGCCTGCCATTCTTCGATCGCCGCTTGCAGCGTCTTTCCCGTCAAGCCGGGATCGAACAAACCTGCAAAGCCGCCTGCCAATGCATAGCGCGGGTGCGGCGATGTCGTCGGGAGCCCTTCACGCTCTTTCACCGCGCCCATTCGAACCAGCCCCTCACGCAATGTCTCGTCACGGATCGGCTCGCGTGTGTTCGTTGCGTACCACCGTCCCTCGATATGGCCTGCGGCCGGGCGCATCGACTCTTTCAACCAAGCGTCCCGGGAGGCGTCATCTACCAGTGCGGCCTGCGCGTCGGTCATCCGCGTCACCTGATCCGGCCGCAGCCAGCGCTCCGCACCTTCGACTGCGCCGATATACAGCATGACGAACACCGTCCTGGCTGCGATCTCGCGGGTGACGTAGTTTCGATTTGCTGTTCCACCGGGGAAGAGCGTCTGCAGTCGTTGGTGGATATCGGGGACCGGCAGTAGCGGCGGCAATGGCATCATCCGGCTCCGTTGCCGTATAAATGCCCCACAGCGCGCTCCAGCGTCTCGCGTTTCGCGCGCTTTTTCACCAGCCGCTCGATTTCCTTCATGTCTTCCGGCGAAGGCAACGGCAGGGCTTCCAGCTCATAGGCCGACACGGCCACGCTGCCGTTGATGCACCGGAATACCTGATCGACCACGTCGCTGTTCAACAGCACGGCCAACGCCGCCGCCGCCACCTTCGGGTCGTCGTCGAGCGGTTTGATCATGTTCAGGTGATTTTCGACGACGACCGCGCCGTGTTCCTCGATAAACGACGCCGGCAGTTCCGCCGCGATCAAACGCCGGCATTGTTCCTTCGCCGTCGTCCTTTGCAGCAATACGCACGGGAAATCCGTCACCACCCAGCCTTCGCCTGCTTTCGGTTCAAAATACGGCTTGTGATTTCGCTTTTCGGCCCGGAATTCGAACACGCCGCCGGGTCGCACCGATTCCGCCCACACCAGCGGATAGCGTCCCTTTCCCGATCGATCCCGCAGGCTCGGCTTGTGCCGGTTCCATACCAGCGGCCCCGTGCTTACCGTGTAGCCATAATCGGCCAGCCGGTACGGCCACTCTTCAACCTGACGGACCAGCACGTTCTGCGCTTCCGTCCGCGGCATCAGCCACGGCTGGTCCGGGTTTTGAGGCACGTTGAACGATCCCGCGGTCGTGATCTCGATAGCGCCGTCCAGTCCCGGTGAAATGAAACGAACCTCTCCGGGACCCGGGCCCCCACCGCGCCGGTACGCTGCCAACAGGGTTTCCTGCAGCACATCGGCAAAGACGCCCTTGCGCTCCCCGATGAAGTCGATGCTCACCGGCGGTGCTTCCCGGCCGAGCAGACCGCGCAATGCCTTGAAATACTCCCCGGCAAGGAAGCTCGCCGGCGTCACGTATGCGATGACCCCGCCCAGCCGCGCGAAGCGCAACGCCAAGTCGGTGAACACGCCGTACAGGTTCGCATGGCCGAACAGGCTGCGCCGGAACTTCTCGCGCAACCGCGAAGACAGCGTGATCCGCCCGTAAGGCGGGTTGCCGGCCACCAGATCAAAGCCTTCTCCCAGGGGCGTCTGCTCAAGACCGTCGCAGACGCGCACGACGGACTGCAGCCGTGTTCCTGCCTCGCGGCACAGGTCGCCGAGCGTGACATCAAGGAACACCAGCGACAGCCACGCCGCAAACGGATCCAGCTCGAACCCGTTCAAACGACCCTGAATGTTCTTCAGCGCGACCCTGGCGCTGCAGTCCTTCAGACCCTCCGCCATACGCCGCGCCACCGGAGACAGGAATGCACCCCCGCCACAGGCCGGATCGAGCACCCGCGCCGAGCGCCAGTCCACACCGGCCTCGGTCGCCATGTCCAGCAACCGCTCGCACAGCGCCGGCGGCGTGTAATACGCCCCCGACTGCGCCCGGAACCTGCCCGGCATCATCCCGGTGTAAAGCACCCCGATCATGTAGCCGGCATCCATGACGTCCAGACCGGCCGCGGCCGTTCCGATGCTCTCCGCCAGCGCTCCGGTCTCCTCCGGCACCGAAGAAAGCACGATATCCGGCGGCAGCTCGCGCAGCGACCAGCTCCGCCCGGACGCGATCTGCAGTTCCTTCCAATACGCAGAGACCACCCTGAAGATGACCGCCCGCGTGAAGTCCAGCCTGCCTTCACGTTTGACCGACGATGCCAGCGTTCGGGCGCTCAACGAGCCGTAATCGACAATCGCACGCGCCGGCGTTGCGGGGGTCGCGTCTATGCTCCCCGCTGCGTTTGCCGCTCTTGCCGCCACGATGACTCCCCCCTGTGCTTCAACTCCCGGCCCTGCGTCTCTCGGACGAGAGGTTCACTCGAACCATTCCTCGCCGCCCCCATCCGTTAACTTATCGCCTCCAGACGGCCTCGGCAGACGTTCGCGCTTCGTTCTTGGCCGAAACGTTGTCGGGCGGCATGGGTTCCGGGGACTCCTTCGGAACGGCCGTCAACCCCGGAACCACGCCGTAAACGCCAGCGCCCGCACCCGCCGGGCGACGCTGCGGGCGGAGGTCGGGAACCACGCCGGTTCACGGCCCGCACCGTCGGGGGATTGTGCCGAACGGGCGCGCACGCCACGCAGACCCGCTGCCTTGACCCGCGCGCCAACCGGTTGGCAGCGAGCGTGCGGCGCCAGCCTGCCGTCCTTCTCGAAGGGATAGCTGTCGGGCAGCCCGGCAGCGCGCACGCCGGCCCGAGAATACACGTCGCATGAGGCTTGACGGCGCGGAAGGGTGCAGCCCACCAGGATCGGTCCCGTGTCGTCGCGGAGGTCTTCCGGCTCATACCGCCACCTGGCGATGAAGGCGCGGAGATTCCGGCGCGCCGTGGCCATGTCTTCATCGAGGTAGAGCGTGGGGAAGCTCCCCGGCGGGTTCCAGCACCCGCCTTCCCGTTGCGCGAAGCTCGGGTCGAGGGGGGTTGGCCCATGCCGGGTCGGCAATACGTCACCATACATGGGCGTCCGGGATGGTATCGCGCCGCAACGCCATGCTCAGGCGTGTGCCCGTTCGAACCGGAACATGTCACGGCAGACCGCCAGCAAGGCCGGTGTGTCGCCCTGCGCCAGCAGGTCCATCAGGGAGACGCCGTCAAGCGACGGGATGGGCCGGCGCACGACCGCCGGTATGCGGTCGCTCTTGAGATGACGCACGAGCAAATCGGTGGCGGCGGCCAGATCCGAGATCGCGCCCGCGCGTTCCGGAGGCACGCCGTGCCGCAGCCACTTGCCGACCGCCTGGCGGCTCACGCCGAAGAGACGGGCCACCTCGGCCTGGCTCAGAGCCCACACCGCGAGCGTACGGGCGAAGGATCGTCCCGCGCGCTGCCGGTCGAGGCTTTCGGTGAAGGCGTCGAGCCACGCGCCTTCGTCCTGGTGCGCTCTGAATATCTACTCGGCCGCCTCTTCCGGCCCGAGCCTCCCGAGGGCCATGACCGAGCTCATGTTTCGGTCTCCAATCCTCGGACCGCAACCCTGTGTCAACCGCTACCGGATGTCGACTTTTTCGTCCCGTTGGCCGCCGTCCGACGCTGGCGGCGTGTCATGAAGGGCTCGCAGTTTCCCGCCGCATCTGGTCCAGGGCCGCGCGGGCCAGGAATCCGTTTCTCGTTTCTCCCTGCCGCTCCGCGTACGAATCAATGGCGCGCAGTACACGGCGCGGAAGTATCACATCGACGTGTTCAGCCTCATCGTCGAGCCTGGACAGATCGACGTCCACCATGCCCCAGGTCCAACCCGCCAGATCGGGATCGCTCTGATGCCGTGCCAGACTGCCCGGTGGGGGAATGGTCTTTCCGGTATCCAGTGCCGTCTCTATCCACAGCTCGATCGCCTCGGCCGCGTTCGCGTATGCCGCCTCCAGCGTATCGCCGGCGGAAAAGCACCCCGGCAGATCCGGCACGACGACTCCGAAGGCCGTCGTCTCGTCCCCCGGCTCGATTGCAATCGGAAACTTCATGCTCTTGCCCTCACGCCAGTCCGGCCTGCCTGCGCAGCTTGCGCACCAAGCCTTTACCCAGATCCTTGCGCGGGTGCAGCACGCTGATATGTCCAAGCTTCGCCGGGTGGGTGAAGACATGGTGCGAGCCGCGCACCCTGTCGAGGATCCATCCGGCCCGTTCCAACTCCCTGAACAAGTCCGCGCTCTTCACCCTGCGCATCATACGCGCCGCCGGAGGCGGCGGTGAGCGACACGCACTCCGATGAGCCTGAATCCGCAACTCATTTCCTTGTAAATCCTCCGCAGCGTGGATAAATTGCAAGGATGATTCCACGAATCATCACCTGCGACATCGAAAGCGCTCTGAGCCGCCAGGCGGCCGTGGCACTGATCGGCCCGCGGCAGGTCGGCAAGACCACGTTGGCGCTGGAGATCGGCCGGTCTCGTGACGCCCTCTATCTCGATCTCGAAGATCGCGACGACCGCAACCGGCTCGCCGAGCCCACGCTGTTTCTCGACAACGTCGAGGATCGGCTCGTCATCCTCGACGAAATCCACCGGATGCCGGAGCTCTTCCGGACGTTACGCGGCATCATCGACAGGGGCCGACGCAAGGGCAAGGGCCAAGGGCGCTTCCTCATCCTGGGGTCGGCGTCGCTCGACCTGCTGCGCCAATCGGGCGAAACGCTGGCCGGGCGCATCGCGTACATCGATCTGGCGCCCTTTTCCGTGCTCGAAGTGGAAGACGCCCGCGCGCCGCGCGAGCGCCTGTGGCTGCGCGGCGGCTTTCCGGACAGCTACCTTGCGCAGAGCGACCGGGACAGTCTGGCGTTGCGCAGGGACTTCATCCGCACGTACCTGGAGCGTGACGTCGCGGCCTTCGGGCCGCGCGTCCCGGCCACGACCCTGGAGCGGTTGTGGACGATGCTCGCGCACCGCCAGGGGACGACGCTGAATGCCTCGGTGCTCGCGAGGGCGCTGGAGGTGAGCGCGCAGTCGGTGACCCGCTACATCGACCTCCTGTCGGATCTGCTGCTGCTGCGCCGGCTGCCGTCCTTCCACGCCAACGTCGGCAAGCGTCTCGTGAAGGCGCCGAAGGTCTACGTGCGGGATAGCGGCCTAGTGCACGCCCTGCTGGGCATCGCGGCGCTGGAGCAGCTCGCGGGGCATCCGGTGGTCGGCGAGAGCTGGGAAGGCTACGTCATCGAGACGCTCCTCTCCGTCCTGCCACCGCTGGCAAGGCCGTATTTCTACCGCACGAGCGTCGGCGCAGAGATCGATCTGGTGATCGAGCACAACGACGGCGCGCGCTGGGCGATCGAGATCAAGCGTTCGCTGTCCGCCAGGGTCGGACGCGGGTTCCACCTTGCCTGCGCAGACGTCGAGCCGTCGCGCGCCTTCGTGGTCCACGCGGGTGACGATCGTCACCCGGTCTCGGAAAGCGTGGAGGGAATCGGCGTCCGCGCACTGGCCGCGGAGTTGCGCGCCCGCTCTTGAGAAACGTCTCCGAAGCCGCGAGCACTCCAAGGCCGTGGGCGTGCGGCCTGGCTGCCGAATGGGCCGGCGCGCGACCGGATTTCGACGGCGCCGGGAGCTTTTCTTACGGGCGGAACGAGTTCCCGCCATTCAAAAATCCACCGCATCGAGCGGGAGCTCGCACAATACCTCCGGGCCGCGGTCCGTGATCAGTACCGGCTGCTCCAGCTTGACGCCGTCCGGTCCGTGCAGCTCGCCCACGTAGCTCTCCACGCAGACGACCATGTTCGCTTCGAAGTGGCCGTCGTACATCCCGTCGGCCGCGTCCTCGGGGTAGAGGACGAAGGGATACTCGACGCCCAGCCCGCAGCCGTGGACCAGATCGGCGTAACGGTTGGGGAGGCAGGCGTCGGGCAGGCGGTATGCCTTCGATGCGTACTCCATGAACGACACACCGGGGCGCAGCAGGTCGATGTTGTGGGCGATCTGCTCCCTGGAGACGTCGAGCAGGGTGTCCTGTGCGGGCGCCGGACGACGACCGCCGATCACCCAGCTCCTGGAGATGTCGTTGTAGAAGCCCATGGGTCCGATCAGGTCGGTGTCGAACGAGAGGAGCTCTCCCGCCCGCAGGACGCGGTCGGAGGTTTCCTGAAACCACGGGTTGGTGCGTGGACCGGCGGTCAGCAGGCGGGTTTCCGGATACTCGCCCCCGCGGGCCAGGCTCTGGCCGACGAGATGGCCGAAGGCTTCGGACTCCTTCACCCCCGGGACCGCGAACTCGTATAGGGAACGAACCGCCTGTTCGCAGGTGGCGAGCGACATCCGGAACGCCTTGATTTCCTCTGCCGACTTGATGGCCCTCGCGTGCTCCAGGATCGACTTTCCGTCGGCCACGCGCAGGCCGAGCTTCTCCAGCGATCCGATCATCAAGGTGTCGGCCCGATCGGCGGCCAGGGTGTCCGCGCTACACCCGTGCTCCCTCAACGTCTCGTGGATCTGCGCCGCCCAGCGCCCCGCCATCGCTTCGGCGTTGCCCGCGACCAGCATGTAGTCGAAGGGAATCGACGCCCGGACGTCGCTCACGGTCTCCAGCCCGGCGCTCAGGTGGCGTCCGGTCGCAAGGTCGAACAACACCGTCGGGCCATGCGCGAAGGCCAGGGCGTAGCGGACGACGTTGTGCATGGTCCATACCTGCATGTTCCGGCTGCCGGTGGCGTAACGAAGGTTGACCGGGTCCACCACCAGCACCGCCTCGTGGTCCCGGCGGCGAAGCTCCTGTCGGATGCGGTCCGCGCGGAATGCGCGAATGGCCCGCTCGTCGATGGAATCGATGGGGTGGTCGCCGTTCACCGTCCAGTCTTCCGATCGCGATCGATCCGTCTCGTGGAATGGCGCCTGATGGTTCTTCGAGGCGCTTGCGCCGCGCGGCGTCGCCATCGACATCGGGCTCCGGCTCACGCCCCGCCCGCGGCTTTCGGGATTCACTCATGACGGATCGGCGGGTTCGAGGCGTGCGATGACGCCGTCCGATGCGTCGTTCAGGAGATAGACGTACCCGTCCGGCCCCACCCGCACGTCCCGGATCCGGCCGATGACGTCCTCCAGCATCCTTTCTTCACGCACGAAGCGCCCGCCTTCGAATTCGAGCCGCGAGAGAAGCCGGAACTTGAGCGCACCGGCCAGCAGGCTGCCGCGCCAGCCGGGGAACTTGTCGCCGTCGTAGAACGCCATCCCCGATGGCGCGATGGAGGGGGTCCACTGGTGGAGCGGCGGAACCATGCCCTCCTTGTGGGCGCCTTCCCCGATCTTCGTACCGAGGCCGTAGTTTCGGCCGTAGGTGACCACCGGCCAGCCGTAGTTCGCGCCGGCCCGGATGACGTTGACCTCGTCGCCGCCCTGTGGGCCGTGCTCGTGGGCCCAGAGCTCGCCCGTCCAGGGGTTCATCGCGGCGCCCTGCACGTTGCGGTTGCCCAGGCTGAAGATCTCGGGCCGTGCGCCCGCCGTCGAGACGTAGGGGTTGTCCGCGGGTACGCCGCCGTCCTCGGTGAGGCGGATGATGGAGCCGGCATGATCGCCGAGGTCCTGCGCGCGCGGCCGGTCGCCGCGGTCCCCGAGAGTGAGGAAGACGTGTCCGGCGCCGTCGAACACCACGCGCCCGCCGAAGTGGCGTCCGCCGCGCGATTTCGGCAGCGCCCGGAACAGGACCTCCATGTCGACGAGCCGGTGACCGTCGAGCCGGGCGCGCGCGAGCTCCGTGCCGTAACCGCCGTCGCCCTTGCCGGCGTAGGCGAAGTAGACGAGGCGATTGTGCGGGAACTCCGGGTGCGGCACGACGTCGTGCAGCCCGCCCTGTCCCGCCTCGGTGACCGCCTTGGGGAGCCCGGCGATGGGGGTCCGGTCCAGCGTGCCGTCCGCCGCGACGTAGTGCAGCCGGCCGCGCCGCTCGGTGACCAGCATCCGCCCGCCGGGAAGGAAGGCGAGGGACCAGGGGTGATGGAGCCCGCGGGTCAGCACGTTCACGCGCACCGCGTGCTTCCCGGTGCGCTCGATCACGTCCGTGACCGCGCCCGCGATCCCGGACCACGCGAGCAGCACGGCGGCGACGGTGGCAAGGTGCGAGTGGTTCATCGGCATCTCCGCGCCATCCGCCGACCGACCGGCGGATGGGCGTCGACTCCCGACTCCGGGTCCGCGGTTTCCGCGGCAAGGCGAAGGCGGGAGCGGCATGGCCCCCCTTGTCCGGCGGTCGGCATTTCATCCGCGCCGATCATGCGGCGCCGGCGCCGATTCCGATTCCGGCCCGCGTGGGCAGCGGCGCGGGGTCGCGGATCTGGTCGAGATACCAGGCGGTCACTTCCCCCACGGACGCTTCGAGCTCCATGTAGGGGCCCGGGCGGTAGCGGCGCGAGTTCACGCCCTTCTGGTTGTCGTTGATGATCCTGGTGTCCGCGACGGTGGTCTCGTGCCACAGCCAGGTGAGGCGTCCGAGATCGTAATCGGCCCCCTCCTGCGCGTCCTCGTGCACGAGCCAGATCAGCTCGACGTCGGTGAGCTGGGCGTGTACCGGCGTGAACCGGAACAGAGTGACGTGGTCGTTCGCGCCCCAGACCGCGTGCAGGGGGTGCAGCCAGAAGACGGAGTCGCCTCCGTCGTACTCCTTGAAATCCCCCATCAACGGGGCCGCGGGTTCTCCGTCCGCGGTGAGCGTGCGGCGCCCGTTCCCGATCGGGCGGCGACGGCCGTAGTGGGGCTGATCGGGGAACGAGTCCCCCCACATCGTCAGCCCGGCCGGTATCCCCGACGACTCGATCCTTTCTCCCCAGGTGGCGATGGCCTCGTCGTAGCCCCCCGGGCCGCCGTGCTCGCACGCACGTACGTAGGCGTAGGTCGCCGTGTACTCGGGATGGGCGGGGAAGCAGTGGGCGCACTCGCGGAAGTTCTCCACCACCAGCTTCCAGTTCGCATCGGTGGGGAAGGTCTCGCGGCAGGCGATCCTGGCGCGCTCGATCCGTTGCGGCGCGACGTACGGCTCGACGTGCCCGGCGATGACGTCGAAGTCCGGCGCGTCGTCCCAGGAGAGGCAGAGGTAGATGAGCCCATGGAACACGTGCACCCGGCAGGGATGCAGGCCGTAGGGCTCGGGGTCGAAACCGGGCGGCATGCCGCGCGCCCGGACGCAGCGCCCATCGAGCCCGTAGCTCCAGGCGTGGTACGGGCACACGAGCCGCGCGACGTGACCCTCGGGCTGGATGCACACCCGTGAGCCGCGGTGCCGGCATACGTTGAAGAACGCGCGTACCTCGCCCTCCGGGTCACGCAGCACGATGATCGATTCGCCCGCGACCTCGTAGAGGAAATAGTCGCCGGGATTCGGGATCCGCGAGACATGGTCGGCGAACAGCCACTTGCGCGAGATGATCCGGTCGAAGTCCCGGGCGAATATCTCGGGGCGGGTATAGAAAGGCTGTTCGAGGGTGAAGCCGGGGCGCTGGCGCGCGATGAGGGACCGGACGTCGAAACCATCGGGAGGAGTCGGCATGGTGGAGCCTCCAACGACCGATGAGCGCATTCACAAGCGCTTGGGCAGAGCGGATGCTACTGCCGGTACGCCCGTCACACAATAAATTTATGCTTGTGTTTCGATAAATCTTTTACATGTCTCCACCCCGTTCCCGCGCATTCCTCCGACGCCCCGCCCGGCGACCCACCAGCGCGCGGCGGACCGCGGCGCATGCGTCGGGGCGGCAACCAACCTTCGGGCGGCGCACTCCGCTCAACCCCGCGCCCGATCACCCGCGAGCACCGCGGCCGTCTCGCGCGCGATCATGCGCTCCTCGTCGGTGGGGATGACCACGATTCGGACCCTTGCCCCGTCCACGCCCACCTCGCCTTCCGTGCCGGGCGCAAGGGCGGCATTCCTTTCCGGGTCGAGCTCGATGCCGAGCCAGCCGAGCCTGTCGCATACGCGCCGCCGTACCTCGGGCGAGTTCTCGCCGATACCTCCGCTGAACACGAGCGCCTCGGCTCCGTCGAGCTCGGCGAGATACGCCCCGACGTAGTGCTTGACGCGGCGCACGAAGAGGTCGATGGCCAGCGTCGCGCGCCGGTCCCCGTGCTCGCGTTCCTCGTCGAGCAGCTCGCGCATGTCGCTGGTCAGCCCGGAAACGCCGAACAGCCCCGACTGCTTGTTGAGAAGGGTGTCCATCTCGCGCAGGCTCATGCCCTCCTTGAGCGCGACGTGCTCGACGAGGGAGGGGTCGAGGTCGCCGCAGCGGGTGCCCATCACCAGCCCTTCGAGCGGAGTGAACCCCATCGACGTCGCGACGGAGCGGCCCTGCCGGACCGCGCAGGCGGAGCAGCCGTTGCCGAGGTGCAGGGTGATGACATCGACGCCCTCCCGGGGCTTGCCGGCAAGCTCGGCGAAGCGCTGGACGAGGTAGGCGTGGGAGGTGCCGTGGAAGCCGTAGCGGCGGATGCGGTGGCGGCGGTAGAGCTGGTAAGGGAGCGCGTAGAGATAGGACGTCTCGGGCATCGTCGAATGGAACGCGGTATCGAACACCGCGACCATGGGAACGCCTTCGCCGAGCAGGGCGCGGGCGGCCCGGATCCCGCTCAGGTTGGCCGGGTTGTGCAGCGGGGCGAGATCCATGCAGTCCTCGATCTGGCGGATGACGCCGGCGTCGATCCGGGCATGGGTCCGGAAGCTCTCGCCGCCGTGCACGACGCGGTGGCCGACCGCCTGCACCTCGCCGGCGGACCCGAGCACCCCGGTGCCTTCGCCGGTGCCGTCACCGTCACCGACCAGCCAGCGCATCACCCGCTCCACCGCGCCCGCATGGTCGCGGACCGGCTCCGCGTGCTTGCGGGCCGGCGCGTGGCGGGGCTCGTAGGTGCACAGCGCCTGCCCGCCGATGCGCTCGACGACACCCCGCGCGAGTCGGGTCTCGGTCGTGGAATCCACGAGCTGGAACTTGAGCGACGAGGAGCCGCAGTTGAGGACGAGTACGTTCACTGCGATGCCTTACCCCTCCATGCGCGGACGCTCGTTCGCCGCGTCGTACACCGGCCCGCCGAGGACCGTGGCCCGGCGCCGTTCTCCGAGCACCAGGATTTCCAGTTCGGTCCCTGGCGTGGCGGCCCGGGGATGCACGTAGCAGAAGGCGAGGCTCTTGCCGCATGCGAAGCCGTAGCCGCCGGAGCTGACCTGTCCCACGTGCTCGCCCCGACAATAGACCGTCTCGCTGGCATGGGCGTCCGCGTCGCCGGCCTCCACCTCCACCTGCACGCAGACCCAGGGCAGCGCTCCGCTCCGCATCTTCCTCATGCTATCGAGGGTGGCCTCGCGCCCGATGAAGTCGCCCTTGTCCGGGCGGCAGAAACGCATGACGTCCGCCTCGGGCAGGGTGACTTCGTTGGTCAGCTCGGCGGAACCCTTGAAGCCCTTTTCGAGGCGCAGGGCGTTCAGCGCATGGGAGCCGAAGTCGGCGATGCCGTGGGGCTCGCCGGCCCGCCGCAGGGTCTCGTAGACCGCCTCCATGCCGTCCATCGGCACGTGCAGCTCCCAGCCCAGCTCGCCCTGGTAGGACAGGCGCAGGGCGCGCACCCCCTCGACTCCGGCGACGGTGATCGTCCTGGCCGTGAACCAGGGAAACTGTGCGTTGCCCAGCGGGGTCTGCGTAGCCTGGCCCAGCACCGCCCGGGACTTCGGCCCACTGAGCGCGAGGCAACCGAACGTCTCCGACACCACCTCGATCTCCGCCGCCTCGTCCGCGCGCCGGTGCTGCACGAGCCAGTCGCGCACCCTCTGCTCGAAGAAGGCCGCGAACACGAGATAGAAGCGCTCGGCCCCGATGCGGGCGATGACCGCCTCCGCCTCGATGGTGCCGCGCTCGTTCAGGAAGTGGGTCAGCGCGATGCCGCCTTCCGGGCGCGGCACGCGGTTGGCGGCCATGCGTTCCAGGAAGCCTTCCGCGCCGGGGCCGGAGACGTCGATCTTGCCGAAAGCGGTCAGATCCATGATCCCCACCCGCTCGCGCACCGCCCGGCATTCCCCGGTCACCGCCCGCTGCCAGTCCGGCTGGCGCCAGCCGTAGACGTCCCGGCGTTCCTGATCCGGCAGGGCGAACCAGCGCGGGCGCTCCCAGCCGTACACCTCCTCGTGGATGGCGCCCGCCCGCTTCAGGCGTTCGTACAGAGGGCTCGTCTTGCGGGGCCGGCCGAATTCGCGCTGCCGCCCGGGGTAGGGGATCTCGTGGCGCAGGACGTATTCTTCCTTCGCCCGCCCGATCTCGTACTCCCGGTCCACCCAGGGGCCGAAGCGGCGGGGGTCGAACTCGCGCATGCCGATCTCGGCCGCCCCGTGCACCATCCACTGCGCCAGGTATTTGCCGGCGCCCGGCCCCCAGGCGATGCCGACGTGCGAGCCGCAGCAGCACCAGTAGTTCGGTAGCCCCGGCGCCGGGCCGAGCAGCATCTGTCCGTCCGGGGGCATGGGGATGGCGCCGTGGACTTCGCGCCGGATGCCGTAGCGCGCAAGCAGGGGCATGCGCTTCAGGGCCTGTTCGAGGAAGGGCATGATGCGGTCGTAGTCGGGCTCGAACAGCTCGTGCTCGGCGTCCCAGGGCGCGCCGTCGTCCCAGATCGTGCGGGGGTCGGTCTTCTCGTAGATGCCGATGAGCCCCGACTTCTGCTCCATGCGGATGTAGCCCGAATAGGTCATGTCGTCGCGGACGATGGGCAGCTCCTCGTCGAGCGTCTTGAATTCCTCCACGGGCTCGGTGACGAAGTAGTGATGCGTGGTGTTGGCCATCGGCAGCGCGTAGCCGGACCAGGCCGCGACCTGCCGGGCATAGGCGCCGGCGGCGTTGACGACGTGCTCGCAGACGATGTCGCCCCGTTCGGTCTCGACCTTCCACTCGCCGCCGGGGCGGCGCTCGACCCCGGTGCAGCGGGTGAACCGGCGCACTTCCGCACCCATGTCGCGGGCGCCCTTCGCCAGCCCGAAGGCCGCCCCCGCCGGGTCCACGTGGCCGTCCTCGGGCGTATGCAGGACGGCCTTGACCCCCTCGAAGTTGAAGAAGGGATGGAGCCTGGCGGCCTCCTCCGGCGAGATCAGCTCCATCGGCTCGCCCTGGCCGCGCCCGACCGAGAGGGTGTACCTGAGGAAATCGACCTCGCCGTCGAAGTAGGCCACGCGCAGGGAGCCGCAGCCGTGCCAGCTCACCGACTGCCCCGTCTCGGCTTCGAGCCGCCGGTAGAGCCGCACTCCGTAGGCGTTCATCCGGCCCAGGGCCCAGTGCGCGAGGCCGTGGGTGACCTGCCCCGCCGCGTGCCAGGTGGAGCCGGAGGTCAGCTCGCCCTTCTCCAGAAGGACGGCGTCCGTCCAGCCCTCCCGGGCGAGGTGGTAGAGGAGGCTGGTGCCCATGATGCCGCCGCCGATGACGACGACGCGCGCGCTCCGAGTCATGGCCGATCCCTCGCCGGAAGAGCAACGTCTTTCCGGTGCGATCATGATCGTGCCCTTCTGCCATCGTCAACCGTGAAGGAGGCATTGTCGGCATGAAGAACCGGATCGTGTGGGGATCGAGTGTTTTCAATTCCCCAGCGAGATGTTCTCCCGGATGGATCGCTGGAATCGCCATGTCGGTTTTCCGATGCAATCCCGATCGTGCTGCCGTACCATCGCCGATCGTGAAAGAGGCATTGCCGATCCGCGCTCTGGCGCCCCGCTACTATGTCGATGGGGATCACCACGCCCTGGAGATGGACAGGGTCTTCGCCCGGACCTGGCAATACGCCTGCCACGAAGCCGAGGTCGCGGAGAGGAACACCTACAGGACCTTCCGGATCGATGACCAAGGCCTCTTCGTAGTCCGGGACGGCGAAGGCCGGCTCAGGGCCTTCTACAACGTCTGCAAGCATCGCGCGCACGAGCTGCTGCGCGGTGAAGGCAAGGTCCGTCTCATCACCTGCCCCTACCACGCCTGGTCCTACGATCCCGGGGGCCGGCTCGTGAGGGCGCCGAATTCCGGCAAGGCGCCCGGCTTCGACGCCTCGAAGATCCGTCTCACGGAAGTCAGGCTCGAAAATTTCTGCGGCTTCCTCTTCGTCAACCTCGATCCCGATGCGGCCCCCATGGCCGGGTGGTATCCCGGTGTCGAGGAGGAATTGCGGGCCTTCGTCCCCGGCATCGACGGGCTGCGCCCGCTGCTCGTCCGTTCCGTGGAGGAGGACTGCAACTGGAAGGTGTCCGTCGAGAACTATTCGGAGTGCTACCACTGCCGGGTCGCCCATCCGACCTTCACGAAAGGCGTGGTCGATCCGGACGACTACAACGTCATGCCCCAGGGGCATTGCCTCAGACATACGGCAAGGTGTGTCTCCCCGGAGCGCATGTCCTATGCGATCGACGCGGCCGCCGGCACGGGCGGCGATGCCTGCGCCGCCGAATACCGGTCCTGGTTCCTGTGGCCGGCGTTCTCCTTCCAGGTCTATCCCGGCGGCGTCCTCAACACCTACCTCTGGCGGCCCGGAGGCACGGAGAAGGTCACCGTCCACCGTGGCTGGTACACGGCCGGGGGCATGCGCGAGGAGGTCATCGAAAAACTCGCGCAGCAGGATCTGGACACCACGGTGGCCGAGGACGTCCGGCTGGTGAATTCGGTGCAGAGGGGATTGAAGTCGAAAGGCTATACGCCCGGCCCCCTGGTGCTGGATCCCGGTTTCGGCGTCAACAGCGAGCACTCGATCCGGACGCTGAACGAGTGGCTGCTGCAAGCCCTGGATGCGTGAGCGCGGGACGGCATCGCGGCAGGGATTCCGTTATTCTTCCGCGCCGTCGATGGACAGGCCGCGCGAGAACCGGTGACGTCGAAGTGGAACCAGTCGAGGACAGGAGCGCCGCCGGGCAACGGGGCGAGCCGAAGGCAGGTGCGACCTGGCCGGACGAGATCTACCGGGTGCTGCGCGATTTCGACGTCACCCAGTTCGCCTACGTCCCCGACGCGGGCCACAAGGCGCTCATCGATCGTTCCCTCGCCGACCCGGAAGTCCACTCCGTCGCCCTCACCACCGAAGAGGAAGGGGTCGGCCTGCTTGCCGGCGCGCACCTCGGCGGCGGACGCGGGGTGCTGCTCATGCAGTCGAGCGGGGTCGGCAACTGCATCAACTTCCTCTCCCTGGTGCGGGGCGGGCAGTTCCCGTTCCTGATGCTCGTCAGCATGCGCGGCGACTTCGGCGAGGGGAATCCCTGGCAGATGCCGATGGGCCGGGCCGTCGAACCGGTGCTTGAAGCGATGGGCGTGATGTGCCTCCGGGCCGACGATGCGCGCGAGGTTGCGGCCACCGTCCGCGCCGCCGCGACCATGGTGTTCCGGGCGGGACAGGCGGTCGCGGTCCTGCTGACCCAGAAGCTCATCGGCGCCAAGCCGTTCTGAGCGGTTCGGCGATCGTCGCGCCGCGCCCCGGCCCTCCTCTCCTCCCTGCTCCTGATTCCCGCGCCCGGTCCGCCGCAAAGCCGCAAACATGAACCGCGCACGTGGCATGTCCCGGTGCCTCGCCGGATATCGAAGGGCCGGCGTCCGGCATCGGGCGAAAGAGAGCCGTTCGGCGACGGGAATCGGCCGCGGTCCGCGCGGTGGCGGCGCGGATGCCGGCAACCCGTTCCCCGCGGACGGAGACTCGGCCGGCGCAGGGTGGTCCTCCCGATCCATGATCCGACCGCCGCCCCCCTGACCGCGAGACCTCCCGAGCCATGATCCGGCCGTCGGCCACTCCCGAATTCCTCCTGGACCGCAACGAAGCCGTGCCGCGGCTCGTGGG
The DNA here is from genome assembly GCA_958295465.1 of uncultured Gammaproteobacteria bacterium. Lineage (GTDB taxonomy): Bacteria > Pseudomonadota > Gammaproteobacteria > HK1 > HK1 > HK1. The sequence continues at coordinate 502,915 of OY282353.1, forward strand.
GCGCCACGAGGACTTTCTCATCGTGGCCGGCCTCGCGGGAACCGCCCGCGACCTCACCTTTCTGAGCCGGGACGCGCCGCACGTGTTCGCGCTCGCCGGCACCATGGGCGCCGCCACCGCGATGGGACTCGGCCTCGCCCTCGCCCGGCCGGAGCGGCGGGTGCTGGTGGTGACCGGAGACGGCGAGCTCCTCATGAACGTGGGAACGCTCGCCACCGTGGCGGTGATGAATCCGCCCAACCTCGCCATCGTCTGCGTCGACAACGGCCGCTACGGCGAGACCGGTTACCAGAAAAGCCATACCAGTCTCGGCGTGGACCTGGAACAGATGGCGCTGGGGGCAGGGATCCGCACCACCCGCCGGATCACCCGGCCCGAGGAGATCCCGGAGGCGTCGCGGCTCATCCGCGAAGGCAACGGCACTTCCTTCGTGCTGATGCGGGTCGCGCCCACCGAATCGCCCCCGCACAAGCGCGATCTCGATCCCACCACGGAGCGCCATCGATTCCGGGCCGTGCTGCTCGACTGACCACCCTTCACCCGCATGACCGGTCGTGCCGCACGGCACGCCCTTCGGGTGCAAACCCTGCATGCGCGGGTGCCGGTCGCACCGGCTGAACCTCCGGTCCCTGGCCGGTTCGAGATCGCGCAAGGCCGCCCGGGGTCCGGGCGCATCCACCAGGGCAGGTCCGGTCCGGGCACGTCTCGCGATACACTGCGCGGACCGTTCAATCCCAGGAGTCGCATGTCATGTCAGCACCGTCCGTGCTTCGGGTCGGTATCGTCGGCGCCGGCGCCAACACCAGGAAGTTCCACATCCCGGGCCTGCAAAAGCAGGCGGGGGTCGAGGTCGTCTCGGTCGCCAACCGGTCGCGGGCGTCGGGTCAACGCGCCGCCAGCGAGTTCGGGATCCCTCGGGTGGCGGACCACTGGCGCGAGATCGTCGAGGACGAGGGTATCGACGCGGTGTGCATCGGCACGTGGCCGTACCTGCATGCGCCGGTCACCATCGCCGCCCTCGAAGCGGGCAAGCACGTGCTCTGCGAGGCGCGGATGGCCATGAACGCTTCGCAGGCGCACGCGATGCTCGACGCGGCGCGGACGAACCCGCACCTCACCGCGCAGATCGTGCCCGCGCCGCACACCCTCGCGCTCGACCGGACCATCGTCGAGCTGATCGGCGACGGCTACGTCGGCGACCTCGTGGCGGTCGACGCCCACGTCACCCTCGGCAGCGACTTCCCGGTGTGGGACTCCCCCGTGCACTGGCGCCACGACCGGGACCTCTCCGGCAACAACGTCATGACCATGGGGATCTGGTACGAAGCGATGCTACGCTGGGTCGGTCCCGCAACCACGGTGACCGCGCTCGCGCAGCGCGTGGTCAGGCACCGCACCGACGAAGGGGGCCGCCGCGTGGCGATGGAGATCCCGGACCATCTCGACGTGCTCTGCCGCATGGCCCAGGGCGGGCAGATGCGTTGCTCGGTCTCCACCGTCATCGGCCTCGCGCCGTCGACGTCGGTCGCGATCTACGGCACCGAAGGCACGTTGAAGGTCGCCGAAGGCGGCACCGGCGATTCCTCGTTCGAGCTGTGGGGCGGCCGGCGCCGCAACAAGCGGCTGCGCCGGGTCGACATCGCGCCGGAGAAGATGCGCGGATGGCGGGTCGAAGAGGAGTTCGTCAACGCAGTGCGCGGTATCGAGCCGGTGACGCACACGGACTTCGCCACCGCGGTGAAATACATGGAATGGACCGACGCGGTGAGCCTCTCGGCGCGCACCGGGGAGACGGTGCGGCTGCCGCTGTTCGACTGAACGCTCCCTCGCCGCCGTGGATTCGGCATTGCGCGGCGCTTGAACCCGGGCGGCGGAAGACGGCTCGGGTCGAGCCGTTCCCCGCATCCACGGCATCGCACGAGACCGGTACGGGTCAAAGGACGACGGCCCGGCCGGGCGGGAGCCGTGCTGCCCGGCGCCGCGCCCCCGGAAGACGCCCGCGCGCAATGCCCGGCAATATCGGCCGTTTACGCGGCGCGCTCGATCACGAGGCCGGTCTCGCCGGCTCCTTCGATCGATTCCGGTCCGCGGGCGAGCACCTTGATGAAGCGGCGCTGGAACTCGAGATAGCCGGTGGTCGGCAGGGTGTATCCGAGCTGACGCTCAAGCTCCGCATGCAACTCGGGCAGGCGGTGGAAGGGCACCGCCGGAAACGTGTGGTGGGCGGTGTGGTACTGCATGTTCCAGCCCATCCACCGGAGAATCGGCCACGTCGCAATGGTGCGGGTGTTGTGCACGATGTCCGGCTCATGCGTGAGACCGGTATGCTCGGTGACGTTCTGCACTTGGTGCAGCACCTTGGTCGAGAGCATCGGCGCCAGCCACAGGGTCACCGCCGCCCATGACTCGAACGCCACCGAGACCGCGGCGACGGCCGTGTACCCCGTGATGTGCCAGCGCGCTTCAAGGACGATGTGGCGGCGTTGCGCCTCGGTGAAATAGCCGCCGGACACCTTGCCGCCGGCGTTGCGCCACAGCCGCGCCAGCAGGTTCGACCAGTAGGTCACCCCGAACAGGTACAGGAGATAGCTCGATAGCGTGTACCGCTTCCGGTTCATGAGCTCCGGATCGCGCTCCCAGTCCTGGGTGTGGCGATGGTGCTCGAAGTGGAACCAGCGTTCGTAGCTCCGCGGGTAGAGGAGCACGAACGCGGTGATCCGGTTGACGACGTCGTTCACCCAGCGGGTCTTGAACGCAGTGTAGTGGTTGCACTCGTGCTGGGCGGCGAACAGGTAGTTCAGGAGCATCCCGTGGAGGACGAACCACGGCGCCGCCCACCACGAGCCCCAGGCGAGCCACAACCCGGCGCCGGTCACCGCGATGGCCCCGAAGTGGCCGAGGGTCTGCACCGCACCCTTCCAGTCGGAGCGCCGGGTCAGCTCGCGCAGCTTCTCCGGCGCGATCAGGTTCCTGTGTCCGATGAAATCGTCCATCCGCGCACTGTACGGCGTCAGGCCGTGCCGATAAAGAGCCCGCGGCCCTGTTCAACGCAACGCAAACGTCCCCCTGGCCACCCTGACCCGCACGCGCGCATCGGTTTGATATCGAGCGTGAACAGTCGCCCGTGGTCGAACGTGCGGAACCTCGACCCGTCCGCGCCGGTATCGGCTTGACGGAGTGCCGCTCCCAAGCCTCTACTGTGCACATGCGCTACGACGACATCCTGGCCACCGTCGGCCGCACCCCCGTGGTCCGGCTCAACAAGGTCCACGACACGCTCGCGGGCGCGCTCTGGGTGAAGCTCGAGAGCTTCAACCCGGGCGGGTCGGTGAAGGATCGTCCGGCGCTCAACATGATCGAGGACGCGGAGTGGCGCGGCGTGCTCACCCCGGACATGACCATCGTCGAGCCGACCTCGGGCAACACCGGCATCGGGCTTGCGATGGTCGCGGCGGTGAAAGGCTACCGGGCGGTGTTCGTGATGGCCGAGGACATGAGCGAGGAACGCAAGCGCATCCTCGCCGCCTACGGCGCCGAGATCGTCCTCACCCCCGCCGACAGGGGGACGGTAGGCGCGATCGAAGAGGCGCGGCGGCTGGAGCAGGAGAAGAGCTACTTCTTCGTCGGCCAGCACTACAACCCCGCGAACCCGGAATCGCACCGGCGCACCGCCGACGAGATCTTCGACGACTTCGGCGCCGATCTGGACGTGCTCGTCTGCACCACCGGCACCGGCGGGACGATCTCCGGGCTGTCCACCTGGCTCCGCGATCGCATCCCCGGACTTCGCATCGTCGCCACCGAGCCGGCCGACTCGCCGATACTCTCCAAGGGGATCGCCTGCAAGCACAAGATCATGGGAACCGCGCCGGGCTTCATCCCCGATACCCTCGACACCGCGAGCTACGACGAGATCGTGCCGATCACCACCGAAGCCGCCTACCGCGCCGCCCGCTTTCTCGCCGAGAAGGAAGGCATGTTCGCCGGCATCTCCTGCGGGGCGGCAGTGGCCGGCATGCTCGCGGTGGCCCGGCGCGAGGAGTCACGGGGCAGGACCCTGCTCGCGATCCTCCCGGATACGGGCGAACGCTATCTCAGCACCGATCTCTGGAGTTGAAGGAGAGCGGCCGGACTGGAACCGGGCCGGAACCGGGCTCAGACCGGCTTCGCGACCGGGGTCCAGCGTTGCTCCCGGCGCCGGATCCGTCCGTCACGATCCTCCGAATCGTAGAAGGTCGGGGTGGCGGCCGGGATGCCGTCGACCGGGGTCTTCAGCGCATTGAGGTTGAGGGTCGCAAAGCGGCCTCCGGGGCCTTCCGCGTATGCCCCGATGTACACCCCGCAGCGTTTGCACATGAGGAATTCGGCGGTTTGCAGCCCGAACCGGTAGCGGTGCAGCGCGTCCCGGGAGGCCACCGAGAACTCCACCGATCCGGCCGGGTCGCTGGTGCAGCGGGCCGCATGGCGGCGGCAGAACGAGCACTGGCAGGACCTGACCGGCCACTGCGGCGGTGCCGTCGAGGTGCGGTACGTCCAGCCGATCGACCCGCAGTGGCAACTTCCTTCGTACGAGTGATTCATGATGCGCGCTCCATCGTGTCCGGTCCCGGGGCTGACGGCGCCGTTCCGGCGATGGTCTCTCCGCGTGTACGACACGGGTTTCGCGAAGGTCGCTCGACGCCGGCCCCGATCACGCGCATGCTACCGGCCACGGACCCCCCTCGCGAGTGTGCCGCCATGATGAACACGGACCCTGCACCCAAGGCCCGAGCCGTCGGCATCAACCACGTCGCCCTGGAGGTCGGCGACATCGACGAGGCGCTCGACTTCTACGGCAGTTTCCTGGAGTTCGACATCCGGAGCCGTAGCGAGAATGCCGCCTTCATCTACTTCGGCGACCAGTTCATCAATTTCTCCAGGGGCCGCCGGCAGGGACCGGACGACAACCGGCACTTCGGCATCGCGGTCGACGACAAGGATCTCGTGCGCCGGACCCTCGTCGAGATGGGGGTAGAGCTCCTGGGGGGGAGGTTTCTCGACTTCCTCGATCCGTGGGGCAACCGGGTCGAGATCACGACCTACACCAACATCCAGTTCAGCAAGGCCGACCACGTCCTGCGCGGCATGGGGCTCGGACATCTCCGGAAGACCGACCACGCCATCGAGGAGCTCCGGAAGAAGGGCATGGCGCCATAGCCGGCATGACTCCGCCAACCGACGTGTCTTCCCCCGAGAGCGGCGCCGCCTGGTACGTGGGAATCGACTGCGGCGGTACCTTCACCGACCACCTGGTGATGGCCAACGCGCAACGCGAGGTGCATGTCTTCAAGGCGCTCTCCGTGCCTGCGTGACCTCGATGCCGCGGTCACCGACGCACGCACGGGAGCGATGCGCGCCACGGACGAGCGGATCACCTGCGGCGGGTAGCTACCTGGCGGCGGATTCGCGGCGGCCTGCCGGAGCATCGACCGACCTTGTGAGGCCGTCCATTGCGAGAGCGGAAGTCGGGTGCGCGGGACCGGGAGCAACCCGGCCGCGGCCCCGATATCCGGCGGACCGATCGCGGACGAGCCGGCGATTGCAGGTGCGCAGGGCGTGCCGTCGCGGCGGACATGCTTCAGAAGGTCGGGTGCATCGCGAGCGCGATCGAGGACTGGATGTCCCAGACCGCCTTCGAGACCGCCTGGCCGATGAGATCCAGCTTGCGCACCTCCTCGATGCGTTCGGTGGCGCGTTCCAGCTCCCGGGCCGACAGCAGTTCCCTCAGGATGCCGCAGGCGTCGGCGAGGCATATGAGGACGATGTCCCGCGGATCCGGGATTTCGTTGCCGAACAGCACCTCCATGATCCGCAGCTTCACCTCCCGCTCCGCTTCACCGTCGACGATCGGGTAGCGCCGCGACTGGAACACCCACAGGAACCGGTCATCCTCGCGACGCAAGATGCCGCGCTCCACGAGACGGGCGAGGGCGCGTTCCCGGATCTCGTCGGCGCCGTCGGCGATGTGGTCGACCCAGTGGCGGGCGTCGTACGTCTCCGTTGCCTGCGCGATGAGTGCGAGGGTCGGGTCCAGCAGGTCATCACCAGAGGGGGTCGGATCGATCAGGACGAGCCTCTTGAGATCGGTGTCGATCCGGTTCGCCAGCGCCAGGTCCATCAGCACCGCGCCGGCGAACGCGCACTGCATCGACCATCCGGGCATCCGCACGAACCCCCCGTCCTCGTCATCGAGCATCAGGAGAGTGATCTCTTCGGCGAAACGAAGATCCATTGTTGTGGCCTCCTTCGACCCGCGGCCCGGAAGCGTGCCTTCCCTGCCACTGGTGTCGTTATCATTAATTCTACATATCCGACCCTCGCCTTCCAATCGACGAAAGGCAACGCGCGATTCCGAGCCGGGGAGCTGCGCACGGGCGGGCGAAAACTGCTGGAATTCCGGCCCCGGATGAGGAGAATGGTGAACGTCGGGCGATCGGCGTGCAGTGGCGGCGTCGGCGGGCGGGCTTCACAGGGGCCGGACGGCCTCGGCTTCAAGGGTCGCCGGCTCCGATGCGATGCGGTCGATCCTGCTCGCGGGGAACGCCATTCCCGAAAACGGATCGGCGCCGCCGTCCGTCAGACCGGCCGATCCCGCGTGGGGAGCGTCGCCCAGGATGGCCGGACCTGGGGCCGGTGTTCGGGAACGGTTGAGCTTGGAGGATCCGGATATGGCCGATGGACGTCCCGCGGCGGACGAACCGCAATCCGCGCCGGGGGGAGCGTGGGCATGGCACCCGCCCCTGCCCCTCGCCGGCGTTCCCGTCTTCGCCTGGCCCCCGCGGCCCCTGGTCGCGTTGAAGTACCTCCTCTCTCTGGCGTTCCTGGGATCGGTGCTCGTCCCCTTCGGGGCGCTCGCCGCGCTCTCATGGTTCTACCTGCAACCGGCGCTGGAACGTTGTGCCGAGTTCCGGGCGGACTGGATACTCCAGATGTACGCCCGCAACCTGGGGCTCATGCTGCTGGCGGCGGGCGGCCTGCACCTCTACTTCTACACCTTCAGGCGCCAGGGCGCGGAGCGGAAGTTCGACCCGCGCGGCATGGGCACGAACGATCGCAAGTTCTTCGCGCGCAACCAGGTATGGGACAACATGCTCTGGACCTGCGCGAGCGGCGTGACGATATGGACGGCCTATGAAGCGGGATTCATGTGGGCGTACGCCAACGACCTGCTGCCCTTCTACCTCCGCGTGAACGAGCATCCGGTGTGGTTCGCGGCCACCCTGTTCATGATTCCCTTCTGGGCGTCGCTGCACTTCTACTTCGTGCATCGCCTGCTGCACTGGAGGCCGCTCTACCGGATCGCCCACGCGCTGCACCACCGCAACGACAACACCGGGCCGTGGTCCGGCCTCTCCATGCACCCCGTCGAGCATCTGCTCTATCTCAGCAGCGTCCTGATCCACGTGGCATTCGCCTCCCATCCGCTCCACGTCTTCTTCCATATGCAGTGGAATACCCTGGGGGCGGCGATGACGCATACGGGGTTCGAGTCGCTGACGTTCAGGGGCAGGCCGATCCTGATGCTGGGATCGTTCCACCACCAGCTTCACCACCGCTACTACGACTGCAACTACGGCAACCCCCATATGCCGTGGGATCGATGGCTCGGCACCGATCACGACGGCACGCCGCGAGCCATGGCCGAGGTCGTGAGGCGCCGGCGCGCACGGCTCCGGCCGGCCGCCGGCCGCCCATGACGCCGGCGGGTTGCGGCCCCCGGGGAGACGGCCCTGGACATCGTGCCGGGTCAGGCTCGGACCGCGGACACCGGAGCCGGCATCCCGCCATCGAGCATCGGAACCGCCTGTCGATGATTCCCGACACGGTGCTGCACAACGTCTGCCTCGCCGGCGCCGGAACGGACGCGCCGCCGGTGGATGTCGAAGCCGCCGATCGATGACTCCGCCGGACACGGTGCTGCACAACCCCTGCCTCGCCGGCGCCGGGGCGGACGCGCCGCCGGTGGACGTCGAGGCCGCCGGTCGATGATCCTTGACACCGTACTCCGAAGGGCACGGATCGCCGGCGCCGGGGCGGACGCGCCGCCGGTGGACATCGGGATCGCCGGCGGCCGGATTGCCGCCGTCGAGCCGGACATCAGGGCCGAGGCCCGCGCCCTCGACCTCGAAGGCCGCCTCGTATCGGCCGGTCTTGTCGAGACCCACATCCACCTCGACAAGTCGCGCATCATCGACCGGTGCGCCCCGGCCGCCGGCCGCGCCCGCGACCACATGCAGCGCGTGGCCGCGGTCAAGCCCGGGTTCACGGTGGAGGACGTCTACGCGCGGGCCGCGGGGACCCTGGAGCAGTGCATCCTCAACGGCACGACCTACGTGCGCACCCACGTGGAGGTCGATCCCAACGTCGGCCTGCGCGGCTTCGAGGCCCTGAAGCAGTTGGCCGCCGACTATGCGTGGGCCGTGGACCTGGAGCTTTGCGTTTTCGCGCAGGAAGGCTGGACCAACGTGCCGGAGGCCGATCGGAACGTGGTGGCGGCGCTGGAGCGGGGCGCCGCGGTGGTCGGGGGCGCCCCCGGGTACGATCCGGACCACGCCGGACAGATCCGGCGCATCTTCGAGCTTGCCCGCGAGTACGATCGCGACGTGGACATCCACCTCGACGTCGGCCCCAGCGCGGACGAGATGGACGTCGATCTGGTCTGCGAGCTGACCGAGCGCCACGGGTACGGGGGGCGGGTCGCGGTCGGGCACGGCACCAAATACTCGCTGCTGCCCCCCGACAGGCTGCGGGCACTGGGCGATCGGCTCGCGTCCGCCGGGGTGGCGGTGACGGTACTGCCCGCGACGGATCTCTTCGTCACCGGCCGCCACCAGGACCATGCGGTGGCCCGGGGCGTCGCCGATGCCAACGCGCTGATCGCCCGCGGCGCGAACTGCTCGCTCTCCACCAACAACGTGCTGAACCCGTTCACGCCCTTCGGCGACTGCTCCCTCATCCGCATTGCGAATCTCTACGCCAACGTCGTGCAGCGCGGCAACGGGGACGAGCTGGCGGAATGCTTCGAGATGCTCACCAACCGCTCGGCGAAGCTGCTGCGCCGCGACGACTATGGCATCGCCCCGGGCAGGCCGGCGGATCTGGTGGTGTGGAACGCCCGCTCTCCTGCCGAGGCGGTGGCAAAAATCGCGGCGCCGCTCCACGGCTTCAAGCGCGGACGGCGGACCTTCAGCCGGACGTTGCCGGAGTTGAATCGGCCGTGAGATCGGTACATTTCACACGCCGCTCGCAGACGGACAAGGCAGGCCGTTCTTCCGAACCGCGGCGTCATCTGGTTCACCCGTGTAGCGAGGAGGGCGGGCCCGGCCGCGGAAGCCCGCCCCGACACGGCGGGCACACCGGCTTCAAAAGCTATCGAAAACGCCAGTTCGTGCTGCGATAGCAGGATGGAACGCATGCCGCGCCGGTGTAGCCCATCCTCACTGGGAGTGAACGTGAACTGGACCGTCCAGTGTGCGGAATACTACTTGTACAGAGGCGTTTCGCTCACCAATGCATATGGGTTTATGCAACAATCGGGTACAGTTCCCAAGCGGCACCCTCGTCATCCTCATTGAAGTAGATTTCCAGCGAAGCCCATCTCGGGTCGAGGCAAATATTGTCCAAATCAAATTTTCTGAATAATGTCTTCAAGTTCATTTTCCGATACCTGTTATCACTTTCTCCAACAAATCCTCCGCGTCTCTATCCTGTCGAGCGCGTCATGTCTGCCGGGATCTCATCAAGCGTGTGTATCGCCAGCGACTGCAGAAGATGAGACAGATTCGAGAACAAGTCGAATCCGACGTCACGGCGCCTCGGTTCCCTCGCCGAGGATGGAAAGGTACCGGTCGTAGACGAACAGCCGGTCCCGGCGCTTCCCCGTGATCTCCCGGGCGATCCCCTGCTCGACGAGCGATTCCATCGCCGAGGCGGCGGTGGCGAAGGCGAGCGTCGTCCGCTTGCGTATGCCCGACAGGGACAGGATGGGGTGTGCCTTCAGCGCCTCGTGCACGCGCAGGAGCGATCCGGCGCGGCGCCCGCCTTGCCGCTCGATGGCTGCGCGGTCCGACGCGAAGGTCTCCGACAATCGCCGGGACGTGGCGACCGCGCCCTCCGCGGTCTCGCGCACTCCCTGGAGGAAGAAGTCGAGCCATGCCTCCCAGTCGCCGGTCCGGCGCACCTGCATCAGCAGGTCGTAGTAGGTGTTCCGGTGCTGCTTGAAGTAGAGGCTCAGATACAACAGCGGCTCCCGCAGCACTCCGGCGTTGCACAACTGGAAGGCGATGAGCAGCCTCCCCACACGGCCGTTCCCGTCGAGGAAGGGGTGGATGGTCTCGAACTGCACGTGCGCGAGCCCGACCCGAACCAGCGCGGGCAGGCCGTCTTCGCGGGCGTGGAGAAAGCGCTCGAACGCGGCCATGCAGTCGGGCACGGCGGTGGGCGGTGGCGGCACGAAGGCGGCGGTTTCGGGCCGGGAGCCGCCAAGCCAGTTCTGGGACGAACGAAACTCGCCGGGCATCTTCCCGCTGCCTCGCCCGCGCGACAGCAGCACGCCGTGAATTTCGCGGATCAGGCGGTTGCACAGGGGGAAGCCGCCCGCCAGGCGATGCAGGCCATGTTCCAGCGCCGCCACGTAGTTGGAGACCTCGACGACGTCGTCGAGGGGAGAGCCGGGCGCCTCCTCCAGCTCGTGGAGCAGCAGGTCGGAGAGCGACGACTGCGTCCCCTCTATCTGGGAAGAGAGCACCGCCTCCTTGCGCACGTAGGCGTAGAGAAACAGCGACTGATCCGGCAACAGCGCCGAGATGGCATCCAGCCGGCCGAGCGCGAGGGCCGCCGATTCGAACACTTGCTGGAGCGAACCGTCCAGGGTGATGGGAGGCGCCGGCGGCAGCGGCGCCGGCACGAAGGCGCGTACGCGCTCGCCGCCCGCGCTCGTCGTCTCGTACCTGCCGCTCTCGCCGCGTTGCATGGCCTCGACAACCGCTATTGGAGATTCTGAAATAGTCGGCGGCGCTATTACAGTTTCACGCATGGAAATGAAATAGCACGGATACGTCCGCCGCCCGCGCTCGTCGTCTCGTGCCTGCCGCTCCCGCTGCGTTGCATGGCCTCGACAACCACTATTGGGAATCCTGAAATAGCTGGCGGCGCTATTATGACTTTACATCTGAAAATGAAATAGCGCATAGGCGCTCGTCGTCTCGTCGCGGTCGGGCTCGTACTCGACCAGGAGGCGCCAGCCGTCCGCGCTCGTCTCGATCAAGCCGCGGATCGGGTGTGGCTTCGGTTCCGTCCTGCCCGGGCCGTAGGTCTTCCTGACGACCGGCCGGTGGCCTCGTCTCGGTGGACGGCCATCCTGTGGTTCTACGAAACCTCTACCGAATTTCCTGCGGCGCCACTCCACTCCGACTCCGGTCCACATCGGAGTGCTCGCTCCTCGTCGAAATGCGTCGTCTCTCCGTTCGCCGCATCGGGCGGCAGCGCCCGCCCGCTCAGGGCAGCCGCGTCGACCCCATCAGGTAGCGGTCGATCTCGCGGGCGGCCTCGCGGCCTTCGTTGATGGCCCACACCACCAGGGACTGGCCGCGGCGGCAGTCGCCGGCCGCGAACACCCCCGGGACGCTGGTCACGTAGCGGCCGTATTCGGCGGCGTAGTTGGAGCGGGCGTCGTATGCGATGCCGAGCGGGTCGGAGACCGCGTGCTCCGGCCCGAGGAAGCCCATCGACAGCAGCACGAGGTCCGCCTTCCATTCGCGCTCCGTGCCGGACACCTCCGCGAAGCGCCCGTCCCGGCGCTCGACGTCCACGGTGCGTATGCCGGCGAGCGCCCCGTCGCCGCCCGCGATGAACGATTTGGAGGAGATCGAGTACACGCGCGGGTCCCGGCCGAACTTCCTCGCACCTTCCTCGTGCCCGTAATCGACGCGATGGATGAGCGGCCACGCGGGCCAGGGGTTGTCCGGCGCGCGCTCTGCCGGCGGCCTGGGGAACAGCTCGAAGTTGGTCAGGCTCCGGCAGGACTGGCGCAGCGCCGTGCCGATGCAGTCCGTCCCAGTATCCCCGCCGCCGATCACGATGACGTCCCGGTCCTCGGCGGAGAGCGCCGGCGACACGCTGTCGAGAAGCGCCTTGGTGCTGCCGGTCAGGTACTCCATGGCGAAGTGCACGCCGGGCAGGCCGCGGCGGCCTTCGATGGGCAGGTCCCGGGGCACCGTCGCGCCGGTGGCGAGCAGCAGGGCATCGCTCTCCTCGCGCAGCCGCCCGACGTTCGCGGAACCGCCGCCGTCCCCGACCGCGGCGCCGGTGACGAAGACGACGCCCTCCTCGCGCAGCAGATCGACGCGCCGCTGCACCGTGCGCTTGTCGAGCTTCATGTTGGGGATGCCGTACGTCAGCAGCCCGCCCACCCGGTCCTCCCGCTCGTAGACGGTGACCCGATGGCCCACGGAGTTGAGCTGCGCCGCCGCGGCGAGGCCCGCGGGTCCTGACCCCACCACGGCGACGCGCCGGCCCGTCCTCGCCGCGGGCGGGCTCGCGGTCACCCAACCTTCGGCGAAGCCGCGGTCGATGATGGCCATCTCGATGTTCTTGATGGTCACCGGCGGGTCCGTGATGCCGAGCACGCAGGAACCCTCGCAGGGCGCCGGGCACACCCGCCCGGTGAACTCGGGGAAGTTGTTGGTCTTGTGCAGCCGGTCGAGGGCCTCGCGCCAGCGGCCCCGGTAGACGAGGTCGTTCCACTCCGGGATCAGGTTGTCGATGGGGCAGCCGTCGTCGGCCTGGCAGAACGGGACGCCGCAGTCCATGCAGCGGGCGCCCTGGGTCGCCAACCGCCCTTCGTCGTGCGGGGTGTAGATCTCGTCGAAGTCGCGCAGCCGCGACGCCGCGTCCCTGTAGGGCGCCGCTTCCCGCGCGAACTCCTTGAATCCGGTGGTCTTGCCCATGTGTCTGCCATGTGTCTGCGCTTCGGGCGACGGCTCCGCCGGGGCCGCCCGCCGTGCAGGGGACGAACGAGGCGCTCAGTCCCCTGGCGGTCGCATCCCATGCAGAACGTCGGAGACGTTCATGAGCGGACCCCTGATGGTTCCGGCGACGCCGGCTCAGGAAGCCGTCGCGAGGACCGCGCGGTCCGCCGCCGGCTCGCTTGACGATCCACCTTCACCCAGCGAATCGCCCCCGGCCCGCGCGCGCAGCACGCGCTTGTAATCGACCGGCATCACCTTGACGAAGGCTTCCGCCGCTCCGTCCCAGCCGGCCAGCAGCTTGCGGGCCACCGCGGACCCGGTGTGCTCCAGGTGGCGCTCGACCAGCCGGCGGACCTCCCGGCGCTCCGCCGCGTCTTCCAGGGGCTCGAGCTCCACCATCTCCGGGTTGCAGCGCCCGGGGAAGCGGCGCCGGGGATCCCAGACGTAGGCGATGCCCCCCGACATCCCGGCCGCGAAGTTCACCCCGGTCTCGCCCAGCACCACCACGCGCCCGCCGGTCATGTACTCGCAGCCGTGATCGCCCACCCCCTCCACCACCGCATCGGCGCCGCTGTTGCGCACGCAGAACCGCTCCGCCGCCACGCCGCGGAAGAAGCACTCGCCGCTCGTCGCCCCGTAGAGCACCACGTTGCCGATGAGGATGTTCTCCTCGGCCCTGAACTTCGACCCGCGCGGCGGATAGATGACGATGCGCCCGCCGGACAGGCCCTTGCCCACGTAGTCGTTGGCGTCGCCCTCCACCTCCAGGGTCACGCCCCTTGCGAGCCACGCCCCGAAGCTCTGGCCGGCGCTGCCGGTGAACCGGAAGTGGATACTGCCGTCGGGCAGCATGTCCGGGCCGGCCTCGCGCACGATGTGGTTCGAGAGCATCCCGCCCACCACCCGGCGGGTGTTGTCGATCGGCAATTCGTGGTGCACGCGCTCGCCCCGCCGAATGGCGGGCTCGGCCAGGCGGATCAGCGCGTTGTCGAGTGCGGCGGCCAGGCCGTGGTCCTGCTCATGGAGGCGGTACACCCCGAGACAGTCCTCGGGCGCCGGCGCCGGGGCCAGCAGCGCGGCGACGTCGACGTCCCTGGCCTTCCAGTGCGAGGCCCGCGGCGCGGCGCGCAGCGCATCCACCCGCCCGATCATCTCGTTCACGGTCCTGAAGCCGAGCCCGGCCATGATGCGGCGCAGATCCCGGGCCACCATGAAGAGGTAGTTGACGACGTGCTCCGGGGCGCCGGCGAACTTCCGGCGCAGCGCCGGGTCCTGGGTGGCGATGCCCACCGGGCAGGTGTTGAGGTGGCATTTGCGCATCATGATGCAGCCGAGCGCGACCAGCGGCGCCGTCGCGAAGCCGAACTCCTCGGCGCCGAGCAGGGCGGCGATCGCGACGTCCCGGCCGGTCTTGAGCTGCCCGTCCGTTTGCAGCACCACCCGCGAGCGCAGGTTGTTCATGACCAGGGTCTGGTGGGTCTCGGCGATGCCCAGCTCCCAGGGCACGCCGGCGTGCTTGATGGAGGTGAGCGGGGATGCGCCGGTGCCGCCCGTATCGCCCGCGATCACCAGATGGTCGGCGCGCGCCTTGGTGACCCCGGCCGCGACCGTGCCCACGCCGATCTCGGCGCCGAGCTTGACGCTGATGCGCGCCCGCGGGTTCGCGTTCTTCAGATCGTGGATGAGCTGCGCGATGTCCTCGATCGAGTAGATGTCGTGGTGCGGCGGCGGGCTGATGAGCCCGACCCCCGGGATCGAGTAGCGGAGCCTGGCGATGTGGTCATCGACCTTGCCCCCCGGCAGCTCCCCGCCCTCGCCGGGCTTCGCCCCCTGCACGATCTTGATCTGCAGCTCGTCGGCGCTGGTCAGGTATCCGATGGTGACGCCGAAGCGCCCGCTCGCCACCTGCTTGATGGCGGAGCGCCGCGAGTCGCCGTTCGGCAGGGGCACGAAGCGGGCGGGGTCCTCCCCGCCTTCGCCGGTGTTCGACTTGCCGCCGATGCGGTTCATGGCCAGCGCCAGCGTCTGGTGGGCCTCCTCGGAGAGGGAGCCGAGGCTCATGGCCCCGGTGGCGAAGCGCCGCACGATCTCCGCCTCCGGCTCCACCTCGTCGAGGTCCACCGGCGGCCCGGCCGGGGTGAGCTCCAGCAGCCCGCGCAGCGTGGCGTTGCGCGTGTTCTCCTCGTCGACGTGCCTGGCGAAACGCCGGTATGCGTCCTCGGAATCGGTGCGCGCGGCGACTTGCAGATCGCCGATCGACGCCGGATCCCACATATGCCGTTCGCCGCCGCTGCGCCACTGGAAGTCCCCCGGGTTGGGCAGCTCGCGCGGCGCCTCCAGGGGCCGGCCGGGGTAGCCGATCCGGTGGCGGCGCTCCATCTCCTCGGCCAGCACCGCGAAGCCGATGCCGTCCACGCGGCTCGCGGTCCCCGCGAAGCACCGCTGCACGACCTCCGGCCCCAGGCCCACCGCCTCGAAGATCTGCGCGCCCTTGTAGGACTGGAGGGTGGAGATCCCCATCTTGGCGAGCACCTTCAGCATCCCCTTGGCGACGCCCTTGCGGTAGGCGTCCACCACGCCGGCGTCGGTCTGCGCGTGCCCGTGCTCCGCGAACAGTCCGGTGCGCCGCGCGTACCACAGGGATTCGAACGCGAGATAGGGGTTGACCGCGTCCGCCCCGTATCCGATCAGCAGGCAGTGGTGATGCACCTCGCGCGCCTCGCCGGTCTCGACGACGAGGCCGATGCGGGTGCGCCGGTGGGTGCGAACCAGGTGATGGTGCACGCAGCCGGTGGCGAGCAGAGCGCTGATCGGCACCCGCTCCGGACCGGCCGCGCGGTCCGAGAGCACGAGCAGACTGTCCCCCTCGTCGATGGCCCGCGTGGCCTCGGACTCGATCCGCGCCAGGGCCTCGCGCAGCCCCGCTTCGCCGGACCCCCTGGGGAAGGTGGCGTCCAGGGTCCGCGCCCGCCACCCGCGGGCGTCGATCCGCGCCAGGGCGGCGAGCTCCTCGTTCGAGAGGACGGGATGCGGCAGGCGCAGCCGGTGTGCGTGCCGTTCGGTCACCTCCAGCAGGTTGGCCTCGGGTCCGATATAGCATTCGAGGGACATGACCACCTCCTCGCGGATCGAGTCGATGGCCGGATTGGTGACCTGCGCGAAACGCTGCTTGAAGTAGTCGTAGAGCATCCGCGGCTTGTCGGAGAGCGCCGCGAGCGATGCGTCGTTGCCCATCGACCCCAGCGGATCGCGGCGTTCGCGCACCAGGTCGAGGAGCATGAACTGCATGGTCTCGGTGGTATAGCCGAACGCCTGCATCCGCTCGATCAGCGTCTCCTCGTCCAGGCCCCGGACGGTCGTTGCACGCGGCGGATCGAGATCGGCCAGATCGAGGCGTTGGCGCGCGAGCCACTCGCCGTAGGGGCGCTGCCGGGCCCACTCGGCCTTGATCTCGTGGTCGGGCACCATGCGCCCGACCTCGAAGTCGATCAGGAACAGCCGGCCGGGCCGGAGTCGTCCCTTCTCCACCACGCGCTCGGGCGCGACCGGCACCACCCCGACCTCCGAGGCCATGATGCAGCGGCCGTCGTCGGTGACGTAGTACCGGCTCGGCCGCAGCCCGTTACGGTCCAGGACCGCGCCGATGCAGGTGCCGTCGGTGAAGGCGATGGAGGCCGGGCCGTCCCACGGCTCCATCAGGCAGGAGTTGTACTCGTAGAAGGCGCGCTTGTCGGGCGACATGTCGCGCCGCTGCTGCCACGCCTCGGGGATCATCATCATGACCGCCTCCGGCAGCGTGCGGCCGTTCATGAGCAGGAATTCGAGCGCGTTGTCGAAGTTGCCGGAGTCGGAGCAGTCCGGCTCGATCACCGGAAAGAGCTTCTCCAGGTCGTCGCCGAAGAGGTCTGAGCGCATCACGCCTTCGCGGGCGTTCATCCAGTTGCAGTTGCCGAGCAGGGTGTTGATCTCGCCGTTGTGGCTCATGAAGCGGTTCGGCTGCGCCCGGTCCCAGGAAGGGAAGGTGTTGGTGCTGAAGCGCGAGTGGATCATCGCGAGGTGCGTCTCGTACCCGGGCGCTTCGAGGTCGGGGAAGAACTCGAAGAGCTGGCGCGGGGTCAGCATCCCCTTGTAGACGATCACCTTCGAGGACAGGGAGCAGAAGTACAGCAGCTTGCGTTCGGCGAGGCCCTCGTCGCCGCGCAGGCTGCGGCTGGCGTGCTTGCGGATGACGTAGAGCCGGCGCTCGAAGCCTTCGCCCGCGAAGCTCTCGCCCGCCGCGATGAAGAGCTGCTCCATGTGCGGCATGGAGGCCAGCGCGGCGCGGCCGAGGTCCGCGCCCTCGGGGTCGTGCGGCAGGGCGCGCCAGCCGAGGCATTCCTGGCCCTGCGCCGCGACGATCGCCTCGATGCGCGCCTTGCACGCGCGCCGCTCGGCCGGGTCGTGCGGCAGGAAGACGTTGCCCGCGCCGTAGCGGCCCGGCTCGGGGAGGGATCGGCCGAAGGCGATCTCCGCGAAGCGCGCGAGCAGCTTGTGCGGCAGCGCGGTGAGGATGCCGGCCCCGTCGCCGGTGTTGGGCTCGCTGCCGATGCCGCCGCGATGCTCCATGCAGCAGTTGATGCGCTTCGCGTCGTCCACGATGCCGCGCCCGGCGCGTCCCTCGATGTCGCATACGAAGCCGACGCCGCAGCTCTCGTGCTCGAAGCGGGGGTCGTAGAGCCCCTGGGCCGGGGGTGGTCCGGGGTGGATTCGATGCGTTGCGTTCATGGCACTCTTCCCTGCGAAACCGGCGGCCGGACCCCGACCGGGTCGAGACTCGCGACCGTGCCGCCGCCGGGCGGCGGATCATGCGGCATCTGGATCGTTCTCGTTCCGGCGGACCCTGACCGGGTGAAACTCGCGAACATGCCATCGCCGGACAGCCCGGCGCTCGAAGCACGCGAGACGGGATCAGGAGGAACGACCGCCCCCATCCGTATCGATGGGGCTGACGCCCGACTCTGAACCGGGAGCGGTCAAGGCGTCAAGGGCCGGGGTCGGGGCCGTGACGCCGGCATTTCCGGAACGGCCATTCACCCCGGGCCGGGTCATGACCCCCTGCCCCGGACTGGGTTGCAGTATTCGGCGGGCAGCCCGGCAGCGGACCGCATCCGGTGCACGTATCCGTCCCTGCCGGGCGGCGATGCATCGGTGAGTGGTGTCCACCGAAAGCAACGACGACGCGCATACGCGGATCGCCCACCAGCCTTTGAAGGGCAGCCGCTATCGAACGACAATATCATGCAGCTTCAAGCTCAGCAGGCACACCGTCATGCCATATAGCCAACTCGTCCAGGCGCGTGTCGACAGGGAAGTCAGAGAGGAGGCCGCAGCGGTTCTGGCCACGATGGGCCTGACAGTATCCGACGCTGTTCGCCTCCTGCTCACTCGGGTTGCACGCGAAAAGGCACTACCGTTCGCTCCGCTCGTTCCCAACGCCCCCACCATCGCGGCCATGAAGGAGGCGCGAGCCGGCAATCTACCGCAGTTCGAGGATGTCCAAAGCCTGCTCGACGACCTGCATGCGGACGATTGAGCGGACGCATCGGTTCAAGCGCGACTACAGACGGGAGTCCCGCGGACACCACGGCGCAGACCTTGATGAACGACTGGCGGCGATCGTACAGGCCCTTGCCACCGATGTTCCGCTGGAACCCCGCCACCACGACCATGCACTCAGCGGCTCGTGGACCGACTTCCGTGACTGCCACGTCAGACCGGATCTGGTACTCATCTACCAGAAACCCGATGCCAAGACGCTGCGGCTCGTCCGCATCGGGTCGCACGCTCCACTGCCCCGTGCGGACAGGTTCTTGACAATGGCAGAGATCTGTTCATCGGCCGGTTCCTTGTTGGCTGACGACAACCACGGAATTTCGAACAAGTCCTTTCGTCGTGCCGCGTTGACTTTCCTTTCCCTCAGGTGCCTGATCAACTGGTCATAGCCGGTGTCCTTGGAGATGACGTGGAAGATTCCGTTCGGATCGCGCTCGGTCAGCGCTCCCAGGTAGTAGGCGATATGAAAATCGAGGGCGTTTCGCCCACTTCCGGTGATCTGGACGTATTGGGCCTTGTCCCCGAAGCCCTGCATCGATGAAACCAGGTCAAGTGGAAGTTTCGACTGGTCGGCGCCGACGAAGACCATGATCCGGAAAGCCTGATTCGGGGCGCCCTGCAGCACGGACAGACTCTTCGGCTGTACGTTTTCGTAGTCGATCAAAATGTAGTGTTTGCTCATCTTCGTCGCCGTCCGTCGTGGGATGGTCACGCAGTCTCTTCGAACAGCTCGCGCCCGATCAGCATCCGCCGGATCTCGGAGGTGCCGGCGCCGATCTCGTAGAGCTTGGCGTCGCGCAGCAGCCTCCCGGTCGGGTATTCATTGATGTAGCCGTTGCCGCCGAGGAGCTGGATGGCGTCGAGGGCGACCGCGGTCGCCTTCTCGGCCGCGTAGAGGATGCAGCCCGCCGCGTCCTTGCGCGTGGTCTCGCCACGGTCGCACGCGGCGGCGACCGCGTAGACGTAACCGCGACATGCGTTCATCGTAGTGTACATGTCGGCGATTTTGCCCTGTACGAGCTGGAACTCGCCGATCGGCTGGTTGAACTGCCTCCGCTCGTGCACGTAGGGCATCACCACGTCCATGCACGCGGCCATGATTCCGAGCGGCCCCCCCGCGAGCACCACCCGCTCGTAGTCGAGGCCCGACATCAGCACGCGCACGCCCTGCCCTTCGTCGCCGAGCACGTTCTCGTAGGGTACTTCGCAGTCATCGAACACGAGTTCGCAGGTGTTCGAGCCGCGCATGCCGAGCTTGTCGAGCTTCTGAGCGGTGGAGAATCCCTTGAATTCCCGCTCGACGATGAATGCGGTGATGCCGCGGGGGCCGGCCTCCGGGTCGGTCCTGGCGTAGACCACCAGTACGTTCGCGTCGGGGCCGTTGGTGATCCACATCTTGTTGCCGTTCAGCAGGTAGCGGTCGTTGCGCTTCTCCGCGCGCAGCTTCATCGAGACCACGTCGGACCCGGCGCACGGCTCGCTCATGGCCAGCGCGCCGACGTGCTCGCCGGAGAGGAGCTTCGGGAGGTGGCGCGCGTGCTGCGCGACGCTGCCGTTTCGCCGGATCTGGTTCACGCACAGGTTCGAATGGGCGCCGTAGGAGAGTCCGACCGAGGCCGACGCGCGGCTCACTTCCTCCATCGCGACCACGTGGGCGAGGTAGCCCATCCCCGCTCCGCCGAGCGCCTCCTCGACGGTGACCCCGTGCAGCCCGAGCGCACCGATTTCCTCCCAGAGATCGCGCGGGAACTCGTTGGCCGAGTCGATCTCGCTTGCGCGCGGCGCGATCTTCGCCTGCGCGAAGCGGTGGGCGGTCTCCCTGAGCGCCTCGATCTCGTCGCCGAGCGCGAAGCTCATGCCGGTGTTGAACATTGGCGTATCCGTGGTCGGTTCGTGGTTGCGGGTGCGGATGATCACGCATCCGGCCCGCCGCCGAAACTCCCCCGATGTACGACGCGGGAAAGGATGGCCGGCGCGATCGTGTACGCCAGGTTGTTCATTTCAGCCCCGATGATATGGTGGGAAAGTGCAAGCACGCCGCTGGGCGAGGTCTTCGCCGCACACGCGAGGGTCTGTTGCGAGGAGAACGGGCAACGCCGCCACGCGACTCCTTGGGCGATCCATGGGGAGGCCGCAGCCGCGGGAACGAAGTGCGGCTGTTTGACAGGGTCGCAAGCTGACACCCCGGCGCCGGTCGCCAGCGGCGGGAATCGGCCGGCAGGAAGACTGGCCCGACCATCCCGATACGGGCGATGAACGCCGGGAGCCGCGGGCGGGGGCCCCCGGACGAGACGGAGACGGAGGACGCCATGCTCGATGAACCGAAGACGACGACCGGCCTGCCTGCGATGGAACGGCCGCTCACGGACCGGCCGGAGACGTCCCATACCCTGCCCTCCGCCTACTACACGGACCCCGCCATCTACGAACGGGAGAAGGAGGCGATCTTCTACCGCACCTGGCAGTACGTCGCCCACGAATCCGCGTTCACCGTGCCGGGCGACTACGCGACTCTGCACATCTGCGATCAGAACATCTTCGTCATGAAGGGAGGCGACGGGGTGCTGCGGGCGTTCTACAACGTCTGCCGCCACCGGGGACACGAGCTGCTCGGCGAGCCCCACGGCAACGTGGAATCGGCGATCGTCTGTCCCTACCACGCCTGGACCTTCGAGCGGGAAGGGGCGTTGCGCGGCGCGCGTTTCTCCTCCCGCCGCCCCGGCTTCGACAAGGCCGACTACGGACTGCGCCGGATCCGGCTGGAGACGTTCTGTGGCTGCGTATTCGTCAACCTCGACGACGATGCGCAGAGCCTCGCCGACCTCGCCGGCGACATGGAGGCGGATCTTCGCCGCCGCGTCCCCTGGCTCGGCGATCTGAAGATGCCCACCCGCTCCATCGACGTGTTGGGACAGACCCGCCAGAACGCGGGCTGGAAGGTGGTCGTCGACAACTACGTCGAGTGCTACCACTGCCGTCACGCGCACCCGGACTTCGCCTCCCTGATCTGCATGGACGAGTACCGGCTCGACACCGGGCGCATCTGGTCGCGCCAGCTCGGGGTGAAGGCCCGCCCGGAGAACACCGCCTACCGCTTCGACCCGGGCGGCTACCAGGGAGCGATATTCTGGTATCTGTGGCCGAACACCACCTTCAACATCCTGCCCGGCCCGAACGAGATGGCCGTCTATGCGATCCGGCCCATCGACCACGAGTGGTCGAGCTTCGAGGGACATCTTCTCACCGCCGACGGCGGGATCAACGACGCGCGGGCCACCTACACCGCCGACGTGCTGGGCCCGGAGGACATCGCGCTGTGCGAGAGCGTGCAGCGAGGACTGAAGTCGAAGGGGTACGACCAGGGGCCGATCATGTCCGGCGGCGTCCCGAGCGGCGAGAACGAGTACGCGATCCACCACTTTCACAGGCTGGTCCACGAAGCGCTGAACGGCTTGGAAGTGGACCCCGATTACTGGACAGGCCGACAAGCGTCCTCCGCCCCTGTTGGTTCGCCAGCTTCACGCTGCCTTGGGCCATGAGCCGCTGTCGGCATACACCGCGTCGGGTGTCCTGCGACCCAGGCCCCGATGGCGGCGCTCGGCATCGTAGAACCGGAAGTAGCGGCCCAGTCCCGCACGAGTCGCGGCCACGCCCTCACAGGCGTGCAGATACACCTCCACAGCCTCGACACAGAGAGAAATATCCCGAGGCCATGACCTGACAGGGCACGCGCTTGAGAAACGCCGGAAGCATCCTCGTGGCCCGCCTCCTCCACACAACAAGCTGATCGAAGAACTGGTGACGAAGGGTTTGTCCGGTCTGCTCGTCCATGTCGCCATCCGGGGGGTTCGTATTCCACATCTTGTGGCGCATCGCCGGAGACATGGACTCACGGAAGCGGGTTCCGGTGCCGTTCGTCGGAGCCGCACTGACAGGATATTTCGTGCAGAACATGGCCACGCCCGATTCGGCCGCCGGTTCTCTGCAATTCATTCTGCTGCTGGCGTTCGTCGCTTGTCCGGAAACGACAGGAAGCGATCGTCGCCGGCCCGGGCAAGGAGGTCGGACTCGACTGCCGGCTTCATTCCTTGCCGGCAAACTCGCTCGTTTCGTGGGGTCGCATGGGGCTCGCGTTTCGCTGGTCGCCGGAGCAATCGCTTTCGCGGGGGCCAGCCTGTTTGCGAACAAGGTCATCTATTCGAGCGCACGGGCGGCCAAGGTCGCTGACACCAGCGCGACGGACCCGGCGAGCCTCCCCGACGACCGGACCAGGATTCATCTTGAGCGCGCGATCAACGGGTTCGAACCGCTTGCGAACTACCCCGGGCAGGTTCTTTTCCACTACGCATCGGAACGCTGGGCACATCTCCGTGCGCGGAATCCCGACGAGGCGGGGCAATTGCTTGCGATGGTGAACGCCGAGGCGTCGACGGCCGTTGAGAACGAGCCCAGGAACTGGTGGATATACATGGCGCTGGTCCCGTTCCATGCGGCGGTCGCCGCCACCGACCCCGAATACGGAGACACGGCGAAACGTTGTTTCGACAGGGTGCCGGAGTTGGCTCCCCATATTTGACTCCCCGTGGAAAGCTTGTCCGCAGTGGATCCCACCCCGACCGTATCCGCAACCACCGCGTCAGGCGAAGGTGGCCAAGGGATGGGGGCGAGCGACATCGCCGGCAAACGCGATGAGGATGGCCGTAGTTCGGAGAATTGATCGTTACCGGGATGGTGCGTATCATCTGTCGGCCGAGGCTGCGGGGCATGGCGCAGTCTGGTAGCGCACCTGCTTTGGGAGCAGGAAGTCGGGGGTTCGAATCCCTCTGCCCCGACCAGCGTGGTGTGTCGCCTGGTCATCACCTCGACGTGCGCCCGTAGCTCAGCCGGATAGAGCAGCGGCCTTCTAAGCCGCGGGTCGCAGGTTCGAGTCCTGCCGGGCGCGCCAAGCGCCGTGAATCGATGTGCGATGGTGGGCGTAGCTCAGTTGGTAGAGCTCTGGATTGTGGCTCCAGCGGTCGAGGGTTCGAATCCCTTCGCTCACCCCAGGAACGGGCCGTTAGCTCAGTTGGCAGAGCAGCTGACTCTTAATCAGCGGGTCCCAGGTTCGAGCCCTGGACGGCCCACCACTCCACCGTCTTCGCCCCGCTGTCGATTCGGGGCATGGACTCCTCACCGGAGGCGTTGGCCGATGATCGTCACCAGCACCGACGGCGTCGAGGGCCGTTCGATTGTCGAGTACCTTGGCATCGTGTCCGGGGAAGCGGTCATGGGCACGAACCTGTTCCAGGATCTCTTTGCCGGCATCACCGATCTCGTCGGAGGCCGTTCGGGCGTTTACGAAAACGAGCTGCGCAAGGCCAAGGATGCAGCCCTCGGGCAGATGATGGAGGACGCCGGTGCGCTTGGCGCCGGCGCGGTCGTCGGTGTCGACCTCGACTACGAGCACCTCGGTAGCGGCAACCGCTCCATGCTGATGGTCACCGCCAACGGCACCGCGGTTCAGCTGCGCTGATCGACACCCCTCGCCGCCCGATTCCGAATCGACGCCGGGTCCGCCCCGCTCGACGGGTGGTCGTCACGTATCGCCTTGGAACCAGGGCAATGCCTCTTCCCGCGAAGCGCTGACGAAGAGGCTGCATTCGGAAAGATCCGGTCGGTATACTGGATGGGTCGATTGTCCCGACGACGAGCACGGAGCCGCATGACATGCAGGTGACGGTGGAGACGACGCAGGGCCTGGAGCGGCGCATGCGGGTGGAGATTCCCGAAGAGCGGATCAAGGAAGAAATCGACAAGCGGCTGGGAAAGCTTGCCCGAAACGTCAGGATTCCCGGATTCCGTCCGGGGAAAGCGCCCGTCAAGGTGGTCGCCAGGCATTATGGGCGGCAGGTGCGGGACGAGGTCGTCGGCGGTATCGTCCAGGAATCGTTCATCGACGCGCTCAGCCGGGAGCAGCTTCGTCCCGCCGCGGCGCCGCGCATCGCACCGCTGGAGACCGGCGCCGGCGACGGGGTCGCCTATACGGCGACGTTCGACGTGTTGCCGGACGTTTCCCTGCCGCGGTTCGACTCGATGGAGATCGTGCGCCCGGTGGCCACCGTCCTGGACGAGGACGTCGACCGGATGCTCGAGACGATGCGCAGGCAGCGCCGCACATGGAAGACGGTCGAGCGCACCGCGACTCCAAGCGATCGAGTGGTCGTGGACCTCGAAGGCATCGTGGACGGTGAGCCGCTCGACGGGGCCGGCGCGACGGAGCTGCCTGTCCAGCTTGACGCGAAAAGCATGGTCGACGGCTTCGAGGAAGGACTCGTCGGGGCGCGGGCCGGCGATGACAAGGCGCTGGAGCTGACGTTCCCGCAGAGCTATCCGGAGCACCTCGCGGGCAAGCCGGTGACGTTCAACGTGAAGGTCCGCCGTGTCGAGGAACCGGAGATTCCGGTCATCGACGACGCATTCGCAGAGAGCTTCGGCGTGGCGGACGGCGGGGTCGAGGCGTTGCGCAGCGAGGTGCGTGCGAACATGGAACGGGAACTCGCCGACGGTCTGCGTGCCGTGCTGAAGCAGCGGGTCAAGGAGTCCCTGCTCGCGGGAGACGAGTTCGATCTGCCGGAATCGATGGTTCGCGACGAGATGGCGCGCGTGATGCAGCGGCGCCGGGAGGAACTCGAGCAATCCGGGATGGACCCGAAACGCATGGAACCGGACCCCGTGGCGATCGAGGAGCCGATACGGCGCCGGCTCTCCCTCGATCTGCTCGTCGCCGAGATCATCAAGGAGCACCGGATCGAGCTCGACCATGCCCGGGTACGTGCCCGCGTCGAGACGATTGCTTCGACGTACAACGAGCCGGCCAAGGTTGTAGGCTGGTACTACTCCGACCGGGAGCGCCTTTCCGGCATCGAGTCCACGGTGTTCGAGGATCAGGTCGTGGAGTGGATCCTGGAACGCGTGCAGGTCACCGACGAACACACCACGTTTGACCGGATACTGAATCCCGGGCAGACTGATGCCCCGGCTGCGTGACGGGATGGGCCACACTGGACTTCTGCCGGACCGGTGCCGCCCGGGAACGCGAAGTTCCCCGCGTCGGAGACGACGTCGATCAGATCCGGAGCGTCGCGGACCGATGCCGATGCAGCCTGACCGAGGTCACGAGAACCGGGAGCCGAAGATCTGACATGTCCGGAGCAACGCGGACTCGCGCCCTCAATCTCATCCCCATCGTCGTGGAGCAATCCGCGCGGGGCGAGCGTTCCTACGACATCTACTCGCGCCTGCTCAAGGAGCGAGTCGTGTTTCTGTGCGGGCCGGTCGATGATCTGGTCTCGAACGTCGTGGTCGCCCAATTGCTGTTTCTGGAGTCGGAGAATCCCGACAAGGACATTCACCTCTACATCAACTCGCCGGGCGGGATGGTCACCGCGGGGCTTGCGGTGTACGACACGATGCAGTTCGTCAAGCCGGACGTGAGCACGATGTGCATCGGCCAGGCGGCCAGCATGGGGGCGTTGCTGCTGGCCGGCGGGGCCAGGGGAAAGCGCTATTGCCTGCCGCACTCCCGGATGATGATCCACCAGCCGCTCGGCGGCTTCCAGGGTCAGGCGTCCGACATCGACATCCACGCCAAGGAGATTCTGCGCACCCGCGAGCGCCTGAACGACGTCCTCGCCTCCCATACCGGACAACCGATCGAGAGTATCCGGGCCGATACCGACCGTGATCGGTTCATGGAGGCGAACGAGGCACGGGAATACGGACTTGTCGACGAAGTGCTCGAGGCGCGGGCGTCTCGGGCAGACTCCGGCGGCGGCTGAAGCCGGCAGCGGCGCAACGATTCACGAAACCACCCGATGGCGAGCGAGAAGCAAGGCAAGGGCGGCAACGGCGACCGGCTCCTCTACTGCTCGTTCTGCGGCAAGAGCCAGCACGAGGTCCGCAAGCTGATTGCCGGCCCGTCGGTGTTCATCTGCGATGAATGCGTCGATCTCTGCAACGACATCATCCGTGAGGAGATCCAGGAGAAGACCGGATCGGGGGCATCGAGTCGGCTGCCTGCCCCGCACGAGATCAACCGCATCCTCAACGACTACGTCGTCGGCCAGTTCCACGCGAAGAAGGTGCTCTCGGTCGCGGTGTACAATCATTACAAGCGGCTCGACTCCGGGGCCAAGGTCGACGAGGTGGAGCTGTCGAAGAGCAACGTGCTGCTCATCGGTCCCACCGGCTGCGGGAAGACGCTGCTTGCGGAGACGCTGGCGCGCCTCCTCAACGTTCCGTTCACCATCGCCGATGCGACGACCCTGACCGAAGCCGGATACGTCGGCGAGGATGTCGAGAACATCATCCAGAAGCTTCTCCAGAAGTGCGACTACGACGTGGAGAAGGCCCAGACGGGCATCGTCTACATCGACGAAATCGACAAGATTTCGCGCAAGTCGGACAACCCTTCGATTACCCGGGACGTGTCGGGCGAGGGGGTCCAGCAAGCGTTGCTCAAGCTCATCGAGGGGACGGTGGCATCGGTGCCTCCCCAGGGCGGGCGCAAGCATCCCCAGCAGGAATTTCTCCAGGTCAACACCTCCAACATCCTGTTCATTTGCGGAGGCGCGTTCGGCGGGCTCGACAGGATCATCGAACGCCGGGCGTCGCAGCATGGCGGCATCGGCTTCGCGGCGGACGTGAAGAGCAGGGATGACGGGAAGAAGGTCGGCGAGATCCTCAAGGAAGTGGAGCCCGAGGACCTCATCCACTACGGCCTGATCCCGGAGTTCGTCGGGCGGCTGCCGATTCTCGCCACCCTCGAGGAGCTCGACGAGGCGCAGCTCGTCCAGATCCTCACCGAGCCGAAGAACGCGCTCGTGAAGCAGTACAAGCGGCTTTTCCGGATGGAGGGCACGGACGTCGAATTTCGCGAGGAAGCGCTCGGTTGCGTTGCCCGCAAGGCGATGGAGCGCAAGACGGGCGCGCGCGGTCTCAGATCCATCCTCGAGCACGTGCTGCTCGATACGATGTATGACCTGCCCTCGATGGAACATGTGGCGAAAGTCGCCGTGGACGAATCCGTGATCGAAGGGGAGTCCGCTCCTCTGCTCATCTACGAAGGTGACAAGCAGCGCGCCGCCCTCGACTGATGTCCGGACGTGGCGATGCGCGGCACAGTCCCTGACCTCGGCGCCATGTGGGCGCTTGAAATCCGCCGGTGCCGGCGCCATGTGGCACGCATCGCAGGCCCCGGAACCACAGCCTGCTCGGCATCGTCGGGCGAACACCGTTGCCGGCTGAACACTCTTCGGAGGTGCTCGACATGATCCCCGTGCTTCCCCTGCGGGACGTCGTCGTCTATCCGCACATGGTGATCCCCCTGTTCGTCGGCCGGGATCGGTCGATTCAGGCGCTCCGGCAATCGATGGAGGGGGACAAGCGGATCCTGCTCGTCGCACAAATGGATGCCGGCCAGGACAACCCGGCGGTTGAAGGGATTTACCGGGTGGGCACGGTCTCCACCATTCTCCAGCTCCTCAAGCTTCCCGACGGCACCGTGAAGGTGCTGGTGGAAGGAGGGCAGCGGGCGCGAATCGACGAGTTCGAGGATGGGGAATCGTTCCTCGGCGCCAGCATCACCCTGCTCGAACCGGGGCCCGAGGACGGGCGCGAAATCGAGGCGCTGACCCGCTCCCTGCTTGCCCACTTCGAGCAGTACGTCAAGCTCAACAAGAAGACACCGCCGGAAATCCTCGCCTCGCTCTCGAACATCGAGGACGCGGCGCGCCTCGGCGACACCATCGCTGCCCACCTTGCGGTGAAGATCGAGCAGAAGCAGGCGATCCTCGAGATCCACGAGACGAAGGAGCGGCTGGAGCATCTGGTTGCGCGCATCGAGGAGGAAATCGATCTCCTGCAGGTCGAGAAGCGTATTCGCGGCCGCGTGAAGCGGCAGATGGAGAAGAGCCAGCGCGAGTACTACCTCAACGAGCAGATGAAGGCGATCCAGAAGGAGCTCGGCGACATGGACGAATCGCCGAACGAAGTCGAGGAGCTTGCCAAGCGGATCGAATCGGCCGGAATGTCGAAGGAAGCGCGCGGCAAGGCGACCGCGGAGCTCAACAAGCTCAAGATGATGTCGCCGATGTCGGCCGAAGCCACCGTGGTTCGCAACTACGTCGACTGGCTGGTGAACGTGCCGTGGAAGAAGCGTACCCGTATCGGCCGCGATCTCCGCAAGGCCGAGGAAGTGCTGGAAGCCGATCATTACGGTCTCGAGAAGGTGAAGGAGCGCATCGTGGAATATCTCGCGGTGCAGACCCGGGTGAAGAAGCTCAAGGGGCCGATCCTTTGCCTGGTGGGGGCGCCCGGAGTCGGCAAGACCTCGCTGGGCCAGTCGATCGCACGGGCGACGAATCGCAAGTTCGTCAGGATGTCACTCGGAGGTGTGCGCGACGAGGCCGAAATCCGGGGCCACCGGCGCACGTACATCGGCGCACTCCCGGGGAAGATCGTGCAGAACCTCGCGAAGGCCGGCGTGCGCAACCCGCTGTTCCTGCTCGACGAGGTCGACAAGATGTCGATGGATTTTCGCGGCGATCCGTCCTCGGCGCTGCTCGAGGTGCTCGATCCCGAGCAGAATCATGCATTCAACGATCACTATCTGGAGGTCGACTACGATCTCTCGCACGTCATGTTCGTCGCGACCGCGAACACCCTGAGCATTCCGCCACCGCTGCTCGACCGCATGGAGGTCATCAGGCTGTCGGGCTATACCGAGGACGAGAAGCTCAACATCGCGCTGCGGTACCTCCTGCCGAAGCAGATGGAGAACGCGGGTCTCGAAGCGAACGAGCTGACGATCTCGGAGGACACGATTCGCGACATCATCCGCTACTACACCCGCGAGGCGGGGGTGAGGAACGTCGAGCGCGAGATCGCCAAGATCTGCCGCAAGGTGGTCAAGAAGAAGGTGGGCGACGAGGTGGAGGGCGCGGTCGAGATCACGCCGGACAACCTCGAGGGCTATCTCGGCGTCAAGCGATACCGGTTCGGGCGCAAGGACGAGGAGGATCGCGTCGGTCAGGTGACCGGGCTCGCGTGGACCGAGGTTGGCGGAGACCTGCTTACCATCGAGGCGGTGGTGATGTCCGGCAAGGGCAAGCCGACCTACACCGGCCAGCTCGGAGACGTGATGCAGGAGTCGATCCAGGCCGCGATGACGGTGGTGCGTGCGCGGGCCGCGGTCCTCGGCATCGACGAGAAGTTCTACCAGAGGCGCGACATCCACATCCACGTGCCGGAAGGCGCGACCCCGAAGGACGGCCCCAGCGCCGGCGTCGGCATGTGCACGGCGGTCGTGTCCGCACTCACCGGGATCCCGGTACGCGCCGACGTGGCGATGACCGGGGAAATCACGCTTCGGGGCGAGGTTCTGCCGATCGGGGGGTTGAAGGAGAAGCTGCTCGCGGCGCTTCGCGGCGGAATTCGACTGGTGCTGATCCCCGAGGAAAACGCGAGGGAACTCGTCGAGATACCGGACAACATCAAGTCCAACCTCGATATCCGGCCGGTGAAATGGATCGACCAGGTGCTGGACGTCGCCCTGACGAGACAGCCGGCCGGTACGGACGAACCGGTGGAAGAGGCGCAGGTGGAACCGTCCGATCCGGGTGACGACGACGTCGACCGCAATGGCCTGACCACGCACTGACCGGATCCGCCGGGACGTGCACCCGTCGAGGCATGTCAGGTTGACAGTCGTTTCGGGCAGTTGCTATATCCCCGGACCCGCAGGCGAATGGGATCGGGTCGCGGCGGCGGTGCTTGTGCAGCCCGCCTGCTGGTTGGCCGGCTACCGGAGGATGTCGTAGACTTGCGGCTTCTTCCGGGTGCTTAGCTCAGCAGGGAGAGCGTCGCCCTTACAAGGCGAAGGTCGGGGGTTCGAACCCCTCAGCACCCATCAGGAACGGTTCGGGTACCGGATTTCTTCGGAGTGGTAGTTCAGTTGGTTAGAATACCGGCCTGTCACGCCGGGGGTCGCGGGTTCGAGTCCCGTCCACTCCGCCATCAGGTTCACGGCTGCGATGCGCTCCGTGGCGGGCGTGGTCTCCCTTGCACGCCGCGCGCAGACGCTCCTGCGCGGCTTCACCCGCGCGCGGGAGCCGGCCGCCGCACCCAATCGATTCGCCGGTGTGCAAGCCGCCGGCACTGATCCCATGCTCCAGTTCATCCGAGACAATGCCACCGGCTGGATCGCGTGGGGGATCGTGATTCTCATCGCCATTCCGTTCGCGCTCTGGGGCATTCACCAGTACGTGACCCCGAACAGCAGCGTCGCGGTCGCGACCGTCGACGGCGCCGACATCGACTATTACGACTTTCAGCGGCGCTACGCGCGGCGCCGCCAGGAGCTCCAGGCGACCTTCGGGGCCGGGTTCGCCGACATGCTGGATGACGCGCGGCTGCGTCGCGAGGTGCTGGAGCGGATGATCGATTCCGAGGTCGTCGTCAACTCGGGCGTGACCGCCGGCATGCGGGTCGGCGATGCGTTGCTCGCGAGCTCCATCCGGTCCCAGAACGCCTTCCGATCCGGGGACGGCACCTTCTCGCAGGGCATCTACGAAGGCTGGCTGCGTGCCCAGGGCTATTCGCCCGGCAGATTCGAAGAGAGCTTCCGGCGCTCGATGCTGGAGCAGCAGATCGCCCTCGGTATCTCGGGATCCGATTTCATCCCCGAGAACGGACTGCGTGAGGCGGTGCGCGTCCGGCTGCAGAAGCGGACCTTCTCGCTACTGACCGTTCCCGCCGCCGACTTCGAGAGCCCCGAGCCGACGGATTCCGAGATCGGAGCGCACTTCGAACGGCATCGGTCCGAGTACTTCGCTCCCGAGCGGTTGCGCCTGCGCTACCTGGAGATCTCCATGAGCGCGATCGCGGACGGCGTCAAGGCGGATGACGACGAGCTTCGCGCCCTGTTCGATGCCGAGCGGGAGAGCTTCATCACCCCGGAGAAGCGCGAGGTCTCCCACATTCTCGTATCCGTGGAGCCCGGGGCTGGCGGGGATGCCGTGGAGGAGGCGAGGGAGCGTGCGGCCGGGTTCAGGGAGCGTATCGTGGCGGGCGAGTCCTTCGAGGACGTCGCGAAGAAGCATTCGGACGATCCCGGGTCCGCGTCCGTCGGCGGTGCGCTCGGTTTCATCGATCACGGGATGATGGACCCGGCGTTCGAGGAGGCCGTGTTCGCACTGGCGCCGGACGAAGTGAGCGATCCGGTGCGCTCGAATTTCGGGTGGCATCTGGTCAAGGTGACGTCCGTGCAGGAGGCTCGCGAAACGACGTACGAGGAAGTCCGCGACGAGGTGCTCGTGCAGTACCAGTCGCGCGAGGCGGAGCGTATCTACGTGGAGCGCGTGGAGACCCTCGCCAACGTGGCCTACGAGCATCCCGAATCACTGGAGCCCGCCGCCCGGGAGCTGGATCTCCCGATCCGGGAGACCGGATACGTCACGCGCGACGGGGACGGGGACCCGGACGACCCCATCGCTTCGCAGCCCGCGGTGGTCGCGGCGGTGTTTTCGAGCGACGTCCTCGGCGAAGGCAACAACAGCGAGCCGATCGAGTTCGAGCCCGGCCATGTCGTCGTCGTGCGTGCGCTCGATCACGAACCCCGCCGGTCCCTGGAACTCGACGAGGCGCGAGCGGAAGTCATCGACGCCCTGCGGGCGGGCGCGGTGCGAGTGGCGGTGGCCGCGCGGGGGCGCGAGCTGCTGGAGGATTTGCGAGGCGGTGCCGGTCCGGACGAGG
Source organism: uncultured Gammaproteobacteria bacterium (assembly GCA_958295465.1). Classification (GTDB taxonomy): domain Bacteria; phylum Pseudomonadota; class Gammaproteobacteria; order HK1; family HK1; genus HK1. The sequence goes on from OY282353.1 coordinate 535,305, forward strand.
TGGCTGCCGATGCCGGTGTCGAGTGGAGCCGGTTCGAGGACATCGGTCGATTCGACGGCCAGATCCCGGAACAACTGCTTGATGCGGTGTTCCGCATGCCCCGCCCTGATGGTGATGCCCGGCTCGACGGGCTGATCGACGACGTCGGGGATTTCGTCATCCTGTCGCTGTCCCGCGTCGACGACGGCGACGTCTCCGAGATGAGCGACTCAGAGAGGGAAGACTTGCGACAGGCCCTGGAGGCCGATCTCGGGCGGACCGCGTACGATGCGTTCGTCCGCGTTCGCCGCGAGTCGGCGGATGTCGAAATCAACGAGCAGAACCTCCGGAATTTCGAGGGCTGAGCACGGGTCCCCGGCGCCGGGAGCGTCCCGGCGGGACCGGGACGGGAGCCGTCAGGCAGTATGCAGGCGGCTCGACCGGCGAAAGCGCTTTATCAGGAACTCCATCTGGTCGGCGAGAATCCGCCGGTTGGACAGGACCAGATACTCCGCGCGATTCGGAACGTACGGCACCGCGAGCAGGGCCATGCCCGCTTCATCCGGCGTGCGCGATCCCTTGGCGTGGTTGCACCCCCGGCAGGCGGTCACGACGTTGCTCCAGCAATCGGCGCCGCCCCGCGAGAGCGGTATGAGATGGTCACGGGTGAGCAGGTACCCGGGGAGCTCCCGCCCGCAGTACATGCACAGGTGGCCATCGCGCAGGAACAGCTCCCGGTTCGACAGCGGCGGCACGAGCCGCTCGTCGCCGGCGTTTCGGGAATAGCCCCTCACCGCGATGATCGAGTTGACGGTGATCCGTGACCGGCAACCGCTGAGGCGGTTGAATCCACCGTAGAAGGTGAAGGTACGCTCGCCCGCGGTCCAGGCGATCATCTCGCGCGAATCGAGGACCACCGCATCCTGCCAGGGGATCCAGCGCTGGGGTCGGCCCGCGATGTCGAGCCGAAGAATGAGGGGATCGATGACTGTGTTCACGATCTCGGCCGGTGCAGCGGCGGTACCTTGGGCCGCGCGCGGTATTTTGCATCAATCGGGGCCGCCCGAACATCCTATGGCCCAACCTTCACGATGTTGCCATGCCCATCATGCCGAATCCGGCGTCGACGTGGATGACCTCGCCGGTGATGCCGGCCGCCATGTCCGAGCACAGAAACGCGGCGGCGTTTCCTACGTCGTCGATCGTGACGTTGCGCCGCAGGGCCGATCTGGTCTCGACCTGATCGAGTATCTTGCGGAAGTCGGAGATGCCGGCCGCGGCCAGGGTCTTGATCGGCCCGGCCGAGATGGCGTTCGCCCTGATCCCCGCGGGGCCCAGCGCCGCCGCGACGTAGCGCATGTTCGCTTCCAGACTCGCCTTTGCCGCGCCCATCACGTTGTAGTTCGCGATCACCCGGGCGGCGCCGAGGTAGGTCAGGGTCAGCAGAGCGCCGCTCCGCCCCTGCATCATGGGCCTTGCCGCCTTGGCGAGAGCCGCGAAGCTGTATGCGCTCACATCGTGCGCGATCGCGTGCGCGTCCCGGGTGAGGGATTCGAGATAGTCGCCTTGCAGTGCCTCGCGGGGAGCGAATGCGATCGCGTGCACGACGATGTCGAGTCCGTCCCAGCGTTCACGCAACGCTTCGAACGTGCGGTCGATCTCGGAATCGCGTGCGACGTCGCATTCCAGGACGATGTCCGAGCACGCCTCGGCCGCGAGTCTGGCCACGCGCTTGCCGAGACGTTCGTTCTGGCAGGTGAACGCGAGGTCGGCGCCCTCCCGGCGCATCGCGCGCGCAATCCCCCAGGCGATCGAGCGATTGCTGGCAACCCCCAGGATCAGGGCTCGCTTGCCTTCGAGAAGCGCCATCGTCGATCAGGTCCGGCGGAGGATTGACCGGGATTGTATCGCCACCCGGCGCTCTCCTGCACGGGAGGCGGCCTCGCGGCCGAGCCCCGTCACGCGAAGGTCCGCCGCGGAAGACGAATCGAGTCGCCGGTCAGGCTCAGATGGCGGGAGCGCGCGTCAAGTGCACGTCGAGTTCCCGGCCGGGCATCAGTGGCTCATCCTTCGAAAGCCGGTTCCATTCGCGCAGGCTCGCCACGGAGACGCCGAATCGCCGCGAGATCTCCCACAGTGAATCGCCGCGCTTGACCCGGTATCGAATGCTCTCGCCGTCTCCCGGAGATTTCGAGTACACGGCCGGAATCACGCGCAGCTTCTGACCGGGCTGCAGGATGGCGCTTTCGTTGATGCGATTGACCTCCGTGAGCCTGAGCACCGTGGTTCCGTGCCGTCTGGCGATGGCGGAGAGTGTATCTCCGTGCTGGACCACGTGGATGACGGCCGCGGCCGATGGCGAAACCTCGAATGGTTCCGTTGCCGGTTCGGGAGGAGCGGCTCGCGGAGGCGCCGGGTTGCGGCGATACACCGTCAACCGTTGGCCGGGCTGGAGCTTCATCTTCGTCGACAGGCCGTTCCACGCCGCAAGCTGTCGCATATCCACACCGTGCCGGCGTGCGATCCGCCACAGGCTGTCCCCGCTGCGTACGCGGTGGATCGATTTCGCCGCGTCGCTCGCCACGCCGCGATCGAGCCGGGCTCGCATCGTGCTGCCGGGCCGCGATGCGTCGAGGGTTCCAATCGGGACCGGCACCATCAGATGGCGCCCGGCACGGATTCGATCCGAGGCAAGCCCGTTGATGTCCTTCAACACCGCGACGCTGGTCCCGTAACGGTTGGCGATGGCTCCGAGCGTGTCTCCGCGCACGATCTCGTACCGAATCCGGCGCAGGCGCTTGCCGGCCGGGAACTCCGCAAGCCTCGCTCTGAACCGCTCGACGGCGTGGGAGGGGAGCTGTAGCCGGTGCGGCCCCCCCGGATCGGTCGTCCGGCGCTTGAAGCCCGGATTGAGCCGGCGGATTTCATCGAAGGTGATGCCGGCGAGGTCTGCCGCGGCGCCGAGATCGATCTGGCCGTCGAGAGTGACCGGCTGAAAATACGAATGGTCGGGAATCGATTCGAGGACCACGCCGTAACGGTCCGGGTCCTCGACGATGGCGGCGATGGCGAGCAGACGGGATACGTGAGCCCGCGTTTCCCTAGGCAGCCTCAACGACCAGACGTCCGCCGGCTTGCCTCGCGCACGATTCCGGGACATCGCACGCCTGACGTTGCCTTCTCCCCAGTTGTAGGCGGCGGCCGCGAGCAGCCGGTCTCCGTCGAAATCCTGCAGGAGCTTCGACAGGTAATCCAGCGCGGCGCGGGTTGACGCGACCACGTCGCGGCGCCCGTCGTACCACCAGTTCTGCTTGAGTCCGTACCGCTTTCCGGTCGATGGGATGAACTGCCACAGGCCCGCCGCGTCCGCCGGAGAATAGGCGAATACCCGGAACGCGCTCTCGACCACCGGCAACAGCGCGAATTCCATGGGCATGCCACGTTGCTCCACTTCGCGCACGATGTAGGCCAGGTACGGCCGGGCCCGTTGCGTCATGCGGTGCAGATATTCCGGGTGCTTTCCGTACCAGCCGATCGCGCGCTCGACTTGCGGGTGCACCGGACGCGGCAAGGACAATCCGTCGCGAATGCGTGCCCACGCGTCGCGGCTCCTTGCCGCATCCTCGCCGGGCCGCGGCCGCACCGACGGCGTCGCCGGATCGCCACCGGGCATGACGGATTCGGCCGGATTCATCGGAACTCGCGGCCGACCCGCGATCGTTGCAACCGGGCTTGGCTTGCTCCGCGCCGCTTCGCTCGTCGTCGGATCCCGGTCGTTCCGCGCTCCCCGGGCCATGGTCTCTTCGGAGATCGCCCCCGCATCGACATCCGGCGCGGGCGGCCGTGAGGTGCAACCGGCCAGCACGATCGGCAAGGACAGGAGCGCGACCGGCAGCCATGCGCATACCCGGGTTCCGGGCCGGCGCATGGAGTGGCTCCGAATGGTGGACGCCACGTGATCGGGCGTGCCGGCTCCGGGCGTCATAAGATGGTCAGGAGGCTGCGCGGATGGTGCGTAATGCTATGGAGCGACGCCGGTCCGGTCAAGGTCGGGACAGGAAGGATTCGTGCCCGGCGGCAGGCGTGGCGGACCGATTTTGCCGCATAATGGCGCGGTGATGAATGGGACTGCGGACATCATCCGCCCGTGGGGCCGGCACGTGGCGTCACCGCTGCGTTCCGGCCTGTCGCAGTGGATGCGAAGCCCCGCGGGTGTCGATCTGCTCCGGATGGAGGTCGAGCGCGTGCATGCCGCGGTCGGCAACCTGTTCGGATACCACTGCCTCCAGGTCGGGGACCTCGCGGGCGAGGATCTGCTGAGCGCGAGCCGCATCATCGGCCGCACCGTCGTCGACATCGATGGCGGAGCGTCGCGGGATCCGTATCCACTGGTGAGCGGAGCCGCGACGTCGCTGCCGATCGACTCGCATGCAGTGGACGTGGTCGTCCTGCCTCATGTTCTCGAATTCGAATCACGGCCCCACGAGGCGCTCAGGGAGGCGTCCCGCGTGCTCGTGCCGGAAGGCAGCCTCGTCATCCTGGGGTTCAATCCGGTGAGCATCATCGGGCTGCGGCGGGTCCTGAAGTATCGTGCAGAGGCTGCCCCGTGGTGCGGCACCTACTTCGGGGCCGGACGCTTGCGTGACTGGCTCACCTTGCTCGGATTCGACATCACCGATCAACGTTCCTGTTTCGCGTCAGGACACGGGACCCGCGGCGCCCGGCGGCGTGGCATTCGATCCTTCGTCGAATGGATCCCTCCCGCACTCGCGAGTGCGAGGCTCATTCTCGCGAAGAAGCGCGTCAACGCGATGTTGCCGTTGCGCTCGCGCTGGAAGCCGAGTCGGCGGCTCGCCGGGGTGGGACTCGCGGGTACGTCGGCGAGGACCGCCGGCGGTGAATGACGTGGTCGAGATTTTCACCGACGGCGCCTGCCGCGGAAATCCCGGCCCCGGAGGCTGGGGAGCGGTGCTGCGCTATGACGGGCATGAGAAGCTGCTGTGCGGCAGGTCGAGCGATACGACGAACAATCGAATGGAGCTCACCGCCGCGATCGAAGCGCTCGATGCGTTGCGCCGGCCGTGCCGGGTCAGACTCAGCACCGACTCGACCTACGTGAAGAACGGGATCACGCAATGGATCACGGGGTGGAAACGCAAGAGCTGGAAGACCCGGAACGGCAAGCCCGTGAAGAACGTCGATTTGTGGCGGCGACTCGATCGGGCCGCATCGCCGCACCAGGTCGAGTGGGTGTGGGTCAGAGGTCACGCCGGCCACGAGGACAACGAGAGGGCGGATGCGCTTGCCCGCTCCGCCATCGAGGAACGATCATCGTGAGGCAGGTGGTCCTCGATACGGAGACGACGGGTCTCGAGCCCGAGCTGGGGCACAGGATCATCGAGATCGGTGGAGTCGAGCTGGTGAATCGCCGCCTGACCGGCCAGCGACTGCATTACTACCTGCAACCGGATCGGGAGATCGACGACGGCGCGCGCGAGGTGCACGGCATCACGCGCGAGTTCCTGCAGGACAAGCCCCGGTTCGCCGAGGTCCACGCGGATATCCTGTCGTTCGTCTCCGGCGCCGAGGTCATCATCCACAACGCCCCGTTCGACGTGGCGTTCATCGACAGCGAGCTCGCGCGGCTCGGCGGCCCGGACCTCCGGCTCGAGAACCACTGCCGGATCCTGGACAGCCTCGCGCTGGCGCGCCAGCTTCACCCCGGGCAGCGCAACAGTCTCGATGCGCTGTGCAAGCGCTACGAGATCGACAATTCGGCGCGCGAGCTTCATGGCGCCCTCCTCGACGCCGAGATCCTCGCCGACGTGTACCTGGCGATGACCGGCGGCCAGGCGGAGCTGGTGCTCGGCGACGCCGGCGAGGCCGCGGCGGCCACGAGCACCTCGCACGGCGGCGCACGCCGGGCAAGAAGGAGGGGCTTGATTTCGGTGATGCGAGCGAGCCGGGAAGAGATCGAAGCCCATGCAAGCCAGCTCGCCCGCATCGACGAGAAAAGCGGCGGGCGGTGCCTGTGGCTGCAGCTCGAAGGCGGATGAACCGCCTGCCGCGCATGGCATTTCAGACGGGATCCGGCGTAGAATCGGCGAACGCTCTCCGTGCGTCTCCGGGGCCGGAGGGCACGGCGTTTCGAAGATCACCAGACCAGCGATGGAGGGGAGCATGAATCCGTTGGACAGCATTACCGGAACCATCGTCAGCGGCGTCATCCTGGCGTTGATCCTGGCCGCGCTGTTTTGAATCCTGACGAACGGTAGCGGATCGATGAGGATGACTGGGACGGACTTCTAGGAGGTCGGACTATGGATGTTCTCGTGCTGGCGATTGAGCGGTGGGCCCACTTTCTCTCCGGCGTGACGTGGATCGGGCTGCTCTATTACTTCAATTTCGTCCAGGTTCCCGCGATTGCCGCGGCGAATGCGGACAAGGACGGCCCCGGGCCGGCCGCGATCAACAAGTACGTCGCGCCGAAGGCACTTCTGTGGTTTCGCTGGAGCGCGGTGGTGACGTGGCTCTCGGGGGCGGCTCTACTGGAAAGCTCTCCGCATCTGAGCTTGGCGGACGCCTTCATGCTGCAAGGCGCCAGCCAGGTGATCGGAGTAGGCGCGTGGCTCGGAACCATCATGCTGTTCAACGTCTGGGTCCTGATCTGGCCGAACCAGAAGAAGGTCCTCGGCATCGTCTCCGCGACCGACGAGGAGAAGAACCGGGCACGCCGGGTCGCGTTGCTCGCTTCACGGACGAACACGATGCTGTCGATCCCGATGTTGCTGTTCATGGGGGCGTCTGCTCACGGCCTGCCCTACTGAACGAGGTGGCTGCAAGGTTCCGATGCGGCCGGCCGCCGCGTTCTGCCGGACGTTCCGGGGCCGCGGTGGCGGTCCGGCAAGGCCTGTGAGCATCGGGAACGTCAACGTCGGGTACCGCGGCCTGCATGCCGGTGCGCACTGCCCTGCACCGGCGAGGCGGAGGCTCATCGAGCGGGGGGACCGGCTCGACATGGGTCGGACCGGGAGCTCGTCATCGCAGCATCCTCCGCACGTAACGTCTCGCAACTCGACTCTCGGCCGGAGAGCCGCGCCTGTCGTGGGCTCGACGTAGCTGTTCCCGGATGCGTTCTCGACGCTGCGGGAAGACGGGGACGTGTGTACCACGTGGCCGGACTCGTTCGGTGACGGCGACGCCGGCGGACAGCGCCGGTGTTCTCCGGGTTCTTGGTTCACAACGCATACCTCGCCCGCACCGTCAATCATGAACGTCACCGGCTCCCCTTCCTCCATGCCGACTTCGAGCGCCGGATCCCGTGATGAGAATCCTGCTCAGCAATGACGACGGCTATCTGGCCCCCGGGCTGCGATGCCTCGCCGATACCCTGGCTTCGCTCGGGGAGGTCATCGTCGTCGCGCCGGACCGCGACCGTAGCGGAGCGAGCAATTCACTGTCCCTGAGGGCGCCCATTCGTCCCCGCACCGCCGAGAACGGATTCATCTACGTCGATGGGACACCGACCGACTGCGTACACTTGGCGGTCACCGGCTTGCTGGACCCGGAGCCCGACATCGTCGTGTCCGGGATCAACGCGGGCGCCAACCTCGGTGAGGACGTGATCTACTCGGGAACCGTGGCGGCCGCGATGGAAGGACGGTTGCTGGGGCTCACCGCCATCGCGGTCTCGCTCGCGTCCCGGCGCTGCCGCTATTTCGACACCGCGGCCGAAGTGGCGGGTCGGCTCGTCGAGCGGCTCGTCGAGCGCCCGCTGGACTCGAACGTGATACTGAACGTGAACGTCCCGGACGTCGCGGTCGATGCATTGCGTGGATTCCGCGCCACGAGGCTCGGGCACCGGCACCGGGCGGAACCGGTCATTCGCATGAGCGATCCGCGCGGGGAATCCATCTACTGGGTGGGACCTTCCGGAGCCGAGCAGGACGCGGGCCCCGGAACCGATTTCGATGCGCTGCGCGCCGGTTTCGTATCCGTGACTCCCCTGCACGTGGATCTCACGCGGCACCAGACTTTGAGACCGGCCGAGCGCTGGCTTTCGGAGATCGAGCTGCCGTGATCGCCAGGTTCGAAGGGTCCGGCATGACGTCGATGCGTACGCGTGAGCGCCTCGTGTCCCGCCTGCGTGATGAAGGGATCACCGACGAAAACGTGCTTGACGCCATTCGCAACGTGCCGCGCCACATCTTCGTCGACGAGGCCCTCGACAGTCGCGCCTACGAAGACGTTGCGCTTCCGATCGGCATGGGGCAGACGATCTCGCAGCCGTACATCGTGGCCTTGATGACGCAGACCACCATAGCCGCTCCACGGCCATCGAACGTATTGGAGATCGGGACCGGCTGCGGATACCAGACCGCGGTGCTCGCGTCTCTCGTCACGCGCGTGTACACCGTGGAACGGATCGAATTGCTGCTCACCCGGGCGCGCCGGCGGCTGCGTGCGCTGGAGGTGGACAACGTATGGTACAAGCACGATGACGGCAACGCCGGCTGGGCCGAGTGCGGTCCGTTCGATGCGGTGCTCGTCACGGCCGCTCCTGCCCGCCTCCCGGAGAAGCTTGTCGAACAGCTTGCCGTGGATGGACGGCTCGTGATCCCCATAGGGGATTCCCGCCGGCAGTGGCTGAAGGTGTTCACACGTACCGAATCCGGGGTGAACGAAGGCACGATTGCCGACGTGAGCTTCGTTCCGATGCTCAGGGGCAGGGAGTGACGGTCGCCTTCGGGCTTCGGTGTGCAATGCGAGCCGCGGCGGTGGCCGGTGCGTTTGCACGGGGCGCCGCCGTCGCGTTTCTGCTCGCGGGCCTCGCGGGACTCGTCGCCGGATGCGGCGGTGGTGGCGGCGTCATCGCGCCGGTGCAATCGCCGGTTGAACCCGCAATACCGGGCAAGGCGCGCGAGTATCTGGTGGGCAGGGAGGACACGGTCTACTCGATCGCCTGGCGTCTCGGCGTCGACTACCGCGTGCTCGCCGGAGTCAACTCGATTCGCGAACCCTTCACGATCTATCCGGGCCAGCGCCTCCTCATTCCGGAACCGGGCGACGTCGTGCCGCCGGACCCGAGCCCGGCGCCGGCCGAACCGGCCTCGCAGAGCCCGGATCCGAGCCCCGCCCCGGCCGCGCAAGGTGACGTCTCGACCCAGGGAATCGACACGCCTCCGGTGCCGGTGGTTACGCCGCTGCCCCCCTCATCCCCCGAGCCGAAGCCTTCGACGGCGCCGCCGCGCAAGGCCGCGGCAGAGGCGGCGGGGCAGCCACCCCCCCCTCCGCCGAAACCTGCCGCGCAACCCCCGCTCGCGGCCAGGACGGTGGCGGGATTGAGCTGGACGTGGCCGACGAAGGGCAAGACGATCGGGAGTTTCGGACGCGGCGGCAACAAGGGACTCGACATCGAAGGCGCACTCGAGCAACCCATCCATGCCGCAGCGCCCGGGCGGGTCGTCTACGCGGGCAGTGGGCTCATCGGATATGGGAAGCTCGTCATCGTCAAACACAACAGCCGTCTTCTGAGTGCCTATGCCCACAACGAGAGGCTTCACGTCGGGGAGGGCGATGAAGTGACCGGCAGCCAGCGTATCGCCGACATGGGGCGTTCGGGCAAGGGACGGGTCATGCTGCACTTCGAGATACGGCGTGACGGAAAGCCCGTCGATCCACTTGGATTCCTGCCCTGACGGTATTCATGGGAGAGGCGGCGGAAGCGTCCTCACCGGGAGGAAGCTCTCGATGGCGCTCCCCTACTCGATGGCGCTCCCCTACTCGATGGGCAGCAGCAGCGCTACGACCCGGCGCCCTTCCGCGCCGAGGATGTTGCAGGTGCGGCAGGCCGCGGCGGTCGACATGATCTCGACCCCGATACCGTCTTGCATCAATGGGGCGACAAGCCCGTGCGGCGGGAAAACGTGACGTGCGCCCGTGCCGATGATGACGACTTCCGGGTCCTGTTCCCGAAGCCGTTGAATCGTGGCGACGCTCAGATCGCCGGGCCTGCGCTCCTCGCAGTCCGTTGCCGGCACGCCCTGGCCGAGCAGTACCGTTCCCGTGAACGTGGACCCGTCCACGGTCACGAATCCGGGGCCGTATGCGGTGATCCGATGTCCACCGGCGGCGGTATGGTCCGAATGGAGCTTCATGGCAACCCCTTGTCCGATCGGTCAGGCCCCGCTCGATCAGGCATGGTACCGCGCTCGGGAGGACGAGGACACGGCTCGACGGAGCGCCGTCGCCGTATACTCCACCGAGAGCGGCTCCCGGTTCGATGGCCGCGGCATTCGTCGTCATGCGTTCATCCTTCCTTTCAGAGGAAAGGACTCGGAGGGCATGGGGCAGAGAGCGCACGAGTGAAGCCGTCGCGAGGTGACGGACTTCCACCGGTGCATGTCCGGAGGTCAAGCTGAATCCAGTCATCCAGTGGGAGGATACGGTATGCGGGTCGTTCTCCTTGGCGGGCCGGGCGCCGGAAAGGGCACCCAGGCCGCATTCATCACCGGACGTTACGGAATACCCCAGATATCGACGGGTGACATGCTCCGTGCGGCGATACGCTCCGGCAGCGAGCTCGGTGCAGGGGCAAGGATCCTGATGGATGCGGGACGTCTCGTTCCCGACGAGATCATCGTCGGCCTGGTGGAGGAACGTATCGCGGCCGACGACTGTGCGAACGGATTCCTGCTCGACGGCTTTCCTCGCACGATTCCCCAGGCGGAGGTCATGCGCGCGCGAGGAATACGCATCGATGCAGTGGTCGAAATCACCGTCCCCGACGAGAACGTCATCGAACGCATGGGTGGACGTCGCGTGCATCCGGGTTCGGGAAGAACGTATCACGCGCGATTCAATCCGCCGGTAACGGAAGGACTCGACGACGTGACCGGAGAGCCTCTGGTGCAACGGGACGACGATCGGGAATCGACGGTGCGGCACCGGCTCGAGATCTATCGTGAGCAGACCGCGCCGATCATCGAATATTACGAGCAGTGGGAGAAGGACGATCCGTGTTCGGCGCCACGGGTGTCACGCGTCGATGGTCTCGGCATGCTCGACGACGTCCGCGAGAGGGTGTTCGCGGCGCTCGACCCCGGGTGACGGACACCCGTGCGGCAGGCCGAGACGATTTACGTCATGTCCGGTTTTCAGGGCGATGGCGCGGGTCTTCGTGGTCCCGGCCCGCAGCCGTGAAGGTACGCCGGCGTCGTCGGTGGCGAAACGGGCCTGGCGGCTCCGCCCGCGTCCGCCGCGAATTGCCAGAGTCGGATGATGATGGAACACTTGGTGCACATCTCCCGGAAGTGATCTCCGAGATACGCGATGATCGACGAAGACGGATTCAGGCCCAACGTGGGGATCATCGTTCACAACGATGCGGGCCGCGTGCTCTGGGCGCGCCGTATAGGCCAGGATGCATGGCAGTTCCCGCAAGGCGGCATCAAGGCCTACGAGTCGCCGGTCGATGCCCTGTATCGAGAACTCCGGGAAGAGCTCGGACTGTCACCGGGCCATGTCGAACTCATCGGCCAGACGCGCGACTGGCTTCGTTATCGTCTGCCCCGGCGATACATCCGGCGCAGGCCCGGCACCATCTGTATCGGGCAGAAGCAGCGATGGTTTCTGCTGCGCCTGCTCGGGGACGAAGACGACGTGCAGGTCGACGCGAGCGAGCAACCGGAGTTCGACCACTGGAAGTGGGTCAACTACTGGCACCCGACGCGCGAAGTCGTGTTCTTCAAGCGCGGCGTCTACCGCCGCGCGTTGAAAGAGCTTGCTCCACTCCTCTATCACGGGCTCACCTGCGGCTGACGACTTGGAGCGCTCGCGTCGTCGAAAAGGTGTGATGAAGAATGACGTGCTTCGAAAACCTTTCAATATCAGCCGATTACGCGTGAGGTTTGGTGGAGGCGGCGGGAATCGAACCCGCGTCCGCAAGTGCTCCGCCCTCGGCTCTACATGCTTAGCCGCGTCTTTTCGTTTGACCGGATCGCCACCCGACGGGCAGGGCTGCGAAACGGCGAGCCTCCAGGGATTTAGCGGCGCCGGGCGAGGCGATCGAGGCCGCGAGCTTGTGTGAGTCGACCTCTGGAATCCGCACGCACAAGCACGTGGCGGTCAGAGGCTGGCTGCTGCTTAAGCGGCCAGAGCGTAGTTGTCGTCGTTGGCAACTAATGCGTTGCAGCCGGATTTACGAGGAAGCTGCATCCTCGGCATGCACCTCGGGTTTCGTCACCCACGTCGAAGCCATGTCGCCCCCGTGTCGTGGTGAGTGGAGTATAAGGCCCGGCTCGCGGCATGGCCAGAGCCGGGGCAAGGGCGAACGGACACGCCGGCCGGCGCGGATCATTGTGCGCCGCCTGGCGGCAGCGTCAGCACCTCGACGCCGGATGCGGTCACCGCCACCGTGTGCTCCCATTGGGCGGAAAGGCTTCGATCCTTGGTGACCACCGTCCAGCCGTCCTTCATGAGCTTCACTTGGCGCCGGCCCGCGTTCACCATCGGCTCGATCGTGAACGTCCACCCTTCTTCGAGCACTTCCCCGGTTCCCGGCGTCCCGTAATGCAGCACCTGGGGCTCCTCGTGGAAGCTGCGTCCTATGCCATGGCCGCAGTACTCGCGCACCATGGAATAGCCGTGCCGCTCGGCGTGGCGCTGGATGGCATGGCCGACGTCCCCGAGGCGAGTTCCGGGACGCACCATCTCGATACCGACCCACATCGCTTCGCGCGCTACGCGGCAAAGACGGCGTGCGGCGATGGACGGCTCCCCGACGAACATCATGCGGCTCGTATCGCCGTGGAATCCGTCCTTGATGACGGTGACGTCCACGTTGACGATATCGCCGTTCTTGAGACGCTTCCCACTCGGTATGCCGTGGCAGACCTGATGGTTCACCGAGGTGCAGATCGACTTGGGGAAGCCGTGGTAGTCGAGCGGAGCCGGAATTGCCTGCTGGACGTTGACGATGTGGTCGTGGCACAGCGAGTCGAGCTCCGCGGTGGTCATGCCGGGCCTGATGTACGTGCCTGCCAGGTCGAGCACCTCGGCCGCGAGGCGGCCGGCGATTCGCATCCTCTCGATGTCCTCCGACGATTTCGGGATGACCTTGCCCGCCGGCTCGCGATGGCCCGTCGCAGCTCGTCTCGCTCGATTCGCGAGACGGCCGCGCACGGTCGGTGTGGTGCCGAATCTCATGTCCGATGGCCGCCGCCGGGAAAATTGCCGCTCTAAACGGCTTATGATATAAAGCGCGCCCCCCGGGAAGCAACGCCAGGGGGGTCACCCCACACATGCGCCGACACGTGCGTCCGGGTGCCACGAACGCGAGTTCGGGGCAGACGACACGGGGCACATGGAGGCTCAACCCGCCACAAAGGTAAGCACCATGGCAGCAGTGTCGATGCGCGACATGCTGGAGGCCGGCGTTCATTTCGGCCATCAGACGCGCTTCTGGAACCCGAGGATGCGCCCCTACATCTTCGGCGAACGCAACAAGATCCACATCATCGACCTCGAGAAGTCCCTGCCTCTCTACAGCGATGCGTTGAACTTTCTCGGCCGCATGGCGGCGAACGGCGGGACCATCATGTTCGTCGGCACCAAGCGGGCGGCCCAGGAGTGCATCGCGGCGGAAGCGCAGCGTTGCGAGATGCCCTACGTCAACCGGCGATGGCTCGGCGGCATGCTGACCAACTACCGCACCGTCAAGCAGTCGATCAAGCGACTGAAGAACCTCGATACGCTGATCGAGGAAGGCGGCCTGGATCGGGTGGGCAAGAAGGAAGGGCTCTCGCTCCAGCGCGAGCTCGCGAAGCTCGAGCGCGGACTGGGCGGTATCAAGAACATGGACGGCATCCCCGACGTGCTGTTCATCATCGACGTCGGCCACGAGAAGATCGCGGTGGCCGAGGCGGTGACGTTGGGCATTCCGGTGGTTGCGGTCGTCGATACGAACAATCCCCCCGAAGGTGTCGACTACGTCATTCCCGGCAATGACGACGCGATTCGCTCGATCGAGCTCTACGTTTCCGGCGCCGCCACCGCCATTCTCGAAGGCCGGGAGTCGGCGCAACTGGAAGTCGCGGCGGCGGTCGGTTCCGGGGCAGGGACCGGGGCCGGAGCCGACGGCGAGGCTGCCGGTGCGGGCAGGACGGCGAGAAAGAAGAAGGTCGCCGGCAAGAAGACGAAGGTGGTCACGAAGAAGAGCGCCTTGAGCCGGCGGCCGGCGGTGGAGTCGGCTGCCCCGGACGATGGCGCCGGTGAAGCCGCGGCGGTGGACGCCGGGGCGGTGGACGCCGGGGCGGTGGACGCCGGGGCAGGGGGCGCCGAAGCAGGGGGCGCCGAAGCAGGGGGTGACGGGAAGCCGGCGCAGGGCTGAGCGCAGCCCGGTCTCGAACCGGAAAGGACCTTGGATCGATGCAGATAACGGCGGCGATGGTGAAGGAGCTCCGGGAGCGCACCGGGGCGGGCATGATGGATTGCAAGAGGGCGCTCACCGAAGCGGACGGTGACCTGGACAAGGCCATCGGCATCATGCGCCTGTCCGGACAGGCGAAAGCGGACAAGAGGGCCGGCAGGACCACGGCCGAGGGCGTGGTCACGATCAGGATGGACGGCACGGCGCGGCGGGCGGCGATGGTCGAGGTCAACTGTGAGACCGACTTCGTGGCGAAGGAGGCCGAGTTTCGGAGTTTCGCGAACGCCGTCTGCGCCCGGGTGCTCGCGGCGGACCCGGCCGACGTCGATGAGTTGGGGCGGATGCCGTTCGACATCGACGGGAGGGCGAGCATCGAGGAGGCGCGGCGTGGGCTCGTCGCGAAGATCGGGGAGAACATCAGCATCCGGCGGTTCGCCGCGATCGATTCGCAGGGGGACCGGCTCGGTGCCTACCTCCATGGTACACGGATCGGCGTGGTCGTCGATTTGGAGGGTGCCGACGACGTCGTGGCGCGGGACGTCGCGATGCACGTCGCGGCGAGCCGGCCGGTCGCCGTCGGGGAGTCGGACGTGCCCGAGGAGATGATCGCAAGGGAACGGGAGATCCTCGAAGCACAGGTCGCCGGCAGTGGAAAGCCTGCGGAGATCCGGAAGAAGATGCTGGCCGGGCGGATCGCGAAGTTCCTCAGGGAGGTCACCCTGCTCGGCCAACCGTTCGTCAAGGATCCCGAGCAGCCGGTCGGGGAATATCTGCGTGCATCCGGAGCGACGGTGTGCCGCTTCGAGCGGTTCGAGGTCGGCGAGGGTATCGAGAAGCAGGCCGGGAACTTTGCCGAAGAGGTGATGGCCCAGGCGCGCGGCCGCTGATGGCTGCATCCGGTGAAGCGGCCAGCGTCACGGCTGCCGGAGTCGTCTACCGTCGCGTGTTGCTCAAGCTCAGCGGCGAGGCGCTCATGGGGAGGGAGCGCTTCGGGTTCGATCCGGAGTCGCTTCAGGCGGTGGCGCGCGGCGTCGGCGAGCTCCGGGCGATGGGTGTCGAGGTCGCCCTGGTGATCGGAGCGGGAAACATCTTCCGGGGGGCCGGGCTGGTCAGGGGCGGAATGGAGAGGGCCACCGCCGACCATATCGGCATGCTCGCGACGGTGGTCAATGCCCTTGCGTTGCAGGACGCGCTCGAGCGCAACGGGCTTGTCGCGAGGGTGATGTCCGCGATCCGGGTCAACGAGCTGTGCGAGCCGTACCTGCGCCGCCGCGCAATGCGGCACCTGGAGAAGGGCAGGGTGGTGATATTCGCGGCAGGCACCGGAAACCCGTTCTTCACCACCGATACCGCCGCGAGCCTCCGTGCCGTGGAAGTCGAGGCGGACCTGATGATCAAGGCAACGAAGGTGGACGGCGTCTACTCGGCCGATCCGTTGACCGATCCCACGGCTCGCCGGTTCAACCGGCTCGATTTCGATCAGGTACTGCAGTGGAAGCTGTCGGTGATGGATGCGACGGCGATCGTCATGTGCCGGGACAACGACATGCCGTTGCGGGTGGTGGACATGGAGAAGCCCGGAGCGCTGGTGCGCTCCGTGATGGGGGAGGACGAGGGCACGCTGGTCGAGAACGTACCGGATGACGGGGATTCGGGTGTATAGTGCCGCTGCCTCCCGATGATCTCGTGAACGCGATGGTCGACGACATCAAGAAGGACACCGAAGCCCGCATGGCAAGGAGCGTCGAGGCGCTACGGCAGGAGTTGGGGAAGATACGCACCGGGCGCGCCCACGCGCGCCTGCTGGACCATGTCACGGTGAGCTACTACGGAAGCGACGTTCCCCTGAACCAGGTCGCGAGCATCACCGTGTCCGATCCCCGGACCCTCGCGGTCTCCCCATGGGAGAAGAAGATCATCCCCGATGTCGAGAAGGCGATCGTACGCTCGGACCTGGGGCTCAATCCGGTCACCGGCAGTGACGTGATCCGGGTGCCGTTGCCGCCTCTCACCGAGGAGCGCCGCAAGGAGATGACCCGCGTGGTTCGGCAGGAGGCCGAGCAGGCACGAATCGCGGTGCGCAACATCCGCCGCAGCGCCAACCAGCACCTCAAGGTGCTCATCAAGGAGGAGCATCTTCCGGAGGATGCGGAGAAGCGCGCGGAAGCTGAAATCCAGAAGTTGACGGACCGCCATATCGCTCGGATCGATTCGGTGCTCGAGGAGAAGGAGCACGATCTGATGGAAGTCTGATCCCGCATGAACTCGTCTTCTCTGCCGGACGTCGACACCACCAGCGAACTCCCGGAGCACGGCCTGCAACGCGGCGGCTCCCGGGGGGGGAACCTGCCGCGTCACGTTGCGATCGTCATGGACGGAAGCGGCCGCTGGGCGAAGCGCCGCCAGATGACCCGGTTTGCGGGACATCGCGCCGGGGTGGATGCCGCCAAGGAGATCGTCCGGGCTTGCGGCGAGCGGGGAGTCGAAGTCCTGACCCTGTTCGCGTTCTCGAGCGAGAACTGGCGCAGGCCACCGAGGGAGGTGGAAGGGCTCATGGGGCTGTTCAGGACCGCCCTCGCGCAGGAAGCCCGCAACCTCCACAGGCACAACGTGCACCTGGAGATCGTCGGGGAGCGCCGGATGCTCAACGACGTGCTGCGCAAGCGCATCCTCCAGGCGGAGGAGTTGACGCGCGCGAACACGGGCTTACGGCTGATCATCGCCATGAACTACGGCGGACGTTGGGACGTGACCCAGGCCTGCCGCGCGATTGCAACGCGGGTTCGTGACGGCAAGCTCGATCCGGACTCGATCACCCCCGGGCTCGTGGGCCAGTTCCTGTCACTGTCGGAACTGCCGGCGCCCGACCTGTTCATCCGCACCGGCGGAGAGATGCGCGTCAGCAACTTCCTCATCTGGCACCTTGCCTACACCGAGCTCTACTTCACGGATACCCTCTGGCCGGACTTCGACCGCCGGTCGCTCGACGCGGCGCTGGATGACTACGCGATCCGCCAACGTCGATTCGGCCGCACCTCCGAGCAGGTCGCTCAGACACAAGCGAGCTGAACCGATGCGAGCCGCCGAGAGTCAGCCCCGGGGTCCTTGCCTCGTGCGGGGGAAGCGGCTGAGGCTCACGAGACAGGGCCGGTGCCTGCCGTATCGGGACGGGAAGCTTCCGTGGCGCCGCGGGCCGGAACAGGCATGCGGACCCGGCGGCATGATCGTTGCAGTGGAGCAAGTGTCGCCCGCGGCCGCCGCACACGGATCGCCGGTCCGTGCCGATTGAAATGTCCGCGTCCGCCAGCGGGGATTCGCTGCCCCGTCGAGCCGCCACCGCGATCGTCGCCATTCCGGTCGTGGCTGCCCTGGTTCTCACCCTGCCCACCGGGAGCATTGCGCTGGTCCTGGCCATCGTCGCGGTCGGGGCGAGCCTCGAGTGGGCTCGCATCGCGACGCCCCGCCGCACCCGGGGGCACGGCTTCGCTCTGGTGGTCGCCGGATCGGTGGCGTTGTCGTGGCTTGCCGGATCGCAGTGGCTCGGCTGGCTCCGGATTCTCTGCGTGATATCGCTGGCATGGTGGTGTGTCGCGCTCGTCTGGGTCATCCGGTTCGAGAAGGGCCGGGACGTGGCGATGCTCGACGGAGCGATGACGCGAGGCATCGCCGGATGGATGGTCATCGTGCCGGCCTGGGCGGGACTGGTGTACGTGCACGCTTCCGGGGAGGACGGCTCTGCGCGGGTGCTGCTCATCCTTCTCGTGGTGTGGGCAGCGGATGCCGGCGCCTACTTCACGGGGCGGCGGTTCGGCGCCCGCAGGCTCGCGGCCCTCACGAGCCCCGGCAAATCCGTCGAGGGCGCAGCCGGCGGCATGGCGGCGGTCGGAGTGCTCGGGGTCGCCGCGGGGCTGTGGTTCGGCTTTCCGGCAGGGCTCGTCGTCCTGCTGACCCTGCTGTGCCTGGCCGCCGGAGTGCTGTCGGTGCTGGGCGATCTGACGGAAAGCCTCGTCAAGCGGAGATCCGGTGTGAAGGACAGCGGCAACCTGTTGCCGGGACACGGCGGCATTCTCGACCGGATCGACAGCCTGACCGCGGCGGCTCCCGCGTTCGCGATCGGTTTCGACGTTCTCGGAACGCTGCGGTGAAAAGGCTGGCGGTGTGCGGATCGACCGGATCCATCGGAACCAGCACCCTCGACGTGGTGTTGCGCAACCGCTCGCGTTACGAGATCTTCGCGCTGACCGCGCACTCCAACGTCGACGGTCTGGCTGCACAGTGTCGGGTCTGGCGGCCTCGTTTCGCGGTCATGTCGGACGAGCCCGCCGCATCACGGCTCCACGAGGTGCTTTCCGCGGAGGCGTCCGGGACCCGGGTCCTCGCCGGCGCTTCGGGGCTCGTGCAGGTGGCTGCGCACCCGGACGTCGACTATGTCGTGGCGGCAATCGTGGGTGCGGCCGGCCTGATGCCGTCACTCGCGGCGGCGCGGTCGGGCAAGCGGGTCCTTCTCGCGAACAAGGAGGCCCTGGTGATGTCGGGCCGGCTGTTCATGGACGCGGTGCGAGAGGGCGGGGCGGAGCTCCTGCCCATCGACAGCGAGCACAATGCGATCTTCCAGTGCCTGCCGGCGCGGGGTTCGGGCAACGCCGGGCGGGGGGTGCGCCGCATCCTGTTGACGGGCTCGGGGGGGCCTTTTCGCATGCGAACGCCGGAATCACTGCATGGCGTGACCCCGGACGAGGCATGTGCCCATCCGAACTGGTCCATGGGACGCAAGATATCGATCGACTCGGCGACGATGATGAACAAGGGGCTGGAAGTGATCGAAGCGTGCTGGCTCTTCGACGTCGGGCCCGGGTCGGTGGATGTGGTCGTCCATCCGCAGAGCGTGATCCACTCGATGGTCGAGTACGAGGACGGGTCCGTACTCGCGCAGCTCGGCAATCCGGACATGAGGATACCGATCGCCCACGCGCTCGCGTGGCCCGACCGCATCGTCTCCGGGGTCGTGCCTCTCGATCTGGTGAGTACGTCTCGCCTCGATTTCGAAGCCCCCGACTTCGGTCGGTTTCCGTGCCTCAGACTCGGTTTCGAGGCGGCCCGGGCCGGTGGAGCGGCGCCGGCGGCGCTCAATGCCGCGAACGAGGTCGCGGTGGACGCATTCCTGAACCGTCGATTGCGGTTCACCCACATCGCCCGGGTCGCCGAGGCCACGGTTGCGGCATGCGCCGGAGGAGAACCGCGCACCCTCGACGAAGTCCTCGAGCTCGATGCCCTGGCGCGGGTGCGGGCCGCCGAGTTCGCCGCGGCGATACCGCATTGATCATCCGGCGCGCATTCGGCTTCTGAACGGATATGGACGTCCTCTATTCGATCATCGCGTTCGTCGTGGCGATCGGCGTGCTCGTGACGGTTCACGAGTTCGGCCACTTCTGGGTGGCGCGGAGGCTCGGGATCAAGGTGCTCACGTTCTCCGTCGGCTTCGGGCGCGCGCTGTGGTCGCGCCGGTCCGGTGCGGACGGGACCGAGTACGTGGTCGCGATGGTGCCTCTCGGCGGTTACGTGAAGATGCTCGACGAATCGGAAGGAGAGGTTGCGGAGCACGAGCGTCACCGGGCGTTCAACCGCCAGCCGCTTTCGATCCGGGTCGCAGTGGTCGTCGCAGGCCCCGCGTTCAATTTCCTGTTCGCAATCCTCGCGTACTGGTGCATGTACATGATCGGAGTCGATGGACTGCGCCCGATCGTGGCCGGGACGGCGCCCGGCTCCGTCGCCGAACAAGCCGGGTTCCGAGCCGGCGACGAGATGCAGTCGGTGCAGGGTGCGAAGGTGGGAACGTGGCAGTCGGCGATGCAGACGATCATTGCCGCCTCACTCGACGAGAGGAAGATCGAGGTCGAGGTCGCCGATGCTTCCGGCCGGCGGCGGGAACGTATCATGGACTTCGAAGCGATCGCGGTCGACGATCTGACCCGAGGCCGGTTCTTCGACCGGATCGGTGTCGTTCCGGCCCGGCCGGCGCTCCCGGCCGTCATCGGGCGGGTCGAGTCCGGACGTCCGGCGCAGCGGGACGGTCTTCGTCCGGGCGATCGAGTGGTCCGGGCTGCCGGTGAGGCCGTCACGGGTTGGTCGGACTGGGTGCGCATCGTGCGCGAGCGTCCGGGGGAGACGTTCGTCGTCGTGATCGAACGTGACGGCGCGAGGTCGGATCTTCGGCTGACCCCTGACGTCGAGCAGGCCGCCGACGGCTCCCGGTTCGGCCGGATCGGCGCCGGAGCGCGTGAGCCGGAGGAGGGTCTGATCGAACGGTTCTACGTCACCGAGCGTCACGACCCCTGGTCGGCCCTTGTCCGGGGGATCGAGAAAACCGGCGAGATCTCCTGGCTTACCCTGCGCATGATCTGGAAGATGCTGCTTCTGGAGGTGTCGTTCGAGAACTTGAGCGGGCCGATCGGCATTGCCGAGTATGCCGGTGCGTCCGCGCAATACGGGCTCTCGCGTTTTCTCGAGTTCCTGGGAATCGTCAGCGTGAGCCTCGGGATCCTCAACCTGCTGCCCATCCCGCTGCTAGACGGCGGACACCTGCTGTATTACGCGGTAGAATCCATCCGTGGCCGTCCGGTGTCGGAGGCATCCCGGTTCCTGGGGCAGCGGCTGGGAATCGCTCTGCTCGTCGGCCTGATGGGACTGGCGCTCTACAATGACCTTGCACGTCTGCTGGGATGACGCCTCGTGAGGCGGCGCCCCGCGGCGGTCGGAAACCGGTGGTGATATTGACCCGTCTACGCATTGCACTCTCCGCGTTCCTGCTCTGCGCCGTGGTGCGGGCCGGCGCGGCCGACACGTTCGTCGTCGAGGACATCCGCCTGGAAGGTCTGCAACGGATCACCGCCGGCACCGTGTTCAACTATCTCCCGATCCAGGTCGGCGACACCGTCGACGACACGCGCACCGCCGGAGCGGTCCGCGCCTTGTTCCGGACCGGCTTTTTCCGCGACGTACGGCTGGAACGCGACGGCGATACGCTCGTGGTGTCGGTGGTCGAACGGCCTTCCATCGGCAGCATCGAATTTTCCGGCAACGACGATCTCAGGACCGAGGTTCTCATGTCCACCCTGGAGCAGATGGGGTTCGCGCAAGGGCGTGTCTTCAACCGATCGATTTTCGACCAGGTGAAGCAGGAGCTGCATCGCACGTACTTCGCGGCGGGAAAGTACGGTGCACGGGTCACGGGCACGGTGACGCCGCTCGAACGCAACCGGGTCGCGGTCAGGTTCGAGATCTCGGAAGGCGCCGCGGCGAAGATCCGGCAGATCAACATCGTGGGGAACGCCGCGTTCGACGACGATGACCTGCTGGATGAATTCGAGCTTGAAACGACGGGGTTCTTCTCCTTCCTCTCGCGCTCGGACCGGTACTCCAAGCCGAAGCTCGCGGCCGACCTCGAGACGTTGCGATCGTTCTACCTCGACAAGGGCTTCATCAATTTCAACGTCGACTCCACGCAAGTCACGATCACGCCGGACAAGGAAGACGTCCACATCACCATCAACATCACCGAGGGGGGGCGCTACCTCGTACGCGACATCTATCTCCAGGGCGCCCTGATCGTTCCTGAAGAAGAGCTGTTCGAACTCGTTACCGTCGTCCAGGGGGACGTATTCTCCCGCAAGGACGTCACCGAGACCGCGCGCCGCATCGGTGAGCGACTCGGGAGTGAAGGCTACTCTTTCGCCAACGTCAACGCGGCGCCGGAGATCGACGAGGCCGAGAAGGCGGTCGACTTGACGTTCTACGTCGATCCGGACCGGCGAGTGTACGTGCGGCGCATCAATTTCAAGGGCAATACCAAGACGCGCGATGAAGTGCTGCGCCGCGAAATGCGGCAGATGGAGAGCGGATGGATCTCCACCGAAGCGATCGAGCGATCACGGGTACGCCTGAATCGCCTCGGCTTCTTCGAGTCGGTGAACGTTGAAACACCCGCCGTGCCAGACGCCCCCGACCAGGTCGACGTCGACTTCACGGTGGCCGAAAGGCCATCGGGAAACCTGCTGCTCGGAGCCGGATACTCCGATTCGCAAGGGACGGTGTTCGACATCAGCGTCACGGAGGAGAACGTGCTGGGAACCGGCAACCGTCTCAGGGCGTCGCTCAACACCAGCAAGGCCAGTCGAGACATTTCGGTCTCCTGGCTCAACCCCTACTGGACCGTGGACGGCGTCAGTCGCAGTCTTGAGGCCTATAACCGCCGCACGGATGCCAGCGACGCGAATCTGGCCGACTACGATCTGGATCAAATCGGCGCCGGGATGACGTTCGGGCTCCCGGTCTCGGAATTCACCCGCATCAACGTCGGTCTGAATGCAGAGCAGACCGATTTCCTCGCCGGCGCGAATGCGTCCGATGAGGTCAGGAATTTCGAGCGCGAGAACGGCGGCCGGTTCATCACCTTGCTCGCTACCGCAGCTTGGGCGAAAGATGATCGAAACAGCCGATTCCTGCCCACCAAGGGCAGCCTTACCCGGTTGAGCAGCGAGGTCACGGTGCCCGGTAGCGAGCTGACGTACTACAAGTTGTTCGCGCGGCACCAGAGATTGTTCCCGCTTGCCGAGGATTTCGTGTTCGTCCTGGAGGGGGAGATCGGCTATGGAGACGGTATCGGCGGAACCAGCGACCTTCCCCTGACTGAAAACTTCTTCGCCGGCGGCCTTCGGTCGGTACGCGGCTTCAAGGCGAATACGCTCGGCCCGCGAGACAGTCGGGACCAGCCGCTCGGCGGCAACCTGAAGACCATCGGGACCGCCGAGGTCATCCTCCCGCTCCCGTTCACGAAGGATTCGAGCACGTTCCGGATCACCAGCTTCGTCGATGCCGGAAACGTGTATGGTCCTGATGAGGATTTCGACTTCGATACGCTTCGGCAGTCGGCCGGAATCGCCGCGATCTGGCTGTCACCCATCGGTCCGTTGACCATGAGCTTCGCGGAACCGCTCAAGTCCCAGACCGGTGACCAGACGCAGGGATTCCAACTCACCTTCGGTACGAGCTTCTAGTCATGCATGCAACCCACCGGTTTTGGCGAGCCGCGGCTCGTATCGGTCTGTTGGGGCTCATGCTCGCTCATGGCCTTCCGGCGCACGCTGCGGATTTCAAGGTCGGGTTCGTCAACGTCGCGATAGTGCTCGATCAGGCCCCACAGGCGGCCTCGGCGCGAACTCGCATCGAGCGCGAGTTCGCGCCGAGGGATCGCGAGATTCTTGCCCGGCAGCAGCAGATCCGGGCGCTGGAGGACAGGCTCGTGAAGAACGCCGCGGTGCTCTCGGCCGGCGAGCGTGAACGCCAGGAGGCCGAGCTCCGGCAGATCAAGCGCGACCTTCGACGTTCCCAGGAAGAGTTCCGGGAGGACTTGAACCTGCGGCGCAGCCAGGAGCTCAGCGCGCTCCAGCGCATGGTGGCCGAGGTCATCCAGGACATGGCGCGGGGGGAGAACTATGACCTGATCATGACCGACGGAGTCGTCTTCGCGGGTGACAAGGTCAACATCACCAAGCGCGTCATCGAACGTCTGAAATCCGGGTTCAAGGAATCGGACGGCTGATCGTCCGCGTTGCGGAAACCGCGTCTTGAGCTATCGTCTCGGAGAGCTCGCCGAACGCATCGGAGCCGAGCTGCTCGGCGATCCGGACATCATCATCGACCGGTTGGCCGCTCTGGACGCGGCGGGGCCCGATGCCGTCACGTTCCTCTCCAACCGGCGCTACCGGCCATACCTGGAGAGCACGCGAGCCGGCGCGGTGATTCTGGCGCCGGAGCTCGCGGACGCCTGTCCGGTGCCGGCGCTGGTGCTCGACGATCCGTATCTGGGCTACGCGCGCGCCGCCACGCTGCTGTCCCGCACGGTCGAGGCGACGCCCTGCATTGCGGCCAGCGCCGTCATCGATCCCGCGGCGGCGGTCGCGCCGGATGCATCGGTCGGCCACCATTGCGTGATTGAAGCCGGTGCGAGCGTCGGGGCCGGCACCTCCCTCGGCCCGGGCTCGTTCCTCGGCCGCGATTCGTCGATCGGTCCGCAAGGGCGCATCGCGGCCCGGGTCGTGGTGTGCCAGGGCGTACACATCGGGGCACGGGCCATCATCCATCCCGGAGTCGTCGTCGGCGCCGATGGATTCGGCATCGCCAACGACGACGGAGTCTGGGTGAAGATCCCCCAGTTCGGCGGAGTGCGGATCGGTGACGACGTGGAGATTGGCGCGAATACGACGATCGATCGCGGAGCTCTCGAGGACACCGTCATCGAGAACGGCGTGAAGCTGGACAACCTCATCCAGATCGGCCACAACGTGCACATCGGCGCCCACACCGCCATCGCGGCCTGTGTCGCGGTCGGGGGAAGCGCCCGTATCGGAAGGCGTTGCGCGATCCAGGGCGCCGTATCGATCGCCGGCCATCTGGAGATCGCGGATGACGTCCATCTCACCGCGACCTCGGCGGTGCCGAACACGATCCGCGAGGCCGGTGTCTACTCGTCGGGAATGCCCATCCAGGAGAATCGGGTATGGCGGCGCAACATCGCCAGATTGCGGCAGCTCGACGACATGGCGCGGCGACTGCGGGCGGTCGAGCGCAAGCTCGGCGACCGGGCGTGAGGACGGCGCCCGCCGCCGGCGCGGTCCGGCCCGCGGAGGAAGCGTGATGGTGGACATGCCGATCGGCGAGGTGCTCAGGCATCTGCCACATCGCTACCCGTTCCTGCTCGTCGACCGCGTGCTCGAGTGCGTCCCCGGGAGGTCGCTCGTCGCGTTGAAGAACGTGACCATCAACGAGCCCTTCTTCCCGGGCCATTTCCCCCACCGGCCGGTGATGCCGGCGGTGCTGATCCTGGAGGCGATGGCGCAGGCGACGGGCATTCTCGCGTTGCGCTCGCTGGATCGGCTGCCTTCGGAGACCGAGATGTACTACTTCGCCGGCGTCGACAGGGCTCGATTCCGGCATCCGGTAGAGCCGGGCGATCAGCTCGTCATCGAGATCGATCTCGTCCGGGCCAGACGAGGCATCTGGAAGGTGGCGGCGCGCGGAAAGGTCGGGGAGAAGGTCGTGGCCACCGCCGACTTGCTGGGGGCCTTGCGGGACGAGGAGAGATGATCCATTCGAGCGCCGTCGTGGACCGTGGCGCCGAGCTCCAATCCGACGTTGAAGTAGGGCCGTTCAGCGTGATCGGTCCCGGCGTCGTTCTCGGCGCGGGGACGCGCGTCGGCTCCCACGTCGTCATCGAAGGGCCGGCCCGAATCGGCGAGCGCAATCGGATCCATTCGTTCAGCACCCTTGGCGGTGCGCCGCAGGACAAGAAGTACCGCGGCGAGTCGTCCACCCTGGAGATCGGGGACGGCAACGTCATCCGCGAATACTGCACGTTCAATCGCGGGACGGCGGGCGGCGGGATGGTGACCCGCGTGGGCAGCGGGAACTGGATCATGGCCTACGTGCATATCGCCCATGACTGCAAGGTGGGCAGCGACAACGTCATGGCCAATGGGACAACGCTCGCGGGTCATGTGGAAGTGGAAGACTGCGTCACCTTCGGCGCGTTCACCGTGGTGCATCAGTTCTGCCGGATCGGCGCGCATGCATTTTCGGCAATGGGCACGGTGATCCTGAAGGACGTTCCGCCGTTCGTGACCGTGGCGGGGAACTCGGCGAGCCCTCACGGGCTCAACACCGAAGGTCTCAAACGGCGAGGTTTCCCGGCCCGGACCTTGCAGGCCCTCAGATCCGCCTACAAGACGGTGTACAAGCGAGGTCTCACCCTCGACGCCGCGATCGAGCGGCTCGCCGGTCCGGCGAAGGAATCCGCGGAGGTGGGCCGCTTTCGTGAATTCGCGAGGTCTTCCGGGCGCGGGATCGTACGATGAGAAGTGGCGGCGATGGTGATGCGCCTTGAAATTCGCCATCGTCGCGGGCGAGCCATCCGGGGACATGCTCGCGAGCGGTCTCATCGAAGCGATCCGGGCCCGTGTTCCCGAAGCGCGTTTCGAAGGCATCGCGGGGCCGCGCATGATGGCGGCCGGCTGCGAGACCCTGTATCCGATGGAGCGCCTGTCGGTCATGGGGCTGTTCGAGGTCGTTGGCCGCTACCTGGAGCTGGTCCCCGTCCGGCGGCGTCTGGCCCGGCGATTCACCGGCGCTCCGCCCGATGCGTTCATCGGCGTGGATGCCCCGGATTTCAATCTCCCGCTCGAGCTCGCGCTGCGCCGTGCCGGGGTCAGGACCGTCCACTTCGTCAGTCCCTCGGTCTGGGCCTGGCGGCGTTACCGGCTCGGGAAGATCGCACGAGCCGTGGACATGATGCTCGCGTTGTTCCCGTTCGAGCCGCCGTTCTATGATGCACGCTCGATTCCGGTGCGGTTCGTGGGACATCCCCTCGCCGACGAGATCGCGATGCGGACCTGCCGGGACACGGCTCGTGAGCGGCTGAGCCTGGACCCGGGCACACGGATCGTCGCGCTGCTCCCCGGCAGCCGGATGAGCGAGCTCCGGCGCCTGGCCGGACCATTGGCGCGCACCGCGCGCTGGGTGCATCAACGGCGGCCCGAAGTGCGGTTCGTGGCGCCTCTGGTCGACCGTCCGACCCGTGAGCTCTTTTTGCGGGCGCTGGCCGAGCATGCCCCCGGCATCCGATGCGATCTGCTCCTGGGCGCGTCGCGTGATGCGATGGCCGCGAGCGACGTGGTTCTGCTCGCTTCCGGGACCGCGACCCTGGAAGCACTGCTGCTCAAGCGCCCCATGGTGATTACCTATCGGACCATGCGTCTCACGTGGCTGTTGGGCCGCGCGATGCTGCACGTCGATCACGTCGGGCTGCCGAACCTGCTCGCCGGCGCCCGGCTGGTGCCGGAACTGCTGCAGGACGATGCGACGCCCGAGCGGCTCGGCGCCGCAGTGCTCGACCGGCTCGATCACCCCGACCGGCAGCGCCGGGTGATCGAGGAGTTCGATCGGATCCACCGGACGCTGCGCAACGATGCGTTCGAGAAGGCGGCCGATGCGGTACTCGAAGTGGTGGCGGCATGAACGCCCTCACCAGCGCGGGGGACGAGGGGACGAGGAGTTTCGTTGCCGGCGTCGACGAAGCAGGGCGCGGGCCGCTTGCCGGCCCGGTGGTCGCGGCCGCGGTGATTCTCGACCCGGCGGTCAGGATCGCGGGCCTCGATGATTCGAAGCTTCTTTCTCCCCGGCGCCGGGTGGACCTGGATCTCGAGATCCGGAAGCTGGCGGTCAGCCATGCGGTCGCGCGAGTCGACGTCGCCGTCATCGATGCGATCAACATCCTCCAGGCCACGATGCAGGCGATGCGTGAGGCGGTGGGCCAGCTCGACCCGGCGCCGCGGCAGGTCCTCGTGGATGGAGATCGTTGTCCGGATCTGCCGTGTCCGGTGCGTGCGGTGGTGGGAGGTGACGCCACCGTTGCGGCGATCAGTGCCGCGTCGATTCTCGCCAAGGTGGCCCGTGACCGGGAGATGATCGAGATGGATCGGCGCTATCCGGGGTACGGATTCGCCCGCCACAAGGGCTATGGAACGAGGGCGCATCGAGACGCCCTGCTCCGGTTCGGCCCTTCGCCGATCCATCGGCTCAGCTTCGCTCCGGTGAAATCGGCGCTCATGCGGCAGATTCCAGGGCGGGGCCAGCCATGAACCCCGGCTTCGTGCATCTGAACCTGCATTCCGAGTTCTCGCTCGTCGACGGCATATTGCGGATCGGTCCGCTCATCGAACGGGCCAGGGCGCTCGGTATGCCCGCGGTGGCCGTCACCGACCGTGCAAACCTGTTCTGCATGGTGCGTTTCTATCGTGCGGCCGTCGCCGGCGGCATCAAGCCGATCATCGGCGTCGATCTGCCGCTCGAAGGGGAGTCGAACGACATCCCGGCCGGTGCGCTGACGTTGCTCGCGATGGATCGTTCGGGATACCGCGAGCTCACCCGGCTGCTGACCCGGTGCTACATGGCCGAGCGCGGCACCGGGCTTCCCGCTGCCGCCCGCACCTGGGTGGAGGAGTGCTCGGGCGGGATCATCGCCATCTCGCCCGGCCCCGGCGGCGACGTCGGCCAGGCGCTCCTGCACGGGCGGGCCGGAGAGGCGGAGCGACGCGCCGAAGGCTGGGCGTCCGCCTTCCCTGGGCGGTTCTACCTCGGCGTCCAGCGCACCAGCCGCACCGACGACGCGCCATGCCTCGACTCGACCGTCGATCTGGCGCTGGCGACGGGGCTTCCCGTCGTCGCCGGCAACGACGTCAGGTTTATCGAGCGCGGCGATTTCGAGGCGCACGAAGCGCGGGTCTGTATCCACGAAGGCCGGATCCTCGCCGATCCACGGCGTCCGAGGAACTACAGCGAAGAGCAGTACCTGAAGTCGCCCCAGGAAATGGCGGCATTGTTCGAGGATCTTCCCGAGGCCCTCGAGAACACGGTCGAGATCGCACGCCGGTGCAGCCTGGAGGTCACGCTCGGCGGCAGCCACCTCCCCGAGTTCCCGGTACCGGAGGGCCGCGGCCTCGACGAATGGCTCGCCGAGCGCTCGCGGGAGGGATTGGAGCGGCGGCTCGGCGCACCCCGGCACGGCGCCCGGCCGGTCGAGGGCGACGACGAGAAAGCGACCTACACGCAACGGCTCGACATGGAGCTCGGGGTCATCAACCGCATGGGGTATCCGGGGTATTTTCTCATCGTGGCCGATTTCATCGAATGGGCGAGGAAGCATCGGATACCGGTCGGGCCGGGGCGCGGCTCCGGGGCCGGATCCCTCGTCGCCTACGCCCTCGGCATCACCGACCTCGACCCTCTCCGCTACGGCCTGCTCTTCGAACGCTTCCTGAATCCCGAGCGCGTGTCGCTGCCGGATTTCGACGTCGACTTCTGCATGGAAGGCCGGGACCGGGTCATCGACTACGTCGTCTCCCGGTATTCCGCCGACCACGTCGCCCAGATCATCACCTTCGGGACCATGGCCGCCAAAGCGGTGGTCCGTGACGTTGGCCGGGTGCTCGGCCACCCCTACGGCTTCGTCGACCAGATTGCGAAGCTCATCCCATTCGAACTCGGCATAACCCTCGATCGCGCGCTCGCCGAGGACGGGTTGAAGGAGCGGTACGAAGCGGACGACGAGGTCAGGGCGATCATCGATCTGGCGCGCAAGCTCGAAGGACTGGCCCGCAACGCGGGGCGCCATGCCGGCGGCGTGGTGATCGCCCCGAAGCGGCTCACCGAATTCACCCCGCTCTACCGCGAGCCCGGCGCGGCCGGGGCGGTCACCCAATTCGACAAGGACGACGTCGAGGCGATCGGGCTCGTGAAGTTCGACTTCCTCGGCCTGCGCACCCTCACCATCATCGACTGGGCGCTGTCCACCATCAACGAGCAGCGCCGGGCGGCCGGAGAGCCCGCACTCGAGCTCGACACCCTGCCCACCGAAGATCCGGCTGCCTACGAACTTATCAGAAGCGGCGCCACGACCGCCGTGTTCCAGCTCGAATCGCGCGGGATGAAGGATCTGATCCGGCGCATGCAGCCCGATTGCTTCGACGACGTCGTCGCCCTCGTCGCCTTGTTCAGGCCCGGTCCGCTCCAGTCCGGGATGGTCGACGACTTCATCGCCCGCAAGCACGGGCAGGCGGAGGTCGAGTACCTGCATCCGGCGCTCGAATCCATTCTGAAGCCCACCTACGGGGTCATCCTCTACCAGGAGCAGGTGATGCAGATCGCCCAGGCGCTCGCCGGGTACACCCCGGGCGAAGCCGACCTGCTGCGCAGCGCCATGGGCAAGAAGAAGCCCGAGGAGATGGCGAAGCAGCGCGACGTCTTCGTGGGCGGCGCGACGAGCCGGGGGGTGGACAAGGGGCAGGCCACGTTCATCTTCGACCTGATGGAGAAGTTCGCGGGATACGGGTTCAACAAGTCGCATTCCGCCGCCTACGCCCTGCTGTCGTACCACACCGCGTGGCTGAAGGCGCACCATCCCGCCGCATTCATGGCGGCGGTGATGTCGGCCGACATGGACAGCACCGACAAGGTGGTCAACTTCGTGGAAGAATGCCGCGCGCTGGGCCTGGACGTCGCGCCGCCACACGTCAACGAATGCATCTACCGGTTCAGCGTCGCCGATGATCGGAGCGTCCGGTACGGACTCGGCGCGATCAAGGGGGCGGGCGAGGCGGCACTCGAAAGCGTCATCGAAGAACGCATGCGGAACGGACCCTACACCGACCTTTTCGATTTTGCCCGCCGCACCGATCAGAAGCGTGTCAACCGGCGCGTCGCCGAGGCCCTCGTTCGAGCCGGCGCGCTCGACGGGCTGGGGCCGTCCCGCGCATCGATGATGCTGACCCTCACGGACGCCTTGCTCGCTGCCGAGCAGCTCGCTCGCGATACGTCCACCGGCCAGAACGACATGTTCGGCAACACACTTGCCGGGAGTGACGTGAAGTCGCGGTTCCAGGCAGGGAGCGAATGGCCGGAGGAGGAGCGGCTCGCGGGAGAGAAGGAGACCCTGGGCCTCTACCTGACCGGTCACCCGATTGCCCGGTTCGAATCCGAGATCGAGAAGATCGCGAGTACGAGGCTCTCGGAGCTGCGCCCGAGCCCGGGGCAGACGCGTACCATCGCGGGGCTGGTGGCGGGACTGCGGACGCTCAACACCCGTAGCGGCCGGATGGCGATCGTGACCCTCGACGATCGGACCGCGCGTGTGGAGGTGCGGATCTACTCCAAGCTGTTCTCCGCCTGCCGCGAGAAGCTGATCAAGGATCGCCTGCTCGTCGTGGAAGGCGAGATCGAGGACGATGAATTCTCGGGGGGGTGCTCGGTGGTTGCGAACGCGATCGACGATCTGGAGGCGGCGCGCGCACGCCGCGCACGGCGCATCCTGATCGAGCTCGACGGCGATTCCATGGACGTTGGCGTAGCCCGTACCCTGCGCGAGGCGATCGAGTCGTGGACCGGTGCAACCCCTGTCTGTATCGACTATCGCCGGCGGGATGCGCGGGCGAGACTCACGCTCGGGGACGCATGGGCGGTGCGGCCCGCCGACGATCTCATCGCCCGGCTCCGCAACGTCGCGGGGGCGGAGCACGTGCGCATCGAATACTGACACCGTGCTTCCGATCCATCGCGGTTTCGACGGACCGGTTCGGGAGCCGGTGATTCGGGTGCACGTTGTCACCAACGATCCGCACGGGTATCGTTTGCCCTCGTGAGCACTCCCGCGGGAAGCCTCCAATCACCTGCGCATCCGGAGATGAGCGTGAACTTCCTCGACTTCGAACGACCGATCGCCGATCTGGAGGCGAAAATCGAGGAGCTCGGCCATGTCGACAACGATCCGGGCGTCAATATCGGCGAGGAGATCGACAGGCTCCGCTCGAAGAGCGAGGCGCTGACGCACTCCATCTTCGCCAAGCTCACGCCCTGGCAGATCGCGCGTCTCGCGCGCCACCCGCGACGGCCGTACACCCTCGATTACCTGGGCCGTGCGTTCACGGAGTTCACCGAGCTGCACGGCGACCGGCACTTTGCCGAGGACGGGGCCATCGTCGGCGGGGTGGCGCGTCTCGATGGACATCCGGTCGTGGTCGTCGGACACCAGAAGGGACGGACGACGAAGGAGAACATCGACCGGAGCTTCGGCATGCCGCGTCCGGAGGGATACCGCAAGGCGCTCCGGCTGTTCGAGTTGGCCGAGCGTTTCCGCATGCCGGTCATCAGCTTCATCGATACCCCCGGCGCCTATCCCGGGGTCGGCGCCGAGGAGCGGGGACAGGCCGAGGCGATCGCGCGCAACCTGTACGTCCTGTCGACGCTGGACGTCCCCATCCTGTGCACCGTCATCGGAGAGGGAGGCTCCGGCGGCGCGCTCGCGATCGGGGTCGCCGATTGCCTGGTGATGCTCCAGTACGGCACCTACTCCGTGATCTCTCCCGAGGGCTGCGCCTCGATCTTGTGGAAGAGCGCGGAGCGGGCGGCGGACGCTGCACAAGCGATGGGCATCACGTCCGGCCGGCTCCGGGAGCTCGGACTGGTCGACCGGATCGTGGACGAACCGCTCGGAGGCGCGCATCGCGATCCCGACGCGATGGCCGATTCGCTCAAGGCGGTGCTCGTCGAGGAGCTGGAGAAGCTCGTCACGATGGACGTCGAGCCTCTCAAACGTCGGCGCTACCAGCGGCTCATGAGCTACGGGCGGTTCAAGGAGCAGGACCTGCGGAGCTGATTCCCCCTCCCCCCGCATGGCGGGACGCCCGCGGCCGCATGGCGGACACCCGTCGTATGGCGGGCCGTCCCCGTCCCCGGCGATCGCCGGCGCCGTGAACGGCTGGAGTTGCAGGTGGTTCAGGGAGGAGGGCCCGCAGAGCCGTGTCCCTTGTCCGCGATGTGGCGAAGGCATGGCTCCCCGGCAACCGGCCGTCCCCCGCGGCAGGAGCTCGTCCGACCTCCGGCCTGTGCCCTTTTCTCCGCGATGATCCGTTCAAGCCGGTGATCCGGCAGCAGGAGATCGTCCCGCCCCCGGCCGGAGCCGTTGCGGGCCGGCAGGACCGCCGCGCACCGGACAATCAGTCGCTGTCGACCACCCCCGCCCCGGCGCCGGCCAGACGGGAGCGTTCGCTGCCTTCGACGAGACGGCGCTCGGCATAGGCGGACAGACGGCGCCATGCCGCCTCCTCGGTTTCCGCTCCGTCGCCGTCGTCGTCACCGCATCCACCGGCGTCCTGATCGAAGACCGCTTCCACGACACAGATCGACATCTCCGCCGGTCCGGTACCGGAGACGCCGGCAGGCGCGCCGCTCCCGAGACGTGCGACGCCGCCCCGGCAGAGGATTTCGATACAAGGCCCGCCGCCGCTCGACCACGCGACCAGAAGCGCCGCATCGACGTTGCGCGATACGTCGATCACCTCGTGCAGAACGACCGTGGGGCAATCGACGGCTGCCAGTGTCACGCTGCCTCGGTCACCGCCACCGGCCGATCCTGCCGCGGCGAGCAGCAGGTCGCAGGCCGTCGGTCCGGCCTGCAGAGCCGAGAGCTGCTTCGCGCCGTGCATCGGCACGAGCCTTCCGGCCGATACACGGTCCGCATCGAATCCCACCGAGGCGCCGCCGTCGACGGCGTCCAGGGCATCGGCCAGGTCGGAGAGGGTGCCGAGGCCCGAGCGGAGCATCAGCGTCGCCGCGCGGCCCGCGTCCTCGCCCAGACCCGGCGGCAGCCCCACGCCCATCGCCGCCTTGGCGACGGTCGCCTCGATCTCGCTCAGCGAGACGTGCACGCCGCCGCCGGGAAGACCGGAAAGCACCAGTCGTCCGCTTCCGGGTCTTCGAGCTGATCGGGGAGCGGAGCCCCCTGGTACAGGGTGATCCGCGTCCACAGGTCCGATTTCGGGTCGAACTTCGATGCGCCGAAACAGGCGAGCTTGGCGCGCAGCAGGTCGATGGGCCGGCAGTCGGCGCCGATCAGGTTGTCGCGGATCTCGGCATAGGGGTGGCGCGCGCCGATCTGCACCCGCCGTGCAATATGGCGCAGCTCCGCATGGCGCGCGAGGAACGAGGCCATGATCTCGTCCCCGGCCGCGGTGTCCAGCGCCGCGGCGAGTCGGTTCACGTCCCGCGCCACGGCGAGCGGCATTTCCTTGCCGGCGCCGGGCTCCGAGCAGCGCTCGCCCCGCCGGGGCTCGATCTTCTCTTCCGAGTAGTACCAGAAGTAGTGGTTCGCCTCCGGGCGGGAGAAGTCGTGCGCCAGCGCCCAGTCATAGTGGCGCTCGATCAGGCCGCGCATCCGGGCGATGGTCATGGACGGATCGAACCTTTCGTCGTCGTCCACCTCCAGCCCTTCGGCGAGCTCGTCGACGATCGGCGCGTTGGGCTCCAGCATCAGCGACACCAGAAGCTCCTGCCCTTCCAGGGAGCAGGTCTCGGCCGCCCGCCGGTACAGCCGATCCCAGAGCGCCCCGCGATCCGGGAGGGAGGCTGCATCCCGGGTCCAGTGGTCGATGGATCGGAGGTCGTCTTCCAGCATCGCGATGCGGGCGGTCTGGGTCGTATCCTCCACCCGCCACTCGCCGACGTGGTGTTGCGCGCGATGGAGCAGGGCGCGGAAACGTTCCACGTCGGCCACCGGGACGTTGCGCAGGGCGCGGACCCTGGCGAGCGCCGTCTCGCGTGCGCTGAACCAGCGGTGGATCAGCGCCGGGTGGCTGATCAGGAAGGGCGCCATGCCGAGACCCGTGGCATTGCCGATGCCAAGACAGCGCTTCAGCCTCGGGTCGAGCCGCACGACCCTCTCCGGATTCCGCCGCCGCGC
This sequence comes from uncultured Gammaproteobacteria bacterium, assembly GCA_958295465.1. Lineage (GTDB taxonomy): Bacteria > Pseudomonadota > Gammaproteobacteria > HK1 > HK1 > HK1. The sequence continues at coordinate 570,053 of OY282353.1, forward strand.
CAGATGCTCCACCAGATCGAAGGTGAAGCAGCGGATGAGGTACACGCTCAGCAGCTCGGCGCGGAAGGGGCCGGCGAGCTCCGGCCGATCGGCGTAGCGGGTGCGGTCGCCCATGCCGAACTTGCCGTTGCCGTAGACCGCGGTCGTGCGCATGAGGTAGCCGATCGAGCCGAGGAGCGCCGGCTCCGGCTGGCGGCCCCGCGCCAGGCTGTCGACCACGTGGGTGAAGAGCCTGAGACTCTTGTTGGCGCGGCTCATCACGAGCTCCGAGGCCAGGTATCGACCCGCCTCCTGCCGTGGTGTCTCCGCCGCCAGGCGCCGTACGTCGGCCTCGGCCGGTACGCCGTCGAACAGTGAGAAGGTCGCGTCCCAGGCCTCGGCGATCACCCGGTCCGTGCGCCGCTCCGGCTCAAGGTGGTGGGAGTAGCCGATCAGGCTGTACTGCCGGCGCGGCGTCGTCACGGTATAGACGACGGTGCCGTACCCTTCACCGTCGAGGTCGAACCGCGCCGCCTCGATCCGCCAGCGTTCCCGGTGCATGCGGCGGATCAGGCTTCGCATGAAGCTGAGCCGCGTCGGAAAGGCGGCTCCCATGCGCTCCGGCCGCATGACCACGTCCGGCGGTCTCGGAGCGACACCACCGGGGGCCGCGATTGCGTTCATGTCGGCTTGGTCCATGTGTTCGAGCGTACTTCATTCTAGGTCGTGTTGACGAATTATCGAAGCATGATCCAGGCCGACACGATATGAATAAACGCCAGGAACGTCCGACTGAGCTTGTCATAACGGGTGGCAATACGGCGGAATTGCTTGAGCTTGTTGAAGAACCGCTCAACCTTCTCGCGCAGCTTGTACTTCTGCGCATCGTGATGAATCGCCTCGGTCCGGTTCGCCTTCGGCGGGATGACGGCTTCAATCCCCTGCATTGCCAGGAATTGACGAATGGCATTGCTGTCATATGCCTTGTCCATCACCACCGCCCCCAGCCCAGGCAACGCTGGCGCCCCCTCCCACACCGACTCGAATCCCACCGCATCATTGCGCTGTCCACCAGTCAACACGAACGACACCCCGGTGCGCTCGTCCGTGCAGGCCGCGTGCAGTTTGGTGGACAGTCCACCCCGAGAGCGACCCAGAGCCTGGGCTTGTTGTCCACCGTTTTTTTTGACGCTCCGGCGGCGTGCTGATGTGCCCGCACAATGGTCGAATCGATGAAGAGTTCGTGGAGTTGTTCATCGTCGAGGGTCTGGAACCGCTGCCAGAGCCGCTCCCATAGGCCGCCCTTTTCCCAACGGCGAAAGCGGTGATAGACGGCATTCCAGTGGCCGAACTCGTCGGGCAGGTCCCGCCAAGGGGTCCCGGTGCGGGCTTGGTACAGGACAGCTTCGATGAACATCCGGTCGCTGAGCCTCGGCGGGCTGCCGGCGGCGTGCTTGAGTTCCCGGAGCACGGGTTCGATTTTCGACCACAGAGCATCGCTGATGAGCAAGCGTAAGGCCATGAACGTTCTCCGAAGAACATCGACAGAGAACAATTGTCCAGAATTCCATGAATTCGTCAACACAGCCTAGTGGAGCCAACGGACCGGACCGCTCGGATTTCGCCGGGAGGCTCGATACATCGTAATCGTTCCGCCTGATCGACGGAGGCGCCGAGGATGCACGACCGGACCACCCGGCGTACGGACCGCTTGATCTCCGTGTTGCTGAAAATGCAACATGGAGCACGAAAATGGACACTTCCCGAGAACAACATACCGGGCTACGTTTCCAAGACAGAAGAACATTCGTCCCCGGCCCTGCGCGCAGAGCGCACGGCCTGAAGCGAGCCGGCGTGCTCCGAAACCGCACGATTCACCCTCAACCCCACCGTCACCCGGGAGGCAAGCCATGACAGAACACGTGCAATCGATTCCTTTCCCCGGCCGCCGCCGATTCCTGAAACACGGCGCGGCCCTGGGGGGCGCCGCGGCCATGTCGTCCTTCATCGGCGTGGAAGCCCTCGGCGCGGACAAGGCCAGGGTCAACATGCAGTTGGGCTGGCTGGCCAGCAACGGCATCCTGGGCGAAGTCGTCGCCAAGCGCATGGGCTTCTACGAGGAGGAAGGTGTCGAGCTCGAGGTCACCCCGGGCGGGCCCGGGGTCGATGGCGTGGCCTCCGTCGCCGCCGGCCGGGCCCAGAGCGGCCAGCTCTCCTCCAGCCCGTCGCTGATGCTGGCGCGTTCCGCCGGCATCCCGGTCAAGGCGTTCGCCGCGGGTTACCAGAAGCACCCCTTCACCTACTTCTCGCTCGAAGGGAACCCGATCCGGGAGCCCCGGGACATGATCGGCAAGACCATCGCCACCCAGCCCACGGCGGTGATCCTGCTCAGGGCGCTGCTGGCGAAGAACGGCATCGCCGAGGACCAGGTCGAGGTGGTCAAGATGGGCAGCGACATGAACCAGCTCATGACCGGTCAGGGCCGCCGCCGTCACCGGCTGGCTGACCAACACCAACGCGCTGAAGATCCTCGGTGAGGACCGCGTCGACATGATGCTGTGGGACGCCGGCATCCAGCTCTACGCCAACGTCTACTACACCACCGACGACATGCTGGCGAACCACCAGGACGTGCTGGTGCGCTTCCTCACCGGATCGGCCCGCGGATGGGGCCATGCCCGCGAGAACCCGGAGGCCGCCGTCGACCACTTGGTCGCTGAGTACAGGAACCTGAGCCGCGCCAGCGAGCTGGAAGCGGTGGGGGCGGTCCTCGGCTTCTCGTTCAACGACGTCACCGCGAAAGATGGCTGGGCGGCCATGAACCCGGCGAACTGGCAGGCCCAGATCGACACCTATGCCGCGCTGGAGCAGTTCAAGGGACCGACGCCGGCTCTTGCCGACGTCATGACCACGGACATCCTGGCGGCAACCGAATCGCTGAGGAAACGGATCGGATGACCCCGGCCCCGGCGGTGGCCGCGGCGCCGGGGGCGGCGGACATCGTTGCAGCGTCCGCCGCCTCCGGCGGCACCGCCATTTCCGTGGCTGACCTGATGGTCCGTTTCGAGGGCGCGGCCGGCGGCGTGACGGCTCTGGACAGGGTCGGCTTCGACGTGCCGGAAGGCGGCCTCGTCACCATGCTGGGACCCTCGGGCTGCGGCAAGTCCACGCTGCTTCGGGCCGTCGCCGACCTGGTCCCGATCGGCGGCGGCAAGATCCGGGTCTTCGGCCGCACGCCGGAACAGGCCCGTCTGGCCCGCGACTTCGCCTTCGTCTTCCAGGACGCCACCTTGCTGCCCTGGCGCAGCGCCCTCGACAACGTGCGCCTGCCGCTGGAGGTCGGCCGGCGCGACGGCGACCTCGACCAGTACGCGGAGCCGGAGGAGCTGCTGGCGCTGGTCGGCCTGCGGGGACGCGAAGACGCCCTGCCGCACGAGCTGTCGGGGGGGATGCGCCAGCGGGTGGCCATCGCCCGCGCGCTCGTGTGCCGGCCCCGGGTGCTGCTGATGGACGAACCCTTCGGCGCACTGGACGAGCTCACCCGCGACAAGCTCAACGAGGAGCTGCTGCGGATCTGGCGGGAAACCGGCACCACGATCATGTTCGTGACCCATTCGGTGCCGGAAGCGGCGTTCCTGGGCGAGAAGTGCCTGGTGCTCTCGGCGCAACCCGGCCGGGTCCGTGAGTACGTGGACATCGGCTTTCCCTCGCCCCGAGCCCTGGGCATGCGCGATACCCTGGAATTCGTGCAGGTCACCGCGCACCTGCGCGGCCTGATCGAGGAGGCGCAATGACGACCGCGGGGGTTGGCGGCAGGGGCGCCGTGGCCGGGCCGGAACCGGCCGATGCGCACGCCGTCCGCGCCGAGAGAGCGCAATTCCGCCGCCATGCGCCGGCCATCGTCACCGCCGTCGCGATGCTGGGCCTGTGGCAACTCGTCGTCACCGGCTTCGGCGTGCCCACGTACATCGCCCCGAGCCCGGTGCAGGTCGCGCAGGTGTTCGTCGAGCAGGGCGACGTGCTGTGGATCAACTTCTGGCCCACCCTGCTGGAAGCCATGGCCGGTTTCGCACTGGGCAACACCATCGCGGTGCTGCTGGCCGTATGGTTCGTGCACAACCGGCTCGCGGAGCGCGCGTTCTACCCGATCGCGGTCTTCGTCAACACCATCCCGATCATCGCGGTGGCGCCGATCCTGGTGCTGATGCTGGGCAACGGCTACGCGCCGAAGATCGTCATCGCGGCCCTGATCTGCTTCTTCCCCACCCTGGTCAACATGGTGCGCGGCCTGAAGGCGGTCAGCCCCCAGATGCTGGAGCTGATGCGGGTCCTGTCCGCCAGCGACCGGGAGATCCTGTGGAAGATCCGGCTGCAGAGCTCCCTGCCGTTCCTCTTCGCCGCGCTGAAGATCGCGTCGACCACCTGCGTCATCGGGGCCATCGTCGGGGAATGGATCGGCTCGAACTACGGCCTGGGCTCGCTGATCATCGAGGCCACCTACAACTTCCGCGCCCCGCTGCTGTACGCCACGGTGATCCTGGGCGCCGGCCTGGCGGTGGCCGCCTTCACCACGACCTCTCTCATCGAGCGGCGCGTCCTGAAATGGAAGCCGGGCGCCGTCTTCTGACCCGAAAACCGGAGGCAAACGCATGTCATCACCTGAAATCGTGATCCGGCCCGAGGCCGGTGTACCGGTCGTCGCCGCCACCGACGTGGTCGTGGTGGGCGGCGGCCCGGCCGGCATCGCGGCGGCGGTCTCCGCCGCGCGCAACGGCGCTTCGGTGACCCTGGTGGAGCGCTATCCCTACCTCGGCGGCCTGGCGTCCGGCGGCATGGTGCTGGTGCTGGACGACATGCACAACGATACGGAGATCTCCGTGCGCGGTCTGGCCATGGAGATGATCGACCGCATGCACGCGAAGGGCCTCTGCGTCTATCCGCCGGAGGCCGACCGCGCTCCCTCGGTCCGTGCGACCGAGGCGCTCTGGCGCAAGTGGTCGCGCTGGGGGGTGTTCGACTTCCACACCCGCACCAAGCCGCACCCCATCGTCTTCGCCGCCGCCTTCGACCCCGACGGCTTCAGGCAGGCGGCCCTCGACATGGTGCAGGCGGCCGGGGTCGCCCTGCGCCTGCATAGCTGGTTCCAGTCGGCCATCGTCGAGGACGGCCGCGCCGCCGGGGTGATCGTCGAAACCAAGGAGGGCGCCCAGGCGATCCGGGCAGGCGTGGTCATCGACGCCACCGGCGACCTCGACGTCGCGGCCGGCGCCGGCGCCGCCTTCACCGAAGGCGCCTACATCGTCACCACGGTGTCGCGCATCGGGGGCGTGGACACGGAAGCGGCGGAACGCTTCCAGTTCGAGGAGCCGGAGCGCTTCGCCGCGGTCGATCGGCAGGCCAGGCGCCTGATCGGCGGGTGCTGGCAGTACTGGTGGCTGAAGACCCCCCTGCCCGGTGTCGTATGGTGCAACTGCCCGCACATGACCGGTTTCGACGGCATGAAGGTGGCGGATCTGACCGCGGCCGAGTTCGAAGGCCGGCGCCGGATGCAGGCGCTGCTGGAATTCGCCCGGGAAAACATGCCCGGCTTCGAGCGCGCGTATTTCGTGGACTTCGCGCCCCAGACCGGGGTGCGCCAGACCCGCCTGCTGGAAGGTGAATACGTGGTCACCCGACAGGACGTGGCGGACCGGGTGCACTTCCATGACAGCGTCTGCCGCGGCCGGGACTACTACACCCCCTACCGCGCCCTGCTGCCGGTGGGCGTGGATCAGTTGCTGGTCGCCGGCCGCCACTATTCGGCGACCCGGCAGGCCCAGAAGATGAGCCGGGAGATCCCGCCCTGCATGGCCATGGGCGAGGCCGCCGGCATCGCCGCCGCCCTGGCTCTCGCCGGCGGCATCGTGGTGCGGGACGTGGACGTGCGCGCCATCCAGAAACGGATGCGGGCCCAGGGCGCCGACCCCGGGGACCGCCCGGCCGGGAACGCCCTGCTCACGGAGGCTGCCTGATGTCCGCCGGTCCCATGGAAGTCGACGCCCGCCGTCCCCTTCCCCTCGAGGGCATCCGGGTGCTCGACTTCAGCCAGGTGATGATGGGCCCGTGCTGTACCCAGATGCTGGGCGACTACGGCGCCGACGTCATCAAGATCGAGCGGACCGGGGCCGGCGATCTGTCACGCTGGAGCGTCGGCGAGGACCCGGACGGCGGCAACAACCCGGTGTTCGCAAGCCTCAACCGGAACAAGCGCAGCGTCGCCCTGAACCTGAAATCGGACGAGGACCGGGCGGCGGTGCTGCGCCTGGTGGAAACGTCGGACGTGGTCGTGAACAACTTTCGCCCCGGGGTCATGGAACGCCTGGGGTTCGGCTACGACGATCTCAGCCGCATCAATCCGCGCATCGTCTACGCGCTCGGCACCGGCTTCGGCCTCGACGGTCCCTACGTGCACAAGGGCGGCCAGGACATCCTGGCCCAGGCGATGAGCGGCGCCATGCACCGCCGCGCGGACCCGGCGCTGCCGCTTTCGATCTACCCCACGGCGCTGGCCGACTATGCCGCGGGCATGCATCTGGTGCAGGGGATCCTGCTGGCGCTGATGCAGCGGGAAAAGACCGGCGAAGGGCAGCGGGTCGCGGTCTCCCTCTACAACTCCATGCTGGCGATGCAGATGCAGGAAGCGGCGATGTGGATGATGCGCGGCCGGGAGTTGAACTGGGCGGCCATGCCTCTGTCCGGGGTGTTCGAAACCACCGACGGCGCCGTGGTCATGGTCGGCGCCTTCAAGGAAAACCCGTTGCGGGACATCTGCCGGGCGCTCGGCCTCGACGATCTGTCCGCGGATCCCCGATACGCCGGCCTGGAACAGCAGAAGGCGCGTCGGCCGGCCCTGCAGAAGATTTTCCGTGACCGTTTTGCCGGCAACACCACCGCGCACTGGCTGGAACGGCTCGACGGCGTCGACATCCTGTGCGCGCCGGTGAAGACACTGAAGGAGGCCCTGGACGATCCGCAGACCGCCTGCAACCGGATGGTCGTCGATCTGGACCCCAGCGCCGGCGGGCCGGTGCGCCTCGTGGCCTCGCCCATCGATATGTCGGCGGCTCCCTTCGCGGTGCATCGCCCGCCGCCGAGGCTGGGTGAGCACAACGGCGAAGTGCTGGCGCAGATGCAAGCGGGCGAACACGACGATGAAACGTCGGCACAGGTGCGGGCGGACGATCACAACGGTGAAGAGCCGGTGCCGGTGCGGTCGGGTGAGCGCAACGATGAAGTGCCGGCGCAGGCGCAGCCGGGCGGACGCAACAAGGGTGTGCCGGCGCAGGCGGACGGGCAAGACGATGAAACGCCGGCACGGGTGCAAGCGGACGGATCCGCGGCATGAGCGTCGATTTCGACGTATCGGGCGGGGTCGCCCGGGTCACGCTGAACCGGCCCGAGCGCATGAACGCCGTCGATTCCGCGGCGGAGGCGGCGCTTGACGGGATCTGGAGCGCGATCGACCGGGACCCGGAGATCCGCTGCGTTGTCCTCACCGGCACGGGCCGCGCGTTCTGCGCAGGCGCGGACATGAAGGAAGAGGGCCCCGGCGGGCTGACTTATTGGGCCGGCACCGGCGACGGTGGCTTCGGCGGGATCGCCCTGGGCCGGCGTCCGTCCGTCCCCGTGATCGCCAGGGTCAACGGGCTGGCCCTCGGGGGCGGCTTTGAAATGGTGCTGGGCTGCGACCTCGCGGTTGCCGCGGAGACCGCCTCGTTCGGTCTGCCCGAGCCCCGGGTCGGCCGCCTGCCCCTGGACGGCATGGTGACCCTGCCGCGCCGGCTGCCGCGGGCGCTGGCCATGGGCATCCTGCTGACCGGCCGGCGCATCGGCGCGGCGCAGGCCCTGGCCTACGGCCTGATCAACGAGGTGGTGCCGGATGATCGGCTGGATGCCGCCGTCGATGCCTGGGTCGAGGACATCGTGGCTTGCGCGCCCCTGAGCCTGAAGGCGATCAAGCGCTCGGCCGGTGACACCACGCACCTGACCGTCACGGAAGCCCGCAACGCCTGCCTGCCGAGCCTGGCTGCCGCGCTGCAGAGCCGGGATGCGGACGAAGGCGTTCTGGCCTTCAGGGAAAAGCGCCCGCCCGTCTGGACCGGCCGCTGAGCCGTCGCGCCGTGCTTCGTCCTCCTGTCGTCAAGGCGCTCGAAAGCCGGCGGGTTCCGGCCGGCGAGCGGGGCGTCTTCGTGCCCGGCGATTCGTCCCGGACGATTCCGTGACCTGCATCATCGCCGAAACCTGCATCATTGCCTGCCGGCTCCATGCCGGACGCGCCCCGCCGAACGCAACGCCAACGTGACCGGAAGACGCCTGGATGACCCGGACGCTGTTCGTCGATCGCCTGCCGGCGGCAGACCGAACGCGCCCCGTGGAGCACAACGTCAACATGATCCGGAGGCCCCCCGATGACCTGGACGCTGTTCGCCGATCGCCTGCTGGCGGCGCCCGGTCGCGGCCCCGCCGAGCGCAACGTCAACCTGGAAATCGCGGGCGGCCGCATAGCCGGGGTCAGCCGATCGGATGACCGCCGGGGAAGCGGCGGACGCATTGCGCTGCCGGCGATGGTCAACGCCCACGATCACGGCTACGGCCTGCGCCCCCTGGCCCTGGGCGGCGCCGACGATGCGCTGGAATGCTGGATCGCCTCCCTGACCCGGCCCACGGTCGAGCCCCGGCTGGAGGCCGCCGTCGCCTTCGGCCGCATGGCGCTCGCGGGCGTCGGGGCGACCGTGCATTGCCACAACTCGCTGGCCGCGGACCGCCTGGAAGCGGAGGCGGCCGGGGTCGCCCGCGCCGCCGCCGACGTGGGCATTCGCGTTGCCTTCTCCTGCCCGATCCGGGACCGCAACCCCTGGGTCTACGGCGACCAGCGCGCCCTGCTGCCGTATCTGACCGCGGCCGATCGTGCGGCGATGGGGGCCACCATCCCCGATGGCGCTGCCATCCCCGATGAGATGCCGGCGCACCGTCAGGTCGAGCAGGTGGAATCCATTGCGGCGGCCCACGAAAGCGAGCTGTTCCAGGTGCAATACGGCCCGATCGGACCGCAGTGGTGCCAGGACGCCACCCTGGAGCGCATCGCCGAGGCTTCCGCGGAGAACAACCGTCGCGTGCACATGCATCTGCTGGAATCACCGCGCCAGCGGCAGTGGCTGGACGCTGCCTACCGGCAGGGCATCGTGCGTTTTCTGGATGACGTCGGCCTGCTGTCGCCCCGGCTCACGGTGGCCCACGGCGTGCACCTCACCGGCGAAGAATGCGCCCTGCTGGCCGAGCGCGGCGTCACCGTCGCCGTCAACACGTCGTCGAACCTGCGGCTGCGCTCCGGTCTGGCGCCGCTGGACCGCTTCATGCGGCACGGCCTGCGCTTCGGCTTCGGCCTCGACGGCGGTGCGCACGACGACGACCAGGACTATTTCCGCGACCTGCGCCTGACGTGGCGCCTGCACAACGGCACCGATCTGAACCAGGCCCTGCCGCCGGCCCGGCTGTTCGAGGCCGCCCACGCCCACGGCTTCCGGAGCATCGACGGCGGCGACGACTACGGTGCCGTGGTCCCCGGCGCCCGGGCGGATCTGGTGGTGCTGGATTACGCGGCCATGTGCGAGGATTTCCTGGTCCCGGACCTGGACGAAACGGACGTCCTGCTGACCCGCGCGACCGCCCGCCACGTGCGCGAAGTCGTGGTCGCCGGGCGCAAGGTCGTCAGCCACGGCGCCCTTGCCGGGATCGACCTGCCGGCCGCGGAAGGCGAGCTGATGGATCGCGCCCGCCGGGTCGCTGCGATCACCCCCGAGCAACTGGCTTACCGGCAACGCCGCCGCGAAGCCGTCCGCGCCTGGTACGCGGGCGGGCATCACCTCGAGGGCGGCGCCGTTGATCCTTCACCCTGAGCCCGTTACGCTTCCGCGCCTTTTTTCCCCGCGACCCGGCCGGAGCCGGGCTGTCGCGACCGGTGATGCGAGATGCGCCGTCCGTTCGTTGCCGGAAACTGGAAGATGAACGGCTCCCGCGGGGACACGCGGGCGCTCGTCGCCGGCGTGTGCGAGGGCGCGCACGCGCTGCCCGGGGTCGACGTCGGCGTATGCCCTCCCTTCGTCTACCTCGCGGACGCGGGCGCGGCGATTGCCGATGCGCCGGTGTTTCTCGGCGGTCAGGACTGCGCGCGCACCGGGGACGGCGCGTTCACCGGCGAGGTGTCGGCGCGCATGCTCGCCGACGTGGGGTGCAGCTTCGTGCTGGTCGGCCACTCCGAGCGCCGCACCCTGTACGGAGAGGACGATGCGGAGGTCGCGGAGAAGGCGGTGCTCGCGCTCGCGGCCGGACTGTCGCCGGTGATCTGCGTCGGCGAGACCCTGGAGGAGCGGGAGGCAGGGCGGACCGAGGCCACGGTGATGCGGCAGCTCGACGCGGTGATCGAACGCCTGGACCGCGACGCCCTCGCCCGCATCGCCGTCGCCTACGAGCCGGTATGGGCGATCGGCACCGGCCGGACCGCGACGCCGACCCAGGTCAACGAGGTGCACGCGGTGCTGAGGGAACGGATGGCGACCCGCGAGCCGGAGGTGGCGGCCGGGGTCCGGATCCTTTACGGCGGCAGCGTCAAGCCGGACAATGCGGCGGCGCTGTTCGCCGAGCCCGAGGTCGACGGCGGGCTCATCGGCGGCGCGTCACTCGATGTGGGACAATTCCTCGACATCTGTCGAGCGGCGGCGTGAGATGCAACAGATTCTGCTCATCGTCCAGATCCTGATCGCCGTCGGATTGGTGGCGATGGTGCTGCTGCAGCAGGGGCGCGGCGCGGACGCCGGGGCGTCGTTCGGCGGCGGCTCCTCGGGCTCGTTGTTCGGCTCGCGGGGGCCCGCGTCCTTTCTGTCCAAGCTGACCGCGGGTCTGGCCGCCCTGTTCTTCGCGAACAGTCTGGCATTGGCGTATATTTCCAGCCACTCGATCGAGCGCCGCAGCGTGGTCGAGCGTGTGCAGTCGGAGTCGATGTCGGAGGATTCCGGGCTGCGGAGCGAGGATGTCGACGTGCCGGCCCTGCCGGGCGGTAGCGGGGATTCCGCCATGCAGGACGTACCGCAGGCCCCGGTCCCGGAGTGAAAGCCCCGGTGTGAAGTCATTGCCGAAGTGGTGGAATTGGTAGACACGCTATCTTGAGGGGGTAGTGCCCTAGGGCGTGCCGGTTCGAGTCCGGCCTTCGGCACCATCGATTCGAGGGACCCCGACCGCAGCGACGGTCGGGCATATCCGGTCGCGGCACCCTGGCAATGATCGAGAGTTCCCTTGCTTGAGAATTACTTTCCGATCCTCGTCTTCCTCGTCATCGCCGCGGGGCTGGGTTGCGTGATGCTCGCGGCCGGAGCGGTGCTCGGCCCGCACCGGCCGGACAGCGACAAGCTCTCCCCCTACGAATGCGGATTCGAGGCGTTCGAGGACTCGCGGATGAAGTTCGACGTCCGCTACTACCTCGTCGCCATCCTGTTCATCATCTTCGATCTGGAGATCGCCTTCCTGTTCCCGTGGGCGATCGTGCTCGACCGGATCGGCGCGTTCGGCTTCGCCGCGATGATGGTGTTCCTCGCGGTGCTCGTGGTCGGCTTCGTCTACGAATGGAAGAAGGGGGCGCTCGAATGGGAATAGAGGGCCGGCTCGAAGAAGGGTTCGTCACCACCACCGCGGACAAGCTGATCAACTGGGCCCGCACGGGGTCCCTGTGGCCCATGACCTTCGGGCTCGCTTGCTGCGCGGTGGAGATGATGCACGCTGGCGCCGCCCGCTACGATCTCGACCGCTTCGGCATCGTGTTCCGCCCCAGCCCGCGCCAGTCGGACGTCATGATCGTCGCGGGCACCCTGGTCAACAAGATGGCGCCGGCGCTGCGCAAGGTCTACGACCAGATGCCCGAGCCCCGCTGGGTGATCTCGATGGGGTCCTGCGCCAACGGCGGCGGGTACTACCACTACTCGTACTCGGTGGTCCGGGGCTGCGACCGCATCGTGCCGGTGGACATCTACGTGCCGGGTTGCCCGCCGACGGCGGAAGCGCTGCTCTACGGGATCATCCGCCTGCACGACAAGATCCGCCGCGAACACACCATCGCCCGGTAGCCTCTTGCCCGGGAAAGGTCCGGACCCCTCATGTCCATCACCCGCCCCCGTGGTTCCCGCTCCGCCGGATCAGGAATCGGCAAACATGTCCGAAGCATCTGAGCGTCTGGCGGCGCTCGTTCGGGACCGGCTGGGGAGCGGCGCGCGCGTGGCGCCGCCGCGGCTCGGGGAGGTCACCGTCGAGGTCGCGCCGGCGGCGTTGCGCGAGACCTGCATGACGCTGCGCGATGCGGAGGGCTTGCGCTTCGGGCAGCTCGTGGATCTGTGCGGGGTGGACTATCTCGACTACGGCCGCGCGGACTGGCAGACGAGCGAGACGGCGACCGGGGACGGGTTCTCGCGAGGGGTGCGGAGCCGCGCGCCCGCCGGAGCGGCGGCCGGGGCGGCGCACGAGGGGCCGCGCTTCGCCGTCGTCTACCACCTGCTCTCGCACGAGCACAACCAGCGCCTCCGGCTCCGGTGCCCGGCGCCGGGGGATCCGCCGATCGTCGAATCCGTGCACGACGTCTGGAACGCCGCCGACTGGTACGAACGCGAGGCGTTCGACCTCTTCGGCATCCTCTTCGACGGGCATCCCGATCTGCGCCGCATCCTCACCGACTACGGCTTCGTCGGGCATCCCTTCCGCAAGGACTTCCCGCTCTCCGGGGAGGTCGAGATGCGCTACGACCCGGCCCGGCGCCGGGTGGTCTACGAACCGGTGTCCATCGAGCCGAGGACTCTGGTCCCGAAGGTGATCCGGGGCGACGAGGACCGGCGCGGGGACCCGGGTGGCGGGCCGGACCACGACGGCCCGGATCCTGGCGAGCCGGCGGCAGCGGCCGATGCCTGAGATCCGCAACTTCACCCTGAACTTCGGCCCCCAGCATCCGGCCGCGCACGGCGTGCTGCGGCTGGTGCTGGAGATGGACGGCGAGATCATCGAGCGCGCCGACCCGCACATCGGGCTGTTGCACCGGGCGACGGAGAAGCTGGCCGAGAGCAAGCCCTACAACCAGAGCATCGGCTACATGGACCGTCTCGACTACGTGTCCATGATGTGCAACGAGCACGGCTACGTTCTCGCCATCGAGAAGCTTCTCGGCATCGAGCCTCCGTTGCGGGCGCAGTACGTCCGGGTGATGTTCGACGAGATCACCCGCATCCTGAACCACCTGATGTGGCTGGGCGCGCACGGCCTCGACATCGGCGCGATGACCGTGTTCCTGTACTGCTTCCGTGAGCGCGAGGACCTGATGGACTGCTACGAGGCGGTGTCCGGGACCCGGATGCACGCCACCTACTACCGACCCGGCGGCGTCTACCGGGACCTGCCCGAACGGATGCCGCAACATCTTGCGGCCCAGGGGCGTACCGGCCGGGACCTCGAACGGCTCAACGCGGACCGGCAGGGCTCGCTGCTCGACTTCATCGAGGCGTTCACCGAGCGCTTCCCCGCCCGCATCGACGAGTACGAGATCCTGCTCACCGAGAACCGCATCTGGAAGCAGCGCACGGTAGGAATCGGGGTGGTGACCCCGGAGCGCGCGGTCGAACTGGGGTTCTCGGGTCCGATGCTGCGCGGATCCGGCGTCGAGTGGGATCTGCGCAAGAAGCAGCCCTACGAGGTCTACGACCAAGTCGACTTCGACATTCCGGTGGGGGTGAACGGCGACTGCTACGACCGCTACCTGGTCCGGGTGGAGGAGATGCGCCAGTCCAACCGCATCGTCCGCCAGTGCGTGGACTGGCTGCGCGCGAACCCGGGTCCGGTGATGCTGGAGGACCACAAGCTCACCGCGCCCTCCCGCGAAGCCATGAAGGAGGACATGGAAGCCCTCATCCACCACTTCAAGCTGTTCACGGAAGGGTATTGCACACCGCGGGGAGAGGCGTACGCGGCGGTCGAGCACCCCAAGGGCGAGTTCGGCGTCTACCTGGTCTCGGACGGCGCGAACAAGCCGTACCGGCTGAAGGTGCGGGCTCCCGGATTCGCCCACCTTGCCGCGATCAACGAGCTGATCCACGGCCACATGCTCGCGGACGTGGTCGCGATCATCGGGACCATGGACATCGTGTTCGGGGAGATCGACCGCTGATGCCTCAGTCGCCCGCCACCGCCGCCCTCTCGATCACGCAGCCGATGACCCGCGGGGGGCGTGCCGCGTGCTGAGCGATGACATTCGGCGCGAGATCGACCGCTGATGCCCCAGTCACCCGCCACCGCCGCCCTCTCGATCGCGCAGCCGATGACCCGCGGGGAGGCGTGCCGCGTGCTGAGCGATCACGCGCGGGACGAGATCGACCGCTGGCTGAAGCGCTACCCGCCGGAGCAGCGGCGCTCGGCGGTCCTCGCGGCCTTGCGCGAGGCCCAGCACCAGAACGGCGGCTACCTGACCGGAGAGCTGATGAACGCGGTCGCCGCGTACCTCGACCTCCCCCCGATCTGGGTCTACGAGGCGGCGAGCTTCTATTCGATGTTCGAGACCCGCCCGGTCGGCCGTCACAGCATCTCGGTGTGCACGAACATCTCCTGCATGCTGTGCGGCTCCGACGCGATCGTGGCGCACATCGAGGAGAAGCTCGGGATCAGGGTGGGCGAGAGCACCGCCGACGGCCGCATCTACCTCAAGCCGGAGGAGGAATGCCTCGCCGCCTGCTGCGGGGCGCCGATGATGATGGTGGACCACGTCTACCACGAGAACCTGACCCCCGAACGGGTCGACGAGATCCTCGACGCCCTGGAGTGACGACGGCCGGGCCGAGGACACCCGGGCCGCTCCCAGGGCTCCGGTGTCGCGAAGTCAAGAGCCGGTCGGCGAACGATTCTTCGTCATTTTGTCGAAAGAGTTTCACCCAGTATCGCGAGCTTGGCGGATTCATGCTGGCGGAATCGATTGCCCGTGGCCGGAGTCGTGATGCCACGTTCGGCTGTTCGAGATGCAATGCGACCCGCCACCGGGACATCGACAACGCTCGGCGTGCGAGCGTCTGCTCGTCGGCGTCGGCGGCGTTTGCGCTCGCCGCCGCCAAGCCCGATAGCGTGCCCCGCACCTTGGTTGCCACTTCGTCACGGAGGTCGATCGATTTTGTTCGCCGATGTTTCCGGTAGTCCTTGATCTCGACCAGCCAGGCGACACCATCTACAAGGTACAGGATGTCAACCGCCTCCGACCCGCCGGCCACGGCCTGGAACTGTTTGCGATGGAACGCCCAGTCGTCGTATCGCGGCCGGTGACGGTGATGGCCGGCGATGCGGTGGTGTCGGGTCGGGTGCGCGCATTGCGAAAGACCCGGGAAGTCGAATCCCCGATGGCGTTGACGCGGATGCCAGGCGAATGGAACGACATCTCCAGAGCATTGGCTGAATCGCCTCGCCGTCGCCTCCCTCGATTGTCGGAGTACTTCGATTATCGACGTGAAAAAATCAGTTGGCGCTTATGGGGCCGCACCGGGTGCATCTCACGTCGTTCATATCCGAAAGACCTTCATCCTTTCCGTAGTGGCCTTCGGCGTCCGCCACCTTGTCGATCAGCTCGTCGTTCTCATCCACCTCGAGCGTGCGGTGGGGAGAGAGGCTTTCGACGGTGAAGGGTCCCGCGGTCCGCACGGTGTTCCTGTCTTCACAGGGTCTGTCGTAGAGGTATTCGAACTCGGTCCTGGCCGCGATCGAGGCGTCGATCTCCCGCCGGCGCGCGATGCGCGCTTCCCACCACCGGCGGTGCAGATCGGCGGTGCCGACATCCCACGGATCGCGGGGTTGGGCGGGACTGGGCCGCTACTTCCGGTTCTACAATGCCGAGCGCCGCCATCAGGACCTGGGTCGCAGGACACCCGACGAGATGTATGCTGCGGGCAGCGGCTCATGGTCCCCTCGCTTGATTCTGATACTGCGGACGTTGCCAACACGACGAGACGTATGCTGCGGACAGCGGCTCATGGTCCAGAGCTCAGGGCAGCGTGAAGCAGGGGAACCAACGGGGGCGAAGGGCGCTTATCGGCCTGTCCAATAATCGGGGCCCACTTCTCACCCGGAGGATCGATCGCCGGATGGGACGCCGCCGATGCGTTGCCCCATCCGCACCGGCGCTCCCGGCGCCATCCACGGCACCCATTCGACGGCGTGGTTCGCGAGTATGAGAATCACTGTCGATCCCATGTTGAACCGGCCCATCTCGCGACCCTGCTCCAGCACGATCCCCGCGTCGTCGTAGCGCTCGACCACGGCTTCGCGCCGCCGCGGCGGGGTCACGACCCCGCGCCACACCTGCTCGATGCACCCCACGAAGACCGCGCCGACCAGCGTTACCGCCAGCGGCCCGAGATCGGTGTCGAAGAACGAGACGACGCGCTCGTTGCGGGCAAAGAGGCCGCCGATCGCATCCACGGTCCCCGGATTCACGCTGAACAGTTCTCCCGGGACGTACACCATCGAGCGCAGCCGCCCGGTCAGCGGCATGTGCACGCGGTGGTAGTCGCGCGGCGAAAGGTAGATCGTCGCGAACCGCCCGCCTTCGAACTCCGCAGCGGCGGATTCATCGCCCCCGAAAAGCGCTTCGAGGGTGTAGTCCCGGCTCTTGGCCCGGACCACCTGCCGGCCGTGCGTCGAGCCCGCCTCGGCCACCGTGCCGTCGGCCGGGGAGACGATGGCGCGGGGGCCACTCTCCAGCGGTCTTGCTCCGGGTGCGAGCGCGCGGGTGAAGAACGTGTTGAAGTCGGGATACGACGCCGGGTCCGGGTCCGTGGCGATGCTCACGTCCACACCGTACCTGCGGATGAACCAGCGGATCTGCCAGTCCTTCCAGGGCGTGAACCGGATCCGGGTCGCCCGCAGCATCAGCCATGACAGCAGATGCTTCGGATAGAGCCGCTGGCCGAGCCCGGCGAGGCGGACTGCCCGGCGGGCAGCAGGCGCAAGCCCGTCGCCGGCGGGGTGCGATGACGATCCGTGCACTTCAATCAATGGCCGGAGCGGTGAAGGAGGGGATGATTATACGTGCAGGGCCCGGAGGCTCCGACGACGCGATGACCAACGGGCAGCGACTCCCCCCAACGTTCCGCGCACGGTCGTGTCATCGGAGTATCACGGCCTTCTCCGCCGTCCCCGGGTCCGGTCCTGGTGATTCAATGAGCGTTTCCGGGCTTGGCGGGAATCACCCACCGGCAGGGGCAGGGCGGACGCGCGCGCCGGGAAGGCGGGAAGGAATGGCCGCGCGGAACGATGGGGTCCACCTCACTCTTCGACAAGCCGCCCTGAGGGGTAGAGAGGTTCAATCGTGACAGCATCTTGGCCCGACAAGGTTGCCTGAACCGATCGGCCCGCCTCAATCTTCATCAATACAAGACCCAGACAATCCGTGAAGTTGCCTGCCGTATGATTTGTCACCCAGACGGCCATCGTAACTGATCAGGTATCGAATTCCCTTCTGGTTCAAATGATCCGGTCCTGCAACGAAATCATCGAACAGGATACGGGACGAGTATCCATGATCACGTGTTCCGCATGTTCCTTGACAAGGAGGATCCATGTAAACAACATCAACCTTTCTGATGGACGAAAAAAACATCTCGAAAATCCTGAGAAGTGAAGATCGATTTTCTCCGGCTGATCAACGATCAGGGAGAGGAGTTCGGACAAGGGGCGATTCAGATCATTCAACCAATATTCTCGACTTCGTCCTTTGCCGGCGCATGCAAGAGAAATCGCCCCGGAGCCGGCAAACGGCTCTACCAATCGGGCCATCTTGCGTGGTAGATGATCAAGAATCCGTGGCGCCAGGCTACGCTTGCTTCCTTGGTATTGGAATGGTTGCGGAATATTCATCTTTCGTGAAACAGGAACATCTTTTATTCTGCACCGGCAGATGAATGTAGCCGGGAAGTTGCCGTTACGTCAAGGCGCGGTCCGAGTTCTCCGGGAGATCACTTCACGTCGTGCACGGGATGCGTGAAAAATCGGGTTCGGTCATCCACGAACTTGAAATACCTTGACCTTTGTGCAGGTCGCGTGTCAACTCCACCGACGGCGGCGTTCCCGGCTCGGTTCGAGCGGACCGAACCACCGCGGGCAGGCCGAATCGCCTTGGAGCGCGGCCGGGCTCCGCCGTCCGGTGCGGTCGCAGCTCGCCGCGGCCCCCGTCCGGGACGATCGCGGTTCGCTGTGACCGTCCCGATGCGCAGGTCTGCCGTAGCTATTGTCGCCGCTGCCATCGCCGAAGGAGGCGCCAGCCATGCAGGAGATCGTCCGCGCCCTCGAGGCGAAGCGTGACGCGGCCCGGCAGGGCGGCGGAGCGGCCCGCGTCGAGGCGCAGCACGCGAAGGGGCGCCTGACCGCGCGCGAGCGGATCGAGGTGCTGCTCGATGCCGGCTCGTTCGAGGAGTGGGACATGTTCGTCGAGCACCGCTGCGTCGACTTCGGCATGGCCGATCGGCGCGTGCCCGGCGACGGCGTGGTCACCGGCTACGGGACCATCAACGGCCGGCTGGTGTTCGTGTTCAGCCAGGACTTCACGGTGTTCGGCGGCTCGCTCTCCGAGTCCCACGCCGAGAAGATCTGCAAGGTCATGGATCACGCGGTGAAGATGGGCGCCCCGGTCATCGGTCTGAACGATTCGGGCGGCGCGCGGATCCAGGAGGGGGTGGCCTCGCTGGGCGGGTACGCGGAGGTCTTCCAGCGCAACGTGCTCGCCTCGGGGGTCGTTCCCCAGATCTCGCTCATCATGGGGCCGTGCGCGGGCGGCGCGGTCTACTCCCCGGCGATGACCGACTTCATCTTCATGGTGAAGCACAGCTCCTACATGTACGTGACCGGTCCGGAGGTGGTGAAGACGGTCACCCACGAGGAGGTCACCCACGAGGAGCTTGGAGGGGCGATGACCCACTCCACCCGCTCGGGGGTGTGCGATCGCGCCTTCGAGAACGACGTGGAGGCGCTGCTCATGCTGCGCCGGTTCATGAGCTACCTGCCCGCGAGCAACCGGGAGCCGCCGCCGTACCGGCCTACCCCGGACCCCGGCTCACGGGTCGAGCCTTCCCTCGACTCGCTGGTGCCGGACAACCCGAACCGGCCCTACGACATGCAGGAGGTCATTCTCAAGGTCGCCGACGACGCCGAGTTCTTCGAGCTGCAACCGGATTACGCGCGCAACGTCATCATCGGCTTCGCCCGGATGGACGGGCATCCCGTCGGTATCGTCGCCAACCAGCCGATGGTGCTCGCGGGCTGCCTGGACATCGCGTCGTCGATCAAGGCGGCGCGGTTCGTGCGCTTCTGCGACTGCTTCAACCTCCCCATCGTCACCTTCGTCGACGTCCCGGGGTTCATGCCGGGGACCGCGCAGGAGTACGGCGGCATCATCAAGCACGGCGCGAAGCTGCTCTACGCCTTCGCCGAGGCCACGGTGCCGAAGATCACCGTCATCACTCGCAAGGCCTACGGCGGCGCCTATGACGTGATGAGCTCGAAGCACCTGCGCGGGGACGTGAACGTGGCGTGGCCGAGCGCGGAGATCGCGGTGATGGGCGCGAAGGGGGCGGTGGAGATCCTGTACCGGAAGGACGCCGGCGACCCCGAGCGGCTGGCGGAGCACGCCGAGGCATACGCCGCCGCATTCTCCAATCCCTTCGTGGCCGCGCGCCGGGGGTTCATCGACGACGTGGTTATGCCCCGCGCCACCCGGGCACAGGTGTGCCGGGCGCTGTCGATGCTGCGCGGCAAGGAGCTCGATAATCCGTGGAAGAAGCACGGGAACATGCCGCTGTGAGCGGCGACCGCTGGGGCGGTCGCTTGGCGATTCCGCTACGCGGAATCGCGGTCGCGTCCGGCCAGCGCTGTAGAAGACGAGCGGGGAATAGTCTTGAACCATAAGAGCGTGCTCTTGACCCAGCGGCTGAAGCGTTCGGGGATGCGCTGGAGAAGGTAGAGTCGGGGAGTGGCGCGCCTTGCCGTAGGCATGGAGAGTCGCTGTTTGCCGGCTGCTTTCGCCTTGTGCCGGTGCCTCAGTCTGTGCCATAGCCGCGTTTCCACACCCCCGCTCATCGAACCGGACGTGCGGGTCTCCCGCATCCGGCTCTCGGACGAGATCATGCCTTCGCCCACGGAAAGCTCGTCGTTCGCGGTGCAAGGCGAGTCAGCCCCAGGTCTTCCCATAGGCGCCGGTCCGGGAAACGCACATATCCCCCGGCTCGAACCTTGTGCTTGCGACAAAGCCACCGGCGCAGCCGCCGGGTCGCGTGCCGGTCAATCGCGGCGTAAGCCGGGCTCACTTGTCCCAGGTGGAAGTAGTTCGCCCATCCGGTCATGAGCCGGTTCAGCCGCCCCACCACCACTTCCGGGTCCAGCCGCCCATATCGTCGCGCCGTCAGCTCGCTTACCCTGCGGCAGATGCTCTGCACGCTCGCCTGTGTGGGGCGCGTGCCGATGTAGGCCCGGCCCGTATCCCGGCGATAGTTGCGTCCCACCCGGTAGCCAAGGAAGTCGAACGATTCCTCCGGAACACGCACGCATCGGGTCTTCTCGGCGTTGAGCGGCAGTTTCAGACGCTTCAGCATGTCCTCGACCGCTTCTCGCATCGCCGCCGCCGACTCCTTGCCAAGGATGACGATGTCATCGGCGTAGTTGACGATGTCCGCCTTGAACCGTTGGGCATGCCCCAACACCTTCCAGCCCAATACGAAGCGACGCATGTACAGGTTGCTCAGCAGCGGAGAAATCGGCGCCCCTTGCGGGGTCCCCTTCCTCTCCCGACGCGCCCGGTTCGTGCGGCGGGTGCCGCCTCGCCCGTCGTCTTCCTCGACCGCCATCTCCAACCACGCCTTCACCCAGCCCAACATCCGCCCGTCACTGACCCGACGGGCGACGCAGTGGAGCAGTTCGGCGTGCGGTATCTGGCCGAAGTAGTCCGACAAATCCGCGTCCACTCCCTCGCAGTGGCCCGTATTGACCAGCCGATGCGCCTGATTGACCGCATCGTGTGCGCTTCTCCCTGGCCGATAGGCGTATTGCTCCGGGGCCAAGTCCGCTTCGACTATCGGCGACAACACCAGCAACGCCGCCGTCTGCGCCACCCGGTCCCGTAGGCAGGGAATGCCCAGTGCCCGATACTTCCCGCGTTGTTTCTTCGCAATCCACACCCGCCGAACCGCCTTGGGCCGGTAGGTCCCTTCCTTCAACTCCCGCGCCAGTCCCCCAAGCCACCGCTCCACGCCTCGCGCCTCGATGTCCGCCACCGTCTCGCCATCCACCCCGGGCGCTCCGCCATTACGACGGACCTCACCCCAGGCGACCAACAACACATCGTCGCGCCACACCTTGTCGCTCAGCGTATAGAACCGATAGCCCGCAGCTTCCTTCGCTTTCGCATGTAGCGCCGCCCGGAGTCTCCGAACTCGTTCCGGGGCTGTTAGGCTCTTGCCAGTCCCCATCTCCCTTCCTCCTTCTTGCGCTCCTCTCGAACCAAGGCCCCTTCCCTCAGCCGGCATTACCCAGTTTCCACGGTACTACGGGCCTCTCCGCCACCCCGAACGGCCCGGCCTGTCCCTCGCAGGCCGCCGGTTGGCACGTGCCATGCCACCGCCGGGGCTTCCCGTGTTGCGTCCATCCCCCTCCTCCATACGTGCCGCCGCCACTACCCCGGCGGAACCGGCCGGTGCGTCCGTCGCTCGCTTCCCGACCGATGCCAGCCTTCCCCGAGATTCAGGCGGGTCGGCTTCCGCATCATAAGTTTCGAGGCCTGCTCGGCGTTCACTCGCGTTGCGGCCCGCATGGTCGCTGAGTCGCCTGTCGCGACCCGTCTCATCGGAGTGCTTCAGTCCATGTCGTTACCTTCATCAACCGCTCCGACTGCTACCGGCTGGAGCGACAGTTGCCGGGCGGGATTCGCACCCGCTGAGGAATGGCGCCTTGGCACGGCGCACTGGACCCCGATAATTGGACAGTGCGATAAGTGTCCTCCGCCCCCGTTGGTTCGCCAGCTTCACGCTGCCTTGGGCCATGAGCCGCTGTCAGCATACACCGCGTCGGGTGTCCTGCGCCCGAGGCCCTGATGGCGGCGCTCGGCATTGTAGAACCGGAAGTAGCGGCCCAGTCCCGCGCGAGCCGCGGCTACGCTCTCGTAAGCGTGCAGATACACCTCCTCGTACTTCACACTCCTCCACAGCCGTTCCACGAACACGTTGTCCACCCATCGCCCCTTGCCATCCATGCTGATGGCCACGCCCGCGCCCTTGAGCACTTCTGTGAACGCCGCGCTGGTGAACTGTGCCCCCTGGTCGGTGTTGAATATCTCCGGGCGCCCATAGTGGGCGAGGGCATCCTCCAAAGCCTCGACGCAGAAGTCGCCGTTGAGGGTGTTGGACAGCCGCCAGGCGAGCACCTTGCGGCTGTACCAGTCCATGACCGCGACCAGGTAGAGAAACCCGCGGGCCATCGGGAGATAGCAGATATCGGTCGCCCACACCTGGTTGGGACGCTCCACGGTGAGCTCCCTCAACAGATAGGGATAGACCTTGTGACCCTTGCCCGCTCGGCTCGTTCGGGGCCGTGGGTACAGCGCCTCAAGCCCCATCAGGCGCATCACACGCCGCACCCGCTTGCGGTTGGCCTTCACCCCACGCTCCCCGAGCCAATCGCTCAATCGACGGCTCCCGTAGAACGGGAACTGAAGATGGGCCTCGTCGAGCAGGCGCATGGCCTCCAGGTCCTGTTCCGAGACCGGCGCCGGCTGGTGGTACACGCTCGAACGCGACAGTGCCAGCAGCTCGCACTGATGCGTCACCGGCAATGAGTGGCCCCGCTCGATCATGGCCTTGCGCCGGGTGCGGCTCAATGACCGAGCTTGCCGGATAAAAAATCACGTTCCATCGTCAACTGTCCGATCTTCGCATGCAGCTCCTTGACTTGGTGCTCGGTGTCGTTGTCTCGTGCGGCCCCGCGTTCGAACAGGCGCTCGGCGCTGCCCACCAAGCGGCCTCGCCAGTCCTGAATCTGGTTCGGATGCACGTCGTAGTGTTGGGCCAGCTCCGCGAGGATCTTCTCACCGCGAACCGCGGCCACCGCTACCTTCGCCTTGAACGATGCCGAATGATTCCTGCGCTTGCGTCTCATCTTCTGCTCCTCTCTCTCACTGCTATGATCATGGCAGAAGACACTTACTGATTCGCGATTCCTGTCCAACCGATGGGGTCCACCTCACGGGGCATCGAACATCAACAGATCAACTTGAATAAGTCACCTACAGTTTCTTCAATAATTTATCTGCAATTTCTTTAGTACTATTCAGAGAAGTATTCAGGGCAAATTTATCCGACAACATAGGACTATGACGGATAATTTCATCTTGTGAGATTTCATGCCAGATCGGCAAGATACGAGTATCACCCGAAGCTTCCAGTGACGAAAGACCATCCAGTTCCTTTTGAGCCCATTCTTTCATGAAGAATTTTTTTGATAACACAACAACACCAAAACTTGAATTCTTGAGTCCTTCTTCTATCTGGCGTCGCAAGCTGTCACCCACTTGCAGCGTAAATTCATCATACCAGATTCTAGCACCATTAGCTTGAAGTGCTTCTGCCAATCTACGAACAAAACTGTCCTTGTCTTCGCTCGCATGTGAGATGAAAAAATCATATTTCTTGGAACGGATCTCGGACAGAGTGCCAAAGATCTCGGACAGAGTGCCAAGTCGGTATGCTCCAATTTTCCGGCCGTTGGATGCTTCGACTCGGAAAGTCTCCAAGGGGATTCCCAGCTCCCTTACATCTCGTGCGGCTCTTGGTGGATGATCATATCCATACTTGTCTTTTAATTCCTCGGTTGTAATATATCCATGTTCGAGGATATGATTAATTACAGTCTTTGGACGTTTCGCTGTAACGGATCGGCAAAAATCCAAAAACCATTCAGGATGATCAGACATATCTTGCGGGTTCCTCCAATAGATGAGTCTGTTCGGAAGACCTCCGTGGAAGATAGGTGCTATCTACACCGACCTCTTCGACAAGCGACCTTGAGAGGTAGAGAGATTCAATCGTGACTGCATCTTGGCCCAACAAAGTTGCCTGAGTCGATCGGCCCGCCTCAATCTCGATCAATACAAGATCCAGACAATCCGGAAGTTGCTTGCCGTATGATTTGTCACCCAGACGACCATCGTAACTGATCAGATATCGAATTCCTTTCTGGTTCAAATGATCCAGTCCTGCAACGAAATCATCGAACAGGATACCGGACAAGTATCTGTGATCACGTGTTCTGCATGTTCCTTGATAAGGAGGATCCATATAAACAACGTCATCCTTTCGGATGGACGAAAAAACATCCCGAAAATCCTGAGAGGTGAAGATGGATTTTCCCTGTAAAAGCATGGACACCGTCGTGATATTCGTGTGCATTCTTTCTGGATTGGTTCCCAGGCGACGTTTGTCAGGACTCTGGTTGAAGTTGCCGTCACTGTTGTAGCGGATGGCGCCTTTTACGCATCTGGCAAGCAGATAAAGAAGGAGTTTCGGATCATTCGTCCGGTTGAATTCATCGCGCACGGTATAGTAATGTTCCAAATGCCCTGTATCACGATCATGCCATATGGATTGGTAGAAATCTGAGATTTTCTTCGGCTGATTAACGATCATGGAGAGGAGTTCGGACAAGGGGCGATTCAGATCATTCAGCCAGTATTCTCGACTTCTGCCTTTGCCGGCGCATGCAAGAGAAATTGCCCCGGAACCGGCAAACGGCTCTACCAAGCGGGCCATCTTGCGCGGTAGATGATCAAGAATCCGTGGCGCCAGGCTACGCTTGCTTCCTTGATATTGGAATGGTTGAGGAATATTCATCTTTCGTCAAACAGGAATCTTCTATTCTGCGCTGGCGGATGAATGTAGCCGGGAAGTTGCCGTCACGTCAAGGAGCGGTCCGAGTTCTCCGGGAGATCACTTCACGTCGTGCACGGGATGTGTGAAAGACCGGGTTCGGTGGTCCGCGAACTTGAAATACCTTGACCTTTGTGCAGGCCGCGTGTCAACTCAACCGGTGGTGGCGGCGTTCCCGGTCGGTTCGAGCGGACCGGACCACCTCGGGCAGGTCGAATCGCCTTGGAGCGCGGCCGGGTTCCGCCGTTCGGTGCGGTCGCAGCTTGTCGCGGCCGTCGTCCAGGACGGTCGCGGTTCGCTACGACCGTCCCGATGCGTAGGTCTGCCGTAGCTATTGTCGCCGCTGCCATCGTCGAAGGAGGTGCCAGCCATGCAGGAGATCGTCCGCGCTCTCGAGGCGAAACGCGACGCGGCCCGCGTCGAGGCGCAGCACGCGAAGGGGAGCCTGACCACGCGCGAGCGGATCGAGGTGCTGCTTGATGCCGGCTCGTTCGAGGAGTGGGACATGTTCGTCGAGCACCACTGCGTCGACTTCGGCATGGCCGATCGGCGGGTGCCCGGTGACGGCTGGGTATCGTCGCCAACCAGCCGATGGTGCTCGCGGGCTGCCTGGACATCGCGTCGTCGATCAAGGCGGCGCGGTTCGTGCGCTTCTGCGACTGCTTCAACATCCCCATCGTCACCTTCGTCGACGTCCCGGGGTTCATGCCGGGAACTGCGCAGGAGTACGGTGGCATCATCAAGCACGGCGCGAAGCTGCTCTACGCCTTCGCCGAAGCCACGGTGCCGAAGATCACCGTCATCACCCGCAAGGCGTACGGCGGGGCCTACGACGTGATGAGCTCGAAGCACCTGCGCGGGGACGTGAACGTGGCGTGGCCGAGCGCGGAGATCGCGGTGATGGGCGCGAAGGGGGCGGTGGAGATCCTGTACCGGAAGGACGCCGGCGATCCCGAGCGACTGGCGGAGCACGCCGAGGCGTATGCCGCCGCATTCTCCAACCCCTTCGTGGCCGCGCGCCGGGGATTCATCGATGACGTGGTCATGCCCCGCGCCACCCGGTCGCAGATATGCCGGGCGCTGTCGATGCTGCGCGGCAAGGAGCTCGAGAATCCGTGGAAGAAGCACGGGAACATGCCGCTGTGAGCGGCAACCGCTGGCGCGGTTGCTTGGCGATTCCGCTGCGCGGAATCGCGGGTGCTTCCACCAACGCCGCGGACAGGCGGGGAACGGGTCTGTGCCTTGCGAGCGGCGACCGCTGGCGCGGTCGCTTGGCGATTCCGCTGCGCGGAATCGCGGGTGCTTCCACCAACGTCGCGGACAGGCGGGGAACGGGTCTGTGCCTTGCGAGCGGCAACCGCTGGCGCGGTTGCTTGGCGATTCCGCCGCGCGGAATCGCGGTCGCGTCCGGCCAGCGCTGTAGAAGACGGACGGGGAATAGTCTTGAACCATAAGAGCGCGCTCTTCGACAAGATCCTCGTCGCCAACCGCGGCGAGATCGCCTGCCGCGTGATCCGTACCGCGCGCCGGATGGGGATCGCCACCGTGGCGGTGTACTCGGAGGCGGACCGCGGCGCGCTGCACGTCGAGCAGGCGGACGAGGCGGTGTGCATCGGGGGGGCGACGCCGGCGGAGAGCTACCTGAACATCGGCGCGATCGTGGACGCCTGCCGCACGAGCGGCGCGCAGGCGGTGCATCCGGGCTACGGATTCCTCTCCGAGAACCGCGCGTTCTGCGAGGCGCTGGCGGAGGCCGGCGTCGCGTTCATCGGTCCGCCACCGGGGGCCATCGAGGCGATGGGCGACAAGATCACCTCCAAGCGCATCGCGGCCGAGGCCGGGGTCAGCACCATCCCCGGCCACGCGGGGGTCGTGCCCGACGTGGACGAGGCGGTGCGCATCGCCCGCGAGGTCGGCTACCCGGTGATGCTCAAGGCCAGCGCCGGGGGCGGCGGCAAGGGGATGCGGATCGCCCGCGACGACGCCGAATGCCGCGAGGGGTTCGAGCGCGCGGGGAGCGAGGCGCGTTCGAGCTTCGGCGACGACCGCCTGTTCATTGAGCGGTACATCGAGGAGCCGCGCCACATCGAGATCCAGGTGCTCGCCGACCGACACGGAAATGCCGTGTACCTCGGCGAGCGCGAGTGCTCCATCCAGCGCCGGCACCAGAAGGTCATCGAGGAGGCGCCGTCGCCGTTCATCGACCCGGACACCCGCCGCGCGATGGGCGGGCAGGCCGTCGCGCTCGCCCGCGCGGTGGGGTACGAGTCGGCCGGCACCGTGGAGTTCATCGTCGATCGGGAGCGGCAGTTCTATTTCCTGGAGATGAACACGCGCCTTCAGGTCGAGCATCCGGTGACCGAGATGGTGACCGGCCTCGATCTCGTCGAGTGCATGATCCGGATCGCGGCCGGCGAGCCGGTCGGCTTCGAGCAGGACGACGTGACGCTGAAGGGCTGGGCGATGGAATCCCGGGTGTACGCGGAGAACCCCTTGCGCGGATTCCTGCCGTCGACGGGACGGCTGGTGCGCTACATGCCGCCGGCGTCCACCAGCGACGTCCGGGTCGATACCGGTGTCCGCGAAGGCGGCGAGATCTCGATGTACTACGATCCGATGATCGCCAAGCTCGTCACCCGGGGCGATACCCGGGACGACGCGATCCGCCGCATGCGCGATGCCCTCGACGCCTACTGCATCCGTGGCGTGGACAGCAACGTCGCGTTCCTGTCCGCGCTGTTTTCGCATCCGCGATTCGTGGCGGGACGGCTCTCGACCGACTTCATCGAAGACGAGTACCCCGACGGGTTCGGGGTGGACGACGTCCGGCTCGACGACCCGTCGCCGTTCGTGGCGGTCGCGGCGGCGGTCCAGCGCCGGTACCGCGAGCGCGCCACCAGCATCTCCGGCCAGATGCCGGGCTATGGATCGACGATCTCCGACGACTGGGTGGTGGTCATGAACGGGCGGGAACATCCGTGCCGGGCGACGTCCGTCGAGGGCGGCGAGGAGGTCGAGTTCGACGCCAGGACGTTCGTGGTCCGCAGCGGCTGGTGGTTCGGGCAGCCCCTGTTCCAGGGGACCGTCAACGGCGAGCCGAAATGCTTCCGGATCGAGCGTCATGGCGTCGGATACCGTCTCGTTCACCGGGGGGTGCAGGCCGATGTGTGGGTACTCACTCCGCGGCAGGCGGAGCTGCGCGCGTTGATGCCGGAGCGGGTCGCCCCGGACCTGTCCCGGTTCCTCCTCTCCCCGATGCCCGGCCTGCTGGTGAGTCTCGCGGCCGGCGAAGGCGACCGCGTGAAAGCCGGAGAAGAGCTCGCGGTGATCGAGGCGATGAAGATGGAGAACGTGCTGCGGGCGGAGAACGACGCGACGGTCAAGGCGGTGCTCGCGGCGCCCGGTGATCATCTCGCGGTGGATCAGCCGATCATCGAATTCGAATGATGGCAACGGGCATGCCCACGATGGTTTGGCCGGACCGGAGCGAGGGCACGGTGGGGCGCGGATCGATCGGTCCCTCGGCAGGCAGGTCTTGCAGCTCGAATTGCGGGGCTCCATTTCGGTCAACGAATCCCGCAGCTCAAGCTGCAGCATGACGGAGAATTGCTCTTGACGTCCGGATTCATGCGAAAGCGGACAACCGGAATGCCCGGTTCCGGCGTTGCCGGCTCGGGAGAGCATCGGATGGCGCCCGGCGCCGATGCGGATATGACATCCCAGTGCCGATGCGGACAGGTGACGTCGCGTGTCCGTGATTGATCCGGTGGGGTTGGAGCGGGGGGTTCGAGGCGCGGATCGGCAGGCCATCGCGCGGGCGATCACCCTCGTCGAATCCTCCCATCCCGCTCATCAGCCAGCCGCGGCGGATCTCCTCGAACGTCTGGCGCCAGCGCCCGGCCAAGCCCTGCGCATCGGACTCTCCGGGGCTCCGGGAGTCGGGAAGTCGACCTTCATCGAGTCCTTCGGCACGTTTCTCGTCGATGGCGGCCATCGAGTCGCGGTGCTCGCCGTCGATCCGTCCTCGGCCGTGAGCGGCGGATCGATCCTCGGCGACAAGACCCGAATGGAACGGCTCGCGTGCGACCCTCGGGCATTCATTCGGCCGACGCCTTCCGGGGCGGTGTCCGGTGGTGTGGGGCGGCGCACCCCGGAGACGATCCGGATCGTGGAGGCGGCGGGGTTCGACGTGGTGATCGTGGAGACGGTCGGGGTCGGGCAGTCGGAGGCAGCGGTCGCCGCCATGACCGACGTCTTCGTACTGCTCCTCGCGCCGGGCGCGGGCGACGAGCTTCAGGGCATCAAGCGCGGAATCGTCGAGCTTGCGCATCTCGTGTTCGTCAACAAGGCCGACGGCGATCTCGCCGGCGCGGCCCGGCGAACCGCGGCCGAGTACCGCAACGCCCTCCACCTGCTTGCAGGGAGTGACGACGGTTGGAACCCGGAGGTGCATACGTGTTCCGCCCTCACCGGCTCTGGGATCCCCGAGGCGTGGGGCCGCATCGAGCGTTATCGCGACTGGTACGAAGCCACCGGCGCCCGGTCGCGCCGGCGTTCCGCACAGGCGCGAGGATGGCTATGGAGCGAGATCGCCGGCAGCGTTCGCGCCACCATCGAGTCTCAGGAGGACCTGAAGCATCTCGTCGAGTCGCTGGAGGAGGATGTCGCGGCGGGGAAGACGCCGGCCTCGGCAGCGGCCCGGCGGGTCATCGCGGCCGCGTTCGAAACAGCGGACTGACGACGGGTTCACGACAGGAACCGGAAGCATGATCGGACGGCTCAATCATGTGGCGATTGCAGTGCCGGACCTTGCCGCCGCCAGCGCGCTGTACCGCGACACGCTCGGGGCCACCGTCTCCGCTCCGGTAGACCTCCCCGAGCACGGGGTGACCACGGTGTTCGTCGATCTGCCGAATACGAAGATCGAGCTCCTGGCGGAGCTCGGAGCCGCTTCACCCATCGCGAGCTTCCTCGAGCGCAATCCGGGCGGGGGGATCCACCACGTGTGCTACGAGGTCGAGGACCTCGAAGCGGCGCGCGCGCGGCTCCAGGAACACGGGGCCCGCGTACTCGGTGACGGGCGGCCGAAGATCGGGGCGCACGGCAAGCCGGTGCTGTTCCTGCACCCGAAGGACTTCTGCGGGACGCTCGTCGAACTCGAGCAGATCTGACCCGGAAACCGCTCACCAACGCCGGCCGGTCCTGCCGGTCATGGTCCGCCCGTCACCGCGCGGTCCGACCGCCGTGTCGGCACCGGGTCGGGCACCGGCGAGGTGTCTGGCGTACTATGCTTGGCGTTGTCCGCCTTCCCGGAATCGTGTCGGCTCCGGGTCAGCCGCTGGCGAAGTGCTTGTAGATCGAGACCAGCTCCTCCGGCTCGAAGTTGATGATGACGATCTCCTGCCCCGGGTAGACGCGATCGGGGCTGCGGCCCATCCGGTCGTCGCGAAAGTTGTAGACGTAGGACTCCTTCGTCTTCCGGTCGATCAGCTTGCCGAGAAAGGAGCTCGATCGATCGTGAAGCCTTTCGTCCGCATCCCTGGGGATCCGCACGGTGTACGTCTCGACGTCTTCGCCGCGCCGGACTGCCATCCCGCGGGCGAAATTGTCGATGAGTCCGAAGTGGACGATTCCCCAGATCCCTTGCTTATCGGTAGGCTGTACGGTGTGGAGGTAGAAGATCGAATCGGGATTCTCGGTCTTCTGCCTCCGGAGCAGATCAGCCAGTGTCGCCGCTTCGAGCCGGTAGGGCCGCGTGACCACGTTCAGAAACGTATCGGCGTCCTCTTCGGTGTCGAGCAGCTCTCTCAGTGTCATGACCTCGAAGTACCGCACCGTCTTGATGACCGAGATCGGCTTCTCGGGCTCGGCCAGGAGGCGTTCCAGCGCCTCACGCACCGTGATCTGCTCGACGGCGGGGGCGTCACCCCGCTCGGCGCCACTTTGCACTGCAACGTTCTGTTCGGCGTCATCCGGCGAGTCGTCATACTTCACCAGGACACGCAACCTGGAATCGAGATCTCCTTCCGACTCGGCGATGAGCTGCTCCGGAGCGGCGGTCTCTATCTGCTCCACTTCGCGGACGACGGTGATGGGGGTCTCCGCCGCCAGGGCGTCATCCTTGGCGAGTTCGCCGACGGAAACACTCTCGATCATGTCTTCCGGCACCAGCGAGAGCACGTGTTCCTGTGTGACGAAATGGTCCGCCTTGTCGACAGGGATGGTCTGCGGCGTGGTCGCGGTCAGCGTATCGACGTACTGCTTCGCCTCGGCCTCGGCCTCGGTCGCGCCGGCCTCGGCGGTTCGGGCGGCCTCGTTCGGTTCGACGCCAACTTGTGAGGCGTCACCCTGCGAGTCGTCATACTCTGTCTGGCCGCGCAACTTCGTGTCGGCATCCACTCCGGGCTCAGGGGCGAGTTGTTCCCGGATTGCGGTCTCCATCTGTTCGGCCACACGCTCGACGGCGGCGAGGAGATCCGTCTGTCCGGACTCATCCACGTCCGGAGCGCCGATCGGAACCTGCTCGATCGTGCCCTCGGGCGCCGCCGAGAGCACGGTTTCCCCTGCAACGGCAGGGTCTGCCGGTTCGGCGGCGTCGCCCCGCGGGGTGCTCCCGGTGGTGGCGCCGGATTCCGTGGTCTGGGCGACCCCCACCGGAGACGCGGTGCCGGAGTCGGCCGCAAGAGTGTCACCGGTCCGGGGCGTGACGCCGGAGTCGGCCGTTTGCGAGTCACCTGTCGCGGGTGTGGCGCCAACTGCGGTCTCGGCGGTCCCGGGTTGGGTGACGACCGGCGAATCGGCAGGCGCCAGCCAATACCATAGACCCACCGCGATCGCGACCGCGAGGACGAGTAGGGTGAGGGTGCCGCGCATCGTTCGATCTCCCGGCCGACGAGTGGCGATCAGCGCCGGATAGTGCTTCCCGGCGCGATCGACCGGCGGCACGTGCGCCCGTCTCGGCAATCGTATCCGGATTCGCCCCCCGGATTCGAGCCGGATGGGTGAAAGACAGGACAGGTTCTCATATTGTCGTCACTTGAATGATACTCCATCTGTGGAAGGGGGGATTGGAGTTGGTCCATATCGGCCCATGCCCGATTCTCCACCCGCGCTCCGGCCGCGCACGGAGTGTCGAACATGCCGATCCGGCAGTGACGCCCGACGTCGTCGATCCATCGTTCGGACCGTGTACACGTAGCGGTCTCGCCACGGTCGCCGGTGCGTTCCGCTTGCGCCGGAAAGGGTCGATTACAACGAGAGGCTGCCGCTGATGCAGGATTTCGTCGTCGCTTTCGAGCCGCACGTTCGTCTGGGCGCATTTCTCGGCGTTTTCATTCTCGTCGCGCTGTGGGAGCTTGCCGCGCCGCGCCGTCTCCTTCGGGTGTCGAAGGCGGTCCGATGGATGAGCAACATCGGGATCGTCGTCATCGATACCGTACTTCTGCGCCTCGTGTTTCCGGTCGCGGCGGTGGGTATCGCAGTCGTGGCCGGCTCGCACGGCTGGGGACTGTTCAACGCGCTGGCGTGGCCGTTCTGGGTCGAGGTCGTGCTGGCGGTGGTGGTGCTCGATCTCGTGATCTATTTCCAGCACGTCATGTTTCATGCGGTACCCGGGCTGTGGCGGCTGCACATGGTGCATCACGCCGATCTCGACTTCGACCTGACCACCGGGGTGCGGTTCCACCCGTTCGAGGTCCTGTTGTCGATGGTCGTCAAGATGGCCGCACTCGGCGCACTCGGCGCGGCGCCGTTGGCGGTGATCCTGTTCGAGATACTCCTCAGCGCCACTTCTATATTCAATCACGGCAACATCACCCTGCCGCCCGCGCTCGACCGCCTCTTGCGCCTGATCGTGGTGACCCCCGACATGCACCGGGTTCATCATTCGGCGATCGCGAACGAGACCAACAGCAACTTCGGTTTCAATCTTCCCTGGTGGGACCGATTGTTCGGGACGTACCGGGCGCAGCCGGCGGCGGGTCACGAGAACATGACCATCGGGCTCGAACAGTTCCGCGAGCCGCGCTTGCAGCGACTGTGGCACATGCTGGCGCTGCCCTTCACGGGCGCCGGGGGAGAGTATCCCATCGGCCGGCGGGGCGTGGATTGACGTTTGCTCCCGCGACTCGCGGGCAGCTTCGGACAGCCACGACGCCGAAGCCCTCCCCGCGGGCTCCGGCTGGGCCGCCGCGGGCATCGGACGCTCGACTTCAGGCGCTGTGACCGCCTCGGTGGTCCACGCTCCGGCCCAGGTCGAATCGCGGCATCGTCCCATCGCTGCGAATCAGGCGCCGGTGGGAAATGCGGGTTGACACCGTCATGGCCGGTCTCCGCGCCGGTGGCGGGCTCGACACCCGGTCTACAGCTCCCCCTCCGCGCGGAGCATGCGTATCGACTCGCGCAGCGCCTCCGCGGTGTGGGCGATGTCCGCGGCGGTGTGCACGGCGGAGGTGAGGCCGCCGGGCTTGCCGGAAATATCGACCCCGCCGATCGACATCGCGAGGCGGAGCTTCTGCGCGGCCGGATGCTTCCCGCCCTGCTTCAACGCTTCGAAGCCGGCTTCGAGCGGATCGAACGATCGCGGATCGACGTCCAAACCGCCGGGATTGAGGAAGAAGTAGAAGCCGGAATGCTGCCCGTAGACCGCCCAGGGGACACGTTCCTCGGCAAGGACCTCGTTCAACGCGGCGCGAAGCTCCGCCCCGTTGCGGTTCGCGCGCTCGCAGACGTCTTCGGAGGCAACGCGCTCCAGGCAGGCGATGCCGGTCGCGGCGCACACCGGGTTCGCATTGTAGGTACCCTGATGCCCGATCTTCTCGAACCCCTTCGACTCCGCCGCCTCGAAGTCGAGCCGCTCCAGGATCGCCTCCGGCCCTGTCACCGCCCCGCCGGGAAGGCCGCCCGCGAGGATCTTGGCGAAGGTCGCGAGATCCGGGGTGATGCCGTAATACGCCTGCGCGCCGCCGCGGGCGACGCGAAAGCCGGTCACCACCTCGTCGAAGATGAGGACGATGCCCCGCTCGGCGGTGACCTGGCGCAGCATGTGGACGAGCTCGACCGTGATCGGCAGGACCCCGAAGCTCCCGCCGGTCGGCTCCAGCATCACCGCCGCGACGTCGTCCCGGGATTCGAGCAGGGCGCGCGTCCCTCCGACGTCATCGGACGAGGCCAGCAGGACGTTGCCGGCGATCTCTTCGAGCAGTCCCGGGGCCGCGCTGCCGTCGAAGTGGTCGTCCACCCCGAACGCCGCGTGGTCTTGCCATCCGTGGAAGTGGCCCTTGAGGCGCACCAGCTTCTTCTTGCCCGTGCAGGCGCGCGCGAGGCGCAACGCCATCAGGTTGGCCTCCGTGCCGGACGAGGTGAACCGCACCCGCTCCGCGCACGGCACGAGCTCCTTGACGAGCGTTCCCCAGCGCACCTCCAGGTCGTGGCAGGCGGCGGGATGGGTGCCGAGCTCGAGCTGGCGCTGCGCGGCCCGGGTCACCCTCTGGTCGCAGTGTCCGAGGATCAGGGCCCCGTGCCCGCCGTGGTAGTCCACGTACTCGTTGCCGTCCACGTCCCACTTGCGGGATCCGAGGGCCCGTTCGACGTAGATCGGATGCGGCAGGAACCGCCGCGAGTCGTGGACGATGCCGCTCGGAAAAATCGAGCGCGCCGCCCGCGAACGCTCGGCCGATCCGGGGGTTCGGTCGCGGTAGCGCGATACGATCTTCGAGTTCGACAGCGTGCCTGCGTTCATCGTCCCTGCTCCCGGAGGAACGTCGCCTCCCTCGCCTTGACGATCGCGGTCACCACCTCGTTGTACGGCGCGGCGGTGCCCACCTCGCGCGCGACCACCGGCACCATTCCGTTGATCGCGTCGATCTCCGAAGGCTGCTTGGCCAAGTGGTCCTGGAGCATCGAAGGACGGCTGTTCGGAATCCTTTCGCCAAAGGCGCGGATGTGCGCGATCGGATCGTCGAACGAGAAGTGGACTCCTTTCGCGACGCCGGCCGCATGGGCCTCCGCCGCGCAGTTGCTCGCGACCTGCCAGGCCTGCGCGTTCTCCAGCACCCCGGCGATGGTGCATTCGAACACCGTGCAGGAGCCGCTGAAGGTGACGTTGCAGACGAACTTCTCCCACACGAGCTGGTTGATGTCCTCGAAGCACTTGACGTTGAAGCCCGCGTCGCGCCACACGCCGCCAATCCGCTCCAGCCGCTCGGTGATGCCTCCCCCGAGCTCTCCGAGCCGAACCAGCTCCATGCCGTTGTGATGCGCGTGCCCGAGCCCGCGGATGGAGGCGCCGAAGCCGCCCGCGACGCCGAGCAGCACGTTGTCGGGGGGGAGGTGCCGGCAGATCCGCTCCGCCGCACCGAGCCCGTTCTGGATCGTGAGCACGAGGGTGTCGCCGCGCAGCAACGGTCCGATGGAGGCGGCGGCCGATGCGACGCCAGCTGCCTTGGTCGCGATGATCACGAGGTCGCAGGGTCCCGGCTCGGCCGTATCCGTCGTCGCCTGGAGCCGCACCGTGCGATCGCCGCTCGCCCCCTCGACGCGCAGCCCCCGGGCTCGTATCGCATCGATATGCTCGCGCCACGTATCGATTGCCCAGACCTCGTTCCCGGCCGAGGCGAGCAGGCCCGCGTACACCGAGCCCATCGCCCCGACGCCGACTACCGCGATCTTCATCTTCATGTGTTCCCCTTCGTTGAAATGCCGGCGATTCCCGCCAAGACCGCGAATGTCTCCCGAGTCGTCGAGATCGGGCGCTCAGGCGGGTGGTCCCTTGTCCGTGAAGTCTTCGACGAAACGACGAAGATTTTCGCCAACCGGCGTTTGGTCCTGGCCATGCCGGGTTGGAGAGGCCGGGAAGTCCCGTTCGTGCGGTCCGTGTCCGGGCGTTGGCGGGAACTGCGGTTGAAATACCGTCCGTGAAACGTCGTTCGTCATCGGAACCGCACCGAGCACGCGCCGAGCCCCGCGAACTCCGCGCGCCACTCGTCGCCGCGCGATACGTCGTGCTTGCTGAACGAGCCGGTGATGAGCCGTTGCCCCGCTTCGAGATGCCGGCCGTATGCTCCGAGGACGTTGGCCAGGGTGGCGATGGACACGAAGTGGTCGTCGATCACGTCGCGTCCGACCACGTCCGCCCGCACCTCGCCGTTGCACGACATGGTGACCCGGAGCGAATCCGGGTCGAATCCGCCCGTCACCGGCGACGCGGGGCCTTGCACGATCGCCCACTGGGTCAGGTTGTCCGCAACCGAGAGCTCGAAATCGGTCACCCCGCCCGATCGTTTCTGGTTGATCTCCATGCCCGGCGCGATGCTCGCCACTGCCGCCCGGGCCTCGTCCGTGGTGACCCCGGGACCGCGCAGATCCGAGCCCATGGTCACGCAGAGCTCGGGCTCGACCCCGCACCCCACGACGAGGTCGTCGAGCGCGACCTCGCCCGGGGATGCAATGACCCCGGACTCCATGATGTGCCCGAACGGTTGCCGATCGGTACCGAAGTGGGCGCGCACCGCCGCCGAGGTCAGCCCGATCTTCCAACCCGCGAGCCGCTCGCCCCGTGCGAGCCTCCTCTCCAGGATGTCGAGCTGCGCCCGCAGCGCCTCGTCGAACGAGAGGCGTCCGACGACCTCGGGCGGGAAGTATTCGCCACGCCGGTAGCCTGCCCAGATTCGATCGGCCGCTTCCCTGACGTTCATCCTGGCTCCAACGGTGCGGCCCGGTGACGGGAGCCGGGATTCGGGGACTATAGCCGCCGCGCCGGTGACGGTCACGAAACGTCCACCGGCCCGGCGGCACCGGCCCTGGCCCGCCCGGGGCGCCGCGATCGGTCGCGGTGCGCATCCTGCCACGCCGGAAGGTACGATCGCAGCGGTCTCCACTTCCGGACCTACCCGATGACGAACGAAGCGTCGACCACCGGCGAGGCGCGTCACGGCCCGTCTCCGTCGCCTCCCCCGGCGGTGCGCTTCGTCGAGCCGGCGGTCGGCGTGCACGAGATCCTCGATCGGCTGGAGCGCGAGGACGCCCTCGCGATGCCGGCGCTCACCGGCGAGTACCGTGGGTGGTTGCTGGAGGAGGCGTGCGCGGTGCGGTTCCGCGAGGCCCGCCCGGTGGTCGGTCGGGGCGATCGCCTCGTCCGGCAGCGCATGGGCGTGTACGACGATTTCGGACCCGCCAGCCGCTTTCACGACCTGACCGGACACTACCAGGCGATCTGGGACGGCTGGCTCGCGTCCATGGGGTCCTGTCCCTTCGAGTCCCGCTTTGTCTTCAACGATCGGATGCTCCAGGTCTACGAGCCCGGCGAGACCGGGATCACCCCGCACATGGACCGCACCGCCTACCGGAACCTGATCTGCCTCTTCGTGCTCGAAGGCCGCGGGCGCTTCGGAATCTGCCAGGACCGAAGCGGACGCGGGATGCGGATCATCGCCCACGAGCCCGGCGACGTGGTGCTGACCCGCGCCCCGGGGTTCAGGGGCTCCGACCATCGTCCGTTCCATTTCCTCGATCGCATCACCGAGCGGCGCTACGTGTTCGGGTTGCGGCACGAACGCCGCGCTGGCCGGTGAGCGGCGACCGCTGGCGCGGTGGTCCCCGGCCAGCGCCGTAGACGGGCGAGGAGCAGTCTTGTTCCATGCAAGCGGCGACCGCTGGCGCGGTTGCTTGGCGATTCCGCTGCGCGGAATCGCGAGCGCCTCGACCAGCGTCGCAGGCGGGCCGGAAACAGTGTTGTTACATATAAGCACGGGCGTCCCGTACGACAGGGTGACTTCGCTCTGCCCGGCCTCTGGCTCCAGAGACCGTCGCGCGCCCTGATCTGCACCGCATGACCGCATGGACCGTCGAATCCACACTTTCGGCCCCGATTGGCCCGAAATCTTCTTCCAGGCGCACCTGGCCCACATCCCGGATGCAGAATGAAATAGTCTTGCCCGTACGGCGGCCCGCCTTGTGGCGTGACCGGCGATGATCTAGCCTGCATCCGGATCCAGGCCGACTTTGGACGTTTCAACCGGCGCCGCCCGAGCGCGGCCCGAGGAGAATCCGATGGAACTGAATCAACCGTTGCAATCCCGAATCGAATCGCTCGTCGAGTCCGACCGGGTGGTGCTGTTCATGAAGGGCACGCGGATGCAGCCGATGTGCGGCTTCTCCGCCGCCACCATCGGTATCCTGGATTCCCTGGTGCCGGAGTACACGACGTTCAACGTGCTCGAAGACCAGGGGATCCGGGAAGGCGTCAAGGCGTTCTCCGACTGGCCGACGATTCCGCAGCTTTATATCGACAAGGAATTCGTCGGCGGCTGCGACATCGTGAAGCAGATGTTCAACAACGGCGAGCTGCACGAGATGCTCGGCGTGGAGGCGCCGGATCGGACCCCGCCCGAGATCGTCGTGAGCGACGCCGCCGCCGCCATCATCGCCAACGCGCTCCAGGCCAATCCGGGCAGCGTGGTGCACCTCTCCATCGACGGACGCTGGCAGCACTCGTTCAACCTCGGCCCGATGGAGGGACACGAGGTCCGGGCGGAGTCGAACGGGGTCGCGCTGCTGTTCGACGTGGCGTCGGGGCAGAAGGCGAAGGGGCTGTCCATCGACGTCGAAGAGACGGTGCAGGGCACCGCGTTCAAGATCGACAATCCCAACGCACCGCCCTCCGTGGGCCGGATGTCGCCGGCCGAGCTTGCCGCCGCGCGGCGCGAAGCGGCCACCGCTCCCACCCTCGTGGACGTACGCACCTCCGACGAGCGGGCGCGGGCGGTCATCGAAGGCTCGATCCCGCTCGACGAAGAAGGCATGAAGCTCGTGTCGGCGCTTGCGAAGGATACGAAGCTCGTCTTCTACTGCCACACCGGCGTTCGGAGCCGATCCGCGGCCGAGCACTTCCGTACGGAGGGGTTCACCGACGTGCACAACCTCGAAGGCGGAATCGATGCATGGTCGCGGGAGGTGGACGCTTCCGTACCGCGTTATTGAATTCGGTATCGAAGGCACTGCCGCCGCGGCATTGATCGCGTGCCGATTTTCGGCGCGACGAGGGCGCCGCCGGTCAGTGGACGGCGCCGTGCTTCAGGCGTGCGTCCCGGTCGATCGATTCCAGCACCACCGTGCGGGGCTCGCCGTCCCGGACGATGGTGAGGGGGATGGCGCTCCCGGCCGGCCCGATGCCCCAGACCTTGCGGAACAGCTCCGCAAGCCCGTCGACGGGCTCGCCCGCGACCTCGACCACCAGATCTCCGACCTCCACCCCGGCCTGATCCGCCGGACAGCCGTCGTAGACGCTGGCCACCACCAGATGATCGCCGACGTCCTGGACGAGGAAGCCGAGCCATGGCCGCGCCGGCCGGTTGGGCCGGCCGTACGCCTTCATGTCCTCCAGGATCGGCTTGAGCAGATCGATCGGCACGATCATGTTCGCGCCCGATTGCTCGCCGCTCGACGAGACGGTCTGCACGAGCAGCGAGCCGACGCCGAGCAGCCGGCCGTCCGGCCCCACGAGCGCGGCGCCTCCCCAGTTCGGGTGCGCCGGCGCGGTGAACAGGGCTTCGTCGAGCACGTACTCCCAGTAGCCCGCGAACTCGCGCTTCGCGATGATGCGCCCGGTGACGATCGCATCGGCCCCGCCGTGCCCGGCGACGAGGACCGGATCGCCCACGTCGCATTCGGCGCTCACCCCGAGCTCGATGGCCGGCGCGGGAAGCGGTTGAAGGGCCTGGACGAGTCCGAACCCGGACTCCTGATCGTAGCCCAGGACGTGCCCGGGCACGGCGGCGCCCCGGCGGTCGGTGATCCACAACGTCTGCGCCTCGGTCACGAGGTAGCCGATGGTCAGGACGAGGCCGCGATCACCGATCACCACGCCGTTGCCCGAGCGTTCGGTTCCCAGGACCGGCGCGGTAAGCGCGTCGTCCGGCACCAGGGAGCGGACGCTCACGAGCGAGGACAGCATGGCGTCGAGATCGAAGCCGAGGTCCGGCTGTTCCGCAGCTTCCGTCACCGTCGCGTGGCCTCGGGTACGTTCGGGAAAGGCGGAGGCCGCGGTCCTGCCCGCCGTACCGGCCTCACCGGCAATCATACCGGGGCGGCGGCGGGGAACAAGCAAGACTTCCCTTCTACAATGCCGTCATGACCGGCACCGACGCATCGGCGCCCGCGCGCTGCCGCCCCTGGAGCTGGCGTCCGCGGCAGTGCTACGACTCGATGGACCTGATGTTGGGCGACGACGGAGCCGGCCACGGGAGGTCATGCCGGCGGACCGGACCGTATTCCTGGATCCGTCGCGGGCGATGGTGGCGGGCCGGCTCGGCTACCCGGACGTGGCTGCTTTGAAACATTCACCGCCGAAGACGAGTCAGACGGCATCCGGCCGGTCTCGCGCGCGCAGGCAGAGATAGTCGAGGGCGATGCTGGCGGCTGCGAGTGCGGTGTTCTCGGCCACGTCGTAGGCGGGAGCGACTTCGACGACGTCCATGCCCACGAAGTCGATCCCGTCCAGGCCGCGAATGATGCTCTGCGCCTGATGGGTCGACAGCCCCCCGGTCACCGGGGTCCCCGTCCCCGGCGCACAGGCCGGGTCGAGGCAGTCGACGTCGAACGTGAGGTAGGCCCTGGCGTCGCCGACGATCCGCCGGGTCTCCTCCGCCGTCGCGGCCGGTCCGTGCTCATGGACCCATGCGGCGTCCAGCCATGTGAATCCGAGGCGGTCCTCGTTGTGGGTTCGTATCCCGATCTGCACCGATCGGGCCACGTCGACGATGCCTTCCCTGACGGCGTGGTAGAACATCGTCCCGTGGTCGATACGCCCGTCCTCGTCGCTCCACGTATCGCTGTGGGCATCGAAGTGCACCAGGGCGAGCGGGCCGCCGTAATGGCTCGCATGGGCCCTGAGCAGGGGCAGGGTGATGAAGTGGTCACCGCCGATGCCGAGCATCGACGCCCCGGCGCGGAGGATGCCGGCCGCATGGCGCTCGATGCGGGCGGGGATCCCGGCGGGGCGGCCATGGTCCAGGGCACAGTCTCCGACGTCGACGATGGCGAGACGCTTCGTCGGGTCGAAGCCCCATGGCCAGGGCGGCCCCCAGGAAAGCTGGGCGGATGCGGCCCGGACCGCGCGCGGCCCGAGACGTGCGCCCGGACGGTTGGTGGTCGCGAGGTCGAAGGGGATGCCGGTGACCGCTACGTCAGCGCCCTCCGGATCGGGGGCATACGGTCGCCGGAGGAAGCTGAGCGCCCCCGCATACGTCGCTTCGTCGCGCATCCCGTAGGGCGACCGCGAGGTGAACGCGTAGTCACCGTCACCTTTCATCGTCATGTTTTCTTCGCCTCGGGTCGGGGTCGGAGATGGGCTCGGAATATAGTGAGAAATTCGGGCCGACAGGCGTATCATAGCGCCGCCCCCGGTCCTCTATCGCCCGATCGGGCAGGGGGCCGGTGAAGATCCAGCCTCGGAGGTTGCGATGTCGGGAGCCGTATCGAAGCTGCCCTTGCTCGAACGAGAGCCCTCCAACGGCGCCCGCCGCCGGATCGAGAACAAGGAGTGCATCTACTACGACGGGTACTGGATCCGGTACTACGACCCCTCGGAAGAAACCCTGGCCGCGAAGCAGCAGCTCATCGACCAGCTCACCCGGCGGCTGTTTCATCACACCGAATTGGGTATCAACACCCCGAGCGATCGGCTGGATACCGCGCGAGCCGCGTACGAACGAGAGACGGATGCACGGCGCAAGCGGGTCTGCGGAGCGATGCTCGCCGGCGCGCTCTTCAACCGCGCGACGGACATCTTCACCTCGATTGTCGAGCTCGCGGCGAAGGGCATCGAGACGAGCCCCGACAACGAGCTGATGCGCGAGTGCGAGGAGTGCTTCGTCGAGGCGTTGAAGCTCGGGAAGACGGTCAAGCACTACAGCGGCCACGAGGGGATCGACGAGCTTTGGGGCGAGCCGCTCAAGGCGTTCTCCATGTCCATGGCGGACTGCTACGAGAGCCGCTACGCGAAGATCGCGCAGACCATGCGGGACATCGATCGCATCGCCGATGCGCTCGTGGAGCAGATCGAGGGAGACGAGAGGCTCCGTGGGGCCAAGCCGCTGGTGCGCGCTTTCGCCCAGGCCGCCAAGGAGGAGACGGAGACGATGCGCACAGATCCGGCGACCTTCGACGTGTGGCCCGAATTCGTCGCGTGCGGGGAGCGGCTGCTCGATTTTCGCCCTCCCGCGCCAGTCTCCGGCGACGAGGCCATGCAACGGCGTATCGAGGACGGACTCCGCCTGCTGCGCGAGGGCAAGAGCCTGCTGACCTACCTCGCCGGCGCCCGTGTGCCGATGCCGAAGAGCACGCGGGAATTCCTCGATCTCTGTCGCCGGTACCGGGAACGCCGCCCGCTGGGCCTTTGACCCGCCGATGCGCCCCGCCGAAGGGCGGGGATCGACTTCCCTGCACCCACAGCCTCCCGGCTTCCGGCCCGCGGAAAGCGTCCCGCCGATCACGCCTTGGCGATAGCGCCTTGTCCGTTCATCCGTGAAATCTGCGACACGGTGACGAAGAATTGTTCGCCAACCGGCTTTTGGTTCCTTGATGCCGGACCCCGGGAAGCCGCATGCCCCGTGGGGACACGGGCGTCCCACCGGTCTTGCAACATGGCAGGGCAGGCCTCCGGTGACGGACCTTCGGTCCGCGCTTGCGGGCGGGACGCCCGCGATCTCGGATCATCTCCACGAAACCCCCATATTCATAGGACCAAACTAGATCCACCCGCCCGTACCCCACGTCTGCGCATTCCGGTGAAGTCGATCACCCATTCCGGGTTGAAGCCGATCACCGAATCCGGTCAAGCCGATCACCAGTCGGAGCGAAGCGACGCGGGGCGATGACTATGCCGTGACGCGGGGCGATGACTATGCCGTGCAGTGATCGGGTTGGGTCAACCCGGCGTGGTGTTTTCGCATGGAGCCTCCGTTGAGTTCGAGCTTGTAGGCGTTGTGGACGAGGCGGTCGAGGATGGCGTCGGCGAGGGTGGGGTCGCCGAGCAGTTCATGCCATTGAGCCAGGGGGAGCTGGCTGGTGACGAGGGTGGAGCGAGAGGCGTAGCGGTCTTCGAGGAGGTCGAGGAGGTCGCGGCGGTTCTCGGCGTTAAGCGCTCGGGGGAGTACTGTTGGGCGAAGCGCCGGTGTGGCTCGGGCATGTGCTCGGGGACGGTGGTATGGCGCCCGGGCTGGTGGGAGCGCCGGTGTGAGGCGACGCGCTGCCCGCGGCAGCGACAGGGTGACCCCCTTGCGCCGCAACTCGGCGTGAACGTGTACCCACTGCGGCATCGCACGCCGGGCCGGCGCCGGCACGCCGGCGCCAGGGAACAGCCGTGCTTCGAGCACCCGCTCGTCAAGCCCCTCGGGCAACGGCCAGCTCAGCCCCGCCACCTCGGCGCGGCGGATGGCATCGCCCATCCCCCCTTTCGCGGGGACCGGGTCGGGCAGGGTCGGGACGCGTCGCCGAGGCGGTCTTGCAGGTCGGCCGTGGGCGGAAGTACCCTGCCGTGCGGTCACCGCTCGGGTTGCGGAGGGTAGGCGGGGGAGGCGGATGAAACGGATTCCGATCGTCGCCGCCGTCCTGCTGGCGTTGGGCGGGGGCGCCGCCGCACCGGACGCGGGCGCCGCGAAGGAGCTGTCGCTCGCCTACTTCATGGGACCGAAGCATCCCATGAACCGGGCCGTGTTCGCGCCGTTCGCGGAGAAGCTCGAACGAATCTCCGCCGGAGGGCTGACCGTCAAGCAGTTTCCGGGCGGGGCGCTGAACTCGTCTCCGCCGCGGCAGTACTCCATCCTGCTCGACGGGGTCGCCGACGTCGTCTTCGCCCTGCCCGGCTACACCGGCGACCTGTTTCCGAAGACCAACGTGCTGTCCTATCCGGGGGTCTGCGAGACGGCGGCCTCGTGCACCGACGCCTTGCAGCGCGCCCGGCCGGTCCTCGAGAAGGAGTTCCGGGCGAAGGTGCTGGCGCTGTGGTCCAACGTGCCCCCGGCGCTGCTCACCCGGGACAAACCGGTGCGGACCCTCGAGGACATGAAGGGATTGAAGATCCGGGTGACTTCGAGGATCGACGTTCCTTTCATCGAAGCCCTCGGCGCGAGGGCGGTCATGCAGCCGGTCACGGTGGTCCATCAGAATCTGGCCAACGGCGTCATCGACGGCATCGCCATCGGCGCTTCGGGGATCGGGGCGTTCAAGCTGCAAGAGCCGGCGAACTACCTCACCACCTGGCTTCCCATCTCCGGGGCGCCGTTCGTGCTGCTCATGAACCAGGGCGTCTACGATTCGCTTTCGGTGAAGGAGAAGGGCTGGGTCGACGCCGCTGCGGACGCCGCGCTCTCCGCGGGCGGAGGCGCCGGCTACGCGCGGGCGGCCGCTCGCGGGTTGCGGATCTCGGAAGAAGCCGGGGTGGAGATCATCGAGCTCCCGGACGCCGAGAAACGCCGCTTCGCGCAGGCGGTCGCCCCCGTCTACGAGGCGGCGCTCGCGCGAAGCGCCGGCGGCGACATGACCGTCGGCGAGGTCATCGGGCTACTCAAGGGCGAGTGAACGATTCCGGCGGTTCAAGACAGGTCAGCACGGCGATTGGTCACTATGAGCATCGGGCTGCTCAGGGGCGAGTGAACGGTTCCGACGGTTCAAGACAGGTCGGCACGGCGATTGGTCATATGAGCGGCGACCGCTGACACAGTTGCTTGGCGATTCCGCTACGCGGAATCGCGGGTGCACCGATCAGCGTCGTGGGCGGGCGGGAAACAGTGTTGCTACATATGAGCGGACCACGGTGACGGGT
Organism: uncultured Gammaproteobacteria bacterium; assembly: GCA_958295465.1. Lineage (GTDB taxonomy): Bacteria > Pseudomonadota > Gammaproteobacteria > HK1 > HK1 > HK1. The sequence continues at coordinate 614,852 of OY282353.1, forward strand.
CACCACGCTGTCGCGCATGAAACATCGCTCCGGTTTGCTGCGGGAGCCGTTTTTGGCTCCCCAAAATAGCCTCGTGAATTCAACAGGTTGCCGGATGTTACCTATAAGGCGCATCAACGAATTGCGACACCCCCGCGCCGCGCCGAGCTGGCAACGCAACTATGCGGTGTCGCCAAACACGGGGGCATCACCCACCGTAGGGGCGACGCATGCGTCGCCCCTACAACGTTCGGCCGGACCGCTGAAACGTTCTCTTGGTGCAATCGTTGGTTCATACAAGCGGGTCACGGTGACGGGTCACCACGCTGTCGCGCATGAAACATCACTCCGGTTTGCTGCGGGAGCCGTTTTCGGCTCCCCAAAATAGCCTCGTGAATTCAACAGGTTGCCGGATGTTACCTATAAGGCGCATCAACGAATTGCGACACCCCCGCGCCGCGCCGAGCTGGCAACGCAACTATGCGGTGTCGCCAAACACGGGGGCATCACCCACCGTAGGGGCGACGCATGCGTCGCCCCTACAACGTTCGGCCGGACCGCTGAAACGTTCTCTTGGTGCAATCGTTGGTTCATACAAGCGGGTCACGGTGACGGGTCACCACGCTGTCGCGCATGAAACATCGCTCCGGTTTGCTGCGGGAGCCGTTTTCGGCTCCCCAAAATAGCCTCGTGAATTCAACAGGTTGCCGGATGTTACCTATGAGCATCGGGCTGCTCAAAGGCGAGTGAACGGTTCCGACCGGCTTCGGGCCGGCTCCCGGCCGGTCGAGCGGGCGCTCGCCGCGCTGATGAGCGCGTTCGCGGCCGTCGGCGGCATCGCGCTCGCGGTCCTGGTGGGATTCACCGTCGTCGCCGTGTTCTGGCGCTACGCGCTCAACGATCCGATATTCGGAGTCGAAGACGTCTCCACCATGACGCTGACGATCGTGGTCTCGGCGGCGATCGCCTGCGGAGCGCACCGGGGCTCGCACCTGAGCGTTGACGTCATCGGGACGTTCGCCGGCCGGCGCGTCACCCGAGTGACCGACGCGGTGGCCCGGCTGCTGAGCTTGGCCGCGGTCACCGCCGCCGCCGGCGCCCTGTTCGTCAAGGGAAGCTGCGGTCTTCCATGCGGCGCGGTCACCGGCAGCATGTCGATCGTCCACACGCCGTTCTACTACGCGCTCGGGGCGGCGCTGGCCGCCTATGCGCTGCTCCTGGCGAGCCGGCTGCTCGCGGACCTCGCGGACTTTGCGCACGGGAGCCACGGCGGCCCCGACGAACCGGGCGATTGATGGACGGGGCGGCGATCGCCGTTCTGGGCTTCGGCGCCCTCCTCGTTCTGCTCTTCATCCGGGTGCCCGTGGGCCTCGCGATGCTGCTCGTCAGCGTACCCGGAATCGCCCTGATCCGGCCGGCCGCGGTGGCGCCGGTGCTGGCGGGCGAGATCTTCTCGGTGTCCTCGAACTACTCCCTCACCATACTTCCGATGTTCATGTTGATGGGCAATCTGGCGGTGGTCTCCGGAATGAGCCGGGACCTCTACGCGGCGGCGAACGCCTGGCTGGGCCACTTCCGGGGCGGTCTGGCGTCGGCGTCGATCGTCGGCTGCGCGGGGTTCTCGGCGTTGTCGGGATCGTCGCTCGCCTCGGCGCTGACCATGGGCCGCGTGTCGCTTCCCGAAATGCGGCGCTTCGGGTACGAAGATTCCCTGGCGACCGGCGCGATCGCCGCCGGCGGGACGCTCGGCATCCTGATCCCGCCCTCGATCGGATTCGTGGTGTACGCGATCCTGACCGAGGAAAGCATCGGGCGCCTGTTCGTGGCCGGCGTGCTGCCCGGGATTCTGCTCACGCTCCTCTTCGTGCTCACCGTCCGCATCGTCGTGGCCCGCCGCCCGGCCAGGGCGCCCCGCTCCGGGGAGCCGGCCTCCTGGTCGGTGCGCTTCACGGCTCTGGCGAGGGCGGCCTGGATCGCCGGCATCATCGTGGCCACGATCGGCGGAATCTACGCGGGCGTCTTTTCGGCCGTGGAGGCCGCCGGGGTGGGGACGTTCCTGACCTTCGTCGCCGCCGCCGCGCGGCGAACGCTGACGTTGCGGGCCGTCGCGGATGTTCTCACCTCGACCTTGCGGGCGACGGGCACCGCCTTTCTCATTCTCTTCGGCGCATTCGTGTTCAAGACCTTCGTCGGATTCACCGAAATCATGTTCACCGTGTCCGGCTGGGTCGCGGAGCAGGGGTTCTCGGGGTTTCAGGTGGCCCTGGCCGTGCTGGCCGCATTCGTGGTGCTCGGCGCCGTCCTGGAGGGCTTCGCGATTCTGGTGCTGGCCATTCCCCTGGTGCAGCCGATCCTGGAGCCGCTCGGCGTCGACATGATCTGGTTCGGCGTGCTGACCGTGATTACCCTGGAGATGGGCCTGATTTCGCCGCCGGTCGGGATCAACGTGTTCGTGGTCAAGGGCATCGCCCGGGACGTGCCGCTGAACACCATATACCGCGGTATCCTGCCGTTCTGGCTGGCGATGTTCGCGGCGGCGGCGCTGATCGCCTGCGTTCCGGGGATCGCGACGTTCCTGCCGAACGCGATGTACGGATGACGCGCCCGATGAGACCCCAACCCGGCCATACCGGGTCGGGAGATCGCGGAACGCAAGCGGCGTGCCCGAGGGACGGTAACCGCCGGAGCGGCCGGCCAGTACCGGGTATGAACGGGGCGGATACGCTCCGGGACACGACGAAAACCCAACGAACGGAGACGGACACGACGGAGGCTCCCATGAAGGTCGGACTGTTCCTTACCAACCAGCAGCACCTCGACACCGACATGGTGAGCGCCCTCGGCGACCAGATCACGATGGTGCACCATGCCCGCGACCGCGGCTGGGACTCGCTCTTCTCCGGACAGCACTACCTGAACGAGGGCAACAACAAGCAGCTCCAGATCGTGCCGTTCATCGCCCGGCTGATCCCCGAGGCGGGCGAGATGACGACGGGGCTCGGCGTCATGCTGCTCAACCTCCACAACCCGGTGTACGTCGCGGAAACCGTGGCCACGCTGGACGTCATCGCCAAGGGCAACTTCGTCTTCGGCATCGGCCTCGGCTACCGCGAGGTCGAGTTCGACGCATTCGACGTTCCGAAGGGGAAGCGGGTCGCGCGCATGGTGGAATGCCTGGAGCTCGTGCGCCGGCTGTGGACCGGGGAGCCGGTGACGCACCACGGCGAGACCTGCCGGCTCGATGCGGTCCGCATGAACATCCGCCCGGTGCAGCGGCCCTCGCCGCCGGTGTGGGTCGCCGCGAACAACGACAACGCGATCCGCCGCGCCGCGCACATCGGCGACACCTGGATGGTCAATCCGCATTCGACGACCGCAACCATCCGCCGCCAGCTCGTCCTCTACCGCGAGGCGCTCGACGCGGCAGGCAAGCCCTTCCCCGGCGAGCTGCCGTGCATCAAGGAAGTGTTCTGCGCGAAAGACCGGAAGACCGCGGTGGAGACGGCGGGCCCGTACCTTCTCGCGAAGTACCGCGACTACGCCTCATGGGGCCAGGACGCCGCGATGCCCGACGACGAATCGTTCGACCAGGAGTTCGACGACCTGCTGCGGGACCGCTTCATCCTCGGCTCGCCCGAGGAGTGCTACGAGCAGCTCCGGCCCTACACCGAGGAGCTCGGGGTCAACCACCTCGTCTTCCGAACCCACTGGGCAGGCATGCCGCTCCCGACCGCGCTGTCGAGCATGCGGCTCATCTCCGACGAACTGCTGCCGGAGCTGCGCAAGCCATGATCGCCTCGCGCACTGGCTGTACACTGACGAGATCCAGTTGCCGATGGAACGGGAAAGCGTAGATGAACCGCCCTGGCTGCCGGGTGCAGGCAGGGCGCGCACGGCACGGGCGACATCGTGCAATCAGACCGGAGGATTCGTCATGCCCAGATACGTCATTGAACGAAACATTCCCGAAGTCGGCTCCCTGGAACGCGAGGCGCTGCGCGGGGCGGCGCAGAAGTCGAACGGGGTGCTGGCGGAGATGAAGGCGGAGAAGAAGAACATCCAGTGGGAGCACAGCTACGTCGCCGGAGACAAGACGTTCTGCATCTACCTCGCCGACGGCGAGGCGCTCATCCACGAGCATGCGGAGCGCAGCGGATTCCCCGCCTCCATCGTCACCGAAGTGCGCAAGATGATCGATCCGGTCACTGCCGAGGGGTGATGCCGGCGGACTCTGCGTCCTTCACCCCCCTTGGGAGAAGACCTGGAGCAGGTTGCCGGCCGTGACCGGAGTACCTGTGACGTCTCCCCCGCCCTGACCGGCACCGCCATTCGCGGGCGCGTCGGCGGGCCGGGGTCCTCGTCGGTCTATTCGCTGTTCACCGTGCGATCCCTCACCCACTTCCGGCCGTTCAACATGGGGGTGACGAGGTTCTCCCGCTTCCACACCAGGTAGAAGAGGATCGCGGCCACGTGAAAGGCGACGAGCCCCAGAACCACCTTGGCGAAGAGGTGGTGATAGGCCGTCATCGTGACCACGGTGTCGGACGATACCTCCGACGCCAGCGGACCGGAAAAGAAGAGCGCGTCGTCCTCGGAGAAGAGGCCCGTCACCACCTGGGCGGTCAGCGCGAGCACCATCGCAATGACGGACAGGGCGCCGATGGGGTTGTGTCCGGCCACGCCGCTCGGCCGCCGGCGACCGACCTGGCGGACGTAGGCCGGCATGTCGTGCAACGAGGCCAGGAGGGTGCGGTGGCGAACCGGGGCGGGACCGGCCCAGCCCCATGCGTAGCGGAAGAGAAGCAGCGCCCCGGTCAGGTAACCGAGGTAGATGTGCCACTGCATGATGGAGAAGGTGCGGAACTCCCCCAGGACCCAGCCGGTGATCACCGAGGCGGCCAGCAGCCAGTGCCACAGACGGGTGACCGGATCCCAGACCGCTTCGCGGCGATAGCCTTCCATCACCACCGTCCAGCCCCGGTCGCCGAGGCCCGCCGGGGGGGTCCACGCGCAACCGGCACCGAAGCCTCATGGCGGACCCTCACCACACGGACCGGCCGCCTCGGTGCACGCGACCTCTTCTTCCCGACCCGGCCGCCCCGCGACCGAGCGTCCCTCCCCGAACGACGAACCGGCCGCCCCGGCAGCGCGGTGGCTACATCTTCTCGGCGCGGAAGTCGTCGTGGCAGCCCTTGCAGGCCTTGCCGACCGCACCGATCTTCGAGCGCAGCGCATCGAGCCCGTCCCCCGCCACTTCGGCCAGGGCCGCCGCGGCCTCCGACAGAGCCTCGGCCTTCTTGCCCGCTTCCGGCCAGGTCGTCCAGAGCTCCGGGAGCGCGCGGGTCTTCCCCGCGTACGCGCCGTTGTCGGTCCCCTCGGGCCACATGGCGCCGCCCTCGACGTTGGCCATCGTGTTCAGGTGCGCGGCGTAGATCCCGGCCATCTCCGCGTCGTATTCCATTGCCCCCTTGGCCATCTGGAACAGGGGGCCGGCGTACCAGCTCTGCAGGGTCATCACGGCGCGGCGCGCCTTGATCGCGTCCTCGTTCGGGTCCTTGGCGGCGGATGCGGAGAGCGCGAGGGTCAGACCGATGAGGACCAGGATCCATCGAGCGAAGGAGTGCATGGGAACCTCCCTTGTACATGGCGGTTCGGATGTGTGGCTACTGCGCCGAGCCAGTCTAGGAGTCTGCGCCGCAGAAAGATAGCCCGGCCCGGAACGATGCTGTAGGGGCGACGCATGCGTCGCCCCTACCGACGGTGATGTCCCCGTGTTTGGCGACACCGCGGTACGGCGCCAATCCAACGACCGACCAGTGCGGGCGCCGGTACTCCGACGCGTAAGGGGTAGCCGAAGCGGCGGCGGCCCGTCGAGGGGCATCACTGGAACTTACGCAGCAGTCATTCGGCAGGCCGGGCGGAGAAGCGGCGGCGGTCCGTCGAGGGGCATCGCTGGAACCGCGCTTCCGCGCCATTGCGGGACTCCGTCGACGGTGCGCGACTCGAAGCAATTGCCTCAGCCCCGCTTCCCGCCGATGAACGCCTCCAGTGCCGCAACACGCGCTTCCGCCCTGCATCTGTTCGGAGGATGGTGACGAGGGGCGCTACGCGTTCGGGGACTCGCGGCGCGTGAAGCCTTCGAACAACCCTTCCAGCCGGGCCATCCGCTCGCGAAGGTCTCCGATGTCGCGATGAATCCCGCCGATGTCGCGGCGGAGCTCTCTCAGATTCGGGACGATGAGTACACCGAGCGCGATACCCGTGCCGATGATGGTGATGACAAGCGCAATCGTGTCGGACGTCACGGCGGCGCTCCGGTGCGCGGGCTCTGGAGAGGATAACACCGCAGGCAGTCTTGTCCCATGAGACATGAGCCTGAAGGGGTGGTGCGAATCCCACCAGAGGTGAGCCTGACCGAGGGGGTTTCGGGATCATCGGAGGATGATCTCGAGACTCGACATCGAACGGCTGCGCACCATTGACGAGTTGCGCGATTTCATGGCATGGGCGGTTGCAGGCTGCGCCGGGGTCAAGCGTCCCGGGAAGGAACGCGGCGGCAAGGAGGGGCGGCGGCGAGGCTCAGGCGCGCTCTGCCGCGAATGCGGCGACGTTGCGTTCCTCCCGGCTGAACTCCACCCCGACCAGATGGATCGGCTGCCCGAGACGACGGTACTTGTCGGCGTAGCCCTTCTCCTCGAGCTGCGCCATCGCGGTCCCCTCGGGCTCCTTCTCCACCGTCTTGAGCTCGAACAGGTAGACCTGATCATTGAATAACACCGCCATGTCCAGCCGCCCGCGGCTGGTGCTGTCTTCCACCCGCACGTCCAGACCCGCGGCGGCGAACCAGGAGTAGAACACGCTCGCGTAGTAGCCCTCGTAGCGGGCGATGTCGTTCTTCGTATGCCACTGGTAGGGGATGCCGGCGAAGAACGACCGGAACAGTGCATCCAGCCCGTCGAAATCGTTCTCGCGCAGCAGTTGGCGGAGGCGAAGGTGGTCCTTCGTCCGGTGCGACCCCTCCGGCGTCATGGCCCGGAGCAGGCTGCCGTTCAGGCTCTGGCGCACCTCGCGGTTCGGATACTCCAGCCGGTAGAGGGCTTCGCCGTCGAAGTCCTCTTCGCCGGCGATCGTCAGGTAGCCGGTCTGGAACAGCAGCGCCTCGGTGGCCATCTCGTCCACGTCGAAGGCGGACAGCAGGGCGTCGGTGCCCATCATGCCGTCCAGCTCCGGGGAGGCGACGCGGCGGCGCAGCAGCGTGTCGATGAGGAACCTCGGCGTCCCGGTCTCGAACCAGTGCGCCTTGAACTTGCGGGTGTCGAAGAGGAGCAGGATGTCGAAGGGGTTGTAGACCCTGTCTTCGCCGAGCCAGTGGTAACCGTTGTACCAGTCGCGGATGGCCTGCCGGTCCAGGCCGGGCAACTCCGGCGCGAACACGGTGTCCAGGTCCGTGTCGGTGTAACCGCAGATGGCGGAGTAGCGCGGGTCCAGCGTGATGTCCTTCAGGTTGTTGAGACCTGAGAACACGCTGACCTTGGAGAACTTGCTCACCCCCGTGAGCAGCGTGAACCTGACGTGCGCGTCGCTGGCCTTGATGGCCGAGTACAGTCCGCGTAGCGAGTCACGGTTGGCGCGCGCCAGCTCCGGCTTCCCCAGGGCATCCAGGATCGGCCTGTCGTACTCGTCGACCAGGACCACCACCCGCTGTCCCGTACGCTCGTGCAGCGTGGCGAGCAGGCGGCGGAAGCGGGCCGGGCCGCTGGAGTAACGGGATTCGATGCCGGCGCCTTCTTCGACGGCATCGAGCTGCGCCCCCACGTCTTCGCGCAGGTAGTCCGGGTCGTTGAAGTCACCGGCGCTGAAGTCGAGCCGCACGACGGGATGGCGCACCGACCAGTCCCAGCGGTCGTGGACGTCCAATCCCTCGAACAGCGGCTCGTTGCCCTCGAACAGCTCCTTCAGGGTGTCCACGAACAGGCTCTTGCCGAAACGCCGCGGACGTGACAGGAAATAGTGGGTGCCCTCCTCCACCAGGCGCCGTGCGTAGGCCGTCTTGTCCACGTAGTAACACCCTTCCTCACGGATCGTGCGGAAGGTCTGGATACCGATGGGCAGCTTGCGCCTCGTCATGGGCGCACCATAGCCCCCGCCTCGGAGGCCGTCAAAGACGAGCCCGGAGGGAAAAGCGCCATCTTTTCGACATGTTGGAGATCAACCGCCCGATCCCGTGATACACCGGCGAACATCGGCCGGCGGGTTTTGCCTGTCACCCGATTCCCGGCAGGCGGCAGCAATGTCCGGCAACGATCGAATCGCCCTGACACGACCGGGGCCGGGGGGCGGTTCGTGAACGTCTCCCGACCCGCCGGGCGAGACACCCGCGTCCGTCAGGATGCACCTCCCCGGGACGGGCCGCCTACCAGCGCATCCGCCCGCGCAGCATCAGGCCGTGCCCGGCGCGCTCGGTGCGGCTCTCCCGGCGCTCGCCTTCGAGGTCCAGCTCGAACGCCGGACCGAGCAGGAAGCGCGCCCCCACCCGGTAGCCGCGCGTGCCGCCCTCGGACAGTCCAAGGCCGCAGGGGGTCAGCACCCCGGCGAACGCCGCCAGGCCGTAGCCCATCTCGGTGTCCAGCCGTGCAGTCGGGGATGCGCCGGTGGTTCCGGCTCCGGTGGCCCCGGCACCGCTCCCGGCCCCGGCGCCCTCCCACAGCCGCGAGAGGCCGCTTCCGGTGTCCCCATACGAGGGCGCCAGACGTAGCGACAGCCCCCGGCCCGAGGCCGGTTCCAGCCGCACCGCCCCGCCCACGCTCCAGTCCTCCGTCGCGCCCTCGTGCGCGAGCAGCACCCGGCCCGCCACGTCCGCGCGGAGGCCCAGGGCCGGGTGCGCGTAGTCCAGCCCGCCCCCGAGCTCCACCCCCGCCCCGGTCTCGCCGTCGCCCCCGTCGAAGCGCATCCCCAGCTCCACCGAGGGCGTGACCGCCGCACCCCCGCCCAACGCGAACGCCCGCGCGCCTTCGGCCGCCACCCGCAGCCGGTGGGTCCTGACCGCAAGCCCCGCGATGCGCTCGCCGTTGTCCTCGACGGCGAGCCGCGTCGTCCACGCCTCGCCCTTGAGGTCCACGGTCACCGGGCCGAAGACCCCCGGCCCCTCGCCCGAGAGCACCCGCACGCTCCCGCCCGCCGCGGCGCTGCGCAACGTGCTGTCGCTCGTGTGCCGGCCCGCCTCGCCGTCGGTGAGGGTGACGTCGCCCCGGCCGTAGCCGAGCGACGCCCAGGCGTGCGTCCCCGCCGGCCATGCCCACCCCACGTAGGGATGCGCGCTCGTCATCCGGCTCTCGTACTCGCCCTTGACCGTCTTGCCGAGGGCTTCGGCGGACGTGTCGGTGTAGTCGAAGCGCCCCTTGCTCACCGAGAGTGCGAGTCCGGCCAATCCCCCGGCCCCGAAGCGGGCGTCCATCCCCAGGTGCGCGCCGAACAGGTGGCCGTCCCAGTCCACCGCGCTACCGTCGCCGTCGCCGGCGAGGCTGCGGTAGTCGCCCGCCCCCCAGACGGTCACGCGCGCACCGGTGTCCGTGGCGGGGTCGGCGCCGAGGCCGGTCGCGGTCCCGCCCCCCGCGCCGTCTCTCTCACCGGCCCCGGAGAGCGCGAGGGCGAAGCGCCGCCCGGCGAGCCCCTGCTTCCACGACCACGTGCCATCCTCAATGGCCTGCTCGTTCGCCTGGAGGAGGCCGGTGAGCCCCGTGAGCACGTCCGCGGAGGCCATCGCGCCTGGGGCGCCGGCCCCGGCCCCGGAGAGCGCCTGCCCGATGCGCCCGCTCACCGCGTCCATCGTACTCGCGGTCATCGCCCGGGAGAGGTCGGGCAGGAGGGCTTCGTTGATGCCCTTCAGGCGCACCCGCAGCCGGTCCAGCACCTCGATGGTGAAGGTGAGCGTCGCGGTCTCGCCGTCGGCGTCGGTGGCGGTCAGCGTGTAGGTGGCCTGGGCGGCCACCGCGGTGGGCGTGCCGGTGAGGGTGCCGCCGCTCCTCGCATCGGCCGGGGCGGTGTACTCGAGCACCTTGGGCAAGGCCGAGGCCGGTCCCGGCCCGGTCAGCGCATAGGTCAACGGGAGGTCGCCGCCCGTCGCCGCAGGCAGGACGAGAGGGTCAATCTCCAGGCCCTGCACGTAGCGTTGCGCCGGCACCTGTGCACCGCCGAAGCTCGGCATCAGGTTCGACACGTCCGGCGCCACCTCGATGGTGAAGCGGAGCGTCGCGGTATCGCCGTCGGCGTCGGTGGCGGTCAGGGTCCAGGCGGCGGCTTGCGCGGGCACGGTGGGCTTGCCGGTGAGGGTGCCGCCGCTCGTGGCATCGGCCGGGGCGGTGTACCCGAGCCCCTCGGGCAAGTCCGGCGCGAGCGTATAGGCGAGCGGCCCGTCGCCGCCGGTGGCCGCAGGCAGGACGAGGGGGTCAATCTCCAGGCCCTGCACGTAGCGTTGCGCCGGCACCTGTGCATCGCCGAAGCTCGGCATCAGGTCGTCGTAGCCCACCGCGAACGGGGAGAGCGCGGTCACTCCGGAGGCGCACACCAGATCGCGGGCCGCGTCGTCGCGCGAGCGCGCCACCGCCGCCCAGCCGCTCGCGCCGTAGTGCAGCAGCCGCAGCCCCCGTTCCCCGGCCTCTGCGCGCAAGGCCGCGACCACCGGCAGGCAGAGCTCCACGCCCCCGGACGGGACGGGCTGCGCGGCCACGTCCACCACCGTGCGCCGGTCGGGGTCTTCCCCGAGCCCGAAGCGGGTGCTCTCGAAGGGCACACCGGGGGCGGGCGGGGCGAAGCGCAACGCCACGTCCCGGTCGAGCGCGACCGGGAGGAGGACCACCACCCCCGCCGGCACGCCGTCGCCCTCCACCACCGTCACCGTGTGCCCGTTCACCGTGCGCGTGGTGGTGCCCGGCCCGGTCGTCTCCACCCGCAGGTCCGCATCGTCGTCGTCGGTGATCGTACCCGTGCCGGTGGCCGTCCCAATGGTCGCGTTCGCCGCGTTGCTCAACGTCACCACGACGGTCTCGTCCGCCTCGTCGAGCACATCGCCGGCCACCGTCACGGCGATGGTCTGGCTCGTCGTCCCCGCCGCGAACGTCAGCGTGCCGCCGGTGATCGCCGTGTAATCCGTCCCCGATGTGGCCGTCCCCGTGGTGGCGTCCGCATACTGAACCGTCACCTCCCTTCCGCTCGCCGCGCTCAACGTCACCGTGAACGTCAGGGCCGCTGAACCGCTGTCCTCCTCCATCACGCTCGGCGAGTCGATCGAAACCGTCGGCGCTCCGTCGTCGTCGGTGATCGTCCCCGTGCCGGTGGCCGTCCCAATGGTCGCGTACGCCGCGTTGCTCAACGTCACCACGACGGTCTCGTCCGCCTCGTCCGTGGTGTCGCCCGTCACGGAGACGTCAATCGTCTGCGTGGTCGTCCCCGCCGCGAACGTCAGCGTGCCGCCGGTGATCGCCTCGTAGTCCGTTCCCGAAGTCGCGGCGCCGCCCGTCCCCTCCGCCCAGTCCACCGTCACCTGCTGGCCGCTCGCCGCGCTCAACGTCACCGTGAACGTCAGGTTCGCCGAACCGCTGTCCCCCTCGTTCACGCTCGGCGAGTTGACCGACAGCGCCGGCCCATCGTCGTTCGTGATCGTCCCCGTCCCGGTGCCCGCCGTATTCGACACGGCCGCGTTCATCGGGCTGCTCAGCGACACCACCACCGTCTCGTTCGACTCGACCAGCGTGTCGCCCGTCACCGACACGTCGAAGCTCCGGCTCGTCGTCCCCGCCGCGAACGTCAGCGTGCCGCCGGTGATCGCCGTGTAGTCCGTCCCCGATGTCGCCGTCCCCGTGGTGGCGTCCGCATACTGAACCGTCACCTCCCTTCCGCTCGCCGCGCTCAGCGTCACCGTGAACGTCAGGGCCGCTGAACCGCTGTCCCCCTCCGTCACGCTCGGCGAGTCGATCGAAACCGTCGGCGCTCCGTCGTCGTCGGTGATCGTCCCCGTGCCGCTCGCCGTCGAGATCGTCGCGTTCGTCGCGCTGCTCAGCGACACCACCACCGTCTCGTCCGCCTCGTCCGCGGTGTCGCCCGTCACGGAGACGTCAATCGTCTGCGTGGTCGTCCCCGCCGCGAACGTCAGCGTGCCGCCGGTGATCGCCGTGTAGTCGGTGCCCGAGATTGCGGTGCCGGTGCCCGCGTCCGCGTAGGCCACCGTCACCTGCCGCCCGCTCGCGGCGCTCAAGCTCACGGTGAAGGTCAGGGTCCCGCCCGTCGCCCCCGTCCCCTCCGCCTCGCTCGGGCTGTTGATGGCGAGCGTGGGCATCGCGTCGTCATCGGTCACGGTCCCCGTGCCGGTGGCGGTGGCGAGGGTCGCGTTGACGGGGTTGCTCAACGTGAGCGCGATGGTCTCGTCCGCCTCGTCGAGCACGTCTCCGGCCACCGTCACGGCGATGGTCTGGCTGGTCGTCCCCGCCGCGAAGGTGAGCGTCCCGGCGGGAATCACCGTGTAATCCGTCCCGGACGTGGCCGTGCCGGTCCCGGCGTCGGCGTAGGCCACCATCACCTGCTGGCCGCTCGCCTCGCTCAACGTCACGGTGAAGGTCAGGGTCGCCGTCCCGCTGTCGCCCTCCGTCATGCTCGGCGCGTCGATGGAGAGCGTGGGCGGATCGTCGTCGTCCGTGATCGTCCCCGTGCCGGTGCCCGTCGCGATCGTCGCGTTCGTCGGACTGCTCAGGGTTACCACGATGGTCTCGTTCGCCTCGTCGGTCGTGTCGCCCGTCACCGCCACGGTGAAGGTCTGGCTGGTCGTCCCCGCTGTGAAGGTCAACGTCCCGTCCGTGATCGCCGTGTAGTCCGTCCCCGACGTGGCTGTGCCGGTCCCGGCGTCGGTGTAGCCCACCGTCACCTGCCGGACGCTCGCCGCGCTCAGCGTCACCGTGAACGTCAGGTTCGTCGAGCCGCTGTCACCCTCCGTCACGCTCGGCGAGTCGATCGACACCGTCGACCCGTCGTCGTCCGTGATCGTCCCCGTCCCGTTCGCCGTCGAAATGGTCGCGTTCGTCGGGCTGCTCAGGGTCACCACGACGGTCTCGTTCGCCTCGTCGGTCGTGTCGCCCGTCACCGACACGTTGAAGGTCTGGCTGGTCGTCCCCACCGCGAAGGTCAGCGTCCCGGCGGTAATCGCCGTGTAGTCCGTTCCCGACGTGGCCGTGCCGGTCCCGGCGTCCGCGTAGGCCACCGTCACCTGCTGGACGCTCGCCGCGCTCAAGCTCACCGTGAACGTCAGGTTCGTCGAGCCGCTGTCACCCTCCGTCACGCTCGGCGAGTCGATCGACACCGTCGGCCCGTCGTCGTCCGTGATCGTCCCCGTCCCGGTACCCGTCGCGATCGTCGCGTTCGTCGGGCTGCTCAGGGTCACCACGACGGTCTCGTTCGTCTCGTCGGTCGTATCGCCCGTCACCGCCACGTTGAAGGTCTGGCTGGTTGTCCCCGCCGTGAAGGTCAATGTGCCGCCGGTGATGGCCGTGTAGTCGGTCCCGGAAGTCGCGGTGCCACCCGTCCCTGCCCCCCAGTCCACCGTCACCTGCTGGACGCTCGCCGCGCTCAACGTCGCCGTGAACGTCAGGTTCGTCGAGCCGCTGTCCCCCTCCGTCACGCTCGGCGAGTCAATCGACACCGTCGGCCCGTCGTCGTCCGTGATCGTCCCCGTGCCGCTCGCTGTCGAAATGGTCGCGTTCGTCGGGCTGCTCAGGGTCACCACGACGGTCTCGTTCGCCTCGTCGGTCGTATCGCCCGTCACCGATACGTTGAAGGTCTGGCTGGTCGTCCCCGCCGCGAAGGTCAGCGTGCCGGCGGTGATCGCCATGTAGTCCGTCCCCGAAGTGGCTGTGCCGCTCCTGGCGTCCGCGTAGGCCACCGTCACCTGCTGGACGCTCGCCGCGCTCAAGCTCACCGTGAACGTCAGGTTCGTCGAGCCGCTGTTCCCCTCCGTCACGCTTGGCGAGTTGATCGATACCGTCGGCCCGTCGTCGTCCGTGATCGTCCCCGTGCCGGTGCCCGTCGCGATCGTCGCGTTCGTCGGACTGCTCAGGGTCACCACGACGGTCTCGTTCGCCTCGTCGGTCGTGTCGCCCGTCACCGACACGTTGAAGGTCTGGCTGGTCGTCCCCACCGCGAAGGTCAGCGTGCCGCCGCTGATCGCCGTGTAGTCCGTCCCCGACGTGGCCGTGCCGGTCTCGGCGTCGGTGTAGTCCACCGTCACCTGCTGGACGCTCGCCGCGCTCAGCGTCACCGTGAACGTCAGGTTCGTCGAGCCGCTGTCACCCTCCGTCACGCTCGGCGAGTCGATCGACACCGTCGGCGCGTCGTCGTTCGTGATCGTCCCCGTGCCGGTGCCCGTCGCGATCGTCGCGTTCGTCGGGTCGCTCAGGGTCACCACGACGGTCTCGTTCGCCTCGTCGGTCGTGTCGCCCGTCACCGCCACGGTGAAGGTCTGGCTGGTCGTCCCCACCGGGAAGGTCAGCGTCCCGCCCGTGATGGCCGTGTAGTCCGTGCCGGACGTGGCCGTGCCGTTCGTGACGTCCGGGTCATCCACGGCGTCCGCGTAGGCCACCGTCACCTGCTGGACGCTCGTCGCGCTCAACGTCACCGTGAAGGTCAGGTTCGTCGAGCCGCTGTCGCCTTCCGTCACGCTCGGCGAGTCAATCGACACCGTCGGCCCGTCGTCGTCCGTGATCGTCCCCGTGCCGGTACCCGTCGCGATCGTCGCGCTCGTCGGGTCGCTCAGGGTCACCACGACGGTCTCGTTCAACTCGTCGGTCGTATCGCCGGTCACCGCCACGTTGAAGGTCTGGCTGGTTGTCCCCGCCGTGAAGGTCAGCGTCCCGCCGGTGATGGCCGTGTAGTCCGTCCCGGAAGTAGCGGTGCCACCCGTCCCTGGCCCCCAGTCCACCGTCACCTGCTGGACGCTCGTCGCGCTCAACGTCGCCGTGAACGTCAGGTTCGTCGAGCCGCTGTCCCCCTCCGTCACGCTCGGCGAGTTGATCGACAGCGTCGGCCCGTCGTCGTCCGTGATCGTCCCCGTGCCGTTCGCCGTCGAAATGGTCGCGTTCGTCGGGCTGCTCAGGGTCACCACGACGGTCTCGTTCAACTCGTCGGTCGTATCGCCCGTCACCGATACGTTGAAGGTCTGGCTGGTCGTCCCCGCCGCGAAGGTCAGCGTCCCGCCCGTGATGGCCGTGTAGTCCGTGCCGGACGTGGCCGTGCCGTTCGTGACGTCCGGGTCATCCACGGCGTCCGCGTAGGCCACCGTCACCTGCTGGACGCTCGTCGCGCTCAACGTCACCGTGAACGTCAGGTTCGTCGAGCCGCTGTCACCCTCCGTCACGCTCGGCGAGTCAATCGACACCGTCGGCCCGTCATCGTCCGTGATCGTCCCCGTCCCGGTACCCGTCGCGATCGTCGCGTTCGTCGGGCTGCTCAGGGTCACCACGACGGTCTCGTTCAACTCGTCGGTCGTATCGCCCGTCACCGCCACGTTGAAGGTCTGGCTGGTTGTCCCCGCCGTGAAGGTCAATGTGCCGCCGGTGATCGCCGTGTAGTCGGTCCCGGAAGTCGCGGAGCCACCCGTCCCTGCCCCCCAGTCCACCGTCACCTGCTGGACGCTCGCCGCGCTCAACGTCGCCGTGAAGGTCAGGTTCGTCGAACCGCTGTCGCCCTCCGTCACGCTCGGCGAGTCGATCGACAGCGTCGGCCCGTCGTCGTCCGTGATCGTCCCCGTGCCGGTACCCGTCGTAGCGGATACGGTCGCGTTCGTCGCGCCGCTCAGGGTCACCAAGACGGTTTCGTTCACCTCGTCGGTCGTATCGCCGGTCACCGCCACGTTGAAGGTCTGGCTGGTCGTCCCCGCCGTGAAGGTCAGCGTCCCGCCCGCGATCGTCGTGTAGTCGGTCCCCGCCGTGGCCGTGCCGCTTCCGGCGTCGGCGTAAGCCACCGTCACCTGCCGGCCGCTTGCCGCGCTCAACCTCACCGTGAACGTCATGGTCGTCGAACCGCTGTCACCCTCGGCCACGCTCGGCGAGTCGATCGACAGCGTCGGCGTCGCATCGTCGTCCGTGATCGTTCCCGTGCCGGTACCCACCGTACTGGATATGGCCGCGTTCGTCGGGCTGCTCAACGTCACCACCACCGTCTCGTTCGCCTCGTCCAGCGTGTCGCCCAGCACTGACACGTTGAAGGTCTGGCTGGTCGTCCCCGCCGCGAAGGTCAGCGTCCCGGCGGTGATGGCCGTGTAGTCGGTCCCGGAAGTCGCGGTGCCGCCCGTCCCCTCCGCCCAGTCCACCGTCACCTGCTGGGCGCTCGCCGGACTCAAGGTCACCGTGAACGTCAGGTTGGTCGAGCCGCTGTTCCCCTCCGACACGCTCGGCGAGTTGATCGACAGCGCCGGCGCGCCATCGTCGTCCGTCAGGCTGAGCGTGGCCGAGTTCACCGTCAGGTCGCCTGAGGCGCCGCTCACCGTGATCGTCTCGTCGGTCTCGTCCGCCGTGTCGTCCGTCGGCGTCAGCGTGAACGTCCCGGTCTGGCTCGCCGCCCCCGCCCCAATCGTAATATCGAAGTCCGATACCGCCGTGAAGTCCACCGCCGTCGCCGTGCCGCTGCCCGCCACGCTCACCGTCACCGTCGTCGCCGCGGCGAACCGGGTCGTGCCGTCCACCGTGGCCGTCACCGTGATCAGGGTCGCCCCGTCGCCCTCGCCCACGCTGCTCTTATCCACCGTCAACGTGATCTCGGGCTCTTTATCGTCGTCGGTGATCGTCCCCGTGCCGGTACCCGCCGCCGTACTTGATATGGTCGCGTTCGCGGGGCTGCTCAACTCCACCACGACGGTCTCGTGCGACTCGTCCAGGACGTCGCCCAACACCGCCACGGTGAAGGTCTGGCTCGTCGTCCCCGCCGTGAAGGTCAGCGTGCCACCGGTGATCGCCGTGTAATCCGTCCCCGACGTGGCGGTGCCGACGGTGTCGCCGGTCCCCTCTGCCCAATCCACCGTCACCTGCTTGCCGCTCGCCGCGCTCAACCTCACCGTGAACGTCAGGTTCGTCGAACCACTGTCCCCCTCCGTCACGCTCGGCGAGTTGATCGACAGCGTCGGCGTCGCATCGTCGTCCGTGATCGTCCCCGTGCCGGTACCCGTCGAGATCGTCGCGTTCGTCGGAGTGCTCAGGGTCACCACGACGGTCTCATTCGTCTCGTCCAGCGCATCGCCCAGCACTGATACGTTGAAGGTCTGGCTGGTCGTCCCCACCGCGAAGGTCAGCGTCCCGGCGGTAATCGCCGTGTAGTCCGTTCCCGACGTGGCCGTGCCGGTCGTGGCGTCCGCGTAGTCCACCGTCACCTGCTGGGCGCTCGCCGCGCTCAAGCTCACCGTGAACGTCAGGTTCGTCGAGCCGCTGTTCCCCTCCGTCACGCTTGGCGAGTCGATCGATACCGTCGGCCCGTCGTCGTCCGTGATCGTCCCCGTGCCGGTACCCGTCGCGATCGTCGCGTTCGTCGGGCTGCTCAGGGTCACCACGACGGTCTCGTTCGTCTCGTCGGTCGTATCGCCCGTCACCGCCACGGTGAAGGTCTGGCTGGTTGTCCCCGCCGTGAAGGTCAATGTGCCGCCGGTGATGGCCGTGTAGTCGGTCCCGGAAGTCGCGGCGCCACCCGTCCCTGGCCCCCAGTCCACCGTCACTTGCTGGACGCTCGCCGCGCTCAACGTCGCCGTGAACGTCAGGTTCGTCGAACCGCTGTCCCCCTCCGTCACGCTCAGCGAGTTAACCGACACCGTCGGCCCGTCGTCGTCCGTGATCGTCCCCGTGCCGCTCGCTGTCGAAATCGTCGCATTCGTCGCGCCGCTCAGGGTCACCACGATGGTCTCGTTCGCCTCGTCGGTCGTGTCGCCCGTCACCGATACGTCGAAGGTCTGGCTGGTCATCCCCACCGGGAAGGTCAGCGTGCCGCCGGTGATCGTCGTGTAGTCGGTCCCCGACGTGGCCGTGCCGGTCGTGGCGTCCGCGTAGGCCACCGTCACCTGCTGGACGCTCGCCGCGCTCAACGTCGCCGTGAACGTCAGGTTCGTCGAACCGCTGTCCCCCTCCGTCACGCTCAGCGAGTTAACCGACACCGTCGGCCCGTCGTCGTCCGTGATCGTCCCCGTGCCGCTCGCTGTCGAAATCGTCGCATTCGTCGCGCCGCTCAGGGTCACCACGACGGTCTCGTTCGCCTCGTCGGTCGTGTCGCCCGTCACCGATACGTCGAAGGTCTGGCTGGTCATCCCCACCGGGAAGGTCAGCGTGCCGCCGGTGATCGTCGTGTAGTCGGTCCCCGACGTGGCCGTGCCGGTCGTGGCGTCCGCGTAGGCCACCGTCACCTGCCGGACGCTCGCCGCGCTCAAGGTCACCGTGAACGTCAGGTTCGTCGAGCCGCTGTCACCCTCCGTCACGCTCAGCGAGTTAACCGACACCGTCGGCTCGTCGTCGTTCGTGATCGTCCCCGTGCCGTTCGCCGTCGAAATGGTCGCGTTCGTCGGGCTGCTCAGGGTCACCACGACGGTCTCGTTCGCCTCGTCGGTCGTGTCGCCCGTCACCGCTACGTTGAAGGTCTGGCTGGTCGTCCCCACCGGGAAGGTCAGCGTGCCGCCGGTGATCGCCGTGTAGTCGGTCCCGGACGTGGCCGTGCCGGTCCCGGCGTCCGCGTAGGCCACCGTCACCTGCTGGACGCTCGCCGCGCTCAAGCTCACCGTGAACGTCAGGTTCGTCGAGCCGCTGTCCCCCTCGGTCACGCTCGGCGAGTCGATCGACACCGTCGGCCCGTCGTCGTCCGTGATCGTCCCCGTCCCGGTACCCGTCGCGATCGTCGCGCTCGTCGGGCTGCTCAGGGTTACCACGATGGTCTCGTTCGCCTCGTCGGTCGTGTCGCCCGTCACCGCCACGGTGAAGGTCTGGCTGGTCGTCCCCGCCGGGAAGGTCAACGTCCCGTCCGTGATGGCCGTGTAGTCCGTCCCCGACGTGGCTGTGCCGGTCTCGGCGTCGGTGTAGCCCACCGTCACCTGCTGGACGCTCGCCGCGCTCAACGTCACCGTGAACGTCAGGTTCGTCGAGCCGCTGTCCCCCTCCGTCACGCTCGGCGAGTCGATCGACACCGTCGGCCCGTCGTCGTCCGTGATCGTCCCCGTGCCGGTCGCCGTCGAGATCGTCGCGTTCGTCGGGTCGCTCAGGGTCACCACGACGGTCTCGTTCAACTCGTCGGTCGTATCGCCGGTCACCGCCACGTTGAAGGTCTGGCTGGTTGTCCCCGCCGCGAAGGTCAGCGTGCCGCCCGTGATGGCCGTGTAGTCGGTCCCCGCCGTGGCCGTGCCGGTCGTGGCGTCGGCGTAATCTACCGTCACCTGCTGGACGCTCGTCGCGCTCAACGTCACCGTGAACGTCAGGTTCGTCGAGCCGCTGTCCCCCTCCGTCACGCTCGGCGAGTTGATTGACAGCGTCGGCCCGTCGTCGTCCGTGATCGTCCCCGTGCCGGTACCCGTCGCGATCGTCGCGTTCGTCGGGCTGCTCAGGGTCACCACGACGGTCTCGTTCAACTCGTCGGTCGTATCGCCGGTCACCGCCACGTTGAAGGTCTGGCTGGTCGTCCCCGCCGTGAAGGTCAATGTGCCGCCGGTGATCGCCGTGTAGTCGGTCCCGGACGTGGCTGTGCCGGTCGTGGCGTCGGCGTAATCTACCGTCACCTGCTGGGCGCTCGCCGCGCTCAACGTCGCCGTGAAGGTCAGGTTCGTCGAACCGCTGTTCCCCTCCGTCACGCTCGGCGAGTCGATCGACAGCGTCGGCCCGTCGTCGTCCGTGATCGTCCCCGTGCCGGTACCCGTCGTAGCGGATACGGTCGCGTTCGTCGCGCCGCTCAGGTTCACCACGACGGTCTCGTCCACCTCGTCGGTCGTATCGCCCGTCACCGCCACGGTGAAGGTCTGGCTGGTCGTCCCCGCCGTGAAGGTCAGCGTCCCGCCCGCGATCGTCGTGTAGTCGGTCCCCGCCGTGGCCGTGCCGCTTCCGGCGTCGGCGTAAGCCACCGTCACCTGCCGGCCGCTCGCCGCGCTCAACGTCACCGTGAACGTCAGGTTCGTCGAACCGCTGTCCCCCTCGGCCACGCTCGGCGAGTTGATCGACAGCGTCGGCGTCGCATCGTCGTCCGTGATCGTTCCCGTGCCGGTGCCCGCTGTATCGGATATGGCCGCGTTCGTCGGGTTGCTCAACGTCACCACCACCGTCTCGTTCGCCTCGTCCAGCGCATCGCCGGTCACCGCCACGTTGAGGGTCTGGCTGGTCGTCCCCGCCGTGAAGGTC
Organism: uncultured Gammaproteobacteria bacterium; assembly: GCA_958295465.1. Lineage (GTDB taxonomy): Bacteria > Pseudomonadota > Gammaproteobacteria > HK1 > HK1 > HK1. The sequence goes on from OY282353.1 coordinate 635,218, forward strand.
AGCGTCCCGCCGGTGATGGCCGTGTAGTCGGTCCCGGAAGTCGCGGTGCTGCCCGTCCCCTCGGCCCAGTCCACCGTCACCTGCTGGGCGCTCGCCGGACTCAAGGTCACCGTGAACGTCAGGTTGGTCGAACCGCTGTTCCCCTCCGTCACGCTCGGCGAGTTGATCGACAGCGTCGGCTGACCATCGTCGTCCGTCAGGCTGATCGTGGCCGAGTTCACCGTCAGGTCGCCTGGGGCGCCGCCGCTCACCGTGATCGTCTCGTCCTTCTCGTCCGCCGTGTCGTCCATCGGCGTCAGCGTGAACGTCCCGGTCTGGCTTTCCGCCCCCGCCGCAATCGTGATGTCGAAGGCCATCACCGCCGTGAAGTCCACCGCCGCCGCCTCGCCGCTGCCCGCCACGCTCACCCTCACCGTCGTGGCCGCGGCGCGCCGGGTCGTGCCGTCCACCGTGGCCGTCACCGTGATCGTGGTGGCCCCGTCGCCCTCGCCCACGCTGCTCGGATCCACCGTCAACGTGATCGAGGTCACCTCATCGTCGTCGGTGATGGTTCCCGTGCCGCTACCCGCCGCCGTACTTGATATGGTCGCGTTCACGGGGCTGCTCAACGTCACCACGACGGTCTCGCTCTCCTCGTCCAGCGTGTCGCCGGTCACCGCCACGTTGAAGGTCTGGCTCGTCGTCCCCGCCGCGAAGGTCAGCGTCCCGGCGGTGATGGCCGTGTAGTCGGTCCCGGAGGTGGCCGAGCCGGTCGTGGCGTCGGCGTAGGCCACCGTCACTTGCTGGCCGCTCGCCGCGCTCAACGTTACCGTGAACTTCAGGTTCGTCGAACCACTGTCCCCCTCCATCACGCTCGGTGAGTCGATCGCCAGCGTCGGCGGATCGTCGTCGTCGGTGATCGTCCCCGTGCCGGTCGCCGTCGAAATGGTCGCGTTCTCCGCGCCGCTCAGGGTCACCACGACGGTTTCTTCGTCCACCTCGTCGGTCGTATCGCCCGTCACCGCCACGTCGAAGGTCTGGCTGGTCGTCCCCACCGGGAAGGTCAGCGTCCCGGCGGTGATCGCCGTGTAGTCCGTCCCGGACGTGGCCGTGCCGCTCCCGGCGTCGGCATAGTTCACCGTCACCTGCTGGGCGCTCGTCGCGCTCAACGTCACCGTGAACGTCAGGTTCGTCGTGCCGCTGTCACCCTCCGTCACGCTCGGCGAGTTGATCGACAGCGTCGTCCCGTCGTCGTTCGTGATCGTCCCCGTGCCGGTACCCGTCGCGATTGCTGCGTTCGCCGCGTTGCTCAGGGTTATCTCGATGGTCTCGTTCTCCTCGTCGGTCGTATCGCCGGTCACCGACACGTCGAAGGTCTGGCTGGTTGCCCCCGGCGCGAAGGTCAGCGTCCCGGCGGTGATCGCCGTGTAGTCGGTCCCGGACGTGGCGTCGCCGGTCCCGGCGTCGGCGTAGTCCACCGTCACCCGCTCGGCGCTCACCGCGCTCAAGGTCACGGTGAACGTCAGGTTCGTCGAGCCGCTGTCGCCCTCGGTCACGCTCGGCGAGTCGATCGACACCATCGGTCCGTCGTCGTTCGTGATCGTCCCCGTGCCGGTCGCCGTCGCGATCGTCGCGTTCGTCGGGTCGCTCAGGGTCACCACGACGGTCTCACCCGCCTCGTCGGTCGTATCGCCCGTCACCGATACGTCGAAGGTCTGGCTTGTTTCACCCACCGCGAAGGTCAGCGTGCCGGCGGTGATGGCCGTGTAGTCCGTCCCGGACGTGGCCGTGCCGGTCCCGGCGTCGGCGTAGTCCACCGTCACCGGCTGGACGCTCGCCTCGTCCAGCGTCACCGTGAACGTCAGGGTCGGCGTGTCGCCGGCGTCCCCTCCGTCACGCTCGGCTCGTCGATCGACACTGTCGGCCCGTCGTCGTCCGTGATCGTCGCCGTGCCGGTCGCCGTCGCGATTGTTGCGTTCGCCGCGTTGCTCAGGGCTATCACGATGGTCTCGTTCACCTCGTCCAGGACGTCGCCCGTCACTTCTATCGCGAAGCTCGATCTGAGTATCCCCGCCTCAACGGGCAGCGTGGCGCCGGTGATCGCCCTGTAGTCCGTCCCGGACGTGGCCGTGCCGGAGACGGTGTTGGGGTCGTTGTCGGTACTGGCGTCGGCGTAGTCCACCGTCACATCTTTGCCGCTCAGCGCGCTCAACGTCACCGTGAACTCCAGGGCCTTCCCGCCGCTGTCACCCTCAGTCACGGTCTGCGAGTTGATCGACAGCGTCGGCGGATCGTCGTCGTCGGTGATCGTCCCCGTGCCGCTACCCGCCGTACTTGATATGGTCGCGTTCGTCGCGTTGCTCAGGGTTATCACGACGGTCTCGTCCGCCTCATCCATGGTGTCGTCCAACACCTCTATCGAGAAGCCTTGTCTAATCGTCCCCGGCAGGAAGGTGAACTGGATACTGGGGGACGCCGTGTAGTCGGTCCCGACCGTGGCCGTGCCGGTCCCGGCATCGGCGACGTCCACCGTCACCTCCTTGCCGCTCAACGCGCTCAATGTCACCGAGAAACTCAGGATATTTCTCTCGGCGTCCTCCTCCGAGAGGCTCGGCGAGTCAATCGATATCGTCGGCGCCGCGTCGTTGTCCTCGATCGTCCCCGTGCCGTTCGCCGTCGGGATCGTCGCATTCGCCGCATCGCTCAGGGTCACGATCACCGTCTCGTCCACCTCGTCGGTCGTATCGCCCGTCACCGACACGTCGAAGGTCTGGCTGGTCGTCCCCGCCGTGAAGGTCAGCGTACCGGCGGTGATCGCCGTGTAGTCGGTCCCGGACGTGGCCGTGCCGGTCCCGGCGTCGGCGTAGTCCACCGTCACCTGCTGGGCGCTCGCCGCGCTCAACGTCACCGTGAACGTCAGGTCCGTCGTGCCGCTGTCCCCCTCCGTCAGGGTCGGCGAGTCGATCGACAGCGTCGGCGTCGCGTCGTTGTCCGTCAGGCTGATCGTGGCCGACTTCACCGCCAGGCTGCCCGAGACGCCACTCACCGTCACCGTCTCGTCGGCCTCGTCCAGCGCGTCGTTCGTCGGCGTCAGCGTGAACGTCCCGGTACCGCTCGCCGCCCCCGCCGGGATCGTAATGTCGAAGGATGACACCGCCGCGAAGTCCACCACCCCCGCCGCGCCGCTGCCCGCCACGCTCACCGTCACCGCCGTGGGCGTGGAAAACCGCAGCTCGCCGTCCACCGTGGCCGTCACCGTGATCGTGGTCGCCCCGTCGCCCTCGCCCACGCTGCCGTCATCCACCGTCAACGTGAGCGATGGCTCGTCGTCGTCCGTGATCGTCCCCGTGCCGGCACCCGCCGTACTTGATATGACCGCGTTCGACGGGCGGCCAAGGAGCACCACGACGGTCTCGTTCAACTCGTCGATCGTGTCGCCCCTCACCGCCACGTTGAAGGTCTGGTTGGTCGTCCCCACCGGGAAGTCCAGCCGGCCGGCGCGGATCGCCACGTAGTCCGTCCCGGACGTGGCCGTGCCGCCCCTGCCGGCGAGCCTGCCGTCGGCGTAGTTCACCGTCACCAGCCGGCTGCTCGCCGGGCTCAACGTCACCGTGAACGTCAGGTTCTTCGTGCCGCTGTCCCCCTCCGTCACGCTCGGCGAGTCGATCGACAGCGTCGGCGTGTCGTCGTTGTCCGTGATCATCCCCGTGCCGGTCGCGGTCGCGATCGTCGCGCCTGTCGCGCCGCTCAGGGTCACCACGACGGTCTCGTTCGACTCGTCGATCGTGTCGCCCGTCACCGATACGTCGAAGGTCCGGCTGGTCGTCCCTGCCGCGAAGGTCAGCGTGCCGGCGGTGATCGCCGTGTAGTCGGTGCCGGACCTGGCCGTGCCGGTCCCGGCGTCGGCGTAGTTCACCGTCACCTGCCCGGTACTGGCCGGGCTCAGGGTCACCGTGAACGTCAGGTTCTTCGAGCCGCTGTCGCCCTCCGTCACGCTCGGCGAGTCGATCGACAGCGCCGGCGCGCCGTCGTCGTCGATGATCGTCCCCGTGCCGGCGACCGTCGCGAGCGTCGCGTTCGCCGCGTTGCTCAGGAAGACCACGACGGTCTCGTTCGACTCGTCGATCGTGTCGCCCGTCACCGACACGTCGAAGGTCTGACTAATCGTCTCCGCCGGGAAGGTCAGCGTCCCGCCGGTGATGACCGCGTAGTCGGTCCCGGACGTGGCCGTGCCGCCGCCCGAGCGCGCCCAGTCCACCGTCACCTCCTTGCCGCTTGCCGCGCTCAAGGTCGCCGTGAACGTCAGGTTCTTTGCGCCGCTGTCGCCCTCCGTCACGCTCGGCGAGTCGACCGACAGCGTCGGCGTCGCGTCGTCATCCGTCAACGTGATCGTGGCCGGACTCACCGTCAGGCTGCCCAAGGCGCCACTCACCGTCACCGTCTCGTTCGTCTCGTCCAGCGCATCGGCCGTCGGCGTCAGCGTGAAGCTCCCGGTACCGCTCGCCGCCCCTGCCGCAATCTCGATGTCGAAGTCCGACACCGCCGCGAAGTCCACCGCCGACGCCGCGCCGCTGCCCGCCACGCTTACCGTCACCGTCCTGGCTGCGGCGAACCGCGTCGTGCCATCCAGCGTGGCGGTCACCGTGATCGTGGTCGCCCCATCGCTCTCGCCCACGCTGCTGTCATCCACCGTCAAGGTGATCGAGGGCGTCGCATCGTCGTCGATGATCGTCCCGGTGGCGGTCGCTGTCGCGATCGTCGCATTCGTCGCGTTGCTCACCCTGAACACGATGGTCTCGTCCTCCTCGTCGAAGACGTCGCCCCTGACAAAGAACCCGAAATTCTGACGAGTCTGCCCCGCGGGGATGGATAGCGTACTGCCCAACACGCCGACGGAGGGCGCGTTGTAGTCCGTCCCCGGCGTGGCCGTGCCGGTCAAGGTGTCCGCGTAGTCCACCGTCACCCGCTGGCTGCTCGCCTCGCTCAACGTCGCCGTGAACAATATCTGCGTCGTGCCGCTGTTTCCTTCCCTCACGCTCGGCGAGTTGATCGATATCGTCGTCCCGTCGTCGTTCGTGATCGTCCCCGTGCCGGTACCCGCCGTACTTGATATAGTCGCGTTCGTCGGGCTGCTCAGGGTCACCACGACGGTCTCGTTCGCCTCAATGTCCGTGTCGCCCGTCACCGATACGTTGAAGGTCTGGCTGGTCGTCCCCGCCGTGAAGGTCAGCGTGCCACCGGTGATCGTCGTGTAGTCCGTCCCGGACGTGGCCGTGCCGGTCGTGGCGTCGGCGTAGGCCACCGTCACCTGCTGGCTGCTCGCCGGGCTCAACGTCACCGTGAACGTCAGGTTCGTCGAGCCGCTGTTCCCCTCGGTCACGCTCGGCGAGTTGATCGACAGCGTCTGCGCAGCGGCCTGGGGCGCGGCGGCGAAGGCAAGGAGAAGCAAGGGGACAAGGCAGAGGCGCCGGCCGGCGATCCACCGCTTCATGCCAACGTCTGGGTCATCGTGCCGCGGTCGCCCTCCGACGGACTCAGTGCGCCGATGGAAATCGACGGACTCAGTGTCTGGGGGGAGGGGGCCATCACTTCACAAACGCTAAACACGACTTACGCCATCCCCCTCATGTTGCCAAAAGATCTCATTTGCCTTTGATTCGGCGCAGACGCCCTAGGGCGTGTTCACACTATAACCTTTTGAATCTATTTGAAAAGATTTCTACCCATCACGATCAGCGTGCATTCTCCCGGTGCTTCACGTGGCAAAACGGGCGGCCAGCGCCACTTGATGCATTCCTTCGCGCAATCAGTGTGAACACGCCCTAGTCGAGCGGCAGCGCGCTGCGCCAGCCGCCGCGGCGGGGCGGCCAGTGGAAGTCTACCTGAACCTCGAAGCGGATGGTGGTCGTGAGGCCGTTGGCGTCGGTCGCCGTGGCCTCCACCAACACGGTTCCTTCCTAGGCCGTGTTGACGAATTATCGAAGCATGATCCAGGCCGACACGATATGAATAAACGCCAGGAACGTCCGACTGAGCTTGTCATAACGGGTGGCAATACGGCGGAATTGCTTGAGCTTGTTGAAGAACCGCTCAACCTTCTCGCGCAGCTTGTACTTCTGCGCATCGTGATGAATCGCCTCGGTCCGGTTCGCCTTCGGCGGGATGACGGCTTCAATCCCCTGCATTGCCAAGAATTGACGAATGGCATTGCTGTCATATGCCTTGTCCATCACCACCGCCCCCAGCCCAGGCAACGCTGGCACCCCCTCCCACACTGGCTCAAATCCCACCGCATCATTGCGCTGTCCACCAGTCAACACGAACGACACCCCGGTACGCTCGTCCGTGCAGGCCGCGTGCAGCTTGGTGGAGAGCCCACCCCGAGAGCGGCCCAGAGCCTGGGCCTGTTGCCCGCCGTTTTTTTTGATGCCCCGGCGGCGTGCTGATGTGCCCGCACAATGGTCGAATCGATGAAGAGTTCGTGGAGTTGTTCATCGTCGAGGGTCTGGAACCGCTGCCAGAGCCGTTTCCACAGCCCCCGCTTTTCCCAACGGCGAAAGCGGTGATAGACAGCATTCCAGTTGCCGAACTCACCGGGCAGGTCCCGCCAAGGGGTCCCGGTGCGGGCCTGGTACAGGACAGCTTCGATGAACATCCGGTCGCTGAGCCTCGGCGGGCTGCCGGCGGCGTGCTTGAGTTCCCGGAGCACGGGCTCGATTTCCGACCACAGAGCATCGCTGATGAGCAAGCGTAAGGCCATGATTGTTCTCCGAAGAACATCGACGGAGAACAATTGTCCAGAATTCCATGAATTCGTCAACACAGCCTAGGAGTCTGCGCCGTAGAAACGATGCGACAATAGGCGGACAGGAGCCGAGGGAGAGAGTCCGATGCCGACGACATTTCGCCCCTATGAGCCGGACCAGATGTTGCTGCTGGCGCCGGATGTGCGCGATTGGCTCCCGGAAGGGCACTTTGCGCATCACGCGAGCGACTTGGTGGACGGGCTGGATCTGAGGGCGTTTTACGCTCCGTATGAGGGAGACGGTCGGCGCAACGCCCCGTATGAGCCTCGGATGATGGTCAAGGTGCTGCTCTACGGGTATGCGACGGGGGTGTTTTCGTCGCGGGGGATGGCGAGGAAGCTGGAGGAGGATGTGGCGTTTCGGGTGTTGGGTGCGGGGAACTTTCCGAGCCACCGTACGCTGTGCGAGTTTCGCCGCCGGCACTTGGAGGAGTTCAAGGGGTTGTTCGTGGAGGTGGTGTGCTTGGCGCGTGAGATGGGGCTATTGAGTTTCGGGAAGCTGTCGATAGACGGGACGAAGGTGCGGGCGAACGCGAGTAAGCGCAAGGCGATGAGCTATGGGCGGATGGGTGAGGAGGAGCGTCGGCTGGAAGGAGAAATCGAAGCGCTGCTGAAGCAGGCCCGCGACACCGATGCGGAGGAAGACGCGCGCTTCGGCGAGTCGTTGCGTGGAGACGAGTTGCCCGAGGAGTTGCGCCGTCGCGAGGACCGGTTGGCGGCGATTGTTGCGGCGAAGGCGCGGTTGGAGGCGGCGCAACGCGAGGCGGATGATGCGCGCGGGCGCCGCCCGGAGTGGGAGCGCAATCCCAAGGGCGGGAAGCCATACGCGAAGATCGGACAGTTGATGATGGAACGGGATTGTTTATCCGGCAAGCTCGGTCATTGAGCCGCACGCGGCGCAAGGCCATGATCGAGCGGGGTCACTCATTGCCGGTGACGCACCAGTGCGAGCTGCTGGCGCTGTCGCGTTCGAGCGTGTACCACCAGCCGGCGCCGGTCTCGGAACAGGACCTGGAGGCCATGCGCCTGCTCGACGAGGCCCATCTTCAGTTCCCGTTCTACGGGAGCCGTCGATTGAACGATTGGCTCGGGGAGCGTGGGGTGAAGGCCAACTGCAAGCGGGTACGGCGTCTGATGCGCCTGATGGGGCTTGAGGCGCTGTACCCACGGCCCCGAACGAGCCGAGCGGGCCGGGGACAAGGTCTATCCCTATCTGCTGAGGGAGCTCACCGTGGAGCGTCCCAATCAGGTGTGGGCGGCCGACATCTGCTACCTCCCGATGGCCCGCGGGTTTCTCTACCTGGTCGCGGTCATGGACTGGTACAGCCGCAAGGTGCTCGTCTGGCGGCTGTCCAATACCCTCAACGGTGACTTCTGCATCGAGGCGGTGGAGGACGCGCTCGCACACTTTGGGAGTCTGGAGAGATTCAACACCGACCAGGGGGCACAGTTCACCGGCTTGGCGTTCATCGACGTGCTCAAGGGCGCAGACATCGCCATCAGCATGGACGGCAAGGGGCGTTGGATGGACAACGTGTTCGTGGAACGGCTGTGGAGGAGTGTGAAGTACGAGGAGGTGTATCTGCACGCCTACGAGGGCGTGGCCGCGGCTCGCGCAGGACTGGGCCGCTACTTCCGGTTCTACAATGCCGAGCGTCGCCATCAGGGCCTTGGGCGCAGGACACCCGACGCGGTGTATGCTGGCAGCGGCTCATGGCCCAAGGCAGCGTGAAGCAGGCGAACCAACGGGGGCGGAGGACACTTATCGCCCTGTCCAATTATCGGGGTCCACTTCTCTTCCACCGAGGCGGTGAACCGCTCCAGTGCTTCGGTGGTTTCGCTCGCCCGCTCGATGCGCCGGCGTGCGCGCACGAGCCGTGCAATATCCTCCTTCAGCATCTCGCGCAGGCGCTGGCTCTTGGTCTGCTTGCGCGCCTTTTCCATCCGCTGCTCAAGCGCGCCCATGCGTTCGTCGAGCTTCGCCACGAGGTCGGTGGTGGATGGGGCTTGGCGTGGACGGCGGGTCGTTACGGCCATGGGTTGTTCCTCTTTGCGTGGACGGGGTGTGCTGACCGTCCTCGTCTCGTTTTGTGCAGTGCTGTACAATTCACAGGTCTCCCGGGACGGTTCACCTCGGGATAGGCGTACCGGGCTGGCGCGAGATCACGACGCGATCTCGCGCTCGTGAATCCAGCGCGCGACGACGCTGGTGCGCCAGCGGTGCACCTTGCCTATCACGAGCGGGGCAGGAAAAATGCCCGCGGCCACGTATCTGCGTACCGTGGTGCGGCTGACCGCGATCCAATCGGAAACGGCCCGGATCCCGATCAGGCGGTCGGTGGAGGGGTCAGCGGCGTGGGGGGCGTTGCTGTCGTCGGTGGTGGTACACATTTAGGTGCTCCTGAGCGTGCGTGCGGGAGCCCTAATCTATATGCGTACAAACGAATGTCTACTTCAAACGTGTCCCCCCGAATTAAAAAACTGTCCCCCCGAATTTCTCCATTTTTTGCGGGGACGGACCGTCAAAAGCCGTAGTCACTTAATTCAACCCCTAGGAGTCTGCGCCGTAGGAAACGATGCGACAATAGGCGGACAGGAGCCGAGGGAGAGAGTCCGATGCCGACGACATTTCGCCCCTATGAGCCGGACCAGATGTTGCTGCTGGCGCCGGATGTGCGCGATTGGCTCCCGGAAGGGCACTTTGCGCATCACGTGAGCGACTTGGTGGACGGGCTGGACTTGACGGCGTTTTACGCGCCATATGAAGGCGACGGTCGTCGCAACGCCCCGTATGAGCCTCGGATGATGGTGAAGGTGCTGGTGTACGGGTATGCGACGGGGGTGTTTTCGTCGCGGGGGATGGCGAGGAAGCTGGAGGAGGACGTGGCGTTTCGTGTGTTGGGGGCGGGGAACTTTCCGAGCCACCGCACGCTGTGCGAGTTTCGCCGCCGGCACTTGGAGGAGTTCAAGGGGCTGTTCGTGGAGGTGGTGCGTGTGGCGCGCGAGATGGGATTGGCGAGCTTCGGGAAGCTGTCGATAGATGGGACGAAGGTGCGGGCAAACGCGAGCAAGCGCAAGGCGATGAGTTACGGGCGGATGCGCGAGGAGGAGCGTCGGCTGGAGGGGGAAATCGAAGCGTTGTTGAACAGGGCACGGGAGACCGATGCGGAGGAGGACGCGCGCTTTGGCGAGTCGTTGCGTGGAGACGAGTTGCCCGAGGAGTTGCGCCGTCGCGAGGACCGGTTGGCGGCGATTGTTGCGGCGAAGGCGCGGTTGGAGGCGGCGCAACGCGAGGCGGATGATGCGCGCGGGCGCCGCCCGGAGTGGGAGCGCCATCCCAAGGGCGGGCAGCCATACAAACGCGCATACGGGGAGCCTGATGAGAAGGCGCAGAGCAACTTCACCGACCCCGACAGCGCCATCATGAAGACCAGCGCCGAGGGCTTCCAGCAATGCTACAACGCGCAGGTGGCGGTCGATGGCGAGCATCAGTTGATTGTCGCGACGGAGTTGACATCGAACGCGAGCGACCAGGGCGAGATGGTGGGGCTGCTCGATGAGGTGGAGGAGACCTTCGACGCGCAGCCCGAGACGGTGCTCGCCGACGCCGGCTACTGCAATGAGCGGGACTTGTCGGAGCTCGAAGCGCGAGGCATCGACGGATACGTGGCGCCGGGGCGCGAGGGGAAGAAGACGGTGAACCGGGACGCGCACACGCACCCGGCGACGCATCGCATGGTCGAGAAGCTGGCGACACCAGCGGGGCGGGAGCGGTACGCGCAACGCAAATGGCTGTCCGAAGCGCCCAATGGCTGGATCAAGGAAGTCCTTGGATTCCGGCGATTCAGCGTGCGGGGCCTGAACAAGGCGCGAGGGGAATGGGACTTGGTGTGTCTGGCGCTGAACATCAAGCGCCTGCAACCGCTTCTGGCAGTGTAAGGGCGCCGGCTCGCCAGTGGGACATGGCCAGAATCACTCCCATCGGGCGTCTTGCCGGACGCCTCGGACCCTCTCGAGTGCCCTGTGCGCTATTGCGCACTCCGGTGCCCCGGTGCTCGTGCCCATCCTCGCATCGATTCCGGCCCGTCCATCCGCTCGCGTGTCTTGAACTATGCTTTCTGCGGCGCAGGCTCCTAGGAGTCTGCGCCGCAGAAAGCATAGTTCAAGCCCGGCTGTAGTAGTCGCCCCTACAGTCCATCGTTTTCTGCGGCGCAGGCTCCTAGCACGTGCGATCCCGGTGACGGGGCCGCGAAGCATCCCGGCTCCGGATCAGCCCGCCGAACCGCGGCTCATGCTCCTCTCCCTCCCACCCTGGCGCGCAAGATCGATCAGCTCCGTCTTCACCGATACCACCTGGCGGTCGTACACCTCGAATCCGGCGCGCTGGTAGACGGCCAGCGCCTTGGGGTGATCCAGCGAGCAGGTATGGAGCCAGACTCTGCGAGGACCGTAGCTCCAGGCCCGTTCGAGCGCCCGGTCGAGCAGAGCGGGTCCGAGACCGCGGCCGATGTACTTCGGGACAAGGCCGAAATAGGCGATCTCGACCTCCTGTTCGACCCGTCGATCGAGCTCCACGTAGCCGGCCGGCACCCCGCGGACATGGAGGACGAACACCTCCACCGCCTCGTCGTGGATGATCGCGGCGAGTGCTTCGTCGGAGAGCCGCCGCCGCTCGTACCAGTCCCAGTCCGCCCCGACGGTGTCGTACAGATACCGGTAGAACGAGATGGTGGGACGCTCGGCCCGCTGGATGGTGACCGGCTCGGCCGGCACGGGAGCGGCCGATCGCTGGTCCGGTGAGGTCATTTCGAGGTATGTGACAGTGACCAGGACCGTCCGCTTCATGCCGGTCATGTTGTTCCTCCGGAGGACGTCGCCCGTGCCCGGGCCGACTTCCGGGCGAAGGACTTCATCGGCAAACTCGTGATCACGACGAAGGGAGTGAAATGAAGAAATCGCTCGCGGAAGGGATTCGAAGGGTCGAGCACGCCGCCGTTGACGAGTCCAACACCATCTCGTTCCTGGGCGAGGGGCTCCGCGTGTACAGCACGCCCTCGATGGTCCATGACGTGGAATATGCCTGCTACCGGCTCATCGGCGAACATCTCGACTCCGGCGAGACGTCGCTCGGGGTGCACGTCGCGGTGGACCACCTGGGTGCGACTCCGATCGGCCATCAGGTGGAGGTCGCGGTCACGGTGCGTGCGGTCGAAGGGCGCAAGGTGATCCTCGACGCAGAGGTGCGCGACGCGGTCGAGGTCGTGGGACGCGGCACGCACGTACGGGTGGTGACGGAGGTGGCGCGGCTCCGGCCGAAGGTCGAGACGAAGCGCGAGAGGCTCGATGCGGCGGGCGGGAGGCCGGACTAACTCGCGAGCAGGCGGCCGAACCCGGATACCGGGGCGGAACAGCCCGCTTCGCGCAGCGATTGCCAGAGCAGGGTCTGGATCGCGCTCAGCACCGGCCGGCCGAGCGCCGCCTCCGCGCGCTCGATGATCTCGACCGCGCGGATCGCGGTGCACGAGATGAAGAGCGCCTCGGCGCGTTCGTCACAGACCTCGAGCGCCGCATCGAAGATTGCATCCGGGGGGATGCGCGCCATCTCGCGATCGTCGGCCATGCAGAACCCCCCGACGTTGACGACTTCGATGCCGTGGGATTCGAGGAAGGCGCGCATCGCCTGGTTGACCGAATCGAGGTATGGGGTCAGGAGCGAGATGCGGCGGATCCCGAGATGCTCGAACCCCGCGATGGCCGAGGTGATCGGCGTGACCACCGGAATGTCCGGCCGTCCCGCGGCGCGGATCTCGCTCGCGACCCCCTCGTACCCGATGGCCACGGTGCCCGAAGTGCAGCTATACGCGATCGCGTCGAGCCGCTGGTCCGGGATGATCAGCTTCACCGCATCGCGCAGCAGCGGACCCTGCCGCCGGAGGTTCTCGACCGTGACGGGATTGATGCAGTGGATCCGCGACGTGTAGAACATGACGTCCGGGGGCAGCATGGCGTGGAAGTCGCGCTCCGTCGCGATGTCGCTGTCGAGCGCGATCAGCCCGATGCGGTGGCGGGCCGGTCCGGCGTCGAGCTCGAACCGTGTCGAGACCTTCACGGTGGGAAGGTCGGCAAGCGCTGGCTGGGCACTCATGGCTCGATCCCTCGCGAAACGATCAGGGCGCTATCGTAAGCGTTCCCGAACCGCCTGCAAACAGATCGGCGGCGAAGCCGCACCTGGGTACGAGAGCCGTATCAGTCGAGCCGGAACCGTTTGGAGCGCACGAACTCTCCAAAGTCGCCCCGCTCGCTCACCGCGACCTGGCGCGCCTTGTCCTCGGACCATCCATAGAACTCCGCACGCCCGAACCGGGCAGGGTCGCGCTGGCGGTCCGGGTTCAGCGGAAGCATGACGTGGCGGCGGGCGTCGTAGCTCGCGATCCATCGCTCGAAGCCGCTGTCGTCGTAGCAGTTGTCGTGCACGAACGCATCGAGGGGCAGCCGGGGCGTGATCCGGCGCTCCTTCGCCGGGTAGCCCGCCACCATCCCGGCGACGGGAAACACGTAGTCGGGCAATCCGAGCATCCGCGAGACCTCGGCCGCGTGGTTGCGAACCACGCTCAACGGGCAGCAGCCGAGCCCCGCGGCCTGCGCGGCGCGGATGAATCCCGCCATGACCAACCCGGTATCCACCGCGGCGTTGAAGAAGCTGTCGAAGTGATCGTTGGCGAACGGGGTGCCGCGCAGCTCGCAGATGCGCCGGATCCGGCGGTTGTCCCCGCAAAACACGAGCAGCACCGGGGCGCCGGCGATCCACGGCATCGACGGGATCAGAGCGGCAATCCGCTCCTGGTCGGATCGATCGCTCACGTGCACGACGCACGACTGCTGGAGGTCGGACTTCGCGGGCGCGGAGAACGCTGCCGCGAGCAGGGCGCGCAGCACCGCCGGCGGCACCGGTTCGGAGGTGAAGGAACGATGACTGCGATGCGCGGCGAGACCCGTCAGCTCCGGATCCCGCTCCAACGCTCCGGGCACCTCGACTCTCTCGCCGAACCTTGCCTCGATGAGGCTCGACAACGTATCGCTCATGGGTGGTCGTCCTCCTGGAGCGTGGCTCATGCACCGGCGACGCTATCGGATGGGAAGGCGGCTGCGGAGGACCGCTGCACATCTTCGGTTGACCCCGGTGATGCACCGGAAAGCAAAATGGACATCACGGGGTTGAAGTGATAAAGACGAACCGGCAGCGCGTCGCCATTGTACCCGGCATGGCGGGAGCGTACCGGGCTCCGGAGCTGGTGGCCGGGGCATCGCGGATCGTCTCCGCGACGCGGGCACGGATTCGCTGCCACCAGACCAGCCAAGACAAGGGGATCCCCCAATGTGGAGCGTTCGTGAACCCGGCACGGCCCGGTTGCCTCGTCCGCAATGCTTGCGGCGGCCGGCGGGCACACCGTCCCGGCCGAAAATTATCCCGCGGACGATGTACGGCTCCGCCACCCTGACGGCGAGCCTGCTCGCCCTCGGCTGGCTGTTCCACAGCTTGCCGGCACAAGCGGTCGAGTTCGCCTCCGGCGAGCTTCAGGGGAGCTTCGACACCACCCTCTCCCACGGGGTGACCTTCCGCACCGGCAAGCGCGACGACAGCCTGACCGGCCTCAACTCCGACGACGGCGGCCGCAACTACAAACGCGGCCTCGTCAGCAACACCTCCAAGGTGACCGGCGAGCTGGAGCTCGACTACCGGAACTTCGGCGCCTTCGCCCGCGTCAACGGGTTCATCGACTTCGAGAACGAGAACGGCGACCGCGAGCACCGCCCGCTGACCGAAGAGGCGAAAGACCTGGCCGGCAAGGACCTCGAAGTGCTCGACCTCTACGTGACCGGCGCGTTCGACGCCGGCGACACCCCGGTCGACGTGCGGCTCGGCAACCACGTGCTCAACTGGGGCGAGAGCACCTTCATCCAGAACGGCGTCAACGTCGTCAACCCCTTCGACGTCACCAAGCTGCGCACGCCGGGGGCGGAGTTGCGCGACGCGCTGGAGCCGGTGCCGCTGGTCTCGGCGTCGGTGGCGCCGACCTCCGCCCTGTCGCTGGAAGGCTTCTACCAGCTCGATTGGAAGAAGACCGAGATCGACCCGCCGGGCACCTATTTCTCGACCAACGATTATGTGGGGGCGGGGGGGAACAGAGCCTTTTTCGACAATCCCCAGTTCAGCGACCTCCTCCCCAACGACATGGGCGGCGGATTCGGCCCGCTCGCGGCAGCCATGAACTTCGATTTCATCAAGGCGGAGATGGATTGCCGACTCACAAGCCCCACTCCCCCTTTCACTTTCGCCGGGACGGATTGCGAGCCCGACGACGGCTTCGACGACGGCTTTCTCAGCGTCACACGCAACCCGGACCGCAACCCCTCCGACTCGGGCCAGTGGGGGATCGCGCTACGCTACCTCGCCGAGAACCTGAACGATACGGAGTTCGGCTTCTACTTCGTCAACCATCACAGCCGCCTGCCGCTGGTCAGCGCGACGTACGGCACGCTAGCCGGTTTCAGCGCCGGTGTCGCGGCGGCAAGAGCGGTCTCGGCGCCGGACTCCAGGACCGCCGGCGAGATCATCAATCAGGCGGTCCCCGCGGGGGCTCCGAACCGTAACTTGGTGATCGCGGCAATCACCCGGGACATCAACGCCCGCAGGCGTGACCCCACCCACGTGCTGACCGTCCCCGGGGCGGCCGAGATCCTGGAGCGAATCGACGGGGCCGCTTCCGCCCTCGCGATCGACCGCTACGGCAAGACCGCGAGCTACCACGTCGAGTATCCGGAAGACCTCCAGGTCCTCGGCGTCAGCTTCAATACCCTGCTCGGGGCGTCGGGCTGGGCGCTGCAAGGAGAGTATTCGTTCCATCCCGACGCGCCGTTGCAGAGGACCGAAATGTCCCTGTTCGAAGATGGGCTCAAGCCTCTGCTCTGTGCGCTCGATCCTTCGAGACGTGGGTGTGGAGGGAAACGTCCGTCACAAGCGGAGTTAGACGCCACCCTCAAATCCCGTCTCCAGGGTTACGTCGAACGCGACGTGAGCCAGCTCCAGGTCACCGCGACCAAGGTGTTCGGCCCCGTCGTCCGGGCGGACGGAGGGGCGTTCATCACCGAGGCGGCGGTGATGCGCGTGCACGACATGCCGGACGAGACCGTCACGCCGCTCGATACCGGCGGCATCGGCGCCGAGATCGCCGACGCCACCTCCTTCGGCTACCGCGCGGCGGCGCGGCTCGACTACAACAACGCGATCGGCGCCGCACGCCTCTCTCCATACGTGCAGTTCCAGCATGACGTGAACGGCAGCAGCCCCGGCCCCAGCGGTCCCTTCGTCGACGGCCGAAAAGTGCTGACCCTCGGCGTGGGCGCGAGCTATCTCGAAAGCTGGCGGGGGAGCCTGGGCTACACCATGCACGCCGGCGGGAACAACCAGCTCAGCGACCGCGACTTCGTCGCCGCCTCCGTCAGCTATTCGTTCTGAGCTCCGAGCGCCATGAACATGAACCTGAACACATCCGTCCTCCGGTCCGCCGCCACCGCGCCCGCCCTCGGATGCGCCGCCCTCGTCCTCGGGTGCGCCGCCCTCGTCCTCGGGGGCGCTCTCGCCTTCCCCGCCGCCGCGGAGATCCCTGCCGACCAGATCGAGCGGCTCGGCCGCGACCTCACCCCGCTCGGGGGGGAGCGGGCGGGCAACGCCGAAGGCACCATCCCGGAATGGACCGGCGGCATCACCGAGCCGCCGGCCGGCTACCGGGCCGGCGAGCACCACCGCGACCCCTATACCGGCGACGAACCCCGGTTCGTCATCGACGCCGCCAACCTCGACGAGCATCGGGACAAGCTCTCCGTCGGGCACCAACGCATGCTGGAGACCTACCCGACCTTCCGGATCCCGGTCTACCCGACGCGGCGCAGCGCCTCCGTCCCGCAGCGGATCTACGACGCCACCCGGCGGGTCGCGGCCACCGCAAAGCTCGTGGACGACGGCAACGGCGTGGGCGGCGCCACGGTGGGCATCCCCTTCCCGATCCCGAAGAACGGCCTGGAAGCCATCTGGAACCACCTGCTGCGCTACCGGGGCGAGACGGTGGAATGCGTCATCGGCCAGGCCGCGGTGACCCGCGGCGGCGCATACACGATGGTCAAGTACGGTCTGGAGATCGAATTGCGCTACTCGCTGCCGGGCATGACCGAGGAGCGGCTCGGCAACACGATGGTGCTGTTCAAGCAGAAGGTGCTGGCCCCGGCGCGGCTCGCGGGCGACCTCCTGCTGGTGCACGAGACCATGAACCAGGTCCGCGAGCCGCGCAACGCCTGGACCTACAACCCCGGCCAGCGCCGGGTGCGGCGCGCCCCCAACGTCGCCTACGACAACCCCGGCACCACCACGGACGGGCTGCGCACCGCGGATCAGTTCGACATGTTCAACGGCGCGGTGGACCGCTACGACTGGCGGCTCGCCGGCAAGCGCGAGATGGTCGTGCCCTACAACGCCTACCGGCTGCACAGCGGCGACCTCTCCTTCGCCGACGTCCTCACCCCCCTGCACGTCAACCCGGAGCACCTGCGCTACGAGCTGCACCGGGTGTGGGTGGTGGAGGCGACGCTGAAGGAGGGCGCGCGCCACCTCTACAAGCGGCGCACCTTCTACGTGGACGAGGACTCCTGGCAGATCCTGCTCGCCGACGTCTACGACAACCGGGACCAGCTCTGGCGGGTGTCGGAAGGCCACGTCATCAACTACTACGAGAAACCCCTGGTGTGGCCGACGCTCGAAGTGCATACCGACTTGCAGGCGGGCCGCTACCTCGCCCTCGGGCTCGACAACGAGTTCGACATGTGCTCCTGGGACGTCGAGTTCACGTCCCGGGACTTCACGCCGGCGGCCTTGCGCCGCGAGGGCCGGCGTTGATGCGCGCGCCCGCGTTGCCGGCGGCCGGTTGAGGGTTCGGGCGGCGCGGGCCTTGCGCCGGAGAGGGAGGACGTGGCAGGGAATCGGCGCCATCGAAAGCCGACCACTGCCCGGCGGGCCGCATCCATGAACGCCAGCACCTTCGACACCCTCGCCGCCGCCCGCGCTCTCGAAGCGGTATGTCCATGACCGGGCCTCCCCTGCATCGGTGAGCGGGGCGGCGGACAGGAACGCCACCGGCGGGCCACTCGCATGGAACAAACCCGTTCCCCGCCCGTCTGCAGCGCTGGCCAGGGCCGGGGCACCCGCGATTCCCCGTAGCGGAATCGCCAGGCGACCGCACCGGCGGTCACCGCTCGCATTCATCTTCTGGCTGGGAATTCTCCTGCCCGCGGCCAACGGCGCGGGCGCTGCCGAGCCGCTCCCCGCGGTGGAGGCGCCGCTGGCGATCGAATCCCTGCTGCTCGACGGGGCGGTGGCCGGCCCGCGTCTGGTGGTGGTGGGCGAGCGCGGGCACATCCTCGTCTCCACCGACAACGGCGCGCGCTGGAAGCAGGCCCGCGTGCCCACCCGCGCCCTGCTGACCGCGGTGCACATGCACGACGAGCGCATCGGTTGGGCGGTCGGGCACGACGCGGTGATCCTGCGCACCGGGGACGGCGGCGCGACGTGGCGGCTCGTGCACTACGCGCCGGAGGAGGAACGCCCCCTGCTCGACGTGTGGTTCCGCGACGAGCACACCGGGTTCGCGGTGGGGGCCTACGGGTACTTCCTGGCCACCGGGGACGGCGGCGACACCTGGACCTCGCACGCCGTCAGCGAGGACGACTTCCACCTGAACGCGCTGGCCCCGGCCGGACCGGACCGGCTGTTCATCGCAGCGGAGGCGGGGGTCGCTTACCGGTCCGACGACGGCGGTGAGACGTGGCGTGCGCTGTCCCCCCCTTACGGCGGCTCGTGGTTCGGCGCCCTCGCGCTCGACACGGATCGGCTGCTGCTGCTCGGGCTCCGGGGCCACCTGTTCCGCTCCGAGGACGCGGGGGAGAGCTGGACGCAGGTGGTCACCGGAACCAACGCGACCCTGACCGCCGCCCTCCGTGTCGATTCCGAACAGGTGCTGATCACCGGTCTCGAAGGGACCTTCCTCACCAGTCGGGACGGCGGACGCAACGTATCGCTCGGGCAGATCGCGTCGCGCGAGGGGATCTCGGCGGCGCTCGCGCTCGCCGACGGCGGCGTGTTGCTGCTCGGGGAGTTCGGCGTCCGGCGCCTGCCGGAGATCGAGTAGCGGCCGGCGATGTCCGACGCCCCTTCCCCTGCCCCCCCGCGGCCCTCGCTCGCCGCCCGCGCCGAGCACCTTCTGTTCGCCCGCCGCCGCCTCGTGCTCGCGGCGTTCGCGCTCGTCACCCTGGCGATGGCGTGGCTTGCCACCGGGCTCAGGGTCGATGCCGGCTTCACCAAGCAGGTGCCGCTCGGGCACGAGTACATGGAGACCTTCCTCGCGCACCGCGACGAGTTCGGGGGCGCGGACCGGGTGGTGATCGCGCTGGTGGCGAAGGACGGCGACATGTTCACGCCGGAGTTCTTCGCCCTGCTGCGCGAGGTGACCGACACGGTGTTCTTCCTGCCCGGCGTGGACCGCACCCAGGTCTACTCCGTGCTCACCCCGAACGTGCGCTTCATCGAGGTGGTGGAGGACGGCATCACCGCCGGCAACGTGGTGCCGGCGGACTTCGAGCCGACCGAGGCCGGCCTTGCCAGGGTGCGCGAGAACATCATCAAGGCCCGCCTCGTCGGCCGCCTGGTGGCCAGTGACTTCAGCGGCGCCATCGTCAGCGCCAAGCTCCAGGAGTTCCATCCCAACACCGGCGAACGGCTCGACTACCTGGAGGTTGCAGGCGAGCTGGAACGCATCCGCCGCGAAGCGCAGGCGCGGGCCGAGGTGGACGTGCTCGTGGACATGCACGTCATCGGCTTCGCCAAGGTGATGGGGGACGTCGCGGCGGGCGCGGCCCGGGTGATGGCGTTCTTCGGGATCACCTTCCTCGTGACCACCCTCTTCGTCTACGCCTACACCCGTTCGCTACGCCTCACCGCGGTCCCCCTCGCCTGCTCCCTGATCGCGGTGGTGTGGCAGCTCGGCGCGGTCACCGGGCTCGGCTTCGGCATCGATCCGATGTCCATCCTGGTGCCCTTCCTGGTGTTCGCGATCGGGGTGAGCCACGGGGTGCAGATGGTGAGCGCGGTGCGCGCGGAAGTGATCGGCGGCGCGAGCGCCCCGGACGCGGCGCGGGCGAGCTTCCGCCGCCTGCTGCTGCCGGGCTCGGTGGCGCTGGTCTCCGATTCCGTGGGCTTCATCACCATCTCGCTGATCGAGGTGCGGGTCATCCAGGAGATCGCGCTCACCGCCAGCATCGGCGTGGCCGCGATCATCCTCACCAACCTGGCACTGCTGCCGGTGCTGCTCTCGTACCTGGAGGTGGGCGATGCGGAGCGCCGCGCCGCGAGCGATCTGGACCGCCGGCTCCGGCCGCTGTGGTCGCGCCTCGCGCGGGTGGCGCGGCGCGGGCCGGCCGCGGCGGCGATCGGCGTGGCCGTGGTGCTGGCGGCGGCCGGGGCGCATTACGCGGTGCAGGTCCGGGTAGGCGACGAGCAGCGCGGCGTGCCGGAGCTGCGCGCCGACTCCGTGTACAACCTGGACACCGCCGCCATCGCCGAGCGCTTCGAGATCGGGGTGGACGTGCTGACGGTGATCGCGGAGACGGCGCCCGAGGGCTGCATCGACTACGAGGTGATGAGCACCCTCGACGCCTTCGAATGGCACGTGCGCAACGTCGAAGGCGTGCAGTCGGTGCGCGGGCTCGCGGGGGTGGCCCGCGGGGTCAACGCCGGCTGGAACGAGGGCAGCCTCAAGTGGCGGGCGCTGCCGCGCAACCACTACATGCTGGTGCAGTCGGTGTCCCCGGTGCCCACCGGCAGCGGCCTGCTCAACACCGATTGCAGCGTGATGCCGGTGCAGATCTACACCGCCGACCACAAGGCCGAGACCATCGGGCGCATCGTCGAGGCGGTGAAGGCGTTCCAGGCCGCGAACCCCGACGAGCGCATCGCCTTCCGGCTTGCCGCCGGCAACGTGGGGGTGATGGCGGCGACCAACGAGGAGGTCGAGGCGTCCCAGTTCCCGATCCTCGGCTACGTCTACGCCGCGGTGATCGTGCTCTGCCTGCTCTCGTTCCGTTCGGTGGCGGCCACGGTATGCATCATCGTGCCGCTCGCGGTGGTCTCCCTGCTCGCCTACGCGCTCATGGCATTGATGGAGATCGGGCTGAAGATCTCCACCTTGCCGGTGGTGGCGCTGGGGGTGGGGATCGGGGTGGACTACGGGATCTACATCTACGGGCGGCTGCGCGCCCATCTCGCGCAGGGGCTCGACTTCGCCGCGGCCTACGAGCGCACGCTCGCCACCACCGGCGCCGGCGTGGTGCTCACCGGCCTCACCCTGGCCGCGGGGGTGGCGACGTGGATCGTCGCCCCGCTGAAGTTCCAGGCCGACATGGGCACGGTGCTGACGTTCATGTTCCTCGTCAACATGGTGGGCGCGGTGGTGCTGCTGCCCGCGCTGGGCGCGTGGTTGATCAGGCCGAAGAAGACGCGGCCGGCCCCGGCGTGACCGCCCGGCGGGGGCGGGGCACTGCATTCCGCCGCGGGCCGGAAGGCCGACGGGTACGGCGGTCTTGATTTCGACATGGTGGATACCTCCTCCCCAAAGGGTCAGGTGTCCACGAAATCGGATCAACCCTGCACCGCTCCCTCGATACGGATTGGATTTTAGTCCCGCCGGTTATGTACTGCGCCATCCCTGCCCATGCGCCGTCCCACACAACGGATACGAGGGTGTCGAACGGGTTACCCCGGCGGAGGCCGGACAAGGGTCCGATCGGAGCGGGCGACAGTCCGACTGTCTCGGCGAGAATCCGGCCGGGGCATGAGGCCCCGGCCGGACTCCTGCCTTCCAGCCTCGTCCGACGGCCTGCACGGGACGTTCAAGCGGCTCGCGTCTCGGGCGCTTCGAGACCCAACCGCCGGGCCACCCCTTCGCCGTAGGCGGGATCCGCCTCGTGGAAGTGGGCGATCTGGCGGAGCACGATCTCCTCCGGGACCCCCTGCATGGCGCCGGCGATGGTGTCCATCAGGCGGGCCTGCTGCGCCTCGTTCATGAGGCGGAACAGGTTGCCGGCCTGGACGTGGTCGTCGTTGCCCGCGCGGTGGTCGTAGCGGCCGGCGTCGCCGGTGATCCGCAACGGCGGCTCCCTGAACTCCGGATCCTCCACCGGTCCGCCGAAGCGGTTGGGTTCGTAGTTGACCGCCCCGCCCCCGTTGCCGTCGAAGCGCATCGCGCCGTCCCGGTGGTAGCCGTGCACCGGGCAGCGGGGACGGTTGACGGGCAGGCTCTCGTGGTTGACCCCGAGCCGGTAGCGGTGCGCGTCGGCGTAGGAGAAGATGCGGAACTGGAGCATCCGGTCCGGGCTGTGCCCGATGCCGGGGACCACGTTGGCGGGCGAGAAGCCGGCCTGCTCGACCTCGGCGAAGTAGTTCTCCGGGTTCCGGTTCAGCTCCAGCACGCCGATCTCGATCAAGGGATAGTCGCGGTGCGGCCAGATCTTGGTGAGGTCGAAGGGGTCGAAGGGCGTCTTCTCCGCATCCCCTTCCGGCATGATCTGCACGCAGAAGCGCCACTTCGGGTAGTCGCCGTTCTCGATGGCGTCGTACAGGTCGCGCTGATGGCTCTCCCGGTCGGCGCCGATGACGCCCTCGACCTCTTCGTCGCTCAGGCACTCGATGCCCTGCATGGTCTTGAAGTGGAACTTGACCCAGAAGCGCTCGTTGTCTGCGTTGACGAGGCTGAACGTATGGGAGCCGTACCCGTTCATGTGCCGATAGCTCTTCGGCGTACCCCGATCGGACATCAGGATCGTGACCTGGTGCAGGCTCTCCGGCGACAGGGACCAGAAATCCCACATGGCGGTGGGGTTGCGCAGGTTGGTCCGGGGGTCCCGCTTCTGGCTGCGGATGAAGTCCGGGAACTTGTAGGGGTCGCGCACGAAGAACACCGGGGTGTTGTTGCCCACCAGATCCCAGTTCCCTTCGTCGGTGTAGACCTTGAGCGCGAAGCCGCGCACGTCGCGTTCGGCGTCCGCCGCGCCGCGCTCGCCGGCCACGGTGGAGAAGCGCAGGAAGCATTCGCTCTCGGCCCCCGGCTGCAGGGCTTTGGCCCTGGTGTAGCGGCTGACGTCGCCGGTGATCCGGAGCGTGCCGCAGGCCCCGGAGCCTTTGGCGTGCACCACGCGCTCGGGGATGCGCTCCCGGTTGAAGTGGGCGTGCTTCTCGAAGAGCTGCCAGTCCTGGACCAGCAGCGGGCCGCGCGGGCCGGCGGTCAGGCTGTTCTGGTTGTCGCCGACCGGAATACCGGCGGCGGTGGTGAGAGTGGGTTTCGCTGGCTTGGACATCGAACTTCCCTCCGTCGTCTCATGAGCCTCGTACCGGGCGCGCCGCTCGTGCGGGGCGCCGCCTGACGGCGGGCCGGTTCGGCCGGTCGCCGCCTGGAGGGCATGTTCGGGAGGAGAAGAGAATTTGTAAAATCGATTGTTTCAATGAAAATAATCGACAAAAACTATTCGTAGTCGCGCAAAATCACATGGCTCGAAGATGGAGGATCGCTGCGTTCGCCACGGCGGCGCGTAAGCTCTGCTCGTATGGAACAAGACTGTTCCTTGCCCGTCTGCGGCGCTGGCCGGGGGGCGACCGTGCCAGCGGTCGCCGCTCGAAGCGGGGAGCCGTGCGAGCGGTGGCGACCCCGCTACCGCCTGCCGGTGGCAGCGCCGCCGAACGCGGTGTCGGGCAGGAGCTCACGGCCCGAACCACTCAGACCGTGCGGACTGAGGGGGGAAGGTTGTCGCGGATCGTCCCGGCCAGGTACTCGACGTCGATCGCCCTTGGATAGCTCTGCCGCCAGACCAGGCCGATGCGCCGGCAGGCTTCGACGTCCAGGGGACAGACCTCCAGGGCGTGCTCCCCGGCGCCGGCGAGCGCCATGGCGGGCAGCAACGTGCAGCCCATGCCAGCGGCCACCATCCGACGGATCGTCTCCAGGCTGGCCGCGCGAACGTCCGTACCCCGATTCCGCTCCGGCGGGGTCTCGAAACCACAGACTGCGAGGGCCTGGTCGCGAAAGCAGTGGCCTTCGCTGAGCAGGAGCAGGTGCTCCCGGCGCAGGTCGGACTGGCTGACGGTGGCTCCCGTTCCGGCCAGCCGGTGTCCGGGCGGAAGGGCCAGGAAGAAGGGTTCGTCGAACAGTGGCAGGGTGTTCAGCTCCCCGTCGTCTATGGGCAGGGCCAGCAATGCGGCGTCGATCCTGTGGGTCCTGAGTCGTTCGAAGAGGCGATCGGTCAGGTCCTCGTGAACGACGAGCCCCAGGTCGGGAAAGGCGCGTTCCAGCGGCGGCAGCAGCCACGGCAGCAGATAGGGGCCGAGGGTCGGAATGACGCCGAGGTCGAGCGGCCCGGTGAGCGGGGCCGTCCTGCGCCGGGCCAGCGTGACGATCGAATCCGCCTCCGAGAGCACCCACCGCGCCTTGGCGACGATCTGCTCGCCGACCGGCGTGACGTGGAGTGTCCTGTTCGTGCGCTCGAAGAGCGCCACGCCCAGCGACTCCTCCAGCTTCCGGATCTGCATGCTGAGGGTCGGCTGGCTGACGTGGCAGGCTTCCGCCGCGCGGCCGAAGTGGCCGACGTCGGCAAGGGTGACGAGGTAGCGAAGCTCTCGGAGAGTCATGTCATCGAATCGTCGAGCGATAGAACATCTCAATCGCTCGTATTCAAACAATCGATTTCTCGAAGCACAAGGGTTGCCCGGCATGGTTCGCCGGTTCGCCTGCCGGTTCCGGCTACGCCGAATCAGGGTTCACTCTCCTTCCTCTGCCACATATGGCAGGTGAGCGCTCTCCGCCCGCGGGTATCCGCGGGGCGACAGTCGGCTTCACCGGGTCAGGAAGTGGTTGCGCCGATCCACCGGGAAGTACCGAGGCGGCGTCGGGCGAAGGGCTCGACCCGTCAAGTCCCGAAGTGGTGCGGCCAGCCCCCGGGACCGGGCATGTTTCCCTCCTTCACCAGGCTTCGCCCGGCGCGACCACGGATGCTTTCCGAGTGGACGAGGGTTGCCGCCACGCGGGAAGTCAGCCGGCCCCGGTGTCCGACGCGGCGCCGGACCCCTCTTCCCCGGCCTGGGCGGCGAAGATCGAGGTGTAGCCGCCCGACCAGTCCGGCGGAATGAGGCACGGCCGCGGGTCGTGGTGCGCCCAGCGGGCGGGCTTTCCCCGGATCACCTGCCCCATTTGCGGGGTGGGCTCGGGATGCGGGGTGTAGGGGAACGCATCCGCCGATGCGTAGGCGCTCAGAAGCAGCGGTCGCCCGTCGGCCCTGGTGCTCGGTGGCGAGCCGTGCACGGTGCGGCAGTTGTGCACGGTGATGGATCCGGCCGGCGCTTCGACGTACACGGCGCTCCGGACGTCGAGCTTCTCGACGTCGCGGGCGTTCAGGCACCCGATCCACTGTCCTTCGTCGTTGTACTGATCGAAGAGCTCGCCGGTATGGCTGCCGGGGAGGAAGCCGACCGCGCCGTCGTCGAAGGCGGTGTCCTGGAGCATCAACCCGATCGTCAGCGGGCTGTAGTTGGTATGGGGATAGAACTGGATGTCCTGGTGCCAGTCCACCTGGTCGTGGCCGTCGTTCCACTTGAAGTTGAGTTTCGAGTGATGGAACACGACGTCGGGTCCGACCAGATCCGCGGCCACGTCGGCGAGCACCCCGGTCGCGACCTCCCAGAACAGCGCGTGCTGCTCATGCGGCCGCCGGAGGCGGCGGATGCGCGGTGCTTCCGCCGAATGGCCGGACGCAAGGTCGAAGACGTCGCCGGAACGGCTCTCGCTCCGGCTCTTCTCGATGAATTCGTCCACGACCGCCCGAATGCGCGCGACCTCGCCGGCGCTGATCAACGACTCGACCGCGACATAGCCGTTGGAGAAGTACCCCTCGCGCTGCTCCTGGGTGAGGACTCGCGCGGGGCGGGACAGCACTGCTTCCGGTGTCATCGCTCCGACCTCCCGATTGAGCACGTCCTCCGAGACGTCGGTAGTATAGGCGCCGGCGGTCGGGCGCCGCGAGCAGCGCCGGACCGTGGTTCGGGCATGGGGCCGGAGGATCCCGGCCCATGCGTGGCATGCCGTCGTTCCGCGAACTACGGGGGACCGTGGGCGCGGGCAGCCCGCCGGGCGGTGTCGTGGCTCTCCGGTGCGCGGACCGCCTCGGTTCTTGCGGATCGGTGGTCACGAACGGAGCCGCGGCGTGCCGTACGCGGGGCCGCCCGGGAGCGCGGACGTCCCGCCCGCATTGCCCTGCCGGATGCCGCCCGGACGCAACCGCCGCTCCGGCACGCACCAGCGGACCACCGCCGCCCCGAACACCGGAGAAGCCGGGCCCGGAACAAAGACGTCATGCACCTCTCCACGGACGTCCTCGTCATCGGCGCCGGCGGCGCCGGCATGTACGCCGCCATTGCCGCGGCGCGCACCGGGGCCCAGGTCATCCTTGCCGACAAGAACATGATCGGTCGCGGGGGGGCGACGATCATGGCCCAGATGACCGTCGCCGCCGCACTTTCCGAGGAGGAACCGGATACCTGGGAGGACCATCTCGCCGACACCCTCGCGGCCGGCCGCGGGCTCTGCGACGAGGCCCTTGCCGAGGTGCTGTGCCGGAGTGCGCCCGAACGGATGCGCGAGATGGACGGCTGGGGCGTCGGGTGGGCGCGCGCGGGCGGTCTCGGCGGTCATGCCGGCCACATCCGCCAGGTCACGGCGCCGGGCCACGGCCGCCGGCGCTGCTGCTACGTCGATTTCCTGAACACCGGGCCGGCGGTGGCCGGGACCTTGCGCAAGCGGGTAGGCAGGACCGCCGGCATCCGCGCGCTCAGCAACGTCGCGATCACCGATCTCGTGGTGCAGGAAGGCTCGGTGCGCGGAGCGCTCGGCTTCGCGTTCGGTGACGGCGCGGAACTCGACGTCGCGGCCGGGGCGACGGTGATCGCGACCGGCGGGCTCACCAGGCTCTACGCGCGGTCGAGCGCATCGAACAACATGGCGGGTGAAGGCTACGCCCTTGCGCTCCGCGCGGGCGCGGTGCTGGTGGACATGGAATTCGTGCAGTTCTTCCCGATCGGCCACCTCGCGCCCCGCCTCGTCGGCATGGACCCCATCATGTGGGATCCCTTCCGTTACAAGCTCGGCGGGCGACTACTCAACGGCACGATGGAGGAATTCATCGACCGCTACGGCGGCGAGGACGATGGCAGGTACACCGCGACCCGGGATCTCGCGACGCATGCGATCCGCCGCGAGGTCGACGCGGGCCGCGGCTCGCCGTCGGGAGGAGCCTGGCTGTCGTTTACCCACGTACCCGAGGCGGAGCTTCGCCACGCTTTCGGGCCGGTGATCGACCGGCTGCTGAAGAACGGTATCGATCTCACGCGCCGTCCGGTGGAGGTCGCGCCGATCGCGCACTACCACATGGGTGGGGTGAAGGTGGATGCCCGGATGCGCAGCACCCTCGCCGGCCTCTACGCGGCGGGCGAGGCGGTGGGGGGTGCGGCCGGCGCGAACCGGCTCTCGGGCAACGCGATCAGCGAAGCCCTGGTGTACGGTGAGATCGCGGGCCGCGAGGCGGCGCGACACGCCGGGAGCCACGCCGGCGGGTGGGACGGGGGCGCCGCCGCGGCCACGGTACGGGATACCGCGGCGGGGCCACGCACGGCGCCGACGCCCCGTACCGTGGCCGGCGGGAGCAATGGAGCGGGCGGTACAAGCGCGGCGACGCTCATGGGCGAGCTGCGCCGCCTCATGTGGACGAAGGTCGGGCCGTTTCGCGATCGTCCGGGTCTTCTGGCCGCTCTCGACCGCATTCGTGCGATGCGGGCCGACGATCTCCCGCGGGTCCCGGTTCCGCGCGAGACCGCGTTCGCCAACGAACTCGCCGACTGGCACGAGCTGCGCTCGGCGTTGCTCGTCGCCGAGGCGGTCACGGTGGCGGCCCTTGCGCGCGAGGAAAGCCGCGGTGCTCATCAACGGGAGGACTTTCCGGAGACCGCGGCGGGGTTCCGAGGCAACCAGCGGGTGACCGGGCAGGCGGGGACGATCGCCTGCCGCTTCGTCCCCGTCGCGCCGGAAGGCGTCGCGAGATGAGCGCGACCGCGGTGCTCAAGGTCGCCCGCGGTGGACCCGGGGACGCGGATCGGTTCGACACGTTCGAGGTGCCCTACACCCCGGGGCAGTCGATCCTCGACGGCCTCATGTGGATCCGCGAGCACGCCGACGCGAGCCTCGCGTTCCGCTTCGCATGCATCAACGCCAACGTATGCAAGGAATGCGTGATGCGGATCGACGGAAAGAACGGGTATGCGTGCACCGAAAGGCTGAAACCGGGCGAGACGGTGCTGGAGCCTCTCGCGAACAAGCGTCGCGTCCGGGACCTCGCCTGCGATACCGTGCCGCCGAAGGAGCGGCTGGCGCGCGGTTGAGCGCGTCCCGCACCACCGGCGCCGAACGCTCCGCCAGGAGAATCGGGACTCCGGGCCGTGGCCACGGTCAGGCCGCCGCTTCGATCGCCGAAAGCGAACGAAGCCCTTCTGCTCGAATCAGGCTGCCATAGCGTAGTCCAGCCTGGACGCGGACGGCGAACCAAGGGTCGAAGGCTCGGAATCGCTCCAGGTTCAAGTGTGATCGCAGCGTGCTCTGCTATGATCATTCATCCGGTGCAGGGCCAGCTTCAGCCTCTTCGTCACGAGATCGGCCCCCATGTCAAGACTGGATACGGTACGCGAGTTGATTACCGAACCGTCTCGGAGTGAAAAGGCGCAGGCGCTGCAATGGCTCGTACGCTCCATGGGCCAGGCATTCCCGGGAATCGAGCACACCGCCGGCGTATCCGGCGGCGAAGCATGTCTGCTGCAGACGCAGATTCCGGTATTGGTTCTGGTGCAGGTGCGCCTGCTCGGCAGCAGCGAATCGGAGATTCCGGGCGCATACCCTTCCCTGCGCGCTACAGACCCGAGCAATGCCTGGGCCTGTTACGACGTCCACAAGGCAGAGATCGACCGGCAAATCACCGAGAACGAAACCGCATAGGCAGTGGCCCGTCTTTATATGGCGCTCGCGATTCCCGCGACGGCGATGCTCGGCGGACTCTCCTTCAGCCTCGCCGCGGTTGCCCCGAACAATGTCCCGATCCCGAGGCTGCGGAAGCGATGAGCGCGCCGGTGCTGAGGGTCCGGGATCTGCGGGTCGAGTTCGACACCCGTGAAGGCGTCGTGCCGGTCATCGACGGGCTCTCCTTCGACCTCGCGCCCTCGCAGGCGCTCGGCCTCGTGGGCGAGTCCGGCTGCGGGAAGTCCATGACCGCGCTCGCGATCATGGGGCTGGTGCCGTCCCCGCCCGGGCGGATCGCCGAAGGAAGCATCGAGTACGCGGGGGAGGATCTGGTCACCGCCGGCGACCAGCGGATGCGGGACATCCGCGGCAACGAGATCTCGATGATCTTCCAGGAGCCGATGACGTCGCTCAACCCGGTGTACACGGTAGGGGAGCAGATCGCCGAGGTGCTGCGGACCCACCAGGGGCTCTCCCGCGCGGCGGCGTGGGCGCACGCGGTGGAGCTGATCGACGCGGTCCGGATCCCCCTCCCGGACCGGCGCGCCGGAGAATATCCGCACCAGCTCTCCGGGGGCATGCGCCAGCGCATCATGATCGCGATCGCACTCGCCTGCCGGCCCAAGCTGCTGATCGCGGACGAGCCCACCACGGCGCTGGACGTGACCGTTCAGGCCCAGATCTTCGACCTGCTGGAGGGGCTGCGGGCCAGGACCGGCACCGCACTGATCCTGATCACCCACGACATGGGCGTGGTGGCGGAGGTGGCGGAGCGGGTCGTCGTGATGTACGCCGGGCGCAAGGCCGAGGAGGGGCCGACGAGCGCGCTCCTCGGCCATCCGAGCCATCCCTATACCCAGGGCCTGATCGCGAGCGTGCCCCACGTCGTCGACGAGGTCCCGCGCGAGCGCGAGGCGCTGACGGAGATCCCGGGCATCGTGCCGGCGCTGGCCGAGTTCGGGAAGGATCGGTGCCTGTTCGCGCCCCGGTGCGGGTCCGCGGACGAAGCGTGCCTTCGCGCCCGCCCCCCCGAGGCGCCCTGGGGAGAAGGACAGGGCGTCGCGTGCTGGCATCCGGGTCCGGCCGGAAGCGGTTCCCGATGAGCGAGGCGGTGCTCACCGTCGAGGACCTCGTGGCCCGGTTCGCGGTGAAACGGGACGGGCTCTTCGACACGCCCGATTGCCGGTATCGGGGTCCCGCCGCCGGGAGCGATCCCCGATGACCGGGGCGGTGCTCACCGTCGAGAATCTTGCGGCCAGATTCGCAGTGAAGCGGGACGGGCTCTCAGGCAAGCCCGGCTACCGGCGCCCGCACCGCGCCGGGGGCGGCCCCCGATGACCGAGGCGATGCTCGCCGTCGAGGATCTGGTGGTCCGGTTCGCGGTGAAGCGGGAGGGACTCTTCGGCAAGCCCGGCCAGTTGCACGCCGTGGACGGGGTGTCCTTCGAGATCGGACGGGGCAGGACGCTCGGGCTCGTCGGGGAGTCCGGCTCGGGGAAATCCACCTCTGCGCTGGCCATCGCGCGGCTGATCCCGGCGGTGTCCGGCCGGGTCCATCTCGGCGGGATCGATCTCCTCGGCCTCGAGGGCGAGGTGTTGCGCGACCAGCGCCGGCGCATGCAGTTCATCTTCCAGGACCCGTACTCGTCCCTGAACCCGAGGCTGCGCGCGGGCGCGATCGTGCGCGAGCCGCTCGACCGTCTCGGGATCGGGACGCCGGCCGAGCGCACCGGGCGGGTCGACGAGCTGTTCACCGAGGTGGGACTCCGGCCCGAACAGCAGCGGCTTTTCCCCCACCAGTTCTCCGGCGGCCAGCGGCAGCGTCTCGGCATCGCCCGGGCGCTGGCCTCGAAGCCGGACCTCATCATCTGTGACGAGCCGGTGTCGGCGCTCGACGTCGCGGTGCAGGCCCAGATCCTCAACCTCCTGGCCCGGCTCCAGCGCGACCTCGGGCTGACCTGCCTGTTCATCTCCCACGACCTCGGCGTGGTGCAGCACATGTGCGACGACGTCGCGGTGATGTACATGGGCCGCATCGTCGAGCACGCCTCGCGCCGGCGGCTCTTCACCTCGCCTCGGCACCCGTACACGCAGGCACTCCTGTCCGCGGTGCCCTCCGCGGATCCGTCCCGCCAACGCCGCGAGCGCATCATGCTGACCGGGGATCCGCCGAGCCCGATCGACCCGGCGCCCGGCTGCCGGTTCGCGTCCCGCTGCCCGATGGTGGAGGCACGGTGCCGGGCGGCGACCCCCGGATTCCGCGAGCTGGAGGCGGGCCATTGGGCCGCCTGCCGCCGCATCGGGGAGTGACAAGGGGACGGAACCCGGGCCTCGAAGCAATGCCGGGAGGTGAGTCCTGCCTGGCGGCCATGGAGCAATTCCATGACGACAAGCGTGAGGACATGGGGCCGTCATGCCTGCCGATGGACGGAAAGACGGTCAGGATCGAGGCGGCCGCTCTCCACGTATTCTCGATCCGTCATGTCTTCCAACCGGCAGGCGATCGGGGGATCGAGGCGAAATGCGCGCTCCCCGCGCCCCCGTCCATCGGTGCTTGCAGTCGGGCCGGAGCGTCGGGGGGTGCATCGGCCGCTTGTCGGCACCCTCACCGGGAACCAGAGCCGGGCATTGAAGAGCGCGGGCGACACGCCGAGCTGTGCCACAAGCCGTTTCGGGCTCGTGTGAATGTTCCGTTCAAGACAGACGGTCATCGGGTCCCGGCGGTTGGCCTCCGCCTCTTCGGAGAACACGCCGTGCCGCCTCGATATCGGCGTCGGTACCGCGCGCAGCGAAGAACTCGGCGGTTCTCATGGCGGAGATCTTCTCGGCGATTGCCGTCGTCACGAACTGGTTGATGCTCGTACCGTCTTCCTTGCTGATCTCGGCGACCGCCGCCTTCAAAGACGCCGGTAGCCGCAGCGGGTAAGTGCTGATCTGCTTCTTCATTCCAATATCCTCCTCAAGGCCTCTTGGGGTGATAGAACTGCGATCCCGAAGCGCCCGGGGATGTTGCCGAAGTCCCGCCGATTGAAGGTGGCCAAGGCGTCGGCGTTGCCGTTGACGGCGGCCTCGAGCACCATTTCATCAGCCGGATCGCGAAGTTGCGGACGCCACAGAAACCGTGTCTCAACGGGTTCCGCAACCGCACAGAGCGCGGAGACGACAGTTCCGACTTCCACCTCGCTCAGACCCGAAACGATCCGCTGCGCCGGATCGGTGCATACCGCCTCGTATTCCAGCGCCAACGCCACGGAAAGCAACGGCGTAAAAGTCCGCAGCAAGGCTCGATCAACCAATGCGGCCGAGGCACCTGTCGGACTGCGCAGACCAGAGACGATGACGTTGGTGTCCAGAACGATGCGCATCATTCAAGATATGACATCATCTATAATATGACAACGTCAAATGCACCAACATCACGCATTGGCGGACTTCAACCGGTGGACTGGGCGGCTGATGCCGCCACCGCCTCGGCGTGTCGAAAGGCGATGCCGTATGGCAGGAGCGGGGCACCGGGCCGCCTGTCCCCGTATCAGGGGGTGAAGGGGACCGAGGCCCGCCGTACCGCGCGGGCCAGCTCGTCCTCGTCCGGGAGGTCGTCGAGGCCGATGAACACGAGTCCCGGGAACGGCGCCGTACCGGGGTTCGACAACGGGCGCCGGCGCTCCAGCTCCACCGTGCGCCCGCATGCCTGGACGACCATCCACTCTTCTTCCGTCCCACCGGCGGGGACGACGAAGCCCTTGGCACGGAGCACGCGCGGCATGAGCGCGACCAGGGCCGCGCGCAACCGCTCGGGGTCGATCGGGTCCGGGCAGGGCACGGTTCGAGACACGAACCGGTGATCGTGCCCGGAGGAATCCGCAACCGGCGCCGGCACGAGGACCTTCGCGACATGCACCGGCGCCCCGCGGGTATCCGCATCGTTCAAGCGCCGGCAGGAATCGACAGGCAGCGCCGGGGCAGGAACCTCCGGTTTCGCGGCGCATGACGGCGCCGCATCGGCGTTCGTATCCATCGCCTGTTCCGGGGAACACGCGGCCGGCGCCGGTGCAGGGACCTCCGCCGGCACGGTGGATAGCGGCATGGTGGACAACGGCATGGTCGCGGCATCTGCGTCCGTTGCGTATCCGGAGGCATCGGCGACCGGCTCCGGTGCGGAAGCCTCCGCCGGCATGGCGGACAGCAGCTCCACGGGGAGGTCCGCGTTGATCGCGTGGATCAGCGGGACGCACGCGCGGGCGCGCATCCACGATTCGGTCGCCTCGCACTCCTCTTCGGAGACGCGGTCGCACTTGTTCAGCACGAGAAGATCGGCCGCATCGAGCTGGCGCACGACCGTCTCCCGAAGCCTTCGGTCCTCGTGGCGCGAACGCAGTGTCTCGGCATCGGCAAGGACGACGACCAGATCGCGTGCGAGTTCGGGATGCAGGGTCGCAACGTCCGCGATCGGAGCCGGATCGGCCACGCCGCTGGCCTCGACGAGGATCTGGTCCGGACGCCGGTTCCCGTCCAGCAGGCGATCGATCGCACCCACCAGATCGTCGCCCATGGAGCAGCAGACGCATCCGTTGGCGAAGGTGACGGTGTCCCCGCCGTGCGACGCGACGAGATCGCCGTCAACGTCCAGCTCCCCGAAGTCGTTGACGAGCACCGCGTAGCGCACGCCGTGCGCGCCGGAGAGGATGCGGTTCAGCAGCGTGGTCTTCCCCGCGCCGAGGAACCCGCCGAGGACGATCATCGGGACCCGGGCGGTCATGGCGAATCCCGGTTCGTGCCTGCCGCCGAGGGGTCCGCACCGCGAGCGCCCGGGAGGATTCGGCTCGGCAACGGAGGCTTCCCCGTTCCTCGGAACCCGCCGAGGCCGACCATCGGAACCCGGGCGGTCACGGCGAATCCCGGTTCGTGACGATCGCCACGTCCAGGCTCCGCACGGGCAGGGCCGCTCCTCCGAACATCGGCCCGGTAAGGATTACGTCCGGCCAGGCTCCACGCGGGCAGGGCCGCTCCGCTCCCAAGGGCGTATGCGGCGCATTGCCCGGAAAGCCTTGCTTCGCGCGGATGCGGCACGGTAGCGGAAGTGGTCTTCACCCCCGAGCCACTTCGGCCGCCGGGTTCGGGAACACCCGCCCGCCGACCACCGTGCCCCAGACCGCGACGTCCTTGAGCGCGGCCGGCTCCACCGCCAGCGGGTCGTCCTCGAGGATGGCGAAGTCCGCCCGCTTTCCGGTCTCGATGGACCCGATCTCGGTGTCGAGCTTCAGGGTGAACGCCGCCCCGAGGGTGATCGCGTGGAGCGCGTCGGCCACCGTGAGCCGTTCCGCCTCGCCGAGCACCCGCCCGCTCGCGGTCCTCCGGTTCACCGCGCACCACGCGGTAAACAGGGGCGCCAAGTGCGTGACCGGGGCATCGGAATGGATCGAGAACGGCACGCCGAGCCGCTTCGCGGTCCCCGTCGCGTCCATGCGCCCGGCCCGCTCCGGACCCATCGTGAGCGCATGGTGCTGGTCGCCCCAGTAGTAGAGGTGGTTCGCGAAGAGGTTGGCGCAGATCCCCAGCCGCGCCATGCGCCTGAAATGCGCGTCGTGGGCCATCTGGCAGTGCTGGAGGGTGAAGCGCGCGTCGGCGGCGGGGCGCTCGCGCAGGACCGTCTCGATCGCGTCGATGGCCGCCTCGGTGGCCTCGTCGCCGTTCGTGTGTATGTGCACCTGGAGCCCGGCCCGGTGGAACGTCCCGAGGATCCGCGGCAGCTCCTCGTTCGGCTCGATGTACCAGAGCCCGTTCTCATGGCCGTTGTAGTACCCCGGCCACTTCATCCGGGCCGTGAAGCCCTGGATCGAGCCGTCCAGGACCAGCTTGACGAGCCCGTAGCGCAGCCGCTCGTGGCTTCGGGGGATCAGCGACTTCACCCATGCCACGCCCTCGTCCGCCGGCCGGGCGGCGGCGAAGAACGCCGGGACGATGCGAAGCGGGAAGTCCTCGTCGGCGGTGATCGCGACCTGGCTCGCGACCGTCTCATCCGGCAGCTCGTTCGCGAGGTCCGTCGCGGTGGTCACGCCCGCGCGCCGGGCGCTCTGGGCGAACCGCCACAGGGAATCGCCCCGGCCCATGTCGAGGAAGCGGTCCCTTCCGGCCGCGCGGTAGACGATGGCGCGCAGCGCCGGACCCTGAAGCTCGCCGGTCGGCTCCCCGTCCGCGTCCCGGACCAGGCCCTGCACGTTGGTGTCGCGGGTGATGCCGGCCCGGCGCAGCGCCTCGGAGTTCACGTTGACGATATGCCCGCTCTGGTGCATCACGATCACCGGGCGCGTCGCCGAGACCCGGTCGAGGTCCGCCGCGACCATGCGCCGGCCGCCGAAGAAGATGGGGTCGAACCCCCAGCCCATCACTGCCTCGCCGGACCGGCCGGGTTCGCCGGGGGTGTCGGATGCGCCTGCTCTACCGGGTCCGTCGGGTCCGCCCGGTCCACCGGCTCCGTCAGGCCCATCGGATCCGCCGCGGCGGGACTTCCCGGCTCCGGCTTCGGCCCCGGCATCAGCCTCGGCTGATGCCGCAGCGGCACGGAACCGCTCCACGACCGCGTCGATGTTCTTCAGCCCGGGGTGGAGGCCGCCGTCCGGCGCGGTCCGGTCGAAGAAGCCGAGGTAGGTGTCCTCCCAGGCGCTGCCCTCCCAGCTATGGCAGTGCCCCTCGACGAACCCCGGCATGACGACCTTGCCGGCGAAACGCTCGTCGAGCTCGTAATCACCCCAGCCGGCGAGCTCGTCCAGGGTGCCGGCGCCGAGGACGCGGCCGTCCCGCACCGCGACGTGGGTCGCCACGGGGCGGCGGGAATTCATGGTGAGGATCCTGCGCGCGGAGTAGATGGTCGTCATCACGGTCGGTCACCTTGTCGAAGGAAGTGCATTCTATACGGCGCCGCTTCGGTACCGGCGGGAAGCGGATGCGTCGAACAGGGCGGGGGTCCATCGAACGGCAAGGGAGACCGCGCAAGAACGGTTCGAAAGATGTACCGTGGCCAAGCCTACGAGGACGCCTCCCGCAGCACGCCCCGCCGGATCTTCCCGCTCACCGTCTTCGGCAGCGATTCGACGAACTCGATGCGCCGCGGGTACTTGTACGGAGCGGTGATGTGCTTGACGTGCTCCTGCAGCTCGGCGGCGAGGGCGCCGCCCGGCTCGAACCCCGGGGCGAGGATCACGAACGCGCTCACCACCTGCCCCCGGTCGGGGTCCGGCAGCCCGACCACCGCCGACTCCTGCACCGCGGGATGTTCGATGAGCGCGTTCTCCACCTCCTGCGGTCCGATACGGTAGCCGGACGAGCCGATGACGTCGTCGTCGCGGCCGAAGTAGAAGAGGTAGCCGTCCGCGTCGGCGTCCACGGTGTCGCCGGTAAGGAACCACCGCCCGCCTTCGATCTCGACGTACTGCGCCTCGGTCCGCTCGGGCTCGTTCCAGTAGCCGAGCATGAGCTGCGGGTTCGGGGCGCGGATGACGAGCCGGCCGCGGGCGCCGCGGGTGCGCAAGCATCCGTGCCCGTCGAGCACCGCCGCCTCGACGCCCGGCAGGGGACGCCCCATCGAGCCCGGCTTCACGGGCATGCCGGGGTAGTTCAGCACCGTCATCAGGGTCTCGGTCTGCCCATAGCCGTCGAGCAGCTCCACCCCGGTCAGCCGCTTCCAGGCGTCGATGATCTCGGGGTTGACGGATTCGCCCGCGGATACCGCGAGCCTCAGCGACGAGAGGTCCAGCCCCGATACGTCCTCCAGAACGAGCCGGCGCAGCTCGGTGGCGGCGGCGCAGAATACGGTGACCCGGTAGCGCTCCATGAGCTCGAAGCGGCGGCGCGCGTCGAACGGCCCGTCGTGGAAGAGCACCGCCGAGCCCTGGCTCCACGGGCCGAAACAGATGCTCGTCCCCGCCTTGGACCAGCCGGTGTCGGCGGTGCACCACATGACGTCGTCCTCGGTGAGGGTGAGCCAGTACCGGGCCGACACCCGCCAGGCATGCAGCCCGCGCGCGGCGTGCAGCACCCCCTTCGGCATGCCGGTGGAGCCCGAGGTGTAGTACATGATCGCGGGGTCCTCGGCCGCGACCGCCGCCGCGGTGAACGTGTCGCTCTCGGCGTCGATGCTCTGCCACGACTCCCATCCGGGGCAGGACGGGCCGAGCGCGATCCGCGCCTTGAACGCGCCGGAGGCGGCGGGTGTCCCGGTAGCTGCAAGCTTCCCGGCGGCGGCGGGCGTCTCGGTAACTGCCAATTTCCCAGCGCCGGCGGGCGTCTCGGCGACGGCGGGGCCGGGTGTCCCGGCAGCCGCGAGCGCCCCGGCGGCGGCGAATTTCGGGGTCTCCGCACTCAGGGTGATCGCGGCGGATGCGCCCGAATGCCCGGCGCGCCAGGCGACGTCGCGTTCGGTAAGCATGGTGATGCAGGGGATCGGGACCGCGCCGAGCTTCAGGCAGGCGGTAAGCGCGATCTGCCATTCGGGGACGCGGGGCAGCATCACGATGACCCGGTCCCCCTTCACGACGCCGCGCGCCGTGAGCCGGTTCGCGAGGCGGTTGCTCGCTCGCGCGACGTCGTCGAACGTGAGCCGGCGCTCGTTGCCCTCCGCGTCGCACCAGATGAGGGCGAGCTTCGACGGATCGCGCGCCCAGGCGTCGACCACGTCGGCGCCGAAGTTGAACGTGTCGGGGGTGTCGAGCCGGTGCCCGGTCACCGCGCGCTCGTAGTCCTCCATTCGGTAGGGGGTCATCCACGACTCCGATGGTGGCTCGCGCGGCGACTTCGGACCTCCGGCGCGCCCGGATCGTTATCGAAAGCGCACCGGACCCCGGGCCGAGGGCGGGATTCGGCGATGATCACCGACGATCGCTCATCTGTACAGGCGTCGCTCCAGCAATTTCCGCCAAGCCCGAAAACGTCCCATGAACCACGACGATCAAATGCCCAGGCGGCCGGGATGGCCGCGAAATCCCGGTCATTCAATCGAGTTCGGGGCGTTAGCGGAAATTGCTGGCGTCGCTCAGATTCGTTCTATGCGGCGACGACCGTGGCGGCGGCCCTGGTGAAGAAGGGGCCATGTTGCGCGTGCCGCTCGGTCCACTGCGCGGACAACGGTCGAATCTCACCCCCGAGACTACGGGCGAGCCTTCCTGGGACTACAGCGGAACCGCCCGGGAACGACTGCCCGAATCGGCCTGCGCTGTACGATGGCGAGCCCCGGGGGAAGAAGCCACCGGCGACCGGATGCTATGGTACGGCCATGGGGCGCTCCCCGGCAGGCATGAACGAGGAGAGGGTCATGGCGTCGGTGGGCCATAGCGAACCCCCCGCAGAGACGGGCAGCGCGCTCGACTATGCCCGTGAGCAGGGCAGGCTGTCCGGGGAGGTGCGAATCCTCAAGTGGGCGGTCGGCGCCGCCTTCGTCACCCTCATCGCCACCCTCGGCGCGATCTACACCGAGATGAACCAGGGGTTCCGGGACGTGAACCGGCGGCTCCAGGACGTGAACCGGCAGTTCCGGGACGTGAACCGGCAGTTCCAGGACGTGAACCGGCGCATCGACCAACTGACGCACAGCGTCGCCGACGTTCGCGAGCGGCTCACGCGCATCGAGGGACGCTTCGACCGCTCCGAGGCGGCAAACGCAACCACGGATCGTCATTCCTGAGCCGCCGCCCCGAGCCCGGAACGAGGAGAACGTCATGGTGCCCGAGTCCCCCCACCCCGAGACGGGCAGCGCACTCGACTACGCCCGCGAGCAGGGCAGGCTGTCCGGGGAGGTGCGAATCCTCAAGTGGGCGGTCGGCGCCGCCTTCGTCACCCTCATCGCCACCCTCGGCGCGATCT
The DNA here is from genome assembly GCA_958295465.1 of uncultured Gammaproteobacteria bacterium. Taxonomy (GTDB): domain Bacteria; phylum Pseudomonadota; class Gammaproteobacteria; order HK1; family HK1; genus HK1. Next base: position 674,058 of record OY282353.1, read on the forward strand.
ACACCGAGATGAACCAGGGGTTCCGGGACGTGAACCGGCAGTTCCAGGACGTGAACCGGCGCATCGACCAACTGACGCACAGCGTCGCCGACGTTCGCGAGCGGCTCACGCGCATCGAGGGACGCTTCGACCGCTCCGAGGCGGCAAACGCAACCACGGATCGTCATTCCTGAGCCGCCGCCCCGAGCCCGGAACGAGGAGAACGTCATGGTGCCCGAGTCCCCCCACCCCGAGACGGGCAGCGCACTCGACTACGCCCGCGAGCAGGGCAGGCTGTCCGGGGAGGTGCGGGTCCTCAAATGGGCGGTCGGCGCCGCCTTCGTCACCCTCATCGCCACCCTCGGCGCGATCTACACCGAGATGAACCAGGGGTTCCGGGACGTAAACCAACGGCTCCAGGACGTGAACCGGCAGTTCCAGGACGTGAACCGGCGCATCGACCAACTGACGCACAGCGTCGCCGACGTTCGCGAGCGGCTTACTCGCATCGAGGGACGCTTCGATCACCCCGAGGCGGCAAATCCGACCACGGATCGTCATTCCTGAGCCGCCGCCCCGAGCCCGGAACGAGGAGAACGTCATGGCCCTCGCGCCCCCACTCCGAAGCGGGGAGAGGGGTGTGAACCGGGAAGGTTCTTCCCGCGCGCATCCCTCGAACCTCCGGACTGCCGGAACCATCGGTCGGAAGGACCTGTCTCTCGCCGTCCCGAGGGACTGGAGACCAAAACGCGGGCCTGCTCGAGTACGAGCCGGACCTTCCGCCCATGTGATCGCTGCCTGGAAGAACAATTGTTCGATGCCCCATGGCCGGAACGTACTCGCCTCGCAAGCTCGCCGGGAAACTGCGCAAGCCTGATCCCAGGTTCAGGGTGCAAACGCATCACCCCTGGGAGGCGGACCCATGCGGTACCCTCCATCAAGTTCGAGGCGCGAGTCGTATGCACATCCGGCCCTGCACGGACGACGACCGTACCGGCGTGATCGCACTGTGGGAGCGGGTGTTTCCCGACGATCCCCCCCACAACGCGCCGCCGAAGATGCTCGACGCCAAGCTCGTGGCGAATGACGGCCTGCTCTTCGTCGCGGCAGACGCGGATACCGTCGTCGGCACGGCGATGGCGGGGTACGACGGCCATCGAGGCTGGCTCTACACGGTCGCCGTCTCGCCCGAGCGCCGTCGGCGCGGCGTGGGCACCGCTCTCGTGCATCACGCCGTGGCCGCGCTCCGAGCGATGGGTTGCACCAAGGTCAACCTCCAGGTACGGGCCACCAACGCCGCCGTCGTCGAGTTCTACGAATCGCTCGGCTTCGAGGTCGAGGAGCGGGTGAGCATGGGGATGCGCATCGGCGACCTCACGCAGAAGATGGGTTTCAAGCCGTCCGGTCCGTAGCGCCAGGATGATCCTCCGATGGTTCCGGGTTCCACGCAATCCGGGACCGGGTTCCGGGCGACAAGCGTTTCCGCCAGGTGGGAGTCCACGGTGGGGCCAGTCGCGAGGAGATGTACGTGCCGCTCGTGGTCGTGCCTCCGTCGTGAAAAGTCGGGAGATGGAACGACAGGGCGTTGCACATGACTGTGCGGACGTCAGGTTCGGAGCCATACCCTCTCCCTGCCGAGCCTCGGCGGGTGGAGGGAGCGGATTCGTGCCCGGCATCCGGACGGACCACCGGGCCGGGGTCGTCCGGCGGAAGGGCAAGGGGACCGGCGGCGGGGTGATTCCATCCTGACCGACTCGCGGCCCGGATGCGGGCAGGCCTGGTATGCGGGCACGGAGGGGGCCGCTCCTGGGACAAGCGCGCGGCGCGATGGAGGATCGGACGTGAAGCCGGTTCCCGAGACGCCCCCATGCCGACTCACCTCGGGACAAGCGCACAGTGCGAAGCGCACCGCGACCAGATCGGCGCGGATATGATATTTCGATAATTCTAGAAAAATAGTTGACAAGGCATTTCCGAGCATCTAGCATCCCGCCTCATGCGACTGAGCCTGGAAGCCACCGCCCCCATCCTCGCCGAGCTCGGCAACGAGACCCGGCTGGCCATCGTGCGCCTGCTGGTCCGGGCCGGAGACGACGGACTCACCGTGGGCGACATTCAGCGCGCGACCGGCGTGCCCGGCTCGACCCTGAGTCATCACCTGAGTCGCCTGCGCGGGGTCGGACTGGTCTCGCGGACCCGGTCCGGCAGCGCCCTGTGGTGCAAGGCGGACCTGGGGCGCATCCGCGCCACCGCGGACTTCCTGATCGAGGAATGTTGTGCGGACATGAAGGGGCCGCGGGCGCGGTCGCGCAACGCGGCATGATGCCCGCTCCCGCCGTGTTTCGATGGCGTCGCGATGTTCGCGTACCGCCGGATCGAGGAATGTCGTGCGGATATGGAAAGATCGCAGGTGGGCTCGCACGGCGCGACGTGATTCCCGCCTCGGCCGTGCCGGGACGGCGCTGTGCTGCTTCCGTTGCATTGCGGCGGTTTCACGCCGTTCCTGCATTGCCGGAAACCGCGGAGCTGGAATCACCGGGTTCGTTGGATCACGGAACTCGTAAACAACAGATGCCGAAACGGATACGGGTATCGATATGAACACCATCATCCTGCCCCGCGCCGGCGGCCGGCTGCGCGCCGCCGCCGGTTTCCTGATCCGCGGCCCGGTTCACGCCCTGGTCCGCGACCGGGTCGTGCTGGTCTTCGCGCTGAGCCTGCTCGCGCTCGGCGTGCTGGACGCCGCGCAGCTTTCGGTGAGCGTGGGCTTCGTCGCCGGCGCCCTGATCGGCATCGCGCCGTTCCTCCTGCTCGCGGTGGCCATCGCCGCGTTCGCGGCGGCGAGCGGTGCGGACCGCCTGATCGCCCGGGCGTTCTCAGGCAGCCCCGGGCGGACCATCGTGCTCGCCGCGGTCGTGGGCGCCCTGTCGCCGTTCTGCTCCTGCGGGGTGATCCCGCTGATCGCGGCGATGTTGCGGGCCGGGGTGCCTCTCGCGCCGGTCATGGCCTTCTGGCTCGCCTCGCCGATCATGGACCCGGAGATGTTCGTGCTCACCGCCGCCGGGGTGGGCCTCGGCTTCGCCGTCGCCAAGACCGTGGCGGCCGTGGCCATGGGGCTGCTCGGCGGTCTCACGGTGCGCGCGCTCGAACGCGCCGGCGGATTGCGGAATCCGCTCGCGGAGGCGGTGGGCGCAACGTGCGGAGGAGGCTTCGACCCGCGGGCGGCGGTGTCCATCCGGTGGCGGTTCTGGGAAGACCTCGACCGGCGGGATCGCTTCGTTCGCGAATCGCTGCACACCGGCGCCTTTCTTCTCAAGTGGCTGTCCGTCGCGTTCCTGGCCGAGAGCCTGATGATGGCCTGGCTGCCGGCGGAGTCGGTGGCCGCGGTGGTGGGCGGCGGCAACGCCTTCGCCATTCCGCTCGCGGCGGTGGTGGGGGTGCCGGCCTACCTGAACGGGTACGCCGCCATTCCCCTCCTCTCCGGCCTGCTGGAGATGGGGATGTCGAGCGGCGCCGCACTCGCCTTCGCCACCGCCGGCGCGGTCTCGTGCATCCCCGCCGCCATCGCGGTGTGGGCCCTGGTCCGGCGCAACGTGTTCGTCCTCTATCTCGCCCTGGGCCTCGGCGGCGCGATGCTCTCCGGGGTCGTCTACCAGATGAGCGGCGCGCCGATCTGAAAAACGCCTTGACGCTTGTTCCGGCCGGCGTGGGAAGAGAACGAGTTTGCAGGAAAGCGGTGACCGTCGCCGCGATTTGCCGATGGGAGGCCGGGAATGACCGTAAGCACGATCCGAGATGGCGGACGGTCGAGACCGTGAACGTGACCACCGCCCGCCGCCGGGGGCCGCGCGGTACTCGAAGGAGTGCTTTCCGGCTGACGGGAGGCCGGGAATGACCCGCCGGAAAGAACCGATTGACGGGAGAGAAGGGATGACCGACCGGCAAGGGCCGCTCGACGGCATCCGCATCCTCGATCTGAGCCGCGTGCTCGCGGGACCGTTCTGTACGCAGATGCTGGCGGACCTCGGCGCGGAGGTGATCAAGGTGGAGCGCCCCGGAGTGGGTGACGAGACCCGCACCTGGGGACCGCCCTACGTCAAGGACTCGGAGGGAGCGGACACCACCGAGAGCGCGTACTACCTCTGCGCCAACCGCAACAAGCGATCCATCACCGTGGACTTCTCGCAGCCGCGGGGCGTCGCGCTCGTGAAGCGGCTCCTCGGGCGCTGCGACGCGCTGGTGGAGAACTTCAAGGTCGGTGGCCTCGCCAAGTTCGGCCTCGGCTACGAGCAGCTTCGCGAGGAGTGCCCGGGGCTCGTGTACTGCTCCATCACCGGGTTCGGCCAGACCGGGCCGTACGCGCACCGGCCCGGCTACGACATGATGGCCCAGGGCATGGGCGGCCTCATCAGCATCACCGGCGAGCCCGACCGCCCCCCGAGCAAGGTCCCGGTGGCCATCAACGACGTCATGACCGGCATGTACACGGCGGTGGCGCTGCTCTCGGCGTTGCGCCACCGGGACCTCACCGGGGAGGGCCAGCACGTGGACGTCGGGCTGCTGGACGTCCAGGTCTCGTGGCTCGCCAACGTCGCCTCCAACTACCTCGTCGGCGGCACGATCCCGCGCCGCCTAGGCACCGCCCATCCCAACTCGGTGCCCTACCAGGTGTTTCCGACCGGCGACGGCTTCATCATCATCGCCGCCAACAACGACCGCCAGTTCGAGCGTTTCTGCGAGGTGGCGCGGCTTCAGGAGCTGCCGGACGACCCGGACTTCGCGAGCAACGCACTGCGCGTGCGAAACCGGGATCGGTTGATCCCGAAGATCGAGGCGGCCACCCGCACCCGCACCACCGCAGCGTGGATGGAGGCCCTGGAGGCGGCGGGGGTGCCCTGCGCGCCGGTGAACACGATCGACCAGGTGTTCGCCGACCCCCAGGTGCAGGCCCGCGGCATGAAGATCCGGATGCCGCACCCTCTCGCGGGCGAGGACGTCCGGCTGGTCGGATCGCCCCTGCACCTGTCCCGGACCCCGGTGAGCTACCGGCGCGCGCCGCCGACGCTGGGGCAGCATACGGACGAGATCCTGACGGAGATGCTGGACCTGGACGAGAGCGAGCGCGCCACCCTGCGCGACCAGGGCATCATCTGAATGGCCGGGCGGGAGCATGTGAATGGCCAAGCGGGAGCGTGTGAATGGCCGGGCGGGAGCGTGCCCTGCCTTCCCTGACCGGACGGAGCCGGAACCGGAACCGGAAGATGGTTGATGAGTGCCTTCGGCGTCTTCCATGAGGTTCGATCGCCGGTGCCGGTGGACCATCGACAACGGAGAACGGACGAGGACAGGGGACGATGACCGCGACGGTACGATTCGTGGGCTCCGGCGATTCCTTCGGCAGCGGCGGGCGCTTCCAGACCTGCATCCTGGTCGATGCCGGCGGGACGCGGTTCACGATGGACTTCGGGACCTCGTCGCTGATCGCCCTGCGGCAGCAGGACGTCGATCCCAACACCATCGACACGATCCTCCTCACTCATCTGCACGGGGACCACTGCGGGGGGGTGCCGTTCCTGCTGGTGGATGCGATGCTGGGCGCGAAGCGCGAACGGCCGCTCACCGTGGCCGGCCCGCGGGATCTGCGCTATCGCATGTTCATGATCGCGGAGGCGCTGTTTCCGGGCATGCACGTGATGAAGCCGAAGTTCGAGCTGAGCTGGATCGAGCTGGAGCCCGGCGTGCCGACCCGGGTGGGGGACGTCCTGGTCACCGCCCGCTCGGTGAAGCATACGTGGCAGACCAATCCCACCGCGCTGCGCGCCGAAATCGGCGGCAAGGTGGTGTGCTACACCGGGGACGGGGAGTTCGGCGAGGAGATGGCGCTGGCGGCGAAGGGCGCCGACCTGCTGGTGGCGGAGTGCTACTTCTACGAGAAGCCGGTGCGCTGGCACCTCAACTACCCCGAGCTGGTCGCGCACAAGGCGGACTTCGGCGCCAGGCGCATCATCCTCACCCATATGAGCCGGGAGATGCTCACCCACGCCGACGAGGTGCCCGAGGAGTGCGCATACGACGGGATGGTGGTGGAGATCTGAGCGGGCGGGGCGTGGTCCCGGCCCGGTGTTCCGCGCGCTCCGCACAGGTCCGTGAACGTGCGGTTTTCCCGGCGTGGGGTCCCGGCCGGCCTCCGTCCTTCGCCTGCTCCCTTGCGTTTCGGGGAACACGCCCTGCCCCGGATCGGAAGAGACGACGCAGGTGGCAGACACTGCCACCACGTGGAACGGGACAGCGGCGTACCTACATGTTCGGCGAGGGGTCCCGGAGCAGCTCGATCAGCGCGTCGATGTCGTCCTCGTTGTTGTAGAGGTGGGGGGAGAGCCGGAGGCGACCCCGGCGCACGGAGACCGCGATGTTGCGTTCCGTGCACGCCTCGGCGAGTGCGTCCACGTCCGCGGCCGGCTTGATCATGAGGATGCCGGCCCGGTGCTCGGGCGCCGGTGACACTTCGCAGCCGATCGCTTCCAGCGCGCCCGCCGCGCGGTCCAGGAGCGCCGTGATGTGGGCCGCGGTGTCGGCGACGCCCACGTCGAGCAGCATCTCCACCGCCGCGCCGAGTCCGTAGACCAGCGGAAAGCAGGGCGCCGCCTCCTCCAGTCTGGACCCGTCGGCGCGGAGGTCGAAGCGGGTGCCGTCGAAGGCGAACGGGTCCTCCACGCTATGCCAACCGACCAGGACCGGACGCAGATGCGGCAGCAGGTCGCGGTCCACGTAGAGGAAGCCGATCCCGAGCAGGCCCAGCATCCACTTGTGCGAGCAGGCGGCCATGGCGTGGATGCCGCTCGCCTTGACGTCGATGGGGAACGCACCGGCCTGCTGGATCGCGTCGACCACGAAGAGCAGGTCCCGATCCCGGCAGAGCTGCCCGATGGCGTCCACGTCGGTGCGGTGGCCGCTTGCGAACTGCACCGAGCTCACCGCCACCAGCCGGGTCCGCGGACCGATGGCCTCCTCGACCGATTCGGGCGTCACCGCCCCGTCCACCGTCCGAATCTCGCGCAGCCGGACGCCGCGATCCGCGAGATGCTTCCAGGCGTAGACGTTGGACGGGTATTCGATGGCGCTGGCCACCGCCACCTCGTCCCCGGGGCGCCAGTCCAGTCCCTCCGCCACCATCGCCAGACCGTGAGAGGTGCTCTTGACGAACGCGATCTCCTCGGGCGAGGCGCCGATGAGCGTCGCGGTCCGCGCCCGGGCCTCCGCGGCGCGCGCCCACCACTGACCGGAGGCCATGTTGCCTTGCGCGACGTGGTCGTCGAGCCAGGCGTTGATCGCCGCGCGCACGCGGGTCGAGCCCGGCGCCACCGCGGCGCAGTTGAGATAGGCGCGACCTTCGCAGGCCGGAAACGCGTTGCGGTACGTCAGGCTCAGGGACGGCATGGAAGCTCCTCGCGGGTCACGTCAACCGCCCCGCATTTTACCGTCAGGGCCGTTTCACGCTGGCCGGACTTCCGCCTTCGGTGCGAATGACGTTGGCCGAGATGGATTCCCGCCCCCGCTTTCGCGAGGATGAGCTTGCGCGGGAATGACGTGTTCCCGTTCGATCATCGCAAATTATTGAATTTACAAGGAAAATAATGAAGGAATCTTCGTTCCTCACCCCCGTTCCTCACCCGGAAAACTGCTATCGGACGGGCACGAATAATACCGGAAGGGCACGGTTGCGCGTAGCGCGCGCCGCCCTTCACAGGGTGCCGGGCTTTGATGCGGACGGCCGGAGTTCCCGTTCCCGGCTGGCTGCGCTCGGCTTTCGTCCGTCGAAGGGGCCGGGGCAGGCAAGGGCTCCCTCGCCGCCTCCCTACCCCCGGCCATTGGACGCGCGCGGCAGGCGCGACCGGGGCGCGGAAACGCGCCAGACGGCTTGTCCAGGCCGCACGCAGGGACGCCCCGCCGATGCGGCGGAACCCCACAACCCCAAGAGGAAATCGACCAGGGGGCTCCGCCCCCTGGACCCCCGAGGTAAAGAGGTAACGATTCAAGGCGTGAGCGTCCGGGCAACACGAAACCCGTTGACGATGCCCCGGATGCCGGTGGCGAACCTGAAGCGGTTGGCGGAGCGGAGGTCCCGCGGAGAGTCGTTCCAGGAACCGCCGCGCAGCACCCGCGCGGCACAATTCCCGGACTCCCACGCACTCCCGTCCGTTGGCGCTCCCGCATAGCTCCCGTTCCAGCAGTCCTCAACCCACTCCCATACGTTCCCGTGCACGTCATGCAATCCGAACCCGTTCGAAGGATAACTCCCTACCTTCACCGTCTTCCCGATGTGCCGGCCCTTGCGACCGGAACCGTATGTGTAGTCCCCATTGTAGTTCGCCTGCTCCGTCGATATCGTCGAACCCGTATGAAACGGTCCCGTCGTCCCCCCACGCGCCACGTACTCCCATTCCGACTCGCTCAACAACCGGTACTCCTGCCCCGTCTTCCTCGACAACCACCGCACATACCCCTGCGCATCCTCCCAACTCACGTTGATGACCGGACGACGGCCTCGACCCCAACCCTCGTCGTCAGGCCGATAGCCATAGCATCCGCCCCCCGAGACACACGCATCCCACTCCGCGAACGTCACCTCATACACCCCCACCGCAAACGCCCGCCCTATCCTCACCCGATGCACCGGACCTTCAGTATCGGACCGACCCGACTCCCCCGACGGCGAGCCCATCATGTACGTCCCCGACGGCACCACCACCAGCTCCGGACACTCCGCACAGTCCCGGAACCGCGTCCCAGGCGGCGCCTCATCGGGTGAAGGGGGCGATGGTGCTGTCGGCGACACGGCGTCATCAGGGTCGCCCCCCGCAACGACCAGCGGCGTCTCCCCAAGCTTGTCAATCTGCGCCTGCGCCAGCTCCGCCTCGAAGCTGCCGGGGAACCGCCTGATGAACGCACGGTAGGCGGCCACGGTGCCCACCCGCTCGGCCGCCTCGTAGGCCCTCGCCGCGTCTCCGGAGGGCGGAGGCTGCGGCGTTCCCCCTGCCGCGGCAGTCGCCGCGTCCTTGGGCGGCGGCGCCCCCGACGCCAGATACACGTCTTCGACCGGCAGCGCACCGTACTCGAACGGCTTCTGGCTCCCTCCCGTCTCCCTCAGCACCTCGTCGCGCACCTTGCGGAACAGCCGGCCCACGTCCAGCCCCGGCTCCTCCAGGTAGCGCAGCAGCGCGCCCGTGTACGGACTGTTCCGCCCGTCCCCGTCCGCCGCCGTCTTCCCCTCCTCCGCCGCATACGCCACCATCGTCCCCCCCGAGGGCGCCACCCGCGCCAGCCCCCGCCCAATCGAACGCGACGCCCCCGCGCTCTGCATCCTCGCCGCGAACGGGTTGTCCCGGCACGCATCCAGTATTACCAGCTGAAGCCCCCGCGCCCGCTCCACCGAGCGCATCACCAGCTCCAGCGACACCGTCTCGTACTCCACATCGTCGTCGCGCGCGAGCTGCGCATCCACCGGCACCAGGTAGTTGCGCTTGTCCACCTCGATGCCGTGCCCGGCGTAGAACACCACCGCCACCTCCGAAGCCCCCGCCGCCCGCTTGAAGTCCTGCAACCCTTGGAAAAGCGCTTCCCGGCCCGCGTTCTCCAGCCGCGTCACCGAGTAGCCCAGGCGCTCGAACGCATCGCCCACGTCCGCCGCGTCGTTGCCCGGGTTCGCCAAGTACGGCACCTTCTCGTACGCGCCGTTGCCGATGACCAGCGCCACCCGCTCCGCCGCCCCTGCAGCCAAGCGGGCCTTGCGCCCATCCCCGTGGGTGTGCCTCGCGTCCATCCCCCCGTCCTCCCTCACGTGAACCGCCCCGGGTTTCCCGGAGACTACACTCGTTGAGTCTTTGGGAGGAAAGGGCAGATGAACTCACCGACAAGATACTCCCCGGAAGTCCGGGAACGGGCGGTGCGCTTGGTGTTGGATCATCAGGGTGAACATGATTCGCAGTGGTCGGCGATCACCTCGGTGGCGTCGAAGCTCGGGTGTACGGCGGAGACACTACGCAAATGGATACGTCAGGCCGAGCGCGACCGCGGGGGCCGTGCAGGGCTCACGAGCGAGGAACGTTGCCGGCTCAAGGAGCTGGAGCGCGAGAACCGAGAGTTGCGCCGAGCGAACGAGATACTTCGCAAGGCATCGGCGTATTTGTCTACCTTCGGCAGACAACACCTCCACCAACCGGCCTTCCGTACCGTTCCGCATCATCCCCGCCCGTTGCAATCCACCCTGTGCTCATAGTGGTTTTCTGCGTTTCCAGTGTTGCATCGTTCCCCGGTGTTGCGTACCTTTGCACGCAATAAAGTCCTAACTGAAATCCCATCGTCCGGTAGGAGGAGCCCGCCCGATGAAACGTCCCCGCACGCTCTCCGCCACCTTCGTCGACCGGGTGAGCCAGCCCGGCTTCTACGGCGACGGGCGCGGCGGCCACGGCTTGAGCCTGCTCGTCAAGCGCATGGCCAGCACCGGCCGCGTGGGCAAGTCATGGTGTCAGAGGATCCGGCTCGGCGGGAAGCCCCGCAACATCGGGCTCGGCGTCTTCCCCCTCGTCTCCCTCGCCGAAGCCCGCGAGGCCGCCCGCGAGAACGCCCGCCTGGCGCGCGCGGGCAAGCATCCGCGCGAGCACGCGATCCCGACCTTCGCCGCCGCCGCCGCGAAGGTGATCGAGAGCCACCGCCCGACATGGACGCAACCCCGCAGCGAGCAGGACTGGGAGCGCACGTTCAGGGAGTACGCCTTTCCCGTCTTCGGCCACAAGCGCGTCGACCGGATCACCACCGCCGACGTGCTGGAGTGCCTGATCCCGATCTGGCAGGCGAAGCACTCGACGGCGAGGAAGCTCCGGGGACGGATCGGCGCGGTGATGGACTGGGCCGAGTCCCACGGTCATCGTAGCGAGCGCAACCCGGCGGGCAAGGCCATCACCGCGGCTCTGCCGGCGCCCGCGCGGGCGGTGAAGAGCCATCCCGCGCTCCCCTACGCCGAGGTCGCGGACGCGGTCGCCCGGGTGCGCGCCTCACGTGCGTGGGTCGGCACGAAGCGCTGCTTCGAGTTCATCGTGCTGACTGCTGCCCGGTCCGGCGAAGCCCGGGGGGCGGTGTGGGAGGAGATCGATTTCGAGGCGCGGATGTGGACGGTGCCCGCCGGTCGAATGAAGGCGCGCAGGGAGCACCGGGTCCCGCTGTCCGGGCGCGCGGTCGAGGTGCTGCGCGAGGCCGAGGCGGACACCGGCGGCGGGAGCGGGCTGGTGTTCCCGTCGCGCAGCGGCAAGGCGCTGAGCGACGTCACCCTGTCGAAGCTGCTGCACGAGCTCGGCATCGCCGCGGTGCCGCACGGCTTCCGGTCGAGCTTCCGGGACTGGGCGAGCGAGCGCACGAACGCGCCGGAGGCGGTGGCCGAGGCTGCCCTCGCGCACGTGGCCGGCGACCAGACGGTCGTCGCGTATGCCCGCTCCGACTTGGTCGAGCGGCGGCGCGAGCTGATGGAGCGCTGGATGCGTTACCTGCAGGGCGAGCCCGCCGAGGTGGTGCCCCTCGATCTTGGCGCACGGAGGGCGTGAAGGCCATGCCCCAGCTAACAGAGAACGAGCGCACCATGCTCGCCCACGAGTACGACATCGCGATGTGCGGCCTGCCCGGGGGGAAAGGTTGGCCCGCTTTGTGGGTGGCGGAGGACGCCTGTATCGGGTGGTCGGGGACACCAGACGCCGAAGTAGACATGTGGCCGATCCCCCGGTGCGTCCCGCCGGTCGATTGGCTCTATCACTCACCGAGCGAGCTGGGGATGCTTCCTTGGACCCTGACACCGCGCGGGGGCGCAATCGAGCCCCCTTTCGCACGCGCGATTCGATGGGCGTACCATCATGGTTTTCCGCGACCGTTCGAGAGGGAGGCCGAGCGTACGACCGCCGGCTTGCTGGACAGGGCGCGGGCACAAAGGCAGGTGATGGGCGAATCCCGGTACAGGCGCAAGGAGTACACGTGCGACGAAGTCGCGCGCATGGTCTGGATGGCGTATGGCACGGGGCGGGCCGACCAACGGCGTGCGCAGGCGCAAAGCCCGCCGCGCAAGCGGGGGAGGCGGCCGAAGGGCATCCCCCTGGAGGCGCAGGCGCAACGCGATATGCGCCGCGCTCTGCTGGTCGTGTTCTTCCGTGCCAGAGGGCTGCCCGTGTCGCGTGCGGAAGGCGCCGACTTCCGCTCGGCCTGCGACGCCGTTGCGCTGGCGGACGCCATCCGGGAGAAGGTCACGCAGGATCGAGAGTCGATGCTCTGTGGGGAGACGGCGATCAGCCTCCTCGTCCACACATCGGAGGTCCAGGCCAGCGGTGAGATAGCCAACGCGGCGTGGGGCACGGCGGCGAGGCTCGTGACAGACAAAAGGTTTGCACATGCCGAGAAGGAGGAGGATGCGGCCCGCCTGTGGAAAGATGCGCGGAAGGCGCTGGATCAGTTAGCGGAGCCCGTGGCCTCCGGGCTCGGGTACGAGAGCATCAGAAAGAATTGGCAGCGTTTCAAAGGCGACCTCGACACCATCCAGGCCGCACGCGGCTAGGGCCTGACCGGCTTCCTCCTCCCGCCGTCTTCGCCCCCGCGTCGGGGTAATAAATCGCAGAATTGGTGCCTTGGACCGCGCCCGCCGCAGGGGGGCAGATTGCGTGCGATTCCCAACGGGAGCGGGCGCATGGACACGACAGCAGAAGCACAGCTATTGCGGCGGCGGGCGGTTGAGGACCTGACGGGCCTCGGCACCAGCACTCTCTACAAGCTCGTGAGGGCGGGACAGTTTCCGCCCGCGAGGCGCGTCCCAGGGGCGCCGGGCGTGGTCGTTTGGCTCCGGGAGGACGTGGAGTCCTGGATCGCTGCACTCCCAGAGAGTGACCCGGGCGATTGGCCGGCGCCGAAGCGCAGGGCTAAGTCGTGACAAGCGCATCGGCTGCACTCGATCCGGGAGCTGTTCCCGGCCTGTGCCGAACGGGGTTCGGGTACTGGCGGGCAGCGATGGTGCCGGATCAATCATCAGCCGACGCCCGTAGGCGACAGACGCTGCAAACGTTGCGAAGCGCCACCCCTCACCATGCCAACATGTCAGCCTCGTGCGCAGTACCGCCGATAGCACCGGGCGTCATATCGTCCATGTAGCGGACAACCGGCTTGCTCCATATCCGTTTCTTCCCCATGTCGCCGGCAGACGTGGACTCGTCAACTGTCCTCGTCGTCATCGCCCTTTCCTCGCGTCACGTCGCGGTCCGCACGGTACGTAATGGGTACGCGCTTCGCGGGCCGCCGCATTCTCAGTGGAAGTGAAGCTAAGCCCACCCATGTTCTACGACCTGGAAGGCGTAGGGAGGAGTTACATCGCAGACCCGGCGACGGACCCGCTCTGTACAGAAACGAACGCATGGGAAAAGGTCTACGTGACTGCCGTTGTCCACTCCCAGTGCCCCGTAACAAAGGAAGAAGTCGAATCGAAGATGAAGGTACAACTGACGAAGTTCCGGCTGAAAGAAAGGAAGACGTAGTCGGATGGAATCATGATAGCGAGCCTTCTCTGCTTGGATCCGGAAAATGACGAGGGGCGGGGCGATTGGGCATTTGCGCAGAAAGTAGGGTGGTGGACCCCAGTCGGCAAGCGATACATGGGGCTGGAGGGGCACAACGGGATAGGACTCTTTACAGGGAAGGAAAAGGCAAAACGAGCACTACTCGGCCAGACAGGGGGCTGACCGAAGAATTCCTGGCAGAGTACGTCGAAGCGAATCTCGCCTGCCACGGGAGGTAGACAGGAAAGCCCGGATGACCACGTAACAGCTACCCGAGGGAGAAGCCCACCCCGCGGATTCCACCCAGAAACACCAGGAAACCCTCCAGGGCTGAGCCCTGCACCTGCCCTACCTCGGGGGACCTCCCGTCTCCCCCGGTCCCTTCCGCTGCCCGGGAAACGTCCCGTCCACCTCAAGCGACACATCCGGGAGCTCGGTCGTCGTGGGGTCCCTCCCGGCGGCGAAGAGCCTCTTGAGACCATCCCATTCCAGCCAGTCCTTGGCGTTCTGCCCGAACACCCGCAGGAAAAGCTTCGTGACCATTTCCGTCATCCCCGCCCATCCAGCCCTTTTCCCCTCCAGGTACGCACCGCTCTTCTGGCGCTCCACATACTTCTCGATATAGTCGGCCCGGGCGTGCGCAGCATCGGCCAACCCCTTCTGCTTCTCCACCTCCGCCTCAGCCTGATCGAGCAAGGTCTTGCGGTCCGCGGATGACTTCTCGGCCTGCCCAGCGCGGCTCTTCGCCTCGGACAGCTCCCTGGCCATCTCCCCGCGAACGGTCTTTCTTGCCTCCTCCAGCGCTTGCGCGTGCCGCTCCTCGATTGCCTTGAGCTTCCCCTGGGCAGCATCACGCTCCGCCCGGAGCTTCGTGTTGGAATCGCCGCTGGTGATGAGCTCAGCCTTCAGCCGACGGATGGTGCCCTCGAGGTCCTCCCGTTCCTCGCCCCCGCGAAGAGCCGGCGTGGTCGTCAGCCGCTGCGGCACCATCTTGCCGAAGAAGCTGTCCGGATCCACGAGCGGCTTGGTCATCCGCTCCTCGTCAGCCTCGAGCCGCTTCACGCGCTCAGCCTTCTCCTTCTCCGCCCTTTCCAGCTCGGCAACCCGGGCGGCCGTCATCACCTCTTCCCCCTTCTTGGCCTGCAGGCTCTCCTCCGTCGTCCTGAGCTCATCGCTCGTTCCTTGAAGCGCCGACTTCGCTTGGCGCAGGGCCTCGTCCTGCTCCTCCACCTGAGCGTAGATGTTCCCCAGTGCCCGCTCCTGGAGCTCACGCATCTGCTTCTGCTCCTCGTTGAAACGGCGACGTTCCTCCTCCTGCTCCTTCTTCGCCTGGCGCTCGGCCTCCTCCAGCGCCGCCCTCGCGTTCCTCTCATCTTCGGCGAGCTTCTCCCGAAGCTCAGCCCGCTGGCCCTCCACCACTTCCGCCAGTCCGCGCTGCTCGTCCTCGACGCGCGCGAGCTGCTCCTGTGCGTAAATCACCGTGAGCTCGGCCGCCCTGGCCCGGTCCACCTCCTCGTGCCTAGCCTTGCTCCCCTTCTTCCCCCGGTGCACCTTGAAGCGCACAGAGAGGTCCTCGTAGATGAAGTCCTGCAACGGCCCGTAGGTCTTCTTCGCCGTCTTCCTGCTGGTGGGCGGCGGGATGCCGTTCGCGATGCAGAACTCGCGCTGGCGCTTCGTCCATCCGTGCGCCCCATCGTTCGCCCGGGGGATAACGACGGCATGGACGTGGGGAGCAGTCTCATCCATGTGCAGCGCGCACGTGGCGATGATGGACTCAGGGCCGACAATCTTCCGAAGGGTCTCGTCGCAACCCCGCGCCCAGTCCATCAGCTTGTCCATCGGCCACTCGTCCGGGCCGAAGCGGGGCGGTGCGACGAACAAGCAGTCCATCGCCTCGTTCGCCCTGCGCCCGCCGCTGGTCCCCTTGCGGGACTTGCGGATAGAAGGCAGGAAGGCCTTGGCGGCCTCCTCCTGCTCGGAGAGCAGAATGGCCGGTGTCCGCACGGTGCGCGCGGTGTCGGGTGCTGCGTTCTTGCCCACCCTGTTGATGTGGGCAACCAGCGAAGACGGGTACCTTTCCTTCAGGTCGATGCGGAAGAACTGGATGTTGCCTGTCACGGCTCTTGCTCCGAAGTCCCTCCCCCCGGGCCTCGGCTTTGCCGCTTCTGCACCATTTCGCAGGAGCTCAGCGGGCGCGCAAGCGCACCGCACTTTGTACAGCAAAGTTAACTTTGTACAGCAAAGTTAACCCAATAGCCAACCTCCCAGGGCTACGCCCCGCTTCGCGGCCCTCCGGGTGGGAGGATGGCATTGGGGCGGGCTATCGCCCGCAAGAAAGGCGTGTGCACTGCGGCTCGGGATACACCCCCTCGCCGCAGGTGCAAGTCAAAGGCCGCAGGCGGCGCTCCCGCGCGATCAGGCTGTTCGAGGCCTTGCGCGGAAAGCGCGGGCATGGCGGCAGTTGCCCCATGCCCGCGCATCCGCGGAAAAGGCTGTCGGTGAGGCCGCCAGCGCGAGCGCTGGGTCAAGGCATAATACGGTGTGCCCGCCCCACTGGCGTGGTGCGGGAAGTGAGGAAGAAGATGTGATCCTGCGAGGGAGGAGAAGCAATGCGCATCGCCACGAAGGCAGCCACTGGCCTGCTGATGGCAACAATCCCCTGGACCGTTCTGACCGCAAGCGTAATCGAGCGGGTAAGGTTTCAGGACTGGGTAGGTCAGGAGAAGATCGAGACAACAGAGGGCACCAGGAGCTTCAAGGCCTGGAGCAACGGGAAGGTACTTCAGGCAGACAGCGGGCGTGGGGCAAAGACCCAGATGCAGCTACAGGTGACCTGCACCGGCACTCCGGGCACGATCACTACGGACAACCAGTTCGCCAAGATGTTCTCAACACCACGAGTGGACCTGAGGTTCACCGAGGCGGTGACAGGAACGTACCTGGGGAAACAACTCACAGGGGAAGGCTATGAGCCGGGGCTCTGGTTGAGAACCCGTCTGGACGAGGAGGAAGCGGAGTCGATGAGCTACATGGCATACGGAGGATATTGGGTGGAGCCGACGGATCTCGGGATTCAACAGCGAGAACTCCCAGAATGGATCCGGTGGATGAGCAGCGGGGACGAAGGAGCATCCCCCGCCACGCCTGAGGAGTACAAGCAAATCCAGGCGAAGTCCCGGAACCTCTTCCAGCGTGCGCACAAGGCGCTACCCTCGGTTCGGGCGCTGGGCCTGGACGACCTGAAACGGCATCGGCGCATGCGGCTTGAGGTCGGACTACGGCCAGAAGAGGAAGCGCAGACGGACTTCTACTACACACCGAGCAAGGAAAAGGTCGTGTTCGAGATCTCCCTGATGGGAGCCACCAAGGCGATCCAGTGGGCACAGGGTGGCTGTCAGAGAACGAATGCGATGGACAAACCCGACCCTATGGTCGACTGAGATGTACCCGGGGGAGAAGCTGTGGGCGAAGACGCCAGCGCAAGCGCTGGATGAAGGCATGATATAGGCAGTGGTCCCGCAGGAGCGCGGGACAGGAAGCAGCGAAAACAAGCATCGGCAGGAGACTCGCCTCATGGGAGCAGGACGGACGACAGCACTCGCGGCAGCACTTGTGGCCGCAACGGGCGCAAGCCCCGCAACCGGGTGGAAGGAGGTCTGTACGGGGACCGATCCGCTCACCGGAAAAACCACGGGATGCACACAGGAGATCGAGGTGGGAGAGTTCCTGGTCTCCTGCAACGACCAGGAGCGCTGCCAGACCAGCCCCCGCTGCGTATTCCGGTCCAAACCGATCACTTTTCGGCGCTGACCGGAATCGTGCGATTCGTCCGATGTGAAGGAGTCCACGACGCGGGATATCCCCTTGCGATTCATCGTGTCGAGCGACCAAATGGTATCGGCAGTGAGTTTCACCCGGGCGGTGGACAACTAGGGCAAAATCACGAACACGGGCATGCTGCGCTTGACGGGCCAGGCGACCGACAGCCCACCACCGCCACCACCGCCGCCAGGACCGAAGTCAGACCTGGAGAGGGCAACAGTCAGTATTGACGCTTCGTTCAGTCCGTCATCCGCATTGATCATAAGCTGGGTTGTGCGGAACACCGGCGCAGCGGCAGCACCCGGGGGATATGTCCATGCACACTGCTCACGGGACAGGAACATCACGCTGGACGACCCCAGGGGCACCCGGGATCTTCTACCGAGTGTGCCCGGACATGGGGAAACGTCCAACTCTCCATGGCTGACGACAAGCCGCGAGGTGAACCGCCCCGCGTCGCTTCGCTCCGACTGGTGATCGGCTTGACCGGATTCGGTGATCGGCTTCAACTCGGAATGCGCATCTCAGCACCAAGTTCAAGCTCAGCCAGGACACCTGACCGTCGGCCTCGCGCCGGCCGGCCTCGACATCACCAGCGGCAACCGCATCCGGAATGAAATCCAAGCCGTTCGCGCTGAAACCCGCGCCGGCCGCGAAGCGTTCGAGAAGCATATCGCCTGGTTGACCCGGAGCCTGCCCCCGGCCTGATCGGGGGGCGGGGACCGAGCAGATGCGTCCCGCCCGCCGGTCGCGCAAGCACTGCCCCCGTCAACGCCCTCGAATCCCTCAGGTCCTGAACAGCGCGCTCCGCTTGCGCGCTCCTCGGCGGCGCCACACCCCATCGTTGCCAGGAAGCGCGCATCGAGACTCGCGCCCACAGCGACCGCCGCCATCGCGTCGGGCCGGACGGCGCCCGCACCACGTCCCCTCCGGCGAGCCTGCCCCTGAAGCCCGGCGACACCGCCTTGCAAGGCCAAGGCCGGCCCCTCCTGTCAACGGACGGGATGCGGCAGTCGGGGAAGCCGCCGGGCACGGGAAGCACGTCGTGACGGGGGAGGAGGAGGCGTGGAGGCGGGGAGGACAGAAACCCTTATCCGTCGTCGTTCCCCTTGCGGGGCGCGCTCGTATGAAGGAAGCCGCCGGGCACGGGGAAGCACGTCGTGACGGGGGAGGAGGAGGCGTGGAGGCGGGGAGGAGAGAAACCCTTATCCGTCGTCGTCCCCCTTGCGGGGCGCGCTCGTGTGAAGGAAGCCGCCGGGCACGGGAAGCACGTCGTGACGGGGGAGGAGGAGGAGGCGTGGAGGCGGGGAGGACAGAAACCCTTATCCGTCGTCGTCCCCCTTGCGGGGCGCGCTCGTGTGAAGGAAGCCGCCGATCCCGGCCCGATCGGGGGAGCCGGGCCGGTCCACCGGGACTCGCGGGGATCGGGCCGATGCGTCCCGCCCGCCGGTCGCGCACGCACCGCGCCCGCCGGCGCACTCGACGCCTCCAGGTCCTGCCAGGCGTGCCCCGGGACCCGGCGCCCGCCCCCTCCCCCTGCGGGCACGTCCCCTCCGGCGAGCCTGCCCCTGACGCCCGGCGACACCGCCGCGCAAGGCCGGCCCCCCCTGTCAACGGACGGGATGCGCCCGCCGGGGCCGTCGAACCTCCCACCCCCCCGAGCCGTCCTCCCCGTCCAGCGGATGGGGAGGATGGGGGCATGGAGCCCCCAAGGAGCGGGGCCGACCGGTCCCCGCGCTCATGGGACGACCGCCGCACGCCCGGGCCGCCGTCCACCCTGCATTGCCATCACAGGAGGCCAGCCCATGATGACGTACAAGTCACTCCACGACCGCGCGGTCGTCTCGTTCACCGGCGACGTCGACTGGACGTCGGTCTGCCAGCTCACCGACCTCGTCGACACGCTGGTCGAGCGCCACTTCCACACCCGCGTCGAGCTGGTCATCGCCTCGCCGGGCGGGGTGGTGGCGGCGCTCGACCACTACCTCGAATGCACCGGTCGTTGGCGGGCGCGGGGGGTGCGGCTGCGCACCCGCGTGGTCTCCCACGCCTTCAGCGCAGCGGCCGTCATGCTCTCGCTCGGCGACGAGCGGGTGGCCGGGCGCGGGGCGCGGCTGCTCTACCACCCGGCGCGGGTCCACGACGCGGGGCCGATTACGGCGCGCGAGAGCACGGAGATGCACGACGCGCTGCGCCGCATCGACGACGCGATGGTGGCGCGGCTGGTCGCGCGGGTGCTCGACGGCAGGGGGCCTCCGGTGCGCGTGCCCTACGCGGCCGAGCCCTCGGACCGCCGGGTGCTCGACGCCCTGGCCGCGGGCCTGGTGGGGGGTGCGAAGCCGCCGCGCCGGCTCGGGGCGCTGGCGCAGTGTGTCGGGCGGGCGGTGACCCGGGCGGTGCAGGCGGGGGACCGGGAGCGCCTGGCCGCACTCTACCGCCGCCTCGCCGAGCCCGACCGCGCCATCTCGGCGACGCTCGCACGGACGCTGCGCCTGGTGGACCGGGTGGGGGCGGACGAGGCGGCGGAGCGCCGGGGCGGGGAGGACCGCCCGGGGCTCACCGTCGCGCAGTGGCGGGCGCTGTACCCGCCGCACGGAACGGTGCCGCGCGCGCTGCTGACCCGCCACACCCTGGTGCTCGGGGAGACGGGCTCGGGCAAGAGCGCCTCGGCCGTGCTGCCGGTGTGCGCGGCGATGGCGCAGGCGCCGCCCGGTCGGGTGGGGGCGGCGCTGGTCATCGACCCCAAGCGCGAGGCCGGCCCGGTGCTCGAAGCGCTCGCCCCCGGGCGGGTGCGCCACATCACCGCACAGGGGACGGTGCTGAACCTGATGGCGGGTCCGGCATGGTCGCTGGAGGGGGACCTGGCGGCGGGGCGGTGGCTGAGCACGGCGACGCGGGTGCTGCTGCGGGTGCACTCGCTCATTCCGGCGACGCCGGCGCGGGTGCTCGTCGAGCACACCGCCGGCAGCGGGAACCAGGAGTTCTTCGAGCGCGAGGGGGTGGAGCTGCTGCGGACGGTGCTGGCGTTCGTGCTGATGCTCACCGATGAACGTGCGCCGGCGCCCGAGTCGTGGCTCGACCCGGAGGCGGAGGCGGACGTGGTGGCCTGGGTGCGGGCGCTCGCGGCGCGGGCGCGGGGCGAGGTGGGTGGGCGCGGGGCGAACGTGCTGGCGCTGGCCGCGTGGGCGCTGACCGGCCGGCTCACCGCGCTGGTGCCCGAACACCGCACGGTGTCGCTCCCCGCCGATGAGGAGTCTGCGTCGCGCGAGTGGCTGTTCGCCCGGGCGGCGCGGCGCGCGCGGGTGGTGTGGGGAGACGCGCCGGGCGAGGGCCGCGACGTGCTCGACCTAGTGGCCGAGTACTGGGAGCCGATGAGCCGCATCCCCTACCAGTACGCGGGGGTGCTGGCGACGGCGCGCATCGCGTGCAGCGAGCTGGCCGACGCGGCGCTGGCGCGGCGCCTGTACTTCGGCTGCGAGCCGGGGTACGCGGCGGCCCGCGAGGCGGGCGAGGTGCTCGACTTCGCCCGTGCAGTCTCGCGCGAGGGCGGCGGGCCGCTGGTGCTCTACCAGCCCGCGCTGCACGGCTCCGACGAGCTGGTGGCCCGGGCGCTCAAGGCCGCGTTCTTCGAGGCGGTGCTCCACGACCCGGACCGGGCGCGCGGAGGTGACGGCCTGCCGCTGGTCGGCTACGTGGCCGACGAGTTCCACCGCTTCGTGACCAGCGACCGGGTGCACGGGGAGCAATCGTTCCTCGACACCTGCCGCTCGTTCGGGGCGTTCTGCGTGCTGGCCTGCCAGTCGGTGGCGGGCATCGAGCACGCGCTGGCCGCCGGCGCGGGGAGCGGCACCCGCAACGAGGCGGCGGTGTCGATGCTGATGACGAACACGGCCACCAAGCTGGTCTTTCGCAGCACCGACCCGAAGACGCTGCAGCCCCTGCACGAGTGGTGCCCGCACCACCCGGGGCTCGATGCGGTGACGCGGGTGCGCCCGCCGACGACGCTCGCCCCGGGCGAGTGCTACGCGCTGCTGCCCGACGGGCGGTTCGAGCGGCGCCGGCTTGAGCCCTTCGGGACGCCCGCCGGGCGGGCGCAAGGCCGCCAGGCGTGCGCCGCCCGCTCCTGATTCCGACTCCCCCCTGAGCTGAGCCCCTTCCACGTTCGAGGTCCGCCGTGCAGGCGGGCGGCCTCCCCGCGCGCGGAGCCCGTGCGCATCCCCCACCACAGGAGACGACCATGACCCGTTCCACCACGCCCATCACCGCCGACTACTCGCTACGCCCGAGCGCGCTCTCGGAGGCCCTTACCACGCTCGTCGAGGCCCGCCAGCCGGTCATCGTCTGGGGACCGCCCGGGTGCGCCAAGTCCCAGATTGCCCAACAGGTCGCCGCGGCCTCGCACCGCACCTACCTCGACGTGCGCGCCCTGCTGCTCGACCCCGTGGACCTCCGGGGCATTCCCTGGCGCGACACCGACGGGCGCACCCGCTGGGCGCCCCCCGCGTTCCTGCCCCCGGGCGATGCGCCGGGGCGCTGGCTCGTGAACCTCGAAGAGCTGCCCTCCGCCGTCCCGATGGTCCAGGCCGCCCTCTACCAGCTCGTGCTCGACCGGCGCTGCGGCGAGTACGTGCTCCCCGAAGGGGCGGCGCTCATCGCCTGCGGGAACCGCGAAGGGGACCGGGGCGTCGTGCACCGGATGCCGACCCCGCTGGCTTCCCGCTTCGTGCATCTGGAGGTGCGCGTGGATGCCGCCGACTGGTGCGCCTGGGGGGCCGCGCACGGCATCGCCCCCGAAGTGCTGTTCTTCATCCAGATGCGCCCCGAGCTCCTGCACGACTTCGACCCCCGGTCGGAGGAGAAGGCGTTCCCCTGTCCCCGCACCTGGGAGTTCGTCTCCAACGTCGTGCGACACCGCGCCGGCCTCGACCCCGGCGCCGAGCGGGCCGTGGTGGTGGGGACCGTCGGCCAGGGCGCGGCGGTCGAGTTCCTCGCGTTCCTCAACGTGTGGCGCGAGCTCCCGCACCCGCGCGCGGTCTTCGACGACCCCGGGCACGCGCCGGTGCCGGAGAACGCGAGCGCCCTGATTGCGCTCTGCGGCGCGCTCTACCGCCTGGCCGACGACGTGAACTTCGCCGCCGTCGTCGCCTACGCCAAGCGCCTGCGGCGCGAGCTCGGGCACTTCCTCATCGGCTCGTGCACCCGCCGCGACCCGGCGCTTCAGCACACCGAGGCGTACATCCGGTGGCAGGCCCACCGCAACCCCTGAGCCGTTCATCCACACAAGGAGACTCCCTCATGGACCTCACCCGCGACGCGATGCTCGTGACCCTTCGCATCCACCACTGGTCGGGCAAGCGCTACGACCGCAAGGCGAGCGACCACGTGGCCCACCACCACGACGCCGACACCGACGCCGGGCGCTACACCAAGCGGCTGCTGCCGAAGGCCGCGTTCGCCGCACTGACCAAGGCGGTCAGTGCCGCCCGGACCGCCCACTACGACAACACGCTCCCTTGGGACGACCAGGGCAAGCGGCTGCTGAGCGTGGACAACTTCGAGGACTACACCGCCACGCTCGACGGCTGCATCGAGCAGATGGTGCACGCCCGCACCCGCTTCATCGAGGACTACGACTTCCACGTGGCCCAGGCGCGCGCGAACCTCGGGCGGCTGTTCGACCCCGACGACTACCCCCCGAAGGAGGCGCTGGGGCGCAAGTTCCGCGTCCGTTACCAAGTGACTCCCGTGGAGGACGCGGGCCACTTCCTCGCCCGGCTCGGGGCCGACGACGCCGCGCGGGTCAGGCGCGACATCGAGCGCGACGTGGAGGCCCGCATCCACGACGCCCTGGGCGACCTCTACCGCCGGCTCGGGAGTGCGGTCGAGCGCGTGAGCGAGCGGCTGGGCGACGATGAGCACGGCAAGCCGCTCGTGTTCCGCAACACCATGATTGAGCACCTGCGCGCGCTGGTGGACGTGGTGCCGCGGCTGAACCTGTTCGGGGACGCGCACCTGGCGCGGCTCTGCGAGGAGGTCAAGGAGCGGATTGCGGCGGTGGAGCCCGACATGCTCCGTCCGTCGCGCAGCTTCGACCCCGGGACCCGCGAGCGGGTGCGGCGGGCGGCGGCGGAGCTGGCGCCCCGGTTCGCGGGCTACTTCGAGGAGGCGGCGTGATGGGCGGGCACGACGAGTCCGCCCGCCGGGTGAGCGACTGCGTAGGCGCGTTGCTGACCGAGCAGCCCTTCTTCGGGAGCCTGGCCCTGCGGCTCCCGCTCCGCCCCGACCCGACGCGCGAGACGCTGGCGAGCGACGGGCGCGAGCTCCGCTACTCCCCCGCGTGGGTGGCGCGCACGGACGCGGACCGCATCAAGGCGGCGGTGGCGCGGGTGGTGTTCGCCTGTGCGCTCAAGCACCACACGCGGCGCGGCGAACGCGACCCCGGGCGCTGGCAGCGGGCGTCGCAGCTCGTGACGCACGGGGAGCTGCGCCGGGCGGGCTTCGTGCTGCCCGCCGACGCGGAGGCGTGGGAGGACCTGAGCGTCGAGGACGCCTACGCGCGGCTGGCCGGGGAGGCGTCCGGTTCCGGCGATGAGGGGACGCCCGGGAGCGATGCGTCCGATTCCGGCAACGGCAGCGATGACTCCGGAGGGGCGTCCGGGTCCGGAAGTGACGCGGGCGGTTCCGGTGATTCCGGTGATTCCGGCCAGGACGCCCCAGCCGGGGAAGGCGAGCGCCCGAGCCACGACCCCGCCGGCACCGGCGAGGTCATGGACGCCGACGCGCGCGGGGCAGGGGAGGAGGACGAGGCATCGTCCGGCGATGTCCCGTTGGACGTCGCCGCCGAGGAGCAGGCGTGGGACGAGGCCATGCACCAGGCGGTGAGCCTCGCCAAGGCGCAAGGGAGCCGGCCCGGGCGCATCGAGGAGACGTTGCGCGACGCCCACCGCAGCCGCCTCGACTGGCGTGTGCTGCTCCGCCAGTACCTCGTGTCCGCCGCCCGCGACGACTACCGCTGGAGCGTCCCCAACCGGCGCTTCATCGACGCCGGCCTCTACCTCCCGTCGATGCACTGCGAGGGCATCGACACCCTCGCGGTGCTCATCGACACCTCGGACTCGCTCGACACCGACACCCTGGCCACGTTCTGGACCGAGCTGCGCGCCGTGGCCGAAGCGCTCCGGCCCCACACCCTCGCCGTGGTGCAGGTCGACACCGAGGTGCAGGAGGCCACCGTCTACCACGCGGGCGACCTGCCCCCGGAGCTCGTGGCCAAGGGCCGGGGCGGGACGGACTTCCGCCCCGGGTTCGCGTGGCTCGACCGCGAGGGCATCACCCCCGACTGCTGCCTCTACCTCACCGACATGGAGTGCGACCGCTACCCCGAGGCGCCGCCGCCCTACCCGGTGCTGTGGTGCAACTGGGGGCCGGTGCCTCCCGAGCACCTGCGCGAGCCCTGGGGCGAGCGCATCGACCTCGCCCCGTAGGCCCCGCACCCGCTGACCGTTCGACGCCGTACCCGGCGCCCGCGCTCCTGCGGGCGTCCGTCTCCACTCGTCCCCTTGCAGGGGCACATCCACCGAAGGAGAAGCCCAATGTCCGACACCCACATCACGCCTGAGCACCGGCGCGCGTTCAAAGCGCTCACCAGCGGCGAGTGCGGCAACTTCGCGCTCTTCAGTTGCACCGTCAACGGTGCCCCCGCCTCGGCCATCGTGGCGGTCTGCGCCGACGGCGACGACCGCCTCATCCACCCGCTGTTCGTGTCCGTCACCCCGGACATGCACCTGGCCGACCACGACGGGCAGGCGCCGCGCTGAGCCGCCCCTGCCCACCCATCCCTACCGCAAAGGAGAGACCCCCATGCACGACCTGACCCACACCGTCCGCGAGCTCACGCTCGACACGCTCGAGCCCGCGCCCGAGAACGTGCGCACGGCCCCGCCCGAGGCGGCGGCGCTCGCCGAGCTCAAGGCGTCCCTCGCCGCCCACGGCCTCCTCGCCTCCCTCGTGGTGCGCCCCGTCGAGGGCGTCCGCCCCCGCTACGCGGTCGTCGCGGGCGGGCGCCGGCTCGCGGCCCTGAAGGCGCTGGCCGCCGAGGGCGTCATCCCCGTGAACCACCCCGTGCCCTGCCGCGTGGACACGGGCGACACCCCGCCCGCCGAGCTCTCCCTTGCCGAGAACGTGGTGCGCGTGGCCATGCACCCCGCCGACCAGGCGCAAGCCTTCGGCCGCCTCGCCGCCGGGGGCGCCTCCGCCGCCGCCATCGCCGCCCGGTTCGGCGTCTCCGAGCGGGTGGTCGCGCAGCGGCTGCGTCTGGGCAACGCCGCCCCGGCGCTGCTCGACGCCTACCGCGCGGGCGACCTCGACCTCGACACCGTGCAGGCGTTCGCGATGACCGCCGACACCGCGCGGCAGAGGGCGGTCTACGAGGAGCTGCGGGCCGGGCACGTCCGGCCCTCGCCCTGGCAGGTGCGGCGCAGACTCGCCGAGGGCCGGGTGCCGGGGACGGCGGCGCTCGCCCGCTTCGTGGGCGTGGAGGCGTACGAGGCCGCGGGCGGCGCCCTCGACCGCGACCTCTTCGCCGGCGACGAAGGTGATGGCGAAGGGCTGTGGTTCGAGGACCCGAAGCTCCTCTCGGACCTCGCGATGCAGCGCCTGCGCGTGGCCGCCGATGAATTGGAGAGCCACTGGAAGTGGGCCGAGCCGGTGCTCGATGCGGACTGGAGCACCACCGCGCGCTTCGGACGGGTGCATCCGGCGCCCGCGATGCCGACCGACGCCGAGCGGGCCGAGCTCGACCGCCTCGAAGCCCGGCTCGACGCGCTGGCGCAGCAGGACACGGCCTGCGCCGAGGAGGCGCAGGAGGAGCGCCGGCTGGCCGAGCGCATCGACGCCATCGAGGCCGCGGTCGAGGCGCGGGCGCTGTACTCGCCCGAAGTCCGCGCCATTGCCGGGTGCATCGTCACTATCGGCGAAGACGGCGCGATGGCCGTCATCCGGGGACTGGTGCGGCCCGAAGACGTGCCGGCAAAGCCATCCGCTCCGGCGAACGGGGCGACGCCGCACGATGCGGGCGGACCTCCGGGAGACGCGGCCCAGACGAACGCCGCCCGGCCGGACCCGCGCATCAGCGCCCCCGCCCGCACGCCGCCCCCCGCCGACCCCGAGGCCGAGGCCCGCAAGGCGGTGGGGGTGGGCATCGGCCTTGCCGACGACCTGCGCGCCATCCGCACCGCGCACGTCAAGGCCCATCTCGCCTGCCGCTTCGAGGCCGCCTTCGACCTCCTGCTCTTCCACTTGGCCCGCAGCGTCTTCGGGACCGGGCACGGCGACGGCGCCCTCGACATCGCCGCGCGCCCGACCCCGGACGTGCCGGCGGTGCGGGCCAACGACCCGGCGTTCGCCAAGGCGAGCGTCGGCATCGCCCATCTGGCCGGGGACCGCGTGGCCCAGCCGCTCGAGTGGCTGGACCAGCCGGCGGGCGAGGCGTTCGCCGCGCTGCGTGCGATGGACGACTGGCACAAGCAGCAGCTCTTCGCCTCGTGCGTGGCGCGCACCTTGAAGGGCCAGCTCGCCTTCGAGCCCGGGGCGCGGCCCGAGGCCGAGGCCACGGTGGCGCGGCTCGACATCGACTTCGCCCGGCTCTACCGCCCCGACGCGGCGCTCCTCTTCGGGCGGCTCCGGAAGGACCGGCTGCTCGCCATCGCCCGCGCGACCCTGGGCGAGGCGTGGGCGGCGGCGCACCGCAACGACCGCAAGGCCGCGCTCGCCGAGGCGATGGAGACCGCGTTCGCGCCCGGGGCGGCGGTCCCGGCGGGGGTCAGTCCCTCGGCACGCGCGGCGGCGCTCGCCTGGGTCCCGCCCGGGTTCCGGGCGTTCGACTCCGGAGGGGCGGAGGAGACCGAGGCGCCGGTGGCCGAGGCCGCGGAGGCGGTCCCGCCCGCGAACGGCGGGGACGCCCCCGGCCCACACGTCATCCCCAACGGCCCGGAGGCGGAGGAGGACCCTGGGGAAACCGCGCATGAGGACGGCGCCGGCGCCGCATCGCAGACGCCGCCCGCGCTCCCCGGCAACGGCCACGACCCCGGCGCGCTCCCCGCCTTCCTGCGCCGCATGGCCTGACGCCGCACCCGCGCATCGACCGCACCCCCTGGACGAGGAGGACTCATCCCCATGACCGCACCGCATCCCCCCGCCCCGCCGGGCGCGCTCCGGCCCTGGCGCCCGGACGTGGCCGACCCCGGCCGCTTCGACGTGCCTCCCGAGCCCACGCCCGTGGACGGGGACACCCTGGTGATGGAGGCGGAGCTCGAGCCGCCCGAGGCCCAGGCGCTCTTCCGGGCGCTCCAACGGGCCGGACTCGCCCCGAGGGTGCGCGCGCCCGACCCCCGGTGCGCGGGACTCGCCTGGTACGACCGGCTCGCGCGGGTGCGCGGCGTCTCCACCCGCGTCTCCGTGAACGGGCGCACCTGCACCCCGGCCGAGGTCCCGGTGGCCGAGGGCGCCATCCGAGAGCCGCGGCCCGAGGCCGTCGTCATGAGTTTGCGCATCGCCCACCCGCCGGCGCCGGGCAGGGAGGCGGCGTGCGAGGAGACGCGCACCCTCCCCGCCGACCTCGCCTTCGCCGGCGCCCCCTGGGCCTGGGTCGGGGCCGCGCGCCCGCTGGTGACGCGCGACTCCGGCATCACCCCCGAGACCCTGGCGGGGCTGCTCCGCGCCGCGTTCTTCTGCCCCTCCGACGCCGCGGACGCCGACTCGTGGGAGACGCAGAGCGCGCGCTTCGACGAGGAGGCGCTGCACGCCGCGCTCCTGCTGCTCGCCTCCGAGGACGAGGCCCGCCGTCGCACCATCGCCGAAGCGGTCGCCCGCGAGCTGCTCTGGCTGCTCCCCACCGATCGGCAGGCGGTCATCACCGTGTGCGCCGGACAGGTCTCCGTCGCCTTCGGCGCGCCTGTCCACCCGTCCCTCGCAAAGGAGGACCGTCCATGAAGCTCATCACCGCCCCGCTGCACAGGCGGCTGCTCGCCAACGGCGCCCGCCCCGGCGCCGACCACGTCCCGGTGCTCAAGCTCTTCGACCCTTGCGGGTCCGCCACCTGGCTCTTCACCGAGATGGACCCGGACCATCCCGACCGGCTGTTCGGCCTGTGCGACCCCGGCCAGGGCTGTCCCGAGCCCGGGTACGCGAGCTTGTCGGAGCTCGCCCGCGTGCGAGGCCGCTTCGGGCTGCCCCTTGAGCGCGACCGCTACTTCACAGCCTGCGCTCCGCTCTCCGTCTACACCGCCGCCGCCCGCCGCGCCGGGCGCATCGTCGAGCGCGGAGCCGAGCTTGATGCCGCCCTGCGCGCATATCGGGAGGGCACGCCATGACCGCCCGGACCGGCCGTCCGGCCATTCCCCCCTTGCCCCGTCATCCGACCCCCACGGCCGGGATGGGGGGTGTCGTTCCACCACGAGGAGACTGCCATGCCTGCCGCTGAACCTGCCGTTGTCCAGGAAGCCGTTGCACCGGAGGCCCCGCGTACCACACCCGAAGCCGCACCTCCGGACCCCCACCCGATGGACCCGCGCCGGGGGACGGGGCTCTCGCCCCGCTTCGCGGCACTCCTGTGCTGGCTGCTCGGCCTCCCGCCCATGACCCGGCCGGTCATCACCAACGTGGCCGTCTCCGGCGAATGCGTGCTGGTGGCCACCGACGAGGACCCGTTCTTCGACACCCCGCTCGGCGACTGGGGCGACGTGGAGCGCAACTTGCGCGAGTGGGGCGCGGTGTGCGAGGCCGACGCCGCGACCGTCGAGGCGCTGGTGTGCAAGGCGCGCGGAGTGGGACCGTGAGCGGCCCCGACGCCCTGCCCCCGGGCTTCGACCGCCACGCCGACGCCCTCGCCATCGTGGGCGGCGGCGCCTGCAATCCCTCCGGCATCGCCCTGACCCTCGTCGCCGCCTGCCGGCAGGTGCGCGAGGCGGGCGGCGACGTGCGCACCGACCCCGCGGTGCGGCTCATCGGGACGCAGCTCGCATTCCTGCTGAACGCGAACTCGGACACCGACGACTACGGCGCGCTGGTGGCCGCCTGCCGCGCACGCGCCGGGACGACCTCGCCCATCCGTTAGCGCCGTCCCCGGGCGTCGTGGAAGGGAGCGCCTTCCTCCCCCGCCGTCCGGTCCGCCTGTCCTTTCCGCTCTCTCTCAGGAGAACCGCCATGCTCGACGCCTCCCCGGCGGCGGATGCGCCCGTGCGCCCGCCCGCCGTGCCTGCTCGCCTGTCCGCCGACGCCCCCGAGCCCCGGGGCGTCCCCCCGAAGCCTCGCGCCCTGCTCGCCGCCGCCGCGGCCCTCCTGCCCCGGCTGGAGGCGGGGCAGGCCCTGGATGCGCCCACCTTGCGCGAGGTCCTCACCCGCGCCTTCGGCGGCTCCGACGCCCAGGGCGCCTGGGTCTGGAAGGACGCCTACGAGGCGGCCGAGGCCGCACTGGTGCTGTTCCTCAAGCGCTGGGGCCGCACCATGCGCCGCGAGGCCGGGTCCCCCGAGGGGATGCTCGCGATGCTCGACGCCCTGGCTGCGTTGGAGCCCTCCCACACCCGGCGCTCCGAGGGGCAGGTCGCCCGCCAGCAGTTCTCCACGCCGCTCCCCCTTGCCTACGCGGTGCTCCAGGCCGCGCGGGTGCGTCCAGGGGACGTGGTGCTGGAGCCCTCCGCCGGGACCGGGATGCTGGCCGTCCTTGCCGAGTGCGCCCTCGGGTCCCGGGCCGCGGGGGCGCTGCACCTGAACGAGCTCGCCGCCGTGCGGGCGGGGATGCTGGACGGGCTGTTCCCCGAAGCGTCGGTGACCCGCCACAACGCCGAGGCCATCGGGGACTGCCTGCCCCATGTGCGGCCCTCGGTGGTGCTCATGAACCCGCCGTTCTCCACCACCCCGGGCGTGGACCGCAGGCGGCGCGGGGCGGACTTGCTCCACGTGCGCGCGGCCTTCGCCCTGCTGCCTCCGGGCGGGCGGCTGGTGGCCATCACCGGGCACGGCTGCCTGCCGGGCGGCAGGGACTGGGCCGGCGCCTTCGGACGCCTGGACCCGCCCCCGCGCACCGTCTTCTCCGTCGCGGTGGACGGGCGCGCCTACGCCCGGCGCGGGACGGGGTTCGCGACGCGCCTCACCGTCATCGACCGCGACCCCGGGCGGACCCCGAGTGTCTCCATCGACCCCGATGCGCGGGTCAATGATGCCGCCGCGCTCCTGCGGGCCGTCGTGCGCGACGTCCCGCCGCGGCTCACCCTCGCGCCGGTGCCGGGCGACCTGTTCGGCCCGAGACCTGCGAAGGTGTCCGTGGTCCGGGCGGGCGGTGGACGCAAGGCGAAGCCCGAGACCCGGAACGTCGAGGCGGCCGGGCAGGCCGGGTCCCGGAACGCCGAGCCCGAAGCGACCGAGCCGCACGGCTGGGGACCGGTCGCCGAGCTGGCCTACGAGACGGGCGGGGTTGACGGTGACGGTGACTGCGGCGATGCGGATGCCGGCGCCACGGAGCATCCCTCCACCGGGGCCGGGGCGGTCTACGAGCCCTGGCGCCCGCGCACGGTGCGCGTTGCGGGGGCGGCCGAGCACCCGACGCCGCTCGTGCAGTCGGCGGCGATGGCCGCGGTCGCGCCGCCCGCGCCGTCGTACCGCCCGCGCCTCCCGGTGCGGGTGGTCGCGGACGGGTGCTTGTCCGACGCCCAGCTCGAAAGCGTCGTGCTCGCGGGCGAGGCGCACTCGCGGAGGCTGGCCGCCCGGATGCGGGTGTCCGCGGACTGGGAGACCGTCGAGCGCGTCGCGGACGAGGGCGTGTCCGGGGACGGTGCGGTGGATGACGACGGGGAGGCGTACTCCGCTCCCGTGCGCTTCCGCAGGGGCTGGATGCTCGGCGACGGCACCGGCTGCGGCAAGGGCCGGCAGGTGGCCGCGGTGGTCATCGACCAGTGGCTGCGGGGCAGGCGCCGGGCGCTGTGGCTCTCCCAGTCCGACAAGCTCCTCGAAGACGCCCGCCGCGACTGGGCCGCGCTCGGGGGACGGGAGGCCGACGTCATCGCGCTCGCGAAGGTGCGCTCGGGGGAGGACGTGCCGTTCGATGCCGGCATCCTCTTCGCCACCTACGCGACGCTGCGCAGTCCGGCCCGCCAGGGGCGGCGCTCGCGCCTGGAGCAGGTCGTCGCCTGGCTCGCGGGCGGGCTGGACGAAGCGCATCGCCATGCCTTTCAGGGTGTCGTCGTCTTCGACGAGGCCCACGCGATGGCCAACGCCGCCGGGGGGATGGGGAGCCGCGGGCGGGTCGCGCCCTCGCAGCAGGGCCGGGCGGGCTTGAAGCTCCAATCCGCGCTGCCCGATGCGCGGGTGCTCTACGTCTCCGCCACCGGGGCCACCACCCTGCCCGGGCTCGCCTACGCGGGGCGGCTGGGCCTGTGGGCCGCGGGCGAGACCCCCTTCGAGACCCGCGAGGCGTTCATCTGCGCGATGGAGGCGGGCGGGGTCGCGGCGATGGAGGTCGTTGCACGGGACCTGAAGGCGCTGGGGTTGTACCAGGCCCGCGCGCTCTCGTATGCGGGCGTCGAGGTGGAGGTCGTCGAGCACGCCCTGACCGCAGAGCAACGGAGGATTTACGACGCCTACGCGGGCGCGTTCCAGGTGATTCACGCACACCTCGACGCCGCCCTCCAGGCCACCGGCGTGACCGACGGGCGGGAGACCCTGAACCGCAACGCCAAGTCCGCCGCGCTCTCCGCCTTCGAGGGCGCCAAGCAGCGCTTCTTCGGCCACCTGCTCACCGCCATGAAGTGCCCCACCCTCCTCCGGGCGGTGGAGGCGGACTTGGAGGCAGGCCGCGCCTGCGTCGTCCAGCTCGTCTCCACCGGCGAGGCGCTGCTCGAACGCCGGTTGGCCGAGCTCCCCGTGGACGAGTGGAACGACCTGAGCGTGGACCTGACCCCTCGGGAGTACGTCATCGACTACCTCGCCCACGCCTTCCCGGTGCAGCGCATGGCGCCCTTCACCGATGAGAGCGGGAACTTGATGAGCCGGCCGATGTTCGACCGGGACGGGCACCCGGTGCTCTCCCAGGAGGCGCTGGCCGCCCGCGATGCGCTCATCGAGAGTCTGGCCGCACTGCCGCCCGTACAGTCGGCCTTGGACCAAGTTGTCCATCACTTCGGCCACGAGGCCGTCGCCGAGGTCACCGGGCGCAGCCGCCGGGTGGTGAAGCTCGTCGATGCGGGTGGCGAGCGCCTGGCCGTGCGCAGCCGCCCCGGGTCGTCGAACCTCGCCGAGACCGCCGCCTTCATGGCCGGGGAGAAGAAGGTGCTCGTCTTCTCCATGGCCGGGGGCACCGGGCGGAGCTACCACGCGGACCTCTCGTGCGGGAACCCCGCCCGGCGCGTGCACTACCTGCTGGAGCCCGGCTGGCGCGCGGACCAGGCCATCCAGGGGCTCGGGCGCACCCACCGCACGCACCAGGCATCGGCCCCGCTCTTCCGGCCCGTCTCCACCGACGTGCGGGGCGAGCGGCGCTTCATCAGCACCATCGCCCGGAGGCTCGACGCCCTCGGCGCCATCACCCGCGGCCAGCGCGCAGCGCAGGCCGGGGGGCTGTTCCGGGCCGAAGACAACCTGGAGAGCGTCTACGCGAAGGCGGCGCTGCGGCTGCTCTACCTGGCCCTTGCCCGGGGGGATGTCGCAGGCTGGACCCTCGAACGCTTCGAGACCGCCACCGGCCTCTCGCTCCTGACCGGGGAGGGGGCGGTGCGCGAAGCCCTGCCGCCGATGTCGCGGTTCCTGAACCGCCTCCTCGCACTCCCCATCGACGACCAGAACGCCCTGTTCGCCGCCCTTGAGGTCCGCATCGCGGCCAAGGTCGCCGAGGCGGTCGAGGGCGGGGTCTACGAGCAGGGGGTGGAGACCGTGCGGGCCGACTCCCTCGTCCTCGAATCGCGCGAGGCGGTCTTCGTGCACGCCGCCTCCGGGGCCGCCACCGCGCTCTGCGCCATCCGCCGCCGCGACCGGCTCAAGGCCCTCACCGCCGACGGGGCGTTGCGGATGCACGGCGAGGCGCTGGCCGCGGGGCGAAGCGCCCGCCTGGTGGCGAACCCGCGCTCGGGACGGGCCGCGCTCGTGGTCCCCGCGCCCGCGCGGATGCTCGACGACGGCGGGGTCGAGGACCGGGTCCGGCTCGTGCGCCCGGCCGTGCGCGACACGATGGCCGGCGAGGCGCTGGCGGCTTCCCACTGGCAGGAAGCTGAGCCTTCGCGCTGGCGCGCGCTCTGGGAGGCGGAGCTCGAAGCGCTGCCCACGCACGCCGAGTCCCGCCTGTGGCTCGTCTCCGGGCTCCTGCTCCCCCTGTGGGACCGGCTGCCCACCGACAGCGTGCGGGTGCGCACCCTCACCACCGACGCGGGCGAACGCCTCATCGGGCGCACCCTCGGGGCCGCGCAGGCGCAGGCGCTGCGCCTTGCGCTGGGGCTCGGCGGCGGCGTCGCCCTCACCGCGGGCGAGGTCCACGAGGCGGTCATCGGCTGCGGGACCGCCTTCCCGCTGGCCAACGGCTGGCGGCTCGCGCGCCGGCGCGCGATGGGGGCACTGCGCGTCGAGGTCGAGGGACCGGCCGACACCGACCTGCCGGCACTGAAGCGCCTCGGGTGCACCACCGAAATCGTCGCCTGGCGCACCCGCGTGCTCGTGCCCGGTGCGGACACCCTCGCACGCCTGCTCGAGCGCTGGCCGCTCGGCGAGGGCACCGCTGCGGGTTGAGACGCCGCTCCCTGTCCGTTCCGGCCGGCTTGTGCCGCCGGCCCCTTCCCCTTCGTTCCACACCGCCGCCCGCCCCGCGGGACGGCGGCCCTCGTGCCGTCCATCGAAGGAGACTCCCCATGACCGACCTGACGACCCCGTCCTTCCGCCCCGTCCCCGGACCCTGCGCCGTCGTGCACTCCGAAGACCCCGCCGTGTACGGCGCCGGGGCCGCCCCGGAGTCTACGGAGGCCGAACGCCTCGACCGCCTCGACCGCGCAGGCCCCGCCGCACTCGCCTCCCACGAGCTCCTCGCCCTGCTCGGGCTGCGCCTCGACGCCCCGGCGCTGGCCGCCGCCGGAGGGCTGCGCGGGCTCTGCGACGACCCCCGCGACGCCCTGCGCGAATCGGCGGTCCCGCGCGACGACCTGCTCCGCGTCCAGGCCCTCCTTGAGGTCCACGCCCGCTGGATGGAGGCGCGGCTGCGCCGCGACGGCTTCATCGGCGGCCCCGGCGACACCCGGCGCTACGCCGAAGCGCGGCTGCGCGGCTTCAGGGCCGAGGTCTTCGCCGCCTTCTTCCTCGACACCCGCCACCGCGTCATCGCCTTCGAGCCGCTCTTCCGCGGCACCGTCGACAACGCGAGCGTCCACCCGCGCGAGGTCGTGCGCCGGGCGCTGGTGCACAACGCCGCCGCCGTCATCTTCGCCCACAACCACCCCTCCGGCGTCGCCGAGCCGAGCCGCCTCGACCGCGCCATCACCGACCGCCTCGTGGGCGCCCTCTCCACCGTCGGCGTGCGGGTCCTCGACCACTTGGTCGTCGGCGACGGCGAGACCGTCTCGTTCGCCGAGCGCGGGTGGCTCTGAGCGTGGCCGGGCACGCGGGTATGCTGGCCGCCGCCCTGGCCCGATGCCCCGAGGCGGTGTGCCGGCGCTACCTCCCCCACGGGCGCCGCCAGGGCCGCTACTGGGTCGCCGGCGACCTCCACGGCGCCCGCGGGCGCTCCCTCTACGTGCGCCTCCGCCCCCCGGGACCGCCCGGCAAGTGGACCGATGCCGCCACCGGCGAGCACGGCGACCTCCTCGACCTCATCGGCCACCGCATCGGCGCCTCGACGCTCGGCCCCGCCCTCGACGAGGCCCGCGCCTTCCTCGCCCTGCCGGTGGGGGTACGGAAGGACCCGGAGGCCGCCAGGGCGGACCCGCCCGCGTCCTGGGACGGCGCCGCCGCGGCCCGGCGCCTGTGGAGACGCTGCCGGCCCCTCGAAGGCACCTGCGCCGACGCCTACCTCCGCGCCCGGGGACTGGGGGACTGCCGCTTGCCGGCGCTGCGCTTCCATCCCGCGCTCGCCTACCGCGACGCCGCGGGCTGGCGCCGCTTCCCCGCCCTCGTCGCCGCCGTCTCCGGTCCGGGCGGCGCCCTCGAAGGCGTGCAGCGCACCTGGCTCCATCCCGAGCGTCCCGCCAAGGCCCCGGTCGCCCAGCCCCGCAAGGCCCTGGGGCGCGTCCACGGCCACGCCGTGCGCTTCGGGGCGCCCGGGGGAACCAGCACCACCCTCCTCGTCGGCGAGGGCATCGAGACCGTGCTCTCGCTCCTCGCCGCCGTCCCCGCGCTGCCCGGCGCCGCCGCGCTGTCGGCCGGCAGCCTCGCCGCCTTCGTCCCGCCCCCCGGCGCCGCCCGCCTCCTCATCGCCGCCGACCGCGACGCCGCGGGCCGGCGCGCCGCGGCCGGGCTCGAAGCCCGGGCGATGGCGCAGGGCCTCGCCGCCGTCGTCCTCGTGCCTGCGCACGGCGACTTCAACGACGACCTCGCCGCCCTCGGGCCGCGGGCGCTGGCCGCGCGGCTCGCCCCGCTCCTCGGCCCCAGCATCGGACCGTGAGCGGCGCCGTCCCGCGCGCGCAACGGGACGCGGCAAGTGCCATACTCGGCCCATGCGCTTCTTCAACACCGCAGGACCGGTACGCCCGGACGACCACTACGCCATCCCGCCGCTGGACTGCTTATTCCGGTCCAAAGTGGTCAGCGATTCCGGTGGGAGCGTGACCACTTTTGCGGAATGCACCGGAATGGTGCAAGGGGTCTGACCCCTGGAGTTGAGCGACGCGGGACAACCGCTCGCCGTAGGACCCTTCGAGGCTTTGAAGGAGGGTCCGGCGATGGCCGCCTGACTCAAGCAAATCACCCTCCGGGATTCCCGGGGCGGTTCAGTCTGGTGCGGGAGTTGTACGCGAAGATCGGGGAGCTGACGATGGAGCAGGATTTTCTTCGGCGCGGGCTGGAACGCTGAGTCGGACGGAGCGGGTGGCGATGGTAGAGCGCGGCGGGGAGTCGAGCCTTGCCCGGCAGTACGAACTGCTGTGCATCGGACGGGCGTCGCTGTACCGAGAGCCAGCGGGCGAGAGCGAGGCCGGCTTGGTGGTGATGCGGCACATCGACGAGTTCTCCATGGACTTTCCCTTCTACGGCAGCCGGCAGATGTCGCAGCACCTGCGTCTGGAAGGAGTGGTCGCCAGCCGGCACAGGGTTCGGCGGCTGATGCGTGTGATGGGTCTGGAGGCGGTGTACCGCAGCCCGCGCACGAGCGAGCCGCATCCGGGGCACCGGGTGTACCCGTACCTGTTACGCGGCGTGGCCGTGGAGCGACAGGATCAAGTCTGTTGCGCGGACATCACCTACATCCCGGTGCACGGTGGGTTCCTGTACTTGGTGGTGGTGATGGACTGGGCGACGTGCTTCACTGAAAGGGGCACATTTCTGCTTTGCGTCGACCCGATTGTTGCACAAACTCATATGCATTGGCGCGCGCAACGCCTCTGTACAAGTAGTATTCCGCACACTGGACGGCCCAGTTCATGTTCACTCCCAGTGAGGATGAGCTACACTGGCGCGGCAGGCGTTCCACCCTGCTATCACAGCACGAACTGGCGTTTTCGATAGCTTTTTATGCTACTGGTGGGTTGACATGTCGTCTACCGGGCGGCGACACTCGGATTCGAGAGCCAATCGAACTCACGGAGTACACCTTAACCAAGATTTCGAACTGTCCCACGAAACAGGATCACCTCAAGGTTCATAAATGCGTAACGAGGCATCTGATGAAGCGAATTACCGCAGAAGACCCCGATAGCCGTTCTTCCGATTTGGTGGCAGACAACATCGCGCATCTGGCTCGTCTCTTCCCGGAAGCGTTCACCGAAGGCGAGGTGAACTTCACCGTCCTGCGCGAGCTGCTTGGCGATGCCACGGACGAGACCGAGGAGAAGTACGGGCTGAACTGGCACGGCAAGCGCCGCGCCCGCCGACTGGCGCTGACACCGAGCACCGGCACGTTGCGCCCGTGCCCCGAGGAAAGCGTCGAGTGGGATTCGACGCAAAACCTAATGATCGAAGGCGACAACCTGGAGGTACTCAAGCTGCTGCAAAAGAGTTACACCAACAAGGTGAAGCTCATCTATATCGATCCGCCGTATAACACCGGCAAGGATTTCGTGTACCGGGATAACTACAAGGACGGGATAAGGAATTACCTCAAGATCACCGGGCAACTCGATGGGAACGGCGACAAGTTCTGCTCGAACACCGACGCCTCCGGACGCTATCACACCGACTGGTTGAACATGATGTATCCGCGATTGAAGCTGGCGCGTATCCTGCTGCGGCAAGATGGATTTCTGTTCATGACGGTCGATGATGTGGAGGTACATCATCTTCGTCAAGCTGCGGACGAGATTTTTGGAGAAGATAATTTTGTAGCTAATGTCATTTGGGAAAAAAAATATACCAGATCCAACGATGCACAATTTTTTTCGGATAACCACGATCATATCCTGATCTTCGCAAAGGATCGATCGGGTTCCGAACTGTCACTCCAACGAAGGACGACCGATCAGGAAGCGGCATACAGTAATCCCGACAACCATGTAAAGGGGCCCTGGAAGGCTACGCCGTTGCATGCAAAGAGCGGCGGCAATACGTCGCCGTACACGTTCAGGAACGGGATGACGTGGGTGCCCCCACCAGGTACATACAGGCGTTTCTCGGATCAGACGATGGCCAGGATGGACGAAAATAATGAGATCTGGTTCGGATCCGATGGTTTGGCGACACCCTCAAGGAAGACGTTTCTTTCCGAGGCCAAACCGGGAGTCAGCCCAGTGACAATTTGGCCTTACAAAGAAGTAGGCCATAACCATGAAGCAAACAACGAACTGAAACAGTTATTGGCCCAAGGCGTTTTCAGCAACCCGAAACCCACGCGGTTGATCCGGAGAATGATCGAGTTGGCGGCGGACGATCCGGACGAAACCTGTATCGTATTGGATTTCTTTGCCGGCTCCGGCACAACGGGACATGCCGTGATGAAGCAGAATGCCATGGATGCCGGATCCCGTCGCTACATACTTGTTCAGCTTCCGGAAGGAGTCGATTTTGGGAATAAGGAACAAAAAACAACCGCGGCATACCTGACCAGACTTGGCAAGCCACTCAACATCGCAGAGATTACCAAAGAAAGACTCCGCAGAGCGTCCTCGCAGATCGGCCAATCCGTCGGTACGCTGGACATGGGCTTCCGCGTATTCAAGCTGGACAGCTCCAACATCAAAGCATGGGAACCGGATCGGGCCAACATGACCCAATCCCTTCTCGATCATCTGGACCACATCAAGCCGGACCGCAACGAGGAGGATCTCTTCTACGAACTACTGCTCAAGCTTGGCTATGACCTCTGCGCTCCCTTCGAGCGGCGGGAGATCGCCAGCAAGCGCGTGAACGCCATCGCCGGCGGCGTACTCATGACCTGCCTCGCGGAATCGATCAAAGGCCCTGAAATCGACGAATTGGCCCTCGGCATCGTCGGGTGGCGGGATGAGATGAACGCGACGGAAGACGTCACCGTGGTCTTCCGGGACAGTGCCTTCGAGGACGACGTCGCCAAGACGAACATGACCGAGATTCTGGGGCAATACGATGTCAAGGATGTACGGAGCCTGTGATGAAATTGCGATTCGAACCGGATCTGGACTATCAACAGGACGCCATCGCGGCCGTCTGCGATTTGTTCCAGGGCCAGGAGACATGCCGCACGGAATTCACGGTATCCCATAATCTCACGGATCAGCTACCCGGATTCCAGGAAAGCGAGCTCGGTGTCGGGAACCGGCTTCAGCTACCGGACGAGGCGCTACTGGCCAACCTCAAGCAAGTGCAATTGCACAACGGCTTGTTCCCGGCAGGGTCGCTCCAATCCCGCGACTTCACGGTGGAGATGGAGACCGGTACCGGCAAGACCTACGTATATCTGCGGACGATTTTCGAACTCAACCATCGGTACGGGTTCACGAAATTCGCCATCGTGGTGCCATCGGTGGCCATCAAGGAAGGGGTCAACAAGTCGCTGGACATCATGGGACCGCACCTTCGCGCGCTGTATTCGGGCACGCCGTTCGAGCACTTCGTGTACGACTCCACGAAGCTGGGACAGGTTCGAAACTTCGCCACCAGCCCGCAATTGCAGATCATGGTGGTGACGGTCGGCGCCATCAACAAGCGCGACGTCAACAATATCTACCAGCCGAACGAGAAGACCGGCGGCGAGAAGCCCATCGACCTGGTGCGGGCCACCAGCCCGGTGCTGATCGTGGACGAGCCGCAAAGCGTGGACGGCGGCTTGAAGGGGCAGGGACGAAAGGCGCTGGAGATGATGAACCCGCTTTGCACCCTGCGCTACTCGGCCACCCACGCTGACAAGTTCCACATGGTCTATCGGCTCAACGCGGTGGACGCATACGAACGCAAGCTGGTGAAGCAGATCGAGATAGCCGCCGGAGTGGTCGCGGACGACCACAACCGGCCCTATGTCCGCTTGGTGGCCACGCGCCGGCAGC
Organism: uncultured Gammaproteobacteria bacterium; assembly: GCA_958295465.1. GTDB lineage: Bacteria > Pseudomonadota > Gammaproteobacteria > HK1 > HK1 > HK1. Next base: position 714,067 of record OY282353.1, read on the forward strand.
GGGGGATCATCTGGGCCGAAGTCGAGGTGGACGTGGCGACGTCAGGCGGCGGCGTGCGGCGCCGCACTCTGAAGGTGACCGATGGCGACGAGTTGGAGCGGAAGACGCGCCGCGCGGTGTACCGGGACCATCGAATCGGCGAGATCCGCGTCCAGCGTGGCAACGAGTATCTGGAGCTGCGACTGCCGGGAGATGAGCACTGGATGCGGCCAGGAGACATCCATGGCGGCGTGGACCCGATCACCGTTCACCGGGAGATGATGCGCAAGACGATCCGCGAACATCTGGACAAGGAGATACGGCTTCGGCAGCAGGGTATCAAGGTGCTCACGCTCTTCTTCATCGACAAGGTGGCGCACTACCGGCGCTACGACGACGAGGGCAACCCCGTCAAGGGCGAGTATGCGCGCATCTTCGAAGACGAGTACCGGCGGGCCGCGAATCGGCCGGAGTACCGGGCGCTGTACGATGGCGTGGACGTGCAGGAGGCTGCGGAAAGCGTACACGAAGGCTATTTTTCCATCGACCGGCAGGGTGGCTGGACCGACACCGCTGAGAACAACCAGACCCACCGCGACAACGCCGAACGCGCATACCGTCTCATCATGCGCGACAAGGAGAAGCTGCTCGGCTTCGAGGAGCCCTTGCAGTTCATTTTCTCGCATTCGGCGTTGCGTGAAGGCTGGGACAATCCCAACGTGTTCCAGATCTGCGCCTTGCGGGACATATCGACGGAGCGGGAGCGTCGGCAGACCATCGGCCGGGGCTTGCGCCTTTGCGTCAACCAGACCGGCGAACGGCAGCGTGGGTTCGAGGTGAACACCTTGACCGTCATCGCCCGCGAGAGCTACGAGGAGTTCGCCGAGAACCTGCAACGGGAAATCGAGGAGGAAACGGGTGTCCAGTTCGGTTTGGTGGAACGGCATTCGTTCGCATCCGTCGTCGTCGAAGACCAGGACGGCCAAGCCGGACCTCTCGGCGTCGAGCAGTCGGAGCGGCTTTGGGACCATCTGATCGCGCGTGGCTACTTGGACGGCAAGGGGCAAGCCCTGGATACGTTGCAGGAAGCGCTTGACGGAGGCGGTGTGGTCTTGCCCGACGAGTTCGAGCCGTTGCGCGAAGCCGTCACACGGGCACTTCGCAGATTCACGACCCGCATCAAGATAAAGAAGGCGGATGAACGTCGCCACGTGAAGCCCCGCGAGGCGGTGTTGGATGGCGCCGATTTCCAGGCTCTTTGGGATCGCATCAAGCACAAGACGACCTTTCGAGTCCGCTTCGACAACGAGACGATGCTCGAAGCCTGCTCGCAAGCGCTTGCCGACGCGCCGCCGATACCGCGACCTCGCTTGATATGGCGACAGGGCGGCCTGAGCCTGGGGCGCGGGGGTGTGAAAGGCGAGGTGCGTGAATCCGACACCTCGTATCTCGGTGACACCGGCATGGATCTGCCGGACCTGCTGACGGACCTGCAGAACCGGACGGGGCTGACCCGGCGCAGCATTTGCTGCATCCTGATCGACAGCGGGCGTCTGGACGACTTCGCCGTCAATCCCACCAAGTTCATCGAGATCGCCGCGGAAACGATCAACCGCCGCAAGCGCTCGGCCTTGGTGGAAGGCATCAAGTACCAGCGGCTCGGCGACGAACACTACTTCGCCCAGGAGCTGTTCCGAAACGAAGAACTGATCGGCTACATCAAGAACATGATGGCGGCCAGGAGATCGGTCTACGACCATGTCGTGTACGACTCGGACAACGAGGCTGCCTTCGCGGCGTCTCTGGAGCAATTCGCCGCCGTCAAGGTCTATGCTAAGTTGCCTCGCTGGTTCCAGGTCCCGACACCGCTTGGCCCCTACAACCCCGACTGGGCCGTGCTCATCGAGGACGGCGGAGGCGAACGGTTGTACTTGGTCATCGAGACCAAGGGCAGCGCCTTCCTGGACGACCTGCGGAACGCCGAACGGGCCAAGGTGGAATGCGGCAAGGCGCACTTCGAGGCGCTGCAAGTCGGCGAGTCGCCGGCGCTCTATCGTGTCGTTCATACGGCGGACGAACTGCTCGCATAGCAGAGCTGCGGAGGACGGGAAACGAGCTCGCCATCCGCCCGCTGCGCTACCCGAACGCCGCCACGTCAACTGGGGTACGTGTCGCCCTATTGGGCCGGACGCTTCCTCGACCGATGGTGCACTCGAACCATGCGCTCTCGCATCGAATCGATGAAGAAGGTTACATGCATGATGCGCTCGTATCGTGCGCTGATCCTCAACTGGTTCGTAAGCGCCCCGGGAACGGCGCTATTGACGCGGATTGATGAGGGGGCCTTGGAGCGAGTGACGAGTGAGGGTATCGGAGTCGAGCCGGGTGGGCAGCAGGGCTTCGACCTCGGCGAGTGATTGCGCCTTGGGCAGTTCGGTGAACACGTGGCGCAGGGAGGCGTAGGGTTCGAGTGCGTTGGCCCCCCGCTTTCGCGGGGGCAGGCTTTGGCGGTTTCAATCAGCGAGTAGAGCCGGGCGCTGGCGTTGGCGCCGGGCACGGTATCGGCGAAGAGCCAGTTGCGTCTTCCGAGGCAGAACGGGCGGATGGCGTTCTCGACGGGGTTGGTGTCGATGCCGTAGCGGCCGTCGTCACAGAAGCGCACCAGCGCGTTCCATTGGTTGTCGAGGGAGCGCATGGCCTTGCCCAGGGGGCCGGAGGGCAGCACCTTGGGCAGGGTGTCGTCGAGCCAAGCGCGTAGGGCGTTGAGCACCGGGACGCTCTCGGCCTGCCGGGCGCGGTGGCGCTGGTCGGGAAGGGTGTCGCGGATGCGGCGCTCGATGGCGTAGAGGGTGCGGATGCGGTGCAGCACGCTCAGTGCGCGGCGCGCCCCCGCTCGGGGGCGGGGGCAGGCTCTTCGCGGGTGGGGCCGGAGGCAGCTTGCTCGGATTCAGGCCGAGGCTTTTGAGGGTATCGGTGAACCCGCGCCGGGCATGGGCCCAGCACGCCAGGTGCACCAGCCCCTGCTCGCGTACCACCGGTCCATAGCCGCTGTAGCCGTCGGTGTGTAGCGCGCCGGTGAACCCTGCAAGCAAGCGTTTGGGGACGTCGCCGGCGCGGGTGGGGTCGTAGTCGAACAGCACGATGGGCGGTTCGGGGCCGGCGCTCATCTGCGCCCAGAGTTGGGACTTCGATTGCGCGCCCTTGCCGGGTTCTTTGAGCACCTGCACGGTGGTCTCGTCCATCAGCAGGTAGGGGCGGTCGAGCAATTCATCGCGCAGCAGGTTGATGAGAGGGACCACGAGTGCGCCGGCGCGCACCATCCACGTCGCCAGCGTGGTGCGCGAGAGGTCGACCCCGAGACGCTTCAGTTGCTGGTGCTGGCGATACAGTGGCAGCGCATCGGCGTACTTCGCGGTGGCCACGTGGGCGAGCAGCCCGGGGCTGGCGAGGCTCTTGGGCAGCGGCTGCGCGGGCATCGCAGCGGTGCGCAGATGCCCCTCGCAGTGCGGGCAGCGATACTTGCCACGGACATGGCGCAGCACCCGCACCTGGGCGGGGATGATGTCGAGCTGCTCGCTCACCACCTCGCCGAAGCGTTCCAGCTCGACCCCGTGGTGCGGGCAGGTCCGCTCGTCGTGCGCCAACGGATGCTCGATGTCGATGCGCGCCAGAGCGTCGGGCAACGGAGCGCGCTTCGGTGTGGCGCGCCGATGGGCGGCGACCTCGGTGGCCGGGGCGTTCTCGGACTCCTGCGCCGCGCTGGCCTCGGCCTCGTTGAACAGCCCGAGCTGCCCGTCGGGGAGCTTCTCCGACGAGGGCGCGAAGTGCCGGGCAAGCAGCAGGCGCACCTGCGCTTGCAGGTGCTCGATCCTCGCATCGCGCTCGGTGAGTTCGGATTCGTAGCGACGCACCAGCGCGTGCAGCGAGCCGACATCGTGGGGCAGCGCTTGCCCGAGGCTCGACGCCGGGGCAGTGACCGGGAGCGTGTTCATGAACCATAGAATAATGAACCGCGACACGTCGCGTGATCAGATGTTCTGATGGTGCGATCAGCGCACCTTATGACCGTCAGTACATTGAGGCGTAGTGCAAGTGCTGATGCGGGCGCATGCGCCACAGGTCGTAGCCGTCGAGCAGGAAGTTCAGTTGCGCCCCGCTCAAGCTGACCATCGCTGAGGCGCGGCGCGGCCAGGCGAAGCGTGCGCGTTCCAGGCGCTTTTGCCACAGCACGAATCCGCATCGTTCCCAATACAGAATCCGGCATTGGGTGCGCCGGCGATTGGCGAACACGAACAACTGGGTCGAGAACGGGTCCATCGCCAGGGTGTCCTGCACCAGCGCGGCGAGTCCTGTCATCTGCTTCCTGAAGTCGACCGGCTCGACGCATAACCAGACTTCGATGCCCTCGTTCGGCGGACGAATCATGACAGCCGGCTCGCGCAATCGAGCACCGTGGCGCAGGCTGCGGTCTCGGCGTGGGCGGGGACCTCGACGACGACGCCGTTGGGCAGATACACCCGAAACGCGGCGCTGACCGTGGACAGGCGCACCGGCACGAAGGTGGGCGCCGCCGGGGCCGGCTCGGTGAGCACACCACGGCGCTTGAGCGTCGAGTGCGCGCTGTACAGTGCGCTGACCGACAGCCCATGCTCTTGTGCATAGGCTTTCAGCGTCTGTCGTTGCTCACGACAGGCGCGCAGATGGTCGAGCCAGAATGGGTCGCGCGCCTTGGGACGCGCCCTTGAACGGGCTCTCGCCTGAGCCATCATCCACCCTCCCACAGGACATTGGAGGGTGCACCGTGGCACGAGCGACACAGCTATGGAATTACGCACTTCTCCGGGCGCTTACCCTGCGCCTACCGGGGCGAACAAGGCGAGCATCTTCGTAGCGGAGTCGGCGGGGGAGGAAGTGACGGCCACGGTCGGGGCGTACAACGCGGACGGGGAGTTGGGCGACGATACGGCCGTCGTCACGATACCGGCCAACGGGTTCGTCCGGTTGAACAACGCTGACTTGGCGCTCGGCCATGAGAGCGGGGGCCGGATGGTCACAATCCGGGCCAACCGAGAGTTGATGGTCTACGGATTCCGTTTTGTGCAAGGCGAGCGGGCCGTTGCGCTTGGCGTGCATGAGCGGCGCATCGTCACTGACCCGGAGGGACCGGATTTGGTAGTCCAATCGCCATCATCCATCGGAACCCCGCTGGCGCCGGGCCAGTCGTTCACCTGCGCCAGTGGCGGCGGGCCGGGGGACTGTGCGCTGACTGCGGGGAGCCGTCCGGGGAGGCGTACCGGTGTCCGGGGTGTGTGACGGTGCGGGCAGCGTCGAACGCTCTGGCGGCGTCGCGCCGGCGGATCGGGCGCACGCTCGAAACCCCGTTCCGGGCCGCGGCGGCACGGGGGAAGGGGGTCCGGCTGACGGCGGCGGAGGTGCGGGCGCTGGTGGACGGGGATCACGAGGAAGCGTTCAACGCGGGGTTGCTGTCGGCGGCGCCATTCCGGCGCCGCATACCCATTCCCCGGCGCACGGGCCGACCGTGCGAGGGCGGGGAAACCCAACCCGGCGGAGCCGGAACCAAACGCCGGTTGGCGAAAATCTTCGCCGTTTTGTCGAAGACTTCCCGGATAAGGGACTAAACGGGCAGTCACGAAGCCGCGACAAGCAATCGGAGGGGTGATGGAGACGAAACGCGACGTTGAAGACAAGTACCTGGTCGTGCGGCCAAGCCGCCCGTTCAGTCTCGAAGTGTCGTTCATGGGGGACAGTCGGAGAACGCCGGTGACTTGCGCGGGCGCGGGGTTCGGGTTCGCGGCGGAGGAGGGTCAAGCGCCTGTCGGTTTGGGCAACAAGGTATCTCTGACGGCGGAGGCGTTCGATGCGGGCTTGTTCGGCATCGTGCAATTGCGGGGTGAGAACCCCGATCAACCACCATTCGAGCTCTGCATCCGGCAAGAGAACATCGCCGTGTTCCGGGCGCTGCTGAAACAGCTTGATCGGGCGCTCGGCAAGACAAAGCGCGATGCGCGGAAGTCCGTGGCGATGTGCAACCACACGAAATCTGTCCGTTTGGACAGTATTGTTGTGGTTTCAGATTAGGACAGAATTATTGTGGAATCCTGTCAGCACGACAGTACCTGTCTGTTTTTGAAGCCATGTCCGTTTTTCTTCTGCTCTCACCTGCCCTCGTCATGGGTTTGCTTCTCACAGATTAGTACAGGTTTCTTGTCACTTTCGTGAGATTAGGATCGGATTCCTGTCAATTCGTGTCAGTGGCTGGTCAGGTAAGTCGCTGATTCATCGTTCTGGCGTGGACAGACTTCCTGTCAAAGCCTGGACAGATTTCCTGCCGTTGCACACTCAGGCTGTCTCCCGATCTTCCCACCTTGTTGTTCCCGAGGAGCTTCACCTGGAAGTCTTCTGTCCACTCCCGTTCCAGAAGCGCCTGCACTCCTGCGGCGCCGTGCTGCCTCTTCTTCGCTGCCTGCGACCACTGGTTCGCCACCCGCTCCCTGAACTTCTCTTCGTCGCCCTGGTGGTAGATCTGGCGCCCCGTCTTGTACGGGTCCCATGTCAGTCCGTTCAGGCACGCCAGCCGGGTGACCGATTGCTCGACCTTCACTGTGCTGCGTCCCGCGATGTTGTTGACGGCGCGCAGCCCGATGTCGCACCGGTCTACCTCGCCGCGGACCTTCGCCGTCACGGATGTACTCAGGTTCACTTCGACGGTCGTTGCGTCCCGCCAGCACTCTGTCACCTGCAGGTCGTTGCCAGCGGTGTACTTCCTCAGGTCGCTCAGGAAGTTCAGGTGTGGATACTCCCGGTAGTGGCGGTTTAGTGAATCCTCATGTCCATTCCTACTTGCGTTTTCCCTTCCTCCTTCTTCCAGTTTTTCGTTTCTCGTGTAGTGGGTGTTTTTCTTGCCATTCTGTTATCCTCTCTCCCTGTCCGGCCTTCTCCACAACTCGACTTGTGACTGTCCCCTGCGGTTTTTCATCTTGAGATGTTCCTTGTAGCCGTTTTACCAACTCCACCATTATCCAGGTGCATAGTGTTGTTGCCCGCGCATGTTGCAGGGCCTCTTCCATTTCTGCTGCTGTCCCGGCTTCCTGCATCTTTATCCAGTTTTCTTTTGCAGTTTGTTGCATATCGCCCAGTCCACTTCCGATCATTTCGATCTGTTTTCTCCCGATTTTTCCGATCTCTACCCACATCTTCATTTGGAACGTTGTATTCTCATCCCTTGCTTCTTTGTCTTCTCCCTCTTTTTGCTCGGTCCAGTGGGCTTCGAGCTTCCCTTCCTTGCTTTCCCTTATGACCAAGTGGTTTTCCCGCCTCGTCCTTTTGTAGCCTGAGCCGATTCTGTTCCCCCTTGTTGGTGCTAACATACGTTCGACGTTGCCAATGATGTTCCGTAGTTCATCCCTCTCTCTATCCAGACTCCATGTTCCTCGACCGTCCAGCCATTTCCCGACATGCCTGACGACTTGGTCGTGGCTTTCCCTTCGCCGTTCTGGAGTTTCCCAGATGCTGTCCCACTGTGTGACTACGTGTCCACGTAGTATGATTTTTTCAGTGGTTGATCCGTCTGCATTCCAACCATATCTCGCTGCGTCCGCAAGGACTGCTCGCCCCATCCCTGTGTTCTGAAGTCTCTCTGTTGTCAGTACTCCGATGCTCTGTTTGATTTTTACTCTTTCTTCCGGCGAGATTGAATCTAGCCACTCCCGATGTAGCCTCGCTCTGTCTTCCATGAACTCCTTTAGTCGCATTGGTAGTACGATACGTTTTGGCCGATCTTGTATACCTTTGGGGAGCATTCTGGTCCCAGACCACTCTTCTTCTGTTAATTCTCCGTCTTTCTTCAGAATAACTGCTATTATTGCAATCGGTCCCATCTTTATCCATAGATAGTATTCGTCTCCTTTACTGGTAAACATCGGTGTGATTTCAACGGATCGTAACAAGTATCTGTTTTCACTCTCAGTCCCTTCTAACATTGGTCGGTCCGTTTCTCCGAAGATTACCATATGTATTATTTCGCTTTCGTTTACTTCTCCTCTGATTATTTGTTCACGCCATTCTGCTTCCTTTTTTGCAGCCTGGTCCACTAGATCCTTTGGACCTTCTACCCTCATTTTTCCCAGTTGTTTTCTCTTTGCCTCCTCATTCATCCAATCCCATATAGTCCGCCACACTATGCTTAGAGCTGCTAGTGTCGTTTCCTCCGAGTATCCGTTCACCCACTCGTCATTTACCGCTTTGTGGAATACCTCATTAGCTAGTTCGTTCTCCCATCCTGATAGTCTCTGTTCGCATTCGTCACACAGCAGTCTCGCTGTCTTACTGTCCTGCGTTCGTCTGTTCATGTCTTCCGCCGTTCTGAGGTATGGCGTAAAGCCTGATTGTTTCTGCCATCGCACCACGAACTTTGGAATTATGTGGCTTCTTCGTAGTGGCCTCTCCTCGCCACATAGCTTGCACTCCTCCACGTATGCGCTCTTCTTCCTTCTCTTCTTCATATCCCTGGTACTCCTGCACCTAATGCTATGCTTAACTTCAGTAATTCCATTGGTGGGATTGCCATGAGTCTTTTTCCTATACCTTCTGCCCAGTTTTCGTAACCACTATCCGTTACTCTGAAGATTACTATTCCTTCTTGTTCTTCCCGTACCTTCAAAATTCCTCTGTCCTCTAGTATCTCTGCACTGTGCCAGTATTTACTTCCCTTGCGTATTGCGATGCTTCCGTCAGAGCTGTCTTTCGCTCTCTCAAGTAATTCATTTATTTCTTCCTTGTTTCTCACTTCTCCCGCCCTCTTTCTCGTTTCATTGTACCTTCACTTTTCCTATCCTTGTTTACCCTCGTTCTTTTACCTTCTATTTTTAGATACCCTTACTTATTGTGCTTCACCCGCTTTCATTCCACTTGCTTTCAGAAGACGTCCGTTATTCTCACCTTCGATGGATCTGCGTCTGTGATCTCTGCTCCCCAGCAGAAGTGGACCCCGATAATTGGACAGTGCGATAAGTGTCCCCCGCCCCCGTTGGTTCCCCGCTTCACGCTGCCTTGGGCCATGAGCCGCTGTCAGCATACACCACGTCGGGTGTCCTGCGCCCGAGGCCCTGATGGCGGCGCTCGGCATTGTAGAACCGGAAGTAGCGGCCCAGTCCCGCGCGAGCCGCGGCCACGCCCTCGTAGGCGTACAGATACACCTCCTCGTACTTCACACTTCTCCACAGCCGTTCCACGAACACGTTGTCCACCCATCGGCCCTTGCCGTCCATGCTGATGGCCACGCCCGCGCCCTTGAGCACTTCTGTGAACGCCGCGCTGGTGAACTGTACCCCCTGGTCGGTGTTGAATATCTCCGGACGCCCATAGTGGGCGAGCGCGTCCTCCACCGCCTCGATGCAGAAGTCGCTGTCCAGGGTGTTGGACAGCCGCCAGGCGAGCACCTTGCGGCTGTACCAGTCCATGACCGCGACCAGGTAGAGAAACCCACGGGCCATCGGGAGGTAGCAGATGTCGGTCGCCCACACCTGGTTGGGACGCTCCACGGTGAGCTCCCTCAGCAGATAGGGATAGACCGTGTGACCCTTGCCCGCTCGGCTCGTTCGGGGCCGTGGGTACAGCGCCTCAAGCCCCATCAGGCGCATCACACGCCGCACCCGCTTGCGGTTGGCCTTCACCCCACGCTCCCCGAGCCAATCGCTCAATCGACGGCTCCCGTAGAACGGGAACTGAAGGTGCGCCTCGTCGAGCAGGCGCATGGCCTCCAGGTCCTGTTCCGAGACCGGCGCCGGCTGGTGGTACACGCTCGAACGCGACAGCGCCAGCAGCTCGCACTGATGCGTCACCGCCAATGAGTGACCCCGCTCGATCATGGCCTTGCGCCGCGTGCGGCTCAATGACCGAGCTTGCCGGACAAAAAATCCCGTTCCATCGTCAACTGTCCGATCTTCGCGTGCAGCTCCTTGACTTGGTGCTCGGTGTCGTTGTCTCGTGCGGCCCCGCGTTCGAACAGGCGCTCGGCGCTGCCCACCAAGCGGCCTCGCCAGTCCTGAATCTGGTTCGGGTGCACGTCGTACTGTTGGGCCAGTTCCGCGAGGGTCTTCTCACCGCGAACCGCGGCCACCGCCACCTTCGCCTTGAACGATGCCGAATGATTCCTGCGCTTGCGTCTCATCTTCTGCTCCTCTCTCTCACTGCTATGATCATGGCAGAAGACACTTACTGATTCGCGATCCCTGTCCAACCGATGGGGTCCACCTCACCCATCTTCTCTCGTAGTGTCATCCTTCCGGTGTCCCCCTCGTTTTTCCGTTCAATCATCCGTTTTTCCTTTTCCTATACTTCATGTTCGTACGTCAGACGTCTTCGCATTTCTTGTGTTAGGTCCAGTTCCCTTATTAGGTCCTCCGCGTATTCGAAAACCGCGTATCTTTCCGTTCCTTTACCAGATGACCAGTATTCGTGATGTTTCCTTCTTGTGCCCCAGCCCCATAATTGTAAGGCTGTCAGCACATCCTCCTCCAGGTATACTTCACTTTGCTTGTGCCTGGCTTGTTTGATTGCCCGCTTCGCCCATTCCTCTATCGCCAAGGCTCGCTGGATTCCGTCCCCGAGGCTCGGCCAGTAGATGATCTCCGTTTTCTCCAGTTTTCCCCTTTTCACCTTCTCCTCGTTAGGACCTATGTTCACCGCCGTACTCTCGGTGACTATGCAGTACGTCGGTTGTCCTGTGACAGTTGCAATGGTCCTCCGTAGGTCCAGTACCTCCCTAATGAATTTCTCCGGGTCGTAGTCCCCAGGAACTCTTGGTTCCCTTTCTTCGTCGCTTACCATCCCAAACACTTGATCCCGTTCCACGAACACTGAGTCCCCCATACACAAGATCCTGTCGTTCCCGTCGCCCGCCTTTTCCCTGTGCAGACTCCATTCGTATACCGATCTTTGCATGGCTTGGACCTTATCTATAATCGTTTTTTTCCCTGCCGTTGTTTCTGCTTTTCGCAGCATCCGCTTGGTTCCTGCAATATCGAGCATAGCGATTATGTTCGCACCTTCTGTGTACCACCTTTTCACGATTTCCGTTTTTACGAAAACGCATTTGTACTTTCCAATGCAACAGTTATGACACTCCATTATCCTTGCGATTCCATCTTTCGGTAGATACTTCCGCACTTCATGGTGTCTACTGTGTCCTCCGGCATGAACTTTTATTTCATACCCTTCTTCGTCCCCGTGTTCTACTATAGCTGCCGTCCACCGACCTACATCCGCTGGATTTGGACCCAGTTCCCAGAGCTTTGCCTCTGCGTATACACACGCTTCTGCCATCCTCCGTTCGAACTCGGCCTCCCGTCTGTCCATACATATATGGATTTCTTCGCCTTGTTCGAACTCATAACCGGTGCTCTGCGAGCTTCCCCATCTGCACTTCCGTATCCTTCTTCTTGCTCCCTGTGGGTCCGTAACGATTTCCTCCATATCAATACTCATGGCACCGTCTCCGTTTCCTTCCCGTTTTCCCTTAAGTGACCTTATGAGCAGTTCCTCAGGGAGGGAAAGGGCGTATGTGCGCCCTCCTCTGTCTCCTCCGCTACTGGTTCTTCATTCCCCTGCGTCTGCGAACACCATGATGTCGTGTATGTTGATGGCGACCTCGTTCCTCGCTAGTCCCCAATCAGTGTCCCCGACTACGCTGCTCCAGTCTGACTTCTCTCCTTCTCCCCGGTAGTACTTTCCTGCTTCGTATAGCGTCACCACTGCAAAGCGCTCACCCACGACCTCTTCGAATCGTAAGATCGTCTCGATCTTGAAGAATTCCCCGCTCCGCAGTTTCACGTAGTAGTGGTATGGGTCCTGCATGGCTTTGCTGAATAGTCCTTGCCCCGTGCTCCGGGTTCCAGATTGGTCGTATTCTGCTACAACTTCCTTCGCTCTCTCAGCCATCTTTTTCTTCTCCTCAGGTTCTCCACCATTCGCTTTCACAGCGCGCGCCACCCACTCAGGGGTTCCCCTCCCATTACACGACTTTCCTCTCCCGTACTGGCCTCTTCTCCCCTTTCTGGCCTAGTCGCAATCTCCCCTGTGGGCTCGTCCTTTCCCACTGTACTTGCTCGGGGAGGGATCCGTACCTTCCTGCCTCCTTCTCCCGTGAGGCTTCTACCCGTACTGATGGTTCTACCCACCACTTGTTTCTCAATCCTTTTAGTGCCTTCTCACCTATCTTCCCCCAACCCATCAGCACACCTACTGCTTGGTCAATCCCTTCCCTCATGGCGTCTCAGCTTGTCTGCATAGGATCTCCTTTCGCACTCGCAGCGATCGTGGTTGCGTTTTCCCGATCCACCTTTGGTTTTGCTCCGTTCCTCATCCGTGCCCTTTCAGTATCGTGCTTACGATCCATATCAAGACTCCCATTACCGCTGAGGTCCTTATTGCCCATCCGCCGAAAGTGTTTTTCCAATCCTTTGTCAACTTCTTTCTTTTCCCGGTACAGAATTGTCTCATCCCTTCACATTCTTCTCCGTACAACGCGTCGATAAATATCAAACGTGCTGTTTGGGCCGTGACTATTGCTGTCGCGATGCGGATTACTTCCCGACTCTCTCTGTGCTCCAGTCCGTGCAGACTAATTCCCCATCCGTTGAAATCAATCCCGAAACCTATGTCGTATCGTATCAGTGCGGATAGGGTTGTGGCCGCTATTGTCCATTTGATTATTTTTTTCCAGTCGGCTTCCACCCTTGGTTTTCCCAACTCCATCCTTCCAGTTCCGTTGTGCCGCGAGGACGTATATTCACCTGCCCTTATCCCTCGCCCTTGAATTGCTTCCTCCCAGTATCTACGATCTTTCCATTCCCTTTTGTTCCAAACCATCTCGATCTCTTCCATACTGAGGGTAGGATGTTCTGTCTTTACGAATTCCGTGAAGGCTTTTTTCGCGTCGTTCTCGACCCATGTGTTGTACGCTGCCATTTCCCAGCGTACTTGCTCTTCCTTCGTCCGTTCCTTCCAATCCTCGCCATCTCGTCCTTGGGTCTTCTCGTACGCCTGATATGCTCTCCGTCCCGCACTCATGTTTCTCTCCTCTCTGGAGCATCTTTCCTTGTCTTCGCGATTCTGCGATTTTTTGTATTATCCAATTTGCTGGCCCCCTCAGTCCCACGAAGATCTGTTTTTGTGCACTTTCTCCCTTATAGAGCCGTGCCGCCTTCTGGGCACCCTACCGCCTTATGGGCATCCTGCCGCCTTCTGGATCTCCCCGCCAGTAGCATAAAAAGCTATCGAAAACGCCAGTTCGTGCTGTGATAGCAGGGTGGAACGCCTGCCGCGCCGGTGTAGCCCATCCTCACTGGGAGTGAACATGAACTGGGCCGTCCAGTGTGCGGAATACTACTTGTACAGAGGCGTTGCGCGCACCAATGCATATGAGTTTGTGCAACAATCGGGTCTCCTGCAGTCCAGATCTTGTCTCCTTTGGTGCTCCCCTATCGTTGTCCATCGTACCTGCACCTTCAAGTCCCATCCATATCCCATTGCCATCTCCACAACTCTTCTGCCGTTTCTTCTCACCCCTCCCCTTTGTATTCTCTCATCACCTCCTTTATTTCCTCCAGTGAGTCACATTTGTTGATCAGTGCTTCCACCACCTTAGTCTTCTGCCGCGCACGTTCCCTTTCCGTCTCTTCCCCTGCATCTTTTCTCCTGATGCTTTTCCAGGCCCCTATGGTTCCCATACAGACCCAGAAAAGGAACATTGCTGCTAGGGTGCTCAAACCTATTGCTGCCGCATCCTCCCGAACGATTCCTGACATACTTATCCCTGCCATTCCTATTGCGCCCAAGGATATGATCACGACTGCACCTTTCGCCCTCAACTTCATTCCTACATGCTTGAGCCAGTCCATTCCTCTCTCCCTCTCCTTTTCAGCGCTCTTCGCTTCTTGACACTTTTCACTTAATCGTCATTAAGGGCGGTTAGCGAGCATGGTGCCGATCTCGATGCGGCCGGATGCAGTGACAGACTGATCCCGGCTGGTGCCCCCGGTCGGCGAAAGTAAAAGGGGGGTAGGGCGCCGTAACCGTCCGTTAGCATGGGGCACCATCCCGCGACCTATGCGGATGGTGTCGTGGCGGGTGAACCCGTCGAACAAGCCTTCGAGCTGGCCCATGCGTTCGCGCAAGTCGGCGACGTCGCGGCGCATCGCATGTTGCCCGGGGAGGATAACCGCGGCGATGGCGGCGGCGATGAGCTCGGGTGACATGGCGGGACTCCGCTTCCTTCCTTCAATGAGGCCGGCCCGGCCGGGACCAGAAAACAGCATACCCGTAACCGCTTGATCTGTACCATCCCCAGTCTTGTGCATCTAGCAGCGCTGCGTGCGGGTGGATGGAAACACTTCCGACAGCGCCGCCCAGAACCCCATCGCCCACGGCGAGCTTCGCCGGGAGGGTGAAGCCGCGCTGCTTCATCGCCAGCAGCCCCTCGCGCCCGCTCTGGGTCGACTCACGCACCCCGTCCTCAATGGCCAGGAGAGGCCGGAAACGGCCTCCTCGGTGGCGGGGATGGCCACGACTTCCTCTCCGGCGGCACGGGGAACGATTCGCTGTATGGCGGCGACGGCAACGACCGGCTGGCAGGCAGTGCCGAAAGCGGCACCTTCCTGGCCAAGGCGGGGCGGACATCTTCATCCACGCGGGCGGCCTCAACCGGGTCATGGGTTTCGAGCCCGGCGTGGACCGGATCGAGGTCTCCGACATGACCGAGGCTGGCTTTCGGGCCGCCGCGACACAGGTCGGCGAGCACCTGAGACGTGGCGCTGCCCGAGGGCGGTGACCTCTACCTCGCCTGGACGATGTTCGGCGCGCTCGACCTGCTCGCGTAGCTGAAATGCTGCCTGTGCGGCTTGCGTGCCGGGACCAACCCAAGTCCCAACGATATCCGATGGGTGTCGTAACTCACTGAAATAACATGAGATCCATTCTGTGTCATGCGGACAACACCACCACCATTCGCCCAGGCGGAGCTCGACCGCCGCGCGAGATGATGATGTCGTTCATCGACGCTCATCGGGGTCGATACGGGGTCGGGCCGGTCTGCGCCGAGGTGCCGATCGCCCCATCGACGTACTACGAGCACAAGGCGCGCGAGGAGGAGCCGGAGCGCGCGCCGGGGCGGGTGTGCCGCGATGAGTGGTTGTGCGGGGAGATCCGCCGGGTGTACGCCGAGCACTTCGGGGTCTACGGAGTGCGCAAGGTCTGGCGCCAGCTTCGCCGTGAAGGGGTCGCGGTGGCGCGCTGCACGGTGGGCGCGGCTGATGCGCCGGATGGGGCTGCAAGGGGCGGTGCGGGGCCGGCGGGCGAAGACCACGCACTCGGGGGTGCAGGGCGAGCGCCCCGATGACCGGGTGAATCGGGAGTTCAAGGTCAGCCGTCCGAATGCGCTGTGGGTGTCGGACCTGACCTAAGTGGCGACATGGCGGGGGGTCGCCTACACGGCCTTCGTCATCGACGCCTATGCGCGGCGTATCGTGGGCTGGCGGGTGTCGCATTCACTGCACACGGAGTTGGCCCTCGATGCCCTCGAACAGGCCCTTCATGAGCGCCGTGCGCCGCGTGAAGGGCTCATCCATCATAGCGTCCGGGGCGTGCAGTATCTCTCGTTGCGCTACACCGAGCGCCTCGTGCAGATGGGCATCGCGCCCTCGGTGGGAAGCGTGGGCGACTCCTACGACAACGCGCTGGCCGAGTCCATCATCGGGCTGTACAAGACGGAACTCATCGCACGGCGCGGGCCGTGGCGTCACTGCGAGGCGGTGGAACTCGCCACCCTCCACTGGGTGCACTGGTACAATCACCGGCGCCTGTTCGGACCCCTCGGGCATGTGCCTCCGGCTGAATTCGAGGCACACTACTACCACCAACTGCAAGGGTCGGCGATGGCCGCCTGACTCAAGCAATTCACCCTCCGGGAAACCCGGGGCGGTTCAACCACAACCGACCCGGCAAAACCGGACAGTTCTATTTGTTGCCAACAAATTTCGATAACCTCCCAGAATAGCGTTTCCTGCTACGTTGTTACTCCCTGGAATTTCTCGCCTTCGTTGAGGGTTGAGAAGGGACGTTCAGGCCGCAGCCAATAGTATTGCCGATATCCGTCTTGCGGTGTCGGTGAAGTGCTGGACTTCCTCCGGGTGCAGCGGACGACCGAAGATGCCTCGTTCGCGGTAGGAGAGCCACTTCTTGAGCACCTGATAGCCGCCGAGCTTGTAACTCCAGACTGCGGCGGGGACGTTGCGCCAGAAGGCGCGGTCGTTCAGGTAGCCGTCGAACGTGGTCTGGCCGAGGGCGGAGAGTGCGTCGCCCATGGCGGCGCGTTCGTCCGGTGTAAAGGCGCGTTCGACGATCCGGCCCTGGCCGGGCATGACTGCGCCACCCGTTCCGTAATAGCCCCATCCGGTGGTCAGTGCGAAGTCGCCGCCGGTCATGTTGCGACCGTCCGTGGTGGCGGGCACGGCGATGGTCGCGATCTCGGGGCGCAGGCGGCCTGAAGTGACCCCCGGTACGGGCATGTCGGAATCCAGGAGACGGGCCAGCTCGCGGCCCCGCGCCGCCGATTGGGCGAGTGCCTCCGCCGCTCCCTCGGCTGTCCCGTCCGGCCATCCCGGAAGCGGGATGCGCGGCCATTCCATGCGCAGTGCCCCGGCGTTGGCCTCGCGGTAGGCGGGATCGTGCAAGATGGCGAGGACATGGTGAAACAGGTCCTCGACACAGATGCCGAGGCGTTCGAGGTAGCGTCTCGCGGCACCCGACAGGTTAGGACGGCGGCCCGTGCCTTCGCCATCGTCGCGGAGCCAAGCGGGGAACATATTGGTCCCTCGCTCGATCAAATGGCGTGAAGCAAGATATTGGGCGAAACAAGCTTGCGGTTCCTCCGCGTCGCGCCGTAAGTGTTGAGCAGAAGAAACCCACAGATTTCCTTTGAAAACATGAATTGGGTAGTGCGGGCTCTTCCGACGAAGCAGTTTCGTTTCTGCTTCCCAATACAGCCATCGGTTATCGAATGGGCGGTAGGCGTGATGAACGAAGCCGCTCTCGTCCGGCCCGCCGCGCGCAAGCAGCGTGTCCCGCACTGCTTGCGCATCGAACCCTCCGGTATCCTTCATGACAGCCGGATAGCGCCGCGCGATCTCCTCGTGGCGCAAGGCCGGATCGAAGTACTCCCCGACCCGCGCCTTCAGCCGGTCGAGGTCGGTATCGATGAGAAATGCGTCACGGCCGGTCTCGGACCCTTGAAACGACGCCGGGAACAGGTCGGGAAGCGCCGGCCAGCCGAACCAGTCCTCGCTCACCGTCGTTCGCACGAAAGGCAGGCCGAGCGGCAGGATGGGCGGCAGGTCCTCGTAGAGCGTGCCCGGCTCCGCTTCCGCCGTTTCCAACAGGGCCTCCCGCTTCGCCTGACCCCACAGATGGCGAAAGCCGATGCGCCCCGCCGGCGCATGGTCGGCCTTGCGCACCAGCGTCGCGATGGCCGTCCCGACCTGGATGCCCACCGGGTCCCCCTCCGTCGAGAAGATGCTCGGGTCCGGTGAGCCGTCCGGCGCCACCTTGCCGGTCTTGTACTTGTCGCCGTTCAGGCAGTCGATGCGAACCGTGTCGAACGCTTCAAGGTAACGCTCGCGCATCCCCGTGCACGACAGCCCGTCGAGCCATAAGTAGTTCGAGATGAAGCAGACGATGCCTTGACCGGTCTTCTCGGCGATGCGTCGTTCCGCCATGCGGAAGAAGCGGACGTAGAGGTCGTTCAACCCCTGTCCTTCCGGCCGCCGCACCCGCCTGGCCGTGCGGTAGGCGTCCGAAAGCTCCCGCTCCTCCTCCACCGCCACGCCCGCAAAGCCGTTGTAGGGCGGATTGCCGAGAATCACGAGAATCGGCGTGTCCTGCTTCACCCGCTCCGCCCGGTCGCGTTCCTCCTCCAGCTCGGGGAAGGGCAACGGCTTCGTGGCCCTCGGCTCCCAGCCCGTGAGCGCGTTGGTGAGGAAGACGCCGGCGCGCTCGGTTCCATCATCCGCGAGCGGCGCGTCGAGGTCTTGCATGGTCAGCCCGACTTGCAGATGGGCGACGACGAAAGGCGCCGGCATGATCTCGAAGCCGAACACCCGCTCGGCCGCCGCCTGCTTCACCCGCGCCCCGGCGAGCGCGCCCAGGCCGCGTCCTTCCAGATTGGCGGCGATGCGGCGCAGCACTTCCGCCAGGTACGCCCCGGTGCCGCAGCACGGGTCGAGCACGTAGACGTTCTCCGCCGCGAGCCCGTCCGGGATGTCGAGGTCGTCCTTCAGCGCCCGGTCCACGCGGGCGACCATGTAGCGCACCACTTCCGCCGGCGTGTACCAGACCCCGAGTTGCTTGCGGAGCGCCGGGTCGAAGGCTTCGAGGAAGGGCTCGTAGAAGTAGGGTACCGCCGGATCCTGCCCGGCACCCTCGCCCGTGTTGAAGCGGGCGAAGAAGGCGGGCTGGTCCACCCGGTCGAGCGCGGCGGCGGTCCAGTCCAGCACTTCCACGAGGCCGAGCGGTTGCAGGCGACCGGGCTGGGCAAGCTGCTGGAACAGCGCCGCCAGCACCGGCACGCGCAGATGCCAGACCGCCGTGCGCCAGTCGAACTTCCCGGTGCCGGCGCCGGAAGGCGGCGCTCCGCCGTCGGACCCCGCACCGGCACGCGCCCACAGCACCCAGGCGGAGAAGACCCCGTAGAACAACGTCTGTACCAGGGTCGAGCGGAAGAAGCGCGCGCCCTTCTCGCCCTCGAAGCGCACCCCGAGCGCATCTTCGAGCGCCTGCCGCACCACCGCCAGCGCCGACGCATCGCCCGCCGCCTCCACCCGCGCGAGACCGTCCCGGGCATAGGACGCAAGCAGCCACGCCAGATCCTTCGGATCGGTGAGGGCGGCCCGGTGCGACAGCGCCCGGCACAGATATTCGCCAAGACCCGCACCGACCTTGCGGGCGAAGGCGCGCGGCTCCTCCAGCCTGCGGTGGAAGTCGTCCGCGCTGTCCGCCAGGCGGAAGGTCTCCAGCTTCGCCGGGCGGCCCGCCGCGTCTTCGCCCACCAGCACGAAGTCGCGCGCATTGGTCACCAGAACCAGTCGGTAGCGGTTCCAGTAGCGGCTGATCTGATCGCCCGCCGCAGTGAGCCACGCATCGCCTCCGGAGGAGGCGCCGACTCCGGCGGCCTTCACTTCCACCACGCCGTGCTCCGGCGTCTGCCCCTCGCGGGGCCGGCCCCGCTGGACCTGCTTCGCCCCATCAGAGACCGAAGTCGGGGTGGCCCGCGCCCTGGTCGGCCAGCTCCCCGACACAGAACACCCTGGGCTTGAGGGTCGCGCCGACGGCGTTGAGCAGGTTAGCGAACGGTGCGTAGCTCGACCGTTCCCCGGTCCCGCCGCCCGATGCGCGTACCCGTCGCAGATCGACGAAGTACGCCTCGACCGCCGCCGTCAGTTGCCTGTTCGTTCCCGTCATCGTCCCTGTTGCCGTCGTGCAAGGCCATCGGCAGGCCCACTTGGGCGGCGGTGCTCATCGTAGCCGACCGAGACCGCGACGGAGCGCATGATGGAGGACGCAGAGGCGCGGCCAACTGGGCCGGTGGCATCCGGAGTTGCCCCGCTTTGGCGGCCCCCTGAACATTGTACGGAGGAGGGGTCCCGATGGCGGAAAGGCGCCCCCTGGTGCGTCGGAGTACCGATGCCGAATGGTTTTCCGCGTCGCCTTGGTCCCGACGGCCCGCACGGGCCGCCGAACACGGCCAAAGCCGCCTCGAATTCGCCCCGTCGTGCCGTCCAGCCCTACAGCGTCCAGACCATCACCCCGCGCCCGTCCAACCGGCGACCGCTTCTATCCGCCCCGCCCTCGCTACGCCGGCGCTCCTCCGCACCGGCCCGGCGGTCGATCACCACCAGATGCCCTTCCTCCGCCCTGCACTTCGCCATGTACCCCAACGTCTGCTCCACGCCCCGCTCGATGGTCCATTCCAGGCTCTTGCGGGCCGAATCCCGCAACACCTTGCACTCGACTACGAACCGCTCCCACAGGTCCGACGGCTGCCCCGCCTCCCGCGGCCACAGCACCAGCAGGTCTGTCCGGCCTCGCCCCAACCCGTACTCCCGCTCGATGCGACCGCCGCCGTTCACCACCCGCTGCAAGTACGCCTGCAAGATGAGCTGCGGTCCCGCCTCGGGGTAGTCGCCGAAGCGCCCCAACCAGTGCTCGGAATGCTCCCCGAAGAACGTGCCGAACGCCGTCAGCAGCTTCGTCATGTTCAAGCCGCCGTCCTCGTCCACGTACCACGCCACCTGCACGTCCAAGCTGCTCTGCAAGATGTAGCCCAGCTCGCGCGGCACCACCTCCGCGTAGATCGGGTTCGCGATGCGCGGCGGCTCACGGCCGTCGATGAGACCCAGGTCGCGGACGTATTCGAGGTCGCGCACCTGATGCCGTGCTTCGCCGCCGCTCAGGATGGGCTCGACGACCCGCCGCACCCGCGCCTCCTCCAGCTTGTGCGCCAACTGGTCCAGATGCGTGCGCCGCGAGAGAATCAGTTCCTCCCGCGCCGCGTAGATGTCGTCCACTTCGATGGGGCGCGAGCGGTCCCGCACCGCCTTGTTGTCGAAGCAGGCTCCGGCGCACAGCGCGTTCACCAGCCACGGCTGGCCTTGGGTCTGCGTCCACACCGAATCCAGCGCCGCCGCCGAGAAGCGCTGGCCGGTCTCCTCCGTGTGCTGCGCCATCAGCGCCCGCGTCTCCGCCTCGGTGAAGTCCCCCATGCGAAGCGACTTCGCCGCGACGTTGAAGGGGCTGCCGCCGGCGATGACCTCGCCGGTGCTCGACCGGATGCGGTAGTCGCGGATGTCGCGTACCCCGCACAGCACCACGCTCTGCGGGAAGCCCCCGGGGCGCTTCTCGTAGCCGGCGCGGAGCTGGCGCAGCACCGAGAGCAGGGTGTCGCCGACCAGCGAATCGATCTCGTCCACCAGCAGCACCAGCGGCGTCGGACCGGCCCGGCTCCAGCGGGCGAGCAGCACGTTGAGAGCGCTTTCCGGCCCCATCGACGCCAGGATGTCCTGCCACACACTGCCGGGGTAGTCGTCGCCCAGCTCCTGCGCATTCTCGGCCAAGCTGCCCAGAATGGCGCGGATGCCGCGCGCGGTGTCATCGCGCGCCACCTGGCCGACCTCCACGTTCACGTTCACGCAGCGGAAGTTGCCCACTTCGCCGCTGTTCAAGAGATCGCGGAGGGCGATCAGGGCGGAGGTCTTGCCGGTCTGGCGCGGCGCGTGCAGCACGAAGTACTGCTTGGCCTGAATCAGGGCGAGGAGTTCATCCACGTCCACCCGGTCCAGGGGCGGGATGGCGTAGTGGTCGTCCGGGCGTATCGGTCCTGCGGTGTTGAAGAAGCGCATGGGCTGAGTATGGCACTTGCCGCGTCCCGCTGCGCGCGCAGGGCGGCACCGCTCACGCCCCGGGGCCGAGGAGCGGGGCGAGTCGCGCGGCCAGCGCCCGCGGCCCGAGGGCGGCGAGGTCGTCGTTGAAGTCGCCGTGCGCGGGCACGAGGACGACGGCGGTGATACCCTGCGCCATCGCCCGGGCCTCGAGCCCGGCCGCGGCACGCCGGCCCGCGGCGTCGCGGTCGGCGGCGATGAGGAGGCGGGCGGTGCCGGGGGGCGGGACGACGGCGGCGAGGCTGCCGGCCGACAGCGCGGCAGCGGCGGGCAGTGCGGGGACGGCGGCGACGAGCGAGAGCACGGTCTCGATGCCCTCGCCGACGAGGAGGGTGGTGCCGTCGCACCCGGGCGCCCCGAAGCGCACGGCGTGGCCGTGGACGCGCCCCAGCGCCTTGCGGGGCTGGGCGACCGGGGCCTTGGCGGGGTGCTTGGGATGGAGCCAGGTGCGCTGCACGCCTTCGAGGATCCCGTCCGGGCCGGAGACGGCGGCGACGAGGGCGGGGAAGGGGCACCAGCCGGGTTCAAGGAGATAGTGCACACGCCGGGCGGTGTTGCCGCACCCCAAGTCCGCGTGTTAGCTCCGCCCGGTGCCCCCGGCCATGGAGAAGACGAGGAGGCGCTTCTCCCCGGCCATGAAGGCGGCGGTCTCGGCGAGGCTCGACGAGGCGGGACGGCTGCGCACGGCCAAGCGCTCGCCGTTCGCATCGGCGAGCTTCACCACCCGACGGCTGCGCCCGGTGACCTCGGCGACGGACTCATGGCCGAAGTGGCGCACGACCTGGTCGAGCGCGGAGGGTACGGGCGGCAACGCCGCGAGCTGCTCGATGAGTGCGTCGCGGGCGGCCAGCGCCTCCCGGGAGAGCACCGGGTGCCCGTCCCGGTCGACCATCGGCCGGCTCATCAGATTCCCGTTCTCGTCGGTGAAGGGCGCCATGCGCTGCACCGGGAAGGCGTGGGCGAGGTAGTCGATAACGTGATCCCCGGTCACCGCCGCCGTCATTCCCGCGCAAGCGGGAATCCAGGGGTGATGAACCCCGAAACTCGAGCCGATCCACAGCGTGAAACGGTCCTGATCCGCGCGCCCTCGTTTCGCGCGCTGGTGAGAAATGCGGGCTATAATCGCGCTCCCTCACGCGCCCGTAGCTCAGTTGGATAGAGTACCTGGCTACGAACCAGGGGGTCGGGAGTTCGAATCTCTCCGGGCGCGCCAAATCAGTGGTTCCCGGGTTCGGCGAGGCGGGGCCCACGCGGCGCGTTACGTTCCATCAGCCCGATCCGGCAGGGTCGCCGGGACACGAACCCCTCACTGCGGGCTCGGATGCCTCGCCGCAAGAGCGGAAGAGGCCGTCAGCGTCTCGATGACCGGCGGTACCGCGGACGACCCGGCCGAGACGGTGGTGGTGGGCTTGCGCAACCCGGTGGGAGTCGCCCCGACCGTCACGCCGAACTTTACGGAGTCCGGCGAGTCCTTTCGTGGATGAGGGCCGCGGGTTGATCATGATTCGATGAGGCCGTGCTCTTGCGAATCGTGCGCATCGCATGGCCGGCGTACCTCTCGACCCGCGAATGACCACGCCTCCCACATCCCCCGCGCCCCCTGCCCCCACGCCCCGGACAAGCCTCATCGGCGCGTTCGCGAGCCACCCCGTCGCCTGCAACCTGCTGATGGCGATCATGCTGCTCGTCGGGGCGGCGGCGCTGACCCGGCTGAACACGCAGTTCTTCCCGAGCTTCGACGTCAACTTCATCACCGTGCGGGTGAATTGGACGGGCGCGACGGCGGAGGACGTCGAAACCGCGATCACCGCACCGCTGGAGCGGGAGCTGCTGAACCTCGACGGACTGAAGGAGATGAACTCCTCGTCGAGCCAGGGGACGACGCGGATCTTCATGGAGTACGAGGAGGGCGTCGACATGGTGCTGGCCCTCGAAGAGGTGAAGGAGCGGGTCGCGTCGATCCGCAACCTGCCGGCCACCGCGGAGGAGCCGGTGATCTCGCGCGTGGTCAGATACGAACCGGTGGCCCGGATGCTGGTCACCGGCGGCGACCGGAGGAGCCTGCGGCCCATCGTGCGCCGGATCGAGCGCGAGCTGCTCGACCGCGGCATCGCCAGGATCGGCATCAGCGGCCTGCCGCCGGAGGAGATCGCGATCCAGGTGCCGTCCGTCGCGCTGCGCGAGCTCGACACCTCGCTCGCCGGGATCGCCCGCCGGGTGGCGGCCCTGAGCCTGGACCTGCCGGCCGGCAACGTCGGCCGCGGCGGGGTCTCGAAGCTGCTCCGCGCGCTGGAGCAGCGACGCCGCGCGATCGGGTTCGAGGATCTGCCGCTGCTCTCCGACGACGGCGGCCGGCTCGTCACCCTGGGCGACGTGGCGACCGTCGAGCGTCGCGCGCGCGGCTCCGAGGTCCGCATCCTCCACGAGGGCCGCCCCGCGGTGGACCTGCTGCTCAGCCGCGCGAGCGGCACGGACAGCCTCGAATCGGCCCGCATCCTGCACGACTGGCTCGACGAGCAAAACGGCCGGTGGCCCCCTGGAGTCGAGGTGTTCGGCTACGACGAATCCTGGGAGCTGATCCAGGGCCGAACCCTGCTGCTGCTCAAGAACGGCGCGACCGGCCTGCTCCTGGTGGTCGCGGTGCTGTTCCTGTTCCTCAACGGGCGGGTCGCGTTCTGGGTGGCGGTCGGGGTCCCGGTCTCGTTCATGGCCGCGCTCGGGGTGCTCTGGGCGATAGGCGGCAGCATCAACATGGTGAGCCTGTTCGCCCTGATGATGACGCTGGGCATCATCGTCGACGACGCGATCGTGGTGGGGGAGGACGCGCTCACGCAGTACCAGCACGGCGCCGGCCCCCTCGCCTCGGCGCAGGCCGGCGCCCGGCGGATGCTCGCGCCGGTGCTGTCGTCGTCGCTGACCACGATCGCCGCGTTCATCCCGCTGATGCTGGTGGGCGGCATCATCGGCAGGATCCTGTTCGACATCCCCGTGGTGGTGATCTGCGTGATCCTCGCATCCCTGGTGGAGAGCTTCTTCGTCCTGCCGGGACACCTGTACCACGGGTTCCGGCGCCTCTCCGGGAGGGAGGCGGGGGCGGTCCGGCGCCGGCTCGACCGGGGGTTCGAGCGCTTCCGCGAGCGGGTCTTCCGGCCCCTGGTGACGGCCGCCGTCGGCCGGCCCTGGACGGTGCTGAGCTGCGCGCTGGCCGCGCTGCTGCTCAGCGTCGGGCTGGTCCGGGGCGAGCGGCTCGCGTTCAACTTCTTCCCCTCCCCGGAGGCCACGATCCTGAACGCCGAAGTGAAGTTCGTCGCCGGGACCTCGCCGGCCCGGGTGGAGCGTTTCGTCACGCACCTGACGGATGCCCTGCGGGAGACGGAGGCGCACTTCGGCGAGCCGCTGGTCGAGGTCGCGGTCGCCCGCCTCGGCGAGATCGCGCGCGACGACGGCCAGATCGGCTCGCGCGGCGACCAGTTCGCGGACCTCATGGTGGAGCTCGTCGAGCCCGACCGGCGGGAGACCCGCAACGCCGGGTTCATCGCCGCCTGGCGTGAGCGCATCGAGCGGCCCCCCGGCATCGAATCGCTGTCGCTGGTCGAGCAACGCGGGGGGCCGCCGGGACGGGACGTCGACGTGAGCCTGACCGGCGGCGACGCCGGCGCCCTCAAGGCCGCCGCCCTCGAGCTGTCTTCGGCACTGGCGACGGTGCCCGGCGTGAGCGGCATCGGGGACGACCTGCCCTTCGGCCAGGAGCAGCTCGTCTACCGGCTGACCCCGCAGGCCAGCGCCCTCGAGCTGACCGTGGCCGCCGTGGGCGAGCAGCTTCGCGCCGCCTACGACGGACACCTCGCGCAGATCTTCCAGCACGAGGGCGAGGAGCTGGAGGTCCGCGTGGTCCTGCCCGACGCGGAGCGCTACGACCTGGCGAGCCTCGACAACCTCAGCGTCGCACTGCCCGGCGGAGGCAGCCTGCCGCTGCTCTCCGCGGTCGAGATCGAGACCAGGAGGGGCTTCGACGTCCTGCGCCACCACGACGGGCGGCTGTCGGTGCGGGTCACTGCGGACGTGGACCCGGGCATCAACAACAGCAACGCGGTGATCGCGGACCTCGTGGCGGGGCCGCTGCCCGCGATCGTGGAGCGCCACGGCGTCGAATGGACGCTGAAGGGCCGGCAGGAAGAGCAGAGCGAGACGCTGACCGACATGGCGTTGGGCGCGGTACTCGCGCTCGCGCTGATCTACCTGGTGCTCGCCTTCGTCTTCGCCTCCTACGGCTGGCCGCTGGTGGTGATGTCGGTGATCCCGTTCGCGCTGATCGGGGCCATCCTGGGCCACTGGCTGCTGGGCATCGACCTCACCATCCTGTCGATGTTCGGCCTGTTCGGCCTGGCCGGCATCGTGGTCAACGATTCAATCATCCTGGTCGTCTTCTACAAGGAGCTGAAGCAGTCCGGGGCGCCGTGGCGCGAGGCGATCGTGGACGCGGCCTGCCTGCGGCTGCGGGCGGTGCTGCTGACCTCGCTGACCACCATCGGGGGTCTCACGCCGCTGATGTTCGAGACCTCGTTGCAGGCGCAGTTCCTGATCCCGATGGCGGTGTCGATCGCGTTCGGGTTGGGCGTGGCCACGTTCCTGGTGCTGCTGCTGGTCCCGGCGCTGCTGTGCCTGCACGAGGCGGTGGCTACCCGGTGGGAGCGGCCCGCGGCGCGGACGGTGGCGGAAACGGGCTGAACGGGCACCGCGGACGGCGCCGTGACGGCCGGTCGTTACGGCATCCGGAGCGCTCGAGATGCCGGCAACGGATCGGTCAGGCTGGGAACGAATCGGCACGCGGAATATCTCGCGTTGTGCCGCCATTCCGTGCGTAACTCCGAGAAGAAGTATGGATACTACTGAGGCTTGTCGAGCCTCATGATCCGTTCCGAAGGCACCGCGTTCTTCCTGAAGATGTCTCTCGATACCAGCATGTCCATTGCCATGTCGTCTGCGATTCGGAACCCGAGACCGTTCGCGATCTGTCCCAGATGCTCTGCCGTGCGGATTTCGACCGGCTGTCCCCCGGCTGTCGTCCGGTTGTTGCCGACGACCAGAAACATGGAGCCACCGGGCCGTAACAGCAAGAACGTCTGTCGCATCACTTCGTGCATGTCGAAAAAGTATTTCGACAACAGAGCCGACAGATTCCGCCGTCGAAAACCCGTTTCTCCCGCCTTGTTGAGTCGGTCGATACGATCGATCAAAGCTCGTGTATTCCGAGGCAGCAGGAATTTGTTCGTCTCGTAGAACGCCCAGTATTCCGTGCGGCTGCGTTCCGTCACTTCGCGATTTCCAATCATCAGCGTGTCCAGCGTCCGATGGCTCCCTCGCGGTGACAGGCCGAGATAAACGAGGCTCAGCCGATCGGTGTCGATATAGGGGAGTGCAGTCGCATAGGGCGGCGAGGTGATCACCGCGTCCACCTTGCCGGACAGCTCCGGCAGTGCGCTCGCCGCCTGACGCGCGTCGGCTTCACGCACCGTATGGCTACCCGTTCCCGCTCGGCCACGTTCGGCGAGAAACGCCGCGACGGCTCTGGTCGAGCGCGCTGCTTCGTCGAGGAAACGAGCGATGGTCTCGCCGGCTGCGAGTTTCTTCACCTCTCTGCGAACCCGCAGATCATCGTTCTTCTGCCAGGAGACGCCGCGCAGGATGTTGCTCAAGCAGACCCGGTAGAAATTCCGAAGCAGTGCTGTCGGCAGACGGCGCACTGCCGCTTCGATACGGTCCAGCTCCTTGAGCGTCCGGGGAGCGAACCATCGTTCGAGATAGGCCCTGTCGTCATCCGCCAGCGAAGCGGACCTCCCCGGCTCTCCGCCCGGTGACGCCGGTGCTTCGAGTTCTTCCCGAAGATTCTCGCAGGCCATCGTCAGCGCCGCCGGCCTCAACGCCAGCGCCCGGCATTTCACGTCGGTGACGAAAACCGATAGCGGATTCATGTCGAGGCCGTAGCTCCTGCGTCCCGACAACCGGGCCTCCACCAGCGTGGTGCCGCTGCCGCACATCGGGTCGAGAACGACGGCGTCCTCCGGCAACCGTGCGATGTTCATCAGCGCGCGCACGAGTTGCGGGAAGAATTTGCCCCGATATTCGTGCAGCCCGTGCGTGGCGTAGCGCAGGCACCGTTTGTTCGGCAACGTCGAAGGCACCAACATGCGCACGGTCTTCGGCAGCGCACCGGCCGCCGCTCCGTTGCGCGCAATGCCCAAGGTCGCTTCGCCCCGGAGTTGCGTCGTCAGACCATCCGCGTCGTCGCCGACCGAGTGCCAGTACGCCAGCGCATCGCGCAGCGCGCCGGCATCGTTCGCACGGGCGACCGAGAAGGTCGAAGCCGTCATATCGTCTCCATCGACAGGCACTACGGGGCCGCCCGCGAGGGCGCGCAACTCCTCAAGCGCGAGCCGGCGCTCGAAGGGCCGGATGTGCTCCTTCATTCTGCAGGTCAGGCCATTCATGTCTCTACATCTTCCGGAGAATCAGGATGTTCTCCGTCTTGATGCCTCCTATCCTGGGGTTGAAGGCTTTTCGGGTCGGCGCAATCGTCCGGCTGATCCGCGCGGCCTCCCGAAACCCGGCGTCCGCCCCCGCCGCCGCGAGCAGCGATGCGTTGTCGATGCGGGTGCGGTCGATCGTGGAGTCTCCGATCACGAAGCAAGCGTAGCGGCGATCCCGCAGCCGGCCCCGCAGCCATTGGAAGATCCTCTCGAACTCTCCGCGGAACGTCTCCGGGGTCGCTCGATTCCGTCCTCTGGCGCTGTATTTGCGGTGACTGCCGATCTCGGTCTTCTTGAACCGTTCGGGATCGTGTCCGAGCCAGATCAGGCGGGTCCGGTGATAGAGGTGATAGCTGTATGCGTTCGGATAGGGAGGCGACGTCACCACCAGATCGAACGGCATCGTCTCGGGCGCTTCCAGAATGTCGGCATCGAGCACTCGGCACGAAAACCGATCCTCGATGAGATCGCTCATTTCGCGCGCCGCCAGGGCCGCGGAGTCGAGGTGGCTCAGATACCGGCGCACCGCATCGCCCGGTTCGATGGTTTTCTCGCGCCGGACGTATCGGGTGTCGGAATCCTGTTTTGACACCGACACGATGATCGCGGCCAGGGTGACCGCGCAGAGCGTCCGCGGCGCCTCACCCGGTATGCGGTCGATCAGAGCCCGCAATTCCGCGAGCTCTTCGACCACGTGCGGCGCAAACCAGAACTCGCAGACCTTCGGCGTCGGCCGCCATCCCGAGGATCGGAACGGTTGCCCGTCATGGAACAGATCGCCGGTGCGCGATTCCACTTTCTCCAGTATCCGTTCGCAGGCGCTCCGATGTGCCCCGAGCTCCTCGAATTCCGAATCCGCCAGCGGCGTCGTCTTGGCCCGGCTGATCAGGGCAGCGAGCGGATTAGCGTCGATTCCGATCGCGTTGCGCTTGAGCTGGAGCGCCTCCAGCAACGTCGTGCCGCTGCCGCAGAAGATATCGGCGATCGTTTCTCCGACCGACGACAATTCCTGGATCAGCGCGTTCGGGATCTGTGGAATGAATTTCGCTGGATAGGGGTGAAGGCTGTGCGTCAGATAGCCGGTCTTGGCAGATGCGAAATCCCATTCGATCTTCAGAAGCCGGGAGAGCGCGGCCTCATCGTCGCGCGGCGTCTCCGGAGCCGCGTCCGGCTCGTCTCCTTTGGCGAAAGCCGCGATCGCGGCCGCTTCGCCAGCGGTGAAGACGCGCCAGCCGTGGCGGTTGCGGCCCGGCTCCGGGACACTGCACTCCCGCAGCCAGCGCAGGAGCGTATCCCGATGCACGCCGGCCATGGCGGCGACCTGCGCGGTGGTGAATGACTGCTGCATCCTGCCTATAGGTGCCTATAGTCCAGTGGGTTGAAGCAGACTACAGGGCAAGGTCCGCTGTCAAGCTCGTGGTGGGAGAAGAGCCCGGAGGTCCGCATGGCCCTGCCGACCGCTGGACACGCTGCTGAAGGCGTTGGTGGAATAGCCGCCACAAGCAGGCCGTATGCTGTTGGAAGTGAGGTGGCAGGACGGTAGAGTTGGAGTACGAGAGAAGAGGTTTGCCCCCATGACATGGATCAGCGGGAAAACCAGCCGCCGTCACTGGCTCGCGAGCGCCCTTGCCGCGGGTTCGAGCCTCGCGGCCCTGCGGGCGCCGGCGGCGGAGCTTCCCGCTACTCCGTCCCAGACCCGAGGCCCCTTCTATCCGCACGATCCCCCGTTGGAAGCCGACGCCGATCTGGTGCGGGTCGGTGGGCGCGACACCCTCGCCCAGGGGGTGATCACCCACCTGAGCGGAGTGGTGCGGGACTCCCGCGGCAGGCCGGTGCCCGACGCGCAGGTGGAGATCTGGCAGTGCGACGCGAACGGGCGCTACCACCACCCGTGGGACCGGCGCAACGCGCCTCTCGACGAGAACTTCCAGGGCTACGGCCGGACCCGCACCGGCGCCGCCGGCCGCTACCGGTTCCGCACCATCCGGCCGGTGGCCTATCCGGGCCGGGCGCCCCATATCCATTTCGCGATCAAGGGCCGCGGCTTCGAGCCCCTGATCACCCAGATGTACGTGCGGGGCGCTCCCGAGAACGCTTACGACGGCCTCCTCAGCCGGATCGGGAACCCTGCCCGCCGGGCGAGCCTGATCATTCCTTTCGAGCCGCACCCCGAGCTTGCCGGAGAGCAGGCCGCGCGCTTCGACATCGTCCTGGACCTGGGTTGACCCGGCCCTCGTCCCGTCAGCCTGCGGACGACTCGGTACCTCAAAGATCGAGATCGGCTTTGAGATCCTCGAAATCCAGGCCACCATTCGCCCGGTAATCGGCCAGCGCGTCGAGAGCGTCGAGCACATCGAGCCGTTCTTCCAGCACCTCCAGCGTATCGAGATCCGAAGGCGACACCAGTACGGCAATCGTCTTGCCATGACTCTGCATCGCGATCCGCTCCCCTCCGAGGTGCACGCGGCGGGTGATCTCGGAGAATTTCTCGCGAACCTCACTGAAGGGCACGACATCCGGCATGGCGGTCTCCGGCTTCGGGCACTTTGCGGTGACCGGAGTACTGGTCCCGATCCCCGATGGCAATTGTCACCAGGGTCGGACTGCAACCCTTCGCCGAGCCCGCTCGCGTCGGGCGGCTCGTGCAGGATGGCGCCGTCCCGTTGATCCTCCACGAACACGCGGTCGGACGGGAGTCCGAATCGTCCGTCCGTGGAAACGCACCGCCCGATCCGCCGGTGCCGTTCATGGCACACTCCGGTGCGCCGCACCGCGCGGCGACGATCGGGAGCGAGACGCGATGGCCTACTACCTGCTTCGCGCGAAGTACGCCCAGGATTCGATGAACGCGCTGGTCCAGCGTCCGGAGGACAGGATGCTCACCACCACCAGGCTGCTCAAGGAGGTCGGCGGGCGCCTGCACTACTACTTCTTCTGCTTCGGCGAGTACGACATCGTGCTGCTGTTCGAGCTGCCGGACAACGTGGGCGCCGCCTCGCTCGCGATGACCCTGAGTGCCGCGGGGACCGTCACCGCGACCGAGACCATTCCACTGCTCACGATGGAGGAAGCGATCGCTGCGATGAACCAGGCGCGCGAAGCGAGCGGGATCTACGTTCCTCCGGGTCGGGGATCGGAGGGCCGGGGAGGGCGCGGCAAGGCGAAGGTCAGGATGGCGGATCCGTCGCAGTGACCGGCGCCCTCCACTTCTGGCCGACTTGGCCCGAGCAGCGGCCGATGTTCGGGAGGATCACGACCGGCGCCATTCCGAGGACCAGGGCCGCACGCGCCTCGGGTCGGGCCGGCGGGCGCTGACCCGGTCGCGGGGACGGCCATGATCGGGCGTCGTGGCCGAGTCCGAGCGGCGCGAGAGACGATCGAGCGGAAATGCCGCGGGGGCGGCCATGAACGGGCGCCGTGGTCGAGGGCAGGCGGCTCGACCCGGCCGGCCGCATCGAGTCCGCCGCGGAGACGACCGTGATCGGGCCGCACTACGGAGAATGGTGGAACGAGCGGCCGGCGCGCTCCCGGACCCGGCTGGCCATCGTGCTCGTTCCTCTGGTGCTGGTGTCGGCTTGGGGGATCCATGCCGGGCTCTCCGGCTCGGGCCTCACCTCCGATCTCCTGAAGGCGACCCGGCACGGCGACACCGGCACGGTGCGCGCCCTTCTCGCCCAAGGCGGTTCGGCGTCGGCGCAGCATGCCGACGGCACCGCCTTGCTGCACTGGGCGCAGGAGTACGGGCACCGCGACCTCGCGATGCTTCTCGTGAACGAGGGCGCAGACGTCAACGCGGCCGATCGTGAAGAGATCACCTCGCTGCATCGGGCCGCGGGCGGGGGCGATGCGGAAATGGTTTCGCAGCTTCTCCGCAAGGGGGCCGATCCGGGGGCCGTGAGCCGGCGCCACGGCGCCCCGCTGCACTGGGCCGCGCGGGCCGGAAGCACCGGCGCCACGCGCGCGCTGCTGGATGCGGGCGCGCCGGTCGATCCGCCCGACGATCTGTTGCGAACGCCGCTGTACGTAGCGGTGCTGCATGCGCATCGGGAGGTCGCGGAGCTCCTGCGCGCCCGCGGCGCGAACCCCGACGCGAGGCTTGCGCGAGGCCGGACGTTGCTGCACTGGGCCGCGGCGACGCGCCGGCGCGACGTCGCCGTCCGGATGGTCTCGCTCGGAGCGGATGTCGGCGCCACCGACGGCAAGGGCAATACCGCGCTGCACCACGCGGCGCTGCGAGGCGACACTGGGCTCGCCGAGTTCCTCATCGAGCACGGGGCGGCGATCGATGCGACGACCCCGGAGCTGTTCGTCACCCCGCTGCACTACGCGGCGCGCGAGGGCCACGTCGAGACCGCGCGGCTGCTGCTCGCCAACGGCGCGGACCCCGACGCCCGCAGCCGGTTCTACGGAACGCCGTTGCACTGGGCGGCGGACCGCGGGCAGCGCGAGACGGTGGAGCTGCTGATCGCGCACGGCGCCCTTGCCGGGACGCTCGACGACCATCGCCTGACTCCGCTGGAGCGTGCACGGCGGCGCGGCCACGCCGAGACCGCGGTCCTCCTCGCAGCAATCACCCCCGCTGTCCATCGGGGGGAACCGGCGGCCGGTCGGCTCCGGGGACGAGCGCTGCCGGAGAACGCCGGCTGCGTGCTGCCGAGCCACATGCACCGGGCGAGCCGGGCCTTTCTCGACGACTACCTCGAAGGCGCTCTCCCGGTCGCCGAGTTCCGCCGGCTGTTCTCGCTGCCCAACTCCGACTACCTGGGGCTGGGAAGCTGCCTCGTCGCGCTGTACGAGTAGCGCGCGCCGGCGGGCTGATCGGCCAGGTCCGGGCCGTGCGCCGCGGGCGTCACCCGATGGATTTCCGCGATAGAGCCCGATCCCCGCTTCCACGGGCTCAGCCCGTCCGTGCCCCGGCACTTGGCGGTTCCTGCCGTTCGCCGGACCTGGCCACTCTCCATGCCGCGAGCAGGGCCGCCACCGCGGCGGTAGCTGCCCCGATGGCGAGGATGATCACTCGATCGTAGCCCCCGGAGGCCCATACCAGAGCCGATACCGACGGAGCGATGGCGTAGCCCCCCATGTGCATGAGGCCGATCAGCCCGGACACGACCCCGAAGTTCCTCCTGCCGAGCAGCTCCGCGGTCACCATCGGGCGCATCACGCTGGCGATGCCGATCCCCGCCCCTTGCAGCACCACGAAGCCGATCACCAGCGCCGGCGCCGAGCCTGCTTCGAGAAGGCACACCCCCGCGATCGCCATCATCGTGAAGCAGGCGGTCGATGCGGCGAGGGTGGTGGCGAGCCGGTCCGCCGCCATCAGCACCACGCGGCCAGCGACCTGCATGGGACCGATGAACGCCGCCGCGGTGACCGCGAGACCGGCGTCGAGACCGCGGTCGGCCAGGATCGGCAGCACGTGGGAGATCAGCATCCCGTGGTCGAGGGCGGCGAGGAAGATCGCGGTGGCGAGCAGCCAGAACGCGGGGAGCCTCGTGACCGCGAGCGCCTGAGCCGCACTCGCACTCGGATCCGGCGCGTGCATCGTGGCCTGCGTCTCGGCGCGACGGCACGCGCCCCAGATGAGCGGCACCGCGACGATGCACACGACCGCGGCGAATATCCGGACCGTGCCGCGCCAGCCGAACTCTTCGGCCAGCAGGTGCGCGCTTGGAAAGGCCACCGTGCCCGCGAACCCCGCGACGATGGAGACGATGGTGATCGCCCGCCTCGCCCGATCGCCGGTCGAGCGCACCAGCACCGCGAAGCAGGCTTCGTAGAGGGTGCTCGACATCGCGACGCCGAGCCCGATCCAGATGCAGTAGAACTGCCACGGCTCGGTGACGGCGGAGAGCAGCGCGAGCAGCACCGCCCCGAGCACCGCGCTACCCGTGAAAATCGCACGGGCGAGACCACGGTCGATCAGGCGTCCGGCCACCGGAACGAGCGCCGCCGACACCAGGAGCGAGAGGGTGAAGGCAACCGAGAGCTCGGTCTTCGACCAGCCGAGGTCCCGCTCCCATTCCGGGAGCAGGGCCGGGAAGGCGTAGTACATGGCCGCCCACACGATCGTCTCCGCGATCGCGAGGGGCCAGACGATCGAATGGAATCGAGCGCGGGCCGCCGGTGAGGGCGCCGTGGTCATGGAGAGGCGATGATAGCCGCGGGAGTGGCCGCAGGCGCGTGACGGGAGCACGACGGCAGGGCAGAATCACCGGAATCGTCGATATGCGTTTGCCCCGCCGCCCCGGCCCGGAGATTCTCATCCGCCTTTCAGGCGGCCGGCGGGGCAGGCGAGGATCCGCACCACAGTTCGGAGGTCCTGCCATGTCCGTGACGCCGGGTGACGGCAGCCGCTCGGTTCTCGATCGTCCTCGCCTGCTTTCGCTGCCCAACGGCGAGAAGCTGACGCCGACCTTTTCGCGCGAGGAGATGGATCGAAGGCTCTCGAAGTTGCGCGGCTGGATGCGGGAGGCGTCGGTCGACGCATGCCTCTTCACGTCGATCCACAACGTCAACTATTTTGCGGACTACGTGTACTGCAGCTTCGGCCGCCACTACGGGCTCGTCGTCACCCACGACGCGCATACGATCATCTGCGCGAACCTCGACTACGGCCGGCCATGGCGACGGAGCTTCGCGGACCATCTCGCCTATACCGACTGGCACCCCGACAACTTCTTCGTTGCGGTGCGGACCCTGTGCCCCGACCGCGGCCGGATCGGCATCGAGCTCGACCACGTCACCTGCGCCGCGCGAGCGAAGCTCGAGGCGGCGTTACCGGGGGTGGCGTTCGTCGACGGAGGCGACGCGACGATGCGCATGCGGATGATCAAATCCGCCGAGGAGCATGCGCTGATCCGCGACGGCGCGGCCATCGCGGACATCGGCGGCATCGCGGGCGTCGAGGCAATCGCCGAACATGCGCCCGAGCACGAGATCGCGCTGCACGCGACCCAGGCGATGGTGCGCGAAATCGCCCGCCGCTACCCGCACACCGAGCTGGCGGATACCTGGAGCTGGGTTCAGTCCGGACTCGACACCGACGGTGCGCACAACCCGGTGACCACGCGCAGGATCGCTCCCGGCGACATCCTGAGCGTCAATTGCTTCCCGATGATTTCGGGTTACTACCACGCGCTGGAGCGCACCTTGTTCTTCGATCACGTCCCGGACGATGCGCTCGCGCTGTGGGAGGTGAATTGCAAGGTCCACCGCCGGGGTATCGAGCTCATTCGCCCCGGTGTACGGTGCATGGATATTGCCCACGAGCTGAACGCCCTCTACGCCGAGCACGGCCTGCTCGACCGAAGGACCTTCGGTTACGGACATTCGTTCGGGACGCTGTGCCACTACTACGGCCGCGAAGCAGGGCTCGAGCTGCGCGAAGACGTCGAGACGGTGCTCGTGCCGGGGATGGTGGTGTCGATGGAGCCGATGATCACGGTGCCGGAAGGATCGCCCGGGGCGGGCGGATACCGCGAGCACGACATGCTGATCGTCACCGAGGATGGAGCCGAGAACTTGACCCGCTTTCCGTTCGGCCCCGAACACAACGTCGTCGGAGCCTGATCCGTATCCGCCGCGAACCGGGAAGCCCGCACGCTTCACCTCGCTGCGATCGATTGCGATCGACAATGTATCGGGAACGGTGGACGCATCCGGTTGGACACCAGCTTGCCAGCTATCTCCTCGGCCCCTCCGGGAACGGCACCGGTCCATCGAATTCATGATGACCAGTCTCCCGGTCCCGGCTTTGCCGGATCAGGTGTCGGTCGGGCGAAGCGTCGTTCGACCCGGGCCGCCGGCCCATCGCCCCGTTCCGCGCCCATCGGTGCTCGAATGACGCGACACCGCTATCCGCCGTCCGCGATGGTCTCGGACTACCTGGTGTCCGGGGCCGGGCTTGCGCTGTCGTTCCCGCTGCTGGTGATGTTCGATCTGCCGGCGGTAACCGCCGGCATCCTTGGACTGATGAGCCTTGGCTTCGCGATCCACGGGCTCGGGGTGGTTCGCCGGCAGCGGATCCGGGTGGAGACCGACGAGGACGGGCTGTGGTTCTCGCCGCCGCGCCGGCGGATCGCCTGGAACGAGATCACCCGGTTCGGGCTCGCCTGGTTCTCGACCCGGCGCGACGGTGCGCGCGGCTGGATGGAGCTCAAGGTCGCAAGCTCCGCCGCGACCCTGCGCGTCGATTCGAGGCTGGAGCGGTTCCCCGAGCTGGTCGGCCGGGCGTGGAACGCCGCGTCACGCCGGGGGCTGGAGCCCGATCCGGCAACCCGCGCCAACCTCGAAGCCCTGGGGGTGACGGCCGGGACGCCGGGCGAAGGCGTCGGCCATCGTGAGGGATGACGGGGCCGATGCCTGTGTCGATGGCCGCGACGCCGGGTGAAGGCGGCCCGCCATGAGCACCAACGTCCTGGAGGTTTCGGATCTCGAGGTGGAATTCCGGCTTCACGGACAGGGGGCGTTGCGCGCTGTGGACGGGGTGTCGTTTCGCGTCCCGCACGGGAAGACGGTCGCCCTGGTCGGCGAATCGGGGTCCGGGAAGTCGGTGATCTCGCAGTCGGTGATGGGGATCCTGCCTTCCGTGGCCCGGATCACCGGAGGCGAGATCCGCTTCCGGGCGGACCCGCTCGATGCGGAGGGCGTCGACGTCGCGGCCCTCGACCCCGACGGCGCCGCGATGCGCGGGATCCGTGGCGGCCGGATCTCGATGATCTTCCAGGAGCCGATGACCTCGCTCTCCCCGCTGCACACGGTGGGGGAGCAGATCGGCGAGGCGGTGCGGCTGCACCAGGACGTGACCCGCGCCGGGGCGCGCAGCCTCGCATCGGAGATGCTCGACAAGGTCGGGTTCCCCCGCCCCGTCAAGGCCCTCGACACCTACCCGTTCGAGCTCTCCGGGGGGCTGCGCCAGCGCGCGATGATCGCGATGGCGCTGGTATGCCGTCCGATGCTGCTGATCGCGGACGAGCCGACCACGGCGCTCGACGTGACCATCCAGGCGCAGATCCTGAAGCTGATCCGCGACCTGCAATCCGAGCTTCGCATGGCGGTGCTCCTCATCACCCACGATCTCGGGGTGGTGGCGAACATGGCCGACGAGGTGGTGGTGGTCTATCACGGGCGGCTCATGGAGCGCGGCGCGCTCGACGACATCCATGCGGACCCGCGCCACCCGTACCTGAAGGCGCTGATGCGCGCGGTGCCGAGGATCGGCATCGACCGCGGCGAACGCCTGACCCCCATCCGCGAGGTGGAGCGCTCCTCGCAAGGGTACGTGCTCACCGGACGGGACAGCGCGCGGGCGGTCGCGAAGGGCGAGCCGCTGCTGGCGGTGCGCGATCTCTCGAAGACCTACGCGATCCGGAAATCGGGCTGGAAATCGGGGTGGTTCGGCTCGAAGGTCGAGGCGCCGGTGCGCGCCCTCGACGGGGTGAGCTTCGACGTCCGTCGCGGCGAGTGCCTGGGGCTCGTCGGCGAAAGCGGCTGCGGCAAGACCACCGTGAGCAAGATCCTGATGCGGGTGGTCGAGCCGGACGCGGGCGAGGCGACGTACCACGAGGCCGGCGGCAGC
The DNA here is from genome assembly GCA_958295465.1 of uncultured Gammaproteobacteria bacterium. Lineage (GTDB taxonomy): Bacteria > Pseudomonadota > Gammaproteobacteria > HK1 > HK1 > HK1. The sequence continues at coordinate 751,659 of OY282353.1, forward strand.
TTCTCGCTGTTCGACCTGCAAGGTGATGCCCTCACCGCGTTCCGCCGCAGGGCGCAGTACGTGTTCCAGGATCCGGTGAGCTCGCTCAATCCGCGCATGACGGTGTTCGACATCATCAGCGAGCCGCTGGTGATCCACCGCATCGGCGACCGCGCCGAGCGCGCCGCCATCGTGCAGGAGCTGATGGGCCATGTCGGCCTCGACCCACGTTTCCTCTCGCGCTATCCGCACAGCTTCTCGGGGGGCCAGCGCCAGAGGATCGGCATCGCCCGCGCGCTCGCCCTCAACCCCGAGCTCATCATCTGCGACGAGCCCGTCTCCGCCCTCGACGTGTCGGTGCAGGCGCAGGTCCTGAACCTGCTGAAGGACCTCCAGGCGGAGCTGGGGCTCACGTATCTGTTCATCTCCCACAACCTCGCGGTGGTGGACTACATGGCGGATCGCATCGCGGTGATGTGCGCGGGCCGCCTGGTGGAGGTGGCACCGCGCGAACGGCTGTTCGAGAACCCGGTTCACCCGTATACCCGGGCGCTGCTCGCGGCCGTGCCCCGCACCGACCCCTCGGCCCGCCTCGATCTCACCGCGCTGATGGAGGGCAAGGTCTCGAATCCGGCCGAGTGGCCTGAGCCGTTCACGGAGGGCCACGGCCGGCGGCCCGAGCTCGTCGAGATCGCGTCGGGGCATTCGGTCCGCACCAGCGGAGAGCTGCCGGCATGAGCCGCCGCGCGCGGCAGGGCCGGAGGGAGGGGAGGGCGCCCCGGGGGCGGGACCCGGGACCCCGGGTGTCCGGAAATCATCCGACGGCCGGCAGCGGCGTCGGCCGGCCTGTTCTCCCGCGGAGCGGTCGCGGGGATGGGTCATCGGCGACCGGCGGCCGGCGTCGTTCCCGCGAGAGTCGTCATTTCCCCGGCCGTGGCCATTCCTGCGGAAGCGTTGAGCCGTCCCGGTCGATGACGCGGTCCACCGGCCTGCTTCCCCGCGGGACGGTTGCCGGTCTGGCCGCCGCCGTGCTCGTCGCCGCGTTCGCGGGCGCGGAGGCGGCGGGAAACCCGTACATCGAGACCCCGGCCCTCGCCGAAGAAGTCGCGGCGGGCCGACTTCCCCCGGTGGTGCAGCGCCTGCCGGCGCGTCCCCTGGTCGTCCCGCTCGCCGGAAACGGGCTCGCGCCGGGGAAGCACGGGGGAGATCTGCGGCTGCTGATGGGCCGGTCCAAGGACGTGCGCCTGATGGTGGTCTACGGGTACGCGCGGCTGGTCGGCTACGACCGCGGCTACCGCCTCGTCCCCGACCTCCTGGAGGGCGTGGACGTCGAGGAAGGGCGCATCTTCACCCTGCGGCTCCGTCCCGGCCACCGCTGGTCGGACGGCCATCCCTTCACCAGCGAGGACTTCCGCTACTACTGGGAGGACGTCGCCACCAACCGGACCCTGGCACCCTTCGGTCCGCCCCGCGCGTACCTCGTCGAGGGCGAGCCGCCGCGCTTCGAGGTGCTCGACGAACACTCCGTGCGCTATACGTGGCCGCGACCCAACCCGTTCTTCCTGCCGGCGCTGGCGGGCGCCCGGCCCGAGCCGCTCTATGCCCCTGCGCACTACCTCGAGGCGTTTCATGCCCGCTACACCGGCGAAGACGCGCTGCGGAAGCTGGCGCGGGAAGAAGGCAAGCGCAACTGGGCCGCCGTCCACACCAGCCGCTTCCGACCCTACAAGAACACGAACCCCGATCTCCCGACCCTCCAGCCCTGGGTCAACACCACGGCGCCTCCCTCCCAGCGCTACGTATTCGCCCGCAACCCCTGGTTCCACCGGGTGGACACGAACGGCCGGCAGCTTCCGTACATCGATCGGGTGGTCATGAACATTTCCGACGGCAAGCTCGTGCCCGCGAAGACCGGAGCGGGGGAGTCGGATCTGCAGGCGCGCCACCTCTCCTTCAACGACTACACGTTCCTCAAGCAGAGCGAGAAGCGCAACGCGAAGCAGGTGCGGCTGTGGGAGACCACCAGGGGGGCGCACGTCGCGCTCTACCCCAACCTCAACGCCGAGGATTCCGGCTGGCGGGCGCTCCTGCGCGACGTGCGGTTCCGGCGCGCGCTCTCGCTCGCGATCGATCGCCACGAGATCAACCAGGTGATCTACTTCGGGCTCGCGACGGAAGGGAACGACACCGTGCACGCGAAGTGCCCGCTGTACGACGAGGGGTACCGCACGCGCTGGGCGCGGTTCGATCTCGACGCCGCGAACGCGCTTCTCGACGAGATCGGGCTCGTGGAGCGCAATGACGACGGCACCCGGCTCATGCCGGACGGCAGGCCGCTGGAGATCATCGTCGAGACCGCGGGCGAGGACACCGAGCAGACCGACGTGCTGGAGCTCGTCGGCTGGACCTGGAAGGAGGCCGGGATCAAGCTGTTCTCGAAGCCCCTGCAGCGCGAGGTGTTCAGGAACCGCATCTTCTCCGGGCAAACCGTGGTCTCGGTGTGGAGCGGGATCGAGAACGGGCTGCCGGTCCCGGACATGAGTCCGCGGGGCCTCGCCCCGACCAGCCAGGACCAGTACCAGTGGCCGCGCTGGGGACAGCATTACGAGAGTGCGGGCGCATCGGGCGAGGCCCCGGCGCTGGCGCCGGCCCGCGAGCTCGTCGCGCTGAACCGCGGCTGGCTCTCCGCCCCGGACACCGCCGCCCGGCGCGCGATCTGGAAGCGGATGCTTGAGATCCGCGCCGACAACGTGTTCAGCATCGGCATCGTCTCCGGGGTGCCGCAGCCGGTGGTGGTGGACGCACGCCTGCGCAACGTCCCCGAGCAGGGGATCTACAACTGGGACCCCGGCGCCCACTTCGGCATCTACCGCCCCGACACGTTCTGGTTCGAGGACTGAGCGGCCCATGCTCCGAGACGTCCCCCGGCATGTCTTCGCGGCCCCCGGGAACGTGATCCGCGGCCGGGACCCCGGCGCCCGCCTCGGCATCCGCCGCCCCGACACCTTCCGGTTCGAGGACTGAGCGGGTCATGCTGCAATACACCGTGCGGCGCATCTTCGTGATGATCCCCACCCTGGTGGTCATCAGTGCCCTGGTGTTCACCATCATCCAGCTTCCCGAGGGCGACTACCTCACGTCCTACATCGCCGAGCTGGAAGCGACCGGCGAGAAGGTGTCGCAGGAGAAGGTCGAGTTCCTGCGCCGGCAGTATGGCCTCGACCGCCCGGTGGTGGAGCAGTACGCGACCTGGGTGCTGGGAATGCTGCAAGGAGACTTCGGCTACTCGTTCGAGCACGATCTCCCGGTCAACGAGGTGGTGGGGGATCGGCTGTTCCTGACCTTCCTGCTCTCGTTCTCGACCATCGTCTTCACCTGGGCCGTCTCCTTTCCCATCGGGGTCTACTCCGCGACCCACCAGTACAGTTGGGGAGACCACGGCCTGACCCTGATCGGCTTCCTCGGGCTCGCGACCCCGAACTTCCTCCTCGCCCTGGTGCTGCTGTACTTCGCGAACGTGGTGTTCGGCACCTCGATCGGAGGGCTGATGGACCCCGAGTTCGTCGATCAGCCGATGAGCTGGGCGAAGTTCACGTCGGTGCTGGAGCACCTGTGGATCCCGGTGGTGGTCATCGGCACCTCCGGGACCGCGGCGATGATCCGGCGCCTGCGCGCGAACCTCCTCGACGAGCTTCAGAAGCAGTACGTGGCCACCGGGCGCGCGAAGGGGTTGCCGCCGTTCCGGCTGCTGGTGAAGTACCCGTTGCGGATGTCCCTCAACCCCTTCATCGCGGACATCGGCAACCTGCTGCCGCAGGTCGTCTCCGGCGCCGCCATCGTCTCCGTGGTGCTCTCGCTGCCGACCACCGGGCCGATGCTGGTGCGGGCGCTGCAGAGCCAGGACATGTACCTCGCCGGCTCGTTCCTGATGTTCCTCGCGGCCCTCACGGTGGTCGGGATGTTCCTGTCCGACCTCGCGCTGGCGGCGCTCGATCCGAGGATCCGGCTCGGGGGAGGCACGAGGCGATGAGCCGTGCCGGCATGGTCCGGAACGCGCGCGGGGCGCCCGCCGGTCTTCATGGCCGCCGTAGTGTTCCTGCACGTCTTCGCACCCGCGGAGCTCGGCCTGAGGGTCCGGCTCGAAGGAGGCATGAGGCGATGATCCGTGCCGGCGTGGTCCTGAACGCGGGCGGGAGCTCGTGCACCCGGTTCGAGGGGGGCACGAGGCGATGAGCGGCGCGGGCGGGGCGGCCGGCGACCGCCTCGATCACTACGTCTCGACGGACCCCTTCGATCCGCATTCGATCGAGGCGCTGACCCCGGAGCAGGAGCGGTTCTACCTCGCCTCGCAGTGGCGGATGATGTGGTGGCGGTTCAAGCGCCACCACCTCGCGGTGGTGTCCGGGGCGGTGCTCGCGCTGCTGTACCTGTCGGTGCTGGTGAGCGAGGTCATCGCTCCCTACGACCTGCACTCGCGCCACAGCGACTACATCTACGCACCGCCCCAGCCGGTGCGGCTGTTCCACGAGGGAGAGCTCGCCGGCCCCTTCGTCTACGGCCTGCACTACCGGCTCGACATGGAGAACCTCAAGCGCGAGTACCGGGAGGACCGCGCCCGGCGGTACCGGCTGCGCTTCCTGTGCTCCGGCGATCCCTACCGGTTCTGGGGAAAGCTGGAGGCGTCCTTCCACCTGGTATGCGTCGAGGACGGGGGCACGCTCTTCCTGCTCGGCACCGACCGGCTCGGGCGCGACGTGCTCTCGCGCATGGTCCACGGGGCGCGGATCTCGCTCACCATCGGGCTGGTGGGGATCGCGGTGAGCTTCGCGGTCGGCCTCGTGCTCGGCGGGCTCGCCGGCTACTACGGCGGCTGGGTGGACAGCCTCGTCCAGCGGCTCATCGAGATCATCCGCTCCTTTCCGGAGCTGCCCCTGTGGATGGCCCTCTCGGCGGCACTGCCGGTGACCTGGAGCCCGATCGGGGTGTTCTTCGGCATCACCATCATCCTCGGCCTCATCGACTGGACGGGGCTCGCCCGCGCCGTGCGCTCGAAGCTGCTCGCGCTGCGCGAGGAGGACTTCACGACCGCCGCGGTGCTCATGGGGGCCCGTCCGGGCCGGGTGATCGCGCGCCACCTCCTCCCGAACTTCATGAGCCACCTCATCGCCTCGGCCACACTGTCGATCCCGGCGATGATCCTCGGCGAGACCGCCTTGAGCTTCCTCGGGCTCGGGCTGCGACCGCCGGTGACGAGCTGGGGCGTCCTGCTCACGGAGGCGCAGAACGTCAACGCCGTCGCCCTCTATCCGTGGCTCATGTTCCCGGTGGTCCCGGTGGTGATCACGGTCCTCGCCTTCAACTTCCTCGGCGACGGCCTGCGCGACGCGGCGGATCCCTACAAGGCGGATTGAGCCGGGCGCCGGCGCGTGGCGGAGAAGGGGAAACAGCGGTCGTCGTACGACAGGGCGATTCGCCTTCAGGCCGGCGGACGGCGCCATCGGCGGCCACGCCAATACCCTGCAGGGGTGCTACCGCGACTTCCAGGCACTCGCCCGGACCGTGGCCCTGCGATCCGGCGTGACGATCGCCTGACCTTCCTCCGGGGAGCGATCTGAAGAGGTGCCGGTCGCGGGAGTCGTGTTGACATCCGTCGCTCGCGCTTTCTAGTATCCTGGCATTGTTGCGGCGCAACACGGCGGACAAAACCGGCATCGCGGGGCCGCGCAGGGGAAACGGATCGGTCTCGTGCGGGGTCGGGCGATGCCCGGCGGCGCCGGCGCTTCACGGAGGGCTCCGGATGTTCGAAAGGGTCGCGATGGTGACCGGTGGAATCGGCGAGCTGGGCCGATCGATCTGCGAACGACTGACACGACAGGGATGCCGGGTCGCGGCGCTCGACATCGCGCTGACGACGAACGGAGACGATGGGCGGGGCTGGCAGGCGGGACTCGCGCGGGAAGGACGCGACATCGCGCTGATTGCGGGGGATGTGACGGATTTCGATTCGTGCGCCCACGCCGTGGCACGCGCAGAATCCGAGCTCGGGCCGGTGGACATCCTCGTCAACTGCGCGGGGATCACCCGTGACGCATCCCTCGGAAAGCTCGACAAGGGCGGGTGGGACGCAGTGCTGGCCACGAACCTCGACAGCGTCTTCAACGTGACCAAACACGTCATCGACGGGATGACGCAGCGCGGGTTCGGCCGGATCGTGAACATCTCTTCGCTCAACGGCGTCAAGGGCCAGTTCGGCCAGACCAACTACTCCGCCGCCAAGGCGGGTATGCACGGATTCACGATGGCGCTCGCGCGCGAGGTCGCCCGCAAGGGGGTGACCGTGAACACCGTGTCGCCCGGGTACATGAACACGAGGATGGTCGAGGCGGTGCCGCGCGGGATCCTCGACCGCATCGTGGAGGAGATTCCGGTCGGACGCCTGGGCGACACCCGCGAGATCGCGGCGCTGGTCGGGTTCCTCTGCTCCGACGAAGCCGCGTTCATCACCGGCGCGAACTACAGCATCAACGGCGGGCACCACATGCATTGACGGCCCGCACCGGGGGTCGACCACGGGTATCCGCGGCCCGCGCCGGATATCGGCGCGCCGTCCGCGGGGGAGATGCGCGAGGTGCGCGCGAGCGCTGCCGCGGTCACCGGCGCGGCGGCGGGACCACTGCTGCAACCACCGTGCGGGCGGCGGCTATCGGAGGCAACACATGAAGATCAACGTCACCATGGAGACGTCCCCGGCCGAGCTCCGGGAATTCCTCGGCCTGCCCGAGGTGCAGTCGTTGCAGGCGGAGATGATCGAAAGGGTTCGCGAGCAGATGAAGGCCGGTGCGGAAGGGTTCGATCCGGCCAGCCTGATGAGACCGTTCATCGCTCCCGACCTCCAGGGCATGGAGGCGATGCAGCGCGCGTTCTGGAACGGCCTCTCGGGGATGGCGGCCGCGGCCGGAGGCCCTGAGCGCAAAGGCTGATTCGACCGGCCGCGCGCATCCGGTCCGGCGGCCCGGCCCGGTCAGGACCTGGGAGCGTGCCCGACAGCCAGGCGGCGACCTCGGGCAGGAGCTTGGTGTACCGCTCGCATCATCCGGCCCGACGGCTCTGCCCGGTCAGGGCTCCGGGGCGTATCCGATCAGCCAGGCGGCGACGTCGGGCAGGAGCTTCGGTGTACCGCCCGCATCATCCGGCCCGACGGCTCTGCCCGGTCAGGGCTCCGGGGCGTGTCTGATCAGCCAAGCGGCGACGTCAGGCAGCAGCTTGGCGTGCCGCTCGTATCATCCGGCCCGACGGCTCTGCCCGGTCAGGGCTCCAGGGCGTACCCGATCAGCCAGGCGGCGACGTCGGGCAGGAACTCGGTGTGCGCCCGGTGGCTGGTGAGGAGATCGAAGTGCCCACCGGGGTGCTCCCGGCGGGAACCGGGGGCGGCTCCCACCAGTTCCTCCAGGCGTAACGATGCGCTGGGAGGAACGATCCGATCCTCGCGCGCAAATACGTTCAGCAGGGGTGTCGCGAGGCTCGACGGATCGTACTCGTGGTCGTCGATCACCGCGCTACCGCCCGCGGCGAAGGGGTCGGCGCGGTGGAACGTCCGGTAGAGCTGGCGGAACGTCTCCCCGGGGAACGCGGGCGGGAAACGGCGGGCCAGCTCGAAGCGCGCGGTGGCCCCCGCGCGGTGCGCGCCGCCGAGCAGCGTGAAGAACCCCCCGCCGCACCACTGCATCGGGGACGCAGCGGCGAGCAGGGCCGCAACCAGCACGCCCGGGACGTTGCCGAAGACCTCGGTGAGCCGTTCGCCGCCGCAGGCCCGGAGCCAGTCCCCCAGGGGGTCCTGTCCCGGCGCGAACCCGACCGGTGTGGAAAGGGTGACCAGCGCGTCGGCCTTGCCGGGATACCGGATGCAGTGGAGCAGGGCGAGCAGCCCGCCATGGAAATGGCCCGCGAGCGCGACGGGCCGCCCGTCCGCCGCCGCGCGGGCCGCGTCGAGCGCCCGGTCGATCCGCCGGATCTGGTCCGCGACGGTGCGCCGCCGGTCGGTTTCGTCGGGCCGGCCCCAATCGAGCAGGCAGGTCTCGACGCCGTGGTCCGCGAGGACGCCCGTGAACGAGCATTGTGGGTCGAAGTCGAAAAGGCGCGCGCCGGTGGTGAACCCGGGCACCACGAGCACGGAGGCGCGAGCCGCTCGTCCGGCCGGGTAGCGCAGAAGGGCCGCGTTGCCGTCGCGCATGACGACCTCGGCGCCCGTCGGGTCTGGTCCGACGCCCGGCGGGTCTGGTCCGGCGCCCGTCGGAGCCGGACAGGCACCCGGTGAGGCCATGTCGTCGTGCTGCCGTTCCGGGTATGCCGCCCCCGCTTCGAATGCGCGGGCGATGTTCGATGCCGCGGCGCGGTCGTGCTCCAGCCAGTCGAGGAGGGCAGCGGCGGCGCGGCGGCGGGCGTGGTCGAACTCCGGGCTCGACGAAAATTCCCGGAACGAATCGTCGATCCGCGCCGCGAGTCGGGCGTAGCGCTCGTGCGTGTCCGCGAAACCGTCCGCCGCATCTCCGCCGGTGGTGTCCGTGTCTCGACCGCCGATTTCCGCATCCCCGCCGGCAGCCTTCACATCCCGACCGTCGGTCATCGCATCCCCGCCGGCGGGCGGGTGCGTCGCGTCACGGCGTGTGGCTTTACAGGCGAATGCGCCGACAAGGCGGGCGACATCGGCCAACGCACGAGCGGCGGCGCGGGATCGGGGGGTCGGCTCCAGCCCTTGCATCGCCGCGGCGAAGGGTTCGAGCCACGAGCCGAAGGCCGCGGCGAACGCGGGGCCGAGATCGCCGAACCGCTCCCGCGCCTGGGTATCGCGAACGATCCCGCCCGCCGCGGCGAGAAGCTCCTGCAACGGCGGCGCCACGACAGCGCCCGCATCGCGGCTCGGATTGCCGGCCGATGAGCTCAACGTGAGGGGGCCGGGTTCCTCATGCCCGGAACGGCTCCACCGGTCCTGATTGGGCGCGGGTGCAATCGGATTGACGGGGCGCCGATTTCTCTGCGCAGGGTCCGATCCGGGTCGTTACAGGTGAACCTGCTATTTGCATGATCTTTCTGCACGGACACACGTTCGCTGCGCAAAACAAGGGACTTTCAGGCCATAACGGCGTGTAGATCGAATTCCCTGTCGGTGAGGTCGAGCTACACGCGCCAATGGTCTTCTTCAGGCCGTCATTCCCGCGAAAGCGGGAATCCACTTCAATAAAGTCTCTGGATACCTGCTTCCGCGGAGCCTGCCCCCGCGAAAGCAGGAGAATGACGGGCCTTTGATTTATGCAACAGTCAATGGGGGAAGCCGCCATCCTTCCAATTCCTGGATGCAGGCAATAGCTCTTTCGACGCATTCAGGGTCAATCGGGTGCGCCTCTGGTTCATTCCTGTTGTGCATTGGTCGAAGTTCCCTAATCAAAGCTGATTCGAGTGCAAGGATTTTACTTGTTACAAATTCATCATCTTCCTGGCCAAAAGAAAACACGATAAGTCTGGATCTCATAACCAGACACTTGAAAGCCATGAATGAAGGGTTACAGGCGCTACTGCATCGCTTTCTATCTCCACATTCCTCCTGTTGGCAAGTTTCACAGCACCAGTTTCTTCGGAAAGTGCCACCGGTATCACCAATAACATAATGCTGGGGAATCCGTCGGCTTCCTAAAGGATGCGAACCAGGAGTATGGGATTCGCCTACATACAGCACATCTCCCGTGACCCTGTTCTGAAAAACATATACGCCAATATCACTGTAAAATTCTCCGAAACATGCAGTATATTCATTATTGCCGTCATCTCTGAACGGCAGCCCTGCATCCTTGATATAAGGAGGATCTCTGAAGCACGTCATCGTAAATCTCCGTGTAATATCGACACCGTGGACACCGGTTACGCCGCCCGAATCTCTGTTCAAGGCAACCGAAAATCCCAGATTGAATGCGGAACCTGGATTGAGCTTTTCATACTCGTCGAGACAAATAGGTACAACCCTTGTGACATAGCGCGTTACGCACGCTCAACGATACGCCTCCCGCCGGTGCAGCACGCGAATGACGACGATACCATTCTCCATACGGAAAATCGCCCGCCAGGGTCCTGATCGCAACCGGAACCGGCCGCGCCATTGGCCGCCGAGGGCGCGCACGTCGCCAACGCCGCTCGTGGCAAAACGATCCACCGCATCCAGCACCCGCTGCCGATCCTTGAGCGGCAGGTTTTCCATGTCCTTCGCCGCGCGATCGGTGTAGTGGACGGTCACAACCCAAGGTGCGCACGAAGTTCGGCCGCGGTGACGACCCGTCCGCGCTCGAAGTCGCGTTCACCTTCTGCGATCGCATCCGCTTCGCAGGCCGTGACCGGTTCGTCGTCCACCGGCGCCTTGGTCAGCGCGGCCGCAGCCGGGCTGGAAAGCGACAACGCGGACAACCCGGCGAGCACCCGCCCGGCGGTTTCCAACTCATCGTCCGGTAATGCGTCCACCAATTGGTGGACCTGTTCCCTGATGGTCATGATCGCATCCTCGCGGAAGCAGTGTCCGAGCAAGGCTCCGGTATCCTGCCCATCCGGCTACCCCTCCCGGACCGCGAACTGCTCGCGTTCGGCGACGGGGCGGCCTGCCGTCCGCCGAGGCAGCGTCCCGTCCTCGCGGCGGATGACTTCCAGCCATTCCTCCACGATCCGGCACAATTCCCGGTACACCTCCACTTCGTCGTCGCCGTGGCAGCACGGGCCGATGACACCGGGGCAGGATCCGACGAAACATCGGTCTTCATCGGACCACTCGACCAGTCTGGCGTATCTTGCGCTGTCGTTCATCGCCCGGATTCGTCTTTCGCGCCATGTCACCCGCCCCGTTCCGCACGGGCGTCGGCGATGCCGTCGCATCTCCTGCGCAGGCTAACGATTGAGCCGGTTCTCGATGATGTCGTCGACGACGGCGGGCTCGGCCAGCGTCGACGTGTCGCCGAGGTCGTCGATCTCGTTCGCGGCCACCTTGCGCAGGATGCGGCGCATGATCTTGCCCGAGCGGGTCTTCGGCAGACCCGGCGCGAACTGGATGGCGTCGGGCGAGGCGATGGGGCCGATCTCCTTGCGGACGAGGCCGACGAGTTCCTTCTTCAACTCGTCGTTGCCCTCCGTGCCGGCGTTCAGGGTGACGTAGGCATAGATCCCCTGGCCCTTGATCTCGTGCGGACAGCCGACCACCGCCGCCTCCGAGACCGTCGGATGCAGCACCAGCGCGCTCTCGACCTCGGCGGTGCCCATCCGGTGCCCGGAGACGTTGATCACGTCGTCCACCCGCCCGGTGATCCAGTAGTAGCCGTCTTCGTCGCGGCGCGCGCCGTCGCCGGTCATGTACAGGCCCTTGAACGTCGCGAAGTAGGTCCGGATGAAGCGTTCGTGGTCGCCGAACACGGTGCGCATCTGTCCCGGCCAGCTCCGCTCGATGCAGAGCGCGCCTTCCGCCGCGCCTTCCAGCGCGTTGCCCTCGGGGTCGACGATGATCGGCTCGATGCCGAAGAAGGGGCGCGTCGCGGAGCCCGGCTTCAGGCGGGTGCAGCCCGGCAGCGGGGTGATCAGGACGCCGCCGGTCTCGGTCTGCCACCAGGTGTCGACCACCGGGCAGCGGGCTTCGCCGACCACGTGGTAGTACCACTCCCACGCCTCCGGGTTGATGGGCTCGCCCACGGTGCCGAGGACCCGGAGGCTTGCGCGGCTGGTGCGCTTCACGAAGTCGTCGCCCTGCCCCATGAGCGCACGGATCGCGGTCGGCGCGGTGTAGAAGATGTTGACGCCGAACTTGTCGCAGATCTGCCAGAACCGGCTGAAGTCCGGATAGTTCGGGACACCCTCGAACATCACGGTGGTGGCGCCGTTCGAGAGCGGCGAATACACCACGTAGGAGTGCCCGGTGACCCACCCCACGTCGGCGGTGCACCAGAAGGTGTCGCCCTCGTGGTAGTCGAAGATGTACTTGAAGGTAAGGGTCGTATAGAGCAGGTACCCCGCCTGGCTGTGCTGCACGCCCTTCGGCATGCCGGTGGAGCCCGAGGTATAGAGGATGAATAGCGGGTCCTCGGCGTCGAGCTCCTCCGCCGGGCAGTCCGCCGGGGCGCCGGCCATCAGGTCGTGGTACCAGACGTCGCGGCCGTCGCGCCACGGCACCTCGTTGCCGGTGCGGCGCACGACGATGCAGGTATGGGTGTCCGGGCAGGACTCCAGGGCCTGGTGGGTGTTGCCCTTGAGCGGCACGTTGCGCCCGCCGCGCGGCCCCTCGTCCGCGGTGACCACCACCCGGCAGTCGGAATCGAGGATGCGATCGCGTAGCGCATCCGGAGAGAATCCACCGAACACGACGGAGTGCACGGCGCCGATCCGCGCGCAGGCGAGCATCGCCACCGCCGCCTCGGGCACCATCGGCATGTAGACGCAGACCCGGTCGCCTCTCCGCACGCCCCTGGACTTGAGCACGTTGGCGAACTTGCAGACCTCGGCGTGCAGCTCCCGGAACGTGATCCGCCGCTCTTCGCCCGGCCGGTCGCCTTCCCAGAGGATCGCCGGCTTGTCACCGCGCTCCTCCAGATGCCGGTCGAGGCAGTTCCAGGCGACGTTCACCCTGGCCCCGTCGAACCAGCGGATGTTCACGTTGCCGTCGAAGCTCCAGTCCGCGACCTTGTCCCAGGTTTTGAACCAGTGAACGTGCTCGTTCGCCATGTCTGCCCAGAATCCGTCCGGATCTTCGATCGAACGCTTGTACATGGCCTGGTACGCCGCTTCGTCGATGAGCGCCCGTTGCGCCGCGTGCGGCAGCACGTCGTAGACCTTGGAATCGGACATGTCTCTCTCCTGAAGGGTCTGCCCATGATCGATGGTAGCACCCGACAGCGCCGGTTCTGCGTCCGCCGCACGGGGCGGGCGAACCGCCTCGGCCGGGGCGCCGGCGGTGGCGGCGGTGGTCCGGTGCGGCTCCCGGCACTGCGATCCGCCGTACCGGCACTTCACCGCGGAATGCTACTTCATGGCCGAGATGCAGGTAATGGGGCGGACGGGTCGCCTCGACGGGAGCGCCGGCCGTCGCGGCGGGGTCCGGTTCAGCCTCCGTCACCCCGATCCGCCGCGCCGGCGGGTCACCGCAAGATGCTACTTCATGGCGGAGACGTAGGTAATCCAGCCGGCGTCCGCCTCGCCGTGCTCGGCCGGCGTGAACTCGCCGTTCCCTTCGCCGGTCTGCTTGTCGGTCCCCTGCCAGTACACCGTGACGTCACGGAAGCCCGCTTCCTCCAGGATCTCGCGGATCTCGGGCAGCGTCCACAGCCGCCACTCGTACACGAACGCGTCCTTGATCCTGGAGCCGTCCGGGAACCGGAAGTGGATGTGGCAGCGCTGCCGGCCGGTGATCGGGTCGTACCGCGCCTGGTCCCAGACGTAGGTGAAGCCGTCGTTCCCGGTTGTCTCCCTCATCTCGCGGAACGCATCGTATCCGCCGTAGGCGTCGAGGAAGAAGACGCCGTCCTCGACCAGCGCATCACGCACCTTCTCGAAGTAGCGGCGCATCCCGGTCCGGGTGTGCAGGATCCAGTAGCTGAAGTTCATCGCCAGCACGATATCCATGCCGCCGCGGTCCACGTCGAGCACGTCGGCGTTGACCAGCTCGATCCGCCAGGCGGATCTCCCGAGGGGCTCGACGTTGTACCGCCTCCCCCACTCCTGGACGCCGGCGTCGATATCGACGGCCACCGCCCGGTTCGTCCGGCGGCGCCGGACCCACTCGCAGGCGGCGTTCGCGGTGCCGCAGAAGTCTTCGCGCAGGAACCTGGCCTTGCGCCGCCGCAGCTTCGTGAACGTCTCGTCGACGAAGTCGATCTCCGCCTCGACGCATTGCACCGCCTGCTGGTAGAGCGCGTGGACGTCGGCCTTCGAGGCCATCGTCTCCTTGCCCTTTCGCTGCCGTCCTGGGCTGTTCCGAGCCATACCGGCGTTCCGTCGGCGAGGTGGGCCGCCCGCGGGGCGCGGACCTTGTCCCCGCCTCGCGCCCCGGTCAAGGCCGGGCGTACGGGTGTTCCGAGCCTGTCCGCCTTGCAGTCCCCGTCCATTGCGTATCCGAAGCCGGTGAGCGAAGGTTGCGGTCAGGGCTGTTCCTTGTTCGCCACGTCGTCCGGAAGATGCACCGTCGCCAGTCGAATTCCGGCTCCCTTGCTCGGGAAACGGCCTCTCCTCGTCCCCGTCGGAGCGGCTCGGCAGCCGGATTCAGCCTTCGCGGCGAACAACAGGGAATGGCTCTGGTTTCGGCCCGACCGCCGGAACGGACGTTACCAGCCATGGCGGTTCGGGCGGCCGGCATGGATGCCGGATAGCGCAAGGAACCCCGTCGTGGGATGCTTCCGCATTCCCCGCTCCCCTGGCCGCTTCTCCTGCCGGTGATGTCCGTGACCGCTGCCGCCACGCACAAGAACTCTCCGGTCATCGCGCAGTACCTGCGCATCAAGGCGGACCATCCCGATACCCTGCTCTTCTACCGGATGGGGGATTTTTACGAGTTGTTCTTCGACGACGCCCGCCGCGCCTCGAAGCTGCTCGACATCGCGCTGACCTCCCGCGGGCAGTCGGGCGGCGTTCCGATCCCGATGGCGGGGGTGCCGGCGCATTCGATCGAGTCGTATCTCGCGAAGCTCGTGCGCAAAGGGGAATCGGCCGCGATCTGCGAGCAGATCGGCGATCCGGCGACCTTGCGCGGCCCGGTGGAGCGGCAGGTCACCCGCATCGTCACCCCGGGGACCCTGACCGACGAGTACCTGCTCGAAGACCGCCGCGACAACCTGCTCGCCGCGGCCTGTTGCGCCGCGGGACGATGGGGCGTCGCGGGGCTGGAGCTTTCCAGCGGCAGGTTCACCTGCACCGAGATCGACGACGCCGAGGGCGCCCGGGCCGAGATCGAGCGGCTGGGTCCGGCCGAGATCCTGCTGTGCGAGAACGCGCCGGCGCTCGACTCGCTCCGCGAGCATCCGGCGTTGCGGCGTTTCCAGCCCTGGCACTTCGAGCCGGAGTCGGCCCGGCGGGTCCTCATCGAGCAGTTCGCGATCCGCGACCTCTCTCCCTTCGAGCTGGAGGATCGCCCCCTTGCGATCGGCGCCGCCGGCGCATTGATCGTCTACGCCCGGGACACGCAGTGCGGCGCGCTCCCGCACGTGACCGCGGTGCGCTTCGAACGGCACGACGACGCGCTCGTCCTCGACGCGGTGACGCGCCGCAACCTGGAGATCACCCATGCGCTCTCGGGCGACGACTCGGCGACGCTGGCCGCGGTCATGGACCATGCCGCGACCCCGATGGGGAGCCGGCTGCTGCGCCGCTGGCTGACCCGCCCCATCCGTAACCGGGACGCATTGGCGCAGCGCCTGCACGCGGTGGGCGCGCTGATCGAGGACGGCATCCACGAGCGCACGCACGCGCTGCTCGATGATGTGGGGGATCTGGAGCGCATCCTCTCGCGCATCGGCCTCGCGACCGCGCGACCGCGCGATCTGGCCCAGCTTCGCGACGCCCTGCACACCGTCCCGCGACTGCGCGAAGCAGTGGCCGGCGCCGACAGCCCGCGCATCCGCGAGCTCACCGGCGAGAGCCGCGAATTCCCCGAGATCGCAGCCCTGCTCGACCGCGCGGTGGTCGAGACGCCGCCGGTGCTCGTCCGCGACGGCGGGGTGCTCGCCAAAGGCTACGATGCCGAGCTCGACGAGCTGCGGCGCCTGTCCACCGACGCGGACGCTTTCCTCGAAGCGCTCGAAACGCGCGAGCGCGAGCGCACCGGGGTCCCGACCCTGAAGGTCGGCTACAACCGGGTGCACGGTTACTACATCGAGCTCTCGAAGGCCCAGAGCGAGCGGGCGCCGCCCGACTACGTCCGGCGCCAGACCCTGAAGGGCGCGGAGCGCTACGTCACGCCCGAGCTCAAGCGCTTCGAGGACCGCGTGCTGGGTGCGCACGAGCGCGCCCTCGCCCGGGAGAAGGCGCTCTACGACGCATTGGTGGCGCGGCTCGCCGAGGACCTCGAAGACCTCCAGGGCTGCGCACGGGCGCTGGCCGAGATCGACGTGCTTTGCAACTTCGCCGAGCGCGCCGAATCGCTCGACTACCGGGCGCCGCAACTCGACGAAGCGCCCGGCATCCACATCGAGGAGGGCCGCCACCCGGTGGTCGAGAGCACCTCGGACCAGCCTTTCATCCCCAACGACGTGGACCTCGGCGAGTCCCGGCGCATGCTCGTGGTGACCGGGCCGAACATGGGCGGGAAGTCCACCCTGATGCGCCAGACCGCGCTCATCGCGGTGCTCGCCTGCGCGGGGAGTTTCGTGCCCGCGGCGGCGGCGCGCATCGGACCGATCGACCGGATCTTCACCCGCATCGGGGCCGGCGACGACCTCGCCGGAGGCCGCTCCACCTTCATGGTGGAGATGACGGAGATGGCGCGGATCATCAACAACGCCACCCCCCGCAGCCTGGTGCTGGTGGACGAGATCGGCCGCGGCACGAGCACCTACGACGGCCTCGCCCTGGCCTGGGCCTGCGCGCGCGAGCTCGCTCACCGGATCCGTTCGTTCACGCTGTTCGCCACCCACTATTTCGAGTTGACGGAGCTGGCCCAACACGCCGGGGGCGTCGCCAACGTCCACCTCGACGCGGTGGAGCACGGTGAGCGGATCGTCTTCATGCACCGGGTGAAGGAGGGTCCGGCGGACCGCAGCTACGGCCTCGCGGTGGCGGCGCTGGCGGGAGTCCCGGACGCGGTCATCACCCGGGCGCGGGCGATCCTCCATACGCTCGAGACCAACCCCCGCGCGAGCCTCACCGAGCCTCCGTCCCCGCAGCTCGCGCTGTTCGGCCCCGCGGCGGACGCCGCGCCGCCTCCCCCGCCGGCGCCGGAAGGCGCGAAGATAATGGAGGCGCTCGACGCCATCGACCCCGATGCGCTGTCCCCGCGGGAGGCGCTTGATGCGCTGTACCGGCTGAAGTCGCTCAAGCGTTCATGACCGGCGTGATCCGATCCGGCCGTCTTTCCTTCGCGCGGCGGAGCCATGGGGTGCACGTCGGATTCGTGAGACGATCGTGATAGCGCGAGCTGCTCTGCGTTCCCGGAACTCGTCGAAGCGGGTGGACGAGGATGGCGCATCGCAGGGCGAGGATGGCGTTGGCGTCTTCGACGGTCCAGTACATCCCGGAGCGCTCGAGACGGGTTCCGACGATGGTCCTGCACCCGGCTTCGACGACGTCGGTCGAGACGCCCAGCCCTCGACTTCGGCGGCAGGATGGCGCCTGGTCGATGAACACAGAAGCCGTCCGGTGAATCCGGGAGCCACGAGCATGACGGTCGAGCCCGGGGAAACCACCCCGAAACGAAGCCGCAGAGGACGCGGGCGGGCCGCCCGCGTGGAATCGCGCCGCCGCCCCGCCGCTCCCCGCGCCCCCTGCATCCGCCGCGCGCTCGGCCCGCTCGACGTCCTCGACGAGGAAGGCCTCGACCTCATCGAGCGCAACGCCGACCGCCTGCTCCGGGACGTCGGGATGGAGTTTCGCGGCGACCCCGAGATCCTCGCGATCTTCCGCGACGCGGGCGCCGGCGTGGACGGCGAGCGCGTGCGCTTCGAGCCCGGGATGTGCCGCCGGATCATCCGGGCCAGCGCCCCGCGCGAGTTCGCGCAACATGCGCGCAACCCCGCGAACACCGTCACCATCGGCGGCGACCACACCGTGCTCTGCCCCTCGTGGGGTCCGCCCTTCGTGCACGACCTCGATGCGGGGCGGCGCTACGCCACCCTCGACGACTTCCGCAAGCTGGTGCGGATCCACCACGCGATCCCCCACCTGCACCACTCCGGGGGCATCGTCTGCGAGCCGGTCGACGTCCCCGCCGCCACGCGCCACCTCGACATGCTCTACCACCACATCCGCTACTCCGACCGCCCCTTCATGGGCGCGTTCCTCGGGGCGGAGCGCGCGCAGGACGCAGTGGACATGGCGAAGATCGTGTTCGGCGAGGATTTCCTGCGCGGCCACGCCTGCCTCTACGCGGTGAGCAACACCAACGCCCCGCTGGTCCTCGACGCCGCCATGTCCGGCTCGCTCAAGGTCTACGCGCGCCACAACCAGCCGGTGGCGTGCACGCCGTGGACCCTGGCCGGGGCGATGAGCCCGTGCACCGTCGCCGGAACCCTGGCCCAGGTGCTGGCCGAGGCGCTCGCCACGCTCTGCCTGGTGCAGCTCGTCAACCCCGGCGCCCCCTGCCTCATGGGAGCGTTCGCGAGCACCATGTCCATGCGCAGCGGCGCTCCCACCTTCGGCACCCCGGAGGCCGGCAAGATGGTGCTGGCCTCGGGTCAGCTCGCGCGCCGGCTCGGCGTGCCCCTGCATACCGTGGGCTCGCTCTCCGCCTCCAAGCTCCCCGACGCCCAGGCCGGGCAGGAAGGTGCCTGGTCGCTGCTGATGGCGATGATGGCGGGCGCGAACTTCATCAACCACGCCACCGGCTGGCTCGAAGGCGGCCTCGTCACCGGCTACGAGAAGACCATCCTCGACGCCGACCTGTGCGGCAAGGTGGCGAGCCTGTTCGAGGCGATGGATCTTTCGGAGAACGCGCAGGCGATGGACGCCATCCGGGAGACAGGCCCCGGCGCGCATTTCCTCGGCAGCGCGCATACGCGGGCGAACTTCCTCACCGCATTCTACGAATCCACCGCGAGCGACAACGACTCCTACGAGCAGTGGTCGGCGGAGGGCGGGCTCGACGCGGCCCGGCGCGCCAACGTGCAATGGAAGCGCCTGCTCGAGACCTGCGAGGACCCCGGCCTCGACCCGGCCATCGACGAGGCGTTGCAGGCGTTCATCGCCAGGCGCAAGGAGGACTTGCCGGACGCGGACTTCTTCTGAACGCCCGCCGGTGCGGGTCCGCGGTCCGGGACCACTCGGGCGCCCGGGTTCATCCAGTGGACGTTCCGTCCTTTCCGGGACCTGCCCCTACACGATGGGGATCATCACGTTCTTCCGGAACGCGGGGCGCTCGGTGAGGCGTCGATACCATGATTCCAGGTTCGGCATCGGCGGGCGCTTCTCCACCAGGTTGAGCCAGCGATGGGCCTGCGGGCCGATGGGGATGTCGCCCATGGTAAACGTGTCGCCCGCCACGAAGGCGCGGTCCGCGAGGTGCCGGTCGAGCACGCCCCATACATCGAGGCCGCGTTCGATGCCGGCGTTGATCGCGTCGTAGTCGCGCTCAGCCTCCGGGGTGCGCACCAAGCCCCAGAACACCGGAAACATCATGGGGGCGCACGCCGTCTGCTGCCAGTCCATCCAGGTGTCGGCGATGGCCCGCACCCGCGGGTCGGCCGGACAGAGCGAGCCCTGCCCGTATTTCCCGCAGAGATAACGGGTGATCGCGTTCGATTCCCAGAGAGTGAAGTCATCCTCGACGAGCGTCGGCACGAGCCCCATCGGATTCATCGCGAGATAGCCGGGCTCCCGGTTGCCGCCGAACTTCCCGCCGACGTCCACCCGATCGTAGTCGAGCCCGAGCTCGTCGGCCGCCCACAGCGGCTTCATGACGTTGGCGGAGGTACGTCGTCCGATGATCTTCAGCATGGCGGAGCTCCTTCCTGGCGAATGCCGGTCGAATTCACGGCCGAGACGGGGCTCTCCTGAATCTTCATGATGCTCTCCCGTCCCGACGGACACCGGACGTCTGCGTCTTCACAGTCTACGCCTCCACCGCTACCGGGGGATCGTCCGGCACTTCCGGAAGCCCGCACCCTGCAAGGCGTTGCCCGCGCAACGCGCACTCGCGGGGCGATACGCCGATGCGCTTCAGGGCGGCGTGCATCATCGCCTGGTTGCTGGTCACCACCGGCTTCCCCAAGCTCGCCTCGATGGCCGGCGCCGCCTCCGCCGCGCGCATGTCGGTGCACGAGAGCACGATCGCCTCCGCCTGCTCGCGGTCCGCCTCGCGGGCCAGCGCCATCACGTCTTCGGGGGTGAGCGCGGCCACTTCGGCGTTGCCGAGGGGAGCGGCGGTGTCGGCCCGGCCCACGCATCGGAAGCCGCACGCCTCGATGAACGACACCGCGTGGTCGTTGAGGGAGGAGACGTAGGGCGAGCTGAACGCGATGCGCTCGACCCCGAGGTCCTCCAGCGCCTCGATGACCGCCGACGCCGCGGTCACCGCGGGCGCCCCGGCGCGCTCCTCGATGCGCCGGCGGAACCCGGCGTCGAATGCGGGTCCCCGGGCCAGCGTCGCGGAGGTGCAGCCGTAGAGCATGACGTCCGGCCGGCAGGCGCGCAGGCTGTCCACGACCTCCTCGAACGGCGCGTCCGAGTAGTGCCGCATCTGGTGCTCGTCGGGGATGGCGTCGAGGTCGTAGCCCCCGGCCCGGGCGAAGTGCAGCGAGACCCCCGGCGGGCAGAGCATCATCAGGTCGGGTTCGAGGTTGGTGTTGGAGAACGGCACCACCACTCCGATGCGCGCCCGCCCCCTGGTCCGGTCATTCATGGCCCTCTCCTCCCGATTCAAAGACCGGTTTTCCGGCGCCCGCCGTGACGGATTCATGACACTCATGGCGGTCCGGGAATATCCGCCTCGGCCGTCTTCCCCATTGCAAACGTGAGGGCTGGAGCGGATGTGGACTCGCACGTTCTACGCGCTCCTGAGCAGTCCGGCCATTTCCCGCAGGCCGATCACCTCCACGTCGTTCGACAGCGGATAGCGATCGTCGCCCGAACAGACGATGAAGGCCCGCTCGGGCGCGACGTCTTCGCAGGCGTAGTGGAATCCACGGCCGATACCGGGCGCCAGCCCGAGCTTGATCTCGACGGCCCAGGTCGCCCTGCCGCCGGGCAGTTCCATCACCAGGTCGATTTCGGCCCCCGCCCGGGTGCGATAGAAGCTGGCGGCGGTTCCGGGGGGCGCCGCGGCCAGCAGGTTCTCGATGACGAAGCCTTCCCAGCTTGCGCCCGCGACGGGATGTCCGGCCAGCGTGTCGTGGCTGTCGATGCCGAGCAGGGCGTGGACGAGGCCGCTGTCCCGGACGTAGACCTTGGGGGATTTACCAAGCGCTTGCGGACGTTGGCATCGAATCGCCACGACCAGACGCTCAGGCAGCAGAAAAGACCGCGAAGTCCCGATGACACGATCATGTTCGGGACGAACGACCACGTGCAGCGGGGTCATGCCGGAGGGCGAACCGCTCCGGGAATGCCTGAGAATGGCTCGTTCGAGTGTCGATGGGTTCATCTGCTCCTTCCTCCCGGTCACACGACGATTGTAGTCTCCGGGAGATCCGGGGTGGTCCATGCGGATTTTCATCGCCGTCGCCCGGCTCTCGATTCGTCCGGACCATCGACTGATCGAATTCCGAACGGGATTTATTTTCTCGCCGGCAAACCAGCCGGCGAAAATGGACGCTCCATGTTTCCCTCCTGCCATCCTCGATCATGAGTCCCGTATCCGGCCTGAACTTCGAGTCCAGGATCGCCGGCCTCCCTCCGAAGCTGGCCTCCCTCTGGGGGTTCCGCTCCGGTGAACGGGGCACCCACACGAGCCGGACGATCATGCTCGACGAGCTGTCGCAGCTTCTGGACGCGGTCCCCGGCGAGGCGTCCCGCCGGGACTACGCGCAGGCCGTCACGGAGGGCAACTGCCTCGGGAAGCGAACGGCGGCGACCCGTAAACTCTCGCTCCAGCGGCTGACCGAGCTCTACGGGCTCGACGCGCGGCTGCTCCTCTTCCGGGTGTTCAAGGGTCTGTGGGGACGGCACGAAGCCAGCCGGCCCCTGCTGGCCCTCCTGCTCGCCCTGGCGCGCGATCCGCTGCTGCGGGCGACGGCCCGGGCGGTGGTTGCCACCCCCTTCGGCCACGAGCTCGGGCGGCAGGCCATGAAGGATGCGCTGTCCGGCATCGTGGAAGGCCGGCTGAACGATGCCACGCTCGACAAGGTGGTGCGCAACGCCTCGTCGTCCTGGACGCAATCCGGCCACCTGCAGGGCCGGGGACGCAAGATCCGGCAGCGGGTCGCGGCGACACCGGCGGCGGTGGCCTACGCGCTACTGACGGGATTCGCGCTCGGGCGCCGCGGGCGCCTGCTCTTCGAGACGCCCTGGGCCGAGGTGCTGGATGCGCCGCCCGGTGAACTCGTCGAGGTCGCCGTGGATGCCAGGAGACTCGGGCTGATCGATCTCAAGCAGTCCGGGCGCATGATCGACGTGTCGTTTCCTGCGATGCTCACCGGGCGGGAACGGGAGTTGATCCGTGGGGTGTATCGACAAGCTGTCTGAGCGCTACCGGCGCACACATGCCCCATGCCGTCGTGGCAGAAGGGTCCGGCCGGCATGCAACGCGCCATCGACATGTCGTTTCCGGGGACGTTCACCGGGCAGGAACGGGAGCTGATCCGTGGGGCGTATCGACAAGCTGTCTGAGCGCTACCGGCGCACACATGCCCCATGCCGTCGTGGCAGAAGGGTCCGGCCGGCATGCAACGCGCCATCGACATGTCGTTTCCGGGGACGTTCACCGGGCAGGAACGGGAGCTGATCCGTGGGGCGTATCGACAAGCTGTCTGAGCGCTGCCGGCGCGCACATGCCTCGTGCCGTCGTGGCAGAAGAATCTGGCCGGCGTGCAACGCGCCTTCGACGTGTCGTTTCCGGGGACGTTCACGGAACGGGAACGGGAGCTGATCCGTGGGGCGTATCGACAAGCTGGCTGAGCGTTACCGGCGCCATGTTGCGCTGCCGTGGCAGAAGGATCTGGCCGGGGCGGAGCGCGCCATCTTCGTCGTCTACGACAAGGCCGACGAGCGACGCCTGCGGGCGCGCAAGGCGCTGTTCGAGCTGGCGACCACCAAGGCCGGACACCGCTGGTTCGAGTGCGATCTGACCGGGGCCTTCGCCGAATGGATGGCGGGCACGGAGTATCGGGACAGCTACTTCGAATCCCCGGAAGACCTGGGGCTCAAGCTCGAAGATGATTTCCTGGAGTACGCGGCCGGCCGGGTACGAGCGGTGCTGGCGGCGCCGGAAGCGGATGAGGGTTCGGTGGTCGCCGTCTTCGGCGTCGCCTCGCTGTTCGGGTTCGCTCGCGTGTCGGAGCTGATGCAGGCGGTGGAGGGGGACGTCAGAGGGCGTATCGTGGTGTTCTTTCCCGGCGAGTACGAAGACGGCAACTATCGCCTGCTCGATGCGCGGGACGGGTGGAACTATCTCGCGGTCCCGATCACCTTGCAGGAAGAGCACGGAGCGTACGAGGCATGAGGCTTGAAGCACCAGGACTCGAAAACCGGGACGTCCACCGGAGAGACCCCTTCGAGGTCATGTTCCTGAACGCCGGCGTCAAGAACATGACCAACGCCCTCACCGCTGAAGAGCACGGAGCGTACGAGGCATGAAGAACCGGGATGTCTACCAGCGGGACCCCTTCGAGATCACGCTCCTGAACCACGGCGTCGCGACCGTGACCGACGCCCTGACCGGCGACGAGCGTCGCACGCTGCGCTTCGAGCTCACGCACTTCGTCTGCGAGGGCCAGTACCGGAGCGGGCTGGTCCGCATCCTGGAATCCTACTTGAGCCACCAGGGCCAGCCCGAGCAGCCGGCGGCATGGATCAGCGGGTTCTTCGGCAGCGGCAAATCCCATCTGGCGAAGATGCTGCGCTTCCTGTGGACGGACTACGCATTCCCCGAAGACGGCGCCCGCGCCCGCGGCCTGGCGCGGCTTCCGGATGACGTGCGGGATCTGCTCACGGAGGTCTCGACCCTCGGCCGCCGAGGCCACGGGCTGCACGCGGCGGCGGGAACGCTCGGCGCCGGCGCCGGGGACAGCGTCCGGCTCGCGCTGCTCGGCGTCGTGTTCAAGTCCGCAGGGCTCCCCGAGAGCTTCCCCCAGGCGCGCTTCTGCCTCTGGCTCAGGAAGAACGGCATCTACGAACAGGTCCGAGATGCGATCGCGACGGCACGCCAGGGGTCCCGGCGCGGAGCCGAACCGGCGCCTGAAACCGGGCTGGAGCGCGCCGCGGTCGAGGCGGCAGACCGGGAGTTCCGGCGCGAGCTGAACGATCTCTACGTGAGCCCGCTCATCGCCAGGGCGCTGCTCGCCGCGGACCCGCACTTCGCGGGCAGCGAAAAGGACGCGAGAGCCGCGCTACGCGCGCAGTTTCCAAGACCCGCCGACATCACCACGGACGAGTGCATCGGCGCGCTGAAGGACACCCTCGCCCCCGGCGGCGAGATGCCCTGCACCGTCGTCATCCTCGACGAGGTGCAGCAGTACATCGGGGAGGACACCGGCCGCTCCTACGTGGTGCAGGAGGTCGTCGAGGCGTGCAGCAAGCGTTTCGGCGACCGCCTGCTCTTCCTGGGCACCGGACAGACCGCGCTCTCCGGCACCCCGGCCCTGCAACGCCTGCAAGGGCGGTTCACGGTCAACGTGGAGCTCTCGGACCATGACGTCGAGACGGTGATCCGGCGGGTGGTCCTCGCGAAGCGCCCGGACCGCACGGGCGACATCCAGGCGGCGCTGGACGCCAGCGCCGGGGAGATCGACCGCCACCTGACCGGCACCCGGATCGCCCCCCGCAACGAAGACAAGCAGGTCCTGGTGGAGGATTACCCGCTGCTGCCCGTGCGCCGGCGCTTCTGGGAGCAGGCGTTGCGCGCGGTCGATCGCGCGGGCACGGCGGGGCAGCTCCGCACCCAGCTTCGCATCGTGTACGACGCCATCCGCCGCACCGCCGGCGATCCGGTGGGCACGGTGGTGCCGGCCGATTTCCTGTTCGAGGAGCTCTCGGCCAACCTGCTGCAATCCGGCGTGCTGCTGCGGGAGATCCACGAGGCCATCGTCGGGCAGGACGACGGCGCCCCCGGCGGCGCGCTCAAGTCCCGGCTGTGCGCGCTGGTGTTCCTGATCCGCAAGCTCCCGCGCGAGGCCGGCGTGGACAGCGGCGTGCGCGCCACCGCGGACACGCTGGCGGATCTGCTGGTGCAGGACCTGGCCGGGGACGGCGCGGCGTTGCGCGGGCGGCTGCCGGCGCTCCTGGACGAGCTGGCCGCCGCCGGCACGCTGATGAAGCTGGACGACGAGTACAGCCTGCAAACGCGGGAGAGCAGCGAGTGGGAGGCCGAGTTCCGCAACCGGCAGAGCCGTCTCGCCAACGACCTCACGGGCATGAGCGGCAAGCGCGCCCAACTCCTCGGCGCCGCGGTGCAGGAGGCGGTGGGGCCGATACGGCTCCTGCACGGGGCGTGCAAGGAACCGCGAAAGCTCTCGCTCAACTTCGGCGCCGAGCCCCCGCCGGACGGCGGCCCCGACGTGGCGGTGTGGATACGCGACGGCTGGGGCGCCGACGAGAAGAGCGTGATCGCCGACGCGCGCGCGGCCGGACCGGACAGCCCGACGATCCACGTATTCGTGCCGAAGTCCCGCGCGGATGCGCTCGCCCGCCTCATCGCCGCCCGGAGCGCCGCCCACGACACCCTGGAGTACAAGGGCGTGCCTTCGACCCATGAAGGCATCGAGGCCCGCCAGGGGATGGAGACGCGCCGGGCGGAGGCCGAGAACGGTTTGCGCGCCCTGGTGGCCGACGTCGTCGGCGGCGCGAGGGTCCTCCAGGGCGGCGGCAACGAACGGCTCGAAGCGACCCTCCCCGCCAAGGTGAAGGAAGCCGCCGGCGCTTCGCTCGCCCGGCTCTTCCACGAGTTCAACGACGCCGACGATCCCCGCTGGTCGAACGCGATCGAGCGCGCCCGCCGGGGCGCCGAGCACCCGCTGGAAGTGCTGGACCATCACGGCAGGACCGAGGATCACCCGGTGTGCGCCGCGGTGCTGTCCTTCGTGGGCTCCGGCAGGAAGGGGCGGGAAGTGCGTACTCACTTCTCCGCCTCACCTTACGGCTGGCCGAGGGATGCCATCGACGCGGCCCTCATCAGCCTGTTCGGCGCCGGACACCTGCACGCCGTCGTGAACGGAGTGGCGCTACGCCCGCCCCAGCTCGACCAGGCCAAGGTCCCGAACACCGACTTCCGGGTGGAGAGCGCCACCATCGACACCCGGCAGCGCCTGAAGCTGCGGAAGCTCTTTCAGACCGCGGGGATCGATTGCAAACCGAACGAGGAAACCGCGGCGGCCGGCCGGCTGCTGGCGCGGCTTCACGAGTTGGCGCAGGAGGCGGGCGGCGACACCCCGTTGCCGGAACGCCCGGACACCCGCCATCTCTCGGACCTCCGGGCGCTTGCCGGCAACGAGCAGCTTGCGGGCATCCTCGGGCGCTACGACGAGTTGGCCGCGCACTTCGAAGAATGGAGCAGGACGCGCGCTCTGGCGGAAAAGCGCCTGCCCGCCTGGCGGCGCTTGCTGGCCCTCGCCCGGCACGGCGAGGGGTTGGCGGAAGCGGGCGGTGGGCTGGACGCGGCGAGCGATGGTTCGAGCGTTGCGGGCGGGAGACCGGATGCGGTGCGCGGGAGTCTGGGCGCCGCGGGTGGGGGAGCGGATGCGGTGCGCGAGGGTCTGGACGCCGCGGGCGGAGGGTCGGATGCGGTGCGCGAGGGCTTGGGCGCTACGGGCGGAGGGCCGGATGCGGTGCGTGAGGGCCTGGGCGCCGCGGGCGGAAGGCCGGATGCGGCGATGGAGGTACGGCCACAGATCGAAGCGATCGCCGCGAACCGGAGCCTGCTCGCCCCGGCGGACCCGCTGCCCGATCTGGCCAGGAAGCTGGCGGATGCACTCCGGGCCGCCCTGGCGGATGCGGAAGACCGTCATGCCCGGACGTATGACGAGGAATGGCAACGCTTGTCGAGCGCCGAGAGCTGGCAGACGATCGCACCGAAAGCCCGCGAGAGGATACTCGGCCGGTTGCGCATCGCGAAGGCGTCGAAAGGCGCCACCGGCACGGAGCAGGAAGTGCTGGAATCCCTGGAGCGCATCTCCCTGGATGGCTGGAGGACGCGCACCGCCGCCCTCCCCCGGCTCTTCGCGGACGCCCGGGCGGAAGCCGACCGGCTCGTCGAGCCGGCGGTGCGCCACGTGAAGCTCGCAAGCTCTACGCTGCGTTCGCCGGAGGACGTGAAGGAATGGGTTGAAGCAACCGAACAGGATCTGCTTGACCGGATCAGGCATGGCCCCGTCGTGGTGGGCTGAGGAAGCCGGCACGTGTTCATGCGGAGCATCGGGACGGCGCAGCCGGCTTGCGGAGAGAAGCGCAGAATGCAACGAGGTGTCAGATGATCACTATCCGGAATCTCCGTCTCGATGGGTTGCTGTCGTTCGCCCCGGGTTCGGAGACGTTCGTGTCCTGAAACGGATCGATTCGGAGAGGGTGATGACGCGATGCCCTCGGTTCGGCGGAGTGGACCGCGACGAATGAACTACAGCACCGATGACATCTCCCGCCAGTTGCGATTGGGCGAGGACAGCGGCTGGGAATTCAAGCAGATCGAGTTTGCCGGGGACCGCCCCAAGAGCCCGCGCCGCGACGACTTGGCCGACGAGATTGCTGCCTTCGCCAACAGCGACGGCGGTGTGCTGCTGTGCGGCGTGACCGACCGGGGCGACGTTCAAGGGATGTCGCGCGCACAGATGGACGAGCTGGAGCGGCGGCTGGTGGAGATCTGCACCGACGCGATCAGGCCTCCTGTCCGTCCCACCATCCTGCGCAAGGAGATAGAAGCCGGCAGGCCATTCCTGCTCGTCGAAGTCCCCCAAGGTCATACCCAGCACGACAGCCCCGGAGGCAGCTACCACCGGGTAGGCAGCTCGAAACACAAGATGACGAGCGATGAACGGTTGCGTCTGGCCCAACGGCGGGGACAGGCGCGCTTCCTCTGGTTCGACAAGCAGACGATTCCGGAAACCGGCTTCGGCACACTGGACGAAGCGCTCTGGAAGCCACTGCTCAGCGCCGAAGGTGCAGCCGATCCCGAGTCTGCGTTGGAAAAGATGGGGTTGCTGTCCGGAGATGAAAACGGCATCCGGCGGGCCACCGTGGCCGGCGCGCTGCTGTGCAGCCAGACCCCTGAGAAGTGGCTGCCGAACGCCTGTATCACCGCCACCTGCTATCGCGGCAAGGATCGCGCTACGGGTCAGCTCGACGCGCAGACCATCGGCGGTCCGCTGAGACGGCAAATCGCCGAGGCGGTTGCATTCGCCGTACGCAACATGCGCGTTGCGGCGTACAAGGCACCGGCGCGCGCGGACCTGCCTCAGTACAGCGAAGCAGCCTTGTTCGAAGCGGTGGTCAACGCCGTGGCGCACCGCGACTACTCGATTCAAGGCAGCAGGATCCGGCTCTCGATGTTCGAGGATCGGATCGAGCTGCAATCGCCCGGCGCACTTCCGAACAACCTGAGCGTAGACGACATGCCCCACCGGCAGGCCACGCGCAACGAGCTGCTCACCTCACTGCTTGGTCGGGTTCCGGCGGCGGGCGTCGGTGGGGCCGGCGGGCGGTTGTTCATCATGGAGCGACGGGGCGACGGCGTCCCCATCATGCGGCGGGAAACACGGGAACTCAGCGGCAGGTTCCCTGAGTTTCGGTTGATCTCGGACTCTGAACTGTGTGTCTCGATTCCGGCAGCCTCGCTGGAGTCGAGTTCCGCCCAGGCGGTGGTCACGGTCCATTGCGCCGGTCGGCCCGTCCCGCGGACGGAGCTGTTGATCCTGTTCCCGAACAAGACCTGGAAGCGGGCGAGAGCCGACCAGGCCGGCGAGGCTCGCGTCGACCTGCACGCTACCCACCTGCCCATGACCGTGTTCGCGGCAGTACCTGGCCATGCCGCGCGGGTGAAACGCAACTGGGTGCCCGCCGACGGCGCTCTCGTCCTCGATCTCGATGCCCTGCCGGACGGCGGTGCGGTCATCTTTGCCGAAGCCACCGGTGACCTTCCGGGGCTCACCGGGCGGCTGAACCCGGTTCGGGATACACACGACCGCACCTACCTCTACGCTTCCAACATCGCGGTCAACCAGGGCCAGCCGCAACCCGTTCACTTCCTTCTCGGCGAACCCCTGCGTCTGACTGACGCCGACGGACAGGAGCTACTGGCACGCATCGTCGACATCGCAGGTCGATCGGCACTGGTGGAGTACAGCCCGGTACCGTCATGACCCTCGGCGCCGACTACCGATCAGCCGGACGCCATCGTCGCCTGCGAGAGGCCGGGGGCCGGCACCGTCCTGCGGCGGCTCGATCCGGAGAGACTTGCCACGTGGTTGGAGAACTATCAACTGGGCGGCCTGTGGCGCATGGGCGAGCTGGGAGCAAATCCGTGAGCGGTGTCGCGATCTACGCGGTCGAAGGTCGGAGCACGGATTCGAAAAACAGGAGAGCACGATGACCAGACAGTTGACGGCAATCATAGAGCGCGAGGGCGATGGTTACGTATCACTCTGCCCCGAGTTGGATATAGCCAGCCAAGGCGGGACCGTGGACGAAGCGCGCCGCAACCTGAAGGAGGCGTTGGAGCTGTTCTTCGAGGCAGCTTCCGCCACGGAAGTCGAACGGCGACTGCACAACGAGGTGTACGTCACCCAGGTCGAGGTTGCAGTTGGCTAAGCTGCGGGTTCTCTCGGGCCGTGACGTCTGCCGGTTACTCGCCGGCCACGGCTTCACCGAAGTGAGGCGGCGGGGGAGCCATGTGTTGATGCAAAAGACGGAGGCCGGAAGCACCGTCACCATCCCGGCGCCGGATCACAAGGAACTGCGTATCGGGACGTTGATGTCCGCTATCCGACAATCGGGCTTGCCCCGGTCGCTGTTCGAGTGAGCCGACTCGAATGAAGGCATTGTCGCCGAATCTCCGAAGACAGCTCGAGCGCACCGTCGCGGACGCTCGCGACGTGGCGGAGACCGGTGCGCGCGCGGCGCTGGAAGCGCTCGCCGTGCACGAGCGCGAGCCTTATGGACACATGAGCACCGAACAGCGCGCGCTACGCCGACGGCTGCGCGCCCACGCCCGGCAGCTCGGCGATCCGCTCGACGCACGCTCCGGCGGCCGAGCGATCGAAGGCTTGGTGCAGGAGTGTGCTTACGAGCATTGGCACGGCATGTTGTTCGCTCGATTCCTCGCCGAAAACCATCTGCTCATCGAGCCCGAGATGGGTATTGCCGTCACCCTGGACGAATGCGAGGAACTGGCGAAGGACGAGAGCGCGGACCAGTGGGCGCTGGCCGCACGTTTCGCCCATCGGATGCTGCCCCAGGTGTTTCGGCCCGACCTTCCGGTCTTCGAGGTCCGGTTCGCGCGGGAACACCGGCTGAAGCTGGAAGGGCTGCTCGAAGGTCTGCCGGCCGAAGTGTTCACGGCCACCGATTCCCTCGGTTGGGTCTACCAGTTCTGGCAGGCCCGGAAGAAGGCCGAAGTGAACCGTTCCGAGGTCAAGATCGGCGCCGGTGAACTGCCCGCGGTCACCCAGCTCTTCACCGAAGCGTATATGGTGCAGTTCCTGCTGCACAACTCGCTCGGGGCTTGGTGGGCCAGCCGCTTTCCGGACAACCCATGTCCTGTCGAGTTGTCCTGTTTGCGCGAGACGGATCGGGGTTCGCCCGAGGCAGGCGGCTTTGAAGGCTGGCCTGACGCTCTCGCGGCATTCAGGATGCTGGATCCGTGTTGCGGCTCGGGACACTTCCTCGTCGCCGCGTTCCTGATGCTCGTACCCATGCGCATGGCGCTGGAAGGCATGAGCGCCGGCGAAGCCGTTGACGCGGTATTGCGGGACAATCTGCATGGACTGGAGTTGGACCGGCGTTGCGTGGCGATCGCCGCCTTCGCCCTTGCACTGGAAGCGTGGCGTTATCCCGGCGCCGGCGGCTATCGGCCCCTGCCGCGGCTCCGGCTCTCATGGTGCGGGCAGCCGGTGGGCGGCAAACGCGAGCAGTGGATGGCGCTGGCGGAAGGCGCTCCTCGCCGGGAAGCCGGCATGGGCGCGCTGTACGACATGTTCCGCGACGCTCCCGTCCTCGGCAGCCTCATCGATCCGAACCGATCCTCCAGTGACCTGCTGACAGCCGATTTTGCCGATCTTGAACAACTTCTGGGAACGGCACTGCGGGATCATGCCGGCGACGAGGAGTACGAAGAGACGGCCATCGCGGCGCGGGGGTTGGCCGAGGCCGCCGATTTGTTGACTTCCCGTTACCATCTGGTACTCACGAACGTACCCTATCTCGGACGGGAAAAACATACGGAAAACCTTCGATGTTTCTGCGAAGACCGCTATCCCGTATCGAAACACGATTTGGCCACGGTCTTCGTAGAACGCCTTCTGGAATTCTGCGAAGCGGCCGGCGACGTGTTTCTGGTGCTGCCCTGGAACTGGCTGTTTCTCAAACGATACAAACGGCTTCGCAAACAGCTTCTGGAACGGCATCGGTGGCGGTTCCTGGCGACGTTGGGCGCCGGAGCCTTCGAGACCATCTCCGGGGAGGTGGTGAAAACCTGCCTCCTGGCGATCAGGTATTCACCGGGCAAGGGAACCGACAACCTTGCCTGGCTTGACGTTTCCGGGTGTCGGAGCCCGTCGCAGAAGGAACACGCGCTACGCAAGGCACCGGCCATACTCCTCACGCATTCCGGCCAGATCGGCAACCCGGACTCGATCATCGGATACGCGCCGGGGGAATCGCACGAGCTGCTGGAGACCAGGGCGTACAGCCACCAGGGGCTGGCCACCAGCGACAACGCGCAGTTCGTCTTCAATTTCTGGGAGCTTCCGGCCATCGGGCGAGGTTGGGAATTCTTTCAATTCGCTCCCGACGCCACCACGGAGATGAGCGGTTGCAGCCACGTCATCTTCTGGGGAGACGATCGGGGAAGATACGCCAGCCATGCGGCAGCTCTCAGGAAGGAGGGAAGACTCGGCGGATGGAAGTCGGGACACGCGGTGTGGGGAAAGCGCGGCATTGCCGTCAATCGAATGGGCGATCTGCCGGCGTCGTTGTATTTCGGCTCCAAATTCGATTGCAACGTCGCTGTCCTGATCCCCGACCACGAAAAAGACATTCCGGCGATATGGGCGTATTGCAGCTCCTCGAAGTATGGCGAAGACGTGAGAAAGCTGAACAAGAAGCTCTCCGTGACTAATGGTGCACTCGCCAAGGTCCCGTACGCTGCCGAGGAGTGGGAACGGACGGCGGACGGCCTGACCACGGCCGACCTGTTCAACGTCCATACGACGGATCCGACACAGTGGGCGTTCCACGGCCATCCAGTGGACGCGACGGAGCCGTTGCAGGTGGCAATGGTGCGACTCCTCGGCTACCGGTGGCCGGCAGAGGACGCCTCCGACATGGCCTTGTCGGAGGCCGCTCGTACCTTGGTTGGGGACACGACGGCACTCCATGACTTCGAGGACAAGGACGGCATTGTCTGTCTCCCTTCCGTTCTGGGCGAACGGCCGGCCGAAGAACGCCTGCTCGGGCTGCTGGCGGCTTGCTGGGGCGCGGGCTGGCGCGACGGCATACTCTCCAACCTGCTCGCCAGGGCCGGCAGTTCCAGCCTCGACGACTGGCTCCGGGATCGATTCTTCGACGGGCACTGCAAGCTGTTCCACAACCGTCCCTTCATCTGGCACATCTGGGACGGACGAAGGGGTGACGGCTTCCACGCCTTCATCAATTACCACAAGTTGGCCACCGGAGATGGCCGTGGCCGCCGGCTCCTGGAATCGCT
Source organism: uncultured Gammaproteobacteria bacterium (assembly GCA_958295465.1). Taxonomy (GTDB): domain Bacteria; phylum Pseudomonadota; class Gammaproteobacteria; order HK1; family HK1; genus HK1. Next base: position 784,354 of record OY282353.1, read on the forward strand.
CACGTACAGCTATCTCGGCGACTGGATTTCCCGCCAGCAGGACGCCTTGAAGCGAAACAAGGACGGCGCGGAAGACCGCCTAGCGGCAGCGCTGGAGTTGCAGAAGCGCCTTGCTGCCATCCTGGAGGGCGAACCGCCCTTCGACATCTTCATCCGCTGGAAGCCGATCGAGCGACAACCCATCGGCTGGGCACCGGATCTTGACGACGGCGTGCGTCTCAACATCCGCCCCTTCATGGCCGACGATATCCCCGGCGGCAGGAGAGGAGCGGGCATCCTTCGTTCCAGACCCAACGTTCACTGGAAGAGGGATCGGGGTAAAGAACCTCTACGTGACCAAACCTACTTCCCGTGGTTCTGGGAAGGTGACGCCTTCACCGGAGTTCGGATCAATGACGAGCATCTTCAGAACGCCGAGAAGCAGCGTCAGCGGATAATAGAGAAGGCGACTTGTCATGTGTCTTCTGAATACGAAGGCGTTTTGGGAGAGGAAACGTGAAAAATCTGAAATTGCTGGCGACACGTGCGGGCGATGGACAGTACATGAAGCTGATCCGCTCCGCCTACGAGCAGACGAGTCCCCTCCGCATCTGCGCTGCCGTCGCCTACGCAACGCATAGCGGCGTCGCCGAGTTGGATGCCGTTTTGCGAGGGTTACCTAGGTGGAAGGCGATACGCAAACAGTGGTTGGTTGGAATTGATTACTGTCGATCCGAGCCGGTGGCTCTTATGTATCTGAAAAAAAACCTGGAGAAATCCGAGGTGCGGATCTTCGATGGCCAGTTCGTCTCGGGACGCCCGGGTTGTGTCCCAAGGTACTCCTACCACCCCAAAACCTGGCTGCTGATCGGGCCAAGGCGGTCCGCCGTAGTCGTCGGCTCGGGCAATCTGTCACGCACGGGGTTGCTCCTTGGAATCGAAGCCGCGGCGGCCGTCTCCGGCTCGAAGACAGGTGCAATCAAGGACATGCGCTCCTGGTTTTCCAGCCAGTGGTGCGAGGCGACGCGGTTTGCCGACATCGAGGATCGATACCGCAAGGAGCATGATTCCAGAGAGAATCGGCGGCACCCTCCGGCGTCCGAAGACGACACCGTTCCAGAGTCGGCATCGAAGATCGGACAACTCCGTCCTGGCGATTTACGCAAGCTCAGGGTATGCAGCCACCTGTGGATCGAAGCCGGCAACGTGACTCCCAACCGTGGGCCGGATCTTCCGGGCAACCAGCTCATGATGAAACGAAACTCACGTGTGTTCTTCGGATTCGCCGCGGCCGATCTGGAACGGGACTCCTTCATCGGCGATGTTGCGATCCGGTTCGATGAATACTTGCGTCCGAATTGCTCCTTGCGGTTCAGCAACAACTCGATGGACGTGTTGACGCTGCCCGTGCCGGATCAGGAAGGACCAGAGGCATACGACCGGAGGACGTTGCATTTCGAGCAGACCGGCGTTCGTGAATTCAAGCTGACGATTGGCCGCCCCGTTGACGTAAAGAAGTGGAAGCAACGTTCGGCTTCCATTGAAGGGGAATTCAGCATGAAGAGTGGCCGTCGGTGGGGCGTCTATTAGCTTCTCGCCCGTGAAATCTTGAACAACACGACAAAGAATGATTCACCATACGGCTTTTGCTTACGGCGGCACCGGAACAGGCGTATTGAACCGATGAACATGCGGACGCTGACGCCCGCCCAGCGTCGCCACCTCGAGCGCACCGTCGCGGACGCTCGCGACGTGGCGGAGACCGGCGCCCGCGCGGCGCTGGAAGCGCTCGCCGTGCATGAGCGCAAGCCTTACGGACACATGAGCGCCGAACAGCGCGCGTTACGCCGGCGGCTGCGCGCCCACGCCCGGCAGCTCGGCGATCCGCTCGACGCACGCTCCAGTGGCCAGAGCCAAGCTGTCGAGCGCTTGGTGCAGGAGTGTGCTTACGAGCATTGGCACGGCATGTTGTTCGCCCGATTCCTCGCCGAAAACCATCTGCTCATCGAGCCCGAAATGGGTATTGCCGTCACTCTGGACGAATGCGAGGAACTGGCGAAGGACGAGGGCGCGGACAAGTGGGCGCTGGCCGCGCGATTCGCCCACCGGATGCTGCCACAGGTGTTCCGTCCCGACCTTCCGGTCTTCGAGGGCCGGTTCGCGCGGGAGCACCGGCTGAAGCTGGAAGGATTGCTCGAAGGTCTGCCGGCCGAAGTGTTTACGGCCACCGATTCCCTCGGTTGGGTCTACCAGTTCTGGCAGGCCCGGAAGAAGGCGGAGGTGAACCATTCCGAGGTCAAGATCGGCGCCGGCGAACTGCCCGCGGTCACCCAGCTCTTCACCGAGCCCTACATGGTGAGCTTCCTGCTCGACAACACCTTGGGGGCTTGGTGGGCGGCGCGGCGCCTGAGCGACGCCGACCTGAAGGGAGCCGGCGGAGAAGTCGGGTTGCGCCGCCAAGCCACGATTCCCGGCGTGCCGCTCGATTACTTGCGCTTCGTGCAGGACGCGACCGCTTCGCGGTTGCCCCGCGGTCCCGCCGGCACGGACCCGCCAGCGTCGGACGAAGCGCCGCCGACTGCCGGGGAACAGGTTCGTTTCCTCCATGGGGACGACCGGGCAACGCTGCCCGGATGGCGTCCTGCGGCCGGCGCCTTCGGCGGCTGGCCGGAGCATCCGGGAGAGTTGAAGATCCTCGACCCCTGCTGCGGCTCGGGACACTTCCTGGTCGCCGCCTTCCTGATGCTGGCACCCATGCGCATGGCGCGGGAGGGCCTTGCCGCCCGCGATGCCGTGGATGCGGTCTTGCGGGACAACCTCCACGGGTTGGAACTGGACCCGCGGTGCGTGGAGATCGCGGCGTTCGCCCTCGCCCTCGCCGCCTGGACGTATCCCGGCGCAGAGGGGTATCGGCCCCTGCCGGAGCTCAACGTCGCCTGTTCGGGACTGGCGCCCAATGCAACGAAGGAGCAATGGATCGCGTTGGCGGAGTTGGCCGCGGCGGCCGGTGGGATGCCTCCGACGAGTGACCTGTTCGACGTCGAAGACACGCTGCTCTCCGCGCCGCTCCGCAACAGCCTGGGCGTGCTCTACGATCTGTTCGGACAGGCGCCGGAGCGTGGCTCGCTCATCGACCCGCACGCGCTGAAGGCCGACCTCTTTCAGAGCGACTTCGAGTCGGTACGGGCACTGTTCGCAGCCGCACTCGAACAGGAGCGGATGACCGCCGAGCAGGCGGAGCACGCCGTAGCCGCGCAGGGGATGGCGCGCGCGGCGGAGCTGCTGGCCGGACGCTACCACCTGGTGATCACCAACGTACCGTACCTCGCCCGCGGCCGGCAGGGCGAGACGCTGCGCGCCTTCTGCCAGCGGCACTACCCCGCCGCGAAGAACGATCTGGCCACCGTATTCCTGGAGCGTTGCCTGACACTGTGCGAGGAAGGCGGCACCGCCAGCCTCGTGCTACCGCAGAACTGGCTGTTTCTCACCGGCTACCGGAAGCTGCGGGAGAAGCTGCTGAAGACGGAGACTTGGCATCTGCTCGCGCGGTTGGGGCCGGGCGCCTTCGAGACCATCAGCGGGGAAGTCGTCAAGGCGATCCTGCTCACCCTGAGCCGCGGGCACCCCGCCGGCGATCAGACCGGGTTGTTCGACGATGATGCGACGGCCGGCACGATGTACGGCCTGGACGTTTCCGAATCCCGGACTACCGGGGAGAAGGCCGCCCGGTTGCGGGAAGCGGAAATCACCGGCGGCGGGCAGGCTCGGCAGTTGGAGAATCCGGATGCGCGGGTGGCGCTGGACGACATCTCCACCAAGACAGGACTGGATAGCTATTGCGCGAGCATCGAAGGCCTGACGACGGGCGATTTGGAGAGATTCGTCAGCAAGTTCTGGGAGGGCGGGTTCTCGGACGGTTGGGAGCCGTACATTCAGAACGTCGATTCCACCACACACTTCGGAGCCCGGACGGACCGCATTCTGTGGGAGGACGGCGACGGCACACTGTCCCGTTTCCCGACCGCGCATAACTTCCCCGGCGAAATCATGAACGGCAGGAGGATTCTGGGAAAATCCGGGCTGCGTGTAACCCAGATGAGAAAGCTCCCCGTAACGCTCTACACGGGCGAAGTGTTTGGAAAGAACGGGGCAACAGTAGTACCGGACGACTTGGAACACCTCCCCGCCATCTGGTGCTTCTGCTCTTCCCCCGAGTACCACGAAGCGGTGCGCCGCATCGACCAGAAGCTCAACGTCACCAACGCCACGCTGGCGAAGGTCCCCTTCGACCTCGTCCGCTGGACCAAAATAGCCCGGGAAGAGTACCCCAACGGCCTCCCCCGCCCCTGTTCGGACGATCCCACCCAATGGATCTTCCACGGCCACCCCTGCGGCTCGGTGGTCTGGGACGAGGCGGAGAAACGGATCGCCCATGGCCCGCTCCGCACCGATACCACCGTGCTTCAGGTCACCGTCGCCCGCCTGTCGGGCTACCGCTGGCCCGCCGAACAGGATGCCGGCATGGAGCTGGCCGGCGAGCAGCGCGAGTGGGTCCGGCGTTGCGAGACCTTGCACGCCTTCGCGGACGAAGACGGCATCGTCTGCATCCCGCCGGTACGAGGCGAGCCGTCCGCCGCCGAACGAATCCGGCAGCTTCTGGCCGCCGCCTTCGGCGACGCCTGGAACGACGGCGTGCTCACCCGACTGCTCACCGAGGCCGGCAGCCCGAGCCTCGACGACTGGCTCCGCAACCGCTTCTTCGAGCAGCACTGCAAGCTGTTCCACCACCGCCCCTTCGTCTGGCACGTCTGGGACGGCCGCAAGCGCGACGGCTTCCACGCGCTGGTCAACTACCACAAGCTGGCCGAGGGCGGCGGCAAGGGCCGCCGATACCTGGAAGCCCTCACCTACAGCTATCTCGGCGATTGGCTCGTCCGCCAGCAGGACGGCGTAAAACGCAGCGAGGGCGGCGCCGAAGACCGTCTGGCCGCAGCGCTGGACCTGCAAAAGCGCCTCGCCGCCATCCTCGAAGGCGAGCCGCCCCACGATCTCTTCATCCGCTGGAAGCCCGTTGAAGCGCAGCCCATCGGCTGGGAGCCGGACGTCAACGACGGCGTGCGCCTCAACCTCCGCCCCTTCATGGCCGACGACCTCCCCGGCGGCAAGAAGGGCGCCGGCATCCTCCGCGCCAAGCCCAACGTCCACTGGCGCAAGGACCGCGGCAGGGAGCCCTTCCGCGAGCAGCAGCGGTTCCCCTGGTTCTGGCGCGACGGCGAATTAACCGGAGAGCGGGTGAACGACGTACACTTGTCCATCGCGAGGAAGCGAATCGGATGCACCGATTCCCGCAGTACTGAAGATTGGGACGGGAGCCGCCGGGACGGCATTCAGAACAGGGACGACGCCAAAAGCGCCATACAGTCGCAGAGATTTGATGGGAGTAACAACACATGAGTGCTACCTCATTACCAAGACCTGTCGGGCGACAGCGAGAGGTGTTGTACCTGCCCGCCGACGGTCATACGGTGGTGCTCGGCACAGCCGGCAGCGGCAAGACGACGCTGGCTATTCTACGCTCGCTTTACTTGACTGATCCGTCTACCGATCACGGTGGGCGTACGCTATTGGTGACGTTCAACCGATGCTTGGTCACTTATATGAAACACTTGGCCGGAAAAATCGAGCGACCGATTATTGTTGAAAACTACCATCTTTTCGCACGAGGTTATCTTTCTTCCAGAAACAAATTGCCATCAGGAAGCATCTGTAACCCTAACGACCGGCTACGTTTCATCAGCGACGCACTAATCAGGCATCAGGCACAGACTGAGGCTGATGGGATACGAAGTTCAATGCTGCAACGTCCTGTGGAATTTTTCGACGAAGAATTTCAGTGGATCCAGCAACATGGCATTGCGAGCGCGCAGGACTACATTGCCGCAGAACGCATCGGTCGGACGACGGCTCGTGTTCCGAAGGCCGCACGTGCTGAACTGTTCAATCTCTACACGCACTACTTGAAGCAGCGCCGACGCGGCGGAAAATATTACGACTGGAGCGATCTTGCTACTAGCGTGCGCCACGAATTTCAGTCCGACGACAGGAAGCGCCTTTATCGACACATAGTCATAGATGAAGGCCAGGATTTCTCTCCTGAGATGCTCCGTTCTCTCGCCATGGCTGTTCCAAAATATGGCAGCCTTACTTTCTTCGGTGACGTGGTCCAGCAGATTTACGGTCACCGTATATCTTGGCGGAATGCGGGACTTGCTGCAAAGGAAATTTGGCGATTCAAGGAGAATTACCGCAATACGAAACAGATCTCCCAACTGGCGCTTTCCATTGCGAATATGCCGGATTTTCCAGATGAACCGGATTTAGTCGAACCGACAGCCCCGACCGCTGACGGTCCGCTACCGGTACTTGTGCGGCTGCCCAGCGAGGCGAAGGAACGAGAGTTCATAATCCCGCAAGCGACCAGACTGGCTCAGACGGGGACGGTCGCCATCTTGTTCAGAACTCGGGATCAGGAAAGAAACTCCCACAGGTATCTTCCGAAGGAGTCGACGCGGCTCCATCGCAACTTGGCCCATTGGCCCCAAAAACCCGGAATCTTCCATGGAACATATCATGCAGCCAAAGGATTGGAGTTCGATACCGTGTTCCTACCGTTCTTGTCGAACCAGTATTGGCCTCATCCATCGGATATTGAAATCCTGGGAAAACGGGAAGCAGCCGCACGCGATTCTCGCCTTCTCTACGTCGGGATCACGAGAGCCAGATCGAATCTTGTGTTGACGTATTCAGGACAACTAACATCGCTCCTGCCAAGAAGAAAAGATCTGTATCAACTAAGAACGTATAAATAGTGATCGAGATGATAACATCAATACAGACCGAGGCGGCGCGGCGAAGAATCACACGACTTTGCCATTTTACGCCATCTCGCAATCTTGGGCACATCGCCGAGGACCCCCGCGGGATTCTTGCCTCACGGCATCTCGTAAAAGACGAGAAGGCAATTTTCAACCCGACGGACTCGGCGCGCCTGGACGGCTTTCCAGGCCACGTATGCTGTTCAATCCAGTATCCGAATGCGTGGTATTTCAGAACAGCCCGAGCTCAGGAGCGGCTGTTCAGAGACTGGGTCGTACTTCTGATAGATCCACACTACCTTTGGCACACCGGTACGAAATTCTGTCCTCGCAATGCGGCGGCTGAACATGGAAGACTGGTGAGCGACGGAGCCGATGCGTTCGAAGGACTGTTCGCCAAAGCCACCAAAGGACAACGGACGTTCAGGCGTGAGCCACGACATCCCTCCTTCCTGCCCACCGACGAACAAGCGGAAGTGCTGATTCCGGACCATGTCGAGCGGCGGGATGTGATCGGCATCGTCGTTCGTGACGAGGCACAGGCTAAACGGGAATTGTCGCGGCTGAAACTTCTTGGTCGCCGTTCACCGCCGATCACGATTGCTTCTGACTTCTTCGAACCGAATCGCCTCAGCGGGCTACTTCGCACGGGGCAGATTCCCGTCGAACGCGGGTATCCACCGGGAGCGAACGATGCACGATAGCAACGAAAATCAAGCATTGAAGACGACCTTGCCGCTGCCCAAGGCCGAGGGCGCCATGCTCGCCCTTGCCGCCGGTGACGCTTTGGGCTGGCCCCAGGAGATGCCGAGAAACGTTCCACGTCATCCGGCGAAGGGTGTGCATGTAGAATTCGAGAAGTGGATACGGCGTAGCGGCGGGCGCTACCAGCCATTCGAGGAAACCATCTTACCGGGAGAGTATAGCGACGATACACAACTCACCCTTGCGGTTGCGCGTAGCAGGACGAATCATGGCTCGGCATGGTGGAAGGCGTTTACACGAGTGGAGCTTCCTCTATGGACATTGTACGAACGCGGTGGCGGCGGAGCAACGAAACGCGCGGCCAGAGCATGGGCCGACGGCCATCCTCCCTGGAAGTCGAACAAGAAAAACGAGGTTCACCAGTACTTCTCGGCTGGCGGCAACGGGGTGGCCATGCGTGTTCTGCCGCATGCGCTGTTTCTCGCGGCGCAGGAGAGCTCCGCCGTCCTCATGCATGACGTGGTGCTCGATGGCTCGGCTACGCACGGCCATCCGCGCGCTCTGCTTGGGGCGACTGTATATGCCTATGCCGCGTGGTCGCTTGCACGCAGGAGCAGCACGCTCCGGTTCGGCGAATTGCTGGATACCCTGCTCGATGAGGCGCCCGAATGGAGCAAGTTCCCGAAATCGGAGCGGGACGGGGGTTCCTGGTTCGAGGCCGCCGAAGACGCGACGGGCGCGCGGTATCATCTGATTTGGGACCAAACAACTTGCGAGATGCTCGAACTGCTTGAGGTTGCACGGAAGGGACTTCAGGCTGGAGCTCTTGCGGATGATCACTCGGTCCTGAAAGACCTTGGATGTTTCGGCCGCACCAAGGGTGCAGGAACCAGCAGTGCGGCCGCGGCTGTCTATCTCGTCGCTCGACATGCGGCACAGCCGGTACAGGGCGTTCTCAGAGCCGCTTTCGAGAAAGGGGCGGACACCGATACATTGGCCGCAATGGCTGGCGGCTTGATGGGATGCCTTTGCGGTGTCGAGTGGCTGCCGACGGCCTGGTTTCAAGTCCAGGATGCCGAATATCTTCGGAACATCGCATCCCGGACAGCTCTGGGGCCGTGCAACGCGCATCAGCGGCCCGTCGAGCCGCTGCCTCACCCTGAATCCATTTTCTCCGATCTTCCCCGGAAAGGAGAGCATGAATTGGTCCTGGGCAACACGACGCGAGCACGCGTGGTCGTCCTGCCCGACCCGAAACCCATCGCCAAATCGATAGCGGTTCGAGCTTGGCGGCTCAGCACTTCCGATGGTCAGACCATGTACATCACGAGGGTTGGTCGTCTGGCCAGAGAAGCATTTGCAGATCAGCCAAGCGATACGCCAGAGCCGAATCAACTCCCATCTTCGGTCAGAGCGCCTGCCGATACCGCGACCGATTCAGACGCGGATCCGAAGAATTCGCTCTACGTGGAGTTTTGCCGGCAATTGCGAAGCATCTTCGGATCTGGCGAGATCAAACGCAAAGACGTAGAAACAACCTTGGGTCTCGTACCCGGTCAGGTCCGCAAATGGCTGGAACGCGCCGAGCAGGACGGGCAAATCCAGTGGACATCGAAAAAACCCGTGAAGTTCACATTGAGCAGCAATCGAAAATTCTTGCTGTAGGTATGATGAATTGCCTGGTCTCAATCATGACGGCCCATTTTGATTGCTTTTCAACCGAGGGACAGGAACCATGAGCACTGAGTACTATGATCTGAGACATCCTTGGGGTGAGGTTGAGGTAGAAGAGACCCCGGAGTATTTCAGAATTACTCTATGGGACGACCACGGTTCCGAAGCCGGTTCTTTGACTCTTCGGCCCGAGGTCGGCCAAGAAGCAGTACTCCACTTCTTTCGAGATGAACCCGTCTGCCAGAGTTACTACAATGGGCAGGGCAGGGTACTGTACGAGTTGAGGGAAGCCCGCACGGCCACACTCGTCGACGAGTACGGCAGCCTTGTCAAGATGGAGAAACTCAGGAAAAGTTGCCTCCGTTCCCATGATTCGGAGGGAGCCGGGAACGACACGTGAACCGGCGACACCGACCGCTCGAACGAGAAGAAGAATGCGTGAGCCACCCGAACGGCTCCTGATGAGGATTCGGCTCGGCAAGGACGGCACCATCGAGTTCAGGGAAGCGGCGTTCTCCGGCGGGGAGATTGCGGAGCCGGGCCGGAACGAACTGGCCGATGAGTTGGCCGCGTTCGCGAACGCACGCGGCGGAATGCTGGTGCTTGGCGTTGCCGGCGAGACACGGCAGGTCGTCGGGATTCCTCCGGATCGGCAGGAAGACGTGGAGCGATACGTCTCCACGATCGTTCAGGAGTCGATCGAGCCGCCGCTCTACCCCGATATCGGCTGGTACGAGCTGCCTGACTCCGACGGGCGCTTGCGGCCGGTCCTCCGGGTGGAGGTCGAGCGCAGCCTGTTCGTGCACCGGAGTCCCGGCGGCTACCTGCGTCGCGTGGGGAGTTCGAGACGCCGGCTTGAAATGGAGTCTCTGGCCCGTCTGTTCCAGCAGCGGAGCCAGGAACGGCTTGTCCGTTTCGATGAACAGATCGTGGCGGAAGCATCATTCGGGGATCTCGACCCCGCGCTGATCGATCGGTTTCATACGCCGTGCGGCCCGGACGATCGCGAAACCCTCGCCCGGATGCTCGCCATCGCCACGCCGGACGAGACCGGTCAGCCGGCGCCCACGGTCGCCGGGATCCTGCTCGGCGCAAAGGAGCCGGAGCGGTGGCGTATCGAGGAACGTCCGTCTCGGACTCCCTCAAGTCCTTTTGGTACCAGATCGACGCCAGGGACATCTTCGGGCCGCTGGACGTCCAGGTGGCGGACGCCTGCCACTTCGTCGTGAAGAACCAGAAGGTGGCGGCACGCAAGACCATGGGCCGGTTCGACCTGCCCCAGTACGACATGGCCGCCGTCTTCGAAGCGGTGGTCAATGCGGTGGCGCATCGTGACTACTCGGTGCGGGGTTCGAAGATCAGGCTTCGCCTGTTCGCCGACCGCCTCGAACTGTCGTCACCGGGAGGGTTGCCGGACAACCTGAGCGTCGAGACGCTCGCGTACCGGCAGGCGAGCCGGAACGAGACGATTACGAGCCTGCTGGCGAAGTGCGCCGTTCCTGCCGGGATCGTCGGGCTCGATACACGGCGCGAGACACTGATGGATCGCCGCGGCGAGGGCGTGGCAATCATCCTCGATCGCAGTGAGCGGCTGTCCGGCAAACGGCCGGTATACAAGCTGTTCAACGACGCGGAGCTTCGTCTGACGATCTACGCGGCCGGCCCCGGCGCTGACGGTTCGGGGTGACGTACTTGCAGGATAAATACGGTGTAGTTACATTAAGCGCTTATGTTTCAGGAATCCGTGCCGTTGGGCGGGTGTCGACTTTGAAATCACCCAGACGGTAAGGGGGCGGAACAGGTTCGACGGTTCCGGGTGTAATGGATGAACTGGAATTCGAGTGGGATGAATCAAAGGACAGGGAGAACCGGCAGAAACACAGTGTCTCCTTCGAGGAAGCCAAGGCGGTTTTCTCGGACGACTTTGCTCGTCTGATTCTCGATCCGGATCATTCTGTCGGCGAGGAACGATTCCTCCTTCTCGGTATGAGCGCGCGCGAGCAGTTACTCGTTGTGTGTCACTGCCATAGGGGACCGGACGTGATTCGCATCATATCCGCCCGTGAGGCGAGCCGTCCTGAACGCAGGCAATACGAGGACTTTCGCGATGCGTGACCACTACGACTTCTCCGATTCGACGCGGAACCCTTACGCCAGGCGCATGAAGCGGCAAATCACCATTCGTCTGGATCAGGACACGATTTCGTATTTCAAGAAGATGGCCGACGAGAGGGGTATCCCATATCAAAGCCTCATTAATCTGTACCTTCGAGATTGCGCCGAGTCGCGCCGGAAGCTGAGTATCGAGTGGAATTGACGACGCCGGCCTCGGGACTTGGCGTGGGCAGCAGATGACGATACTCCGTCACTTTGCATCGTCGGTGAATTCCCACGGCGGTAGGACCCAGCCGGGCCGATGGCCGTGCGCGGACCTGCCGTCGCCACCGTGACGCCTCGCCACTCCTTCGGGCATCGAGCGATACGGCGGCGGAGGATTGGGTAAGGTGTCCCGTCCGGGTGCTCACATACTGAAACGACTCCGGCGTCTCCCCGTGGACCGATCATCCGATACCGTCATCGAGGCCCTGGCCGCCTCGCTCGAAGCCGCCTCCGCCGGCAACCCCAACGACGCGGAGTCGCCCGCCGCCGTGCTGTGGACCGACCGCGATTCCCGGTGGCGGTCCGTCGTCCCGCGGCTCCGTGCCCTCATCCCGCAGCTTCTGGCGCTCGGCGAGTATGATCCGGAGGAGCGCACCGGCCCGGCGATCTGGCTGCGATGCGTCATCGACCGGACGCTTGAAGCTCCCGGGTTTCCCCCCGATACGACCCCGATCGTCTACCTGCCGGGCGCGGGCCGCCAGGAGCTCGGTATCGCGGACGCCTGCCCGGACCCTCTGAAACCCCTGGTCGAGCTTCAGTACCGCGGCGCCTGCTGGACGCAGAGGAACGGCAGGGACTGGACGGTGGAGGCGTTCCTCACGTCCCGGGACGGCGGCGGCCTCGGGCTGGACCTCGCGCGCGATGCGGCCACCCGGCAGTCCATGCAGCGGGCCTTGACGGCGCTGGCGGCTACCTCGGTGCAGGCGTTGCGGGGCAGGCGTCTCGAAGCGGAGGACTTCGACCGGCTCTTCTCCGACGATCCGGTGAGGGACGTGCTGGTGTGGCTGAGCGATGCCGAGGCGGCACGGGCCGGTTGGGAGGCCGGGCGCTGGAGCGCGTTCGCGTCCCGCTGCAAGGCGGACCTCGGGTTCGACCCGGAGAAGGACGGCGGGATCGTCGCGGCGGAACGGCTCGGCAGGCGGGAAGGGCCGTGGGCGTCGGTGTGGCGGCGTTTCGCGGAGGCGCCGGCGCTGTATCCGGGGGTGCCGGAACTCCTGCGCAAGGCGATGCCGGACGATCAGCGGGACGATCTGTTCGCGGAGCCGTCTTCCTGGCCCCAGAACAACGAACGGGACGAGGCGGCCCTGCGGCGAGCCCTTCTGAATCTTGAAAACGAAGCGCCGGCTGCCGCCCGCGAGCAGGTCGCCGCGCTCGAGAAGGCGCATGGTGCACGACGCGGCTGGGTCTGGGCGAAACTCGACCGGGCGCCTCTGGCGCACGCCCTCGCCTCTCTGGCGGCGCTCGCGGCGCGTGCATCGAAGGAGCTGGGCGGGGCATCCGTCGCCGAAATGGCCAGGCTGTACGCCGGCGGGGCCTGGGAGATCGACGCGGCGGCGCTCGACGGCATGGCCGCGGTGAAGTCGTCCGCGGATGCGCAAGCCGTGGGGGCGGCGCTGAACGCGATCTATCGTCCCTGGCTGGAATCAGCGGCCCGGCGCCTCCAGGCGCTGGCGGAGGCGGAGCCGCTCCCCGGTTCGGATGCGGACGGGACGCCGGCGTTCCCACAGGACACGCCGCTCCCAGGAGAGGCGTCCGTGTCCCCACAGGACACGCCGTTCCCAGGGGACGATACCCGCGGCGACGCCGGCACGGTGGTCCTGTTCGCGGACGGCCTGCGCTTCGACGTCTCGCAACGCCTGGTGGAGCGTCTGCGGGCGAAGGACTACGCCGTGGCGGTGTCGATGCGCTGGGCGGCGCTCCCCACGGTCACCGCGACCGCCAAGCCGGCGGTGTCTCCGGTGGCGGGACGCATCAAGGGCCTGTCCCTCGGCGAGGACTTCCTCCCCGTTGTGGCGGATGGTGAGCGCCCACTGACTACGGATCGCTTCCGTAAGCTCCTTGCCGCCGCCGGCTGGCAGTATGTCGGGACGAACGAGACCGGGGACCCCTCGGGCCGCGCCTGGACCGAGTACGGGGAGCTCGACAAACTGGGCCATTCGCTGCAAGCCAAGCTCGCGGCGCGGGTCGGCGAGCAGATCGCTCTGCTGCGGGAGCGCATCGAAGCCCTCCTCCGCGCCGGATGGTGTGAAGTCCGGGTGGTGACGGATCACGGCTGGCTGTGGCTGCCCGGCGGTCTGCCGAAGGTCGAGCTGCCGAAGTACCTCACCCGGAGCCGCTGGGCGCGATGCGCGGCGATCGAGGGTGGATCCACGGTCGAGGCGCCGACCGTGCCCTGGCACTGGAACGCCGATGAACGGGTGGCCGTCGGCCCCGGCATCGCCTGCTTCGGCGCGGGCAACGAATACGCCCACGGGGGGCTGAGCCTTCAGGAGAGCCTTGTGCCGGTGATTCGGGTCGCCGCCGGCGCCGGCGCGGCCAGGGCGGAAGTGCGCATCGCCGCCCTTTCATGGATCGGGTTGCGGTGCCGGATGCGGCTCGATGATGTCCGGCCGGGGCTCGCCGTGGATCTGCGAACGCGGGTCAACGATGCGGATTCGAGCGTCAGCGGGGGCATCCGGGCGGTGGACGACGAGGGCGCGGCGAGCCTGCTGGTCCCCGACGACGAACATGAGGGGAGGCCGGCCGCGGTCGTCGTCCTGGATGCGGGCGGGCTGGTCATCGCAAGGCAATCGACGATCATCGGGGGCGAGGATTGAACCCGGCGCTCGACGAGCATGAGGGGGAGGCCGGCCGACCGGCCGCCGCCATGGGCGCCGTCCCGGATGCGAACGGGCAGGCCCCGAACAGCGCGGCGGCGAGCCCGCCCGGCAGCCGTCGTCCCGGACGCAGGCGGGCAGGTCATTGCACGGCAATCGGCGATCATCAGGGGCGAAGATTGAAGCTGGTGGACGACGAGGGCGCGGCGAGCCTGCTGGTCCCCGATGACGAACATGAGGGGAGGCCGGCCGCGAGCGCCGTCCCGGATGCGGGCGGGCAGGCCATCGCAAGGCATCGGCCGGCGATCATCGGAGGTGAGGATTGACACTGGTACTTGACGATCTCGACCGGCGGGCGGCCGCCGCGTTCGAGGGCTATCTGGTCCGCAAGGATCTGGTGCGCAAGTACAGCCGCCAGTACCCGGTGCCGACCTACGTGGTCGAGTTCCTGCTCGGGCGCTACTGCGCGACCACCGACGAGCGGGAGATCGAGGAGGGGCTCGCGATCGTCGAGCGGCAGCTCGGCCACCGGACGGTGCGCACGGGCGAGGAGGAGCTGTTCAAGGCGAGAGCGCGGGAGCGGGGCGCCATCAAGCTCATCGACGTCGTCAAGGCGAGGCTGGACGCGAAGACGGATTCGCTGATTGCGGAGCTCCCGAGCCTCGCGCTCCGGGACGTGCGCATCGACGACGATCTTGTGAAGCAGCACGAGCGCATGCTGACGGACGGCTTCTACGCCGAGGTCACCCTGAGCTACGACGCGGCCATCGCCCAGGAGAAGAACGGGCGTCCCTTCGCGATCGACGGCCTGCGCGCCATCCAGCTCTCGAAGGCAGACGTGCTGGACGCCCTCCGGCGCGGGCGGCAGGCGCTCACCGGCGAGGAGTGGAAGCGGGTCCTGCTCCGCAGCATCGGGCTGGAGCCCGCCGCGCTGTCCGAGCGGGCGCAGATGGTCGCGCTGCTGCGGATGGCGCCCTTCGTCGAGCGGAACTACAACCTGGTCGAGCTCGGGCCGCGCGGCACCGGCAAGAGCCATCTGTTCCAGCAGATCTCCCCCTGCTCCCACCTCGTCTCCGGCGGCAAGGCCACGGTGGCCAAGATGTTCGTCAACAACGCCAACGGACAGCGCGGGCTGGTCTGCCAGTACGACGTGGTGTGCTTCGACGAGATCTCGGGGGTCTCCTTCGACCGGAAGGACGGGGTGAACATCCTCAAGGGCTACATGGAGTCCGGCGAGTTCTCGCGCGGCAAGGAGAGCATCCGGGCCGAGGGCGGGGTGGTCATGGTGGGCAACCTCGATGCGGACGTCGAGCACCAGCAGCGCGTCGGGCACCTGCTCGGTCCCCTGTCCGCGGACCTGCGCGACGACACCGCGTTCATGGACCGCATCCACGCCTACCTGCCCGGCTGGGACTTCCCGAAGCTCAACCCGAACGAGCACTTCACCGATCATTTCGGCCTGGTCAGCGACTTCCTCTCGGAGTGCTGGAGCCGGTTGCGCGCCGGCAGCCGGGCGCCTGCCCTGCAAGGCCGGGTGCACTACGGGGGCGCACTCAGCGGACGCGACCTCACCGCGGTCAACAAGACGGTGAGCGCGCTGCTCAAGCTCCTGTACCCGGACCCGGAGATGGCCGTCCCGGACGACGCGCTGGAGGCGCTGGTGCGCGCCGCCCTGGAGGTGCGCCGCCGGGTCAAGGAGCAGCAGAAGCGGGTGTTCAGGAGCGAGTTCCGCAACACTCACTTCAGCTACGCGATGGGCGAGGACGGGATCGAGAAGTTCGTCTCCACGCCGGAGCTGCGCAGCGACGACGCCATCGACCCGGACCCGCTGCCGCCGGGGCAGGTGTGGGGGATCGGTCCGGGCGGGCCGGAGACGGGTCCCAGCCTCTACCGCATCGAGGTCACGGCAGGCCGGGGCGGCGGGGTCAGGATCCTGAACGCCCCGGCGCCGCCCGCGTTCCGGGAGAGCGCGCGCTACGCGGAGCAGAACCTGTACGCCAGGGCCAGGGAGCTGGTCGGGGATCGGGACCCGCGCGCCCACGAATTCTCCGTGCAGCTCCGGGCGATGGACAACGAGCGCACCGGGGCCGGCCTCGGCCTGCCGGTGTTGATGGCGCTCTGCGGCGGGCTGCTGGAGAAGAGCGTCAAGGGCGGCCTGATCGCGGTGGGGGCGCTCAATCTCGGCGGCTCGGTGGAGCCGCTGGCGAACGCCGCCGGCATCGTGGAAGCGGCGGTGGAGAAGGGGGCGGCGGTGGTGCTGATGCCGGTGTCCGCCCGCAAGCAACTGTTCGATCTCTCCGACGACATGGCCACGCGGGTCAACGTGCAGTTCTACTCGGATACGCCGGACGCGCTGCTGAAGGCGTTGCTGGAATGAGTGCGCTGGTCCGTTCACCGCCCATCCGGCCGGAATGCGGGCAGGCCGCCCGATGGCGCGCCCGCGATTCCGCGTCGCGGAATCGCCAGGCGGCCGTGCCAGCGGCCGCTGCTCAAAGCCATTCCCCGCCCCAGAGCCGGTCCAGGAAATCGGACCAGGGAAAGATCCGGATGCCGTCCACCACCCGCGGTACCGGCTCCATCGACACCAACAGGTAATGATCGAACAGACCCTCCTCGCGCAACGCCCGCAATCCCCTCAGATCCCGTGCGCCCACGTTCTTCTTCGCCTTCACCTCGACGGCCAGATCCTCGAAGACGAAGTCCACCTCGAACTTCGATTTCGAGCGCCAGTACCGTGGAGTGTCCAACCGGTGGTAATCACAGAACGCCTTGATTTCCTGAAAAACGAAGCTCTCGAAGGCACTGCCGTACTCGGCGGTTCCCGGCGCCAGCCCCCGCCGTCCCTGCAAGTGACGGGCGAGTCCCACGTCGAACAGATAGTATTTCGACGTGGAGATCGCCTTGCGCTTCCGGCTCTCCGTCAACGCCGGCACTTCGTGGGCGATGAACGTGTCCTTCAGGATCCGGTAGTACTCGCGCACGGTCGATGCCGGTACCTGGGCATCGTTGGCCATGTTCGAGAAGTTGATCATTTCGCCGTGTGCATGGGCAGCCGTTTCCAGAAACCGGCTGAATGCGCCGATGTTCCGGACGATCGCCTCGGCCGCGACCTCTTCCTTGAGATAGTCGCCCGCGTAGGCAGCCAGGTCTTCCACGGGCGAATCGGAAAAGAAGATCGGGGGCAGGAGACCGTGTTCCAGCGCTCGGTCCAGGTCGAAGCGTTCACCGAGCTCGACGCGGACGAAGGGATGCAGGGTGCGTGAACGAGCCCGGCCACCGAGCAGATTGACTCCCTTCCGGCGCAGGCCGCGGGCGCTCGATCCCGTGAGAAGGAACCGGACCCCGTGCTCTTCGATCATGAGCTGCACTTCATCGAGGAGCCCGGGCATCTTCTGGATTTCGTCGATGACCACGATCGTCGTATCGCCGGTCAGGGCCTCCCGAATGAGCGCGGGATTGCGTGACAGGCGGACGAAGAGGGTCTGGTCGAGCAGGCTGTAGATGGGATAAGCGTCGAGTTGCTGGCGAATCAACGTGGATTTGCCGGTCTGGCGCGGGCCGAACAGGAAACAGGACCGGCGCTCCAGAATGCTCCGTGCATCCAGGTAGCGGGGGATGATTGGGGATGTCGTGTTCATGACAGTCAGCGATTGTATCGCTGATTATCATGACAATTCACGATGAAACCATCGATCGTCCGATGATCCTTCCACAAGTCACGAGCCCCATCGGATTCATCGCGAGATGGTCGGGCTCCCGGCTGCCGCCGAATTTACCGCCGACGTCCGTCTGTTCGCAGTCGAGCCCGAGCTCGTCGGCCGCCCACTGCGGCTTCATGACGTTGGCGGAGGTACGCCGTGTCACATCACACATCGCCACATCAGAAGTAGCGCACGCGATACAGAAGATCCTCGCCCGGACGTCCGGCAACCGTCGTCGCCCAGCCCACCAGACCCGGACGGCTTCCGAAGAGGACGATGACCTTCCCGTCCCGGTCGGGGCCAGGTTGCAAGCCGCCGTCCACCCGCCAGCCCCGGGCCGCGCCCGGCAACAAGGCCGCCGACGGGGCCGTGATCCCGGTAACGCCCCCGGCGCGCAGGCGACGCGCCTCTTCCTGGCAATCCCTCCAGGTTTCGGGTCCCCCCGTGAGGACCTCGGGGGGCAGGCCGGGGAGTACCGCCGGTTCATCTCCGATGTCGATCGCCCACAGGGCGCGACGGATACCGGGCAGATCTTCCGGAGCGGTGATCTCCTCATGGCGCAGAAGCTCGGCCCATGCCCCATCGGGGGTGTCGCTGAAGTAATGGGCCGGCGCTTCGCCCTCCGCATGCCACCGGGCGGCAGGCTGGCGAGGATGTTCCCAGAGAAACGGATATCGGGGATCCGTATGCCGGAAACCGATCATGTGGCCGGTGACGGGACCAGGGCCCGGGCAAGATCCCGTACCCGCCGTGGCCCCGGGTCTTCGGGCTGCCATGCCCGTTTTAGGAGCTGGACGGGCGCACGGTTGCCGAGCAGCTTGCGAGACCGCACGAACCAGCGGCGGATGCCGACATCGTTGTATGCCCCGGCCAGATCGCCGGTGACCAGCGCCAGGAAATGAAGCCGTGCGGCGACTTCGTCGGGCGTGGAGCGAGCGCCCGAGAGATAGCGGCGCAAGCTCGACATGGAGATTCCCAGAAGCCGGGCGAGCAGGTCGGCGCCCAGAGTCCGACCCAGTCCGGGCCATTCGCAGGCGGGTACTGGAGACGCATCGAGGGCGTCGTTGATCTTCCCGAGCGTGGTGGAAAGTCGTTTCGGGTCCGAACAGGCGGAGTCGGGAAGCTCGGCGAGGAGTCCTCGACCGATACCGGCCCGGGAAATGTGCTCGACGATGCCCCTCAACACGGCGGCATCGAGGCGATCGATCGTTTCCCCCGGCGGAATCAGGCCCATCGCATCGGCGCGCGTCAGCGTCGTCACCGCCTGGTGGGCGACCTCCGGGACATCGAATGGACTACAAACGGATTGGATATGGATATCAGCCATGACTCCAAACTGTATCCACACTCTCCCGATCCGTCAACTCCCTGGGAACCGGTGCGGCCGGTCGCCTTGCCGTCGCTCCGGGCTCTTGCTAGCGTCGAGGGGCGACGACGGTCGGGCTTGAGAAGTCTTTCATGGCCACTCGCCGATCGGCGCCAACGCTCTGCTGGTTGCAGCACACGCCCGATGTGTCGCTGCCACGCTCGTCACGAACAACGAGGCGAAGTTCGGACGTGTGCCGGATCCGAAGATGGAGCACTGGTTGGCGGGAGTGGCCGGATGAGGCCGCCGGCTGCAAGGCTCTGAATCCCGGGTTGAGGCGGTCACGTGCCTTCCGTGACTCGGCGCGAGGGCCGCAACGTGGATCAGAAACCAGAGAGTAGTCCATGCCCTCACAAGCAGACAGAATTCGACGACATGCTTTGGGACACCATGTGCGGCCGTGGCGAGAATCGGGCGCGAGCACGCTCTCAATCCGAGCGGGTGACGTTGCGCGGAGCATGGGGTTGCGTAACAGGACCCCCAACGTTTGCAGCGCCCTTGAGAGCCCTGCGTTTCAGCAGGAGGCGGGTCTCGTCCTGATCGGTAAAACGGGGCCGCGCCAAAGCACGACCACGACGTTTCGTTACCAACGTGACGATGCTTCGGGAGGACCTCGTATGGGACGTGAAACGGAACGGCCGGCTCGATCAAACGATCCCGGGTCGCGTGTCGTTCAACCCCATCAGGTGTATGGCGATACGCTGCCTGCCGCTGACCTGTGCCTCGTATCTTGTGTCAAGACGAAGCTACGCGAGCGCGCACCCGGCAAGGAGTTGTACGTCTCGAACTGGTTTTGCAAAGCACGAGCCGTCATCGAAGCAGCCGGGTGGCCTTGGTACATACTTTCCGCGAAATACGGCCTGGTCGATCCGGACGCGGTCATCGAGCCATACGAGAAGACGCTGAATGCGAAAAGCGAGCAGATCGAATGGTCACGGAAGGTGATGGGCGCACTCGACTCCCGCCTTGTCGATGTCGACTCCGTTGTCATCTTCGCCGGTGAGAAGTACCGCAAGTTCCTGGAGCCGGCGTTGCGCAAGCGCGGCATTGCCGTCCACGTACCGATGAAAGGCTTGAAGAGCGGCGAGCAGCTTGCCCGATTGATTGAATGGATGGATCGATCCGTGAACGTTCCCCGCGCTCCGGAGGAACGTATCGCCGACACCGTCCGGTTCTACGAGCTTCTCGCCTGTCTCGAACGCCGCATGGGTGGAGTTCGGACGCTCGCAGCCTGCGACGGGCACATGGATTGGCCTCGGCGCGGTGTTTATTTCTTCTTCGAGGAAGAGGAAGAGCGGAGCGTATCCGGCAGCGGTCCTCGCGTGGTACGGATCGGCACCCATGCACTGACGGCGGCTTCCCGGACTTCGCTGTGGAACCGGTTGTCGCAGCACCGGGGCAGCGCCAGGACCGGCGCCGGCAATCATCGCGGCTCGATCTTCCGGCTGATCATCGGTGCTGCGCTGGCTCGCCGCGGCAACTGTCCGCTGCCGCCCACTTGGGGGATCGGCAGAGACCCCGGTGCGGCGGCGCGAAAGCTCGATATGGACCGCGCGTCGGTGCGGAGCGGCGAAGCCGACCTGGAACGCCGGGTCAGTGCGTATATCGGTCGGATGCCGTTCCTGTGGCTGAACGTGGACGACGGGCCGGGACCGGACAGCCAACGCGGCCTGATCGAGCGCCACGCCATCGCCTTGCTCAGCCATGCACGGACGCCTGCCGCCGATGTGCCTTCAAGCCGATGGCTCGGTACATTCAGCGACTGGGAGCGGGTGCGTACTTCGGGGCTGTGGAACAACAACCATGTCGAGGAAAATTACGACGCTTCGTTCCTCGACGCGATGGAGAGGCTGGTGGGTACGTAGCCGCTCTTGAAGGCGCCTGCAAGGATTTCACTCGTAGACGTCTTTCCTGTGGCTGATGCTTAATAGATGTACAACCCGCCGATCATTGTCCGGCTCGTAGACAAGCCGGAAGTCGCCGATTCGGTACCGCCACATCCCCTTCAGATCTCGTGCAAGAGGCTTGACTGTATCGCCTCGGGGAGATGTCGGGTGTTGCCGTATCTCTTCAACTGCTTTGATCGTCCGATCGAACAGATCGAGTCGCTGTTTCACATCCTTGATGAATTTCGACGCGGCCGTGAAGCGCCATTCACGCTCCCCGTCTCTCCCATCGCCGCCATCGCTTCTCGAAGGAGCGGGATTGCCGCCGCGTATGTACTCGCCGAGGGATTCCGAGGGTAGAGGCTGCAACATGATCTTTTCCTGCTGTGCGGACAGTATCGCAGCGACCTCCTCCGGGTAACCCGACGGCGGTTGCGGCAACGATCTGAAGCGGATGCTCCCCATCTCCGTTTCCGGCCGCACGCCGAGCAGTTCGTCTTCGGACAGATCGAGCAGGCTGGACGCCAAGACTTGTCCGAAGGAAATCAGCGCATAGTCCCCCGCCGCCATGGCGTCGAAGCAGTGCAACACCTCTGCTCCCGTATCCTCCACCTGCCGCCAGTCGATGAGTCTGCGGTAGGCGTCAACGGCAGTCAGGTCGAATATCTTCTCTATATTGCACCTTTCTATGAATTCGCACAGGAGTTTCGTGAGCAGGGAATCCGAATCCCACAATTCCGCAACCTGGGCGCTGAGCGGGCAGCTATAGAGTTGGATTGGTTCCGATGGACGCAACAGTCCGTACAACCCTGACAGAAACAGTGTGTGATGTCCCGATTCGGCGAGCTTCTTTCTTCCGTCTGCCCCCAATGCATGAAAGAAGCGGCCGTCGTAGCGATGGACGGCGGGCAGGTAAACTGCCGTACAGCGGCCTCCGAAATCCACGCCTCTGTTCAGGCCACGATTAAAATCGAGCTCCGACAAGGACACGCCCTGCCATTCGAGGGCCGCATCGCCCGTTACGAGTTGTCGCGCCGCTTCACGGCGTTCCAACAGTTGAGCCTTCAGATCCTGCGGCAATACGGAGGTAATCGCCGCCCCCTCGTCGTATGCGGGTTCCCCGCCGCCCGACTTATTGAGCGAGCAGATCGTCAGGAACAACACCATGCTTCGGGCTCCTTTCATTACACGCTAACTGGCGATCCGATCATCGGATCCACTCTAGCGTCCTCCTGGCCCCGACAGTCGCCGCGAGCGCAGTGCGATGACGGTGGGCCTCGAGTTGATCCGTCATCCTGTCCCGTCTCCCCGGAACCTGCAAGGTGAGCTACGGGTCGGTAGCGGGTCAATTCGGGCTTGACTCCTTCGGCTCCAAGTCCTTCTCCGAGATGTCTGCCGAGAATTCGTGCGCGACCTTCAATACATGCTCGCTCGGCATGATTCGGATTTCTCCGCTTTTCGTCCGAGCGCGCGCAACATATCCTATCGAGGCGTAGTGCTCTTCCGCTTCGTTCTCGCTGTACAGCGACCACTTTCCGGTTCTGGAGACTTTCGCTCCTTTCTCGATGTCCTCGACGTATGTTGCCGAAAGCAGCCTGCTCTGCTTTCCCCATACGTCGAATACCAGAAAGCGGATCTCCACAGCGACCAGTGCTTCCTTCGCCGTAAACGCGAATTTCGCTTCGTAACGGTATTCGCCCCGGCTGTACGTGTCGCCGGTCTTGTACACCGTCTTCACTCCCGTCGGATCGTGCAACGTCGCCGGAACTTCCGGGATATTGATGACGATCCATTCCCGTTCCAGCGTCGAGGCCTCGTTCATCACGATCCCGTAACCTAAGGGCGTTCGTATGCTTCCTCCGGATGCCCGGATGACCTCTTGGGCGATTGCATTCCCTGTTACTCCAGCTAACGCAGTTGCGACTATCACTGCTCCCAAGTACGTCTGCATCTCCGATACCTCTCTTTTCGCTATTAGCTTCCGTTGCTGCTCCACGCTGCTCGCCGGCGGGATGCCGTAGCCGCCAGCGCCTCGGGGTTGGCGCTCCGCTCCGCCGCGGAATCAGCGACTATGACAACTCGCTGCGTGCGCCAGTGGCGCAGGCTACCGTTTCCGTTTGTAGCAGCCATTACCGTTATACGTGGCAACGCCGAGCAGCACCAAGACGCCACCGATGGTCGTGAAATTGCAATCCCCTTCCTTACTACACTTTGCGAGTGCGTCCTTGAACCAAGGCTTTGTGAGTTCGCCCTTTCGCTGAAGCTGCTCAAAAGCGCGCCTCCATTCCGACTCCGTTATCCCTTTTGCATGCCCCCCCTCTATCGTGTAGATGAGCGCGGGTTCTCCTCGACGTCTCCCCCAGCCTTTGACCACGCTGGTGGATCTGGGCCTTTTAATCGGCGTTCCGGGTTTTACATGCTCTTTGATCGCGGCCACGATGTCCTTCGGGTCTTGGATCGTCATTGTTCGAACCTCGTCTAGCGCGAAAGCGGAAGAACGCGAAAGCTAGCACAAGTGCCATCTCGTCTTCCACGGACTCCGGGACACTCCGGCGGGCTGAAGGCGCGCAGGCACTCACCTACGTATCCCTACGTCCGGCTCGTTCCTCGCACGGATTTCGGGTCACTTCGCAGATGTCGGCCAACTGCCTGTTGATGGTGTCGCCGGCGACGTGCTCGAGAGCGGGTTCGGTCGCGTTACCGATCGGCGCTTCCCTCCGGGCAGTCAACGGCGTTCGGCCAGTGTGTAAGGCCGGAGCGCCGCGGGCTTTCGGGATACTCCCGGAAAAACACACCGTTACACTCCGTAATGCTCCGTACAAAGCTGTCAATGGTGGTTGATTAGCTTCCCCATGACATCCGGGACTTCGCTTCGCGTCCCGCCGTCAATGTCATAGCTGGCGGAATAGGCAGTAACCAATGCCTGTTCCGCTGGCTGCTTGACGGCTTCGATGGCGGCTTCCGCCTGTTGCACGGCGGCTTCAAAGGCGGCATCCGCCTGTTGTATGGCAGCTTCGTAGACGGGACCGCACCTGTAGCACGGCGGCTTCATAGGCAGCATCCGTCTCCACGTATCGCGTGCAGGCTTCCACGCTCGGGATGCCTTGAGCCTGAACGGCAGGCAACGCCCCTGCGACGACCAACAGCGCAACCGTGGCCCGTATCGCCTTCATGGTGTTCCTCCCCATCTGGCCGTTACCGCTCAGCGCCAGGGCAGTGACGGAGCGCCCGTCACCATCCCCGCCCCGTGTCACCCTCGCCGGACCACGCACCGGAGTGCCGCCATGTCTGCCGACACGATTACGATTGTCATCGCCATCATCGGCACGGGTATCGTGCTCGGCGTGCTTATCGTTCCGATTCTGCGAGAGATCCGGGGCGACATCGGCGGGATTCATCGCGACTTCGCCGACCTTCGCGAACGCATGGCCCGGATTGAAGGGTTGTTCGACGGATTCACGCGGCGAGAGTCCCCGACCGCGTAGCGCCTTCGTCACCACCCCGCCGGTCCGTACAGGACCGGCGCCAGCGACCAGCCGAAGAGAGCCAGTGCCAAGGCCAGCAGCACGCGCCCCACGATGCGCCTCATCGCGCCACCATCAAGGCGTTCGGCAGATGGCCACAGGACGCCAAGAGCGCCCGTGACCCTGCCCTTTGGCCGAAGGGCTCACGTGCCGGAGCGAGTACTACGGCGGACCCGATGTCCGAAGCAATAGCCTGTGTCATAAGTCGCCTGATGCTCGGGACGTTCATCCACTCGCAAGCTCGCGATACCCCCTTGGTTGTCGATGATGTAGCCGTGCACCGTGAACGGATGCGCAGCCTTTATCCTGAGACGCCACCAAGGATGTTCAGTTCTGGGTGACCCGTCGGGGTCATAGTCCCGCTCAGGCAGTTCACTCGACGACCACCTCGTAGACCTGTCCCCGGCAATTTCTATGATCGTTCCGCCGGTCAGTCCCCCATTCGAGTCCATATAGTCCATCTGGTTGTCGTGGTCGTCTGCGTCGTTGGGTCATTCTCTTGGCTGAAAAACAAGAATGCCCGGAAGCGGGGATGGCCCGGTCCCGGGACGCTGAGGACGTGGTATTCCCGGGCAGGGCACTCTTCCCCGACCGCCACCACGTCATGAGCCCCTGCCGCTGCGGCCATCAGGGACAGGCCGCACGTCAGTAGTATCCGTTCGAATCGGTTCATCGTCCTGCCCTGCGGCTTCGCCGCCCGCAGCTACGATGCCGGCAGGTCATACCCTTCGTCTTCGGTACATGGACTTGAAGGTGTCCGGGTACACGGCCCGTACCCGGACCGCGTCCATGTCACCGTGTCCATGATGCGGACTACTGGCTTGCGCCATGTCCGTTTTTGTGGTTCTAAACCGATTCATCATCCACGGATCCGCCTCGGGTTAGTCTCGTTACCCTACCCTGCCTCTCCGGGACCCTGCACCCGACAGGCGCTGCCCGCGCAACGCGCACTCGCCGGACGACACGCCGATGCGCTTCAGGGCGGCGCGCATCATCGCCCGGTTGCTGGTCACCACCGGCTTCCCCAAACTCGCCTCGATGGCCGGCATCAGCCCGCCGGAGGAGCTGCCGCCGGTGGCGTCCCCGCGGATACCACGCCGGATCCATGGTTCTCCCTGCCCGGCCCGGCAACTCGAACTTCCGCCGCCGTCGTCCACGACACCCGGCTCAACGGCCTGGCGAATCGATGGACGCCGATCCCCCCACCGTGCAGACCGGCGGGCAGCGGAACGAGCTGTTGGCTCAACGACCCGGCGCATCGGTTGGCCCCGGTCCCCCGGAACGGGCGGCGGCAAGCCGCCGCGTCCGCGTCGCCTCCGCGTCGAGCCCTCCGGCCTCGTCGAGCACCACCGCGTAGAGACGTTCCGCCGCCTCCCGGCTCACCAGCCCCTTCGCGACGTCCGCCGCCACCGCCTCCGCGGGACGCTCCAGCGGGTCGCCGTAGCCGCCCCCGCCCGGGGTCTCGAAGATGAGCAGGTCACCCTCCGGGATGGTGTGCTCCCCCTTGCCGGCCAGCCGCGGACCCGAGCGCAGGCAGGCCCGGCCAAGACGGCCGGCGGCACCGCCCGCGCGGCCCCGGGCCGGGTACTTCATGCGCTCCAGCGAGGCGAAGAACTCGATCGGCCGCCCTTCGCTGCTCTCCAATTCGATGATCTGGCCCAACCCGCCGCGCTGCCGGCCCGCGCCGCCGCTGTCCGGGATCAACTCGCGGCGGCGCACCCGCACCGGTACCGTACTTTCGGTGACCTCCACCTGCGAGCCCCACACCCCGCTCGGCCAGCCGGTGGCGGAGAGGCCGTCCGCGCCCGGCCGCGCCCCGGTGCCGCCGTTGTGGGTCAGCTCGATGGCGAAGGTGGTGGCGTTGGGGTCGAGCCCGGACAGGGCGGCGCTGCGCAACGGCAGGTCCCACATGCACGAAGCCCCCTCGGCCGGAACCCGGCCGGGCAGCGCCTGGTGCAGGCATCCCAGCACCAGATCGCACGTGAGCTGCCCGATCGTATGGCGCATGGCCACCGGGGCGGGAAACGGCGCGTTGAGGATGCAGCCCTCCGGCGCGCTCACCACGAAGGGCGCGAGCGAGCCCGCGTTGTTCGGAATGTCCGGCCCGACCACGCACCGGATCCCGAACACGCTGTAGGCCGCGGCGTAGTTCAGGGGCACGTTGATCCCGTAGCGCGAGCACGGCGACGTGCCGGTGAAGTCGGTGACGATCGCGTCGTCGCTCACCTGCATGGTGGCTTCGAGCACGATCTCGAAGTCGTAGCCGTCGAGCACCATCCGGTTGCGGTACACCCCGTTCGGCACCTCGGCGATGGCGGCCTTCGCGGCGGCGTTCGAGGCGTCGAGGACGTAGGCGCCGAGGCCGTCGAGGTCCCGGAGCCCGAATTCGCGCATCATCTCCAGGAGCCGGCGCCCTCCGACCTCGCAGCACGCGATCAGGGCGTAGAGGTCGCCTTCGTTCGATTCCGGCGAGCGCGAGTTGGCCTTGAAGATCCGCACGAGCATGGCGCTCACCGCGCCGCGCTCGACCAGTTTCATCGGCGGGATGAACAGCCCTTCGTCGTGCACATCGCCGCCGTTCGGCCCCATCCCCAGCCCCCCGAGGTCGTAGAGGTGCGAGGTGCAGGCGGTGAGCGCCACCGGGGTCCCGCCGTCGAACACCGGGGCCACCAGCAGCACGTCGTTGAGATGCCCGGAGGCCATCCAGGGATCGTTGGTGGTGTAGATGTCGCCGGGCTGCATGGCGTCGAGGGGGACGTGCTCCAGCATCAGCCCCACCGCCGCGGCCATGGTGTTGATGTGGCCGGGGGTGCCGGTGACCGCCTGGGCGAGCATCCGGCCGTCGGGGGCGAAGATCCCGGCCGAGATGTCCCCGCATTCGCGCACGATGGGGCTGAAGGCGGTGCGGATGAGGACCTGGGCCTGCTCCTCGACCACCGCCTGGAGGCGGGTCCACATCACTTCGTAGTCGATGGCGGAGCGGCGGTCCGGCGCGGGGCCGCCGCGCCCGTCGATCTCCTCCCGCCGGGTCATCACGATGTTCCCGGCCGTGTCGATGCGGGCCTCGAAACGCGGCGAGACGAAGGTCGTGGTCTGGGGCTCGACGATGAGCGCCGGGCCGGTGACGGTATCCCCGGGCGCGAGGTCCGCCCGCCGGAAGCAGGTGGCCACCGTCGCCTCCCCCGCCTGTCCCAGGGTGAGGGTCCGCGTGCCGGTGGGCTCGGGAGTGCCGCGCGCCGCGCAGTCGCCGGCCCGCGGCGCGGCCTCGGGCGGGGTGGAGACCCGCACCGACCAGTTCATCACCTCCAGCGCCATCCCCGGCACGATGCGTCCGAACAGGCGCGCGTAATCCGCCTCGAACGCGGCCACCAGGCGCGCGACCCGCCCGGTGTCCAGCGTGCCGTCCGGAATGGCCACTTCGATCTCGTGGCCCTGTCCGCGGTAGCGCATGAACGCGGTGCGGGTCACGACCAGAGGCGCATCGCCCGCCCCGGCCCGCACCACCGCCGTGGCCTCCTCCTGCATCGCATCGAGCAGCGCGTTCACCGCCGCCACGTCGGGCTCCGCCATCCGGGCGCAATGGCCGCGCGGTTCGGGCACCCGGTGGCCGTGCGCCGCCGACGCCTCCACCCATTCCAGACTTGCCGAGACCCCGGAGCCTTGAGCGGCGACCGCCGGCGTCGCCACCCGTACGTAGTGGCTGCGCACCACCTCGAACGACACCGGCGCCGACAGGAACCCCACCGCGGACCCCGCCCCCGGCTGCGGCGGCACCACGATCCGGTCCACCCCCACCTTCTCCGCCACCCGCGTCGCGTGCAGTGGCCCGTTCCCCCCGAACGCCACCATCACGCAGTCCCCAAGGCTCTTCCCCTGCTCCGCCGCGTGCATCCGCGCCGCGTTGGCCATCGCCTCGTCCACCATCTGCGAGATGCCGTCCGCCCCGGCCGCCACGCCGATCCGAAGCCTGTCGCCGACCTCGCGCCCGACGGCGCGGCGGGCAAGGCCGAGGTCGAGCCGCAGCCGCCCTTCGGCGAAGGCGTCGGGATCCAGATACCCCGCCACCGCGTCCGCATCGGTCACCGTCGCCCACTCGCCGCCGCGCCCGTAGCAGGCCGGTCCGGGGTCCGAAGACGCGCTGCGCGGCCCCACCCGCAGCCGTGAATGCGCGTCCACGCTCGCGATGGAGCCGCCACCGGCCCCGATCTCGATCATCTCCAGCACCGGGATGCGCACCGGCAGCCCGCTGCCCTTGATGAAGCGCTCCGCCCGCCCGACCTCGAACGCCCGCGAGGTCCGCGGCTCCCCCTCCTCGATGAGGCAGACCTTCGCCGTCGTCCCGCCCATGTCGAACGACAGCACCTGGGCGCAACCGCGCGAGCGGGCGACGCGGGCGGCGAGGATGGCCCCGCCGCTCGGCCCCGACTCGACCAGCCGGACGGGGAACGCCATCGCGGTGTCGAGGGTGGTCATGCCCCCGCCCGAGGTCATCAGGAACAGCGGGCAGTCGAACCCGCCGACTTCGAGACCACGGGCGAGGTTCCCGAGATACCCCGCCATCCGCGGCTTCACATAGGCGTTGGCCACCGTCGTGCACAGCCGGTCGAACTCCCGCACCTCCGGCGACACCTCGCTCGACAGGCTCACCGGAAGCCCCGGCGCCCGGCGTTCGACGGCCTCGCGCACCGCCTGCTCGTGGGCGGGGTTCACGTACGAGTGCAGCAGGCACACGGCGATGCTCTCGACGCCCTCCGCCACCAGGGCGTCCACCGCGCGATGCACGCTGTTGTGGTCCAGCGGGTCGAGCACCTGCCCCGCCGCGGAGACCCGCTCCGTGACGGTCGCCACCCGTTCTCTCGGGACGAGGGTGTCGGGCTTCTCGATGTAGAGGTCGTACTGGTCGTAGCGCCGCTCACAGGCGATTTCGAGGATGTCGCGGAATCCCGCGGTGACGATGGCCCCGACGGTGGCGCCCCGGCGCTCGATCAGGGCGTTGGTCGCCAGCGTGGTCCCGTGGATGACCGCGCCGACGTCGCGCGGCGCAAGCCCCGCCCGCGACAGCGCCAGCCGGGCGCCGTCGAGGACCGCGCGCACCGGGTCATCCGGCGTGGTGAGGACCTTGCCGGTATGGCAGGCGCCGTCGTGCTCGACCGCCACGTCGGTGAACGTGCCGCCGATGTCGACGGCGAGCCGGGGGCGTGTCATCGGGCTGCCTCGTCGTCTGTTCCTGCCGCCCGGGCGATCGTCTCATTTCCAGGTTGAAAGGGCACTGGAGTTGCCCCGTCGCCGGCGCGTTCGCGCAGGGTGAACAGCTCGTCTTCCAGCGCTTCGGCCAGATCGCTCTGCATCAGCAGCCGCTGGTTCGGTGCAATGAAGGCCCGATGCAGAAAGCTCGCGATCAGCGGCACGTGATCCGACCGCAGGAGACGCCACGCCGGGTGGTGCTGGCGCAGACGGTCGAGTATGTCGTAGTCGAGATCCACGGCATCGCCGTCGGTGGCAGGTCTGCCCCGACCGGGAGCGGCCATGTTATCTCATGGGCGAGCAGCGCAGGCTGATGCTGCCAAGCTTCCAGGGCGCAGGGAGAGGAAGGAAGAAGACGACCATCAACGTAACACGTAGCGGAGCGATCCCCGTCCTCGCGCTCGCCGCGACCTTCACGGGATGCGGCGGCGGGCAAGGGAGTGTGGGAGCGGCTATATCATCCGAGCACTATCTTCATCTCCGTGCATCATTCTCCGGCCTGTGCCAGCACGGCGCGGACGATTTCGTTTGAAAGCCGGAAATTGCTCCGCTCCAAGAGCGCGAAGTATGGCCGGATGCTCTGCACGAGACGCGCTTCCCTGGCCGCAAGCAATACGCCGGCGAGGCCGATGACGGCAAGCCCATGCTCGCGGGCACATGACCGACCGAACGGTTCGTCCATCAGCACGAGAGACGGACCGCCATGCTGCACCGCAAGAGTCAGCGTGCTCGCCTCGCCCGCGTCGAGATCGGCAAACTTGATGGTGTCGATGCGGGTGCGAACGATTGTGACCCACCGGTCTTCTACAGCGTTGGTCAACTCCCGAGCGCCGGGCAGTTCGCCGCCTGCCAGCACTTCGTCACGAACCGTGGTCGTCACCGTGACTTGGCCAAAGAGGCTGTGGAGAACGTCGAACGCTCCCGCCGCGGCCAACCCGATCAGCGGACTTGCGTCGGCTGCGACGAGCCTGTTCGCCATGTGCGGATTGCCTCGACATCCTCTCGTACGCTGGTTGCGGTGCCCCTCACGACGGGGATGCCCATCTTCGATACGTGTTGGATGAACGCGGCCATGCTGAGACCGGAGAAGCGTGCCGCCCGTCCGAGCGAAAGGCTTTGGTCACGGTAGAGCGCCGTGGCAAGCGCCTTCCGTACCCCGGAGTCGGTAAGGAGTCCCTCGTCATCGAGATGCACGAGCAGCGCTTCCGGCTGGTGACGGTTGAGGACCATGACGGGATGCTCGCGCGCAGCGCGGAGCGCCGCGGATGGATTGTTCTTCAACTCTCGTACACTGACCGCCTTCATGTCTCACCTCGCGAGTTGACAATGCACATGAAGAGACGTGGGAACATAATGTAGGCACAAAGGGAAACGCAAGCGCGTTGGTCGCCAGCGTGGTCCCGTGGATGACCGTGCCGACGTCGCCCGGCGCAAGCCCCGCCCGCGACAGCGCCAGCCGGGCGCCGTCGAGGACCGCGCGCACCGGGTCGTGCGGGGTGGTGAGGACCTTGCCGGTATGGCAGGCGCCGTCGTGCTCGACCGCCACGTCGGTGAACGTGCCGCCGATGTCGACGGCGAGCCGGGGGCGTGTCATCGGGCTGCCTCGTCGTCTGTTCCTGCCGCCCGGGCGATCGTCTCATTTCCGGTTGGAAAGGGCACCGGGTGTGCCCGCCATCGTAGTGCAGATGCTTGGGTAGGGTGAGGGTGAGGGTGGGGATTGCAGGGGTCCGACGTTTCGAGATCCGCCATGGTGGACGGTGGAGCGCGGATGGCAAGGTGGATGAGGAGGGTGTCGATGCAGGCGATGAGGCGCCGCCGGCTCCTGCGGTGTGGGCAGTGTTTCGATGTCGATGTGGAAGACGCGGCCGAGGCGCTGCCTCCGGATCATCAGGGGCGGTGGGCGTGGTTGCATATGTCCTGGCAAGACACTGCGGATAGACTCGCGCCTTCCGTCTTCCCCTTGCTCTCGGGACCCGGCCCATGACCGCGCAGCCCGTCCTCGACACCACCGCCTGGGGCTTGCTGCTTGCCTTGTCGCTGGTCTGGGGCGGCTCGTTCTTCTTCGCGGAGGTGGCGCTCGCCGCCCTGCCGCCGTTCACCATCGTCCTCGCCCGACTGGCGATCGGGGCGGCGGGCCTCTGGCTCATCATCGCCGTGACCCGCACGAGCATGCCTGCCGATCGGACGGCGTGGCGCGATCTCGCGGTGATGGGCATCCTCAACAACGCGATCCCCTTCGGCCTCATCGTCTGGGGCCAGGTCTGGATCACCGGCGGCCTTGCCAGCGTGCTGAACGCCACCACCCCGGTATTCAGCGTGGTCGCCGCCCACCTGCTGACGGACGACGAGAAGATGACCCCCAATCGGCTTGCCGGCGTGGTGCTCGGTCTTCTTGGAGTCGTGGTGCTGATGGGGCCGTCGGTGCTCGGTGAGCTGGGCGGCCATACCCTCGGCAGCGTGGCGGTGTTGGGAGCCGCCGTCTCCTACGCGGCGGCAGGTCTGTGGGGCCGCCGCCTGCGCCATCTGCCACCGGTCGCGGCTGCGACCGGGCAGGTCACCTGCTCGACGCTGATCGTCCTGCCACTGGCCTTGCTCCTGGAACAGCCGTGGCGCCTGGAAGCTCCTCCGCTTGCGGTCTGGGGTTCGCTCGCCGGAGTCGGCCTGCTGAGCACGAGTCTGGCCTACCTCATCTTCTTCGCCATCGTGAGGCGGGCCGGCGGCAGCAACGTGATGCTGGTGACGTTGATGATTCCTCCCAGCGCCATCCTGCTGGGGGTCGCGATCCTGGACGAGCCGGTCAGCGTGGAGCAATTCGGCGGAATGGCGCTCATCGCAACGGCGTTGTTGACGATCGACGGCCGCCTCCTGCGGCGCCGGCGCGCGGCGTGAGCGGATCCGCCCGCCACGCCGATGGAACCGGACGGCAGCCATCGGCCACCGTAGCGGCGGCCGAGAGATCGCCGCCGCCCGAGGCTATACCGTCCCCACCACCACCGCCGAGACGGTACGTGACGAACGGGACTTCGTCGACCTCGTCGCTGTGGCGGAGACCCGCTCTCTCGGGACGAGGGTGTCGGGCTTCTCCAGGGAGAGGTCGTACTGGTCGTAGCGCCGTTCACAGGCGATTTCGAGGATGTCGCGGAATCCCGCGGTGACGATGGCGCCCCGGCGCTCGATCAGCGCGTTGGTCGCCAGCGTGGTCCTGTGGATGACCGTGCCGACGTCGCCCGGCGCAAGCCCCGCCCGCGACAGCGCCAGCCGGGCGCCGTCGAGGACCGCGCGCACCAGGTCGTGCGGGGTGGTGAGGACCTTGCCGGTGCGGCAGGCGCCGTTGTGCTCCACCGCCACGTCGGTGAACGTGCCGCCCACGTCCACACCGATCCGGTATCCGGTCCGGGACTCTTTCCTATCCATTTGTTTTTACTTGTATTATAGAGATGTACACGTCGAAGTTCTTCGGCGATGGCATCATGGCCGCAAGTGTTCCACAGGCGGATTCAATGCAACGCCGACGCATCCAGGCGCGCTCCCGTCAAGAAAAACGCCATCGCTACCCGCGACCGTGGCCTCGTCGGCGAGCGCTTCACGACACCCTGTTCCTGTCCCGAGAAGCCTCCCCGGCGGACCCCAGGCGATGCCCGCTCGGCAGCCGTCCGGCGGAAATGTAGCAAGTTACGTTCCGCTGGACGTTCACGCCCCGCGACCCTCCCTTCATGGCATGTTCGGAATGCCGCGTCGGCGCCTCGCCGGCCATGGAAGCGTCCGCAGCATCTCCCCGAATGAGGAGGCCGGACCGTGAGCGGCCTCCTCCAACGGATAGCGAATCAAATCGCGATTGCGCGGATCAGGCAGACGCTCGGCTAGCCATCCGACAATGCCGCTACGTTCCATCATCTCACGTTGAACCAACGCACCCGTCTCCGCGCTGAGATGTTCGGGACGTGTTTCAATGGACACCGCCGGATTGAACGACGGCGAAAGGAGCGGTATGGTTCCTTTCATGGCGTGTTCGGTGGACCTGTAGTGCGAATTGAACTAACACCATGATCTTGCCACAGATATCTAGCACGCCATTCCCCCTTCGTACTATCCTTCGTGAAGGATACGGGTTGAATGGAGGAGTCGCGGATGACGATCACGGTGAGGTTCTTCGCCAGCCTGCGCGAGTCCGCGGGACGCCGCGAGATTGCGGTCGACGGCGCCCGGGTGGAAACCGCCGGAGACGCTTGGCGCCTCGCAACCGGGGGACAGCCGATCCCCGGCAACGTGCTCGTGGCGGTGAATCTGGAGTACACGCATCTCGGGGCGCCGGTCCGCGCGGGTGACGAGGTTGCGTTCTTTCCTCCGGTCACCGGGGGCTGAGCGGCAGTCCCCGGGGTGGTAACCCAACCCGGCATGGCCGGAACCAAACGTCGGTTGGCGGAAAAATCTTCGTCGCACGTGGCTGACGACCTGAAAGGGCCGGGGATTCTCGAAGAGTCGCTGTCACACGCCACGGCCAATACCAGCGATGACCACTGACGATCCCGCCGGACTGCGGGTCGAAGGGACTCTGCAATCGGGCGGAAGCGCGGCCGCTCAAGGGTCGAATTCCTGGCTGTTGCGCCGGAAAGTCACCATCCCCGATCCGATTGTGAACCAGATCCATCGTGCCCGGCTCGTGGTCGCCGGCATGACCCGCACGCGAATCACGGTACTGAACGCACCCGCTGGATTCGGCAAGACGACCCTGCTTGCGGAATGCTGCCGCAGCCTCAGGGAAGACGGCGTCCGGACCGCGTGGGTTTCGCTGGACGAGTACGATGAGCCCGCGCTTCTCGACAGCTATATCGCCTTCTCGTGCCGGGCTGCCGGGCTGCACATCCCTGAGCCGCCGGCGCCGCGCGATGCCGGCGCTGCCAGCGGCGGGCCCTGGGTCGGGGTCACCCATGTGGCGCATGCGGTAGCGGAGCTGGACGGTCCCTTCGTGCTTGCGCTCGACGAGGTGGATCGGCCGGGGAACCCGGCATCGGTGGCGCTGCTGGAGTTTCTGCTGAACCGGGGACCGCCCAACCTGCACTTGGCGATGACGTGCCGCAGGCTTCCCACCGGTCTGAACGTCGGTGGAATCCTGCTGCAAGACCAGGCCCAGGCCGCGGTCGTGGGGGAAGAGGAATTGCGGTTCTCGAAGGAGGAAGTGGCAGAGGCTTTCAATCGTAACCTGACGCAGCGGGAACTGGCCGCGATCACGGCTGATTCGGCTGGATGGCCCGTTGCGGTCAGGATTTCCTGTCAAAGGAGAATGAACCCGGCGCCGGAAAACGCCCGCATGTTGCAGGTCAGTGTCGGGAACTGGATGGAGTCGCGGTTGTTCGAGGGACTCGCGGCCGACGAAAGAGATTTTCTGCTCGATATCGGGCTGTTCGACTGGATGGATGCGGAACTTCTCGACGAAGTACTGGAGCATGCCGACTCGATGCGCCGGCTCAGAATGCTTCCCGCACTGGGCGGGCTGCTGGCCAGGATTCCTGGCGAAGCAACGGACAGATGGCGGTTGCATCCGTTGATCCGGGAGCACTGCATCAAGTGTCGACAGCAGGAGAACCTGACGCGATTCAACGCCGTTCATCGACGAATTGCGCAGGCCCTCATGCGTTACGGCGAAACGGTGAGGGCGATGCGCCACGCCATGGAGGCGGGGGACGACATTCTGGCCGGCGACATCCTGGAGCACGCCGGCGGCGTCCGCATGCAGATACGGCAAGGCATCGAAGAGTTCATGGCCGCCAACCGGCTGCTCAATGAGAACATCATGTCGGAACGTCCTCGGCTGGTGCTCTCCCGATGCCTGGCCCTGGCCATGTCGGGACGTTTGGGGGAAGCCCGGGAGGGGTACGCCGCCGTGGCGGCAGCTCTCGCGACCGGTGCCGGCGAGGGGAGCGAGGACGACTTCGAGCTCTCCGTGGACGCCTGCGTCGCCCGCAGCGGCATCGCTCTGCACGGAGCCGAACGAATCGGCTCCAAGCGGGTTCAGGCGATTCTTCCCGATCTCGCGCGGTTGGTGGAGTCGCCACGTCTTGATCCGTCGACACGCGGCAACATGCAGTACCAACTGGGCATCGAGCATCATCTGGCAGGGCAGTTCGATGCGGCGCTCCACCAACTCGCACTGGCACGGAGAAACCTTGTCGACCACCGTTACGCGAACATCTTCATCGACCTGGAAATCGGTCAGATTGCCATGGCCCAGGGTCGGGTGGCGGATGCGGAAGCACACTTCGAACAAGCATACGGGGCGGTTCGGACGAACGAACTTGGGGATGCGGTGCCATTGTTGGCCGCCAAAGTCCTGCGGCGAGAGCTTGCGCTGGAGTGCAACCGGCCCGTACCGGGCGATGTACCGGCCAGAGTGCCGAGACGGCTGCTGGCAACCCCGACTTCGTTCTCGGTCTATGCCGCAGCGAGTGGTGCGGCCGTCGACCAGAAGCGCCGGAACGAGGGCGTCGACAGTGCGCTGGCGGCGGCCGACGAGATGCTGGACCATGTCCTCGGTGCCGGATTGCCGGCACTCGTTCGGTATCTGTCGGCGCTGCGGGCCTCCCTGCTCGCAACCGCCGCGCGAGTCGAGGATGCCGAACGGGATTGGCGTCTGCGTGAACTGCCGGAGGATTCTCGGGGTTGTCTGGATCTGACCGGGCAGAGCTGGAGAGAGATGGAGGCGTTGTCGTGTGCGCGCCTGCGTATTCTGACCGCGCGAGAGCGCTTCGACGAAGGGCGCAGCTTCGCAGCGGACCTGTGTACCGAAGCGGCGGCGCGAGGTCTGAGGCGCACCCTGATGCGTGCGCTCTCGTTGTCGATGACGCTGGAATCCCGCGCGGGCGAGCCGGCGGCGGCGGCGGGACATATGGAAGAGTTTCTCCGTCTGTTCGGTGAAACCCCGTACGCTTGCTCACTGGTGCGGGAGCGCGAAATCGACCCGCCGGTCGTGGAGTCACTCATCGATTCGGTTCCCGATTCTCCGAGCAGGAGAACAGCGCTGTCGCTCCTGGCGTACGAGCTCGCGTCCGACGAGTTCCGGCCTCCGACGCTGAGCGAGCGCGAGCAGCAGATTCTGGAACGGCTCGAGGCCCAGCAGGACAAACGGATCGCGATCGCGCTCGGGCTGACCGCGCACGGCGTGCGATACCATATACGGAATCTTTTCACCAAACTGGGCGTGGACAATCGGGCCGAAGCCGTGCGTCGCGCCAAGGAACTGCGCTTGATTTACGAGGACGTCCGAACCGGTGACGACTAGGAGTCTGCGCCGCAGAAAACGATGCGACCGTAGGGGCGACGCATGCGTCGCCCCTACAATCCGAATTGGAGCCCCTACAATCCGAATTGGAGTCGTCCTTTCTTGCGATCTCGTTTCGGATGTGACCGAGCAGACCGAGGTGGTTCGATGAGGATGACGCTCTGCACCGCGAATGGACTCACCCCACTCGAAGCGCCGGCGGCCGGTGCCGAGGGGACGTCCGTCGAGCATCGGAACATCGAGATCGAACGCAGCCCCGCCGATTCCCGGGACTACCGGGCCGTCATGCTGGACAACGGACTGGAGGCGCTGGTGGTCTCCGATCCGCACACCGACAAGGCGGCGGCGGCAGTCAACGTCAACGTGGGCAGCGGCGACGACCCGGACGACCGCCCGGGCCTCGCGCACTTTCTCGAACACATGCTGTTTCTCGGCACCGGGAAGTATCCGGACGCCGGCGAACATGACCGCTTTCTCGCCGAGCACGGCGGCTCCGGCAACGCCGCCACGTCGTTTGCTCACACGAGCTTTTTCTTCGACGTCGACGCCGCGCACCTCGAAGGCGCGCTCGACCGGTTCGCCCAGTTCTTCATCTCCCCGCGGTTCGACTGCGAGTACGTCGAGCGCGAGCGCCAGGTGGTGCACTCCGAGTTCATCTCGCGCCGACGCGACGACCGGCTCCGCAGCCTGGCCGCGTGGAGGCAGACCCTTGATCCCCGACATCCTCTCTCGCGGTTCCTGGCCGGCAACGCGGAGACGCTCGCGGACCGCCCGGGCGCCGACGTCCGCGACGCGCTGATCGCCTTCCACGAAAGCCGCTACTCGTCGCATCTGATGAAGCTCGTGGTGGTCGGCCGCGAGCCGCTCGACGTGCTGGACGACTGGGTGCGGGCGCGATTCGAGGCGGTACCGCGTCGCGACGTCGAGCCACTGCGCATCACCGTGCCGCTCTACCGCGAGGGACTGCTCCCTGCGCAGCTCGACATCGAGCCGATCCGCGAGCTCCGCACCATCTCGCTCTCGTTCGCGATCCCGCCGTTGCTGCCGCACTACCCGGTGCACCCTCTCGCGCTCGTCTCGCATCTGCTCGGACACGAGGGCCCCGGCAGCCTGTTCTCGGCACTGAAGGCACGCGGCTGGGCGGAAGGATTGAACGTGGGTTTCGGCATGAGGCATCGGGACTTCGCGACGTTCGGCATCACCATCCACGCGACCGAGGCCGGACTCGCGAACCGGGTTCGCATCATCGCCTCGGTGTTCGCCTGTCTCGACCTCATCCGCGGGGACGGCATCGAGCCGCGCTACCACGACGAGCTTGCGCACATGGCGCGGATCGGCTTCCGTTTCCTGGAGAAGGCGGAGCCCTGTTCCTACGCGGTCGTTCTTGCCTCCGCCCTGCACTACCATCCGATCCGGGAGGTCCTGACCGCGCCCTCGCGGCTCGGCGACTTCGACCCCGAACTCGTGCGGCGGTGTCTCTGTGCGCTCACCCCGGACCGCGTGCTCGTGGGCGTGGTCGCGAAGGGCGTGACGACCGACTCCGGCGCGCCGTTTCATGAGACGCCGTACCGCCTGAGCCCAATCCCGATCGGAACCGTGGCGCGCTGGCGCGACCCGGCCCCGGACGGCGCCTTCCTGCTCCCGGAGCCGAATCCGTTCCTGCCCGGGCGCCTGGCGCTGATCGACGAGCCGACGGCCGGGCCGCGGCCGGCCCGAATCGCGAGCCGGCCCGGCTTCGATCTGTGGCATCGCGCCGACGTCGAGTCCGGCCGGCCGCAGACGAATTTCTACGTCGCGGTTCGCTCGCCGATCGCCGGCGACTCGCCCCGCCATACGGTGCTGAGCGCACTGCTGGTCCGGATGGTGCAGGATGCGCTCGACGAATTCGCGTATCCGGCCTTGCTCGCCGGGCAGACCTGGGCGCTGTCCCGATCCCGTCGGGGGATCACGGTGCGTCTCTCCGGTTGGAGCGACAAGCAGGATCTCCTGCTCGCGCGCATCGTGTCGACCCTGCGCGCGCTGCCGCTCCCGGCGTGGCGCTTCGAAGCGCAGAAGTCCGAGTACGCCCGCCACCTTCGCAACGCCAGCGAGCGCAAGCCCTTTCGACGTGCGATGAGCGAGGTGCGCGCGCTGCTGATCGAGCCGGACTGGTCCGACGATACCCGGCTCGAGGCGCTCGGTGCGGTGGAGCTCGAGGATCTGCGAGAGTACGCCGTCCGGTTCTTCGAGTGCGGGGAGATCGTTGCCCTCGCGCACGGAAACGTCACCGCCGAGGACGCAAAGGCGCTCGGCAGCGTGGTGGAGCACGAGTTGCTCGGCTCGATGCGAGTGGAGCGTGTGGCCGAAGCCCGAGTCGTGCGGCTCGACCCGGGGATGCGATTCACGCGGTGGCTTGCGAGCGAGCACGAAGACCATGCACTGGCCGTCTACGCTCAGGGACGCGACACCGGCCTTGCGGAGCGGGCGAAGATCGCGCTGATCGTGCGGGCGATGAGAGACAGGTTCTTCCACGAGCTGCGGGCCGAACGCAAGATCGGGTACATCGCCTTCACGACCTTCCTGCCGATGCTCGAGGTGCCGGGGCTCGCGCTGGTGCTCCAGTCCCCGTCGAACCCGCCCGAGACCCTCCACCGGCACGTCGACGCCTTCATCGAGCGTTTCGGTGACGCGCTTCGCGAGATGCCGAACGCGGTCTTCGAGCGCCACCGGACCGCGGCGGAGAGCTCGTTGCTGAAGGCCGAAACCCGGCTCGGCGAGCGCACCGTACGGTACTGGAGCGAGATCGACCGGGAGAGCTATGAATTCGACCGGCGCGAGCGGTATCTCGAGGCGGTGCGTGCCGTCACCCGGGACGAGATCGCGGATGCCGCGCGAGACCTCATCGGCGCCCCGGAGACGGCTCGCGGGGTGGTCATCGCGGTCTCGAACCGCGAGCCTCCCGCCGGCGGCGAGGTGTTCCGGGGTGCGGAGTCGGTGGCCGACACGGGCGCATTCAAGCGCGGGCAGCGCTACTTCGACGATCTGCACGCGGGTCACGGCAAGACCGGTACTTCATGGGGACAGGCGGCGTTGCGCGAGAACGCGGAGAGACGAAGAGCGATTGAGCACGGCGGGGCGCATCCCGCACCCGTCGTGCCGACACGAGGGGGGTACGCATGCAGTTGACCACGGAGGGGCCGGATGCGGCGACCGGCCGCGTGCGGTTCGTGCCGACCCTCAACGCGGGGTCAGGCGAGGTGATGGGCTTCCACCGCCACCTGCTGGCGGACCGGGTGCGTACCGGCGCCTTCGTCGAGGCGGTACGCCGGGCGGTACGACCGGGGGACTTCGTCGTCGACCTGGGCGCTGGCACCGGGGTGCTCGCCGTCGCGGCTGCCCAGGAGGGCGCGGGCGCCGTGATCGGCGTCGAACGCACGGCCATCGCGGCCCGGGCCCGGGCGCTGGCCGCTGCCAACGACGTGCGGGTCACGGTGGTGCAGGGCGAGTCGGACCACGTCCGCCTGCCTCGCCTCGTCGACGTGCTGGTCAGCGAGTGCCTCGGTCTGGCCGGCCTCGGCGGCGCGATGATCGGCGCCGTAAAGCGCGCACGGGACCAGTGGCTCAAGCCCGGCGGCCTCGTGGTCCCGAAGCGGGTACGGGTATTCGCCGCCCCGGTCGAGGACTCGGAGGCGCACGCCCTGGTCCACTGCTGGGACGGCGCCCGGGTGGCCGGTGTGCGTCTTGACGTGCTGGGCGCTCACGTCGGCCACAACCTCTACATCGCCTCCTTCACCGACCGGCACCTGCTCGCGCGCCCGGTGGCGGTGTGTGGCGCCGACCTGCAGACCGGCCCGCTCGAGGACGCGGTCACGGGCACGGTGACGACAACTGCGATACGGCCTGGCACCCTGCACGGGTGGGCGCTGTGGTTCGAGGCGGATCTGGCCGACGATCTCGTGCTTCGCACCGGTCCCCTCGATGCGCCGACGGTGTGGGAGCAGTGCTTCGCCCCGATCCCCGCCCGCCGGGTCGAGGCGGGCACGCCCATCGACCTCACCGTCCGGTTCCGTGGCTGCCACGCCGGCCTCGATCACCAGTCCCCCGGCGCCGAGGGCGTGTGGATCGACTGGGACACCACCATCGACGGCAGCGCGCACCACGGCAGCACCGAGTTCAGCCACGAAGTCCCGGCGGCATCCACAGGACGGACCGCCCCGCGCGACGATCGTTCGCCGGCAGACCCCGGAACCGAGCCAGGCCCGATCACGAAGACGATCCCCGTCACTACGCGGCTTGCGCACGCCATGTTGGCCGCCCGGGCCGGTTGGACCTTGTCTCCGCGCAAGGGCCCCGGCGTCACCGGGGAGCTGTTCATGCAGCGCCTGCAGGCGCAGGTCGCCGACAAGCTCGATGCGGACCGGCTGGCCCGCTACATCGCGATACGCGATGCCGTGCGAGATGCGGTGCGCCTGTCGAACGCCGACGACCAGAGGGCGGCCGGGAGGGCGCTCGAGGCCTGTGCCGCGCGCCTGCCGGATGTCGCGAACGACCCCGAGCTGGACGACTTGGCGCGACTCTGGCTTCACCAGGCCTGGGCCTATTTCGACGTCCGCCGTGGAGACCCCGCCGCGGCCGAGGCGCGCCTGCACCGCGCGATGGACAGCGACACCCGGCTGGAGCAGGTGCACGGTTACGATTTGATGCACATCGGGCGGATCCACACCGTGCAACTCTGGCTGCGCGTGCAGGTGGCCGGAGGGGCGCAGGAGGCGGCGCTCGACGGCGCCAACGCCATCTTGGCGTATGTCAACGGGTTCGGCAGCGACCTGCCCCTGGGCGCCGGCTGGTCGAAGGAAGCGGCGTCGCGAATTCCGGCGGACCTGGCGGCGGCCATGACGTATCGCGTCGCTGACGAGGTGGGGACCATTCTGGGCGGGCTGGATCAGGAGCACAGCGCCAGGGCGCTGGACCGCCTGACTGCGCTGGACCGCCTCGCTCCCGACCTCCACGACGAGATCACCGACTGGACGCGGATCAAGCGTGCCTGGTCCGAAGGGTTGTCGGATGAGTTCCTGGTCCGCGTCGTCCCCTACCTGGCCGCCGGTCGGCGCGAGACCTGCCTGTGGTATGCGGCGCTTCTGGATCTGTGCCGCGCCGCGCGCGCGCTACGCCCGGGCCCGGGACGTCGCTTCTGCGCGGACGTGGCCGAGAGTGCCCGGGAAGATCGCGCGGCGCCACGAGGGCTGCGTGAGGAGTTCGAGGGGCTGACCGAAGAGCCCCCCGCGGCGCCCTGGGTCGCGACGATACCGGCGCGGCGGTTCCACCTGGTCTGCGTCGGCCTGCCACGATCGGGCGTCGTGTCGCTGTACACCCTCTTCCGCAATTTTCGTGCCGCCAACGAATACGCCGAGACAGAGACGATTCGCAGGCTGGTCGACTACCACCGGGGCAGTCTGAGCCATGAAGCGCTACGCGCCTACATGACCCGGCGCGACCGGGAGAGCGCACTGGAGATGGACGCGGCCAGCTTCCTCCACCTGGCCGGCGACGTGCTCGTCGACCTGAGTGACGACACTCGGTTCCTCCTGCCGGTGCGCGCCCCGGATGCCTGGTTCGAGAGCTACCTGAGGGAGTTGCTGCGCGTGCATGATCGCCTCCGCAAGCACGGCAAGGCTCCGCCCGCCTGGCAGCGGGACTATGGAGAGGTGCTCCTGGGCCGGTTCGATTGGGAGGAAATCACGACGCCGCAAGCGCGGCGAGCCTGTCTGCCCGACGTGGCGCGGCGGTTCCTGACTCATTGGGCCCGGGCCACCGGGAAGATGCTCGACGCTCTGCCGCCCGAACGGACGCTCGTCCTGCGCACCCAGGACCTCGGCCCGATGCGCGGTCGTCTCGCGGCCTTTGCCGGCCAGTCCGCGGCGTCTCTCACCGGCACGGGCCACAGCAACGCCGGCCCCCCGGGACCCAGCCCGCTGGACGGGTTGCCGGAGGGGTGGCTGGCGCGCACCGTGGCCGAAATCTGCAATCCGGTCCATGCCCGCGTGCTGGAGCGTTGCGCCGGATGAACATGTAGTCACCGGGAATTGTGTTTGCAGTTCGGGAGAATTTCGGAAACTACATGAATTGGGAGCACGGCTTCGTTGACCGTTGGTCGTCAATGAGGCTATACGACTCATGCAGGATGTGTATCAGTCAGTCATCCAAGTTCGACTCGAAAACGGGAGGCTAGTGACATGAGCGTGGAGAATCTCAAGGAATATGCGCGTCGTTGCGCGGTCGATCCGGAGCTGCGCACGGCAGCGAAGGATATCGGGATGGAAAATATGGACGGACACATGCGTCAAGCCGAGAGCATCGGCCTGGCCTGGGACAGGAGTGATTTGGTGGAGTTCCAGAAGGAAATGACCGGCACCGAAGGAGGCCTCGCGGACCTCAGCGAAGAAGAACTGGATCAGGTTGCCGGCGGCGGGGTCACCACCACCGCCGCGGTCGCGGTGGGAGTCGGGGTGGGAGTTGCGGCAGGAGCAGCGGTGGGAGGCGTGGTGGGAGGCGTGGTGGGAGGTGGAGCCGCAGTAGCAGGGAGAGGTGGCTGGTAACACCTCGATTGGCAACACCTCGATGATGTATCAGCCATAGTGTCCAACGGGAGTCGTGCGAAATGGAAACCAGCGCCCCTGATGTCGTGAACAGCAGTTCGGCGGACCTCGCCGCTGAAGCGGAGGCAGGTCGTACGGAAGTGGCGTCTCTCGCGGAGAGGGTAAGCAGGTTGCAATCGTCCGAGGAGGATGGGGCGCCCCGGATTTCGCGATACGAAGACACTTTCGCGGATTTCAGCCCCGACGACATCCGCGTGGCAGCCGAAGCCAAGCGTTTCTTCGAGTGCCATGAGGGCGACCGCGACTTCCGCGCGGCGGTGGAGGCGGGGGGGAAGTTCACCGACCAGCAGCGCCGGATGCTGAAGGACATCGGGGTGACCTTCGAGCCCGAAGCGATGGAATTGCTGTGGTTGCAGCCGGATCTGATCGAGCGCTTCCCCTCGCTGGTGATTGAGCACGTCAGCTTCGAGGACGTGCCGTCCGACCTTCTTGCGGCTTTGGCGCCCTATCGCGAGCTTCGAATCTGGCTCAAATGGCGCCACCGCATGGACAGAGCGGTCATGCTCAACAAGTTCAAGCTGAGCGCCAGAAGGACGCTCAGCCCGGAATACACCGCATGGCGCCTTCGTCGGGTGGCGGCGGTTCGCAACGAGCTGGGCTGGTTCGGTTGGAGCCTGGATCATCCCTGTCACGCCGTGGAGATGGCAGTGGGCTGCTCGGTCCAGTGCTACTTCTGCGCCTTCGACGCGGGCAAGCTGCAAACCGTCTTCGACCTCTCCCGGCCGGAGAACCGCGAGTTGGTGCGCGCGGTGGCCACGGGCATGATCCGGGTGCTGGGCTGGCCCGCGGGGCACGGGATGTTGTACTGGAGCACCGAGCCGCACGACAACCCGCATTACGTGAAGTTGCTGGGGCTCTGGGAGGAGTCGACCGGTGCGATGCTGTGCACCGCGACCGCGCGGGCCGGCGTGGACTGGGTCAGGGAGCTGATCGACTATTACTCCACCGGGC
This sequence comes from uncultured Gammaproteobacteria bacterium, assembly GCA_958295465.1. Lineage (GTDB taxonomy): Bacteria > Pseudomonadota > Gammaproteobacteria > HK1 > HK1 > HK1. The sequence goes on from OY282353.1 coordinate 829,146, forward strand.
CGGTGCCCTGGCCGCGGATCAGTGTGCTGTCGCGCGGGATGTTGCGCCGCCTGCACGCGGCCTTCTCTCCGATGGAGTTGCGCGACACCCAGATGCTGATGCAGCAGAAAGATGTCAAGGCGCACCGTACCGTCGAGGCGCCCCCTACCGAGGAGGTCCCGGGCGAGGGCGAGAGGATCAAGGTACGAGCACGTTGGCGCGGCGCCGGCCACAAGGTCCCGGGCGGGCGCGAGAAGATGTTGCAGCAACTGGTTGGAGCCGACGACCTCCGGAACGTGGATTTCGAGAACCGGCCCGAAGGGTTCGAGCCGCCGCAGGGCTCGATCGCCTGTATTTCGGGCACGCTGGTGAACATGGTGAACCGCACGGTGAAGCTGATCAGTCCCTGCTACACGACGAGGCAGTACCCTTACGGCTACCGGGTCTTCGACGAGGCGACCTTCGACGACGGGCCGGAAGGTTTCGAGGCGGCGCTGAAGCGCATCATCGGGCGCAGCATGGTGGTCCGGCCCTACCCCGAGATGCCGATGCGGTGGCGCGACGACTTGAAGGTGGTGTCGCATCCGGACGGCGTCACCCTGCTCTCGCCGACCACGCAGCGCGATTTCCGTCGGGGCGAGCTGCACGTACGCACGGCCGAGCTCATCGGCCGGGGCGACCTCACCTATGAGCAGGTGTTCGACGCGCTGTCGGACAATCCGCGGATCGGGCCGATGGTGGCGCTGTCCATACTCGACGCGCTCTTCAGGAAGGGGTTGTTGTGCGAGCTGGCGATCACCCGAGACTATCGCGCCCGGCGAGAGGCTCAGGACGCCTCGTTGCGCGAGCCGGTGGTCGCGGCGGCGGCAGCGGCGTGAGGCGGCGGCGGGGAAGGGGGGTGATGGCGGTGGCAGTTATCGCCAGCCGCCCTCCTCCAACCCGCCGCCTCGGCTCGGCGAATAGTCCATGACGGGGCGGATGATCCCCAGATACACCTTGGCCTCGACCGCCGCATCCCCCACGACGACCAGCTTCAGATGATGCAGATTCGTGGCCAGCACCGGGTACCCGAGGGGCGGCGTGCTGCGGAGCCACACATCAGCCTGCCGGTATCGCTGAAACGAGGGAAAGTCCTCTAGCGCCGCCAGCTTGTCCGCCCGCGTGAGTCCCCGTGCGCTCAACTCGTCATGAAGCGGCTGCCAAGCGTTCATGGACAACGCTCGCCGGGCAACGTACATCTCAAGCCCCAGCTTCGGGCCCACCCGATCGGGGAGGATGTCCACGTTGAGTGCGATTTCACCGCACAGGGGCTTCAGTTGGGCCAGGGTGTCGCACAGGCGCGCCTGGTCTCCCGGCCAACCGATGACGGCAAGCCAGCGCACAATCATCCCGGTATCCAGGCCCTTCACACAGAGTCGCACGACCGGGACCGCCCGCGCACCCATGATCCCCATCTGGAACACCTGCGCCTCCCAGGGGATGGTATTGGCGATCGCGTCGATCCGCGCCTGGTCCAGGTCCAGCCCGTAAAGGCGGCGGCCCAGCGCCGCCAGATGCCCCAGCAACTCGCGATCCGGGCCGGTCACCGAACGGTGGTTCGGCCCCAGGAACAGACTCGGCCGGTCCAGGTACGCATCGAGCGTCGTGTCCGACGAAGTCGTCGACGAGTCCACCTCCAGCCAGATGTTGAGCAGTCGCCGGCGCCAGTCCACGCTGTCCAGCCACTCCTCCGCGAAGCGGCCGATCTCGTGCCAGAAAGGCGATCGCTGCCGTAGCGCGGCGGTGACGTCGGCCGCGGGATCATGGGGATTACGACCCGCCAGGGTCGAGATACCGCCATTTTCCTGCGTCACTTCCCACAGGATATCGGCGCGCGGGGCGGGGTCGCCAAGCCGCACCTCCAGCCCCCAGAAGGGGGAGAGATGGGTGGAGATACGACCCGCGACATGATGCAGTGCGGCGCGGCCGGGTTCGTCGAGCAGGGCCGCGCCAAGCCGCGGCTCCACCAGCGCCAATACGTCCGACAGGCGATCGCAGGACGTTTGCGGCGGCAGATCACTCTCCCTCTGCACGTTGATGAGAGGATCCAGATCGAACAAGTGCTCCATCGGATTCATCGCAGGTCGGAGACATGAATGACGTCGTTGCGGGTCAGAAAGCGTCCGTTGAAGGTCAGCGGCACGGCGTGGGCGGTTGCGAGCACCGCTCCCGGATCGGTCTCGCTGCCGCGCACCGCGTGGATGTGCAGGTGCGGCTCGGTCGAATTGCCGGAATTGCCCACCCGGCCCAGCAGCGTGCCGCGCCGGACCCGGTCGCCGCGGGCCACGGCCACGCTGCCGGATCGGAAGTGGGCCAGCAGCAAGGTGATCCCGGCCCTGCCGACCGCGCAGAACAGCAGCACATGGTTGCCCGCCGGCTTCAGCGGGTCGACCCGGCCGATCGGTGCATCGGGCGCCCCGTCCGATGTCCCTGACACGATGCCGTCGCAGGGAGCGACAACGGCCCGATCGAAGATCTCATAGGCATCGAGCGCCTCCGGCCGCACCCCCCACGCGCGCCGCCCCCGGTGATTCAGCGCGACGATGTCGGTGGCATAGGCTTGGGCCGGGACCGAGTGATGATAGTTCAGCGCTGCCCCGCCGCCGCCGTGCAGGATCGCGAAGCGCCCACCCTTCAGCGGGAACCACAGATCGACCGCGCCGGCCGGAGCGCGGCGGGCCATGTGGAGATCGATCAGCATTCCGGCGATGAGCGCAACCATTGCGCCACGGAAGACGATGCCCGCGAGCGGCAGGAAGGACCTTGCCGACGGCAGAACGGGGCGCGCCCGAAGGCGCCGGGCCGACCAGGCCACCGCGCCGGCCGCTGCTGCCAGTGGCACAATCCGCCAGCCGAAACCGATCCAGCTCCAGACAGCACCGGACGAGTACATGAAACAGGACACGCCCGCGCATAAAAGAGCCGAAAGCAGCCAATCCAACCGGCTACGCGGCCGGGCGAACGCCGTCATGCCCGCCAGCAGCAATGGAATGCCCAGCACGAGGCCCAGCGCAAACAGGAACTCGCTCACCGATCAGGGGACGGCTTGGCATCTTGCCGGGGTAATGGTGAAGCGAGGGCGCGCAGGCGTACTTGACAGTACGTCGAGCACCCTCGCTCATACACCCGCGGGGGCAGGCTCTGACCGCGTTCAACGCGGCCGATGCCGTCCGATCCGCGTCCACAGCCGGGAGGGGTGAGCAATGCGGGCTCAGTGGAAGGCGGCAGCGATCCTCAAGAAGGCCCTCCCCCGCGCTCGAGAGAGGGCAGTCATCGCCATGCGCTCCGGCCGGCCGGCGGCAGCCCGTGAGGGCCTTACCATCCGCCACGCCCTGCTGCTGCGGCTCCACCTACCCCAGCCGTGGCTCCCACCGCCGCCACCCCGGCTCCCACTCCGACGCCCACCGCGACCGCAGCCCCTATCGTGGCAAAAATGCCACCGCCTGCGACTTGTTCCAGTTCGTCTTCGGTGAGATCCGCGAGGTCATCGAACCCGTCGTCGGTGATCTCTTTCCGGAAGGCCACCAGATCGTCCTTGGTCCAGTCCAGGCCCAGGCTCCCGGCGTGACGCATATGTTCCTCGATATCCGTTATTCCAATCGACTTCGCCGCGACGAGCAAATCCGGATCGGTTGCGCAACGACTCGCGTATTCCTTGAGATTCTCCAAGCTCATGTCACCAGCCTCCCTCGTTTGAGTCCAGTCCACATCCGAGTCCAGTTTGAACTCGGAACCAATCCTTCCCACAAAACCTGCTGCGTATCCATTATTCTCGTCAACGACCAACAGTCAATGAAACCATCGTCCCCAATCCTGTAGTTTCCGAATATCGCCCGAACTACAGTTACGATTACCGGTCACTACAAGTTACTGGTCCGATCGGCAAGGTCCTTCCTGCAGCAGTTTCCGCACCGAAAGCGCTTGACGCAATCGGAGGATCTCGCCCCCCAGAGCGGCGCCGATCAAGTCGATCTGTTCGGGGCTGAAGGTCAGGGGCGTGTCACCGGCGCTGTCGGGCGTGGGGTCGATATCGGGCCGGTACCGCTCACCCTCGGACAGGTGCGCATTCACGCGCGCCAGCGTCGGAGCCAGTCGGTCGCACATGGCGCGCTGGCACTCCGGATCGGGGTAGATCCGGTCCGGCGACAGCTCGGGCAGCTCGACGCAGAGCGTATCGTGCACGAGAATCCGGCCGGCCCGGCCGATCTGCCGATTCAGCGCCACCTGCAAGGCCAGCTCCCCCCGGGTCATGCCGCGATTGATCGTCGGCGCGCTTGGCGGGGTCAGCGTCGTCGCCGACAGACCCAGCCAAGTCCGTAGCGGAGCCAGCATGTCATGGCGATGCCGGTCGTAACTCAGGCAGGTCAGGCCGATGCCGTCGATCGGCATGAGCCTGTCGAGGAACCGCGCGACGAGCTCGGGCACGCTGTATTTTGCGAAGAACGCCTCGATCGGGCCGGTGCCGCCCGAAGTCTTCAGGTATTGCTGCCACAGCGAAGCCGCGTGGCCTACCGGATTGCGGATGAAGAGCAGGATCTCGATCCCGCCGAAGCCCGCGGCCCGCGCCGCCCGCAACAGCACGGCGGGGTCGTCGTGCTGCTGGGTGAGCTGGGGAAAGAACTGTTCGGAAGACAGCACCGCCCCCGCCGGACCGGCGGCACGGGCGATCATCCGCAGGCGCAAATCCAGCTCGCCGGCCGGGCCGGTGGCCAGCCACAGACCGTTGCCCTGGCTGATCTCGGCCCCTTGTTCGTTCCCGATGCCCTCGAGGATCGGATAGGCGAGGCCTGCTTGCGCGAGCGCGTCCGCGTTCTCGCGCAACGCCATCTGCAGCCAGGATGTGCCGGTCTTGTTGTGACCCACGTGCAGGTAGAGAATCGACTTCATGGCGGCCGAGCCATCGGTGGCGGAGCTGCGGTGCGGATTGGCATCAACCGTGAATCGCCGACCTGCTCGACGAATCCCCGCGCCGCTGTCCCATCACTCGCCCGGACCCGCGATCCCCCGGCAGTCGCCAGCCGCGTCCGTCCGGGGAGACGCTCAAGGTGTTGCGGATTGCGGGCAGATCGGCCACCGGGACGATCCGCGGCGGCCCGTCGTAGAGGAGCTGATGCCGGTTGAAGGTCCGCATCGTGCGCCGGTTGCGAGCGGCATCGCGCGCGGGGTCGAGGCTCGGAGGCGCGGCGCGCTCCACGTTCAGCCCGCCTGACGCACCGCCGAGCTGATCCCGTTCGACCAGCACGCCGTTGCTGTTGCGCAAGAGCTCGTGTAGCGGCGGGACGTACTGGTCGCGCGAGCGGGTCATGTCGTAGAGCCCGCTCACGCCCGCATAGAAGAGGGCGTACTCCTGCCTGGCGCGGCTCTCGTACTCGTCCATCGCAAGCGGCTCGGGCGCCCGGCCGCGCAGTACCGCCTCGATCGACCGAGCGGCCAGCAAGGCGCCGTAAGTGGCCAGGTGCACCCCCGAGGACAGCATCGGATCGACGAAGCAGGCCGCATCGCCCACCTGAACCACTCCAGGCGCCCAGAACGCGTCGCTGGCATAGGAGTAGTCCGCGCACAGGCGCACCTCGTGATAAGGCGGCGCGGAGCTCGGCCGGGCCTCGGCCAGCAGCGCGGCGGTGCGCGGGCATTGCGCCAGCCAGGCGCTCAGCATGGTGCGCCGGTTCTTGCCCAGCGCACGCGCGCAACCCCGCGGGGCCACCACGCCGACGCTGGTGAGGGTGTCGGAGAGCGGAATGAACCAGACCCAGGCAGGGCCGTGCGCGGTATCGAGCGTCTCGAAGAGCACGGTGCCGTCGATCGGGGGATCCAGCCGCCCGGCGCCGTCCCAGTAGCCCCACACCGCCACCTTGCTGAAGAAACGCGACCAGGTTCGTGCATGCAGCTCGGGCAGGTTCAGCCGCCTCTGTCCGCTCGCGTCGGCGACGTACCGCGCCTGCACTCGATACCGGGCGCCGCTGTCGAGCGCCTCGACCTCGACCGCGCGCCCCTGCTCCGCATCGCCCTCCCCCACCGAGCGCACCGCTTCGCCCTCGTGCACCGCCACCCCCTTGGCCCTGGCGTTCGCCAGCAGGATCGCGTCGAAACGTTGCCGGTCGACGTTGAGCGCGGTGTGCCCGTCGAATATCAGGGTCCATGGATCGCCTGGGCGATCGCCCCAGTAGAAGGTGCCGCCGGGCTTGACGACGAAGCCCGCCTGCGCCATCTCGTCGGTGGCGCCGAGCAGGGGCACGATCTGGCGCGGCGTGGCGGGGAGCAGCGATTCGCCGATCCGGTAACGCGGGGCGCGCTCGCGTTCGTACAGCGCCACTTCCAGACCGTTCTGAGCGCACAGCGTCGCCAGGGTCGCACCCGCCGGCCCGCCACCGATCACCGCAACGTCGACGTGCTTCATCCCCGGGCTTCCCCTCCCGTGCCGGGAGGCGCCTTGCACCCGGTTCGCGCCCGGGTCCCCGATCCCCACGGCGCGGCGAAACGCCGCACGGATCCGGCGCATCCGGGCGGCCCGCATCGGCGACGGCGCCCCTTCCCCATGCACCTCGCCCGCGTTGATCCGCCCGTCGGGGTCGAACCTGGCCTTCAGCGCGCAAAAGCGCTGCCAGCGCTCCTCCCCCCAGTAGCTTCGGAAGTCGACCGATCGGGTCAGGTTCTCTGCCTGGCAGTAGAGCGCCCAACCCCCGGCGACGATCCGTGCGACGAAATCCTGCTCGGCCTCCGCCAGCGCCGCATCGCCCGCGTCGGTCCCGACCCCCGCGCAGACGGCCATCACGCCCAAGGTCAGGAAATCTTCGTCGCGCGGGTACAGTAGCGGGGGGGTGGGGGCCTTGCGCCGCACGAGATAGCGGAAACCGATCGGATGATCGTCCTGGAGCGGGCCGATCCAGCCGCCGGTGGGGCGCAGCGCGTCGCGGTGCGCACGGCTCCAGTCCCCGATCGCCTGCCAGACGGCGTCTTCCTCGTCCACCGGCGCGAACGCGGTGAACCAGTACGTCCAGTCGACGCCTTGCGCCGGCGCCGCCGCGTCGGATTCGTTCGGATCGAACGGATTCGACACCGGGATCCGGCCGGCGCTGCCCACCGGCAACGCGTCGTCCACGCCCGGTTGCGGCACGAGGCGCAACGTCGCTTCGAGGATCAGGCCGAACTGCCCCATGGAGGCGAACATCCAGGGAAAATCCTCGTCACCGGGGAGGACGTCGTGCACTCTGCCGCGCCCGTCGATGATCGTGAGCTTCACGGTTTGCGCCCAGAATCCGCCGTGTCGTTCGGACAGCGACACCGGGTCGAGCGCTTGCGGCGCCGTCGGTTTCCCGTGCTCACCCACCGGCACCCGCAGCCCCAGCCCGCCCGCGCTCGCGAAGCCGCCGACGGTGGGACCTGCCCAGCCGCCGTTGTAGACGGGGAGGCGCCAGCCCCGCGCGGCTACGAAGTCGCGGACGTCCCACAGGATCGCGCCGCCGCCGACGGTGATCAGGCCGGGAGCCTCGATGCGGTAGTGGTCGAGACCACGGGTGCACAGCAGCGTCTCGCCCGTGCGGGGCAGGGTGGCGCCGGACAGCCCGTGCCCGCTGCCTCGCACCCGCAGGGCGCGGCCTTCGGCCAGAGCGGTACGCCAACCCCGCGTCGCCGCGTCGACGCCATCGGGCCGCAACACGGTGCAGTCGGCGCTGGAGACATGGAGCTTGCCGTAATCAGCTAGCATCTATCGCCACGATCTGCTATTGAGAAGGATGCGCTGACTCCAGCCCGCATTGCTCACCAGCCCCCGGCTGCGGACGCGGATCCGGCGGGGGGCAGCTTCGTTCATGGGTGCATTATAGTCCACGTCGATGCGATATGAACAAACGCCGGAAACGTCCGACCGAGCTTCCCATACTGCATAGCAATCACGCCGGTCCTCCCGGTCCGCCCCCGCTGGACGGGCTGCCGGAGGGGTGGCTGGCGCGTGCGGCGGCCGGGATCCGCGGTTCGATCCGTGCCCGCGCACCGGAACGTCGCGGGCGGTGAACATGGAGCGGACGGCTGGCCGCAAGCTCGTGTTTCTGGGCCCGTCGCTGGGGCTTGCAGAGGCACGCGGTCTCTGCCCTGACGCCGAATTCCTCCCTCCGATCCGCTTCGGCGATCTCTACGCCCTGAGCTGCGAACCACCGGGGCAGGTGCTGATCGTCGACGGGGTGTTCCATGACTCCACGCCGGTGTGGCAGCGCGAGATCCTTCAATTGCTCCAGACGGGCTGGCGGGTGCTGGGCGCTTCGTCCATGGGTGCATTGCGGGCGCTGGAGCTGGAGCCATACGGCATGATCGGGCTGGGCAGCGTCTTCGAGTGGTATCGGGCCGGCCGGATCGAGGGTGATGACGAGGTTGCCCTGTTGCATGGCACTGCCGATATGGACTACCTGCCGCTGACCCTGCCGTTGGTCGACGTGCGCCATGCTCTGGGCGGGCTCGAGACGCAGGGCGCGCTGGCTCCGACCCAGGTGTCCGGCATTCTCCGCGCGTTCAAACGCATGGGACACGAGGTGCGCACGCTCCGCGCGCTGCTGGCGCTGGTGCGGACCGAGGGCGCGGACGTCGCCGCAGTGCGGGATCGGCTCTCGGACAGGGCGCACAGTCTCAAGGCGCAGGATACACGCTTGGCGCTACGGGTTCTGGCAGGCCGGCTTCCGCTGCCCGCCGCCGGGGTGCGTTGGCCCGATCCGATTCCGCCCCCGGTAGAGCCCGAAGCCTTGTTCCAGCGCCGGATCTACCCGCTGGCCGGTCCGCCGCTTGAGATATCCGACGTACTGCGCACGATGGCGCAGCAGCCTGAACCGTGGCTCCGGCCCCAACGCGAAGGCAGTCGCCGCTGGTTCCTGTGCGATTGGGTTCGCGTCTCCGGACAGGGGCCGGACGCCGGCGAACGGCGCGCCTTCGCCCTGCGGCACGCAACCGGGCTGGCCCGGGCACTGGATGTCTCGCTCGCGCGATGGTGCGCCGCGTCGGCGGTGCGCGACGACGAGCTTGCGGAGTGGATGGCGGGTCTCGCCGTCGAGCATTGGCTGACCGGGCAAACCGCGCGGGTGCTCGGGATCGCCCATCCACTGCAAGGGGACGAGCCGTCGCTGATCCCGTTGGTGCTGGTGGACTGGATGCGCCGTCATGGGGTCGAGGCGCCGCCCGAGCACCGCGCCAGCACCGGCCACATGGCCTCATGGCTGGTGGGGATGGGACCCGCGTTCTTCGGTGCGCCGGACTACTTTCCCGACATCGCGTTGATCCGGACCGTGGCGGCAAATGGGCGCCTGGCGCGTTGGGGCCGGATCGCGCAGGCCCGAGCCCCATTGGACAAGACACCATGAATGACGGCGCCATGAATGACGCTGCCTTTGCCGATGCGCTGGCGCACGAGGCGGCCAGGTTCCCGTTGCTGCGCGCCTGCCCCCCGGAACAGACTCTGGCCACCGTCGCACCCGCGCTGCCAGCCTGCGGAATCACGCGGGTGGCCTCGGTCACCCATCTCGACACGCTTGGTATCCCGACCTGGGTATCGGTGCGGCCCGGGGGGCAGGTGTTGCAGATCAGCAATGGCAAGGGGGTCACGAATGCCGCGGCGCAAGCCTCGGCGACGATGGAGGCCTGCGAGCTGTATCTGGCCGAGAACCCCGACCCCGCGCGGCTATGGCACGGCAGCATGGCCGGGCTCGCGAAGGCCGAGCCCGATGCGCGGATCGTTCCACCGGCGGAGCTTCCCGGCAGCCTCGAGTGCTACTTCACGCCCGACTTCATCGGCGAATGGACCTCCGGCACGGATATGGACACGGGCGACCGGGTGTGGGTCCCGTCGAGTGCGGTGTATTTCTATCGCCGTCCGCTGTTGTTCGAAACCAGCTCCAACGGGCTGGCCTCGGGGAACACGCGGGCCGAGGCGCGGTTGCACGCCATGTACGAGTTGATCGAGCGCGACGCCATGTGCGCGGTGAGCGAGGGGGGACGGCTGAGGCTGCGCGACCGCGGGCAGAGGATCGACCCCGACAGCGTGACGTTTCCACTCGCTCGACTGATCCTCGACCGCTGGACGGCGGAGGGCGCTTCGGTGCTGCTGGTGGCGTTGCCGGCGGCGGTAGCCGTGTCCGTGATATGGGCGCTGTTTCTGGGCGAGCGATCGTTGTCGACAAGAACCCTCATGAATGGGGGGTTCGGCGCCCACGTCAATCCGGAAGTAGCGATTACGCGCGCGCTGACCGAAGCGGCGCAAGCGCGGCTCGCCAAGATCCACGGCGCTCGCGACGACCTTCGGCTCAAGCTGGGGGGGACCAGGGACGGCCGGCCCTATCGCGTGCTGAAGAGCCTCACCCCCGATACGAGTTGGAAGCAGATAGAGGAGCAGCCACGCCTCGACCTGCCGGATGCGCCCGAGGCCGTGGTGCCGCGGCTGGTGGATGCATTGATCCGCCGAGGCAGGGGTCCGGTGTACGGCTTTGATCTGAGCGACCCCGGGAAGCCTCTGTACTGTGCGCGCGTCATTGCCCCGCGCCTGGAATTCCGGAAGCAGTTGTTCTGACCGGTCCCGGGCCCGGACGGCGCCGGCAAATGAGCGCTTGGCGCGTTGGGGCCGGATCGCGCAGGCCCGAGCCCCATTGGACAATGCGCCATGAATGACGCTGCCTTTGCCGATGCGCTGGCGCACGAGGCGGCCAGGCTCCCGTTGCTGCGCGCCTGCCCCCCGGAACAGACTCTGGCCACCGTCGCACCCGCGCTGCCAGCCTGCGGAATCACGCGGGTGGCCTCGGTCACCCATCTCGACACGCTTGGTATCCCGACCTGGGTATCGGTGCGGCCCGGGGGGCAGGTGTTGCAGATCAGCAATGGCAAGGGGGTCACGAATGCCGCGGCGCAAGCCTCGGCGACGATGGAGGCCTGCGAGCTGTATCTGGCCGAGAACCCCGACCCCGCGCGGCTGTGGCACGGCAGCATGGCCGGGCTCGCGAAGGCCGAGCCCGATGCGCGGATCGTTCCACCGGCGGAGCTTCCCGGCAGCATCGAGCGCTACTTCACGCCCGACTTCATCGGCGAATGGACCTCCGGCACGGACATGGGCACGGGCGGCCGGGTGTGGGTCCCATCGAGTGCGGTGTATTTCTGTCGCCGTCCGCTGTTGTTCGAAACCAGCTCCAACGGGCTGGCCTCGGGGAACACGCGGGCCGAGGCGCGGTTGCACGCCATGTACGAGTTGATCGAGCGCGACGCCATATGCGCGCTGAGCGAGGGGGGACGGGTGAGGCTGCGCGACCGCGGGCAGAGGATCGACCCCGACAGCGTGACTTTTCCACTCGCTCGACTGATCCTCGACCACTGGGCGGCGGAGGGCGCTTGGGTGGTGCTGATGGCGTTGCCGGCGCCGGTAGCCGTGTCCGTGATATGGGCGGTGCTTGTGAGCGAGCAATCGTTGTCGCCAAGAACCTTCATGAGTGTGGGGTCCGGCGCCCATGTCAATCCGGAAGTAGCGCTTGCGCGCGCGCTGACCGAAGCGGCGCAAACGCGGCTCGCCAAGATCCACGGCGCTCGCGACGACCTTCGGCTCAAGCTGGGGTTTGCCAAGGACAGCCGGCCCCATCGCGTGCTGAAGAGCCTCACCCCCGACACGAGTTGGAAACAGGTGGAGGAGCAGCCACGCCTCGACCTGCCGGATGCGCCCGAGGCCGTGGTGCCGCGGCTGGCGGATGCATTGATCCGCCGAGGCAGGGGTCCGGTGTACGGCTTTGATCTGAGCGACCCCGGGAAGCCTCTGTACTGCGCGCGCATCATTGCCCCGCGCCTGGAATTCCGAAGGCAGTTGTTCTGACCGGTCCCGGGCCCGGACGGCCCCGGTCGATTCCCGCGCGCGGGAACGGTGTCGATACCGCCGGCGGAACATCGGGGCGCGGCGCCGGCCGAATCGGACGCCTCGCCGACGGCCCCGGACTCAGATGATCTGCCGTCTGGCCATCTCCGCCAGTACGCCGCCCTGCGCCATCAGATCCTCATATCGACCGGTCTCGACGATTCTGCCGTCCTGCATCACGTAGAGGCGGTCCACGTCGACCACCGTGCTGAGGCGGTGGGCGATCAGCACCCGGGTGGAGGCCAAGCCGCGCAGGGAGGTTCGGATCGTGTCCTGGGTGCGGTTGTCGAGCATGCTGGTCGCCTCGTCGAAGAGCAGGACACGCGGCTTGCGGGCCAGGGTGCGGGCAATCAGAAGACGCTGCCTCTGACCGCCGGACAGACCGACTCCGCCCTCCGGAATCTCCGTGTGCATCCCCATCGGCATATTCGAGATGTCCTGAGCGAGGCCGGCCGCGCGCGCCGCGTCCCAGGCCTCCTTCTCGGTGAGCGACGCTTCGCCGACGATGTTCATGAAGATGCTGGCCGGGGTAAGCTGTCCATTCTGCAGCACCACGCCGAACTGGCGGCGCATCGCGTCGAGATTGAGCGACAGCAGGTCGTGTCCGTCGAGCAGCACGGTTCCGGCAGTCGGTCTCTCGAAGCCGAGCAGCAGCCGATACACCGTCGACTTGCCGGCTCCGGACGGACCCACGAAGGCCACGTACTCCCCCGGACGAATGTGGAAGGACACGTTCTGGAGCGTGTCGCGCTCCGCCGAGGGATAGCGGAAGGTCACATGCTCGAATTCGATCCGCCCTGAGAGGCTCCGCAGCACCGTACCGCCGCTGACGCTCTCGGGCTGCGCCTCGATGATCGGCAGGACGCGTTCGAACAGGGGCAGCACGGCGAGTGCCGTCGCCCAGGTAGCGGTCAACCCGACCATGCCCCCCATGAACTGCCCGAAGGCGGCATGGAACGAGAGGAAATCGGCCAGTGCGAACGGGGTCACCGCCTCGCCTTCCTTGTCTTCGGCCATCGCGGCCCCGCCTTCGAGCACCGAGTACCAGATCAACGCCAGCAACGCGAGCTGGGAGAGCGGCCCGAACAGCGCGTTGAAGGTGTGTTGGCCGGCTGCCCACTTGCGCGCGGACAGATTCGCGCGCTTCTGTTCGGTGTACAGCTTCGACCAGCGCAAGAGGGCGCTGCGCTCGGCGTGAGCCTGCCTGAGCTTGGCCACCCCGATGATCATCTGAAAGACCATCCCGTCGATCGCCCCCTGCGCCTTGAAGACGGCCCGTTGATGGTGGACCTGGCGCGTGGTGAACCACCAGCTCCCGGCGACCAGCAACAGCACCGCGACCCCTGTCCACAGCGCGAGCTCCCAACTGTAGTAGAACAGCAACGCATAGCTGAAGATCGAGAACGCGCCACTCACCAGGCTGGCGCCGGTCGCCCCGGTCAGTATCTGACGGATGACGCTCACGCCGTTCGCCCGATCCGCCAGATCGCCGGCGAGATAGCGCCGGAAGAAGGGCGGCGGCAACGAGAGAAGCTTGCTCCACACCGCGGCCTGGAGGGTCTCGTCGATCCGGGCCTCGATCCGCAGCATACTGAATGCGCCGACGACCGAGAGGGCGGCGGTCGTGAACGCACCAAGCGCCAGCGCCACCAGCGCGGCGGTCCACATCGGAACGTCCACCCTGGGGATGATCTCGGCCAGCAACTCTCCGGTCACGACCGGGGTCAGCAGAGCGACGAGGGCGCCCAGGGCCCCCATGAGGGCCACGCCCGCGATGTCCCGGCCCCGGCCGCGCAGGGCCTGGAGAAGTGCCGCCAGGCCACTGTCCACGCTGCGGGCAAGCGGCGGGTAGAACGTCACACCCTGCGTGTCGAGCGATTCGGCCCGCTGCCGGTTCACCGGGGCCGCCTCGCCGGAGACGGGGTCGATCATCCTGTAGGCGCCGCGACCGCTGTTGACGACCGCCACCGGCCGCGGCTCCTCCGGGGAAGCGACCCCCAGGAAGGACGGTCCGTCCCGCCGCTCCCATCCGGGGGACAACTGGATCCGGCGAGTGCGGATGTCCGAGGGCGCCACGACCGCGTCCACCGCCTCGAGCGGGTCGACGTCGGCGTCGACAACGGCAGGCGAATCGTCGAGCTGCACGCCGGCCGAGTCGGCGACGATGGCGGCGGCCGCCTGCAACGGGCTCCGGTGTCCGTGCGCCGTCTCGCTGCCCGGGGAGGTATCGACCAGGAGGCTGGTCAGCTCCCCGAGCATCGCCTCCTGAAGTCGGACGCCTTGACGCCGGTTCCGGGAGAGCTGGCTCAGGTTCCGCTCGCGCATCTGCACCCAATAGCGCGCGGCGCATCGCAGGATCTGGACGTTGTATCGATCCAGCGCGCCCCACAGCCGCCCGGTGATGATGGCGCCCGGCGTGTGGACCGCCGAGACCTGCGTCTTCTCGGGGAGGGTGAGCCAGATGTGCTCGGCCAGCGGGAAGAGGCCCTCCTTGTCCACCGGAAACCCGGGGGGGCCGACCAGCAGTCCCGGTTGGTCGATCGAGATCCACAAGACTTCGCGATGATGCGCGCTCACCACCGAACGCGCCTCATAGGGGACGTCCGGATCAGCCTCGAGGAGAAGCACTTCGCGCGGCCGCTGATGCTCGTATCTGGCTACGAACTCGGAGGCGGCCACCACCCAGTCGTCGATCACGGAGACGGCGTCCAGGTCGAAGGTTTCGCGCGAGGCGAGGTGCTCGCGCTTGCCCCGGAGCAGGGTCGTCCCGCGCGAGGGCACGGCATGGTAGGTGAAGAATGTGCCACCACTCTTGCTCGGCACGATCAGCGAGCCGAAAAACGCACCCCCGACAGGGATGCGGGTGATGAACGGAGCACGAGTCAGTGCGGATTGCGCATCGTCCACCACCACCGCGAACAGGTCGACGTAGCCGCTCTCGACGATGTAGAACTCCTCATGCTGATCCAGGAGGAAGGCGTCATGCGCACCCACCTCGGCACGCGACATGGGGATGCGACGGGTCAGGTCCTGCCATGCCATGGCCCCTACTCCGACCTGAGCAGCGCGGAGTAGGCACCCCCGCGCGCCAACAGGTCCTCGTGGGTTCCCCTCTCGACGATACGACCGTGATCGAGGACGACGATCTCGTCTGCGTCGCGGACCGTGGTCAGACGGTGGGCGATGATCAGGCAGGCCACGCCGCGCCGGCGCAAATTGTTGTCGATCAGGACCTCGGTGATCGGATCGAGCGCCGCCGTCGCCTCGTCGAGCACCAGTATGTCCGGGTTGGCGACGAGCGCGCGGGCCAGCTCCAGAAGCTGGCGCTGTCCGCCGCTGAAGTTGCAGCCGCCTTCGCCCACCGGCGTGTCGTACATGCCGGGCCGGGACATCACCTCCTCGAGGATCGCCGCATCGCGTAGCGCCTGCGTCACCGTCAGCTCGTCGATCTGCGAATTCCACAGCGTGACGTTGTCGCGCACGGTCCCGTCGAACAGCACGACGTCCTGGTTGACATAGGAGATCATCGAGCCAAGATGGTCGGGGGATACGCTGTTGACGTCCACATCGGCGATCTGCACCGATCCGGACCGCGGGGTCACCAGGCGGCAGGCCAGCTTGCCGATGGTCGTCTTGCCGCTGCCGGAGCCGCCCACCAGCGCCACCCTGCGCCCGGGGAGCACCTCCAGGCTGAAGTCCTCGACCACGGGCGGGGCCATGGCGCTGTAGCCGAAGGTCACGTTCTCCAGGCGCAGGCTCCTCTTGATCTCCGACACCTTGGTCACCGCCGCGTTCTCGTCGATTTCGAAGGTATGCTCGTCCTGCTCGTGATTCAAAACGTCGTCGAGGCGGCTGATGTCACCCGTGATCGTCTGGAGGCTGGCGCTGAACTGCGTGAGCTGCTCAATCGGAGTCGAGAAGCTGCGCGCCAGCGACTGGAAGGCCATCAGCCCACCGATGGTCAGCACCCCCTCCAGCACCCGATAGCCCCCGAAGCCCAGGATGGCGACGGTGGACAGCGACGAGAGCAGCGGCGGCACCACGTTCAGCAGGCTGGTGCGCACACCGAGCGACTGCTGAGCCTGAAGCGCATTCGTGTGCTGGCCGGACCACCGCGCGAAGAACGTGTTCTCCGAGCCGTCCGCCTTCAGAGTTTCGATCATGGCCAGACCGTTGACCGACGTGGCGGCCACCTTGGCCTGCTCCTTGAGCAGGCGGCGGCTGTCGTCCTCACGCGTCCGCGCGACCGCCCGCAACGCCACCACGTTGAACGAGACCATCGCGAACACCGCAACCGCCAGGGCCGGATCGTAGGAGAACATGACCCCGCCATAGGCGACCATGGTGAGCAGGTTGACCGTGCCGATCGCCAGCTCGCTCGAGATCATCTGCGCAACCTTGTCGTTCGACATCACCCGGGCGGCGACGTCCCCGGCGTAACGCTGGTGGAAGAAAGTCATCGGCAGGGTGAAAAGGTGCAGGAAGAATCGCGTGGTGGCGACGACGGCGAGCTTGGTCTCCATGCGCGCCAGGCACAGGTGCTGGAGCCAGGTGAGCACCGCCTGCAGGCACGCGGTGAGCCCTATGCCGATCATCAGCGGAATCATCAGCGCGTCGCTGCGCGGGATCAGCACATCGTCCACGAAGACCTTGAGAAGCGTTGGCAGGGCGATGCCGGGAATGATCAGCGCCAGCGTCGCCAATATGACGAAGAGAAGCGGCGTGCGCGCGTAGCCCAGCCGGGAGAACAGACCACGCAGCACGCTCGGCTTGCTGCCGCCCTTGAGAAACTCGGGGCCGGGCTGAAGGAGGAGACAGACGTCGGAGTAGTCGGTCTCGAACTCGTCCCTGGTGAGCGTACGCGGCCCTTGGGCCGGGTCGTTGATGTAGACACGGTTGCCACGGAATCCCTCGAGCACTACGAAGTGGCTGAAACTCCAGAACACGATCATCGGGAAGGGGAACTCGGGGAGGCGCCTGAATTTGGCCCGCGCGCCCCGGGTGACCATGCCCAGCGCCTTCGCCGCCCGTATGATGTTGAGCGCCTTGGTGCCGTCGCGCGATACGCCGCAGCGCACCCGCAGCTCCTCGAGCGGTATCCACCTGCCGTAATGGGCGAGGACCATTGCCAGACAGGCAGCGCCGCACTCGGTCCTCTCCATTTGCAGCACGGTGGGCACCGCCCGGCGGCCTCCGCGCCGGGGATGCAGATTGGGCTTCAACGTCTCTGCGCGGGGCGGCGTCGCGCCGCCCCCTTCCCGTGGATCTTTGCTGCCGTGGACCGGACTCATCGCACCCCCAGCCACTCCTTGAGCGCCGGGATGGCCAGCGTGATCGGGGCTTGGCTCCGGGTCTTGATCTCGACCGAGGCGAGCGTGCCGGGAGCCAGCGTCTGACTCGCTGCCTTGGGCGAGGTCCAGGCAAGGCCACTCGCGGTCGTCGGGTCGGGGATCAGAGCAATCCGCCCGGCATAGGGCGGGCCGTCACTGAAGAAGCTTTGGGCCAGCTCCCGGTTCTGGAGCACCGCGACCATGCCTTCGAAGCTCACCGGAAAGGACGAGAGGGACTCGACCCTCCCCCTGATCGCCCCGAACTCCTCGCGCCTCACCGCGGCGGGCGACACCAGCGCCGGCATTCCCGCCTCGACCTGCTTGCCTTCGGCGGGTGAGACGTAGAGCAGCAACTCGAGCTCCGTGGTTCCGGTACGGATACTGACCACGGCCGTGCCTGAATTCACTATCGCACTGCTCGCAGCCTTGATCTCGATCACCTGGCCCGAGACCGGCGCCAGGACCCTCTCCGCCGCTACGAGGACTTCAAGCTCCCTCGCCTGATGCTTCGCGGACTCCACTCGGGCCGTCATCTCCCGGATGCGAGTGGCGTTTTCGTTCCTGTACCTGATCTCGTTCGCTTCCAGGGTGTCTCGTTCCCGACCCAGGTCGAGCAGGCCCCGGCGCGCCTCGTTGAGCTCCCGCTGGGTGCTCTCCAGGCTCAGGCGGGAGACGATACGCTGCTCGAAGAGCTGCTTGCTGTTCTCGAGATTGGCTCGGGCGATGTCCAGCATATCCAGTGCGGTGGCCTCGAGCTCGTCGAGCTGCTTGCGGCGCCGGGTGTTGTTCTCGCTCGCGATCCTGGACTCCGCCGTGACATCCGCCTTCAGGGCGTCGAGCGCTCGGGCGCGCTCCACGACGGACGCAAGGGCGCTGGTGTAACGCGCTGAGAGCTCCTCGTTGGCGACGAGCGCGACGAGGGCGTCCTTCTCGACCTCGTCGCCGACGGAGACGGCGATCGTGTGCAGCCGGCCGGAACCGGTCGCGACCGCGTCCACCACCCTGCCGCCCCGATTCAACAGAAATCCATTGGCCTCCACATAGGTCGCGATCTCCCCGACGACGGACCACACGCCGACCGCCACCGCAACCACGAGGATCGAGAGCAAGGCAATCCATCCCCTCGCCCGGGTCACGGACAGCATCCGGTCGAGCCGTTCCGGCGTCGTCTGCTGAGCGGACGACCGCTTGAATTTCGTCTTCCCGCTACCGGGCATCCGCAGAGGCTCGTCGGCGCGGGATTTGGACCAGGGCAACCGCATATGATTATTGTCCCATCAATACCTTGTCTCGGAAACCGTCGTTCAACGCCGCCCGGATACGCATCTTCCTGACGCCGATCTTCGTGGACTCACGCTTCAGAAGATTGACCGCCACATGCCGAATCACCCCCACATTGTAGCAGCGTGCCCGCGAACGTCCACGGATCGTATGGTGCTACGAACCCGGACAGATCGATTTGTTGCCGACAGCCGGAGGCCTGTCAGTTGCCTGACCCGGGACACCATGCCACCATGCACTGCATACCCACGGTGCAAGGCGCCAGGGCCCATCGGGGCATGGACGCGCGGCAGAGCATCCTTCCCCGGACTTCGAATCCGAATCCCGACACCAGGCAGAGAGGAGACGTCAATGAACACAACCACCCGTCGCAGATTCCTCCAGACCGGCGCTGCCGGCGCCGTCGCCCTCACCGTGCCCATCCGCTTCGCACGGGCCGCAAAGAAGGGCGGCGTCATGCGTATGGGCAAGGGCCACGGCCAGACCGCGGACAGCCTCGACCCGGGGACCCACGAAAACGGTTTCATGCTCGCCCTGGTCCAGGGGTACAACAATTACCTGACCGAGGTGGCCGGAGACGGCTCGCTGATCGGCCAGCTCGCCGAGAGCTGGGACGCCTCCGCCGACGCCGCCACCTGGACCTTCAAGCTGCGCAAGGGCGTGACCTACCACAACGGCCGCGAGATTGCCGCCGAGGACGTGGTCGCCTCCATCAACCACCACCGCGGCGAGGAGTCGCAGTCCGCGGCCAAGCCGATCGTCGCGCCGATCACCGGCATCAAGGCCGACGGCAAGCACACCGTGGTCTTCAGCCTCGAAGCCGGCAACGCCGACTTCCCGTTCATCGTCAGCGACTACCACCTGCCGATCATGCCGAGCGAGGGCGGCAAGCCCGACTGGCAGGCCGGCATCGGCGCGGGCGCATACAGGATCAAGAGCTTCGAGCCGGGGGTGCGCGTGGACCTCGAGAAGTACGCGGACTACTGGAATCCGGATCGCGGGCACTTCGATGCGGTCCAGATGATCAGCATCATCGACCCCACCGCCCGCACCAACGCCCTCATCACCGGCGAGGTGGACGCCATCGACCGGGTGGATCTGAAGACTGCGCATCTGATGAAGCGCCAAAAGGGTGTCAATGTGCACTCGATCGCCGGCACCCAGCACTACACCTTCCCGATGCGCACCAACGTCGCCCCGTTCAGCGACAACAACGTGCGCCTGGCCCTCAAGCACGCCATCAACCGCGAGGAGATGGTGGAGAAGATCCTGCAGGGCTTCGGCGTGGTGGGCAACGACCATCCGATCGGGCGCGGACAGCGTTTCTTCGCCAAGGACCTGGAGCAGCGCACCTACGACCCCGACAAGGCGAAGCACTACCTGAAGCAGGCAGGGATGGACTCGCTCACGGTGGACTTGAGCGTCGCGGACGCGGCCTTCGCGGGCGCCGTCGATGCGGGGGCGCTGTTCTCGGAGACCGCCAAGGCGGCGGGCATCAACCTGAACATCGTGCGCGAGCCGAACGACGGCTACTGGTCGAACGTGTGGAACAACAAGCCGTTCTGTGCCTGCTACTGGGGGGGCCGGCCGACCGCCGACTGGATGTTCTCGACCGCCTACGAGGCCGGGGTGCCCTGGAACGACGCCGCGTGGGAACACGAGAAGTTCAACAAGCTGCTCAAGGTGGCGCGGGCGGAGCTGGACGAGTCCAGGCGGCGCGCGATGTACACGGAGATGCAGCAGATCGTGCGCAACGAGGGCGGCACCATCATCCCGATGTTCGCCTCCTACGTCTTCGCCACTTCCGAGAAGCTGGCTCTCTCGGATCAGATCGCCTCGAACTGGGATCTGGACGGCGAGCGCTGGATGGAGCGCTGGTCGTTCGCGTGATCCGCACCGGGCACTGACGCTGACGGCAAGAACGATCCGGCCGGCGCGACGCGACACCGCGTCGCGCCGGCCGGGAACGCGCGGTGGAGTCCATCCTCCACCCGGCTCCCGAAGCACTTTCCCAGACAACTGGCACGCATCCGCTCCACCCGCCTGCCGGGACCCGCCGGGTTTCGGAAGTATTCATGGCAGGGATGTGAAGCGGGTTTCCGCTCAGGCGCCTGTGTGACTTGATTCTCCCCACGCAAACGGCGCCGGGAGCCGCGTTCCGGCTTCCGGCAACACTCCCGCCCCCGTATTGCTCCGGTTCGGAGCACCGTGCCACCATGCGCCGCACCTCCGCACCTCCGCGGCGCACAGGTGCTCCCATGCGTTCAGGCGGACGTGAAACGCGCCGCAGGCAGCGCACCGCCGCCGCCCGGCGGCAGCACATGATCGCGGGCAGCGCCCTCACGGCTCCCTACCGCCCCCTCAGCGACGCCGACGCGATGCGCGTCCATCGCGCGGCGCTGGACCTGCTGGAGCGGGTCGGCATGGCCGCGCCGACCGACCGCGTGAGGGACGTGGCCCTCGCGCACGGCTGCTCGCTTGGCGAGACGGGACGGCTCCTCTATCCCCGTGCCCTGATCGAGGACACGCTCGCTCGGGCTGCCGGGCGCTTCACCGTCCACGGCCGCGACCCGCGCTTCGATTTCGAGGCGCGCAACGGCACGGTGAACTTCTGCACCGGCGGTGCGGCGGTGAAGATGCTCGACATCGACACCCGCCGCTACCGCCCGAGCACGTTGCGCGACATCTACGATCTGGCACGCCTGTGCGACATGCTCGAGAACCTCCAGTGGTTCGCCCGCCCGGTGGTCGCCACCGACGTCGCGGACCTCTTCGAGTTCGACGCGAACACCCTCTACGCCTGCGCGGCGGGGACGAAGAAGCACATCGCCACCAGCATCACCCTGGGCGGGCACGTGGCGAAGCTCCTGCCGATGCTCGACGCGCTCGCCGGCGGCGAAGGCCGGTTCGTCAGGCGCCCCTTCTGCACGGTGCACGCCACCACCGTGGTATCCCCCATGACCTTCGCAAAGGACAGCCTGGACGTGGCCTGTGCGGCGGTCGATGCCGGGATACCGATCCACTGCCAGACGGGCCCCCAGGCCGGTGCGACGGCCCCGGCGGCACTGGCGGGCACGCTGGCCCAGGGCTGCGCCGAGGCGCTGGCGTCGGTCACGATCATCAACCTGCTCAAGCCCGGTTATCCGGTGGTGCTGGGCAACTGGGCGTTCGTCTCGGACCTTCGCACCGGAGCGTTCAGCGGCGGCGGGGGAGAGCAGGCCCTGCTCGGCGCGGCGTCCGGACAGATGTCCGCCTTCTACGGCCTTCCGGGCGGCATGGGGGCCGGCATGTCGGACTCCAAGCTGCCCGACAACCAGGCCGGGTTCGAGAAGGGGCTCACCATGGGGCTTGCTGCCCTGTCCGGCGGCGGCTTCGTCTACGAATCCGCGGGGATGCTGGCGAGCCTTCTGGGGTGTTCGTTCGAGGCGATGGTCATCGACGACGACATGCTCTCCAGCATCCGGCGCATCGCACGGGGAATCGAGGTCTCGGACGAGACCCTGTCGGTGGAGGTCATCGCGGAGGCGGTGAACGGTCCCGGCCATTTCCTCGGCACGCGGCAGACCCTGGCGCTGATGGAAAGCGAGTTCGTCTATCCGCGCCACGCGGACCGGTCTTCGCCCGAGGACTGGACCGACGCCGGCGCGAAGGACATCCGGGACCGCGCGGCGGTGAAGGCGAAGGAGATCCTGGCCACCCATCGCCCGATCCTGATCGAGCCGGAAACCGACGCCCGCATCCGCGAGCGCTTCGCCATTCATCTGGACCCGGTCCGGAGCGAGGGGGCGGCGCCGTGACGGAGCACGTCCGGGTAGCGGTCATCGGCGGCGGCATCGCCGGCGCCGCGTCATCCCCCTCGCCCCGGCCCGGAGTCGAGAGGGCGGCGCGGTGACGGAGCACGTGCGGGTTACGGTCATCGGCAGCGGCAACGCCGGCGCCGCGTCATTCCCCTCGCCCCGGCCCGGAGTCGAGAGGGCGGTGCGGTGACGGAGCACGTCCGGGTAGCGGTCATCGGCGGCGGCATCGCCAGCGCCGCGTCATCCCCCTCGCCCCGGCCCGGAGTCGAGAGGGCGGCGCGGTGACGGAGCACGTCCGGATAGCGGTCATCGGCGGTGGCATCGCCGGCGCCGCGTCATTCCCCTCGCCTCGGCCCGAAGTCGAGAGGGCGGTGCGGTGACGGAGCACGTGCGGGTAGCGGTCATCGGCGGCGGTATCGTCGGCGCCGCGTCATTCCCCTCGCCCCGGCCCGGAGTCGAGAGGGCGGCGCCGTGACGGAGCACGTTCGGGTAGCGATCATCGGCGGCGGTATCGTCGGATGCAGCGTCCTCTACCGGCTGGCCGAGCGCGGCTGGACCGACACCCTGCTGCTGGAGCGCAGAGAGCTCACTTCCGGCTCGACTTGGCACGCGGCGGGCAACGTCACCTACTTCGGCCACTACCCCGGCCTCACCCGCCTCTACGTGGACTCGATCAGGATCTACCTCAAGGCGGAACGGGAAACGGGGCGCTCCGTCGGGTTCCATCCCGCCGGAAGCCTCCGGCTGGCGACCACGCGCGAAGAGCTCGACGCCTACCGGCGGCTCGCGCCGATGTACGACGACCTCGGGATCGAGTACCGGGTGGTGGATCCCGCGGTGATGGCGGAGCTCCATCCCCTTCTGGCCACCGCCGGCCTGTTCGGGGCGGCCCATACCCCCACCGACGGCCACGTCGACGCCTCGGGAGCGACCCACGCGCTGGCCGGGGCCGCGCGGGCCCGGGGAGCGCGGATCAAGCGGCGCTGCCCGGCGGAGCGCCTGCGCCGGGTGGCCGGCGCGTGGGAGATCACGACCCCCGAGGGCGCCGTCCGGGCGGAGCACCTGGTTCTCGCGTGCAGCTTCTGGACGCGGGAGCTGGCCCGGCAGCTTGATCTGGACCTTCCGCTTTACGCGCTCGAACACCATGAAGTGATCACCGGGAGCATCCCCGAGCTGCGGGCGCTGGACTTCGAGGTGCCGACGGTGCGCGATCCTTACGCGCCCTCCAACGTCCGGCAGGAGGGCGGCGGCTTCCTCTGCGGCGTCTACGAGGCCCATCCCCGGTTCTGGGCGGTGGAGGGCATTCCCCCCGACTTCGGAGAGGACCTTCTGCCGCCCGACCTCGAACGCCTGGAGCCCCATCTGCTGCGGGTCATCGAGCGGCTTCCGGCCTTCGGCGAGGCCGGCGTCAAGGCGGTCAACAACGGCCCGATCTGCTATGCCCCGGACGGCTGCCCGCTGCTGGGGCCGGTGGAGGGCCATGAGGGCCTGTGGCTCGCGGCCGGGTTCGCGGTCGGCATCGGGACCGGCGGCGGGTCGGGCGAGTTTCTGGCCCATTGGATGGTCGAGGGCGAGCCCGCCCACGACCTGCCGATGGTCCATCCGTCGCGGTTCTCGAACGGTCTCACCCGCGAGCGGTGCCTGACGCTGATCCGGGAGACCTACGCCAGAGGGTACGCCCTTCCTGAAGCGTCCGGGATCGGATGATCTCCATCCGCGTCGCGCGGGCGGACCGCTGGAATTGTCCCCGGGGAGCAGTCATGGCCGGACCGCTCAAGTGCCTCTCCTTCGCGCCTGGATACGGCGCAAGAGGCAGGAATCGGGCATCGGATGACCCACTGATGTTGAAGCCCGGCACACGCCGTGCCTCCGGAGTGGCGCAAGAAGCAGGAGCCGGGCCTCGATCGATCCAAGGAGCATTCCCCTCATGACGACCCACCTGGAACGCGCCGCGCGCCTCGCCTGCTGGAAGGGCGAGGTCGCACCGGAGCCACTCGGCGGCGGGATCACCAACGTCAACTTCGTCGTCGAGGACGCCGGCGAGCGCTACGTCGTGCGTATCGGCGAGGACATTCCGGAGCACGGGGTATACCGCGTGAACGAGCTGGCCGCGGCGCGGGCGGCGCACGCCGCCGGGATCTCGCCGGAAATCGTCCACGCCGAGCCGGGGGCGCTGGTGATGCGATGGGTGGACGGACGCACCCTCGACCCCGCCGGCGTGCGCGAGCCGGCCTGCCTCGAACGCATCCTCGACACCGTGGGCCGTTGTCACCGGGAGATCCCGCTGCATTTCCGCGGCCCGACTCCCATCTTCCGGGTCTTCCAGGTGGTGCGCGACTATGCCCGGACCTTGCGCGAGGACGGGAGCCGGATGGCGGGGCGGATCGACGAATTCCTCGCCCGCGCCGCACACCTCGAATCGGTGATGGGTCCGGTCGAGATCGTCTTCGGCCACAACGACCTGCTCGCGGCGAACTTCATCGACGACGGCGATCGAATCTGGCTGATCGACTGGGAGTATGCCGGGTTCAACAGCCCGCTCTTCGATCTCGGCGGGCTTGCCGCGAACAACGCGCTGGATGCCGGGGAGGAGCACCGGATGCTCGAACGCTACTTCGGAGCGTCGCCCGGCGAGGCCCGGCTCGCGAGCTACGCCGCGATGAAATGCGCCTCCGCACTGCGCGAGGCGATGTGGAGCATGGTCTCGGAGACGCGCTCGGAGATCGATTTCGACTACGTCGCCTACACCGGGGAGAACCTCGACCGCTTCGAGCGGGCCTGGGAAGCGGTGGCGTAACGAGCGCGCAGGACACCGAGACCCCGCAGGCACGATGTTCGGGTTGCTCCGTCCCGGGAAGCGGTAGCGTAACGAGCGCGCAGGACCGCACGTGCGGCGAGGATGCAGGCGGGCTTCCCGCTACGGGGCGTGCGGTGATCGCCGGCGGAGGCATCGCCGGCTGCCCGGTCGCCTGGAACGGCCGCAGAAGGTGTTTTGTATATCGCGAATCTTTCACACGCAGCCGGTCCGCACTCCGTTCGTCAAGCTACGCCTGGCCTTACCCGAAACGAACGAGACATCGCAGCCGAGGACAACCCCGTGAGATACGCCTGGTACGCATCCCCCATCGGACCGCTCCTCGTCGCGAAGGACGATGTCGCCGTCCGCCACGTCACCACCCCGGACCGCGACCCGTCGCGGCCCGACTCGCCCCGCCGCGGGACGGCAAAGCCGCTCGAACCCGGCCCGGAATGGGTCCGCGACGATGCGGGCCTCGCCCGCGAGACGGCGGAGCTCGAAGCCTACTTCGCGGGCGAGCTCCGGGAGTTCGAGATGGCCGTGGAGCCCGAGGGCACGGCGTTCCGGCGCAAGGTATGGGCCGAGCTCGCCCGCATCCCCTACGGCGAGACCTGGAGCTACGGCGAGCTCGCCCGCCGGGCGGTGGGGCGCACCGGCGCGGCCCGCGCCGCCGGCGCCGCCAACGGCGCCAACCCCATCGCGATCGTCCTCCCCTGCCACCGCGTCATCGGCGCCGACGGCAGCCTCGTCGGCTACGGCGGCGGCCTGAACCGCAAGGCGATGCTGCTCGCGCACGAGCGGGGGGAGGGGGTGTTTGGCGGGTTGGTCCCTGATCCGTGAAATCTTCGTCCAAACGACGAAGACTCGTTCACCAACCGGCGTTTGGTTCCGGCGGTGCCAGGTTGGGGTGAACCGGAACAGCAGGCAAGGATCCTGAATCGTGTCGGGAACGTTCGACTTCGGCGAAGCCTGGCTCTGAGGTATTCGGATCCTGAAGAGGTGTGGCAAGGGGTGGCGCCCGGAGACCGGCCACTCACGCGCCGCGGGCGTCGCGAGCTTCCACGGTCGGATGTCGAGATTCGGTGGATCGCGTCCCTTCGTTCGGCCAGGATCTCGATCGAGGTTCGGGGAAACGGGACCGGTCCGGATCGCCCGATGAGATGTGGGAGAGGTCGATCATGACCCCGGATGATCCATACGCCTCGGATTTCGCGGAATTCTTTGTCGCGCTGTGGGGCAAGCGCCCATTTTGCTGGCAGAAGGATCTGGCGAAGAGGGTGCTGGAGTGCGAGGCGGCCTCGGCGGATTTACCGGGGGTAGACGCTCCTTCGGGCGTCGGCGGAGCAACGCCGTCTTCCTGGCCCGACGCTATCGCCTTGCCGACTGCATCCGGCAAGACCGCCTGCATGGACGTCGCCCTGTTCGCCTTGGCGGCTCAGGCATCGCGGCTGGATTCCGGGCAGGCGATCACCACGCCACGTCGCATCTTCTTCGTGGTGGATCGGCGGGTGATCGTCGACGAAGCGTATGAACGTGCGCGCCGGCTGGCGAAGAAGCTGGAGCGGGCCGCAGACGGCATTCTGAAGGTCGTCGCGGACGATCTGCGGCGCATCGCCCACGGCGCAGCCACCGGATTCGGGGGCGAGCGGCCGCTCGCCGTCCATGTGCTGCGCGGTGGCATGTATCGATCGGAAGCCTGGGCGCGCAACCCTCTGCAACCCACCATCGTCGCCTCGACGGTGGACCAGATCGGCTCCCGGCTGTTGTTCCGCGCCTACGGCCGCGGTGCCGGAACCTGGCCGATCTACGCGGGACTCGTTGCCAACGACAGCCTCATCCTGCTCGACGAAGCGCATTGCGCGCAGCCGTTCTTGCAGACCTTGCGGGCCGTCCGCCGTTATCGGACCTGGGCACATGAGCCGCTTCGGCGGTGTTTCCACCCGGTGGTGATGTCGGCGACGCCGCCGCCGGGGATTGACGACGTGTTCAGGGACTTGTCCGACGACGGCCGCGACCCGGGCCATCCGCTCGGCCGGCGGCAGTTGGCAGGCAAGCCGGCGGCGCTACGGCCGATTTCCAATGCGAAGGACGACAAGGCATCCGGCCGATTCTCGAATGCGTTGGTGCAAAACGCTCTGGGCCTTCTGAACGGCGGTCGGCGGGCCGTCGTCGTGTTCGTCAATCGAGTGGCGACCGCCCGCGAAACCTTCCGCCGGTTGCGCGAGAGGGAGGAGGTCGAGGCCGTCCTGCTGACCGGCCGCATGCGCCCCGTGGACAAGGACGCGGTGGTACGGCGGCTTCGCGACCTGGGCCTCCAATCGAACCAGGCCGCCGGCCGCCGACTGGAAAATCCGGTCATCGTCGTTGCCACCCAGACCCTCGAAGTCGGGGCCGATCTCGACTTCGACGGCTTGGTCACCGAGTGCGCGAGCCTCGACGCCTTGCGCCAGCGCTTCGGACGCATGAACCGCATGGGGCGGGAGATCGAAGCCCGCGCCTGGATTCTCATTCGCGCCGATCAGGCCAGGCCGGCGCGTGGCGCGGAGAAGGACCCGGTGTACGGCGAAGCGTTGACCCGCACCTGGAAATGGCTTGGCGATCACAAGAATGAAGACGGCGAGGTCGATTTCGGCATCGCCCATCTCGACCGTCTGTTGGCGGAAGACGATTCCCTCGCCGGTCTCGACGCGCCGTCGGCCGATGCGCCGGTGATGCTCCCCGCGCACGTCGATTGCTGGGCGCAGACCGCGCCGGAACCGCGGCCCTCGCCGGACGTGGCGCATTTTCTGCGCGGCCCGCGGGAAAGCGTCCCGGACGTACAGGTCTGCTGGCGTGCGGACATCGACTTGGCTGGCGCGGACGCACAGGACGATGCCATCGAATCCCTGACGCTGTGCCCACCAGGCAGCAGCGAGACGCTGCCGGTGCCGATCGGCGTGTTCAAGCGCTGGTTGGCCGGGAAGGATACGGACGACTTCAGCGCCGACGTGGAAGGCGCTCGGACCGCTGACCGGCCCGAAGAAGATCCGGAAGGCGTGGAGGACTCGAATCTTTCGGATCGCCGGATCATCCGCTGGCGCGGGACCGGAACGAGCCGCAAGGACGTGACTTCCGATCCGGTCGATATCCGGCCCGGAGACGTCATCGTGATCCCGTGTACGCACCCCGGCCCGCATGACCGGCTTGGAGACCTCCCACCGGAAGCGTCCGATTCCCCCGCAACCCTCGACATGGGAGATGACGCGCACCGGCTCTCCCGCGCCAAGCCGATCCTGCGCCTGCACCCTGCCCTGGTGGACGCCTGGCCGGATTCGGTGGCCGCCAAGGCGACGGCGCGTTCGCTGCTGAGCGACCTTTCGCAGAAGTATGAAAACGATCCGCTTGAAGTCGCGGTCGCGGTACACGGCCTCCTGACGGAGCTGTCGAAGGCCGAAGCCCTGCCGGATCGCTGGGACTGGCTACCGCAAGCTGCGAAGGAGCTCGGCGCGGAATTTTCCACCGTCGCCAAGCTTCGCCGGGAATGCCGTCTCGTCGGCGCCCGATGCCTGGTCCTTGCCGGGCGCCGCCGGATAACCCATCTTTACCACCCCACCCCGCAATTTCTCATTGCATCATACAGTTACGATGTTCGAGGTCAGTGAGTGGCACTACAATCGTGTGCCCGAGGGTCGTTTAGACGAGGGTTTTGCGGATCCCTCCGGGTGCGTGGTTGATGCCCAGGGCCTCGTAGATGGCCTGTTGGGAGGGTTCGGCACGGGTGGCTTTTCGCACGTGCAGGGTGCGCCCGTCGGCGCGGCGGAAGGTGGCGGTGATGCGCTGCTGCCCTTCGAGGATTCGGCGAAGGGTGGTCCAACTGGCGCACTGGCCGGTTTGGCGCAGGCGCCGGCGAACCACCTGGACGAGTTGATAGGCGATGACGGAGATGAACAGATGGCCCTCGGCGCGGATAGGCTTGTGGTGATAGATGGGGCGTAAGCCGAGTTCGGATTTCAGGGAGCGGAACACGGCCTCGATGTCGGTGAGGGTGAAGTAGGTGCGCCACAGGGTGGATTCGTCCCAATCGGTTTGATTGGTGCGCAGGCAGTACACGCCGGGGTGGGTCAGCATGGAGCCGGGGAGCGGGCGGCGGGTGAAGCGCACGGCGGTGGCGCGCTCGCCGGTCTCGTTGGTGTCGAGTGCGATGTCGTAGTGTTGGGCGACGCCGCGGCTTTGTTCTTTGAGCCGCCCGATGCGCTGCCAGACTTGGTCGGTGCGTTTGTGGGTGCGGGGTTTGGACAGCCCCTCGGAGAGCCGGGCGAGGGCGGCCTCGAAGCGTTGGGCGAAGCGCTCGACGATGGCGCGCTCCTTGGCGGCGCGCGCTTGGGAGAAGCAATACAGCCGGGCCTCCTGGCCGTCGTCGCTGAGGACCTTGTGCAGATGCACGCGGTGCTGGGAGGCGGTCTCGATGGACAGCGCCGCGTCGGCGTCGAAGTGGCGGGTGCGTTCGCGGCTGACCACCAGGTACCGATACCCTTGCTCGCGCAGCCAGCGCACGCGGTCTTCGGTGGCGATGCCGCGGTCCATGACCACCAGGGCGCCGTGCGGGGCGTTGAGGGTGTCGAGCATCTGGGCGAGGGTGTGATGTTCGCGCACGTTGCCGGCGAAGACTTGGGAGCGGCGCACGAAGCCGCTGGCATCGAGCACCAGTCCCAAGGTGAGCAGCGGGCAGTCGGTGCGTTGGTCCTTGGAGTGTCCGCGCCGGGCGTTGGGTTGTCCGCTCGCCTCGCCCTCGAAGTAGGTATTGGTCAGGTCGTAGAGGGTGACGGTGGGGTGGAGGTCGAACAGGTCCATCGCCCGGTCGAAGAGGGGGTGCTCGATGGCCTCGCGGTGTGCCATCAGTGCGTCGGAGGCGCGGTACAGTCGCATCGGCCCCATCGTCTCGAAGTCCACGCCCAGGAGTTCGCCCAGGGCGCTGCGCTCGCCCAGCCAGCGCCGGGTGGCGCGCTCGGAGCCTGGCCGGGCCATACGCGCGATGATGGAGCCGATGGCGGCGGTGCGTAACGACGCCCCGATGCCCAGTGCTTCGAGCCGCGTGCGCAGGCCGAGCTGGTCCATCGCCCACAGGCCGGCGTGCTCCACGCCGACCGAGCGCGGGCGAATCAGTTCCAGGGAGTCGACGTCGACGTGTTGGAAGTCGTGCCTCGGGCTCGCCGGCGAGGATGCAGCGCCAATGCGCTCACCGGCGAGCAGCAGCGCGGTGATGCGTTGGGCGTGTGATTCGAGCGCCGGGGGGCCATCGGGTGGCAGTGGTAGCTGACCGGCGAGGAGTTCGTCGATGCGCCGGCACAGCATCGGCCACTCGCTTGGTGCGACATCGAAGTGTCGTCCCAGGTTGAGCAGGGTGCGTTGTCGCACCTGCGAGCCGGTGCGTTCGGAGCGCACGAGGCGGAAGGTGAAGTACCGCTCGCCGATGCTGCGGGTACGGGTGCGGCGGATGAACATGGACGCAGGGTAGCGGGGGGCGGGGTGTGGCGCAAGACATCAAGTACATTTTATGGCACTACATCAGCCTCCCCGACGACACATCAATCACCTACACGCAAAAATCGGCGAAATCGGGGCGAATCCCCACCCAATCGCGGCTCGCAGTGGTAAAGATGGGCTAAACGGTGCGCCGGGTACCGGCGCCGGGCCGCGCCGGAACGGAGAGTTCGATGCGATCGCGTACGTACTCGTGGCCGGAGGGGCACTGGGACTGGTATCGCCACCTCGCGTTCAAGCACGGGGTCCGTACCGGGCGGTTCGTCCACGTCGGCGGGCAGGTGGACAAGACGAGCCGTGGCGAGCCGCTCCATCGCGACGATCTCCCGGCGCAGATCCGCGTGGTCGTCAAGCACATCGATACGGTGCTGCGGGGGTTCGGGGCCACGTTCGCCGATACCGTCAAGCTCACCGCGTTCTACGCGGCGGCCGGCGGCGTGGACGAGGCGTGGTTCGTCGCAGCCGTCGCCGAAGCGTGCAGGGCCGCCGGCGTTGGCACGGCGCGCTCCGGGCCGGTGCTGGTGCCGGTGCCGCTGCCGTGGCTCGCGCTTCCCGGCATGCGGGTCGAGATCGAGGCGGTGGCGATGGTGGACGAGGACGGGGAACGTCTCGATCGGGAGTCCGCGTCGCCCGACGGGGGCCCGGCGCTGCCCGCGCCGCTCAATCATGCCCTGCGCTGCGGCGGTCACGTATTCGTCGGAGGGCAGAGCGCGGCCGGCGGCGACCCGGAGACGGGCGCCCTCGCCCACGAGCGGCTGGCGGACGCGCTCGGCAGGCTCGGCGCGGCGCCGTCCGACCTCGTCCGGCTCGCGGCGTGGTATGCGGGCGAAGTACCGGCCGAGGTCCGGGCCGCCGATTACGAACGCCACGTCGCGCCACTCGAATGCGCATTCGCCGAGCTGCCCGCGCCGCGGCTCGCGCCGGAACACGTGGTGCGCGTGGACGGATGGGCGGTGTGCGGGGAGACCGGATCGGCCGTCGAGCGCCGTGTCCTGCGGCTCGACCCGCCGTGGCGGCGGCCGGGGCGGGCGGCGCACGTCGACGGAGTGTGCAGCGGTGACATCGTGTTCCTGTCGAGCCAGCTTCCGCTCGACGGAGACGGCAATGTGGTGCACCGCGGCGACCTGAACGCGCAGACGCGGCTTTGCATCGAGCGCACCCGCGCGCTGCTCGCGGCGGCGGGGCTCGGTCTCGATCACATGGTGAAGCAGACCAGCTACTTTCTCGGCGATGCCGATCCGAAGGACATCGTGGCCAATCAGACCCTGCGTTCGTCGTTCTACCGCGAGCCGGCCGGCGCATCGACCGGCGTTCCCCTCGCCGATTTCGGGGTGGGGGGAGTGCTCGCCGCCATCGACACCATCGCGATGGCCTGAACCCGGGTCAATGCCGCCGTTTCGGCAGCGGGGGCGGCGGGCACGCCCCGAGTCGGACTATGCTTCCCCGGCCCGGCCGGCTCGCGGTCCGGCCGCGGCCGGGCGCGGGCTCCATCCATCCATACGGGAGAGACGTCATGTGGAGTTGCCCCGTTTCAGTGGACAGTTAAGGGCTTGGGTTTCATGCAGCGTCCTGATAGCTCCTCTCGAAGGCCATCGGGGATTGCTGACCGAGGCCCCGGTGACGACGATGGGGGTTATACCATCCCTCGATGAACTCGAAGATTGCTCTGCGCGCCTGGTGATGGTCGTGGAAGTGCGTGCGGTCGAGCAGCTCGCATTCGAGGGTGGCGAAGAAGCTCTCGGCCATGGCGTCGTCGAAGCAGTCCCCGACCGAGCCCATCGACGGGACCACGCCCCATCGCCGGCAGCGTTCACCGAAGGCGAAGGAGGTGTACTGGCAGCCCTGCTCGGAGTGGTGGATGACGGAGCCCGGGCGGCGTTGTTCGACGGCCATGCCGAGGGCATCGAGCACGAGTTCGGTGCGCAGGTGCCCGGCCATCGCCCAGCCCACGACCCGGCGGCTGAACACGTCGAGGACGATGGCCAAGTACAGGAATCCCGCCAGGGTCGGCACGTAGGTGATGTCAGCCACCCACAGCCGGTCCGGGGCGTCGGCGTGGAACTCACGCTCGACGAGGTCCGGTGCCGGGCGGGCTTGGGCGTCGCGGCGTGTGGTGCGCGGCCCCTTGCGCCGGCTCACGCCGGCCAAGCCCGCTTGGCGCATCACCCGAGCCACCCGCTTGCGGCTCACCGCCAAGCCCTGCTCGGCCAGCTCGGCTTGAATCCGCGGCGCACCGTAGCTCCCCCGGCTATGCGCGTGAATCGCCCGCATGCGGGCAGTGAGGGCTTCGTCGCTGCGCTCTCGTGCCGAACGCTCTCGTTGACGCCACGCATAGAACCCGCTCGGGGAGACACCGAGCACTCGGGCCATCGTGGCGATGCGCAACTGGGCCTGATTCGCTCTCATGAACCGGTCGACCTCCCGGGTCCGACCTCCCGAGCAAACCAGGCCGCGGCTTTTGCCAGTATCGCCCGTTCTTCACGCAGACGACGGTTCTCACGACGCAGCCGGCGCATCTCCTCGCGCTCTGCGCTGCTCAGCCCATCTCCACGCCGGCCCTCGTCACGCTCGGCCTGTGCGACCCAGTTGCGGATCGCCTGGGCGGTGGGCTCGAACTCACGAGCCAGCTCTTCCGCAGTCCGTCCGGTGCGAACCAGCTCGACCATCTGGCGCCGGAAGGCCGGCGGGTACGGCGGTCTCGATTTCGGCATAGTGGATACCTCCTCCCCAAAGGGTCAGGTGTCCACGAAATCGGGTCAACTCCACATACTCACTTTCGCTACCTGCACACTTGATGACACCCTTTGGAGGAACCCCCATTGGTCGTGCAGTCGTCCATGCAGTCTTCATAGTCGTCTGCATGGGCGATCGACAGGGAACCGAAAAGCGAGACTGCAAGCACTGCCATGGCCAGCCAGGATGAAATCGCAGCCGAACGGAAAGGCGGTAAACGGGTAGGGGACATGGTTCTGATCTCCTGGGTTGATGAGGGAAGGGTGAATCGTGGGACCGGTGGCCAGGGGTGAAGCTCCGTTCAGAAAACGGACCGGAAGTAACCTCCTCTGATCCGGAGGGGACACGGCATCCGATACCAAGTGGGTGGTGAGGCTTCGGCGGCGCTCGCTGTTGGAGCAGGTGAACTTCGGCGTCGGGGCCCCCGAGTGTCGGTATCTCCGCGGTGGACGTGCCAAGGCATCGAACTTCCGAACCAGGGCCGCGTGTCGATAACGCACCGCGTCCGCAATGCCGGGCTAGTCGTCATCCCTCCACACCTCCCGCCATCTGCTGTCCGGTATCCGCCAACCGCCGTCTGGTATCATGCGGAGGCCGGGGCACTGGTCGTTCTTCTCTCTCAATCTCAATTCAGAGAGAATGTGTCTGAGAATGCGTTTTTTAATTCTATCAAGCTTTTCCGGACCGATCTGGTCTTTCAGACCGGACAGGGGGTCATCGGACGTCCAGCGCTTCACGCTGCTATAGCCCGTGTATTCGTTCTCGCAGGCGAAATCGGCCGTCCATTTAGCCCACGCCTTTACCCATTCCGTATGCGGCATATTCTTCACGTCATCCTCGTCGAAGCGTGTCGTATATTTTGTCATATTGATCGATGTGTTATGCATCCACGCCAATTCCCATGATTTGGGTTCACACGATTCGCACTGAATTTTCGCGTCACGGAGGTCCACACCCTCCAACTGCATTTTCTCAAATTTCATATCTTTAAAACTTGCCCTCCGGAGTTTCGCACCTTGCAACTGCGCGTCATTTAAATCCGCTCCTGTAGATTCCACATATCCAAGAGAGGCACCTCGCAATCGTGCTCCCTGGAGATTAGCGTTCTCCAACTCCGCCCCCCATAGACTTGCACCGTCCATTTGCGTATCTTTCATATTCACGTGCTGCAACTTTGTTTCCACGAGTTCTGCGTGCTGCAATTGTGCATCCTTAAGATAAGTCTTAAATAACCGCGCATTATTGAGAGATGCGTTCTGCAACATGGCTTGCTGTAGATTCGCGCTCCGCAATTCCGCTTCCGAGAGATCTGCATACTGCAATTTTGCTCCTGATAGAAGCGCGCCCTCCATCTTTGCTCCAACAAGGTTTGCGTTCTGTAAATTCACGTCCTCAAGATTCGCTCCCTGCAGTTCTGCATCTTCCAAATTCACTCCTTGTAGCTTCGCAGATCGGAAATCGGCGAAGCGCAGATTCCGACCAGTCAGGGAGAGTTCGTTCAAGCTTGACCATTCTATGGGATCGGAATTGCTTTCATCGGATTCATGGATTTTCGGGACGGGCACATCAACAGGTCGTGTGCTGACTAGCCACAAATCCTTGACACTCAGGTACCGGCAGGCGCCCCACCATTCGCATGGGCCGATGTCGAGCGCGTTTATATTTTTCTTCAGCACAGCTTCCCACATAGTCAGCGTGGACAGCTTCATAGTCAGCACAGCTTCCTCCAGCACAGCTTCCCACATAGCCTGTCGGAATTCCTCGTGCTGCCAAATTTTGCGAAAGAAATCCGGCAACGACTCTGATTGCCAAGTTTTATCATCTTCGGCATTGTCGTCTGTTCCGTCTGTGGATTCATCGCCCGTGCGCCAGATACGATTTCGCATCTCTTCCATTTCCTTCTGGAATGCGTCTTGCTTAGATTTATATTTTCCTGAATTTTTCTCCTGAGCGAATTTCTCCTGAGCGATTTCCTCGACGGATCCGATATCGAGAGATGGTGGATGGGCCTCGAACAGCAGAAGTGTCGCAGCACCTGCCACCACCAACCTGGGCCCGGTCCAGATTACAATTCTGAGCAACGTCCAGATCACTGTTCCAAAGGAAGTCAAGATCACCGCCTTGATCGAGGCCAAAACCGCTCTGATCGATCTCCGGGTCGCTGCTAACACCGATATTCTGCCTTCTCCGAATCTCTGCCAATTGCATCGCGAGGGACGCCATCTGCTCGGGTTGTTCCAGATCGATCGGATGCATCTTCTCAGGTTGTTCCAGATCGATCGGATGCATCTTCTCAGGTTGTTCCAGATCGATCGGATGCATCTTCTCAGGTTGTTCCAGATCGATCGGATGTATCTTCCGAGCCCCAGCGAGTTGAACCATATGATGGAGAATAGATCCAAGAGGAAGATGACGTGATGACTGTTGGTGATCCACTCGGATTGGTAGCGAACGAAGGAAAGAGCGACGATGAACAGCAAGGACAACGGGATCGCCTCGATACTGATCCAAGCCAACAATCTCGAGATATAAGGGAAATGGCCACCCCGTCGGAATAGCTGAACGAAGGCGAAGGCGGAGAGCAAACTCCAATACTCCCGCCGCATTCGGCGCGAATGTGAAATTCCTGACAGCTCCTGAACCAGGGCCGTCTCGAACCCCTGAATTTGCCGATACAGTACGCTCAGCAGGAACAACACCTGGACGTGCAGGTACAGGAAAATCGGAGGTCCGAAGATATAGCTCTTGTCAAGCGCCATCCCGAAACCCACCGGCAGCACGGGCATGGCTACCTGGGCGTTGAGCAGCAGATTCTTGTCGGTGGATGAGAGCAGGGTGAAGCCCAGATAGAGGGCCGCCGCCAACAGCAGCACCAAGGTAGCCCGCGCCATGCGGGCGGTCTCGTTGATCGAGTCGGCGAGCGTCTTCAGACGCGCGTGGCGCGCTTCATCAGATGCAGCGGAGCTTCCTGAGGCCCGACGCATTGCACCGCTCGCCGTCATCGGCGTGTGTTGCCGGTCGTAACGCCATGTCGGAGCGGAGGAGCGCGACCGACGGCTCGCTTGGCCAAGTGGAGAAATGGGTTGAGCGGACATGGCATGGCCCCGCACTCAGATAAACACGTCGTGTCCCGCGAGGGCATCGAGCGTTGTCCAGGCGAGGTAGAGGTCGCCGCCCCCGTTTCGGCGGGGCCTGCCCCGGCAGGCTCGAACTCGATGTGCAAGTGCTCGCCCGACTGGGTCGCGCGGGCGGCGAGGTTGCTGTCGGTCAGGCCCGGCGCTTCAATCCGGTCGACGCCCGCCTCGAAATCCATGATCCAGCTACGGCCGCCGACGATGACGAAGGTATCCGCCCCGCCCTGGCCGAAGAAGGTGTCGCCTTCGGCACCGCCGATGAGTCGGTCGTTCCCCTCGCTGCTGGCGAGAATGTCGTAGCCCGCGCCTCCGGTGAGGGTGTCGGCATGGCGCGAGCCCTCGACCTCCTCAAAGCCGGCGAGGGTGTCGCCCTGAGCGTGGCCGCCGGAGACCGCCCCGGTGGCCAGATTTACCGATACCGCGGCGTTCGACCCCGCGTAGGAGACCCGGTCGGTGCCGCTGCCGCCGACAAGCGAGTCCGCCCCCGCCCCGCCTTCGAGCGTATCGTTGCCACCGCGGTCGGTAAGCGTGTCATCGCCGCCGCCCGAGAGGGTGTCGTTGCCGCTCCCCCCGATCAGGGTGTCGTTCGAATCGCCGCCGACGAGGGTAGCTTCGCCCGGTCCCGGCGGCGTCAGTGTGAGGCCGAATCCTGCAAAGTCCGCCGTGTCCAGCGCGGAGGGGGTG
This sequence comes from uncultured Gammaproteobacteria bacterium, assembly GCA_958295465.1. GTDB lineage: Bacteria > Pseudomonadota > Gammaproteobacteria > HK1 > HK1 > HK1. The sequence continues at coordinate 866,303 of OY282353.1, forward strand.
AGGCCCATGACGTCGATGGTCCCTCCGCCGTGACCCGAGAGGTCGAGACGAACGCCGTTGTTGACGCCGGCGATGGGCGTCGCCGAATGGATGACGGCGTTCAACTCCGTTGCCGACAGGCTGAAGCTCGTGAGGTCGATCCGGTCTTCACCGTTGGCGAAGTCGATGATAGTGTCGTTCCCGTGTCCCTGATTGAAGATGAAGAGGTCGTTGTTCGAGCCGCCTTCGAGCAAGTCGTTACCGGCGCCGCCCTCCAGTGAGTCGTCGCCATCGCCACCCTTGAGGGTGTCGGCGCTGTTGCCGAAGGTGCCGCTGTCGCCGATGAGCGTATCGTTGTCGTTGTCGTTGCCGCCTCGCAGTATCGCCATCCTCAGCCTCCTTGACTGACCGTTATCCTTTATCCCTGACTGTTACCCGTGGAGCTATGGTCGAAAGTGGTGTACGGATGAGTCGAGACGTGCGGCGTATCTTTGCTGAAATCGAGTTGTCAACGGCACGATTTCGGCAAGAGGAGCACACCGCACATGAGCAACGATACTGTGGTTTCATTGGCGACGCCAGCAGGGGGTTCGGACCCCCTCACGGAGCTTCTGCGGTCCGGGGCGCGGCGGCTGATCGAGGCTGCGGTCTCGGCGGAGTTCGAAGAGTACCTGTCGGCGTTCGGGCATGAGAAGCTGCCCGACGGGCGCCAGCGGGTGGTGCGTAACGGACACCTCCCCGAGCGCAAGATTCTCACCGGACTCGGCGAGGTGGACGTGCGGGTCCCCAAGGCGCGCAGCCGCTCGGGTGCGTCGGCGCCGTTCCGCTCGTCGGTGGCGCCGCCCTACGTTCGGCGTTGCGCGAGCCTCGATGCGGCGATTCCGTGGCTGTACCTGCACGGGATGTCCACCGGGCAGATGCGTCAGGCGGTCGCTGCGCTGGTGGGCGAGCAGGCCGCGCGCGGGCTGTCGGCGAACGTGGTCAGTCGGCTCAAGCGGAGCTGGGACGAGGAGTACCGGCAGTGGTGCCGTCGGCGCCTGGACGACGAGTGGGTCTCCCTGTGGGCGGACGGCATCTACAGCGGACTCCGAGGCGAAGGCGAGCGGCTGTGCGTGCTGGTGGTCATCGGCGTGAACGCCCGCGGCGAGAAGCACTTCCTGGCCATCGAGGACGGGGTGCGTGAGTCGACCCAGGGCTGGCGCGAGGTGCTGCTGGCGATGAAGCAGCGCGGCTTCACCCGATCTTTTCACCCTGGTGCTTCAGCACCAGCCGCACTGCTCGGTCCCGGACTTCCGGGGAGTATCTTGTCGATGGATTCACAGCAATTCCCGCTTACTGGGCGCCCGCTACCCCATCTTTACCACCCCACCCCGCAATTTCTCATTGCATCATACAGTTACGATGTTCGAGGTCAGTGAGTGGCACTACAATCGTGTGCCCGAGGGTCGTTTAGACGAGGGTTTTGCGGATCCCTCCGGGTGCGTGGTTGATGCCCAGGGCCTCGTAGATGGCCTGTTGGGAGGGTTCGGCACGGGTGGCTTTTCGCACGTGCAGGGTGCGCCCGTCGGCGCGGCGGAAGGTGGCGGTAATGCGTTGTTGTCCTTCCAGGGTCCGGCGAAGGGTGGTCCAACTGGCGCACTGGCCGGTTTGGCGCAGGCGCCGGCGAACCACCTGGACGAGTTGATAGGCGATGACGGAGATGAACAGATGGCCCTCGGCGCGGATAGGCTTGTGGTGATAGATGGGGCGCAGGCCGAGTTCGGATTTCAGGGAGCGGAACACGGCCTCGATGTCGGTGAGGGTGAAGTAGGTGCGCCACAGGGTGGATTCGTCCCAATCGGTTTGATTGGTGCGCAGGCAGTACACGCCGGGGTGGGTCAGCATGGAGCCGGGGAGCGGGCGGCGGGTGAAGCGCACGGCGATGGCGCGCTCGCCGGTCTCGTCGGTGTCGAGTGCGATGTCGTAGTGTTGGGCGATGCCGCGGCTTGTCTCTTTGAGCCGCCCGATGCGCTGCCAGACTTGGTCGGTGCGTTTGTGTGTGCGGGGTTTGGACAGCCCCTCGGAGAGCCGGGCGAGGGCGGCCTCGAAGCGTTGGGCGAAGCGCTCGACGATGGCGCGCTCCTTGGCGGCGCGCGCTTGGGAGAAGCAATACAGCCGGGCCTCCTGGCTGTCGTCGCTGAGGACCTTGTGCAGATGCACGCGGTGCTGGGAGGCGGTCTCGATGGACAGCGCCGCGTCGGCGTCGAAGTGGCGGGTGCGTTCGCGGCTGACCACCAGGGAGCGGTATTGGTGCTCGCGCAGCCAGCGCACGCGGTCTTCGGTGGCGATGCCGCGGTCCATGACCACCAGGGCGCCGTGCGGGGCGTTGAGGGTGTCGAGCATCTGGGCGAGGGTGTGATGTTCGCGCACGTTGCCGGCGAAGACTTGGGAGCGGCGCACGAAGCCGCTGGCATCGAGCACCAGTCCCAAGGTGAGCAGCGGGCAGTCGGTGCGTTGGTCCTTGGAGTGTCCGCGCCGGGCGTTGGGTTGTCCGCTCGCCTCGCCCTCGAAGTAGGTATTGGTCAGGTCGTAGAGGGTGACGGTGGGGTGGAGGTCGAACAGGTCCATCGCCCGGTCGAAGAGGGGGTGCTCGATGGCCTCGCGGTGTGCCATCAGTGCGTCGGAGGCGCGGTACAGTCGCATCGGCCCCATCGTCTCGAAGTCCACGCCCAGGAGTTCGCCCAGGGCGCTGCGCTCGCCCAGCCAGCGCCGGGTGGCGCGCTCGGAGCCTGGCCGGGCCATACGCGCGATGATGGAGCCGATGGCGGCGGTGCGTAACGACGCCCCGATGCCCAGTGCTTCGAGCCGCGTGCGCAGGCCGAGCTGGTCCATCGCCCACAGGCCGGCGTGCTCCACGCCGACCGAGCGCGGGCGAATCAGTTCCAGGGAGTCGACGTCGACGTGTTGGAAGTCGTGCCTCGGGCTCGCCGGCGAGGATGCAGCGCCAATGCGCTCACCGGCGAGCAGCAGCGCGGTGATGCGTTGGGCGTGTGATTCGAGCGCCGGGGGGCCATCGGGTGGCAGTGGTAGCTGACCGGCGAGGAGTTCGTCGATGCGCCGGCACAGCATCGGCCACTCGCTTGGTGCGATGTCGAAGTGCCGTCCCAGGTTGAGCAAGGTGCGTTGGCGCACTTGGTCGCCGGTGCGCTCGGAGCGCACGAGGCGGAAGGTGAAGTACCGCTCGCCGATGCTGCGGGTACGGGTGCGCCGGATGAACATGGACGCACGGTAGCGGGGGGCGGGGTGTGGCGCAAGACATCAAGTACATTTTATGGCACTACATCAGCCTCCCCGACGACACATCAATCACCTACACGCAAAAATCGGCGAAATCGCGACGAATCCCCACCCAATCGCGGCTCGCAGTGGTAAAGATGGGATAAGGAAGCTCGCTCACGAGGCCGCCGTCTTCAGCGACGAGGACGATGCAGCCGCATCCGGCATCTCGCACCGCGACGGCAAGCCGGTGCCGCTCCGCACCCATCTCCCCGGCGTCGAGACATTCGCCCGCCGTCATGCGGTTGGTTGTGGCTTGCCCGACGGGTTGGCGGAAGCCGTCGCCCGCGCGGGACTGCTGCACGACCTCGGCAAGGCGGACCCAAGATTCCAGGCCATGCTCCGGGGAGGATCGCCGTGGTCGGCCGGCGAAATTCTGGCCAAGTCCGCGGGGATGCCCAGGACCCCGGTCGCACGGGAATGCGCCCGCGCCGCCTCGGGATACCCGGCCGGAGGCCGGCACGAGCTGTTGTCGGTGCGACTGGCGGAAGCCGCGCCGGCGCTCTTGCCGGAAGACGACGAATTGCGCGACCTCGTGCTTCACCTCGTGGCCAGCCACCATGGCCATTGCCGCCCGTTCGCGCCCGTCGTGGCCGATGACGATCGCGAGCCAAGGCCCGTGGAGTACACGTTGTGCGGCCACCGGATGCGCTGGTCCGGCCCGACCGGCCTGGAACGGCTGGACTCCGGCGTCGCGGATCGCTACTGGCGGCTGACCCGCCGCTACGGCTGGTGGGGGCTGGCGTGGCTCGAAGCCCTGTTGCGCCTCGCCGACTGGCGGCGCAGCGAATGGGAGGAAGCGCACGATGCCGGTGGGTGACGCCAAGAACGACGACGCTCAAGGACTGTTGTTGAGCGGCCTCGACGGGAGCAATCCGCTGGGGTTTCTGGCCGCCGTCGGGACATTATGCGTCCTCGGCGATACGTTCGCGGGATCGGTCCGCCTCGGATGGCGGAGCGTCCACGGTAGCTGGAGACCCTTGCTTGCGGGATGCGGCGGCGACGAGCGGGAGTTTTGCGGCACGGTGCTGCAAGCGCTGAAGAATGCCCCGACGGCCGTGTTCGACGTCGGCAGGGAGAACAGGAACGGGAAGGAATCCAACAAATTTCCGTTCGCCCACGACAGATTCGTGCGAGAGCTCAAGACTCGGCAGGGCAAAGCCTGCCCGTCCAGTCGCCGGGACGTGGATTTCCTGGCTGGCTTCGGCACGGAACTCTACCCGGATGCGAAGAAGGACGAGTTCCAGGAAACGCGCTTCAGGATGGTACGCGCCGGAGACTCCAACCGGCAGGGCATGCTGTTCTATGCGAAGACCATTCGCAAGAACATCGGCCACCGGCATATCGAGCGGGCGCTGTTTCGACCCTGGGACTACCGGGACGAGGGTTACAGCCTGCGCTGGGACCCGATCGAAGACCAAGCCTACGCGCTCCGATGGAAGGACCCGAGCAGATCGAACCTGGCCGATGGCCCGGGCACGATGCTGGCCGCCAATTGCCTGGCGGCCGAGTCGTTGAGATGCTTTCCGACCGTCGCGGTTGGAAGACGGATCCACACCACCGGGTTTCACCGGCACGAAGGGCGAGGATTTCGTTTCGTGTGGCCGATATGGACTTCGATGGTGGACATCGAGACCCTGCGCTCCCTGGTTGCGCTGCGCGCTCTGCATGAAAGTCCTCTGCCTCGTCCGGCCCTTCTCGCCAAGGGTATCGAAGAGGTCTATTGCGCGCGTCGGGTACAACCGAACCAGTATTACAGCAACTTTGCGCCGGCTCAGCCGCTCGTTTGACGGCCGGAACTCGGACACGACGGAGACAGGCAGATGGAGAAACACATGACGCTCGATCTGAAGACCTTGCGAGACGCGGTCGCGGGTACGGCCGCGGCGTTTCGCTGCGTGACCGACTATCAGCCGGCGGGTGGTCCCGGTGACAAGGTGTTCCCGCCCACTTACGAAGGGGGCAAGTACGCCACGGAGGAACGCATCGATCCCGGGACAGGCGAGGTCAAACCCTGCGTACTCCTCGATTCCGTGCAATCACAGGCCAACCGCATGGAGTTGGCCCTTCTGGAAGCGCATCGCGCCGACAAGGTGACGCTTCCCCTGATCGTGACGCGCTTCGATCAGCCCGAATTGCTGAGAAAATTCACCGTGACCAGCCTGGAAGCGCCGCATCGCGCCGCGGACGCGCTGTTCCGCGACAGTCTGTTGAACGGCGTGATGTTCCCCAAATCGGACAAGGGCCGACTCCTCGATACGGCGGACGTCCGCAACGCCACGGGCCTGTTCGGTCTCTGCCCTACGGCGCTGGTCTTCGGTTTGTGGGACTCGACGGGTCCGCGCGGCGGACTGGGCGCGAAATTCCAGCGGGCGCTGGTGTCGGAGATCGTCGGGTACGCCGCGGTGCCGGGGATCAAGACGGCGAGCCGTATTGATCCGGCACAGATCATGCGAGTCCCGGACGTTACCCTCTACCAGCGCGCCGCCGTCAGGGACGATGCGCCGGATTGGACTCTGGAGGAGGCGGAAGGAAGCGGGCCGTTGGGCACTGGCCCGCAGAGGGGTAGGCCATCGCAGGCGAATCATGGGAACGTCACGCCGGATTACGCCTTCGCCCGGGATCAGCGAGGACAGGTCATTTACGATACCGTGAAGCATTCGGACGGACGAGAAATCAGGGAGCCCCGCGTTCTGGGCGGCTTCACGATCTCCAAGGCCACTCAGACCACGGTGCTGTCGCTTGCGGCGTTGCGCCGACTCCGTTTCCCGTTCAACGGCGCGGCGGATTCCAATCACGAAACGGATGTATCCGCGCGCACCGCACTGGCCGCGCTGGGACTCGCCGCCGGCACGCTGGCCCGGAACGACACGGATCTTCGCTCTCGCTGCCAGCTTTTCGCGGAAACCGCGCCGACCTGGGAACTGCTCGATCGTCCCGCTGAGCCCCCCAGGACATTCGATCTCGACCAGGACGCCGCGCTCCGATTGCTGGCGGACGCGATAGAGCAAGCCAGGAAGGCGGAACTGCCGTGGGAGGATCGGATCGAGCTGACTCCCTCCGCCGAACTGGTCGAACTCGTTCGCCGCAGCCAGGAATTGGCGAGCCAGGAAGGAGCGGAGCAGGACTGATGTTCGCGCTCGGCATCCGCTACCTGAACGGGTGGTCGATGGCCGCCGCGGACGGGGCGCGGAAAGAGCTGGCCGAATGGCCGCCGCATCCCGATCGGGTGTTCATGGCCCTGGCGGCGGCATGGTTCGAGACCGGCGAGGACACCGAAGAGCACGCCAGGGAAGGCGACGCGCTGCGTTGGCTGCAAGCTCTTCCCCCGCCGGCCATCGCCGCTTCCGACGCGGGGTATCGCACCCGTGTCACCAGTTACGTGCCGGTGAACGACGATGGGGGAGGCAGGGAAAGCAGCCCGAAGACCGAGGTGGACAAGTTGAGGAACGAAGGCTTGGCGCTGGTTCCGGAACATCGTCTGCGCCAACCCCGCGGATTCCCCGTCGCCATCCCCCACGACCCCGTCGTGCATCTGATCTGGCGGGAGGCGGAATTGGGCGACTACCGCGCCGCACTGGAGCGTCTGGCCCTCAAGGTCACCCATGTCGGGCACTCCGCGTCCTTCGTGCAGGCGTGGGTGGAGCGGGGCTGCGGCATCGCCGCGAGCTGGGAGCCGACCGAGGGCATCGCCAGGCACCGGCTGCGGGTTCCTTCTCCCGGGAGCCTTGACCGGCTGGCCCGAATCTGCAACCGGGAAGCCTGGATCGCCTATCACGATCTGCGTGACGAGTTTAAGCGGGCGCAAGTGGATCTCAAGGCGATGAAGCCCCCGCCAAGGGTTGCCTGGCGGGATTTTCCCGACGCCGTGTTGCTGGCAGAAGAAACAGGGACCAGACGGCATCCGGCGTATGCCGCCGCGAAGGCGGGTGATGCCGAAGCTGCGACGAACCTCGTCTGCGCATTGGTGGATGAGGCTGGAATCGCGTCGGTGCACCGACTCTTGAGCAGGGTGGAGGCCGCCCGGCCCAGGCTGGCCAGCGCCCACGCCTACGAGCGCGACGGTGTCAACGCGATCCCCACCGCACTGGCGAAGCTCCTGAGCGAACGCCTGGGTATCCCGTTCGACATTTCCGTCGTGCAAACCAACGTCGTCGGCCACACCGGGGCCGACGGCTATGGCCGGCTCGCCAGGCAGGCCGCCTTTGGAGGCGAGGTCAAGAGGGGCCGCGAGTACGTGATGGTGGACGACTTCATCGGCCAGGGCGGTACACTGGCGAACCTGCGCGGCTGGATCGAGAAGCAGGGCGGTACAATCGTCGGTGCGGTCGCATTGACCGGCAAGCCGCATTCGGCCAAGTTGAATCCATCAGAAGGACAACTCCATGAGCTCCGACAGAAACACGGACCGGACTTCGAGAAGTGGTGGCGGGAGCATTTCGGCCACGCCTTCGATTGCCTTGCTCAATCGGAGGCTCGGTACCTCGCCCGCTCCCCGGATGTTGACACCATACGAGATCGACTTGCTGCGGCAGAGTGCGAAGGAAGTGGCCGAGGTCGCCGGCGAAGTCCTCGCGAGCAAAGGCGGCACGTAAAAGGCTTGAAGGAACGTCTCGCCGGCCGGTTCCCGGACGGCCAGCCGCCGGCGCCCATGCGGCCGGTCCCCGGCAGGTGGCAGGGATACGGCCGTCCGCGAGCCGAATCTTTACCCGAAGCGGTGCCCCATTCGGTGTTCGACCCGCGCATCATCGTCCTTGCGATCGCCGGCAAGCGTGTATCCCTCCCGGCAACGCTCAAGCTCACGACGGCGCTGCGCGGCCTGCTGATGCGCAAGTGCCCTGAGCAACCGCCCCCGGAGTGGTTCAGCGGCCATCGCCGGGACGGCAAGGCGAGCGCGGCGCCGCACCTGGCCTTGGCGCCGCTGGCCTTCGCGGGCTCGCAGCACGCGGACGGCCGCATCATGGGCCTGGCCCTGATCCTGCCTCGCGGGCTGGAGCCGCAAGAGGCCGGCCGCTGCCTGGAGCCCATCCTGACGGATCCGGAGACCGGCCTGCCGCGCGACGACCTCCGTTTGTTCGACGGTGGCCGGCTCGAGTGCTCCATCGAGCTCGAAACCCGGGAACACCCGCCGGAGAATCTCGATCCCCGGACCTGGACCAGGGCGTCTCGCGTCTGGGCCAGTGTGACCCCGGTGGTGCTGAACCGGCACTTCGACGGCAAGGACCGATGGGAGCAAGCCGCCGAGAGCGTGAAGGACATGTGCGACCATGTCGGCCTTCCGCGCCCCCGTGAAGTCTTGCTATACCCGGTCTCCCTGGTCGAAGGCGTTCCCCACGCGAGGGAGTTTCCGCAACTGGCCCGCAAGCACGACGGTGGCCGGCGCCGGCACGGCCATGCCGTGGTCATTTTCGACGAACCCGTATGCGGGCCGGTGCTGATCGGAGCGGGGAGGTTTCGCGGGTACGGACTGTGTCGGCCGATCGACGAGGGCGATGGCGGTGGGCGCGGCGGGTGATCCGCCCGGCCGGGAATCAAGCGAGCCCTCGTGCAACCGCGTCGGTATGGATAAGACATTTACCGAAACCGGGCTCTGCTGAACTGGGCCAGAGCCAGCGCCGTAAATCCGCACGGGGTCCGGCAAACACGGCGACCGGGCCGAGCCCGTGCTCCTTCGCGGTATCGGACCGATGCCACGCAAATCGGGCTCATGCCGTACAAGTGACGGGGCGAAAGTCGCTATTGCCGGGACACGGCTTCCCTCACCCTGCCCCGCGTGGCCTCATCCGACCCCGCCTACAAACTCATCTTCTCCCAGGTCCGCATGGTCGAAGACACCCTGCGCGGCTTCCTCGCGCCCGAATGGTGCGACGAGCTCGACTTCCCGACACTCAGCCGGATGAACGCCGAGTACGTCGGCTCCGACCTCCACCACCGCATCGGCGACATGGTCTGGCGTGTCGAGTTCAAGCCCGGCAGCCCCTCGGGCGGCCCGCCGCTGGCCAACGGCGAACGGCCCTGTCTCCTCATCCTGTTCGAGTTCCAGTCCGGCGTGGACTCCGACATGGCGTGGCGGATGCACGAGTACGTCTACCTGCTGCACCGTCATCTGCGCCACAACGGGACGTTCAAGGCAGAGGGGCGCGAGCCGCCGGTGTTGCCGGTGGTCGTCTACAACGGAGAACGTCCGTGGCCGGAGTCGGGTGCACGGCCGGGGCCGGTGGCGCCGCCGGGGACGGCGGACTGGATTGGCAACGAGGTGCGGGCCTACGCACTGCTCGATGAGCGGGCGCGGGCGGACGATGGCGCCGGGCTGCCGCCGGACAACCGGATGACGATGTTGATTCGTCTGGAGACGAGCCCGGCGGAGGTACGGCCGCGGTTGCTGGTGGAGGCGTTCGAGCGTTACGCGGGAGAGGAGGAGAGAGGGCTGCGCGAGGGGTATCATGCACGGGCGAGGCATCCTGGAGGGCGGTACGGGAACGATGACTTGCCGCCGTTCGAGGAGCTGGAGCGCCGATTGAAAGAAAGGCGGGGAGGAACAGAGATGGCGACGTTGATGGAGGCGAGGACGAGGGAATGGGAGGAGCGGGCGATCGCGCGAGGCATCGCCCAGGGCCGGGAGCAAGGCATCGCGCGAGGCCGTGCCGAGGAGCGCGCGCGGCTGCTTCGTTTGGCCGAGCGCCGGTTCGGTCCCGAGACGGCAGCGCAGCTTTCGGAGCTTCTGGCGGACACCGATGGCGCGGAGGAGGACACCGCCCAGGCAGGGGGTTGAGCCGTTTGAATGTCGTATCGGCGACGAGCTGCTTGAGACGGACTGCCTGGTCGGCTCCCTCGTGCGCGGTGTATGGCATTCGGCGAGATCGTTACGGGTTCCCAGGATGATGTTTACAGTGCGATAGAGACGTGTGCTGATTGGAGAGAGGGTATGGACAGCGCGAGTATCTATCGGACCGTGTTCGGAGAAGGTGCGCGCCCCGACGCTTGGCAGCACAAGTTCACGACGCGCGAATGGCCGGAGATCCTGATTGCGCCGACGGGCTCGGGGAAAACGGCCGCCGTCACCCTCGGCTGGGCAGCACACCGGATGCGAGCGCCGGAGACGACGCGGAGACGTCTCGTCTGGTGCCTGCCGATGCGCACGTTGGTCGATCAGACCGTCCGGTCGGTCAATGAGTGGTTCGAGAAGCTGAAGCAGGCCGGAGTAAACGAAAGCAACGTGCTTCCCCTACCCGAGGAAGATGTCCACGTGCTCATGGGTGGTGTCGAGTCGGCACGCTGGCTCGACCATCCCGAGCGGTCCGCGGTCATCGTCGGAACGCAGGACATGCTGCTGAGCCGCGCGCTCATGCGCGGCTACGCTTCTTCGCGCGCCATCTGGCCGATGGAGTTCGCGCTTCTCCACGAGGACACGCAGTGGGTGTTCGACGAAGTGCAGCTCATGAGCGCAGGACGCGCTACCTCGGTCCAGCTCGAAGCGTTTCGGCGATGCGAGGCCGCTCGCGCTGCGCGAAACGGCGGTCTGCGGAGCCGCCCGGCACGCAGCCTGTGGATCTCCGCGACACTCGATCCGAAGTGGCTCCGGACCGTGGATTACTCTCCGCCGGCTCCGAGGGAGGGCGATCCGCGGGCGGAAGATGGCGATCGGCTTTGGGAGGTCGAGCCGCGGCCGGAGGACGATCGGCTTTGGCGACTCACGACCGCGAAGAAGACCCTGAGCCGGGCGAATACAGTGCCGGCCACCGCCGGGACCGCCGACATCGGCGCCTATGTCGGCAAGCTCGCGGATTCTGTGCTCGATGCACACCAAGCCGGCCGTATGACGCTGGTGATCGTCAACCGGGTGACGCGGGCACAGGCGCTCCATGCCGCACTCGGGAAGAGGATCGAGGGGCAGGGAGAAACGGCGCCGGAACTCGCTCTCGTCCACGCGCGCTTTCGTCCTGCCGATCGCCGACGCGAGATGGCGAAACTCTCCGTCAACGGGAAGGAAAACGGCAAAGGCTCGAAGGACCTGATCGTCATATCCACCCAAGCGGTGGAGGCGGGTGTGGACATCTCCGCGGCGGTCCTGTTCACGGAGCTCGCGCCCTGGCCTTCCATGGTGCAGCGCTTCGGCCGTGCAAACCGCTACGCGGAACTGGAGGATGGCGCCGATGTCCGCTGGATCGATCTTCTCGAGGGACAAGAGGACGAAAAGAACGCGGCGGAGCTCGCGCTTCCCTACACGATCGAAGAGATGAAGGCCGCTCGACAGCACTTGTTGCGGCTTGCCGACGTCGCCCCGGCGGCACTCCCCGCGCCAGGTGACGTCGATCCCCCGCGGCGGGTCATCCGCCGGAAGGATCTCGATGATCTCTTCGATACCGATCCGGATCTCACGGGCTTCGACGTGGACATCTCGCCCTACGTCCGCGATGCCGCCGACACCGACGTCCATGTCTTCTGGCGCGCGCTCTCCTCCATCGGTGACGATCCACCCCGCCCGCGGGCAGAGGAGCTCTGCGCGATCCCGATCGGCGCTGCCAGGGATTGGATCAGGAAGGCAGGCAAACGCGGAAAGCGCAACGCTCCGGTGTTCGTTCGCGACCCCCAATGGCGGCGCGGGGACCAGCGAATCGGCGACGCCCCGCCCGGCTGGGCACGGTTGAGAGAGGACCCGTGGCCGGGGCTCACGCTGCTGGTGGACGTCACGGCAGGCGGTTACAGGGAGGCGTCGGGTTTCACCGGTGATCCGGCGGACACCCGAATCCCCGTGACGCCCCCCGAGGAGCAACAAACCACGACAACCGGTGTCCCGCGGGATCTGCAACCCGATGCAGGCGGCGAAGCGGAGGGACACGACGAAGACCCCCGTAGCGAGATCGGCGTTCCAGTATCCCTTGCCGCCCACCTCGGGCACGTCGCCGAGGAGGCGGAGAAGCTATGCGAAAAGCTCGAAGTCGACCCCGGGACCCGTACCGCAATCGTGCGAGCGGCCCGCTGGCACGATCTGGGCAAGGCACACGAAGTCTTCCAGAACACGATGCGCCGGGGCCTCGATCCAAACGAGTTTCCGGACGACCATCTTCTCGCCAAGACAACCAGGAAAAACCTGCGCCACGAACGACCATACTTCCGTCATGAGCTCGTATCCGCGCTCGCCTTCCTCGCCCATGAGAACTGGTCCCGGGAAGCCGACCTCGCCGCGTACCTCGTCGCCGCCCATCATGGGAAGGTACGAATGAATCTGCGCGCTCTGCCGCGTGAACGTGCGCCGTCGGACAAGGATCAAGCCGGCGCACGCTTCGCACGCGGGGTATGGGAAGCCGACGAGTTGCAGCCGTTCGACCTGGGCGGCGGTGAACAGTGGGAGGGCGGCAATCTCACCCTCTCGGTGATGGAGCTCGGATGGAGCGAGGTGACACGAGAGAGCTGGACGGAGCGCACGCGGGACCTTCTCACCCGTTATGGTCCGTTCCGCCTTGCGTGGATGGAAACGCTGGTGCGCGTCGCCGACTGGCGGGCCTCCAACAAAGAACAAGAGAAGCGTTATGACGACACCTGAGTCATTGACGCTCGGCGGATGCGCGCCGACCCCGTTGGCCTCCTACCTGAAGGCGATCGGCGTCATGCGCCTGATCTCGTCCGATGCGAACCATGTCGGCGGGCGTGCCGCTGACCCGAAGGCACGTGGCTGGTGGGAGAACGAACGTTTCCATCTGGCGACAACACTTCACCGTGACGCCTTGTGCCGCTTCTTCCTGGAGGAATACGCCCCGAGCCCGATCATCGCGCCTTGGAACGGCGGAAGCGGCTTCTACCCGAAGGACAACAAGGACGGGTTCGGCCCATTGGCTTCGGGGATCATCGCAAAACGCTTCATTCCCGTAGCGAAGACGATCAAGGTCGCATTACACATCATCGCGCGTCAAAAATTGACCCAATCGCCGAAAGAAAACGTCAAGATCGAGTTCGTGGCGGCTCTCAGAGCCGAGATTCCCGATGAGGCGCTCGGCTGGATCGACGCGGCGCTTGCACTGTCCAGGGACAGGCTCGCCTACCCGCAACTTCTGGGCACTGGAGGAAACGACGGACGACTCGATTTCACGAACAATTTCATGCGGCGGCTCGTCTCGAAAAAGAAACCCTCGGGGATCTTCGATGCAACATCGGGCAGACCATCGGACGAGGCGCCGCCGCTTCTCGCGAATGCGCTCTTCGACACGCCGGCTGACGGGCTTGACTCGGCTGCGGTCGGGCAGTTCGCACCCGGTGCGGCTGGTGGGCCGAATGCGACCGCAGGCTATGAAGGAGCCGGGAACGTCAATCCCTGGGACTTCGTCCTGATGTTGGAGGGAGCGATCGCCTTCGCCGGTGCAGCGACACGTCGTCATCAAGGCGTGACGGAATCGGGGGCGAGCTTCCCCTTCACGGTACGCCCGGTCGGTGCAGGTTGGGGCGGTGTTGATGCGGCCGATGAGAACGATGCACGGGCGGAGTTCTGGGCGCCTCTATGGCAGCGGCCGGCGCGCTTTCACGAGATCGATGCCTTGCTCGTCGAGGGACGCGCCGTCCTGAATGGCCGGACGGCGCGTAATGGCCTGGACTTTGCTCGGGCCGTCTCCAGCCTGGGGATCAGCCGCGGCTTCTCGGAGTTCGAGCGTTATGGCTTCCTGATGCGTGCGGGCAAAGCATATCTCGCGACACCGGTGGGCCGTCGGTCTGCCACCCCATCACTGGCCGCGCGGCTCCTCGCCAATCTCGACGCAGGGGGCTGGCTCGATCGCGTGCGGCGAACGGGGCGTAGCGACGGGGAGCCGGCGACGGCCCGAAACGCCATCAAGCGATTTGAAGACGCCTTGTTCGAGCTCGCGGATACGTCGTCTCCCGCCATACGGATTCAGCGGACACTCGTCGCGCTTGGAGAGGTATGCAAGTGGCTGGCAGTCAGCCGTAAAGGGCGTGAGGCGGTCGGCGCTCCGCCGCCCGCAATGTCGCGGGACTGGATTCGGATGGCGGACGACGGCTCACCGGAGTTCCGGATTGCCGCCGCCCTTGCGGGGCTCGGACTCTCACCGATAGAACGGCAAGACGGCGCCAGGACCGAAATCACGTCCGAGAACAAGAATGCGGCAGACGGCGGAGCCGAGAGTCATGAAACTCCACTGGCGCGGTCGCAGACGGCCCTGCCGATGGCCGCCCACTTCGTTCCCCTCGACGAAGATCGCTTCCTCGACGGTCAGCGCCTCCGGGTGCGCCGTGCCTGGTCCAGCGACGAAGCCCCGCCGGCCGTCGTCTGGGGCGCCGGCGGTCTCGTCTCGAACATGATCGCCGTGCTGGAACGCCGGCTTGTCGAAGGCACGATTCGGGGACTTGACGACAAACCGCTTGCTGGCGCAGTTCATGCCCGTTTGACCGACGTAGGAGCGTTCTTGTCCGATGACTTTGACGACATGCGTTGCGCCGCACTCCTCGCCGGCATGATCTGGGTTCATCCGGCTTGGCTGCCCATGAAGACATCGGCCAATGACGATGCACCCTTCGCTCCCGTACCGTTCGCCTATGCTGCACTCAAGCCGATCTTCACCCCGGATCGGACCCTGCACCGCATTCGTGCCCTTCCCGAGACTGCGCGAATGCCGATCCCGCCGGGATTGGTTGCGCGGCTGCGCACCGGCGGCGATAGCTGCGATGGACGCACGACGGATACGGTGGTGCGAGCCGCCTTGGCCCGTGCCCGCGCTTCGGGTCTGCCATCGCCCTTCGAGTCCGGGCGTGCGGGAGGCCGCCGCCCCGGAGCGGAAATCAGCCGCATCGGCGCGGGTCTTCAGGCCGATCGCCTGGCCGCCGCCCTTCTCATTCCCATCGACGACCACGCACTGAAGATCCTGGTCGAACGCGCCTTTCCTGGCGCTTGTCCCGAAGAACACGTCGAATCCGCGGAGGACACGAACGATGCCGCTTGATCTCTCATCCCTCAAAGACGAACCCCGACTTCTTGTCGAGGCTGCGCTCAAACCTGTACAGGGAGGCCGATTCCAGCCTACGGGGTTCCCCAATCTTGGCCACGCCGTCTACGAGTCACCGGATGGGCAAGGCCAACTCGTCCTGGTCGAAAGTGCACAGTCGATGGCGAACCGCCTGGAAGCAGTTTGCTGGGACGAGGTAACCGACGACTGGGCGCCGGCTCTCAAGGGATTGCCGGTCGTCAAGGTGACCGATGAAGAAGGGAAGCCCCTCACGAACTCGCTGCTCGAGGCGCACCGGCTCAATTCGCCATACATTCTTGAAGGCAAGGACAAATCGGTTGTCGAGATGCTGAAGAACCGCCTCGCGGCGATGGAAGTCGGCCGTGTCGATCTGCGCGAGCTTGCGAAGGTACTCCTCGAGTTCGATACGAACGCGCTGCTCCACGGAGTTTTTCTTGCGAAGAGAGATCTTGCCGGAGGCCGACTGCGCCTGCCGCGATCACTGTCCGCCTTCATCGAGGCAGAGAACGCGAGGCGGGCGGCGAGCGGCGGGGTCAAGAACGACAGTGTCAACCCCTCCGGCGAGACTGCCAAGGGTTTCGGCAACGTGCCCTTTGCGCGCGACGAATGGGTCGCAGCGAAGATCACCGCCTATTTCAACCTCGATCTTCGTCAGATCCGCGCGTTTGGTCTCGGCACCGATGTCGAACGACTGCTGGTCATACTGGCCCTCTTCAAGATCCGCAAGTTTCTCGTGGAGGGTCTGCGTCTTCGCACCGCCTGCGATCTCGACGCGGAATCCATCCTGGTGAAACGCCCCGACGGATTCGAATTGCCGAGCCTTGACAGCCTGGAAGCAGAGCTTCCCGGGCTGATCCAGGACGTAGCGTCCAAGGGCCTCTTCGGGGAGAACCCCGTTCTCACCGTCACCTATCGGAAGTGAGAAGATGTTCGCGCTCGTTTTCCGCTTCCCGGCCGGTCGCTACCACGCGACACCGTGGGGGCGGAACGTCAATGAAGCCGACGTTGCCTGGCCGCCCGAACCCTGGCGCCTGCTTCGCACCCTCATCGCCGCCTATTGGCGAAAGGGCGACCGCGAACGTTGGCCCGAAGAGTATCTTGCGGGTTTGATCGATACGCTGGCTGGATCGCTCCCCGTTTACCGCCTGCCGGAAGGCGCGATCCATGCACATACCCGCCATTACATGCCGATCGGAACGATCGACAAGGGCCGTGAGAAAACGTCGCTGGTCTTTGATGCGTTCGTCCGCCTGCCGGAACGAGGGATGGTCGTGGCGGCTTGGCAGGATGTGACGCTGGAAGGCGACCTGTTCGCTCTTGCCACCGATCTCGCTGCGGCCATCGGTTATCTCGGTCGCGCCGAAAGCTGGACGGAGTGCGAGGCTCTCGCCGATTGGCGGGACGAGGCCAATTGCGGCCCCGTGGACACGGGATTTTCCGGCGATCCAGTGCGGCTTCTCGCGCCTTTCCAGCCTGAGACGTATGCCACCGAACGCAGACGCTTGATCGCAGGCGCAAGAGAGCGTATCCGCACGTCGGCAAAAAAGCCGTCTTCACCGAAGAAGCCCGAAACCGTGGTTGCAAAAGTGTTCCAGAGCAGGAGGAGCGGGATGGACACCTTGCCGAAGCGCCTCGTCGACGCCCTCAATCTCGACACGGCGGACTATCAGGACCGGGGTTGGAGCCGCCCTCCTGCCGCTCGCGAGGTCGTCTACGCCCGCGAAGCGAAAGTCGCCGCCGGGGTCATGTCCCGGGTCTCCGCTCGCCGGGGCGGATCGGGCGCCAAGCCGAAGCCACTGCCCACGGTCGCCCGATTCCTCCTCGCCGGCCGTCCTCGCCCTCGGATCGAGGACACTGTCAGGATCGGAGAGCTCATGCGCCTCGCTGCGCTCTCGCAGTTCGGCTGGCGATACGACAGCGCAAAAGGTCGCAAGATTCCGAAAGCACCATGGCAAGTTTCAGGGCGTGACACCGACGGCAACCGACTGAAGGACCCTGCGCACGTCCATGCGTTCTGGCTTCCGGAAGACACGGATTCGGACGGCCTGATCGATCATGTTTCGGTCTTCATCGCAAGTGGTATCGACGATGACGTCCGCGCCAGGCTCGATCGCATTACCCGCCTCTGGCTGCCGCCGAAACAACGAGCAGAAGAAGTCGAAGTTGAGGACGCGAGCGCGATGGAATGGCGACTCGCCCTGGAGGGTTTCGGCCAGCCCCCCGACTTTTCCGAGGGTGCGCGCATATTCGGCACCTCGGCAAGGTGGCGGAGTGTTACGCCTTTTCTGGCTGCCGGCCACCTCAAGACCGCAGGCCATGCCGGCGAGGCTCGCCGCCTGATAAGGCGTCGTGGAATGGATACACGGCTTGGCTTCAGTGTTGCCGACGTCTCAGTGACGGAGCTGCAAGAAATATCCTCCGGCGGAACCGGGCGCCGGGCTATTCACTTCCACCGTTTCCGTTCGCGCGGCCGGGAGGAGCAACCGGACGCGACTGGCGCTCTCCTCGATATCGTTTTTCCGAAACCAGTCGAAGGGCCGATCGTTCTTGGATACGGAAGCCATTTCGGCCTCGGACTCTTCACCGCTGTTGATTGATACTCTGGCCGGACAAGCTGGATTTCCAGTAAGGAAACCGACATGATGACCTCCGACGACGACATGAATCAGACCTCGAAAAGGCACTGGCCGACACCGGCTTTCTTCGCCCACTCCTTCGATTACCTTACTCAATCAGAGGCTCGGTATCTCGCCCGCTCCCCGGATGTTGACACGATCCGAAATCGACTTGTTTCGGAAATGCCGGGAAGAGGTCGTCCAGGTAACACGCAAAGACCTTGCGAGCAAAGACGAGACGAAAGAAACTTCCTCCCAAGACAGGAATTGAAGAAGCAGATCGTCATATCGAGCACATCATTTAACAGAACCAACGTTACAGCAATTTCCTGCCAACGCACCCCATGCAGGCGCCGGGGATGAAAGGAGCCAGTGTCGGTGCCGGACACCCCCCAACAAGGCGAACTACCGCTGGAAGCGCCGCCCCTGCCGGAGGACGCGCCCTTTCTGCCGGCGCGCATGGTGAACGAGTACGTCTATTGCCCGCGTCTGGCCTACCTCGAATGGGTGCAGGGCGAGTGGGCGGAGAGCGCCGACACCGTCGAGGGCGCCCACGCCCATCGCCGAGTCGATCGCGAGGATCGGCCGTTGCCGCCGGCCGACGCCCTCGGGGAAGCGGATCGGCCGCGCACCCGCTCCGTCACCCTGTCATCGCGCCGGCTCGGCCTGGTCGCCAGGATTGATCTGGTCGAGAGCGACGGCGAGAGCGTCGTACCCGTCGACTACAAGCGCGGCAAACGGCCGCACGTCGCCACCGGCGCTTACGAGCCAGAGCGCGTACAGCTTTGTGTTCAGGGCTTGTTGCTGGAGGAGAACGGCTACCGCTGCACCGAGGGCGTGCTGTACTTCGCCGAGAGCCGCGAACGGGTACGCGTCGTTTTCGACGAGGAGTTGCGGGAGGCGACCCGGGGAGCGATCGGCGGGCTGCGCCTGGTTGCCGCCGGGGGCCGCATTCCCCCGCCGCTCCGCGACAGCCCCAAATGCCCGCGTTGCTCGCTCGTCGGCATCTGCCTGCCCGACGAGGTCAACCACTTCCACCGCACGGGCGCCACGCCCCGGCCGATCGCCGTGCGGCGTGACGAGGCGCTTCCGCTCTACGTCCAGGCCAACAACGTGCGCCTCGCCAAGAAGGGCGAAACCATCACCCTCACCGAGGAAGACGGCCCCACCACGACCGCGCGCCTCATCGACGTCTCGCAAGTCGTGCTGATGGGCAACGCCAGGATGACGACGCCGTGCCTGCACGCGCTGATGCGCCGCGAGATCCCCGTCACCTGGCACAGCTACGGCGGCTGGTTTCTCGGCCATACGGTGGGGCTCGGCCACAAGAACGTCGAGTTGCGCGAAGCACAGTATCGCGCCAGCTTCACCCCGGCCGTCTCGCTCGCCGTCGCGCGCTCACTGGTCGCCGCCAAGGTGCGCAACTCCCGCACGATGATGCGGCGCAACTGGCGTGGAGATGAGCACGAGCGCGAGCTGGTGCTCAAGACCCTGCGGCGGCTCGCCGATCGGACGCGCCACGCACGCGACGCCGACACCCTGCTCGGACTCGAAGGCGAAGCGGCGGCCGTCTACTTCCGCGCCTTCGCCGGGCTGCTCAGGGCGCCAGCGGCGGTGCCCGTGACGGACCATGCGCAGTGCGCAGTACATCAGCCCAGCGGGGAGACAGTGCCCGTAACGGCGCCCGCGACAGGTGCCGAAGGCGGTATTGGCGCCGCCGGTGAGGGGGCACCCGCGACGGGGGCTGAGCCTGCCGCCGACAACACCGGCGGTGCGACTCCCCTGCCGGCATTCCGGTTCGACCGGCGCAACCGGCGCCCGCCGACCGATCCGGTCAACGCGCTCCTCTCCTTCGCCTACTCCATGCTGACCCGGACCTTCACCGTGACGCTCAGCGCCATCGGCTTCGACGTCTACCGCGGCTTCTACCACCGGCCCCGCTACGGCCGCCCGGCGCTCGCCCTGGACCTGATGGAGCCGTTCCGCCCGATCGTTGCAGATTCGACGGTGCTGCAAGCGATCAACAACGGCGAGGTGAAGCCGGGCGACTTCCTTCACGGCGGCGCCGGCACGGCGCTCAAGTCCGCCGGTCGCAAACGCTTCATCGCCGCCTTTGAACGCCGGCTCGCCCAGGAGACGACGCACCCCATCTTCGGCTACCGCCTGACGATGCGGCGCCTGATCGAGGTGCAGGGGCGGCTGTTCGGCCGATACCTGATGGGAGAGATCAAGGAGTATCCGCACTACCTGCCACGCTGAGCGCGCGGATTCCGACCGGACGGACAACACGAGGACCGGGTGAAACACTTGGCCTCGACGGTCCGGGCGCAGAGTGCACGCCCCTCGACCGGTCGGACAACACGGGCAGCAGGAAGGGAGAATGGACGAACGCCTGTACATCGTCACCTACGATATCGCCAGCCGGCGCCGCTGGCGCCACGTCTTTCGGACGATGGAAGGCTACGGGGAGTGGCTGCAACTCTCCGTCTTCCAGTGCCGCCTGACGGCCAAGCAGCGGGTGGAAATGGTGGCGGCACTGGACACGCTCATCCACCACGGTGATGATCACGTCCTAATTGTCGACCTGGGACCGGCGGACAAGGTGTCGCCACGGGTCGAGAGCCTGGGCAAGCGCTTCGACGCCGTCGCGCGCGAACCGATCATCGTCTGACGAAGCGCCGTGGAGGAAGGGAGAGTCATACGAGCACCGTTCGCCGCAGGGAAACGAGCGCTCAGGTAGTGCGAAGTATCGCGGGAGTGCTCGAAACACGCTAACTCATTGTTTCGAAACAGCTCTTTAACAAAAAGGAGGCAGATACGAGTCCATGATCAACCAGCCAAGCGTGCACTTGAGCGCAGCGCTCGCAATCATGGGTAATCTGCCTGTATCCTCCGGGACTTGCGGGAATCCGGTTTTCCGCGGCTTTATGCCGCGGCCTCATTGAAGCCCGGTACTGGCCGCGCCGGAGCAGAAGGCGGTGCTGGCGTTTTCCGCGGCTTTATGCCGCGGCCTCATTGAAGCGCCGAGTCCCGGATGCGCATGTGGGACGCGGTTGAAGTTTTCCGCGGCTTTATGCCGCGGCCTCATTGAAGCGCGTTGTCGATGGCCAGACGTACCATACCGTTCACGGTTTTCCGCGGCTTTATGCCGCGGCCTCATTGAAGCTCACCCGTTGATTGCCGGGAAGCACGAGCGGATCATGGTTTTCCGCGGCTTTATGCCGCGGCCTCATTGAAGCGGACGCCGCCGGCTCCAATCCCACCGACCAGGTGATGGTTTTCCGCGGCTTTATGCCGCGGCCTCATTGAAGCGGCGGCAGGCCGGCCCCGCGCCCCGCCGCCAGGGCGAAGTTTTCCGCGGCTTTATGCCGCGGCCTCATTGAAGCGTCGACGGGCGCGGCTACGCCGGCTCCGTCGAGGAGGTGTTTTCCGCGGCTTTATGCCGCGGCCTCATTGAAGCGTCTCCGAGTACACCCCGCTACGCCCCGCCGAGGCGCGTTTTCCGCGGCTTTATGCCGCGGCCTCATTGAAGCTTACTGACAGGTACTTCTAAGTGGCCGGAGGGGAGACAGTTTTCCGCGGCTTTATGCCGCGGCCTCATTGAAGCGTCGGCACGCCGTCCATCGCGTTCACCACCTGGGCCGAGTTTTCCGCGGCTTTATGCCGCGGCCTCATTGAAGCGTGGTGCCGCGGCGCTGGAACACCTTCGGGCGGCGCACGTTTTCCGCGGCTTTATGCCGCGGCCTCATTGAAGCCGTCCCGATACCCGCCGACTTTTCCGCGGAACAGGTGTTTTCCGCGGCTTTATGCCGCGGCCTCATTGAAGCCGGTAGTGTCCTCGCCAGACATGTAGGTATTTCTGATAGGTTTTCCGCGGCTTTATGCCGCGGCCTCATTGAAGCACGGCGAAGGGGGCGGGGAAGTCGCCGCTGGCCGCGCGTTTTCCGCGGCTTTATGCCGCGGCCTCATTGAAGCGTGCTGGCCGCGAACGCTGAGCAGGCGAGCGTGCTGTTGTTTTCCGCGGCTTTATGCCGCGGCCTCATTGAAGCGACCTCGTAGTTCGACAGCCGCGGGTGCTCCCCCCCGCGTTTTCCGCGGCTTTATGCCGCGGCCTCATTGAAGCCAGGTACGCATCGAGCTTCGGCAGATCGTCGCGGATGGTTTTCCGCGGCTTTATGCCGCGGCCTCATTGAAGCCGTCGCGAGTGCCGGCACTGCGACGCGTGGGAGCTCTGTTTTCCGCGGCTTTATGCCGCGGCCTCATTGAAGCGTGAGGATCGCGGCGTTGCCGGTGGTGGCCCGTGCGATGTTTTCCGCGGCTTTATGCCGCGGCCTCATTGAAGCGCAGCGGGATGCAGACGGTCCCGCGCCTTGCGATCTCGTTTTCCGCGGCTTTATGCCGCGGCCTCATTGAAGCATGGCCAAGGACTTCATCGTCGGCATCGCCATTGGCGCGTTTTCCGCGGCTTTATGCCGCGGCCTCATTGAAGCCGCTTCCAGGGCGGCCAGTGCCGCTTCGCTGGGCGTGTTTTCCGCGGCTTTATGCCGCGGCCTCATTGAAGCCCTGGTCAGTCGCGCAATCCTGTCCGGCTGGATCTGGGTTTTCCGCGGCTTTATGCCGCGGCCTCATTGAAGCGCTGAGTACGGGGATCCCGGCGTTGGCCCTTCGACGGTTTTCCGCGGCTTTATGCCGCGGCCTCATTGAAGCAAGAAGGTACCGATGATTCGATACACCCTCAGCCGGGCGTTTTCCGCGGCTTTATGCCGCGGCCTCATTGAAGCCTCGAAGAGACCATGACGGATGCCTGGGCGGACGGCGTTTTCCGCGGCTTTATGCCGCGGCCTCATTGAAGCGACCCGGCAAACTTGCAAACGCTTTGCCGTGGGTGCCATGTTTTCCGCGGCTTTATGCCGCGGCCTCATTGAAGCAACGCGGCGGTCGGCCTGGCGGTGCAGGGGCGGATGGTTTTCCGCGGCTTTATGCCGCGGCCTCATTGAAGCCAGGTGCCGTTCCCGCATTGGGACGGCGTCGTGGGCAGTTTTCCGCGGCTTTATGCCGCGGCCTCATTGAAGCCTGGAAGTGCCCGGCGACGTGCGGCCGGAGGATGCAGGCGTTTTCCGCGGCTTTATGCCGCGGCCTCATTGAAGCCGCCGCCATCTACCAGCTTACCCAGGCATTGGCATCCGGGTTTTCCGCGGCTTTATGCCGCGGCCTCATTGAAGCACGGCCTGCTCCTGGTCTGCCTTCGACCTCCAGCCACACGGTTTTCCGCGGCTTTATGCCGCGGCCTCATTGAAGCGGGCTGTCCCGCGACCGTCACGACTTGCGGGCAGATGGTTTTCCGCGGCTTTATGCCGCGGCCTCATTGAAGCTTCCGCACCTCCGACCCTTTCAGTGCCTTCAGGGTGGCCGTTTTCCGCGGCTTTATGCCGCGGCCTCATTGAAGCTGCACGCCGGACGGGTTGGCACCGCCGTTGTTCCCCTGTTTTCCGCGGCTTTATGCCGCGGCCTCATTGAAGCCTGTCGGGCAAGGACCGGCTCGTTGCCGAGTACGCGCGTTTTCCGCGGCTTTATGCCGCGGCCTCATTGAAGCCAACCGGCACTCGATGTAGACGCGATCCCCTCCCCCCGGTTTTCCGCGGCTTTATGCCGCGGCCTCATTGAAGCATGTAGCGATTTGCGACTCGTACTTCTGTACTCAGGGGTTTTCCGCGGCTTTATGCCGCGGCCTCATTGAAGCTTGATGCCAAGGGCCTACATCCACGACGCCACGCACGTTTTCCGCGGCTTTATGCCGCGGCCTCATTGAAGCGGCGCAGACACCTTCCTCGTGGCCGGGATCCCCTGGCGTTTTCCGCGGCTTTATGCCGCGGCCTCATTGAAGCGGAATCGTCAGTGGCGCATGATGGAAAGGATGGCTGAGTTTTCCGCGGCTTTATGCCGCGGCCTCATTGAAGCGCTGCAGCACCCGGCAGTCCCGGGGGGCGATGGACGAGGTTTTCCGCGGCTTTATGCCGCGGCCTCATTGAAGCCGGAGAAGCTCGAGAGACTCCCGAGGGCGCGCCGGCGCGTTTTCCGCGGCTTTATGCCGCGGCCTCATTGAAGCGCCTGAGTACTCGCGTGCTGTGTGCGCGAGGATACACGTTTTCCGCGGCTTTATGCCGCGGCCTCATTGAAGCGCAAGGGCTCGTGACAGTGCCTACACTCCAGCGCCACGTTTTCCGCGGCTTTATGCCGCGGCCTCATTGAAGCCGGTCAGATTCCCGATCGTGTTCACCCCCGCAATGCCGTTTTCCGCGGCTTTATGCCGCGGCCTCATTGAAGCCCGCCGGGCTCATGTCCCAGATGCGGGATGCGGCTTCCGTTTTCCGCGGCTTTATGCCGCGGCCTCATTGAAGCGGCGCAGACGATGGACATGGCGCTGCAGCGCTTCGGTCGTTTTCCGCGGCTTTATGCCGCGGCCTCATTGAAGCGCGCATGGCTCACGCGCCTGGCGGACGGGATCGACTGGAGTTTTCCGCGGCTTTATGCCGCGGCCTCATTGAAGCCCGATTGATATCCAAGTTGGCAAGAAAGCGTCGCAAGATGTTTTCCGCGGCTTTATGCCGCGGCCTCATTGAAGCACTTCAAACGGGCCGTATGTGCCGGTGACGATGCGCTGTTTTCCGCGGCTTTATGCCGCGGCCTCATTGAAGCAAGGCTCCGTCCTCGCCACCGACGAGCCGTTCCTGATGTTTTCCGCGGCTTTATGCCGCGGCCTCATTGAAGCACCCCGGCGTTTCGGACCGAAGGTCAGCGTCGCCAGATGTTTTCCGCGGCTTTATGCCGCGGCCTCATTGAAGCCCGGTGGCCCCGGTGATGGCGGAGAGGTTGGCGACGCGTTTTCCGCGGCTTTATGCCGCGGCCTCATTGAAGCCTGTCGAACGCCATCAACATCAGCTTCCAGGACATGGCGGTTTTCCGCGGCTTTATGCCGCGGCCTCATTGAAGCCCCGGCACCCCCCCGGCAGATGCCGGGAGATGATGGAGTTTTCCGCGGCTTTATGCCGTGGCCTCATTGAAGCAGCGAGCAGTACGCCGGCGTCGATCGGCTGGTGGCGGCGTTTTCCGCGGCTTTATGCCGCGGCCTCATTGAAGCCTGTCGAGCTTCACTTATCCGCGCACGGATACTCTCCGTTTTCCGCGGCTTTATGCCGCGGCCTCATTGAAGCTGGCTGGAACGCGCGGCGGGGTGCGGGTGAAGCTCCCGTTTTCCGCGGCTTTATGCCGCGGCCTCATTGAAGCTGCCCAATCCCATCTCAAGCCCGGTTATCCGGCGGTGCTGGGCAACTGGGCCTTCGTCTCGGACCTTCGCACCGGAGCGTTCAGCGGCGGTGGGGGAGAGCAAGCCCTGCTCGGCGCGGCGTCCGGACAGATCATCTGGACCCGGTCCGGAGCGAGGGGGCGGCGCCGTGACGGAGCGCGTCCGGGCTGCCGTCATCGGCGGCGGCATCGCCGGTGCCGCGTCCTCTGCCGGCTGGCCGTACGCGGCTGGGCCGACACCTTGATGCTGGAACGAAGAGAGCTCATTTCCGGGTCGACTTGGCACGCGGCGGGCAACGTCACTTACTTCGGCCGCTACCCCGGCCTCACCCGCCTCTACGTGGACTCGATCAGGACCTGCCTCGAGGCGGTGTCTCGCGCTGATCCGGGAGACCTGCGCCAGGAGCTATGTCCTTCCCAGCGACGCGATACGAGCGCCGGCCGCAACTGCCGCAACCATTGCCTGATTCGGAACGCCGTGCCACCATGTACCGTACACCCACGGCGCAAGTGCCCGGGACCCACGGGGCATCGCGCGCGGCAGCGCTTTCCCCGTTCTTCAAACCGCGACTGCAACACCTTGCAGGGGAGGCAGTGCCATGAATACGACCACCCGCCGCAGATTCCTCCAGACCGGTGCCGCCGGTGCCGCCGCCCTCGCCGTCCCCATCCGCTTCGCACGCGCCGCCAAGAAGGGCGGCGTCATGCGCCTGGGCTCGGGACACGGCGCGACCTCCGACAGCTTCGATCCGGGAACCCATGAGCACGGTTTCACGATCGCCATGTCCCACGGGTACAACGGCTACCTGACCGAAGTGGCCAGTGACGGCTCGCTGGTCGGCCAGCTCGCCGAGAGCTGGGAAGCCTCCGCCGACGTCGCCACCTGGACCTTCAAGCTGCGCAAGGGCGTGACCTACCACAACGGCCGGGAGGTCTCCGCCGAGGACGTCATCGCGTCCATCAACCACCACCTCGGCGAGGATTCGAAATCCGCCGCCAAGCCGATCGTGTCGCCGATCACCGACATGAAGGCCGACGGCAAGCACACCGTGGTCTTCACCCTCGAAGCCGGCAACGCCGACTTCCCGTTCATCGTCGGCGACTACCACCTGCCGATCATGCCGAGCGAGGGCGGCAAGCCCGACTGGCAGTCCGGCATCGGCGCGGGGGCGTACAGGGTCAAGAGCTTCGAACCGGGGGTGCGCATCGATCTGGAGAAGTACGCGGACCACTGGGATTCGGGCCGCGGGCACTTCGATGCGGTCACCATGATCACCATGGCCGACCCTGCCGCCCGCACCAACGCCATCATCACCGGCGAGGTCCATGCCATCGACCGGGTCGATCTGAAAACCGCGCACCTGCTGGCGCGCCGCAAGGGACTCACGGTGCATTCGATCGCCGGCAACCAGCACTACACCTTCCCGATGCGCACCCAGACCCCACCGTTCGACGACAACAACGTGCGTCTGGCCCTCAAGCACGCCATCGACCGCAAGGAGATGGTGGAGAAGATCCTGCATGGCTACGGCGTGGTGGGGAACGACCACCCGATCGGGCGCGGCCAGCGCTTCTTCGCCAAGGACCTGGAGCAGCGCGTCTACGACCCCGACAAGGCGAAGTACCACCTGAAGCAGGCGGGCATGGACTCGCTCTCGGTGGACTTGTACGTCGCGGATGCGGCTTTCGCGGGCGCCGTCGATGCGGGGGTGTTGTTCGCGGAGACCGCCAAGGCGGCGGGCATCGACCTGAACATCGTGCGCACCCCGAACGACGGCTACTGGAAGGACATATGGAACAAGAAGCCGTTCTGCGCCTGCTACTGGAGCGGGCGGGCGACCGCCGACTGGATGTTCTCGACCGCCTACGAGGCCGGGGTGCCCTGGAACGGCACCCAGTGGGAGCACGAGCGGTTCAACCTGCTGCTCAAGGCGGCCCGGGCGGAGCTGGACGAGCCCAAGCGACGCGGGATGTACGCGGAGATGCAGCAGATCGTGCGCGACGAGGGCGGCCCCATCATCCCGATGTTCGCCTCCTACGTCTTCGCCACGTCCGAGAAGCTGGCCCTGCCGGCGCAGATGGGCTCGAACTGGGACAAGGACGGCGAGCGCTGGATGGAACGCTGGTCGTTCGCGTGATCCGGGCCGGGCACTGACGGCAAGAACGATCCGGCCGGCGCGACGCGGTGTCGCGTCGCGCCGGCCGGGATGCGCGTTGCCAGACTCGTGCGCACATTTGCCGCTCCCGAGAACCGGAGGCTTCCAGTGTCGCCGCACCGGTTCGCCCTGAACTCCGCCGTTCTGGCCGCCGCGGTCCTGCTGCTCGTCACCACGGGTTGCAGCGAAGAGAGCACACCTCCCAAGCCCGGGCCGTCCGGTGGTGCGGGAAGCTCCGCGCCCGCGGCCGTGCCGGAGGAGAAGGGCTCGGCGGCCCCGATCACGCTCGACGTCACCGCGGACAAGACTCACGCGGTGCAGCCGGGCGACGAGATCCGCATCGAACTGAACCTGGAAGGATTCGTTCTCGACGATTCGAAAATCGGCGCCGAGGCGGAGCCGGGCGCCGGCCACTACCACGTGTATCTGGGCGATCCGGGCGGGAAGCCGCTGCTCGTCTCGGCCGATGCAAGCGCTGTCGTGAAGGTGCCGCCCGACGTCAACGACGGGACGCATACGCTACGGGTCCAGCTTCGCAGCCACGACCATTCACCGCTCGACCCGCCGGTCGAGGCCGTGGTCCGCCTCATCATCTACCGCCTTTGAAATCCGGAGCCGCCGGGCCTTGCGAGTACCGCCCGCCGTCGCGAGACGGCCGCCTGTCCCGGCAACGGGGACGACGGATCACGGAGCCGGCGACCCTCCACCTTCCGCGGGGATGAGCGCGACGCAGGCAGTCGTCGAGCCGGCGTCCATCATCGGCGTATCGCGGGGCACCGATCTGCGCGGCAGTGAAGGCGGCGATCCGCTGCCTCGCCTCCTTGCGCTCCGGCCTGCGGCTCTGAAAGGTATGATGCCCATCCCCGACCAGGAAAGGAGAGAGACGATGAAGAAACCTGCCATGTGGCTCACGATGGCAATGCTGGCCGCGGTGGGGCTCGCCGGCTCGGCGACCACGGCGGCCGTGGAGTCGAAGGATCCGATCAAGCTCACCATCCACGACTGGACCGGCCAGTACATCACCACCCACATCATGGGCGCGGTGCTCGATGAGATGGGCTACAACGTCGAGTACGTGCAGGCCGATTACATCGCGCAGTTCGCGGGCCTGGAGAGCGGCGATCTGCACGTCGCGATGGAGATATGGGAGACCACCGGCAAGGACGCGATGGAGGCGTCGCTCGCGACCGGCAAGACGGTCGATCTCGACGAGACCGGCATGGTCGCGATCGAGGAATGGTGGTATCCGATGTACATGAAGGAGAAATGCCCGGGACTGCCCGACTGGAAGGCGCTCAACGGGTGCGCGGCGACGTTCGCCACGCCGGAGACCCATCCGAAGGGCCGCTATCTCGGCGGTCCGGTCACCTGGGGCGGTTACGACGACGAGCGCGCCGATGCGCTTGGCCTCGACTACGAAGTCGTGCACGCCGGCACCGACGCCGCGCTCTTCGCCGAGCTCGAATCCGCGGTGCAGCGACAGGCGCCGATCCTGCTCTGGATCTATACGCCGCACTGGGCGCCCATCAAGTACGAGGGCGAGTGGGTCGATTTTCCGCGCTACACCGACGAGTGCTACAAGGACCCGAAGTGGGGCATGAACCCCGACAAGGCCTACGACTGCGGCAAGCCGCGCGGCTGGATCAAGAAGGTCGGCTGGAAGGGCGGCGAGGAAAAATGGCCGAATGCCTATCAGGCGGTTCGCAACTTCAGGATCACCAACCAGGAAATGGGTGCGATGGTCGGCCGGGTGGACCTCGACGGCAAGAGCGTCGACGAGGTGGTGGCGGCCTGGATGGAGAAGAACAGGGACCGCTGGATGGCCTGGACGCAATAGTCCGGTCGTCTGCCGGCCCATTGTCCGAACCCGCAGCGCGGGCTGCCGTCCGGCGGCCCGCGCATTCCCGCCGAATCGTCGCGAGCCCTTGATGTCCGCCGATTCCGGACCACGCGACCACAGACCCGATCGGTGCGATGCGCGGCGCGGGCCTGCACGTCCGGGAGGACGAGGCTTCGTGATCATGGGACCGTCGAGACCCGGCAAACCGACCTTGGCGTGTCGCGTATCGCGACTGATCGGTCTCACCGCGGGCCGGACCCTTTTCGACCGTGAAGCCCTTCCGGCGATGCCGGAGAAGAGGCCCGCGTGACCGCGACGCTACACGCCCGGCCGCGCGCGACGTGGCCGGGGCGTTACGCGATCGCCTGGAGTGCGTTGCTCGTCTTCGCGCTCGCTGCGCACCTTGGCCGCGAGGCGCTCCCCGCCGTGGCCGTCTGGCCCGAACCCTGGATCATCCCGTTGCGCTACTGGATCAGCGACTTCATGAAGTGGCTGATCAACGACTTCGATCTGGGACTCTTCACCTTCCGGGAGTTGACCCGCTCGATCGCGTGGCTGCTCGAATGGCCGCTGCGCGCCGTGCAGAGCCTGCTGGCCGAGGGCTTCTCGCGCGGTATCGGGCGCGACGCGGAAGAGGTCTTTCCGCGGGTGCCGTGGGTTGCACTGATCGCCGTGTGCGCGCTGATGGGGCTTTCTGCCCGCGGCTTCGGCCTCGCGGCGCTGGTCGCCGGGGCATTCCTCTACCTCGCGGTCTTCGGCCAGTGGGACAGCGCGATGGTGACGCTTTCCTCGATCGCGATCGCGGTGCCGATCGGGGCGGGCGCGGGTCTCCTGCTCGGGATCGCGGGGTTCCGCTCGCCCCGGCTCGAACGCGCGCTCGTCCCCTTGCTGGACCTCATGCAGACGGTGCCGATCTTCGCCTACCTGGTGCCGGTCCTCTTCCTGTTCGGGTTCGGCCCGGTGGCCGCGATGATCGCGACCGTCATCTATGCGACACCGCCGATGGTGCGGGTGACGATGCTCGCGCTGCACCAGGTGCCGGCCGAGGTGGTCGAGTTCGGGCGCATGGCCGGCTGCTCGCGCCGGCAGCTCCTGTGGAAGGTGCTGGTGCCGTCGGCCCGCCCCTCACTGATGGTCGGCGTCAACCAGGTGGTCATGCTCTCGCTCAACATGGTCATCATCGCTTCGATGATCGGCGCGGGCGGCCTCGGATACGACGTGCTGACCTCGCTCAAGCGCCTGCGGATCGGAGACGGCATGGAGGCCGGCCTCGCCATCACGCTGCTCGCCATCGCGCTCGATCGGCTCTCCCAGGCGTTCGCGAACCGCCCGCCTCCATCGCACGGCGATGCGGCACCGCCCTTCGTGCACCGC
Organism: uncultured Gammaproteobacteria bacterium; assembly: GCA_958295465.1. Taxonomy (GTDB): domain Bacteria; phylum Pseudomonadota; class Gammaproteobacteria; order HK1; family HK1; genus HK1. The sequence goes on from OY282353.1 coordinate 896,853, forward strand.
CACCGGTTCCTGCTCGCGGCGCTCGCGGTGCTTGCGATCGCCTGGATCGCGGGCGCCGCCGTCCCCGCGCTGCAGGACTATCCGGAGCGATTCGAGATCACCACCGCAGGGATGTGGTCGGCGCTCATCAAGTGGATCAACGTCAACTTCTACGAGACGCTGGAAGCGGCCAAGACCTGGCTGCTGTTCAACCTCCTGATCCCGGTCAAGCGCTTCCTGACCACCGTGCCGTGGCCGGCGGTGGTCGCCGCGGCCGCCATCGCCGGACACTGGCTCGGAGGCTGGCGTCTCGCGACCCTCACCGGTTCGCTGGTGCTGTTCATGGCGGTATCGGGGAACTGGGAGAAATCGATGACCACGGTCTACCTCTGCGGGGTGTCGGTACTGATCGCCTCGATCATCGGGATCCCGATCGGCATCTGGGCGGCGGGAAACGATCGGGTGCACCACGTCGTGCAGGTGGTCATCGACACGCTCCAGACCCTGCCCTCCTTCGTGTACCTGATCCCGGTGGTGATGCTGTTCCGGGTTGGAGACTTCTCGGCGCTGATCGCGGTGGTCGCCTACGCGGTGGCGCCCGCGGTGCGCTATACCGCGCACGGGATCCGGCAGGTTCCGGCGCATCTCGTCGAAGCGGCGACCGCGGCCGGCTGCACGCGCCGGCAGACGTTGTGGAAAGTGCAGCTTCCGATCGCGCTCCCGGAGATCGTGCTCGGCATCAACCAGACCATCATGCTGGCGCTCAGCATGCTGGTGATCACCGCGCTCGTCGGCACCCGCGATCTCGGCCAGGAGGTCTACATCGCGCTGACCAAGGCCGATACCGGGCGCGGTATCGTGGCGGGTCTGTGCGTCGCATTCATCGCGATCGTTCCGGACCGCCTGATCGGCGCCTGGACTCGGCGCAAGAAGCAGGAACTGGGTCTCGATTGACACACTGATGTTGAAGCCCGGCACATGCCCCGCCTCCGGAGTGGCGCAAGAAGCAGGAGCCGGGCCTCGATCGAACCAAGGAGCATTCCCCTCATGACCATCCACATGGAACGCGCCGCGCGCCTCGCCTGCTGGAAGGGCGCAGTCACACCGGAGCCGCTGGGCGGCGGGATCACCAACGTCAACTTCGTCGTCGAGGACACCGGCGAGCGCTACGTCGTGCGTATCGGCGAGGACATTCCGGAACACGGGGTATACCGCGTGAACGAGCTGGCCGCGGCGCGGGCGGCGCACGCCGCCGGGATCTCGCCGGAGATCGTCCATGCCGAGCCGGGAGCGCTGGTGATGCGATGGGTGGACGGACGCACCCTCGACCCCGCCGGCGTGCGCGAGCCGGCCTGCCTCGAACGCATCCTCGACACCGTGGGCCGTTGTCACCGGGAGACCCCGCTGCATTTCCGCGGCCCGACTCCCATCTTCTGGGTCTTCCAGGTGGTGCGCGACTATGCCCGGACCTTGCGCGAGGACGGGAGCCGGATGACGGGGCGGATCGACGAATTCCTCGCCCGCGCCGCCCACCTCGAATCGGTGGTGGGCCCGGTCGAGATCGTCTTCGGCCACAACGATCTGCTCGCGGCGAACTTCATCGACGACGGGGATCGAATCTGGCTGATCGACTGGGAGTACGCCGGGTTCAACAGCCCGCTCTTCGATCTCGGCGGGCTTGCCGCGAACAACGCGCTGGATGCCGGGGAGGAGCACCGGATGCTCGAATGCTACTTCGGAACGCCGCCCGGCGAGGCCCGGCTCGCGAGCTACGCGGCGATGAAATGTGCCTCCGCACTGCGCGAGGCGATGTGGAGCATGGTCTCGGAGACGCGCTCGGAGATCGACTTCGACTACGTCGCCTACACCGGGGAGAATCTCGAACGTTTCGAGCGGGCCTGGGAAGCAGTGGCGTAACGAGCGCGCGGGACCGCACGTGCGGCGAGAATGCAGGCGGGCTTCCCGCCGCCCACCCTCACCCTCGCTGGTCAGTGGCCCGGACGGAAGGGCTTGGCAAGGGAGGCGGGGAAGTTCACCTTCTGCATCCGGCGGTTCCGCGAGATGAGCACGAGCACGAGGATCGTCGCCAGATAGGGGAGCGCGGAGAGGAACTCGGAGGGAACGCCGATCCCCTGGCTCTGGGCGTGGAACTGGAGGATGTTCACGCCCCCGAAGAGCAGCGCGCCCAGCAGCACGCGAAGCGGCCGCCAGCTCGCGAAGACGACCAGCGCGAGCGCGATCCAGCCCCGGCCCGAGGTCATGTTCTCCACCCACAGCGGAGTGTAGGCCAGCGCGAGGTAGGCCCCGCCGAGGCCCGCCATGGCCCCGCCGAAGACGACCGTGGCGTAGCGGATCGGGATCACCTTGTAGCCGATGTCGTGCGCGGCCTGCGGGTTCTCGCCGATGATCCGGATGACCAGCCCCGCCCTGGTGCGGTACAGCACCCACCAGACGGCGCCGAACAGGACGAGCGCCAGATACACCATCGGGTCGTATCCGAACAGCACCGGCCCGATGATGGGAACCTCCGAGAGCACCGGGACGTGGATCGGTCCGACGGGCTCGATCGGCGCCGCGCCGAAGTTCCGTCCGAGGAAGCCGGAGAGTCCGCCTCCCAGGATCGCGAGGGCGATCCCGGCCGCGTACTGGTTGGCGAGCAGGGTGAGGGCGAGCACCCCGAACAGGAGCGACGACGCCGCGCCGGCGGCGACTGCGGCCAGCACCGCGACCGGCGCCGGATAGCCCGCGAACGACAGGGAGAAGGCGGTCACCGCGCCGATCAGCATCATGCCCTCGATGCCGAGGTTCAGCACCCCCGAACGCTCCACCACCAGCTCGCCCATCGCCGCGAAGAGCAGCGGGGTCGCGGCGATGACCGTTCCGGTGACGATCGCGATCGCGACGTCCACGTCAGCGCCGTCCGGCGAGGCGGGGCCGGTAGTAGATCATGAAGTCGGCCGCCAGCAGGAAGAAGAGCAGCATGCCCTGGAACGTGCGGGTGAGCGCGGCCGGAAGCTTCAGCATGATCTGCGCCGATTCGCCGCCCATGTACAGGAGCGAGAGGAGGAGTCCGCCGAGCACGATCCCGAAGGGATGCAGGCGGCCGATGAACGCCACGATGATCGCGGCGAACCCGTAGCCCGGCGAGATGGTGGGCGAAAGCTGCCCCAGCGGCCCCGCCGCCTCCATCATGCCCGCGAGGCCGGCGCAGCCGCCGCCGATGAGGAGCCCGAGCCAGATCGCCCGCGATTCGCGAAAGCCCGCGAAGCGCGCCGCGGCCGGGGCCGCCCCTCCCACCGTCATGCGGTAGCCGGCGAAGCTCCACTGGATGAACACCCAGGCGGCGGCCACCACCGCGAGCGTGATGAAGATCGAGGTGTTGACGCGGTAGCCGCCGACCAGGGGATCGAACAGGGCGGACGGTCCGAAGATCGCGGTCTGCGGATAATTGAAGCCGTAGGGGTCGCGCCACGGTCCGCGCACCAGCCAGCCGAGCAGCAGGATCGCCACGTAGTTCAGCATCAGGGTGACGAGGATCTCGTTGGCGTTGAAGCGCACCCGGAGGAAGGCGGGCACCGCGGCCCATGCGACGCCGCCGGCCGCGCCGGCCAATGCCATGAGCGGCAGGAGCCAGACGTGGCCGCCTTCGCCGAAGGCCAGGGCGGGGCCGCACGCGCAGATGGCGCCGATGACGAACATGCCCTCGGCCCCGATGTTCCAGACGTTCGCCCGGAAGCCGACGGCCAGCCCGAGCCCGATCAGGATGAGCGGCGACGCCTTGAGCAGCCATTCGGAGACGCCGTTGGCCGAGCTCAGCGGCCGGACGAAGAAGATCCGGAGGGTCTCGATCGGATCGAGGTCGAGCAGCGCGAAGAGGACGCAGCCGACCGCCACCGTGAGCCCCAGCGCCGCCACCGGCGCGAGGACCTGCATGGCGAACGAAGGGGTCGGACGTGGCTCGAAGTGCAGGCGCATGGGTCCGGCCTATGCCCTCGTGCGCGCCGGGCAGGCGCCCGTATCCGTGCCCGTTGCTCCAGCCCGCATATCACCACACCGGCTCGCATCGCGAGGAGATCGAGACGCCGCGGTAGCGGGGCGCACGGACCGAAAGACGCTGAAGGCACAGCCGACACCATGTCGAGGCGGTTCGATGGAGCACGGCGGGCCACCGCAAACGGACAGGCGCCCGCGGCAGGAGGCTGGTGTGATATGCGGGCCGGCTGCCGCATTCGCATTCGAGCCCATACCCGTACCCGTGCTCACGTCGAGCCCACGCCCGCGTTCGCCGCTTCGCCCGCGTTCATGGCCTGCCCCGCCACCCACCCCATCCCCGCTCCCGGGTCGGCGCCCATGCCGGCCATCAGCAGGCCGATCTCCTCGACGTTCGTCTCGCCCCGCTCGCGGGACGCCGACAGGCGGCCTTCGTAGATCACCAGGATGCGGTCGCAGATCTCGAACAGCTCGTCCAGCTCCTCCGAGATCACCAGCACCGCGGCCGATCGGCGGCTCAGGTCGATCAGCGCCTGGCGGATGGCGGCGGCGGCGGCGACGTCGAGGCCCCAGGTCGGCTGCGAGACCACCAGCACCCGGGGAGACAGGGCGATCTCTCGCCCCACGATGTACTTCTGAAGGTTGCCGCCCGAAAGGGAGCGGGCAGTCGCGGCTGCGCCCGTGCAGCGCACGTTGAATCGTTCGATCACCTCGCGCGCATAGGCATTCGCCTTGAACCGCCGCAGCATTCCGCGGCGGACCATGCCGAGGCGGTGGGCGGTGAGGATCGCGTTCTCGCGCAGCGACATGAGCGGGACCACGCCGCGCCCGAGGCGGTCTTCGGGCACGAAGGCCAGGCCCCGGTCGCGCCGGGCGCCGGCATCGAGATGCGCGGCGGGCTCACCGTCGAGACGGATGGCGTCTTTGTCGGGGACGGTCCGCTCTCCGCTCAGCAGTGCCGCCAGCTCGGTCTGGCCGTTGCCCGAAACGCCGGCGATGCCGACGATCTCGCCGGGGTGGACGGCGAAGGAGACATCCCTGAGCGGGACGCCGAAAGGGTCCTCGGACGTCACGTTCAAGCTCCGTACTTCGAGGCGCGGTGCGGGCTCCGGGCGTGCGGGCTCGCGACGGGTCTCGGGGAGCGCGGCACCGGTCATCAGCGCCGCGAGCTCGGCGGACGACGCGACTTTCGGATCGGCGCCGCCGGCAACCGCGCCGCGCCGCAGGACCGTCGCGTTGTCGCAGAGCGCGCGGATTTCTTCGAGCTTGTGGCTGATGTAGAGGAGGCTGCACCCTTCGGCCGCGACCACCCGCAGGGTCTCGAACAGGCGCTTCACGGCCTGGGGCGTGAGCACCGAGGTGGGCTCGTCGAGGATCAGGAGCCTGGGGTGCTGCAGGAGACAGCGCACGATCTCCACCCGCTGGCGCTCGCCCACGGAGAGGTGGCCGAGGAGGCGGCCGGGGTCGAGCGGCAGACCGTAGCGTTGCGACAGCTCGCGAACGCGGGCGGAAAGCGCCGGGAGGTCGAAGGGCTCGTCCACCGCCACCGCGATGTTCTCCGCGACGGACACCGACTCGAACAGCGAGAAGTGCTGGTACACCATGCCGACACCGAGCTGCCGGGCCGCCGCCGGGCTCGGGATCCGCACCGGCTCGCCGTCCCAGAAGATCTCGCCCCGGTCCGCCGCCATCGCCCCGTAGATGATCTTCATCAGGGTGCTCTTGCCGGCGCCGTTCTCGCCGAGCACGGCGTGGATCTCCCCCGGCATCACGCGAAGCGACACGTCGTCGTTCGCCACGACGCCGGGGAAGGTCTTGCTGATGCCGCGAAGCTCGAGTCGTGGGGTCATCGCGCCCCCGGCGCATCCGGCGGCCGCCGCCGCAAGGAACGCGCCCTGCCCGCGCGGGTCTTTCCCCACCGAAGAAGGGTCCGCGCCGGCAGGCGCTTGCGGGCACGGGCGGCCGTGCGTCCGGGATCCGTCCTCGGGGGTGTCAAGGGCCGGCCCCTGCGGGCATCGGGAGCCGATGTCCGCCACTGACGTTCACGACGACACCTCCCGGACAATTGCCGCGCGGTATTTCGACCGTGTGCAGGAGATACGCGCAGCGACGGCAATGGCGAAGCTCAAGCCACTTCCTGCATCGGACGGGTGACCGGTCGTGGCAAGGGCCGCCCGGACGCCTTGAACGCCACCAGAACTTCGTCTACCACTTCGCAGAGCTCCTCGTACAATCGTATGGAATCACTGCCATGTATGCCGGTAATGACGTCGGGACAACGGCCGACATAGGTATCGTCCTCTTCGCTCCACTCGACCCACTTGTGGTATCCGTCACCTGGTCTCATTGCCGAGCTCCCGACGCGCCCTTCATCACTTCCCCGATCGCACGTTGCACCTGTCGTTCCTGATATGGCCTCGCATCGTCTCCCGCCTTTCCACTCAACGTCACCGCCCTTGGGAACATCGGGTGCTCGAACTTCCGGTGAGAGCCCTTGCCGCCACCCTTGATCTCCACGAATCCATGTGACTTCAGTTCCGCAACGAGTTTGCGAATCTTCGGCGGCGTCGGGATACCCTGTCCTGATGCTCCTTCAGAGCGGCGTCCGGCTCCACCGGGGGGTCAAGCGCGGCCCGCGCCATTCTCGGGCCGCTCCGACTCGGGGATGAGGCCGGGTCAACCCGCGAGGTTGCCGACCATGCCCTCGACGAACCAGTTGAAGCCGCGGATGTCGGGGTCGGGCAGCCGGCTGCCTTTCGCGGCGCGGACCTTGCCCTGCTGGTCCCGGAGCTCGCCCGCATAAGGGTGCAGGGAGCCGTCCCTGATCGCCGCTTCCGCCTTCGCGAGCTGGTCGAGCACGGCCGGCGGGAGCTGGTCGTTCCAGGGCGCCATCGTGACCACGCCCTCCTTCACGCCCTGCCAGCGCGCCTCGGACTTCCAGACGCCGTCGAGCACGTCCTGCGCCGCGCCCACGTAGATGCTGCTCCAGTCGAGCATGAAGGAGGTGAGGTTCTTCGTCGGCCCGAAACCGCGCATGTCGCTCGCGTAGCCGATCGACCACGCGCCCTTCTGCTCCGCCACCTGCACGCCGGTGGCGGTGTCGGTCATGGAGCAGATGACGTCGCAGCCCTGGGAGACCAGGGTGGCGGTAGCTTCCTTCTCCTTCGCGGGGTCGTACCAGGAATTCAGGAAGATCACGTGGCAGGTGATCGAGGGATCCACGCTCTGCGCGCCGAGCAGCATGGCGTTGCCCGGCCCCACGATGTCGGGGATGGGAAAGCCGCCGATGAAGCCGAGCTTCTTCGATTGGGTCACGTGCCCCGCCGCGATCCCGGCGAGATACGTCCCTTCGTAGTACTTGGCCTCGAAGGTGCCCAGGTTGTCGAGGTGCTTGAGGCCGGAACAGTGCTCGAAGGCCACGTCGGGGAAGCGGGGCGCCACCTTCAGCATCGGCGTGCCGTGCGAGAAGCTGGTCCCGAAGATGAGCCGGTTGCCGGTGCTCGCCAGCTCGGCGAACACCCGTTCGGCGGATTGCGGGTCGTAGACGTTGTCGAGCGCGGTCACGTCGACCCGGTCGCCGAACGCGGCGGCGATGGCCTCGGCGCCGAGGCTGTGCTGCCTGGTCCAGCCGATCTCCGCGATCGGCGAGACGTAGACGACGCCGACCTTGAGGGCCTCGTCGGCCGCCGCGAGCCGGGGGAACGTGACCGGGGCGGCGGCGAGCGCCCCGGCCGCGGCCGAACGCTTCAGGACGTCCCGGCGTGTGTATCGCTTCGTCATGGTCCCTTCCTCCTGTCAAGCCATGTTCCGGGCGCGGGGGAGCGCCGGATGGGGATGATTTCCACTGCCGACTCGCATCGGGCGGGGCCGAAGCACGGACAGGCGCGCGTCCGTCTGCCCGGGCGACTGCCGTATGGTGCAGCCTCGGATTATGCTCGCCTGTAACGCTCTTGTCCCTGCCGGATCACCTCACCCGGGCCGTCTTCCGGCACGGCGGATCCCGCCTCCGGGGTGAGGCAGGCCGCCGCACCCGCATGAACGGACGATGATGGTATTCCCAATGATTGATCGAAAGAATCCGATGCGATCCGTCGATCTGTTCGCTCGGTATCCGCTCGACTTCGATGCCCTCTGGAGCCGGGCTGACGTCATCGACCTGAACGGTATCGGGGTTCGCGTTGCGTCGATCGACGATCTGATTGCCATGAAGCGTGACGCGGGCCGCCCCCTGGATCTGGACGACGTGAGCCACCTGGAGCGTATTCGCGCCAAGCGGCTGAAACCTTCACGATGAACGACCATCGAAGCAAGGTCGATCCGTGGTGGTACGGGACCTGGGAAGGCAACCGGGAGGCCCGGCTCGACGCTGCCCTCGCCGCTACGCCGGCACAGCGGCTCGCGTGGCTCGAAGACGCGCTGTACTTCGCATTCCAGGCCACCCGCCGGTTCCGACCGCCCGTGGCGTCGGTCGAGAGACAGAATCCCGCCGTGGTAGCGCGAGGCTCCGTCGCAACGGCCGGTCGTCATGCGCGCGCGGCGCAGGGCAAGAACGGCTGAAGGCAGGGAAATGAGCCAGGCCGACCCCATCCTGGTGGACGATTGGCACGCCGTCGCCGAGCTCGACCTCCTGCGCTCGCGCGGCTCTTTCACAACGTCGCTTCTCGACTGCGACCCCTGCACCGTGTGCGCACCCGGCATCGGGACGGCGACCTCCTCTTCGGCCGAAAGCCCTCAACGTTCTTCACGATAGTATGGAATACCCAGAGCCGCCGGCCGGTCCGTGCGCCTGCCCTTGAGTGTAATCCAGACCGGGACAAGCATGATGACCAGGGTCGCAACATAGGGCAACGAGGACAGAAACGCCGAGGGGACGTCCCATCCCCAAAGCTGGGCGGTAAATCCGAAGGCGGTGATCAGACCGAAGAAGAATGCGCTGACTGCTACCCGAATGGGCCGGTAAGCGGCAAAAATGACCAAGGCTATGGCGATCCAGCCCCTGCCTGCCGTAATGCCCTCCGACCAGGACGGAACGAACACGAGGGTCAGATAAGCTCCCGCCAGGGCGGCCATGGCGCAGCCGAACATGACGCAGCCGATACGCAACGGAACGACGGCGACACCGGCCGCATCGGCGGCTCCCGGATTCTCTCCGGTTGCCATGATGCTCAGCCCGAGTTTCGTACGGAACAGGACGTAGTTCAGGATGAACGGCAGAACGAAGAAGGAAAGATAGATGGGTACCTGGTGGTTGAAGAAGGCTTCCCCCAGGAAAGGAATGTCTCCAAGCCGGGGGATCGCCAGTTTTTCAAAGGACGCCGCCGCCGGCCTTCCGGCATAAGAGGCGCCCAGCCAGGCGGACAATCCCAAGCCGAGGAAGGCGAAGGCAAGCCCGCTGATCACCTGGTTGACGCGGAATATCACCGTTGCAAGGGCAAAGAACAACCCCATGACGAGACCGGCCGCGAGAGCCGCGAGAGATCCTGCCGCAAGACTTTCCGTTGCTTCCACCGATGCGATCGCGGAGATCCCGCCGATCGCCATGAAACCTTCGATGCCGAGATTGAAAACGCCGGCCCGCTGCGAGATGGTTTCCCCCAAACCCGCCAAGGCGAGCACCCCGCCGGCAAGGAAGGCGGATGACACGAGACCTGCAATAACGTCCATCAATTCCACGTGCTTGCCTGTCCGCCCGGCGCCGGGCGCATCCGGGTCAACCTGTACCCCGAGGCGACCTGTGCGACTCCCACCAGAAGCAGAAGCCAGCCGGTCAACGCTACCACCGCATTCAACGAAAGCCCTTGAGTTTCAAATATGATACCCGCGTTCAGCAATATCCCCGTCAGAACCGCCGCCACGATGACGCCGATATGCGAGCCGGCGGCCAGCGCCGCGATCACGATGCCCAGGTAACCGAACTGACTCGAAATACCGACCTGCAGCCGGGTCACCGTTCCACTGATTTCGATCATTCCGGCAATGCCCGCAACGGCCCCCGACAACAGCATGACCGTCATGAGCCGGCGTCCGGTCGGGATGCCTGCGTACCTTGCCGAATCCGGATTCGAACCGGCATAGGACGCTTCGTAGCCCCAGACGGTTTTTGTCAACAGAATCCAGCTCAGCACGATGACGACGAGTGCAACGAAAATACCGATGTTCAGGAAACCGAACCACTCCGGCAGCGCATGTCGAATCTCCAGGGATGATGCAGTGATGATCTCGTTCGGGTCACGCCAAGGTCCCGCGGCGAAGTATCCCACCCACAGGATTGCAATGAAATTCATGAACAAGGTGGTGATAATCTCATCCACGTTGGCCTTGACCTTCGCATAAGCCGGCAGTGCGATCCAGATCGCTCCCATGACGCCGCCCGCCAGGAACATGGCCATCAGCATCACCACGCTCGGGCCGCTGAAATGGATGCCGACACCCGCCGCGGCCCAGGCTCCCATATAGAACTGACCTTCTCCGCCGATGTTCCAGAGACGGGCGCGCATGGCGATCATGGCCGCCAGGCCGGTCAGCAGCAGGGGCGTAACCAGTGCACCCAGATCCTGCAGACCGAAAGAGGAACCCAAGGTATAGGCCAGCGCTTCCACACCCATGCTCACCGGCTGGAAGCCGAGCCCCCCCAACGTGATCCCGGCCACGATCAAGCCGAAGAAGACGGCGACCATCCGAAAGACCAGCCCGCGCATCCTTGAGGTGGACTTGAGTTTCTCTATCCGCCAGCTACCAGGCATGTCAGAGCCCTGCTTCGAGCTTCCGCCCCCCCATCATCATGCCGATCCGTTCAAGGCTCGCGTCCGCGATGTCCAGTACTCCAACGATTCGGCCTTGGCTCAGGACCGCGATCCGGTCTGACATTTCCAGCAGCTCGTCCAACTCTTCGGAGACCAGAATGACGGCGGCGCCCGCATCACGGCGACCCATGATCATCTTGCGCAGACGTTCGACCGCACCGACGTCGAGACCTCGCATGGGATAGGCCGCAATCAGGAGCCGATCCGAGATCGCGCATTCCCGCCTGGCGATCAGCCGCTGCTGGTTTCCTCCGGACAAGTTGCGAAGCGGCGTATGAACGTCAGGTGTGCTGACGTCTGCTTCCTTCACGATTTTCTCGGCAAATTCGACAGCCTGATCGTGGCGGTACCAGATTCCCGCGGAGATGGGCTCTTGCCTGTATACGCGCAGCACCGAGTTGGTCGAAACCGGCAAGTCACCGGCGAACCCGCTCTTCAGTCGGTCTTCCGGGATATGACCCACCCCCGACTCGGCCACGGCCCCCGCGGTCAATCCGGTGATGTCCCGTCCACCAAGAGAGATCGTTCCGCTGGTGACGCCGTGGACACCGGCAATCACTTCCGTCAGAACACGCTGGCCGTTGCCCGCTACCCCCGCGATACCAAGGATCTCATAAGAGGCGACGGAGAGATTGACGTCACTGAGCGCCTTCGCCCCGCTGGCGTGTGCCGCGTTCACGTCATCCAGGCGCAGGACCTCGTATTTGTCTTCGGCCGGTGCGTCGTACCTCGGCATGCGGTCGAAGATCACATCTCGGCCGACCATGAGGTTGGCGAGCTTGCGAGCGTCCATTGCATTGGAATCACGGGTTGCGACGACCTTGCCTCGCCGCAGGACCGTCACACGATCCGAAATGTTCAAAACCTCTTCGAGCTTGTGGCTGATGAAGATGACGGTGCGGCCCGATTCCTTCAGCCTGCGCAACACACGGAACAGATTGTCGACTTCGTAGGGAGTCAATACGGCAGTCGGCTCGTCCACTATCAGGACCTGCGACCCGCGCGCCAGAACTCGAACGATCTCGACACGTTGCTGAGCGCCCGCGGACAGCTCGCCGACGCAGGCATCCGGTTTCATGTCCAGTCCGAATTTTCCGGACAGCTCCAGCGCGCTCCTGTTCATCTGATCATGAGAGATCCGGCGGGGCGTTCGTTCCCAGCCAAGGTGGAGGTTTTGTGCGACCGTAAAAGCCTTCACCAGCTTGAAATGCTGGTGCACCATGCCGATTCCGGCGACGATTGCATCGGCCGCACTCGCGAATGTCACGGATTTTCCGTGAACCAGTATCTCACCGGAATCCTGCCGATAGACTCCCGTCAATATGTTCATCAGCGTCGATTTTCCAGCACCGTTCTCACCGAGCAGTGCGTGGATCTCTCCCTTGCGGAATTCGATGCTGACGTCATCGTTGGCCAGTACGCCGGGAAACGTCTTGGTGACGCGGCGCATTTCGACGGCAGGCTCTGCGGAAGTCACAACCTCTTCCTCTCCGGGATCCGGGCAGCAAAAACCCGCACGAAGCGAGGCCGCTCCGTGCGGGGATGTCCCGGCCCCTGCCACTGCACGGGTCGGCGGGCAGGTCTATGCGCTGGCGGTCACGCCTTGAAGCAACCAGGGCCACGCATACAGGGTGCTCTCGTCAAGCACTTCACCTTCGGCAACCTGCTGATTCCCCTCGTTGTCGAACATCGGTCCGACGAACGGTGAATATCCGCCGATCATCCTGTCGCGCATGGCGTCCACCTGATCGCGTACGTCTTGCGGGACGTTCTGGCCCCATGCATCGCGATCCACGCCCGAACCCATGGCGAGAAGGTCCAGCTCACCTCCTTTCCACGTGCCCTCCACCCGGTTCCTGACTTGTCCGACGTAGTAGCTCGTCCAGTCAAGAAGAACCGAGCTGACGTAGGCATTCGGGCCGTATTTGCGGATGTCCGTATTCCACATTGCCGCCCAGATGCCGGCTTCCTCGGCCACCTGCAGATACGCAGCTTCATCCATGATGCCGAAGAGGAAATCGCACTCACTGTTCACCAGAGCACGGCCAGCCTGGTTTGCGCCCTGCGGATCGAACCAGGAATTGATGAACACCACGCCGGTTTCCACGTTCGGGTTGACCGAGCGCGCCCCGAGATGGAAAGAGTTGATCGAGGCATGGACCGCCGGTGTGGGGTAAGAGCCGACGTAACCCAGTTTGTTCTTTTTCGTCAGCAGGCCCGCTGCCATGCCGATCAGGTAACTCGGGTCCCAATGCTTGACGTAGTACGCACGTTTGTTCGGACCCGTATCGTACGCTGCACACTCCATGAACGCCACGTCAGGGCTGGCCTCGATCAGAGGATTGGACAGATCGCCATAGTCGGTCGTGAGAAAGACCATGTCGGCGCCCTGTACGACGAACTGGCGAATCGTCCGTGTTCCCTTGGCCGAGAAGGGAATGTTCTCCACCTCGAGGAACTTCGCGGTCGGAAAGGCTTTCTCGACCGCCTGGCGTCCGAGATGGTGCGTCCAGGTCCATCCCTCGTCGGTCTTCGGTCCGACATGTCCGAATGCAATCGTCATCTTGCCCGGATCGAGCGGGGACGACAGGTTGGACTGGGCAAGCAATCGGGCAGGCGACAGAACCGCACCGCCGGCCAAGGCCGCCATCGTCTTCATAACTTGCCGCCGCGAAAAAAGTTGGCTCGGCTTCATGGTTGGATATCTCCCTTCTTGTTGGATCAGGCCATCTGATCCAGGATCCGGTCGATCTCGGCGTCCCATTCCGAACGCCAGAGCTTTTTGGTGGCATCGTCCATCCACGAATGTTCGATCGATGCCAGAATGGATCTCTTCATGTCCGCGGGGCCGAAGCCCAACACGTCCATGGCAGCTTCATACTCCTTGCCCAGATCCGTCCGAAACATGGGCGGATCGTCGGAATTGATCGAAACGACGAGACCCGCCTCCTTCATCCGCCGGATCGGATGGTCAGGCGCAGACAGGTCTCGAGCCGACGTCGTGTGGGTCGTGGTCGAGGGGCAGCAGGTGAACATGATGCCTGATTCCCGGCAGCGGGCAACCAGATCGGGATCTTCGAGAATGTTGTAACCGTGGTCGATCCTGTCCACTTTCAACACGTCGATGGAACTTCGTACATAGGCGGCCGGTCCCGCTTCTCCGGCGTGCGCCGTGAGATGCAACCCGTTTCTCCGGGCACGGGCGAACACTTCGGCGAACGGCTCGGGTGGGTATGGAGCCTCGTAGTAGTCGAGACCGATACCAAGCAACTGATCGCAGCGGTTGGCCAGGATTTCATCCAGATATTCTTCGGCGGCAGCCGGGCCCAGCTCGCGGTTGATTCCCGGAACGATGGCCGAGCGCACACCGAAGTCCGTTTCGGCGTCCGTCATGCCCTTGACGATCCCTTCGAACTGAACCGAGAAAGGGATGCCATCGTGAGCATGCGGACTGATGAAGAACTCGACATGGCGTGCACCGTTGCTCGATGCGCTCTGCAGCATCTCGTAGGTGATACGCCGGAAGTCGTCCACCTCGACGACGCTCTTGGCGAGCGCCGTATATATCACCAGAAAATCGGCGAGATCCGAATAGGAATAGAGATCCTCGACAGAATCGAACGCCGGCAGCGAAACGCTGTTCTTGCGGGCAAGATCAACCGCGGTATGCGGCTGGATCGTCCCTTCGAGGTGAACATGGAGCTCGACCTTCGGCAGTGCGCGAACAAGCTCCGATCTGGTTGCCGTCTGCATTTGCGCTTCCTCATCTTCGGGGTCCGTACCAGTCCGTTTTCCGAAGCTGTCCGGGGAGCGATGCTTCTCCGGTGCTCGGCCGAGACCGACTCTGCGGGGTATGGTGCGCAAGCCGACGCACGTTACTACCTCCGCGTGGTCAGGAATGCATTCGTCCGACCCTGCAATGGCTTGGCGTTCGCACTTTGCCAGCTCGCCCGAACCGGATACCTGCGTGCATTGATCCCGAAGCCCTTCGAACGATCTTCATCGTAACACCGAGATCTGCCATGAGCAATTTCCGGTCGTCCGTTTCATCGCCAACTCCACCCGCCGCGTCCAGTCACGCTCATGCTGCCGATGGCGGCCATCCGGGGGTGCCGGACGCCCGGGAGAGCTTCCGGTCGTCGTGTATCCACACCGGCCGGTGGGTGCTGCCGGAACCGAGGGGAGACGTGCAGGATATGGCCGCCGATCCCATCGTGATAGCATGAACTTCCCGTTGCGCCGGCCGCCTGCGTTGCCATGCACGGTGCGGTGCTTCCGTGATACGGAGATCCAGACGGTCGGAAGGAGAGAGACATGAACCAGGCCCACGCCATCCTGGTAGACGACTGGCACGCCGTCGCCGAGCTCGACTTCCTGCGCTCGCGTGGGGCCTTCGCGACGGCGCTCCTCGACGTCGGGCTCGAAGTCTCGTGCGGCGGACCGGACGACTTCCGGGTCCTGCGCCGCGACACCGGCGCCCCGCTCGCCACCCGCGTCGAGTACGGCCATCTCTTCACGACGCTCGGGGAGCCCGCCAGAGACCTCGTGCACTTCCCCGAATGCCACGAGGAGGACCGCATCCGGGTCACGGGCGGCTCCATCGGGGTCAACGTTTCGGGCTTGCGGGCGGTCGAGAACTTCCTCGACATGGGGCACTTCCCGTTCGTCCACACCGGCTATCTCGGCATCGAGCCGCATACCGAGGTCGAGCCCTACGAGGTGGCCGTCACGGAGCAGGACGAGATCCTCGCCACCGCGTGCCGCTTCTTCCAGCCGGTGGCCTCGCCCAGCGCCGAGGGCGGCATGATGGTGGACTACGTCTACAAGGTCTGCCGGCCCTATACGGCCTGTCTGTACAAGAGCAATCCGGTCGAGCCGGAGCGATGGGACGTCATCGTGCTGTTCGTGCAGCCGGTGGGCGAGGAGCGGTGCATCGCCCATTCCTGGCTCGCCTATCTCCCCCATGACCTCGACGAAGAAGCCACGCGCTGGTACATGCAGCTCATCTTCGCGCAGGACAAGCCGATCCTGGAAAACGAGTTCCCCAAGCGGCTGCCGCTCGACCGCCGGGCGGAGGTCCCGGTGCGCGCCGACGCCGCGTCGCTCGCCTATCGCCGGTGGCTGGGCGCGCACGGCGTGACCTACGGCGCGATTCCGGCCGCCTGAGACGCCATGGTTCGATTATCCGACGGCTGCGTACGGGCAGACCCGAGCGGGCGGTGGGTGGATCGAGGGTAGCGAAACCGTGGATGGATCGTTCACCGAACGTCTCCGGACCCGCTGGTTCCCGGTGTGCCGCGGCGGGGACGCCGTGCCCCGGCATATCGTCCACACCGCCCTCCTCGGCCGGGAGCTCGCGGTCTGGCGCGCCGACGACGGGACCGTGAACGCATGGGAGAACCGGTGTCCCCACCGGGGGGTCCGCCTCTCCGTCGGGACCAACCTCGGCCATGCCCTCAAGTGCCGCTACCACGGCTGGACCTACGAATCGGGCTCCGCCCGGTGCATCGCGATACCCTGCCACCCGCGGCTCACGCCGGCCGCGGCCATCAGGGTACGCGCCTACCCGTGCATGGAGCGGCGTGGCCATGTATGGGCCCGGCTCGCGGAGGAAGACGATGGGGACGGCGGGCTCGAGGCCGGTGCGAACGGCACGAGCGGCGTGAACGGCGCCGGCAGCGCGAATGGTGAGAGCAGGGAAGATGGCGCGAGCGGGGCGGGCAGGACCGAGGGGCCTGGTGGCGCGAACCGGGCGGGCAGGACCGGCGAACCGGGCGGCGCGAGTGGGGTGGGAGAAGCAGGCGAGCCGGACGGCGTGAACGATGCCGTGATCCCGCCCACGGGCGCCGATGGCCGTGCGGAGCCGGATCCGACCCTGCGCAGCGTTTACGTGGATGCCCCCGCCGCCGCGGTGGCCGCCGCCTTCACCCACTACGAAGACGCCGCGGCCGGCCCGGTCCGGATGGAGATGGACGCGGCCGACCCCTGGACGGTGCGCGTGCTCGGCGGCCGCGACGGCGATCTTCTCTTCATGCTTCAGCCGCTCTCGGAACGCGCCACCGTCATCCACGGCCTGCTCGCCGCCTGGGCGCCTCGCATCGTGCCTGTTTCCGAATCCGCGGCCGTCTCCGCGAGCGCGCTCGCATCGCCGCCGCGACACCCTCCATCCTCTGCATTCGCGAACGCGCCCGCGTCTGCGGGCGGACCTGCATTCACAAGCGACCGTCTCGCCGTCCTGCGGCGCCACGACGCTGCGCTCGGCGCGGTGCGGGATGCCGCCGAGAAACAGGCCCGGCCGTGATCACCCTCTACGACTACGAGCTCTCCGGCAACTGCTACAAGGTCCGGCTCCTCCTCAACATTCTCGGACTCGAATGGAAGACCCGCCGCATCGACTTCCATCCCGGCCGGGAGCACAAGAGCGACTGGTTCCTCCGCCTCAATCCGCTCGGCCAGGTTCCGGTGCTGGAAGACGACGATCTCGGATTGCGCGACGCCCAGGCGATCCTCACCTACCTTGCCGCGCGGTACGACCGGAGCGGGCGCTGGTATCCGGCCGGGGACGCAAGGACGCTGGGCGAGATCGCCATGTGGCTCGCCTTCGCCGAGGGCATCACGGCGACCGCCTCGGCGGCTCGGCTCGCGGAGAATTTTCTCTACGATCTGGACGTGGACGCGGCCCGCGCGGGGGCGCACAGGCTGTTCCGGGTGCTGGACGAACACCTGTGGTTCGCCGAGCAGGAGGGCCGCGACTGGCTGTGCGCCCCCGGCCATCCGACCATCGCCGACGTCGCGTGCTTCCCCTACGTCGTGCTCTCGGAGGAAGGCGGGGTCTCGCGCATGCCCTACCCCGCGATCCGGCGCTGGACCGACCGCTTCAAGCGGATCCCGGGCTTCACCCTGATGTCGGGTGTCTTTCCGGCCGGCGCGGCCGTGTGACCGATCGGGCCCGGCGTTCGGTCCCGGCCGCACCGGGACCCGAAAATGCTCCGCGCACGACGGCGCCGGTCCCGGTCCCGGCCGGTTCCAGTCCCTGGAACCGGGAACGGGAAGCCGAATGGATGCGCCGCGACCGGCGGCGGCTCCTACCGCAGGCCGCGCACCAGCTCCCGGTGCACCCTCGCGTACCCCCGCCGCTGGTTGCGGATGCGCGAGGCGAGGGCCGCATGAATGCGGGCCGCATGGGCGCGGGGCAGCGCGTGGAAAGGGATCGCCGCGTGCGCATGGTGCTCGGCGTGGTAGGGCATGTTCCACGCGAGGAAGCGGACGGCGGCGGTGGTATGGACGGTGCGCGAGTTCTCCAGCATGTCCGGGACCATCGGGCAGCCGGTGTGCTCGGCGAGCAGGTAGAGCCTCAGCATCGGCTGGCCGAGCATGGCGGGAAGGATCCAGAACCAGAGCATCGCCGCGTTCCCCGTGGCCACCGGGAGCGCGGCAAGGAGGGCGTAGCTCGCGAGGTACAGCCGCGCCTCCCGAACGATCGATCCACGTTCCGAGCGCGCGACGTACGGCTCCGCCACCCGCCCGGCCGCGTGCCCGAGCAACGTCCGAACCTGGGATCCCCAATACGGCAACCCGCTGATCCGCCATAGATACTCACCCCACGTGCGCGGCGGCGGAACGGCCAGCTCGGGGTCGCGCTCCGGGTCCTGCGTCCAGCGGTGGTGCTCCAGGTGGAACGCGCGGAACCGGCGCGGCGGGAGCAGGAGGACCCACCCGCACGCCACCGAGACCGCACGGTTGAGCCGGCGGCTGCGGAAAGCGGTGTAGTGCACCGTCTCGTGCAGCGGCGCGAAGAGGAAGACGAGGCAGGTGCCGTAGAGCCATGCAGCCGGAAGCATCCACGCGCTCCCGAACGCGCCCGCGTACAGCGTCCCGGTGGCGGCGATGGCCAGGAGGTGAAGGGCGAGATGCGCGAGACCCTTGCGGTTCGAGCGCTCGGTGAGGGCGGCCAGCGCGTCATGCGAGAGATGGCCCGGCGCATCCCCCGGCGTCGGCGTCCGATCCGCCCGGCCGGCGTCCTTATGGTGCGGGCGCGTACTCACCCGGGTTCACCGTCATCCTGCTCCTCCTTGCGAGGCGATCGGAGGTGCTTCCCATACGGCTCGGACCGGACCGTCACGGATTCCAGGCGGCGGCATCGGACACGCTTCCCGGCGAGACCCCGCGCCCAATGCCATCGCCCGGATCAAGCTTCGGTCGCGATGCACGTCTTTCCGGCCGGATCCGGCATCGTGACCGCGGCACGCTTCATCGTGGTACACCGCCAAGCCGCTGGAGTGTACACGGGACATATCCGCTATCTGTTCGACTCCCCGGCGCGGATTCCAGCAACTCGACCTGTGCTACCAGCAACTCGCCGGTTCCTACCCGCTCCGCGGCACGTACCCATCGGGCGCCGCCGATCCCTCGCCGAAGAAGTACTTCTCCAGCTCGCCCTCGAGGAAGCGGCGGGCCTCCGGGTCGGTGACCTTCAGCCGGTTCTCGTTGATGAGCATCGTCTGGTGGGCGAGCCACTGCTGCCACGCCGGTTTCGATACGTTCTCGAAGACCCGTTTGCCGAGATCGCCGGGCAGGGGTGGAAAATCGAGGCCCTCGGCCTCCTCCCGGAGCTTCACGCACTTTACGGTTCGCGCCATCGTAATCGCCTCGCCGCATGAGTTCCCCGGCAACCGAACCTCATGCAAAGCGTCGAAGTCAACTCGTGAACGGACCTGGTTTCAGCTCTGCCGGGTCCGGATCGCCGGAACGCGATTGTCTCGAATTATCGGGAACGGATCACCGGTCGCGTGCGAGCTGCTCGATCAGGCGCTTCACCGGCGCTGCGAGTCCGACGCTTGCGGCGGCGCCGGGCGGATACCAGCGAAGCTCGCCCGAGTCGGCCACGGCGGAAAGGGGGCGATTACGAGATCCGTCCGAGCCGGTTGCGGCGGCGCCCGGCGAAGACCGGCGAAGTTCGCCCGGACCGGCCGCGGCGGCTCCGGACGAATACCGGCGAGACCCGTCCGAATCGGCCACGACAGCGCCGGATGAATGCCGGCGAGGTTCGCCCGGACCGGCCGCGGCGGCTCCGGACGAATACCGGCGAGACCCGTCCGAGCCGGCCACGGCAGCGCCGGATGAATGCCGGCGAGGTTCGCCCGGACCGGCCGCGGTGGAGCCGTCATCGTCATCCACCTCGACGAGTATCGGATACACGTCGAGCTTGAAGTGGGTGAATCCGTGGGCGATCGGCGCGAGCGCGGTGGTGGTGGCGGGACGGACGCCGAAGCGCGATCGGCACACGGCCTCGACGTCGGCGTCGGGCTCGCATTCCGGGAAGCACCACAAACCGCCCCAGATGCCGACCGGGGGGCGGCGTTCGAGGAGCAGCGCGCCGCCCGGGTCGCGCAGCATCAGGAACGCGGTCTCGCGGTGCGGTGTCTCGCGCCGGGGGCGGGGCGCGGGATATTTCGCCTGGGCGCCTTCACGCCGCGCCGCGCAGTCGGCTTCGAGCGGGCACATGGCGCACAAGGGGCGCAAACGCACGCACAGCGTCGCGCCGAGGTCCATGATCGCCTGGGTATAGACGGCAACTTGCTCGCGCGGAGTGTGCCGCTCGGCGAGCGTCCACAGGGTGCGCTCGACCCTGCCCTCCCCCGGCCAGCCGCCGACGCCGTGGTAGCGGCAGAGTACGCGCTTGACGTTGCCGTCGAGGATGGGATGCCGGTCGCCGTGGCTGAGCGCGAGGATCGCGCCGGCGGTGGAGCGCCCGATCCCCGGCAGGGCGACGAGCGCGTCGAGACCGCGCGGCATCGCCCCGCCGTGGCGATCCCGCACCACCGCCGCGGCGCGATGGAGGTTGCGCGCCCGCGAGTAGTAGCCGAGCCCGGTCCACAGCCCGAGCACGTCGTCGAGCGGCGCATCGGCGAGCGCCGCGAGATCGGGGAAGCGCGTCATGAAGCGCTCGTAATACCCGATGACGACGCTCACCTGGGTCTGCTGCAACATGATCTCCGATACCCACACCCGGTAGGGCGTCGGATCGCGCTGCCACGGCAGGTTCTTGCGGCCATGGCGCGCGTACCACCTGATCAGCCGCCCGGCGATCGGGGTGAAGGCGTCGCTCACGTCAGGCTCACGTCCCGGCAACGGCGCGTCCTATGGACGCGGGCGTCCCGTGGACGCGGGCGTCCCGTGGACGCGGGCGTCTCGCCGGTGTATCGAGTGGCGCCCATTGGATATCGTCAGGAGGACGAACCAACCTTGGGCGCAATCACGAGGGGAGTTGGGGAGACTGAGAATTGACGCGCCGTTGTCCGCCGCTGCACTCTTTCGCCGCGCCACCCAGGAAGGAACACCCACCATGCAGACGATTACCGAAATGCGCGCCCGCCTCAACGACAGGGCCGCGCATGACGAGGCGTTCCGTGCCCGGCTGGTCGCCGATCCGAAGTCCGCCGTCGAGTCCGCGCTCGACCTCCGGTCCCGGACGGATTCTCCATCGTCGTCCATGAGGAGAATGCCAGTACGGCGCACCTCGTTCTGCCGCCGTCCCCGCGCCTCGAAGAGTCCGATCTCGCTCATGCCGCCGGGGGCTTCAGCACCTGCCCCGAGGGGTTCCGGGACTTCCGAGCCTCGCTTTCGCCCGCGCGGCCGCGGCGCGCACCCGGGCGGGGGCGGTACCGCCCGGGTGGTCGCGGGCGGCCACCGAGCCTTCGAGGGTGAGCACCTCGAACACGTCGCTTTCGATGACCGGCGAGAACGCGCGAAGCTCGTCCAGGGCCATCTCCGACAGATCCCGTCCGGTCTCCACCGCGCGGCGCACCGCGCGCCCCACCACATCGTGGGCATCGCGGAACGGAACCGCCTTGCGCACCAGGTAATCGGCGAGGTCGGTCGCGGTCATGCAGCCGAGGCGCGCCGCCTCGCGCATCCGCTCGCGGCGGCATTCCAGGGTGCCGAGCATGGCCGCGAAGACCCGGAGGCAGTCCGTCACGGTATCGACGGTATCGAACAGGGGCGCCTTGTCCTCCTGGTTGTCGCGGTTGTAGGCGAGCGGCTGGCCCTTCATCAGCACGAGCAGCGCGTTGAGGTGGCCGATGACCCGCGCGCTCTTGCCCCGCACCAGCTCCGGGACGTCCGGGTTCTTCTTCTGCGGCATGATCGAGGAGCCGGTGCACCAGGCGTCGCCGAGCTCGACGAACCCGAACGGCGCCGAGACCCACAGCACCAGCTCTTCCGACATGCGCGAGAGGTGCACCATCGCGAGCGCGCAATCGGAGACGAACTCGATCGCGAAATCGCGGTCGCTCACCGCGTCGAGCGAGTTCTCGCACAGCCCCTCGAACCCGAGCAGCCGCGCGGTCATGGCGCGGTCGATCGGGTACGGCGTGCCCGCCAGCGCGGCCGACCCGAGCGGCAGGCGGTTGACCCGGCGGCGGCACTCCGCGAGGCGCTCTGCGTCGCGGTCGAGCATCTCGAACCACGCGAGCATGTGGTGGCCGAAGGTGATGGGCTGCGCGGGCTGGAGGTGGGTGAAGCCGGGCATTACCGTGCCGGCCTCGCGCTCGGCAATCGCGAGTATCACGTCTTGCAGCGCGCGAATCGCCCCGGCGATGTCGTCGAGCGCCTCGCGCAGGAACAGCCGGACGCCGGTGGCGACCTGGTCGTTGCGCGAACGCCCGGTGTGCAGGCGCTTGCCGGCGTCGCCGATCCGCTCGGTGAGCACCGATTCCACGTTCATGTGCACATCTTCGAGCGACACGCGCCATTCGAAGTCGCCTGCTTCGATGTCGGCGAGGATGGCTTCGAGCCCGGAGACGATGACATCGCGGTCCGCCTCGCTCAGCACCCCGACCTCGGCGAGCATCGTCGCGTGCGCGATCGAGCCCCGGATGTCGTGCTTCGCGAACCGGTGATCGACGCTCACCGATTCGGTGAACCGCTCCACCAGCGCGTCCGTGGATTCGGTGAACCGGCCCGCCCAGAGCTTGGGGGGTAGGGTTTCGTCGCTCATCGGGAGTTCTCCGGCAGGGCCGCGCCTCATTGAAACACACCTTCTGTCCGGCAACCCGGAAACGGCCCGTGCGTCTTCGGCGACACCCGGGGACGATGCCGTGCGGACCAGCCGGCCGAAGCCGAGCGACGTGCTCAGACCTCGCGGGTGGCGCGGAACTCGATGTCGGGCCAGCGCTCGGCGGCGAGGTTCAGGTTGACCATCGTGGGGGCGAGGTATGCGAGGTTGCCCGCGCTGTCGAGCGCGAGGCGCGAGTCGTTCCGGCGGCGGAAGGCTTCGAGCCTGGCCGGGTCGCCGCTGCTCACCCAGCGCGCGGTCGTCACGTCCACCGGCTCGTAGCGGCTCTCCACCCCGTACTCGTTGCGCAGCCGCCAGGCGACCACGTCGAACTGCAGCACGCCCACCGCCCCCAGTATGAGGTCGTTGGTGGCGAGAGGGCGGAACACCTGCGTGGCCCCTTCCTCGCTCAACTGGTCGAGCCCTTTCTGCAGGGCCTTCAGGCGCAATGGATCGCGGAGCACCACCCGGCGGAACAGCTCCGGCGCGAAGCTCGGAATGCCCGTGAACTTGAGCGCTTCGCCCTGCGAGAAGGTGTCGCCGATCCGGATCGTGCCGTGGTTGGGCAGCCCGATGATGTCCCCGGCGCAGGCATCGTCCACCCGGCCGCGGTCACGGGCCATGAAGGTGATGGCGTTCGCCACCTGCACGTCCTTGCCGGTTCGCACGTGGCGGATACGTATACCCGGGCGGTAGCGCCCCGAGGTGATGCGCATGAACGCGATGCGGTCCCGGTGCTGCGGGTCCATGTTCGCCTGGATCTTGAACACGAATCCGCTGAACCGGTCCTCCCCGGGAGCCACGGTGCGCTGCCCGGCGGTACGCGGCCCGGGCGGTAGGGCAGGCTCCGTTTGCGGGCGGGACGACCGTGCTCCCAGGAAGGCGCGCCCTCCGAGGAGGGTGCGCCCTCTCACGAGGGCGGTGCGCGATCCGGGTGGCGGGGCAAGCTCGACGAACTTCTCGAGCAGCTCGCGAACCCCGAAGTTGTTGAGGGCGGAGCCGAAGAATACGGGAGTCATGGTGGCGGCCAGATAGGCATCCACATCGAGCGCATGGCTGGCGCCGCGCACGAGCTCCACCTCCTCGCGCAGCTCCTGCGCCTGGGGGCCGAGCCGTTCGTCGAGCGTCGGACTGTCGATGCCCTCGACCACTTCGCCGTCCACGATGCGGCCATCGTGGCGCGAGCCGAAGAAGTGGACCCGATCATCCAGCAGGTGGTAGACACCCTTGAATCGCCGGCCGCTCCCGATCGGCCAGGTGATCGGCGCACACCGGAGGCCCAGCACCCGCTCGATCTCGTCGAGCAGCTCGATGGGCTCGCGGCTCTCCCGGTCCATCTTGTTCACGAAGGTCACGATCGGGGTGTCGCGCAGCCGGCACACCTCCATCAGCCGGATGGTCCTCGCCTCGATGCCGCGGGCGCCGTCGATGACCATGAGGGCGGAATCGACGGCGGTCAGGGTACGGTAGGTGTCCTCGGAGAAATCCTCGTGGCCGGGGGTGTCGAGCAGGTTCACGATGCGCCCGGCGTAGGGGAACTGCATCACCGAGGAGGTGACGGAGATGCCGCGCTGCTTCTCGAGCTCCATCCAGTCGGAGGTGGCGTGTCGCGCCGCCTTGCGCCCCTTGACGGTGCCGGCAAGCCGGACCGCGCCGCCGAACAGCAGCAGCTTCTCGGTGAGGGTGGTCTTGCCCGCATCGGGGTGGGAGATGATCGCGAACGTGCGCCGGCGTGCGATCTCGGCGAGGACTTCACGGTCGGGCACGTTGGGATCCGCCGGGTACTGCGCCGCCGCGCGGTGGCCGGGCAGGGCGCGGGATGGAACGGGAAGGAATGACCGGGGCGCAGCCGCGCCCCGGTGGGGTGAAAGCCGGCCGGCGGAATCCTCACCCCGGCCGGCGGTGTTGCGTACTGCTAACCCTGAGTCGCGACGTTTCGGGCTTGCAAGCCCTTCGGACCCTGCTCGACTTCGAAGCTGACGGTCTGTCCTTCGGCCAAGCTGCGGAATCCAGATGAGTTGATCGCGGAGAAGTGGACGAACACGTCCTCTCCGCCGTCCTGAGGGGCGATGAATCCATACCCCTTCGAATCATTGAACCACTTTACGGTACCTATCGGCATTGATGCTTACCTCTGACACGGAATACGGAGAACGCTTACGGGCCATCTGAGCGTCGAACGGGGAAACCAGGAGGCACTCCGAAGGGCGTGACAGCTTTTCAGCGCGGGGGGATTATAGCCCCAAACTCGTGCGGATAGTCAAACCCGGCGTCAGACGGTGCCGCGGCGTGCGGCGCGCCTCTTCGGAGGATAGAAAACGAGGGTGGCCGCCACCACCACGGCAAAGGACGTGTAGACCAGGGTGAACACCCATGAGGGCGCGTCGTAGAAGATCAGCCGTTGCAGCCAGTAGCCGACGAAGCTGTCGGCCGCGAGAGGGCTTCCCGCCGCCGCCCTGAGCCGGAACTCCAGCCAGGTGAGTGGACACGTGACCCCGAACCAGGATTCGAGCACCACCAGCGCGATGGCGCCGGCGTGCGCCAGACGAAACGGCGGATTGCGCGGCCAGCGCCAGCCGAGCATCCAGCCGGCCAGGATCAGTCCCTGGCCAGCCACCACGAAGACGATGAACGCGGCGTGCGCGATCAACGTCAGATCCGCTACGACCGTGAGAGCACCCTGGGACATGACGTCATTGTCCCATCCGATCGGCCCGCATTTCTCCCCGACTCCCGTTGAGGGGTGAATCGGATGGCCTGCGGCTGCGGTACGGCAAGCCGTTCACGGCACGTTCCCTTCTACAGGCCTCTCACGCGTACCTGATTCCAGTGCCGAACCCGGCCTCAACCCCTGCCCCGGCCTCATCCACCACCAGCGCCCGAGCGCACCGGGAGCCCGTCATCTCGCGCCGTCCAACGTCGCCGCGGCAGCCCGGGCAATCTCCCGGCCCTGTCGGATCGCATAGTTCGTGCCCCGATCTTGCGGATAGATCTGGGCCATGGTCGCCAGAAACAGGTTCGTCACCGGCGTGCGCGTAGCGGGGATCAGCCGGCGGTAGCCGCGCTCCACGACGGGTTGCGCGTAGCGGGCGCGCCAGACGTGGGCGGCGAGGATCCGGTCGTCCGTCAGGTCGGGAAACATCCGCCGCAGGTGTGCGAGTGTGAACACGACCGCTTCCTCGTCCGGCATCCGCCAGAGCGCGTCGCCCTCGGGCAGATAGCGGGACAGGTACACGATGTGCCGCCCGGCATAGGTCGAGGCCGGCTCGAAGTTGGTGTGTTCGATGACTCCCACGAAGGGAAAGCCGGGGTCGTTGACGTTCAGCCAGTAGATGTCCGACAGGCTGCGGTCGAGCTCGAGCACGACGCAGACATTGGCGAGGTAGCGGATGCGCCGCAGGTCGTCCACGTACTCGCCCGGCGCGTGAGGCGCCACGAGGTCGGCGACGATGGGTAGCGCCGGCGTCGCGATCACGGCGTCGGCGGCCAGCGTCGCCTCGGGCGTGACCACGCCGGTCACCCGACCGGCGTCCACCGCCAAGCCGCTGACCGGGATTCCGGTTCGGATCTCTCCGCCCTGGTCCCGGATGGCCTGGGCCAGCGCGTCGGCCAGCGCGGCGAAGCCGCCCCGGTAGTAGGCCAACCGTTCCCCGCCACCCCTGCCGCGGCTGCCGCCCCGCAGCTTGAGCTTGTTCCAGAACCAGACCGCCGCCACCTCTTCGGCCAGATCGCCGAACTTGCCGTGCAATAGCGGCTCCCAGACCACCCGATAGACCCGCTCGCCGCCCATCTCGCGCAGCCAGTCAGCGGCGGTGCGGTCTTCGAGGGCGTGCCAGTCCTTCACCCGGCGCGCCCTGAGCGCAAGCAGGCCGAGCCGGAGGCGGTCCGGGAACGGCAGGGGCGAGAAGCGCAGCAGGTCGAAGGGCGTCGAGAGCTTGAAGAAGTCGTGGGCGTAGTACGTGCCGGTCCGGGTAGGGCGCGTCAGCACTTGATCCGACTGCCCCAACTCTGCGATGAGATTCATCACGTGGACATCGTTGGTGAACCAGTGGTGGTAGAACTTCTCGATCCGCGTGCCGCCGGCGGGAAAGCTGCCGGCGAGGCCGCCGACTTCGGCGTCCCGTTCCAGCACCGTGGCGCGGACGCCGTGCCGGCCGAGCTCCCAGGCCGCGGCGAGCCCGCAGAAGCCGCCGCCGATCACCGCGACGTGGGGCCGGGAGGCGCCCGCCGTCATCCGGCTACTCATCGAAGCGAATTTCCCCTGTCCAGAGGCGTGCGAAGGAGCCGTCCTCACGAACGAGGTACTGACCGGTGTGGATTTCATTGAAGTCGTAATCGGGAAGTTCTCGCAGAGCGACGCACCGCTCGGCTGACCGAACCCCATGTTGGGTAAAGCGGAAATCGTGGATGTCGAAGCCGCGCCCCTTGTGACGGGCCGGGAGGTCGTCCACGCTAACGGGGAAGACGTGGACGAAGAAGGTTTCCTGCACGTCCTCTGCGCTGCACGGCTCCTTGACATAGATCAGCATGTCCTCGCTGAGATAGACGTCGAAGGTGGAGCGGATTGACGGATTACGAGGCAAGGCTGGTATATCTTTCAACATGGTATCGACAACGATCTTAGTCAAGGACTCCAGACCTTCAATCAGATAAAGCTTGGGGGCTCCCCTGGAAACGACCCGCTCAACCGAAAACCCGGGCATATCATTCTCCAACGCCGCCGGTTTCCCATAATAGGTAACAAACCAGATTTTGCCGTTTACCATGCCGAGATTGTAGGCTAAGTTGGCCATCTCGCGGAGACATGATATGGCGGGGGGCCTGCACCAGGAGTTTGCAAAGTAGTAATTGGTCGGCGTTTCCTCTTTTCCTTGATAGAACAGGACGCCTGGGACTGCCCTCCTGTCTACGTAAACCATGTCCTCTTCCCGCACCCGTTCTTTCAGTACGACAAGAACGGATTTGATGTCTTCAGATGTCTTGTACGGGCTGTTCTGCCGCATGGCGCTCACCCCGGCAAACACCATCGCGCCGGCTATCGCAACGAGCAAGGCTGGCATCGTCCACCCCCGACGCGTGAGCGAGGACAGACAACCGGCTATCCAATGAAACGCGACACCTACCGCCAGGAAGACAATCGGACCCAGATAGATACCTTGGCGAATGCCCCCGATCGGGTATATTGCCAGCACGGCAGTACCGACGGAAACTGCAATGCAAAACGAAAACAGAACTGCGATAGCACCGTCTTGAAATTTTCCTTGAAACTTTCCGAGGAATGCTACGACCAGGAGGATCGCGAATGCGGGAAGCACCGCTATCGCAACCACCTCCGGCAAATGATACTTCAACAAGCTCCAAATCCCATCAATCGAAAACTCGAAGATCGAGTGCGTATCGAATTCTCCCTGATAGTAATACCCCAATAAATGGCCATCCGAGCCGAATCCCCCTTCCTGCCATTGATAGCGCAAAGTCATCAAGTAGCTCAAGGCTCCTCCCACCAGAAAGAACCCACAGGGCGCGACCAAGTCCAGGCGTCGTTTCAGCCAGCCCCCAATCCCACGCCTTTCCTGTCCGGAGACGCGTGGAGCGACGACGGCGGCGCCAATGACGGCAACGCCGAACAGGACCAGACCGTACTGGAGCAACGGCGCGAGGAACAGCGAAACGCAGAGCAGAGCCTTCCGGCCGTCCCGCAGATACCACAGCAATCCCGCCAACATCAGCACGGCCAGAAGCGCGTCGATGGAGTATTCACGCGCATCCTGCGCCTGCTCTATTGCGGCAGTCGAAAGAGTCGCCAGCAGGGCCGCCAGAAACGCGGCTCCCCGAGCAACCCCGAGGCGCGGCAGCAAAAAGAGCATCACGGCGATGGTCAGAACGCTGGCCGTCGCCGGCACGACCCGAATGCTGAAGGCGGTGCTCTCGACTTGCTGGACCGCCCACAGCACCAAGGGATACAGGATAGGCGAGGAGTTCCTGCGGCGGGTATTGTAGATTATCGTCGAGAGTGCGCCTCTTGAAATATTGGCCGCTACCGCCTCGTCAAGCGAAAGAGACTGCTCCGGCAGGTCATGGAAGCGCAGCCCCGCCGCGGCGACAAGCAGGCAGATACAGGCGGCGTAGTACAGACACGCCTTGCGGTCGCGACTGAAACGGACGATGCGCCGAGCCATGGCACGCATCCCTATCGCTTGCATCGGGCCTCCCCCGCGGCTCCCGCCCGGATCACTGTCGCCGAGGAAGCTCGGGTACGGCGGGCGGCTTCTCGAAGGCCGGCGGGGCCGAAGCCTCCCCGCTGCCCGGAACGGGCGGGACGCCGCCTCGGACACGCCGCGGGCGGATGCCGCGTGTGAGCAGGAAGAACAGCCCGGCGGCGGTCGACGACACCCACAGCACCGCGTGGACGGTCAGCGCGAAGGCGATGGCGACTTCCGCGGAGGCGCCATAGGCTTCGAGGCCCTGGGCGGCGAACCAATCGAAGGTCCCGACATGGCCCGGGGCGCTGGGGATGGCGGTGGCGAGCGTGCCAGCCGCGAGGGAGAACCACGGCCCCATTGGCTCGGCCCCGGCTCCGATTCCCGCCGCCACGGTCGCGAACACCGCCCCCTCGCAGGCCCAGGCGGCGGCCGACAGACCGATGAGTACGAGCATCCTGGGCCTGGAGTGTACAAGGCGCAGGGCCTCGACCAGCCAGGCGCCGTGTCTGGAAACGGCTCGCGCCCAGCGCCGGCCCTTGATGCGACGGCGTCCCGGCAAGCGCTCCCGGATACGCCCGAGCGCGGGCGCGAGCAGCGGCAGGACGAGGAGCGCGGCGAGCCCTGCGCCCGCCAGCGACGCCGCCGCCACGGCGAAGCCGCGCGGGAAGGCGCCGTCCGGCAGGCCGAGCAGGCCGAGAAAGAGAATCCCGGTCAGCACGGCCACGTCCAGGACCCGCTC
Organism: uncultured Gammaproteobacteria bacterium; assembly: GCA_958295465.1. Lineage (GTDB taxonomy): Bacteria > Pseudomonadota > Gammaproteobacteria > HK1 > HK1 > HK1. The sequence continues at coordinate 926,622 of OY282353.1, forward strand.
GACCACGAGGGTTCCCGCCACGGCCATGGCCGGCGCCCGAAGCTGGCGGCGAAAGCCCAGGACCCGCAGCGCGTCGCCGGCCCGGAACGGCGCCACGTTGTTGACCGCCATGCCGGCGAGAAACGGCCCCGCACACGCGCCGAGCGGCAGGGTCGGCTCCAGCGCGCGCAGCATCCACCACCAGCGCACGATGCGCACCGCCCAGCCGGCGGCCAGAAAGGCCAGGGCGAGCAGGACCGTGGAGACCGACAGGCCGGCGAATGCCCGGCCCAGCGCGTCAAGGTCCACCTCGCGCGCGAGCAGCCACACGAACCCCGCCGTCGTGGCGAGACCGACCGACAGCTTCAGCCATCGCACCGTCCCGCTACTCCTCCGCAGGCTCGTCCCGCACCGCCCGCCGGCCAGTGGGCGGGAACCCCAGCCGTTCCTTCACCAGATAGAGCGGCCGGCGCTTCACCTCGCCGTAGATGCGCCCCAGATACGCACCGAGGATGCCGAGGCATATGAGCTGTACGCCGCCGAGGAACAGGACGGCGACGAGGAGCGACGCCCAGCCGGAGACCCAGGCGGCGGTAAGGAGGCGAAGGACGAGGACATAGGCGATGCCCGCCAGGGCCAGCCCGGAAGCGAGAAAGCCGAGCCAGGTCGCCAGGCGCAGCGGCGCGAGGGAGAACGACAGAATGCCGTCGATGGCGAGACGCAGCATCTTCCCGAACGGGTACTTGGTCTCGCCCGCCGTCCGGGCGGCGCGCCGGTAGGGAACCGGCTCCTGGCGAAAGCCGGTCCAGGCCACCATGGCGCGCGCGAAACGGTCGCGCTCGGGCATGGCGAGGAAGGCGTCCACCACCTTGCGGTCCATGAGCCGGAAGCCGCCGGTGTCGAGTGGAATGGAGATGTCGGCGAGCCGGTCGAGGAGGCGGTAGAAGATGCCGGCCGTCCAGCGCTTGAACCGCGTCTCGCCGTCGCGTTCGGTGCGCAGGCCGTAGGCGACGTCAGCGCCGCAGCGCCAGCGCTCCAGCATCTCGGGGATGACCTCGGGCGGGTCCTGGAGGTCGGCGTCGATGAGGACGACGGCATCGCCGGCCGCGCACTTCAAGCCGGCGGTCACCGCGATCTCATGGCCGAAGTTGCGGGACAGGGCGAGAACCCGCACGCGCGCATCGGCGCGCTGCAACTCGCGCAGGAGGTTCAGCGTGGCATCGCGGCTGCCGTCGTCGACATAGACGAGCTCGAAGTCGAGACCGGGGACGGCTTCCAGGGTGGCGGCGAGGCGGCGATGGGTCTCGCCGATGGCCGCCTCCTCGTCGAAGCAGGGGACGACGACGGACAGGAGCGCCCGGGGGCTGCCTCCGTCGGGGGGGAAGTCATTCAAAATCAGTACCGAAATGAGCCTGGACGAAGACGATTTTCCATGCCTGGGGCCGAGTCGGGATTCGGCTGAGACGGTAGGCGATCATGCCTTGGGTGCTCTTGATGCTCAAACCTGGAAGGGCCGCCCGATCATCGGAAATGGCATCGTCCGGCTGCCCTGTGTTTCGGGGACGTCCCGTTCTCTGTGGATGAGGCGGGCGACGAGGGTGACGGCACAGGCGGCGGCGGAGAACACGTCGGCCCATTCGGATGGCCGTGACCGGACGATGCCGGAATCGTTGCTGGATTCTGCAGGAGGAGCTGGGACGAGAAGGTGTTCCACCGGCAGCACCGCTCGCAAGACGGCGTACCGGTGGAGGTCTGGGGGATGTAACGCGACCGCCCCGGGCTGCCCCGTCTGCGAGAGGGTCGATGCCGGAGCGTTCCGGCATGGCTTTCACCGGTCGATGGAGACGGTCCGTCCAGGTCCCGATGCCGCGCCACCGGCCTCCAGGCTCAGCATCGTGAGCTTGCGCCCCCTGCCCCAGCGGTACTGGCCGAGGACGCCGGACGCGCGGATGACGCGGTGGCAGGGGATGATCCAGGCGACGGGGTTGGACGCGATCGCGTTGCCGGCCGCGCGCGACGCGCCCGGCGCCCCGATTCGATGGGCGAGATCGCCGTACGACGTGACACATCCGGGCGGAATCGCCAGCAGTGCGCGCCAGACCTTGATCCGGAACGGGGTGCCGCGAAGATGCAGCGTGAGGTCGCCGCCGCCGTTCGGCTCGCCGAACATCGTCCTCGCGACGCCGGCGGTGGCGCCTGCATCCTCGATGAAGGTAGCCGCCTCGAAGCCGCGGGCGAGCTCCGCGAACGTCTCGCGGCGCCGGGCCGGGGAGGTGAACGCGAGCCCGCACACCCCGCGGGCGGTACGCATGATCAGGCACTGACCGAACGGCGACGGGTGAACGCCGTATCGAATGGTGAGCCCCCGTCCCCGGTGCTTGTATTCGCCGGGCGTCATCGCCTCGACGTTCACGAACAGGTCGTGCAGCCGGCCGGGTCCGGACAGCCCCGAGGCGTACGCCGCATCGAGCACGCTACGCGATTGCGCCAGGATGTCCTTCGCGCGCTCCAGGGTGAGGAACTGGACGTACTTCTTCGGACTCAGCCCCACCTGGCGCCGGAACAGACGCTGGAAGTGATATTCGCTCAGACCCGCGTGGCCGGCCGCCTCGGCCAGCGAAGGCTGGCGCTCGAAGTTGCGTGACAGCCATTCGAGCGCGCGCTCGACCCGCGGCGCGTCGTCCTCGCTCGGGACAGGCACATGAGGCGGGGCGGTCATCGTCGTCTGGACTTCGTGCGTGGTCATCACCATGTTCTCCTCGGTATGGGACCTTGGCGGCGTGGCGCGGGCGAGACGCGGGGCCTCAATCGCACGCGCGCTACGACGGTCGAGATCATCGCGCCGGACCGATGGCTCGGCGACCCGAATCTTGCGCAGGTCCGCTATTGGCCGAAGTAGCGTTGCCCGCGCTTGAATGCGCCCGGATCGGCCACCGGCTCCGCGCCCTGGAACGCCCTGCCAGAGGAAGGAGGCTGGTGGTTCGAAACCGCGACCACCATCCCGCGGGCCGTCTCCGGGGCGGTGACGAGGTCTCGCCAAGCGTCCGCGAGACCGTCCCGGGTGACCGCACGCACCGCCTCCAGGAGCCGTTCGCGCCGGTCGAATTCGTAGTGCTCGCGGTCGATCTCGCCCCAGTACCGCTCGGTGCGTTGGTCGAGGCGGGTCTCGGCCTCCAGCAACGCGCTCTCCACCGCGGCCCGGTGGCGCTCGAAGACCGCCGGCGGCATGTCGCGGAGCGCGGCGCCGGACCGGTGGAGGAAGGAATCCACGTGCCGGTGGAGGGCCTCGGGCGGGGTGGACGGGGACTGGACCACCAGCGCGAGGCCCGGCACGTCGAGCGCCCGCAGCGGGGACGCGAAGACGATGTATCCGATCTCGCGCTCGGTGCGGAGCTCGTGGAAGAACCTGTTGTTCGTCGCCTGTGCGAGCAACATCATCGTCGCGTGCTCGGGAAGCCCGCGATCGCGTCCCTGGCGGTAGACGGCGAGCGCATGATCTTCGTGGGCGCTCGCAAGCCACCGGGCATGGCGCGCCCCGGGGTCGAGCCGCACCACGCGGCCGTGCGTCACCCGCTCCGGACGCATCGAGCCGAAGAGCTCGCGCTCCAGCACGCCGCCGAGCGCCTTGGCGGCTTCGGCGGTGACGTTTCCGTGGGCAAGGGCGACGATCTCCCCGCGCTCGAAGAACCGCACCGCGTACTCGCGCAGATCCTCGAGCTCCACCGTGTCGAGCGCTTCGAGCAGAGCGTCGTCGGACCAGTCCGGGTCGAGCAGCAGCTCGCGCACGTTGCTCATCGCGCGGCGGAACGGCCTGCGCTCATCGACGTTTCGAAGCTGGCGGGCGTACTCCGTCTTCTCCGCCTCGAACCGCCGCGGCGGGAGCGGCAGCGTACGCAGGGTCGATACGATGCGCGCGAGCAGCAGGTCCTGCTTGTCGCTCCAGCCGGAGAGACGGACGGTGATCCCCCGGCGGTGCCGGTACAGCGCATGGGTCTGCCCGGCGAGCGTGGCAGGATAGGCGAACTCGTTGAGCGCATCGTTCGCCATGCGGGTGAGCAGTGCACCCAGTACCGCGTGCCGGGGTGAATCGTTGGCTATCGGAGAGCGCGCCGCGAAGTAGAAATTCGTACGCGGCTGCCCGAATTCGACGTCGGCGTGATGCCACAGATCGAAGCCGGGCCGGCTGACGATCCGGGTCGGCCGCGGCTCGGCCGCCCGCGCGTCGATCAGCGCGAGATCGCCGGGCACGAACGGATTCGGCTCCGGGAGCGCGAGGGTGTCGTCCGGGGCCGGGTCGCGCCAGCGCGCCACGGTCCCGTCCGGGATCGGGCTCAGCCGGTATGGGGTCTCGTGGAACGGCGCGACCGAGTCGGTGGCCGCGCCCTTCGCCACCACGGACACGAGCACACGGTCCGGGGTGAGTGCGGCGAGAAACCGCCGCTCCAGCGCGGGGTCGAAGTCGTCGAACCGGTAGGGCGCGGTCAGGACCTCGCGGATCGGATACACGTGCAGGGCGGAGGCGAGCGAGACCGCGTGGGAACGGGCGCGGGTCTTCTCGAGAAAGCGGAAACCGATCCGCGCCATGCGGGCGAGCTCCTCGTGGTAGCGCGGCTCGATGCCCTCCTCGCGGATGAGATCGAGGTACGCGAACACCGAGGCGATGACCTCGCCGCGGTGTGCGAGCCCCGCCTCGGTGGCCCGGATGGTGATGCCGAAGGTCGCGAAGTCCGGATGTCCCATGCCCGGCCCCGCGCTCAGTCCTTCCGCCCAGCCGCGCGCCTTCAATGCCGAAAGCAGGCTGCCGCGGCCTTCGTGGCCGAGGAGATGCGAGGCGAGCGCAAGCGGCTTCGCCCGGTAGTGCGGGCGCAGAGGCGGGATCGCGAACGAGAGCGAGATGGTGCGGATCTCGCGGATCGGCTCGACGTCGAGCCACGCGGGCAGAAGTCCTTCCCGATGGAGCGGCGTGGTGATGCGCGGTGGCTCGTAGTCGCGACGCGGTACCGCGGTGAATCGCGTCCGCACCCAGTGTTCCAGCACGTCGAGCGGCTCGCGGCCGACGACGACGAGTTTCATCAGGTGTGACGAGTAACGGCTCTCGTAGAAGTCGATCAGCTCGTCGCGGACATCGGCGCCGGGGCGGTCCGCGAGCGTCTCCGCGGTGCCGACCAGGAACCGCGAAAGCGGATGACGCGGGTGGAGGGTCTGCCTCCACGCGGCAAAGCTGCGAAGCCGGTCGCTGCGGCGCCGCGAGACGTACTCCGAGTGCACGACCTGGCGCTCGCGCTCGACGTACTCGTGGTCGAACCGGGGGGAGATGAAGAACTGGGCGAATCGGTCGAGCGCGCCTTCGAGGTGCGCGGCGTCGACGTCGAAGAAGTAGCTCGTATGGGCGAATGAGGTGGTGGCGTTGCCGGAGCCGCCGTGCTCGGTGAGAAAGCGGCCGTACTCGCCGGGGTCGGGATACTTCCCGGTGCCGAGAAACAGCATGTGTTCGAGAAAGTGCGCGAGCCCCGGCCGCTCGTCCGGATCGTTGCCGCTGCCCACCTTGACATCGAGCGCCGCCGCGGCCTGGTCGGCGCCCGGGTCGGAGACGACCAGCGCCTCGAGCCCGTTGTCGAGCATGACCGCCCGGTAGTCCCGGGTATCGGCGGGGCTGCGTTCGATCTCGACGCCGCGCGCCGGCGCGTGACCGGCCAGCAGCAGGACGAACACCGCTATGATCGGGCGAAACAACGTGGTTCGCATGCTGGAGTCGTAGTTTCGGCTGCGCCGGCAGACCGGATTGGACCCCGGCCCGCCTCGAATGGTTCGGCGATTCGTCCCTGCCCGCGATCACCGCCCGGCGCATGGACGGGTGGCGGCGGCCAACGCAGACGCCATTTCGTGCCCCGCGGCGGTGCTCTCAATCTATCAGCTTTCCGTGCTCGTCGAAGAATGGGTAGGGTCCGGCGAAATCGCCGATAAAGCTCAGATGGCTGATGAGACCCGTGTCCTCCCGCCACTGATGGAGCTGGCAGGCCGCGGGCTCGATGAAGAAGCACGGAGGACTCTTCTCGCGCAGATCGAGCGCGACATTGTGCGACGGACCCGGGGCGATGGTGGCGGTGACACCATGCCACAGGAGCTGGATTGGCCTGTGTACATGGCCGCACATGACCCTGATCACCTGCGGGTGCGATTCGATCAGCGCGCCCAGCGCTTCGCCGGCATCGCAGTTCTGGACGTCCATGTGGGCAATGCCGGTCAGGAACGGTGGATGGTGCATGAAGATGGCGGTCGGACGGTCGGGGGCCCGCGTCAGGGTCTGGTCGAGCCACTGCAGGCGTCGGGCACACACCGTCCCGCCCGGTGCACCCGGAATGGTGGTGTCAAGGCCGATCAGCCGGACCGGATAGTCCTCCACGACGTATTGCAGAAACTCCCCGTCGCTCGGCAGGTAGTCGTGGTCGGAGAAGGCACGGCGAAGATTCTCGCGATCATCGTGATTTCCGGGGATCACGTAAACGGGACATTCCAGGGGGGCGATCAGCCGCCGCAACAGACGGTATTCCTCCGGCCTCCCGAAGTCTGCGAGATCGCCGGTCATCAGCACGATGTCGGGTCTCGGATCCAGTCGGACGAGATGCCCGACACAGCGTGCCAGATTGGCCGCGGTATCCACTTTCCGATAGGCCAGTCTCCCTTCGGACTTGATATGGGTATCGGTGATCTGTGCGATCAGCATGCCGGCATCTCGATGCTTCGTTTCACGGTGTCTCCCCGTCCATTGTCATCAGCGTATCCGGCCCGACGATCAATCCCACGTTCTCGCCTTCTCTGAACTCGTGCCGGTCGGAGGTCTCGACCACCAGCAACGTATCGCCGACGCCCCGGACGATCACCCGGGTGCGGTCGCCAAGGAAGAAGGCCGTTTCCACGACACCGGTCAGATGCCCGCCATCGGGCTCGGTGATCGTCAGGTTCTCCGGCCGAAACAGTACCTCGATTTCCCCCTCCCCCCTTTGCTCCAGGGAATCCGGCCGGCGGCGGTCTCGACGACTCCGTTGGAGATGACGCCGTGGACCCGGTTCATGGTGCCGATGAAATCGGCCACGAACCGGTTCGACGGCTGGAAGTAGATCTGGCGAGGCGTGCCGATCTGGGCAACCTTGCCGTGGCTCATCACCACGATGCGGTCGCCCAGCGCCATGGCTTCCGCCTGATCGTGGGTGACGTAAATTGCGGTGATGCCGAGCCTGCGCAGCAGGGCGTCGATGTCCACCCTCAAGCGTTCGCGCAGCAGCGCATCGAGCGCCGTAAGCGGCTCATCGAGAAGCAGCACGCGAGGTTGCACGGCGATGGCTCTCGCCAACGCAACCCGCTGTCGCTGTCCGCCGGAGAGCTGACCGATCTCCCGGTCTTTCAGCCCCACGATGTCCATCATCTCGAGCATTTCACGAACGCGCCGGGAGCTTTCCGCGCCGGAGACCTTCCTCACCTTCAGCCCGTAGGCGACGTTTTGCTCGACGTTCATGTTCGGAAACAGGGCATAGGATTGAAACACCATTCCGACGTTGCGCAGCTCGATCGGCACTTGCGTCACGTCTTCCCCGTTGAACAGCACACGACCGCCGGGGTCGGGACTCTCGAGTCCGGCGATGATTCGCAACGTAGTGGTCTTGCCGCAACCGGAGGGCCCCAGGAAGACCACGGTCTCGCCATCTTCGATCTCGAGGCTCAGCGGCAACAGGGCGCGCGTGCCGTCGGCAAAGGTCTTTGCGCATTCGATCAGAGAAACGGCGGTGCCGGTGATCATCGAACGGCCCGCAATCCGAGACCGTGGATCCGGCCAGCGACCGGGCAGCATTCAACGCGATCCAGGTAATCAGGCCCAGCACGATGCTCAGCGCGGCGGCCATGGCAATGTTCGCGTTCAGTGTGAACTCGGTATAGATGGTCATCGGTAGAACATCGATGTCGGTCGCCAGGGTGAATGCGGTGCCGAAGGCGCCCATGGCCGTGGCGAAGCAGATGGCGCCGGATGCGATCAGGGCGGGCTTCAGGCCGGGGAGGATGACATCCTTGACGACGAGCCAGGGAGACGCCCCCAGCGAGCGGGCTGCCTCCTCCAGAGCCGGATTGAGCTTCTCCGCGGCAGCCATGATGGTGAGGACCACCCTGGGAATCGAAAAGTAGACGTAGCCCATGAACAGCCCGGCCATGGAGTAGGCGAACACGAGCTTGTCTCCGGTGAGCGCCAGGGCCAGTTCTCCGATGAGCCCTTGCCTGCCCGCGAGCATGATGACCATGAACCCGACGACCACTCCCGGAAACGCCAGCGGGAACGTGATCAGCGAGATCAGGATCTTTCGCCCGAAGAACCGGTTGCGCTTACACTGGAGTCCCTGTCGGCGCGGTCGCCTCTCTGGGCTTGGCCCAGGACTCCCCATGACGCAGCCGATACGGCAGCGTCAGATTCTTCGCCGGTGCGCCTGCATTCAGACGCTCGAGCAGATGTTCGACGGCGCGCATTCCCATGTCCTCGGCCGGCTGCACAACGGTCGCCAGACTCGGCGACATGCACTCGCCCACCTCGATACCGTCGAATCCGACTACGGAGATGTCGTCCGGTATCCTCAATCCCAGGGCAGCGAATCCCCGAATGCCGGCGATGGCGAGCATGTCCGTGGAGCAGAAGAGTGCTGTCGGCCCGGGGTCGCACGACAACAGGAAGCGACAGTGCCGCACGAGATCCCTGCTGTCGAAACCCACCTCGATGACGGGGCTCGGACGCAGCCCGCCGTCCACCAGGGCCTGTTCGTACCCTGCACGTCGCAGATTCGAGCGATCGGAGGCTTGGGAGTCTCCCGCAATCATGGCTATCCGACGGTGCCCCATCCGTACGAGCCGGCCGACGATGTCTCGCGCCGCGGCAACGTTGTCGATGGTGACGATCGAATGATCCGCGGTCCGGGCAGGATTGAACACGAGCACGAACGGGACGTGTGAGCGATCCAGGAAGTCGAGTGCCTGGCTCGTCGATTCGTCCGCCACCGTCAGTACGAGACCCTCGACGCGATTGCACAGAAGCACGTCGATGGCGGCCACCTCCTTATCCGGCAGGTAGTTCGAGGAGGTCAGCAGGATGCGGTATCCCCCGGCTTCCGCGGCGCGCTCGATTCCCTGGACGGCGTCCGCGAAAATGGGGTTCCGAAGGCTGGGCATGAGCACGCCAAGGGTGCCGCTACGCGCGGTCTTCAACCCTCGTCCGATGACGTTGGGGCGGAATCCCGTTTCCCGAATCGCTTCTCCCACCGTCTGTCGGGTCTTTTCGCTGACCGATCCCCGACCGTTCATCACCCGCGATACGGTGGCGACCGACACACCTGCCCGTCTCGCAACTTCCCGGATGGTGGGTGCCTTGCCCATCTGCATCGCCCTCAACCGACGAGTGGGCGGTAACGGCAATTCGAGCTGGCAGGTCCGTCCAACGAGCGTCTCATGGGGCGATCTCGCCTGAATGACGCTAAAGTGTAAACGTTTACAAAGACAGCAATTCCCAACCTGGCCCGGAGTGCGGCGGCGCTGTGCGTGCACCGCCGCCAGTGTGGCAAGGGGTTCGTGGATTGGCTCGGAGCCACTGCCGGCAATGCCGGTATCCGCACCGCCTTCGGGTGGTCATCGACGGAAGCGATTCGACCCCCCATGACGAGCCGCCCGCGTGCGTTCAGGCGCTCTCCCGTGCCTTGCCCCCGAGGCACTTCGGAGACTCGGGGGCGGCGGCGGTCCGCGTCCACGCATCCTCGGTGCAGGTGTGCACCGCCAGCGCGTGCACCCCGCCGCGCAGCTCCTCGTCCACCGCCTTGAACACCATGCGGTGCTGCGCGACCCGCGGCTTGCCGGTGAAGGCGCCGGAGACGACCACGACCTTGAAATGGGTTTCGGAGCCGGCCGGCACGTTGTGCTGCCCGCTCTCGTTCACCACCTCGAGATGCATCGGCGCCAGCGCACCGGTGAGCTTCTCGCGAAGCCGTTGCTCCATGACCATCGCAGCCTCCCATCCGTCGCTTCGAGACCCGGCAAGAATACGGGAACGGCCACCTCGCGGGAACCTCGCCGCGGATGCATCCGGGCCGCAGCCGAGGATTTCAATGGCCTCGGGGTCATCTCCTGCGCACGCGCGCTCGACCGCACCGGCAGCGGCCGATTCGGGAACGGCCGATGCCGCCCGCCGAGTCCCGGTGCGGACAAGCTCCGATCGGAGATGTTTACGGGAGGTGTCTTCGACCGTCACAGCGACAGGCGCCGATCCCTCGCGCTCGCCCACAGCGCGGCCTCGGCGCCGCCGGTGAATACGGCCACCGCCTCCGCGAGCCGGGTCGCGAGCCGCTTCCGGGCTTCGAAGCGGACCCCGACGAGATCGGCTCGCTCGTTCGCCGCGAGAAGATAGTCGTCGCTGGTCATGAGCTCGTCGCACAGGCCGAGATCCTTTGCCCGGCGCGCGAGCCAGTGCTCGCCGGTGGCGACCTTCTCGACGTCGAGCCCCGGGCGCTGCTCGACGACGAAGTGCTTGAAGATCGCATGGATCTCCTCGATGTCCTGCCCGAGCTTCTCGCGGTCGGCGTCGGTGTTCTCACCGAACAACGTGACCGTGCGCTTGTACTCGCCTCCCTTGAACTGCTCGAAGTCGATGCCGTGGCGATCGAGCAGGCGGTGGAAGTTCGGGATTTGCGCGAGCACCCCGATCGAGCCGAGGATGGCGAACGGCGCGGCGACGATCCGGTCGGCCACGCACGCCATCATGTAGCCGCCGCTCGCGGCGATCCTGTCCACGCTCACCGTCAGCGGGATGCCGCGTTCGCGCACCCGCATGAGCTGGGAGGCGGCAAAGCCGTGCTCATGCACCATTCCGCCGGCGTTCTCGAGCCGCACCAGCACCTCGTCCTCGGGCCGGGCGAACGCCAGCACCGCGGTCACCTCCTCGCGCAGCGAGGCCACGGCGCTCGCGCGCATGTCGCCCTTGAAGTCGAGCACGAACACCCGCGGGCGGTCCGAGCGGCCCTCCTTCTCGCGGGCCTTCGCCTCGCGCTTGCGGGCCTTGGCCGCCGCCTTGCGTTCCCTGGCGCCGAGGAAACCGCTCTCGAGGGCCTGCTTCATCTCGCGATAGCGTGCCCCCAGATCGCGGACTTCGAGCCGTTCCGGCCCGAAGCCGCCCCGGCGTCGCGCCGCAAGAGCGGCGACAAGGAGAGCCAGGGCGGCGACGGCCACGACGATGGTGAGGGTCTCGGCGAGAAACAGGCCGTACTGCAACAGATAGTCGAGCATCGTGCGATCTCCCGTGCCTGATGATCGCCGCGGATCTTGCCACGGCGCCGCCGCTGCCGCTCCGCCCCGGGGACGCCGTCATCGGGACCGCTCCGCAACCTGGAACGGATGCGGCACTCGCCGCATGCGAGGACGAACCTGCGCGAGCTACCCCTCGAGACGGCCCGCCTTGCGGCACTCGCCGCACGCGGGGCCACGCCGGGCGGGGGCAGGCATCCGCTGTTCCTCAATCCACTCGGGAACGACGAACCGGCCGCGCCGAGCCGGGGGCGCGCATCCCCACCCGGCGACGAAGCACTCAGTGGGCCGGCGCACCGCCGGGCGCGGCAGCCAGACGCAGGCCGGAGAGCGCATCGTCCGCGGTCTCCGCCGAGCGCAGGATCGCGCGCTGGTCCGGGCCGAGGTAGCCGGCATCGGTCATCTCGTCGAGAAACGCGATCAGCGAATCGTAGTAACCGTCCACGTTGAGCAGCATCGACGGCTTGGCGTGGATGCCGAGCTGGGTCCACGTCCACATCTCGAACAGCTCGTCCATCGTTCCGATACCGCCGGGAAGCGAGATGAACCCGTCGGAGAGCTTCGCCATCAGCGATTTCCGCTCCAGCATCCCGCTCACCGCGTGCAGCTCGGTGAGACCTTCGTGGAGGAATTCGCGCCGGAAGAGATCCCGCGGGATCACTCCGACCACGCGGCCTTCCGCGGCCAGCGCGGCATCCGCCAGCGCCCCCATCATGCCCCGTCCCCCGCCGCCGTAGACGAGGGTGATGCCGCTCGCCGCGATCGCCTTGCCGAGCGCGCGGGCGGACTCCAGGTACGCCGGCGCGCGACCCGCGCGCGACCCGCAAAATACGCAAATACGCTTCATGCCGGCCAAGTCTCCGTTCAATGCCGCTGGTGTGTTCCAGCCGTCGGCTCGCACGCTAAGCGCACTGCCTGCCTGAACGCAATGGCGCCCTGCGCGGACGGGCACGAATGCGTACCATCTGCGCGACGCGCCCGCATCCTGCCGCGCGCCGGCGGCGGACGGGCCGAACTCGCGAAGAAGCAGCGAGGAAGAATCGATGCCGGCGGACATCCGGTTCAACCGCAGCCTCGACTTCGAATACGGAGTGCTGGAAACCGTCGCGCCTGACGTGCGGCGCCTGATCGCCCGCAATCCGAGTCCGTTCACGTTCCACGGCACCGGCACCTACGTGGTGGGGCGCGGGCGGGTCGCGGTCATCGACCCCGGCCCGGCCCTCGAAGAGCACATCGAGGCGCTCGCCGGCGCGCTGCGGGGCGAGACCGTCACCCACGTGCTCGTCACCCACACGCATCGGGATCATTCGCCCGGCTGCGCGCTGCTGCGTCGCTTCACCTCCGCTCCGACCTGCGGATTCGGGCCGCACGGCTCGGGGAGGCCAAGGGAGGAGACGGCCGGAACGGGCGAGGAAGTCGAGGAAGGCGCGGACTTCGAGTTCGCGCCCGACGTCACGGTGCGCGACGGGGACGTCATCGACTGCGACGGTTTCAGCTTCGAATGCGTCCACACCCCCGGCCACACTTCCAACCACATGTGCTACCGGCTGCGCGAGGAGCGGGCGCTGTTCTGCGGCGACCACGTGATGGGCTGGTCCACCACCATCGTGTCGCCGCCGGACGGCCATATGGGCGACTACATCGCGAGCCTGGAGCGGCTGCTCGGAGACGGCGACCGGGTGTACTGGCCCACCCACGGAGCGCCGATCCGCGACCCCGGGCCGTTCGTCGAATCGCTCATCGAGCATCGCCGCCGGCGCGCGCGCGAAGTCGAGGCGTGCCTGCGCGACGGGCTCGACACCATCCCCGCGATGGTGAAGCGGATGTACCACGACCTGCCGGCCGGGATGCACCCGGCCGCGGCGCGTTCGGTGCTCTCGACGATCATCCACCTGGTCGAACAGGGGGTGGTGACGTGCGGCGGGCCTCCGTCGGCCGATGCGCGCTACACGCTCGCGGGCGCGTCGGCCATCGCCTCCGTTCCTGCTGGCTGATGACGGGAGCCATCGCCGCCGAGTCGGACATCTCGATCAGTTCGCCCGATCACACACGGACTCGATGTGGGCGAGCGCGTGCCCGCACGCCGTGGCGTGATCGGCGTCGGGAGCGGCGCCGGGCCGGGTGCGGCCGAGGTCCGCGAACCACTTCTGCGCGGCATTCAGGCCCGGGATAGAGCCGGGCCATTGGTCCGAGCTCACTCCCTGACTTGTCCGGCGACTCTCGATATCGGGAGGATGCGAACTCGAGTCCTGCTCTCGTCAACGACAACCACCGCACCGGAAGCCAAGTCAGTGTCGTGCTGCTTCAGGGCCGCGGTGACGACATCTTCCAGAGAATCCGGCTATATATCTTGTGCACGGATCTGAAGTCCGCTCGGTCCGGTCGCGTGCGTCAGGGCCAGCATCGTGCCGAAGTCCAAATCGTGGGTAAACACGGTATATCCATGTTTCACCGCCCACTCCATGATGGTCCGGTCGCTGGCGCGTGTATCCCCTACCGCGGACCAATGGATTGCCGGCCACCCGTGGTCGTTCAGAATGGGAACCCAATCGGGCGACAAATTCATGTCGACCAGGAGGTTGACGCTCATGGGCGTGCCAGCGGAACTTCCCGCTCCTCGACCCTCCACGCGGCGTAGGCGAGAGCCTCATCGATATCCTGGCGTTCAAGACAGGGATATGCCTTGAGAATATCGTCAGGAGACCTGCCTGCCGCCAGGAGGCCCACCACGGTTCCGACCGTGACGCGGAGACCCCGGATGCATGCCTTGCCGCCCATGACGGCCGGGTCAAGAGTGATCCTGGTCAGCGTTCCCATGATTCGTTTCTCCTGCTCAGACTATCGCCGCTCTCGCCGCCACATGCCGGACGGCAACATCCGCGAGGTTTCGGTTTTAGTCCGTGCTCGACTTGGCCAGATGCAGACGATTCTGTTTCAGCTCGCGCCAGAAGCAATCGGTATTGTTCGTGTCGATTCCGTAGCGCAACAGCGGGGTTCGGATGATTCTGCCATTCTCCCTCCGGAATTGCGCCGCTCCATCGGCTGTGTAGCCAATACACGTCATACGTGGGATGCCGTTCCGAATCGTTCGCCGCCGTCGCGGCAAACGGCCTCATCGCCGCGGCGCTCAAGCTGCTCCGACCATCACGCGCCGGACCGTAGCGTCCTCTCGCTCGACCCCGCCTGCGAGTTCGCACGCGCTCTCGCCCGCGAGATTGCGCGCTCGCTCCCTCCCCGCACGGGATCGAACTTCAGAGATAACGGATCAGGCGATGCGGGCCGCGCATCGAGAACACCGGCCGGCCGATGGAACGGGGGTGGACGGAATCCATGATCTCGCCCGCGAACCCGGCCATGAAGCGGGTGACGTCGATGGTCGGGAGGGACGCCACGTCGGCGAGCGGCACCCAGGAGAGGCGGTCGAGCTCGCCGTCGCCGCCAAGGTCGCCGATGTCGAGGCTGCCATCGTGGCCGTCACCGCCGGGGCTGCCGTCACCGAAGCCGTTGCCGCCAGAACCGTTACCGCCCGAGCCGCCGCCACCGAAGCTGTCTCCGCCAGTGCCGTCACTGCCGGGACTGCCCCCGAAGCTGTCTCCGCCCGAATCGTCACTGCCGAGACCGCCGCTGCCAGGACCACCGCCGAAGCTGTCGCCGCCAGGATCGCCACCGCCGAGGCCACCGTCTCCGGCGCCGTCAACGCCGAAGTCATCGCCGTGGAGACCGTCGCGCCCATGCCCGACGAAGGTGAGAAAGAACCGGGCGTGGAAGCGGATGGGATGGCGTGCCGGGGTGATCGCCCGCCCGAGGTAGACGAGACGGCCGAGCGCGGGCGCGACGCCACGGCGCCGCATCTCGTCGAAGGTTGCGCCGGGTGCGGGGCCGACGTCGCCGGGCGCGGCGATCATGACCCCGGTCTCCTCCCAGGTCTCGCGCACCGCCGCGGTCGCCAGGGCGGTCGCGGCGGCGGCGTTCCCCCCGACCCCCATGGCCCCGAGATGCGCGAGATCGAGCCGCAACGCGGGCCGCGCCGTCCGATCCGCGCTCTCCACCGCGCCGCCGGGGAACACGAAGCAACCGGGCAGGAACCGCGCGTCTTCGCGACGCCGGCCCATCAGGCACGCGAGCCCGCGCCGGGCGCGGCGCACCACGATCAGGGTCGCGGCGTCGCGGGGCCGGACCGACGGGGGCTGCGATCTCGATTTCGGCATGGTGGATACCTCCTCCCCGAAGGGTCAGGGGTCCATGAGATCGGGCCAACTCCAAGCGGGCGTGGGCCGAGGCGCTGGAGGCCGATTTGCGCCTCCCCGAGTGCACGCGAGCAGCGGAGGACCGCCGTATGGACTTCTACTGCTACACTGCTACCACCCAGTGACGGTAGCCGATCAAGCAGCGGAGCATCGAAGCAATGAAAGCGCAAGTGCTGGAACTGGCGCGGAGCAGGATCGAAGCCTTCCTCCGCGAGCGGCACGACGGTGCGGCGTTGGACGTGTTGTCCATGGGCACCGAGGTGGATGGCGACGGGGAAGAGTTTCTCTGGGTGCGGCTGGTGTACGACGGCGAGCCGGGGACGCTCGGCGCCGATACGACGGTAGGGTTGACCGGCCGCCTGCGTTCCGAACTGGAGGAAGCGGACGTAGAAGCGTTCCCGGTACTGTCGTTCATCGCCCGATCGGACGTGGACATACCGTACCTGGATTAGAGCCCCTTGCGATCCGAACATCTCCTGCAGATCGCCGCCGATCTGGCGGAAGCCAACACGCGCAGGCCGCGGCGGACGGATCTCTGCCGTGCCGTCAGTACCGCCTACTATGCCTTGTTCCACTGCTTGGCTCGGGTCTGTGCCGATGCCTTGGCAGGCAAGGTCGGCCCGAACTCGAATCAGCGGCCAGCGTGGCGCCGCGTCTACCGTGCTCTGGACCACGGCGAAGCTAAAAAACGTTGCCGGCAGGCAGCGGCGCAGCAGTTTCCGAGGGTAATAGGGGACTTCGCGGAAACATTCATTTCTCTGCAACGCAGGCGCCATCTCGCGGATTACGACCCGGATTTCCCTTTCAGCAAGTCCGAAGTGATTGAGGACATCGAGCAGGTGCAGTCGGTGATCGCCCGCTTTTCCGGTGCGCCGCGCGACCACCTGCGCGCTTTCTCGATTCATGTGCTGATGAAGGCGAGGGTCGATACCTGAACCGTTGAAAGGCACGGATGTCCGGGTTTGCCCGAAGTGCCGGGCCTTCGCGCGGTGCGCGGAAACGGAGTGCAAATCCGGTGAGACGCCGTCCGAGATTCCCCGTGGCCGAAGAAGGCGCGACGGGTGGCTGGAAGCCGCTGCGCTCGCTGCTGCCCTATCTCTGGCCGAGCGGGGCGCCGTCGTTGCGGCTGCGGGTCCTGCTCGCGCTCGCCGCGCTGGTGGCGGCGAAGGTGGCGTCGGTGTACATCCCGGTGTTCTACGGACGGGCCGTGGACGTCCTCTCGCCCGCCATCGTCGGCGAGAGCGCCGTCCCTGGCGGCGGCGCCGTCGCCGTTGCCGTGCCGCTGGCCCTCATCCTCGCCTACGGCGCGGCGCGAATCCTCTCCCTCGCGTTCAACGAGGCGCGCGACGCCATCTTCATCAACGTCGCGCAACGGGCGATCCGCACCGTCGCGCTCGAAGTGTTCCGCCACCTCCACGCGCTCTCGATGCGCTTCCACCTCGGGCGGCAGACGGGGAGGCTGTCGCTCTCGATCGAGCGCGGCACCCGGGCGATCGAGAGCCTGCTGCGCTTCAGCCTGTTCGCGATCTTCCCCACCGTGATCGAGCTGAGCCTCGTGTTCGTCATCCTGTGGAACGTGCTCGACGCGGTCATCGCGCTCACCACCATCGCGGTGGTGGTCCTCTACATCGCGTACACCATGACGGTGACCGAGTGGCGGCTGAAATTCCGCCGGGAGATGAACCGGGAAGACGGGCGCGCGAGCACCAAGGCCATCGACAGCCTGCTCAACTTCGAGACCGTCAAGTACTTCGGCAACGAGGCGCACGAGGCGAGGCGGCTCGACGAGGCGTTGCGCGGATACGAGCGCGCCGCGGTGATGAACCAGGTCTCGCTCTCCCTGCTCAACGTCGGCCAGGCCGCGATCATCGCGGGCGGGCTCACCGCGGTCATGCTGCTCTGCGCGCAGGGGATCGTCGCCGGGACGATGACCATCGGCGGGTTCGTGATGGCCAACACCTACCTGATGCAGCTCTACCAGCCGCTCAGCTTCTTCGGATTCGTCTACCGCGAGATCAAGCAGGGGCTCATCGACATCGAGGAGATGTTCGACCTCCTCGGGGAGTCCGAGGAGATCACCGATCCGCCCGGCGCCCGCGCGCTCGCGGTGGACGGCGGGCGGATCGAGTTCGACCGCGTCGCGTTCGGTTACGACCCCCGCCGGCCGATCCTCGGTGACGTGAGCTTCGAGGTCCCGGCCGGGCGCACGCTGGCGATCGTCGGCCCCTCCGGCGCCGGGAAGTCCACGGTCAGCCGGCTGCTGTTCCGCTTCTACGAGGCGGACGGCGGGGCGGTGCGGATCGACGGGCAGGACGTGCGCGAGGTCACCCAGGCGAGCCTGCGCGCGGCGATCGGCATCGTTCCCCAGGACACGGTGCTGTTCAACGACACCATCTACTACAACATCGCCTACGGGCGGCCGGGCGCGACGCCGGTCGAGGTCGAGCGCGCGGCGCGGCTCGCCCGCATCCACGATTTCATCGTCTCCACCCCCGACGGGTACCAGACCGTGGTGGGCGAGCGGGGGCTGAAGCTCTCGGGGGGCGAGAAGCAGCGCGTGGCGATCGCCCGCACGGTGCTGAAGAACCCGCCGATCCTCGTCCTCGACGAGGCGACGTCGGCGCTCGACTCCGCCACCGAGCGCGAGATCCAGCACAACCTCCGCGAGCTGGCGCGCGGGCGCACGACGCTCAGCATCGCCCACCGCCTCTCGACGATCGTCGATGCGCACGAGATCCTCGTCCTCGACGCAGGGCGGGTGGTGGAGCGGGGACGGCACGTCGAGCTGATCGCGCTGGACGGCCGGTACGCCGAGATGTGGCGCCGCCAGCAGGAGAGCGGCGATGACGGCGTCCCGGCGCCGGAGGCTGCGTCTGCGGCCGAGGCCGCAGCCGGGGGTGAAGCGCAGGCGACGTGACCGGGCAGGATGATTTCATGCCACGGAATGAGTCGCGCACGTGGTGCGGTCGGGCGAATCGGGCCGGGTCACGACCTCGGAGCGGGTCCGCGTCAGTCCTCCGACGCCGGATACGAGCCGTCCTCGTCATGCGTTTCCGGCCCCACCAGCGCCGGAGAGAAGACGCACCCGATCCGCATGTCGGTATCCGCGTCGATGCGGTGTCTGTCCCTGCCCTGCCCGAGGCCGGCGCCGGGAAGGGCCACGGCCCGCCGGCCGGGCCGCGTCACGGCCGGGCCGCGTCAATCGAAGTACAGCAGCCGCACGATCTCGGCCACGCAAGCCGGCTTGTCGCCGGCGTCGAGCTCGGCGGTGAACCGCTCGACGACCTGCAGCGCGCCGTTGCGCCCGGTCGCATCGACGAGCGCGAATCGCCCGCGCAGGCGGGCTCCGGCCCGGACCGGGCTCGGGAACCTGACCCGGTTCACGCCGTAGTTGATGGTGCGGGTGACCCCGGGGAACGGCGGCGTGTTCCTGCCGTCGTGGCCGCGCAGACTCGGATACAGCGAGAGCACCAGGTACCCGTGCGCGATGGTCGCGCCGAACGGCGACTCCACCCGTGCACGTTCCGGCTCCACGTGGATCCACTGGTGGTCCCCGGTGGCGTCCGCGAACCGGTCGATCCGCTCCTGGGTCATCGTGACCCACGGACTCACGTGAAACTCGGTACCGATCTTCGGCGCAAGCTCGGCAAGCACGGCTTCCAGGTTCATGGTGTGGCTCCGTGGCTCCATGCCTCCCGGTGCATCGGTCCCGGGACGCTCAGGCCGCAACGCAGGGCCTCGGTCTCCCAGACATCGGCAGGCAGCACGTTGGCGAGGTTCACGTCGGGACCGAACGTGCGCACCAGAAACACCTTGAGCTGGTAGTTGTCGGTGTGGTGGGTGCCCGGCACCCAGTATCCGCTCAGCTCGAAGATCACGCGCTCCGTGTCGAGTCCCGCGCGCAAGCCGTCGGTGAGCGCCCGGTTCGGCGCACCGTCGCGCAGCAGCTCCGCCCCTTCCACGAGCACGACACCGGCGCCCGCCTCGAAACATGTGTTCGCCTGCGCGATCAGCGTCTCCGCCCCCGAGTCCTCGCTCTTGGAGCCGACCTCGCCGTGGACTTCGAGGCCGCATTCGACGGCGGTGGCGATGATCGTGCGCCGCTCGTCGTCGCCGAGCGCCACCACGTTGTCGGAGACCTCGATCGCGTGGATCCCGAGCCGGACCGCCTCGCGGCAGAACGGCCGCACCCCGTCCATGCCCTGGGTGGCGAAGACGTACTCCAGGAACTGTCCGCCGAGGAAGGGCCGGACCGCATGCGATGCGTAGAGGTCGAGCTTGCGGCGGAGATAGTCTTCCTCGTAGAGCCTCGCGGTGCCGACCACGAGCTTCGCCAGGTCCACCACCGGGGCCACCAGCCCCAGCCAGTCCGCCTGCTGCCCGAGCGGCAGGCCCCAGTCCATCATCATGGTCAGGCCCTGGCGCCGCGGCTTGGCGGTGGTGCGCCCGGCGGGCAGCGGGATGTGGGAGAAGGGGCTGGCCATCGGCGGTCCTCGTTCTCGCGGGTCGGGAACCGGGAGCGCAGTGTACCGGAACCGGTGATTCCCGCTCCGCCCCGGAACGTGGGCCACGGCCTGATTGACGATGGTAGCTTCCGGAAGCTATTTTCGATGGATGCGCGCCGGGCGAAGGCTCGGCAGGCCGGCAGCCGGGAAGCCGGAACGTGACCGCCCGTGTATGCGCGCCACCCGCGGGTCCACCGGAACCGGACGCACTACGAAGCGCCCGCCCGATTCGGGATACTACGCGCCCTCTCACGCCACACCGACGACCCGTGAACACCCCGACGCGACGTACCGGAAAGCAGGCCGCACTGGAGGCGATGGTCGAGGAGCTGCATATCGGGCGGGTCCGGCGCCACGTCCTGCTGTGCAGCGATCAGACCAAGCCCAAGTGCTGTCCCAAGACGCTGGGGCTGAAATCGTGGGATTTTCTCAAGGCGCGGCTCGCCGAGCTGCGGCTCGTGGACGCCGGCGGCGTGTATCGCAGCAAGGTGAACTGCCTGAGGGTGTGCGTGCACGGCCCGATCGCGGTCGTCTATCCCGACGGGACCTGGTACCACTCGTGCACGCCGGAAGTGCTGGAGCGCATCGTCCAGGAGCACCTGATCGGCGGCCGGCCGGTGGAGGAGTACGTCTTCGCCGAACGCCCGCTGCCGGCCCCCGGGGCCCCGGCCACGTCGCCGGGACGACACAAGCTCGAGATACCGATGGAGTGAACGATGGATTCGGAACAGGCGAGAGATGCGGCTGGAATCTTCCTGGGGTGCCGGGTCACCGGCCTGGCCATGAGGGATACGCTGCCGGACAGGTGCCTGCCTCGGTCCCTGGCCGACGGCTACGCGGTGCAGCGCGCGATGGCCGACATGAGCAAAGACACGGTCGTCGGCTGGAAGATCGCGGCCACCAGCGAGGCGGGCCAGCGCCATATCCGCGTCAGGACCCCCATTGCAGGCAGGCTGTTCGAAAGCCGCGTGCACCGGAGCCCCGCCGAGATGGCGCTCGGGAAGAATCGCATGGCGGTCGCGGAAGCGGAGTTCGCGTTCGTGATGAGCAGCGATCTGCCGGCCCGGGAAGACGCCTGGCCGGTGGACGAAGTGCTCGCGGCGGTCGCCACCCTGCATCCGGCCATCGAGCTCCCGGATTCCCGGTTCACGGAGTACACCCGCACGGGTAGCTGGCAGCTCGCGGCGGACAACGCCTGCGCCCACGAGTTCGTCCTCGGTCCCGCCACCGATGCGGACTGGCGCGCGATCGATCTCGCCGCCCACCCCGTCACGCTGTGGATAGACGGCCAGGAGGCGACCACCGGCACGGGCGCCGACGCCCTCGGCGACCCCCGTGCGGCGCTCGCGTGGCTCGCGAACAACCACGCGGTGCAGGGCGCGGCGTTGCGGGCCGGAGACGTCGTCACCACCGGGGTCTGCGGCAGGCCGAGCCGTATCGCCGCGGGCAACCACGTCGTCGCGGACTTCGGGGCGCTCGGGACCGCGGAGGTGACGTTGACCTGATCTTCGCCGCGAGATCCGCGGGCAGCGCGGCTGCCCCGGAGATTCGCACGAGTCGAGCGGGATCATGAATTTGGCAGATCGACTGCGGATATAATCGATCCGCTCGGCATCGATTCGATTGCCGCGTCGATACGGGATCGGAACTCGATGAGCGACAACGCCCTTCAAGCGGCCACGAAGCCGATCGAGGAGCTCGACTCCGTGGTCGTGCGCTTCGCCGGCGATTCCGGCGACGGCATGCAGCTCGCCGGCACGCAGCTCACCAATACCTCCGCGCTGGCCGGCAACGACGTGGCGACGTTCCCGGACTTCCCGGCCGAGATCCGCGCCCCGAAGGGGACGCTGGCCGGGGTGTCGGGTTTCCAGGTCCACTTCGCCTCGCGCGACATCTACACGCCGGGGGACCTCGTCGACGTCCTCGTCGCGATGAACCCCGCCGCGCTCTCGGAGAACCTTCGCTTCCTCCAGCCCCACGGCACCCTCATCGTCGACGAGGACGCCTTCGACGCCAGGGGCCTGAAGCTCGCCCGCGTCGAATCCAACCCCCTCGAAGACGGCAGCCTCGACGAGTACCAGGTCATCCGCGTCCCCCTCACCTCGCTCACCCGCGAGGCGGTGGAGGGCGCCGGCGTCGGGCGCAAGCTCGCGACGCGCTGCCGCAACTTCTTCGCGATGGGGCTGATCTACTGGCTCTACGGGCGCGATCTCGAGCCGACCCTGCGCTGGGTCCGCCACCGGTTCCGCGACCGGCCCGAGGTGCGCGATGCGGACGTCGAGGCGTTGCGCACCGGCTGGAACTTCGGCGAGACGACCGAGGCGCTGGCCCGGAGCTACCGTGTGCCCCCGGCCGCGCTCGAACCGGGCGAG
This sequence comes from uncultured Gammaproteobacteria bacterium, assembly GCA_958295465.1. Taxonomy (GTDB): domain Bacteria; phylum Pseudomonadota; class Gammaproteobacteria; order HK1; family HK1; genus HK1. Next base: position 949,047 of record OY282353.1, read on the forward strand.
TACCGGAACATCACCGGCAACCAGGCGCTGGCCTGCGGCCTGATCGCGGCGGCCGAGCTGTCGGGCAAGCAGCTTTTCTACGGCTCCTACCCCATCACCCCGGCCAGCGACATCCTCCACGAGCTGGCGCGGCACAAGCGCTTCGGCGTGCGCACGTTCCAGGCCGAGGACGAGATCGCCGCCGTGACCTCCGCGATCGGCGCCGCATACGGCGGCGCGATGGCGGTGACCGCGTCGAGCGGCCCCGGCATCGCGCTCAAGACCGAGGCGATGGGGCTCGCGGTCATGTTCGAGTTGCCGCTGCTGGTGCTGAGCGTCCAGCGCGGGGGACCGAGCACCGGGCTGCCGACCAAGCCCGAGCAATCGGATCTGCTCCAGGTGATGTTCGGCCGAAGCGGCGAGGCCCCGCTCCCGGTGCTCGCGGCGAGCGGCCCGACGGACTGCTTCGACGTCGTCCTCGAAGCGTGGCGGATCGCCACCCGCCTCATGACCCCGGTGGTGGTGCTCTCGGACGCATTCGTCGCGAACGGCGCGGAGCCGTGGCGGCTGCCCGACGTCGCGGGCCTCGAGCCCATCGAAGTGTCCCATCCGGGCGCAAGCGGCGGGCAGCCGGCCCTCCCTCCCTCCCTCCCTCGCGCAAGCGGGGGGAAAGCAGGGGGCGCCGCTTCCTCCGCGGGGACGGGCTTCCGGCCCTACGCCCGCGACGAATGGCTGGCCCGCCCGTGGGCGCTGCCCGGCACACCCGGCCTGATGCATCGGATAGGCAGCCTGGAGAAGCAGGACGGCACCGGCAACGTGAGCTACGACCCGGACAACCACGAGCACATGGTGAAGCTCCGGGCGCAGAAGGTCGCGAACGCGGTCAACCTCATCCCGGATCTGGAGGTCACCGGCCCGGAGAGCGGGAAGCTGCTCGTGCTTTCGTGGGGCGGAACCCTCGGGGTGTGCCGGGAGGCGGTGGAGCGGGTGCGCGCCGCCGGCGGCGGCGCGCACGGGAACGGCACCGGCGGCGCGCACGGGAACGGCACCGGCGGCGCGCACGGGAACGGCACCGGCGCGGTCGCGCACGCGCATCTCCGCCACCTGAACCCCCTGCCCGCGAACACCGGCGCGGTGCTCGCGCGCTACGAGCGCGTGCTGGTGCCGGAGCTCAACCTCGGCCAGCTCGCGCTGCTTCTGCGCGCCCGCTATCTGGTGGACGTGGTGTCGCTGGGCAAGGTGCGCGGGCGTCCGTTCTGGGTCAAGGACGTGACCGGCGTCATCGAGGAGATGCTTGCGTGAGAGAAATCTGTTCCTCGTACGTCTGCGGCGCTGGTCGGGACGCCCGCCAAGCCTCGCGCGGGGTGCATTGCCTTGTGGCGGACCTTCGGCGGCGGACCTCCCCGGTCCGCACTTGGAGGCGAGACGCCCGCGCTCCCAGGTTCAGGAGAATGCAGTGAACGCAAAGGCCCGAAAGCCCACCGCCGGCGATTTCGCCAGCGACCAGGAGATCCGCTGGTGCCCGGGCTGCGGCGATTTCTCGATCCTCGCGCAGATGAAGAAGGTGCTGCCGGAGATCGGCGTCGCACCCGAGAACCTGGTGTTCGTCTCCGGCATCGGCTGCTCCAGCCGCTTCCCGTACTACCTGAACACCTACGGCGTGCACGGCATCCACGGCCGCGCGCCGGCCATCGCGACGGGCCTGAAGACGGTGCGCCCGGATTTGCAGGTGTGGGTGGTCACCGGCGACGGCGACGCGCTCAGCATCGGCGGCAACCACCTGATGCACGCGATGCGGCGCAACGTGGACATCAAGATCCTCCTGTTCAACAACCGCATCTACGGGCTGACCAAGGGCCAGTACTCGCCCACCTCGCTGCCCGGGCACGTCACCCGCAGCACCCCCTACGGCTCGGTGGACGCCCCGCTGCATCCGCTGTCGATCGCGCTCGGCAGCGAGGCGACGTTCGTGGCGCGCTCGGTGGATACGCATACGAAGCACCTCGGCGCGGTCCTGCGCCGGGCGGCGGCGCACCGCGGCGCCGCCCTCGTCGAGATCTACCAGAACTGCAACGTCTACAACGACGGCGCGTTCGAGTACGCAAAGGACGTGAAGCTGCGCTCCGACACCCTGGTGGAGCTGGAGCACGGGCAGCCGATCGTGTTCGGGGCGAAGCGCGACAAGGGAATTCGGTTGAACGGCCTCGCGCCCGAGGTCGTCCCGCTCGGCAACGGAACGGACGCTTCGGACCTGCTGGTGCACGACGAGACCGCCGCCGAGCCGACCCTGGCCACGGTGCTGGCACGGATGCGCCACCCGGCGCTCCCCGAGGCGATCGGGGTGCTCCGCGCGGTCGAGCGCCCGACCTTCGACGCGCTCGTCAACGAGCAGGTGGAAGCGGCGCGCGCCCGGGAGGGAAAGGGCGAGCTGGCCGATTTGCTCCGAGCCGGAGATACCTGGACCGTCGGCTGAGCCGCGGCGTGGAATCGGCGGATCGCGTTGTTCCCGTCATGAGTCACCCGGCGATACACGAGCCCTTTCCGGTCGATGACGCGAAGCGGGGATTGCGAACCGGGCCGCGCCCCGAGCGCGCAGATCGCCAGCGCCCGAACCACCCCCTGAGCCGACCGCGAGCCCGGTGAGCAACCAATCGGCCCGCATCGACGACGCCATCGTCGAGAGGTTCCGGCGCGACGGAGTCGCCCATCTCGATGGTGCGTTCACCGAGTGGGTCGAGGTGCTCCGCGCCGGCGTCGAGCGCAACATGCGCTCGCCCGGACCCTACACGAAGGAGTACGAGCCGGAAGGCTCGAAGGGTTACTTCTTCGGCGACTACTGCAACTGGGCGCGCATCCCCGAATACCGGGACTTCGTGCTCCACTCCCCCGCGGCGGCGATGGCCGCCCGACTCATGGAGTCGCGCACCGCGCGATTCTTCCACGAGCACGTGCTGGTGAAGGAGCCGGAGACCGAATCGCGTACCCCCTGGCACCACGATCTCCCCTACTACTGCATCGACGGCACCCGGACCGTGAGCTTCTGGACGGCGCTCGACCCCGTGCCGCGCCCGGTATGCCTGGAGCTGGTCGTGGGCTCCCACCGCTGGGGGAAGTCGTTCCTGCCGAAGAAGTTCGCCGGTATCGACTACGAGCGCGAGGGCGAGGCGCTGGATACGATGCCGGACATGGACGCGCGCCGCGGCGAATTCGAGATCGCCTCGTTCGACATGGCGCCGGGCGACGCCATCGCCTTCCACTTCCTCACCGTGCACGGCGCACCCGGGAACGCCTCGAAGTCGGCGCGGCGCCGGGCCTTCGCCCACCGCTGGGTCGGCGACGACGTCCGCTTCAAGCTCCGCGGCGGCGAGGTCTCGCCGCCCTTCCCCGAGGCGCACCGGCGGCTGCGCGACGGGGATCTTCTCGAAGGGCCGGAGTTCCCGTTGGTGTGGGCAGGGGGCGGGTGAGCCGGGGGACGGCAACGGCAATATCGGCTGGTGCATCCTTGTCGAGGACGGCAAGCGCCTGCGCTTCTTGACGGCGGAAGACATCGCCGCCCACACCAAAGAATTCCGGCCCGGCGAACGTCGTACTGGTGAACGCCGTATCACGACGGATGATGTCGTATGGGTGAGAACACGGACGGTACGCTGGCTCGCCGGGCTGCCGCGGGGGACCGGGATGCGTTCGCCGCGCTGATCGAGCGTCACTACGATCGGGTCTACCGGATCGGTGCCCGTGTGCTCGGCGACGCCGAAGAGGCGGCGGATCTGGCGCAGGACGTCTGTGTCGGTCTGCCCGCCAAGCTCCCGTCCTATCGCGGTGAGAGCCGGTTCACCACCTGGCTCTACCGAGTAGTGGTCAACGCCGCGCGCGATGCGTTGCGCCGCAAGGCCGCCCGACAGCGCAGCGAGCGGAGCTATTCCGAGGCCGATGCACTGGAGCGCGCCGGGAACGCCGCTCGCGAGTGCGAGTCATTCTGGCTGCAACAAGTCTTGGGCCAGTTGTCGGAAGAGCTGCGGACTACGGTGGCCCTCGTGCTCGAAGAGGGCTTGCGGCACGCGGAGGCGGGCGAAGTGCTTGGCGTGTCGGAGGCAACCGTGTCCTGGCGGATGCACGAGGTACGGAAGCGGCTGCGTGCCTTGGCCGCCAATGAGGAGGGAGTGCCGTGACTGACGATCTCGCGAGGCTGGAATCGGCGCTTCGCGCCACCCCGCCACGGCCGCCGGCGGCGGCACGCGAGCGGGCGATCCTTGCGGCGAAGGAGGCTTTCGATCGCCGCCACCAAGGAACGCGCGGTGGGGCGCGTCACAAAGGACAGGTGCCGAAACGCGGCACGTCCTGGATATGGAGACTTGTCATGCAAATGTCGCGCCCCTCTCTCGCGTTCGCCGGCAGTGCCGCTGTCGTGGTCGTCGCAGGGGTCGTTTCCTATCAGATCCTGGTGACACCTCAACCGCTGCAGCCGGCGGGGTCGGTGGAGATTGAGCGGCGTCTCCCAGCCGGAGACCTCGCAAGTATCGACCGGACGAACACCGCCGACGAGCTTGCCGATGATGCCGCACTGCCGCAGCCGGCGGGGTTGGCGGAGATTGAGCGGCGTCTCCCAGCCGGAGACCCCGCAAGTATCGACCGGACGAACACCGCCGACGAGCTTGCCGATGCCGCCGCACTGCCGCAGCCGGCGGGGTTGGCGGAGATTGAGCGGCGTCTCCCAGCCGGAGACCCCGCAAGTATCGACCGGACGAACACCGCCGACGAGCTTGCCGATGATGCCGCACTGCCGCAGCCGGTGAGGTTGGCGGAGATTGAGCGGCGTCTCCCAGCCGGAGGCCCCGCAAGTATCGACCGGACGAACACCGCCGACGAGCTTGCCGATGATGCCGCACTGCCGCAGCCGGTGAGGTTGGCGGAGATTGAGCGGCGTCTCCCAGCCGGAGGCCCCGCAAGTATCGACCGGACGAACACCGTCGACGAGCTTGTCGATGATGCCGCACTGCTGCAGCTAGCGGAGTTGGTGGAGGGTCTCACAGCCGGAGTCCCCGCAACCGCAAGTATCCGCGGGGAGAGCACCGTCAGGGTAGTCGAGTCTGATGCGAGCCATTACCGCGGGCAGGGACGCAATCGCTTCACCGATTTCGATTCCAACCCCGTGAAGGTGGCCGCCGAGGAGCCGGTATCGACCTTCTCGATCGACGTCGACACTGCCTCCTACGGTTTCATGCGCGCTTCGCTGAACGAAGGCATGTTGCCGGAGAAAGACGCGGTGCGCATCGAGGAGCTGATCAACTACTTCCCCTATGACTACGCGCCGCCCGAGGCCCCGGACACGCCGTTCGCCGCCCATGTCTCCGTGATGCCGGCACCCTGGAACGACGCGGCCCGGCTGATGCATATCGGCATCAAGGGCTATGTACCGGATCGCCGCGCTGCACCGCGCGCGAACCTGGTGTTCCTGATTGACACCTCGGGCTCCATGGACGCGCCGAACAAGCTGCCACTGCTGATCAACTCGCTCAAGCTTCTGCTGGACGCGCTGACACCTGAGGATCGGGTAGCGATCGTGACTTACGCCGGCTCGGCAGGCGTGGTCCTCGCACCGACCCAAGTGGCCGAGCGGGCCAGGATCCGGGCGAGCCTCGAACGTCTCCGCGCTCGCGGATCGACGGCTGGCGCCGAAGGGATCCGCGAAGCCTACCGGCTGGCCGAGCAGCACCTGGTCGAGGACGGCATCAATCGAGTCATCCTCGCCACCGACGGGGATTTCAACGTCGGCATCACCGAACCAGAGGAATTGGAACGTTACATCACACGCCAACGCGCGAGCGGAGTGTTTCTCTCGGTGCTCGGCTTCGGCATGGGCAACTACAACGATGCGCTGATGCAGCGCCTGGCCCAGAACGGTAATGGCAACGCCGCCTATATCGACAGCCTGTCGGAGGCGCGCAAGGTGCTGGTCGAGGAAGCCACCTCGACCCTGTTCCCTATCGCCAAGGACGTCAAGATCCAGGTGGAGTTCAATCCCGCGGCGATCAGCGAGTATCGTCTGATCGGCTACGAAACCAGGATGCTCGCACGCGAGGATTTTCGCAATGACAAGGTTGATGCGGGTGAGATCGGCGCCGGCCACACGGTGACTGCCATCTATGAGGTGACACCGGTGGGCTTGGGGGCCGAGCGCATTGCGCCGCTTCGCTATCGTCGCGAGGGGACGGAACCGGACACCGTCTTCGATGGCGAATTCGCCTTTCTCAAGATTCGCTACAAGCTGCCCGGCTCCGACACCAGCACCCTGATCACACGGCCGGTAAACGCTGCAGACGCATTCGAGAGCGTCGACTCCGCTCCGCGGGAGGCGCGTTTCGCCGCGGCGGTCGCCGCATTCGGGGAGCTCCTGCGCGGCGGGCGCTACACCGGCGACTACGGCTATGGTGACGTGATTGCGCTCGCGCACGGCGGGCGCGGCGAGGACCCCTTCGGCTACCGGGCCGAGTTCATCGGCCTCGTTCGTCTGGCCCAGTCCGTGGCCGCCATGGAACCATGGTGATCCGGAAGCGTGCGACGTCCCGGACCGCTGGCGACTTGCCGCTTCATCCGCCGCCAGCGCACGGCATCGCCACCCACCCGGCGCCTGCGAGATACACTCGGGACCGGCGCAATCGACGAAGGGAGCCGTTCCATGCCCATGTCCCTGGAGCACCTCAAGGTGCTGGACCTCACCATCCACCTCTCCGGTCCGTACTGCGCGATGATCCTCGCCGACCACGGCGCCGACGTGGTCAAGGTCGAGCGCCCGGAGGGCGGGGACGACATGCGCAGGACGCCGCCGTTCACGGGGGGCGAGAGCGCGCCGTTCATGCTGTGGAACCGGAACAAGCGCTCGGTCGCGCTGGACCTGAAATCCGCCGGGGACCTCGCGACGTTCAAGGCGATGGCCGCAGTCGCGGACGTCGTGGTCGAGAGCTTCAAGCCGGGCACCGCGGAGCGGCTGGGGATCGGCTACGAAACCCTGTCCGCGCTCAATCCCCGGCTGGTCTACTGCTCGATCTCGGGGTTCGGCCGGACCGGTCCGTACGCTTCGCGGCGCGGCTTCGACCTCATTGCTTCGGGCATGTCCGGACTGATGAGCATCAACGGGCCGGCCGAAGGGCCTCCGTTCCGCATCCCGATCCCGATCACCGACCTCGGCGCGGGACTCAACGGCGCCATCGGCATCCTCGCCGCGCTGGCCGCTCGCGAGCGCACCGGACTCGGCCAGCACGTCGATACCTCGTTGTTCGAGTCCGGGCTCTCGCTGGGCGTCTACGAGGCGGCCGGAGTCTTCGCCACCGGCGAGGTCCCCGAGCGGCTCGGGCAGGGGCACCGGGGCAGCGCCCCGTACCAGCTCTTTCCCACCTCCGACGGCTACATGAACATCGGCTGTGCGAACGACCGATTCTGGGAGCTGACCTGCGAGGTGCTCGGCTGCCCGCATCTCACCGGGGATCCGCGCTTCGCGACCAAGCCGGATCGGGTCAGGAACATCGCCGCGCTGGTCGAGGCGCTGACCCCGTACTTCGAACGCGAAACCACCGCGCACTGGTGCGGGAAGCTCGAAGCGGCGGGAGTCCCGGCGGGGCCGGTGATGAACCACGTCGAAGCGCTCTCGGACCCCCACTGCCTCGCCCGCGGCATGGTGCAGGAGGTCGAGCATCCGGCGGCGGGGCGCATGAAGACGCTGGGGATCCCGATCAAGCTCTCGGAGACCGGGGGCGCGGTGCGACGGCCCGCTCCGATGCTCGGCGAGCATACCGGCGAGGTGATCGCGGAATGGCTCGGGACCGGCGGCGAGGTCCGGGCCGCGTCGTCGGGATGAGCGGCAGGACGGCTTCCAGGCGGCGGTACACGGTCTCGCCCTCCGAGGCCGGTTGCTCCGAACCGGTGATCGCGGCGCTCGAGTCGGCCAAGGTCATCGCCTGATCGATGCCCGTCACGCCGGCCGGGGAACCGGCCGGCGCCGGCCCGGCTACCCCGGGGCGGGAACGCATCGCGACCGCGGCCGGCGAGGTCGCCGCATCGGGGCGCGGCCCGATTGCGACGGGCGGTCAGAACCTCTCGCACCAGGGCCGGACGTCGATCTCCAGCGTCCAGGCGGAGCGGTCCTGGCAATGGAGCGCGTAGAAGGTTTCCGCGATCGCATCCGTATCGAGCATGCCACCTTCGGGAAGGCTCGCGACCAGGTCCGGGAACCGCTCGTGGATGGCGGGCATGTCGATCACGCCGTCGACGATCACATGGCAGACGTGAATGCCGCGAGGTCCGAGCGAACGCGCCATGGACTGCGCGATCGACCGCAGCCCGGCCTTGGCGGCGGCGAACGCGGTGAATTCGGCGCCTCCCCGGGTGGCGGAGGTGGCGCCGGTGAAGATGATCGTTCCCCTGCCGTGCTCGACCATCTGCTTCGCCGCCGCCTGGCCGACCACGAACCCGGCGCGGCAGCCCAGCCGCCAGACCTTCTCGAACATGGCGGGCTCGATCTCCAGGAACGGCTGCCGGTGCTGTGCGCCGGCGTTGAAGACGACGACGTCCAGGCGTCCGAGCGCCGCGGCATCGTCGAACAGCGTCCGGATCTGGTCTTCGGAGCGAAGATCCGCCGGTCTGGCCACCGCCTCTCCACCTTCGGCGGCGATCTCGCCGGCGATGCGTTGCAGCTTCCCTTCCTTGCGGGCCACCAGAACCACCAGGTGCCCGGCCCTTGCGAACCTGCGCGCCACCGCCTTGCCGAGACCGTCTCCGACCCCGGCGACGAGGGCGAGCGGCCGAGGGCTCACGTGGCCGATCACGACCCTTGTCGATCCATTCCGGATTCGGTTTCCCGAATCCCGTGAAGCCGCTGCCACGCCATTGCGCGAAGGTGGGTGCGCACGAAATCCCCGTATCCTTGGCGGGTCTCCGCCACATGGTCGCGGAGCACCGCATCGAGCGCCGCGAGGCGGAAGAACGGCGTCTGGGGCAGCGCATGGTGGGCGGTGTGATATGCCATGTTCCAGGCCAGCAGCCGCAACGGTGCGGTCGTGAATACGGTACGGGTGTTCTCCAGCATGTCCGGGACCTGCGCACAGCCGACGTGCTCCGACATCCGGATGATGCGCATGAACGGCTCGCCCGCGAGCCTTGGCAGCAGCCAGAGCTGCGCCGCGAGCCACGACTCGAGGCGGACGGACGCTACCGCGAGCGCCAGGTAGACGCACCAGAAGATCCACGACTGGTGCTGCACCTTTCGGTGCAGGGCGGGCGGGACGTTGCGCCGCTCGGAGGGGTGGAGGCGGCCGAACGGGTGGCGGAGAAGCACCGACAGGACGCCTTGAAAGTAGGGGATGGCGCTCGCGTAGTACCAGAAGCCCCATCGATGCTCGCCCATCGGGATCATCTGGGGGTCGCGGCCGGCGTCCTGGGTGTACTTGTGATGCGCGGTGTGCTCGTAGCGAAACACGGCGGGAGGCAGCATCAGCACGAGCCCGGTGACCCAGCCCGTGGCGACGTTCAACCGTCGGCTGCGGAAGGCGGTGTAGTGGGCGGACTCGTGAAACGGGGCGAACAGATGCACGATGACGATGCCGTGCACCACGGTCGCAGGCACCGCCCAGACAGTGCCGAGCACGCGCCATAGCATCCATCCGGTCGCAATGGCGAGTACGGCGTGCGCTGTCGCGAACCGGAGGCCCGGCCTGTCCCCGCGCTCCACGAATCCGGGGAGGCGGCGGCTGCCGATGATCCGGCGGACGACGGTGGAAGGCCGAACCACCACGTCGCCGGCGTCCACCGCGTTGTTCATCGGTTGCTCATCGCCGGCGCATCCAGTCTGAACTTTCTTCCACCAGGGCAGTGTGGGACGGGGCGATTCCGGATGTCAACGCGCGACTCTCCTTGCCTGCGTGGCGGCACTTCGCGTGGTCCGTATGCGGCGTTGGACCCCGGTCCAGTTCCCGTTCCCTGCCCCGTGCCGCCGGCGTCAGACGATCCGGTTGACGAGCACACCCTCCCCTCGCTGAAGACGGCGAACGTTGTCGATGAGGACGTCCACCACGTTGTCCTCGTACTTTCGGGTCTCACCGGCGGTGTGGGGCGTGATCAGCACGTTCTCCGGATCCCATAGTGCGGAGTCGGGAGCCAGCGGCTCCTCCCAGGTGGTGTCGATGCCGGCGCCGGCGATCGCGCCGCGTTCGAGGGCGTCGACCAGGTCCGGCTCGTTGACACAACGCCCGCGGGCGACGTTGATGAGGTAGGCGCCGCGCTTCATCCGCGCCAGCGCCGCCGCGTCGATCAGGTGCTCCGTTTGCGGCGTCAGCGGGCACGTGAGCGCGACGACGTCCGCCTCGGCGAGTGATTCGGGAAACCGTTCCGGGGGACGCACCTCATCGGCGGAGCCGTCGTGGCTCGCGGTGTCGCGCTTGATCCCGACGACCCTCATCTCGAACGCACGGGCGAGCCGGGCCAGCCGCGAGCCGATGGCGCCGAGCCCGCAGATCACCATCGTCTTGCCGGCAAGCTCCTCCTCGCGCCGCCCGAGGTCGGAGATCATCCCTCGCCAGACGCGCTCGCGCTGCCGGTCGCGTCCGGTATGGACGTGGCGCACGAGCGCGAGCAGCAGGGCCATCGCGTGGTCGCTCACCGCGTTGCGGTTGACGCCGCTGCCGTTGGCGAGCCGCACCCCGCGGGCTCGCAGCGCATCAAGATCGAACTGGTCGTAGCCCGCCGCGCACACCTGGATGAAGCGGAGGTTCGCGGCGCGCTCCAGCATCGCGTCCGACCAGAAGCCGGACATCACCAGGACGTGTCCCTCGGAGATGCGGGCGAGGGTGTCCTCGCGGCTCCAGGTCTGGAAGTGTTCGATCCCGGTCCGGCGCAGTGCGAACCGTTCGGCGAGCCGGTACGCGACGTGGGCGAAATGGATGACGAGGGCATCGTCGTCCGGCAGGCGGGGGGCATCGGGCATCAGGGTTCTCCCGGGGTCGCCGTCGTCGGGCGTAACATGGTATCCCCTCCGAGCATCGAGCATCCCATGACCGAGCCGACCCGGACCACCGGCGATCGAATCGTCGCCACCTACGAGCTTCACGACCCCGGACGCTCCCCGGAAGCCCTCGCCGCCGCGATCGCCCTGGAGCAGACGGTGGAGGTGCCGCAAGCGCTGGCGGAAGCCGCCGGCCTTCCCCCCGGCGTCGTGGGCGAGATCGAGCGGATCGATCGCGGCGCGGCGGGCGCCGCACGAGCGGTCCTGAGCTACGACCCCGCGGTGGTGGAGGCGGGCGGCGTACCGGCGCTCGTCAACCTCGTGTTCGGCAACGTCTCGATGATGCCCGGCGTGCGGCTGGTGGATCTCGCCTTCCCCGACCGCGTGCTCGCGACCTTCGACGGACCGCGTCACGGGGTGGCCGGCGTACGGGCGCTCACCGGCGTGTACGGCCGTCCGCTGCTCGCCACCGCACTCAAGCCGCGGGGCGTCCCGGTCGCCCGGCTGGTGGAGATGGCGGGCGCCTTCGCGCGCGGCGGCGGCGACGTCCTCAAGGACGACCAGAACCTCATCGACGGGTTCGAGGCGTTCAAGGACCGCGTGAAGCGATGCGCCGATGCGGTGGACGATGCGAACCAGCGCACCGGACGGCGCTGCCTGTACCTCCCCCACGTCACCGGTCCCTTGCCGTCGCTCGCCCGCCGGTTCGAGTACGTGGCGCGGCTCGGGCTCCCGGGCGTGCTCGCCTGCCCCTTCATCGCGGGGCTCGGCACCGCCCGCTCGCTCGCGCGCGATCACGACCTGGTGCTCATGGCGCACCCCGCCTTCTCCGGAGGCCACTTCGTCTCGCGGCGGGAGGGTATCGAGCACGGACTGTTGTTCGGGACCCTGCTTCGCATCGCCGGGGCGGACGTCGCGGTCTTCCCCAACACCGGGGGCCGGTTCGAGTTCGGCCGGAAGGATTGTGCGAGCATCGCGGCGCGGCTTCGCGCGCCGCTGGGCCGGCTGCCGCCCGCCTGGCCGTGCCCGGCCGGCGGGATGGGCTTCGGGCAGCTTCCCGGGATGTGCGCCGACTACGGCCCCGACGCGGTGCTGCTGATCGGCGGCGCGCTCATCGGGCATGGCGAAGACCTCGAAGCGAGCACCCGCTCGTTCCTCGACGTCGTCCGCGCCAACTCGGCGGAACGCCTGGAGCCGCCCCGGCCCCTTCCCGGGCCACCCGCCGATGCCCGCGCGCCGCGGGTGCTGGCCCACCGGCCGGGGTTCGAATGGAACGGCCGGCCGAGCTCCGCCTACAAGGACGCGCGCGATCTCGCGGAGGGCCTGGCCTTCAAGGGGGTGCGCAGGGTCGAGCTCGTCGGACGGTTCGGCGAGCCCACCCGCACGGATCTGCGCTACTTCGAGATCGAGCCGGGCGGATACTCGAGCCTGGAGAAGCACTTGCACACCCACATCGTGATCGGCGCCCGCGGCCGCGGCGTGCTCGTCCTCGGAAACCGCCGGGAGACGCTGGCGCCGATGGACGTCGCCTGCATCGGGCCGCTGGAGGCCCACCAGTTGCGCAACGAATCGTCCGAGCCGTTCGGGTTCTTCTGTATCGTCGACCATGACCGGGACCGGCCCGTGGCGCCGTGAATGCCGCCTCGTCGCCGGCTCACTCCATGAAATCGGGTCAGCTCCAAACCAACGGGGCGGAGGACACTTATCGGACTGTCCAATAATCGGGGTCCACTTCTGCCGGCTCGTCCCTATTTCCGCACGAACCCGAACCAGACATACAAGGCGATCAGGACGATCGCGATCACGGCGGCAACGCTTCCATACACCACGTCCACCTGAAGCCCGAGGAACAGGGCGCCGCTGAGCGCCAGGTACAGACCGGCAACGACGACGATATGCGCCGCGATCTTCAGCAGCTTTTGGGAGATCGGATGCAACGCGGTCAAACTCCGGGATTCACCGAAGCACCGGGCTCCGATCCCGGTCGGCGATGCATGTCAGCGGGAACCCCCACGGCGCGGGCGATGCCTCCGGGGGCGGGGCCGATCCCGGGCCCGCGCCCTCCACCGTTCCGCCGGACGGCGCGGGCGATGCCTCCGGGGGCGAGGCCGATCCCGGGCCCGCATCCTCCACCGCGCCGCCGGACGGCGCGGGCAATGCCTCCGGGGGCGAGGCCGATCCCTGGCCCGCGCCCTCCACCGCGCCGCCGGACAGCGCGGGTGATGCCTCCGGAAGCGGGGCCGACCAGGCTTCCCCCACGGTGAATGCCGGCCGGAACATGCCCGCCGCGCCTCTCAGTTGCTCCCCGTCACGGCGCGGAGGGCCGGGCCGATCTCCCGGTTGAGCACGAGGTCCGCCAGCGCGTCGAGCTCCGTCGGCTCGCGGTTGAGGATCACCAGGGTCGCGCCTAGCCGCTTCGCCCGGACCGGGAACCCCGCCGCGGGATGGACGACCAGCGAGGAGCCGATCGCTAGAAACAGGTCGCACTCAACGGTTGCGGCTTCGGCACGCCGCATGGCCGCCTCCGGCATCGCCTGCCCGAACGAGACGGTCGCGGTCTTCACGTGCCCGCCGCACCGGTCGCAGACCGGCAGCGCGCCGTCGCGCTCGAACGCATCGAGGATGGGATCGAGCGGGTACGGGGCCTCGCATTCGATGCACTTCGCGTACGTCGAGTTCCCGTGCAGCTCGACGACCCGCTCGGGGGGCACCCCGGAGCGCTGGTGCAACCCGTCGATGTTCTGCGTGATCACGGTGGTCACGATGCCGCGGTGGACGAGCGAGGCGACGGCCCGGTGGCCGTGGTTCGGCTCCGCGTGCGCCATCGTGCGGTGGCTCTCGGCCCGCTGGCTCCACGCCTCGCGCCGCGCCGGTTCCGACGCGACGAAGTCGCGGAAATCGACCGGCCGGCGCCGTGACCAGATGCCGCCGGGACTGCGGAAGTCGGGGATCCCGGACTCGGTGCTGATACCCGCGCCGGTGAACACGACGGCGCGCCGGGCGCCTTCGATGAGGGCGCGCAGCCGTTCGAGGTCCGGGTCGCCGGCGATGGGAGCGTTCAACGTCGCCTCCCGCCTCGGCCGCGTGTCGGCAGGTGTGCCGAGAGGCATTCCGGGACCGGGACGATCGTGCGGCCGGCAAGGTCCATGATCACGCTGGTGCACCGTCCGTCGATGGCGATGCGCCCGTCCGGCTTGATGATCTCGTGGGCCAGGGTGAAGCTCTTCGTTCCCATCGAGACCGGGCGGGTCGTGATCCTGAGCGTTTCTCCCAGGAAGCATTCCGCACGGTAGTGGTAGTCGATGTTGACGACGACGGTGCCGAACCGTTCCCCGTCGCCCTCATACAGCCCGCGGTCTCGATACCACCGCCCCCTCGCCCGCTCCAGGTAGCGCACCGCCTCGACGTGGTTGAGGTGCCCGAGCTCGTCGCAGTGGGCCTCCGTGACCGTGATGAGCGTCGTGCCGTCCATGACGATGCCGCATCCACCCCGATCGGCCGATTCCACCGCGGAACGCGTGGGGGCTCACCGCGCGACGATGCCGCCGTACTTCGCGACGAAGCGCCCCCACGCCGCATCCGCCGCCGCACCGGCGTCGTCGATCAGCGCCCGCGCGTCCGCCGTCTTCAGCTCGAAGTCCTCGACGAGGACGTTGCCGTCGACCATCACCAGCTCCACGTCCTTCGAATGCGCGTGGTACACGAGGTTCTGCACCGGATCGAGGGTCGGGGTCAGGCCGAAGCGGCGGTAGTCGAGCATCTGGAGATCGGCGCGCTTGCCGGGCTCGATGGAGCCGATCTCGGCCCCCATCCCCAGCGCCTCCGCGCCGCCCATCGTCGCGAGCCGCAGGACCTCGGGGCATTGCATGACCGTCGCGCTGCCGGTCTTGATCCGGGCCATGGTCACGCACGCCCGCAGCACCTCGAAGTGATCCGCGAACATGTTGTCGATGCCGAGGGAGACCGGGATGCCGCGGGACCGGTACTCGACCACCGGCGCGATGTGCCCGCGCACCGCGTTCATCAGCGGGCAGTGCGCGACGGCGGCCTTCGACGCGGCGAGCACGTCCACGTCCGGGTCGGCGACGACGTAGCAGTGCGCACAGACCGTGTCCGCGGCGAGCATCCCCGAATCGCGCGCGTACTCGAACGAGCTCCGGCCGCGCAGGCGTTGCATCACCTCCACCTCGTACTCGCCCCACCCGAGGTGGATGCTGGTGCGCAAGCCCATCCGGTCCGCGGTCTCGCGGCTCGCGCGCAGCAGCTCCGGGGAGGAGGAGATGGTCATGTTCGGGGTCATCATCACCCGGATGCGTCCGTCCGCCCTGCCGTGCCAGCGCTCCGCGAAGTCCACCGCCTGGCGAAGCTGGGCCTCCCGCAGCGCTTCGTCGTAGCGGTACTCGTCCTTGGCCATCGCATCGACGTCGACGTCGAAGGTCATCACGCCCATGAAGCTGCGCACCCCGAGCGATTCGACGAAGGGAGCGAAGACGTCGGCCTCCTCCTCCATCTCCAGCGTGGTGGTCACCCCGCTCTTCAGAAGCTCCGCGTAGGTGAGCGACCCGACCGCGAGGCGCTCCTCGCGGCTCGCGACCGTGGCCATCGGGAAGTACTGGCCGGTCACGCAGCCGAGCCCCATGTCCTCGGCGCGTCCACGGAAGAAGGTATAGCCGACGTGGTTGTGGGTGCTGACGAAGCCGGGCAGCACGACCTTGCCGCGGCCGTCGATGACGCGCCCGGCGCCGGCCGCGTGCGCCGCCTCGACCCCGGCGCTCGGACCCACCGCGGCGATACGCCCGTTCTCGACGTAGACCGCGCCGCCCTCGATCACGCGGTCCGCGGCGTCCACCGTCAGCACGGTGGCGTTCCTGATGAGCAGGCTCATGGCGTCTTCCCGGCAGTCGTCGCGGGCGCCAAGCGTACACCGGCCCGCGCGCGGATGCTTCGGGTTGCGGCGGACCTCCGGGCAGTGGTCCGGATCGGGGCTGGTGGGAAATGCGGGTTATCATGCGCGGACACCCGCCGCCCATGGAGATCGGGACATGTTCGAATTGCTGCGATCGAGCACGCTGCGCCAGCTTCTCGCGCGACAGGCGCCGGCGCTCGCCCTCTCGCTCATCGTCGCCGAGCTGTTCTACAAGTTCGGCAGCTTCACGCTGGAATGCCTCGGCTTTCTCGCCACGTGGTTCGTGCTGGACGCGATGTTCGCGCAGATCGGCCGCGTCCTCTCCAAGCCGGCCGAGGGCAAGACCTGAGCGCGATCCGGACCATTCGGATCATCCGGACCGGATCGCCCCCGGCTCGAATCCGGCCCGGGTCCGATCCAGCTAGAAACCAGGCGAGCCGAATGGAACACCATCCTGCTTGAATCCGGCCGGAATCCGACCCGCGATCGTCCCCGGCGCTCGCGCCGCGGCCGGTTCCGGACCGGATCGCCCCCAGCCGCATCTCCGCCTTCCGCCCTCCGCCAGGAAACACACGATGCCTGCACCGTCCACACCGTCCGCACCGTCCCCGGTGCCGTCCCCGACACCGTCCCTTATCGACCAGTTGCTCGACGCCATGCGGTTCCGCTGCATCGGTCCGCCGCGCGGGGGCCGGGTGGTGGCGGTGGCCGGCGATCCGGTCGAGCCCGCGGTGTTCTACTTCGGCGCGGTCGCCGGCGGCATCTGGAAGACCGAGGACGCGGGCGCCACCTGGGAGAACGTGAGCGACGGGTACCTGAAGACTTCGTCGGTGGGCGCGCTCGCGGTGTCGGATTCCGACCCGAACGTGATCTACGCGGGCATGGGCGAGAGCACCATCCGCGCCGACGTCTCCCATGGCGACGGCGTCTACAAGTCCACCGATCGAGGCCGGAGCTGGGTGCATCTCGGCCTCGCCGACACCCGGCACGTCAGCGAGATCCGCATCCATCCGCGCGACCCGGACCGCGTGTACGTGGCCGCGCTCGGGCACGCCTTCGGCCCCAACCCGGAACGCGGCGTGTACCGCTCCACCGACGGGGGAGCGGGCTGGGAACGGGTGCTGTACCCGGACGAGCGCGCCGGGCGGACCTCGCCCTCCCGGTGTGACGGTACGGGGGCGGCGGACCTCACCCTCGACGTCCGCAATCCGACCATCCTCTACGCGAGCCTGTGGAGGGTGCACCGCAACTTCTGGGAACTCGCGAGCGGCGGCCCCGGCAGCGGCCTGTGGCGCTCGACCGACTCGGGCACGACCTGGACGGAGATCACCCCCAACCTCGGCCTGCCCGCCTCGGCCGTCCTCGGCAAGATCGGCGTGGCCGCGTCACCCGCCCGCTCCGGCCGGGTCTGGGCGCTGGTCGAATCGGACACGGCGCCCGGACTCTACCGCTCCGACGATTTCGGCGAGACCTGGACCCTCGCCAGCGACCGCCAGGAACTGCGCTACCGCCCCTGGTACTACATGCACGTCTTCGCGGACCCACAGGACGAGGACACCGTCTACGTCAACAACCTGCGGATGTGGAAGTCCACCGACGCGGGGGCGCACTTCACACCGGTCCCGACACCGCACGGCGACAACCACGATCTGTGGATCGATCCGCGCGACAGCCGGCGCATGATCCAGGGCAACGACGGCGGGGCCAACGTTTCGTTCAACGCCGGCGCCTCCTGGAGCTCCGTCTACAACCAGCTCACCGCGCAGCTCTACACGGTGGACACCGACGGCCGCGCGCCCCACTACCTCGTCTACGGCACCCAGCAGGACAACTCCAGCATCGGCGTGCCTTCGAGCGCCAACGACGGCGCCATCACCTGGGCGGACTGCCGCGTCGCCGGCACCGGCGAGAGCGGCTACGTGGCGGTGGATCCGCGGGACCCCGACGTCGTCTACGTCGGCGCGGTCGGCAGCTCGCCGGGGGGCGGCGGAGCGTTGCAGCGCTACGACCACCGCACCGGCCAGATCCGGCTGGTCAACGTCTGGCCGGAGCACCACGGCGGCATCGGGCCGGGGGAGCTCAAGTACCGCTTCGGGTGGACCTTCCCGATCCGGTTCTCGCCGCACGATCCGAACGTGCTCTACACCGGCGGCAACCGGGTGTTCCGCAGCACCGACGAAGGACAGAGCTGGGAGCCGATCAGCCCCGACCTCACCCGCGCGGCGGCCGACAAGCTCGGCCCCTCGGGCGGGCCGATCACCCTGGACACCAGCGGGGCGGAGCATTACTGCACCCTGTACGCATTCGCCGAGTCCCCCCACGAGCCGGGCGTGCTGTGGGCGGGGTCCGACGACGGCCTGGTGCATCTCAGCCGCGACGGGGGGCGGAGCTGGCGCGACGTGACGCCGCCGGACCTTCCCGAATGGTCGTTCGTCCGCACCGTCGAGCCCTCGCCACACGCGCCGAGCACGCTCTATCTCGCCGCCACCCGCTACAAGCTCGACGATCCGGCTCCTTACCTCTACAGGACCACCGACTACGGCGGGAGCTGGGAGGCGATCACCGGCTCGGGCGACCTCGCGATCCCGGCCGATGACTTCACCCGGGTGATCCGGGCCGATCCGCACTGCCCCGGCGTGCTCTACGCCGGCACCGAGACCGGGCTCCACGTCTCGCTCGACGACGGCGCGACGTGGCGGCGCTGGCGCTCGAACTTCCCGGTGACCCCGGTCTACGACCTCAAGGTCGAGGGCACCGATCTGGTGGTCGCGACCCACGGGCGCTCGTTCTGGATCCTCGACGACCTGACCCCGCTGCACCAGGCGGCGGCCGGAGCAGGGGATGGCCCCGGCTCCGATTCAGACGCCGGCACCAATACCGATCCCGGCTCCGACTCCAACATCGGCTCTGGCACCGGCCCCGATTCCGGCTCCAGCTTCGGCTTGGCTGCCGATCACGACCCTGGATCAGCCTTCGACGCCGACGCTGCGCCGGGTTCCGGCTCCACCGCCGGCTCCGCTCCTGCCTCCGGTTCCGCGCAGATCGGGCTGTATGCCCCCCGGCGTACCTGGCGGCTGCTGCCGGACGTGATGGGCTTCATCACCGGTAACGACGGCAAGGACTACAGCATCGGCCTCGGCAAGGCGGCCACCTATGTCGCGAGCCGCAACGATGCCGGACAGGTGGAACGCCGCTTCCTCGACGCGGGAGAGGCCGCGCCGATCGGCGCCATCGTCTACTACCACCTCCCCGAGGGTCTGGCGGCCGATGCGCAGGCCGCCGGCAAGGCCGCCGAGCCGGGCTCGGCGGATTCCGGCGCACCCGCCGCGACTCCCGGAGCTCCCGCGACTTCCGCGATTTCCGAATCCACGGCCTCCGCCGGTGGAGCGGCCGATGCGCAAGCCGCCGGCAAGGCCGCCGGACCGGGCTCCGCGGACTCCATCGCACCCGCCACCGCTCCCGCGGCTCCCAGAGCTCCCGCGACTTCCGAATCCACGGCCTCCGCCGGTGGAGCGGCCGATGCGCAGGCCGCCGGCAAGGCCGCCGGGCCGGGCTCCGCGGACTCCGGCGCACCGGCCACCGCTCCCACGGTTCGCGGAGTTCCCGCGGCTCCCGGAACTCCCGCGGCTTCCGAATCCACGGCTTCCGCCGGCGGGCCGGCGGCCTCCTTCTCCCTCACCTTCCTCGATGCCGAGGGCGGGCTGATCCGCGAATTCCGCCCGAAGCCCGCCGGCTACGACACGCTGAGCGACGAGGAGAAGGCCCTCGATCCGGGTCCATGGATGCCGGTGCGCGCCGGCGTCAACCGCTTCGTCTGGGATCTGCGGTACCCCGGCGCGACGCGGCTGCGCGGCAACAAGACCGGTGAGGAGGCGGAGCGCGGACCCCTCGTGCTGCCGGGGACCTTCCAGGTCCGCCTCACCGTTGGTGAGCACACGCTCACCGAATCCTTCGAGGTGGTCAACGACCCCCGCTCGCCGGCCACCGTCGAAGATCTCCGCGAGCAGCTCGACTGCCTCCTCGCGATACGCGACAGGATCTCGGCCGCCTGCGAGGGCGTGCGGCGCATCCGGGAGACGGCCGGCGAGGTCGAGCGATGGTGCGCGCGTCTCTCCCGGCACGGCGGGCACGAGGCGGCGCTCGAAGCCGGCAGGGCGCTGTGCGAGGCGCTCGCGGCGGTGGAATCCGCCCTGGTCCTTCCGGGCAAGCAGACCGACACCTTCGGCCTGAACCGCCGGGTGCGGCTGAACGCGGCCCTCGCCTCCGTCATCGGCATCGTCGACAGCGCCGACGCCCGGCCCACGGTCCAGGCCCGGGCGCTGGCCGAAGAGTACATGGCCAGGATCGACGACGAGCTCGAACGCCTGGACGCCCTCCTCGACCACGACCTCGGAGCCTTCAACGACCTCGTGTCCGAGGCGGGCCTGCCACCGGTCGATACGCCTTGAAGGTGTCCGGACACCCCCGTCGAGCCCGTGCGACACCACAGGAGCCAGCGGCATGATTTCGAGCAAGGCCCCGGAGAAGAAGACCATCGAAGTGCTCGGCCGGCGCATGGCCTACGTCGAGACGGGCGAGGGCGACCCGGTCGTGTTTCAGCACGGCAATCCGACCTCCTCGTACCTGTGGCGCAACGTCATGCCTCACGTGGCCCCCTTCGCCCGCTGCATCGCCATCGACCTCATCGGCATGGGCGATTCGGAGAAGCTGGACGATTCCGGGCCCGAGCGCTACCGCTTCGTCGAGCATCGTGCATTCCTCGACGCGGCGCTGGCCGCGCTGGGCGTGGAGTCGAACGTCACCTGGGTGGTCCACGACTGGGGGTCCGCCCTCGGTTTCGACTGGGCGAACCGGCATCGCGACGCGACGCGGGGCATCGCCTACATGGAAGCGATCGTCCGCCCGCTGACGTGGACGGAGTGGCCGGACAAGGCGCGGCGGGTCTTCCAGGGGTTCCGTTCCGAGGCGGGCGAGCGGATGGTGCTCGCGGACAACGTATTCGTCGAGCGGGTCCTGCCCGGCTCGATCCTGCGCGAGCTGGCCGAAGACGAGATGGCCGTCTACCGGGCGCCGTACCTCGAGCCGGGCGAGTCGCGACGCCCGACCTTGACGTGGCCGCGGGAGATTCCGATCGAAGGCACGCCGTCGGACGTGACCGAGATCGTCCGAAGCTATGCGGAATGGATGAGCGGGAACGATCTGCCCAAGCTGTTCGTCAACGCCGAGCCCGGGGCGATCCTGACCGGCGCCCAACGCGAATTCTGCCGCCGGTGGAAGAACCAGGAGGAAGTGACCGTACCGGGCGCCCACTTCATCCAGGAGGATTCCCCGCACGAGATCGGGCAGGCGGTTGCCGCCTTCGTGCAGCGGATCGCCGAACCGCACGCCGCTCCAAATTCGCTGCCCACGGACCTTGCCGCCGCTTCGCAGTAAGCGCCCCGGGAACGGCGCTATTGACGCGGATTGATAAGGGGGCCTTGGAGCGGGTGTCGAGTGAGGGTATCGGAGTCGAGCCGGGTGGGCAGCAGGGCTTCGACCTCGGCGAGTGATTGCGCCTTGGGCAGTTCGGTGAACACGTGGCGCAGGTAGGCGTAGGGTTCGAGTGCGTTGGCCTTGGCGGTTTCGATCAGCGAGTAGAGCCGGGCGCTGGCGTTGGCGCCGGGCACGGTATCGGCGAAGAGCCAGTTGCGTCTTCCGAGGCAGAACGGGCGGATGGCGTTCTCGACGGGGTTGGTGTCGATGCCGTAGCGGCCGTCGTCACAGAAGCGCACCAGCGCGTTCCACTGGTTGTCGAGGTAGCGCATGGCCTTGCCCAGGGGGCCGGAGGGCAGCACCTTGGGCAGGGTGTCGTCGAGCCAGGCGCGCAGGGCGTTGAGCACCGGGACGCTCTCGGCCTGCCGGGCGCGGTGGCGCTGGTCGGGAGGGGTGTCGCGGATGCGGCGCTCGATGGCGTAGAGGGTGCGGATGCGGTGCAGCACGCTCAGGGCACGGCGCGCCTTCGCGGGTGGGGCCGGAGGCAGCTTGTTCGGATTCAGGCCGAGGCTTTTGAGGGTGTCGGTGAACCCGCGCCGGGCATGGGCCCAGCACGCCAGGTGCACCAGCCCCTGCTCGCGCACCGCCGGGGCATAGCCGCTGTAGCCGTCGGTGTGCAGCGCGCCGGTGAACCCTGCAAGCAAGCGTTTGGGGACGTCGCCGGCGCGGGTGGGGTCGTAGTCGAACAGCACGATGGGCGGTTCGGGGCCGGCGCTCATCTGCGCCCAGAGTTGGGACTTCGATTGCGCGCCCTTGCCGGGTTCTTTGAGCACCTGCACGGTGGTCTCGTCCATCAGCAGGTAGGGGCGGTCGAGCAATTCATCGCGCAGCAGGTTGATGAGAGGGACCACGAGTGCGCCGGCGCGCACCATCCACGTCGCCAGCGTGGTGCGCGAGAGGTCGACCCCGAGACGCTTCAGTTGCTGGTGCTGGCGATACAGCGGCAGCGCATCGGCGTACTTCGCGGTGGCCACGTGGGCGAGCAACCCGGGGCTGGCGAGGCTCCTGGGCAGCGGCTGTGCGGGCATCGGGGCGGTGCGCAGATGCCCCTCGCAGTGCGGGCAGCGATACTTGCCACGGACATGGCGCAGCACCCGCACCTGGGCGGGGATGATGTCGAGCTGCTCGCTGACCACCTCGCCGAAGCGTTCCAGCTCGACCCCGTGATGCGGGCAGGTCCGCTCGTCGTGCGCCAACGGATGCTCGATGTCGATACGCGGTAGGGCGTCAGGCAACGGGGCGCGCTTCGGTGTGGCGCGCCGATGGGCGGCGACCTCGGTGCCCGGGGCGCTCTCGGGCTCCTGCGCCGCGCTGGCCTCGGCCTCGTTGAACAACCCGAGCTGCCCGTCGGGGAGCTTCTCCGAGGACGGTGCGAAGCGCCGGGCCAGCAGCAGGCGCACCTGCGCTTCCAGGTGCTCGATCCTCGCATCGCGCTGTGCGATGGCCGCGTCGCGCTCGGTGAGTGCGGATTCGTAGCGACGCACCAGCGTGTGCAGCGAGCCGATGTCGTGGGGCAGCGCTTGCCCGAGGTTCGACACCGGGGCGGTGACCGGGAGCGTGTTCATGAACCATAGAATAATGACTCGCGACACGTCGCGTGATCAGATGTTCTTATGGTGCGATCAGTGCACCTTATGACCGTCAGTACATTGAGGCGTAGTGCAAGTGCTGATGCGGGCGCATGCGCCACAGGTCGTAGCCGTCGAGCAGGAAGTTCAGTTGTGCCCCGCTGAGGCTGACCACCGCGTCGGCGCGGCGCGGCCAGGCGAAGCGCGCACGTTCCAGGCGCTTTTGCCACAGCACGAATCCGCACCGCTCCCAATACAGAATCCGGCACTGGGTGCGCCGGCGATTGGTGAACACGAACAACTGGGTCGAGAACGGGTCCATCGCCAAGGTGTCCTGCACCAGCGCGGCGAGTCCTGTCATCTGCTTCCTGAAGTCGACCGGCTCGACGCACAGCCACACGTCGATGCCCTCGTTCGGCGGACGAATCATGACAGCCGGCTCGCGCAATCGAGCACCGTGGCGCAGGCCGCGTTCTCGGCGTGGGCGGGGACCTCGACGACGACGCCGTTGGGCAGATGCACCCGAAACGCGGCGCTGCCCGTGGACAGGTGCACCGGCACGAAGGTGGGCGCCGCCGGGGCCGGCTCGGTAAGCACACCACGGCGCTTGAGCGTCGAGTGCGCGTTGTACAGTGCGCTGACCGACAGCCCGTGCTCCTGTGCATAGGCTTTCAGCGTCTGTCGTTGTTCACGACAGGCGCGCAGATGGTCGAGCCAGAATCGGTCGCGCGCCTTGGGACGCGCCCTTGAGTGGGCTCTCGCCTGAGCCATCACTGTCACCCTCCCACAGGACATTGGAGGGTGCACCGTGGCACGAGCCACACAGCTATGGAATTACGTACTTCTCCGGGCGCTTACGCTTCGCAGAGCCGGCGTTGAACGATCGGATACCCCCTCTGGTGGAAATGGAGGCATACTGCTTCAACCAACTGCATGAGGCGGCCATCCGCGGCCTGACTTGAGCAAATCACCCTCCGGGATTCCCGGGGCGGTTCACTGCACAAGATTTCGAGCGCCAAGGGATTACGCCGGCCCGACCGCGGCGCCGACGCACGCCATGCCCGATTCACCATCCCACGACGGTCGCCAGTCCGTGGTTCTCGATTTGGCGGCGGATCACTTCGGTGAAGACACCATACTCGTGGCCGAGCTCGTCCACTTGCTCCGGCTCCACCAGAGTGCTCCCCAACCGTCGACGCAGGGACTCCGCCGGCGCAAGCAGCTCCGCTGCGAACGCCCGGGACCGGGCTTGGCGGTCCGTCGCCAGCGAGCTGAGAATCACGGGGCCGGGTCCGGACCTGTCCAGGTAATCGCCCAGAGCACGTGCTTGCAGGAACCGTCTTCCTGATTCGCCCCGCGGCGTCACCACGCACGTCGGCGCATCCGCCGCCACCAGCCCTTGAATGCGTGTCGAAGGCGCTGGCCTCTCGTGGGAACGAAGCGCCAGCGAGCCGTTCCGGGCGAAGTCGAATCGGCCGCTGTCGCCGGTGCCGAGCTCGCGGTGAACCGAACGCGCCAGAGCGTAGCCTCGCCTCCAGGGCTCCACCGCCGACGGCGGCGGCAGCGCTCGCCGGACATCCGCCCAGCCGCTGCTCGCCGTCTCCTCAAGATCTTCGAACGCCTGGGACAGCCAGTGGCCCACCTCCGGCAGGCAGTCCGCGCTTGCCGTGGCAGCCAGCGCGTCGTCGCGTATGGAAGGCTCGGTGTGTTCCCAGAAGGTCACGATTGCGGCGGCCAGAGCATCCGGGACATCGAAGGGATCGATACCGAGCAGCGCGGCCGCGCGGCTGAATTCCCGTTCGTCGGGGTCGAGCGCATTGACCGCCGCCCATTCGCGATCAAGGGTTTCCAGGGGCAGGCCGTGGCCCCGGAGCCTTTCGAGCACGGCGTCGACAAGATCGCGGAACTGCGCTTCCAACTCCTCCCGCTCGACGCTCGCTTCCCCTTCACCGACGAATTCGATCCGGGCGTGCGCCGGTTCGTGTCGCCGCCACCGGAGGCGTATCCGCTCCGGTGCGGGCACCATGGTCAGGCTCGGGAGAACGAAACCGTCGCCGGCAAACGCCAAGTTGTGCCTGCACTCGAAACCGGGGTTCTGCTCCCCCGTGTTCTCGACCTCGTGGAAGAGGTGCCACCAGTTGCCGACCAGCCACTCCGCAACGTGGACCAGGGGGACGACGACGTGGTCCCTCCAGGAGCGGCTCGAACGATCGAGCACGAAGGTGATGGGCGCGCTGCCCACCTCGATGGAAAGCGCGGCCATGGTGTGGCAGGAGAGGCGATCCGGCGACGGCGGGGCGTCGACCCAATCGAAGCGAAAACGGACGCTCATGACAGCCCCCTCACCCGTTGCGCCGGGCTGAGTGGATATCCATGGTACTCTCCCGACCCCGGTGAGCCCTGCCGGGCTTCGAACACCATGTCTCCTTCGCGATACCAGACATAGCGCGGATAGCCGCCGTCCCAGACCCCGACCTGCCCTGCCCTCACTGCATCCCGGAGCCAACCCTCGACGAGCTCCCGGCAATCGGCCAAGTCGCGCGGGCACATGCTGGCATCGGGCCGCCGACGGTAGGACGTTCCGGCGAAACTGGGCCGATCCTTGTGGTACGGGCTGCCGACGTACCGGCAGGATTCGGCGACCTCTGCCAGGTCAATGCCATGCGGCGGCGCGACGATCCTGCGCGCCTTCGGGTTGTCACGCTGGAAACGCGGTTTTCGCATGATCGCGGTACCGATTCAGAATCTCTCGACAAATACCCTCCGCCTGCTTGCGGTCCCCATCATCTACCGACTCCGCTCGATTGTGGGCAAGCGGATTCCTCACTTTGGCGAGGATGTTGAATTTCAAGGCCCAGCTTTGCTTGTCTTTTCCAAGTAGAGGTTCGCCAAGGTTTGCCCAATCGGCGGACATTATCTTGTACAGATCCATGGGATAACTGTAGAGAGCAGAGAGAGTTCTGTGTTATGACGGATGACATCCTGTACAAGACGGCACTTCTCGTCGCTCCATCTCATCAAGAAAGATGTTTCTCATCTCCAATTCCGAGAGAAATTGAATCACATCCCGACATTGAGCCTGCGGACCAAAAAGCGACGGTGTAGTGATGAATGATCGGTTGGTTCTCGGGCACTCTTGTCCGTCAGTAACTCTTTCAACCACAAGTGGCGGTAGAGCCGGGCTTCCAATGCGGCAATCTCGGCAGCGGGGTGTTCCTTTGTCCTCACGATATCTCCCCCTCGCCGCCGATCGCGCTTACGACGGCTTCCGCCTGCGCTTCCAATGGGATCCGACGCCCGCCCCGGTGGCGAGGAGCTCCGCCTGCCAGGATGCGCCAGGAAGCAGTATGGTCCCGCGTACCGGACGAGCGCAAGCTCCCCTCCTGCTGTACTCAATCCGTCACTCCACCACCGCCACCCGCGTCTTTCCCGCCGCCTTCTCCAACGCTTGGTCGAGGTCCCAGAGGACGTCGTCGAGGCTTTCGATGCAGACAGGGAGGCAGACCATGTCCGGGGCACCCCGGCCGCGGCCTGCTCTTCGTCGGAGAGCTGGCGGTGGGTCCTCGAGGCGGGATGGATGACCAGGATCTTTGCATCCCCGACGTTGGCGAGATGGCTCATGAACTGCGACGCTTCGATGAACGCCTCGCCCACGTCGCATCCCCCGCGGATGCCGAAGGTGAGGATCGGGCTTGCGCCCATCGGCAGGTACCTGCAGGCCAGAGTGTGGTAGGAGCTCGAATCGCGACGCGACGCGGGGCATCGCCTACATGGAAGCGATCGTCCGCCCGCTGACGTGGACGGAGTGGCCGGACAAGGCGCGGCGGGTCTTCCAGGGGTTCCGTTCCGAGGCGGGCGAGCGGGTGGTGCTCAAGGACAACGTATTCGTCGAGCGGGTCCTGCCCGGCTCGATCCTGCGCGAGCTGGCCGAAGACGAGATGGCCGTCTACCGGGCGCCGTACCTCGAGCCGGGCGAGTCGCGACGCCCGACCTTGACGTGGCCGCGGGAGATTCCGATCGAAGGCACGCCGTCGGAATTGAGAAGGGAATGGTTCTCCGGCTTGTCCATCCGGGCACTCGACGCCCGCCCGGCGTCGGACTCACCCGCCCAATGGGCGCTCGACGGCCCCTCGAGAAAGCGGGGATGCGGGGTCGCTCCGGCGCTCCCGGCGTGTATTGGGAGAGACGATGGGAATCGGAAGCGCATGTGCGGGAAACAGGCCGGGTCGCCACGTGACGCTCGAACACTTCGTCATCACGCGATTCTGCCTGCGCGACCGCTGGCTGCACCGGCGCACGGGCCTTACGGCTTTCCGCACCATGGACCCGCTGACGCCCCGCACCGTCGACCTGCGTCTGAGCCTGCTGGAGACCACCTGCCTGCCCGCGCTGCGGTCGCAGACGAATCGGGACTTCACCTGGATCCTGCTCATCGACCGTGACCTGGGCCGGGCGGCCCGGCAAAGGCTGCGGGATATGACGCACGGCATGGATCGCGTCCGGTTCGTCGAATACCGCGCGGATGCGCCGCAGCCACTGGAGCGCCTCGGCTGGCTGGCGCCGCTCTGGCAAAGCCGCCCGGACTACGTCGTCACGACGCTCAACGATGATGACGACGCGCTGCCCCGGCGCTGGATCGAAGTGGTTCAGTCCCATGCCCGCCACCTCGCCGCCCAGGATCGGCTGCCGCCGTTCCAGCTCGCCGGGGCCAGGCGGATCGTCCAGTGGGACATGATCTTCACGCCCGGCGCACCCTTCGGATGGGCCGGTCCGTGGCGCGGGCTGGCGTCCGTGGCGTCGTGCGGGTTTTCGCTGCTGTGCCGCTGGCCGGCGTTCGACTTCAGCGTTTTCGGCCTGAGCCATATGTATGCGGAGACGTACGGCGACTTCCTGACGCCGTCTCCGTCCGAGCACGTGCGCCTGGTCCGGCAGTGGCTCGTGCAGGCGGCACGGGATGCGCGGGTCGGCCGCATCCCGATGGGACGCGACGCCTTCTTCGACGCCAGCCACGACGCCGGCGCGGTGGTGATAGCGAACCACGGCGGCAACTTCGAGCCGTGGCGGCTGAACCGGGGGCCCTGGCCGGGGGAGAACGAGGGACCTGCCCTTGAGAGAGGCTTCCGGCCGGCGGATGCGGCCACGTTCCCGGACGTCGAGATCGACTGGCAGGCGGCCGAACGCCACCACCGGCACTTTCGTCCCTGGCGCGTTCGGTCCAGACTGCTGGAGCACAGGCTGCACGAAGGCCGGAGGACCGCGGTGCGGCGATTGCGCGAATTGACGAACGGCATTCGTTCGCGGCTCTCCCTCGGTGCGCCGGGGCCTGAAAACGACGATAAGTAAGAGACCGCGTGGCGTCGGGGAAGCCGGTCTGCCCGGCCACGGCCGCCACCGAACGCTTCAACGCTTCGTGCCGGGTACGCTCGTCCTGGCGGGTTCCTTCCTGCGACACCATCCCGGGGGCGACGGGGAGATCGTCGTCATCCACGACGCCCTGTCCGGAGGTGCGCATTGAACTTGCTGGTACAGCCGCCGGACAGTTGGCGGTGGAGAGTTGACAAATCGAAATTCGATGGTAGATCTGCTTTCCCGGACGGTTGGTTCACCCCGGACGGTACATCCTGGCTCCAATGCGCGATGATTACCCCCCTGCCCCGCAGCGGGAGGCAAGCCGGATCGGGTCGTCACGACGCGCGTGCCGCGCGTACTACCTTGCCCTGAAGCTCCGTTCGATACCCGGTGACGCCGGAGCCCCTCCGAGGACGTGCGCGGCGCGGGGGTGATGCGCCTTCGGAACGGCGCTTCCTCCTCCGTGGCCGCCAGGCAAAGCTGCGATGCCGCCCGCGTCGTGAGACGCGCCGCTTCCGGGAAAGAGACGGCCCCTCATGTCCATCACCGTCCACACCCTGGTTCCGGTTCTGCCGGATCACCTTCCCGTGTTCTGATTCAGGAGGCAAGCGCCATGACCACCCCGGCAACGAAGCTGGAAAACGAAGAGGCCGACGACCGGACGAAGCTGGCCGTCACACCCCGGAAACCCTGGAAAAAGCCTGTCGTCAAGCGGATATTCGAAGGCCTTGGAATGACGGCAAGCGGCGGGGCGAGAGGTCCCGGCGGGGAGTCGTCCACATATACACATGTCTCTTGATCGAAATTCGGCCAGGAGTCCTGCGCCGTGGAAAACGTTGCGGCAACCGGCGGACAGGAGCCGGGGGAAGGGATACCGACGGCATTTCGCCTCCGTGAGCGGACCCGGATGCGGCGGCGCGGATTCCCGGCCGCTTGAACATGCCTCCGCCAACGTCGCGGGTCTGTCTGGTGACCGCCACCACCGAACGCTTCGTGCCCGGCACACTTGTCACACTCGGCTCCTTCCAGAGACACCACCCGGATTTCAACGGCGATGTCGTCGTCGTCCATGAGGCGCTGCCGGAGGCGCATCGGCGGCGCCTTGCCGAGGCGTGTCCCCGCTTGCGCTTCGAGCCGGTCTCTGCCGAGCTGGGCGAGCGCCTCGCCGCGTTGAGCGCCGCATGCCCGGACTTCACACCCAGGCTGAGCCAGTTCTACTCCCTTGAAGCCTTCCGGCTGAGCGGATACCGCAAGGTTCTCTTCTACGACAGCGACGTGCTTTTTCAAGCGCCGGTGGGCGAGCTGTTCGGCTCGGCCGGGGCATTGCTGTGTTGCGGCGACGACGTGTTCCTGCGTGGCTGGCGCCGGGACGCCGGCACCTTCGCACCTTCGCACCGTTGCGGCCGGGGCAACGGCCCGGCGCGGCAGGAACGCTGGACCGCACCTTCGGCGCCGGCTTTCTGCTGATTGACGCGGCGCTCGTGGAAGAGGGCTGCTACGACTCCCTGCTCGCCCTGGTATCTCCGGAGACCTGGCGCGGCACGACGACGACGCACACGGATCAGATCGTCCTGAACCGGTGCTTCGCGGGGCGCCAGACACTGGTCGGCTGGACGTACGATTTCGCCCTGCCGATGGCCGAATCCATTCGGCTGCGCGACGGCGTCTGCGCCGCAACGGCCAAAGTGCTGCACTTCGCCGGCCCGATCAAACCCTGGATGCCGGACGCCCTGTTGCGCTGGACGTCGGGCGACCCGAGATTCAAGCCGATACAGGCATTCAAGACCTGGTGGAACGTCTATGTCGATTGCCTTGCCGCCGCGCACGTGCAAAGCGCCCGGGCGAGGCTCCGCCATCGGCAAGGATGCGTGCCGCCGGCGGGGTCGTGAACCGCATCCCGGGGGCGAACCGCGACCTCGCCCGGCTGATCGCCACACACTTGTTCGTGATTTGCCCGAACAATAGCGGATCGTCGTTCCTCGCCGCGGCGCTTCATACCTGCCGGGCGGTCTGGCGTTTGCCGCAGGAAGGCCACTGGGTACAGGGCTTTCGGGGCCCCGTGCCCTGGCGGTTGCGGCGACCCGGCGGCCCGCCTCCGGACCTGTTGTGGGCATCCCGCCGGGAATGGATCAATCAGTTCACGGACCCGAGCCGTCACGACTGGCCCATCACGCGCAAGGCATGGTACTTCCACGCCCGCGCCCGCGACCCGAACGCTTCGGTGTTCGTCGCCCGATCGACACCGCACCTGCTGCAGGTGGAACAGTTGCAGCACCACTTCCCGAACGCCAGGTTCGTGTTCATGGTGCGCAATCCCTACGCGGTTTGCGAGGGGATCTGCCGGCGCTACCGAACACGGCGCGTCCACGCGTACGAGAGTGGTTTCGTTCGGACCGGACGGAGCCTGGAGGCAACCGCCGCACGGCATGTCGCCGCCTGCCTGGCGTGGCAGCGGCGAAACGTCGAGCGGTACCGGGACAGCGGTGTTTTCTTCACCTACGAGGCGATGTGCGCCGCCCCGGTGGAAACGGCACGACGGATCCACGGCCTCGTTCCGGCGCTCGACGATCTGAACCTGCGCCAGCGGCTCGTGGCGAAGGACTATCGCGAAATGCTCACCGACATGAACGAGCGTCAGTTGGCGAACCTCGGTGGCGAGCAGATCACGACGTTCAACCGCGTGTTCCGGGATCACCGGGAGCTTCTGCGCCACTTCGGTTACGACGTCATCGATCGGGGGTAGCCCTGCGCCGGCATCGGTTTGCGCCGCCGTCAGAAGTCCAGCAACAGCAACGCGGCACGAATCGGTGCGATTTGCGGCCTGGCGCGGAAACGCTCCGTGTCCAGGCGTTCCAGGAGTCGGGGCATGTCGATGTAGCAGGCCCTCGACGGCGGCTCCATGCGAGTTTCCAGCTTTCGCCGCACCACCGGCAGTGCGCCGGCGAAGGCGGCGGCCATCGGCTCGAATCGGGCCGGGTCGGCCTTGCCGGGATTCCAGCAAACTTCCGCCGGCAGCATCGGATCCAGTGCGCGGCGCACCAGCCACCGGCTCCACCTGCCGTGCCGGAACTGCTCCGGCGGCAGGCTGAGCGCGAATTCCAGCAACCGGCGATCCAGCAGCGGATAGCGGTACTCGATGCCGTGGCGCACGCCGCCCGCGGCCCAACCCTCGATCCGTTCCGCCAGATGGCCGGCTTGCAGCAGCCATAGCTGCGTGCGCCGCACCCCCACGAAACGGGGAACGGGCTCCGGCAGGGGTTTTACCCGCCGCGCGAATGCCGGGTCGATCAGCCAGCGCCGATGCAGCAACTCCTCTCCCCGCAGCAGCCGGCGGAGGTTGCCGGGAAGGCGCGGATGCACCAGCGGCAGAACGACGCCCGCCAGGAACTTCAATGGATTGGCGCCGCCCTCGCGGCTCGACGCCAGCAACCTCCCCAAGCGTCCGCTCAGCAGCAAGTGCGCGTTTCGGCCGCGGCCATCGAAGGACACGCCTTCGTCCCCGCCCCAGCCCGAAAGCAGCACCTCGACGCCTCGCTCCGCGGCACAGCGCTGCACGACTTCTTCATTCAGATGGACGTGTACACCGGGATAGGCGACGTCGCGCGACAGCACGGCAACCATGTCTTCAACGCTCGGCGAACGGTGGAATACCGTGAGCTTTTCCTGTTCGCACACCGCGTCGACGAGGTCGTACTCCGACGTGCCGGCCGTCCCTGGCGACGTCTCGTCGCGCCCCGGCAACCAACTGAAGGCAAGCGGCGGTGGGCGGCCCTGCCGGCGCAGCTCACGCGCCGCAAGCACCGCGACGCCGGACGAATCCAGGCCTCCGCTCAGGTGGACGCCGGCCGTGCCGGCCGCCGGCAGCCGCGCCTTCACCGCCTGCGAACAGATGTGCAGGAACTGCTCCCCGTAACCGGCGTCCGTAGCGGACGCCGCTCTTGGCGTTCGCTCCGGACGCCAGTACCGCCGCAGCCTTGCGGTGCAACGGGAGCCGTGGCCCACGGTGAGCGTATGGCCCGGTGGCAGCTTGCGCACCGCCTTGAAGAACGTGCGGGTGGCGGTCGTCGGACTGACGCGCGTCAGATAGGCCGCCACCGTGGCCTCGTCGAGCCCGTCGCCGACGAACGGCACGGCAAGGACGGCTTCCACGGCGCTGGCGAAGACGAAGCGTTCCGGTGTCACGGCGTAGTAGAACGGTCTCGCGCCGACATGATCCCGGGCGCAGACGAGAACGCGCTGCTTCGCGTCCCATATGGCGAAAGCGTAGTCGCCGAGCAAGTGGTCGGGACAATCCCCATCCCAGCGCCGGTAGGCCCGCAGGATGAGGTCGTCTTCGACGAGACCGGCACGTTCGGCATGGGGAATGCCGAGTGCGCCGCAAAGCTCCTCCCGGTTGTCCAGACGGGAATCCGCGGCCACGGCGAGGCCCGCACCGGCATCCGTGCAGATCGCCCTTGCGCGGCCTGCGCCTGACGGGCGCCGAACGCCGAGACCTGCGCCCGTGCCTCGCCACTCGGCACCATCCGCTCCGTAGGCGTCGAGTGCATCCATTGCAGCGGCCAGCGAGTCGCCGGCGCCGTCAGGAGAGAGGATTCCGCAGATCGCGCCCATTCAGCAGCCGGATCGCCAGTTTGCCCGTGTCATGCGAACGCCGGGGTATCATGGCACGGGCAGTACGGACCCGAAGCGGAATCATGATGCGAGCGCAGCGCGACTACACCGCCTTCGGCCTGCATGTGCGTTCACCCATCGCCCTGCCGTTTCGGCCGTCTTCCACGACATGCAGCGAGCCGGACGTGGTCGTTCGCCTCGGCGCAACGCCGGCGTCGCTGCCGGCGCCGGTCGTCAAACGCGGGGTCTGGGAGGCGGCGTCCGGCGCGTTCTTGCTGACGATCGACGACGTGGCTCGCTATCACGTCACCCACGGCTGCCGCATTCTCATCGAGCCGTGGTGCGACGACCATCACGACATCGGCGTATTCCTCGTCGGCTCGGTATTCGCCGCGCTGCTGCAGCAGCGCGGCGTGGTTCCCCTGCACGCCAGCGCCATTGCCACCGGCGCTGGCGCCGTACTGCTCGCCGGGCGTTCCGGTGTCGGCAAGTCGTCCCTGCTGGCCGCCTTGATCAAGCGCGGCCATACCATGCTGGCGGACGACGTAACCGGCGTGATCGTCGATCAGGGCCGCCCTGTCGCCTTGCCTGCCTTTCCCGACATCCGGCTGTGGGCGGATGCGCTGGACGCGCTCGATTGGCGGCCGCAGGCGGGGAAGCGGGTACGGGAGAGCGTCGAAAAGTTCATCCTGCCGGCAGAGCGATTCCGCAGCGAGCCGCTCGACATCCGGGCGTACTTCGCATTGCGGACCGGAAACGGGTTCGCCGTCGAGAAGGCATCCTCCCGAGCGGCGATGGATCTGCTGTTCGCGCACACTTACCGCAAGCACTTCCTGCGAGGACTGGGCCGGCAGGAAACACATTTCAGCACCGTCGATCGGATCGCAAAGCACATACCGGTCTTCCGCATGACGCGGCCCGCATACCCGTCTTTGCTCGACGGATTGGCGGATCGAATCGAGACGTGCCTGGCGACGCCTCCCTGACTGCGCGACATTGGCGGCAAGCTCTCCTACAAACACTCTTCCGCTTCCGCCAGATAGCCGAGCCGTTCCATCATCGGCCCGTGCCCGGCAACCAGCTTCCGTACTTGTCCGGGCTGCAGGTACGCGCGCCACGAGCCAGCCATGCCGGCGCGAAAGAAGCACGGCGCCGTTCTCGATTTCTCCCGGAATCCCGACCGGGCTTCCTGAAAGCGCAGGCGTTCGAAGGCCGAGTGGTCAATGGCTCGTGCCAGACGTGCGTGGTCGAAGTCCAGTCCGGCAAAGCGGACGAACGCGCCGAACGCGGCCTCCGGGGCGGCGATCATGTCCTCGTAGCGCATCACGTGAACGGTCAGATGCCGCTGGTTCAGCCAGCTCGATACGTGATCGCTCCACGTCCCGAGCGGCTGCGGCAAGAAGAGACGGATGCCTCGGGATCCGTCTCCTTCGGCCGCCGTCGGGTCGTTCATCCAGTCGATGGTGTCGTCCAGAGGCTGTTGCCGATGGTGCGCATAGGAAACCGCCACATCGAGGGGATTGCGCACGACGTAGACCACGCCCGCGGTTGCCGTCCGCGGGAAGATCGACCTGCCGCCGGCGAGGGCATACGCGTCGTGAACCTTGAGGTATGCCGGCGACGGCATCTCCTCCGCCAGCAGCTCGTGAAACAACGTCCGGTAGGCGCACAGCTCGCCCGGCGTGAGGTTCGAGGAATCCAGGCCGGTGAATTCGTCGAAGAAGTCGCGGAGGACCGGGGAGGGGCCGCCGAAGAGACCGTTGATGGATGCAGGAACGGCGCTCCCGCCTTCGTTCGTGGACCGCAGGTAGTTGGTGAGAAATGCCCGCAGCCAGGTGTTGCCGGACTTGGGGTAGGATGCGAGCCAGAAGATCGACACCGTCGGGGACTCGTTCAGCGGCTGCGCAACGCGCCTCTGTGAGCGGCGACCGCTGGCGCGGTCGCTGCCCGGCCAGCGCCACGGACGGGCGAGGAACAGTCTTGTTCCATGCGAGCCGGCGCAAAGGGCAGGCGCCGGCCGTCCGGCCCAGGTCTCGACACCGACGCCGGACTCACCGGCCCAGCACCTCGTGCAGCCGCGCCGCCACCTCGTCGAGCGCCTCGTCCTCGATCACCAGCGGCGGCAGGAGCCGGATCACCGTCGGCCCGGCCGGGAGCGCGAGCACCCCGCGCGCCATGAGCGCCTCAATGTACGGTCGCGCCTTCTCCTTGAGCTCGATGCCGATCATCAGGCCGAGCCGGCGGACCTCACGGACCTTCGGGGATTTGCGGCGCCCGAACGCAGCCGCGAACCGGGCGCCCTTCGCCTGCGCCTGCCCGGCCAGCCCGTCGCGCTCCATCACCTCGATGGTTGCGAGCGACGCGGCACAGGCCAGCGGGTTGCCGCCGAACGTCGAGCCGTGCATCCCGATCCGCGCCGGCACCTTCTCACCCACCAGCACCGCACCCATCGGCACGCCGCCCGCCATCGCCTTGGCGAGGCACAGGACGTCGGGCCGCACGCCGTGGTGCTCGCTGGCGAAGAACTTTCCGGTCCGGCAGAAGCCCGTCTGCACCTCGTCGACGATGAGCAGCGCGCCGTGCGCATCGCAGAGCTCGCGCGCCGCGGCGAAGAACGCGGCGTCGCCGAGCCGCACCCCGCCCTCCCCCTGCACGATCTCGACGATCACCGCCGCGGTCCCGTCGCCGACCGCGGCCCGCAGCTTCTCGACGTTGTTGAACGGCACGAAGGAGAATCCGTCGAGCAGGGGCTCGAAGGCGTCGCGGTGCTTGTGGGTCGCGGAGAGCGCGCCCATCGTCCGGCCGTGGAACCCGCGCATCGCGCATACGAACCCGCGGCGGCCCGTCGCGTGCATCGCGAGCTTGATGGCCGCCTCGTTCGCCTCGGTCCCGGAGTTGCACAGGAAGGCCCGGGAGACGTCGGGCGGCGTGATCGACACGAGCTTCTCCAGCAACCGGGCGCGGACGTCGTTGTAGAAGATTCCAGGACAGGTGACGAGCGTTCTCGCCTGCTCCCCGATCGCGCGCGCGACCTCGGGGTTGGCGTGTCCGACGCTGGCCACCCCCACGCCCGCGACGCAGTCGATGTAGGCACGGCCGGATTCGTCGTAGAGGGTCGCCCCGTGGCCGCTGACGATGGTCAGATCGCGCTTCGGGAACACCTCGAAGGCGTAGCGCTGCTCGATGGACGGAATGTTCACCGGATCACCGTCCCCGCGCCGTCGAGGGCGGTGCGGATCGGATGCTCCACCCGGCCGTCGCCGATGACGACCTCGGCCGCCCCCGCCTCGAAGAGCCTGCGAAGCGCCAGCATCTTGCGCTTCATGCGTCCCTCCACCTGCGCCTCGCGCCGTTCGAGCTCCGCCCGCGACATCGTGGCGACGACGCTCTCCGGGTCGCCGGCGTCGTCGAGGAAGCCCGGCGCCTCGATGAGCTGGACGATGCGCTCGGCGCCGAGCGCGGCCTGGAGCACGTTCACGATGTCGTCGTTCTCCGAGTTGATGGCGAACCCGTTCTCGTCGGCGATGGGGATGGTGAGCACCGGGGTGTATCCGCCGTCGAGGAGGGTGCGGAGCAACACCGCGTTCACCGCCCGCGGCTTGCCCGAGAGATCGCGCCGGATCAGCGTCTTCCCGCCTTCCCGGACCCGGATCCCCCGGTTGCGCTCCCCCTCCACCATGCGCCCGTCGATGCCGGACAGCCCGATCGCGTTGACCCCGCGGCGCTGGCACAGCTCGACGAAGCGCTTCGAGCGCAGCCCCGAGTACGCCATCATGATCACGTCGAGCGCGGTCTCGTCGGAAAACACGCTCGTATAGCCCGACACCGAGGTCAGGGTGCGGCGGGGCGAGCCGAGGCGCGCGGCGAGATCGTCGCGCACCGCGTTGGCCCCGAGCACGACGACGCAAGGGATTTCGATTGAAGCGAGATCGCCGGCGACCCCGGCGAGGTTCACCGCCTCGCCGCCACCGACCTTCACGATGTACATCGGATCAAGGTTCCGGGTACGGCGGAGAGGCCGCGGGGACTCCGGTCATTCGGATGGAATCCACGACGATGAGTTCGGGTTGACCCAGGCTGCACACCTGCTTTCCGCGAGTCGTGCCTGAAGGCCACGATACGCTTGATTGTCCACATTCGGATCGATCTCCGGATCGGCCCGGCAATTCCCGCTAACGCGGTTCGTCGTTGCGCATGGCGGGCCGGAGCCGTCGCGGTCGCAGGTCATGCAACCGGGAGGCAGGTGCCACCCTCACGTCGTCGCGCGATGTCTCCCAACGGCTACCTGTCCACTGAAGCTCCTCCCCGTCGCACACCCGGACCACGGCGAGGGCCGTCACGACGTGTCATGGACCATCGGCGGATGGCTCACGGTGGTTCAACGCCCCTGCCACCCGCGGGTCAGGCTTCTGCGTCTGGCGTCGTCGTCGAGGACGCGGGCGCATGATTCCCAGTCCACCGGGCGGACCTCGCGGTATCGCAGCGCGAAGGGATGTTCCTCCGGCACGGCGTCGATGGTCTGCTTCGCGGCCTCGATCTCACCGAGCGCCACCCTGACCCAGACGTCTTCGAGGGTGTCCGGCAACTGGCCGAAGAGCCGGGAGATGTTCTCCAGGCGTTCCGAGAGGAGCCGGCGTACCCGGTCCTCCACCGAGTTCGCGTAGCGCATGTTGTAGACGTCCACTTCGGAACGGGGCTGCCCGATGCGCTGGATCCGGCCCTTGCGCTGTTCGAGGCGGGAGGGGTTCCAGGGCAGGTCCAGGTTGATGAGGGTGCCGAGACGTTGCAGGTTCAGCCCTTCCGATGCCGCGTCCGTGCCGAGCAGCAGCCGCAGATCGCCCCGGCGCACGCCGTCCTTCAGGGCGTCGCGGTGCCGGGGCTCGAAGGCGCCGCCGCGCATCACGCCCGAACGGCCCGCTCCCGCGTAGATGCCGATGGCCTCGTCAGGAAGCTCGCGCGTGAGCTGGCCGGCCAGCCACCACGCCGAGTCGTAGTACTGGCTGAAGACGATGCAGCCATGCTCCAGCCAGCCCTCGTCCATGAGCAGGCGCACGACGGCGGCGTACTTCGGATCCTGATCCCGGTTCACCTCCATCGCTTGCGCGAGCCCTGACAGCACCCGGCGTTCCTCGCCCGTCAGGGTGCGAAGCCGATCGTCCGCTTCCTCCCGGTCGTCGTCCTCGCCGTATTCGTCGCCGGAGTCCTCCCAACCGTCGAGGATCCTGGCGACCGTCAGACGCCCCGCCTCCATGGTGCTGCCCATGCGGCGGAGCAGCATGGTGCGGAAAAACCCCGTGTTCGCGCGCCGGGCGAGCAACCGGCAGAACGTCTCCGCCTGGGCGTAGGCGTCTTCCAGGAAGGGCGGCAGCACGATCGCGTCCTCGTCCGACTCGCCGTGCAACCGCACCACCACCGGGGTCAGGAACGGCTCGCCCGTCTCGGGGTCGATGGTGTTTTCGAGATACTCGCGCGTGCGCAGGACGATGGTGCGGATGTAGGGATTGTGACCCTCGACGAAGCGGGTGAATCCGCCCTCGATCCGCTGCCGGTCGGGCGGACGCAGCGCATCGACCGCATTCCCCGGCGCGTACGCGGCCTCGTCCGGCAGCGAGAGCGAGCGGCGCAGGATCTCGAAATCCCTCCCTTCGGAGCGGGGCGGGAAGGGGTTGCGCAGCCAGTCCCAGCGCTCGTGGAAATCTGCGGGCGGGGCCGCGTTGCCGAGCAGCAGGTCGAGGGAGGCCTTGGCGTTGCGCCAGCGGCTGCCGGGTGCGCCGAGCACCGCGTGTGAGCCACCGGCGAGGGCATCGAGCAGATCGTAGGCCTCGACGGGATGGAGCTGGACCGGGGTGGCGGTCGCGAGCAGCAGGCTCTTCGTGCGGGGCGAGATCTCCCGGAGGAACTTCAGGAGGTTGTTGGGCTGGGCGGTCGCGAAGGCCCGGCTCCCGGGGGAGAGGTTTCGGCGCCGCGCCCGGTGCGCCTCGTCGAGGATCACGCACTCGTAGCGCATCTCGGTCAACCGCGCGGCGGCCTCGGTGTTGCCGATGATCAATCCCGTGGAGACGATCCCGACCCGGCGCGGGCAGCGCCGGATCGATTCGGCTCCCGCGCCCGGATGCTCGATCCCGTGCTCGTCCATCCACCGGCCGCCGTCCCAGATCGCCGACGGCAGCCCGAGCAGGGTGTCGAGCTCGTCCTGCCACTGCCGGAGAAGGGGTTTCGGCGCGAGGACGAGCACCGGCCCGTCGCCGGACAGGGCCATGAGCTGCGCCGCCATCGCCAGTTGCAGCGTCTTCCCGAGCCCGACCTGATCGGCCAGCACGAAGCGCGCGCCATGCGGGCCGCGATGCGCATCGAAGGCGAGCTTGACGAAGTGCTTCTGGTGCTCCCACAGCCCGACCTCCTTGCGGTAGACCGGCGCCTCCACGACGACGGATGCGGGGTCCGGGTCCGGCGCTTCCCGCCAGCGGGCGACGTCCCCAATCAGCTCGCGGCGCGACAGCCGGTCGAGGTCCCGGACGACGAAATCCGCGAGCCGGACCGCGAAGGGCGACGACCAGAGCGCGTCGAACTCCTCCTGCACCCACGCAACGGCTTCCGGCGAATCGTCCTCCCAGACGAGCTCGTAGTTGAGGCGAAACGCCGCCCCGGTCTCGTTCGCGCTGCCGAGGAAGGAGGTCTGCCCGCCGTCTCCTCGCGTAATGACGCCCGCCTTGCCGTGGATCAGGCCGAAGACGTCATCGGGCAATACGCGGATCTCGACCTTCCCGGAACGCAGGAAGTCGTAGAGCCGCCGGAAGCGCGGCCGGGCGCCGTCACCGAGGTCTTCGGGGCGGGAGTCGCACCACTCGCGGCGCATGGCGACCTGGGCGGCCTTGGCGACCTCGACATCGGCGCGGGACAGCCCGGAGTTGCAGACGATCCGGACCTTGCCTTCGACGCTTTCCAGTGCCTCGCCCGCCACTTCGAGGATCGAGGAGGAGAAGTAGCCGGCGATGCGGTCGTAGCTCCTCGCGCCGGCAAGCCGCGGGGTCAGGAAGCCGGTATCGAGCGGCTGGCGGCGAGAGGAATATCGCTTGAACATGGGGGCTATGCGTTTGCACAGCGTGATGTGGTTCTGGGCTTATCGGGAGATTGTCACTTTCCAATGGTGTCACGGTGCGTCTTGAATATGGAATCTACCAAGCGCCCGCAACCAGATGTCAGTCTCGCCAATACCTTCAGTTGATCCTGACACGACACGCTCGGCGACTCCTTCGGATAGTTGATCCTATGGGAGACCTCTCCCCACAACTCTTCCATCAGGGACC
Source organism: uncultured Gammaproteobacteria bacterium (assembly GCA_958295465.1). Taxonomy (GTDB): domain Bacteria; phylum Pseudomonadota; class Gammaproteobacteria; order HK1; family HK1; genus HK1. Next base: position 989,289 of record OY282353.1, read on the forward strand.
GAACTTGAAGCTCACAGGTGATTTTCTTCCTCTGGTTCGCCATTATGTCGTAGTGTACCGTCGTGTACATGGAGCTTCTCTGCACCGCCTCGACACCAACCCGGCGAAACAGATCTTCATACTCCATGTCCCAACAATGAGCCTTCGTCTCCAATAGCTCACATTTCTGTTCATCCAGAATATCTGACACGAGTGGATGTATGGACGACAACTGGTCCATGTGCAAATGAATGATTCGGAGGCCCGCAAAGTCCGTAACCCTGCCCACGAGATCCTGGCTCCCTTCATTCGTGAGGATCTTTTCCAACTTCGCCCGTAAACTCCATTCATCTTTGATTCTATATTTTATGAAATGTATAAATTTGCTGAGTTCAGGGTTGTTCTCGAAGTAGGCCATCAGTGATTGGGCAAACGACTCGAACTGATGTCGGTTGTCCGTAAAATACCCGGTTGCTTCATCGATGCGGCGATGGTCGGCTTCGGACAACATCAGGAACTTCCTCGATCATCAGTCGCACGCACGATGTATTTGGCAATTTGAAAGAACGATTTCTCTGCAATTTTTTTCAGGCGGGCGCGACCGCTTGGAGCCGAGCAATTCCAAATGGGTACACCCTGACGTTGCGCTGCCTGGACAATCGACGCAAGATCCTGAACTTTGCCGATCACCGGATCTACCGAACGAGGTGGCGCTAATTTCCTGTCGATCTTGCGCAACACCGATGAAATGTCCTTGTGCACGCGGCTCTTGATTGTCTTATGGTAGGAATCGGCCTCCCTCGTCATGGCTCGACCGTAAACCTTGAATCGCTGAGGGATGTAACCGAGGAACTCCGGTCTGCCATTCAGTGCCATCGCGTCATCGGGCGCGATGGCGTCAATGGTCTCTGCGTCGATAATCCACTTCTTGACCGTTTGGCCAAGTGTAGCCAGTGCCCTGGTGGAAAACAGGTCACAGGCCACCGGTACTATGAAAAAATCGGAGTCCAACAGGAGTACCCGATTGAGTGGACCTATATTGGGTCCCGTATCGTAGAATACGAAATCAAAATCACGTTGGCTGGCCAAACTGGAAATCAGATAGCTGATTGATGAAGTAGCTCGCAATGCACCCATACGCCTCTTGAATCCATCGGCCCAGGCATCTCCCAGAAACTCCTCGAACTCGGAGAGCCTTATATCACCCGGCAGTAGAGCAACATCTTCGATCTCCGTCAGCTTTACCAGACGAGCGGGGCCTATACCGTCGATTACGGGCTTGACCGCGCTCCAGATGGTTCTGCCGTTTCCATCGTTGGAATGATCCAGGAGGTCATCGACGACGTCGTCAGAGAGGAGATACGAGGTAAGGTTGCATTGGGGATCGCTATCGATCAAGAGGACGGATTTTCCCAAAGATGAAAGGGCAAACGCAATGTTTACCGCAAGCGTGGTTTTTCCGACACCACCCTTGTGGTTGTAGATCGTGATGCGGACGGGATTACTCATTCGGATTGACCTGCTCTTAGCCGTGATCGCCTTCTGCGCGGTTCGTGCTGGTCTTCCTGCGGGATCGCTTCGACGTTTGCGGCCTAACCTTCTTTGCGGCATCACGATCAGGCAAGGTTTCTACGTACTTCTCCCCTGGTGCGGACAATTGCTTCATGCCCTTCTTTGTCGCATCTACAAGATATCCGGCCCTATCGGCGTCTCTGATGGCCTGGGAAGGGTTGGACAGCTTGATCTGAGCGGCTTCCGTATTCAGCATGTTTATATCAATAGTCTTGAAGTGGGGAGTATCTCTGTAGTGGGTCAGGTAGTATGCAAGGCAAGCAACACGTTCGACGTTGGTGTTCGGTCGCTTTTGGAGCAGGAATTCCTTGGGCGTCTCATCTGAACTCGAGAACTGCGGTTCTCGAGGCACATTTGCGGGAACTCGACTATCCACATTCCTGGCAATTTTGGGGTACGAGTCCTCAAAGCCAAAGAAGGTCCCGACGGTTCGATACACCCTCAGCCGACTGTGTTGGTCGAACGGAAGGAGATCCTGGATTACCTTGTCAACGACAGCGTAGATGCTCTGGTCGTTGATCTGATCTTGCTCTGTCATGGCCGTCCCTCCAAGCAACGGGAGTGATTGGAACACACATGGAGAGTGTGCGCCAATTCAGTCGGTTGCGCAATCGAGCTCGACGGTCCCAAGTGTACGCCTTTGACACAGCGATCCCATTGGAAGTCATCAGGCTACGGTGCGGGTGGGATGTCGACGACTTCAGACATGATCGTTCTCCACGGCGCCGGCGACGAGGCGGGAGGCGGCGGCGTCCTCGCGCCAGTGGTCGACGTCGATGGCGGCGAGGTAACGGAGGATGGCGGCCAGCGCCTCGCGTTGCCGCCAGTAGTCGGGCAGCTCGGCGCGCAGCCACGTGAGGCTGTCGGCCACCTCGCCGCTCTCTGCCGCTTGCCGGACGGCGTAGAGGGCGTGGCGGACGAGGCTGCGCCCGAACGCCGATTCCCCCAGGTCGCGGCGCCCGAACTCCGAAGCAGTCTTCAGGCGGGTCCGGTTCGCCTTGCCGGTGTGGAGGAGGTCGCGGTAGTCGCGGACGCCGAAGCCGCGGGCGAATTCCTGGTAGACGCCGGAGCGGAAGTCGCCGTGGCGTTCGACGTCGAGCCCCTTGACGTAGAGCTTTTCATCGGGAGCGAGCTGGCGCCACAGGTGATTCGTCAGGTCCGCGGGGACGAGGAAGTCGCTTGCCGTGCGGACGGCGTTTTCGATGATGTTCTCGATGGGATTGGATTCGTCGCGGCGCCGTTCGCGGGACAATTCATGAGATACGTCGAGGTCCTCGATCGAGGCATATTGCGTCAGCACCCGTAGTGCCGCCGCGTAGGCGGCAAGCTGGTAGTCCGCGTCGGAGAAGTTCGGGTCCTCGCGGTCGTCGAGTTCGAGCATGGATGCAAGCTGGCGTTCCACTTCGGCTTCCACTTCCGGGACCACTTCATCCAGAAACGCCATTTCCTCCACGGTCTGCTTGCGCAGCACCATCAGCACGGTTCCCTGAACGTAGTTGCCTTCCTTGAGCGCGGATTCGGTTTCCGTCGAGATGGTCCACGCGGCGGTCACCCGCAGGCCGGCGGCCCAGAGAATGAGGGCGAGATCGGCCCAGACCGATGCGTCCTGGTGGGTGAACATGACGACCTGGAGACCGTTGTCGGGCATGTGGCCCGCGAGATTCCTGTAGCAGTCCACCATGCTGCGCCGGAAGTCGGCATCCGCACCTCTGACAGCGAAGGCGCGCTTGCTGTCAGTGTGCCAATCCGGGAAAAGAACGTGCATCGGCTTTTCATACCACGCCAAAAAGAACTCCGAAAGTTCATGATAATTTACCGCATCGGCATATGGTGGATCTGTCGTCCACAAGTCAGCTTCCCATAGATTCTCCCGAGCATCGCCAGGGCAAACGTAGGTCTTATCATGGACTGTTGACGATTTTGGGACATACTGGACAATAGTTCCCATACGAGGCCACGGACGAGTGATGTAAACCCAGAGAGTGTTCAGAGCTTGGTTGGCAAATGTATCCGCTCCCTTTTCATTTGCTGCATTATCAACCCATCGTGTGAGACGACTGTTGAAATTCAGACATCGAGCGAGGACGAGCAATAGGGCTCGTTTCTGATTCTCGCTGAACATATGGCTTTCGTTCAGTGAATGCGTGAATGTCCCTGCAAGTAACAGTTGTCGAGCATTGAACAGATGATGCCAGTGCGTCCAGCCGCGCTCCCGCATAAGCCGCGTGGTCTCGTCTCCGGGCGTGATCATCCGGCTCGGGAGGTAGCCGAGCGCCTGCCATTTCGGGAAGCGCTCCCGAAGCAAGGCGAGTGCCCGCGCTTCCCGCTCCAGGTCGGTGTCATCGACGGATCGGTACAGCGCTCCCGGGAGCGATTTCGCAAGCGCCTCGACACGATCGTTTCTCTGATCTGCCGTCTCCCTCGATTTCCTGAGCCGTTGTGCCGCCGCCGTCAACTCACGCTTCGGGCAATCCGCGCTCTTTTTTGCCTCGAACTCGCGGTGCGCCTCTTCGACCGCGCGATCTTCGGCCAGCCAGTCGCGCCCACGCAGTGCCGCGACTTCGCGTTGCTCGTCGGCTTCGAGCCGTTCAACCAGAGCCGTGATCGCGCAGTCGAGGTCGACCCAGTCCGGCACGGGCGGCGGCGGGGCGCCTGGGAGTGCGAGCGTCCCTTCCGCATGAACGTCCCGCCGGGCAATCTCCGGTATCACAGACGTTCCGCCCACAAGAGCCTTCCGCCGCGGCCCTCCTGGAATCGCGGACGTCCCGCCCGCATGGACGTCCCGCCGGGCAACTTCCGACATGGCGGACGCTCCATCCACCGGAGGCTTCCGCCGTAGCCCCTCTGGGAGCGGCGTGTCCTGATCGGACACGGGGGTCCCGCCCGCATCATCTTCAAGCCGGCAGGCCGCCCGCGACCGCTGCTCCATCCACAGCAGCGCGGCCAGGGACGGCAGGCGCCAGCGCACGCAGTACAGCCGTTCCTGGAACACGTCGTCCGGCCGGGGTACGAGGTCGTCGTTCTCCCATTGCCGCAGCCCGTGGCCCCGCCCGCCGTCCCCGCGCCGGTCGCCGCGGATGGCGGTCATCGGGGTGGAGGCGTTGCAATCGAGGTTGGGACATTCCAGCCGTGACTGCTTCACCGTACCGGCGTCGCGGGCGGCGACGAGCGCTCCTCGCCCGACGCCGGAACGGATGTCGATGGCGAAGCGCCTTTCCGCCGACTCAGGCGTCAGCCTCGCGACGGCTCGCGTCTTCTCGCCGATCACCCAGCTCGGCGCGAGCGGCACGCGCCAGCCGCATTCGGGGCAGGCCGTCTCCGTGCAGTAGAGGAAGGCGTCGGCCCGCCAACCGGCCTCGTTGTGCTCGATGCGCCATTCCGTGACCTGGCGGTCCACCGCTTCGAACACCTCGGTTTGCGCCGCTCGTATCCGTTCGGCGACCTCCTCGCCACCGCCGACGATGTTCAGCGCGCCCCAGGTGAGCAGGGCGGCCACCGGATTCAGATCGGAGCCATAGGCTTCGCAGCCGAGCCGGGCCGCCTCGAAAGGCACACTGCCGCCCCCGCAAAACGCATCCCCCACGCGCGGCACGCGCCCGAAACGGCGTTCACCCAGCGCCCGCACCAGTTCGGACAGGCTGGCCGCCTCCGTGTCCAAGTGCCGGTTAATGGCTTTCCAGGCGTCCGGGGACGGTCCTTCCAGATGCTCCGGCCTGTCGCACCATCTGAGCTTTTCGTCATAGCCCATGCGCTCGAAGACGATGCGTTGCAGCCGCGTTCGGTCCGCGGCCTTCGTGCCCTTCCGGAGCCGGGGCCGATCAAGCTCGGCGTCGGACGCAAACCACTCGGCCCGTTCCTCCGGCGACAGCCGCCCATACACTTCCTTGAGCGGGATGTTGCGGCTCTTGCGCCGCCACAGCCCTTCCTCGTCCATCGTGAGGAGCGCGAGGAACACCTCCCGGTCCTTGCGGGGATCGTTCGAGGCGGGCATCAGCAGCCCGAGGATGATCGCCCGCACCATCACGAGCGGCTTGCGGCCCCACCACTTGCCGAGGCCGGTCAGGGTCTGGCTGTAGTTCGCCTTGCGTTCCTTGTAACTCTCCTTCGACAACCGCGAGACGGGGAATTGTGTCTCGATAAAGGTCGGGGCATCCGCCAAGGCTGGGTCCGGCAAGCCTCCATTCAGCATGGCCGAATCGGCGTGAGTGGTCATCTGACTTGCCGTGCGCCTTGCTTGAGTACGTTGTTCGCTATATGGGCGCCAGTCTTGTTGGGTCCGGCGAAGATCAAGTAATAGAGAGGACGACCAGTTTGGCTCTGAATCTCCCGAGCAGAACTGACGTAGCCAAACGCCTCTTTCAGTCGCTTGCGGTACCACCTTGCCAACGTGTCGCCGGCATTGGTGTCCTTGACGACATGCTCACCAAGCAGATCTTCGTGTTTTTGGTAGAGCAAGTCGAACCACTCGCCGGTTCCGAAATACCGGTCGAGTTTGTTCCGTTCCTTGACGGTGAAGTCTCCGCGTCGTTTGAGCAGTCGTTGAATGGCCATCCCGACGGGGAAGTTGATGAATACTTCTATGGCCTGGGTTTCTCCAAGGGCCGCGATGGTATTCCAAGGGACTTGCATGCCGAATGGGTCCAGGAATACGACGCCTCGCCAATGTTTCCACTGGCCATGATTACGTCGAAGCAATCCACGCAGGTAGTCGTTGCAATCTCCAGTTCGGATGTAGATGCGTTTGCTCGGAGACTCGTGCTCACGTTTGAGCGTGCACAACTCTCCTATGCGAACATCATCCTTTTCGATAAAGATGTAGTCGGTGAATGGATGTTCTATCTCCAACGCGATTCGCGGCGAACCGGCAATGTACTGTTCCTCATCCGTGTCATCCGCTGCGTATGCGGCCATTTCCAACAACGACTGCTGCGCCGGGTCGCTTTCCTGCTTGCGAACCTTGAGCGATCCTGGTCCCGCGAACGCATCGACGTAGAAATAACCCTTGAATTTCTGCTTCCGCAGGATGGTCGTATACGCTTGGAGGTACTTCCCGAGACATGCCAGCTTCTCTCTGGCCCAGGGTCCAACGTCCATCGTTTCCCCGTCGTCTTCGGGTGGGGCGCCTACCGCTCGAAGTCGGCCTTCCGTCCACGAAGGTTCCTTGCGTCCCCCGTCCCCGCTTTCTCGGGGATGACCCGGATACTCCAGCCACTGCCGGCCATCGATCTCGTTCCCACCGGACTTCGGCGACCTTCCGCCCCATTGCTTGAAGAAGAAGGCCACGCGCCGGGCTTGGCAGCGGTCGCGAATTTCCCGTAGCCACTCCACATCCACCGTCCGGGCGCCCGGGCCGCTCTCGCCACCGGCGATCACCCAATGGATGCCGGCCAGATCGACCGCGCCGACGGGGCCGAGCAACGGCTCGAAGGACACGAAGCGAATTGCTGCGTTGGTCAGCTTGAGGTGGCGGAGACGGCTCAGGGTGGAAGCGTTCTCAATGGAGACGCCGAGCCAGATGTGAGCCGGCGGGGGCCTGTCGGCGTAGCGCCGGTTCACGAAGTTCCGCATCAGCGAGCTGCGCTTGGTGAGCACTTGGTAGACGTGTCGGTCCACCTTCTCCATGACGTCGAACACGTGACCGAGGAATTCGGCGGGGATGTTCTTGTGGAACAGGTCGCTCATGGAGTTCACGAAGATGAACCGGGGCCGCCGCCACCGTTCCGGTTGCCCGAGGCGTTCCGGGCGTAGCGTGAGGTCGAAGCCCGGCTCGAAGGGGTGGCCCGGAACGCCCCTGAAGCGTTCCGAAAAGCGCTCCGCGTAGCAGTGGTCGCAGCCGGCGCTCAGCTTGGTGCATCCGGTGACCGGGTTCCAGGAAGCATTGGTCCACTCGATGGCGCTGTTGTCGGACATGTCGGATCCGTCAGCTACCGGTGCATGAATGCAGTCTGTGGCGGGTCGGCGGGAGCGGTGGGGCCGTCCACGAACGGCAACAACGCATGAAGGATCTCGATCGACCTGCCTCCCGACACGTGCTCCGTGGCGAAGCGCTGGAACTGGCCGATGGGATCCTGGGCGCGGAGGTCTCCTTGCAGCCCCAATACCGCCCTGCTCTCCGTCATCGCCGCGCGAATACGCACACGGGCGAAGTCCAAGTCTCCATCCATGACGTAGCCGAACATGCAGCCCGTGGGAAGGTTCTCCGCATACTGTTCCGTGATGTACCGCATCACGCCTTTATCGACGTACTCTCGTGCAAGCGCTCGGCGCGTACCATCTCGCCGTGTCACGTTGAGACGCTTGCACTCGTAGGCCAAGTAATACTCCCTGTCGTGATCCACGATCATCGCCATGTCTATTCGGCCCTTTTCAACCACCCGCCCATCGTCAGTGTATGCAAATGGCACGAATTGGTACTCGCACCAGAACAGACCGCGAGCTGTAGCATCGCGGGTCAGACCGTCCACAAGCGCCGCGGCAATGGCGTCTTCGTGCGAGCCACTTGGCAAACGGGCGACACAGCTCCACCAGACCCGCAGCACGCAGCCCAGGAACAATTCATCCCAGGCACGAAACCGCGCTGCCCAATGGCCCCTGTCGCCCAATACCACAGTCAACTTCCTTGTCGTCATCAATGCCGCAGATCGATCGCAATCCGCTCTGCATCCGCCAGAGCGCAGGATCGCATCCAGAACCGCTTCCTGTTCGGCTTGACCAAGTACATGTCGTCGTCCGCGTAGACCCGCAGGTCCGGCATCTGCTGGAGGTTGCCGGGAAGCTCGCCGCCGATCGCACTGGATATCTCTGCCAATACATCACCGACCTGATTGTCCGTTTCCTCGACGTAACCCGCCTCCCTGCCTGGCGAGATCTGCCTGAGTCGAAGAATGGCCAAGTCGTCGTTGCGGGCCACGAGCGCGGCACTGGCACGTTTGTCCGGGTTCATCCAGCCGGAAACGGCGGGAACCAACACCCGAGCGTACTCACGGCGATCATCTTCGCCGGTTGGTTGCCATATTGCTGGAAAGGTGGAGCGCCGTGGCTGGATCGCGGGAACGATATACTTGATGGTGTCCTCCACCAGCATGACCTCCTGTTCCGACAGGCAGAAGAATTCGAACACCAATCGATCGATCTCACTTAGAAGGTGAGGCAAAACGTTCGGCGCCAGAATCGGGTTGCTCAGCTTCTCCGCCGCCACGTCGACCAGGGCTGTCAGATCCTTCGATGCCGCAAACGCCCGCTCCCTGTCGGGGAGATCTTCGGGTGAAGGGAATGGAAGGTCGAGTAGCTGCTCCTGATGTACCTTGGGCCTCTCGACGCCAATCGAGGACGTGCCATGGAAGGCGAACCAGAACGTCAGGGTGCTGTTCAGAACAGCCGTCAGAAGTTTCGCCTCCGCCTGCTCCTGTTCTCCGACAACGATTGCCTGAATCGCGTCCTGAAAGCAGAACGATTCCTCGGTATAGCTCGCTCGCAGCCGACTCGGTGCCGTACCTTGTGTAATCAGAACGCGAGGGCCGCAAAATCCTTTTTTGAAACCACCACGATAAACAGTGCCGTCTCTTGGCGACTGTAACGCTGTCACATCAGGGGAAATGACGCGGAAGTTATCGGCGTTCAAGAACGGAAGGCTTCCAACCACCTGACTCGTCCTCGTCTGGTACTTCGGATCTCCCGAACGTTTTTCGGCAACGGGTATGAACCCTTGTCCGATGATCCACTGGTTGCTTGGACGCTTGCTCCGACAGTGCTTGAACTCAATCACCCGACTGCGCAAGGCGGGGAGGTTCGTGAGATAACGAAAGAGTTTGTTTTCCGGGCTGGTCATCCATAGCCGTTTCTTGAATATATGGGGATCCTGGACAGCCATAGCCGTGTCGAGCCGCATTTTCTCGTCAGCGCTGATGCCGATTACGCGGCGGGTCCGCAGATTCGGATCCGCCTTCGGCGTCCAGTAGTCGAAAACGTACCGCGCAGCGCCGTCACCACGGCCGAAAATGAAGAGAGAGGCGGGCTGGATCGCGTTGTCAAACAATTGATAGCGCAGGTCTGCGTAGTTGACGATCCGGCCGATCCTGGCGCTTGTCAGAAGATTCTCTCTTGCTTCAATCGAAGTCTTCGAATGATTGTGCAGGAAGCCCTTCGCAGGAAGCAGAAATGCGACCTTGCCGTCTTTTTTCAGGTGTTCGAGAGATTTCCATACGAAACCCCATGCCGCCTGCTTGTCGGGAGCGGGCCTGCCGTTTTGCCTGCACCAATCCGCCGCGCTGTCATCGCCGCTCCGCCACGGTGGGTTCCCCATGATGACGTCGTATCGGTAACTGCTGTTTACGCGGAAGAAATCCGTACTATGCAGCTTGTCGCCCCAAAGGCCGGGCAGCAGTCTGCCGCGATTCATCAGCTTGCGTATGTCCGGTGGATCCACTTCCTCCAACAGCGCCACATAGAGAGAGAACACGGCAACGCGAACCGCGCTGGCGTCCACGTCCCAACCATGCAACCGATCGAGTAGCCGGCGAAGGCGTCTCCAGGGGATTTCCTCCGATCCCTCGCTCTGCCGCCACCACTCGCAGAGGCGCTTGAACATGCACACCAGGAAAATGCCGGATCCGCACGCAGGATCGAGAATCCGGCCGTGGTCCTTGGTCTTCCGGGTGAGAAACGCCGGATCGTCCCATAGCTGCGAGACGACGCTGGTCGCGACGTACATCGGGGTATGGAATTGGCCCCAGGAAGCTTGCTTCCGTACGTTCAGGAACCGATCGTAGACGGCGCTGATCAACTCGACGGGGATGTACTCGAAGTCGTAGCCCCAGAGACGAAGCTGGCCGCCGGCGCCGTGCATCTCCTCCTTGCCGGAGTGGAATGGGGCCAAGACCTCCAGATGGCTACGTTGGAGCCTCGGACCGGACTCGCCGAAGGAGCACGGCTTGACGAACAGGTCACCATTGAAGTCCCGGTTGAGGGCGCGGAACAGATCGTTGAACGCGGTAACTTTTTTCGACGCCAGGATTTCCGAAAACGTGGGGAACGCCCCCTTCGTGGCTTCTTCAATGTAGCCATCCGTGATGATGCCGCGGTCTTCCAGGTACGCGATGAACATCGTCTGCATCAGCAGGGCTTGTGACTCTTCTTGCTTCAGATCGGTCTTCCGAAGCCGGTTGTCCGCCTCTTTGAGATTTTTGAGCAATACGCTGTCAACGCGCTTCTCGAAGTTGAACTTGCCTTCATTCTCCCTCCAATACCTGCCCGATTCGATACCGCGGATCAGGTTGCGGACTTCAAGCGCATCCCGGACTCGATCAAGGGTCTGGACGAGGCATTGTTCATCGAACGCCCTGCTGTCCTGGTTGGCGGGGAAGCCGGCCAGCGAGTAGATCCGGATCGCATGGCCGCAAACGACGACGAGGACGCTGGCCAGACCCTGGTTCCAAAGGTCGGAGTGGAGGCGGGCGATCCGTTCGGCGTCCTCGTCTTCGACCGCGAAGAAAACGGCGGTCGGCACGCCCTGGACGCAGAACACGGCCGATGCGCCGAGGTCGCGCAACGTGGTTCGCAGGGGACCGGCGTAGCAGGTGTCGCCGACTTCGCTCGCGTCCTCGTAGAGCTCCCTCCATCCAGGCGGTCTTACGCTCAATCCAGCGTGCGTGTCGCCAATATCGCCCGCGGCCTCCCCGTAGAGTTCCGGGGCGCGGCGTGCGGACAGGTCGAGACTCTCCTTCCAGTCCTGCCAGTTCTGCGCAAGCGATTGTGCGGGCATGGCTACCGTCTCAATCCGTCGCGGGTCGGCGGGTATGGTGTCCGACCGGATCCCTCAAGCTCTGCTACGGCCCGCCGCAACCACCCTGCTCGGCGTAGCGTCTTCCTGGCTCCGGCTTCGGTCCCGACGCGGCGGACGGCCGCCCGTGGCCGCTCTCGAAGAGAGCGCGGCAGCATCCTCCTCCCGGTTCCGACTCCGGCCCCGGCGCGGAGGCTCCGAACGCTCCTCCCCCGCCACCAGCCGGAAGATCTCGCTCTGCCGCTCATGGCGGTCGCCGGTCACCGGGTTCTCGGTCAGTGCGAAGCGCACCGCCTTGCGCCAGCCCTTGTTCCTGCCGTGCAGGGCGTGGCCGGTGGCGGCGTTGGTCATGGTGAACAGCCACCACCGCTCCTCCGGGGCGAGCCCCAGCCAGTTCCTGACCGCGGCCGGGACGAGCGCCGGATCGGCGTCTTCCACCGCCCAGGCGAGGAGGGTCACTTCCTTGCCCAGCAGGCGGGTGACGGGGGTGTCGCCCCGCTTCCAGCGCCCCGGCGGCAGGCCCTGCTTCCTGAGCCGGCGGTTGAATTCGACGCGCACCTCGTCGGCGACCGCCGTCCACTTGGCGCGCGGCAGGGCCACGCGAAGCCTGACGTCCTGCGCGCCTACTCCGAGGGAAGGCGCCGCATGGCCCGTCTTCGGGTCGAAGCTCAGGTGCTCTGCGATGAGCACGTCCCCGCGGCTGCCTCCGGGAACGGTGACCACGAAGTGGTGCTCCGACTCCTCGGGCCGGAAACCGAACCCCTGCGGCTTGGCCCCCATCCCTCACCCGCCTCCTGCCGCGGGCGCCGATCCGATGAGTCCCTTGCCCGTGAAACCGCCTGTGAAGCCCCCGGCAATGTGACGAAGCATCGTTCGCCGGCCGTGGGTTGCTTCCGGTTCCCGCCCGCATCGCCTTGCGGCGGGTCTCCGGCCCGCTTGCGGGCGGGACGCTCGCGCTCCCAGGATTGAAACCGAGCCCTGGTTCCGGTCATGCCGGGTCAGCGCGGCGGCGGACCGTGCTCCCTTGATTCGCTTCGACGCGGTGTCGGCTACGCCTTCGGCTTCTTCCAGCCCGCGCCACCCGCCGCCGCAACACTTTGCCGTCCTCGCGACGAAGGCCGGTGAGGCACGAGGGCCGGAGCGGGGCGGGGCGTTCATTGCTCCACGTCGTCGCGCTTGTACTCTGCCCTGGTTTCCGCGACGTGGTCGAGGAAGTGCTGTCCCGTCCCGTAGCGGACGCGCCTCGCCTCGATGGAGACTTCGCCGTCGGCGACGAGCGCCCTCAACCATTCGACCGTCTGCTCGATGCGGGCGCCGTCCAGCGCGAGGTCGTCGGAGAAGTTCAGCTCGCTCCACGTGCCGCTGCCATCCGCCTGGACGTTGATGCGCAGGCCGCTCGCGACTCCCTCGTGCTGCTTCAGGCGGGCGATGAAGCCGTAGGCGGTGCGGGTGGTCTTGAACTCGAAGCCGGGGGGCGGCGTCCACACCGCCGGCCGGGTCCTGTCGATGGGTCTCTCGACGGGCTTGTCGGCGATCTCGCGCCGGTGCACCTCGGACGCGATGCCGTCCTTCCCGGCGACCGCGAGGATCAGGCGGGCGCCTTCCGGGACCGCGAAGGGTTCGCCGTAGGCGCCGCCCGCCACCGCGGGATCGGAGCCGTCGGTGGTGTAGCGGATGGGCACGGCCGGCGGCGCCGAGCGGATCTCCACCATGCGCTCGCCGCCCCCGGCTTCCGGCATACCGGGGCGAGCCCCGGCTTCCGGCGTATCAGGGCAAGCCCCGGCTTCCGGCGTATCAGGGCAAGCCCCGACTTCCGGCGTATCAGGGCGAGCCCCGGCTTCCGGCGTACCGGGGCGGGCGTCGATGTACTCGCGCGACTTCAGCGTGATGCGGTTCGACCACTCCACGGGCTCGCCGGTGTCGTGGCCGCCGGTGGAGTCCACGGCCAGGAACGAGACCTTGAGATCGGCGGTCTCGAAATCGCGCCCGTCGAGCTTCATCGAGGCCGGCGTGGCCTCGGCCCCGACCTCCGCGTACAAGGTATCGGCGTGGATCGGCGACAGGCGCAGCCTGGCCAATCCGGTGTCGTCGTCCCGGTGCAGCTCCCGGATGCGAACGGTGGTCACGGGTTTCGGGAAGGGTCCCTTGTTGACGTAGCTCCCTTCCTCCCGCCAGAGGTCCTTGTGGACGCAGTCCGCCTTCATCCTGTCGAGGGCGTCGGGACGGTGCCACTGCCACCCCGGAGCGGTCGCGGCCCGGCGCCTGATCTCCGTCCACAGCATCGACGCTTGCGTGAACAGCCTCGCTTCCACCTTCTTGCGGAAGGTCTCGCTCGCGACGTCCGTGGTGTACTTCTGCCGGTCCGCGAGCGCCTCCCGCACCTGCTCCTCGCCGTTGTAGCGGTTCTCCTTGAACTCCATGAGGAAGTCCACCTTCGCCAGCCGATCCCGGGTGGGGTAGTACAGCGTGGTGAAGGTCTCCCGGACGGCGCTGTGGAACTGGGCGAGGAAGCGCGGCAGGAGCTGGTCGCGCGCCTGCTGCATCTGCGGGTCCCCGTCGGAGACGCCTTCCTGGTGCATCTCGCCGATGATCTGGTTGATCGCCTTCAGCTCCCGCGCGCGTTCCAGCAGCGAGCCGAAGGCCCGCTGCCCGGTCAGGAAGCAGATGCGGTTCCGGTACGTGAGCTGTTCGTACAGGGTCGTGAGGTCCGGGTGCAGACCCGCCGGGTGCGGCTCGCTCACCACCAGGGTCACCCGGTCGGGGTGGACGTCGATCTCGTCCACGGCCGGGAGCGGTTGCAGGCGCTGGTAGCACGCGCCCTCGGCCGGCTCGAAGATCTCCGTCAGCCGTTCCTTGAGCTCCTTCGTGGCCTGATCGCGGAGGTAGGCGCCCGCGGTGGTGGTCACGCGGGCGATGAGGTTCTGCACGTTGCGCAGGTGCAGGCGTCCGTCGTTCGTCGTGTGCAGGTACCAGGCCGCGGTCACGAGACGCGCGACCACCTCGTTCATCAGCTTCGAGACGTCGCGCCCCGGCGCGCAGAGGTGGGCGACGATCTCGGGGACAGTGAGCCCCTTGACGGCGTTCGGGACGTTGGCGAGGGAGGCGATGAGGAGCAGCCGCATGACGTCGCGGGCGTCCTCGCCGCCTCCCAGGTTCGCGTCGATGGTCTCGGCCACGGCGTTGCCGCCCGATGCGACGTCGTGGGCGATGGCGTTCTCCAGGGTGGAGTTGATCTGGTTGATCTCGGTCAGGGTCTCGCGGCTGTCCGGATCGACGTCGTGGGCGGCGATGAGGCAGAGGTCATGGTCGGTGGTCCAGATCCGCGACACGACGATCCGCATCAGGCGGATCAGCCCGCGGGTCTGCTGGAAGCCCTGGTTCTCCCGAAAGCGGCCGTAGAGGTCGCGGATGGCGGGATGGAACGGATAGGACTCGGCGACCTGGGCGGCGAACTGCTCGGGCGAGGCGTTCGTCACGTCCATCTGCCGGGCCTCGCGCACCGCCTTCGCATACGCTTTCGCGACCTCTTCGATCTCCGCCTCGTCCGGGAGGGTCTCGAAGATGCGCTTGCGGAGGATGCGGTAGAACTCGTCCGTGTTCATGCGGACGGGCTCCAGGTTCATCGCGGCGCGGCCGGTCTCGGCTTCCAGGTCGTCGAGCGCGGCGACGATCCGCGCCGCCCCCGCGCCGTAGGACGCCTTGAGATCGGAGATCACCAGGCAGACGTGGCGCAGCTCGTCCCGCCCGACCGCGACCAGGAGGTTGGACAGCGCGGTGGTGGTCACCGCGGAGAGATCCGAGTTGCCGATGCTCTTCGAGGCCGCGTTGACGAAGTAGGGCGGCAGCTCGTCCAGCATGATGACCAGCGGCTCGCCCCGGAGCAGGTTCACCCACGCGGTCTGGCCCGGCGCGGCCAGGGGCGCGTAGTAGTCGTTGAACTGCTCCTTCCTGCCGAGCTGCCCGGCGATGGCGCCCCAGATGCCGAGCGGCGCGTCGCTCTCGCGCCCGGAGAAGGCGACCACGCGGACCGGGCCGAGAGCGGGATCCGGCGTGTAGAAGCCGCCCATGACCCCGGCCCGATGGTCGGGATGCCCGGCCAGCAGGCCGAGGGCGAGGAGGTTGTGGGTCTTGCCGCCGCCCATGGCCTGAGTCAGCTTGAACACGCCTTGCGCCGATTTCCCTTCCAGGCGCCGGAACCCCTCGGTGAGCAGGGTCCGCATCCCCTCCGTGACGTGGTTCTCGGCGAAGAATTCGGCCGGGTCGATGCGGCCGTCGATCAGATCGCCGAGGTCGAGAACGGTGTCGCGGCGCGTGGGGTCGAACACGCTGGCCCGCGGGGTACATGCCTGCTTGACGGTCTTCACGGAGGCATGTCCTCGGTGGTCGTTGAAGCGGCCCGGGGAGCCAGCTGGAACGTCGGGACAGTCCGGCTTCGCGGACAGGTGGATCGGGGGGGAGTCTGCCATGAACGAGGGTCAAGCACACGAGAGGCCGTGCGGGCACCGCCCGTTCAGGGATGCCGGCCAGGAGGATGCGTGGACGGCGTGGCACCCGGATCCGAAGCCAGACGCTGGCGTTGCTGTGGGAGGAGTACGAGGCGGCCCATCCCGAGGGGCTGCAATCCAGCGGGTTCTGCGAGCAGTACCGGGTGTGGGCGTCGAGGCTCGATCAGGCCGTGGATCGGGTCCGGCTTCGGCTCCGTCCTGCCCGGGCCGTAGGTCTTCCTGACCACCGGCTCGGCGGCCTCGTCCCGGCGTGCCAGTGACGATTGCAGCAGCTTCTTCCGATCACCGGCACGCAGGAGATTTCAACCGCCGGCGCCGGTTCGGGGATTGCACTCCGCGGTGGTTCACTTCACCCGCCCCCGGCGGTGGCGCCCGCCGTTTCCGCGCCGCGCCGACGCAGGAGCCAGTACCCCGCGAACCCCGCCACCGGGATGCACGCCAGGGCCGCGATCCGAGGATCGGGGTGGGTGAGCGCGACCACCGAGAAACCGGCGAGCACCGCGCGCGCCGTCAGGTCGAGGGGTACGTTCGCGCTGAAGCGCGCTTGCACGCTGAAGGTCAGGCCGACGGTGGCGGCGAGCACCAGGCCGGTGGCCGCAAGTTGCGCGAGTCCCGGCTCCAGCACGATCTCCGGTCGCAGGAACACCGCCGCCATCAGCACGAAGAGGCTTCCACAGAGCCCGATCGAGCGCACCAGGGTGCCCATGAAGGAGGCCCGCGCAATCTTCGACGTGACCGCCGCCACCACCGAGGTCGGCGGGGTCAGCTCCCCCCACACCGCCAGGAAGAACGCGAAGAAGTGCACCGGCCACGGATCCACCCCGACCTTGATCATCTGGGGGGCGATGACCAGCGCGGTCAGGATGTAGGTCGGCGCGGGCGGCAGCCCCATCCCCAGCAGCGCCCCGAACAGGAAGGCCATGACGACCATCGCCAAGAGGTTGATGGACGCCGCCTCGACGAGGATGAAGCCGACCTTGGGGGGAACGCCGGTATTGACGAAGGCGCTGGTCAGGATCGAGAGGGTCGCGAGCAGCAGCGTGAGCTCGGCGGTCATCGAGGCGAAGGTGTCGAAAAAACGCAGCAGGGTCGCGCCCAGGGTCCGCGCACCGGCCGCTCCGTGGGTGCGGAAGGCCGTCATCGCGTTCAGCAGGAGAAGCGCGGCCCCGACGCCCGCGAACACATACAGGGCCGCGAACATGGGCGCGAGGTGCAGCACCGACATCAACCCGATGAGCCCGGCCACGACCCCGAGGAAGGCACCGATCCGGATCCAGTCCTGCCAGTCCATGGGCTCCACCGACCCGACGGTCACAAGCCCCCGCTGACGCACCGACATGAGGTAGACCCCGAGCGCCACCGCCAGGAAGTAGACGAGCGCCGGCGCATAGCCGCGAGCGACGACGTCGAAGTAGCTGCGGTCCAGGAAGTCCGCCATGAGGAAAGCCGAGATCCCCATGATCGGCGGCATGAGCTGCCCGCCCAGCGACGCCGAGGTCTCCACCGACGCCGCGTCTTCGCGGGTCATTCCCGCGTTGATCAGGGCGGGAATCGTGGCCGACCCGGTGGTGACGGCGTTCGCGGCGCCGCTGCCGCTCACCGCGGCGACCCCCATGGAACCCACCACCGCCGCCTGGGGAAGGGCGTAGCGGGAGCGTGCCGCGATGCGCGAGGCGCCGCGCAGGATCGAGTCCACGCAACCGAAGGCGCGCAGCACCGCCAGCACCAGCACGAAGGATCCGATCAGGGTCAGGGCGAGCTGCGGCAGCCCCGAGAAGATGCCGGTGGTGTCCTCCAGGCTCATCGAGGTGACGATCCGTTTCCAGGACAGTCCCGGGTGGTTGAACATCCCCGGCACCGCGCGGCCGTACACCGCGTACAGGATGAGGACGATGTTCAGCACGAAGAGCACGAAGTAGCGCTTGCGGGCGTACTCCATCACCAGCAGGGCCATCAGGCCGCCGAGCCAGAGGTCGGTGGGGTCCCAGATGCCGGCGCGCACGGTGCCGAGGGCCTCGAACTCCACGAACATGTAGATGGAGACGGTGATCGAGATCGCGCAGTACACGGCCGCGATGCAGCAGTTGGGGATCGGGCCGAGCGACGGATACAGCTCGTCCTTGCGCAGTGCATCGAGGGTGAACAGCACGAAGGTCACCGGGACCACGGTGAAGGCGAGCAGGGTCGGCCCGCCGGTGGTCGTGAGGTAGTAGTAGAGCAGCCAGGCGAAGAACGCGATGGCGGTGGCGAAGTAGAGCACCTCCACCACCGTGCGGGACCGGGAGCGGGACGCGGACGGGTCGTTCATCGGCGTCGGCTTGCGGTCGTCGAGCCTTCATGGTCCGCACCGGAACGTCCCGGGCATGAAGCAGGGCCGCGACCCCGAAGACCGCAGTTCGAGGGTACGGGCGTCCCCGCTCGCCACGGAGCCGGAGGCGCGGACTCCTCCCCGCCCGCCCTGTTCGCTTTTCCACGGCAGCCTTCCCGTCCGCACCGGATCGGAACGAGCCCACGGCCTCGCGGGCTCGCCGTCCCGGGAACGCGAGCGTCCCGCTCGCCACGGGGCCGGAGACGTGCGGGCGGCTTTCGCAGCCCTCCTTCACGGCCATGGCAGGGAGCGGACACCCGAGGGGCAGACGCGGGAAGCATGAGTGCAGGGCGAATCCCGAAAGCAGGGAGCGGGCGCCGGGGATGGCGCCCGCTCCGATGCGCAGGGCGAAGACTCAGTTCGCGATGCGCGAATCCCACTTCGCGTCCCAGACCCCTCTCTCGCGCATGTACTTCGCAAGACCGGGGTGAACCGGGACCAGGTCGACCGCCGCCTCGACGCCGCGGCGCTGCATCAGGGGCATGTCCCTCTGGATCTGCTTGAACGCCTTGTCGGCCTGGGCGAGCTCGTCCACGTTCGCCTCCGCGGCCAGGAGGATCCGGTACATGTCCTCCTCCGAGACGTCCATGCCGAGGTGCAGCCCGTAGAAGAACGGGAGCATCGCCGCCTTGTCGGCGTGGGTCTTCTTCTTGCCGAACACCGACGTATCGACCTCGACGACCTTGAAGCCGGCGCCGGCCAGCTTGTCGAGCTCGCCCGCGTCCGGGCTGAGCGACGCCCAGTCGGCCTGCAGGGACGCCTCCTGGATCCACGGCGCGGTGGACGCCTCGGCGTTGGTGTAGACCCCCAGCGCGACGAAGCGGCCCTGCTCCAGCAACGACCCCGCCGTCTTCACGCTCACTTCGATGTACTCGTGATTGATTCCGAGCACCTTGAACGCGCGCTCCAACTGGGCCCGGGTATCCCAGGGGCGAGGACCGGTGAACACCCGCACTCCGTCCAGATCTCCCCACCGGGTCACCTTGCCCATGTCGCGCGCGTGGATGCCGACGCCCATCTCGATGGTGAAGGTCCAGAACGACTGGACCGGCTCGCGCTTCATCTTCTCCCTGAAGCCTTCGAAACGGTTGATGCCGTTGGCCAGCTCGTAGAACGCCACGTCGGACCCGTAGTACCCCTCGAAGTCTCCGATGGCGTAGCCCTTGACGGTCACGATCGCGCCCGGGGTCGGCTGGACGGTGAAGTTGTAGTCCGGCACCGCCTTGTTGAGCACCTGCACCAGGTTGGTGACCGCCCGGTTGCCGGTGGATCCTACCCGCGACGTTCCCCAACGAATCTCCTTCGCCTGCGCATCGACGGCGATGCCCGGAGCGACGCCCGCCAGGAATCCCGCCAGGAGCGCCCATGCGACTGCTTTCTTGATCATCGAAGCTTCCTCCTCGGTTCGGTTTGACGGCACCCGGCCCGGAACACGTGATCCGCGGAACGCCGCAGGCGTCCGGGAGAGGCTGCACCGGGCCGGAACCGCCGGTCGAAGGAACGTATGCCGGACCGGGCCGCCAGTCAATGAACCCCTCCGTCAAGGAGGTCGTGATGTCCACCGGCTGGAACGGCCGCTTCTACTCCGCCATCGTGGACGACGGACAGCCCTTCCGGATCGTCCGGGACGGCCAGGGCATGGACTACGACTACCGGGTGATCCCCAAAGGCCACCCGGAAGCCCACCTCGCCTGTCGGTTCATCGCCTTCGCCTCACGCGCCGAGCCCGGTCATCGGGTGTATTCATTCATCAACGCCTCGCAGCCTCGTATTGGCCGGGTCGTAGGGCGGTTCGGCGAGCACCCGGGCGAAGTGCCTGCGTCCGAGGATCGAGATCTCCAGCGCATCGCCTCGTCCATTCTCTCCCGGCCCCGATATACCGCCGTGGCCGTCGTTGCGGGCGGGACGCCCGCGTTCCCGGGACTCCGCCTCCGGACGCAGGTACGCGAGGGCGAGCACCGTGCCGGTGCGATGTCCTGGTGCGGCGGAGGTCACGATGCCGATCGCCCGTCCGTCCTGCCAGACCGTGTGGGTGTAGAAGGGGTCGGGGTCGGTGTCGCCGTCCGGCTCGGCGGAGAGCAGCACCATGCGCCACGCGGACGGGCTCGCGGCGCGGGAGAGCAGCGCCTCGCGGCCGGGGAACTCCCGGCCCTCGGTGCGCACGAGGTGATCGAGCCCCGCTTCGAGCGGCGTGCGCTCGGTGGTGAGGTCGGCGCCCCATGCGCGGTAACCCTTCTCCAGGCGCAACGAGTTCAGCGCGTAGGCGCCGAAGG
Organism: uncultured Gammaproteobacteria bacterium; assembly: GCA_958295465.1. Classification (GTDB taxonomy): domain Bacteria; phylum Pseudomonadota; class Gammaproteobacteria; order HK1; family HK1; genus HK1. The sequence goes on from OY282353.1 coordinate 1,009,764, forward strand.
GCCGGAGGTCCACGGCGGCGCCGGCCTTGCGCAGCGCCTCGTGCAGGATCGGGAGATCCGCCATCGCGACGTGCAGCTCCCATCCGCATTCCCCCGCGTAGGACACGCGCAACGCCCGCACCTCGACCGCACCGACCCGCGCCGTGCCCGCCTCCACCGTACCGACCCGTAGCGTACGCGCCGAAAGCCACGGGAACGCCTCGTGGTCCAGATCCGTATCGGAGAGGGCGCCGAGCACCGTGCGGGCCTCCGGACCCATGAGCCCCAGGATGCCGAGATGTTCGGTGCGGTTGGCCACGCGCACGTCGGCGAACGACGCGGCGTGCCGGCGGAGAAGGTCCTCGTCGTGGCGCTCCGCCGCCGCGGCGCTGGTGAGGTAGTAGCGGTCCGCCGCGAGCCAGGTGACGGTGAACTCCGAGGCGATGCCGCCGGCTCCGGTCAGGGCGTGGGTGATCCCGATCCGACCGATCGCCCGCGGCGGGCGGTTCGCCCCCAGGCGCTCCATGAAGGCAGGCGCGTCCGCCCCGGTGACCTCGAACTTCGAGAACGCGGAGAGATCCACGAGGCCGGCCCGGTCGCGCACCGCCCGGCACTCGGCCGCGACCGTCTCCCGCCAGGCAGGGCGCCCGAAGGTGGGCGGCGCATCGTGCGGCCCATTCTCCGCCGGCTCGGAACGCCCGAAGGCGGGCGGCGCGGCGCGCGGCCCATTCTCCGCCGACTCGGAGCGCCCGAAGGTGGACGGCATGTCGCGCGGCCCATTCTCTGCCGGCTCGGAACGCCCGAAGGTGGGCGGCGCATCGTGCGGCCCATTCTCTGCCGGCTCGGAACGCCCGAAGGTGGGCGGCATGTCGCGCGGCCCATTCTCTGCCGGCTCGGAACGCCCGAAGGTGGGCGGCATGTCGCGCGATCCGTTCCCTGCCGACACGGGACGCCCGAAAGTGGACGGCGTCTCGCGCAATCCATCCTCCGCCGACTCGGAGCGCCCGAAGGCAGGCCGCGCATCGTGCGGCCCGCTCCCTGCCGGCCCAGGGCCGCGCGCGAACCAGTTCGGCCGCTCCCAGCCGTACGCGCAGCCGAACACTGCGCCTTGCGCCGCCTGGATCGGATAGATCGGCGTCGTCCGCCGGGGTCGGCCGGCCGGGCGTTCCTCGAAGGGATAGTGCACCCCGAACTGGAGGCCGAAGCACTCCACCGCCTTGGCGACGCGGTAGTCGCGGTCCGCCGCCCAAGCGCCGAAGCGCCGGGGGTCCACGGCCAGCGCGTCCATCGGCGGGGCGCCGTCGACCATCCAGTCGGCGAGGAAGCGCCCGGCGCCGCCGCCTTCCATCACCCCCATGCTCGATCCGGTCAGCAGCCAGGCGTCGTCGAGTCCGAAGGCCGGCCCGATGAGCGGGTTCGCGTCCGGCGTAAAGGTGATCGGCCCGTGCACGACGGTCTTGACGCCGGCCCGCGCCAGCGCCGGCACCCGCTCCATGGCCAGCGCGGCGATGGGTTCGATCCGGTCCAGCTCCGGCGGCAGGAGCTCCATGCCGAACCCGGACGGCACGCCGTCCACGCCCCACGGGCGGCCGTCCGCCTCGTAGGGGCCGAGGATGAACCCGTCACGCTCCTGGCGCAGGTACCAGCTTTCCTCCGGGTCGCGGATGATCGGCAGCTCCGGCTCGCCGTCAGCGGCGCGCGCGGCAATCTCCGGGACCCCGGCGGTGACGAGGTACTGGTGCAGCATCGGCGCCACCGGCAGATCCGCCCCCATCATCGCGCCGATCTCCCGGCACCAGGTGCCCGCCGCGTTGACCACGTGCCGGCAGCGGACGGTGTCCCGGTCGGTATGCACCGCCCACGCGCCCGATGCGTCGCGCTCGATCGCCCGCACCGGGGTGTGGCGCCGGATCTCGGCGCCTCGGGAACGCGCCCCCGCGGCGAGCGCCTGGGTGGCCAGCGACGGATCGACGTGCCCGTCGTCCGGCTCGTGGATCGCACCGAGCAGCCCCTCGATGCGCGTCAGGGGATAAACCCGGGCCAGCGCCTCGGGGGTGAGGATGCGGAACTCGTGGCCCATGAACCGCCCGAGCCCCTGCACGTGGCGGAACTCGGCCATCCGCTCGGCCGAGCGCGTGACGCGAAGCGCGCCGCAGGGGTGAAATCCGGTGCTCTCTCCGGTCTCCGCCGGCAGCACGTCCCGGTACAGGCGCACCGATTCCGCCCGCATCGCCATGATCGTGGGGTGGTGGGCGAAGTGGGTGCAGAGCCCGGCCGCGTGCCAGGTCGAGCCCGCGGTCAGCTCGCTCTTCTCCAGGAGCACGACGTCGCGCCAGCCACGCCCGGTCAGGTGCCAGGCGAGCGAGACGCCCATGATCCCGCCGCCCACGATGACTGCTTGCGCATCGGTCGTCATCGAAGGTGCCGTCCGATCCTCCGAACCGTCCCCGGTCGCCCGGAGATCATCGACCCCCGGCGTCACGCCACTGCATCCGCGATTGCCGGGGCCGTCCCCGGTGGTCCGGAGACTATACCCGTATCCCTGAATTCCCCGGTGAAACTTCAGCCATCGACCGGGCTCCGGCGCGGCCGGAAGTCATCGGGTTCCCGCCGGCGCCGCGGGGCAGGCGACCGCGGCGAGGCGATCGCCCGAAGCAGTCCAGCCCGTTCGAGCGTCGGAGGAAGCGAGGGATGGCAACGCCGGGCCACAAGTGGTTTCCCCGCCCGCCGGGGACCATGCGTCACCGCGACCTTGCCGGAAGCGGTCTAACGCTCGATGCGGACGGGTTGCGCAAGATCGAGCCCGGTCTCCACGTGAGGACGTGACGCCCGACATGAACCCCGGATATTCTCTCGCGGCAGGCACGTCCCTGAAGTAACGCAAACCGCCGACACGGGAGAAACACCATGACCAGTTCCTTGAAACGCTTCACCCTTGCCGTTGCCCTCGCGATCGCCTCGGCGTTCCCCGCTCTGGCGGGCTCGATCAAGGTCGGCTTCAACGCGCCGCTGACCGGCTTCGCCGCCGCGGACGGCAACTCGGCGCTCATCGGCGCGCAGCTTGCCGTCGAGCAGGTCAACGCGGCGGGCGGCGTCAACGGCGAGATGCTGGAACTCCTGGTCTACGACGACCAGGCGAGCCCCAAGGAATCCGCGCCGCTGGCGGTGAAGATGATCACCCAGGACGAGGTGGCGGCGGGGATCTCGGGCAGCTACTCCGGCTCCACCCGGGCGGCGGCGACGATCTTCCAGGAGAACGCCACGCCGTACATCTCCGCCTACGCCGTCCATCCGGACATCACCCGCGCGGGCGATTACGTCTTCCGCACCTCCTTCATGGGCGAGGTGCAGGGCCGCGCCGGCGCCAAGCTGATCGGCGGGCTGATGAACCTGAAGCGGGTCGTGGTCATCACCCTCAACAACGATTTCGGGAAGTCGCTGGCGGCCGGGTTCAAGGAGACGGCGGGCGAGTTCGGCATCGAAATCGCCAGCGAGTACACGTACTCGATCAAGGATCGCGAATTCGGCCCGATCGTCTCGAAGGTCAAGGCGGACGCGCCGGACGCGCTCTATGCCTCGGGGTATTTCTTCACCGCCGGGCCGCTGGTGCGCCAGCTCCGGGCGGCGGGGGTCGCGGTCCCGGTGATCGGCCAGGAGGGATACGACAGCCAGAAGTTCATCGAAATCGCCGGCCCGCACGCCGAGGGGGTGATCATCACCACTTCGCTCGACCGCGATTCGTCCGAGGCGATCACCCGGGACTTCATCGAGGGGTTCGAAGACAAGGCCGGGTATCCGACGGACATGGTGGCCGCCTCCGCCCATACCGCGGTGCTGGTCATGGCCGAGGCGTTGCGCAAGGCGGGCGCCGGTGACAAGGCGGCGTTGCGGGATGCCATCGCGTCGTCCAGCGTGGACTCCTCGACCGGCCACATCTCCTTCAACGCCCTCGGCGAGGTGAGGAAGGACGTGCAGGTGCAGATCGTGAAGGACGGCGCGTGGCGGCACTACGCGGTCATCTCCGACCCGGAGCTTCTGGCCCCGCCGGAGAAGTGATCCGACACCGGCGCCCCGCGCGGCGGCATTCGTGCGGGGCGCCTCCTCCATTGCGATGCTGTTTCTCGACCTGACGATCCAGGGGTTGGTGCAGGGGGCGATCTACGCCCTGATCGCGCTCGGGCTCACGCTGGTCTACGGCTTGCTACGCATCCTCCACGTCGTGCATGCGGCGCTGTTCACGATGGGCGGCTACGCCGGCGTCGTCGTGACCAACGCGACCGGCAGCCTCGCGCTGGCGCTGGTGGTGGCGATGGCGGTGGTCGGCGCCACCGGCGTCGGCATCTATCGTTTCGCCTACAAACCGCTGCTGGACAAGCCGCCGCTGGTGGCGCTCATGGCCTCGATCGGGCTGTTCATCGTGGCCGAGGAAGCCTTCCGCCTGATCTTCGGCGCCTACGGCCTGTCCTTCACCGACCCGCCCCTGCAAACCCACGTCGAGATCCTGCCCGGCATCTTCCTCTCCCATGCGCGCATCGCGGTGGTGGGGCTCGCGGTGGTGATCATCGGCCTGCTGGCATGGCTCTCGGCATCCACCCGGACGGGGATTTCCTGGCGGGCCACGGTCTCGGATCCGCCGGTGGCGGCGAGCTTCGGCGTCGACGTCGAGAAGGTGCGCTACCTCAACTTCTTCATCGGCTCGGCGCTCGCGGCCGTGGCCGGGACGATGGTCGCGCTCCTGAACAACCTCGTCGAGCCGACCATGGGCGCGGTGCCCGCATACAAGGCGCTGGCCATCATCGTGCTGGGAGGGCTCGGCTCGGCGCGCGGCGCACTGGCCGCCTCGCTCGCGCTCGGGGTGATCGAGAGCTTCGGCACCATCTACCTCGGCGACGTCCTCGACCGCGACGCGATCGCGTTCGCCTTCCTGATCCTGGTGCTGATGCTGCGCCCGCAAGGGCTGCTCGCGCGAGGCTGACGCGATGGCTTGCGAAAGCGCAATACTCGCCAGCAGGACGATCGCGATCCTGCTTGCAGTCGCGTTCGCCTTCCCGATCCTGGCGCCGATGCTGCGCCCGCAAGAGCTGCTCGCGCGAGGCTGACGCGATGGCTTGCGAGATCGCAATACTCACCACCGGGACGATCGCGATCCTGCTTGCAGTCGCGTTCGCCTTCCCGATCCTGGCGCCGATGCTGCGCCCGCAAGGGCTGCTCGCGCGAGGCTGACGCGATGGCTTACGAGATCGCCGTCCTCACCACCATGTCGATCGCGATCCTGTTCGCGCTTTCGCTGAACGTGATCACCGGCTTCTGCGGCCAGGTCAGCCTCGGCCACGCCGCGTTCTACGGTATCGGCGCCTATACCGCGGCGCTGCTGACCAAGGCGGGCACGCCGCTGGCCCTGGCCCTGCTGCCCGCCGCCGCGCTGGCCGGGGCGGCGGGGTTCGTGGTGGGCATGGCGTCGTTGCGCGTGCGCCACGACTTTCTCGCCATCACCACGATGGGGGTGACGTTCCTCTTCGTGGGTATCGTGCGCAAGCAGGAGGCGCTGGGCGGCGAGGTGGGGATCTCCGGCATTCCTTCGGTCGCCTTCGGGCGGCCGGGGCTGCTCGCGCTGGCGCTGGTGTGCACGATCCTGTTCGTGCTCCTGGCGGTACGCATCCGGCGCTCCTGGATGGGATTCGCCTACGAGTCGGTGGCCGACGACGAGGACACCGCGCGGGTTCTGGGCATCGACGTCCCGCGCTACAAGCTCTGGGCCTTCGTCATCGGCACCGCGGGGGCCGGGGTCGCGGGCGGACTCTACGCCCACCACATCCGTTTCATCTGGCCCGACAGCTTCGGCTTCGTCGAATCGGTCACCGTGCTCGCGATGGTGATCGTCGGAGGCATCGGCTCGATCTGGGGGGTGGTGCTGGCGGCCGGCGTGCTCTCGGTGCTGCCGCTGTGGCTGCAATTCGTGGACGACTACAAGCTCCTGGTCTACGGCGCGCTCATCTTCCTGACGATGCGCCTCGCCCCGGACGGCATCGCGGGGCTGGCCCGCCGGCTCGCCGCGAGATTGACCCGATGACCCTGCTCCGCGTCGAGAACGTCTCGGTGCGCTTCGGCGGGGTCGTGGCGGTCCCGGACAGCCCCGGACGGCCTCGCGGGTTCGCCCGCCGGCCTGCCGCGAGATTGACCCGATGAGCCTGCTCCGTGTCGAGCACGTTTCGGTGCGCTTCAGCGGGGTCGTAGCGGTCTCGGACGGCATCGCGTGGCTCGCCCGCGGAATCGTCGGGAGTGCGATCCGATGACCCTGCTCCGCGTCGAGAACGCCTCGGTGCGCTTCGGCGGGGTCGTGGCCGTCGATGACGTCTCGCTGGACATGGACGAGGACCGGTTCCTCGGCTTCATCGGCCCGAACGGCGCGGGCAAGACGACGCTCATGCGGGTCATCACCGGCGTCCTGCGCCCCTGGCGGGGGCGGGTGATCTTCCGCGGCGAGGAGGTGACCCGCTGGCCCGTCGATCGCCGCATCCGCTTCGGGCTGGCGCTCGCGCAGCAGATCGTGCGCCCGCTCGCCTCCATGTCCCTCACCGACAACGTCGCGATCGCGGCCGGGGTCCACCGCACGGCGAGTCCGCTCGCCGCCCTGCTCGGGAGTGGCCGCGGCGCCGAGCGCGGCAAGGCGAAGGAGCTCCTCGAATTCGTCGGCATCGGCGACGCGGCGGACGCCAGACCCGGCGAGCTGCCCCTGGGCTACCTCAAGCGGCTCGAGGTCGCCCGCGCCCTGGCGCTGGAGCCGAAGCTCCTGCTCCTCGACGAGCCGCTCGCCGGCCTCAACCAGGCGGAGGCCCGGGTCATGGCGGACCTGATCGCCTCACTGGTGGGGAACGGCCGCAGCGTGCTGCTGATCGAGCACAACATCCGCGAGGTCGCGCGCATCTGCCCCGAGCTGTACGTGCAGGACAACGGCCGCGGCCTCGTCCGGGGACCGGCCGCCGAGGTCATGGCAAGCCCGGAGTTCCGCCGCGCCTACCTCGGCGAGCAGGCCGCCTGATGCTGGAGGTCGTGCATCTCACCCGCGGCTACGGGGACGTCATCATCGTGGATGACTTCTCCTTCCCGATGGCAAGCCCCGAGTTCCACTGCGCCCATCCGGGCGAGCAGGCCGCCTGATGCTGGAGGTCGCGCATCTCACCTGCGGCTACGGGGACATCGTCGCCGTCGACGACCTCTCCTTCTCGGTCGAGGCCGGAGAGATCTTCGGCCTGATCGGCGCCAACGGTGCGGGAAAGACCGCGACGATCATGGCGCTGGCCGGACTGCTGCCGGTGCGCGCGGGCGCCGTCCGGGTCGCCGGACGCGACGTCACTGCGATGCCCGCCCACAAGCGCGCCGGCCAGGGCATCGCGCTCGTGCCCGAGGGCCGTCGCGTCTTCGCCGAACTGACGGTGGGCGAAAACCTCACCGTCGGAGGCACCCGCCTCGACGCGGCCGCGCTGGAGCGCAACCGGGCAAAGGTCTTCGAGACCTTCCCGCGCCTGGCCGGGCGTGCACGCCAGCTTGCCGGGTCGCTCTCCGGCGGCGAGCAGCAGATGCTCGCCATCGGCCGGGCGATGATGGCGGAGCCGTCGATCCTCCTGATCGACGAGATGTCCCTGGGCCTCATGCCGACGGCCGTGGACGAATGCTACCGGGTGCTCTCGCGGCTGCGGGAGGAGGATCTGGCCATCGTCCTCGTCGAGCAGGGCACGGAGCGGGTGCTGGATGCCGCCGATCGGGTCGGCGTCCTCGAAACCGGCCGTCTGGCGTGGACCGGCACGCGCGCGGAAGCCGCCGGCAACAGTGCGGTGGTCGAGGCCTATCTCGGCGTGGACAAGGGATGACCCCGACGCGCTCATGCGAATCGCATATGGCGATGCTGGCGTTCAAGGCCCGCGGCGTCCCGGTGGTGGACTACGGCAACAACATCCGCCAGATGGCGTTCGAGGCCGGCGTCGGGGATGCGTTCGACTATCCCGGGTTCGTGCCCGCCTACATCCGCGACCTCTTCTGCGTGGGCAAGGGGCCGTTCCGCTGGGCGGCCCTGTCCGGGGACCCGGAGGACGTCTTCCGTACCGACGAGAAGGTGAAGGCGCTGGTCCCCGACGACCCGCATCTTCACCGGTGGCTCGACATGGCGCGCGAGCGGATCACGTTCCAGGGCCTGCCCTTGCGCACGGGCACACGGGCTGAAGCTGCCGATGGTGGGTGGTTGAGGGCGGTCAGGCAAAGGAGGATTGGAAAGGAAGGGGAAACAGATCACCGATACGCCTCGTGTGACCCGTCAGGCGTTCAGAGTGCTGAGATATGGGAACAGAGACGGATACCTGCCGGCCATCAAACACTGTCTTGCAAGAAGACCCCGGAGATCATCCGGACGACTCGACCTGACGGGCTCCATTATTCGGCAAGTACCTTGAGCCCTTTGATATCTTGGAAGTCCCTGGGATTGTGGGTCACCAACGGCGAGTCGTATGCCCTGGCAGTCGCCGCAACCCATGCGTCGTCCACGGCAATGGTTCGCTTGCGGCGCTCGCAACGGATGGCCCCCCATTGGCGGCAGATCTCGAAACTGAAGGGGATCACGACATAGGATTTGACGGTCTCCTCAAGTCTGGCCAGTCGTTTCTCACCCCATCCGGCACGATATGCGCCTTCGTACAGCTCCCCGACGGTCATGAAGGAGATGGCCAGCGTATGCCCTTCAAGATGAGGCCGATAAAGATCGGCCAGCGAGTGTCCTCTCATCAAGAAGGACACGATATTGGTATCCAGGACAAGGATGCTCATCCATCCTCCTCACCGTTTCTCCCTGCCCTCGATGCGACGTTCATGAATTCCTTTGACAAAAAGTTGGAAATCCTCTTCATCGTCCCATAGCCCGGCGGCGGCACCGATCAATCCCCCGAGCTGCTGCGGAACCACGATCCCCTGATCGACGGCAAGTTCATCGACCGTGTGCTCCTGCCAGAAGCCTTCGTGCATGGTCGAGGACTCATCGGTTCCGGGATACGATAGCTCAATATCGGAGACTTTCGTTTGCCGGCATTGTGTTTTCTCTACTTGTTTGATCTTCATCATGATTTTTATCAATCCCTCAACTTCCTCTTTTCTCGGTGCTCGATCCCAATGTACCGCCTTGTTGCGAGTATCGACGGCCCTGTTGCATTCTACAACTATCTTTGTAAATTCATATTCATCTTGGCAAATTTCACGAATCCGATCCGGTAATCTATCATTGACCAGATCTCTCAATTTGTCACTTGATCCCGCTTGAGTCAGTAGTCTTACGGATCGTTCGAATTCAATACCGGCAATCTGGCCTGCAAGTTCGACGTTTGTCGCCAGCAGCGCCTCCGCGAGTTCCACCCGAGGCATATCCGAGAAGATCTGCCGTGTGAGGTTTCCGACCCTGATCTCCCGCAACTTCGAGTCCCGGCGGAATCCGTCCTGTAGAGCTTTATATTCGTTTTTCGGCAGGTGATCCGCCAGCAAATTGTCCAACACTCCCAGTTGCAGCGCCCAGAGGGCCATATCGACATCCGCCGTGGTATCGAAGCCTCTGTTATCCCTGATTTCTCGCAAATTTTTCAGGTAAACGCGATATCTTTCCGGGTGGCGGCGAAATGGTCCGAGTCCAAGCACTTTTTCTACCGGAGGGCTCATGATCCCGTAGTGTTTCGGTATCACGAATCTCAAAATGACCGACACCAGCTCGATCTGACGAAAGACCAAAAGCAGGCTCGAAATGGCCTTGTTCTCTCTTTTGGGCAAATTCCAGAAATCCCATTCCGCCGACTTGAGGATCGATTCAACCTCGGTTCGTGAAGGCCAGTACCCAAAAACATCGGCATTCCAGATTTGTCTGTCCCGAATCTTTTCAATGTCGTCATATGTCAGCCGGCGGTTCGATCGAATCCTGGTCGCCGCCTTTTCGATTCCGGTAAGATTTTGCGCACGCCCATACCGAATTTCCGTCACCTGGGCGTGCAGGTCACGGCAGATATGCAGGTAGTCTCGGGACAGGGCACCCCGCCGCCGCTCCATGGTGTTTTCGCCCCCTCGGTGCGATCACCGCCTTGGATTCTTTCCGAATTCCCGAAACTCTTCAAGTGTACATACATCCGAGTGTACATACATCCGAGTGTACGTACACCCGAGCCGCTTGCGGCGTGACCACCGATGTTCGAGAGCGTCGTCGGCTCGCAAAGCAGGGCGGGCGGTTCAAAGGAGCCGCAGCACCTTTTCAAGTGTCCCGGACTGGTATCCGGTCTCGTTGGCGAGGCGTTGCAGCGTCCGGGCGGAGGGCGGCGCCATTCACAGTCCCTCGAAGCGGCGTTCGACGATGCCGATGGGGAGAATGACGTTCCAGCCCTGGATCGTCAACGGCGATCCGATTCGTGGCCCGGATGGTGGAGTCCCTGTCCCCTCCACCGACGGTCACGGCCAGGGAATCGGAGATCCGGATGACCGGAACCCCGGGTTGGATCGAGTACTCCACGACCCGCCGATACGGCGAGCCGCGGATTGGTGGCGGAGTATCGGCGTGGTACGGTCGGGTCGTCCGGTTCGGCGAAGCAACGGGCACCGGGGCGCTCCCTCGGGCCGCACGCCCGGACGCTCGTACGGACGGCCCGGCTCATCTCATATGGAGGAACGAAACATGATCTCTGTCGCTCCCGAAATCAGGAAGCTCCTCGCCGCGGCGGCGCTCGCCGTTCCGGGTACCTTCGGCGCCGCCGGGGTGGGGGCCGCCGAAGGGGCGGCGCAACTCGCGGCGCTCCCGCCGAGCGCGGCCTATGGCGACTACGCCGTCGGCGCGACGATCGGCTTCGCCGTGGACAACCGGCAGCGCTTCGACCCCTGGAACACCGCCTATGCCAGCGACGCCTACCGCGACGTGCTGCGCAAGGTGGAAGCCTCGGGCCAGCCGCGCACGGTGATCTTCCACTTGTGGTATCCGGCCGAGGCGGACCGTTCGGGCGATCGGCTGGCCGGGCCGCGCTCGCCCTGGCCCGCCGCCTCCGGCGAACGCGCGAAGATGGAGGACTTTTTCTTCAACGACGAACAGTTCGCGCTCCCGGTGCTGCGCTCCTCGGTGTTGTTCCCGGCCACCCACGAGCGGCTGCATTTCAAAGGCGGGGGCACCCTCGCCGAGTTGTCCGGCGGCGCCGGACAGGAGGCGTTCGAAACCATCGGGAAGCACTATTTCGCCGCGCCTCGCGGCGCGTATCTCGACGCGCCGCCTGCGTCGGCGCCGCCCTCGGCGGTGGGGGGATTTCCCGTCGTCATCCTGTCCCACGGGCTCGGCGGCAACTACAGCCTGTGGAGCTATCTCGGCGAATTCCTGGCCTCGCATGGCTACGTCGTCGCCGCGCCGAGCTTCATCTCCGACAGCGGGGTCCCGCTCGTATTCCACGATCCCGACTCCGTGTTCGCCCGCGCGGTCCCGGCCGGCGAAGTGCGGGAGGCATACGAGCTGATCATGGGGGAGCAGAAGGTCATTCCGAACTTCTTCCGCTTCATGTTCGGCGCCGCGTCCCCCGGCGCCTTCAATCCGGCGCAGACGAAAGCCGTTCCGGGCGGCGTGCGGCGCGCCACCACGATGATGCAGAACCTGTTTCGCCAGCGGGTGGCCGACGTGGGGTTGCTGATCCACACGGTGAAGCTGCTGGGCGCGGCCGAAGCCGATTGCGCGGCGGGGCTGAACTCGATGGGCGCGACCTCGGCCGCGCGCGAGCTGTGCGGCCTGCTTGCCGGTCGGGTCGGCGATACCGTCGGGCTTTCCGGCCATTCCCTCGGCTCGATGACTTCCCAGATGGGGGTGAACCACATCCCCGGCGTCGCCGTGGCCCTCGGCTTCAACAACGGCGCGCCCTTCACCTGGACGCCGGAAGAGTTCTTCGGTGGCGGACAGACTCCCGATGGGCTGCCCGCGGGCAGCCGCAAGCCGGTGGTGCAGATGGTCGGCGACGAGGACGATTTCGTGCAGGGGGTGTTCGTCGGCCTGTTCCGGAACGCCCTGGCCGCCGCCGGCGGCGACCCGGAAACCGCGTTTCCCCTCGCCCCCGAGCTGGCCGCGCCGGAACGCGAGGCCAACCCGCAGCCGGTGGCCCTCAGCGCCTATCTGAGGCAGACCTCCGACCGCGCCCTGGTGATCGTCCGGGACGTCGATCACGGGCTGCTGGTGGACAATTTCGGGCGGATGTTCCCCTGGCCGGAATTCGGGAAAGGCGCCCTGCCCTTCGGCCTGTCGCCCTCGGGCCGGCGCAAGGCGGTGGGCGAGGAGATCCGGGATCGGGACTTTTCCGGCGCGCCTTACGACCAGCTCGACTGGGCCGGAGTGGGCGATGCCGGCGCGGCGTACATGCCGCATCTCATCCGCGACTGGTATGCGCGAACCGTTTTCGACCACTACCTGAAAGGAGACGGGGAAGCGCGCGGGCGGTTGCAGGATCCTGATCCGTTCGGAGATCTGACTTCCGTGCGCCGGGAGATGAGATAGCCGTGGCCTTTCCTCCGGCATTCCGGCCGAAGCTCCGGCGCAGTGCGTTCCGCGACGGCAATCGATCGTGACGGCGGCCGGGGGCGACGGGAGAAATCCAGCCCGAACCGGGAGACGGAAGGGATGCTGGACGGGTCCGACGCGGTGTCGGACTGGCCGCTGCTCAACGCGCTGCTGAACTGCGCGAGCGGAGCGACGTGGGTGAGCATTCACCACGGGGGCGGGGTGGGGATGGGTTTAACGCGCACCCCGTACTTGCGCAAATCACATCCGGCGAGGAAGGAAACGGCTGTACCACGACATCGCGAGCATGCCGAGCCCGATGACACCAAACACCGCCGGCACCGCGAAGACGCTCAGCACCGCGGCGGCGACCGCCGGCGAAACAAGCTGCGAGAAGTCGCGGAAGGTGTTGTAGACGCCCGCCATTCCCGGGCGCTGGCTCGCCCGCACCGCGCGAAAGAACACGACGTTGCCGGCGCCGTCGATGGTCGCGGTGGCCAGCGCCGCGACGAGCAGGAGCGCGGCGCCGGCCCAGGCGGCGCCGGACCCGAGGGCCATCACCACGCTGGCCACTCCGCTGGCAAGAAATCCGGTCACGAGCAGCCGCCGCAAGCCATGGCGGCGCGCCTGTCGCCCCCAGTACGTGACCGTGAACACGGTAGCGACACCGACCGAGACCAGCGCGCCGCCCGCCGTCTCGCCGAGGCCGGCCGATACCGCGTAGAGCGGCGTGTAGATGAAGAAGGTCGTCCACCACACCGCGCGCGCCGCCGCGATCGCCCACGACAACCGGAGCAGCCCGTTCCCGAAGAAACGCCGCAGGTTCGCGAAGGGGTTCACGCTGCCTCGCAACCGCGCCGGGGCGCCGGCCTCGTGCAGCCCGAGAAAACGGGCGTAGCCGAAGGCGGCAGCGGCGGCCAGCGCGGTGAGCACGAAGGGCGCCGCGTGGGCGACCCGGGTTTCGAGCCATACCCCGAGCCAGGGTCCGATGCAGAACGCGCTGGCGGAGAAAAGCACCCGCCGGGGCTCGAAGGCTTGCAGATCCCGCACCGGTACGAGGTGCATGGTGTACAGGCTCATGGTGAGCTCGAGTGCGGTGCATGAGAATACGTAGGCGATCATCCCGAGGACGAACACCGGCAGCACCGGCGTCGCCAGCAGCACTGCGGCGAGGGCGGAGATCACGCAGGCGGCGACGAACACCCCCCGCGTGCGAATGCGCAGTACCAGCAAGGGCAACGACAGGCTGGTCATGATCCCGAGCACGCTCACCCCGAGGTAGAGCAGGCTCACGGCGCGGACGTCGCCCAGCAATTCGAGGGCCTGGAGGGGGATGACCGTCAGCAACACCGTGCGCGTGGAGTGGGTGAGGAAGAACAACGGCGCAAAGGCGGCGGCGAGGGCGACGCGGCGTCCTCCCAGCCACGCCGGCAGCACCACCGACGCGGAAGACGGGGTTCCGGCCGAGGGCGGATCTCGCGTCGGCATGGGCCGGGAGGCCGGGGCAGGAATGGGACGGCCTTGCCCGCTTCAACGTCGAGGCTGAATGATCCGCTCCGCGCCGTTGCGTCTCAAGGCTGTCCCTCCACGCCCGGAAGCGACCCCACGTCCGCGAGCCAGGGCTGCGCGGAGCGGCACCAGATCTGGCGCCTCGGGGCAAACCGCTCGCGCTGGCGCACGGTGCCCGCACGGATGCTGATCCGGCCGGGATCGGCGCCTTCGTCGCAGGCCCAGACGTGGGTTCCGCACGTCGCGCAGAACGCCAACACCCGCCGGTTGCCGCTTTCCGCCGTCTTCACGTAGGTCTTCGGCACGCCGGATACCACGCGGAACGTCTCCGCCGCCGCCGGCACGATGGTGCGAAACGCGGTTCCGGATGTGACCTGGCAGTCCGTGCAGTGGCAGATGAACGCGGAATCGGGATTCACGTCCGCCTCGAAGGCAATCTCGCCGCAGTAGCAGGCTCCGTCGATCTTCATCTTTTCTCTCCCCTTGCCGGACACCCGCCGCATGGCGGGGCAATGGCGGCGGCTCGACGGAAACGGACTTCATGGAGCCGCCGATCGAAGGCCGGGGATGCGGTACGCATCTTCCCGGCGATGGAGCAGCGCCGGCCGTGGCCGTGGCCCCCCTTTCCCTGACCGCGCCTCGGACCGTGCAGGAGCGCGGCGCGCTCGCCGTTCAACGCCGGTCGCCTTCGTCGAGCACCGCCTCGAAGATGCGTGCGAACAGCGCGCATTCCTCCGCCGTCCCTACCGTCACCCGGATGCAGCGGTCCAGCGGCGCGACGCCGGGCATGCGCACGAACACCCCCTCGTCCTGTAGCCGCGCGAGCAGGGCGCGGGCGCGACCGCCGTCGCCGCCGGCGTCGATGGCCACGAAGTTCGTCGCCGACGGCACCGAAGCGAGCCCCATCCGCCGGGCGAGCGCGTGGTATTCGTTGCGCCCGCGGGCGACCTCCTCGACCACGGACGCGATGAACCCGGGGTCGCCGAGCGACGCCAGCGCGCCGGCCTGCGCGATGCGGTTCACCCCGAAGTGGTTGCGGATCCGGCCCACCCCGGCAATGGTCCTCGAAGGCGCGACCGCGTACCCGATGCGGGCGCCGGCCATGCCGTGCGCCTTCGAGAACGTCCTCATGCGGATGACCCTGGGGTCTTGTGCATCGACCGGGAACGTCGCGGACGCGGGCGCGAACTCGATGTACGCCTCGTCGAGCACCAGCAGGGTGGATTCGGGCAGCGCGTCGATGAATGCGCGCAGGTCCGCGGCGTCATGCCAGGTGCCCATCGGATTGTCGGGGTTGGCGAGGTAGACGAGCGGCGCATCGACCCTGCGCGCCGCGTCGAGCAGGGCTTCGAGGTCGATCCGGTCGTCGCGGTAGGGCACCGCTTCGAGCACCCCGCCGAAGCCCGCGACGTGGTAGTTGAACGTCGGGTATGCCCCGTGCGAAGTGACCACCGGCATCCCCGGCTCGACGACCATCCGCACCACGTTGCCGAGCATCTCGTCGATGCCGGCGCCAAGGAGCACCTCCTCGACCCGCACCCCGTGGCGCGCGGCGATCGCGCTGCGCAGCTCGTAGCCTTCCGGGTCGTTGTACCAAGCGATCGTCTCGATCGCTTGGCGTATCGCCTCGGCCGCCTTCGGCGAGACCCCGAAGGCGCTCTCGTTCGCGCCGACCCGAACCCGGAACGCCTCGCCCCGCCGGCGCTCCAGCGTTTCCGGGCCGACGAAGGGGGTGGTGGCAGGCAGGCCGTCGACCAGCCTGGTGAAGCGTGGCGCGGTGGTCATGGTCACTGGCTCGTGCGAAGTCGGGCGCGAGGATACCCCGCGCGTGGCGCCCGATCACCGTGGCGGACGGCGGCACGACACCGGGTAACGCCCCGGGCCCGCCTGTCGCTCCCGTCACTCGGACGCCTGGCGCATCAGCCGCGCGCCGCCGACCTCGGTGGAGAATCCGTGCCGTTCATAGAATGCTTCGAGCTCGGGCCTGGACTTGCCCCGGTCTCGTGGACAGGTGATGGCTTTCGCCTGGTGTGTGGTGATGGGCGAGAGCCGACAAGGTTGAAGTCTCCTCATGGGCGGGGGTAGGGAGTCTCTGCGGGGGGTGGTTCGGGGCCTCCGGCCGCGCGTTCGGGCAGGGCGCGAACGCGGGTTGCGGCCCGGCCGCGGCGCGCTCGAAGTCGTTGGGGCTCAGATACCCCGAGGCACATCGGGTGACCCTCGCGAAGAACCGGATACGGGAAAGCCGCACGTCCGGATTTGTGAGGGGCGCCGGGCGACCGGCGCCTCTGCTCGACCAACTCCACCCGGAGCTTTCGCGCCGGCTTTGCGCCTCCTGCGCGACGCCGCAGGGCCGGATGCACGTCGCACCCGCCCCGGTGCGCCACCTGGACGACCGGCGATCTCGAAGAGCCCTCCGCCGCGCTGCTTGCCCGGCGAACCGTTGACGAGCGATACAGGAAGCGGGGCCCGCCGACCGTCTCGTCCTTGGCGCCGGCGCGTATCCGCATCCGAGGGCCGGGCATCCCCGGGCGTTCGACCATGTCGTGGAGGCGGCAGTCGCGGTCTGCCCGTGCCGGCGGCCTGTAGGGTAGCATCCAGATCCGGCGAGCCGCCGGGCCTGAAGATACGAGAACAGGAGGCGAGAACGATGTCCATACGGGAAAGAGCCGACGCGGTGCTTGGCGAATCGGTGTCCACGGGCGCGCTGCCGGGGGTCGTCGCCGGCGCGACGAACCGGGACGGAGACCTCTACCTCGGCGGGTTCGGCGAACGGGTGCTCGGGAGCGGGGAGGAGATGACCCCGGACACGGTAGGCTGGATCGCGTCGATGACCAAGGCGATCACCACCGCCGCCGCGATGCAACTCGTGGAGCAGGGGCGGCTCGAACTCGATGCGCCCGCGTCCGAGGTGGCGCCGGGGCTCGGCGACACCGCCGTGCTCGAAGGCTTCGACGAGGACGGCAACCCGCGCACCCGTCCCCCGCGCCGCCCGATCACATTGCGCCATCTCCTTACCCATACGTCCGGGTTCGTCTACGACATCTGGAACGAATCGATGGTCCGATACCAGGAGGCGACCGGCACCCCCGGCATCATCGAATGCAGGAATGCCTGCCTCACGACGCCGCTCGTCTTCGACCCGGGCGAGCGCTGGGACTACGGGATCGGCGTCGACTGGGCGGGGAAGATGGTCGAGGCGGCCAGCGGACAGCGGCTCGGGGAGTATCTCCGCGACCACCTCCTCGGGCCGCTCGGCATGGACGACACCGCGTTCCGGATTACCGATGCGATGCGGGCGCGGCTCGCCAGGATCCACATGCGGGGCGAGGACGGCTCGCTTGCGCCGCAGATGGAGCTCGAGATCCCCCAGGACCCCGAGTTCGAGATGGGCGGGGGCGGGCTCTACGGAACCGTGGGCGACTACCTCCGTTTCATCCGCATGATCCTCAACCGGGGCCGGGCGAACGGCGAGCAGCTCCTCGCCCCCGGGACGGTGGACGCGATGTCCCGCAACCAGATCGGTGAACATCGAGTGCGCGCGCTCAAGACCGTGATACCGCCCTTCTCGAACGACGCCGAATTCTTTCCCGGAATGCCCAAGACCTGGAGCCTGGGCTTCATGATCAACACCGAGGAGGCACCCACGGGGCGGTCGCCGGGAAGCCTCGCCTGGGCGGGCCTCGCCAACTCCTACTACTGGATCGATCCGGCCAGGGGGGTCGGCGGGGCGTGGCTTGCCCAAGTGCTGCCGTTCGTGGACGAGAAGGCGGTTCCCGCCTGTCTCGCCTTCGAGCGGGCGGTGTACGAGAGCCTCGCCTGACGGCGGCCCGGGCGAAATTCTGAAGCGCGATTTCATGGAGTCCTTCGCACTGTCCTCCACCGCGCTGGCGAGAGCGCTCGGAGTGACGCCGGCGCGAATCAACGACATCGTATGCCGCCGCCGCGGTATCACGGCCGAAACGGCGCTACGTCTCGCCCGATACTTCAATACGGACGCCCAGAGCTGGATGAATCTTCAGGATCGGTACGAACTCACGCTCGCGGAGCGAGACGCCGCAGATGCCTTGCAAGCCATTCGTCCGCGCGAAGTGGCGTGAAGCCCTGAGACCTCGCGAACCAGGGAATGCCGACCCGCCACGGCGAACGATCGGACCGTCTGCACCCAAGGGTCCCGCGGTGCGGGCGACCCGCGCCCGGATCGACCACGCGCTGTATCGCCGGCATATCCGCGCCGTGCTCGACCGCCCGCCGATGTACACCGGGGTGATCGACGGCGCGGGGCCGCGCCATCGCGGATCTCGACCACACGTTGCCTGAAGCGTCTCGATGACCGAACGATGGAACGGCCGCACTACCACGGGCACCGCAAGCGTCTCCGCGAACGCTTCCTCAAGAGCGGCCTGGCGGGGTTCGCGGAGCATGAGGTCATCGAGCTGCTGCTGACCCTGGCCATCCCCCGCTCGGACGTGAAGCAGCCCGCCAAGGCGCTGCTCGAGCGCTTCGGCAGCCTGCGGGGGGTGCTGGACGCGCCGCTTGTGGAGCTACGATCGGTCACCGGCGTCGGCGAGGTCGCCGCGGTCGGCCTGCAAGTCATCCGCGAATCGGCGACGCTCTACTTGCAGCAAGCGTCGGAGGGAGCGGAGGTGCTTCGCGACCCGCAGCGGCTCGGCGACTTCTGGCGGATGCGGATCGGCGCCCTCGGGCACGAGGTGTTCGCCGTCGCGTACCTGGATTCCGCGTACCGGCTGCTCCGCAACGGCGTCGAGCGCTATCCTGAAGCACTACTATCATGATCCGGCGGTTATGCACGGAAACCGCGAATACCTCTGCTTCCACTTCTTCGCGAGCTTCCTGCGCCTCCTCCACGACGACGGCGGCATTGACGAACACGAGGAATGCGCTCTGCGGACGCTGTGCCGGGCGGAGGGCGTCATCGGCGAGACAGGCGAATCGGAGGCGCTGGCGGCATGACCCCTGCCGACCTCGATATCCTCATCCAGCAGGGCGAGGGCACCACGCTGGAGTTCAAGGAGAGCCTGTCCTCGTCGTTCGCGCGGGAGGTCGTCGCTCTGGCCAACACCATCGGTGGGAAGATCCTCCTCGGCGTGAGCGACAGCGGCAGCGTAATCGGGATCAAGGACACCAACACCCTGCGCGCCCGCGTCCAGGACATCGCCCGCAACTGCGATCCGGCGGTGAAGACGCTGGTGGAGCCGGTGGACGGGGTGCTCGCGGTCCACGTCCGGGAGAGTGACGCCAAGCCGGTGCAGTGCAGGGACGGCTTCTTCTGGCGTCAGGGCGCGGTGACCCAGAAGATGAGCCGTGACGAAATCCGCGACTTCTTCCGCACCGAAGGCGTGATCCGGTTCGACCTCTCACCCTGCCCCCGCTTCAGCTACCCGGAAGATTTCGACCGCGAGAAGTTCGACGCTTGGCTCGGCCAGTCCGGCATCAGTGGCGGGGCGCCGGTCGAGGACGTGCTGGTCAACATCGAGGTCGCCGAGCGGGACGGCAACCGGCTGCTCTTCCGCAACGCGGGGGTGCTCTTCTTCGCGAGGAACGTGCGTCATTTCTTCCCGGAGGCGTACATCACCTGCCTGCTGGGAAGGGGCGCCGACAAGGTGCATATCCTGGATCGCAAGGACTTCGACGGCGGGGTCGTGGCGGACATCGAGGACGCCATGCGCTTCATCGAGCGCAACACCCGCACCGCCTACCGCATCGAGGGCTTGCGGCGGCAGAACATCCCGGAGTACCCGATGGAGGCCGTGCGCGAGGCGATTACCAACGCGGTCATGCACCGCGACTGGTTCTTCGACGGCGCCAACGTGTTCGTCGAACTCTACGCCGACCGGATCGAGGTGATCAGCCCCGGCAGCCTGCCCAAGGGCCTGACCCTGGCCAATCTCGGACGCAAGAGCATCCGGCGGAATCCACTCATCGCCGACCTGCTCCACCGCATTGATTTCATCGAGAAAGCGGGCACGGGGATCCGCCGCATCCGGGACGGAGCAAGGGAGCAGGACTGCCCGGAACCGGAGTTCGAGGCCGATCGATTCGTCACCGTCACGTTCCGTCCGAACCCGGAAGTCCGGGAGGTATCGGGGGATGATCGGGTTATCCCCCAAGTGACCCCGGAAGTCGCCGGGGAAGTCGCCGGGGAAGTCGCCGGGGAAGTCACCGGGGAAGTCACCGGGGAAGTCGCCCCGGAAGTCACCGGGGAAGTCACCGGGGAAGTCGCCCCGGAAGTCACCGGGCAGGCCCCCCCGGAAGTCCGACTGCTACGGGTATTATCTAGTGAAATGACCAGACTGGACATCCAGGAAGCCCTTGGCCTGAAACACGAGGATCACTTTCGCAAATCCTATCTGCTCCCCGCTCTTCAGGCCGGCCTGATCGAAATGACCATCCCGGACAAGCCGCGCAGCAGCAAGCAGCGATACCGCCTGACCCCCACGGGAAGCGAGTACCTGAAGCAAATCGGAGATGCCCGGTAATGCCGAAGATCGACGTCACGAAGACCGAGCTGGTCTGACCCGGCAAGTACAACGAAGACGGAACGCTCAAGGAAGTTCCGCGGGTCAACCTGCCGTTCCAGGTTATCGAGATCGTCAACGAGAGCCGTGCTACGCGCGAAGCGAAGAAGGGCGGCGTACAGGCATCGCTGTTTGATATTTACGAGGGTAGCGAGGGTGACACCTTCGAGGAAGGATGGAGTAACAAACTCATCTGGGGCGATAACCTGCTGGTGATGGGTTCGCTTCTGGAGAAATTCGCCGGGAAAATCGACCTGTGAACCGGGAGATGACGCTCGCGAAGTGGCAGTATCTGTTGGCCAGGGGCTTGATCGACCAGGAACTCGAACCGGAGCACGGCAATGGCTGAAACGGCCACCGTCTTCGATGGGGAGGCGAAGTAGCCATGGCCAGGGCCGTCGTCGCCTACGACAAGGATCTGCCGGGAATTCCGAATCGCCGGCCATGGGAGCCGCCCGTCTCCCATCTGGTCAAGGACGACGACGCGCCGACCGGCTGGCGTGAGGACGACTCCGGCCGCCGGCCGAGCCGGCTCCTGCTGGCGCCGAATATCCGCAGCGCGGTGGACGCTTGGCGCGACGGTGGCTATCCGGGCGCCTCCGAAGTGACCCGCCGTCTGTTCGAGTACTGGTTCGAGGAGGATCACGAAGTTCCCGGCTTCGATGCGCCTTTCCGATACTACTTCTGCCAGCGCGAAGCGATCGAGACACTGGCCTGGCTGGTGGAGATTGCCGGCCAGCGCGACACCAAGGCGCTCATCGAAGCACACGGGACGATCTACGAGAAGGACCTGCTCTCGAAGAACATCGAGTTTCAGACCACCATGGACGGCAAGCGCCAACTGCGCCGCTACGTGCCGGAGCTGGAGTCGGATGGTGTACAGGACCTGCCGCCCGAAAACCTGCGCCGCTTCGCCTTCAAGATGGCCACCGGATCGGGCAAGACCTGGGTGATGGCGATGGCGGTCGTCTGGTCCCGTCTCCACAAGCAGCACATACCCGGCTCGGATCTCTCCACCAACTTCCTCATCGTGGCGCCCAACGTGATCGTGTATCAACGGCTGGAAAAGGACTTCGCAAGTAACCGGGTATTCCACGAATTGCCGCTGATCCCCCCGGAGTGGAGGGGCAGCTTCTCGCAGAAGGTGATCCTCCGCGGGGAAGCTGCCGAGCCGGATCCGTCGGGAAACCTCCTCCTCACCAACATCCAGCAGCTCTACGAGTCACGAGACCAGGAGTGGACGCCGGAAAACGCCGTCGAGGCGCTCCTCGGCAGGAAACCGGCGCAGGACCTCGCATCGTCCGGTCAACGCTCCATGTTGGAGCGGGTGAAGTCGCTCAAGGATCTCGTCGTGCTGAATGACGAGGCACACCACGTCCACAACGAGGACCTTGCCTGGAGCAAATCGCTCCTCGCGATCCACGAAGCGCTGCCGTATGGCCTTGGCGCATGGCTCGACTTCTCGGCCACGCCGAAGGATCAGAACGGCATGTATTTCCCCTGGACGGTCGTGGACTACCCGCTGGCGCAGGCCGTGGAGGATCGGATCGTCAAGGCTCCCATCATCGTAACCGGGGAGGCCGATCGGAATCAGCCAAGCGAAGACCCAGACGGGATTACCAAGGACAACGTGGCGGAGAAGTACGGCTACTGGCTACAGGCCGCGGTCCGGCGCTGGAAGCAACACCAAAAGGTGTACAAGAAGCTGGGCATCAGACCGGTGCTCTTCATCATGGCGGAGAAGAACGTCTACGCCGACGCATTGGGCGAGTACCTGTGGAAGACCAGGGAGTTCGGCTTCAAGAAATCCGAGATACTCGTCATCCATACCGACTCCACGGGTGAGATCAGGAAGGGAGATCTCGAGAAGGCCCGTCAGGCGGCGCGGGATATCGACAGGGCTGAGAGCGGGATCAAGGCCATCGTCAGCGTGATGATGCTGCGCGAGGGGTGGGACGTGCGCAACGTGACGGTGGTGCTGGGGCTGCGGCCGTTCACCGCGAAGGCCGAGATACTCCCGGAACAGGTGATTGGGCGCGGGCTACGCCTGATGTCGCAGGTAAGCCCGGACCGGACGCAGACCCTGGAAGTGCTCGGCACGCGCAACCTGCTCAGCGTCCTGCGCGAGCAACTGGAGGCGGAAGGCGTCGGTGTAGCGAGCACGAAGACCAATCCACCCCCGCCGATCGTCATCGAGCCGGTGCAGGAGCGGCTGAAGTACGACATCGTCATTCCCATCACCAAACCGAGCCTGAAACACGACCACCGCAAGCTGTCGGATCTGGACGTGCGGTCCCTCGAACCGATATTCGACCAGGAGGAGCTCGATGAGCCGTTCCGGATCAGGCTGATGCTGGAATTCGCCACAACCGAAACCGAAGTGGCTCAAGACGACATCGCCGGCAGCCTGCGACCCGTCCAGGAACTTCTGGCCGATGTGACCAACCTGGTGGCTGGCAAGGCGGGTCTGACCAATCGCTTTGCGGAGTTGTACCCGGTGATACGCGACTACATCGGGAGTCGTTGTTTCGGCCGGGAGATCGAATTGGATGATGACGCCCTCCGCTCGCATCTGGCCCGACTGGAGATAAGAGAGGGGATTGCGAAGTACCTTGTCCGCAAGATCGCCGATCTCACCGTCGAACGCCGCGAGATCGAATTCGACAAGCAGGACTTCCGCCTGTCCGAAACCAGGCCCTTTAGCTGGCGGCGGAACCTTCCACCGCTGGAAGCGGAGAAGACGGTGTTCAACTTCGTGGCCACCTACAACGATTTCGAGCGCCGCTTCGCAGAATTTCTGGACAACGTGGGGGATGTGCTGCGCTTCGCCGCGCTGGGCACGACGGAGCAGGGGGCTTCCGGCACGTCGTTCCGCGTCGACTACCTGAAGCCGAGCGGCGCCATCGGCTTCTACTACCCGGACTGGGTGGCCGTTCAGCGCGACACGGAAGGAGAGATCGTCAACTGGATCATCGAGACCAAGGGCCGCGTCTGGGAAGGCACGGAAGAGAAGGACGCGGCCATACGGGAATGGTGCCGCCGGGTGTCGGCAGCCACCGGCGACGAGTGGAAGTACCTACGTGTGAATCAGACCGACTTCCGCCCCGAATTTGCCACCTTTCGCCAGCTTAACGTGACGGTCATTGCTACCACGATGTTCCGTGAACGAGACCGAGGCGGTGCGCTCATGTCTCGCGAGGAGGTTCGGCAGGCCATCGAGGAAGGCCGCGCCTGATGGTCATTGTCATCGATGCCTCGGTAGCCATCGCGTGGTGCTTGCGCGACGGCGAAGGAACCGACGAAGTTGACAGCCTGATGGAGCGAACGATGGTGGAAGCGGCCATCGTCCCCGGCCTGTTCTGGCACGAGGTGCGGAACGTATTCGTGGTGGCGGAACGGACGGGGCGTGAGGAACCGAACACGGCGGAGCGCCATATGCAGCGCCTTCGTGACCTGCCGCTTGGAACAGACAATGGCCAGGATGACGGACAGACTATTACCATGGCGAGGCGGCACGGCCTCAGTGGCTACGATGCGGCTTACCTGGAGACCGCGGAACGCCGCGGCGGGAAGCTCGCCACGCTCGACAAGAAGCTCGCTGCTGCGGCTGTCAGGGAGGGCGTCTCCTTCCTGTAGGGCGCCAACGCTTTGCACTCCGCCTTCGGACAGCAAGGCGCGCTTGACGGCATCCGGCTCCCTTTCGAGCACCCGCAGAAGTGGAGTTGACCCGATTTCGTGGACTCCTGACCCTTTGGGGAGGAGGGATCCACTATCCGACCAGACGACTTGTTTCCCGTGTATCGATATGCGATATATCGCCCGTCATGATTCGAAGCTTTCGCTGTAAGGATACGGAGCGGCTTGCCAATGGCTATCGAGTGAGGCGTTTTGCCGGCTTCGAACGAGTCGCTCAGCGCAAGCTCGCCCAACTGGATGCCGCCGCGACGCTTGATTTTCTGCGAGTGCCGCCCGGGAATCGGCTTGAAGCCCTTCGGGGCGACCGTGCGGGCTCGTACAGCATCCGGATCAACGACCAGTGGCGACTCTGTTTTCGCTTCGCCAACGGAAACGTCCATGATGCGGAGATAGTCGACTACCACTGATACCCCTCCGAGGCATGTCATCGATGACCCGACTGGAACCCGTCCATCCGGGCGAAATTCTGAAGCGCGACTTCATGGAGCCCTTCGCACTGTCCTCCACCGCGCTGGCGAGAGCGATCGGAGTGACACCGGCGCGAATCAACGACATCGTACGCTGCCGCCGCGGCATCACGGCCGAAACGGCGCTACGTCTCGCCCGATACTTCAATACGGACGCCCAGAGCTGGATGAATCTTCAGGATCGGTACGAACTCACGCTCGCGGAGCGAGACGCCGCGGATGCCTTGCAGGCCATTCGTCCGCGCGAAGTGGCGTGAAGCCCGGAGACCTCGCGAGCCAGGGAAAGCCGACCCGCCACGACGAACGACCGGACCGGTTGCACCTCCCCAGCCCGTCAGCTTCACCGCGATCCTGCTACCATCCCCGCTCCGGCGCCCCGCACCACCTTCGTGTGGTTACTTGCAAGTCGGCCTGGAGACTCTGCGCGAGTTCCAGATCCGCGTGCTCGAAGGCGCCGGCCATCCGGGACGTTTCGGCGCTTGCCAACCCATACGACTTCGCCGCTCGACGCCAAAGCGCTGTTCCCTGCGCTATTTCGGCGACGGTCGCTCGCGCCGAGGCAGCGTCCAATTCGAAGTATGGCGCTACTTCCAGAGCCAGTTCCAGCGATGCAGTAGCGTCGTCGAGGCAGATGGCGGTGGCCAGGATGCGGGGCGCCACATCCGTGGGCACCGGATTCAGGTCGTAGGCAGGCGACAGCGCCCAGCCGCAACCCGGCACATGCAGGAAGGCATGATTGCGCAGGTGGTCGTCCGTGTTGGAAATCAGCACGTTGAAGACCAGCCGCCGCCAAAGGGCATGCATATCCTGCCTGGGCCGAGCGCCGTGCTGGCGCAGGAAATCCACGAACTCCATATAGCTGTGCATTTCATGGTCCGACGCGCCCAGTGCAGCCATGGCGGAGAGAAACGGAATGCGACCGTTCATGGCGCGATCGAAGCGGCGGAGCAGTAACACGGGCCGGTCGTTGACCAGCGCAAGGCTGTGCCGCGGCACGTCGATACCGGCGTTCTTCGCCAGATCCAACGCCACGGCTTCCCAGCGCACCACATCCCATTCGTCGCTGTGCGTCGGAAACTTGGCGATGACGAGCTGGCCGTCGGCATCGCGCACCGACGCCTTGGGACGCGCTCCGCCGAGCGACGAGCCTGGCGCGAGCAGCAAGCGCAATGCAGCGGCCGACTCGGACTCGCTGGCCGTCAGCACGTCATCGCTGGCGTTCAACAACGCCGGCAGCTCCACCAAGGGGGGGATCGGCGCCACGCCGTCCGGCGTCTGGAAGACGCCGCCTTCGGATTCCGCGAAACGTAACGCGCCGAGGCGGGCCGTGTCGTTTACGCGCAACAGAAAGTCGGCTTCCGAGAGCGATGCTGTGGCAGTACCGCCGGATGCACGCTCCCGCCGCCTTTGACGACGCATCAGCGCACGCCCCCAGCGATCGGGCGCCGAGTCCCCCAGGCTGCCAAACAGCGCCCTGCCCGGCGACGTATGGTGGGGCGCAGCGCCAAGCGGCAAAGCGGGCTCCAGGGGAAAGCGATCGGGGTGCTCCAACCAACCCGTGTCGTAGAGAAACGTCGCGCTTTCCGCGCGCTGGCGCGCTCGTGTCCACAGCCGGCCTGCCAGCACCGCCTGACCAGGCATGTCGACATAGACGAACAGCTCGCGCTCCATCGCCATCCACCCGGTGCTACCGCCAGAGCCGGCGTCGACGAATGCGCTTCGGCAGCCGTTCCCTCTCGATGGCCAGTCCTGTGTCGTCATGGCGGGCGTCCGCCAGGTCTGCCAGGCGGTCGAGGAGACCGAGCGAGAACAACGCGCGGGCATAGTTGCCGAGAGAGACTCCCGCGTCGCCCTTCTCGATGTTGGTGAGCGTCGTCCGGCTGATCGACGCCCGCTCCGCCAGCAGTGCCATAGGTATGCGTCGCCGGCGGCGGGCGTCGCGGATATCGTCGCCGAGCTTGGACAATGCGCGGCGTATCGGAACAGGAGTGTCCGACAGCGCTCCTCCGTCCACGCCCCGATGCCGGTGTTCGTAAGGGACAGGCCGAGCCGACAGATGTCGGTGTTCGTAAGGGACAGGCCGAGCCGACAGCGGGAGATACAGCGGATGCGCGGGACAGCCTGGTTTCGTGATCCGCAGCGCCATGGCCGGCTGGATGATGGACATCACCGCCGCGTCGCGGTTCAAGTGCGTTCCATGGTTGCCCCATGCGGCCACGATCATGGATGTCGCCGGATGCTGCCGCATCCAGCACAACACCTCGTCGTTGCGCTCGCCGATGGCCTCGTTGCCGTGACGCCGCAAATCATCCGGACGGGTCGCCCGTAACGCGAAGAGATTGACTACGGTGAGTTCCCTGTACCCCCACCGTCGCCCGAACGCCATGCAGCGCCGCACGCTCGGATCATCATTGACCTCATCGGCGGTGGAGGGGTTCAGCATCACGAACACCAACCCCTCGTCGCCGGCGGTGGACAAGTCGCGGTGCAACCAATAGCGATAGCGCAGGCCGCCAATCTCGTCTTCCATTGGTACGGTTTCGCAGATCATGTCGGCAACGGTACACGAAGATCGGTTCGTGAGCATCTAATGTTTGGTCATCCAGTCATTATCAGCATTTTGTACAGGTTTACCAAGCATAAAACGTCGGAAGCCATTGCATGGGACAGCCATCGTGCCGAAGGCTCCGCAGCGAGCCGGACTGCCGGGTAGCAGGCTCCCGCTCGCCGAGCCTGCACACTCTGAAGGTGTCCACGGATCCGGGGCAACTTCACTTCAGGATCGGTACGAACTCACGCTCGCGGAGCGAGACGCCGCGGATGCCTTGCAGGCCATTCGTCCGCGCGAAGTGGCGTGAAGCCCGGAGACATCGCGAGCCAGGGAAAGCCGACCCGCCACGGCGAACGACCGGACCGGCTGCACCTGCCCGGCTCCGCATGATGGGCGAGGGGCTGACTGCCGAGGATCGGTCACGACGAACGACCGGATCGGTTGCACCTCCCCAACCCGCCGGCCTCACTGCGATCCTGCTACCATCCCCGCCCCGGCGCCCTGCACCACCCTGAACGACCCACCACCTCTCCATGCGCTACCACCGCTCCTTCGACGTGATCATCGTCGGTGGCGGCCATGCCGGCACCGAGGCGGCGCTGGCCGCGGCGCGGGCCGGCGCGCAGACGCTGCTGCTCACCCAGAGCATCGAGACGCTGGGGCAGATGAGCTGCAACCCGGCCATCGGCGGGATCGGCAAGGGACACCTCGTCAAGGAGATCGACGCGCTCGGCGGGGCGATGGCGGTGGCCGCGGACCACTGCGGGATCCACTTCCGTACCCTCAACGCGCGCAAGGGTCCCGCGGTGCGGGCGACCCGCGCCCAGATCGACCGCGCGCTGTATCGCCGGCACGTTCGCGGGGTGCTCGAACGCGCGCCCCGGCTCACGCTGCTCCAGCAGACCGTCTCCGATCTCGTCGTGGACGGGGATACGGTGCGCGGGGTGGTGACCGGAATCGGCCTGCGCATCGAGGCCGCGTGCGTGGTGATGACCGTCGGCACCTTCCTCGGCGGGCGCATCCACGTCGGGCTGGAGAACCACGAGGGGGGCCGTGCCGGCGATCCGCCGTCGAACGTGCTGGCGCGCAGGCTGCGCGAGCGCGGGTTCGCGGTCGGGCGCCTGAAGACCGGCACCCCGCCGCGCATCGACGGGCGCAGCATCGACTTCTCCCGGCTCGAACCCCAGCTCGGCGACGACCCGCGACCGGTGTTCTCGTACATGGGGAGCCGGGACCGGCATCCCACGCAGATGCCGTGCCACATCACCCACACCAACGAGCGCACCCACGCCCTCATCCGCGCCGCGCTCGACCGCTCGCCGATGTACACCGGGGTGATCGACGGCGCGGGGCCGCGCTACTGCCCCTCGGTGGAGGACAAGGTGGTGCGCTTCGCCGAGCGCGGCACGCACCAGATCTTCGTCGAGCCGGAGGGGCTCGACACCACCGAGGTCTATCCGAACGGGATCTCGACCAGCCTCCCCTTCGACGTGCAGATCGAATTCGTGCGCACGATTCCGGGCTTCGAGCACGCGCACATCACGCGCCCGGGCTACGCGATCGAGTACGACTACTTCGACCCGCGGGAGCTGCGGCCGTGGCTGGAGACGCGCCGGGTGGAGAACCTGTTCTTCGCCGGCCAGATCAACGGCACCACCGGCTACGAGGAGGCGGCCGCGCAGGGGCTCGTCGCCGGGGTGAACGCCGCGCTCCGCGCCCGCGGGGACGAGCCCTGGTATCCGCGCCGCCACGAGGCATACATCGGCGTGCTCGTCGATGATCTGGTCACCCGCGGCACGAGCGAGCCCTACCGCATGTTCACGAGCCGCGCGGAGTACCGCCTGATGCTGCGCGAGGACAACGCGGATCTGCGGCTCACCGAAACCGGACACCGGCTCGGGCTGGTGGACGATGCGCGCTGGGACGCCTTCACCGTCAAGCGGGAGCGGATCGAGGGCGAACGCGCGCGCCTTGAAACACTGCGGGTCGGGCCGTCCTCGCGTTGCGCGGAGGCACTCGCCGGCGTGCTCGGAGCGCCGCTCACCCGCGACTGCGCGGTCTTCGATCTGCTGAAGCGTCCGGAGACGTCGTATCAAGCACTCGTCGAGGTGGACGGGCTCGGACCCGGCATCGACGACGAGGCGGTGGCGCAGCAGCTCGAAGTCCAGGCTCGCTACGACGGTTACATCCAACGCCAGCGGGATGAGATCGAGCGCGCCCGACAGCACGAAGACGCGCCGCTCCCCGAGGATCTGGACTACGCGGCGGTGCGCGGGCTTTCCGCGGAAGTGCGCGAGAAGCTCGAAGGGCACCGTCCCGCCTCGGTGGGCCAGGCGGCGCGGATCGCCGGGGTGACTCCGGCCGCCGTCTCCCTGCTGCTGGTGCACTTGAAGAAGCGCGCGCTGTCCGCCCGCATCGCACCCGCATCGTCCGGGGAAGGGGAGGCGCGGCGCATCGCGTGAGCGATGGCCGCCGCGTGATCGACGCGCCCCCTCCCGCGCCGCGTGAAGGATCCGGGCAGAACGCGAGGCCGGGCGGCGACGGACTCCGGCAACGGGGCACGAGCTGCGCGCCGAACGCGGGGCGTATCGGCCGGAGACTCCGGCGCCGGGACACGGACCGCCCGCCGATCGGGTGTCGCGGCGCGAGATGGCCGTCGTTCAGGCGTTGTATCGCGGCCGCGGGGCGCCCGCCGTCCCAGCGCCGCGGCGCGAACGGAGCGCTCGGCGGTCCCGGGCATCGAGGCGCAAGCCGCCCGCCGCTCGGGTATTCCGCCGCGGGGCGCCCGCCGTCCGGACGCTACGGCGCAAACCGGGTCTCCGCCGGATGCCGAGACGCAAGCCGCACACCCGCCGGACGTCGCGGCAATCGAATCCCGTCTCGACTCCGCGCTCGACCGATCGAACGTCCGGATCACCGCGGCGCAGCGCCGGGCGCTCGCGGAATATGTCGCACTGCTCGCGCAATGGAACCGGGCCTACAACCTCACCGCGGTTCGCGACCCCTTCGCGATGATCGGCCGGCACGTGCTCGATTCCCTCACCGCCCTCGACTTCCTGACCGGCGCGCGGTTGCTCGACGCCGGCACCGGGGCGGGGCTGCCCGGGCTCGTCCTCGCCATCGTGCGCCCGGAGGTGCGTTGCACCCTGCTCGACCCCGTGCGCAAGAAGACCCGGTTCTGCGCCCATGCCGCGATGACCCTCGGGCTCGACAACGTGGAGATCGCCTCGGAACGGCTCGACGCGCACCGGCCGCCGCACCGCTACTCCACCGTGATCAGCCGTGCGACCTTCTCCCTTGCCGATCTCGTGGCCGGCGCGCTACCGGTCCTCGATACGCCGGGGCGCATCGTTGCGATGAAGGGAGCACATCCCGAGGGCGAGCTCGGCGTGCTCGACCGGGACGGGCTCGAAGTCCGTATCGAGCCCGTCGAAGCCGGGACCGGACGCTCTGCCGCGACCCTCGTCGTCATCGACCGCGCCGGCTGCCCCGATGGCGTTGCGGCGCCGGGGAATGTCACAATCGGTTAGCCTTCGACGATCGCCGGCTCGCGGGTTACCGGGGCCTTCGCTTCCCGACCCGACGGAAATCACCGGCGGAAACGAGTGGCGACCGTCGGCGAGGTCGCCCCCCGGCCAACGCCGCGGACGGGCGAGGATAAACGCCGGGAGGTTCGCAGGCGCATGAGCGCCGGTACGAGGCAGCCCATGGCCAAGGTGATCGCGATAGCCAACCAGAAGGGCGGGGTCGGCAAGACAACCACCAGCATCAACCTCGCGGTGTCGCTTTCCGCGGCGAGGCGCCGCGTACTGCTGATCGATCTCGACCCGCAAGGCAACTCGACGATGGGCAGCGGCGTCGACAAGTCATCGCTCGCCTTGTCGAACTACGACATCCTGATGGAGGAGGCGACGCTCGAAGAGATCTCGATCCGCATCGAGCACAGCAGCTACACCCTCGCCCCGGCCAACGCCGACCTCACCGGCGCAGAAGTGGAGCTGCTCGACCAGATCGGGCGCGAACTCCGGCTGCGTGATGCGGTCGATGCGGTGCGCGAACGCCACGACTACGTCATCATCGACTGTCCGCCGGCTCTGAACATGCTCACGGTCAACGCGCTGGCCGCCGCCGATTCCGTCATGATCCCGGTCCAGTGCGAGTACTACGCGCTGGAAGGGCTGTCCGCGCTCCTCGACACGATCGAGAAGATCCGCCGGTTCCTGAACTCCAATCTACAGGTCGACGGGTTGCTGCGGACCATGTACGACCCCCGCAACAACCTCTCCGGCCAAGTGTCACAGCAGCTCATGAAGCATTTCGGAGACAAGGTCTACAGCACCGTCATCCCGCGCAACGTCCGCCTTGCCGAGGCGCCGAGCCACGGCCTGCCGGCGCTGCTCTACGACAAGAACTCGAGTGGCGCCCTTGCCTACCTCGCGCTCGCGGGCGAGGTGCTCCGGCGCGACGGAACGCACATCCGGGCTGCGAATCAGTGAGCGTACGCAGATGGTGAAGAAGCGCGGACTCGGCCGTGGTCTCGACGCCCTGCTCGGCGGTGTCTCGGACGCATCGGCCGGGAGGGACGCAAGGCCGGATTCGGCCGGCACGGCCGAAGACGGCAGCTTCCGCCGGCTGCCGGTGGACGTCATCCGCCGCGGCAAGCACCAGCCGCGGCGGATCGTCGAGGAGTCCACCCTCGAAGAGCTCGCACACTCGGTGCGGGTGCGCGGCATCGTCCAGCCGATCGTCGTGCGCCCGGCCGGACCCGGGAGCTTCGAGATCGTGGCCGGGGAGCGGCGCTGGAGGGCGGCCCAGATGGCCGGGCTCGACGAGGTGCCGGCGGTCGTGCGCGAGTGCTCGGATCGGGAAGCCGCCGCGGTCGCCCTCATCGAGAACATCCAGCGCGAAGATCTGAATCCGATCGAAGAGGCGGAGGGCTATCGCACCCTTGCCGACGAATTCGGATTGACGCACCAGGAACTCGCCGATGCGGTGGGGCGCTCGCGCTCCTCGGTGTCGAACGCGCTGCGCCTCCTCGATCTCAACGACGACGTACGCGCGCTGGTCGAGCAGGGCGCACTCGACATGGGGCATGCGCGGGCCCTGCTCGCGCTCTCCGGCCCCACCCAGAGCGAGACGGCGGAGGAAGTGGTCCGGCGCGGTCTCTCGGCCCGCGAGACCGAAAAGCTGGTGCGCTCGAAGGCGAAGCAGGAATCGCCTCCTGCGCCGGCCACCCGCGACCCCGACGTGATCAGGCTCGAGACCGAGCTGGGAGAACGCCTCGGCGCGAAGGTCCGGATCGATCACAAGGCGAAGAAGGGAACGGGCTCGGTCACCATCCACTACAGCTCGCTCGACGCCCTCGACGGCATCCTCGAACGCATCCGCTGAAGGCGCGGGACTTCCGATCGGCAGCCCGGTCGTCAACCTTCGTGCGCCCGGTCATCCGGGCGACCTCTTCATCGTACCGCCGGTTGGCGGGGCGGGGCTCGTCACCGACGAGACGGTGATGACTCCCATTCGACGCCCGGGAGGCAGATGTCGTCCATGGGCCGCATTCGACGGCAACGGCAGTCGATGTCGTCGGATGCTCCGATGCGCGCGGCTTCCGGGATTTCCCGGGCGATTGGGAGCGTCGCGTCATCAGGGGCGGGTCGTTTCGATCGCCGGCGGACTCCGGGCGTCAGCCCGCGGGCTTCGCGTCCAGGCCGAAGTACTCCCCGATGGTGATGCGCCGAGGCCCCCCGCCGGTGTCGAGGACCAGTGCGCCCCGTTCGTCGACGTCGTCCACGTGCCCGTGTACCGATCCGCCGATCAGCCGGATCTCCGATTGCGAATCGAGCCCGTCGGCCCGGATGCGCCACGCGCGGCGCAGCGGCCCGAATCCCTCGTCGGCCCAGCGGCTCGACCAGGCGAGAAAATGGCTCGCGTAGGCTTCGAGAACATCGACGACGGTGGTCCCGGGCGCGCCGCTCGCGTGGACCGAGTTGTACTCTTCGGGCTCGGGCTGCGGGGGGTGCGCCGCCACGTTGACGCTGGCGCCAAGCACGAGCGCGGGGCAGGGGTCGCGGGCCGGGTCGGTGGCCGCGACGTCGAGCCGCGCCGCAAGCAGGTCGTTGATGAGCAGCCGGTTGGGCCATGCGAAGCGCAGGCCGGTCATCGGGGAGACCATCTCCGCGATCGCGCTTCCCACCGCCAGGGCATTGACGTAGACGAGCTGCCAGGCTTCCTCGTTCGGATAGTCGGGCTCGATGATCAGCGCGCAATGCAGGTTGCCCGCGTATCCGATCCAGGCGTTGCCCCGCCGGGTGCGTGCATTCGACTGGTCCCGTGCCCAGACCAGGGTGCCTTCACCGGCGCCGCCCGCGGCTCTCGCCAGCGCGGCATCCATGACGCTGCCGGTGCGTTCCAGGGCCACGAGCTCGAACTGCGGCGGGAGGCGCGGCGGTTTCTCGGCGCGGGACATGGTGATTGGCGTCGAAGGAGAAGTCGATGATGGCGGCAATGGCGGATCGCGCTGGCGTGGATTCTAGCCCGCATTTCTCACCAGCTCCCGGCTGCGGACGCGGATCCGACGGCATCGGCCGCGTTGACGGCATCAGCTCCGTGCGGATCGCCTGACCTCGCTCGCTCTCCATCGCTGTCCCCCGGCGGTGTCGAGGTAGGCGGCCGCAACGCGCGTCGTCGCCCCGGAACTGCTGCCGGTGCTCAAGATGCCCATCTCCAGGTTGACGCCAACGGCCATCCCGCCGTCCAGCTCCTCGCTCCCGGTGAAGCGGACGCGGCTCTGTGACGCGTTGGAGTCCACATGTCGCAGGTCGTTGGAGACACCATTCGCGTCCACGCCGGTGATGGCGCGGTTGACGTGTCCGGAGACGGAGAGCTCCACCGCTTCGGCGGCCATTGGGAAGCCCAGGGCGGCCGCGCCACCACCGCCTTCCGCGTTGCGCTGCGTAGCGCGCGCGGGACATCACCCACATCGCCGCGCGTGTGGTGGCAAACTTGAAGTGACTGGCCTCCACGCTGCCAAAGTCCCCGACGCCATCCTCGGCCGCCTTGTCCGCAACGCTTACAAGCTCGAACTCAAGGGAGGTTCCATGCGAAAACAGCACTCTGGAGTGTCGACCCATGCCGCACTGCATGGCAATCATTACCCTGCATCGCTCCAGCTCCGACCGGGATCGGTTTCAACCCGGAACCGGTGATAAGCTTCGCCGGAATGCGCAGGAGACAAGGAGAAAATCGATGGGATGGTTCATGCCCCGACGCTCACGGTCGTTCGCCGGCTCGCATGGGCGGAGATTCCCCCGGAGAGGAGGAGGCCCTTCTCGCGTCCCGGCGCGGGCCGTCCTCCTGCTGCTGGTGATGGTCGCGGCTCTCGCGCCGCGGGCGTTCGCCCAGACGACGCCGAACCCAGTTAGATGGACATCACCGGGCGTGGGCGCTGCGAACTGGCTTCGGCTTGGTGTGGCCACGACGAGCCTCGTAGACAAGCTGATGCTTCAGCAGTCAGTCACAGTGACCGCAACAGGTGGTACTGACTGGGACCGCGCTGGGATTTCCGCTTGTCCTTGGACGACGGTGACTCCGACTGGGACTCCGCCGATGTTCCCATCTACTACCGGGTGTCAGACACTCAAGTCAGAAGGAGCTTCTGCAGGATCCTCATCATCATCTCTGACGTTGACGAATTTCGTTCCGACGCAAGCCATGATCGACAACGGCGGGGTCGTCATCAGAGTTACGTGGGAGCTCCTCGCCCCCGTCCGCAGCCTCGGTGCTGTCATGACCGAGTGGGTTCCTCTTGTAACGCCCACGACGCTGGTCCTCATGCCCGCCGCGATTTCGGAGAACGCCGGGGTTTCGACGGTGACGGCCACGCTGGATCGGACGAAGAGCGCCGCGACGACGATCACGGTGTCGGCCTCGCCGGGGGCGGGGACTGATTTCACGCTGACGGGAACGACGCTGACCATCGCGGCGAACGCGACGACGAGCACCGGGGCGGTGGAGATCACCGCGTCCGACAACAGCGTGGGCGGGGCGGACAAGTCGGTGACCGTTTCGGGGACGGCGACGGGGGGGGGAGCCGCGAACCCGCCCGACGTGACGCTGACCATTGCGGACGACGACGATCTGCCCGCACTCTCCATCGACTCGCCGAGCATGACGGAGGGCGGCAGCGGGACGTTCACCGTGACCTTGAGCCGCGCGAGCGCCCTGCCGGTGACGGTGGGCTACGCGGACGCGGGTACCGGCACCGCCACCTCGGGCGCCGACTACACGGCGATTCCCGCGGGGACGCTCACCTTCACGGCAGGGACGACCAGCCAGACCATCGCCGTGACGGTGACCGGCGACGCACTCGACGATACGGGCGAGACCATCGTGCTCACGTTGAGCGCCCCCACCAACGCGACCCTCGCCGCCGCGAGCGCGAGCGGGACCGGGACGATTGCGGACGACCTGGTGCCGAGCTTCGGCGATGCACAGGTGCCGCCGCAACGCTACGTGCAGGGCCTGGAGATTGACCCCCTCGCCCTGCCGGCGGCGACGAGCGGCGACGGGCCGCTCGTCTATGCGCTCGCGCCGGCCTTGCCCAAGGGGCTCGAGTACACCGCCCCGGCCGATGCCACGAGCGGCGGCGCCCTCGCCGGCACGCCCACCGCGCCCGCGCAAGCCGCCGCCTGGACCCTGACCGCCACCGACGCCGACGGCGATACCGCGACGCTCACCTTCACCATCGAGGTGGCGCCGGACGTGTCGAACCTGATGCCGAGCTTCGGCGATGCACAGGTGCCGCCGCAACGCTACGTGCAGGGCCTGGAGATTGACCCTCTCGTCCTGCCTGCGGCCACCGGCGGCGACGGGCCGCTCACCTATGCGCTCGCGCCGGCCTTGCCCGAGGGGCTTGCGTACACCGCCCCGACCGATGCCACGAGCGGCGGCACCCTCGCCGGCACGCCCGCCGTGCCCGCGCAAGCCGCCGCCTGGACCCTGACCGCCACCGACGCCGACGGCGATACCGCGACGCTCACCTTCGACATCGAAGTGGCGCCGGACGTGTCGGACCTGGTGCCGAGCTTCGGCGATGCACAGGTGCCGCCGCAACGCTACGTGCAGGGCCTGGAGATTGACCCTCTCGTCCTGCCTGCGGCCACCGGCGGCGACGGGCCGCTCGCCTATACGCTCGCGCCGGCCTGGCCCAAGGGGCTCGAGTACACCGACCCGGCCGATGCCACGAGCGGCGGCACCCTCGCCGGCACGCCCACCGTGCCCGCGCAAGCCGCCGCCTGGACCCTGACCGCCACCGACGCCGACGGCGACCCCGCGACGCTCACCTTCACCATCGAGGTGCTGGACCGCCTGCGGGTGCGCCTGAAGGGCGTCAACGAAGCCCTCCTGCCCGACCTCTCCCGGGCGATGACCGCGAGCACGATGGACGCGGTGACCGGGCGCATCGGGCAGGCCCTCTCCCCGGACGGGGCCGCCGCCCACGGCGCGATGGCCCCCGCGGACGTGCTCACGGGGTTCGCCGGCCTCCTCCAGGCCAACGAGCAGGCCCTCGAGGACGGCACGTGGTCGTGGAAGCAGGGGCTCGACGGGCGGCGCTTCGCCCTCGCGCTCTCCGGGGACGGCCCCGCCACGGGCGCCGGGGCGCGCGTGACCGCCTGGGGCGCGGGCGACTACCGCAGCCTCGCCGGCGACGGTAGCGGGGTGGACTGGGACGGCCACCTGTTCGGCGCGCACCTGGGGATGGACGCCCGCTTCGGGGCCGGGGGACTGGCCGGACTCGCACTCTCGGTGAGCAAGGGGCGCTTCGACTACACCGACACGTCCGCCGAAGCCCTCGGCAAGACGGTCAAGGGCGAGTACGAGAGCCGGATGACGAGCGTGCATCCCTACGTGGGGTGGGCATGGCCGGCGGGGACGCACGCCTGGGCGTCGCTCGGCTACGGCCGGGGCGACGTCACCCTCACCGACGGCGAGGCGGGCCGGCACACGAGCGACAGCACGTTGCGCAGCGCCGCGGCGGGCGGGAGCGTGCGGGTGCTCTCGGGCGAGGGGCCGGGGGTCTTCGGCCCGGTGACCGTGGACCTCAAGGGCGAGGCGTGGACGACGCGGCTCGCCGTCGAGGACAACGGCGCGCGCATCGCGGGGCTTGCGGTCAGGACCCACCGGCTGCGGGTGGCGGCCGAAGGCGCGCGGGCGTTCGCGTTGGGCGGGGGCGCGGCGTTCACGCCCTCGGTGGAACTGGGGATGCGCCTCGACGGGGGCGACGGCGAGACCGGGGCGGGGGTGGAGCTCGGGGGCGGGCTGGACTACGCGCACCCGGCCCTGGGCCTGAGCGCGGACGTGGCGGGCCGGGTGCTGCTCGCGCACGAGGGCGCGACGGAGGACTGGAGCGTGGGCGGGGCGGTGCGGCTGGAACCGGCCTCGGGCCGGGGGCTGTCGCTACGTCTGGCGCCCTCGTATGGGGACACCGGAAGCGGCCTCTCGCGGCTGTGGGAGGGCGGCGTGGCCGGGAGCGGCGCCGGGGCCACCGGAGCCGGAGCCACCGGCGCATCCCCGACTGCACGGCTGGACACCGAGATGGGCTACGGCCTGGCGGCGTTCGCCGGGGTGCTGACCCCCTACGGCGGCCTTGGACTGTCCGAGGGCGGTGCGCGCGGCTACCGGCTGGGGGCGCGCTTCCTGCTCGGCCCGGCGTTCGAGCTGGACCTCGAAGGCGAGCGCCGGGAGAGCCGCACCGAGCGCGCCGGGCACGGCCTGATGCTGCGCGGGCGGATGCGCTGGTAGGCGGCACGTCCGGGGGAGGCGCATCCTGACGGACGCGGGCGTCTCGCCCGGCGCGTCGGAGACGTTCACGAACCGCCCCCCGGCCCCGCCGTGTCAGGACGATTCGATCGTCGCCGGACATTGCTGCCGCCCGCCGGGAATCGGGTGACAGGCAAAACCCGCCTGCCGATGTTCGCCGATCTCCCGATGAGCGGAAGCAGGCATGGACATGACCGCCCCCTCTCGCCGGCATGACGGGCTGCGTGGGAGTATCCCGGCGACTGCACGGCGGCTGATTCGGGACCACTCCACCGGATTACACCCGCGGACGCCCGCGTGTGCGGAGCGCCACGGGTATCACCCTGCCGGAAGCCGCGCCGTTTTTTTTCCGCCGTGCGGTCGAGTCCCGGAAACGCGCGCAAACCCCTTGATTCGTAGCTCCAGGACGCGGATAAGCTACGATTTCCGGCCCGTTGATGCTTGTTCGCTTCGCCATGCTGCTTTCCGCCGAACTCCACAAGCCGATGTACACGTGGCGGACATGCCTCGACGCTTGCGCATTCGCCCCGGCATCGAAGGTTGCGGCCGCGGTCGGAGTCAACCGCCGCACCATCGAGGGGTATCGGTTCGGCAGCAGAAGGCACCCGGAACATGCCATCGCCCGCGCCGTCGCCGACTGCGGAGATCACGTGCTCTACAGGGGCGAGGAGACGTTGGAGCCGGGGTTGTATGACCATCGCCGCTATCGGCAGCCGTGGCGGGAGTTGGTGGGTTGCCTGGTGGGGCGGGGATTCTCGTACCGGCAGTTCGAGCGGTTCGGGTTGGAGTCGGGATACGTATGGCACGTGGCCGCGGGGAAGTGGACGCGCCTTCGGCTCCCGCACGGCGAGGCATTGTTGCGCGCCTGGTGGAGCGCACAGCGCAGGACGTGGCGCCCACGGGGGCCGCGCAAGCCGGAGTACGCCGCCGTGCATCCCGGCGCCGTGTTGCAGCCGTTGGCTTGGTGACCGCCGCGCGAGAAAACGCGGCGAGCTGTCAGGATCGCGTCACCCCGCGGGCCGGGACCGCCTGCACCACGGCCGCCACGTCGCCGGTGTCGAGCCTCATTGAGTAGGTCCGCCCGTCCGTCGCGTGGACCTCGAACACGAGATCCCCGCCGATCCGACCGCGAAAGGTCAGCGGCCGAATACGTCGCCCGAATCATCGTCTTCGTACCAAACCACGCATCGGCCACCAGGTAGTCCGCGTCCAGACCACTACGCTTCGCTCGTCTCATCATCCCGATGCCCATCTCCGGCTTGCCCTGGGTCGTCCCCTCCCGGTACCTCCGAGCCGCGACACTACAACTGTCCTTGTACGGTCGACTGAGCGCCTGCGCCTTCGTCCGACTCACGTAGAGCTGCGAGTCCAATGGCAGGAACGCATCGTCCGTGGCCAACCCCAACGTCAATACCTGTTGCCCCATCACGTGCCGGCTCGTCACATGGTCATCATGGCTGGAAACGCCCTCCATCTTCTTGCCGCGCCGAGCCTTGACGGAGTCGTCCAGTACCAATGCCTTCACACGACTATCGTCCAATCCTTGTTGCTTGTAGACCTCCTTCGCCCGGCTGAACATGTCGAGGGCGTGACGACAAAACATCGCGATAGAGGCGACGTTCAGCCATTTCCACACCATGAGCACGAATACCGTCTCCGTGACTTCAATCCCATGACGCTTGCTGAAGCCCGCACACAGGAGCAGTTGGTTGAGGCGCAGCGTCTTCCAGGCCGCAGCAAGCAGGTTGTCGATATCGTGGTTTCCGTCGGTGAGGACGGTCCCGACCAACGATGGCAGAGGGGGGTGTTTTGTGTCACCATTCATGTGGATCTTCCGTGTTTCGATGGATGGCGTCAGCAACCGACATCACTAACACGTGCAAGGTCCTTTTCCTATGTTATTCAACAGGTTATCAATCACTTCCTGTAGAAATGAATCCCGAAACTTGAGTCATTACCCTGCGTCGCTTCGCTCCGACGGGTGATCGGCTTCAACCCGGAATCGGTGATCGACTTCACCGGAATGCGCAGGAGACAAGGAGAAAATCGATGGGATGGTTCATGCCCCGACGCTCACGGTCGTTCGCCGGCTCGCATGGGCGGAGATTCCCTCGGAGAGGAGGAGGCCCTTCTCGCGTCCCGGCGCGGGCCGTTCTCCTGCTGCTGGTGATGGTCGCGGCTCTCGCGCCGCGGGCGTTCGCCCAGACGACGCCGAGCCCGGGAGCCAGATGGGCGGTGAACAGTAACTGGACTCAGGATGTGACTACGACGAGCCTCATAGGCAAGCTGATGCTTCGGCAGTCGGTCACAATCCACAGAAGAGGTGCAAGTCGTTTCTGGAATAACGCTGGGATCGACGCTTGTCCCTGGACGAGGGTGATGCCGCCGCACCCATCTACTGCCGGGTGTCAGACACTCAAGAGAATAGGAGAAAGTTTCGGCGGAGACCGTTTGACAGTGACGAATTTCGCTCCGACCCAAGCCATGATCGACAACGGCGGGGTCGTCATCAGACTTACGTGGCTGAGTGTCGGCGTTGCCATGACCGAGTGGGTTCCTCTTGTAGCGCCTGCGACGAATGCGGCGCTGGTCCTCATGCCCGCCGCGATTTCGGAGAACGGCGGGGTTTCGACGGTAACGGCGACGCTGGCCCAGACGACGACCGCCGCGACGACGATCACGGTGTCGGCGGCGGCGGTGGCCCCGGCGGTGTCGGGTGATTTCACGCTGACGGGAACGACGCTGACCATCGCGGCGAACGCGACGACGAGCACCGGGACGGTGGAGATCACCGCGTCCGACAACAACCTGGACGCACCGGACAAGTCGGTGACCGTTTCGGGGACGGCGACGGGGGAATTCGCGAACCCGTCCGACGTGACGCTGACCATTGAGGACGACGACGATCCGCCCACGCTCTCCATCGACTCGCCGAGCATGACGGAGGGCGACAGCGGGACGGCGACCCTGACCTTCACCGTGACCTTGAGCGCCGCGAGCGGCCAGCAGGTGACGGTGGGCTACGCGGACGCGGGCACCGGCACCGCAACCTCGGGTACCGACTACACGGCGATTACCGCCGGGACGCTCACCTTCGCGGCGGGGACGACCAGCCAGACCTTCAACGTGGCGGCGCTGGGCGACACGCTGGACGAGGCGAACGAGACGGTGGTGGTGACGTTGAGCAGCCCGACGAACGCGGCCGTATCCGCTACGGTGGGTACCGGCACGGGAACGATCACGGACGACGACGACCCCCCGACGGTGTCGATCGACTCGCCGAGCGTGACGGAGGGGGACAGCGGCTCGAAGAACCTGACGTTCACGGCGACGTTGAGCGCGGCGAGCGGCCGGCAGGTGACGGTGGCTTACGCCGATGCCACGACCGGCACGGCCACGGCGGGGACGGACTACACGACGATCACCGGCGGCACGCTGACCTTCGCGGCGGGGACGACCAGCCAGACCTTCAACGTATCGGTGACGGGCGACACGACCGACGAGGTGGACGAAACCGTCGTGGTGACCCTGAGCGGCGCGACGAACGCGACCGTATCCGCTACGACGGGTACCGGCACGGGGACGATCACGGACGACGACGGGCCGACGGTGTCGGTTAACTCGCCGAGCGTGACGGAGGGGGACAGCGGCTCGACGAACCTGACCTTCACGGCGACGTTGAGCGCGGCGAGCGTCCAGCAGGTGACGGTGGACTGGGGGGCAGGGACGGGTGGCTCCGCGACTTCCGGGACCGACTACACGGCCATCACGGGCGGGACGCTGACCTTCACGGCGGGGACCACCAGCCAGACCTTCACCGTGGCGGTGACGGGCGATACGACCGACGAGTTGAACGAGACCGTCGTGGTGACCCTGAGCAGCCCGACGAACGCGACGATCGCGACGGGTACCGGGACGGGGACGATCACGGACGACGACGGGCCGGCGGTGTCGATCGACTCGCCGAGCGTGACGGAGGGCGACAGCGGCTCGACGACCCTGACGTTCACGGTGAGCTTGAGCGCGGCGAGCGTCCAGCAGGTGACGGTGGCCTACGCGGACGCCGGGACCGGCACGGCCACGTCCGGGACCGACTACACGGCGATCACCGGCGGCACGCTGACCTTCCCGGTGGGGACGACCAGCCAGACCTTCAACGTGTCGGTGACGGGCGACACGACCGACGAGGCGAACGAGACCGTCGTGGTGACCCTGAGCAGCCCGACGAACGCGACCATTTCGACGGCGAACGGGACGGGGATGATCACAAACGACGACGGGTCGACGGTGTCGATCGACTCGCCGAGCGTGACGGAGGGTGACAGCGGCTCGACGAACCTGACGTTCACGGTGACGCTGAGCGCGGCGAGCGTCCAGCAGGTGACGGTGGGCTACACCGACGCCGGGACCGGCACAGCCACGTCGGGGACGGACTACACGGCGATCACGGACGGGACGTTGACCTTCACAGCGGGGACGACCAGCCAGACCTTCACCGTGTCGGTGACGGGCGACACGACCGACGAGGCGAACGAGACCATCGTGGTAACCCTGAGCAGCGCGACGAACGCGACGATCGCGGCGGGCGCCGGCACGGGGACGATCACGGACGACGACGGGCCGACGGTATCGATCAACTCGCCGAGCGTGACGGAGGGTGACAGCGGCTCGACGAACCTGACGTTCACGGTGACCTTGAGCGCGGCGAGCGCCCAGCAGGTGACGGTGGACTACGCGGACGCCACGACCGGCACGGCCACGGCGGGGACGGACTACACGGCGATTACCGCCGGGACGCTGACCTTCGCGACGGGGACGACCAGCCAGACCTTCAACGTGTCGGTGCTGGGCGATGTCCTGGACGAGTCGAATGAGACGGTGGTGGTGACCCTGAGCGCCTCGACGAACGCGGCCGTGTCGAGTACGGCGAGCACCGGGACGGGGACGATCACGGACAACGACGCGACGCCCTCGATCACGTTGACGGTGGACGACAGCAGTGTGGGCGAGGGCGACGGGCCGACCACGATCACGGTGACGGCCACGGTAGACGGCACGACCCGGTTCGGCGCGGCCACGACGGTGACGGTGAGCGTGGCGGGCAGCGGCACGGCGGGGGCGGTGGACTTCGCCGCGGTGGCGGACTTCGACATCGAGATCGCGGCGGGGGCGGCGAGCGAGACCGGGACGTTCACGTTGACGCCGACCGACGATACGACGGACGAGACGGGCGAGACCATCACGGTAAGCGGCGCGTCGGGCGGCCTGACGGTGAACCCGGCCACGATCAGCCTGACGGACGACGACGGGCCGACGGTGTCGATCGACTCGCCGAGCGTGACGGAGGGCGACAGCGGCTCGAAGAGCCTGACGTTCACGGTGACGCTGAGTCCGGCGAGCGGCCAGGAAGTGACGGTGGACTGGGCGGAGGGGACCGGCGGCACGGCGACTTCCGGGACCGACTACACGGCGATCACGGGCGGGACGCTGACGTTCGCGGCGGGGACGACGAGCCAGACCATCGCCGTGACGGTGGCCGGCGACGTGCTCGACGAGGCGGACGAGACCATCGTGGTCACGTTGAGCGCCCCGGTGAACGCGACCCTCGCCGCCGCGAGCGGGACCGGGACGATCACCGACGACGACGATGCAGACCTGCGGGTGGAGACGGGCGGGCCGGGCACCACCACGCGCACGGTGAACGGGCACACGGTGACGGTGGTGGTGGGCGACGGCGTGCCGGCGGGGGTGGTGGTCATCCTCCCG
Organism: uncultured Gammaproteobacteria bacterium; assembly: GCA_958295465.1. Lineage (GTDB taxonomy): Bacteria > Pseudomonadota > Gammaproteobacteria > HK1 > HK1 > HK1. The sequence continues at coordinate 1,053,618 of OY282353.1, forward strand.
GTCGCTCTCGACCGGGACTTGGTGCTGCGCTTCGCCCCGCCCGTGGCCGGCGTGCCCTTCGAGAGCGCCCGCTTCGGGCTCGGGGAAGACCCCGACCGGCGCACGGTGGTGGATGTGGCCGCGCAGCCCGTCCCGTCCGGGGGCGTGGAGCTCTGCCTGCCGGTGGTCGCGGCCTTGCGCGCAGAGGCCGGGGAGCGGGGGCTGCGGCTGCTGCACTACGGCGAGGCCGGCTGGGCGGAGGTGGCGGGCGGCTCGCGCGACGATGCGGCCCGCGGTCTGGTGTGCGCCTCCGGAGTGGCCACGTTCTCCCCGTTCGCGGTGGGCTACAACGACCTGAAGCCCACCTTCGCCGGTGCGGCGCTCGCACCGCAGCGCTACGTGCAGGGCCTGGAGATTGCGCCGCTCGTCCTGCCTGCGGCCACCGACGGCGACGGGCCGCTCACCTATGCGCTCGCGCCGGCCTTGCCCGAGGGGCTTGCGTACACCGCCCCGACCGATGCCACGAGCGGCGGCACCCTCGCCGGCACGCCCGCCGTGCCCGCGCAAGCCGCCGCCTGGACCCTGACCGCCACCGACGCCGACGGCGATACCGCGACGCTCACCTTCGACATCGAAGTGGCGCCGGACGTGTCGGACCTAGTGCCGAGCTTCGGCGATGCACAGGTGCCGCCGCAACGCTACGTGCAGGGCCTGGAGATTGACCCTCTCGTCCTGCCTGCGGCCACCGGCGGCGACGGGCCGCTCGCCTATACGCTCGCGCCGGCCTGGCCCAAGGGGCTCGAGTACACCGCCCCGGCCGATGCCACGAGCGGCGGTACCCTCGCCGGCACCCCCACCGTGCCCGCGCAAGCCGCCGCCTGGACCCTGACCGCCACCGACGCCGACGGCGACCCCGCGACGCTCACCTTCACCATCGAGGTGCTGGACCGCCTGCGGGTGCGCCTGAAGGGCGTCAACGAAGCCCTCCTGCCCGACCTCTCCCGGGCGATGACCGCGAGCACGATGGACGCCGTGGCCGGACGCATCGGGCAGGCGCTCTCCCCGGACGGGGCCGCCGCCCACGGCGCGATGGCCCCCGCGGACGTGCTCACGGGGTTCGCCGGCCTCCTCCAGGCCAACGAGCAGGCCCTCGAGGACGGCACGTGGTCGTGGAAGCAGGGGCTCGACGGGCGGCGCTTCGCCCTCGCGCTCTCCGGGGACGGCCCCGCCACGGGCGCCGGGGCGCGCGTGACCGCCTGGGGCGCGGGCGACTACCGCAGCCTCGCTGGCGACGGCGACGGTAGCGGGGTGGACTGGGACGGCCACCTGTTCGGCGCGCACCTGGGGATGGACGCCCGCTTCGGGGCCGGGGGACTGGCCGGACTCGCACTCTCGGTGAGCAAGGGGCGCTTCGACTACACCGACACGTCCGCCGAAGCCCTCGGCAAGACGGTCAAGGGCGAGTACGAGAGCCGGATGACGAGCGTGCATCCCTACGTGGGGTGGGCATGGCCGGCGGGGACGCACGCCTGGGCGTCGCTCGGCTACGGCCGGGGCGACGTCACCCTCACCGACGGCGAGGCGGGCCGGCACACGAGCGACAGCACGTTGCGCAGCGCCGCGGCGGGCGGGAGCGTGCGGGTGCTCTCGGGCGAGGGGCCGGGGGTCTTCGGCCCGGTGACCGTGGACCTCAAGGGCGAGGCGTGGACGACGCGGCTCGCCGTCGAGGACAACGGCGCGCGCATCGCGGGGCTTGCGGTCAGGACCCACCGGCTGCGGGTGGCGGCCGAAGGCGCGCGGGCGTTCGCGTTGGGCGGGGGCGCGGCGTTCACGCCCTCGGTGGAACTGGGGATGCGCCTCGACGGGGGCGACGGCGAGACCGGGGCGGGGGTGGAGCTCGGGGGCGGGCTGGACTACGCGCACCCGGCCCTGGGCCTGAGCGCGGACGTGGCGGGCCGGGTGCTGCTCGCGCACGAGGGCGCGACGGAGGACTGGAGCGTGGGCGGGGCGGTGCGGCTGGAACCGGCCTCGGGCCGGGGGCTGTCGCTACGTCTGGCGCCCTCGTATGGGGACACCGGAAGCGGCCTCTCGCGGCTGTGGGAGGGCGGCGTGGCCGGGAGCGGCGCCGGGGCCACCGGAGCCGGAGCCACCGGCGCATCCCCGACTGCACGGCTGGACACCGAGATGGGCTACGGCCTGGCGGCGTTCGCCGGGGTGCTGACCCCCTACGGCGGCCTTGGACTGTCCGAGGGCGGTACGCGCGGCTACCGGCTGGGGGCGCGCTTCCTGCTCGGCCCGGCGTTCGAGCTGGACCTCGAAGGCGAGCGCCGGGAGAGCCGCACCGAGCGCGCCGGGCACGGCCTGATGCTGCGCGGGCGGATGCGCTGGTAGGCGGCGCGTCCGGGGGAGGCGGACCGGCACCCTTGGTCCCAGTGGTGGATGACGGAGTCCGGGCGGCGTTGCTCGACGGCCATGTCCAGGGTATCGAGCACGAGTTCGGTGCGCAGATGCCCGGCCATCGCCCAGCCCGTCCCCGCGAAAGCGTGGATTCGGCGGCTGAACACGTCGAGCACGATGGCCAGGGACGGGAATCCGACCAGGGTCGGCACGTAGGGCCTGCCCCCCGGCTGACTGCCTGCCGGGGCAGGCTCCGTGGAAACGGGGGGCGGTCTCGATGTCGCCATGGTGGATACCTCCTCCCCAAAGGGTCGGGGGTCCACGAAATCGGGTCAACTCCAGCGGCCCATCTCTCACTACGCCGGCGCACGCGTGCGCGCCCACGTGTTCCTGAAAAAAAACAACCAGTTGACTCGCACCTGCTCTCGAAGTTCAGACTAAGGGAAAGGGGAAGTTACCGCCGCACGCGGCCGTCGCCCTCGGCCCACCGCATGGCGGCGAGCATGCCCGCGCCGAAAACCGCGAAGGCGCCGATCTGGACGTACATGGTGCCGTCGAAGCTCTGGCCGATGAGCGCCCCGAGGGGCACCGAGATCAGGGTGGAGAGCGATGCGACCACCGCCGCCCCCACGCCGGCGATATGGCCCAGAGGCTCCATCGCCAGCGCGTTGAGATTGCCGAAGATGGGGCCGATGCAGAGGAAGACGGCCATGAGGTAGCTCATGAACAGCCACAGCGGAGGCAGGCCGTCGAAGGCGAAGGCGCCCGCCCACGCGACGAGCGAGACGAGGGTGATGCATCCCGCCGCCGCGTTCGAGATCCGGCGCATCCCATGCTTCATCACGAGGCGGCCGTTCACGAGCGCGGCACCCCCGATGGCGAGCGCGAGCATCCCGAAATACAGCGGGAAGAGCGCGCCCGTACGGTACGCCTCCTGGAAGATCTGCTGGGCCGAGCTCAGGTAGGCGACGAAGGGGGAGAATGCGAACCCCGTCGCGAGGGTGTATCCGACCGCGGCCCGGATCCCCAGGATCTCCCGCACGGCCCCGCCGACGGCCCGTAGCGAGAAGGGCCGGCGGCGGGCGGCGGGCAGGGTCTCCGGCTGGCGTAGCGCGAACCATGCGAAGGCGACGGCAGCGGCGGCGAAGAAGGTGACGAATATCGCGCGCCAGCCCGAGAGCCAGAGGATCCCCTGTCCGAGGGCCGGGGCGACGGCGGGCACGAGGATGAACACGGCCATCGCGAACGACATCAGCCGGGCCATCCGGGGGCCTCCATACAGATCGCGGATGAGGGCCATGACCACGATCCTGGGTCCCGCCACCCCGATCCCCTGCAGGACGCGGGCCGCGATCATCACCTCGAACGTGGGCGCGAAGATGGACACGAGGCATCCGGCCATGAACACGGCGAGGCCGGCGTAGATGGCGGGCTTGCGACCGGTGTGGTCGGAGAGCGGGCCGTAGAGGATCTGGCCGAACCCGAGCCCCAGGAACAGGGCCGTCACGACGAACTGGACGTCGTTCGGATGCGGCGCCCCGAGGTCGCGGCCGATCGCGGGCAGCGCCGGCAGCATCGCGTCGATCGCGAGCGCGACCAGTGACATCAGGAGGGCGACGAGGGGAACGAACTCGGCGGGACGAAGGACCCTTCCGGTCCTCGCACGGCTCATCCTCCGCTCTCTTGCGTCACCGAGGCGCTCCCTGCTCTTGATTCGAGACACCAGGGACTGCATGGACCGGCGGGGTCGGCCGCGCATCCGGCAAGGCCAGGGCCGAATCGGAACGCCGCGGGACCCGGATCGAGGATTTCGACCTCGCGGTCACCGCCCATGCGCTCGCCCTCGACGCCACGCCGGTCAGTGACGACCTCGGCCACGCGCACCGCCTGTCCGGCCTTCGAGTCGGGAACCGGCGCTTGCGTCCCGACCCTGCCACACCCGTATCGACGTAGCGCCCGCGGGCGGTCCGGTGCGCCGCAGGTGCGGGAGCCCTTGCACGCGGTCCCTGGCCCTAACCGTCGATCCCTCCCATGCAGAGGTACTTGATCTCGATGAAGTCGTCGATGCCGTACTTCGACCCCTCGCGGCCGATCCCCGACTCCTTGACGCCGCCGAACGGCGCCACTTCGTTCGAGATGATCCCCTCGTTGACGCCCACGATCCCGTATTCGAGACCCTCGGAGACGCGCCATACGCGGCCGACGTCGCGGCTGTAGAAGTACGCGGCAAGGCCGAACTCGGTGTCGTTGGCCATGCGCACCGCCTCGTCCTCGGTGGAGAAGCGGAACAGCGGCGCGACCGGACCGAACGTCTCCTCGCGCGCCACCGCCATCGCGGGGGTGACGCCGGTGAGCAGGGTCGGCTGGAAGAAGCTGCCGCCGAGGGCGTGGCGCCCGCCGCCGGTCGCGACCATCGCACCCTTCGCGGTCGCGTCCGCGATGTGCTCCTCGACCTTCTCCACCGCGCGCATGTCGATGAGCGGTCCCTGCTGCGTGCCGTCCTCCAGCCCGTTGCCGACCTTGAGCCCCTTGACCGCCTCGACCATCTTCGCGGCGAACGCGTCGTGGATCCCGTCCTGGACCAGCAACCGGTTGGCGCATACGCAGGTCTGCCCCGCGTTGCGGTACTTCGAGGCCATCGCGCCGGCCACCGCCGCGTCGAGGTCCGCGTCGTCGAAGACGATGAAGGGGGCGTTGCCGCCGAGCTCCAGGCTGACCTTCTTCACCGTGGAGGCGCACTGCGACATCAGGAGCTTGCCGACCTCCGTGGAGCCGGTGAACGAGAGCTTGCGCACCGTCGGGTTCGAGGTGAGCTCGGCCCCCATCGGGCCGGACGGGCCGGTGACGACGTTGATCACGCCGGGCGGGATCCCCGCCCGTTCGGCGAGCGCCGCGAGGGCCAGGGCCGAGAACGGGGTCTGCGACGCCGGGCGGATGACCACGGGGCAGCCCGCCGCGAGGGCCGGGGCGCACTTGCGGGTGATCATCGCGGCGGGGAAGTTCCACGGCGTGATCGAGGCGACGACGCCGATCGGCTGCTTCAGCACCACGATCCGCTTGCCGGGCAGCGGGTGGCCGATGACGTCCCCGTAGACGCGCTTCCCTTCCTCCGCGAACCATTCGACGAAGGACGCCGCGTAGGCGATCTCGCCGCGCGACTCGGCCAGCGGCTTGCCCTGCTCGCTCGTCATCAGCACCGCGAGATCTTCCTGATGCGCCATCATGAGGTCGAACCAGCGGCGCATCAGGTTGGCGCGCTCCTTGGCAGGACGTGAGCGCCACGCCGGCCACGCGGCGTCGGCCGCTTCTATCGCGCCGTGCGTCTCCTCCGCACCGAGAGCGGGGACCGTACCGATGATCTCGCCGGTGGCGGGGTTGCCGACTTCGAGCACGTCGCCGCTCTGCGCATCGATCCAGCCGCCGTTCACGTAGCACTGCCGGCGGAAAAGGGCGGGGTCGCCGAGGACGATCTTCGTCTTGGCATCCATGGTCGGGGCTCCGGGGAATCTCGATGTCGCACGGCGGCGACGATGGGGATGTGGCGGGCGTCGCCGGCCGGATGTGCCGGCGGCCCGTTCGGCCGAAAACATCGACCGGAAACACGTCGATTCTACCTCGCAACCGGAGTACATTGGCGGCCCGAGCCCGGCTCCGGGCCAGGATGCTTGCAAATCGGGTACGACGGTACGGGGTGGGGTATGCTCGGCTGCGGCCGGGCCAATCGGACGGGAGCCGGCCGGCACCTCGTCGGATCGAGCCCGGTAGTGGTCGTAGCATCGTCCGGTGGTAGTCGTAACAATCGTCCAAGGAGAGGTGAACCATGAAAAGACAACTGCGAAAAGCCGCGATCGTTGCCGCGGCGGCGTTGTTCGGCTTGGCCGGAAGCGTCCACGCGGCCGACGTCACGGTCGGTTTCCAGCTCGTGTACGGGCCGTGGAAGGCGAAGATGGAAGAGCTCAAGGCGAACGGCCTCGGAGGCAAGAGCATCGAGTTCGTGAAGTTCACCTCCGGCACCGAGGTGATCAACGCCATGGCGTCGGGATCGGTGGACATCTCGCTCAACGGCTCCTCGCCGTCGGCGGCGGGTTACAGCCGGGGCGTCGATCTCCAGGTCATCTACGTCTACGACAACATCAACGATGCGGAGGCGCTGGTCGTCGACGACTCCGTCACCGCACCGCAGGATCTCGCCGGAAAGACGATCGCGGTGCCGTTCGGTTCCACCACCCACTTCCACATGATGTTCGCTCTGGAGCAGTTCAACATCTCGCCGAAGGATCTCGATGTGCTCGACATGTCTCCGCCGGACATGGTCGCGGCTTGGGAGCGCGGCGACATCAACGGCGGATTCGTCTGGGATCCCGCCCTCGGGCGCATGAAGGAAAAGGGCCGGGTACTCCTCACGTCGGGCGATCTCAGCAACTGGGGCAAGGCCACCTTCGATGCGATGGTCGCGCGCAAGGGGTTCACCGACGAGAATCCCGAGTTCACCTGCCAGTGGGTCAAGATGGTGGCGACGGCCGATGCCGACTATCGCGCCAATCCGATGGCCTACGCCCCGGGGACCGGCAACGCCATGGGGATCGCCAAGAGCGTGTCCGGCGACGAGGCCCAGGTCGCCGGAGTGCTCGCGCTGTACGACTATCCGACCCTGGAGGAGCAGGTCTCGGGTACATGGCTCGGCGGTGGGGTGCAGAACGCACTGATGGCGGCATCGGAGTTTCTGATGTCCCAGGGCAAGCTCGACAACGTGCTCGACAGCTACGCCGACTCCGCGACGCCGAAATTCGCGCAGATGGTGCTGGACGGCGGGTGCTGAGCCCGACCTGACATCGGGTCGACGGATTCCCGGCCGGCCCCGGCAAAGCACGTCGGGGCCGGCCGGGACGACAGACGTCCCACCTCAGGTTGCCGGATCGATACAGAATGCGAATCTGGTCCGGTCCGGCACTCCCGAGGCGCTTTCGGATAGCCATGTGCCCATGACCTCGGTCATCAGTCTGCGTCACGTCGGGATGGAGTTCCCGGCCCTGCAGGGTCTTGGAAGCGTCAGGGCCCTCGAAGACGTGAGCCTGGATTTCCGGGAGAACGAGTTCGTCGTGGCGCTCGGGGCATCCGGCTGCGGCAAGACCACGCTGCTCAACGTCATCGCCGGTTTCCTCTCTCCCACCTCCGGCGAGGTCCTGCACAAGGGCACCCCGGTCGGCGGCCCGGGAAAGGACCGGGGCGTCGTCTTCCAGAAACATGCCCTGCTCCCCTGGCTGGACGTGGTCGAGAACACCGAGTTCGGACTCAAGCTCCAGGGGGTAGGGAGCGGCGAACGCCGGGCCAGGGCGCGGGAGAACCTGGCGCTGGTCGGTCTGTCGGACTTCGAGCATTACCCCATCTATCAACTCTCCGGCGGCATGCAGCAGCGGGTCGGCCTTGCCCGGGCACTGACCTGCGACCCGGACATGCTGCTCATGGACGAGCCGCTCGGGGCGCTGGACGCCTTCACGCGCGAGAACATGCAGGAGCTGATCCTCGACGTGTGGAGAAAGACCAGGAAAGTCGTGTTCTTCATCACCCACAGCGTGGAGGAAGCGCTGTTCATGGCGACCCGGCTCGTGGTGATGTCCCCGCGGCCGGGCCGGATCACGCACGAGTACGATCTCGACTTCTGCAACCAGTTCTTCGAATCGGGCAATGCGCGGAAGGTCAAGTCGTCATCCGATTTCATCAAGATTCGCGAAGAGATCCTGTCCATCATCTATGGCGAAGAAGTGGGAGAGCAGCCGCCATGAATCTCGGGATTTTCTCGCAACGCACGCCGCGGGCGGTCGACCAGTACGGGGCCCCCGGCAAGGGCAACAGCACCGCGATCAGCGCCGTCACCATCGTGCTGATTCTCGGGAGCTGGTGGCTCGTGACCCAGCTCGAGCTCATCCGACCGTTGTTCCTGCCGTCGCCCGAGATGGTGATCTCGAAATTCAACAAGATCGCCTGTACGGAGTACTACGTCGAGAAGCTGCTCACCGCGGTCGGCGCGCGGGCCGAGGTGGAGGCCGAATGCCATGGCTTCAGCGAGCATACCTTGCACGAGCACATCCTCTGGAGCCTCTACCGCGTATTCAGCTCCTTCTTCCTGGCGGTGGTCACCGCGGTCCCGATCGGCCTCGCCATGGGCATGAGCCGGTTGGCGCGCGGCGTCTTCGACCCGCCGATCGAGTTCTACCGCCCGATCCCGCCGCTCGCCTACCTGCCGCTGACCATCATCTGGTTCGGAATCGGCGAATCCGGCAAGCTCTTCCTGATTTACCTGGCCTGTTTCGCGCCCATCGCCATCAACGCCCGCGCCGGTGTTCGCTCTGTCTCCATGGAGCAGATCCATGCGGCCTATTCCATGGGCGGAAGCCGCCGGCAGGTCGTCCGGCAGGTGGTGCTCAAGGCCGCGCTCCCCGAGATCCTCACCGGCATGCGGGTCGCGATCGCCTTCGGCTGGACGACCCTGGTCGCGGCGGAGATGGTCGCAGCCAAGGCCGGGATTGGAGTGATGGTGCTGAACGCCGCCCGTTTCCTTGCGACCGACATCGTGTTCCTCGGCATCGTGGTGATCGGCGCGGTCGCGTTCGTGTTCGACCTCCTCATGCGGAGGATCGAGCTGGCGCTCGTGCCTTGGAAAGGCAAGGTGTGACGATGCGCCGCCGCGCCCGATGCGGCGGCGGGAATCGAGCTCGATGCCGGATGAGATTGTTTGCGCATCAAGGCAATCACCGCTGCCAAGATCTGTTCCGCTCCCCGCGCAGAGGGTAGCGCGGCGCGGGTCCCTGTGAAACAGTCCCTTTCCGTACCAGCCTCCCGCCCGGCGCAATCGGACGGCTCCCCAGGATGCCTCGCCCAGCCCCTGCAACCGGCCCCCCGCAAGAGGACACGATGCCCGAAACCGCCCTGCCTTCCCATGCCTCCGTGGTCGTCATCGGCGGCGGGGTCATGGGCTGCTCGACCCTCTAACCTGGCGAAGGCGTGCGTCTCCGACGCCGTCCTCCTGGAACGCAACCAACTGACCTCCGGCACCACCTGGCATTCCGCCGCCCAGGTGCGCGCCCTGCGCTCGTCCCGCAACCTCACCGACCTCATCCGCCATTCCATCTCCCTCTACGCCGGGCTGGAGGCGGAGACCGGCCAGGCGACCGGCTGGATCAACAAGGGCTTGCTCTCGATCACCACCACCGAAGACCGGCTCGTCCATATCCGGCGCCAGGAGGCGCTGGCGCATCTGTTCGGGGTACGCGCCCGGTCCATCCCGACCGGGGAGGCGAAGGAGCGCTGGCCGTTGATGCACGCTGAGGACGTTATCGGCGTGGTCTGGTCACCCGACGACGGCCGGGTCGGCCCCTCCGACCTCTGCGCCGCCCTCGCCAAGGGGGCCAGTGCCCGGGACGCGCGGCTCTGCGAAGACACCGCCGTGACCGGTATCCTGACCGATGGCGGCCGGATCACCGGCGTCGAGACGGGCCGCGGCGTAGTGCGTTGCGACGCGGCCGCGCTCTGCGCCGGGCTGTGGAGCCGCAAGGTGGCGTCCATGGCCAACTCGAAGTTCCGGTCTGGCCCTGCGAGCATTTCTACCTGCTCACCAAGCCCATCGACGTCATCGAAGGCAACCTGCCGACCCTGTCGGACCACGATGGTCATCTCTACATCCGGGACGATTCGGGCGGGCTGCTGATCGGCTGCTTCGAGTCGATGGGCAAGGCCATCGATCCCGACCGGCTCGGCGAGGACTTCGCCTTCCGGTTGCTGCCGAACATCAGCCAAACGGCGAGTTTCTCGACGATCTTCTCCATTCCTGGCCGGCGATGAAATGGGACTTCTTGGACGGATCCTGACAATCCTGACACCGGGGCTTGACGGGCCGGCTCGATCTGTATACCGATTACGACCATACTCGTTTGCTGGCGTTTCTCGCGGAGCGCCGGCCCAGCTCTCCGGCCCTGGAAGGTGACGGCGGATGAAAGTGAACCTTTTTCACTGCGGGCCGGCCGTCAACGAGAGCGAGCGCACGGCTTTCGAGCATATCAAGAGCCGCCTGATATCCGCCCCCGGCGAGGAAGAGTGGGTACTGCTCACGAATCTCACTTTCTCCGCAACCCACCGGCTCCAGTCCGACGAAATCGACATCGTCGCGATCGGCCCGCCGGGCGTCAGGGTCATCGAGATCAAGCACTGGACCGCGGCGTGGGCAGATCGGCGCCCCGATCTCGTCGAACGGGAAGCTGATCGGGTCACGAACAAGGCGCGCAAGATCGGCACGACGCTACGCAAGAAGGCTCCGAACCTCGGGCGTGTGGACGGCGCGTTTCTGGTGACCGAGGCGTCCTCCAAGGTCAATCGGTTCCAGGGCCGGGTCGTTCGGGGCGTTCCGTTCCACACGCTCAAGACTTGGCGGAACGCTATTGGTCTCGATTCACCGAGTTCGCTGTCGCCTCAAGAGATCAGGATGCTCGCCCGCGCTCTGGCGCCGAAAAGCGAAGTCGCGGTGGACGGCACGTTGAAGCGGCTGGCTGGTTACACCCGCCTGGAGCTACAAACGCCCCCGGGCGAGTGGTTCCACCGGGTTTACCGGGGGACACATGCCTCACGGCAGGATCGGGTGGTTCTGCACCTCTATGATTTGTCCGCGAGCGACGATCCGAAGGCGGAACTACGGGCACGTCGAGAATTCGAGGCGCTGCTCCGACTTCAACTGCACGGCTGGGCGCCACGTATCCTCGATTCCTACCAGGATGCGCCCGGATATGAGGGTGAGATCGCATTCTTCACGTTGGCCGATCCCGTTGCGCCCTGCATCGAGAAGCGTGCAACCGACGACAAGTGGGATACGACGGCGCGTCTGGATTTCGCCCGTAGCGCCGTTCGCGCGCTCGGGGAATTGCATCAAGCCGGTCAAGACGAAGAACCCATGGTGCACCGAAACCTCACGCGGAGGACGGTCCTCGTCAAGCACGACAACTCGCCGATCCTGACCGGTTTCGAGCACACCCGGATCCCGGCGCACGCTTCCGTGGGGTCCGCCGACACCTCGTCGAACGATTGGGACGACGCGGTTGCTCCCGAGATTCGCGCCCAGGGCCGAGGAGCTGCGGATCATCGGTCTGACGTGTATTCGCTGTGCGCTTGCCTGACGGTGTTGTTCTCGGAGCGGGAAGACGAGCCCAGCGCAGGAATCCTGGACATACTGGCCAAGGGGATGGCGGACGACCCCGAAGCGCGGATTGCGTTGCAGGATATTGAAGCGGCATTGTCCGAACTGTTGGGCGAGTCGGTGCCCCCACCTCCCCCGCCGCCGGCGCGATTCTGGACAGAGGACCAGATCGTGCGCTTTCGGGGCGAGGATTATCGGATCGTTTCGCGTCTCGGTTCCGGGGGCGTCGGGACCACGTTCAAGGTCGTGGGAATCGACCGCACCACGAAGGAGGAGCTCGGCACATATGTGGCCAAGGTCGTTCCCGACGAAGTAACAGGCCAACGGGTCCTGCGAGCATACAAGCTTGCGCGTTCCCACCTTCGTCATTCGGCCCTGTCCACGATCTTCGAGGTTGCATCCGAATGGCGTGACAACGACTTCATCGCCCTGATGACGTGGATCGAAGGCGAACCACTCAGCGAATTTGCCGGCTTGCTCCCGATTCTCGCGGAAGACTTCCAGGAAGGATCGGACGAGGCATTGGCCTCGCGGTGGCTGCGAACGGCTTGCGAGGCGTTGGACGTTCTGCATCGCAACGGTCTCATGCACGGCGACGTCAGCCCCCGCAACATGATCGTCTCCGGGGGCGAGCTCGTTCTGACCGACTACGATCTCGTGGGCAAAATCAACGAACCGGTCGTCTCGCCGGGGACCGTCCTGTACTGTTCTCCCTCCTCTCTCGAAGGCCGTCCCGCCTCACCGGCCGACGACATCTACGCGCTGGCCGCCAGCTTCTTTCAGGTGTTGTTCGAGAAGGAGCCGTTTCAATACGGTGGCGCTCTGGCCAAGGAACGCGGACTGAATTGGGAAGGCGTAGAGCGCGACGGATACCCAGCGGTATCTGCGTTTCTGAGCCAGGCGACGGCTCCGAATCCGGAGCAGAGGTTCGCGACAGTGGCAGATGCACTGGCCGCTCTGAATCCGCCACCGAGTGTCGAAATCCGGCCGGAAGACGCCGTGAAGCCCGAAACAGGCGAACCCATTCCATCTGAATCGGACATCCCGACAAACACACGGACTGAACGAAAAGAACGGTACGAAAACGAAGTGGATTGGTTGAAATCCCTGTTGCAATCCTATCCCGGTTCGCGGTACGGCAACAGCGAAACGCGGGGCCTGGACACGGACTTCGCCGCTCGGACCTATGTGGAAACGAGCCTGGAGCAAGCGCTGTACCGCGACATCCTGAAACGACGAGTCAGCCTCATCATCCTGTGCGGTAATGCGGGGGACGGCAAGACCGCCCTGCTCCAGCATCTCGCCCAAAGTCTTGGTCTTCACGATCACACCTCCGAAACACGCATTCTCAAGATGACGATGGACGACGGGCTGATCGTGCGCATGAACCTCGATGGTTCCGCATCGTGGAAGGGACGTTCCGCCGATGAACTGCTGGACGAATTCCTGGCTCCGTTTCAACATGGCCGGCCGAACAAGGACATCGTTCATCTTCTCGCGATCAACGATGGCCGTCTGTTGGAATGGATCGAAAGCGTTGAATCGCGTTGTGGGAATGGAACCTCTCTGACTGAAGAACTCTACGATTGCCTTCAGCGGCAAATATCTCCACCAGACTCCCACATCCGATTCATCAACCTCAATCAGCGATCACTCGTCGGGAGCCTTGTATTCGACGAAACACGAAACGAAACACGGATCGATTCCAGCTTCCTCGATCGCCTGCTCGACAGCCTGTACGGCGGAGAGGAGGCGCCAGTGATATGGGCGCCTTGCGAAACGTGCGCGGCCCAGGACCGTTGCGAAATTCGTCGGGCGGCAAGGATGTTCGGAATCAAGGGATTACCCGGTGTGGCGAGACAGACCCACCGCGTCCGCGCCCGGCAACGGCTTTTCGAGATGCTTCAGGCCGTCCATCTTCGCGGGGAAACTCACATCACCATCCGCGAATTGCGGGCTGCCCTAGTGTACATCCTGTTCGGCATCCACTTCTGCCGTGATTATCACGACGGCTCCGAAGCACCGCTACCCTACTGGGATCGAGCCTTTTCGCCGGAGTCGTCACAACGACAGGGAGATTTGTTGCGAGAATTGATTCGTCTCGATCCTTCGCTCGAAACACATCCACATATCGACCGGCACTTGCTTCGTTCGCCGTCCAGTAACAGCGACGGCGGGGCTCCGCGTTATCCGGAAATGACACTGGAATCGGCGCGTCGTCGAGCTTACTTCGAATGGACTGAAGAAGACGTCAAAGCGCTTACCCAGGATCCCCATGCGCTCGACTTGGCCCAAGGTAGACATTTCCTCCTGTTCCGAGACCTTCCTGTCGATGAAGGTGCACAGAACGAGCTTTGCAGGAAACTGTGTAAAGGCATTTCCCGCTTAGAAAGTCTCCCGCCTCAGGCATTGGATCGCTCCGACGTCGTACCGTTGCGTATCACCCCGCGGACACCGACGGAGACAGCGTTCTGGGTGGAAAAGAAGATGTCTGACTTTCATCTTGAAGCCGATCTTCCACCCGAAACAGAGGGATTCGACCGGTTGCACCGGCAAGCTTTTCTGACATACCGTTATCGTGATGGACGGAAAGAATGTCTCCGCCTCGGTGCAGAGTTGTTCCACTTGTTGCTCGAACTAAGCGAAGGATATCAGTTGGGGGATGTCTCGACGGACGATACGTTTGCCCATCTGTCTATCTTCGTCCAGAGACTGGTCCGCGAAAACGATCGGACGGTATTCGCTTGGAATCCGATGCGAGACGATGCGATCTTCGAGGTTTCTGCTAGGATCATCAAGCGCGACGATGAAGACGTTCGGCAACAGATGATCATTCGACCGGAAAAGATGATCGATGGAGGCCGGTAATGACCGACAGTGCCCGCAAGCTCGTCGAAGAGGTGTTGTCCCGGGATATGACCCGGGAAATATGGTCAGGCAACTATGCCAAAGCACTGCCGGTTTCTCTTCATCTATTTGAACTTTCGGCGATTCTTCCGGTCGTTTTCTACATGTTTCGTTTCGGGCAGCGTAGAGGTACTGGTAATTTTCTGAACACCTTTGGATCGGAAAGCGGAACACGCAATCAGAGGAGGCGATCTGCAACTATAGAGCGAGTTTCGGAAAAACTTGCATGTGCGGAGGAATTAGAAGGTTTCTACGGAGAAGCCGAACGGGCCATTCTTGGCGATCTGCTTCTCTGCTTTTGTCTCGAAAATGCAAAACACAGCTTGGGTAGGGAGGAACAGATTCAACGGGTGGTGCCAGCTCATTATATGTCAAGCTGGATCGATCTTCCTCCAAACGCGTCGAATCTTCGCCATGTGCCCGAGATGATCGTCGCCATGCTAGCCGATCAGAAGGGCGAGCATGTCGAACCAAGTGAAGACGAAAGTCGCACGTGGTTTCCTGTCGGTAAAGGCTATGAAAACAACGTCCTGATACGTGCGTTCAGCCAAGGAGTTGGTCGATGTGGAGATGTGCTAGAGGATCTGAGATCCGATCGATTCAATGAGGGAGATGAATCCGTCGGATTGGATCAACTATTGATGATTCGACTTGCACAGCAGCTCCAGGCGGCGCCGGGCAGAATGCGAGGCATGGAAGGACATCGAATTTCCAACCAGCGTCCCATTGCGGAGAGTGCGGCGCGGGATTTTTCCGAAGATATACGCCGCTTCGTGCGCTCCTATGCGAACGCCATACCTCGGTACGCGCTGGCGGAAATGCTGGAATCCTGTATCGCGGTCGGTATGGCTACCATTCTTGCCAGTACCGTTGAAATTCTGTTGCGATGGTCCGACACAGGTGAAGTCCCGGACCGGCAGAATCAGCCACCGGCGAAGTTATTCGTGGACTGCTCGAACGGTGTCGATCGAAACATCAGGGCGCGAGCCGAACAGTCCATGGACGATTTCATGCGTCGGATGGAGCGCTTTTCCGTCGTTCTGATGGTATTGCGGTTGCTGGATTATCAGGCCAAGACCAATCGGAACATCAGAAAACAGAACATTCCAACCCGACCCTACGCTACCGCTTGGCTCAATCTATTGGGAGATCTTCTTCACGAACGTCATGTGGAAACACAGCGCATTTTCTACGGCATCGAAGACAAGGCTGAGAAGCTGGCCGATAAACTGGAGGAAGAATATCCCGAAACTGCATCTATTCTACGCGACGCGAATATCCAACAGAATCCAGCTTGGCGGCTCGCAAGTGGATTGATGACTCTGATGGGCCCGAAATTCGTCCGCGGAAATTTTATGTCGATGATCGATTCGATCTTGCTTACAGGACGCCCAAACGGGATGGCCTCTAAGAGAGTGACCACGCGGGGAGGTGGGAACACGACGCGCAGGAAGCGCGACGTTCGTTCTCTCCTGTTCACCGATTCGGTACTTGATTATTTGGTCCATCTGCACTTGCTACGGAGCGGCAGCAAGTCGAGTGTACGAAATCTTTCGTTCAGGGAATTTATCGACACCCTCCGCAAGCGCTATGGATTCCACGTTGATGTCGCGCCTCCGGGGATGATCATTTCCAACGCGCTTCTGCAAAGGAACCGCACGGTCCTGGAACGGCGCTTGCGCGATCTCGGGCTTCTGGTCGGCGTCAACGATGCAGAAAGAATGAAACGGTTGCAGCCTCGCTTCGAGCCCGCGACGGAGAGCTGACGTGACGTTGACCTTCCTTCATGGACAACTACTCGGGCGCGCGTTCGAGCAAGTTCTTGGCCAAGCCGAATCTGGCGCTATGGCCTTCGTGCGTTGCCTCACCCCGGATGTGTTGACCGAGCTCGCTGCCGCCGCCTCCTTTGCTCCACAAGGTTGGAAGGTTTTCCGGGTTGCGGATGTGGATGATGTGCACTTGCGAACCATCACCGCGGACGGCGCCGTCGAAAAGCGCGAAATCAAAGGCGAGGCCGTTCTTCTGCTGGTGGACACCGATCGCGCCGGCGCCGGTATGGATGGCATCTACAGTGCTTCGCAGGAAGTGGATGAGGCGGATCTGTTCGAAGAAGCTCGACGCCTAGCCCTCATCGAAGTGACCCGCCGATTGTCCAGCCTGCACCGCAAGTATGCAGAGCGAGCTACCAGAAAGGCGACCGGATTCGGCGGTCAGTATAGTCTTTCGCCATGGACGGTGTTCGATTTTCTCTGTCGTATCGCATCGGACGGCCGGCACCCTGGGGCTTATCTGCATCTTCTTGGCATGTGGCCAACCGCAGGGGCCGAAGCGTTGAATTCCACGGAGGAGATCGACGTTTCACGCAGATTCGTGGATTGCCTGTTGGGAACGGCGGCCTCTGGTTCCACCATTCAGGCGCGTATCGAATCACTACACCTTGCGGAACCCACCGAGGCTCAACGCCGCGATCTCGAACGATTCCTGCACGCCTCGGAAATCCAGCCACTCATGTCCGCATTGAAAGGGCTCGCCGACAAGGAACACCTGTGGGTGGGCGCGCTACAGATCGAAAACACTCAGGACATTCAATCCATCGAACTTGCATCCTGGCGAAACAGGAACGGTAAGATCGCCAAGTGGTCAGGGCTGGTAGAGGAATCCGATGATACCCCCCCGGTTCTTGTCCTGAAACCGGAAGCCGAACAATCCGGAGACTATTCGAAGCTGGAGATCAAATGGAGGGTGAAACCCGACAACCTCGATAAGAATGCAGTCGATTACCGTGTTGCTGTATTGACCGGGAATATGGAAGAGGAGATCGCCGCTCGTGAAGTCAGCCATTCGGCCTGGAGGGACGAAAAGTGCCGGTTCAACAACGACGACTTCTCGTCGTTGAACGAAGACGCTCTCGTTTCCGCCAAGGTGGTGGTGTCCGTCATCGGCACCGACGCCATCGAACGCCAGGAGAGCGAGGAATTCATCATACGATTCGGTCAACCACCCGAATCACCGGCGAGTGGGGTCGGCAGGAAGGTCCGCACGTTCAGCGAGGGGCTTGCTGAACTCGATGGTCGGGAGTCTGCATCAGCCATCGCGGCCAACCCAATCGGATTGAGAGCCGACGCAAAGGGCTTCGTTCTGCTTCGGACCTCGGAAGGAGGGCAACGGAAGAGCTTCCGGGTCTTCCGTCCACCCTTGCTTCATGAGGTCGAGAAGCAATGGGCAAGAGGGAAGGGAGCGATCGGACGCTGGCGCGTCAAGGTGCGTGCGTCGGGCATTCGGGCCGGAGAGGTGGAATTCGTGCCTGTCGAGGGTCGGAAAGGACCGGCCTGGAACCGGGCGGTGACTGCGAGCCGAAGGATGGCGCAGCGCTTCGACGTCACCGAGGGCGGCGTCGGTCAGGTCTACGATGATCGTTCGAAGACATTCGATACCGTGAAAGATTACGTGCTCGCATGGACCGCGTTGCTGGATGGAGGAGATCCGTCACTGGCACTCTGCCACACCGTGGAAGTGCAATCGCTTTCCGGCCGGACGATCGGCCTGATTGTCCTGCCCTCCCATCCGTTGCGCGTCGCTTGGCGGGCCGCGTACGACAACCTCGTACTCTACGCCGCTTTCGAGCAACGACAGACCGCCAGAGACGTTCGAGACGAGTTCGCTTGTCTGGACGGCGCCATGTTTCCGGCTTTCCTTCCCCACCCGGAGGCCGACGGATCGTTCGTGTTCGCGGATACACTCGGTTTTCATGCGGTCGGCATGGTGCCCGATCGCGACAAGGAGCCCAAGGCCGCCGTGGCAATACTCGCCCGTTCATTGGGAGAGAGCGAATCGGCGGATACCGCCCCGACGGTGGGAGGCCAGAGTGCGGCCATCCTCGGGGACGAGATCGTCAAGTACCTGGACTGCCACGATGCGTCCAGACTCCTCCGGATACACGCCCTCCGGGCGGGTGATGGCCTTACGATTTCGAGAGCGCTCGGCCAAGTGCACCGGCGTTGCAGTTTATCCACGGAAGACGAGGATGCCGGTGTCCGGGAGGAAGCCAATCAGGACCTCGAAATGGATCCGAGGACATCCCCATCTTTTTCGCTGGAGCTGTACCCATCGTCGGAACAGCGCGGAATCGCGGGGCGGTTCATCGCGGAAGCGCGTGAAATACGCCGTAGCGGGGCTGGCGTCCTGTCCTCCGAAGATCGGTGGATGCTGGAGTCGATGAGCCTGCCGGGCGACGTCAACATACCCAGGCTGCGGTGGGCGCGGAAGGATCCGGAGCATCCGAAGACCGCCGCGCACCTTGCCGTTGCATTCGATACCTTTGAATCTCGGGTCGTACCTGAAAAGAGCGATTCGAGCACGCCGGCCGCGGACGGACCGTTCCGGGCGTTCGGACTGCTCTCTTTCTACGAGCGGAGCTACACGAGTACAGTCTCACCCTCATGGCGCAGCACCGTTCCGCAAGCGAAAGAGGGGGAAAGACACCCATCGGAGCGCGGACATACGGAACGCCTGGAGCGCTTGCAGCGCGTCATACAAGCATCGGTCATTCGACATCTCGGTTCCGATAATGGGCTTCCGGTATTGAGAACGGAAGTTTCGCCTGAAAAGGCGGTCGGTCTCAGGGATCTGCACCGGCTCTGCGACTGGGTCATCACCCTGGATCGGAACGCGGGCATCGAGTATTTCGACTCACCACGGGGAAACCGGGAGATTTACGACGCGTACGTGATCGACTGTGTGCCGGAACGTGAAGATCTGGGCTGCCTTCAATTGATCACGTCAACCAGCAATCTGGAGGAGGTACGCAATCTCCTCGACGAGGCACTGGATCGAATGGGGCTCAGCCGCAGTCGCCGAAATGCGGAATTCCTCCTGGAGCATCTCAAGTCGCTCAGCGGACGCCTCGCGATCCGCCTCACCGGTAACCGGCCCCCCACTTCCGAGTTGATCGCGCTCGCGGTCGCACACGCGGATTGCCGGCAGGCATCCGAAGGCGGTGACTGCTGGACAAGCCTTGCGCATGGGTTCTTCGTCCCCGTAGACGACGTTCGCGATCTCCTGCCGCCCTTGCAGACGAAGGATGACGACAGCGAGATAGAAGCACGCCCGGACCTCATCTACGTGTCCACAGCGCCGCGCAAGGGGCTGGCCTTCCGGTTCATCGAAGTGAAGTATCGCCGTCATCTCCGCGCCGCACGAGCGCCCGAAGTACTCCGGAAGGTACATACCCAAACAGAATCGCTCTGCAAACGTTGGCACGATTGGTACTCTCATGACGATGGGGAAGTCTGTTCCTCATTTCGGGCCGTTCGACGCGCCAAGCTGGCCCGCGTATTGCGCTTCTATGCCGACAAGGCACACAGGCATTGCTTGCCAAGCCGGCAGTATGGGGAAATCAAGTCGGAAATCGACCGCATGATCGAAAGAGGCGGAGATTACGCCTTTCATGTCGAACCGACAGGTAACCGTGGCTGGGTATTCTGCCCGGAATACAGCGGACTCGATCCCCTGGAAATATCTCCCGATGGATGGAGCACGCGGATATTCCTGTTCGGCCCCGGCCTTTTGCCCGATTCGGATTTCCGACCGGAGACGGCAACAAGCTACATGGTCACGACCCCTCCTGAACGATCCACCACGCAATGGACAGTGCGCCCAGCACCAAATCAAGACGACGAAGAGCGAGCGGAAGCTGGTCCGAATCTGGAACGAAAGGCGGGAGCCGCCGTCGACCACACCTCTGGCGAGCCGCAATCAAGCACCGATGGAGAGCCGGGAGATGCCCATGAGTTCCCACCATCGATCTGTTTCGGAGCGGATACCTTCACGAACACGGACGTCCGGTGGTCGGTGACCACGAGGGGGAATCCTCATCTCCTGATTGCAGGGCTGCCAGGAATGGGCAAGACCACCTGTCTTCTGAATCTGTGCCGGCAGATGATTGCGGTGGATATCCGTCCGATCGTCTTCTCTTACCATCAGGACATTGACGAAAAACTCGATCAATCGGTGGACTCGATTCGATTCGTCGACTTCGATGGCTTGAACTTCAATCCGTTACAAGTTCTCGATCGGAATTCCCGGATGGCGCATCTCGACGTGGCGGGCGCCATACGGGACATTTTCGCCGCGATCTACCCCGAACTCGGCGACATTCAAACGGATCGAATTCGCAGAGCGATCAAGGACAGTTTCGACGAGATGGGGTGGAGCGATCTCGGTACAGCGTCTTCGGATGCCCAGGAACCGCCGTTCCGTCGCTTTGTCGAGATTCTGCGGGCCGATCCGAAGCCGGATCGCGGACTGCGCAACCTGCTCGCGCGCCTGGACGAACTCGACGACTACGGTTTCTTCCATCTGCGCGAGTCTGGGGGCAGCTTGTGGGAGAGCGAGCAACCGACCGTCATCCGGATTCATACGACCCAGAACGACAACCTCCAGCGGGCTTTTGCGTCGCTGGTGTTCTATGGACTCTACAAGGACATGTTCCGTCGAGGAATCCAGGATCGGATTACACATGCCTTGATTTTCGACGAAGCACATCGCGCCGCCGGACTGAAACTCATTCCCACCATGGCGAAGGAGTGCCGCAAGTACGGGATTTCTCTGGTACTCGCTTCTCAGGAAGCGCGGGATTTCAACGTCTCCCTGTTTTCGGCTATCGCTAATTACCTCGTTCTTCGACTGACCGAGGCGGATGCCAAATCACTTGTGCGGAATGTGGCAAGCTCACAGCATGAGCGGACTTTGATAGACAAGCTCAAGCAAATGGCCAGGTTCAAGGCCCTGTATTTCTGCGAAGGCAAGAGCAAACCCTACACCGTGAATCTCTCGTCGTGATGCCAGCCGAATTTCCGGGAAGAAAGTCCATCATCGCATTTCTTGCGACTGTGTGAGATTTCACTCAGCTCACAGGATGCCAACTCTCTGGAAAGGGTTTTCAGCTTACCGCCTGCACTGACGAGAATTTTGAGAGACAGACAAGTGCGCGAGAGTGGCGCTTCCAGTCGTCGGGGAGGAAATCCGCGGCCCGGCCGGGCGGTCAAGCCGACAGGACGCTCCGTTCAGGTATCTCGCGGCGATCGATCAGACCATTGTTGACGAGGAGCGTGGTCACCGCCAGCGGCGACACGCGGAACCTGTCGGCGGCATCTTCCTTGGTGTCGTCGGAGTAGTCTCCGGCCAGATAGTCGATCAGGCTGTCGATGGGACAAAGAAATTCGCCCGCGAATGCGCGCTGCATCTTTTGCCGGTAGGTATAGGTACGAGTTGCCGGGTGAAGCCGCTCATCTTCATCGAACAGCAGGCGGTCGGCGAGCAGGCGTGCAAGCTCGAAACGGCGTCCCGTCGGCCGGTTGGCTCGCAGGGCGGTCCGGCTTTCGCCATTTTCGCCGAGCGCAAATGCGATGCAGGCTTTTCGGCTCGAACCTTTCAATATCGGCTCCTGGGCTCCGTACAAGGCAGCGAGCCGACGATCGGATACCGGGCCATCGCCCAAATCCTCCTGACGGCGCAGGCAGCGTGCCGCCTCCACGCCGACGTGCCAGGCAGGCATCCGGTCCCGTTTGTCCCGTGGCGCCTCTGCAAGCCCTTGAACCCCTTGAACGCCGTTGCGGGGGCTCGTGTCGAATCCTGCATTCCTTGCCTCCCGGCGCAGATCTTGCGCGCTCAATGCGGGACCGGTGGAAGGGCGGTGGGCGGCTATCTCGGTCATGGCCGCTTCCCCAAGGGATTCGCAGTCCGTGAGAAGCCGCTCGATCGTTTCGGGTTCGGCCTCATCCGGATCGAAGCCCAAGCACGCTTCGAACTTCCGATAGGACGAGAGGTCCGGATCATCCCGCTCGATGCTCAATTCCCCCCATGTCGTATGCAGATCCGTATCGCCGAGCGAGCAACCATCAAGGCGTTTCAGAACCCTCCCGACGAAATGATCGATGCCTGCCTCGAACGCAGCCGCGGGTATGCTCCGAACGAAATCGGTCGTATAGCTCAGAAGCTCCGTTCTCGTGGGCTGCGAAGACTTCGCGGCGAGCACTACGTGCATACCATCGGTATGTATCGTGATGTTCGGCCAGAGCCACCCCCCACCGATACCGGCCAGATCATGCGCATCTCTCCAGCCCTCGCGCGCGGAGGTCTCGTCCGTAGGTTCCCATCGCAGGCGCCACCAGTTCCAGACCAGCCACTCGGCCAATCCGTAAGCGGAGAGATTGGCTCCCTTGCGCCGGTCACCCGTCACGCGGTCCTGTACCCACGTGAGGGTATCCCCTGCGACTTCGATGGATACCTGGCCCAGGGTCGCTTCATCCACTGCGGAGCCCGGCATCCCGGCAAGGTCGTCGTCAGCCTCACGGCGCCATTCCGTCGTAATGCGAAACGCCATCGTCAGCGCCCCTCCCATTCCTTGCGAACGACACGGGCGAAGGGGTCATCGGCCTTCATCGGATATCCGTGATACTCCCCGAGCTCCGAGTTGCCGAGCTGAGCTTCATAGACGATGCCTTCGTCATCGATCGCCCACACGTTCTGCGGCCAGCCGTGCCGTACCTGGGTGCTTGTCATCCCACGGAGGATGCCTGCTTTCAGCAAATCGGCGGCATCTTGACACTCGGGGAGTGCCGGTCTGCCGCAGACCGTCTTGTCGGGACGCGGAGTCGCTCCGACCGTATTGGACGGACGCGCTTTATGGTACGGGCTGGGGCTGTATCTGGCTCTCTCCGCCATCCGTTGCAACTCACCTCGATCGACCGAGGCCGCCGATGCCAGCATCGACTTCTTCTTCTGCCTGGTTCGTCTTTGCGGGCGCTTCATGGTCTGGTTCGCACGGTCATGGGTAGTGCCGGACAAAGAAGCCGACCTGCACTGGCACCTCCATCGGTATCCCGATCAAGAATCGACTCGCCTCCATGTCCTGTCCTCTCTCCGCAGTCGCCTGGGCTGCGGCGAACCGCGGCCCATCGCCGCTCTTCATACAGCCTTGCAGGAATGCTCTGCAAAGTGCAAGTCGAACGGGGCGTGGGGTGATGGCGACGACAGCGCACGACGCCACATCCCTCCGACGACCCTCCAGCGGTAAACGATGGCAGGCCCGACGTCGTTCAGGACAATGTCGTTCACGGGGGCGTGTCGGGCGCCGATTCGAAGGCGATGGGGTCGCGTGTCTCCTTGCTGAACTCCATACCGACGGGTCTTCGGGATACTCTGACCCTCCATCCGTCGGTGCCAGCCTCGAACCACGTCGCCGGCGTTCGGTCACGCTCCGGAACCCGCTTCGCAAACCGGCTGGCAAGGCAGGTTAGAATGCGCACCCTCGCCGCGCCGGCGGCACGTCCTGGTTCCGGTCTCAGGGCCGGCGCGCCGGGGCCAAGCCGATGCGTGAGATCCCCATCCTGGCGAACCGCGGAGTATCCGGCCCGTGAAGGAGCACATCCGATCGCTTCTCGCGCAGGCGCTGGCGGCGCTTCGCGACGAAGGCGATCCCGCCCTCGATCCCCTGCCCGAGATCCCGGTCGAGCGCAGCCGCGGGGAAGGCCACGGGGATTTCGCGAGCCCTGTCGCCCTCGCCCTCGCCCGCGTCGCGAGGCGCAAGCCGCGCGAGATCGCCGAACGCATAGTGGCGCGGCTGCCGGAATCGCCTTCGATCGCCTCGGTCGCGATCGCCGGTCCCGGCTTCATCAACTTCAGCGTCGCGGCGGAGGCGTTCGCCTCGGTGGTGCGCCGCATCCTCGGCGAAGGCGCAGGGTTCGCGCGCCCGGCGTTCGGCGAGGGCCGGCGCGTCCAGGTGGAGTTCGTCTCCTCGAACCCCACCGGCCCGCTGCACGTCGGGCACGGCCGGGGCGCCGCCTACGGCGCAAGCGTCGCGAACCTCCTCGAAGCGGCCGGGTACGACGTGCAACGCGAGTACTACGTCAACGACGCGGGCCGCCAGATGCACATCCTCGCGCTGAGCGTATGGCTGCGGTACCTGGAGCGCCGCGGGCAGGCGGTCCCGTTTCCCTCGAACGGCTATCGGGGCGAGTACGTGCGCGAGATCGCGGCGGCGCTCGACGCGGAGCTCAACGCGGTGCGTGGCGCCGAGCGCGAGCGCCTGGTGCGCGACGGGGGCTTCGCCGTGGATGCCGAAACCCTCATGCACGGCGTTCCCGCCGACGAGCCGGACGGCGGGGACAAGGAAGCCCACGTGGACGCGCTGATCGCGCGCGCCCGATCCCTGCTCGGCGCGCAACGCTACGACCGGGTCTTCGCGCTCGCCCGGGAGACGGAGGTCGCCGACATCCGGCGCGACCTCGAGGAGTTCGGCGTCACCTTCGACGAATGGTTCTCCGAGCGCTCCCTGGTGGACGCGGGCGACGTCGGGCGGGCCGTGGAACGCCTCCGGGAGCGCGGCCACGTCTACGAGCACGAGGGCGCACTATGGTTCCGCTCGACCGCGTTCGGCGACGAGAAGGATCGCGTCCTGGTGCGCGAGAACGGTGAATCGACCTACTTCGCATCGGACGTCGCCTACGCCGCGAACAAGTTCGAACGGGGGTTCGAGCGTGCGATCTACGTCTGGGGCGCTGACCACCACGGGTACATCGCGCGCGTGAAGGCCGCGGTCGAGGCGCTCGGCTACGACCGGCAGGCGGTGGAGATCCTCATCGTCCAGTTCGCGGTCCTGTACCGTGGCGGGGAGCGGGTGCAGATGTCCACGCGCAGCGGCGAGTTCGTCACGCTACGGGAGCTGCGCGAGGAGGTCGGCGCCGACGCCGCGCGCTTCTTCTACGTGATGCGGCGTTGTGAGCAGCATCTCGACTTCGATCTGGAGCTTGCGAAATCGCAGAGCAGCGACAACCCGGTGTACTACGTGCAGTACGCGCACGCGCGGATATCGAGCGTGCTGCGCCAGTGCGCGGAAAGGGGCATGGTCCCGGGGACGGGTCCGGAGGCGGCGCTCGATACCCTCGCGGAAGCCGAGCCCGCCGCCCTCATGCGCACGCTCGCGAAGTATCCGGAGGTGCTGGAGAACGCGGCGCGGGATCTCGAGCCGCATCAGCTCGTGGCATACCTGAGGGAGCTGGCGACGCAGCTTCACGGGTTCTACAACGCCCACACCTTCCTGGTCGCCGACGACATGGTGCGCGGCGCGCGGCTTTCCCTGGCGGTCGCGACCCGGACCGTGCTGGCCGACGGGCTGGCACTGCTCGGGGTGTCGGCGCCGGAGTCGATGTAGCGTGCACGATGGCATGGGGGCGGCGATGGCAGCGAAGCGAAAGCAGCCCCGAGGAGAGCCGCTCACCGACGGGCTGATGGTGCTCGGGGTGTCGGCGCCGGAGTCGATGTAGCGGGGGGCACGGGGGCGACGATGGCAGCGAAGCAAAGGCAGTCCCAGGCGGCGCGCCGCCGCCGCGGCGCGTCGAGGGGCGGCGGCCTGGCGTGGTTTTTCGCCGGAGCGATCGTCGGCGGCTTCGTGACGTGGGCGGTGCTCGGGCGGGACCCGGCGGCAGAGCAGGTCCGGACCATGGTAGGCCGCACGGTCGGCCACCCCATCGTAGTCGATCCGGGCGCGCCGAAGCGGGAGCCGGAGTACGAGTTCTACACCAGGCTGCCGCAGATGGAGGAGGTCGTGATTCCCGAGGAAGAGCTCGCCGCGCCACCGTCCGCCAGGAAGGACGCCCCGGCGAAAGAGGGCACCTCGACAACGGAAGAATCCGCGAAGGGAACGGACGGTTCGGCGAGCGGGCCCGACACGACGCGGGAACCGTCCGGCCACTACGTCGTACAGGTCGCGTCGTTCAGGAAAGTGAAGGATGCCGACGGCCTCAAGGCGAAACTGATCCTGCTCGGGTTCGAGCCGGTCGTGCAGGGCGTGGTGATCAGCGGTAACGAGAAGCGCTACCGGGTGCGCCTCGGCCCCTACCCCGATCGCGATTCCCTGGAAGCGGCCCGGGTACGGCTAAAGGCGAACGGGCACGACAAGCCGCTGGTGGTGCGGGTGAAGAAGGGGTGATGGAGCGGGTGATGGGAATCGAACCCACGTCATCAGCTTGGGAAGCTGAGGTTCTACCATTGAACAACACCCGCGGGGAGCCGGACTCCGATTCCGTCTCCAGGCCCGATTCTATTTCGTTTACCGTTCCGGTCAACTCCGGTCAACCGCGGAGGGTCTTCCAGGATGCAGATCGCGTTGAACGGCGAGCCTCACGTCATCGCGGAAGGCGCGACGATCGCCTCGCTGATCGAGCGGCTCACGCTCACCGGCAGGCGCTTCGCGGTCGAGGTGAACGAGGAGGTGGTGCCGCGCGGCCGCCATGCCGAACACGTGCTCGCGGACGGCGACCGGGTCGAGATCGTCCACGCCATCGGCGGCGGATAGGCCACCCGTGGAAAACGAGAGGGCACCGCTCATGAATCCACCGCCCAGCGCCGTGCGCCGGGGCGAGACCGGCGCCCCGGCCGAGTCGCCCCTGGTCGTCGCCGGCGCCGAATACCACTCCCGCCTGATCGTGGGTACCGGCAAATACCGGGATTTCGAGGAGACGCGCGCCGCGGCCGAGGCGAGCGGCGCGGAGATCGTCACCGTGGCCATCCGCCGCACGAACCTCGGCCAGGACCCCGGCGAGCCGAACCTGCTCGACCATCTGCCGCCGGAGCGCTTCACGATCCTCCCCAATACCGCGGGCTGCTACGACGCGAAGAGCGCGGTGCGCACCTGCCGGCTCGCTCGCGAGCTGCTCGACGGGCACAAGCTCGTGAAGCTCGAAGTGCTGGGCGACGAGAAGACCCTCTACCCCGACGTCACGCAGACCCTCGAAGCGGCCGGGATCCTGGTGGGCGACGGCTTCGACGTCATGGTCTACACCAGCGACGACCCGGTCGTCGCGAAGCGGCTCGAAGAGATCGGCTGCTGCTCGGTGATGCCGCTGGCCGCCCCCATCGGGTCCGGGCTCGGCGTGCGCAATCCGTACAACATCCTCACCATCATCGAGAACGCGTCGGTGCCGATCATCGTCGACGCCGGCGTCGGCACCGCCTCGGACGCGGCCATCGCGATGGAGCTGGGCTGCGACGGCGTGCTGATGAACACCGCGATCGCCGCGGCGAAGCATCCGGTCCTGATGGCCTCGGCGATGCGCAAGGCGGTCGAGGCGGGCCGCGAGGCGTTCCTGGCCGGACGCATGCCCCGCCGGCGCTACGCGAGCGCGTCCTCACCGCTGGACGGGACGTTCACCTGAGCCGCATCGGAGTTCCGGACGACCCGCACGGCACCGGGCGGCGACGCCCGATCCGCAGCTTCGTCATCCGGACCGGACGGATGACCGAGGCGCAACGCCGTGCACTCGCGCAGCACGGAGGCCGGTATCTGCTTGATTTCTCGGGCGATCCCCTGGACCTCGACCATCTGTTCGGCCGTCGCGCGCCGCGCACGGTGGAGATCGGGTTCGGAACCGGCGATGCCCTGGCCGCACTCGCGGGCGGTGAGCCCGAGCGGGACTTCCTCGGAGTCGAGGTCTATCCCCCTGGTGTCGGCCGCTTCTTCGCCCGCTGCCACGAGGCCGGGCTCGGGAACGTCCGGGTCGCGATGGCCGACGCACTCGACGTGCTCGAACGCTGGCTCGCACCGTCGAGCGTGGAGGAGGTGCTCGTCTGGTTTCCGGATCCGTGGCCGAAGAAACGCCACCACAAGCGCCGGCTCGTCCAGCCGGGGTTCGCGACGCTCGTCCACCGGGTGCTCCGGCCCGGCGGGCGGCTGTATCTGGCGACGGACTGGGAGCCGTACGCGGAGCACATGCTGGAGGTGCTCGGCGCCCACTCCGGGTTCTCGAACTGCGCGGCTCCGGGTCGATTCATGCCGCGTCCCGAACGACGCCGTGAGACACGCTTCGAGGGGCGGGGCCGGCGCCGCGGGCATCGCGTATTCGATCTGGCCTGGCGTGCCGCTGCGATCGATGGGGACACGGCCGGACGTGCAGGCGAGGCGCCCGCCCTTCCAGGCCGGTACGCCGTCGCAGGCACTGGTGAATACGGCGGGATGAACCTGCCTCTGTTCGTCTACGGATCGATGCGCGACGAGGACGTCCGCGCGCTCGTCCTCGGCCGCGCTCCGCCCGCGGCGGTGCGCACCGAACCCGCGTGGATGCCGGGCGCCGCGGTGGCGCTGGTGCCCGGGGAATCCTATCCGCATCTCGTCTCTGCCGAAGGCGCGCGTGCTCCCGGCGATCTGGTCCACGGACTGGAGGTGGGGTCCCTGGACCGCATCCTCTTCTTCGAGGGCGACGAGTATGCGTTCGTCGAATGCGTGGTCGAACGTGCCGGCGGCGAGCGTGTCGCCGCGATGCACTTCAGAGGCGTCGCGATCCCGGAAGCGCCGGTCGTTCCGTGGTCGCTCGAGCAGTGGCAGTCGAAGGAGAAGCCGCGGTTTCTCGCGATGACCCGCGAGTACATGGCGCTGTGGCGCCGCGCGACGCGAGCCGAGGCCGAAGCGCGGTGGCAACGCCTGCTTCGAGAGCACTCCGCGAACGGCGGTGAACGATGAACGTGGCCCCATGGCGGAGACGCCACGGCGCCGGTCCCGGCCAGGGAACCGCCTCCGGTCCGTCGATGGGGTGATACCCTTGGGCGCCGTCCACGGCAGAGTTTCGGAGGCATGCGGCCATGAAGACGATCCTCCTTCCGTTCTACGACGACGATGCGGCCGAGGCCGCGCTCGACGTCAGCCGGCAACTCGCCACCCGGTTCGACAGCTATGTCGAAGGGCTGTTCGTGATGCGCCCTCCGCAGATCATCGACGGTGAGGGAATCGTTCTCGCCGATTCGTACCTGACCCAGCTCAAGGAGGAGGGGCGACGGATCGGCGACCGCGCCAGGACCCGCTTCGACGACTGTGTCGCCAGGCGCGGGATGGTGGCGGGCTCGATGACCGAACCCGCCGGTGGTGTGGTGATCGGCTGGCAGGAGATGGAGGGGCTCGAAGGCCAGGTGATTGGAGATCGTGGCCGGGTGTTCGACCTCATCGTGATCGGCCGCGAGTTCGGACATCCCTGGGTGGATTGGCACGTCATGGCGGAAGCGGCGCTGTTCGAGAGCGGACGTCCCGTCATCCTCGCGCCGGGGAAACCGGGAGAGGATCTGGGAGAGAACGTCGTGATCGCGTGGAACAACAGCACGGAGACGGCTCGCACCGTCGCGTTCGCGATGCCGCTGCTTGCGCGTGCGGACACCGTCACCATCGTCGCGGTCAGGGGCTGGGGGGTCCCCGGCCCGACCGCGGACGAGCTCTGCGGGCATCTCGTGCGCAACGGCATCTCCGTCGGCGCACGCACCATCGAGCCCGACGGCCGCTCCCCCGGGGAAGTGGTGCTCGACGAGTGCGCGGCCCTGGACGCGGATCTGCTCGTCAAGGGCGCGTATACCCAGAGCCGGTTGCGACAGCTCATATTCGGTGGTGCGACCCGCCACATCATGATGAACGCGCGGATCCCGGTCATCCTCGCGCACTGAGCGCCGGACGCATCCGGCCTGTCCGGCGCCTGCGACGGCACGCCGGTCGAGGGCCGCGGGGGCGTGGCGCGGAAGGGGGCCGGAGGCGAAGGAAGGGAACGCGCTGCTTCGGGATGCAGCCCGGCGTCACCGCGGACGCCGGCCCGGATGCAGCAGCCGCACGTTGCGCCGCTTGAACAACGGAATCAGCGCGAGCCCGGCCACGAAGCCGCCGAGGTGCGCGCCGAAGGCGACGCCCCCACCGCCCGATGGCGTCGTCAGCGAATTGAAGAGCTGAAGCGCGAACCACAGCCCGAGCACCAGGCCGGCCCGCAGATGAATGATCTGGGAGAAGAAACCGAGCGGGATCAGCACCAGCACCCGCGCGTGCGGGTAGAGCAGCAGGTAGGCGCCGAGCACCCCCGAGATCGCTCCGCTCGCCCCGATCATCGGCACCTCCGAACGCGTATCCGGCAGCGACTGCGCCAGCACCGCCGCCACGCCGCACAGGAGGTAGAAGACCACGAAGCGCCCGTGGCCCATGCTGTCCTCGACGTTGTCGCCGAAGATCCACAGGTAGAGCATGTTGCCGATGAGGTGCATCCAGCCGCCGTGCAGGAACATCGAGGTGAACACGGTGGCGATCGGCGGCGTCAGGGCCAGCTCCGGAGGCAGCCGGGCTCCCTCGAAGAGGACGGCCGGAATCACCCCCAGGGCGTACACCGCGGCCTGGCCGTCGCGCGGCCCGAGCGAGGTCTGCCACAGGAAGGCGAGTACGCATGCCCCGATGAGCACCCAGGTTACCGCAGGCGTGATCGCGCTCGGATTGTCGTCACGCAAAGGTATCAAGAGGCATCCCTCCGTCAGCCCCGGCGCCGGCCGGCGCCGGGAACCGGTTCGGGTGGTTCCGGCCGCTCCCGGAACGTGAGGCTGGCAATCGTCCGATTCCCGACCGGCCCAGGCTGGAACCGGATGTCACGAACAGTCCTTCTTCGTCGCGCACGAGACCTTGGCGAACAGGACGCCAATCGGGAAGTCTTCGACGATCGACCGGCTGGATGGTGGGCCCGGGAGGATTCGAACCTCCGACCAACGGAGTCCGCTTCACTGCGTCCATAACTCACTGTCATAGCGAGATATTTTCGGAGCGATTGGCGATGTATCACCCTCTATATCACCCCATCGGGGCCGGACTACCCCGGACTGTCCCGGACTTCCCCGGACAGTAACACACAAGCTACACTCGCCTTCGGCTTCCGGCCCGGCCTCATTGAAGCCGACTCGAAACGATGCCGGGACCGCCGAACGACGGTCCTTCCCGGCCCGGAGCCACCGCCACGGGAGAACCGCCGCCATGTCGCCCGAGCTCACCGCCATCATCGTTGTCGGTCTTTCCAACGTCGCCGGGCTGGCCTTCCTGTGGGGACTCCACCGCGACGTCGCCGACTTGCGCGAACGCATGGCGCGGATTGAAGGGTTGTTCGAGGGGTTCACGCGCCGCGAGACCGCGCCGCCGCCCGCGTAGCCGGCCCACGGGGAACGCCATGACCGCCGCGGCCTTCGACACCCTGACCGCCGCACGCGACCTTGAAGCGGCCGGCATCGAGCGCCGCCAAGCGGAAGCCATCGCCGGCACGGTCCGCCAAGCCACCGCCGCCGACCGGGAAGCACTGGCGACGAAGGCGGACCTCGCCGAGCTCCGGGCAGACATGCAGGCGGACATGGCCGCCCTCGAAACCCGGCTCCGGGCCGACCTTCGCGCCGAGCTCGGGACGATCCGATGGTCGGTCGGGTTGATTGCCGCGTTCCTGTTCGCCATCGGCCTTCGAGTGTTCGGGTTGATCTGACCAGGCGCCCGCCGCCCCGACCTTCCGCCCACGAAGCCGCCTGTACGCCACGGGCAGGGCCGGAACCACTGCGACCCACCCGGACCGCCCCGACTCCGCACGACGCCCACGGGCCGCCTGTGGCGCGTCAGCGGGCGGTTCGCCGGCAGGCACCAGCCATCGGTACCGCCACGATAGGCCAGCCACCACCGCCGGCAGGGCGCCGCCGCCGCGCTCATCGGCACGCAACTCGCCATCGCCGGCTTCGTCGTGCACTTGCTCAGCCAGTGACCCGCACCGCCGCCCGCACGTCGAGCGGGCGACGTCGACGGCCAGGGCGGTATCACGCCGGCCGCATCGCCGAAAACGTCACGAACGAAGGGCCGGGGAGGCCATTCGTGCCGAGGGGGGGCGGGGGCCGGAGGGGCGGTCGCCTGCCTCCCACTGCATAGGTAACGGTACTTCGCGAAAGGCGCGGGGTTGTTCAGCCCGTTTTCAGCCCGAAGTCCCCGATTACAGCGTGCATCGCGAACGTATATCGCGCGGGGTGATCCGTTGGCGGAAATCGCGAAAAACGCGCGAAGAATGAAATCCGGGCGGATGCGCATCGAAACCAGGTCCTCGATGCCGGCGTGTTCGTCTCGGGGATGCAAACAGGCGGACACGTCGCCGGCGTGCCCGGCGCACCAGGGACTTCCAGGATGGTCGGCTCGCCGCGAGCCTCGCCCCGAGCTCGACGTCGGGCACGTACAGCGCACCACGGCGATGTTGCCGGCCATCCGTGGCCGCCGCGGCGCCTTGACGGCCACGGATCGGCGCCACGTGTCCGCCACGGCGGTTCGACGTCGGGAGGCTCTACGGGCCGTCCGGGGCCTCCGCCGCCGGAACCAGGCTCACCGGGACAGAGCCCGGGCGAGTGCGGACAGGTCAGGGTTGAGTGTGTGCGCGCTCGCCAAGCGGTAGCTCCACGCACCGCGGCCGGCCTTGCGCTTCTCGATACGGCCATCCCGCACCAGCCGCCCGCGGGCCGTGGTGAGCGCCCGGGCGGACACGCCGGCGGCTTCGCGCTCCGCCTCGATAGCCTCGGCCTCCGCCCATCCGCCGCCGTCGAGCACCGACAGCAACCAGGTCCGCGCGTGTTCGACCGGGGAACCGTCCGGCCTCGTCATGACCGTGCCTCCGTGAACGCTCCCCCGATTACACCATAGACTCCCCTGATTACATTATCGGCCAGCCGGGTTCTTCTTCATCGTGCACCCTCGGCCCCCTTCGTCGCCCGAACGCGGGTCAAGTCCAGGCCACCATTCCCCCGAGCGCCGTTCTTCTTCATCACACACCCTCCGCCCCAAGCCGGCATAGGGCGACGGCCCCTGTCCAGGCATCGGCGGCGGCGGCTTGCGGCGCGAAGGCCGCCGGCGCGTCGGCTCGATGGTCCCTGCCCGCGCCCGCCGGAGGAACGCCGCCAGGCGCAACCCGTTCGGCAGCGAGATCCCGCCGCCGTGGCGGACCGCCTGCACCGCCGCAGACCTCACCCCGGACCGGGCCGCGATCCCCTTGAGCGTCCAGCCCTCCGCCACGGCCTCATCGAGCCATGCCGAGAGATTCGGCCGCTCCGTGCCGACATAGAACCCGTCCGGCAGCCGCGCAAGCTCCAGCCCGCGCGCCACATCGTGCACCAGCGCGCGCAACCGCATCGCGTTCGCGTACTTGGGGAACGCGGTACGCCTCCCCCAGTAGCACACCGTGAAGGCGCTGACGCCCAGGACACGGCCCGCGCCATAGCAGGAGACTCCGTGCGCCCACAGCCGCGTATGCAGTCCCCGCTTGCCGCGCATCAGGCGTTCGGCGCGTTGCTCCCACTTGTCGAAGCGGCCGTCGAGGAGCCTGTCGAGTCTTGCCGCCATGTCGATTTCCCCACGGTTCTCGCTGATAGGACGCTACAAAAATCCCGACCGCCCGGCCCGCCTTTCTACCCGTGCGGATCAGGCACCGCCATCCCTGTATTTGCAGGGCCGGAAGCCCCGCCGCCCGCGTCCTCCGTGAGAGAACAGGACGAGTTGTAAGGATCGCGCCCGATGACACCGCGCACTCCCCGATTACGGCAGCGCCTCGCCGCCGTCCACATCGCCGGCGGCCGACTCCCCGGCCAGGGCCGCGCGGGTGAACGCCTCGTTGCGCTCCGACTGGCAGGCCGGGACCTCTACCGCCTGTCCTTTGTTCCTCATCGCTCCGTCCCTCCCAAGACTTCAAGCCACGGGGTCTCCAACCAACCGTCCGCAGCGTGAAGCTGCCCTTCATCGTCCGCCTGGACCGTCACCGCGCCCACGTCGCCCCGGTCCCCGGCCCGGAACACGGCGCCGCCGATCGGCTCGACTGTCGATCGAGCCTCCGGTGACGGGAAGCCGCGCGCGTCGAGTGCAACGAGGGTCAGGGCCGCGAGCTCGCTATCGGCGAGGCTGGACGCAGGCCGCCAGGCGAACACCACGGCGCCGGCCGCTCCGGGCGGGAGTCCGCACCACCCCGCCGCGGAATCGCTCTCAGGGGCGGCTTCGCGGGCCAGCCAGCGCACAGACTCAGGCAGGGGCGCGCGAACATGACGCCCGGGCCAGCACCCGCGCCGGCTCAGGTAGACGCGGGACGGCGTCATGTCGGCGCATGTCGCGGCCTCCCACAGTCGAGACACCACGCCGGGCACGGTTGCGGACGCGGGAAGTGCGCACAAACCCGCGTGCGCATTTGCGCCCGTCGTGTGCGCATTTGCGGTTCCCGAGAGCGCCGCGTAGCCGTCGAGCACGGCCCGGATCTCACCCGCAGCGGGGCGGCTTCGATGCCTGTATTTGTAGCGTCTACTCGCCATCACTGCGCCTCCGGTACGCATCGCCCGCGGTCGGCTCGCCGGACGGTTGCGAGGGCAACGCGGGCGGATTGCTGGACTGTTCCGGGGCGCCTTCCCTCCGGGAACCCCCGGTTTCCGAACCGTGACACCGTGACAACGCTTCATTTACAGGGGTTTCCGCGTTTCGCGAACCGTGACACCCCGGCTCCGTTGTCACGGTTCGAGGATCGCCGAAAGTGCTTGTTTCAAGGGTTTGGCACGGTGTCACGGTTCGCTCCCCATCCCCTTCGGGAAGGTATGCGTTCCACGCATCCGCGAACGCCTCGCGCTTGTAGCCTTTCCCTCGCGTCCCATCGTCGAACCGGAGCGTTTCCGCGTTCACCCCGTAGCCCGCCAGCATCCGCCCGCGCGCTTGCGCCGTGATCCGCTTGCCGGTCTTCGGCATCGACTCCCAGGGCCGTTCGGGCAAGGTGCGCAACGCCTCGTCGAGATCCCCGGACTTGACGCGCTCCGGGTTGCGCTTCGCCTCGAACACCGCCCGCACGTCGGCGAGCAGCATCGTCCCGAGCGTTTCCCCGTCCGCGAAGGTCCCGGCGGCAGCCGTGAGCGCATCCGCGGCAGCCCGCGCCTTCTCCGGCCACTCACCGCCCGCCGCGGCGGCGATGGCGAACAGGGGCCGCCAGACTTGGGCAATGCGCCCGATGCGGGCGCCAACGTCGGGGTCCGCCTCGCGTAGCTCCGATTGATGGTCGTCGCGCCAGCGTGCGCACTGGCGCCGGATGCCTTCGCCGACCGGATCGCGATCTGCCCGCATCTCGGGAAGCGGCTTCCTCGCCCGCATCATCGGGATCACCACGGACCGCGACGTGAGCATGTCGTCAATGGTCGCGAGCTTGCGGCCGTTCATGGCCTTCGGGCAGAACGTTGAGAAGACGCGAACCTCATGCGCTTCGCCTTCGCACCGCTCGACCGTCGCGAAGCGCTTGGTGAACCCCGCGAGCAGGATTCCGCGGATCGGATCGTCCGGGCGCCGGTTCAGGAAGTGTTGGGCCTCGTCGAACAGCAACGTCGGGCCGTCGCGCTCGATGCCGCGGATGATGGCTGCCGCGCTCGCGTCACTGACCGGCTTCGCCCTCGGGACCATCCAGGACAACAACTCGGTGACGCGCGTTTTCCCGGACTCGCGCTCCGGGGCCGTGATCATCAAGTTCGGCGCGACGGCGAAGGCGCGGAAGCACCACGTGTACAGCGCCCACAACGCCCCGGCCACGGCGCCGCCGTTGGGCAGGCTCGCGTAGCGTTCGAGCAGCGTCACCAGGGCATCAAGCAGCGCCGCCCCGTCTACCGCCTCCCCCCACGGCTCCGGGTCATACCATTCGACGGGCCGGCCTTGCTTGCCGTCGCCACCCTCACCCGTGCCCATCGCCCGCTCAAGGTCGCCGATGGTCATGCCGGCCGCCTTGAGCGCCGCCTTCACCCGTGCCCAATCAGCCCGGTCCTTGGCGCGCATCTTCGCGAGCGCCGCCGCGTGCTCGAACGGAGCGCCCGGATCGGTCTTGATGAGATCGAGAAGGTCATCGGGCACGTCGTCGGCGCGTTCCAGGGCCGTGCGGGCCTTCGCCTCGCGGTCCGCATCGTCGGGAGAGACTGTCTTAGGAGACTGATCGAATTAAGGTTTCCAACTTCATCGCGGGCGCAATTCACCGATCCGGTTACCGTGACACGCGCTTCGATGCAGAAACCGCCGTCACCTGGAAACTCTATTTTCGTCACCCTCCTTAGATGCGCACAAATCCGCGTGCGCACTTGTGCGCGTTTGCCGCATTCGTTCGCGTTGCGCCTCGCGACGATGCTCCGCTTGATGCTCGGAACACCGCGTTCTTCGTCCGGTGACCTCGACCTCGCACCCGTCCCGTTCGCAGACTCGCGCGCTCACTGGCGGATCTCCCGAAGTACGTCGTTGAAATCACCCTTGCGCGGAAGGCGAATCTCCACGCCCCGACCTTCCGCTTCGAGTCTCCGTGCGAGGGCCGCCGCGGCTTGCAGTCCGCCGGCATCGCGATCGGCCGCGATCACCACGTCAATCACGTGCTCCGGCAGCTCGATCGCCGTCAGTCCGCCCGTGCCGATGGCAGCCCACCCCGGAAGGTCGAACAGCCCCATCGCGGCGGCCGTTGTCTCGATGCCCTCGCCCACGAGCAGGCGCCCGTGCTCCGGCTCGCCCAGGCGGACCGCCCCGCCGGCGGTACTCCCGAGACTGGCGCGGGCGGGTTCGACGTTGGCCTTGCCGGCGCCCTCGCGGTCCAGGTAGATGCGATGCACGGCGAGGAAGCCGCCGTGAGCGTCTTGCACGCCGGCGACAAGGCAGGGGAAGCGCCCAGGCGCTTGCGGATGCGTCAGGGCCGGAGAGAAGCGCAGGGATGGCGCGCCCGCGACGTGTTCGACACCGCGGGCCAGCAGGTAGGTTTCGGCGAGGGTCCCGTTGAGCGCCGTCGACTCGCACCAGACTTTCCGTGCGTAGGCCGTGGTATCGCGCGGCTTCGAGTTCGGGGCCGATCCGGTCCGCCGCGAGCTCGCCGGCGCCCGGAAATCGTTTCCGTTCGCGCGCCGCTTTTCGCCGGTCCGCTCCGGGAAGACCTCCTGCAGAATCGCCCCGAACGCCTTGCCCCGCACGTCCGCCGGCTGGCCGTCGATACATCCGCGGCAGCCCACCAGCGCGCCGGCAGGTCCACGCCTCACATGAAAGCGGTCCGTTCCGCCGCATGACGGGCACGGCCCGAACCACTCACCGCCGGAGCGCCGCAGATCGAGCCGGGCGGCCCATTCGTCGGCAGTCGGCAGGGGTTCACGGGCCGCGTTCATGACCCGCTCCGATCGAGCTTCGCAAACGCCCGGGATGCCTTGCGATGCCCGGAGTAGGCGCGCATCCAGAGGGCGCAGGTCTCGCAGAGCCGTCGCCACCAGGGCACGGACGCCCCGCAGCTTGCGCACCGGACCGCGGGGTTGCGGGACCGGCCTACAGGCGGGAAACTATCGCTCGCCGCGCGTCCGCTCGGCTTCTCTTGCGCCCGGTCCGCTCCCCGTGCGGCCGGGCGCGATTTCCTGAACACGGTTCACCCCGCCGCCGCGCGGGATCGGAGATGGCGAACCAGCCCGCCCGGTTGCCCGGAGGGCGCCGCCTCGCGGTTCGTCGCGCGCTCCTCGATCCAGGCGTCGATCTCGTGTTCGAGAAAGCCGCGCGCACGCACGCTCAAGGGAACAGACTTCGGGAAACGCCCTTTGCCGATCAGCGCGTAGATCGTGCTCTTGCTCAGGCAGGTTCGCGCCTCGACTTCCGCCATTCGCAGTATTCGGTTCGCCACTGTTGAATTCCTCCGTTTTCCAGAGTCGGGAAACGGACGGTATCCAACCGCGCAGGAGGGCGCTTACGAAGCAAAACGGCAGGCAGTAATGAGCGCCGATCGGCTCACTCCGATCATGCGGACAGAGGGTTGCAGTCCACGCAACGCGCGCGCTTCCCGAACGTCGCCAGCCGTTGCAGGGGCACCTTCCCGGCCTTGCCGCACTTGGCGCATTGCACGCCCGGGGCGAAAGGCACGTCCAACGGCGTTTCCGCAGAGTTGCGCGGGCGGCGGCGGATCAGGCTCTTGGGCATACGTAGCTTGGCGGGCAGCGCGTCGTTGAGTTGGCTATCCCGGAGCTCCCAATTCTCCCAAACCTTCGCGATGGTGCTCTCGGGCACGTCAATCGTTTGGGCCAGTGCGCCGGCCAGGGATTCATCTTTGCTCGAAGTGACATCCAACCCGCACCCGCCGAGTTCCGCGAGCCTGATGACGATGTAGGCATTCCGCTGGAGGTTCTGCCTCGCCTCTCGGCCACGCGGGCGGGTCACGGTCAGCTTGGCGAGGATGGCTTGCGCCCGATCGAGGAGACTGTCTCGATCCCCGTCAACAACCCGGATGCGGGGCGCGCGCGGGTCGGCATCGCGGGCGCGCTGTTCGGCATCCATGAGCCCAACAAAATGTTTGAGCGCTTCGTAGGCAACGAATCGACTCCACGGATCTTCTTCACGCACCTCCGCCTCGCCGTGCCGGATATGGAGAGCATCCGAACCTTCGGCAATCATCCTTTCAAAACCTTCGAGGATCGCCTCGACGGCCCGCCCTCGAAAGCCGAACCCGCCGGTCTCGAAGCAGGGGAAGGCAATCGCGTGCCTGACAGCTTGCAGCGTCGCCTCCTCCTTGTCGGTCATGTCGGGCGGGTACAGCGGCGCCACCAGCTTGTAAGCCTCAACGGCTTCAACTTGGGTCAGGGCGATGCCGTCTTCCTTGAACCGCCTCCGGTATTCATCGCGCAGCTTTCTGAAGGGAGCAAGCGCGTCATCAAGCTCTTGCTCGGTCCGCTCCCCGTACAACATCGCCATATGCGCCAGCGATGGCGAGCCGGTAGACTTGTGCACGTCGATGTTCTCCCTTGCCAGGGTTCACGACACCGCGGCGGGTCCGGGTTGTGCCGGCCCGCCGCACCTTCACCGCTTGACTGCCTTCGCCTTCGCCGGCTCGAAGGCGGCGCGCTCACCCAACCCCATCACACCCTCGACGGCGCCGGCGGCGCGCATCACGCGCTCGACGTCGAGCGTGCGGCTGATCGACTCGCCCGCCTTGATGAACCCCGCCAAGTAGGCATCGGACACCGGCGCCACGCCGTGCCGGTGTCCGACCAGGTAGGCCACGCTCTCGGCCTCGACCTCGCACCAACGCTCGGCGACACCGCGCCAGCCCGGAATCCGCCGCTTGGCGTCCCCGCCCAGGTGGCCGAGATACAGGTGTCCGAGCTCATGCGCGATGGTCGTGAACCGGGCTTCACGCGAGTGATTCCGGTTCATCTTGAGCGTGTACGCATCGCCCGAGCGGAGGATGCGGCCGGCGTGCCAGTCACCAACATCGACTTCGGCGATGCGGATGCCCTTCGCCTCGACCGCCGCCACGATGGCCTTCAGTGCCGGTTTGGTGACGTTGCCCGTGGCAGGGAAGGCGTAGGCGTCACGCGGCAGGGGCGGAGCGCCGGGCAGGGCCTCCGTGTCGAGCATGTCGTACACGAAGCCGACCGGCCCGAACGGAATCAGCACCACGAGGGGCCGCGCGTCTACCTTCACGATGCGCTTCCACCTCCGTCGCCAGTCGCGGGCCGATGCCGCGAAACTCAAGCCGGGTTTCTGGCGATGGAGCAGCATCGCGTTGAAGGGCGAGAACCGCCGGACCCGGGCAACGAAGCGCAGAAGGTCCCAGTAGTGCGTACTCGATCGGTACGCCGCCGCGTCGTCGAGCATCGCATCGAGCAGGTGTGCATCGTGCGCCCGCGGCCGTGGTAGCTCGGCGATCACGCCTTGCCCTCGCTACGCCTCACCCGCCCGCTCCCCGGCGCCCGGCTCGACCGCCCGCGCCGGCACCGGGCGCAACGCTTCGAGATCTTCCCGTCCGGCAGCCGATGCGGGCCGCGAGCGCCGCAGTCCCGGCAGTCGCCTTGAGCCTCCCACCGCCGGCGCTTGTCGCGCATCGTTTCGCCGTAGGGGCCGGCCTCGACTCCGGCCACGCGCCCAGTCCCGGCGCACACCGGGCACGTGAACCCGGTTGCCGGCGCCCGCCCTGTGCCTCCACACCCGGAGCAGCGCTCGATGCCGCTCATGACCCGGCTCCGTCCCCGCCCGGCGCCAAGCGGAACCCGCCGACACTGGCATTCGTCGGCTGGATGGCCTCATCGTCGCCACCGTGCAGGATGCAGCGCACGGGCCGCGCGCCATCGGCCACCGCGCCGGGCCGGCACACCGGGCAGGCGGTTTCCTGCCACGGCTCGACACCGCCGGACTCGGCGACCTCGCGGGCCTCGTCGAGCGCTTCGGCGACGTCGCCGGCCGCATCGTCGCCGGCGCGCTCAAGCTCACCGTCCCATTCGTCCCGGAGGGGGAGGTAGCCTTCATCGGACCGCTCCCCGCCGCGCGTCGAGGCTCACCACGTCCGCCGGCGCCGGGCTCAGGTAGAGCGCCCACCGCTCCATGAGATCGCGCCGTTTCTCGAACAGGTCAGAACGCGCGTAGGCGGCTTCGGCCTTGTTCGGGTTGGTGTGCGCGAGTGCGGCTTCGCAGACTTCACGCGGGATGTTTGTGCACTCTTGCGCCCACACCCTGAAGCTCGCCCGGAACCCGTGCGCCGTCGCGTTGATGCCGACACGGCGCAGCATATGGACGATTGCGCTATCGGCCATCGCCCCACGACGGCCGCGGAACACCAGATCGCCGCGCTTGCTTCGGAGCGCTTGCGCTTCGCCCAGGACCTCGACGGCGCGCCCGGAGAGCGGTACGCGATGCTCGCGCCCGGCCTTCATCCTCGAAGCCGGCACGGTCCACACGCGCCCTTGCAGGTCGATTTCCTGCCATGTCGCCAACCGGACCTCACCGGCCCGCGCCGCGGTCAAGACGGCGAACTCGAAGGCGAGCTTCGTATTGGTGTCGGCACTGGACGCCCGGACCGCCGCGATGGCGTCCGCGACCTCGATGTACGGAAGCGCTCGATGCGCGTTGCCGCCGGCGCCATTCGGCTTCTGCAACACAGCCTTGACCGCATCGGCGGGGTTGTCGGGGCGCAGCCCTTGCGCCACCGCCCAAGTGAGCACCGCGCCGATCCGTTGCCGGACCCGCTTCGCCGTCGTCGGCTTCGAGTGCCAGATCGGCGAGAGCACCGCGATCACGTCCTCGGTCGTGATCTCATCGACACCGCGAGCGCCAATCCGCGGGAACACGAACTGTTCCAGTGTCGTGATCCACTGGCCGGCGTGTTTGGCGTTTCGCCAGCCGTCGCGCCGGAGCTCGAAGACCTTGCGGGCGGCTTCGGTGAAGGTCGGCACCCCGTGCGCCCGGCGCTTCTCCGCGAGCGGGTCACCGCCGGCATGGACCGCGCGCCGGTTGGCAAGCGCCGCCTCGCGGGCCATCGCCAACGTCACGAGCGGGTAGCCGCCAAGCCCGAGCTCGCGGCGCTTGCCGCGGATGCGGAGCCGCTGAACCCATTGCTTCGTCCCGGCGCGCGTCACCCGCAGGATCAGGCCGTGGCCGTCGTGGTAGTGGCCGGGCGCCGTGGCCTTACTCACGAACGCCGCCGAGAGCACGTTGTAGCGCCGTTTGCTGTGCGCACTCATCTACTGTCCCTCCGGTTGTCCTCGACGGAGAATTGCGGGGCGCATCACCCCAAATATCACCCCGTCGGAACCGGACTCTACTGCACTCTATTGGACAGTGCAACACCGTACCGGAATCCGCGTTCGGCGCTAAATGCTTGTTTTCAGGAAGGGAATCGGGCGGAAGTGTTTGATTTGGATGGTGGGCCCGGGAGGATTCGAACCTCCGACCAACGGATTATGAGTCCGCCGCTCTGACCGACTGAGCTACAGGCCCATGGAAGTCCCGCATGGGTGCCATTGTGGCGTGGCGCCGACGAAGCACCCGCGGCAGCCGATGCGCATACAGTCTAGCACCGGGGAAGACGCGCGGCATGCGGCCGGAACGTTCGCCGGCCGCACGTTCACCGGCGCCGTCAGCCAGGTCGGCGAACACACCGAACGGCCTGGATGGGCCGATCTATTCCGGCACGATGCCGATGTGAAGCGAGCGCAACGTCTCGGAGTCGATCCATGCGACTTCCTGGTGGCCGAACCGGGTCGGCTCGGTGAGTGGAAGCCGATCGTGCGAGGCGGCCATGCTGGAGGATCGGATGAGGCAGGCGCACGGGGTGGGGCCGTAGGTCCGGAGCCGCCCCGCGACCCAGTCGTCGGCGGATGCCGGAGAGGTGATTGCCACCGGCTCGCCATGAAGCCGCACGGTGCGGCCGGGTAGCGCGTCCGCGTCGATGTCGACGGGCTCGCCGGCGCCGTAGACGCGCTGGAATTCGATCGCCGCGGCCTCGACGTCCGGGACCGCGAGCACGACCGAATCGAGCCCCGTGAGCCCGCAGCCACTGGCCGATTCCGAGGTCCGTACCCGGTTCTCGCGCGGGGTACGGTCGGTGATCATGAACGGGTGGAGCGAGCCCATCCCCTCCGCGCCCACGAACGCGATCTCGGATTCGATCGTCTCACCGTCGGGGCGGCGGCGGATCGATGCCCGCGGACCATCCACCGGCATCCCGAGGGTCCTGAGCCGATCGCCGATCCTGTGAACGTCGCCGACCGCCACCGACCAGGCGCAGATACCGCCGTTGGTCGCGATATAGCGCTGCCACACCGGGGCCTGCTGCCCGGGTTGGCGCACCGAGATGAGCTCGAGATAAGACCCGTCGCCGAATCCGAGGGTGGCCATGTGGGTCGCGCCGTTGGTGTGGATGCCACCGTAGTCGGTGGTGAGACCCACCGACGCGAATGCGTTGGCCAGCGCCTCGAGGTGGGCCCAGGCGAATACCACGCGATCGATTTGGAATGCCACTTCGCTCCCGAATTCCGGTTGTCTCCGACGCTCGACGGGGGTTCCGAGGCCGCATCCATCATAACCGAAGCATCGACCGCTCTCGTGCTTCGAGTCCGGCGAGACCGGGGAACGGGTCGTGTCCGCCCATGCCGGGCGCCCCCGGGTCCGCGAACCGTCACGACGTCGATGGGGCGGATGGGCAGGCGGCCTCTTCATCGCGGCCCGAAGATCGCGGTCCCGATCCGCACGATGGTGGCGCCTTCCGCGACCGCGGCCTCCAGATCGCCGGTCATGCCCATCGAGAGAGTGTCGAGCCCGAGACCCTTCGCATTGAGGTCGTCGAGGATCTCGCGAAGCAGCCGGAACGGGATACGCTGGGATTCGAAGTCCGTGGCGGGGCGGGGGATGGCCATGAGGCCGCGCAGCCGCAGCCCGGGCAGCTCGCGAACGACCCGGGCGAGCGGCTCGACCTCCGCCGGGGAGACGCCCGACTTGGTCTCCTCGCCGCTCACGTCGACCTCGATGCAGACGTCGAGCAGCCCCCGTTCCGCGGGGCGCTGGGCGGAGAGGCGGGCCGCGATCTTCTCCCGCTCGATACCGTGGACCCAGTCGAAATGCGCCGCGATCGGCCGGGTCTTGTTCGATTGGACGGCGCCGATGAAGTGCCATGAGGCGCCGTGCCCGTCGAGTGCCTCGACCTTGATCATCGCGTCCTGGAGGTGGTTTTCGCCGAAGGCGGACTGGCCGGCCGCGATCGCCGCCCGTACCGCCTCCGGGGGCTTGGTCTTGCTCACCGCCAGCAACCTCACCGAGTCAGGCTCCCGGCGGTAACGCCGCTCGAGCTCGCGGATTCGGGCCCGAACGGCGCTGAGTGCTGTCCCGACGTCGTGCATCGTGGTGTCCTCATCGGTGCTTGCCGAGGTGCGGGTCCGTGCGTCCCGTCCCGGGGGCGGCGCGTCCTTCGGACACGGGCGGGACGGAGGCCCGCTACATGACAAAGCGGGCGGGACGCCCGCGCTTCCGGAAGTCCAGCTTCACGGAATCAAAAGCCTGTCGGCGAATGATCCTTCGTCGTTTCGTCGAAGATTTCATGGGCAAGAGGCTACTGACCGCGGCGTTCCGCGAAGAGCCGGTCGAAGTCCACCGCATCGAGTTGATCCGCAGCCCAGGTGAACCGGCCCAGAAGCTTCATCTCCGCCGCGGCGCGCTCGGCGAGAGCGAACGTGGCGCGCATCAGCGACCCCCCGATGCTCACCCTTCGTATCCCCAGCTCCCCCAGCTCCTCCACCGTGTAGTCCGCCGTGCCCTTGCCCACCACGAAGTTCATCGGGCCGTCGATCTCGCGCACGAGCGCGGCGACTTCGTTCCGGTCCCGCACGCCGGGGGTGTACAGGCAGTCGGCGCCGGCCTCGCGATAGAGGTTCGA
Organism: uncultured Gammaproteobacteria bacterium; assembly: GCA_958295465.1. Taxonomy (GTDB): domain Bacteria; phylum Pseudomonadota; class Gammaproteobacteria; order HK1; family HK1; genus HK1. Next base: position 1,098,078 of record OY282353.1, read on the forward strand.
CCGGGCGACGGATTCCGCGAAGGCATCGGGCACGCGGTAGAGATAGCACTCCGCCCGCGCGGTGAGCACGAACGGCACGCCCGATGCATTCGCCGCTTCGCGGGCGGCGCGGATGCGTTCGGCCGCGAGGGCGCGGTCGTAGAGCGGGCGAGCGGGGTCCCAGGTGTAGTCCTCGATGCCTGCCCCGACCGCGCCGGCGTCGATGCAGCGGCGGATGCACTCCGCGACCGCCTCCGGGCTCTCGCCGTAGCCGTTCTCGGCATCGACGTTGACCGGAACGGAAACCGCCCCCGCGATGCGCGCGGTCTCGTCCAGCGCCTCGTCGATCGACAGCGCGCCGGCCGCGTCGGCCTTGCCGAGCGAGTAGGCGATGCCCGCGCTGGTCGTACCGATGGCTTCGAAGCCGGCCGTCTCGAGCAGCAGGGCGCTGCCCGCGTTCCATGCATTGGGCATGAGAAAGGTGCCGTCCTCGTGCAGGCGGCGAAAGCGCCGGCCGAGTTCGATCCGGGATTCGCGGCTCAAGGTATCTCCTCCGGGATTGTCATGCCGAGGCTGATGCGCGACGTACGGGAAGGTAGCACGGTGGGGGCGTGCCCGAGGTCGGGGCCGGGCGACATCGGCTGGGGTTCGGTTCCGGGCCACGAGCGCCGTCCGGTCCGGGGCGTTCGGCGGCGCGGTGCCCCATGCGCCGGGGGCCGGGGGCCGGGGGCCGGGGGCCGGGGCAACCGGACAATCGTCCGAATCGATGCAGGCGCGCGGCTGCCGGCAACGCCGGCGGACTCGAAGGCCCCGAGCCCAAGTTCAGGCGAGGTGTTGCGACGCGATCACCGGATCGCACCCCAAGGAAGGATGGCGGAGCGGTCATCCCTCTGTCCGATGGAGGGACCGGTCCTGTCGCCGATTCCGATTGGCGCATCAGGCCGCGGTGACCGTCGCCCACAGAGCGTCTCCGCCGCGCTTCGCGACGTGCCTGCCCAGCTCGATCGCCCACACCGTCTCGGGGCCGAACTCGTCACGCCACGCCCACAGCCGCCGGGTGCGGTGCTGGAGGCTGTACTCACGGGTGAAGCCCATCGCGCCGTGCACCTGATGGGCGATGGCGGCGCCTGCCCCCGCCGCCTGGCCGCCCCGGATCTTCGCGGTGGCGACGGCGAGGAACGTGCGGTCGTCTTCGATTCCGTGGCGGGCAATCGCGGAGACCGCGGCGTCGGCCGAAGTGGTTGCCGCCGCCACCTCCCCTGCGAGTACCGCGAGGTTGTGCTGTACGGCCTGAAATTTCGCGATCGGCCGTCCGAACTGGTGACGATCCGCGGCGTATCGGAGTGACTGCTCGAGACAGCGCTCCAGCGCCCCGGCCATCTGCCCGGCGCGCATGGCCGCCCCCATCCGCCGCAGCCGCCCGGCATGATTCACCGCTCCCGGCGCGGATCGCGAGATCGGGATCACCCCGTCGAAGACGGCGGTGTCGCTCGGCTCCCCGGCGAGCGAGGTTCCCGGTTGGATGGCGCATGCGGCGCGATCGACGATCGCCACGCCCGCGGTCCGGGGGTCCCTGCTCCGGAAGACGACGACGAGATGTCCGCAGGCGCGCGCGAACGGCACGTGCGTCGCCGAGCCGCAGAGCGCATCGCCGTCGAGCCTGACGGAAGAGACGGCATCGACGGGCGCGACGGTGAGCGGACCTTCAGGGGTTTCGAGACCTGCTTCCGACGCGAGCCAGCCGGCCAGAAGCGTCTCTGCGAGCGGCGCCGGCACAGCGTATGCCCCGGTCAGGCGGGCGACCGCAAAGCCGTCCGCGAGACTCGTTCCAGGCCCGCCGAGCGCTTCGGGGATCCATGCCCGGGTGAGCGCGGATTCCTCCACCGCTTTCCACAACGCTACCGGCCAGGTGCCGTTCTCGGCCGCGCTCACCACCTCCGGCCCGCAGAGCTCTTCGAGCATGCGGGCGGTGGCGTCGATGACGAGCGGGTCGGCGTCGGTGATTCTCATGATTGAATTGCCGGCAGCTCTTCGGTGACCCTGAGGCTGGCGCCGGATGGATGATGCCGGGATCATGTCACAGGAGACGCTGGCCTGGCCGCCGGCAATCCAGGCGTCAGGCAAAGCAAGGGAGACCGACCATGACCGAACGAGGCACCACCGTGATCAACCCCACGGACCTTTCCGTGCAAGAGGGAAGCAGCTATCCCGAGCCCTACAAGGCCGATTGCCGCGGCAAGCGCAAGGTCTCGCTCGGCGATGCCGGCGGACTCACACAATATGGCGTCAACCTGGTCACCCTGCCACCCGGTGGCTGGTCCTCGCAGCGCCACTGGCACAGTCACGAGGACGAATTCGTCTGGGTCGTCTCCGGCGAACTGGTGCTGGTCAGCGAGGTGGGGGAGATGGCGCTCTCCGCCGGCATGGCCGCCGCCTTCCGTGCCGGCATCGCCGACGGCCACCATCTCGTCAACCGTAGCGACACGGACGCCACCTATCTGGAGGTCGGCAGCCGTCGCGAGGAGGATGACGTCTGCCACTACCCCGACATCGACCTTCATCTGGTGCCGGACGGGACGGGTAGGCAACGCTTCGTTCACAAGTCGGGCGAGCCTTACTGACGGAGCGGAAGGGTGAAATCGCGTGCTTCGGCGCGGGCAGCGAATACGCTCACGGTGGCCCGAGTCTTCGGGAGAGCCTTGCGATGGGCGAAGACGGGGTCGAGAAATTCGTCTCCACGCCGGAACTGCGCAGCGACGACGTCATCGACCCGGACCCGCTGCCCCCGGGGCAGGTGTGGGAGATCGCTCCGGGCGGGCCGGAGACGGGGCCGAGCCTCTACCGCATCGAGGTCACGGTGGGCCGGGACGGCGGGGTCAGGATCCTGAACACCCCGATCCCGCCCGCATTCCGCGAGAGCACGCGCTACGCGGAGTAGAACCTGTACGCCAGGGCGAGGGAATTGGTGGGCGACCGGGAGATGCACTGCTGGAGGCGTTGCTGGAGTAGCCGCTGCCCCCGGCCGCGCTCGCCGCGTCCGGCCCGCAAGGCGCTTCGAGCATGCGGGCGGTGGTGTCGATGACCAGCGGGTCGGCGTTGGTGAGTCTTGTGTTCAAACTGCCTGCATCTCTTCGGTGACCCGCGTTTCGGGCCTCACCCGAGATGCGCGTTGAAGAAATCGAGGGTCCGGCGTCTCGCGAGCCTTGCCGCCGCTTCGTCGTAGCTCCCGCGGCGGTCGCAGTTGAAGCCGTGGCCCGCGTCGTAGACGTGGACGGCGGCCTCGGGGTGCGCGGCCCTGATCTGCTCGACGTCGGAGAGGGGGATCCCCGCGTCGTGCTCGCCGAAGTGCATGAGCATGGGGCAGCGCGCCTTCTCGTCCTTGCAGGGGATGATCTGCCCGCCGTAGTAGACGACGGCGGCGCGTACGTCGAGCCGGGTACCGGCGAGAAACGAGATGGTGCCGCCCCAGCAGTACCCGACCGTGCCGACCTCGAGCCCTTCGCCGGCCAGCACCGCGACCGCGGCGGCGACGTCCTTCACCGTATCGTCCCAGGAAAACTCTTCGCGAAGCTTGCGGCCCGTCGCCATGTCACTCGCCTCGTATCCGAGCTCGCAGTTCCTCTGCGACGAGCGGTCGTAGAGCGCGGGCGCGATGCAGGTGAATCCATCCGCCGCGAAGCTGTCGCAAACCTCCCGGAGGTGGAGGTTGACGCCAAAGATCTCCTGCAGCACGACGAGGCCGCCGCGCGCCGCGCCGCCGCTCGCATCGGCCCGGTAGGCGCCGAGGGAATGCCCGTCGGCAGCGGTCAGGGTGAGTGTCCGGCCCATGGGCTGGTTCTCCCGATCAAGCTGGTTTCGATGGTGTACCGCACGCTCGGGCGCGCCGGCTCACGCGCTCCGCGCGGTCCAGCAGTTCGACGCCGGTCTCACATTCGATGATCGACTCGCCGACCTCGGCGAGACGTTCCGCATCCGCGATGCCGTCCAGCAGTCCGGAAAGCCGTTCGGCCGTCTCGGCATCGAACCTGCGTGCCGCAAGGCGGCTCAACAGTGCCCGTTCTTCGCTCCGGCCTCGTTCGACGCCCTGTTCGATGCCCTGTTGAAACCACTGCGCCACCCACTCCTTCGCCCGCGCCTCCAGCAACGTTGCCATGTCTTCTCCTTCCAGCGCTTGCAGCGGCGGCAGCGCCTCGCCGCCGCGCGTCAACGGCAGGTGCCGCGCCCGCTCGTACAGCGCCTCCCTGAATCCCCGGGCCTCCGGCCCACCGAACCTCCCGAACACATCCGTCAACGTCCGTACCAGACCCGCCGCCGAGGCGCTGTTCTCCAGCTCGATGAGCGCCGACACCCAATTCTCCGCCGGCAAATCCTGGGCGCCGAGCGCCCTCGCGTCAACCAGCACGTAGCGTTGCGAGGGTTGAAGCCGTGCCAGGAACCCGCCCGCCGGTGCGATCGTCCTCCCCACTTCCACCGCCGCACGGTAGCGCCGCCTCGGGCGCGGTGGAGCAGGCGCCGGGCCCGACGGTCGTAGGAGAACGGAGCGCATCGTGCGCGCAGGGAGACCGCGTTGCACGATGGCCAGGAAATCTCGTCCGCCCGCCTTGGATCGGCGCACCGCTTTCGTGAAAATCTCCCGCGGTTCGGGATCCGTCACCGACATCCCTTTCTTCTATCCACCATTCGCCGCCGAGGCGCCCAGCCAACCGTGACCCAAAGCATCCGTTTCGAGTTCTCGCCGCTCCCCGAATCCACCGAGCCGTTGCGCGCGCGGGTGCGCGAGTTCATCGCGTGCGAGCTGGAGTCCGGGACCTTCGTGGCGGGTCTCGGCCCGGGGATCAACCGCCACTCGCCGGAGTTCAGCCGGCGCTGCGGCGAGGAAGGGTTCATCGGCATGACCTGGCCTGCGCGCTACGGCGGGGGCGAGCGGAGCTTTCTCGAACGCTACGTGGTCACCGAGGAGCTGCTGGCGGCGGGTGCGCCGGTCTGGGCACACTGGGTCGCCGACCGACAGAGCGGCCCGATGCTCATGCGCTACGGCCGGGAGGAGGTGCGCGACGCGATCCTGCCGCGCATCGTGGCCGGCGAGTGCTACTTCTGCATCGGGATGAGCGAGCCGGACTCGGGCTCCGACCTCTACTCCGCCAAGTGCCGGGCCGAGCCGGTGAAGGGCGGGTGGAAGGTCAACGGCCGCAAGATCTGGACGAGCAACGCCCACCGGTCGCACTACATGATCGCGCTGCTGCGCACCTCCCCGCCGGCCGCCGGCAACCGCCGCCACGGCCTCACCCAGTTCCTGGTCGCGATGGATTCGCCGGGCATCGAGGTCCGCCCGATCCGCAACCTCACCGGCGATTCGGATTTCAACGAGGTGGTGTTCGACGACGTCTTCGTGCCCGAGGCGCACCTGATCGGCGAGGTCGATGCCGCCTGGAAGCAGGCCGCGGGCGAACTCGCCTACGAGCGCAGCGGGCCGGAGCGGTTCCTGGAGACCATCTTCGTGCTCTACGAGCTGGCGCGCGCGACCGGCGAGACCCCGGACGACCGGATGGCGGAAGGGCTCGGGCGCCTCGTCGCCGAACTCTCGACCCTGCGCAACATGTCGGTCTCGGTCGCCGGAATGCTCGAAGCGGGGAAGCTGCCGGACGTGGAAGCGGCGGTGGTGAAGGAGCAGGGCACGAACTGGGAGCAGGCGCTCCCGGCCCGCGCGCGCGACCTCGCCCCGCACGCATACGTCGACCCCGGCAACCGGATCGATTTCGAGGAAGTGCTGCGCTACGCGACCCTCATCGCTCCGAAGCTCACCATCCAGGGCGGGACGCGCGAGATCCTGCGCGGCATCGTGGCGCGGGGGCTGGGGTTGCGTTGAGCGCCGGGGGGGCTCCCGCGCATTGCGGCCCGGATCGATGGCGCTCGCCCCGATATCGACCGTCTGCCGGAAGCGCCACGCCGGCCGCCGCTGGGAGCGCCTGACCATGCCCGACCTCGACGCCCTGTTCTGGCCCCGCTCCATCGCGCTCGTCGGTGCCTCATCGGATCGGACGATCATCCGCGGGCGGATCGTCGAGGCGGTGACCCTGCACGGGTTCGACGGACCGATGTACGCGGTGAGCCGGAGCCACGAGGAGATCTGCGGCATCCCCTGCTACCCAGGCGTCGAGGCGCTGCCCGGGCCGGTGGACCTCGCGATCGTCACCATCCCCGCCGAGCACGTCGCCGCGTCATTGCGGGCGTGCGGGAAGATCGGGGTGAAGGCGGCGATCGTCATCAGCTCCGGATTCGGCGAGGAGCGGGGGGAAGCCGGTGCGGCGCGCCAACGCGAGATCGCCGGCATCGCCCGGGAGTTCGACATGGCGATCCTCGGCCCCAACGCGGAGGGGTTCCTCAACGCCCGGATGCCGCTCGCGGCGACGTTCAGCCCGACCGTCGTGCACGTCGAGAACGGGCTCCGGCCCGAGGCGAGCCGCGCGCGGGGGGTCGCCGTCGTTTCGCAGAGCGGCGGGATCGGCTTCTCCTTCTTCCACCGCGGCCGGCCCAAGGCGCTGAACTTCAGCTTCGTCGTGAGCATGGGGAACGAAGCAGGGCTCGACGCGATGGACGTCGCCGGCTACCTCGTCGAGGACGAGGAGACCGCGGTGGTCCTCGCCTTCCTCGAAGGCGTCCGCGCGCCGGAGAAGCTCGTGCGCGTCGCGGAACGGGCCGCCGGGCTGCGCAAGCCGCTCATCGTCGCCAAGGTCGGACGCTCGGAGGCGGCAGCCGCGGCGGCGGCGTCGCATACCGCGTCGCTGGCCGGCGCCGCGCGCGCTTACGACGCCGTGTTTCGCCGCTACGGCATCCTGCCCGGCGAAGATCAGGATCACATGGTGGACGTTGCGGCCGGGTTCGCCTTCTTCGCCGGGCGTCTGCCGAGCGGGACACGTGTCGGAATCCTGACCCCGTCCGGAGGCGCGGGCGCGTGGCTGGCCGATGTCTGCGAACATCATGGACTCACGGTGCCGCCGCTCGATGCCGAGACCCGCGCCACCATCGATCGCATGCTTCCGGCCTACGGGACGTCCCGCAACCCGGTGGACGTGACCGCGCAGGTGATCTTCACGCTCGGGTATGCCCCCGCGCTGGAGCTGCTGGCGCGCGCTCCCGGCATCGACGCGGTGCTGGTCGCGGGCTCGCTCTCCCACGCCCGCTACATCGAGCGCGACATGGAGAACCTGGTCCGGATCGGCGCGAGCGTGGACAAGCCGGTGATCTTCTGTGGCTATACCCGCGCCGACCCCCACGCGGTGGATCTGCTCGCGCGGGCGGGGTTCCCCTGCACGACGAGCATGGCGAACGCGGCGAAGGCGATCCACGCGATGCACGAGTACCGCGAGTTTCTTGAACGGAGAGTGGGCGGGCGTCTGCGGCCTGCCCATGCCGGGGACGATGGGAAGGCGGCTGCACCGCCGGAGACCGGCGATGCGCGTACCTGGTCGTTTCGTGCCGGCAACGGCAGGGTGGAGAGTGCGCTGCCGGAGACCGGCGGGGTGCATCGACGACCGGTCCGCACCGACGAGAGCGGGGAGGAGGTGGCGCTGCCGGAGACCGGCGGCACACGCCATCGGCTGGCCCGCACCGGCGAGGACGGAGAAGAAGCGGCGCCTCCGGTGGCGGGCGATATGCACCCGCGCACGCCGTCCACCGGCGAATCACTCGCACGGTCGCTGCGCGAGGCCGGGCCGGTGATCTGCGAACACGACGCGAAGGCGCTGCTCTCGGCGTACGGTATCTGCGTACCGGCCGGCGGCCTCGCCGCGGATGCCGGCGAGGCGGTGCGTATCGCATCCGCGCTCGGCGGGCCGGTGGCGATGAAGGTGCAGTCGGAGGATCTGCCCCACAAGACCGAATCGGGCGGCGTCGCCTTGGGCGTGGAAGGGAAAGCCGCGGTACGCGAGGCGTTCGGGCGGATCATGGAGAGCGCCCGCGCGTTCGCGCCGGACGTGACCATTGAAGGCGCGCGGGTGGAGCGCATGGCCGGCCCGGGGGTCGAGGTGATCGTCGGCGTGAGTCGTGATCCCGACTTCGGTCCGATGCTTGCGCTCGGACTCGGCGGGGTGTTCGTGGAACTGCTCGACGACGTCGTTCTGTCGCCGGTCCCCGTCGATGCCGCGGAAGCCCGCGAAATGCTGCGCGGCCTTCGCGGGCGGCGGCTTCTCGACGGCGTGCGCGGAGCGGCGCCGGCCGATGTCGATGCGCTCGTTGCGCTGCTCGTCGCGGTGTCGGAATTTGCGGTGTCGGCGGGCGGCGCGCTGGAAGCGCTCGACCTGAACCCGGTGATCGTGCATCCCCGCGGGCAGGGCGTGAGCGTGGCCGATGCCGGTATCGTCACCGCCGCGGTACGCCGGGAGGTCTGAGCCGAGGCGCCGGAACCGGGCGTCCGTCACGGAATCCTCCGGCTTCCCGGCCATCCCCGTCAAGCCCGAAATCGCCCCTCGACTCGTTGCGATCAGAGACTCAGGCGAGCGGATTGTAGTCCGCGAACGGCTTCCAGAGCTCGGGGGGCCAAGTCCCGTGCGGGACGACGGCCGTTTCGCCGGCTGGCCGTGATGCGTCAGTGCGGCCAGAAGCAAGGACTGAATCGCCCCGGGAAACCCGGGGCGATTCAGGTAAAAGAACAACAGTAAGCGGACGGCTACGGTAGCATACGGATAGTCGCAGTTTGACATTCTCCCGCCTCCCGCCGCATCCTCGAACCCCGCACAGGTGCGGGGTTTTCGGGTGCCTGCAGCCACGGGACGGGGCGGGCTACAACCAACCAGCATCCACCCACGAGACATTCGCATTCGTCTGACAAGGGTATAAGGCCAGAGGCGATGACAACGAAAAAGCGGGCAATGGAAGCACTGGATCGGACGCTCCAAGCGCGGAGAGAGGATGGCGAGAGGATCAAGCCAAGCACCGAGAACCATCGGCGCCGAGCGTAGGAGGTCTTCGTAAGCTGGGCAGCCGGGCACGGGATCGACCCGCTGGTGTGTAGCGATGAAACGCTTGTCAGATACGTCCGTGAAGCGCACGGCGGCACCATACCACGGCAATGGTCAAAGCACCTCTTTTCAACAATGAACGCAATATACGAGCACCGGGGGACAAAACTCGACCCAAGCCGGCACGGAAGTCCCGCACGACTGGAAGCAAGAAATCTCTTCAGAGCGTAAGGACTTCGCCCCGCACGATGGCAGACGCACTCACAACCGCGAAGGGAGGCAGGCAATGAACCGAGCCATCCCACTGGTTCTATGCACGCTGAGCATAACGGTAATGATACTGGCGGGGGTGGAGTTCAGTTTGGAAGCGGCGGTCATCCGAGACTGGGCGCTCTCGGTGCTGGCAATTCCTGCGGCCTACATGGGTTTGAAACGGTGGTGGCGTGCGGAGGAGAGAGTCCAACGGGAAGAGATGAAAGCGAGGCAGGAGCAGAAGGATCACGCTTGGAATCTCATCCGCACCCGGGCGGAAACCGCGTGCGGGAACCGAACGGAGGCGGGAAAGCGAGCAATCCAACGAGTGGCTCTGTATGACCTCGGAAATCTTGCCTCGGAGAACCCACGATACCGGGAAACCGTGGGGGTAGTGCTGTGGGCTATTGTGGAAGATGGAAAGGCAATGGAGGAAGTGGTAGCAGAAGGCCCGACACCGCCCGATTATTCAAATGGACCTTACTACCGCCCCGATCACGGCTATGCAGACAGCGTAGAGCAACACGAGCTGGGAAAGATCGCGGAACGCTTCCTGGATCAGTGGGATGAGGACGTGGGTCAGTCGGATGGTAAGAAGCAGTAACCCGATTGTTGCAGTGCCGAGAGGGACCCAAGAAGGAGGGAAGGAGATATGGGGACGTTCCTTCGGATGGCGGTACTCTCTTGAGCTCGCAACGGCCGGCGCGCGCGGACGGACTAGCTACCAGGAACGAACGGACCATGCCAGCTTGCCGGCGGGTGAGGGAGGCTTTATGATGAGTGGCAAGCCGGGTGAACAAGCAAGCGGAGGTAAAATCTATGGCAACCGGACAACTTCGGCTACAGCCGATTCGGTACGATGACCTCAACGCCAAGCAAAAGGAGATTTATAACTTCCAGAAAATCGCCGCTGCCCTTGCCGACTACGGCTTTAACTGCATCAAGTTGCAGGATGATTGGCTAGGGGCCGATTTTCTGGCTTACCACAAGGACAGCAGCCAGACCTTGCGGGTGCAGCTCAAGGGCCGCGCTACCATCGAGAAGAAATACTGGGGGCGTGACTTGTATATTGCCTTCCCCTTTCCTGACGATGGGCGGCGAGTTTGGTATCTGGTGCCGCACGATGAACTCGTAGCACTTAGCGACGAACATACCAACTGGCTCAACACGCGATCCTGGGAAGAGGGCAAGTATTCGTCGCTCAGCTTAAAGCCCCAACTGCGGGAAGCCCTGGAACCCTACAAATTGCAAGAACGGGGAATCGACGAAGCAACGCAAGCAGCTTTTGAGTAGGGTATCCCGTCCGTTCCTTTGCGCTTGCGCCAACTGGCGGACGGCAAACGTTCCATGTTTGTAACGGCGCAATGCGTTCAGATCAGTGGTCTCGTGGAATAACCCGTACCGGCGACAATCCCGATGAGCCGAATTCCTGCCGGCACTTGCTCGGCCCTAGCATGGCCGGTAAGTTGCCGGCGCAATCGTCCACGTGCGGATTGACGCGCGCCAGAGCAAATCTTACGGGGGGACGGTCGAATCAGGCGGCGGGAGTTCCGGCTTGCCTGCGCAAGCGCTCACGGGCGGACTGGCGCAACCAGGGCGGGGAACGATTCGCTGTATGGCGGCGACGGCAACGACCGGCTGGCAGGCAGTGCCGAAAGCGGCACCTTCTTGGCCAAGGCAGGGCGGACATCTTCATCCACGCGGGCGGCCTCAACCGGGTCATGGGTTTCGAGCCCGGCGTGGACCGGATCGAGGTCTCCGACATGACCGAGGCCGGCTTTCGGGCCGCCGCGACACAGGTCGGCGAGCACCTGGACGTGGCGCTGCCCGAGGGCGGTGACCTCTACCTCGCCAGGACGATGTTCGGCGCGCTCGACCTGCTCGCGTAGCTGAAATGCTGCCTGTGCGGCTTGCGCGCCGGGACCAACCCAAGTCCCAACGATATCCGATGTGTGTCGTCACTCGCTGAAATAACATGAGATTCATTCTGAGTCATACGGACAACAACCCGCCATTCCCGAGCCAGCTCTTCCGGAGTCCGTCCGGTGCGAGCCAGCTCGGCCATCTGGCGTCGGAGGGCCGGCGGAGCCTGCCCCCGTGAAAACGGGGGCGGTCTCGATTTCGTCATAGTGGATACCTCCTCCCCAAAGGGTCAGGTGTCCACGAAATCGGGGCAACTCCACGACCGTGCCGGGTCTGGATCGGCGTACCGCTATCGTGACAGTCGCTCGCCGATCCCTGCCAGACGGCCGCAAACTCATCGGAAGATTTGAGATACCCTTTCCGGGTACTATGTTCCCCAATATGGGTATCGAACCATCGACCCCCGCCGCAGTCGTGCCGCGCCGAAGCGGCAGTCCCGGCGTTTCGGCGCTTGCCGATGCGCTGTTCACTTCGACGCAGCAGCGTGTGCTTGCCCTGTTGTTCGGGCAGCCGGACAGAGATTTCTTCGTGACCGAGATCATCGCTCTGGCGGGCTCGGGGCGCGGCGCGGTGCAGCGCGAGCTCGCCCGGCTTGCCGGGAGCGGCCTCGCGGTCGTGTCCCGGGTCGGCAACCGCAAGTACTACCGGGCGAACCGCGACTCGCCACTCTTCGATGAGATTCGTGGCATCGTGCGCAAGACCGTCGGCGTGGAAGAGTCCATTCGTGACGCGCTCGAACCGCTGGCGGACAGTCTCGCCCTGGCCTTGCTCTACGGATCGATTGCCCGGCGGACGGACACGGCAGCGAGCGACATCGATCTCCTGCTCGTTTCCGACGAATTGACGCTGGAGGCGGTCTACGCCGCCTTGGCGCCGGTCGAAATGCTGCTCGGTCGCCACGTGAACCCGACAATCTACACGTCCGGCGAGTTCCAGCGCCGGCGCGCGGTCAAGGCCGGGTTTCTGACGCGGGTGCTCAAGAGCCGGCATATCGTTCTCATGGGGAGCCTCGACGGCGCATGAGCAGCTCGACAACTTGGTGAGAGCGGGCGGCTTCATCCCGACGGTGGCATGACCATGTCCGGAACGTTGGCGGGAATTGCCGCCGGCCTCCGGACGATAGCGTCACGGAGCCCCGCCCACGCCTTCGAGCCAGGTGCCCAGGCGACGCCCCCCGTCCTCCGACATGCGCAATCCCTTCTTGGTGCGTCTCCACAGGACGTCCTCGGAGGTGCGGGCCCATTCGTGCTCGACCAGGTACTCGACCTCCGCCGCATGGAGCCCGGCCCCGAAGTGCTCCCCGAGGTCGCCGGCGCTCGTGCGGCCGGCGAGCAGAGTGTGGATGCCGGTGCCGTAGTGGCGCACGTAGTGGCGGACCAACCCTTGCGCAAGCCACGGATAACGCTCGGCGCAGCGCGCGATGAACCCTTCGACGTCCGCGCCGGGGATGTCCCCGCCGGGGAGGGGGGCGTCACGGGTCCAGGCCGGACAGTCGAAGCCGAGCGGCCCGGCCAGCAGGTCCACGGCCTGCTCGGCGAGCTTGCGGCAGGTGGTGATCTTGCCGCCGTACACCGAGAGCATGGGCGCCGGGCTGCGGTCGAGATGGAGCACGTAGTCGCGGGTGACCTCGCTCGCGTTGCGCGATCGGTCGTCGATGAGGGGGCGGATGCCGGAGTACGACCAGACGACGTCGCCGGGGGAAATGGGCTTCTCGAAGTACGCGTTGGCCGCGGCGCAGAGGTAGTCCACTTCACCGGAGGTGATCTCGACCGGCCCCGGACCGCCTTCGATCTCCACCTCGGTGGTTCCGAGCAGGGTGTAATCCCCTTCGAAAGGGATCGCGAACAGCACGCGCCCGTCCGTGCCCTGGAAGATGTAGGGGTAGGGATGATCGAACACCTTCCCGACGACGATGTGGCTGCCCTTCACGAGCCGGACATCGTGCTTCGTAGTGTCGTCGCCCAAGGACTTGGCTCCATCTGCCGCGGCGCTGCCCTTCATGAGCCTCACGTCGTGCTTCGCGTCCTTGTCGTCCGAGGACGTGGCCCCATCCGTGGCGCTGCCTTTCATGCGCCCTGCGTCGTGTCTCGCGCCGGCATCCGCACCCGCGCCCGGATCCAGCCTCCTGCCGACCCACGGTCCGCTCGCGTTGACGACCCCTCTCGCCGAGACGGTCGAGCGCGCGCCGGTGGTCCGGTCGACCAGCGTCGCCTCCCAGTGCGGGCCGCGGCGTGCGAGTGACACGCATTCGGTGCGGGTCCGCACGTCCGCGCCCCGCAGATGCGCGTCGCGGGCGTTGAGCACCACCAGGCGCGCGTCCTGCACCCAGCAGTCCGAGTACTCGTACCCCCGGCGGTAGTGCTTCTTCAGCGGGCGTCCGCTCGGGTGCCGGCGTAGATCGATGCCCGCGGAGGGCGGCAGCAATGCGCGTCCGCCGAGATGGTCGTAGAGGAAGAGGCCCAACCGGATCACCCACCGGGGCCGCAGCCCGGCGTGGTGCGGGAGCACGAAACGCATGGGCCAGATGATGTGCGGGGCGTTTCGGAGCAGGACCTCGCGCTCCCGAAGGGAGTGGCGCACGAGCCGGAAATCGTAGTGCTCCAGGTAACGCAGCCCGCCATGGATCAGCTTGGTGCTGGCCGAGGAGGTATGCGCGGCGAGATCGTCCTTCTCGCAGAGCAGGACGTCGAGGCCGCGCCCGGCCGCGTCCCGGGCGATGCACGCGCCGTTGACGCCGCCGCCGATGACGAGCAGGTCGACGGCCTTCGGCCCGGACTCCCTCGCACTCATCCGGACACGGCGATTCCGCGGACGAACGGCCCGCGAACGGCCGGGACGCCGGTCGCGGCCCACGCCGCCGAAGGGCCGGCGAGGTCGAGCCGCGCGAAGGGGATGAAGACACTCATACCCATCTGAACACCGCGACCCCGTAGACGACCGAGATACCGAGTGCGGCCCATACCGGAGGGCCGGCGAGGCCGAGCCACGCGAGGGGGATGAAGGCGCTCACACCCATCTGAACACCGCGACCCCGTAGATAACCGAGATGCCGAGCGCGGCCCATACCGGAGGGCCGGCGAGGCCGAGCCACGCGAGGTGGATGAAGGCGCTCCCGAGCAGGGTGATGAACAGCCGGTCCCCGCGCGTCGTGTCGAGCCCGAGAACGCCGCGCCGCGCTCCCCCGCCGGGGCGCCGCAGCTCCCAGATCGTCATGCCGGCCAGGGCGAGCGCGATGCAGACGAAGAACACCGCCGTCGGCCAGGTCCACGCCATCCATGAGAGGGACATGTCTCGATCTCCCCTACACCCGGCCCAGCGAGAATCCCTTGGCGATGTAGTGGCGCACGAAGTAGATGACGAACGCGCCCGGCACGATGGTCAGGACGCCCGCCGCCGCGAGCAGGCCCAGCTCGTAGCCCGCGGTGCTCGCGGTGCGGGTCATCGTCGCGGCGATCGGCTTTGCCGCCACCGAGGTGAGGTTCTTCGCGAGCAGCAGCTCGACCCAGGAGAACATGAAGCAGAAGAAGGCGGTGACCCCGATCCCGGCCGTGATCGTCGGGATGAATATCTTCACGAAGAACCTCGGGAACGAGTAGCCGTCGACGTAGGCGGTCTCGTCCAGCTCCTTGGGCACCCCCGACATGAAGCCTTCCAGGATCCAGACCGCGAGCGGGATGTTGAACAGGCAGTGGGCGAGGGCGACCGCGATATGCGTATCGAACAGGTGCAGGGCCGAATAGAGCTGGAAGAAGGGCAGCGCGAACACCGCGGGCGGGGCCATCCGGTTGGTGAGCAGCCAGAAGAACAGGTGCTTGTCGCCCAGGAAGTGGTAGCGGGAGAAGGCGTAGGCGGCGGGAAGCGCCGCCGCCACCGAGATCACGGTGTTGACGGCCACGTAGGCCAGCGAATTCAGGTAGCCGCCGTACCACGTCGAATCGGTGAAGATCTTCCGGTAGTTGGCCAGCGTGAAGTCCTGCGGCCAGAGCGAGAAGGCGCCCAGGATCTCGTTGGTGGTCTTGAACGACATGTTCAGCAGCCAGTAGATCGGCAGGAGCAGGAACACGATGTAGATCGCCGGCGCCAGCCACTTGAAGGAGCGCATCGCTCACTTCTCCTCGTCGCGCATGACGACCGTGAAGAAGACGTAGCAGACCAGCAGGACGATCAGGAAGTAGATCAGCGACATCGCCGCGGCCGGCCCGAGGTCGAACTGCCCGAGCGCGGCCTTCACCAGGTCGATCGACAGGAAGGTCGTCGTGTTGCCGGGTCCCCCGCCGGTCAGCACGAAGGGCTCGGTGTAGATCATGAAGCTGTCCATGAAGCGGAGCAGGATCGCGATGGTCAGCACGCGCTTCATCTTCGGCAGCTCGATGTGGCGGAACACCGCCCAGGCGCCGGCGCCGTCGATCTTCGCGGCCTGGTAGTAGGCGTCCGGGATCGCGCACAGCCCCGCGTAGGCGAGCAGCACCACGAGCGAGGTCCAGTGCCACACGTCCATGGCCACCGTTGTGACCCAGGCGGAGACGGGGTCCTGGGTGAAGTTGTACGCGATGCCCATGCCGTTGACCGCCCGCCCGAGGAGGCCGATGTCGGGCAGCGCGAAGATGTTCCACATCGCTCCGACCACGTTCCACGGGATCAGCAGCGGCAGCGCCATGAGCACGAGGCAGACCGAAGCCCACGGCCCGCTGCGCGGCATCGCGAGGGCGATGGCCACGCCGAGGGGGATCTCGATGGCCAGGATCACCCCCGTGAAGACGAGCTGGCGCCCGAAGGAGGCGTGGAACCGCTCCGAGGTCAGGACCTGCTGGTACCACTTGAACCCCTCGAAGAAGAAGACGTTGTCGCCGAAGGTCTCCTGGAAGGAGTAGTTCACCACCGTCATCATCGGGATGAGGGCGTTGAACGCCACCAGGGCCACCACCGGCGCCACGAGGAGCCAGGCCCTCTGGTTGGTGGTCTTTCCGATCACTGTTCGGCCTCCACGGTCACCGCCCGGACTCCCCGGCCATCATCCAGCCGTCCCGGTACACGCGGGTGTATGCGGGGTCGAACCGGATGCGGGGGTTCTCGGAGGGGATGGCGTCGTCCTCCCCCGCGAGCATCCTGATCACGTGCCCACCGCGGCGGAGATCGACGATCCGGTGCCGTCCCAGATCGTCCACCTTCGCGATCTCCACCGCGAAGCCGTCGTCGGAGAAGCGGACGAACTCGGGCCGCACGCCGAGCTCCAGAGAGGCCGCTTCCTGTGCGGCCCGGCCGGTGGAGACGTCGAGCGGAATCCGCTCCCCGTCGAAGATCACGCCGCCTGCGTCGATCCCGCACGGCAGGACGTTCATGCCGGGCGAGCCGATGAAATGTCCGACGAAGGTGTGCTTCGGCTTCTCGAACAGCTCCACCGGGGTGCCGATCTGCACGACCGCGCCCTCGTACATCACGACCACGGTGTCGGCGAAGGTGAGCGCCTCGGTCTGGTCGTGCGTCACGTAGATCATGGTGATGCCGGACTGCCGGTGGATCTCCTTGAGCTTCGATCGAAGGACCCACTTCATCTGCGGATCGATGACCGTCAGCGGCTCGTCGAACATGATCACGTTGACGTCGGAGCGCACGAGGCCGCGGCCGAGGGAGATCTTCTGCTTGTCGTCGGCGCCGAGCCTCGATGCGCGGCGCGCGAGCTTGCCGTCGAGGTCGAGCATGGCCGCGACCTCGCGCACCCGCGCATCCACCGCGTCGGCCGCCATGCCGCGGTTGCGCAGCGGGAAGGCGAGGTTCCCGTAGACGGTCATCGTGTCGTAGATCACCGGGAACTGGAACACCTGCGCGACGTGCCGGTCGGCAGGGTCGAGCCCGGTCACGTCGGCGGCGTCGAACAGCACCCGCCCCCGAGTCGGGCGGAGCAGCCCGGAGACGATGTTGAGCAGCGTCGTCTTGCCGCAGCCGGAGGGACCGAGCAGCGCATAGGCGCCCCCGTCGGCCCATTCGACGTCGATCCGCCTGAGCGCCCAGTCCGCGTCGGCCGCGGGGTCCGCCAGATAGCTGTAGCGAAGCCGTTCGAGGGTGATCCTGGCCATGGGTCGGTTCGGTCGCTGGTCTCGGGGATCGGGGCCGGGTCCGCCGCCTCAGGGCGCGAGCAGCGCCCCGTCCTCGCCGAAGTAGAAGAAACGGCCGGTTTGCAGGTACATCGGCTCGTTGGCGCCTGCCGCCACCGGGTGGATGCCGTGGGATTGCGATATCCAGGTGTGCCCGCCGATCCGCACGTGCACGATGCTCTCCGATCCGGAGAGCTCGGCGACGAGCACCCGCGCCTCGACTTCGAGGGCGTCCCCGGCGGGCCGCGACGGGGTGATGTGGTGGGGGCGCAGCCCCACCGTGTACCGGCCCTCGGCAAGCCCGGCGGCGGGACCGGTGGCGGGCCAGCGCACGGAGTCGTCCAGCGCGAAGGTGTCTCCGCGCCTGACGGCCGAAGCGACGTTGAGCGGCGGGTCCGAGAACACCCGGGCGCTCACCAGATCCTTCGGCCCGCGGTAGACCTCGGGGGTCGGCCCGAACTGCGTGATCCGCCCTTCGTGCAGGGTGGCGGTGCATCCCCCGAGGAGCAGCGCTTCCTGCGGCTCGCTCGTCGCGTACACGATGGTCGCGCCCTTCTTTTCGAGAAGGTCCGGCAATTCCTCGCGCAGCTCCTCCCGGAGCTTGTAGTCGAGGTTGGCGAGCGGCTCGTCGAGCAGGACGAGGTCGGAGTCCTTGACCAGCGCCCGGGCCAGCGCGGTGCGCTGCTGCTGCCCGCCGGAGAGCTCCGCCGGGCGCCGCCCGAGCATCGGGGTCAGTCCGAGCAACGCCGCGACCTCGGCGACCCGTCCTTCGATCTCGCTCCCGGGCGTGCCCACCACCCGCAACGGCGATGCGATGTTCTCGAAGACGCTCAGGTTCGGGTAGTTGATGAACTGCTGGTAGACCATGGAGACGTTGCGCTTCTGCACGGGAACGCCGGTGACGTCCTCGCCGCGGAACAGGATCCGGCCGGCGGTCGGCTTGTCGAGCCCCGCCATGAGGCGCATCAGCGTGGTCTTGCCCGAGAGCGTCGCCCCGAGCAGGACGTTGAACACGCCCTGCTGCAGGACGAGATCGGTGGGATGGATGTGCGTCTGCGCGCCCACCGTCTTCGCAACGCCCCTGAGCTCGATGGCCATCGCCTTTGCGCTCTTTCGATTGCGCCGCCGCGGGCGCCGGCTCAGCCGGCGGCCTCTGCGGCGCCGTCCGGCGCCGCGACCTCGACCCGCACGTCGTGCCGGGCGCACAGCTCGAGGAACGGCGCCGGCGGAGCGGTATCGGTCACGAAGCAGTCGAGCTGCGAGACGTTGCCGATGCGCACCGGGGCGCTGCGCCGGAACTTCATGCCGTCGGCGACGAGGATCACCGAACGCGCGTTCTCGATGATCGCCTTCGCGACCCGTACTTCGCGGGGATCGTAGTCGAGAAGGGCGCCGTCTTCCTCGATGGCGGACGCGCCGATGACGGCGTGATCCACCTTGAACTGCCCGATGAAGTCGACGGTGGCGTCGCCGACGATTCCACCGTCTTCCCGGCGCAGGATCCCGCCGGCCGACATCACCTCGATGCCCTCGAACGGGCGCAGCAGGTTGACGACGTTCAGGTTGTTGGTGATGACGGTCAATCCGACATGCCCGGAGAGGTTGTGCGCGACCTGCTCCGTGGTGGTGCCGATGTTCACGATCAGCGAGGCGTCGTTCGGGATCAGCGCTGCCGCGCGGCGCCCGATCGCCGCCTTGCCTTCGGCCGCGAGCTGCAGCCGGGCGGCGTAGCCCATGTTGGAGACGCCGCCCATCGGGACGGCGCCGCCGTGGATCCGCTGGAGCAGCCGCAGGCGGGAGAGCTGGTTCAGGTCCCGGCGGACCGTCTGCGAGGTGACCCCGAAGCGTTGCGCGAGCGGCTCGACCAGGATCGTGCCGCGGGCGCGGGCGATGTCCAGGATCTCCCGTTGCCGCCGGCTGAGGTTCGACGATTCGGTGAGCGGCATGGTCATGCGAGTGGCGACGGCCGGCGCGGACGTCCGTCGGGCGATGCGTCGCCGACCGTCGGGGAGCGGGTGTGTTCCATCAGCCATTCCCGCCAAGCCCGAAAACGTCCATCGAATCACCACGGCCAGACGTTCGGGAGGCAGAAAAGGCCACGAAATCCCGATGACACGATCCTGTTCGAGACGTTGGCGGGAATTGCCGGTGTTCCATGCACGTACAGTGTCGCGGCTATGCGAACGAAGACCTCCCGGCCCGGCCTGCCGCATGGCTCCGGGGCGTCGGCCCGCCGCATGGCATGGCGCCATCCAGCGGGAGCGCATCACGCGCTCCCGCCGTCGCCCCGATGCGGCGGATCCGCATCCGCCTCCATCCATTCAGTTCGTCTGCCAGCGCTTGACGAGCTCGTCGTAGTCGATGGTCTTGCCCTGCGGCTTCTCGTCGCGCTTCGCCTTGGGCGACTCGTTCGCGCTCAGCCACTCGGAAGGATCCTTCTCCGGGTTGAGGCGCGGGCCGCAGCCGCCGTAGGTGTTCGCCCGTTCGTCGGCCGCCTGCATCCGGGCCATCACCTGGTCCATCTCGCCCGCGAGCCGGTCCATCGCCTGCTGGGGGGTGAATGCGCCGGAGTTCACGTCGCCGATCTGCTGCCACCAGATCTGCGCGAGCTTCGGGTAGTCCGGCACGTTGACGCCCGTGGGGCTCCAGCGCACCCGGTCGGGCGAGCGGTAGAACTCGACGAGGCCGCCCAGCTTCGGCGCCCGTTCGGTGAACGAAGCGTGCCGGATGTCGCTGTCGCGGATCGGGGTGAGGCCGACGTGGGTCTTCTTCAGGGACACGCTCTTCGAGACGGTGAACTGGGCGTACAGCCAGGCCGCCTTGCGGCGATCGACGGGGGTGGACTTGAACAGCGTCCACGAGCCCGCGTCCTGGTAGCCGAGCTTCTGGCCCTCGTCCCAGTAGGCGCCGTGCGGCGAGGGGGCCATGCGCCAGAGCGGATTGCCCTCGTCGTCCACGGTGTTGTTGCCCTCGCTCTTCGGGGCCACCATCGAGGCGGTGAACGCCGTGTACCAGAAGATCTGCTGGGCGACGTTGCCGGTGGAGAGCGCGGGCAGTGACTGGTAGAAGTCGTAGCTCGCCGCCCCCGGAGGCGCGTAATTGCGCAGCCACTCGTCCCATTTGCGGATGGCGTAGACCGCGGCCGGCCCGTTGGCCGCGCCGCCGCGCGAGACCGACGCCCCGGCCGGATTGCAGGAGTCCGCCTCCATGCGGATCCCCCACTCGTCCACGGGCACGCCGTTCGGGAGGCCCTTGCTGCCGGCGCCGGCCATGGAGAGCCACGCATCGGTCATGCGCCAGCCGAGGTCGGGCGCGCGCTTGCCGTAGTCCATGTGGCCGTAGACGCGCACGCCGTCGATCTCCTTGACGTGCACGGAGAAGAACTCGGCGATGTCCTCGTAGGCCGACCAGTTGACCGGCACGCCGAGCTCGTAGCCGTACATCTCCTTGAACCTCTCCTTCAGCTCGGGACGCTGGAACCAGTCGTAACGGAACCAGTAGAGGTTCGCGAACTGCTGGTCGGGAAGCTGGTAGAGCTTGCCGTCGGGGCCGGTCGTGAACGACTTGCCGATGAAGTCGTCGACGTCGAGGGTCAGCAGGGTCACGTCCTTGCCGTCCCCCGCCATCCAGTCGCTGAGGTTCACCGCGAGCTGCAGGCGCGAATGCGTGCCGATGAGGTCCGAATCGTTGATGTAGGCGTCGTACAGGTTGCGGTTGGTCTGCATCTGCGTCTGCACCGCCTGGACGACCTCGCCTTCGCCGAGGAGCTGGTGGTTCACCTTGATCCCGGTGATCTCCTCGAACGCCCTGGTGAGCACCTTCGATTCGTACTCGTGGGTGGGGATCGTCTCCGACAACACGTTGATCTCCATGCCCTGGAAGGGTTCGGCAGCCTTGACGAACCACTCCATCTCCTGCATCTGATCGGCCTTCGAGAGGGTGGACGGCCGGAACTCCTCGTCGATCCACTTCTCCGCTTCGGCCATACCGGCGTAGCCGGCCTGTGAGACACTGAGCGCGGCGGCGACCGCCGCGACTGCAATTCCGGTTCGCATTGTTCACTTCCCTCTGTTTCCGATGACTCGGGGGCTGGATTCTAGCAGTATGTTTTCGATTCACAAACAATAACGTTCGCTTGAAAAGAATACCGCTTTTGATTCGATCGTACGGATCATGCATGCGTAACGGAGGGAACCCATGACCAGTGCAGCCATCGGCCCGGATCTCGGCGTCGAGCTCGCCGACCACGTCGCGACCGTCGAGATCCGCCGCCCGCCGAACAACTTCTTCGACTACGAACTCATCCACGAGATCGCAAACGTCTACGAGCGGCTCGACGCCGACCCCGGGTGCCGCGCCATCGTGCTGTGTTCCGAGGGCCGCCACTTCTGTGCCGGCGCGGATTTCAGCGCCCGCGAGAAGTGGAGCCGGGAACGGCTCGATCGGCAGGCGAGCCGGCTCTACGTGGAGGCGGTGCGGGTGTTCTCCTGCACCCGGCCGGTGGTCGCGGCGGTGCAGGGGGCGGCGGTGGGAGGCGGACTCGGGCTCGCGCTCTCGGCCGATTTCCGCATCGCCTGCGAGGAATCGCGCTTCGTCGCGAACTTCGCGCGGCTGGGGATCCACCAGGGGTTCGGGCTCAGCGTGACCCTCCCGCGGCTCATCGGCCGCAGCCGGGCGGCCCTGATGCTCTACACCGGGCGGCGGATCAAGGGCGTCGAGGCGGTCGGGATGGGGCTCGCCGACGAGCTCGCGGACCTCGCCGAAGTGCGGGGCCGTGCGCTCGATCTCGCGACCGAGATCGCCCGGTCCGCGCCTCTCGCGGTACGGTCGATCCGCGCCACCCTGCGCCGGGGGCTGGCCGATGCGGTGCGCGAGGCCACGGACCACGAGCTTGCCGAGCAGAGCCGGCTTCGGCGTACCGCCGACCACGAGGAAGGCGTGAAGGCCACGGCGGAGCGCCGCCTCGGGGACTTCAAGGGGCGCTGAGCGCCCCGCGCCGATACCGATGACGCCCGTGCGGGGACCAGGATGATTTCACGCTATGGAATCGGCATGGCCCGCGGTTCGGTACGGTCGAATCGAAGGTCCTGGGAACAGCGCGCCCCAGGAGAGGCTGCCCCTTCATGTCCTGGCGCGAGTCGATCAGCATGAAATCCCATTGGGACGTACCGGGCCGAAAGATGGCACGGGATACGCTTTCAGGCGCCCTCATCGCCGTGGCGGCGGCGGTCCTTTCCACCGCCGCCACGGCGCATCCGGGCGGTATCGCCGAAGACGGCTGCCACAACCAACATCCGAACAACGCCTGTCATTGCCACCGGACGGGAGCGAGCCGGCCGGGTTGCACGGAGTGGTGCGAGGGTGGACATGATTCGAGCGATGAGTCACTCCGTTTCCGCCTTTCCCCACCGCTTTTCGAACTCCCATACTTCGCCGAACCCCATCAGCTCGTGCATCTCGCCGATGGGCAGGGCCTCGGCCGGCAGGCCGAGAGATGATCCCATCCCCTTCAGGTGTCCGTAGACGCCCTGCAGGGTCTTCGCCATGGCGAGGAATCCGGTGCCGGGATAAAGAACGATCGTGAAGCCGAACCGGGCGAGGATCTGCGCCGGCAGGACGGGGGAGAAGCCGCCCTCGACCATGTTCGCGAGCAACGGAGCGTCGATCTCCTGCCCGATGCGCTCGAACTCCTCCTCTGATTCGGGCGACTCGATGAACACGACGTCCGCGCCCGCCCGCGAGAACGCCTGTCCCCGGCGGATCGCCTCGTCGAGGCCGAGGGAGGCGCGCGAATCGGTACGCCCGACGACGAGGAAGTCGTCGCTGCCGCGCGCCTCGACCGCGACCTCGATCTTGCGCAGCATCTCGCCGAGCGGAACCACCCCGCGGTCCGGGGCGTGGCCACACTTCTTCGGGAACTCCTGGTCCTCGATCTGGATCGCCGCGACCCCCGCCGCCTCGTAGCCGCGTGCCGTGTGGCGGACGTTGAGCAACCCGCCAAACCCGGTGTCCGCGTCGGCGATGAGCGGGGTACGGGTCACCTCGCAGATGCGCGCGGCGCGGCCGGCCATCTCCGAATAGCCCACGAGCCCCGCGTCCGGCAGCCCCATGTGCGACGCGGCGATCCCGTAGCCGGTCATGTACAGGGCGTCGAAGTCGGCGCGGTCCGCGACCCTCGCCGAGATCATGTCGAAGACTCCGGGAACGATGGTGAGCTCGCGGGCTCGTATCCGGCGGGCGAGGGCGGCGCGCCGGTCTCGATCGGTGGACATTTCGTCAACCTCCGTGGATGTGCCTGGCCGTTATCTTAGCCCCTTACCCAAAAGAGCTTCGGCAAAACGACGAAGAATTCATGCGCGAGCCTCACAAAGTGCAGGGAGGGCTACGGATTCTCGGATGTCGAGTGCAGTGACCAGAACACGTCTTCCCATCCTGGTGAGGTAATACTTGTAGCGACGCCCCACTTTCTTGATGAATCCATGTGTCCGAAGACGCTTGAGCAACCAGGAACAACGAGTCGGTGCGAGCCAGGGAAGATGAGCTCCGAGAACCACCGCTCGGAAGCCGCTGATACACCACTCTCCCCGAGCAAGCATGAGAAAGAGATGATAGTCGTCACTCAGAAACAGATTGAACCCCCGACAGGAACGACCATCCTCCCTGACCGGCTGGGCCACCTTGTCGATAGCCTTCAACCCGGCATCCGGATCATCAATCGCCGCAATGAACGCCGGATAGCGTTCGTTGGCGGCATGCACCACCTTGCGCAAATCACGCAAGCTGTAGATGTTCTTGCGTAACGGAGCGAGCTTCCATACCTCGTTCCCGTCACGCTGTTCCACCACCCGGTGAGTTCGGCCGTCTCACAGGCGATGCCTGCCTTGTCGAGGCGGCGCGGATGATGGGGTATCCTCCAAGCTCGTAATCGCTCCGCTTGCCGGTGACGACGAGGCGCTGGACGAACTGTTTGGACCCGCTCGGCATGCCTTGGAGGAACAGTCCGTGCACGTCGTAATGCTTCTCGGGCCGCCCGGTGCGCCCGCTGTGGCGGGCGCACCGGGCGCCTGATGAGCCGCGTCCACGAAGAGCTCGCGGCGTTCCTGCTCGCAGTGCAGCTCCTCACGCGATGGCCGGTACGTTCGCCGGCCGCCTTCACCGAGGCACGGCTCGCCGCCTCGACCCGCTATTACCCGCTCGTCGGCGTCCTGATCGGTGCGCTCGCGGGGGGCGTGTTCTGGCTCGCCCACCTCGTCTTCCCGGTGAGCCTGGCCCTCGTCCTCTCCACCGCCGCCTCCCTGCTCGCCACCGGTGCCTTCCACGAGGACGGGTTCGCGGACGCCTGCGACGGACTTGGCGGCGGCGCCACCCGCGCGCGCGCGCTGGAGATCATGCGCGACAGCCGGATCGGCGCTTATGGCGCGGCGGGGCTCGGGCTGATGCTCGCGGCGAAGGTCCTCGCCCTCGCCGCGACGCCGCCCGCCGTGGTTCCCTGGCTGCTGGTCGCGGCCCACGTCGCGAGCCGCTCGTCCGCGGTGCTGGTGATCGCGACGAGCGCCTGCGTGCGGGACACCGGCATCGCCAGATCGGTCGGCGATGCGGTTCGGCCAGGCAGCCTCGCGCTCGCGCTGGCCACCGGGGCCGCGGCGGTCTGCGTGTTGTTCACGGTGGCCGCGCCGGCCGTGGTCCTCGCCGGCCTCGCGGGGCTCGCGGCGGGGCATCTCGCCATGCGCGCCGCGTACGAGCGCAAGCTCGGCGGCTATACCGGCGACTGCCTCGGCGGCGTGCAACAGATGAGCGAGCTCGGGATGTATCTCGGCGTTGTCGCAGCGATGTAGCCGCAGGGGCGAGGCGACGTGCATCTGATCCTGGCCCACCACACGGTTCCCGCCGGATCACGGCGCCGCTTCCCTGAAGATGCGGGGCGGACGTGCGCCTGATCCTCGTTCGCCACACCCGCCCGGCGGTTCCCGAGAACGTCTGCTACGGCGCGACGGACCTGGACGTGGCCTCCACGTTCGAAGAAGAAGCGGCGCGCGTCATCGAGGCGCTGCCGCCCGCCGAAAGGCTGGTGACCAGCCCGCTACGCCGCTGCCGCCTGCTTGCGGAACGGATCGGCGCCGCGCGCGCCCTGGCACCCGTCATCGACGCGAGGCTCCGGGAGATGGACTTCGGCGCGTGGGAAAACGTGCCGTGGGAGTCCATCCCACGGGCGGAGCTGGACGCCTGGGCCGCGGACTTCCTGCACGCCCGCCCCCACGGAGGCGAGAGCGTGCACATGCTGCGCGGGCGCGCCGGAGCCGCGATCGACGACTACCGGCGGAGCGGCCTCTCGCACGTCGTCGTGACCCACGCGGGGATCATCAAGGCCCTGCGGGTGCGGAGCAGGGAGCCGGAGGGGTGGAGGAGCAGCGTTGGTTTTGGGGAAATGGTGCCTCTGCCGGAGATGGGTTCCCGGTGAATCAGGTCGCCGGCGACCGTGGGCGTCCAGGAACGGCCATGATGAACGAAACCCCCAGCTTCTCCTGCCCCGCTCCGGTAGCCCATCTTTATTACATCTTTTACGAAATCCTTCTGGATCGACGACGAGGGGCCGGTCGCGGTGAATCGGAAGCCGGCCGACCGTCCCCCTCCTCCCCGGATCACGTGAATCATCGAGAGATGGATGCCCTGTCGCTCCATCGAAACGAGTTCCACGGTGGCTGGAACTATGAGTTGCACCCGCGATGAAGTTGGAAATCCAATCTCGATCAAGGTCCTGAGTGTCTAAAAATGCTCGACCCAGGGCCTCAGCTCGACCTCCCAGGTCCACGCACTGCGGTGCTGGCGATGGACGTGGAGGTAGGTCTCCGCGATCGCGTCCGGGTCGAGCCACTCATTGTGATCGGGGACGCGGGCGTCGCTCTCGATGCCTCCGTCGATGACGAAGTGCGCCACGTGGATCCCCTTCGGGGCCAGCTCGCGCGCCATGCTCTGGGCGAGCCCGCGTAGCGCGAACTTGCCCATGGCGAAGCAACCCGACTCCGGATAGCCCTTCACGCTGGCCGAGGCGCCGGTGAACTGGATCGTCCCCGACCCCCGCCCGCGCATCGCCATCGCGGCCCGGCGCCCGACGAGGAATCCGCCGTAGGCCGCGACCCCGATCGCCCGTTCGACCGCCTCCGGATCCAGGTCCGCGACCGCGCCGCGCACCCGCGCGCCGGCGTTGAACACGACGAGATCCGGCACGCCCTCGGTGCCGAGCACCGCGTCGAACAGGGCGTCGACGTCCCCGCGCCGGCTCGCATCGCAGGCGTACGTGCTCGCACCGGTCTCCTCCGCCAGAGCCGAGAGCTTTGCCACGTTTCGCGCCGCCAGCACGACGCCCATCCCCTCGCTCGCACACAGCCGCGCGAGCGACGCGCTCAACCCCGGACCCGCACCCACGATCATCGCGAGCTCGTTCATGATCTTCCTCCGTTGTTCCTGGTCTCCTCCGGCGAAAGCGCCACGACCTTCGAGCCCCTGGTCGCGCCAACCGGGCGGTGTCCGGAGGACGAACCGGCCGCGGCGAAGCGTGCCGCGTCATCCGGGCGTGTCGTTCGAGCCGGTTGCGGTCGGGTGCTGGTGGCGCAGGCCCTCGACGAGGCCGCCGAGGGCGCCTTGCTGCTCGGTCAACCTGACGATTTCCCTCTCGAAGTCGACCATGCGCCTTTCGAATGCCTCCAAGCGTTTCCCGGATGCTTCCCGAGGTACATGTTGGGGGGAGGGAAGGGGATGCACAAGCCCTGATCGGCTCTGTGTTCGGAGGGCCGACCAGGTGGGCAGGCCGCTCGGAGGCGGTCGTGAACCGGTCGGGGGAAGTGTTCGAGCCGGGTCTGGAAGGCCGGCGCCTTATTCGTTCCGGTGCGTGAACCGGGCGACATCCCGGATGTGGTGTGAGACGATTCCGACGCCGGTGCCCGTGCGCACCACGTGCCCACCCGTCCATTCCTTCAATCGAGCCTGACCGGCAGACGTTGCCGGCAGGCGCCGGCGGAGGTCGCCCATGCTGCTGCAACTCTCCACCTGGCAGGAAATCGACACCTATCTCGAACGATCACGCGGCATCGTCGTCCCCATCGGATCGACCGAGCAGCACGGACCCAACGGGCTCATCGGCACCGATGCGCTGTGCCCCGAGACGGTCGCGCGCGGGATGGACGAGAAGATCGACCTGGTCGTGGCGCCGACGCTGAGCATCGGCATGGCCCAGCACCACCTCGGGTTCTCCGGCTCCATCACCCTGCGCCCGAGCACCCTCATCGCGGTGGTGCGCGACGTCGTGCACTCCCTCGCCCGGCATGGATTCGAACGGTGCTACTTCCTCAACGGGCACGGCGGCAACGTCGCCACCGTGAACGCCGCCTTCTCCGAGGTCTACGCCGACGCGAGCTTCGACCGCCAGGCCGGGAACGAACCGGGGGTGCGGTGCCGACTCTACAACTGGTACGACGGGCACCGGGTTCGCGCGCTGAGCCGGGAGCTGTTCGGAGGCGCGGAAGGCAGCCACGCCACGCCTTCCGAAGTCTCGCTCACGTTCTACGCTTATCCCGATGCCGTCAAGCAGGCACCGATGAGCCCCAGGATCGCGCCCACGGGACCGATCCTGGACGCCGCCGACTACCGCCGCCGCTTCCCCGACGGGCGGATCGGTTCGGACCCGTCGCTCGCCACGCCGCAAGCCGGGGAGAAGCTGTTCCATGCGGCGGTCGAAGACGCGATGGAGGACTATCGGAGGTTCCTCGTGGCGCAATAGCCCCGCCGGGGACCCGCCCTCCCGTATAATCGTGCGTCACGACCGGCGGGGGCGGCTCTCCTTCGTCCGTGACGAGGCCGTCCTCCCGTATAATCGCCCGTCATCCTCCCATCCCTGTCCGAAGCGCGGTGCTGCATGGCAAAGAAGCAGGTCTACCGGATCGTTTTCCACAGCCACGGGAAGGTCTACGAGCTGTATGCGCGCAGCGTGAGTCATGGCGAGCTCTACGGGTTCGTCGAAATCGGCGAGATCATCTTCGGAGAGCGCACCGCAATCCTCGTCGATCCTTCCGAGGAAAAGCTCAAGTCGGAGTTCGAAGGGGTGCAGCGCACCTACGTCCCGTTCCACGCCGTGATTCGTATCGACGAGGTTCGGCGCGAGGGGGCCAACAAGATCCTCGACGTGGGCGAGGGCGGCAACGTCACCCCGTTTCCGGTCCCGATGTATCCGACCGGGGGCGACAAGCCCTGACCCGGCGTCGCGGCCGGGGTCGCGTCCCGTCGCCGCGGACAAGGACCCCGCCTCGCCCACCCGGCAAGCCAGCCCTGGCCCGGCGTCACGGCATTGCTGCCCGTGTTTCGACGAGGGCGTCGAGGTTCATGATCGTCACGTCGCCCCTCACCGCCCCGTCCGTCGGCTTCCCTTCCACCCGCGAAGCCCGCAACCGGGGCGGACGGCGCTTCCCCGATCCCCGCCCCCGATTCAGATCCGGTACGCGGTACGGGTCATGACCTTCGAGGCCGCACGCATGGCCCGCCGCACGACGGGAGGCAGCGCAGCCCCTCCCGCCGCGCGCGCGCGGGTGGCGTGGCGTTGTTCATCGGCGCGCATTTGCCTGAGCAGGGCGCGGCTGCGGTGATCTCCCTCCGGGAGCCGCCCGAGGTGGTCGTCGAGGTGTTCGACCACCTGATGCTCGGTCTCGGCGACGAACCCCAGGCTCCACCGGTCGCCGGCAAGTGCGGCCACCGCGCCGATGGCGAGCGAGCCGGCGTACCAGAGCGGGTCGAGTCGGCTGGGCTTCGATCCGAGCTCTTCGAGCCGCCTGCGGCACCAGACCAGATGATCGTTCTCTTCGCGGGCGGCCTGCTCCATCGCATCACGGGTGGCGGTATCGCGCGCCATCAGCGACTGCCCCCGGTAGAGCGCCTGGGCGGCGACCTCCCCCGCGTGATTGACCCGCATCAGCCCTGCCGAGTGCCGGCGTTCACGGTCATCGAGCACGTCATCCGCAGCGTCGCCGGCCGGGTTCCCCGATTCGGATCCGCGGTCGGTTCGCGCGACGCCGCGCAGCGCCCGGTCGAACGCGATGACGAGCCGGTCGCGCCGGTTGATGTGGCGAGCGGAGGGTTCGGGCATCGGGCGTCCCTTGCCGGTGCGAGGCCGCGGCCCGTAGTCTACCGGTCACCGGCCCGGAAGACAGGGCCGCATCGGGCCTTCCGGCCCGCGAAAATCCCGTGCGGGTACGGTGAAGGATCGTTCGTGATCCGTGGATGCCGGTGCGCGTCCTCGCGTTTGCTGGAACGAAGCCGGCAATTCCCACCAAGCCCGAAAACGTCCATTGAATCGCTACGACCGGACGCTCAGGCGACAGAACAGACCGCGAAATCCCGATGGCACGACCATGTTCGGGACGTTGGCGGGAACTGCTGGGAACGAAGCTTTGAAAATTGACACTGCACCGGGCGCCGGATAGGATTCGCGGCCTTTTCCGCGGGTATCGATGGATCTCGGACGGACATGGGCACTTTCACCGCCAAGCCACACGAAGTCGAGCGGAGGTGGTTCGTCGTGGACGCGACGGGGCAGCCTCTTGGACGCCTCGCGAGCCGGATCGCGCACCGCCTGCGGGGCAAGCACAGGGCCGAGTTCACCCCCCACGTCGACACCGGCGACCACATCATCGTGGTCAACGCGGAGAAGGTGGGACTCACCGGCAACAAGCGTGCCCGGAAGACCTACTATCGGCACACCGGCTATCCGGGCGGCATCCGCGCCACGCCGTTCGAGAAGATGATCGCCGAGAAGCCCACCCGGGTCATCGAGCTCGCGGTCAAGGGAATGCTGCCGAAGGGGCCGCTCGGACGGGACATGTACCGCAAGCTCCGCGTCTATGCGGGACCCGAGCACCGCCACACCGCGCAACAGCCCGCTCCCCTCACCCTCTCGTGAACCAGCGCATGCCGTCGGACGGAACGATGACAATGGCAGACCACATCCACTACGGCACCGGAAGACGCAAGACCGCGACCGCGCGCGTATTCCTCGCCCCGGGCAGCGGCCGGATCACCATCAACCGCCGCCCCCTCGACACCTATTTCGGCCGCGAAACGGCGCGCATGATCGTGCGCCAGCCGCTGGAGACGATCGGGATGCTGGACCGGTTCGATATCCAGGTCACGGTTCGCGGCGGAGGCGGCAGCGGCCAGGCGGGCGCCATCCGGCACGGAATCACGCGGGCGCTCATGCGCTACGACGAGAGTTGGCGTACCCCGTTGCGCCGCGCCGGCTTCGTCACCCGCGATGCCCGCGAGGTCGAGCGCAAGAAGGTCGGCCTGCACAAGGCGCGCAAGCGGCCCCAGTACTCCAAACGGTAGCGCGCCGCACCCGAACGTTGGGGGATCGTCTAATGGCAGGACAGCGGACTCTGACTCCGCCAGTCTAGGTTCGAATCCTAGTCCCCCAGCCAAGCAATTCAGCCTCTTCCGCCCGCTTCTTCCCGATAGAACAAGCAGTTAGCGCCGGATACCGATTCCGGTACGGTGTTGCACTGTCCAATAGAGTGCAGTAGAGTCCGACTCCGAAGGGTGACCGTAAAGGTGGACGAAGACCACACGCGGACTCGGAGGAGCGGAACGATGGCTGACATGACGCGCGAATCGAAGCCCGGCGGCCGGCGCCTGCATCATGCCCTGACGGCGAAGCGGGTACAGACAGTCTCGGCGCCCGGGCGCTACTTCGACGGGCACGGGTTGTACCTGCTCGTCGAGCCGAGCGGCGCAAAGCGGTGGAAGCAACGGCTGGCGGTGCACGGCAAGCGGCGCGAGCTCGGGCTTGGCGGATACCCGCTCGTGACCCTGGCGATGGCCCGCGAGGCGGCGCTTGCCAACCGGCGCGCGGTCCATGCCGGCGGTGACCCGCTCGCGGAGAAGCGCCGGGCGCGCGGGGTGCCGACCTTCGCCGAAGCCGCCCGCAAGGTCTTCGAGCTCCGGCGCGACGGCTGGCGCAACGCCAAGCACGCCGGCCAGTGGATCACGACACTGGAACAGTTCGTGTTCCCGCGATTCGGCGCTCGCGGTGTCGATGAGATCACGACCGAAGACGTGATCGCGGTGCTCTCGCCGATCTGGCACGCGAAGCCGACGACGGCGAAGCGGGTCCGGCAACGGATCGGCGCGGTGCTCACTTGGGCGGTGGCGCAAGGGCTGCGCCCCGACAACCCCGCCGATGCGGTCAAGGCGGTGCTGCCGAAGCAGAACGGCGCTGGCGACGCGCATCGAGCGCTTCCGTACATCGAGGTCGCGGACGCCATCGCGGCGGTCCGGGCGTCCAGTGCCGACACCAATACGAAGCTCGCCTTCGAGTTTGCCGTCTTGACCGCGGCGCGGGCCGGCGAGGTCCGGTTGGCGACGTGGGACGAGATCGACATGGACGCGGCGACGTGGACCGTGCCCGGCGAGCGCATGAAGGCCGGGAGCGAGCATCGCGTACCGCTCTCCGGGCGCGCCGTCGAAGTCCTGGGCGAAGCGCAAGCGCTCCGAAGCAAGCGCGGCGATCTGGTGTTCCGCGGCCGTCGTGGGGCGATGGCCGATAGCGCAATCGTCCATATGCTGCGCCGTGTCGGCATCAACACGACGGCGCACGGGTTCCGGACGAGCTTCCGGGTGTGGACGCAGGAGCGCACAAACATCCCGCGTGAAGTCTGCGAGGCGGCACTCGCGCACACCAACCCGAACAAGGCCGAAGCCGCCTACGCGCGTTCTGACCTGTTCGCCAAGCGCCGCGAACTCATGGAGCGGTGGGCGCGCTTCCTGAGCCCGGCGCCGGCGGACGTGGTGAGCCTCGACGCGCGGCGGGGAGCGGGCGGGTGAGGCGTAGCGAGGGCAAGCCGTGAACCCTGCCGCTCCGGTCGATACCGCCGAGATACCACGGCCGCGGGCGCACGATGCACACCTGCTTGATGCGATGCTCGACGACGCGGCGGCGTACCGATCGAGTACGCACTACTGGGACCTGCTTCGTTTCGTCACCCGGATGCGGCGGTTCTCGCCCTTCAACGCGCTACTGCTGCATCGCCAGAAGCCGGGGCTCGGCTTCGCGGCATCGGCCCGCGACTGGCGACGGAGGTGGAAGCGCATCGTGAAGGTAGACGCGCGGCCCCTCGTGGTGCTGATTCCGTTCGGGCCGGTCGGCTTCGTGTACGACATGCTCGACACGGAGGCCCTGCCCGGCGCCCCGCCCCTGCCGCGTGACGCCTACGCCTTCCCTGCCACGGGCAACGTCACCAAGTCGGCACTGAAGGCCATCGTGGCGGCGGTCGAGGCG
Source organism: uncultured Gammaproteobacteria bacterium (assembly GCA_958295465.1). Taxonomy (GTDB): domain Bacteria; phylum Pseudomonadota; class Gammaproteobacteria; order HK1; family HK1; genus HK1. Next base: position 1,130,597 of record OY282353.1, read on the forward strand.
AAGGGCATCCGCATCGCCGAAGTCGATGTTGGTGACTGGCACGCCGGCCGCATCCTCCGCTTCCGCTCGGGCGATACGTACACGCTCAAGGTGAACCGGAATCATTCGCGTGAAGCCCGGTTCACGACCATCGCGCATGAGCTCGGACACCTGTATCTCGGCCACCTGGGCGGGGACGCCAAGCGGCGGATTCCGGGCCGGCGCGGTGTCTCCGAGCGTTGGTGCGAGGTCGAGGCCGAGAGCGTGGCCTACCTGGTCGGACACCGGCACGGCGTGGCGCCGGCGTCCGATGCCTATCTGGCGGGGTTCATCAAGGCGGGCGAATCGATCAGCCGCTCGATCCGCCGCTCTCTCGACGTCGAGCGCGTGATGCGCGCCGCCGGCGCCGTCGAGGGTGTGATGGGGTTGGGTGAGCGCGTCGCCTTCGAGCCGGCGAAGGCGAAAGCAGTCAAGCGGTGAAGGTGCGGCGGGCCGGCACAACCCGGACCCGCCGCGGTGTCGTGAACCCTGGCAAGGGAGAACATCGACGTGGACAAGTCTACCGCCTCGCCATCGCTGGCGCATATGGCGATGTTGTACGGCCCGCGGACCAAGCAAGAGCTTCTTGCGGCTCTTGTCCCTTTCCGTAGGTTGCGCAACAAATACCGGAGGCGGTTCGAGGAAGACAACATCGTCCTGACCCAAGATGAAGCCGTTGAGGCTTACAAGCTGGTGGCGCCGCTGTACGCGCCCCACATGACCGACGACGAGGCGGCGCTGCAAGCTGTCAGGCAAGCGATTACCTTCCCCTGCTTCGAGACCGGCGGGTTCGGCTTTCGAGGGCCGGTCGTCGAGGCGATCCTCGAAGGTTTTGAAAGGATGATTGCCGAAGGTTCGCAGACTCTCCATATCCGGCACCACGGCGAGGCGGAGGCGCGCGAAGTCGATCCGTGGAGTCGATTCGTTGCCTACGAAGCGCTCAAACATTTCGTCGACGAAGTCTTGTCAGACGATCGCTCACGCATTCGGATCATCGACGAACCGCCACGCGCCCTTGAGCGGGCGCAAGCCATCCTCGCCAAGCTGCCCGTGACCCGCCCGCGTGGCCGATACGATCCGAGGCTGACCCTCCGGCGGAATGCCTACATCGTCGCTATGCTCGCGGAACTCGGAGGGTGCGGGTTGAAGGTCACTTCGAGCAAGGTCACTTCGCTCGAAGGTGAATCCCTGGCCGGCGCACTGGCCGAAGCGATTGACGTGTCCGAGAGCGTCATCGCGAAGGTTTGGAAGGACACGACCTTGCGGTCCAGACAACTCTACGACGCGCTGCCCCCCGATCAACGAATACCCGAGAGCCTGATTCGGGACTCGCGGGAGCTCTACGCCCCGGGCGTGCCCTGCGTCCAGTGCGGCGCGGTCGGGAAGGTGCCGAAATACCGGGCGCCCGGAAGCGGGCTAAGCTGCCTGTGTACGGACTGCAAGCCCCGCCGCGTCGACCGGGAATAACGTCTTACCCCTCATCCTGAGAAGGCCGATAGCCTCCGTTCCCTCTTTTCGGCGAACGGAGAAGTGTTATGGCGATTCGGATCTTGCGGCTCGCGGACGTCGAGGCGCGCACCTGCCTGAGCAAGTCCACCATCTACGGGCTGATCCGCGAGGGCAGCTTCCCGGAGTCTGTTCCCCTGAGCTATCGAGCGCGCGGCTGGCTCGAACACGAGATCGACGCTTGGATTGAGGGGCGCGTGAAGGCTCGCGACGCTGCGCCCTCCGGCAACGAATCCCGCGCGGCGGCGGGGTGAACCGTGCGCAAAGAAAAGCGCCCGGCCGCTGGCGGAGCGGATCGGGCGCCGGAGAGACCGCGCGAGCGTGCGGCGGCCAGTAGTGTAGGCCAGCCCTGCAATCTCTGGAAGCGCTGCCGCAACTGCGGCGCCCGGGTTCCCTGGTGGCGTGGCCTGTGTGTGACGTGCGCCCTGTGGATGCGCGTCTTCACCGGCAACCGCAAGGCGTACCGGGCGTTTGCGAAGCTCGACCGTCTCGCGCGGAGCGGGTCATGAACGCGGCCCGCGTACCGATCGATTTCGCGGTGCTCATGCGCCCCGTGGCGGAGGCCCTGCTCGGCGAGCCGAACGCGAGGCTGAGCACGGCCCGCGAGCTCCGCTACGGGACCCACGGAAGCCTTGCCGTGCATGTGGGCGGGGAGCACTCCGGCACGTTCCGGGACCATGAGGCGGACGCCGGCGGCGGGGTGCTGGCCCTGGTGGTGCGGGAGCGGGGCGGTTCGGAGCGCGAGGCGATGGCCTGGTTGCGCGAAGCCGGGCTGCTCGACGGCGCCGGGCGGTATCGGCCCGGTAGCGAGCTCACGGACGGGGACGCGCCATCCAAGGGCCGGTATCGAGGCGATAGCGCCCCGGCCCCGAGCTCGAAGCCGCGCGATACCACGGGCGCCGCTCGTCGAGTCTGGGACGCAACCCGCCCGCTGGCCGGGACCCTCGCCGAAACCTACCTGCTGGCCCGCGGTGCCGGGCATGTCGCCGTAGCGCCCTCCCTGCGTTTCTCTCCGGCCCTGACGCATCCGCAAGTGCCTGGGCGCTTCCCCGCCCTCGTCGCGGGCGTCCAGGACGTCCACGGCGGCTTCCTCGCCGTGCATCGCATCTACCTGGACCGCTCCGGCGCCGGCAAGGCCAACGTCGAACCCGCCCGCGCCAGTCTCGGGAGTACCGCCGGCGGGGCGGTTCGCCTGGGCGAGCCGGAGCACGGACGCCTGCTCGTGGGCGAAGGCATCGAGACAACGGCCGCCGCGATGGGGCTGTTCGACCTTCCTGGGTTCGCTGCCATCGGCACGGGTGGACTGAGGGCGATCGATCTGCCGGAGCACGTGATTGACGTGGTGATCGCGGCCGATCGCGATGCCGGCGGACTGCAAGCCGCGGCGGCCCTCGCACGGAGACTCGAAGCGGAAGGCCGGGACGTGGAGATCCGGCGCCCGCACAAGGGGGACTTCAACGATGCGCTGCTGCTCATGGCGCGGGAGGCGATGCCATGACGGCGCGAGTCTGCGAACGGGACGGGTGCGAGGTCGAGGTCACGGGACGGAGAACGCGGTGTTCCGAGCATCAAGCGGAGCATCGTCGCGAGGCGCAACGCGAACGAATGCGGCAAACGCGCACAAGTGCGCACGCGGGTTTGTGCGCATCTAAGACAGTCTCTCCCGACGATGCGGACCGCGAGGCGAAGGCCCGCACGGCCCTGGAACGCGCCGACGACGTGCCCGATGACCTTCTCGATCTCATCAAGACCGATCCGGGCGCTCCGTTCGAGCACGCGGCGGCGCTCGCGAAGATGCGCGCCAAGGACTCGGCTGATTGGGCACGGGTCAAGCCGGCGCTCAAGGCGGCCGGCGTGCCCATCGGCGACCTTGAGCGGGCGATGGGCACGGGTGAGGGCGGCGACGGCAAGCCGGGGCGGCCCCTCGAATTCAAGGACCCGGAGCCGTGGCCGGAGCCGGTGGACGGCGCGACGCTGCTCGATGATCTGGTGACGCTGCTCAAACACTACGTGAGCCTGCCCAACGGCGGCGCGTCAGCGGTGGCGTTGTGGGCGCTGTACACGTGGTGTTTCCGCGCCTTCCCCGTTTCGCCGTACTTGATGGTCACGGCCCCGGAGCGCGGGGCCGGGAAATCGCGCGTCACCGAGCTGCTGTCCTACATGGTCCAGCGACCGAAGCCGGTCAGTGACGCGAGCGTGGCGGCCCTCTTCCGCCAAATCGAGAGCGACGGTCCGACGCTGCTGTTCGACGAAGCCCAAGCCTTCCTGAACCGGCGCCCGGACGATCCGACCGGCGGAATCCTGCGCGCCGGATTCACCCGTCGCCTTGCCAATGTCGATCGGATGGTTGGCGAGGGAGCCTCCCTGGAGGTGAGAAGTTTCTCGACGTTCTGCCCGAAGGCCATGAACGGCCGCAAGCTCACGAAGAGCGACGAGATGCTCACGGATCGGTCCGTTGTGTTGCCAATGACCCGCGCGACTCGCGCCTATCCCCACCTGCGGGCGGATCGCGATCCGGTCGGCGAAGACATCCGGCGCCGGTGCGCACGCTGGCGCGACGACCATCAATCGGAGTTGCGCGAGGCGGACCCCGACGTTGGCGCCCGCATCAACCGCCTCGCCGACATCTGGCGGCCCCTGTTCGCGATCGCCGACGCGGCGGGCGGCGAGTGGCCGAAGAAGGCGCGGGCTGCCGCGGATGCGCTCGCGGCCGTCGCCGGGACCTTCGACAGCAAGGAAACGCTCGGGACGATGCTGCTCGCCGACGTGCGGGCGGTGTTCGAGGCGAAGGGCAACCCGAAGCGCATCAAGTCCGATGATCTCGACAAGGCGTTGCGCGCCCTGCCCGAACGGCCCTGGGAGTCCATGCCGAAGACCGGCAAGGCAATCACGAGTGAAGCACGCGGGCGGATGCTGAGGGACTACGGGGTGAAAACGAAAACGCTCCGGTTCGATGATGGCAGGGACGTGAAGGGCTACCTGCGCGCGGCGTTCGAGGGCGCTTGGAGCTCTTGGCTTTCCGAAGGTGGTGGCAATCAACCCGTTGACCCGTTGACGTGCCTTGAAACAAGGGGTTCCGGCGATCCTCAACCCGTTGACGGTGATCGAGGTGTCAACGGGTCGGAGAGCGCGGAAACCCCTGCAAAACAAGGGGTGTCAACGGGTCAACGGGTTGGAAACCGGGGTTCCCGGAGAGAAGGCGCCCCGGAACAGTCCAGCAATCCGCCCAAACTGCCCTCGCAACCGCCCGGCGAGCCGACCGCGGGCGATGCGTACCGGAGGCGCAGTGATGGCGAGTAGACGCTACAAATACAGGCATCGAAGCCTTCCGGCGCCGGGTGAGGTCCGGGCCGTGCTCGACGGCTACGCGGCGCTGACGGGTGCTCGAAGTGCGCACACGACGGGCGCAAATGCGCACGCGGATTTGTGCGCACTTCCCGCGGTGGCCCGGCTGTGGGAGGCCGCGACATGCGCCGACATGACCCTGGCCCGCGTCTACCTGAGCCGCCGCGGGTGCTGGCCCGGTCGGCATGTTCGCGCGCCCCTGCCTGAGTCCGTTCGGTGGCTCGCCCGTGAAGCCGCCCCTGAGAGTGATTCCGCGGCGCGGTGGCATGGACTCCCGCCCGGAGCGGCCGGCGCCGTGGTGTTCGCCTGGCGGCGCCCGCTGCGGGGCTTCGAGCGGATCGGGGCGATGTCCATCGAGCGGAAAGACGATCCGCTCGTCGCGGTGACCCTCGTTGCACTCGACGCGCGCGGCTTCCCGTCACCGGAGGCTCGATCGACAGTCGGGCCGATCGGCGGGGCGGTGTTCCGGGCCGGGCACCTGCGCGATGTGGGCGCGGTGACGGTCCAGGCGGACGATGAAGGGCAGCTTCACGCTGCGGACGGTTGGTTGGAGACCCCGTGGCTTGAAGTCTTGGGAGGGACGGAGCGATGAGGAACAACGGACAGGCGGTAGAGGTCCCGGCCTGCCAGTCGGAACGCAACGAGGCGTTCACCCGCGCGGTGCGGGCCGGGGACGCGAAGACCGCGGCGGCCCTGGTACGGGCGGAGCCGCCGGAGGATGCGACGGAGGCCGAACGCGAGCGCTGGCGCAAGCGGCGCCGGCTCGCCAGTGAGACATGGCCAGAATCACTCCCATCGGGGGTCTTGCCGGACGCCTCGGACCCTCTCCCGTGTCCCGCGCGCCATTGCGCACTGCGGTGCCCCGGTGCTCGTGCCCATCCTCGCATCGATTCCGGCCCGTCCATCCGCTCGCGTGTCTTGAACTATCTTTCTACCTTTCTACGGCGCAGACTCCTAGGGGTTCTCATGTGGCGAGAGGAAGCAGTGGGGGAAGCTGGCTGAGGCGTATGAAGCGCACAAGATGGAGGAGCTCCAGAGGGTCCCGCAAGGGACGGACGACAGAATAAGAAAAGCGCTGGATGCCGCGGCAGCCTATGCACTGGGGGTGGGGGCGAAGACGATCGGCAAATGGAGGAAAGCACTGGCAGAAGAACCCAGTGTACAAGGAGGCTGAAACGGAGGGCAGACCAAGGAAGACAACATGCCAGAAACTGACGGGAAGAAAGAAGTACGTACGGTAGCCAAAGCAACCATCGGGGTAGCAGTGGGAGTAGGCGCGTATGGGTGGCTACTAACAGACTTTGAATGTGCGGTGGTAGTGGGAGTGTTAGGTGCAATAGGCACGATATGGTTCGGCCTTGTGGCACAAGCCTACAATAGGTGGACTTGGCTGCCGAATGCTGCAGTACACATAGTCTGTTGGGGCGGGATAATCGTACTGGCAATGAACGGGACGAACTGGTTGCCAGTAAGGGAAGACATCTGTTGGTAAGGTAAAGGGGAGTGAGTGGCGGTGAGACAGAGGGATTAGGAATTTCCCTTAACCGCCATGAGGTAGGGGAAAGCGGGGTACAGCACCCGCTTCCCCTACCCCATCACTGCATCAATCCAACCTGCGCGGCGCGACATGTCTTCATCCCATGACGGTTCCAGCCGTTCGCCGATGGGGGGAGCGCCGGCTTCCCGGACCTGGTGATGGTGCGCTCGGGCCGGCTGCTGGCCGTCGAGTTCAAGCGGGAGTCCGCCAAGCCGACCGCGGCGCAACACGCTTGGCTCGCGGCGCTCGCGGTCGCGGGCGTCGAGGTCGACGTCTGGCGCCATCGAGCGCACCTTGCGCCGGCGTGCGGCATCCAACCCTCGCAATCTCGACGATAACGAGCTCGCGGGCGGCCCGTGAGCAATCCATACCGCATCCCGGACCGTTCGCCGTGGCGGCACGTCGTCAACGTCTCCGGAGGGCGGTCGAGTGCCTACATGCTCGCGCAGATTCTCATGGCGCACGGCGGGCGGTTGCCGGCGAGAGTCGAGGCGGTCTTCGCCAACACGGGCAAGGAACGTCCCGAGACACTGGATTTCGTTCAGGCGCTCACTGCCCGATGGGCGTCCCGATTACCTGGTTGGAATTCGAGTACTCGGCGCACGGGAACCCGAAGACGCGGGCGAAGGTGGTGGACCGGGAGACTGCTTCACTCGACGGTGAACCGTTCAGTGCGCTACTCGATTCCGGCTCATGGCTGCCGTCCATGACGGCGCGGATCTGCACCGCGGAACTGAAGGTAGCCACCATCGACCGGCACTTGTGGCAAACCCGGAAGCTGACCCGGCACCAGACTCGCAAGTTGATCGGCTTCCGGTTCGATGAGCCTGCCCGGTGGCGGCCCGCGGTCTACCAAGCCTGCGAGGTCGGCTATCCGATGGTCGAGGCTCGCGTCACCCGTGAAGACGTGGCGGCTTTCTGGCAGTCGCAACCCTTCGACCTGGGCATAGCTTCGGAGCGGGGAAACTGCGACTGCTGCTATCTCAAGGCGAGGCCGAACCTGCTCGCCACCATCCGCGATGAGCCGGAGCGGGCGCAGTGGTGGATCGAGGCCGAACGCCGGCGCGGGCGCACGTTCCAGATCGGGGAGTCGTTCGCGCAACTCCGGGATGCTGCCTTGGCGCCGGACGATGCCGGCGAGATAAGCGCCGGCGACGTGGACGGCGGCGAGGCGCTGCCGTGCTTCTGCACGGACTGAGGGGGGCGCACTGGTGAAGCTCACAAGCCACGGCACGGGCGGGGCACGCCGGCGGATGCGCTGGCACTGCCGGGAGCATCGTCCGCTCGTCTACCGCGGGCGGTACGGCGAGGACCTGGTTTTCGAGGTTCATGGCGACGACGGCCGTACCTACGTCGTCAGTCTGGCAGTCGGCGACGTGGCGGCGGTGGTGCAGGCGGTCCCGGCCCGCGGGGTGACGCGATCCTGACAGCTCGCGGGCGGCGGTCACCAAGCCAACGGCTGCAACACGTCCGCGCCGGGATGCACGGCGGCGTACTCCTCCGGCTTGCGCGGCCCTCGTGGGTGCCACGTCCGGCGCTGTGCGCTCCACCAGGCGCGCAACAATGCCTCGCCGTGCGGAAGCCGAAGGCGCGTCCACTTCCCCGCGGCCACGTGCCATACGTATCCCGACTCCAACCCGAACCGCTCGAACTGCCGGTACGAGAATCCCCGCCCCACCAGGCAACCCACCAACTCCCGCCACGACTGCCGATAGCGGCGATGGTCATACAACCCCGGCTCCAACGTCTCCTCGCCCCTGTAGAGCACGTGATCTCCGCAGTCGGCGACGGCGCGGGCGATGGCGTGTTCCGGGTGCCTTCTGCTGCCGAACTGATACCCCTCGATGGTGCGGCGGTTGACTCCGACCGCGGCCGCAACCTTCGATGACGGGGCGAATGCGCAAGCGTCGAGGCACGTCCGCCACGTGTACATCGGCTTGTGGAGCTCGGCGGAAAGCAGCATGGCGAAGCGAACAAGCCTCAACGGGCTGGAAATCGTAGCTTATCCGCGTCCTGGAGCTACGAATCAAGGGGTTTGCGCGCGTTTCCGGGACTCGACCGCGCGGCGGAAAAAAACGTCGCAGCTTCCTGCAGGGTGATCCCCGTGGCACTCCGCACACGCGGGCGTCAGCCAGTGTAATCGGGGCGGTCGCGGGTGCAATCATGGCGAAGATGGTGTAACCGGGTGTTCCCGATTACACGACGGAGGCGAACATCATGACGAAGCCGGACGGTTCCCCGGTCGAACACGCGCGGACCTGGTTGCTGTCGGTGCTCGACGGCGGCGGATGGGCGGAGGCAGAGGCCATCGAGGCGGCGCGCGAAGCCGCCGGCGTGTCCGCCCGGGCGCTCACGACGGCCCGCGGGCGGCTGGTGCAGGATGGCCGTATCGAGAAGCACAAGGCCGGTCGCGGCGCGTGGCGCTACCGCTTGGCGGAGCGGGTTCCGGAGTCCGGGCCGGCCCCGGAGTCCCTGGCCCCGGAGCCCGGTCCCGGGCTGGTCACCGTCCCGGCGCGGTTCGCGGCGACGGCGCGCTTCCTGGCCGATCCGGCGATGGCGGCGCCGGAGCTTCACCAAATGCGGGTAGGGGTGGCGCTGGAGAAGCTGGCGAAGGATTGCGGCTACACGCTCGAATCGTACTGCCTGGCTCCATCGGCGGAGGCACTGGAAGCGCCCTGAGCGGCCCGTAGAGCCTCGTGGCGGGCGAGCCTGCCCGAATCCCTGCCCGTGTGGGCCTGCCAGCCCTGGCGTAGCCTGTACGCGGCTCCGTAGAGCCTCACAGAAAGGGTTGCGACCATGAAATCCAACCGTCCGCATCATCTGCGCGTGGTCGGGAAGATCCGCGTGGAGGGCGAGAGCCGAGTGGTGAAGTACGACGCCTCGATCCATCCGGGCATCACCTACCGCCTGTTCCGGCAAGGGGCGGGGATTGCGCAGATCGCGGCGGCGATCGGAGTGACGCCGGAGGTCATGGAGGGCTGGCTCGAGACGCGCCCCGAGATGGAGGCGGCCCGTCTCCGGGCGCAAGCGAGGGACGGGGAGATCCTGGAGTCGCTGGAAGATCACGCCATCGGCGTGAAGGACCCGGAAACGGGGCGGTGGACGGGAGGCAACCCGACGCTGCTGAAGTATCTCGCCAAGTCGCGGCTCGGCATGACGGAGACGCCGAAGCCGGAGCCCGGCGACGACCTGGCGGGCAAGACGCCGGACGAGCTCCGGCGCGAGGCGACGGTGCTTATGCGGAAGCTGGAGAAGAATCGCGAGGCGCTTGGGCTGTCGGCGGCGGACGTGGAGTACGTGGATCAGGACCGGGATCGGTAGGCGCATCTACGCCTGCGCGAGAGCGTCGCGGCCCTGGAAATCGCGCGAGCCAGCTTGTGGGAGAGAGGTACCTGATAGAGACCCAAGCGCCGGCGATGCGCCGGCCCCCCCACCGGCCTGCGAATTGACCCCTACCCCCCCCGGTTTCCACCACGCTTCAAGGGCGCGGCGGCCGTCGATGTCGTCGGCAACGGCGGCCGGCATCGGCTCGACGTGCGGATGGTGCGCGCGAACGGCCGGCCCGGCCCGGTGGAAGGTCAAGCGGGGAGGAATCGAAGGGCGGTGAGGATGGCCACGATGGCGCCGCCCTGGATCCACAAGGCGCGGTAGAGGTCGGCCCGGAGGCCGGCGTTGTCGGCCTTGAGGTCGGCGATGGCGGTCGCGAGGTCGGCTTTCGTGGCGGCGCGTTCGTCGCCGTGGTTGATGGCCTTCGCGATGGCTTCGGCGTGCTGGCGCTCAATGCCGGCCGCTTCGAGGTCCTGGGCGGCGGTGAGGGTGTCGAAGGTGCTGGCGGTCATGGCGCGGTCTCAAGCGCGGGTCAGATCAACCCGAACACGCGAAGGCCGATGACGAACAGGAACGCGGCAATCAAGCCGAGTGACCATCGGATGGTCCTGAGCTCGGCGCGAAGGTCGGCCCGGTAGGTGTCGAAGGTGCTCATGCTCAAAGCAGCTTGGCGGCGACGATTGCGAAGGTGGCGACGGTGATCGCCGATTGGATACCGACAACCCATCGGATCGTCCCGATCTCTGCGCGCACGTTGGCGAGCTCGGCGCGAAGCTCGGCAAGGTCCGCCTTCGTCGCCAGTTGTTCGCGGTCGGCGCTGACGGCTTCGCGCACCATCGTAACGGCGGCTTCGGTTTGGCTTTCGTCAAAGCCGGCATCGCGAAGGCGCTTCGCGGCGGTGAGGGTGTCGAAGGCGGCGGCGGTCATGGCGTTCCCCGTGGAACGGCTACGCGGGCGGCGGCGCGGTCTCGCGGCGCGTGAACCCCTCGAACAACCCTTCCAGCCGCGCCATGCGTTCGCGAAGGTCGGCCATGTCTCGGTGGAGTCCGCCGAGGTCGCGATGGAGTCCGGCAATGTCGCGGCGCATCGCATGTTGACCGGGGAGGATGACCGCGGCGAGGGCGATTGCGGCGGTGATGATGGCGATGAGCTCGGGAGACATGGCGCGTTCTCCGATGGCGCTCCTATCGTCCGGCGGTGCGCATCTGCTCGACGATGCCGGTGAGGCGGCTCTGTCCCTGGGTCAACCGGGTGATGTGCCGCTCGAAGGCTTCGCGGTCGGCGCGGGCTTCGGCGCGGATGGCATCGCGGGCGGCTTGGGCTTCGGCGCGGTCGGCCCGGCCCTCGGCGCGGATGGCTTCCCGTTCGGCGCTCGCCTCCGCCCGGATGGCTTCGCGGTCGGCGCGGGCTTCGATGCGCCCGTGCACGTCGAGGCCAGCCAGTGCGAGGCCAACCGTGACGATGGCGATGGTTTCCTGGCTGAGCTTGAACATGGCTCGTTCCATCCCCGCGCGTTCTCCCTGGGCGGTGGCTCCGGGCCGGAAAGGACCGTCGTTCGGCGGTCCCGGCATCGTTTCGAGTCGGCTTCAATGAGGCCGGGCCGGAAGCCGAAGGCGAGTGTAGCTTGTGCGTTACTGTCCGGGGAAGTGCAGGGTAGTCCATCGCTCAAGGGTGACCGCAGAGGTGTCCGAGTCATGGACTACCCAGAAAATATCTCGCTATGACAGTGAGTTACGGACGCAGTGAAGCGGACTCTGACTCCGCCAGTCTAGGTTCGAATCCTAGTCCCCCAGCCAAGCAATTCAGCCTCTTTTCCGCCTCCGGTGACTGGAACCTTCGTGTTCCGGCCGGTCATGCCGTACCCGTCCCGCGCGGCGCCGGAGTCCCGGCCCGGCTTGCGGACCCGGTGGAGCCGCCGCAGGGGATTCGCGCCGGGCTGCCGCCATGACCGCCAGACCGACCCCGGCCGCGATCATCGGCAGGGTCAGCACCTGCCCCATCGTGATCCATCCGAACGCGAGGTATCCGAGATGGGCGTCGGGGGTCCGGACGAACTCGACGAGGGTGCGCGCGACCCCGTAGCCGATGAGGAACACGCCCGATGCGGCCATCGCCGGGCGCGGGCGCCGGGTGAACCACCACAGCGCCGCGAACAGGACGATGCCTTCGAGCAGCGCTTCGTAGAGCTGCGACGGGTGGCGGGGGACGGCGCCGGCGACAGGGTCGGGAAACACCATCGCCCAAGGCAGGTCCGACGGGCTTCCCCAGAGCCGTCCGTTGATGAAGTTCCCGAGACGCCCGGCCGCGAGGCCGGGAGGCACCAGAGGCGCGATGAAGTCCGCGACCTCGAAGAATCCGCGCGAGCGCGAGCGCGCGAACCACCACATTGCGGCGATGACGCCGATCAGCCCGCCGTGGAACGACATGCCGCCGCGCCAGACCATGAACAGGGACAGGGGGTCCGCGAGGAGGCGGTCGAAGTCGTAGAAGAACATGTACCCGAGCCGACCGCCCGCGACCACGCCGAGGGCCACGTAGAAGAGGACGTCGCCGACGTCGTCGCGGCTCCAGCCCCGCCAGGCGTCACGCGCCCGCACCCGGCCGAGCCACCACCCGAGCGCGAACGCGATCAGGTACATCAGGCCGTACCAGTGGACCTTGACGGGTCCGAGCGCAAAGGCGACGGGATCGAAGTCCGGGTGCACGAGCATGGCCGGCATCATACCCGGCCACCTCGAACCTTGCCGCTACGCATGGGTGTCGTTCTGCCGGCCCTCGTCCCGCTCGGCCAGGGTTCGTCGCGCCGAGCGTAGCGCCCGATCCGGCCAAGCTATACTCGCGCTTCCCGCCCCTCCCACCCCCGAGCACGAGTCCATGTCCGATCCCACCCATACCAACGCCCTCGCGAACGAAACCAGCCCGTACCTGCTGCAGCACGCGGGCAATCCCGTCGACTGGCAGCCGTGGGGACCGGAGGCGCTGGACCGGGCGCGGCGCGAGGACAAGCCCATCCTGCTGTCCATCGGCTACTCCGCCTGCCACTGGTGCCACGTGATGGCGCACGAATCGTTCGAGGACGAGGAAACCGCGCGGCTGATGAACGCGCTCTACGTCAACGTCAAGGTGGACCGTGAGGAGCGCCCCGACATCGACAAGATCTACCAGACCGCCCACCAGCTCCTCGCCCGGCGCGCGGGCGGCTGGCCGCTGACGGTGGTGATGACCCCCGACGACCACGTGCCCTTCTTCGCGGGCACGTACTTCCCGGATTCGCCGCGCCACGGCATGCCCTCGTTCCGCCAGGTCCTCACCGGCGTGGCTCGGCTCTACCGCGAGCGGCTCGACGACATCCGCCGCCAGAACGCCTCGCTCGTCGAGGCGCTGGCGGGTTCGGAGTCCACCGTCGCCGCGGGCGGCGCCGAGGCCGAGGCGGCGTTGACCGCGGCGCCCCTCGCCGTGGCGCGCGCATCGCTGATGCACTCGTACGATCGGCGCCACGGCGGTTTCGGCGACGCGCCGAAGTTCCCCCATCCGACCAACCTCGAACGGCTGATGCGCGACCACGCGGCGCATCCCGCGAGCGCCGACGGCGCCGCCGCGCTGGCCGCCGCGACGTTCACGTTCCGCAAGATGTGCGGCGGCGGCCTGTACGACCACGTCGGCGGGGGCTTCTGCCGCTATTCGGTGGACGCCATGTGGATGATCCCGCACTTCGAGAAGATGCTCTACGACAACGGGCCGCTTCTCTCGATCGCGGCGGAGCTGCACCAGATCACCGGCGACGACCTGTTCGCCCGGGTCGCCCGCGAGACCGCGGGCTGGGTCATGCGCGAGATGCAGTCGCCCGAGGGCGGGTACTACTCGACGCTCGACGCGGATTCCGAGGGGGAGGAAGGGAAGTTCTACGTCTGGACCCCCGACGAGGTGCGCGCCCTGGTGGCGGAGGACGACTACGCCGCGCTGGCGTCACGCTTCGGGCTCGACCGCGCGGCGAACTTCGAGGGCACGCACTGGCATCTGCACGCATTTCGCGACGTCGGCGACGTCGCGCAAACCATCGGTGCGACGCCGGCCGAGGCCGGAAAACGGATCGACCGCGCCCTCGCCCGGCTGCTCGAGGCCCGCTCCCACCGGGTCCGCCCCGGCCGCGACGAGAAGATCCTCACGTCGTGGAACGGGCTGATGATCAAGGGGATGGCGACGGCGGGGCGCATCCTCGGCGATCCGGCGCTGGTGGCGTCGGCCGAACGCGCGGTCGAGTTCATCCGCAACACGATGTGGACCGGCGGCCGGCTGCACGCCACGTACAAGGACGGCCGCGCGCGCTTCAACGGCTATCTCGACGACTACGCCTGCCTCGCCGACGGTGTCCTCGCGCTGCTCGCGTCCCGATGGAGTGCGCGTGACCTCGAATTCGTCATCGCGCTCGGGGACGCGATGATCGAGCACTTCGAGGACCGCGAAAACGGCGGCTTCTTCTTCACCGCCGACGACCACGAACGTCTCATCCACCGCCCCAAGCCGATGATGGACGACGCGCTGCCCTCCGGAAACGGCGTCGCCGCGGCCGTCCTCGGCCGGCTCGGGCATCTGCTGGGCGACACCCGCTACCTCGGCGCGGCGGAGCGCGTGCTGCGCGCGGCACGGAACGGGCTCGAACGTTTCCCGCACGCGCATACCGCGCTGCTCGTCGCGCTGGAGGAATACATCGATCCCCCGGAGATCGTGGTCATCCGCGCCGGGCCCGGGGAGCTGGAGCAATGGCGGGCCCGGGCCACGGCCGGCTACGCCCCGCGCCGGGTGGTCGTCGCCATTCCCGACGCCATCGCCGGCCTGCCGGCCCTCCTCGCCGAGCGCGCGCCGCGTGGGTCCGCGGTGGCGTACGTGTGCGAAGGGCACGTATGCGATGCGCCGATCACCGGATTCGATGCGTTCCACGCGAAGCTCGCGGCAGAGGAGGTCGCACCGCGAACCACGCTGTCCGCGCCGCCGTCCGTGCCACAGACCGGGCAGGCCGATTCGAACGTGTGACGGACTCCTGCATCCTCACCGGTGGACCCGCCGGGGATCCGCGCCGTCGCACCGCTCCCGGTGACCTGCCTGAACGCCATGCCTTGAATCGCATTGCCGATGCAGTGCCGATCGGGACGATCCTGCCCGGCGACGGCTCCCGGCCCCGCCGGATCGGAGTAGAAATGCAGCGCCGATCACGCGATGCTCCCGCCGCCGGCAGGGGTGGTCGGGACAGGAGGAATGCGACATGGCGCTTACACCGAATCGGGAAATCTTCATCACCTGCGCGCTGACCGGCGCGGGCGACACCACGGGCCGTTCAGGCAAGGTGCCGGTGACCCCGGAGCAGATCGCCCGAGCCGGCGTGGACGCGGCGCGGGCGGGGGCCGCGGTCATCCACGTGCACGTCCGCGACCCGGAGACCGGGCAGCCGGCACGCGCCCCGGCGCTGTACCGCGAAGTGGTCGAGCGGGTGCGCGATTCCGGCGTGGACGTCGTGCTGAACCTCACCGCCGGCATGGGCGGCGACCTCACCCTGGGTCCGGCGGACCGGCCGCTGCCGCTCTCGCAGACGGGAACGGATCTCGCGAGCGCCGAGGAGCGGCTCGCCCACGTCACCGAGCTCCTGCCCGAGATCTGCACCCTCGACTGCGGGACGATGAACTTCGGCGAGGGCGACTACATCATGACCAACACGCCGGCGATGCTCGCGGACATGGCCCGGCGGGTGCGGACGCTCGGGGTGCGCCCGGAGATCGAGATCTTCGACACCGGCCACCTCGTACTCGCGAAGTGGCTGGTGGAGAAGGGCCTCATCGAGGAGCCGGTGATGGTGCAGCTCTGCATGGGGATCCCCTGGGGGGCGCCCGACGACATCGGGACGCTGATGTCGATGGTGAACAATCTTCCGGCGGGGTGGACGTTCTCGGCGTTCTCGATCAGCCGCAACCAGCTCCCCTACGTGGCGCTGGCGATACTCGCGGGCGGCAACGTCCGCGTGGGGCTGGAGGACAACATCTGGCTCGAGAAGGGCGTCCTCGCCACCAACGCCGATCTGGTGGGGCGCGCGGTGGCGATTGCGGAGAACATGGGGGTGCGCGTGCTCGGCCCCGAGGCGGTGCGGGAGAAGCTCTCGCTGCAAAAGCGCCGGTAGCCGGGAGAAGGACTTCTCGACTTGTCCGGCGATCCGTTCATCCCGCAGCCAGCACGCGCCATGTCCCTGGTCGGCGCAGCGTTTCCAGCGGGGATGCACCGCAAGTGCCCGTGGCGAGTGTCCATGGTGCTTCGTATGCTGTTGACCGAACCGTGGGCCGGGCGGATCGTTTCCTGAAATCGTCGCCCGCGGATCGGCCGGTACCGGAGAGGACGGGCAACATGCGAGGGCACCTGGGGTCGGGAGCTTGGGTCGGACGGCCTGCAAGGTGGCATGACGTCGCTAGGGACGCGACACTGACAACTCTACGGACGCCTGTCGGTCGAGGACAACACGACGACGATGCCTCCCGGATCCTGAATATGCTTGGGTGACGACAAGCAGGGTATACGGGAGGCCGGGCGCTGGAGCGCGTTCGCGTCCCGCTGCAAGGCGGACCTCGGGTTCGACCCGGAGAAGGACGGCGGGATCGTCGCGGCGGAACGGCTCGGCAGGCGGGAAGGGCCGTGGGCGATGGCGCACGACGAAGTTTCATGCGCCCAGATAGGCGCGGCGAACGTGCGCGTTCTCGTGAAGCTCCGAGGCCGGGCCGTGCAGGGCCATGGATCCGGTCTCCAGCACGTAGGCGTAGTCGGCCAACCGGAGCGCCAGCGCCGCGTTCTGCTCCACCAGCACCACGGGGACCCCTCGTTCGTGGATCTCCCTGACGATCCGCGCCATCTCCTGAACCAGCACCGGCGACAGGCCGATGGTGGGCTCGTCCAGGAGCAGGAGCCTGGGGTTCGACATCAATGCGCGCCCGATGGCCAGCATCTGCTGCTCGCCGCCGGACAGGGTCCTGGCCCATTGCCGGCGTCGTTCCTTCAGCCTCGGGAAATGCGTGAACACGCCGTCGAGGTCCCGTCCCACCTGGGTCTTGTCGCGGCGCAGCCAGGCACCGGTGTTGAGGTTCTCCTGGACGGTGAGATCCGGGAAGACGCGCCGGCCCTCGGGCACCTGCGCGATCCCCAGCGCCACGACCTTCTCGGGCGGGGTCCCGTCGATGCGGCGGCCGTCGAAGCGGATCTCGCCTTCCGACAGCGGTTCGAGACCGGAGACCGCCCGCAGCAGGGTACTTTTCCCGGCACCGTTGGCGCCGATGATGGTGACCACCGCGCCGTCCGGAACGTCCATGCTGACGTCACGCAGCGCGGCCACCTTGTAGTAGTGCACCGTAGCGTTCCTGACCTCAAGCAGCATCGGTCGCGGCTCCGAGATACGCCTCGATCACGTCCGGATGGCGGCGCACTTCATCGGGGGTTCCCTCGGTGAGCAACCTGCCGAAATCGAGCACCGTGATCCGATCGCAAAGTCCCATCACCGCCTGCATGTCGTGCTCCACCAGCAGGAGGGTGACGCCACGGTCGCGCACCCTGCGGACGATCTCCATCATCCGACGGGTCTCCTCGGGGTTCATGCCGGTGAAGGGCTCGTCCAGCAGGAGCAGCCCCGGATCCGCCGCGAACGCCACCGCGACCCCGAGGGCGCGCTGCAAGCCGTGGGGCAGGCTCATGGCCGGATCGCCTCCACGCTCACTCAATCCGAAGAAATCCAGGATCCCGATCGCCTTGTCCCGCGCTGCCGCCTCCTGCCGCCGATTCCCCCCGATCAGGGCCTGCAGGGGGCCGGTGCGGGCATGAAGGTGGCAGCCCACGAGCACGTTTTCGAGCACCGTGAGTTCCTGGAAGAGCGTCGTGGCCTGGAACGTCCTCACCAGGCCGCGGGCCGCGATGGCGCTGGTGCGCATCCCGGAGACGTCCTCGCCCCGGAACAGCACGCACCCGGCGCTCGGCGGATAGAAGCCGCTGATCACGTTGAACGTGGTTGTCTTTCCCGCACCGTTCGGCCCGATCAAGCCCCGGATCTCGCCTTCACCGACCGAGAAGGAGAGATCGGAAACGGCGACCAGGCCGCCGAAACTGCGGGAGAGGTTCCGAATATCGAGTATGGTCACGGCTGCCGCCGATGGGCGACCGCTGGCGCGGTCGCCTGGCGATTCCGCATGGCGGAATCGCGGGTGCCCGGACTTGCGCCACAGGCGGGCGGGGAACAGGTTCGTTCCATGTGGGATTGGCCGTAATCGATGGGAACCGGTGGGAATTGCATTGGATTCATACCGGCCGGTCAAGCCAAAGGGACCGGAGTCGATCCAATCGAGGACAAACAGCCGGCCAGACTTGAACCGTTCGAGCAGCCCCACCAGGTTCCCTCCGCCCGGTCTCGTACCGCGCAGCCGTCACACCATCGACACCCGTCGCCGCATCCTTGCGCACTTACCGGTACACCTCACCCATCCACGCCTCATCAACGTGATGCGCCAGCATCGCCAGCGCCCGCTGCGGCTCTGTCCGGACCAACCCCGCTACGTTGAAAAAATGGCCTTGCAAGCAGGACGGACACGGTCATCGGGGCCGGCGACCGTGTAGCGAAGAGCTTCGAGGAACCCCCGCCAGTCGGGCGCGGACGTGCTCTCGACCGCCAGTGCCCGGCAGGCGTCCGGGATTGACACGGCTTTTCAGACTGGTCTCAATGTACACGTCGCGGTGCCGCTCCGGTTCACCCGTCGCGCTTGAAGAAGCGCGCAGCGCATCCCGCGCTGGACACGTCCAAGGGAGGAAACAAGCAGTGGACAATGAACTGACTGCATTGGGAATCATCTTCACGGAGTTCTACTACTGGCTCACCGTGGTGATCATGTTCTTCATCCACGTGGGCTTCTGCATGTACGAGGTCGGCGCGTCGCGCCACAAGAACCACATGCACACCCTGATGAAGAACACCATGCTCATCCCGCTGGTGACCATCACGTTCTTCTTCTTCGGGTGGTGGATCTACTTCGCGTTCCCGAACGGCCCTGGAATCATCGGCGGACTGGTGGAAGCGCCTCATGCCGTGGCGTGGAGCGAGGTGATGGGCGCCCACATGGGCGGCGCGGACGATCTCGAAAACGGCTGGGCGCGGATCAACGGCGTGTTCTGGGCCGCGTTCCTGCTGTTCTCCTGGACCGCCGCCTCGATCGTGTCCGGCTCGGTCATCGAGCGCATCAAGTCCACCGGCTTCTGGATCCTCGCGGTGAGCATCGGCTCGGTGTGGTGGATCATCGACGCCTCTTGGGGCTGGCACTCGGAGGGCTGGATGGTGCAGTTGCTCGGCTACCACGACGCCTACGCGAGCGGGGTGATCCACGCGATCGCCGGCGGCTTCGCCCTGGGGATCCTGGTGGTGCTCGGCCCGCGCATCGGGAAGTTCGCGCCAGACGGGACCCCGCGCAACATCAATCCGCGCAATCCCTGGCTGGTCACCATCGGCCTGTTCCTCATCTACACCGGGTTCTGGGGCTTCTACGTCGCGTGCAACGTACCGATGTGGGACATCCAGGCCGGGGACGGCGTCTTCTACTCGGCGACGAACATCTACCTCGCGCCGACCACGCTCTCCGCGATCACCTTCAACTTCCTGATGTCCCTTTCGGGCGGGCTGCTGATGGGGTACATCATCTCGAAGGGGGATGCGTTCTGGACCTACTCGTCCGGCCTGGCGGGCATCATCGCGGCGTCGGCCGGGAACGACCTGTACCACCCCATCCAGGCGATGATCATCGCGGCGGTGGGCGTGGTGTTCATGTACAAGATGCACTACTTCGTCGAGCGCAGGTTCAAGGTCGACGACGCGGTGGGCGCGGTCGCGGTCCACGGATACGCCGGATTCTTCGGCGTCGTGGTATGCGGCTTCGTGCTGTGGGGCTATCCCTCGTCCCCCACCGAGGGCTACGCGGCGATCAACCCCCTCGGGCAGTTCCTCGGGGCGCTCATCATGTTCGGCCTGCTGGGCTTCCTGCCGGGCTGGATCACCGCGAAGATCCTCAACGGGTTCGGATTGCTGCGCATTCCGCACCGGATCGAGCTGATGGGCCTCGACACCGCGGCGGCTCGGGACATCGCGGCGGAAGAGCAGGCGATCATCGACGCCGAGAACGACGCGGTGGGCAGGACCACCTGAACGAACACCACGGAGGACGACGATCATGGCAACGATAGAGAGCTGGGGTGGGACCATCACCGACATCGGCCCCATGTACCCGATGGTGGGCACGGAGGGTGTACTCGTGATCATCGGGGTGGTCGCGTGGATCGTGTGGCACGTGATCCAGGCGAAACGCGAGAATCGCGAGTACGAGGATCAGATCAGGAAGTACGGCGGCCCGGAATCGCTCAAACGGCTGATCGCCGAAGAGGATCCGAAGCACCCGTAACCCCCGCCTCCGAAGCTGCCTCCGGCCAGGCCCGTCCGGATCTGGCCGGAGGCGGCAATTCCCGCCGGGGTCCGGGATGTGGTCGTGTGATCGGGATTTCGCGGCCTTCCCTGAATCCGGACAGTTCTACTTCGTTGCCAACAGGGATAAAGTGGTGAGGGCCGCCCGGATGAAACTCGCATTCGCCGGCACCCCGGTGTTCGCGGCCGTCATCCTCGATGCCCTGGCGGACTCCTGCCATACGGTGGAGGCGGTGTTCACCCGGCCCGACGCGAGCGCGGGGCGCGGTCGTCGCATCACGGAAAGCGCCGTCAAGCGGCGCGCCGCCGCCGCGGGCTTCGACGTCAGCCAGCCCCGCACGATGCGCGCGCCCGAAGCGGCGGAGACGCTTGCCGCGCTCGCACCCGATGCGCTGGTGGTCGCGGCCTACGGATCCCTGCTGCCGGCTTCGATCCTCGCCATACCCCGGCTCGGCTGCATCAACGTCCACGCATCGATCCTCCCGCGCTGGCGCGGCGCGGCCCCGGTGCATCATGCGATTCTCGCCGGCGATCGGTGCACCGGGGTCTCGATCATGCAGATGGACACCGGGCTCGACACCGGACCGGTCCTCGCAACGCGAGCCTGCGCCATCTCCCCCGAGGACACCACCGGCTCGCTGACCCGCCGGCTCGCCGAGCTCGGCGCGGCGACGCTCGTCGATACCCTGCACGCACTCGAGGCCGGCACCGCGGAGGCTCGGCCGCAGGACGAAACGTGCGCCACCCTCGCCCCCAGACTCTCGAAGTCGCAGGCGGTGATCGACTGGGCGCGTCCGGCAGCCGAGATCGAACGCATGATCCGGGCATTCGACCCCTGGCCGGTCGCGCATACCCGTCCGGCCGGAGAAGACGTGCCGGCGTTCAGGATCTGGCGCGCGAAGCCTGCCGGCGGCGAATCGACCCAGGCGCCGGGCGTCGTGCTCCGATGCGACGAAGCGGGACTGCGGGTCGCGACGGGGCACGGCGCCCTCGACATCACCGAGCTTCAACCGCCGGGGGCACGACGGATGTCCGCCGCGGAGTTCGCCCGGGGGCGCCGGCTCGCACCGGGCGTGCGGCTCGGCCATGGACCGCGATGAGCCGGCAGCGCACGTCCGGTGCTTCGCGCCTCCTGTACGCGACGTCACGTGGCGTCGCCCATGCCCTGCTCACGGGGGTGCTTCGGGACGGCCGCTCACTCGGCACGACCCGGCGCCGACGGCTCGACTCGCGGCTCGACCCGCGCGAGAGAGCCTTCGCCCGGGAGCTGGTGTTCGGAACCCTGCGCTACCTGCCACGCCTGGAAGCCTGGCTGGCCCTGGTCGCGACGCACCCGCCGCGCGACGCCGACGTCCGCGTCCTCGCCCTCCTCGGGCTCTACCAGATCGGATTCACCCGCGTGCCGCCGCATGCCGCGGTCAACACAACGGTGGAGCTGACTCGGACCATCGGCAAGCCGTGGGCGGCCGGATTCGTCAACGCCGCCTTGAGGCGTTTCGCCGCCGAACGCGACGCGATCGACCACATCGGGCTCGCCGCCAACGCCCGGCTCGCGCATCCCGACTGGCTGCTTGGAGCGTTCAGGTGTGCGTGGCCGTCGGCCTGGGAGTGCATCGCCCGCGCCAATCTGGAACGGCCGCCGATGACCCTCAGAGTCAACACCCGCCGTACGTCGCGACGGCGCTATCTCGACATCCTGTCGAGCACCGGGATCCGGGCCTGGCCGACCCGGCACTCCCCTGAAGGGGTCACCCTCGAATCCCCGTGCGCCGTCGAGTCCGTTCCGGGCTTCGGCGAAGGATTGGTGTCGGTGCAGGACGAAGCGGCCCAGCTTGCCGCAGCGCTTCTGGATGCACCGCGCGGGAGCCGGGTGCTCGACGCCTGCGCGGCCCCCGGGGGGAAGACGGCGCACGTGCTGGAGCGCGGCGCGGGGGGCGTCGAAGTCGTCGCGCTCGAAGAAGACCCCCGGCGCGCCGGGGATCTCCGGCGCACCCTGGCCCGCCTGCTGCTGCCCGCGCGCGTGCAGTCGGGGGACGCCACGGAGCCGGACGCCTGGTGGGACGGGAGGCAATTCGACCGCATCCTGCTCGACGCGCCGTGCTCGGGAACCGGGGTCATCCGGCGTCATCCCGACATCAAGGTCCTGCGCCGGCCGGAGGACGTCGACGCGATGGCTGGCCGGCAGCGCGCCATGCTCCGCGCGCTGTGGCCTCTCCTGGTTCGCGGCGGACGCCTGCTGTACGCTACCTGCTCCGTATTGTCCCGTGAAAACGAATCGATCGTCGGGAGCTTCCTGGTGGAGCAGGCGGACGCGGAGGTGGTCCGGATCGACGCCGCGTGGGGCCGCCCGGCCGGGCCCGGACGCCAGATCCTGCCCGGCGAAGACGCGATGGACGGGTTCTTCTATGCCGCGCTGGCAAAGCGTTGACGTCCGTGCCCGCGCGGCGCGGCAGCTTCTCCGGCTCGCTCTGGCCCTCGCGGTGCTCCTTCCGGCGGCCGGCCGTTCCGATGATACGGCGCCTGCCGGTGGTGGTTTCGTGGTCGAGCACGCGGCCCTTCGCGCGGCGGGCGGTACTTATGTCGTCGACGCACGCATCGACTTCGCGTTCAGTGAAGACAACCTCGAAGCGATGCGCAACGGAGTGGCATTGACGGTCATCGTCGACATCGAGGTGCGGCGCGAACGCGGGAAGTGGTGGGACGAAACCCTCGTCGCACGCGAGCTCCGATACCGCATCGAGACGAACGTGCTGACCGGACGGTACCGGGTCCGCAATCTCGACGAGGGGAGCACGCGCAACCACCGCTCGCTCGAGGAGATGATGGAGACGCTCGGTCACCTGGAGTCCGTCCCGGTCATCGCGCGGGAGCGTCTGTCGGCCGATGCGCATTACGCGGCCCGCATCAGGGCCCGCCTCGACATCGAGGCGCTGCCGTCGCCGCTGCGTCCCATCGCCTACCTGAGCCCGAGGTGGCGGCTGAACAGCGGGTGGTTCGAATGGCGGATCGAACGATGAGCCGTCTCGGGCAAGGCGCCGCCCCAATCGTCGTTCTGGGTCTGGTCCTGCTCGGATCGACGTACCTCATGAGCAACGCCACGCAGGATTCAGCGAGGTTCGGCGAGCTCTACTCGGCTCTGCTCGCGATCAACGCGGTGGCGCTGATCGGCCTCGGTGTCCTGATCGCACGGAATCTGTACCACCTGCTCCACCAGGCACGGGAACGGCGGCCCGGGGCCAGACTCACGGTACGGATGGTCATCGTCTTCGTGGTCCTGTCCGTGACCCCGGTCACCATCGTCTACTACTTCTCGCTGCAGTTCCTGCACCGCGGGATCGATAGCTGGTTCGACGTGCGCATCGAGCGGGCGCTGGATGATGCGCTGGATTTGAGCCGCACCGCGCTCGGGGTGCGCATGCGGGAGCTACTGGCGCAAACTGCACGAATCGCGTCGGATCTCGAACCGCTCACCGACGAGCAGGCGGTCGGCGCGCTCGACGACGCCAGGCGCCTGAGCGGGGCGTCGGAACTCACCCTCATCGGCGCGAACGGGCGCATCGTCGGATCGAGCATCACCGATCCGACCTCGGTGGTCCCGAGCCGCCCCGACGACACGATCCTGCTCCAGGCACGGGGGGCCGGCGACTACATCGGACTGGACGACATCGGGGACCGCGGATTGCACGTGCAGGTCGTGATGTCGGTCCCCTCGCACGAGGCGACCGGCGAGCCGCGGCTGCTGCAGGCGTTGTTTCCCGTGACCGAGCGGATGGATGCCCTCGCGGACAGCGTGGAGTCGGCGTCGGCGAAGTACCGCGAGCTGTCGTACCTTCGCAAGCCCCTGAAGCTCAGCTTTACCCTCACCCTGTCCATCGTCCTGCTCGTCAGCCTGTTCACCGCGGTATACGCCGCGTTCCGCTCCGCGCGGCGCATGGTCGCCCCGTTACAGGATCTCTCCGAGGGCACGAAGGCGGTCGCCGGCGGAGACTACGAGACCCAGCTCCCGAGCGCGGCCCGGGACGAGATCGGGTTCCTCGTCGCCTCGTTCAACGAAATGACCCGCCAGCTCAAACGGGCCCATGACGAGACGCGCGCAAGCCAGCTTCTCGTCGAAGCGCAGCGCGCATACCTCGAAACCGTGCTCCGGCGACTGTCCACGGGAGTGCTCACGCTGGACGGCGACCGCCGGCTGGTCACCGCCAACCATGCCGCGACGGAGATCCTCGGCGTCGACCTCGACGCGATGATCGGGGCCACGCTCGATACCCTGGCCGACCGGCATCCCGACCTCGCTCCCCTGGTGCACAACCTGCTCGAACGATTCGGGCAGGGCACTGCCCAGGGCCAGCGCGAAGGCCGCGAAGAGGTCGGCGTCGCCACCCCCCAGGGAAGGCGTACGCTCGTTTGCAGCACCGCCTCGCTGGCCGGCGGTGAGGGCGACGTCATCGTGTTCGACGACGCCACCGAATTCATCCGGGCGCAGCGCAGCGCGGCCTGGAGCGAAGTGGCGCGGCGGCTCGCGCACGAGATCAAGAACCCTCTCACCCCGATACAGCTCGCTGCGGAGCGCCTCCGGCACAAGTACCTCCACAAGGTCCAGTCCATCGACGCGGCCCAGATGGATCGCCTGACCCGCACCATCGTCCAGCAGGTGGAGTCGATGAAGGAGATGGTGAACGCGTTCTCCGACTATGCGCGCACCCCGGCGATGCGTCAGGTGTCGATCGATCTGAACGCACTGGTCCTCGACGTGGTGGAGCTGTACCGCACCGCGTCGCCGGCGGTACGATTCGAGACCCGTCTCGGCCGGCCGCTTCCCGCGGTCCATGCCGATCCGGACCGCCTTCGGCAGGTGCTGCACAACCTCCTGAAGAACGCGGTCGAGGCCTGTGGCGGCGGCGAGGCGCCGTGGGTGAGGACGCAGACCCGCCCCGGCGGCGCCCATGACGAAGCCATGGTGGAACTCTCCGTGCACGACTCCGGGGCAGGCTTCCGGGACGACGTCGTCGATCGGATCTTCGAGCCCTACGTGACCTCGAAGCCGAAGGGAACCGGCCTGGGTCTGGCCATCGCGAAGAAGATCGTCGAAGAGCACGGGGGTGCGGTGTCGGGCCGCAACGCCCCCGGCGGCGGCGCGCGGATTACCGTCCTCCTGCCGGCCGCCAACACCTCTCACGGGCCGGCCCCGCGCGCCGGCGCCGCCACGTCGGTACAGGATGCCTGAAAAGGGGGCCATGCAAGCGCCGTCGCCATCGAGCATTCTCGTCGTCGACGACGAGCCCGGCATCCTCTCCCTCGTCAAGGACATCCTCGAAGACGAGGGCTACGAGGTGGACGCCGTGCAGGATGCGGAATCCGCACGCGCGTCGCGCCGCAACCGCCGTCCCGACCTCATCCTCCTCGACATCTGGATGCCCGACTCGGACGGGATCTCCCTGCTCAGGGAATGGTCCGAGAGCAGCACCGGAGACGTCCCCCCGGTCATCATGATGTCCGGTCACGGGACGATGGAGACGGCGGTCGAGGCCACGCGGCTCGGCGCCTACGACTTTCTCGAGAAGCCCCTGTCGACGGCCAAGCTGCTTCTGGCGATCCGGCGCGCGCTCGAAGCGGCGGAGCTGAGACGGGAGAACATCGGGCTCAAGCGCGGGACGTTGCAGGCGCCGGAACCCATCGGGCGCAGCACGATCATGAGCAGGCTCCGCGACCTGATCAAGCGCGTCGCCGAACACGATACACCGGTGCTGATCACGGGGGAGCCGGGAAGCGGGAAGGAGCTGGTCGCGCGCTATCTCCATGCCCACAGTCCGCGCGCATCCGGGTCGTTCGTCCGCGTGCGCGTCGCCGGCCTTGTCGGAGCCACCGGACGAACCGAGCTCTTCGGAGCCGAGGACGGGCCGCTGATCCACTACGGCGCGATCGAGAAGGCGAACGGCGGCACCCTCTTTCTCGAAGACGTCGCGGACATGGATCCGGAGCTTCAGGCCCACCTCGTCACGATGCTCCACGACGGGACGTTCCTTCGCACCGGCGGCGTGACGCCGGTGCCGATGAACGTGCGGATCGTCACCGCGAGCCGTAGCGACATCGGCCGCTCCGTCGCCGCTTCGCGGTTGCGCGAGGACCTCTACTACCTGCTCAACGTCATTCCTCTGGCCGTACCGCCGCTTCGCGAGCATCGCGAAGACGTCCCCGAGCTCGTGTCGTACTACATCGACGCGCTCGTCACCCGCGAGAACCTGCCCAATCGCCGCCTGACCGTGGGCGCGCAGAACCGGCTCCGAAACCACCGGTGGCCGGGCAACGTCCGCGAGCTGATCAACGTGCTGCAACGCCTGCTCATCCTCGGCAGCGGATCCGTGATCGAGCTCGAGGCGGTGGAGGCGGCCCTCGGGGACATCCCCGAGATCGAGCCCCACGACGACGAGGTTCCGGAGTTCGATCTACCCCTGAAGGAAGCCCGGGAACAGTTCGAACGCGCCTACCTGGAGTACCGGTTGCGCAGGGCGGGAGGCAGCGTCAGCAAGGTGGCGGCGGCGGCGGGCATCGAGCGCACCCACCTCTACCGCAAGCTGCGCGGGCTCGGGATCGATCCGAAGCTGTCGGCGGCGGGCAGCGGCGACTGACCGGGCCGGCGGACCGGCGAGCCACCGTGAAGATCATCATCCTCGGCGCCGGGCAGGTCGGCTCCACCGTGGCGGAGACCCTGGCGAGCGAGGCCAACGACATCACGGTGGTCGACGTCGACGCCCGGAGGCTGCGCTCGCTCCAGGACCACCTCGACATCCGCACCGTCCGCGGGCATGCCTCCCATCCCGACGTCCTCGCCGATGCGGGGGCCGAGGACGCCGACCTCATGCTGGCGGTGACCAGCAGCGACGAGACGAACATGGTGGCGTGCCAGGTCGCCCACACCATGTTCCGCACCCCGACGAAGATCGCGCGGGTGCGCGCCGCCCAGTACCTCAAGCACCACGAGCTCTTCGCGCGGGACGCGCTCCCCGTCGATCTCACCATCAGCCCCGAGCAGCTCGTCACCGAGTACATCCAGCGGCTCATCGAGACCCCCGGCGCGCTGCAGGTGCTCGATTTCGCCAAGGGAAGGGTGCGGCTCGTCGGCGTGAAGGCATACTACGGCGGACCCCTCGTCGGCCACGCCCTGCGCGAGCTGCCGGTGCACATGCCGGCCATCGACACCCGGGTCGCGGCGGTCTTCCGCCGCGGGGTGGACCTCATCCCCAAAGGCGACACCGTGATCGAAGCCGACGACGAGGTGTTCTTCGTGGCCGCGAGCGAGCACAGCCGCGCGGTGATGGGGGAGCTGCGCAAGCTCGACCGGCCCGTACGCAGGATCATGCTGGCGGGCGGCGGCAACATCGGGCGGCGGCTCGCGGCGACCCTGGAGCGGCGAGTCCACGTCAAGCTCGTCGAGCACTCGCCGGAGCGGGCGCAGGAGCTTTCCGAGATCCTCGACGGAACCGTCGTCCTGCAAGGCGATGCGGCGGACGAGGATCTCCTCCGCGAGGAAGGTATCGAACAGACGGACGTGTTCTGCGCGGTCACCAACGACGACCAGGTCAACATCCTCTCGGGGATGCTCGCCAAGCGCATGGGAGCCCGCAAGGTGATGGCGCTGATCAACCGCGGCGCCTACGTCGATCTGGTCCAGGGCGGAACCATCGACATCGCGATCTCGCCGCAGCAGACGACGGTGAGCGCGCTCCTCGCCCATGTGCGCCGGGGCGACGTGGTGGCGGTACACTCGTTGCGGCGCGGCGCGGCGGAGGCGATCGAGGCGATCGCGCATGGAGACCGGCGCACCTCGAAGGTGGTGGGCCGTGCGGTCGAGGACATCAAGCTGCCGGCCGGGACCACCATCGATGCCGTGGTGCGCGGCGCCGACGTCATCATCGCCCACCACGATACGGTCATCGAGAACGACGACCACGTGATCCTCTTCCTCACCGACAAGAAGAAGGTGGCCGAGGTCGAGAAGCTGTTCCAGGTAGGTGTCACCTTTCTCTGAAGCGGCGCGTCCTCCTGTCCCGGGAACGACCGGGGCCGGCATCGCCCGGCCCGGCGCCGGGCACGGGCGAAAGACGCCGGCTTGAAGAGGCAGTCATGCAGCTCGGCTCCATTCAGCGCATTCTCGGCCTGCTCCTCATGATGTTCAGCCTCACCATGCTGCCCCCGATCGGCATTGCGTGGATTTACGAAGAACCGTCGGCACCGCCGTTCGTCGCCTCGATGCTGCTCGTCGCCGGGGCCGGAGCCGCGCTCTGGTTTCCGGTACGGCGCCTGCGGGGCGACCTCAGGCTGCGGGACGGCTTCGTCATCGTGGTCGCGTTCTGGTTCGCGCTCGGCATCACCGGCAGCGTCCCCCTGCTCCTGGGCGACAACCCCGATCTGCCGCTGGCCGACGCGGTGTTCGAGTCCGTCTCGGGCCTGACCACCACGGGAGCGACGGTCATCACCGGACTCGACGCGCTCCCCAAGGCGGTGCTCTTCTACCGCCACCTCCTGCAGTGGCTCGGAGGCATGGGGATCATCGTGCTCGCGGTCGCCATTCTCCCGATGCTCGGCATCGGCGGTATGCAGCTCTACCGCGCGGAGACACCGGGGCCGATGAAGGACTCCAAGCTCACGCCGCGGATCACCGAAACCGCCAAGGCGCTGTGGTATCTCTACCTGCTGCTCACCGTGCTGTGCGGCCTCTCCTACCGGGCGGCGGGAATGACTCCGTTCGACGCGATCGCCCACGCGTTCTCCACCGTGGCCATCGGTGGATTCTCGACCCACGACGCGAGCGTCGGGCAGTTCGACGCCCCCCTCGTCGAGCTGGTCGCGGTCGTGTTCATGACCGTTGCGGGCATGAACTTCGCTCTGCACTTCACCGCCTGGCGCGCGCGCGGTCTCGGCGTCTACGCCGCCGATTCCGAGCTCAAGTGCTACCTGCTGCTCCTCGGCGGGGTGGCCGCGGTGACCTCCGTCTACCTGTTCGTCTCCGGCACGTTCTCCGATCCGCTCACCGCGCTTCGCATCGGCGTCTTCCAGGCGGTATCCATCAGCACCACCACCGGCTTCACCACCGCGGACTACCACGTATGGCCGAGCTTTCTGCCGGTGCTGCTCCTGTTCGCGAGCTTCATCGGCGGCTGCGCCGGCTCGACCGGCGGCGGCCTGAAGGTGATCCGGGTCCTGCTGCTGTTCAAGCAGGGGATGCGCGAGATCGTGCGGCTCGTCCATCCGAGCGCCCAGGTGCCCATCAAGGTCGGCGGCACGGTGATGCCGCCCCGGGTGATCGATGCGGTCTGGGGCTTCTTCGCGACCTACGTGGCCACGTTCTCGCTGCTGCTTCTCGCGCTGATGGCGACGGGACTCGACCAGGTGACGGCGTTCTCGGCCGTCGCCGCCTGCATGAACAACCTCGGTCCGGGCCTCGGCGAGGTCGGCTTCCACTATGCCGACATCAGCGACACCGCGAAGTGGCTCCTGTCGCTGGCGATGCTGCTCGGGCGGCTGGAGATCTTCACCCTCCTGGTGCTGCTCTCACCGGCCTTCTGGCGGGGCTGAGGATCGATCCCGGCGGGGTTGGGCATCGGCGGTGACACGCGACACCCTCATCGCGAACCTGGAGGCGCTGATCGCGGCCGGCAAGGACGGCTCGGCGGTGCGTTTCGGCCTCGGCAAGGCCTGTCTCGAACGCCCCGACCCGGCCGCTGCCCGATCGCACCTCGAACGCGCCGTCGCGCTGGACCCTTCCTACTCCGCGGCGTGGAAGCTCCTGGGGAAGGCGTGTACCGAGGAGGGCGACAGCGCCGCCGCCGCCGATGCGTACCGCCGCGGCATCGCCGCCGCCACCGGGAAAGGCGATCGTCAGGCCGCGAAGGAGATGGAGGTGTTCCTGCGCCGTCTCGAACGCGGCCCGCGTTCGAGGTAGCGGAACACGCCGTGCGGACTGGCGCCCGACTTGCCGATGAACAGGGACCGCACGCCGTTGAATATGGCGGGAGCCCCCCGGCCGTTCCCGTTCCCGTTCGCCATTCACGCATCCTCCCCGACCGTGGGTCCGGCCGGGCCACGATCCTGCCCGCCGTCCGGGTCGATCTCCAGGGTGCCGACCAAGTGAGAGATGCGGTCGAGGTCGTGCCCGCGCGCGTACTCCGCGAGCCCTTCGTTGATGCGCACGCAGACCAGCGGATCGTAGAACAGCGCGGTGCCGATCCCGACCGCACTCGCCCCCGCGATCATGAACTCCAGCGCATCCTCGGCGCTCGCGACCCCGCCCTGGCCGATGATCGGGATGTGGTGCCCACGCGCCACCTGGTAGACCTGGTGCACCTTGAGCAGGGCCATCGGCTTGATGGCCGGTCCGGACAGGCCGCCCTTGTTTTCGCCGAGCACCGGTCGTCGGGTCCGCGGGTCGATCGCCATTCCGACGAAGGTGTTCACGACCGCAAGCCCGTCGGTGCCGGCCTCGATGCAGCGGCGCGCGTTCTCCGCGACGTCGGTCTGGTTCGGCGAGAGCTTGGTGACGAGCGGCTTGGCGGTCGCGGCACGGCACGCGGCGACCACGCGGTGCGACATCTCGGGGTCGTTGCCGAACAGCACGCCGCCCTCGCGCACGTTCGGACACGAGATGTTGATCTCCATCGCGTCGATCGGGGAGTCGTCGAACCGGCGCGTCAGTTCCGCGTACTCCTCGACGGTGGACCCCGAAAGGTTGGCGAAGAACCGCGTCTCGGTGAAATCGAGAGCCGGCAGGATCTCGTCGATGACCGCCCGCGAGCCGGGGTTCTGCAGGCCGATCGAGTTGAGCATCCCCCCCGGCGTCTCCCATACCCGGTGGGGCGCGTTGCCGAGCCTCGGTTCGAGCGTCGTCCCCTTCAGGCAGACCGCGCCGGCGTCCCGGTTCGAGAAGCCCTCGACCCGCGTATACTCCTCGCCGAACCCCACGCAGCCCGAGAGCAGCACCAGCGGGGTGTTGAACGGCAGGCCGCAGAACTCGACCGCGAGCCGCCGCCGGTCATTCGGGTCCAGGGCCATGTTCCACGTCGTCCTGTATCAGCCGGAAATCCCCCCGAACACGGGCAACATCATACGGCTTTGCGCCAACACCGGCTGCGCGCTGCATCTGGTGAAGCCGCTGGGATTCCGGCTCGACGAGCCGCGCCTGCGCCGCGCCGGCCTCGACTACCACGAGTGGACGACGGTGCGCGAGCACGCCTCGCTCGACGCCTTCGACGCCGTCCACTCCCCGCGGCGGACGTTCGCCTTCTCGGTCCGGGGCGAGACGCGCCATTGCGACGTCTCGTTCCGGGAAGGGGACGCGCTGCTGTTCGGCCCGGAGACGAGCGGGCTCCCGGATGCGGTCCTGGCACGCTACCCGCCCGAGCACCGGCTACGGATCCCGATGCGCCCGGCCAGCCGCAGCCTGAACCTGTCGAACGCGGTCGCCGTGGCCTGCTATGAAGCGTGGCGACAGCTTTCGTTCGGCGGACAGCGTCTCCCCGGCGCGTGAACGATGCGCCGCCTCGTGCAAGCTCGAAACGCGACGGTTGCCTTCATCCAGGACCGTTTCACGCTATGGCTCGACTTGAGTTTCGGGGGTTCATGACACCTGGATTCCCGCTCGATGTCGTTCGCAATGAAGGCAGAGGCCTGGTCAGCGTGAAATCATCCTGGGCCTTCATCGCTGATCCAGCGCGGAGATCCCGGCCACGAGCCGGTCCATCCCCTCCCGCATCACCGTTGCGTCCACCGCGCCATAGCCGATGCGCAGGTAGCATCCATCGTCCATCCCGAACGCCGTGCCCGGAATCACCGCGATCCGGTGCTGCCGGATCAGGCGTTCGACGAGGCCGACCGGATCCCTGCCGCCATCCACGCGGGCCAGGAAATAGAATGCTCCGTCCGCCCGCGGCACCGTGACCCGCTCTCCAAGACCGGACAACCCATCGAGTGCTATCCGGCGAACCGCCGCGACGGAATCGAGCCGCTCTTCGACCCACCGCCGCCCGGCGTCGAGCACCCCGACCGCCGCGTACTGCGAGACCGCCGGCGCGCAGATGACGTTGGTGTCCTGGATCTTCTTGACCGCTTCGAGGAGCGGCGAGGGAAACAGCATGTAGCCGACCCGCCAGCTCGCAAAGCCATACGACTTGCTGAGCGAGTAGATACACACGGTATGCGTTCCCGCCCCCGCGATCGCACCGGGGGAGAAGTGGCGCGCGCCGTCGAAGAGAAAGTATTCATAAACCTCGTCGCTGATGTGGAACAAGCCCCGGTCCGCGCACAGTGCGTTCACCGCGCGCAGATCGGATTCCGGATACACCGCCCCGCTCGGATTGTTGGGCGAGACGGTGACCACGGCGCGGGTGCGCGGTCCGATGGCCGCCTCGATCGCGGCGAGATCGAGCTGGTAGCGCTCGTCCGCTGCGACCACCACCGGCCGGCCGCCGATGATCCGCACCGCCATCTCGTGGTTGAAGAAATAGGGCTTGACGAGCACGACCTCGTCCCCCTGGTCGCAGATCGCGAGCAGCGCGGTGAGGAAGGCCATGTTGCCGCCGGCGGTCACCATCAGCGAGAATCGATCCGGATCGATGCCGTTCTCGGCCGCGAGCCGGGCCGCGATGCGCTCGCGAAGCTCCGGGATGCCGAGTTCGTGCTGGTACTTGTGCCGCGCGGGCTCCGCGCAGAACCGGGTGAGC
The DNA here is from genome assembly GCA_958295465.1 of uncultured Gammaproteobacteria bacterium. GTDB lineage: Bacteria > Pseudomonadota > Gammaproteobacteria > HK1 > HK1 > HK1. The sequence goes on from OY282353.1 coordinate 1,163,520, forward strand.
GCCTCGTGGGCGGCGGCCGGCGGCGCATAGTCCACGACCCCCTGACCCAGCGAAATGGTGCCGGGGGTCCGGCGGATGAGATCGCCGACCCAGGGGATGATCGGCATCTGCACGTCCTGCATCCGCCGCGACACCGAGGGCATGGGAAGCTCCAAAGTGGCTCGCACTCCAGGCGGCCGGACTCGCCGGCGGCGCCCGGGTCACGCGGGGGAGAATACGCGAGTGCCGCGAGGAGCGCTCGACGCTGCGCCGGAACCAGGATGACGAGATCGATGCACATCGGTGGGGAAGCCCGCCGGGTCCACGACGACGCGATCCTCATCGACGGCCAGGGGGTGACGGTGCTGCTGCCGGTGGCCCAGACCGTCCCCGAGCCGGTAGACGGCGTTCCCTACCTCGACCGCGCGATCGCCGGTGGGGTCACCGCCCAGAACGTCACCCTCGGAATCGGCGGCATCGGCATGGGCACCGACGACTTCCGGGCCCTGCTCGGCACGATGCACGGGCACTACTGCTACTTCGAGATCGAGCCGAGGCTGATCCTCGTCGAGACGGCGCAGGACATCCGCCGTGCGAAGCGCGAGGCCAGGCTCGGGGTCATCTTCGGGGTCCAGGGACTCGCCACGAAGATCGAGGACGACCCGTCCCTGATGCGCATCCTGCACCGGCTCGGGCTGCGCATCGGGCAGACTCGGCTCGGCCTGCGCCACGCTGCCGCCGGCGCCTCCCGCGCGGCCGGTCTCCCCGTCATCCCCACCAACCCATCCGGACCCCGCCATGCTCGAATCCCACGGACGCTACGACTACTCCCCGATCACCGAACGCCCCGACTACACGTGGCCCGGCGGCAGGCGCCTCGCCGTCTACGTCGCGGTGAACATCGAGGCGTTCCGCTACGGACGCGGCAAGGGCGCGGCGATCGCGCCTCCCGATCAGGCGACGAGCCACAGCGTCTACTCGTGGCGCGACTACGGCAACCGGGTCGGCATCTGGCGGCTGCTGTCGCTCTTCGATGCGCTCGACCTGCCGATCGAGGCGCAGATGAACACGGCGATTTATACGCACTGTCCGCAGATCCCCCAGGCGTTGCGCCGCCGCGGCGACGAGATCCTCGGCCACGGGGTCACCAACAGCGACGTGCAGGGAGGGCTCTCCGAGGACGACGAGCGCCGGCTCATCGCGGAGGTCACGGCCACCATCGAGCGCGAGGAAGGCGCCCGCCCCGCCGGGTGGATGAGCCCCTGGCTTTCGAACTCCGAGGTGACCGCGGACCTCCTCGCGGAGGCCGGCTACCGCTACTTCATGGACTGGACCTGCGACGATCAGCCGGTGTGGATGCGCACCCGACACGGCCGCATCCTGTCGATGCCCTACCCCATCGAGTGCAACGACACCCGTGGCATCGTGTGGTACCGGCATACCTCCGAGGAGTTCGCGGACATGATCGTCGACGCCTTCGACGAGATGCTGGAGCAGAGCGAGGACCAACCTCTCGTCTGCCCGATCTCGCTCCATCCGTTCGTCGTCGGCCGCCCCTATCGCATCCGCCGGCTCCGCCGGGCGCTGGAACACGTCGCCGCGCACCGCGACCGTGTCTGGATCGCGCGGCCGCGCGACATCTGCGCGCACATCGAAGACCTTCCGGACGGCATCGTCTGCGGGAGCTGAGGCTCGCGCGCATCGTCAACGCCCGTAGCGGGGCTCTTTCCGGCGTTCTCGAGGGACTCCATCGGCGCTGCTCGCCATCTACCCGAGAGCGTCGGCCATCATCCGCGGCAGCGCGCCGGCCCGCACCCTTCTTCACCGTCGTCACGGCTCGGCACGTTTCCGCCGTGCGCCAACGACCACGGGCCGCCGCTCCGCGGCGCGCTCGTCTCCGCCTCGATGCGATTCGCGCCCGGCGGGGCCGCGGTGTGCGCGGGAAGGCGGTCTGCGAGGTCGGGCGACGACTCTTTCCCAAGGGGCGGATCGCAGGGCATCCACAGGCGATTCTCGGTTGGCACGGCTCCCGCAGACGCTATACTTCGGCCATCCGATCGGAGGTACGACATGGACGTTTCGGGCGAATTCCACATTCCCCTGCCTCGGGAAGCAATCTTTGAAGCGCTCAACGACCCCGAGGTCCTCGGCCGGTGCATTCCGGGATGCCAAACGATGGAGCAGGTGGGCGAGCACGAGTTCGACGCGGACGTGGTGGCCAGGATCGGCCCCGTCAAGGCGCGCTTCCGGACCCGCATCACGGTCTCCAACCTGAATCCCCCGGAGAGCTATACCCTGTCCGGTGAAGGCCGGGGAGGAGCCGCCGGGTTCGCCTCGGGTAGTGCGGACGTGAGCCTCGAAGCGGTGGACGAGGGGACGGTGCTTCGGTACACCGCGCGCATACGGCCCGGCGGCAGGATCGCCCAGGTGGGCTCGCGCCTGATCGGCGCCGCCGCCCGCAAGATCGGGACCGATTTCTTTTCCCGCTTCGCGGAAGTGGTGACGCCGGTGACCTCGAATGAGACACGTCCCGGTGCCGAATGCGGCGGGTGACGAGGGGCGTCGTTCCATCTCCATCGACCGCCGGCGGCGGATCCCCGATACGCATGGCCGAACGAGCGCCCGGGGCCGAGCAACGCCGAGACCGCCGGCCGTCGTTTCGCCATCGTCGCTTTCGCCCCCTCACATCTCCCGCAGCCTCCGCGACGCCGCGCCGGCGCCGAGCGCGACCAGCACCAGCGCCGCGCCGTTGAGCAGCAGGGCGGCGGCGGTCCCCGCCGCACCGGCCAGCAGCCCCATCTCCAGATGCCCGATCGGAGAGAAGCCGACCGCGACCTGCCAGGCGCCCATCGCCCGGCCCCGCAGGGCGCCGGGCACCGAGAGCTGCATCATGCTCTGGGTCAGCACGTCGCTCGCCACCGCGCAGAACGCGATGGTCACCGTCACCACCACCGCCACGGGCAGGCTCGATGCGAGACCCAGTGCCATCACCTCCAGTCCGAAGGCGGCGATCATCGCGAGCCAGACCACGCCGAGCCGGCGGCTCGGACCCGCCATCGCCATCACGATGCCGCCGACGATTCCGCCGGCGGACCGCGACGCATGCAGGATGCCGAGCCCGGCCGCATCGAGCCCCAGCCGGTCGACGGCGAGATCGGGGAGCGCGGTCAGGAACGAGAACCCGAACACCTCCACCCCCGCGGTCACCACGAACAGGATGAGAAGCGGGCGGTTGGCGCCGAGCTCGCGGCAGAATTCGACGAGCCCGGTGCGCATCGACAGGCGTCCGGCGCGTGGGGGCGACGTGCCGGCGCGCTGCCACCCGAAGGCGGCGAGCGCGAGCACATGAGCCGAGGACAACACCATGTAGGCGGCCCCGATCCCGATCTCCGCCGCCGCCCATCCCGCCACCAGCGCGCCGGTGAGCTGGCCCACCCGCACCGCGATGTTGAGGGTGCCCAGCGCGGACACGATCCGCTCGGCGCCCGAGAGATCGAAGGCATAGCTCGTGCGCGCGGGATTGTAGGCGGCGCGCAACACTCCCGAGACCAGGGTCAGCCCGAGGATGGCCGCGAGGCCGACGACACCGATCACGAACAGGGCGCCGATCACGAAGAGGTTGACGCCCAGCGCCGCCTCCACGATGCGCAGCACACGGGCCCGGTCGAAGCTGTCCGCGATGGTCCCGGCGATCGCCCCGACGAAGAGGTTGGGACCGAAATAGAGCGCGAGGGAGAGCCCGACCCAGGCGGTGGAGCCCGACAGCTCGTACACGGCGAGACCGAACAGCAGCAGCTCGCCCACCATCGACACGCCGTTGAAGAACGTCGCCGCCAGAAGTCGGCGAAAGCGCGTTCCGCCGAGCGCGAGGGATTGCCGGATCCCGCGGATCAAGGACGCACGAACCCCGGCGCGGACTCCGCCGGTGGAGCCACCGCGGACCGGGCGCCGCCCGGCGGGCCGGCCTTCTCCCGTACCCCCGGTCCCGCCGGTGGAGTCACGGCGGGCCGGGCCGAGTGGAGCGCCGTCACCGCCTCTCCACCCACACAGGCTTCGCCATCGGAGTCACCACGGGCCGGGCAGAGGGCTCCGGCCGCGATGGACGCAGGTCATGCAAGGCGCGTCATCGCGAGTCACGGGACGCACGCGAAGCCTGGGACGCACGCGAGGCACGTTCGGCCCAGGTGCGGACGTGGCGTTTGAGTTCGGACAGGCCGCACTCGCGCCAGCCCTTGCGCCTTCCGTCCCGGAACACGTCATAGCGTTCGACCGCCATCGTGCGAGGGTCGCCGAGGATGACGAGGATCGTGAACTCGGGATGCCTCGTCAGCCGCTCGAACATGATCCGCTGGCCGGCCGGCACGTCGCCGCGCCGCTTCCATTCGATGAACAGGAACCGGCCGTTGATCTCCACCAGCCCGTCGACGTCCGTCATCGCGATCCGGCCCGGGAAGCATTCGTCCAGGACGGTCAGGTCCGGCTGGCCGAGCCGGCGGTAGCAACCGTCCTTGTCCGGGCTGCAATCCCATCGCATTCGGCCCCTGGACATGCATCACCCCCCCGAACGCCACGATTGCGATTCAGCGGCGCCACCTGGGCCGCCCGACGCCGGTGCCGGGCGCATCGCCTCTTCGAACGCCACGATCGCGATCCGGCGCGGCCTCGTCGAGCTTCACCATACGCCTCGCGTATCGCCGTGGCGACGCCCGCGGCGGAACCAGCCTGCCGCCCTAACGCGGCAGGCTCCGCGGGGGGAAGCGGGAGGTGTTCTCCCGGCTGTGTAAAGGTGCCGTCAGCTTCTCATCCGGGAGCCGGCAGGGTCGAAGGGCGGCTCGGGCAGGATGACCGCATCGCGCATCTCGCCGAGGACCTCGACCTGGAAGCCGCCGGGGCGTTCGGCGAGCTCTGCCGGCACGTAGCCCAGCGCGATGCTCGCGTTGACGTGGTGGCAGAAGCCACCGGAGGTCACCCACCCGACCGTCTCGCCGTCGCAGAGCACCGGCTCGTTGGCGAGGGCGTCCGCGCCGTCCGCGTCCACCCTGAAGATCACCCGCCTGCGCTTCGGGCCGGTGCGCCGCTCCTCGACCAGCGCCTCGCGCCCGATGAAGTCGTTCTTGCGCATGTCCACGAAGCGCGCAAGGCCCGCCTCCAGCGGGCTGTAGTCCGGCGTGTACTCCCGGGTGAAGCTGCCGAAACCCTTCTCCAGGCGTAGCGAGTTGAGCGCGCGGGACCCGAAGTGGCGCAGCCCCAGGCCCTCGCCCGCCTCGACGAGGGCGTCGTAGACCGCGAGCTGGTGATCGGGCGGCATCCAGAGCTCGTAGCCGAGGTCGCCGGTGAAGGTGATGCGCCCGACCAGGGCGGACGAGAGCCCGATTTCCATCTCCCGGATCGCCATGAACCGGAACGCCTCGTTGCCCACGTCCGCGCCGGCCACCCGCGAGAGCAACTCGCGCGCCTTCGGCCCCGCGATGCTCAGGCCCGTCAGCCCGGCCCGCAGGCTGCGCAGATTCACCCCCTCGCCGGGCAGGTGCTGGTAGAACCAGCGCAGGTGGTACGCCTCCGCGGGACCCGAGCCGAAGATCATGAAACGCTCGGGACCGAGCTTGGCGAGGGTGAAGTCGCCGATCAGGGTGCCGCGGGGGTTGAGCATGGGTGAGAGCACCATCCTGCCTTCGGCGGGGATCCGGTTGGCGAGCAACCGGCCGAGCCACAGCTCCGCGCCGGGTCCGGTGATCTCGTACTTGGCGAAGCCCGAGGTCTCGGTGATGCCGACGCCCTCGCGCACCGCGCGGCACTCCTCGCCCACCGGGCCGTGAGCGTTGGAACGTCGGAAGGTCAGGGTCTCTACCGCCTCGGTGCCCTCCGGTGCGTACCACAACGCCTGCTCCAGCCCGAACGCGGCGCCGAACACCGCCCCCTTCGCCTTCAGGCGGTCGTGGATCGGGGTGCGGCGCAGGGGCCGTCCGGCGGGACGCTCCTCGTTGGGGAAGGGCACCAGGAAGCGGGTGGCGTAGGTCTGGCGGGCCATCGCCCGCGCGTAAGCCGGCCCGGCGTAGTCGCCGAAGCGCGCCACGTCCATCGCCCAGGTGTCCATGCCCGGATCGCCGTCGATCATCCAGTGGGCGAGCGCAAGGCCGACGCCCCCGCCCTGGCTGAAGCCCGCCAGGACGCCGCATGCGGCCCAGTAGTTCTTCACCTCCGGCACCGGCCCCACCAGGGGATTGCCGTCCGGGGTGAAGGTGAACGGGCCGTTGACGATCTGCTTGATCCCCGCCTTCTCCAGGGCCGGGAAGCGCTCGAAGGCGCGCATGAGGTTGTCACCGATCCGATCCAGATCGTCGGGCAGCAGGTCTTGCCCGAAGTCCCAGGGCGTCGTGTGCTCGCACCAGGGCTGCCCGTGCTTCTCGTAGGTGCCGACCAGCACCCCCTTGCCCTCCTGGCGCATGTAGAGCTCGCCGCCGAAGTCGATGACGTGCAGCATCTCGCCCCCGGACCCCGCACCTTCGGAATTCGCGATCTCGGGAACCTCGTCGGTGACGATGTACTGGTGCTCCATCGGCGCGAAGGGATGCACGACGCCGGCCATCAACCCGACCTCGCGCGCCCACAGCCCGGCGGCGTTCACGACATGCTCCGCGTGCAGCGTGCCTTGCTCGGTGACCACGTCCCAGGTGCCGTCGGGACGCTGGACGAGATCCACCACACGGTTGTTCCGGTAGATGACCGCGCCCCCGGCCCGCGCTGCCCCGGCGTAGGCGTGGGTCACCCCCGAGGGGTCGATATGGCCTTCGTTGGGATCGTAGAGCGCGCCGACGTAGTGCTCGGGGTTCATGATCGGCAACATGCGCGCCGCTTCATCCAGATCGATGAACTCGGTGTCCAGGCCGAGGTAGCGGCCACGGCCGCGGGCGGTGTTGAGGTAGTCGAGCCGGTCTTGCGTGTCGGCGAGCATGAGGCCGCCGGTGAGGTGGATGCCGCAGGACTGCCCCGACGCCTCCTCGATCTCCTTGTAGACCTTGAGGGTGTAGTCCTGGAGCTTGGCGACGTTGGGGTCGGAGTTGAAGGTGTGCATGCCGCCGGCGGCGTGCCAGGTCGAGCCGGCGGTGAGCTCCGAGCGCTCGATCAGGGCCACGTCCTTCCAGCCGTGCTTGACGAGGTGGTAGAGGACGCTGCAACCGACCACGCCGCCACCGATGACCGCCACCCGGACAGGTGATTTCATGGATTGGATCTCCGTGCGTTGAGGGCTCGGGCCGGGACCGGGCCGAAGCGGCGGCAAGCATATAGCGGTCTCGGGGAAGGGACCATCGGTGCATCCCGATGTGCATCCCGATCGGGCGACGTGCCCGGCACACGAACACCGGGAAGGCCGGGGGCGGAAGAAATGCTTCAGTCGATGGACGACCTGCCCGTGGTCGTTGACCGAGAGGCATTCGTTCGACACAGCCGGGGAATGCGCCCGGGTCCTTTCGCATCTCCGTTCAGATGCTTTACAATTTTTTGGACAGCAGCCACAAGCATGCATCCAACCCGACGACGCGGCAGCCGGAGCAACCCGAGGAGACGAATCGTGACCGAACAATCCCCCCCCCCCCCCCCCCCCCCCCCCGAAGAAGCGGTCGTTGATACACCGAAGAAGGTGTGGTCCAAGCCGTGCATCCTCCGGATAGTGGACGGCGCCCTGGAGACGCAAAGCGGGGCGAAGCCCGAGTTTGTCGAAAACCCTACTTACCACCCGTCATAATGACGAAAGAGTCTCCATAGTCTTTCGTCGTATCCCCTCAAGGGGTTCCCTTGCCTCTTGACGCATCTCCTCCATGCAGGCACGCCGCAAAGGAGACCTGCTTCGTCACCGCCACCACGGAACGCTTCGTGCCGGGCACGCTCGTCGCCCTCGCCTCTTTCCTGAAACACCACCCCGGCTTCGGCGGCGACCTCGTCGTCGTCCACGACGCGCTGCCCGAAGCCCACCGCCGACATCTCTCGCAGGCCTGCCGCGGCGTGCGCTTCGAGCCGGCTCGCCCGTTTCAGGTGTTTCAGGCCGCCGCCGCGATTTCGTAGTACGGCGACGGCACCGTCGGGTAGGCGCGAAAGACGTGCCGGAACACGTCGTCGGACCTGGCCTCGACCTCCTCGTCCGAGTAGCCGCCGGCGGGCAGGCCGGTCTCGTCGCTCCAGAGGAAGTCGCGGATGGTGACGTGCACCGCGCCCCGGGTCGCTTCCTTGTCACGCCACTGGTCCACGCGCAGCTTCCCGGCCTTCAGCGTGTCCAGCAGGCCGACCGCCACCTTCTTGATCCGCCGGATGTCGGATGCGCCGAGATCCGGCTTCGTCAGGAGGTCGAAGATGGCCAGCGACTCTTCGTCCAGACCCTCCCGGAGCGCGCGGCTTTCCTCCCTATCGAGCGCCTGGACCAGCTTGAGCAACGCCTCGAAGGTCTGCTCGATGGTCACCCGATCCTTCTCGCGGTTGTACTGCGCGACGATCTCCTCGTAGCGGCACGTCACCTCGAAGCGCTTGCGGGTCTCGTCGTTCTCGTTCGCGGCTTCCTTGCAGGCCACGATGGCGGCGTTGCGCTTGAAGCCCGCCGCGCCGATCACGCCGTCGAGCGGCGCTCCCGTTGCATCGAGGAAGGCCCGCACCAGGGCGATCGCCTCGGCCAGATCGGCGAGCAAGTCTTCGTCGGGCCTGGCCGGATCGGTCTCGCCGCCGTCCCCGCCCGGCTGCGTGCCGGCGAAGATCGCCAGCGCCTTGCGCAGGTGCTTGAGGACGCCGCAGTAGTCCACGACCAGGCCGTTGTTCTTGCCCGCAAACGCCGGCGCCTTCATCTCCTATGCCGCCATCGTGCGGATACCGTAGAGCGGAATGCGGGCGTCCCTGGTGACGAGGACAAGTCCTTCAGCCCGGGCCTGGGCGATCAGAAAGCGATCGAAGGGATCCTTGTGGTGCGTCGGGAGATTGCCCGCCTGCTCCGCATGGTGGAAGGTCAGCGGCAGGTGGGTGAAGCCCCTTTCTTCAATCATCGCCGACAGGTTGTCCGGGGCGGTCATGCGCCCCTTCGCCCGCTTGACCGCGATCTCCCATCCGGTAATGGCGCTGACGAAGACGTCGTTGCGCGGGTCGGCGATTGCGGCGCGAGCGTCTTCGGCCAGCTTCGAGACGTCGGACAGACACCACACGAAGGCGTGGGTATCCAGCAACAGGCGCTGCACGGTCAATCCTCGTCCGGGAAGATCTTCGAGTTCTCGATCGCCTCGATGAGTTCTTCATCCTCTTCGTCGAAGTCCTCGGACATCCGGATCTGCCCTTCCAGCCCGCCCAGTGTCCGCTCCTCCATCCCTCCCCGATACGGCACCAGGTGCAGCCAAGGCTTGCCGGCCTTGCAGATCACGATCTCCTCTCCCCGCCAAGCCAATTCGGCCAGACGGGAGAGCTGCGACTTGGCCTCGTGCATATTGACCTTCATCGAATTCTCCGAATAGCTAAGTCCGGCTAAGTCTGAAATGGCATTGCAGGCGCGTCAAGACGAAGTGCTGGTGACTGAATCAGCCTGATTCGGAGTGAGGTCCCGGATCGATGCTCGACCACATTCAAACCCTTCCATTGCCGGGACACCGATCAGTCCGGGTTCATTTCTTCGTTTCCGCCATCTCGGCCAGCATTTGCCGGCCCGCGGCAGTCAAACGGTATTTCTGCCTGCGGCTGCGCGGCCTGTCGGGGATGGTGAGTTCCAGCAGGTTCATGGCAAGGTGTTTCTCGATGGCCCGCTTGAAGTTGCCGGTTCGAGTGGAATAACCGCTTGCGGCGAGAAGCTCCCGCCTCGTAGCCGGTTGTACCGCGCACGCCATGAGAACGGCGATCTCCCAGTCCTGAAGCGCTTTTCGATCTTCATCATGGGCATCATGGGCCTCGTCACCGGCATCCGGCGCGTCTTCGAGCGCTTCCTCGATTTCGGCGGAGACGGGGGCGGTAGCGGTGGCCCAGGCGAAGGTGGTGACGGTAGCGGCGACCTGGGCAGGCGTGGAGCCGGTGGCGTGGGCGGCGGTAGCCAGGACGATGGCGGGGGCGCCGCCGCCCTGATGGCCGACAACGCGGACTGGCTCGACGCGCTGCGTTACATCCCCTTCCTGCGCGAGTACGGCCGGCACTTCTCGGTCAACCGGATGCTGGGGTTCGAGTCGGTGAAGCTGCGCCTCGACCGCGAGCAGCCGCTCTCCTTCCTCGAATTCAACTACATGGTTCTTCAGGCATACGACTTCCTGGAGCTCGGGCGGCGCTACGGATGCCGCCTCCAGATGGGCGGCTCGGACCAGTGGGGCAACATCGTATGCGGGGTGGAGCTCGGCCGCCGGGCGGCGGATCTCGCGCTGTACGGCCTGACCGCTCCGCTGCTGACCACGGCGGGCGGGGCCAAGATGGGCAAGTCGACGTCGGGCGGATGTCCTACACGGCGTGGGCCGATGGAGACAGTCTTCCCCTTGCGAACCGCCTATCGTGCCCGCATGGACCACGACGGCGCCCACAAGCTGATCTACTCCCTGCCGGACGTCGTGGCGGATCTGCTGCGCATCCTCGCCGCCGGTTGGGCCGACAAGCTGGATTTCTCGACGTTCGAACGGCTCTCGTCGGACTACATCGACGAAGACCACCTCAAACACATCGGCGACATGCTCTGGCGGGTCCGCTTCCGCGAAGGGGCGCTGAAGGACGGCTCGCGGCCCTGCCTCCTCATGATGATCGAATTCCAGTCCACCGTGGACCCCGCCATGGCGGAGCGTATTCGCAAGTACACGTCCATGCTGCTGAGGGAGTTGGAGCGCAACGGCACGGCGGCGCGGGAGGGAGGGTTGCCGCTGGTGCTGGCGGCGGTGATCTACAACGGGGACAGGCGCTGGACGGCGGCGGGCGACGCGGCGGACCTGGTGGCCCGGGTCCCGTCCGGGCGCGCGGCGCTGGCGTTGGCGGCCCACCAGCCGCAGGCCTATTCCCTGCTGCCGGTGCGGACCGACCTTGACGCCGATGCGGGACCGGCCGACGATGCGGTGGAAAGCCGGTGGCCGGCGGACAACAGGGTGTTGGCAACGGCCCGGCTGCAACGCGCGCGGTCGGCATCGGACCTGCTGGCGAGGTTGCACGAGGAAATGGTGCGGTTTCCGGGCGTACGGAACGCGGCGTTCCGCAGGGCACTGCATGCGTGGGCCAGGGAGCTGTGGTCGCACCTGACCCGCGGCCGGTCGACGTTGCCGCCATTCGAGGCACTGGCATAACCGGAGAGGAAGGAGATGACGACGTTTCTGGAAGCACGGGCGAGGGAGTGGGAAGCAGAATGGCTCGCGCAAGGCATCGAGCAAGGCATCAAGCAGGGCCGCGCCAGTGAACGCGCTCTGCTGTGCCGTCAGGCCGAACGGCGGTTCGGCTCGGAAACGGCCGGTCGCCTGTCGGCTCTGCTGGCAGGTCTCACCAGCACGGAAATGCTCCAGGTAGGCGACTGGGTCATCGAATGCGGCACCGGCGCCGAACTGCTGTCCCGCGTCGGCGCGGACATCGGGCGGGACGGCCCGGGCGGCTGAGGCCGGAAAGCTGCCCTGACACGACCGGAAACCCCGCACGGGCCGCACGCTCCCAAGCCGGGAATCGAGCCATGCCGCGTCGGAAGAAGACTCCAACGGCTCCGGAAAGTGCGAGCAGCGAGGCCGTCACGTCGATCGAGTATCCGGCGACCCGGAAGAACATTCCTCATCCTCTTGCAGATCTTCGTGATGCTGCTGGCCCTGGCCGAAAGCGCGAATCCGCTCAACTGGGCCATTATTGGGAGATTTCTTTGGCCGCCGGGTCTACGCTACGTTGCGGGGGTGGCAGCACCTACCCGACCAGCTAGCTTCGATGTGGACGGCGATGTGGATGGGGATTATTTACGACCAGACCGGCAGTTTCTACTGGGCATTGTTCCCGCTGGTCGTCCTCTACATCTGCGCCGCCGTGGGATACTGGTTCCTGCCGCCGCCGCGCCTGCCGCGACGTTTGCAACTGCAACGAGACCGGGACTTGGCCCGCCGGGCCAGAGCGCCCCAACTGGCGCCGGAACCCGGCGACTAACGGGCAGCAAGGGAGTTTTGCCGGAGTGATGGGCGCGCGCCTATCCGGTTGTCTCAATCCGCATCGTCACGCGGGCAATCCAATTGCGGGGGTGGTTTTCCAGCGGGCCCTGGATTATGTTGAAACCGGCCCGGCGAAAAAGCGGTTCGGTGCCGAAGTAGGCGTTGTCGTCGCCGGTGCGCTCGGAGCCGGCCCGTGGGTATGCCTCCACTGCCGGAGCGCCGTGCTGGCCGGCGTAGGTCACCGCCGCCCGAATCAAAGCCAGCGCAATACCCCGGCCCCGTTCCGACTTGCGCACCGTAACGCAGGGTATGACCCAAACGTCGACGTCGTCAACGCGCGGCGTGGCCCGTGAGCGTTCCACTCGGACCAGTTCGTTTCGGGGGGCCACGGCCACCCAACCGACGGGATTGGCGCCGTCGTAGGCCAACAGTCCGGGGGCCGGAGCGCGGCCGGCAAGCCCGGACATGGCCAGACGCTTACGCTGACTCAGGGAACCGGCGCCGGGCAGTTCGCGCGTCTGGGCATCGGTAAGGCGAGGGAACATACACCAGCAGCCGGCGCCAAAATTACCCCGCAGCACCGCGCCGAAATCGTCCATCAAATCGGGCGTCAACGGCCGGCAAATCAGCGTTTCAGGTTGCATTTGACCGCCTGGTTGAGAGTTGGGGAATTGCGCTCAGAAAGACAGGTATTCTGGCTTGGTTCCGGTTGGCAGTGGTATCCGGCGCATCAGTTATACTCTTTGGAGATGGCGGTGGCAAAATGAAGGAATCCAGGATTGACCTTTGTCTTGTCCGGGCGAATCAAAGCCATGCGACGACCGAGACATCCTCTGAATCCATCGGGAATGATCGCGTAACGGTGCAATGTCGCTTCATAGGAGAAAACGATATCATTTTTCCGAGGAACGACACGTTTTGTCCATTTCGGGTAATCGTCCTCGGAGATATGGCGAATATCGGAGAGATCCATAGTACCCTCCGGAGTGATATTCTTGATGCCAAGAAAAACAGGTCCCGCATCAGCTTCCTTCGGTGTCGCGTGAGGGCCGTCGTAGATACCGAGGGCTACGTCTTTGATCGGCCCGGTTCGAAGCCCGTTCATACTCCCTCCAGACTCCTTGGTGTTCTTGCTCACTCCACCCATCTTCGCGTCCGTCGTCCACGCGGGGACAGGCGATACTTCTGGTTCTTCGCCGACGGCGACCCCGGTCGCGTCATCTCCACCAGCCCCGCGGACATCGCCGGGCGAAGGTAGTTCTTTCGGAACGTGGGGCGATGCGACAGCCTCAGGTCCGCCATCAGCTCGGTGGCGGTCTTCGGACCTTCCCGCAAGGCGGTAAGCAACCGCGCTACCTGGTCGGTGAACCGGTCGCCTGCCTGATCGCTCGGTGCGGGGACCCGAAGCGCCTCAAGAATAACCTCCAGCATGAACGTCCGGCAGCACACGCACCGGCTTGGGAGTACGGGTGATTCGCTCCTGGCCGGCGGACTCGTTCGGTGCTCGTCATCCTGCCCTCATTTCCCGTGCGCGAGACGGAGCCGCTCAAGCAGTTCGCCGCCGGTCCGGCATTCCAGGATCCAGTCGCCCGCTTCAAGGAGATCCTCCGCGCCCGCGACGTCAGCCAGAAGCTCGGAAAGCTGCACCGCCGTCTCGGCGCCGAAGCGCCGCTCCGCCAAGCGGCGCAGCAGCACGCGCTCCTCCGCGCGGCCCTGCGCAATGCCTTGCTCCCGGCCCCGTTCGAGCACCCGCGCCCCCCACTCCATCGCCCGCGCATCCATCAACGCCGGCGGCTCTTTCCCTTCCCGTCTCGCCTCCAATGCACGCTCCAACTCCGCCAGCGCCTGCTCCCGACCCCGCTCAAGCACCCGCGCTTCCCACTCCATCGCCCGCGCATCCATCAACGTCGGCATCTCGCTCCCTCCTCGTCTCGCTTCCAACGCCCGCTCCATCTCCGCCAGCGGCGGCAACCCCTCTCCGCCGTGCGGCGTCCGCGAATACCTCACCCGCGCATGATACCCCTCGCGCAATCCCTTCTCCTCCTCCCCTGCGTAACGCTCGAACGCCTCCAACAGCAACCCCGGCAATTCCTCCGCCGAACCCGTCTCCAGGCCAATCAGCGTCGTCAGCCGGTTGTCCGGCGGCAGCCGGTGAAGTCGGAGCCCACTTCCCTCGGGTCCACCGCCCCCTTCCGCCAACGCCCGTTCGTCGAGCACCACATGGGTCCGAATGCGGTTCCCCGTCCAGCCCTCCGCCGACGGCCCCTCCACCACCGGCCCCGACCGCGCGTCCGCCGCCGTCCACGGACGGTCCCCGTTGTACACCACCACCGCCAGCACCGGCGGCTCCCGACCCTCCGCCTTCAGCGTCCCGTTGCTCCTCTGGTGGCGTTGCAGCAGGTAGACGTACTCGTGCATCCGCCACGCCATGTCGGGGTCCACGGCGGACTGAAACTCGAACAGGACGAGCAGGCAGGGCCGCCCGCCGTTGGCCAGGGGTGGCCCGCCGAGGGGGCTGCCGTCCTTGAACTCCACGCGCCAGAGCATGTCGCCGATGCGGTTGTACAGCTCGGGGCCGATGTACTCGGCGTTCATCCGGGTCAGGGTGGAGAAGTCCAGTTCGTCGCACCAGTCCGGCGCGACGTATCCGCGCAGGGTGTCTTCGACCATGCGGCGCTGGGAGAAGAGGATCTTGCAGGCGGGGTCGGAGGAGGCCATGCGGTGCATGATGGGGGGCGCCGCGCACCGGAGCTGCTCCACGGCAGGGTCTTCAGGCAGGGGGTGAGCACCTTGAAGAGGATGGCGAGCGCTTCGAGAAACTCCAGCAGCGGCCGATGCGTGTCGCCGTCCTCGCTCTCCTCCCCGAAACATGCCTGGCTTTCGGCCACCACGTCCCACAGGTAGCCGGAGACGAGCTCCAGGAAACGCGCGGCCTCGCCCCGGTAGAGCCATACGATGGCCAGCAGGTTTCGCTGCTGCTCGGGGCTGAAGTCACAGATCTTGCGTGTCACCTTCCGGTAGACGTTGCGCGCGTCGATCATCAGCACCTTGCCGCGGTGCTTCTTCGGCTTGGCGCGGTCGAGGAACCACAGTTCGCAGGGCACGGTGCGGGTGTAGAAGAAGTTGGAGCGGATGGCGATCATCACGTCCACGTCGCCGGTCTCCACCAGCCGCCGGCGCAGCCCGGCCTCGCTGCCGCCGGCGCTCGACGCCTGGGAGGACATGACGAAGCCGGCCCGCCCTCGCTCGTTCAGGTAGCTGTAGAAGTAGCTGATCCAGACGTAGTTGCCGTTGCCGACCTTGCCCCTCCGGTTGACGCCGGGCAGGCCGAAGGGCAGGTGCGGGTCGGTTCCGACCTTGCCGGCGTCGATCTCGTCCACGTTGAACGGGGGGTTGGCCATCACGTAGTCGGCCCGGCCGAGCAGCTCGTGAGGATCTTCGTAATAGGTGATCGCCTGCTTGATGTCGCCTTCGAGGCCGTGGACGGCGAGGTTCATCCTGGCCAGGCGGATGGTGGTGGCGTTCTTCTCCAGGCCGCGGAAGGTGAGGCGCTCGGTGGGGTTGCGGCCGTGCTCCTCCACGGTGCGGGCGCTCTGCACGAACATGCCGCCGGAGCCGCAGGCCGGGTCGAGCACCGTGCCGCGCTCGGGGTCCAGCACGTGGGCGATCAGCGAGACCAGGGAGACGGGGGTGAAGAATTCGCCGCCGTCATGGGCCTTCTGGTCCGCGAACCGGGTCAGGAAGTACTCGTAGATGCGGCCAATTGTCAACTGACAGGCGACGCCGAAGACGATCTTCGCCATCGAGACGGTATCCTCGGCGCGCTCGGGGGCGGTGACGGAGCCCATGAAGGGCTTGTCGGAGTAGCGCAGGTGGCTGTGGACCATGTCGAGGTGGCGCATGTTGACCGGCAGGTCCACCGGCTCGCACAGCGTGCCCCCGGCGTGGTGCAGGCCGGGCGAGAGGTAGGTGAGCTTCACGAAGTTGCGGAAGTCCTCGATCGTCGCGTAGCGCCGCCCTTCGTCGAGGCTGCGGATGAACGGGGGACCGTAGGCCGGCGCGAACACCATGTGCGGGCCGCCGATGCGCGTGCTGCGTTCGGGGTTGCGCGCATGCTGCACGAACTCCGCCGGCGCGGAGTCGGTCACGAGCTTGCGGGCGAGGCCGCGGGGGATCCTGACGCGCTCTCCGCCGACGTCCGCTCCGGCCCCGCGCCACAGCGCGAGCGCCTCCGGGTCGTCCCTGAACTCGACGCCGACCTCTTCGAGGATCGTCTCCGCGTTGTGCTCGATGAGCTCCAGGCCCTCGGCGGACATGACGTCGTAGACCGGCACCCGGCGTGTGACGTAGGGCACGACGGCCGGCCGGGCTTCGGCCTCGGCGCGCGCCGCACTTGCCCGCGAAGATTCATGCGGCGCACACTTCCGCGAGGACTTTCCCGAGATCGGGGACCTCGACGCCACCCGCTACGTGCGGGTCGCAAGAGACGGGGAAGGCTTGCACCTCGATACGGCGCCGGCGGAGCTCTCGATCATGCGTCCGAGCGAGTCGCTTGTCGACGGCGAGGCGGACGCGCTGCCGGCGGCGTCTCTGGAGGTGTCGGTGTCGACCGCATGAAGCCTCCGGTTTACGGTGGAACCGGACGACGAGACGGCGGTATGGAGGAGCGGGGCGGAGGCGCCCGCGAGGGAGGTCAGGATGATCGGCAACGAAATCATCGAGCAGGCCGCGTACGAGGTGATGTGCAAGGCGGCCATCGACATTCCCGACGATTACCTCGGCGGCATCAAGGGCATGGTGCAGCGCGAGGAAGGCACGCTCTCGTGCTTCGTGCTCCGGTCGATGGTGGAGAACTACGAGGCGGCGAGCACGGATCGCCGGCCGATGTGCGCGGACACCGGGCTGCCGCGCTACTACGTCAAGGTGGGCAACGAGGCACGCATCGGCGGCGGATTCGTCGGCGTCGAGCGGGCGCTGCGCTCAGCGACCGCGCGTGCGACCCACGACGTGCCGCTGCGGCCCAACCGCGTGCATCCGCTGTGGCGCACCGACCACGACAACAACGTCGGCATCAACGCGCCGGAGATCGAGTGGAGCTTCGAACCCGACGCGGACTGGGTCGAGATCACCACGGTGCACAAGGGCGGCCTGTTCGGCACCGATTACCGGATGCTCTTCCCCGGCGACGGCATCGACGGGATCAAGCGCTTCTACCTCGACACCCTGGTGGCGTTCGGCAAGCGCGGGCTCGCCTGCCAGCCGGCGATCGTCGGGGTCGGGCTCGGCGGTTCCAAGGACGTCTCGATGGTGCTCGGCAAGCAGGCCGCGTGCCTGCGCACGGTCGGCGACCGGCACCCGGACCCGCGGATTGCGGCGCTGGAGCTGGAGCTCAAGGCTCTCGGAAATGATATCGGGATGGGCGCGATGGGGTTCGTCGGCTCGTCGATGGTCATCGACTGCCACATCGAGGTCGGCCACACCCACACCGGGGGGATGCCGATGAGCGTGCACACGTTCTGCCTGTCCTCGCGCCGCGCGACGGCGAGGGTAGGCGCGGACGGGACGATCGAGCCACGCACGGATCCGCGATGGTTCACCCCTTACATGCGACGGGAGACGGTGGAATGGACGAGCGAAGCGCAGAGCGCGCGGAAGTCGCCCTGACGATCCCGGCGACACCGGGAGGATACGGGGACGCGATGTGGTTCATGCCGTGCCTACGACGGAGGGCGGTGAAATGGACGGACGAAGCGCAGAGCTCGCGCAAGTCGATCTGAGAATCCCCGCCGCGCCGGAGGATCTCGAGAAGCTCGCGCCCGGCAACGTCGTCTACCTCGACGGGATGGTCTACACCGCCCGCGAAGGCGTCTACCGGAAGGTGCTGGAGGAGGGAGCGCCGCTCCCGGACGGCCTGGCGGCGGCGAGCAACGCCAACTTCCATTGCTCGCCGGCCGCCGCCCGCGAGCCGGACGGGACCTTCAACGTCGGCGGGGTGACCGCGACCGCGAGCTTCCGGTTCTCGAAGTGGATGCCGCGCTGGTTCGAGGTGTCCGGCGCGAAGGTGGTCATCGGCAAGGGTGGAATGAGCGGCCCGGACTACCGCGAGCACTTCGTCCCCGCCGGTGCGGTCTACCTCACCACCGTCGGCTACGGCACCGGGGCGCTGCTCGGGCGCGGGATCCGGCGGGTGCACGACGTGCACTGGCTCGACGAACTCGGCATCGCGCAGGCGATGTGGGTGTTCGAGGTCGAGCGCTTCGGCCCCTTCCTGGTCGACAGCGACCTTGCCGGCAACAGCCTGTTCGAGGAGCAGGGCCGGCTCGTCAACGAGAACCTCGATCGCGTCTATGCCGGGCTTCGGCCCCCGGCGTTGCGCCGTTACGGGGAGACCGATGATCGGGAGGAGGAGCTGATCTGAGCCGCGAGCCCTCGAAGTCTCCGCACGCTGTCGCCGAGCACGGCCGCCGATTCGGCGCTGATGCGCGCGCCGGTGGGAGCCGGCTGGCTGATCCGCCTGCGATGCGTCATCGACCGGGCCGCCGGAGTTTCCTAGATTCCCCCGGAGACGATGTCGATCGTCTACCTGCCGGGGGGCCGTTCCAGGCGAAACACCCCGTTGAGCTTCGTACGCAGCACCAAGCGATAGCCTCCGGCGACGATCCATCGCTCCAGGTCCTCGGTCCCTTCCGGCGATGGGTTCGCCGGGGGATTGCCCGGTAGCTCGATGACCAGAATGCGTGGCCAGAGGCGCTGGGACGCTACAGCAAAGAAGGGTTTCAGAACGTCGGCCTCCCGTCCCTCCACGTCCACCTTCAGGCAGTCGATCCGGTCCAGCCCCGCCTCCTCGACAGCGGCGGCCAGAGCGACCACCCGCACCGGGAAGCCGTCGACGGCGCCGGATCGGCCCCCCGCCAGACGGTTCTCTCCCGAGTTGCGGACACCGGGCAGTAGCTCGTCCTTCCCTGGTGACGCCCCCACCGCCGCCTCGACCACCCGGATGTAGTCCTCGGCCCCGTTGGCACCAACGTTATAGCGCAGTTGCCGAGCCAGCGCCGGGTCCGGCTCGAAGGCCAGAACCCGCCCGGACTCGCCCGCCAGCGACGCGGCCCAGAAGGCGTAGCCGCCCACGTTGGAGCCTACGTCCACGAAGACCGAACCAGGCGCCAGCCATTTCTCCAGCACCCGGCGCTCGGCACGATCCCAGTACCGGGGCAGGAACAGGATCCTTGCCTCCGACACCGAGCCCCGTGGTTTCAGACGCAGTTTGAACCCCCATGTCCGGATGTCGACGGGGCTGTCCAGGCGGAGCCGGGCAAGGCGCCGGGTCAGGAGGGCGAAGCGGTTCCACGGCCATCCGCCCGGGAACGCACGGGAGACCTTGAGCCAGAACCCGCCCCATCCCCGGGGACGGCAGGTTCCCCACGAACCGCCGTCGGAGAAGAAGGCGGCGAAGGGATCGCGGCTCATGGCGGGTTCGGAATGCCGGTCACGGGTTTCGGGCGGAGACGGAGTTGGCGAAATCTCCCGCCTGAACAGCGGGCGGTATGACTATCCTCACGTGGATTCGCCCCCTCGGACGGCCGGCGCGTCGCGTTCGGAGCCGCGCGACGATACCCACGCGGGAGGCGATCCACAAGCGAGAACGAAAGAGGCCAGCAATTCCCGCTAACCCCCCCCCCCCCCCCCCCCCGAAGTACGGTTCCCCAGCTTGGTTTCGGGAATACTCTGGTAGTTTGAGCGTCGAATCGCAGCGATTTCACGGATGCTTTCCGTGTAGCGGGAATTGCTGGAGAGAGGCGGATCCCACGGGTTGGACAGGGATCGCAATGACGTCAAGTGTCTTCTGTCATGATCGCGGATGTCTCGGGCTTCGGCGCCCGCCCATGCAGACGCCCGGCGAAGCGCTCGCACGAGCGCCGGCTTGGCGCAGCCCGATCGAAATCCTGTAGATTCCCGTTACCCGCCACCGCGCCCGTCGCCCGCTTTCGAGGGCACGAGTTTCGAGGGGGCAGGCCGCCCTTCACGGAAATGAAGGTACGGCGGCACGGCAACGTCCTCTCAGACCAGGCAGGAGGTTTTCGATGTCCGAGCAGCTCACCGTCCCGCCCCGGACCCCGAACGCGACGTTCCTCAACTTCCCGCTCCACACCGATCTCGACGCCTTCGACGCGCATGTCGCGATCCTCGGGCTGCCCTACGGCGATCCCTACACCATCGACGAGGTGACGAACGACCAGACCAACGCGCCCACCGCGGTGCGGGTCGCGTCGGCGCGGATCACGCAGCACCTCGACCGGTTCGACTTCGACCTCGGCGGGCCGCTGCTCGACGGACGGGACGTCCGGGTGGTCGACTGCGGCGACGTCCCCGGACACGCCCGCGACCTCGACGCCCACTACCGCAAGGCGGAAGCGGCGGCGAAGAAGATCTTCGACGCCGGCGCCCTGCTCGTCAGCATCGGCG
The DNA here is from genome assembly GCA_958295465.1 of uncultured Gammaproteobacteria bacterium. Taxonomy (GTDB): domain Bacteria; phylum Pseudomonadota; class Gammaproteobacteria; order HK1; family HK1; genus HK1. The sequence continues at coordinate 1,184,060 of OY282353.1, forward strand.
GCGACCACGGGGTGCCGATCCCGGTGTTCCGCGCCTGCGAAGGGCTCGGCCCCGTCACCCTGGTCCACGTCGATGCGCACCTCGACTGGCGGGACGAGGTGCGCGGGGTGCGCGAGGGGTACTCGAATCCCATCCGGCGCGCCTCGGAGATGCCCTGGATCGATCGGATCTTCCAGATCGGCATCCGCGGGCAGGGCAGCGCACGGCGGCAGGAATACGAGGACGCGCTCGCCTGGGGCGCGGAGATCGTCACTTCCTACGAGGTGCTGGAACACGGCATGCAGCCGGTCCTCGACCGCATCCCCGACGGGGAGCGCTACTACCTGAGCATCGACGCCGACGGCGTCGATCCGACGGTGATGCCGGCGGTGAACGCTCCCGCTCCGGGCGGTCTGCTCTACCATCACGTGCGGGCGCTGATCCACGGGCTGGTGAAGAAGGGGCGCGTGGTGGGGATGGACGTCGTCGAGATCACCCCGGCGCGCGACGTGAACGAGATCACGTCGATCGTCGCGGGTCGCTTCATCCTGAACCTGATCGGAACCGCGGTGCGGGCCGGCTAGGAGTCTGCGCCGCAGGAAGATAGTTCAAGGATGGGCGGGCCGGATTCGATGCGGGGATGGGCACGAGCGCGGGGCACTGGAGCGCGCAATGGCGCGCGGGACACGGGAGAGGGTCCGAGAAGTCCGACCCGATGACCGATGTGGGTGATTCTGGCCATGTCCCACTGGCGAGCCGGCACCCTCACGCCGCCAGAAGCGGTTGCAGGCGCTTGATGTTCAGCGCCAGGCACACCAAGTCCCATTCCCCTCGCGCCTTGTTCAGGCCCCGCACACTGAATCGCCGGAATCCAAGGACTTCCTTGATCCAGCCATTGGGCGCTTCGGACAGCCACTTGCGTTGCGCGTACCGCTCCCGCCCCGCTGGTGTCGCCAGCTTCTCGACCATCCGGTGCGTCGCCGGGTACGTGTGCGCGTCGCGGCGCGCCGTCTTCTTCCCCTCCCGCCCCGGCGCCACATACCCGTCGATACCCCGCGCTTCGAGCTCCGACAAGTCCCGCTCATTGCAGTAGCCGGCGTCCGCAAGCACCGTCTCGGGCTGCGCGTCGAAGGTCTCCTGCACCTCATCGAGCAGCCCCATCATCTCGCCCTGGTCGCTCGCGTTCGATGTCAACTCCGTCGCGACAATCAACTGATGCTCGCCATCGACTGCCACCTGCGCGTTGTAGCATTGCTGGAACCCCTCGGCGCTGGTCTTCATGATGGCGCTGTCCGGGTCGGTGAAGTTGCTCTGCGCCTTGTCTTCGGGTTCCCCGTAAGCGCGTTTGTATGGCTGCCCACCCTTGGGATTGCGCTCCCACTCCGGGCGGCGCCCGCGCGTATCATCCGCCTCGCGTTGCGCCGCCTCCAAGCGCGCCTTCGCCGCAACAATCGCCGCCAACCGGTCCTCGCGACGGCGCAACTCCTCGGGCAACTCGTCTCCACGCAACGACTCGCCGAAGCGCGCGTCTTCCTCCGCATCGGTGTCGCGAGCCTGCTTCAGCAGCGCTTCGATTTCTCCTTCCAGCCGACGCTCCTCCTCACCCATCCGCCCATAGCTCATCGCCTTGCGCTTGCTCGCGTTCGCCCGCACCTTCGTCCCGTCTATCGACAGCTTCCCGAAGCTCAATAGCCCCACCTCACGCGCCAAGCACACCACCTCCACGAACAGCCCCTTGAACTCCTCCAAGTGCCGGCGGCGAAACTCGCACAGCGTGCGGTGGCTCGGAAAGTTCCCCGCCCCCAACACCCGAAACGCCACGTCCTCCTCCAGCTTCCTCGCCATCCCCCGCGACGAAAACACCCCCGTCGCATACCCGTAGAGCAGCACCTTGACCATCATCCGAGGCTCATACGGTGCGTTGCGACGACCGTCACCCTCATACGGCGCGTAAAACGCCGTCAAGTCCAGCCCGTCCACCAAGTCGCTCACGTGGTGCGCAAAGTGCCCTTCCGGGAGCCAATCGCGCACATCCGGCGCCAGCAGCAGCATCTGGTCCGGCTCATAGGGGCGAAATGTCGTCGGCATCGGACTCTCTCCCTCGGCTCCTGTCCGCCTATTGTCGCATCGTTTTCTGCGGCGCAGACTCCTAGGAGTCTGCGCCGCAGAAAGATAGTTCAAGACACGCGAGCGGATGGACGGGCCGGAATCGATGCGAGGATGGGCACGAGCACCGGGGCACCGGAGTGCGCAATAGCGCACAGGGCACTCGAGAGGGTCCGAGGCGTCCGGCAAGACGCCCGATGGGAGTGATTCTGGCCATGTCCCACTGGCGAGCCGGCGCCCTTACACTGCCAGAAGCGGTTGCAGGCGCTTGATGTTCAGCGCCAGACACACCAAGTCCCATTCCCCTCGCGCCTTGTTCAGGCCCCGCACGCTGAATCGCCGGAATCCAAGGACTTCCTTGATCCAGCCATTGGGCGCTTCGGACAGCCATTTGCGTTGCGCGTACCGCTCCCGCCCCGCTGGTGTCGCCAGCTTCTCGACCATGCGATGCGTCGCCGGGTGCGTGTGCGCGTCCCGGTTCACCGTCTTCTTCCCCTCGCGCCCCGGCGCCACGTATCCGTCGATGCCTCGCGCTTCGAGCTCCGACAAGTCCCGCTCATTGCAGTAGCCGGCGTCGGCGAGCACCGTCTCGGGCTGCGCGTCGAAGGTCTCCTCCACCTCATCGAGCAGCCCCACCATCTCGCCCTGGTCGCTCGCGTTCGATGTCAACTCCGTCGCGACAATCAACTGATGCTCGCCATCGACCGCCACCTGCGCGTTGTAGCATTGCTGGAAGCCCTCGGCGCTGGTCTTCATGATGGCGCTGTCGGGGTCGGTGAAGTTGCTCTGCGCCTTCTCATCAGGCTCCCCGTATGCGCGTTTGTATGGCTGCCCGCCCTTGGGATGGCGCTCCCACTCCGGGCGGCGCCCGCGCGCATCATCCGCCTCGCGTTGCGCCGCCTCCAACCGCGCCTTCGCCGCAACAATCGCCGCCAACCGGTCCTCGCGACGGCGCAACTCCTCGGGCAACTCGTCTCCACGCAACGACTCGCCAAAGCGCGCGTCCTCCTCCGCATCGGTCTCCCGTGCCCTGTTCAACAACGCTTCGATTTCCCCCTCCAGCCGACGCTCCTCCTCGCGCATCCGCCCGTAACTCATCGCCTTGCGCTTGCTCGCGTTTGCCCGCACCTTCGTCCCATCTATCGACAGCTTCCCGAAGCTCGCCAATCCCATCTCGCGCGCCACACGCACCACCTCCACGAACAGCCCCTTGAACTCCTCCAAGTGCCGGCGGCGAAACTCGCACAGCGTGCGGTGGCTCGGAAAGTTCCCCGCCCCCAACACACGAAACGCCACGTCCTCCTCCAGCTTCCTCGCCATCCCCCGCGACGAAAACACCCCCGTCGCATACCCGTACACCAGCACCTTCACCATCATCCGAGGCTCATACGGGGCGTTGCGACGACCGTCGCCTTCATATGGCGCGTAAAACGCCGTCAAGTCCAGCCCGTCCACCAAGTCGCTCACGTGATGCGCAAAGTGCCCTTCCGGGAGCCAATCGCGCACATCCGGCGCCAGCAGCAACATCTGGTCCGGCTCATAGGGGCGAAATGTCGTCGGCATCGGACTCTCTCCCTCGGCTCCTGTCCGCCTATTGTCGCATCGTTTCCTACGGCGCAGACTCCCTAGGGCGTGTTCACACTGATTGCGCGAAGGAATGCATCAAGTGGCGCTGGCCGCCCGTTTTGCCACGTGAAGCACCGGGAGAATACACGCTGATCGTGATGGGTAGAAATCTTTTCAAATAGATTCAAAAGGTTATAGTGTGAACACGCCCTACTTCGAGGGTTGAGCCACCGCGACAGGTGGCGGTGCGGGCCGGCGACTTCGAGGGTTGAGCCACCGCGGCATGCGGCGGGGCGGGGCCGGCGACTTCGAGGGTTGAGTCACCGCGACATGTGGCGATGCGGGCCGGGTACTTCGAGGGTCGAGCCACCGCGGCATGCGGCGGGGCGGGGCCGGCGACTTCGAGGGTTGAGTCACCGCGACATGTGGCGATGCGGGCCGGGTACTTCGAGGGTCGAGCCCGGGATTCGGAGGGATCGCGCGAGGCGGACCACGACATGGCGCTGTTCATCGGCCTGATCTCCGGAACGAGCATGGATGCCGTGGATGCCGCGCTCGTGGCGTTCGAGCGTGACGGCATCACCACCGTCGCGACCCATTCGGCGTCGATCCCCGGCGATCTGAAGCGCGATCTCCATGCGTTGGCGCAGGACCCGTCGGGCGTCGCGATCCGCTTCTGGAACGCGGACGCGCGGCTCGGGTCGGTCTTCGCGGACGCCGCGCTGGAGCTCCTCGACGTCGCCGGGATCGGAGCCCGCGAGGTGACGGCGATCGGCAGCCACGGCCAGACGGTGTACCACGCACCGGGCGCGACGCCGCCGCTCACGGTGCAGCTCGGCGATCCGAGCATCGTCGCGGAGCGCACCGGCATCACCACGGTGGCGGACTTCAGGCGGCGCGACATCGCGGCCGGCGGCGAAGGGGCGCCGCTGGCCCCCGCGTTTCACCGGGCCGTGTTCTCCGCCCCCGGGGTCGAGCGTGGCATTCTCAACCTGGGGGGCATCGCGAACCTGTCGGTGCTCCCCGCGGACCCGGACCGGCCGCCGCTCGGCTTCGACACCGGCCCCGGGAACACCCTCCTCGATGCCTTCGTGCGCACCCGGTTCGGCGCGGACATGGATCGCGATGCGGCTCTGGCGAGCGAGGGCGAGGTGATCCCCTCCCTGCTCGCTGCGTTGCTGGCCGAGCCGTATTTCGGCCGCGAGCCGCCGAAGAGCACCGGGCGGGAGCTGTTCAACGCGGCATGGCTCGATGCCCGCCTCGCCGCCCATGCGGAGGCGGCGGCGCACGACGTGCTGCGGACGCTGTGCGAGCTGACGGTGGAGACGACGGTGGCGGCGGCGGAGCGGTTCGCGCCGCGAATCCGTGAGCTCTATCTATGCGGGGGCGGCGTCCGCAATCCGCTGATCGCCGCGCGGCTCGCGGAGCGGGCGGCGCCGATCGGCGTCGATACCACGGTCAAGCTCGGCATCCATCCGGACTGGGTGGAGGCCGCCGCGTTCGCCTGGCTCGCGATGCGCACCCTCGCCGGGGAGTCCGGCAACGCGCCTGCCGTCACCGGCGCGGTCCGGGAGGTGGTTCTGGGGGGAATCCATCCCGCCTGAGCGGAGACTTCATCAACGGGAGCCCGCCGGATCGAAGCCCTTGCACGTATCGACCGGGTCCGGGCCGTGGATTCGATTCCGGGCGGGACCTGCACCGCCCGCCCCGGCCTTCGTCGATCCGCTTGCATGTAACAACACTGTTTCCCGCCCGCCCACGACGCTGGTCGAGGCACCCGCGATTCCGCGCAGCGGAATCGCCAGGCGACCGCGCCAGCGGTCGCCGCTCGCCTCAGATCGAGAAGGACATCCCGCGGCCGAACGCGACGCTGGTCGAGGCACCTGCGATTCCGCGCAACGGAATCGCCAGGCGACCGCGCCAGCGGTCGCCGCTCGCCTCAGATCGAGAAGGACATCCCGCGGCCGAACGTGACGCTGGTCGGGGCACCCGCGATTCCGCGCAGCGGAATCGCCAAGCGACCGCGCCAGCGGTCGCCGCTCGCCTCAGATCGAGAAGGACATCCCGCAGCCGCAGGTGGTCGCCGCGTTCGGGTTGCTGATCACGAACCGTGACCCTTGCAGGTCTTCCTTGTAGTCGATCTCCGAGCCCATCAGGTACTGGAAGCTCATCGGGTCCACGAGCAGCTTCGAACCCTCGCGCTCGATCACGACGTCGTCCTCGCCGGCCGCATCCTCGAAGTTGAATCCGTACTGGAATCCCGAGCATCCACCCCCTTCGATGTAGACGCGGAGGAGCGGGTCGGTGCGGCCCTGGCGGAGAATGAGCTCACCCGCCTTGCGGGCCGCCTTCTCCGAAAAGACGACCGCGGATGCGAAATCAGGGTCCGACATGTCACTTGCCTCGCCTGCCACGTTCGTTCCAGCATGGGGCCTGCGGCTCCCGGAATCAACTGCCCGGCATCCGGTCCTCTCCCCAAGCGGCGACGCTCATTCGCGGATCGCGCCAACCCCCGGAATCGCCCCCCCGGCATCCGGTCCTCTCCCCGGCTTCGGCCGGCGGAGCCCGGAATACCGAGCCCCCGAGCCGCCGCATCCCGTGCAACCGATTCCGAGACGGATCAGTCTTTTCCAATACGAAGATGAGCCTGAAGGGAGAGAGGTAGAAGGAGCGGTAGGCGGAGTTGGGTGAGTGAATGGAAGGGGGATGTTGAAGGGCACGAAGGACCTGTGCAAGCCCTGAGCGGTCCCCTGCTCGGGTGCTGAGGGGGGGACGATGGGACAGGGGAGGCGTTGGGGAGAGTGGAGTGGCAACAGAGGGGGCCACCGCCCGGATGAGGCCGGACGGTGGATTGTGCGGGTGGGGTGGAGGGTCAGGCCGCGTCGCGCCAAGCGCGCCCGATGGTGCGGAACAGGGCGTCGCGGGCATCGTTGAGCGCGTGGGCGGCCTCGAGGTCACTGACGGCGTGGGCGAGGGCGTCGAGTTGGTCGAAGGTGACGCCGGGGTTGAGGAAGCGCTCGGCGTTGTCGAGGGACTTGAGCTTGTCGTAGGGGGTCATCACGTCGCTGTCGCGGTAGCGCTTCGTGACCCGCCCCTTGTCGTCGAGTGTGTCGGCGGGGAACAGGCAGGGGCGGTGGGTGTTGAGGAAGGGCGAGAGCACGTGCTGGGTGAACTCGTTGACCACAGGTGCGAGACGGCGCGGGATGTGGCCGTGGCCGAGGTGCTTGCGCACCACGCTGGCGTTCTTGCTCTCGGCGAGGGCGTTGTCGTTGCAGTGGCGGGGGCGGGATTTGGTGAACGTCCCGATGCGCAGCTTGTTGAGCAGGGCGGCGACGCGGTGGTTGATGTACTCGGAACCGTTGTCGGCGTGAATGCCCTGAATCACGAAGGGAAACGCCTTGATGAGCCCTTCGAGCACCGGCAGCAGGAAGCGCTCGGAGATGGCCTCCACGGTCCCCACGAACTGGAACTGGGTCACCTCATCGACCGCGTTGATGTGGTAGACGCCCTTGGCGCCGTCCTGGTCGCCCTGGTGCACGGTATCGACGCGCACATAGCCGGGTTGGCCGTCAGGCTGGGGCTTGCGCCGTTGCCCGATGGTGCGGTGTGTCGCCTGGGTCTTGGCCACCACCGTGCGCCGGCGCCGATACGTCACCGACCGGCGCAGATTGTACAAGTGACCGTTCGACAGCCCCGCCAAACGCTCGAATCGCTCATCGCCGAACACCGCATACTGACGCCGCATCAGCGCCCGCGTCGCCGGCCCCGACATCTGGCCCAACGCCGCGTCCACCGCCGCCAGTTGCCGAATGTCGGCCCGCGTGTAGCGCCGCTCGAAGGGGCACGCCGGAGCGCCACCGCGCCGGTCCTCGATGCGCCCGGTCTCGCGATGCTGGCCTATCAGCCGGGTCAGTTGCGCCCTCGACAGCCCTGTCACCTTCGCCAAGTAGCGCCTGACCAGCCCCTTGTCGGGCTTGCCCAATCTCTCATAGCTCAACCGCACCAGCGTGCGGCGCACGAACTCGTAGACGGACTCCCGGTCGGCTCCCGTGAAGTCCACCGCCTCGCTGCCCTCGACGAAGGCACGCACCTGGTCCAGCGTCCGGACCCGTTCGGTCTGTAGCGTCACGATCATCCTCCGATGATCCCAGACCCCGCGCTACAGGCTCACTTCTCGTTGGATTCACACCCTCCCTTCAGGCTCATCTCTCGTTGGACAAGACTGATCGCTTCCCGAACGGTTGAAGACGGTATCCTTGCGGGGAAACGACCGGCGCGGGCGTCAGATGCCGAAGATCCACCATCTTCCGAACCATCCGACCCGACGGAGCCGGAACCGGTCGGCGGCTGTGGATCGGGGAGCGGTGCGTCCAGGGAGCGGTGCGTCCTGGCGGACGCCCGTTTTTGCCATGTGGCGGACTTCCGGCCCGCTTGCGGGCGAGACGCCCGTGTCCTCCCGGGACACGTCGCCCCCAAGGGGCCGGGGTCACGGAACCAGGAACCGGTCGGCGAACGATCCTTCGCCGTCTTGTCGAAGATTTCATGGGTAAGGGACTATCGCTGCGCAGCGGCCGGGCGCGGTGGGCCGTGGTGCTGCTCGTCGCCGGGGTCCTGCTGGCCGCGCTCGCGTTACGGGACCGGATCGGAGGCGCCCCCGACCGCTTCCCACCCATCTCCATCTCCACCATCGACGGCCGGAGCTTCGACTCCGCCACGGTCGAAGGCCGTCCGCTGCTGGTCACGTTCTGGTCGACGACGTGCCTGATCTGCCTGCGCGAGATGCCCGACCTCGAAGCGCTCTACCGGCGACTCTCCCCCCGCGGCTTCGAGATCATCGCGGTGTCGATGCCCTGGGATCCGCCCGGCGAGGTGGTGCGGCTCGCCCGAACGCGCGCGCTCCCCTACCCGGTCGCCCTGGACGTGGACGGCGCCATCGCCCGGGCATTCGGCGACGTGTCGGCCACCCCGACCCACTTCCTCGTCGGCCCGAGCGGCGACGTCGCGTTCCGCCGCACCGGCGCGCTCGACTTCCCCGGGCTCGACCGCCGGCTCCGGTCGATGCTCTGACGCGGGACGACGGCGCATATGCTCTGGGTCAAGGCGTTCCACGTCATCTTCGTCGTGGCCTGGTACGCGGGGCTGCTCTATCTGCCGCGCCTGTTCGTCTACCATGCGCAGACGGACGATACGATCGGTGACGAGCGCTTCAAGGTCATGGAACGCAAGCTCTTCATGATCATGACCGCAGGCGGGATCGGGGCGCTCGTCTTCGGCGTATGGCTCGTCGCCGACTACGCATGGGCGGCGTTCGCGGCGAGCGGCTGGTTCAAGGTGAAGCTCGTCCTCGCCGGCGCACTTGTCCTTTACCACGCCTGGTGCGGTAAACTCGTCGCCGATTTCGCCGCGGGCCGCAACCGGCACGGACATCGCTTCTATCGCATCGTCAACGAGGTGCCGGCGTTGATCCTGCTCGCGATGGTCATCCTCGTGGTGGTCAAGCCTTCCATGGGTGGACTCGATGGCTAGAACCGTTCAATGCGTGGTGCTGAAGCGCGAGGCGGAAGGTCTCGACGAGCCGCCGCATCCCGGCGCCCTGGGCCGGCGGATCTACGAGAACGTCTCGAAGGAAGGCTGGTCCGAGTGGCTGCAGCGCCTGCAGATGATCATCAACGAGAACCAGCTCAGCACCGCCGATCCGGGCAGCATCGATCTCATCGAGCAGCACATGAAGGGCTTCCTCTTCGGAGAGGGGAACTTCGGAGGACTCCCGGCCGGGTTTCGCACCGGCAGCGCGAAGAAGTAGTCCGCCGCCGGCTCGCGACATCGCGACGTTGCGGATACCCCGCGCCGGTCGCCGCGCCAGGAAGCAGCCCGCGGTCGGTTCGTGACCTCGCGACGTTGCGAGCGTCAGCGCCGGTCGCCGCACGAAGAAGCTGCCTCCGGTCAGCTCGCGACTTCGACCGCGAGGGAGGGGGCGACGATCACGCGGATCGCCTCCTGCGCCCGGCGAAGGGATGCCTCCACCCCGGCAGGATCCTCGCCGAGCGCGAATACGAAGCCGAGGTAGGTCCCGCCTTCGGGGAGCGGGATCAGCTCGTACCCCTCCCGCACCGTGATCGACACCTCCCGGATGCCGGGGAGCCGGCTCGCCGCCATCACCCCCTCGACCCGGCGCAACGTACCCGCGCCCGGGGTCGGGATCATCAGCACCCCCGCCGCCCGGCCGGCGCCGCGGAACGCCGCGCGGTGCGGCCGGCCCAAAGCCCGTTGCAGCACCAGGTGCTCGAGACCCACCCCCGACCCGAACGTGAACAGCCGCGCGCAGTCGCCCCCGATGGTGCGGCCGGCGATCTCGATGATCCACGCATCGCCGTCGTGGATGCGCAACTCGGCGTGCACCGGTCCCTCGGTCAGTCCGTAAGCGGCGCACCCTTCACGCACCCGCCGGGCCGCCAGCGTCTGCACGGACCGCGGCAGCCTCGACGGCGTCACGTAGATCGTCTCTTCGAAGAAGGGGCCGTCGAGCGGGTCCGGCTTGTCGAAGATCGCGAGCACGGACAGCTCTCCGCCCGCCAGCATGCCTTCGAGCGCGATCTCCGGTCCCGGGATGAACGACTCGACGAGAAGCGTGCAGCGCTCCTCGGCGCCGGTGAACGCATCGGCCGAGGCGCAGGTGGGTGTGCCGATCGAAGCGCCGGTGAACGCATCGGCCGAGGCGCCGGTGGACGCACCGATCGAGGCGCCCGTGGATGTGCCGGTCGAGGCGCCCGTGGACGCACCGATCAAGGCGCCGGTGGACGCGCCGGTCGAGGCGCCGACAATCGCACCCGCGCGCCGGCACGCGGCTTCGAGGCCCGGGAGGTCGTCGGCCCGGATCACCCCCCGGCTCGCGGACATCGCGAGCGGTTTGACCACACAGGGAAATTCGATTCCGTCGATCTGGGGGCCGATGGGACGGCGCAGACCCACCTGCCGCACCGCCGGAGCGGGAAGCCCGGCCGCCGCCAGCGCGGCGCGGGCCAGATCCTTGCGGCGGGTGGTTCTCGCGGCGGATGGAGTGTTGTGCGCCAGCCCCAGGGCGGCAGCGGCGCGGTTCGCGATCTCGACGGTGCCGTCGTCGGTGGCCACCACCGCCGCGATGGGCCGGTCGCGATGCGCGGACAGGACCTGCTCGACGACCGCCCCGGCGTCCGCCAGATCGACCCGGATCCCGCCGGCGGGTCCGGGCACCGGCGAGTGCTCCCCCTCGCTCGCGACGAGCATCTCGAGGCCGAGATCGCGAGCCGCCTCCAGGTAGGCGTGGACCCGGTAGCTGCCAGGTGGAGTGATCAGCAGGACCCGGGCCGCGCCCTTTGCAGGAGCGTTACCGGAGTGCCGGGTCCGCATCGCCGAGTGGAGTGATCAGCAGGACCCGGGCCGCGTCCCTTGCAGGAGCGTTACCGGAGTGCCGGGTCCGCATCGCCGGGCGGGGCGATCAGCAGGACCCGGGGGCCGCGCCCGGCGTCCGATCCGGGCTCGCGGCGCGGTCAGCCGCAACCTCCGCCCGCCATGCCGCAGGCGCCGCAGGTGCCGGCGCCGCCGGTGGCCTGGAACACGTTGTTGAACACGAAGGTCGAGCCGGTCTCCCGGGTCACGAAGTCGATCTCAGCCCCTCTGAGGTAGCTGAGCGCCACCGCGTCCACATAGACGCGATACCCGTCCCCTTCGTAGACGCGGTCGTAGCCGGTGCGCCGATCCGTGAACGTCATGCCGTAGGTCATGCCCGAGCAGCCGCCGCCGGCGACGTAGATGCGGATGGCCTCGATGTCGTCGTCCTCCACGCCGGAGATCAGGCGCTGGAGCTGCTCGCCCGCGACCGTGCTGACCTTGACGTCGTTCTCGGATAGTGTTCCGGGGTATTCCATCTGAGTCTCCTGTCGTATCGGCGAACGCCGTATCTTGCATCGATCCCGCTACGGGCGCCGCGCCCGCGGCCCGCCCGCATCAGATCTCGACCATCTCGAAATCTTCCTTGCGCGCCCCGCAATCGGGGCAGATCCAGTTCGGGGGGACGTCTTCCCACTTCGTTCCGGGGGCGATCCCTTCCTCCGGCAGGCCATCCGCCTCGTCGTACACGAAACCGCAGATGACGCACATGTAGGATTTCATTGGCGCACTTCCTCCCGCGAAGGCAGCATGTCGATGGCGGCGGAAATTCTCTCACGATCCACGATGCGGATGTAACGGCAGAGAGATCGGTCGCGACGTCCGGCGCTGGGCCGGGCACTCCGTTTCGGGAAGCGATGCTGCCCCGAACCGTGGCCTCTGCGAATGGAACGCGCACCCTTGGCGTCGCCGAGCGGTTCCACCGGGGTCACCGATGGCCGCCACCGATGGGTCGCCACCGACGACCGACGACGACGTGCGGTAGTGCCGCCGGGGAGCGCTCATTAGAATCCGGGCGGTGAACACTCCCAAGCCGCGCATCCCGGCCGTCCTGTGCTTCGCGGGGCTCGACCCCACCGGCGGGGCAGGACTCCAGGCCGACATCGAGGCGATCGTCTCCATGGGCGGCCACCCCCTGCCGGTTGCGACCTCGCTCACGGCGCAAGACACGCGCGACGTCAAGGCGGTGATGCCGGTCGACCCTCGCCACGTGGTCGCCCAGGCGCGAGCGGTGCTTGCCGACGTCCCCGTCGCCGCGGTCAAGGTCGGGTTGCTCGGCAGCGTCGGGATTGCGGAAGCGCTTCAGGGCATCCTGGCCGGGTGCGCCGGTGTTCCGGTGGTGCTCGACCCCGTCGATCGCGCCGGCGGCGGCGCCGCCCTCGCCGATGACGCGCTGATGGACGCGATCGTCTCGCGGCTCGTTCCCCGGACCACGGTGCTCACTCCCAACACCCGCGAAGCACGCCGGCTCGCGCCCGGCGCCGGAACCGTCGCCGCCGCGGCCGAACGGCTCGTATCCCTGGGTTGCCAATACGTACTCGTCACCGGCGCGGACGAGGCGACGCCGTGTGTCGTCAACCACCTCTATGGAGACGGGGGACTGATCGAGTCCTTCGAATGGCCCCGCGTCGAAGGCGTATTCCACGGGAGCGGGTGCACGCTGGCCTCCGCCGTGGCCGCGGGGCTGGCCCGCGGCGCCTCTCCGCACGCGGCGGTGGCCGAGGCGCAGCAGTTCACCCACGACGCGATCTCGAACGGATACCGGATCGGCGCCGGCCAGCTCGTGCCGGACCGGCTGTATCGGGTGCGGAGGCGCGGCCGGGGGAACCGCTGACATGTCCGCCATCGGCCGCATCAGGCCTGCGGGCGCCGCCCAGGGGGCCGCCGGCGTGTCTGCCATTGCCGGAATGACTGCATCGGGCGTGCGGACGCGGGGCGGCGAGTCGTTGGCGACGCCGCTGCGCTCCATCATCACGCATCGGGCGCACGGACGCGGGACGGCGAGCCGATGACGCCCCTCCCACGCCGCGGGCTTTACGCGATCACCGCCGCCGCGGATACCGAACCTGCACGGCTCGCCGGCCGGGTCAGCGTCGCGATCGACGGTGGAGCGGCCATGATCCAGTACCGCGCGAAAAACCGCACGTATGATGATCGGTATACCGCCGCGTCACTGCTCCTCGACCTCTGCCGGGCGCGGCGGGTTCCGCTGATCGTGAACGACGACCCCGCCCTCGCGGCCGGCATCGGCGCCGACGGCGTACACGTCGGACGCGACGACGGCGACGCCCGATCGGCACGGCGCATCCTCGGGGATCGCTGCATCGTGGGTGTGTCCTGCTACGATCGCCTCGATTCGGCGATCGCCGCGGCCGGCGACGGCGCGACCTACGTGGCATTCGGGAGCTTCTTCGCATCGCCGACCAAGCCGTGCGCGGTCCCGGCTCCGGTCCGGCTGCTTTCGGACGCGCGCGCGAAACTCGACCTGCCGATCGTCGCGATCGGGGGCATCACCGCGAGGAACGGCGCGGCACTGATCGAGGCGGGGGCGGACTTCCTCGCGGCGATCGACGGCGTCTTCGGCGGGGACGGCGTGGAACACGCGGCGCGCGGCTACGCGGCGCTGTTCTCCTGACCGGCGCCCGCCGATGCCGCCCGCCCCGCTTCAATCCACTGCGCACGCACGGAGGCCGACATGACGAACCCATCGCGTGAATTCGAGCGCACACGACGGCGCATCCCCGGCGGGGTCAACTCCCCGGTCCGCGCATTCCGGGCCGTCGGCGGCACGCCCGTGTCGATGCCGCCCGCGCCGCTTCAGTCCACCTCGCAAGCACGGAGGCCGACATGACGAACTCGTCGCGTGAATTCGAACGCGCGCAACGGCGCATCCCCGGTGGAGTCAACTCTCCGGTCCGCGCATTCCGGGCGGTCGGCGGTACCCCCGTCTTCTTCGATCGAGCGGAAGGGGCGTTGCTGTTCGACGTCGATGCGAAGCGCTACGTCGACTACGTCGGTACGTGGGGACCGGCGGTGGTCGGCCACGCCCACCCCCGAGTGGTCGAGGCGGTGCGGGAAGCGGCCGTGCGCGGGCTGAGCTTCGGCGCCCCCACGGTGCTCGAATCGGAGATGGCCGAGCGCGTCTGCGCCCTCGTCCCCTCGATGGACAAGGTGCGCATGGTCAGCTCCGGCACCGAGGCGGCGCTGAGCGCCATCCGGCTCGCCCGCGGGTTCACCGGCCGCGACGCCATCGTGAAGTTCGAGGGCTGCTACCACGGACATGCCGACTCGCTGCTGGTCAAGGCGGGCTCCGGCGCCCTCACCTTCGGAGTCCCGACCTCGCCCGGGGTCCCGGCCGCGCTCGCGGAACAGACCCTGACCCTGGACTTCAACGACGCCGAGGGCGTGCGTGAGGCGTTCGCCCGGTTCGGCGACCGGATCGCCGCGGTGATCGTCGAGCCGATCGCCGGCAACATGAACTGCGTACCCCCCGCACCGGGCTTCCTGGAGTCGTTGCGCGAGTGCTGCGACGCGCACGGCGCGGTGCTCGTCTTCGACGAGGTGATGACCGGGTTCCGGGTCGCGCCGGGCGGCGCCCAGGCCCTCTACGGCGTGCGTCCCGACCTGACCACCCTGGGCAAGGTCATCGGCGGCGGGATGCCGGTGGGCGCATTCGGCGGGCGGGCCGACGTCATGGACCGCATCGCCCCGGACGGTCCCGTGTATCAGGCCGGCACGCTTTCGGGGAATCCGATCGCGATGACCGCCGGCCTGGCGACCCTGGAGATCCTCGGCGAGGATGGATTCCACGACCGCCTCGCGGCGACGACCGCCCGTCTCGCCGCCGGCTTGTGCGAGCGCGCGGCGGCGGCCGGGGTCGGGCTCGCGGCGAACCACGTCTGCGGCATGTTCGGCCTGTTCTTCACCGATGCGGCCGAGGTGCGAGGGTTCGCCGACGTCATGGCCTGCGACACCGGCCGTTTCGCCCGGTTCTTTCACGCCATGCTCGACGAAGGCGTCTACTTCGCGCCGTCGGCATTCGAGGCGGGCTTCGTGTCGAGCGCCCATGCGGACGAGCACCTGGAGGCGACGTTCCGCGCCGCGGAGCGGGCGTTCGAGATCGTCGCGGCGGGTCCATGAAACGACACCGACGAATCCGCACCGGCGGCGAAATCTCGTCGTGGTACTGCCGAAGTCGTTGTTCCTCGTCAGGCACGGGAGAGCCCGGATGATCCTCTACCCTTTCAGGCCGTCATTCCCCCACTTTCGCGGGGCAGGCTCCGTGGGTTCAGACCGTCATTCCCCCGCTTACGCGAGGGCAGGCTCCGCGAAAACAGGAACCGCCGCGCTTGCCGTGATTCCCGCGGAAGCGGGAATCCATGATGTCTTTATGAAAATTCCCTGTGCTTACATCCTTGCGAGCAAACCCAATGGCACTCCGTCCGTCGGTGTCACGCCGAACGTCATTCAATTGACGTGGATTCCCGCTTCCGCGGGAATGACGGGTCTTCAAGATTTGTACAACAATCGGGATACGACTTCCGACACAAAGGTTTGAACCGATGCGGTACGAGACGGACGACCTTCGGATCACGTCGATCGACGACGTGGTCACCCCGGCGATGCTGCTCGAGGAGCTTCCCCTCCCGGAACGTACTTCCGAGCTCATCCACACGACTCGGCAGGCGATTCGCCGGATCCTGACCGGCGAGGACGACCGGCTCCTCGTCATCGCCGGGCCGTGCTCCATCCACGACCCGGCGGCGGCCCGCGAGTACGCGTCGCGCCTGCTCGGGCCTCGCCAATCGTTCTCCGATCGGCTGCTCATCGTCATGCGCGTCTATTTCGAGAAGCCGCGCACCACGGTCGGGTGGAAAGGACTGATCAACGACCCCGACCTCGACGGCCGGTTCAACATCGACAAGGGATTGCGCGTCGCGCGGCGGTTGCTGCTCGACCTGAACGACTCCGGCGTACCGGCCGGTGTCGAGTTCCTCGATCTCATCACCCCTCAATACATTGCGGACCTGATTAGCTGGGGAGCAATCGGCGCGCGCACCACCGAAAGCCAGGTGCATCGTGAGATGGCCTCGGGGCTGTCCTGTCCGGTCGGATTCAAGAACGGCACGGGCGGAAGCATCAAGCTCGCCGTCGATGCAGTCGGCGCCGCCAAGCATCCCCACGCATTCCTCTCGCTCACGAAGGACGCGCACTCCGCGATCTTCAAGACCGCCGGGAACGAGGATGCGCACATCATCCTGCGCGGCGGGAAGTCGCCGAACTACGAGTCCGAGCACGTCCGGGCCGCTGCCGCGTTGCTGGAAGCGGCCGGCCATCCTCCCCGATTGATGATCGACTTCAGCCACGCGAACAGCGCCAAGCGGCCCGAGCGCCAGCGCGACGTCTGCCGCGACGTGGCGGGCCAGATCGCGTCCGGCGAGGAGGCGGTGATGGGGGTGATGATCGAGAGCCACCTGGTCGCCGGGCGCCAGGACGTCGTCGAAGGACGGCCGCTCACCTACGGCCAGAGCATCACCGACGCCTGCATCGGCTGGGAGGACACGGTGGAGATGTTCGGGGAGCTCGCCGAGGCGGTGGAGAGGCGTCGCACGCGGGCATCTTCCGCCTGACGGTGCGTCGCGTTCCACCCGGTTACCAGTCGGCGAGCTGCTCGGTCGGGATCGCGAGGTCTTCGAGCATCACCGGGATGCCGTCGTCGATGCGGTAGACGGTTCGGCCGTCGGTGGTCACCAGCGCTTCGTCGAGGGGAGTGTCCACCACCGTGCCGCCCAGGTGCTTGACGCCGCCCTCGGCAATCGCTCGATTGAGGGTGGCGAGCTTCTGCCTGCCGAGCACCTGCACCGACACCTTCGTGATCGGGCAGACCAGGATCTCCAGCAGCTTCGGATCGACGCTCATCGTTCCCTCCCGGCAGGGCCGTCACCCGCCAATCCCGACTGTGACCATCGCAGGCCCGGCGCCCGGAACGCGACACCGGACGCCCTCGGGTCGATTCGGTCGAGCCGGACGGGGTGGTGTCCCCGGGCCGCGACCCGGGACGCCCGCGAGCCGATGCCAAGGGCGGCGGTCATGAGGCCGATCGGCGCGGAACGTCTTCGCGGGCCGGGACCGGATCGAACCCGCTCGTGCCGAACGGATGGCAGCGTGCGATCCGCCGTGCGGCAAGCCAACCGCCCCGCCGCACGCCGTGCTCGCGCAGCGCCTCGATCGCATAATCCGAGCACGTCGGCAGATGACGGCAGCGCGGCGGCATGATCGGCGACAGCACGAGCTGGTAGAGCCGCACCGCGTACACGAGGAGCAGACGCGGCCAGAGCGCCGGAGGCATCATCCGACGGGGCCGAGCCGCACCCGCCGATGTTGCGGGGCAGCATCCGGGAACGTGTCGTGGGAGGACATGTTCACATCGGTGATCTCCACGGCTCGACAGGCTCCTCTCCCTTACGGAAAGAAATAAACGGCTTACGAAGACTTCCTTATACCGCCATCAGGAATCGTGATTGAGTCCTCCGGCCAAAACCGCTTGACGCAGTGCACAAAAGCTCGGTACATTGCTCCCCGACATCCTCGTGATGTCTCTCCTCCTCAATCCTCCTTTGGTGATTCAGCCGGGGCTTCCGCCCCGGCTTCTTTTTTTCGTGCCTCCGGTGATGGCCATGCCGGCTACGTCTTCGATGCCTCGCAGATGCTGGCGATGCTCGCATCGAGCATCGCGTCGAACTCGCCGTCGGTCTGCTGTGCGGTGAGTCCTTCGGTCAGGGCGCGGGAGAAGCTCGCGACGACCCCGTGGTTGCGCGTCATCCGCGCGTTGGCTTCCTCGCGGGTGTAGCCCCCCGACAGGGCGGCGACCCTCAGCACGTTGGGGTGCTCCACGCACTCGGCGTAGAAGTCGTCCCGCTCCGGCAGCGTCAGCTTCAGCATCACCTTCTGTCCGGAAGCGAGAGCGTCGAGGTGCACGAGCAGGGCGTCCTTCAACAGCACCTCCGCCTGCTCCTTCTCCGGGCTGTGGATGTCGATCTCGGGCTCGATGATCGGCACCAGACCGGCATCGAGGATGCGCCGGCCGATCTCGAACTGCTGGTCGACCACCGCCTTCACCCCGACCGGATTCGCGAGCTGGATGACCGAGCGCATCTTCGTCCCGAAGACCCCGCTCTCCTTCGCCCGGGCCAGCAGGGAATCCAGCGCGGGCATCGGCTTCATCACCTGGGCCCCGTCCGCTTCTGCCGCGAGTCCCTTGTCGACCTTGAGGAATGGTACGACGCCCTTCTCCTCCCACAGGTAGCGGGCGGAGGGCTTGCCCTCGATCTCGCGGTCCATCGTGTTCTCGAACAGGATCGCGCCAAGGATCCGGTCTCCGCCGAAGCTCGGGCTGGTGACGATCCGGGTACGCATTCCGTGGATGATGGAGAACATCTCGTCATCGCCGGAGTATGCGCCGTCTTCGATGCCGTACAGGCGAAGCGCCTTCGGGGTGCTTCCTCCGCTCTGGTCGAGGGCCGCGATGAAGCCGTCCTGATCTCGAATCTTGCCAAGCTGCTGCTCGTTCATGGTCATGTATCCGCCTTCATGGCCCGGTCGGTCCAACCTGGAGCCGTGAGTATCGCATCGTCATCCGGCCCATGCAGCCGAGGGCGGAGACCCATGCAAGCCTCCGGTTCTCCGGGTTCGTGCCGGAACACCTCGGTGCGAAGCCGAAGCTCGGCGCGTGGATCGGGCGGAAGACCCGGCTCGATCGATGCATGGGTCGAGGAAGAACCGCGTGAAGATGCAAATGGGACATGTCAGAACGGGATGTCGTCGTCGAAGTCGTCCGGCGGCCCGCTCCTCGGTGCGGCCGGCGATGAACCGCTCGACCCGCCGGCCGGCCACGCAGAGCCGGAGCCCGAATCCTCGCCGCGTTCCCCGGTTCCGGCACTCGGGGACGAGCCCCTCGGCGGCGCCGCGCCGCCTCCACTCCCGCCCCGGCTGCCGACCATCTGCATGTCGGACGCGACGATCTCGGTGCTGTACCGGTCCTGGCCGTCCTGGCCCTGCCACTTGCGGGTCTGGATCCGCCCCTCGATGTAGCACTGCGACCCCTTGCGCAGGTACTCCGCGGCGATCTCGGCGAGCCGGCTGAAAAACACCACACGGTGCCACTCCGTGCGTTCCTGCTGCTCCCCGCTCTGCTTGTCGCGCCACGAATCGGTGGTCGCGAGCCGGATGTTCGTGACTGCACTGCCGCTCGCCGTGTAGCGCGTTTCCGGATCCGCGCCCAGATTGCCGAGCAGGATGACCTTGTTGACGCCTCTCGCCATTGTGAATGACCTCCTTTCCCGTAATTGACCGGCTCGTTCCGAGCCCCCCTTCCCACCGGTACCGCAGTTCCGGCCACATGCTTCCATGGAACAAGACTGTTCCTCGCCCGTCTGCGGCGCTGGCCGGGGGGCGACCGCGCCAGCGGTCGCCGCTCGAAGCTCCGGCGAGCTACTTTACGAAGTGCGCGGAGAGATTGCACCGGGCGAACAGCTATCGCGACGTCGGCAATCGTCCCGATCGGCGGTGGTCCCGAGCACGGGTGGGATGCTCTGCCGAAATGCCGGCAGTTCCCGCTAACGTCCCGATACGCGACGTCACGATGCGATATCGAGCGATTTCCGATGGCCGGAGCACCTGATCGTGACGGATCTTCGGACGTTCTCGCGCTTGGCGGGAATTGCTGCCGAAATGCCTGCCGCGGTATCGACCGAGCGCCCGGCCCGCGGGCGAGGCGTCTCACGAGGTGATCGAGGAGAGTGCATGCAACGCGGGGCGATCGAGATGCCGGCGATCGACCCGAATCCAGGCGATGCGCTCCTCCGCCACGACCACCGCCTCGACCACGCCGGGAACCGAGAGGAGTCGTGCGGTCAGCGCGTCCACGGCCTCGCGCTCGACGGCGCCGATCGGGAGCTGCTCGACGCTGAGCCGCCGGGGCTGGCGCAACCCGGCCGCGATCAGCATCCATGCGGCGCACAGCCCCGCGCAGGCCACGAACACCGCGCGCTCGCCACCGGCCCCGAGCAGCCAGCCACCGATGATTCCCCCCGCGAACGCCCCGAGGTACTGCGACGTCGAGTACACGCCGAGGGCCGCGCCGCGCGTGCGCATCGGGGCCGCCCTCGACACCATCGCCGGCAGGCTGGCTTCGAGGGTGTTGAATCCGACGAAATAGACGGCCATGCAGGCGATGAGCGCGACGCTGCCCGCCCCGGCCGCGGTCCCGATCGGGGCCGAAGCCGCTGCCGGTCCCGCCGCCGCGGCGAGCCCGGCGAGCGCCACCCCGAGCAGCACGATGCCGAGCAGCACGACGGCCCTGGAGCGGTTCTTGCGGTCGGCGATGACGATGAGGGGGACGGTGAAGACGATCGAGGCGGCGAGCACGCCGACGTAGACCTTCCAGTGCTCCGTGGTGTCGATCCCGGCGCGGTCGCGCAACGCGATGGGCAATGCGACGAAGGTGGCGATCATGATCGCGTGCAGGATGAAGATGCCGGCATCGAGCCGCAGCATCTGCCCGTCGCGCAGCACGCTCGCGAGGTCCGCGAGCGGGGCGCCGCCGGAGCGCGCCACGCGAGGCGGGTCCGGGACCCCGAGGTAGAGCAGGGCGACGGCGAGCGCGGCCAGCACCGCGGTCGTCCAGAACAGCCCGGAGACGCCCGCGACCCCGGTCACCGCGGGACCGAGGACGAGGGCGAGGGCGAACGCGGCCCCGATGCTCACGCCGATGACCGCCATCGCCTTGGTCCGGTGCGCCTCCCCGGTGAGGTCGCTGGCCAGCGCCATCACCGCCGCCGCGACCGCGCCCAGACCTTGCAGCGCGCGTCCGGCGACGACCCCCCAGATGCCGTCCGCGAGCGCCGCGACCACGCTGCCGAGCGCGAAGACGACGAGCCCGGCGGCGATCACGGGCTTGCGCCCGAAGCGATCGGAGAGGATGCCGAACGGCACCTGGAAGACGCCCTGGGTCAGCCCGTAGATGCCGATCGCGACGCCGATGAGCAGCGGCGTATGCCCCGCGTACTCGTGGGCGTGCACGCTGAAGACCGGCAGGAACATGAACAGCCCGAGCATGCGCAGAGAGAAGATGCCCGAGAGCGCGGCGACGGCGCGGCGCTCGGGCCGCGACATCGCGGGGGGTGGGGTGTCGGCCGCGGTTGCGGAGGGGTGGGAAGGGTGCTTCAGGGCCATTCTTCGTTCGCCGCATCGCCTCCGAAACGCGCCTTCGCCGGCCCATCCGGATCATGTATGGCCGGCATCTCCTGCGATGCCTGCCGGCGGATGTAGTGATCGAGCGCTCCGGAGCCGCCGGGGCCGGGGTGGTTGCGGGGCGAGGATGCGGAGCCGCTACGCATCCCCGCCGGCGGCAGCCGCCCCGGCGCTCCTCTGCTCGCGCGAGGAAAAGCGCGGCATCACCCGTTCGACGAAGAGCTCCAGGGAGCGCCTGGTCCGGGCCGGGTCCAGCCCGTAGTTGCCGCCGTAGCAGAACTCGTCGATACCGAGCGCTGCGTAGGCTTCGAGCTGCTCGGCCACCTCGTCGGGCGAGCCGAGCACCATCGCTTCGCGCACAGCATGATCGGAGTGGCCGCCGCTCGCCCCAATCTCCTGTTCCAGGATCTGCGGGAAGCCGTTGACGACGTTCCCCCCGGTCGAGAACAGCCCCTCGAAACGCTTTCCGTGGAGCATGTTCGCGGCCACGATGGCGTCGATGTCGCTCGCGCGCTCGGCCACCCCGACCGTGCGCAGCACCATCCAGCGCGGGCGCTCCACACCGGGGTTGCCGTCGAGTGCGGCGGCAAGCTTGCCCGCGAGGTTGGCGACCTCACCGATCGGCTTGCCGAGCGGGGTCGACATGATGTTCATGCCGTTCCTGATCGCGAAGTCGAAGCTCGCGGGGTCGCGCGCCGCGAGCCATAGCGGCGGGTGCGGCTTCTGCAGCGGCTTCGGGGCGGAGGTCACGGTGGGAAAGCTCCAGTGCTTGCCGCGGTGCTCGACGTCTCCCGCCCACAACTTCTTCAGCAGCGGCACCATCTCGAAGACATGGGAGCGGCCTTCCTCGGGTTTGATCCCGTTCGCCATGCGGGCGAACTCGAAGTTGAAGGCCCCGCGCGAAATGCCGAGCTCCAGGCGGCCGTCGGAGTAGACGTCGACCAGCCCGGCCTCGCCGGCGAGTCGCAGCGGGTGCCAGTAAGGCGCCACCGCGACCCCGACGCCAAGGCGGATCCGCGTGGTCCGGGCCGCCCAGTCGGTGAGGATCGTGAGCGGGTTCGGCGCGTGCCAGAACTCCAGCCCGTGGTGCTCCGCCGCCCAGGCGGTCACCATGCCTCCCTCCTCGGCGATGTGCAGGAGGTCGAGCGAATCCTTCCAGACACTGCGCACGTCCACCGAGGCGTCGTTGCGCAGCATGTTGATGGCGATCGAGAACTTCATGGCGTGTCCTCCTGACCTGGCATCACCGGAATCAAGTGCCTGCTCCACATTCGGGGACGGCGCGTCCGTGGACGCGGACGACCCGTTCGCAAGCGAGCCGAAGGCCCGCGGGCAGGACGACGATGCGCTTCACGAAAGCGTAGCGGGTAGGACGCACCGTTTCCAAGCCCCCGCGCCCGCAGGACGTATCCGCTTCCGAGGGTTCCTGCGTCATCCATAGCAGACCACGTCGGGCCGCACCCCAGGTTGCAGAATCGAGGCGGCTTCGGCCATCCCCTCGATATGCGCCGACAAGCTCTCGACAGTGCACTCGGTCGCCGTCTTCAGCCGCGTGATGCTCGTGCCGACGCCCTCGGGGGCGAGTCGGAAGATATTCTCCTCCATGACCAGGTCGGTGGAAATGACGATAAAGCCGAGCTGGGCCCGCCAGTGGGTTCCCTGATCGTAGTGCACCTCGCGTGGGATGGATTGAACGTCGTGTCCGCTTCGTCTCATGGCCGGCTCTCCTCTGCTTCGTCGAACACGGTGTAATTCGGGTGATTCCTTGCTTCCGGTGAAATTCGGCTCGACCTTCCGGGCGTGTCGCGAAGACAACGAGCCTGGCAACGGCACGATAGAGGTTCCCGTTGATTCCCAGCACCAACTGCAAGAAGATGCATATAGCTCATTGACAGCTTCCACGTCCCGAGGGGTGATGAAGGATGTCGAACGGCGCAATCGGCTTGGGGCGCGAACGGGATCTCCTGCCCCTGTTTCAAGGACGGACCAAGGAACTTCAACGACGTCTGGCGGACGAGGACATCGACCTGCTGCTGCTCACGAACGTCGATTCCATCTACTACTATACCGCCTATTGGGGTGATCTCGGGCTGGAGTTCGGCCGCCCGACGATGGTCGCGGTCGCGGCGGGCGGCGAGGTGACGCTGATCACGGCCGCCTCCGAATCGCTCATGGCCCGCGCGATGACCTGGGTCGAGGACTTGGAGATCTATTCCGACGGCGTCGGGAACGAGTGGCGCGACCCGCTCGACAAGGTGCTTGGCAGCCGTGCCAGCCGCATCACCCTGGCGGTGGAGCGCGCCGACATTCCGGCCGTAATCTCCGATCACCTGCGGTCCAGCCCCGGCATTTCCGCCGCCGTCGACGCAACCCCGATCGTCGCACGGATGCGCATGATCAAGAGCGTGGAGGAGGTCGACATGATCCGCCAGGCGGGCCAGGTGGCCGTCGCCATGGGCGAGGGGGGGCGGGAGGTGATTGCCGAGGGCATCCCGGAGTACGAGGTGTCGCTTGCCTGCATCGCCGCCGGCACGCGCAAGGCGGCCGAGATCATCGGTGGCGAGGACGCCCGGTCCTTGATGAGCCCGATGATCCACAACCTCCAGGTCTTGCAGTCGGGCCACTTCACCAGCTACACCCACCTGCATCCCACGGTGCGTCGGATCCAGCGGGGCGATCCGGTTTACATGTGCTTCTGCGCCATCGCCCACTTCAAGCAGTTCAAGCTGGGCTACGACCGGGAGTACTTCGTCGGCGAGGTGAAGGACGAGATCGCCCGCATTTACGAGACGGCGGTCGCCGCCCAAGTGGCCGCGATCAATGAGATGCGCCCGGGCGCCATCGCCGAAGAGGTGCACGGCGCCGCGGTCGAGGTGTACCGCGCCAGCGGCTTCAGCCCCTCGTACCGCACCGGCCGCGCCCTCGGCTATTCGTCCCTGGAGCAACCGGAGCTGAAGGCCGGAGATCATACGATTCTCGAGCCCGGGATGGTCTTTGCGGTCGACGGCGGCATCACGGTACCGGATGTCTTCGGCGCCCGGGTGGGCGACACGGTCATCGTCACGGAGACCGGCACCGAGATCGCCACCGAATCGCCGAAGGACCTCACCATCCTCTGAGTCCTGCCAACGAACTCATCGCCGCAACGCGCATCGTGCATCGGATTCCGCACCCGCCGGAGGTGCGGTCAGATCATGGACTTCCGACCGCACGGCGTTGATCGGCCGGGACCATGACCCGTACAATCGCGCGTCCGCTACCGGGGAGTGCGGCAAGGGCGTGTACGCACGCGAAGCGCGGCGCGCGGGCCCGGCGGTGAGGCTGGCCTGCTTGCTTGCGGTTCGTGGCGTACGCACTGTCGAACGATCCGTTCGTTGATCAGCCGGGTCTTCTGGGTCCAGTGCGTGCTGGCGGCGACGGTCGCCGCCGCCGCGATGCCGTTCGGTCCTGCCGCGGTCCTCTCGGCGTTCGTCGGCGGGGTCAACAGCCTGGTGCCGACCGTGTATTTCGCGCGCAAGGTGCTGGGGACGGCCGCCGGGGCGGCGGACAAGGGAGCGTTCGGCGTGTGGATGCGCGCCGAGGTGGCGAAGATCGCGATCGTCTGCGGCCTGTTCATCGCGGCGTTCGTGCTGTTGGAGGGCCTGGACATGGCGGCGCTGTTCACGGGGTTCATCGTGGTGCACGTCGGAGGCGTGCTCGCCTCGCTGACCCTCGACCCCCGCGGCGGCGGGAAATGAATCGTTCCCGGGGAAATGAATCGTTCCCGGCGGCTGAATCATTCCCTTCGGACTCGAATCGTTCCCTTCGGACTCGAAATCGTTCCTGCCGGAAGTGAATCGCTCCCGCCCGGAACCGGATCGCTCCTGAACCGTACCCGACCCGCTCCATCGGATACCCCGGAACATGGCCGCGCAGACCCCCAGCGAGTACATCCAGCACCACCTGCAGAACCTCGTCCTGGGGGTGCATCCGGAGCACGGCCTCGGCTTCGCGCACAGCGCCGCGGAGGCCAGGGCGATGGGCTTCTGGGCCATCCACGTCGATACGATGCTGTGGTCCGTCGGCCTCGGGGCCCTCTTCCTGTGGCTGTTCCGCAAGGTGGCGGTCACCGCGACCAGCGAGGTGCCGGGCGGCTTCCAGAACTTCGTCGAGACCATCATCGAGTTCATCGACGACAACGTGCGCGGGACGTTCACCGGCAAGAACGACCTGGTCGCGCCGATCGCCCTGACCCTGTTCGTGTGGATCTTCCTGATGAACACGATGGACCTCGTGCCGGTGGACTGGATCCCCTGGCTCGCGAGCCTCGTCGGGGTCCCGTACATGAAGGTGGTGGCGACCACCGATCCGAACGCGACCTTCGGCATGTCGCTCTCGGTGTTCGCGCTGACCATCTACTACAGCATCAAGGTGAAGGGCGCGGGCGGGTTCTTCGGCGAGCTCGCGTTCCAGCCCTTCCCGAAGTTCCTGTTCCCCGTCAACCTCTTCCTCGAAGGGATCTCCCTCATCTCCAAGCCGGTGTCGCTGTCGCTGCGGCTGTTCGGGAACCTGTACGCCGGCGAGATGATCTTCATCCTCATCGCCCTGCTCTACAGCGGCGGGTTCTGGTGGGGGCTGGCGGGGGGCGCGCTGCAATGGGGGTGGGCGGTGTTCCACCTGCTCATCGTCACCTTGCAGGCGTTCATCTTCATGATCCTGACCATCGTGTACCTGGACATGGCGCACTCGCACCACTGACGTCGGCGCCACGGACATCGACGTCACCGAAATCACCGACATCGGCATCATCGAACCACCGGCGCCACACCACCCGAACCTCGACATCGTTAAACGGAAACGGCCTGACATCCCGACAGGAGACTGAGAGATGGAAACAGCTCTGCTCTACATCGCCGGCGGACTCATGCTCGGCATCGGCGCGGCAGGAGCCGCGGTGGGCATCGGCATCCTCGCCGCCCGCTTCATCGAGGGCATCGCCCGCCAGCCCGAGATGCTCGGGATGCTCCGCACCCAGTTCTTCATCATGATGGGGCTGGTGGACGCGCTCCCGATCATCGCCATCGCCATCGGCCTCTACGTGCTGTTCGCGGTGGTCGGCGGCTGACGGCGGACAACGCATACGCAGAAGGGATTGGATCATGAACATCAACCTGACGCTGATCGGTCAGTCCATCGCGTTCGCGGTGTTCGTGTGGTTCTGCCTGAAGTACGTCTGGCCGCCGATCCTGAATGCGCTCGAAGCGCGGCGCACCAGGATCGCGGACGGTCTCGCCGCGGCGGCTCAGGGCTTGCGGGCGAAGGAAGAGGCGCAGTCGCAGATCGAGGAGGAGCTCCAGGCCACGAAGGAGCAGGCCCGGGAGATCATCTCGAACGCGCAGCGCCGCGCCGGCGAGATCGTCGACGAGGCCAAGTCCGACGCGCGGGTCGAGGGCGGCAAGCTCATCGACGCGGCGAAGGCCGAGATCGACCAGCAGATCCACCAGGCGCGGGAGGCATTGCGCGGCGAGGTCGTGGCGCTGGCGGTCTCGGGCGCCGAGCAGGTCCTGATGCGCGAGGTGGACACCGCCGCGCACGAGGAAGCGCTCGGCAAGCTCGCGGCGCAGCTCTAGGCGGCCGTCGGCGGCACCGGCCACCGGCACACCCTCCCGGCACCCGGCACCGAGGCGAAGCGGAAGCAAATGGCGGAACCAGGCGAGCTCGCACGGCCCTACGCAGTCGCCGCCTTCAGGCAGGCGGAGGAGGAAGGCCGGCTCGGCGAATGGGCGGAGATGCTGGAGCTGCTCGCGGCGGTCGCGCGCGACCCGGCGATGGGCGGCCTCATCGCGAACCCGAGGGTGGACCGCGCCCGCCTCGTCGAGCTCTTCATCGACGTCTGCGGCGACCGGCTCTCCGACACCGGCCGCAACTTCGTCCGGGTGGTCGGGCATTACGGGCGCTTCGCCCTGCTGCCGGAGGTCTCGCGCCGCTTCGCCGAGGAGCGCGCCGCCCGCGAAGGGCGTGATCAGGTCCACGTCACCAGCGCGTTCGAGCTGTCCGAGCCGCAGCGCGCCGCCATCGTCGAGGCGATGGAGCAACGCCTCGGCACGAAGGTGACGCTCGACTGCGAGGTGGACGGCTCGCTGATCGGCGGCGTGGTGATCCGGGCCGGCGACCTGGTCATCGACGCCTCGCTCAGAGGCCGGCTCGGGCAGCTCGCTCAGGCGTTGGCGTAGCGCACGAAATGGAGCGCGCGAGCAATGCCCACTTGGCAAATTCGCCTTTGGGCAGATTGTCCCATGCGGGGACCCGCTACATGGCTGTGAAGGAGGAAACAAGAAATGAGTCGATTTGTTGACGACATCCGCCGCGCTAGATGTGAAGGTAAGCTGCCGAAGCGATTCCGTGCTGCCGACGTAAGACGGAGTTGTCCAGGGTGGGCCGATAGCACGTACTCAGTTTTCCTCAGCAAGCATCGCACCGGAAACCCAGGCGGCTATACCGCATACTTCAAGCAGCATTCAGACGGCTCCTATAGTCTCATCGACTAGAGACTCACCGGGTAAGAGGTTCCAGGAAATGCAACTCACCGCGGCGGAAGTCAGCGACCTCATCAAGAAGAAGATCGAGAGCTTCGAGGTCGGAGTCGAGGCGCGCACCGAGGGGACGATCGTGTCCCTCACCGACGGCATCGCCCGCATCCACGGGCTGTCCGACGTCATGCAGGGCGAGATGATCGAGTTTCCGGGCAACACCTTCGGGCTCGCCCTCAACCTCGAACGGGATTCGGTCGGCTCCGTCATCATGGGGGAGTACGGCCACATCGCCGAGGGCGATACCGTCAAGTGCACCGGGCGCATCCTGGAGGTGCCGGTGGGGCGGGGGCTGCTCGGGCGGGTGGTGAACCCGCTGGGCCAGCCGATCGACGGCAAGGGACCGATCGAGTCCGAGGGCACCTCGCCGATCGAGAAGGTCGCCCCCGGCGTGATCACCCGCCAATCCGTGAGCCAGCCGGTGCAGACCGGGCTCAAGTCCATCGACGCGATGGTGCCGATCGGGCGCGGGCAGCGGGAGCTGATCATCGGCGACCGGCAGACCGGGAAGACGGCGGTCGCGATCGACACCATCATCAACCAGAAGGGCGGCGACATCATCTGCATCTACGTCGCCATCGGGCAGAAGAACTCCTCCATCGCCGGCGTGGTGCGCAAGCTCGAAGAGCACGGTGCGATGGAGCACACCATCGTGGTCGCCGCCGCCGCCTCGGAATCCGCCGCGTTGCAGTACATCGCGCCCTACTCCGGATGCACGATGGGCGAGTACTTCCGCGACCGGGGCGAAGACGCCCTCATCATCTACGACGACCTCACCAAGCAGGCGTGGGCCTATCGCCAGGTCTCCCTGCTGCTGCGTCGCCCGCCGGGCCGCGAGGCGTACCCCGGCGACGTGTTCTACCTGCACTCACGGTTGCTGGAGCGCGCCGCGCGGGTGAACGGGAAGTACGTCGAGGAGGAGACCGGCGGCGAAGTCAAGGGCCGCACGGGATCGCTGACCGCGCTGCCCATCATCGAGACCCAGGCCGGCGACGTGTCCGCGTTCGTCCCGACCAACGTCATCTCCATCACCGACGGCCAGATCTTCCTCGAAAGCGACCTCTTCAACGCCAACTTCCGCCCCGCCATCAACGCCGGCCTCTCGGTGTCACGGGTCGGGGGCGCGGCGCAGACCGACATCGTCAAGAAGCTCGGCGGCGGGGTGCGGCTCGCGCTCGCGCAGTACCGCGAGCTCGCGGCGTTCGCCCAGTTCGCCTCCGACCTCGACGAGGCCACCCGGCGCCAGCTCGAACGCGGCCAGCGCATCATGGAGGTGCTGAAGCAGCCGCAGTACTCCCCGCTCTCCGTCGCCCACCAGGCGGTGACGCTGTACGCGGTGGACCGCGGCCATATGGACGACGTGGAGCTCGAACGGGTCGGCGACTTCACCAACGCCCTGATGGCGTACATGGATTCGAGCCGGTCCAGCCTGATCGACCAGGTCAACGCCGCCCCGAAGTGGGACGACGGCGTGGAGAAGCAGTTCAAGGACGCGGTCGAGGACTTCAAGGCGAACCACGCCTGGTAGGCGCGGACGCCGCGGACGGCACGAGCACTGCGGACGGAGCGACGACATGGCCGGCGCGAAAGAGATCCGGACCAAGATCAAGAGCGTGCAGAACACGCAGAAGATCACCCGGGCCATGGAGATGGTCGCGGCGAGCAAGATGCGCAAGGCGCAGGAGCGGATGCGCCAGGCCCGGCCCTACGCAGAGAAGATGCGCCAGGTGATCGCGCACGTCGGCGCCGCCAACACCGAGTACAAGCATCCCTTCCTCATCACCCGGGAGGAGGTGAAGCGGGTCGGGTTCGTCATCGTGTCCTCGGACCGGGGGCTCTGCGGCGGGCTGAACAACAACCTGTTCAGGACCGTGCTGCGCGAACTTGACGGCTGGCGGGCGGACGGGGTGGAAAGCGATTTCTGCGTGATCGGCAACAAGGGCGGGGTGTTCTTCCGTCGCTTGGGCGTGAACCTGCTCGCGAGCACCTCGCAGGTCGGGGACCACCCGGCCATCGATTCGCTGATCGGGACCGTCAAGGTCGTCCTCGACGCCTACGTCGAGGGCAGGATCGATCGCGTGTTCTTCATCTACAACCAGTTCGTCAACTCGATGACCCAGCGCCCGGTGGTCGAGCGGCTCCTCCCCCGCGCCCCGTCCGAGGAGGGAGAGGTCAAGCACTACTGGGACTACCTCTACGAGCCCGATGCGAAAGACGTGCTGGACCAGCTCCTGACCCGCTACGTCGAATCCCTGGTGTACCAGGGCGTCGTGGAGAACATCGCCTCGGAGCAGGCCGCGCGCATGGTCGCGATGAAGGCCGCCTCCGACAACGCCGGCGGCCTCATCGACGACCTGCAACTCCAGTACAACAAGGCCCGGCAGGCGTCGATCACCCAGGAGCTGTCGGAGATCGTCGGCGGGGCGGCGGCGCTGTAGGATATCGTCTTGGATTCCATATCTTCGTTTCTGACGAAATTCGGTGAGATCAATGGCTTGCTCATGCTCGGTATAGTATTCATGTTCTTGTGGCTACGCAGTTTGAATGCTCGTATCCATCGGTAACATCGGGAACAATTGCAGGATCGGCA
The DNA here is from genome assembly GCA_958295465.1 of uncultured Gammaproteobacteria bacterium. Lineage (GTDB taxonomy): Bacteria > Pseudomonadota > Gammaproteobacteria > HK1 > HK1 > HK1. The sequence continues at coordinate 1,214,546 of OY282353.1, forward strand.
ACGTGAGATAGATCGATTGGCTAAGGACAACCATGCATATCGAGATCGTTTCCTGGCCTTGTTGGACAAGAAGATTCAACAAGAGGAAAACACATCATGAATACCACGATCTTCTTGGCGACAATTCTCGTATTGCTTACGGTGTTGGCTGGCGATGCATTGAGATTCCGGCTCCGCCAGAAAGAGATGCAAAAGCATGACCGGGTGCTGTTTCCATTCTGCCAGCTACGCCGTGACGTCATGCATTTTCTGTATATGAACGTCATCGAAAATACAGATTCACTCTCCCCTTCGGAATACAAATTCGTCCGCCGGTTACTGGATGGACTAGATGTCACCATCCATAATTACAATCAGCACAAAACGTTAATGTTCAACGTGCGGAAGATAGCGGAATATCTCAAGATGTATCGAAAGGTGTCGAAGGCCGCATTGGAGACACCGGATCATCCGGAAATCCGGGAATTTCATGTACGCATCCACCGGCTTCTGGTTGCGGCCTTTCTCGCCTATACGCCATTGATTCGCTGGGAGCTGGCGTTGCGTTTGATTGTGTTTGCCTATCGCATGGGCAGGCAGGATGGGGCACGTCGCCGCGAGGCGGAATACGTCGTCAAGAGCGCCGAGAAAGTGCGCAACGACGCACGGCATTACAACGTCAGCTTGCGCTACGCCTGATCTCTGGACGCCAAGGCGACGGAGTCAACGCCATTATCCGCCTCAAACTGCCCACAAATTGATCAGAACACTTGGAAAGAAGGCCAAGCTCGACAAGGACGACATCCAAGGAGTGCGCGGACTGAGAGGGCAGGCGTCGATCACGCGGGAGCTGTCAGAGATCGTCGGCGGGGTGGCGCCTTGAATTCGTCAACACGACCTACATCGGGAGAAAACTGAAATGAATACCGAAGCCATCGACTCGGACGGAAACAAGATCACCGTTGAAATAGAAGACGACAAGGTGAATCGTCTCTACGAAGAGTTCAAATCCAGGGGACGACCGAAGAGAGAGCTCAATCGCATGATCGACAACCTGGAGATCTCCGCTGACGCCAAAGTCCTGATCAAGTCCATCATGGATGCAGAGATCAAGGTCGGAGATGTTGTGTTGAGAATCGGAAAACGAATCATCGAAATCGTATCCGACATCGTAAAGCGGTTCCCGAACGCAACGTTTGGACTTGTTCTGGGCGTGATCCTTTCAGCCCTCATTGCCTCCATACCAATAATTGGGGCAATACTCGGACCTTTGCTCGCTCCTGTACTCATAGTCTTCGGTCTGGGGGCTGGTTTCATGAAAGATATGAAAGAGAGTCCCATTGTACAGGCGATCAAGGACGCGACAGCCTCCCTCGAACCACTGAAAGGAGTAGCCTGATGAATCGATACGATGAACCCGAAGAAGTCATTGCCCAAGAACTGGTCTTCAAAGGGAGGCTCGGCATTGGAGAGGAAGCGTACAAGTCCTTGAAGCTTTCAAACAACTTGTCGACATTCATCCAATCTCTTCTGGACGGAGTCACCGCCAGCGGAGCTGCTGCCAGCTCGGTCGTCGCCGGGGCTCTGTTCCCGGCAACAGGCTTCGGCTCCGCACTCGCTGCAATTGGCATCGGAGCTGGAGCGGTAACACCGATAGGTTGGGTAGTCGGCGCGGGCTTGGCCGCAGGAGGGGCATCCTTCTGGGTGAGGAAGCTCCTGGGCAGCACAAAAGCCAAGATGGTCGACGTCATTCCCAAATATATCAATACTCCTCTGGACTTGATCGGAGATGAGCTGCTCCATCGCCTGCTGCCCCTGGGCCTCAAGATTGCAAGCGCCGACGGTCGAATCATCGATTCGGAAGTGGAGGCAATCGTGGATCACTATGAAAAGGACTGGGGATATTCGAGAGATTTCGTCATCAAGACGATTGAAGAGATGAAGGAAGATGTCGAAAGTATATCATACGAGGAATATGCGAATTCTCTATCGGATTACTGCGACAAGAATAACGACTGTGATCGAGAAACCATTGCGGATTTTCTTCTTGATCATCTGGAGGAAATTCTGGAAGTCGAAGACGAAGGAGATAATGCCAGAAAGACGAGTGAGTTTGAATCTCTGAAGAAACTCCTCAAGCCCCTACCAAAGAAAGCTCTCAAATCTCCTTCAGAGATGAATCGATACGATGAACCCGAAGAAGTCATTGCCCACGAACTGATCTTCAAAGGGAGACTCGGCATTGGAGAGGAAGCGTACAAGTTCTTGAAGCTTTCAAAAAACTTGTCGACGTTCATCCATCCTCTTCTGGCCGGAGGCGCCGCCAGCGGAGCTGCTGCCAGCTCGGTCGTTGCCGGGGCTCTGTTCCCGGCAACAGGCTTCGGCTCCGCACTCGCTGCAATTGGCATCGGAGCTGGAGCGGTAACACCGATAGGTTGGGTAGTCGGCGCGGGCTTGGCCGCAGGAGGGGCATACTTCGGGGTGAGGAAGCTCCTGGGCAGCACAAAGGCCAAGATGGTCGACGTCATTCCCAAATATATCGACACTCCTCTGGACTTGATCGGAGTGGAGCTGCTCCATCGCCTGCTGCCCCTGGGCCTCAAGATTGCAAGCGCCGACGGTCGAATCATCGATTCGGAAGTGGAGGCAATCGCGGATCACTATGAAAAGGACTGGGGATACTCGAGAGATTTCGTCATCAAGACGATTGAAGTGTTGAAGGAGGATGTCGAAAGTATATCATACGAGGAATATGCGAATTCTCTATCGGACTACTGCGACAAGAATAACGACTGTGATCGAGAAACCATTGCGAATTTTCTTCTCGACCATCTGGAGGAGATTCTGGAAATCGAAGACGAGGGAGATAGTGCCAGAAAGGCGAATGAGTTTGAATCTCTGAAGAAGCTCCTCAAGCCCCTACCAAAGAAAGCCCTCAAATCTCCTTCGGAATTTCTGCGCCACATGGGAAGGAAAGAGCAATGAAGCCTCCAGGATTTCCGAAGGGATGGGACGAGGAACAGGTGTCAGATCTGTTGGCCCACTACGAAACTCAATCCGAAGAAGAGGGTGTCGCCGAAGACGAAATAATCTGGCTCGACCCCGGGCAGACGGTGATGGAAGTTCCGTCCAGGCTCGTACCGGCGGTGCGCGAGCTCATCGCAAAACACGAGGGAGCTGTCTGAGCAGCCGGCGCCGCCTCACGATTCGTCCACGACGGAGACGGATTCAGCGGATACATCAGGGAGACTTGCAATCATGAGCTCTGGAAACATCGTCGAAATCATCGGGGCCGTCGTGGACGCGCAGTTTCCGCGCGCGGCGGTGCCCAAGGTCTACGACGCGCTCAAGGTCGAGAACGGCCTGACCCTGGAGGTGCAGCAGCAGATCGGCGACGGGGTGGTGCGCACCATCGCGATGGGCTCCACCGACGGCCTGCAGCGCGGTGTCGGGGTCGACAACACCGGGGCGCCAATCTCGGTGCCGGTCGGCCCGAAGACCCTGGGGCGCATCATGGACGTGCTCGGCACGCCGGTGGACGGCGGCGGCGAGGTCGGCGCCGGGGAGCACTGGCCCATCCACCGCAAGGCCCCGGCCTACGTCGACCAGGCCGCGGGGATCGAAATCCTGGAGACCGGCATCAAGGTCATCGACCTCATCTGCCCCTTCAACAAGGGCGGCAAGATCGGGCTGTTCGGCGGCGCGGGCGTGGGCAAGACGGTCGCCCTGATGGAGCTCATCCGCAACATCGCCATCGAGCACTCCGGCTTCTCGGTGTTCGCCGGGGTGGGGGAGCGCACCCGCGAGGGCAACGACTTCTACCACGAGATGACCGATTCGGGCGTGCTCGACAAGGTGGCGCTGGTGTACGGGCAGATGAACGAGCCGCCCGGCAACCGCCTCCGCGTGGGACTGACCGGCCTCACCATGGCCGAGTTCTTCCGCGACGAGGGGCGCGACGTGCTGTTCTTCGTGGACAACATCTACCGCTACACCCTCGCCGGCACCGAGTGCTCGGCCCTGCTCGGGCGCATGCCCTCGGCGGTGGGCTACCAGCCGACGCTGGCCGAGGAGATGGGGGTGCTGCAAGAGCGCATCACCTCCACCAAGACCGGCTCGATCACCTCGATCCAGGCCATCTACGTCCCCGCCGACGACCTCACCGACCCCTCACCGGCCACCACCTTCGCCCACCTCGACGCGACCCTGGTGCTCTCGCGCCAGATCGCGGAGCTGGGCATCTACCCGGCCGTGGACCCGCTCGATTCGACCAGCCGCCAGCTCGACCCCCTTGTCATCGGCACCGAGCACTATGACATTGCGCGCCGGGTGCAGGGGATCCTGCAGCGCTACAAGGAACTGCGCGACATCATCGCGATCCTCGGCATGGACGAGCTCTCCGACGAGGACAAGCAGGTGGTGTCGAGGGCGCGCAAGATCCAGCGCTTCCTCTCCCAGCCCTTCTTCGTCGCCGAGGTGTTCACCGGCTCGGCCGGCAAGTACGTACCGCTCAAGGACACCATCGCCGGCTTCAAGGCGATCGCGGACGGCGAGATGGACGAGTTCCCGGAGCAGGCGTTCTACATGGTCGGCGGTATCGAGGAAGTGCAGGAGAAGGCGAAGAGTGTCTGACCGGTCCCGTGTCCGTGAAATCTTCGGTCTCGTGTCCGTGAAGTCTTCGACAAAACGGCGAAGATTTTCGCCGACCGGCGTTCGGTTCCGGTCATGCCGGGATGGGTATCGGCCTCGGCTCGCGGTGCAGCGCCGCGAGCCGAAGAAGGTGATCAAGGCACCGGTGCTTTCGACCGCAGGTGGTTCGGCAGGCAGAGATGCCGAGCCAACGATTCATTCAAGCCGAAGCTGCGGCGCGGCCTGGCTTGATTCACTGGCTTGATTCAGACGATCGGCCCGGAGATCAGACATGCCAGCCACGATCCGACTCGACATCGTCAGTGCCGAGCGCGAGCTGTTTTCAGGCGAGTGCGAGATGGTGGTCGCCCCCGGCGCGATGGGAGAGCTGGGGATCCTGCCCCGCCACACCCCGCTGATCACCCGGCTCAAGCCGGGCGAGGTCCGGGCGACGATACCGGGGGGCGAGGAGCAGTCCTTCTACGTCTCCGGCGGCATGCTGGAGGTCCAGCCCCACGTGGTGACGGTACTCTCCGACACCGGGCAGCGCGCCGAGGATCTCGACGAGGCGGCGGCGCTGGCCGCGCAGGAGCAGGCCGAACGCATGCTCGCGGATCGGGCCGCGGACATCGACGAGGCGCGGGCGAGGGCGGAGCTCGCCCAGGCCGCCGCCCAGCTCCAGGCGATCCGCCGGGTGCGCGGCCGGCGCTGAAGCGGCGACCGCTGGCGCGGCGGGGCTACAAGTTCAGGCCGCGCGTCAACGAAACCGGGCGCTCCGGTCAGCGACGCATCTCGCCGCGCGCCGGACGTCTCTCCCTGCCTACAGCGCGTTCAGCTTCGCCGAGTTGACTTGGCGCAGCTCCTCTTACGCACCACCACCACCACCCGCCGCCCGCCCCCGTTGCCTGATTCGGCACGCCGTGCCAACATGGCCCGCACGTCCACGGCGCAGCCGCTCGGGACGGTCGGGGCATGGCGCGCGGCAACGCCTTTGCCCGCACTTCAGACCGCAGCCGCACATCCTGCGCCCACTTCGCGCTTGCGCAACGTCATGAAACAAGCGGATTCCAGCGAGCGCCACGACAACCGGCGGGCCCGGAGCACACCCCGGCCTCCGGAAGGGGGAGACGGATATGAAAGACGTCCTGTCACTGGTGGCCAAGCGGCTGGGGCTTGGCTTCGTCACCCTGCTCGTCGTCTCGATCATCATCTTCGGGGCGGTGGAGCTGCTGCCGGGCGACCTCGCCGAGGCGATCCTCGGCCAGGCCGCGACCCCGGAGACGGTCAAGGCCATGCGCGAGGAGCTCGGGCTGGACCGCTCGGCTCCGGTGCGCTACGTCGAATGGCTGGGCGGCGCGCTCCAGGGGGACTTCGGGGTCTCGCTCGCCAACAAGCGTTCGGTGGCGGAGCAGCTCGGGCCACGGTTCCGGAACACCCTCTTCCTCGCCGCGGTGGCCGCGGCGTTCTCCATCCCGATCTCGATCGTGCTGGGGGTGCTCGCGGCGCTCTACCGCGAATCGGTCTTCGACCGGATCGCGAACGTGGCCACCCTGACCTCGATCTCGTCGCCGGAGTTCTTCCTCGGCTACATCCTCATCCTGTTCTTGTCCGTCCAGAATCCCTGGTTCCCTTCGATATCGAGCGTCACCGGTGACATGCCGTTCACCGAGCGGGTCTTCGTCACCCTGCTGCCCGCCATCACCCTGACCCTGGTGGTGATCGCGCACATGATGCGCATGACCCGGGCCGCGATCATCGCCCTGCTGGCGTCGCCCTACATCGAGATGGCCCGGCTCAAGGGCGAGCCGCGCTGGAAGGTCATCGCGGTGCACGCGCTGCCGAACGCGCTGGCCCCCATCATCAACGTGGTGGCGCTGAACCTCGCCTACCTCATCACCGGCGTGGTGCTGGTCGAGATCGTCTTCGTGTATCCGGGGGTCGGCCAGTTGCTGGTCGACAGCGTCACCAAGCGGGACTTCCCGGTCGTGCAGGCCTGCTGCCTGGTCTTCGCCGCGACCTACATCCTGCTGAACCTGCTGGCGGACGTGGGGTCGATTCTCTCCAACCCGCGCCTGCGGCATCCGAAGTGAGGGCCGCGTCATGAGCACATTCGCCATCGTCTTCTACACCCTGATGATCGCGGCCTCGTGCCTGGCCGCCTACTACCACCGGCGCGAAGCCTTCCTGGTGCTGTTCAGCCTCACCCTCGCCTCGTTCCTGATGGGACTGCTCGGGGGCGAATCGTGGCTGCGCACCGTCGCCATCGCCATCGGGCTGTTCTTCGCCTGCGCGGGCCTCGCCTACAGCTTTCGCGAGTTCCTGGCGCAGACCCTCCCGCGCGAGACGGCCAAGATCATGCGCAACGCCCCGCTCACCGCGTCCTTCGGCCTGTTCGTGATCCTCGTCTACGTCGTGGCCGCGGTGTTCGCCCCGGTGATCGCGCCGCACGGCGAGGCGGAGGTGATCGGCAGCTCCTACGCACCGCCCGACGAGAACATGCTGCTCGGCGGCGACCAGCTCGGGCGGGACATGTTCAGCCGCATCATCTACGGCGCGCGCAACACCGTGGGCATCGCCCTGCTCACCACCGCCCTCGCGTTCCTGGTCGGCTCCCTGACCGGCCTCATGGCCGCCACCCTCGGCGGCTGGGTCGACCAGACCTGCGGGCGCGTCGTCGATACGCTGATGGCGATCCCCCAGCTCGTGTTCGCCCTGCTGCTGCTGACCATCGTGGGCACCAACGTCGTCAACCTCATCCTGGTGATCGCCCTGCTCTACTCGCCGCTGGTGTTCCGGCTCGCGCGGGCGGTGGCCGGCAACATCGTGGTGATGGACTACATCGAGGCGGCGCGGCTGCGCGGGGAGAAGACCTGGTACCTGATCATCAGCGAGATCCTGCCGAACGCCACGGCGCCGCTGGTGGCGGAGTTCGGGCTGCGGTTCTGCTTCGTGTTCCTCGCCATCTCGGCCCTGTCCTTCCTCGGTCTCGGCATCCAGCCGCCGACCGCGGACTGGGGCTCGATGGTGCGCGAGAACGCCACCCTCATCTCGTTCGGCGAGGTGACCCCGCTGATCCCGGCCGCGGCGATCGCCCTGCTGACGGTGGCCGTCAACTTCGTGGTGGACTGGATGCTCCACCTCTCCTCCGGCCTGAAGGAGTGACACCATGACTGACCAGAAAAGCTCGTTGCTCAAGATCCGGGGCCTTCGCATCGAGGGCCGGGCCGACGAGAAGTGGTTCGAGATCGTGCACGGCGTCGACCTCGATCTCCGCCGCGGCGAGGTGATGGGCCTGATCGGGGAGTCCGGGGCCGGCAAGTCCACGATCGGACTCGCGGCCATGGGCTTCACCCGCGACGGCTGCCGCATCTCCGCCGGCAGCATCGAGTTCGACGGCATGGAGCTGACCTCCTCTCCGGAGGAGGACCTGCGGATGCTGCGCGGGGCGCGCATCGCCTACGTGGCGCAGTCCGCCGCGGCGTCGTTCAACCCGGCGCACAAGCTGATCGACCAGCACACCGCGGCGCCGGTACAGCACAAGATCAGGACCCGGCGCGAGAGCGAAGAGGACGCGATGGAGCTGTACCGGCGCCTGCGCCTGCCCCACCCCGAGGAGATCGGGTTCCGCTACCCGCACCAGGTCTCGGGGGGGCAGCTCCAGCGCGCGATGACCGCGATGGCGATGAGCTGCCGGCCCGACCTCATCATCTTCGACGAGCCCACCACCGCGCTCGACGTCACCACCCAGATCGAGGTGCTCGCCGCGATCCGCGACATCGTCGACCAGTTCGACACCGCCGCGCTCTACATCACGCACGACCTCGCGGTCGTCGCGCAGATGGCCGACCGCATCAAGGTGCTGCTCAAGGGCGACGAGGTCGAGGAGGCCGACACCCGCTCCATGCTCGCCTCGCCGAAGGAGGACTACACCAAGTCCCTGTGGGCGGTGCGCAGCTTCCAGCGACAGCAGAAGCCGCCCGCGGGCGCCGGCGAGACGCCGGTGATCTCGGTGAGCGGGGTCAGCGCCGCCTACGGCCCGGTCAAGGTCCTCGACGACGTCTCGTTCGACATCCACCGCGGACGCACGGTGGCGGTGGTCGGCGAGTCGGGATCGGGCAAGTCCACCGCGGCGCGCTGCATCACCGGCCTGCTGCCGCCCACCGGGGGGGACATACGGCACAACGGGCAGGTCCTGCCGGCGAGCTTCAAGGAGCGCTCGAAGGACCAGCTCCGCCAGGCGCAGATGATCTACCAGATGGCCGACACCGCACTGAACCCGAAGAAGCGCATCGGCGAGATCATCGGGCGCCCGGTGGCCTTCTACCGGGGGCTGCGCGGCGCGGACCTGAAGAAACGCGTGGACGAGCTGCTCGACCAGATCGAGCTCGAGCCCTCGCAGTTCTTCCACCGCGTGCCGTCCGAGCTCTCCGGGGGGCAGAAGCAGCGGATCGGCATCGCCCGGGCGCTCGCCGCCGAGCCCGAGTTCATCATCTGCGACGAGGTGACCAGCGCCCTCGACCAGCTCGTGGCCGAGGGGATCCTGAAGCTTCTCGACCGCCTGCAGGAGGATTTGAACCTCGCCTACATGTTCATCACCCACGATCTGGCGACGGTGCGCGCGATCGCCGACGAGGTGGTGGTGATGAAGGAGGGCAAGGTCGTCGAGGCCGGCCCGAAGGACGAGATGTTCCGTCCCCCGCACCACGAGTACACCGACCTCCTGCTGTCCTCGGTGCCGGAGATGGACCCGGACTGGCTGGACGGGCTGCTGGAGCGGCGCGGCGTGGACAACATCGGGGAGGCGGCGAGGAAGTAGCGGGGCGGACACATGACCCGAATCGCATTCATCGGCGCCGGCAACATGGGCTTGCCGATGCTTCGCAACCTGCTCGCGGCCGGGCACGAAGTGCGCGCGTATGACGTCTCCCCTGACGCGCTGGCCGAGGCGGTGCGGGCCGGCGCCGGCGAAGCGGCGAGCCTTGCCGATGCGGTCACCGCGGCCGAGATCGTCATCACGATGCTGCCGGAAGGGAGGCACGTGCGCGCGGTCTACCTGGGCGACGGCGGCAATGACGGCATCGTCGGGCATGCGCCCCGCGAGGCGCTTCTCGCCGACTGCTCGACCATCGACGTCGCGAGTGCGCAGGCGGTGGCGGCGGCGGCATCCGAGGCTGGCTACGAGATGATCGACGCCCCGGTGTCGGGCGGGGTCACCGGAGCCTCGGCGGGCACCCTCACGTTCATGGTGGGCGGCTCCGCGGCCGGCTTCCAGCGCGCCGAGCCGGTGCTCGCCGCGATGGGGCGCAACGTCGCCCACGTCGGCGGATCGGGACACGGACAGGCCGCGAAGATCTGCAACAACATGATGGCGGGGATCGCAATCATCGGGGCCTCCGAGGTCTGCTGCCTCGGCGAGGCGCTCGGCCTCGACCCGAAGAAGCTGTTCGACGTCGTCTCCACGTCGTCCGGCCAGACGTGGATGATGGACCACATGCATCCGGTGCCGGGGATCGTCGAGTCCTCTGCCGCAAACCGGGGCTATGCTCCCGGCTTCAAGGCGGCGCTCATGGCGAAGGACCTCGGGCTTGCCCAAAAGGCAGCGGCGGACACCGGCACGAGCACCCCGCTCGGCTCCGCGGCGGCGTCGATGTACCGCATGCTGTGCCACAACGGCGCGGGTGAGCTCGATTGCAGCGCGGTCTACCGGCTTCTGCACGGCGACCTGTAATTCGGCTCGGCCGACATGCGCCGCCCGGTGCCGTGGGAGTGGCGAGGGCGGCGACGATGCCCGCCGCCGTACTCACTCTGCAAACGGCCTGCGGGGTGTTCAGACCGACACCGACAGATCCTGAAGCCACACCGGCATGACGTCGAGCAACCAGCCTTCGATCATTCGATCGATGTGGAACAGGATCGCGACCCCCACCACCAGCAGGGTCGCGCCCATGAGCGGCTTCGCCCACGGCATCCATGCCGCGAGCGTCTCCCGGCGGGCGCTCACCGCCTGCCTCGAGCCATAGGCGAGCACCATCAGCACGGTGGACACGCCGGCCCCGAACGTGAGCATCGTCATCGTCGCCTGGCCGAGACCCTCGCCGCTCGCGGCGAGACCGATGGCGCCGCCCAGCGTCGGACCGATGCATGGCGACCAGACCGCGCCGAGCAGGACACCCACCCCGAACTGACCGGCGATGCCGGCCCTGTCGCGATGGTCGAGCCTGGAGTTCGCGCGGCTCGCGAGCGGCGCGGCCAGCGTTGCCAGCATGGTCTGGGCTCTCGGGATGAGCAGCACGACACCAAACGCCATCATCGCGACCGCCGCGGTGCGGTTGACCGCATCGGCATCGACACTGAGGAGATGGCCGAACGCGGTCACCGAGACCCCGAGCACCGCGAACGAGAGGGTCAGCCCCGCCGCGAGCGCGATCGGCCCCAGCCGGCTGTTCTGGAACGCCGCCGCGATGACGATGGGCAGCAGCGGGAGCACGCATGGATTGATGAGAGTGAGCAGCCCGGCGACATAGGCCCACAGGTACGTCATCGATCGGCTCCGGAAGAGAGGTGCGGTCCGGCAATGCCGGTGTGACGAGGTTGCCGGCGGCCCGAAGGCGGTCGCCTTCGGGCCGGTCCGTGCGGCCGCTTACGAGACCGCGGCCTTGAACAGGGGCTCGATGGCGCCGGCGCCGGTCTGGCCGACGACCCTGCCCACTTCCTCACCCCGGCTGAACATCACGAGGGTGGACCGGCCTCTTACGCCGAGCTCACCCACGATGGGGTCACCGCTGAACCGATCCCAGTCGACCTTCATCACGGTCACCGCGCGATACTCGGGATTGCCGTCGATGAGCGCACGCACGGTGCGCCCTTGTGCACGACAGGTTCCTCACCACGTGGTGTAGAAGTCGAGCAGCACCGGCTTCCCGTTCGCCAGAAGCTCGTCGAATGCCGCCCGGTCGTACTCGACCTGCCCTTCGCCGGCGAGAATCGAGCCGGGCATCGCGAGGGCGAGCGAGGACACGGCAAGAAATTGACGTCGTTTCATTGTAATGAGATCTCCGAGTTTGGATGGAGGTGGTCCCTGGCGCATCCATGCGTGTAGCGGCACTGATCCGGTACACGGTTCGAACCCGTGGCGTTCCGGGAGTTCCGGGACCGTGCCGCGATTCACCAAGCACGGATTGTGGTACCGAGGCAGAGGACTTGTCCATCGGACGCGCAACCGGCAAGGCGGCGGCGAGATTGAACCTCTCGAATTGCATGAGTCAGAGACCCGTCATTCCCGCGTTCCTTCGCCACGGCCGTCCCGGCCCGGCTCCGCGAGAAGCTGTTACTACTGGTATCATCCTGCGCCGGTTCTTCACGACGCGAAGCCTCATGCCATTGCTGCCGGACAAGATCCTTACGCTGTTGGCCATGCTGATCGGCGTGGCCGGCATCTCGGGAGTGCTCGCTCCGGCGGCGCTCGCACGCGGCCGGAGATGCGCTGGAAGTCCCGGCTGCAACCGGCGGGCAGGACGTGTCCGTGCCCAGGAGTCTTGCAAGTGGCTCTTCCTTGTGGGCCGGACTCTCAGCCGGGACCGAAAAGTATTCCTGCCGGGACGGACTGTGTGCAAGGTGTCGGCCACCATGATCTCACCATCAACCAACCCGGTCGCACCTTCCGGGACTTCAGTCTTGCAGCACTTCGACTACGGCCGGTAGAAGCGGGTGATCCTGTTCCGACATCCGGCCTCGCTGCTGCGCCGAACCGAGTCGCTCCGGACCACGCTGATCGCAGTCGCGTTCTGGGCACTGGCGGTCATCGCTCTGACCAACCTGAGGGATCTGCATCTTTGGGGGCTGCCGCAGGTCGATGTGATCATTGCACGGGCCACCATGGCCTGCAGTGTCCTCTTGTTGGGCCTGGTTGGCGTCCGGTGCGTGATCGCCTGGCGGGAGTCCGGTTCACTCGCCCCCATCCGGAGGACGCTTGGCGGAACGCCCGGCATGGTGCTGTTCGCCGCGATAGCGTCCTATCTGGCGATCGGCGCCTCGGTGCTGGGCGTCGAGGCAATCCGGGAACCGGATACGGCCGGGAGCCTGAGGTATTACGTCCTCCATTTCGGCGTACTCGCGGCCGCCGCGGTCGGCGGCCGCGCGGTGCTGGAACGAACCGGGGTCGACCGGTTGCTGCAGGGCGTGCTTTTGGTACTGATCGCAAGCTGTGCCATCATTCTCGCTTCGCCGATCCTGCGCGATCTCGACGTTCTACCGCCTTACCGGCTTCCCTTTCGCCTGACCGGCGCTTTCCTCGATCCCAACGACGCCAGCCTGGTCACCTGCATGACGGTGGCGCTCGCCGCGGCGTTGCTGACCAACGGCGGTCCGCGCGCGCTCGCCTGGCTGGGCCTGGCCGCCGGCGTCGCCGCAGGCTTGGCGACGACGTCCCGAACAGCACTGGTCGTACTCGGCACACTGGCCGTCGTGTTCCTGTTGATCAACGTCCGTAACAAGCTGAAGGTCATCGTCCTGGCGTCGGCGGGCGCAGGACTGGTCGGAGTTGCAGGATTCGTCGGCCTTGCCGAGTGGTCGGAATCGCGGAACGATCCCGACTACGCGTCAGGAGAAAAACTGCTCTGCGGTCATCCGCCGGCCGACGGTCCCGGCGCGGACTGTGCCGTTCTGCTGGCCGCGAGGGACATCCTGGCCGGGGACATCGTCTTGAACTGGCGTCGCGCCGTGCCCGTCAACCGTTGGCAGGGCGTGACGGTGGATGGCCCGGAGGGGCGCGTAACGAGACTGGAGCTAACGGTACTGGGATTGAACGGCCGCATCCCCTCGGATCTTGGCCGCCTGGATCGCCTTGTTCGGCTATCCCTTCCACATAATCGGCTCGCCGGCCGCATTCCGCCCGAGCTGGGCAATCTGGCGAGCCTCGAGTCTCTGAACCTGAACCACAACACCTTGACAGGAGCCATCCCGCCGGAGCTGGCGAAGCTCGAGAACCTCAAGGAACTGCGTCTGGTAGGGAACCGCTTGACCGGCCCTGTCCCGGCCGCTCTCGGAGGGCTCGACCTGTCCATCCTGCGGCTCAGGGGCAACGATTTCGACTCCATTCCTCCCGAGCTCGCCGCCATCGGCAACACTGCGGTCCATCCACCACCCTGCACGCCGCTGCCGTCAACGAGCCCGGTGCTGTACGACGACTGTACGGTTCTGCTGGCGGTAAAGGACACGCTGGCCGGCGAGGCCGAGCTCAACTGGCATCCGGAGATCCCCATCGGCTCGTGGGACGGCGTGACCGTGGGCGGTCCCCAGGGACGTGTGACCAGGCTCTGGCTGGGCGGGAGAGGGCTGAACGGCCGCATTCCCCCGGAGCTCGGCAGGCTGGATGGCCTCGTCCAATTGAATCTGGCCGCCAATCGTCTCACCGGGCCTGTTCCGCCCGAGCTGGGGCGCCTCGTCGGTTTGCGTCGATTGAGTCTGGACCGCAACGACCTGACCGGCCCCGTTCCGCCGGAGCTGCTCGATATCCCTGCACACGATCTCGGTTATCTCGGATTTTGCGCGCCGCCATCGCCTCCCACCAGCCCGCCGTTGTACGACGACTGCACGGTGCTGCTGGCGGTGAAGGACACGCTGGCCGGCGAGGCCAAGCTCAACTGGCATCCGGAGATCCCCGTCAGCTCGTGGGACGGCGTGACCGTGGGCGGTCCCCAGGGACGTGTGACCAGGCTCTCGCTGGGCGGGAGAGGGCTGAACGGCCGCATTCCCCCGGAGCTCGGCAGGCTGGACGGCCTCGTCAGCTTGAATCTGGGCGTCAATCGTCTCACCGGGCCTGTTCCGCCCGAGCTGGGGCGCCTCGTCGGTTTGCGTGTATTGAGTCTGGGCCGCAACGACCTGACCGGCGCCATCCCCGCAGAATTGGGACTCGGTCGGCTCGAGTCCTTGTGGCTGGGAGAGAACCGCTTGACCGGCCCCGTTCCGCCGGAGCTGCTGGAGATCCCGGAACACGACCTGGGCGACTTCCTGGTTTGTCTGCCACCGCCGGAAATCAGCCCCGCGTTGTACGACGACTGCACGGTGCTGCTGGCGGTGAAGGACACGCTGGCCGGCGAGGCCGAACTCAACTGGCATCCGGAGATCCTCATCAGCTCGTGGGACGGCGTGACCGTGGGCGGTTCCCAGGGACGTGTGACCAGGCTCTTGCTGGGCGGGAGAGGGCTGAACGGCCGCATTCCCCCGGAGCTCGGCAGGCTGGACGGCCTCGTCAGCTTGAATCTGGGCGCCAACCGTCTCACCGGGCCTGTTCCGCCCGAGCTGGGGCGCCTCGTCGGTTTGCGTCAATTGAGTCTGAGCCGCAACGACCTGACCGGCGCCGTCCCCGCAGAGCTGGGACAGCTCGGTCGGCTCAAGTCCTTGTGGCTGGGAGAGAACCGCTTGACCGGCGACGTTTCGCCGGAGCTGCTGGAGATCCGGGAACACGACTTGGGCGACTTCCTGGTTTGTCTGCCACCGCCGCAAATCGGCCCCGCGTTGTTCGACGACTGCGCGCGGCTACTGGCGATGAAAGACACGCTGGCCGGCAACGCGCGGCTCAACTGGAGGGTGGTCCTGCCGATAGGCGAATGGCAGGGCGTGACCGTGGGCGGCCCGGAAACTCGTGTCATTGCGCTGGAGCTGCCCAGAATGGGACTGAATGGGCGCATTCCCGCGGCGTTGGGGGATCTCGTCGGTTTGCGGTCCCTGGTGCTCGACGGCAACGTGTTGACCGGCGCCATTCCGCCCGAGCTGGGAAACCTGACCGACCTGGAAATGCTCGGGCTTGCCGCCAACGCCCTGTCCGGCCCCATCCCACCGGAACTGGCGAAGCTGTCGAGCCTCGGGGAACTCTGGTTGAGCGGCAACCGCCTGACCGGTTCCCTCCCCCCCGAGCTGCGTTCGGTCGCCGGCGGGGAAGCGCCCTGCCCCGCCGCTCCTGCCGACAATCCCGGTTTGCGCGCCGATTGTGCGCTCCTGCTGGCGACGAGGGACGTCCTCGCCGGTGACGCGCGGCTCAACTGGAGCGAGCATGTCCCCATCGAATTCTGGCAGGGCGTCACCATCGGCGGCTCGCTGGAACGCGTGACGAGGCTCGATCTGCGGAGGTCGGGGCTGAACGGGCGCATCCCGCCGGCACTGGGACGATTGAGCCAACTCGTGCAGCTTGCCTTGAACCGCAACCGGCTCACCGGCCCGGTGCCTCCCGAGCTGGGGAAGTTGACCAACCTGAAGCGCCTGGCGCTCTCCTTCAACGCCTTGAGCGGCCCGATTCCGCCGGAACTGGGGAAGCTGTCGCATCTCAGGGCGTTGTGGCTGTGGAACAATCGCCTGAGCGGCCCCGTGCCGCCGGAGCTCCAGGGGCTGGAGAAGCTGTCCCTCCTGCGCCTCTCCGGCAACGATCTGGACCACCCCTACCCGCCGCGTCTCTTCGGGATCGCCAACCGCGACTTTGGTCTCCACGATCTGCCCCGCCGTCGGGGCCTCGGCGACGCGGAAACGGCAGGGGCAGCGGATCGCCGCACGAACCGGGATCGTCCGGATGCGGTCAGGCGCCTGTTCTGTCGACCCTCCTCCGACATCGCTTCCGATCTGCGAGCCGACTGCGCCCTTCTGCTGGCGAGCAGGGACGTCCTGGCCGGCGGTGCGCCGCTCAACTGGAGCGAGGACATACCCGTCGAGTTCTGGCAGGGCGTCACGGTCGGCGGTGCGCCGAAGCGCGTGACCGCCCTGGAATTGCCGCGCGCGGGACTGAATGGGCGCCTGTTCGCGGAGTTGGGAGAATTGGGCGGCCTCGTCGCTCTGAACCTGAGTCACAACCGGATCAGCGGGTCCATCCCGCCCGGGCTGGGCGGACTGGAACACCTCGTTTCGTTGCGCCTGGAAGGCAATCGGCTCACCGGCCCCGCACCTCCGGAGCTGGAAGGGCTGGACAATCTCCTTTTCCTGCGCCTCGCCGGCAACGATCTGAATCGGCCCTTTCCGCCGGCGCTCCACGAGGTTGTCGACCATGATCTCGACACGCCGGTTTTCTGCCGGCCGAAGAAAATCGATCCGGGCCTGCTCGCCGATTGCACCCTCCTGCTGACGGTGAGGGACGCCCTCGCCGGGGATGCGCCGCTCAACTGGCGCGAGGAGGCGCCCGTCGATGACTGGCTGGGCGTCGTCATGGACCGCTCGCGGGGCCGCGTGACGGCGCTGGAGCTGACGCAAATGGGGTTGGACGGACGCATCCCCGCGGAGTTGGGGCAGCTTGCCGGACTCGTCTCGCTGCGCCTGGGTCGCAACCGGCTTGCCGGCGGCATCCCGCCCGAGCTCGGCAACCTCGTCGCCCTGCGCGTGCTGGCATTGGACGGCAACCTGTTGGCCGGTTCCATACCGCCGGAGCTGGGCAAGCTGTCGAGGCTCACCGACCTGTGGCTGCACGGGAACCGTCTGATCGGCCCCGCACCTCCCTCGGTGGCCGCGCTGCCCGAGCTGGTCGTGTTGCGCCTGGATGACGACGACGCGGCTGGCGAACCGCCGGCGCAGGATCGCGCTCGCGCTCGGGGCTTCGACCGGAACCTGCTCTGTCAATCCCTCCCCGGAGCACTCTCGCGCCTGCATGACGACTGCACCACGTTGCTGGACGCTCGGGACGTGCTGGCGGGCGACGTCGAGCTGAACTGGAGCGACGCGGTCCCTGTCGACTATTGGCGGGGCGTCACCGTCGGCCTTCCCGCCATCGCCGGCGAGGCCGCGGAAGGGCTGCGCGTGATCGCCCTGGATCTGTCGCATACGGGACTGAACGGGCGGATTCCCGCGGAGCTGTCGGCTCTGGACGCCCTTGCCGTGCTGCGACTCGGCCACAACCGGCTTGCGGGATCCATCCCGCCGGAGCTGGGCGCCCTGTCCGGGCTGCGGACCCTGAATCTGGAGAACAATGCGCTGACCGGTACGATCCCGGATGAGCTGGGCACGTTGCAGGGACTCGTTTCGCTGCGTCTCGGGAACAACGAACTCACCGGTTTTACGTGGAAATTCAACGCCTTGACCAACCTGCGCGTGCTCGCGTCGGAGAACACCGGCCTGTCGGGCAAAATCGATCCGCAGCTCGGCAATCTGTCGCGCCTGGAAGAGCTGCGGCTCGAGAACAATCGTCTGTATGGAGGAATCCCGCGGGAGCTGGACGGGCTGGCTCGTCTTGCGGTCCTCCGTCTGGGCGGCAACGTATCCCTCTACTGCATCCCGGCGATGTCGCGTGCGGCGCAGGTACGGCACAACGATCTGGAATCCGCCGATCTGCTCTGCGAGGCATCGCCATGGAGCAAGCCCGGCCTGTTCGACGACGGCGCGCTCTTGATGCGCCTGCGTGACGTCCTGGCCGGCGCCGCGGCACTGAACTGGAGCTACGCTACCCCCGTCGCGTCCTGGCAGGGGGTTTCTGTCGGCAGACGCGGGTCCGTCTACGCGCTGGACTTGCGGGACATGAACCTGACCGGACGGATTCCCCCGGAGCTGGGCGAGCTGAGCCATCTCACAAGGCTGCGGCTCGACGGCAACCGACTCACCGGCCCCGTTCCGCCCGAGCTGGCGAAGCTGACCCGTCTGCACAAGCTGTCGCTCGACGGCAATCGCCTGACCGGCCCTGTCCCGCCCGAGCTCGCCAATCTGCCGAATCTCAGGGCACTGTGGCTGACCGACAACCGTCTCACCGGTTCCATCCCGCCCGCATTGGCCGGAATCGAACGTCTCTCCCTGGCCGTCGCCGGCAACGATTTCCGCGACTGCATGCCGCGGGAGCTGCACCGTCTGCGCAGCCACGACATCGATGACGGCCTCATCTGCGCTGCCTTGACGACGGAAAGACCGCTGCTCTGGAGACTGGGTTTCGAGAAGGCCATGGAGGCGCCCGTCTTCGGTCACGGTCTGGGGGCGCTGGGGTACATGGAGGGCGCCCCCACCGGACATCACGGCCGGCCCTTGGGCACTCACAACCTGTATCTGAGGTTGCTGGGCGAGGCGGGCATCGTCCCGTTGCTGCTGTTCGTGTCCGCCATCGTCCTGCTGCTGCGCGCGCAGTGGGCCGCGCCCAAGTCGCTTGCCCGGGATGCGACCGTAGCCGGGGTCGTCGTCATCGCCCTGTACTGCATGGCCTTCCAGCATCTGCTCGGCGTCGGCGCGTTCATGTTTCTCGCCGGGTTGAGCATCGCGACAGGAACGGCGCACGACGACGGTGACCGACACGTCGCGAAGGCGTGACCGGTGGCCGACGGCAGACTCCATGTCGGGTTCGTGCTGCCCGGCCTGGGCGGGGGCGGGGCGGAACGCGTCACTCTGAACCTGGCGCAGTGGCTCGTCGAGCGAGGGCACCGGGCGGACCTGGTGATCCCCTGCTTCGCGGGCGACTACCGGGTCGCGATTCCCCGTGGCGTGCGATTGTATCGGGGGCGGCTTCCGCACACGGACAGGACGTTCCTGCGGGAAGTCCAACGGTCGGGCGCAGCAGTGACGGCGCTGGGCGTGAACCCGTTCGCGGTCGCATGGATCGGGCTGGTTCTTGGCCGCAAGCACCCCGGCGTACGGGTGCGGCGCAAGCGCTCTCTTCATGCTTCCGTCCACATTCTGAACCGTTACCTCCACCATGCGTGTCCTCAGGTGCTGGTCTCGGCGCTGCCGAGCGCCGCCGCCGCCGCGGTCTGCGCCGCGGAGCTGACGGACCGGGCCGTGCCGGTGGTGGTCACGGTGCACACCAACGTCGCGGCGGGCTATGCGCCGGAGTGGCTGGCCGCGGCCCGGACGCTCTATCCGCTGGCCGCCGCGGTGGTGGCGGTCTCCAGGGGCGTGGGCGAGGCCGTGCGGCGATCATTGGCGGTGGACGCCGGGCGCGTTCGCACCGTCTACAACCCCATTCCCGCCGACAGCATACGGCGGTTGGCGCAAGCCGCAGTCGCGCACCCCTGGTTCGCGGACGGTGAGCCGCCGGTGGTCCTGAGCGTCGGGCGCGAGGCGCCAATGAAGGACTACCCCACCCTGGTGGAGGCGTTCGGGCTGGCGCGCCGCGAGGTGGACGCGCGGCTGGTCATCCTCGGCCGGCTCTCGGCGTCCTTTCGGGCAAGGCTCAAGTCCCTGGCGCGGAGCCATGGCGTGGAGGGAGATCTCGGCTTCTTGGACTTCGACGAGAACCCGTACCGCTACATGCGGCGGGCGGGGCTGCTCGCGCTCTCGTCACGCTGGGAGGGTCTGCCGACGGTGATCCTCGAGGCGCTGGCCTGCGGCACGCCGGTGGTCAGCACCGACGCGCCCTACGGCCCGCGCGAGATCCTCGGGCGTTGGGGCGACCTGCCGCCGGTGGGCGACGCGCCCGCGCTGGCGCGGGCGCTGGTCGCGACCTTGCGCGGCGCGAGGCCAACGGAGGAGGCACTTCGGGCACGCGCCGCCGACTTCTCCCTCGAGAAGGCCGCCGACGCCTATGTCGCGCTGTTCGAGGAGCTGGCGAGAGCGCGCGCGGGGTGAGCTCGGACAAGCTCCATGTCGGCTTCCTGCTGACCGGACTGGACGGCGGCGGGGCGGAGCGCGCCATGCTCAACCTGGCGGCGGCGCTCATCGCGCGCGGGCACCGGGCGGACCTGGTGATCCCCCGGTTGGCGGGAGATTACCGGGCCGCGATCCCGGGCGGAATGCGGGCTTGGCGGGCGCGGATTCCCGGCACCGACAGGAGGTTCCTGCGAGCGATCCGGCGAGCGGGGGTCGACGTGGAGGCGATGACCGTCAACCCCGTCGGGGCTGCGCGCACCTGGCTGGTTCTCGCGCGCCGGTATCCCGGGATACCGGTGCTGCGCGGCAGCGGCCTTCGCTCCATCTATCCCTGCGCCCATTTTCTGGCGCAGTACGTTCGCGAAGTACGCCCCCATGTGCTGGTGTCGGCGCTGCCGGGCCCCAACACCATCGCGGTCTGCGCCGCGGAGCTGACCGACCGGGCCGTTCCGGTGGTGGTCACGGTGCGCAGCAACGTCGCGGCGGGCTATGCGCCGGAGTGGCTGGCCGCGGCCCGGACGCTCTATCCACTGGCCGACGCGGTGGTGGCGGTCTCCAGGGGTGTGGCCGAATCCGTGCGGCGATCGCTCCGGGTGGACGCCGAGTGCGTTCGCACCATCTACAACGGCGTGCCTGCCGACAGCATACGAAGGTTGGCGCAGGAGGAAGTCACGCACCCCTGGTTCGCGCACGGCGAGCCGCCGGTGGTCCTGAGCGTCGGGCGCGAGGCGCCAGTGAAGGACCATCCCACCCTGGTGGAGGCGTTCGGGCTGGCGCGCCGCGAGGCGGATGCGCGGCTGGTCATCCTGGGCCGGCTCTCGGCCCCCTACCGGGCAAGGCTCGAGTCCCTGGCGCGGGGCCATGGCGTGGCGGGAGACCTCGGCTTCTTGGATTTCGACGAGAACCCGTACCGCTACATGCAGCGGGCGGGGCTGCTCGCGCTCTCCTCGCGCTGGGAGGGTCTGCCGGGCGTGATCCTCGAGGCGCTGGCCTGCGGCACGCCGGTGGTCAGCACCGACGCGCCCTACGGCCCGCGCGAGATCCTCGGGCGTTGGGGCGACCTGCCGCCGGTGGGCGACGCGCCGGCGCTGGCGCGGGCGCTGGTCGCGACGCTGCGGGGCGCACGGCCGACGGAGGAGGCACTTCGGGCGCGCGCCGCCGATTTCTCCCCCGAGAAGGCCGCCGACGCCTACCTCGCACTGTTCGAGAAGCTGGTGAAGGGGCGCTCGCGGTGAGTTCGGACAAGCTCCATATCGGCTTCCTGCTGACCGGACTGGACGGCGGCGGGGCGGAGCGCACCATGCTCAACCTGGCGGCGGCGCTCATCGCGCGCGGGCACCGGGCGGACCTGGTGATCCCCCGGTTCGCGGGAGACTACCAAGCCGCGATCTCTGGCGGGATGCGTGTCTGGCGGGCGCGGATTCCCGGCACCGACCGGAAGCTCCTGCGGGCGGTAGAGCGGTCGGGAGTCCAGATGGAAGCGATGACCGTCAACCCCTTCGGGGTCGCGCGGAGCTGGCTGGCGCTTGGCCGGAAGGGTCTCGATCTGCCGGTTCGAAGGCGTCTCCGTGTCTATGCGTATGCCACCATGATTGCGCGGTACGTTCGCGAGGTGCGTACTCAGGTGCTGGTGTCGGCGCTGCCGGGCGCCGACGCCGCCGCGGTTTGCGCCGCGGAATTGACGGGCCGGGCCATCCCGGTGGTGGTCACGGTGCACAACGTCCCCGAGGACTACTATGCGCCGGAATGGCTGGCCGCGTCCCGGACGCTCTATCCGCTGGCCGACGCGGTGGTGGCGGTGTCCAGGGGCGTGGCCGAGTCCGTGCAGCAATCGTTGGCGGTGGACGCCAAGCGTGTCCGCACCATACACAACCCCATTCCCGCTGACAGCATACGGCGGCTGGCGCAAGACGCAGTCACGCACCCCTGGTTCGCGGACGGCGAGCCGCCTGTGGTCCTGAGCGTCGGGCGCGAAGCGCCCTCGAAGGACTACCCCACCCTGGTGGAGGCGTTCGGGCTGGCGAGGCGCGAGGTGGACTCACGGCTGGTCATCCTCGGCCGGCTCTCGGCGCCCTACCGGGCAAGGCTCAAGTCCCTGGCGCGGGGCTTTGGCGTGGAGGGAGACCTCGGCTTCGTGGATTTCGACGAGAACCCCTGCCGCTACATGAAACGCGCGGGGCTGCTCGCGCTCTCCTCACGCTCGGAGGGTCTGCCGACGGTGATCCTCGAGGCACTGGCCTGCGGCACGCCGGTGGTCAGCACCGACGCGCCCTGCGGTCCGCGCGAGATCCTCGGGGGTTGGGGCGAACTGCCGCCGGTGGGCGACGCGCCGGCGCTGGCGCGGGCGCTGGTCGCGACCTTGCGCGGCGAGAGGCCGACGGAGGAGGCGCTTCGCGCGCGGGCCGCCGACTTCTCACCCGAGAAGGCCGCCGACGCCTATGTCGCGCTGTTCGAAGAGCTGGCGCGATGACATCGCGTTGCAGTTGCGGCGAGCTGAAGCTCGGCGAGCCGAAGCTCGACGCAACTCCAGCACGGCGTTAGCGCTGTCGAAGCCATGACCCCGGAAGAGCCGGACGGGCCCCTCGGTCCGCGCACGACCGGCGGACAGGATGCCGCCCTCGTGTTCGCGACCGGGGTCGGCAGGGTCGTCTTCGGCCTCGCGATCCAGAGCCTCCTGGCCTACACGCTGTTGCCGGAAGGACGCGGCAGCTTCGCCCTGTGCGTCGTGTTCGCAGGCGTTCTCGGCGTGCTCTTCACGCCGGGGGCGCGAGAAGGCGCGCAGTATTTCGTCGTGACCAGACAGGCGACCGTCTCGGAAGGCGTCGGCGGCGCCCTGGCGATCTGCCTCGGCGGCGGGGCCTTGGCGGTCACGTTGGCGATCCCGTTCGTCCACAGCGATATCGCCTTCTTCCACAAGGCGGAGACGCGCTCGTTCTACCTGGCGCTTGTCCTGGTACCGGTCATGGCGTTCTCGGGCGCCATGGAGTACCAACTCGCCGGGCTCCGGCGCTTCGGACATCTCGCGGGGTTCACCCTGGTGCATCTCACCGTGAACATCCTCGTTCTGCTGGTCCTCGTCCGGGCCGGGCGGATCGGGGTGGACGGCGCCGTCGCGGCGGTCGTCGGCGCGCATGGTTGCACGGTGGTCCTGTGTGCGTGGTACCTGCGACGCCGTCACGGGCTGGTTCCGACCCATCCGTTCCGCGCCGTCTCCGCGCGAATCGCCGGCTACGGCCTGCGCTTCCATCCCGCGGGCATCGGCGGCGCACTGGAAATGAGCGCCGGCGTTCTCATTCTCGGGCTGTTCGCTAGCCCGGCGGAAATCGGCCTGTTCGCCACCGCAAGCGCGCTCGTGTTCCGGCTGCGAATGATCTCCGACGCGGTCGGCAACGCGCTGCTGCCCCGTATCGCGGGCAGCGGCCGCCCGGAATTGACGACCCTCTGCCTGCGTGTCGTGTCGTGCGGCACCGTGGCCGCGATCCTCGCCGTGCTCGCGATCAGTACCCCGCTGGTTCGGATCCTCTTCTCCGATGCCTTCCTGCCGGCGGTCCCGCTACTGTGGATCATCGCCCCGGGAGTGCTCGCCCATGCCTGCGCCGGCATACTCGGAACCTATTTCAAGGGCATCGACCGCCCGGGCATCTGTTCCTGGGCGGTCTCCCTGGGACTGGCGGCGAATCTGATTACGATTCCCGTGCTCTACCCGATGGTCGGCGTCTCGGCCGCGGCCTGGGGGCTGACCCTGGGAATGATTTGCCGACTCGTCCTTCTCGCGGTGGCGTTCGCAAGAGCGACTCGAATGCGCTGGCTCTCGATCTGGCTGCCACGGCCCGGCGACGCGGTCTCCTTCTGGCGGGCGTCCCGCGCCGTGCTCGGCCGCGGGTAACAGCGGGTGTACTCAGCCGCCGGGCGTCCTCTCCGGGGCCGACCGGGCAGCGGCCTCGCCCCTGACCGCGCCAACGGGGAACTCGGCCATCCAGATATTGCCATCGTCGGGGGTGAACTGCCCGGTTCGGATGCGGACGATGGGATAGTCGGGGAGCGGGCGCTTCGCAATGCACCTGCCGCCAAAGGCCAGAGCGGCGCCTCCGGTGTAGTGGAAGTCCAGATTGTCGAAGCCGTACTGCCGGCGATCGGCCGGCAGGTCTTCCACGTCTTCCGGGACGACGTGCAGGAAGAACTGCGCCTGCACATCCGCCGCGCCGCACGGCGACTTGAGGTAGGTCACCGTGTTCTCGCCGGTATAGATGTCGAAGACGGAGCGGGCCGCCGGCTCGCCGGACGCGATGGACTCGTAGTCCGTCCGCCAGGAAGGAGGTGGCGGGGGCGAGGCCGGGCGCTTTCGCATCGTGCAGATCTCCTGGTTCCGCTTCAGGTACTCGAGCAGGGCTTCCGCCGCCCATCGATGGCCGGCCACGTTCCAGTGGCCGTCGTGCGCCCACGTCCCATCCCTCCAGGGCTCGGCGCCCTGCCGGAGGACGTAGTCGTTGTAGTCGACGACGGGAATGCCCCGCGGCTCGGCCAGAGCGGTCAGGCGGTCGAATCCGAGGTCGCCCCGGGTGCCCATGCCTTGTGAGGACAGGATGACCAACGCGGCGCCGTCGCGGTCCGCGCGTTCCCTGAACTGGTCCAGCGCGAAGGCCGTGAAGTCCAGGGCGTCCTCGTAGACGGGCGGCATATCCTGTGTGTACAGGAACGGAGCATTGATGCCTTCCCGCGTCGTTGGCCGCCACCCGTCGAGCAGCGCGGCGTAGCGGGGGGAGCGCCGGCTCAGCCGCGCCACCTGGGCGATCAGCTCGGGGTCGGTGTCGTCCGAGGAAGAAGCGTGCCTCTTGGCATCCAGCCAGCTCGCGAGGGGGGATATGCCGGTCAGGTGGTCCGTGGCGCGCGTATGCCAAGGTGGAGGAGGCATCGCGGCCATCCGCACTTCCGCACCGGGCCAGGGCGGTCGCAGCGTGATGGTTCCATCCGCGCCTCGTGTCGCGGAGACCTGCTTGAGCCGGTCCGGATCCACTCCCTGGTTCAATCCTTCCAGGATTGGCGCATTGTTCATGAAATCGTTGGAAACGAAGACGAGGACCAACAAAGCCGGCCGCAGATACCGCGCGAATTCGTCGTAGTACGCCAGTTGGTTGACCTGGCCGGTGCCGAAGATCCCGAACGCCGAGGTGGTGACGTCCAGATGGCGTAGCTCCCGGGCGGCGAGCTCCTCCAGCCGAACGTGAAATTTGTCGGCGATGGGAACCTGGAGCGCCTCCACGTAGGAATCGCCGATCATGGCGACGTGGCAGCTTGCCGCGGCCCGCTCGAGGCCGATGGGTTCGCGGTCCACGAATCCCAGGCTGTTGGTTCGTGACTCAGTCCAGAAATCAAGGCCGTTCGTATGGCGCACCTCCGCGTTGGGTGTGTATACCCTCCCGGCAGTTGGAGACCAGGCGTTGGGATGGACGCTCTCCACGAAGGGCGTCCGCCACCGGAAGTACGCTTCACCGACGACTCCAATCAGCGCCAGGCCCGCCACGAGAAACAGCGCGTTCCAGCCGACCAGGCGCAGCGCGCGGCGGATGCGCCCGGGAACGGATGGATGCGGCTTCACGCCGTGCGTTCTCGTGGTAGGCACTGGTACTGTTCTCCTGTGGTCGTGGGTTGGCCGTATGCATCCTTCATGTGCGCAGGCGCCGGCCGCGATCAGCGGCCTTGTCCGCCCTCCTCCGCGCCAACGGGGAACTCGGCCTTCCAGAGCTGGCCATCGTCGGGTGTGAACTGCCCGGTTCTGATGCGGACGATGGGATAGTCGGGGAGCGGACGCTTCGCAATGCACCTGCCGCCAAAGACGGAGGCCCGTATCGAACCGTGGTTGTTGTAGTGGAAATCCAGATTATCGAAGCCATACTGCTGGCGGTTGGCCGGCAGGTGCTCCACGTCTTCCGGGACGACATGCAGAAAAAACGGCGCTTGCACATCTACCGCGCTGCACGGCGACTTGAGGTAGGACACCGTATTCTCGCGAAGATAGATGTCGAAGTCGGAGCGGGCCACCGGTTCGCCGGACGCGACGGACTCATAGGCCGTCAGCCAGGAAGGAGGTGGCGGGGGTGAGGTCGGGCTCTTGCGCCTCGTGCATATCTCCTGGTTCTCCTTCAGGTACTCGAGCAGGGCTTCCGCCGCCCATTGATGGCCGGCCATGTTCCAGTGGCCGTCGTGCGCCCACGCCGCATCCCTCCGGGGCTCGGCGCCCTGGCGGAGGACGTAGTCGTTGTAGTCGATGACGGGAATGCCCCGCGGTTCGGCCAGAGCGGTCAGGCGGTCGAATCCGAGGTCGCCTCGGGTGCCCATGTAGTTTGAGGTCAGGATGACCAACGCGGCGCCGTCGCGGTCCGCGCGTTCCCGGAACTGGTCCAGCGCGAAGCCCGTGAAGTCCAAGCCGTCCTCGTAGACGGGCGGCAAATCCTGCGCGTACAGGAACGGCTCCTGGAGGTCTCCCCACGTCGTTGGCCGCCATCCATCGAACAGCGCGGCGTAGCGGGGGGAGCGCCGGCTCAGCAGCGCCACCCAGGCGATCAGTTCGGGATCGGTGTCGGCCGGGAACCAAGCGCGCTTCTTGATCTGCAGCCACCTCGCGAGGGGAGACATGTCGACCAGGCGGTCCGTGACGCGCGTGTACCAGGGTGGAGAAGTCGAAGTCATGGTGGCCAATCGGGACTCCGCAGAAGGGGGATGGGGCGGTCGCAGCGTGATGGTCCCGTCCGCGCCTCGCGTCGCGGAAACCTCGATGAGTCGGTCCGGGTCCATTCCCCGCTGCAACCCGTCCAGGATGGGCGCATTGTTCATGAAGTCGTTGTCGACGAAGACGAGCACCAACAGGGCGGGCCGAAGAGTCCGTGCGAATTCGTCGTAGTACGCCAGTTGGTTGACTTGGCCGGTGTTCCAGATCCCGAACGCCGAGGTCGTGATGTCCAGATGGCGAAGTTCCTCGGCGGCGAGTTCCTCCAGCCGAACGTGAAATTTGTCGGCGATGGGAACCTCGCGCGCCTCCACATAGGAATCGCCGATCATGGCGATGTGGCAGCTTGCCGCAGCGCGCTCGAGGCCGATGGGTTCGCGGTCCAGGAATCCCAGGCTATTGGTTCGTGATTCCGTCCAGAAATCAAGCCTGTTCGTCCAACGCGCCTCCGCGTTGGGGGTGTATATGCGCCCGATAGTTGGAAACCAGGCGGAGGGAGCATCGTTCTCCAAGAAGGGCGCCCGCAGCCGGAAGTACATCTCGCCGACGACTCCAATCAGCGCCACGCCCGCCAGGAGCAACAGCGCGTTCCAGCCGGCCAGGCGCAGTGCGCGGCGGATGTGCCCGGCAACGGATGGATGCGGCTTCACGCCGCGCCTTCTCGTGCTGGACAACGTGCGCTGCTCTCCTGTGGCCGTTGGTTGGCCGCGCACCTCGTCATTCCCGTGCGTCTTCATTCGACCCCACTCCGCCCGTCAGTCCGGCTCGAACGACTCCGCATACTCGCGCTTGAGCGAGGGGTCCTGCTCCACCTTGCGCAGGAAGCAGTTGCCGATGGCGAGGCAGTCGAGGTCCGTGCCCATGAAGCAGCCGAAGGCGTCCGCCGGGGTACAGACGATGGGCTCACCCCGCACGTTGAAGCTGGTGTTCACGATCACCGGGCAGCCGGTCCTGGCCTTGAAGGCTTCCAGCAGCGCGTGGTAGCGGGGGTTGGTCTCGCGATGGACGGTCTGCACGCGGGCGGAATAGTCCACGTGGGTGACGGCCGGGATGTCCGAGCGCGCCACGTTCAACCGGTCGATGCCGAACAACGCATCCTGCGCTTCGGCCGGCGGCTTGCACCGCGACTGCTTCACGCTGGCCGTCAGCAGCATGTACGGGCTGTCGCGGTCGAGCGCGAACCAGTCCCCGACGTCTTCGCGCAACACGCTCGGCGCGAAGGGGCGGAAGGACTCCCGGTGCTTCACCTTGAGGTTGAGCGTCTTCTGCATGGTGGGCGAACGGGCGTCTCCCAGGATCGACCGGTTGCCGAGCGCGCGCGGGCCGAACTCCATCCGGCCCTGGAACCAGCCGACCGCCTGGCCCGCGGCCAGCGCCTCGGCCGTGGTGTCGATCAGCGCGTTGTCCGCAAGCGTCTCGTAGTGCGCACCGGCCGCATCGAGTGCCCGGCGGACTTGATCCATGCTGAATGCGGGGCCGAGGAAGGCTCCGTGCATGGCGTCTTCTCCGCACGCTGAGGGCGACGCGGATGGATTCCCGCTTTCGCGGGAATGACGAGGCTGAGCAGCCCCGCCGCTACTCTGAATGGTCCCGCCGTTACTCTGAGCAACTCCGCCGTTACTCCAACAGGACACGGAGGGGCGCGGCTCACCGAACAGGCGATGACTCGCCGTCAGCGCGGCGCCCAATGCGCCCCCCGCGTCGCCCGCCGCGGGTTGGACCCAGACGTCGTCGAAGTGATCGTCGCGCAACACCTTGCCGTTGGCGACGCAGTTCAGCGCGACACCGCCGGCGAGACAGAGATTCGGGATGCCGGTTTCCACCCGCAGCGAGCGGGTCAGCCGCAGCACCGCTTCCTCGATCACGGCCTGCGCCGAGGCGGCGAGGTCCATGTGCCGCTGCGTCAACGGCTCGTCCGGCCCGCGCGGCGGGCCGCCGAACAGCGCGTCGAACTTGCCGTTGGTCATCGTCAGCCCGGTGCAGTAGGCGAAACAGTCGAGATTCAGGCGGAACGTGCCGTCCGGCTTGAGATCAATCAGGTGATCGAGAATCGTCCGGAGGTACTTCGGCTCGCCGTAGGGCGCCAGGCCCATCACCTTGTACTCGCCGGAGTTCACCTTGAAGCCGGTGTAGTAGGTGAAGGCCGAATAGAGCAGCCCCAGGGAGTGCGGGAAGTGGATCTCCCGCACCATCTCCAGCTCGTTGCCGTGGCCGATGGCTACCGAGGTGGTGGCCCACTCACCGACCCCGTCCATGGTCAGCACCACCGCGTCGCGGAAAGGTGATGGATAGAACGCGCTCGCCGCATGCGATTGATGGTGCTCGGCGAACAGCAGCCTGGATTCCCAGTCCAAGTCCGGGGCGAGCGCCCGCAGCTTGCGGCGCAGCAGGCCCTTCTGAAACAGTTTCTCCTTGATCCAGATCGGGACCGCCATGCGGAAGGAACGAAAGCCGCGCGGCGCGAACGCGACACAGGTCTCGAGCAGCCGCTCGAACTTGAGAAACGGCTTGTCGTAGAACGCGACCCGGTCGACCTCGTCGAGGGTGATGCCGGCCCGCTCCAGGCAGCAGGCGATGGCGTTGGCCGGATAGTCCGAATCGTGCCGCTTGCGCGTGAAGCGCTCCTCCTGGGCGGCGGCGACGATCCGTCCGCCCTCCACCAGGGCCGCGGCGCTGTCGTGATAGAAGGCCGAGAGGCCGAGGATGCGCACCGCTCAGAAGATCGTGTAGATCATCGGTGCGACCGCGCTGCTCTGGCCCAGCACGATCAGCCCGCCAAGCACCAGCATCATGACGACGACCGGAAACAGCCAGTATTTCTTGCGCACCCGCATGAAGACCCACAGCTCACCCAGAAAGGACATCGAAAACCTCCTCGCATGGAGCAATCCTGTTTCCCGCCCACCCATAGCGCTGGCCAAGGCACGACCGCCCCAGCGGTCGCCCCCCGGCTCAGAACTGGTTCTTCATCGATTCGCGCTCCGGGCCCGGCGGGTCGCGGTGGATCCAGTAGCTCTCCGCATCCGGGTCGTAGCGCAGGCGCAACGGGTCCTTGCCCAGGGCGCGCATGACGAGGCCGGTCGGGGTCACCACGGCAAAGTAGATCACCGCCATGACGAGCGGGTTGACCACGCGCTGCAGCAGCAAGCCGAGCTTGAACCAGGCCCGATTGAGCGGCGCCAGCAACGCCGGCCTGACGAGCGCCACCGCCAGGAACGCTCCCGCGACGCCGAACGCCCCGCCGCGGGGCGACCCGCCGTCGAGCAGCGGGAACAGGCCGATGGCGACGAACAAGACGGCGAAGACGATACCGAAGCCGCGCTCGGAGCCACCCTCGACCTGTTCGCCCCCGGTCAGCCGCTCGTGGGTCTTCATTTCATTCGCTTTCGGCATTCGCACGCATTGACGGGAGATGTTTGGTGACGATGGCTCTGCCCGAGCAGGATACTACCCGCATCAGGACCGGCGAATACATCCACAGAACTGTCCAACGCCGTATGAGCCCGATTGTCGCATAGGTCGCAGACCCGCCACTCCCCCCGATCGAGCCGGGGGCAGGCTCCGCGAAAGCGGCCCGCCATTCCCGCCAAGGCCCGCAGGGAATGACGGCTCGAAGAAGACTATTGGCGCGTATGGCTTACCCTCACTGGCAGTGCACTCGATCCACACGCTGCTTCGGTCTGTAAACCTCGTATCTTGTGCAGCGAACGCATGTATGGACAAAAATTTCATGCAACCGGCAGGTGAGCATGAAAGGGTGCCGAGTCCTCCACACTGGGAGGATGATCGTGACATTTCAAACCGAGCGCTTGCGCACTCCCTTGTAGATCGACCAGGGGGATGCAATGTAGCCGTGGCGCAGGAGCAGGGTGAGCGCGTCCCGGTCCACGTCTCCCTCGAATGCAGGATGCGCCGCGAGCGCCTTCAGCTCGGACCCGAACAGGAACACGCCGTTCTGCCAGCCGTAATATGGACAAGGGGTTGGCCGAAGCCCTCGAGGCGTGCCGCCACCTGCCGGAGAATTGTCATCTCAACGTCTTCGGCCCCGGCATGTCCGACACGGATTTCTCCCTGTTCGAGGGCCATCCCAGGGCGACCTACGGCGGCGTCCTGGACCCGGCGGAAATACCAGGGGTCCTCGGTGAACACGACCTGTTGGTGTATCCCAGCTACTACCGGAGCGAGGGCTACCCCGGGGCCATCCTCGAAGCCTTCCAGTGCGGCCTTCCCGTCGTCGCCGCCAGGACGGGCGGCGTTTCCGAGCTGGTCGAGCACGAGGAGAGCGGGCTGCTGGTGGAACCCCGTTCGGCAGCAGAGGTCGAGTCTGCGATCAAGCGGTTGCTGGACGAGCCCGATCTGTACAGGCGGCTCTGCGAGGGAGCAAAACGGCGAGGGGACCAGTTTCGGAGCGCCGACTGGTACGACCGCGTAGCCGCCGACCTGCACAGCCTGTGCCGGAAACAGACCCCGCCCGGGCGGCAGGCCAAACGGCCATGACTCGAGGGTAAACGCATGTTGCAGCTTGTTCCGTTCCTCTGGAGGAGACTCGAGTCCGCATCGGTCACCTGCGGAAGTGTTGCAGCCGGACCGCTGATCCGGTGCGTGCACGGTGCGGGTCCCCGCTATTGCGTAACCGCACCGTCCACTGCGAACGCGAGCACGGCATAGCGCGTTCCCTTTCCGAGCGCCACCAGTAGCAGGAAGGGGACGATGTGGATCCGCATCGCGCCGGCGACCACGGTCAATGCGTCGCCGATGACCGGGACCCAGGCGAACAGCAGCGACCATGCCCCGTAGCGCCGGAACCACGCCTGCCCCTGTTCCAGTCGCTTCGCATCGACCGGGAACCACTTCCGATCGCGGAAGTGTTCGATGAACCGTCCGAGTCCCCAGTTGACCACTGCACCGAGGGTGTTGCCCAGTGTCGCGCTGGCGACCAGCCAAGGGACCGAGCCGCCTGTCGCGAGGCCCGCGGCCAGGGTGAGCTCGGACGCGAACGGCAGGAAGGTCGCGGCAAGAAATGCCGATGCGAACATCGTCAGGTAGAGCATGAACGTTCCGGTCCGCCGGCCGCGGTATCCTTGCGGCGTGATGGTGAGCGTCGAACAGATGCGCAGGAGCCTTGCCGAGACGGAGCCCGCCGCGGGCGGGACGCCGGTGCGGCGCGCTTCGGTCGCGATCGTACTCTGTGGTGACTGCAATGCCCCGAGTGTGTGCTTCGTCGTGCGTGCCCGTCGCCCCGGAGACCCCTGGTCCGGCGACGTCGCCTTTCCCGGTGGCTGGGCAAAGCGGGAAGAAGAAAGTCTGCGCGACGCCGCGAGGCGCGAGACGCGCGAAGAGATCGGGCTCGTCCTCGCCGATGCGCACCATGTCGGCGACCTGACGCCGATGCCGATCTCGCGCTTCGACTCCGGGATTGGAATCATCGGCGCGAGCGTATTCCATATCGGTGGGTCTCGCCCCCCGCTCCGCCTGGACGAGCGTGAGATTGCCCGCGTGTTCTGGGTTCCGATCGCCGATCTCCACCATCCCGGCAACCGGATCGTCGTGCACTGGTCGCGCTCCGGCCCGCCGAAGCCACGGCCCGCAATCGAGTTCGGCGGACACGTGATCTGGGGACTCACCTACCGGGTGCTGGTACGGTTCAGCAATCTGGTGACGGACGGACGCTCACCACTCCGGGCGGATGCCGGTTGAATCCGGCCATGTCGGCCGCGAGCAGGAAACTGGGGAGAGGTCGAAGTCGAGCGCAGCAAACTCCGGACCATCGCTGTGGTGGAGTTGACCCGATTTCGTGGACACAGCGACGCGACCGGATGCTGCTGCTCAGTGCGCTGGCGATTGCGTTGTTGGCGCTGTTGGGGGCGGCGGTTCAGGCACCCGTGATCGCCGGCGCACACATCACCCGGCCCGCGTGAACTGCATGCGCACGACGAGCCCGGGCGCGTTGTCCCCGAGCGTCAGCGTGGCTTCGTGAAGCTGGGCGACGGCGGCGACGAGGCTCAGGCCGAGCCCGCTTCCGGGGGCGCCGCGCGCGGGCTCCAGGCGATAGAAGCGGCGCAGCACCGCCTCACGCTCTCCGGGCGGCACGCCCGGCCCGCTGTCGGCGACGACGACGGTCACGGTGTCGTCTTCGGAAGTGACCTGCAGCGTCACCCTGCCGCCCTCCGGGGTGTATTTGATCGCGTTGTCCAGCAGGTTCGCGAGCGACTGGAAGAGCAGGTCGGCATCCGCGTTGACCGGCGACTCGATCCCGGAGTGGCGGAACGTGATGCCGCGCGCCTCGGCGAGTGGCGCATAGAGGTCGGCCACGTCGTCGCCGACGGTGGCGAGGTCCACCCGCTCGAAGGCGTGCCTGCGCCGCCCCGTCTCGATGCGCGCGATGCGCAGCAGGGCGTTGAAGGTCGCGAGCATCTGGTCCGCCTCCCCGAGCGCCGCCTCCGTCAGGGCCGCCGGTGTGCCCTCGCCGCCCGCATCACGGAGCTGCTCCAGCCGCGTGCGCAGGCGGCCGAGCGGAGTGCGCAGATCGTGCGCGACGTTGTCCGAGACCCGGCGCACGTCGTCCATCAGGGTCTCGATGCGCTCCAGCATCGCGTTCAGGTTCGCGATCAGATCGTCGAACTCGTCGCCGCTGCCGTGGCTCTCGATACGCTCGGAAAGCTCGCCTTCCATGATGCGGCGCGACGTGCGGTTGATGGACTCGATGCGCGCCGCCACGTTCCTCCGCATCCACCACGCGCCGGCGACCGCGAGCACCACGGTGACCCCGACGCCCCATGCCACCGCGCGGATGACGGCCGAACGCATCTCGTCGAGATCCCGCAGGTTGCGTCCGACGAGCAGGTGGTATCCGCGCGGAAGCTCGAAGTGCCGGGCGCGGGCGCGATGCCACTCGGGACCGGCGGGGTCGTCGCCCGCGGCGTGGAGCCGGAACTCGATCCAGCGCTCGGCGCTCCGCGCGGCCTTGGGCCATCCGGTGAGATTGCCCGCGATCACCCGGAACCCCGGATCCGCGAGCAGGTAGATCGACGAGCTGGCGGGGCTGCGCGCGAGCCGTTCGGCGACGAGGCCGCGCAAGCCCCCCAGCCCTGCGATGCGGTAGCGCTCCGCGAGCCCCTGCACCTCGACCTCGATCACCGCCTCCATCTGCCGGGTCATGTAGGCCGCGGCCGACCAGTGGATCAGCATGAGCAGCGCGAGCATCGAGAGCCCGAACAACGCCCCGTAGCCGATGGCGATGCGCCACGTGACGCTGCGGGTGATGGTGGTCATGGTTCGCGGATCACATGGCCCGCACCGCGCACGGTATGGATGAGCGAGAGAGTGGAATCGCGCTCGGCGATGCGCCCCGCGGCGACACAGGTGATGGCGCTCATGGTTCGCGGATCACGTAGCCCGCACCGCGCACGGTGTGGATGAGAGGAAGGTCGAAGCCGCGGTCGATCTTGCGCCGCAGGCGGCTCACGTGGACGTCGATCACGTTGGTCTGAGGGTCGAAGTGGTAGTCCCATACCGCTTCGAGCAGCATGGTGCGGGTGACCACCTGCCCGGCGTGGCGCATCAGGTGCTCGAGCAGGCGGAACTCGCGGGGCTGGAGCTCGATGGCGCGTCCGGCGCGCCTGACGGTGCGCGCGAGGAGGTCCATCTCCAAATCCGCGGCTACGAGCCTGGTGACCGGCACCCCATCGCCGCCGCGCCGCCGCGCGAGCGCCTCGATCCGGGCCGAGAGCTCGGCGAACGCGAAGGGCTTGACGAGATAGTCGTCGCCGCCCGCGCGCAGGCCCTCCACCCGGTCGTCGACCTCGCCGAGGGCGCTCAGCACGAGCACCGGGGCCGGCCGATCCGCCGCGCGCAGCGAGCGCACGATCGACAGGCCGTCGAGACCGGGGAGCATCCGATCGACGACGATCACGTCGTGGCCGGCGTCGAGCGCGAGCAGCAGTCCTTCCTTCCCGTCGCCGGCGTGATCGACCACGTGCCCCGCTTCTTCGAGCCCCTTGCGGACGAAGCGGGTGGTCTCCGGGTCGTCTTCGATCAGGAGGATGCGCATCGGGCCGATTCTGCATCCGGCGCGATGGGCGGTCGAGGGAGAGGAGCGTACGGCGGGCGCGCCCCGGCGGGGATGATGGGCAAATATCGTACAGGCCGGGGCGAAGCGACGGGAAATCGATTCACCTCCGTCATTCCGGTGCGATGTTGAGCGTCCGCCCGTTGGTGCCGCCCACCAGGTTGCGCCCGTCCCAGCCGACGATGTCCCCTTGCTGCAGCAGGGCTTTTCCGAAGACGGCGGCAGGCGCTTCGTCGTGCCACAGCGCGGCGTAGTCGAGGTTGACGAGGCACAGCCAGGCGGCGGTCAGGAACGCGCCGGCCGCCGCCAGCGTGTACGCATGAGGCGCGAGCCTCACGCTCGCATCCGGTCGAGGAACGATTCGGAAACGGCTCCACCGGCGCAGGCGGAGACCACCGGGAGCCGGCCGGACGTCGGCGCGCTCGAGCTCTTTCCGTGGCGGATCGGCTACGCCAGCTCCAACCGGTGCATCACGCTCCGCCTCCGGACCGATCGTCGAGCCGGTCCAATCCACTTACAATCTACCGCAGATCTCCGGATCGGAAACCCGATCGGGCTCGCGACGCTTGCGTCGTGCACGTGCGGCCCGACCGGCCGGACAACGTCATGCAGGTGCCTTGACCGTCATGAGCGACGCGGACATCGGGGTCGTCGGGCTCGCGGTCATGGGTGAGAACCTGGTGCTCAACATGGCGAGCCATGGGTACCGGGTCGCGGTGTACAACCGGACCACCGCGAAGGTCGATGCGTTCCTCGCGGGGCGCGCGGCCGGCAGGACCATCGCCGGCGCGCAGTCGCCGGAGGAGCTGGTCTCGAAGCTCGCCAGACCGCGGCGGGTGATGCTCATGGTGCAGGCGGGCGGCGCCGTGGATCGGGTGATCGACACCATCGCGCCCCTGCTCGATGCCGGGGACGTGCTGATCGACGGCGGCAACTCGAACTATCGGGACACCGCGCGGCGCACCCGCGCGCTGGCCGGGAAGGGGATCCTCTACGTCGGCACCGGCATCTCCGGCGGGGAGGAAGGCGCCCTGCTCGGGCCGAGCATCATGCCGGGCGGCAACCCCGGCGCCTGGCCCCTCGTCGAGCCCATCTTCAAGGCCATCGCCGCGAAGGTCGGGGGTGTCCCGTGCTGCGGGTGGATCGGCCCCGGCGGGGCCGGCCACTACGTGAAGATGGTGCACAACGGCATCGAGTACGGCGACATGCAGATGATCGCCGAGGCCTACGCCCTGCTCCGAACCGTCGGCGGCATCGAGCCCGGCCCCATGAGCCGGATCTTCGCGCGCTGGAACGAAGGCGAGCTGTCGAGCTACCTCATCGAGATCACCGCCGGGATCCTCGCGCGGACCGATGAGAAGACGGGCCGCCCCCTGGTCGATCTGATCCTCGACGCGGCGGGGCAGAAGGGCACCGGCAAGTGGACCGGCATCGATTCCCTGATGCTCGGGGCGCCGGTCACCGCGATCACCGAGGCGGTGTTCGCGCGGGCGCTTTCCGCGCTCAAGGACGAGCGGGTGGCCGCCTCCCGCGTGCTGGCCGGACCTGAATCCCTGTCCGGGTCCGGCCCCGGACACGAGTTCCGGGCCGACGGCCTCATGCCCGAGCTCGGCACTGACGCGACGTCGCCCGGCGCCGGCGGGCGCACCGGAACCGACAGCTCCATGTCCGGGTTCCCCACCGATACGGCATCGTCCCCCACCAGTCGGTACACCGGGGCCGGAGGCCCCGCCCATGGACCCGACGACGCCCGCGTCGCGGCGTTTGCCGAGGACGTGCGCCAGGCCCTCTACGCCTCGAAGATCTGCTCCTACGCCCAGGGCTTCCAGCTCCTCTCGATGGCCTCGGCGGAGCATGGCTGGCGGCTCGACCCCGGCGCCTTCGCCCTCATGTGGCGCGGCGGGTGCATCATCCGCGCCGCCTTCCTCGACCGCGTCAAGGCGGCCTGCGACGACGCGCCGGACCTCCCGAACCTGCTGCTCGCGCCGTATTTCCGCGACGCCATCGCCGGTGCGCAGTCCGCCTGGCGGCGCGTGGTCGCGACCGCGGTGACCCGCGGGGTGCCGGTGCCCGCGTTCTCCAGTGCATTGGCGTGGTACGACGGCTACCGCAGCGAACGCCTGCCCGCGAACCTGATCCAGGCCCAGCGCGACTACTTCGGTGCACATACCTACGAACGGGTCGACCGCCCGCGCGGCGAGCGCTTCCACACCGACTGGACCGGGCGTGGGGGGGAGACGGTATCCACCTCGTACGACGCATGATGGGTCCCGAGGGGCGATTCGGAGGTGCGCAACGTCCGCCGGCGCCTCGG
This sequence comes from uncultured Gammaproteobacteria bacterium, assembly GCA_958295465.1. Classification (GTDB taxonomy): domain Bacteria; phylum Pseudomonadota; class Gammaproteobacteria; order HK1; family HK1; genus HK1. The sequence continues at coordinate 1,251,794 of OY282353.1, forward strand.
CCGGCGCATGTCCTGCGGCATGACGGGTCCCGAGGAGCGGTTCGGACGCCGCCTCACCCGATCCCCAGCTCGCGCTTGCGCACCGCCGCCCACTCGGTGATGAGGCGGTCCGCGGTCAGGCCGATGAAGGCGACGCAGAGGCCGACCACCAGCCCCTTGCCCGCGTCGTTGAACGTCAGCGCGCGGAAGATCTCCTGGCCCAGATCCCGCGTGCCGATGAACGCGGCGATGATCACCATGAACAGCGCGAACATGATGGTCTGGTTGACCCCCAGCATGATCTCCGGAAACGCGAGCGGCATGCGGACCTTCCACAGGATCTGCCGGGGCGTGCACCCCGACGTGGTCGCGGCCTCGATGATGTGGTGGGGGACCGACCGCAGCCCGATCGTCGTGTAGCGAATCGCCGGAATGGACGCATAGATCACGATCGCGGAGATGGCGGCGACGTCGCCGACCTTGAACAGCATGATCACCGGGATCAGGTAGATGAACGAGGGAAAGGTCTGGAAGGTGTCGCAGAGGAGCTGGACCAGCTTCGCGCGCCATTCGTGCTTCGATGCCCAGATCCCCAGCGGCAGTCCGACCCCGGCACATACGAGCACCGCGAACGACACCATGTAGGCGGTGATCTGGGAGCGGGCCCAGAAACCCGACAGCATGACGAAGGCGAGGAAGCCGAGCACCGGCAATGCGATGCGGGCGCGTCCGAGGCGCCAGCCGATGCTTCCCACCAGCACCGCGACCGCCAGCCACGGCACCGCCTGGTAACCGGTGCGCATCGGGATCAGCACGTTCAGCAGCAGCGCGTCGCGAAAGAAGTTCAGCGGATCGAACAGGTTCACCGTCACCCAGTCCACGATGCCGTCCCAGAATGGCGCGGTGGTCAGGGTCAGCTCCCGGGGAAGCACGCTCGCGTACGGGGTGATGAAGCTCGCGAGCGCGGTGACCGCCACCACTGCCGCCGCCGAGCCGAGAAACGGATGCGCCCGCCACCATGCGCCCTCGCGCAGATGCTCGGGCTCCTTCGCGGCCAGCGCCTGGCTCAGGCGGTCGAGGGTGACCGCCATGAACACGATGGCCACGCCGATTTCCAGCGCCTGGCCGATGCGCAGCGACTGGAGCCGGAAGAGGAGGTCGTGGCCGAGCCCCTTGGCGCCGATGAACGACGCGATCACCACCATCGCGAGGCACTGCATGATGACCTGGTTGACCCCCACCATGATGGTGGGGCGGGCGGCGGGGATCTCGACCTTGCGCAGCATCTGGAGCCGCGTGCAGCCCGCCATCAGACCGGCTTCGACGATCTCCGGGGAGACGCCGCGCAGCCCCAGGATGGTCAGGCGCGCCATCGGCGGCATCGCGAACAGGATGGTCGCGATGGTCCCCGCCTTGTGGCTGACCCCGATGAACACCGCCACCGGGATCAGGTAGGAGAAGTGGGGAAGCGACTGCATCACGTTCAGAAGCGGCCACAGGATGCGCTCGAACCCGCGCCACTTGACCGCGAGGATCCCGAGCCCGAGCCCGATCGCGCCCGCCACCGGCGCCGCCACCAGCACCGCCGAGAGGGTGATCATCGAGAGCTTCCACTTGCCGAACAGCGCGAGGTAGAGCACGCATCCGCCGGCGAGCAGGGACAGCCGCCATCCGCGCAGGTACCAGCCCCATACCGCGGCGAGCCCCACGATCATCGTCCACGGCAGCGACGGCACGGCCCCGTCGGCGAAGCCGGAGATCAGGATTCCTTCCAGGAGGTCGAGCGGCCACTCGATCCAGCCCGCGACGGCCCGCGTGCCGTCCCGGAACGTGAAGTCGGCGACGAGCGGGGTCTTGCGCAGGAATTCGACGACCGCGTTGATCCATTCGATGAACGGCACGCGCCAGGACGCGGGCGGGGTGACCGCCCAGCCCGGAAGCGCGTCGCGCAGCACGATGAGCAGCGCGCACGGTCCAAGCAGCAGGGCGGCGATCGGCCAGGCGCGGCGCAAGGTCCCCTCCGCGTGAGCCGGGCCGGCTGGAGCCGCGACAGGAGCGGTCTCGCTCATTCCCGCCCGCTCCGGTCCTCGAACAGCGCATCGACCACGTCGGCTCGCGAGATCGCGCCTTGCGTCACGCCGTTCTCGTCCACGACACGCAACGGCGCCTCGGCACGCAGGACCCGGCGGGCGACGTCGTGGATCGGGGCGTTCGCCTCCACCGGCGCGGCGCCGGCGTCCGGGTCGGCGCCGGCGGCCATGACGTCCGCCACCGTCAGCAGCCGGTCGCGCGGCACCTCGCGGGTGAACTCGGCCACGTAGTCGTTCGCGGGACGGGTGACGAGCTCGGCCGCGGCGCCGATCTGCACGATCACCCCCTCGTTCATGATCGCGATCCGATCCGCGAGCCGGATCGCTTCGTCGAAATCGTGGGTGATGAACACGATGGTCTTGTGGAGAAGGTTCTGGAGGCGCAGGAACTCGTCCTGCATCTCGCGGCGGATCAGGGGGTCGAGGGCGGAGAAGGGCTCGTCGAGGAACCACACGTCGGGCTCGACCGCGAGCGAGCGGGCGATCCCCACCCGCTGCTGCTGCCCGCCCGAGAGCTCGCGCGGATAGTAGCTCTCCCTGCCCTTCAATCCGACGAGCTCGACGACTTCCATCGCCCGGCGCAGCCGGTCCGCCCTGGCGACGCCCTGCACCTCGAGCGGGAAGGCGACGTTGTGCAGCACGGTGCGGTGCGGCAGCAGGGCGAAGTGCTGGAACACCATGCCCATCTTGTGGCGCCGCAGCTCGATCATCTCCTTCGGCGTCGCCTTCAGGAGGTCGCGGCCGTCGAACAGGATCTCGCCGCCGGTGGGCTCGATCAGCCGGGAGAGGCAGCGCACGAGCGTGGACTTTCCCGAGCCGCTCAGACCCATGATGACCAGGATCTCGCCGGGGAACACGTCGATGGTGGCGTCCCTCACCGCCGGGATGTAGCCGCTTCCGGCGAATGCGTCCGGGCCGGGGGCGCCGCCGTGCGTGTGGAAGAACCTCTCCGGGTGCGGGCCGAAGATCTTCCACACCCCCCGACAGGAAATTTTCGGCTCCATCCCTTCCTCCCTCGTGTGGGCGCCGGGCGTGGCCACCGGCCGCATCCCCGCGGGCGACCGGGCCTCGGCGTGCCTGCCTCGGACAGGGTCCGCGGGCGAAGCTATCACGTCGTACCGGCGATCGTGCGCCCCGCGGTAGCCGACAAGGCTTGGCGCTGGCCTCCTTCATGGTCCGAAATTGGTCAGTTCCAGATCCCGTAACCGCGAGAATCCAGCCAATTATGCAGCCAAAACACCCTTCGGCTGTTGACATTGTCCATTTTTGGTCTAGTCTATGCGCGGCTCCGGTCCGGCACAAGGGCGGGAGCCGACTTCAGGATGTTCCCGGATGGCCGGCCGGGAAACGCATAGCCGGCCGCCGGGGAACACGACAGCCGAAACATACAACGGGAGGAGAAGTTTCCACATGAATGGTTTACTGAGAGCATCCCTGGGCACGGTCCTCGCCGCCTCGGTGGCGGGATCGGTCCATGCCGCGGACCCGGTCAAGATTCCGATCCACAACTGGTCGAGCCAGATCGTCGGCGCCCAAATCGTCGGCAAGATCCTCAACCAGGCCGGCTTCGAGACCGAATTCATCTCGTCCGACAGCCAGGTCGTGTACACGTCGATGTGCGAAGGCGACATCCACCTCGTGCACGAGGTCTGGCAGGGCGCGTTCGGCGTCGCCTTCGAGAAGGTGGTGAGCGAAGGATGCGTCATCGACGCGGCGACCCACGACGCGAAGACCCGCGAAGAGTGGTGGTATCCGAAGTACGTCGAGGAACAGTGCCCGGGGCTGCCGGACTGGGAAGCCCTCAACAAGTGTGCCGAAATGTTCGCGACCCCCGAGAGCAAGCCGAAGGGACGCTTCCTCGCAGGTCCCGTGGACTGGTTGAAGAATGACCAGGAGCGGGTCGACGGCCTGAAGATGGACTTCGAGGTGGTCAACGCCGGATCGGCCGCGGCGCTGTGGGCGGAGCTCGATTCCGCGTCCAGGCGCAATGCGCCGATCGTGCTCTTCAACTGGACCCCGAACTTCATCGAGGCCGTCTACGAGGGAGCGTTCATCGAGTTCCCCGAGTACCACAAGGAGTGCCGCGAGGACCCGAGCTGGGGCATGAACCCGGACTTGGCCTACGACTGCGGCAACCCGAAGGACGGCTATCTCAAGATCGGCGTCTGGAAGGGCTTCCCGGAGTCGCATCCCGGCGCGTACGAGATCGTGCGGAAGATGAACTTCACCAACCTCGACATCGCGGTCATGGCCAAGCTCGCCGACATCGACGGCATGGAGCCGGAGGACGCGGCCGACAAGTGGCTCGCGGACAACGAAGCCAAGTGGAAGGCGTGGATGAACTGAGCAGTCGTTGAAAGCACCCGCCGGAACGGATGCCGGTCGCTGCACGTGCGGCGACCGGCATTCTTGTGCATGAAGGCGGTCATCGCCGGCGTCACCGGAGCGGTGGGCAGCGCCATCGCGCGCGAGCTCGCACGGGACAACACCGTTCCCCACCCGCCCACGGGCCAGCCGGAGGCGGCCGCGATTCCGCTTGACGGAATCGCCAAGCGACCGCGCCAGCGGCCGCCGCTCGCATCGTCCGGGGGCTGGGCGGTCGCCGGCCTGTCCCGCAATCCACCGAAGAGACCGATCGCCGGCGTCGAATACGTCCGGACGGACCTCGCGGACACGGACCGGTGCCGGCGAGCGCTCGACGGGCACGGGGACGCCACGCACCTGTTCTACTGCGCCCGTGCGACCCACCGGGAGCAGACCCTGGAGGATGCGGCGACGAACCTCGCGTTGCTCGACAACGTGCTGAGCGCGGCGGAGCGCGGACCGCTGCGGCACGTGCACCTCGTGCAGGGCGGCAAGGTCTACGGGGTGCACGTCGGGCCGTTCCCCACGCCCGCCCGCGAGGACGACCCGCGCGCGCCGATCGAGAACTTCAACTACGACCAGGAGGACTTGCTGCGGCGGCGCTCCGAGGGTCGGCCCTGGACCTGGTCGGCGTCGCGACCGAACACCCTGCTGCACTTCTCTCCGGCCATCGCCCGCAACCTCGTCTCGTCGCTCGGGGCCTATGCGGCGATCTGCCGCGAGCTGGGCTGCGCGCTCGACTTCCCGGGGCCGGAGGGCGCGTACCGCAGCCTGACCCAGGTGACCTCGATCGAGCTGCTGGCGCGGGCGGCGGCCTGGATGGCGACCGAGCCCGAGTGCGCGAACCAGGCGTTCAACGTGACCAACGGCGACGTCTTCCGGTGGTGCCGCCTGTGGCCGCGCATCGCCGAGGCGTTCGGCATGGCCTGCGGGAGCGTGCGGCCGTTGCGTCTCGCGGCAGCGATGCAGGGCCGGGAGGCGGTCTGGGAGCGGGTCCGCGAACGGTACGGTCTCGCGCCGCGATCCCTGGCGGAGGTCGCGAACTGGGGCTACCTCGACGCCACCCTCGAACGGACCTGGGACGAGATCCTGAGCACCGCCAAGGCGCGGAGCTTCGGCTTTCACGATTGGGCGGACAGCGAGGAGCGGCTGCTCGCGCTGATCGGCGAGTATCGGGCGGCGAAGATCCTGCCTTGAGCCCTCCGCAGACCGAAGGTGGAGTTGACCCGGTTTCGTGGACCCGTATAGGCGTCTGAGGTGGACCCCATCGGTTGGACAGGGATCGCGATTCAGCAAGTGTCTTCTGCCAACGCACTCGAACCCTACGCCTACCTGCGCCACGTGTTCACCGAACTGTCCAAGGCACAGTCTCTCGCCGAGGTCGAAGCCCTGCTGCCGACCCGGCTCGACCCCGCCTCCCTGACTCGACACTCGCTCCAAGGCCCCTTCATCAATCCGCGTCATTAGCGCCGTTCCCGGGGCGCTTACGCTGCCGGTCCTGTCGGATTCCACGCACGGTGAAATGAGCCTCTCCGGTCTTGTCGTGGTGCAGGTGCGCGACACGGGCGGCGCGGCAGGCATCGGCCATACCTGCACAGTGAACGACGTCGGTTCGCGTATCGCCGGTCGCCCGACGGATCTGCAGACGTACTGCGCTATCATGGAAGCGTTGCTTCATGGGCGGCCGAGGACGGGGACATGGGCGAAATCGCCGTCGACATCGAGTTGGAGAATCCGGGAGACCGCGATCATTTCGAACGAGGACACGGTCGGGAATCCGACATCCGCCGTACGAGCATCGAAGCGATCGTCGATACGGGAGCGGTCATGCTGGTTCTGCCCCAGAATGTCGTCGAGCGTCTCGGGGTACGTACCCGGCGGACCGCGATCGTGACGTATGCGGACGAGCGAAAGGAGGAACGACCGGTGGCCGGTCCCCTGACCATACATCTCTGCAACCGCTTCATGAGCACCGATTGCGTCGTCGGACCTCCGCTCAGCGAACCGCTGATTGGCCAGATCGTCCTTGAAGCACTGGATTTGATCGCGGACTGCACGAAACGCACGCTGACCCCGCGTCCCGAGTCGCCGGACTATCCGCTGCTCAATTTGAAGTAATGCTTGTCCGGCCCGCAAGAAGGATCGGGCGGGTTCCGTTCGAGGAATGACGATGGAAGGACAGGCGAAAAGCGCACGATCAAAGACGCCTCCGCTGTGGTGGGCGCCCGTCGAGCTCGAGGTCGAATACGAGGACCTGCTGGTGGAAGGGGAAGACGGACGCGCGGACGAGCTGCGCGAAATCATCGCAAGCGGGTACGCGGATCCAGATACGAGTGGGTAGCCGGGGCAGGAGAAGCGTCCCGGAACCAGAAGGCGGCAAGGCGATGTCGGAAGAGGCACGGACAAGGCCCATCGCGCTCGATACGAACTTGTTCATGCAGCACGGCGTAAGACGATTCCTGTGCGCCACGCAGGAATCGGCAGGAAGCTGGGTCGTCGTGCCGCAGAAGCCATGCGCGAGACCTGCCGGCGATACCACGTACAAGCCGGGCGGTTCGCGAAACGACTCGTGGAGCGGGAAATCGCCCAGCGGTTCGGTCCGACACCAACGGCGCAGATCAAGGCGCAAGGCGAAGCGGAAACAAGGGACCTCACCAAAGGAACATGGGCTGCATTCGAACGGTGGGCACGGTCGGAAGCGACGCGGAACGACAGCCCCTGGCGTCTGGAGCCGGAGGGCGATGCGGCACGACACCTGTCACTCGATCTCATCCTGTCCGGGGCCTTCGATGAAGACGATACCGGCACGCCAAGGGGAGATCCGCCGGTCGTCTCGCAGGCGCTGCTGAATGGAAGTCGGGTGGTGGCCACCGGGAACATGGCAACCGTGGACAAAGGGAAGCTGAACGCATGGATTGTACGGCGCAAGGCAGAAAACCATACGGGCTACGCCGACGCGCCGACACCGTTCGTGGTCACGCCCGACGAGGCATGGCAGGCGGTGCTGCAAGGAAACGACGAGATGGAGACGGACTGGAACGTGACGGTCCTGTGCTATGGAGTCTGCCGGCCGGGCGAGGGCCTGGGATGGTCTCCGGAACAATGTCTGAAAAACCTGTGGCGGTTCGGCGGGCAACCGATGGGGTCCACCTCACCATGCCCCCTCCTTACAGGAAATTGCTGTTCCATCAGAGGTAGTTGCATCCCATCAACACTGCCAAGTCACCGTGATGTGAGGTGGTCACGTCCTCCCGGCATCCGGGAAGGATAGGGTGTTCAAATTCTATGGATCATCGTGATGCGCCGTGCTGTGTCTGTGAAGTGCTGGACTTCCTCGGGGGTGAGCGGGCGACCGAGGATGCCGCGTTCGCGATAGGAAAGCCACTTCTTGAGAACTTGGTAGCCGCCGAGCTTGTAACTCCAGACCGCGGCGGGGACGTTGCGCCAACAGGCGCGGGCGTTCAGGTACACGTCGAACGTGGTCTGGCCGAGGGCGGGGAGAGCGTCGCCCATGGCGGCGCGTTCCTCCGGTGTAAAGGCGCGTTCGACGATGCGGCCCTGGCCGGGCATGACTGCGCCGCCCGTTCCGTAATGGCCCCATCCGGCGCTCAGCGCGAAGTCGTTGCCGGTCATGTTGCGCCCGTCCGTGGTCGCGGGCACGGCGATGGCCGCGGTCTCCGAGTGTAGTGCGCCGGTGGTTACGCCCGGAACGGGGGTGTCGGGGTCGAGCAAGGCCGCGAGCTCACGCCCTCGCGCAGCCGATTGGGCGAGTGCCTCCGCCGCCCCTCGTGCTGTCCCGTCCGGCCATCCCGGAAGCGGGATGCGCGGCCATCCCATGCGGAGCGCCCCGGCGTTGGCTTCGCGATAGATGGGATCGTGGAGCACGGCAAGAACATGGTGGAACAGATCATTGGCCGTTGCGCCGAGACGGTCGAGATAATGTTGCGCTGTGCCCGAGAGGTTGGGGCGACGGGAGAGACTGTCAGGATTTCCAACATGGTCGTCGCGAAGCCATGCAGGGAACATGTTGGCACCGCGCTCGATCAAGTGCAGCGAGGCCATATGTTGCGTTACGCACGCTTGGGGTTCTGCCTCGCCTTTTCTCAGATGCGGAGCAGCAGATAGCCAGATGTTGCCTTCAAATACATGCGGCCTGTACTCGGGCCGCTTTTCGTTGAGCAGTTTCGTGTCTGCTTCCCAATAGAGCCAGCGATTATCGAACGGCCGGTAGGTGTGGCGAATGAAGCCAGTGCCATTCGGGCCGCCCCGCGCGAGCAGGGCCTTGCGTACCGCGCGAGGGTCATATCGCGCCCTGGTCCCCATGGCTGTCGGGTAACGCTTCCGGATCGTGTCGTCGTCCAATTCCGCGTTGAAGTAATCACCGATCCGCGATTCGAGCCGATGGAGATCAACATCGATCACGAATGCATCGCGATTGGTGTTGACACCGGAAAAGTTGACAGGGAACAGATCAGGCAACGCCGGCCATTCAAACCAGTCCTCGCTCACCGCCGTTTGCACGAAGGGCAGGCCGAGCGGCAGGAGCGGCGACACGTCGTCGTAGAGTGTGCCCGGCTCTGCTTCCGCCGTTTCCAGCAGCTCCTCCCGCTTCGTCTGACCCCAGAGATGGCGGAAACCGACCGCTTCGGCGGGCGCATGATCGGCCTTGCGCACCAGTGTCGCGATGGCGGTTCCGACCTGGATACCAACCGGGTCGCCTGGTGTCGAGAAGATGCTTGGGTCCGGCGAGCCGTCCGGCGCGACCTTGCCGGTCTTGTACTTGTCACCGTTCAGGCAGTCGATCCGTACCACGTCGAACGCTTCGAGATAACGCTCCCGCATACCTGCAAATGATCGACCATCGAGCCAGGAATAGTTGGAGATGAAGCAGACCACGCCTTGGCCGGTCTTCTCCGCGATGCGCCGCTCCGCCATGCGGAAGAAGCGTACATAGAGATCATGCAACGCCCTGCTGTCGGGCATATGCACGCGCTTCGTCATCCGGTATGCGTCCAGGAATTCCTGCTCCTCGTCCACCGCCATGCCCGCGAAGCCGTTGTAGGGCGGGTTGCCGAGGATCACGAGGATAGGCGTTTCCTGTTTCACCCGTTCCGCCCGGTCACGCTCTTCCTCCAATTCCGGGAAAGGCAGCGGCTTCGTCGCTCTCGGCTCCCAGCCGGTGAGCGCGTTGGTGAGGAAGACGCCAGCACGCTCGGTTCCATCATCCGCGAGCGGCGCATCGAGGTCCTGCATGGTCAGCCCGACTTGCAGATGGGCGACCACGAAAGGCGCGGGCATGATCTCGAAGCCGAACACCCGCTCGGTCGCCGCCTGCTTCACCCGCGCACCGGCCAGCGCGCCCAGGCCGCGCCCTTCCAGGTTGGCGGCGATGCGGCGCAGCACTTCGGCGAGATAGGCCCCGGTGCCGCAGCACGGGTCGAGCACGTAGACGTTCTCCGCCGCGAGCCCGTCCGGGATGTCGAGGTCGTCCTTCAGCGCCCGGTCCACGCGGGCGACCATGTAGCGCACCACTTCCGCCGGCGTGTACCAGACCCCGAGTTGCTTGCGGAGTGCCGGGTCGAAGGCTTCGAGGAAGGGCTCGTAGAAGTAGGGCACCGCCGGGTCCTGCCCGGCGCCCTCGCCCGTGTGGAAGCGGGCGAAGAAGGCGGGCTGGTCTACCCGGTCGAGCGCGGCGGCGGTCCAGTCCAGCACTTCCACGAGGCCGAGCGGTTGCAGGCGACCGGGGTCGGAGAGTTGCTGGAACAACGCCCGCAGCACCGGCGCGCGAAGGTGCCAGACCGCCTCGCGCCAACTGAACCTTCCGGCGCCGTCGCCGCTGGAGAACGATGCCCCGTCGTCAGACCCGGCGCCTGCACGCGCCCACAGCACCCAGGCGGAGAAGACGCCGTAGAACAAGGTCTGCACCAGGGTCGAGCGGAAGAAGCGCGCGCCCTTCTCGCCTTCGAAGCGCACCCCGAGCGCATCTTCGAGCGCCTGCCGCACCACCGCCAGCGCCGACGCATCGCCCGCTGCCTCCACCCGCGCGAGACCGTCCCGGGCATAGGACGCAAGCAGCCACGCCAGATCCTTCGGCTCGGCGAGTGCGGCCCGGTGCGACAGCGCCCGGCACAGATATTCGCCAAGACCCGCGCCGATCTTGCGGGCGAAGGCGCGCGGCTCCTCCAACCTGCGGTGGAAGTCGTCCGCGCTGTCCGCCAGGCGGAAGGTCTCCAGCTTCGCCGGGCGGCCCGCCGCGTCTTCACCCACCAGCACGAAGTCGCGCGCATTGGTCACCAGAACCAGTCGGTAGCGGTTCCAGTAGCGGCTGATCTGATCGCCCGCCGCAGTGAGCCACACATCGCCTCCAGAGGAGGCGCCGACTCCGGCGGCCTTCACTTCCACCACGCCGTGCTCCGGCGTCTGCCCCTCGCGGGGCCGGCCCCGCTGGACCTGCTTCGCCCCGTAGAGACCGAAGTCGGGATGGCCCGCGCCCTGATCGGCCAGTTCCCCGACACAGAACACCTTGGGCTTGAGGGTCGCGCCGACGGCGTTGAGCAGGTTCGTGAGCGGGGTGTAACTGGACCGCTCGCCGGTGGCGCCGCCCGAGGCGCGCACCTGCCGCAGATCGGCGAAGTATTTCTCGACCGCCGCCGTCAGTTGCCGGTTCGTTCCTGTCATTGTCCCTGTTGCCGTCGTGCAAGGCCGTCGGCATGCCCACTTGGGCGGCGGTGTTCATCGTAGCCGACCGAGACCGCGACGGGGCAGAGAAAACCGCGAAATCCCGATGACACGACGGTGTTCGGGACGTTGGCGGGAATCGCTGGGCCTCGTACCCTCCCGTTGTTCGGCAGCTTGCGATGATAGTATCTTCCGCCCTGCCCGCCCGCTGCCGCCCGGACCCGGTGCGCGGAATGCGGCGGGCACGGGAAGCCGCCCCGGAGAAGGATCCTCCGTGCTCACCATTCGCAACCTCCGGACCGGATACGGCAAGGTGCAGATCCTGCGCGGGATCGACATGTCCGTGGCCGAAGGCCGTATCGTCGCCCTGCTCGGCGGCAACGGGACCGGCAAGTCCACCCTGCTGAAGGCGGTGTCCGGCCTCCTGCCGGTGTGGTCCGGAAGCATCGAGTTCAACGGCGAGGAGATCCGGAACCGCAAGCCCAACGTCATCGTCCGGCGCGGGCTGACCCAGGTCACCCAGGGCAAGGACATGTACCCGGCCATGACGGTGGAGGAGAACCTCCGGATCGGCGCCTATACGCGCAGCGACAAGGCCGGGGTCGTGGCCGACATGAACAAGGTGTTCGACTACTTCCCGGTGCTCGGCGAGCGCCGCCGCCAGCTCGCCGCGACCCTGAGCGGGGGCGAGGTGCAGATGCTGGTCATCGGACGCGGCCTGATGGCCAATCCCAAGCTCATCATGCTCGACGAGCCGAGTTCGGCCCTCGCTCCGCGGGTCCTGCTCGACATCTTCAGCATCGTCAACCGCATCAACCGCAACGAGGGCATCACGATCCTGCTGGTGGAGCAGAACGTGCGCATGGCCCTCCTCCTCGCCGAGTACGGCTACGTGATCCGCGACGGCGTGATCCACATCGAGGGGGATGCGCGCGACCTCATCAACGACGACAACGTGCGGCTGGCCTACCTCGGGGGCACGGTCGCGGACGCCGGGGCGGAGCTGGCCCACTGAGGCCGGCCGCCGCACCAAGAGCGAAAACGCATGGACCTGCTGCTCGACTTCATCATCGTCGGACTGTCCATCGGCATCGTGTACGGGCTGGTCGCGCTCGGCATCTCGCTCATCTTCTCGGGGCTCGACATCGTCCACTTCGCGCACGGCGAGGTGTACATGATCGGCGCCTTCCTCGGCATCGCGATCGTCAGCATCAGCGGGGTTCCGTACTTCGGGGCGCTGGTGGGGGCGATGATCGTCACCGGCGCCGTCGGCGTCGTCATCGAGAGGGTGTTCTATCGCCGCCTCACCCGCGGCGGCGGCGGCTACACGGTCGCCGGCATGGGCATGATCATCTGCGGGTTCGGAATGTCGGTGGCGCTGCAGAACGTCGCCTACCTGATCTGGGGCGCCGCGCCCCATCCCTATCCGGTGAGCTTCGGGATGCCGATCTTCCTCGGCAACATCGCGCTGCCGAAGTCCTACCTCTACATCCTCGTCAGCGCGCTGGTGCTGATGGCCGTGCTCCATACCTTCCTCACCCGCACCAAGCTGGGTCTCGCGGTGCGTGCCGTCGCGTACAACAAGGACACGTCGTACCTCATGGGGGTGAACGTGCCGGCGATGATCTCGCTCATCTTCGGCGTGGCGTGCGCGATGGCCGCGGTGGCCGGGGTGCTGATCGGCCCCATCAACTACGTGCAGATCGAGATGGGCTACCTGATGCTGCTCAAGGCGTTCGCCGCCGCCGTGGTCGGCGGATTCGGGAGCCTTCCGGGAGCGCTGCTCGGCGGCGTGGTCGTGGGACTTTTCGAGACCCTGTGCGCGGGTTACCTGATCGCCAGCTACAAGGACATCTATGCCTTCCTGCTGCTGATTACGGTATTGATGGTGAGACCGACCGGCCTGCTCGGTATCATCGTGAAGGTGAAGGCGTAGGCATCAGGCCGATGGTGGAGGAGAAGGGGAACCCCTGCCGCGTGGCCGGGGCTCCGCATCACCGGCGGCGCCGGGACGCTACGGCGGCGCCATTACCCGAACGAGAGGAGAACGACATGAATGCAGTCCGGAAGAAGGAATGGCTCTGCCCGAGGAACGTGGTGGCCGGTCTCGCGGCCGGCGCCATGTTGGCGGTGGCGGGCGCGGCGTCCGCCGGCGTCATCAAGATCGGGGCGAGCCTGCGCATGAAGACCGAGACCGGCGAGAAGTACGGGCAGATGGTGGTCGACGAGCTCAGCGCGATCAACGCGGCCGGCGGGGTCAACGGCCACACCATCGAGATCAAGCTGCTCAACGACGAGTGCAAGTCCGACATCGGCGTGGCGAACGCCACCAAGTACGCCTACCAGGACAACGTGCATCTCTTCGTCGGCTCGACGTGCAGCTCGGTGTCGCTGCCGATCGTGGACGTCATCCACAAGGCCGGGGTGCCGATGCTGATCCCCCATTCCACCAACTACAAGATCACCCTGAAGGGCAGCCCCTGGGTGTTCCGGGTGCCGATCTCGTCGCGTTTCTCGGCCGCCGCGGCCGCGAAGTACACGGCCGAGAACATCGGCACGAAGATCGCCTACATCTGGGCCTCCGACGCCGCCTCGCAGGCCGATGCGCAGAAGTTCTACGAGTACATCCGGAATTTCCACGGCGAGGGGCCGCTCTACGCGGAGCAGTTCCAGGAGGGTGAGCTCGACCTTCGACCCCACCTCCTCAAGATCAAGGCGCTCCAACCCGAGGCGCTGATGATCTCCGCCCAGTCCCAGGACTTCGCGCGCGGGCTGGTGCAGTCCTACGAGGTGGGGATCCCGCCGTCGGTGAAGCGCATCGGTGGCTCGGCCGCGTCCAACCGGCCTGCCCCCATCCTCGCGGGCGATGCGATCAAGGGGGTGTTCTTCCACGCCGCGTTCTCCTACGTCGATCCGGACCCGAACGCCCAGGCGTTCGTGAAGATGACCACCGAGCGCTACGGCGTCCCGACACCCGATCACGACTTCTCGCAAGCCTGGGATCTCGTGCAGATCGCGAAGAGGGCGCTGGAGCGGGCGAATCTGACCCTCAGCGACGATTCGCTCGCCGCCGACCGGGCCGCGATCCGGGACGCGCTCGCGACCATTCAGGGCTACAAGACCCTCGGAGGCGGCGTGGTCGACTTCTGTGCCGATGCGACGCCGGAATGCCGTGACGGCAACAAGACCCCGGTGCTCATCGAGTACACGAAGGGCGGCGAGGACTACGAGCTTCGCGTGATCGGCAAGACCACGTTCGGCGCGGATTTCGGTCTCGACGGAATGCAGGAAGAGGCCGCGGCGCTCAGGAAGTCCCTCGACAACTGACGCCGGCGAGAGCGGCGAAACGCTCGACGTCGGCAGACCGCGGGCGGACGGCATCGCGTCCGCCCGCGGTCGTTTCCACAACCCTTGGAAGTCGAGCTTCGGGATACGTATCCGGTCCGGAACATCGTCTCATTCATGGACGTCGGGCATGACGGGCAGCGTCCGGCCCCAGGTTGATTGACGCGCATCTCGACTCCCGGTACCCGGGGTTGAACGACCCATGCCGCACGCGGCGGCACGATCAGGCAGGCGACATGGCGGAGCAGGCGGCAAGCCTTCGATTCATCGACGCGACGGAGCGCGGGCTCACGCGATTGCGCGCCGTCCACCCGCTCGCGCCGTGGCTCGTCGCGTTCCTGTTGCTCGCGCCGCTGCCGTGGGTGCTCCTCAACACCTACCACGTCTTCCTCGCGAACTTCATCTGCGTGATGATCCTGCTGTCGGTGGGCCTCAACATCGTCAAGGGGTTCTGCGGGCAGGTGACGGTCGGGCACGTGGGGCTCTACGCGATCGGCGCCTATACCGCGGCGGTCATGTCGGTGAACTTCGGGATGACCTTCTGGATGTCCCTGCCCATCGCGGTGATGGTCACGCTGCTCGCGGGTGCGGTGGTGGGAATCCCTTCGTTCCGGCTCGAAGGCGCCTATCTGGCGCTGGTGACCCTCGGGCTCGGCGAGTCGGTCCGCATCTTCATCAGCGCCACCGAGTACCTCGGCGCCACCAACGGGTTCAGCGGGATCCCCGCCCCGCGCATCGGCGACTTCCGGTTCGACACCTACCAGAAGTACTACTACCTCGTGATGCCGGTCATGCTGCTCGGGGTGTTCTTCTCGTTCCGGATCCTGCGCTCGCGGCTCGGGCGCGGATTCATGGCGGTGCGCGAGGATCCGGTGGCGGCGGCCGCGGCCGGGGTCAACGTTCGCGGCCACAAGATGATCGCGTTCCTGATCAGCGCGGGGTACGCGGGCTTCGCCGGGGCGCTCTACGCCCACATGATCCCGGGCTACCTCAACCCCCGGAACTTCACCGTCATCGAAATGGTGACCCTGCTGCTCATGGTGGTGCTCGGCGGGCTCGGGCATATCTGGGGCGGGGTCATCGGCGCCATCATCGTCACCATCGTCTACGACATCACCAAGGACTACTACCACTACTCGCTGCTGCTGTTCGGCTCCGTGATCGTCCTCACCGTCCTGTTCATGCCGAAAGGCATCGGCGGGATCATCGATCGGTTCATCGCGACCCGGCGGTTCATCGCGATCCGCGAAGGCCGGGCGACGCGACCGGGTTCGGACGATGCTGCTTAGGACGGAGAACCTGTCGAAACACTTCGGCGGCCTCCGGGCCGTCGACGGGATCGACTTCGAGCTCGAAGAAGGCGAGGTGCGCGGGCTCATCGGTCCCAACGGCTCCGGCAAGAGCACGTTCTTCAACCTGGTCTCCGGCATCTACCGGCCCGACGAGGGCAGCCGGATCCGGATCGGCGGGCAGGACACCACCCACTTCGAGCCGCACCGGATCGCGGCCCTGGGCGTGGCCCGGACGTTCCAGTTGCTGCGGGTCTTCTCCGAGATGACGGTGCTCGAGAACCTGCTGGTGGGACACCATCTCCACGTGGCCTACGGCCCGGTGGCGGCGGTGCTCGGCACCCGCCGGATGCGGAACGAAGAGAGGCGCGTACGCGAGGAGATGATGGAGCTGCTCGCGTTCATCGGGCTCGCGGACTTCGCCGCGATGCTGGCCTCGGAGCTCTCCGTCGGGCAGCGCCGGCTGCTCGCGCTCGGCCGGGCGATGGCCATGCGCCCGCGCCTGCTGATGCTTGACGAGCCGGCCGCGGGGCTCTCCCCGGTCAACGTGGACAACCTGCTGCGGATCATCGTCGGGCTGAAGGAGCGCTACGGCCTCACCGTGATCATCGTCGAGCACATCCTCAGGGTGGTGATGGACACGTGCGAGAAGGTCACGGTGCTCGACCACGGCCAGAAGATCGCCGAGGGGACCCCGGACGAGGTCAAGACCGATCACGCGGTGATCGAGGCGTACCTCGGCCGGGAGATGGAGGACGACGAGGTCCGCCGGGTGCTCCAGGGCTGATCCGGATTGCGGCATCCCCCTGCCGGCGAAGTCCCATGCAACATCCTTTCTCCGGACGTGCGGTCGAAGGCTGATATGCACGTCACGCCGCGCACTGCCCGATACGTCATGCGACATCCCTGTCGAGTGCGTGCACCGACGTCCTCAACCGCCGCCGCACCGAGGTCGACTGGATCAACGGGGCGATCGTCCGCCTCGGGGAGAAGCACGGTATCGCGACACCGATCAACCGCACCCTCGTCGGCGTGGTCAAGGGGCTGGAGAAGCACTTCGATTGAGCGCCGACAATCGGCCTGCTCCTTCACACCGTAGTGCATTACTCGCCGGAGAAGCACGTTGTCCAGGCGCCGATGCCGGGGGTTCCCGTGAGCGTGCTGTACCTCGTGCGCCACGGGGAGAGCGAATGGAACCGGATCGGGCGCATCCAGGGTCGCCGGGAGTCGCCGCTGACCGGGACCGGCCGGGCGCAGGCTGCCGCGCTCGGCCACATGCTGCGGGAGGTGCTGCCGGACCCGGGGATCGACATCGTCGCGAGCCCGCTCGAACGGGCCTTCGAGACCGCGACGATCATCGCGGGCGAGTTGGGCCGCGACGCGGGTGACGTACGGATCGACGGGCGCATCAGCGACTTCGACGTCGGCGTCCTCGCCGGGTACCCGGGCTGGGATGCGGTCGCAGCCGACCACCCGGAGCTTGCCCGCCTGCGCCTGGAGGATCCGATCCGCTTCCGGCCGCCCGGCGGCGAGAGCGGCGCCGACGTCCTCGCCCGCGCACGGGACTTTCTCGACGAACGGAAGGCCGCCGGCCGCGACGCCCTGGTCGTCTGCCACGGTGTGATCAACAAGTTCATCCGCGCGGCTGCGCGGGGTATCACCGGAGGGGATATCATCGCGCTCGGTGAAGATCAGGAGGTCGTCTACCGGCTCGACGGCGCGGTCGAGACCGAGTTGAAGGCGAACCGGGAGGCCAGTGCTCGATAGCGGGCGCCGCAGCCAATCACATCGCGCCGCGCATCGATGGCGAGATACCAGTTGCGAAGTCGCATACGGAGGAAGCGCACGTCGTAATCACTGTCGGGCGACGGGATCCCTCACACGCGCGGCTGTCCGACTCGACTGCAAGCACGATACGCACGGACTCGGGTCGCTCGACCTCCGCAAGCTTGTAGTCCTCGAGGGTCCGGTAGTGCGGAGAAGTGATGATCGGATGAACCGACTCGTCCGCGACGTGGGACAGATCGTGTGCATCCACCGGCCGGAGCGCGTGAGTGGTTCTGTCGAACGGGGAGGGCCACGGTATCTGGCGGAATCGTTCATTCGCCGCGCTCAGTATCTTCAGCTCCTCGGGGGTGTTGTCGGGCGCCGGCAGCTCGATACCCGCTTCGAACAGGCTCACGGCGTTGGGTGTCGGCTGCCACTCCATATGCCCTCGCATGGGTTTCTCCTCGGTATCGCGCGGAGCCGGTTCAGTCCGCTACCCGCCGGCCATGCCGTGCTCAGCCGTGGCCGGCGATCACCTCGATGAACGCCGCCGCATAGCGTTCGAGCTTCTTCTCCCCGACGCCGGGAAGCGCGGCGAACTCGTCGAGGGTGCATGGCTGCTGCTCGGCCATCGCTTCGAGTGTCACGTCGTGGAAGATGACGTAGGGCGGCACGCCCTGCGCCTTGGCGAGCTCCCGGCGGTGGGCGCGTAGCGCGTCGAACAGTCTCTGGCGCTCGGGCGCGAGCGTGGCTCGTGCGGCCGCGGCCCGCGCCGCGGGCTCACGGCGCCGCTTCTGCTTCCTCGGGGCCGCCGCGTCGCGTCGCAACCGCACCTCGCACGTGCCGCGCAGCACCGCGCGGCTCTCCCCGGTGAGCTTCAGCGAGCCGAAGCCCTCCACGTCTACGCTCATCAGCCCGCGCGCGACGAGTTGGCGGAACACCGAGCGCCACGTCGATACGTCGAGGTCCGCGCCGATGCCGAAGGTCGAGAGCCGCTGGTGCCCGAAGCCGCGGATGCGCTCGTTGTCCTTGCCGAGCAGCACGTCGATGACGTAGCCCGCGCCGAAACACTGCCCGGTGCGGTACACGCAGGAGAGGGCCTTGCGCGCGGCCTCGGTCGCGTCCCACGCCTCCGGCGGCGCGATGCAGTTGTCGCAGTTGCCGCAGGGCTCCGCGCGCGTCTCGCCGAAGTACGCGAGCAGGGTCCGGCGCCGGCAGGTGGTCAGCTCGCACAGACCGAGCATCGCATCGAGCTTGCGCACTTCGAGTCGCTTGCGCTGCTCGCCCGCCTCGGAACCCTCCACCATCTGGCGCAGCGTGATCACGTCGGCGAGCCCGTAGGCCATCCAGGCATCGGCCGGCAGCCCGTCGCGCCCGCCCCGGCCCGTCTCCTGGTAGTACGACTCGATGCTCTTCGGGAGGTCCAGATGCGCGACGAAGCGCACGTCGGGCTTGTCGATCCCCATCCCGAACGCGATGGTGGCGACGATGATCACCGCGTCCTCGCGCACGAACGCATCCTGGTGGCGCTTGCGCTCCTCCGCGTTCATGCCCGCGTGGTAGGGGAGGGCGCCGTACCCCCGGTCCCGGAGCCATTGCGCCGTCTCCTCCACCTTGCGGCGCGACAGGCAGTAGACGATGCCCGCGTGGCCGCGGTGCTCGGCGTCGAGGAAGCGCAGGAGCTGCTCGCGCGCGTTGCGCTTGGGCACGATGGCGTAGCGGATGTTCGGGCGGTCGAAGCCGCTGACGAAGACCCGCGCGCCACCGAGCCCGAGACGCTCGGCGATCTCGCGCCGGGTCGGCGCATCCGCGGTGGCGGTGAGCGCGATGCGCGGCACGCCGGGGTAGCGTTCGTGCAGCACCGAGAGCTGGAGGTATTCGGGCCGGAAGTCGTGGCCCCATTGGGAGACGCAGTGCGCCTCGTCGATGGCGAAGAGCGCGATGCGCAGGCCGTCGAGCAGCGCGAGGGTGCGCTCGCCCATCAACCGCTCCGGCGCGACGTAGAGCAGGTCGAGCCGGCCCGCGCGGGCGTCGTCCTCGATCGCCCGGACTTCGCCGAAGGTGAGCGTGGAGTTGAGATACCCGGCGCGCACCCCCGCTTGGCGCAGGGCGTCGACCTGGTCCTGCATCAGCGCGATGAGGGGGGAGACGACGACCGCGACGCCGGCGCGGAGCAGGGCGGGGATCTGGTAGCACAGCGACTTGCCGCCGCCGGTGGGCATGACCACCAGGCAGTCGCCGCCGCCCGCGACGTGCCCGATGATCGCTTCCTGCTCGCCTCGAAACGCGCCGTATCCGAAGACGCGATCGAGGACCTCGCGCGGCGTCCGATGCATGGCCCCGGATGCTACTGCCCGGAGGCGGTGCGCGCCATCGCCCCGGCGGCCTTGCCTCCCGCGGTGCGGCCCCCTTGTCGCCGCCAACCCCCCGCCTCCTCGCCGAGCTGCTGTGCCGCCTCGCGGCGGGCGGGTGAGCACGAAGATCGCAAGTGACCATGTGCCGTGACCACTTGATACCATCGCCGACGAGACGGCTTGGCGAAGGAGCGAAGGCCATGGCGAGCCGGCACGGCGCGGCGGCGGGCAGCCGCACGATCAAGGCGTCCGAGTTCAAGGCGCGCTGCCTCCAACTCATGGACGGGGTTGCGGAGACCGGCGAGGAGATCGTGATCACCAAGCGCGGACGCCCCGTGTCGCGCCTCGTGCCCTGCCGCGAGCAGCCCGAGGAGATCTTCGGAGCCGACCGCGACGTCATCCGCATCCACGGCGACATCGTCGCGCCGGTTTGGAAGAGAGCTTGACGGAGGAAGGCCCTTGAGCGTCACCCTGATCCACACGTCCGACTGGCAGCTTGGGAAACAGTTCGCCAACGTTCCCGGCGATGCCGGCGCCGCGTTGCGCGATCAACGCATTGAAACGGTCAAGGACGTTGCGAAGGTGGCACGTGAGCGCCGCGCCGATGCAGTGGTCGTTTCCGGGGACGTCTTCGAAACCAACGCCGTCGCCGACCGGACGCTTCGCCAGACGCTCGATGCGCTGGAATCGTTCGAAGGGGACTGGGTGTTCATTCCGGGCAACCACGATCCGGCGCTGGCGGATTCGGTCTGGAGCCGCGCCGGCCACGTCTACGCCGGTCAAGACGGAAAGCCCGGCAACGTCCATTTTCTGCTGAAACCCGAACAGCCGCTGCTGCTGAAGGACGGCGCGCTCGCCATCCTGCCGGCGGTGCTGGAGCGACGGCACGAGGTCGACGATCTGACCGCGTGGTTCGACCGGGCGCAGATCCCCGCGGGGGCGGTGCGCGTCGGCTTGGCGCACGGTTCGGTAAGAGAATTTCTGCCCGCCGCTTCGGAGGCGCCCAACCCGATCGCCGCCGGCCGCGCCGGGACGGCGGGGCTCGATTACCTGGCGCTCGGCGACTGGCACGGGACGCTCAGGATCGACGATCGCACGTGGTATGCCGGCACGCCGGAGACGGACCGCTTCGGATCGAGCGATCCGGGCAACGTCCTGGCCGTCGGCATCGACCGGCCCGGTGCGCCTCCGTCGGTCGAACTCATTCCCGTCGGCCGCTACGTCTGGCGGGAATTCGAGTGGGCCATCCACGGCGCCCCGGACATCGACGCTCTGGAACGGCATCTGGAATCGCTCTGCCCGGACCCCGCGCGACTCCTGGTGCGGCTGAAGCTGACCGGTGTCGTCGACTTCGCGCTTCACGAGAAGCTGCGCGATCGGCTTGCGGCGTGGGACGCCCGTTTACGCTATCTGCGGCGCGAGGACGAAGCGCTCGTGGCCCAGCCGAGCGATGACGATCTCGACGGGATCGATCGGGGAGGATTCGTGCGGGCCGCCGTCGAGGCGTTGCGCGCGCGGGCAGAGGATCCACACGACGCTGAGCGTGAGATTGCCAGGGCGGCGCTGCTGCGGCTCTATCACGAGCATGTCCGCATGGAGAGCGCGTCATGCTGATCCGGCGCATCGCCGTGCGGAATTTCCGCAAACACCTCGCCGGGGTGGTGATCGACGGTCTGGAACCGGGGCTGACCGTCATCGCCGGCGACAACGAAGAAGGCAAATCGACGCTCCTGAAGGCGCTGCAAGCCGCGCTGTTCGATCGCTACAACCTCTCCGGCAAAGCCATGGGCGACATGCTGCCCTTCGGCTCGAAGGTGCGGCCGGAGATAGACGTCGACTTCGAGATCGGCCAGACGCGCTATCGCCTGAAGAAGGGCTTCCATCAGTCCCCGTCCGCACGGCTGGAAAGCGACGACAGGCATTGGCAAAACGACAGTGCCGAAGAACGGCTCCGCGAGCTGTTGGGGTTCAGCCCTCCCGGCAAGGGCCCCGCGAAGGAGGAGCACCGTGGCCTGTCGGGCCTGCTGTGGGTGGAACAGGGCCGGGCGTTCGCTCCGCTCGAGCTCAACCGGGATACCCGTGACGCCCTCCGCGAAGCGATAGCGGGGGAGGTCGGGCAGGTCACCGGCGGTGAGCGGGGGCGCAATCTCCTGGCCGCCGTGCAGAAACATCATGACAGGTATTACACGCTGACCGGACTTGAGAAGAGAGCGTTGAAAGAGGCCCGGGCCGCGGCTGAAGAAGCGAATGACGAATGTGAGCGCCTCGAGGGGGAGCTTTCGCATTACGACGCGCAGGTGGATCGGCTCGAAAAGCTCAAAAGGACGCTCGCGCGCTACGAAAGCACGGGACAGCTCGCGAACGCGCAGGGCGATTTGGAAAAAGCGCAGAAGGCGGCGAAAGAACTCGAAGATCTGGAGGGCGGGATCGCCACGGCGGCGGCGGAGATGAGGACGGCGGAGAGCAGCCTCGAACTTGTTCGCTCCAAGTGGAAGCACCGCCGGGACGACGCCAAAAGATTGGAAGCTGTCGAGGCGGATGCCAGGAATGCGGAGCGTGAATTTGCGGATCTGGATGAGGCGCTACGCGCCGCTGACACGGCGCACGAGCAGGCCGACGGGAACCTGAAAACGGCACGGAGCGCCTTTGCAAGCGCAAGGTCGAAACGTCTGGCCGCCCAACGAGAACTGAAAAGAGCCGAGATCGCGGTTGCCCTGAATGAACTCACGCGCAAACTCGAACAAGCGCAGAAGATCGACGCCGGGATTGCCCGGGACAGGGAGGCCGCCGCGCGCATCCGGATCGACGAAAAGGAGCTGAAAGCGCTCAAGAAGAACGAAAGCGAGCTGGACCGGCAGGAAGCGGCGCTCGAAGCCGTCGCCACCACACTGGAGTTTTCACCCGACGCGAACCAATCCGTTCGTGTCGATGGAAGAGAGCTTGCCGTCGACAGACCGTACCGGGTGACCGAAAGGACGTCGCTCGAACTCGTAGGCTTCGGACGACTGGACGTGACCCCGGGCGGCGAAGACGTCCGAACCCGTCGGGCCAAGGTTGAAGAACTGCAAAACAGCCTGAATGCCGATCTGGCGCAGCGGCAGTACTGTTCGGTTGGTGAAGCCGAAACCGCCTTCCGCCAAAAGAGCCAGAAACTCAAGGAAATAGAGACGGCCGAGGCCCTTTTGACTGGAATCGCCCCTGCCGGGTTGGAGGAGTTACGGAACGCCGTCGCCGGCCGGCGTGAGGACCTGGCCGCCTGTACATCCGATCTCACCATCGCTCCCGCTTCGGTCGAGGAAGCAAAGAGAGCCGAAGCCGAGGCAGCGTCGGAGGAGGCCGAGGCGGAAACAGAGCAATCCGAAGCCGAAAAGGAATGGGGTATCAGACAGAAGACGTCTTCGGCGGTTCGGGAAGAGTGGACGACAGTGAAGGGCTCTCTTCGGCTCCACAGTCAGGAAAAGGAAAGGCTGGCGGTAAAGCTCGACCAGGATCGGGGGATTACATCCGACGCCGATCTGGAGAACGCCGTGGACGCAGCCTCGCGGGGACGCGACAGGCAAGCCGAGGCGCTGCAAGTACTCGCGGAACGGCGCGAACGCATGTTTCCTGACTTGGTACGCGGTGAGCTCGACCGCGCGCGCGAAGCTTGTTCGACCTTGAAGGATCAAATCGACAGGGACAAGAGGCAGGCGCGCGATCTGGAAATAGAATTGCGGACGGTGGGGCAGCAGGGACTCGGTGAACAGGTCGGACAAAAGCGTAGAGAACGGGAAGTGGCCAGGCAGGAGCTGGAACGCCTGGCGCTCGACGCCAAAGCCTGGAAGCTGCTGAGGGACACGCTTCGGGAGGCCGAGCGCAAGGCCCGGGAGACCTTTCTCGCGCCCGTGCGGGAACGTTTGCAGCCCTATCTCGAACGACTCTTCCCCTCCACCAACCTGCTGCTCGACGAAGACGGACTGGAGATCAAGTCGTTGCGCAGAGGGACCGTCGATGAGCCGTTCACGAGCCTGAGCATCGGCGCGCGGGAACAGATCGCGGTCCTCGCGCGGCTCGCGCTGGCGGATCTGCTGCGCGAAAAGGGAAGGCCGGTGGCCCTGATCCTGGACGACGCGCTCGTCAACTGCGACGACGACCGTTTCAGGCGGATGGGGACGGCCTTGCGCCATGCCGCTGAGCGCGTGCAAATCCTGATTCTGACCTGCCACGAGGCAAGGTATCAGACGCTGGGCGCGAGAACGATCCGTCTGATCGACTGTAGCGAGCCTCGGCACTGAGGGGTACGGACGGGCCGCTTCAGTCCCCGGTCTTCCCCAACCCGACATAGCCGGAACCAAGCGCCCGGTGGTGCTCGTCTCCACCGGAGTGGCGACGCTCAACGTACGCGGCCGGACCTTGCACCGGTTCTTCGGCTTCAGGACCGACGCGACCCCGGAGCAGGTGTGCGCGAGCCGCCGGCCGCTTCGCCGGTAGCGTCGGAACGCACGGCGGCCGGCGCATCATGTTGTCGGTGGTGACGGTGTTCGAGCCGCCCGAGATCGGCTGGTCGCGCGGCGCGGCGTGACGGGAGAACACGGGCGGCCCGGGCCTCCGTCCGCGGCCATGCCGCGCTCAGGCGTGGCCGGCGACCACCGCGATGAATGCCGCCGCATAGCGTTCGTGCTTCTTCTCCCCGACGCCGGGGAAACCCGGCGTGGTTGGGGTATTCAGGTTCAGTACCGCCAGTCCTCGTGAGCGAGCGGCGCGCGATTCAGCTCCTCCCGATGCAGGCGCCATTGCGGCATCAGGCCGTCCATCAGCTCATGGAAGCGCTCGTCGTGGCGCCGCTCCAGGAAATGGACCATCTCGTGTACAAGGATGTACTCCAGGCACGTGGCCGCTTTCCTGGCCAGTTCGAGATTCAGCCAGATGCGCCCGGCGTCCGCGTTGCAGGAGCCCCAGCGGGTCTTCATCCTCCTGATGCGCACGTCGTTGACGACCACCCCGACCCTCGGCCCCCACTTGGCGACGAGCGCCGGCAGCCGGTCGCGGAGCCGGTGTCGATACCATTGACGCAACACGGTTTCCCGGGCGTCCCGGCCGGTGTCCGGGCGGACGCGCAGGATCATCGTCGTGTTGTTGAGCAGACGGACCGCTGGCGGGCCTTCGTGCTCGATCACGTCGAGCCGGTAGCGCCGGCCCTCGAAGTAATGGCTTTCGCCGGTCACGAATTCCCGCCGGGACTGGCGCTCCTGCCCTTCGAACTCGCCCCGGCGCCGGCGGATCCAGGCCAGACGCGAGATGACCGCCAGCCGCACGGCGTCATCGTCGAGGCGGTGCGGCGCCGCCACCCGCACACGACCGTTCGGCGGGTAGACACCCACGTGCAGGTTCCTGATGTCCTTGCGGACGACCTCCACGGAAATGCCGCGGACGTCGATGTGTCGTCGATCAGTCGCCATGCCGTGCCCTGTCCGCTCGGGATGGGCACGTCCATCGAACCGCGTTCCGTCGGCCACGATCAGCAGTCACGTTGCGCCTTGACGATCTCGAAGATCCCGTCCGCCAGCGCATCGTCCCGGAGCACGGCCCTGATGGCATCGCGGACGGACTTTTCGTTCCTTGAATCCGTTGCCCTTCAGTAATCACGTTGCGCCTTGACGATCTCGACCATCCTGTCCGCCAGCGCATCGTCCCGGAGCACTGCCCTGACGGCGTTGCGGACTTCCCGTTCCTTGAACCGGTTGCCCCGCCAGTCCGCCTTCCTGACGCTGCGAACGGCATCGTCCACGGCCAGGGCGACGGTCTCGGCCGTGTCGGCGGGGGTGTCCGCCACCTCGTCTTTCAACATCAGGTCTTCCAACCCCGTGACGTCCTTCAAGTTGTCATACAACGCGCGGCGGGCGGGGCTGTTGACGGCGATCGGATACCGCTCGTCCCCCGGCTGTTGCACCTGCTTCGCCAGCGCGACGATCCGGGCCAAGTATGCCCGGTAGTCCATCGCCTCCTGCTTGCGCTGGCGGATCAGGGCGTCCAGCAGCTCCGACATCCTCTCGTAGTACCTCGGGTTGATCGCCATCTCGTCGATGATGATCCGCCGGACGTTGTTCTCGATCGTCTCGGCGACCGCTTCGGGGTGCTTGCGGATGCCCGCGGGCAGAAGTCCAAGTGCATCCTCCCCACGTTCGACGACGAGCTGCACGAGCGTCAGATCGTCGAACGCCGAGAGCCGCTCGCTCTCCTCGGCCCGGATGTACGCATCGAGCAGATGCCGCATGGCCGGCTCGTACATCTTCATGTCGACGTAGTCGCCGCTGGCGAGCTTGATCTCCTTGCGCACCTGCTCGTAGTGCTCGACCTCGGCCCGGACCTCCTGCGCCTCGGCCTCGGAGTAGCCGGCCTCCCGCATCTCGTTGGCCAGGTTGGCCCAGGCCCGCAGCAACGCCGCGGCGATCCTGTAGAGCGTCACGCGCTTGGGTTCGTTGTCCTTGAGCTGCCCGACGTCGCCGCTCTCCGCGGCGCAGAAGAAGCGCAGGTAGGCGGCGGTGTCGCGCGGCGGCTCCACCGGCTCGCACAGCGCCTTGATCTGCTCGCGGACCTCCTCGAGACGGTCCCGGCCCTTCTGCAACCGGTTCTTGAGCAGCCCTGCGACGTCTTCCGCGTCGTAGCCGTCGAACGCCTCGCCGGTGTAGTCCGCGATGGACTGCTCCAGCGACCGGAACAGATCCTTGTAGTCGATGACGTAGCCGTATTCCTTGTCCTCGCCGTCGAGGCGGTTGACCCGGCAGATCGCCTGGAACAGGCCGTGGTCCCGCATCTGCTTGTCGATGTAGAGGCAGGTCGCCGGCGGGGCGTCGAAGCCGGTCAGCAGCTTGTCCACCACGATCAGGAGCTTCATCCGCCCCGGCTCCTCCACGAAACGCTTCTTCACTTCCAACTCGAAGCGCTCCACCTTGTGCATCGCCGCCTCTTCCGGTTCGTTGAAATGCGCTGCGAGCATCTTTCGATAGACGTCGTACTGGCGCAGCTTCTCGGTGAGCCCTTCGCCGGTCTCCTCGCCCTTGAGGTCCGATGCGGCCGGCCGGTAGGAAGTGACGATGGCGCACCTGCCCTTCAGATCCGTCCTGTCGAACATTTCGAAGATGCGGCAGGCCGAGTAGATGCTGTCGGAGACGAACAGCGCGTTGCCGCGCCCGCTCTTCAGCCGGTCGCGCGTCTCCATGTCGAGCAGGACGTCGGCGACGATCTTCTCCAGCCGATCCCGCGAGCTCAGCACCTTCCGCATCGTGCCCCAGCGCTGCTTGATCTGGGCCTTCGCGACGTCGCTCAATCCCCGGGTCTTCGACTCGAACCACCGATCGATCCGGTCTTCGGAAGTGAGGTTCTGATCGACGTCGCGCGCCTCGTAGCGCAGGTCCAGCACCACGCCGTCGCTCACCGCCTCGTCGTACTTGTAGGTGTGGATGTACGGCCCGAAGGTCTCGATGCTGCGCTGCTTGTCGTCCTTGAGCAGCGGCGTCCCGGTGAAACCGATCGGCATCGCGTCCGGGAGCAGCTCCTTCATCGCCTCGTGCAGCTTCCCGGACTGGGTGCGGTGGCACTCGTCCACGAAGACGAACATCCGCCCCCTGGCGTGGAACCCCTTGGGCAGATGGCCGCGGAGGTCCGTGACAAAGGCGTCGACGTCGCCTTCCTCCGCCGTGCCGAACTTGTGGATCAGCGAGCCGATCAGCCATTCGTCGCCGGCGTCGAGCGCACGCACGAGGTCGGCGCCGCTGCTGGTGCGGCGGATGGCCTCGCCGACGCCCTTGAAGACCCGCTCGATCTGTTCGTCCAGCTCGGTGCGGTCGGTGACGATCAGCACCCGGCCGCCAGCTACGTGCTCGCGGATCCACTTCGCGAGCCAGACCATGGTCAGGCTCTTGCCGCTGCCCTGGGTATGCCAGACGATCCCGCCCTCGCGGCGCCGGATGCGCGCCTGCGCCGCCCGCACCCCGAAGTACTGATTGTGGCGGCAGGTCTTCCTGACGCCCGCATCGAAGACCATGAAGTCGTGCACGATCTCGAGCAGCCGCTCCCTGGCGCAGAGTTGGCCCAGCTCCCGGAGCAGCGGATTGTCCCCGGCGGCCGGGTGGGCGTCGGCTTCCTTCCAGCGCAGCCAGTGCTTCTCCGGCGTCTCGATCACGCCGTAGCGCAACCCCTCGGTGTCGTTGCCCGCCATCACGAGCTGCACGGTGGCGTAGAAGGGGCGGATGAACTCTTTCTTCTGGCTGTCGAGGTTCTGGCGGATCCCCTCGCTCACCGACACCGTGGAGCGCTTCAACTCCAGCACGCCCAGGGCGATGCCGTTGACGTAGAGCACGAGGTCCGGCCGCCTGGCGTTCTCCCCGGTGACGGTCACCTCCTCCGCGATGGCGAAATCGTTGCCGCCGGGGTTCGACCAATCGATCGGCCGGACGGTGACCGTCTTCTCTCCGGCGCCCGGCTGGACCTTTACCCCGTAGCGGAGCAGGCCGTAGACCTCGCGGTTGGCGTCGTAGAGGGTCTTGCTGCCGCCGAGCGCGGCGGCCTTGCGCAGTTCGCGCAGCGTCTTGCCGATGATCCTGCGGTTGTGGCCCTGGCGCTCGAGGAAGTCGGCGAGCAACGTTTCTTCGACGTTGGCGTTGCCGGGGCGGCTCGTCCAGTCGCCGAGGCAGGCATAGCCGAGCGCGTCGCGGAAGAACGCGACCACGCGCCGCTGCGTATGAATCTCCCGCAGGCCGACGAGGCTCACTTCAATACCTCCCAGCGGCCTGCCTTCGTCGCCCCGACATGCCGGATGACTCCGGCGGTTCGCAGCTTGTCCAAATGGTACTTGACCCCATCCGGGGTAATGCCGACACGTTCCGCAAGCAGCCGTCGAGTGATCCCGGGCTTGGCCTTGAGCAGGGCCAGAATCCGTTCTTGGGTAGTCCCCTCGATTTCTTGGGTAGTGGCTTCGGTTTCTTGGGTAGCCGCCCCGCTATCTTCTTGGGTAGTCGTCTCGATTTCTTGGGTAGTGATCCCGGTTTCTTGGGTAGTGGCCTCGATTTCCTGGGTAGTGATCCCAGTTTCTTGGGTAGTGGCTTCGATTTCTTGGGTAGCCGGCCCGCCATCTTCTTGGGTAGTGATCCCAGTTTCTTGGGTAGTGGCTTCGATTTCTTGGGTAGCCGGCCCGCCATCTTCTTGGGTAGTGATCCCGGTTTCTTGGGTAGTGGCTTCGGTTTCTTGGGTAGCCGGCCCGCCATCTTCTTGGGTAGTGATCCCGGTTTCTTGGGTAGTGGCTTCGGTTTCTTGGGTAGCCGCCCCGCCATCTTCTTGGGTAGTGGCTT
The DNA here is from genome assembly GCA_958295465.1 of uncultured Gammaproteobacteria bacterium. Lineage (GTDB taxonomy): Bacteria > Pseudomonadota > Gammaproteobacteria > HK1 > HK1 > HK1. The sequence goes on from OY282353.1 coordinate 1,280,986, forward strand.
CAATCGCACTCTCAGGTCCTATCCTGATCTCTCCGGATCCGTTGCGCTTCGGGCCGGAACCATCAGCCGAAGCGTGTTTCGTGAGGGAATCGGCCGTCCTCTGGTACTCGGTGGAATACGGAAACTCCAACCATAGCCCGCCGCCAGGCTCGATTTTCCACTCCGGCGCCGGAGTGCCCGCCGTCTCGCACGCATGGGCGATCCGCCGGATACCCCGCCCCCATGCCTCGATCATCCCGGCCCGGAAGAACGCATAGGCGATCCCGGGGTTGTGAGGTCTCGAAGAATGTTCCCCGGTGAGTTGTTCCACGGACCAATCCGGCGGCAACTGTCCGGGGTTCCACAGCGTGATCCGGTGGTCGTACACGCGAATCTGAATGGGGGACGTACTGGCGTAATCCCGATGAATCACGGCGTTGATCACCGCCTCGCGCATGGCTTCCTTCGGCACGGGGAAGGTCTCTACCCGATAGATGCCATCGTAGGAAATCAATGCCTTGGTATATTTGGAGTAGAGAAGATCCATCGCCCGATCCACCTGCGCAAACAGATCTCCTTCGATGACGTCCTGGTACAGCAACTCGGGGCCGCGAAAATAGCCAATCTTGACGTAAGCTTCCCTCACGAAGCGCCCCGGAGCAGGATGGAAAAGCAGCACCGCAGCTCGCTTCAGGTATTCTCCCTCCCGCAGTCGGAGCTTTTCGATCACCTCGGCGTCGGATTCGTCCAGAATGTCCTGCGACAGCCGTTCGCTGTCGGCGGCACGGCGGCGGAAGCTCTCCAGCGTGCGACCGTCCAGATCTTTGAGACCGACCCCCGGCATCGGCACGTCGTCCCAGGTCCTTCCGTACTTTTGCAGCAGAAAGCGGCTCAACGCCGCGCCTCGAAGCACCTGCTTGGTGCTGCCGCTCCGGTAATGGAATTCGCCCTTGTAACTGATCGGATTGGGGTAAGGATCGACGACGATTTCCAGGTATTCCACACCGCCTTCGGATTTGAGGTTCACTTCCACGACAATGCCGAGAAGCGCCTGGATCTTGTTGGGAACATCTTCGAGAAGTTGGAGAATGTTCTTCACTCCAACGACTTCACCCCGGTCGTTTCTGCCGATTTCCAGCACACCACCTTGCGCGTTGGCGAATCCACAAATCCATTTCAGATACTCGTCACGCCACGACCGCTTCCATTCGACGTTCTGATTTTCGTTCATGACATGATGCCTCTTATAGAGAAGTCTCGACTGTAATTTACTGACGAAGACATCTCCTGGAGCATCCGCTATCGTCGTTCGGCTCTGTACCTCGATCACCGCGTACAGGTTTCCCGCCGGCCGAATTCATGTTTCTTGCGTCTCCACCCTTCGATGCGGTCAATACGGCCTTCCCTCTGGCTGTCAGCCGGTACTTCTGCAAAGGGCTTCTCGGTGTATCGGGAACGGTCATTTCCAGCAACCCCCTGTTCAGGAACCGTTCAAGCCGTCTTCTGAAATCGCCCGTCCGACGCGAATAACCCGCGGCTGCCAGCAACTCTTCACCAGGAACGGCTTCCCGGTCGCACGCTCGCAGCATGGCGGCGTACTTGGTTGACAGTAACGCTCGGCCCCCGGCATGGCCTGCTTGGCCCCTGGCGGCATGGCCTGCTTGGCCCCCGGCGGCATGGCCTGCTTGGCCCCCGGCGGCTTGGTGGCCCTCGGCATGGCCTGCTTGATCCCCGGCATGATCGGCGAGAGCCGCCCGGTGAACGGTTGTCAGGAATCCATCGGTAACGGCGAACTGCGGTTCCGGCAAACCTGCCTCGACACATCGGCGGATCATGTCCATGATCTCCGATCAATCCTGTCTTGAGTCGAATTCATTTGTGATGCTCTCACCCAGAAAACGCATGATCCTGTCGCGATTCGCGGTGAGGCTGGAGAACTGTTTTTCACAGACGTCGCTGAAACGCGCCAACACCTTCCGGTTGATCGACTCCTGATCCTCGAAGATGGCCAGGGAGCGAAACGAAACATTCCATTTTTCGAACCGGAGCAGTGCAATCGTGGCGTCACGGGTTCTGTCGTCGTTGGCAAGGGCGTGAACAAAAAGCGGGCGGGCCATACCGTTGATTCGGCAATCTACCATGTATTTTCCTTGGGGATCGTGCTCGGGATCGCTCCAATTGAAGGATCTGCGTTCTTCCGGGGCAGCTTCACTCAACAAGGCCCGAAAGTCCTCCATAAACGTGGAGCGTGCCCGTTCCCGCGACAGGTACGATACATCGGAGATCTTGAGAAGTGCCTGTACAAAGGAGTACAGCGCATCACCATAACGTTCATCCGGCACTTCGATCAGCAACTCTCCATCACGATCCTCGACTCGGAACGTGGACAACGTGTTGGAGATGATCTTCTGGCGGGTACCTTTATAAATATCCGATTCATCAATATCGTATGTGAGTCGCATGTAAGTATGCGCTTCGTCGGAAAGCACCCACCGCGTTTTTTCTTTTTTCAGAACGATTGAGAGGTGATCGCCATCCTCGAACAGGAAAGGAGTGAACACCCGGAAACGGTCCACGCCTTCGCTTGCCAGCCGGATTTTCTCGGAATCTTTCTCGTGAAAATCACGCTCCATGGTTTCCATGTACATTGCCTACCCCTCCGCGAACATGTCACGTTGAGCTCCGTGAGGAACTGCGAGGTTTGCGTCGTCTCTCAAGCAGAGAAAGGCGCCGTCGAAGTCGTCATAGCGATCAGTTGGATCGGCGTAAGCATCCTCGCGTGTTCCGAGTTCCTGGTATCGCTCCGTCGCAAAATGGATGTGGAAATCATGGAATGTCACGTTTTCGATGTGGTTGGTATGCTCATGGTTCTTGCCGTTGTAGCGGCGTAGTCGGAACAACTGACTCGATCCGGCGACTCGAATCGCCAGGATAATGGAAAAAATCGAACGGATTGATGCGGCTTCTCCTGAAGATAAGACGAAACTCACTCTCCGCGTCACCGGTCAGATCCAGATGTCGTTCGCGGTGGCCGCGTTTGGGTTTGAGACGAGTTCGAGCGCGCCAGTCTGCCGGCAGAGGCTTGCGTTCCTGTACCAACGACGTGATCTCCTGATCCGAGTACGTGATCGGCATGGGCTACTCCGTCATGAGAAGCCGTATTCGGCCCGTAAGAAGTTGCTGCATCATGCCTTGCTTGAGGGCACGGGTCTTGTCGCGGCGCCGTTCCAGTGTGGCAATCTCGGCGTCCATGTCAAAGAGGATCGCGGCAATCTCGGTTTGCTCCTCAATTGGCGGAAGATCGATCTGGATCTGGGCCAAATTACGAGTGTTTATATGAACGACTGCGTCGCCTTGGCCCATCCGCGCTTTTTGTCTTGCTACCGTGGGTTGGTTCATCATATAGCCCAGATAGAGCGAATTCTGTCCCAAAGGTGTCAATACCACGACATCTCCGCCTGCATAGGCTGGTTCGTCGCCAAGATAGGCTGCACATCGGCCGATTTCCTCCGAAGTTTCACCCGATCCAGCAAATAGCAGATCACCTGTTTTAACCGGCAAGGCCGTCTGAGCGATAGATGAAGGGATACGTGCTACTGCGTTCAAGATATAGTTTTCATATCTCGTATATAATTCTCCATAGCGAATACATGAATAGCCTGTACTGGAAACATCCTCACGCTTGATTCCACGTCCTTTCAAAAAAGAACCGAGTCTCCCCAACTGCTTCGTCTCCCACTCTCCACTGAATCCCGGCAGTCGGATCTTTCCGGTCAGCAGTTGCTGCATGGTGGCCTGCTTGATGGCCTGCTTTTTGACGATCAGATTTTCCAGAGAGAAGAGCAAGTCGTCAACGTCCGACAATGCTTCTGCGATAGCGAGTTGTTCATCAGGCGGAGGAACCGGTAACGGTATCAACTCCAACTTCTCTTTGGGCAGATGTGCTATGCTTGTTTGAGTGACGTAGTTCGCCAGACACCCGGTCGACGCCCACAGTTGTAGCAGAGACAACATTAGATAAACGACATAGCTGCCTGTGGGTCTGAGGCGATGTAGAGCCTTTTGGTGAAAGCATTCTGGAATGAGATCGTTCCAGATCGCGGCACGCCCTATTTCACCGCCTTCGCAAACGAGCAGATCACCTCGTCTGAGACGAAACCGCCGTACTTCCGATGGAATCATTGGAACTGTAACCATATCATCCAGGACAATCTGTCTCCATTGAACGGCTCGATTGCCGATGTATGGTTTAGGTGTTCCAACGTTCTTGGCTGCGTCAAGCATCTTGCCAAGCTGAACTGTGAATTCTGCACCGACCGATGACACACCCCAGTCTTGAGGAATCACCCCTGCCTCGGTGCGCTTGTAACCGGCGGGAACATCTGCCACTGGCGCACTGCCCGCCAGCGAGCCGTTCATCTCGGCTTGCCCCCGATCATCCATCAGTTGCGATCTCCCGAAGCCCGCCAAGTTCTTGCTGGATGCTCTCCAGTTGCGCCTTCAACTTCTGTTTCGAAAGCAGATGGGGTTGGTATTGCGAGACGTAGATGTTGGCGTCTTGCGACAGCGTCAGTTCCGCCACGGCGTCGTTCGTGCTGCCGCATAGGACGATGCCAACGGTTGGCAGTTCGGCATCGGTCTTCACGTAGCGGTCGAAGGAGTAGACGTACATCTGCATCTCGCCCAGGTGCTGATGGGTCGGTTCGCCGCGCGTCAGGCCTGTCAGGACGTAACAGCGCAGCACCGTGCTGAAGTCGCAATCAGAGCTTCCATATGATTCTCGTTGTCAAATCGGTAATCTATGAAATTCGGCAGGCGTCAGGATCCGTATGCCGCGAAATGGATTCAGAACGAGTAGATCGGTATCGCCTGTAACGATAAATTCGGCATTTCCGTTGACGGCCAATTCCAGAACTCGGTTGTCTTCTGGATCTCGACATATGTGGATTGATTCTTTGATTTCCGTCATAGCCGATTCGCGTATGAGAGATGCAAGAAATTCATCGCGATCTTCACGGGAGACATATCGGTCGAATTTGTCCCGGTCGAGTACATCGGCCAGTTCTCTTGCCAGTGCTTCGGAAACCAGAATCGTCCCATGATCCAAAGCTCTGATGAACACCTGCCCCGGCACGGAATTGTTGAAGAGTACCGCGCTGACAATGACGTTGGTGTCGAAAACGACGCGAGTCATTCCTCGTCCAGGATGGATTGCAGGATTTCCGGGGTCAGACCGCGACGTTGTGCCTTGCGGCTGATTTCCGACATGGTTCTGCGTAGTGATTTCCCGGACTCTGTCACATCACGCAAATGCAGATTGATGAGCAGATCCAGTTTGCGGCGCTCACTGTCCGAAGCCGATCTATAGGCCCTGGCCACATCGGAATCGACTGATACGGTTATCCGGTCTTCCATTGTCGGTCCTCCCAGTTGACGATGGATTCAACAGATAGCATCTGTCGAATTTCCGGGTAGTCGAGTACCCGGCTCACGGCGACAGCCCCATCCGCCTCAAGTGGCCCTCCACCTTCTTGCCGAACGCCTCCACCTCCTGTTCCAGCTCCGGCAGCGGCCGGGCGTAGCGCTCCTCCAGCTCCTTCACCCGCCCGGCCAGCCCCTGCGTCAGCCGCTGCACTTCGCCGTCAACGGCGCCCCGGATGCCGGCGAACCACTTGTCCTCCACCACCAGCGTCTTGATCTCGGCCTCGGTGAGGGTGGCGTAGCGGGCCAGCACCTGTTCGTCCAATGCGGCCTGCGCCTCCTTCACGGACTTGCCCGCCTCTGACTCGGTCTCGATCAGGGCCAGGCAGCGCGTCAGGGCATCCCGTTCCTCGCCGCTCTCCGGCTCGTCCCGGATGGCCTTGAGACGCATCTTCACCGTGCTCCGGGTGATCCTGCCCTTGTCGTTGGCGGCATCTTCCAGCAGCCCGCCATCGCCGCGGTGCTCCTCGACGAATTCCTCCAGCGCGCGGGCGGCGGTCTCCTGCCAGGCCTTCAGCATCTCGACGTCGGCCTGCCCGGCGGCGAACCAGCGCGCGACGATCAGGGCCGGGGGAACCAGATCCATCTTGTACTTCCGGCGCCCGATGGTCAGGTCCGGCGCCTCCCGGATGTTCTTTTCCCGGTCCTCGATGATCCCGCGCGGCCGAGCGGCCTCGACCCAGCCTTCGGCGGCGATGAGGTGGACGTCATCCTGCATCGCCTCGTCCCAGTAATCCATCAGTCGCTGGTAGACGTCGTAACGGCTGAGCAGCGGCAGGCCGGCGAAGCGCGCCAGCAGATCTTCCGACAAGGCGTCGATGAGCACCGCGGGACGGTCATCGACCTGGAGCCCCCGAAGACGCCGCCTGTGGATCTTGCACCAGGACTCGAAGATGGCCGTGACGCGCGCTCCGAAGGACTTGAACTCCTCGTGGCCCAGGATGGCCGCCTTGACCTGCCGGGCCTCGATGCGCGGCCGGCTGTAGCCGCGGCGGCCGGGGATGCGCTTGAACAGGGCTTTGCGCAGCGAGGGGAAGACCTCCCAACAGGCGCCGAGCGCGTCGAGGTCGCGGTTGGGAATGCCGCCGTTCAGGTGCGCGTCGAGGTCGTGCAGGTCTTCCGGCTCGCTGGAATCGACGTAGCGCGGGATGTTCAGGTTGTAGTCGTTGGCGGGGTCCGTGATCTCGGAGAGCGGCACCATGCGCGCGTAGCGCGGCGTCTCGACCTGCCGGTTGAACACGTCCACGACGCGGTGGATGTCCTGCGCGCGCAGGCGGTTCTTGTTGCCGTCCTTGAGGAAGCCCCGGCTCGCGTCGATCATGAAGAGGCCCTTGCGGGCGCGGGCGTGCTCCTTGTCGATGACCAGGATGCAGGCGGGGATGCCGGTGCCGTAGAACAGGTTGGCGGGCAGGCCGATGACGCCCTTGAGGAGGCCGCGCCGGACCAGCTCCCGGCGGATGCCGGCCTCGCGGTTGCCGCGGAACAGCACGCCGTGGGGCAGGATGATGGCGCCCTTGCCCTTGCTCTTGAGCGATCTGACGAGGTGCAGCAGGAAGGCGTAGTCGCCGTTCCTGGCCGGCGGGATACCGTACTCGAAGCGCCCGAAGGCGTCGTGCGCCGGGTCGAGGCCGTTGGACCACGCCTTGGCGGAGAAGGGCGGATTGGCGACGGCGAAGTCGAAGGTCTTGAGGGTGTCGTCCGGGTTCTTGAACTCCGGGGCGGCCAGCGTGTTGCCGCGCTTCAGCTCGGCGGTCTCGTGCCCGTGCAGGATCATGTTCATGCGCGCCAGCGCCCAGGTGGCGTTGTCCATCTCCTGGCCGTAGATGCTGATGCCACGCGGCGCCTCGTCCGCGGCCTTGAGCAGCAGCGAGCCGGAACCGCAGGCGGGGTCGTAGATGGTCTGGTCCGGGCGGGTGTCCGGGCCGACACCGACCACCCGGGCCATGATGCGCGAGACCTCGGCCGGGGTGTAGAACTGCCCCTTGCTCTTGCCCGACTCGGTGGCGAAGTGCCGCATCAGGTACTCGTAGGCGTCGCCCAGCAGGTCGTCGCCCCCGGCGCGGTTGGCGCGGAAGTCGAGCCTCTCGAAGATGGCCACCAGCTTCGAGAGCCGGTCCTGCATCTCCTTGCCCGCGCCGAGCCTGCTCTCGTCGTTGAAGTCGGCCTGGTCGATGACGCCCTTCAGGTCGTTGGCCTCGGCGAGGAGGCCGATGATCATGTTGATCCGGTCGCCGATCTCCTTGTCGCCCTTCAGCTTCGCCATGTCGGCGAAGCCACCGCCGGCGGGCACCTCGATGAGCGCGCCGGGGTCTCCGGCGTACTTGTCCGAGACGTACTTCATGAACAGCAGGGTCAGGACGTAGTCCTTGTACTGCGAGGCGTCCATGCCGCCGCGCAGCTCGTCGCAGCTCTGCCAGAGCGAGGAGTAGAGTCGGGATTTTTTCAGGGCCATTCGGTATCACCGTTGCGGTGATCTCTCGGGCGGACCGGATTGTAGCAGCGCCCGGCATACCTCCGATTCGGGACCGGTGCGCTGCCGTCCGCCCCGCTTGCGGGTGCCGGCGGCACTGTTTGCGGCGCCCGATGCAGGGTGGACGGCGTTCTCGATCCGGCGCGACGAGGAGGAAGACCGGCCGCGAGCCGTATACGCCCGGGAAGGACATCCCTCACGGAACGTCGAGCGGCATATCGTCGAGCGTGGCGCCGATGTTCTGCACGTCGGTGAGACCGAGCCGGAGGCTCTTATGGGCATCCGCCGCAAGGCACTCGACGTCGTCGAGCGTCCGGCAGGCATGGCGGGGGTGGCGGCGTGCCGGCGTTCACGCCGCGCCGGGTCGAGAGCGCCGCGCTCAGCCGTGGCCCGCGATCACCTCGATGAACGCCGCCGCGTAGCGTTCGAGCTTCTTCTCCCCCACGCCGGGAAGGGCGGCGAACTCGTCGAGGGTGCATGGCTGCTGCTCGGCCATCGCTTCGAGCGTCACGTCGTGGAAGATGACGTAGGGCGGCACACCCTGCGCCTTGGCGAGCTCCCGGCGATGGGCGCGTAGCGCGTCGAACAGTCTCTGGCGCTCGGGCGCGAGCGTGGCTCGTGCGGCCGCGGCCCGCGCCGCGGGCTCACGGCGCCGCTTCTGCTTCTTCGGGGCCGCGGCGTCGCGCCGCAACCGCACCTCGCACGCGCCGCGCAGCACCGCACGGCTCTCCCCGGTGAGCTTCAGAGAGCCGAAACCCTCCACGTCCACGCTCATCAGTCCGCGCGCGACGAGCTGGCGGAACACCGAGCGCCACGTCGATACGTCGAGGTCCGCGCCGATGCCGAAGGTCGAGAGCCGCTGGTGCCCGAAGCCGCGGATGCGCTCGTTGTCCTTGCCGAGCAGCACGTCGATGACGTAGCCCGCGCCGAAGCGCTGCCCGGTGCGGTACACGCAGGAGAGGGCCTTGCGCGCGGCCTCGGTCGCGTCCCACGCCTCCGGCGGCGCGATGCAGTTGTCGCAGTTGCCACAGGGCTCCGCGCGCGTCTCGCCGAAGTACGCGAGCAGGGTCCGGCGCCGGCAGGTGGTCAGCTCGCACAGACCGAGCATCGCATCGAGCTTGCGCACTTCGAGTCGCTTGCGCTGCTCGCCCGCCTCGGAACCCTCCACCATCTGGCGCAACGTGATCACGTCGGCGAGCCCGTAGGCCATCCAGGCATCGGCCGGCAGCCCGTCGCGCCCGCCCCGGCCCGTCTCCTGGTAGTACGACTCGATGCTCTTCGGGAGGTCCAGATGCGCGACGAAGCGCACGTCGGGCTTGTCGATCCCCATCCCGAACGCGATGGTGGCGACGATGATCACCGCGTCCTCGCGCACGAACGCATCCTGGTGGCGCTTGCGCTCCTCCGCGCCCATGCCCGCGTGGTAGGGGAGGGCGCAGTACCCCCGGTCCCGGAGCCATTGCGCCGTCTCCTCCACCTTGCGGCGTGAGAGGCAGTAGACGATGCCCGCGTGGCCGCGGTGCTCGGCGTCGAGGAAGCGCAGGAGCTGCTCGCGCGCGTTGCGCTTGGGCACGATGGCGTAGCGGATGTTCGGGCGGTCGAAGCCGCTGACGAAGACGCGCGCGCCACCGAGCCCGAGACGCTCGGCGATCTCGCGCCGGGTCGGCGCATCCGCGGTGGCGGTGAGCGCGATGCGCGGCACGCCGGGGTAGCGTTCGTGCAGCACCGAGAGCTGGAGGTATTCGGGCCGGAAGTCGTGGCCCCATTGCGAGACGCAGTGCGCCTCGTCGATGGCGAAGAGCGCGATGCGCAGGCCGTCGAGCAGCGCGAGGGTGCGCTCGCCCATCAACCGCTCCGGCGCGACGTAGAGCAGGTCGAGCCGGCCCGCGCGGGCGTCGTCCTCGATCGCCCAGACCTCGCCGAAGGTGAGCGTGGAGTTGAGATACCCGGCGCGCACCCCCGCTTGCCGCAGGGCGTCGACCTGATCCTGCATCAGCGCGATGAGGGGGGAGACGACGACCGCGACGCCGGCGCGGAGCAGGGCGGGGATCTGGTAGCACAGCGACTTGCCACCGCCGGTGGGCATGACCACCAGGCAATCGCCGCCGCCCGCGACGTGCTCGATGATCGCTTCCTGCTCGCCTCGAAACGCGCCGTATCCGAAGACGCGGTCGAGGACCTCGCGCGGCGTCCGATGCATGGCCCCGGATGCTACTGCCCGGAGGCGGTGCGCGCCATCGCCCCGGCGGCCTTCGTGTGCAGGCGAGGAGCCCGGCGTAGAGCAGGCCGGCCACGGCTCCGAGCGGCGCCAACCCCCCGTTTCCTCGCCGAGCTGCGACGCCGCCTCGCGGCGGGCGGGTGAGCCAGGATACCCGCGACGCCCTTCGCGAAGCGATAGCGGGGGAGGTCGGGCAGGTCACCGGCGGTGAGCGGGGGCGCAATCTCCTGGCCGCCGTGCAGAAACACCATGACAAGTATTACGCGCCGACCGGACGCGAGAAGATCGCGTTGAAAGAGGCCCGAGACGCGGCTGAAAAAGCGAATGACGAATGTGAGCGCCTCGACAGGGAGCTTTCGCATTACGACGCGCAGGTGGATCGGCTCGAAAAACTCAAATTGCCCGGGACAGGGAGATCGTTGCACGCATCCCGATCGACGAGAAGGATCTGAAAGCACTCAAGAAGCACGAAAGCGAGCTGGAGCGGCAGCGAGCCGCGCTCGAAGCCGTGGCCACCACGCTCGAATTTTCACTTGGTGGGAATCAATCCGTTCGTATCGACGGAAAGAAGCTTGCAACCGGCGAACCGTACCGGATTACCGAGAAGACGCCGCTCGAACTGGAAGGTTTCGGTCGACTGGACGTGACCCCCGGCGGCGAAGACGTCCGGACCCGTCGGGCCGGAGTCGAAGAACTGCAACACAGCCTGAACGCCGCTCTGGTACAGCGGCAATACCGTTCTGTCGGAGAAGCCGAAGCCGCTTTTCGCGAAAAGAACGGCAAGCTCGGAGAAATAGACAACGCCAAGGCTCGTCTGGCCGGAGTCGCCCCCGCCGGGCTGGAGCAGTTGCGGAGCGCCGTCGCCGACCGGCGTGAAGAGCTGGCCGCCTCTACATCCGATCCTGCCACTCCTCCCATTTCCATTGAGGAAGCAAAGAGGGTCGCAGCCGAGGCAGAGTCGGAAGAGGCCGAGGCCAAAACAGGGCAATCCGCAGCCGAGCGGGAATGGCGCGGGAGACTGGAAACACTGTCGGCAATCCGGGAAAAGTGGACGGAGGTCAGAAGCGCGATCCGGCACCATGCCGAGAGCGCAAAAAGGCTGGCCGCGGAGCTTGAAGACAAACGGCGAACCAGATCCGACGCTGGCCGCGCGGCTCGCCCCGCTCCTCCGCCCCGGGGCCGGGCCGTGAGCGGCCCCGGCGCCGTGCTGCGCGCTTCGGACCGCAAGAGCCTCACGTGGACCATCGAGCAGGGCGTGAAGCAGACGTTGGGCTACATGAAGAAATGCGGTGCGGAGGAAGGGCATCTGGTGGTGATCGACCGCCGCGCCGGCGCAGAGGAGCGCGGGCGTAGCGACGGCGTGGAGGATCGCCGGAGCGGCGAGGGCGCAGCGGATGGAAGCGGTCGCCGGCAGGACGGGCGCGGGGTGGTGGCCTGGACGCTGCAGGGTTTGTGCGACATCGGGCCGCGCCAGCGGGCAGCAGCGGAGCGTTCAGCAAGGGCCTCGGCCTTGGACAACTGGTCCGAGGGCTTCCACCAGCCCTACAAGGCCGCTTAGAATCCACCCTGCAGGAGTTCGCCAACTCCAGTTCAACGGCGAACGGGGCATCCCCGAAAAACAGGGCAGCCGGATAATGCCAGTTCCGATGATCGAGCACTTCCAGGGCTCACTCATGCCGTGACAACCAGAGGAATCCGTCCTCCCCGACGGCAAGAAACCGATTCAATGCGAAATCATGCAAGTGGCTCAGTTATCGAGAAAATTCCAGCGATGCCGCCCACCCGCGAGGCATCGAGCACATCAAGACCTGTCCGAAAGGCCGCATTCAAGTTCGTCTTCGCGACCTTGCTCGTGGCGGTGGCCTTTGCCGCTACATATACGTCATCCAAGGCGGCCTTTTCCGAGTCGGACCTGAGAGATATTCTCGTACTCGGCGGGACGGTTAACACCGTCCTTTTGCTCGGCACGCTGTTCTTCCTGCGCTCCAGGGTCATAGCGAACGCCGTCCTGTCGCTGATTGTGCTGACCGGCGTTGCGACGGCGTACATCATCCATACCGATCTCTATCTGACTGGAAACGGGGCCGTCCTCATCGCGCTATGCGCCGGATCCGGCGCAGGGCTGTTCGTCGCCTTCCGTCTCATGGACGAGCTGCACTGGGGCGGTCCTGCGCTATCGGCAGCGGCGTTGCTCGGGCTCGGGATTGTTGCCGGTGGGCACCGGGAGATCGGTGACGTCCCCGTAACGGTAGATACGACGTACATTCGGGACATCTCCTTCCGGGAGACACCGAACCTGTATTTTGTTTCGTTCGATGCCATGGCCCCACGCGCATTGCTCTCGAAATACCTTGGTTTGGAAACTACCAAATTTCATGATCTGTTCGACATCAATTTCCGCCGCTTCCCGAATTTCTTCGCCAACGCCGTCCGCACCAGCCATTCTCTCTACACGGTCCTGGCGCTGGATCCGGATGCGTATTCCTCACAACGAAGGGAGTTGGCAACAAGGGGTGAGGACCCTGACCTGCGCCTCTTCTCTGGTCAAAACCCGTCTAATCTCCTTGGAATCCTTCACGGAAACGGCTACGAGACAACGTCAATCTATGCAGACAGCTTTTTCGGAGATGAAAAAGGCGAATATATCAACAATTATTTTACGTTCTTGAATAACACCATTTGTAATCTACTGGATGCTGGTATACGGGATTTCTCTTTCTGGGGATATTGCCGGTTCTCAGATGATAGGGCTAACGTGTTGACTGCACGAGACATGAGCGCCGAGCAGATCATCAAGGTGAATGCCGACGACAAACCTCAATTCGTGATGGCCTACCTGTATGAACCGGGACATACTGATAACTCATTCCGGTATGACGACGTGGAACAGTTCGAGGAATTCAGACGCGAATACATCAACGGCACAGAACGAGCAGCCCGCTACCTGGATTTAATCATCCGGCACCTGGAAGAAAATGACCCCGATGCCATCTTGCTCGTGTACGGCGACCACGGCCTGTTCCTATCTGAGGGGCGGCAATTCGAGGACGATCCGGAGTTCGTCTTCCAGGACCACTTGGGCATTCTGGGCGGCGTCTATCCCCGTGACACGTGCGCTGGGTGGTTCGACGAAGCATCTTCCCAGGGCTACATGACGATTCTGGACGCCGTTCACGCTCTGCTTCGCTGCCTGTCCGGCGGCGAAAGCCCACTCATCAAGCCGAAAGAATACACGGTGCCCTGGAACTCCCAGTTTCACGGACACGACGGACTAACTTACAAGGACTTTCTCTATGAGTAGACCAATACGGCGCGACCAGTTGATCGTCGCCACCGCGTTTGTCTTTGTGCCGGCCGCGGCTCACGCTTATGTCGATCCCGGCTCCGCCGGCTTCATCATTACCAGTGTGCTGGGCGCTCTGGCGGCCGGTGGCTATATCATCCGTGGGTACTGGAGTCGCTTGAAACGCCGGGTTTTCCATAGCGACAGGAAAGCGGTGGCGGACGGCGACGGTTCCGATTCCACGGACGCGCGTCCCGAGGATGGAAGTGCTCAGGGCTGACGGTGGGTCGTTCAAGGACCCGGCCGGACAGGTGTACCGGGTTATGCGGGACACCGGAGAGGCGAGCATCGTTCGCGGGTTGAATCCATCCGCCGCCGGAATAATGGGGAACCTGCTTGCCGAGCCCTTTTTCCAGGACTTGGTCGATGGCGGTCAGGTCGTGGCGACCCGACTGCTCCACCCGGAACTCCCCGACGCTCGGCACGTGATGAAAGATGGCTGGAGCGCCGCCGTGGAGCATGAGGCGGTGGACTTCGTGACCTGGCCCTACGAGTGGCCGTTCTCGATGCTCAAGGACGCGGCGCTGCTGCAATTGCAGGTGCTGGAGACGGGCGCCAGAAATGGCTGGCTGCTCAAGGACGCGACGTCGTTCAACGTGCAGTGGATGGGCGTGCGCCCGGTGTTCATCGACATACCGTCGTTCGTTCCTTGGGAAGAGGGCGAATACTGGCGGGGGTATCGTCAATTCTGCGCGACCTTCCTGACACCGTTGCTGCTGACGGCGCATCTGGGCATCCCGTTCCAGCCGCTGCTCCGCTCGCGCCTCGAGGGTATCCCGCCCGAGGAAGCGAGCCGGTACTTCCGTGGGCTGGGGCGTTTCAAGCGCGGCGTCCTGTCGCATGTCTGGTTTCCCGCCAAGGCCGAGCGCAGCGTTCCCCGACCGGCGCGCCAACATCGACGACAGCCGAAGACGATGCTGTTCGCGCTGTGGGACAGCCTGCGACGGCTCATCGTCGGGCTGTCCAGTGGGCCGGCTCGTTCGACCTGGTCGCAGTACGCCAGGAGTCATTCCTACGACGCGGCCGACTTCGAACGGAAGAAGGACTTCGTGCGACGGCACACCGCGGCGCGTGGCCCTGGGCTGACTTGGGACCTGGGCGCGAATACCGGCGCGTTCGCGCGTACCGCCGCCGAGCACTCGGGGGTGGTCGCTGCCGTGGACGCGGATCACGATGCCGTCGATTGGCTCTATCGAGAGGTGCGGCAGAGCGGGCCGCGGAATGTCATTCCGCTGGTGATGGATCTGGCGAACCTCTCGCCGGGACAGGGCTGGGCGGGTCGCGAGCGCCCGGCGTTCGATGCGCGGCGAAGCCCCGACATGGTGCTTTGCCTGGCTTTGGTTCATCACCTGAGGGTCGCGGCGAACATCCCATTGCGGCTGTTCATCGGCTGGTTGCGAAGCCTGGACGCGACCTGCATCCTGGAGTTTGTCGGGCGGAACGATGAGATGTTCCAAACCCTCCTGGAGAACAAGCGGGAGGACTATGCGGACTACACCGCCGAGAACTTCGAATCGGAAGTCCGCAGATGCTTCTCCGTTCGCGACCGGTTGAAATTGAAAGGCGGCTTGCGGGAACTGTTCCTGCTGGAGCCTGCTTAACGGCCGGTAGCGTCTGCACTCACGGAAGACCCTTGGATGCGGAACTCCGCCTTGGGCCGCCGGCTCGCCGGCCCATGTAGTACACCGAAGCGCGCAGGCGATGCCCGACATCGGCAGCCGTGGGGGTGTACATGTAGGTGAGCCGTTGAACGGGGAGGCTCGTCCAGCCATCGGCATCGCCACCTTCTCCCACCGCCACGGGTCCCCGGGCAGCCGCCGGCCGTGGGAACCGCGGGTTACTGAAATAGAGGACATGCACCTCTCCGCCAGGTGCGTCCGACAATGCGGACCGCAGACGCTCCGGCTCGCACGGTAGTGCGTAATAGTGTGCCGGACCGTAGGCATACAGACTCGTGGCGGGCATGGCATTGCTTGCGACATACACGTGTCCCACACCGGCATTCCAGCGCACTGAACGCTGCCGCCCGGATCAAGGCGGCGCGTCCACCGCCGCCGCGCAGGTGGGCGTCGATCTGCGTCAGCGAGAGCGTTACGAACAGAATGAAAGCCGACTCGCTCAGGGCTTGGGACGCCACTTCGGCGAGCGGAAGGGCAAGCGCGATCGAGGTGCAGCCCCATAGCCACAGGAACCGGGAGTGCAGATGGCGCCGCAGCCACGAACCCGCGACAAGAACGGTCAGCCCGAAGATGACGGCGTTGAGCGGTCCAGCGACGGCGTAGGGGTCGAGCCCGAACAGTCCCCCGCCGGCGAGCATCGCCGGAAATAGCGGCGACCAGCTCACCAAAGGGTCAAGTGTCCACGAAATCGGGTCAACTCCACCTTGCTCTTGCCCGACTCGGTGGCGAAGTGCCGCATCAGGTACTCGTAGGCGTCGCCCAGCAGGTCGTCGCCCCCGGACCGTTGCGGTGATCTCTCGGGCGGACCGGATTGTAGCAGCGCCCGGCACGCCTCCGATTCGGGACCGGTGCGCTGCCGTCCGCCCCGCTTGCGGGCGCCGGCGGCGCTATTGCACCATGCCTTGGTGGCGAAAATACCCGTCGTTATGTCGAAAGACTTCACAGGCAAGGGACTGACGTGCGCACGTCGGGACCGGGATCGAATCGAAGGCGAACCGGGAGATCGATACATGACGAACGAGCGCCGGACCGTCCGCGTGGACCTGGGCGAGCGCGGATACGACATCGTGATCGGCGAGCGATTGCTGGAGACGGCCGAGGACGTGCTCGCCCCCATCGTCGCCGGCCGCCGGGCCGTGGTCGTCACCGATGCGGTGATCCGTGACGCCCATCTGCCCCGCCTCGCCGCGGTCCTCGATCGGCTCTGCGACCGGTGGGATACGGTCACCGTTCCGGCCGGCGAGGACGCCAAGTCGTTCCGGGAGCTGGAGGCGCTGCTTCATCGGCTGCTCGATCTCGGCATCGACCGGTCCACGGTGCTCGTCGCGTTCGGCGGCGGGGCCGTCGGCGACGTCGCGGGCTTCGCCGCCGCGCTGTTCATGCGCGGGATCGATCTGGTCCAGATCCCCACGACGCTGATGTCCCAGGTCGACAGCGCGGTCGGCGGCAAGAACGCAATCAACACCCCCCACGGCAAGAACCTGGTCGGAACCTTCCACCAGCCCCGGATCGTGCTCGACGACGTGAGCGTGCTGGAAAGCCTCCCGCGTCGCGAGCTTCTGTCCGGCTACGGCGAGGTGGTGAAGTGCGGCCTGATCCGCGGCGAAGCGGAGTTCGCGTGGCTGGAGGAAAACGCGCCGTCGCTGCTCGCGCTCGACGCCGGCCCGCTGATCGAGGCGGTGCGGATGGGCTGCGGGACCAAGGCCGGGATCGTCGCCTCGGACGAGCGCGACCGGGGCGACCGGGCACTCGTGAACCTCGGCCATACCTTCGCCCACGCGCTGGAGGCCGAGGCCGGATACGGCGCGCTGCTGCACGGCGAGGCGGTCGCGGCCGGACTCGCGGCTGCCACGGCGCTCTCGGCGAGGCTCGGCCACTGCGACCCCCGCGTCGCCGAGCGCGTGCGCGGCCACCTGCGCGCCGTGCGTCTCCCCGACCGGGTCGCGGCGCTGGCGTCGGACCGGCCCTGGGATCCGCGCGCCCTCCTCACCCACATGGCGCACGACAAGAAGACCGTCGCCGGCCGCATCCACTTCGTTCTTCTTCGCGGGATCGGATCGCCCTTCGTGGATGGGACCGTGCCCGGCCAGGCGGTGCTCGACGTGCTCGACGGCGAATGCCGGCGAGGGTGACCGTATTTCGCAGTTCGCCACGCGGAGCCTCGACGAGAGCCCGCGACGTCGAGGCGACACCGGAGTTCGCGGAAGGATGCGACGACATCCTCGCCCATGGCCCGCGGCGGGCGGCCCCGCGCGCTTCGACTTCGCGATCGAGAACGGCTCGAACGTAGAGGGCACCAATCCCCTTCGGCGCGTAGATCTTGCCGCCACCGGGCTCGGGCGGACCCCGGTTGACAGCGGCGTTTCGGCGGGCGGATACTTCGCGCCGCTCAAGTCGGTCGGACGACACCTCGTTCTGATGGCCTCATACGCGCGCTTCATCTGTTGTTGCATCTGTATGCGGAAATCCCGGAGGGGACTTTCTGCGAAGGAGGACTGCGCGCTGAGACCGGCCTGATCCAGCCATAGCCCGACACCAGAAAGCCGCCATCCGGGAGACCGGGTGGCGGCTTTTTTTCGTCCATGCACAGGGAAGACACGACCATGTACCAGTACGACACCTTCGACCGGCAGCTCGTTCGGGAGCGGGTCGCCGACTTTCGCGAGCAGACCGCGCGCTATCTGGCCGGAGAGTTGGGTGAGGAAGAGTTCAAGCCCCTGCGGCTCATGAACGGGCTCTACGTCCAGCGCTTCGCCCCCATGCTCCGGGTCGCGATCCCCTACGGCGTCCTGTCCTCGGCCCAGCTCCGGATGCTCGCCTCCATCGCCCGGCGCTACGACCGCGGCTACGGGCACTTCACCACCCGCCAGAACGTCCAGTTCAACTGGCCCGCCCTGGAACGGGTGCCGGACATCCTCGCCGACCTCGCCTCGGTGGACATGCACGCCATCCAGACCAGCGGCAACTGCATCCGCAACATCACCTGCGACCACCTGGCCGGCGTCGCGCCGGACGAGATCGCCGACCCCCGCCCCTACTGCGAGCTGCTCCGCCAGTGGTCCACCCTGCATCCGGAGTTCGCCTACCTGCCGCGCAAGTTCAAGATCGCGGTGACCGGCGCCCGGCGCGACCGCGCCGCCACCGAGGTCCACGACGTCGGCCTGCGGCTCATCGAGAACGAGTCCGGGGAGCTTGGCTTCGAGGTGCTGGCCGGCGGCGGGCTGGGGCGCACGCCGATCATCGGCAAGGTGCTGCGGGCGTTTCTGCCCCGCCGCGATCTCCTGTCCTACCTCCAGGCGATCATGCGGGTCTACAACCTGGAAGGGCGCCGGGACAACAAGTACAAGGCCCGCATCAAGATCCTGGTGAACGCGCTCGGCATCGAGGAGTTCCGCCGGCGCGTCGAGGCCGAATGGCGTATCGCCCGGCGCCACGTCGCGCCGCTCGAAGCGGACGAAATCGACGCGCTGGGCGCGCACTTCAGGCCACCGCCCTACCGGCCGCTCGTCGATACCGCGAGCTTCGAGGCCGGCAAGGCCGCGGACCCCGCGTTCGCGAGGTGGGTGCGCGCCAACACCACCGGCCACCGGCAGCCCGGCTACCGCGCGGCGTTCGTCTCCCTCAAGGCCCCCGTCGTTCCGCCGGGCGACATGACCGCCGAACAGATGGAAGGGACGGCCCTTCTGGCGGAGCGCTACGGCTTCGGCCTGGTGCGCACCACCCACGACCAGAACCTGCTGCTCGCCGACGTGGCCCTCGACGACCTGCACGCGCTGTGGCAGGGGCTCTCGGCGCTCGATCTCGCGACCCCGAACATCGGCACTCCGGCCAACATGATCTGCTGCCCGGGGCTGGATTTCTGCAGCCTCGCCAACGCCGAGTCCATCTCCGTCGCCCGGCAGATCAACGCGCTCTTCGACGACCTGGACTATCTGCATGACCTCGGCGACGTGCGTATCAAGATCTCCGGGTGCATGAACGCCTGCGGCCACCACCACGTGGGACACATCGGCATCCTCGGCGTCGACAAGAAGGGCGAGGAGTGGTACCAGCTCACCATCGGCGGGTCGGCGGAGGAACGCACCCGCCTCGGCCGGAAGATCGGTCCCTCGGTGCCCAAGGCCGAGGTCGCCCGAACCGTCGCCGCGATCCTCGACGTCTACATCGAGCGCCGCCGTCCTGAAGAAACGTTCCCGGAGACGGTGGAGCGGATCGGCGTCGCCCCCTTCCGGGAAAGGGTCTATGGCGGAGAGGGCCGATGACCGGGCTGGTATGGAACAGAACCGTTCCCCGCCGGCCGGGGCGTTGGGGGCGGGTGCGGCCGCGCCAACGGTCGCGTCTTGCATTCCGGGCAAGCTCGCCTGCCCGGCGCCACGCTCGAGAGGAGAAACGCGACGCCTTCATCGGCGAGGAGCGTCCGGTTCCGCATTCAAGGGGCGAAGGACGATGACCGGGCTCATCGTCGATGGAGGGGAAGGCCGATGACCAGGCTCATCGTCGATGGAGGGGAAGGCCGATGACCAGGCTCATTGTCGATGGAAGGGAACGCGCCGACGGATGGGATCATCTGGCCGGCGACGAGACGCCGGGCGGCGGGAGCTTCACGGTGGGCATCGTCCTCGTGCGGACAGCCGACGACGACGAGGCCGCCGTGGCGCCGGGTGGCGGGGGCGCCGCGGAGAGCATCGCGGCCACCGCGCCGGAGGTTCCGGCAGGGGACAGCAGGACGCCGGGCGACCGGGGCTTCACGGTGGACGCCGCCCGCTGGCTTGAACAGCGTCATGATCTCATCGCACACGCCGAACGCACCGGCCGGCCGCTGGGAGTCCGTCTCGCAATCGACGGCGATCCGATGCGCCTGGCGAACGACATCGGGCGCTTCGCCCTGATCGTCATCGAGATTCCGAGCGCAGCCGACGGCCGTTTCTTCAGCATCGCCGCCCGGCTGCGCGAGCACCTGCACTACCGCCACGAGCTGCGGGCCACCGGGGACGTGGCCCCCGACCAGCTTTCGTTCATGCAGCGCTGCGGCATCAACGCCTTCGAGATCGGGGACCACGTCGATATCGAGCGCTTCATCCGCCGCTACCGGCGCTTCTACCAGTCGAGCGGCCCCCTGACCACCCGCGACAACCTCATCCCGTCGGCCCGGCGGCGGCAGATCCGCTCCCGCGGCCACCCCCGGTTCGACGGCCGCGGCGTGGCCTGAACCATGAACGTGCCGCCGTCCGCATGACGCGCGCACCGGAACGGCTCGCCGATTCCGGCCATCGGACCCGCCAGCGGTTGGCGCGCCGGCGGCCTTTCGGCCATGCCCCGCCTGTCGGCGCAGTCCGGACAGGGCGCTTCGTCTTCATGCGCGCGGCTGCCGCGCACGGCGCGACCGCTTCCGGCTTCCGGCCTCCTGCCCCGCCGCTTCATCTTCATGAGCGAGCCTGCTGTTCCCCGCGCAAGAACTCGGCCGCCTTCTCTCCGATCATGATGGCGGGGGCGTTGGTGTTCCCGCTGGTGATGACGGGCATGACGGAGGCGTCGGCGATGCGCAGCCCCTCGATGCCGTGGACCTTGAGGCGCGCGTCCACCACCGCCATCGGGTCGATGCCCATCTTGCAGGTTCCCACGGGGTGGAACGTGGTCATCGCGGCGGAGCGAAGCCAGGCCGCGATGACCTCGTCGGTTCGAACATCCTCGCCGGGCGCGAGCTCCCGCCCGCGATACGCGGCCAGGGCCGGCTGGCCCATGATGTCGCGCACGATGCGGACCCCGGCGATCATCGTCTTGCGGTCGGCGTCGCGCTCCAGGTAGTTGGGCTGGATCCTCGGCGGCTCGGCGGGGTCCGCCGAACGCAGGGTGATCGTCCCCCGGCTCTCCGCAACCAGCGGCCCGACCCGTATGGCCAGGCCGTGGACGGCCTCGACGGCGGCGGCCCGCCGGAAGGGGTTCGGGAAGTGCAGGTTGGCGGTCTTCTCCAGAGCCGGCATGAAGTGGAGCTGGACGTCCGGCGCGATCAGATCGGGGCGGGTCTTCAGGAACGCGCCCGCCTCGTAGGGGAACGTCGTCATGACCCCTTCGCCGAAGACCATGCCCCGCGCCACCGACAGCGCCAGCCGGTCGGCCCGAAGGTGGCGGTAGAGGGTGACGGGCTTCCGGCATTCGAAGGAGAGCACGCAGTCGACGTGGTCCTGGAGGTTCCGTCCGACGCCGGGGAGGTCGTGCACCACCTCGATGCCGTGGCGCGCAAGCTCCTCGGGCGGGCCGATCCCCGACAGCATGAGGATCTGGGGGGAATTCACCGTACCGCCGCACAGGATGACCTCCCGCGCTGCATGTACCCGCAGCAAACGGCCGTCCCGGGCGATCTCGACCCCGGTGGCACGGCCGTTCTCCACGAGCACCCGCCGGGTGAGCGTATCGGTCGCCACACTCAGGTTCCGGCGGCGCCGGACGGGGCGCAGGAAGGCGAAGGAGGTGGACCAGCGCTTGCCTCGCCGGATGGTGAAGTCGTAGCGCCCGCAGCCCTCCTGTTCGGCGCCGTTGAAGTCGTCGTTGACCGGATGGCCCGCCTGGCGGCCGGCTTCGATGAAGAGGTCGTAGAGCGGATTCGTGCCGCGCGCGCGGCATACGGTCAGCTCGCCGGTCCCGTTGTGGTAGGCATCGGCGCGCTGGACGTGGGCCTCGGAGCGGAGGAACGCCGGCAGGACCTCGTCGTAGGACCAACCGGAGAGGCCCATCTGCGCCCAGCGGTCGTAGTCATGGCGGTTGCCGCGCACGTAGACCATGCCGTTGATGGTGGAGCTGCCGCCCAGCACCTTGCCGCGGGGCCAGTAGAGCGAGCGGCCGTCGAGAGCGGGAACCGGCTCGGTGTGGTAGCGCCAGTTGTAGATGCCGGAATGGAACAGCCTGCCCATCAGCATCGGCAGGCGGAACAGGGGGTTGCGATCCCGCCCGCCGGCTTCGATCAGGAGCACGGAGCAGTCGGGATCGGCCGAGAGCCGGTTGGCGATGACACAGCCCGCCGAGCCGGCCCCGACGATGACGTAGTCCCAGGATTTTTCGCTCGTCATGCTAAGGAGGCTTCGCCTTGGACCGACGAGGCGTGTGCAGGACCACGATGGCTCTCCTGGGAACGCGGGCGTATCGCCCGCAGACATGTCGGGCCTGTGGCCCCCCGCGAGCTGGACACCCGCGCCCCCGGGGGCGCCTCGCGCAAATCCGGACACGAAACGGAGTGACGTGCGAAACAACACTGGGAAGGCGCATTCCGGTCACCGCACTCGACATCCGCGAATCTACAGTGCTTCCTTCACCTTGTGAAGCAGGTGCATGAATTCTTCGCCATTTTGCCGAAGATCTCATGGGTAAGGCTTCGCTTCGCGCCCCCGGTGAAGAATGCGGGCTAGAGATCCAGCACCAGCCGTTTCCCTTTGCAACGGGATACACAAGGCATGAGCACCTTGCCGGAAGCTTTTTCACTCTCGTTGAGGTAGCAATCCCGGTGATCCGGTTCACCTTCGACGACTTCGGTCAGGCAAGTGCCGCAGATCCCCTGCTCGCAGGACGTGAGAGGTTCGAATCCGGCTTCGACCATCGCCTCGATAATCGTCTGATCTTCTCGCACCACGAAGCGGATTCCTGATTGCCGCAATACCACCTCGAAGGAATCGTCTTCCAATTCGGGCGGAACAAGGTCGCCGGAAGAGTGTTTCATGGAAATGGTTCCCGGCTCCCTCGCAATCGGCCCCTGTTACGCCGTATCGAGTGTCCATGACGGCCTACCTGCTCTCGATGACGTCCGTGTAAAGCGCCTTTTTGAACGCCTCCTTCCCGACTCGCGCGGCGGCGTCGAGCTCCCGCAACCACTTGCGGTACTGGTTGGAAACCTTGTCCGTGGGCAAGGACACCTCCCCGAGTGAAAGTCCGCCGGGCTGCGTCTCGACCACCGGCTGGTCTTCCGCAAGCACGATGCTCTGGAAATCGAGCGGTTGCTCATCCGGCAAATCCGGATCGGTGTGGGCGATGATCATGAAGTTTCGGCAACTTTCCCCGGACGCCGGGCTCGACGTCGTCCACAGCAGGAAAGGTTTGCCGTCGCGATAGAGCCGGATGTCCAGGTTGATGCTGAACGGCACAGCCGCTCGATAGTCCCAGGTCCCGAGCGGACTATCGGGTGGGAGCGAGTCCAGCATTTCCTTGCCGGGCTCCATGAAGAACCGCATTTCACCGTTCACCCTGTCGATCGGAACGATCATGGGTTCGGAATAGGCCGGATGATAAAGCGTTCCCGGGTGCACGTAGGCGAAATGGGAAAAATCGGTGAAGTTTTCCCAGCGTCGCTCCGCGGAGCTCTCCCAGTCATAGGGTTCGGCGACAATGACGCGCTTGTATTCCGGGTTGTCCCATGCACCGCAATAGGGGATCGAGGTACAGTCCCAGGAGCTGTCGAGCCTTACCCATACGAGACCATATTCGACTTGGCACTCATAGGAAAGGGTCGACGCCTTCCTCGGGATCGGTGCGTTCGGACAAGCTGGAATTCGAACGCATTGACCGTCCGGTCCGTATTCCCATCCATGGTAGGGGCACCGGAGCACCCGGTGATCGATTACCTTGCCCGAGGAGAGTCTCGTATGGCGGTGCGCACAACGGTCCCGCATCGCCACGACCACGCCGTCGAGCCTGGCAATGACGATGCTTTCGTCAAGTAGCGTTCGGCCGATCGGCCCGTTCCCCTCGCCGTCGGACCCTTCGAGCTCTGCCAGCGTACAGGCCGGATGCCAGAAATGCCTCAGATAGCCTTGGTCAGCCACCAGCGGCCGATCGATTTCCATCTTTCTTCTCCTCGAATTCGCACCCGGCTGCTCGATTTACCCGAAGTCAGGCGGTCGCTTCCCTCGCGGTTCACATTCGACCCCCGGCCGCGCAGGCCCGACGTGACGATGACGTCCAATCGCCACGCCGCTGCCTCCGCGGTCCCGGATGTCTTGATCCGCAGTGATGACGGTCGAGTGCATCGCCTCCTCTCGATCCCGGCTCCGTTCAGTTCGGCAGCGTCGTGTCGATACCTCCGACCAGAAAGTTCATTCCCTTGATCGCACCATCGTCGAGGGAAGTTCCGGCAGCGACGACTACCTTGCCCTCCCGATCGGTAATGGGGCCCTGGAACGGGTGGAACGCCCCGCTGCGAATTTCCTCCTGCTTCGCAAGAATGGCCTCGCGTTGCTCGTCGGCCAGATCCGGGCTGAGACCGGCGACGCCGACCGCGTCGTCCTTGATGCCGGCGAAAGTGTCGTTCCCCGTGAACTTCCCATCCATGACTTCCTGCACTTTCGCAATGTAGATCGGGCGGAAGTCCACCTGGATCGCCGCGAGATGCCTGGTCGGGGCGAATCTGGTGTTGTCGGAGAGCGTGACCGTGACGTAGACACCCATCTCTTCGGCCGCCGCAACGGCGGATGGTGTTCCGGGGAACAACGAGAAGATGACGTCGGCCCCCTGCGACACCAGAGATTCGGCTGAAGCCTTGTTTTTTGCCGGATCGAACCAGGAATTCATCCAGACGACTTTCACGTCACCCAGATTCGGATTCACGCTCTGCGCTCCCAGGACGTAGGAATTCATGATCCCGACGACCTCGGGCAGCGGAAAGGCTGCAATGATTCCGATCGTTCCGGACTCGGTGGCGTAACCGGCCGCCATTCCGGCCAGATAGGCGCCTTCGTAGTGACGTACCGCATAGGTCGCGAAGTTGTCATGCTGGAGGTAGCCGCCAGCGTGAATGACTGCGATATCGGGATGCCGCCTGGCCAGCTTCAGGCCGTCATTCATGTGGCCGAAGGAGCCGAGGAAGATGACGTCCGCACCCTGGGCGGCCATCTTGTTCATGACTCGGGTCGAGTCCGGCCCTTCACCGACACTGTCGACCGCCTGGATCTCGGCCTTGTCGCCGAAATGTTCGGCAACCGCCTGCCGTCCTCTGTCCAGCTCGTGATCCCATCCGACCTCGCCGATCGGATTCGGCACGATGAAGCCAATCTTGAGTTTCTCGGCCGCAAGAGCGGAGGATGACAATACGATCGACAACGCCATTCCGGTCAGTGTTTTGGCAAGTACGTTCATTTGATACTTCCTCCCGTGGTTGACTTCTTTCCCCTTCATCCGATGGGCCTGTAGTTTTCGCCCAACGAAACCGGTGCATTCAGCTTGATGCGAACCGCGTCGCGAGACACGACCGCCAGTACGATGATCGTCAACACATAAGGCATGCAGGTCATGAGCTGGGAAGAGATGGCGATGCCTCCGGACTGCACGGCCAGCTCGCCCAGCAGGGCGGCACCGAAAAAATAGGCGCCCATCATGACGCGCAACGGCCGCCAGGTTCCGAAGACCACCAGGGCCACCGCGATCCATCCTCGTCCGACGATCATGCCTTGCGACCAGACCGGAGTCAGGACCGTCGAGGCATAGGCCCCGGCCAGACCGGCCATGAAGCCTCCGAAGAGGATGGCACGGAATCGGATCTTCATGACCGAGAACCCCAGACTGTGCGCGATGTGCGGATTTTCGCCGACGACGCGCAGAATGAGGCCGGCGCGCGTTCGGTAGAAAAAAGCGATCAGGCCGACTCCGATGCCGATCGTCAGATAGACCACGAGGTCCTGGTGAAACAGGATCGGGCCAAGGATCGGGATGTCGGACAGCAGCGGGACGTCCAGCTTGGAAAGCGGCGCCAGGGTGAAAGCCTCATAGGACCGTGCCAGCAGGGCGGAGAGACCAAGCCCGAGAATACCCGTGGCAAGGCCCGCCGCCACTTGATTCGCCATGAAGAACAGGACCAGCGTGGCAAAGACGACGGAAAGAATCATCGCCGAAACGGCCCCGGCCGCGAATCCGAGCAGATGCGAACCCGTGTTGTAGGTCGCCATGAAGGCGATTGCGGCCGCAAGTGCCATCATGCCTTCCACACTCAAATTGAGGACGCCGGACTTCTCGACCGTCAACTCCCCGAGAGCGGCAAGGAGCAGAGGGGTTGCCGTCATGAATGCGCCGCCGAAGACGAAAACGAACGCATCCATCACGTCCGCCTCCCCGGTGCGAGCGACGACCCGCGGCGAAATTCGTATCGAACGAAAACGTGGGCGGCGAGATAGAAAACCAGGATGAAGCCCTGGAACACGACGGGCGCGGAGGTCGGAATATCGGCCGCCAGCATCGCACTGTCGCTGCCGATATAGATCACGGCCATGAAGAGCCCGGCCATGACGATACCGAGCGGATGCAGGCCGCCGAGAAACGCGACGATGATTGCCGCGAAGCCGTAGCCCGGCGACAGTATGCGTTGCAGCTTCCCGATCGGTCCGGCGATTTCGCCGACGCCGGCGAGCCCGGCCGCCGCGCCGCCGACGAGCAGGGAGATCCATATGGCGCGGCTGCCGGAAAAGCCCGCATAACGTGCGGCATTGGGCGCAATACCCCCCACCAGAAGGCGAAAGCTGGAGAAGCTCTTCGAGACGAGGATCCAGGCGGCGAGGGAAACGAGAATCGTGATCAGCACCGACAGGTTGGCCCGGACACCGGCGCCGCTGAACAGCGGCGGATAAAGCGCGGCGTCCGGGAAGGGCGCAGACTGCGGGAAGTTGAACCCCATCGGGTCGCGCAACGGCCCGGTGACCAGATAATACAGGAGCTGGAACGCAATCTGGTTGAGCATCAGGGTGACGATGATTTCATTCGCGTTGTACCGAGTTCTGAAGAACGCCGCGATACCCGCCCAAGCCAGACCCGCGGTGGCGCCGAGCAGGATCATGGCCGGAAGGATCAGGGCGGATTCGCTCCGCGACCAGGTGATCGGGATCAGGCTCGCCGCAATCGCCCCGATCGTAAGCTGGCCCTCCGCGCCGATGTTCCAGATCCTGGCGCGAAATCCGATCGCCAAGCCCTGGGCGATCAGAATCAACGGGCTCGCCTTGATCAGCAGCTCGCCGATGTTGTAGGCGGACGTGAAGGGATCGACGAAGAAGTTGTAGAGAACGACCGAAGGCGAGCTGCCCAACGCCGTGAAGAGGATGACGCTGCAGAGAATCGTCAGCCCGATCGTGACCAGCGGAACCGCCGCCAATGCTTTGACGGCCGGCTGTTCCCGCGGAACCATCCGCCAAGCGGGCATCGGGGTCATCATGCGGTCTGCCGGGGGGCCGCCGCGTCGAAATGGCCGATCATCATCTGGCCCACCTGTTCGGGCCGGACGCTTGTCGTCGCGACCGGGACCGACATTCGGCCTTCATACATTACGGCCATGCGGTCGGAGATTTCGAACAGTTCCTCCAACTCTTCGGAGATCACTACGATGGCGTTGCCGGCGTCGCGCAGATCGACCAGGCGCTGGCGCACCAGTGCAGCGGCGCCGACGTCGATCCCCCAGGTCGGCTGCGAAACAACGAACGTCGTCGGCTCGAGCAACAACTCGCGCCCGACGATGAATTTCTGCAAATTGCCCCCCGAAAGGCTGGTGGCCGGCGCACGGTGGCCGGCGCAGCGTACATCCATTTCATCAATGCATCGCTCGGCAAACCGGTCACGCTGCCGGCGGCGAATGAATCCTCTCCTGACCATGCCTTTGCGGTGGCCGGTGAGCAGTACGTTCTGGCTGAGCGAGAGATCCGGCACCGCGCCCCGTCCGATACGTTCCTCGGGCACGAAGGCGAGCCCGCGTGCTCTTCGATCTTCGGCGCCCATGCTCCCGATCGGCTTGTCGAAAAGCACGATCCTGCCGCTCTCTTCGGCCGGGAGGGTCTCTTCTCCCGACAGCAGCCTCGCGAGCGCGAACTGGCCGTTGCCCGATACGCCGGCGATGCCGAAGACCTCGCCGGCCCGGACCTCGAACGAGATCTGTTTCAGATCGACGGAATGGGGATCGGGGTCGTTGTAGGAGAGATCCGCCACTCGCAAGTGAACCCTGCCGGACCGCGATGCCCGCTTGTGCCGGGCATGAGGGATTTCGCGGCCGATCATCATTCTGGCGAGCTCGGAGGCGGACGTCCGGGCAGGGTCCACAGTACCCCTCACACGCCCCTGCCGCAGGATCGTCGCCCGATGGCAGATCTCCCGTATCTCTTCCAGCTTGTGACTGATGTACAGGATTGCAATACCTCGTTCCGCCAATCTCCTGAGCGTCGCGAAAAGCTGCCTGACGTACGGCAGTGGCAGGACGGAGGTGGGTTCATCCAGAATGAGAAGCTCCGGCTCCTGCAACAGGCAGCGGATGATCTCCACCCGCTGTCGTTCGCCGACCGAGAGATTGTGGACGAGTGCATCGGGATTGATCGGCAGCCCGAACTCTTCGCTCATCCGCCGAATCCGCCCGGAAAGATCCTGCAACGTCCCCGGAACCGTCAATGAAATGTTCTCGGTGATCGATACCGTTTCGAACAGCGAGAAATGCTGGAACACCATTCCGATCCCCAACGAGCGCGCCGTGGCCGGGTTCTCCATGGACACCGGCTGCCCTTTCCAGCGGATCTCGCCGCCGTCCGGCGTGGCTACGCCGAAGATGAGCTTCATCAGAGTCGACTTGCCAGCTCCGTTTTCCCCCAGGATCGCATGAATTTCCCCAGGCCGAACCTGCAAGTCGATACCGTCATTCGCTACTACCGCCGGATAGCACTTGGTGATGCCGATCATTTCCAGCAGGGCCGGCGAGCAGGTTCGTTCCGCATCCCCCACGGCGTCGTTGCGGGGCTTCGCGGGATCGATCATCGTCTGATGTGGTCGATTCCCGGCATGGTGAAGAATCCGGGAAGGTTCGTGAACCGCCGGAGCCATCTCCGGATTGCGGGCCAGGGTGAAAGGTCGATCCCACCGTCGTGGGCCAGCGCCGTGTAGGGAAAGCACGCAATATCCGCGATTGTCGGCGCAGGTCCGGCGATCCATTCATGGCCGCCGAACTCCCGATCCGTCAGGTGGTCCTCCAACACCCGAAAGACACTTCTCGCTCCGGCGCGAGCCGCCCCGACGTCCAGATCGTAGCCCAGCACGTCGTGCATCCGCGCCGCGGACGACGTGGCGGTTATCCGGTCCGCGAACACCAGCCACATCGTCACCTCGCCGACGAGTCGTGGATCGCCGGAGGGCCACCAGCGCCCGTGTCCGTCATACTTGTTCGCCAGATAAAGCAGGATGGCTTGTGCGTCACGAATGACCAGGCCATCGTCCTCCAATACGGGTATCTGACCAAGCGGATTGATTCCAAGGAAGGCGGCGCTCTTGTGCTCCCGGCCCGGATAAAAATCGACCGCGACGATCTCGCATTCGATCTCGAGGAACCTCACCAGCAACCGGATCTTGTAGCAGTTGCCGGAAAGAACGTAGTCGTAAAGCTTCATGGGCGATTCCGGCTCATGCGGCACGGATTGCCGGGAGCGCGCCGTAGGTCAGACCCTTCTTCCTGAGCCATCGGCGATAAGCGATGGATGACGCATCGGCGCGGGTCGGAGTTTCGGATCCAGGGACAAGGGGAAGCAGCCGCGGAACCTGGTTTTCCAGGATGAACCTGTCCTGAAGAAATATGGTCTGCTGGAAATGCAGAAGATCGGTATCGGAGTTGTCTTCGTCGAATACCAGCACGAAGGAATGAACGTCGCTCAGGTCTTCCTCCACCGGTTGAATGAACAAACCGATCAGATCCCAGGCGTCATCCCTGATCGGGCAGGTCTTGTACAGAATGGTCGAGAACGGATGAGGCACCCGGTACTTGTAATGGGTCACCTGCCCACTCTCGGCGGTGGCAGCGGCCCGAGGCTGATAGAATTTGCAGCTTGTCGCCCAAAGCTCGTCCTCGTTCCGATCCGGCTCGACCTCGTATTGTTCGACGGTCGCCTGCTCCTCGACACCGAGAATACCGGCGTGGACAAAGGGGAAATGCGCCAGATCGAGAAAGTTCTCTACTGCGCGCAAGCCGGAACAACGTACCGATACGCATCCGGCAGTCACCAGCCGCCTGCCTTTCTCCTCGAACTCCGGTATGTCATACAGCGGCCGGGGATCGTCATGAAGCGTGGTCCATACGTGACCATAGCGTTCTTGCGCTTTCAGCGGTGCCCCATCGGCCTTCAGTCTGATCGACAGCGCTTCGGCTCTGCGCTCGGCGACGACGTCGTGCCCGAGCAGGCGCGTGCTCCGGCTGCCGCCATCCGGCACGTCCTCCAGCCGGCCTATCGCATACCAATGTGAGCGCGTAAATTCATCCAGGGCCATGATCTCGTTCCAGGATGTGCGGCAGGCGGGCGCGTGGCACGCCAAGCGTGCGGATGCCGGCCCTCCGGTTCTCGACAAGGGTGCGGACTTCCTTCAACCAGTCACTGACATGCCTCAGCGCTTCTCCGTGCTTGCCGGCGGCGCCTCTCGGCCGAACCGATACATGCAGCATGGTCTGTGTGCCGGAGACCGGTTGTCCGGCGCAAAGCACTGCCTCGAACAAATGGGAGTCGTGTAATTCGATTCGATGGACTCCATCTCCGTTCAGGCTTGGAGCGCAGGCAATGCGGTTGATTTCACCGTGTTGATCAGGGTGGGAGAGAATGAATCTGCCCGAAGCGAAATGGGAATCGACCTCTTCACGTGGCCGGTCGATGGCGATCGAGCGGCAGCCGATCCAGTCGCCGGGGAAACTCGGCGCTTCCATGCCGATGCTCCCGGACGCCGCCCAGATGATCCCGGCATGTTCCGCACGGGCATACTGTCCGATCCTGACGGCCTTGGGCGGCGCGAGGTCCGGACGCGCGGGTATCAGGGTGCAGGCCCCTTCCCCATCGTAAGTCCAGCCGTGATAACAACAAGTCAGCCGATCGCCACGGACGAAGCCATATGAAAGGCGCATGCCACGATGGGGACACCGGTTTTCCCAGACACGCACCTGCCGATCCCGTCCGCGCCAGATGACCAGGTCATGGTCGCCGACCAAGGCCCTGCAGGCTGTTCCGGGCGACACGGCCGCGGATAGTCCGACGGCCGTCCAACTCGACAGAGACGCCTCTTCCACCTGACGCAACCTCCCGCACCTGCCGCACACGGCAGGGTAGCCAGACCCCTGCTTCCAGAATAGACTTCCAGCATGGACTCATCGTTCAAGAATTTGGACGTTCCGCTTCGAGCCGCCCCCGAGGGCGCCTGGTTCGGATCGGCTCGATTCGCCGGATACCGGAAACTGCCGCAGCCGAGGACGAGATTGCATGCTGACCGACTATGAGCTGAACGACATCAGGCGTTTCATACAAATTGCGCGCTCCGGAAGTCTGACCCGGGCCGCGGCCGAGAACAATATTCCCAAAGCCACGCTGAGCCACAATCTCCGGCGCCTCGAAGACGCGCTCAACGTGGAACTGTTCATTCGCAAGGCGAGGGGGCTCGTGCTGACCGATGCCGGCAGAGTCTATCTGGAACACTGCACGCGGATCCTCGCCACCTGCGAGATGGCCGCGAGCGCCGCCCAGTGCGCGCACTCATCCATCAGCGGCAAAGTCCGGATGGTGGCGAGCGCCGAGTTCGGCACCAGCATACTCGGTGCCGCGGTCCTCCATATTGCGAATACTCATCCCGGAATCGATTTTGAAGCGCACATGTACCCGGGCGATGCGCTGCTCCTCCGGCAGATCGATTTCGACTGCATGATCTACGTCGGCACCCCACCCGACTCCGACCTCGTCTGCCGCAAGATGGGAACCGTTTCCTACATGCTGTACGCCAGTCCGGGTTTTTGCGAAAGATTCGGAATGCCGGAAACCGTAGACCAGATTCGGGATCTGCCAGGGGTGCTCTATTCGAGAGACAACATGCCCGAACAATGGAAGCTGTCGGACGGCTCGAAGGAAATCGTTATCCAATACCAACCCCGGTTCAGCGTTCACGACTATTGGATGGCAAAATATTTCACGGTTGCCGGATCGGCGATCGCCTATATGCCGGATTTCTTCACACTCTACGAGGTCGAGGTCGGTGCTCTCCTGAATGTGCTTCCCGGTTACCGGTCGGAGGACATCGACGTTTATGCGCTTTACCCCTCCTACCGGCACCACAATCCCAGAATCATGATGGTCGTGGAAGCGCTTTGTGAACATTTCGATGATTTCATCCGCTACCCTGGTTATTCCCTGATCTCGAACGTCTGAGACGGCTGCCGTGAAGCGCAGGACATATCGACTCTCATTGCGATCGTCGTCCCTGCTGCGGTGGTGATCCGTCCGGATCGGGAGCAAACGTTCGGGGAATGGCCAATGTCCGGCATCGACTACGGCGAACGTATCCCCAACAACGTGGATCCGGCCTCCGACCGGCGCCTGCAACGCATACTGGAGAAATGGCAGCCGGATCATGCCCTGATCCGGTGCAGCCGGGGGGTCTGGTTTTTGGAGACGGGATACCCGTCGGACTGCCGGCCGGAGTCAGACCGGCTCCGACGCCCCGCCGAGCGCGTAGACCGCGACGCGCCCGCTCTGGCCGCGCACGTCGACTTCGCCCTTCGGCTCGAGATCGAAGCCTTCCACCCGCGCCGCGGTCGCCCCGGAGACGAGGATGCGGGTGCCGAGCTCCTTGTTGAGGGCTTCGAGCCGCGCCGCCAGGTTGACCGCGTCGCCGTGCACGGTGTAGCTGAGCCGGCCCTTCGCGCCCACCGCGCCCGCGACCAGCCGGCCGGTGTTGATCCCGATGCGGCTGCCGATCCGGCGCCCGGCGAACTCCCGGCTCCGCACCGCGTGCTGCATTTCGAGCGCCGCGCGCAGGGCGCTGGCGGCGTGGTCGGGGTCCGGCACCGGCACGTTGAACGTCGCGAGGATCGCGTCGCCCTGGAACTGGGTGACCACCCCGCGGTGGCGTTCGAGGATCTCGACCATCACCTCGAAGTACTCGTTGAGCAGCTCGACGATGCCGTCCGCACCGAGGGTCTCGGTCAGCGCGGTGAAGCCTTCGAGATCGGAGAAGAGCACGGTGGCCTCGGACTGCACGGGCGCGAGCTCGCCGCCCTCGGTGAGCAGCGCCTTCGCCACGTCGGTGGGAACGAACCGGCCCAGGGTCTCGCGGATCAGCTCGCGCTCCATCAACCCCGCCGTCATCCGGTTGAACGAGCGGTTCGCGTCGTCGAACTCGACGACCCGGCTCGGCGGCAGCGCACGCACGCGGTCGAAGCGCTCCGTCTCGATGGAGCGCGCCGCCGCCGCGAGCGCCCTGACCGGCCGGCTGACGCGCACACCGAGCCACGCCGCAAGGGCGACGGAGAAGACGAGCACGGCGAGCCCCGCGAAGGCCGCGGCGATCAAGCGCTCGAACTCGTCGCCGTCGCCGGCCCCCTCGTCTGCGTAGTCCCCGCTCAAGGCGGCCCGGACAATCCCGGCGAGCCATTCGACGACGTCGCTCGTCCCGGTGTTCACGTAGGCCCCGATGGTCCACGGCGCCGGACCGTAGCGGTGGATGTCCCGGTGCAGGAACACGTAGTAGTCGTCACCCACCGTCACCCCCGATGCGTTCACCTCGGTCATGCCGCCGAGGAGGAACAACTCCGGATCGTCGGGGGTCCAGATACGCTCCAGCACCGCGTCCCCGATCGCATCGAGGGCAGAGAGTGGCTGGTCCTGGCCGGAGGCGTCGGGCGTCCAGTCGATCAGCAGCGGGTGCGCGAGGACGTGATCGCGATCGTGGAGGATGAACGGGATGATCCCGGTCCGGATGCGGGTCGATGCGAGTTGCCGCGACAGGTCGGAGACGGTCACCACCTGCGTGAACATGCCGGTGAACTCACCGTTGACCCGGAACGGCGTGTCGTGGAGCACGACCGTCGTGCCGAGGGTATGCGTCCAGAACGGGGCCCGCCATGCCGGGCCCGGCTGCATGGCCCCGCGTCCGACCCACCCCATGATCCGGGGACGATTGGACCAGTCCTCCACCATCGGCTGCGAAAATTCGCGTCCCCATCTCCGCACCCGCCCCTGGCGATCGATGATGCCTATGCCCGCGACCTGCGGCGTCGCGCCCAGCAGGCCGAAGATGAACGTGTCCAGCGCCTGCTTGTCGTCGAAGTCGATGCTGCCGCCCCCGATCTTCTCCACTGCCCACCGCGCCTGCTGCACCACCGGCTGAAGCTGCGATTCGATCCTGCGTTCGAGCGCGTTCACGAGTGTTTCGGACCGCAACGCCATGAGCCGGCGGGTGTTCTCCGTCGCGCTCGACAGCCCGAGGTACAGGGAGACGCCCACCGCGAGCGCGATCAATGCACCGGAGCCGACCACCGCGATGGTGGTGATCGGGAACCGGTAGCGGGTCGCGCGCTCAGTCACCGATGGCTCTCCGCAGCCCGGTAACACCGAAACCAGGCTCTCCGGATCCCCGGTGCCCGCTCGCGCAGGCACAACCGTCGCAAGCATGGCGGTGTGTGCCGGACATCGACCCGGACCGGGCCTGGCGCAAGCAAACCGTAAGCGAATTCATCTCTCCACTTCCATCCGCGCGGCGGGCGCTCAGGGCGCTGTAGTCCAGGCTGGACTGTCCAATGTAGCCCAGCACCGCGAAGGCGTCGATGATGGGGGGCCGCTCGCCGCCGCGCCCGTAGCAGGCGGGACCCGGGTTCGACCCCGCGCTCTCCGGACCCACCTTGAGCATGCCCGGACCGTCCGCCCAGGCGATGGGCCCACCGCCCGCGCCGATGGAGGTCCCGGCGTGGAGTAGAAGATGCGCATCCCGGTGAGGTCCCCGACGTCACCACGCTCGATGCGCTTGCGAGCCTCTCTCAGCACAACGGACGGAAAGTTCAGGATCGGACTTTCGGATCGGGAGATACTTCAAAAGTCCTTTCGCAATTGAGCAGAGATTCCATGGCTCCGGCTTTTGTCTTCGTATTCCAGGCCAAGGGCGAGTTGTGTGCCCCTTTGAACGGGCAGGGCATAGCCCAGGGAATAGTGCGTCGCGTGCGGGAGGGAGGACGAGTCTCGACATCGACGATGCCGGGGCTCGGCCGGCCATGGCCCGAGGTCCGCTCCGAGGGTATCCGTTCCCCGGAGCCGCGGCCTCGGCTTCCGTATCGCCCGGACGCTTACGCCCTCGCGCCTTCGAGGGCCGGTCGCGGGCCGCCCGGTCCGGAGGCAGGGCCGCCGACCTTGATTTGCGATTCGAACGCCTTCAGGCGCTTGTAGATCGAGATCAGCTCCACGATGATCGACCAGGAGTTCACGAGGAACTGGAACGAGGTCTCCACCCGATCGAACGCGCGCAGGATCTGCTGCAGCACGCCGAGGGTGATGATCCCCGCCACGATGGTCGGACCCATCATGACGTAGGGCACGATGACCCCGAACTGGAGGTACGACCACTTCGCGATGTCGAAGTAGAGGTAGTGCTTGTAGAGCCGGAAGTAGTTCTTGCGCACGTTCGCGAACAGCTCCGCCACCGTCTCGGGCTCCGCCCGCTCCTCGTGGTCCTCGCCGTAGACCAGCTCCTTGCGGTACGCGGCCTCCACCTTCTGGTTGTTGAACTCCAGGCCCGGGAGCTTGATGCCCACGACGGCGAGCAGCACCGTGCCGGCTGCGGCGGAGACGATGGCGAGATAGACGAGCGAGTGATCGACCTTTCCGATCCAGGGAAGCTCGGTGACGTGCTCGCTCAGGCCCCACAGCAACGGAAGGAAGGCGAAAAGGGTCATCACCGATCGCATGAACGCGACACCGAGACCCTCGACGATGCGGGCGAAGCGCATCGTATCCTCCTGCACGCGCTGGGCGGCGCCTTCGATGTGGCGCACCTGGTGCCAGTAGGACATGTAGTAGTCGTTCATCGCGGTCCGCCAGCGGAAGACGTAGTGGCGGACGAAGAACTCGAGCAGCACCGCGACGGTGATGTAGATCCCGGCGATCTCCGCGAAGGTGAGGCACTTGGCGAGAAAATCTTCGAACACGACCGCCCCGGGCTCGGCCAGCGCCTTCTGCAGCGTGTCGTAGAAGTCGCCGAACCACTCGTTGATCCGGACGTCGAGCTGCACCTTGTACCAGGTGACGACCAGGATCACGGCGCTGCCGAGCGCCGACCAGTGCAGCCAGCGCCGGTTGGCAAAGAACGACTTGAACATGCTCTGTCTCCTTACGAGTGCGGCGCCCGGAGACACCGTAGCGGCGGGCCCCGCATCAGGCTCGGGATCCGCAAAGCGTTTTCCCGGCGCACGCGGCAAGGGGCGCATGGTACGACAGGCCCCGGTCTCCATCCGATACAATGACGCCGGCGGGCCGACCAACAGGACGAGGAGGCTTGTGATGAGCAGCGACAACGGCAATGACGCCGGCGTGCCGGACGAGCGCAGGCGGGCATGGGGCGAGCGGTACCGGCCGCGCTATTCGGGGGTCGCGACCTTCATGCGCTGCCGGCTCCATGAAGAGCCGGAGGCGTGGAGCGGCATCGACGTCGGCATCGTCGGGGTGCCGTTCGACGGCGGGGTGACGAATCGCCCGGGCGCCCGCCACGGCCCGCGGCACCTGCGCGAGCAGTCGACGCTGATGGGCATGGTGAACCACCAGACCGGGGTGCGCCCCTACGATCTCGCGAAGGTCGCCGACCTCGGAGACGCCCCCATCGAAGGCGTGTACCGGCTCGACGAGGCGATCGCCGACGTCGAACGCCATTACGACCGGATCGCGGCGGCCGGCGTCGTGCCGCTCACCGCCGGAGGCGACCATTCCATCACCC
Organism: uncultured Gammaproteobacteria bacterium; assembly: GCA_958295465.1. Classification (GTDB taxonomy): domain Bacteria; phylum Pseudomonadota; class Gammaproteobacteria; order HK1; family HK1; genus HK1. The sequence continues at coordinate 1,317,864 of OY282353.1, forward strand.
TGCCCATCATGCGTGCGCTCGGCAAGGCCCACGGCCGGCCTCTCGGACTCATCCACTTCGATGCCCACTGCGACACCGGGCCGGAGCTGTTCGGGCACAAGCACCATCACGGGGGGCCGTTCAAGGTGGCGGTGGAGGACGGTGCGCTCGACCCGAAGCGCACCATCCAGATCGGCATCCGCGGCCCGGCCGAACCGTTGTGGGGATTCAGCTACGAATCGGGCATGACCGTCATCCACATCGAAGAGCTGTACGCGATGGGGATCCCGGCGGTGGTCGAGAAGGCCCGCGAGGTCGCGGGTGACGGGCCGACCTACGTGAGCTTCGACGTCGACGGCCTCGACCCGGTCTACGCGCCCGGCACCGGGACACCCGAGGTCGGTGGCTTCACCACCTACGAGGCCCAGCAGATGCTGCGGGGCCTGCGCGGCCTCGACGTCATCGCCGGCGACGTGGTCGAGGTGTCGCCGCCCTTCGACCCCTCGGGCACCACCGGACTGACCGGCGCCCAGATGATGTTCGAGATCCTGTGCCTGCTCGCGGAGGCGGTGGGGCGGAAGAAGGACGCCTGACCTTACCGGGCCGGAGCGCCGCTTCGAACGCCTGCGCCGGGTGCGCGGCCCGGCCTCCGAATCAGCCGGACAGCGACGCGCAGGCGCGCTGGATTCTCATGCAGGCTTCCTCGAGCCGATCCGTCGCCAGCGCGTAGGAGATGCGGAAGTACGGCGAGAGGCCGAACGCCTCGCCGTGCACCACCGCGACCTCTTCGCTCTCGAGGAGGTACTTCGCGAAGTCGCCGTCGTTCTCGATCGTGCCGCCGTCCGGGGTCCGCCTCCCGATCGTCTCCCCGCAGTCGACGTAGAGGTAGAACGCCCCGCCCGGCGAGTTGCAGGAGAGTCCGTTCGCCTGGTTGAGGATCGAGACTCCGAGGTCCCGCCGCTGCTCGAACACCGTCACGTTGTCCTCGATGAACGCTTGATCGCCGTCGAGCGCTTCGACCCCGGCCCACTGGCCGATGCTCGACACCCCGCTCGTGGTCTGCGACTGGATCTTCGACATCGCCGCGATGAGCTCCTTCGGCCCCGCCCCGTAACCGATGCGCCAACCGGTCATGCAGTAGGCTTTCGAGAGTCCGTTCATCGTGAGGGTACGTTCGTGCAGATCGGGCGCGACCTGCGCCATCGTCGAGAACGGCTCGCCGCCGTAGATGATGTGCTCGTAGATGTCGTCAGTGAGCACCCACACATGCGGATGCCGGCGCAGCACCTCGGCGAGCCCTGCCAGATCCTTCGCCGAGCAGACCGCGCCGGACGGGTTGCACGGGTTGTTGAGGATCAGCCATTTCGTGTTCGCGGTGATCGCTTCTTCGAGCCGTTGCGGGGTCAGCCGGAAGTCGTTCGCGGCTTCGGTCTCGACCACCACCGGCGTGCCGCCCGCGAGCAGGACCATGTCCGGGTAGCTCACCCAGAACGGCGCGGGGATGACGACCTCGTCGTCCGGGTCGAGGGTCGCGGTGAGGGCGTTGTAGATGACCTGCTTGCCGCCGTTGCACACCAGCACCTCGTCGGGGGCGTAGTTCAATCCGTTCTCGCGTTCGAGCTTGCGACAGATCGCCTCGCGCAGTTCCGGGACGCCGGTGATCGGCGGGTACTTCGTCCTGCCCTCGATCACGGCGCGCATCGCCGCGATCTTGACGTTGTCCGGGGTGTCGAAATCCGGCTCGCCGGCGGAGAGGGCGATGACGTCGCGTCCGGCCCGCGCCATCTCCATCGCCTTCGCGGAGATGGCGATGGACGGAGACGCCTTGATGCGGCTCATGCGTTGTGCGGTGATGGACATTGCAAGCTCCTGAAAACGTTTCAGGGGGAGAGCGGAGGACTGCGACCGGCCGCGCGGAAGGTAGCACGTCCCCGCGGCGATCATCGCGCCGGACCGCGCGGTCCCCGGTCACCACCCTGACGGCGGGGTATGGCCGCCCGGCGGCGGCTCAGGTCGTGCAGCGGGCGTGGCGCTCGATGTGGTAGTCCTCCCGCGACCACTCCACCCCGTAGCGCCCCACCGCGCCTGCGAGCCGTTCCACCGTCGCCCTCGTTTCGGCGTTGACCGCGGCGAGCCGCTCGGCCGCCGCGGCCGCATCCCGGGCGAGCTTCGCCTCGTCCACGGTCACCATGCGCCGGCCTTCGAGCACCATGCGGCCCCCGATCATCACCGACTCGACGCCCGTGCCGTCTTCGCCGTGCACGATCTGGTTGACGGGATCGTTGAGGGGGACGTAGTTCACGTGGGCGAGATCGAGGAACACGACATCCGCCTTGCGTCCGGGCTCGATCGCCCCGATCTCGTCGTCGAATCCGAGCACTCCGGCGCTGCCCCGGGTGGCCATGTCGAGGACCTCGCCGGTCGTGAGCCAGCGCTCGTAGTCGAGCTCCTGGACCCGCGAGACCATGGACGCGACCCGCATCGCCTCGAACATGTTGAGGTTGTCGGAGCAGGTGCAGGCGTCGGTGCCGATCCCGATCCGGATCCCTGCATCGAGGAGGGCGCGCGCCGCCGCGAGGCCGTTCCCGAGCCTCGCGTTGGAGCCGGGGTTGTGGGCGACCGCCGCTCCCGCATCGGCGAGGCGGCGCATGTCGTCGCGGTCGAGCCACACCGCGTGCGCAGCGGTGAAGCGCGGATCGAGCACGCCGAGCGAATCGAGCCAGGCGGTCTGGGTCCTGCCATGCAGCCGCATCCCCGCGAGGGCCTGGACCTTCGACTCCGCGAGGTGGGTGTGGAAGCCCGTCCCGTGCTCGGTGGCCGCCTCGTGCGCCGCGTGCAGGAACGCCTCGCTGCAATGGTGGGGAATGGTCGGGGCGAGCGCGAGCCGCACCCTGTCGCGGGTGAAGGGCCACGCCGCCCGCGCCCGCTCCCAGGCGGCCATGCTGGTCTCGAAGGGTTCGAGCGAGATCGCTTCCGCCTCGCGCCGCAAGGTCGCCGGGAGCGCGTCCAGGAGACCCGGAATCGCTCGATGGAAGGTGCGGTCGGCCATCATCGGCGCCACCACCGCGCGCATGCCCGCGTCGGCGTAGGCCTGGCCGATCGCCTCCAGTCCTTCCGGGGTCGGGGCAGGGAGTTCGAAGCTGAGGTCGTAGGCGGCGGTGCACCCCTTGCGCACCATCTCCACCGCACCGATCAGGGTGGACAGGTACTTGTCCTCCAGGGTCCGGCCGCCGGTGATCCACGGCGCCGCGTTCAGCAGCAGCTCCAGGGTCCAGCGGTCGCCGATGCTCTTGGCAAGGTTGTTGTGGCCGTGGGTGTGCGCATTGACGAGGCCCGGCATGAGCAACCGGCCGGATGCGTCGAGGGTGGCCGCATCACCGGGCGCGGCCATCCCCGGCGGCCCGATCTCGCGCACGGTATCCCCGTCGACCAGGATGTCGGCCGGCTCCGCCGCGTGCCGCCCGACGTCGAGCAGCCGCCCGCCCCGGATGATCGTGTTCATGGTTGCACCTTGCCCTCCGAATCGTGTGCCGGGCCGCGGGACGGGCAATCGAAGCCCGCCGGCGCCGGCGGTTCGCGGACGACGCCTCCGACACGATACCCGCGGTCGCCCCCCGGCGCTTCATCTGAAACCCGGTCGAACGCCTCGGCGCAGCTTCGCCATGTGGCTGCGATCCCCGCTCGAGCCGGGTATGATCTTCCGCCCTGCACTCGGGCCGTTAGCTCAGTCGGTAGAGCATCTGACTTTTAATCAGGTGGTCGCAGGTTCGATTCCTGCACGGCCCACTAATCATTTCAGTGAGCTACGCACCGATTGGCTGAAGTTGACCCGATTTCGTGGACACCTGACCCTTTGGGGAGGAGGTATCCACTACGCCGAAATCGAGACCGCCCCCATGCCGGTTGAAGCCATGGTGCCCTCACCCCGCGCACGTTGCCAAGTCGCACACAACACCGCCCATGCCGATCTGTACCATCACGTTCCGGAGCATTCCACGTAAGGAACCATCATGCCGATACTGCTGGACAAGATCCTCACCCTGCTCGTCATGCCGCTCGGGGTGGCCGTCGGCGCAGGATTGCTCGCCCTGGCGGCGTTCGCGCTCGGCCGGCGCCGCAGCGCGGCCGGGCTGACCGCTTTCGCGGTCGTCTGGCTCTGGGGCTGGTCGACACCGCTCGCCACCTGGGCCGTCGTCGGTCCGCTGACGGACCCGTACCCGGTCCGGCGGGCGGAAGCGTTGGCAGATGCGGATGCGATCGTGCTGCTCAGCGGCAGCATCAAGCCGATTCGGGGCAATATGGTCTACCCTGATCTGAGCGACTCCGCGGATCGGATCTGGCACGCCGCCCGCCTTTATCATGCCGGCAAGGCGCCACTGATCATCGTCTCCGGCGGCAACGTGTGGGGCAGCCGGAAATGGCCATCGAAGGCGAGCGCCATGCGGATGCTGCTCGATGCGCTCGGTGTGCCGGACGACGCCATCGTGGTCGAGGGCAGCAGCCGCAACACCCGGCAGAATGCCTTGTCCACCAAAAAGCTCGCCGCCGGCCGGGGAATCGAACGGGTGTTGCTGGTTACTTCGGGTTGGCACCTGCGACGCGCAGAGGCTGCTTTCAGGCATATGGGACTGGACGTCATTCCGGCCGCGACCGACTACGGCCATACAAAACATTCGCTTGACAAGCCCTATATCTTCGAGTTCCTCCCGAGTGTCTCGGCCCTGTCGTTCAATTCCAAATTGTTCAGGGAACACCTCGGTTACCTGGTCTACCGTCTCCGCGGCTGGGCCTGAATGTCCCCACCGGCTCGGGGTTGTCTGCAGAGCCGTGCGGCCCGGGCCTGCCAGGAACCTGTGTCGCAGAGCGCTTCCGGAACAAGTTGGTGGGAACCGACATCGGGAAATGACGAAAAAATCGGGCCAATATGGAAATGGAGTTGACCCGATACGGGAAAAGCCTCATAACGACAACCGGTTCCGAGGCACGCGGACCGGAGCCTTCGGATTCCGGCCCACGCTTTCCCGGATGCGCGCCACGCCGCCGAACCGACCCGGCCTCCCGCGGAAGATCCGCGAAACCGGAAGGCAAGTCATGACCGGGCCGCCCGCGCCGGCGGCCGGTAGCGGATCATCGGCCTTGAGCAGAGAGCACCGTGCCACCATCCTCGTCGAGGAATGCGAGATCCTGGTGCACGAGGCGCATCCGGCCGGCCAGTGGCGGCTGCGCATCCACGCGCCACGGATCGCCACGCGGGCCGCTCCGGGCTCTTTCGTGCACGTGAGCTGCGACCCCCTCCTGGAAATGCGCCGTCCCATGTCGCTGATGCGGGCCGACCCCGCCGCCGGCTGGGCCGACGTCCTGTACAAGGAGGTGGGCCGCGGCACGAGGCTCCTCGCGGAGAAACGCCCCGGCGACCGGTTGAGCGTCATCGGCCCCATCGGCCGGCCCTTCGAGGCGGTCCCCGGCCGCCTGCGGGCGCTGCTGCTCGGCGGCGGGGTGGGGATCCCGCCCATCGTCTTCCTCGCCGACCGGCTGCGGCACGACCGATCGGTGTCGCTGTTCGTGGCGGTCGGCTCGGAGGTTCCGTTCCCGTTCGAGACCCGACGCTCGGGCATCCCGATTCCCGGACTTGCCGGGAAGGCGGATGCGACGATGTCGCTTCTGGAGGAATGGAAGGTCCCGGCCCGTCTCGCGAGCGGGGCCGGATTCGCCGGTTGCCACCGCGGCCACGTCACCGATCTCGCGAGGATCTGGCTCGATGCGCTCGATGGGGACGCGCGCGGGGAGGTGGCCGTCTACGGATGCGGGCCGGTTCCGATGCTCGAAGCCTGCGTCGATCTCGCCCGCCGATACGCGCTGCCCTGCCGGGTCTCGCTCGAGGAATACATGGCCTGTGCGGTCGGGGGCTGCGCCGGATGCGCGGTACGGGTGCGCACCGCCGGCGGCCCGGCGATGAAGCGGGTATGCGTGGACGGCCCGGTGTTCGACGGCCACTCGATCGTCTTCGGCGACTGATCCCCGAGTCTCACGATGAGCACCATGCCGCACTGCGCCCCCGCGGGTGTCCGCGGATCGAGGCGGAACCGCACCGGCGACCCGGCGCCCGGGCCCGGCTTCCGGCTCGGTCGAACCCGATGAATCGAGGCGGGACCGCCCCGGCGGCCCGGCGGGCACTCCCGTCGTTTCCGGCACCTGACTCCCGGACACCACGATGACCGCCACGCCGCAAGCGCCGGGCCCCCTCGCGGGGGTGCGCGTGCTGGAGATGGGGCAACTCATCGCGGGACCGTTCGCCGGCTGCGTGCTCGCGTACTTCGGGGCCGAGGTCGTCAAGATCGAGCCGCCGCGCACCGGGGATCCGCTACGCAACTGGCGCGTGCTCAAGGACGGCACGTCGCTGTGGTGGCGCGCGATGGCGCGGAACAAGAAGTGCGTCACCCTCGATCTTCGCAAGCCCGGGGGGCGGGCGCTGGCGCGCGCCCTCGCCCTGCGTTCGGACGTACTCATCGAGAACTTCCGCCCCGGCACGATGGAGAAGTGGGGCCTCGGCCCGGACGATCTCCGGGACGGCCACCCGGGGCTCGTCTACACCCGGGTCTCGGGCTACGGCCAGACCGGTCCCCTCGCGCGGAAGCCCGGCTTCGCATCGGTCTGCGAAGGCTTCGGCGGATTCCGCTACGTCAACGGCTTTCCCGGCCAGCCGCCGGTGCGCCCGAACCTGAGCCTCGGCGATACCCTCGCGGCGCTGCACGCGGTGATCGGCGTGCTGCTCGCGCTGGTGCACCGCGGCCGCATCGGTGCGGATGCCATCAGCGGGTCGGGCGACGGCGCGGGCCAGGTCGTGGACGTGGCGATCTACGAATCGGTATACAACGTGCTCGAATCGATCGTGCCCGAGTACGACGGCGCGGGCATCGTGCGCGAGCCCTCGGGCTCCACCCTGACCGGCATCGTCCCTACCAACACCTATCCGTGCGCGGACGGGCGCTACGTGATCATCGGCGGGAACGGAGACTCGATCTTCAAGCGGCTGATGCACGCCGCGGGACGGGACGATCTGGCCGACGACCCCCGGCTCGCCGACAACGCGGGAAGGGTCGCGCACCAGAGCGAGGTGGACGACGCGATCGCGCGGTGGACGCGCACCCTCGAAGCGGATCGCGTGCTCGCGGTCCTGGACGACGCCGGCGTCCCCGCCGGCCCCATCTACAACGTCGCCGACATGGTCGACGACCCCCAGTACAACGCCCGCGGACTGTTCGAGACCGTCGAGGCCGGCGGCGAACCGCTGAAGATCCCGGCCATCGTCCCGAAACTCGACCGCACCCCCGGCGCGACACTATGGCCCGGACCCGAGCTCGGGGCGCACAACCGGGAGGTCTACGTCGGCGCCCTCGGCCTCGACGAGGCGGAGCTCCGCTCGCTCGAAGAAGACGGAATCGTATGACCCGCGGCGGGAACGCGCGATCCGCCCGGCACTCCACGCCGCCCGGGCTTCGACGGCCGCTCCGCGCACCTGTGCAGCGGTCCGTGCCCACAAGAACCGCGGCCCGCGCTGATACGCTTCGGGCGCTATTCCTATCGTGGATACACGAACGCGCCATCATCATGGCCATCGGAACGAGTCACCGATACACTCCCTCCCGAGTGACACCGCAGCCATGACCCAACCCGTGATCGATACGTTGCGACTAGCGGACCGCCTCAAGGAGTCGGGTTTCCAGGATACGCAAGCCGAAGGGCTCGCCCGTGCGCTCGGCGGCGAATTCACCGGCCACGTCGTCACGAAAACCGACCTCGACTCGGCGATTCAGCTCATTCGAGCCGACTACCGCGCCCTTGACGAAAAGTTCGAAGCCAAGTTCAGTGCGTTCGAAGCCAAGCTCGGGGCGCTCGAAGCCAAGCTCGGTGCGTTCGAAGCCAAGTTCAGCGCCCTCGACGGGAAGGTCGAAACCAAGATTGATTCGCTGAGCATGCAGATCAAATTCATGTTCGCGGCGCTGGCCGCGTTGCTGGCTCTGGGTCTCATCGACACTGTCCAGCGGCTGCTCGGCTGAGGCCGAACCTCACCACGCATCGCTCCGGGCCGGCAGCGGACTTCCCCGCGCCCGGTACTCCAGCGCAAACTTGCGCCGCAGCAGGCCTCCGGGATCGTCGGGGATGCGGCGAAGCCACTGCTCGTAGGCGAGTCGCTGCTCCTCGCTCAGTGGATGCTCGGCGGCGAGGCCGCCCCGCGTGCGGTCGGCGCTGGCCGCGCTGCCTCCCCGAGCATCCACCTCGCGCTCCTCGCCGTCGCGCGTTGCGCGCGATCCTTCGGAAGCCTGCGCGGACCGTGCCCGCTCCCCGCCGTGCGTTCCGCCCTGCGCCCGCGGCGCGCCCTCACCGGATTCGTTGCGTTGCCCGGTCTGAGGCGCCTCTTCCGGGCGCGGCACGGCTCGACCCGCCGCGCCGTCGTCGCCCGCGCTCTGCGGGCTCGCACGACCGCCGCCGTCGCGCTCGCGGCCACCGCCTGGCGGCTCCGGCTGCGTCTCGATCAGCGACTCGACGATCTTCCGGTTGTGCTCGGCATCCTCGTGCCCAGGGTCGCGGGCCAGGGCCTCGCGGTAGGCGTCGAGGGCGCCGCGCAGATCGCCCGCGCGCGCGAGCGCGTTCCCACGATTGTAGTGATCCTCGGCGGCATCGCCCCCGGTGAACGCCTCGGCCGATTCGTCGTAGCGGCCTCCGCGGTAGAGCGCGGCGCCGCGCCACCGATGGTCGGGGGCGGCCGCGACCGCACGGTCGGTATCGCCCTGCTCGATCGCCTGCGCCGCCTGCTGATCGCGCCGGGCCCACAAGTCCGCAAACTCGAACGCACCGGCATCGGGGGCGGGTAAGGAGAGCACGAGGGGCCACACCAGGAGCCAGCCGCGGCGAAACGCGAGAGCCGCCATCGGCAGCAACGCCAGCACCAGCCAGGGTCCTTCGTCGCGCCACTCGTCGGTGGTTCGATCGACCTCCTCCAACGTCCGGCGCCACGGATCGCCGGTCCGCGCGCCGAGCAGCCAGTCGATGTCGGCATCGTCCGCGGTGACCGTGGAGAACCGCCCCTTGCCGGCCCCGGCCACCGCCCGCAGTGCCGCCATGTCGACCCGGGGCACCACGATCTCGCCGCTCAGGCTCTTGAGGAAGCCGCCCTCGGACAGCGGCACCGGCGCGCCCTCCTCGGTACCCACCGCGAGCACCGACACGCGGACCCCGCGAGCGGCCAGGGTCTCGGCCGTGTCGCGGGTCCGCGGACCCTTCACCCCGTCGGTGACGAGGATGATCTCGCCGATGGTGGCGCGGCCCTTGTCGAGCAGTTCGCGCGCGACCACCAAGCCGAGGTCCGGGCGGCTCCCCTGCACCGGGATGACGCTGGCGTCGATGGCCGAGAGCAGATGGACCAGGGTGTCGGCGTCGCGGGTGAGTGGGGCCACGACGAACGCATCCCCCGCGAAGACCACCAGTCCGGTGCGGCCGTCGCGGCTGCGCCGGAGAAGATCGGAGACCTTGTGGCGTGCACGCACCATGCGCGACGGGACCAGATCGCGCGCATCCATGGAGCGCGAGACGTCGAGCACGATCACCCGGGCCGCGAGGGAACGGAACACCGGCTGCTCCAGTCGCTCGAACGCGGGACCGGCAAGGGCGAATCCCGCGACGATCACCGCGGCGGCCATCACCGCCCACGGCCACTCGCGTCGCGAGGCGCCGGTTCCGGCCACGAGGTGCGGGAGCAGCGCGGGATCCACGATCGGCTCCCAGGAGCCGCTCCGCGCCCAGTGGCGGCGCAGCCACCACACCAGGGCAAGCCCGGCAGGGATCGCCGCGAGCCACCAGGGACGGACGAGGACGAAATCAGTCACCGGTCTCCTCCACCGTCCGGCGCCCGATAGCCGGACGTCTGCAGCCCGGGTAGCGAAACCACCTCACCAGCGCAGACCCGGGCGGGACCAGCCACCACCGAACCGGCGCCCGTGAACCCGGTCACCGGCCGCCCCCGCCACCGATCCTTCGGTCGACGAACATCGCGCGGGACGAGGAGACCCCGATCAGGGCGGTGAGGGTGAAGAGGAACACCGAGAGCCCGAGCGGCCAGTGGAACAGCTCCCGGGCGGGACGGAACACCTCGTCGTCGCCACCGATCGGCTCCAGCACGTCGATGAGCCGATAGATCTCCTCGAGCCCCGCAGTGTCCCGCGCGCGGAAGTACCGGCCGCCGGTCATGCTCGCGATCGTCTGCAAGGTGGATTCGTCGAGCACCGAGCGGGTGCGCATCCGCCGGGTGCCGAACCAGCGCGCCGCCACCTCCTCGTCCGCCCCGACCCCCACCGCGTAGACCGTGATGCCCTCCGCCGCCGCGAACCGCGCCGCGGCCAGGGGATCGACCTCGCTCGCGGTGTCCGCGCCATCGGTGAGCAGCACCAGCACCCGCCTTTCCATCGGACGCTCGCGCAGGCGCTTCACCGCGAGACCGATCGCGTCACCGATCGCGGTCTGCTCGCCGGCGAGACCCAGGACCGTCTCGGAGATCATCTCCGAGACGGTGTCGAGATCCAGGGTGAACGGCGCCTGGAGATACGCACGGGTACCGAACAGTATGAGGCCGATCCGATCGCCGGCCCGGCGCGCCACGAAGTCGCCCGCCACCCGCTTCACGACGTCGATCCGCGCCTCGAAGCCGGCACCACCCTTCATGTCCTGCTCCCGCATGCTTCCGGAGAGATCGAGGGCGAGCATCAGGTCGCGCCCGCGTACCGGAAGCGGCACCGGATCGCCCACCCATTGCGGGCGCGCGGCGGCGAGAACCAGCGCACACCATGCGAGCAACGCGATGGCCTGCCGGATGCGCGGCCTCCACCCCGCCGGGCGGCTCGACCAGGCAAGCGCCTCCTCGAAGTACGGGACCCGCACCGGCGCACCCGGCGCGTGGGGCGCGCACGGCGCCACCCGCGCCACCGCGAGCGGCGCCACGACGGCGGCGAGCATCCAGGGCCAGACGAGCTGGAGCATGGCGATACGTTACAGTAATGGTCCTGCCCCGCGACGGCCGCGGACGGGCGTACCGGGACGCGGCTTTATACCAGCCCGGCAGGGAGGCAGGCGCAGGTCCCGATCCCGCCGCGCCGGTGAGAGGCTGTTCATCGATGACGCCGGTCACATGATCCCCATCGACGAGCACGAGGCACGAGACCGGTGAGCTGCACGAAACACCTGATCCGGCGGAGCCGGAACCAGGCGCCTGTCGTGAGCCCGGGAGCGGCGCTCCCGGGAGACACCATTTCCGGCGGCTTCGGCGTCGCCGGAGCCGGGAGCCGACCGGCGAATGATTCTTCGCCACTTTGCCCGGGATTTCACGGGCAAGGGACTGCAACCGGGCCGGAACGGGAGAATCGTCATGCAGCGAAGACCCTTCAAGCTCACCGGGTTTGCGCTCGGCGCAGCGATGGCAATCGCGGCGGTCGACGCCGTGGGGGCCGATGGAATCACGTACCGCCAGGTGGCCGACATGCTGTATCTGGTCATGTCCTCGGATCGGGCGGTCTATACCCGCATGGTGGTGCAGCGTCTCACCCGGGATGAGAAGATTCTCACCGCCTCGGAGCATTTCGAGGACGATTCGGCGTTGCCGCTGCCGGCGCAGATGTTCCGCTTCGGCGCGGAGATGGTGGCGGACGAGACCGAGGACTTTTCCTATTCGCTGCTTTCCCTGCATCCGATCAACAGGAAGAACGGTCCCGGAACGGATCTGGAACGGGAGGGTCTGGAATACGTTGCCGCCAATCCGGGAGAGAATTTCTACGGGGAGGAGGCGCTTGGCGGCCAGCGCTACTTCGCCGCCGTGTATCCCGACCATGCGGTGGCCGAAGCCTGCGTGAGCTGCCACAACAACCACAAGGATTCCCCGCGCACCGACGCCGAGGTCGGCGACGTGATGGGCGGCGTGGTCATCCGCATCCCGATGGACTGACGAGGGTCGCGGTCGCGCGCCTCCGGCGCCGCGGGATTCGAGTCCCGGATCCCTGGCTCCATGAGCCCGGTGCAAGGCAGGAAGAGGGCTTGAGCGCGAGCTTCGAGATGACACGAATCCACGAGAATTCCATCCCGATCCAAAAACACGGGAATACTGTCCGAACGGACGGAATGCGTGTGGATGCGCATGTCCCCGGCAAGAACGCCAATCTCGAGGACTCCAAGGCGGGAACGAAGGCATGAAACCCATGAACGAACGCAGCGGCCCCGCCGATTCCGCCACCGTCGATCCCGTCACCCTCGAGATCATCTCCAACGCGCTGCGCTCGATCACCGACGAGACCTTCGTCGCGCTGATGCGCTCGGCGTACTCCACCAACATCAAGGAGCGGCGGGATCATTCCACCGCGATCATGGACGCCGGCGGGCGGCTCGTGGTGCAGGCGGCCCAGGCGCTGCCAATCCACATCGCCTCGATGAGCGGGCTCATCGCCTGCCTGCTCGACAAGTACGGCGGCGACGTCCGCGAGGGCGACCTCTTCATCGCCAACGACCCGCATACCGCGGGCGGCACCCATCTCCCCGACATCAACTACGCGATGCCGGTGTTCGTGGAAGGCACGCTGTTCGGCTTCACCGCGAACCTCGCCCATCACGCGGACGTCGGGGGCATGGCTCCCGGCTCCATGGCCGGCGGGATGAGCGAGATCTTCCAGGAGGGCTTGCGCATCCCGGTGGTCAGGCTCTTCCGCGAAGGCGAGCTCCAACGCGACGTCATGGACCTGCTGCTGCTCAACGTGCGGGTGCCCGAGGAGCGGCGCGGGGACCACTACGCGCAGATCGCGGCCTGCCGCCTCGGCGCCCGGCGCCTGCGGGAAGTGGTCGCGCACTACTCTGCGGGGGTCATCCGCACCGCATTCGACGAGATCATCACGCGCACCGAGCGGCGGCTGCGCGACGCCATCGCCGGGGTCCCGGACGGCGAGTACACGTTCGAGGACGTGATGGACGGCGACGGGGTGGAGACCACCGACGTACCCATCCGGCTCGAGGTCACCATCGCGGGCGACCGGGCGCACTTCGACTTTGCCGGCACGAGCCCGCAGGTCGAGGGCAACGTGAACGTCACCATGAACGCGACCCAGGCGGCGGTGTGCTACGCGCTGAAGGCGATGCTCGACCCGGAGGTGCCGAACAACCAGGGGGTGCTCGCGGTGGCGGACATCGACGCGGCGCCGGGCACGCTGCTGAACGCCCGGTTCCCGGCTCCCGTGGCGTCGCGCGCCCATACCTGCCAGCGCATCATCGACGTGGTGCTCGGCGCGTTCAGCAAGGCGCTGCCCGGCAAGGTCATCGGCGCCGCCAACGGCGCCAACACCACCGCGGTGTTCTCGGGTGTGGATCCGCGTAGCGGCAAGGGCTACCTCTACCTCGAAACGCTGGGCGGCGGCATGGGCGCCCGCGCGGCGAAGGACGGCAAGGACGGCGTGCAGGTCCACATCACCAACACCTCGAACCTGCCGGTGGAGGCGATCGAGCAGGAGTACCCCCTGCGCGTCGAGGAGTACAGCCTGATCGAAGATTCCGGCGGGGCCGGCCGCCATCGCGGCGGCCTGGGGCTGCGCCGCGTGGTGCGCCCGGTCGGTCACGACTGCACCTTCAACGGCGTCGGTGAACGCTTCCGCCACCGGCCGTGGGGGGTGTTCGGCGGCGAGCCCGGCGCACCGGGCCGCTTCCTGCTGCGCGACGCCGGCGGCGCCGAGACGAAGCTGCCCGACAAGTGCGGGGAGCACCGGCTCGCGCGCACCGAGGCGGTGGTGATCGAGACCCCCGGCGCCGGCGGATACGGCCCGCCGGGCGAGCGCGACCCCGCCCTCGTCGCCGCGGACCGCGACGGCATGAAGTTCACCGAAGCGTTCATCGCCAGGTATTACGGCGAAGTGGACTTGTCACTGAGAGGAGGCGACGATGAACGCGAGGAACGGGATGCAGCCGGTGCATCCGGGTGAGATCCTGCCCGAGCCCCCGAGGAGAGCCCATCCCGTGACCACCCGACGCACCCGGAACAGCGGACGCGCGGCCCGCCACCGCGCGCGGGTCGGCGCGCCGGCCCCGATGCTGCCACCGCTGGAGCTCGCGTTGCCCTTCTACGAGGTGCTCGACGAGGAAGGCGTCGAGCGCATCCACGACGCCTCGATGTGGATCCTCGAACAGGTCGGCATCGACTTCCGCGACGACGAGGCGATCGATTACTGGAAGGCCGCGCGCGCCGACGTCGACGGCTACCGCGTGCGCATCGATCGCGCCCTGCTCATGGAGCTGGTCGCGAAGGCCCCGGAGACCTTCACCCTCGCGGCGCGCAACCCCGAGCGCAGCGTCCCCATCGGCGGGCGCCACATGGTGTTCGTGCCCACCTACGGCTCGCCCTTCGTGCTCGACTTCGACGACCGGCGCCGCTACGGCACCCTCGACGACCTGCACGCCTTCCACAAGCTCGCGTACCTCTCCCCGTCCATGCACCTCACCGGCGGCATCGTCTGCGAGCCGGTGGACGTCGCGGTGCCGAAACGCCATCTGCACGTCGTCTACAGCCTGCTCAAGCACTCGGACAAGCCCTTCATGGGCGCGACCACCGCGCGCGAGCGGGCCGAGGACACCGTGGCGATGGCGCGTATCGCGTTCGGCGAGGACTTCATCGCGAACCACACCGTCCTCACCGGGGTGCTGAACTGCAACTCCCCCCTGGTCTGGGACGCGACGATGCTCGACGCGCTCAAGGTCTACGCCGCGAGCAACCAGGCGGTCATCGCCTCGCCCTTCGTGATGGCGGGGGCGAGCACCCCGGCGAGCTCCGCCGCCGCCGTGGCCCAGCTCAACGCGGAGGCGCTCGCGGGCGTCGCGTTCGCGCAGCTCGTGCGCCCCGGGGCGCCGATGATCTACGGGCAGTTCCTCGCCACCGTGGACATGCAGAGCGGCGCCCCGATGGCCGGCACCCCCGAGATCAGCCTGATGAACTTCATGGTCGGACAGCTTGCGCGCCGCTACCGCCTGCCGTGGCGGTCGAGCGGCATGACCGCGGGCTCGAAGCTCATGGACGCGCAGGCCGCCTACGAATCGAACATGACCATGCAGTCGGTGCTGCTCGCGGGGGCGAACTACGTCTTCCACGCCGCGGGCTGGCTCGAAGGGGGATTGACCGCGAGCTTCGCGAAGTTCGTGCTCGACGCGGAGCAGATGGAGATGTACCACCGGCTCGGCTCCGGGGTGGACCTGAGTGATCTGGAAGACGCCCTGGAGGCGGTGCGCGAGGTGGGGCCGGGCGGGCACTTCCTCGGGACCGCGCACACCCTGGAGAAGTTCGAGACCGCGTTCTTCGCCCCGAAGCTGCTGGACAACAGGAGCTTCGAGCAGTGGACGGCGGAAGGCGCGCCGGATGCGAACCGCCGGGCGCTGCGCCGCGCCGGGGAGATGCTGCGCGCCTGCGAGCCGCCGCCGATGGACGAGGCGGTGGACGAGGCGTTGCGCGAATACATCGCCAAGCGTGAGGCGGAGCTGCCGGAGGGGGTGGAGTAGGGCGCCACCGTCCGGCTCCGGTGCAGCCGCGCCAGCGCCGCCATGCGGTTGTCCTCCGGCCCATCGTCCGCCGCCTCCGGCCGGGCGGCAAGACGTCGGCCCACTTCTCAGGCCGCCAGCGCCCGCGCCTGCATCCGGAAGCGCCGGATGAGCAGCACGCAGGCTCCGATCATCGCGGCGGCGAGGCCCGCCCAGATGCCTTCGCCGCCGAGATCCAGCCCGATCCCGAAGAACGCGGCGGCGGGAAGGCCCACGCCCCAGCTCGTGGCGAGCGTGAAGAGCATGGGGACGCGGGTGTCCTTCAGGCCCTGGAGCACCCCCCTGGCGACGATTTGAAGGGCATCGGCCAACTGGAAGAAGGCGGCGACGGCGAGCAGCGCCACCGCGAGGCCGAACGCGGCTTCGTTCTCCGGCCGCGACCGGTCGAGGATCAGGCCGGTGAGACTCGCCCCCGAGAGCCAGAAGGCCGCGGCGGGCAGCAGGGCGAAGCCGCCGCCGAGCGCGAGCGCGGTCCAGCCGGAGCGGGCCGCGCCCGCGGGGTTCCCGGCTCCGGCCGCGCGCCCGACACGCACCGCGCCGGCCTGGGCGATCCCGATCGGGATCATCATCGCGACGCCGCAGCACTGCGCCGCCACCGCATGGGCGGCCAGCGCCGTGGTGCCGATGAGCCCCATCAGCAGGGAGGTCGCGAGGAACATGCCCATCTCGGCAAGCTCGGTGATCGCGATGGGAAGGCCGATCCGCACGATCTCGCGCAGCCGGGGCCACTCGACCCGCCACAGGAGGCCGAGCAGCCGGTAGCGGCGCAGGCGGCGGTCTCCCAGCACGAACGCGAACAGGGCGAGGAACATGAAGGTGTTGACCAGGGCGCTGGCGATGCCGGCGCCGTCCAGCCCCAGCCTCGGGAAGCCGAAGTTGCCGAACATGAGCGCATAGTCCGCGAGCGCGTTGAGGCCGATGCCCAGGAGGGTCACGACCAGGGTGGCCCGTGGCCGTGCATGGGCGGCCAGGAATTCGGACAGCACCACCTGCCACAGGCCGGGCAGCAGGCCCCAGACCACGTAGCGCAGGTAGGACTGCCCGTCGGCGGAGACCCGCGGGTCCTGGCCCAGCGCGACCAGGATGGTCTCGGCGTGCCACACCATGACGCCGCAGGGCAGGGCCAGGATCACCGCGAGCCACGCGCCGTGGCGCAGGGTCGGCCGGATCATGCGGAAGCGGCGTGCGCCCAGATGCTGGGAGAAGACCGGGGTGGCGCCGGTCAGCAGGCCCATCGCGAAGAGGATGAAGAGCCAGTAGAAGTGGCTGGCGAGGGTGCCGGCGGCGAGGGCCTCGGGTCCGATCCAGCCCATCATCACCACGTCGGTGGTGATGATGGCCATGTAGGCGAGCTGGACGAGCGCGAGCGGCGCCGCGAGATGCGCGATGGCGCGCGACTCACGGAACCAACTTGTGAAAGATGCCGTCATGCTCGTCGGTGAAGCGGCCGGGGATGCATTCACGAGACCCTGGAGCCTGCGTCGGCGATGAAGCCGCGGGCGTCGGTTCAGTCGGTCTTGATTGACGCCGTCGCCGCCTGTACGGTCCCGCGAGACAGGAGGGGCTCTCCGCATGGGTCATCGTAGCTCCGAATCTCTCAGGCCGTCGCACTTCGGCGTTTCCGGCCCGGAGGCCCTGCCGGCGTGAGTCCGCGACCCGTTGATTCGAACGCCGGCTCCGGCGGCAGTCTTCGCAGCACACCGTTCGCGTCGGCGCTCGAGCTCGGCCGAGACTGGCGCACCGTCGCCGGCTCGCTCGGGACCCGGCTCGCCGGCGCCTCGGGACGGCTCGGCATCCTCTACACGGCCGAGCCGTTCGCTCCGCACCTCGACGAGATGACCGCGGCCTTGCGCCAGCGCACCGGTGTGCCCGACTGGGTGTCGGCGGCCGGATACGGCGTGATCGCATCGGGAGGGGAGCACTACGGCGAGCCCGGAGCGGCCGCTCTGGTGATCGATCTCCCCCGAGACGGGTACCGTCTCTTCGCGGGCGGACGCGACGCCGGTACGAATCTGGCGGCGCAGGAATCGGACTGGCTCGCGGAGGCCGGAATGCCGCTCGCGCTCGCCCACGTCGACCCGCGCCACCCGGACGCCATGGACGCGGTGAAGACCCTTGCGGCCGATACCGGCGGCTTCCTGGTGGGAGGCTTGACGGCGGCGGCCGGCGAGGCGCCGCATCGGGCGGGCGACGCCACGGGATGCCTGAGCGGGGTTGCGCTGTCGCCCGCCGCGGTGGAGGTCGCGACCGCCCTCAGCCAGGGCTGCACGCCGCTCGGAAAGGCACGGACCGTCACCCGGGGAGAGGAGAACGTCCTGATCGAGCTCGACGGCCGGCCCGCCCTCGATGCCTTCGTCGAAGATATCGGCGAGGACCTCGCGTCGGACTTGCGCCGGGTCGGAGGCGTCATCTTCGCCGCCCTCCCGGTCGCCGGATCGGATACCGCGGACTATACGGTGCGCAACCTGGTCGGCATCGACCCGGCGAGCAAGGTGATCGCGATCGCCGAGGCGGTGCCCGCGGGCGGGCAGGTGCTGTTCTGCCGGCGCGACCGTGACAGCGCGGTGCAGGACATGCGCAGGATGGTGGGGGAGCTGAAGCGCCGGATCGGCAACCGCCCGATCCGCGGGGGGCTCTACGTCTCCTGTGCGGCGCGCGGACCGAACCAGTTCACGCCTCCCGAGCGCGAGACGGAGATCATCCGGGGGGCCCTCGGCGAGTTTCCCATGGTGGGGTTCTTCGCCAACGGAGAGCTGAACCGGGACCGGATCTACGGCTATACCGGGGTGCTGACGCTGTTTCTTTGAGCCTCCGCCACGGCGTCCTTGCAGTCCTTTCTCGCAGCGGCGGCCGGGATGCAGGCCGGCGGTCCGCGCCGCCCGCCCGCGCATCCTCCCGGCCAATGGCCAGGGCCGGCAGGGCCAGGCAACTTCCAACCCGGTACGGACGTGCGAATGGTCGGGTCGATACCCGGACGGTGGTCGATGCGGTCAGCCAGGCGTCCCGGTTCCGCGCAGCATCCCTCGCCGTCGTGCCGTCGCATCCGCATTGACCCGCCTGCCGCCGGGCGCAATGACCACGCCGTAGTGATCGCGTGCGGCTTCGGTGGAAACGACGCCGTCGCGTACGTCGCGCAGCACCCGTTCCGGGTCGCGGGCGAGGGGATCGCCGAATCCGCCGCCTCCGGGCGAGGAGACCACCAGCCGCGCCGGTCCGAGCTCGCGCAGCCCGAACTTGGGCGCCTCGAATGCAGGGGCATCGGCCGGATGCACCTGCATCTCGCCGCCTTCCCCGTCCAGCCCCGATGCGGCGCCGTAGCCGCTGCGGTAGCGCAGCCCCTCGCCGCGGAACGACCACGTGCCCTCGGTGTGGACGTCGATCTCGTACTCGACGCCGGTGCCGCCTCGCCAGGCCCCGGGGCCGCCGCCGTCGCGGCGGAACTCGCAGCGCCGGTAGCGCACCGGATAGAGCTGCTCGTAGACCTCCAGGCTCGGCATCACCAGGCCGCCCAGGGTGCAGAGGTGGCCGATCTGGTTGAATCCGTCGCGCCCGTCCACTGCGCCGGCCCCGGCCGCGGCGAGGCCGTGGTAGAGCACGTAGCGCCGGCCGTCGCCGTGCCGCCCGGTGGTGATGCCGAAGACGTTCTTCGCCCAGCCCGCGCAGGCGCGTTCCGGGCTGGCCGCGCCCAGCGCCTTCCAGCAGGCGTGGATGATCTCGTGGGCGATGAACACGGTGCACATGGTGGTGGCCGCACCTTCGGTGGCGTTGACGATGCTGCCTTCGGGGGCGATCAGCTCCAGAGCCCGGAAGGTGCCCTCGTTGCGCGGAATGTCGGGATCGAAGAACGACGCGAAGGCGGTATAGACGCTGGAGCAGGTATTCGCCCAGGTGCTGTTCTTGAAGCCGCGGATCTGGGGGCTCGATCCGCTCAGGTCCACCCGGGCACCGTCGCCCTCGATGGTGATGCGCGCCCGCACCGCGACGTCGCAGGGCTCGAAGCAGTCGTTGTCGGAGTGGTCGGCGCCCTCGTAGATCCCGTCCGGCAGGGCCGCGAGCGCCGCCCGCATCCGGCGCTCGGCGTGGTCGAGGATGCCGTCGAAGAGGGCCAGCGCCCGATCGGCGGACACCTCTTCCGCGAATTCGGCCACGCGCTCGGCGCCGATCCGGGTCGCGCCGAGCATCGCGCGCAGGTCGCCGTCCTGGAGCTCCGGGGTGCGGGAGTTGGCGAGCAGCAACCGCCACAGATCGCGTCGGATCTCGCCGCGGGAGACGAGCTTCATGGCGGGGAGCCGCACCCCCTCCTGCCAGGTGTCGCGCGCGAGCGGGTTGTAGGTGCCGGGGGCGCCGCCGCCGATGTCGGACTGGTGCGCCCGGTTGCAGGCGAAGGCGACCCGCCGGCCATCGACGAAGACGGGGCGGGCGATCACCCAGTCCGGCAGGTGGTTGCCGCCGGCCTGCCACGGATCGTTGAGCACGAAGACGTCGCCGGGCTCGACATCGCCTTCGAAGTCGCGCAGCACCGCGCGCACCGCGAAGCCGCCGCCGCCGGAGTGGATGGGAATCCCGTCCGCCTGCGAGACCAGCCAGCCGTCCGGTCCGCATACGAAGCAGGTGAAGTCGTGGGCCTGGCTGAAGATGGGGCTGCGCGCGGTGCGCACCATCACGTCGCCCATCTGCCGGGTGACGTAGTCCAGGCGGTTCTGGGTGAGCGCGAGCTGGACCGGGTCGAGGACCAAGCCGTCTGCATCTTTCCGTTGCGCCGACATCAGCTCGTCTCCCGGTCGTTTCTCAGCCGGCCTCGAAGCGTATGAGCAGGTCGCCCGAGGGAAGCACCTCGATCCGGTCCCCCGGTCCGGCCACCACCGTCGTCGTCCGCTCCTCGACGAGCAACGGACCTTCGAGCCGGTGGCCGGGACGGAGATCGGAGCCGCGGTACACGGGGGTGGGCACGAAGCCCAGAGGCTCGCCGCGCGGGCCGAAGGCGTACACGTCGCGCATCGACGCCGGTTCGGGGTCGGTGTCGCAGGGTGCGGCCCGGAGCGGATCCAACGGCGGCAGCGCCCCGATCCCGACCACGCGCAGCTTCGTGATCTCGACCGCGCTGTCGGGTTGGACGTGGCCGAACAGCCGCTCGTACTCGCGTTCGAACGCGGCGCGGAGCGCCCCCGCGAGCGCCTTCGCCCCCGCCGGCGTCCCCACCTTAGCGAGCGCCTTCGCCCCCGCCGGCGTCCCCACCTTAGCGGGTGTCTCCGCTCCCACCGGCGTCTCCGCCGTCGCGGGTGTCCCTGCTCCCATCGGTGTCTCCGCCTCCGCGGGTGTCCCTGCTCCCATCGGTGTCTCCGCCTCCGCGGGTACCTCGGCCTCCGCGGGTATCTCCGAGACCACGGATACCCCCGAGACCGCGGATACCCCCGATATCCGGACGTCCCACTGCTGGCCCGCGTAGCGCAGGTCGGCTTCGCGCTCGAAGCGCATCGCCTCGGGGCCGAACCCGCCGTCCCGCAGCCACGTCCGGGCCTCGTCCTCCAGCGCGGCGTACACCTCTTGCGCCTCACCCGCCGCATCCGCGTCGAGCGGCGCGATGAACACCCGGGCGAAGTCCTGGCCGACGTCCGCGTTGAGCATCCCGAGCGCGCAGAACACCCCCGCGAGCCTCGGCACCAGCACCCCCCGCACCCGGAGCCGGCGTCCCACCGCCGCCCCGTGCATCGGCCCCGCGCCGCCGCCGGCCACGAGCACGAAGCGGGCCGGGTCGCGCCCGCGCTCGGTGCTGATCCGTTCCACCGCCTGCAACAGGTTCTGCTCGACGAGACGAATCACCCCGATCGTCGCCTCCTCCACGCCGAGCCCGAGCGGGTCACCCACCCGTGCGCGCAACGCGGTCCGCGCGCGTTCGAGGTCGAGCGAGACCGCGCCGCCCGCATACGGTCCCGGCGCCAGCCGCCCGAGCACGAGCTGCGCATCGGTCATCGTCGGCTCCTCGCCGCCGCGCCCGTAGGCGGCGGGTCCGGGGACCGCGCCCGCCCCGCGCGGCCCCGCGAACAGCAGTCCCGCCGCGTCCGCGCCGGCGATGGTGCCGCCGCCGGCTCCGACGGTGTTGATGTCCACCGACGCCGACACGAGGTCGTAGCCGCCGACCTCCAGCCGATCGGTGATCGCGACCCGCCCGCCCGCGCGCAGCATCACGTCGCACGACGTGCCGCCGATCTCCATCGTGACCAGATCGTCGATCCCGGTGGCGGAGGCGAGGTAGTCGAGGGCGCCCACCCCGCCCGCCGGCCCCGACAGCACCAGGTTCACCGGACGCACCGCCACCTGGCGAACCGAGATCGCCCGCCCGTTCGATTGCAGCACCAGCAGCTCCGGCCCGAGGCCCAGCGCGCGCAGCCGCTCGTCGAGGGCGTGCAGGTAGCGCACCACCTTGGGGCCGATGTACGCGTTGACCACGGTGGTGGAGCCGCGCTCGTACTCGCCGATGACCGGCACCACCTCGTGGGAGAGCGACACCCACTCGAAGCCTGTCCCCGAGTGACGGAATCGGGGACTGCCCCGCCCGCGCAGCACCTCGGCGCAGCGGCGCTCGTGGGCGCCGTTCTCGAAGCTGTGCAGCAGGCAGACCGCGACCGACTCCACCCCCTCGGCGCGGAACGTCTCGATCGCGGCGTCGAGGTCGGCCTCGTCGAGCGGCTCGACCTCGGCGCCGCGGGCGTCGAGGCGCCCGCCGACCGGCAGGCGCAGGTAGCGCGGCACCAGCACCGGCGGGTACGGGGGGCGGTGGTCGAAGGGGTCCGTCCGGAAGCCGCGCCGCGCCTCGAGGAAGTCGCGGAAGCCGCGGGTGACGAGCATGCCCACCCGCGCCCCGCTGCCCTCCAGCACGGTGTTGGTGGCGATGGTGGAGCCGTGCAGGAACAGCACGCAGTCCGCGAGCAGATGCTCGACGCTCGTCGCGAGCGAGCGTGCGGCCTGCTCCACCACGTCGAGCACGCCGCGGCTCGGATCGGCGGGCACCGACGGCACCTTGAAGACGTGGAAGCGCCCGGCGCCGTCCACCAGCACCATGTCGGTGAAGGTGCCGCCGACGTCGACGGCGATGCGGTATCCGGTTCGTGATGCTTTCATATCCATATGTTTTTCAATAAAAAATGAACATATGACGTAACCTTCCAAATTACTTCTCAGATCGACAGTAACTCGACAGAATCAAGCACATTCGGCTTTTTATTCAGATAGTAGAGAATGAGATCCTATACCGAACGAGTCAAAAAAAAGAAGAATCGTCATCGCAGGATGGGGCAAGATGCGGGCAGGACGGATGAAAGATGTTTGTCAAAAAGAAAGAAATTGCCGTCTTGCCTTTGCTAGGCTGTGTTGACGAATTCATGGAATTCTGGACAATTGTTCTCTGTCGATGTTCTTCGGAGAACGTTCATGGCCTTACGCTTGCTCATCAGCGATGCTCTGTGGTCGAAAATCGAACCCGTGCTCCGGGAACTCAAGCACGCCGCCGGCAGCCCGCCGAGGCTCAGCGACCGGATGTTCATCGAAGCTGTCCTGTACCAAGCCCGCACCGGGACCCCTTGGCGGGACCTGCCCGACGAGTTCGGCCACTGGAATGCCGTCTATCACCGCTTTCGCCGTTGGGAAAAGGGCGGCCTATGGGAGCGGCTCTGGCAGCGGTTCCAGACCCTCGACGATGAACAACTCCACGAACTCTTCATCGATTCGACCATTGTGCGGGCACATCAGCACGCCGCCGGAGCGTCAAAAAAAACGGTGGACAACAAGCCCAGGCTCTGGGTCGCTCTCGGGGTGGACTGTCCACCAAACTGCACGCGGCCTGCACGGACGAGCGCACCGGGGTGTCGTTCGTGTTGACTGGTGGACAGCGCAATGATGCGGTGGGATTCGAGTCGGTGTGGGAGGGGGCGCCAGCGTTGCCTGGGCTGGGGGCGGTGGTGATGGACAAGGCATATGACAGCAATGCCATTCGTCAATTCCTGGCAATGCAGGGGATTGAAGCCGTCATCCCGCCGAAGGCGAACCGGACCGAGGCGATTCATCACGATGCGCAGAAGTACAAGCTGCGCGAGAAGGTTGAGCGGTTCTTCAACAAGCTCAAGCAATTCCGCCGTATTGCCACTCGCTATGAGAAGCTCAGTCGGACGTTTCTGGCGTTTATTCATATCGTGTCGGCCTGGATCATGCTTCGATAATTCGTCAACACGACCTAGAACGTGTGACAATTCACAGAGTACCCGGCTGCCTTCGCACAAGTGTTGGCGAGGCATCGAAGCATTGGTCCTCGGTTCCGTAGAGTGCGAGGAATTCGCTCAGGCTGATACTTTTCTGGAACTGTACCGGATTGCGCGCCATGTCAAATCTCCCTTTCTCGTCAGAGAGTTACATGGCGGATTATACAAATAAACGCGGCTTGGACACAATGGTAATCAGGTGAGTTCATGCAACAATCGGGTATGCTTGTCTCCGCCGATGCGCCAGAATCACGGCAGGCGCAGGCACACATGGGAACGCGGATGTCCTGGGAGCGCGGACGGCCCACCTGCAAGCGGACCGGAGGCCCGCCGAAAGGCAAAGCGGGCGAGGCGCTCGCGTCCACAGGCGCGCCGTCTGCAAGACGCGCCACCCCCCAGGATCGGAACCGTCCCTCTGGCTCCGGCTCCGCCGGGTCGGGAGCATGAGGTTTGCGAATGAACAGCGAGCGGCGTGAACGGGGACGGACCCGTGGCGGCGGGCGGGCGGCGCGCCGGGCGGCGCGCGCCGAGGCCGAAGCCCGGCCGGCCGTCGTGCCCTACGTCACGCGCCGGGTGCCGGTCTACGACGTCATGTCCGCCGAGGGCCTGGAGCTCGTCGAGCACAACGCGGAGACGATCCTCGAAGAGGTCGGCGTCGAGTTCAGGGACGACCCGGAGGCGCTCGCGCTGTGGCGCGGGGCCGGAGCGGACGTCGGCGGAGAGCGCGTCAGGATCCCCCGCGGCCTCGCCCGCAAGCTCGTGACCGACTCCGCGCCGGCGGAGTTCGTGCAGCACGCGCGCAACCCCGAACGCAGCACGCGCATCGGCGGCCCGCACATGGTGTTCGCGCCGGCCTACGGTCCCCCGTTCATCCGCAGCCTCGACGAAGGGCGGCGCTACGCGACGATCGAGGACTTCCGCAATTTCGTGAAGCTCACCTACCTGTCGCCCGGCCTGCACCACGCCGGGGGCACGCTGTGCGAGCCGGTGGACCTGCCGGTCAACAAGCGCCACCTCGACATGGTCTACAGCCACCTGCGCTACTCCGACAAACCCTTCATGGGCTCCGTCACCGCCCCCGAGCGGGCCGAGGACACCGTCTCGATGGCGAAGATCGTCTTCGGCGAAGGGTTCGTGGACTCGAACCCGGTCGTCACCAGCCTCATCAACGCGAACTCCCCTCTGGTCTGGGACGCGACTATGCTCGGGGCGCTGAAGGTCTACGCCCGGCACAACCAGGCCACCGTGGTCTCGCCGTTCTGCATCGCGGGCGCGATGTCGCCGGTGACCATCGCCGCGACCTGCGCGCAGCTCTTCGCGGAGGCGCTGTCGGGGATGGCCTTCGCGCAGCTCGTGCGCCCCGGCGCGCCGGTCATCTTCGGCACCTTCTCCAGCTCCATGTCGATGCAGTCCGGCGCGCCGACGTTCGGCACCCCGGAGCCGCAACTCGTGCTCAACGTCATCGGCTCGCTGGCGCGGCGCCTCGGGGTCCCGTTCCGCAGCGGCGGCGGTCTCTGCGCATCGAAGCTGCCCGACGCGCAGGCCGCGTTCGAGGCCGCGAACACCTTGCAGCACGCCATGCTCGCGGGCGTGAACTTCATGCTGCACGTCGCGGGCTGGCTCGAAGGCGGGCTGGCGATGGGATACGAGAAGTTCGTGATGGACGCCGACCAGGCGCAGATGATGCAGGTGTTCCTCGCGGGCATCGACCTCTCGGAGAACGCCCAGGGGCTCGACGCGATCCGTGAGGTCGGCCCCGGAAGCCATTTCCTGGGCTCCGCGCATACCCGCGCGAACTTCGAGACCGCCTTCTACCGCTCGTCCGTCGCCGACAACAACAGCTTCGAGCAGTGGGAGTCGGAAGGCGCGCTCGACGCCGCCGGGCGGGCCAACCGCCTGTGGAAGGACATGCTCGCGCGCTACGAGCCGCCGCCGCTGGACGAGGGGATCGACGAGGCCCTGCGCGCCTTCATCGACGAACGGAAAGCCGCCCAGCCGGACATGAGCTACTGACGCCGTTTGGGGCGCCGGGGGCCGCGGCGCCCGATTCCGGCCGGCAAACCGACCTGATCCCCATTCCAGTATTCGGACCCACACTGCCTGTCGAGCTCCATCACAAGATTTTCCGCCCGATCCCGGCGGTCGAACGCTACTCCCCGCTCACAGAATCGTGGGGAAGACTCGTCGCCGAGAAGAGCTTCGGTGAAATTCACGGCCTCCTCATGCGCGAGAGTCCCTGGGCGCGAAGGCCGGGTCGCTTGAACGTAGAACTCCCGGAGGACTTGCACGGACAAGGCGAGATTCCTTGTGCCGAGCAAGTCGAGGGCACGGCGCTGCTTGCCCGCATCTTCCACCGCGGCGCTGACTGCATAGATCAGGACGTTCGTATCAACGAAGCGCATCACGGTCGTGCAACGCGCGGCGTGGGAGATTGTCGGCCGCTCGTACTCCGCCGCCGCGAGCGTGGATGGCCTCCAAGGTCTCGTCTTGCAGTCTGCGCAGGCGGTCGAATTCCGTCTCGGGAGCATGATCCTGAATCAGATTGACGAGGTAGGCGCGGACCAGCGCCGAAACCGAGGTTCCGGATTCCGCTGCCTTGATGCGGGAGAGTCGGTAGGTGTTGTCGTCGACGGATACGGTAATGTTTTTCATGGACACAGCTTCACGGTTTCCGTGAATCACAGTCTATGAGCGTGCCATGTATCGTCGCAAGTGTACAGCAGCACCTTGACCATCATCCGCGGCTCATACGGCTCATTGCGCCGACCGTCGCCTTCATACGGCGCGTAAAACGCCGTCAAGTCCAGCCCGTCCACCAAGTCGCTCACGTGATGCGCAAAGCGCTCTTCAGGCAGCCACTCGCGCACATCCGGCGCCAGCAGCAGCATCTGGTCCGGCTCATAGGGGCGAAATGTCGTCGCCATCCGGCTCTCTCCCTCGAATCCTGTCAGCCTGTTGTCGCATCGCCTTCGGTCGAGCTCTTCGTCGATCAGGTCCCACTCGTCGGCCTTTCTAGATGGTCCTGAAGGCCAGAACTTTGTCATAGCTCTTCGCGCCGCTCTTCGCGCCTAAGTATTTATTCACACGATCGACTATTTTCTCACGATCGATTTTTTTCTTATGTAGCTTATCGAGAGTCTTTTCGTGATAGAACATGGACCACACCGTCATAGCCGTCGCGAATCTGATGTTGTCTTTGTGGAAGAAGTAAGTTGCGGTAAAGTAGCCTTTCAGTTTGGAAGACATCTTATCAGCGGCGTGCTTGGAATGGCAACAGGAGATACACAGCACACGCCGTTGCTTGCCTTTCAATCTCCGCACCAATTTTGTGATTTGCTCAGCGGTACATTCCCAATCAACACTCCCGCCAATCAGCTCCAGCCCTGTCTTAGAGCCATGACCCGCCAAGTGAACATACTTCACCGACTGGGTCGAACGCCTCTCGCGGGTGAATGCCGTTTTAGTAGTCGCCCTAACCATTTTGATCTTCTTGCCCTGCCCCTTGTTGCTGACAATTGCTCGAATTACGTCACACTCGGTAACCACGTTCTCCTCGACTTCATGATCTGATGGTAGATCAAATAGCAGGTATTCAACCGTCATTGTAGTCATCCTCGTCGGTGTTGCAGACGTTGCGCCCGGATCCACGGCCCAGCCTGCGGCCTGCGGGATCGCGTTCGGTTCACGTTCGGCCGCCTTATCGGCAAGCGGCCCGCTGTTTCTAATCGCGCCCCGCGCCCGTCGCACGCGGCCCGGCCGGGGCCGGAACCGGCGAAGGGCAGATCGCGTCCCGCGCCGGCGCGCACGCGGTCCAGAGGCGCTCGGGAGTGGCGGGCATGTCCACGTGCCCGACCCCGAGCGGGGCGAGCGCATCCACGATCGCGTTCATCACCGCCGGACAGGCCGCGGTGCATCCGGATTCGCCCACGCCCTTGACCCCCAGGGGGTTGGTGCGGGCGGGCACGCAGTTGGGCTTGAAGTCGATCATCGGAACGTCATCCGCGCGGGGAATGGCGTAGTCCATGAAGCTGCCCGACACGAGCTGGCCCGTCTCCGGGTCGTAGACGGTGCGCTCCATGAGCGCCTGTCCCAGACCCTGCGCGATGCCGCCGTGGACCTGGCCTTCGAGCAGCATCGGGTTGATGACCACCCCGTGATCGTTGACCGCGGTGTAGCGCACCAGGAGGAGCGCGCCGGTCTCCGGGTCGATCTCGACCTCGCAGACATGGCATCCGCAGGGGTAGTTGTACTGCTTGGCGCGATAGTGGCTCGTGGCCTGCAAACCGATTTCGTTCGACTCGGGAAACGACGCGGGCTCGAACGACGCCGCCACGACCTCGCGCAGCGAGACGCCGCGGTCGGTGCCGGCGATGGTGAACGTGCCGCCGGCGAAGGCGACGTCCTCCGCGCTCGCCTCCATCAGCTCCGCCGCGATGCGCCTGCCGCGTTCGACGATCGCCTCGGCTGCGAGCGTCACCCCCATGCTGGCGACGGTGGCGGTGCGCGAGCCGCCCGATCCACTGCCGGGGCCGACGACGTCGCTGTCGCCTTGAAGCACCTGCACGGAATCGAACGGTACGCCGAGCCGGTCGGAGGCGACCTGCGCGAACGTCGTCTCGTGGCCGTGGCCCCCGGTCTGCCCGGTGAGCGTCACCGTGAGCTCTCCCGAAGGCCGGAACACGAGCGTCACGCGATTGTCGAGGTAGCCGTCCGGCTCCTGGAACAGCGCGAAGCCGAAGCCGCGGAGCTTCCCCCGCGTCCGCGCCTCCGTGCGCCGCGCCTCGAACCCCGTCCGGTCCGCCAGCGCCAGCGCGTCGTCCATGTTGGCCGCGAACTCGCCGCTGTCGAGCTCGATCCCGGTGCCGGTCGGGTAGGGCATGGCCTCGGGCGGCACCACGTTCAGGCGGCGAAGCTCGGCCGGATCGCGGCCGGTCTCGCGCGCCGCGGCATCGACGAGGCGTTCGATCACGTGGTTGTACTCCGGCTTGCCCGCCCCTCGATAAGCGTGCACCGGCACCGTGTTGGTGAACACCACTCGGGACCGCGCGTGCCACGCCGGGATGCGGTAGACACCGGTGATGCAGCGGCTGCCGCCCACGGTGGGGATGGTCGGCGCGGCCGCCGTCGAGTACGCGCCCATGTTCGATACGGTGCTCGTGCGGATCGCGAGGAACCGTCCCTCCGCGTCGAGCGCGAGCTCCGCCTCGGTCACGTGGTCGCGCCCCTGGCCGTCGCTCACGAAGCCCTCGGTGCGTTCCGCGATCCACTTCACCGGCCGTCCGAGCCGGCGCGCGGCCCAGGCGACGAGCACGTGCTCCGGGTACGGCGGGATCTTGATGCCGAACGCACCGCCGACGTCGTTGGTGATCACCCGGATCCGGGATTCCGCGACGCCGAGCGACCGGGCCAGCGGCGCAAGCAGGGAGCCGACACCCTGCGACGGTGTCCGGATGGTGTACCGGCCGTCGCTCGGCTCGTACTCGGCGACGACCCCGCGGGTCTCCATCGGGGCGACGACCACCCGGTGGTTGACGATGTCGAGCCGGGTGACGTGGGCGGCGCGGGCGAACGCGGCCCGGGCCGCATCCGCGTCGCCGCCTTCCCAGTCGAGGGCGACGTTGCCGGGGGCGGACGGCCAGAGCTGCGGCGCGTCCGCATCGATGGCCGCGCGGCCATCGACGACCACGTCGAACTCCCCGTAGTCGACGATGACCCGCTCGGCCGCTTCTTGCGCGGCCCGGCGTGTGCCCGCGACGACCATCGCCACCGGGTCGCCGACGTGCATCACCCGGTCGCGCGCAAGCAGCGAATGGTCCACGTTGATGGTGGTCTCGCCGTTGCGCCCCGTCACCCGGTTCGGCTCGCTCAGCGGCGCGACGCCGTCCGCCTCCGGATCGCGATGGGTGAATACCGCGATGACCCCCGGCGTCGCCGCCGCGTCCCTGGTGTCGATGGAGACGATCCGCGCGTGCGCATGAGGAGAGCGCACGATCCACGCATGCGCCTGATGGGCGCGGTCGACGTCGTCGATGAACCGGCCCCGCCCGGTGAGCAGGGCGGCGTCCTCGCGCCGCGGGACGCGCGCGCCGATGACGGTGACGGGGGGAGGACCGGCCGTCATGGCGCGGGCCTCGCCGGGGTGTTCGTCCGGGTGCTCGACGGCATTGGCGGCCGAGCACGACGTCCGGAGTCGGAAGTGTCGATCATCGTGCAGTCCTCGCCGGGGAGGGGCGCCACGGGCCATTGATCCGCGAAGCGTGGCGCAAGGCAAGCCTCGGCCTCGCCCGTTACCGTGCCCGTCGAGCCATCGATCGAGCCACCGCCGATTCGACGAGCGCCCCCCAGGTCTCGTCAGTCACGAAACGCTCCGGCGGGGCGTAGACGAGCCCTGTGTAACAGGCTTGCGGGACCGTACGCCGACGGGAGTGGGAGCCCCCGCCGCCCAGGCTCCGTCGCGGCAATCCCGTCACGGCCCGCACGGTGCCGGGAACGGAGTGGTTCCGGCGCGCCGCGACCTTGTACCCGCATGGTGCATGGGTTTCAAGGACGGGGGCCGGCGCCGGGACGGCTCCGATTCACTCCGCCTCCCGCGCGGGCCGGCAGCAGGCAATCCGGCAGCGTTCGGACTCGGGAACTTCAAGACCGCTACCGGCCACGATCT
The DNA here is from genome assembly GCA_958295465.1 of uncultured Gammaproteobacteria bacterium. GTDB lineage: Bacteria > Pseudomonadota > Gammaproteobacteria > HK1 > HK1 > HK1. The sequence goes on from OY282353.1 coordinate 1,348,359, forward strand.
CGCCGTTGGCCAGGCCCCGCAGCTCGCCCGGTTCGGGAAACCGCCCGAGCGCCTTCTTGGAAAATACGAGGCGATTGTCCACCGTGACCTCGAACACGCCGCCGCTCGACTTCACGAGCGCCACGTCGGCGCCGAACTCCGCCGTCAACTCGTCTCTCGCGCCCACGGCGCGAGGCTCGTAGCCTCAAGCTCCGCAGTATTCGATTCGTATCCGCATTGCGACCGTTTCCGTTGGTTGCCTGTCTTGCACCATATCCCGAGCCCCGGCTTCAGCGAAAGCCATCGAGGCGGAACCTGGAGCAAGCGCCCCGCCCGCCGTCGTCCCGCTTGCGGGCTCCGGCGGCGCTGTTGCACCATTCCTCGGCGCAGGCGCTATCCGCACGGGCAGGAAACGGCCTCCATCCAGCTATTCTCGACCTCCCCGACACGGGGCGTATCCACACTGACGGGAAACGGCCATGAAGTTGTTCGATCTCACCGGAAAGGTCGCGGTCGTGACCGGGGGCAACGGCGGCATCGGGCTGGGAATGGCCCGCGGGCTCGCACGCGCCGGGGCGAGCGTCGCCGTGGTCGGGCGCGACGCAGAAAAGTCGGCGCGCGCGGTCTCCGAGCTCGAAGCGCTCGGCGCCGAGGTGATCGCGATCGAGGCGGACGTCACCGAATCCGACGCGCACCGGCGCATGGCCGAGGCCGCGGCGGAACGGTTCGGCGGGATCGACGTCCTCGTCAACAACGCCGGCATCAACATCCGCAAGCGCCCGGAGGCGCTGGGCGAAGACGAGTGGCGCACCGTGATGGACACGAACGTCACGAGCGCGTTCCTCGCCTCCAGGGCCTGCCACCCGTTCATGAAGCGTGCGGGCCGCGGCAAGATCCTCAACAACGGTTCGATGATGTCGATCTTCGGGGCGCCGTGGGCGCCGGCCTATGCCGCATCCAAGGGCGCCATGGTGCAGCTCACCAAGTCCCTCGCGACCGCGTGGGCCGGAGACGGCATCCAGGTGAACTGCTTCCTGCCCGGATGGATCGACACCCCGCTCACGATTCGGGGGCGGCAAGAGGTCGAGGGGCTGCACGAGCGGGTCCTCGCCCGCACGCCGGCCGGACGCTGGGGGGAAAGCGAGGACTTCGAAGGCATTGCGGTATTCCTGGCGAGCCGTGCATCCGACTTCGTCACCGGTGCGGTGATCCCGGTCGACGGTGGATTCTCGGTGATGGGGTGAGCCTGGTTTCGAGGGTCCCTCGGCGGCCTTGGGCGACCGCCGCCCGCACCGGCTCCGGTCGGATCCGGGACACCTCGATGGACTTCTCGACGGATTTCGGCGGAGCGCATCAATGACGAGCTACCGGATCGCGGTGATCCCCGGCGACGGGATCGGCAAGGAAGTGGTGCCGGAAGGGCTCCGGGTCCTCGAAGCGGCGGGCGCGAAGTACGACGTGGCCTTCGAGCTCGACGAGCTTCCCTGGAGCTGCGAGGTCTACGCGAAGACCGGCCGGATGATGCCCGAGGACGGCCTCGACGTCGTCCGGGGGCACGACGCGATCTTCCTCGGCGCGGTCGGATTCCCCGGCGTCCCGGACCACGTCTCCCTCTGGGGCCTGCTGATCCCGATCCGCCGCGAGTTCCGGCAATACGTCAATCTCCGGCCGGTGCGGCTTCTGCAAGGCGTTCAGTCCCCGTTGCGCGACCGCACCGCCGCGGACATCGACTTCCTGGTGGTGCGCGAGAACAACGAGGGCGAGTACTCCGACATCGGCGGGCGGATCTACGCCGGCACCGAGCACGAGACGGTGACGCAGGAGAGCGTGTTCACCCGGCGCGGGACCGACCGCATCATCCGTCATGCGTTCGAGCTGGCGATGAAGCGCGAGGCCCGGCACGTGACCTCGGCCACGAAGTCGAACGGCATCAAGCACACCATGCCCTACTGGGACGAGCGCTTCGCGGCGGTCGCGGCCGAGTTCCCCGGGGTCCGCACCGACCAGTACCACATCGACATCCTCACCGCGCACTTCGTGCTGCATCCGGACTGGTTCGACGTGGTGGTCGGCAGCAACCTCTTCGGCGACATCCTCTCCGACCTGGGGCCGGCGGTGGCGGGCACCATCGGGATCGCGCCCTCGGCGAACATCAATCCGGAGCGGGAGTTCCCGTCGATGTTCGAGCCGGTGCACGGCTCCGCCCCGGACATCGCGGGGCGCGGCATCGCGAACCCCATCGGCCAGATCTGGTCCGGCGCGATGATGCTGGAGCACCTCGGCCACGCGGATGCGACCCGGGCCATCGAACGCGCGATCGAGACGGTGCTGGCGGACCCGGCCGCGCTCACCCCCGACATGGGCGGCAGCGCCACGACGCAGGCCCTGGGGGCCGCGATCGCCGCCGCGGTGGAATGACCGCTCCCGCCGGCGCGCAGCAGCTCGCCGCATACGGGCTGGTGGTGTGGGCACCCGCCCTTGCGCCGATGGCCACGGTCTCCGCGTTGCGCGAGACGAGCGGCCCCGAAGCCGAGGTTCCGGGCTACCTCGTGTCCATGAAGGTTTCCAGCGAGTCGTCCAGGGCCTCCCACCACTTCGTGTGGTGCACGGGGGCCTGCACGCCGGTGACCGGCGACACGTGCGAATGGTCGCGGTAGGTCGCGATGTCCTCGTCCTTGTGGTGCTCCCAGTGCTTGAAGTTGTCGGACTGGACGTCCCAGTCGATGGCGTAGTCGGTCGCGGCGGAGAGGTCCTTGCAGTAGGCGGTCTGGAAGTCGATGTCGTCGATCGGATTCCGAAGGGCTTCTTCACGTGCCTGCCACTGCGCTGCGTCCTTCTCCATCTCCCCTCGCGCCGGAAGCTCGATCCTTCCCATGATGACGTCGCGGACGTACCACGCCTGGGCGTCGAACATGCTGAAGGTGTAGTACTGGTCCTGCATGCCGAGGTAGGCGAGCTTCGGGTTGTCCATCCAGACCACGCCCTTGTAGAGGCCGGGCGGCCACAGCCGGTTGCGGGTCCGCAGCCGTAGCTGGTCCTCCATGAACGGGAAGTGGTGCCGGTAGCCGGTGCAGAGGATGACCGCGTCGATTTCGCGGGTGCTGCCGTCCCGGAAATGGGCAGTGGCGCCTTCGAACTTCGTGACCAGCGGCAACTCCTCGATCCCCTCCGGCCACTTGAACCCCATCGCGCCGGTTCGGTACGAGCAGGTGACCGACGCGGCGCCGTACTTCAGGTTCTGCAGCGCGATGTCCTCCGCGGAGTAGCTGCTGCCGACGATGAGCAGCCGCTTGCCCTTGAACTCCAGCGCGTCCCGGAAGTCGTGGGCGTGCAGCACCCGGCCGGGGAAGCGGTCGATCCCCTCGAAGCCCGGTACGTTCGGCACCGAGAAGTGGCCGGTCGCCACCACCACGTGGTCGAACTCCTCTTCGTGGTTCGTCTGCTCGTTCAGGTCCGCCGAACGCACCGTGAACCGGCCGGTCGCCCCGGAGTACCGGACGTCCCGTACCGCGGTGCCGAACCGCACGTATTTGCGCACGTCCGACTTCTCCGCCCGGCCGAGGATGTAGTCGTTGAGGACCGCGTAGGGAGGGAAGGACGGGATGGGTTTGTCGAAATGTTCTTCGAACGAGTAGTCCCCGAACTCCAGGGATTCCTTCGGCCCGTTCGTCCACAGGTACCGGTACATGCTGCAATGCACGGGCTCGCCGTGCTCGTCGAGGCCCGTCCGCCAAGTGTAGTGCCACAGGCCGCCCCAGTCGGACTGCCGCTCGAAGCACACCAGCTCCGGAATGTCCGCGCCTTCGCCCTGCGCCTGCCGGAAGGCGCGTAGCTGCGAAAGGCCACAGGGCCCTGCCCCGATGATGGCTACACGTTCGTTCATCGCTTGCTCCCTGTCTCAATGTACGGATGGTGGGTCGATACCGCGTATTCTACATCCAACGCAGAGGCGCCCGCTTCCCACCGAAGATTCCGCGACGCCCCGGAGCTCGGGCGGCGCACCCGGCCGCACGACTGGGGTCTCAGCGGAGGGCGGTGTTCTCCTCCAGGCCCCGGGGCATCGCATACTTGCCCGCCCGGCGTCCGCGCGCTAGGTTTCGCCCCCGTGAACCCGCCCGCGTCCCCACTGCCCTTGCACCCCAAGCCACTGGTGTGCCTCTCGGCCAGCGTCATCGAGGTCGAGAACCGGCGCTATCCCGTACACGCCACCGCCACGAAGAACATCGACGCGGTCGAACGGTTCGCCGGCTGTGTTCCCCTCATGCTGCCGGCGCTGGGCGACCGGCTCGACGTCGAATCGTTCGTGGAGCGCATCGACGGACTGGTGCTCACCGGCGGACGCGCCAACGTCGAACCCCATCACTACGACGGCCCGCCCTTCCCCGACGACGAGCCGATCGATCCCGAACGTGACGCGACCGTGCTGGCGATGGTGCGGGCCTGCGTCGCGGCCGAGGTGCCGGTGTTCGGGATTTGCCGCGGCATCCAGGAGATGAACGTCGCCCTCGGCGGCTCGCTGCACTACCGCCTGCACCTGCTCGAAGGCAAGGACGACCACCGGATGCCGCGGCGCGACGACGTGACCATCGAAGAGGTCTTCAGGCTGCGCCACCCGGTGCGTCTCACCCGGGGCGGCCTGTTCGAACGGCTCGTGGACGCCTCCGAGGTCATGGTGAACTCCCTGCACGGCCAGGGGATCGACACGCTGGCCGGGGCGTTGGAGGTCGAGGCGATCACCCCTGACGGGGTCATCGAAGGCGTGCGGCTCAAGAACGACCGAACGTTCACCGTCGGGGTCCAGTGGCACGCGGAGTGGAAACCCGAGGAACATCCGCTCTCGCGCCGGCTCTTCGAGGAGTTCGGCCGCACGGCGCGCGCCCGCCTCCGGTCACGCCGCGACCCGAGGGCACTCGAGCGACCATCCCGCGGCAGCGGCAGCACCCTCGGCGCCTCGCGGGCAGGCTGAGCGGCGGCGCGATGCGCTTTGACCTTGAAAGGCGCCCGTGATGCGGGTGTCCTGCCCACATCGAGGCCAGATGACCTGCCCACCGCCCACCGACGCCTGGATCGCGCTCCCGGACGGACGCAGGCTCGCCGCCCGGCTGTGGCGGCCAGCAACGGAAACACCCGCCCCCGCCATCCTGGAATACCTGCCGTACCGCAAGCGCGACGGCACCGCGCCGCGCGACGCCACCACCCATCCGGTGTTCGCCGCGGCCGGCTACGTCTGCATCCGGGTCGACGTCGCCGGCACCGGGGATTCGGACGGACTCTTCGACGACGAGTATTCGGAGCAGGAGCTCACCGATGGCGAGGCGGTGGTCGCCTGGATCGCGCGCCAGCCGTGGTGCGACGGCAACGTCGGCATGATCGGGATCTCCTGGGGCGGGTTCAACGGGCTGCAGCTCGCCGCGCGTCGCCCGCCGGCGCTGAAGGCGATCGTCACCTGCTGCTCGACCGTGGATCGTTATGCGGACGACATCCACTACATGGGCGGCTGCCTGTTGACGGACAACTTCAACTGGGGCGCCCAGATGCTGGCTTACCAGTCCCGCCCGCCCGATCCGGCGCTCCGCGGCGACTGGCGCGAGCGCTGGATCGAGCGGATCGAGGCGCTGCCTTTCCTCGCCGCGCGCTGGCTCGACCACTCGGTCCGCGATGCGTACTGGCGGCACGGTTCGGTCTGCGAGGACTGGCAGGCCATCAACGCGGCGGTGCTGGCCGTCGGCGGCTGGGCGGACGCGTACGTCAACGCGCCCCTGGCCTTGGCCGCGAACCTGTCCGCGCCCGCCAAGGCGCTGATCGGCCCGTGGGAGCACAAGTATCCCCATATCGCCCGAATCAACCCCGCGGACTTCCACGGCGAGGTCATCGACTGGTTCGACCGCTGGCTCAAGGGTGAGCCCAACGGCGTCGAACGCCTGCCCGCCTGCCGAGCCTTCATCCAGGAGCATGATGCGTCGCCCTCGCCGCGCTATGGGCCGCGCTCCGGGCGCTGGATCGGCGAGGCGGCGTGGCCGTCGCCGAACGTCGTCCCGCGGGTACTGCATCTCGGGGCCGGGAGGCTGTCGGCGGCGCCGGACTCGAACTCGAGAGAAGGTGCAGGCGAGCGGGTCGTGACGACGCCCTGCCACGTGGACTCGGCGGTGCCGGACTCGAATGTGGGCGGGGGAGCAGGCGGGCGGACGGTGGTGGCGACACCTCACTACGTGGGCCTGGCCGCGGCCTGCTTCTGCCCGGGGATACGGATCGACAACGAACTGGCCGCGGACCAGGCCCCGGACGACGCAGCCTCGGTATGCTTCGACACCGATGCGCTGGAGGCCCCGCTGGAGCTTCTGGGCCGGCCGGTGGTGGAGATCGCCTTCTCCGCCGACCGGCCCGTGGCGCAACTTTGCTTCCGGTTGTGCGACGTGGCGCCGGGTGGAGAGTCGCAGCGGATCACCTACCGGGCCTTCAACCTCACCCATCACGCGGGATCCGGATCTCCCGCCGCGATCGAACCCGGGCGCATCTGCCATGCGCGCATCGCTTTGAACGAATGTGCACACCGGCTGCGGATTGGGCACCGGTTGCGGCTCGCGGTCTCGACGAGCTACTGGCCGGTGGTCTGGCCGGCGCCGGTCGCGGCGGCGGTGGCCCTGCACCTGTCGCAATGCCGGCTGGTCCTGCCGGAACGCCGGGTCTCCGGCGAGGTGATGGACCCGGCCGCACCGGGCGATCCGATCGATTTTCCCGTGCAGGCCGCCGAGATCCTGCGCGAGCCGGCGAACCGGACCGAGCGCGGAATCGCCCCCGACGGCGCCCACGTGCTGGAGACGTCCGACGACTTCGGCGCAAGCCGCGACCCCGCCCACGAGCTGGAGACCGGCAGCCACGTGGCGCAACGCTACTCGATCCACCCGGACGATCCGCTGTCGGCTCGCCACGAAGCCCGCTGGCGTTACGAGTTCCGGCGCGGGGACTGGCGGGTACGGATCCACTCCGAGAGTGTGATGACCTCGGATGCGGACAGCTTCCATCTCGCCCGCGAGGTCACCGCCTGGGAGGGGGAGACGATCGCCATCGCCCGGAAATGGGAAGAGCACATCCCGCGCGGGCTGTCATGACAGGAGGGTACGAATGGGTTTCAACCCGAACGACCGCATGGCGCTGTTCATCGATGGTCCGAACTTTTATGGATCGATCCGCGACGTCGGGATCAAGGTGGACTATACCCGGTTGCTGGATTTCTTCCACGGCAAGGCACGCCTTCTCCGCGCCTATTACTATACGGCGCTCATGGAAGACCGGACGGAAGAGCGGACCGACTTTCTGCGCCGGATGACGGACTGGCTCAGCTTCAACGGCTATACCGTCATCACCAAGCCGGCAAAAGTCTTTCAGGATGAATCCGGCGGACAGGTCATGAAAGGCAACATGGACATAGAGATTGCGATCGACATGCTTGACATGGCGCCGCATATCGACCATGCGATCCTTTGCTCGGGAGACGGAGATTTCCGCCGGCTCGTGGAGGCGGTCCAGCGGCGCGGCGTCAGGGTATCGGTCGTCAGCACGGAACGGATGCTGGCCTCCGAACTCAAGCGGCAGGCCGACGACTTCATCGACTTGCACGGTATCGAACAGGATATAAGACAGGTCGAACGATGAACCGGGCGGGGACCCCGGCCGCGCCGGTCGCCGGGCTCCGCGCACGCACCGTCCGGAGGCCGGGTGAGAGCCGCTCGTGCCCGGTCCGCCGGCGCCCGTGATCGACGGCCGGCACGGGAGGCCATGATTGCATACGCGGTCCGGACGTATCGCACCGCGGTTCTCGAGATGAGGTAGCACCCCACGAAGACACGAAGAGGAGGATGCAATGCCGCTGCTCACCGAAGGCGGCCCCGCACCGTCCTTTTCGGCGCCCGACCAGGACGGCGCGACCACGACGCTCGGGCAGTAGGGGACGATTGCGCTCGAGGGACGTTTCGGCAACGCTTCCCGGCATCCACCTTGTCCGGCTACGTGGGAGAGCCCACCATGACATCGAGCAGCAGACGGTCCGGAATCAAGCTCAACCGTCCGTTCGTCGGCATTCCGTCTTTCCTGCGCGCGCCCATCGAGACGAATCTCGAAGTGCTCGATGCCGACATCGCGGTCTGCGGAGTCCCCTTCGACGAGGGCTCGCCCTTCCTTGCCGGCTCACGGATGGGACCGCGCTCGATCCGCGAGCACTCGCTGCGCTTCGCGGCGTCCGACGCCGGGCTCTACGACCCCGAGACCCGGCGCACCTACCTCGCCCACGAGCTCGCCAACCGGACCATCGCCGACGTCGGCGACGTCGACGTGTGGCCCACCGACGTGAAGAGCACCTTCGACAACGCCACCGATCTGACCCGCGCGGTCCTCGCCCAGGGGGCGCTGCCGGTGGTGCTCGGCGGCGACCACTCGGTCACCTACCCGATCGTGAAGGGGTTCGAGGACGAGGAACCGCTGCACGTCATCCACTTCGACGCCCACATCGACTATGCGCCCTTCATCCACGATCTCCGCTTCACCAACGGACACGCGTTCCGCCACATCGCCCCGATGCAGCACGTGCTGAGCCTCACCCAGGTCGGCATCCGCAGCCTCAGAAGCTTCGAGGCGCATATCCAGGACTCGATCGACGACGGCAACCGGGTGATGACGATGGGTGAGTTTCACGACGTGGGACCGATGGGCGTGGCCGAGGTGGTCCCGCGCGGTGCACGGACCTACGTCAGCATCGACATCGACGTGCTCGACCTGCCGCTGATCCCCGGGTGCGTGTCGGCCGAGCCGAACGGAATGAGCTATGCGGAGTTGCGCGACACCCTCGCCGCCATCGCCGAGCACTGCAACGTGGTCGGGCTCGACCTCGTCGAGGTGAACCCGACCCTGGACGTGGGGACCGGCATCACCTCCTATCTCGCCGCGCACACGGTGCTGGAGTTCCTCGGGAACATCTGCCGCCAGCCGCGCTGGGAGCGGCACCGCGAAGCACGCGCCGCGGCGCGTGGCTGATTGCGGCATGCGTTCCGGCCGGCAGCGCAGACGGCGGAACGTGCCATCAGCGGTCCGGTGAACGATCGTAGCGCCGTCGTCATCGGCGCGGGCATCGTCGGCGCGGTGTGCGCGCACCGGCAACACGCTCGCCGACGCACTTCGCCTTCCCGATCAACGCACGTACGGCATGTCGGCATGGTTGCGATGGCAGCGTCTCACCATCGCGTGGCAGCGGGCGAAGGTGGCCGGACCCGCCAGCGCGGCAACCTCGCCGCGCCGGATGTAGCGGAGGCTCCCGGCCATCTCGGCGCGCGCCTTCGAGCCCCTGGCGCATCGCGGTGAAAAGACGGCTCCGACCCGCCGGTCCAATCACGTGCCGATCGCGAACATCTCCTCGAGGTCGTGCCGCGAGTAGGCGCGGAATGCAAGCATCGTCTCGGTGCGGGTGATACCGTCGATCGTCGTGAGGCGCTCCGTCACCAGCTTCGCGAGGTCGTCGTTGTGCGCCACGCGGACGATGGCGACGAGGTCGTATGAGCCGCTCACCGAGTACACCTCGGAGATCTCGGCCTGGTCCGCGAGCCGCTCGGCGATGTCGTTGACGAGCGCCCGCTCGACGTTCATCAGAATGATCGAGGTCACCATGTTCGCGACGCCCTCCGGATGGAATGCGCACCGCGGGAAGCGGCGTGCCGGCAAACCCGAACCGGCTCGGAATACACCACAGGTCGGTGACGCCGACCATAGCACGAACATGGCGGGCGCCAACCCGGCCGCGGGTGGGAGCCGGGCGGCATCCGGAAGACCATCCGATCTTCTTCCAACGGCAGACGGTCGTGGAAGACGATCCTTCCAGCACCTCGACGGTCTTCACGTCGGCGGCCGCCGCCTTCATACCGGAGGATGAACACCACATTCAGGATTTTGCACTGTAAGCGGGTACACTGCATAGGTACAGTCTGTCGGATTCGCTCTGGCAATTTCCGCCAAGTGTGAGAACATCGGAAGATGCACCACGATCGGGCGTTTCAGCCGCTGGAATCGGCGCGGCATCGCGACGGGACGCCGCGTGTCGTGGCGTTGGTGGAAACTGCCGGGTCTCGGAAACTGCCGGGTCCGCGTTGCCGGTGATGGTGCTGCCGCCTGCGGCCGGCGTGCGGGCCGTGTACGGCCGGGGTCTCTGACCGGCGGGAAGTGGGGGAGCGTTGCATCTTGTTTTTCTACAACAAGGTCTTCAGGGAGGAGGCGGTCGCGCGCCGGGCCCGTCCGGAGCCGCTCGACGATCGGCTCCAGGTCACCGCGCCCCACGAATGGATGGTGCTGGCCGGGCTCGGCCTGTCGCTGCTCGCGCTCCTCGCCTGGGCGGTGTTCGGGAGCGTGGAGCGCCATCTTTCGGTCAAGGCGGTGCTGGTCCAGCCGGGCGAGCGCCATGCCGTGGTCTCCCCCGTGTTCGGCAACGTCGTCGAGAGGCTGGCCGACGTCGGGGACACCCTCGAAGCGGGGCAGGCGATCGCCCGGGTCCGCCTGCCGGAGGCGGAGCGTCAGGCCCGGATCACGCGGCGGATCGCGGGCGCCGTCGAGGACAGGATGCGGCGCGCCGAAGGCGCCGCCGCCACTGCACTCCAGGAGGCGCTGCTCGCCGCGGCGCGGAACGCGCTCGCAGAGGTCGAGATCCTTGCCGGGGAGTCGATCGTCGCTCCGCATGGAGGGAAGCTCGTGGCGCACCGTCTGGTTCCGGGCCAGCCGGTGCGCGCAGGAGAGACGGTCGCCCAGGTCCGGGGCAGGTCCGAAGGCGCTTGGCAGGCGCTGGCCTTCGTATCGTCGGACGACACCGGAAAGCTCACCGCGGGCATGGCCGCGGAGGTGCTGGTGGCGCTGCCCGGACAGCCGGCCTCGAGCACGCTGGACGCCCGGGTGCTGGAGGTTTCCCCACGACCCGCCGCCGCCCCCGAATGGCTTGCCGACTTCGGTCTTTCGACGCCCGCCCCTTCGCACCTGCTTCGCTTGGCGCTGGACGATCCGTCGCACCTGCCGCTCGCCGACGGTGCGGGCGGGCTCGTGCGGGTCGTGTTGGGGAAGCAATCCCCCGCGGCTCTGCTGCTGGCGGGCGGGGGCGGCTGACGCCCGCTGCCGTTTCCATCGGCGTGCGAAGAACCACCCGCAGCTCCGTCCTCCCCTTGCCGCTCGGGACGGAACGGGTTTTCCCGGAACCGCGGCAGGGGACGGACCGGACCACCGGCGCGGCGAAGCCATGACTTCCCGACCCCAACTCCAACTGGACGAGGCGCTGAAACGGGTGCGCAAGGCCCGCGACGTTCCTTCGCGGCGCCGGGTGCGCACCCCCATGCTGCTGCAGCTCACCGAGACCGAGTGCGGGGCCGCGTGTCTCGGGATCGTGCTTGCGCACTTCGGGCGCTGGGTGTCCATCGAGGAGCTGCGCGAGACGTGCTCGGTCGGCCGGGATGGATGCAACGCGGCCGACGTCTACCGCGCCGCGCGCCGGTACGGTCTGGAGACGAACGGATGGCGCAAGCAGCCGAAAGAGCTCCGGAGCATGCCCTTGCCGATGATCCTGTTCTGGGAGTTCAACCACTTCGTCGTTCTCGAAGGGTTCGACAAGGGGCGTTTCCTGATCAACGACCCGGCCAACGGCCACCGGACGATCAGCGAGGAGGAGTTCGACCAGGCGTTCACCGGGGTGACGCTGACGTTCCAGCCGGGGCCCCACTTTCAGCCGGGCGGGATCCGGCCCGGCCTCCTGTACCGGGTCCTGCCGTGGCTGCGCGACGTGAAGGGGCCGCTCGCGTTCGCGATGGGCTGCGGGTTGCTTCTGGCCCTGCCGGCCCTGGCCCTGCCCTTCCTTCTGGGCCTGTTCGTGGACTTCGTGCTTTCCGGGCGCGAACCGGCCTGGGGCGGGGTGCTGACCGGCATCCTCCTCGCCGCGGCGGGCCTGCTCTACCTCCTCACCTGGCTCAAGGAACGCTGTCTCCGGCGGCTCTCCGTGCGCCTGTCCGTCGACCACGCCGAACGCTTCATGACCCGGCTGTTCCGGCTTCCCATGCGGTTCTTCTCGCACCGTCTCTCCGGCGATCTGACCTCCCGGATCCAGCTTCTCGATGCGGTCTCGAACGTCGCGACGCAGCACTTCGTCGGCATCTTCATCGAGATCGTCACCAGCATGGCGTTTCTCGCGCTCATGCTGGCGTACAGCCCGTTGCTCTGCGCGGTGGTCGTCGGGCTGGGCGCGCTCAGCGCGGTGGCCATGCGGGTCCTGGCCCGGCTGCGGGTGGACGAGAACCGTAGGCTCAGGCGCGAGCAGGGCATGCTCTACGGGATCGGCATGTTCGGCCTCGGCAAGATCGACACCCTGCAGGCGACCGCCGCCGAGGACGACTTCTTCTCCCGCTGGACGGGGCACCAGGCGCGGGAGCTGCTGGCCCGGCAACGCTTCGCCGAGCTCGGCTACGTGAACGCGGCCCTGCCGGTGCTGTTCCTGGTCGCCGGCAACGCGGCGGTGATCGGTCTCGGCGGCTGGGGGGTGATGTCGGGCGACATGACCATCGGCATGCTGACCGGGTTCTACATGGCGGCGGTGAACTTCCTGCAACCGATCGGACGCTTCATCCAGTTCGCCGACATGTTCCAGATCCTGGAGGCGGACCTGCAGCGCCTCGACGACGTGTTCGACGCCGCCGAGGACCTCGACTTCTTCGAGCCCGTTCCGGACGCCGCCCGGGACCGGGCCTCGACCTTTGCCGGCCGGCTGCGGCTGAAAGGCCGGATCGAGCTGCGCAACGTCACCTTCGGCTACCAGGACAACCGCGAACCCCTGCTCGAGGATTTCAGCCTGGCCATCGAGCCCGGCCACCGGGTGGCGATCGTCGGCCCCAGCGGGTCGGGCAAGTCGACGATTGCGTCGCTGGTGGCCGGCATCCACCAGCCGTGGTCGGGGGAGGTGCTGATCGACGGGCATCCGCGCAGCGCGATTCCGCGGGAGCTGATGACCGACTCGGTGTCCCTCGTCGACCAGCACATCTTCCTGTTCGCGGACACGGTGCGCGAGAACCTGACCATGTGGATCCCGGAGGTGCCGGACCAGGCCCTGGTGGCGGCCGCCCGTGACGCGACCATCCACGAGGAGATCATCTCCCGGCCGCTCGGCTACGACGCGCCGGTCGAGGAGGGGGGACGCAACTTCAGCGGCGGCCAGAGGCAACGGCTTGAGATCGCGCGCGCGCTCGTCAACAACCCGTCGGTGCTGATCCTGGACGAGGCGACCTGTTCGCTCGACACGATCACCGAGGTCCGGATCGACGACGGCCTGCGGCGCCGGGGGTGCACCTGCCTCATCGTGGCCCATCGGCTGAGCACCATCCGCGACTGCGATCTGATCGTGGTCCTCGACCAGGGCCGCGAGGTGCAGCGGGGCACCCATGAGACGCTGATGGAGGACCCCGGCGGGCTGTACCACCAGCTCGTGAATCTGGGCTGAGCGGACGCACGGAGCGAGGCGAAGAACATGGAGCAGCAGGCGGTCGGCAGGCTCGGGGAGATCGCGCTCTCGCGGGGCGAGGCGTTCACCGGCGGCGGCAACCGGCCCATCCGCCTCTCCGATCCCGAGATGCTGTGGTACGTCGTGAAGGGCGCGATCGACGTGTTCGTCGCCCAGCATTTCGAAGGCGAGGCCGAGTCGGATTTCAGGCAGGTCCTGCGCGCCGGGCCCGGACGGCTGATCTTCAGTGTCGCCGGTGAGGAGGGCAGCGCCTCGGCGGTGTACATCGCCAAGGGACTCCCCGACACCGAGCTCCGCTGCATTCCCCGGTCCGCGTTCGCGGGCCCTGAGGTGGCCGGGTTGCTGGTCGGGCAGGTCGATGCCTGGATCACCGACTTCGCGGCCACGATCGCCCGCGAGGTGGAGCCACGCCCGCGCCCCGAGCGCTTCCTGGCCGCGGGGGAGGAGGCCGGGATCGTGGGCGAAGGCGTGCTGACGACCCGGCACGGGGTGGTCTGGGTGTCCGCCCCGGAGGGGGATGCGGCGTTCCTCGACACCGGCGAGCCGGCCGGTGACGGCCCCGGTTTCATCCCCGTCACCATCGATAGCTGGATCAGGCTGTTCCGTCCCTCCCCGCTGACCGTCACCTCGTCCGGGGCGCTCGACGCCGACGGCCTTCTGTTCGCCGCCCTGGCCGAGTTCCACCGTCTGGCGCTGTCCGCCGAGGAGCTCAACCGGCGCCTGATGCTCGTCGACATGTCCAACCTGCAACGCGCCCAGGCCCTGCACCGCCGCCGTAGCGAGGAATCTGCCCGCCACAACCTGTTCGGCGTCCTGGCCCCCCCACCGCCGTTCCATGCCGGGGATGACGGATCGGCCCTGCCGAACGCCCTCGGGATGATCGGCCGCCACGAGGGGATCCGGTTCCGCTTTCCACCCCGCCGCAGGGCAACGGAGGAAGGGGTCCCCGATCTGGCGGAGATCCAGCGCGTGTCGGGGGTTCGCGCGCGCAAGATCAGGCTCGCCGACGACGACCGGTGGTGGCTCGGCGACAGCGGGGCGCTGCTGGCGTTCCGCCGCGGGTCCGGGGAGGGCGGGTCCGAGGAGGACCCGGTGGCGCTGGTTCCGGGCGCATCGGGACGTTACCGCATGATCGACCCGGAGACGGGCCGCTCGGAGCGGGTCGATGCGCGCCTCGCCCGCACCCTCGCTTCCGAAGCGTACTTCTTCTACCGCCCGCTGCCGCAGGACGAAGCGATCCGCTCCGGCGCCCTGTTTCATTTCGCGTTCCGCGGGCTCGGGATCGATCTTGCGCGCTTCACCGTGGCCGGGCTGCTGGCCGGCCTCCTGATGCTGGCGCCTCCGATCCTGCTCGGTGTGCTCGTGAGCCACGTGATCCCGAGCGGGTCCGGCCGGCAATTGCTGGAGCTCTTCCTGTGCCTGGTCCTGCTGGCGGTTCTCGCCGCCACCTTGCAGATCCTCCAGGGAACGGCCCTGATGCGGCTGGAGGCCCTGGCCGCCGCCCGGGTCGGCGCGGCGCTCTGGGACCGGATGCTCGATCTGCCGCAACGCTTCTTCCGCCGCTTCTCCTCCGGCGATCTGACCATGCGCGCCATGGCCTTGCAGGGGCTGCGCGACCAGGTCTCGGGGGTGGTCGGCGGCGCGGTGCTGTCGGTGATCTTCCTCCTGCCGACGTTCGTGCTGCTGTTCCTCTACGACACCGGGATCGGCTGGCTCGGCCTGGCGCTGGGCCTGTTCTCCCTCGGGTTGACGACGGTCATCGGTCTCCTCCAGCTCCCCCACTACCGGCGCCTGTTCGCGATCTCGCGGCGTCTGGCGGGAAAGCTCCTGCAGTTGCTCAACGGCGTCAGCAAGCTGCGGTCGACCGGGTCGGAAGGCATCGGGTTCGCCATGTGGGCGAAGGACTACCGGGAGCAGAAGCAGACCGAGATGCGGCTCGGCAGGCTGGACGAGCACCTGCTCGCCTTCCTCACCGCCGCCCCCCTGCTGGTGGCGGCCGCGGTGTTCACGATCGCGATGGACGACGGCGGCGCGACCCTTCCGACCGGGGACTTCCTCACCGTCTTCGCGGCCCTGATGGTGTTCCATGCGGCGATCGCCCGGCTCGGCGCCTCGTTCTCCGCCGTCGCCGCCATCGTGCCCGCCTGCGAACAGGTGGCTCCGATCCTGGAGGCCACGCCGGAAACCGGCTCCGAAGGCGAGCCGCCGCCGGAGCTCAGCGGCGACGTCCACATCGACCACGCGAGCTTCCGCTACACCGAGGACGGTCCCCTCGTCCTGCGGGACGTCTCGATCCACGCCCGCGCGGGCGAGTTCGTGGCCGTCGTCGGGGAATCCGGGGCGGGCAAGAGCACCCTGTTCCGCCTCGCGCTCGGACTCGAGACCCCGTTGTCGGGCGCCGTCTACTATGACGGGCGCGACCTCGGCCGCCTCAACCGGCGGGCGGTGCGGAGCCGAATCGGCATGGTGGTGCAGGATGCGTCGATGCGCCCCGGGACCGTACTGGAGAACATCGTCGGACTGTCCGGGGACCTCACCGAGGAGGATGCCTGGCGGGCCGCCCGCCTCGCCGCCGTCGACGAAGACATCGCCGCCATGCCGATGGGAATGCATACGGCGGTCGGCGACAGCTCGTCGGTGTTCTCGGGCGGGCAGATCCAGCGGATCGTGCTGGCCGCGGCGCTGGTCCGGGACCCCGGCATCCTGTTCCTGGACGAGGCCACCAACTGGCTGGACAACCGGAGTCAGGCGCAGGTGATGGAGAGCGTGGCGGGGCTTGCCGTCACCCGGTTCGTGAGCGCGCACCGCCTGTCGACCATCCGGATGGCCGACAGCATCTACGTGCTGCAGGACGGCCGGGTGGCCCAGACCGGCACCTTCGATTCGCTGGTGGAGACCGAGGGTCCCTTCCGGGACCTGGTGCGCCGGCAGATGGCCTGATCCGGCGGGCCGGAATTTCTCACGCTGGCGGCCGGCGATCGCCGGCCGCAGGACTGCTGAGCGGCCCGGCGGGATTAAATCCGGAGGCCAGATGCGCGTGCGTCTTCATCACTCATATCAAAAACATCCCAATCCGCACTCGCCCCAAGGCCGCCGGCCACCGCCTGCAGATCGTCTTCGCTCAGCTTGCTGGCGGGGGGAAGAACCAGATGCGCGGTCGTGCCGCGCTCTTCGTGAACCTCGATCGACATGGACGCCGGAATGGTGACGCCCAACTCCTGCCCGATCGCTCCCTTCGGATCGCTGAGCAGCCGGGCGCGGAAATCCGCGTCCCCGGTCGCCTTGCCCACGATCTTCATCCGCATTTCCTTCAGTGTTTCCATTGGTTCGCTCCTCTCGGGTGATGGTGTAGTCCATGTCATGCCGCCACGCTTCCAGCGGCGAACATCCTTGACGACGATGGGTCGGGAGAGTCAACCCTGATTTGCCGTGTGTCGTTCCGGGCACATCAAGATCAGGGATCAGCCAGCGGAGTTCTGCAAGCACCGTCCCTGACGCGCGGCGCGCATCAGGCGCCGATGCCGATGTACCACACTGCGAACTCGGCTCGGTCGTCTCGACCGCGGAAAACGGGTTCGACGCCATGATGCGCGCCCGCAGGACCGCTGAGCGGCCCAGCGAGATTACCAGTCGGCCGTGATGATCCAATCCGTATCGATACGCACACCGTTCGCGTCGTAGGTGGCGCCGCCGGCGACCGCCTGCAGATCGCTTTCGCTCAGCCTGCTGTCGGGGGGAAGAACCAGATGCGCGGTCGTGCCGCTCTCTTCGTGGACCTCGACCGACAGCGACGCCGGAATGGTGACGCCCAACTCCTGTTCGATCGCTCCCTTCGGATCACCGAGCAGCCGGGCGCGGAAATCCGCGTCCCCGGTCGCCTTGCCCATGATCTTCATCCGCATTTCCTTCGGTGTTTCCATTGGGTCGCTCCTCTCGGGTGATGGTGTAGTCCATGTCATGCCGCTACGCTTCCAGCGGCGAACATCCTTGACGACAATGGGTCGGGAGGCAACCCTGATTTGCCGTGTGTCGTTCCGGGCACATCAAGATCAGGGGCAGCGGCATCAGCCAGCGGAGTTCTGCAAGCACCGTCCCTGATGCGCGCCCGCAGGACCGCTGAGCGGCCCGGCGGGATTACCAATTGAGCTCCTGGCGAGCGTGACCGGTGAAGCCATAACCGCCGGCGACCGCCTGCAGGTTGCCTTCGCTCAGCTTGCTGTCGGGGGGAAGAACCAGATGCGCGGTCGTGCCGCTCTCTTCGTGGACCTCGACCGACAGCGACGCCGGAATGGTGACGCCCAACTCCTGCCCGATCGCTCCCTTCGGATCGCTGACCAGCCGAGCGCGGAAATCCGCGTCCCCGGTCGCCTTGCCCACGATCTTCGCCCGCATTTCATTCGGTGTTTCCATTGGGTCGCTCCTCTCGGGTGATGGTGTAGTTCACGTCATGCCGCCACGCTTCCAGCGGCGTGAATACCCTTGACGACAACCGATCGGGCGTCAACCCTAATTGCCGTGTGTCGTTCCGGGTACATCAAGATCAGGGACAGCGGCATCAGCCAGTGGAGTTCTGCAAGCAATGTCTCCCCGGCGCGCGGCGCGCATCAGGCGCTGATGTACCGCACCGCGAGTTCGGCTCGGTCGTCTCGACCGCGGAAACGGGTTCGACGCCATGATGCGCGCCCGCAGGACCGCTGAGCGGCCCGGCGGGATCACCAATCGCTGATGGCCGTGTCGACATTCTGCCCAAACAACCTCGACTGACCGCCGCCGGCGACCGCCTGCAGATCGTCTTCTCTCAGCCTGCTGTCGGGGGGAAGAACCAGATGCGCGGTCGCATCGCCCTCTTCGTGAACCTTGATCGACAGCGACGCCGGAATGGTGACGCCCAACTCCTGCCCGATCGCTCCCTTCGGATCGCTGAGCAGCCGGGCGCGGAAATCCGCGTCCCCGGTCGCCTTGTCCACGATCTTCATCCGCATTTCGTTCGGTGTTTCCATTGGGTCGCTCCTCTCGGGTGATGGTGTAGTCCATGTCATGCCGCCACGCTTCCAGCGGCGTGAATACCCTTGACGACAACCGATCGGGCGTCAACCCTAATTTGCCGTGTGTCGTTCCGGGTACATCAAGATCAGGGACAGCGGCATCAGCCAGCGGAGTTCTGCAAGCAATGTCTCCCCGGCGCGCATCAGGCGCTGATGTACCACACCGCGAGTTCGGCTCGGTCGTCACGACCGCGGAAAACGGGTTCGCCGCCATGATGCGCGCCCGCAGGACCGCTGAGCGGCCCGGCGGGATCACCAATCGCTGATGGCCGTGTCAACATTCTGCCCAAACAACCTCGACTGACCGCCGCCGGCGACCGCCTGCAGATCGTCTTCGCTCAGCCTGCTGTCGGGGGGAAGAACCAGATGTGCGGTCGCATCGCCCTCTTCGTGAACCTTGATCGACAGCGACGCCGGAATGGTGACGCCCAACTCCTGCCCGATCGCTCCCTCCGGATCGCTGAGCAGCCGGGTGCGGAAATCCGCGTCCCCGGTCGCCTTGCCCACGATCTTCATCCGCATTTCGTTCGGTGTTTCCATTGGTTCGCTCCTCCCGGGTGATGGTGTACTCCATGTCATGCCGCCACGCTTCCAGCGGCGAACACCCTATCCCGCCGATGACGATCCGGATCGCGTCCCGTCCCCTGCCCGGTATGACTCCGCCCTGGAACACGAATCCTTCCAGCGGCAGTACCTCGTACACCCGCACCAGTGCCTGTTCGAGCGTCCGGCTCCGCTTCCACCCTGCACATTGCGCCAGCGCCGTGTAGAGATCCGCCGGATCCCGGTGTTCGTAGTAACCCGCCCGCCCCCTGGGGCTCCCAAGCCTGGCAGCCAGATAGACCCCGGGGACGGATCGGCCTTCCTCTTCAGGCCCTTCGAGAGGAGCTACCAGGAAGCTGCAAAACCCAAGCCCTTCGCTGTCCACTGAAACGGGGCAACTCCAGTCGGCGGTGAATGCATCGGAAGGAGGTGCGCCGGGCGGGATTTCGTGCCGAGGGCTGAGAGGGCGTTGCCAGGAGCAGAGAGCGATGGGGCGGCAGCGCAGCATATGCCGTCGGCCGACGATACGTATTGCGGACGGGGCCGGCGCGGTGGCGTTGACATCGGTAGGCCATTGGCCTACATAGCGTCATGGAGTTCGAGTGGAACGACGCGAAGAGCGATGCCTGTTTCACGCAACGCGGGTTCGATTTCGCCTACGCCGTGCGCGCGTTCCTCGATGAGGAGCGGATTGTCGGTCGGGACGGGCGGTGGGACTACGGCGAGGACCGCTACCGGCTGCTCGGGGCGATAGAGGGCCGGGTGTTCGTCGTGGTCTACACGACACGCGGTTCGGCGATACGCATCATTTCGGCCCGCAAGGCCAACTTCGGGGAGGTTCGCGAGTATGAGCAGAACACGCGTCAGGATTGATCCGAACGATGGGCGAAGCCTTCCTTCGGGACGGGTCGATCATGCGATGCTGGACACGACGACGGAGGACAATATCGCGCAGCAAGCGCGCGATGACGATGCCGAGGCGATGCGGGACATGGCGCGGTTCACTCGTCGGGTGCGAAGGCGTCTTGGGTTGACACAGGTGGAGTTCGCACGCCGCATCGATGTGTCGCACGAGACAATCCGCAACTGGGAACAGGGCAAGCGCGGCCCGATGGGTGCTGCCAGAGCCTTGCTCAGGATTCTGGACAAGGCGCCCGAGACGGCGTTGCGGGTGCTCACCTGAGGCCGGGACACCGCGGCACAGGGCGTGTCAGGCGGCTGTCGCGAGGACGGCACCGGGTCAAGCCGCTACGCGGCTCCTGCGCTGCCCAGCAGCACTTGAGAGTGACGCGGCGCCGACTACCCGACGAACGGCTGCCATGGAAAGAAGCGAGCTTCCAGCCGATGACTGATCGGTGGGAATCGGTCGTTCCGTCGATAACGGTCGACCTCGGCAAGGCCAAGCTCCGGCATCTCCGTTGCCGACATTGAGGTGCGATGGGTACCCGATTGTTGCATAAGGTCTTTATGTATTCGTGCGCGAAACGCCTTTGTGCAAGGATTATTCCGCACCCCTGTCAATGGCTACGTAAAAGCGCGCCTATTCGGCGAACAGCCCTCTTGACCAAATTGGCCGGGCGGGGGGCGAACACGCACTCTGAGTCGTCCCGGCGCCCCCGCCCGAGACTTGTTGTTTCCCATCTGAACCAATGTCGGCGGAGAGCAGCTCATCGTCCGACAGCATGTCGTCCAGGGTCACCGTGCTCACGCTGCAGCACGCCGTGGCCCGGCTCAGCAGTCTCACCCGAGGAAAACCGGTTCGACGCCATGATGCGCGCCAGCAGCGTCTTGCGGTCGGTGCGGCCCCCCGCCGCGGCGTCTCGGCGCCCTCGCGGCGAAGGTCGGTGAGACAGGTGGGTTAGTCCCGCATGAGGGAGCAGGTCATGCCGGCGTATGCCTTGGCGTCGACCCCGGCGTCCGTGACCGTGAGCTTGAGGTGGTTGAGCCCCTTGTAGACGAGGAACACGCCACGGCGGTCGTACATCTTGTCGAGTGCGCACCACTCCATCAGCCCCTGCGCCTTCGCCGCCAGGCACCAGCCGCGGTGCACCAGCCGCTCCACGACCGGGCGCCAGTCGCTCCGTCCCGTGGTCAGCCACTTGTCCTGTGCGTTGTTCCACGATCCCGCGTGCAGCTCCAGGCCGAGCCGGGGCAACAGCCCTGCGGCGGCCACGTCCACCGACAGCCAGACCCGGGGCAACACTTCCCCGAGGTCGGCCAGGACCTCCGTCACCGCGCGGACCGACCCGCGGCGGTCCAACCGCTCCAGCACCCCGGCAATCTCGTCGTGCCCGACCCCCTGGACCACCAGCCGCACCGCCCGCGGCGCCCGGTTCGGGAACGCGCCGATGTGGGCGACCCTGCCGCCCGGCGGCAGCGCCGCCAGCACCCGCGCCACCGACCGCCGCACCTCCCCGTCATCGGCCCAGCCGACCGCCCCCGCCAGCGCCGCGATCGGCAAGGGCTGCGCGCGGTCATGCGGCCCGGGCTCCTCCGCGAGCCGCACCTTCAGAAACACGCCCGGCTCCGGCCGCCGGCCGGCCGGCGTCTCGGCCAAGTCGTATTCGAGCATCGTCCCGGCGATGCAACCGTGCAATGCGGAATCGGCTTGCCCGATCCGGACGAGATACCGGGCCAGCGCCGCGGCCTCCGAGCCCGGAGGCGCGGCTTCGCCCCTGCGGATGAAGTGTCGCGTGATCGGGCTCCCCGGTCTGACCACAACGAACAGGTCCGCCGCGGGCGTGTCCTCACCGAGCCGAAACTCGCAACCGAGTAACGTCCCCAGCCCGGCGTCCGGCAACTCCGCGGCACAAGACAGCAACCGGTCCCATCCGGGACCGTCGAGCAAGGCGCGCGGTATCAGGGGGCGGAGGACCTCCGCAAGCACCGTCCCCGGCGCGCGGCGCGCGCCAGAGGTCGATAGCGGGCTCGGCTCCGCCGTCTCAACCGAGGGAAACGGGTTCGACGTCATGTTGCACGCCCGCAGGACCGCCGAGCGGCCCGGCGGAATTACCAGTCAGACGTGATATTCCAATCCCCGCCCCCGGCGACCGCCTGCAGATCGCCTTCGCTCAGCCTGCTGTCGGGGGGAAGAACCAGATGCGCGGTCGTGCCGCTCTCTTCGTGAACCTCGACCGACAGCGACGCCGGAATTGTGACGCTCAACTCCTGCTCGAGCGCTCCCTTCGGATCACTGAGCAGCCGGGCGCGGAAATCCGCGTCCCCGGTCGCCTTGCCCACGATCTTCGCCCGCATTTCCTTCGGTGTTTCCATTGGTTCGCCCCTCTCGGGTGATGGTGTCATCCATGTCATGCCGCCACGCTTCCAGCGGCGAATATCCTTTGCGCCACGGCCCCGCCTGCTCAGCTACCGGGCCAGGGGATGTCCCACAGGTACCTCGGTCTGCCGCCTGCCGCCTGCCGAAGCTCTCCTTCGTTCAATCCGGCGGCCGGCGGCAACACCAGGTGCGAGGTGTCCTGCATCTCCTCGTGCACCTCGATGGTGAAGTCCTCCGGGAGCGTCACCCCCAGCTCCGCCTCGATGGCGGCTTTGGGGTCGGAAACCAGCAATCCCCGAAACGCCTCGTCCGTGCATGCCTTGCTCACCAGATGCTCCCGTATCTCGGTTGCCGTCATCGTCTCTGTGCCCATCACTCGATCTCCTCTCGGTTCGTGGGTCGGTGCGCGTCGCCCTTCCCGACATTTTCAACGTAGCAGACTCTCCGCCCTTCATTAACCCTAACTTCACTTCCTGCGCTCGCAGCCGGTACTTTCGTCATCATGGACATCTCTATCCCCCACCGAGCGCTTGCAGCGCCTGGTGCGCGCCACGCCCCGGTCGGAACCCATACGAGCACTCCATGAATGCCTGCCCCCGAGTCCCATCGGGAGTCCTGCTCGTACACCGGATCCAACACCATCAGCACCGCTCGCTGGAGCACCTTGTCCTCCAGCGTCGGAATCCCAATCGGGCGCGTCTTGCCCGTCCCCGGCTTGTCCAGGTGCACCCGGCGCACCGCCGGCGCCCGATACCGACCGGACCATTTCCCACCGCGGCGCCCGCGCCGCCTCTGCACGGTGGAGAAGACGAGACCTCCCAGGCTCCTGGACGACCCTCGCGTCCATGCCCTGCTCTTCGACCCCGGCGGAGCACCGGACCCAGACCCGTTCGGGACCGGGGATGGCGTCTTCCGCCATGCAAACGGCGGCGACTCCGCAAAGATGATTCTTTCGGGGCTCAATCACGCGGCCTGCACGCTCCCTGTGGACGCTTCGCAGCCGGGGTCACCCCCGAACCACGCAACACCCGGTTCCGGCTGGGGGCCAGCCTTGGCCGGTCAGGTCTCTCACCTGCTGGGCCGCATAGAAGGTTTCCGCCATGTCTCTCCCTCTACATGCCTTCCCCCTTCACCAAGCTTCGCCTGGCGCAATCGCATGTTTCTTTCTCCAGGCTCGTGCGGCTGGCTCGTTGCCGCGGGCGATGGCGTCGAGATACTTCCGCACCGTCGCCGAGAGGCCGAATTCCAGCGCATCGGCGATCAGCGCATGGCCGATGGAGACCTCGGCGACGTCGCCGATGGCGATGAATGCCGCGAGATTGTCCAGGTTCAAGTCGTGGCCGGCATTGACACCGAGGCCGAGCTTCGACGCGCACCGCGTGGCGTCGAGACAGGACTGCCGGCACGCGCGGGTGTCCGGGTGTCCGAGCCCATGATGCTCGGCGAGGTCGGCGTAGGGGCCGGTGTACAGTTCGATGCGGTCCGCACCGCATTCCTTCGCGCGCGCGATCTGCTCCTCGATCGGATCCAAGAAGAGGCTCACGCGTACGCCCCAGCCCTGGTAGCGGGCGATGATCTCCGCCACGCGCCCTGCTTCGGCGGGGTCGGTCAGATCCCAGCCGTGATCGGAGGTGAGCTGGGCGTCGGTGTCGGGGACCAGCGTCGCCTGCTGCGGGCGGGCGGTCTCGATGAGGTGGTCGAACCCCGGATAGCCGTTGTCGCGCGGCCCGGCCGCGGGATTGCCCTCGATGTTGAACTCGACGTGCGGGTATTCGGAGGCCAGGAGCCGCGCCAGCGCCTGAACGTCATCGGGCCGGATGTGCCGCTGATCGGGGCGCGGGTGCACGGTGATGCCCTGCGCGCCCGCGGCGATGATGGTTCGCGCCGTTTCGAGGACGTCCGGCCGGCTCCCCTCGCGGGAGTTGCGCAGCCATGCGATCTTGTTGACGTTGACCGAGAGCGCGGTCATGGCCGGTCCCCGAAAGATTCGTCGATGCTACTGCACCAGGCGCGTGTGCGGGAACGCGGCGTACCAGCCGAACCAGAACGCGCGTTGTGCCGGGATGCGGTGGAGTACCCGGCCGTCTTCGGCCGTGAGGGTGTGTTCGTCCATGGTCCAGGTCATGCCGGCGCCGTCCTCGGCGCTCCGGTCGCCATCGTACCCCGTGAACGTCACGTCTTCGCTCGCGTACGCGCGGTTCGCCCCCGACGGATCGGTGAGCACCACGAGCGCGAGGTCCTCGACCGCATCGTGATGCACGGGATTCGCGGCGAGGAATCCGGCCGAGATCGCGAGCGGTCGATCGGGATGATCGGCGAGCAGCACGGTGAACACCTCATCCTTGTTCTTCAGGCGGGTGTCGAGGGCCGGCACCGCGAACATCACCTCGTCGGTCGCGAAGTAGTCGCGGTACGCGGCGCCCTCGTCGTAGTTGCGCTGGTGGCCGGTGTCGAGTGAAAGCACCCTGGTATCGGGATGGCGCCGCCGCCACTCGCCCCAGGTGGTGGTCACCACGCTGCCGCGGTCGAGCACGATCCCCTTCCCGGCCAGTGGCCCGACCACCGGCGTGCCCCGCATGGTGCTCCACATCGACTGGGTGGCCCGGTCGTACATGAGCTTGTTCGAACGGTAGAGGAAGCCGCTCGTGCCGAGGGCGTGGTTCACCCCCGCGTGCTCGGTGTGGAAGAGGATCACGGTGCCGCAGAGCGTGCAGTACACGCCCGCCACCGGCACGCCGCCGACCACGTCGACGAACATCTCGTGCCAGGCAAGGATGCGCTTCGGGTAGGCGCGGGCGTCGCCGTTGACCGAGATGCCGAACACGATGTGGTGGTCTTCGAGGTACCCGATTTCGTCCGCGGCGAGCATCGCCGGGTTGCGCAGCGGCGGGATGCCGTCCTGCCTGACGCCGCCCCACGCGATCTCGTCGAGCCGGATCAGCGGCTCGCCCACGTCTTCGAAGTATGCCGAGAAACGCGGATCGACAAAGCTGTAAAGCGCGGCCTTGAAGGCGGCGTAGCGTGGATGCCGCGCCTCGGGCGCATTCCACATCGCCCGCTGCCATGCGCCGAGGTCGTAGCCGTGCTCCCCGCCAACCTTGTCCTCGACGAGCTGCATCAGGGTGGCGGAGACCGCCGGATTGCGGATCAGGCGCATGACCTCGAGCACCATCGACAGGTACGACGGCTCCCAGGTCGCCTCGATCAGATCCATGGCGTCGACGATGTCGCCTTCCTCCCCGGCGACGAGGGTGAGGAACGCCCGGGTGACGGTGCGCTCCGCGACCTCGGCCCGTGGGGGCGCGGCAGCGGCGAGCAGGAGCAAGCCGAAAGCGATGGCGAGGAAACGGGTGGCGGACATGAACGGCTCCGAAGGGTCCGGTGTCGGGTGAAGACCATCACTCATGACGAGTCGCTCGCGGCCCGGGCGTTCGACGAGCCCGGACCGCCCACCGCCCGAAAGGCGGTCCGGAGCCGGCTCCGGCATCGATATCACCTCTTCTCCGGACTTCACGGGCGAGGCACTACGGTGGGGCCAGCCCCAGGTTCACCGTCACGCACTTCTTCTGGGTGAAGCTGTCGAGCATGCCCTCCAGCGAGAACTCCCGCCCGATCCCGCTCTGCTTGACGCCGCCGTAGGACTGGCCCAGCACCTGCCCCGCGCCCTGGTTGACCTGCACCCAGCCCGCTTCGACCCGGTGTGCGGTACGCAGCGCCTGCCCGATGTCCCGCGACCACACGAACGCCGCGAGCCCGTAGTGGCTGTCGTTCGCCATGCGGATCGCATCGCCGACGTCCTCCCAGCGGATGGCCACGAGCACGGGGCCGAAGATCTCCTCGCGGGCGAGGCGCCAGTCGTTCGACGCATCGGCGAAGATGGTGGGGCGGGCGAAGAACCCCTCGCTCAGCGGACCGGTCTCGGGCGGAAGGCCGCCCATCGCGAGCCGCGCGTCCGAACGCCCGAGTCCTTCCTCGATGTAGCCGCATACCTTCGTGAACTGCTTCTCGTTGATGATGGCGCCCATGTCGGTGGACTCGTCGAGCGGATCGCCGAGCCTGAGCTTCGAGGTGCGGGCGACGAGCTTCTCCAGGAACTCGTCGAAGATGCTCGCATGCAGAAAGAGGCGCGAGCCGGCGGTGCACGACTGGCTCTGCCGGGTGAAGCGCATCGCGCCGATGATGCCCTCGACCGCCCAGTCCTCGTTCGCGTCCGGGAACACGATCGAGGGGCTCTTGCCGCCGAGCTCCAGCGACACCGGCACGACGCGCCGGGCCGCCTGTTCCATGATGAGCTTCCCGACCTCGGTGGAGCCGGTGAAGGACAGCTTGCGCACGCCGGGATGGGCCCCGAGCGCCGCGCCGCAGTCGTGGCCGTATCCGGTCAGGACGTTGAGCACCCCGGGCGGCAGATGCTCCTGGCACGTTCCGGCGAGCATGAGCACCCCGAGCGGCGCGTCTTCGGCCGCCTTCAGCACCACCGTGTTCCCGGTGCAGAGCGCCGGCGCGATCTTGAGCGCCGCGAGCAGCACCGGCGCGTTCCACGGGATGATCGCGCCCACCACCCCGATGGGCTCGCGCCGCGTATAGCTCAGCAGATGCTCGCCGAGCGGCAGGGTCTCGCCCTTGAGCTCGCTCGCGAGACCGCCGAAGTAGCGGAAGACGTCGGCCGTCAACCCCGCTTCCGGCCGTGCCTGGGTACGCAATGCGTTGCCGGTCTCGGTGGCGACGGTGCGCGCGAGCTCCTCGGTCTTCGCCTCGACGGAATCGGCAATTCGGAGCAGCATCCGGCCGCGCTCGCGCGGAGGCACGTCGCGCCAGCTCGCGAACGCCGCGGCCGCGGCCTTCACCGCTCGATCGACATCCTCGGCGCCGGCGCGCGGCACATGGGCGAAGATGCTCCGGTTCGCGGGGTTCAGGATGGGGATGGTTGCGCCCGAAGTGCTGTCGACGCGCTCACCCGCGAGGAGCATTCGGGCAGGGTCGGGAACGCGGGATTCCTGCATGGTTGCAGTGCTCTGGTTCGGAGATGGGGAAGCGTGCACCGGCGGCAGTGCGTGATCAACCGATCGGACACCCGGCGGCAGGGGCGTCGGTGGACGTCTGTCGACCGCGTCCTTTCCGGACAACCGATCCGCCGGGCTCGGCCCTGCCCCCGCGGTACCCCGCCGGCAGCACCGACTCGGGTGATCGTTTCGCAATCCTCCGGGACAAGGGCGAGATCATCACCCGCCGCGGTCTCGCGAGATCCGCACGTGGGCAAGTCGCTGATTTCTTGCGTGTCCGGTGCACGGCCGTCCTGCGCCTGCCCTCGCGCCAGATGTTCCACCGGACCGAGGACACCGAACAGGTGCGATTCGGCATCGTGCAGGTCTTCGTGCACACTCTTTGCGTGCGCTCGGGAATTGCCTTGCACGCGCGGTTCGGGCATACCGGAGGCCGTACCCGGCCATAGAGATATCCGGTATGACCGATTTCGATGCGCATGACCTGACCAGGGGCCTGAACGGACTGCTCGGGTTCCGCCTCGTCGAGTGGCGCGAGGGATTCGCGCGGGTCACCGTGGACCTCGACGAGCGTCACAAGAACCGACAGGACGGCCTCCACGGCGGGGTCACCGCGGCCCTCGTCGACGCGGCGACGGGCTATTGCGGCATCTACGAACCGGACCCGGAGAAGCGGCGCGGCAACGTCACCGTCTCCCTGAACGTGAACTTCACGGGCCGCCCGAAAGGCACCAGCCTGACCTGCACCGCCGAGATGCTCCGGGCCGGGCGGCGCATCTACTTTGCAACGGCTCGGGTACATGACGACACCGGCAACCTGATCGCCAGCGCCGAGGCCGTCTACGCCTACGTCGACCGTGACCACGGGCCTCGCGGTACAGGCGGACAGGCGCCTCCGCGGCCGGCTCCCTCGTCGGGACCCGTCACCGGCCCCCCGTCGAGGCGGGATCCGGCGAAGGACCGGGTTCGCAGCGCCTGAGCCCCGAGGCCGGCGGCGTCCGGTATCATCGCGCCTCGCCACTTCTTCATGCCGACGGAGGCGTCATGCCGAGACCGCTCGCCGGTATCGACGACTACCCGAGGGTCCGGCTCGGCCATGTCCCGACCCCGCTCGACGCCGCCCCCCATCTCGGAGCCGCCCTCGGCATCGAGCTGTGGGTCAAGCGTGACGACTGCACCGGTCTTGCGATGGGAGGGAACAAGGTGCGCCAGCTCGAGTTCTACCTCGGGGAGGCGCAGGCGCGCGACGCCGACACCGTGCTCATCACCGGGGCGGTGCAGTCGAACTTCGTCCGGCTCGCCGCGGCCGGCGCATGCCGGCTCGGGATGGACGTCCATATCCAGCTCGAAGAGCGGGTGGACGACGCCGACGAGCTCTACCGCACTTCCGGCAACGTGCTGCTCGACCGGCTGCTGGGCGCAACCCTGCATTCGTTTCCGGCCGGCGAGGACGAGGCGGCGGCGGATGCCGCCCTCGAACGCCTCGCCGGCTCGCTCGCGGGCGAGGGTCGCAAGCCCTACGTGATCCATCTCGGCATCGACCATCCGCCGCTCGGCGGGCTCGGCTACGTCGTCGCCGCCAACGAGGTGATGGAGCAGGCCAGGGCGCGGGGCTTCGGGTTCGACGCGGTGGTCTGCGCTTCGGGGAGCGCACTCACCCACGCCGGCGCCCTGGTGGGACTGCGTGCCATCGGCGAAACGATGCCGGTGCATGGGGTCTGTGTGCGCCGGGATGCGTCCCGGCAACGCCCGCGGGTTTCGAAGCGGGCGGCGGAGCTCGCGGCGATGATCGGCCGGTCCGAGGTATTCGCCGAACACGACGTCGACGTGAGCGACGAGGTGTATCCGCCCGGTTACGGCAAGCTCAACGAGGCGACGCACGAGGCGATGTGGATGGCGGCGCGGTGCGAAGCTCTGCTCCTCGACCCGGTGTACACGGGCAAGGCGATGGCGGGCCTCATTGCGCACGTGCGCGCGGGGCGGATCGCCGCGGGAAGCCGCGTACTCTTCCTCCACACCGGTGGGCTGCCCGGTATCTTCGCGTACGCGGCCAGGCTCGATCCATGGCTCTCGGGCGCGAACGCCTGACCAGCGATCGCGGCACGATGGACGCCCGCCGCCGCCAATCCCTCGATGCGGAGCACGGCGACCGCGCGGCCCCATGCTTCACGGGCTCGACGCGCCGCGATGCACCGGGCGCGCGGGGCGCCGGCGCGAGGCCCATGCCGGTGGTCGGCCGCATCCGGCGTCAGGCGCGACTCCGATAGTCCCGAATCACGTCCGGGTCGGGCTCGACGCCGAGGCCGGGTCCGGTGGGGATCCGGAACCGGCCGCCTTCGACGGGGGAGACGAAGTCCGGGTACAGCGTCGCCTCGAGCCGGGTGTAGAAGCGCTCGATCCAGCCCCCGCCGGGGCCGCCGGTGAGAGGCATCGCGGCCAGGAGCTGCAAGGTTGCGAGCCAGCCCGGGCCGAAGTAGGGTGAATGCGGCATCACCGCCACCCCGCGGGCTTCGGCGAGCGCAAGCACCTTCAGGAACTCGGTGACGCCGCCCACCTTGGTCACGCTCGGCTGCACGTAGCGCGCCGCCCCCGCCTCGATCATGCTCCGGAACTCGAACGCGGTGCAGGCGTTCTCGCCGCATGCGAGATCGACCCCGGACTCACGCTGGAGGCGCGCGAGCGCCGGGAAGTCCTCCGGCGGAAAGATCGGCTCTTCCAGCCAGTGCAGGTCGCAGGTCTTGAGCCGGGCCGCCATGTCCCGCGCCTGGGACGGCGTCCACGGGCAGTTCGTGTCCACGCACAGCGGCACCCCATCCCCCATCGCCTCCCGTGCTGCCGCCACCTCGGACATACCCGTCTCGTGGAGCTTGACGGCGGGGTAGCCTTCGTCGAGCGCAACGCTCACCTTCGCCGCGACGAGCTCCCGATCGCGGTATTTGAGAAGGCTGGCGTACCCGGGGACGAGCGGCGGGGAGGCAGGTCCTCCGAGAAGCTGTCCGAGTGGTACCCCGGCCCGCTTCGCGGCGAGATCCCAGAGCGCGATGTCGATGGCGGAGATCCCGAACATGGTGATGCCGTAGCGTCCGAAGAGGTGCAGTGCCTGCTGCAGCTCACGCATCAGGGAGGTGATGCCGGTGGCGTCGCGCCCGATCAGGATCGGCGCCACCGTCGCGTCGATCACCGCCTGGACGGCCGGCGTGCAGTTGTAGCTGAACGCCTCTCCCCAGCCGATCGACCCGTCCTCGGTCTCGACCCGCACCAGGAGGATGTCGAGGGCGTCCCACGCGCGTCCGCCCCAGGCCGGGGGCGGTCCGTCATGTTCGTGTGGAATCGCGAGAGGGATGGTCTCGATACGAGCAATTTTCAACATGATGGCTCCTCCTGGCTCTTCACGTCATGCAGTGGCGACGTCGATGCGCATCCCTCGATGCCGCGTGATGGAAGACGCCGGCCGCGACGCCCTCGAGTCATTCGGTGGCGGTGGCGGCGGCGATCGATGCCCAGTCAGCCGGGTCGTGCACGCGGGGTCTCCGGTCCGCGGGTGCATCGCTGGTGGCCGACTCGACGATGGCCGGGCCGTCCCGGCAACTTGCGAGACCTGTTTCATGCAGGAAATGAGGAGGGCTCCGAGGCGGGGGACGGCCTCCTCCGCTCGGCAGGGCCGGCTACCGGGGCATGGATTCCTCGGTGAGCTCCCGGGCGACCGCGATCCAGGCGCCTCCGAGCCCGAGCAGTCCCCCGGCGGCAATGACCACGACGGCACTCCACGGTTGCAGTCCGACGAGCTCGAAATCGCTCGAGTACAGCATCACCAGACGCTCCACCGGTCCCGCCACCAGCCGGGTCGTGCCGGCCACGAGCAAGCATGCGATTCCGCCCGCGGTGAGGCCATACCAGAGGCCGATGTACAGAAAGGGCCGTCGGATGAACGCATCCGTCGCGCCGAAGAGGCGGATGATCCCGATTTCCTCACGGCGACTCTCGATGCCGAGGCGGATGGTGTTCCCCGAGATGAGCAGTATCCCGAGCCCGAGCATCACGAACAGGGCCTGGGTGATTCGGCGCAGTGTCTCGATGATTGCCGCGAGACGGTCGACCCACACCAGGTCGATCTCCACGAAGTCCACCTCGCTCTGGGCAGATAACCGGTCCCGTAACGCGGCCAGGGTCGCGCGGTCCGGCGTTTCGATGCGCGGCGTGACGACGATCAGGTCCGGTAACGGGTTCTCCCCTTCGAAGAGGACCTGTACGTCGTCGAATCCCGTCATTCGCTGATACTCCGCGAGCGCTTCGGCCCGGGTGACGACACGCACCTGCCGCACTGTATCCCACCGGCGCAGGGCGGCGGCGATCGACGCCGTCTGCGACTCGTCGATATCGTGTCGGAGAAACACCGTGAGCTGCGCGTTGCGGTCCACCCCCCCCATCGCGCGATGCGCGTTGTCCAGCATGATGTAGAGTGCGAACGGGAACGAGAGGGCGACCGCGGCCGCGAGCACGGTGACGCTCGTCGCGATGGGTCTGCGCATCAGGCGCCCAAGGGAGGAAACGGCCGACTGGCCGTGCCCGGCCATCCATACAGAAAGATCGAAGGTCGTCCCGGGAGACAGGTCGAACGTCCCTCTTCTTAGGTGTAAACGCTTGCTCACGGTACTCCCGGTCCGCTTGCGACGGCAGGCCGAGCCGGCCTCCTTTCGATGCAACCATTCACTTGTACATCAGCTACGTATCGGCGCCGGTGTCGTCCACGATCATGCCTTCGCTCAAGGTGATGATTCGATGTGGCATCGCGCGAGCCAGGGCCAGATCGTGGGTCGCGACGAGCACGGTGCCTCCGATCTGGTTGAAGCGCCCGAACAACGCCATGGTGTCGCGGCTGAGATCGGGATCCAGGTTTCCGGTCGGCTCGTCCGCGAGCAACAGCAAGGGCCGGTGGACGACGGCGCGCGCGATACCGACCCGCTGTTGTTCGCCGCCGGAGAGAAACACCGGCCGCACACGTTCCTTTCCCAGCAGGCCGACGAGATCCAATGCGGCCCGAACGCGCCGGCGCACCTGGCCGTGACGATACCCGGCCGCGACCAGCGGCAGCGCCACGTTGTCGAACACGGTGTGCTCCGGGAGCAGCCGATGATCCTGAAACACGACGCCGAGATGACGTCGATACAAGGGCACGTGGCGCGTCCGGATGCGTGAAAGGTTGTGTCCGCCGACCACCACCTGCCCGCGCGAGCACCGTTCCATCAACGTGATCAGTCGGAGCATCGTGCTCTTGCCGGCCCCGGAATGTCCGGTGATGAACGCCATTTGCCCGGGCGGGACATGGAGATCCACCGCGCGCAGTGCATCGCCACCTTCGGGGTATCGCATCGTCACGTCGTGAAATCGAATCACCGGCAGACATCCACCATCCGCTCGTGGTCAAGATGGCCTCGGGTCCGCGGACCACGCGGAGAACCCGGGATCGTCAACTGTCCGTGGCGACCGCCGTCGCCACGTCCCCGCTTCGGCGCCTGCCGCAAGGTTGCCGCACCGGCAAACGATGCGCAGAAGTCCGTCCGGCAAGGCGGCAGGTTCCTGCCGGCCCGACCTGCTCCGCCGCTTCGTCTCGGTCGCCTAACGCCCGATGATTGCGGCGACGAACGCCTTCGAGTCGAAGTCGCGCAGATCGTCGATCCCTTCGCCGACGCCGATCAACCGGATCGGGAGGCCCAGGCGTTGCGCGATCGCGAAGATGATCCCTCCTTTTGCGGTGCCGTCGAGCTTGGTCAGCGCGAGCCCCGTCACCCCGAGTGCGTCGTGAAACTGCGTTGCCTGGCTCAACGCGTTCTGCCCGGTTCCCGCGTCCAGGACCAGCAGCACCTCATGGGGCGCGGATTCGTCGAGCTTCCCGATGACCCTTCGTACCTTGCGCAGCTCGTCCATCAGCCCGACCCGGGTGTGCAGCCGCCCTGCCGTGTCGGCGATGAGAACCTCGATGCCGCGGGCGCGGGCAGCTTCCAATGCGTCGTAGATGACCGAGGCCGAATCCGCGCCCGGGTGCTGCGCGACGACGGGGACGCCCGCGCGTTCTCCCCACTCCTGCACCTGTTCGATCGCAGCCGCCCTGAACGTGTCGCCGGCCGCGATCATCACCGAGCGTCCATCCGACTTGAGGCGTGCCGCCAGCTTGCCGATGGTGGTGGTCTTGCCGGCGCCGTTGACCCCGATGACGAGGATGACGTACGGCGCACCGGCTTCGGGAATGGACAGGGGCTCCTCCACCGGCTCCAGTATCTCCAGCATGTCCTTCTCGAGAGACGCGAGGAGCGTGGTGGCGTCTCCGACTTCACGGCGCGACACCCGGGACTCGAGACTGCCGATGATGCGTCGCGTGGCGTCGACGCCGACGTCCGCGGTGAGGAGTATCGTTTCGAGGTCTTCGAGCAGGGCATCGTCGATGGTCGTGCGTGCCCCCAGGATCTGGGCGATCCCGCCGGCAATCGCGCTGCGAGTCTTCCGCAGTGCCTCCCCGAGCCGCCCGAGCATGCCCCCCCGTGCCGGCGTTTCCCGGCCAGAGTCCTTCCGGAGAAAACGAATCAATGGTCAGAAATCCTTGGCAGAACCACCCGGGATGACATCCTCGCGATCCGTCTCGAACACACGACTGCGGCCAAGGGTTTCCGAAGCAGTATTCTCGTCGATGAATCGATCGGGAGAAGCCTGGTGATCGTATCACGAGCCCGAAGACGCGGAGGGCGATCGGGGCGCCGTTCCGCGTCCACCGTCACCGACATGAAACGTGCGGCCTCGAGAGGCGCCGTTCGCGTCATTGCCGGCCGCTGGCGCCACCGGGTGCTGCCGGTGGCCGGGACGCTGCGCCCGACCCCGGACCGGGTGCGCGAGACCCTGTTCAACTGGCTGCACGAGGATGTCGGCGACGCACACTGTCTCGATCTCTTCGCCGGCGCGGGAGCGCTCGGGTTCGAGGCCGCATCGCGCGGCGCGCAGCACGTGGTCATGGTCGAGCGGGAACGGGGCGTCGCGGCCCTGCTCGAAAGCACGGCTCGCGCTCTGGGCGCGGGCAACGTCGAGATCGTGTGCGCCGATGCGCTCGTCTGGAGGCCGCCGCCCGGAAGAGCGTTCGACATCGTGTTCCTGGACCCGCCCTACGCCGGACCCGCACCGGAGGCGGCGCTCGATCGACTCGACCGCCTGGAGGCGCTTGCCCCCCATTGCCTCGTCTATCTCGAAACGGATCGCGACACCGCCGCCGTCGAACTGCCTCCGGGGTGGCGGTTCGTGCGCGTCCGGCGCGCCGGGCAAGTGGGATATCATCTGGTCTCCCGGAACCCGTCGGCGGGACTTCCGTAACCGGCAAGTCCTGCCGGCATTTCCCGGCGTGGACTGCCCGGCTCCGAAACCGGCCGGCGGGGCGGCGGCAGCCCGAGCGCGGAGGCGACCGATGACACGAACCGCCATCTATCCCGGAACCTTCGACCCGATCACCAACGGCCACGCCGACCTCATCCATCGGGCGGCGGCGTGTTTCGACCGGGTGATCGTCGCAGTCGCAGGCAGCACCGCGAAGAACACCCGTTTCATCCTGGACGAACGGGTCGGACTCGCACGCGAGGTGATGCGCGCGGTCGGGAACGTCGAGATCCGGTCGTTCGACGGGTTGCTCGTGGAGTTCGCCCGGCAGCAGGGCGCGCAGGTGATCCTGCGCGGGCTGCGGGCGGTGTCGGACTTCGAGTACGAGTTCCAGCTCGCGAGCATGAACCGCAAGCTCGCGCCGGACATCGAGACGATGTTCCTCACCCCCGACGAGGGATACACGTTCATCTCGTCGAGCCTCGTGCGGGAGATCGCCGCGCTCGGCGGCGACATCGGCGGTTTCGTGCATCCTGCCGTCGAGGCGGCGCTGAGGAAGAAGGCGGGCTGACGCGACCCGGAGCCGGCATGGCATTGCTGATCACCGATGAGTGCATCAACTGCGACGTCTGCGAGCCCGAGTGCCCGAACGAGGCGATCTCCATGGGAGAGGAGATCTACGTAATCGATCCCTTCCGCTGCACCGAATGCGTCGGTCACCACGACCAGCCCCAGTGCGTGCAGGTCTGCCCCGTCGATTGCATTCCCAAGGATCCCGATTACGCCGAGCCGCAAGAGGCGCTGTTCGCGAAGTACCTGCGCCTGACCGGGCAGGTGGCGTGACGGCCCCGCACCGGGCGCAATCTACCGCCGGCGTCCGTATTCCCGAGGATCCAGGCCACGCCGAGCCGCGAGAGACGCTGTTCGGGAAGTACCTGCGCCTGACCGGGTAGTTAGTGTCTGCCAGAAAACCCCCACTTCCACACGAGCTCTGCGACGCTCCGCCATACTGTCGGCGAGGTTTCAGCCACGGAGCCGGCCGCACCGACACCACGGAAGGGCGCTCGGCGTCCAACCGGACCCCATCCCCGATGCCTTCCTCCCCGGCGACCTGCGCTATTATCCCCGCTGGCGTCACGCCCTCGGGGAGCGGCCTGGAGCCGAACCGCAAGTCCGATGAATTCCGAGATCGATCATCTGTTGTCCGCCACTCGTGACGCGGTTCGGGACGCCGCCCTGACCGCCGCCACGGACTGCCCCGAAGTCGCCGTCCTGGACCGTCTGCTGAGCCGGCCGGTCACCCCGAGAGCGGTCGAGCCGGCGCACGCCCCGGTGGTCCCGGGCTGGCTGGAGGCGTCGGTGCAGGCTGCGGCCACGCCCCGCGAACGCAGGCTTGCCGATGCCCTGCTCGCGGCGGCGCCGTCGCTTCGGTGGATCGCGCCATACCAGCCCGGTGACGGGGCGGACGCGCTGGCGGCGGGCTACGCGGTGACCATGCTGGTGGGTACGGGCATACCGTCCCGACCCGGCTACCAGACGCCTTTCGTGAATCCGGACGTACTCGTGACGTTCACCCTCCAGGCTCCCGACCTCTTCTACCCGCTGCACCGGCACAAGGCGCCGGAGATCTACCACGTCATCTCGGGGGCCGCGCAATGGCGGCGGGACGGCGAACCCTGGCGGCAGCGCCTTCCCGGCGAATGGTTCTTCCACGCGAGCGAGCAGGGCCACGCCATGCGCACCGGCGACGAGCCCCTCCTCGCCCTGGCCGCGTGGATCGACCACCTGGACGCTCCGCCCCCGGTGCTGGAGGTGGATGAGCCGGCATGAAGCCGGGACTGCGGCGATTGTCTCCATCGCCTGACGCGAGCTCCCTGTACGCGACTGAATACGCGATGGAAACGGTCCCTGCGTCCACTGCCAGCCGGCTGAACATGCGATGAGGACGGCGCCGGCGGCCGCACCGGCGGTCCCTGGGTGCGGCAGGCGCAGACGGTGCGCGCCGCTCCCGGCGCCGCCGTCGAGTGGCTTCCCCAGGAGAGCCTGTATTTCGCAGGTGCCCGGGCCTCGGCCCGAACCCGGTTCGAGCTGGACCTCGCGGCGCGCTTCATCGGCTGGGAGAGCTGGTGCGCCGGTCGGCCCGCCTGCCGGGAGCGCTTCGACCGCGGGACGCTGCACCAGGCGCTGGAGGTCTTCATCGAGCACCGGCCGGTTCTAGTCGGGCGTGTTCACACTAACGCAGTGCATCGAAGATGAGAGCGAACACGATGAAGCCGAGGAAGATGACGTCGAGCTTCTCGAATCGAGAGAAGATGCGGCGAAACCCTTTCAGTCGCCGGAACAGTCGCTCGATTTCGTTGCGCCGCTTGTACATCTCCTGGTCGTATACCCAAGGGTCAAGCCGGGTCTTGAGCGGAGGAACCACCGGCTCGAACCCCAACTTCAGCGCAAGCTGACGTGTCTCGTTACCCTCATATGCCCGGTCCATCAACAAAGGCAGTTTCTCCGACTGGCCGCCCAGGCGACGGAGCAGTTTGCGGCCCTCGGGCGCATCATGGGCCTGCCCAGGCGACAGCGAGAACATCACCGCCGTTCGAGCATCCGCGGCAACCAGATGAATCTTGGTGGTCCATCCCCCGCGGGATTTGCCGATGGCCTGCGGACCGTTTTTTTTAGCGCACCCGTCCCGTCGGGATGAACCTTCACGATGGTGCTGTCCAGCGAAACCGCCTCCAGCTTGACCCGCACGAGCTGTTCCTTCTGGAGGTGTTCGAACACCCGGTCGAGGACTCCGTTCTTCGACCAGCGATTCATCCGGGTGTAGATGGTATGCCAACGCCCGAACCGCGACGGTAATCCCCGCCACTTGCAACCCTGCTCGGCGACATACAAGATGGCATTGAGCACTTGCAGGTTCGAGACTCGCACGTTACCCCGTTGCACCGGGAGACACGCCGCAATGCGTTCGTATTGAGCTTCGGTCAGTTCCATCCATGAATGGTACCAGTATCCAATCCATTTGTGTGAACACGCCCTAGTCGAGCGCTTACATCTGGCCGGTGGGGGCGAAACGCTCGACGCCCCCTGGGGGTTCGGGGGATCCGCGGCGGCGGCGGTGGCCCTCGCCTACCCCGGCAGCGCTCTCCTCGGCCTCGCGCGGCTACATCGCGCTGCGGAAGCGCTCCACCACCGTCGCCACGACCGCGTCCGGATCTTCCCGCCACCACCGGCTCGACAGGATCTCGACCTCGTGGCGGCCGCGGTAGCCGGCCGCGGTGACGCGCTCCGCGATGCGGCGGAGATCGACCACCCCGTCGCCGGGCATCCCGCGGTCGAAGCGCAGGTCACACGTGTCGGGCAGCCAGTCGGAGACGTGGTACGCCGCGATGCGCCCGGCCGCCCGTTCGATCTGGGAGTCGAGCTCCGGGTCCCACCAGACGTTGTAGGTATCGACCGCGATGCCTACCTCGGGGCCGCCGCCGAGGGCGTCGCACCAGTCGTTCGCCTGGCGTAGCGTGCACAGTACGGATCGGGTCGCGCAGAGCATCGGATGCAGCGGCTCCAGCGCCAGCACGATCCCGGCGTCGCGCACGCGGGGGAGCAGCTCCGCGAAGCCGTCCAGCGCGCGCCGCCTCGCGGCCCCGAGGTCGCGGTCCCCGGCGTCCAGCCCGCCGCCGATCGCGACCAGGCAGCTCGACCCGATCGCGGCGGCCTCATCGACCATGCGCCGGTTGTCGGCGAGCCGCCGCCGCCAGTCCACAGGATCGCGGGCGGTCATCATGCCGCCGACGCAGTAACCGCTTACCGCCATGCCGGCGTCCCGGATCACCCGCGCGGCGCGCTCCGCGCCAATCTCGCGGAGCTTCTCCCACCACACCGCCATCGCCCCGACGCCGGCGCGGGCGTAGCCGTCCACCGCCTCGGGCAGCGACCACCGGTCGCGCGTCGTGAGCTGGTTGATCGAGAGCCGGTTCAGGTCCTGCATCGCGGCACTCCTCCCCGGCCTCAGTACACCGACCGTCCCCCGGTCAGGTCGAACACCCCGCCGGTCGTGAACGTGCAGCCGGGGCCACTCAGGAACGCGACCATCTCGGCGACCTCCTCGACCCGGCAGAGACGCCCCATCGGGATCTTCGCCTCGATGGCCTCGATGTACTCCGGGGTCATCTCGCGCAGCAGATCGGTATCGGCCATCGCCGGAGTGATGCAGTTCACGAGCACGCCGCTGGTGGCGAGCTCCTTGCCCAGGGACTTCGTGAGCGCGATCACCCCGGCCTTCGCGGCCGAGTACGGCCCCGCGTTCGCGTTGCCCTCCTTGCCGGCCACCGAGGCGATGTTCACGATCCGCCCTTCGCCGCGCTCCCGCATGTGCGGAACGACCGAGCGGCAGCACAGGAACACCCCGGTGAGATCCACCGCGATCACCCGCCGCCAGTCTTCAATCGGATACTCCCAGTTCGGCACCGTGGGACCGTTCACCCCGGCGTTGTTCACGAGCACGTCGATGCGGCACATGGCCGCGAGGGTGTTCCTGGTCGCAGCCTCGACCGAATCCGCGTCGCTCACGTCCATCCGCTCGATGTGGGCGGCCGGCTGGTCTGCATCCGGGGCGACGTCCCACGCGACGATGCGGCATCCGTCCCGGCCCATGCGCTCGGCGATCGCGCGCCCGAAACCACGCGCCGCCCCGGTGATGACGACCACCTTGTCCCGCATCATCCGCCCCCGTTCCGCGTCCGATGCCGACCCGCGACGATCCGCTCGAAGCCGCCCGCGGCGCCGACGGTGACGAGACCTCCGGCCGCCACGTCCGTTCTCGTTCCTCGTCCGACGTTGGCACAATAGCGCGATTCACGTGATCGCGGAGAGCACATGATGCCGGAGAGTCCGAAGAGCCCCGTCCCGATCGGCCGCGAGGCGACGTTCACCAAGACCGTCAGCGAGAGCGACGTGTACCTCTACGCCGGCATTACCGGCGACTTCTCGCCGAACCACGTCAACCGGACCTACATGGAACGCTCCGCCTGGGGGCGGCGGATGGCGCACGGCGCGCTCCTCGTCGGCTTCATCTCGACTGCATCCACGATGGCGATCGCGGACACGCGCGACGGCGCGGAAGAGACCCCGGTGGCGGTGGGGATGGACCGGGTGCGCTTCCTGAAGCCGGTCTTCATCGACGATACGGTCACGGTGTCCTACCGCATCGACCGGTTCGACGCCACGAAGCGGCGCACCATCGCGAAGGCCGAGGTCACGAACCAGGAGGGCGAGCTCGTCGCGGTCGCGGACCACCTGCTGCAGTGGGTGAGGAACGAATAGCGGGATGACGCGGTATCATCGTGATGCACTTGGGGCGGCTCAATCGCGAAACTGATTCGGGAATCCGGAACGGATCGAAGATGAAGGAGATGAACCGTTGCACGGACTGACGAGGATTCGCGTACGGAACTACCGCGCTCTCGCCGGCATCGATCTCGACGTGGGTCCCATCAACGTCGTCTTCGGTCCGAACGGCGCCGGCAAGTCCACGTTGCTCGACACGCTGTATTTTTTCAGGGACTGCGCAATCCGCGGGGTTGAAGTCGCATCCTCCGAACGCAGCCACGGCATCGGCATTCTCTGGGACGGCGCGGACGACGCGGACGACGATGGCGATATCTCGATCGAGCTGGCGACCGACGGCGTCACATACGGCCTCACGTTTTCGCTTTCGGCAGGGAGGCTCGAAGCATTCGCCGGCGAGAGGCTGCAATCATCCTCCCGTACCCAGACCCTTATTGACCGAAGCCCGGGGTCGGACAAGGCGTCCCTGTACCACACGGAGATACAGCAGACCGTACCGGTGACTTTGCGCGAGCCTCAAAAGCTCAGCCTGGGTATCTTCCTGGATTTCAATCGCGGAGATGAGGAAGCCGGATATCTCGATCGACTTCTCCATTTCATTCGCTTGTATCATTCAAGATCCTTTTTCCTGTACCGCCTCAAGCGGCAAGGTTCGGAAAGCAGCCATGAGACGATACTGCGGGATCTCGGCAACAACGCCTGGTCCGTACTCAGAAATCTTCATGATAAACGGAGCATCGACGATCGCTACGATACGATCATGCAATACATGGCCGAGGCGTTCCCGATCTTCGATGGCATCGTACTGGAACAGACGGGGCCGGCCTCCGTGTACGCCAGTTTTCTGGAAAAGGGGCGCCGGCGCCCGATCCTGGCATCTGGGGTCTCCGATGGATTCCTGCAATTGTTGCTTCTTCTGACCGCCCTGTTTTCAGAAGGAGAACGCACGTCGATCCTGCTCTTCGACGAGCCGGAAATGTCCCTGCATCCATGGGCTCTTGCTGTCTTTGCGAAAGCCGTCAAGGTCGCCGCCGAGCAATGGAACAAGCAGATCTTCATCGCCACCCATTCGCCCGTGCTCATCAGCCAGTTCGAGCCGCGGGATATTCTGGTTGCCGGCATCGAAGACGGTCGTGCGCGGTTCGACAGGCTGCACGAAATCGAAGATATTCGCGGTCTGCTCGAGGACTACGCGGCCGGTTCGTTGTACATGTCCGAAGCCGTCGCGCCGCAATCTCGCAGGGTGGGAGAGTGACCCTGGATGCTTCAACGGATGATCAAGGTTGGCGTTTCTTTCGCTTCGGCCTGATAGTCACCGGAAAGACCGAAGAAAAATGCCTGCCGAGACTTTTCCGATCGATATCGGCTACCGGAAGATGTTCTTTCCAGGTCATAAGACGCATCGGTCAACGATCACCGATCAGATCGCCAAGACGCAGGCTCCGGATGATCGGAAGCGGCAAGACAATTCCCGACAGGGACGCGCGAGACATAGGCTTTCCGGCCCGTGCGTTCCTCTCGTCCGAGACCGATTTCGTTATTCTGGTCAATGATCTCGAAGCAGGAAGATCCGGAGAAATCCAGCAGATCTTCGACCGATACCGCTTGGCACTGGACACGATACTTAAGTCGAAGGCCCGCCGCGCATCCGTCCATTTTCTCGTGAACATGCTGGAAGCCTATTATTTCGCAGACGCCCGAGCCGTGAATGCGGTGCTCGGTACCGAGCT
Source organism: uncultured Gammaproteobacteria bacterium (assembly GCA_958295465.1). GTDB lineage: Bacteria > Pseudomonadota > Gammaproteobacteria > HK1 > HK1 > HK1. Next base: position 1,390,154 of record OY282353.1, read on the forward strand.
TGCGGATTGCGAGGGGGATGTCGAAACAATTCGACACCCCAAAAACGAATTGAAGGGGTCATGTCGAGGATTCGATGAGATAGAGCACGGATGCCGGATCCTCGACACACTCAGGGCATGCCATGTGCTTTCTCGATGGGATACGTGTTCCTCCCTGCGGACGATGTTTGCCTGGATTTGCAAGGTCATCGGAGAACCCGAGGGTGAGACGTACCAGCTTCTGGAGGGTTGCTACAGCGATGTGACCGGGGATCAGCTCCGTACCTTGCCGCCGTCACTCTGAAAATGCACGTCGCCGGGGATTTTGGACGTGCCGTCTTCCCTGCATTGCCCGATGACCGCCGATGCGGGGTTCGGCATTATCCCGAGCGCGTGAACTTCCGGAAGCAGGGGGGCGTGAACGGGGCGAGACGCGCCGCCGCGCCGGACGCCACCGTCACTTCGCCGACGTAGAGGTCGCCCCGCGAATCCGCCCACAAGCCGTGCGGGGCGATGAAATTGCCCGGCAGCACCTCTTCCTCGCCACCGACGAGGCACTGGACGGCGCCGTCCGGGTCATAGATGCCGACCCGGGCGATCGGGTCGTGCCCGTGGGGCGGAGAGGTCATCAGCCGGAAGTGCGGCGCCTCCCGGACCCCGCTGCGGAAGCCGAGCTCGGCGACGTGCACGTTGTCCTGCGCGTCGATGAAGATGTCGTCGGGGCGGTTCACGAAGTCCCAGCTTCGCAGGTACCCGCCCTCCGGCGAGAAGAGCTGGATGCGGGAATTCTCCCGATCCGCCACGTACACGGTGCCGGCGGAGTCCACCGCGATACCATGCGGCAGGTTGAACTGGCCGGGAGCGCTCCCCGGCTCGCCCCATGAGAATTCGAGGTTCCCCTCGGCATCGAACCGGTGCACGCGGGCGTTCCCGTAGCCATCCGCCACGTACATGCGGCCGTCGCGGAGGACGGCGACGTTCGTCACCTGGTTGAACGGCCCGCCCGCGTACTGGACCGGCGAGACCTCCGGTACGAAGCCGGTATCGGAGCACTCGCCCGATTCGCCGATGGTGCGCAGGAGCGTCCCGCCGGTGGTGAAAGTACGGATGGTGTGGTCCCCGCAGTCGACCAGGTGCACCCGATCCGCGTGGTCGATGAAGATCCCGTGCGGCCGGGGGAACATCCCCTCGCCCCAGGCATCGAGGAACCTGCCGTCCTTGTCGAACACGATGAGCGGGTGCTCGCCCCGGCAGAAGACGTAGACCCGGTCGTGCGAATCGACCGCGACCCCGGCGACCTCGGTGAACGACCACCCTTCCGGAAGCCGCTCCCAGCCCTCCATCACCTCGAATTCGAGCCCGTGCCGCCCCTTCGGCATCGTCTTCTCCATGCGTTGCGCATGCAGCGTTCCGAACGCTGCCACCCGCCGGGCCGCATTATGCACCGTTGGTCCCTGGCGATGATGACGACTGCGGTAACCACCACCGGTCGCAGACGCTACTGTTCTGGCGCATAAATGGGTTGAACTGACTCGGGGACTGGAATTGTCCAAGAAATAATGGGTTGGCATCTTGAGAGTGCTGAAAACATGTGAACGTATTTCTGGCCCGATACACCACCCAACTGGCGCAACGGGCGTGGGACGAGGGGATCGTGGACACCACCGCCCTTCATTCAGGCGCCTGCTCGCCAGCCACGGGGAGCCGCAGGCCCGCGAGCCGGATGCGGCGGGGCCTGCGGCTACGGGCGACAAGCCGCGGGCGACAGGCCCGGGGCGAAGTCTCGTCAGGCGCCGACCGCGACCGGCGTCCCGCGGTCCATCGCCTCCAGGATCGCGAGCGCCGTGCGCAACGTGCGCAGGCCGTCTTCGCCCGATACCCGAGGCTCGTGCTCCCCGCGCACGACCCCGCAGAAGTGCCGGAGCTGGCGTTTCAACGCCGCGCGCGGACCCGTGGGCAAGGTTCGCGGACGGATCACCTCGTACCAGTGTGCCGGGCCGCCGGCGTCATGCCTCCACAATTCGAGACGCGGCAGCGCGAGCGCGCCCTCCGTGCCGAGGAAGCGGTAGCAGTTGCGGCCGGTCGGCGGGATCAACGGGTTCTCGCCGGTGCCGAGCTCCCAGCCCCACGGCGAGGGCGCCGCGTCGGACGCGAGGATCGTGCCGATCGCGCCGTTCGTGAAACGCAGCGTGATCGCCACCGCGTCCTCGACCTCGTGGCCGCGAAGCCGCGGGCCGCCCTCGGCATACACGCGGGCGACGTCACCGCAGAGGTGGCGCAGCAGGTCGATGTCATGGATCAGGTTGATCAGCACCGGCCCCCCGCCCGGACGGCGGCAGCGCCAGTCCTCGTCGTAATAGGCGTCGTGCTTGCGCATGGCCCAGAGACACTCGACCGCGACGAGCCGCCCGATCCGTCCGCTCTCCATCGCCTCGCGCGCAACCTCGATCGCAGGGTCGAAGCGGCGATGATGGCCGACCGCGATCGCGGCGCCGTACGCCGTGGCCGCGTCCACGAGAGCCCTGCCCGATTCGAGGGTGCCGGCGATCGGCTTTTCCATCAGCACCGGCAACCGGCGCTCGGCGCATGCGATGCCGATTTCCGCGTGGGTATCGTTCGGGGTGGCGACGATCGCGCCGCCGATCGGCTCGCGGGCCAGCAACTCGCGGTAGTCGCGATAGAAGCGCGCGCCGTGGCGCCCGGCGACCGCCGCCGCCGTCTCCCGCGGGTCCGAGACCGCGACGATCTCGCACTCGGGCTCCTCGCCCGCGAGCCCGAGATGGCGCGCGCCGATGCCGCCCGCGCCGAACAACGCCAATCGAACCGGATCGTCCATGCGCGCTCTCTGCCCGTTTTCATGTGTCGTGGCGGAGCCGCGGGATGCCGTACCGATCAGGAGCCGCCCGCGCCGCGCGGACTATTCGATTCCCGTGCGCACTCTGTCAAACGGGACATGGCATCTGCGATCGTGCATCGTTGCCTGCCTTGCCGGCCGGGCCTCGCGCTCGGGATCGGGAAGCACCGCGCAGCCGTCCGGCCCGACTGACGTCTTTGCCTTCCGGGCGCCTCGTTCCGGTTCGTTGTCGGTGGAACGGACCCTGCCGGCCGGGTCTTGCGCTCGGGATCGGGAAGCACCGCGCAGCCGCCCGGCCCGACTGAACGTCTTTGCCTTCCGGGCGCCTCGTTCCGGTTCGTTGCCGGTCGAATGGACCCTGCCTCGGGGACGGCTCCGTTTGCGCTGCGCGGGCAATTCGATTTCCATAGGCGGTACGTGCTCTGCCGAACGCCGGGATCCGACTCATGGAGAACGCACTCATCCGCGAGGCCGGGCGGCGGCTCGGGGAAGTTTGGCTCGTCGCGCGGCCGGTGGACACATTCCCGGACACGCTCCGCGCCCGCTCACGCGCGGAGGCGTACGCGATCCAGGATGAGATGACGGCGGTGATCGGCCAACGGGATCGAGGCGAAATTCGCCGATTGATGATGGCGGCCGACCCTCAGCCACTGCGGCCGTCCCCGTGAAGTGGTCGAGGGCCGGAACACCCGCCGCTCCCGTCGCCACGTTGACCGGCTGATGTTCGACTTCTCCCCCGACGAGACGACGCGGCGGCTGCTCGACACGGTGCGCGGGTTCGTCCGCACCGAGCTGTTTCCACTCGAAGAGGAGGTCGAACGCGAAGGCACGCTCGCACCGGAGCGCGCGGCCGAAATCTTCGCCAAGGCCAGGACGCTCGGGCTGTACGCGATGAACATGCCGGCCGAGCTCGGCGGCGGGGACTTGAGCGCAGTGCAGGTCTGCCTCGTCGAAGAGCAGTTCGGCCATACCAAGGACATCCTGATCCGGCGTGCGTTCGGCAACGCCTACGAGGTGCTGCTGGAGTGCCGCGGGGAGCAGCGCGACCGCTGGCTGCGGCCGGTGGTGCGGGGGGAGCGGGTGTGCTCCATCGCGATCACCGAGTCGGACGCCGGATCCGACGCGGCCGGGATCCGCACCCACGCGACCAGGGACGGCGGCGGTTGGCGGCTGAACGGCGCGAAGCACTTCGTCAGCGACGGACTGTTCTCGGACTTCTTCGTGGTCTCCGCGGTGACCGACCCGGACGCCGGCGGGCGCGGGATCTCGCTGTTCCTGGTCGACAAGGCGACGGACGGCGTGCGCATCGGCCGCGATCAGCCGATGATGGGGCTGGCCGGTACGAGTCACGTGGAGCTTTTCTTCGACGACGTCGTCCTCGGCCCCGAATGCCTGCTCGGCGAGCCGGGCCGCGGGCTGGCGCTGATCTTCGAGACGCTCGGGCGCGTCCGGCTCGCCCACATCGGCGCGCGGGCGCTCGGGCTCGCGCGGCGGGCGCTGGACGCGATGGCGGACCACGCGAACGAACGCCGGCAGTTCGGCCGGCCGATCGGCGAATTCCAGCTCGTGCGGCAGATGATCGCCGACAGCGCGATGGAGATCGCCTCCGCCCGGTTGCTGATGCTGCATACCGCGTGGCGTATCGACCGGGGCGAGCCGGCGCGCGAAGGGATCTCGATGGTCAAGGTGCAGGCCGCGGAGACCCTCGGGCGGGTGGCCGATCGGGCGGTGCAGGTCTTCGGCGGCGCGGGCTACTGCAAGGACCTGCCCATCGAACGGATCTATCGAGATGCGCGCATCTTCCGGATCTACGACGGTACGTCCGAGATCCACCGCAGTATCATCGCCCGCGGCCTGCTGGCGCGGAGCGTCGAGGCGGTCCTGCCGGAGTGATCGATAAGCAGGATGCGGGTGCTCCGACCAGCGCCGCAGACGGGTGGGGAACAGGTTTGTTCCATGCGGGGGCGACCGCTGGCGCGGCCACCCCCTCCCCCCGGTCAACGCCGTGGCAGTGTGTCTGCATGATTCGTACAGTCGGTTTACGAAAAGGGAGGCGAGAACAGGATCATGTCGACGACTTCGGAGGTCTCGGCACCGGCGATGACGCGCTGTCGGCCGATACGGAGAAGGCAGCGCTCGACGTCGCTCTCCCTGTTCCCGGAAACCGAGTGGCCCCTGTACAAGGAAAGCACTTCCGGCAGCTTCGTGGACAACGTGGACCTGCCGGTTCATCGATGGTTTCGATACAGCGCCGGCTTCAGCGGCGCCTGGGCCGAAGACCTGATTACGCGCGAGACGAAGGCTCGCGACGTGCGGGTTTTCGACCCGTTCGCCGGGAGCGGCACGACACTCATCGCCGCCGAACAATGCGGTGTCGAATCCTGGGGGATTGATTCGCACCCGTTCGTCGCGCGGGTCGCGAGAGCCAAGCTGGCCTACCGTTCGTCGCCGGACGAGTACCTCGACCGGGCGAAGCGGGTGCTTGCCGGCGCCAAGCGCATCACTCCGACCGTGGAATCCTACGTGCCGCTCATCCGAAAGTGCTACACGGACGAGGCACTGGGGCAACTCGACCGTCTCCGGCACGCCATCGGGAGCACCGACGACGACTCGGAATCCGCACGGCTCGTATGGCTCACCCTCGTCTCCATCCTGCGCCCGACCTCGCATGTGGGCACGGCCAACTGCCAGTACCTCCTGCCCGGTCGCCGAAAGGCACGGGTTCGCGAGCCCTTCGCCGCATTCGAGGAGATGGCGCGCACGATGTACGAGGACATGCGTTCTGCCTGCGGTCTCTCCGGTCCGCGGGCGACGTTCAGGCAGGACGACGCCCGCAAGTGTAAAACCGCCCCCGACGACCACTTCAGTCTCGTCGTGACGTCGCCTCCATACCCGAACAACTACGATTACGCGGACGCCACGCGCCTGGAACTGACCTTCTTCGGCGAGATCGAGAGCTGGGGCGATTTACAGGCGAACGTCCGCCGGCACCTTCTCCGTTCCTGTTCGCAGCACGTTCCCAATCGGGCCGTCGATCTCGCGGATGTGCTCGCCAGCCCCGAGCTCGACCCGATCCGGGACGAGCTGCGGCCGGTATGCGAAGAGTTGGGCGAGGTTCGGCTGACCCGCGGCGGCAAGAAGACCTACCACAACATGATCGTGTGCTACTTCCTCGATCTCGCCCAGGTCTGGCTGGCCCTGCGGCGCGTATGCCGCTCACCGTCGAGGGTATGCTTCGTGGTCGGCGATTCCGCACCTTATGGGGTGTACGTTCCCGTGATCGAATGGCTCGGAAAACTCGCGACCTCGGCGGGTTTCAGGTCATTCACTTTCGAAAAGACCCGAGACCGTAATGTCAAGTGGAAGAACCGCAAGCACCGCGTTCCCCTATACGAAGGGCGTTTGTGGGTAGAGGGGTAGTCGAGAAAGGAAAGGTGCATCGCCTTTCTGCGATCGTTTGAAAGTTGACCAATCACGGAAAAGATGCAGACCGGCGACCCGGGGGAAATCCGTCCCATGACCGCCCAAGCCGACTCCAATCCCGCGAGCGGACAGACGCCGCACGACGCTGACAGGGCATCGGCGTCTCCGGACACGACCGCCGGCACCGAGCATACGGGCGGACCTGCGACGCTCCGCCCTGCCGCCGCAACGGCCACCCCCGACACCGAACCCACGAGCGCCCTCCCGCCCCCGCTTCACGGGATCCGCGTCATCGACTACAGCCACTTTCTCGCCGGCCCCTACCTCTCCCGCTGCCTCGCGGCCATGGGAGCCGAGGTGATCAAGGTCGAGCGCCCGACCCGGGGCGACGCGGGGCGGGCGCATCCGTACTTCATCGGCGGGCACAGCGGCTACTTCCTGCAACAGAACATGGGCAAGCGGGGGCTGTGCGTGAACGTGCGGGACCCGCGCGGGCTGGAGCTGATGCACCGGCTCGTCGATGGCGCGGACGTCTTCGTCGAGAACTACCGGCCGGGGGCGCTTGAGAAGCTGGGGCTCGGCTACGCCAGCCTCGCCGAGCGCAATCCACGGCTCGTGTACTGCTCGATCTCGGCCTACGGCCACAGCGGCCCGGATTCCGACAATCCGGGCTTCGGCCTGATCGCGGAGGCGAAGAGCGGCGCGATGGCCATGATCGGCGTGCCCGGGGAGGCGCCACCGCTGTTCCGGATCGCGCTCGCCGACATGTACACCGGCATCCACGGGGTGGCCGCGGTCAACGCGGCGTTGCTCGGGCGCGTGACGAGCGGGCGCGGCCAGCACATCGACCTAGCGCTCTACGACTGCATGGTCTCCATCCACGAATACGCGGTGCAATGCTATACGCTGAGCGGCGGCGAGGAGATCCCGGTGCAGACCGGCCACGACCTGCCCGAATCCACCGTGTACGGGGTGTTTCCCGCGCGCGACGGCTACCTGGTGATCACCGCGCAGGTGGACGCGACCTGGCTCAGGCTGGCACGCCTGATCGGCGGGGACGCACTCGCCGCGGACGCGCGCTTCCACGGGCCGGAGGGGCGCAATACCCACCGCGAGGAGATCCTCGCGACGATCCGGGCGTGGACGACGGCGCAGCCCTCGGTGCGGGCCTGCCTCGACGCACTCGACACGGCAGGGGTGCCGTGCGCGAAGGTGCAGCGGATCGACGAAGTGCTCGCGGACCCGCAGATCCGAGCCCGCGGAATGACGATCGAGCAGGACCATCCTTCCCTCGGCCGGATACGGATGCCGAACCTGCCGTTCCGTTTCTCCGGCTACGAGCCGCCGGTACCCCCGGTCGCCCCATTGATCGGGCAGCACAACCGGGACGTCGCGGCGTCGCTGGGCTACTCCGGCGAGGAGATCGAGGCGCTGACCGCGGCCGGCGTGCTGTACGAAGAAGAGGCAGTCGTCCGGCTGGAGGCGGAGGTCTGAGTTCGCTATCCGAGCGGCGCCAGAAAGACGTGCAGGACGTCCTCGCCGTCCGGCGTGTCGTGCATCATCGCCGCCCGCAGGTTCGCCGCCCTCTCCTCGCGGCCCGCGAACAGGTCATGCACGCGCTTCTCCGCGGCGAGTGTTTCGAGCGAGGCGAGCGCCGTCTCACGCCACGCGCATACGAGCCGGTACCGCAAGCCCGCGTGTTCGAAATCCAGCACTCCGTCGTTCCCGCCGTCGATCAGAGTGAAGGGCTCGCGCCCCGGAAACAGTGACGCGAGCGTCGTGAACACACCCGCCGCCGGCCGGGGGTTGAACCGGCGGTCGATGAACGCATGGCGGGGGTAGTACCCCCGGTCCACGTCCATGAACGTGTCGAATACGTAACGCACGCCCGAGCCGCATCGGGACAGGACCAGCGTCTGTGCGGCCCGGGCCGCGGTCTCGCGGTCGTCGGTGCGGGCGGCGGCGACGCCCGCGCCGTGGAGCTTGAGCGACGCGAGCACCTGGCAGCCTGTCTCCGCGCCGAATGCACGGAGCCGGCAGGCCGCCGCCGGCAGGGACTCGCCGATCTCGACCCGCACGGTGACACCGTCGATCTCTCCGCGCTCGACCGCGTCGGCAATCAGCGCCCGGTGCCGCTCCGCTTCCTCGACCGTAAAGCCGGATTTCACGAAGTGGCTGAACGTCGTCCCGTCGAAGTGCGCCTCGCGATAGGTGAGGATCTTCGCGAGGAAGACCATCGCGCCGCTCCTTTCGCGCACCGACCGCAGGACGTCGCGGCGGCGCTCGAACCGTTCGAGGGTCATGTTCACTTCATAAGCGAGCACCCCGGCACCGGCCGCCGTCTCGATCAGCGTATCGCGCGGCGTGCCGATGACGGTGACCACGTAACGGTGCCCGAGCCGCGCCATCAGCGACATGCGCTTGCGCGGACCGCTCTCGGCCACGTCCACCTCGGGCACCTTGGAGAGCCGGACCCCCATCTCCCACAACGCGAGCAGGGGGTAGTCGTTGCGCGCCCACTTGCGGCCGAACTCCTGCACCCCGCCGGTGGCGGTGATCTGCATGACCTCGGCCCAGGGATGGCGGAGCTCGACCCCGGCGTTGTCGAACCCCGAGGTCTTCGGATGAGCGAGATGGCGCCGCGGTTGCACGTCCGGCGTTTCGTCCGGTGCGCACTGCCGGCCCATGCTGCGCACCGCGTAGGCGACGTGATCGTCTTCGAAGACGTCGACCCGGAAGTAGCCGAACTTCGCGACGTCGCCGCGCCCGAACTCGAAGGCGGGCGCCACCGAGCAGAACTCGGAGAAGTCATGGCGCATGAACGCGGTGGAGGGAAGCATGTACATCTCCGCCTCGCCCACGCGGTCGTACCAGAAGTTGTGCACGTGACCCGCGAAGACCGCCTCCACCGCCGGCTTCCGGATCTGATCCAGCAGCCAGACGCGCGCCGGCTCGTCGACGTTGTCGTAGTTGCCGGCCTCGTCGGGACGATGGATGTAGGGCGGGTAGTGCATGAACAGGAACACGCGCCGATCACCGGCGGAATCGATCTGCCGCTCGGTCCATGCACGCTGGCGCGCCTCGCCGGCGAGCCCGGAGTTCAACAGCAGGGAGTTCAGCATGACGAAGCGCACGCCGGGCTCGTCGAATACATGGAAGTCCGCCCCGAACGCTTCCCGGTAGGTCGCGAGATAGTCGTCGCACACCTGGTCGGCCGGCATCCAGTCGATGGTCTTGTCGCCGACGTCGTGGTTGCCGGGGATGACGTGCAGGGGCATGGGGAGCCGGGAGGCGATGGCCTTGAAGCGGGCCACCGCTTCGTGGAACGCCGGCAGCGAGGGGATCGGGTGCACGATGTCCCCGAGGTGCACGACGAAGCGCGGGGCCGGGTGCATGGCCGCGATCTCGGCGAACACGTGGCGGGCGCGGGCGTTGGCGAGGTGGTTGGTCTCGTACGGAGAGGTGGAGGTGTGCTCGTCCTCGTTGACGTGGGTGTCGGCGACGACGACGAAGGAGAAGAGCGGGTTGCGGCCCGCCGCACCGGTCTGCTCGGACATGTCGGACATGCGATTTCCGCGAAAGGGCCAGGATACAGGGCCGCGCCGGCTCATGCCGCCACCGGTTCACGCAGCCGACGGCTCGATGAGCGAAGACCACGGCGGTCGGTCCCCACCGGCGCGCGTGGCTCGCAACGGCGCATCCCCGCGCCCTATACTCCGAACGAATTCGCAAGGCCTGATGAGCATGAGCCGAACCTACCCGGATTGGCACGGCGATGCGCCGCTACCCGGCCCTCTGGCGGCGACCGGCCGCGAACGGATCGACGTGCTCGCATCGGGCACCGATGCGCTCGATCCCGATGCGTTGCCCGGCGACGCAGCCCGGGTGCTTGCCTGCTCCGATTTCGTCTTCTCGAGCTGCGAGCGGCATCCGTCGATGCTTTCGGATCTCGTCTCCAGCGGCGACCTCGGAACGCCGTATCCCGCGTCCGTGGCCGGTGCCCCCCGCGGCCGGCCGTCGATGCTGGAGAGGGCCGAGCGGGTCGCCGCCGCGGCCGGGTCGATCGACGGCCTGATGATGGATCTGCGGAAGCTGCGGCGTCGCGAGATGGTACGGATCGCGTGGCGCGACATCGGCGGTCTCGCCGATTTCGAAGAAACCGTGCGCGACACCTCGGATCTGGCGGACGCGATCATCGCGGCGAGCGTCGACCGGCTCCACGAGTGGCAGCGTGCGGACCTCGGGACACCCATCGGGCACACCGGGGAGCCCCAGCAGCTCGTCGTCCTGGCGTTGGGCAAGCTCGGCGCGAACGAGCTGAACTTCTCCTCCGACATCGACCTCATCTTCACCTTCCCCGAGAACGGACAGACCGAGGGCGGCCGGCGCAGCGTGGACAACGACCGCTTCTTTCTCCAGCTCGGGCGCAAGCTGGTGAAGGTGCTCGGCGAGCCGACCGCGGACGGATTCGTCTACCGCGTCGACCTGCGGCTGCGTCCGTTCGGGACCCAGGGCCCGCTCGTGCTCAGCTTCGATGCACTCGAGGAGTACTACCAGACCCACGGCCGCGACTGGGAGCGCTACGCACTCATTCGAGCGCGCGCGGTCAGCGGGGACATGGTGCTGGCGGCCGAGCTGCTCGAGCGCCTGCGCCCGTTCGTCTACCGGCGTTACATCGACTTCGGCACCCTCCAGTCGCTGCGCTCGCTGAAGGTGGTGATGGAGCAGGAGGTTGCCCGCAAGGGCATGGAGCACAGCGTGAAGCACGGTCCCGGGGGGATCCGGGAGGTCGAGTTCACCGCGCAGGCGTTCCAGATGGTGCGGGGCGGGCGAACCCCCGCACTCCGCTACCGGCGCCTGCTGACGGTGCTCGCGCGTCTCGGCGAGCTCGCCCTGCTCCCGGCCCATGCGGTCGAGTCGCTGGGCTCCGCGTACCGGTTTCTGCGCACCGCCGAGCATCGCCTGCAACAGGCCGACGACCGGCAGGAGCACATGCTTCCGCTGGACGAGGCGGGCCGCGCCCGAATCGCGGCGGGCATGGGCTACGCGAGCTGGGAGGCGTTCTCCGAGCGGCTCGACCGTCACCGGCGCAACGTGGACGAGCAGTTCGCGCAGGTGTTCGGCGAGGAACGCGAGACCGATGCCGGCGCCAGGGGCGATCCGCTCGACGTCCTGCTCGCCGCCTCCACCGACGAAGCGACCGGCGTGGCCGTGCTCGAAGACGCGGGATTCGCCGCCGCCCCCGAGGCGTGGTCGATCATCGTACGTTACCGGGACACCATCGCGCTCAAGATGCCCGATGCGCTCGGGCACGAGAGGCTGGCCCGCCTCATGCCCGATCTGCTCCGCGCGATCGCGGTGCAGGGCAACGCGACCGTCGCAGTGCAAAGCAATGCGACGCAGACGCTGGAGCGGGTGATGGCGGTGGTCGAGTCGGTCGCGAAACGCAGCGTCTACCTCACGCTGCTCGCGGAGCGCCCCGTCGCGCTGTCGCAATTCGTGCAGCTCTGCGCGGCGAGCCCCTGGATCGCCCGGCTGCTGGGCCGGCACCCGGTGCTGTTCGACGAGCTGCTCGATCCGCGCACCCTCTACGAGCCGCTCGGGCCCGACGAGCTGGACCGGGACATCGCCGAGCGCCTCACCGCCATCGACGATCCGGACCGCGAGTTCGAGATGGACTGTCTGCGCCAGTCGAAGCAGGCCAACGTCCTGCGGGTGGCCGCGGCGGACGTATCGCGCCGGATCCCGCTGATGGTGGTCAGCGATCATCTCACGGAGATCGCGGAGGCGGTGCTGCGCGCGGCGCTTGCGATCGCATGGCGCGACATCACCACCCGCCACGGACGGCCGGCGTCCATGCCGAGGGATGCCGCGTTCCCTCCCTACGCGATCATCGCCTACGGAAAGCTCGGCGGCATCGAGCTCGGCTACGGCTCCGATCTCGACCTCGTCTTCGTGCACGACGACGACGCGGGCGCCGCGACCACCGGCCCGAAACCCATCGATCTCACCACCTTCTACGCCCGCCTCACCCAGAGGCTCATCCACGTTCTGACCACCATGACGCCCCAGGGCGCGCTCTACGAGGTGGACCCGAGACTGCGCCCGGACGGCTCGAAGGGGGTGTTGGTCAACACCCTCGACGGTCTCGGCGAATACCTGCGGGACAAGGCGTGGACCTGGGAGCAGCAGGCGCTGGTGAGAGCCCGTGCGGTGGCCGGCGATCCGGCGCTGGGGCAGCGCTTCGCGCGCCTGCGCCGGGACGTCCTGCTCCGCGGCCGGGACGGCGATGCGCTCCGCGAAGACGTGCGGGCCATGCGCGAGCGCATGCGCACCGAGCTCGGCTCGCGCCGCTCCGATCGTTTCGATCTGAAACAGGATCCGGGCGGGGTCGCGGACATCGAGTTCATGGTGCAGTACGGCGCGTTGCGCTGGGCGTCGCGGCTCGGCGCGGACCTCGATTTCACCGACAACATCCGCCTGCTCGACGGGTTCGGGCGGGCCGGCCTGATGCCGGACGAGGACGTCACCCTGCTCGCGGACGCCTACCGCGCCTATCGGGGGCGCATCCACGAGCTCTCGCTGCAGGAGTCAGAGGGAGTGGTCGGCGATGACGAGTTCGTGGAGCTCCGCGAAGCGGTGATCGCGGTCTGGAACCGGCTGATGGGGCCTTGATGCATGACCCCGGTCGCGGTGAGGTCGGGTCAGACGAGACCGAACACGCGAAGGGCGATGGCGAAGGTGACGGCGGCATTGAGCCCGACTGCCCATCGCAACGTCGCGACTTCGGACCTTATCGAGCCGATGCTCGTATCGAGCCGGGCCACATCGGCCTTCGTCGCAACCTGCTCATCGGCACGGCCGATCGCCGAGACGATGGCTTCAGCCTGCTTCGATTCGAAGCCCGCGGCTTCGAGATCACGAATGGTGGCGTGCGTATCGAGCAAGTACATCTCGATCCCTGCCTGGACGCGGATGCCGTGGAGTGTACTTCGCCCGATCCACACCGCCAAGGCGCCAAGGTGCGGCAGCATCTTGTCCGGTGGTGTCCGGAACCGGCTGATGGGGCCTTGATGCCGTCTCGGCGACCGGGATTGCGCTGCCTCCCCTATAATCGCCAGCCGGAGTTGCCAACGATGGTCATGCGGAAGGGCATGTCTTGAAACAGCGTACCGCCGGCGCAAGCGGCCTCGTCGAGCCCAATGCGGAGAACCGATACGCGGTCACCCGGGCCGACCTGCCGCTGAGCTGCCCCATGCCGGGCATGTCCCTGTGGAACTCGCATCCGAAGGTCTATCTCCCGATCGAGGACAAGGGTGCGGTGAAGTGCCCGTACTGCGGGGCGGACTACGTGCTGGAGGGCGGGTGACGCCACGCGGGCGGGCGGGCAGGCGCCGGGGCCGGATGCACGACGACGTCCCCGGCGCCGCGAGCGCACATCCCTCCACACCGGGCGTGGCGAATGGCGGACGTGTCCGGCCATAGCAAGGCGATCTACCCGCGGCTGCTGCACCACGTCGTGCCGTACCGGCGGACGTTCGCGCTCGGGATTGCCGCGATGATCGTGCTCGGTCTCACCGAGCCGGCGATCCCCGCGATCCTGGAGAGGGTCGTCGGCAGCTTCGAGCGGCAGACGCCCGACACCGTGCCTCTCTACGCGGCGCTCTTCCTCGGGTTGTTCTTCATCCGCGGACTGTCGTCCTTCCTCTCCGCCTTCGCGCTCGAATCGGTCGCGGCGCGGCTCGTTCAGGATCTCCGCCAGCACATGTTTGACCGGCTGATGCGCATCCCGGCGCCGGCGTACGACAACGTCGCGTCCGGATCGCTCATCTCCAAGGTCACGTTCGATGCACAGCAGGTCACCGATGCCGCGACCCACGCGGTAACCGCGATGGTGCGCGATTCCGTCGCCGCGATCGGCCTGCTCGGCTGGATGCTGTGGCTCGACTGGAAGCTCACCTTCATCGCCCTGGCCACCGCTCCCGCGGTCATCGCCGTCGTCGTCTACTTCAGCCGGCGGCTGCGGCGGATGTCGCACGGGCTGCAACGCACGATGGGCGACGTCACCCACGTCTTGCAGGAGGGCATCGAAGGCCACAAGGTGGTCAAGGTCTTCTCCGGCCAGGCGTATGAAACGCGGCGATTCGCGGATGCGGCCAACCGCGCAAGGCGGTTTCAGGTCAAGTTCGCCTCGGCGGCGGCGGCGACGGCGCCGATCGCGCAGATGATCACGGCGTTCGCGCTCGCGATCATCCTGCTTCTCTCCGCATGGCGGTTCGAGAGCGGCGCGATCACCATCAGCGACTTCGTGAGCTTCTTCACCGCGATGGCGCTGCTGTTCTCTCCGCTCAAGCGGCTGACCAGCGTCAACGCCACGGTGCAGAAAGGCATCGCGGCCGCCGCCAGCGTCTTCGCCCTGATCGACTCGCCGGTCGAGGCCGATACCGGCTCGGTCCGGATACCGCGGGCCAGGGGTCGGCTGGAGCTCGACGCGATCACATTCCGTTATCACCCGGAGGGCCGGCCGGTGCTCGATTCGGTGTCGATCACCATCGAGCCGGGAGAGACGGTGGCCCTCGTCGGGCCTTCCGGAAGCGGCAAGACGACGATCGCCGGCCTGATCCCGCGGTTCCACGACCCCGAGGCCGGCCACGTCAGGCTCGACGGCATCGATCTGCGCGACCTCGCGCTGGAGTCGTTGCGCGCCAACGTCGCGCTCGTCAGCCAGGACATCGTCCTCTTCGACGATACGGTGGCGGCGAACATCGCCTATGGCGCCACCGCCGGCGCACCGCGCGAGGCGATCACCGCCGCGGCGCGTACCGCGCACGCCCTGGAGTTCATCGACGCGATGCCCCACGGACTGGACACGCTCATCGGCGAACGCGGCGTGAAGCTCTCGGGCGGCCAGCGCCAGCGGCTCGCGATCGCCCGGGCGGTATTGAAGGATGCGCCGGTGCTGATTCTCGACGAGGCGACGTCGTCGCTCGACAGCGAGTCCGAGCGGCACATCCAGGAAGCGGTGGAGACGGTGCGCGCGGGGCGAACCACGCTCGTCATCGCACACCGGCTGTCGACGATCGAAGGCGCCGATCGGATCATCGTGATGGACCGGGGTCGTATCGCGGACACCGGCACCCACGCCGAGCTGCTCGCGCGCAACGGGCTGTACGCCGGACTGTACCGGTTCCAGTTCCTCCGGAGATGTCCCTGAACCTCTGCCGGACAATGACCGGCGGCGCCTGCTTCTCCGTTACAATATGCCCCGCTCGTTTCCCGTCCGGTACGCGCACCGATGAACAAGCGCTCCGTGTTCATCCGATCGGACCACCGCCCGCAAACGTTCAAGTCCATGGCCGCACTTCAATCCAAGGCTGTATTTCTCCGGGCCCTGCATAACGCTCGAGTCTGTTCCCGGCCCTACCGTCACTGGCTGCTGGCCGAAACGCTTGCACCGGACGTGGCTTCGGGTCTCAAGGACTGGCCGCATCCCGCGCCGGAGGTGGCCTGCGCATCGGGCCGCCGCGAGGAGAACAACGCCACCCGGCGATACGTGGACGCGGAGGCCGTTGCGACGTTCGCGCCGGCTCGCGCGCTCGCGGAGACGCTCCAGGACGGCGAAACGGTCTCGACCCTCGAAGCGGTCTGTGACGTCGATCTTTCCGGCACCTGCCTTCGGATCGAGTACGCCCAGGATCGGGAGGGATTCTGGCTGGAGCCGCATACGGACATCGGGGTCAAGGCATTCACCATGTTCATCTACCTGGCCGGGGCCGGACAGCGGGAGGATTGGGGAACGGACATCTACGCCGATCCGAAGACCCACGCGAAGCGTCTCGATTTTGCGGACAACGCGGCCATGATCTTCATCCCGGCACACGACACCTGGCACGGCTTCGAGCCCCGCCCGATGAATGGGGTACGACGCTCGCTGATCGTGAACTACGTCACCAGGGAGTGGCGTAACCGCCACGAGCTCGTCTATCCGGACGTGCCGATCGGGTGAACGTCTCCGTCACCCCTGTCGGGGACCACGAGACGATCCAGCTACCGCCGGTGGCGCCGAAAGAGCGATGACCCTGCTCTCATTGCGGTCACGCGCTGCGCTCGCCTACACCGTTATCCGCGTCGTTCCGGTGCTCCGCGATTTTTTCCGGTTCGCAATCCTCCGTCCGGCCGGGAGCCGTATCGGTCGTGACCGTGGACGGTGACGCATCGAGGAGCTCCCGATAGACGGACAGCGTCCGGCCGCACATTCGCGACTTCGTGAAGCAGGCCATCACATGGCCACGGGCGCGCCGGGCAAGGGTGTGTCGTTCGCCCGCCGTCAACGTGAGCATGGACCCCATCGCGTCCGCGAGAGCGGCCGCGTCCCCCGCGGGAACCAGGCGGCCCGTCCTGCGGTCGATGACCGTCTCGCGCGAGCCGCCAAGATCCGTCGCAACGAGGGGACGGCCCATTGCTTGCGCTTCGGCGGCGACCCGGCCGAACGCTTCCGGCTCGATTGACGCGGACACCACGAGATCGGCCAGCATGTATGCCGCGGCCATGTCACGGCAAGGCTTGGTCAAGAGGACGACTCCCTCCAGACCGGCCTTCCGGATCTGCGCTTCGAGTTCATCCCGATAGCGGGGTTTCCCCTGATCGGCGCCGACGAGCAGGACCCGGACGTCCCGGCGGCCAAGATTTCTGACCGCTTCGATCATCACGTTATGGCCTTTCCACCGGGCCGCGCGCCCCGGCAGCATGATGACCGGCACGTTGTCATGAAGACGCCATTGCCGGGCGAGCCTGGTCATGCGCTCGTCCGAGACCACGTCCGGATTGAAGATGCCGGTATCGATTCCCCGATGGATCACCCGCAGCCGTTTCGGTGGAACCCGATATGTTTCCTGGATATGGCGGCTCACGAACCGCGAGACGGCAATCACGATATCGCCTTTCACCATGATGGAGTTGTAGGCTTTCTTCAGCCTGTTGCCGCAACCGTAAACACCGTGGAAGGTCGTCACGAACGGCACACCGGACCGCCGCGCGGCGGCGCAGGCGCTCCACGCCGGGGCCCGGCTCCGGGCGTGGACGATGTCGACCCGGTATTCACGAATGACGTCCTGAAGCACCCGCACGTTTCTCCGTATCGTCCACGGATTCTTCCTGTCCAGCGGCAACGTGAGGTGGATGCCGCCCACACGCTCGACTTCTTCCGTCATGGCGCCGCCGGAAGACGCCACCACGGCATGCCAGCCGGCACCGGTCAGCCCGGCGGTGACGTCAACCGCTCCCCACTCGGCGCCGCCGACCTCCAGCGCCGGCAACACCTGCAGCACCGTCGGTGCTTTCCTGTCCGACATCGATTCCGCATCCTCCGGAGAAAACGACATCAGCCCTTCCCTTCATCCGGCCCGCACCGGCCCGATGCACCGAGACCGGATGCGGATACTGCAATCGTCCACCAGATGAGCACGCCCATGAAGTGTGAGTAGAATGCCAAGTGTGTGGCGAATGGAAACAGGACCACGACGCAAGCCAGCAAGTAGGGAAATCCAGGGACAAGCTTCGTGCGGTCCATGCTCAGGAACCTGCGCATCAGCACCGCAAGCGCGACAAGGTAACCGAGCAGGCCGATGGCCCCGGT
Source organism: uncultured Gammaproteobacteria bacterium (assembly GCA_958295465.1). GTDB lineage: Bacteria > Pseudomonadota > Gammaproteobacteria > HK1 > HK1 > HK1. The sequence continues at coordinate 1,408,045 of OY282353.1, forward strand.
CTCGGCCGCGATCTCGAGTACCACCATGTGCGGGTAGTTCGAGGTGTGGCCCCGCAGCACATAGAAATCGTGCACCGGCGCGTAGTCGGGATGAACCTTCCTGAACCCACGGGGACCCACGCCGTTCAGCCAATGGTCGCTGAATATCCGGCCCGCGCTCTGCCAGGATGTAAGCCGTGCATGGAGCGCAACGTGGGAAGACTGATGGTCGCCCCTGACGAAATCGACAACCGATGTAGTGCGTTCGGCCAGCAGTCCCTGCATTTGACCGGCCGCTTGTGGAAAGGAGTAAGCGAGCGCCCCGCAGGCAAGCACCCCGACCGCCGCCACCCGCAGGACAGCCCGGCCGCCCACCGGCCCACCGGCCCATCGGAACAGGTACCAGCCATAGCCGCCCGACACGACGAGAAGCACGATCCACGACGATCGGCTTCCTGACAAGGCGATCGCCGCGAAGAACGGGATCAGCGCCAGCAATACCCACGCGCTCCGTCCCGCGAGCTTGCGTATCGCCTCGAAGACGAACGGTGACACCGTCGCCAACACCACGCCCAGCTTGAGATCGGGATGAAAGATCCCGGATACCCGTTGGCCCCCGTAAGGAAACCCCAGAAGATTGAATCCATGTATGAACTGCCACGATGCATCGACACTCCAGAACACGCATATGACCAACACCCCGGCGAGCAGCCGCTGCAGATCGACCCCGCGCCGCAACGCCATCGCTATGTACGCACCGGCGAGAAAGAGCACCAGGAAGCTCCCGACCTTGCGCCAGGCGTGGACCGGATTGGCCGCATCGATGGCCGAGATTGTCATCGGCAGCCAGATGCACAGGAACAACACGAGCAGCAGACGCAACCCATCGTCGCCGAGTGCCTCTCGAGGCCGCGTTGTCAGGCACCATAATCCGAGCCCGCAAAGCACCAGCAACGGGACGTTGTAAAGGCCGCCGAACGGCAGCAGCGCCAGAAAGGCAAGCGACATCCCCACGGCGATGCTGCCGCGCGGACGGTGCCGCCGGAGCATCGTTTCACCGGAACCGAGTGCACGGACCACCGTTCTCTAACCCCTCTTCCGCCGCTTCGCCCGGAACTTGCCGAACATGTAGCGCAGGAGTGCTGCCGGTCGTTGTCTGATGACCAGGCGGCGGCTGCGGATCTGCGGCCTGCATGACCGGCCGATGATCGGCCCGGTACGTTCTCTTCCGGTCACATCGGCGATCACGTTTCCGACGATGTTGGCAAGATTGTATTCCTCGAGCACCCGGCGGCGGGCCTCGTTGATGGCCGGCAGACGCCTCCGGTACTCGTCGCCGGCCATTGCCTCCCTGATCGTGTTTGCCGCGGCCTGCGGATCGTCCATGTCGATGGGAATGAAGCTCTCCTCCGGAAAATAGGCGGCTGCGTTGGGACAACCGAAATAGAAGGGTAGACAGTAGCCGAGAAAGCTGTCGGAAAGCTTCTCCGTCCAGTGGTGCGGACCAACGTGATTCTCTACGGCGACAGTGTAGCGGTAACGATCGAGGCATTCGGCCTTCTTTTCGACATAACGAACTCCCCTGCCATAGACGTCGAGTTCCGGCAGAAGTCGAGTCAACGTCTTCTGAAAGGCAAACCGTTTTCCGTGCAGGGTATGGCTCATGCGTTTGGCCGACAGGAAGATGCAAACCTGTGCGTTCTTCTCGGGCGGGGAGGTGTGCCGCAGCGCGTCCGCCACACTTCCATAGAGCCATTTCCCCACGGGGGGCGCGTCATGACGTTCCGCATGGGGCAACATGTCGGGTTCATGGCTTGTCAATACATATGCGAACTGATTGGAGTAGTCATCACCGCAAAACTTCACGGAGGAGGGTTCGTACGTCATCAAAATGGTGTTTTGTACCGGGCACGCCAAGGCTTCACGGGCCACGGGAAACCGCTCGCCGCGGGACTTCGGCAGATCGTCGTAGACGACGAACCAGTCATAATCTCGTGCCGCCGGATCAAGAATGAACTCCATCTCCGGGTGCCGGTTCGGCAGCTCCGTGAAATGGGCGTGCTCGATCGGGTTCTTGGAGACGAACTTGATTCGAATCTTCTTCGACATGGACTCTCTGTCGGCCACGAGACGCATCGACCCCGACCTGACCGGGCGTTTCTCAGGAGCTGAATTCGACGGAGACCCGTCTCAACATGGATTCTCGCGGTACTTCATCCGCGGAAAGAGAACGACTTCAGGATATCCCCCGGCGGCCATGGTTGGTCAATGGCCTGACGATTCCGATGGACGATGTCGAGACAGGGTCCGGTCATTGCCGCGCAACGAGACTGCGCGATCGGTCGAGGCATCCTCGGCGCCGGCAAACCAGCGGTAAGTATCCGCCAGTCCCCTGCGCAGATCGGTCTTCGCCCTCCAACCGAGCCGAGCCAGGCGGGTCACATCCAGACACTTGCGAGGCGTGCCGTCAGGCTTTGAGCGATCGTATGCCAACCGCCCGTGAAACCCGGTCACTTCCCGGATCGTCAGCGCGAGATCGGCAATGGTGATGTCGCGGCCCGTACCGACATTGATCTGTTCCTCGCCCGAGTACACCTCCATCAGGTACACGGCCGCATCCGCCAGGTCATCGACGTGCAGGAACTCGCGTCTCGGCGTCCCCGAGCCCCACACCACCACCTCGGGACTGCCTGACACCTTTGCCCTGTGCATCTTGTGCATCAGCGCAGGGATCACATGGGCGCTCTGAAGATTGAAGTTGTCGCCGGGCCCGTAGAGGTTGGTGGGCATGAGGGAGATGTAGTTGCAGCCGTACTGACGCCGGTACGCCTGGCACAGCTTGATGCCCGCGATCTTGGCCACCGCGTACCATTCGTTGGTCGGCTCCAGCGGACCGGTCAGCAGCGCCCCTTCCACAATCGGCTGTGATGCCATCTTCGGGTAGATGCAGCTCGATCCCAGGAACAGGAGCTTGCCGACACCGGCACGGCGGGCGCTCTCGATGACCGCTGATTGAATCGCGAGATTGTCGTAGATGAACTCCGCCGGCCGGGTGCTGTTGGCCTTGATCCCGCCGACGCGGGCCGCGGCGAGAAACACCGCGTCCGGTTGCTCCGACCGCATCCATCGCTCCACCTCCTCCTGGCGACGCAGATCCACTCCGGGCCGCGGCGCCGTCAGGACTTCACAGCCCCGTTGCCGCAAGACCCGGTTGACGGCCGACCCCACCATGCCACGGTGGCCGGCGACGAAGACCCGCTTGCCTTCCAGCGGAAAGTCCCGGTCAGCCATGCTTGCCGTTCCGCCGTCGTTCCGCGAGTACGGCATCCAGATCGGCCCGGACCATTTCGGAAACGATGCCTCCGAACGTAGACTTCGGCTCCCATCCCAACACCTCGCGCGCCTTCCTCGCATCACCGACCAGGTGGTCGACCTCGGTCGGCCGAAAATAGCGGGGATCGATCTCCACGCGGACCGCACCGGTCCGCACATCGCGTCCCTTCTCGCAAACCCCCTCACCGTCCCAAACGATGTCGACGTCCACTTCCTTGAAGGCGGACTCGACGAACTCGCGCACCGAGTGGGACTCACCGGTCGCCAGTACGTAGTCGTCCGGGGGGTCGTGGTTGACGATGCGCCACATGCCTTCCACGTAGTCGCGGGCGTGGCCCCAGTCGCGCCTCGCGTCCAGGTTTCCCAGATAGACCCGGTCCTGCAAGCCGTGGACGATGGAGGCGACCGCCCGGGTGATCTTGCGGGTCACGAAGGTCTCGCCGCGGGTCGGCCCTTCGTGGTTGAACAGGATGCCGTTGGAGGCATGGATGCCGTACGCTTCGCGATAGTTGACCGTGATCCAGTACGCATACAGCTTGGCGGCCGCGTAGGGGCTGCGGGGGTAAAATGGCGTTTCCTCGTTTTGCGGTGCAGTCGGCGCGTTTCCGAAGAGTTCCGAGGTCGATGCCTGATAAAAGCGAACGTCTTCGGTCCGGCCCAGGATACGCAACGCCTCCAGCAGGCGCAGGGTGCCCAGCGCGTCGCTGTTGGCGGTGTACTCCGGGGTCTCGAAGCTTACATGAACGTGGCTCTGAGCGGCCAGATTGTAGATTTCATCAGGCCTGACCTCCTGAACCAGCCGGATCAGGTTGGTCGCGTCGGTCAGGTCTCCATAGTGCAGGAACAGCCGCGGGTCGGCCTGGTGAGGATCCTCGTAGAGGTGGTCGACCCGCCCGGTATTGAAGGACGAGGATCGGCGCTTGACACCGTGGACCACATAGCCCTTGCTCAGCAACAGCTCTGCCAGACAGGCTCCGTCCTGGCCCGTCACCCCCGTAATCAACGCCACGCGATCGGCCATGGTTCCCCTCATGCCTGTTGACGATCCCGATCAGCACGCCCGCAGGCATCTCGAGGGACCGACCGATGTTCTGCCGGCATCCGATCATTGCCGTCCCAAGGACGAGCCGGGCAATCGCATATGAATTTCCGTCTCGTCAATGCCTTATCCCGGTAGCGGTCATTGGGGCGGCCTACAGGCGCTTCTTTCCCACACTGGGCTTGCAAGGTCGCGCTTGAACGGATTTACCGACGGGCCACCCGAAGAGCCATAGTGGAATGGAGGAGGCGCGAAGCGCCTTGAATCGACGCGAGCAAGGGCGAGAACGGCTTCAGGAAGAGCATCTTGACATACAGGGGCGTCTGTAGTGTAAGTGATTTCGTGCATGACGATGAAGTCAACGAATGCCGAACCACCTTCTTCGTTGCCGTGGAAGAGTGCTCGACGAGCATTGCCTCTTCTCCGTGACCGCCAAGGCGATCGTGGAAAGACACCAGACATGGCGGCCGCCGGCCAGCCGCGCCACGAGTCTGCCGGGCTTGGGGCCGGCAGCCGGCTTCGCCGCGCAGAAGCACCGGGCGAGGGCAAGGCGCGGCACCGGTGCTGGTACCGGCGGCTGAACGCCGGGCGGGTCTGCGCGACGTGAGCGAACGGATCCTCGTTGAAATCGGCGCGGGTGAGCTGATCGACAAGATCACGATCCTCCAGATCAAGTCCGATCGCATGACGGACGCAGCAAAGCTCGCCAACGTCAGGCGCGAGCTGGGCGTTCTCAACGCTACGCGCGATGTATCGCTGCATGCGTCGGCCGAGCTATCCGCACTTGAATCGGATCTCAAGGCGATCAACAACGCACTTTGGCAGATCGAGGACGACATTCGTGCGTGCGAAGCGGGGCGTGATTTCGGACCAGGATTCATCAAGCTCGCGCGCGCCGTATATACATGCAACGACCGTCGAGCCGCGATCAAGAAAGAGATCAACCTGCTCACGGGCTCCTCATTGATCGAAGAGAAGTCCTACGCTGGTGCTCGCTGAGCCCCAAGTCTCGCCCCGACCGTCTCGAAGACACGTTCGGCGTCGAGCTGTGACAGATCCGGCACCTCCATGACTTCGAGCCGGCGGTCTATGCAGGTGAGGCGCGCGGCCGTATGAGAGCCGTGTAGCGCCAGACCCCGGGCGCCGCAATGCGCGGCGAGATGTGTGGGTCCGGTGTCGTTGCCGACGACGAATCCGGCACGTGTGGCGAGGCCGGCGATCTGGAACAGGCTCAGGCAGCCGCCGTGTTCGGTCAGGGTAATGGCGGGCAGTGATCGGCAAAGGTCCATCTCGTCGGGTCCCGGCGCTGTGACTACCTGGCGGCCTTGCTCGATGAGAAGCTCCGTCAGGCGAGCGTAATGCGGCCAGCGCTTTTGCGGGTGACGCGCGGATGCGCCCGGGATCAGGAAAACGAAGCCATCCGATACGCCGTGCGCATCGAGGATCCCGCTGACGTCGTCGACCATCCATCTGAGATCCGGCTGCCGGCAGTGTGGCGTAGCTACTCCGGCATCGGTCAACTGCCCGGCTAACCTGTCAAGAACGGGGATCGTTTTGAAACGATCCGTGCGATAGGGAAGGCTGCAGCCTGGCGCTGTGCCCGACCACAGGATCGGCTGACGCATCCAGCGAAAGTACATCGCGGTTCGGTTGCTGTTTTGAAGATCGTATACGAGGTCGTAGTCCGAGGCGCGCAGGCGCCGGCGCAGCTCCAGCAGATAAGGAAGCTGCCATCGAGGTTTGCGCCGGTCGATCTCGACAACGTCGACGTGCGGACATCGTTCGAAAATCGCCGCGTACTCCGGGGTCGTGAGCGCGGTGATCCTGGCCTTCGAGTGGTGTAGCCGAATGTCGTGCAGGGCACCTTCGGCCAGCACGACGTCGCCAAACGCCCCGAGTTTGATGACCAGGAGTTTGCAGGCGGCCCGAACCAACTCGTACATTCCAGGGTCAGTCATGTCTGGCCGCAGGCTCATGGAGGCAGACGAAAGCGACGCCGAGCCATTCCCGGTGCAGGCAATGGTTGGAGCTCGTTCCCGACCCGGAGATCCTGCCACCGCCCACCGCAGAGCGTACCTCCAACAACAGGGGCTCTTGATTCAACGCACTCCGGTCCGCCGGCGCAGCAGCGCCGCATCGTACACCGGCGGCGCTCCCGGCGGCCGGGTCTTGAAGCGCCGGTGGATCCACAGGTACTGCTCGATGCTGCGTGCGATCTGGCCTTCGAGCACTCCGTTCAGACGCTCGGCGTCGGCCGGATCGTCACCCGTCGGAAAACCATCGAGGGCCGGTCCGAGCACCACGTCCCACCCCGAATCGTCCGTGCGGCGATACGACGCGTACGGAACGATTCTCGCACCACTTTTTCGCGCGAGCCAGGCGGTCGCGGTGGTGGTCGATGCACGCTCGGCGAAGAATCGGGCGAAGACACGACGGCGGCCGCCGTAGTCCTGGTCGGGCGCGTACCACAGGATACGATTTCGACCCAGGTACCGGACCATCGCCCTGGCGTCCTTGTGCGCGACCAACGCTGAAAGATAACGCCCGCGGCCGGCGCGAAGCATCGAGTCCCACCAGGGATCGTTGTCCGGCCGGTAGGTCGCTCCGACCTCGAAGCGCGACGCGAGGATGCGTCCCCCGAGCTCGAACGTGGTGAAGTGTCCCCCGAACAGAATCACCCCTCTTCCATGGGACAACGCCGCCTCCAGATGTTCGGAGCCGACGATTCGGGACCGCGCCGCAATCTGCTCATCGCGTCCCCACCATGCGAGCGCGACTTCGACGAGTCCGAGTCCCAGGGAGCGGAAATGGCGGCGCACGATGCGCAAGCGGGCCGGCTCGGCCAGCCGGGGAAAGCAAAGCGCGACATTCCTCTCCGCGATTTTTCGACGCCGGCGCATGAGCCGGTACAACAACCCGCCCGCCGCATCGCCGAACGCGCACTGAACCTGCCAGGGCAGGCGCACGACGCCGCGCATCGTATACAGGGCGCATTGCGACAGGACGCGGCGGAACACCGGGACTACCCGCCGCACCGTGCCGCAACGGTGCAGTTCGCCACGACCGGGCTCGGGGCACCGTTCAGCACAGGGAAAACCGTCCGCCGCGACATCGATGGACTACTCGCAGAGCCTGGAGCATCCGAACATCGGGTTGATCCGTCGTTTGCCGCCGATGATCCGAGGATGCTTCGTGCTGTCAACCGGTTGCCGGCCCGCCGGTCTGCGACGTCTCCCGACCCTGTGCTCACTTTCCGATGCAGAAGCTCGAGAAGATGTGCGCGAGCAGATCGTCGGCCGCGAACGCTCCGGTGATCTCGCCGAGGGCATCCTGCGCTTCGCGAAGCTCTTCGGCGACGAGCTCGCCGGCATTGTCCGCGACCAGCCGGCTCCGTGCACGATCGAACGCCGCGAGCGCCCGGACCAGCGCGTCCACGTGACGCCGGCGCGCCATGAATACGTCCTCGCAGACCGCCGGGCCACGGGTCACGCGCTCGACGATCGCTTCCTCGAGCTCGGCGAGCCCAATCCCCTTGAGGGCGGAAACTCGCGCCGTCAGCGTCCGATCTTCGCCGACTGTCACACCGGGTCGACGGCCGCTCAGATCGATCTTGTTCCGCACCACGATGCGCGCCGGGGCGGCAGCGGCGCGCTGCACAAGCGTCCGGTCCGAATCGCCGGCGGCGTCGCGATCGTCGGTGACCACGAGCACCAGATCCGCGTCGTCCATCGCGCGTGCCGCTCGTTCGACGCCGATGCGCTCCACCGGATCCGACGTCTCCCGAAACCCCGCGGTGTCGTGGACGTCGAACGGGACGCCGGCGATGACCACCCGCTCGCGCACCGGATCCCGCGTCGTGCCGGGAATGTCGGTCACGATCGCAGTGTCGGTGCGCGCGAGCCGGTTGAGCAGACTCGATTTCCCGACGTTCGGTGCGCCCGCGATCACCAGCTTGACACCGTTGCGCAGCACTGCGCCGCGTTGGGAGTCGGCGAGGGTCGCCGCGACCCTGTCGCGCAGCGCCGCAAGGTGCGCCGCCGTCTCGGGCATCCCGAGGAGGTCGAGCTCTTCGTCCGGAAAGTCGATTGACGCCTCGATGAACGAACGCAACTCGATGAGCGCATCGCGATGGCCCTCGATGGTTCGCGAGAACTCGCCCGAGAGCGATCGACGCGCGCACCGCACCGCCGACGCGGATGCGCCGTCGATGAGATCGGCGATCGCCTCGGCCTGCGCCAGATCGATGCGATCGTTGAGAAAGGCGCGCAACGTGAACTCGCCTGCCTTGGCCGGTCGAGCCCCAAGCTCGCAGACGCGCTCCAGCATCATGCGCGAGACGACGACCCCGCCGTGGCCGTGCAGTTCGAGGACGTCTTCGCCGGTGAACGACCCCGGGGCCTCGAACCGCAGCGCGAGACCGTCATCGATCACCCCCCCGGAGCCATCCCTGAACCGAACGTAGACCGCGCTCCGTGGGGCCGGCACCCGGCCGAGGATGCGATGCGCGACCTCGACGACCAACGGCCCCGAGACGCGCACGATCGCGATGCCGCCCCGTCCGGGCGGGGTCGCGATCGCGGCGATGGTGTCGCCGGCGCCCGGGTGGCTCACCGGTCGAGCGGGCCCGGCTGCCACTCACGAAGTATCAGCCGTCGCCGACGATCTTCTTCGTGATGACCCATTGCTGAATGATCGACAATACGTTGTTGACGAACCAGTAGAGCACGAGGCCCGACGGGAAGAAGAGGAAGAAGAACGTGAAGACGAACGGCAGCGCCATCATGATCTTCGCCTGCATCGGGTCGGGCGGGGTCGGGTTGAGCTTTTGCTGGATCAGCATCGTGATGCCCATCAGGACCGGCAGCACGAAGTACGGATCGTGAAGGCTGAGATCGTCGAGCCAGCCGATGAACGACGCCTGGCGCAACTCGACGCTTTCCAGCAACACCCAGTACAGTGCGATGAACACCGGGATCTGGACGAGGATCGGCAGGCATCCGCCGAGAGGGTTGATCTTCTCCTCGCGATAGAGCTCCATCATCGCCTGGTTCATACGCTGCTTGTCTGCGGAATAACGCTCGCGCAACGCAGTGATGCGGGGTTGGAGCTTGCGCATCCTCGCCATCGACTTGTAGCTCGCGGCGGAGAGCTGAAAGAACGCCAGCTTGATCAGGATCGTCAGGATGATGATCGCCCAGCCCCAGTTGCCGACGAAGCCGTGGATCCAGCTCAACAGCCAGAACAGCGGCTCGGCGATCAGCCACAGCCACCCGTAGTCCACGGTCCGCTCCAGGTGCGGAGCCACCTCCTGCAGGCGGTCCTGAATCTTCGGTCCGACGTAGAAAGCGAATATGAACCGGCCGGTGCCGCCGGATGGAACCGTGCGGGTCGGGCTGACGACCCCGATCGCGAAACGGCCGTTCGTCAGGCTCTTCGAGTAGTAGTGGTTGGTCTGCTGCGCATCGGGAACCCAGGCCGCGGCGAAGTAGTGCTGAATCATCGCCACCCAGCCGCCGGCGACGTCGCGGGCGACGTCCTGGCTCGCCATGTCCGAAAAATCGACTTTCTCGTAGAGCTTCTCCGGCCCGGACAGTATTCCCCCGGTGTACGTATAGGTCCGGAACAGCCCGCCGCTGCTCTCCGGCTCGCCACGCTGGAGCTGGCCGTACAGCGCACCGTGCCATTCCTCGTCGCTTCCGTTGACGACGTCGACCTGCACGTCGACGACGTAGCGGTCCCGCGCGAAGCGATAGGTGCGGGTGACCTCGACGCCGTCATCCGACCGCCAGCGCAATGGAACATCGATGCCGTCCATGCCGTCGGCCAACTCGTAGGCGTTCGCGTCGAACTCGAACTGCGCGTGGTGGTTCGGCGCCGAACGTGGTCCGGTGAGCCCGGACTGGGCAACGAAGTAGCGTTGCGGGTCACCGTCGTCGAGCAACCGGAAGGGGTCCTCCGGCTTGTCGTTGGAGACGGGATAGGACCGAAGGTCGACCCGTGCGATGGTTCCCCCTCGGGTATCGATCTCCACCGCAAGCACGTCGGTGGTCACCTTGATCTTCCGGCCGTGCCCGGAATCGCCGGCGTCATCGGCCGGCGTCGGGGCGACCGTGGCCGTGGTCCGAGCCGATTGCGGCGCTTGCGGGACATCGGCACCCGGCGATGCGGAATCGCTCGGCCCGGCGTCGGACGCCGGCTGCTCGGGGCTCACCGGCGGGGACGGCTTCGGCCCGTAGTCGCGCTGCCACGCATCCCATAGCAGAAACGCCACCACACCCAGCGCGATGATCAGTGCCATGCGGATCTGCTCGATCGCCATCATGCGCCTCTCTGTCCGCTACCGCGCCCGGTGCGGTGCGCCAACCGCACGACACGCTCCCACTGCTGTGCCAACAGCTCCCTGAAGCGCTTCGAATCCATCTTCTCCGCCCCCGGGTTGACGATCACCACGACGTCGAGCCCACCGAGGCGTCCGGCATGGTGGCGAAAACTCTCCCGGATCCGGCGCTTCAGCCGGTGGCGGGCCACGGCACGCCGCGCGGAGCGGCGCGCGACGGCGAGTCCAAGTCTGGGATGGTTCACGCCGTTGGGACGCACGACGGTCGTCACGACCCGCGCGTTCAACCGGATGCCGCCGGAGAAGACCTTTGCGAAATCTTTCCGCCGTCGCAGCCGATGCTTCGGCCGGAACCGCCGATCGGTGGAATTGCGCTCAGGCGGAGAGTCTGTTTCGTCCCTTCGCACGCCGCGCGCTGAGGATCCGCCGACCTGCCTTGGTGGCCATTCGAGCCCGGAAGCCATGACGCCGCTTGCGTTTGAGGTTGCTCGGCTGAAATGTGCGTTTCATCGTACCGTATCCATTCCGGTGAAAAGCCGCTGAAGATCAGGGGATCGGCATGCAACCGAAGGCGGCGGAATCTACAGGCGGGCGCCGGGCAGTGTCAATTCAACCGGAAAGGTCTGCGATTTTCGCCCTTCGTTTGGTCATGCCGGACAACCGGTATACACTGCATCCTCCCGCCTCCGCATCACCCAGCAGCCGCCATCGGGAGGACCGGAAGGGTGTCAACGACCTGGGAGCGTTGTCTCGATCGTCTTGAAGTCGATCTGACTCCGGAACAGTTCAACACGTGGATCCGCCCCCTCCATGCCGTCGAGGATGGATCGATCCTGCGGCTGCTCGCACCGAACCACTTCGTCAGCGACTGGGTCAGCAAGCACTTCCTCGATCGGATCAGGAAGATCATCCGCCGATGTGAATCCGCGGAGACGAACGTCACCGTGCACGTCGGGAGCCGTGAATCCCCATCCCCCATCGACGGCGGGACAGACGGGACAACGGTCAAGGCGTCCCTTCCGGACATCCGTCACAACCTGCCTTCGGCCACCGGACTGCGTGCCGAATTCACCTTCGACAACTTCGTCGAAGGCAAGTCCAACCAGATGGCCCGCGCGGCTTCGATGCAGGTCGCGTCGAGTCCCGACGATACCGACGACAATCCCCTGTTCATCTACGGCGGCACCGGGCTCGGCAAGACACATCTCATGCACGCCATCGGCAACCGGCTGCTGGAGGAGAACCCGGGCGCCAACGTCGTGTACCTGCACTCGGAACAATTCGTCGCAGACATGGTCACCGCGCTTCAACACAATAAAATCAATCAGTTCAAGAAACGCTACCGCTCGGTGGATACACTGCTGATCGACGATATCCAGTTCTTTGCCGGGAAGGAGCGGTCCCAGGAGGAATTTTTCCATACATTCAACAGGTTGCTCGATAGAGAAAGCATCGTGGTGCTGACCAGCGATCGATACCCGAAAGAAATTCACGGCCTCGAAAATCGACTCAAGACCCGGTTCGGCGGGGGCCTGTCCATCGCCGTCGAGCCTCCGGAGCTCGAGACCCGCGCGGCCATCCTGATGAACAAGGCGGCGGCGACGGATACCGCCGTCCCGGATGAAGTCGCGTTCTTCATCGCACAACGGATGCAGTCGAACGTCCGTGAACTCGAAGGGGCATTGCGTCGCGTCATTGCCAATGCGAAGTTCACGGGACGCGCGGTCACGATCGACTTGGCCAAGGAGGCGTTGCGCGACCTCCTGGCGTTGCAGGAGAGGCTGGTCACCACGGAAAATATCCAGCGTACCGTCGCGCAGTACTTCAAGATCCGTGTCAACGATCTCACCTCGCGGCGCAAGAGCCGGTCCGTCACACGGCCAAGGCACATCGCGATGGCGCTTGCCAAGGAGTTGACGAATCACAGCCTGCCCGAGATCGGGGCCGCTTTCGGTGGCCGGGATCACACGACCGTCCTGTATGCCTGCCGGAAAATCACCAAGTTACGCGAACTGGACGTAACGACGGCTGACGACTACACCGCGCTGCTGCGGATACTGACCACGTGATGAGAAACCACTGTACAACCATGTGGATAGATCTGAATTCACGCGGACAATTGAAATGGACCACCGGTTGTCCACAAGCGGATCACATGGATCACAGTTGTTCCAGACATGGTTGCTGGTGATATATTTCGTTGATCAACAACGTTATTTTCTGATAGTCCACAGTCCGCCGACAAGCTAGATCCAATAGATCAACTAAGGAATGATCGATGAAATTCAATATCGACCGAGAAATCATGCTCAAGCCGTTGCTGCTCGTCCGCGGGGTGGTCGAGCAACGCCAGACGCTTCCCGTCCTGTCGAACATACTTGTTTCGGCACAGGACGGCGCACTGGCGTTCACGGCCAGCGACTCGGAGGTCGAGCTCCAGGCGCGTGTGACGGTTGAAAACTGGAATGCCGGCGAGATCACGGTTCCGGCCCGAAAGCTGATCGATATCTGCCAGGCATTGCCAAGTCACGCGAAGGTTGAATTCGAACGCGACGGTGAGAGCAACAGGGCCCATGTCCGCTCCGGCCGTAGCCGGTTCACCTTGACCACCATCCCCGCGGACGACTTCCCCACGACAGACGACATAGCGGATGAATCCGAGTTCGTGATTGCGCAGAGTGAATTGAAACGCCTGATCGACTTGACCCAGTTCGCGATGGCGCGCCAAGATGTTCGTTACTACCTTAACGGCTTGTTGCTCGAAGTCACCCCGCAGCAGGTCAGGGCGGTGGCAACGGATGGCCACAGGCTCGCGGTTGCTCGCCTTGACGCCGTGACGGGAGTGGAGGAACCAAAGTCGATCATCGTCCCACGGAAAGGAGTGCTTGAGCTCGCGCGGTTGCTGACCACGGAGGATGTCGAACTCAAGATTCGCGTAGGCACCAATGCAGTCCAGATGACGATAGGGGACGTTCGATTGTCGAGCAAGCTGATCGACGGTAAATTTCCGGATTACAGCAGGGTCATCCCGGACGCGGGACAGTGCGACAAGCAGCTATCGATGGACCGGGAGTCGCTTCGTCAGTGTCTGGTTCGGACGTCCGTGTTGTCGAGCGACAAGCATCGAACGGTTCGATTGACGCTTGGCTCCGATATGTTGAAGGTTGCGGCCAACAATCCCGAGCAGGAAACAGCGGAAGACGAGCTCGATATCGAATATACGGGCGAGAGTCTGGATATTGGTTTCAACGTTTCGTATCTCATCGATGCGCTGGCGACGATACCCTCTGAAAAGGTTGACATCTTTCTCACGGACTCGTCGAGCAGTTGCCTGATACAGCCACATGGCCGATCGAACTGCCAGTTCGTAGTGATGCCGATGCGACTGTAGGAGGGTACGGGACGCACAAGCGGCCGAACGCATATTGGCCGCCGATACTCTCCTTCATGCATGTTGCTGCAATCGAAATTCGATCTCTCCGAATCCTCGACGGTATCGATATCGAGTTCTCGCCGGGAGTCAATCTCCTGCTCGGCTCGAACGGCAGCGGAAAGTCGAGCCTTCTTGAAGCGGTTCATATCCTGGGGTCGGGACGCTCGTTTCGGTCGCATCGTCTCCGTGACGTCGTCACCCATGGGGAATCGAGCCTGCATATCCTTGGGCGAACAGTCGGCAAGGACGGGACCACGGAGACGATCGGGATCGCGCATTCTCCGGATGGATTGCGAATTCGTCGCGGTGGTGTCGATGTCAAGGCGTCATCGGAACTCGCGGCCCTTCTGCCGACGGTGACCGTCACCCCTGACACGTATCGATTGGTCACCGATGGCGCGGATCTGCGGCGCCGGATCGTCGATCGGTTGCTGTTTCACGTGGAACCAACATACCTCGACCACCATCAACGGTATCGGCGTGCTCTGCGCCAGCGCAATGCGGCGATTCGCGGTGGCCTTGGCGACGAGGAGCTTGGTGGATGGGATGTCGAGCTCGCGGTTGCCGGGGAGCAACTGACGGTGCAGCGGGTCCGATATCTTGAACGTGCATTACCGGCGATGAAGGACATCGTCGCCAAGCTGGTCGGCATGCCGATCGATATCCGGTTCTACCGGGGATGGGATTCGGCGATTTCTCTCGCCCAAGCGTGTGAACACTCACTGACTAGTGATCGACTGCGAGGCTACACACAAGCGGGACCACACCGGGCAGATCTACGATTCACCATCGACGATCGTCCCCTGCAGCATGCCCTGTCGCGTGGTGAGACGAAAATGTTCGTGACCGCCCTCTCGGTGGCACAGGTACGGGATCTTGCCTCGATACTTGGATATCCGCCGGTGGTGCTCGTCGATGACTTGGCATCGGAGTTCGATCCGGACAGCAGGGCCCGATGTCTTGCAGAGTTGCAGGCCACCGGCGCCCAGCTTTTCCTGACCGCGGTCCCCGGGCATGGGCTGGACGGGGGCGATATCGTGCCTGGACGTCTGTTCCACGTGGAACGGGGACGCATCGTCGAAGTGGTATAGTTGGCCGTTCCCACACATCGGGTGCCGCAAGTGGCTGCCCAGACCTACGACTCTACGAATATCAAGGTGTTGAAGGGCCTTGAGGCCGTCCGAAAGCGGCCCGGCATGTATATCGGAGACACCGATGACGGCACCGGCCTTCATCACATGGTGTTCGAGACCGTAGACAATTCCATTGACGAGGCCCTCGCGGGATATTGCACGGAGGTCGCGGTGACCGTCCATGCGGACGAGTCGATCACGGTCTCCGACAATGGTCGCGGCATCCCGGTCGACAATCACGAAGAGGAGGGACGCCCCGCAGCCGAGATCATCATGACGATGCTGCACGCGGGCGGAAAGTTCGACGACAACTCGTACAAGGTCTCCGGTGGTCTCCACGGGGTGGGGGTCTCCGTCGTCAACGCACTCTCCGAACGCCTCGAGCTCACCATCCACCGCGACGGCCGCACCTACCGGCAGATCTATCGGCACGGCGACCCCGAGACCGATCTGGAGGTCATCGGGGAGACGACCCGGCGTGGCACCATCATTCACTTTCGTCCGAGCGCCAATACGTTCACGAATATCGCATTTCACTATGACATTCTCGCCAAACGGCTCCGCGAGCTGTCTTTTCTCAACTCGGGGGTACGAATCAAGCTGCTTGATGAACGTTCGGGCAAGCAGGACATCTTCGAGTACCGGGGAGGGATTCGCGCCTTCGTCAAGCACCTGAACCGCAACAAGGCACCGATCCATCCGAGTGTGCTCTTCATCGTCGCCGAGCGTGACGGTACTGCGGTCGAGCTCGCCATGCAGTGGAACGACTCGTATCAGGAGAACATCTTCTGCTTTACGAACAACATCCCTCAGCGAGATGGGGGTACGCATCTCGCCGGATTTCGCTCTGCCCTCACCCGGACGCTCAATCAGTACATGGACGCCAACGGGTTGACGCAAAAGGCGAAAGTCGAACCAACGGGCGATGATGTCCGGGAAGGGCTGACGGCAGTGCTGTCGGTCAAGGTCCCGGATCCGAAATTTTCCTCGCAAACGAAGGACAAGCTCGTCTCCTCCGAGGTCAAGGCGGCGGTCGAGTCGACGGTCGCGGTGAAGCTTGCCGAGTTTCTGCTTGAGACTCCGGGCGAGGCGCGTTCGATCGCGGGCAAGATCATCGACGCGACCCGCGCGCGCGAGGCGGCCCGCAAGGCCCGGGAGATGACCCGGCGCAAGACCGCACTGGACGTCGCGGGCCTGCCCGGCAAGCTTGCCGACTGCCAGGAGAAGGATCCCAGCCGATCCGAGCTCTTCGTCGTCGAGGGCGACTCGGCCGGCGGATCGGCCAAGCAGGGACGAGACCGGCGTTTCCAGGCGATTCTTCCGCTCAAGGGGAAGATCCTGAATGTCGAGCGGGCGCGATTCGACAAGATGCTGTCGTCGGCGGAGGTGGGGACGCTGATTACTGCGCTTGGCTGTGGGATCGGCAGAGAAGAGTACGACCCGGCCAAGCTGCGCTACCACCGCATCATCATCATGACCGACGCGGATATCGACGGCTCGCATATCCGGACGCTGTTGCTGACGTTCTTCTACCGCCAGATGCCTGAACTCATCGAGAGGGACAACATCTACATCGCTCAACCGCCGCTGTTCAAGGTGCGCAAAGGGAAGATAGAGCGCTATCTCAAGGACGAAACCGAACTCGACGCGTATTTCATGGAATCGGCCCTGACCGGCACGTACATCGCGCACGCAAACGGCGGTGATCAAGCGGTGATCGAGGGTCCCGTACTCCAGGGAATCGCCCGTGAGCATCTGCGACTCGGAGGGATCGTGAAGCGGCTTTCACGCCGTATCCTGCCCGAGGTGCTCGGTGCGATGATGCACGCCCCATTGCTCGATGCGAACGGCTCCGCCGGGGTCGCGCAGGCGCGAGAATGGGTCGATGCGCTCAGGCAGCGACTCGAGGTGACGGGGCAGGAGCAGGATCGCTTCCGCATCTCCATCGAGGAGCGGCCCGACGATGGGTTCGCGATCCGCGTCGAGGCGATCCTGCACGGCGTCGCATCCGAACGCCAACTTGGCAGCGAGTTCTTTCGATCCGTCGAGTATCGCGACCTGGTGCGCTTGAGCGGGAGCCTGGATGCGCCGCTCGTGAACGCCACGGTGCACAAAGGTGAGAGACGCCATGGGATGGCGACCGTTCGGGAGGCGCTTGAATGGCTTCTCGCGGACGCCCGACGCGGGGCATATATCCAGCGTTACAAGGGGCTTGGCGAGATGAACCCTGACCAGCTCTGGGAGACCACGATGGACCCCCAGACCCGTCGGCTGCTTCGGGTCCGCATCGAGGACGCGGTGGCGGCCGACGAGCTCTTCACCACCCTGATGGGAGATCAGGTGATGCCGCGCCGGGAGTTCATCGAAGAGAACGCCCTCTCGGTCGCCAACCTCGACGCATGAATCACATAGTTCACTGAATGACATTCAAGGTGTCCTGGCGATCGCCCAGACGTCAACCCGGCAGGCGCCGGCGGTCTTCAGACATCGAGCGAGGGCGTTCACCGTCGCTCCGGTCGTGACCACGTCGTCGACGATCACGACATGACCGGCTACGGCGGCACGCGCCTCGAAGGCGCGGGCGACGTTCGCACGCCGTGCAGCAACGTCGGGGAGCGACGATTGGGGGAGGTCGGAGCGACGCCGGCGACGTACCGCCCACGTCAGCCGGACCCCGCTGCTCCTGCTGAGGGCGCGCGCGATCTCCAGTGCCTGATTGAACCCGCGTTCGCGCAGGCGCGCCGGTGCGATGGGAACCGGTGCGAGCCAATCGGCAGTCGCCACCTCGGCGACAGCGCGGAACAGCATCCCGGCGAGCGCGGGGACGACGCGCAGATCCCGTTCGAATTTCATTCGTCCGATCAGATAGTCGACCGGCGGCGCGTATGCGAGCGCACAGACGGTGCGGTCAACGGGTGGACGCCGTATCGCGCAGGCGCGGCACAACCGGGTGTGGGGCACTGCGCTCGCTCCGCATGCGACGCACGGCTCAGGGAGGGTCGGCAGCTCGCCGGCACAGGCGCTGCAGAGATTTGGAATGGGCCCGGCCGGCTCGTCGCAGAGCAGGCAGATGCCGCTGGGGATGAATCGCATCGGACGCCCCCGGACGGTGTTGCGGAGCAGCATGATGCGGCGAATCCATCCGGAGGGTAGTGAGCATTCGTCTCGGGAGATGTCGGCCAACCGCTCTCGACGCAGGGGGCTTGCGAACCGGGGCTCGATGATCATGGCGGAGGGGCCATCCACGCAGCGACCGGTACCGATACCGCCGAGGTTCGATCGAATCGCGGTGCGGCGCATGTTCGCCCGCGCTGGCGACGGGGACCCCGAGTTCGCGCGGGTCATGCGGGCCGCGCGTGATGCGTTGCTCGATCGTCTCGATGACGTTCGTATCGCGCCGAGGCGGATCCTCGATCTCGGGGCCGGTACCGGCGCCACGTCGCGCGGCCTCGCGCGCCGTTTTCGCGGAGCCGACGTGGTGTCCGTCGACCCTGTCGCCAGCCTGCTTCACCGCGCCGGATCGCGTGCGCCGCGCTGGTTCTCCAGGCATCGGCACGTCGCAGCCGAAGCCGAGCGGCTGCCGTTGTCGTCCCGCTGCATGGACCTCGTTCTGTCGAGTCTGGCGATGCCGTGGTTCGACCCTGTCGACCTGGCACTGGCGGAGTGCCTGCGCATTTTGCGTCCGGGCGGGCTGCTGCTGCTCAGCACCCTCGGGCCCGGTACGTTGAAAGAGCTTGCCTTCGCGTGGTCGGGCGGATGCGAGCCGCACCGGATGCATCCATTCGCCGACATGCACGAGCTCGGCGACGCTCTGGTGCACACCGGTTTTGCCGATGTGGTCATGGACGTGCAACGGGTTCGGCTCCAGGCGCCCGACTTCTGGCGACTGTGCCGGGTCCTGAGCCGGAGCGGGGGCTCCGGTGCGCTCGTGGCGCGCCGGCGCGGGTTGTCGGCCGTCGAGACCTTCCGGGTAGCGGCAGCGCGGTACGACTCTCTTCGCGGCCCCGACGGCACCCTGCCCGTGAGTGTGGAGCTGGTGTTCGGTCATGCGTGGGCGCCCGAGCCGGTGCGGCCGAGGCCGGCCAGCGCGTTTTCCCGGATGGACTGGTCCCCGGGATCCGGATCTCGCTCATGATCGAAGCACGCGAAAACCATCATGTTTCAATAGGTTCTCGTGTTGCGAGGGCGAACGAGCCTGCTGTAGCATTGGCCGCCCTTTTCGGGGGAGCGGCGGTCACCCGGGGCATGCATGTTCGCCACCAGGATCGAAGACGGCTCCATACGGCGCATCATCATTCGGCCGAACCGTTCGCTGACGTGGGAGCAGACGAAGATCGTCTACTTCTGCATCGCGTCCTATAGCTTGGCAATTGCCGGGGTGTTCGCGGTCATGGGGTTCTGGCCCGTGCTCCCGTTCGCCGGAGGGGAGATCGCGGCGCTCGGCATCGCGTTCTACGTCAATGCCCTGGCGGGAACGTCGGTTCAGGTCGTGACGGTGGGCGGAGACGTGGTCAAGGTCGAGAAGGAGAGACCCGGACCACGATGCGAGTGGCTGTTTCAGAGGGCGTGGGCCCGGGTCGACATCGATGGGCCTGCCGGTCACGGTTCGAGCCGTCTGGTGGTCCGATCACACGGCAAACAGGTGGTGCTCGGCGAATTTCTCACCGAAACAGAGCGCAGGCGGCTGGCTGCGACACTGGCTGAGGTGATCGGGACCGGGAGCCCGGCCGGGGCCCGAAGAATTCATGAAGCGGAGAGACTGCAAGATGCTTAGGAGAACATCGGGCCGGGGGGCGGGTTCGGGCATGGCGGTCTTCGCGATGCTCGCACTTGCGAGCACGGGGGCCTTCGCCGCATGGGACCTGAACCTGCCGGTCGGGGTCACGCCGATCAGCCGGATCGTGTACGACCTGCACATGCTCATCCTGTGGATATGTGTCGCGATCGGTGTGGTGGTCTTCGGCATCATGTTCATCTCGATCGTGCGCCACCGCAAGGCCGCCGGGGTGCAGGCCGCACAGTTCCACCACAGCACGTTCGCCGAGATCGCCTGGACGGTGATCCCGATCGTCATCCTCGTGTCGATGGCGGTGCCGGCCACGACGACCCTCATCGAGATGGAGGACACCACCGACGCCGACCTCACCGTCAAGGTCACCGCCTATCAGTGGAAGTGGAAGTACGAGTACATCGAAGACGGCATCACGGTGTACAGCAATCTCGCCGCGTCGAGCCGCCAGGCCATCTACGAGGATCCGACGAAGGTCGAGAACTATCTCCTCGAGGTCGACAACCCCATCGTCTTCCCGGTCGGCAAGAAGGTGCGCCTGCTGCTGACCGCCGACGACGTCATCCATACGTGGTGGGTACCGGAGCTGGGGCAGAAGAAGGATGCGATTCCAGGATTCATCAACGAGATCTGGACGCTCGTGGAGGAGCCAGGGGTCTACCGCGGTCAGTGCGCCGAGCTTTGCGGGAAGGATCACGGATTCATGCCGATCGTGGTCCGCGCGGCTCCCGAGGAGGAGTACCGGGCCTGGGTCGCCGAGCGGATGACGGCCCAGGCGGAGCAGGCGGCCCTCGCGATGCGCGAGTGGGGCAAGACGGAGTTGATGGCGCTCGGAGAGAAGGTCTACGTCACATCCTGCGCGACATGCCATCAGATGGACGGCGCCGGGGTCACCGGCGCGTTTCCCTCCATTCGGGGAAGCGAGGTGGCGACCGGAGACGTCCAGGCCCATCTGAAGCTGGTGATGGACGGGCGCAGCGGTACGGCAATGCAATCCTTCGGCTCGCAGCTCGACGACGTGGAGCTGGCGGCGGTGGTGACGTACCAGCGCAACGCGTTCGGAAACGCCACCGGTGACGTCGTTCAGCCGGCGATGATCTCGGCGGCTCGCAACTTGAACACGGGAGGTTGAGGGTCATGAGCACCTCGTACGCAGCACACGCCGACGACCACCATCACCACGGGCCGGACCCGGGACTGTTGCGTTGGGTGTTCACCACCAATCACAAGGACATCGGGACGCTGTACCTGTGGTTCGCGCTCATCATGTTCTTCGTCGGCGGGTTCCTCGCCATGGGCATCCGGGCCGAGCTGTTCAAGCCCGGGCTCCAGCTTCTCGACCCGCACCTGTTCAACCAGTTCACGACGATGCACGCGCTGATCATGATCTTCGGCGCCATCATGCCCGCGTTCGTCGGCTTCGCGAACTGGCTCGTCCCGATGATGGTGGGAGCGCCCGACATGGCGCTGCCGCGCCTGAACAACTGGAGCTTCTGGCTGCTGCCGTTCGCGTTCACCCTCCTCATCGGCACGTTCTTCCTGCCGGGCGGTGCGCCGGCGGCGGGCTGGACGATGTATCCGCCGCTGGTGCTCCAGGGCGGGGCGAACGTCGCGTTCATGATCTTCGCGGTTCACATCATGGGCATCTCTTCCATCATGGGCGCGATCAACATCATCGTGACCATCCTGAACATGCGCGCGCCGGGCATGACCCTGCTGCGGATGCCGCTGTTCGTCTGGACCTGGCTCATCACCGCGTTCCTGCTCATCGCCGCGATGCCGGTGCTGGCCGGCGCGGTGACCATGCTGCTGACCGACAAGTTCTTCGGCACGTCGTTCTTCAACGCGGCCGGCGGCGGTGATCCGGTCATGTTCCAGCACGTGTTCTGGTTCTTCGGACACCCCGAGGTCTACATCCTCATCCTCCCTGCGTTCGGCATCATCTCGCAGATCATCCCCACCTTCGCGCGCAAACCGCTGTTCGGATACGAATCGATGGTGTACGCGACCGCCTCGATCGCGTTCATCTCCTTCATCGTGTGGGCGCATCACATGTTCACGGTGGGGATGCCGCTCTCCGGCGAGCTGTTCTTCATGTACACGACGATGCTGATCGCGGTGCCGACCGGGGTGAAGGTGTTCAACTGGATAGCGACGATGTGGCGCGGCTCGATGACGTTCGAGACGCCGATGCTGTGGGCGATCGCGTTCGTGGTGCTGTTCACGATCGGGGGGTTTTCCGGCCTCATGCTCGCGATCACCCCGGTCGACTTCCAGTATCACGACACCTATTTCGTCGTCGCCCACTTCCACTACGTGCTCGTCACCGGGGCAATCTTCGCGATCATCGGGGGAGTGTATTACTGGCTGCCGAAGTGGACGGGCCACATGTACGACGAGACGCTCGGAAAGTGGCATTTCTGGATCTCGACCATCTCGGTGAACGTGCTGTTCTTCCCCCAGCATTTTCTCGGCCTTGCGGGAATGCCGAGAAGGATCCCCGACTACGCGGTTCAGTTCACCGACTGGAACATGGTATCGAGCATCGGCGGCTTCGTGTTCGGGCTCTCGCAGCTCATGTTCCTCTACATCGTCGTCCAGACCATCCGGGGCGGTGAGAAGGTGACGGAGCGGGTGTGGGAAGGCGCCCACGGTCTGGAGTGGACGCTGGCGTCGCCGCCTCCGTACCACACCTTCGAAGAGCCGCCGCACGTCACCGAGGCGGAAGCGCACGGCTGATGGGCGAGTGCACGAAGACATGGCCACGACCGTCGAGGGGAATCGAAGCGGGCGCAAGGCGAACGTCCGGCTGGCCATTGCGCTCGCGATCGTGGCGGCCGTGTTCTATGTCGGCATCCTCGTGTTGAAATATCCATGATGACCGCCGCTCCCCGATCCGACCGGACCACCGCGGCGCGGGCGAACCGGAGGACCGCGGGACGGCTTGCGGTCGTCGTGCTCGCGATGTTCGGGTTCGGGTACGCGCTCGTGCCGCTCTACGACGTGCTCTGCGAGATCACCGGCCTGGGCGGGCGCACCGGAGTGGTTGCCGCGAATGCGCTCGACGGCGAGGTCGATACGAGCCGGACGATCAAGGTCCAGTTCCTCGGCACCGTGAGCAGCCGGCTGCCGTGGGAGTTTCATCCCACCGTCGCTTCGATGGAGGTGCATCCCGGACAGGTCTACGAGACGACGTATTTCGCGAAGAACCTGTCCCCGGCCGCGACCATCGGCCAAGCGCGCCCCTCGGTCGCGCCGTCCATCGCGTCGTTGCACTTCAACAAGACGGAATGCTTCTGCTTCGTCGAGCAGGAGTTCGCGCCGGGGGAGGCGCGGGACATGCCGGTGCGTTTCGTGCTGAGCCGGGACCTCCCGGCCGAAATCTCGACGGTGACGTTGTCGTACACGTTCTTCAATTCACGGCAAACGGGATAGCCCGCACGCGGGCATCGACGGCGCCGCCCGGGCGGGCGGCATGAATTCAGCGAACGGGATGACGAGGGCAATGGTTGCGGCAAAAGGCGGGTACTACATTCCACACGGCACCAAGTGGCCGATCATGGGCTCGATCGGCCTGTTCACGCTGCTCGGCGGATTCGCGCTGCTGCTCAACGGCAATGCGTCCGCGGACTGGATCATGATCGTCGGCGCCGTGATCATCGTCGCGATGATGATCGGCTGGTTCGGCACCGTGATCGGAGAGAGCGAGTCGGGGACGTACAACGCGCAGGTGGACCTCTCCTTCCGGCACGGGATGATGTGGTTCATCTTCTCCGAGGTACTGTTCTTCGCGGCGTTCTTCGGCGCCTTGTTCTACGCCCGGATCTACGCGGTGCCGTGGCTCGCGGGCGAGGGTGCGGGCGGATTCGCGACCGGACCGTGGCTGTGGCCGGGGTTCGAAGGAACGTGGCCGACGAACGGACCCGGCGACGTCGGCGGCGCGTTCGACATCATCCCGGCGTTCGGCATCCCCTTCATCAACACCATCATCCTCGTCTCGAGCGGCGGCACCGTCACCCTCGCGCATTGGGCGCTGAAGAAGAACGAACGGGGGAAGCTGTGCTGGTGGCTGTTCGCGACGGTTGCGCTCGGGTTGGTGTTCCTCGCGTTGCAGGGATACGAGTTCGCGCATGCCTACGCCGACCTCAACCTGACCCTGGGATCGGGGGTGTACGGGTCGACGTTCTTCATGTTGACCGGGTTTCACGGGCTGCACGTGACGATCGGCGCGATCATGCTCCTCGTCATGCTGCTTCGATCGATGAAGGGCCACTTCACCCCGGAGCACCATTTCGCGTTCGAAGCGGCGGCGTGGTACTGGCACTTCGTCGACGTGGTCTGGATCGGGTTGTTCATCTTCGTCTACTGGCTCTGATGGCACGCCGATCGGTCGGGACGGCGCCTCGCCGCTCCCGGCCGTCTGCCCATCGGCAATCCGTCTCGAGGTGCAGGAGCGCGGCGGACACGGCCGGTGCGGGTCAGGGCCGAATCCCGTGCGGCTGGATGAGGCCGAGCGCCCAGAGCAGAATGAGCAGGCAGAGAAGGCCGATCGAGATCCCCACGCGCACCGTCAGCGCCCTGACCGTGCGCTCCGACCGGCCCTTGTCCTTGACGAGAAAGAACAGGCCGGACGCCAGGCTGGCCAGCACGCCGATGAAGATTGCCACAACGACCAGCTTCGCGAGCATCGGGACCATATTCGTGGGCGGGTGCCGGAGTATTGTATCGTAGCGCCCGCGGCGGCATCGCCGGGTGAGGGTGCGGGCGGCGCCGTCGATGACCCTTGCAGCCATTCGTTCATTCATCCCGGCCACGGCAGCGGTCCTCGCCATCGCGACCTTCACATGGCTCGGGCTGTGGCAGCTCGACCGCGCCAACGAGAAGGAGCGCCGCCACGGGACGTTCGCCGCGCGTACCGCTGATGTCCCAATCCTGCTCAATCAGCGCCTGTCGGCCATGCCGTCCGAGCTCGATCCCGAGTGGTGGCGGTATCGGCGTGTCGAAGTCTCGGGCGAGGCGTTCGGCGAACGCCAGTACCTGCTGGACAACCGCACCCGGAACGCGGTCGCCGGCTATCACGTCTATCTGCCGATGCTGGTGACCGGACTCGATCGCGTGGTGCTCGTCAACCGCGGATGGGTGGAGACCGGCCCGAGTCGCGAGCGCCGTCCGGACGTTTCGCTGGACCCGGCGGCGCTGGTGGCATCGGGGATCGCGGATTACCCGCGGCATCCGCTCCTCCTCGGCGACGACGGCTACGCCGACTCCTCCTGGCCGAAGGTCGTGCAGCGGATCGATCTCGACAAGACGGCACGGGATCTCGGGCGTCCCGTGCTGCCATTCGTGGTGTTGATGGATGATGCGCTGCCGCACGGCTTCGTGCGCGAATGGACTCCGTACCTCGGCATTGGTCCCGAGCGGCATCGGGGCTACGCGCTCCAGTGGTTTTCGCTGGCGGCCGCGGTGGCCGTGGTGTGGCTCGTCGTCAAGGTCCGTGGCGCCCGTGGACACTGAATCGCGGGGACGAGCGCAGCGCGGGAACCGCGCCGTGCTGATCGGGCTCTTCGCCGTGTTCGGTGTCCCGATCCTGATCGCGTACGCGCTCAACGTGTGGTGGCCGCACTGGAGCCCGTTCGGCCGGGTGAACCACGGAGAGATCGTCGAGCCCGCGTGGAAGGTCGAGCTCGCGGCGATGGGTCATGACGCGACGCATCGCGCCGCAGGTCGCTGGGTCCTGCTGCACCCCGCCGCGTCGGAATGCGGCGATGCGTGCGAGACGCTTCTCGATCTCACGAAGCGTGTGCACGTCTCCCTGGGCAAGGACCACGACCGGGTGGTCAGGATGTTCGTCCACCGCGCCGGCCTTCCGGTCGACCGGGTGCGGTCGATGGATGCGGGCTTGATCCTGGTGCCGGCGCCCGCGGCATGGTTCGACCGATTCGGAGGAGATGGGCCGGTGCTGCTGGTCGTCGACCCGCAACACCGGGCGGTGCTGCAATATCGTGCGGATCTGCAAGGCAAAGGGCTCGCGCGCGACCTCGCCAGAGTGCTGAAGATCTCGAAGATCGGCTGATTTGTCGAGAGATCCCGGAGGCCAGAGGGATGCCGGGCAGCGGCCCCCCGCCGCAATCCCCACCAACGCCCGGAACACAGACCGCACGACCAGGATTTCTCGGCCTCGCCAACCGCCAGAACATCCGATTCCCGGCGATTCAAAGGACAATTCCGGACTTGATGGAAATTGCCGCCGCCGCGTCGTCCTCCCGGCCCCTCGCCCGAGCTTGGTATCATTCGCTCATGGTGAGTCCTTCATTCCGCGCCCGTGCCCCGTGCCCTCTCCTCCCATCGCACTGATCCTCGGCGACCCTCGCCTGTGGCGCGAGTACGTCGCGCTCTGCAAGCCGAAGGTCGTGGCATTGATCGTCTTCACCGCGATCGTCGGCATGCTGCTCGCGAGCCCGGGCATGGTGCCGCTGGATACCCTGGTGCTCGCGACCCTCGGCATCGGGGGAGCGGCTGCGTCGGGAGCGGCGGTCAATCATCTCGTCGACCGCCGGGTCGACGCGTTGATGGCGAGGACAAGCGGTCGCCCGCTCCCGAGCGGAAAGGTCGATACGGTCTCCGCGGCGGTGTTCGCCGCGGTGCTGTGCATCTTTTCCATGGCCCTGCTGGTATGGGGAGTCAACGGATTGACGGCGGGGCTGACGTTCGGGTCGCTGGTCGGGTATGCGGTGATCTACAGCCTCTTTCTCAAGCGGGCGACTCCCCAGAACATCGTCATCGGGGGCGCCGCGGGGGCGATGCCGCCGGTGCTCGGCTGGTCGGCGGTCACCGGCGAGGTCGACCCGCACGCACTGCTGCTGTTCCTGATCATCTTCGCCTGGACGCCGCCCCACTTCTGGGCGCTGGCCATTCACCGTCATCGGGAGTACGCGGATGCGGACATCCCCATGTTGCCGGTGACGCACGGTGTCGATTTCACGCGGCTGCACGTACTGCTCTACACCGTGATCCTGTTCGTGGTGAGCCTGCTGCCGTTCGCGACCAGGATGAGCGGTGTGATCTACCTCATCGTGGCGACGGTGCTCGGAGCGGGATTTCTCGGCTACGCGGTGGCCTTGTACCGCCGGCGCGACGGCAGGCTGCCGATGCGCACCTTCGGCTACTCGATCTACTACCTGCTCGGTATCTTCGCCGGTCTGCTCGTCGATCACCACGCGCGCGGGTGGTAATCGCCCGCGCCGAGGGGCAGCGCGGCGGCCGTCCCGGGGCGGTCAGATGTCGATCAGCTTGCGGAGCCTGTTGAGAGCGTTCTTCTCGAGCTGACGGATCCGCTCCGCGGAGACGCGGTACTCGTCGGCAAGCTCTTGCAGGGTGGTCTTTCGCTCCGCAAGCCAACGCCGCGCGATGATCGAGCGGCTGCGGTCGTCCAGGGCTTCCAGCGCATCGGCCAGCTTCGCCTCGCTGTAGGCCTTCCAGTCGTCGTCTTCGACCTGGGTCGCCGGTTCGAACCGCAGATCCTGGAGGTAGCCGGACGGCGGTGGGCGGTCGCTTTCGGAATCGTGCTCGACGAGGGGATCGTACGATGCGTCATGTGCGCTCAGTCGCTGCTCCATCTCCATGACGACCCGTGGCTCGACGCCGAGATCGGCGGCGACCTCCTCGACCTCGGCGCGGGACATCCAGCCCAGCCGCTTTCTCGAGCTGCGCAGGTTGAAGAACAGCTTGCGTTGCGCCTTGGTGGTGGCGACCTTGACGATGCGCCAGTTGCGCAGGATGAACTCGTGGATCTCGGCTCTGACCCAGTGGACCGCGAAGGAGACGAGCCGCACGCCGACGTTCGGGTCGAAGCGCTTGACCGCCTTCATCAACCCGATGTTGCCCTCCTGGATCAGATCGGCCTGAGCGAGACCGTACCCGTCATAGCCCCGGGCAATGCGGACCACGAAGCGTAAGTGAGCGGTCACCAACTCCCATGCGGCATCCAGATCGTGCTCATTACGATATCGCTCGGCCAACTCCCGCTCTTTCTCCGCGCTGAGCATCGGGAGCGAGAAGACCGCCTGCCGATACGCCGCGAGATTTCCGACCGGCAGGGTGGTTGCCGGCAACTGCAATGCTGTGTTCATGTCACTTGGCTGAGGCATTGGATTCCACGAATACTAGCACTCGGCTGAGTGGAGTGCCAGGCTCGCAAAAGGTTCCTGTCAGGAGCAAATAGTCTGTCCGGTGTTGGTGCCGAGACGATTCAGCACATGATCGGTTTGGCCCGGTTTATCCCATTCACCCGCTGTTCGCCAAATACCCGCGCTTTTGCGTAGCCACCAACAGCGCCCCGCTCTCCCGCCGTCACCGAGCTTCAGCCAATCCGGATCGGGTGGTTTTTTCGTCCTTACATCGTATGATGGTGCCGCCCCTCGCAGTGCATTGCCCCCATGACTCAACCGCGTGAAGTCCTCGTCGTCGAGGATCTCCACAAGAGATTCGGTGGCCTCGAAGTGCTCAAGGGCATCTCGATGACCGCCCACGAGCACGATGTCGTCTCGATCCTCGGCAGCAGCGGCTCGGGCAAGAGCACCCTGTTGCGATGCATCAACCTGTTGGAGATCCCGAACGCGGGCAAGGTGTCCGTACACGGGGAGCTGATTTGCATGCGCCGGATGGCCGGCCGCGAGCCGGTGCCCGAGGACCGCCGCCAGGTCGAACGGATCCGGGCGAAGCTCGGCATGGTGTTTCAGCAGTTCAACCTCTGGTCCCACATGACGGTGCTGCAAAACGTCGTCGAAGCCCCCAGGCAGGTCCTTCGGCTGCCGAAGGCGGAGGCGACCGAGCGTGCGGAGGCGGTGCTGGAACGCGTCGGCATGTACGACCGCAAGGACTACTATCCGGCCCACCTCTCGGGAGGCCAGCAGCAGCGCGCCGCGATCGCCAGAGCGCTGGCGATGGAGCCGGCGCTGCTGCTCTTCGACGAGCCGACGTCGGCCCTCGATCCGGAGCTCGTGGGCGAGGTGCTCAAGGTCATGCGCGGCCTCGCCGAGGAAGGCCGGACCATGCTCGTAGTGACCCACGAGATGGCGTTCGCCCGCGAGGTTTCCACCCGGGTGACGTTCCTGCATGAAGGCCGAGTGGAAGAGACGGGCGCGCCCCGGCAGATGTTCGAGCAGCCCGCCACGGAGCGCTTCCGGCAGTTCCTCGCCGGCCCGCTACTCCAGCCTTCTTGAGGACCCTTCATCTTCCCACCGGTCGATGGGCTCCCCTCTTGGTCACGATACGATCACCGGCGCCCGTGGGTGACTATGGACGCGGCTCCGTGCGCAGAGCGGAACAGCGACCGGAGTCCACTTCGAGCCGCCACGCATGCCTCGTCGGCATGATGCGTCGCCTCGCAGGTCTGCTTCGTCAGGCTATAAGGGCTCGTTATTGTCTTCCGGCTCCAGGTAATTTGACAGCTTTTGCGCCTGGAGAATACCGTCCGGTGAAAATGGACTTTGCAAGGCGAGTTCCTGGAAACCCAGAAACTATCGATCGTGTACTCTATCGGGGGACGCAGACATGAAATCCATCTTCAAACGGGTTGCTTTCTCAGCTCTGGCTCTCGCACTGGTTTCCACCACGGTGCTGGGTGGTGAACAACAGGTTCGCGTTGGAATCGAGGGTGCTTACCCGCCTTTTAACTGGATCGATGAATCTGGCAAGCTGGTCGGCTTCGACGTTGAGATTGCGGACGCGCTTTGTGCTGCGGCGAATTTTGATTGCGAATTCGTGGTGCAGGACTGGGATGGCATGATCCCGGGCCTGTTGGCCAAGAAGTACGACGTGATCATCGCTTCCATGGGGATCACGCCCGAGCGCAAGGAAAAGGTCGACTTTACCGACAAGTACTACACCGCTGCTGGTAAGTTTGTCAAGTCAAAAGAGCTCGATCTCGAAATACCTGATGACATTGCCGCCGCCAATGAGGCACTGTCCGGTTTGGTTATCGGTGTACAGCGCTCCACGCCGCACGAGAACTTCGTTCGGGACAATTTCCCGGCGGCAACTCTCAAAGTCTACGCGACTCAGGACGAAGTGGATCTGGATCTCGTCAATGGACGCATTGATCTCAACATGGCGGACATGCCGGCGCTGGCAGCAGGTTTCTTGTCGACCGCAGACGGCCTGAATTATGAGTTTGTGGGGCCCGATTACTTTGATCCTCGATGGCACGGTGACGGTGTCGGCATCGCAGTTCGTCAGGGAAACGAGGACTTGGTTGGTAAACTCAACGACGCCATTCAAAGGATTCGCTCTTCGGGCGTCTATCAGAGTATCAACGCAAAGTATTTCGATTTCGACATCTATGGTGCTGATTAGCCTCGTCATACGTCCTGTCGAGCCATCCCGTCAGGGAGCGTAGCCCGAGATCCAACGGGACATGGGTAGCCGAGTCCTTCAAGTGGGTTCCGCCCAGGACTGACGATGGATCTACAGGGCTATGGATGGATGCTCTGGGCCGGGCTCGAAGTCACCGTCATGGTCGCTGTCTCTGCCATGGCGGTGGCGGTTTGCCTCGGATTGATTGGTTCGTGGGCCAAGCTCTCAAAGAGCACGTCGGCCC
This sequence comes from uncultured Gammaproteobacteria bacterium, assembly GCA_958295465.1. Classification (GTDB taxonomy): domain Bacteria; phylum Pseudomonadota; class Gammaproteobacteria; order HK1; family HK1; genus HK1. The sequence continues at coordinate 1,438,685 of OY282353.1, forward strand.
GGACGGCAGCTCGGATTTACACCACCGTCATTCGGGGCATCCCGGAGCTCCTGCTTATTCTAGTCGTTTACTACGGCACTCCAACCTTGATTCAAAGCGTAGCCGAAGGTTTGGGCTTCGAAATCGTGCTCGATCTCAACCCGTTCGCCACTGGCGTGATAACCATCGGGTTTATCTATGGTGCATTCGCCACCGAAGTGTTCAGAGGCGCCTTTCTGGCAATTGACCCGGGTCAGATTGAAGCTGCTTCAGCAGTGGGCATGAGTCGACAACAGATGACGCGCAGAATCATCCTGCCGCAGATGTGGCGGTTCGCGTTACCGGGCCTCGGCAATGTCTGGATGGTGTTAGTCAAGGCTACGGCGCTGGTTTCCGTAATTCAACTGGACGAACTCATGCGGATGTCATTTGTGGCAATGAGCGCCACGAAGCTGCCGTTCACGTTCTTTCTCTGCGCGACGTTTCTTTATCTCGGGATCACGATCATGTCCCAGGTACTGCAGCACTACCTGGAGGCGTGGACGAATCGAGGTTTGAAACCGGCAAAAGTGTAGTGGATTATCAAGTCATCATTGATAGCCTTCCGGCCATGCTGAGTGGTCTTGTTCTTACAATCGAACTGACGGTCCTCTCTATCCTCTGCGGCACTTTGCTCGCAATTCCACTCGCAGTTTTACGCGTCTCCACGTTGCCCGTGTTCTGGATGCCAGTCTACGGTTACACATTCTTTTTTCGCGGCACGCCGCTGCTAGTGCAGATTTTCTTGATATACTACGGTAGCGGCCAGTTTCGCGGCGTGCTGCAGGATCTGGGATTGTGGGCGCTGTTTCGCGAACCGTATTTTTGTGCCGTTTTGACCTTGGCTCTGAATACGGCTGCCTATATTGTCGAGATCCTGCGCGGCGGAATTCAAGCCGTGCCAACCGGCCAGATCGAAGCAGGGCTTGCTTGCGGAATGTCGAGGTCTCGGCTTTACCAAAGAGTTATCTTCCCACAGGCCTTCCGTTTTGCTCTTCCTGCATTCTCCAACGAGGTAATTTTCCTGTTTCAGTCCACTTCACTGGTTTCCATTATTACGTTGCTGGACTTGACTGGGGTTGCTCGCATAATAGCGGCACGGACCCTCGATGTTTACGAGATTTATCTGACAGCTTGCCTACTCTATCTCGGAATTACCTACACCATCGTCGGCGCATTTCGATTCTTCGAAGTCAGGCTTTCCGGTCATCTGCGCGGCAGCTCGGGTGGGAGCGAAGCTCACGACAAACAAGCAATTGTTTTGCGCGGCTGACCATTGCTGCGCACTCATGCAGTCGTGTTTTGACGCTAGTACGGTGAAAGCTGAAGTTCATGAACTTTGCACTGCGGATGGACACTGCTGTCGGGAACGACGAGGAGCACCAAGTAATGGAATGCACATGCATCGCCGCCACCCGCCACCGGGTGCGGACACTCGATCTCGGCGCGCCAGCACGAGGGCGGGAAGAACATACCGCTATCCCGTCCGCCTCTTCAGGACGAGATGGAAGTAGTCAACAAGTATTTCCGTGCACCGATAGCGAATACGATCATGATTGAACGCGACCGTCTCCTGGCATTGAAGAGCCAGGAGCTCGACAGATTCTGTGGCGACCGGCCGCGCTCGGTCGGCCTGCTTGAAGAGGCTCGACAGGTCATGCCGGACGGCGTACCCATGGCGTGGATGAACTATCACTACGAACATCCGACGATTTTCGTGGAAAGCGCCGAGGGGGCGTACATCACCGATGTCGATGGCCATCGCTATCTGGACATGAACCTGTCGGACATGAGCATGGCGACCGGTTACGGACTACCCGCCGTCGCGAGCGCCGTGGATGCGCAGTTCCGCAAAGGCGCCCAGATGCTCTTGCCGACCGAGGACTCGATTGCGGTTGCCAGAGAGCTCGCGCAACGCTTCGGGCTACCACGCTGGCAGTTCACCTTGGCGGCTTCGACCGCGAACACGGAAGCCATACGCGTCGCTCGGGCCAATACGGGTCGCGATGATATCCTGGCCTTCGACGGGAAGTACCATGGCCATATCGACCTGACCTTGCAGAAGCCCGGCAATCAGGGCGCAGTTCCGGAATTTCGGGGCCTGCTCAAGAGCTCCGGCGCTCACACCCGGATTGTTCCCTTCAACGATCTGGAGGCGCTGGAGGCGGCCCTTCGAGATGAGCGGGTCGCCTGCGTCCTGACGGAGCCGGCCTTCACGACCGTGGGCGGTGTTCTCATGCCCGACCCCGGGTTTCACGAAGGCCTTCGGAGACTCACGAGGCGCTACGGCGCGCATCTAATCGTCGACGAGACCCACACCCATGTCGGGCACTACGGCGGTCTGAGTCGTGCTTGGCGACTCGAACCGGACATCCTGGTGCTGGGCAAGGCGCTTGGGGGAGGCATTCCGATCGGCGCCTACGGCCTGAGCGAGCCGCTGGCCCGCTTCATGGAGCAGCCCGGCGGCACGCCTCCGAAGAGCCGCTTCGAGAAAGTCGCCACCGGCGGCACGCTGTTCGGCAATGCCCTGCAAATGGCGGCGGCGCGCGCGGTCCTGGAGAATGTGTTGACCAAGGATATCCAGTCTCGCGCTGCGGCTCTCGGAGCCCGGCTGGCCGACGGGATCGAGGAGGCGATAAGGGCGCGGGGCCTGCCGTGGTCGGTGTGGCACCTGTACAACCGGTCCGGCTACCATTTCGCCTTGGAACTGCCGCGCAATTTCAGACAGCTCGCAACGGTCGACGACCGTGAGCTGCGAGGCTACACGCGCATCTACTTGGCGAACCGGGGGGTGTGGGAAGCGGTCTGTGATGCCGGTCCCGCCGTCTCGCTCTCGGCCACCGCGGAGGACGTCGAATTCTATCTGAACGTTCTGGGAAGCTGTTTCGACACCTTGGTCAACTGAGGGTCGCAGGGTTTCCCCGGTCTGTCGTGCGGGGCGACTCGAAGCTCCAGGAGGCGGAGCGCTCTCCCGGGTCGGGCGATTGTGGCTCGACCTCAAGCGCACGAGGCAGCACTCGATACGAACCTCGACCGTCTGCGTCGGGAACTCAAGGACGCCGCTACACGCCCCTCGTTGCTTCGGCACCTGATCGATCCCCAATGCGGGCCAGCCGGGCAAGTGCCGGACGCTTGACATCGGACGACTTATGATCGGGAATGCCGGCAGGCGACACTCGATGCCTATTTTTCTGCCGGGGGTGCTGGCGCCAGATCCAGGTACCTTTCAAGAAAAGTCTTGGCGAGGATCGGCAACGCCATCTCACGGTGGTGAAGCGAGGAGACAGAAAACTGTGCTCTTGGACGGAACGGTTTGACGACGAGGTCGGAGAATCGACCGCTACGGGCGGTAAACTCGTCCACGACGGCAGCACCTGCATTGTTTTCGACCAGTACGCAGGCGGTGTTGCAATGATCGACTTGAATGGCGACTTTACGATGTTCGCCAACTTCGCGAAACGCGTTGTCGACGAGCAAGCCCATCGGTGTATCACGCGAGAACGACACCAACGGATGATCTCGCAACATCGCGGGACGAATAGTTTTCTTCTGGCATAAAGGACTGTCTCTGTTCAGCACGCAAACCATATCACCTGTAGCAAGGGTTCGTGACTGAATCGAGGGATGGTCAGACGGGCACAGGGTCACGGCAAGATCTAGCTGTTGGGTGGCGATCTGCCTGATTATGGCATCGTAGCATCGTATCTCGAAATAGAACTTCACCGCCGGACAATCACGCCTCATCGCGGCGATCCGGGACGGCATGATCGTCTGTCCGATGCTCGGACTCGCCGCGATCCGAAGTGCCCCAGCCTTGCCGTCTCGCAATTCCTGTGCCAGATTATGGACTCGGTTGAAGTCTGTAAACACTCTCTCCGACTCGGCCAGGAGCACCTTGGCTTCCGCGGTCGGGTGCAAACGGCCCTTGATACGCTCGAACAACTTGAATCCGAGGCGGTTCTCCAGTTGCACGATTGCATTGCTGACCGCCGGCTGGGATACGTACAGCATACTAGCCGCGTCCACGGTGGAACCGGCGACCATGACTGCCCGGAAAACTTCGAGCTGACGTAGATTCATGCTCTTGGTCTATGCGGCTCATGGACCGACGCATCTCAAGGTTAGGGAGATCGTCGCCACGCGGTCAAGCGCCTGCTCCATGCCATCGCCTCCCGCGTCACCCGCACCGCCGTCGTCTACCCGGTACCGAATGCGCCCTTCGAGGGATGCGTCATGTGCGCTCAGTCGCTGCTCCATCTCCATGACGACCCATGGCTCGACGCCGAGATCGGCGGCGACCTCTTCGACCTCGGCGCGGGACATCCAGCCCAGCCGCTTTCTCGAGCTGCGCAGATTGAAGAACAGCTTGCGTTGTGCCTTGGTGGTGGCGACCTTGACGATACGCCAGTTGCGCAGGATGAACTCGTGGATCTGAGCTCTGACCCAGTGGACCGCGAAGGAGACGAGCCGCACGCCGACGTTCGGGTCGAAGCGCTTGACCGCCTTCATCAACCCGATGTTGCCCTCCGGATCAGATCGGCCTGAGCGAGACCGTACCCGTCATAGCCCCGGGCAATGCGGACCACGAAGCGTAAGTGAGCGGTCACCAACTCCCATGCGGCATCCAGATCGCGTTCGTTGCGATATCGCTCGGCCAACTCCCGCTCTTTCTCCGCGCTGAGCATCGGGAGCGAGAAGACCGCCTGCCGGTAGGCCGCGAGATTCCCGACAGGTAGGGTGGATGCCGGCAACCCACGCGTTGCCGAACGTGACGCTGATGATCGAGGAGGGCTACGGGGCATCGGGGTTCTCGAATGAGTTCGCCGCTCGCCGGGTATCCCGCGGACTGCTGTGGGACGGCCGGTCGGTCGGGCCGTTTTCATCGCTTGTCAGTCGCGGCCCTGGTTTGGGTCTGGATTGGCGGATTAACGACAGTACCCGGCTGGATTTTGCCGGTAGATACGGAAGGGACTACTTTGGGCATGGGCAGGCACAGGTGGCATCCTTGGGGATTACACGCCAAGTGGGAGTCGGTGCGAAGCTTGGAGCGCGCTACGGAGTGCTGCGTGAGAATTCGGCTTTGCTGGGTATTCAAGGGTCAGGTGCGTTCAACGGTCTGACAGGCTCGTCGACGCACTTCCTGGATGTCAGTATGGAAAAGCAGGTTTCCAGGAGGACCACATTGTTTGGCAGTTTCAGCCAAGGTGCAACCGGCGGCGGCCCAGGTTTGGGAAACACCTTGATCAGTAGCTGGAGCGGTTTGCGTGCACAGGCGCTGTCGTTCGGCATTGAGGCGACGAACGTGTGGCGGTCGTCCGATCGTTTGACGGTAACGGCATCCTCACCGTTGCATACGAGTACGGGCTTGGTGAATATCCGGGTTCCGGTTCGCGAGATTTCGGATGGACAGGTTGCCTACGAGAACCATGGCGTGTCAGTGGCGCCAGCGGGCCGGGAGAAGCGTGTTGAATTTGTCTACGAAGCTGATGCTGCGGAGAATGCTTCACTCTCTCTGGACGGCTATATTCTCGACGAGCCGAATAATGCTGCGGCCGCTGACGCCGATGTTGGAGTCGCGGTAAAAATGCAGTTGCGGTTTTAACTTGAAAGAGAAACACGGCACAGCCGGAATTGACTGCAACGCGTATGGACCAGTTCGATACCCGCAGGCGAGGACCTTTACGGGTACTTCGCTTGCGCACGCATTGAAGAGCTGAGTCTTCACCGGGAAAGCGTCGGTGTCGTGCACCGCCGGTCAGGTCATGCCGGCGCGGGGTCGAGCGTGCGCGGCTGCCGGGCATCCCCGGCATTCCCGGCGTCGGTGATCCCGGAAGCTTCCGGTGCATTGTCGGCTCCATCCACGTCGCCCGTACGTCCTCCGGCCGTCCCTGCGCGCGGCGTCACTCCTCCGCAACGCCTTTCCGGACACTGTTCCGCCGTACGTTCTCCGGCGGTCCGTCCCCGCACGCGGCCCCTGGGCCACCCTTGGGGAAGCGGGGGTCCGCAACGTCCGGTTCCGGGTACGCCGGGCTCGGGGAAATCGTCGGCGATTACCCTGTATTCTCCCGAAGTCCCGGCAGGATCGTCCAACGACATGAGGCCGGCGGCGGCCTTCGCTACGGGGGTTGACCGGAATCCCGAGATGTTCCGTTTCCTGAAGCCGGGCCGGCCCGCGGTCACCGATGCGGTGTGGCGGACGATGCGGCGATCGCTGCCGATCGTGGCGACCTTCGCCGAGCCCGACGCCGGGAGGTGGCGAGCCTGGAGAGCTTGGCCGAGGTGACGTTCACCCGGGCCGGCGGCGGTGTGAACGAGGCCAGTCCGGCTCCCATCCGGGCGACGAATGCGCCGTCGCCGCTGTCCGTGGGAAGGCGAGCCTGGAGTCGTCTCCCGGGTGAAGATCAAGGCCGCTCGAGGGTGGCGACGATGGCGATGGATCCGCCGATGTGGCGTGCAGGCCCATGCCGGCGTTCGCCTCAGCGGCCGAGTTCTCCGGTGTCGATCGATTCGGGGCTGACGTGCCTCACGTCCTTCCCTTTCACGAGAAAGACCACGTACTCCGCGATGTTCTTGGAATGATCGCCGATCCGCTCCAGCGACTTGACGATGAAGGTCACGTTGATGGTGTGGCCGACGTTGCGGGCATCCTCCATGATGTACGTGGAGAGGCGGCGCAGGGCGGCCTGGAACTCGCTGTCGAGCTCGACGTCGCCGCGGGCGACCTGGATCGCCTTCTCCACGTCGAGCCGGGCGAGGGCGTCGAGCACGTCGTGCAGCATCCTGGTGGCAAGGGTCGACATGCGGAACGCATCGCTCAGCAGCCGGGCGTCCGGCGGCGGATTGCTGGAGCTGTAGATGTCGATGGTCATGCGGGCGATGCGCTCCGCCTCGTCGCCGATGCGCTCCAGATCCGTCACCGTCTTGCCCAGGGAGAGGATCATGCGCAGATCCTTGCCCACGGGCTGGCGCAGGGCCAGGAGGTTGACGATCTGCTCGTCGGCCTGGACGTCGAGGAAGTTCACGACGTGGTCGCGGGCGACGACGTTGCGGGCGGTGTCGAGGTCCGCATCGCGCAACGCCGACATCGCCTTCGCGATCTGGTCCTCGACCAGGCCGCCCATCCGGAGCACGATCCTGTTCAGATGCGCGAGCTCCTGGTCGAAGCGCTTGAACGTATGCTCCTCGGCGTTCCTCGGCGCCTGTCTCGCGGAAGTGTGCTTCATGGGGAAGCGCCCTGAAGTCTGCGCCGTATCAGCCGAAACGGCCGGTGATGTAGTCCTCGGTGAGATCGTGGCGGGGGTTGGTGAAGATCTGGCTCGTCTCCCCGACCTCGATGAGTCGCCCGAGATGGAAGTACGCGGTGCGTTGCGAGACGCGGGCCGCCTGCTGCATCGAATGGGTCACGATCACGATGGTGTAGTTCTCCCGCAACTCGTCGATGAGCTCCTCGATGCGCGCGGTGGCGATGGGGTCGAGGGCCGAGCAGGGCTCGTCCATCAGGATCACCTCGGGGCTGACCGCGATGGCCCGCGCGATGCACAGGCGCTGCTGCTGGCCACCGGACAGCCCGGTGCCGGGCTGCTCCAGGCGATCCCTGACCTCGTTCCACAGGCCCGCCTTCTCGAGGCTGCGCTGGACGATCGCGTCGGTTTCGCGCCGGCCCTCGGCCAGCCCGTGGATCCGCGGTCCGTACGCGACGTTGTCGTAGATCGACTTCGGGAAGGGGTTGGGCTTCTGGAACACCATCCCGACGCGGGCGCGAAGCTGCACCACGTCGAGGCGGGGATCGTGGACGTCCTCGCCGTCGAGCCTGATCGTGCCCGTGACCCGGCAGACGTCGACGGTGTCGTTCATCCGGTTGAGGCAGCGCAGGAACGTGGACTTGCCGCAACCCGAGGGGCCGATCATGGCCAGGACCTCGTTCTTCCCGATGTCGAGGTTCACGTCCTCGATGCCCATCTTGTCGCCGTACATGACGCTGACGTTTCGCGATGTCATGCGCGGCTGGTCGACGGTGATCCGGCCGACCGTCTCGATGCCGGCGGGGACCGGATCGGCCGCCACCGGCTCCGCCGGAGGCGGCGGGGGCGGCGGCTCGTTCACGAGCAGCATCTCCGACGCGGTCGCGTTCATGTTCGACTCCTCAGGATGGTGGATCTCGCCACGTTCCGGGCGCAACGGGCCGCGTCCCGGCTACCACCGGCGCTCGAATCGCCGGCGCAGCACGACGGCCAAGGCGTTCATCGTGATGAGGAACGCCAGCAACACCATGATCGCGGCGGAGGTGCGCTCGATGAACGCGCGCTCGGGGCTGTCCGCCCACAGGAAGATCTGCACCGGCAGCGCCGTCGAGGGGTCGAGCAGCCCGCCGGGGACGTCCACGATGAACGCGACCATGCCGATCATCAGCAGCGGCGCGGTTTCGCCGAGCGCCTGGGCCATGCCGATGATGGTCCCGGTGAGCATCCCCGGCATCGCCAGCGGCAGGACGTGGTGGGTGATCGTCTGCATCTTCGATGCGCCCATCCCCAGCGCCGCCTCGCGGATGGACGGCGGCACGGATTTCAGGGCGGCGCGGCTCGCGATGATGATGGTGGGCAGGGTCATCAGGGTCAGGACGAGCCCGCCGACCAGGGGGGCCGAGCGCGGCAGGCCGAAGAAGTTGATGAACACGGCGAGGCCGAGCAGGCCGAAGATGATGGAGGGCACCGCCGCAAGGTTGTTGATGTTCACCTCGATGAGATCCGTCAGCCGGTTGGTCGGGGCGAACTCCTCGAGGTACACGGCGGCCGCGACGCCGATGGGGAAGGACAGCGCCAGGGTGACGAGCAGGGTGAAGAACGAGCCGGCCGCCGCCCCCCGGACCCCTGCGAGCTCCGGCTCGCGCGAGTCGCCGGCGGTGAAGAAGGTGGTGTTGAAGCGCTTCTCGATGCGGCCGGCCCGTTCCAGCCGCGTGATCCAGGCGATCTGATCGTCCTTGACACGGCGCTCGGCTTCCGGGGCGTCGCGGTCGATATGGCCCTTGACGAGCATGTCGACGTCGTCGTCGGCCGGCACCCATACGCGCCGGGTTTCCCCGACGAGCCCGGGATCGGCGAGCACGCGCTCGCGGAGGATGAAGCTCGCGCCCGAGCTCACGATGCCGTACAGCCTGCGCTTGGCCCTGCGCCCGGTGACCTCCGGGAACGTCTCCCGCATCGCCTTCTTGACCACTCCGGGATAGTTCGCGGCCGACAGCGCGGCGGCGTCCCGGGCCTCTCCGAGGCCGAGCGTCTCCGGGTCGTAGGTGATCTCCAACTCGATGTACGTCTGCTGGAACGCGGTGTATCCGTTGCCGATGATGCTCGCGAACAGCGCGCCGAGGGCGGCGATCGCCAGCGCGACGGCGGTGGCGCCGTACGCGCGGAAGCGGCGCTCCGCGGCCCGGCGCTTCGCGCGCCGCCTGACCATCGCTTCGCTGGTGTGGATGCTGGTGTCCATCGGCTACCTTCTCAGTATCGGCCAGCTATCCGCGATTCCGCCCCGCGGAATCGCCAGGCGACCGCGCCGGCGGTCGCCCGCCTGCCTGTCCCTCATTCGTACTGCTCCCGGTATTTGCGCACCACGTGCAGGGCGGCGACGTTCAGGCAGAGCGTGATGGTGAACAGGACGAGGCCGAGCGCGAACGCGGCCAGGGTCTTCGGGCTGTCGAACTCCTGGTCGCCCACCAGCAGGGTGACGATCTGCACCGTCACCGTGGTCACCGCCTGGAGGGGGTTCGCGGTCAGGTTGGCGGCGAGGCCGGCGGCCATGACCACGATCATCGTCTCGCCGATGGCGCGCGAGATCGCCAGCAGCAGCCCGCCCACGATCCCGGGAAGCGCGGCCGGCAGGACCACCCGCCGGATCGTCTCCGAGCGGGTCGCGCCGAGCCCGTACGAGCCGTCGCGCAGGGACTGGGGCACCGCGTTGATCACGTCGTCGGACAGCGACGAGACGAAGGGGATGATCATCACCCCCATGACGAGGCCGGCCGCCAGCGCGCTTTCGCTGGCCACGTCGAGCCCGAGCACCGTGCCGGTGTCCCGGATCAGCGGGGCCACCACCAGGGCCGCGAAGAAGCCGTACACGACGGTGGGCACCCCCGCGAGGATTTCCAGGGCCGGCTTCGCCACCGAGCGGAACGCCGGGGTCGCGTACTCGGCGAGGTAGACGGCCGCGAACAGCCCCACCGGCGCCGCCACCGTCATCGCGATGAACGAGATGAGCAGGGTGCCGGCGAAGAGCGGGACCGCCCCGAAGGCGCCGGAAGAGCCGATCTGGTCTTCCCGGATCGCCATCTGCGGGCTCCAGTCGAGGCCGAGCAGGAAATCCGTGAGTGGGACGTGGCCGAAGAAGCGGATCGCCTCGAACAACACCGAGAGCACGATGCCGATGGTGGTGAAGATCGCGACGGTGGAGCACGCGATCAGGAAGAACCTGACGATCCGTTCGACCTGGTTCCTCGCCCGCAACGCCGGCGCCACCCGGCGCCAGGCCACGCCCAGCCCCGCCACCGCGACGATCAGCACCACCACGGCCGATGCGGCGGCGCTCGTGCGCTGAAGCTCGCGGTAACGGCCGGCGGCGGCGCGCATCTCCGGATCGACCTCGCCGGAGACGATGTTGCCCTCCACGAGGTTGCGGATGTCGTTGACGACGAGGTCCAGGCGCTCCGGCGGCAGTGCCCGGACCTCCTCCGGCAACCCGGAAACGACGAGGTTTTCGACGATCCGCGATTCGAGAGAGAGCCAGAGCACGAGCACGATGACCGCCGGGACCGCGCACCACAGCGCGGCGAGGCTCCCGTAGTAGCCCGGCAGTGAGTGGAGGTGCTTCGCGCCGCCCAGGGGGGCCGAGACCGCGAAGGCGCGCTTGCGCCCGAGATGGAACGCGACCGCCGCGAGCGCGAGGAGGACGAGGACGAGAGCGGCGCCGGTCATGGTTCCTGTCCTTGCGGCTCGAAGACATGCGTCCCTGCAACGCGACGGAAACACCGGCCGCGGTACGGCCGCGGGACTGCGTGCTTCCCCGCCCGCACGTTCCGCCTCTCCGCCTCGAAGATGGCGGTCTGGAGCGTGCCGATCGGATCCACGCGCCTCCCGCGCCGCCCGTCCCGCCCCGACCCTTCAACGGCGGGCAAACGCGGCGCCGGCCGTGGGGTACGGCCGGCGCCGCGTGCGACGTCCAGGAAAGGGGTCGGGATGCGTATCGGCGAGCCCCCGTGTCAGTTCGCGGCGAGGTTCAGGTTCGACAGGCTCTTCACGTCGCCGCTGAACGTCTTCCGCTCGGCGTCGGGCATCGGGATCATGCCCTTGTCGGCCAGGTAGCCCTCGGGACCCCATGCCTTCTCGCTCGTGAACTCGGCTAGGTATTCCGTCATCCCGGGGATCGCGCCGACGTGCGCCTTCTTCACGTAGAAGTACAGCGGGCGGGAGACCGGATAGGACTGGTCGGCGATGTTCTCGAACGTCGGCGCGACGCCGTCGACCACGCCCCCCTGGAGCTTGTCGGAGTTCTGGTCGAGGAAGCTGTAGCCGAACACCCCGAACGCGGCGGGGTTGGCGTCGAGCTTCTGCACGATCAGGTTGTCGTTCTCGCCCGCCTCGACGTATGCGCCGTCCTCGCGCACCGTGTGGCAGATCGCCTTGTAGCGCTTCTTGTCGGTCTTCCTCATCGCCTTGATCCAGCCGATCTTCTTGCAGCCGCCTTCGAGGGCGAGCTCGACGAAGGCGTCGCGGGTGCCGGAGGTCGGCGGCGGCCCGAGGACCTCGATCCCGGTGCCGGGCAGCGACGCATCGACGTCGCTCCACTTCATGTACGGGTTGGGGACCAGCGTCTCGCCGCCGTTCGGGTCCGGCACCTCCTTCGCCAGCGCGAGGAAGATCTGTTCGCGGGAGATGCGGACGGGCCCGGCCTTGCGGGAGTTCGCGAACACGATGCCGTCGTAGCCGATCTTGACCTCGACGACGTCGTTCACGCCGTTGCGCGCACACTTTTCGATCTCGCTCTTCTTGATGCGCCGCGAGGCGTTGGCGACGTCGGGGTGTTCGACGCCGATACCGGCACAGAACAGCTTGAGGCCGCCGCCGGAGCCGGTGGATTCGATCGTCGGGGTCTTGAAGTCGGTGGTCTTGCCGAACTGCTCCGCGACCACGGTGGCGAAGGGGTAGACGGTCGAGGAGCCGACGATGCTGATGTAGTCCCGGGCCTGGGCCTGACCCGCCAGGGCCGCAGCGGCGGCCGCGAGTACGAGGGTACGCTTCATGATGTGGTTCTCCGAATGAAGGATCTCCGGTCGGGGGGCTTTCAACGTCGAAAGCCGGAGAGCGCGGGGGCCGGCACGCCGCCCGTGCCCCGCCGAGTCTTATATCGGGACCCTGTGACGACGATTGGTCATGGATGTGACGTGGATGTGACATCGCAGGCTGTCACGGTCGCCTCGGACCTTGGGCCTCGGACCTTGGACCGTGCCGTGCCGGCTGCCGGGGAAGAGCTCTGGCCGGAGGGCTGCATCGAAGGCCCGGCTCCGGCGCGGCAAGGAGCGCGACGGCGGATCGTCGCCAGGCTCCGGGCCGGGACGACGGTTCTCTACGATTTCCGGGATCCCTCCAGGCCGAACAGCCCGAGGAGTTCTTCGCGGTTCATGCCGGCGGACAGATCCAGCGAGACGTCGTCGACGAGATCGTCGAACAGGGCCTGCTTGCGCTCCAGGATCGCGTCGATCCGTTCTTCGATGGTGCCGGTGCAGGAATACTTGATCACGTTGACCTTGACCGTCTGGCCGATGCGGTGGCTCCGATCCTCGGCCTGGCGCTCGACCGCCGGGTTCCACCAGCGGTCCAGGTGGAACACGTAGGACGCCTCCTGCAGGTTGAGGCCCAGGCCGCCGGCGCGCAACGACAGCACCAGTACCTTGTGGGCGTCGTCGGCCTTGAAGCGGTCGATGACCGAGGTGCGATCTTCCTGGGACATGTCTCCGGTGAGGGTCAGCGGTTTGAACTCCCGCAAATACCCGGCTGCGGCGGCCACCCCGGAAACGTCGTTCGTGTACTGGGAAAACACCAGCGCCCGGTGCCCCTGGGCCGCTAGCTGCGCAAGCCGATCCCTGACGTCCTCCAGCTTGACGGATTCGCCGCTTCGAGGGTCGGCGTTGCAGATCTGCTTCAGGCGGTTGACGAGATCGAGCACGTGGGTGACGCCGATTTCGGCCCCGAGGGATTTCAGGTAGACGATCCCCTCCCGCTCGGCCTTGTCGTAGCTGCGCCGCTGCCCGGAGCTCAGGGGGATGGACACCCTGGTCGTCCGCTTCGGCGGCAGATCGTCCAGGACGTCGTCCTTCCTGCGCCGGAGCTGCAACTCGCGGTGCCGCGTGAACAACCCCGCGCCCGTCCGGTACCGTTTCGGCACGCCGGAGGCATCGTGGTCGACGAACTCCAGTATCGAGGCCAGCTCCTCTTCGTGGTTCTCGAGGGGCGTCCCGGTCAGGGCCCACGAGCGGGCTCGCCGCAGCCCTTTCAGCGCGTCGCTGGTGTCGTTGCGGTTCTTGATGCGTTGCGCCTCGTCGGCGATGACCACGTCCCACTTTTTTCTTCGTACCGGCGCTTGCGCATCGCCGCCGAAATCGGAGCGCAGGGTGTCGTAGCTGACCAGGGTGACGTCCTTGCGCGCCTCCCACTGCCAGGCGCGGTCGGAGAGCGGGCCGCGAACGACGATGGCGGAAAGCTCCGGGGCCCACCGTTCGATCTCCCGGCGCCATTGATCCAGCAGGCTCGCCGGAGCCGCCACCAGAGCCGGCCCGATCGCCCCCCGGACACGGAGGATCCGCAGGGCGGCGATGGCCTGCACGGTCTTGCCCAGGCCCATGTCGTCGGCGAGCAGCAACCGATCCCTTTCCACCAGCGCCCGCACGCCCTCCTTCTGGAAGGGCATCAACTCCCCGCCCCACTGGAGCTGCCGGGCGTTCGGGCCGCGGTCCGCGGGCGGCGCGGCCAGCACCGCCCACAGCCGTTGCGCCAATGCGAGGTCGTGCGACGGGGAACGGGTCGAGGGGGTCGCGTGGGTGGGTGACGGGGCGGCCCGATCCCCGGTGGGGGACGGTCGCGGGGAGAGGGTGACGACCGTCGCCAGCCCGATCACCGCCGTCAGTGCCCGGACCCGATCGTCCGAGAACGCCTCGGCCAGGGCATCGGCGGCCCGCTCCAACGGCTCCAGGGGATCGTCCCGCCCCAGGATCTCGTCCAGCAGCCGGCGCGCGCGGGACTCCCCGCCAGGCGCTTCCGTCGTCCAGCAACGGATATGGAGACCCCCGCCGAGCCAACCGCCCCGGACGGGACCGGCGTGGGCGCCGGTGGGTTCGATGCGGCGGCAGGGCCGTCCGATCGGAACGTCGCCGATGCACGCTCCGTTCGGGATTTCGCCGGCCAGGCCCAGGATCAGGGCCGGCTGCGGGAAGACGGATCGGAGCAGGGATCCGGCAAGAGAGAGGACGGCGCGTTGCAGGACCGTTCCCGGTTGCCCGAGGGACCGGTCGTGCCGGCCGACGCGGGTGAAGCAGAATCCCAACGGCTCGCCGCCGCCCGACGTCCGGAAGAGGGCGGCCCGGACACCCGTGCCATCCTCCTCTTCGAGGAAGCGCAACCACGCCGCTCCGCCGGAGGTGGCGTTCCCGGTCATCTCGCCGGCGCGCATCGACGATCCGGAGGCATCCGATCAGAGAAGGCCCGACCCGGCGGAGCCGGACCCCCGGGGGCGGCGTGTCCCGGGAGGACACGGGCGTCCCGTTCGCCTTGCCATGTGGCGAGCCTCCGGTGGCGGACCTCCGGTCCGCGCTTGCGGGCGGGAGGCCCCGCGTCCGCCAGGACGCGCCGATCCCGGGATGCACCCTTCCAGATCCACGACAGGCGCCGGGCTCCGGTCATGCCGGGTCAGGGACTCGAGGCGAACCGATCTGCCGGATCTATCGAAAGCCCTCGGCATCGTCCCTGGATTCACGTTCCAGGTCGGCGTCCTCTTCATAGGCGGGGCGATACTCTCCACCCACGATGTCCGGCCGGGATTCCGGGTAGAAACGCAACAAGTCCCATGTGTTGATGGACGCCCGGACCTTGTAGCGCATCCGGGCCTGGATCCCCCCGCCGCCGGCCCTTGCTTCCAGCCTCGGGGCTTCCCAGCCATAGGTCTCGCCGTACATCCGACGCAACGTTTCGATGGTGGCGTTCACGTCGTCTTCAGTGGGCGCATTCAGCGGGATGCACTCCCGCTCCAGCAGGCGCATGCCGGTTTCGGCATGGGCGACGACGTTCGCATATCGGCCCCCCGCCAACTTCGGCGACACGTAATCGCGATCCTTCTTGCCGTCCGGGCTGATGATGGCGGACGCGAAATCGTCGGTGACGGTGCCCGCGGCGACCAGCCCGGGGCAGGCCTGGTTGACGGCTCTTCCCAGCCAGCGCGCCAGCTCGGCATACGATCTGCCTCGCTGCAAGAGCGAGTAGGAGCCGACCAGTTCGAGCTCGTCCAGCAGCACCACCCAACCCCTGTAACCGGCGCTCCTGATCAACTCGACGGCGAAACGCAGCCGTTGCGGCGGCAACTCGGCGGCCCTGGGCGCGCGGAAGGGATAGTTCTTGCTCTGCCCGATCCGCCTCAAGCCGTCCTTGACCTCGGCGACCCTTATCCTGTCACCCGACCAGAACGATTCGATCTTGCCGGTGAGTTCGGGATCTCCCACCCTTGCGTACACGAGCAGGCTCGCGGGGAACATCGGACTGAGCTGTCCGCTCGAAGCGGCATTGTCGGCCCACCGCAGGAAACCGGTCGACCCGCCGGACTTCCAGTCCATGGCCGACCCCAATTCTTCGATCAACCGTCCCCGGCGATCCGGCATCCTTGCGTTCTCGATCGCGGAGTTGAACACCTTGCCCAGATCGTAGAGGGGGGTCTCCTTGCTGACCGCGACCGTGCTGCACACGAAATTTTGCGAGAGCGCCCGGCTCTCCAGATGCGCCAGCAGGTGCGACTTGCCTGAACCGAAGCCTCCGGAGACGAGCATCCCCGTGGAATTGCCGGGTTGGGCGCCGGTATCCGCGACTCCGGCCAACAGGGCGTCGAACGCGGCTTCCACCCCTGGCTGGTTGCAACCGAGGATTTCAACCGCCTTGCGGTTGGGAACGCCGTTGCGCAACGCCTCGATGGCTCGCCGGCTGTCCAGGTTCCCACCGTTGCGAGTCGCCATGCCGCAGGATCTCCTTACGAGAGCCGGACCAGGGAAGCCACCGGATTGACCAGGTTCCTGTCCCGCACGTCGTCCATGACCCTGGTCTTCAGGGCTTCATAGATGCCGAACCCCCGGGATCCGGATCCGGGGCCGTCGTCGAGGAAACCTTCACCGGTCGCCACGATCATCAAGGTCCCGGCGAGGCGATCGACCCCGTCGATGAACTCGCGCAGCAGCTCGTAATGATCCATGGCCATGGCCCGCGTGTAGTACCGCAGGCCGTCCTTCGGATTTCGGGCCACGGTGACGCGGCGGTTGTCCAGCAGCACCACCGTCCCCGAACACCCCGCTTGACGGATCCAGTGGAGGCCCGATTCGATCATGTATCGGGCCGTGGTCCGGTTGATGCCGGTGTAGATGCCGAAGGGCCGGACGTTGCCCACCCGGGTGTTCTCGCCGGTCAGCCAGTCCAGCACGGGCCGGGCGGCGTACCCGCCCTCGCCGCGCACGTTTTCGTTCAGGCATAGATGGGTCATGGCGGCCCGGAAGTCACGGACCATCTTCCGATTCCTGGAGACCTTCTCTTGCACCGGCGTCCTGATCTCGTTGAGGACGAAGATGGATTCAAGACCATTGTTGAGGGCGCCGACGGCTTCGAACACGTTGCCGTCGTCGCGAGGATCGATACCGTCGATCCTGTAACCGCGTTCGGCGGCCAGCCGGAGGATCAGGCGGCGCGCCAGTCGGCGCCACTCCACTTGACGGGCCAGCCCGAAGAAGAGGTCCTGCGGCATATGGGCCCGCAGCTTCGCCGCGTCCAGTGCGACGAACACGCAATCCCGCGCCCGGCAGAGGCGTTCCACCGCATCGTGCAATTTTCGTATCGAGTCGTCGGAGGTGACGGCGAACTTGATGGAGGCGCCGCCGTCCCTGATGAAGGTGGACAGGTATTCGCCGTCGATGCGGCGCAGCCAGTCGTCGACGGGGATGGTGTTCGACGTCGACCGCTCCGTCGCCCCGACCCCCGCGAGTGCGTCCATGGCGAAGTCGGCGGCGGATATGGTGTTGGACATCAACCGCCCTCCGTGAACTTGATGCCGTAGTACCTGATCTCCTGGCCGTCCGGGGCGACGAACGTGAACAGGCCGGACCCGGATTGCCTGGTGCCCGTGGAGGACGGGAAGGAGACGGCGGCGCCTTTCTTCGTGCGCCTGGGGCCGCCGGAATCCAGAACGTACAGGTCCCTGGCGAAATCGGTTCGATCGTACTCGCGGCCGGCGCCGGGCCGGACCGTGAAGAGCCTGTAGATCCTGGCCAGGGGCACGACGGGTCCGTCGCCCGGCATCAGGCGGCGGGAAGACTCGTCACGCATGATTTCGAAGTAGGCGGCATGGAGCGACTCCAGGAAACGATCCGATGAATAGCGGCTGCGTTTTCCCTGGTTTTCCAGCAGCAGGCGGGCCAGATGGGAGGGGCGCATGGCCTGCACCTTCTTCCCGTCTATCCTGACCGCCCGCTCGCCGGGCAGGATCCGCACGATCGACGGGGAGGAAATCAGCTTGCCGTCCCGCTCGTGAATGTCCAGGCCCATCCCTTCGGCGGTGGCACGAAACTCGGTGGCGTAGTGGTCCTTGATGTACTGTTCCTCGTCGTCCTCCTCGAAGGGCCACGACGATCCCGCATTGGCCACCGCCTGCCGAAGCTCGCCCAGAGCGGCGTCGAGTTCACCTCGGGTGCGTTTCAGGCGGGCGATGTTTCCATCACTGGCCGCCTTCTTCATCAGCTTGACCAGCCTGGTGAGGCCGGCAGCCGACTTGAGCGCCGAATCCGAGGCCTTTTCCACGTCGCCGAAGGCCTGTTCGAAACCAGCCACTGTCCATTCCTCCTCGATCGCCGCCGGGGGTTCGTCGGCCTCCGGGCTCTACCTCGGCTCGGGCCACATGGCCGTCGGTGTCTTCTCGTCGCCCATGCCGGGATTGTAGGGGGCGCTGGAAGGCAAAGCCATCATCCGGGTATTCGGCCGGCAATTCCCGCCATGCACGCCCGTCTGCAAACCATCTCGGCCGCTGATGCAAGGAAGGAGCGCTCCATGAAGAAGCCGGGAACGCACCGGTGCGCTTGACGGACGCGTTGGGCGCGAGCGCGACGATCCGGTTCCGCGAGGTGCTCGGCGCATCCTGTATTTTCGACTATTCCTTCGACGCTCCTCGCGTGGAATAAACTCCGCAAGGAATTGGCGGCCGAAACCGGTCGCTTCCATGGCGCCGGCAGGGCCGGCCGGCGCAAGTGGGCACGGCCTCCCTTTGGTGCTTGAATTCGTCGTACACCCGAACCGCTTGTTCGAGGGCGAGGGGCAGGATCGAGAACGCGGAAGTACGTTTCTACCGCGTCGATTTTCACCTGACCTCCTGACGGATCAGAATGGATTCGGAAATTCCAGGCGGCCCCGCAGGCGACAACGCACGCCTCGACGCCTGCATGTCCGCCGATGTCGCGCGCCTGCGCCGCCGCCTCGAAGCGTTGCGCCGCCGGGGTGCGGACGCCCGGCAGTGGTCGAAGCTGGACGCGGCGATCGACGCCTCGGCCGCACGCCGCGCCGCGCGGGCCGCGTCGGCGCCGGAGGCCGGTGTCGCCCCGGACCTGCCGATCGCCGCGAAGGCGGAGGCGATCGCGCGCGCCGTCGCCGACCATCCGGTCACCCTGGTGGTCGGCGCGACCGGCTCGGGGAAGAGCACCCAGCTTCCGAAGATCTGCCTTGGAGCGGGCCGCGGGATCGGCGCGATGATCGGGCATACGCAGCCCAGAAGGATCGCGGCGCGGAGCGTGGCGGCGCGGGTCGCGGCGGAGCTCGGCACGGATCTCGGGCGGCTCGTGGGCTACCAAGTGCGCTTCGGCCGGCAGGTCGCGCCGGACACCCTCGTCAAGCTGATGACCGACGGCATCCTGCTCGCGGAGGTCCAGCGCGACCGCGACCTGCGCGCCTACGACACCCTGATCATCGACGAGGCGCACGAGCGCACCCTCAACGTCGACTTCGTCCTCGGCTACCTCCGCACGCTCCTGCGGCGGCGCCCGGAACTGCGGGTCGTGGTGGCCTCGGCCACCCTGGAGGTCGAGAAGCTGCGCACGTTCTTCGACGGCGCCCCGGTCATCGAGGTGGAGGGCCGGACCTTTCCTGTCGAGATCCGGTACCGGCCCGGGACCGAGGGAGAGGACGTCCCGGACAAGGTGGCGGGGGCGCTCGCGGAGATCCGCGACGAGCCGGGGGACGTGCTGGTGTTCCTCTCCGGGGAGCGCGAGATCCGGGAGACCGAGGCCCGGCTCGGAGGCATGGGGCTCGCGGACACCGAGCTGTTCCCGCTCCACGCCCGGATGTCCGTGGAGCGCCAGCAGGCGCTGTTCGCGCCTTGCGGCCGGCGCCGGGTGGTGCTGGCGACGAACGTGGCGGAGACCTCGCTGACGGTGCCGGGGGTGCGTTTCGTCATCGACGCGGGCGCGGCCAGGGTGAGCAGGTATGCCCACCGCACCGGGGTGCAGCGGCTGCCGGTGGAGCCGATCGCACGGGCCTCGGCGGAGCAGCGGGCCGGGCGTTGCGGGCGGATCGGCCCCGGGGTGTGCATCCGGCTCTACGACGAGGCCGACTTCGCGGCGCGTCCCACCCATGCCGAGCCCGAGATCCGTCGCTCGGACCTTGCCGCAGTGTTGCTGCGGATGCTGTCGCTGGGGCTGCACGACGTGGACCGCTTCCCGTTCATCGACCCCCCGGATCGGCGTCACGTCAACGACGGCCTGCGGCTGCTGCGCGAGCTGGGGGCGGTGGACGGCGGCGGCCTCACGAAGCTCGGCCGCCGCCTCGCGCGCTTCCCGCTGGATCCGAGGATCGGGCGGATGCTGCTGGAGGCCGACGCACTCGGATGCGTCGCCGAGGTGCTGGTCATCGCGAGCTTCCTGAGCGTGCCGGACCCCCGTGAGTGGCGCCCCGAAAGCCGTTCCGGACGGCGCCGGGAAAGCCGTTCCGGCAGACGTTCGCCGGCGCCGTCCGCCTCTGTCACCGGCGAAGGCGTGTCGTCCTCGACCGCCCCGATTATCGGTAAAGGCGTACCGGCGCCGCCCGCTCCCGTCCCCGGTGGACGCGCACCGATGTCGTCCGCCCCTGCCACCGGCGAAGGCGTGCCGGCGCCGTCTGCTCTCGTTGTCGGGGCCGCGCGGGCGGGACCCTCGCCTTTCACTCCCATCGTTCGCACCGCACGAACGGCGCCCCCGGCATCCGCACGCGCCGGGTTCGGGGACCCGCGCTCCGACTTCCTCGGGATCGTCGATCTCTGGCGCCGCTTCCGATCTGCGGTGGACGAGCCGGGCGGGTCTGCGCGGGGGTTCTGCCGCCGGCATTCCCTCTCACCGGCCCGGATGCGGGACTGGGCCGACGTGCACGGCCAGATCCGCGAGATCTGCCGCGAGCTCGGGATCCGCCCGCGCGGGCTCGGGACGGCCTCGCCCGGACGGATCCACCGCGCCCTGCTCGCGGGGCTGCTGCGCTGCGTCGGAGCACGCACGCCCGAAGGGGAGTACGCGGGGCTTCGCGGGACCACGTTCCGGCTCGCCCCGGGCTCGGCCCTGCATCCGGCGGTGGCGCCGTGGATCGTCGCGGCCGAGGTGGTGGAGACCGGCCGGCCCTATGCGTTCATGGCCGGCCGGATCCGCGCGGAATGGGTGGAGAAGGCGGCCGGCGATCTCGTGCGCCGCTCCCACTTCGATGCGCACTGGGACGCCCGCCGCGCCGAGCCGATGGTGTTCGAGCAGGTGGCGCTGTACGGGCTGACCCTCATCGCCCGGCGCCAGGTGCGATACGCGCCGGTGAGCCGCGAGGACGCCCGCGAGGTCTTCCTGCGCTCCGGGCTCGTCGAGAACGGGTATGCGTGCGGCCACGCCTTCGCCGAACGAAACGCCCGGGTGCTGGCGCGTCTGCGCGCCGTCGAGCACAAGCTCCGCAGCCCCGGCGCGATGGTGGGCGACGATGCGGTCTTCGCCTTCTACGACGCGCGGGTTCCGCGCCATGTCGTCGATGGGCGGAGCTTCGAGGAATGGTGGTCCGGGCTCGGCGAGGACGGAGCGCGGGGGCTGGAGCTCCGCCCCGAGGACGTCGTCGCCCCCGGCGCATCGCTCCCGAGCGAGGCGGCGTTCCCCGACGTGCTGCGGGCCGGCGATCAGGCGTTCGATCTCGCCTACCGCTTCGCGCCCGGCGAGGACGACGACGGGCTGACGGTCACGATTCCGCGCGACGCGCTGGCGGATCTCGACCCTGGCCGGTTCGAGTGGCTCGTCCCGGGGATGCTGGAGGAGAAGACGCTGGCGCTGCTGCGCGCCCTGCCGAAGAGCCTGCGCCGCTCGGTGATGCCGCTCGGCGAGGTGGCGCGGGAGTTCGTCGCCAGGATGGGCGTCAGTGGGACAGGCGCTGCCGGGACGATCGTTGCCGGGGCGGGTGCTGCCGGGACGGACTCCGTCGGAACGAGCGTTGCCGGTGCGGTCTCTGCCGGAACGGGCGCTGCCGGAACAAGTGCCGCCGGAACAGGTGCCGCCGGGACGGGTGTCGCTGGAACGGGAGCCGCCGGGACGGGTGTCGCCGGAACGGGCGCCGCCGGAACGAGCTCTGCCGGGGCAGGTGCTGCCGGGAGGCGCTTCGGGGACGGTTCGCTACGCGGAGCGCTCGCCCGCTTCCTCGATCGCACTCGGGGCGTGAACGTCCCTCCCGATGCCTGGTCGCCGGAGCGGCTGCTGCGCGTGCTGCCGGCGCATCTGCACATGCGCTTCGAGATCGTGATGCGGGACGGCACGGTGATCGGTCGAAGCCGTCGCCTCGAAGCGCTGGAGCGGCGATCGGCCGAGCGCTCCGTGCGCTCCGGACGGGCGGGCGGGACGCCTCCCACCTCCGGCGAGCGTGCCCACGCCGCGTGGACCTTCGGCGCCGTCCCCGTGGAAGCCGAGGACCGGAGCGGCGGCGGGTTCGACACGGTCTTCCCGGCGCTTCGCGACGTTGGCACGGGAGTGGTGGTCGAGCATTTCCAGGCTCGCGGCGCGGCCGAGCACAGCCACCGGGACGGGCTCGTGCGGCTGTTCTCCCTCGCGATGCGGCGTGAAGCCCGTGAGTGTCTGCGCGCGCTTCCCGGTATCGACGAGCTGTGCCTGCTCTACGCGATGGTGGCGTCTCCTCCCGATTGGGTGGACGCTCCTCCCGAACATGCGGGACGTCCCGCGCCCGGCACATGCGCCGAGGCGCGCCGCGACCTCGTCGAACGCACCGTGGCTCGTATCTTCGTCGCCCCTGCCGGCGCGATCCGCGAGCGGAGCCGGTTCGAGGCGACGCTGTCCGCGGGCCGGAGCGGGTTCGCCGGCGGACTCGCGGCGGCGGTCGAGGCCGGGCTCGCGATCCTGCGGTCCGCCCGCGAGGTCCGGCAGCTCATCGACACCCCCGAGTTGCACGCGCCACCTGAATCGCTGACCGACGCGCGACGCCAGTTGGACGGACTCGTGTACCATGGCTTCCTCGCCGCGACGCCGGATGGAGCGTTCGGGTCGCTCCCGCGATATCTTGAAGCGTTGCGGGTACGGCTGGAGAAGCTTCGCCGCGGCGGAGCGAACGACAGGCGCCGACTCGCCGAGATCCTGCCGCTGCAGCAGCGCTTCGAATCGAAGGCGCGCGACACCCGGGCCAGGGGCCGGCGTGATGCCGAGCTTGCCCGCCATCGGTGGATGCTGGAGGAGTACCGGGTGTCCGTCTTCGCCCAGGAACTCGGCACCGCCTTCAGCGTGTCGAGAAAGAAGCTCGACGAACAATGGTCGCGGGTCGCAGCGCTCTGAGCCGAAGTCCGGATCTCCGGCGGGTGATGCGCGCGGTCCGGGCCACGGGGCCGCATGAGACCGCCGCGGCCGGACCGAGGTTCACCTCGTCCCCGCGCAGGTCGTTCGCGGCGTCCGGATTGCAGGGGCGCCGGCGGGCCGTGAGAGCACATTGCCCGCCGGCACGCTTGCAACGCCCTTCGGGCGCGCACGGCATACCGGCGACGCAGCAGAGGAGGCGACCATGTCCAGGGTAATCGGCGATCTGCGTGAGGACCACCGCAACGTCGGTGATCTGCTCGGCCTGCTGGCGCGCGAGATCGACGTGGTCGACGATGCCGGTGGCGGCGACTTCGAGCTGATGCGCGACATCATGGTCTACATGACCCGCTACCCCGACCACACGCATCACCCGAAGGAAGACCTGATGTTCGAGCGGATGCGCAAGCGCGGGATTGCGCCGGACACCGAAGCGACCATCGGGAAACTGCTGCGCGAGCACACTGCGCTTGCGGAGAAGGGCAGCACGTTCCGGGACATGCTGGTCGGCGTGGTCGATGGGGCTCTGGTCGAGCGCGAAGCGCTGGTCGCCACCGGTCGCGATTACACGGATTTCCTCCGCTACCACGCGCGCCTGGAGGAAGAAACGGTCTTCATCGAGGCCCTGGAGCTGCTCGACGACACGGACTGGTCAGCGATCGAAAGCGCGTTCGAAGCGCAGATCGATCCGATCTTCGGTCCGGTGGTCCAGCACGACTTTCAAACCCTGTACGAGCACATCCGGAACCGGGTGGAGACGTAGACCGGGTCGCGCAGCACCGGCGCCGGTCGTGCCGGTCGCGAGTCCGTCCTGCCGGTCCCGGCATCCTTCCCGAGGTCCTTCTTCGCGGCCCCGGGGTGGAGCGCCCTCCGTGCCGGGGGTCCGGGTTTCGCCTGGAGGGCGTCGCCGGGTTGGAGTGCCTGCGCCTTGCGCATCCCCTCGGCCGCCCCTGCCGTTGGATCCATTGCCCGAATCCGACCCCTCCGAACCGGGCGTTGCCGTGGTCCCGGCGCCGTCCTCCGGTGTTACGATTGCCGGCGTTGCGCCCGTATCGGGCGCAACGCCATGCGGACACCGGACAGGCAAAGGGGGAACGAAATGGCCGACCTGCAACAGCTACGCGATCCCGATTACCGGCCGCCGATGGTGGAGGCCGTTCCACTCGGCATCCAGCACGTCCTCGCGATGTTCGCGGGGAACATCACCGTCCCCCTCCTGATCGCGCTTGCCGCGGGGCCGGAGTACATCACCGTGCTCGTGCAGATTGCGCTGCTCGCGGCGGGCATCGCGACGCTGATCCAGACCATCGGCATCGGCCCGGTCGGCGCCCGCCTGCCCATCGTGCAGGGCACGAGCTTCGCCTACGTCGGCATCCTCACCGCCGCCATCAAGGGCGGCGCGACCCTCGCCGCCGTCTTCGGCGCTTCCCTGGTCGGCGGGCTGTTCCAGATGATCCTCGGCCAGTTCATCCCGCAGATCCGGAAGCTGATCCCTGCCCTGGTGTCCGGGGTGGTGGTGATGACCATCGGCTTCACCCTGCTGCCGGTCGGGATCAAGTACTCGGCGGGCTGCGGCGCCTATCCGGCCCCGTTCTGCGAAGCGGCGGGCTTCGGCCACGCCTCCAACTGGGCCATGGCCCTGTTCGTCATCGTCGCCATCCTGCTGGTCCGCCGCTACGGGCGCGGGGCCTGGTCCACGTCCTCCGTATTCATCGGGCTCGTGGTCGGCTACCTGGCGGCCATCCCGTTCGGCATGGTCGATGCCGACGCCGCGGCCAAGATATCGGACGCCGCGTGGATCGGCCTGCCCGATCGGTGGTTCGGCCTGGAGTTCACGACCTCCGCCGCCCTCGGCCTGATGGGGTTGATGATCATCATGGCCTTCATCACGACCATCGAGACGGTCGGCGACATCTCGGGGATTACCGCGGGCGGCGCGGATCGGGAGCCGACCGACCGGGAGCTGAAGGGCGGCATCATGGCGGACGGACTCGGCTCGGCGGTGGTCGCCCTGTTCGGCGGCCTCCCGAACACGTCCTACAGCCAGAACGTCGGCCTCGTCTCCTTCACCCGGATGATGAGCCGCCACGTGGTCACCGCCGGCGCGGTGTTCCTGATCCTCTGCGGCCTCGTCCCCAAGCTCGCCGCGGTGATCGGGGCGATGCCGCAGCCGGTGCTCGGCGGCGCGGCCATCGTCATGTTCGGCCTCATCGTCTCGGCCGGGCTCAAGCTCGTCGCCCGCTCCGGGCTCACCACCCGCAACATGTTGATCGCCGCGATCTCGCTCGGCCTCGGCATGGGGCTGTGGCAGGTCGAGCAGCTCGCGCGGGCGGCGGGGTTCGGTCCGCTCCCGCTCGAGGTGCTGCCGTCGTGGTCGGTGCCGCTGTTCGTGTCCGGCATCGTGGTGTCGGGGGTGACCGCCGCCCTGCTGAACGCCGTGCTGCGCGAAGACGAAGCGGCTGCCTGACGCCCGCCGGCGTCCGTGCGCACCGGCATCCAGGCGGGCCTCCGCGGTCCGGGCGGCGGTGCTGCCCGGGCAGGCGCCAGCGCCGTTATGCGCCGCCACGCGTCGGCTGCGCATGAAGAAGCCTGTGGGACGAGCAACGGCGGCATCGCCTGCACGCTCCATCCCCGCAAACAAAAGGGCCGCACCACCCGATGATGGTGCGGCCCCGGATACCCGTCACCGCGTCCCGACCGCCGAACACTCTTCGCCCAGGTCGAAATGAGGCGGTAGTTTCCTGGAGTCGGCGGGTGTCGCGGCGCAGTGTGCTTCGCCACCGCGAAATGCGCCTATGACCCAACCCGGCATAGCTGGAACCAAGCGCCGGTTGGCGGAAAAATCTTCGTCGTTTTGTCGAAGACTTCACGGGTAAGAGACTAATACCTCTCGGACATCCCGACCGCTACCGCGGCCCCGAGGGCGCGGCGTCTTCGTAAACCCGGCCCGATTCGATCCGCACCGACGCCAGGCGGCGGGCGAATGCCTTCGGGCTTTCGTCCGTGGCGTCCGACAGCTCCTTGAGCCAGCGGCGGTACGCGACCGACACCTTGTCGGTGAGGACGGAGAATTCCTCTGCGGGCGCCGGGATCTCCGGCGGGTCCTGGGCCTCTATCACCGGCAGGTCCTCGCTCAGTATGAGATCCTGGAAGTCGAGGTGCGGCCGATCGTCGCCGTTACGGTCTTCGGTGCGGCAGGTGAACCAGAAGCTGCGGCACACCCCCGACTCGACGGGCGAGGCGGCCATCCACAACTGGCTGCGTTCTCCGCCGGGAAAGAAGAATTCGAGGTTCACCGCGAAGGGCATGAAGATCCGGTAGTCCGTCGGCGCCATCAACGCGACGCCGGGAAGCTGCATGTCGGGCGACGGCCGGAACTGGAACCGCAGCTCTCCGTTCAGGCGATCGACCTTCGCGACGGGTACGACCGTCTGGCGCCGGTCACCGAGGGAGCCGTCGTGCACGAACGGGAAATGTGACAGGTCGACGAAGTTTTCGAGCCGCCGCCCCGCCGAGGTCGGCCAGGTATAGGGCTCGCCGGGCACGCATCGGAACGCTTCGTCGCCCCACGCGGGACACGGCGGCACCACCGTCGCGGCGCCGGCGGACGAATCGAGCCGCACCCAGACCAGATCGTAGGCCACCGCGGCTTCGTATCGCCGGACCCGGCAATCCCCGGGGATGGGATGGTCGGGCATCGCGGGGATTTCGCGGACCGCTCCGTCGGCCCCGTACAGCCAGCCGTGATAAGCGCAACGCAACCCCCCGTCCTCGACGCGCCCCACCGACAGCTTCGTCGATCGATGGATGCACCGGTCGCGAAAGGCGGCGACCTCACCGCCGATCTCGGCGATGACGAGGGCTTCGCCGAGCAGGGTCACGGGGAAGGCACGGCCGCCATCGGCCGCGGCGGTGCGAAGCTCGGAGAGCGTGCACACGGGATGCCAGAAATACCGCCACGCGGCATCGTTCAGGTAGCGGCGGCCGGTCGTCGATGCCGTTTCCACCACGTCCGCCTCCATCGGCTGTGCTCTCGTTCGCCTTCCGCGGCTTCCGGGCGGGTCCGGGAGTCTATGCACGCTCCGCCTCGGACGCCACCGGACCACGGGTATCCTGCCGAATTCCGCGGCGATCGGGTGAACCGGCTCCGCCGGATCGGGAAGCCTGCGTCCGGCCACGAGCGCACTCGTATCGCCATGGAGGTCCGTTCGCGGGCATCGGCTCAGACCAGCACGTACACGGAGCCGTCCTCGACCTTGACCTCGTAGGTCTCGATGCCTCGGTCCGCCGGCCCGCGGCGGCATTCGCCGGTGGGCACGTGGAACAACGCCGCGTGCAGCGGGCACTCCACCTCCTCACCCTCGACATAGCCCTCGGACAGCCGCGCGAAAGCGTGCGGGCAGACGTCCTCGATCGCATGCAGCTCGCCGCCGATCCGGAACACGCCGATCGGGACCTCCCCGACCTCGACCGATACAGGCATGTCTTCGGTGATCGCGGCCGCGTTGTCGACGACCTTGTGCCAGCGCTCACCGCTCATGGCGTTCGATGCCGGTGTCGGGGTCGCGCACCATGCCACTGAACGCAACCAGCGGACGAACGTCGGTATAGCCGTTCTCGGCCAGGTAGCGCTCGAATGAGAGCGTGTGGCGCACCGCATGCAGCCCGCGAAGGGGTGACCACCATCGCCTTCGCGCGCCCCTTGCCGTGGTCTACCTTCTCGTCCTTCGTCTCGATGAACATGAGGGGATCCACGGTGCCTGTATCCGTGGATGCAGATCCGGTTCTCGATGAACCGCCCCGGGTTTCCCGGAGGGTGATTTGCTTGGGTCAGGCTGTCATCGCCGACTCTTGCCGTTGGTAGTAACAGTGTGCCTCGAACGCAGCCGGAGGCACCTGCCCGAGGGGTTCGAACAGGCGCCGGTGATTGTACCAGTGCCCCCATTCGAGGGTGGCGAGTTCCACCGCTTCGCAGTGACGCCACGGCCCGCGCCGGTTCCCGCCCCCGCTTTCGCGAGGACGAGCTTGCGCGGGAATGACGGATGACTTCGCTTTTGTACAGCCCGATGATGGATTCGGCCAGAGCCTGCCCCCGGCTTGACCGGGAGGCGTTGTCGCAGGAGTCGTCCACGCTTCCCACCGGGGGCGCGATGCCCATCTGCGCGAGGCGCCCGCAGGACGCGCCGCCCCCGGGGGACCAGGCCCGTGGTCCCGCTCACCCCTGGCGTTTTTCGTTGTACGCTCATCCCGGACCCCGGCGCTTATCCTGCCCCGCTACGGCATTCCGAGGAGCACGCCCATGACCTTCGACTGGAGAAACCAGCCCGACGACGTCGTCGAGCGGCACTTCAATCCCCGTACCACCGTGCCCGATCCGCAAGCCCTCCTGGACGAATACGCGCGCAAGGCCGCGGAGACGCGCAACGAGATCCGCGGCCGTTACGACCTGCGCTACGGCAAGGGGGAGAAAGAAACGCTCGATCTCCACCTTCCCTACGGCGCCCCGAACGGCGCGCTCGTCGTCTTCCTGCACGGCGGTTACTGGCGCGGACTCGACAAGTCCGACCACAGCTTCGTCGTGCCCACCTTCACCGAAGCCGGTGCGGTGCTGGCCAACGTCAACTACGATCTCTGCCCGAGCGTGACCCTCGACGTGATGGTCGAGGAGATCGAGCGCGCGGTGCTGTACTGCCACGGCAACGCGCGCGAATGGGGCGCGGACCCCTCGCGCCTCTTCCTGGTCGGCCACTCGGCCGGCGCCCATCTCGCCGCCTCCATGCTGATCGACGACTGGACGAGGCACGATCTGCCGGCTGGCCCGATCCGTGGCCTGGTCGGGCTGACCGGGATCTACGAGCCGGAGGTGATCCTGCGGGTGAGCGTCAACGAGGAAGCGCGGATCGCGCCGGAGGTCGCCGCGCGCCACGACTGTCTCGCCCGCCCGCCCCGCGGCGGTGCGCGGGTGCTGCTCGCGGCCGGCGGCGACGAGCCGCGGGGGTGGATCGATCAGACCCGGGCCTACGCCGCGGTGTGCGCGTCGGCCGGGCTCGACGCCGAGTGCGTCATCGTCGAGGGCGTCAACCACTTCTCCCTGCTCGAACACGCGGTGACCGGCGGCACGTCCCTCAACCGGTCGATCCACGCCCTGATCCGCGGCTGAGAAGGGCGCCATGATGCCTGCCGCGGTTCAACGCTCGACCTCCGTTCCGTGAAAGTGCGCGCACTTGATCCGGGAAGGGCGCCATGAAACCTGCCGCAGTTCAACGCTCGTAATGCTCGGCCTCGCGGGGGCCGGCCCGCATATCGGCAATCGCCTGCCGCACGTCCTCGATCGCCGATTCCAGGCGCGAGGCCACCGCTTCCGGTGGCTGGCCGAAGGGAAGGGTGTCGATCAGGCCGGCCAGCCGTCCCTGTGCGCGCCAGGCGACGTGTCTGGTCCATTCGGCCCGGAAGTTGCGCCGGCTCGTTGACCATCATCACGTAGTCGAGGGCGATGGTGCACTCGTGGTCTTGATGATGGAGGCAGAGTCAAGCTTGCCAGGCAGATCCGTGGAGAAGACCCGGAGCGCCCGGATCGTCCGGCCGCTTCGGCGGATCGAGCCTCGACAGGTTGCAGAACGGGCGCTTGGTGATCTTGCGCGGCATTACCGCCGCCCGGCCGGATCGATCGCATCGGTCGGTAGATGCTACGCCCGCACGTCCGCATCGCCGGGTGCGCCCCCTGGACCCACGTCTCCCCGCCTCGCCCGCACGGTCTCGAAGATCTCCCGGGCGAGAACGGGGAACGCCGAACCCTGAAATTCCTTGTCCGACATGTAGCGCGTCACGATCCGATCGTTCTCTCCCATGCGTTCGATCATGAGGTCCTCGATGAGGCTGCGAACGCCCATCTCGAACCTGTCGAGCGGATTGGCGAGCGCCGTCCGTACCACGACATCGCTGTTGCAAGCTTTTTCCTTGATCTGATCGAAGAAGAGACGATCTTCCTCCGTGAACTGCGTCCTGGCGTTCCGAAGGTTTGTAGAAGATCCGGGCGAACGCCTCGACCTCGCTCCAGTGGTAGATCCGGGTCAGGTCGAGCGCGTGCTTCATAGCGCTCGAAGGAGAGCTTGTAGCGCACCGCGTGCAGCCGTGAAGGGGTGACCACCATCGCCTTGTGGTGACGACGATCCGGGTGCCGTCGATCAGCGCGGCGGCGAGCTGCCTGCTGTCCCGGTCGATGGCCTTGACCACGCCCTGGGTGTGCTCGATCTGGTAGATGGCATCCTGAAGCTGCCGGTCCAGCACGCGGCGATCGGTGATGACCACGACGCAATCGAAGACCTTGCGGTCCTCGCGGTCGTGGAGGCTCGCGAGCCGGTGGGACAGCCAGGAGATGCTGTTGGTCTTGCCGCTCCCCGCGGAGTGCTGGATCAGGTAGTTCCGGCCGGAGCCCTCTTCGCGGGCTGCGGCGATGAGCTTCCGCACCGCGTCGAGCTGGTGGTAGCGGGGGAAGATCAGGGTCTCCCGGGTGATCCGCCGTACTCCCCCCTTGCCGTCATCCACCTTCTCGTCTTTCGTCTCGATGAACATGAAATGGCCGAGGACGTCCAGGAAACTGTCGCGTTCCAGCACCTCTTCCCAGAAATAGCCCGTGCGGTATCCGGAAGGGTGCCGCGGATTGCCGGCGCCGCAGCGCACTTCGCCCGGATGGCTACCGCGGTTGAAGGGCAGGAAGCGCGTCTCCGCCCCGCCGATGCGGGTGCTCATGTGCACTTCGTTCGGGTCCGCGGCGAAGTGCACCAGCGCCCGGGCCTTGAAACGGAACAGCGGCGCGCGCGGGTCGCGGTCGTTCCGGTACTGCCGCACCGCGTGACGCCAGCTCTGGCCGGTGCCGGGGTTCTTCAACTCGCAAGTCGCCACCGGCAGTCCGTTCAGCGCGAACAGCAGGTCCACCGTGTCGTGTTTCTTCGGATGGCAGGGAGCCTGTCGCGTGATCGTCAGCTCGTTCTTTCCGTAAAGCGCCAGCACTTCTTCGTTCAGCGCATGGGCGGGCTTGAACCAGGCCATCCGGAAGGTCTTGCCGTAGAACTTGAAGCCGTGCCGCAGCACGTGCAGCGTGCCCTTGAGATCGAGCTCCCTGGCCAGCGCGCCCGCCAGCAGGCTTTCGAGCCCGTCAGCGTGCAGCGCCCTCATCTGCGCCCACAGCTTCGGCTGCGTCGCTTCGAGGAAGGCGCAGATCCGTGCCGGGAACAGGGCGCGTTCCGCCTCCCATTCGGCGTTGGCGACGCGCCGCCAGCCGCCCTGCCGCAGGAGGATTTCCTCCACCCGGCGCTCGAAGGCATGTTCGGTGGCGGTGTTCATCTCGGGGATTCCCGGTGTTCGTGTCCGGGGATACAAACCCGGTTGTCGAAGGCGGGTTCGGCCGCGGCGTTCATGACCCTGGCCGCAGCTCGATGTCATGGATGTTCTTCAGGGGCAGAGCGGTGACGGTGTCGGTGAGCGGGTACTCCCGATCCCCCGGATACAGGACCCACAAGTGCGAAAGCCCCAGGTCTTCGATGACCACGTGCATGGACTTCGTGGTGCGCGGGGCGTCGGTGCATTTGAACTCGAAGCCCCATCGCCTTCCCCGCCGCAACAGCATCAGGTCCAGCTCGGCGCCGCGTTGGGTGGCGTAGAAATACGCCTCCCGTTCCCCGTGCGCAATCAGCGTCTGCTCCAGCGCGAACCCCTCCCAGCTTGCGCCGTAGCGCGGATGCGCCGGCAGGTCCTCCATCTCTTCCAGGCCCAGCAGGAAGTGCAGGATGCCGCTGTCGCGCAGGTAGACCTTGGGTGACTTGACGAGGCGCTTGCCCAAGTTCTCGAACCAGGGCGGCAACACCCGGATCATGAAGGCGCCCGCCAGCAGGTCCCGATAGTGGTTCACCGCGGTGACGCTCACGTCCATCGATCGCCCCAGCTCCGAGGCATTCCAGGTCTGTCCGTGGTAATGCGCCAGCATCCTCCAGAAGCGGCCCAACGCCTCGGGCGAGACCTTCGAGCCCAGCCCCGGAACGTCCCGCTCCAGGAAGGTGCGCGTGAACGACTGCATCCATCGCCTCCAGGCCGCGGCCGAGCGCGCAAGATACGCTCGCGGAAAGCCGCCGCGCATCCAGAGCCGGTCCTGGCTCCCCGGCCCGACCTCGGCGAGCGAGAAACCGCCCACGTCCACGAAGAGGATCCGCCCCGCCAGCGTCTCGGACACCCCCCTGATCAGATCCCAGGAGGCGCTGCCCAGCAGCAGAAAGACCGCGTTCCGGTTCCGGTCGTCACAGATCGGGCGCAGCACCTCGAACAAACCCGGCATCCGCTGTACTTCGTCGATGACCACCAGGCCCTCGCTCCGGCGGAGCAGCCTCTCGGGGGTCCCGGACAGTGCTGCCCGGGTGGCGGCCACTTCCAGATCGAAGGCCGTGGACGGCCCCGGCCATGCGGACGCCACCTGCCCGGCCAGGGTCGTCTTGCCCACCTGCCGGGCGCCCAGCAGGGCGACCACCGGGGCTTCGGAGAGCCCTTCGGTGACTGCCGCCAGTAGATCGGGGCGTGTAATAGATTGTTGCATATTGTTCTTTTATAATTGGATATTCAACGATTCCAGAGTACTTGACAGATCGGGTTCCGTCCATCCTCCGACATCGACGGAGTGGCGGGTGGGTGCTATTCGCTCCAACTCGAAGGGATCGAGGAGGTCTACGTCACGGATGCCTGGCACTCGCTCTCCATCGAGGGGTATCGCGTCAGCCCGGCCCTGATCGAGCGGGTGCGCGGCGGCGCCTGGAACCCCGACCGCAACGAGGAAGATCGGGCGCATCGCGACGCGCTCGCCGCCCGCGGCTACTGGCAGGCGTACCAAGCCGTGCGCGGCAGCGCCCGCCGGGTGGCCGAAGGCGAGAACCCCGGAACGGTCGCCGAAGAAGACCACCGGATCTGGTACCGGGAGATGTTCGCCCCCAGCGTGGCCACGGGTCTTGCGCGCCCGGCCGACCTTGCCGGATACCGTAACACCCCCGTCTACATCCAGCGTTCGATGCACGTGCCGCCGAGTCCGTCCGCGGTCCGTGACGCGATGCCGGCGTTCTTCGACCTTCTGCGCGATGAGCCGGAGCCTTCCGTTCGTGTCGCGCCCGGGCACTTCCTGTTCGTCCACGTCCATCCCTGTCCGGACGGCAACGGGCGCATCGGCCGGTTCCTGATGAACGTGATGCTGGCGGCGGCCGGCTGGCCGTGGGCCATCATCCCGGTCGAGCGGCGCGACGAATACATGGCGGCTCTCGAAGCTGCGAGCGGCGACCGCTGGCGCGATCGCTTGGCGATTCCGCGTAGCGGAATCGCGGGCGCTCCGGCCAGCGCCGGAGACGGGCGAGGAACAGTCTTGTTCCATACGAGCGTGCGCCGGGAGATCGGCCCGTTCGCCGACTTCCTCGGTGGACTGGTGGACGGGAGGCCGGGCTCTGGAGCGGGAGGCTGAACGATACGGCGGGCAGGGCGAGTGGTTTCATCAGAATCCGTGCATCAAACTCCTTCGAAAGGGAAACTATCGAATATCGCCTCTGCGAGTGTGTAAATACCATGATAATCGTATCGTCCGAATTTTGGTACCCAGTATCTGCCATGCGCCAACCAATGACGGTACTTGAAGGCGCCTTTCAAATTCGAAATTACATTTGAAGATACTGATGATTTCTTCTGCCATACCTGAAAAATGTCATCCTCCAGAGATACATGCACGCCTTTCCGGGCGTGCAATTCTCTGAATACACGCGAAACAGGATCTTTCCTTCTCCTATAGCAACGCTGCAAGAAATCTACTCGAAAGGCCGCTTCCAGCGCCGCAAGCAGACTCATGGATGCAGCACGATCCTGTTCTTCAAGGAGGGAATTCATTTCCCATCGAATTTCTTGCGATGTATAACCGGCAAAACGCACCGCCGAACGAACATTGCCGAAATCGAAGTAACTTCTTATCGACGCTTCGACGTCTCCATGATGTCGGCCGATCTCGTCCAGTTCGAGATGTTGTCTGGAGAAACCGACTCGCCTGCGCCTAGCCATTCAAAACTTCCATTATTGCATTCTTGAGAGATTCCTCCTGGAGTTCTATGTATTTTATATTCGGAGGCGGGGTCGCTATCTTCCAATCCCACTGTGCAACCGGATCCAAATGTTCCTCCGGCGGTGGCTCTTCATTCTCCGTCCATATCCGCACATTGATCTTCGGACCGGAAGAATCCTGGGGGACAAGAACGAATTTGACGGTTCCATAGTTGCTCTTCATATCTACTCGTCCTTTGGCTCCGATCAAAAGCGTCCCGACAGGATCCAGGTAAATCTTGTTGGAACCGATCTCTACGACAAGAGATTCGACCTGATAGTTGCCAAGGAATTCTTCGTGCAACTGTTTCTTTCCATAGTGGAGTCGCACCTTTCCTTCTTCTATGTAGGAACGCAGAAAGGTTTCTACCGTCTTGTAGAATCGATCCAATTGCTGTCTCCACTCCTCGATCTCTTTGTCTCGATCAATTCTGGACTCATCGGACCTGGCCGTCTGTTCGGCTATGAATTCATCGAATGTCGTGTGTATCATTGTGTCCTCCAAGGTGCTCCGCTACGGCTCGGCAGTGCGTTTCCGTATCCCATAAGATCTTGTACGGCTTTACCGACCTGTTCGCCATCCTGTCATAGAGGCGCCGGCTCGTCGATGGCTGCCTCGCCGCGTGCGTTCCAGCAACATCGAATGTTGATCGGTTTGTGAGGTAGGGACATTCTCCAGATGTTTCATCAGCTCTCTCCTGGCAACAGCCGGTGCTGACGTCGCAACTCCCTTGCTACGAACGGCGCATGCCGCATCAGGTAGTCGAACGATATATCTCCATTCCAGTAATCTCCCGCGTATTCGGCGCGAGCCGAGCAACATGTGTGGTCGCTGAGTCGCAGGCGCTCGATAGTGTCCGCCACCGCCCCGGCGACATCATCGGGCAGGTCGTTGCCCGAGATCACCTGGAAACCGACCAGTTCCAGTGCGAACCAATCTTCCTCGATTTCAAAGGGATCCAGAACGTCGGCGGCGGCTCCCTTCCGGGCGTTCATCAACGAGCACGCCAGCCGGTAGTTGCTCCATTCGTAGATCTGATCCCATTGCTTCGACTTGGCGACTGCGTGATCGACGCTGGGCGCACCCGTGTCCCGGGGGATGTAAAGGCACAAGTACGCGCAGATCCGATGATAGCTCCGCATCAGATCGTCCAGCATCTTACGCCAGTACGGCGGAAACTTGGCGGCAGGAATGGCGTCTCTCGACGCCGCGACCGGCGCATAAGGCTGGCCCCGGCAGTGCGCGGCGGGTCCGGCTGCTCCCCCGCGAGTTCGGCAATGGCGCGCAGGCCGGGCTGTCTTACCTTGCTGTCGAAAGCCGCGGGCTCCGGCGCCGGAGTGACGGGAATCACGGAGTCCCCCCACGGCGCTCCACGAATGCGTTCCATCGCACCCAGAACCGATCGACGTCCGGCAGCACCGCGCGCAGCTCTTCATGAACCTGCATCACCGCATCGAGCGGTGGCTCGGACTCCCGGAGAAGCTCCATCGCGCGCAGGATCGCCCGCTCCGCTTCCACGCTGCCCCGGTCCGTCGCCAAATCGAATGCTTCGCTCGTCAGCCAGGCACCGGCAGTGCCGCGGGGCGTGTATAAACGCCGGTGCAGGTGCGCCCGTGGAGGATCGCCTTCGAGATCGAGGTCGAACCAAGCGTCCTGCTCCGGGTCGAACCATGCTTCGGCGGATGCCAGTACCAGCGGTGAGTGCGTGGTGACGATAAGCTGAAGCTTGATGTCTTCCTGAAGTTCGTTGCCAATATTCAGCAGGGACGTGAGGATCGACCGCTGCCATTGGGGATGCAAATGGCTCTCCACCTCGTCGAACAACATGATGATCCGTTGCGAGGTTTCCTCGCCACGCAGCTCGGCTGCAATCCGATGTTCACTCCAGGTCCAGACGAGCATATATGCGAGCGCGCACACGCGGCGAATACCGGATGAGGCGTGCAGAATCGGCACCGAACCGGCACAGGTTGTATTGATGGATGGGATGAAGCGGGAGTCTTTGACTGACAGACGCATGAGTGGTCCTGATTCGATGGCACCATCTGGATTCTGTCCGGGTGATGACAGCGTCCTCAATACCGAAGCCATGATTCTCGCGTTGTAGTCATCCCTCGCTCCGATCCATGCTGACCAGTCATACAGTAATCCGTTACAAACAGGAGTCGCACGGCCGTCCACGTGGCTCCGGAGCCCATCCCATACTTCGGCCTCGGTAAATACGTATGCGGGCCACCCCCTCTCTATATCGGTATTGTCCTGTCGTTGCCAGTAGTTTCGGGCGGGATCCCATACGGAAAACGAACCGTCCGCGTGTGCGTATACGACCAAGCCAGGAAGCCAGGGTCGGCCTGGCGTGCCAAGCCATGCCTCATTCTCTTGTGAATACTCCCATTCAGACTGAACAAATCGAGTTTTGCCGTGACCAGTGAATCGAATAAATGCGGGTTCTCTGCGGTTCCGGGGTCGTGCTGGGAAACCGGAGGTCATGCTCCAGTTGACTTCCTGCGGCCAGCGGCGGGTCAGCGCCCACCACGCGACATCCAGCAGGAAGCTCTTTCCGAGTCCGTTGTCTCCGGTGAGGAGATTCATCCGAGGCGCGAACTCGAGCTCCATACTGGGCGCGGGGCCTACATTTTCTAGTTTCAGGGATTCAAGCATGTCCCGAATGACCATAATGTATCGATGTTTTGACTGCATCCTTTCCGGGATGCGGGCGCCGTGCGCATCGGTCTGCTTACCTTAGCCCCCGGACGGTGTCCCGTCCACCGCTCCGCTCAGTGCATGGCCGGAACCGAATCGGTGCTCATCCTGCCGGAAGCATCGCTCTTCGGATGTCCTCTCCCACGGACCCACGATCCGCGGCCATATCAAAGGCCGGCGGCCCGCTCAGCGCGCAGCCGGAGCCGGGCCGGTGATCATCGCCGTGAAGCGTGCTGCACTATGGAGCAATCGGCAACGAGGGCGGGCAGGCCCGCCCGCAGATGCTCAGGCGGCCGGGAAGGCCACGAAATCCCGGCGATGTAATCGTGCTCGGGGCGTTGGCGGAAATTGCCGCCTTCGAGCGAAAGCCCGCTCACGCCTCGTCGGTCCGAGGCGAAGCCTCGTCAGCGGTTTTCGTTGTACGCTCATCCCGGACCCCGGCGCCATCCTGCCCCGCTACGGCACTCCGAGGAGCACGCCCATGATCTTCGACTGGAGAAACCAGCCCGACGACGTCGTCGAGCGGCACTTCAATCCCCGTACCACCGTGCCCGATCCGCAAGCCCTCCTGGACGAATACGCGCGCAAGGCCGCGGAGACGCGCAACGAGATCCGCGGCCGTTACGACCTGCGCTACGGCAAGGGGAAGAAAGAAACGCTCGATCTCCACCTTCCCTACGGCGCCCCGAACGGCGCGCTCGTCGTCTTCCTGCACGGCGGTTACTGGCGCGGACTCGACAAGTCCGACCACGGCTTCGTCGTGCCCACCTTCACCGAAGCCGGCGCGGTGCTGTACTGCCACGGCAACGCGCGCGAATGGGGCGCGGACCCCTCGCGGCTCTTCCTGGTCGGCCACTCGGCCGGCGCCCATCTCGCCGCCTCCATGCTGATCGACGACTGGACGAGGCACGATCTGCCGGTCGGCCCGATCCGTGGCCTGGTCGGGCTGACCGGGATCTACGAGCCGGAGGTGATCCTGCGGGTGAGCGTCAACGAGGAAGCGCGGGTCGCGCCGGAGGTCGCTGCGCGCCACGACTGCCTCGCCCGCCCGCCCCGCGGGGGTGGATCGATCAGACCCGGGCCTACGCCGCGGTATGCACGTCGGCCGGGCTCGACGCCGAGTGCGTCATCGTCGAGGGCGTCAACCACTTCTCCCTGCTCGAACATGCGGTGACCGGCGGCACTATGCAACGGCAGGAAATCTGTCCGCCCTGTGACAGGAAATCTGTCCGCGCCGGAAGAATGAATCAGCGATTTACGCGACTGATGAGTGACAGGGACTGACAGGAATTCTGTTCGAATCCCCAAAGGCTACGCCGAGCGAAGTGCATGACCCAATGGGCCGAAACCCTCTGGCCGGTGCCGCTCAGGCAGAACAGGTATTGACAAGAATTCTGTCCAGACGGACAGAATTCGTGCCGTTGCACAGAGACGGATGCAACGGCGTAGGCGGCAAGGGCTGCAGGTACGGAAGCAACGCTCAGCGAGGCGAGGGAAGAAAAGGACGGAGTAGGTCTGGAAGTACGGCGGTGGGCGATCACACCGCTGGCAGGGGGCACGGCGGGGGGAGAGCTGGGGGCTGGGCTGAGACACCCACGGCGGAATGCCGAGGAATAGAGCCCAAGAGCTGCACGAGGTACACGCCGACACGTGGGGGCTGGAGAAAAAGAGGAGGACACGATGGACCGGAAGAAAGGGCAAGAGAAGGGGGCCCTGGGGCAGCTACGCGACCGTGTGCTCGATCTGACGTACCGCAACCGCTTGCTGAATGCGAGGGAAGGCAAGCTGGTGGCATGGACGGCGGAAGGAACCGGAGCGGGTACCGTGGAAGACGCCCTTGCGGCGGGGAGGAAGGTGCTGGTGGTGGGGGAGGACGAGGGGCTGTCGGCGCGGCAAGGGGAGGGCCGCCTCGCGCTGCGCCACCCCGCAGCGGCGGCACGCGCGAAGGTCACGGAGATCTACCGCCGGGCGAAGGGACGGTACGAGGAGACGGGGCTCCAGACGGCGTATGTCGGCCTTGGGGTGATGGAGTGGACGGAAACGGATCGGGGGAGCGGGGAGGAGCGCACCCGCAGGGCACCCATCCTGCTGCAGCCTGTGCATGTCGTGCGCAAGCAGGCAGCCGGGCCGTACTGGCTGGAAGAGGCGGGGCCAGCCACACCCAACACGACGCTGCTCGAATGGCTACGGCGACTGCACGGGGTATTGGTGTCACTGCCGGACCCCTTGCCGGAGGATGAGAGCGGGCTGGACGTGGACGCCCTGCTGAGGCTGACCGCAGAGGCAGCCGAGGACGGTGCACCCGGCCGGTTCAAGGTGGGGGACGGCGTAGTCCTGGGGATCTTCGAGTACGCGCGGCTGGCACTGTGGAGCGAGCTGGAGGGGATGGCGGCACAAGGGCTGGAGCACCTGGGTGATCTTGCCAGGGAGCTCCTGGGCCAGGAGACGGAAGCCGGGTTTGGTCCCGGGACAGGGGTCAGCGCCCGGGCGCTGGAACGCGGGCGGGGACGGCAGGCACTGCCCTGCCCGGTGGAGGCCGACGCGAGCCAGACCGAGGCGATCGCGAAGGCGATGGCGGGCGAGAGCTTCGTGCTGGAGGGCCCCCCCGGCACCGGCAAGTCGCAGACGATTGCCAACATCGTGGCGACGCAGATCGCGGCTGGCCGGCGGGTGCTGTTCTGTGCGGAGAAGCGAGCGGCGATCGACGCCGTGGCCAAGCGGCTGGAAGAAGTCGGCCTCGCGCACTGGTGCCTGGACCTGCACGAGGCGCGTGAGGGGGGCGAGGTGGTGCGCGACATCGCCCGGGCAGTGGAGCAGGGGTACAAGGCACAGCAGGACAGGAATGGGGCAGGGGAGGGCATGGACGACGATCCGACGGAGCACCGGGACAGGTTGAACGCCTACGGGGAGGCGCTGCACGCCGAACGGGGGTGGGGGTTAAGCGTACACGCGGCGATGGGCCGGTCCCGGCAGTGCACAGCCGCCCACCAGGCGCTGCCCGGGCATCCCGGGGACGAGCCTGAAGGGATCGTTGGACGGTGCGAGCGGGTGAGGCAGTACGTCCTGGCGCGCGCAGGGCTGGACGAAAAGGCACTTCGAGTGGGGGCGCCGATCACGGCCGACGGAGAGGTAGAGGAGACGCTGGAGGCGCTGGGGCGGGAAGCGGAATGGGTACAGCAGTGCGTGAAGGCGTTGTCGGAGGCGGAGGAAGCCTGGACGGCGGCAGGCACACTGTCGTGGTGGCGGAGGTGGTGGAGGAGACGCGGACTGAAAAGCGCGCGCCATCAGGCACGAGAGGACCTGGAGCAAGCAGCCGGGACGCTGGCAACCGCGGCTGGCGCGGTAGGGGTTCTGGGCACTGAGAGCGTGGACGCGATGGCGCGGCGGAACAGGACGATCCGCACGACGCTTCGCTGCAACCAGCTCCGGAGTGGTGCCGCACTGTGGTGGGCAGGATGCGGGGAAGCCGTGGAGGCGACGGTGGAGAAGGTCCGGGCGGGAGACTCCGTGTCCCTGACCCGGCTGCTGGAGGCGATGGAGGGCGACTGGTGGTGGGGGTGGACCGAGCGGTGGATGTCGGTCGAGCCGGTGCTCCGGGACTTCGGGCGCAGGGAACACGAGGACGCCGTACAACGGTTCCGGGCACGGGAGGATGAGTGGATGGCGCAGGGAGCACGCTCACTGGTCGAGCAGCGGTGCAGATCGCAGCTAGCGCTGCCGGAGCTGGGCGCGCGATCACGCGAAGAGACCGAGGTAAGGGGACAGGTGCGGGCGGTACTGAAGGAAGGACGCAAGCGGCGGCGGCTGGCCCCAGCGCGGAGGGTGCTGGCGGAAGCGGGACCGGTGGTACGGCAAGTGAAGCCGTGCGTCATGGTGAGCCCGCTGAACGCGGCACGGACGATCCCGAAGGAGGATCGGTTCGACCTGCTGGTGATGGACGAAGCGTCGCAGATCCGGCCTGAAGACGCGCTGGGGGTGGTGGCGCGGAGCGCCCAGGTGGTACTGGCGGGCGACCCGCAGCAGATGCCGCCGACGAGCTTCTTCGCCCGCGGCACGGACGACGAGGAGGACGACGCGATCGAGTCGATGGAGAGCATCCTGGACGTCGCGCTCGCACGGCGGATGCCGGTCCATCGGCTCACATTCCACTACCGGAGCCGTTACGAGGACCTGATCGCATTCAGCAACCGGCGCTACTACGCTGGCGAGCTGGTGACGTTCCCGGACCCGGGTCGGGAGGAGCGGGCGGTGGAGTACCGCCATGTCGGGGGGGTGTACGAGGCACAGCGCAACGTGCGGGAAGCACAAGTAGTAGCATCATACGTGGCGGCACAGGTGAAGGCACCGGAAGGCAGATGGCAGTCGATCGGGGTGGTGACGTTCAACACGAAGCAGCAGCGGCTCATCGAGGATCTGCTGGACAAGGCTCGCCAGGACGATCCAGCCGTGGAAGAGGCATGGCATGCGGCGTCGCGGCCCGCGCCCTGCGTGAGGAATCTCGAGACGGCACAAGGCGACGAGCGCGACGTGATCGTGCTATCCACCACGTTCGGCCCGGACCCGGCGGGACGCCAGCGCTCGCAGTTCGGGCCGTTGAACGGGGAAGGCGGACACCGCCGGCTGAACGTCGCAATCACCCGGGCGCGGGAGAAGATGGTGGTCTTCACGAGCCTGGACCCGGAGAAGATCGGGACACCACAGAGTCCCCGGGGGGTGAAGGATCTGCGGGCGTTCCTGTGCTACGCGAGGGACGGGGAAGTGGTGGAGGCGCGGGAGGCGGGGGGGAGTGTCGGCGGGTACGACTCGCCGTTGGAGGAGCAGATCGCGGGGGCGCTGGAGGGGCGGGGGTGGGAGGTGGTCCCACAGGTCGGGATGGCCGGGTACCGCATCGACATCGGCGTGGTGCACCCGGAGCAACCGGGGAGATACCTGGCGGGCGTGGAGGCGGATGGCGCGCAGTACCACAGCGCGCAGACGGCACGGGACCGGGATCGGCTCAGGCACAGGGTGCTGGAAGGAAAGGGGTGGAAGCTGCTGCGCGTATGGTCGCCGGACTGGTGGAGGGACAGGGAAGGCTGCACGGAGCGGCTGGACCGGGCGCTGCGGTCGCTCGCGGCGGGGGAAGCGACAGGGATGGCCGGGAACGACATCTGACCAAGTAAAGGAGACAGGACCTATGCAACGGCAGGAAATCTGTCCGCGCCGGAAGAATGAATCAGCGATTTACGCGACTGGTGAGTGACAGGGACTGACAGGAATCCTGTCCTAACCCATCTTTACCACACCTTTTACAAAATCATTCGAGATCAACAAGTTACGTTGACCAAATTCTGCGAGTGGCACTACACAATGTGTTCAAACTGAGTTTTGTCGGGCCCAAAGCATGATAGTGGAGTTGACCGGAAGCTACAACCGTCCCACTCTTCATTATGGCACTACATTGGCTTCGCCAACCGGTAATCAATCAGTTAGAGAAAATTTTTCAGCGGAAACCGAGCCAAAATCGGCAAATCGCGAATCGGGATGGTAAAGATGGGCTAATCTCCCAAAATTGACAGGAATTCTGTTCGAATCCCCAGAGGCTACGCCGAGCGAAGCGCATGACCCAATGGGCCGAAACCCTCTGGCCGGTGCCGCTCAGGCAGAACAGATATTGACAAGAATTCTGTCCAGACGGACAGAATTCGTGCCGTTGCACAGACACGTCCCTCAACCGGTCGATCCACGCCCTGATCCGCGGCTGAGAAGGGCGCATGGGTGACGGGCCAGGGGACCCGGCGACAGGGGACCTTGAAATCGACCGCCGGAAGCCATGGACGAAGATATCCGGGCGCACGATCCGGCAGCGGAGACGCCATGAAACCGGCCGCGGTTCAACGCTCGTAGTGCTCGGCCTCGCGGGGGCCGGCCCGCATGTCGGCGATCGCCTGCCGCACGTCCTCGATCGCCGATTCCAGGCGCGAGGCCACCGCTTCCGGCGGCTGGCCGAAGGGAAGGGTGTCGATCAGGCCGGCCAGCCGTCCCTGTGCGCGCCAGGCGACGTGCCTGGCCCATTCGGTGTAGAGCACGGCGGGATCGTCGACGCCGATCAGGTCACGGGAACGGCTCTGGTCGTCACGGGTGCGGTCCAGGGCGACGTAGGCGTTGACCATGGTGATGCGCTCGGCTTGCGCGGTCAGAGGCGCCCCGCGATGCACCACCATGTTGCCGTGCAGGGCGATGGCGTAACCGGGGCCGGGGAAATCCGGGGCGACGACCCGGTCCGGGGGCGGCGTCCTCCCCTCGGCGGCGAGCGCCGCGGCTTCCCCCTTTGTGCCCAGGAAATACTCGAACCGGCCGCCCGGAAGTTGCGCCGGGTCGGTGACCATCATGACGTAGTCGAGGGCGATTGTGTCGTGGTGCCACTTGTCCACGGCCTCGTCCACGTTCGCCGGCTCGTAGTTCAGATGCCCGAGATGCACCGGCATGGTATGCGGCGCGACCCCGACGCCGTAGATGCCGGCCATGGCCTCCGTCACCGCCGGGCTGAGGCACAGGTCCCGAAGCCAGCGGGAGCGGTAGCAGCCGCTGCGAACGATGTTCTCGATACGGTTGCCGGCCCGTGTCGCATGGGCGCGCAGGGTCCGGGCGGTGCGCTGCATGACCGCGGCCCCCTCGTCGCTCAGCACCCGGAACGGGGCCGAGACCGCGACCGGGGTTGCCGTCGGTTCGATCTCGGCGTCCGGGTAGCCGAGCTCGGACAGGGTGAGCACCTCGGCCGGCGGCTCCAGCGCCAGATGCCGGTCCGGGTCGAACGGCGGCTCGCCGGCCAGCCACGTGTAGCTCGCCGGCGGGCTGTCCGGAAAGGAAACGGCCGCCCTGGCAGCAATGCTCATGTCGATGACCCTCGCGGTTCCCATCCCTTGCGGCATCGGGCGAAATCGGCTATGAAGCGCGCCGGCCGCCGCCCGGCCCGTACATGCTTGACATGTCCGTGTATCACATCCGCAACGACATGCCGAGAACCCCGCCTCAGCCGGCCTTCCCGTCCATCGTGCGGCGTGCCCGTGCGATGGACGTCTCCCGGTGCAGCACGTAGAGGCCGCTGCCGCAGATCAACGCCATCCCGGCCCAGGTGATCGGATCCGGCCAGTTGCCGAAGAACACCACGCCCCACATCACCGCCATCGGCAGCGCCACGTACTCGAAGGGCGCGATCGCCGACGGCCGCGAGATGCGGTATGCCTGCGACATCAGGTAGCCGCCGATCCCGTTGAGCACTCCGATGGCGAGGAACAGGGCGGCGTCCCGGGCCGAGGGCATCGTCCAGGCGCGCAGCAGGAAGGCGAGGCTCGCATCGTCCTCCGGCGCGAAGCGCCCGTCCCCGGCGACGAGGCCGATGGCCACGCTCGCGACGATGAAGCCCGTTTGCGAGTAGAAGGCGATGGTGGAGGCCCGTTCGCTCGTGCCGAGGCGGCGGGTGAGGATCTGCATGAGCGCATACGCGGCGGCGGCGATGATCGGAAGCAGGGCGACCAGGCGCAGGACGCCTTCGCCGGGGCGTTGCATCACGATGACCCCCGCGAGCCCGATGCACACCGCCGCCCAGCGCCGCGGGCCGACCGTCTCGCGCAACAGGAGCGCGGAGAGCGCGGTGATCAGCAGCGGTGCGACGAAGAAGATCGAGGTGGCCTCGGCGATCGCCATCGCCGCGAGAGCCATGTAGAACGCGCAGTTGGCGACGACCAGCAGCCCGGAGCGCGCCAGGTGCAGGCCGAGACGGCGCGTGCGCAACAGGTGGATACCGCCTTCGAGGCGCATCACGAAGAGCGTGA
This sequence comes from uncultured Gammaproteobacteria bacterium, assembly GCA_958295465.1. Classification (GTDB taxonomy): domain Bacteria; phylum Pseudomonadota; class Gammaproteobacteria; order HK1; family HK1; genus HK1. The sequence goes on from OY282353.1 coordinate 1,483,443, forward strand.
CGGCAATCGCGCTGGCGGCGCGCACCAGGACGATCTCGTGCAGCGGATAGCCTCCGCTCAACCACTTGATGAGCGCGTCCTGCAGAATGAAAAGGGTGATCGCCCCGACGACGCAGACGATCCCGAGTATCCGATGATCCATGTCCGCGGGACCTCGCCGGCAGGGCGTCCAAGGGCATGATCGTTGCCGTCGGCTTCCGTTCCGAATTCGTCGACATCGCCGTCGGCGACCGGACCGGCCGTATCCCGATCAGGACGCGGCCATCATCAGGGCCGCGGCGCCGGCGCACGCGGCGCCGTGCGGATGAGGCGGCGCCCGCCGCGGTTCATTGCCGCCGGTCTCTCAGCCCGCCGCCGTCCGCGGCCATGCCGTGCTGCCGTCGCTGCAGATCCGCCGCGGCTCATGCCGCCGGCCCTCAGCCCCGCCTCCCCGGCACGCCGTTCGCAACCCGGTAGGGGGCGTTCGAGGGCGGGAGCGGCGCACGGCCCCGAATCGCGTCGGCGACCTTCTCCGCCATCATGATGGTGGGCGCGTTGAGGTTGCCGTTGACGATCCGCGGCATGATCGATGCGTCCACGACCCTCAGCCCCTCGACGCCGTGGACCCTTCCTTCGCCGTCGGTGACCGCGCGCGGATCTTCGGGCGCGCCCATCGCGCAGGTGCACGAGGGGTGGTAGGCGCTCTCGGCGTGCTGCCGCACCCAGGCGTCGATGGCCGCGTCGTCCCGATCGGGGACGTCCGGGCCGGGGGCGATCTCCCCGCCGCGGTAGGGGTCGAAGGGGCGCTGGGCGGCGATCTCGCGCGAGAGGCGGACCGCGTCGCGCATGTCCTGGCGGTCGGACTCCGTGGTGAGGTAGTTGAAGACGATCGACGGGGGATCGCGCGGGTCCTTGGAGCGGATGCGCACCCGCCCGGTGCTGGCGCCCTTCATCGGCCCCACGTGCATCTGGAATCCGTGCCCGCCGGCGGGGTTACCCCCGTCGTAGCGCATTGCGATGGGCACGAAGTGGTATTGCAGGTTCGGGATTTCGAGATCGTCGCGCGAGCGCACGAAGGCGCCTGCCTCGAAGTGGTTCGAGGCCCCGATCCCGGTGCCGGTGAGGAGCCAGCGCGCGCCGATCGCGAGCTGGTTCCACGGCTTCAGCGCGGGGTAGAGCGAAACCGGCAGCTTCGAGTGGAACTGGACGTAGATCTCGGGGTGGTCGTGCAGGTTGGCGCCGACGCCGGGCCGGTCGGCGGCCACCGGGATGTCGAGACTCCGGAGGAAGTCGGGCTCGCCGACCCCCGAGCGTTGCAGGATCCGCGGCGAGTCGATCGCCCCGGCACAGCAGATGACCTCGCGCTCGGCGCGGATGCGTTCGATCCCCCCCGCGGCGGCGATCTCGATCCCCGTCGCCCGCCCCCGCTCGATGGTGACCCCGGCGACCAGGGTGCGGGGGCGCACCGTGAGGTTGGGCCGCGAGAGCGCCGGTTGAAGATAGAAGAACGCGGCGCCGCCGCGCCGGCCGCGCCACGTCGTGCGGTCCATCGGGCCAAAGCCTTCCTGCCGGTAGCCGTTCAGGTCGTCGGTGCGTTCGAAGCCGGCCGCGACCCCGGATTCGATGAACGCCTCGAACAGCGGGTTGCGCGGCGTGGATTGGGTGACGGGGAGCGGGCCGTCGCCGCCGTGGTATTCGTTCGCGCCGGTGTCCCGGGTCTCCGCTTTTCTGAAGTACGGCAGGCAGTGCGGGTATGCCCAGTGTTCGAGGCCGGGGATCCTCGCCCACTCGTCGTAGTCCAGCGGATTCCCGCGGATGTAGACCATGCCGTTGATGGAGGACGAGCCGCCCAGCGCCTTCCCGCGCGGGCAGTCCATCCGCCGCCCGTCCATCCCCGGCTCCGGATCGGTGACGTAGGCCCAGTTGTACGTGGTGCCGTTCTGCGGGTAGGAGAGGGCGGCCGGCATCCGGACGCGCCACTCCCACCACGGCACCGGCCCGCCCGCCTCGACGACGAGGACCCGCACGTCCGGATCCTCGGTGAGCCGCCGCGCGAGCACGCATCCCGCGGAGCCGGCGCCGATGAGGATGTAGTCGTAGCTGGTCATGGGGGTGGGTACAGTTTCCAAACCGAGGGCAGGCAGGGCGTGCCGAAACGTCGGTTCCGGAGTATGCCGCAGATTCCGCTGCCGGGTTGATCCATCGGGGGGCGAGTCGTCACGAAACGGATGTCCCCTGCGGCTCGGGTGCAAGAGATTTCCGGGCAACAGGAGCCTGGATCGTCGATGGAAGAGCAGGACCTGCTTTACGCCTGCGCGTCGCACTTCGCGCCCGCGTCACGCCGGTCGTCAGCTCAACGAAAAAGACCGGCCCGAACGGACCGGCCTTTGCCCTGATGGATCAGGGATGGCCCTTTGCCGCAGCGCCGGACCGGTTCATCTCTCGGGACAAACCCTTATCGGGTTGTTCACCGCAGTCTCCAAGTCGCATCGGCATTGAACGGCCATGCCGGTACGATGTCAACCGTGTCTTCCAGCACCGGGAGCCGGTCGTTACCATCATCATCCCCGCCGGGACAACGGGAGAGCACCGACATGGAACCGTTCGCACGAATTCCTCTCGTTTCCGACGACTATAAGGATTCGGCACAACTGGCCGCCGTGGACGAAGCCGTCGGGCGGCGGCGGCGTTCGACGCGCAACGCCAGCCTCGGGACGTTTACCGGCTATCGCATCGGTCTCGACATCGGCAACGGCAACATCGGCTGGTGCATCCTTTTCGAGGACGGCAGGCGCCTGCGCTTCTTGACGGCGGAGGATATTGCCGCCCACAACAGGGCATTGCCGAGATCGGGCAGGCGGACGCAACTTCCCTGTCTCGCGCGCTTCGTGCCGGCGGGGGTCCACAAGTTCGACGCCCGAGAGACGGATCAGCGTGGTGGACAGAAGTCGTATTCGAAGATCCGCGCGGAAGCCAGGGCAGGGCGCCGCATGCTGGACGTCCGTCAACAACGACGCCTGCACGTGGCCAGAGCCCTGCGGGAGGCCGGGCTGTTGCCGTGCGAAGGCGAGACGTTGGAAGGTCATATCGACATCAAGGCGGACGTACTCCGGGCCAAGCTGCTCGATCCATCGTTTCCCGCCCACCCTCACGATCTGGGCCGCGCATTGAAGAACGCCCTGAAGCGGCGCGGTTACCTGAAGCCGATCGGGCGTAGCGGTCCCGACGAAGGATCGGGCTTCGCCAAACGAAGCGAAGGCGCCTACCGCCAAGCGCTCGATAGATACGACTGTCGAACGGTCGGCGAATTTCTGGAGCGTTGCGCCCGAGACGCCAGGCGCGATGGGGTTCCGTTCCGAAAGCGTCACCGTTCCCTCGCGTGGCAGAAGGAAAACAGGAGAAGTCTGCCGAGTGACGGCGACAATGCCCCAAGCTACGAAACGTTCAAGTCCCTGTCTCCAACCCATTCCCTGATCCGCGAAGAATGTCGGCTGCTGAAGGAGAGGTCGGGCATCGCGATCGACGATGATGCCTGGGCGGAAATCGAGGAAACGGCAGAGTTCCGGCGACCGCTCAGGGGCAGGATCCCGGGCCGATGCCGCCATTTCCCCCGCGAATACCGGTGCGTCGCCGCCCTGCCGAGCTTCCAGCGGTTCCGTATTCTGGAGAGCATCCGTAACTTGCGCCGTCGGAACGGGACAAGCCTCGACGGAATAACCATCGACAGGGCGCGGGAGCTGCTCGAAACGCGGGAGAAGATCACCCTCGCAGGATTGGAGCGGAATCTCGGCACGAAGCTCAAGCTCGACCGGGACGACGCCGCGGGATCGCGTCGATTCGTCGGCGCCAGGACCGACATCGGGCTCGGCAATGCCTTCGGTGAGGCGTGGCGTGTCCTGCCCATCGAGCAGCGCGACGACTGGACGATGCGTTTTCTACGCCGGCACTGGCTCTCGGCCGAGGGCGAGGTTTCTCCATGGAGTAACTGCGACGAGGAAGCATTGGAACGCGAAGCGGAGGCGGTGTTCGGTGAAGGTGCGCTGGCAAAGGTGGACGACGGCGAGGTCGCGAAACATTTCGAGGACAGGTTCTCATCGATCTCCGTCAAGGCGGCGCGTCTGCTCGGCGACTGTTACGAGCAAGGGCTGAGCTACGAGGAACGTCTCGCCAGACTTCGCGAAGCCGGGGCGCCGGCGCCGGAACTTGCTCTCTACGAGCGGCTTCCCTATTACGCAGCGGTGATGCCGGATGAGGCCGTGCCGGCAGCCGGATTCGCACCCGAAGATCGGACGGCGAAGGAAGAGTGGAAACACGGCCGCGCCGCCAACCCCGACGTGCACGTGGTGATGAACCGCCTGCGCGTCGTCGTCAACGGAATCATCGAGATGATGGGCGGTATCCTGCCCACGCGATGCGTCATCGAGATGGCTCGCTCGACGTTCTCGGAGGCACAGGCCGCCGCGCACAACAGGACGGCGCGTGCCCGTCAAGAGCTGCGCGAGCGCATCGAACGCGAGATCGAGAGGATTCTCGGCTCAAAGATGCCGGTGGGTCCCGCGCTCGACCGCTTGGTGGACCGATGGAAAGCTGCGATTCGCCAGAGTTGGCGAGACTACGACGGGAGGGAGATCCCGCGATGCGCGCTGGTGGACGGCAGCGAATACCAGCTCGATCACGTGGAGCCGGCCGCATTCGGCGATTTTCGGGAGGACAACATCTTCGTATCACGGTTCAACCAACGGAAGGGTCGCCGTCTGCCTTGGGAGGCGTTCGGCGACGATCCGGAGTTCCGGCCCGCTCTCGTAGCCTTCTCGAACTTCGGCTTGCGAAAGCGAATCGAAATGACCAGGAAGAATCTGTCGGACCGTGCCCCACGACACAAACGGGAGCGCCTGGAAAGAACATTGGAACGCGCGGAGCGCGATCTCGAACGTCTCTCCGAGTTCGATGAGCCGCGTCCCGACGTCCTCCAGGCTCTCGAAAGACCGCCGGTCGTTTCGGATACGGACGAGGAGGAGGGAACGGGAACGACCCCGAAGAAGCAACCGTCTCCGTTCCGGCCCGGTAGCCAGGCGGCCCTGTTCCGCCGCCTGCACCCGGACTACAGGCCGCGTGAAGGTGGACCGGCCGCGCGTGACATCGCCAACATCGGCTGGTCCACCAAGCTCGCACGGCGTTACCTGCGCCACGTCGGCGGCGAGACCGAGCCAATCAAGGCTTGGGCGGTCCATGCGCTACGCTGCATGTTCGGCGTCAACAAGCTCCGCGAGGACCTCCGTAATCATGCCGTCGATGCGTTTCTCGTGGCACATTTCGACAGATTCGTGCTCAAACCCGCCTTTGATCGGCTACGCCATCAGTATGCCTACGAGGTGTTGTACAAGACGCGCGCCTTGCAGGACGCTTTGAGTGGGATCGGCGGTGGTAGTGGAAGTTCCCTGTATGAGGATCTGGTGAACAATCTCGGCCGGCTGGGGGCTGTCCTTCCAAACATCGCCACGGCGCATCGCGCTGACAACCAATGGAATCCGGACGACAGCGTCGGTGGCGGCCTCGGTGCTTTTGGGAAAGAGAATATCTACTCGTTCCGGCCGACACGGGCGGAGAGGGTGGAGTTGACACGTCTTCTCCAAAAGGCGGGAATCGTTCCGGACGATGAAGCCATCTTGACCGGAAAAGAGATTTTGGATCGATTTGATACGATGTCCAGAGACACCAGGGAAGGCCAACGTCTTGTAGAGAAGTTGGCCGGGAAAATCGAACTTCGCTACCGGAAGCGTAGCGGTGATCAACCCAAACGGACCCCACTGAAACGCAGAACGGCTCTGCCCCTGTCAAATCAAAAAGGCGCGTTCATCAACGCTGAAGGCAAGTTCGCCATCGTCGGAGCATCCCGCGCCAAGGAACGGAAGGTCCTATCGATCGCCGGCTTCTCCCGGATGAGCGCCGAAGCTCGCGCAAACGTCTTCGCAACGGGGCAACCGATCTATCGTCGGGGAGATACGGTTATCAAGGATGGCGGAGCATTCGTGGTGACCGGCCTGAAACACGACAAGAGATTGATTGTTTATCCGATCAACGAATCTGAAAGAGAAAAAAATCGGAGGAAGTTGATCACGGTTTCACCGGATATAATGAGATTCGCAAGCGATGTCCTCGGCCGACGACTTCATCAGCTCGGAAAGGATCCTCGAGGTCTCCAGTCGGTGCCATATCCGCTTCGAAGCGAATAGCTTCGTCGTCGAGAGACGCGACGAGGACCACCGAATCGTCCTTCCATCCGGCGATGTGCTGAGGGAGGGTGTGACTCCAACGAGAAGTGAGCCTGTAGCGCGGGGTCTGGGAGCATCGGAGGATGATCGTGACGCTACAGACCGAACGGGTCCGGACGCTGGACCAGGTGCGAGCCTTCGTCGAGGGCAGCGAGGCGGTGGACTTCGCGGGGGCCGAGCGGGAATCGGTGTACGAGTTCGTGCGCCGGGCGCTGGTGCGGTTGGGCTACGAGCGGCTCGGCAAGTCGGACAAGGGGCTGGTCAGGCGCTCCCTGGCGAAGGTGACGGGGTTGTCGAGGGCGCAACTGACCCGGCTGATTGGCCAGCACCGGGAGACCGGGCGCATTGAGGACCGGCGCGGTGGCGCTTCGGCGTGCCCCTTCGAGCGGCGCTACACGCGGGCCGACATCGGGCAACTGGCGGCGGTGGACGCGGCGCTGGGCCAGATGTCGGGGCCGGCGACGCGGGCGCTGATGCGGCGCCAGTATGCGGTGTTCGGCGATGAGCGATTCGAGCGTTTGGCGGGGCTGTCGAACGGTCACTTGTACAACCTGAGCCGGTCGGTGACGTATCGGCGCCGGCGCACGGTGGTGGCCAAGACCCAGGCGACACACAGCACCATCGGGCACCGGCGCAAGCCCCAGCCTGACGGCCAACCCGGCTATGTGCGCGTCGATACCGTGCACCAGGGCGACCAGGACGGGGCCAAGGGCGTCTACCACATCAACGCGGTCGATGAGGTGACCCAGTTCCAGTTCGTGGGGACCGTGGAGGCCATCTCCGAGCGCTTCCTGCTGCCGGTGCTCGAAGGGCTCATCGAGGCGTTTCCCTTCGTGATTCAGGGCATTCACGCCGACAACGGCTCCGAGTACATCAACCACCGCGTCGCCGCCCTGCTCAACAAGCTGCGCATCGGGGAGTTCACCAAATCACGCCCCCGCCACTGCAACGACAACGCCCCCCGGTCAAGCCGGGGGCAGGCTCTCGCCGAGAGCAAGAACGCCGGCGTGGTGCGCAAATCCATCGGCCACGGCCACATCCCGCGCCGCTTCGCCCCCCTGGTCAACGAGTGTAGTCTCCGGGATTCCCGGGGCGGTTCACTTCCGTATGGGATTAGACTCTTCCTGCGCACCGGCAAGCAGGAGGTCCGGCAAAGCGAGGAGCACGTGCTCACCATGTTCCCGGTGTTGCGCGAGCGCATCCGCCAGATCGCCGGCACGCTTTCGGGCGGCGAGCAGCAGATGCTGGCGATGGCCCGCAGCCTGATGTCGAAGCCGCGGGTGCTGTTGCTCGACGAGCCCAGTATGGGGCTCGCGCCGATGCTGGTCGAAACCATCTTCGAGGCGGTGCTGGCGATCCGCAACGAAGGGGTACCGGTGCTGCTGGTCGAGCAGAACGCCTTCATGGCCCTGCAGATCGCCGATCGGGGCTACGTCGTGGAGACCGGGGAGATCGTGCTCGAAGGCGCCGGCCGGGAGCTGCTGGAGAGCGACGAGGTCAGGCGCGCCTACCTCGGCTGAGTCGTCCTGGGGCGCAGCGTGCTCCGCGAAGAGATGGAGCCTCGATCATTCGAGGGTGCGATCCGGCCGCTGTCGATCGCGAGCCACCTGGAATGACGGCCAAGGCCGGAGCCGTATCTTGACGTGATACGCCATGACGGATGCCACGATGACCCGCGTCTGGGATCTGCCGATACGCCTGTGGCACTGGGCGTTCGCCGCCTGCGTGACGTTTTCGCTCTATACGGGGCTCGCGGGCGACATCTCGCTGATGGACTGGCATCAACGGTCCGGCTTCGCAATTCTGGCGCTCCTGCTCTTCCGGCTCGGATGGGGGCTCTGGGGAGGGCGGTACGTGCGGTTCGCGCAATACGTCACGACGCCGCACCGGGTCTTCGCCTTCTTCACCGAGGGCCTGCGGCGGCTCCGGCAGCGCGGTGAGCCCGCCAAGCCGGGGGGCGGGGGCGATCCGCATACGGCGCCCGGCGTCGCGCTGGTCGTGCTGCTCTTCCTCGTCGTCGGGGTTCAGGCGCTGACGGGGCTCTTCGCGACCGACGACATCTTCAACGAGGGGCCGCTCGTCCGCTACGTCGAGGACGGCGTGTCGAAGGGCATGACTTGGGCGCACCACCGGGTGTTCCGGGGGGTCATCGCGCTCATCGCCACGCACCTCGCCGCCCATGCGGTCTATGCGGCGATGCGCGATCCGACCCCGCTCTCCATGATCACCGGGCGCAAGGCGTTCGATGGGCCTGCCACGGAGCAGTACCTCGCGCGCGGCCTGGCCACCATCGCCGCCGCGGCCGGTCTCGTCTACGTGGCCTTGCGGCTCCTGTAGGAGGGCTCACGCTCGCACATGGTCCCGCGCCGCAAGCTCCGGCAGGACGTCGCACCGCTCGCCAGCGGCTCATTCGGCGCGGTAGTCGTCGTGGCAACCCTTGCACGCCTGGCCCACCCGCTTGACCGCGGGTCCCAGAGCTCCGCCCACGCCCACCACGTCGTTCAGGTTGGCCGCCGCTTCACGGAACGCGCTCACCCGTTTCGCGAAGTCCTCGGGGTTCTCCCAGATGGCCGGCAACGCCTCCGTGTTCGGGCCGCCCGATCCGGGCGGAAACAGCGTCGGAGTGATTTCCGCGAGCGCGGCGAGGGCGCCCGCATGGATGGGCAGGTGGTCCGTATGCGGCACGTGCCGGCGCAGGATGTCCGCGATCGCCTGCATGTGGCCGCCGATCGCGTGCATGGTGTGATGGCGGTACTTGGCGGCGCCCTCGTGGTTCGCTGCTTCATCGGCGGTGAGGGGCGGCGAGGCCAGGAACGTCAGCAGTGCAATGCAGGCAAGGGAGGAGTTCGGCATTCTCATGGGTCTCTCCATCCGGGTGAAGGATGACGTGGCTACCTTCTCCGAGGCGCCGCCTCGCGTCAAGTAAGAGTCTTGTCCAACGAGAGATGAGCCTGAAGGGAGGGTGTGACTCCAACGAGAAGTGAGCCTGTAGCGCGGGGTCTGGGAGCATCGGAGGATGATCGTGACGCTACAGACCGAACGGGTCCGGACGCTGGACCAGGTGCGAGCCTTCGTCGAGGGCAGCGAGGCGGTGGACTTCGCGGGGGCCGAGCGGGAATCGGTGTACGAGTTCGTGCGCCGGGCGCTGGTGCGGTTGGGCTACGAGCGGCTCGGCAAGTCGGACAAGGGGCTGGTCAGGCGCTCCCTGGCGAAGGTGACGGGGTTGTCGAGGGCGCAACTGACCCGGCTGATTGGCCAGCACCGGGAGACCGGGCGCATTGAGGACCGGCGCGGTGGCGCTTCGGCGTGCCCCTTCGAGCGGCGCTACACGCGGGCCGACATCGGGCAACTGGCGGCGGTGGACGCGGCGCTGGGCCAGATGTCGGGGCCGGCGACGCGGGCGCTGATGCGGCGCCAGTATGCGGTGTTCGGCGATGAGCGATTCGAGCGTTTGGCGGGGCTGTCGAACGGTCACTTGTACAACCAATGAATCCCGAAACTTGAGTATCCACAATGCCATTTCTATCTTCTCCTACTTTATGATTTTCCCTTAAGAATCCTTAAGGACGGTTAGCGAGCATGGTGCCGATCTCGATGCGGCCGGATGCAGTGACAGATTGATCCCGGTTGGTGCCCCGGTCGGCGAAAGTAAAAAGGGGGTAGGGCGCCGTAACCGTCCGTTAGCATGGGGCACCATCCCGCGACCTATGCGGATGGTGGCGTGGCGGTGTCGTGGCGGGTGAACCCGTCGAACAAGCCTTCGAGCTGGCCCATGCGTTCGCGCAAGTCGGCGACGTCGCGGCGCATCGCATGTTGCCTGGGGAGGATAACCGCGGCGAGGGCGATGGCGGCGGCGATCTATTGGCGTGGTCTGTTCAAAGATTTCCAGCACTCGAACCAGTACGATCCCAGAAACGGATTTCTGAACTGGGGCTATGCTGTATTGCTCGCCACCGTGGGCCGCGGCCTCATTGCCCTCGGCTGCGACCCGTCACTGGGATTCGGACATTCATCCCGAACCAACGCTTGGGCGCTCGCATCCGATCTGATGGAACCCTTCCGCCCTACCATAGACGCGGCGGTGGCATTCGGAGTACGTGACTCGGAGGACGTGGACGCAATATCCGTGAAGTCGGCGATACTGAAGCCATTCTCCAACGATGGACCGGTGAAGCGGGCGGTCCTGGACGTAGTGCGTGGCTATCGGGATTTCCTTGGAGACGGTCGTGAGACACGGGTCCAGTATCCGGATCGCCCGCTCCTCTCCTGAAGTTTCGGGAAGACCGCGTTTCGTGTGGTTGTTCGTCTTCTATGATCTTCCCGTGGCCAAGCGAGAGGATCGCAAGACATACGCGCGCTTTCACAAAGATATCCGAAAACGCGGCTATGAGATGATGCAATTCTCCGTCTATCGGAAATTCGTAGGCACGCCCGATCGCAGCGAACGAGAGCTCGCCAAGCTTGTCGATCTGTGCCCGAAAAAGGGACGAATATCCGTGCTGGCAGTCACCGAGAAACAGATGGGGCGAATGACGACTATCTGGGACGGAGGCAGGCGAAAAGAAAACCCCCGTCCCGTACAACTGGTTCTTATCTGATCGGATTTTCGGATATATTTTATGGATCACAAACTTTCTGATTCTCTATTTGTCGTATAATATCGAGCATCTGTTGCCGGTTACGGATTCTGCTTCCATGACAACGACGCTCTCCGCCGATTCGGACAACCCCGCAAGCATGGATGACGATGCGCTTGCCGCCACCGTCTCTACCCTCGCCGCCCACATCCACGCCGCCACCTACCGCCTTCTCACCCTCATCGCCGAGCTCGACCGCCGCGAGGTCTGGGCCGCCCAGGGCGCCCTCTCCTGCGCCCACTGGCTCGGATGGGCCTGCGGTATCGACACCCATACCGCCCGCGAGAAGGTCCGCGTCGCCCGGGCGCTCGGTGAATTGCCCCTGCTCTCCGAAGCCCTCGCCAAGGGTGAACTCGGCTACTCCAAGGTTCGTGCCCTCACCCGTATCGCCACCCCGGACAACGAAGCCGATCTCCTCAACGTTGGATTGCACGGCACCGCCCAACACGTCGAGACATTCGCCCGCCTCTACCGCCGCGCGCGACGTGCGGAGGAGACCAAACGCGCCGATGCGCAGCACGAGAATCGCGGCCTCACCTTCTGGCACGAGGATGACGGCACCCTCGTCCTGCACGGGCGGTTCCCGCCCGAGGTGGGCGCGCGCATCCTCAGCGCCCTTGATGCGGCGATGGATGCCCACACGGCAGAGCAGCCCGCCGCGGGTTGGGACAACGCGCATGGCGAGGGCTCCTCATGTGACGCCCCACGTGGGACGTCTGCGCGGGAGCCGGCTCATGCTGGTGAATCGATGGATGTTCAGCCGGCAGGGCAATCCGTCGCCTGCCGGAGCAACGGGGACGATACGCACCGCGGAAGTGCTGCACAGGACGTCCCACATGGGACGCGCCCGCGCGGCCCCTCCCGCACCGTGCGCCGCGCCGATGCGCTGGCGTGGATGGCCGAGCGGGTGTTCGAGTCGGGCGACTCCCCGGCCCTTGCGCTGGCTCGCCATGAAATCGTGGTCCACGTCGATGCCGAGGTGCTCGCCGGCGGCGGAGCGGGACGCTGTGACATCGAGCACCACACCGCCATCGCAGCACAGACCGCGCGGCGCCTGTGCTGCGACGCCGGCATCGTCCCCACCGTCGATGGCCCCGATGGCCGACCCTTGGCCGTGGGCCGGCGCACCCGCGCCATCCCGCCGGCGATGCGCCGCGCGTTACTCAACCGCGACGGTGGTTGCCGCTTCCCCGGCTGCACCGCCACCCACCGTCTGCACGGTCATCACGTCCGGCACTGGGCGCAGGGCGGACAGACTGCGCTCGACAATCTCGTGATGCTCTGCCCGACCCACCACCGGCTGGTGCACGAGGGAGGGTTCGACGTACAGCGCCTCGACGATGGCGCGTTCCGGTTCACCTCCCCGCGCGGTTGGACGGTTCGGCCACCGCAGCCGTGCGAGGCGTCGTCGCCCGACGTCATCGTTGCGCAGAACAAGGACCTCGGCCTCGCCATCGATTTCGAGACGGCGACCGCGCACTGGCACGGGGAGCGCATCGACTACGACCATGCGCTGATGGTGACGATGGCCTCGTGGGACTCGGGCGACACTCGTCCCGAGGCGGGACCGGCGGCAGGAGATTGGAATCCGTCGTAGGCTCGTTCGAGCCGAATGGCCTTGTGCCAGTACATCAATCTTCTGCTGGAGGCAAAAAAATTCAAGTCGAACAGAGAGTTCCGTTCGACTTGAATGTAGCGACTTGGAGACTGCGGGGGCAACCGGACTTTCGCGAGCGCATCGATCTGTGCGTCGTGGAATGTAGCGACTTGGAGACTGCGGGGGCAACCGGACTACGGCGTGCTCTACGAGGACTGGCGCAAAGAATGTAGCGACTTGGAGACTGCGGGGGCAACCGGACGCAGGCTCTCGGCGGTGGACATCCAGAACCGAATGTAGCGACTTGGAGACTGCGGGGGCAACCGGACCAGCACGCGGTTCGCCAGCCGGCTGCGCTCGAATGTAGCGACTTGGAGACTGCGGGGGCAACCGGACCAGACGCTCACGGGATACTCCGGGACCGCCGAATGTAGCGACTTGGAGACTGCGGGGGCAACCGGACTGTGTGACCAGCAGGGACCCATCGCGAGGGGAATGTAGCGACTTGGAGACTGCGGGGGCAACCGGACGCTCGGATCTCCGGAATCATGCGCGAGTGCATGAGGGTGCCCGCCTTGACATGGTTCGAAGCCTCGACCCTGGTGACGTGAACGGCGTTTGCGGGTCTGTCCGAGTTTCCTCGATTACAAACCTTGTCCGCATGACAACGTGTGGCTCCGGCCGGGGATGCGATGCCCACACGCTTGCCCGGAACCCCCGGAAACAAAACTTTACCTTCGGGACAACGTTCGGAAAGGTCCGCTCCCTATCGTCTCGTTCCGACGCCGGACGTTCGGCAGCCGGCTCGACCAATCGACGACTCGACGACAGGAGACGAACGATGACCAAGCATGTGGAACAGGATACAGATCGGAACATGGACGAGGGCGCTGGCTTGGGCCGGAGCGCCGGCTCGCGCCGGCGGGGCGATGCGCGCCGGGCGCGCGGATGGATCGCGGCGCTGGCCCTGCTCGTGCTCGGCGCCGTCGGCGGCGCGCTCACCACCGTCGCGATCGATGCGGACGCGCATGGGGGGTGGCGCCATGCGATGGGCAAATTCCGGCATCACGGGTTCGGCCACGGCCAGGCGATCGACCCCGCCCACGTGACCGAGCGGTTGCAGCACGCATCGGCCTGGGCGCTGGGCAGCGTGGACGCGACCGACGAGCAGCGCGAACGCATCGACGCGATCCTCGCCGGGGCGGTGGACGACATCTTCCCCCTGCGAGCCGAGCACCAGACGCATCGCCGAGACCTGATTGCGGAACTCGCGCGCCCGCAACTCGACCGCGATGCGCTGGAGCGGATCCGAACCGCGGAGCTCGCGCTCGCGGAGAAGGCCACCGCCCGGTTGCTGGACGCCGTCGTCGCGGCCGCCGAGGTGCTCGACCCGGAGCAGCGGCAAGGGCTCGTCGAGCGCTTCGCCAAGCGGCACCGGCACTGAGCCGTGTATCCAGGCGGCGGGCCGGCCCCGCCCGCCGCCGCGCTACAGTACGCCCATGCCCCAGCGGATCCTGATGATCGAGGACGATGCGAGCCTCGCCTCGATGGTCGGCGAGTACCTGCACGCGGCCGGGATGCAGGTCGAGGCGGCGCACGACGCGGCGGCCGGGCTCGCCGCGCTGTCTCGAATGAAGCCCGATGCGGTCATCCTCGACGTGATGCTGCCGGATCTGGACGGCTTCGAGGTGTGCCGGCGGATCCGCGCGGGCTCCGGCGTGCCGATACTCATGCTCACCGCACGCGGCGACGACACCGATCGGATCGTCGGCCTGGAGCTCGGCGCCGACGACTATCTCCCCAAGCCCTTCAACCCCCGCGAGCTTCTCGCGCGCATCCGCGCGATCCTCCGACGCGGCGTCGGCGGCGCGCGTCCGGGCGCCGGGGAGATGATGCGCTTCGGCCGGCTGGAGATCGACCTCGCGTCGCGCAGGGTCGCCCTCGGCGGCGAGACGTGTGCGCTGACCGGCTACCAGTTCGACGTGCTGTGCGCGCTCGCATCCAACGCCGGCCGGGTGATGTCGCGCGAGAGCCTGATGGACCGACTCCGCGGCGAGGCGCTCGAAGCGTTCGATCGCAGCATCGACGTCCACGTCTCCCGGATCCGCGCCGCGATCGAGGACGATCCGCGCCGTCCGCGCCGGATCATCACGGTGCGCGGCGCCGGCTACGTCTTCGCGTCCGGGCAGGACTGAGCGGGTGCATCGCGCCACGACGGCGAACGTCGGCATCGAGGCGCGATGCACCGAGGGCCGCATTCCGTGAGCAAGCTCTACTTCCGTGTCTATCTCCACTTCGTCGCCATCATCGTGGTGTTCGGAGCCGTCGTCGCCATCGGGTGGCTGGTGCACGATCACGACGACGGGCATCGGGATCGATTCGACGCGGACGGCGGGCACCGGGACCGGTTCGAGGCGATGGCCCGCCTCATTGCGCGGTCGCTGCCGGAGGACGATGCCGCACTCCCGGCCGCGCTCGGACAGCTCGCGGATGACTTCCGCGTCCGGCTCGCCCTCTACCGCACCGACCGGGTACTGATCGCATCGGCGGGGACGCCGGCGCCGCCGCCGCCCGAGCCCGGACGGGAAGCAGGCGGATGGCAACGGGCGGCCGGCGGTCCCGCGCTGCTGTTCCGGTTGCCGGACGGCCGATGGCTGTCGGCGCACGTCCCCCGCCGCCCCCGCGGCCGATGGCTCGGACTGCTCGCAACACTCGCGGTCGTCATCGCCATCGGCGCCTGGCCGCTCGCGCGGCGGATCACCCGCCGGCTGGAACGGCTGCAAACGCGGGTGGACGCGCTCGGCGCCGGCGATCTCGGCGCCCGGGTCGAAGTCGAGGGATCGGACGAGATCGCGGCGCTCGCGGAGAGCTTCAACTACGCCGCAGAACGGATCGAGTCGCTGGTCGCGGTGCAGCGCACGATGCTCGCCTCGGCGTCACACGAGCTGCGCAGCCCCCTCGCCCGAATTCGCATGGCGATCGAGCTCTTCGCCGACGCGCCGCGCCCGGAGCTTCGCGAGCGCATCGAGCGGGACGTCGCCGAGCTGGACACCCTCATCGACGAGCTGCTGCTCGCGAGCCGGTTGCAGACGGTGCAGGACCTGGAGGCGCCGGGGCCGGTGGATCTCCTGGCCCTCGCCGCCGAGGAAGGCGCGCGGGTCGATGCCGTGGTCGTCGGGTCTCCGGTCGGAGATTCGGCCGGAAACCCGATCGGCATCGAGGGAGATCACCGGTTGCTCCGGCATCTCCTGCGCAACCTCTTCGAGAACGCCCGCCGGCACGGCGCCGGCACGGAGATCGGCGCATCCGTGGCCAGGGACGAGGCCGGCGTGCTCCTGCGGGTCTGCGACCGGGGGCCGGGCATCCCCGAGAGCGAGCGGGAGCGCATCTTCGATCCCTTCTACCGTCCCGCCGCGATGCGCGAGGAGGGCACGGGGGTCGGGCTCGGCCTGCACCTCGTGAAGGTGATCGCCGAACGGCACGGGGCGAGCGTCGGATACCGCCCGAATACGCCGAACGGCTCGTGCTTCGAGGTCCGTTTTCCGCCGAAAGTCGGGACGTCCTGAAAGCGGACGCCTGCGCCCGATCATGCGACTGTTATCGGAAACGGCACCTGTCGGTTCTGATAGCATCGGACCCATGGAGGGTAGCCAGATGCAGAATTTACGCCTCACCGGACCGATGGAAGCCTATGTTCGGGGTCAGATCGAGTCCGGCGCCTATGCCGATATGAGCGACGTGGTGCGCGCGGGGATCCGGCTGCTGATGGAACGGGACGGCGCGCGTCAGTTCTACGCCTTGAAGGCAGACCTGGAGCACGCCATGCGTGACGCGGAGACCGGCGCGTTTGCCGACTTCGATCCCCGTGTCTACGAACCGGACGCCTACCGTTCATAGCCCCGAGGCATGACGATCAGACTATCGCGCCTGGCGCGGCAGGACTTGGACGGCATCCGGCGCTACACGCTCGAGACTTGGGGCCGCGGGCAGTGGTTGAAGTACTATCGTGGCTTGGTCCGTGCCTTCGAAAGCATCATGGCCAATCCTGACGGCGGACGCGACCGGAGCCTGTTCGCGGCCGGTCTCCGGTCTGCGTTCGGTCGGTTACGAAAAGCACGTCATTTTCTTTGCACGGGTTGCGGCAGCCGACGATGCTCCCGTGATCCTGCGGATCGTTCATCAACGTCGCCATATGCCGGCATTGGTGTACTTCGAGGATCTGGACGCCTGAAGATGCACCGTGGTGTCCACCGCCGCCAACGCCTCAGTCCTTCACGAAAAGCCTGCGCGGATAATCGGCGAGGCACTCCGCCGGCCCGGCCTCCCTGACGAGCAGGGTCTCCGTGATCTCCAGCCCCCAGTCCTCCATCCACAACCCGGGCATGAAATGGAAGGTCATGTTCGGACGCAGCACGGTGTCGTCGGTGTCGCGGATGGAATACGTGCGCTCGCCCCAGTCGGGCGGGTAGCTGAGTCCGATGGGATAGCCGCAGCGCCCTTCCCGGTGGACGCCGCGCCTGGCCAGCACCGCGTAGAACGCGCGGGCCACGTCCCCGGCAGTGTTCCCGGCTCGCGCCGTCTCGATGCCGTCGTGGATCCCTTCGAGCAGCGCTTCCTCGGCCGCCCGCACCTCGGAGGGCGGCTCGCCGAGGAAGATGCTCCGGGACAGGGGGACGTGATAGCGCTTGCGGCATCCCGCAAGCTCGAAGAAGGTGCCGGCGCCACGCTCGAACGCGCGATCGTCCCAGGTCAGGTGCGGCGCGCCGGCGTCCCTGCCGGTGGGCAGCAGGGGGACGATGGCCGGGTAATCGCCGCCGAAGCGGCCTTCCTCGTCCTCGCCGCCCGCCATGGCGACCCGGTAGATCTCCCCCACGAGGTCGTTCTTGCGCATCCCCGGCTCGATCAGCTCGAAGGTCCGCGCGTGCATCCGTTCCACGATGCGGGCGGCCCTGCGCATGTGGCGGAGCTCGGCTTGGGACTTCTGCGCCCGCCGCCAGTTGACGAGCGCGGTCGCGTCCCGGATCTCGCCGCTATGCGCGGCCGACAGCACGGCATGCGCCCGGGCCGAGTAGTAGTAGTTCTCCATCTCCACCCCGAGCGTCTTCCCTCCCCATCCGCGCTCGCGGATGACCCCGGCCAGGTGGGTCATCGGATGGTGCGCCTCGGACATCACGTAATGCTCGGGATAGCCGACGATGTCCTCCGCCGCCATGTGACAGGTGCGCATCGCGCCGTTGACGTCCTGGGCGCGGCCCCAGAACACCGGATCACCGTCCGGGCCGACCAGCACGCCCTGGTGGACGTAGAACGACCAGCCGTCATAGCCGGTGAGCCATGCCATGTTGGACGGATCGCAGGTGAACAGGACCTCGACCCCGGCCTGGTCCATGGCCTGCCGGGTGCCGCGAAGCCGCTCGGCGTACTCGCCGCGGCTGAATGGAAGATCGACGTCGGGCATGTCTTCATCCTCGGAACCGGCTACGAGGCCGGTGGATGGACGCTACTCGATACCGTTGCACGCCGACAATCTTCATTGACGGGTCCCGCTCCGGATCCGAACCGGCTCGGTCCGCAGGGTCACGAGCATCCTCCGATGAGCCCCGGCCCCTCGCTACAAGATCACTTTCTCGTTGGACGTCACCGCACCTTCGGCCTGCCGTTCGTGCAACCGCCCACCAGCCGCTTCATTTTCTCCTCGAAGGGCTTGCCGCCGGCCGCCGGCGCCGCCGTCCCCGCCCCTCTACGATGTTGGCCGGGGGCGGTGTCCGCGATTCCGCGTAGCGGCACCACCAGGCGATCGCGCCAGCGGTCGCCGTTCGCATGGAGACATCCTCATTCCCGGCCCGGGTCCTGGCGCAACGTCAGGGTCCGGTCCCGCTGGACCAGTTCGAGATGGCGCAGGAAGCTCATGCCGAGCAGCACCTCGTCTCCGGGCATGTGGGGGTTCACGTGCGCCCGCACACCGCGCCGGACGATACCGCCGATGGCGACCCGATCGAGCTCCACGGCATAGGTCGTGACGATGCCGCTGGCGGTTCGCACCTGCCTCGGCGTGCCGCCCCGGAGACCCAGGCGCCGCGCGACCCCGAGCGGCACGGAGACGTCGGTCGCGCCGGTGTCGAGCAGGAAGACGACGCGCGTGCCGTCGATCTCCCCGGTCGCGAGGTAGTGTCCCGCCCGGTTCTGTTCGAGCACCACCTCGCGCACCCCGCCGCCGCCCACGTCCGTGTCCACCCGGCGGTTGGGGTTCTCGCGCTCGGCCAGCCAGTCGCCGAACACGAGGCTCGCGACCGCGAGGACCGCGATCCAGGCGCCGGCGGTCATCCACACGCCGAACCGGCGTGCCGTCTCCGGCGGCGATGAGGGTTCCGGATTCACCTGGGCACGCTCATGACCGTGATCGCATCGGTCCCGAACTGCCGCGTGTCGGTCGTCGCCAACGCACTGGAGGCATCCATCGTCATGGAAGGGCGCGGCGGTATGGCGCGGCGGTGCTCACCGGGGGCGAAGGTATGGGAACGGTCGTCAGTGCGCCAAATCATCGGGGTGCTTCGTTCGGCCCTCATCGCCTCTCGCTCCGCTTCCGTTCCCCGGGGCGTCGGCGCCGGACAGGCTGGATGGATCCGAATGCTCCGTCGCCGGGGCGAAATGTACGCCCGCCAGAAAATGCGTCGCCGGCTCGACGCGCAGACCGTCCGGAAACGACTTGCTCTGCGCCAGATCACCGACCACCTGCAACCTGCGGGCCGTTCCGGTGGCGAGGAACCGTTTGAGGTTCGCGCTGGGCGCAGCATCCTTCCATTGGACTTCGATCATCTGCCATGGCCGTCCGTCCCGCGTGATCAGGAAGTCGATCTCACGACCGTCCTTGTCTCGAACGTAGTGCAGGCCGATGTCCTCTCCGGCGACGTCCTGGGCGCGATGCAGCTCTTTCAGCAGGGCGCAGGCCACTCGAGCCTCGAAGGAACGGCTCCGGGAATCCACCGACGCGCATCAACCGATCGAAGACCTCGTCCGGTGTGAGATCCATATGCCGCAACGCTTCCTTCATGTCGACCGGATGGAGCCGGAAATGGAAGTAGCGTCCGGCAAGGGAATCCCCCGTCCTGCGGAAAGCGGCAGGCTTGGCGCTGCCGGTGACCAGCAGGGCCGGAGGCAGGCCCTCCACGTCGTACACACCCTTCGACCACACCTTCCAGTCGTCCATCTTGTGCAACTCGTCCAGGATGATCAGCGCCTTGCGCCGATCCCAGCGCTTTTTCCGGAGCAGCAGCCGATGCTCCGCGAGATCATGGTTGACGTACTGGTGATCCGGGTGGAGCATTCTGGAAAGCGTGGTCTTGCCGGATTGCCGGGGGCCGGACAGCAGGATGATTTTCCGGGAGAAATCCGCCACGAGCGCCGGGCGCAGATATCGTTCCATCGGTGAGTTCCGGTGCGTCGGTCCGGGGGTGGGGTCGCGTTCCCGCACAGAGGATTCGTTTTTGCCGGGGAGGATGCGGGTGCACGGTTATTTGTCAGGAGGCGGCATGACCGGGCGGGGACAAGCATATCGCCGGGTTCGGGTACGGCCCCCCCGGGCGTACCATCGAGGGCATCGGAATGGAGATCCCCCACCGCGACCTCAGCGGAGAGGCGTTGCGCGGCATCGTGGAGTCGTTCGTGCTGCGCGAGGGAACGGACTACGGCGAGCGCGACTTCCCGCTCGAAGCGAAAGTCGGTGCGGTGATGCGCCAGCTCGACCGTGGCGAGGCGGTGATCGTGTTCGACACGAACACCGGGACGGTGGACATCGTCGTCGCGTCACCGCCGCCCCGCGCCGCGCGCCCGGAGGGCGCCGGGAACGGGTAGCGGCCGCATCGTGACCGCGCCGGGCCTGCTGTCCCCGATCGTCTCGCCGTGGATGTGCACCACCGGGAGCACGAACACCGAGGCGCCGGTGACGGACGCATCCGCCGCATGCGTGGTTCATGTGGACCCGAGGAACTATTCGGCGCATTGGCGGACATGGACGTGAACGTGGAGGCGGACCGTCGGCGCCGGATGAGCGCCGGGGTGGCAGCAATTCCCGCCAACGCCCTGACACGCGATGTCACGACACGGTATCGCGCCAATTCCAATGGCCGGGACGCCCATCGTGGCGGATCTTCGGAGGTTCTCGCGCTTGGCGGGAATTGCTGCCGGGGTGGTGCGATCGATTCACCGCCCGGCTTAACATGCGCGTCCCGATTCCCCATCCGTTGGAGCAGCCGTGAGCCTGAGTCCCTGTGAGTACCCCTCCCGCCGCAGCGCGGTGCTGGCGACCCGGGGCATGGTCGCGACGAGTCAGCCGCTGGCCGCGCAGGCCGGTCTCGCTGTTCTGCAGGCGGGCGGCAACGCGGTCGACGCGGTGCTGGCGACCGCGATCGCCCTGACCGTGGTGGAGCCGACCTCGAACGGTATCGGCAGCGATGCCTTCGCGATCGTATGGGACGGCGGGAAGCTGTACGGCCTCAATGCGTCCGGCCCCGCCCCGCGGGCGCTCTCGGCGGAAGTCTTGCGCGCGGCCGGTCACACGACGTTCCCCGAGCGCGGATGGGCCAGCGTCTCCGTCCCCGGCGCCCCCGACGCCTGGGGTGTGCTGCACCAGCGGTTCGGGCGGGCGCCGTTCGATTCGCTGTTTGCGGCTGCGATCCGGCTCGCCGAGGAGGGATTCCCGGTCTCGCCGGTGATCTCGCGGCTGTGGCGCCGAGCCGGTCCCGTCTTCACGGGCACCGGAGACCCCGCCCTCGACGAGTGGGCGCGGGTGTTCACGCTCGGCGGGCGAACCCCCGATGCGGGCGAGGTCTGGCGCAGCGCGGGACACGCGGCGACCCTGCGCCGGCTGGCATCGGAGGGACCACGGGATTTCTACGAAGGCGCACTGGCCGCGCGTATCGCGGAGCACGCCCGGGCGACCGGCGGCCTGCTCGACGGTGACGATCTCGCGGCATTCCGCAGCGAATGGGTGGAGCCGATCTCCGTCGCCTACCGGGACCACGAGGTCTGGGAGATACCGCCGAACGGACAGGGGATCGCCGCGTTGCAGGCGCTGGGAATCGTCGAAGGCACCGCCATGCACGTGTCCCCGCACGGCAGCGCGGAGAGCTGGCACTACCAGATCGAGGCGATGAAGCTCGCGTTCGCGGATGCGTATCGTTACGTGGCGGATCCGCGGGTCGCGGAGGTGCCGGTGGTGGGCATGCTCGATGCCGGCTACCTCGCCTCGCGCCGCGCCCTCATTGGAGAGCGTGCGCAGACCCATGGTCCGGGGCAGCCCCGGGGCGGCGGGACCGTGTATCTCTGCGCGGCCGACCGCGACGGCATGATGGTGAGCTACATCCAGTCGAACTACATGGGGTTCGGCTCCGGCGTGGTGGTGCCGGGGACCGGGGTCGCGCTCCAGAACCGCGCCGCGGGCTTCACCCTGGAGCCCGGGCATCGCAACGAGGCGGCGGGCGGCAAGCGTCCCCGGCACACCATCATCCCCGGGTTCCTCACCCGCGGCGGCGCCGCGGTGGGTCCGTTCGGGGTGATGGGCGGCGAGATGCAGCCCCAGGGCCATCTCCAGGTGGTGTCCTCGATGGTCGACCACGGCCTCGATCCGCAGTGCGCGCTGGATGCGCCGCGCTGGCGGGTGGCGCCGGACGGGGTGCTGCTGGAGCCGGAGATCGGCGGGGCGGTGATCGACGGGCTCCGGGGCCGCGGCCATCGGGTCGCCGTCGCGCCCGATCGGCTGGATTTCGGGCGCGGTCAGATCATCCGCCGGCTCGAATCAGGGGTGTACGCGGGGGGCACGGAGCCGCGCACCGACGGGGTGGTCGCCGCGTGGTGAGGGCGTCGACCGTGTGGCGCCACGGAGGGCAGCCGGACGGTCGAGCGGCGACCGGCCATGGCCGGCGCGCGCATTCCCGCCTGTCAGCCCGTGGGGCGTGTTGAAAGATGCCGGGACGCAGGGCCGATGCGGTAGAAGCCGGCGATCGAGGCAGGTTCCGGTGGCCGGTGCTCGTCCTCGGCGTTCGAAATCACCCGCGGGGAATGGCGGCGGTATCCAGCCGCACGGTCCCACATGGCATGACGGCGGGTCCCGGAGGGATATCCGGCGGCGGCCCGTTCAGCCGCGCGCCATGCGCTGCCGAAGGTTGACCAGCATCCCGGCCGTGGCTCCCCAGATGTACCGGCCCGCGTACTCGAACGCGTAGTAGTAGCGGCGGCGTCCGTCGCGCATTCGGTGGTGGATCCGGTGCGATGCCTCGTCGAGAAAGAAGGCCAGCGGAACCTCGAATGCTTCGGCCACCTCGGATGGATCCGGCGTGAGGGTGAATCCCGGCCGGACGAACGCGACCACGGGGGTCACGCCATAACCGGTGACCGTCTCGTATCCGTCGAGCAGGCCGGCCAGCTCGACGTACTCGCGCCCCAGGCCGATCTCCTCGGCGGTCTCGCGCAAGGCGGCGTCGATCGGCCCGCGGTCGGTGTGGTCGAGCCGCCCGCCGGGGAAGCTGACCTGTCCGGGGTGATCGTGCAGGTGATCGGCGCGGCGGGTGAGCAGGACGGCATGGCCGTCCCGCCGCTCGACGAGCGGCACCAGCACCGCGGCGGGACGGCGCGGGCCGGTCCTGGGCAGTGAGCCGTTGAGGTCGTGGTCGCCGAACTCGTCGCCTCGCGGGAGATCGTCGAGGGTCCGCAACGCCCGTTCCACCAGCGACCGCTGGGTCGCCACGGTCGTGGTCCGGGTTGCGGAGGAGATCGCAGCATCGTCCACTGCGGTATCTTAACGGCACCGTGGGCACCAGGATGTACCCATCCGCGCGTGCGAAAGCGAATCCCCATGTCTCTGTCATCCGCTATCGGCGCGCTGCTCGTCGCGGCGGTTCTGGGCGCACTGGCGGCGGGCGGCTTGGCCGCGGCGGGTGGCCCGGCCGGGGCAGGCGGCCCGGCCTGGGCGGACCGTCTCGCGATCCACGCCCCGCACGCGGTGGGAGCCGGGTCTTCCGCCCGGCCCGGATTCCGGCCGCGACGCGGGATGTTCCTGCTGGCCGCTCCCCGGCTCGCGGACCCGAGGTTCGCGCGCACCGTGGTGCTGCTCCTGGAGTACGACGAGACCGGCGCCCTGGGTCTCGTGGTCAACCGGCCGACGCGGCTTCCGCTCCGGGACGCCCTCGCGGTCCCGCTGCCGGGCTCCGGCGGTCATGTCGTCTTCGCCGGTGGCCCCGTCGAGCACCGGCGTCTGATCGCCCTGCTGCGCTCGCCGGACGCGGTCGAAGATGCCCGGCACGTGTTCGGCGACGTCCATGCGAGTGGAAGCATCGACACCCTTCGCCGGATGCTCGAGCGCGACGCATCCGCGGCGGACGTGCATACGTACCTCGGATACGCGGGGTGGTCTCCCGGCCAGCTCGACGCCGAGCTGGCCCGCGGCGACTGGATCGTGACCCCCGCCGATGCCGCGAGCATCTTCGATACGCCCCCCGCCGACGTCTGGCACGACCTCATGCGCCGCAACGCCGGGCGCTGGGTGCGCTCCGGTCCCGCCGGTTCGGCGTGACGAAGCCTCGTAATGCCGGCCGCGACACCGCGACACCGTCTCTCCGGCGAAGCCGCGGACGGTTGGATCTCCCCGCACCCCGTACCCGGCGATGACCCCGAGCGAGCGATACCGCGACGAGCTCGCCCGCGGCGTCCTGCTGCCCGATCCGGCGCAGGCGGCACTGGCCGACGAGCTCGAACGGGTCCATCGGTCGCTCACCGCGGCGCGAGAAGGCGGGATGCTCGTGCGGCTCGCCGGGAGACTCCGGCGCGGGCGGCGCGAGCCCGTGTGCGGCCTGTACGTGTGGGGCGGGGTAGGGCGCGGCAAGACCCATCTCGTCGATCTGTTCTACCGCGCTCCCGGCCTCGACCCGAAGCTGCGCATGCACTTCCACCGCTTCATGCAGCTCGTGCATGGGGAGCTGAACACGCTGCCCGAGCGCGAGGACCCGCTACGGATCGTTGCCGGCCGGATCGCCACGCGGGCGCGGGTGCTGTGTTTCGACGAGTTCCATGTCTCCGACATCACCGATGCGATGATCCTCGGGCGACTCCTCGGCACGTTGTTCGAACGCGGGGTCACCCTGTTGGCCACGTCGAACATCGCACCGTCGAGCCTCTATGCCGGTGGGCTGCAACGCGAGCGGTTCCTGCCCGCGATCGAGCTCATCGAACGGCATACGAAGGTGGTCCGTCTCGACGGCGGCACCGACTACCGGCTGCGCGCGCTGGAGCGTGCCCGGACGTACTACACGCCGCTCGGTCCCGAGGCCGAGCGGGGGCTTGCGGAGTGTTTCCGGGTACTGGCCCCCGAGCACGTCGCCGGTGGCGGGCCCCTGACCATCCTCGGCCGGGCGGTGCCCGCCATCCGTCACGCCGACGGCATCGCCTGGTTCGATTTCGAGACCTTGTGCGGGGGCCCCCGCTCGGTCGCCGACTACATCGAGATCGCCCGCGACTTCCACACCGTGGTGTTGAGCGGCGTCCCCGTGCTCGACGACGACCGTCGCGATCCGCTGCGCCGTTTCATCCATCTCGTGGACGAGCTATACGATCGCAACGTCAACCTGATCCTCTCCGCCGCCGCCGCACCGGAGGGGCTGTACCGCGGGCGCCGGCTCATCGAGCCCTTTCAGCGCACCCGCTCGCGCCTCGTCGAGATGCGGTCGACCGCCTATCTCGGCCGCGGCCACATCCCTTGAGAGGTGCGGCTCCGGCCCTTGAGGAGATCCGCGCCCTGGGTGAGCCTCGCGGCCGGCGTCGAGGGTCTTCCGCGCGCCGCCGGCGTCCGGACCCGCATCCCGGGGTCCATGCATGGGGCCGCCTCGCGTTTGCCGCCTCACGTCAGCGTCGGCGTGTTGCGCGCCGCGAGGTCGAACCTATACTGCCGCGTTCCGGACGATCACCATAACAACCGACAGGGAGGATCCCGCCCATGCCCGAGTACACCACCGACGACATCCGCAACGTGGCCCTGGTCGGCCACGGCGGCGCCGGCAAGACCACCCTGGCCGAGGCGCTGCTCGCATACGCCGGCGTCATCGGTGCGCCCGGGAGCGTCGTGAACGGCACCTCGGTATGCGACTTCGATCCCCAGGAGAAGGCGCATCAGCACTCGTTGTACACCTCGGTGGTGCATTTCGATCACGGCTCCCGGCACGTGAACCTCGTCGATACCCCCGGCTACCCCGACTTCCTCGGCCGGGCGCTGCCGGTCCTCGCGGCGGTGGAGACCGCGGCGGTCGTGGTGGACGCGAGGCAGGGGGTCCAGATGGTCACCCGGCGCATGATGGGGGCGGCGGCGCAACGCGGGCTCGCCCGCATGGTGGTGGTGAACAAGATCGACGCCGACGAGCTCGATCTGGAAGCACTGCTCGCGAGCCTGGTGGAGGCGTTCGGCGCCGAATGCATGCCCATCAACCTGCCCGCGGGCGGCGGCCGGAGCGTGGTGGACTGCTTCTTCGAGCCGGGGGACGGGCCGGTGGACTTCTCGTCGGTGAAGGAGGCCCACACCCGGATCGTCGACCAGGTCGTCGAGGTCGACGAGGAACTGATGGAGCTCTACCTGGAGCAGGGCGAGGAGCTGGAGGCGGACCGGCTCCACGATGCGTTCGAGCGGGCGTTGCGCGAAGGCCACCTGATCCCGGTGTGCTTCACGTCGGCGGAGACCGGGGTGGGGGTCGCGGAGCTCGCCGCGGTGATCGAGAAGGTCATGCCGAGCCCGCCGGAGGCCAACCGCCCGCCGTTTCGCAACGCCGCGGGCGAGCCGGTCGAGATCGCGCCCGACCCCGGCGGGGCGGCCCTCGCCCACGTCTTCAAGGTCTCGATCGACGCCTTCGTGGGCAAGCTCGGGGTGTTCCGGATCCACCGCGGTACGGTGACGAAGGACTCCCAGCTCTACGTCGATGATGCGCGCAAGCCGGTGAAGGTCGGCCATCTGTTCGCTCTCCAGGGCAAGGATCACGTCGAGATCGATGCCGGGGTCCCCGGCGACCTCTGCGCGGTGGCGAAGATCGACGAGGTGGTGTACGACGCGATGATGCATGCGTCCCCGGACGACGAGGGCCTCGCGCTGGCCGAGCCGGACCTGCCCGCGCCGATGCTGGGCCTCGCGATATCGGCCAGGACCCGGGGGGACGAGCAGAAGCTCGGGGACTCGCTCTCGAAACTCGCGGCCGAGGACCCCTGCCTCGCCATCGAGCACAACGCGATCTTCAACGAGACGGTCATCCGCGGTCTCGGCGACCTGCACCTTCGCATGGTGCTGGAGAAGATGAAGGACCGGTACAACGTGGAGGTCGAGACCCGGCCGCCGAAGATCGCGTACCGCGAGACGGTCCGCAAGCCGGCCGAGGGCCATCACCGGCACAAGAAGCAGACCGGCGGCGCGGGGCAGTTCGGTGAGGTGTACCTGAAGATCGAGCCGCTGGCACGGGGCACGGGCTTCGAGTTCGTGGACGCGGTGGTCGGCGGGGTGATCCCGCACCAGTTCATCCCCGCGGTGGAGAAGGGCGTACGCCAGGTGCTGTCCACCGGCGCGGTGGCCGGGTACCCGATCCACGATGTGCGGGTCACCGTCTACGACGGCAAGCACCACTCCGTGGACTCCAAGGAAGTCGCGTTCGTGGCCGCCGGGAAGAAGGCGTTCGTGGACGCGGTCAGCAAGGCCGCCCCGATCGTGCTGGAGCCGATCGTCGACATCCAGGTCACCGTCCCCCAGGCGAACATGGGGGACGTCGCCGGCGACCTCTCCTCGAAACGCGGGCGCATCAGCGGCACCGAGGCCATGAGCGGGGGGATGGTGGTGGTGTCCGGGCAGGCACCGCTCAGCGAGCTCGGCAGCTACCAGTCGGAGTTGAAGTCGGTGACCGGCGGCGCCGGCTCGTACACCATGGCCCTGAGCCATTACGATCCGGTGCCGGCCAACATCCGGCAGCAGCTCGTCGCGGAGTTCAAGCCCGCCTCGGACGAGGACTGACCGCCGCTGCCGCCGGCCCGGCCCAGCGTCAACGCGGTACCGGGGGTCTCGGTGTGACAAGCACCGGTTGCAAGTATTCCGCGCAAGGCCGGCGGGCCGCCCCTTCCTATTGATGCGGCCCCAGGCACAGACCCCGGCGGCAGGATGTCGGCGACTCGAAAGAAACTCCCCCTTGCATCCGCGCTCGCCGCCGCCGCGACACTTGCCTTCGCGGCAGAGGTGCGCGCCGATGTCACCGTCCCGTCATGAGGCGCGACGGTGGACACCGGGGACCTCGGGGCGTATCGGCTTTGAAAGCGAACTCCTCCTTGTGTTCAGGTTGTGACGACCACTACAGACCAAAGGTGGATTCCCTTCACGCCACACGATGGTTCCGGATCATATCGGCGGCCACCCGAGCGATCATCACGACCGGGGAAACGGCATTCCCCGAAGCAATCCGCACGCCTTCGACCTGGCCGAGATCCGCTACCGGGACTCGTGGCGTGATTCCCCACTGCTCATATAGAGTGCGCCGATTCATGCACCGCCGTGGTGAGTCCTCCGTTCGGCGATGCATCCCGTGTTTCTGCCGTTTCTGTCCGGGGGGCGTCCCATGAGTCATCCGCTGCACGCAGAGATCACCGAGGTCGGGCCGCGCGACGGCTTCCAGGCCGAGCGAGCCTTCATTCCCACCGCGCGGAAGATCGAGTTCATCGATCGGCTCATCGACGCCGGCGTGCCGCGTATCGAGGCGACCTCCTTCGTATCGCCGCGCGCGGTGCCGCAGCTTGCCGATGCCGAGGAGGTCATGCGCGGCGTCGACCGTTCCCGCGGGGCGGTGCTCGCGGCGCTGGTGCCGAACAAGCGCGGGGCGTTGCGGGCGGCCGAGGCCGGGGTGGACGAGATGGTCGTGTTCATGTCGGCGTCGGAAAGCCATAACCGAAAGAACGTGAACCGCGAGATCGAGGAGTCGCTCGCGGGCTTCGAGGAAGTGGCCAGAGTGGCGGGGGAGGCCGGGACGCCCCTGCACGGCGCGATCTCGACCGCGTTCGGCTGTCCCTTCGAGGGTGACGTCCCGGCCGCGCGGGTGGGCGAGATCGCAGGCCGCTTCCGGCAGCTCGGGTTTGCCGGGGTCAGCCTCGGCGACACCACCGGCATGGCGACGCCGCCGCTCGTCGCTGCCGCCGTCGCCGCGGTGCGCGAAGCCGCGCCGGGGCTCGGCCTCGGGTTGCACTTCCACAATACGCGCGGCATCGGTCTCGCCAACGTGATGGCGGGGATCGAGCTCGGCGTCGACAGGTACGAGAGCTCGTTCGGCGGCATCGGCGGCTGCCCCTTCGCGCCGAAGGCGACCGGCAACGTCTGCACCGAGGATCTCGTCTACCTGCTCGAAGAAATGGGCATCGGCACCGGCATCGATCTGCGCAAGCTTTCAGGGATCGCGTGCGACGTCGAGGCCACGGTGGGTCACGAGCTTCCCGGGCAGATCATGAAGGCGGGGCTGCGGCTCGATCTCCACCCGATGGATTCCGTACGCGCCGCCGAGGGCTGAAG
Source organism: uncultured Gammaproteobacteria bacterium (assembly GCA_958295465.1). Taxonomy (GTDB): domain Bacteria; phylum Pseudomonadota; class Gammaproteobacteria; order HK1; family HK1; genus HK1. The sequence goes on from OY282353.1 coordinate 1,512,489, forward strand.
GCGTTCGACGAGAGGTTCCGCGGTTCGCCGGCCCTCGTCCAGCGCCCAAATCGGGATGACGCGGTTCCGGTGACGTGCTCGAACGCCTCACATGCACTGCGACTCCCTCCGCCGGACCGTGGAGAGACCACCTCCAGGACATCCCGGTGATGCAGGCGGACCGAAGTGCGTCCCGACGCAGGTCAGGCGGCGGCCGGAGCCCGAAGCAAGACGTTGCGCGCGATGGAGACGAGACCGGCAAACACGTAATTCACGATTCAAGTAGCTGTTTTCTTGTCGAGGCGAGCGCGGTCGAGGCGCAGCAACATTCGCTCCTGCTCGGGATCGCGTGGCCGGCGGCCGGGGGCGCGGCCCGGCGGCTCCGTGGCCAGGATCTTCACCCACCGCTCGCGCTTGCGCCGTCGCACGTCCTGCTGGAATTCGTCGTAGTCGATCAACACGGTCGCGCCTCCCGTTCGATGCTGTCCAGGGCCGCGGCCTCTTCGGGGACCTTGCTCGTGCGCTCCCGTACATGAAGCCCGAGCGCGATCAGGCGACGGCGTCGTGGATCCGGCTCATCGTGCAGATGGTCGAGCATGGCGCGGCTTCCCATCGACGGAGTATAGGCCAAGCTCGTATCATGGCGTGGCTGCCGCGGCCGCGGGGGTCTTTCTTCGTCTCGACCGGCGGCGTTGCGAGGCGATCGGCGCGGGCGGCAAGACCCTCCACCAACTCGACCCGCTGGTGTCAGCCACGGTCCGTCGGCTCTCCTTGCGGTATCACCTTCAAGGAGCGAGAGACGCCCAGGAACTTCTGATCGCGCCGGACCATCTACAGCCTCCTGGCCAGGATCGGCGAAACGGAGCGCAAGCATGGACCACGACATGAAATCCGGTGACATCACGTCGTTCGAGGTTTCCGAGTTGGCATTCGATGTAAGGAACCCTCGGATGGCCGAGTTCGACACGGTCGGCGGCGAACCGGAAGTCATCAAGATGTTGTGGGAGATGATGGACGTCGAGGAGTTGGCGCTGTCCATTGCCGCGAGCGGCTACTTCCCCCACGAACCGGTGATCGTGGCCATGGAAGGCGGCAGCAATGTGGTGATTGAAGGGAACCGAAGACTCGCAGCGGTGAAGTTGCTATGCCAACCGGCACCAGGGAGAGACTTCAACGATCGCATCCCCAGAATCAGCCCCGAACGCAGAGAATCGCTCGCCCGAATCCCGGGGCTGTTGAGCACACGGGAGGACGCTTGGCGCTACCTCGGCTTCAAGCACGTGAACGGGCCGGCGAAGTGGAGCAGCTATGCGAAATCCAAGTATATTGCCGATGTTCACCGAAACTATGGCAAGCCGCTGGACGAGATAGCCAGGCAGATTGGCGACACGCACAACACGGTTCGTCGGCTGTACCGCGGACTGATGGTGATCGAACAGGCGGAAAGGCTGGGCGCATTCAGCCACGATGATCGTTGGCGTGGACATTTCGCCTTTTCTCATCTCTATACGGGCCTCCCATATCCAGGCGTAAGCGAGTTTCTGGATCTGCAATCCGCCAGCGACGAAATGCAAGATCCGGTGCCGGCGGAGAGGAAAGACAATCTGCGAGAACTGCTGGTTTGGATGTACGGGAGCAAGAGCGAGAAGAAACCCCCCGTCATCCAGTCGCAAAACCCCCATCTCCGCTGGCTGGACGCCGTTCTGGCGAACAGGAAGGCGTTGGCGGCCCTGCGTCAAGGCGTTGAGCTCTCTTTGGCATTCGAGATCAGTCGCCCTTCCTCGAATCTGTTCGAAGAGGCGCTGGTGGCTGCAAAGCAACACTTGGAGAGAGCGCGAGGCATACTCTCCACGGGATACGACGGCTCCAAGGAGCTGCTGAGGATCGCCGCGGCGGCGGCAGACTTGGCATACGACCTGCACGAAGAAATGGAACGCAAGAGCCTGCCCAAGCGCGGCAGGCGCAAATCGTCCGAATAGCGCCAATGTTCAAGTGGCCCGGAGAACCCCCTCCTTCCGACGAAGAACACGAGCTGGCCGACTACCGTGGAGCTCGTCGCTTGGCGGAACGGCAGCATGTCGGCCGTTGCGCTGATCCGGCTTCTAGGTAGACGAGAGGATCCGGATTACTCCGACGGCGTGCCGGAAGAGGACGAAGCAGCAGGATGGCAAGGCCGAGTCACTGCCCCGCTCTACTGATCCTGTTGCCTCGGTAAGATTCTGCATGAATTCGACTATTCCACAGATTCCAGTTTGTTCCTAAGCACGGTTTTGAATTCTTCGCGCTGAACCGTTTCCGCGGCAAGGAGCTTGGCATTGGATTGTTCCAGGGTAAGCACTTCCCAGTGTCCACGTGCAAGATGGTAATGTCCCGTATCGCCTCTCAGCAAATTCGGGACCATCCAGATGATATCGCCATCGCCAAGATCCTGGCTTGGAGATTCGCTGGGACCACCGATCGATTCGAAGAATGGTTGATCCACGGCAACGGCCATTTTGGACCCCCACCGTCGAACCGTCAGTACCTTGATCTGCAATTGCGGCATGAGACGTTTCGCGCCGGAAGATCGCCAGTCCGGCCTGCGGACAGCATTCGGGAACGGTGGTATCGGATCGACGTCATCCCGCAAGTTTTCGAATTCCGAGCTCATGCGGCTGCCTGAAAGATAGACGGCCTGGATTTCCAGGCCGTACCAATCGATGTTGCCATCGAACGTTCTGGCGACGACGATATCGATTTTACCCGCCGATTTGTCCGTTTCGGTCCCCCGCATGAATGGAACCTCGTGAGCCAACATCGTCTCCCGAGGTGGAAACCCCACAATTTCGGCAAGCCACCGAATCAGCAACTGCCCTTCATCGAACCGTGCCGGACAGACGATTACCGGACTACCTTCCGGCGTCCCGAGCCGCCCGTCTTCGTTCATTCCGTAACGTTGAAGAGAACACACGCCACCGCGTTTCTGGCACAACGGCCGGCCCTTTGGTACGGACAGGACGGAGTTTCGTAGTCTTCCTCCAGCGCGATCCTGGCCAGACGCCACCGGCGTTCGGACGACAGATCCATGAGTGGTTGGCCATACCACTCGGCAATACCATATCGGGTCTTCGTCATGACGGGACGCTACCCGGAGAACACCGGTCGGGGCGTGATGATCAGCTCGGAGATCCGGGCATGGTGCGTATTCTTCATGATCACCTGAACGACTTCGAATCCATGTTTCTTGACGAGGGACATGATCCGCGGGGTATGGTCGTAGGTCATCAGAAAATCGGCGCCGCTGTCCGCGAGCATTTCGAACAGTCCCGGATGATCGATTTCGTTGTGCGCGTAGAGCCGTTTGCCGGCCCGCTTACCGCCCGCGGTATAGGGAGGATCGACGAAAACGACCAAGCCGGGGTCGGACCCGCCCAACAGGGTATCCAGCAGCTTCAGGCCCTCCGTTTCGCAAAACCCGATGCGGGCGACATGGCTCTCGATCTCGCTCAGACGGTCGACGATCGTCTTCGGGTACCAGCGGGAGGCGATGCCCTTGCCGTTTTCCCCCGCTCGATTGAGCGATGCGCCGGGCGCTAATATGCCGCCCCGGCGTGTCCGGTTCAGGACGAGCGTCCGGAAGCCGTGTTCAAGGACGTCATGGGGATGCTTCCTGGAAAGCGCATCAACAGCGCCCCGAGTGGGCGCGAAACGCAGGATCCTCTCTTGAAGAGCAGGGCCGTGCCGCAGTGTCGCGTGCCAGAATGCGGCGACGTCCCGATCCAGCTCCGCCATGAGGCATCGCTCCACCAGACCTTCCATCACCGCGGTCAGGGAAACGATTCCGCCTCCGGCGAACGGCTCGACAAGGAGCCTCGGTGCAGGAGCGATTCCCTTGAGCCAAATCCGAATGTGAGGGACGAGCCACGTCTTCCCGCCGGGATAGCGCAGAGGGCTGCGCTGCGGCACGGATGCGACGTTTACCGCCGGAATCGGCGAGACTTGTACGCTGGCGCCCCCGGCGTACCCTCCTGCGCACTCGCGGGTCACGGGGTCTGGTTCGGTCGGGTCAATCAAATCGAGTATCCCATTACAATGGCGCGATCCCTCGGCGCGGACCCATGCGCGATCGATCGAACCCGATACCGGCACAACGGCTCGGCTCCGAAGAACCGCCTTGTCGATGCGGTGCCCCGTCGATTGAGCCGCCCCGGTTACCACACAGAGGGTAGCGCGCCGATTCGGGAATTACATGGATAATTCCACTAATTTCCATCGTTTCCTGCCCCTTGCTGACGGATACCTTGCTCGACGAGCCTGATGACGAGTTGTTCCTGGGAGTCCGTGCCCTTCATGGAGTTGCAGGCCCCGCAGAGCAGTTGAAGGTTGTCGATGTGGTCGCTCCCGCATTTGGCGCGAGGGATGACATGGTCTACGGTGAGGTTGCGGAACGGGAATAGAATGCGGCATCCGCCGCACACCCCTTCCTGGCGTCCGTACAGCGTGTGTTTGTGCGTGCGGTAGTTCGGGACGTCGCCCAGGTCGGTGCGCCGGGGAATGTCCGTTCGGTGAATCACATCGTCGAACAGCGCACCTCGATCGTCTCGTAGTCGCTTGAGCACCAGGTTCGCGGCCAGTGGCGAGAGGTCGATGCCTGCCCATTGGCGATTGAGCCGGTCGGCGGCAACAAGCGCCGTGGCGCAGCCGCAGAACGGGTCCAGCACCATGTCATCCTCGTTCGACGAGGCGCGGATAATACGGTCGAGCAACGCGAGCGGCTTCTGCGTGGGGTATCCGGTGCGTTCCGCAGCGTGCGCCGATACAGGAGGAATGTCCGAAATCACGTCCCGAACCGGAGTGCCGGATTGCTCATGCAGATAGCGCTTGAGGTAAGGTCTTCCACTGTCAGACCACTCGATCCGCCTGTCGCGGTCGAGCGCCTCCACCTTTTCTCGTACTCGACGCCATCCCCATCGGGGCGTGTAGCCCTTGTACTCGTAGGACAAGTTGGGACGTTCCCCCATCGAGGCCGTTCGTATAATTTCGTGCAGGCGATATCGTCCGCGGCCATCGCGATGTCGGTAGAATTTCTCGATGTAATCCGGTGTGTGGGGAGTATATGTCCGGTTCCAACAGAATGACGAGGCGCCGTTGGCGTAGAACAGGATCGTATCGTGAACTGCGCCCCATCGCCTGGCGTCATTGCGGCTGGATGTCCGCTGCCAGATGATCTCATTGATGAAGTTCGAGCGCCCGAAAATGACGTCCATCAGCGTCTTGAGGTAGTGGCCGGCGGTCGGGTCGCAGTGCAGATACAGACTCCCCGTGGGCTTGAGCAACCGGTGCATTTCAAGTAACCGGATGGCCATCATGATGAGATAGGACTTCATGCCCTTGCCGTGGGCGAGGTCGGCGGCGTCGATGATGGCATAGAGGGCGGGTTGGCGGTCGGCAATCTCCCCGTGCCACGCCTCGTCCACGTCGGAGAGCGTCCAGGTGTCCTTGAAGGCGGCACCGGCCGCCTCGGAGCCGATAGGGGCGCTGTAGTCGGTGTTGGAGTTGAACGGCGGGTCCAGGTAGATGAGATCCACGGACTCACTGTTCATGCCCCGCATCACATCAAGGTTGTCACCCGTCCAGAGTGTGCGGTTGCGCCAGTTGAAGATCATGTATCGTCATCCAGTGCGAGCGGAATCGTTCGGCCCTGAACGGGAAACACGCGGTCGAGGCTGCGCTTGAAGACCTCCCACGACGATGCGTTGCGCATCAAGGCAATCACCGCTGCCAAGATTCTGTCCCGCTCCCCGCGCAGAGGGTAGCGCGGCGCGGATCCCTGTGGAACAGCCCCTTTCCGTACCAGCCTCCTGCCCAGCGCAATCGGGCGGCTCCCCGGGATGCCTCGCCCAGCCTCTGCAACCGGACCCCGCAAGAGCACGCGATGCCCGAAACCGCCCTGCCTGCCCATGCCTTCGTCATCGGCGGCGGGGTCATGGGCTGCTCGACACCTCTACCACCTGGCGAAGGCGAGGGTCTCCGATGCCGTCCTCCTGGAACGCAACCGGCTGACCTCCGGCACCACCTGGCCCGGCACCACCTGGCATTGCCCAAGGCAGCGTGAAGCTGGCGAACCAACAGGGGCGGAGGACACTTGTCGGACCGCCCAATAGCCGGGGTCCACTTCTTGGAGGGTGGATGCGGCAATCAAGGAGCGCGTGGTGTGGCAGGCCCGCGTCGAACCGGCTGTCGCTGCACGTGCTGCGCCCTTCCGCTAACATCCCGCCACTCCTCACGAGGACCCCGTCATGACCGGAACCACCCGCTGCCTCGCCGAATTCGCGGCTGGAATCGACTTTGCGTCACTCGATTCCGCCGTCGTCGAGCGCGCCAGGATGCTGCTCATGGACCAGGTCGGCATCTCGATCCGGGGGCGCAACGACGCCGGACTGAGCGCCTCGATGGCGACGGCGCTACGCCACCTCGGCCTCGCCGCCGGCAGCGCCGGTGGCCTCGGCGCTGACACCGGGGCCAGCGTCATCGGCGACGCCGCCTCGTACTCTCCGCCGGCCGCCGCCCTGTTCAACGGCAACCTCGGCCATTCGCTCGACTTCGACGACACCCACGCCAGCGGCTCGATCCACCCGAGCGCCCCCATCGTCCCGGCCGCGCTGGCCGCCGCGGAGATGGCCGGGACGGACGGCGCGACGGTCGTCGCGGCGGTGGTGGCCGGGTACGAGGTGCAGATCCGGCTGAGCCTCGCGCTCAATCCTTCCGAGCACTACCGGCGGGGGTTCCACCCGACCGCGACCTGCGGCGTGTTCGGCGCCGCGGCGGCGGCGGGCCGGGTCCTCGGTCTGGATACGTCTCGGATGGAGGACGCCCTGGGGCTCTGCGGCAGCCTCGCCGCCGGCTCGATGCAGTTCCTCGCCGACGGCGCGTGGAACAAGCCCTTCCATACCGGGTACGCGGCGATGAACGGGCTGGTGGCCGCGTGCATGGCGCGCGAGGGGTTCCGCGGGGCGCGCGAGGCGATCGAGGGCCGGGCCGGCTTCCTGCACGCATACGCCCCGAACGCCGATCCGGCGCTCGCGACCGAGGGCCTGGGCGAGCGGTGGGAGACGTTGCGCATCGCGATCAAGCCCTACCCCTCCTGCCGGTACAGCCACGCCCCGGTGGATGCGCTGATCGCGCTGCGCGGCGAGCACGGCATCGACTGGCGTGACGTGGAATCGGTGGAGATCGGACTCTCGCGCACCGGCTGGAACCTCATCGGCGACCCGGAAGACGAGAAGCAGCGCCCGGAGACCTATGTGGACGGGCAGTTCTCGATGCCCTTCTGCGCGGCGGTGGCGCTGCGCGACGGCGCGCTCACCTGGGATTCCTACGATGCGCACCTCGGCGACGCGGACACCCTCGGACTCTGCCGGCGTGTGCGCACCGTCGTGGACGATCGGGCCGAAGCGGACTTCCCCGGCATGTCCGGCCTCGCCAGGATCACGACGAAACGGGGCGGCGCGTACGAGCGGTACGTGAAGACGCCCAGGGGCGAGCCGGAGAACTTCCTCACGCGCGAGGAGCTGAAGGCGAAGTTCGACGGGCTCGCGGCTCCGTACATGGGCGCGAACCGGCGCGACGCGCTCGCCGAGGCGCTGCTCTCCATCGACCGCACCGGCGACGTGGCGGAAGTCCTCCGCATGACCCGGCCGGTGGAGACGACGACGTAGCGGGAGTCTTTCGCATGACACGTCCGATCGGACCGGCCGCAGCGTCGGCGCCGCCATCGGCGTCGGCAGGCATTTCGACGAAGGTCCCGGGGTCGATCACCGGACGGCCCGCCGCCGTGCCGTCGCCGGTCTCCGATGAAGCGACGCCGGCCGCCGCCAGGCCGAAGACCAGGGCCGGTCGGAGCACGCCACCGAACTCTGCCCTGGACGCACCCGGGGCCGGAGCTTGAAAGGCGCGAGGAGAAAGGCAGCACTCACCGCGACCTGTGCCCCAACAGGAAGCGCCACCCCCCATGTTCAGGCTCAGTCAGGAAACCATCGCCATCGTGACCGTCGGCCTCGCGCTGGCCGGACTCGGCATCACCAGCGACAACGGCATCCGGGACGAGATCCAGGCCGTCCGGTCCGAAATGCAGGCCATGCGCGCCGAAGCCCGTGCCGACCGCGAGGCGTTGCGTACCGAAGCTCGTGCCGACCGCGAGGCGTTGCGTACCGAAGCCCGCGCCGACCGCGAGGCGTGGCAGGCCGAAGCCCGCGCCCTGCGCGCAGAGGCCGCGGCCGACCGCGAAGCGCTCGGCCGGCTCACCGGCATCGTCGAGGAGGTGCGTACCGCCCGCCGGTGACGACGCCCCCGTCAACGCCGTCCGCCGCCGGTGCTGATCCCCGTCCGTGGCGCCGGAGCGGGCGGGCCGTGCGGACCATCGGGAAGAAGCGGCCGTGAGCGTCTCGCCGGCGCACGGAGACGATGCCCCGCCTCTCCTGCCCCGCCCCGGCGGGGCAGGAGAGGCGGCGGGTCCTTTGCTCATCATGACCGTCCCTGGACGCTCACGGGCGCGCCCGGCGGCCCCGCGCGCTACGCGCAACGCAAATGGCTGTCCGAAGCGCCCAATGGCTGGATCAAGGAAGTGCTCGGCCTCCGACGGTTCAGTGTGCGGGGCCTGGACAAGGTACGATGGGAGTGGAATTCGGTGTGTCTGGCGCTGAACGTCAAGCGTCTGCAACCGCTTCTGGCGGCGTGAGGGCGCCGGCTCACCGGACGAACGGGGGGGGGGGGGGTCTCGCCCGCAAGCGCGGACCGAGGGTCCGCCACAGGGAAAAGCGGGCGGGACGCCCCGTTCCCGAATTCGGAGCAAATACCTGATCCCGGTGACGCTGTGCCGGGTGTCGGCGTCCTTGCCGGCAACGACTGAGGAGGCACGTGCATGTCCGTCGTACGCAAGGCCGTGGGCGAGCGCCGGTTCCGTGAATCGTTCGGCCGGTACTTCGAGGATTTCGAGGTCGGCGACGTCTACGAGCATCGCCCCGGGCGCACCATCAGCGAGAGCGACAACACCTGGTTCACCCTGCTCACGATGAACCAGCACCCCCTGCACTTCGACAAGGAGTACGCGGCGAAGAGCGAGTTCGGGCGTCCTCTCGTCAACTCCTGCCTGACGCTGTCGATGGTGGCGGGCATGAGTGTGAGCGACCTCTCCCAGAAGACGATCGCGAACCTCGGCTGGGACAGGATCAAGCTCTCCGCCCCCGTCTTCGTGGGCGACACCATCTACGCGGAGAGCGAGATCCTCGCCAAGCGGGAGTCGAAGTCCCGCCCCACCCAGGGCATCGTGACCGCCCGCACTACGGGCAGGAAGGCGGACGGCACCGAGTTCATGTCCTACGAGCGCACGTTCCTGATCCCGAAGACCGGCCACGCGGTCGACGACCTCACCGATTATTGAACTCCACGACGATGACGGCATCCGAACCCCCCACCCCCAACTACGACGAATCCCTGATCCTCGACTCCGTCGACCGCTTCCTCGAGCGCGACGTGCGGCCCTACGTGCGCGAGCTCGAGGAGAACGACGTCTGGCCGGAGGAGATCGTCGGGAAGATGAAGGAGCTCGGGCTCTTCGGGGCCACCATCGGCGAGGAATACGGCGGCCTCGGGCTGTCCGCCTCCACCTACACCCGGATCGTCGAGCGCGTCTCCGCGGTGTGGATGTCGGTGTCGGGGATCTTCAACTCGCACCTCATCATGGCCGCCGCCGTCGAGCGCTTCGGCGCCGAGGCGCAGAAGCGGCGCTACCTCCCGCGCTGTGCGAGCGGCGAGCTGCGCGGGGCGATCGCCCTCACCGAGCCCGACTGCGGCACGGATCTGCAAGGGGTCCGCACCCGGGCGGAGCTTCGCGACGGCCGCTACGTGGTCAACGGCGCCAAGACGTGGATCACCAACAGCGTGGAGGGAAACATCCTCGCCGCGCTGGTGAAGACCGACCCGGCCGCCTCCCCGCCGCATCGAGGCATGAGCCTGCTCATCGTGGAGAAGGGCTTCCCCGGCTTCGGGGTCGTGCGCAAGCTGAAGAAGATCGGCTACAGGGGTATCGACACCGGGGAGCTGGTGTTCGACGACTGCGAGGTTCCGCGGGAGAACCTCGTCGGCACCGAGGAGGGCCGCGGACTGCAACAGATCCTCGGCGGTCTGGAGCTCGGCCGGATCAACGTCGCCGCACGCGGATGCGGGATCGCCCGGGCCTGCCTGGAGGAGAGCGTCGCCTACGCGCAGGTCCGCAAGACCTTCGGCAAGCCGATCTGCGAGCACCAGTCGATCCAGATCAAGCTCGCGGAGATGGCCACCAGGCTGGAGGCGTCCCGCCTCCTCACCGAGTCCGCGGCGCGCGCCTACGACACCGGCGAACGCTGCGACATGGAAGCGGGCATGGCCAAGCTCTTCGCCACCGAGACCGCGCTGTTCACCGCCACCGAGGCGATGCGCATCCACGGCGCCTACGGCTACTCCAAGGAGTTCAACATCGAGCGCTACTACCGCGACGCGCCGCTGCTCGCGATCGGCGAAGGCACCAACGAGCTGCAGCGGCTCATCATCGCGAAGCAGCTCGTGAAGCGGAATCCGGCTTGAGGCGCAGGCCATTGCTCCACGCCGTTGCTCCACGAAACCTTGAACAAGGTAACGAAGATGATGTGCCGGTCGGCTCCTGATTCCGGCGACACCGGGCCAGGGGGCTGCGTGCTTGCCGCCGGGCGCTACGGAGCGAGTCGTTTTCGCGAAGCGGCGTTCAGCGCGGAGGCGGCCCCTTGACTCCCGCCGGACCGGACCGATGACCCTTCCCCTCGCGGGCGTGCGCGTGCTCGCCGTCGAGCAGTACGGCGCGGGTCCCTTCGGCACCATGTTCCTCGCCGACCAGGGCGCGGAGGTCATCAAGATCGAGCCGCCGGAGGGCGGGGACTTCGCCCGCGACGTCGGGCCGTTCTACTTCGCCGAGCACGACAGCGTCTTCTTCCACGCCTTCAACCGCAACAAGAAGAGCATGACCCTCGATCTGCGGCATCCGGAGGGCAAGGCGATCCTTCATGCTCTGGTCGGCACCGCGGACGCGCTCGCCTCGAACCTGCGCGGAGACGTGCCGGAGAAGCTGGGCCTCACCTGTGCCCACCTGCGGGCGCACAATCCGCGCATCGTGTGCGCGCACCTGAGCGCCTACGGCCGGAGCGGGCCGCGGGCAAGCTGGCCGGGCTTCGACTACCTGATGCAGGCCGAAACCGGCTGGTTCTCGATGACCGGAGAGCCGGGCGGACCCCCGACCCGTTTCGGATTGTCCGTGGTGGACCTGATGACGGGCCTCGGGCTGGGCTACGCGGTGCTGGCCGGCATCGTCAGCGCCCGCGCGAGCGGCGAGGGGCGCGACCTCGACGTGAGCCTCTTCGACATGGCGCTGCACAACCTCAGCTACCCCGCCGCGTGGTACCTGAACGAAGGGTACGCCGTGGAGCGCCTCCCCCGCTCCGCGCATCCGTCACTCACCCCGTGCCAGCTCTACCGCACCGCCGACGGCTGGATCTACCTCATGTGCAACAAGGAGAAGTTCTGGCCGGCACTGTGCGGAAAGCTCGACCGACCCGAGTGGATCTCCGATCCGCGCTTCACCACCTTCAGGGAACGCCTCGCACACCGGGAGACGATCACCGGGCTCCTCGACGCGGCGCTGTCGTCGCGCACCACCGCCGAGTGGCTCGATCACTTCGCCGGCGTAGTCCCCGCCGCCCCCGTCAACGACGTCGCCCAGGCCCTCGACAACCCCTTCGTGACCGGGCACGGCCGCATCCAGCACCTCGAACACCCGGTCCGGGGAGACATCCGCCTCGTCGCCCCGCCGATCCGGCTCGACGAACCGCCCCCCGCCCGGTCGGCGCCGGCCCTCGGCGAGCATACCGACGCCCTCCTCGCGGAAATCGGCCGCGACGCCGCGGAGATCCGGCGCCTGCGCGACACCGGGGTGGTGTGAGTCCGGTCGAGACGAGCTGCGTGTCAGCGCAGCACTTCGACACGCGGATCAGCCGTCCAGATCGAGCGAGGGTGTTTCCGCCTTCCGCGCCCTCGGCGCCTTCCGCATCGTCTCCGGGACGGGCGGCAACTCGCCGGCCCGGAGGCACTCGCCCTCGATCACGGCTTCAAGCAACCTCTCCTGTTCCGGCCAGCCCTCGATGGTTGCTTCCAGCACCCGGAGCAGTTCGAGCAGTTCGGTGGTGAACCGCGAGGTCCAGCGCTCGGGACGGATGCCGTCCAGCGGCGAGGACACCCGGCCGGCGCCGTACCTCATCCGGTACCTCAGCCACGACTGCACGACCTTGAGACCCGACACCTCGAACCCGTAGACCTCCGGCGCGACGGGCGCGTATTCGCCCTCTCCGACGTGAAGGGTCCGGGTCGCGCCGTCGTAGCGGAAGGCTCCGGGACAGCCCTCCGCGTCACCGGGCACCGCCTTGGTGCATCGGGCCAAGCCGGACGGGATTCGGCCCCGCGGACGAAGGCCGCACGGATGCGGGCCATGTGCCTGTTCCTCCGACACGAAGCGCTCGCCCCAGGTATGCAGCCAGAGCAACCGCGCCCCTCGACTGCGCACTTCCTCGAACAGGGCGCCGCTCCGGGTCACCGGGATGCGCAGCTCGCGCGTCTCCAGCTCCCCGGAGAACCGGGCCGTGAAGGCCGGATGGGCCGACACACCATAGACGTAGGCGGCGAAGTCCTCCGGCGTGACCGGACGCCCGTACTCTGCGCTCAACCGGTCGAGGAGACCGGGCAGGACGTTCGGCTCGGACGCATCGGTGGTGCGGTAGAGCGGGATCACCGCCTTGGCTCCGTAGGAGCCTCGGAAATGATCGAGATCGGGTAGTACCGCCGATGAAGTGAGCGCGGGACCCGGCCCCGGAGCCTGGGAGAACAGGCTCGTCAAATACACCTGCCGTTCGCCGTGGACGCGCCACAGATCGGGGCGCGGCCGGGACATCAGGCGGCCGTCCGCGATGATGCAGTGCCGGTCGAACGAACGATAGGCGTATCGCCGGACTTCGGGGATGAGAGCGTCACTCGGCAGATCGGCAATCGGCGTCGGATCGTCATGCCCCGTCAAGGTGACGTGATACGTGCCCTTGACCGTGCGATCCCCCGTTTCACGAAACGCCTTCGCCCGCTCCACCGGGTCCGCGGATGCGAGCAACACCCGCCAGCGCCGCTCCAGCGTCTCGGGGTCCGGCGCAATGGGCCACGTCCGTTTGCACTGCACCCCCGAATGCTGCCACGGCATGAGATCGGTCAGCAGCGGCCAGGCGAAGTACTCCCCCTCCCCCGCCGGACGGAACGGCGCCTGCCAGCCGTCCGGGCACTCCCGCCATGCCACGCTCGCAAGTCCCCCGATGGTGTCGAGGGCGGCGAGCTTCTCCGCGCGCGAGCCTTCGACGCAGGCATAGCGTACGTCGGCGGGCCTCTCCCGGTCCGCCGCCTTCGTTCGCCATGCGACCGCGACCGCCACCGGCGTCTGGATGGCGAACACGTTCTCGCTCCGGCGCGTCCCCCGCCCCTCACCGCCCAAATCGAGGATCCGGACCTCGTCGCACACCCGCCGCAGGTGCTCGCGCATCCCCCGGAACGCATCGCCGTCGAGCCAGCTCGACGCGGTGATGAAGCTCACTACACCGTTTCCCTCCGCCCCTTCCTGCTCGAACACCTTCCACAACGCCCACCGCCAGAAGTAAATGTAGAGGTTGTAGAGGTTCTTCACGCGGACCCCATGCCCCGCGGCCGCCACCGGGTCGAGGAAGTCGCGCAGGATCGCATCCGTGCCCTTGCCGCCGTCGCCCCACCGCACCCATGCGCCGGTGCGCTCCTCGTTGTCGGCTCTCGCCGCCTCGTGGCGGTCGTAGGGCGGATTGCCCAGGCACACGAGGACCGGTGCCTCTCTCTTGACCGCGAGCGCCTTCACCCGTTGCTCGGAGATGGGCCGCATGAACAGCGGCAGTTGCGGCGGCTCGGCGTGCGGACTCTCCAGTGTGTCCGTCAGGTACACGCGCGCGGCGGTTCCCGGCGGCGTCCCCCGGTCCTGCAGGGCGCGGCTCACCCGCAACTCGCTCACCGCGTAGGGGCCGACCATCAGCTCGAAGCCGTAGAGGTTCTCCGCAAGCGCAACCGCCTGCCCCGCCACGGCGGCCCCCGCCCCCTGCTCCGCCTCCACGCGCCCCAAGGCGTGCTCGATGACCCCCAGCAGATAGGTCCCGGTGCCCGCCGCCGGGTCCAGCGTCACCACGCCGGGGTCGGCGAAACCGAGCGGCCGGCGCAGCCGGTGGACGAGGACGTCGTCGACCAGCCGCACCTGCGGCGCACCACTTCCACCGGCGTGTAGTACGCCCCCGCGTCCTTGCGCAGCTTCGGGTCGTAAGCGGCGAGGAAGTCTTCGTAGAAGTACAGCCACGGGTCGCGCGGCCCGGCCAGCAGGGCGGACGGCACCACGGACACCACCCGCAGCAGCAGATCGAGCGAAGCGGTCATCTCCCCGCGCGCCCCGGGGTCGGTCAGCACCTGCAGGGCGCGCGACAGCAGGTTGTGCTGCGCAGCCAGCGCTGCCACCGCACTGTCGAGGGTGAGCGGATCGGCTCCCTCGCTACGGCCCAGCAGCAGGGCGAAGGCGACGGTCTGGGCGTAGGCGTCGGCGAGCTGCTCGTCCGTCGCGTCCGGGAACAGAAGCTGCCGCCAGTCCCCGGCAAGCTGCACCAGGGGAGACCGGGAGTCCGCCAGCGCGTCGGTCACGTCGTCGCGCAGCATCCGGCACAGCGGCGCCAGCAGCGCCGCGAAGTCCGCGAGGTCGATCCGCCCCCCGCGGTCCAGCGGCAGGACCGGCTCCCAGGACAGGAAGTCGCGCAGCAGCGGCTCCACCGCACGGGCGTCCTCCCCCGCCCCCGCCTGCCTGCCCTCCCCGGCCACGTCGCCCGAGAGGCGGACGATTCGCCCCGCACGCTCGCCGCCGCGGTACAGCGCCCACTCGTTCCCGTCGGTGTAGAGCAGGTTGGGGATGGTCGAGAAACGCTTGAACTGCGCCCGGTCCCGGCCCTTGAAGCGAGCCGCGTTCGCGCCCGTGCCGGGGGCCTTGAGCTCGACGTATCCGGCGAGCAGTCCGTTGCGATGGACGGCGTAATCGGGGCGCCCGAGGCGGCCGGGCAGAGGCGCTTCGCCCGTGCACACGACACCCTCGCCCCATGCGGCGGCCACACGCGCCAGGAGTTGTTCGAAGGGGCCGCGAAGCTGGTCCTCCGGCCCGCCCCCCATCAACGGAGACGACTTCGCGGTGACCGCCTCGGCGAAGGCTTGCAGCGCGTCGTGGATCGGATGACTCCCGTCTGATTGCCTTGATTGGAGTCGGAGCCGGATTTCCGGTGAAGCACGCCGGCGTCACGCGGTAATAGCTTTGTACGGATGTTCAGGCGTGAAATCCGCCCCGCTCGGCCATGTCAACGTGAGTCCGGCAGCACCCGGCACCAGCCGTGGGGATCGTCGCGCTCACCGAGCTGAATGCCGGTGATCCGGTCGTAGAGCCACTGGGTCACCGGGCCGGAGGCGTTGGCGTTGACGCGGATCTCCTCGCCCTTGTACGCCATGGTGCCGACCGGGGAGATCACCGCCGCCGTCCCCGCCCCGAACGCCTCCTCCAGCGCCCCGCCCTTCGACGCCTCGACGATCTCGTCGATCGTGATCCGGCGCTCGACCACCTCGTGGCCGTTCTCGCGCAGCAGGGTGATCGCCGCGTCGCGGGTAACGCCGGGGAGGATGGTGCCGCGCAGCTCGGGGGTGACGATGTGGCCGTCGATGCGGAAGAAGATGTTCATCGCCCCGACTTCCTCGACGTAGCGATGCTCGACGCCGTCGAGCCACAGCACCTGCATGTACCCCTCCCGGCGGGCCAATTCGGCGGGATACAGGCTGCCGGCGTAGTTGCCGGCGGTCTTGGCCGCGCCGGTCCCGCCGGGGGCGGCGCGGGTGTAGGTGTCCTCGACCTTCAGGGTCACCGCCGGCATGGACTCGTCGAAGTAGGAGCGCACGGGGCAGGTGATCACCAGCATCCGGAACGCGCGCGAGGGGCGGACCTCCATATGCGCCTCGTTGCCGAAGATGACGGGGCGGATGTAGAGCGATTCCCCGCGCCGCGCCGGGATCCATGCCCGATCGACGGCGACGAGCCGCTCCACCGCACCGAGGAAGACCTCGGGGTCCACCCGCGGCACGCACAGCCGGTCGCAGGACACTTCGAGCCGGCGCGCGTTCATGTCCGGGCGGAAGATGCGTACCCGGCCGTCGCCGCCCCGAAACGCCTTCATGCCCTCGAACACCGCCTGCCCGTAATGCAGGGTGGCGTTGCCCGGCTCCATGGCGATCGGGCCGTAGGGAACGATCCGGGGCCGGCGCCACTCGCCGTCCTCCCATTCCATGCTGAACATGTGATCGCAGAAGACGTTGCCGAAGCCGAGGTTGTCGAAGTCGACGTCTTCACGTCGGCTCCTCGGGACGAGATCGAGTTCGAGAGCGGAAAGCATCGATGTCGGGCCGTGTTCGCGGGGGATGTTCCGGTTCCGGCCACGCCTCGCTTCGCGACCCGGGCCGATCGGGGGTGCCGGAAGGTTAGGTGAATCGCACCCTCGTCACAACGCCGCCGACGTTTCAACGCCGGGGGCGCGGTTCCCGCGAAGCGGCCGCTCTCAACGCCCCGTGAACCGGGGCTTGCGCTTCTCCATGAACGCGGTCCGCCCTTCCTTGTAGTCCTCGCTCGCGAAGCAGGCTCCGACCACCTCCTCGCAGAGCGCGACGTCGCGGCCGGCGGGGTCCTTGGCCAGCTCGGCCACCACCGTCTTGCACGCCTTCACGGTGAGTGGCGCGTTGGCCGCGATCGTCCGCGCGTAGTCGTCGACGAAGCCGCCGATCTCCTCGCGCGGCAGGACCTGGTTCACGAGCCCCATCCGCAACGCCTCGGATGCGGTGAAGCGCCGGGCGGTGAACAGGATCTCCTTCGCGAAGCTCGGCCCGACGATGTCCACGAGCGGACGCAGGCCCGCGTAGGAGTAGCCGACGCCGAGCCTCGCGGCGGGAATGCCGAACCTGGAATCTTCGGTCGCGATGCGCAAGTCCGCGCAGAGCGCGGTGGCCAGCCCACCACCGATGCAGTAGCCCTCGATCCGGGCGATGACCGGTTTCGGGAGGTTCGTGATCGCATCGTAGGCGGCGCGGCCCGCGGCGTCGTAGACCTTGACCTGCTCTTCGGTGCTGCGGTTTGCGGAGAACTCGGAGATGTCGGCGCCGGCCGAGAACGCACGCCCTCCTTCCCCCGACACCACCACCACCCGGACCTCGTCGTCGGCGCGGAACGACTCCATGACCTCGGCGATCGCCACCCACATCGCGTAGGAGATCGCGTTGTGCTTCCCGGGCTGGTTGAGCCCGAGATATCCGACCCCTCCCGCCTTCCCGGCGATGATCTTGCCGGTGGAGACCGGCAACGGCAGCGGCGACGCTGCCGCGGGCGCGTTCACGGACGCATTCATACGAGGTTCCTCGATCGCATGTCCTGGATCTCGCCGGCGGCGCCGCCGAACTCGCCGAGGCCCCGGCCGATGGAGGCCGGCGGCGCCGCCGCGGGTGCGCCCATATGACATTCATCACTCTCATGCCGCCGAATCTCCCCGGGGCTGAAGCCGAGCTTGCCGGGGATCCGGCCGGCAGAAACCGGTACCGCCGCCACGGGCGCATTCATACGAGGTTCCTCGATCGCATGTCCTGGATCTCGCCGGCGGAGAAGCCGAACTCGCCGAGGATCTCATCGGTGTGCTCGCCGCGCTCCGCGGTATGGCGGTAAGGCATGGGCGGCACGCCTTCGATGTTCACCGCGTTGCGCACGACGGCGACCTCGCCGAGCGCCGGGTGGTGCGTGGCGCGCTGCATCCGCAGATGCTCGACCTGCGGGTCCGCCCACATCTCGTCCATCCGGTGGATCGGCCCGCAGGGGACCCCCGCACCGTTGAGCGCCTCGATCCATTCCGCGCAGGTGCGTTCGCGGAGGTGTTGCTGGAGACGCTCGTTGAGGCGGTCGCGGTTCTGCGAGCGCACTTCGCCGGTGGCGAAGCGGGGATCGTCGCGCAGGCCGGCGTCGCCGAGCACCTCGCACAGCCGCCGCCACATCCCGTCTCCGCTCGCGGCGACGTTGATGTACCCGTCCGCGGTCTCGAACACCCCGGTGGGGATGCTCGTCGGGTGGTTGTTCCCGGCCTGGGGCGGGACCTCGCCGGCGATCGTCCAGCGCGCCGCCTGGAAGTCGAGCATCGCGATCTGCGCCTCGAGCAGCGACGAGTGCACCCAGCGGCCCTCACCGGTTTCCTCTCGCTCGAGCAGCGCGACGAAGATGCCGATGGAGGCGTAGAGCCCGCCCGCCAGGTCCGCGATGGGCACCCCGACCCGCACCGGCCCCTGGCCGGGCAGGCCGGTGATCCACATCAACCCGCCCATCCCCTGCGCGATCTGGTCGAACCCCGGACGCAGGCGGTACGGTCCGTCCTGCCCGAACCCGGAGATGCTCGCGTACACGATCCGCGGGTTCACCGCCCGGCACGCGGGGTAATCGATCCCGAGGCGCGACTTCACGTCGGGGCGGTAGTTCTCGACCACGACGTCCGCGCGCTCGACGAGCCGCAGAAACGCCGCGCGCCCGTCGGGCTCCTTGAGGTTCAGGGTCATCGCCCGCTTGTTGCGATGGAGGTTCTGGAAGTCCGGCCCGTGCCTCGCGCCGCCCATCCCCTCGGCCTTGTCCACCGCTTCGGGCGCCTCGATCTTGATGACGTCGGCCCCCCAGTCCGCGAGCTGGCGCACCGCGGTCGGGCCGGCCCGCACCCGGGTCAGATCGAGCACCGTGAAGCGGGAGAGGGGCATCGCGGATCGGGTCATGGCCATGCCATCGGTCAAGGCGTGCGAGAGGTGGATCCGGCGAGCCGCCGAGCCCGGCGCGATTATTGCCCGGTGGGTGTCCCGTGTCACATCGAAACCGGGACCTCCAGCAATTTCCGCCAAGCCCGAAAACGTCCCATGAACCACAACGATCAAATGCCCAGGCGGCCGGGATGGCCGCGAAATCCTGGTCATGCAATCGAGTTCGGGGCGTTAGCGGGAATTGCTGCGGGACCTCTTCACGCCCGCCGGACCGTGCGGGAGGACACCTGCCGGAAGCGCCAGCCGAGGAGCACGGCGGCGAGGGTCGCGCCGACGGCGACCGCTATCATCAGGCCGGGCGCTCCCATCGCCCGGGGCACGGCGAGCCAGTAGCCGAGCGGGACCATGACGATCCAGAACGCGACGACGTAGAGCGCGGTCGCGGGCCAGACGTCCGATGCACCGCGTAGCGCGCCGATGAACACCGTCTGCACGCCGTCCGGGACCGCCGCGACCGCGCACACCAGGAGCGTCGGGACGGCGACCGCGAGCACCGCCGCGTCGGTCGTGTACAGCCTCGTGAACCAGACCGGCGCGAGGGCGAACACCACCGCGAGCCCCGCCATGTAGACCGCGGCCACGCCGGCGGCCACCCATCCGGCCCAGCGCACGCCGCTCCTGTCCCCGCGGCCCACCGCGTTCCCGACCCGGACGCTGGCCGCGGTCGCGAGACCGATGGCGCCCATGAATGCGAGGGCGAGCAGGTTCATCGGGATCGAGTAGCCGCCGACTTCCGCCGCGCCGAGCAGGCCGGCGATCAGGGTCATCGCCGCGAATGCGCTTGCCTCCATCCCGTGCGCGAGCCCCGCCGGCAGCCCGATCCGGCGCATGCGCGGGCCGAGACGCTCGGCCGGATCGCCCGCGGCCGTGATCCCGAAGCGCCGCCGGTTGACGAATCGGAGCACGTACAGCACGGCGGCGGCGAACATGCCCCAGCGGACGATGCTCGTCGCGATCGCCGCGCCTTCCGCGCCGAGGGCCGGGAACCCGCCGTGGCCGAAGACCAGGAGCCAGTTCAGGCCGACGTTCAGGACGTTCGCACCGATCATGATCACCATCCCCGGGATCGGACGGCCGATACCTTCGAGGAAAAAGCTCGTCGCCACGTACAGCAGCAGGCCCGGAAGCCCGAGGCCGAGCGCCGCCAGCACCCGGCCGCCGCCGGCCGCGATGTCCGCGGGCTGCCCGGCCGCGAGCAGGAACGATTCCCCGAACGCACACGCGAGCGCCATCAGCGCGCCGGCGCCGAGCGCGTGCACGAGCGCGGTGCGCCAGATCGCGCCGCATCCTTTCGGTTTGCCGGCTCCGACGGCCTGGGCGGTCATCACCACCGTGCCCATCAGCAGCCCGATCCCCACGAGCAGCAGCGGGACCTGCGGCGCGACCGCGACCACGTACCAGGCGAGATCGTCCGCTGATGCGTGGCCGCTCATCGCGGTGTCCATCGCGACGATCGTCAACACCCCCAGCCGGGCGAGCATGACGGGAAACGCGAGGCGCATGGTCTCGCGCAGATGCGCGCGCAACGTATGCGGGCGAGTCGCGGGAAGATCGCGCATCGGGCGCCGGCTCGCTGTTCAGGTGTCGATGCCGGCGGCGTATCCGGCGAACGTCGCACGACGTTCGGCGATCCGGCTCCGGCATCGGAGGGTCGAATGCACCGCCGGCCGGCGTCCCGGCGGGGCCGGCTGGATGCGTGCGGGGAACGGGCGGCTCGATTCCGCCCGCCCGCCGGAAAACGATCCCTCGGCCGTCACCGCCCGCCACAAGCGTGCGGCGACCTTCCGGGCCGCTCCCGCTCCCTCGTCGCGCATCGTCGGCCGGACGCCATTATCGGCCGCTCGCCTCCGGCGAGTCCGTATCCCGATTCCCCGCCGCCCGCGCTCCGGCGTCCCGGCCCGCGATCCGGCCGAACACCGCGCCCGAGGTGAGGCCCGTGCCTCCCGGATAGTTGAAGTAGAACAGTCCGCCGACCAGCTCCCCGGCACCGTAGAGCCCGAGGATCGGCCGCTCTCCCGTATCGAGGACCCGGCCCAAGGTGTCCACCCGCAGCCCGCCGAAGGTGAACGTGATGCCGCAGGTGACGGCGTATGCCTCGTAGGGTGGCGTGTCGAGGGGCTGCGCCCAGTTCGATTTCGGCACCTCCAGCCCTTTCGTGCCGCACCCGTCCTTCACCGTCGGATCGAACGCCACGTCGGTGCGCACCGCGGCGTTCCAGGCCCTGACGGTGCGGAGGAATCCTTCCGGATCGACGTCATCGAGCTTGCCGGCCAGCTCCTCCGGCGAGCCGGCGATCACCTTCGTGCACTCGCGAATCCGGTACTCGTCGCGCAGCAGGTGGGCCACCTTCGCGTCGAACACCTGCCACGCGAACTGCCCCGGCTGCTCCAGCACCGCGCGGCCGTACGCCGCGTAGGTGTAGTTGCGGAAATCCGCGCCCTCGTCGACGAAACGCTCGCCGTTCGCGTTCACCATGATCCCGAAGGGATAGCTGTGCTTCTGGAAGCCGTCGCCGACCGACAGGTCTCCGAACTCCGGCGCGTTCCGGTCCCACCCCACGGAGTGGCATCCCGACCAGTTCCCGTAAGGCATCGCACCGGCTTCGAGCGCCATGCGGATCCCGTCGCCTGCGTTGAACCGCGTGCCCCGAACCTTCGCGAGATCCCAGCCGGGGCCGAGGTAGCGGGTGCGCCACTCGGCGTTCGACTCGAAGCCGCCGCAGGCGAGCACCACGGCACGTCCGCGCACCGTGAACGCACCGTCCGCGCCTCGCACCACGACGCCCCGTACCGCGCCGCCCTCTTCGATGAGCGACGTTGCACGCGATTCGTAGAGGATCTCGATGCCTTCGCGTTCGCAGCACTTCCGCAGATTCTCGACGAGCCCGGGACCGCCGCCCCAGGTCTCCACCGCGAGTCCGCCCCAGAACCGGAAGCGCCCGTCGATCCTGAACGCCTGGCGGCCGTAGGAGGGCTGGAAGCGGACCCCCTTGCTCCGCATCCACACCAAGGTGTCGAGGCTGTTCTCGACGAGGGTCTCGACCAGGTCCGGATGGCCGCGGAAGCGGGTGACGCGCGCCATGTCGTCGTAGTACTGCTCGCGGGTGTAGCACCCGAAATCGGTGTTCTCGATCTCCCGCGCGGAGAAGTCCATCAACTTGACGAGATCCTCGACGCCGTCGAACACCACCCGCATCGCGCCCGCGGTGTAGCGGCTGTTCCCTCCGCTCTCGGCTTCGGGCGCGGCCTCCAGCATCAACACGCCGGCACCCTGTTCGCGCGCGGCCAGCGCGGCGCACATCGCCGCGTTGCCGGCCCCCACCACGACCACGTCGGCTTCGCGGTCCGCCATCGTCTGCACTCCCTTCCGATCCGTCGTGCGGGTTTCCCCGGTGGCGACACCTGCGCCCGCTCTGCCGCCTCCCTCATTCGGGCGGGATGAGGACCAGCTTGCCGGTGAACGCCTTGGCCAGGAATGCTTCCTGCGCCCGGCGGATCTCGTGCAAGGGGAACGTCCTTGCCACCAGAGGGCGAATTTCGCCGCGCTCGACGTAGGAGACCAGGTTCTCGAAGACCTCGTCTTCCTGAAAGGTGCAACCGAACAGCGTCAGATCCTTGAGGTACAGCGTCCGCACGTCCAGCTCGACCAGCGGACCGGCGATCGCGCCGGCCGTCGCATAACGCCCGCCGCGCCGGAGCACGTCGAGGAGTCGCGGCCAGGATGCTCCGGCAACGAGATCGACGACCACGTCGATGCCGTCGTGCCCGACCGCGATGGCGAGGTCGGCGTTTCGGTCCACGCCTTCGCCCGCGGCCACGATCCGGCCACAGCAGTCGGCGCCCTGGATGCGGGGAAAGTGCAGCGGGACGCCCATCCAGCTTGCATCCGCGTCATCGGTCGTGTCGAAGCCGTCCGCGCCGCCGGTCCCGGTGGCATCGCCGATCGTCTTCGAGTACCACCCGATGCGCGTGTTGACGTCGGTGTTGTTGACGCCCGCGGCGGCCACCATCGGCGGTGAGGATCCCGACCCGCAGCTCCGGGGCGTCGCGCAACGTCCCGAACGCCTCGCCCAGCTCCCGGCTCATCGCATGGTCGATGGCGTTGACCTTGGGCTTGTTCAGCCTGACTTCGAGCACCGGGCCGTCGCGCTCGACTTCTACGTGTCGTGCCACACGATCTCCCTCCCTCCATTCGAACAGGCCCGCCGGTGCGTCCCGCTCACGCGAGCGTCGGCGTCACCTCCTCGATGAACAGCTCCAGCGAACGCTTCTGCTCCTTCAGCCCGAGGCCCAGGCTATGGCGGCCGTTCGCCGATCATCGCCGAGGCGTCGGTGATGGCCCGAGACGACTGCCGCCGGCGCGGGGGCCTCGTGGCCGTCCCGCGGGCGGGCGGCATCGCCGGCGCCGGACCGCTTCCGACCGGCCCGGCCAGACTAGCATCATGTGGCGAATCTCGGACACCAGGCATGAATTCCGGGATCGGTTCGGCATTTCTCCCGGAATGGACCTTTTCAAGACACAATAAGGCGGGATCATGATGGGGGTCGGCTCGACGACCGGGCACAGGCCGGGCATGGGCCGGACGAGGAGGCCCGCGTGCGTTTTTCGGTCACGGCTGCTCCCGGCCGCGACCGCTCCGGTCACGGACGCTCCGGAGGCGACCCACGGTGTTCCGCGAGGATGGTGGCGCATGAGAATCAAGAGCATCGAGACCTACGACAACCGCCATGTCTGCATGGTGCGGGTGCGTTCGGACAGCGGCGAGGAAGGTTGGGGGCAGACCGCGCCCTACCACGCGGACGTCACCGCCCGGGTGCTGCACCGCCAGGTCGCGCCCCATGCCCTCGGCGCCGACCCTCTCGACGTCGACCCGCTGATGAACCGGATCCCGGAAGCGGAGCACAAGTTCCCGGGCTCCTACCTGCGCCGCGCCATGGCCGGGCTCGATACGGCCCTGTGGGACCTGCGCGGCAAGCTCGAAGGCAAGAGCGTCTGCGCATTGCTCGGCGGCACGCCGCGCCCCGTTCGGGTCTACGGATCGAGCATGCGGCGCGACATCACGCCGCGCGACGAGGTGGAACGCCTGCTCCGCCTGCGGGGCGAATGCGGCTATGACGCCTTCAAGTTCCGCATCGGCCGTGAATGCGGCCACGATCGGGACCAATGGCCGGGGCGCACGGAGGAGATCGTGGCCAATGTCGGCAAGGCGTTGCGCGGCGAGGCCGATCTCCTGGTGGACGCGAACAGCGGCTATACGCCGGCGCGCGCCATCGAAACGGGCCGGATGCTGGCGGACCACGGGGTGTGCCACTTCGAGGAACCCTGCCCCTACTGGGAGCTGGAATGGACCAGGGAGGTCACCGCCGCGCTCACCCCTCTCGACGTCGACGTGACCGGCGGCGAGCAGGACTGCGACCTGGCCACCTGGCGGCGGATCATCGACATGCGGGCGGTCGACGTGGTGCAGCCGGACATCTGCTACCTGGGCGGGCTCACCCGGACCTTGCGCGTCGCGGCGATGGCCCGGGCCGCGGGCCTGCCCTGCACTCCCCACTCGGCCAACCTCAGCCTGGTCACGGTCTTCACCCTCCACATGATGGGAGCCATCGCGGGGGCGGGACCCTACGTCGAGTTCACCATCGAGGGTTCGGACTACTACCCCTGGCAGGACGGGCTCTTCGACCCGGCCCTGATCGTCCGTGACGGCAAGGTCCGGATACCGGACGGCCCGGGCTGGGGCGTCGAGATCAACCGGCGCTGGCTGGAAGAGGCCGAGTACGCGATCAGCGAGGCGCAGGGATAAGGCGGGCGTGGAAACGGGGGCGGTCTCGATTTCGGCATGGTGGATACCTCCTCCCCTAACCCGGCATAGCCGGAACCAAACGCCGGTTGGCGGAAAAATCTTCATCGTTTTGTCGAAGACTTCACGGGTAAGGGACTAAGGGTCAGGTGTTCACGAAACCGGGTCGACTCCATCCAACTGCTCGACCTCGCCGTCGTACCCTGAACTTGACGAACGGCCCCACGCAACGACAATCGGCGAGGAGCGTCGAAGGCCGCCCTTCACGGTGCGGCGGGATCCGGCCTTTGCCGATGGCGCGCACGGAACAAGGCTGTTCTCCGCTCGTCCGCGCCGGCGGTCGCCGCTTGCATAACGGAGATTCAAGGGAAATGACCCCGGTCCGGATCGGAGTGCTCGGTCTCGGCACGGTCGGCGGCGGGACCGTCAACGTGCTGAAGCGCAACGCGGAGGAGATCGCGCGCCGGGCCGGGCGCGGCATCGTGGTCACGCGGGCGGCGGCGCGATCGCTCGACAGAGAGCGCATCTGCTCCACCGAAGGGATCGCCCTGACCACCGACCCGGCCGACGTCGTCCGGGACCCGGACGTCGAGGTCGTCGTCGAGCTCATCGGCGGCGCCGACCCCGCCCGCGGGCTCGTCCTGGAGGCCATCGGGCGCGGCAAGCACGTAGTCACCGCGAACAAGGCGCTCATCGCGATGCACGGCAACGCGATCTTCGAGGCTGCGCACGCGCGCGGGGTGATGGTGGCGTTCGAGGCCGCGGTGGCGGGCGGGATCCCGATCATCAAGGCGTTGCGCGAAGGGCTGGCCGGCAACCGGATCGAATGGCTCGCCGGCATCATCAACGGCACCAGCAACTTCATCCTGACCGAGATGCGCGAACGCGGCGCCGCGTTCGACGACGTCCTCGGCGAGGCGCAACGGCTCGGCTACGCGGAAGCCGATCCCACGTTCGACATCGAGGGGATCGACGCCGCCCACAAGCTCGCGATCCTCGCCGCGATCGCGTTCGGCATGCCTCTCGACTTCGATCGTGTCCATACGGAGGGCATCACCCGGGTGACGCCGGAAGACGTCGGTTACGCCGAGCAGCTCGGCTACCGCATCAAGCATCTCGGGATCGCGCGCCGCACCGGGGCCGGGGTGGAGATGCGGGTGCATCCGACGCTGGTCCCGGAGCGGGAGCTGATCGCGAACGTCAACGGGGTCATGAACGCGGTGCTGGTCAAGGGGGACGCGGTGGGGCGCACGCTCTACAACGGCCCCGGGGCCGGCGCCGAGCCGACCGCCTCGGCGGTGGTCGCGGATCTCGTGGACGTGGTGCGGACCCTGACCACGGACCCGAACAACCGCGTCCCCCATCTCGCGTTCCAGCCCGGCGCCCTCGCATCGGTGCCGGTGCTGCCCGTCGAGGAGGCCGAGACGGCGTTCTACCTGAAGATGTTGGCCTCGGACCGGCCCGGCGTCCTCGCCGAGATCGCGACGATCTTCGGCGAGGCGGGGATCAGCATCGAGGCGGTGGTGCAGCCGGAGCCGCCGCGCGGCGCCGCCGTGGCGAAGCTCGTGATGCTGACCCACCGTGTGCGCGAGAGGCAGATGAACCAGGCGGTCGCGCGGATCGAGGCGCTGCCGGTCGTCGAGGGCAGTGTGACGTGCATCCGGATGGAACATCTCGACGGCTGAAGGACGGCGTGGTGTAATGGATCAAACGATGCGATACCCGGCGAGGGTCGACACCATGCCCGATCATGGCGATCCGCAGTTGTTCCGTCTTCATTTCAAGGGGGCCGGCACGGAAGGCCATACGCTGCCGGCGGTTCTGCTGGTGCGGGCAATCAACTCGGTGCAGAGAATCGTTCGCTTGCTGGACAGTTTTGACCGGGTTCGTCAATCGGTACAGTATCAGGATTATCTCTCGGAAAAGCACTTGAGACATCAGTCCCAAGTTTATCTTCCGGCAAAGCACTTGAGATATCAGTCCCAGGATTATCTCTCGGAAAAGCACTTGAGATATCTGGTTTCTCGGAAAATCCGGAATCGCTTCGAGTTATTCTTCCAAACGCCTGAAAAAGGAAGCTTCGCTCTGCCAGTGGCAATCGGCCGTTCGCAGAGGTATGGAGCGCGTTCCACAGACGTTGAGTTGAAGGCAATCTGGAATACATTTTGCCAATTTACAGAAGCCATGGGCATGGTGAACCTGGACCGGCTTTGCGAAATCGTGCCGGATTCGGACTATCGCGAATTATTGATCCAGGACTATCGATCAGCTCTGCCGCCAATTGATACGCGCATCACTCTTTCCATCGAGGATGGATACGGCCGACCGATACTCGACGGCGAGATAGCGAGGGCGTGTATCGAGAAATTACCTCATGAAGTCATTGAAAAGGAGGTCTTCACGTTCTGCAACGTCCGGTACCGGGCCGAGCCTCCGTTGCGTTTTCAAGTCAATCTTGACCGTGACTGGCGGAACCGGATCTACTATATCAGGGGTGATTTCGGAATCGAACTTTTCGCCGAATCCCTGCAGGAGTTGGAGGAAGCTCTGGATTCGGCCCTCGATATGTTGTGGGAAGAATACGCACAGGAACGTCCTGAACGGTTATCGGGCGATGCGCGTGAATTGAGACTCGCACTTCTCGGTCGGATTCGGAGAACAGAATGACGCTCAAACGTGGAAAAGTGGAACAGGCACTCGAAAGCAAGGGTTTCATGAAACAACAGAAAAAACATGTATTTTTCGTTTACCACACGCACGAGGAGAGATTGAAGACTTCCGTGTGGACGATGATGTCGCACGGCAATAGCGGCGTGGATATTGGCAAATCATTGATCGCCAAAATGGCGCGGCAATGCCGGATAGAGAAGGTAGAGCTCGAACGCTTGATAGACTGCTCTCTCTCCCAGAAAGATTACGAGACTCTGCTTATCAAAAAGAAGGTAATCGTGGTTCCAAACGTGGCCGCCCGGTGAATGACGCTGTTCCGCCGACCGGGGCGGCTCTGCCCGTCCGTGTCGTGTACGACGCCAAACGAGCTCCTCGCGCCACCTGTCTCGGCAGGCAATGAACCTGCATGGAGAATTTCTGCAAGCCGCGTCGTCACACCAAAACAGCTTCGGAGCCCTCACCTCGTTCGGGGACTACATTCCGCACGTGCCTGAAAGCGATCCTGAAGAAGGCGTGGGACAGGGCCGGAGTGCTACCGATTTTCTGAAGATAGATCAATCAATTGCACAGGCAGTCTCCAAGATGGCGTTTTCTCCGGGCCAACGTTTTCAGCCGTTATGGCTCGACCGGACACCTGCTCCCGATGTGCCGTCCGCGTACGTCGGTTGCCGCGGTATTGGACCACTGAACCATGCAAGCCGGGCCGGCGATCGACGTCACCTTGCTCGTGCCGGGCCTGCTCGGTCCCGGCGGCGTCGGTTCCAATGATCCGGACGCGGCGCGTGCGCTCGTCGAAGGACTCGACCTCCGCGCGCTCGACCGGCTGCTGGCGCGCGTCGAATGCACGGTGGAGACAACCCCGGACGACTCGGTCGAGGCGCTCGCCTTCCGGGCGTTCGGCTACGAGGCTCGTCCTGTCGCTGCCGGCGGATTGGGTGTTCCGGATGCCGGAGTCACCGCCCACCCTGCCGCTGCCGGCGGGCCGGACGCCGGGGCCGCCGTTTGTCCTGCTGCTGCCGGCGGCTCTGCCACCGGCGACGCTCCCCGCACCCCCTGCGCCGACTGGCCGGTCGCCGCGGTCACCGCCCTCGTCGATTGCGAGGCGTCCACCGGCGGGACCGGCTCGTGGTTGCGTGCCGACCCCGTGCATCTGCGCCCCGACATCGCCGACCTCGTCCTGTTCGACGCCGAGGATATCGGCGTTTCAAGCGAAGAGGCCCGCGCGCTGGCGGAGACCGTGAACGAGGCGCTCCGGCCCGGCGGACCGGTGATCGACGCCGTGCATCCGCATCGCTGGTACGTCACGCTCGAAGCGCCGGCCCGGATGACCACGACGCCGCTCTCGCTCGCGGCGGGCACGAAGATCTCCGCGGCGATGCCGCACGGGCCGGATGCGCCGCGCTGGCGGCGGTGGATGAACGAGGTCCAGATGGCCCTGCACGAATGCCCGGTCAACGTCGAGCGTGAACGCCGCGGGGCGGCGCCGATCAACAGCGTCTGGCCCTGGGGAGGAGGGAGCCTGCCGCCGGCGGCCGGAGCGCCGGTTGCGGGCGGGACGCCCGCGCTCCCAGAACACCTGGATTCTCGCTTGCGCGGGAATGACGACGCTGAGATCGCGGGAACGACCAAGGCGAACGGGACGCCCGCGTTCCCGGGAAGGGGAGGGGGGCTGCCGGCGATTCCCGGGGCACCGGCGCCTGCCGTGCGGGATGCAACTCCCAGGAAGGGAAGGAGTCCGTCTCCGACCGCCGGGGTGCCGGCATCATGGGGAGCAGGGAGCCTGCCGCCGGCTTCCGGAGCATCGGCGCCGTTCGTGCAGGCATGGAGCGACGATGCGCTGGTGCGCGGACTTGCCTGCCACGCCGGCATCGAGTGCGGCACGCTGCCGGGCGACGCGGGCGCGTGGCTGGATCCGGCCCCGCGGCCGGGCGCGCATCTGATCGCATTCGACGCGCTGTACCGCGCCGCGCGCCGCTCGGACCTCGACACCTGGCGAGCCGGACTCGCGCGCTTCAGCGCATCATGGGCGAAGCCGCTGCTCGACGCCCAGGACCGCGGCGCCGTCGCCCGGGTGTCGATCCACGACGAGCGCGGCCATCGGTTCGCCGCGACCCGATGGGGGCGTTTCCGATGGTGGCGGCGCGGCGGACTGGCGGCGAGGATCGCCGGCGCGTCCGCGCACCGGAGATGAGCGGCGCATCCTCTCCCGTAGGCGGTGCGGTGCCTGAAGCAGGCCCCGAACCCCCGATCTTCGACCCCTGCCCGGGCAGGCCCGGCCGACCTCGCCCGCCGTCAGGCCCGGCCTGATGGCGTCCACCGTGGCTTCGAGGGCGCCTTTCAGGGCACCCGCCGCGGCCCGATGCCGCTCGCTCGGCTCGCCCACCACGACGGGGCGCGACAGGATGCCGTGGTAGCGGTCGATGCAGCCGGTGGCCTCGAGCAGGACGACGTCACCTCGCCTGATCTCACGCCGCCGCCACATGGCGAAGCACAGCGACGTGGCCTCCCCCGCGACCACGAGAGGCGGATGGCCGAGGTACTCGCTGCCGGCGGCGGTACCGGCCCCGAGCATCACTGCGGGGACGTCGTTCTCGGTCCTGCCCGGCGCATGCAGGTCCGCCTGCACCGTGCCCAGGCGATCCGCGTAGACCGCTTCCGGAAACGGCAGCGTGTCGGGGCGGATGTGCCGCTGCGCCCCCTGGGCCGGATCATGCACGGTCTCCGGCATTCGCCTTCTCCTCGAGGCCGGCGTCGCGCATCGCATCATCGATCCCCGTAAGATCGGGCCGCCGGACACCACTTACCTTGCGAAGGTCGGAAATGTATACGAGAGCCGCCAAGGCCGGGTCCGTGCTTCTCATGGCCGCGTACCTCACGCTCGTCGCGTTCGGCAATCTGACGGACTACGAGTCGAACTTCAACTTCGTAGCCCACGTCATGAGCATGGACACCACCTTCGAAGGCAACAAGGGGATGTGGAGGGCGGTGGAATCCCCCGTTCTCCATCATCTTTCCTATGCGTCGATCATCGTGCTGGAGGGCGTGTCCGCGCTGCTGTGCTGGATCGGGGGGCTGCGGCTCGCGTTTCGGCTGAACCGCCCGGAAGCCTTTCACCGCGCCAAGGCGATGGCGATCGCCGGCCTCGGGGTGTCGCTCCTCGTCTGGTTCGGCGCCTTTCTCGTGATCGCGAACGAATGGTTCCTGATGTGGCAGTCGTCCGAATGGAACGCCAAGGAGACGGCCTTCAGCCTGACGTTGCTGGCCCTGTTGATCCTCGTGTTTCTGGCTGCCCCGGAGGGCCGGGACGACCCCTGACCGGATCACCTCGCGGATGGTTGCGTGAGGCCCGCGGGTGGCTGCGCCAAGGAGGAGCAAGCGTGGTGCCGGAATGTATCGCCGCGGCTGGTGACGACAGTACGCCAGGACCCACGATCCGGCGTATCGGCCCGATGCCGCCGCGCCCGTCGCCGCTGTCCGGCGACCCGGAGCGCGCATCGTCCCATCCGGTGCCGCCGCATCCGTCGCCCTTGCCCGGTTGTCCGGGAGATGCCCGGCCCTGTCAGCTGCCGCATCCGTCGCCATCCGCCGTCCCCGGGCGCCTGCCCGACGCCTCGTATGCGATGCCATCCACCAGCGCCGGGCGCCTGCCCGGCGCCCTCCCATGAAACGCATCCGGCGCCGCGCGGCGCCCGAGCCCGATCCGGGGTTCCTCCCCGGCCGCCATCCCGTCCTGCGCCGCGTGCTCGCGGCGCGCTCCGTCGGCTCCGAGCACGATCTCGACCATTCGCTCGCGCGCCTGCTCCCGCCCCGCGGCTTCCTCGACCTCGACCGCGCGGTGGCGTTGCTCGACGCCGCGATCGAGTCGGGGGCGCGCATCGTGGTGGTCGGGGATTACGACGCGGACGGCGCGACCGGATGTGCGCTCGCGGTGCGGGGTCTGCGCCTGCTCGGAGCCGCGGACGTGACCTTCGAGGTGCCCAATCGCATGCGCCACGGCTACGGGCTCTCGCCGGCGATCGTCGAGATCGTGCACGCGCGGCACGCCCCCCGCCTCGTCGTCACCGTCGACAACGGCATCTCCAGCCTTGAGGGCGTCGCCCGTGCGAAGCAGCTCGGCATCGACGTGCTGATCACCGACCACCATCTCCCCGGCGCGGGCCTGCCCGCGGCCGACGCCATCGTGAACCCGAACCGCCCGGGCGACGGCTTCCCGAGCAAATGCCTCGCCGGGGTCGGGGTGATGTTCTACGTGCTGGGCGCGCTGCGCGCCCGACGCCGCGGGCGCACGGGCCAAGGCGATGGGCCGAACCTCGCGGCGCTCCTCGATCTCGTCGCGCTCGGCACGGTGGCCGACGTCGTTCCCCTCGACCACAACAACCGCGTCCTCGTCGAGCAGGGCCTGCGGCGGATCCGGGCCGGGCGGGCGTCGCCCGGGGTCGCGGCGCTGCTGCGGGTGGCGGGACGCGACCCCGCGCGCGCGGTGGCGGCGGATTTCGGCTACGCCGCCGGCCCCCGGCTCAACGCGGCGGGCCGGCTCACCGACATGCGCCTCGGCATCGAATGCCTGTTGAGCGAGAGAGAGGACGAGGCGGAGCGCATCGCGCGCGCGCTCGACACCCTCAACGTCGAGCGGCGCGAGATCGAGTCCGGGATGCAGGCGCAGGCGGCGGCGCTGCTCGACGGTCTCGATCCCACCGCTCCCGGCGCCGCGGTCTCGCTGTTTCGCGAGGACTGGCACCACGGCGTGGTCGGCATCCTCGCCGCGCGCGTGAAGGACCGCCTCCACCGCCCGGTCGCGGCGTTCGCGCCGGATGGGGACGGCGAGCACATCAGGGGTTCGGTGCGCTCGATCCCCGGGGTGCACGTGCGCGACCTGCTCGACACCGTGGCGGCGCGCAACCCCGGGCTCATCGAACGCTTCGGCGGCCACGCGATGGCCGCGGGACTCACCATCCGGCGCGGAATGTTCGACCGTTTCAGCGTCGAGTTCGCGGCCGAGGCGGACCGGGTGACGCCGGCGGAGATGCGCGAAGCGGTGGTGTTGAGCGATGGCGAGATCCCCGGACCCGACTTCAACCTCGACCTCGCCCGCACGCTCCGCAACGCCGCCCCGTGGGGGCAGGGGTTCCCCGAGCCGGTCTTCGACGGGGTCTTCGGCGTGGCCGGGGAGCGGCCCGTGGGCGACGGGCGGCACGCGAAGCTCGAGCTCCTTCCCCGTGGGGCCGGCCGCCCGATCAATGCGATCGCGTTCAACCGGGAGCCGCCGCTCCCCGCGAATGCGCAGGGCGAGGTACAGGTCGCGTACCGGTTCGTGGTCAATGCGTTTCGGGGCAAGGAGCAGCCGGAGCTGATCGTCGAGGAGATCGGCGCCGCCCCGTGAAGCGGGATTGTCTCGAAGGGGCCGGGAATCGGCGGTCGGGCGGTGTCCGCCGTGTGGCGGATCCGGTCCGTGCGGTCGATGTGCTCCACAACGTTCGGATGGTCCCGCCGGAAGTTGCCGTACGCCGAGGTTCGGATATCCGTTCGCGAGACCCGGCGGCGCGGACCGGGCCGATCCGCAAGTTGATCGGGAGGTTCCCCGGTGCGAAATTCGATGCCCCGCCGCGTCGCCGCGGGGGTGGCGATGGCGCCGGCGGAGCCCGGCTCGCCGGCGTGGAAGCGCGCCAGGACACATGATGAGCAGTCTCCGCCGAGGACCCGGACGATGATCGGACACAGATCGCGCCCCCGTTCTTTCCATCCACGTGGGCACGGGACGGGCGGCGGCGTCCCGTGCAGTGCCGCAATCCGCGAGGTGGTCCATTGTCCCGGGTCCTGATTGCCGGCTGCGGTGACGTGGGGACCGCGCTCGGCCTCATGCTGTGCAAGGCCGGCTGCGACGTCTTCGGCGCCCGGCGGTCGTCGCGGCGGCTTCCCGCTCCCCTGCGCCCCCTGTCGGTCGACGTGACCGACCGGGGGGCGATCGAGCGGACGATCCCCGCCGTCGACGTGGTGGTCTACGCGGTTGCGGCCGGACGCCGCGACGAAGGGGCCTACCGGCGCGCATACGTCGATGGCGTCTCGGCGTTGCTCGACGTGCTGGAGCAGCGGGCGGAACCACCCCGGAGAGCGTTCTTCGTGTCGAGCACCTCGGTATACGGCGAGCGCGACGGCGCGTGGGTCGATGAGACGGCGCCGTTGCGGCCGCGCGGATTCGCCGGCGAGAGCCTCGTCGCCGGCGAGCAGCGGATGCTCGAGAGCCCGATCCCCGCGACGGTGGTGCGCTTCGCGGGGATCTACGGTCCCGGCCGCGGCTGGCTGATCGAACGCGCGCGGGCCGGCGCGGGCTGCGCCGGCGATCCGCCCAGATACACGAACCGGATCCATCGCGACGACTGCGCGGGGGCGCTCGCGCACCTCGTCACGTGCGAGCGGGTGGACGACGTGTACATCGGGGTCGACGACGCACCGGTCGAGGAGTGCGAGGTCATGGAGTGGCTCGCGGCGCGGCTCGGCGCCCCGGCGCCGCGGCGGGCCGTCGCCGGCGCGGCGCAAGGCTCGGGCAAGCGGTGCAGCAACGCGAGGCTGCGGGCGAGCGGCTACCGCTTGCGCTATCCGACTTACCGGGAGGGGTACGCCGCGGTGCTCGCCGGCGAAGGGACGCGCTACCCGTGAGGCGGCGGGGCACCCCGGGAGACAGGGCCGGAACCATGCCGAAGCTCCAGGAAGCGCTCGATCGATTCGATGCGCTGTTCAAGCGCGCCGCGGCCCGCGGGCTGAACGAGCCCGCCGCGGTGACCGTGGCCACCGTGGATGCGGCCGGCCGGCCCTCCGCGCGGGTGGTTCTGCTGAAGGGGTACGACGCATCGGGGTTCGTGTTCTACACCAACACCCTGAGCCGCAAGGGACGCGAGCTCGCGGGGAATCCCCGCGCGGCGATGTGCTTCTTCTGGGATCCGCTGATGGAGCAGGTGAGGGTCGAGGGCGAGGTCCGCGCGGTGACGGAGGCGGAGGCCGATGACTACTGGAACGGCCGGCATCCCGGAAGCCGGATCGGGGCCTGGGCTTCGGAGCAGTCGGAGCCGCTGGAGAGCCGGGAAGCGCTGGAGGCGCGGGTCGCCGCGTTCGCCGAGCGTTTCGGCGAAGGACCCATCCCGCGCCCGCCGCGCTGGTCGGGCTACCGCGTGGTTCCGAACCGCATCGAGTTCTGGCGCTCGCTCCCCAACCGCCTGCACGAGCGTACCTGCTACCGGATCGAAAACGGTGGGTGGCGGGTCTCGCTGCTCAATCCATGAGCACCCCGTACTGGTGGGCAGGCGGCCATCGGGCTCGCCGGCGAGGAGCGCTGCTCAACCCATGAGCACCCCGTACCCCGGCGCTTCGGGGCGGCGTCTCCCGCGGGTTCGCGAAGGGAGGACAGGGAGGTCGCCGCCGCCGGCCGGGGGAAGGATCGCGCCGGGCCATCCGTCCGGCTCCGGCTCACCCGCACCCGAACCGACCCGACGAGCTGCACGTTCAGCGCGAGGCCGTCCACCCGGTTTCGGCTCACCCGCACCTCTCGCGCCTGCTCCGGTACCCTGTCGTCCACCGGACCCCCTGCCCGGCTCCGGTTCGCCCGCGCCCGGGTGCAGGCCGGAAGCGCCGGCTCGATGAGCGCGGCGCTCAGCGCGCTCCCCGGTCGGAGAGCGTATCGACGACCTCGGTGAGGTAGCCCAGGCGCGCCAGCGGATCTTCCAGCTCCAGGAGCCGCTGCTTGTGCGGGAGGGGCATCGGCAGCAGCTCGCTCAGCCGGTATCCGACCCAGCTCGCGTCCTCGAAGCGCGAGGTGGCGTGACGGTAGCGGGATTCGAGCTGATCGAGCAGGCGGCGCAGCAGCGCCACCAGTCCGCGGTGCTCCTCGGGCACCGTGGATGCGGGCTCCTCCTCCAGCATGCGGGCGGTTGCCACGCAGAGGCGGTCGGGTCGGGTCTCGGTGTCGAGCATCCGTACCCGCCGTCCGCCGAGGGCGGTGATCCCGAGCAGGCCGTCGTCCTGCCGATTCCAGTCGACGATGCGCGTCAGGGTCCCGATCGGATGGGTCGTGGCGCCGCCGCCCACCTCGCTGCCGTCGCGAATCAGGGCGACGATGAACGGTGCGTCCCGGCGCAGCCGATCGCTCACCATGTCCACGTAGCGCGGCTCGAAGATGCGCAGCGGCAGCGGCCCACCGGGGTAGAGCACCGTGTCGAGCGCGAACACCGGCACCGCCTCCAGGGTGTCGCGGGCCGTCGTCGTACGTGCCGGGGAAGTGTCCGTGTTCATGCGCAGGCTCGCGGTTCGGCCGTCAGGCGTTCGTGGTGGATGCTGTCGGTCATCTCCCGGTTCCGGCCATGCCGGGTCAGGGCCGCCTCCGGGGAACCCGCACCGTAGCTGCGTGCGCCGATGGAGCGTCCGCGCTCATGCGCGGGCCTGAAGCCCGGCGATCAGGCGTTCCTGGATCCCGCCGAATCCCGCGTTGCTCATCACCAGGATCGCGTCTCCGGGGTTCGCCTCGCGACAGCACTCGCGCACGATGGAATCGATGTCGTTACGTACCCGGATCCCGGTTCCCTCCCGCTCCAGCACGTGGACGTCCCATCGCGCCCGCGCCGGGGCGAGTACCCAGGCCGCGTCCGCACCGGACAGCGCCGGCCCGAGGGTCGCGCGATGCACTCCGAGCCGCATCGTGTTCGACGCCGGCTCCAGCACCGCGATCACCCGGCCGCCCTCGCGGCTGCCGCGCAACGCGCCGATGGCGGCCTCGACGGCGGTCGGGTGATGGGCGAAGTCGTCGTAGACCGCGACGCCCGCGACCGTCGCGCGGTGCTCGAGCCGACGCCGGACGCCTGAAAAGCGGCCGAGGGCGCGCGCCGCGGCGCGCGGGTCCACGCCCGTGTGACGGGCCGCCGCGATCGCGGCGAGGGCGTTCGAGACGTTGTGCGCGCCGCGCTGCCCCCACTCGACCTCGGCGACGATCCTGCCGCGGTGACGTACGCGAAACCTCCCGCCGTCCGGCGTCGCCGGATCGGCGGACCAGTCCCCGCCGTCCCCGACCCGCTCCACCGGGGTCCAGCATCCCATCGCGAGGACCTCGTCGATCCGGCGGTCCCCGGCTCCCGCCACGATGCGCCCGCCGCCCGGCACGATGCGCACGACGTGGTGGAACTGGCGCTGCACGTCGCGCAGGTCGTCGAAGATGTCCGCGTGGTCGAACTCCAGGTTGCTCAGCACCAGGGTGCGCGGGCGGTAGTGCACGAACTTCGAGCGCTTGTCGAAGAAGGCGGTGTCGTACTCGTCGGCCTCCACGACGAACAGCCGCCGCGGGCCGCCGCGGCCGGCGCGGGCGCCGGTGTCGAAGTCGAGCGGCGCGCCGGCGATGAGGAATCCGGGGTCGTGGCCGGCCGCGTCCAGGATGAGGGCGAGCATCGCGGTGGTGGTGGTCTTGCCGTGGGTGCCGGCCACCGCGATGACGTGCCGGTCCGCGAGCACGTTCTCCGACAACCACGCGGGGCCCGAGGTGTATCGCAGCCCGTTGTCCAGGACGTGCTCCACGCAGGCATTGCCGCGGGTCATCGCATTGCCGATGACCACGACGTCGGGCGCCGGCGAGAGCTGCGCGGGGTCGTATCCGGATATCGGCGCGATGCCGGCCCGGTCCAGCACGTGGCTCATCGGCGGGTAGACGTTCTCGTCGGAGCCGGTGACCCGGTGGCCGAGCTCGCGCGCGATCAGGGCGAGTCCGGCCATGAAGGTGCCGCAGATTCCGAGAAAGTGGGCGTGCATGGCGCGGTGCTACCCGCCGAGCGGGAAGAGGCTGCCCAGGATCTCGAGGGAGATCCAGAAGAACGCGATCGATACGAGGAGGCCGAGATAGAACGGCGCCGACAATGCATGGCGGAGAATATGGGCCGAGACCGTGAGGCTCCAGCCGAGCACCAGGAGCAGAACCAGCCCCATCGTCTGCGAGGTCGCGTCCGCCACGTGTGCGTCGTGGAACCAGAGGCTGAGCGGCCAGGCCATGAACCCGATGACGCTGCCGGCGCCGGCCAGCGCGGTCAGGGTCTGGACGGCGCGCTCGGGCAGCTTCTGCAGCATCAGCAGCGCGATGGTGAACCCGGACAGCAGTGCAGTGTCGATGACCCCGACGGCCAGCGCCTGTCCGAACCGGAGGTCCACGGCGGCGACGGTTACGCCCATGACGGCATGGGCAAGCAGCGCGAGCGCGAGCAGCATCGAGGACGAGGGCAGATCCTGCGGCTTCATCCTCAGCAGGCAGATCTGGACGAAAGGATGAATCAGGGCGCCCATGCCGGTTCTCGGCCGGATGCCTGCATTCGCCCCGCGGTCCTCGACGGTGCGGGACCGGGGATGGGACAGGGACGGTGTCGATCACGCCGCGGGGTGGCGTCCATGGCGTGCTCCGTGCAGTGGATTCCGTGCGAGGCCGGCCCGGCTTCCGGGGATGCGTGTACGCGGCCGGCAGCGCGGTCCCGCATCATGGCGTGATCGCCCATTCGCGCTCGCCCTCCTGCCG
The DNA here is from genome assembly GCA_958295465.1 of uncultured Gammaproteobacteria bacterium. Lineage (GTDB taxonomy): Bacteria > Pseudomonadota > Gammaproteobacteria > HK1 > HK1 > HK1. Next base: position 1,550,462 of record OY282353.1, read on the forward strand.
CCACCGTCTCCGGGCTTTCATGCACGTCGGGCGGCGACCGTTCGGCGGGTGCGCGACCGGACGACTCCCTTTCGTTCAGCAATGCGGCGAAGCCCGGTCTTCGCATGGCGGATCGTCCGGGGACCCGATCCGGCGCTCCCGCCAGCGCACGAGCGCGCGTCGCTCGCGTTTGGTCGGCCGTCCCTGCGCCCGGGCCCGGCGTATCGCCGCCTGCTCGCGCCGCGCCCGTTCACCGGTGCGCCGGTCGACGCTCTCGGAGGTCTCCACGTACAGGGTCTGCGCCTCCGGCGCAGGACGGCGTTCGTCGCGCAGCCCCCTGACGATCACGTCCCACGCCTGCGGGCCGCGCCGGACGTGAACACGCTCTCCGCGCCGCAGTCGGCGGGATGCCTTGACCCGCCGGTCCGCGATCTGAACCAGGCCGCCCGACACCGCCTGCGCGGCGAGCGAGCGGGTCTTGAAGAAACGCGCCGCCCAGAGCCACTTGTCGATGCGCAGCGACTCCAGCGCTACGTCGTCCATCGCACCGTTTCCCCCCCGCGCGAACGGACGGGGCGCGGCCATCATACTGCGGCAAGCTGGCTGGCGGTGGGCTCGGCGCAGCAGTACCAGGGCTCGGAGTGCATCGGGACCGGGGCGCCGAGGTCGTCCGGAAGGGCCGGCGGCTGCTCACCCAGCGCTTCGTGGACGCAGGTCCAGATCCCCTCGAACGTCGTCCGGCGCGGCTCCGCGGAATCGGCGGCGGCCTCCGCCAGTGCCTGGACGCGGGCCTGCAAGGCGTCCACGGCAGGGTCCGGGTGCCGCCACGGCCAGCCGAGAAGGTCGTCGTCGAATGGATCCACGAGGTCCGCGAATCCTTCGATCTCGAACAGGTGGGAGCCGGCCGGCACCAGCAGCCGGATCGAGAGCTGGACCGCGGGCACACTCTCGACGAGGCGTAGCGCGATCAGCCGATCGAGCAGCGCACGGTATCCCGCCAAGGTGGTCCACGGGGTGAAGGGCACGAACGTCGGCGTGAGGTGGAGGCCGGCCGCGCGGGCGATGGCCACCGCCCGCTCGAAATCCCGCGCCGTATGCCCCTTCGCGAGCCGGGCGAGGATCTCGTCGTCGATCGATTCGACGGCGGAGATGAGGAACAGGCAGCCGGTTCCGGACAGGGTCTCGACGTGCCCGGGGTAGCGCACGATGTGCTCGATCTTGACCGTCGCGTCGTAGGTGAGCCCGGGAAAGGCGTCGTGCAGGGCGCGGGCCACGCGAAGCGCATGGGTCGGGCCGTTGAGGAAGTCCGGATCGCCGAAGGAGATGTGCCGCGCGCCCATCTCGACCTGCTGTGCGACGTCGGCGAGGACCACGTCCACCGGGACGATGCGGAACCGCCCTTCGTACACCGGCACCACCGGGCAGTGCCGGCACAGGTGCTTGCACCCGCGGGAAGCCTCGGTGAATCCCAGCGCGCGGGACGTGCCGTCGGGCATCAGCAGGCCCGCGTAACGATCGAGGGGAGGCAGGACGCCGCTGCGCAGCGGGGTGCGGAACGCGACCCTGGCGGTGTCGTTGACCACACCGAGGGCGGGGCGCGGCTCTCCGGCCCGCACCCGCTCGGCGAGCGCGAGCAGGTGCGGCTCGAACTCGCCTCCGACGACGGTGTCCACTCCGAGCTCGCGCAGCCGCCGTGCGTTGACCGGCGCGTACAGGCCGTACGCGCACAGCGCCGCGTCCGGCGCCTGGGCGCGGATTCTCGGAAGCACCTCCAGCGCAATCCGGGTCGCGGTGTGCATCGGGAGGTAGAGCGCGATCATGCCGGCGGCGGCGAGCGCATCGGCGGGCAGGCGCTCGATCGAGAGATCACAGCAATGGACGCGGAACCCGGCGTCGTCGAGCCAGCGCGCCGGCTCGGCGAGGCCGAAGGGCTGGCGCCCCAGCTCGTAAGGGCTGATCAGGACCACGCCGGTCATGTGACAGGGAAGCGAATCGATGGGACCGAAGCATTCATGATGTCAGACGGCCGGACTGGTTCAAACCGGGCATCGGGCGGTGACGGAATGGAGCCGCGGGCGGCCGGCGCCTGCCATCCGCGGCCGAGGCCGCATTCCGGCGGGGCCGGCCGGGCGCGGCCATGGAGAAGGGGGAGTGGGCCGCGGCCCGCCGCCTCCGTCCGAGGCGGCCATTCCGACCGGCGCGCTCCGCCCGCGCATGAGCAGCCACCGCCTCGCGCAACGCCCGTCCGCAAGCCGGAATGGTGGCGCTCCCTAGGGGACTCGAACCCCTGTCCCCGCCGTGAGAGGGCGGTATCCTGGGCCACTAGACGAAGGGAGCGTTGTCCGACCGGTATGGATTCGTCCGATGGCTGGTATTATACGGCCTGTCCGGGACCGCTCAACCTTGAACCTGCCGGGGTCGAAGCACCATCACTCAACCCATCGTCATCCCCCGGTCGGAGCATCGCATCTCCGACGCCGACATCAGTGGGGGAGCCCTCGAAGTTCTGCAAACGCTGACCGACGCCGGCCACCGCGCCTGTCTCGTCGGTGGAGGCGTCAGGGACCTGTTGCTGGGCCGCAAGCCGAAGGACTTCGATGTCGCCACCGGCGCGACGCCGGACGTCGTGCGCAAGCTGTTCAGAAGCAGCCGCCTCATCGGGCGCCGGTTCCGGCTCGCGCACGTGCGCATGGGCCGGGAGGTCATCGAGGTCGCGACGTTCCGCGCGGGCTTCGATGAATCCGCCGGCGACCCGGATCACGTGCGTATCGACGGGCGCATCGTGCGCGACAACGTCTACGGCACCCTCGAAGAGGACGCATGGCGCCGCGACTTCACCGTCAACAGCCTCTACTACGACCATCGCGAGCACGTCCTCATCGACTTCACCGGCGGCTACGCCGATCTGTGCGACCGCCGACTGAGGCTCATCGGCCGCGCCGCGGAGCGCTACCGCGAGGATCCGGTGCGGATGCTGCGCGCGGTCCGCTTCGCCGGCAAGCTCGGCTTCGAGATCGACGGCGAGGCGAGCCGCCTGATCCACGATCTGGCGCCGCTGATCGAGGACATGTCGCCGTCCCGGCTCTACGAGGAGGTCGTCAAGCTCTTCATGGGCGGCGAAGGCTGCGGGTCCTACGAGCTGCTGCGGTATTACGGGCTGTTCGGCCACCTCTTTCCGGAGTCCGATGCGTGCATCGAGGCCGAGCCCGGCGGAGTCGCCTGCGCCATGTCGAGGAAGGCTCTGGAAAGCACCGATGCGCGCATCCGCGCGGGCAAGCCGGTGACCCCGGGCTTCCTGTTCGCGGCGCTCCTGTGGGGGCCCGTCCTCCAGGACTTCGAGGCCTGCGCCGCCCGCGGCATGTCCGACGCCCAGGCCTGCGAGGCTGCGGGCACCGACGTCATCGAGCGCCAGATCCACCACGTGTCGCTGCCGCGCCGTTTCTCGCAGGTCGTGCGCGAGATCTGGGGGTTGCAGCCCCGGCTGGTGAACCGCCGTGGCCGCGGCGCCGCGGGCCGGTTGCTTGCCCACCCGAGATTCCGGGCCGCCTACGACTTCCTCCTGCTCCGGGCGGAATCCGGAGAGGACCTCGCGGAGCACGCGCAGTGGTGGACCCGGTTCCAGGAAGCCGGCGAGGACGCGCAACGCACGATGCCCGAGGACCGGCACGGGCCGAAGCGCCGCCGCCGACGTCGCCGGGGACGCGGGATTCCACGCCCGGAATCCACCGAGCAGCCGGCGGTTTGAGTTCGCCGCCCTTCGCGGTCGAGGATACCCGGTCCGCGAACGTCGCCGGCTCGCGGCCGGTGGGCGCGGCTCCGGCGGCGCCGGACGGATGGCCGTGCGTCGTCCGCGGCACGGCCCTTCGTGCGAGGCTTGCGGGCGGCCGAATTCGCTTCTGGCGGATCCCGAGGCGGCCGCGGTGCTCGACGCACGACTTCCATGCGCCTGCACGGTGGAGAGGATGGCCGAGACGAACTTTCGCTACATCGTGGTCGAAGGCCCGATCGGAGTGGGGAAGACCACGCTCGCGAAACGGCTCGCCGCGAGTCTGGGCGGGGAGGCGCTTCTCGAAGGGCCGGAGGAGAATCCGTTCCTCCCGCGCTTCTACGAGGACCCTGGAATGACCGCGCTCGCGACCCAGCTCTTCTTTCTCCTGCAGCGCGTGCGCCAGATCGAGGGTCTCCGCCAGGCCGACATGTTCGCGGCGGTGCGGGTCGGTGATTTCATGATCGAGAAGGATCGGCTGTTCGCGGAGCTGACCCTGGGCCCCGACGAGTTCGCGCTGTACCGCCAGGTCCACGAGCGGATCACCGGTGAGGCGGTGATCCCGGACCTGGTGATCTATCTGCAGGCCCCGGTCGACGTACTGCTCGGACGCATCGCCGCGCGCGGCGTCCCGTACGAGGACTCGATGGACCCCCGCTACCTGGATCGTGTGGCCTCCGCGTATACGCGCTTCTTCCACCACTACGAGGGGGCGCCGCTGGCCATCGTCAACGCCGCGGAGATCGACTTCACCCGCGATGGCGCCGACTACGACCTCCTGTTCGACAAGCTGCGATCGATCTCCGGAGGCCGGCACTACCTGAACCCGCAACCGCTTTGAGTGCGCAACGGGAGCTGCCGTGAGGCGCCGGCGCACCGGCGTCCGGATCGCAGGGTCGCGCCGGACGGTCCCGCCCGCGCGGGTGGAAGCGGCGGCGAGGGGTCCCTCTGCCAGGACGGCCACCGGGCATCTCGCAGTCCGCGGATCACGGTGGGGGGCCGACGTGGGCGGCGTGCGGGTGGGAGCAGCGGGCTGGGTCTCGCCGTGCGGCCACGGATGCGAGCCGGCCGGGGACGCGAGGCGACCGTGCCGGCCGAGGCGGCGCCATGCCTGACGTGAAAGGGATGGAGGGATTGGTGCCGGGAGCGAGACTCGAACTCGCACACTGTCTCCAGTACTGGATTTTGAGTCCAGCGCGTCTACCAGTTCCGCCATCCCGGCCGCGATGCGGAGCGCGGCGCAGGGACAGGACTGCGCCGCAGGCCTCGGAGTATACGCCAGGAGGCGCCGGATCGTCCCCGGCCGCACCGGCAATGCAGCAATTCCCGCCAACGTCCCGAACATGATCGTGTCATCGGAATTTCGCGGCCTTTTCCGCCGCCTGAGCGTCCGGTCGTGGCGATTCAATGGATGTTTTTCGGGCTTGGCGGGAATTGCTGCCGGCAACGCCCGAAATCCGGGGAATCGCTCCCGTGTATTCCCGCGGTCGGAGGCCGAGGCCGCCGGAAGCGTCGCGAGCCCGACCCGCGAAGCGGTGTTCCGGTACGTTGGAATTACCGGGACCGCGCTCTGTTACCATCGTGCGCCGTGCGCGTCTCCGATTTCGATTACGAGCTGCCGGCGGAACTGATTGCCCAACGTCCGGCGCCGCGCCGCCGCGACAGCCGGTTGCTGGTCCTCGATACGACGTCGGCGGGCATCGCGCACCGGACGTTTCCCGAGATCGCCGAACACCTCGACCCCGGAGACCTCGTCGTCGTCAACGACACGCGGGTGATCCGGGGCCGGTTCTTCGCTGCGAAGTCGACCGGGGGCCGCGTCGAGATCCTGGTCGAGCGCATCCTCGCACCTGGCCGGGTGCTTGCCTGGCTGCGGTGCGGCAAGAAGCCCAGGTGCGGCGCTCTCCTGTCGATCGGCCGCGGCCGCGGCTTCGTGGTCCGGTCCCGACGCGAAGAGCTGTTCGAGCTGGAGGTCGCCGGTCCCGACGACGTCGAGCGGCTCATCGCGCAAGCCGGCGCGGTCCCGCTTCCCCCGTATATCCGCCGCGAGGCGGACGAGGGGGACGCCGAGCGTTACCAGACGGTGTACGCGCACCGGCCGGGGGCGGTGGCGGCGCCCACCGCCGGCCTGCACTTCGACGAGACGCTGCTCGCGACGCTCGAGGACCGCGGCGTCGAGATGGCGCGCGTGACCCTGCACGTCGGCGCGGGGACGTTCGCTCCGATCCGGGGCGAGGCGGTCGAGTCGCATACCCTGCATCGCGAGTGGCTGGAGGTCTCCGCGGCGACCTGCAACGCGGTCGAGCGCACCCGATCGCGCGGTGGGCGGGTGGTGAGCGTCGGCACCACCACCCTGCGGGCGCTGGAGAGCGCCGCGGCCGGCGGGACCCTGCGGCCGATGCGTGGGGAGACGGGACTGTTCATCTATCCGGGACATGAATTTCGCTGCGTCGACGTGCTGCTGACCAACTTCCACCTCCCGCGTTCTTCGCTGCTGCTGCTGGTGTGCGCCTTCGGCGGCACGGGGATGGTGCTCGGTGCGTACCGGGAGGCGGTGGCGCGGAGCTACCGCTTCTACAGCTACGGCGACGCCATGCTGCTCGACCGGGCGTGCGCCGCGCCATGAGCGGGTATTCGTTCACGGTGGAGGCCAGTGACGGCGAGGCGAGGCGCGCCCGGGCGTCGTTCGCCCGCGGCGCGGTCGAGCTCCCGGCGTTCATGCCGGTGGGGACCCATGCCACGGTGAAGGCCATGACCCCGGGAGAGCTCGACGGGCTCGGCGTGCGGATCCTCGTCGCCAACACGTTCCACCTGATGCTGAGGCCCGGGGCCGGGGTGGTCGAAGCGCTCGGCGGCCTGCATCGCTTCATGCACTGGGAGCGGCCGATCCTCACCGACTCGGGCGGTTTCCAGGTGTTCAGCCTCGGCGCGCGGCGATCGATCTCCGAGGAAGGGGTCGAGTTCCGCTCCCCGATCGACGGCTCGAAGGTCTTCCTCGATGCGGAGCGGTCGATGGCGGTACAGCGATCGCTGGGGTCCGACGTGGTGATGGCGTTCGACGACTGCACCGCGTATCCCATGGACGAGGCGCGGACCCGTGAATCGATGGAACGCACGCTGCGCTGGGCGAAGCGCTCACGCGCGGCGCACGCCGGCAACCCCGGCGCGCTGTTCGGCATCGTGCAGGGGGGGATGTACGCATCGCTTCGCGAACGCAGCGCGAAGGGCCTGCGGGAGGCGGGATTCGACGGCTATGCGATCGGCGGTCTCGCGGTCGGCGAGCCTTTCGACGAGAGGCTGCGGATGCTGGACGCGACCGTGCCACTGCTTCCCGGCGATCGGATCCGTTACCTCATGGGGGTGGGGACCCCCGAGGACGTCGTCGAGGCGGTCCGGCGCGGCGTCGACCTCTTCGACTGCGTGCTCCCGACCCGCAACGCGCGCAACGGCTACCTCTTCGTGCCGTGGGGGGTGGTGAAGATCCGCAACCGGCGCCATCGCGAGGACGAGCGACCCATCGACCCGGCCTGCGCCTGCCATACCTGCCGGCACTACTCCCGCGCCTACCTGCACCACCTCGACCGATGCGGCGAGATCCTCGGATCGAGGCTCAACACCGTCCACAACCTGCACTTCTACCAGCGCCTGATGGCCGACGTCCGCGACGCGATCGCGAACCGGCGCCTCGACGCATGGCGGCGCGACTTCGCCGAGCGCCGCGCCGCCGCCGAACCCACCATCGAATCTTGAGCCGAGGCGTGTATCTCGTGCGATAATGCGGAGGTCCACATCGGACGGTCCCAGCGGTCGAGGAACAGGATCCACCCATGGATTTCTTCATTGCGGACGCGCACGCGCAAACCGGTGGTGGTGGCGATCCCACCTTCAGCTTCATCATGCTCATCGCCCTGTTCGCGGTGTTCTACTTCGTGCTGATCCGCCCCCAGTCGAAGCGGCAGAAGGAGCACAAGGCGATGGTCGCGAGCCTGTCGAAGGGCGACGAGGTGGTCACCAACGGCGGGTTGCTCGGAAAGATCACCAACATCGGCGACAGTTTCGTCACCATCGAGGTTGCGAACGGACTGGAGGTCAAGATCCAGCGCATGGCGGTCGCGACCCTGATGCCGAAGGGAACGATCAGGTCGGGGTGAACTCCGACACCTTCCGGCATCTCCCGCCGCACGCGTTCCTGGACCTCCGATGATCAACCAGTATCCGGCGTGGAAGTACGCGCTGATCGCCGTGGCGCTCCTCGCGGGCATCGTCTTCGCGCTTCCCAACCTGTTCGGCGAAGATCCCGCGGTGCAGGTGTCGCCGGTCCGCGGCGCGCCCGTCGACGGGGCGTTGCGCGACCATCTCGTCGATCGGATCGAGTCGGCCGGCATCACCGCGCAACGAACCGAGGTCACGGACCGGCTCCTCATCCGGTTCGGATCGGCGGAGGATCAGCTCAGGGCCCGGGAGATCATCGAGGACGAGCTGGATCGTCGGTACGTCGTCGCGCTCAACCTCGCGCCATCGACCCCGGCCTGGCTCGCCGGCCTGGGCGCGCTGCCGATGTACCTGGGCCTCGATCTGCGCGGGGGCGTGCACTTCCTGATGGAAGTGGACCTCGCGGGCGCGGTCAGGCAGGCGGAGCAGCGTTACGCGGGCGATCTGCGAAGCCTGTTGCGAGAGGAGAAGCTTCGCCAGCGGGCGATCACGGTGCGGTCGAAAGGGGGGCTGATCGTCCGGTTCAACGACGCCGGGCACCGCGACCGGGCCTACGATCTCGTACGCCGGCGGATGCCCGAGCTCATCGTCGAGTCCACCGTCAACGTCGGAGACCCGGTGCTCGACATCCGGCTCGGCGAGTCGACGCAGCGTGAGATCGAGCGCTTCGCGGTCCAGCAGAACGTCACCACGCTGCGCAACCGCGTCAACGAGCTCGGGGTCGCCGAACCGGTCATCCAGAGGCAGGGCGAGCACCGGATCGTGGTCCAGTTGCCCGGCGTCCAGGACACCGCGCGGGCGAAGGAGATCCTCGGCGCGACCGCGACGCTGGAGTTCCGCATGGTCCACGACGAATCCGCATCGGCGCTCGCGAGCGGACGCACGCCGGGGACCGCGAAGCTCTATCACGAACGCAACGGCGCGCCGATCCTGCTCCAGCGCAGCGTCATGCTCACGGGGGAGTACGTCACGGACGCGGCGTCCGGGATCGATCAGCAAAGCGGCTCGCCGGCGGTGTTCATCACCCTCGACGGCAAGGGCGCCAGGCTCTTCTCGAACCGCACGCGGGACAAGATCGGCCGCCCCATGGCCGTGGTGTACATCGAGCACAAGTCGTTCACCGAGCTCGTCGACGGGGTGCGCAAGCGCCGCAAGGAGATCGTCGAGGAGGTGATCAACGTCGCGACGATTCGCGACCAGCTCGGGAAGCGGTTCCAGATCACCGGTCTCGACACCACCGAGGAGGCCCGCAACCTCGCCCTGCTGCTGCGCGCGGGCGCGCTCGCGGCCCCCATCGAGATCGTGGAGGAGCGCACCGTGGGCCCGAGCCTGGGCCAGGCGAACATCGACCAGGGGTTCCGCTCGGTGGTGATCGGTTTCATCCTCGTGCTCGCCCTCATGGCGGTCTACTACAGGCGGTTCGGCCTCGTCGCCAACCTGGCGCTCACGTTCAACCTGGTCCTGGTGGTGGCGATGCTTTCCATGTTGCAGGCGACCCTGACCTTGCCGGGCATCGCGGGGATCGTGCTGACGGTGGGCATGGCGGTGGACGCCAACGTCCTCGTCTTCGAGCGCATCAGGGAGGAGATCCGCAACGGAAACACCCCGCAGGCGAGCATTCACGCCGGATACGCGAAGGCGTTCTCCACCATCGCCGACGCGAACATCACCACCCTCATCGCGGCGGTGGTGCTGTTCGGGTTCGGCACCGGTCCGATCAAGGGGTTCGCGGTCACCCTGTCGCTGGGGATCGTGACCTCGATGTTCACCGCGATCGTGATGACCCGCGCCGTCGTCAACCTGGTGTACGGCGGCAAGCGGGTGACCGCACTCTCCATTTGACCCCGGGCGGATCGCCCGCAACGCACGGCCGAACGCACCATGGAACTGATCAGGCAGGGACTCGACCTGGATTTCATGAGCCGGCGCCGCTTCGCGGTCATGATCTCGTCGGCTTTGCTGATCGTCTCGATCCTCTCCCTCGCAATCCGGGGCCTGGAGTTCGGGATCGACTTCACCGGCGGCACCCTCGTCGAGGTCGGCTACCCGCAGGCGGTGGAGCTCGAGCCGGTGCGGGCCACGCTGGACCGCGCGGGCTTCGAGGGCGCCGTGGTTCAGCATTTCGGCACCGCGCAGGACGTGCTCATCCGGATCGCGCCGCGTGACGACGTGGACAAGGCGGAGCTGAGCAACCGCGCGCTCGACGCACTCCGGGCCAGGGGTTCGGCGGTCGAGCTGCGCCGGGTCGAGTTCGTGGGTCCGCAGGTCGGCGAGGAGCTGACCGAGCAGGGGGGGCTCGCGATGCTCATCGCACTGGGCGCGATCTTCCTCTACGTGATGTTCCGGTTCGAATGGAAGTTCTCCGCCGGCGCGGTCGCGGCCCTGTTCCACGACGTGCTGATCACCCTCGGGATCTTCTCGGTGCTCGGCCTCGACTTCGATCTGACGGTGCTCGCCGCGATCCTCGCGGTCATCGGCTACTCCCTCAACGACACCATCGTCGTATTCGACCGGATCCGCGAGAACTTCCGCCGGATGCGGCGCGGCACCTCCGAGTCGATCATCAACCGTTCGCTGAACCAGACCCTGTCACGGACGTTGATGACCTCGCTGACCACGCTGCTGGTGCTGATCGCGCTCTTCCTTCTCGGCGGCGAGCTGATCCACGGGTTTGCCTCCGCCCTCATCATCGGGGTGTTGATCGGCACCTATTCGTCGATCTACGTAGCGAGCACCTGTACCCTCTGGCTCGGGGTGCAGAAGGCGGATCTGATGCCGGTGCAGAAGGAAGGCGCCGAGGGAATCGATGCCCGCCCCTGAGCGGCCCGCGGGTTCGCGCCGGTCGGTTCGTCCATGGTCCTTCTGTACAATCGGCCACGGTGTCGCGATGGACGCTCCCGGCGCCGGCGTGCCGTGCCGGTTCCGGCGATCGCCATCCGGCGCGGCACTCCTCCGACGGTGAAACACCGGGCCGCCTTCCGCGGCTGGGGAGGGACGGGACGGAGGCCGCGGACAAGGTCGAAGGGCCCGGGGGCCATGGGGAAATTCGGGGTGACAGGAGTGTGATGCCATGTTCGTAACCTCCGATGTCCGGCGCAGCACGATACTGATGGCGGCGGCAGGCCTGCTCGCGGGATCGGTGGCGCTGGCGGCGGGCGTCGGTTCTGCCCCTCGGCAACTGGTCAGGCAGGTGACGTCGAGCATCGTGGAAGAGCTGACGTCACGGCGTGAATCGCTCCGGAACGATCCCCAGGGCGTGTACGAACTGGTGGATCGGCTCGTTCTTCCCCATTTCGACTTCGAGCGCATGTCCCGGCGGGTGCTCGGCAAACGCTGGAAACAGGCATCGCCCGAGCAACGGCAGCGATTCGTCTCGGCGTTCCGGTCCATGCTCGTGCGCACCTACGCAACGGTGCTCAACGAGTACCGCGGGCAGACGTTGACCTGGCTCGATCCGGTGCCGCGGAAGAAGGACGACGAGATCGCCATCCCGCTGGACGTCGAGCTGGACGGCAGGCGGACGGTACGCATCGTGTATGCGATGCATGAGGGTGGGGAGGAGTGGAAGGTCTTCGACGTCGCGGTCGACGGCGTGAGCTTGGTGACGAATTACCGCGCGTCGTTCCGTTCCAAGATCGCGCGCCACGGAATCGAAGGGCTGATCGCGAGCCTCGAGGCCAGGAACGCGAAGACGGACTGACGAACCATCGGATCGGCAGGGTGCGCGGCCGGAGCTCCGGCGACATGCACCGGCCGGCCCCGCCGGCACCCCCCGGCCCGGGTCCGGCCGGCTTGAGGATTGCAGGCCGGAAGGCTTGGTGATCGCCGTGGTGGCCAACCGGGATGAACGGACATGGAACCGGAAGAAATCCGCCGATTGATCGAGTGCGGTCTCGATTGCGCCCACGTCGAAGTCACCGGGGATGGACGCCATTTCAACGCGGTCGTGGTGAGCGAGGCGTTCGCGGGCAAGCCGATGATCCGCCAGCACCGACTCGTCTACGGGACCCTGGGCGGGCGCTTCGCCAACGACGTTCTCCACGCGCTCGCGCTGCGGACGTATACCCCGGCCCAATGGGAGCAGCTCGGGCGGTGACGCAACGTCCTGCCCGCCCTCGGGCGATGCCCGCCCGCTCCCTGCCCACTGCATTTCCCTTCGTGCCCGCATTCGCGGCCCGGCCGGCGCCGGCGACGCGGCAAGCCACGGTGAAGGGGTCCGAGCCTCGCGCCGCGGCGCGGCGTGGCGGCATCCGGCCGGCGTCGAATGGATAAGCTCATCATCACCGGCGGGATCCCTCTCCAGGGCGAGATCCGCATCTCGGGAGCCAAGAACGCGGCGCTGCCGATCCTCGCCGCGACTCTGCTCGCGGATGGTCCCGTCAAGGTGGGAAACATCCCACACCTGCAGGACATCACGACCACGATGGAACTGCTCGGCCGCATGGGGGTCGAGCTTGTGATCGACGAGTGCATGGACATCGAAGTCGACTGCTCGACCATCCGGGAGCTGTTCGCTCCGTACGAGCTCGTGAAGTCGATGCGGGCGTCGATCCTGGTCCTCGGCCCGATGCTGGCGCGGTTCGGCCAGGCGGTCGTCTCCCTTCCCGGCGGCTGCGCCATCGGCTCGCGTCCGGTCAACCTGCACATCGAGGGGCTGGTGAAGATGGGCGCGGAGATCGACGTCGAGAGTGGTTACATCCACGCGAAGGCGCGCAAGCTCAAGGCGGCGCGCCTGGTCATGGACCTCGTCACCGTCACCGGCACGGAGAACCTGATGATGGCGGCGACCCTCGCCGAAGGGACGACCCTCATCGAGAATGCGGCCCGCGAGCCGGAGGTCGTCGATCTCGCGAACTGCCTGAACGCCATGGGCGCGAAGATCAGCGGCGCGGGCAGCGACACGATCGCGGTGGAGGGCGTCGACAGGCTGAACGGAACCCACTACGACGTGCTCCCCGATCGTATCGAGAGCGGCACCTACCTGGTCGCCGCGGCGATTACCGGCGGACACATCCGCATCAAGGACACCCGGCCGCGCATGCTGGAAACGGTCATCGACAAGCTGCGCGAGGCAGGCGCGGAGGTCGTGGTCGGAGACGAATGGATCGATCTCGACATGCGCGGGCGTCGCCCCTGCGCCACCAACATCCGCACGTCCCCCTATCCGGCGTTTCCGACCGACATGCAAGCCCAGTTCACCACGCTCAACGTCGTCGCCGAGGGCGCCGCGACGATCTCCGAGACGGTGTTCGAGAACCGGTTCATGCACGTGCACGAGCTCCAGCGCCTGGGTGCGGACATTCAGCTCGAAGGCAACACAGCGTTCGTCCGGGGGGTCGAGCGGCTGACCGCGGCACCGGTCATGGCCACCGATCTGCGGGCATCGGCAAGCCTGGTGCTGGCCGGGCTGGTGGCGGAAGGCGATACCGTGGTGGACAGGATTTACCACATCGATCGCGGTTACGAGAGCATCGAAGAGAAGCTTGCCAAGCTTGGCGCGCGCATCCGGAGGGTTCCGGTGTGACCCGTGCCCGCACGCCACCCCCGGGTGCGGCCTTCCCATGCTGACGGTCGCGCTGTCGAAAGGGCGAATCTGCGACGAGGCGACGCCGTTGCTTGCGCGGGCCGGCATCGTGCTCGGCGAAGATCCGGCCGGCAGCCGCCGGCTCTGCATCGCGACCTCGCTCGAAGACGTCCGCATCCTCGTGCTGCGCGCGCAGGACGTTCCGACCTTCGTCGAGCACGGGGCGGCGGACCTCGGCATCACGGGAAAGGACGTCCTGCTGGAGCACTGCGGCGCCGGACTCTACGAGCCGCTCGATCTGGGCATCGCCCGCTGCCGGCTCGTGCTCGCGGCGGTCGCCGATGCGAAGCCTGCGCGCCCGCGTCCGAGGGTGGCGACCAAGTACGTGGAGACCACGCGGCGATTCTTCTCCGGCAAGGGGATCCAGGCCGAGATCATCCGTCTCTACGGCTCGATGGAGATCGCGCCCGCGGCCGGTCTCGCCGACTGCATCGTCGATCTCGTCGAGACCGGCGCGACCCTGGCCGCGAACGGGCTCGTGGTCCGTGAGGAGATCGCCGCGATCAGCGCGCGGCTGATCGTGAACAAGGCCGCGATGAAGCTCTCCCATCGGCGGGTCTCCTCGCTGGTCGAGCGCATCGGACGCGCGGCGGCGGGCGAAGAGGGCGGATGCACGTGACCGCCGGCTCCACCCTGGCGCGGCTCTGCTCGACGCAAGGTGACTTCCGGCAGCGCTTCGAATCCCTGCTCGCGGCCACCGCGGAGAGCGATCCGGAGGTGGAGGCGGCGGCGCGCGAGATCATCGCCGCGGTGCGCCGCGACGGAGACTCGGCGGTGCTGGAGTACACCCGCCGCTTCGACGGGATCGCGGCGGACGCCCTGCCGGATCTCCAGGTCCCGGCCGCCGCCCTCGACGCGGCATGGGATGCGATCGGCGCCCGCGAGCGCGCGGCGCTGGCCGAGGCGGCGGCGCGCATCCGCGACTACCACCGGCGGCAGCGGCAGGAGTCGTGGCAGTACCTCGACGAGGACGGCACGGTGCTCGGCCAGCGGATCACCCCTCTCGATCGCGTCGGCGTCTACGTGCCCGGCGGCAAGGCGAGCTACCCGTCGTCGGTGCTGATGAACACGATACCGGCGCGGGTGGCCGGGGTCGCGGAGATCGCGATGGCGGTGCCCGCACCGTCGGGAGCGCTCAGTCCGCTGGTGCTCGCCGCGGCCAGGGTGGCCGGCGTCGACGAGGTGTGGACCATCGGCGGAGCGCAGGCGATCGCGGCCCTCGCCTTCGGGGCCGGGCCGATCCGGGCCGTGGACAAGATCGTCGGGCCCGGGAACCGCTACGTGGCCGCCGCCAAGCGGCTGGTGTACGGAGCCGTGGGCATCGACATGATCGCCGGGCCTTCGGAGATCGTCATCGTCTGCGACGGGAACACCCCGGTGGAGTGGGTGGCGATGGACCTGTGCTCGCAGGCCGAGCACGACGAGGAGGCGCGGGCGATCCTGATCTCTCCCGACGTGGCGTTCCTGGACCGGGTGGAGGCGGCCGTCGAATCGATGCTTCCCACCCTCGAACGCGCGGAGATCGTCGCCCGTTCGTTCGCCGCCCACGGCGCCCTGATCGCGGTGCGCGATCTCGAAGAGGCGCTCGCGCTGGCCAACCGCCTTGCGCCCGAGCACCTGGAGCTGTCGGTGGCGGACGCGGGGCGGTGGATCGATGCAGTCCGCCATGCCGGGGCCGTCTTCCTCGGGCCCCATACCCCGGAGGCGTTCGGCGACTACTGCGCCGGCCCGAACCACGTCCTGCCGACCGCGCGTACGGCCCGTTTCTCCTCGCCGCTCGGGGTCTGTGATTTCCAGAAGCGCACAAGCGTGATCGGCTGCTCGCCGCGCGGGGCGCGGCGCCTGGCGGAGGTCGCGTCGGTCCTCGCGCGCGGCGAGGCCCTGACCGCCCACGCGCGCTCGGCCGAGCTGCGGGGCTGCGCCGGCGTCGGCGACTGAGGCGGCCCGGTATCGTTCCGGTCCGCGGGACAACACGTCGATGTCCTTCCGGTCCACCTTCGACGCCGCCTATTACGAGCGCTTCTATCTCGACCCCCGGACCCGTGTCGCGGGTCCTCTCGACGTCGAGGTCCAGGCGCGGTTCCTGTGCGCCTACCTCGACTACCTCGGCATCCGCGTGCGCCGGGTCCTCGATCTGGGCTGTGGGCTGGGCAGGCTGCGCGACCCTCTCTGCGAGCATTTTCCCGGCGCCGTCTATACCGGCGTCGAAGTGAGCGAGCACCTGTGCGCGGAGCTCGGCTGGGTGCATGGCTCGGCCGCCACGTTCCGGTCCGGGTCCGGGCGCCGGTTCGACCTCGTCGTCTGCCAGGACGTGCTCCAGTATCTCGACGACGCGGAAGCGGAGCAGGCGATCGACAGCTTCACGAGACACTGCCGGGGCGCGCTGTTCTTCGGCGTCCTCACGCGCGAGGACTGGGAGGAGAACTGCGATCGGGCGCGCACCGACGGGAACGGCTACCTGAGGGAAGGTTCCTGGTACCGGCGCCGGCTCGCGCCCGCGTTCACCTGCGCCGGCGGCGGGGTATTCGTCGCCCGCCGCGCCGGCGTCGTGACGTTCGAGCTCGACCGGGCGGAATGAGCGGAACGTCGGAAGAGGAGCACCATCCATGAGCAGGCTCTCCGCCGTCGGGCCCGAAGAAGTGGCACGGGAGCAAAGGGCGATCTTCGATGCGATCACCGGTGGCGACCGGGGCCGGGACCGCTCGGTCGAGAGCTTCCCGGACGCCCGTGGCGGGCTGGCCGGACCGTTCAACGCCTGGATGCACCGCCCGGATCCGGGGGACGCCGCCCCATCGTCCCGGCGAGCGGCTGCGGTTCCATTCCGTTTCGCCGGAGACCGGCACTCCCGTGCTCAACCGTCGCCGGCGGGACGGGATGGCGGCACCAGGGCGTTCGCAGCCCCGGAGCCCGACGCCGGCATCACGTGGATGCCGCTCGCGAGCAGCGAGACGGAGACCTTCACCCCTCCCGCGACGTGGTTCCTCGCCGCGACGTGCGCGGAGACCTCGAACGTGAGCGGTGCGCCCGCACCCTCGACGTCGAGGGTGACGCGGGCGTCGCCGCCGAGGGTGACGACGTCGCGCACGACGCCATGGACCGGGTTCTCGTGCTCGCCGCGCGACGGGCGGCCGCGGCGGTGCATCACCACGTGCGATTCCGGCACCAGCCAGTCCACCCTGTCGCCTGGCGCGAAGTGCGCCGCGAGCCCGCACTCCAGCTCGGCGCCGGCCCAGTGGAGCCAGGTCTTTCGCGCCGGCTCGTCGTGGCGCGCGACCACGCCGGTGAAGACGTTGCGGTGGTCGACGAGGCGAGCCACGAGGGCGTCGGCGGGATGGCGGAGCACGTCGAGCATCGCGCCGGTTTGCAGCGTGCGCCCATGGTGCAGCACGCTGAGGCGGTCGCCGAGGAGCTGGACCTCTTCGAGGTCGTGGGTCACCAGCACCATCGGGATGCGGATCTCGCGGCGAAGCTGCGCGAGCTCCAGCCGGAGCCGCCGCCGCGTGAGCTGGTCCACGGCGGAGAAGGGCTCGTCGAGGAGCAGGACTCGGGGCTCGCGGGCGAGCGCCCGCGCGAGCGCCACCCGCTGCCGCTGCCCACCCGAAAGCTCGGCCGGCCGGCGCGCTTCCAGCCCTTCCATGTTGACCCGCGCCAGCAGCGCCCGCGCCCGCGCGCCGCGTTCCCCGCGCGGGCGGTGGGTCATGGCGCAGGCGACGTTGGCCAGCGCGTCGAGATGCGGGAACAGAGCGTAGTGCTGGAACACCAGGCCGACCCGCCGCCGTTGCGGCGAGACGAAGGTGCGTCCGCGGGTGTCGAGCCAGGTCTTCCCGTCGCAGGCGACTTCCCCCTCCGGCGGCGATGCCAGCCCCGCGATGCATCGCAGCACCGTGGTCTTGCCGCTGCCCGACGGGCCGGCGAGCGCGAGGAGCTCGCCGGCGCCGCATTCGAACGCGACGTCGAGCGCGACGGGCCGCTCCTGGCGCAGCCGGACCCGCAGGCCGCTCAAACCTTGACCCCGCGGCCGGCGAGCGCCCGCACGAGGGCCATGCAGACGAGCGAGGCGGCCAGCAGAACGGCGGAGAGCACTCCCGCCGCCTCCATCTCGAACGCCTGCACGCGGTCGTAGATGACGATCGACAGGGTCTGGGTCCGCGACGGGATGTTGCCCCCCACCATCAGCACCACCCCGAACTCCCCGAGGGTGTGCGCGAACGTCAGCACGAACGCCGCGAGGACGCCGGGCCAGGCGATGGGCAGCTCGATGCGCGCGAGGGTCGCCGCGCCCGAGAGTCCGCTGACCCACGCCGCTTCCCGGACCTCGTGGGGGATCGCCGCGAACGCCTGCTGCATCGGCTGCACCGTGAACGGGAGGTTGAAGATCATCGAGGCGATGACGAGGCCGGGAAAGCTGAACGCCAGGACCTCGCCGGTCAGCCGCTCGAACGCGCCGCCGATCACCGTGTCGGGGCTGAACGCGACGAGCAGGTAGTAGCCGAGGACGGTGGGCGGCAGCACCAGCGGCAGGGCGACCGCCGCCTCGACCAGCGGCTTGGCGCGAAAGCTCCGCCAGGCCAGCGCGCGCCCGGCGACGAGCCCGAGCGGCAGCATGAGCACAGCCGTCCATGCCGCGAGCTCCAGGGACAGCAGGATCGGGGCGGCGTTCACGTCATTCCCCTGCGAAGTGCGCGGAGCATCCGGGGTGCACGAAGACGCGCCGCCCCGGCCGGCGCGGCACGGGTGTCGCGGGCGTGGAAGGGCAGGGCCGCCGCGGTGTTCACTTCGGGCGCGCTCCCGGCGCCGGGAATCCGGACCGCTCGAAGATGCGCCGCGCCGCCGGTCCGGCGAGGAACCGGTACAGCGCCCGGGCGCCGGCGCCGGCGCCCGGGAGCAACACCATCCGCTGCGTGATCGGGCCGTGCATGGAGGCATCGAGGAGTACGTGGCGGGCCTCGGCCGAGACGCGCCCGGCGAGCGTGAGCGCGTAGGGCACGAGTCCGCCGCTGGCGCCGCGGGTGAGGGCGAACTGCACCGCCTGCGCCGCGTTCTCCGCCAGCAGCAGGCGATCCTCCAGCCGCGGCCACAGCGTGGTGCGGACGAGCGCGTCGCGCGCGGCGCGGCCGTACGGTGCGTGGGCGGGGTTCGCGATCGAGAGCCGGCGCAGCCGCCCGTCGCCGATCGCACGTCCGAGGTCCGCGAGCGACGCATCGAGGGCGAGCCCGGAATGCAGCGGCACCAGCAGGGCCAGCCGCCCGACGGCGTAGACCGCGCCTTCGCCCTCGGTCCTTCCCGCTCGAACGAGTTTGAGCGCCTGCTCCTCGTCGGCGGAGAGAAAGAGGTCGAACGGCGCACCTTGCGCGATCTGCCGATAGAGGTTGCCGGACGAGCCGTAGCTCACCTCGGGTGGGACGCCGCCGGCCGCGGACCAGACGTGAACCACCTCCGGGAACACGTGGCGCAGGCTCGCCGCGGCGGCGACGATCGGCGGCTCGCCGGCCGCCGCCGTGCCCGCGAGCACGAGCGCCATGACCCGGCAGGCGGCGAGGACCGCGTGGTATCCGGTTTTCCTCGACATCACTTGGCGCAGGGTCCATCGGGTCCGGTGGCGTTCGATTCTGGCATACCTTGCCTGTGCAACGACCGGTGGACGTGCGAACCTTCCGGCCACCTGGCGGGCTGCCTGCATGGAACAGGACTGTTCCTCGCCCGTCTGCGGCGCCGGCCGCTCGACGGCGCAAGAGGTTCCGGTGTCCCGCGATCCATGCAATCGGGCAGCGATTCCCGCCGACGCTCGAACCCGGATCGCACGACCGGGATTTCCCGGCCTCTCCAGCCGTCCGGGCATCCGATCCCGGCGATTCGGGAGGACGGTGTCGGGCTTGGCGGGAACTGCCGGCAATCGAGCCTGACGAGACGGCGAAAGCGATTGGAGATCGGGTGGGTGAAGCGTGGTTCGACGGCGCGGCCGGATGGCTGCGGTCGGGATGTCCCCATTTCCAGCGAGCCGGCCCCGTTGCCGGGACGAGACGTTGACGCGCGGCCGCCGCGGAGCGCCGGGCCGCAGTTCGCGGGCGCCGTCGTGCCGGGCCCCCGATGAGGCGACCGCCCGCGCTCGGCGGCACGCGGTTCGGGGCGTTGCGACTCGCCCCCTACCGGCGCTACTGGTTCGGATCGGCCGCCTCGGTGGGGGCGTTCCAGTTGCTGATCATGGGCCAGGGATGGCTGGTCTACGAGCTGAGCGGGTCCCCGCTGCACCTCGGATTCCTCGGGGCGGCCTCCTCCATCCCCACCATCGCCGCCGCTCTCGTCGGCGGGGTCATCGCCGACCGGGTGGACCGGCGCCGGATGCTCATCGCGACCTCCACGATCATCGCCGGCCTTCTCGCCCTGCTTGCCCTTCTCGACGGCAGCGGAGTGGTGGCGGTCTGGCACGTGCTCGCCATCGCCGGTGCGATCGCGTTCATCGTCGGCTTCGACTTTCCCGGCCGGCAGGCGTTCTTCCCGAGCCTCATCACCCGCGAGCACATGATGAGCGCGGTCGCCCTCAACTCCATGCTCTGGCAGGGATCGCGGATGTTCCTTCCGGCCCTGGGCGGCATGATCATCGCGCTCACCGACACCTGGGTCGTCTTCGCGGCGGGGGCGGCGGGCTTCGTCGCCATGTCCCGGGTGATGGCGGGCTTCGCGCCCACCCCCGCCGGTGACGTGCCGCTGGCGGTGGGGCACTCCGGGCGGCAGTTCGTGGACGGCCTCCGGTTCATCGCATCGCGCCGCATGTTCGCGACGCTCATGCTGCTCACCTACGCGACCACGTTCTTCGGGATCTCCTACGTCCAGCTCATGCCCGCGTTCGCCCGGCTCCTCGGCGTGAGCGAGGCCGGCTACGGCCTCCTGATCTCCGCTACGGGGGTCGGCTCGGTCACCGGCACCCTGATCGTCTCCTCGCGGCAGCGAAGCCCCCGGCTCGGGCGGTTCCTGCTGGCGTCGCTGGGGTGCGGGGCCGCCGCGCTGATCGCGTTCAACGCCTGCGTGGCCCTGCTGCCCGGCCGCACCGCGGGCTACGTCCTCGCCCTCGGCTGTGCGACGCTGGCCTCGATGTGCATCTCGATGTTCATCGTCACCTCGATGACCCTGTTGCAGCTCGCCGTCCCGGACGGGCTGCGCGGCCGGGTGATGGGGATCTACAGCATCTGCTTCAGCCTGATTCCACTCGGGGGCCTGCTCGGCGGGACGGTGGCGGCGCTGACCTCGCCGCCGTTCGCCGCCGCGCTCAACGCCGGCATCCTCGCGGTCGTGGTGGTGTTCGTGGCCCTGACCCAGCCCGCCGTCCGGCGACTCGACGGCGCCGCCGTGGGCTGAACATTCATGGGCGGCGTTTGCCGGGAGCAGGAATCCGTCCGGTCTTGCGGCATCGAACCGCCCGTGTTTTGCGAAGGCCGGCCTGCTTCGCTCATGCCGTCATGGCCGATCCGCGCGGCCGGATACAATAGTAATTTTCTGGCTCAAAAATGTTGAAAAATCAATGAATTACATTAAATTGCACTTTGCTGGAGAATACGATAGGGTGCCTTCGACGACCGCATGACAGCACTCTGTTTCTGCAATATGAGCCGAACGTGATCCTTACCGGGAGGGTGATGAAATGAAATCCGCATGCACAAGGAGCCACTGCTGCCTGGCCGCCGCTGTCGCGGTGCTCGTGTCCGTGTCCGTCCATGCCGAGGGTGTCCTGAACGTCTACAACTGGGGCGAGTACATCGCCGAAGACACGATCGCCAACTTCGAGCAGGAATTCGACGTCAAGGTCACCTACGACAATTACGATTCGGTCGAAACCGCCCACGCAAAGCTGCTCGCCGGCGGTTCCGGCTACGACGTGGTGCTTCATGCCGGCAGCAACTCCGCGCAACTGATTCCGACCGGCATCCTGCAGGAGCTGGACAGATCCCGGTTGCCCAACTTCAGCCATATTCGACCCGACATCATGGAGCAGTTGTCGAGCATATGGGACCCGGGCAACAAGTACGTCGTTCCGTACACGTGGGGCACGCACGGGGTCACCTACAACGAGGCGCTGGTCAGGGCGACACATCCGGAGGCGCCCATCGGATCGATGGAGATGGTGCTGAATCCAGAGCACATGGAGAAATTGTCGAAATGCGGAGTGGCGTTTCTCGATTCCCCGGACGACATCATGGGGATCGCCATGGCGCATATGGGCCTGGATCCGAATTCGACCAGTCCGGCCGATTACAAGGAAGCCGGAAAGATGCTGAAGCAGATCCGTCCTTACATCAAGACGTTCGACAATTACGCATACCAGCGGATGCCGGAAAGGGAATTCTGCGTCGCGATCACCTGGGGACCCGACGGCCTGCTGGCGATGTCGCAGGCGGCGGAGGCTGAAACCGGGGTGGTGCTCGACTTCTTCCTGCCGGAAGGCAAACAGAAGTCGAACCTCTGGGTCGACGGCTGGATCATTCCGAAGGACGCGAAGAACGTGGACAACGCGCATCTGTTCCTGAACTACATGATGCGCCCGCAAGTCGCCGCGAACGACAGCAATTTCACCTGGTACGCCACCGCCAACCAGGACGCCATTCCGTTGGTGGACGAAGAGGTTTCGGGCAATCCGGCGGCGTACCCGAAGCCTGAGCAAGTGCAACGGATGTACACCTTCATGGTGCGTCCGCCAAAGGTCGAACGCGCCAAGAACCGCGCCTGGACCAACTTCAAATCCGGCCGTTAGCCTCCGCCGCGAACAGGCATGTCGCAGGTGAACGACGCCGCGGCCGGCCACTACGGCGACCGCCCCTGGCTGGCCCCGGGGGCGGTGCCGTTCATCCACATCCAGGGCGTCAGCAAACGTTTCGGCGATTTCGTCGCGGTCGACAACGTCGATCTCGAAATCTACAAGGGCGAGCTGTTCGCGCTGCTCGGCGGCAGCGGCTGCGGCAAGACCACCCTGCTGCGGATGCTGGCCGGGTTCGAGGAGCCCTCCTCGGGCAATATCTTCATCGATGGTGCGGACATGCGCTCGGTGCCGCCGTACGAGCGGCCGGTCAACATGATGTTCCAGTCGTACGCGCTGTTTCCGCACATGCGGGTCGAGCAGAACGTCGCGTACGGGCTGAAGCGCGACGGTGTCCCGCCCGCCGAGGTCAGGCGGCGCGTCGAAGAGATGCTGGCGATGGTCGAGCTGTCGGACTTCGCCAGGCGCAAGCCGCATCAGCTTTCCGGCGGGCAGCGCCAGCGCGTCGCCTTGGCGAGGGCGCTGGTCAAGCGGCCGAAGGTGCTGCTGCTTGATGAGCCGCTGGCGGCGCTGGACAAGCGCCTGCGCGAGCAGACGCAGTTCGAGCTGATGAACATCCAGGACAAGCTCGGCGTCACCTTCATCGTCGTCACCCACGACCAGGAGGAGGCGATGACCCTGTCGACGCGGATCGCGGTGATGGACGCCGGGCGGTTCGTGCAGATCGGCACGCCGACGGAAATCTACGAATATCCGCAGACGCGCTTTACCGCGAGCTTCATCGGCACGATCAACATGTTCGAGGGCACGGTGGTGCGCGATGGCGGCGGGCTGGCGCTGGATTGTGCGGACCTGCCCATGCGCCTGGCCTTGCCGGAGCATTTCGACGGCGGCGAGGGGCAGCAGATCACGCTGGCGGTGCGGCCCGAAAAAATCCGCATGTCCAAGACGCAGGATGCGGGCGGCGGCGCCGTGGTCTCCCTGCCGGGCAAGGTGCGGGACCTGGCGTACATGGGCAACCTGTCCATCTACCGGGTCGAAGTCGGCAAGGCCGTGGTCCAGATCACCGCGCCCAACCAGCGCCGGCTCGACCAGCGGGAGATCACCTGGGACGATGAAGTCCATGTCGGTTGGGACACCGCCAGCGCGCTGGCGCTGACCGAATGACGCGCGGGCTGCAAACGGCGCTCGCGCGGCTGCAGGGCGGCTGGCAGTCGGTGGTGGTGCTCGTGCCGTATTTCTGGCTGCTGCTGTTCTTCCTCGTGCCGTTCTTCATCGTCCTCAAAATCAGCCTGGCGGAGCGGATCATCGCCAGCCCGCCGTTCTCGCCGCTGTTTCAATGGGCCGAAGACGGCGCGCTGACGATGCGTCTGCTGTTCGACAACTTCGTCTGGCTCTGGGAAGACGAGCTGTACGTCGAGACGTACCTGAACTCGCTCAGGATCTCGATCGTTTCCACGATACTCTGCCTGCTCATCGGTTACCCGATCGCCTACGGCATCTCCCGCGCACGCCCCACGGCGCGGACGATCCTGCTGCTGATGGTCATCCTGCCGTTCTGGACGTCGTTCCTGCTGCGCGTCTATGCGTGGATCGGGTTGCTCGCCGACCAGGGCACGATCAACAACCTGCTGATCTTTCTTGGCGTCATCGACTCGCCGATTCGCCTGCTGTACTCGGAATTCGCGGTGTACGTCGGCATCGTCTACACCTACGTACCGTTCATGATTCTTCCTCTGTACGCGAACATGGAGAAGCTGGACCTGTCGCTGCACGAGGCCGCGGCCGACCTGGGCGCCCGCCCGCTGACGACGTTCTTCACCGTCACCTTGCCGATGACCCTCCCGGGCATCATCGCGGGCAGCCTGCTGGTGTTCATTCCCGCGACCGGCGAGTTCGTGATACCGGACCTCCTCGGAGGCGGCAACGTGCTGATGATCGGGAACGTGCTCTACGGCGAATTCAACGCCAACCACGACTGGCCGGTGGCGGCGGCGGTGGCGGTGGCGCTGCTGGTGGTGCTGGTCGTGCCGATGATGATCTACCAGCGCGTGCAGGCGAGAGAGTCAGGGATCTGATCGATGCGGAAGCAACGCTCGACGTTCCTGTTCTCGGCGCTGTGCTTCGGCATGGCGTTCCTGTACGTCCCGATCTTTCTGATGATCTTCTACTCGTTCAACTACTCGAAGCTGGTGCCGGTATGGGGCGGGTTCTCCACCCGCTGGTACGGAGTCCTGTTTCAGAGCGAAGAAGTCTGGGACGCGCTGGCGCTGAGCCTGCAAATCGCGGTGGTCAACGCGACATTCGCGACCCTGATCGGCACGATGGCGGCGCTGGCGCTGGTCCGTTTCGGCAATTTTCGCGGGCGCATGCTGTTTTCCGGCATGATCACCGCCCCGCTGGTGATGCCCGAAGTGATCACCGGCCTGTCGCTGCTGCTGCTCTTCATCACGCTCGAAGGGATCATCGGCTGGCCGTCGGAACGCGGCTTCACGACGATCACGATCGCGCACATCACGTTTTCGATGGCTTTCGTCGCGGTCATCATTCAAGGCCGGCTGGCCGGCATGGGGCAGGAGCTCGAGGAGGCCGCGCAGGATCTCGGCGCAAAGCCGTTCCGGGTGTTGTTCGACGTCACCCTGCCGCGCCTGGCGCCGGGGATGCTCGCCGGCTGGCTGCTGTCGTTCACCCTGTCTCTGGACGACCTGATCATCGCCAGCTTCGTCTCCGGGCCGGGTGCGACGACCCTTCCGATACTGATCTACTCGCGCGTGCGTCTCGGACTTCGCCCGGACATCAACGCGCTGGCGACGATCATGGTGCTGGCGGTCGCGATCGGCGTGATCGTCGCCGGATGGTTGCTGTTCCGCCAGCAGAAGCAGCGCACGCGAGAGATGCAGATGGCCGGCAAGTAACGATCGCAACGTTGCGGGTGGTGGGGCCGCACCCGGCTACGCGGCCGCGGGTGCGATTCCCTCGCGCTCCAGATCGGCGATGACCGCTTCGATGGATTCCCCGAGGATGGCGACGATCCGGTCGATGTCGTCCGTGTCCAGGATGAGCGCCGGAGACAGGACGCACAGGTTGCCGATGGGCCGGACGATCAGTCCCCGTGCCTGCGCCTGATCGTCGACCCGCTTGCCGATCGCGATCGCTTCCGGGAACGGCTCCTTCGTCTCCCGGTCCCGCACCAGCTCGACGCAGAGCATGAAGTGGCTGCCGCGCACGTCTCCCACGATCGGCAGCTCCCCGAGCGTCTCGAGACGTTCCAGAAAGTAGGGTCCCGTCCGGCGCACCCGCCCGCAGAGGTCCTCCCGCTCCATCAGGCCGATGTTGGCGAGAGCCACCGCGCAGGCCACGGCGTGGCCCGAATACGTGAACCCGTGCGAGAAGATGCCGCCGTCCGCCCGCGGGCGCGACAGGCCCTCGAACACCTTGTCCGAGACGATCGTCGCGCCGAGCGGCATGTAGCCCGAGGTGATCCCCTTGGCGGTCACCAGGATGTCCGGCACCACGTCGAACAGGTCCTCGCTCGCGAAGAAACGGCCCAGCCGGCCGAAGGCGGTCACCACCTCGTCGGAGACGTAGAGGACGTCGTGCGCTTCGCACGCCTGCTTCATGCGCCGGTGATAGCCCTTGGGAGCAACCAGGACCCCGCCGGCCCCCATGATCGGCTCGGCGAAGAAGCAGGCGACGTTGTCCGCGCCCAGCTCTGCCACCGCGCGCTCGAATTCGTCCACCAGGAAATCGCAGTACTCCGCTTCACTGCCGATGCCGTCCGGCATCCGGTAGCAGTTGGCTTCCGAGACGCGATGCACGAACTCGTCGGGAAACCGGAATCCGGGCTTCTCGCCCATCTTGCCCGAGAGCGCCGAGGTCAGGAACGTGCTGCCGTGATAGGCGTTTCCGCGTGAGATGAAGATGCGTTTGGACGGCTTGCCCAGGTTGTCGAAGTAATAATGCGCGATGCGCGCCGCCGTCTCGTTGGCGGCCGAACCGCCGGTGCTGTAGAAGACGTGGTTCAGGTCGCCCGGGGCCAGCTCGGCGAGCCGGGCGGCGAGCTCCGCGGCCGGCGGGTTGCCGAGGTTGGTGAAGTAGGAGTACTGGGGCAGGGCGCCGAGCTGATCCGTTGCCGCCTCGATCAGCTCCCGGCGGCCGAAGCCGACGTTGGCGAACCACAGCCCGCCGATGCCGTCGATGAACCTGTTCCCCTCGGCGTCCCATACGTACGCTCCCTCGCCGCGCACCATGATGGTGGAGCCGCTCCGGGTCCACTCGGCGAAGTCCGTCCACGGATGGATGCAGTGATCGAGATCGGCCTGGTGAAGGCCCCTGGCGTCGTAGTTCTTCAGTGCTGGCATTTGTTCCTCCGGCTGGTCTCGACGGCAAGGTCGAGCGTGGCTCCGAACGTGACGCATCGCTCGGTTCTTCTGCGACGCCGGGCCGGCCGGCGGCGTTCCCGATACCCGCCATCCGTTCCCGCCTCCGCTTTCCGCATTCGCGTGCACGGTCGCGCCTGGACCGGCGTTGCGCGGGAGTCACGCCTTTTCACGGGCGTGAGCCTGGCGGAGACGACGGAATACGCGCGGGACGCGCCTCCGTCCTTCCCGCGGACGCGGAAATCGGGAAGTCGCGGCAGGTTCCGTGTCGTTCCGTCCGAGGCATCACGGACAGGGGGGCGCCTGCCGTCCCGGGGCGCCGCCCTTCAGCTCGACCACGTTGCCCTCGGGGTCGGCGATGTAGACGGACGGGCCGTGTCCGTCGGCTCCGTAGCGGGTTTCGGGCGGCTCGAACGCGATGCGGTTTGCCCGGAGGTGGGCGGCGAGTGCGTCCCAGTCGGGATCGTCGATGCGCAGGCAGAAGTGCGCCATGTTTCCGTGCTCGGGATCCGGCGGCCGGGTGCCGCCGAGCTTGCTCCCCACCGGCACCAGATCGATCAGCGCCCGGCCCGCCCGCAACTGATGGAGCCCGAGCTCGGGGAGCGTGCGCTCGGGGGTGCAGCCGAGCACGTCGATATAGAACGCCATGGTCTCATCGAGGCGGACGCACCGCAGCACGACGTGGTCGAGTCCGACGATGCGGATTGGATGGCTTGCGTTCATTGCCTCGTGGCTCGCCTCTCGCCGGCTTCCCGCCCGGGCCCCCGTCAGCACTGCATGATCGTGCGCGAGT
The DNA here is from genome assembly GCA_958295465.1 of uncultured Gammaproteobacteria bacterium. Classification (GTDB taxonomy): domain Bacteria; phylum Pseudomonadota; class Gammaproteobacteria; order HK1; family HK1; genus HK1. The sequence continues at coordinate 1,577,921 of OY282353.1, forward strand.
ACTCCTCGATGTCCATGACCACCGAGGCCGCACCGATCCGGCGCTCGATGTCGCGGGTTTCGTGCTCCAGCGCGAGGCGGAACGCGAACTTCTCGAAGAACGCGTCGTACATCTCCCCGCCGACGGTGCCCAGCGCGGAGAGCGTCCCGGACTCGGGATCGCTTTGGAGCAGGATCGTGGCCAGGGGCTGCCTGGCCGGGCCGCCGAGCACCCGGGCGCCGCCGGCGGGGTCGTAGACGCTCTTCTCGGAGCAGCAGAAGATGACCCCGCTGGCCTCGCGCATCCGGTCGCCGGAATCACGGTAGCGCACCTTGCCGTGGCGGTAGTTGATGAAGCTCACCTCCCTGGCGGGGTGACTCATCCGGTGGGCGCAGATCGCGGCGAACGCGACCACGGAGCGGCCCTCGCCGGCGCCGCCGGGCCATAGATAGGGCTCGCCGTCCTCGGTGGAGAGTCCGGCCACGGCGGGCGCCGGGCGGCCCAGGTCGAGCAGGAAGCACGGAGTGGTCGCGTACGGGTAGTGGAAGATATAGGTGCGCCCGACCTCCAGCCCCTGCGCGGTGATCGGCACGCCGTCGTGGTCCACGAGCGTCGTGCGGTCGTAGAGCCGTGCGGTCGCGCCTTCGGCGGCGAGCAGCGCGGGGTTCGCGCCGGCCGTCACCGCCGCCGCGGCGCATAGCTTGACGAAGCAGCGTCGTTCCACCGTCCGGTTCATCGGGGTCTCGACTCCTCGCGCGAAGGCCGCACTGTCCGATCCATCGAGGTCTCAGCCATTCGCGCGCAGCGCACGCACCAGAGGAAGGATGGCTTCATCGAGAACCCGTGGCGTCACCGGCCCGATGTGCTTGTACGCGATACGGCCGTTCCGGTCGACGACGAACGTCTCGGGCACTCCGTATACGCCCCAGTCGAGCCCGACGCGGCCGTCGAGGTCGGCCCCGATCCGTGTGTACGGATCGCCGAGGGCGTCGAGCCAGGCGGCAGCGGCGTCCGGGGCGTCCTTGTAGTTGAGTCCGTGGATCGGGATTACGCCCTCGTGTTCGAGGGCCATGAGCAGGGGATGCTCGTCCCGGCAGGCGACGCACCACGAAGCGAAGACGTTCACGAGGGTCACCTCCCCGCGCAGGTCCCGCGACGAGAGTCCGTGCTCGCGCCCCCGGACCGGACCGAGGGCGAACACCGGGACGGGCTTGCCGATGAGCGGCGACGGCACCAGGGTCGGATCGCGGTACAGACCGGCATACAACAGCACCCCGATACCGGCGAAGATCGCGATCGGCAGCAGGTACAGCCACAAGCGGCGGGGTGCGACGGTACCGGCCGCGCCGGTAAGGGTCTCGTCCATGGTCTGGGATTCTAGCCCGCATCGGCCCGGATTCCAGTCCGCGTCGCTCATCGGCCCACCAACGCCCGGGTCCGGCCCCGTGTTTCCGATGCGGCTTCTCCCTGGAGGCCCGGCTTGCCGGCGGCGCAATTCGACCTCCGGATCCGATCGCGCACGGGCGCTTCGTCGCGGATCGCGCTGCCGTTCGCAACGGTCCGAATCCGTCTCATGGGACACCACCCGGCAGGCGAGGGGCACCGTCCCGGCTCCCGGTCGCTCCCACCATCGGGACCGATGGGACTCCACCCGGCAAGCGAGGGGCACCGTCCCCGATCCGCCCGGATCTCGATCGATGTCCCGCTTCGGACGCCCGCAGGCGGTCGGCTTCGGCCCGGCAGGTTATCATTCGTCACCCGAGACGTTCGGTGGATTGCCGCCGGCGGCTTCCGAAGGAGTCGTTCCCTTCCACTCATCCAGTGAGGACCATGTCACCGTGATCGACCTCTACACCTGGAGTACCCCCAACGGCCGCAAGGTCTCCATCGCCCTCGAGGAGTTCGGGCTCGACTACGAGACGCACCCGGTCAACATCGGCGCGGACGAGCAGTTCCACCCCGATTACCTGAAGATCTCGCCCAACAACAAGATCCCCGCCATCGTCGATCGCGACACCGGCCTGTCGCTGATGGAATCGGGCGCGATCCTCGTCTATCTCGCGGAGAAGACCGGGAAGTTCATGCCGCGGAGCGGGGAAGGGCGCTGGCGTGTCGTGGAGTGGCTGATGTGGCAGATGGGCGGCGTCGGTCCGATGCTCGGGCAGGTGCACCATTTCGTGAAGTTCAACCCCGGCAGCAGCGAGTACGCGGAGCGGCGCTTCCGCACCGAGGCGGATCGGCTCTACGGGGTGATGAACGATCGGCTCGCGGACCGCCCGTACCTCGCCGGGGACGAGTACACCATCGCGGACATGGCGGCCTGGCCGTGGATCTCGCGCTACGAGTGGCAGGAGATCGACTTCGCGGACTTCCCGAACGTGAGGCGCTGGTACGTCGAGATCGCGCAACGTCCCGCGGTGCAGCGGGGGTACCACGTGCCGAAGAAGGCGAATCCGATCCCGATCCCCGGGTGAGCCGTGCTTCGGAGCCCGCGGCCACCTGCGGTCACCGGTGTTGACGTTCACGAACCCGCGGTGACGGCGACGATCTCCTGTGCGCCCTCGACGATCATCGCCACCGCGACGTAGCAGATGACCACGAGCCCGACGTAAGCGATCCAGGGACGATGTTCGAGCTGCCGTGCGATCCACGCCGCCGCGAGCCCCATGAACGCCACCGAGAGGACGAGCCCCACCACCAGCACCCAGGTGTGGTCGCGGGCGACACCGGCGACCGCAAGCACGTTGTCGAGCGACATCGATATGTCGGCGACGACGATCTGGACGATCGCGCTACGCATGCTCTTGGGCGCTTCGGACTTTCCGGCGCCGGCGTCCGCCCCGCCGTCGGGAGCGTCCGGCGCGTTGCGCTGCGCCCTGATCTCGCGCCACAGCTTCCATGCCACCCACAGCAGGAGCAGGCCGCCGGCGAGCAGCAGCCCCACGATCTGGAGCAACTGCACCGTCACCGCCGCGAACGCGACCCGCATCAGGGTCGCGGCTGCGATGCCGATGGCGATGACCCGGGTCCGGTCCTTCGCCGGCAGGCCCGCCGCGACCATGCCGACGACGATCGCGTTGTCCCCCGCGAGCACGAGGTCGACGATGATCACCTGGAGCAGGGCGCTCAGCTCCGCCACTGAAATCATGTTCGGGAGGCTCCGTGGGACGCGGGCCGGCGAGTGTAGCGGATCGTGATCGAAGCTCGCCTGATCCGGGCAGCACGGCGCGTCCCCGGGACGCGGGCGCTCCGTCCGCATCGGGCCGTGCCGCGGGCGTCACCGCTCCTCGATGACAGGTGACCGTGCCGCGCATCCCCGGAATCGACACCCCTTGGGAACGGCGCATCCGTGGGACACGGGCGGTTCTGTCCGCATTGGGCCGCGCCGCGGGCGTCACCGCTTCTCGATGACGGATGACCGTGCCGCGCATCCCCGGAATCGACACCCTATACTCCCTTCCGGACACCCGACGACGACTGCCGCTCCCGTGATTTCCGCGACCACCCTCCCGCACTCATGACCGTTCCCCCTTCATCCCTGAAATCGGAGTTCCTGCGCACGCTCGCCGAGCGCGGCTATCTCCACCAGTGCACCGACCTCGAAGGGCTGGACGCGGCCGCCGCCTCGGGCCGGATCACGGGCTACATCGGGTTCGACGCAACGGCCGATTCCCTGCACGTCGGCAGCCTCGTCCCGATCATGCTGCTGCGGCACATGCAGCGTACCGGCCACCGGCCCATCGTCCTCATGGGAGGCGGCACCACCAAGGTCGGGGACCCGTCGGGCAAGGATGCGAGCCGGAAGCTGCTGTCCGAGCAGCGCATCGCCGACAACATCGCCGGCATCCGGCGCGTCTTCGAACGCTTCCTCGACTTCGGCGGAGACGGTAGCGGTGGCCCAGGCGAAGGTGGTGACGGTAGCGGCGACCTGGGCAGGCGTGGAGCCGGTGGCGTGGGCGGCGGTAGCCAGGACGATGGCGGGGGCGCCGCCGCCCTGATGGCCGACAACGCGGACTGGCTCGACGCGCTGCGTTACATCCCCTTCCTGCGCGAGTACGGTCGGCACTTCTCGGTCAACCGGATGCTGGGGTTCGAGTCGGTGAAGCTGCGCCTCGACCGCGAGCAGCCGCTCTCCTTCCTCGAATTCAACTACATGGTCCTTCAGGCATACGATTTCCTGGAGCTCGGGCGGCGTTACGGATGCTGCCTCCAGATGGGCGGCTCGGACCAGTGGGGCAACATCGTATGCGGGGTGGAGCTCGGCCGCCGGGCGGCGGATCTCGCGCTGTACGGCCTGACCGCCCCGCTGCTGACCACGGCGGGCGGGGCCAAGATGGGCAAGACCGCGGCGGGGGCGGTGTGGCTCGACCCCGAGCGTCTTTCGCCCTACGAGTACTGGCAGTACTGGCGCAACGCCGAGGATGCCGACGTGGGACGCTTCCTGCGCCTGTTCACGGAGCTGCCGCTGGACGAGATCGCGCGGCTCGAAGCGCTCGGCGGCGCGGAGATCAACGAGGCGAAGGCGATCCTCGCGACCGAGGCCACCGCGCTCTGCCACGGACGCGAGGCGGCCCGCTCGGCGGCGGAAACCGCCCGGCGCACCTTCGCGTCCGATGCTCCGCCCGGAGCCGCGTTCGCGGATGGGCTGCCGGCCATCGAGATCCCGCGGGCGCGGCTCGACGCGGGCGTCCCGGTCTGTGACCTCCTGCGCGAAGCCGGATTCGCCCGGAGCAACAGCGAGGCCCGGCGGCTCATCCGCGGCGGCGGCGCGCGGGTAAACGACGAGCCGGTGACCGAGGAGACCGGCACGGTCGGGCCGAACGACCTCACCGCCGAGGGCGTCGTCAAGCTCTCCGCCGGCCGCAAGCGCCACGCCCTCGTCCGCCCGGCCTGAGACGCCTCACTGGCGCCGATGTGGTCCGAGCGGGGCCGGCACAAGCGCCACGCTCTCGTCCGCCCGGCCCGAGCCGTAATCGGGCAGACAAGGCTTCCTGATCCGGATGGATGGTGATTCAGGCGCTCCCGGCCTCCCCCCCACTTCGAGCCACGCCCGGACCCGCCGCTCGATCTCCGTGCGGCGCACGGCGCGTTCGAGGTTCATGGTCTCGTGGACGATGCGCCCGATCTCGCGGCCCATGAGCCGTTGCAACTCGACGTCGTCGGGGTTCGTGGCCGGCGCGCACACGATGACGTCGCCGGCCATGGTCGGCACCTTTCGGTCGGGACCTGGACGAAGCTGCGGCGGCTCGTGGCCGGCGGCGAGGTCCCGCACCGCTTGGCGCAGCATGCGCCGGTACAGCGCCACCCCCTTGTCGGTGGTGCCGAGCCGCTCCTCGGCGTGCACCGTGATCGGACCCTGGGAGATCTGCGCCTCGTAGTCGCCTGGCATGGCTTGGCCTTCCTCGTAAGAACGCTCGATGCCGGTCTGTCCGACGAAGTCCACCCTGTTCAGCCCGACCTTCGATCGATCGCCCCTGCCGTCGAGGTCGAGCTCCTCGCCGAAGTGGCGGTAGGCGATGATCCGGCAATGGGTGTCGTCCACCGGCACCGTCCACTTGGTGATGCCCACGCCGGGGAAGAACTTCTCCCGGTCCGGGTTCTGGAAGATGTCCGGCGGTTGCGCGATGGCCGGGAGCAGGACCTCGGCGGTGCGCACCCAGATGAAGTCCTCCCAGCGGCGCACGTTGGTGAGGTAGATCCCGGTGCGATCCTCGAACGGATGCCAGTCCACCACCGGCATCGCCCCCCAGGCCGGGTTGAAGTGCGCTCGCGTCACCCGCGTGTGCAGGAACACGCTGTGAAACGGATCCATCGGGTTCTCGGCCACCTGCAGCCAGTTGCAGGGATAGTCGATCGCGTAGGGCACGAGTTCGACTCCGAGGAGCGAGAGGGTGTCGAGCATGGGGAATTCGGGGCGGCGCTCGGGGGGGCCGAGGTAGGCGAAGACGAGGCCGGCGAGCTCCCGGACGGGATAGGCACCGTGGCAGAGCTTGCGCGGAATGGGGCTCGCCGCCGGCTCCCCGGGCGCCTCGAGAATGGCGCCGTCCACGTCGAAGAGCCAGCCGTGGTAGCAGCACCGGATGCCTCGCTCGGAGATGATCCCGTACTCCAGCGACGCGCGGCGGTGACTGCAATGCTTGTGCAGGAGGCCGAGCCGCCCGGAGAGGTCCCGGAACAGCACCAGCTCCTCGCCGAGCACCTTGACGAGGGTGGGACGCTCCCCGATCTCCCCGCTCATCGCCACCGGCATCCAGAAGCGCCGGAAATACTCCCCGCAGGGGGTGTGCGGGCCGGTATGGGTCAGCTCCGGATCGCCGCGCGCGTCCGAGACCCGGTGGTATCCGTTGTAGCGCTGCGCGGGTTGTACGGGGGTCTTGTTCATGTTGATCCCTGTTGCCGCAGCGCCTTGCCGGGATGCTACCTTTTGCCGTGTCCGACGAATACGGCAAGGCCGCCGGAAAATGGTCCTGAGTGGGAACGGATGTCACCGTCAGGCCCGAAAACGCCCGTAGAATCCCTGATGATCCGAAATTCGAGTTGTCAGAATAGCCGAAAAAACGGGGCGTGAAATCGTGTTTCGGGGCTTCAGCGGAGACCACCGGGTGAGGGGAATGCTCGACTGACCGCGGGACATGCGGATAACGGCCCGATTCCCTCATCAATCGACTCGATCGTGCGGAGGAATCTCGGACCGCCCGGATGGGTCCCTCATCAAGTGTCCTTGCCACTCCTGATCGGAGCGGCCCATCTCATGTCCCGGCAGACCCAGGGCAAGGGCTTGGCCTGCCCCGGCAGGCAGTCAGCCGTGGGGCAGGCTCCGCCGGCCTTCCGGCGCCAGATGGTCGGGCTGGTTCGCACCGGCCGTGGAATCTGGCGGTGATAAACTGAATGCTCCCGGTAGCAGACGGATCGATACACTGAAGTCACGGAACATGAAGGAGACTCCTGTTCTCATCCCGCAATCGACCACTGCGACTCCCTTGCCGTCGGTGTCGGTTCTCATCCCGGCTTGGAACGCCGAGGCGACCATCGGGGCGGCGATCGACTCGGTGTTGTCTCAGGACTACGAGGGCTCGGTAGAGGTCATCGTCGCCGACGGATCCGACATCCCGGCCACGTCCGATCTGGTTCGGCGGCGGTACCCGACGGTGACACTGGTTCCCAATCCGGAACAGGTCATCACGGCCGGAATCCATGCGGCGCACGGGGCGGCGACCGGAGAGATCATCGTGCGGTGCGACGCCCATACGGTGCTCCCACCCGGATACCTGCGCCGCGCGGTGAGCACGTTGCAAAGGACGGGGGCGGCCAACGTCGGCGGCCGGCAACGGCCGGTCGGCGCCACGTTCTTCGAGCGCGCGGTGGCGATGGCGATGACCACTCCCCTGGGGGCTGGCGGCGCCCGCCACCGACTGGGCGGCCCGGAGGGACCCGTCGACACCGTCTTCCTGGGCGCGTTCCGGCGCGATGCGTTGGAGGCGGTGGGTGGCGTCGACCCTACCCTTGGGGGGGCCGAGGACTACGAACTCAACTGGCGGCTGCGGGCGCGCGGGGAAACGGTGTGGTTCGATCCCGGGCTCGTGGTCGCCTACCGGCCTCGCGGCACCTTGCGGGGTCTCGCTTGGCAGTATTTCAACTACGGCCGATGGAAGCGGGTCGTGGCGCGACGACATCCGGCCTCCCTGCTGCCCCGGCATTTCGCCAGCCCGCTGTTGCTGCTGGGATTGGCCGCCACGCCGGTCCTGGCCGTGACCGGCCCCATCTGGGCGGCAGCGGCGGTGCCGCTCACTTACGCCCTCACTCTGGCGCTCAACGCTCTGACGGTCGGCATCCGTCGCCGTTCGTACACCGCGCTCCTGCTCCCGCTGGTCCTCGCAACCATGCACCTGAGCTGGGGAATCGGTTTCCTTACCCCGGTTCGGACCAAGAGGGAACTGACCGTACACCCGAGGCAATTCCGCACCGCCACCGCTGCCTTGCCGTCGGTGTCGGTTCTCATCCCGGCTCGGAACGCCGAGGCGACCATCGGGGCGGCGATCGACTCGGTGTTGTCTCAGGACTACAAGGGTTCGGTAGAGGTCATCGTCGCCGACGGATCCGACACCCCGGCCATGTCCGATCTGGTTCGGCGGCGGTACCCGACGGTGACACTGGTTCCCAATCCGGAACAGACTGCCGGCTTCGGGTTGCGTGCGGCGTACGGGGCGGCGACCGGAGAGATCATCGTGCGGTGCGATGCCCATTCGGTGCTCCCCCCCGGATACCTGCGCCGCGCGGTGAGCACGTTGCAAAGGACGGGGGCGGCCAACGTCGGCGGCCGGCAACGGCCGGTCGGCGCCACGTTCTTCGAGCGCGCGGTGGCGATGGCGATGACCACTCCCCTGGGGGCTGGCGGCGCCCGCTTCCGACTGGGCGGCCCGGAGGGACCCGTCGACACCGTCTTCCTGGGCGCGTTCCGGCGCGATGCGTTGGAGGCGGTGGGCGGCGTCGACCCTGCCTTTGGGGGGGGCGAGGACTACGAACTCAACTGGCGGCTGCGGGCGCGCGGGGAAACGGTGTGGTTCGATCCCGGGCTCGTGGTCGCCTACCGGCCCCGCAGCACCTTGTGGGGTCTCGCTTGGCAGTATTTCAACTACGGCCGATGGAAGCGGGTCGTGGCGCGACGACATCCGGCCTCCCTGCTGCCCCGGCATCTCGCCGGCCTGCTGTTGCTGCTGGGATTGGCCACCACGCCGGTCCTGGCCGTGACCGGCCCCATCTGGGCGGTAGCGGCAGTGCCGCTCACTTACGTCCTTACCCTGGCGCTCAGCTCTCTGGCGATCGGCATCCGTCGCCGTTCGTACACTGCGCTCCTGCTCCCGCTGGCTCTCGCAACCATGCACCTGAGCTGGGGAATCGGTTTCCTTACCCCGATACGGACCAAGGTGCGGGTCGGTTCGACCGAGACCGTTGCCCCTTCCCACTGAAAATGCTGTTCCTCTGCTGTGGAGGCACCGAACTGGCCCCGCCCCTGACCCACATGTGTTCAAGGAGACTCATGTTTCCTGAAAGCAACTCCCGGATAGGGACTCAACGCGTAACCCGTCACTGCCTTGATCCTCTTGAGAATCAGCATTGCCTCGCTTCCGGGCGACCTCCACAAACTGGGATACGAATTCTACACCCACTATTCGGGTCTGCGGAAACATCCGCGAGAGCACCATGGTCGATGCCCCACAGCCCGGGCCAAAGTCGAGCAGACGGCGCCCGGCGAAGTCTTCTCGATCCAGATAGGTCAGAGTGTTCCAACGAATGAAGCTCTCAGATGTAGAAGGATCCTCGTCTCTCGTGATCTCGTCGCAGAGCCAGACCGGTCCCTTGACCCGCAGGATGTGCTCAATGAGTTCAAGCGAATAGGCGGTCTCCCATTCCTTCCGGTTAATGAACGTATCGGCCGACACGGAAACCACGCGCATTCCACTTCGCTCTTCGGAAATCCGTATCGATGATGATGTTTCCGGTCGATTAATCGTACCGTCCTCACCCAGGAACACCGCGGACTGCGGTTTCCGGAACGCTCTCATCGTATCGTCCTGTATCAGAAACCACTCCGGCGGGGCGGCTCCCGCTTTCATGGATGAGCCGGGAGCCGGTCGAATCCAGCACCAACGGGAAGGCCGGCGGGTTTCCCATGCGGGAGAGCATGGCCGCCTGCCGTTCTGCCGGCACCAGGAAGAGCAGGAAACCGCAACCGCCGGCGCCAAGCAGTTTCCCGCCCCACGCCCCCGACGAGATCCCTGTTTGGTACAGTTCATCGATTTCCGGATTGGCGACGTTGGCAGCAAACGTACGCTTGATCATCCAGCTCTCACTGAGCATCGATCCCATCAACGGCAAGTCGAGCGGATTGTTCCGAAGGACCGTCACCATGTCGTGGGCAATACTGCGGATAGTCTCAAGACCGGATTGATTGGCATCCACATTTGATGACTGGCCTGACAACACCGTCTCCGCTTTTCTCGTCTCGCCCGTGTACACGAGCAGGGAGTGGGCTTCCAGGGCCGTTCGGTCCTCGGGCGCCAGCGCCATCGGTTCCACTTGCACCGTATCATCTCGATTGAACAGTATCTTCTTCAAGGCGGGGAACGCTACCCCATACTGATCTTGCCATCCAATGGGTTTTTTCAACAGCTCAGTCTCGATAATCACTGATTCTCTTGCCAGCGTATCCGCGCTGCACTCCAAGCCGAAGGAGGTTCGAACCGCGTGCAGCAACCCAACGGCAACGGCGCTGCTTGATCCCAGGCCGGTTCCCCCGGGAACCTCACCAATCATTCCGATCTCCAATCCGGAATGAAGGTTGTACCGCGCAAGGACCGTACGCGCTATGTCATGCTCCAAGTCTCTCGAAGTCCGAACCGTCTCCGTCCTGGAGTACGACAAGCGTACACCGTCGTCGAAACGACGAGTCATGCTGACATACAAATACTTGTTCAGCGCAGCACTTATTGCCAAGCCGCCGCGTTCGCGAAAAAAATCCGGGAAGTCCGTTCCGCCTCCCATCAAGCTGGCTCTGTAAGGGGTGCGAGTGATGATCATCTACCCCCTTCTCCTCGAGAAAACGTGTCGATGGCGGCGTGAATCAACGCTTCATGAGTGAGTTCGGCATGGCCGTAGATCTCGGTCGGCGTATGGAAGGACAGTGTGGATTGCAGCTTGTGCAAGCGGTTGTCGGCCGAGAATGCCGAGAACGTCACCAAGTCCATCCCGATTTCGAGAGCAGCTCGGGCGGCATCCACGATGTTCGTCGACATTCCGGAGCTCGACACCGCCATCAGAACATCCTGTTCACGGGCGAGGGCCAGCAAGGGGCGCTTGAAGACCTGCCCATACCCATAGTCGTTCGACATACAGGTGATCAGCGAAGGATCATTGAAAGTCAGAGATCTGACCCCGCAGTTGTTGATCAAGTCCTGAGACAGGTGCGAAACCAGCGCCGCACTGCCGCCGTTGCCGATCCAGAAAACTGAACGATCGTGAGCGATCTGTCTCGACCAGATCTGCAGCAGGGTTTGCAGACCATGGTCCAACGATACGGGATCTCCCTGGTATCGGCACGTTGATTCGTCGAGTAACTTGGCGAGGCTCCGCAGCCAGGATAGAGCTTCTTTCCCAGGATGGTTCATAGAATGATCTCTCCGGTTTCGATCTTGTTTCTTGCAAGATTCAAGTCTCTTTTCGTTCCTGTTTCGCAACCTGATTGCCATTGTGTCCAAGCCACGTTTACTTGTATAATTCGTCATTTAGCTCTCTGACGAGAAAGGGAGATTTGTCATGGCGCGCAATCCGGTGCAGTTCCGGAAAGGCATCAGCCTGAGCGAGTTCCTCGCACTCTACGGAACCGAGGACCAATGCTTCGATGCCCTGTATCGGTGACGATGGCCAAATGGCTTTCAGTGCCCTCGTTGTGGCCATGACCGCGCCTGCCAATGGTGACGGGCGGCGGGCGCGCCAGTGCGCAGCATCCCGAGTGTCATTGGGTCAATACGATTCCGGGTAACGTCAAGAGCGCGCTTCGCAGCACGTATCACTCCGTTCGCCCCAAGTATGCACAGCGCTGCCTCTGGGAGTTCGAGTATCGGTTCAATCGCCGGTTTCATCTGCCCGAACTCATTCCCAGGCTTGCCTACGTGGCGCTCAGAACTCCGCCGGTGCCGGAAAAACTGCTCAAACCAAGCGTAGCTTGAGTGGTAATCAGGTGATTTCAAGCAAATGCACTCCGTTCCGAGCTTCGAGACAATGGCGGGTAGCAGACCCCAAGGCTCGCAGGAGGGAACGGGATGCAGGTCAAGATTATCCTCAATCGCATCGAAAAGCACCCGTCGTTCGTCTACGAGGCGGTGGGTCTGGTCGATGGGCCGCGTCTGAGGCTGGAAGTGAAGGTGCGGACACGGGCGAACGCGCGTGCGAAGTGCTCGGGGTGCGGGCGCCCGGCGCCGGGTGACGACACGTTGGCGGAGCGCCGTTTCGAGTTCGTGCCGCTATGGGGCATCGCAGTGTTCATGCTCTACGCGATGCGTCGGGTGGTGTGCCCGCACTGCGGGGTGAAGGTCGAGCCCGTCCCGTGGGCGACGGGCAAGCATCGGCTGACCCGCAGCGCTGCCTGGTTCCTCGCCCGGTGGGCCAGGCGCCTGTCGTGAAAGGAGGTGGCCGAAGTCTTCCCCACCAGTTGGGACGCCGTGTTCGGTGCGGTGCGTATGGCGGTCGAGTGGGGTTGCGCGCATCAGGACCTTGGCGGTATCGAGGCGTTGGGACAGAGAAGAGCAGACGGCGCCGGTGGGTTCGTTCTCGGCGAATGCGTTTGGGTTGCATGAGGTGCTGCCCCGCCGGAAGCCGCAGCCGGGGACGGCCCGCGCGGCACGGGGCCGGCGCTCGAATCGTACGGCCGCTTTCTTCTCCGGCTGGTGCCGGCGGTGGGGCGCTCCCCCCGCAGCCGGAAACTCCTCCTGGACGACCGCGTTCGGAGGATCGCGCTGGACGTGCTGGAAGCCCTCATCGACGCGACGTACACCCGGCAACGTGGCCACCACTGCGCCCGCGTTCCCAGGACGCACGGTTCCCTGGATATCCGCCGGCCTGGTTCGACCGAACCGCGCCGCGTGCGCGACCCGTTCCGTAGCGTGAAATCGCCCTCGCCTCCACCTGTGGTCGTGGCGGCCCTCGCGGCATGGGGCTAAGATCCGGCTCTGGTTCCGTGCGATACGGCGAGTACGCCGATGGAGCGGTCGCCGGGCGCCGTTTTCCTCCGGCTCCAATTCCGGCATCCGTCCTTCAGGAGGCCCGGCCATCGCGCGGATACGGTCGATGCCGCCGCCGGCTTAGCTCAGTTGGTAGAGCAGTTGCCTTGTAAGCATCAGGTCGTCAGTTCGAGTCTGACAGCCGGCACCATTCCTGCCCGCTTTCGCCCGCCTGCCGCGCGGCGGGTCCCATGCTCCCTCCCGGGGCCGGTGGCGATGCGGGAATGGGCGGCGGCGGTGAGGGGTTGCTCGAAGCCGCCGCCGATCCCATCGAAGATTGCCCCTCCATCGAACCGGAGACGACGGATGACCACGGCCGAGCTGACGAACGCCGACGAGCTCATGCTCCAGAGCCTCTACTGGTGGGACATCGCCACCTTCTTTCGTTGCCCCATCGAGCGGGACCCGGGCAACTGCGACGTCGCCCTCGTCGGCGTGCCGCACTCGACCGGCAATGGAACCACCGAGCGCGACCAGCATCTCGGCCCCCGGGCGGTACGTGAAGTGTCGGCGATGGCCCGGCGCGTACATATGGAATTCGGGATCGACCCCTGGGATCTCGCGCGCATCCGCGACATGGGGGACGTGCCGCTTCCGGAGGCCAACGACAACGAGGCCTGCATCGAGCGCATCACCCGGTTCTACCGCGCGATCGACGCCGCCGGGGTGCGGCCGGTGTCGGTCGGCGGGGACCACTCCATCACCGGCGGGATCATGCAGGCCATCGCCGGCGAGGGCGCCCGCCTGACCGGCGGCAGGAAGGCGGTGTTCCTGCACTTCGACGCCCATACCGATGCCTACGAGCAGGTCCCGCATTTCCTGGGGGCGGTGAAGTCCGCGGCGCATTGGGCGAGCTACCTGGTGCGCGACGGGTACATCGATGCCACCCGTAGCGTGCAGATCGGGATGCGCGGCAACCCGCGCACGCTCGACTGGCGCAAGCCGAGCGAGGAGCTTGGCTACGAAGTGATCACCATGGATCGCTACCGCGAGATGGGTCCCGATGACACCATGGCCCTCATCGATGAGCGGATCGGCGATGCCCCCCTCTACGTCACGTTCGATCTGGACTGCCTCGACCCGACGGTGGCCCCGGCGGTCGCGAACCTGGAGGCGGGCTGCGAGGGCTTCGGGATCGACGAGGTCATGCGGCTCCTGCGCTGCGTGCGCGGCAAGGACGTGATCGGCGGCGATGTGGTCTGCCTCATGCCGACCAAGGATCACCCCAACCGGATCACGGCGCATACCGCGGCGGCGATCATGTTCGAGATCGTCAGCCTGGTCGCGGACGGCTTTCGGGGATAGTGGACGGGCGCACTACCGCCCGGGCCGGTGGCGCGCGGTCGAGCGCTTGTAGTGCCCCTGCACGATGCGGTCGATGACCATTGCGCAGAACAGGATCGCGAGGCCCGCCAGCATCCCCTGGCCCTTGGCCGCGTACTGCAGCGCGACGAGCACATCCTGGCCCAGGCCCTTGGCGCCGATGAGCGAGGCGATGACCACCATCGACAGGCACATCAGGATGGTCTGGTTGACGCCGGTCATGATCGACGGCATCGCCAGCGGGATCTCGATGTCCTTGAGCAGCGTCCACCGGGTGCAGCCGAACGCGGTCGCGGCCTCCTTGGTGCTTTCCGGCACCCCGCGGATGCCCAGCGCGGTCAGCCGGATGACCGGAGGCATCCCGAACACCAGCGTGGCCAGCACCCCCGGCGGCTTGCCGGTGCCGAAGAAGGCGATGATCGGGATCAGGTAGACGAACGCCGGCATCGTCTGCATGAAGTCGAGCACCGGCAGGGCCGCGTTGTAGGCCCGCTGGCTCTTGCCGAACCAGATCCCCAGCGGAATCCCGATCAGCACGCAGAGGAAGGCGGCGGCGCCGAGCAGGGAGACCGTCACCATGCTCGTCTCCCACAGGCCGAAGAGGGCCAGGTAGGCGAGCGCGGCGCCGGTGAACACCGCGACGCGGGGGCCGGCCAGCCGCCACGCGACGACGACGATGACGGTCATGACTTAGGAGACTGATCGAATTAAGGTTTCCAACTTCATCGCGGGCGCAATTCACCGATCCGGTTACCGTGACACGCGCTTCGATGCAGAAACCGCCGTCACCTGGAAACTCTATTTTCGTCACCCTCCTTATGATGCAGAGCACGCCAACGCCGGCACTCTGAGGACTTGCACCGTGAACTCGCGTGACTTGATAGAGATCGCCCGCGGTCTGACGGAGCTCAGCCCCCGACGGCCCAGCCAAGCCAACCTTCGCCGTGCGGTCAGCACGGCGTACTACGCCGTGTTCCACTGCTTGGCCGGCGCCGCGGCCAACCTGTTCGTCGGCAGGAGTCGCGGCTCCGCGTGGCACCGGGTGTACCGCGCCCTCGAACACGGAAAAGCGAAAAGTGCCTGCGGGCACAAACAAGTGATGAAACGCTTCCAACCGGAAATCCAGTACTTCGCTGAAACGTTCGTCATCTTGCAAGACGCCCGGCATCGAGCGGACTACGCGCTTGAAGGCCGCTACTACAAGCTGGACGTCCTGGCGGACATCGACCAAGCCGAGAACGCCATCGCCCAATTCGAGCAGGCCGACATCCTGCCTCGACGCGACTTTGCCACCCATGTGCTGTTCAGGCGGCGACCGTCATAAGAGCCCTCGACACTTGCCCTTCGGAAGAAGGAAATTCGACATGAACGAGCAGAACATCCGCGAGATCGCCGAGACGGCCTTCAAAGCCCGCTTCGGTGACGTCAAGGTCGTCAGGGTCAACGTCAGGCCCCGCTTCGACCACGACGACGACCCCGTGGTGGACGTGAACATCATCTACGACGGCAAGTACGAGCAGTTGAACCCCGCCGGCCTGTTGCGCGTCCGTTCGGAGGTCGTCTCCAAGGCGTGGCGGCAGGTGGAGGACGACCTCGGCTTCCCGCTGGTCCACTTCATCGCCAAATCCGACATCGGGCGGCGCGACACGGCGACGGTCTGACGCCGTGGCCAAGGTATGATGTGCAGCATGACGGGTCTGGTTCGAGACAGACTGGGCAGTGTATGACGGGGCGGAGCCGTTGCGGCGAGAGAGCGGTAGCGGTGGCCTATGTGGGCCGCGCCGGCGGGAGACGGAGCGTTGGGTATGGGTAGCGCCTCGTCTTTCCCCTCCGACGCGAACGGCTGTCCCGGCACGGAACCGCGCGAGATTTGCGGCACGCCCACCACCGTCGCGCCCAGGCCGCGGACGGTCACCATCACCGCCGCAGATGCGGACTCACCCTGACCTTCTCCGTCTTCGTGGCCGCCAGCGCCACCCGCGCCGGCCTCTGTCCATCAGCAGCGTCTCGGACGGGGCGTCCGGGAGTACGATCGCCACCCTGACGCTGGCCCACCGGCCCGGGTTACGGCTTCAACACCAACGCGACGATTGCGATGCGGGTGCTGGCGGCGGCGACGCCTGAATGATGGCAAAGTGAGATGCAAGCCCATTTGGAATGGAGGGTTCGTCAGATCCGTTTACGTGCGTGTTATCCGTTTTCCGAACCACTCGACCAGCTCGTCGAACGAAAGCCGTTTCCGGGCGACGTCCAGTATCATGTCCTTCACTTCCTTCTGAATCACCCCGTGCTTTTCGGAAGGCGTCAACCGATAGCCGCTTCTCTCCAGCAGCAAGTTCAGGAGAATGAGTGTCGTGCGTTTGTTCCCGTCCGCGAAACCATGGTTTCCCACCATCGATTCGACAAGAGCTGCCGCCTTGCTGCATATGGCGCAGTAGTAACCGGAGTAGGGACGGGCGATGGCGGATTCGATCGAGCCGAGGTTGATGACGCCCGATCGACCCCCGAAACGCAATGCCTCCTCGTGGGCACCCAGCGCCTCGTCGAGCGTCAGCCGGTAGTGGCGCTTACCGTTCGGCAAGTTGCCTCAGGGTCATACGATATTTGCCGACCGTGCGATCCATGATGGCGATGGAGCGCGGCAACGCGCCGGCCGCGAATCGGGCGACGGTTCGTACCGTCGACGGCCCTGCTGGGCCGCGAGTGCGTCGGAGGGTCGTTGAGAGGCGCGTCGTCGAGTCGTTCGTCACCATTCGCCCGGCGGTAGGACCGCACCAATCGATGGGCTCGCAACCGTGCGCGGCCAATTCGTCGTTGACTCGCTCAAGGGGATTCCCGGAGCAGAAGAAATATCGAGGTACGGACGGGTGCCCGCTCTCCACGAAGCGAAGGTTCGCGCTCGGAACGCTCAGACGTCTCCCTTGGGCTTCGATCCATCCCCGGAGGTTTCGGGCCTTACCGCCGAACAACACAAAGACGACAGGTCTCTGCCGAGCATCCTCCACCAACGAGGAAACGATGGCGCGCGTGACTGGACGCCATAGTGCCCGATGCCAGTTTCGCTGTTCTTCGATCGCTTGCCACGAGCTCCCTTGACGACGCCTGCCGGTGTCGGACACGCTTATGGTCGGAGTGCGGTTGATCCAGAGCACACCTTGCCCTGTCAGATTCTCGAACATGGACCGGGGGGGCAGAAGAACGACCGGGCCGTCTTGCAGCCCGCGCCGAAGTTTTCCTCGGCGGTCTCGGAGACGGTCGCGATCCAGCCCAAGCCCCTTCGCGTCTGGGAGTAGCGCGGCAGCGGCGCAGACCAGATTCAGCAGGCTGGGCGTTACGCGACCGGGCTTCGCCAAATCGTCGATCCATTCGGTGAGGTCGCCTTGCTCGAAAGAGCGACCGGTGGCCCGGTCCGGATCGGGATACGGATCGTTGCCGATTACAATGGCGTCCACATCGGAAGGATCGATGCCTTCCAGCGCATAGAAGACACCGCCCCAGTTACGCCTGACCGGCACAATTCGCGCATCCTGATCGAGCGATGCATCTCGGGGGACAGCGTCGAAATCCGGCTCCACGCCATCCAGCCTTTCGCGCCAAGCCATGGGAAGATGGTCCCGCCATTGGCGCAGATACGTCCGCACTTCGTCGTGCAGATGGGGCATCGTCCATATCCTCTCCTCGGCGTCGGTCGACATCTTACACGACGATGCCGCGTCGCGGACGATGATGGCCGGCTGGACACGACGAAGCTGCTGGCAGCGTTCGGCACGTTCTCTTCGGAGAGCACGCGGAGTGCTGGTTTGGGGTATTTCAAGGACTACCGAGAGGCCGGTCCGCAGCTCTGGAGTTGTCCTGCATCGTCACCGCCCGGGCCGGTGGCGCGCGGTCGAGCGCTTGTAGTGCCCCTGCACGATGCGGTCGATGACCATCGCGCAGAACAGGATCGCGAGGCCCGCCAGCATCCCCTGGCCCTTGGCCGCGTACTGCAACGCGACGAGCACGTCCTGGCCCAGGCCCTTGGCGCCGATGAGCGAGGCGATGACCACCATCGACAGGCACATCAGGATGGTCTGGTTGACGCCGGTCATGATCGACGGCATCGCCAGCGGGATCTCGATGTCCTTGAGCAGCGTCCACCGGGTGCAGCCGAACGCGGTCGCGGCCTCCTTGGTGCTTTCCGGCACCCCGCGGATGCCCAGCGCGGTCAGCCGGATGACCGGAGGCATCCCGAACACCAGCGTGGCCAGCACCCCCGGCGGCTTGCCGGTGCCGAAGAAGGCGATGATCGGGATCAGGTAGACGAACGCCGGCATCGTCTGCATGAAGTCGAGCACCGGCAGGGCCGCGTTGTAGGCCCGCTGGCTCTTGCCGAACCAGACCCCCAGCGGGATCCCGATCAGCACGCAGAGGAACGCGGCGGCGCCGAGCAGGGACACCGTCACCATGCTCGTCTCCCACAGGCCGAAGAGGGCCAGGTAGGCGAGCGCGGCGCCGGTGAACACCGCGACGCGGGGGCCGGCCAGCCGCCACGCGACGACGACGATGACGGTCATGACCACCGGCCACGGCGTATCCACGAATACCGTCTCCAGCCCGTCCAGCACCGCCCTGATCGCGGCGACGATGCCGTCGAAGACGCCGGCGCCCTTCACCGACAGCCAGTCGAACCCCCCGTCCATCCAGGTGGACACCGGCGCGTAGTAGCTCTTCTTATCCACCGGGAAGAAGGCGACCCAGGGCTCGAGCCCCGGAGCGATCTTCCCGACGGTGAACCGGTAGAGGGTGAGCGGCACGATCGCCAGCCACAGCAGGGCGCCCAGGCCGGCCCTCGTCCAGCTCAGGCCCGATGCGGTTCCGGCGGGGTCCGCCCGCCAGCCCAGGTACTGCTTCTCGTAGCGCAGGTTGGCGTAGAAGCCCTGCACCAGGCGCATCCCGATCAGCAGGACGAGGCCGGTCGCGAGGATCGTCACCGCGCCTTGCGCCGCGAGCGCGGCCTCCTCGGCGACCCGGTTCATGATCTTCTCGAGGTTCTCCGCCCGCTTGAGGAACGAGGCCGCGTCCGGATCGCCGGCGAGCTTCGCCGCCTCGTGCTTGGCGAGGAACTCGTTGTACTTGAGGGTGAGCTTGTCGAGCCGGGCGAGCTTGTCCGCCCCCAGCTCACCCCACCAGCCCCGGCCGATCTGGACGAGCGCGAGCACCTCCAGGACCAGGAACGTCCAGAAGAATCCCCACAGGCCGCGGGCCGCGCCCCAGAAGGGTCCGGCCAGCGCCGCGGCCGTGTTCCACGACCAGGGGAAGCGGACGGCCGACTGGATCTTCTCGAATTCGCGTTCGTAGTACGCCGGCCGGGCGCCGGCGAAGTCGCCGACCGAGCCGGCGAGCCGGTCCGGGGACGCGGAGAATCCGGTCTCCTGCATCAGTGGTCACCCCCCTTGATTCCCTTGAGGAGCGTGGCCTTGTCCACGACCCCCACGTCCTGTCCGCCATCGGTGATCACGATAGGCTGATCGGTGGTGGTCGAGAGGTCGATCAGCCCGCTCAGGTCGATGTCGTGCGCCGCCCGCGGCGCCAGGCCCAGGTCCTCGCCCGGCCGCGGCCGGTACTCCCCGATCCGCGCCATGATGGTATGGGCGAAGACCAGCTTCAGGGTGGAGATGCCTTCGACGAAGTCCCGCACGTAGTCGTCGATGGGGTTCGTGACGATCTCCTCCGGTGTGCCGGTCTGCACGATCCGGCCGTCCTTCATGATCGCGATGCGGCTGCCGATGCGGATGGCCTCGTCGAGGTCGTGGGTGATGAAGACCGTGGTCTTGTTCAGATCGGCGGAGAGCGCCATGAACTGCTCCTGGAGCTGGCGCCGGATGAGCGGGTCCAGCGCGGAGAAGGGCTCGTCCATGAGCAGGACCTCGGGGTCCGAGGCCAGCGCCCGGGCGAGCCCGACCCGCTGCTGCATCCCGCCGGACAGCTCGCTCGGGAAGCGGTCCTCGTAGCCGTCGAGGTTGACGAGGCTCAGGCAGCGCTGGGAGACCTCCCAGCGTTTCGACTTCGGCTGGCCCTGCACCTGCAGCGGGAACGCGACGTTGTCGCGCACCGTGCGGTGCGGAAACAGCGCCATGTGCTGGAACACCATGCCGATGTGGGCGGCGCGCAGCTTCCGCAGTTCCCCCTCGCCCAGCGCCAGCACGTCCCGGCCCAGGACCTCGATGCGACCGGTGGTCGGCTCGATCAGCCGGTTGACGTGGCGCACCATGGTCGACTTGCCGGAGCCCGACAGCCCCATGACGCAGAAGATCTCGCCGCGCGGGACCTCGAACGAGCAGTCCGCGATGCCGACCACGCATCCGAACCGCTCCAACACCTGCGTCTTGGTGAGGCCGTCGCGCGCGATCGCCTGCATCGCTTCATCGACCCGCGTGCCGAAGATCTTCCACACGCCGTGCAGCTTGATGACCGGTTCACTCAATCGGGATGGCTCCTTGCGGGCGGGATGTCCGCGTCCTCACAGGACGCGCTGTTCCCGGGACGTATGGATTCCCACCTCTGGATTTCCGCCCCCGCTTCCGCGAGGACATGCTTGCGCGGGAATGACGGCGCTGAAAGCGCGGGAACGACCCGGATGGATGGGGCGCCCGCGTCCTCACAGGACGCGCAGTCCCCCGGAGAGGCCACCCCTTCATCTCCGGATGCGAGTCGATCGGCATGAATTCACCTCGGCCATCCGGCTTTGCGCCTTGTCCCGGAGCGTCCGGATGGAGTGTACTTGCGGCCCCGCTCGAAACCCGGACGGAAAGCCCGTGACCACTGCGACCACGACCCCCAAGCCGCCCCGATGGGGCATCACGAACGACTACGGACCGCTCAGGGACGTGCTGCTCGGCGTGCCCGAGTTCTACCGCTGGATCGACGCGGGTCCGATCACGAGGCGGACCCTGGACAACCAGGAGCACACCGGCGTCGAGTTCAACCTCCAGACGGCCATGGCGCAGCACGCCGAGATGGTCTCGATCTACGAATCGAACGGCGTCACCTGCCATTACCTGGACGCCGACGAGGCCCTGCACCGCAACTTCTTCGCCCGCGATTCGAGCGCCATGACCCCTTGGGGAGCGCTCATCTGCCACATGCAGTTGAAGAGCCGGCGGGCCGACTACGTGACCGCCATCCGCTTCTACCAGGACCACGGCATCCCGATCTGGCGCTACGCCACCGCCGGGCACTTCGAGGGCGGCGACTTCAACATCCTGGAGCCGGGATTCGTGCTCATCGGCTACTGCGGCGAGCGTTCCGAGCGCGAGGGGTCGGAGCAGGTGGCGGGGTGGGTGCGCGAGCAGGGATGGGAGGCGGTGGCAGCGCCCATCTCGCGGGAGTTCGTGCACATGGACGGCCTGGTGGCGCCGCTCGCGCCGAAGCTGCTGGTGGCCTGCGTGGACGCGATGGAGGACTGGCTGGTGGCGCTGCTGCGCGGGCGCGGCTTCGAGTTCGTGGAGGTGGGCTACGCGGAGGCCAGGGATCTCGGCGTCAACCTGGTCGCCCTCGGCAACGACCGCGTGCTCTCGATGCAGGGGTCGCGGGACCTGAACGGGCGCTTGCGGGCGATGGGGTTCGAGGTCTTCGACCCGGACATGTCGATGTTCACCCTGGGCGGGGGCGGCGTCCATTGCCTGTGCCAGGCGCTGTGCCGGGACGAGGCGTAGACGCGGGATCCAGGAGCTGGGGGCGGGCGCCCGGTCGCGGGGATGACACGGACCGGGGTCGCCGGCCGCCACCATCAGGCGCTGTGCCGGGACGAGGCGTAGACGCGGGAACCGGAGGTCGGCAACGGGCGCCGGCGGCGCCCGGTCACGGAGACGACGCGGGCCGGAACCGGCGACGGCTGCCGCCGGTTCGCGTCCATCGGGCGGCAATCTTCCGCCCGCGGACGAAAAACGGGCGATCCCTCGGGGATCGCCCGTTTCGCGCACCATCGCCCTCATCCCGAACGTCGGCCCGCGATGGCCTACTTCATCCAAGAATCCACCAACGCGGCGTTGTCCTT
The DNA here is from genome assembly GCA_958295465.1 of uncultured Gammaproteobacteria bacterium. Lineage (GTDB taxonomy): Bacteria > Pseudomonadota > Gammaproteobacteria > HK1 > HK1 > HK1. The sequence goes on from OY282353.1 coordinate 1,600,034, forward strand.
CGCCCATTGCTTGGCATATTCGTTCGGGTCGGCCTTCTCGACCACGAGCGCGAACGTCATGCCGGACACCTGGTCGGTGGTCAGCTTGACGCTGCCCAGCAAGGCGGCGGCCTCGGGATGCGCCTGCTCCAGGGACGCCGCGTAGTGCACGTGCAGGTAAGCCAGATCCCAGGCGACCGGAGCCTCCGACTTCTCCAGCCATTGCGGATCGTCGGTGGGCTGGACGACCATCCACTTGGAGGCGTCGTACGCGGGCTCCTCGAGGATCACCAGGTCGTGCATCGCGAAGATGTGGTTGGGGGTGTAGCAGTAGAACACGTGGTCGGCGTCCTTCGTGACCGCGGCGTCGACGTCGGCCATCGCCAACGTCTCGTCCATTTCCACGAGCTCCATGGTCTCGTCGTACCCATAGCTCTTGGCGCGGATCTTCTCGACGTTCGTCGACGCCCAGCCCGATGCGCCGATCCAGATCTCGCCCCGACCGTCGCCGTTGGTGTCGAAGTGCTTCGCCATGTCGGGATCGGCCAGATCGGCGAGCCGGGTGATGCCGGTACGCTCCGCGGTCGCCTTCGTCACGCACATGCCCTGGAACGCGGCGACGCCGTTCGGGTTCATCTTCACCGTGCCCTTGGTCTTCACGAACTTGTCGTGCAGGTTGGTCTGGTTGGGCAGCCACACTTCGGGATGCACGTGCATGCTGCCGGAGTCCATCGCCTCGAAGATGACCGGGTTGGTGCCGTTCTGGAGCTCCACCTCCAGGCCGAGGTTGTCCTCCAGCACGACCTTGAGGATGCTTGCGGTGGCCGCCACGGACGGCCAGTTGGGGACGCCGATGACGACGTCGGCGGCATGGACGGACGCCATGCCGGCGGACAGCAGAGCCGCGCACAGGGTGCGGCGCCAGGTGAGTGTCTTCATCGTTCTCTCCTTGCCTTCGGTTCGGTGGGTGATGGCCGTGCACGACCACGGTATCGGCATGACCGCAACCGCGCCGGTTTCCGTACGGTCTCCGGGCAGCGTCGAGGTTGCCCGCGCAGCAGGACGATTAGAACCCTGCGAACCTCGGGAAGTCCATTGCTTTTTCACCGGAGGGCGAGGGTGGCGGCTCAGTGCTCCCATCCCTTCCCGGGCACGCTGTCGAGAAGCTGGCGGGTGTACTCGTGACCGGGGCTCGCGAAGATCTCCGAGGTCGGACCGCGCTCCACGATCTCCCCGTGCCGCATGACCGCGATCTCGTCGCATACGTGGGCGGCGACCCGCAGGTCGTGGGTGATGAAGAGCATCGAAAGCGCGAGGGATCGGCGAAGCTCGTCGAGCAGGTCCAGCACCTGCTTCTGGACCGAAACGTCCAGGGCCGAGACCGGCTCGTCGGCGAGGATCAGCGCGGGCTCCATCGCCAGCGCCCTGGCGATGCCGATGCGCTGGCGCTGGCCGCCGGAGAACTCGTGCGGAAAGCGCCCGGCCGCCTCCGGCTGAAGCCCCACCATTCCCAGCAGCTCGTGGGCCCGATCCCATGCCTCCCGCCTCGGCGTCCCCCGCAGCGTCGGGCCCAGCGCGATGATGTCGCCGACCCGATGCCTGGGGTTCAGTGACGCGAAAGGGTCCTGGAAGACCATCTGCACCAGGTGGCGGTACGGCTTGAGCTGCTTCCTGGAGTATCCGGCGATGTTCTCTCCGTTGAGCAGGACGTCGCCGCCGTCGGCCTTCTCCAGTCCCACCACGCAGCGGGCCAGGGTGGACTTTCCGGAGCCGGATTCCCCCACCAGGGCCACGGAGTGCCCGCGCGGCACCTCCAGGCTCACGTCGCGCACCGCGTGAACCCGCCGCCCGTGTCCGCCGAACAGGCCGGCACGGCCGCCGTAGATCTTGTTCAGCCCTTCGATCGCCAGTGCGGGCGCCGGCCTGTCTCCGGTCGATTCGTGGCGAGGGTGCAGGCTGGGCACCGCCGACACCAGCGCCCGGGTGTAGTCCGCCTTCGGGTCGCGCAGCACGTCCCCGGTCGCACCGGACTCGATGAGCTTTCCGTCGCGCATCACCACCACCCGGTCCGCGACCTCCGCCACCACGCCGAAGTCGTGGGTGATGAACATCACCGCCGTCCCGTGCTTGCCCTGCAGCTCCTTGAGCAGCGTCAGGATCTGGGCCTGGGTGGTCACGTCCAGCGCGGTGGTGGGCTCGTCGGCGATGATGAGGGCGGGCTCCAGCGCCAGCGCCATGGCGATCATCACCCGCTGGCGCTGCCCCCCCGAAAGCTCGTGGGGATAGCTGTCCGGGATGCGTTCCGGATCGGGCAGGTGGACGTCGGAGAACAGCTCCATGACCCGCCGGCGCCGGACCTGCGCACCGACGTTGGTGTGCACGCGGAAGATCTCGTCGATCTGTGCACCGACCTTCATGAGCGGGTTCAGGGCGACCATCGGCTCCTGGAAGATCATGGAGATGCGCCCGCCCCGGATGGCGCGCATCTCCCCCTCGCCGGCCCGCAGGAGATCCCGGTTCTCGAAATGGATGGCGCCGTTGACGACGCGTACGTGGGGCGCCGGCAGGAGGCCCAGGATGGACTTGGCCATGACCGACTTGCCCGAGCCCGACTCGCCCACCACGCACAGGATCTCGTTGCGATCGATGGTCAACGAGACCCCGTCCACCGCCAGGGGGCGATCCGACCAGGCGGGCAACGCCACCCGCAGGTCTTCGATGCCGAGGACCGGCTGGTTCACAGGTCCGAGAGCCGGGGGTTGAGGGCGTCGTTGAGCCCTTCGCCCACCAGGTTGATGGACAGCACCGTGAGCAGAATGGCCACCCCGGGGATCGTCACCAGCCACCAGGCGTCGCGCAGGAAGCTCCGCCCGGCCCCCACCATGAACCCCCAGCTCATCAGGTTCGGGGCGCCCAGGCCGAGGAAGGACAGCGCGCTCTCGATGAGGATGGCGGTGGCCACGAGCAGGGATCCGGTGACGATGAGGGGCGAGAGGGTGTTGGGCAGCACCTGGCGGAAGAGGATCGCCATGTCCCCCTGCCCCACCAGCACCGCGGCCTGGACGTACTCCCGGGCCTTCACCGACAGCACCTCGCCTCGCACCACGCGGGCGATGGGGGGCCAGCTCACGACCGCGATGGCCACGATGAGGCTGGTGGCGGAGGGGGTGAGGATGGCCACCAGCACGATGGCGAAGATGAAGGACGGGATGGTCTGGAAGAACTCCGTGAGGCGCATCAGCCCGTCGTCCACCAGACCGCCGAAATAGCCGGCGAGCGCGCCGACCAGGGTCCCGAAGGCGACGGAGGCGAGGGTGGCGAGGATGGCGATGACCAGGGTGGTCCGTGCGCCGTGGACAAGGCCGGCCCAGATGCTGCGCCCCAGCGAATCGGTACCGAAAGGGTGTTCCAGCGACGGTATGAGAAAGGGCTCGGCCACGATCTCGAAAGGGTGGTGCGACGCGATCAGCGGTGCGGCAGCCGCGACGAGCACCACGAGCCCCAGCCAGGCGAGGCCGGCGATGACCCGCGGATTGCCCATGAAGCGCTGCCGGAACGTGTTCACTCGTCCACCTTGATGCGCGGATCCAGCAGCACGTAGACGACGTCCACCACGATGTTGACGAACACCACCAGACAGGCCGAAATGAAGAAGATTCCAAGCAACAGGTTGAAATCCCGAGAGAACAGCGCCTCGAAGGCGAGCTGTCCGAGGCCGGGCCACGCGAACACGCTCTCCACCACCACCGAGCCTCCGAGCAGGGCGCCCACCTGGACCCCGGCCATCGTGACCACGGGCAGCAGGGCGTTGCGCAGCACGTGGCGGAAGGTGATCTGGCGCTCGGTGAGGCCCTTGGCCCTCGCCGTGGTCACGTAGTCGAGGCCCCGCTGCTCCAGCATGGTGGCGCGCATCAGGCGCGCGTACAGCGCCAGGTAGAACAGGGAGAGGGTGATGGCCGGGAGCACGAGGTGGTGGGCGACGTCCAGCGCCCGGTCCCACCCTTCGTAGAACATGACCACGTTCTCCATCCCGGAGGTGGGGAACCAGTCCAGCCACACCGAGAAGACGAGGATCAGCATCAGCCCGACCCAGAACAGCGGCGTCGCATACGCGATGATGGCGCCGAGCGAGATGACGTGGTCCCTCCAGGTGCGTACCCAGATGGCGGCGAAGAGTCCGGACAGCGCGCCCAGTCCCACCGAGAGCACGAGCGTGGTGCCCATCAGCAGCAGGGTGGGCATCATCCGCTCCAGCAGCAGGTCCGACACCTTGGAGCTGTGGCGGAACGAGAACCCGAGGTCGAAGAGGAAGACGTTCCTGACGTAAACGGCGAGCTGCACCAGCACGGGCTTGTCCAGCCCGTAACGGGCGCGCAGGTCCTGGATGTACTCCGCCGAGGCTCCGCCGGACTCGCCGGCCAGCACCTCGGCCAGATCGCCGGGCGCGAGCTGCAGCAGGAGAAAGCACAGCACGGTGACGCCCAGGATCACCGGCACCGCCTGCAGCAGCCGCCGGACGATGTAGCGCAGCAGGCGCAGGCCCGTCACGGCCGAGGTGTCCGTGGCCGGGAACGCGCGGCGCCGGCCATCGGCGGCGATGGCCGGCGCATCCGCAGGATCATCCGGGCGGGTCCCGCGGGCTTACTTCATGTAGGCCCGATCGAAGTTCGCGTACACGCCCAGGGCCGAGACGATCACGTCCGCGAACATGTTGTTCACGACGGTGGGGAAGTTCATCTCGTGGACCCAGATGATGGGAATCTCCTCCGCGACGATCTTCAACGCCTGGTCGTAGAGGGCGCTGCGCTTCTTCGCGTCCGGCTCCACCTTGGCCATGTCGAGCAGCTTGTCGACCTCCGGATCGGACCAGTAGGAGCCGTTGGTGAACACCGTGCCCGGCTTGATCTGGCCCGAATGCACCGCGCGATGCACCCCGATGACCGGGTCGGCCAGGTTGTAGAGGTAGTTCGCGGTGGTGTCGAAGTCGTGATCGGCGTAGGTGCGTTTCAGCCAGCGCGCCACGTCTTCCTGGCGGATGGTGACCTTGATGCCGATCTTTCCGAGCTGTTGCTGCACGTACTCGCCGAAGCGGGTCCACTCCTGTCCGTAGGGCAGGGAATCGTGCATCAGCTCGAAACGGACGCCGTCGGCGTCCTTGGCGTAGCCGGCTTCGTCCAGTATGCCGTTTGCGATCTCGACGCCGTTCTCCGCCTCGTAGACCTTCACGTCGCCGCTGTACAGGCCGGCCGGCGCGAAGTTCGAGCTCATGGGGCCGGTGGCGGGCTTTCCATAGCCGAACCAGATGTTGTCGATGACGAACTGGCGCCCCATGGCGTGGGCGATGGCCTGGCGCACCCGCTTGTCCTTGAGAAGCTCGCGCTCGGTGTTGAGCAGGAGCTCGGAGACCGGCGAGAACATCTCGTGGCCCCTGGTGGTGACCGTCAGGTTCGGTTTCGCGGCGAGCTTCTTCGCGTCGTTGAAGGGGACCGCCCCCATGGCCGCGAAGTGGGCCTCGCCCTTCTCGAGCGCCGCGGTGCGGGTGGAGGAGTCGAGGATGAAGCGCGCGACGATGCGATCGAGGTACGGCCGGCCCTCCTTCCAGTAGTCCGGGTTGCGGTCGAGCCGGATGTACTGCCCCTTCTTCCACTCCGTGAACTTGAACGGTCCGGAGCCGACGGGCTTGTTGGCGTTCGGATGGGCGCGAAGATCCCCTTCGCCGAAGACGTGCTCCGGCAGGATCGGGGTCTCGTACCCGGAAAACGCCATCAGCATGTAGGGGGCGGGCTCGGACAGCACCAGGGTCACCGTGTGGTCGTCCGGGGTCTTCACGTCGGTCACCGCCGCGAAGGTGTTGGGTCCGCGGGGGTGGGTGACCTTGGCCGCGTTCATGATGGAGAAGCGCACGTCCGCGGACGTGAGCGGCTCACCGTCGTGGAACGTCACGCCCTGGCGCAGCTTGAAGGTAATCGTCTTGCCGTCCGGCGACACCTCCCAGGACTCGGCCAGGCTCGGCTGCGGCTGAAGCTCGGTGTCGTACTCGAGCAATCCGTCATAGATCTTCGACGTCACCATCCCGATGGGACCGGACGTGGACAGGTACGAGGCGAGGCTCGGCGGCTCGGGCTGCACGATCAGCACGAGGGTGCCGCCCTGCTCCTGTGCGACCGTGCTGTTGGCGAGGCAGAGACCGGCGAGGAACGTGCCTGCGATCCCCGCGAAGGTGCGACGAGACAATTTCATGGAGCTGCTCCGTGTGGTTGATGAGGAAGCGCCCCGGGGAAGACGGCCCGTATCGGGAGACGGTCCCCCTGACGCCCGCGTTCCAGCCTATCGTGCGCATCGGAGGTGCGCAATTCCCGGTCGTGGAGAGGGGCCGATCGGACGGGGGGAGGCGTGTCTCGATCCGGATTCTCCTTGCGGGCCGCGCGAGCCGGCGGAGGCGTCGTCCTCCGCTGCACCACGATCCGGAGAAGCCTCGATCCGCGAGGCAGCGTCCAGGCCCGTCGCGTGCCGTTCCCATGCCCGCCCGGCACGAACCTCGGCCGTCCCGGAGCCGGGACCCGCGAGGTTCGCCTATGGCCAGGCGTAGTCCGCGACGATGCCGCCGAAAACCAGGGCGCCCACCCAGTTGTTGTTCAGGAACGCCTTGAAGCAGGCGGCGGGCTCACGGTGGTGGATCAGGTGCTGCTGGTAGAGGAACAGCAGCGCGCTCAACGCCACCGCGCCGTTGTAGATCGCACCCAGGCCGGCCTGGCGGCCGGCGAGGACGAGCACCGCGAGCACCGCGAGCTGGCTTGCGCCGACGAAGCCCCGGTCGGCGTCTCCGAACAGGATGGCGGACGACTTGACCCCGACCCTCACGTCGTCTTCCCGATCGACCATCGCGTACATGGTGTCGTAGGCGACCGCCCAGGCGACGACCCCGGTGAGCATCAGCCACGCCAGCGGCGGCGTCTCGTCGGTCAGCGCCGCGAACGCCATCGGGATCCCCCATCCGAACGCGACGCCGAGGTGGACCTGCGGCAGGTACGTCCATCGCTTCATGAACGGGTAGCCTGCGGCCAATGCGGCGCCGGCGAAGGAGTACAGCACCGCGAGCCGGTTCAACGTGAGGACCAGCCCGAAACCAAGGAGGCACAGCGCAACGAACAGGCCGAGCGCCTCGGCCGGCGTCACCTCGCCGCTCGCGATGGGCCGGTGCATCGTGCGCCGCACGTGGGGATCGATCTTGCGATCCGCGAAGTCGTTGATGACGCATCCGGCCGAGCGCATGACGAACACCCCGGCCACGAACACGAACACCACGGCCGTGTCCGGCCTGCCCTCGCCGGCGATCCACAACGCCCACAGGGTCGGCCACAGCAGCAGCAGGGTGCCGATCGGCTGGTGCATGCGCGCCAGCAACGCATACTGGCGGATACGTTCCTTCACGTCCGGCGCCCCGGTGAGGTCATGACTCAGGCCCGGCCGTAGTCCGCTCCCGCCCCGATCCAGCGGCGGACGAGCGGCGCGATGCGGGACTCGTGCCCTGCCAGAAGATCGGACGCGGCCCGCTCGACGTCGCGAAGCAGCGGGAGATCCCGCACCAGGTCGGCGATGCGAAGCCGGGCGAGCCCGGTCTGGCGGGTGCCGAGCAGCTCGCCCGGTCCCCGGATCTCCAGGTCCCGCCGCGCGATCTCGAACCCGTCGGTGGTCGCGCGCAGCACCTCCAGGCGCGAGCGCGCCATCCCGGTCAGGGGCCCGTCGTACATCATCACGCAGGCGCTGCGCCTTGCGCCGCGGCCGACCCGGCCGCGCAACTGGTGGAGCTGGGCGAGTCCGAGGCGCTCCGCGTTCTCGATGATCATGAGCGACGCGTTGGGGACGTCCACCCCGACCTCGATCACCGTGGTCGCCACGAGCACGTCGGTCCGCGCCTCCTTGAACGCCGCCATCGCCGCGTCCTTCTCCGCCGGCGGCATCCGGCCGTGCACCAGCCCGACGCGCAGATCGGGCAGGGCCTCGGCGAGCTCGCGCGCGGTGTCCTCCGCGGCCCGGCACGCCAGCGCCTCGGATTCCTCGATGGTGGTGCAGACCCAGTACGCCTGCTCCCCGCCAGCGCATGCACGGCGGATGCGGGCGACGATCTCGGATCGGCGCTGCGAAGGCGCCACCGCGGTGTCCACCGGAGTTCTCCCCGGCGGCAGCTCGTCGATCACCGAGACGTCCAGATCGGCATACGCGGTCATCGCCAGCGTGCGGGGGATGGGGGTGGCGGTCATGATGAGCTGATGGGGCAGCAGCCCGCCGCGCTCCCCCTTGCCGCGCAGCGCCAGCCGCTGCTCCACTCCGAACCGGTGCTGCTCGTCGACGATGACGAGCCCGAGGCCGGCGAACGCCACCTGGGACTGGAACAGCGCATGCGTGCCCACCGCGACCGCGGTTCGTCCATCCGCGATGCCGGCGACGGCCCGGGCGCGCTCGCGGCTGCCGAGGCGGCCCGAGAGCCACGCCACCGGGATCCCGAGTGGTTCGAGCCAGCCGCGAAAGCTCGCGTAGTGCTGCTCCGCCAGCAGCTCCGTGGGCGCCATCATCGCGACCTGGCGCCGGCTCGCGACCGCCACCACCGCGGCGAGCGCCGCGACCACCGTCTTCCCGGCCCCCACGTCCCCCTGGACCAGCCGATGCATCGGTCGGGGTCGCGCGAGATCGGCGCGGATCTCCCGCACCACCCGGTGCTGGGCCGCGGTCAGCCTGAACGGCAGCGAGTCGATGAAGCGCTGCACGAGCGCATCACCGCGGCCGAATCCCGCGGCCTGCCGGGCGTCGAGCCGGCGCCGCAATACGCGCAGGGCGAGATGGTGCGCGAGCAGCTCCTCGAACGCCAGGCGCCGCCGCGCGGGATGTTCGGCGTGCAGCGGCGCTTCCGGATCCGTGCCCGCCGGCGGCCGGTGGATCGCCCGCAAGGCGTGGCCGATGGCGACGAGGCGATGGCGCACGGCGATTGCCTCGGGCAGCAGCTCCGCGACGTCGGGATTGCGCTCCAGCCGGTCGAGCGCCTGGTCCGTCAGGCGGCGCAGCAGCGTCTGCCCCAGGCCCATGGACGCGGAATAGACCGGCGTCAGGCGGTCGCTGGTCGGCGCCGCCGCGCCGTCCTCGATCAGCCGGTACTCCGGATGCACCATCTCGATACCGCCGGCCGAGGGACGGACTTCGCCATAACATGCGATGCGCCGGCCCGGCCGGAGCTGCCGCCGCTGGTTCTCGTTGAAGTGGAACAGCCGCATCGCCATCGCCGCGGTGCCGTCGCCGATGGTGACGACGAGGGAACGGCGGCGCCCGAAACGGACCCTCGCGTCTTCGATCCGGCCGCACGTCAACGCGGCGCGGCCGGTGTGCAGGTCTTCGATGGCATGGACACGGGTGCGATCCTCGTAGCGCAGGGGGAGATGGAACAGCAGGTCGAGCACCGTCTCGATCCCGAGCGCCGCAAGCTTCGCGGCGGTTCCCGGTCCGACCCCGTGCAGTTCCGTGACCGGCGTCGCTTCCAGGGGCGGCGCCGGCTCGGGCCGGGTCAGGCTGGCGGCTCCGGCTCGCATGTCTCACCCGTCCTCGACCGGTGACGGAACGTGACCGCACATCGCCGCGTTCAGACAATCCCGGATCGATTGGACATCGAGGCTGCCGGCCACATCAGGCACGTCCGGTTCAGGCAGGCTTGACGAGGACGCCCTCGACCTCCACCGCCGCGCCCTTGGGCAGCGAAGCCACCCCCACCGCGGCCCGCGCGGGATAGGGCTCGTCGAAGTACTCGGCCATCACTTCGTTGACGAGCGGGAAGTCCGCGAGATCGGTCAGGTAGATGTTGAGCTTCACGACGTCGCCGAAATCGCCGCCGGCGGCATGGGCGACGGCGCGCAGGTTTCGGAAGACCTGGCGGATCTGCTCGCGGGTTCCGCAGACGAGCTCCATCTTTTCCGGGTCGAGCGGGATCTGGCCGGAGAGGTAGACCGTGTCGCCGGCGCGGATCGCCTGGGAGTAGGTGCCGATGGCGCTCGGCGCGGATGGCGTGGCAATCGCCTGCCTGATCGTGCCTTGATCGTTCATGCCTTGTCCCTCCGGCGGGCCGGACATCATTGGATTGGTGCTGTACTGGCGCGGTCATGCGCGCATTCAACTCGCGGCTTCCGTCCAGGCCGGCGACCACTTCGCCTGCTTGCGTAGCTCATGACAGAGCGCACCCAGTGTTCGGACCACTTCGCGCTCGATCGGTGACGACGGCCGGCCCGATGGCAGCGCGACGAACAGCCGGCGTCTGATCGGCGGCCGCATGATCCGGGAGGCGCTGACCATACCCGCGGCGACCTCACGATGCACTGCGCTGAACGGCAGGATTGCGAAGCCGTCTCCGGCACCCGCCAAGTCAAGCAGCGCCTCGTTCGAATCGATTTCAAGCCGGACGTTCATGGACAACCCCCGTTCCGCAAATGCCTGATCCACGACCCAGCGGATCCCGCCGCTCGAAGCCGGCAGGAGCAGGGGTAGACCTTCGATGTCGCGGAGGGCGGTCTCGGGCGCATTCACCATTTTCTCTCCGTGACGTCCGACCAGATAGAACGCCTCTTCGGCCATCAGACTCGTCTCCAGTCCAGCATGCGCGTGTGTGTCGGTGACGATGGCGACGTCCGCATGGTTCGACTGGATCATGGTGGGAATGGTCGAGCTGAACGTCTCCATCACGCGAATCGTGCAGTGCGGATGCCTTTCCCTCATGGTGCGGATCAACGGCAGGAACAGGATCCGCCCGACACTTTCCGGCATCGCCACGCAGCATTCCCCTTGCAGGACATCGCACAAATCCCGGATTTCGTCCCGCACGAGGTCGTAGCGGCGCAGGATCTCGGCGCTTGCAAGCTGCAGCCGGTGACCGCTTTCGGTCAGCGTGATCCCGCGTCCGGAGCGCTCGAAAAGCCGGGTTCCAAGAACAGTCTCCATCTGCGCGGCGATGCGGCTGAGCGCCGATTGCGTGACGTCGGCCATCGCCGCTGCCCGTGAGAAGCTGCCCGCCTCGACGAGTCTTTGAAACACGCGCATCTGATGCAGCGTCAGCTCCCTTGGCCGCCGGTGGGTCGCCGGGCGTGGCATGAGCTTCATCTCATATCAAGTAGTCCTGAGCCAACAATAGCTTCGGATCAAGACGGTTGGTAGCGTTCCCGAATGTTTCGAGAGAGGTGCCGGGATGAAGATCACCCGCATCAACATCTACGCCGTCGATCTGCCCGGCAAGGGTGGGAGCTACCGCCGGACCACGGGCTTCTCCCCCGACTCGAACTCCAGCACCATCGTCAAGATCGACACCGACGCGGGCATCTCCGGGGTCGGCGAGATCTGCCCGCTCGGAACCCACTACATGCGGGGATGGGCCGAAGGCGTGCGGGCCGGTGCGCCGCACGTGGCCCGGCTGATCCTCGGCGAGGATCCTTTCCACGTCGATCGGCTGAACCGGCTCTGGGACGTGAAATTCAAGGAGGACCTGTTCGTCAAGACCCCCTTCGACATGGCGCTGTACGACATCATGGGCCAGGCGACCGGGCGGCCCGTCTCCGACTTGCTCGGTGGCCGTTACGATGCGCCGGTGCCGCTCTATCGCACGGTCCACCTCTTTCGCGAGCACGAGGATACTGCCGAGACGTGGGCAAAGCGCTGCATCGACTACCGGGGCCAAGGCTACCGCTGCTTCCAGATCAAGGCCGGCACCGCCCCGGACGCCGACATCGCCCGCATCGAGGCGGTCTGCGACATCCTGGAGCCTGGCGAGACCGCGATCGCCGACGCCAACACCGGCTGGTCGCTGACCGGCGCCATCCGGGTCGCCAACGCGGTGAGGCATCTACCGGTGATCATCGAGCAGCCCTGCCGCACCATGGAGGAGTGCATCGCGTTCCGCCGCCATTGCAGTTTGCCGGTGAAGCTCGACGAGGTCATGGAGACCACGCAGGACGTGATCCGCGGCTACCACGCCGGCGCCATGGACATCGTCGCCATCAAGATCGGTCGGGTCGGCGGCCTGACCAAAGCCCGGCGGATGCGCGAGCTCTGCCTGGACCTCGGCCTGACGGTGGTGCCGGACGACGTCTGGGGCAGCGAGATCGTCACCTCGGCGCTTGCCCACTTCGCCCAGAGCACGCATCCGAAGTACACCCTGAACACCACCGACTTGACGGATTACGTGGAGGTTTCGACCGCCGACGGCTGCCCGGAACGTGATGGCGCGGTGCTGAGCGCCTCGACCGCGCCCGGCCTCGGTCTGACTCCGAGGATGGAGGTCCTCGGCGATCCTGTGGCGGTGATCGAATGACGCAGGGGATTCCCCGGGATCTCCCGGCCGCACCGGCTCCCCGTACAGGCACGGGGCCGGGAACCAACTTCCGACGATACGGAGAACACCCCATGAAGATCACCGGGATCATCGCCTGTCAGGCGAGCATCAAGGTCGCGCGCGGCGGCTATGCCGTCTCTCGCGGGCGCGTGGTGCGGGAGGTCGAGAACACCGTGCTGCTCGTCGAGACCGATGCCGGGATCACCGGGATCGGCGAGAGTTGCCCGATGGGCGCCGACTACCTGCCGGCCTTTCCCGGCGGGGTCCGGGCGGGCCTCGAGCTGATCGCCCCCGTGCTGATCGGTCTCGACCCGCGCGAGATCGCGCGAGTCAACGCGGCGATGGACAAGGTGCTTCTGGGACACCCCTACATCAAGACCGGCATCGACATGGCCTGCTGGGACATCGCCGGAAAATCCGCCGACGTGCCGCTCTACAAGCTGCTCGGCGGCATGCTGAACGAAGGGCCGCGAGCGCGCATCGGCCTTTCGGCGGCGCCGGCCGAGGAGATGGCGAGGATGCTCGCCGAACGCCAGGCCCAGGGCTACAACCACTTCTCGGCCAAGGTCGGCGATGATCCGGACGAAGACATCGAGCGGCTGGGGCAGATCACCGCCGCTCTCAAGCCCGGGCAGACCATCGTCGCCGACGCCAACCGGGGCTGGACCGTGCACGGCGCGTTGCGCGTGTGCCAGGGCATCGCCCATGTCCACAACGTCTACATCGAGCAGCCCTGCGACACCTACGAGGAATGCCTGCTGGTGCGCCGGGCGGCGCCGCAGCCCATGATCCTCGATGAATGCATCGACACGATCGGGTCCTTCATACGCGCCTGGAACGACAAGGCCATGGACTGCGTCAACATCAAGACCGCGCGCCACGGCGGTATCAGCAGGACCCGGCAGCTACGCGATCTGTGCACGAGCCTGGGCGTCGCGGTCTACATCCAGGACGTATGGGGATCGTCGATCTCCGCTTCCGCGATCGCCCACCTCGCGGCCTCGACCCCGCCCGGACAGTTCCTCGGCATCTGGGACCCGATCGGCTGGAACGAATCGGACGTGGCGACCGGTGGACCGGAAATGCGCGACGGCAGGTACTATGCCAGCCATCGCCCGGGCCTGGGCGTCGAGCCGATGATGGACGTTCTCGGCGACCCTGTTGCCGTTTATGCCTGATTCGGATTCACCGGGACCCGGGTCGGCTTCCGCCGGCTCGGGCGACAGCGGTGGATGGCAGTGGCGGTCAGAGACGTGAGGGCGACATCAACGATCAACGCCAGGCAGCCGTTCCGAAACGGCGTAGCTGCATTTCAGCGGATCGGAGCCCATGTCCGACATCGTGGCAGACTGGATTTCCTCCGATGTTCTTGACGCCGGGCTGAAGAGGCGTCTGGCTCTTCCTGCGGCCGAGGGCTCCTGCCTGCCCAACGCGGCGTACACCAGCGCGGAATTCCATCGGCGGGAACAGCACACGGTGTTCAGGAACACGTGGGTGTTCGCCGGTTTCACCCACCAGCTTCCGAAGGCCGGAGACGTGCTGCCGGTGGAGATCGCCGGTCAACCGCTGGTTCTCGTCCGGGACGATGCGGGGCGTGTCCGGGCCTTTCACAACGTGTGCCGGCATCGCGGCGCCAAGCTCGTGAGCGAGGCGCGGTCCGGCGTGAGCCGTTTCGTCTGTCCGAACCACTCCTGGAGCTACGGCCTCGACGGGAGGCTGCTGGCGCGGCCTCATTTCTTCGGCGGAGACCGGCACGACGTGAACCGCGCGCAATGTCATCGCGCCGACCTCGTCAAGGTGCGTTGCAACGTCTGGCACGACTGGATCTTCGTCAACCTCGGCGGCGAGGCGGACGATCTTCCCGAGCACACCCGTTTCATCCGGGAGCGGCTGGCAGACCACGACTTCACACAACTTCGCGTTGCCGAAACCCTTCAATTCGACCTGAACGCGAACTGGAAGCTCGCAATAGAGAACTTCATCGAGCCGTACCACGTCTTTGCCTGCCATCCGTGGCTCAACACCTTCGTCAGTATGGCGGAGCGCGAGCCACCGGGGTTTCAGGGGCACGTGCTGTTCTGCGGCTATCGATTCTCCAGGACCGATCCTGCACGCGGCGAAGGGCTGCCGTACTTCCCGGACTTGCCGGAAGCACGGCGGATGCGCGGGGACTGGTTCGTCCTCTTTCCCAACTTCGCGTTCGAGATCTTCCCCGACCAGGTGGCCGTGTTCGTGGTCACTCCGCTGGGGGCCGGCCGGTGCAGGGAGACGATCGCGCTCTATTTCGTCGGCGAGGGCGCGGACGGGGCGCGCTACGCCGAGGCCCGCGAGCGGGTGGTTCGGAGCTGGCGCGACCTGAACCTGGAGGATGTCGGAGTCGTTGAGCGCATGCAGGCGGGGCGCGCCTCGGACGGCTTCGACGGCGGCGTACTGTCTCCCTACTGGGACCCGGTGCTGCAGCAGTTTGCGCGCCTCGTCGCCGATGCCGTCTGAACGCACGATGCGGGCGGTCGTCCTCACCGGGCACGGCGGGCTCGACAAGCTCGAGTACCGCACGGACTGGCCGGCGCCGCGGCCGGGCGCAGGCGAGGTGCTGATCCGGGTCGGGGCGTGCGGACTCAACAACACCGACGTCAACACGCGCACCGCCTGGTATTCCGGCACCGTGACCGAGGGTGTGACCGAAAGCAGCGGCGCGGGCGGCTTCGCCTCGGCCGATGCCGCCACCGCGAGCTGGCGCGGCGATGCGTTGCGCTTTCCATGCATCCAGGGCGCCGACGCGGCCGGCACCATCGCGGCGGCAGGCGAAGGGGTGGACCCGGCGCGTGTCGGCGAGCGTGTGCTGGTGGACCCGTGGCTGCCTGCCCCCGGCGGCGGGCCGGACAACGGTGTCTTTCCCTATTTCGGCTCGGAACGCGACGGCGGGTACGCCGACTACGCGACCGTGCCGGGCGAGAACGCGATTCCGGTCGACAGCCCCCTGTCCGATGCAGAGCTGGCCACCTTTCCGTGTGCTTACGGCACCGCCGAGAACCTCGTCGCGCGTACCGGTCTGCGGCCGGGGGAGACGGTGGTCATCCTCGGCGCCTCCGGCGGCGTCGGCTCGGCCGCGGTGCAGTTGTGCCGGCTGCGAGGTGCGCGCGTGCTCGCGGTCAGCGTTCCCGCCAAGGCGGAGCTTCTGAAATCGCTCGGCGCAGACGAGGTGATCGACCGCGGCGGGGACTTGGAGGCGGACGTTCGCCACGCCGCCGGCGGCCCGGTGGACGTTGCGCTCGACGTGGCGGGCGGCGCCCTGTTCATGCGGGTGCTCCGCGCCCTGCGCCAGGGCGGACGCTATTCATCATGCGGGGCGATCGCCGGGCCGCTCGTCGAATTCGATCTGCGCCTGCTGATCTACAAGGACCTGCAATTGACCGGCGCGACCATCGTGCCGCCGGGCACGATGCGGCGTATCGTGAGGCTGATCGAGCGATCGCAGCTTCGCCCGCTGCTCGCGCGGACGTATCCGCTGGCCGAGCTGGCGCAGGCGCAGCGCGAGTTCATGAAGAAGAGCCACGTCGGCAACATCGTGGTGACGATGGACTGATCGGACGGAGCCGTCAGGCGTCCGGAGCGCGAGTGACGCCACCCTCGTTTGTCGCTCCTCCGGCACCGGTGTCGAGGCTCGGCATGTCGAGGACAGGCGAGTTCATCGACTTTCCCGCCACCGCTGGCGTACCGGTGGTCGATTACACGCCGGAAGAGCCGGAGGACGAGTTGAAATCGGCGCTGTGAGCGACGTATTGGTTGCGGACACCGGACCGCTCATCGCTTTGGCGCGGATCGGCAAGCTCGGTTTACAGCGTGACCCAAGGACGTCCACGGGTCATCTCGACCGGCCGGGAATCGCCGTCGCCGGCCCGGTCATGTCGTTTCTTCGACGATCCGGGCCCTCACTGGCCGGTCCGCACGATGCGGGAGACCTCGCCGATGCCGCGGATGCGCCGCATGATACGCGCGAGGTGCACGCGATCGTGCACACCGATCACGAAGTTCAGGGCGGAATTGAGACCGTCCCGGTTCTCGATGTTCACGTTCTCGATGTTGGCGCCCATCTCCGCGATCGCTGCCGCGACGGTCGCGAGGACGCCCTTGCGGTCGGCCATGTCGACGCGGATCTCCACCGGGAACTCGCCGCCGGCGCCGGGCTCCCAGGCCACGTCCACCCACCGCTCGGGGCGGTCTGAGAACTCCGTGAGGTTCTTGCAGCCGGTGGTGTGGATGACGATCCCGCGGCCCGTGCTCACGAACCCCATCACCGAATCGCCGGGAATGGGATGGCAGCACTTGCCGAAGTCGACGATCATCCCCTCCGAGCCCCGGATGTAGAGCGGGGCGCCCGCGCTCGCGCCCGGCGCCGGGTCGCTGTCCGTCGACGGCTCCTCGCCGCCGCCCGCCAGCCGCCTTGCGATCATCGGCGCGAGCCGCCTGCCGATCCCGATCTCCTCGCACAGCGCTTCCATCGAGTCGAGCTTGAGCTCCGCCAGCAGCGTCTCCAGGGTCGGGGCCGACACGTCGTCGAGCCCGATCGATTCGACCGCGAGGGCCCGGCCGAGCAACATCTCCCCGAGCTCCACCGCCTCTTCGGTGCGCAGGTGCTTGAGGTGGTTGCGGATCGCGGTGCGGGCCTTTCCGGAGACCGCGAAGTCGAGCCACGCCGCATTCGGCCGGCCCCACGGCATGTTGACGATCTCGATGGTCTGGCCGTTCGTGAGCGGGGTGCGCAGCGGCGCGTAGCGTCCGTCCACCTTGGCCGCGACGCAGTGGTTGCCGACGTCGGTGTGCACCGCATAAGCGAAATCGATCGGCGTCGCACCTCGCGGCAGCGCCATGATGTCCCCGGCCGGGGTGAACACGTAGGTCTCCTTCGGGAAGAGATCGACCTTCACGCCCTCGAGAAACTCCACCGAATCCCCGGCATGGATCTGCATCTCCAGCAGATCGCGCACCCATTCCCGGACCCTGAGCTGGGCGGTGTTCGTCCCCGGCTGCCCGATCTTGTACATCCAGTGCGCCGCAACCCCGGACTCCGCGACCTGATCCATCTCCTCGGTGCGGACCTGCACCTCGATGGGGGTCCCGAACGGCCCGAACAGCGTGGTGTGCAGAGACTGGTAGCCGTTCGCCTTCGGGATCGCGATGTAGTCCTTGAATCGCTCCGGCACCGGCTTGTAGAGGCTGTGCACCATCCCCAGCACGCGATAGCAGTCGTCGGAACGCTCGACGACGATCCGGAACCCGTAGACGTCGAGCACTTCCTTGAACGAAACGCGCTTGATGCGCATCTTTCGGTACAGGCTGTAGAGGTGCTTCTCCCGACCCTCGATGCGGGCCTTGACGCCTTCCTGGCGCAGGCGGCGCTTCATCGCGGTCTCGATCTTGCGCACGACGTGCTTGCGGTGCCCGCGCTTCTTCCTGACCTGGGCCTTGAGCACCCGGTGGCGCCGCGGATAGAGGGCGCGGAAGCCGAGCTCCTCCAGCTCGATCCGGATGCTCCGAAGCCCGAGGCGATTGGCGATGGGTGCGTAGATCTCGATCGTTTCGCGCGAGATGCGACGCCGCTTGACGAGCGGCAGCGCATCGAGGGTGCGCATGTTGTGCAGCCGGTCCGCGAGCTTGATGAGCATGACCCGCAGATCGCGGGCCATCGCCATCAGCATCTTGCGAAAATTCTCGGCTTGCGCCTCGGCCCGGCTCTCGAACGAGAGATGGGTGAGCTTGCTGACCCCGTCGACGAGGTCGGCGACCGCGTCGCCGAACCGGGTCGCGATATGGGGCTTGGCGGTCGGGGTGTCCTCGATGACGTCATGGAGCAGGGCGGCGACGATGGTCTCGTGATCGAGGCGCATCTCGGCGAGGATCCATGCGACCTGGACGGGATGGTGTATGTAGGGCTCGCCGGAGGCCCGGCGCTGCTCGCCGTGGGCGTCGGCCCCGAACAGGAAGGCGCGATGGATCTTCTCGACCTCCGCCGGCTCCAGGTAGGCGCCGGCAAGGCGGCGGAGATCGCCGATACGAGACACTTGCGTCCCTTCAACACGCCGGCGCCCGCGTCGCCGGCCGGGCGCGGTGCCGGGCAAGCCCGCGGGGGCGTGTGGTGACCATTCGCGGGTCTCGGCGTCGTGTCTTCGTGCCGGGCGGGGAGCCGGCGCCGTGCCGGGACGGCGGCCGCATCGTCAGATGCCGCGGAGAGGAAAGACCTCCTGCGCCTCCTCTTCGGCGAGAACGGCTTTCGGCGTCTCGTCCAGAATGGTCTTGTCCACCAGGCCCTCGGCGATCTCGCGCAACGCGATGACCGTGGCCTTGTCCTTCGGCTGGTGGATGAGCAACGGCGAACCGTGGGCGATCTGGCGCGCGCGCTTCGCCGCGACGAGCACCAGCTCGAATCGATTCGGGATCTTCTCGATACAGTCTTCGACCGTGATCCTGGCCATGTCCTGCTCCGGGGTGTCTGGGGGGCGCCGCGCTGAACGGCGGTTGCGGGCCTCGTTGCGGCGGCGTCCGAACCCGGGGTCCCTGTCCGGCGCCGGCGGTCCCGCGGGGAGGGTGGGCCAGCCCGGACCAACGCCCGGGTTCCCTGCCCGCCGCGGGGCGGCCTCTTCGGAAGAGGCCGGAGGGGCTCGATCCACGCCGCGCGGCGCAACGCACCGATGCGCGTACCCGCGAAGTCTACTCAATCCGGCCGCCGGGGGGCCAGTAGCAGTCTTGTCCCACAGCAATTCCCGCCAAGCGCGAGAACGTCTGAAGATCCGTCATGATCAGGCGCTCCGGCCATCGGAAATCGCTCGATATCGCATCGTGACGTCGCGCATCGGGACGTTGGCGGGAACTGCTGCTTGTCCCATGAGACATGAGCCTGAAGGGGTGGCGCGAATCCCACCAGAGGTGAGTCTGAACGAAGGGGTTTCGGGATCATCGGAGGATGGTCTCGAGACTCGACGTCGAACGGCTGCGCACCATCGAGGAGGTGCGCGACTTCATGGCCGGCAGCGAGCCGGTCGACGTTCACCTCACCGAGCGGCGCGGGGCCTGCGATTTCGTGAGACGGACTCTGGTGCGGCCGGCCTGCGGCGGGTTGACCAAGGCGCACAAGGGGGGCGTGCGTCGCGTTGTGGCGAAGGTCACGGGATTGACCAGGGCGCAGACGACGCGGCTGATCGCCCAGTCCCACAAGACCGGGCGCATCGAGGGCCGTCGCCGCGGGGCGACGCGCCCGTTCGAGCGGCGCTACCGCGCGCGCGGGAGCGGCGATTCGACCAGGGTCGCATCCCGGACACGGAACGCTACAACGGCCGGCGGGCGGCTTGACGAGCAGGCGGGCCGCCGCCGACACTCGCTCCTCGTCACACCGGCGGGCGGCCTTCCAGTGGGAAGAATCGTCGTACAGGCCAGGATCACCAACCTGTCCGGTGAAGGCAGATCCATACGGTGCGGCATGTTGGTCGATACCGGCGCCGGAGCGCTGATCCTTCCCATGACGTGGAAGGAAAGACTCGGCGATTTCCAGCGTTCCGAAGCGGTCGAACTCCAGCTTGCCAACGGGGACGTCGTGCAAGGCGAAGCCTGCTGGCCGGTGGAAATACGGATCCAGGGGTTTCGTCCGGTGTCCAATGAAGTGGTCTTCGTGGAAACGAACGGCGGGGACGAAGAGCCGCTTCTGGGAGACGTCATCCTCGCACAGGCCCAGGCGGCGGTGGACATGCTCGGCCATCGCCTGGTTCCGGTACGCTACATCGACATGAAGTAACCGCCTGCCGCTCCGCCGGCCAGGCCGGATGCAACGGCTCATACACCCCTTCCTCATCGGCCACGCCCGGCTCAAGGAGAGAGACGCCACCGGTGAACGACCGTTTGCTGCGGGCGCTCGCGAAAGAGCCCGTCGACCGAACCCCGGTGTGGTTCATGCGCCAGGCCGGGCGCTACCTCCCGGAGTACCGGGCGGTGCGTGAGCGCGCCGGCAGCTTCCTCGCGCTGTGCAGCACCCCGGAGCTGGCCTGCGAGGTCACCTTGCAGCCGTTGCGCCGGTTCGCGCTGGATGCGGCGATCCTCTTCTCCGACATCCTGACCATCCCCTGGGCGATGGGGCTGGGGCTCGAATTCGTCGAGGGCGAAGGTCCCCGGTTCCGCGAGCCGGTACGCACGGCGGCCGACATCGGCCGGCTCGGCGTTCCGGACCCCGAGGACGATCTCGGCTTCGTGATGGATGCGGTCAGGGCGGTGCGGCGCGAGCTCCACGGACGCGTGCCGCTCATCGGCTTCGCGGGGAGCCCGTGGACGCTCGCGACCTACATGATCGAAGGCCGGAGCTCGCGCGACTTCGTGCGCGCGAAGACGATGCTCATCGAACACCCTCGCGAGCTCCACCGCCTCCTTGCGCTGCTCGCCGCCGCGACCACCGGCTATCTGGTGGCGCAGGTGCGCGCCGGCGCGCAGGCGCTCATGATCTTCGACACCTGGGGCGGCATCCTCACCACGCCCGCCTACCACGAATTCTCTCTCGAATACATGCGCCGGATCGTGAGGCGCCTGCCCCGCGAGCACGAATCCCGGGCCGTCCCGGTGGTGCTGTTCACCAAGGGCGGCGGGGGGTGGATCGAGTCGATGGCGCAAAGCGGCTGCGACGCGGTCGGGCTCGACTGGACGGTCGATCTGGAAAGCGCACGCGCGCGGGTGGGAGCGCGGGTCGCGCTTCAGGGGAACCTGGACCCGGCGACGCTGCTCGCATCGCCGGCCCGGATCCGCGGCGAGGTGGGCCGCATCCTCGCCGAATACGGTCCGGGCTCCGGGCACGTCTTCAACCTCGGGCACGGGATCACGCCGGACGTCGATCCGGAGCACGTCGGCGCCTGCATCGACGCCGTGCACGCGCTCAGTCCCGAGTACCACCGCGCGCCCGGATCCGCGACGAAGCCGGCCGCGTCCTCGCCGGGGACGGTACGGGCTCCGGGCACCACCTCATCCTCGGGCACGTCTTGAAAGACGCCGTGCGCGCGCTCGATCCCGGATACCACCGCGCACCCGGACCCGCGGCGAGGCCGGCCGCGTCCTCGCCGGGGACGGTTCGGGCTCCGGGCACCACCTTATCCTCGGACACGTCTTGAAAGACGCGGCGCTCATCTTCGCCAAGGGGTTCTGCATGGGCGCCGCGGACGTGGCGCCCGGGGTGAGCGGCGGGACGATGGCGTTCATCCTCGGGATCTACCGGCGGCTGATCGAGGCGATCCGCGCGTTCGACGCCGCGCTGGTGCGCCTCCTGCTCGCGCGCCGGTTCCGGGATGCGGCCGGGCACGTGGATCTCGCGCTCATCGTCCCGCTCGCCATCGGGATCTTCGCGGCCCTGATGTTCTTCACGCGCGTCGTCCCGCTCCCGCGGCTGATCGAGACGCATCCGGCTCTGGTCTACGGCCTGTTCTTCGGGCTGATCGCCGGCTCGATCGCGGTGCTGCTCCGATCCCTGGAGGGGATCCGGCCGGTGGAATGGGCCGCGATCCTGGCCGGGGCCGCGGCGGGTTTCGGGATCGTCAACCTCGTGCCGGTATCGACGCCGGATGCACCCTGGTTCGTCGCATTGAGCGGGGCGCTGGCGATCTCGGCCATGCTCCTGCCCGGAATCTCCGGCTCGTTCATCCTGCTGATCCTGCGCAAGTACGCCTACGTGTTCGACGGCATCGGCCGGCTCGATCCGGGCGTCATCATCCCCTTCGGCATCGGCGTGGCGCTCGGGCTGATGGCGTTCAGCCGCCTGCTCGCCTGGCTGCTTCGCAAATGGCAGCGCGTGACGCTGCTCGCGATCTGCGGGGTGCTGATCGGCTCGCTGTGGATGGTATGGCCGTTCCAGGAGCGCCGCTTCGAGATCGTGCGCGGCAAGCGCCGCCTGATGGAGAGCGAGCCGGTGTGGCCGGACGCGGCCGACGAGACCACGCTGGGCGCGTTCGCCCTGATGGCGGCGGGGCTCGCGTTCGTCGCCGTGCTCCACCGCCTCGCGCGGCGGCGCGGCGGCGTACCGCAACGCCTCTGAGACCGGCTGGCGACATGTCCCAACTGTCCGAAGTGGAGCCGGTGTGCCGGGGTCCGGCGCGTGGCGCCGTGCTCCATCCTCTCGGGCGGCGGCGTGGCGCACCGTCGCGCATCCGTGACCGCCCGGCGGCCATGCCTGAATTGCCCGAGATGAAGTCGGTACGACGGGGTCCGGCGCGTGGCGCCGTGCTCCATCCTCTCGGGCGATGGTGCGGCGTACCGCCGCGCCTCTGAGACCGCCCGGCGGCCATGCCCGAACTGCCCGAAGTGGAATCGACGCGCCGGGATCTGGCGCGCGCCGCCGCCGGCCGCACCATCGCCGCGGTGACCGTGCGCGACCGGCGCCTGCGCTGGCCGGTGCCCGCGGGGCTGGCGCGCAGGCTCGCCGGCCAGGAAGTGCGCGAGGTCCGGCGCCGCGCGAAATATCTCCTGATCGGGGTCGGAAACGGAACCCTGCTCGTCCACCTGGGGATGTCGGGAAGCCTGCGGCTCCTCGATGCGCAAACTGCACCGCAACCCCACGATCACATCGACCTCGTCCTCGACGACGGCCGGTGCGTGCGCTACCACGACCCGCGCCGCTTCGGCTGCTGGTTGTGGGCCGGCGCCGATCCCACGCGGCATTGGCTGCTCGCCCATCTCGGCCCCGAGCCGCTCGGACCGGCGTTCACCGGGGCCTGGCTGCACCGGCGGCTTCGCGGGCGCACCGCGCCCGTCAAGAACCTCCTGATGGATTCGCGGATCTTGGCGGGCGTCGGCAACATCTACGCGAACGAGGCGCTGTTCGTCGCGGGCATCGATCCTCGCCGGGCCGGGGGACGGATCGCACGCCGGCGCGTCGATCGACTGGTATGCGCGGTCCGGCAGGTGCTGGGCGCGGCGATCGACGCTGGCGGCACGACCTTGCGCGACTACGTGCGCACCGACGGCGCGGCGGGGGAGTTCGTCGCCCGGCTCGGCACGTACGGGCGAGAAGGCGAGCCCTGCCCGAGCTGCGCCGCTCCGATCGCCCGGGAGGTCATCGGGCAGCGCTCGACCTGGTTCTGCCGGAGATGCCAGCGGTGAGCCGCGCCCGGCGCGGCGCCGTCACACTATCCAGTGTTTGCCAGAAAATAGATATCTATTTGAATCCAAAGAATAAATGGTGATTCGAGATTGCGAAGATTTTCCATGTCAGGTAGTTCATGCAGGAATTTCCTCCCCAATCCGCCCATTGTCGGCAATCTTCGCACGACGGACATCAATGAGACAGACACGGAAATCGCAGCTCGCACTCGGTGAAGCACGGATCGAGGATATCGAGCTGGACCACAAATCACGCGATGACATCCCAGCGGTTCTCCTGGGTCTCCAGCATCTGTATTCGCACAAGCAGACCCGCGACAAGCTCTTCTCTCTGTTGGAGGAACACATTCTGCCGGGCGCCAATCGCAACGTGGGTCGTCCGGGGATGGAGTTGTGGCGGATCCTGGTGATGGGTGTCCTCAAACAGGGTCTTGGCTGTGACTTCGACCGTCTCCATGAGCTTGTGAACCAACATCGAACGGTCCGTGAGTTCCTGGGCCACGGTGCGTTCTCGCAAGGCGATACCTACGAGTTGCAGACGATCATCGACAATGTGCATCTGTTGACCCCTGAGCTTCTGTCAGAGATTGGGCGGTTGGTTGTGGAGAGCGGCCACGCGGTCGCAAGAAAAAAGCCTGGCGAGCCGTTGCGCGGGCGCTGTGATTCGTTTGTGGTCGAGACCGATGTGCACGACCCGACCGATGTCAACCTGCGGTGGGACGCGATGCGGTGTTTGCTCCGGGAGTTGGGCCATGCGGCGAAGAAGTCCGAAATCGTGGGCTGGCGCCGGTGGCGGCATCTCACCAAAGAGGTGAAGAGGTGTTTCAACAAGGTGCGCTCGACACGTCGCGCGAAGAGCCGGCCGGACCGGGTCGAAGCGTATATCGAACGTTGCCGTCACTTGGTCGGCCGAGCCGAAGAGAGTCTCAAGGAGCTGGAGCAGGCAGATGTGACGCAATCGGGCATGATCCAGTCTCTGATGCTCGGCGGCACATCGACCAGGTCGACCGGCGTCTTCTCATTCGCTCCCACGGTGCCGATGGGTTTGCACACACCGTTGCATTGTCGATACTGGCCGCCAACGTGCACCGCATCGGTGTGCTCGTGCGACAGCGCGTGCGTGACGCCGATTCTCCGTTGACGAGGAGATCGGTCCCGGGCGGCGGGTATGGACACTGCCCTGAACCACGTGCACGGCATCGGGTCAGAATGCGAGGCACCGCCGGGACGCTCTGGCCGTAGCGGCTTCGGCCGGCGCCGGCGGCCATCATCCGATACAGGAGAGGAAACACCATGGACATCATGAAGAAGACACGCCGTCTCGGGCTCGGCCTCGTTCTGGGGCTCTCCCTGGGAGGCATGGGGGCGACCGCACCCGCCGCCGACTACGAGATCGACCCCGCCCATTCGTTCATCGAGTTCAGGATCAAGCATCTCGGCTATAGCTGGCTCTACGGCCGGTTCAACCGGTTCTCGGGCGGGTTCAGCCATGACCCGGCCGACCCCTCGGCGAACAGGATCTCGGTGTCGATCGACCCCGCGAGCGTCGATACCAACCACGCCGAGCGCGACAAGCACCTGCGCAACCCGGACTTCCTCGACGTGGAGAAGTATCCGGACGCGGGCTTCGAGAGCACGAAGTACACCGGCGACGCGGAGAGCGGGACCCTCGACGGGATGCTCACCCTGCACGGGGTGACGAAGCCGATCTCGCTCGAGCTTCGCAAGATCGGGGAGGGCAAGGACCCCTGGGGCGGTTACCGGGCCGGCTTCATCGGCACCGTCACCCTGACCCGCGGAGACTTCGGGATCAGCTACAACCTCGGCCCGGCCAGCGAGACGATGGAGCTGGAGCTCGGCATCGAGGGCATTCGGAAGTAGGCCGCTTCCATGCGGCGCGTTCGGCGGGGCGATGCGGCGTGGCCCCGGCGGCTACGTGCGCTCCTTCCCGTCCAGCCACCGGCGGATGATCCGCCGGTGGCGCTCCCCGCCGTAGCTCGGGAAATGGCCTCCATGCACGATCCGGACCGGGACGTCGTGGAGCCGCTTCATGCTGGCGTAGTAATCGCCGGGGTCGGAGTGGTAGGCGTCCTCGATCAGGGGGCCGTCGTACACCACGTCGCCCGAGAACAGGACCCCCGTGGCCGCTTCCCAGAGGACGATCCCGCCGGGTGAATGCCCCGGGGTATGGAGGACCTCGAAGTGCCGGTCGCCGAGGTCGATGACGTCGCCGTCGGCCACGATGCGCGTGGCGGGCGCGGCTCTCACCGCGTAGGCGGCGGAGCGGTAGGGCTCGGGCGGCAGCCGGGTGAACATCTCGTCACTGACGAAGGACTCGGCCAGGGTATTGGCGCGGGTCGGACCGGCGAGCAGCGCCGCTTCCGCGCCGTGCACCAGCCGGTCGGGGAACTCGTGGTGGCAGCCGATGTGGTCGAAGTGGGTGTGGCTGGCGATGGCGAGGCATCGCTTCCCGGTCACCAGCGGAACGTGGGCGCGCAGGCTGACCACGCCCATGCCGCTGTCGATCAGCAGATCCCGGTCGCGCCCGCCGACGTGCCACATGTTGCAGCGGTAGAACTCCCGGATGAACGGCTCGCAGATGTGGGTCACCCCGTCGCCGGCCCGCTCGGTTCGATACCAGTCCCCGGCAGCAACTCTTTCCATCCGATCAAGCCTCCTCTCTTGCCAGCACCACCGCCAGGGAAGCGTCCAGCCGCATCCGTATCCGGTCGCCCGGAGACACGGTGCGGGTTTGCGGCAGGTGGGCGATGAAACGAACGCCGGGCGCTTGCGCCGGGATCAGGCGCACCCGGTGGTGGGTGCCGAAGAATGCGGCATCCTCGACCACGGCCGGCCCGAGATCAACGACGGGTCCGCACTCCGGCGCGGGATCGACGTGCTCGGGCCGGAAGCACAGCGTCACCCGGTCGCCCGGCCGGATGCCCTCGTGGACCACCGCCCCCGCGGGCAGCTCCAGGCTGCCGAGTCCGGTGTCGAGCGAGACCGATCGCCGGTCGATGCCGCGCACCGTGCCGGCCACGAGGTTCGCCTCGCCCATGAAGGCGGCGGAGAACTCGCTCCGCGGCCTGAGGTAGATCGACTCCGGCGCACCCGCGTCGCGGATGCGGCCCTCGTTCATGACGATGACGTCGTCGGCGATGGCCATGGCCTCGTCCTGATCGTGGGTGACGTGCACGAACGTGGTGCCCACGCGCCGCTGGATGGCCTTCAGCTCGTCCTGCATCTGCCGGCGGAGCTTGAGATCGAGTGCGCCCAGCGGCTCGTCGAGCAGCAGCACGTCCGGCTCCACGGCCAGCGCCCGGGCCAGGGCGACGCGCTGGCGCTGCCCGCCGGACAGCTCGTGCGGCTTCTTCTCGAACGCATCCTCCAGGCCCACCAGGGCCAGCATCCCGCCGGCCGCACGATCGCGCTCGCGGCGCCTCATGCCGCGCATCCTGAGCCCGAAGCCCACGTTGGCGCCGAGGGTCATGTGCGGAAACAGCGCGTAGTCCTGGAACATCGTGGTGGTCGGACGCCGGGCGGGCGGCAGCGCGGTCACGTCCACGCCGCCGATGGAGACGGTGCCTCGGGTCGGGGTGAGAAAGCCGCCGACGATCGACAGCAGGGTCGTCTTGCCGCAGCCCGACGGGCCGAGCAGCACCGCAAGACGGCCGGCTTCGATATGCAGATCGACGTCCGCGAGGGCGGTGAAGGTCCCGAAGCGATGGGTCACCGCGTGAAGTTCGACGTCCGCCGTCATCCCGATCCTCGCCCGCGGGTCGTCGTCCTCGTCCCGCTCATGGATCGCCGCGATGGCTCGACGTCCGCGGTCATCCGGACCCCGGCCCCCGGAGCACCGTCACCTCCGGCACGATGACCGCCGGCCGGGCGGCAGGGGCGCCGGAACCATGAATCGCGGTCAACGCATCGAACTGGACATGCACCGTCATCCCCGGACCCTGGCCCCCGGAGCACCGTCACCTCCGGCACGACGGCCACCGGCCGGGCGGCAGGGGCGCCGGAACGATACATCGCGGTCAACGCATCGAGCTCGACATGCACCGTCATCCGGATCCCGGTCCGCGGAACACCGTCGTCTCCGGCACGACGGCGGCCGGCAGGAACGCCGTAGCGGCGGGTCACGGTCACCGCGTCAGGCCCGGCGTCCGCGGTCATCCGGCCTTGGCCTGCGGAACACCGTCGCCTCCAGCACCACCACCACCAGGATGGAGATCAGGAAGACGATGGAGCCCACGGCGTTGGTCCTGGGGTCGAGGCCGGATCGCAGCAGGCTCCAGATCTCCACCGGCAAGGTGACGTCAAAACGCGACAGCAGGAAGGCGATGATGAACTCGTCCCAGGAGAACGTCACCGAGAGGAAGTAGCTCGCGAGGATCGCGGGCGCGAGCATCGGGGCGGTGATCAGCCACATCACCTGCCGGTCGCTTGCACCGAGGTCGCGCGCGGCGCGCTCGACGTTGACCTGATGGGCGCCCATCTGGCTGTAGATGATCGCGAAGCAGAGCGGCGTATTGATCACCGCATGGCCGATGCCCACCGTCAGCAGCGAGCGGGGGACCCCCATCATGTTGAACGTGATCAGCAGGCCCATCCCGATGATGAGGTAGCTCACGGCCAGCGGCGCCGTGATCAGCGCACGCTGCAGGGCGCTTCCCGGCAACCGGTAACGGGCGAATCCGTAGGCGGCGAGAAATCCGAGCACGCAGGCGACGACGGAGGACAGGAAGGCGACCGCGAGCGAGTTCACCAGCGCCTGCACCAGCCGATCGTCGGCGAGCACCGCTTCGTACCACTTCAGGGAAGGGCCGTTGAACGGAGGGATGGGGAAGCGCCCGCCCTGGAAGGAAAACAGCACCAGCACCGCCACGGGGAGGAAGATGAAGCCGTAGAGCAGCGCCGCGTACAGCCCCCCGAGCCACGACACGCCGGCCGGCCCGATCCTCATGCGCGCTCCAGGCGCAGCCAGCGCGCGCACGCGGCGTACACGGCGGTGACCACCAGCATCAGGATGATGGCCAGCGCCGAGGCGGCCGGAAAATCCGCGCGGCGGCCGATCTGCTGCATGATGATCTGCGGCAGGACGAGCTCGTTGTTGCCGCCCAGGATCTGCGGCGTGACGTAGTCCCCGATGCACAGCACGAAGGTGATGAAGGCGCCGACCACGACCCCCGGCACGGTGAGCGGCCCGATCACGTGGATGAAGGTCTGCACCCGGCTCGCCCCGAGGTCCGCGGCGGCCCGGGCGTAGTTGGGGGAGAGCTGCTTCAGGTTCGCGTAGATGGTGAGGGTGAGCAGCATGACGAAGAAGTGCACGAACCCGATCACCGTAGCGGTCCGGGTCGAGGCGATGTCGAGCGGCCGGTCGATGAGGCCCGAGCCCACGAGCGCCTGGTTGACGATGCCGTTGCCCGCCAGCACCAGCGTCCAGGCATAGGAGCGCACCACGTAGGAGGTCCAGAACGGCAGGATGGCGAGCAGCAGGGCGGCGCGTTGCCAGCGCTCGGGGACGCGCTCGGCGATGAACCAGGCCAGGGGGTACGCGAGCAGGGCGGAGATCACCGTAACCGCGACGGTGATCTCCAGTGAATTGACCAGCCCCTCGACGAAGTGCGGCCGGGCGAAGAACGATGCGTAGTTTTGCAGGTCCCAGGTGCGGACGAGCCCGGCGCCGGTGCGCTGCCACAGGCTCATCGCCACCATGCAGGCGAACGGCACCACGAAGAAGGCGAGCGTCCACAGCATCGCCGGGAGCACCAGCCGCCATGCCGTCCGGCGCTCATGCGCCGCGCGCTCATGCGTGGTCATGGATCCCTCGGACACCAAGGGCGTCCACCGCCTGCGGGGCGCACGTGCACTTCTGACGCGAAGGCCGCGGCGAGCT
Source organism: uncultured Gammaproteobacteria bacterium (assembly GCA_958295465.1). GTDB lineage: Bacteria > Pseudomonadota > Gammaproteobacteria > HK1 > HK1 > HK1. The sequence continues at coordinate 1,629,394 of OY282353.1, forward strand.
CGGGGATCATGCGGAAGCTTGCCGTGGCTGCCCCGATGCGGCGTGCCCGCATCGTCGCTGCCATGCAGCGGCTCGGCCAGCTCATCGAGCGCCTCCTCGCTGTCCTGCGCCGGTTGCTCTTCGGGGCGTCGCCGGGAGTCAGAAAGCCCGTCAGGTACCAGCGCGACGGCGCCCGCGGCAGGCGTTCGTGCTGCAACGCCGCATCCCCGGGCCGCGGGCCGACGAGGTCGATCCGCAAGGCATCGCAGAGGTAGCGGCGCACGGAGACGCTGGCAGGTGGGGGTTTGCAGAGAGATTGGTCATGGGTGTATAGGAACAGCCTCGAACACCCGGCGAAACCACCTGACGAAGCACTCGGCGATCGGGCTGTCGTGGCGAAAATACCGCGCCCGGATAGCCGTACCGTACGGCAAGCCCGGCTCCTCCTGCCATGCAAGCCACGTGTGCAGCACGGCCTTCATGGTTTTCTCGGCGGTCTCTGGATATCTTGCGCCATGTGCCCGCGCGTTCTCCGTCGATTCCTTGGCGTAGTCGAGCAACGGATCATTTTCTTGAACGAGGGCTTCGAGGAAATGCTCCAGGGTGCCTTCCTGCCGATTGTCCGGCATGAGCCATACGCCCACCCGAGCCTGGAACTTCCGGGATTCGCCCACGAATCCTTCGCATGGAATCTCCTTCGGTACTTCCAGATCGAGCTTGCCGAGTTGCGCTGCCACCGCCTCCCATCGGCTTCGGAGCGAGGAATTGGCATCCAGCACGAAGCCGACCGCCCTGCCGCTGCTTGCCCGCACGTTGAGCGCCAATGTCTCCAACAGCTTGTCCTTGCCGCCCGTTTCTGCGATGCACGGAAACCATGTCGGCCACGGCTTCTGATCGTAATCGACACCGTGCCTGATGAGGAGATGCCGGAGCGCGTGACTGTCGTCATTGCCCTCGACCCGAAGCTGCGATCGCGTCGCCATTACCGGAGCTCGACGTTCTGTTCAACCGCTGCCAGTACGTCCGCCGCATCGAAGCGCACGGCTTCCTTCAGGGATCGTTCAATCTTCTGAATGGAGACGTCCCCGGCAAGATCCGGACGGGATTCGACGAGGGACGCGAGTCCCCGAATACAGTCGTAGCTATGCGTCGTGGCGAACACCTGGACCGAAGACCGCCGCGCCGTCTCGACCACCAGACGCCACATCTCTTCCATGACCGTCCAGTGCAGCCCGGTGTCGATCTCGTCGACAAGCAGTATCCCCTGCTCGGTTCGTATAAGAGAAAGCGAAAGCGCGAGCAGCCGGCGCATGCCGTCTCCATGGCTGCTGAGCGGTATCCGGCGGCCTCCCCCGCGAAATCCCAGCAACACACCGGAGCGGCCTGACCGTACTCGTGACAGCTCACTCGTCAGAAAATGGATGGACTCGATGTCGTCTTCGAGCACCTTCATGGCATTGATGACCTCGGACTCACGTCCCTCGATGAGGACGTTGTCCCACATGGCCCGCATGGGGTCGAAGTCCAGTGAATCCGGGGTGACGAACTGGACGGGAGGTGGTTCCGGAGCAGTTTCAGACCACGGGTTTCGAGCTCGCAGATGTCGTAAATTGAAAAGCGCGCCGTTTTCAGCGATGGGTATCATGGGAGAATTTCTAATGTTACTCCCCCTTATTCGGAGAAGAAGAGAAGGCTGATCGGCATCGTCATCAAGAAGTCGAAACTCGTCTTCGATGCCCGCGGTGTGGATCACGACCTCTATCTGTACGTGTTTGTCATCGGAAGAAAGATGGAAATCCGTGCCTGGCTTGATACGATGGCCGAAAAAGAAGTGGGAGATTTCAGGTCCCCCCCATTGACGTCCGGATCCTGCCTCGACGGCGTTCAGCTCGCCCCGCCGATTCGCCGAATGCGTAAGCACGGCCGGATCCCCTCTCGCCGCCAGGAAATGAACAGCTTCGAGGATCGATGTCTTGCCGGAATTGTTCCTGCCAACGAGCAGATTGACGCGGGTCAGATCGGCCAGCTCGTACTCGTCAAATCCACGATAGCTTTTCAGTGTGAAAGTGCGAATCATGCGATTGTTTCTCCTTGCCCGGATGTGCCGCCGTGCGGGTTCCGCAATGGAGCCTGCCGCACGATGCTGCGCCCTTGGCGGACCGTGTTCAGTAACTTCCCCCGGCCAAACGGCGCGGCTACGCTCGGCGACACTTTCTCCACGCTGCCCGTCCTCGTTACCGGCCAATGGCCGCTGCCACCCGGTAGCGCCGTTCCCTTGTCTCCGCTGCCCTTGTCTTCTCCGGCAGCCGTGTCCGCGTCCTCTCGATACGCGTTTCCATGTCCCGCCCCCTGAAGACCAGGTTCAGCAGCCGCTCCCCATTCATCTCGCACCACGTGGCATGAAACACCCGTTGCGTGCGATGCCCGACCCGGTTGCTGTCGAAGGCGATTTCCGTGCTCACGGCTCTGCTTCTTCACGTGTTGCGCGTGCCCGCGCCAGCGCTTCCTCCAGTGCGATCCGTTCGAACATCGACGTGCCGCCAGCCGGTGTGCGTCGTCGGTCTTCCCATTGTTCCAGTCTTCTGGCGAAGGTTTCTTCGTCGCACCGTGGTTCCCCTGGTGCTTGCATGGCTTGTGCGACCAGGGTGACGCGCCGATGCTCGCTCTCGTGTGTCTTCATCGCCCCCTCCGTTTTCTCCACCAAACGGCGCCCTCGGCCCCCGGTGAGCGGTCTACCATACCCAAGGTTGTCTGCGTGTAAACCGCCCCGGGAATCCAGGAGACTACACTTGTCGAGCCTTTGGGAGGAAGGAGCGAGGGGAATCCATCGACAGGACATTCCCCGGAACTCCGGGAAAGAGCCGGTGCGCCATAGGTGTTCGGGCGCCAAGCGAAGCACGAATCGCGGTGGGCGGCGATCGGGTCGGGCGCGGCCGAAATCGGCTGCATGGCTGCACGGCAGAAGCGGCATCCCTTCTCCTCCTCCGTATCGGGCAGGTGAAGGAGGGCACGTCCATGAACAAGCCGACTACCGATCCCCGGAACACGCACTCCACGGATCCCGCGCTGCCGGAACGGGCGGGGACGGACGGCGCGACCGGGATTCGCCGTGCTGGTCCGCGCGTTCGCGGGTGTCGGTATGACGCCGTCACCAACACCGTTCGACCGGTTCCTCCTCGAACGGCAGGTCTGGTGGGGAGGGCTGTTCCTGGACCCGGACAGACAGTACGAATTCCAGTCAGGCACCGATTCGGGTTCCTGCGCCGCTTGGTTACCGTCGCTCTCCAGGTCTCTTGTCGAGTGACAAGGGCGATAGATCCTTAGATTTCAGGGCCAGTCGCCTGTGAAATCGCCGGAACCGGTCGCGGTGCACACGAAATCCGGACCGCGGATGCCTGTGCCCCAAGAAATCAACGCCACGATCCATCAAATTCGCAACGGAATCGGACATCACGGCTACTATCGCCATCTTCCTCCGGTCCACCGCGCAGAGACATCAAACTCAAACAATTCTTTCTTTGAATTTCGCTTGCGTATTGCACGGCAGTCGATATCCTCGAACCCCAAGCGTTCGAGCATCACTACGTAAAGTTTCTCTACTGACAACAAGACACCGTAAAAAGTAGAATTCCCTATGATGTAATGTATCTCACTGTTGTCGTTCAGCACGGAAATCAGAGAATTGAAATGTTTCCACATATCGTCGAAATACTTCGCAACGTAGTTCGCCAGTATCCTTCCATTCTTGTTGTCGTGATGCCGTATTCCTTTCAATGTCCGATCCAGGAGTGGGTGTTCAAATGATTTCGTCGGACGCTCCCAATCGGTAAGTTTGCTCGTTGCTACACCCCATGTTCCACCTATTGCAATCCAATCCAGTTCACCAGCATCTCGTCCATTATCCAGAAATCCGAGCCAGTACATGTACGGACGAAGTTCTCGGATATACGACATCCGGTTTGCGTACGGCGGAGAGGTAATGACAAGATCGAAAACGCCATCTACCGTTTCGGAGAGGTTCCTGGAGTCTCCATAAATCACTTGACCCGAACCTTCCGGATTCTCCCCGGCGCCATCCAATACAAAACGCACGTCCTCACTGAACACGTATCCCATGTCCATATCGAGCGGGAAATGCAATTGCCCATTGTCCTTGAAAGACATGGACTGGTGATTGAATGCGGCATTCGAAAGTTCAATCAGCGTCCTGCAGAACGCGATCAGCAGAAGTGCTCTTTCCGGCGAACCTTCCTTGCTCTCCACCTCGATCCCGGATCGCAGCGCACACAGAAATTCCAGCGTTTCTTCGGGCCACCATCTTTCAATATTATGAATAGGCGGCGCTTTCATCGGCTCAACTGCTTTGCATTTCACGGATTCGACTACCCTCACACATGCTCTGCGTGTTGAAGCAATCAAGGCATCGGAATACTGCGCCGTCTTGGCTTGGCCGAGCCAGACCAGAAACGGATTGATTTCCGTCGTCACACAGCCATGTCCATGATACGCCGCGCTCAGTGCAGTGGTCGCCGTTCCGCAAAACGGATCCAGTACCCGCATTGGATCCTCGTACCGGCTGATGATCTCTTCAACAATCTTGACCGAGTACGCCGGCGTCAGCCGCAGCCAGCCGTGTCGTCCCGTGTTGGCGTTGAACTTGTGGGTATAATCCGCTCTTTGGCGGAGTTGTTCTCTGGCAACCGTACTCATTTTGTTTCCGGGGCCAAGAGTGCCTTCAGGATGGCATCAATCTCTCTTTGGAGCGTGGAGCTGTTCCGCTCGAAGAATGCCGCCAAGTCGTATCCAATCACATCCTTCATGAAGTCATAGGTCGATATCACAGGGTTCGCCGCACCGACAACTCCGGTTACGACCGACCACTTCTCGGTACGATAACGAAATAAAACATCGTTGTCGATTTGTCCAGACAAAATAACGGCACAAGGAAAGTATCCTTTCGTGTAAGCGGTGGCAGCGTTGGCGATATCAGCATTTTGACGCTTCGAACCTTTGCTCTTGTAACCCTGGCGTACTTCGAAGACCGTGCCCGTCAAGTTTTCGAATACCTTATGATCGACCTCCAGCATCTTTGCGGAATCGTTCATCCAACCATGAAAACGATCCCGTTTGTCTCTGCTGCCGATCTTCTCAAGTGGAACCCGGCCATCCAGATACAATGTCCGCTTCCGTCCACTCGGCAACGTGACCCGGTACGACCAAGTCACGTCTTCTTCTGACAATTCGAGTGAATCCTTCACTACCCTGCGAAATAATTTTTCGCATCCGATTCCGATTTGCCGGTACACACTCGTCATCCCCCCGGCTGCCTTGTGTGCCGCGTACAGCATGGGATTATTCAGCCCGAACCAGCTATAGAACGCATCTTCCCGATACAGATTTCGGAACTGTTCCAGTGTCAAGCCTTCGCCCTTGACCCCTTGGCCGAATTTCGGCTTGTAGCGTGCACAGACACGAATCGCATCGAGCACGATCTTCATGTATTCGTCATCTGTGCCGTTCATTTCGATCCCCGTCAACCATTGCTCTCTTCCATGACGTCGTCGAGCTGTCCCTTGAGGACCTTCACGCCGCGGCAACAGCGTTGCGGGTCGAGAATTTCCAGCAGCGCGGAGAAGCTGTCGGAGTCGCCGAAATCAAAAGCCGATTGGCGAATCGATCTTCGCCACGTGGTTCAGGATTTCACGGGTGAAGAGATCAATGCTGCAGGAACTCGGTCCAGACGTCCTGCGTCCTGGCATCGAGCTCGGCGCTCGGCGCGGGGTAAAGCTGGGATCGGGCGAGATAGCCCGGCTGGTCGTCCCAGCGCAACGCCCGTTTCTGCTGCTCGGTCAGATGCGCCGCCGCCTCGCGGTTGGCGGGCATCGCCCAGTAGCACGACGAAGTGGCGAGCCGCGCCTGGCCCTCGGGGCTCAGGATGTACTTGACGAATTCGAACGCGAGGTCCGGTTTGGTCGATGACGCGAATACGCCGATGGACTGGGACCAGCGCACGCCGCCCTGCTCGGGCAGCACCCAGTCGAGATCCGGGATCTCCGCGCTCAGGCCGGCCGTCACCCATTCGCCGCCCCCTACCAGCACGTCCACCTCGCCGGTGGCGATGGCCGTCTGGCTCGACACCACCTCGCCGATCTGCCTGGCCGACGCCTTCATGGCGAACAGCTTCTCCCGGATGGCGGGCAGGTCCGCTTCCGTCAGATCCGTCGTGCGCCTGCCGAGTCCGATGGCCACCATGCCCATGACGGGAAGGTAGTAGTCGTAGACGGCGATGCGGCCCGCGTACTTGTCGCTCCAGATGATCGACATGTCGTTCATGTCGGCCGGATCGACCCTGGTCCTGTTGTAGGAAATCGTGTTGTACCCGAACTTCTCCGAGACGGCGTAGGTCTTGCCGTCCCTGGTATGGTTCTCCGCCATCACCAGCTCGGGGAAGAGGTCCGCGGTGGGGAGCTCGCCGGCCGGAAGCGGCGCCAGGATGCCCGCCTCCGCCACCCGAGGGACGTCGACGCCGTCCACCACGAACACGTCCCAGTCACCGGGCTGCGACTGCTCGATGATCGAGAGCGCGGTGCCGGTCCCTTCGTAGTCCTTGAGGTTGACCTCGACGTCGTGCGCCCGCTCGAACGGCTCGATCAGGGCCGGGTCGGTGTGGTCGCACCACACCAGCGCGTTCAAGGTCTCCGTGGCCTCGGCGGACGACAGCGCCGCCAGCAGACACGCACCGGCGGCCACCGGGCGCGGCAACCGGTTCCTGAAAATTTCGATGATCATCGATTCCCCTCCTGCTCATCGTGTTGATCGATCGGCAGCGGCAGACGCCACCACCGGTACGCAAGCGTAAGCGCCCCCGCGGCCGTTGTCAGGCAACGCCGGGGAAGCCGCGCCGGACCCAGCCCTTCGGCGCCCTGCCCGTGGCTCCGGACGGTGGCCCCGGACGGAGGCCCCGGACGGTGGGCTCCCCTCGGTTGAAGCCGGGGACGCAAGGTGCGGGCGGACCCGCGGAGGCGGCAGGTTGCGCGAACCCGCCGTTCACCACAGCATCCGCCGCAATGTGCCGTCCCGGTCCAGGAACTGGTGCTTGACCGCGGCGGCGGCATGCACCGCCGCGATGGCCAGCGTCCCGTAGGCGCACCAGTAATGCGCTTCGATCGCGAGATCTCGCAGCCCCTCTCCCACGACGGCGACGGCGGGCACCGTGAACCACCCCCACAGGTCGATCCCCTCGCCTTCGGAGGTCGAGACGAGGTAGCCGGTGAGCGGGATCAGCACCATCATCACGTAGAAGAGGTGATGGACGGCGGTGGCCGCGGCCCGCTCCCATCGTTTCAGTGACCCGGCATAGGCCGGAGGCCGCGAATGCACCGCCCAGCCGATCTTCACGACCGCCAGCACGAACGCGACGATCCCCAACGCCTTGTGCCAGGCCAGCGAGTCGTTGTACCAGGCGTCGTAGTAGGTCAGATCGACCATGTACCACCCGAGCCAGACGAGCCCGAGGATCAGGACCGCGACGGACCAGTGCAGCAGCTTCGTCGCAAGCCCGTAGCGGCTCCCGGTGTTTCTCCACATGGTGCCGGACTCCGTGCGGACCGATGGCCGCCAGTGTCGCACAGGGGCGCCGCGCCATCATGATTCCCGCGGGCCCGCGGCCCGGCCGGCCGAAACGTCCGCATCGCCGCCCGGATGCCGGGGGCCACGAAACGCGCCGCCGCGGGACACATGGCCGAACAGCGTCCGCGAGCACTGCTTGCGGGCGGCCGGCAGAGAAGTATCCGTTGCGCCGGTCGAGCGGGCGGACCAGTGATCGATACGATCCGCATCACCGGATTCGGCTCAGGGCGCACGCGATCCCCGTATGTGGAACAAGCTCGTTGCCCGCCCGTCAGCGCGTCGGGCATGGACGCCGGCGACTTCGCGCAGCGAAATCGCGGGACGACCACGCCAACGGTCGCGTCCTCGCATCGTATCCCGGATGCGCCGCCCGCCGCGCTCCATGGGCCTTGCCCGTGGAACCTCCGACCAAACGACGAAGAGTGGTCCGCCGGCCGGCCCCCGATTCCCCGAGGCCGGCTCCCAGGTTCACGACAAGCCCCCGGCTCCGCCGGGTCGGGGAGGGCGCGTAGCCCTGCGCCGCCGGGCGCCCGCATCCTCCGCCCTGGTGGGTACATGGCCCCCCGGGCCGAATTTCGGCATTATCCGAGCACCCGACCGCGGGACCGACGAACGTTCGCGCGGTCATGGTGAAAGGCAACGACCGTAAGGAGGACCAGCATGCGCAAGTACGTCATATTCGGTGCGGTGGGAACGATGGCGCTGGCCGCCATAGGTATCGGCGCGGTCATGGCGTACGGCACCTCGGGGCTCGATACGTGGAAATCCGGAAAGAACCACAACCGGGTCATCCAGGTACAGAACGAGGGGGGTGTCCAGGCCGACAGCGGCAAGGTAGGCATCGCCTTCTTTTCCAACTCGGCGTTCCAGGTGACGTCACCAAGGGGTATCAGGATCATGGTCGATCCGTGGCGCAACGATCCCTCGGGCGCCTGGGGCTTGTGGTACCGGATGGAGTTCCCCGCCGCGGAGGTCGACATCGGCATGTCGACCCATGCTCATTTCGACCACGACGCCCTCGGCCGGCTGGAGGCCAACATGCTGCTGGACCGCATGGCCGGCACGTTCGAGCTGGGTGACGTCATGATCACCGGGGTCGCGGACAAGCATCAATGCGTCGCGCCCGGGATCGTGGCGTGGACGGACGCGGTGAAGCAGTTCGAAGGCCGCGACAACGTCTGCCCGCCGACCAATGCCCGGCACTTCGACAACAACCTGTACATCATCGAAACCGGGGGCATGAGGCTGCTGATGTGGGGCGACAACCGCCCGAACCCGCCGCAGGAAATCTGGGACAGGATCGGCGAAGTGGACGTGATCTTCGTTCCCGTCGATGGCTCGCGCCATATCCTGGATTACGAGCAGGCGGATTCCGTGGTCGCCAGAACCGGTGCGAAGATCGCCATTCCGCATCACTACCTGGTGCCTGAAACCACCTACGTGACCTCGACCCTCATGCCGGCGGCGGAATGGGCGCAGACCCATGAGCACACCATGCTGGACAAGCCCTCGATCGAGATCTCGAAGGCCGATCTCGAAGGGAAATCCGGCCACGTCTACTACTTCGGCTCCAACAACATGGCCACGGAGATGGCGAAAGGCGGTTGAGCCATGTGACGGAACGCGCCCGGCCGAGGGAATGGCGGCGGGGGCACGGACCTTGCCGGCGCCGGGGCGGGGTGTCGCACACCCCGCCCTTGTTTTCGCGATTGCCGCTTCGCTGGCCACGGCGCTGCTCGTCTCCCTCGGCGGTGCCGCCTCGGCCCATTTCCTTCTCAACGTCAACATCCGGATCTTCCACGTCGTCCACGAACCGGATCGGATCCGGCTGCTGGTCCGGCTGCCCATGCCCTGGCTCGTCGCCGACAAGCTCGGCCCGGAGACCGCCGCCGGCACGCGCACGCCGGCCCCCTATACGACCAACCGGATCGAAGACGGCAAGCTTGTGCATTACCTCGACGCCGACAGGTTCCGGCGCTTCCCCGAAGGGCTTGCCGGGATTCTCGCCGGCGGATTGGTCCTGAAGGCCGGTGGGGAGACGCTCCGAGCGAACATCGGGCGCGTTCGCGCCTGGCCGGCCAGGAAGCAGGGACCGTTCGCGCAACTGGATGAAGCCGAAGCCGCACTCGCCGGGCCGGTCTACCCGGACGAGTTCGAGATCACGTACGTCGGCGACACGGTGGTGGACGCCGAGCTGATCTACCCGACCCGCGGAAAGATCGCCGGCTATACGCTTCGAAGCACCCTGGACCCCGGCCTTCCCGAGCAGGAGGAAACCGCAAACCTGATCCTGGACCACGCGACGGCGCCGCCTCTCGTCTTCCGCGTCCGTGGCCTGATGGCGGAGCCGATGGAAGTCTCACGCTCCGTCCTGAAAGCCGCCTGGACTTTCGTCAGGGAGGGGGTACGCCACATTCTCGAAGGCAAGGATCACGTGCTGTTCGTCCTCTGCCTGGTGCTGGGGGCGACGGCGGCAGGCGCTCTGGCGTGGCGGATCACCGGGTTCACCATCGGCCACAGCGTCACCCTTTCCCTCGGATTCTTCGGCTACGTGCCGGAGGGGGCGTGGTTCATACCGCTGGTCGAAACCGGCATCGCCCTGTCGATCCTCTACGCCGCCGCCGTCGCGTTGGCAGCGGCCGGGCACCACGTGACGACCGTGATCACCGCGGTGCTCGGATTGCTCCACGGACTCGGCTTTTCCTTCGTCTTGAGGGAGATACTGAAACTCGACGCACCGAATCTTTGGCAGAGCCTGCTGGCCTTCAACGTGGGCATCGAAATCGGCCAGCTCCTGATCGCTCTTGCGATCTGGCCGATCCTGGCGTTCATCGCGAAGAAATGGCCGGAACGGATCGCCCTCGTACGCTGGGCGGTGGCGCTGCCCTGCATCCTCATCGCCACGGTATGGACCGGCGAGCGGGCCATGCAGCTCTTCTCCAGCCTGTAGTCATGCGGCCGGGCGTGCCGTCCGCGGAGCCTTTGCAAGCCGCGTCGCTTCGTCCACACCGCCGGCTCGCATCCGGGATCGCGGATGTCGCAGTGGCAAGCAGTGCGAGCCTGCGCGTTGCGAGGGGGGGCGAGCAGGAGACGCCGAGCCGCAGGGGCAGGTTTGCGCCGGAATCGCAGCCTGGATGTCGGCGTTGCATTCAACCCACCAGCGTCACCGGCTCCGAGGCGTCGCTCCGCACCAGGACGCGCCCGATGAGCGCGGCGCGCGGATAGCCCAGCGCGCGCAGCTCCTCGACGCATGCTTCGGCCTCGCTTCCGGCCACGGAGGCGAGCAGGCCACCCGCGGTCTGCGGGTCGAAGAGCAGCGGCCAGCGCGGGTCGTCCGCGGCCTTCTCGTGATCCCGCACCGCACGGCGCAGGCGCAGGTTCTGCGGCTGCAGCGAGCTCGTGATGCCGGCGGCGACGGTGTCGAGGGCGCCGGCCAGGAAGGGGAGCGCGCCCAAGTCGAGCTCCACGTCGACCCCCACGTCGACCCCCACGTCGACCCCCACGTCGACCTCCGACGCGCGGATCATCTCCACCAGGTGGCCGAGCAGCCCGAAGCCGGTGACGTCGGTGCAGGCGCTCGCGCCGCGCCGGTGCAGGCAGCGCGCCCCGTCGTGGTTCGACTGCTGCATGACTTCGAGCGCGGCCGTGATCCACGCGCCGCGCGCCTTGTGCCGCATGTCTGCGGCGAAGAGGGCGCCGGTGCCCAGCGGCTTGGTGAGGATGAGCCGGTCGCCCGGGCGCATCCCGCCCTTGCGCAGGATCGTCCCGCGCTCGACGAGCCCGCTCACCGCGAAGCCGAGGGCAAGCTCCGCCCCCTCGCCCGTATGCCCGCCCACCAGCGCGGCCCCGGCCTCGCTCAGCACCTCCGTGGCGCCGGTCATCATCTGCGCCAGCGTGTCCTCGACCTTCGACTCGAGGCCGTAGGGCAAGGTCGCGATAGCCAGCGCGGTCTGCGGCTCGGCTCCCATCGCGAAGACGTCGCCCAGGCTGTGGTTCGCGGCGATGCGGCCGAACAGGTACGGATCGTCGATCATCGCCCGGAACGAATCGACGGTATGCACCATCACCTTGCCGGGCGGCGTCTCCACCACCGCCGCGTCGTCGGGGGCGTCGAGGCCGATGAGCACGTCGTCGCGCGCCACCGGCTCGACCCGGCTCATCACCCGCGCGAGCACCGTGGCCCCGACCTTCGCCCCGCATCCGCCGCAACGCATCGCGACGGCCGAGAGCTCACGGATCGCGTCGTCGCCGGCGAGGCCGCTCGGCAGGTCGATCTTCGTGTCGTCGGCCATGTCCGGGAGATCGGCGAACTTGCGCATGAAGCGCCGGTCGATCAGGTCCTTCCACCGCCATACCCAATCGCCCTCGAACACCAGTGCACCGCCGCGGGTGGCGACGGCGTGCCTGCCGCCGGTACCGATGAGGCTCAGGTAGCGGCGCTGCGGGGTGAACGGCCTCGGCGGGAGGCCGCGCAGCGCGCGGCGGAGATTCTCCGCGAGCGGCGGACCCTGCCTGACCGCGAAGACCCCGGCCTTCTCGCGGGGATGCGCGAGCACCGCGGCGCAGTCCCCGGCCGCGAAGACGCCGGAATGGGAGGCCGATTCGAGGGTCGGATGTACCGCGACGAAGCCGTCCTGATCGGTGGCAAGGCCCGATTCGGCGAGCCATGCCTGCGTACCCGCCTGCGTGACCCAGAGCACCTCGTCGAGCGCGTGCAGGGCGCCGCCGACGGTGTGCAGCACGCATGGAAATCCGGTCTCGGATACGGTTCCATCCCCGGCGCCGAGCTCCGTTCCCCCGGTGAGGCCGGCGGCGTGCAGCGCACCCGGTGTGACGCGATCGATCCACGCGTCGAGATGAACCCGCACGCCCTGCTCCGCCAGCACGCGGGCGAAGGCGGCGCGGACCCGGGGTGGGTTCCGGGGCAGTACCTCGGCTCCGGCCGCGAACAGATCGAAGCTCAACCGATCGGGGTCGCCCCCCGTCGCGCGCAGCCGGGTGCGCAGCCCGTGGCGCATCGCGAGCACCATCTCCACGCCGCCGGCGCCGGCCCCCACCACGCCGATCCGCACCGGGCGATCGGTGGCGAGCACCCGCTCGACGAGTGCGTTCCAGCGGGCGACGAAGTTGTCGATCGGCTTGACCGGCACCACCGCGTCTCCGGCGCCCGGCACGTCGCACACTCGCGGCGCCGAGCCGACGTCGATGGAGAGCACGTCGTATGGCACCGGCGGCCGGTTGCGGCAGATCACCTTCCGCTCGACCGGATCGAGCCCGATGACCTCGCCATGGTAGAAGCGCGCGTTCGCGAAGCGCGCCAGCGGCCCCAGATCGATGTGGACGTCGTCGTGGGTATAGTGTCCGGCGACGTGTCCGGGGAGCATCCCCGAGTACGGGGTCTCCACGTCGCGGCTGATGAGGGTGATCCGCACGCCGGGCATCGGCTTCATCCCGAAACGCTTGAGCACGATGACGTGGCTGTGCCCGCCGCCGGCGAGCACCAGATCCCTGATGACCGGAGTGGTGTCGGCTTTCACGGTATCCTCCCTGACCCCGACCCGGTCCAGTCCGTTCGGACGGGTGGCGCTGCCTCCGGTCGATCGTACCGCGCGCCAGATTCCGCGCGATGGTGCGAGCGCCCCCCAGGACGAGCCGTTCCCAGGACAAGGCCCGCGGATCGGCAAGCGGGCGGACGCCGGTGCTTCCGGGATGGGGCGGAACCGCTACAGGGTTCGTTTCAACCCGGAGATCGCGGCAACGTAGCGCCGGACGATCTCGTCGCGGCGGACGTGGCGGCCGTCCCTGACGACGTGCCGTCCCGCGGACCACACGTCCGTCACCATCCGATCGCCGCCGGAGAAGACGAAGCCGTCGAGGAGCGTGTCGCCCGTCCTCCCCGCGAGATCCGGATCTTGTGCGTCCAGTGCGACCAGATCGGCGAGCCGCCCGCGTGACAGTGTTCCGCCGTCGCGCATCGCCGCCTGCGCTCCGCCGCGCGCCGCGCCCTCGAACAACGTCCGTCCCGTCGATGCCGGAGGCCGGGCCAGCACCGCCCGCGCGCGGTCGCGGAGGCGCTGGGAGTATTCGAGCGTTCTCAACTCCTCGTTCAGCGAAATGCGGACGTTGGAATCCGTACCTACGCCGAACGTACCGCCCTGGGCCAGCCAGGCCGACGCCTCGAAGATCCCGTCGCCGAGGTTCGCCTCGGTGATCGGGCACAGGCCGGCCACCGCTCCGCTTCGCGCCAGTCCTTCCGTTTCCCGGGGGGTCATGTGGGTGGCATGGATCAGGCACCAGCGCCTGCCGACCTCGGCGTTCGCCAGGAGCCACTCCACCGGCCTCGCGCCGAGACAGGCTTCGACCTCCTCGACCTCCGCCACCTGCTCGGCGGCGTGCACGTGCAGCGGCGCGTCGGGTGCGAGGGCGGCGGCGAACGCGAGCCCCTCGGGGCTCACCGCCCTCAGCGAATGGGCCGCCACCCCGAGCCGGGCATCCGGGGCCAGCGCGCGCACCGCCGCGGCGGCGTCCTCGTGGAGCCGGGCGAAGCGATCCGGGTCGTTGCCGAAGCGCAACTGCGCGGGCTGAAGCGCCCGGCCGTCGCAGCCGCCGCGCTGGTAGAGCACGGGCAGCAGGGTCAGGCCGATGCCGGTCCGCGATGCCGCACCGGCGATGCGGTACGCAAGCTCGGCGAGGTTGTCGTACGGGGCGCCCCCGGGACGATGGTGGACGTAGTGGAACTCCGCCACCGCGGCGAAGCCCGCCTCGAGCATCTGCATCTGGGCGAAGGCGGCGATTGCTTCGATCTCCTCCGGGCCGATTCGGTCGAGGAAGCGGTACATCAGCTCCCGCCAGGTCCAGAAGCTGTCGCGCGGATCCGGCCCGCACCGCTCGGTCAGGCCGGCAAGGGCGCGCTGGAAGGCGTGGCTGTGCAGGTTGGCGGGCGCGGGCAGGAGCACGTCCACCCGTTGCGCACCGGGATCGGGACCCGAATCCGCATCCACCGCGGCGACCTGCCCGTTCGCATCGATCGCCACGCGCACGTCGCGCCGCCACCCCTCGTCCGTCAGCGCCTGCTCCGCCCAGAGTGTCTCCATTGCGCCCATCGCCGTTGACCGTCGAGAATCCGGGCATTCTATCGTCCGGTCGAGTATTGAACGCGGCCACGACGAGGGGGAGGCCGGCGATTCCCGCCAACGTCCCGGACACGGTCGCGTAGCTGGGGTTTCGCAGCCAGCTCTGTCGTCTGGGCGCCTGGTCGAGGTGATTCAATGGACACATTCGGGGTTTGGCGGAAATTACTGCAAGAGGAGGCCAGCGGATGCGCCGGGAACTGTTGACCAACGGGACGCTGGCCACCATGGAGCACGGAGGGCAGGCTTACGGCCTGGTTCCGGGGGGCGCGGTGGCGCTGGACGGCGGGCGCATCGCCTGGTGCGGGCCGGCCGATGCGCTACCCGGCGACCATGCCGGCTGGCCCCGCCGCGATCTGGAAGGACGCCTCGTCACCCCCGCGCCGATCGACTGCCATACCCACATCGTCCACGGGGGCGACCGCGCCGCGGAGTTCGAGATGCGGCTTCAGGGCGCGACCTACGAGGACGTGGCCCGCGCCGGCGGAGGCATCGTCTCCACCGTCCGCGCCACCCGCGAAGCGACGCAGGACGCGCTGCTCGCCGGTGCCCTGGTCCGGGTCGATGCCCTGATCGCCGAGGGGGTCTCGGCCGTCGAAGTGAAGTCGGGCTACGGCCTCGACGTCGAGACCGAGCTTCGCATGCTGCGTACCGCGCGCCTGATCGCGCTCGAACGCCCGGTGCGGGTGCGGACCAGCTTCCTGGGCGCCCACGCCGTCCCGCCGGAATACGAAGGCCGGTCCGACGCCTACATCGACGAGGTCTGCCTGCCCGCGCTGGAGGCGGCCCATGCCGAGGGGCTCGTGGATGCGGTGGACGGGTTCTGCGAGGGCATCGGCTTCTCCCCGGAGCAGATCGCCCGCGTGTTCGAGCGCGCCCGCGCGCTGGGGCTGCCGGTGAAGCTGCACGCGGAGCAGCTCTCGAACTTCGGTGGCGCCCGCCTCGCGGCCGGGTTCGGCGCGCTGTCGGCCGATCACCTGGAACATGCCGGGGAGGCGGACGTTCGCGCGCTCGCCGGGGCGGGGACCGTCGCGGTGCTGCTGCCCGGCGCCTTCTATACCCTGCACGAGACGAGGCGCCCGCCGGTGGAGGCGTTCCGCAGGCACGGCGTGCCGATGGCGTTGGCGACCGACTGCAACCCGGGCTCCTCGCCGCTCACCTCGCTCCTGCTGGCGATGAACATGGCCTGCACCCTGCTCGGCCTGACCCCGGAGGAAGCGCTCGCCGGCGCCACCCGGGAGGCGGCGCGCGCACTCGGGCTCGACGACACCGGCCGGATCGCCGCGGGGCTCCGGGCCGATCTCGCGATATGGAACGTGGCGCACCCGGCGGAGCTGTCCTACCGGATCGGATTCAATCCGCTCGCTGAACGGGTGTTCCGTGACAAGAATGGGCGCCGGGGGTGAGATCGCGGGGCCGGCCCCGATCTCGATGACCTCCCTCCTGCCGATTCTGTGATACGAGTGGGCGTCTGGGGTGAGAGTGCGGGGCGGCAGGTGGCTCGCTCGTCCCCGGACGGCCGGAGGACGGTTTTCCCCTCGGATGCGGCGCCGGTACGAGGTCTTCGGCGACGAGCGGTTCGAGCGTTCGGCGGGGCCGTCCAACCGCCACTTGTACAACCTGCGCCGGTCCACGGCCTGCCAGCGCCGGCGGATCGTCCCCGGACGTGGCGGCATGGAGGAGCGCGCGCCGGTCCGGGGCCGGTGTATGGTGCGGTATCCGTATACGAGCCGGCATCGGGTACGCGAGCCGGCGCCGGTCCATGGGCCATCCGAACCGACATTCAAGGAGCCTCGCCATGCTTCGCCACCTCGCCGTTCTGTCTCTCGCCCTCGCGGCGCCGGTCCTGGCATCGGCCCAGAGCGCCGACGTCCGGGGTCCGGCCTCGCGGGTCGCTCTGATCGAGCTGTTCACCTCGGAGGGGTGCAGTAGCTGCCCGCCGGCCGAGAAGTGGGTCAACGGCCTTGAAGACCGCTCCGATCTCTGGACCCGCGTGGTGCCGGTCGCGTTTCACGTGGACTATTGGGATTACATCGGGTGGCCGGATCGTTTCGCCACGCGCGAGCACTCGCTCCGCCAGCGGGCGTACCGGGAGGTGGGCCATACCCGCGGGATCTACACCCCCGGCTTCGTGGTCGGGGGCCGGGAATGGCGCGGCTGGTTCCGGAACCCGACCCTCGACCTTTCCCCGGACGCCGACGTCGGATCGATCTCGGTGGACGTTCGCGACGGCCGTTTCGCGGCGCGCTTCGAGCCCGCCTTCGAGGTCCCCGAATCGCTGGAGCTGCACGTGGCGCGGCTCGGGTTCGATCTCTCCACCGAGGTCCGGGCCGGCGAGAACCACGGCCGCCGGCTCGAGCACGACTTCGTGGTGCTGGGATGGAGCCGGCACCGGATGAGCGGCGGCGGTTCCGGCTACGAGGCGTCAGGGGTGCTCCCCGCGGCCTCGAATCCGGCGCCCCGCGAGGCGGTCGCGGTATGGGTGAGCGTCCCCGGAGATCCGTTTCCCATCCAGGCCGCGGGCAACTGGCTCGGGGACTGAAGTTCCCGCGCGGCGGTGGGCCGCCGAGCCGCCCGCCGGCGTGGCCGGGCCCGTGCGGCAATTCCTGCCGGCCCGGCAACGTCCATTGAATGGCCACGACCAAGCGCTCGGAGGGCAGGGAAGGCCGCGAAATTCCGATGACACGATTGTGCGGGAATTACCGGAGCCCGCCCGCTTTCAACCTCGAACCCGCGCCCGCCGGGCCGCCAAGCCGCCGGCCACGGCGCATCGCGGCTTCACATTCGTTCTTCGAATCTTCGGCACCACCAGCACGCCGTCCGTGCCGCTCACGACGGCGCATCGCACCTTCACACTCGTCCATCGAATCAATCCTCTTCCGGACGATCGGGCGTGTCGCGTACGAAGGGGTAGATGCGCGTGATGTCCGCGTTCGGCCGATGCGCTTCGAGCCGCCGCCAGACCTCGAAAACCGCCGGGCTGACGGGGCGGGACGCGCCGACCGCCTCCGCCGCGTCGCGATAGAGCCCGAGATCCTTGTTGAACTGGGTGCTGGAGAAGCCGGCGTCCCAGGTTCCGGTCAGGACCCGGTTCGGGAACTTGTCGGAGGTCGCGGTGTTGCGCCCGCTCGATGCGTTCACCACGTCGAGGATCATGCCCATGTCGAGGCCCTGCGCGACCCCGAACGCGACCGCTTCGGCGGTCGCGGCCATCGCGGTGCCGGAGAGGAAGTTGTTGAGCACCTTCATCGCCTGGCCCTGGCCGGGACGGCTGCCGACCCGGAACACATGGCCGGCGACGGACTCGAACACCGGCCTCAGCCGGTCGAACGTCGCCTCCGGACCCGAGTACATGATCGCCAGGGTCGCGTTCACCGCCCCGCTCACGCCGCCCGAGATCGGCGCATCCACGTACTCCACGCCGTGCTCTGCGAGCAGCCCATGCACGCGCCGGGCCGCCCCGGTCCCGATCGTCGAATGATCCACGACGAGCCGCGTCCTGCGCTCCGGCGCCCCGGCGATCTCGCGCGCGATCGACTCCGACGTCCGGCCGTTCGGCACGCACAGGTGGATCACCTCCACCCTGCCCGCCAGTGCAGCGTTCGATGCGGCGAGCTTCGCCCCCCGAGGCGCCCGCGCCTGGGTGCCCGCCGCGTCGTACACGACGACGTCCCGCCCCGACTTCACGAGGTTTGTCACCATCGGCCGGCCCATGTTGCCGAGGCCGACGAATCCGATCTCAGTCGCCGCCACCGTCCATCTCGTCGAGCACGCGACGCGCGATCCGGAAGCTCTCCACCCCAGCGGGGATCCCGCAGTAGATCGCGATCTGGTGCAGCACGTCCTTCAGCTCGTCGCGGGTGACGCCGTTCCTGATCGCGCCGCGGAAATGCAGCTCGAATTCATGGCTGCGGCCAAGCGCCGCGAGCATCCCGAGGTTCAGGATGCTGCGCTGCTTGCGGTCGAGATGGGGACTGCCCCAGACCTCACCCCAGCAATACTCCGTGACGAGGTTCTGGAACTCGCGATTGAAGTCGGTCGCGCCCTGTACCGCCTTGCTGACGTACTCGTCTCCGAGCACCTCGGCGCGTATCTTCAGCCCGGTTTCGTAGCGTTCTCTATTCATGGATGCGGCTCTCTCCGGTTGGTGCGAACGGCGGCGGCGCCGGCCGGGTCGGGAGATTGCCGGTCGCCGATGGTCGCCACACGAGGTTGGGAGGGGCAGGATTCCGACCGTGCGATGGCGAGTCAAGACCCGCGATGCTCGGGTCGCACCTCGATCGTCTCGTTCGAGCCGGGTCGGTCCGGGCGTAGTCGGCCGGTCAGGACTTTCACTGCCGGGTCGCATGGAAGGTTTCCGCCGTGTCCTTCCCTCTGCATGTCACCCCCCTTCACCAAGCTTTGCCCGGCGCAACAGCACATTGTCGTCGACCAGACGCCGTCAGGTACGCCCCTTCGCATCGCAATCCAGGGCGGCTCCGGCGAGACCGAGCAGCACCACGTGATCGAGCCCGTGCCGGACGATCTCGAAGGCGCCGCAGGCTTCCAGCTCCGCCGTCGAAGGCAACGCCATCTCGAACGGGAACAGGCGGGGGGCGCGAAGCAGCGCGGACGGCGGTCGGAGCTCGCCTCCCCCGGCCGAGAGCATGGCCTTCAGGACCCAGACGGTGATCGGCCCGTCGCCCGCGGCGCGCTTCGCGGCACCGCGATAGAGTCCCTTCTTGCCGGTCTCCAGCAACACGCCCCAGTCGATGAACGCCCGCAGGACGCGGCGCGCGGCGCGGGCGACGGTCTCGCGTTCGCCCAGGCGTTCTCGGAGCCGGCGCTGTATCTGGGCCGCCGCGGCCGTTCCCTGCAAGCGCAGCAGCCGCCCGGTCGCGTCGGCGACCGTGCCGAAGAAGGGATAGGCCGCCATGCACATGCACCAGTGCACCAGCATCCGGCCGTCCGCGTCCGTCTGCCGGAGAAGGTCGAGTCCTTCGTTGCGGAGCGTCCAAAGCTCTTCCGGAGTCGTGACCCAGACCCTGGTCAGGATCGCGACGGCCTTGTCCCGATTCCCGCTCACCCGGTCGCCGCCGAGCGAGAAGCGCTCTCTCAACCGTTCACGCAGAGCCGTGACGATCTCGTCCTCCGAGCTCCCGGCGAGGACGGCGTTGGCCGTGTATTCCAGCCAGTCGAGCCGGATACGCTGGCTGAACCCGATCCCTTCCTCGCGTTTCACGCCGCCGCCCGCCCGATTTCCACCATCGGCACGACGACCTCTTCGAGCGAGACGCCGCCGTGGCCGACGATGCGTTCGCCTTCGCGAACGAAGGCCGTCCGGCCCGGAGCGAGCAGCGCCAGACAGTCTTCGGGAAGCCCCGGACCCGGCCATTCGACCGCGTCCGGGAACCGCTCCTTCACGCGGGACCGCAGTGCGGCATCGGGATAGATGCGCGCGCGCTCTCCCCGCACGTCGGCGATCGCGCCTTCGGCGGGCCGGCCGCAGCCTTCCGCCTCGACGTTGCCGTGGTCCGAAGTCAGGAAGACGGCGAAGCCGTCGTCCAGCAACGCATCCAGCAGCCCGGCCATGAACCCTTCCTCGGCCCATTGCCGAACCTGGTTGTGCATCCCCGCCGTGCCGAGGGTCATGCCGTGCATGATCTTGTCGACCTTGTCGACGACGAGGCCGAGCGCGCGGATCTTCGGTCGCGAAAGAAGCTCCCGGATGCCGTCGGGGGAGCCGTCGCCCAACCCCCTGGCGTAGCCCGCTTCCCGCACGGTCAGGCCCCGGTCGGCCCAGAAGCGGGTCCACAGCGAGGCTTCCCGGTCGGTCGTCAGGAGGCTCGACGGAAAATAGAACGGCGGCTTGCCGGCGAAGATCGCCTGCCGGGACACGGACGTGATGGTCGGCACCCAGGCGAACGCGGCGCCTTCGCGAAATCGGAGCTCCGGCCGCTGTATCGCCAGCACGTCCCGGAGCACCAGCCACTGGTCGAGGGCGAGTCCGTCCACGACGAGGAGCGCGACCTTGCACCGGGGGTCGTCCGCGAGCCGCCGGGCGAGGAAACGCGGCAGGTGGTGCACCATCACCGGCGGGGCCGGCGGCTGGTTGTGGAGCCCCGCGTAACGGCGCTCGACCCAGGCGAGGAAGGCCCGGTCCACGTCCGCGCGGAGTCCGGTGATCGACGAGCCCGTATCCGCTCGCGTTGCGCGGAGTCCGGCGAGCAGCGAGCCCGTATCCGCCCGCGCCGCGGCGGCGGTTTCCGACAGGAGAACGCCGAGCTCGGCCCAGCGGAAGGCGAACGCCGTCCAGTCCCGGTGATTCGCATCCGCGCCGGGGATCGTCGCGCCGACGGTCTCTGCGAGGCGACGGAGGCGGCGCCTCCGGTCCGCCTCGGGGTCGATACGGATTCCGACCGCCGCCCATGCTTCGCGAAGGGCGGTGCCGGACTCGTGGCCCACGGGGCGCAGCATCCCTTCGACGAACAGGTTGTCGATATAGACCCGGACGTCGTCATGGTCGAAAGGCAGGTCCACGGGTCCGCCGATGGCGAGGCCGGGCGTCCCTTCCGCATCTTGCGGCCCGCCGTTCCCGGCGTTGCCCGCCAGACGGTCGAGAAACAGGGGCCAGCGCTCCTGAAGAAAGGCGAAGAAGGCATCCCGATCCGGAAGGATGGCCTCCAGCGACCAGGCAGTGAAGGCGCCGCCTTGCCGGAGCAGATGAGCCACCCGCTCGTCCAGGAGGCGCGGCAGCCGCTGCCCCCGGTAGTGCCTCCGCAACAGGAGGCGCAGCAGGTCGGAGGGGCGCCTGACGAGCTCGGGCGCGAAGTCGAAGACGTGCCGAAGCACGAAGTCCCTGGTCGCATCCTCCCCGAGCCTGCCCGGTCGGTGACGTTCCTGCGCCCGGTAGAGCGCGTCGAGGTCGCTACGGTCGAGCGACGCGACGACCGGGTAGCTGAAAGCGGGAAACAGATCGTCCAAGCCGAAGAAAAGCCGCCGACCGGCTTGCAGCAGATCGTAGGGAAGCGCCGCCGGATCGCGTGTCTCGGTCCGCACGACGAGTTCGAGGCCGGCGCCCTCGCCCCGGTCCCAACGAGACCGGAACCTCGATTCGTAGTCGAAGCGGAACGCGACGGGATCATCGAAGGTAACGACCTCGAAGCCCCGCTCGCGGATGGCTTCGAGGAGGGCGGCTTCGAGCAGCAGGCCATCGGAGTCGACCGCCAAGGTCAAGCGCGCGACCCCCGGCGTGAGCGCCTTCAGGATACGGTCGCGCCAGTCAGGCACGGGACGGCCCCTTGGCCGCTACGAGCGGCGCTGAACGAGCGCGAAGGATTCCACCAGAACGTAGTTCGAGGTGAACAGGGCTCGATCATCGGCGATCACCCGATCCCAGGCATCGATCACCTCGGCGTGCCGGGGTTGATCCGCGTCGAGAAACGCAACGAGGGCGGAGGTGTCGACGAAGATATTCACGGGCCGCGTGGTCCTGCTTGAGGGACGGCGAAGAAGACACCCAGGTCCGGCAGGGTGAGCGTGAGTAGCAGCCCGTCGGGATAGTCCACGTCCGTCTTCCGGAGGTTTCGACTGCGGCATTCCGGCTGTCGGTATCCGATTGGCAGTGCCGCTTCATGGCTTGTTCTTCCAAAAACTTGCTCCTGCCCGGGATTACAGCTCCGAATCCTCAATCCGTGCGATCTTCATCAGGTGTTTCTGCAAGCCGCGTTTCAAGACCGTGTTGCCATGAACCGGCACCGAGATACGGGCAGCGACTCCTTCCTTCATGTAGATGTGGTGGCTGCCGTTGATCCTCCTCAAGCCCATCCCCGTGATTCGAGAAGTTGACAGAGCCGCTTTCCGCTGACGGCCTTCACACCGTGATCTCGATGATCCGGTCGGCCTCCGAGATCGGGACGTCTCGAACATCAACGGACAGGCAGCCCTCGACCGCCTCATGGACGTTCTTCAGCAGTTCTTCGATGCTGTCCCCTTGGGTCGCACACCCGGGAATGGAAGGCACTTCCGCCCAATAGCCACCTTCATCCGCTTGGTGGACCACAACGTGGAGCTTCATGGTTCGTCTCCTTGCTTCTCAACAGTGAGTTATCGACGAATACGAGCGCGACAGTGCGAGCTTTCACCCCGCCACTTGACCAGCCGCCCGATAGCGCCCCCGGGCGGCATGAAGACGCGGACGATCTTTTCGGCGAATCCGATGTCCGTCTTGCTGACGTCGCAGGCGGCATAGGCGACCTTCATGAGATGGGTCTTCCCGGTCCCGTTGGCGCCGACAAGGACGTTGATGCCGGGCGAGGGCTTGATGTCCAGTGCCTCGAAGGCGGTGAACCGTTCCAGCTTCAGTCTCGTGATCGTCATGTAGTCGCTCCCGTGCGGGTCAGCGCCTGGTCCTACCAGAGCAGGAGCTTCCGGTTCTCTTGGAGGACGGTCTCGGGGATCCTTTCGGTGACGTGGCTCGACCGGGGAGACGTGGCGCGTACGGCATTGCCGGTGCCGGATGTACGGGCGGGAGTCATGTCATGGGGCCGGCAGCAGCCGGAACCCCTGGCGGGCGAAGTCATCATCCAGTGCGAGTGCTTCCGTCAGTCCGCGGCGGCGCATGAGCTCGAAGCTTGTGCAATCGACCAGCGACAGTTTCCTGCGCCCGGCAGCGAACAGCGAGGCGACCGCCGCCGCGTGCAGCTCCTCGTCGATCCAGAGCGGCCGGAGCATCGGCACGAGAACATCGGCCAGGGCACGTAGTGCTTCCAGCCCCAAGCGGCGCTGAACGAGCGCGAAGGATTCCACCAGAACGTAGTTCGAGGTGAACAGGGCCTTCTCATCGGCGACCGCCCGATCCCAAGTGTCGATCACCTCGGCGTGCCGGGGCTGATCCGCATCGAGGAACGCAACGAGGGCGGAGGTGTCGACGAAGATGCTCACGAGTCGAACGCGTCGTCGAGGTAACGATCATGCGCCTCGGCGAGGTCGGCGGCCCCCGAGCGAAAGCGTCCCTTGAGACCGCGTGCGCGACGAGCGAGCTCCTGCACGTCCGGAGTGCGCCGCCGCGCCAGGTACTCGGCGACGCACTCGCGCACCAGCTCGGCGATCGAGCGTTCTTCCCTCCGCGCCTGGGCCTTGAGCGCCCGCGCCTGCTCCTCGGTCAACTGAATCTGGGTTCGTATCATGCCATCATGATAGCGAATCAGCCGGCATGACGGCATACGCACTTGAAGATCGCCCGATTCATTCCCCGGCGCGGCCCGACCCGAGGCGCAGCCGTGGGTCGGCGCCGCAGGGCTTGAAGTCAATCTTCTCGAAGGCGGCGAAGCGATCCGATTCCAGTCTCGTGCTCGTCATGTAGCCGCTCCCGTGCGGGTCAGCGCCTGGTCGTACCAGAGCAGGAGCTTCTGGTCCTCCTGGAGGACGGCCTCCGGGATCTTCTCCGCGGCCGAGACGATCGTGGCGTAGTCCTGGTCCTGGTATGCCTTGAAGAAACCGGCCCGCATCGCTTCGAGGCGGAAGAGCTTGAGCTTCCTCTGCGGAGACCGGCGGTACTCCTCGAACTCGCGCAGCAGGATGCGGGCGCGGCGCATCTCCACGTCGGCCGCCTTGTTGGGGTCGGGCACGTACCAGCGCCCCTTCGCCTTGTCGCGCAGGGCCGGATGGTCCTTGGGCAGCTTCCGCAGCTCCTTGAAGTTGGTGGAGAGGTAGCCGTGGATCTGGCTCGGGACCTCGCCGGCGCCGTCGTAGTACAGGAAGTTCTGCTCCAGCATCTCGGACAGCTCGGGCAGCTTCTCGTGCTTCCGCCAGCCCGCGATCTCGCGGAGGAACTGCGGGTGGACCTCCTGGAAGCTCTGCGGCCTCCGGCTCAAGTGCCGCTTGAGCCACTGGATGGCGGAGACTTCGTCGACGACGAAGATCTCGATCTGCGCCACGTCCTCGACCGCCGCGCGCTTCCCGTCGTATTCGGCGACCTGATCGGGGAGGAACACCATGCCGTCGCGCTCGGGGAAGCGTTGGGCGAGGCCGGACAGGAACTCGCCGATCGACAGCGGGACCGCGACGTTGCGCAGCACGTGGAAGGCGACCATGCGATCGAAGAGCAGATGCGGCTGCCGTTCGTTGACGACCTCGACGCGGCCGCCCTTGCGCACGAACACCGGAAGCTGGCCGAGATGGGTGCGGACGAAATCCCAGGCGCCTTCCTCGGTGCCCTTCTCGAGGGCGAAGCGTTCCTCCAGCCCGTCGTTCGGCTTGTAGGCGGAGATCACGAGGTCCTGCTTGACCGCGGTACTGGTGACCTGCCGGTAGGAGCCCTGCTGCTTGTCCATCGTGCGCACGTCGGCGACGACGAAGCCGGCCGCGAGGAGGGCTTCCTGGATCGCGGTCCAGACCGCGTTCCGGGAGTTGTGGAAGACGACCGTGATCCAGCGCCCCGGCTTGAGCACCCGCCGGTATTCCTCGAAGCAGCGCTGCATCAGCCGCTGGTACTCGGGCAGCCCCTTCCCCTTGAAGCGATCGACGATAGCCTCGGGCGCGGGGTTGGTCAGCACCCGGTGCCAGGACTCGACCAGGAAGTTGAGATCGGCGTAGTAGATGTTCTCGCCGAACGGCGGGTCGGTGAAGACGTAGTCGATCGAATCGTCGGGGATCCCGAGCGATGCGGTCGTGCTCGCGGTCGCGATGCAGGAGGACGTTCGTCGGGCACCTGCTCTATCGAACGCCTTGACCAGCCGGGACAATTTGTTTCCAAGATTGTATCGGGGAGAGACTTCGGAGATCTGCGATGCGACATAGTAGACGCCGGTAAGATGCTGATTGATTTGAGAATAGTGTGTCGGCACGTATCGGGCGAGAATCGACATGCCCCCATGAACACGATGCCGGGGAGCAGCGCGGCCGGGTGGCTGGCGTTCCGGTGCATGACGGCGCGGGTCCTCGGGGTCGCCAATACGATCACGCTCCGGCTCGGGGCCAGGAAGTTCCGCCCACTCCCGAAGACGGCCGCGGAACCGCTACGATTCGGCGTCCGGACCCGGGCGATTGGAATACCGCGAAATCGATGCGTGAAGCCGTGTTTCGAGGCATGGCGGGAATTTCCGGTTCGGAGCCGGGCGCGAGTTGACGCGCTTGCGCCGCGCTCTCGACAATGGCGATTGTACCGCCGATCAGCAGGATGCCATTCCCGTGAAGCCGTTCGCCCCCGCCTGCGAGAGGAACAAGGAGCCGATCCTGGAAGTGCTGCGCCGGGTGTTCGGCGACGCGGGCGACGTGATCGAGATCGGCAGCGGCACCGGCCAGCACGCGGTGTGGTTCGCGGCGGGGCTGCCGCATCTCGTGTGGCGGACGAGCGATCTGCCGGAGAACCACGCGGGGATCAACGCCTGGATCGACGAAGTGGGGCTCGACAACGTGGAGCGCCCGCTCGCCCTCGACGTCGCGCGCCACCCCTGGCCGCTCGCGAGCGCCGGCGGCGCGTTCAGCGCGAACACCGCGCACATCATGCACTGGCCGGAGGTCGAGGCGATGTTCGGCGGTCTCGCCGAAGTGCTGTCACCCGGCGCGCGCTTCGCGCTCTACGGCCCCTTCGCCCGCGACGGCCGTCATACCAGTGCGAGCAATGCCGCGTTCGATCGATCGCTGCGGGTGCAGGACCCGGGCATGGGGGTGCGTGATCTGCGCAACCTGGAACGGCTCGCGGCCGGCGGGGCGATGGCACTCGAGGACGACGTCGCGATGCCCGCGAACAACCATATCCTCGTGTGGCGGAAGGCGCCGGGTTGACTGCGGGCAGGCGTTCCCATCGACTTCGGCAGAGCTGGAACCGGGCGATATCTACAGATTTAGTGCGCCGTGCCAAGGCGCCATTCCTCAGCGGGTGCGAATCCCGCCCGGCAACTGTCGCTCCAGCCGGTAGCAGTCGGAGCGGTTGATGAAGGTAACGACATGGACTGAAGCACTCCGATGAGACGGGTCGCGACAGGCGACTCAGCGACCATGCGGGCCGCAACGCGAGTGAACGCCGAGCAGGCCTCGAAACTTATGATGCGGAAGCCGACCCGCCTGAATCTCGGGGAAGGCTGGCATCGGTCGGGAAGCGAGCGACGGACGCACCGGCCGGTTCCGCCGGGGTAGTGGCGGCGGCACGTATGGAGGAGGGGGATGGACGCAACACGGGAAGCCCCGGCGGTGGCATGGCACGTGCCAACCGGCGGCCTGCGAGGGACAGGCCGGGCCGTTCGGGGTGGCGGAGAGGCCCGTAGTACCGTGGAAACTGGGTAATGCCGGCTGAGGGAAGGGGCCTTGGTTCGAGAGGAGCGCAAGAAGGAGGAAGGGAGATGGGGACTGGCAAGAGCCTAACAGCCCCGGAACGAGTTCGGAGACTCCGGGCGGCGCTACATGCGAAAGCGAAGGAAGCTGCGGGCTATCGGTTCTATACGCTGAGCGACAAGGTGTGGCGCGACGATGTGTTGTTGGTCGCCTGGGGTGAGGTCCGTCGTAATGGCGGAGCGCCCGGGGTGGATGGCGAGACGGTGGCGGACATCGAGGCGCGAGGCGTGGAGCGGTGGCTTGGGGGACTGGCGCGGGAGTTGAAGGAAGGGACCTACCGGCCCAAGGCGGTTCGGCGGGTGTGGATTGCGAAGAAACAACGCGGGAAGTATCGGGCACTGGGCATTCCCTGCCTACGGGACCGGGTGGCGCAGACGGCGGCGTTGCTGGTGTTGTCGCCGATAGTCGAAGCGGACTTGGCCCCGGAGCAATACGCCTATCGGCCAGGGAGAAGCGCACACGATGCGGTCAATCAGGCGCATCGGCTGGTCAATACGGGCCACTGCGAGGGAGTGGACGCGGATTTGTCGGACTACTTCGGCCAGATACCGCACGCCGAACTGCTCCACTGCGTCGCCCGTCGGGTCAGTGACGGGCGGATGTTGGGCTGGGTGAAGGCGTGGTTGGAGATGGCGGTCGAGGAAGACGACGGGCGAGGCGGCACCCGCCGCACGAACCGGGCGCGTCGGGAGAGGAAGGGGACCCCGCAAGGGGCGCCGATTTCTCCGCTGCTGAGCAACCTGTACATGCGTCGCTTCGTATTGGGCTGGAAGGTGTTGGGGCATGCCCAACGGTTCAAGGCGGACATCGTCAACTACGCCGATGACATCGTCATCCTTGGCAAGGAGTCGGCGGCGGCGATGCGAGAAGCGGTCGAGGACATGCTGAAGCGTCTGAAACTGCCGCTCAACGCCGAGAAGACCCGATGCGTGCGTGTTCCGGAGGAATCGTTCGACTTCCTTGGCTACCGGGTGGGACGCAACTATCGCCGGGATACGGGCCGGGCCTACATCGGCACGCGCCCCACACAGGCGAGCGTGCAGAGCATCTGCCGCAGGGTAAGCGAGCTGACGGCGCGACGATATGGGCGGCTGGACCCGGAAGTGGTGGTGGGGCGGCTGAACCGGCTCATGACCGGATGGGCGAACTACTTCCACCTGGGACAAGTGAGCCCGGCTTACGCCGCGATTGACCGGCACGCGACCCGGCGGCTGCGCCGGTGGCTTTGTCGCAAGCACAAGGTTCGAGCCGGGGGATATGTGCGTTTCCCGGACCGGCGCCTATGGGAAGACCTGGGGCTGACTCGCCTTGCACCGCGAACGACGAGCTTTCCGTGGGCGAAGGCATGATCTCGTCCGAGAGCCGGATGCGGGAGACCCGCACGTCCGGTTCGATGAGCGGGGGTGTGGAAACGCGGCTATGGCACAGACTGAGGCACCGGCACAAGGCGAAAGCAGCCGGCAAACAGCGACTCTCCATGCCTACGGCAAGGCGCGCCACTCCCCGACTCTACCATCCATGCCGGGGATCGTCGCGCCGACGGTCTCCGCGAGGCGGCGGAGGCGGCGCCGCCGGTCCGCCTCGGGATCGATGCGGATTCCGACCGCCGCCCATTCACCGCGAAGCACGTGGCCGGACTCGTGGGAAACGGGGCGCAGCATCCCTTCGACGAACAGGTTGTCGATGTAGACGCGGACGTCCTCATGGTCAAAGGGCAGGTCTGCGGGTCCGCCGATGGCGAAGCCGGGCGTCCCTTCCCCCTCTTGCCGGTCGCCGTCCCCGGCGTTGCATGACGTCGTGCGGCTTGTCTGCGCGGGACGACGAGCTTCTGCGCCCTGCCGGTCGCCGCCCCCGACGTTGCCCGCCAGATGGTCGAGATCTTGCGGGCCGCCGCTCCCGGCGTTGCCCGCCAAGCGGCGAAGATCTTTCGGGCCGCCGCCCCCGGCGTTGTCCGTCAGGCGGCCGAGATCTTGCGGCCCACCGTTCCCGGCGTTGCCCGCCAGGCGGTCGAGAAACAGGGGCCAGCGCTCCTGAAGAAAGGCGAAGAAGGCATCCCGATCCGGAAAGATGGCCTCCAGCGGCCAGGCAGCGAAGGCGCCGCCTTGCCGTAGCAACTGCACCAGCCGATCGTCCAGGAGGCGCGGCAGCCGCTGCCCTCGGTAGTGCCTCCGCAACAGGAGGCGCAGCAGGTCGGATGGGCGCCGGACGAGCTCGGGCGCGAAGTCGAAGACGTGCCGAAGCACGAAGTCCCTGGTCGCGTCCTCGCCGAGCCGGTCCGGCCGGTGGCGTTCCTGCGCTCGGTGGAGCGCGTCGAGGTCGCTACGGTCGAGCGACGCGACGACCGGGTAGCTGAAAGCGGGAAACAGGTCGTCCAAGCCGAAGGAAAGCCGCCGACCGGCCTGCACCAGATCGTAGGGAAGCGCCGCCGGATCGCGGCTTCCGGTACGCACGACGAGTTCGAGGCCGGCGCCCTCGCTCCGATCCCAGCGAGACCGGAACCTCAATTCGTAGTCGAGGCGGAATGCAACGTGATCCTCGAAGGTGACGATCTCGAAACCTCTCCCGCGGACAGCTTCGAGGAGGGCGGCTTCAAGCAGCAGGCCATCGGGATCGGCCACCAGGGTCAGGCGCGCAACCCCCGGCGTGAGTTCCGTCAGGATACGGTCGCGCCAGTCAGGCACTGGACAGGCCCGCGGTGCTACGGGATGCGCGACAACGGGAAGCGAGGCTGGTGTCGGTTCCACGTGTCGATGTTGAACACCATGCAGCCCGTGACGATCCGCCGCTTCCATTCTCCGGACGGCGGTCCCTTCAGCGGGAGCCCGCGCCTCAGATCGTCCGTTCGTGCGAAAAGCTCAGCTTCGGTCAGCTTGTCCAAGGCGATGATGACCCAGTAGTAGATCGGTTTATCGACGCGCTCGGATGCCCACTGATAAAGGAAGGTATCGCGGTATTTGTATTTCAGATTTTCATCCAGCTTTCCAGATCGAAATTTCTGGATGAATTTACTACTTCTCTCTGCCGCGGCATTCGGATGATCCGGATCCTTGATTTCGATGAACGATATGCGAGCGGCCTCCTCGACGATGAAATCCACTGCTTTCATACAAGGCAGACTATGAGATTTCGGATCGTCGAACTTTCTGGCCTTCGCACTCCGGGGAAAAGTAATTTGGAGATTGCCTTCGCGCAGCGTGGTCATTGTTTACTTGCCCCCCAGACTGCGTTCGACCTCGCGGTCGTACAGGTTGGTGAACGCTTCGGCGATGGTGTTGGGATGGATGTCGAGATAGGCGCGGGCCGTTTGGCAGGCGATCTCGCCGCCCTCACGATAGAGGGAATAAAAAACGAGCTTGTCCTCTTGCTTCCTTTGTAGATCCAGTTCCTTGAGAACAGCGTAGTCATGGGTGGCAAGGAATATCTGGACTCCCTTACGCTGCAATTCGAGAAGAATTTTGACCACCGCCCCGAACAGCTTGGGATTGAGATTGGTTTCCGGTTCGTCCCAGAAAAGCACCGACCCTTCGAGCAGCGTTCCGTTCTGGATCAACAGCCATAGCAACCCCAGCTTGCGCATCCCCTCGGCGAGTAACGAGAATTCCAGGTTTCCTTGTCTGCTGCGAAGAAAAAACTCTTCGTTCTTCGCATGGACTCTTCCGTCGATCGCCTTCTGTAGAATAGTGAGCAAGCGTTTGCGTTCGCCAGGCGCAGGGCCGCGCAAGGCAGGCCGATAGGCGCGGTCGAGAATGTCCGCGTACACCTCCTCGAAATGGATCTCCCGTTGCGCATAGAGAGAACGGAATCCCGGAGCATTCGCGAGCATTTCCTTCACCGGGACGTAGACGCCTTCGATGGGCTCGGTTCTCCAACGCCGTGCGCCACGGACAATGGCCGAATCCGCCGCGATGGTGTGATTCGAGAAGAAAGCCCGAAGCAGTCGATCTCCGCGCCGAATACGAACGGCGCAACGCGAGCTTTCACCGCGCCGTTTGACGAGCCGCCCGATGGCGCCCCCGGACGGCATGAAGACGCGGACGATCTTTTCGGCGAATCCGATGTCCGTCTTGCTGACGTCGCAGGCGGCATAGGCGACCTTCATGAGATGGGTCTTCCCGGTCCCGTTGGCGCCGACAAGGACGTTGATGCCGGGCGAGGGCTTGATGTCCAGTGCCTCGAAGGCGGTGAACCGTTCCAGCTTCAGTCTCGTGATCGTCATGTAGTCGCTCCCGTGCGGGTCAGTGCCTGGTCCTACCAGAGCAGGAGCTTCTGGTCCTCCTGGTGGACAGCCTCCGGGATTCCTTCGGCGACGTGGCTCGACCGGGGAGACGTGGCGCGTACGGCATTGCCGGTGCCGGATGTACGGGCGGGAGTCATGTCATGGGGCCGGCAGCAGCCGGAACCCCTGGCGGGCGAAATCGTCATCCAGCGCGAGCGCGTCCGTCAGTCCGCGGCGGCGCATGAGCTCGAAGCTCGTGCAATCGACCAGCGACAGCTTCCTGCGCCCGGCGGCGAACAGCGAGGCGACCGCCGCCGCGTGCAGCTCCTCGTCGATCCAGAGCGGTCGGAGCATCGGCACGAGAACATTGGCCAGGGCACGTAGTGCTTCCAGCCCCAAGCGGCGCTGAACGAGCGCGAAGGATTCCACCAGAACGTAGTTCGAGGTGAACAGGGCTTTCTCATCGGCGACCGCTCGATCCCAGGTGTCGATCACCTCGGCGTGCCGGGGCTGATCCGCATCGAGGAACGCAACGAGGGCGGAGGTGTCGACGAAGATGCTCACGAGTCGAACGCGTCGTCGAGGTAACGATCATGCGCCTCGGCGAGATCGGCGGCCCCCGAGCGAAAACGTCCCTTGAGACCGCGTGCGCGACGAGCGAGCTCCTGCACGTCCGGAGTGCACCGCCGCGCCAGGTACTCGGCGACGCACTCGCGCACCAGCTCGGCGATCGAGCGTTCCTCCCTCCGCGCCTGGGCCTTGAGCGCCCGCGCCTGCTCCTCGGTCAACTGAATCTGGGTTCGTATCATGCCATCATGATAGCGAATCAGCCGGCATGACGGCATACGCACTTGAAGATCGCCCGATTCATTCCCCGGCGCGGCCCGACCCGAGGCGCAGCCGTGGGTCGGCGCCGCAGGGCTTGAAGTCAATCTTCTCGAAGGCGGTGAACCGATCCGATTCCAGTCTCGTGATCGTCATGTAACCGCTCCCGTGCGGGTCAGCGCCTGGTCGTACCAGAGCAGGAGCTTCTGGTCCTCCTGGAGGACGGCCTCCGGGATCTTCTCCGCGACCGTGATGATCGTGGCGTAGTCCTGGTCCTGGTATGCCTTGAAGAAACCGGCCCGCATCGCTTCGAGGCGGAAGAGCTTGAGCTTCCTCTGCGGAGATCGGCGGTACTCCTCGAACTCGCGCAGCAGGATGCGGGCGCGGCGCATCTCCACGTCGGCCGCCTTGTTGGGGTCGGGCACGTACCAGCGCCCCTTCGCCTTGTCGCGCAGGGCCGGATGGTCCTTGGGCAGCTTCCGCAGCTCCTTGAAGTTGGTGGAGAGGTAGCCGTGGATCTGGCTCGGAACCTCGCCGGCGCCGTCGTGGTACAGGAAGTTCTGCTCCAGCTCCTTGAAGTTGGCGGAGAGGTAGCCGTGGATCTGGCTCGGAACCTCGCCAGCGCCGTCGTAGTACAGGAAGTTCTGCTCCAGCATCTCCGACAGCTCGGGCAGCTTCTCGTGTTTCCGCCAGCCCGCGATCTCGCGGATGAACTGCGGGTGGACGTCCTGGAAGCTCTGCGGCTTCCGGCTCAAGTGCCGCTTGAGCCACTGGATGGCGGAGACTTCGTCGACGACGAAGATCTCGAGCTGCGCCACGTCCTCGACGGCCGCCCGTTTCCCGTCGTATTCGGCGACCTGATCGGGGAGGAACACCATGCCGTCGCGTTCGGGGAAGCGCTGGGCGAGGCCGGAGAGGAATTCGCCGACCGACAGGGGAACCGTCACGTTGCGCAGCACGTGGAAGGCGACCATGCGATCGAAGAGCAGATGCGGCTGTCGTTCGTTGACGACCTCGACGCGGCCGCCCTTGCGCACGAACACCGGAAGCTGGCCGAGATGGGTGCGGACGAAATCCCAGGCGCCTTCCTCGGTGCCCTTCCCGAGGGCGAAGCGTTCCTCCAGCCCGTCGTTCGGCTTGTAGGCGGAAATCACGAGGTCCTGCTTGACCGCGGTGCTGGTGACCTGCCGGTAGGAGCCCTGCTGCTTGTCCATCGTGCGCACGTCGGCGACGACGAACCCGGCCGCGAGCAGGGCTTCCTGGATCGCGGTCCAGACCGCGTTCCGGGAGTTGTGGAAGACGACCGTGATCCAGCGCCCCGGCTTGAGCACCCGCCGGTACTCCTCGAAGCAGCGCTGCATCAGCCGCTGGTATTCGGGCAGCCCCTTCCCCTTGAAGCGATCGACGATGGCTTCGGGCGCGGGGTTGGTCAGCACCCGGTGCCAGGACTCGACCAGGAAGTTGAGATCGGCGTAGTAGATGTTCTCGCCGAACGGCGGGTCGGTGAAGACGTAGTCGATCGAATCGTCGGGGATCCCGAGCGATGCGGTCGTGCTCGCGGTCGCGATGCAGGAGGACGTTCGTCGGGCACCTGCTCTATCGAACGCCTTGACCAGCCGGGACAATTTGTTTCCAAGATTGTATCGGGGAGAGACTTCGGAGATCTGCGATGCGACATAGTAGACGCCGGTAAGATGCTGATTGACTTGAGAATAGTGTGTCGGCACGTATCGGGCGAGAATCGACATGCCCCAGATGGCTTGCTCGACGAAGTAGAGGAGCATGTGGCGAACGCGGGAATCGGAGTGAGCGTTGGCCTTGCGCCACATCGCCGCCAGGGCGTGCGCGGCGCGGGGAAGAAAGAAATGATGGGCGTGTGTGACCCCCTTCGGCGCCAGACGCGAACCGTGATACATGCTTTCGATCGGGATCCGTATCGTCGGAACCTCCATTGAAAGGGGCGTTTCCTCGATACGCCGCAGGACGTCCCGATCGCCGGCATCCGGTGTTTTCGTGAACCTTCGGCCGTCCACCTTGTACCGGATCAGCGCCGGTCTGAAGGTCACGTGTTTCCATAACTGCCCGGTATCCGCGTCCATATCGGATTGAAACACCCGCTCCAGATTGTTCTTGTTCAGCAAAGAATCGCAGTCGGGACACGCAAAGACATCGCTGACCCTGCCGGTTGCCCGATCCAGTGCTTCTTCCAGGAACACGATCTCGCTGGTGCATTCGGGGCAGGAAAACACCTCGCTCCAGACGGTGTAGTCGATCCGTCCCTTGGTCTTCCCGTCCGAGTGCAGGGTCTCGTACATCCAGCCGAGCTCTTCCTCCACCTCGTCGAGCAACGCGCGGCCGGCGTCGGCGAACTCGGCGACGTCGAAGGGAAGGGTGTAGTTGGCGGCGATGAAGCCCGCGGCCGGCGACAGATCGTTCAGGATCGCATGGCGGGCGCCCCAGCGCGGCTTCCCGAACCCTTCCCCGGACCACAACGCTTCAAGGGACTTCCGCCAGCTCTCCGGCGCGGTCCCGCACCATTGCGCGGCGACGCCGGTCATGCCGGAGCCGGCGAATCCGTCCAGCACCAGATCGCCGGGCTCCGTGTAGTGGAGGATCGAGGGCACGATCGCCAAATGCGGCACCTTGGTGTGATAGCCGTGCGCCCGGTAGACGGGGTGGGTCTTGCCCTCGCTGACATCGACCGCGAAGGGCTTGCGGCGATAGGGCTCGGCGGGGTCGCAAGGCCGGCCGTGCGCCTCCACGAACGCGCCCAGGAACGGGTTCGGACAGGCGGTGTGCCAGGGCGGGTCCGACAGGCTCAGGAGGTCGTCGATCTCACCGTGGGGAAACCCGGTCTCGTCCTTCCAGCGTTGCAGCAGGTCTTTCGACGAATCGGCTCGCGCCATGCGCTCGGCGAGACTGCGAAGCCGGCCTTCGTCCCCCATCGGCCAGTGCGCGACGGCCGCCAAGCGGGCGATCGTGTCGTCGATGCCGGAGAAGGGCACGCCGGCGAGCGTGGCGTGCAGCTCCTCCAGACCCTTCTTCAGCTCGCCGAGAAAATGGGCGCGCCGCGCCGCCTCGTTCTCGAACGTCAGGCCCAGGCATTCGACCGGCCGGTCGCGCGCGGCTTCCGCGGCCTCCTCCCGGGCCTTCTCGAACAACCCGTCCTGCCCCGAAGGGTTTCGCAACGACCGGCCGGCCTCGCGGTTCGTCTTGCCGCGCGCCATTGCTCAGCCCCCGCCTGCGTGGCGGGCCTTGAGCGCGGCCCCGGCCTCGGTCAGCACGTAGGCCTGATGCGGGTGGTTGGGCCGGTCCGGGTGGGTCATGCGGAGCACGCCGCCCCACAACAGTGGGTCCAGATGGGCGCGGCGGAAAAAGGCCCGGTGGCTCAACCCCAGTTCGCCCATTACTTCCGCCATGGTACGGGGGATGTCGCAGAGCGCCACGATCTTCCACTGGATCGGCGATAGCTCGGTCAGAGGCGCAGCTTGGGCACTGGACAAGTCGGGTGCGTCCGACCCAACTTGGTCGGTGACCAACCTCTCCGCGGGCACATCAGCTTGGTCAGTGACCAACCTCTCCGCGGGCGCATCGACTTGGTCAGTGACCAACCTCGCCCCAGGCACATCAGCTTGGTCAGTGACCAACCTCGCCCCAGGCACATCAGCTTGGTCAGTGACCAACCTCGCCCCAGGCACATCAGCTTGGTCAGTGACCAACCTCGCCCCAGGCACATCAGCTTGGTCAGTGACCAACTTCGCCCCAGGCGCATCAGCTTGGTCAGTGACCAACTTCGCCGCAGGCGCATCAGCTTGGTCAGTGACCAACCTCTCCGCAGGCACATCAGCTTGGTCAGTGACCAACCTCGCCGCAGGCACATCAGCTTGGTCAGTGACCAACCTCGCCGCAGGCGCATCAGCTTGGTCAGTGACCAACCTCTCCGCAGGCACATCAGCTTGGTCAGTGACCAACCTCTCCGCAGGCACATCAGCTTGGTCAGTGACCAACCTCGCCCCAGGCACATCAGCTTGGTCAGTGACCAACCTCTCCGCAGGCGCATCAGCTTGGTCAGTGACCATGTCCGGTTGTCCGGCGCTGCTCCGGCCAATTCGGCCGAGTCGTCCCGCGAGATGCCCGGCGACGGCGAACACCGGCGCTCCGGTTCCTTCCAGTGGCGATATGAGCGCCTGGACGACCAGACGCTCCAGGACCGCCTGTACGTCGGCGCCGGAAAGACCCGTGACGGCACGCACGTCGCGCGGGCGTAACCTGCCCTCACGGCAGGCGAAGGCGAAAGACCTGGCCTCGGCCTCGTCGAGGCGAACGCCGAGGCTGGCCTGAAACAGAAGCTGCTCTTCGGACAGGAGCTCCTCCTTGAGGAGGGTCAATTGGAATGCCTTCCGAGCCTTGTCGTTGTCGACGATCGGCGGAACGCGCCCGAGCCTCCGCCAGCGGTCGAAGATGGCGCGGATGCCGGTCCCGGCCTGTTCGCTCAAGCCTATGCGGCGGAAAGCGGCGACGATCCTGGGGTTGCGGACCTCCTTCTCGCCGGGATCCAGGAGTTCCTCGGCCGATGCGAAAGTGTCACCCGGATTCCACAACAGCGTACGGTCGTCGAAGAACCGGATCGACGGCTTGCGGGTATGGTCGGCGTAATCCTGATGGATCAGCAGATTGATCGCAGCCTCCCGGAAAGCGACGTAATCCGGCGGCCGGTCGGCCCGCCGCAGTGTTTCGGGATCGACGGAAAAAGGCTTCTCGGCGCGCTGTTGATAGCGATCCACGAGCGCCCTCCAGGCCTTCACGAGATTGGCCTCGATCACCAGCCGATCGGCCCAGCGTTCCTCCGGCAAGTCCTCCGACCAGTCCCCGCGGTGCCACTGCCAGTCCACGACGGGGCGGGGCAGCACCTGGCGGAACGCGGGGTCCACGCCGAACAGGAGGACCGCCGCGCGCGTCGGCAGCAGCCGGCCGCCGGTTTCGACGATCAGACCCCAGTGGTGGAGGAACTCCAGGTGCGGCAGCGACTCGTCGCGGTCCGGGTTTCGGTCGTAAAAGCGTGTCCGATACCAGCGCACGGACTCGTCGTCGAAACAACGCCCGGGATCGAGATCGACGGTCTCCGCATCGTAGCGCTCGTCCGCCGCGTCGCGGAGAAGCCGTTCGATCTCACCCTGGGTGCATTGTTCGTCGCCGGCACCGCGGCGGATGAACGACTTTCGGATATCGCCGCCGAGATAGACCGGCTTGTCCTGCCTGCGCGCCTCGGGGATGTGGAAGACGAGAAGCGCCTTGCCGTCTTCTTCGATCAACTGCTCCTTCGCCGCGACGACGCGATTCAACTTCTGGCCGGCACGGAGGACGTTGAGGAAGTCGTTCTGGATCTGGTCCACTTTCGGAACGCCGACGATCTCGAAGCCGCCCCCGACTTCCCGGACGCCGAAGACCAGCCAGCCGCCCTTGGTATTCGCGAAGGCGGAAACCGTCTCATAGGCGGACTTGGGAACGCCCCCATGGGCCTCCTTGACCTCGACGTCGGTCCACTCGTACCCCTTGAGGCGTTCGATGATCTCCTCCCGTTCCATCGGCGCCTACTCCAGCACCAGCCGGACCTTGTCCGGCTCCTCGCCCCTGGCGAGGTCGTCCAGGTAGCGTTCGAAGCGCTGCTTCATCTCGGCGGGGCTCGCGGGCGAGCCGCCGGCGAGGAGGGCGGCCTTCACGTCCCCGGTCTTCACCACGACCTTGACGAGGCCGGACAGGACCTCCCGGAGGGCCTCGATGAAGCCCCGCCCCAGAGGATCGGGAAGCTCCCCCCGCTCCACGAAGGCGTCGATCCGCTCCCTCTGCTCGGGCTTGAGCAACGACAGGTTCTCGCGCGTCGCGGGCGCGTCGAGGTTGGTGAGCAGCGTCCGCGTCCAGCCGGCGAGAAGCTCGTCGAGCTCGTCGTCGAGCCGCGCGAGGGTCGCGCCGGCGGCGGCACCAGAGGCGCCGGGCACCGTTTCCAACGCGGGCCTGAATTCGCAGTGCGGGCAGATCGGAGAGGCGGCGATCTCCTCCCTGGTGAGCGCAAAGCAGCTCTCCAGCCCGGCGAGGCGGTTCAGGTAGTCGGTCAGATGCTGGACGGGCATGAGGTCGATGCCGGAGAGCAGATGGAGCCGGGCGAGCCGGTCGTCGCGCAGCAGCGCGGATTTCCGCTCGTCCTCGTTCACGCCGAGCCGGGCCTTGGCGTGGAGGCCGAGGTAGATGCCGGCGAAGGCATTCTTCAGGTCGTCCAGAGTGCGCAACGCCTCCCGGCGGAAGGGTGCGGCCTCGCGACGGGACGGGCACGCGATCTCGGCGAACAGCTCTTCACGCGCCTTCCTCATCCGCTTCACCCATTCGTGGGACGGCGGGAGCGCCGCTTCCGCCGCGGTGAGGAACGCGGCGGCGGCGCCCAGCTCCGAAGCGAATTCCCGGAGGGTCTCGACCCGGGCGAGGGAGTCGAGCCCCTCCCGATAGCCGTCCACCTCCTTCGCCTCATGGCGGAAGTTCTTGAGGCGGCCGGGCGAGTTGTAGCCCTGGAGGGATTCGAGAAAGGACTTGGTCCGTTCCAGGTCCGGGCGGAGGCTCTCGGCTCCGTCTCCGTCGATCAGGTTCCTGCCCCAGAACGGGATGCCGCCCTGGAGGGCGTGATGGGCCACGGCCAGCCTTCCGACGAGCCGGGCGACGGCTCTCTGGAGCTCCTGGATCGGCTCATCCTTGCCCTCGATGACTAGGTTCGCCATGCCCGGGCTCAGCCCCAGCAGCGCGAACAACGCCTTGAGGGCCGGAAGGTTCCATTCCTTGGGCCGCTCGACGTGCTTGAAGTGGACGAGCTCGTCGAGCGGCGTGGTGGCCAGCGCGGCCAGGCCGGCGGCATCGAACTTGCGGCCGGGAACGGCGAGCACGAGGTCGCCGGAATGGACCAGCGCCGCGAGCAGGACCACGGCCCATTCGGGTTCGAGGCGCAGGGTCTCCGCGGCCAGGTACTCGACGCCGAGCCGCTCCTGGATGAGCTCGGAACGGTTGACGACTTGGCCGTGCCCCTTTGCGCGCATCCGTTCGAGGATGTGATCGGCATATTTCGACCGGGAGGGGTCGAGCCGGTCGCCGTCGAGGAGTTCGAGCGCATCGAGGACCGCGGTGGCCTGCTTCGTCTTCGTCGCCCCCGCGATCCGGCGCAGCGCGTCCTGGGCCGCCTGGGCGCGGTTCCAGGACGTGATCAGCACCGCGAAGCCCGGATAGTCCGGCGCCTGGTCGGCGAAGTGCGTCTCCAGGCAGATGCCCGCCACCGCGTTGACCAGATCGCGCAAGTTGATGCGTTCGGCCGGGGAGATCCCCGAGAGCTCGCGAAGGGAATGGCCCCTGGCCCATTCCGGCAACCTCTTCCGGCGGCCCTGGTAGACGACCTCGAAGGCCGAGGCCATATGTCCCTGCAGCCAATTGACCAGATCGCGAAGGAAACTCGTGGCCTTCGACTGGTAGGTGGCTTTCGCGTGGCCCGAGGACGTCGAGGCCAGATCGAGGGCCGCCGCATAGCCGCGCAGTGTGCCGCGGAAGCAGTCGTCCGCGCCGCTCAGGTGGAAGAAGACCTCGTCCGCCGCCTTCTCGTCCCTGAAGTGCGGCGCGTCGTGGGGCGGGATGAAATAGAGGTAGAAGTCGCGCGGCGGCACCGCCGTGGACCGCTCGTTCGGCGCCCCGAAGAACAGGTATCCCTGGCGCGCCGCCCGGCGCCCGCGCCATTCGAGCTCGTGCTCCCAGATCCGGTAGCCGGTGACATAGGTCTCGTCGGTGCACTCCATCACCCGCCGCAGGGCGTCGTAGTAGTAGCGGTCCAGCCGCGCCGCATCGAGGCTCTCGGCCCGCTTCTCGATCAGGGCGTCGAAGTCGTCGCTCTTCTTGAGGTCGAGGTAGTACTGGCGGTTGTCCGGGTTGGACGAAACGAACTGCCCGCTGACCGTCCGGTGGATCTCCCGGAGCACCGTCTCCACCTGTGACAGCAGGTCGTCGGCGGGGTCTCCGCCGAGGTCCTCGATCCCCGGCTGGTACAGGCAGAGGCTGTCCCTCAGCTCTTCCGCAGTGGCGCCCAGACGGGCGTGGATGTCGCCGGTGGTCAGGCGGTGCACCGACAAGGCATGGATGACCCGCAACGCCATCGGCTTGTACGCCGGCCGCGTATATGCCTGCTCGATGCGCGATTCGAGCACCTGGCTGCAATCGATGACCGCCTTGATGTCGGGGACGGCGCGGAAGGAGGCGTCCTCCCGCAGCACGGACCAGTAGCCGTCATAGGCGATGAGACCGGGGTGGTCCGCGGGAAGCTCCTGCCCCAGCCGCCGCTTCATCGAGCGCGACAGGGTGCGGAGGATTTCGCGCTTCTCGACCGCGGTCACCCGCTCGAAGGTGTCGATATAGTCGGGATGGACCGGGAACAGGGCCACGTACTCGTCCATGCGCTCGTTCATGCGCCCGTAGAAGCGGGCGAAGGGCGCGAGGTATTCCCGGACCTTCGCCTGTTGCTCGCCCGTCTTGCGCAGCAGGCGTTGCGCCACCACGAACTTCACGTCCCGCCGGGCGATGCGGACCTGCTCGAAGCGGTCCTTCACGCGGCGGATGCTGTCCGCGACGAAGGCGAAGCGGGGGCTGTCGAAGATGGCCTCCTGCACGCCGGCGACGAAGCGGAAGCGGAGGTCCTTGCAGACCTCGCCGATCTCCCGCAGGAAGTTGAGGTCGAGGATCAGGTCCTGGTCCTTGCGCGAGCGCAGGAAGTCCAGCAGCTCGTCCACGACCAGCAGCAGCCCGTGATCGGGGTGGACCGCGTGGAACGCGGCCATCATCTCCTCGAAGGCGCGCTTGTTGCCGGCGGCCTCGGCGGCGCCCGGGAAGGCGAAGACGACCCCGAGCGCCGCCAGGCGATCCTCGAGCTCGCCGGCCACGATGTCGCGCAGGGACATGGTGGTCGCGCCGATCTCGGTGCGGACGACCTTGAAGCGGCCGGCGATGCCTTGCGCCGCTTCCGCGGCCTTCGGGTTCGAGAGCTCGGACGCCAGCCCGGCGTGTTCGGCGATCCCGGAGATCACCGACATCAGATGCGACTTGCCGGTGCCGTAGTTGCCGACGACCAGCAGCCCCTTGTTGTCGGCGGGTGCGTCGTAGCGGAGCTGCGGGAAGATCAGGTCCGACAGGGTCTCGGCCATCGCGTCGGAGACGACGTAGCCGTTCACGAGGCGGCGCGCGGCGTCCGCCTCGTCGGCGTCGCGGAGCTGCACCACGGTTTCGATGGGGTCGAACCGGACCAGTTCTTCGTACTTCACCGCACCGCCCTCCGCGAGAGCCGTGGCACGGCGCCATCGGGGAGCGGGCTGGTGATCGGATCCCGGTACTTCACCGTATCGCCCCCCGCCCTGGTCCGGCGCCGATCATGCCGCGGCGCGCGTGCGAAGCCGCGGGATGGACGCCGCACGACACCGCCCCCCGCCTTGATCCGGTGCTGGTCACGTCACCGCTCCGGCGCCCACGGCCAGAACGCCGTCCAATGGGTAGCTGCGGTATTCCGGATGGCCGGGTACGGCATAGCGGACATGGTTGCCTTCGACGAACCCGTTCCAGGCCGCGGCCACGGTCCGGCGCCGCGAGAGGCCCTGGAGAAGGCGGAGCGGGTCCTGCCGTAGCGCGGTATCGAAGAGGAGCTCGAGGTTGTCCAGCAGGACGACGTCGCTTCCGGACCCGGCGGCGATCTCGTCGAGAAGGCGCCGCACCTGAAGCGGGCGCTGCCGCCCGGTCAGGTCGAGCAGACGGCGCGAGAGCTCCAGGTTGACGTTGACGAGCGGCGCGCCGAGGTGGGCGGCGGCCTCCCGCAAGGCGCCGGTCTTGCCCGCACCCGCCGCGCCGACGACGAGGGCCAGCCGGTAGTAGAGGGTCCCGGCCTCTCCGATCTTCTCGATCACCTCTTCGGACAAAGGCCGCGTCACGCGCCGTCTCCCCCGCCTTCGGTCGTCGCCTTGTCCACTCCGCCTCGTTTCGACCGGCGGCCAATCGCCTGCTTCCGGGACCGCCATCGACGACCGACCTTCCGGCCCGGGACCCCGCCTTCCCGAGCCGGTTCGTAGCGCGTCGAGCGCGAGGTCCGCGGATAGCCGGGCAGATCGTCGATCGTCATGACGCCGCCAGGCCGTTCCTCCATCCAGCAACCCTCGCCGATCGGTGGACGGACCGGTATCGGCGCCCGCGCAGGAGGCCGTCACCGTCGGTGACCGATATGGATGATACCAAGCGTCATCGGATGTGGAGTCGACCCGATTTCGTGGACCCCCGACCCGTTTACGCTGGAACGGCGGCTGGCCTCCGCGGGTGGACGCGCGTCAGTCGGAGGAGCGCCAGGGCGCCAGCACCTCGATCGCGCGATCCGGGTAGTCGGTGATGATCCCATCGACCCCGAGTCGGGCCAGCGCCAGCATCTCGTCAACCTCGTTGACGGTCCAGACCACCACCTTCAGGCCGAGCGCGTGGGCCTCGGCCACTGCCTCCGCGGTCAGGTCACGATAGTACGGCGACCACACGGCGCATCCGGCGGCCTCCACCATGCGCGGAACCGAGCCGCCGAACGCCCCGACGTCCAGCCCCGCGGTCCACGGCGACGGGTCGGGACGGCCCCGATGGACGTTGTCGAGCCAGCTCTGCTCGGCGGTGAGGCAGACGGTGGAGAGCTCCGGCGCCAGCCTCCGTGCTTCGAAGAGGACGCGCCAGTCGAATGACTGGACGTTGGCCCTGCCGAGCATCCCCTCCGCACGCAGCACCGCCACCACCGACCGTGCGAATTCTTCCGGCCCCGCCGTCTCTTCCGGGGCCAGGGGGATCAGCTTGGTCTCCAGGTTGAAGCGGATTGCGCCGGCCCCGGGTCGTCTCCCCAGCGCCAGTACCTCCGACAGGGTCGGGATGCGCGTTCCGTCGCGAGGCGCCTGCTCCGGAAACTGCTCCGCGGTCTTGCCGCCCGGAGCGGCCCTGCCGACGTCGAATTCGGACAGCTCCGCCAGGTCCAGTGTCCTGATAAACGGTCCCGGCCCCGAAAGCCACGCGCCGGCCGCGTCCCGGGTGCGATCGGGATTGAGCCCCCGGTCGTGATGCACGACGGGGACCCCGTCCCGGGTCAGGCCGAGGTCGAGCTCCAGGACATCGACGCCGAGCTCGATGGCGCGCTCGAAGGCGGGAATGGTGTTCTCGGGGAGCAGTCCCCGAGCGCCGCGATGCCCCTGGACCTCGATCGCCTGAGCCGTCATCGAGCCGATGCCTCCGAGCACCGTGATGAGCGTGACCGCCCGCGCAAGCCGCCGCACCGATCCGGTCGCCTCAGACAAGGCGGCGGCCGTTCCCGGCATCGAAGAAATGGACGCGCTCCGGCGCGAGCGCCAGCGGAAGCGTCTCCCCGGCCGCGACCCGCAGGGCGCCGTCGACCCGAACCGTCACGGCAGGCCCTTGCCCGTCGCCGGCCAGTTGTCCGTGGACCAGACTGTCCGCCCCGAGAGCCTCCACCAGATCGACGGCCAGCTCCAGGGTCGCGGCATCGCGGGAGACCGGCTCCAGATGCTCGGGGCGGATGCCGACGGTCACCTTGCCGCGGGGAGCGGACGAAGGGAGCGGAAACGGCAGGGCCTGGGCCGAGCCGTCGAGCACCACCCCCGGCCCGTCCGGGACGGGCGTCCCCGCCAGGAAGTTCATCGCCGGGGAGCCGATGAACCCGGCCACGAACACGGTGGCCGGCTCTGCATAGACGTCGAGCGGCGAGCCGATCTGCTCGGCGACCCCCGCGTTCATCACGATGAGCCGATCGGCGAGGGTCATCGCCTCGACCTGGTCGTGGGTCACGTAGAGGCTGGTGGTCCCCAGGTCGCGTTGCAGCCGCTTGATCTCCAGCCTCATCTGCACCCGCAGCTTGGCGTCGAGGTTCGAGAGGGGCTCGTCGAAGAGGAAGACCTCGGGCTCGCGCACGATGGCCCGGCCCATCGCCACCCGTTGCCGCTGGCCGCCGGAGAGCTGGCTGGGACGCCGGTCGAGCATCCCGTCCAACTGGAGGATCCGTGACGCATCGGCCACCCGGCGCTCGATCTCGTCCCTGGGGGTGCGGCGGTTGCGCAGCCCGTAGGCCATGTTGTCGAACACGCTCATGTGGGGGTAGAGCGCATAGTTCTGGAACACCATGGCGATGTTCCGATCGGCGGGCTCCAGTGCGTTGACCGGCCGCCCGCCGATCCTGATCTCGCCCTCGGTGACCGTTTCGAGGCCGGCCACCATGCGCAGCAGCGTCGACTTGCCGCAGCCCGAGGGACCGACGATGACGATGAACGCCCCGTCCGCGACCGAGGTGTCGACCCCGTGGATCGCCCTGAATCCATTGGGATAGGTCTTGCGCACGCCGATGAATTCCAGTCCTGCCATGCCGTCCGCTCCCCCGGCTCCGCCGATTCCTTCCGCTCCCCGGTGCTCCCGCCGCCCGCCGATGCGACCTCCGTGTCACGCGCGCCGCCGGTTCCGTCCGCC
This sequence comes from uncultured Gammaproteobacteria bacterium, assembly GCA_958295465.1. Taxonomy (GTDB): domain Bacteria; phylum Pseudomonadota; class Gammaproteobacteria; order HK1; family HK1; genus HK1. The sequence goes on from OY282353.1 coordinate 1,674,037, forward strand.
CCCGATGCTCCCGCCGCCCGCGCACCCGCCGCCCGCCGATGCGACCTCCGTGTCGCGCGCGCCGCCGGTTCCATCCGCCCCCGGTGCTCCTGCCGCCCGCTACTTTTCCTGCTCGATCAATCCTTTCACGAACAGGCGCTGCATGAAGACCACGACCAGCACCGGCGGCAGCATCGCCAGCATCGACGTCGCCATGATCTCGTGCCAGACCGGCTCAGAGTCCGGGACCGCGACCATGCGCTGGATGCCCATGACGATGGTGTAGTAGCTCTCGTCGGTGGTGACCAGGAGCGGCCACAGGTACTGGTTCCACCCGTAGATGAAGAGGATCACGAAGAGCGCCGCGATGTTGGTCCGCGACAGGGGCAGGAGGATGTCGCGGAAGAACTTGAGCGGCCCGGCCCCGTCGATGCGCGCCGCCTCGGCCAGCTCCTCCGGCACCGTCAGGAAGAACTGGCGGAACAGGAACGTCGCGGTCGCGCTGGCGATCAGGGGCACCGACAGGCCCCAGTAGCTGTTCAGCATGCCGAGGTCGGCCACCACCCCGAAGGTCGGCAGGATGCGCACCTCGACCGGCAGCATGAGGGTGATGAAGATGATCCAGAAGCACGTCATGCGCAACGGAAACCGGAAATAGACGATGGCGTAGGCGGCGATGATGGAGATCGCGATCTTCCCGATCGCGATCATCAACGCCATGACGAGCGAGTTCCACATCATCATGCCAACCGGCACGCTGCCGGCCGCCTCCATGCCGGAGCCGAGCACGGTGGTGTAGTTCTCGATGAAACGGTCCCCGGGCCACAGCGGGGTCCGCCCCGACATCAGGACCTCCACCGGATGGGTCGAGGCGACGAACGTGATCCAGATCGGGAGGGCGGTGACCAGCACCCCGATCGACAGCACGAGGTGCGACAGCACGGTGAGCCAGGGGCGGTTCTCGACCATGCGCGGTGCTCCCTCAGTAGGCCACTTTCCGCTCGATGTAGCGGAACTGGACCACGGTGAGCCCGATGACGACGACCATGAGGACCACCGACTGGGCGGCGGAGCCCCCGAGGTCCAGGCCGATGAACCCGTCGCTGAACACCTTGTAGACGAGGATGGTGGTGGCCTGCGCCGGCCCCCCGGTGGTGGTTGCGTGCACGATCCCGAAGGTGTCGAAGAAGGCGTAGACGATGTTGACCACCAGAAGGAAGAACGTGGTCGGGGAAAGCAGGGGGAAGACGATGGTCCGGAACCGCTTGAGCGGGCCGGCCCCGTCGATGGCTGCCGCTTCGATCAGCGAACGTGGAATCGCCTGGAGTCCGGCGAGAAAGAACAGGAAATTGTAGCTGACCTGCTTCCACGAGGCGGCCAGGATGATCAGGACCATGGCGTCGGTGCCGTCGAGGTAGTGGTTCCAGTCGTAGCCGACCGCCTTCAGGCAGTAGGCGAGGACCCCGATGGAAGGATTGAACATGAAGAACCAGAGCACACCGGCCACCGCCGGAGCGACGGCATAGGGCCAGATGACCAGCGTCCGGTAGGCGGTCGTCCCCTTGATGATCCGGTCGGCCATGGCCGCCAGCAGCAGGGCGATACCGAGGGACAGGGACGTGGTCGCGACCGAGAACACGATGGTGCGGCCGAAGCTCTCCAGATAGATGGGATCCGAGAACAGGCCGGTGAAGTTGTCGAGCCAGACGAGCTTGCGGCTGAGCCCGAAGGGGTCTTCGAGCAGGACCGACTGGTAGAGGGCCTGGCTCGCGGGCCAGATGAAGAACACCAAGGTGATGACGATCTGGGGGGCGACCAGCAGCAAGGCCAGCCCCCGCCTGGAAAATGTGACGCGCTTTTCCAATGAACCGGCGTTGTGCGATGGCTGATCCGGCGGTCCCGAAACGATCGTCCCGGGACCGCCGGATCAGCCAGGGCGGGTCGAGGAGGGTCGGCCCGCCTCAGTTCGCCGCTTCGAACTTGCGCAGCAGCGCGTTGCCGCGCGGCGGGGTCCGCTCCCAGGCGACGCCTGAACCTGTCCACCAACTCAGCCTGCACGGCGTTCCACCGCGGCAGCAGCTCCACCAGCCACACCGCCGCCAACCCCCGACCCGTCGCCAGGACGTAGGACGGCGAGAAATCAGGACAGGAGCACAGGAGCTCCAGCAGCGCCGCGGATTCGGACAGCACCGAATCCGATTAGTGATAATCGAGATCGAGCCACAGCGCGTTGGCCGCACGCCTCGACGACGTCCTCACCACCGCCCGCGAACACGGCGCAGCACTCACCCTCATCGACACCGCACCGCACGCCGAATCCGCCGCCCTCGCTGCGGCTCGCGCGGCCGATCTGGTCCTGGTCCCCTGCCGGCCCTCGATCCTCGACTTGCGCGCCGTCACCGCCTCGCGCGACATCGCCACCCTCGCCGGCACCCCGGCCGCCGCCATCTTCGCCGCAGTCCCCGCCCGAGGCTCGCTCGCCAGCGAAGCCCATGACGCCCTGCAAGCCCACGGCTTCACCGTCGCGCCAGGGCGCATCGGACACCGCGCCGCCTTCGTCCACGCCATGACGGCCGGGCAAGGGGTTCAGGAGTTCGAGCCCGCGGGGAAGGCCGCGCGGGAAATCGCACGCCTCCATGAATGGACCTGCCAGCACGCGAGACAACCCGACCTGCTCACAGGAGAAGATTGACCATGCCGAAGAATGCCGGACTCGGAGACGCCTTGAAGAAGGTCACGGCCGCCCCGACCACCGCCCCCGCGCCTGAAGCCGTCCACGACGACCACCGCCCCCCAGCCGCCGCGGCCGGAAGTCCATCACCGTCTACCTCGACGCCGCCGCCCATCGGCAACTGCGCCTGCTCGCGCTAGAACAAGACAGCTCCGCTCAACAGATGGTCGCCGATGCCATCAACGACCTCTTTCAGAAGCACGGCAAACCGCGCATCGCCGGCTGAATGCCCGCATGACAGCATGACACCATGCCGTCGCGCCGACGAATTCGCCGAGGCTGGCGCGTTTCAGCCGAACCCGGTTACCCTGCCGGCCGCACGCCCGCCGACCCGTACCGGACAGAGACATGAGCGCCGTCGCCTTCGACACCCTCACCGCCGCACGCGACCTCGAAGCGGCCGGCATCGAGCGCCGCCAGGCCGAAGCCATCGCCGGCACGGTCCGCATGGCAGCCGCCGCCGACCGGGAAGCTGTGGCGACGAAGGCGGACATTGCCGAGCTCCGAGCCGACCTCGCCGAACATCGTGCAGCAACCACCACCGACCTCGCCGAGATCGGAGCCCGGCTGACGGCACGCATGGACACCTTCGCCACGAAGATGGACACCTTCGCCACGAAGGCCGACCTTGCCGGCGTGCGCGCCGAGCTCGGGACGATCCGATGGACGGTCGGCTTGATCGCCGCCTTCCTGTTCGCCATCGGCCTTCGAGTGTTCGGCTTGATCTGACCAGGTGCCTGCCGCACCGCCCTTCCGGAATTGCGCCACGTGGCGCAATTACCCCCCCGGGCAGCGACCGATAAGGAGAGTCGAGTCATGTCGAAATCGTGCCGTTCACAACTCGATTTCAGCAAAGACACGCCGCACGTCTCAACTCATCCGTACACCACTTTCGACCATAGCTCTGTACAAGAGTGACAGGCACATACGGGAGAAGAGGAAAAATGGACGAACAGGCTTTTATTCAGGCATCGCAAAAGGTGTTTAGGCCAGGGTATGAATTCGACAATTACAGAAGTGGCACCACTAGGATTTTGTGCATCAACGATGCAGCTATCAAGTATCTCAGTGGAAACACGCCGATCAGGGTGAAATTGCGTGATCTGTATATGACATACGATCACTTCAGAGGTCGTCGAGTGTCACGCCGGAATTTGCGGGAATTTAAACCAGAGGTATTCGATTCCAAACCATGTAACTGTATGTTTCTGTTTCAATTGTTGGAGAGGATCGGGGTGGCTGGTCCAGCGGAAGGGTGGCCGCTCCAGCAGGAGTGGTACTGAGCGCATTGCTAATGCTGAAACTGCCCGCTACCCGCGAACGTCCTGACAGCGCATGTGCGGCGCGGCGGATTTGGCGGTACCCTGCTGACCGCACGCCCGCCGACCCGTACCGGACAGAGACATGAGCGCCGTCGCCTTCGACACCCTCACCGCCGCACGCGACCTCGAAGCGGCCGGCATCGAGCGCCGCCAGGCCGAAGCCATCGCCGGCACGGTCCGCACCGCCGCCGCCACAGACCGGGAAGCACTGGCGACGAAGGCGGACCTTGCCGAGCTCCGGGCCGACCTCGCCGAGCTCGAAACCCGGCTGACGGCACGCATGGACACCTTCGCCACGAAGGCCGACCTTGCCGGCGTGCGCGCCGAGCTCGGGACGATCCGATGGACGGTCGGCTTGATCGCCGCCTTCCTGTTCGCCATCGGCCTTCGAGTGTTCGGCTTGATCTGACCAGGTGCCTGCCGCACCGCCCTTCCGGAATTGCGCCACGTAGCGCAATTCCGCTTTCCCGGGCAGCGCCCGATACCCGATAAGGGCAATTATCGGTCGTTGGGAGACAGGCAGGCGTGCGGATGAACGGACATGCCGGCTTCGGGCACGACCGCCTTATCGCGGCGCTTTCGCGATCGCGGTAGCCCGGCGTTTCCGCCCGGAGAGCTTCGAGGAAGTGACCGCCGACGCCAAGGCCGCGCCGGCGGGAAGTCAGGCAGTGCTACGAAGCAGGCGGGTCAGCGCCGCTTTCGCCAGATAGCTGTATGCGTCCGGTGGCCGTTGTCATCCGTGACCAGTTCCCGGCTCAAAGCCCGTGAAGCTCACGGCAGCGCTGCCGATGGTGCTCTAGAAGCTTCTCCATGACATCCTGAACATCGCTTCGCGGGCCGCCGTCAATGTCATAATAGATGGCGGAATAGGCAGTAACCAATGCCTGTTCCGCCTGCTGCTTGACGACTTCAAAGGCGGCCTCCGCCGGTTGCATGGCGGCATCAAAGGCGGCTTCATAGACGGCATACGCCTGTCGCTCGGCGGCTTCGTGGGCGGCTTCGTGGGCGGCGACGCTGGGGGCATCCGCCTGTTGCAAGGCGGCTTCAAAGGCGGCGTCGTAGGCGGCGGTGGCGCCGGCGCGCCAAGCGGCGTCGCCGGCGGCAGACGCCTGTGGCAAGGCGGCTTCATAGGCGGCAAGCGCCGGTTGCATGGCGGCATCAAAGGCGGCATCCGCCTCCGCGTATCTAATGCAGGCTTCCACGCTCGGAATGCCTTGAGCCTGAACGGCAGGCAACGCCCCCGCGACGACCAACAGCGCAACAGTGGCCCGTATCGTCTTCATGGTGTTCCTCCCCATCTGGTCGTTACCGCTCAGCGCCAAGGCAGTGACGGAGCGCCCGTCACCATCCCCCGCCCCCCGTCGCCGGCATCGCTTATCAGAATGTCCGTTCCAGGGAGAGACCCCGGCCGCAGGAGAGCAAGGCGTAAGGCGGAGGCTGGCGCATGGCGGACGGTTGCGCATACTGACAGGAAGGCCGCGAGCTTTCAGCCCACTGCCAGCACCAAGCGTTTCACGATGCGCCTCATCGAGTAGTCCCCTCAAGGCGTTCGACTGGACGGCCAGGGCGGTATCTCGCCGGTAGCGTCCGGAGCCGACCGCGCTTCTCTCGCTGGCAACGGTCCCGCGGATCCTCGCTTTGCCCGATCGGGCGCGAGTCCCCCATGCGGGTTCCCGCGAGATCGAAGCGGCCGGCATCAAGCGTTGCCACGCCGAAGCCATCGCCGAAGGGATGCGCCGCCACCGTCGGACCATGACGAACTCACCACGAAAGGCGACCTCGCCGCTCGGCATCTTCAACGCCGTTGCCAGCGTCCTTTCCTGACCCGGAGCCCGCGCCATGACCGACCTCGCCACCACCGCCGCGGTCCCCGCCCCCGTCACCCCGGCCACTGACCGCTTCATCCGCGACTCCACCAGCGCCAACACCCGCCGCGCCTACGCCGGCGCCCTCGCCCGGCTGCTTGCCGCCCGCCCGCTCGACGATGCCGGCATCGCCGAATACCTCGGCACACTCGACGCGGCCGGGAAGTCGCCGGCAACCACCTCGATGTCGCCCGGCGTGCCGCAGACGCCGGCATCGAAGGCAGGGTGTCCGGGCACTCGCTCAGAGTCTGCGCAGCCCAGTCCCTCGCCGCGGCCGGGGCGAGCCTGGTCGAAATGCAGACCGCCGGCAGGTGGACCTCGCCGACCATGCCCGGACGGTACACCCGCGGACAGCGCGCCGCCCGTGGCGCCGTGGCCAGGCTCCGGTACGGCGCAACGACTGTTCTCCGTCTCCGAGATTGGCGGCATGGGTCAGTCCATGTAAGGTATCTTACATGGCGGACCGAGCCCCGGCCGACGACAACGGCGCATCCATGCGTGACCTGACCACGAAACCAGGAATGATTACCCGTCACGAGGGCATCCTGTCGGTGCTGCGGCGCCGGGGATTCGTCTCCATCGGGGGCTTGGCGAAGTCGTTCCGGGTATCCGAACAGACGGTGCGCCGGGATCTGAAGGCGCTCGAACATCAGGGACTGGTCACCAAGTACCACGGCGGCGCGGGTCTGCCTTCCGAACCTTCGGATCGATCCTACGAGAACCGCAAAATCCGCTTCGCAGCAGAAAAGAAGCGCATTGCGAGAGTTGTTGCAGCCCGGATTCCCGAGGACGCGACTGTGTTCATCGACATCGGCACGACCATGGAAGCCATTGCCGAGGCGTTGCTCGACCACCAGAGCCTGACGGTCATCACCAACCACCTCTCGGTGGCGATCATTCTGAGCCGGCACCCCAAGTTCCAGATTCTGCTCGCCGGAGGGATTCTGCGGCACAACGATCATGCGACCACCGGGGAAGCAGCCCGGGTGTTTCTGGAACGCTTCCGAGTCGGCTATGGGATCTTCGGCATCGGAGCCATCAATACCGACGGCGAATTGCTCGACTACAACTATCGGGACATCGACGTCTCGAGCATGGCCATGCGCATTTCACGACGCAAGTTCATCGCCATGGATCACTCGAAGTTCGAAGCCGACGCCGTGGTCCACGTCGGCTCCGTCGCGGACATCGACGCCATCTTCACGGATCGGCCGCCGCCCGCTGATGTCGAAGCCATCATCCGCCACCACGGCGTCACCGTCCATGTGGCCTGATTCGGAGAAATGAACGTCTGCGGTGTTGTCCGCCCGTCACGAGGACAATGAAAATGTAATTATTTTGCTCTTTTGATGTCATGTTAATGACATTCGGGTGTTGCTATCATGACGTAGGGTCGGATGTTCAAGGGAACCGATGGTCGCTATCGAACTCATCCGTGTCACCAAGACCTGGGGCAGCACCGTGGCTGTCCGGGACATCTCGTTCGAGGCGGACGAAGGCAGCTTCGTGGTCCTCCTGGGACCGTCCGGGTGCGGCAAGTCGACTACCTTGCGCATGATTGCAGGTCTCGACGACGTGACCAGCGGTCGGGTGCTCATCGGCGGCAAGGAGATGACCGGGGCGCCGTCTGCCGAGCGCCGCGTGTCCATGGTGTTCCAGTCCTACGCGTTGTTTCCCCACCTGAACGCACGCGAGAACATCCTGTTCGGCCTCAAGGCGCGCAAGGTTGCGAAGGCTGAACAGCGCGATCGTCTCGTTCGCGTCGCGGAGATGGTGGGCCTGGCGGATCTGCTCGACCGCAAGCCGGCTCAGCTTTCGGGAGGCCAGCGACAGCGGGTCGCGCTGGCGCGGGCGATCATCGCGGAAAACCCCATCTGTTTGATGGACGAGCCGCTGTCCAACCTCGACGCCAAGCTGCGGCACGAGATGCGCGTCGAGATCCGCGCCCTTCAGCAACGCCTCGGCATGACCACCGTCTACGTGACCCACGATCAAACCGAGGCCATGAGCATGGCGGACCAGGTGGTCCTGATGCGGGACGGCGCAATCGAGCAGCAGGGTCCGCCCGCCGCGCTCTACGACTTTCCGGAGACGGTCTTCGCGGCCGGCTTCATCGGCACGCCGCCGATGAACCTGCTGAAGGTCGAGGAAGTCGGGAGCGCGCTGGTCATCGCCGGAACGGACGGCCCCGCCGTCGCCGAGGCCGGGTACGGAAATCTGGTCATGGGCATCCGTCCGGAGAAGATCGCCATCGCCGACGGCCCCGGCATCGGGGGCCGGATCGAATCCTGCGACTACCTGGGCGCCGACACCATCGTCGGCGTGCGGGTGGGCTCGCAATCGATTCTGGTTCGCGCCCACGGTCGTCATTTGTTGCCGGCCGGCAGTTACGTTCATCTTCACTGGCAGACATACGAGGTGCACTTGTTCGACGACGAAACCGGTGCGCGAATGACGGGGGCGCGTTCCCTGCCCATCGCCGCCTGAAGACATCGCAATAGACAGAGAGACAGGGAGACCACCAATGCCTGGAAAACTGAAATCTGCCCGGACCGCGGTTCTGGCGCTGATCGCCGGCCTGCTGCTGGCACCGGCCGCGTGGGCGGTCGAGCTGACGATGTACTACCCCGTTGCGGTCGGCGGTCCGCTGACCAAGGTCGTGGATGGCCTGGTCGCCGACTTCATGAAGGAGAACCCGGACATCGAGGTCAAGGCAATCTACGCCGGCAACTACAACGACGCCCGCATCAAGGCGTTCGCAGCGCTGAAGAGCGGCAAGCCGGCCCAGTTGTCGGTCATGTTCTCGATCGACATCTACGAGCTCATCGAGCAGGACGCCATCGTCGCCTTCGACGACATCGTCGAGACGGACGAGGAGCGGGCGTGGCTCGAGTCGTTCTACCCGTCGCTGATGGAGAACGGCATCACCCAGGGCAAGACCTGGGGGATCCCGTTCCAGCGCTCCACCATCGTCATGTACTACAACAAGGACGCCTTCCGTGAGGCCGGACTCGACCCGGACAATCCGCCGGCGACCTGGGAGGAGCTGGTGGCGGCCGGGCGGAAGCTGGTCAGCAAGAGCGGGGATCAGGTCGAGCGATGGGGAGTGATGATTCCGTCGACCGGATATCCGTACTGGATGTTCGGCGCGCTGACCATGCAGAACGATCAGGTCCTGATGAACGGCGACGGCAACGAGACGTACTTCGACGCGCCGGCCACCCGGGAGGCACTGCAGTTCTGGCGCGATCTCGGCGCCGTCCACGGTGTGATGCCCTCGGGGACGATCGAGTGGGGCACGCTCAGGAAGAACTTCCTGGAGGCCAGGACCGCCATCATGTGGCACTCGACCGGCAACCTGACCGCGGTGAAGAAGAACGCCCAATTCGACTTCGGCGTCGCCATGCTGCCGGCGAAGAAGCGCCGCGGCACGCCCACCGGCGGCGGCAACTTCTACATCTTCAAGCAGACCACGCCCGAGGAGCGCAAGGCGGCCATGAAGCTGATCCGCTTCCTGACCCAGCCGGAGCGGACCGCTGAGTGGAGCATCGAGACCGGCTACATCGGCACCCGTCCGGACGCCTACGAAACCCCGGCCCTGAAGCAGTACGTGGTCGACTTCCCCCCTGCCGCGGTGGCGCGGGACCAGCTCGAGTTCGCGACCGCGGAGCTGTCCACCTACCAGACCGGCCGCGTTCGCAAGCTTCTGGATGACTCGATCCAGGCCGTGCTGACGGATCAGAAGTCGGTGGAGGATGCGCTCGGCTCGGCGCAGGAGCAGGCCGACCGCCTGTTGAAGCGCTATCGCTGAGCATCGGAGCCGGCCTCGGCGGGCGGCGATCGCCCGCCGGGACCCGCCCGAGGCAACGGCTCGTTCCCGTGCCTGACCGCACGAGGCTCGTCGGCAACGCGGCGTACGGCTGGCTGCTGCTGCTGCCGGCTGCGGTCCTGCTCGCCGCATTCACCCACTATCCGGCGGTGGCGACGCTCGCCCAGAGCCTGTTCACGAGCGGGACGGCATTGCGGCCGGCCGAGTTCACGGGCCTCGACAACTACCGATTCATGCTCGAGGACGAGGTCTTCTGGCGGGTGCTGGAGAACAACGCCTGGTACGCAATCGGCACCATCCCCATCAGCATCGCACTGGCCATGCTGATGGCGGTCTGGGTCAACCGCCGCCTGCCGTTGCGGGCGTTCGTCCGCATGAGCTACTTCACGCCGACGGTCCTGCCGATGATCGCCGTCGCCAACATCTGGCTGTTCTTCTACACCCCTGAAATCGGCCTCATCGATCAGATCGCCGCCGGATTCGGAATCGGCTCCCACAACTGGCTCGGAAACCCGGACACGGTGCTCGGCTGCATCATCGTCCTGACCATCTGGAAGGAGGCGGGCTTCTTCATGATCTTCTATCTGGCGGCGCTGCAGTCCCTGCCGCCGGAGCTCGAGGAAGCGGCGCGGCTGGAGGGAGCCGGCCACTGGCACTTCTTCCGCCGGGTCACGTTTCCCCTGCTCATGCCGACCACGCTGTTCGTGCTGATCAACGCGGTGATCAACTCGTTCAAGCTGGTCGACCAACTGTTCATACTGACGAAGGGCGGCCCCGACAACGCGAGCGCCCTGCTGCTCTACTACATCTACGAGGTCGCCTTCAGCTTCTTCGACCAGGCATACGCATCGACGCTCACCGTCGTTCTGCTGGCGGTGCTGGCGATCATCGCCATCGGCCAGTTCGTCATTCTCGACAAGCGAATCCACTACCGATGAAGAGCGGCGGACCTCAAGCCCTGGTGCAGGGAATCGAGAACGCGGCGGCGCTGCTGCTCGCGGTCCTCTGGCTTGCGCCCCTGCTCTACGCCTTCTGGGCGGCGTTTCACCCGCCGGAATACGCGATCCGGTTCGACCTTCTGGCTCCACTGACCCTGGAGAACTTCGGCGAGGCCTGGGAGCAGGCGCCGTTCGCGCGCTACTTCCTCAACACCTTCATGCTGGTGACGTCGATACTTGCGGCCCAGTTCGTGCTCTGCACGCTTGCCGCCTATGCCTTCGCCCGGTTCGAGTTCCCGGGCCGGAACGTCGCCTTCGCGCTCGTCCTGATGCAGTTGATGATCATGCCGGAGGTGCTGATCGTCGAGAACTACCGCACCATGAGCCACCTCGGCCTGGTCGACACGATTCTCGGCATCGGGCTGCCGTACATGGCCAGCGCATTCGGTATCTTCCTGCTGCGCCAGACCTTCAAGACCGTGCCCAAGGAGCTCGACGACGCGGCCCGCGTCGAAGGCTGCTCGCACCTGCAGGTGCTGTGGAAGGTCTACGTGCCGCTGGCGCGTCCGACGTACATCGCCTACGGCCTTGTGTCGATCAGCTACCACTGGAACAACTTCCTGTGGCCGCTGGTGATCACCAACTCGGTGACGACACGGCCCCTGACCGTCGGGCTGGCGATATTCGGAGCGCCCGAGTCGGGGGTCGACTGGTCCGTCATCTCGGCCGCGACACTGCTCGCGGTCGCGCCGCTGCTGATCGCGTTCCTGCTGTTCCAGCGTCAGTTCGTGCAGTCGTTCATGTACGCGGGCATCAAGTGACGGCAATCGTCAGCTCCGGAACCTCCGGGCCGGCCGCGGCGTCGACCGGAACCATTGCCGAACACGGGCGCCGCCGGCGACTCCGGAAGCTCCATCGGTGAGACCCGTATCCATCCCGGAGCCGGAATCGCTCGATGCCGAGTCCGTCCTCGACTGCTACGAGCTGGCGCGCCTTCCCGCCCCGATGCGCAAGGGGCGGGCGGAGCCGACCGCGAACCTCCTTGCCCTCATCGACCGCTACGATGCGTTCATCCTCGACGGCTACGGGGTGATCAACGTCGGGCCGGAGCCGATACCGGGAATCGGGGACACGATCCACGCCCTTCGTGCGGCCGGCCGGGAGGTGATGGTCCTCACCAACGGGGCGGGACGACCCTCACGGCAAACCGCGCGCCGCTACCGGGAGTGGGGCCTCGACATCCCGGAGCGACTCGTCGTGTCGAGCCGCGACGCCCTCGAAGCGTCGCTTGCGGCGCAACCTCGTCCGGGATTGTGGGGCGTGATGGCGCAGCCCGACTCCGAGCTCGACACCCTGCCGGTCGAGACCGCGCTTCTCGAAGACGACGACGCACTCTACCGGCGTGCCGCGGGATTCATATTCATCCGTTCCGAGGGATGGGGCACCGCCCGGCACCGCCTTCTCGCGGATGCGCTGCGCGAGTCCCCCCGGCCCGTGCTCGTCGCCAACCCCGACGTGAGCGCCCCCTATCCCGACCGGCGCCTGTCCGCCGAGCCGGGCTACTGGGCGCTGCGCATCGAAGCGGAGACCGGCGTGCGGTGCGAGCGGTTCGGCAAGCCCTTCGCCCCCGCTTTCGAGATCGCCCTCTCCCGGCTGGGCCGTGCGGCGACGAAGCGCGAGCGGGTGGCGATGGTGGGCGACGGGTTGCATACGGACATCCTGGGAGGGCTGGCGGCCGGGCTGGGCACGATCCTGGTCACGGACCACGGATTGCTCAGGGGACTGGATTGGGAAGCCAGGGCCGCTCGCACCGGTATCGTTCCCGATCATGTGGTTCCCGAGGCTTGAACGGCGCGCAGACGCCTGCCTGCGGACAAGGTGGTCTTCGACCCGCGTGACGATGGACGGGACATGCCGGCAGGCATGAGGAGCGGAACGCGAAGAAAGCGGCGCGCCCAGCCTTCGCATCGTCGTCTCACGACACCCGAACCGCCACCCGGTGCATCGTGTTGTCGAGGTATCTCTTGGGGTTCCAGTCGATGGCATGCGGCTGCGCCACGCCCTCGCTGTCGGTCGCGCGGGCCCAGACCTCGTAGTAGCCGGAAGCCTCCATTCACGGGGCTGTTCCGTTCCCGGGGCTTGAGCGCCCTGGTCCCACGCGCAATATACTGCGCGGCCATCGGAGAGCGCGAAAGTGGCGGAACAGGCAGACGCGCTGGTTTTAGGTGCCAGTGGGGCAACCCGTGGGGGTTCGAATCCCCCCTTTCGCACCAATTCCGTTCGCGAGTGCGATCGTCGCGGGCGCGGGCCGTGAATCGGCGTGCGGGCTCGGCGCCGATCGGTACTCCGACTCATCAATTTCGTCTCGTCGACGCAAGGAACTCCCGCCTTGAACGACATCCCCCACCTCGTCGTCGGTATCTCCGGAGCCTCGGGCGTGATCTACGGCATCCGGTTGCTGGAGCTGCTTCGCGGGCTGCCGGTCGAGACCCATCTCGTCATGTCGAAGGCGGCGGAGATGACCATCGCGTACGAGACCGACCGAAAACCGGCCGAGGTCAAGCGGCTCGCGTCGGTCTGCCACCCGGTCGGCGACCTCGGCGCATCGATCAGCAGCGGCTCGTTCCGGACCCTGGGCATGATCGTCGCGCCGTGCTCGGTACGCACGATGTCGGAGATCGGCACCGGGGTGACCGCAAGCCTGCTCACCCGGGCCGCGGACGTGACGTTGAAGGAGCGGCGCCGGCTCGTCCTGCTGCTGCGCGAGACGCCCCTGCACACCGGGCACCTGCGCACCATGCTCGCGCTGTCCGAGGCGGGCGGAATCGTCATGCCGCCGGTTCCCGCCTTCTACGCGGGTCTGTCCAGCATCGACGAGATGATCGACCAGACGCTGGGTCGGGCACTCGATCTGGTCGGCATCGACGCGGGGATCGCCCGGCGCTGGGGCGAGGACGTCGGCGGCACGCCTGCCGGGCGGAAGTGATCGCGATGGGCGTGTCGCGCCGGCCGTCCGGGTCGGCCGGGCCGGTGGTCGAGCCACGGTACAGGCCACGATACCGGGGAGCCGGGAGCTGCCGCGGGCGGGTCAGGCGGCGTCGGGGTTCCAGTCCGTCGGAGGCCATCCCGAGTGCTGGACGTAGGTGACCCTGGACAGCCAGCCGGCGTTGATCGGCATCGAAATTCCGGTAATGGCGCGCGCCGCATCGGAGCACAGGAAATGGATCCCGTCGGCGACCTCGCCCGGCAGGATCATGCGCCCGAGCGCGCTTTGCCGCTCCATCGCGCCCTTGTCCCGATAGCCGGCGGCGTGCCGTTCCGGCGGAGGCGTTGAGGGGAAGCTCCCGCCCGTTCGATGGAGCGGGCAGCACGTCGCGGTACGGGCGAGACCGAGGGAAGAACGCGGGCTCACGCGACTTGTTCCGCGGCCAGCCGGCTTGCCGTGGGCGAAGGCATGGTATCGTTCGGGGCCCGATGCGGAAATCCGCCCACCGGTTCGCCGGGCGGCGACCGGAAACGGGGCCATGGCGCGGAGTGAGGCATCGGTATCGCGCGATGCGAACCCAGGTAGGCATCATCGGCGGCGGCCCGGCGGGTCTGCTGCTCTCGCAAATCCTCCACCGCAACGGCGTCGAGAGCGTCGTCCTCGAACGCCGCAGCCGGGAATACGTGCTCGGCCGGATCCGCGCCGGGGTGCTCGAATGGGGCTCGGTCGAGGTGCTGAGGAACGCCGGCGTGGGCGAGCGGCTCGATCGGGAAGGACGGATCCACGACGGCAGCAGGATCGCCTGGGCGGGCCGGCGGCAGCTCTTCATCGACACCCGCAAGTACGCCGGCCGGCCCATGGTGGCGTACGGCCAGACGCAGATCACGGAAGACCTGTACGCGGCGCGCGACGCCATGGGCGGCGGCGTCATCGACGAGGCGGAGGAAGTCACGCCTCACGGCGTGGACACCGGCGCGCCCTGGCTGACCTGGCGCAAGGACGATCGGGAGCACCGCGTCGATTGCGACTTCATCGCCGGCTGCGACGGCTTCCACGGCGTCAGCCGCCAAGTCATCCCGCCCACGGTGCTGAGCACCCGCGAGAAGGTCTATCCCTTCGGCTGGCTGGGCATCCTGTCGAGAACGCCGCCGCTCGACGACATCGTCTACGCGGCCCACGATCGCGGCTTCGCCCTCGCCTCGCAGCGCAGCCCGGCGCTCAGCCGCTACTACGTCCAGTGCAGCCTCGACGACCGCCTCGAAAGCTGGCCGGACGAGCGCTTCTGGGAAGAGCTCAAGGCGCGCTTCCCCGGGGAGATCGCGGAGAGGATCGTCACCGGCCCCTCCATCGAGAAGTCCATCGCCCCGCTCAGGAGCTTCGTCGCCGAGCCGATGCGCCACGAGCGGCTGTTCCTGGCCGGGGACGCCGCGCACATCGTCCCGCCGACCGGCGCCAAGGGGCTCAATCTCGCGATCTCGGACGTCCACTACCTGTCGCGCGCCCTGATCGAGTTCTATGCCACGGGCTCGGCCCGTTACCTCGACGAGTATTCCGACACGGCGCTTGGAAGGGTGTGGGGCGCGGCCCGGTTCTCCTGGTGGCTGACGATGCTGCTGCACCGCTTCCCCGGCCAGACGGCGTTCGACCGCCGCATGCAGGAGGCGGAGCTCGACTACATCGCATCGTCCGAGCACGCGCGGCGGGTCATGTGCGAGCAGTACGCGGGTCTGCCGTTCGAATAGCGCCCGGCCGGCAGGCCGGCGGCCGGGCAGGCCGGTCTCGATCGATCGGCTGGATCCTGCCTTCGCGCAGCTCGCGGGCGTACACGAGGTAGTAGTTGCGCGCGGTCGCGTTGATCTGCCGCTCGGCAGCGGCCGTCAGGGCGTCCGCCTTGACCGCCCGCGCCTGCTCGACGTGCGCTCCCAGGTCCAGCAGCAGGTCGCACAACTCCATCGCCCACTGGCAATCGCCATCGTCGAGGGCCGCGCGCGCTTTCGCCATGAGCATGTCCGCGCCGCCCGCCAGTTGCGCCAGACGGTTCGCCCGCGCCCCGGGCGGGGTTGGAAACAGGTTGCTGGGGTTCCCGTCGAACCAGCCCAGGGTGCCTGAGAAATACGCGCGCGCGGCCCACGCCACCGTGCCGTAGAACTCCTGCAAGTGCGGCTTTGCGGCCAGCGCCTCGGGCAGCCGCACCCGCTCCACGATCCGATCCGGGGTGAGGCCCTCGTTCATCGCTGCCGCCGACTGGCGCATGATCTCGAGGATCGCGTCGCGGTAGTCACCGAGGCGCTCGCGGATCGCCTCCGCCCCGGACACCGGGCGTGAATGCCCGGGGACGAGGTGGTGCGCGCCGAATCCGCCCAGGCGCTCCAGGGTGTCGGCCCAGAGATCGAAGTCGCGGTAGCGGGTCCCCCGGATGGCGTACAGATTGGGGAAGGAGTGGTAGAAATTGTCCCCCGAGAAGAGTACCCGGCGGGCGGCGTTCCAGACCACGAGATGGTCGGCGGTCTCGCCCGGCGCCGCGTGCAGCTCCAGATCGACGCCGCACAGGGTCAGCTTCAGACGGTCCTCGTCGAAGGTGCGGGTGGGCGCCATGAACCCTGCCCCCAAGCCCTCGGTCGGCCGATCGCCCGGACCGAGCCCGAGGTTGATGCGCTCGGTGTCCTGGCGCAGTCCCATGCCGAACTGCCGCGCGGTGCGCCGCAGCATGATCGCAGTCGGCGCATACCGGTCGGGGTCCCGGTGGAGATCGGACTCGAAGTTTCCGCGGGCGATGATCTCGGGCGACCCTCCTTCGCAGAACACGCTGGCCCCGCTGATGTGGTCGCGGTGGCCGTGGGTGTAGATGATCGCAGCGACCGGGAGGCTGCTGATTTCGCGAAAGCGCGCGATGATGTCGCGCGCCGCGCCGGTGCTTTCGGTCGTGTCGATGACGATCAGGCCATCCCGGCCGACGATCATCGACACGTTGGAGGCTGCGAATCCGACCGCGACGTGGACGCCGGGGACAACCTCGACGATGTCCTTGCGAAATTCGTCGCTGTGCGCCCGCAGGCGCTCCACGGGCGCAGGAACCGTCGGGCCGGATTGCGGCACGGCCATCGCCCGGCGGCTACATGTTCACCGCGGGAACGTCGAGACCCTGTTCCCGGTAGTAGCGCAACGCGCCCGGATGCAGCTTCATGGGGCCCTCCTTGATCGCGTACTCGATCGTGATGTGCTCCAGCCAGGGCGAATCCTCGCGCGCCGCCGCCACTCCGTCCCAGAACACCCTGGTCAGCGCGTATGCCGTGTCCTCGTCGAGATCGACCCGCGCGGTGACCCCGACGGCCGCCTGCAAGGTATGGACGTCCTCCTGGTTGGTCTGCGAACCACCATAGGCGCCGGCCCGGATGATGCCGATCTCGCGCCCGGGAACCATGATCTTCCTGACCGCCTCGGTCTTCGTGCCGGCCTCGTCCACGCCCAGGAAGCGGATCCTGCTCGTCACCGAAAGCTGCTCGAACTGCGGGCAGGGGTCCAGGCATCCGGTGGTGTAGACGTCGATCTGGCGGTCCTGGAAGCCCTGGAACGCCGAGGACCAGGACGCCTTCACGTTCTCGAAGTCCTTGCCGGGCTCGTAGCCGGTGGTGGCCCGGAGCCAGTCGCGCGCCGCCGCCCAGGCGCCGCCGCCCGGCGGCCCCAGAAACACCTTCCGGCCCTTGACGTCCTCGAGGCGCTCGATGCCTTCGCCGGCGTAGACGGTGAAGTGGTACGTACCGTACGGGAACCAGAACAGCAGGCGCAGGTTCTCCGCGAGCTGCGGCGCATTCTTCAGCTTCTTGTACATCCGGGTGCCCGACTTCATGAAGTTGTAGACCGCGGGCGAGGTCATGGAGAGGTCCAGCTTGCCCTGCGCGACCTCCACCATGTGCTTGGTGGCCGCGCCGGTGGCATCCACCTGCACTTCGAACTCGTCCTGGCCCCGGTTCACGATGCTGGCCATCGTGGTCATGGTCAGGTATGCGGACGTACCGGGCGCGATCGTGGCCATCTTGATCACGTCCTTCGCTTGTGCAGCGGTGGCGAGTCCCGTCGCGGCGATGCCGGCCAGCACGATTGTCTTGAGTGTCATGGGATTTCCTCAAAATGGTCAGGTGGTCAATGAGTAGTGGCCGTCCTGCCCCGGAGGCGTGGCCGGGCGATCAGCGTCGCGGCGACCAGCGCGGCCGGAAGGGCAAGGTCCATCGCCGGCACCAGCACCAGCAGCGCGGCAACGGCCCGGACGACGCGCTCCCACGCGGGCAGCGCAGCCGTATCGTAACCCGTCAACGCGCTCGACAGGCTCCAGGTGCTGAGGCCGAACGCAACGAGCGACCAGACGAAATCCGGCGGATCGACGCCGAGCACGATCAGGATGCTCGGGTGGTAGACGAACACGAAGGGGATGATGAACCCCGCGATCGCCAGTCTCAGGGCCTGTACGCCGGTCTCCATCGGCCGCGCGCCGGCGATCGGGGCGGCGGCGAAGGCGGCCAGGGCCACCGGCGGCGTGATCGCCGAGAGCACCCCGAAATACACCACGAAGAGATGTGCGGTCAGCGTCGGCAGGCCGAGCTGCTGCAGGGCCGGGCCCATCACGATGGCGATGATCAGGTACGCGGCCCCGGACGGGACCCCCATGCCGAGGGCCAGGCAGCCGAGCATCACGAAGATCAGCGACAGGAACAGGCCGTCCCCGGACGCGGCCAGGATAGCCTGGGCAAACTTGAGACCCACCCCGGTCATGTTCACCACGCCGAGCACGAGGCCGATGGCGGCGACGATCAGCATCAGCGTGGCGCACGTCCTGCCGGCCGCGACGATCGATTCCAGTATCTTTCGTAGCGAGCGGTACTCCGGATAGAGCGCCAGCGAGAGGACGAAGGCCACGATGGTTGCGAGGTAGCCGGCCTTCTGCGGCGTGCGGCCGGTCAGCAGCACGCCGACGATGAGCGCGAGCGGCACGAAGAAGGCGAGCGAGCGGATCCAGTCCCGGCGCGTGAGCACTTCGCGCTCGTTCTCCGGAACCGGCCTCATGCCGGCCTTGCGCGCTTCCAGCAGGGCGACTGTGAACAGGCTGGCGTAGTAGAACAGGGCCGGGATCAGCGCGGCGACCACGATTTGCAGGTAGGGGATTCCGGTGACGTCGGCCATCAGGAACGCCACCACCCCCATGACCGGGGGCATGATCTGCCCGCCGGTGGAGGCGGCTGCTTCGATGGCCCCGGCCAGCGCCGGCGAATAGCCCGCGCGCTTGATGATGGGAATGGTGAAGACCCCCGTCGAGACCACGTTGGCGACCGCCGCTCCGTTCATGGTCCCGAACATGGCGCTGCCCACGATCGAGGCGTGGGCCGGGCCGCCGGTGAAGCGGCCCGTGACCGCGAAGGCGAACTTCAGCAGCGTGGCCCCGGCCCCGCTCGCCTGCAGGATCGCGCCGAAGATGATGAAGATCAGCACGATGCGGCTGACCACCTCCACCGGTCGGCCGAACACCCCGTCGGTGGAATACCAGATGTTCTCCGCCACCCGGACCCAGTCCTCCGATGAGCCGCGCAACACCCCCGGGAACCAGTCGCCGAACAGCACGTAGGCCACCATGAAGACGTACACCGCCAGCATCGGCCAGCCGAAGAACAGGTACGCGGCATAGCCGACGAGAGCGAAGCCGATCCAGGCCAGGACGTGCTGCCAAGTCTCGATCTCGATGAAGAACTCTTCCTGGGCCAGCATGACGTCGAGCCATACCCACATCACCCAGAGGGAGACGCCGGCGAGCGCCGCGCGCAGCAGGAAGTGCAGCGGGCGCCGTCCCGGAGACGGCGTGCCGGCGCCCTCGTCCCTGTCTTCGCCCTCACCCTCACCCCCGCGATGGGTCAGGAACCCGATGAGGAGGGCGAGGGTGACGGTGCCGGCGGAGACCATCGAGTTGTCGAACACGCCGAAGCCGGCCACGTAGAACGCCAGCACCGAAAGGGCCGCCGCGGCCAGATCCGCGATGCGGGCCATCGCCGCATCGATACGATTCCTGCCGCCCATGGATCGGGGATCGGCCCAGGTCAGGCGATCGACAGAGGATGCGGCGAGCGCTCGGCATGCGCCTGCATTTCATGGACCAACCGAAGCAGCAGATCGCTGCGGACCCCCGCGTGCCCGGGGTCGTCCCACAGGTTGCGCAGCTCCCCCGGGTCCTCGCGCAGGTCGTAGAGCTCGCCCCAGTCGCAGCCTTCCCACACCGAGAGGCGCCAGCGATCGTCGAGCAGGGTGTTGACGGCCACCACGTCGTCGAAGCCGAGGTACGGGTACTGCGTGGTGTATTCGAGCAGCAGCCGATCGCGCACGCGGTTCGCCTCGCCCCGCAACAGCGGCGCCAGGCTGCGGCCCTGGGTGCCGTTGGCCGGCGCGAGACCGACGCGGTGCAGGATCGTGCGGGCGAGATCGAGGGTCGAGGCCAGCGCATCGATCTCGCCGCGGTTGAAGGCCGGGTCCGGGTCGCACCACAGCATCGGCACCCGCACCAGGTCGCGGTACTGCATCGGACCCTTCAGCATCAGCCCGTGCGCGCCCATCCAGTCTCCGTGGTCGCTCATCAGGCAAACGAGGGTGTTCTCGCGCAGGCCCAGGCGGTCGAGCTCGGCCAGCACCTCGCCGATCACGTCGTCGATGAACGTGATCTGCCCGTAGTTCCGGGCGATGCACTCGCGCGCCTGGGCCTCGCCGGCGATGAAGGGAAAGGTCCAGCGGCGAAGCGGTTCGTCGTTCTCGAAATCGCGCTGAAGCAGCCGCAGCGGCGGGATCTGGTCGCGCGTCGAGCGGAAGAACGAGGGCGGCAGCTCCACCTCGGCCGGGTCGTACATGTCCCAGTACCGGCCGGGCGGGGTGAACGGGTGGTGCGGGTCCGGAAAGGAACACTGCACGAAGAACGGCTCACCGGCGTGGCCGTCGGCGTGGCGCCGCAGGTACGCGATGGTGCGCTCGCCGACGTACCGGGTCGGGTAGCAGTCTTCGCCCACCGCGGGCTGGTAGACCATCTTCTCCAATCCCGTGGCGCTCGCCTGGAGCGCGGCCTGTGGTCCGCGCCGCCCGGCGAGCTCCGGCGCCTTCGCGCGCAGCCAGTCCTCGTAATGCCCGGTACAGCGATCCCCGTGACCGACCACCAGCTCGACCTCGTCGAAGCCGTAGTACGGCGCCGGCACGGGGGAGCGGTTGCCTTGCTCCCAACGCTGGCGGAACTCCCATCCGTAGTCCTCGGCGGTGAACGGGCTGCGGTTCGCTTCGGCGAGCTCGGGCGGCGGGGCGTCGCCGCCGTCGTCGGGCCGGCGCGGCACCCTGGTCGCTTCCGTGCTCATGCCCTGGAGATGGCTCTTGCCGATGAGGGCGGTGCGATAGCCGCCGGCGCGCAGCAGGTCCACGAACGTCACCGCTTCGAGCGGCAGCGGCACGCCGTTGCAGCGCACCTTGTTCAGGCTCGGCATGCGTCCGGTCATGAAGGTCGCCCGGTTCGACATGCAGGTCGACGAGGCGACGTGGAAGCGGGAGAGCCAGCTTCCCGCTTCCGCCAGCGAGTCGATGTGCGGCGTCCTGACGACGCGGTTGCCGGCGTAGCCGACATGGTCGGCGTGCTGCTGATCGGTGACGAAGAAAAGGACGTTCGGCTGCATCCGCCGTGTTCCTCACCTGCGGGTAATATGCCGTTGCCGGGCGGCCCGCCGCGCTCAGAGCCCGAGGCGCCCGCTCATGGCGCGGGCCGAGACGCCGCCGTCCACCGGAAAGTTGGCGCCGTTGATCCGGGTACTCTCATGCGAGAGCAGGAACAGGATCGCCCGCGCGGCATCCTCCGGGGAGCCGATGCCGATATCGGCGATCCGCTCCTGCACGATCTCCCCGAAGTTGTCCACGAAGTCCTGCAGGATCGGGGTGCGCGTCGCACCGGGGCTCACCGCGTTGACGCGGAGGCCGCGCGCCAGCCCGTCGCCCGAGTGCCGCATGGTCCAGGCGATCACCAGCTCCTTGCTGAACGGGTAGGCCGCTTGGGACACCAGGCCCTCGTTGTGGATGCCGTGCCTGGCGACGGCCGGCTCGACGGCGTCGAAATCGTCGATGGCGAGGAAGGTGCGGATGCGATCCAGGTTGTTCATCCAGCCCATGCCGGCGGCCGACGCCACGCTGACCACCGCCGCGCCGTCGTTCAGTCTCGGCTCGACGCCGAGCGTCAGACGCCGTAATCCGTAGAAATTGACCTTGAGGATCTGCGCCGGCGTGAAGCGGTCACCCGGCGGCACGCCGGCGATGTTGCACAGGCCGTCGAAGCGGCCGTCCAGCGCCTGCACCGCGGCGTCCACCGAAGCGGCGTCGCCCTGGTCCAGCATCACGAACCGCTCGCACCCGATCGCCGGCTCGCGGAGATCCATACCGGTGACGCGGGCTTCTGCGTCGAGCAGCATCCGGGCAGTCTCCTCGCCGATCCCCGAGGCGACTCCGGTCACGAGAAAGTGCTTTCCGCTGAACAAGGTGGCGCCGTCTCCATGGTGAGCCGGCCGTTGCTTCGGCAATGTCCGCGCCGTGTCTTCGAGCCCCGAAGAGGCCCGCCGGCAACCCTCGGCCCGGCCGGAGGCTGCATCGCCGGTCGCCGGACACCCCCACCCGGTGCATTGCGCCGGCAACGTGCAGGCAACGCGCTCGTCGTCCCGATCGTCCGAACGAATCTGCCGGATCGGAAGTTCATCTTATCCGCTTCCGACAAGCTTTTACGATATGCTGAACGAGTTCGCCGTCCTGCCGGATCCGGTACATGAGCCGGTTCTGCCTGCCGGGCGCACTCGCCTTCGACGTGCTCCACATCATGTCGGCGAATCGGATCGGCCAGGCGCAAGGGATGACGCCCGGCGGCGGGCCGGGGCCGATTCCCCGATCCATCGGAAAGCGCGGCGGCAGCAGGGAGGCCGGCGGCTCGTGCGAACGTCCATTGCAAAGAATCGATGGTATCGGCCGTTGCTCGAATTCCGGTGCAGGCCGGGCGGCGCCGGCGTCATGCCGTGACGGATTCCCGGGGCGCACCGACCTTCCGCCCGGGGCCTTCGGAACCTCTCGAGCGAGGGCTCGTCCCGCGGGGGCGGCCCGTGTGCGAGGAATCCTCGATGAAACCGGACGACCTCGTGCGGGCTCCCGTGAACCAATACCGGCAGAGGACACGATGAGGGCGCCACGCGACTACGACGACATCCCCGGCACCTACGTCCAGGACGCCGCCCATCTGCGCAAGGGCTACCACCTGAACATGTTCTGCCTGTCCCTGAACGAGGCCGGCAACCGGGACGCCTTCCGGGCGGACGAGGCCGCCTGCCTGGACCGGTATCCGATGACGGAGGCGCAGCGCAAGGCGGTGCTCGAACGCGACTGGCTGGGCCTGCTCCGCCTCGGCGGCAACATCTACTACACCTTCAAGCTGGCCGCCTTCGACGGCATGACCATGCAGCAGATCGGGGCGGCGATGTCCGGCACCGGCATAAGCGAGGCGGAGTTCAAACAGATGCTGCTCGACGGCGGGCGGCCGATCGAAGGCAACCGCAGCAAGGGAGAGGGGCGCGGTCGAGAGGGTGCATCGTCCGCGGCGCAGGCCCGCCCGATCGAGGGCGATCGCGGCAAGGGGGAGCCGTAGGATGGCCAGGATCATCGCGGGCATCGCCACCTCCCACGTCCCCGCCATCGGGGCCGCGGTGGATCACGGCAAGACACGCGAGCCGTACTGGAAGCCGCTGTTCGAGGGCGTCGAGCCGGCCCGGCGCTGGTTCCGCGAAGCCCGGCCGGACGTCTGCATCATCGTCTACAACGACCACGCCTCGGCCTTCTCGTTCAAGTCCATCCCCACGTTCGCGCTGGGGACGGCGCCGGAGTTCCCGCCCGCCGACGAGGGCTACGGCCCCCGCCCGGTGCCGGTGGTCAGGGGCCACGACGAGCTGGCCTGGCATCTGGCGGAATCCATCATCCTGGACGAGTTCGACCTCACCCTCGTCAACGAGATGCCGGTCGATCACGGCCTGACGGTGCCGCTGTCGGTGGCGTTCGGCCAGCCCGACGCTTGGCCGTGCCGTGTGATCCCACTGTGCGTGAACGTCATCCAGTACCCGCCCCCCACCGGCAACCGCTGCTTCAACCTCGGGAAGGCGATCCGCCGGGCCGTCGAGTCGTATCCGGAGGATCTGAAGGTGGCGGTGTTCGGCACCGGCGGCATGTCGCACCAGTTGCAGGGCGAACGCGCCGGCCTCATCAACAGCGAATTCGACCGGGCGTTCATGGACAGGCTGGTGAGCGCGCCCGGCGAGCTCACCGGCACCCCCCACGTCGAGTACATGCGCGAGGCCGGCTCGGAGGGCATCGAGCTGGTGATGTGGCTGGCCATGCGGGGGGCGCTGGCCGGGACGATCAACGAGGTCTACCGCTTCTATCACGTACCGGTCTCGAACACCGCCTACGGCCTGATGGTGCTCGAGGACGGCGGGAGCCGGGGTTGACGAGAACCCGCATGGCCGGAAAGCGGAAGCGGGGAAAGGCGGGCGACGGAAGGAGTCGAGGCTCATGAAAACCCGCTTGGCCGGAAAGCGGAAGCATGGGAAGGCGGGCGACGGAGGGAGTCGAGGTTCATGAAAGCCTGCATGGTCGGAAAGCGGCAACACGGAAAGGCGGGCGACGGAGGGGGTCGGAACTCATGAATATCTGCATGGTTGGAGAAGGGGCGTTCGCGCACAAGCACCTCGATGCGCTGGCGCGCATCGAAGGCGTGGAGGTCGCATCCATCGTGGGCGGCGTGGCCGAGCACACCCAGGCCGTGGCCGGCAAGTACGGGATCCCCCACTGGACGATGGATCTCGACGAGGGCCTCGGCCAGCCGGGGGTGGAGGCGGCCATCCTCGCCTCGCCGACCCCGCTGCACGCCTGGCAGGCCGAGTTGGTGATGCACGCCGGCAAGCACGTGCTCATCGAGATCCCGATGGCGGATTCGTTCGTGAGCGCCGAGCGGGTGATCGAGATACAAAGGTCCACCGGCCTGATCGCGATGGTGAACCACGTGCGACGCTTCAACCCGAGCCACCAGTGGGTGCACCGGCGGATCCAGGCCGGGGAGCTGCAACTTCAGCATCTGGTGGCCGAGACCTTCTTCTTCCGCCGCACCAACATCAACGCGCTGGGCCAGCCCCGGAGCTGGACCGACCACCTGCTGTGGCATCACGCCTGCCATACGGTGGACCTGTTCCAGTACCAGACCGGCGACCTCGCCGAAGACGTTCAAATCCTGCAGGGTCCGCCCCATCCGGAGCTGGGCATCGCCATGGACATGAGCATCGGGCTGACGTCGCCCTCGGGGGCGGTGTGCACGCTCTCGCTCTCGTTCAACAACGACGGGCCGCTCGGCACGTTCTTCCGCTACATCTGCGACAACGGCACCTGGATCGCCCGATACGACGATCTGGTGGACGGCCGGCAGCAGCCCATCGACGTCTCCGGCGTGGACGTGTCCATGGACGGCGTCGAGCTGGCCGACCGCGAATTCATCGCCGCCATCAGGGAGGACCGGGAGCCGAACGCCAGCGTCGCCCAGTGCCGGGGCGCGATGTGGACGCTCGACCGCCTGCAGCGATGCCTGCCCTACGGCAGTTGATGCGATGGCTGCGACTCATGATCCAGCTCCCGCGCCGCTTCGCTCCGACCGGTGATCACCTTCACCGGAATGCGCAGTCGAATCACAGCAGTGACGGATACTTCAGCCCGAACACCGCCAACCCCGGCATCAGGTACTCGGCCAGGCACAGCCCTCGGCTCGACACCGGATCGTCCAACTCCTCGAAGCAGGCGCGCACCATGCGCAACAGGCCCGGCGCGCTCAATCCCTCCCTTCAACATGCACCTTCGATTCAACAGCTCCACGGCTCCACCTGCAGCTCCATCCCCCCTCCGCCTTCAGGCACATCTTCGTATTGGAAAAGACTGCGCCATTCGGTTGGCCTCAACGCAGGGCGATTCACGCCAACGTCCCCCGATACGGTCGCGTCATCGGGATTTCGCGGCCCTGATCCGGTCGAAGCCGCCGATGCCCAGGGCACGGAGTCCGTCGCCTCTTCAACCCCGTGGATGATGCCGGGCGTGAATGACCTTGAGGCGCTCGCGCGCAACGTGCGTGTATATCTGGGTGGTGGAGATATCGCGATGCCCGAGCAGCATCTGAACCACGCGCAGGTCCGCGCCGTGGTCGAGGAGATGGGTCGCGAACGCATGCCGTAGCGTATGGGGGGATATGGCGCGCGAGATCCCGGCCCGCCCGGCGTACCGCTTGACGAGATGCCAGAACGCCTGTCGAGTCATCGCACGGCCCCTGCCGGTGGGAAACAGCGCGGGGGTCAGCCTCGCCCCGAGAATCTCGGCGCGGCCCCGTTCGAGAAATCGCTCCAGCCAGTCGACGGCGGGCTCGCCGAGAGGAACCAGCCGTTCCTTGCCGCCCTTGCCGACGACCCGCAACACCCCCTGCAGCAGGTTCACCTGCTCCAGGCGCAGCCCTACCAGCTCCGAAACCCTGAGCCCCGTTGCGTAGAGCACCTCCAGCATCGTGCGGTCCCGGACCCCGAGCGCGGTGTCGACCTCGGGCGCGGCGAGCAGCCGCTCCACCTCCTGCTCGGTCAGGACGCCGGGCAACGGCCGCCCCAGCCGCGGCGCATCGATTCGATCGCAGGGGTTGTCCGAGACACGTCCTTCCCGCTCCAGATGCTGGTAGAACCGGCGCAAGGCCGAGAGGCGTCGGGCGATGGTTCGCGGCGGCCAGTGCGCGTGCTCGCCGAGGAAATCGAGGATGTCGAGCCTGCGCGCCTCCTCGAGCCGGAGACCACGCCCGGAGAGCCACCGTGAGAATTGCGAAAGATCGCCGCGGTAGGCGGAGAGCGTCGCCGCGGCGAGCCCCCGCTCCATCCAGCTCAGATCGATGAACTCCTCGATGGCCCGGGCATCGGCCGCGTTCGGCGGCGGCAATGCCGCGGATGAGGTCGTCATCAAGCCGCACCGCCCGCCCGGCGCACCACGTCATCGCCAACGCGGCGCCGTCGGTGCGCAATCGGGAACGATGCCTCGGGTTCCGCCACCGGACCGGCGCGTGGTCCGAAGACACGGGGACGAGCGCATCGAATCAGGCGTCACGCTCATTCCGGGGGGAGGGAGCCTGGGGGTCAGATCTTCTCCCGGATCTTCGCCGCGTTTCCGGAGCGTCCGCGCAGGTAGTAGAGCTTTGCCCGGCGAACCGCTCCCCGGCGCTTGACGGTCATGTCCTGGATTTGCGGGCTATGGGTCTGGAAGACGCGCTCGACACCTTCGCCGTGGGAGATTTTCCTCACCGTGAACGATGAGTTCAGGCCGCGGTTGCGCCGGGCGATGACCACTCCCTCGAACGACTGCAACCGCTCGCGGCTCCCTTCCCTGACCTTCACCCGAACGACGACGGTGTCACCCACCGAGAACTCCGGGACCACGTCTCGAAGCTGCTCGGCCTCGATCTCGCTGATGATGCGGCTCATCTCACTTGCTCCTTTCTCCGATCGCCGCCGGGTTGGCCGCCGGCGCTCCCCGTTCGCCCACGTACTCATCCAGCAACGCCCGTTCTTCCGGGTCGAGCGCGCGGCCGCGAAGCAGATCGGGGCGGCGCTCCCAAGTGCGGCCGAGCGCCTGCTTGAGCCGCCAGCGCCGAACCGCTCCGTGATCCCCGGAGAGCAGTACTTCCGGCACCTGCCGCCCTGCGACCGTCTCCGGGCGCGTGAAGTGCGGGCAGTCGAGCAATCCGTTGGAGAATGAATCCGCGCCCGCCGAATCCTCGTGCCCGAGCGCGCCGGGGATCAGCCGCGTCATCGCGTCGATCACGACCATCGCGGCAAGCTCGCCGCCGCTCAGGACGTAGTCCCCGAGCGAAAGCTCCTCGTCCACCTCCGTCTCGACGACCCGCTCGTCGACCCCCTCGTAACGGCCGCAGAGCATCACCAACGCCGGCCCTTGCGCCAGATCGCGGATGTCCCGCTGTTCGACCCTCCGCCCCTGGGGCGACAGATGAATGGTGCGGCTCGCACCGCCCACCGCCCCACGTGCCGCCGTGATCGCCGCTCTCACCGGCTCGTACATCATCACCATGCCGGGACCTCCGCCGTACGGCCGATCATCGACCCGGCGGTGGCGATCCGGGGCGTAGTCGCGCGGATTCCAGCAATCGAGCTCCAGCAGTCCGCGCTCTGCCGCCCGCGCCGCCACCCCGTACCGGGCGACGGCCATCACCATTTCCGGGAAGAGCGTCACCACCGCGACCCTCGTTCCCATCGTTCAATCGTCCGGATGCCAGTCCACGAGGACGATCCCGCGCTCGATATCGACCGACCGCACCACCGTCCCGGGCAGGAAAGGGATCAGCCGTTCGATACCGCCCCGAACCACCATCACGTCATTCGCGCCGGTCTCCATCATGCGCTCGACCTCACCAAGATCGACACCGTCTCCGGTGATCGCCCGCAAACCGACGAGGTCCGTCCAGTAGTACTCGCCGTGTTCCGCTTCCGGGAGCCGCGAACGCTCCACCGCGATCTCGCATCCACGATAGCCGTTCGCTTCATCAAGGCCGTGGCAGCCATCGAGCCGCGCGATCACCCTCCGTCCCTGCAATCGCCCTTCGGCGACGCCGACCCGGAACCAGCATCCGTTGCGGCCTATGTGCCATGGCGCGTACCGGAGGATGTTTTCAGGCGGCTCCGTGCTCGAACGGACCTTGACCCAGCCGCGGGTTCCGAACGGCCCGACGACACTGCCGAGAAGGACGCGCCGATGCGCCGGCACAGCCATCGGTCGCCGCCGATCCGGCCCGCCGTGCGGCCGTCCCTCGCGGCTACAACGAGCGGAGCAGCTTCGCAACCGCGTCGCTCGCCTGAGCCCCGTGGGATTTCCAGTGCTCGACGCGCGCGGTATCGATTCGCACCCGCTCCTCGTTTTCGGTCGCGATCGGATTGTAGAAGCCGATACGCTCGATGAACCGGCCTCCGCGCCGGCTGCGGCTGTCCGCGACCACCACGTGATAGAACGGTCTTCGCTTTGCGCCCGCTCGGGCGAGTCGAATGGTCACCATCGCTTGAAACGCTCCGTTGCTTCGCCCTGCCGGGACGAGGACAGGACGGCTGATGCAAGCGGCAAAGTTTAGGCTTTAATCGGTCGTTGCCGCAACGCCGATCCTGTCCGCCGGAACGAGCCCGAAGGTACGGGCTGCGGTCGACCCCATGACGCGAAGTGGCCGAATCAGCCCAACCCGGGCGGCATCATGCCCCCCATGCCCCCGCGCATTCCTTGCAGCATGCGCCCCATCCCGCCCTTCCTGCGCATGCGTTTCATCATTTTCTGCATCTGGGTGAACTGCTTGAGCAGACGGTTCACGTCCTGCACCTGGGTCCCCGAGCCGGACGCGATACGGCGCTTGCGCGAGCCCTTGATGACCCCCGGATGGCGGCGCTCCTGAATCGTCATCGACGAGATGATCGCTTCCATGCGGATGAACTCCCGGTCGTTGACCCGATCCCGCATCCCGGCCGGCAGACCCGGTAGTCCGGGCAGCTTGTCGAGCATGCTCGTCACGCCGCCCATGCTCCGCATCTGCGCGAGCTGCTCGGCAAAGTCCTCGAAGTCGAACTGCCTGCCTTTCACGAGCTTCCTGGCGAGCTTTTCGGCCTTGTCCCGATCGACCTTCTGCTCGACCTCCTCGATGAGGCTGAGCATGTCTCCCATGCCGAGGATGCGCGAGGCGATCCGGTCGGGATGGAACGCTTCCAGCGCCTCCGTCTTCTCGCCGACCCCGAGGAACTTGATCGGCTTGCCGGTCACGTGGCGCACCGACAGCGCCGCTCCGCCGCGCGCGTCGCCATCGGTCTTCGTGAGCACGACCCCGGTGAGCGGCAGCGCGGCGTCGAACGCCTTCGAGGTATGCGCCGCGTCCTGGCCGGTCATGCCGTCCACCACGAACAGCGTCTCCACCGGTGAGACCGCGGCGTGGATCCGCCGGATCTCGTCCATCATCCGCTCGTCGACGTGGAGCCGCCCCGCGGTGTCCACCAGCAGCACGTCGGCGAAGCGCCGCCGCGCCTCGGTGAGCGCGCCGGTGGCGATGGCGATCGGGTCGTCACCCGGAGCGCTGGGGACGAATCCGGCTCCGACCTGATCCGCCAGTGTCCGGAGTTGATCGATGGCGGCGGGGCGGTACACGTCGCAGCTCACCGTCATCACCGATTTGTCCGCCTGTTCCCTGAGCCAGCGCGCGAGCTTCGCGACGGTCGTGGTCTTGCCCGAGCCCTGGAGACCGGCCACCAGCACCACCGCCGGCGGCTGCACGTCGAGGGTGAGTCCGGAGCTGCTCCCACCCATCAGCGCAGTCAATTCGTCGCGGACCACCCGCACCAGCGCCTGCCCCGGGGTGAGGCTCCCGAGGACGTCCTGGCCCACCGCCCGCTCGCGTACCCGCTCGATGAACTCGCGCACCACCGGCAGCGCGACGTCCGCCTCCAGCAACGCGGTCCTGACCTCGCGC
The DNA here is from genome assembly GCA_958295465.1 of uncultured Gammaproteobacteria bacterium. Classification (GTDB taxonomy): domain Bacteria; phylum Pseudomonadota; class Gammaproteobacteria; order HK1; family HK1; genus HK1. Next base: position 1,704,290 of record OY282353.1, read on the forward strand.
AACGCCTGCCCGATGTTGTCCTCGGTGAGCCGGCCGCGGCCACGCAGCCGATCCAGGGTCGTACCAAGCCGTTTGGTCAGGTTCTCGAACACCGCGCTCGCTCCATTCCCACGCCTTCACCGTCCGTCATTGTAGCTCGCCGGAAGGCGGTTCCGATCCGGATACCATCCAGGACGATTTCATGCCGCGGAACAGATCGCGCACGCGGCGCGGTCCGGTCGAATCGGGCCGGCGGACATCCTGGGAACCGCTTCCTTCCAGGCCCGCATACCAAGCCGTCCGCATCCAGGCCGCAAGTCGGCCAGGATGAAATCACCCGGATACCATCTCCCGGCCCTGTTCGTATCCGGTCCATCTTGGCACCATTCACCTCTGTCCGATCGCGATTGGGTCCTGGTCGCCGATGCCCACGTTGCTCGCCGCGCTCGCGGCCGTCGTCTACCTCGTGGCGGCGGTGCGAATCGCACGCCATCTCCGTCACCCGCGGGACGAACGGCCGGCGCGCGACCTGTATGCATGCGCCACCGTGTGGTGCGGCGTCGTCCTTCATGCCATAGCGGTTCGGCCGGCGCTTGCGCTCTGGAGCGGGCCGATGCTCGATCTGCCCGCCACCGTCTCCATCGCGGGGCTCGCCCTGGCCGGGGTGTTCGGAATCGCCCTGCTCTGGCGCATCGACCATGTCGTCGGCGCGCTCGTGCTCCCTCTCGCGGCCATCGCGCCGCTCGTCCCGGTGATGTGGTCAGGGCAGGCGCTTCCCGCCGGCGCATCCACGGCCCCCATCCACGCCGTGATCTCGATCCTGACCTATGCGGTGCTGGGCCTCGCCGCGCTGCAGGCTCTGATCCTCGGCTACCAGGAACACCGGATCCGAACCAAACGGCCGGGAGGGGCGCTGAGCGCCCTGGCTGCACTGGATACCCAGGAGCGCTGGCTGTTCCGGCTCGTGGGGGTCGGATTCTTCCTGCTCAGCCTGAGCCTCGCCAGCGGCTTCATGTTCGTCCAGGACATGCTGGCCCAGCACCTCGCCCACAAGACGGTGCTTTCCGGTATCGCCTGGGCGATCTTCGGGGCTCTGTTGTGGGGACGCCGACGTTACGGATGGCGGGGACAGACCGCGGTACGATGGTGCCTGGGAGGGTTCGTGGTGCTGGTGCTCGCGTACTTCGGCAGCCGCTGGATCCTGGAGGTACTGCTCGACCGGCGCTGGTACTCCGCCTGACGCCCTGTCGAAGCCGGCAATTCCCTCCAGGCCGAAAACGTCCATCGAATCACCGCGACCGGGCGCCCGGACGGCAGGGAAGGCCGCGAAATCCCGATGGCACGACCGGATCCGGGACGTTGGCTGGCATTGCCAGCAATTCCCGCTAAGCCCGAAAACATCCATTGAATCGCCACGACCAGACGCTCAGGCAGCAGAACAGACCGCGAAATCCCGATGACACGACCATGTTCGGGACGTTGGCGGGAACTGCTGTGGCATTGCCACATCCCTTGACAGCACGGGGACGGCTCCCACGTAATAGGGATCAGCACCACGCGAGGGCTCCCCGCGTTTGAGCGACGTTCCGCTAGGCATCCTGATCGGCGCCCTGGTCGTCCTCGTCATACTCTCGGCATGTTTCTCCGGCTCCGAGACCGGCATGATGGCCCTGAACCGGTACCGGCTGCGCCATCTCGCCAGAGCTGGACATCTGGGCGCGCGGCGCGCGAACCGGCTTCTCGATCGCCCGGACAGGCTCATCGGCCTGATCCTCCTCGGGAACAACTTCGTGAACATCGCCGCGTCCTCCCTGGCGACGGTGCTGGCGTTGCGCCTGCTTGGGGAGGCGGGCATCGCTCTTGCGGCGGGCCTCCTCACCCTGATCATCCTGATATTCGCCGAAGTGGCGCCGAAGACCTTCGCGGCACTGCACCCGGAGCGTGTCGCGTTTCCCGCCGCGCACGTTCTCACCTGGCTGCTCGTCGTCCTCCAGCCGCTGGTGGTCGCGGTGAACTGGATGGCGAACGGGGTGCTGCGGCTGCTGCGCCTGCCGCCGTCCGGAGCCCGTCGCGATTCCCTGAGCCGCGAGGAGCTTCGCACCGTCGTGGCGGAAGCCGGCGGACTGATCCCTCGCCGGCACCGGCAGATGCTCATGAGCGTCCTGGATCTCGAGAAGGTCACCGTGGACGACATCATGGTCCCGCGCCAGGAGATCAACGCGATCGATCTCGATGATCCTCCCTCCGAGATCCTCGAGCAGATCATGCATGCGCAGCATACGCGCGTTCCGCTGTACCGGGGCGACATCAACGAGATCGAAGGCATCCTCCATCTGCGCCGGGTCATCGCCCCACCGAGAGAGGACGGCCTGGCCGAGTATCTCCGGGCGCAGGCGGACGAGCCCTATTTCATACCCGCCGGTACCCCCTTGAGTGCGCAGTTGCTCAACTTCCAGCGGGCTCATGAGCGGATCGGACTCATCGTCGATGAGTACGGTGAGATCGAAGGACTCGCCACCGTGGAGGATCTGCTCGAGGAGATCGTCGGGCAATTCACCACCGATCCGACCGATTACAGCCCCGACGTCCACCCCCAGGCCGACGGCACGTATCTCGTCGACGGCTCCGCGAACGTGCGGGAGCTCAATCGCGCGATGCACTGGGAGCTTCCCACCGACGGCCCCAGGACGATGAACGGACTCATCATCGAGCATCTCGGGTCCATCCCCGAGCCCGGCACGAGCCTCATGATCGCGGGCTACCCGATCGAAATCATGCAGACCACCGGCAACGCGGTACGAACCGCCCGGGTCATCCCTTCACTGCGCAAGACGAGGACGGAGCCCCGTGCTTAGCGGGCGGCATAGGCAGGTACTTAAGCTGATCGGTACGGGATATCCGGGCTGAGAACATATTCCAGGACACCGATTCCCGATCGGTAACGTGGATACAAGCCCGGCTGATTGGCTTGAGTACTTACCTGTGAGCGGGCAGGATGCCAGCGTACCGCCAACCCCCGGATCGTGACGTCCCGCGCGAACCTGCCGGGAACCGCCGGCGGCCTCCGGCCGTCACCACCCTGTTCGAACCGCTCCGGCACCGGCGCCGCGCAGGTACCGGGAGACGGGTGCCGCGAGCCCTGCCACCGCCGCAGTCAGATGAGATCGAGCGCACGCTCCACGCGCTCGACCCCGATGACCTCGATCCCGCCGGGCGTTCGCCGGGGAACGTTGGCGGCCGGCACCAGCGCTTTCGAGAAGCCGTGCTTGGCGGCTTCGCGTACCCGTTCCTCCCCGCCGGGCACCGGCCGAATCTCACCCGCGAGCCCCACCTCGCCGTACACCATGAGGCCGCGGTCCACCGGGCGGGCGCTCAGGGTCGAGCGCACCGCGGCCAGGATCGCGAGGTCCGCGCTGGTCTCGGCGATACGGACCCCGCCGACGACGTTCGCATAGACGTCCAGGCCCTGGGTCGAGACCCCGGCATGCCGGTGGAGAACCGCGAGCAGCATGTTCAACCGTCCCTGGTCGATTCCCACCGTCAGCCGCCGCGGCGGGCCGGATGCCTCGTCGACCAGCGCCTGCAGCTCCACCAGCAACGGCCGGGTTCCTTCGCGCACCACCGTCACCACGCTCCCGGCAACATCCCCGGGGCCGTGCGCGAGAAAGATCGCCGACGGGTTGCGGACCTCCCGCAGCCCTCTCCCGGTCATCGCGAAGAGACCGAGCTCGTTCGCGGCTCCGAAGCGGTTCTTGACCGCCCGGATGACCCGGAAACGGCGGTCCGCCTCGCTTTCGAAATACAGCACGGTGTCGACCATGTGCTCCAGCACCCGCGGCCCCGCGAGCGCCCCGTCCTTGGTGACGTGTCCGACCAGCAGCACCGATACGGCATGCTCCTTGGCGTGGCGCACGAGCCGCGCCGCGCTCTCGCGCACCTGCGCGACGCTGCCCGGAGCGGACTGCAACGCATCGGTGAACACGGTCTGTATCGAATCGATGACCGCGATCCGGGGCGACTCGCGCGCGAGCACGTCGAGGATGGCCTCCACCCGCGTCTCCGCGAGCAGCCGCACCCGGTCCGCCGCCACCTCCATCCGTTTCGCCCGCAGCGCGACCTGCCGTATCGACTCCTCACCGGTCACGTACAGGGTGCCGCCGGCGCCACCGTCAAGACCCGCCAGGACCTGGAGCAGCAGGGTCGATTTACCGATCCCGGGCTCGCCGCCGACGAGCACCACCGCCCCCGCCACGAGCCCGCCGCCGAGTACCCGATCGAGTTCGGCCAGATTCGTCCCGACCCTGGTGTCCGGAGCGAGGTCCACGCTCGATGCCGCGACCGGTCGCCCCGACCGCCCCGGCGGCATTCGCGAGCGCGCGCCACCAGTCTCTTCGATACCTTCCTCGAGCGAGTTCCACCCCCCGCACTCGGGACACTGTCCATGCCACTGGCGGGTGCTCGCGCCGCATTGGGTACATGCGTAGACGATGCGCTGCCTCACCATGTCGAATCGAGTCCATCGCCTCCGGGGGCCTGCGCGGACGAGGGTATAGAACGGATGCGCGGCGCGCGAGCGGCGCCGGACGTCGGGAGTGCCGGTGACGTCGCCGCCCGGAATCTGTCCACCGCCGGTGAAGTCCTGCAAAATGGTCGGGAATCGTCCATGGCTTCCGGCCCTCGCCTCCGGTGACCGCATTCGTGGGCACGCGCGTTGCGGGGACGCGCCTTGTGCCGAATCGACGGGGAGCACGAGGGACGCCGCTCCCGGCCGTTCGCGCCACGCCGCGAAATCGGGTAACGGGTGCGGGTAGCGGACAGGGACAATCCGGGCGTTCCGGCTCCGGCGACGCCTGCTTGGGATGGTGTGCACGACTATGGACGCAATCGCGGCTCGACCCCCGTTGAAACCGCTTCTCGTCAGTGGAACCGAAGCCGAGGCGCTGAAGATCCTGTCGTTCCACCTGCCGTCGGTGACCCTTTCGCAGCGACAGCTCTGCGACGTCGAGCTGATGATGAACGGCGGGTTCACGCCTCTCGACGGATTCATGGACCGGGACTCGTACGAGCACGTCCTGGAATCGATGCGGCTTCCCGGCGGCACACTCTGGCCCGTTCCGATCACGCTCGACGTCGATCGGGAGCTCGGGGAGGCGATCGAGCCGGGTTCACGGCTCGCGCTACGCGATCAGGAAGGGCTCGTCCTCGCGGTGCTCGACGTGTCTTCCAAGTGGGAGGCCGACAAGCGCGCCGAGGCGGAGCGGGTGTACGGCACGACGTCCGACCACCATCCCGGTGTGCGGCACCTCTACGAATGGGTCGGGGCCGTCTACGTGGGCGGCCGCGTCTCCGGCATCCAGCTCCCCACGCACTACAACTACCAGGAGTTGCGCCATACCCCCGACGAGCTGGGCCGGTTCTTCGGCCGGCTCGGATGGAGAAGGGTCATCGGCTTCCATACCAGCCGCCCGATGCATCGGCGAGAGCGCGAGCTGACCATCGACGCGGCCAAGGAGGCCCGGGCCCACCTGCTCGTGCACCCCGTCGTCGGCGTCACCATGCACCGCGACCTGGGTCAGTTCGCGCGCATCAAGTGCTACCAGGAGATCCTGCGGCACTATCCGCGCCACCTCGCGGCCCTGTCCCTGCTGCCGCTCGCGATGCGCGGCGCCGGTCCCCGGGAAGCCCTCTGGCACGCGATCATCCGGCGCAACTACGGGTGCACCGGCTTCATCGTGGAGTGCGATCACGCGAGCCCTCTGCCTTACGACCCGGCCGGGAACGAAGCGTTCTATCCGAGCCGCGCCGCCCAGGAGCTTGCCCGCGAGCACGAGACGGAGCTGGGGATCGCAATCTTCCCCGCCGGCCGCTTCGGCTATTCGCCGGAGGCGCGTCGCTACGTCCCGGTCGGCGACGGCGGCACGCGGGAAGAAGACACGGTGCAGCTCGATGACGCGGGCCTCGCCGGACGCATCTTGCACGGCGGGGAGGTGCCCGGCTGGTTCACCTATCCGGAAGTGATCGAGATTCTGCGCGCCGTCTATCCGCCCCCCCGCGAGCAGGGCGTCACGCTGTTCTTCACCGGACTGTCGGGTTCCGGCAAATCGACTCTCGCCAAGATCATGTACGGCAAGTTCATCGAAGAAGGCCGGCGTTCGGTCACCCTCCTCGACGGCGACATCGTCCGGAGCCATCTGTCGAGCGAGCTGGGATTCTCCAAACCACACCGCGATCTCAACGTCCGCCGCATCGGCTTCGTGGCGAGCGAGATCACGAAGAACCGCGGGGTCGCCATCTGCGCCCCGATCGCGCCGTACGCCGCCACGCGCCGGGACGTGCGCGAGATGATCGAGGCGCACGGAGCGATGATCGAGATCCACGTCTCCACGCCCCTGGAGGTATGCGAGGCGCGGGATTGCAAGGGGCTCTACGCAAGGGCCCGCAAGGGGGGTATCCCGGAGTTCACCGGCATCAGCGACCCCTACGAGGAGCCGGAGGAGCCGGAGCTCCGCATCGACACGACGGACCTCTCCCCGATGCAGGCCGCGCAGGAGATCTATCTCTACCTGCTCGCGAAGGGATACCTCGACCCGAGGGAGTGAGTCCCGCACCGCGAAGGCACAAGGTGTTGCGGCGCAAGGACAGTCCCTCGAAGCGGCGCCGGATCCGCGCCCGGCGCCGGCTCAGCCCGCGAACTCCCCGGAATAGTCGACGGACGTATAGTCCGCGAAACGGGCGAACCGGCCCAGGAACGTGAGATCGACCGTTCCGATCGGGCCGTTGCGCTGCTTGCCGATGATGATCTCCGCCTTGCCCTTGTGCTTGCTCTCCTCGTCGTACACCTCGTCGCGGTAGATGAACAGGATGAGGTCCGCATCCTGCTCGATCGCGCCGGATTCACGGAGATCCGACATCACCGGACGCTTGTTCTGGCGCTCCTCGAGGCGCCGGTTGAGCTGTGAGCACGCCACCACCGGCACCATCAGCTCCTTGGCGAGCGCCTTCAGCGAACGGGAGATCTCCGAGATTTCCGTCGCGCGGTTCTCGCGCGTGCCCGGAACGTGCATGAGCTGCAGGTAGTCGACCACGACGAGACCGAGCCCGTGCTCGCGCTTGAGCCGGCGGCAGCGGGCGCGCAGCTCGGTCGGCGTCAAGGCGGGGTCGTCGACGATGAAGATGCCGGTGTCGTTGAGCAACCCGAGCTGCGAGGTCAGTCGCGGCCAGTCTTCGGGTTCCAGCCTCCCGGTGCGGACCTTCTGCTGATCGATCCGTCCGAGCGACGAGAGCATCCTCATGACGAGCTGCTCGGCCGGCATCTCCATGCTGAACACCATGACGGACTGCCGGGCCCGTATCGCCGCTTCCTCGACGAGGTTCATCACGAACGCGGTCTTTCCCATCGACGGACGTCCCGCCACGATGATCAGATCGCCCCGCTGCAAGCCGGCCGTCTCCCGGTCGAGATCCTTGAACCCGGTTGGCGTCCCGGTGATCGGACTGTCACGCCGGGACAACTCGTCGATGCGTCCCATCACGTGGGACAGCACGTCCCTGATGGCAACCGACTCCTGCCGGCCCGCGTTGCCCCGCTCGGCAATCTCGAAGATGCGGCGCTCCGCGTCGTCCAGCAGCTCGTGCACCGCCCGCCCTTGCGGCCGGTATGCCGCTTCCGTGATCTCGTTGCTGATCCGGATCAGATCGCGAAGCACCGCACGCTCGCGGACGATCTCCGCGTACGCGACGATGTTCGCGGCGCTGGGGGTGTTCCCGGCGAGCTCGGCCAGGTAGGCGAGACCGCCCGCGGATTCGAGCTGACCATCCCGGTCGAGCCGCTCCGCCACGGTGACCGCGTCGCACGGCCGTCCCTCGTCGCACAGGCCCGCGACCGCGTTGAACACGGCACGATGGTCGTTACGGTAGAAACGCTCCCCGGTCAGGATATCGGCGATCCGATCCCAGGCGCCGTTGTCGATGAGAACACCGCCCAGGACCGCCTGCTCGGCCTCGACCGAGTGTGGCGGGAGGCGCAGCACGACGGCGCCGACCTTCGGCGCACCACTGGTGATCAAGGGATCGGCCATATCCGCGAAAACGCCGGCCGGCGACCTCAGTCCACCTCGAACGAAGGCGACCGGAGGCAGGATAGCTTACCGGCCGCTACGAAACGACTCGATCCGGTCAGGAGCGTGCAGCGATCGGATCCGGCGCCCCCGGGGAGTGCAAGGGATGGATGGGCCACGGGCGCTCAACCATCGGCGGACTCCGGTTCCACCTTCAGCCTGATCGCGGCTTCGACCTCCGCGCTGACGTGGATGGTCACGGCGTATTCACCGACCTGGCGGATGGTGTCGCCGCCGGGCATCCGCACCTGCTGGCGCGCAACCTCATGGCCGAGCTCCGCGAGGGCTTGCGCGACGTCCGCCGCCCCCACCGATCCGAACAGGCGTCCTCCCTCCCCCGCCCTGCGCGACACCGTGATCTCGACGTCTTCGAGCACCGTCGCCTGCCTCCCCGCCGCGGCGAGGGCTTCCGCCTCCCGGCGTTCGAGCTCTTCGCGGCGCGCCTCGAACTCGGCCACGTTCCTTGGTGTCGCGGCCACCGCGATCCCCTTGGGGATCAGGTAGTTCCTGGCGAATCCGGCCTTGACCGAGACCTTGTCGCCGAGACCGCCGAGCCGCTGCACCTTCTCCAGAAGAATCACTTCCATCATGACACCTCGATCCGTTTCGCCGTGCCGCGGCTCCGCATCCGGTCCATTACGAACGGTCGAGCCGGGCCCGATAGTCGAGCCAGACATCCGAGAACCCCGCCACCGAGAGCGCGAGCACGGCGGCCGGGGTCACCAGCAGCAGGCTCGCATACATGGCGACGATCCAGCCGCGAGAGCCGCCTCGTAGCGCGACCAGCCCGTGCACGAGGGCAATGCCCTGGATTGCGCAGGCGGCCACGATCAGCACCAGCAAATCGTGGCCGACCCCGGCGCCCCGAGGCGCCGCGAGCAGAGCCACGACCGCCACCACCCCCGCCCCGGTCGCGAAGCGGCGCCCGACGCGCAGGTCCCGGAACTCGCGGCCGAAGCCCCCCGGATTGTCGAGCGCCGCATGACCCCAGCGGGCCAGGAACACGACGCTCATCGACGTCACCATCACCGCGACCGGCAGCCCCGTCACCACCGCTCTCAGCAGCGCGGCGAGCTGCTCGAACGCCTTGGGATCGACCTCCCCGGTCCGGGCCGCGAGGAATGCTTCGAAGGTATCCAGCCACCATTGCGCGGGATCGGGAACGGCCAGATACAGCATCACGATCGCGGCACCCGCGGCGAGGGTCGCCGCCGCGAGCACGAAGCCCTGGGACGACGTGGCCCGGAGCAGCGCGCACAAGGCGAGCGCCGGCAGGCCGGTCACCACCACGAACACCGCCGCGGGCACAATCGACCCGGCCAGCGCCCACATCGCAACCGCGAAGACGGCGGCCGATCCGGCAAGCACCGTGAAACCTTCGCCCGTGCCGTATCGAAGCGTCGCCAGTCCGATGATCGCCCCCCCGACGAAGCTGAACGGGGGCATCAACAGCGACAGCGCCGATACGCCGATTGCGTGGTAGCGGCTTCGCGTGACGAATCGGAGGAATCCGCCCACGCGGCGGTCCCCCTGTCAACGATGGTGGTCGGTGTAGGGAAGCAACGCGAGAAACCGCGCGCGCTTGATGGCCCGCGCGAGCTGGCGCTGGTACCGCGCGCTCGTCCCCGTGATCCGGCTCGGAACGATCTTGCCGGTCTCCGACACGTATGCCTTGAGGGTGTTGAGATCCTTGTAATCGATCTCCTTCACCCCCTCGACGGTGAAACGACAGTAGCGCCGCCTGCGGAAAAAACGCGCCATATCACTCTCCTCGGGTTACATCGGCGGTGCGCGCCCTTCGGCACACCGTCCCGGTCGGACCATCAGTCCTGCGCCGCCTCCCGGGACCGATCCGTGGGCTCACCGGCTTCGGACGATTCCGCGGACGGCTCGCCGTCCGACGCCCCGGGACCACCGGCCTCGCCCGGCTTCGCGGCGGCGGCAGTCTCCACCGGCGCAGCAGCAGTCTCCACCGGCGCAGCAGCAGTCTCCACCGGCGCAGCAGCAGTCTCCACCGGCGCAGCAGCAGTCTCCACCGGCGCAGCAGCAGTCTCCACCGGCGCAGCAGCAGTCTCCACCGGCGCAGCGGATTGCCGGTCGCCCGACTCGCGTCGCCGGCCCCGGCCGCCTCGCTCGTCCTTCCCGTCCTTCTCCTTCGACTTCACGAGCGGCGACGGATCCGTCGCCGCCGAATCGCGTCGGATGACGAGGTGGCGAATGACCGCGTCGTTGAACTTGAAGGCGCTGGTCATGCCGTCGAGCGCAACGTGCGTACACTCGACGTTCATGAGGACGTAGTGGGCCTTGTGGACCTTGTGGATCGGGTAGGCGAGCAGGCGCCGTCCCCAGTCTTCGAGCCGGTGAATGGAGCCCCCGTCCGATTCGACCATCGAACGGTACCGTTCGATCATCGCCGGGACCTGCTCGCTCTGGTCCGGATGGACCATGAACACCACTTCGTAGTGCCGCATCGATCGCTCCTTTCGGGATTGCCTCCCGAGCGCATCGGCTCGGTGAGGCAAGGAGTAGATGGAACCCCCGGCGGATAACGCCGGGTAGCGGTGCATGGTATGGAATTCCCGCGGGCCCTTCAATGCCTGGGGACCGTCCGGGTGCACGTCGAACGATTGGTGTCGTTCGGTTGCCGCGAGCCACTTGCGGCAAGTACGATTCCTTTCCCCCCTACCTGAGCGGCCGACATGCACGATCCTCTTCCGCGGCTGGCCCGCACGTCCTTTCCGCCGGTGCGCCGGAGCCGGCTCACGACGCTGCAGGTCAACCTGGGCTACCGCTGCAACCAGTCCTGCGTGCACTGCCACGTCAGCGCCGGCCCGAACCGCACCGAAGAGATGAGCGCCCGGACGGTGGGCGAAGTCATCCACTTCATGAAGGTGTCCGGCGTATCGGTGCTGGACGTCACCGGCGGCGCCCCGGAGCTGAACCCGAGCTTCCGGTTCCTGGTCGATGCGGCGGTAGAGCATGGCGCGCGGATCATCGACCGGTGCAATCTCACCATCCTCCGCGAGCCCGGCCAGGAGGACCTCGCCGAATTTCTGGCCGTCCGGCAGGTCGGCGTCGTCGCGTCGTTGCCGTGCTACCTCGACGAGAACGTCGATCGCCAGCGTGGCCGGGGGGTCTTCGACGCGAGCATCGAAGGATTGCGGCGGCTCAACGCCCTGGGCTACGGCGGCGATGACACCGATCTCTCCCTCGACCTCGTCTTCAATCCGCAGGGACCCGTGCTCCCGCCCCCCCAGCACGAGCTGGAGCGCACCTACAAGGCGGAGCTGTGGCGCCGCTTCGGAGTCAGGTTCAACCGGCTGCTGACCCTGGCGAACATGCCGATCGGCCGCTTCGGCAGCATCCTCATCTCGAAGGGGCAGTTCGAGGAGTATCTCGGGATGTTGCGGGCCGCCCACGTGGACGCGAACGTCGAGCGCGTGATGTGCCGGCATACCGTGAGCATCGACTGGCAGGGGTATGCCTACGACTGCGATTTCAACCAGATGCTCGGACTGCCGATGCGGCTCAACGGATCGCCTCGCACCCACGTCACGGATCTGACGTCGGTCGACGTCGAGGGGCGGCCGATCGTGATTCGTGACCACTGCTTCGGCTGCACCGCGGGGCAGGGCAGCGGTTGCGGCGGGGCACTGGGCTGAACGGGCGCAACGGCCGGTCGCCGTCGCGCCATGCGCCGGTGATCTCGGTCATCGTCCCGGTACTCGACGATGCCGAAGCCGTCGCTTGCTTCGGCTGCACCGCGGGGCAGGGCAGCGGTTGCGGCGGGACACCGGGCTGAACGGGCGCAACGGCCGGTCGCCGTCGCGCCATGCGCCGGTGATCTCGGTCATCGTCCCGGTGCTCGACGAAGCCGGAGCCATCGCGCGATGCCTCCGGCCGTTGCAGGCTCTGCGCGGGCGCGGAATCGAAGTCGTCGTGGTCGATGGCGGCAGCCGGGACGGGACCCGGGACGCCGCCGTTCCCCTGTGCGATCGAATTCTCGACGCGCCTCGTGGCCGCGCGCGGCAGATGAACGCGGGCGCCGGAGCCGCCGGCGGTCAGGTGCTGTTGTTTCTGCACGCGGATACGCGGCTTCCCTCCGGCTGGAGCAGGATGGTTCGGGACGCGCTCGAAGACCGGAGCCGCGAATGGGGCCGGTTCGACGTGCGGCTCGACGGTGCGCATCCGGTGCTGCGGGTGGTCGAGCGCGCGATGAACCTGCGCTCGCGGCTGAGCGGCATCGCCACCGGCGATCAGGCGATCTTCGTCAACCGGGCCGCTTTCCGGGCGGCCGGCGGCTTTCCCGATATCGCCCTGATGGAAGACGTGGCGCTCAGCCGCGCGTTGCGGCGGCGCTCACGCCCGGCCTGTCTGCACGCCGCGGTGGTGACGTCGAGCCGGCGCTGGGAGCGCAATGGAATCGCCCGCACCATCATGCTGATGTGGCGGCTGAGGTTTCAGTACGCGCTCGGCGCCGACCCCGAGATACTGGCCCGCCGGTACCGGGATGGCTGACCGGTGGTGCCGTCGTGGCTGAACGCTGATGCCGCCTGCCGGTTGGTGGTCATGGCTCGGGCGCCGGTTCCCGGCCGGACCAAGCGCCGGTTGATTCCTGCCATCGGGGCGGAGCGCGCCGCGGCGCTGCACCGCGCCATGATCCACCATGCGGTCACGACGGCGCTGGCCAGCGGCGTAGGGCAGGTGGAGCTGTGGTGCACGCCGAGCACCGGGCACGAGGTCTTTCGCACGCTGCAAAGCGAGACGCCGGTCGTGCTGTGTACGCAGACCGGATCGGACCTCGGGGCGAGGATGCACGCGGCCATCGGGGCGCGGCCGGGGGCGGCCGTGGTGATCGGCACCGACTGTCCGTTTCTCGAGCCGGATGCTCTCGTTCGGGCCGCCGGCGCCTTGTGCTCTGCCGAGGCGGATGTGGTGCTGGCGCCGGCTTTCGACGGCGGCTACGTGCTGATCGGCATGGACCGGCCCAGGCCGGAGCTGTTTGCCGGGGTGGAGTGGGGCACCGACAGGGTGCTGGCCCAGACCCGCGAACGGGCACGGGCGGCGCGGCTGCGGCTCCTGGAGCTGGAGGCCCGCCGGGATGTCGATCGACCGGAGGATCTCGAAGCGCTCGCCGGTGTGCTGCGCTGGTGAGGGATCCGATCCGGCCGGACGGCAGGTGAGGCCGGGGCGCCGGGACAGGTCGCGCAACGATTTCCGCCGAGGACTGCCGGGGCAAGCCGCGCAACGATGTCCGCCGGGACCACCCGGTTGGCTCTGGCAGAGGATGTGCTGAATCAAAATAACAGTTTATTAACAATAAGATATGACGTAAATCTAAATTGATCCTTGAATTACCGTCCGCGCTCTCGTAGTCTTCGGCCGAGTTGCCACCTGATCCCGGCGCCATGACGCGACGCCAGTCCGGCCCGACCTCCACCCGCGGAAAGCGATCGCGATCCCGATCCGTGCGACGGTCGAGGCGTGGTGGCCGAATCCGGCGGTGGGCCGTGACGTTCACCGCGGCAGGCCTGATCCTGCTGTCGGCGTACGTCGTCTGGCTGGATTTCCGGATTCGAGACGAGTTCGAAGGCACGCGATGGGCCGTGCCCGCCCGCGTGTTCGCCCGCCCTCTCGAGCTCACCCCCGGGGCGCCGTTTACAGCGGATGCGATCGAGGCGGAGCTGAAGCTCGCCGGCTACCGGCGCGTGCGCTCCGCGTTCCGGCCCGCGAGCTTCGAGCGCGACGGCGGGCGCGTGCGTCTCGTGACCCGCGAGTTCCGATTCCCCGACGGGACCGCACCATCGCGCCGGGTCACGGTCTCCGTATCCGGAGGACGCATCGCCGCGGTCGAGGTCGATGGCGAGCCACGCCCACGGGTGCGGGTCGATCCGGCCGAGATCGCCCGGGTCTACCCGGCACACCGCGAAGATCGGGTGTTGCTGAGGCTCGACGACGTTCCTGCCGCGTTCCTCGCGATCCTGCTGGAGGTCGAGGACCGCCGGTTCTACGAGCACCTCGGGATCGATCCGCTGGCGATCCTGCGCGCGGCCTGGGCCAACTTGCGGGCCGGCCGCGCCGTGCAGGGCGGCAGCACCCTGACGCAACAGCTCGCCAAGAACTTCTTCCTCTCTCCCGAACGCACGATCACCCGCAAGCTGAACGAGGCGCTCATCGCGCTGCTGCTCGAGTGGCGCTACTCCAAGCACGAGCTGCTCGAGGGGTACCTGAACGAGGTGTTTCTCGGCCAGCAGGGCGCGTATGCGATCCACGGCTTCGGTCGTGCCGCCCACTACTACTTCGGGCGCGCGCTCGCGGATCTCGACCTCGACGAGATGGCCCTGCTCGCGGGGATGGTGCGCGGGCCTTCGTACTACGATCCGCGACGCCGTCCCGAGCGGGCGAAGCGGCGTCGAAACCGGGTGATCGATCTGCTCGAAGCGCGGGGCGTCGCCGGGGCCGGGGCGGCGCAGCGTGCACGGAGCGAGTCGCTTGGGGTGACCCGCCGCCCGCCGCCCGCGTCGGCGCCCTTTCCGGCGTTCGTCGATCTGGTGCGCCGGCAGCTCCGGCGCGACTACCCGGGCGAGGTGCTGCGCAGCGAGGGGCTGCGGATCCTCACGACCCTCGACCCCACCGTTCAGCGGGCGGCGGAATCGGCGCTCGATCAGTCGATGCCGTTCCTCGCACGCCGGAGCCGCATTGCGTCCGGCGAGCTCCAGGCCGCGATCGCGGTCACGGATGCCCGGTCCGGCGAAGTGCTTTCCATCGTGGGGGGCCGTGACCCGCGCGGCACCGGATTCAATCGTGCCCTCGATGCGGTTCGTCCCGTCGGGTCGGTGGTCAAGCCCGCGGTCTATCTCGCCGCGTTGACCGAGCCGCGGTTCCATCTCGCATCCTTCGTTCGCGACGATCCGGTGCGGGTCGACGGTCCGCGCGGTCCGTGGCGGCCACGAAACCACGATGGCCGCTCCCATGGCGCGGTGTTCCTGCGCGACGCCCTCGTGCACTCCTACAACCTCGCGACCGTCCGGCTCGGGCTCGACGTCGGGCTGGAACGGATCCGCGACACGATTCGTGCGCTGGGGGTGTCACGACCGTTCGCCACCTATCCGGCGATGCTTCTCGGCACGATCGAACTCGCCCCCATCGAGGTCAACGCCATGTACCAATCGCTTGCGACCGGCGGTTTGCGGCTGCCGCTGCGAGCGATCCGGGGGGTTACGGATCGGCATGGGCGCCCACTCGGGCGCTATCCCGAGCGCTCCACCCGGGTCGCGGACGGCCGAGCGGTGTTTCTCGTCACCCACGCGTTGCATGGCGTGCTGAGCGAAGGCACCGGGCGCAGGGCCCGGGCGCTCCTCGGCCGCGACCAGAGGCTTGCGGGGAAGACCGGCACCACCGGCGGCCTGCGCGATAGCTGGTTCGCCGGCTACGGCGCGGACCGGGTCGCCGTGGTCTGGATAGGGCGTGACGACAATCGGCCCGTGAACCTGAGCGGATCGAGCGGGGCGTTGGAGGTCTGGGCCCGCCTGATGCGTGCGATCGGCGCCTCGCCGATCTCCGATGCCGCGCCGCAGGGCGTGGAATGGCATTGGGTCAGCCGAAGCGAGGGGCGGCGCATCCAGCGCGCCTGTGACGGCGCCCGGCGGCTTCCGTTCGTCACCGGGCGCCTCCCGCCCGAGGGACGGTGCGGTTCGCAGACCGCCGCACGCGGTAACGCCGCGGCCTCCTGACGGGTTCCGGACCGGGCGGCGCCCGGGTCGCGTGGCGTGGCGGTGGCCACGAGAGCGAGCATGGTGTGGACCACCGCCGCACGCTCGCACGGCGGCGGGCCTGGCGGGAATTGCCGGCGGTTTGCTCCGATCATGTGATTCCGATGCGAGCCTGTAGCATACTTTTCGCCACTCACCGGACAGAGGGCGGCGGACCCGAGCGGAGACGTCTCCATGCACGATCGAATGCGGTCCGTCGCGGGGATGCCGACGAAGCACTGGCGCCTGCTCGACGATGGACGGGTGCAGTGCGACGTTTGCCTGCGGGCTTGGGCGGTAACCGTGAAGGTCGTGCCCTCCACCGGGATGCTGCAATCGGCCGGCACCGCTGGCCGGGTTCGGGTGGCGCGGTGACCGTCAAGGTCGTCCTCTCCACCGGGACGAGCCTCCAGCGCACCGGTGGGGAGAGGGAGTTCGAGGTCGATGCCCGCAATCTGCGCGGGGTGATCAGGGCGATGGACGCGCGCTTTCCCGGCCTCGGGGAGTACCTTGAAGAAGAGACCACCGTCGCGATCGACGGCCAGATCCATGAGACCGCGTACTTCCAGCGGCTGCACGAGAACGCCGAGGTGTATTTCCTGCCGAAGATCGAGGCAGGTTGAGCGGGGGTGGGACGCCCGTTTCCGATCCGCCACGTCGTATTCGCCCGTGACCCGGGCGCCGGCCCGCGCGCAGGAGCGGGAATCAGCGGGAGGAGGACGACGCTGATCTTCCGAGGCGGAATCTGTCCGCGTTCTGCGTGCTGCACGTTCCGCGGGAGAGTCACCGCCGGTACTGCACGTCGTCTTCGGTTCGCGGCGAGATGCCGGCCGCTCTTGGAGCGCAGCGGACCGGGCGGTCGAGGTCGAGCGGCGGCGAGACGCCGGCGCTGACCGGTCAGGCCGAGGCGCTCCCTTGCCCGGCACGGCTCGGCCACGCCTCCATCGCGATCTCGAACGAGCGCACGCGCGCTTCGTGGTCGAAGATCTGGGACGCGATCATCAGTTCGTCGACTCCGGTGCGCTCGACGAACCGCTCCATCTGCCCGAGCACCGTTACCGGGGAGCCGACCGCCGAGCATGCGCCGTGTTCGTCGAGCATCGCCCGCTCGCGCCTGCCCAGTCGCGCTTCGAAACCGTCGTCCGGCGGCGGGAGACGGCGGGGTCTTCCCCGGCGCAGCGCCAGCGTCCATTGCCGCGCCGAGGTGCGCAGGCGGTGACCTTCCTCGTCGGTGTCGGCCGCGAACACGTTGAATCCGGCCATGGCCCAGGGCTCGGAGAGCTGCGCCGAGGGTCTGAACGATTCGCGGTAGATGTCGAGGGCAGGCATCAGGGCGGCCGGCGCGAAGTGCGATGCGAAGGCGTATGGTAGTCCGAGCATCGCGGCGAGCTGTGCGCCATAGAGGCTCGACCCCAGGATCCAGATGGGAACGTTCTGACCGCTGCCCGGAATGGCCCGGACGTGGTCGTCCGGCCGCGGCTCGCGGAAGTAGTCCTGCAGCTCGACCACGTCGCGCGGAAAGTCGTCGGGGTCGCCGTGGAGGTTGCGCCGCAACGCGAACGCGGTGCGCTGGTCGGTGCCGGGCGCACGGCCGAGGCCGAGGTCGATGCGCCCCGGGTACAGCGCGTCGAGGGTGCCGAACTGCTCGGCGATGACCAGCGGTGCATGGTTCGGCAGCATGATCCCCCCGGCGCCCACCCGGATCGTGGACGTCCCGCCAGCAACGTGGCCGATCACCACCGCGGTCGCCGCGCTCGCGATGCCGGGCATGTTGTGGTGCTCCGCCACCCAGTAGCGGCGATACCCCAGCGCCTCGGCCCGGCGCGCGAGGTCGAGGGAGTTGCGCATCGACTGCGCGGGGCTCCCGCCTTCGGTGATGGGTGAAAGATCGAGAACGGACAGTGCGGTCATGGGGTCAATCCACGTCGCGCCCGGCGACGCCCGGTGAAGGAAGAAGGCATGTCGCGGTGAAAGCGGCGGCCCCGGCGAACCGGCGGATCGACTCCGGAAGATCGGGAACGGGCAGTGCGGCCACAGGGTGCGATACGGCTCGAATCGATCTCAAGGGCGGTGACCGGACGCTCACGATACAATCGCCCCATGCCCCCCTGCGCCGCTCATCGCCGTATGCTGCGACCCGCGGCGCCGGATCTGCAAGGCCGATCGCGGGCACGTTCGATGCCCGGTGCGAGTGGCGACCGCTGGCGCGGTCGCTCGGCGATTCCGCCGGGCGGAATCGCGGCTGCTCCGGCCAGCGCCGCGGACGGGCGGGCACGTTCGATGTCCGGTGCGAGTGGCGACCGCGCCAGCGCCGCGGACGGGCAGGGAACGGGTTTGTTCCATACGAGAGGGCCGAGGCTCGAGTCATCTGCCGCGGTGCGGTCGCGGTCATAGCCGATGGGCACCGGCCGCCTCCTGCTCCGCAACCCCCGTTTTCTGCTGGTGTGGGTGGTCGGCGGCCTCACGGGCATCGTGCGGTGGCTGCAACTCTTCGTACTCGGGCTCTACACGTTCCAGATCACCGGCTCGCCGCTGCTCGTATCGGCGGTGCCGATGTTGTGGATGCTGCCGCTCGCATTATGCGGTCCGTTCGTCGGTGTGGTCGCGGATCGCGTCAACCGCAAGAGGCTGCTGGCGGCATCGCTGGCGATGGTGCTCGCGGTCTCCGTCGCGATGGTGCTGGTCTCGAACGCCGGCGCGTTCGGCTTTCCGTACGTCGCCGCCGCCTCGGTGCTCGGCGGCATCTTCTGGGCGACGGACATGCCGGTGCGCCGTCGCCTGCTCGGGGATCTCGCGGACGGGGACGTCGCCGCCGCGATGAGTCTCGATTCGGCCACCTCCACCGCCACCCGGATGGCCGGGCCGGTGCTCGGCGGCGTCGTGCTGCAGGTCTTCGGCCTCGCCGGCGTGTTCATTCTGAGCGCCGTGGTGTTCGCCGTGTCCCTCGGCGTCATCACGCTGACCCCGGTGCCCGCGACCCCGCGGCAGGTGCAGTCCACCTGGTTCGCCCGGGAGCTGGTCTCGGGGATCCGGTTCGTCGCCGGCGACGCCCGGCTGCGCTGGGTGCTCGCGGTCACCATCGTGTACAACCTCTGGGGGTTCCCGTTCACCTCGATGATTCCGGTCATCGGCGCCGGCCGGCTCGGCCTGGACTCGGCGATGACCGGGCTCCTGTCCAGCACCGAGGGTCTCGGGGCGTTCATCGGCGCGATGGTCATCGCGTTCGCGGCGCGGCCGGGTGGCTTCGTGCCGTTGTATCTGTGGGGAACCGTCGCCTACCTCGCCCTGGTCGGCTGCCTGGGGGTGGTCTCGCTCATGGCCGGAGGGCCGGTGTCCTCGTTCCTCGTCGCGGCGGGGGTGCTGCTCGCGATCGGGCTCGCGGGCGCCTGCTTCTCCGCGATGCAGAGCACCCTGTCGTACCTGAATGCGCGGCCGGAGTATCGCAGCCGGGTGCTCGGGGTGCTGACGCTGTGCATCGGCACCGGACCCATCGGGTTTCTGCACGTCGGCTGGCTTGCCGAGACCTTCGGGGCGCCGGCCGCGCTGATGATCACCGGGTCCGAAGGACTGCTCGCGCTGCTGGCGCTGCGGATGGCCGGGGCGAAGTACGATACGGCCGAGTCCGGTCGCGGCACGTATGATTCGCGATGAACCGCGCCACGCGGGGAGGGAACGGATCATGGGCAACTCGGGAAAGTCGGTCGTCGTCACCGGTGCGGCGCAGGGGATCGGGTTCGCGTGCGCGCGGCGTTTCGCGAACGACGGCGCGAAGGTGGTGCTGGCCGACATTCAGGCCGGCAAGGGCGAGGCGGCAGCCCAATCACTGCGCGAGGCCGGCGGCGAGGCGACGTTCGTCGCTTGCGACGTGGGAGATCGCGGGCAGGTCGAGGCGCTGGTCGCGAAGACGGTCGAAGCCTACGGCGGCCTCGACGTGATGATCAGCAACGCCGCGGTGCTCCATCCCGCCGACGTGCTCGAGCTGGAGGAAGAGGATTTCGACCGGGTGGTGCGGATGAACCTCAAGGGGTTCTTCCTCACCGGCCAGGCTGCGGCGAGGCAGATGGTCGCGCAGGGCCGCGGCGGGGCGATCATCCACATGTCGTCGATCCAGGCGTACATCACCAATGCGAACCTGCTCTCCTGCACGGTGTGCAAGGGCGGGGTTGGAGTTGCCCCGTTTCAGTGGGCAGTGAAGGGTTCGGGTTTCACGCAGCTTCCTGGTAGCTCCTCTCGAAGACGAGCGCCGGGAGGGCCGAACCGATGCACCGAGCACGGCCTGATGCTGCGGGCGGGTGCGCTGGCAGGCGGGGTCGCGTGCGGACGCCCATTCCATAGCGTGAAATTGCCCTGCCGCCGCGGCTGCCGGGCCGGCCGCGAAATCGAGTCGTCGTATCGTGTTCGGAGCGTCGGCAGGAATGGCCGCGTCAAGGTGTCGGCGCGGATCGGGCGCCGCCCGCGGTGCTATGCTCGCGGCCTCCCCCCACGGCCCCGGCGGACCAACCCATGAGCCAGACACTCGACATCGCCCGCAACCACATCCTCGCCTCCGGCGGCCTCGTCGAGGGCGACCTCGAATCCACCCTGGGCCGGCTGCGCGAGCACTCCATCGACGAGGCGGACCTCTACTTCGAATCGACGCGCTCCGAGGCATGGGTGCTTGAAGACGGCATCGTGAAGGAAGGCAGCCACAACATCGAGCAGGGCGTCGGAGTGCGCGCGGTGAGCGGCGAGAAGAGCGGGTTCGCGTACTCCGACGAGGTCGCCCCCGAAGCCCTCGCACACGCGGCGTCGGCCGCGCGCAGCATCGCCCGCGGGGGCGGCGACGGCCGTATCCTGGCATGGCGCGGCTCGCATGCGCCTGCGCTCTACTCTCCCGTCGATCCGATCGAAACTTTCGACGAGCACGCCCGTATCGCGCTGCTGGAGCGTGCCGACGCGGAAGCCCGGCGGGTCGATCCGCACGTCCGGCAGGTGATCGTCAGCCTCGCCGGCGAATACAGCCGGGTGCTCGTCGCCTCCAGCGACGGCACCTTCGCCGGCGACGTGCGCCCGCTGGTGCGCATGAACGTGAGCGTCATCGTCGAGCGAGACGGGCGGCGCGAGCAGGCGTCCACCGGCGGGGGCGGACGCTACGACTACCGCTACTTCACCGATGACGAGGACCGCGCATGCGCCTATGCGCGCGAGGCGGTGCGCCAGGCGCTCGTGAACCTCGATGCGGAGCCCGCACCGGCCGGCACCATGACCGTGGTGCTGGGGCCGGGCTGGCCGGGCGTGCTGCTGCACGAGGCGGTCGGGCACGGACTGGAGGGCGACTTCAACCGCAAGGGCAGCTCGGTGTTCGCCGGCCGCATCGGCGAACGGGTCGCGAGCGAGCAGTGCACGGTGGTCGACGACGGCACCCTGGAGCGCCGCCGCGGATCCCTCACCATCGACGACGAAGGCACCCCGGCCCAGTACACGACCCTCATCGAGGACGGAATCCTGAAGGGATACATGCAGGACAAGCTGAACGCGCGACTCACGGGGACGAAATCGACCGGCAACGGACGGCGCGAATCCTACGCCCACCTGCCGATGCCGCGCATGACCAACACCTACATGCTCCCCGGCAGGTACGAGCGCGAGGAGATCATCGCCTCGGTGGACAGGGGGCTCTACGCGGTGAGCTTCGGCGGCGGGCAGGTGGACATCACCTCCGGGAAGTTCGTCTTCTCCGCCAGCGAGGCGTACCTCATCGAAGGCGGCAAGGTCACCCGGCCGGTGAAAGGAGCGACCCTCATCGGCAACGGCCCCGACGTCCTCACCCGCGTGAGCATGGTCGGCAACGACCTGGAGCTCGACTGGGGTGTCGGGGTGTGCGGGAAGGACGGCCAGATCGTCCCGGTGGGGGTCGGACAGCCGACGCTGCGCATCGACGGGCTGACGGTGGGCGGAACGAACGTCGAGGGATAGCGACGACTTCCCGGCCTTCCCTCGCGGCGCTCCCGCGAGAAGCTGATCGAATGCAAGGACAACGTGCAGCAATTCCCGCTAACCCCCCGAAGTACGGTTCCCCAGCTTGATTTCGGGGATACTCCGGTAGTTTGAGCGTCGAATCGTAGCGATTTCACGGATGCCTTCCGTGTTAGCGGGAATTGCTGGACAACGTGAAGACCTACTGGACCGGCGGTGACGATCTGTCGAACCTGCTCCGCTCCGGTGAAATCGTCGCCTACGACGCCTGGGACGGCACCGCCTTCAAGCTGAACACCGAAAACCCGGACATCAACTTCACGCCCCCTGCCCACGGGACGCTGGCGCTGGTGAGCGTGTTCGTCCAGCTCGAAAAGAGGCGGTCGCCGGCTCCACGGAAACGATGACCCCGGCCCACACCCGCTCCGGCTCGTGAAGCGTGGGCGCGCAACGGCGGAGGCGGCCGTTCAGCGCGTATGCTTCACCGGCTCCCGTCGCACCGGCTTCCTTCCACGACGATGGTGATCCTCCCGGAGGCCGCTCAATCCGCCGCGGGCGGCACCACCGACGACGCCGGCACTACCGGCGCGGCCGGCTCCACGTCCGCATTCTGCCCGCGGTGGCGGAGGTAGTGGTCCATCAGCACGATGGCGACCATCGCCTCGGCGATGGGGGTCGCGCGGATTCCCACACAAGGGTCGTGACGGCCGTGGGTGACCACCTCGACCGGGTTCCCGGCGACGTCGATGCCGCGCCCGGGAAGGCGCAGGCTGGACGTCGGTTTGAGCGCGATGCTCGCGCGAACGTCCTGCCCGGAGGAAATCCCCCCGAGGACCCCACCCGCGTTGTTGCCGAGGAACCCCTCGGGGGTGATCTCGTCGCGGTTCTCGGTGCCGCGCATCTCCACCACCCGGAAGCCCGCGCCGATCTCCACCCCCTTGACCGCGTTGATGCTCATCAGGGCGTGGGCGAGATCCGCGTCGAGGCGGTCGAACACCGGCTCGCCCAGCCCCGGCGGCACGCCGCTCGCGACCACGTCGACCCGCGCGCCGATGGAATCGCCGGACTTCCTGAGCGTGTCCATGAACTGCGCCATCTCCTCGGCCGCGCCGGGATCGGGGCAGAAGAAGGGATTGCGCTCGACCTCGTCCCAGTCGAACGCCACGGGGCACAGCGGGCCGAGCTGGGCGAGGTAGCCGCGCACCAGGATGCCCGCCCGCTCGCGCAGGTACTTCTTCGCGACCGCGCCCGCCGCGACCCGCATCGCGGTCTCGCGCGCCGATGAACGCCCCCCGCCCCGGTAGTCGCGGAGCCCGTACTTGTGGTGGTAGGCGTAGTCCGCGTGCGCGGGCCGGAACACGTCCTTGATCTTCGTGTAATCCCTGGGGCGCTGATCGACGTTCTCGATCACCAGGTGGATCGGGGTGCCGGTGGTGACGCCCTCGAAGGTGCCGGAGAGGATCCGCACGGTGTCGGTTTCCCGGCGCTGGGTGGTGTGGCGGGACTTCCCCGAACGGCGCCGTTCGAGGTCGGGCTGGATGTCGCCCTCGCCGAGCGCCATGCCGGGCGGGCAGCCGTCGATCACGCAGCCGATCGCGGCCCCGTGGCTCTCGCCCCAGGTGGTGACGCGGAACGACTTGCCGATGGTGTTTCCGGGCATGGGGCGATTCTACGGTAAGGCTCCGCCCTTGCACGAACCTGGAAAGAAGCAGGAGGTCGCACAGAAGGGAGGCCAGCGGGCGCTGCCGGGGGGCGGTCGGGGCGGTCGTCACAGATTCGTCCGTCGTCATGGATTTCATCGCAGCCCGTTTCACCGGAAGCGGCGTGGCCGACACGGCCGGCCCCGATCACGCGGCCTCTGCCGCCTTGCCCGAGAGCCGTTGCTCCGCGTGTACCCTCGGGGAGGCGCCGCTCGCACGAACCGAACCAGGACGGTGGCTTTCGGCATTGAGTACACCGCCTTACACTGCAAGACACTGCGCGCGGGCGCGACGCCCCGATTCCCGGAGGGTGCCGAAGTGGGTGATCCGGCCGGCCGGCACTTCCTGCAGATCCCGGGTCCGACCAACGTGCCGGATCGGATCCTGCGTGCGATCGAGCGCCCCACCATCGACCACCGCGGACCCGGGTTCGGGCGTCTCGGCCGGCAGGTGCTCGGGGGGTTGCGCGAGATCTTCAAAACGCGCGGCAACGTGCTGATCTTCCCCTCGTCGGGCACCGGCGCGTGGGAGGCGGCGCTCGTCAACACCCTCTCGGCCGGGGACACGGTGCTGATGAGCGAGACCGGGCACTTCTCGACGCTCTGGTCGGCGATGGCGCGGCGGCTCGGCCTGCGCGTCGAGATCCTGGAGGGCGACTGGCGCACCGGTGCGGATCCGGCGCGGATCGAGGCGCGGCTCGCCGAGGACCGCGCCCGTACGATCAAGGCGGTGACGGTCGTGCACAACGAGACCTCCACCGGGGTGACGAGCCCCGTCGGCGCGGTGCGCGCTGCGCTCGACGCCGCCGGCCACCCGGCGCTGCTGCTCGTCGACACCATCTCCTCACTCGCCTCCATCGACTACCGCCACGACGAATGGGGCGTGGACGTGACCATCGGGGGCTCGCAGAAAGGGCTGATGCTCCCCCCGGGGCTCGGCTTCAACGCGGTGAGCGACAAGGCCATGACGGCCGCGAGGTCGGGCGGGATGGTGCGCTCCTACTGGGACTGGGAGGCGATGCTCGGCGCGAACGAGACCGGGTTCTTCCCCTATACGCCGGCCACGAACCTGCTCCACGGCCTTGCCGAGGCCATCGACATGCTGATCGAGGAGGGCCTCGACAACGTGTTCCGGCGCCATGACCGGCACGCCGAGGCGACGCGGCGCGCAGTGCGCGCCTGGGGGCTGGAGGTGTGGTGCCGCGATCCCACCGGGTACTCGTCTTCGCTGACCGCGGTGCGGGTGCCCCGGGGCCATAGCGCGGACGCCCTGCGGCACATCATCCTCGATCGCTTCGACATGTCGCTCGGCAACGGGCTCGGCCGCCTCGCCGACCGGGTGTTCCGCATCGGGCACTTGGGAGACTTCAACGACCTGATGCTCGCGGGGACGCTCTCCGGCGTCGAGATGGGGCTGGATTTGGCCGGCGTCCCGCATGCGCGCGGCGGTGTCGGCGTGGCTCTCGCGTATCTGGCCGGCGAAGCGGCACGCACCGTCGCCGTCCCCGCTACCGCCGCCGGTCCGGCATGACGCGGAGACACCGCCGGTCCGACCGGTGCGGCTCTCGCCTGCCTCGCCCGGACCACCCCGGAGGACGCGCGTGAGACATCGATCCGGACTGCGGCCGGGAGACCCGGCGCTCGCCGCTCGCCTGCGTCGCGAGATCGAGGGGGAGGTGCGCTTCGACCCCGCGGATCGGGGCCGCTACAGTACCGATGCGTCCATCTATCAGATCGAGCCGATCGGCGTGGTGGCGCCGCGCAACGCGGAAGACGTCGCCCGCACGATCGCGATCTGCCGCGAGGCGGGCGCCCCGGTCCTGCCGCGCGGGGCCGGCACCTCGCAGTGCGGGCAGACCGTGGGCGAGGCGGTGGTCGTCGACACCAGCAGGTATCTCGATGGGGTGCTCGGCTTCGACGAAGGTGCGCGCCGGGTCACGGTGCAGCCCGGTGTCGTGCTCGATCGCCTCAACGCCTGGCTCGCACCGAAGAGGCTCTTCTTCCCGGTGGACGTGTCCCCGTCCAACCGGGCCACGATCGGCGGCATGACCGGCAACAACTCCTGCGGCGCGCGCTCCATCCGCTACGGCAACATGGTGCACAACGTGCACGCCGTCAACGCGATCCTCGCCGACGGGAGCGCGATCCGGTTCGGCGAGGCACCGGGCAATCTCGCCGGTGTCGCGGACGGCGCAGGCGACGGCCGCTACCTCGATCTGATCCGGCGCATGCGCGCTCTCGGCGCCCGCGAGGCCGACGAGATCGCGCGACGCTTCCCGCCGCTGCTCAGACGGATCGGCGGCTACAACATCGACGCCCTCACGCCGGGCGCGGCAGCCGATGCGCGGCGCCGAGCCGCGAGGCCGTACCGGCCTGGCGGCGGCTCCGACGTAGCAGACCTGGACATCACCGTGCAGCCGCGCGGGGTCCCTGCAAGACCATCCCGGCCCGGTGACGGCCTCGACCTCATCGCCTCCGGCGCGGACGCCACCCCCGACGGCCACAACATGGCTCATCTGCTGGTCGGCTCCGAAGGGACCCTCGGGTTCTTCACCGGGATCGAGCTGGACCTTCAGCCGCTGCCCGCCCATCGCGTGCTGGGCGTCTGCCACTTTCCAGCGTTTCACGATGCGATGGCCGCCACCCGGCACATCGTGGCTCTCGACCCGAGCGCGGTGGAGCTGGTGGACCGCACCCTGATGGAGCTGGCCCGCGACATCGCGGCGTTCCGCCCCGCCGTCGAGCGTTTCGTGCGGGGGCACCCCGATGCGCTGCTGCTGGTGGAGTTCGCGGGCGAGGACCGCGGCGCCCTCCTCGACCGGCTCGCGCGGCTCGGCGAGCTGATGGCGGACCTCGGCTTCCCCGGCGCGGTGGTGGAGGCGGTGGAGCCTGCGTTCCAGCGCGCGGTCTGGGACGTGCGCAAGGCGGGGCTCAACATCATGATGTCGATGAAGGGGGACGGGAAGCCGATCTCCTTCGTCGAGGACTGCGCGGTACGCCTGGAAGACCTCCCCGAGTACACCCGCCGCCTCGACGCCATCTTTGCCCGCCACGGCACCCGCGGCACCTGGTACGCGCACGCTTCGGTCGGCACCCTGCACGTGCGCCCGATCATCGATCTCAAGACCGCGGAAGGCGCGCGCACCATGCGGGCGATCGCGGAGGAATGCTTCGAGATGGTCCGCGGCTACCGGGGCTCGCATTCCGGCGAGCATGGCGACGGCATCGTGCGCAGCGAGTTCCACGAGGCGATGTTCGGTCCCCGGCTCGTCGCCGCGTTCGAGGAGGTCAAGGACGCCTTCGACCCCGGCGGGCTGTTCAACCCGGGCAAGATCGTGCGGCCCGAGCGCATGGACGACCGCACACTCTTCCGCTACAAGCCGGGCTACGCGCCGCTGCCCGTGGAGACCGGGCTCGACTGGTCCGAATGGGGCGGGCTCCACCGCGCGGTCGAGATGTGCAACAACAACGGTGCGTGCCGCAAGTCCGACCCCGGCGTGATGTGCCCTTCGTACCGGGTGACCGCGGACGAGCAGCACGTCACGCGGGGGCGTGCGAACACGCTGCGGCTCGCCCTCACCGGTCAGCTCGGCCGCGACGCCCTCACCTCCGACGCCATGCGCGACACGATGGCGTTGTGCGTCGGATGCAAGGGCTGCCGGCGCGAATGCCCCACCGGCGTGGACATGGCGCGCATGAAGATCGAATACCTCCACCAGCGCCGGAAGCGGCACGGGATCGGGCTGCGCGATCGCCTCGTCGCGTGGCTGCCCCGCTACGCCCCCGCCGCGAGCCGGCTCGCGTGGATGCTGAACCTGCGCGACCGGATCCCCGGACTCGCCCTCGCCACCGAGCGCCTCCTGGGGCTGAGCGCGAGGCGTCCGCTCCCGCGCTGGCGGAGCGACCCGTTCCGGACCGATGGGTTGCGGGCCGATCCTGATCCTTCGGGGGACGATGCGTTGCCGGGCCATCCCCATCCGTCAAGGGCCGATGCATCCCGGATCGATCCCGCTCCCCGGCAGGAGGATCCCGAGCCGCCGCGGGCCGGGACGTTTCAGGCGGATGTGGTTCAGGCCGATACGGTCCTCGCGGGAGAGCACGGAACCGGGCCGGCATCTCCGCAACGCCAAAGTCCCGATGCGCCCCCCGCGGAGGAATGCGGAGCCCCCGAACCGGACCACCCGACCTCCGCGCGCGGCGGCGGATCCGAGGTGGTCCTCTTCGCCGATACGTTCAACACCTGGTTCGAGCCGGAGAACGCCCGCGCCGCGGTGCGGGTGCTGGAGGCGGCGGGCTTCCGGGTCCGCGCCGCCGCGCCGCCGCCGGGAGAACGCCGCCCGCTGTGTTGCGGGCGGACGTTCCTCGCCGCCGGCCTCGTCGAGGAAGCCCGGCGCGAGCTGGAGCGGACCCTCTCGGCGCTCGCGCCGTTCATCGAGCGCGGCGTTCCCGTCGTCGGCCTGGAGCCCTCGTGCCTGCTCACGTTCCGCGACGAGGCCCTCGGGCTCGGCCTGGAGCGGGATTTGGGCGGAGCGCGGTTCCTGTTGTTCGAGGAATTCATCGCCGGGGCCGCCGCCGGGGAAGAGCTGGACATTCCCCTGTGCCCCCTCGCGAACCGGCGCGCCCTCCTCCACGGCCACTGCCACCAGAAGGCGTTCGGGGTCATGCCGGCGGCCGAGCGCACGCTCCGGCTCGTGCCCGGGTTGGAGGTCGAGACCGTCGCATCGAGCTGTTGCGGCATGGCCGGCGCCTTCGGCCACGAGGCCGAACACTACGAGACGTCGATGGCGATGGGCGAGCTCGACCTGCTCCCGGCGGTGCGGGCGGCGGACCGGGACACCCTGATCGTCGCCGCCGGAACGAGCTGCCGGCGCCAGATCGCCGACGGCGCGGCCCGGGAGGCGTGGCACGTCGCGAGGGTGCTGGAAGAGGCGCTTGCGGACTGATCCAGCCCGCATTTCTCACCAGCCCCCGGCTGCGGACGCGGAGCTGACGGCACCGGCAATTCCCGGCTCCATGTTGCCGGGCGGCACGGTGGGAGATGAACCGGCTCCGCACCTGGTTCGCCACTCGGGAGAAGCAGGAGCACCGCCAGCCTCTCGCCCTTTCTCGTTCTCCGGATCGCAGGGCGACTCGGCGATGGCCGCCGCGCGGTACACGGCCCCGAGGACATCGATCTCCGGCCTCGTGCCGGGTCCGGTTGCCGGGCCGCTCGCCGCAACGGAGCCACGAAGTCGAACCCGGGTCTCAGGCCGGATCCCGGTGGATCAGCGACAGCACGGAGCGCGCCCGGCTCATGGCCACGTAATGCTCGGCGGATTTCCGGGCCGCTCCATCCGGGGCGGGAAGATCCACGACGACGATCGCCTCGTTCTCGAGACCCTTGAACTCCCCGATCCTTGCGAACCCGACCTTGTCGCCGGGGATTTCCCGCATGGAATACTCGTCCAGCCGCCGGACCCGGCGTGCGGCGGCCGGAGGCATCAGGGCAACGGAAGACTCGGCAAGATCGAGCGGCGACAGGATCGTCACCAAACCGGGCGCCAGTCCTCCCACGTCCACCAGTTCGCCGATCTCGCGTGTGGTCCGCTCGGCGGATTCCCGCCGGGTGGCGGCGCTCTGTGTGCGGACGGCGGGGCCAGCTCCGGCCCCGTGTACGCCCAGGTCGGCGTCGAGGGTGGCCTGTATCCATTCCAGGATGACCCGGGTGTTGCGGCAGTTGATTCGCAACGGCATCCGCACGGGGTCGAGCGATTCCAGGTGGTCCTTCGCACGCCGATCGAAGCGGGGGGTCAGCGACTGGTTGTTCAGGTCGTGGAACCAGCACCAGCGCCCCGTTTCCAGTCCGCCGTCCAGGACGCCGTCCAGGGTCTCGATGCAGTCCATCTCGAACAGGTCCTGCCCTTCGTCGACGATCAGCGCGTCGAAGCGTTCCAGTCCGGCCCGGCGGCAATCGAGGCGCACGCCGTCGATCGACGATACGGCCAATCCGGGCATCGAAAGTCGTGATGCCAGATGATGCCTCAGCCAAGGGGACCGGCATACCAGAGCGACCTGCAAGCCGGCCTCGGCCCAGCGCCGGGCCAGCCGTTCGGCGAGGAAGGTCTTGCCGGTGCCCGCTCCGCCGGCGCAAAGCACCCGTGGATTCGCCTCCGCCACGTCGGCCATGCGCATCTGATCCTCGGTCAATCCCTCGATGCGCCGCCCGGCGTCCTCCATCCGATGGAGCAATCGGACGGCTTCTTCTCTCTCGCGGGCATCCACCTCCGGGCGGAGCAAGTGGACGGCTTCTTCCCTCTCGGGGGCGTCCACCTCCGGGCGCAGATACCCCTGAAGCCTCGCCAGTGCGCCATCGTCATCGTCGGGCCGGCCTTTCCATCCTGCTCGTGCGCGCCAGTACTTGAACAGACCGCACAGCCAGCCTTCGAGGTCGCGGCTGCGACGCGCATCGGCGAACATCGCGGGGTCCCACTCGGCGCCGTCGCTCCGCCATTCGCAGTCCGGAAACACCATCCCGTAGCCCGTGGTGAACCGGTCGAGCACGTCTTCGGGCAGGTTGGCGCGCAAGTCTTCCATCAGTCCGTGAAGCGCCGTCTCCGCCTGGCGGAACGGACTCTCCTGGGACAGGGTGATCCCGCCGTTGCGATCCCGGTACCGCCACACGCCGTCGTGGCACGCCACCCTCCCGCCCTTGACCTCGATGGCGTACAGGCCATCGGGACCGCAGATGACGAAATCGATCTCGGGGAACCGTTTACGGGGATGCCGGGTCGGCTTCAGGGAGTGGAAGGCCACGTAGCGATCGTCGAAGGCGGCGCGCAATCTCTCGAATACCCGTTTCTCCGCCTGGCTGCCGGTATCGTAAGGCGCGCTCGGGATCATGCGCATGACGGTGTCCGGCCCCCGAGCGCCCCGCCGATCTTCGCCTCGGTTCCGTGGTCCGGATGCGCCCTGGCCAATGACCCGAATATCCGTTTCTCCGCCTGGCTGCCGGTGTCGCGGGGCCGGTTCGGGATCATGCGCATGACGGTGTTCAGCCCCCGAGCTTCCCGCGGATCTTCGCCTCGGTCCGGTGGTCCAGGCGCGCCCCGGCCAGTGACTCGAAGAATCGATCCAGGTCGATTTCAGGGGAAATCCCAGGCTCGCCGGGTAGATCGATATACGTCGAGCCCCCCTTGACGGTGAGCGTGTATTCACCGGGGCCGAGGCTGATCCGGGTATGGACGCAGTCCCATTTCTGCGCCTTGGCAAGTTCCAGCGCCGCGGATCTCTCACGGAACCGCCAGGTCGAGCCGTCGCCGAACAGCTCGCGCAAGGGGCGGACCCTGGCCGGCGCCTGGCCCAGGTCGAGTCCGGTTCCGGCAATCCGGTGAGCCATTCGCGCCATGCGATGGGAGACCGCATCCGAGAGTGCGCGGCCGGCGCGGAGCCGGAGAGGAAGATCCATCCATCCGTCGTGGGCACCGAACAGGATGGCGGCGGCCAGCCAGTCCGGCTCGGCGAGCCGGTCGCTGTCGTAGTCGAAGAGATCCGCGCAGTCGCGGCGCAGCAGGAACAGCGTCATGGCATGGGCCAAGGGGGTATCGTGCCGCTCGAACAGCTCGCCGGCCGTTGCGCCGGCGAGCCCCGTCAGCGAGACGAGGGTGTCGTGGAGCTTCCCGACACCCGCCTGGAGGCGCGGGTCGAGGCCGCCCACGGCCGCGGCAAGGTGAGCGATCAGCACGTCCTCGGCGCTGCCGGCGCGGCCGGTGTCCCGCCACTCCACCAGCCGTTCGACGGTCTCCCAGAAAAGCCTTGCCTGGGAGGCGTTCTGCAAGCCGATCCGATCCGTCCCGGGATCCGCGGGCGCCGGCAATGACGCAACCCCGTCCCGGATCCAGGTTTCGAGTCCGGCCAGAATCGGATGGTCGTCCGCTGGGCGCGGCGCCTCGCCGCCGTCCGGGTCGAACGCCACCCGGCATGAGCGAACCGCCTGCTCGCCCTGGTTGGCGAAGAGCAGCAGCATGGCCATGACCCCGCCGGCCGCGAGGGGACCTTGCAGCGGGGCGCTTCGCTCCGGGGGGCCTTCGCCGGGCGACGGCCAGGGGGTGTCCGGCGCCTTGGTGAAGAGAATCCCTTGGGTTCGGAGCTTGAACTCCTTGAGCGGCACGTTGCCGAAGTCCTTCGCATCCGTTTCACATGCCCGTTTTTCTTCGGCCGACGGAAAGACGATCGACTTGATCCGGGAAACGGGCAGCGGCGCGGGGACCAGGAGCAGGCGCTCGGTCCCGTCGAGCCGGTCCGGGAAATACCGCTCCCTCGGACCGTCTTCGCCGATTGCCGTCACGTTGCCCGACAGCCCGGAGAGGCCGATCTCGACGATGATCGGCCTGAGGTGCCCCGCCTCCTGCGTACACGATTCGATCGCTTCCTTGGGCGCCCTGCCGATGAACAGGGGGATCCAGCCGGGGAAGCATTCGAGGGTGTCGCGGTAGTACTTGCCGCCGAACCCGGCGGGCGGCATCACCAGACCCGCCGCGAGCATGTACATCAGGTTCAGGTGGTTGGTGACGAGCAACCCCGGACCGGGCGCCTTCGCCGGAGCAGGCCCGTTCGTCGACGTGAACATGTCCGCGGTGGCCATTCACAGCTCCTCTCGTCGCAGCACGCCCCGGTCCGCCGGCAGGATGTGCTCGACGTCCTTGCGCCCGCCGCGCTTCATGAACATGAACACCCGCTCCCTGGCGCGCGCGACCATGACGTAGAAGAGGCGCCTGGCCACGTCCGGGTCTCCGCGCCGGAAGTAGTGCTCGTCGATGTCCGCGAGCACCACCGTATCGAACTCGAGTCCCTTGCAGGCCTGCGCGTTGACGACCAGGACGCCGCCTTCGTCGAAGGCGACCTCGGCCCGATGCTCCCGATGGTACGTCTCGACGGGCGCCCGGGGGTTGTCGAGCCGGACCTCCACGGATCGAAGCGCTCCCACGTAGCGCTCCCTGACCTGGTTGTTCGGCGCGATGACGCCGATCAACTGGCGGGGGTCCCGGTCGGCCAGACGCAAGATACCGCGCGCAACCTCGTCCAGCCTGTCCTGCTCGTAGCAATAGAGAAGCGGCACCGTTCCCGGAGCCGGCGCCGGCAGCTCGGGAGGGGGGCTCGCGGGATCGCCGCAATAGAACGCCCTTGCCAGTCTGGCCACTTGATAGTGGTTGCGGTAGTTCTGCCGGAGCTCGATCACCTCGTTCGTATCGATGCCCAGACAGTCTGCGATGTCCTGCCGGCTGCTGTTGGCGTCGGTGATCTGCTGATTCTGGTCGGCGACGACGAAGAACCGGTCGAAGCCGAGGTCCACGAGGGCGCGGTAGAACTCCGGAGGCATGTCCTGGCCTTCGTCGATCACGAGGAACGGCGGCTGCCGATCTCCCGTGTCGGTCAGATCCTGAACGACTTCGTGGACACGGTCCCAGTCGATCTCCCTGTACCCGCCGTCGTCCCGCTCCCGCACCGGAACGGGCTGGTCCACAATCTTCCGAAACATGCCCCGAAACCAGCCGTCCCATGTCCTGCTCTCAAGACCACCGCCGAACAACTGGCCGCTCGCCCGGTGCAGGAGATGGTTGAAGACCAGGAACAGGTAGTCGTCGCGCTCCCGGTAGTGGCGGCGGGCCCGGATCAGCGCGAGCACGGACTTTCCGGTTCCCGGTCCTCCCACGATCAGATGCTGGCCTTCCCTGGGCAGGGCGCGCACCGCCTCCTGCTCCTTGCCGAGGTCCTGGATGCCCGGCAGCTCGAACGTGCGCCTGGCCATCAGGCCAGCGCCTCCGCGGCGTCAGGATCCGCAGCGTCGAGAAACGCGGGAACATCCGGCGCCGCGCCCTTGACGAAGCCTCGATCGAGGAGAACGTTGCCATACGCACAGCTCGTCTCCGGCACGAGCGCGCAGGCGTGGCAGGCAGCCCGGTTCAACAGATCCGGCCCATGGCCTTCCTGCTCCGAGCACACCGGATCCAGCGAGCACCAGACCGCGGCCTCGAACGCACCGATCAACAGCCGGAGGAAACGTTCGGGCCTCGCCAGCTCCATCAGACCGCCCAGGGATCCCTCCTCGTCCGCAACCGCCACGTAGATCAGGATGCCCGCCATGGGCTCCTTGCCGGTCGCGCAGTAGATGCGCTCCTTCAGCGAGGCGGCGGGGTATCCCGCTTCCGCATCGAGCTGGCGGATCAGGAGGTGGGCGAGGGTGTGGCACAGCAGGAAGCGCGGCGAGATCTCGACGTCGAACTCCGGAATGCCTTGCCCGGCGCGTTTGACGTAGCGCCGGGAAAAGGCTTGCGCACGCTCTTGCAGGGCGTCGCGGCCCTCCCAGCGTTGCAACAGCGCTTCGTCGAGGGTGAAGAAAATGCCTTCTCCGTACAGCTCCAGCGCGGGTAGCCACTGGCTCTCACCGGTGACGTCCGGTGGCGTGATCTGTTCGCCTCCGGCGCGCTGAAACCCCTCGAGCACCATGATTTCCTTCAGTCTGTTGACCGCCGCCAGACGCGAGACGGCGTTGACCGCGCGCCGCGTGCCCCCCGCGCCCAGCATGTCTCCAAGCGCCTTCCAATCCTGCGTATGGTGTTCGGTGACGAAGTCCTCGTCTTCCCCGAGATCGGGGATTGCTTCGATCAGCGCCCGGTATTCGTCCGCCAGCAGGTCACCGGCGGTGAACGTCCGCCCATGCAGCGGATAGCCGCCGTCGATAGCCGCGATGGCCTCCTCGATCTCGCCCGGCGTGCAGCGATATTCGCGAGCAAGCCGTTTGATGGCGCTCTCGCGTGCCAGCCGGTTCTTCGCATTCCGAATGCTCCGTTGGCTCCTGGCGCTGCCGTAGAGGCGGTCGGTCACCGTTCCCCGGCGGATGCGCGATTCCGGGGGGATGACGAGGGCCGTACGGGTCGAGGCGGAGTGCACCCGGACGTCGTTGATCTCCAACAGCAGGGCCAGGGTTTCAGGAGCTTGGGCCGGGGGCTCGCGCATCCAGGGCTGTTGCCAGGTGCCGGGCGGGAACCGGATCCGCGGCAGCGCGCCCGAGGGCAGGCGGGCGTCCGATCCGCAACGGGTGCAACGCACGATACGGTCGGTTCCGGTCTCCTCCAGCCTCAGATACGACTGCGTCCGGTCGGGGCGGCATTGACGCTGTTTCGGGTTGCGGGAACCCCGGTGGGCCAGGTCGTGCCAGGGGATGTCCGCCAGGTAGCCGTCTTCGTGCACCAGGACCCAAGGGGTCTGCTCCAGCCTGTCGCCGCCGCAGTCGCCGCATTCTCCTGCGGCTCCTGCGCTCCGTGTTTCAGCAAGCCGGCGGTTGTCGTCTCCCGCTCGCCGTGCTCGCCAGGGCGCATGGTGCATCGAGCCGCACCTCAGGCAGCGCATCCAGGTCGGAAACCTCAGCGCCGGGACCCATCCGATGACCATCCCACCCTGCTTGACCGAACGCGGCGGCGCGCAGAGTACGCGGTCGATGCCGAGCGCGCTCCGCACCCGGTCCACGTAGCGGATTTCCCGCTCCAGGGGATCGGCGCCCGGACGGTCCCAGGTGTGGATGTCC
Organism: uncultured Gammaproteobacteria bacterium; assembly: GCA_958295465.1. Taxonomy (GTDB): domain Bacteria; phylum Pseudomonadota; class Gammaproteobacteria; order HK1; family HK1; genus HK1. Next base: position 1,739,351 of record OY282353.1, read on the forward strand.
TGCACCACCATCAGGCTGTCCGGACCGCGCACGACGGCCCCCACGGAGCAGTCGCGCAGCAGGTGCGAGAGCCGAACCGGAACGTACTCTTCAGTCATGGCGCTCCGCCCTCTTCCGGTTCCTCGTACCGAATCCGAGCCGCGGCATCGTCACGTCCGCGGCGGCCAGTCATGGACCTTCAGCAACCCGCTGCCTTCCACGTTGCGCATCGAGTGCAAGGTCGCCCACAGGCCGGGGCGCGACTCGCCGTGCGTGTAGAGCAGCCGGTCGGCGTTCTTTTCGCCGGCCTGTGCCTGGTAGTCGAGCTGCCGGCGTTCCTGCCCGCAGCGTCGCGCTTCGTCGTGCCACTGCCGGGCGAGGCGATCGAGGTGGGAAGCCGTGTCGTGGCCGAGGCGGGAAGCCGTGTCACGGCCTTGGCCGGGCTCGGCCGCGGCGCGCTCGCAACGCCGCTTGAGCTCCGCGATCACCGCCCTGACCTCCGGTGAGTCCTGGTCGAAGTGCCCCGCCGACGTGTTGCTCCGCAGATCCTTGCACACGTGCCGGAGCGCGATGACGAGGGCGGCGTGCAGTGCCCGGGTGCGTACCTGCCAGGTATGGGGGGTGACGCTGCCCGGCTCCACGAACCGGTAGAAGGATTCGTGGTAGGGACGGAAGCTCTCGTAGTGCGACAGGCTCCGTGCCTGGTGCCGGTAGTAGTTGGTCACGACCAGACCGGGAACGTCCGCGCGGCCGACCCGGCTCGTCGCCTGGATGTACTCCGCGGTGGTGAGCGGCTGGCCGTTGACGATCATCAGCGCGAGGCGCGCGACGTCCAGTCCGACGGACACCATGTTCGTCGCCAGCACCGCGTCGAGACAGGCATCGTCCCCCTGGGGATTCGCCAACTGTTGAAACGTCTCAGCATTCTCCCGGGCGGTTCGCCGGCTGGTGAGCTGCGCGATCCGGGTGTTCCGGAACCGGTCCGAGACGCCTTCGAGATCCTCGTCAGGCCCGTCCGGGGCGTCCGGTGCATGGCCGGGTTCGGTGCCGTGCGCTTCCCGATACTCGTGGGCGAGCCTCCGGCCGAAATCGCGTACATCGGTGACGAAGGCGTTGTGACTGTTTCCGACCCCCTTGAGGCTGCCGTGGTAGACCACCTGGGTCCACCACGCATCGAGCAGCGCGTCCCGATCCGTGTCTCCATCGAACAACGCCCGCGGACCGGCGAGCAGCGCGGCGGCGAGCGGGGCCAGGCAGTGCTGCTGATCGAGCAGGGGGGCCAGGTAGCCGACGTAGAGCCGGCCCGGACGCTCCCGGTCCGTGCGTGCGAAGAAGGTGTCGTCATGGGACAGCCCCGGCGGTGGGAACACGGCCAGGCCGCGCGCATACAGGCGCTGCACCTGCTCCCGCGCCATGCGGATGGTCGCGGTGGATGCGACGTACTTCGGACGAACGCCGCGCCGGATGAGGAGGGTGTCGAGGCCCGCCTCGTACAGCCCGGCGACCGAACCCAGGGGGCCGGTGACGAGATGCAGCTCGTCCTGGATGACCAGCTCCGGCGGGCGGGAGGGCGGGCGCGAGCCGGCGCCGACGCCGAAGAAGGCGCCGGTCCGTTCCTCCCACGCGACGCGCGCGAACTTGTCGATGGTGCCGATCAGCAGGGACGGCGGGCGGTCGTACAGGGCATCGTCCACCACGTTGCAGGGGAGGGGGCGGGGGTCCGTGCCGAAGGCGCATCCGGGATCGATGCAATGGAAGTGGAACTCGTCCTCCGTAGCGCGGTAGCCGTGCGTGGCATCGAACGGCGAGCCGCACCACGGACAGCGTTCCATCAATAGCTCGTACCGCGCTCCGGGCTTGCCGTCCCCGATCTCCTCGACGATTTCCCTGGCCCGATCGTATCGATTGGGGCTGATCTCACCCCCGACCCAGATGCCGGCGTCGATCGGAGCCTCCCCCAACCGCTCGGGACGACGCCTGCGAATCAGCTCCAGTGCGCACACCATGCGCGCGGCGCGTTCGAACTGCTGCCGGGTCAACAGGCGCAGGGTGTAACGCATGAACGCCGTGGTCCCCCCTCCCGTGTCGGGGTATTTCAGGCGGCGCCAGACGATCAGGAACGCGATCAGGCCCAGGTAGGCCTCGGTCTTGCCGCCCCCGGTGGGAAACCAGATGAGGTCCAGCACGTCTCGAAAATCGTCTTCTTCCCGGATCGCGGACACCATGACCGTGAGCAGGAAAGCCAACTGGAAGGGACGCCAACGGTACTTGCCGGGTTCGGCCGCCTTGCCGTCGACGCGATCGGCCTGGACCATCTGGTCGAGCATCGCCCGATTCGCCAACCGGAACGACTCGGCCGCGAGCGGATCGGTGCGAAGCATCTCGACGCATCCCCGCATTCGGCCGAGCGCGACGCCCATTCTGCGGCAGATACGATCCGCGGCGGCTCGTTCATTGCGGTTTCCAAGTTCGGATGCAGCGCGTTGCTGCCCGGCAATCCAGTCGGCGTAGCCGTCGACGAAGCGCTCCAGCTCCTCGGCCATCGGCGCATCGGCGCCGACAACTTGCCCCGGCTCGTCGGCCACCGGCGCATCGGCAAGGCGTGAAAGACGAAGAACCGCGTCGTCACCGCCGGTGTTCTTGTTCTCGGTCATCATCGGCACTTCCGCCTCGGGCATGAAGTCGGACCAGACCCGCGCCTCGCGGCCCACCCCCACGTCCCAATTCGCGGCGGCGCCATGACCGACGGCATGGATGCGCCGTTCCCGGTACTGGAGCTCGAGCTCCTGCTCCTCCTCGGTGAGCAGGCTCGGATCGACCCGTGGATATTCGGCGAGCTCGCCGCTTTCGACGACGCATGAGAGCTCTGCCTCGAACAGTGACTTCACCACTCGATCACGCATTCTCAGGCGCGGGGGCACGTCCGGGTCCAGCTCGTCCCGGTTGCACAGGGTGACGGTGACGATGAGGCCGTCCCGATGAGGACGCGCGCGAACGTCGACGCCGGCACGCGCCTCCTTCTCCCAGATCGTCTCCCCGGACTCGCCGAAGGCAGTCGCGCTCGACCACTCGACGGTACGTTCCGGGAGTGGGGTCCGGGCGTACTCTCCGGGCAGAAATCGACCGACTTCGTCCCGATCTACGGTGTCTCGATCTCCGGCTCCGGCATCATAAACCGCGGCGGAGCACGTGATGGAAAGGCGCACCTCTCCGCGCACGAAACAGGAGAAGCCCACCGACGAGGGCGGCACGTATCGCCGCCGTCGAGCCGGTTGCGCGAACGCCTGCCCATCCGCCTCGCCGTCCGCCGGAGCCGTATCCTCCCGGTCATCGAGGAGGACCGGCTCGGATCCCCCGCCACCTGCCGAGGCGGGATCGATGCCGGACACATCGGGATCGACCGGGTGCAGCACACCCGTCGGATATCGATCCAGCGGGGACGTTCCCAGGCTGCCCTCGCCGGCCGGGCCGATGAGCTGCCGGCGCAACCAGGCGACGAGCTTCTTCCTGGCGTCGACGTACGTCACGGCCGGCTCGATACGGCAGGCAACGTTTCGTGCAGGGGCGGTGGGCCGCGCATCACCGCCATGTGCCATGCGGCGGGGCCGGGCGCCCGAAGGTGAACGGCGCATCCCACGATCCATCCTCTGTGAAGCGATCGGGCCGTGCACGATGGTCTCGACACCGGCCTGCGCCGGCACCCGCTCCCTAGCCACTGCGGCGATGGGCTCGATCCGATCCAGCTCCGGCGGCAGGAGCTCCATGCCGAATTCGGGCGGCACGCCGACCGTGCTGACTCGTACGGATACCCCCCAATCTCCGGTGGCCGCGGAACTCGGAAGCCGGCTCGCGGGCGGCGGTCACACGGTCTCGAGCCCCAGGTGGTCCGCGATCGGATCGAAGTCCCGGTCCGAATGAAGCAGGAGATGCCTCCTCTCCATGCAGAAGGTCGCGATCAGCATGTCGATGGTCTTGCGCACGGTGATTCCTCGCGCGCGAAGCGCACGAAAGTTGCGCGCGCTGGCCAAGGCGACGTCGCGGCTGGTCATGGGCTCGAAGATGAGCGTGTCGAGGGCTGCGCGCGCCCTGCGGAAATCCCGGTCGTTACGGAAACCCTGCAAGACCTCCGCGAGAATGAGGCCTCCGATCACGATGGGCTCCACACCGAGCAGCATATCGAGTATTTCGGTTTCGCGGGTCACGGCGCCGTTGAAGTGGTCGATCCAGACGGAGGAGTCGACGACGATCACCGGTCGCGCCGTAACTCTTCGAGCGAGCCTTCCCAGCGCAGCTTGCCACGCAGCCCGCGGAGCCGCCCTTGCGCTCTCGTCCGTACGAGCAGCCGTAAACCTTCTTCCACCGCGGCCTTCCTGGTCTTGAAGCCGCCTGCCTTCAAAGCCTGGTCCATCAGGTCATGGTCGATCTCTATACTGGTCCGCACGAATCTTCTCCATGTTCTGAAAGATGGCATGATACACGTAAGAACCGTTGCTTCACCGTCATGTCGGAAAAGTCAACTGACTTGGCCAGTGTACGGAATCTGATCATGATTCGATCCGATCATACCGAGTCCAGTGACCGCTGGAGATCGTCGGACGATTTACCGGATCGAATATCATGAAATGCCCTTGGTGGCTTGGCACTCTCGAATCCATTCGGCAATGAAAGGCATGTTCCGCGCATCGTATCGGGCCATCGTCATTTGGCCTTGTTCAGATAAGGCGGTTGGCGTATAGCTGTAATACCCGAATATTTCATTCAACTTTTCCGCCATATATTTCGATCTTCCTCCGATATGATTCCGGTTTTTCCAAAGATCCTTCGTTGATTGAAGCCGAATACATCCTCTGCAAATATTATCAGTGCATGACAAACTCGTTGGGAATCAACGACAGATTCGGATCTTGTGTAAACATTGACCTCGATGCCATCAGCATGTACATATACACTCGAATCAATTCCTGCTTGCAATTCAAGTGACCTTTTCGTGTGCCAGCAAACAGATACATTCGATTGTTCCAGAATGCGCATGATTTCAAACACACCTTTATCCATAAGAGTCGCCGGGGCGTTGATCAGATATTCAATCGTCGGATCTGTCTGGTCAGCCATCGCCCCAATGAGAATACAAACGAACACCACATCGCGGATGGCTTTCTCCGCTGTCGAGCTTTAAGATCGTGATGCTGAATCATGGTCTTGCCTCCAACTAAGAATTGCGGACGGTATGCTACGGCTGTTTTACAGTCAAGAGCAGAGGCTGCCTTGCCATGACCGACGGCATGGATACGCCGTTCCCGGTACTGGAGCTCGAGCTCCTGCTCCTCCTCGGTGAGCAGGCTCGGATCGACCCGTGGATATTCGGCGAGCTCGCCGCTTTCGACGACGCATTCGAGCCGGTTGCGCGAACGCCTGCCCATCCGCCTCGCCGTCCGCCGGCGTCGCATCCTCCCGGTCGTCGAGGAGGGCCGGTTCGGATTCCCCGCCACCTGCCGAGGCGGGATCGATGCCGGACACATCGGGATCGACCGGGTGCAGCACACCCGTCGGATATCGATCCAGCGGGGACGTTCCCAGGCTGCCCTCGCCGGCCGGGCCGATGAGCTGCCGGCGCAACCAGGCGACGAGCTTCTTCCTGGCGTCGACGTACGTCACGGCCGGCTCGATACGGCAGGCAACGTTTCGTGCAGGGGTGGTGGACCGCGCATCATCGCCATGTGGAGGAGCTGGACGTTCGAAGGCGAACGGCGCATCCCGCGGTCCATCCCGGTCTTGAAGCCGCCCGCCTTCAAAGCCTGGACCATCAGGCCATGGTCGATAGCGCCACCCCACTCTTTTCCATCGATCGCAAACCGCCGAAAGGAAGCACGTCGCGCGGGATCACCCCCGCAGCTTCTCGTTCCCCGGATCGTAGGGCGACTCGCCGATGACCGTCGCGCCGTGCATGGCGCCGAGGACGTCGATCTCCAGCGCCGTGCCGGGCTCGGCGAGGTCCGGGCGGACCATCGCCAGCGCGAGGGACTTCCCCACCCTGAACCCGTAGTTGCCGCCGGTCGCCCGCCCGGCCAGCTCGCCACCCGCGAACACCGGGTTGTTGCCGAGGGGGTCCGCGTCGGTCGCGTCGTGCACTTCGAGGGTCACGAGCCGGTTGGAGAACCCGCGCTCCATCCACCGGTGCAGGGCGTCGCGGCCGATGAAGTCCCCCTTGTTCAGGTGCACGAACCGGCCCATGCCGGATTCCAGGGCCGCGTACTCGATGGACAGCTCCGTCCCCACCATCCGGTAGGACTTCTCGATCCGCATCGAATCCATGGCCCGGATCCCGAACGGCGCGAGCCCCAGGTCGCGACCTGCCTCCATGAGCGCGTCGAACACGTGGTTCTGGTATTCGACGGGATGGTGCAGCTCCCATCCCAGCTCGCCCACGTAGTTCACCCGCAGCGTGAGACAGGGGGCGAGGCCCACGTCGATCCACCGGCCGCTCAGCCACGGGAACGCCGCATTGGACAGATCCGCGTCCGTCACCCGCGCGAGCAGCGCCCGCGCCTTCGGGCCGGCGACGACCAGCACCCCGCGCTGGTTGGTGAGGTTCTCGAAGCGTACCGATCCGTCGCGCGGCGCGTGGCGGCGGATCCAGTCGTGGTCGAGGCGCTGGAAGGCGCCGGCGGAGACGAGGTAGAAGCTCTCCTCCCCTTCGCGCCACACCGTGAACTCCGAGAGCACCCCGCCGCGGGTGTTGAGGGCGTGCACGAGGCGCACCGGACCGCTGCGGGCCGGCACGCGGTTCGCCACCAGCCGGTCGAGGAAGGACTCGGCCCCCGGCCCCGACACCTGGCACTTCGCGAACGCGGTCATGTCCAGCAGGCCGACGTTCGCGGCGACGTTGCGGCATTCGCGGCCGACGTGCTCGAACCAGCGCGAGCGCCGGAACGACCAGTCGTCCACCGGCTCCACCCCTTCCGGGGCGAACCAGTTCGCGCGCTCCCAGCCGAACTTCTGGCCGAAGACCGCGCCCAGCGCCTTCAGCCGGTCGTGGCAGGGCGCGGTGCGCAGCGGGCGGGCGGCGGGGCGCTCCTCGTCCGGGTAGTGGATGGTGAAGACGTTGGCGTAGGCTTCCTCGTTCTTCTTCACGAGGTAGGCCCGCGTCGCGTAATCGCCGAACCGCCGCGGGTCCACCCCCATCATGTCGATGGCCGGCTCGCCCTCCACGATCCACTCCGCGAGCTGGAAGCCCGCGCCCCCTGCCGCGGTGATGCCGAAGCTGTGGCCTTCGTTGAGCCAGAAGTTGTCGATGCCCCACGCGGGGCCGATGATGGGGCTGCCGTCCGGGGTATAGCAGATCGCCCCGTTGAAGACCTGCTTGACCCCCACCTCGCCGAACGCCGGCACCCGGTTGATGGCCGCCTCGATATGCGGCTCCAGGCGCTCCAGATCCTCCTGGAACAGCTCGTACTCGCAGTCCTCGGCGGGGCCGTCCACGTAGCAGGCCGGGGCGCCCACCTCGTAGGGACCGAGGATCAGCCCGCCCCGCTCCTCGCGCAGGTACCACGAGCCGTCGGACTCGCGCAGCACTCCCATCTCGGGCAGCCCCGCCGCGTGGCGGGCCTGGATCGCCGGATGCGGCTCGGTCACGATGTACTGGTGCTGCACCGGGATGACCGGGACCTCCAGGCCCACCATCGCCCCGGTGCGCCGGGCGAAGTTCCCGGTGGCGCTGACCACGTGCTCGCAGACGACGTCGCCCTGGTCGGTGTGCACGCGCCATTCGCCCCCCGAAGTGCGGGTGATCGCGGTCACCGTGGTGTTGCGGTAGAGCGCCGCGCCGCGGCGGCGCGCGCCGGTGGCCAGCGCCTGGGTCAGATCCGCCGGCTGCACGTACCCGTCCCCCGGATGGCGGATCGCCCCGACCAGGCCGTCGATGTTGCACAGCGGCCAGATCTCCCCGACCTCGCCGGGGGTCAGGAACTCGACGTCCACCCCGATGGTGCGGGCCACGCCCGCGTACTGGTGGTACTCGTCCATCCGGTCGCGGTGCATCGCGAGCCGGATGTTGCCCACCAGCCGCAGCCCCACGTCCTGCCCCGTCTCCGCCTCCAGCGTGCGGTACAGCTCGACGGAGGACTTGTGGATCTGGCCGACCGAATAGCTCATGTTGAACAGGGGGAGCAGCCCCGCGGCGTGCCAAGTGGAGCCGGAGGTCAGCTCCCGGCGCTCCATCAGCACCACGTCGGACCACCCCTTCCTCGCGAGGTGGTAGAGGGTGCCGGCCCCGACGACGCCGCCGCCGATGACGACGACACGGGCATGGGTCTTCATGATGCGATCTCCTTGTCTCGATGACCATATCGTGTGGAACGAATTGTACATGTACGCATAAACCCATATTCTGGAACGGTGACAGTATCGGAGGTCATGAAATGAGCAACGTCCGGTGGTCCGTTGTCGTGACCGAGGAAACGGATCGTGCCTTGCGTTCCTGGCTTGGCGCTACCGGCGCTCGGAAAGGTGGCCTGTCCCGCTTCGTCGGGGAAGCCGTGCAGGCACGGTTGTTCGAGTTGACGGTCGAGGATGCCAAGGAGCGGAATGGCGTTTACTCGCAAAGCGAGATTCTCGCTGCGATAGAGGAAGCCTTGGCCGCCGGCCAGTGCGAGTAGTGCTCGACACGGGTGTCCTGATCGCGGCGCTGATTACCCGGGACACGCCACCGGATTGCATCTATCAGGCCTGGCGCAGGCGCCGTTTCGAATTGATCACGTCCGACTGGCAGTTGGAGGAGTTCCGCCGGGTGAGTCGATACCCACGTCTACGCCCGTACTTCAAGCCCGCCGACGCAGGTCGGATGGCGAACGGCCTGGGTTCCCGGAGCACGGTGTTGAAGGATTTACCTCGCGTTGACGTATCGAGCGACCCTGACGACAACCCGGTGCTCGCCATGGCGTCAACCGGCGCGGCACACTACCTTGTGACCGGGGACAAGCGAGATCTGCTGGCTCTTGAGCGCATGGGGAATACGCGCATCGTTTCCGCGCGGCAGTTTATCGACGAGCTCGGCGACTGAGCCCGATGGTTGCCACATCGGATGCGCCTGGAAGACGATCTCGGGCGAATCAGGGGCCGAAAACGCGGGCTGACGACTCATGCGGTACTGATCGGGACGCGGCGACCGTCCCTGGAGCCGGAGATCGATGCAGAATGAAATGGCCCTGCTGCACATGCGTGTCGGCCTTGCATCCGCCAGCCAGACATGCTACTGACTACCATTCAATGGTAGTCAGTACACAAATCGATGCAGTGCTTCAAATCCGTCTATTTCGCCGACCACCCCGGCGGGGATGCCAAGCGGCGCAATCTGAAACTGGCGTTCGGCCCCAGCGATGCCGATCTGTTCAGGGCGATCAGTCCCCTCGCGAGCGAGGACATCCGGCGCCTTCTGGGATGTGGCACCTTCAGTCACCTCAAGACTCGTGCGGAGGCTGATGGAACGAGCCTGAACGCATACAGTTTGAAACGCCTCCGAAAAGCCGTGATGCGACCGGATTCCACCCAACTGGACCTCTTTCCCCAAAAGCGCCCGGAAGAATCGCCCTTCAACCCGATACAAGCGACGTATCGGGGAGGCATCGCCGAACCATTGCACGAATGGTACCCGTACCTGGAAGGCTACTCGCCTGACTTCGTCAAGAACGTCCTCGGCGCGTTCGCTCCGGTCGCGACGCGCGTGCTCGACCCGTTCGCCGGAACCGGGACGACCCCGTTGACCGCGGCGTCAGCCGGTCGCAAGTGCTTCTACTGCGAGCTCAACCCCGTACTTCAGTTTCTGATCGAGGCCAAGACAAGGGTCCTCGCCATGCCCGAACGGGGCCGGCTGCGACTGGCCGCCCGTGTTCAGAACCTGGCGGATCGCCTGGAATCGTCGCTCGCCGAACATGAACCCGATCGGCGCCTCATCGTGGCGTATGGTGAATCCTTCGGTGACAGTGAGTTTTTCCCGCCTGCTGCACTGGATGCCTGCCTCAAGCTGCGAAGCTGGCTCGACACGATCGGTTGCGAGGACCCCGAGGCGGCGTCGGTCGCCACGGTCGCGGCCGTGGCGGCGCTCGTGCCGTGCTCGAACATGATCCGGCGCGGCGATCTTCGCTTCCGCAAGGGGGCCGAATGCGAAGGTATCGTCGGCGATCTGACCGGTGAGGCCCGCGACAGGCTTCGCGCGATTGCGCGAGACATCACAAACCTGCAATCCGTCGATCACGCGCCGGTCCTGATCGCGGGCGATGCCAAGCGCCTCAGCCATATCCCCGGTCTGGAAGTGGACGCGACCGTCACGTCACCCCCTTATCTGAACGGAACGAACTACTACCGAAACACCAAGATCGAACTCTGGTTTCTACGAGCGCTGTCGTCCGCCGGCGATCTGACAACCTTCCGGCACCATACCGTCACGGCCGGCATCAACGACGTCACTGCCGGGAAGAGCGGGCCACCAGTCTCCCGGGCCGTCGAGCGGATAGTCCGATCGCTCGAGAAAAGCGCATACGATCGCCGCATTCCGCTGATGGTGTCGAGCTACTTCTCGGACATGCAGTTGATTTTCGATGGGCTGTTGCGCCACGCCAAGCCGTCGTCGCCGCTTCTCATGGACATCGGCGATTCTTCCTACGCCGGGGTCCGGGTGGACACGCCGGCGATTCTCGCGGATCTGCTGCGAGCGGACGGCTGGAAGGTTGACCGGGAGGTGACGTTGCGCCAGCGCCTCTCGCGCAACGGCCAGCCGTTGCGCCAAGTCCTCCTTGTCGCGACGGCGCCACCACGCACACGCCCGCCGCCTCGCGCCAAGGCGACGCGGCATCCGAGGTGGAATGCCTTCAAGCGCAATCTACCCCACCAGCAAGGTGACTTCGCCAAGCGCAACTGGGGAAGCCCGCTACACTCGCTGTGCTCCTACCAGGGGAAACTGAAACCGTCGCTTGCGCACCACCTGATAAAGACTTTCACAAGTCCTGGCGACCGCCTCCTGGATCCGTTTGGTGGTGTGGGAACCATTGCATTCGAAGCGGCGCTGCACGGCGTCACGGCATGGAGCTTCGACATCAGTCCGGTGGCGGTGCCTGTCGCGGCGGCAAAGCTCAATCCGGCGACGGCCGGTGAATGCATGACCGTGCTCGATGAGCTCAGGCACTTCATCCGGACACGACGCCCGACGAATGCGGAACGGAACGACGCCGGTTCGATCCGGTTCAATGGACCGCTTCCGGACTATTACCATCCGAAGACACTGGACGAGATTCTGCTGGCACGCCGTTTCTTCAAGGAAAACCCGCCAACAGGTCACGGAGCGGCGCTGGTCTTCGCGTGCCTGCTGCACATACTTCACGGCAATCGGCCCTACGCACTGAGCCGCCGCTCGCATCCGATCACACCGTTCTCTCCCACCGGCGAGGCCGAATACAAGGAATTGGCGGTCAAGCTGGCGGAGAAGGTCCACCGGTCTCTGGCAGCGAAACGGCCGGATGCATTCACCGCGGGTTCATCCATGTTCCAGGACGCCACCGACCGCTGGCCGCAAGGCATCGACCAACTGGATGCGGTGATCACGTCGCCGCCGTTCTACGACAGCACTCGTTTTCACTTGGCGAACTGGATTCGCTTGTGGTTCGCGGGCTGGACAAGCGCGGACTTCAGGGAACGCCCGCTGGCGTTTGTGGATGAACGCCAGAAACGAAGCTTCAGCGTCTACGAGCCGATCGTTCGACAGGCCCGCGAGCGGCTGAAACATGGTGGTGTCTGTGTCTTCCATCTCGGCAAGAGCCGGAAATGCGACATGGCCGGCGAAGTTGCCGGGGTCGCCCGGCCCTGGTTTCGCAACGTCGAAATCTTCGCGGAGAACGTCGCCCATTGCGAATCGCACGGCATCAGGGACAAGGGAACCGTCGTCGAGCACACGTACCTTCTGATGAGTTAGGCGGCGTTCACTCCGCCGGTTCGTCCGGCTCCAGCAGGTAGCCGGGAACATGACTGGCTCCCTCGAAGATATCGGCCTCCGTGTACTCCAGAATCATGCCGCGTACTCTCCTGACCTCCTCGGGATATGGGATCCATTCATCGATGAAAGTGTCAGGATCGGCGAGTATCTCCTCAACGGCGGCCTCGTTGATACACGGTGGACCGGACAACAGAGCGTGGTGATAGCCTGTCAACCGCGCCAGGGTTCTCAGCTTCGGGTCGTCATAGAAAGCCGAAGGCCACAGATCATGCTTCACGTTGTTACAGATCGGGCAAAGCAGGGTTGCGTTGCCGGTGCTGAGCGGCCACAGCAACCGGGCGGGCAGCGTATGATCCAGATGGAAGTTCTTCTGGCCAGCTACCGTGTAATGCAGATCACGACTGCACTTGAAGCACCTGCCGCCGAACTTGTCGAAAATTGCCTTGCTGTCGATCCTCCCGGTTTCACCGGCCAATCGTTTGTAGAGACGACGACGCTGTGCCGCTTCGCGATGTTGATCGGTGACGCGAGATTGGTTCTTGATTCCGTTATAGATGGTTTTGCAGAGCCGGCATTCTCCCTGGCGGCCAGACTGTCGTGAACCATGCTTGTCGAAAAGCTCCAGTGGCTTCCGTGCGTAGCACAACAGGCAGTATTTCAACCGCTGTGCCTCACGGACGTAATCATCGTGGAGGACGACGAATTCACCCTCTTCGATCACCTTGCCTTCCTGCCGGTGGATCAGCCGGTAATCGAAAAACTTCGTCTCACCACCGGCTTCATGGGCGAATTCGCACGCGGGACAGACGATCTCGAAATCCGGCCCGGCCTCGTCTTCACGAATGACGATGAACTCTTGACAGCCGCCGCTCAAGCACTGAAATCCTCTGAATACGACATCGCCCATGCCATGAACATGGGACGGCCGTTGCTGTCCTTCCTTTTCGACCTTTGTGTACGGCGTTCGACGTACCATGTAAACGGCTCCGAAGAATGCCTTGCGATCCGCCTCATTCCACGCACGGGGCGGCGGCGCCTGCATCGCAGGTCTCGTCATCGAGCGCAATGTCGGGACGTTCGTTCACCGTCTCGACCGCTGCCGCCTCGCTCGACCGAAGCACGAATTCGGTGCGGGCGAAGCCCTGATTGGTGCTGAGTGGATTTGCCGCGATCCCGACATGCCCGATCGGCGCCCGACTCGAAAACAGGACCGAGCCTGCCGGCAACAACTGTGCGGAGGAACGTTTGAGTCCTTCCGAAGTAATATCCCGATTGCCGCAGGAGATGTAACGAGAGCCTTGCGACCGTATATCCGCCGGGGTCAGCCAGGGAATGTCGCTTCCGTCTGCCCAATAGGAACGCTCACCACTTTTCGGAGTACCGCCTCCGACTATGGCTCCCACGTCACCCAAGCGAATCCACGTCCAGGTTGCAGGAACCTCGAAAGATTCTTGTGTGACGCACATCCCGCACGGATGCCGGGGTTTCGCGATGATTTCGTCTGCCAGGAATCGTTTTTTACCCTCTTTCAATCGGCGAAGCAGGAATCTTGCCGGCTCATCTTCAGGAGCCTGTGGGACAAGTCGGCCCCGCACGGCAAGCTGGAGCACGAACTCCCGCAGCCGCGCGATACCGTTCGGCGCCTCCGCGATCGTGTCGAAATTCGCGATGAAGTCGCGGGGGGTCATGCCGTGCGTTCCAGCGCTTCCGCCAAGGCTTGGCGAAGCTGCTGCCGCAAGGCCGCTGCCGCGTCTCGTTCCTTCTCGAACCTCGCCAGCAGTTCGTCGGGATCTTCGTGGGCCTGCCCCGGTGCGTTCGGGTTCGAGAGGTCCAGGTTGAAGCCGCGCTCCCGGATCCGGTCGATGCCGACCTTCCACGCGAACTCGTTCTCCACGCGGTCGTTCCACCACGCCTTCTCCGGAGCGAATTCCCCGATGCGCATCGGCTTGGTCTTGGAATAGGACTTGTAGCCCTCGGGATAGGGATGCTCGTAGTACCAGACCTCCGACGTCGGTCTGCCTTTCTCGAAGAACAGTACGTTGGTCCGGATGCTCGTGTAGGGCGCGAACACGCCGTTGGGCAGGCGCACGATGGTGTGCAGGTTGCACTCGGTCAGCAGGCGCTCCTTCAGCCGGGTCTTCACCCCCTCGCCGAACAGGGTGCCGTCCGGCAGGACAACCGCCGCCCGGCCGCCGGGTTTCAGAAGCTCGACGATCAGGACCAGGAAGAGATCCGCGGTCTCCCGGGTGCGGAATTCGGCCGGGAAGTTGTTCTCGATACCGTCCTCCTCCATCCCGCCGAAGGGCGGGTTCGTGAGCACCACGTCCACGCGGTCCCGCAGGGTGAGGTCCCGGAGGGGCCGCGACAGCGTGTTGTCGTGGACGATCCCCGCCGGCACGTCGATGCCATGCACGATCATGTTGGTCGCGCACAGCAGATGGGGCAGGGGTTTCTTCTCCACCCCCCGGATGCTGGCCTGAAGCTGCGCCTCCTGCCCGGGGGTCTGCACGTCCTGCCGGCGGACATGCTCGATGGCGCAGGCGAGGAAGCCGCCGGTGCCGCAGGCGGGGTCGAGGACGGATTCCCCGAGGCGGGGGTCGATCATGTCCACCGCGAACTGCGTGACGGCCCGGGGCGTGTAGTACTCCCCGGCGTTTCCGGCTCCCTGGAGGTCCTTGAGGATCTGTTCGTAAAGGTCTCCGAACAGGTGCCGGCCGGTGGCGTCGTTGAAGTCGATGTCGGTCTGGATCTTGTTGACGACCTGCCGTAGCAGGGTGCCCGACTTCATGTACTGGTAGGCGTCCTCGAAGACGCCCTTCACGAGCCGGCGGCGGCGACGGAGGGCCTGCGCCGCCTTCGCTTTCGGACTTCTTCCCTCCCGGCGGGGGCCGACCTCCATGCCCTTGAGCGCGGGGAACAGGGTGTCGTCGACGAAGTCGAGCAGCCTGCCGCCGGTGATGCCTTCGGGGTCGGCGGCCCAGGCGCTCCAGCGCAGGTCTCCGGCGCTCTGCTTCTCTCCGCTCTCGGTCCAGGACACGTTGACGAGCGGCGACGCGAAGTCGTCTTCCAGAAGCGCCAGCTCCTGCTCGCGATCGTCCCAGATCTTCAGGAACAGCAGCCAGACGAGCTGGCCGATACGCTGGGCGTCGCCATCGACGCCGACGTCCTTGCGCATGATGTCCTGGATGGACTTGATGGTGGTGGACATGGACACGGAACGGGTCTCGCCTTCGTTCGTCACCGCATGGCAATCGGGGTAGCCGCCGGGAACCGGGCCATGCGCTCAGTCGGTGGCGCGGAGGCGGTTCAGCCTGCCGGGCCATTCGAGGATGCGTCGGTCCGAGGTCACGAGGCGATGGCCGGCCAGCGCGGTGGCGACGATCAGGCGATCCGCCGGATCGGCATGGAAATCGACGAGCTCCACGGCCCGGATGCCGATCTCACCGTCAACGGGGATCTCCACCACGCCCTGATCCAGATGTTCCCGGCGCCACGAGGGAACGTCATCGGCCAGCCTGATGCGTCCCTTGTCCACGAGCATGGCGACCTCCCGGAACGAGATCGCGGAAACCGCGACTTCGTTCGACTGCCACGCCCGTTCTATCTCCCGGCGGGCGTTGTTTCCCAGCCTGCGATCGCCCAGCCGGAGCCATAGCAGGGCGCCGGTATCGAGAAGGATCAGTGGTCTTCCTCCTGGACCCTGCCGGTCTCCGCCTCCCATGCCACGTCCAGGGGCTCGTCGAGGTCACCATGGATTTCGAGCTTCCCTCGATCGATACCGAAGAGAGTGTCCGGTTTCTTGCGATAGGGGATCAGCCGCGAGACCGGCCGTCCGTTCTTGGTGATGACGATCTCGGCGCCGTTGTCCGCAACCTCGTCCATCAGCTTGAGGCATCTGGCCTTGAACTCGGAAGCCTTGATCGTCCTGACGCCGGCCGGGCTGGTATTGCGCGTTTCCATGGGGTTTTCCCGAGAGGGCCGCTTCAGGGATTCGATGAAAGTACCATAGTCATGTCTATGGTCACATCGAATCATGTACTACGCGGCGGTGTCGTACAGGGCGGCTTCGAGCGCGCGGACGGCTGCGACGTACCCGCCCCTCCCGCCGAAGCGCCCGACCAGCTCGACCGGGGTGCCGAGGCCGGAGAGGGGCTGCACGCGAAGGACGCCGAGGTCTTCGGCCGGGGTCAGCCCTTCGTCGGCGTACTTGTCGAGCAGGGCATCGAGCACGGCGCGGGCCTGTGCGCCGTACCTGGTGAAAACGTCCCGTTTCTTCACGTTCTCGGCCCGCTCCCGGCGGGTGAGCGGAGGCCGGCCGTAGACCACGTGGCAGATGAGATCGAAGGCATCGAGGTCCTTCCCGACCACTTCGTTCAACTCCTCGAACAGAACACCTTGCTCGCGGAGCTCGTCGACCACCGCCGCCTTCCGATCGCTCCCGGTCCATCGCCGCAGGAAATCCGCAAGCGTGGCGTACTTCTCCCTGACGGCCTCCCTGGTGTATTCGGTGAGCGACTCGGTGATGAGCCGGCCGTCATTGCCGTAGTACTGGACGCGCTCGGCGACGACCATGACGGGGACGCCGCTGATGACGTACCGCGTCGTGCCTCCGGGCGGCGGGTCGGGGTCGCCGATCGGGCCTCCGTTGTCCCCGCCCTCGCCCGTTCCGTCATCGGGCGGGAGGGGCGGCTCGCCGCCGCCGGGCTCGTAGACGACGACCGGCTCCCCGTCGAAGGCCGGATCGGCGAACAACTCGGTGGCCTTCCTGAAGTCCATGATGGTGAACCAGAGCTTGCCCGCGTCTTCGTGGATGCGGGTGCCGCGCCCCACGATCTGCTTGAACTCGATCATCGACTCGATGCGCTGGTCCAGCACGATGAGCTTGCAGGTCCTGGCGTCCACGCCGGTCGTCAACAGCTTCGAGGTGGTGGCGATGAACGGGTAGCGCCGTTCGGGGTGGATGAAGTCGTCGAGCGCCCGCTTGCCTTCGTCGTTGTCGCCCGTGATGCGCACGACGCACTTCGAGGTGTTGCCGGCCTCTGCCGGCATGCGCTTCGCGATCTCGTTGACGAGCGCCGAACGCATCCGCTCCGCATGATCGATGGTCTCGCAGAAGACGATGGTCTTGCCGTAGGGGTCGGTCCCCGAGAGATATTCGACGGTCTTCTCGGCAACCCGCCTGGTGCGTTCGTTCAGCACCAGCACCCGGTCCATGTCGCGCTGGTTGTAGACGCGATCCTCGATCTCCCGGCCGAGGTCGTCGATCATGCCCGCCGGTGGCCGCCAGCCCTGCAAGTCCTTGTCGAGGCCGATGCGGACGACCTTGTAGGGCGCGAGGAATCCGTCCTCGACATCCTGCTTGAGGGTGTACGTGTAGACCGGTTCGCCGAAGTAGGTGAGGGTGCTGACCTCGGCGGTCTCCTTCGGGGTGGCGGTCAGGCCGAGCTGGATGGCGGGCTCGAAGTAGTCGAGGATCTCCCGCCACGCGCTGTCCTCGCGGGCGCTGCCCCGGTGGCATTCGTCGATGACCACCAGGTCGAAGAAGCCGCGGCTGAACTGCTTGTAGACGTTCTTTTCTTCCTCGCTTCCGCTGACGGCCTGGTAGAGCGCCAGGTAGACCTCGTAGCTCGGGTCCATGTTGCGGTTCCGGACCTTGGTCATCACCGGGCCGAAAGGCTTGAAGTCGTTGGTCATGGTCTGGTCGGCGAGGATGTTCCGATCCACGAGGAACAGCACCCGCCTGACCTTTTCCGCTTTCCACAGCCGCCAGATGATCTGGAAGACGGTGAGGGTCTTTCCCGTGCCCGTGGCCATGGCCAGCAGCACCCGGCGTTGGCCCCGCGCGACGGCTTCCACCGCCCGCTGGATGGCGGCGCGCTGGTAGTAGCGAGGCTCCTTGCCGCCGGGGTCCTCGTAACAGGGCTGCCGGGCGAGCTTGCCGGATGCGTCGTCGAGTCCTTTCCAGGCCCGGTAGCGCCGCCACAGGTCTTCCGGGGAGGGAAATTCGTCCAGCCCGATCTGCCGCTCGACCGGGGAGGATTGCCCGGTGCGGTCGTGGAACAGGAAGGCGTCGCCGTTCGACGAGAACGCGAAGGGCACGTCGAGGGCTTCCGCGTAACCGATGGCTTGCTGCAACCCGCCGCCGACCGGGTGGTGGTTGTCCTTGGCCTCCACCACCGCCAGAGGAAGGTTCGGCTGGTAGAACAGGAGGTAGTCGGCCCGCTTCCTCTCCCCGCGCACGGCCAGCTTGCCCCGAACGATGATCCGGCCGGCCGTGAAGCCGTATTCGCGGCGGACCTGCGTGTGGGCGTCCCATCCGGCGCCGGTGATGGCCGGGGTGACGTAGTTGTCGCAGATCCCGGCTTCGTTCAGGGTCTTCTTGTTCATCGGTTCGTGACCCCGCACGGCGTGCAGTGGAAATGCACTACGCCCCGGAGTGTCCCGCCTGATCGGTTTCAGGCCGCAAGTGAAAGATGCTTGATTCCGGTCAAGGATAGCGATTCGAGGTGCGAGAGGCCAAGGATTCGCGCGACCCGGGGCCAGGTGCGGAATTCATCGCTATCCGCTGCCGCCAACCGCTATATGAGACTTCGTCATGGAGTGTTCCGGTGTTCCGGTGTTCCGGATGAACTTCTACGGAGAGACCTGCCTGTGCACCTTCAACGATTCGGTCGCACCTGTTCCAATCGAGACCGTAGTGTATTGGCGAATGCTGGATGGAATTGCTTGGCATGTCCTACACGACTTGCTACCGTATTCCAGTCTTTATAATATTGATCCGTATCTATTTCGTCAGGGTAACGAAATTCTATTTGTCTTACTGCGCTTCGAAGTTGGGATCTCTTTTGTTTGGTAAGTGACACGCCACGATTAACGGCTAGATTATGAACGGTCATTCGATTTGATGAATTGAGAATATGCAATTTCGATCTTTTCGCCCGAAAGCCTTTACAGGAGAACATCCCTATGATCTGTGAGACTGCATAAGTCTTCGTTCGTGTTCTGATCGATTCATGAGTCGACACTGTCACATCGTCGATGTAGCGGGAATACGTCAAATGCCTGCTCTTGAGTCGAGAAAAAACGTTGGGCTCTATGTCCCAAAATACAAGATTTGCGATATAAGTACTCGTGCTCAAACCTTGTGCAACAAAGCCATCTTTTGTGACCAAGGCAGTCAGATATCGAGCTACATCATCTGAAAATCGGAAAAAATCCGTCCATATGGCGGTAACATGATCTGCTGTTATTGAAGGGAAGAAATTTGAAATATCTGCCTTGATTACATACTGAGCACCAGAGTGAAATCCAGCGTCTCTGATATAACTGCGCGGATTGACAGGATCGTAAATCGCGCCTTGTAAATACTCTGGAAAAGCGACATTTCTGAGAACTCGTTTCATGAGTCGCTTTTGTACAATGCACAGATCGGGAAGAGCCTTGTAAGTATACCGATATGTTCCATCTGTTTTCTTGAATTTGGGTCCAGGAATGTATAACGAATTTGCACGCCCAACGAGATGTCGGAGTTCTGATTCAGTAATTTCCAATACTCGGGTGAGGGTGGAAACATGAGAAATTGGAGCGCACCTATAATAAGCGCGGTTCTGTTTCGGATTCACGCAACAGCTCCAGAACGGCAAGGGATAATTTCTCTGATATTTCCTCTCCGAGACTTGTACGTTCAGAAGCATCAGAGGCCAGAAAGATGAGAACGTTCAACGGAACACGGAGAGCCGAAGCGATGGTTGTCACCGTTGACATTGACGGATTTCGTTTGTTCTTCTCTATAAGAGAAAGATACGAAACAGACAGTGAAGCCCGTTCAGCCAACTCTGCTTGGGTCAGCTCTCTCTGTGTCCTGCATAATTTTATAGCACGCCCCAGATTCATGATCAATCTTCTATGTAATTAGTAATAGAGAAAAATGATCTGTTGTGTCATTCACCGATCTGGCTGACGAGATGTCCGATCTTCACGAGCAGGCCAGCGACTTTGTCAAATAGACCTATCACCCGCGTGGCCAATTTCTGCTCCAATCGAACTTCATCGCCGCCAGTTTCCAACAGGAACTTCAGATGTCCGATGACATCGTCCAGTTCCTTGGCGACACCGGGTTCCAACTCTCCGTGCTTTCGGCGCTGAATCTCGGTAAGTGATTCAACGCAGCCTTCCAGCGTTGGCTTCTGCATGACGGGACCTCCGCCCGCGACCCGAATTGGGCCAGTCGTCAATCCAAACCGGGTTGAACGGAGAGAGTTGGAACCCACAGATCATCAATCCCACAGCCAGTCGAACATCAGCTAGCTGTAGCCTACTGACGTGCATCCTATGCTGCACAGCGCACACATCCGCGCGCTGGCGCGCGCCGTAACTTACTGATATGGAAGTCACGTCGCGCACTGCCCGATACGTCCATGCGCAGGTGCGCGGGTCATACCTGCGGACTACGCAGGCTACGCCCTATCGCATCGGACCTATGCCACACAGAGCCCCATTCGGGGCGGCCTCCACGATGGAAGCCGGATCTGCAAACCCGGTGGTCTGCGACCTACTGAAGCCAACTGTGAAAGAGCACCTGAGCGGTAGCGCTCAGCCGGAGGGCGATTATCCACATGGCACGCTGTTTGTCAAGATTTTTGACTGTCAGCAACAGAATCGTGACTAATTCGACTATTCGGATGTTGCCGGGATAGAAGTTTGGCTGTGCATTCCGCAGAATAATACATATAAATCAATGGGTTGTTGACTTTACCTATGCTCGGGCAAGCAGATGGGGTCGGCAGGGCGGCTCGCCGACGGCCTTCAACACCACTCTCGACACCGGCGACGACCTTCTCACCGTCGTCAACACCGCTAGCGGCTTCGAGCACTCGGCGCTCGGCATCAGCCCCGATCTCGACAGCGCGGTGTACGCCCTCTCCGGCTGCCGCAAACTTCGACGGAACGGGGAGTGATGGACGAGACCTGGAGCATCACGGATGCGCTTGCGACTACCCGAAAAAACCCCGAATCAGCGTCTGACTCATCCTCCGAACCGACCCCCGAGGCATCGAAGGAGCGGGAGTGCACCGAGAGCGTGCCTGCCCGGGATAGCGCCGGTGACCACGTGTTTCGAGGTCAGAAACACGCTCTCTCCACCTGCCGATCCGTCTTTGCCCTGCTTCCGCCTCAAGAATGCATCGCCGGATAAGGACCGCTGGACTGCGGCCATGGCAGCGCCTGTTTACCCCCTTCTCCGATTTCCGCGAGCATCGCCAAGCGCGCAGAGCCATCTTCGAGTTCATCGAGGGATGGTATAACCCGCATCGTCGTCACCAAGGCCTTGGTCAGCAATCCCCGATGGCCTTCGAGAGGGGCTACCAGGACGCTGCATGAAACCCAAGCCCTTCACTGTCCACTGAAACGGGGCAACTCCACAATGGAAATGCTGGAGATAGCCTACATCTGGGAGCCGGACCCCGGAGACCGCGGCAAGCCCGTGCGAGCAACAAGAAACGTCCCTCACAGGCAAAACGACGAAGACCGCGGATTACGATACGTCGAGGATCTCGTTCTCACGCGGTGCGCAGGATATGCCACGAAACCGGAGGGCAAGGACGTCATCGCCGGAATCCGTCACGGAGGGTGCAACTGGTCCGAGCAACGAGCGGTCATGTGTTTTCTGGCCGAGGCCACCCCGGCCGAGCTCGTACTGGCAGGAAAGCTCGGTGCGTACGAACTACGGGACCTCTTGAACGCGGCACGGTGGGCGGGGTTGCTGGAAGCGGATCCGGAACGAATCGAGACAGTGCTGACCTTGTGGGCAGAGCAGACATGACACCCCTGATCCTGCCGGAGTCGGCGGCACCGCTTTGGACCCCCCTTCGGGAAAGCCTGGACAGGGTGTTCCCGGGAGGAAATACGGGAGAACGCTGGAGCCTTGGAGGCGGCACCATCCTGGCAGCGTTCTGGGACAACCACCGGTGCAGCACGGACCTGGATGCGCTCATCTGGCGCGTCCGCGAAGAAGAGGAAGGTGCGAATCTCACCGAACTGTTCAAGAGCGTTGAACAAGGGGTGGAGGACGGACTGGATCGTGCGATGCACGAACATGGGGGCCGCCGGCGGGTAGACGAGGCAGACGGCGAACAACGGCGCAGTTACGTGTTCCCAAGCGGAAAGATCGATCTGTTCGAACCGGATAAACCACGGCTCTGGGCACCGACCGCGTTCGACGTCGCCGGAAGAATGACTCTGGTCGAGACCGTCGCGGCCATCCTGTACGGGAAAATCAGCGGGAGAGGTCTGTATCCACCGGTCAGAGACGTATTCGACGTCGGGGTCGCCAAGAAGATGGCAGAGGATGCCTTGATGGAGACAGCCGAGGCATTGGGGAAGAAAAAGACAGCGGCCGTCGTCGAACAATGGAGACGGCAACGCGCGCGTCTGGCAAAACTGGCGGCAGAAGACATCCAGGGCGTGAAGCCGAAGTGGAAGCACATTCAGACAGATCCCGGGAAGTACGGAGCCCAGGCGCTGGAAGATAGTTGGACGCAAATCGTTCCGGACATAAACATGGCGATCCGATTCGAAACCGACGAATTGGCTCGGACCATCAGGGAAATCCGCCGTGAGGAAGGCTACGGACGAGTGGAGATCAGGGTAACGCCAACGGGCTGCGACGTTGGAGTCAGAGGTTATGGAGACAACGTACTGCGCGACGTAGCGAAAGGTGTAGACGTCGAAGAGCTGGCACCGATGCAGGCGAGCCTGGAGGGAAAGCCAGAGGCGGAAATTCCGGAGATCAAGAGGATGATCGAACGAACGCTCGCGGAACAACGCAGGTTGATGGAACTCGGGATCAGTCGCGGGATCTGACGAGAGGCACCGTAAAGGGCGAACTCGCCTTGATGACAATCGGCACACGGAAATACTGAAAACAAGCCGATGAAGGAATCATTCCGTGAAACTGTCATGAAGGATGAAGATCTGCCTCGCCAGCAGAATTTGGTGCACGACGGCGGCAAGGTGCCGTTGGACGGGCAGGAAGGTTTGAAAGAGTCGCCGCCGCTCCAACGGAAGCGGTGATGTCGAGTGATCGTCAGGATGCCATATCATCGGATATCCGCGAAGGTGCCCGGAATACGGTACGGCCGATGATGCACGAACACCACGCTCCACGGCCGAGCGGGGATGGCTGGCCGGTCGTCACCGCATCGAACCTCCTGGAGCGCCTCGACCTCGAACGGCTCGACCTCACGAAACGGCCGGCGGTCGATTCCGGGCACCGTGCGGACCTGGGGCAGTTCTTCACCCCGATCGGCGTCGCCCGCTTCATGGCTTCCATGCTCTAGGTGCGCGAGCCGCCCGAAACGCTCCGAATCCTCGACCCCGGGGGCGGCAGCGGCGTCCTGACGGCCGCGGCGGTGGCGGAACTTTGCAGCCGGCCCGTGCGCAGCAGACCCGCCACCCTGCACGCCACCGTCTGGGAGATCGACGCTCGGCTCGCCGACGATCTGGACCGCACCTTCGAGCACTGCCGCGCGGTGTGCACGAAGGCCGGGGTCACCTTCCGCGGCGAGCACCGCCGGGGGAACTTCGTCCTCGACGCGGCCGCCTGGGCCGACGACCAGGATCTCCTTGAACCCGAACGCCATGCACGGCCCGGTCAACGTGTTGCGCCACAATCAGCTCAAGGATCTGTTCGTGGGCTCCACCGCGGGCCTGGTCTTCGTGACGGCGTTTCTCCATCGCGCGGCCATGCGCGGATACCTGCCGGAGATCGCATGGGAAACCGAGGTCCGGATTGCCGACGCGCCCGAGCACCTCGTCCATTTCAACGGCGAGCGCTTTCTCGGTCCGTACGAGAGAGGCGAATAGCGCGACGGACGAAAGCGCGGTCCGCGCGAAGCTGTCACCGCACTCCGGGTGCTTTGCCCATCCGGTGAAGAACGAGTCCACGTCGTATACGATGTTTTCCGCTTTCAGGTTCCATCAGATTCCATCTCTTTCCTTCTCAGGCGTGCCACCGCGCCAGCTCCACTCGTCAGGGAGATCACCGAGCATTTCAACGGCGAACGCTGACGTTACGCCCGGCAACCTGAGATTCGCTCGACTGCCCATGCTCCGCCTCCTCATCGTCGTCACCGTCTACTTCCTCGTCTTCGGCTACGCGCAGATCGTGGCGGGGGTGCTCCTCTTTCCCGGCTGGCGTCCGGGGACCCCCGAACTGCTCGTGCTGCTCGTGGGGCCGAACGCCGGATGGCTCATTCATCAGGCTTGGCGCAACGCGCTGACACGGTGGGTGCTGAGGGCCGCCTGGCTGTGGATGGGGCTCGCCTTCCTGCTGCTCTGTGTCGTCGTCCCGGTCCACCTGCTGCTCCTGATCGGGCTGCCCGGCGACGTCGCGGCGATGCTGCTCGTCGCCGTTTACGCGCCGCTCGCGGTATGGAGCCTCGTGAATGCGCACCGGCTGGAGGTGCGGCGGATCGCACTGTCGTCGCCGAAGCTCGACCGCTCCGCGAGGCTCGTGCAGATCAGCGACGTGCACGTCGGATCGCGCGGTCCCGGATTCCTTCCCCGGATCGTGCGCCGGGTCAATGCGCTCGACCCCGACGCGGTGTTCGTGACCGGCGACCTGGTCGACCTGATGCGCCTTCCCGAAGACGCCCTCGACTCCATCGGCGCGCTGGTCGCTCCCGCGTTCTTCGCGATTGGCAACCACGAGCGCTACGTCGGGAGCGATGCGGTCTGCGCGCGCCTCGAAACGCTCGGGGTGACGGTGCTGCGCAACGCGCGCGCCGAGTGGGGGACGATGCGTATCGTCGGCATCGACGACGCCGAGGCGCGGGATCAGGTCGCGCGCGTGCTCGAACGGATTGGCGGGCACGACGAAACCCGGTTCACCATTCTCATGTACCACCGCCCGGACGGGCTGGAGGACGCGGCGCGGTCGGGCATCGACCTGATGCTCTGCGGGCATACCCACAACGGGCAGATCGTGCCGTTCGACCGGATCGTGAAGCGCTACTTCCCCCGTATCGCCGGCCGCTACGACGCCGGCGCCACGGTGCTCTACGTCTCTCCCGGCACCGGGACCTGGGGCCCGACGATGCGCCTCGGCTCGTCGAACGAGATCACCGTGCTCGAGCTTTCTCCGGCGCCGGGAGGCGCGGGACGCGAATCATGATTCTCCGGGTGGGCGGCACGCCGTTGGAGGACACTTTCAGGCTCAGGGTTTGAGGATCGACAGACGTTGGTGTCGAACCGGCCGGAACAAGGATCGAGTGCCGGCTGCCCGAGCCCGAACTCCCCCACAGATTCTGCTGACAAGGCTTTTTTCGTGCGTTCAGTGCTCATGTGGAAAAATAATTCACGACAGGCCCCTTACCTCCGATTCCAGCGGCATCATTCGGGGAGTTTCCGCCGTGGCTCAGGATGCTCCTGCGCGATTGCGGCGCTTTTGCATGACCCACGCGACGGCGATGCCGACCGCCATCAGCGCGACGCCCACCCCGATACCCACCGGCCCCACGCCGGTGCGGGCGAACGTGGCGCGCATCACCCGCGGCTCGGAGACGAGGTCTCCGAGATTGAACCTCCAGCGCACGACCTTCTCGCCACCCTCCGGGTCCGTGGCCGCCTCGCCATTCGATTCCACTACCCTGGAGGGGAATCGCACCTCGTAGCTCCATGGATATCGGGCGAACACCGGCGCGATGAGCGACGGCAGAAAGGACTTCCCGATCTTCTCCGGGAGGCGGGCGTGGATGGTGCGGGTGAGCACTCGCTGACCGGCGGCGTTTTCGGTCAGCACGACGTTGCCGAACAGCCCCCGGTACTGCTCGATCCGGTCGATCCCGTTCAGAGCCGCAAGCGACTCGAACGTGAGCACGAGGTGCAGCCAGCGCGTCCCTTCCCGCGTCTCGGTGCGGCTCTCGACGATCTGCAAGCCCGGCTGCGCCCGCAACGCGCTGAGCGCGGACGCGGGGTCGTACGTGCCGGATTCGGCGACTTCGGCCGCGCGCAGCAACGCTTCCTTCACCCCGATGGCCATCACCACGGTGCCGGATCCATTG
This sequence comes from uncultured Gammaproteobacteria bacterium, assembly GCA_958295465.1. Classification (GTDB taxonomy): domain Bacteria; phylum Pseudomonadota; class Gammaproteobacteria; order HK1; family HK1; genus HK1. Next base: position 1,765,370 of record OY282353.1, read on the forward strand.
CGTTCGAGCACCAGCGATTCGCGATACTCGACGCAGCCACCGAGGATCAGGACGGAGAGAGTGAGAACGAACGGACGCATGCCGCGAAGTCTAGCCCGCATTCCACTACCAGGGTGATTTCACGCTGGCCGGGCCTCCGACTTCAGCACGAACGACATCGACCGGGATGGATTCCCGCTCCCTGCGTTCGCGAGGACGAGCTTCGCGGGAATGATGAGCTTTCGCGGAGCCTGCCTCCGGCTCGACCGGGAGAGTGACGGGTCTCTGATTGATGCAACGATCGGGTTTCGATTCCCGGCCCCGCTCAGTCAGGCGCAGCATCGACCTCGAACCCCTCACCGTCCTCCCGCATCTCGAACCGCCCGTCGACCACCGCCTGCGCCCATCGGGCCGACTTCTTCAGCCCTCCGAGCGGGTAGAGGTGGACCCCGTGGATGCCGCATCCGGGATCGGTGGCGCGGTACGCTGCGAGCGCGGTGACCAGACGGTCGGGGGCGGAGACCGCGAGCAGCTTCGCGACGTTGCGGGCCTGCCGGGTGAGGAAGCGCATCGAAGGGCCGACCCCGCAGGCCCTGGCATGGCCGATGAGCGCCTTGAGCGACGCGAGGCCGGGGATGCCGACGTGGATGGGAAGCCGGTTGCCCTCGGCCTGGATGCGCTTGTCCCACGCGATCACCGGGGCGGCCTCGAAGCAGAACTGGGTGACGACGTACAGGGAGGCGCCGGTGCGCTCGGCGAACGCGTTCTTCCATGCCAGCGCCGCGCGGATCTGCGTATCGGGGATGTCGGGACTGCCCTCGGGGTGTCCGGCGACACCGATCCGCGTGATTCGATACTTGTCGAACAGCCCGGTGTCGAGGAGCTGCATGGTGTCGGAGAACTCCCCGAAGGGGCGATCGAGGCCGCCGCCGATGAGCAGCGCCTGATCGACGCCGGCATCGCCGGTGAGGCGCGCAAGGCTCTCCTCCAGGAACGTGCGGCTCAGGATGCTTCGGGCCGCGAAGTGCGGGACGGGGTTGAACCCTTCGCGGCGCAGCCGGCCCGCGACCGTGATGGTGTCGGCGAAGCTCGATCCCGGGAGAAAGGTGATGAAGACGGTTGCGCCGGGCCGCAGATGGACGCGGTAATCCGCGATCTTCGCCGCTGCCGCGGGGGTCGTCTCGGTGGTGAAGCCCGACAGGAGGTCGATGATCGATTGTTCAGGGGACGACGCCGGACTCGTGTGATCGGTGCGACCTGCGACCTGCGGCGTCACGATGCGTCCTCCATTGATCCGCGGCCGGCTCGTTCAGCGCACGGCCGCCTGAATCCGCCGACCGTCGGCGGGCGGAACCCTCGCGCCGGTTCTCGGCGTTCGCCGCGCCGGAGGTCGGTCCCGCCCGTGCCCGGACTCATGGACGGCCGGGAGCGCCCGCGCCGGCTCGCCCACCGTCGGTCCGCCCGGGCACGGATTCATGCATCGGCCCAGTCGAACGAGATGACCGAGGCGTGGAAGTCACCACTCTCGTCGTTGTCGCACGAAAGCACGCGAAAGCCGTTCCCTGACGCGGCCTTCCATTCGTTGTCGACGATGGTCCGGTTGGCCACCCAGTGATCGGAGTACTGGTGCATGAGCACGACGTACATCGCCGCGGCGGGGGATGCAATGCCTTCCGCGGGCCCGAGCCGGGTGTTCATCGGGCGCGGGGTCTTCCAATCGAGGAGAGGCGGTCCCGATGGTCCGTCCCCGCCGGGCGCCGCCACCGCACGCTGGATCTTCCAGGCATACGAGCGTCCCAGCATCCTGACCCCGCTCGCCGGCATCACGCAGAGAAGCGCGTGACGGTGATCACCACGCACGGAGAGGGAATCGAGGAACGCATCGCCCGCGGTGACCGGATATGCACCGTAGACGGATGCATCGCCGTTTCCGGCCGCCTCGACGATCCGGGCCGCCGCCTCGGAGTCCAGCAGCTCGGGCGCAATCCAGTCGAGACCCTTCAGCTCGTCGTGGTCGAACTCCGGGATCGGGAATCGTTTGGCCATCCGGATCGTCCTCTACGTGGTGGCGAGAGATCGCCGCGTTCGCAAGGTGCGGATTCCGGCGCTCCGGCCGCCGTACCTCACGCCGGTATCCGGCATCCGCCCATGTAGATATTAGCAACGAGTCCGGCAGTCGCAAGCACCAGCGCGGGTACGGGCTCCAGCCGAGGCGGCCCGGCCTGTCTGCGACGCGGGATGCACGAGTACCAGCGAGCGGGCCGCCTTCCGCAAACGGCGCGTCCCGAAGATACTCTCGAAATCGATTGGCCGGGGTCCGCACCCCCTTCATCCGCGGAGACAGGACAAGTATATTCCTGATATATGAACGGCCGCACCTGTCCGATGCGGCCATGCAACCCGACGACATCAGGAGCGCACGATGGCCAAGGTCACCATCCTCTACTGGCAGGAGATCCCGTCCGTGGTCGAGGCCAGGGACCGGAGCGGCCGGCACAAGATCGAGCTGAGCCAACGGTTCCAGGAGCTGATCGACCTCATCGCCATGAAGAAGAAGCTGGCAGGCACCGACGAGTATCTGATCCAGTGGAACAAGGGTGCGCCGAAGGAGCACGAGGGCGACCCCGAGACCGTTGCCAAGGCCGTCGCCGAGGAGATCGAGGCACGCTACGACGCGATCAGGGCGGACGAGATCGCGAAGTGCAACGCCTGAGAAGACCATCGGTATCGTTCCGGCGCCGGATCCTCGGCAGTCCACGTCGTCGTCGGCCGGCGCGCGGGGGCCATGCCCCGGTGGTCCGGCGCAATCGCCGCGTGTCCGTGCACTCCCTCATGTCCGGCAACGGCAATTCCCGCCAACGCCCCGGACACGGTCGTGCCATCGGGATTTCGCGGCCTTCTCTACCGGCGGCGGCCTTCCCTGCCGTCCAGGCGTCCGGTCGTGGTGGTTCGCCAGGCGTTTCCGGGCTTGGCCGGAATCGCCGATCCGGCAACGTCCCGATTGTATTCCAAGAATATATTGATAATATTCTGCCGCATGACGATGACCACCGTTGATTCACACCTGCCGGCGCCGAATGAGGCAGGACGGTTTCGTGCCGGTCCGGTGGACGTGCGCGCCGATCGCATCCTGCGCATCCAGGGCTACCGGGACATGGGGCGGGTGCGCAGGCCGATCCGCCGGGCGGCGGAGAAGGCGGCGGAGATCGCCCGTGAGATCGTCGAGGGCGAGGTGGGTTACCGGCGGGTCGCGATTGCGGCATGCAACGGGTCGGTTCTCGAGCTCGTATGGAACAAGACTGTTCCTCGCCCGTCTACGGCGCTGACCGGAGCGCCTGCGATTCCGCGCAGTGGAATCGCCAAGCGACCCCACCAGCGGTCGCCGCTCGAAGGCGGCGAGCGCTTCGAGTGCGGTGCATTCGAGCGCTTTCTCGCGGAATGCGAATCGGTGGTCGTCTTCGCGATGACCGCGGGAGCTGCCATCGACCGGCGGATCGACGAGCTGATGGCCGCCGACGATCCGGTCGTGGCGCTGCTGCTCGACACCGCGGGCTGGCTTGCCGTCGAGTCGGTCACGCGCCAGTTCTCCGAGCGTCTCAAGGCGGACTGCGAGCAGGCGGGGCTGCGGCTCACCCGGCGGATGGGGCCGGGCTACACGTACCGGATGGGCCGGGAAATGGCGCCGTGGGGGCTGGAGGAGCAGGCCGGACTGTTCAGGGTGCTCGGCGAGGACGCCTCCCCGGTCACCGTGCTCGAAAGCGGCGCGATGCTCCCGAAGATGTCGCGCTCGGGGCTGTACGGATTGCGAGCCGCCGGCTCGGCCCGGCCGGCGGCTTGAACGCGATCCGTGGTGGTGGCCTTCGCCTTGCGCGGAGGCGCCGAGTGGCAGGCCGGCGAGGCATCCGGGCTGACGCGGCATCGACCAACGGCAGGGCGGCCGCCTCTCTGCGCCGCCGAGAGCCGGGATCGGGGACGGAAACACGAACCATTCTTCGTCGTGGTGGACGAGACTGACGGAACAAGGACTCATGCCGAAGCAAACTCGCGGTCTGCCGAGCGACCGCATCATCATCATCGGCGAGAACTTCAACGCCACGCGCAAGATCAGGGCGACGAGCCCGCGCGTGCAGGAGATCGACGGCAGGACGGGCATCGCCTACACCGACCTCGACGGCGCCCGCAAGCTCCTCGACTGCACCGGCGTCATCCCCGAGGACCCGGCGCAACGCAACAGCTTCATGATTCCGCACGTCGCGCAGGCGCTGCGCAACCGGGACCTCGACTACATCACCTACGCGATCAAGGCCCAGGAGCGGGCCGGGGCGCACATCATCGATCTCTGCGTGGACGAGATGTCGGTCTATCCGGAGGAGCGCTACGAGTGGATCGGGTTCCTGGTGAAGACCGCACAGTCGATCACCGACTCGATCGTCGCCATCGACTCGTCGGATTCGAAGACCATCTACGCGGGGCTCGAAGCCCATGACGGCTCGAAGAGCCGGCCCGCCATCAACTCGTTCAACCTTGAGAACGGCCGCCAGGAGCTTGTCGGGATCGCGAAGGAGCGTGACGCGATCCTGTTCGCGAACGCCAGCGGCAACGCCGGTATGCCGCAGAACGCCGCCGAGCGGGTGGAGAACCTCGTCCGGTGCATGGAGATGATGGATGACGGCGGCATCGCGCCGGAGGATCGCTTCCTGGATGCGCTCGTCTTTCCCGTGGGTGCCGGCCCGGAGTTCGGCGGGCACTATCTGGACGCGGTGCGCGCGCTCCGCGAGCAGTATCCCGACGTGCACATCTTCGGCGGGCACAGCAACGTCTCGTTCGGGATGCCCAACCGCAAGCTCCTCAACCAGACCTTCGTCACCCTGTCGATCCAGGCCGGGTGCGACGCCGCCATGCTGGACCCGCTGATGAATCCGCCGGCCGATTTCGACGGGTTCCGATTCGCCGCCAACGCCCTGACCGGCGCCGACGAGTATTCCGTCAAGTACCTCAAGTACCAGCGCGGCCTGCGCAAGCGGAAGAAGTGAAGGGCGGTGGCGCGGCCCGCGCAAGCAGAAGACGTGAAATAGAAGACCGGAAGCGAAAGCCACGCCCCCCGACGACGATGGAGGACATGCCCCGATGAAGGAACTGCTGCCCCGCGAACGATTCACCCGCGCCCTGCGCCACGAGCCCGTGGACCGCGTGCCGCTGCTCTACCGGATGAAGCACGAGGCGAAGGAGAAGCTCGCGCGCGTGTACGGCATCACCGACGCCGGCACCGGCCGCAAGCACAACCCCGCGCTGGAGCTCAGGCTCGGCAACGACGCCATCATCTACCAGATCGGGATCAACGCCGACTTCTCGCACCGCCCCATCGCGATCGGGGAGACCTGGTTCAACCACTTCGGCGTGGGCTACGGAAAGAGCGGCCTCAAGGGCCGCACCCCGGAGGAGCAGGTGGAGTTCGCGAAGACCCAGGAGTTCTGGGGGCCGGCCAAGGTGGTGCCGGAGAACTTCCCCAAGCACCATCCCATCACGTCGCTGGAGGAGTTCAAGAGCTACGAGTGGCCCGATCCCGCGGACCAGGAGATGCTCGCCCCGATCAGGGACATCTGCGACCGGTACCAGGACGACTACTTCATCATCGTCGATCTGTCCTCGACCCTGATCGAGGCCGCCTACGCGCACATCGTCGGCACCCAGAACTTCTTCCTCTACATGTTCGATCAGCCCGAGCTGATCGAGGGGGTGCTCGACGGGCTCACCCAGTACTACACCGAGCTCGGCCTGAACGCGATCCGGATGGGCGTGGACATGATCCGGGTCGGCGACGACGTCGGCGCGCAGCAGTCGATGATGGTCTCGCCGAAGCAGTGGCGCGAGCTGGCCAGGCCGCGGTTCGAGTCGATGTTCAACGCGTTCCGGAAGGAGAACCCGGATATCTTCATCAAGCTCCATTCCTGCGGGGACTACTCCCCGATCCTCGGCGACGAGGTGGAGCTCGGCGTGCACCTCTCCGGGCTGATGCAGCCCACCGGGGGCCTGAAGGACCAGGCCGAGATCAAGCGCAAGCACGGCGCGGACATCGCGCTGGTCGGCGGCTTCGACGTGCAGCGCCTGCTGCCCCGCGGGCAGGTCGAGGCGGTCCGCCAGGGGGTATGCGACGTGATGAAGAACCTCGCGACGGGCGGCGGGTACATCTTCTCACCATCGCATTACATCCTCGCCGACGTGCCGGTCCAGAACATCTTCACGATGCTGGAGGCGCAGCGGGACTTCGGCGTCTACGGGAAGTACCCGCTGAATTGAATGACGCTTGCGGACGATACGGCGCCGGCGTGCGAATCGAGGCTCCTCGCCTCGACCGGCTCTCCTTGCGGGTCGAGACGGAGGCGGACAAAGGATGCCGGCGCACAGGGGGGCGAATCGTGGCGCACTGCCGCGAACACGCATCGAGTGAATCGGAATCCGTGATTCGCCGGGGGCTCATCTCTCCCCGAGCCCGGAAGCCGTCACGGGTGGGCGGTTCGCCATCCCGGAGTCTCGAACGAGGAAGGTGACTCATGACCGAGCCGGTGCTTCAGATCCCCGAGGGTTGGGAGGCGCGCGCCCCCGAGGGCTGGGAATGGCAGACCCTGTGGGAGGCGGTCGAGGAAGGGGACCACCGATACGCCCACGAGCGCGTCGAGCAGGCGATCGAGGCGAACATCGATCCGCGGACCATCCTCGACGACGGGCTGTTCCCCGGATTCACCCTCCAGGGCGATCGCTTCAGCGAGCAGATCATCTTCATCCCGGAGATGCTGATCACCGCCCGCGCGATGAAGACGGGGCTTGCGCTCATCCGCCCCCTGCTGGCGGCCCAGGCCGAGAAGCCGGTGGGCACGTTCGTGATGGGCACGGTGCTCGGCGACATGCACGACATCGGCCAGTCCATCGTGACGATCATGCTGGAGAACGCCGGTTTCAACGTCATCAACCTGGGAACCGACGTGCACCCGGACCGGTTCATCGAGACCGCGCGGGCGGAGCAGGCGGATCTGGTCGGCTTCTCGGCCCTGCTGTCCACCACCGTCTACTACCAGAAGGTGACGATCGAGGAGTTCGTGAAGGCCGGGCATCGCGGCAAGGTGAAGATCCTGGTCGGCGGTGCGCCGACCACCCAGGAGTGGGCCGACGAATGCGGAGCCGACGGCTGGGGCCGTGACGCGGTGCAGGCGGTGAAGCTCGCGCTGGCGCTGGTGAAGCAGCCGCGGGAAACGTGGGCCTGAGCGGGATGCCGGAGTCGGGCCTCGTCGAAGTCGGCTTCGTCGCCCCCGATGGCGGGCGGGCGGTCCGCCGGGTGCGCATCGAGCGCGGCGCCTCGCTGCTCGACGCGGCGCAGGCGGCGGGCGTCGGCATGGACGCCACGTGCGGCGCGCGCGGGCGCTGCCGAAGCTGCCGCTGCAAGATCCTCTCCGGCGACGTGTCCCCGGCCACCATGCAGGACACCCTCCAGCTCGGTCACGAGGAGGTGCAGGAGCGGTTCCGGCTCGGCTGCCAGACGCGCCCGGTGACCGCCTGCGAGGTCATGGCCCTGCCGCCGAAGTCCGAGGCAGGCCACCAGATCCTGACCGGCGCCGGTCCGGCCGGCGCCGCGGTCATGGACGGCGCCGGCTTCACGCTCGACTCGGGCGTGAAGAAACACGTCGTCGTCTCGAACATCCCGCGCGAGGAGCACCACCAGACGTCGGACCTCGCGGAGGTGCTGGCGGCCGTCGATCCCCCGCCCGACCGGCGCGTCCCCCTCGCGGTGATGCGGAAGATCCCCCAGGAGTTGCGCAAGCGGCGCGGCGCGCTCACCGTCACCACGTTCAACCGCCAAGTCATCGACGTCGAGGCCGGGGACGCCTCGGAGCACGCCTACGGCATGGCGTTCGACATCGGCACCACCAGCATCGTCGGAACGCTGATGCACCTGGAAACCGGCGAAGAGCTCGCCGCGGTCGGCAGCGTCAATCCCCAGACCGTCTACGGCGGCGATCTCATGTCGCGCATCGCCTACGCGCAGTTCGACGAGAAGAAACTCGTCACCCTGCGCGCCAAGGTGCTGAACGCGGTCAACGGCTTCATCAAGGAGGCGTGCGCGAACGCCGGCGTCTCCCCCGGCCACGTCTACAAGATCGTGGTGGTCGGCAACACCTGCATGCACCACGTCTTCCTCGGCGTGGACGTGACGTACGTGGGGCTCGCGCCCTATGCGCCGGCGGTGAGCGACGGCATCGTCGTCGCGGCCGGCGAGCTGCCGCTGAAGGCCGCGCCGAACGCGCAGGTCTGCCTGCTGCCGATCGTCGCGGGCTTCGTCGGCGCGGACACCATGGCCTGCGTGCTCGCCACCCGGATCCACGAAAGCGGCGCGTTGCGCGCCCTCGTGGACATCGGCACCAACGGCGAGGTGGTCATGGGCTCGAAGGACCGGCTCATGGCCTGCTCCGCCCCGGCCGGCCCGGCGCTCGAAGGGGCGCAGATCCGCCACGGCATGCGCGGCGCGATGGGCGCGATCGAGGACGTGCGGATCGACGACGACGTGCACTGCGGGGTGATCGGGCAGGCGCCCGCGGCCGGCATCTGCGGATCCGGCCTCATCGACGCCTGCGCGAAGATGGTCGGGGCGGGGGTGATGGATGCGAGCGGACGGATGCGCCCGCGCCACCGGGACCGGCTTCCCGCCGCGGTGGGGGCGAGGCTGCGCACCACCGGAACCGGCGCCGAGTTCGTGCTGGTCTGGGACGCCGACGCGGGCAAGGGCGAAGACGTGACCCTGACGCAGGGCGACGTCCGCCAGCTCCAGCTTGCCAAGAGCGCCATCTACTCCGGCATCGTCATGCTCCAGCGGGTGATGGGCATCGGGGACGCGGACCTCGCGGAGCTCATGCTCTGCGGCGGCTTCGGCAACTACATCAACATCGAGAGCGCGGTGACGATCCGGCTGCTGCCGCGCCTCCCCCGCGACCGGATCACCTACGTCGGCAACGCCGCGCACCTGGGCGCGCAGATGGCGCTCCTGAGCGAGCGCGAGCGCATCCGCGCCGAGGAGCTCGTGCATCGTATCGAGCACGTGGCGCTCGCCACGCATCCGGAGTTCCAGGACATCTTCGTCGACGGAATGGCCTTCGAGGGGCCGCGCTCCGACCGGCCGGAGCGCGCGGCGGGGAATGCGAGGTCGGCGGCGGGATGAGCGGCGTGCGCATCAACCTCCTGTTCGGCTTCCTCGGCTCGGGCAAGACGACGCTGGTGCGGCGCATCCTGGGCGAGCGCGGCGGCGAGCGGCCGATGGCGGTCATCGTGAACGAGTTCGGCGAGGTCGGGGTCGACGGGGAGGTGATCGCGGGCAGCAACGTGAACCTCGTCGAGCTCACGTCGGGGTGCTTGTGCTGCACGTTGCGCGGATCGCTGATGAGCGCGGTGGAGGAGCTGCGCGAGAAGGCCGGAGTGGAGCAGATCGTGGTGGAGGCCACCGGCGTCGCCTCGCCCGGCGACATGCTGGAGGATCTGAACGACTCGAAGCTCGCGGGGGAGCTGGACGTCGGCCCGCTCGTGACCGTCGTGGATGCGCCGAAGTTCACCCGCCTGCAAGAGATGCTCGGCGAGTTTTACGAGGAGCAGGTCGAGAACGCGGACGTGCTGGTGCTGAACAAGATCGATCTGGCCACCGGCGAGACGCTCGACGAGGCGCGGGCGGCGGTGCGAGAGATCAACCCCGACGCCGTCCTGCTGTTCGCCGAGCAGGGCGACACCGATCTTTCGCTGCTGCTCGACGGCCCCGAGAGCGAATTGCTCGTGCAGATGAAGGCGGAGGCGGGCGGCCATCTCCCGCATGACCACGACGATCACCGTCACGGACACGATCAGGGCGACGATCACGGGCATGACCCTGCTCCGGGTCCGAACCAGGATCAGGACCACGACCGGGAACACGACCGGATCCACGGCCGGGACTCCGATCGGGACCGGAGCGAGGACCGGGAACACGACCACGGCCACGCTCATGCCCACGCGCCGGCCGAGTCCTTCGTCATGGACGCCTCGGGGGAGTTCTCGCGCGAGGGCTTGACCGACGCATTCGCCTCCATGCCCGGGAACGTCTGGCGCGCGAAGGGCTTTCTCACCGTTGACGGCACGCCGAGCCTGCTCCAGTTCACGATGGGACAGCTTGAGCTGAGCGGCGCGAGCGCGCGCGAGCGTCCCTACCTCGTGGTGATCGGGCGGGACCTCGACCGCCCGGCGGTCGAATCCGCGGTGCTCGCGGCGCGGGTGGCCGGGCCGGCGTGACGGGCACGGTGCTCACGGTGCGGGCGGCGGGTCCGGCCGATGGCCGCGTTGCGTGCAGTGCGAGTGGTGGAAGCGGTCCTGGCCTGTCCCGGCGGCCATCATTTTTCGACACTTCGGTCCGGGATTCGAACGGTAGGTGAGTGATGGCCGCGGCACACGCGTTGGAGTCCGTATGACCGTCGGCGAGCTTGCGGCAGCGCACGAGGCGGCGCCCCGCTCGCTCGCCGAACGCGCGTACGAGCGGCTCGTGCGCGAGATCACCCGCCTCGATCTGGCGCCGGGCGAGGTGCTCGCCGACAAGGCGCTCACCGAGCGCTTCGAGATCGGCCGCACCCCCATGCGGGAAGCGTTGCAGCGGCTGGCGAGAGAGGGCCTGGTGGTGCACGTGCCCAAGCGCGGCATGTTCGTCTCCGAGATCAGCGCCACCAGCGTGCAGCAGATCTACGAGTTCCGCGCGCTGATCGACGGCCACGCCGCGCGGCTCGCGGCCACCCGCGCGAGCGAGGCCGAGATGGACGACCTCACCTCCCTGCACGAGGCGCTCGTCGCGGCGACCGAGCGCGACGACATCGACACCTACGTCGTGATGGATCGCCTGTTCTACGAGGTGCTGGCGCGGGCTGCGCAGAACGTCTACCTCGCGGAGGTCATCCCACGGATCTTCAACCTCCACCTGCGCCTGTGGTTCTTCATCTCGAAGAAGATCGGGGGCTGGCATTCCATCGCGCGCTCGCACGAGGAGATGACCCGCGGCGTCGCCAGCGCGATCCGGCGGCGCAACCCCAACGAGGCGGAGCTCGCCATGAAGGCGTACATCACGCGCCGGCAGCAGGACATCCGCGAGCTGCTCTGAGCCTTGCGGGGAGCCGGCGCACCGGGCGGAAGCCGGCGGCGGCGCCAGCGGTCGCGTCCTGCATGAACACTTCGAGCGTCGGGAGACGCGGCCGTTGAGCATCCGGGCGCCGGTCGGCGACCTGCAGCCGGCCGGCTGCTGAAGCCCGGTGGCTACTCGGTGGCCGTGGGGGCGGTCTGGCGCACCGTCTCGGACGCCTGCGCGACGGTGGCCGTGGCACTGCGCCCGGCGAGGACGCCTTGCATGAGCCCTCCGAGTCGGGAGACGCGGTCGCTGAGCACCTGAACGTCGCGGCGGATCTCGCGAATGTCGTCGCGGAGGCTGTTCGTCGTGGTGAGGATGAGTCCGGCGAGCGCGATCCCGAGCGCGGCGATCGACACGATCAGTTTCGTGGTTTCCTTCATGTCCGTGCGCGCTGCTCGCGACCAGACGGTCCGCGATGGGGGAACGTGGGGTGCAGTATAGAGCATGTTTCAGGTGCCGTCCGAAGGTTGCCGCACGCATGCGGCGGCTCGCCCGCTGGTGTGAACCGGCGCGGAGGAGTGCTGGCGTAGCGAGGGCACGGGGGACCGCCGGGCCGGCGAGGGCGATGCGGGCGGAAGCGAAGAGCGCCGGCAAGACGGCCGCAAGGTGGTCGTCTGGACGCTATAGACGTCCGCCAGGGATCTTACCAAGCGAGGCGGCAAATTCTGGTCGGACAACATTTCATCCCATGACGGCCAACGTGGTGCGCTCCCGATCAGCCGCGTAGCTCAGGCAGGCCAGAATGTCCTCTTCCTGCAGGTAAGGAAATTCGCTGAGGATTTCCTGGTGGGTCATTCCGGAAGACAGGTAGTCGAGAACGTCATAAACCGTGATCCTCATCCCCCTGATGCAGGGTTTCCCCGCCCGTTTCCCAGGCTCGATGGTAATTAACCTTCGGTAGTCCATGCCTGCGCCTCCACAACGAATCAGCTTGGACAAAGCCTGGAACAGGCCCCGGACGAATGCAAGACCGATCCTGAGCATCCAGCCACGAGACAGTTCCGCATTCATCAGTGCAGCACTTGGAGAAGTCAGCTATGGTGCGTGCGCAGATTGCCTTTAATGTCTGATGCCACGCCTTTCGAATGTCTGTCGCGAGATTTGTATTTTCGGCCGCGCCATGCAGACGGGCGCCACACGGGGACGTTACCGACGGGCAGTCCTTGCAAACTCTGTCTGACCTGCTTTGTTCTATCCAAAGATCGGCGGACAATGTTGCCAAAGAGAATAAACCATGGGCGAGCCGCACACCTAGGCGATACATTCCACCAGGCTCGGCAACGCGCCCCCTGGCGTCTCGTGGTACAGGCCGTTCGGCTCGCAGACCCAGATGGTTTCGGTGACCCTGTCCCAGAACTCCAGCCACCCGTCGTAGGATTCCAGCGCCTCGCGCGGCAGGCGGACGGGCTTGCAGCCGGAGAACGCCAGCTCGGAGGCGGGCGGAACGTCCGTGCGCAACTTGCGCAAGTGTTGCGGCGTGCCGGCTCCGGTGAAGTCGGTGCTGGCCATGAGGTCGTCCCGTGCCGGTGGAGAGTCGACAGGGTCGGACTTCGCAGCTCCCCGGTCAACTTCCACCGCATGGTGGGCACGACGATGGAGAAGGAACGCGCGCTGCGGACACGATCGAACATGTCCACCGACACCTGTGCGCAAGCGGCGTGCACGTCCCCTCGATCACGCCACCTTGGCAGGAGCTCCTGCACACCGCCTCCCAACCGGGAAACTTCCCGGCGTGCTTCGTCATGGCGCCTCCGGAAGTGGCGGCGCTGTGCGTATGGCTCGGCGCCGCGGGCGCAACGGTGCGCGGCAAGTGCCATAATCGGTCCATGCGCTTCTTCAACACCGCAGGACCGGTACGCCTGGACGACCACTACGCCATCCAGCCCCTGGACCGCGTGGACGTGGATGAACTCCTTGCCCTGATTCGGGCCAAGCAGTACTTCGTGCTGCACGCGCCGCGCCAGACCGGCAAGACCTCCGCCCTGATCGCCCTGCGCGACCTGCTCAACAGCGGTGAAGCGGGCAACTTCCGGTGCGTGGACGTGAACGTGGAGGTCGGCCAGGTAGCGCGCGACGACGTGGCGGAGGGCATGCGCGCCGTCCTGAGCAGCCTGGCCATGAGCGCCGAGCTACTCGGCGACGACTCCCTGGAAGGCATCTGGCCGGACACGCTCGTCAAGGCAGGCGCCAACAACGCCTTGCGGCAGGTGCTCGCCCGCTGGTGCGTGGCGAACCCTGTGCCGCTGGTGCTGCTGGTGGACGAGATCGACTCGCTGGTGGGCGACACCCTGCTCTCGGTGCTGCGCCAGCTTCGCGCCGGCTACCAGCAACGCCCCGGGGGCTTCCCGCAGAGCGTGGTGCTGTGCGGGGTGCGCGACATCCGCGACTACCGCATCCGGTCGAGCACCGGGGAGGTCATCGCCGGCGGCAGTCCATTCAACGTCGCGGCGAAATCGCTTCGCATGGGCGACTTCACCGAGGCGGAGACCCACGCACTGATGGCGCAGCACACGGAAGAGACCGGCCAACGGTTCTCGGCGGCGGCGCTGGATTCGGTGTGGACGCAGACGCAGGGCCAGCCGTGGCTGGTGAACGCGCTGTGCGCGGGGGCGTGCTTCGACAACAAGGCGGGGCGGGACCGTTCGCGGACCATTGAAGTGGACGATGTCTACGCGGCCCGCGAGGAGTTGATTCTCTCGCGGCGCACGCATCTGGACCAGTTGGCGCACAAGCTGGAGGAGGCGCGGGTGCGGCGGGTCGTCGAGCCGATTCTAAGCGGCGGCGAGGCGCGGCACGAAATTCGGGACCTGGAGTACGTGCGCGACCTGGGCCTGATTGACGGAAACCAGCCGCCGCGCATCGCGAACCCGATTTACCGGGAGGTGGTGCCGCGCGAGCTGGGCTACATCTTGCAGAGCAGCTTGGACCAGAATCCGGCGTGGTACGTGGACGACGACGGCGGCTTGAACATGACGAAGCTGCTGACGGCGTTCCGCACGTTTTTCGGGGAGCATTCCGAGCACTGGCTGGGGCGCTTCGGCGACTACCCCGAAGCCGGTCCGCAGCTCATCTTGCAGGCGTACTTGCAGCGGGTGGTGAACGGGGGCGGACGCATCGAGCGGGAGTACGGGTTGGGACGGGGCCGGACGGACCTGCTGGTGCTGTGGCCGCGGGAGTCGGGGCAGCCGTCGGACCTGTGGGAGCGTTTCGTGGTCGAGTGCAAGGTATTACGGGATTCGGACCGCAAGAGCCTGGAGTGGACGGTCGAGCGGGGCGTGGAGCAGACGTTGGGGTACATGGCGAAGTGCAGGGCGGAGGAAGGGCATCTGGTGGTGATCGACCGCCGCGGCGAGGAGCGGCGGCGTACCGAAGAACGTCGACATGGCCACGGGGAGGCGGGTGGAAGCGAGCGCAGGCACGATGACCGCGAGGTGGCCGTCTGGACGCTGTAGTGCATCGACCGGCGAATATGGAACCACGCGGAAGACGAGATGATCCGGGAAGCCGCCATCGAAAACCGGGCGCCTGGCCTCACCGCCACCGCGCCCGCCGACGTCACCGCCGCCCGCGGCGTCGAAGACCGCCGGCGGGAATAGCCGACGCAACCCGGCGCTCCGGAGAGCGTGCGGAATATCGTGGTGGTATGGTCAACCCCGTTCGATGGGCCGAACGCAGCCGATCAACATGGGAGGCTTCGGATGAGCACCACCGCAACGGCTTGGCCTTGGGCAACGGATATGCCGGAGGCCGCCGCCGCGCCGCCAGCCAGGGAAAGGAGCATCCTGTCCAAGTTCGGCTCGGGACGGACGCCGGACGGAACCCATTTGATCCGAGCCTTCAGCCTGTCGCGGCTTGAGGTCGCGCAGTTGGCCGCTATGGAGTCTCCCAATCCCGACCTCCCGTTCCGTCGCGTTTCCATCGATCCGGTCAGGGGCGCTGCGGTGATGATGGCACCAAGTCGGTTGCACGAACGCATCGCAGTGCGGCTCGACAAGGTGGCGGAGGGGCTTGGCGGCGGAGTTCAGGGCGGCGGGCTGCGCGTGGAGCAGTTGCGCGGCACCCGGTGGCGGGACCGGAAGGGCCTCGAGGCGCGGGAGCGGAGGCCGATTGCGCCTTCTATATCGGCGAGACAGCCGAAGCCTGCATCCGCGCCGAGGCGTTGGGAGACGAGCAGGCAGATGCCTTTACGGAACGGCATCCGCCCGACCTGGTCGTGGAAATCAACGTCTCCCACACCGACGAAGGCAAGCCGGCTTGGTATCGCCGCCTGGGCGTCACGGAATTTTGGGCTGTAGCTGCCGGCAAATCGCCAGATTGGTTCGAGGTTGAATTTCTGGACCTGCAAGCTCCGGACGGTCCCGCTGCAAGCCAGGAATCCAAAGTCATCCCCGGCGCGCAGCCTGCCGATGTCGAAGATGGGCTACGAATGCTCCAAGACACATCAACACCGGTGATAGAGGGTTCGCGCCGCATTGCAAACGTATTTGCGCAGAGATTGGCGCAACGGGTGGGAAGGGGTGCTCAGAGTTGAGCGGAGAACGGGCGATACGTTACGCATCTGCACAGCCCTGCCCTCACATCGGGCTTCGGTGGTTATACGCTAACGCTTGCCTTGATTCGTATGCGGTTCGGGGTCTGCCGCCGGCCGCTCGTGTTGCCTCAATTCGAGGCGTTTCTAATCCCCATCTCTTTGAATCTCTCGCGATACTCCTCTGCTTTGTTCTTCATCGTCATGGCATGAGGTTTGTTTTTTCCATCGAATGGAGCAGATGGCCGGTCTTGAGATCGGTTTCGCCTTCAAGGAAAGTATCCTCGACGGCATCCTTGACGACGCTTGCTTATTTTGGGGCGATTTGAAACTCCGAAATTTGAGCTACTCCAATCGATGAGTACAAGAGGACAGGACGAATGGGATTCTTGCGTGACATCACGAATGCTCTGGCTCTGTGCGAGAGAGAATCCGCCCAGCTCAGAGACACATTCAACGGCATAATTGTCGATGACAGCATAAGCGAAACATTGGAGCCGAGAACCGTGCTGCTGGTAGAATCACCCGACCAAGACGAGATCTGCCACGGACATCCCTTGGCTGGAGATTCCGGCAAGTCGGTCACAGGAAAACTGCTCACCGGCAGCCAACACAGTAATGTGCCCATAGGCTGCTTCCTGCACCGTGGCTGCCGATGCGCACAAGTCGACATACAAGACGCCGCGATCAACAGCCTTGGGCTGATGAACGTCAGCCGCCTGCCTTTGGACAGCAATGCGTATTGTCTAAATGTCCGTCAGCAATACAGCGAGCTCCTGCGCTATTTCCAAGCAATCAAAGACAGACCAGACGTCAGTCTTCTTAGCGACCATGCTCCTTCTAGAGTGTATAAAGCCATTCGGGATCACTTGGGAAGACGACTGAGGGATCTTTCCCCAAACGTATTGGTTGTTCCTTGCGGGAAGGTAGCCAGGACCTTCTTGTGCCGGGCAACATGCATGCCCGGTTACCAAGGTGGCTCGGAGGTTTATGCCAGCGACAATGATATACCTCATCCGTCCAGAAATATTTGGAGTCAAAGAAGACACAGAGAATCGATCAATAATCTTCTGGAGACAATTCGCAGTCGAGCAAATGACAACTGAGAGTCCATCTCTTGAAAAGGGTGTGCCCTTGAAATTGCACATTTCTCATGAACCCTCCTGATTATCACTCAAGCTACGCCTAGTTTGAGCAGCCTTTCCGGCATCGGCGGAGTTCTGAGCGCCACGTAGGCAAGCCTGGGAATGAGTTCGGGCGGATGAAACCGGCGATTGAACCGATATTCGAACCCCGAGAAGTAGCGCTGTGCATACTTGGGGCGAAAGGAGTGATACGTGCTGCGAAACGCACTCTTGACGTTGCCCAGAATCGTATTGACTCAGTAAAACTCGGGATGCTGCGCACTGGCACGCCCGCCGCCCGTCACCACCGGGTCGTGGGAACACCGTAAGCGCTCCGGGAGCGGCGCTATTGACGCGGATTGATGAGGGTGCCGGGTGCCTTGGGGTGAGTATCGAGTGAGGGAAGCGGGGTCGAGCCGGTCGGCAGCAAGGCTTCGACCTCGTCGAGTGATTGCGCCTTGGGCAGTTCGGTGAACACGTGGCGCAAGTAGGTGTAGGGTTCGAGTGCGTTGGCCTTGGCGGTTTCAATCAGCGAATAGAGCTGGGTGCCGGCCACGGTATCGGCGAACAGCCAGTTGCGTCTTACGATGCAGAACGGGTGGATCGATGGGTATATAACTCGCATCGTCGCTACCAGGATCTCGATCAACAATCTTGATGAGGCGTTCGAGAGGGAACTACCGAGAAGCTTCATGAAGCCTAGCCCCTTAACTGTCCACTGAAACGGGGCAACTTCAGTTCAGCAAGGAGACGCGCAATCTGGCGATTTTCGGAGTAGCGTCTGCGGGAAATGATGCGCGGTCAACCGATGTGTTTTTCGATGCCCGGACGTCGAACCTCATTCTCTACGTTACCCTCCACAACGTCGAGATCTTCACGCATCTACTGGATGACGGCCCGGAACGTGCCGGCTTCGTCTTCCTGGTCATTCTTCGGATTGAGTTGCCTTTCCTCCGTTATTCGTTCTATGAACGACGCGAGAGTTCGGAGCAATTGCCTGCTGCCCACCAGTGCCACTACTCTCGTCATGTTTCGGATTTTTTCGACCTCACACGGAGTGATTACGTGATCGTCGTCCGACTCCACAATGCAATCCAGGAGCTCCTGGTACAGTTTCAGCTTGGTTCGAAAAACATCGATGTGAAACTGGCGTTCCTTCTCAGTTTGATGTTGAAAATGAATAGTGCCGCCGACTGAAGAGACTACCAGCACGACACCGAGGACAGCGGCCAGGATCTCTACTGTGAGATCGGTGATGGCCTTTGAAAACAGTACGTGCAAGAGAAACGACACGGCCACGACCAAGGCGGTGATGAGGAGGTTGATTACGAAGTGGGTCGTTGTTTTTGTCTGCTGTTTGTCGTTCTCATCGTGGCGATCTTCCGACGACAGTCTTTACTCTACGACCCCACCGGCGGAACAATTTTCATGCCAGAAGGCGGCCCCAATCAGAGCTTCAACGTCTGTGAGTCATCAAGCATGAATTCGTCGAATTCGTCGAAGCTTGCCCACGGCAATATCTTGCCATAGGCTTCGTTGAGCGTGATCAGGCTCTTGAGGAAACCGTCGAAATCCTGATTCTTGCGGGCAGACTGCATATCCTCGAATGTGGCGTCGAGCAGCGCCTCCCGCTCGGCGAAGTGGCTGTCGACAAGAGCTTGCAGCCGCTCACGATCTTCGATCAGTTGAGGGATAGCCTCCTCGCAAACCCGTTGGATTTCCTGGCGACGTAGCCGCGCTCTGGTCCCGGCGCTGAGCATACCGAAGAGTGCTCGGACTATGCCGTCGATACAGCGGTTGCTGATCGCGATCATTACGCCCGCGACAACGGCAGCGATGATCGCGGCAAGCACATTGCCTCCGGGGATGGGGGTCATCAACGGGCGAAGCTCTCCCTCCAGCAGCAACGCGACCGCTGCACTGGCGACTACGACAAGGGCCTTGAGACAGGCTGCGATCAGATCAGCCAGAGACTTGATCTTTCCATCAACGAATTCCATCCACAGCCGGCGGAGCACAGAGATAATTTTCCCGATGGCAGCAGTCGCCATTTTGAGCGGCGCTGCCAATGCGGAAACCACGCCGGTGAAGATCTCGGACCCAATCTCACGCAATGACCGGTCTTTCAGTGAAAACTTGATTCGCTCCCAGATCTCAGATATGAGTCGTTTGCAACGATCCAGCAACGGCATGGTGTCGGGATTTCGGTACGCATCGCGGATCTCCCACGCCGCGCCTCCGCATGCGAACACGGCCACGTCGGAGGCGATACCGCCGATAATATTGCCGGTGATGCGCTTTGATGCGTCTTTGACAACGCCTGATGGATCGGCCTTTTCCTTGCGCTTATTCTCTGGAGGATCGTACTTATCGATCAACTCGGCCTCAAGGTTTTTTGCCGCAGCGCCAGAACCTGTGCGATAAAATTCCGCCGTTGTATCTTTGTCATTTCTGTATTTATCTAATCCTTGGCTACTAGTCTTGGCTCCACGTGCATGTTCTCCCAATCGTTTACGCAGACCTTTTGTGGACTGGCTGAGCCGATCTTCGATCGCGCGCCCCACATACACGACCTTCCCTTTGTGCTTGATTACATAGACACCAACCTCATTCGGTGCTCTTTCGGAAGCATCTTGAAGGCGTATTTCAGACGACGATACCGACATGCCGAGATGTGCCTGATAGAGGAGAATTCCGTTCGTGAAGTCAAGCGGAGTTCCTCCCAGTTTCGGGAAATGCCTTCTTAATGCCAAGGAAACCTGTTCGCCGATCTCACGGACTACATCATCCGTCACGGAAACACTTGTAGCGCTCATGGTTTGACTCCTTAAGTCGTTGTCGGTACCGTCACGTCTTATCAAGTGTTTGGAGAAGCTTCCTGGACCGCCGGAGCGTCTCTTGGATAGCCTTCGTGATCGAACCATCCTCCTCCCAGAGTGGGGCTTCAGCCAGATTCTTGGTCGTTACCGCCAAGGACCAAGTGCGGCCAACCAACTTCTTCTGTGAGTGGTTGTAGGTAAGATAATCCGCATTGGTCGAGACGAGATCTTGCAGATCACTGAGATCGCTGTCCAGATAGTCCTCCTGAAGCCGCCTCAACACCTTCCGGATCTCGTTAGCCTTGCGGCCTATGGCGAGGGCAGCGACTCCGGCAGTTTCCATAGCCTCCGCGGCTGCCTCCGCCTTGCATCGGTTTGATCGAGCGTTTTCCTTCGCTTCTTCGGCTTTGGACGCCATCATGAGGCCGCCCACCAGAAGAACCGGCGCGGCTACGATGCCTCCGAGCACGACCGCGCCGCCAGCCATACCCAACCCCCCGGCAGCCAGAGATCCACCGCCTAGCCAAGCCAGCGTGGCGTTGGTCGCCGCGGCACCGGACAGCCTGGCGATTGCCGTCCCGGTAGAGGCAGTTCCGAGTACGCCGACACTACCGTAGACGGCTAATCCGGCAAGTGCGCCAGAACCGAGAGTGCCCGCGGTACCGCCAATGACTTCCTCCATGCGTGTTGCGGCTTCGCTGATTTCCAGTATCCCCCCGTCGTGAAGTTCCGGTGAGTCAAACCGATCTTTCAGTTCTTCGAAGTCAACGTTCTTGATCTGCTTGACCGTTTCCACGCAAGGGATCAGCGCCTCGTCATACAACTGCACTTTCTGCCGACCAAGAGATTCCAGGTCGCTCTGTAATTTTTCCTTGCGGCACTCAAGGGATCGTTTCGCGGCGTCGAATATCTCCCGCGCAGCTTCGTTGATGCTTCCGGCGGCATCGAAATCGCTTTTCGCGTCGAAGCCCTTCTTGACGCCCCAAAGGCCAGCGCCTACTGCGGCACCTATGAGAATAAGAGGAAGTGGCATGTCTCAACCCTCCATCAGCCGATGCGCTTCCTTGACCAGAAGAAGCTGGCGTTTGACCCACGATACGATGTTCAGCACCTCATCCTCGTCGATAGTGAGAGCATCGGCCATCTTGTCGATCAATTCGGACTCCTGCGGATCGAATTTTTCGTCCGCGTAACCCATACCGATCACCTCGAGCATCAGGACGATGCGGCTCATGCGATCGTCGAACAACTCGGGGAGCTCCTCGATGGCCACGTCTTCCGCTCGAACGCCGGGTTGCGTCTGGGCGCGGAGTACGTCCAGTTGATTCATCTCCCTGGCATCGGCCGAGCTGTCGGCGCGCATCATTTCGTAAGCGTAGTGCAGCAGGACGCTCTGTTGCCGCTCATTCAGGTACTGGACGAACATGTGTCACTCCTTCCGGTTGACCCCGGATTCTGATGTGTGGGTTCGCGCGCGAAGCTCGCGGCAGGATTGCCAATTCAGATCCACGTATTCCTCCCAAGTGAGGCGGTCTTCGAACGCTTCGAACATTTCAGTCACGCGGCAGATTTTCGGCCGGATCTCGTAGATGCGGCACAGATTGGTACCAGTGTCAAAATGACGACAGATGCCGTCACCCCTGTCGAGGCTGGCGTAGAGCGGGGAATGGCTCAAATTGCGGCAACACGCGCCGCAGGCAGTACAGGGGAAGATCCGATTACTTGGTCCCGCGTCCTTGGGGGGAGAAACGTACATGGCAGTGGCTTCTCGAACGTCCAATGGAATGAATACACACGAACGATGATCAAGTCAATACCCGGCGTCGGGAATGAACGCAGACATGCGCGGCAGGTCGCCAGCGCCGGGGATGGACGGCCGGCACCGGCGGTGCGCCGGCAGCCGGCCACGACCATTCCCCTTCCACGCGGACGGCAGGGCGTTATGGCGTCACGCCGCGTCGAGCGCCTTGAGGACCTTCTTCGCCTTCTTGAGCGCCTGCCGGATGGTGTCCGTGATCCCGCCGTCCTTGCCCAGGAGCGGGGCCTCGGCCACGTCCCTGGCTGCCTTCGCCAGAGAGGCGGCACGGCCGACCAGCGCCTTCTCCGGGCGGCCGTAGGTGCGGTAGTCGTCGTTGGCCGAGACGAGGTCCCGCAGGGCCGTGAGGTCGCCGGTCAGACCGCCTTCCGTCAGCCGTTTCAGGACTTTCTGCACATCGACCGCCCTGCGGCCGACTGTGCGGGCGGCCTCCTCCGCATCGAGCAGGTTCGACACGGCCTGTTCCATCGCCGCCTCGTCGGCGTGCGAAGACAGCATGGTTCCGTTCACGAGCAAGACCGGCGCGGCTGCCACGCGGCCGAGGATGATCGCGCCCCCGTCCCCTGACGGCAAGGCGCCGCCGCGGAGCCAAGCCAGCGTGGCGTTGCCGGCCGCCAAGCCGGAAGGCGCGGCGCCGGTCGAGCTGGCAGATGCGGGTGCATCTGCATCTGCATCGGAAGGCGCAGAAGCGGTCGGGCCGGCAGATGCGGGGGCGCATACGCCGGCGCTGCCGCAAGCGGCAAGGGCGGCGAGTGCGTTGGGGGCGAGCGTATCCACGCCACCCGCCACGACTGCCGTCATGCGCGCCGTGACCTCGCGGATCTTTGCCGACTCCGGGGCGATCCCCCGGACCACCTCCGCCGGGAACGGCGGGAGGTCCGTATCGCTGAAATCGACGTTCCCGATCCGCGAGAACGTCTCCTCGAAAGGGATCAGCGCGCTTTCGAACGTTCCCGCCTTCTGCCGGCCCAGCGATTCCAGCTTGCCTTGCGTCTTTTCGCGGCGCACTTCGAGGAGCCGCCGCGCCTTGTAGAACATCTCCCTTGTGTCCTCGCCCTCGCGGGCGATCTCGTCGAGGTCCTTGGTGTCGTCATGGGGATACTCGCACTTCTCGTCCATCGCCATCCTGACGCCCACATACGTGACGAGGGCGGT
This sequence comes from uncultured Gammaproteobacteria bacterium, assembly GCA_958295465.1. Lineage (GTDB taxonomy): Bacteria > Pseudomonadota > Gammaproteobacteria > HK1 > HK1 > HK1. The sequence continues at coordinate 1,787,967 of OY282353.1, forward strand.
GATGCCGCTGGCGACAACGACGGGGATTACGGGGAACGGCATGTCTCAATCCTCCATTGGTGGGTGTGTTTCATCGGTCGAACGGCTTTTGGCATGTGCAGGATTCTTTTCCCGGTACGGAGTGAAAAACGGAACAGCGGGCGTCCTCACTCTTCACTCATGAAAGTCTCTGGATTCCCGCTTTCGCGGGAATGACGGACGGCGCGGAAACGGGGGGATGATGGCCTGAGCCCGCGGGAATGACGGGTCTTCGATGTATGCAACAATCGGATCTACCCTTCCGGCTCTTCACCGGAAGAGTGGTCCTTCCCTTCGTCGAGCCCTTTCCCCTTCTTCAACTTCTTCATGCGTTTCTTCAGCCGCTTCTTTTTCTTCTTCTTCCGCTTCTTCTCTTCCATTTCCCGTTTCGCGCTCTCAGCACGAAGATAGGCAACCATGATTACGGCCGGGACGGTGATGCGGTATGCCGGACCGGCAATGTCCATCAGCAGCCAGGCGGCGGACAGGGTCCAGCCGATCGGTCCGGCGAAGGCGGACATCAGGCGTGTCAACGCCGCATTCGCCGCAAGGGACAGGCCACGGCCGATCAAAGCCTTCGCGACGGCGTTCGCCACGATGAGGGCGATCTTGTAGGGAAGGATCCCCCCGAACCTGATCGCCGTTTGCAGTGCGACGGTGATCGCTTCGGGCGTGTAGCGCCTCGGGCTGAGACCGAGGTCGTCACAGACCGCCTCCAGCTCTTCGGGACTCATCTCCTTCATCGAATCGGTCAGGACCTTCATCAGAAGGTGGAGCTCGATGGTCTCGACGCTTGAGCCGCTGTTGTAATTCACCTTCATCTTGTCACAGACGTCGGTCAGCACTTCCCTGTACAACACGCCTTCGCCGCCCCTGAAAAGCGTCGCCAGCGTATTGGCGCCGAAGCACTGGATTTCGGCCGCTATCAGATCCCAATACGCATGATGGTCCGGGCTGGACTCCTTGTATCTGTCGTGCGGGGTCAGCTCCTCGGTCAGACGCTCGTCTCCATCCTCGTCCTCGGTCAGGATCCGGACGAGCGCATCGAGATCGACGCTCGAAACGTTGCCCAGGAATTCCAGGTCAGGGTCTTGACGGTATGCCATCTTTCAACCTTCCTCTCGTATTCCGTTCGGATCGTCCTTCAACGGGCAGTATCGGGAAGCAACGATATGAACGTCCGTCCGCGGTGGTCAACGGACACTTTCAGACATTTGCATCTTGTGTCCATGCAAAGACGCGCCCGGAGGAAAACATAGGTCCGGCGTTCCAACGGCCGGCGGAGTTCTCCGCCGCCATGCCGCTCCGTACCGAGGTCTCGACGCCCCGGACGTTCCGGGCGCCTGCGTCATGCATACGCATGGAGCTTCACGACTCGACCGGCTCGTCTTCTCTTCCCCGTCCGGGTTCGCCCGCCTTCCAGTTCCCGATCGAGCGTGGCCCGACCGGGAGGCCGCGGGCGCTCCTTTCCCGCAGCATGGCCTTCGCTCCGTCGCTCAGGCGGCTTTCGAGCCATTTGGCGCGCTCGCCCTTCGCTTCATCGGAGCGAAGCTCCTCCGGGATGTCGTCCAGGCGCACGTCGCCGTATTCCAGAGCCCATCGGGCGAGATGCGAGCCGCCCGTGAGGTGGTCGAGGTACGCTTCGCAGATGCGCCCCTGGGGGCCGCTCCACAGCTCCGTGACCATCGGCTCGGCGGTGCCGGCGGGGAGCTCCGCCGCCAGCGCGCGCAGGTATTCCCCGAACGTGCGGTGGAAATGCTCGGGGAGGGGCTCGTCCTGTCCGGTGGGGATGTCCTTCAGGGCGTCGTCCTGGTTGACGATGGCCTTGAAGCGGCTGGAGATCTGCCTGTCGAAGCGCTCCAGTTGCTCGTTCAGATCCGCGAGCCTGCGCTTCTGCCATCCGATGCACCGCTCGACCAGCAGCACGAACAGGAGCGGCGCCAGTGCGATGACGCGCTGCTCCTCCCAACCGTAGCGGTGGCGGATCAGGTCGAAGGCGAGCCGCAGCTCCGGGCGGAACTTGCCGCCGACGGGGAAGGTGTCGCCGACCTCCATGGGCCTGGACCCGGAGCGGACGTATTCGGGAAACGGGCGGTCACCGGTGAGCTCCCCGACGTCGACCCGCAGGCCGTCGGCCAGCACTTTCACCGTATTCTGTCGCGGGGTCCCGATCTCCCCCGACTCGATCCGGGCGATCTGCCGCTCCGTGATCCGGTTGCGCCCGCATGCTCGCGCGAGCTGCGCGCGGCTCAGATGCCGGCATTCCCGGATGGTTTTGAGGCGTTCGGAGATTTCCGTCACTCTTTTCTTCCCATGGACAGTGACATTGGATGATGATTGTCAACGTATATCGCTTCGGTTTCCGTGGTCAATGAGACATTTCCGGACATTTGTCCGTAGCCCGGGGATCACCGGCAGGGCATGGACGTGTACATGACCGGAGCGTTCCGAAGCCGCGGGGAACGGGGCGGCGACGGTTACCGGCATGTTGGAGTGGACACGGCAGCCGCCGCTGTCATTGCCGGCTCCGCCGATGCCCGCCGAGCGCCGGGAGCCTGCTGCGGTTCTGCGAGCTGATCGGGACGCGCTCGATCGCCGAGCTCAACTACCGCTATGCGGACGATGCGGACGCGCACATCTTTCGTAAGCGTCGAGATCCGCGACTCCGGCGGCGACAAGCGGGTGCTGACGGGTATCCAGGTGTCCACGAAATCGGGTCGACTCCAGTCGGCGCGATTGACCCCGATCTTCGGATGTGTTTAGCATGGCTTTACCGTGTGTTTAGCATGGCTTGGCCGTTGCCGCAGGCGGCCTGCCGAACGATACCGGGGTCACGGCCGGTCCGGCATGACGGCCGGAGCAGCAGGGACATCGCGGGATACCGGCGGCCGGCGGCGCGTATTGCCCGAGCCTTTCCCGCATGATCGGCAGGACCATCGGCGGGCCGAAGTGCGCACCCACGGCCTGAAAGGACGTATCCCGTTGATATAACTAAACAAAGCTCCCAGGAGGACACGACATGAAAGACGTCAGGAAATTCCAGCAGATGTACCGGGACGGCCAGGTGAACCGCCGGGAGTTCCTCACGGCGATGGGCGCCCTGGGCCTCTCCGCCACCGCCGCCGGAGGTCTCCTGACCTCGGCCGGGGCGCTTGCCGCGACCCCGAAGAAGGGCGGGCTGGCGAAATACGCGAACAACCTGCACGGGCCGGACGACCAGATGGACCCGATCGTCTTCACCTCGGGCATCGACTACACCCGCGGCATCGCCACCTACAACGGCCTGATCCAGTTCGGCGACAACCTGACCCTGCACCCCGAGCTGGCGGAGGAGTGGTCGCCCAACAGCGACGCCACCGAGTTCACCTTCAAGATCCGCAAGGGCGTGGAGTTCCATGACGGCTCCCCCCTGACCGCGGACGACGTGGTCTGGAGCATGAACCGCCATCTCGGCGAGGATTCCGCCTCCGTGATCAAGGCGTTCTTCGGCACGGTGAAGGAATGGAAGAAGGTCGACAGCCATACCGTGAAGGCGATCCTGAACTCGCCGGACTCCGACCTCCCGGCCAAGCTCGGCGAGAAGCAGGCCAAGATCGTCAAGAAGGACACCGAGGACTTCAGGAAAGGGAACGGCACCGGCCCCTTCCTGCTCGAATCGTTCGAGCCCGGCGTGCGCTCCACCCACGTGCGCAACCCGAACTACTGGCGGGACGGCGCCAACTTCGATGCGCTGGAGCTCACCGGCATCACCGACCCCCTCGCGCGCGTCAATGCGCTCATCGCCGGTGACATGGACCTCATCAACGACATCGACGCGAAGGGCATCCGCCTGATCGAGCAGACCGAGGGCGTCCGCATCATCTCGGCGCCGTCGGGCCTCTACGGCGGCATCTGCTGCCTCAAGAACACGGAGCCGGGCAGCAGCGACGACTTCGTGAAGGGGATGCAGTTCATCCAGGACCGCGAACGCATCGTGCGCTCCATCCTCAAGGGGCATGGCACGGTAGGCAACGACCACCCGATCTCGGTCGCCTACGGCGCGGACCACTGCCACGAGCTGCCACAGCGCGAGTACGACCCGGACAAGGCCAAGTTCCACCTCGACAAGTCCGGCTATACGTCCGCGGAGCTCTTCGTGGCGCCGGTGCGGACCGGCATCGAGGAGACCTGTCTCCTGATGCAGGCCAACCTGAAGAAGATCGGCTTCGATCTCAGGATCAAGAAGGTGCCGACGGACGGGTACTGGGGCGCGGTGTGGATGAAGGAGCCGCTGAACGTCGTGTCGTGGAACATGCGTCCCACCGCGAACGCGATGCTGTCGATCCAGTTCGCGCCGGGGGCCGCGTGGAACGACACCTTCTGGAACAACGAGCGCTTCGGGGAGCTGCTGAAGCTCCAGCTCGCCGAGACCGATCCCGCCAAGCGCCACGAGATGCTGTGCGAGATGCAGACGCTGGTGCACAACGGGAGCGGCATGGTGATCCCCTACCATGTGAACGTCCTCGACGGGGTGAGTGACAAGATCCACGGGATCCCCAACATCCCGCTGGGCTCGTTGGGCGCCTACCAGTGGGTCGAGTCCGCCTGGCGGGAAGCCTGAGCCCGGATCGCACCGCCGTCCGGTATGGAGAAGCTCGCACGGTTTCGACCGTGCGAGCCTTTCTCCCCTGAAGTCTGCAAGGCGCCCCCGTTCCGCCGCGGCCGGGTGACCGCCCGCGGCAGCCCGGTGGTTCGGGCCTGAGCCACCGCAGACACCAACCCGGATCGATCTCCTGCGATGCTGCTACACGCCATGCTGCGCCGGATCGCCGTCGGCATCGCCACCCTGCTGGTGGTGTCGGTCCTCATCTTCATCGGCACCAGCGTGCTGCCGGGCGACGTCGCCAACATCATCCTCGGCCAGATGGCGACCCCCGAGTCCCTGGCCGCCCTGCGCGCCAAGCTCGGCCTGGACCAGCCGGCGCACGTGCGCTACTTCTTCTGGCTCGGGAACCTGATGACCGGGGACCTCGGCGTCTCCAAGGCCGGCAGCGGCTTCGGCACCATCGGCACCCCCATCTCCGAGATGCTCGTTCCCCGCATGTGGAACACCATCCGGCTGGCCGGAGTGGTGGCGGCGGTCGCGGTACCCCTCTCCATGGCCCTGGGCCTGCTCGCCGCGATGTACCCCGGTACGCGGCTCGATCGAATCGTCACCTTCACCACGCTCGGCCTGATCTCGGTGCCCGAGTTCCTCGTCGCCACGTTCCTGGTGCTGGTGGTGGCGGTGTACCTGGGCTGGCTGCCCGCGACCGCCTACATGAGCGGGAACGAGACCGGCTGGCAGCTCGTCAAGGCGCTGGCCATGCCCACCCTGACCCTGGTCATCGTGGCGTCCTCGCAGATCATGCGGATGACCCGGGCCACGGTGCTCAACGTCATGAGCTCGCCCTACATCGAGATGGCGATCCTCAAGGGCGTGCCGCGGCAGCGGATCATCCTGCGCCATGCGCTGTTCAACGCGATCGGACCGATCGTCAACGTGGTCGCCCTGAACCTGGCGTACCTGGTGAGCGGCGTGGTCATCGTCGAGACGATCTTCGCCTACCCGGGGCTCGCCAAGCTGATGATCGACGCCGTGCAGACCCGGGACCTGCCGCTGGTGCAAGCCTGCGCCATGATCTTCTGCGCGACCTACATCGTCCTGATCTTCATCGCGGACATGGCCTCGATCCTGTCGAACCCCAGGCTGCGGCATCCGAAGTAGAGGCCGCGCAACGGAGGCACCGCACATGACGGAAACGACCGGAAAGACCGGCGCGGCGGCGCAGTTCGAGGAGCTGCCCGACGCCCCGCCCCGGCGCCGGCTGCAGCTCTCCTGGACCGGGAAGCTCGGGGTGTGCGTGGTGGTGTTCTGGGCGGCCATCGTGGTCGCCGGTCCGACCATCGCCCCCTACCACGAGGCGGACATCCTCGACGAGGCGCTCTTCGTCGTGCCGGGCAGCGACAACCCGTACCCGGATACGGATTACCAGCCCCCGAGCAGGGTGGTCTACCTGGGCAGCGACTACCTCGGGCGGGATACGCTCTCGCGGACCCTGTTCGGTGCGCGCACCACCATCGGCATCTCGCTGGCCTCGACCCTGCTGGCCTACCTCGTGGGGGTCACGCTGGGCATTGCGGCGGCGGTCGGGGGCGCCACCCTGGATACGGTGCTCAGCCGGATCAACGACGCCTTCCTGTCGATGCCGACCATCATGCTCGGGCTCGTGGTGATCGCCGCCATCGGCAGCACCATCCCCATCCTCATCATGCTCACCGGGCTGATCTACGCGACCAGCGTGTTCCGGATCGCCCGGGCGCTGGGACTGGACGTGATGGTCAGCGATTTCGTCGAGGCCGCCCGGGTGCGGGGCGAGGGCCTGTGGTGGATCATCACCCGCGAGATCCTGCCCAACGTGGCCATGCCGATGGCCACCGACTTCGGCCTGCGCTTCGTCTACGTCATCCTGTTCATTTCCAGCCTGAGCTTTCTCGGGCTCGGGGTGCAGCCGCCGCAGTCGGACTGGGGCAGCATGGTCAGGGAGAACCTGTCGGGATTGCCCTACGGCTCCATCGCGCCGCTGGTGCCGGCGCTGGCGATCGCCACCCTGACCATCGCCATCAACCTGATCGTCGACGATGTCTCCGCCCACGCCGGCGGCAAGCTGGCCAGGAGGATGATCTGATGCCCGCCCTCCTTGAAATCGACCGCCTGAAGATCGATGCCCGCGGAGACGATGACGGCCTGACCCCCATCGTCAAGGGCGTGAGCTTCAGCGTGAAGCGCGGGGAGGTGGTGGCGCTGATCGGCGAGTCGGGATCGGGGAAGACCACCATCGCCCTGTCCGCGCTGGGGTACGCCAAGCCGGGTCTGGAGTTCACCGGTGGCGAGGTCCGGCTGGACGGACGCGACGTCATCTCCATGCCGCCGAACGAACAGCGCGCGTTGCGCGGCCGGCGCGTCGCGTACCTGGCGCAGAGCGCCGCCGCCACCTTCAACCCTGCGTTGACGATCGGGGAGCAGGTGACGGAATCCCCCGTCCTCCACGGGCAACTGAGCCGTGAGCAGGCCGACCTTCGGGCCGAGGAGCTCTACCGGGCCCTGGAGCTGCCGGACCCGGACCGCCTCGGCAAGCGCTATCCGCACCAGGTCTCAGGGGGCCAGTTGCAGCGGCTGATGGCGGCCATGGCCCTGTGCGGCAAGCCGGACCTGCTGATCCTGGACGAGCCGACCACCGCTCTGGACGTCACCACCCAGATCGAGGTCCTCAAGGCGTTCAAGTCGGTGATCCGGCAGGAGGGGTCGGCCGCGATCTACGTGACCCACGATCTCTCCGTGGTCGCGCAGATCGCCGATCACATCGTCGTGCTGTACGCGGGAGACGTCCAGGAACACGGGACGGCCGACAAGGTCATCAACCGGCCCTCCCACGACTACACGCGGCGGCTGATGGCCGCCGTGCGCCCGCCGCCGGCGGCGGGCCAGGGCGACGAATCGTCGGACGCGCACGAGCGCGACGCCCCGGCCCTGGAAGTGCGCAGCGTCACCGCGGGGTACGGGAAGGGCAGGAACGGCGCCCCGTCGCTGAAGGTGCTCCGCGACATCAACGTCGCCGTCCAGCGGGGCCACACGGTGGGGGTGATCGGCGAATCCGGCTGCGGCAAGTCCACGCTGGCGCGGGTCATGTCCGGCCTGTTGCCCGCGAGCGAAGGGGAGGTCCTGCTGGACGGCGACAGGCTGCAACCCAGCCTCCACCAGCGTGACCGCGGCGAGCTGCAGAAGGTGCAGTTCGTCTTCCAGATGGCGGATACCGCGCTCAATCCGCGCCAGCGGATCGACCACATTCTCGGCCGCCCGATCGAGTTCTATCTCGGACTGAAGGGCGCAGAGAAGCGCAAGCGCATCGGCGAGCTGCTCCACATGGTCGAGCTGCCGCCGGAGTTCGCCGGGCGCTACCCGGAGGAGCTCTCCGGGGGGCAGAAGCAGCGCGTGAATCTTGCACGTGCGCTCGCGGCCTCCCCCGAGGTGCTGCTCTGCGACGAGGTCATCTCGGCGCTGGACACCATCGTCGGCGCGAACGTGATCGAGTTGCTCAAGCGGCTGCGCAAGCAGACCGGCGTGTCCTTCGTCTTCATCAGCCACGATCTCTCCACCATCGCCTCGTTCGCCGACGAGATCGTGGTGCTCTACGCCGGGAGGGTGGTCGAGCAGGGGCCGACGGATCGGGTGCTCTCGCCCCCCTACCATCCTTACACCCGGCTGCTGATCTCCTCGGTTCCGGAGCTGCGCATCGGCTGGCTGGAAGAGGCGATGGAGACCCAGGAGGCCAAGGCGGGCATCGATCGGGTGGTCAAGCTGACCGAGATCGGCTGCCCCTTCTTCGACCGCTGCCCACTGGCGGTCGAGGGCACCTGCGACCGGGAGGACCCACCGATCCGGCGCCTCGGCGAGGGACATGCCATCGAATGCCATCGAAGCGAGAGGGAGTTCATGCACTGAGCGGATGGCGAGTGCGTGCCTGCGGCACGTGTGCCATACGGCACAGGATCTCGGGAACGGTCCTCTGCGCGGGCAACACCGCGGTCGTCTCGACGCCGGGCAGGGCATCCCCCACCGCAAAGGTATGGCGCACGTCGCGCGTTCCGCCTGGTCCGCTCCATTCCACCACCAGCTTGTGTTCCAGTAGCTGACGTTACGTGGGCATACCGGGACAACACCGGAAATTCGGCGATAATGGGCATCGGACGACGCGATGCGGAAAGTGGTCGTGATGACGCCGGCACACCCCAGGATCTTTCACATCGTCCACGGCGACCGACTGACGGCGATCATGAACGATGGCGGCCTGCATTGCGACGCAAGAATGATCCACCGTCCGAAGGCCGGCACGACCATCGGAATGGCCAACATCAAGGAACGCCGGCTCCGGTGGCGCGTGTCCTGCCACCCGGATACCAGCGTAGGAGATTACGTTCCGTTCTACTTCTGCCCTCGCTCTCCGATGCTGTACTCCATTCATCGGAAGAAGACTGATCCCGATAGCGCATCGGAGCTTGCTTATGGTGGCGGCCAGGCACCCATCGTTCACCTTGAAGCGGATTTGCGCGAGGTAGTGGATTGGGCCAATCGTGAGGGTCGGCGCTGGGCTTTTTCCACTGGAAACGCTGCCGCCGCCGGAGTGCAGTTCCATGACGACCTCGATCGGCTTGACCGGATCGATTGGAATGCAGTGAAGGCACGTCACTGGCGGGAAGTCATGAAAGAAAAGCAAGCGGAGTTTCTCGTACACGGCTTCGTCCCGTGGCGTCTGGTATCAAGGATCGGTGTTATTTCCGATCGCATCCGAAAGCGCGTGCTTCAGATAATCGAAGATTCCGGCCACGAACCCCGTGTCGTGATCAAGCGGCACTGGTACTACTGACCCGGAGGCGCCCATGAACATCGACTATAGAACCGGAAACTTGCTCCGTGCCGATGCCGAGGCTCTGGTGAACACCGTGAATTGTGTGGGCGTCATGGGAAAGGGCATCGCGTTGCAGTTCAAAAAAGCGTTTCCGGCGAACTTCAAGGAATACTCGAGAGCCTGCGAGCGCAAGGAAGTCCGGCCGGGGCAGTTGTTCGTCACCGAGCGACTTGATGACAACCCCAAGTACATCATCAACTTCCCGACCAAGCGCCACTGGCGGGCCAGAAGCCGGCTGTGCGATGTAGAGCTCGGCTTGACCGCACTGGCCGACCAGATTCGGAGCCGAGAGATTCGTTCCATTGCAATGCCGGCGCTGGGCTGCGGCCATGGAGGACTGGAGTGGGCGGATGTACGCTCCCTGATCGAGCGGAAGCTCGGGGAACTGTCCGACGACGTGCAGATTGTGGTTTTCGAGCCGGAGGGAACGCCGGACACCAGGACCATGAATCGCTCGATCGAAGCACCGGAAATGACCCCGGGCCGCGCGGCGCTGGTGATGCTGGTGGATCGCTACCTGTCCGGGCAGTCGGGAAAGGCCGGGACGCTGCCGGAAGCGAAGGTGCACGAGCTGATGTACTTCCTGCAGATTGCCGGCGAACCTTTGCAGCTCGATTACTCGGAAGGGAACGGAGGTCTTTATGCGGGAGATCTCCGCCGGGTCTTGCGCAAGATGGAAGGACATTGGATTTCAGGACGTCACAACGTCAAGGACGGATCCGGCAACCTGTTCGAATTGATACCCGGAGCGGTCGAGGATGCCGAGGGTTTTTTGGTGGATCGTCCTGATACCCAAGGGCGTGTCTCCAGAGTGGGGGATTTGATGGACGGGTTCGAGACGCCCTTAGGCGTGGAGCTCCTGGCGAGCGTTCATTGGGTGGCTCACAACGAACGGTCGGCGTCGGTTGACGACATTACTCGTCGTATGCGAGGAGGCAGATTCTATCGCAGACAAATCGAGCAGGCATATCAGACTCTTGAGAACTTGGGGTGGCTCCACGATGAGGAAAGATCAAACCGTACGATCGACGAAGAACCGGTCTCGTCCAGTGAGACGGACGTTTCTCCGAATATGGTTTCAGAGCATGGCGACGATCATCCGCACAGCGACGGTAGCTCCATCCTCATCAACGTCAACACGGCTACGGCCGATGATCTGGCAGGCTTGCCGCGCGTCGGCAGTAAATTGGCTCAAGCCATTGTCGCGCACCGGGACAGACATGGCCCGTTTCGTGCTGACGAGGATCTTACCGAGGTGCGAGGCATTGGTAAGGGTCTTTACAAAGGCATCGCCCACTGGATTACCTTCGGGGAGCACGGGCGCCGGCTCATCTGATCGTGTGCCGGCCGTTTGTCTCATTCGGGCAGGACCGGCCTTTGATCCGTTACGCCGGGAGTCAACCCGGCCCGGCACTCTGGTCGAGCTGCCGCCGGACTTCGCCGGGTGTCATCCGGATGAGCTCTCCGGCGGATAGATGAGGTGCTTCTTCTTCGACCGCTGCCCGCTGGCGGTCGAGGGCACCTGCGACCGGGAGGACCCACCGATCCGGCGCCTCGGCGAGGGACATGCCATCGAATGCCATCGAAGCGAGAGGGAGTTCATGCACTGAGCGGTGATGCGCGGTATTTCTCTCAAGGCAGGATCTCGCCGGGTGATTGGAAATGACCATGACAGTCGAACAAGTCGAAGCGGAAGCGCTGAAGTTGCCGGGGCAGGCGCGAGCGGACTTGCCCGGGCGACTCATGCACAGCTTGACGGATGTGGCGGATCGAGGCATGGCGGAGGCATGGGCACGGAAGGCGGTACGCCGCGACGACGAGATGGAATCGGGTTCCGAAGCCGGCGTTCCCGCAGCAGAGGTCTGACAGAGGCTCTCGAACAGCCTCGCGGACCCCGTCGATCGGCAATATCATGTCCCGCGCCGCCGGCCACAGTGCGCGGACGACCATTCAAGCCCGAGACCCTCACCATGAACGAGACATACCATCTGATCAGCTCCGTGACCTGACCCTGGGTACAGCGCGCCGTGATCGTGTTGCGTGCCAAGGACGTCGAGTTCGAAGTGACCTGCATCGACCTGCGCGAGAAGCCCGACTGGTTTCTCGAGATCTCTCCCCACGGCAAGGTGCCAGTGCTCTCCGTCGGCGGGCGGCCCTTGTTCGAGTCGAACGCGATCGCGGAATTCCTCGACGAGATGGTTCCCCCGCGGCTGCATCCCGAAGACCCGTTCAAGCGCGCGCGAAACCGGGCCTGGACCGATTTCGTCCCCGACTTCTCGGCAAGCCTCGGCGGCGTGTACTACGCACGGGACGAGACGGCGCTCGCCGAAGGCATGAGGATTGCGCGCGGCCGGCTTGCCAGGCTCGAAGAGGCGCTCGCCAGGGAGCGGGACAACGACGGGCCGTACTTCAACGGCGCCGGGCTCTGCCTGGTCGACGCCGCCTACGCGCCGTTCCTCCGGCGCTACGCCTTCGTCGAGACCCGGCTCGGCTGCGGGTTGCTGGACGAATTCCCGCTGGTGCAGGCGTGGTCGGATGCGCTGGCCGCGGACGAGCGGGTCATCGGCTCGGTCGCGGATACCTTCGAGCACGAGTTCGTCGTTGCCCTGCACCGGCGCGGGGCGATGGCCGCGCCGCGGTTCGGGCCGGTGTCGGACGCGGCCGACTGAACCGACCCTCCACCCCGGGCCGCCACCGCCCCGCGGCCGGCCCGGGCGGAGACGATGGACCCGAACACCGGAAGCCCGAGCCGTCGGCGCCGCAGTACCCTGTTCGCGTGACCGTGCCGAGGGGGACGGCTGTTCCTCCGGATCCGAAGCGGGCGGGCAGGACTGCCGGAGCGCGATCCGGCACAGGACGCTTCGCCCCTTCGAATCCCTGCCGTCGGTCACGCTTCCCGAGCCCCGGATTGCCGGCAAGGCTATCGATCGACGCTCGCCCGCGCCGATTCGATGTAGATCTCACGCAGCCGGCGCGTGATCGCGCCCGGTCGGCCGTCCCCGATCGTCTCCCCGTCGATACGCACCACCGGGATCACGAAGGACGAGGCGCTGGTGATGAGTGCTTCCGTTGCGCTCTTCGCCTCCTCCACGGTGAACGCCCGCTCTTCGACCGCGATCCGATGCTCGCGCGAGAGCCGCAGCACCGCGGCACGGGTGATGCCGTGCAGGATCTCGTTGCCGAGATGCCGCGTCACCACCACCCCGCCGCCGGTGACGATGTACGCATTGTTCGAGCTGCCCTCGGTCACGAAGCCGTCCTCGACCATCCACGCATCGCCGGCGCCGGCATCGAGCGCCGCCTGCTTCGCCATCGACGCCGCGAGCAGCCCCACGGTCTTGACGTCGCGCCGCTTCCAGCGCAGATCGGGCACGGTGACGACCGCGATCCCGTGTGCCGCGAGCGGATTGTCCACGAGCGGCTTCTCCTGCGTGAACATCACCAGCGTCGGCTCGGGCTCGGCGGGATATGCGAAGTCGCGGTCGGCGGGTCCGCGTGTGATCTGCAGGTAGACGACGCCCTCGTCGAGGTCGTTGCGCGCGATGAGCTCCTTCTGCGCGCGCACGATCTCCTCCGGCGAGGCCGGCGAGGCCATCCCCAGCTCGCCGAGCGAGCGTTCGAGCCGGGCGAGGTGCGCCGCGTTGTCGACGAGGCCGCGGTCGAGCACCGACGACACCTCGTAGACGCCGTCCGCGAACAGGAACCCGCGGTCGAAGACCGACACGCGCGCTTCGGGTTCGGGGACGAACCGGCCGTTGACGTAGACGATACGGCTCATGACAGGCTCCGGACGGTGGACGCGGACGCGCGGCGGCGATGCGCCGGTGCCGGAAGGGTATTCTAATGCGCCGGCTTGCGGTTGGGCTTGTTGTTCGACGCGACGCCCGAGCCGATGAGGCATGGCGGGCCTTGGCAAGTACCTCCACCCCGCGGCCCGATACGGAGCGATCCGCGCCCGCGGCCGATGGATTCCCGCCTTCGCGGGGACGATAGACATGTGGGGATGAGGGCGGGTCCGGGCTGGGAGACTGCGAACCGTGAACGGTGGGACACATGGCCTGGGTATGGAACGTCCGCACTCGGATGCGCCCGCCCGTCATGGCGAAGGCCGCACCGCGGCCCGGGTGCTCGTCGATCTCGCTGCCCTGGCCGGGAACTACCGCGCCATCGGCTCGGCGACGGCCGCCGAGGTCGCCGGGGTGGTCAAGGCGGACGGCTACGGGCTCGGGGTCTCGGGTATCGCTCGCGCCTTGTACGAGGCGGGGTGCCGGACCTTCTTCACCGCCTTCGGCCACGAGGCGGTCGAGCTCCGGCGGATGCTCGACGACGTGGAGATCTTCGTGCTCATGCCGCGCGCCGGCGGCGAGGCGCACCTTCTGCACGAGCACCGCCTGATCCCGTGCCTGTTCGATCTGGACGGCGTCGATCGGTGGATCGGGAGCGCGGCGGCGCATGGCACGCCGGGACGCGCGGCGCTCCACGTCGAGACCGGGATCCACCGGCTCGGTCTCGGCCGCGAAGAGCTGGACACCCTGCTCGGCGACCGTTCCCGGCGGTCCCGTCTCGACGTGACCCTGTTGATGAGCCATCTCGCCTGCGCGGACGAGCCGAGCGCGCCGGCCAACCGCCGCCAGCTCGATCGATTCCGGGCGGTGAGGGGCGCGTTTCCGGCCGCGCGCGCCAGTCTTGCGAATTCCGCGGGGACGTTTCTCGGATCGGACTACCACTTCGATCTGGTACGGCCCGGAATTGCGCTGTACGGCCACGACCCCCATTACGCGCACATCACGCCGCGGGTGCGGCCGGTCGCGACGCTCGAAGCACGGCTGGGACAGATTGCGACGGTGGAGCCCGGCGAGAGCGTCGGCTACGGGGGCGTGGCGACCTGCGACACCGCGCGGAGGATCGGCGTGGTGCTCGCGGGCTACGCCGACGGCATCCCGCGTGCGCTCTACCGGCCCGGACGGCGGTTCGAGGTCGTGATCGCCGGGTACCGGGCGCCGCTGTTCGGGACCGTCTCGATGGATATGGTCACCATCGATCTGAGCAGCGTTCCCGAGGATGCGGTCGGAGTCGGCGCGTGGGTGGAGATCTTCGGCCCGAACGCCCCCATCGAACGGGTCGCGGAGCAGGCGGGGACGATCCCCTACGAGATCCTCACCGGCATCGGACCGAGGGTCGAGCGCATCCACGTCTGAGCGTGACGCCCGGGTTCGGGCCGAGGCCGCCCGGATGGCCGACTTCGAGTCGAAGTGCACGTCACGGTGACGCCACCATTACATGCCTTTCGAGGGTGACGCCCCGGAAGACGACCTTCGAGTTGAAGGGAACGCCGCGGTGACGTCACCAGCCAGATTTCGGCCGGAATCGATCGAACGGCCGGCTACCGGAGCCGCGGAACCCGGTCGAGTACATGTGCACCTGGAGCAGGCCGTCCTCCAGCGCGGCGGCGGCCATGCCGGCGCGGGTATGGGTATGCATGACGGCAACCGGCCGAACGGCCCGCCTCTCGCCGGCGGCAACCCGGTGACCGGAGGCCGCCCGGGCCGGGAACGTCGCAGCCCTCGGATTGACCCGACGGATCCGGTCACGGGCGGCGCGCCACCTCGTGAGTGCGCGCGCGTTCCGGGCTATAGTCCCCGCCCTTCCTGATTCGCCCCCCGTTTCCGCCCGAAGAGGACCCCGATGAAATACGGCTGCTCCCTGATCGTGCGTGGCGAGGACGCCACCCCGGACACCTTTCTCAAGATGGCCGAGCGCGCCGAGGCGCTCGAACTGGACTCGTTGTGGCTCAGCGCGCACGTGGTGCTGCCGCCGCAGGTGAAGTCGGGATACGTCCTCATTCCTGGGCGGATGCATCCGCCGCACTGGCGCGAATGCTACTGGGAACCCTTCACGATCCTTTCCTTTCTCGCCGCGCACACCAGGCGCATCACCCTGGGCACGAGCGTCGTGGTGCTCCCGATGCACAACCCCTTCGAGGTCGCGAAGCAGGTCGCGGAGGTGGACCAGCTTTCCAACGGCCGATTCATCTTCGGCATCGGCGTGGGCTGGTTCGAAGAGGAGTTCGAGGTCCTCGGCCAGAACTTCAGGAACCGGGGCGCGCGCACCGACGACGCCATCGAGCTCATGAAGAAGCTCTGGGCGGACGACCCTGTCACCTACCAGGGCCGGTTCTACTCCTGCGAGGGCGCATCGTTCGCACCGAAACCGGTGCAGCGCCCGCATCCGCCGATCTGGGTGGCTGGCGCGAGCCGGCCCGCCTGCCGCCGCGCGGCACAGTACGCCGAAGCGTTCCACCCGGTACGGATGCCGCTGGAGAAGGTCGTCGAGATGCGCAAGGAGCTGGATGTCCAGTGCGAGAAGTTCGGCCGCGCTCCGGGCTCGGTCAAGCTCTGCGTCAAGCTGCCGATGGCCTTCCAGGATGAACCGGGGGAGTTCCTGACCCAGGGCACGCCCCGGCAGATTGCGGACGGCATCAAGCGCTACATGGATATCGGAGCCGAGCACCTCACGATCGACTTCGTTCCGGAGAAGGTGGACGTCGCGCTCGACGTGATGGAGCGCTTCGCCCAGGAGGTGCGGCCGCGGCTCGATTGATCGGTCGGGCCGCGCTCGATCGCCGCGGCCCCCGACCGGCAGACCCGGGCGTCTCCTCGATTCGATGGGTCAAGATGACCGAGGCCGCATTCCCCACGAATCCGAAACACCGACGATACTGGCCGACCGGGCAAGGGACCGCCTCCCGGAACCTGCTTCCGGGAACACGGCGCAGCACATGCGACGCCACCGAACCACTACCGGCACGGCTCGATTTGAGGGCGCGAATGCCCCCGTGCTACCGTCCCCGCGCCTCCGATGATCTCTCCTTCCGATCCCGGAGGGCCTGCCCATGAGCGAACCCCTGCTGGACGACCCGACGGGTGAGCACTTCACCCCGCGGCTTCAGGGGTTGCGGCTGTGGGGGAAAGGGTATCGGCCCCTGCCGGCGCAGTGGAGGGACGGCACGCAGGTTCTGCACAGCGAGGCCCTGGGACTCGATTTGCGCGTCGAAGGGGACCGGCTGCGTTTCCGCGACCCGGCGACCGGGGAAGATCTCCGCACCCTCCGGGAAGAGATGGCCGCACGGCGGGAGTCGGAAGCCGCGCGGCAGGAATCGGAGGCCCGTCTCGTGCAGGAAGCCGCCGCCCGCGAAGCCGCGGAGGCGGAGGTTGCCAGGCTGCGGGCGCTCGTCCGCGATTTGCAGGAAAAGTGAATCCTGCCAGAGGAGACGGGCCGTCGATCGAGAGGATGGTGGCCCGGTTTGCCGGATCGACGATCCACGCGCGCCAGCCGATACGCCGGGGCCAAGCCCGGCTGAAGCCGGCGGCGGGCGGGAATTTGCCGGATCGGCGGTCCGCGCGCGCCGCGCCGCTCACCCGGCGCCGTCTGCACCAAGGCCCGCCGATGTTCGCCGATGTTCGCCGACGTGAGCGGCAGCCATACGAGGAACGCACCTGCTGCCCGTTGATGCACTTGGGAAGCCTCCGGAGCGACCGGCCCATGCGCCCGGACCGGGACCGACCGAAGCCGGCGGCGGGTGGGAAGCCCCGATGCGCGCACACGCGCCCGCCCGTCACCGGACAGGGAGCGTCCCACCATCCGAGGCGTCCCCGTGCGATGCACTCCTGTCCGAAGCGTCCCTGAGCGCCCCCGAAACCCAATCCAGGAGGCTTCCCACGGAGGTGGCCACGCCTTCCTCCCCCCCGTCGCCGGACAGGACCCGCACCGCGCCGCGCGGCAGATCGCCGCGGCCCTCCTCGAGCCCCTCTCGCAACAGGAATGCGGCGGCGGAATCCGCGTCGCCGGGTTCCGGCTCTCCGCGCAGCGCCGCCACTGCGCCGGTGGCGAGGAGGGCGGCTTCCACCGCCGGCGCGCGGGCTTCCTCCGGGAAGCCGCCGCCTTCGAGCAGCGCCGCCGCCTTGAGCTTGTGCTTCGCCTGGTCCGCCAACGCCCTCGCGCGCCGGACCCGGCCTTCGGACTCGGCCTCCCGCGCGTCCGGCCCGGGATAGACCTCGCGCATCTCTCCCGCCGATCCGCCGGTCCCGCCGGCCGACAGGGAGATCAGCCCAACATTCGCGAGGCGGAGCATCGTCTCGTGCGTGGCCTGATCGATCACCGTCACTTTCAGGTCCGGCGTATCGTCGAGGCGGCGTTGCGTCTCGGCGAGGCGGTCCGGGGGCAGGGAGACCACCACCAGCGCGGCGTCCCCGCCCTCGCCTTCGCCCTCGCGCACGAGGATCCGCTGCAACGCCGGGCCGTGCTCGGCGGTCAGGTCGTCGCGCAGCTTCTCGACGGGCGACGGCGCAGTCGTTGCTTCGCCCTCCACCGCCTTCGGTTTGGCGTCGAGCACCTCGTTCAGCCGCTCCAGGAACGCGGCCCGGCCGCCGGGCATACGGATCCGCCCGAGGTCGCCACGCCGGTCGAGGACGCCGTCCGCCAGCGCCCGCTTGGCGTCCAGGAGGCCGAGCATGCGGTGCTCGATGGTGTCCTGGCTCACCAGGTTGATGACGGTCACCGGACGGGTCTGGTGCTTGCGCCAGGCGCGGGCGATGCGCTGCTCCAGGCGTGCCGGATTCCAGGGCTGGTCCAGGTTGACGACGACGTTCGCCGCTTGCAGGTTGAGCCCCACGCCGCCGGATTCGGAGGAGAGGAACAGGCGGCAGTCCGGGTCTTCACGGAACCTGCGGATCTCCGCGCGGCGGCGCTGCTGCGGCACGCTGCCCGTATGCCAGGCGAATTCCAGACCGGCTCCGAGCGCGTAACCGCGCACCAGCGCGAGCATCCGCACCCATTCGGAGAAGACGATGATCTTGCATCCGGGATCGTCCAGCAGGTCGGGCAGCAGGCGTTCGAGCTCGTCCATCTTGGGGCATTCGTAGGGCTTGTCGTCGAGAATGTAAGGGGTGTCGCACACCATCCTCATGCAGGCGAGGTAGCGCTGGAGCTGCTCGAATTCCTCCTTGCGCAACGGCCGCCGCCTGGCAATGGACGCCAAGCGCCCGACCAGGCGCTCGTAGTCGTCGTAGAAGCTCGTCTGCGCGTCGGTCATGGGCACGAAGAAGGTCTTGTCCACCCGGCCCGGGAGCTGGCTCTCCACGTCTTCCTTGCGCCGCCGCAGCATGACCGAGGAGACGCGATCCGCCAGCGCTTCCAGGTTCCGGTAGCCGATGGGACGCCCCTTCTCGTCCAGGTGGTAGAACTCCCGGTTGAAGCGGAACAGGGGGCCGAGGAGTTCCGGATCCAGGAACTGCACGATGGAATAGATCTCGTCGATCCGGTTTTCGAGCGGCGTCCCGGTCAGGACGAACGCGTACCGGCTGCGGAGCTTCTTGACCGCGTTCGCGGTCTTGGTCTGCCAGTTCTTGATGCGCTGGGCTTCGTCGAGAATGACCACGTCGGGCTGCAACGTGGCGACCAGGGCATCGCCGTCTCCCAGAATCTGCTCGTAGTTGCAGAGGGTGAAGAACGTCCGGCGTTCGTAGGCGGCGCGGCGCGCGGCAGGACCGCCGAACACCGCGGTGACGGGGTACTCGAAGCCCTCGGAAGTGGCGCTTTCGGAACCGGAGCCTTCGGAGCCCGAGCCTTCCGAGGACACGCCCGGGGGACGCCCTCGCGCATGGAGGAACTTCGCGATCTGCTCCTCCCATTCCGCCTTCAGCGATGCCGGCGACACCACCAGCACCCGCTCGATGCCGTGCAGCGCACGCAGCAGGGCGCAGGCGGCGATGGCCTGCGCGGTCTTGCCGAGCCCCATGTCGTCGGCAAGCAGCGCCCGTTCGCCGAACGCGAGGTGCAACACGCCCTCGGTCTGGTAAGGCAGGAGCGGGCACTTGAGCAGGCCGTCCAGCGACCGGCAGCCGGACGCGAGATCCGCCTCGAAACGGGCGCGGGCGCGCTTCCTTCGCACCGCCGTCTGCCGGGTTTCCAGCCAGTGTTCCAGGCGGCGGGAAACGCGGAGGCGATCCTCGCTGGAACGCGCCGTGTCCCGCAGCGCCCGTAGCGCCCTGGACGAGCCGCGGCGCAGGTTCCCGTACAGCCGCCCGACCTCGGCGGCGAGCGCCGGGTGTTCGCGCGCCGTCCCGGCCGGGACCACCATACGCGGCTCCCGTGCGCGCTCATCAAGGAAGACCTCGATGCGATCGTTCAACCCACCGCGCTGCCCGCGGGCGCCGATGCGCCGCACCGCGCCCTCGACGTGCTTGCAGGTGCCGAGGCGGTTGGTGGCGAAGTCACGGCACCCGCAGGAGTTGATCCGTTCCTCGATGGATCGGACCTCCACCACGTAACCGCTGCCGCTCGATGACCTCACCCGGTAGTCGCAGAACGGGCCGCGCTGCCCGTCGATGGGTTGCACCTCGTCGATCTCGGTGCGCCCGCGCCATTCCCGCCGCCTGATCTCATCCTCGTCCGTCGATATCCATCCCCGGAACACGGGACCGCGTTCGGACGGGCGTTTGCGCCCGCCGGCAGGTTCCTTTCGCGCCTTTCTCACGTCGAATTGTCCTCTGTCCGTGGAGGCGGCGTTCGCCTCGCCGGCGAATGTCTCACAAAACCCTCGAACCGCGTCGCCGGGCGCTCACACCCGTCGTGCCGTACGCTCCACGGGCGGAAGAAACGCGGCGACCGCATCGAACCACTGCACGAGCGCCGGCAGCGCATAGGAGGCGTTCGCGGGGCTCGGATTGGGGGTGACGAACACGCGGGCGCGGCCGATGGCCTCGCGCCGCGGCCCCCATTGCACCCTTCCGGCCACGTCCCATCCCGCATGGCGGGCAAATGCGCGCCACGCCTGCGCGCCCTGGAACCATACGACGGCCGGCGCGTGCCGGAGGACGAGCGCTTCCAGGCGCGCCGCCCCTTCCCGGTACTCGCGGGCGCGAAGCTCCGCGCTGCCGGCGGTGGGGCGCTTCACGACGTCGGTGAAGCCGATCCCGTAGCGCTCGACGAGCACTTCGACGGCACGGGGTCCGGGCGGGAGCGGCGCATCGACGAGTCGCGACGCATTGAGGGCGGGCCAGAACCGGTTGCGCGGATTCGCGAAATAGAACCCTGCCCGCACCGAGGGCAGGGATGGGTTGATGCCGACGGCGAGCGCGCGGAGCCCCCCGCGGACCGCATCCGGAAGCGTCTTCATGGCCGTCACTTCGGGATGATGCCCTGCCTGCCCGTGTCCGGGACCACGCAAACCGCGTCCCGATATGTCTTCATGACCCTGTTCGTCCCTTGCTGGTGCATCAAGGAATGGAGCGGCTCCGTTTCGGAACGGCATATTGCCCATCCCGCCGTACTTTCGAACCCGGATCGAGAGTAACCTGTCGGCGTTCCGTTCCCGGCGACCATGGCACGACACGTGCGCGGAAGACCGCCGTCCAATCGGCCATCCAGGGAGAAGCATCCATGCATCTCGTCACCGCGATCATCAAACCGTTCAAGCTCGACGACGTGCGTGCGGCGTTGTCGGAGATCGGCATTCAGGGCATGACCGTCACCGAGGTCAAGGGGTTCGGCCGGCAGAAGGGGCATACCGAGCTCTACCGGGGCGCCGAGTACGTGGTGGACTTCCTGCCCAAGATCAAGCTCGAAGTGGCTGTGGACGAGACGCGGCTCGACGAGGTGATCGAGACCATCACCACCGCCGCCCGAACCGGCAAGATCGGCGACGGCAAGATCTTCGTCGCCTCGCTCGACAACGTGGTCCGCATCCGCACCGGAGAGATGGCCGCCGAGGCGCTCTGAGGAGCACCCGGCCCGGCGGGCGCGGGCGGCCGGGAAGGCAGGAAGGCCATACGCCGGTGGATTCGAACATCATCGGCCGTTCGGCCATCCCCCCTGCTTCCTGGTTGACATGGACTCGCCGAGACGCGCGAGCCCGGACGTATATCCGGGATCATTCCCGCCGGGACGTGATGCACCCGCGCGCGTCACCCCTCTCCCGCTTGAGCGGCTGCCCATACCGTCTCCGATTCTGCCGCAACTTGCGCGGCTCGACCCGGTACGGGGAACCATGGAACGAAGCGTTGCCGTCGGCGGACGCCTTCAAACGGGCGGTTCCGCGGCGCTTTCACGCCGTCGGTAGCGTCCCCCCGCGGTGGCGTTGCCATTCCGCCGCAGCCTACAATGCCGGCATGGACGACGCGCAAACACTGACCGCCATCCCTTCCGGGCTGGCGCGTTCACCGGCGGACGAGCCGCCGGCAGCGTCGTTGCGGCGCTCGGAGGAGGACGAGCCCCCGGAGGCGCCGGCCGCATTGCCGCCGGAGCCTCCGGCATCCCCGTTGCCGTCGGCGGCAGAGTCCCCGGCATTCTCGCCACCGGTGGAGCTACCGCTGTCCGAGCTGGCGTTCACCGGCTGCAAGGCCGTCCCCATGACCTATGCCCAGCTCCGCCGCTTCGACGGACGGCTCGAAGTCTGGGACGCCGAATCCGAGACCGCCTGGATGGTCCGCGAGCCCACCAGCCCCACCCATGAGACCCCCTCCCACGGCCTCGCCGGACTGGTCGAGCGCATCGCCGCGGTGCGTGGCTCGTCCATCAAGTGCTACGGCTCGATGGACCTGCTGATGCGCGACGCGCGGGGTGAGCCCCGGCGCATCATGCAGGCGGACCAGACGGTGTACCTGTATCCGCGGCGGGCGGAGTTGCTGGGCGCGAGCGCGATGGTGGTGGGCAGGCACAACTATCCGGACGTGGTGCTGGAGGTGGACCACACGACGGACGTCCGGCGGGGGAAGCTGAAGCTGTACGAGTCGTGGGGGTTCCCGGAGGTGTGGGTGGAGGTGCCGGAGCACCGGGTGGCGAGCCGTCCGCGGGGCTTGGTGCCGGGGCTGACGATTCATTTGCTGGAGGGGGGTGTCTACCGGGCCTCGCCGGAGAGTCTGGCGTTTCCGGGTTGGCGTGCGGAGGCGATCCACGAGGCGATGAACGAGGCGGAGCGTTCGGTACGGACGAACGAGGTACTGGAGGGACTGGGCCGGGTGTTGGGGTCGCGTGAGGGCACGGGGCCGGACGACGATGCGCTGATGCGTTCCCTGCGTGGCCAGAGCCGGGCGGAGGGTCTGGCGGAAGGCGAGCACAAGGGCCGTGCGGAAGGCGAGAAGAAGGGCCGTGCGACGGGGTTGGCAGAGGGCCGGCGGAAAGGACGGGCCGGGATGGTCCGCCAGATGCTGTTGTCGCGGGACATCGAGGTGTCGGAAGGGTTCCCGTCCAACGTCCCCGGATTCGGCGAATCGCCGGAGGCCGTGCTCGTGGACGCGGCATTGGCCTGCGACAGCGAACGCGACTTCCACGCCCGCATCCGTGACCGCATCGTTCGCACCCGCGGTCGCTGATACTGCAAGAACGACACGCTGACACACTCCGGCGCACTCGTCGGTGCAGGCCGTGTGCAGCTACTGCCCGACACGGCGAAAAGGATAATCGATGCCCCGATCCATCCAGATGAGAGTCAACATCGACTGGGAACAATCTGAAATGATTGTCGGCAGAAACCCGCACGAACGTTGTAGACGGGCGGGACGTACACACTGGCGAAGTGAGCTCGGCGAAAACGGGAATGAACGGCCAACGGCGCAAAGTATCTGCTGGCTCTATTGCTGGGCACGAACCGGAATGGGCAGTCAGAGAGCCGCTGAGGCGGCCCAGGCTGCGATGAATGAAATCTTCGTTCAGGGATAGGATACGACCGGCTCCGGGACAGGCTAACAGAAAAAATAGCCCGGAGACTCAGATACAGTCCGGAGGATGTGGAAGAAGAATTCTGCCGCGCGCTCGCACACAGGGGCACGGGATGACGAAGCCACGCACGTTGTTCGAAAAGATCTGGGACGGCCACGTCGTCGCGACCGAGGAAGACGGCACCTGCCTGCTCTACATCGACCGCCACCTCACCCACGAGGTGACCACGCCCCAGCCCTACGAGGGGCTGCGCCAGGCCGGGCGCGGGGTGCGCCGCCCGGACGCGACCATCGCGGTCATCGACCACAACATCGCCACCGACCGCAGCGAGGGCATCGGCGAGGACTCGCAGCTCCAGATCGACACCCTGATCCGCAACTGCGAGGAGTTCGGCGTCGAGCTCTTCCACTTCGACGACCCGCGCAACGGGATCGTCCACATCATCGGACCCGAGCAGGGCTTCACCCTGCCGGGGACCACCATCGTCTGCGGCGACAGCCATACCGCCACCCACGGCGCGTTCGGCGCCCTCGCCTTCGGCATCGGCACCTCGGAGGTCGAGCACGTGCTGGCGACGCAGACCCTCATCCAGGCGCCGGCGAAGGCGATGCGCATCACCGTCAACGGCGCCCTCCCCTTCGGCTGCACCGCGAAGGACCTCGTCCTCGCGATCATCGGGAAGCTGGGGACCGCTGGAGGCACCGGCCACGTCATCGAGTACGCCGGCCCGGCGGTCGAGGCGCTCTCGATGGAGGGGCGGATGACGGTGAGCAACATGACCATCGAGGCCGGCGCGCGGGCGGGACTCATCGCGCCGGACGAGACGACGTTCGCGTACCTGGAGGGCCGCCCGATGGCCCCGAAGGGCGACCTCCTGCGCCGGGCGGTGGCGCACTGGAAGACCCTGCCCTCGGACCCGGGCGCCCGGTACGCGAAGGAGGTCACGCTGGACGTCTCGGAGATCGTCCCCCTCACCACCTGGGGCACCAGCCCCGAGGACGTGGTGCCGATCACCGGGGCGGTTCCCGATCCGAAGGACGCTCCCTCCGGGGAGAAGCGCGCGAGCATGCAGCGCGCCCTGGACTACATGGGGCTCGCGCCGGGGACGCGCATGACTGACGTGGCGATCGACCGGGTGTTCGTGGGCTCGTGCACCAACGGCCGGATCGAGGATCTGCGCGAGGTCGCCGCGGTCGCCAGGGGCCGCAGGGTCGCGGGCGGCGTGCGCGCGATGATCGTCCCCGGCTCCGGCCTGGTGAAGCGCCAGGCCGAGGAGGAAGGCATCGCGGACGTGCTGGTCGCGGCCGGCTTCGAGTGGCGGGAGCCCGGCTGCTCCATGTGCCTCGCGATGAACACGGACCAGCTCGACCCCGGCGAGCGCTGTGCCTCCACGACCAACCGCAACTTCGTCGGCCGCCAGGGGCGCGACGGGCGCACTCATCTGGTGAGCCCGGCGATGGCCGCCGCCGCCGCGGTCACCGGCCGCCTGATCGACGTGCGCGAGTTGATGCGGTGACGCCCCAGGAACCTGGACGACCACGACAGGCACTACGGTTGGCGGCGCCTCGGCGCGGGGCGCCGCCGCCATGCAGCACCGGCAGGCACCCGACCGGGGAGCAGACGCGATAAAGGGCCGCCAGCCCATGCAACTCGAACCCGTGACGGCTGATGTCTGCCTGGTGACGGCAACCGCGGAGAGCGTCCTGCCGGGCACGATCGCCATGCGGGGGCCAGCGCCATTCGCAGGCCTGTCCCGAGCGCCGTGGCTGAGATTGCCACAGTGAATGAGCGCAATCTGCGGAATACTCTCGGATGCCGCCCCGGAACGAACTCGGATGTGGGCGCCATGCTGGACGCCCTCGCCGACTACGGGCCGGACCGCGCCGAATGGCGAACGGTCAGGGGGCAGTCCGGATACCGGCATGAGTCGGGAGAGGCC
Organism: uncultured Gammaproteobacteria bacterium; assembly: GCA_958295465.1. Lineage (GTDB taxonomy): Bacteria > Pseudomonadota > Gammaproteobacteria > HK1 > HK1 > HK1. The sequence continues at coordinate 1,813,125 of OY282353.1, forward strand.
GTACCTTCCTGCGTACCCCGAGCTCTCCCCGCTAGCGTCGGCGCCGGTTTCGCTCGCGGGCAACCGCACGATGTCCGATGTCGCGGCGATGCCAGGCGCCACTCCATCCCACGGTCCCGGCCCGTTCGAAGGCTCGGTGCCGCGCCTCGGTCACGTCCTTTCCGAGCCCGCATACGCACAGGACCCGCCCTCCCGAGGTGACGACACGATTCCCCTCGATCGACGTGCCGGCATGGAAGATTTTCGTATCCGGCGCGTCGTCGTCGAGTCCGGCGATCGGATATCCCCTGCCGCAGCTTCCGGGATAGCCGGCTGCCGCCATCACCACCCCGAGGGCGGCGCGTTCGTCCCACTCGGGCCGCACGCCCGAGAGGCCGCCGTCGATGGCCGCCTCGACGAGGCCGAGGAGGTCGGAGCGCAGGCGGAGCAGGATCGGCTGCGCTTCCGGGTCGCCGAGCCGGCAGTTGAACTCGATCACCCGCGGTGCTCCGGCGGTATCGATCATCAGGCCCGCGTACAGGAAACCGGTATAGGGTGTCCCGGCCGCCGCGAGTCCTTCCACGGTCGGGCGGACGACCTCGCGCATGATGCGTTCGTGCACCGCCGCATCGACCACCGGCGCCGGCGAGTATGCGCCCATCCCACCGGTGTTCGGCCCCGTGTCTCCCTCTCCCGCCGCCTTGTGGTCCTGTGAAGACGCGAGCGCAACGGCTTCTCCGCCACCGGCCACGCAGATGAAGCTCGCTTCCTCGCCGGCCAGGAACTCCTCGATCACGACCTTGCGCCCCGCGTCCCCGAATGCACGTCCGGAGAGCATCTCGCCGGCGGCGGCCAGCGCCTCCGCCTCCGAACGCGCGACCACCACCCCCTTGCCCGCCGCGAGGCCGTCCGCCTTGACCACGATCGGCGCTCCGTGTCCACGGATATGGGAAGCCGCCTCGTCCAGGGAGGTGCACTCGGCGTAGCGCGCGGTGGGGATGCGGTGGCGAGAGAGGAACGCCTTGGCGAACGCCTTGGAGCCTTCCAGCCTCGCGGCGGCGGCGCTCGGGCCGAAGACGCGAAGCCCTGCCTCCGCGAATCGATCGGCGATGCCCGCCACCAGCGGCGCTTCCGGCCCCACCACGGTCAGGTCCAACGAGCGCGCGCGCGCCAGCGCGAGCAATCCATCGACATCCTCCGCACCCACCGCGACGTTCTCGACGCCGGGCTCGCGCGCGGTCCCCGCGTTGCCGGGCGCCACCAGCACCCGGGACACCCGTTCGCTCCGCGCGAGCTTCCACGCCAGCGCGTGCTCGCGACCGCCGCCTCCCACCACGAGAACGGTCAGCGGGTCGTTCACGGTCGGGGAGACCTCGGAGCCGGGCGCCGGACCACGCCGTCGGCAGCCGCGGTTCAGTGCCGAAAGTGCCGCATGCGGGTGAACACCATCGCCATGCCGTGCTCGTCGGCCGCCGCGATGACCTCATCGTCGCGCATCGAGCCACCCGGCTCGATCACCGAGCCGACCCCGGCCTCGGCCGCCGCGTCGATGCCGTCGCGGAACGGGAAGAACGCATCCGAGGCGAGCACCGAGCCCCGCACCTCGATCCCCTCGTCCGCCGCCTTGACGGCCGCGACCCTCGCGGAGTGGACGCGGCTCATCTGCCCTGCCCCGACCCCGATGGTCATGCCGTCCCGGCAATAGACGATGGCGTTCGACTTCACGAACTTCACGACCTTCCAGGCGAAGAGGAGATCGCGCATCTCCGCCTCGGTGGGCGCACGCCGGGTCACGACCTCCAGATCGTCCCTGGTGACGGCGCCGGTGTCGCGGTCCTGCACCAGCAGCCCGCCGGTGACACGCTTGAAGTCGAGCGCGGCGCGCGGCGCGGCAGGGAGCGCGCCGCATTCGAGGACGCGCACGTCGGGCTTGTCCGCCAGCGGCGCGAGGGCCGCCGGTTCCAGCCGGGGCGCGATCACCACCTCGACGAACTGCCGCTCGACGATCGCCGCGGCGGTCTCCGCGTCGAGCGGACGGTTGAACGCGATGATGCCGCCGAACGCGGACGTCGGATCGGTCCTGAACGCCCGCTCGTACGCTTCCCGGATACCGGTTCCGATCGCGGCCCCGCAGGGGTTCGCATGCTTGACGATCACGCAGGCCGGCTCCTCGAAGCTCTTCACGCATTCGAGGGCGGCGTCGGTGTCGGCCACGTTGTTGAACGAGAGCGCCTTGCCCTGGAGCTGCCTCGCCGTCGCGACACTCGCCTCCGCGCCCGTCCCGGAGTGCGTCCCGATACCCGTCTTCACGGCGGCTCCGACGCCTGCTCCCGCACCCGCCGGCTCGACGTAGAACGCCGCGCGCTGGTGCGGGTTCTCGCCGTAGCGCATCTCCTGCGCTTTCACGTATCGGAGGTCCAGGGTGGGAGGAAACGCGGCCGGCGGCGTATCCGTGCCGGCTCGTGTGCCGAGGTAGTTCGCGATCGCGCCGTCGTAGCGCGCGGTGTGCTCGAACGCCTTGGCCGCGAGGCGGAACCGCGTGGCCGGGGCGACCGCGCTGCCGGCACGCAGCTCCCCGAGCACCTCCGGGTAGTCGTCCGCATCGACGATCACCGTCACCCATGCCTGGTTCTTGGCTGCTGCGCGCAGCATCGCCGGCCCGCCGACGTCGATGTGCTCGATCGCGGTCGCGAAGTCGCAGTCCGGCTTCGCCACCGTCTGCTCGAACGGATAGAGGTTGACCACCAGCAGGTCGATCCCCGCGATGCCGTGCTCGCGCATCGCCTCGGAGTCGGTGTCGCGCCGGGCGAGGAGGCCGCCGTGGATCTTCGGGTGCAGCGTCTTGACGCGACCATCCATCATCTCCGGGCACCCGGTGTACGAGGAGACCTCCACCACCGGCACCTCCGCGTCTCCGAGCCGCTTCGCGGTGCCGCCGGTCGAGAGCACCTCGATGCCGAGCTCATGCAGGGCACGGGCGAATTCGACGATCCCGGTCTTGTCAGAGACGCTGATGAGCGCGCGTGCCACCGGGGCCACTCACGTCCTCCTCGTCGGGTCGTGTCCCGTGGCCGGGGCAGGCGCCCGGCGGCGCCACGCCCGGCTCCGGGGCGTCAGATCAGGTTGTAGCGCTCGAGTTTCTTGCGCAGCGTCGCGCGATTGATGCCGAGCTTCTGCGCGGCCCGGCTCTGGTTGCCCATGGTGTGCGCGAGCACCGCATCGAACAGCGGCGCCTCGATCTCGGTGACCGCCAGCTCGTACAGCCCCGAGACGTCATGGCCGTCGAGGCGGTGCAGGTAATTCTCGATCGCCTCCCTGGCGCAGTCGCGTAACAGCCTTCCGCCGCAGATCAACCTGTAGCACCCCGACTCGTCGCCTTGCGTCTTCTTGCGAAGCGTCCCGCGGTTGATGCCGAGCATGTTCGCGGCCCGGCTCCGGTTCTCCCCGGCGTGTGCGAGCACCGATTCGTACAGGGACGGCTCGATCTCGGCCATGACCAGCTTGAACAGTCCCGATGCGTCATGGCCGTCGGGCCGGAGAAAGTAATGCTCCACCGCCTGCCTGACGCAGTCGCGCAGCAGTGCCGCGCCTCGCTTGTTGTCCCTGCCCTCACTCAAGGGACGTCGCCGCCGCGCGGCTTTCCCGCGATGGGCGCGACGCGCTCACGCGGCGAGCCTTGGCGGTGTTTCGTCGAGCATGCGATGGAAGAAATCGCGCGTCAGTGCGAGCTGGCGCCGCGCGCATTCGACGCGGTTGACGCTACGCCAGAACCGCTCGCCTTGCGGGTACGCCCGGCAGTACCAGGACAGGTGCTTGCGCGCGACCCGGACCCCGCGGGCCTCGCCGTAGAAGGCATGAAGCGCGCGCAGGTGCGCAAGCAGCACACCGGCCCGCTCCTGCACGCCCGGCGGTTCGGCCTTCGTGCCCGATCGGAGGTACTCGGCGACTGCACCGGGCAGCCAGGGGTTGCCCTGGGCGGCGCGCCCGATCATCACCGCGTCGGCGCCGGTGTCGTCGAGCACCCGGCGGGCCTGCGCGGGGCTCGTGATGTCGCCGTTGGCGATGATCGGGATCGACACCGCGCGCTTGACGGCCCGGATCGATTCGTACTCCACGGCACCCTTGAACGCGCACCGTCGCGTCCGCCCGTGCACCGCGATGGCGGCGATGCCGGCCGACTCCGCGATGCGCGCGATCCGCACCGCGTTGCGCCGGTCCGGAGCGGGGCCGGTGCGGATCTTCAGGGTCACCGGCACCTCGACGGCCGCGACGATGCGCTCGAGAATTCGTGCGACCAGTGCCTCGTCCGACAGCAGGGCGGAGCCCGCCGCGGCGTTGCATACCTTCTTGGCCGGGCAGCCCATGTTGATATCGATGATATCGGCGCCGTGCGCCACGTTGAATCGCGCCGCGTCGGCGAGGTACGCGGGGTCCGCCCCGGCGATCTGCACCGATCGGGGGGCGGGTTCCCCCTGGTGGTCGATGCGCCGCAACGTCTTCGGGGTTGCGCGCAGCCGTGGATCGCTCGTCACCATCTCCGATACCGTCAGACCGGCGCCGAGCCGCCGGCAGAGCTGGCGGAACGGCCGGTCGGTCACCCCGGCCATCGGCGCAAGCGCGACTTGATTCGGCAAGCTGAACGGGCCTGTCTGCATGGCGAACGCTCCCGCGCGGACGTGAACGGCGGGCAATTCATAGTGAGGGTGAAGACGAAACGACGACCGGGGCGAAGACGGGACCCCACGCCGACGGGGAACTCTTTACCACATCACGCCGGTTGAACAAAGGATGCATCCCGGCTTCGTCGACGCAGGGCAGAAACGTCCCCCCTTTGCGCGAAGTAGAGACGCCCCCTGGCCACCGGGCCATTTCCCCGGCCGAGGGATCGAATCGCGCCGGCGCCGGGTTCGGTGGGGCGCGTTTCCCATCTCCGGCGTCAGGGATTCCGAGCCGGCCGATTCCAGAACCACGCACACCGCCTCGACGCCGGCACGCCCGCATTCGAGCACGAGTTCGAACCAGGCTCGCGGCGGGTGCTCAGGGCTCGATCCCGAGCTTGCGCTCCAGGTAGCCGATGCCGGCGCCTCCCGCGAGGAACGCGGGGTCGCGGCAAAGCTCCCGGTGCAGCGGGATGTTGGTGTCGATGCCGTCGATGACGATCTCCTCCAGCGCGGTGCTGGCTCGTGCGATGGCGAATGCGCGGGTCTCGCCGCATGCGAGGAGCTTGCCGATCATCGAGTCGTAGTAGGGCGGGACCTCGTAGCCGGTGTAGATGTGGCTGTCGAGCCGGATACCGGGTCCGCCGGGGGGGTGGAACAGCGAGATCGTCCCGGGAGAAGGGCGGAACGTCGTCGGATGCTCGGCATTGATGCGGCACTCGACCGCGTGGCCGCGGATGCGTACGTCGTCCTGGGCGAACGGCAACTCCTCGCCCGCCGCGATACGAAGCTGGGCCTTGACGATGTCGATGCCGGTGACGAGCTCCGTCACCGGATGTTCGACCTGCAGCCGCGTGTTCATCTCGATGAAGTAGAATTCGCCGTCCTCGTACAGGAACTCGAAGGTTCCCGCCCCGCGATAGCCGATTTCGCGGCAGGCGGCGACGCATCGCGCTCCCATCGCCTCGCGGACGGCCGGGTCGACCCCGGGGGCCGGCGCCTCCTCGAGCACCTTCTGGTGCCGGCGCTGCATCGAACAGTCGCGTTCGCCGAGATGGACGACGTTGCCGTGGGTGTCGGCAAGCACCTGGAACTCGATATGCCTCGGGTTCTCGAGATACTTCTCCAGGTAGACCGCGTCGTTGCCGAATGCCGCGCCGGCCTCGGTGCGGGTGAGGGAGACCGCGTTGAGCAGCGACGCCTCGGAGTGGACGACGCGCATCCCGCGCCCCCCGCCGCCGCCTGCCGCCTTCACGATCACCGGATAGCCGACGTCGCGGGCGGTGCGTAGCGTCTCCCTCGGGTCGTCGCCGATCGGGCCGTCCGAGCCGGGAAGGCATGGAATGCCCGTGGCCCGCATCGCCGCGATCGCGGAGAGCTTGTCGCCCATCAGCCGGATCGTCTCCGGCCGCGGGCCGATGAAGATGAAGCCGCTCTGCTCGACACGCTCGGCGAAATCCGCATTCTCCGAGAGGAACCCGTAGCCGGGATGGACGGCGACGGTATCGGTGACCTCCGCCGCGCTCACCACCGCGGGGATGTTGAGGTAGCTCTCGGCCGACGGGGGAGGGCCGATGCACACCGATTCGTCGGCGAGCCGGACGTGCTTCAGGTCCCGATCGGCCATGGAGTGGACGGCCACGGTGCGGATCCCGAACTCGCGGCAGGCGCGCAGGATCCGCAACGCGATCTCTCCCCGATTGGCGATGAGGACCTTGGTCAGCATCGGCCGGCGACGACGACCGGTCTCCTGCCCTGGGAACGCGGGCGGCTCGTCTGCATGGCCTTGTTGCGAACCTTCGGTCCGCCTGCGGGCGGGACGCCCGTGTTCCCGTGAGAGCTTCGAGCAGCACCGGGCGGCTCGAATCGCGAACACGGAGCGTCGGACGTCCGGCCGGTTTCCCGGGGTCCGGTCCCGCCGGGTCGGCTCACTGCACGGATGACGGTCCCGATCGGTGGCCGCCCGCGGCGGTGACGGGGATCACGCATCGGTGTCGATCACGAACAGGGGCTCGCCGTACTCCACCGGGTGACCGTTCTCGGCGATGATCGCCTTCACTTCCCCGGCGACCTCCGATTCGATCTGGTTGAGGATCTTCATCGCCTCGATGATGCACAGCGTATCGCCCGGAGCGACCCGTTGACCGATGGAGACGAACGGCTTCGAGCCCGGAGAGGACGCCTGGTAGAATGTACCGACCATCGGCGACGTCACCACGTATCCTGGTGGAAGCTGGCCTTCCGTCTCGGTTTCGGGCTCCACGGCGCCACCCGGCGCCGGGCCTCCCGCCGATGGAGGCATGGCGGTGAGGGGTGCGACGGCCGGCGCGGCATGATAGTGGTGCACCGGAGCCGCGGGTGGGTCGCGGCGCCGGGTGACCCGCACCGATCCGTCGCCTTCGTGGATCTCGATTTCGTCGACGCCGGAGCTCTCCAGCAGCTCGATCAGCTTCTTCACCTTGCGGATGTCCACGCCGGATCCCTGTCAGCGCACGTCGGTCAGCCGTGAGAGCGCGGCCTGATATGCCAGCCGGTAGCCCGTCGCGCCCAGGCCGACGATCACGCCGGCCGCGACGTCCGACAGGTAGGAGTGGTGGCGGAACGGCTCGCGCCGGTGAATGTTCGAGAGGTGGATCTCGATGAACGGAATGCCCGTGGCCAGAAATGCGTCGCGGATGGCCACGCTGGTGTGCGTGAACGCACCGGGGTTGATGATGGCGCAGTCGACCCCTTCTCGTGAAGCCTGGTGGATGCGGTCGACGAGGTGGTGCTCGGCATTGCTCTGGAAACATTCGATCCAATGCCCGTCGTCTTCGGCGAGCGCGGTGAGATCCGACTCGATGTCGGCGAGCGTGGTGTGGCCGTAGACCTCCGGCTCGCGCGTGCCGAGCAGATTCAGGTTGGGGCCGTTCAACAAGAGCAGTCTGGCCACTTCGCCTCTCTTCCGAAGTAGTGGGTTCGACCAGGGGATCGCGTTCCGGATCATGAACGTTCGATGCAATTCGACGTTCGTTCGCGAAATTTAAGCGCAGATTAGCATATTCCTCGTCATCGTGCGTACTCCGGGGCGACAGATCAGGGAAGCAGCGCCCGGATCTTCGCCCGGGTCTGTTCCAGGGTCAGCGCTCCCACGTGACGGTCCCGGATCGAACCCTGCGGATCGACGAACGCGGTGAACGGAAGCGCGGCGGACCGGTTGCCGTAAGCGTGCAGCAGATCGATGGTCCGACGCGGATCGGCCATGGTGGGGTAGTTCATGCCGAGTTCCTTCGCCATCGCGAACGCAGCGTCGGGATCATCCACGGCGACGCCGATGAACCGGACGCCCTGCGCGCGAAACGATTCCTGGACGCTGATCAGCATCGGGATCTCGTGCACGCACGGCGGGCACCACGTCGCCCAGAAGTTCACGACCCTCACCGTATCGTGCCAGTCGGAGAATCGGCGTTCCTCCCCGTGCTGGTCGGTGAAGCGAAAATCCGGCGCCCTGGCCGGGGGGGAGTCGGCAGAGGACGACCTGATGACCCGGCCGCCGGCGTTCCATGCCGCTTCACTTGTCGCCGCCTCGGGAATGGGCGACTCGTCCTGCCGCCGCCATCGAGACGCCGCAAACCCGACCGCAAAGGCGCCGGCTCCGAGCGCCACGGCAATGACCGCACCGCGCCGGGTGATCATTGCGCACGCGCGGTCGTGGGCGTCGAAGCGTCTCCGGACGTCGCGGGTAGTCCGAGATGAACGGGAGGCAGCCGCAGGCCCTCCTGGGCGTATCCGCACGGCGCGGAGAGTCCCCTGTCCGTGATGTCTTGAGCAAAATGACCGGGTAGTGTACGTGACTCGTGGATCCCGCTACCCGCTTTCGCGGGCACGCGCTTCGCGGGACCGGCGGGAGATCCGGGCGCGAGCGGCGGAAAACACGGGCGGGTGCGACGGAAAACGCGCGGGACACTACTCCCCCTCGTCGTTCCCGCAAAAGCGAGGATCCGGATTGTCCGGATCCGGCGGCGCCGACTCGGGGTATCGGAATGAGAGTCCTTCATCTGCTCTTCCTGCTGTTCATCGCGGTACCGCTCATCGAGATCTACCTGCTGCTCGAAGTCGGCGGGATCATCGGCGCGGTTCCCACCATCGGCCTCGTCGTGCTCACTGCGGCCGCCGGTGCCGCGCTCGTTCGCGCCCAAGGATTCTCGACGATCCGGCAGGTGCGAAGAAGCATGGAGGCCGGCGAAATCCCGGCGGTGGCGATCGTCGAGGGGATCTTCCTGCTGGTGGCCGGAGCACTCTTGCTGACCCCCGGGTTTCTGACCGATGCGGTCGGATTTGGTTGCCTGATCCCGCCGCTGCGACGAGGTCTCATCATGCGATTCATCGAAACGAGGGTCATTCATCCGCACCATCCCGCGGCCCCGCAGCGTCATGGAGATGTATTCGAAGGCGAGTTCAAACGCGAGGACTGAGCGCCGGCGCGGAGCCCGAGGGCATATCGGACGGGACCGCTCCCGATGTAGGCGCACAGCCCGCTTCCGAATCACTACCACGTTGCGCCGCTCGACGGCCACGAGATCGGCCCGGCGCCGGTTCGGCGTGAACTCCGCAGCCAGGAGGGGACCGTCCCGGTCGCCGGGCGGAGGCGGGAAGGACGAACCGGCCCAGGACCCGGCGCGCGACCTCCCCCTCTTCCCTTGACATCGACATGCTCGGCCCTATTATTGGCACTCGCTTGGATAGAGCGCTAACAGGGATGGTTGCCCGTGCCGATCGATCGGTGTCGGGCGATCGGCTCCGAACATGTGACACGGACCTCAGCAGGAGATGAAACCTCATGAACATCAGGCCATTGCACGATCGAGTGATCGTGGAGCGCGAGGAGGAGGAGCGCACGTCGGCGGGCGGGATCGTGATCCCGGACACCGCCACCGAGAAGCCGATCCGCGGCAAGGTCGTGGCCACCGGCAAGGGGAAGATCCTGGACGACGGCTCGGTGCGCGCTCTTGACGTCAAGAAGGGCGACAAGGTGCTGTTCGGCAAGTACGCGGGTACCGAAGTGAGGGTGGACGGCGAGGATCTTCTCGTGATGCGCGAGGACGACCTCATGGCCGTCATCGAGGGCTGACCCGCGCGGGCAGTGGTTCGACACGGATACCGGACAAGACAGAGGACACATCGATGGCAGCGAAAGACGTACGATTCAGCGAGGACTCCCGGGCGCGCATGTCCGCCGGGGTCAACATCCTGGCCAACGCGGTGAAGATCACCCTCGGCCCCAAGGGCCGCAACGTGGTGCTGGAGAAGAGCTTCGGCGCCCCCACCGTCACCAAGGACGGGGTCTCGGTGGCCAAGGAGATCGAGCTCGAGGACAGGTTCGAGAACATGGGCGCGCAGATGGTCAAGGAGGTGGCGTCGAAGACCTCCGACGTGGCCGGCGACGGCACCACCACCGCGACGGTGCTGGCCCAGGCGATGATGCGCGAGGGGCTGAAGGCGGTGGCCGCGGGGATGAACCCGATGGATCTGAAGCGCGGCCTCGACAAGGCGGTGGGCAATGCGGTGGACGGGCTGCGCTCGCTGTCGAAGCCGACGAAGGACAGCACCGCGATTGCGCAGGTGGGGACCATCTCGGCCAACGGTGACGACGCCATCGGCTCCATCATCGCCGAGGCGATGGACAAGGTGGGCAAGGAAGGGGTCATCACCGTCGAGGAGGGCAAGAGCCTGGACAACGAGCTGGACGTGGTGGAGGGGATGCAGTTCGACCGGGGGTACCTGTCGCCGTACTTCATCAACGACCAGGACTCGATGTCGGCGGAGTTGGAGGACCCCTACATCCTGCTGCACGACAAGAAGGTGTCGAACATCCGCGACCTGCTGCCGGTGCTCGAAGGGGTGGCGAAGTCGGGCAAGCCGTTGCTGGTGATTTCCGAGGACGTGGAGGGCGAGGCGCTGGCGACGCTGGTGGTGAACACCATCCGGGGGATCGTGAAGGTGGCGGCGGTGAAGGCGCCAGGGTTCGGGGACCGCCGCAAGGCGATGTTGCAGGACATGGCGATTCTCACCGGCGGGCAGGTGATCAGTGAGGAGGTGGGGCTGTCGCTGGAGAAGACGACGCTGGAGGACCTGGGCCGTGCGAAGCGGGTGCAGGTGGGCAAGGAGAACACGACGCTGATCGACGGTGCGGGGAAGAGCGCGGACATCAAGGCGCGTGTGGGGCAGATCCAGCAGCAGATCGAGGAGACTTCGTCGGACTACGACCGTGAGAAGCTTCAGGAGCGTGTTGCGAAGCTGGCGGGCGGAGTGGCGGTGATCAAGGTGGGAGCGGCGACGGAAGTGGAGATGAAGGAGAAGAAGGCGCGGGTGGAGGATGCGTTGCATTCGACGCGCGCGGCGGTGGAGGAAGGGGTGGTGCCCGGCGGTGGAGTGGCGCTGGTGCGGGCGTTGGACAAGCTCAAGGGACTGGAGGGAGAGAACGAGGACCAGAACGTGGGGATCTCGATCGCGCGCCGGGCGATGCAGGAGCCGTTGCGCCAGATTGTGGCCAATGCGGGAGGCGAGCCGTCGGTGGTGCAGAACCGTATCTCGGACGGGAAGGGCAACTTCGGGTTCAACGCGCAGACCGAGGAGTACGGGGACCTGGTGAAGATGGGGATTCTGGACCCGACGAAGGTGGTGCGCACGGCGTTGCAGAACGCGGCGTCGATCGCGGGGTTGCTGATCACGACGGAGGCGACGGTGGCGGAGAAGCCGAAGAAGGACGACGGCCCGGCGATGCCGCCGGGGGGCATGGGAGGGATGGACGGGATGATGTGAGACGCCCGTGCCTGGTCGAGCAGTCTCGAAAGCCCCGCCCCGAGCGGGGCTTTCTCCATGAAATGACGAACGACACCGATGATCGCGGTTCGACCACGGCAGGTGAGCCGAGAATCGACGCCCCGGACCGCTTCGTGACGTTCCCCCGACAACGAGCCGCGTGATGGATCGGTATCGGTCCAACACTCTCCGCCGAACTCATATCGACAGCAGAAACACACACAGCACGACGATCATCACGATGGCCATGCGGCTCGTGTCCCAGGCCTCGCCAAGTCTCCCGGACGGTCCGAAACTGCGTCGCGCCCACTCCCCGACACCCCGCCCGATCCGGACGCGCGCGCTGCCGAACCCGGCGTACACCGCTCGGGCTCCCGAGCGCGCGCCCAGCGCGGCGCGCCACCCGAGCCTGCGGTAGGCCCACTCGGCATCGAGGTTGACCGAGGGCAGCTCCGGCGGATAGAGGCCGGTGAGCTTCAGCCAGACGAACGCCAGGGCCGAGAAGAACAGGATCTGGAGCTGCGCGAGCACGTGGGTCGCGTCGTAGGCGGTGTAGTCGGTGGCGAACGGCAGCAGGTCGTAGAGCAGGCGCGGGTAGCAGCCGATGAGCACGCACAGGCACGCGGCGAGCCCCATCGCCACCAGCATGTTGGCGGGCGGCTCCGTGGTGCGGATCCCCGAATCGTGCGCGAAGAACGCGAAGAACGGGATCTTGATCCCGGCGTGGTGGAACACCCCGGCCGATGCGAACAGCAGCGCCGGCCACACCCAGTGGTGGCCTTCCGCGAGCGCCGCGCTCATCACCATCGACTTGCTCACGAAGCCGCTGAACAGCGGAAACGCGGAGATCGACGCCGCCCCCACGATGCACAGCCCGGTGGTGATCGGCATGCTCTTGTAGAGGCCGCCGAGATCCGAGCCGTTGATGCGCCCGGTCATGTGCAGCACCGCGCCCATCGACATCATCAGCAATCCCTTGAAGATGACGTCGTTGAACGCATGGGCGACCGCGCCGTTCACCGCCAGCTCGGTGCCGATGCCGATGCCGCACACCATGAACCCGATCTGGTTGATCATGCTGTAGGCGAGCACCCGGCGGAGATCGTTCTCGATCACCGCGTAGAAGATCGGGAAACAGGTCATCGCCGCGCCGATGTAGACGAGCATCTCCGTGCCGGGGAAGCCGCGCGCGAGCGCGTACACCGCCACCTTGGTGGTGAACGCGCAGAGGAACACCGTCCCCGTCGGGGTCGCCTCCGGGTAGGCGTCGGTGAGCCAGTTGTGCAGGAACGGGAAGGCGCACTTGATCCCGAACGCGATGAAGATGAGCCAGCCCGCGACCCCGCCGAGGCCGATGTACGTGAACGCCAGGGTGCCGGTCTCCAGCAGGTGCGCCGCCGCCCCGCCGAGCAGCAGCACCCCCGACAGGACCTGCACGACGAGATAACGCAGGCCCGCGCCCGCCGCCCGCCCGGTTCTCCGCGCCCAGATCAGGCAGACGGAGCTCACCGCCATCAACTCCCAGAACACGAACAGGGTGATCAGGTCACCCGCGAACACCGCACCCAGGGCGGAGCCCGCGTAGACCAGCCCGGCGGCGATCTCGAAGCGGTCGCGCAGATGCAGCGAGAAGACGATCCCGAGCAGCGCCGCGATGTGGAACAGGTAGCCGAACAGCCGGCTCAGCCGGTCCACCCGCACCGGCTCGAGGGCGTTGTCCAGGAAGGAAAGCTGCCAGAGCACGCCGTCGGAGAGGTGGAACAGGTTGACTGCGCCGAGCACCGGCAGCGCCACCAGAACCGCCGCCCGGACGCGCCCGCCAAGCGCGGGGACGAGCGCCGCCGCGACGAAGAAGGGAACGAACGGCGGCAGGCTACCCATCATCGTCGTAGTAGTCCTCGCGACGCATCAGGAGCTTGCGCATCTCCTTGGCGATCAGCACCAGCAGCACGCAGGCGACGAACCCGTAGCCCGCGTAGAACCCCCACACCCCCTCCCAGGCATGGACGACGTGCCGGTGGACGACGACGTCCGCCAGCAGCAGCAGCGCGCAGATGACGTAGAACACCCGCAGCACCTTCTTCACGTTGCGGGGGTCGTCGAAGAAGTGCTTTCGTTCGTGCATGGGAAGGGCCTTGTCACGATGAATACCGGCCGGAGGCCGGAGAGCGGCACCGGGTCCTGCCGCCTGCCGGACACGCCACCGGCCGGGCGAGATACGCAGTGCGCACGCCGTTTCCGGCTCGGCGGTGGACCGGGCGGGATTATAGGGGTAAGCCCCGGAGCCACGACCACGCATCCGTGATCGGTCGGGGGGTCCCGTGCGGCATCGGACACGTGGTTGATGGCGCAGCAATTCCCGCCAACGTCCCGAACAGGGTCGTGTCATCGGGATTTCGCGGCCTTTTCAGCCGCCTGAGCGTCTGATCGTGGCGATTCAATGGACGTTTTCGGGCTTGGCGGGAAATGCTGTTGATGGCGTATTGCACGCCGTGCAACACACCGGCGTCCATGAAGATCATCCACGCCCTCGCCCGAACCCGGCTCAGAGCCTCCGCGGTGCAGCGGTTTCCGCTCACGTCCTGACACCGAATCGAGTGCACCGGCGTCGATGCTTGTGCCATGCGCGGCGAGCGGCTCGACCAGCGCTTCCCTGGCGGCGGCGTCGCTCAAGCGACCGATACCCAGCAGGCCGCTTGCCCAGGCGGTCCCGGAAGGAGGCGCTCATCTTGCCGAGATGCGCCAGCAGCCCCGGCGTGCCGGCCAGCACCAGCAGGAACGGCGCTTTGGGGCGAACGTCCTGGCCGGCGTTCAGCAGGAGCTCGCCAACGTCGAGGTCCAGCGTGTGCGCTTCGTCGAGCAGCGCGGCCACCGGCTTCTTGCGGCACCGGGCGATCAGCCGTTCCATCAGGCCATGCGCCGAGGGAGGCGACGCCACCCATTCGGCCTTGCCCACGCCCGTGACACCCCACCCACTTTGCGGGAAGGAGTCGCTTGAGGCCGGTGGCGGGCAGCAAGGCATCGAACAGGGCTTGTCCGGTGCGCACCCGGCTTGGGGCCAGACGCGCCACATCCACGCGAGCCTCGCGGCAGGTATCCTCGAACCAGTTCAGCAGCACCGTCTTGCCGTTGCCGCGCGGCCCGACCAGAACCACGTTGTGCGACGGCGACTTGCCGCCGGTCAGGTCCGAAAGGCACAGGGACAGCGCTGCTTGCTCCTCCTCGCGTCCGGCAAGCGCCGGTGGCAGAGCGCCGTCGCCGGGCGCGAACAGCTTTTTTCTGCCGCTTTCATACCGGCAGTGTAAGTTCGTGGCCCGACTATCGACAAGGCGCGAGCAGGCTCGGTGAGCGAACTCGATCGCCCCGGGATTCCCGGAGACTGACTTGCCTGAGCCAGGCCGTCATGGTCGATTCCCAACACGCCACCCCCGCCGAACCGGACTGCAAGACCGGACGCCATCCGACGACGCGCCCGAAGCACACGCCGCCCCCCGACGTTGGGAGTTGCTGGACCGGACCGGCAACGTGGTGGGACGGCTCGCCGGCGGCTTCGATCCCCCCGTCGGGATGCCGTGCCGATCCGCAACGGTGCTGGCGGTCGTGGGTTGGAGTCGCGATGCCTCGGATCCGCAGTACCACGACGGCATCAGGTGCGAGACTTGGGAAGTCGTCGTTCCCGAACTGGTGTTCGGGCCGGAAGAGTGATCCCGGCGAGCCCGGGCGGACCGGCTTCCGGCGGGACGGAAGCGGAGAGATCAGGCGCCACCGTCCAGGAACGGGGTCCGGTAGCCGTCCTCGCGCCACAGGATGGGGAAGAACGACTCGTCCATCTCGTCGCTGCCGGCGCGCTTGTAGCGGCCGTAGACGTAGCCGACGTTGGTCGGATGGAAGCGCGCCTCGGAGGACATGCAGTGCGCGACCACCGCCCGGCGGTGGCGACCGGAGCGGTTGGCGCCGGAGCCGTGGTACGTGCGGCCGTGGTGGAACGCGCCGCCGCCGGCCGGGACCACCACCGGCACGATCTCCGGCTCGGCGCCGGCGCGGGCCGCCGCCGCGCGCATCTCCTGCATGGGATCGTCCGGCGCGTGGAACTCGACCTCGGGCGGCGAGAGACCCCAGCGGTGGGAGCCGCGGACATATTCCAGCGTCCCGCCCTCGGGGTGGGTGTCGTCGAGGGCGATCCAGCAGGTGGCCATCTCCGGCGGCACGACCCAGGACTGGTAGCCGTCGTCCTGGTGAAAGCCCACCGGCTTGGCCCGCGGCGGCTTCCACAGCACGTTGTCCTGGTTGATGCGCGCGCCGGGCCAGCTCCGCAGCATCGCGCACCAGCGCCCGATACGCTCGCCGAGCACGGTGCGGGCGATCGTACGATCGGACTTCCAGGCGTTGCAGATCTGGCGGGTGAGATCGTCGGCGTCCCGGCCCTCGCGCCAGTTCCACTCGTCGGGGTAGAGGCCGGTTTCGAACTCGCCGCGGAACATCGGCGCGAAGCGTTCGACGAGCGTCGCCGCCATCTCCGGCCCGATGATGCGCTCGACGATCAGGAAGCCGTCGCGCCGGAAACGCTCGATCTGTTCAGGTGTCGGTACAGGCGGCAGCATTGGCCGATGCGATGGAGGATCGGTTGCGGCAAGGACAGCACGACACGTTCTTGTTCCCGTCAAGGTGCGGCATTGGCCGGTGCGATGGAGGATCGGTTGCGGCAAGGGCAGCACGACACGTTCTTGTTCCCGTCAAGGTGCGGTATTGGCCGATGCGATGGAGGATCGGTTGCGGCAAGGGCAGCACGACATGCTCTTGTTCCCTTCAAGGTGACGCGCTCCGGCGGTCAGTCCGTGACCGGCACCACGTAGTTCAGGCCGAGTCGGCCGCCGTCCGCGACCACCGTCTCGCCGGTGATGTACGACGCCTCGTCGCTCGCCAGGAACGCGGCCACCGCGGCGATCTCCTCCGGCTTCCCGAGCCGGCCCATGGGCGTGCGCGACATCACGGTACGCCGCGCCTCGTCGCTCGATATGAGCTGCATGACCATGTCGGTGGCGATGCTGCCGGGTCCGATCGCATTGACGCGGATCCCCTTGGGCGCGAGGGCCAGCGCCATCGCCACCGTGAGCTGCTTCACCCCGCCCTTGCACACCGCGTAGGAGAGCAGGTTCGCATTGGTGATGTACGCCTGGATCGACGACATGTGGATGATCGCCCCGCCGCGGCCCTGCGCGACCATCTGCCGCGCCGCGGCCTGGCCGGTGAGGAAGAACCCCTTGAGGTTCACCCGCACCACCCGGTCGAAGTCCTCTTCCTCCAGCTCGAGCACGTCGGCGGGATGGAGCACCGCGGCGTTGCTGATCATCACGTCGAGGCCGCCGTGGGCCTCGACCGTCCTCGCGACCAGCGCCTCGACCTGTGCGCGGTCGCCCACGTCGCAGGAGACGAACGTCGCCTCGCCGCCCGCATCACGCAGGGACTGCGCCGCCGCCTCGCCTTTCTCCGACTGGATGTCGGCGATGACCACTTTCGCACCGTCGTTCGCGAATCGCCGCGCGCACGCGAGCCCGATGCCCTGCGCGGCGCCGGTGACGATGGCCGACCTGCCCGAATGGTCCATGGACGCTCTCCCCACGTGGTGCCGTACCGCACGGCGGTATGTTCGGCGATGCACGCGGGGTTTCCAACCCGAGTCTCGTCCGTCGCGCGATCCACGCCGGCGGTCTATCTCTGCCGCGTCCTCCACTCCGGGTCCACGAAGTACGGCAGGTTCGAAGGCGGCGGCGGCGGGCGGCCCGCGATCAGATCGGCGGCCTTCTCGCCGATCATGATGGTGGGGCAGTTGAGGTTGCAGGACGGGATCAGCGGCATGATGGAGGCGTCGGCGACCCGCAGTCCCTCCACGCCGTGCACCCGGCATTCGGGGTCCACCACCGCCATCGGATCCTGCCCCATCCTGCAGGTGCCGCAGGGGTGGTAGGAGGACACCACGTGCTGCCGGATGAAGGCGTCGAGGTCCCGATCCGACTTCAGCGACGATCCCGGCGAGATCTCCCCGCCGTGCAAATCCCGCATGGCCGGCTGCGCGAGGATCTCCCGGGCGTGGCGGAAGCCGGCCCGGAGCTCGACGAGGTCCCGTTCCGCCTCCAGATAGTTGAAGCGCATGAGCGGCGGCGCGTCCGGATCGGACGAGGCCAGCCGGACCCGGCCGCGGCTGAGGCTGCGTTGCGTGCTGATCTGCACCTGGAACCCGTGCTCGCGCATGAAGTCGTTGCTGCCTTCCGCGACCCCGATGGGGAACAGGTAGAGCTGGACGTCGGGAAACTCGACCCCGGCCTCGCTACGGATGAACGCGCCGCACTCGAAGTGGTTGCCGGCGAGCAGCCCGTCCCTGCGCACGAGCCAACGCAACGCCTCCCGTGCCTTCGCGCCGGTGCCCAGCTTCCCGGCCAGCGAGACCGGCTGCCGGCATGCCACCTGGATGGCGGTGAGCGGGTGATCCATCAGGTTCGCCCCGACCCCCGGCAACTCCTGCACCACCGGGATGCCGTGCACCTTCAGCGCGTCCCCGTCGCCGATGCCGGAGAGCATGAGCAGCTTGGGGCTGTTGAAGGCCCCTGCGCCGAGCACGATTTCCCGCCGGGCGCGGACCCGATACCGGCCCTTCCCGCGGCGCCAGACCACCGCGACCGCGCGGCGACCCTCGCACTCGATCCGATCCGCATGGCCGCCGCATTGCACCGCGAGGTTCGCCCGGCCCCGCGCGCCGTACAGGTAGGCTCTCGACACGCCCCAGCGCAGCCCTCCCGCCGCGTTCATCGGAAACCAGCCGCAGCCCTCCTGCCGGTAACCGTTGACGTCTTCGCTGAAGGCATAGCCCGCCTGCCGGCTCGCCTCGATGAACGCGCGCGAGATGGGGTTGGGGCGCGTGGCGGTGGAGACTTGCACCGGCCCTCCGTCGCCCTGGTAGGGATTGGCGTGATCCACCCGGGTTTCGAGCTTCCGGAAGTAGGGCAGGACGTCGGCGTAGCCCCATCCCGCCGCACCCGCCGCCGCCCATCCCTCGTAGTCGAGCGCATGGCCACGCAGGTACACGAGTCCGTTGATGCTCGAAGATCCGCCCAGCACCCGCCCCCGCGGCTGCCCGATCCGCCGGCCGTTCAGATGGGGTTCGGGCTCGCTCTCGTAGTTCCAGTTGAAGCGGCGTGCGTTGAACGCGTAGCGCGCGGCGGCGGGCAGGTGGAGGACCGGGCTCCGGTCGGGGGGGCCGGCTTCGAGCAGCAGCACGGAGACGTCCCGATCCTCCGAAAGCCGCGCCGCCACCACCGCTCCGGCGCTGCCGGACCCGACCACCACGTAATCGGCTTCTCGCATGGAATATGAATCCGTTCTTCGCCGGTCAGCGCGCCGGGTATCGGCATCGACGGCTTGCACGATGTTAAAAATATATGATATATGAAATCCGAATGCAGGCCGCGCAGCGCACTCCATTTCACGGACGTCCCGGTGCGCCCATGTCGATGCAGCTCGAAATGAACACCCGAGAGCAGGCCGCGCGAAAGGTGTACCGCACGGGCTACCGGCTCGATGACGGCCCGGGCCGTTGTCGAATCGGCCTGCTGGCCCTGGCCAACGATCTGATCGTCGAACGCGACTTCATGAACCTGCGGCCGGACGATGAAGTCATGATTTTCACCAACCGTATTCCTTTCGAGCAGGATTGCACGGTCGAGTCCCTCCGTACGGTGGCGCCGCGGCTTGCCGGCGCCGCTTCCCTGATCCTCCCCGGAAGCCGCCTCGATGCCCTGGTCTACGCCTGCACGTCGGGCACCGCGGTCCTCGGCGTCGAGCAGGTCACCGCCCTGCTGCGCTCAGCGAGGCCGGAAAGCGCGTGCGTTACACCGATCACCGCCGCCTGGGCGGCGTTCGAGGCCCTCGGAATCCGCAGGATCGCCGTCCTGACCCCCTATACCGGCGACGTGGCCGGGACTCTTGTGGAAGCCCTGGCCGAAGGCGGCCTCATCCCCGTCGCCACGACCAATATGGGCATCGAAAAGTCCGCCGACATCAGCGCCGTCACGCCCGCATCGATCCACGCCGGCGCGCTCGCCGCCGATGCTCCCGAGGCGGAAGGCCTGTTCATCTCCTGTACCGATTTTCGCGCCCTCGACGTCGTCGCCCGCATCGAACGTGATCTCGGAAAGCCGGTGGTCACCAGCAACCAGGCGATGTTCCGGATGGCCTTGCGGGCCGCCGGCCATGCCGCGCCTCTCGCCGGCCCCGGCCGTCTCCTCGGCCTCTGAACCGAGGGAAGGGTCGCCGTCATGCGCCCGACACGTTGCCCCGTCCGTGGAAGGACGCCGGGCGGGCGCGAGGAAGAGTCGTCTCGCCGTGCGCATCCGCGCCGGCGACGGTAACGTTCGACACCATCGAGGAGAACGAACGATGTCACCGGAGTATCCCGACTTTCCCAAGGAAGAGTTCGAGCACCGCTACGCAAGGACCCGCGCCTTGATGGCCGAACGGAACATCGACGCGCTCTTCATCACCGAGAAGCTGAACTACGCCTACTTCTCGGGCCACCGCTCCTGCCAGAACCCGATCGACAAGATCCGCTCCTACATGTTCATCCTGCCCAGGGATGACGATCCCGTCCTGATCACGATGCCCTTCGAGGTCATGCAGGTCGAGCAGACCACTTACGTCGAGAACGTCAGGACGATCGGCGGGTTGACCGGGCATCCGGAGTTCATCGTCGACACGTTCAAGTCCATGGGCCTGGGCAAGGCGCGCATCGGCGCGGAGCTGGGCCGCGAGCAGTACCTGGGCACCAACGTCATGGCCCTGGAGGAGATCAGGAAGGGACTGCCGGAGGCGGAGTTCGTCGACGCCGCGCAGGTCATCCTGGAGGTGCGGGTCATCAAGTCCCCGCGCGAGATCGAATACATGCGCAGGGCGTCGCAGATGACCGCGCAGGCGGAGAAGGAAATCTTCGAGGAAGTGCACGCCGGCATGACCGAGAACGAGATCGCGGTCAGGCTGCGCACCCGCCTGTTCGAGAAGGGGGCTGAGGATCTGACCCTGCTGTGCGTGGTCTCCGGCCCGTCAACCGGAGGAATCTGCCTGCTGCCGACCGACCGGGTCGTGCGCAAGGGCGATACGCTCGGGTTCGACTGCGGCGTGACCTACAAGGGCTACTGCTGCGACATGGCGCGCACCGCGTCGGTCGGCGAGCCCTCGCAGGAGCTGAGCGAGTTCTACGAATGGATGATGAAGCTGCGCCACGACTGCAACATGACGTTGCGCCCCGGCCAGTCCCCCCGCGACCTGGTCGCGGTCGTCGACAGGTACCTCGCCGAGCGCGGCCTCAAGACCATGGGAGTCGGCCGGGTCGGGCACGGGGTCGGCTGCGAGACCACGGAGTACCCCTCGCTCGCCGCCTTCGAGGACGTCACCTTTCAGAAGGGCATGGTGTTTGCCTGCAATCCCAACTTCGCCAACCACCTGGGCTTCCTCAACGCGGAGGACAACTGGGCGATCACGGACGGTGATCCGGATCTTCTGACGGATCCCATCGCCCCGATGCGGATCCCCATCGTCGCCGCATGAGCCATACCGGGCGGAAGGCGTTTCGACAATCTCGGGAGAGACGATCATGAAACAGTTCAGCAACGGCCGCAGGACACTTCTCGGGTCGAGCATGGTACTGGCGGCGGCAACCCTGTTCGGCGCGGGCGCCGGGCCGGTTGCCGCGCAGTCCCTGATGGAGAGAGCCGGGGGCGAGGGGCTCCGGGTGGCCTTCTACAACTTCAAGCCCTACGCCTACAAGAACGAGGAGGGGAAGCTGGTCGGCGAGCAGGTCGACATCCTGCGCCACGTCATCGGCAGGATGGGCGGCCGGATCGCCAGCGAGCAGGCGACGGAATGGGGCAACCTGATCCCCGGGATCAACGCCAGGCGTTTCGACGTCGTGGCGGCGGGGATGTTCGTGACGCCGAAGCGTTGCGCGGCGGTGCGCTTCTCCGAGCCCACCTTCGGCATCCGGCAGTCGCTCGTCGTGCCCAAGGGCAACCCCAAGGGCATCGTCGATTACGACAGCATCCGCGAGATGGGGCTGGTGGTGGCCGCCGTCTCCGGGGCCGCCCAGGTCGGCTATGCGGAAAGGTCCGGGATCGACGCAGCGAAGATCATGCAGCTCCCCGACAACCCGACGGCGGTCGCGGCGATCAGGGCGGGGCGCGCCGACGCCTACGCCATCTCCGCCCCCGGGGTGCGCGAGCTCGTGGCCGGGCTGCCGGAACAGGACATGGAGAGTGTGCCCCCCTTCGACACCGTCGCCGGTGAGCCGGCGATCGCCCACGGCGCCTATGCGTTCCGCAAGGAGGACGGCGCATTCGTGGACGAATTCGACAAGCACCTGACCGCTTTCATCGGCACGCCGGAGCATATCGCGATCATGGAAAGGCACGGCATGAGCGCCGACGAGCTGCCCAAGGCCATGACGGCCGACCTCTGCGGCGGATGATCACCGGCGGGGCCGGGTGCAAGGCGCGGGCACCTCATGCACGGCCGACGCCGATGTCCGGGGAATTCCGCGAGGCTTGAGTGCGTCGATGGGCGCCGGGTCGAAGCGATTGGGGGTCATCTGGCCCGACACCGGTGAGGACCTGTCGTGGTTCGAGATGGCGCAGGCCGATCTCCTCAATCGGAAGCTCGGGTCCGGTGCGCTGAACTTCGACGTGGCGTATTCGAAGGGTCCGCCCGGGCATTCCATCGACGCCCTGTACGACGTGGGTGACGTGGAAAGCGTTGCGGTAGCCGGTGTTTCGCTGGCGGAAAAGGGGGCGGAGGCCGTGGTCTGGGCCTGTACGTCCGGCAGCTTCATCGGCGGATTTCAATGGGGCCTGGATCAACGGGATGCACTGCGTGCGCAAACCGGGCTTCCGGTGACAAGCGGTACGCTGGCGTTGATCTCGGGCTGCTTCCGGCTGGGATACCAATCCGTCAATGTATTGAGTCCCTATCCCGAGGATGTTTCGGCAATTTTCCTGACGTGTCTGAGGGATGCCGGATTGGAAGTGGCAAGCACCCGGATGCTGCATTCGGAAGATGCCATTGCATCCGCCAACCTTCCTCTCATGGACGAATGCCGCGCTTTTGCGAGGGGAGATGATCTCACCGGCGACGTGGTGATGATCCCGGACACGGCGGCGAACTCCCTGTGGCTGATACCCGGACTGGAGGCGGTGCTGGGCAAGCCGGTGCTGACGGTCAACCAGGCGTGTCTTTATGAAGGTGCATGCCTGCTGGATCGGCCGGAAGCCCTGGCCGGAAAGGAGCCGTTCTTCAGGTATCGGGGAAAAACGGGGGAGAGCATGTATTGATCGACTTCGAATACCTGGCGACGCTCGATTTCAGCGTCCCCTGGAAATATCGATGGCAGTTGCTTTATGGACTGGGAATCAGCTTCTTCCTGATGCTGGTGTCGTCTGCCGCCGGGCTGGCCCTGGGCGTCGTGCTGGCGATCATGTCCCGCACGAAACACGCCGTGTTCCGCTGGATGATCTCGGCTTACGTGGAGTTCTTCCGAAATACCCCGCTGCTCGTCCAGTTGATATGGATCCATTTCGTCTTGCCGCTGCTGACCGGGATCAACACGACGCCCCTGGTCTCGGGCGTGCTTGCCCTGACGTTGAACGTGACGGCGTATTTCTCCGAGATCGCCAGGGCGGGCATCAACTCCGTCGGCAAGGGGCAATGGGAGGGGGCTCAAGCCCTCGGGCTGCACGCAGTCCCCATCTGGTTGTCGGTCATCCTGCCGCAGGCGCTCCGGGTCATGATCCCGCCGCTCGCGAACATGGTGATCAACATCTTCAAGGCGACGGCGATCCTGTCGATCCTGGCCATCGACGACTTGATGCGGATCGCCACCCGGATCAGCAACACCACGTTCAAACCGGTCGAGATGATCACCGCCGCCGCCCTGCTCTACCTGATCCTGGGCAGTCTGCTGGCCTTCGGTGCAGATTGGATTGAACGGAAATACGGACCTCGGGGGAGACGGGCATGAGGTTCGACTGGACAATCCTCGCGGACAACATCGACCTGCTCGCGCGTGGCGCGTTGAATACGTTTCTGGTTCTTCTGCTGGCCCTCTTCTTCGGGTCGATCATCGGAGCGCTGGTCTGCGCGGGGAATCTGCAAACACGCCGTCTGATGCGTCTCCCGTCCCGCGTCTACGTCCACGTGTTCCGGACCGTCCCGGAAATGGCCCTCATCTTCTGGATCTACCTGAGCCTTCCGCTGATACTCGGCACGTCGTTCTCGGCGTTTACCAGCGGCACGCTCGCGATCTCGCTGGTGGCGGGAGCTTTTCTGGGCGAAATTTTTCGCGCCGGCGTCAATGCCATGCCCGTCGGGCAGATCGAGGCGGCGAATGCCCTGGGACTGGGTTTCATTGCGCGCTGGTACAAAATCATTCTGCCCCAGGCCCTCAGAACGGTTCTGCCGGCAATCGTCAACTTCATTACGGAGTTGCTGAAGATGACCAGCCTTCTGGCCGCGATCACCGTGGGCGAGCTTGCCTACCAAGCCTACATCCTGGGATCGCAGACCTTCAAGTACAACGAATTCTTCACCTCGGTGGCCATTGCCTACTTCCTCATGATCTTTCCGGTCAGTCTTCTGGCGCGACGGTTGGAGAGAAAGGGCGAAGGGGCCTGACGGAGGGCCGGAGAATCCGACCCTGTTCCAGGAAAAGGATGAATAGCCGATGAAACTTCCGAATCGCCTGTTCGCAGGTGTCACGGCGGTTGTCGAATTCCCGGCAACCGCATCCACACTGTCCCAAGCAAGGGAGGAATACCGATGAAATTCCTGAGCCGAGTGTTTGCAGGCATCATGGTGGTTGCCGGATTCGCGGCAACCGCGTCCGCACAGTCCACGATCCAGGACGTCCAGTCCGAAGGGGTGCTTCGGGTCGGCATGGCGGATTCGGTCCCGATGCAGTACAAGGACGCCGCATCGGGCGAGTGGCGCGGATACAACGTGGACCTGGCCAACAACCTGGAGGAGGTCCTGGGCGTCAAGCTGGAGATCGTGGACGCGACCTGGGCGACGTTGATCCCCGGCCTGGTTGCGGGCCGTTGGGACATCGCGCTCGTGGACATGTTCGCCACGCCCAAGCGTGCGGTCACCGTGATGTTCACCGACCAGTACTTCCAGACCCGGATGGTGGTCATGGGCAACACCCGGGAGAACAAGAGGCTCGCCGATTGGGAAGCCCTGAACAGCGAAGGCAGGAACATCGTGGTCCTGGCCGGCACGGCGGATGAGCAGGTCGCGCGGGACAACTTCCCCAATGCGACCGTCACCCCGATGGTGGCGGAGGGTCTGGCCGCGCCCCTCCTCGAGGTGGCGGCCGGACGCGCGGACGCGATCGTGTCTTCCGAGATCAACATGAGGCTGTATCTGGCGCAAAACCCGGAGGCGCCTCTGGAGATCGTCGAGCCGTCCCGTGGAATCTCCGCGCAAGGGTATGCCTACGCGATCCGTCCGGGGGACGTGCACCTGCTCAACTTCCTGAATACCTGGATCCGGAGCAACCAGGCCACGGGCCTCTCCGAGGCGCTCAAGACGAAGTGGCTCGACAACTTCCCGGGCTGAGCCCGCCGGGACTGGCCAGCGGGCACGGTACTCACTCGTACCGTGCCCTTTCTTTCGCGAAAAGCATCCGTTCATGCCACACTCGTCTCGCATGGAACAGGACCGTTGTTCCCCGTCCCCCCGCGATTCCGCGCAGCGGAATCGCCAAGCGACCGCACCGGCGGTCGCCGCCCGTCCCGAGCGGTTGAGTGACATCGTCGAGAACGGGCTCTGCGTGGGATGCGGCTTGTGCCAGGCCATCGCCGGCAAGGACCGGATCGAGTTCGTCATCACCCCTGAAGGACGTGAACGACCCGTTGAGCGCAGGAAGATTTCGCCGGACGACTGGCAGCGAATTCTGAGAACCTGTCCGGGGACCCGGGTGGAGGGAGCCTCTTCGGAGTTGTGCGGACATGATGCGGAATCGGATCGGATCTGGGGTCCATACCATCGGGTCTGTCTTGGCCACGCCGCCGACCCGGACGTGCGCTTTCGGGCGGCTTCGGGCGGCGTCCTGACGGCTCTGGCGGCCTACCTCGTAGAGTCCGGAAAAGTCTCCTTCATCCTGCAGGTCCGCGCCTCTCTCGACCGGCCGGTGCGCACCGAGACCGTGATGTCGGAGGACGGCGCCAGCGTCGTCCGCTCCACCGGCTCGCGCTATGGGCCGGCGACGCCGCTCGCGTCCATCATGGACGCGCTGGACAGGGACGAGCCCTTTGCGTTCGTCGGCAAGCCCTGCGACGTCGGTGCCCTGCGACTGCTGGCCAGGGAAGACGGTCGTGTCGCGCGTCGTTGCAAGGCGATGCTGGCGCTCGTCTGCGGCGGTGCGCCCGAATTCCGCAAGACCGGTGATCTGCTGGAGGAATTGGGGCTTCGAGAAGACGAGATCTCATTGCTGCGATACCGCGGATATGGGAATCCCGGACGCACCCGGATCGAAACCCGCGACGGCCGCGCATTCGAAAAGACCTACCTTGAGATGTGGGAAGAAGAAAGCCAATGGTGCATACAGAACCGCTGCAAGATCTGTCCGGATGCAATTGGTGAAGTGGCGGACGTCGCCGCCGCGGACTACTGGCCGGGCGGCGCTCCATCGGGTGAGGACGCCGGGTTCAATTCCATGATCGCCCGGACTCCGGCAGGCCGGGACTTGCTGCGTGATGCGGAGGCCGCCGGCGCGATCAGGATCGTTCGCGAGCTGACCATGCGCGACATGGACGACACCCAGCCCCACCAGGTGCGCAAGAAGGAATCGGTATGGGCTAGGCTGGCCGGGATGCGGGCGGCGGGACACCTGGCGCCCGAGGTGGTGAATCTGCGGACAAGGGAGCTGGCGCGGGAACGCCCGATGGCGGCGAATCTGGCCCAGGCCCGGGGCGCCCGCGCCCGGGTCCGGCAGGGCCGGATGACGGAGCCGCCCGCCATGCTGCCCGGAGGCGACGGGTGGTCGAAGAAGGAAGGTGGTGCGGGGTTGAAGGGGCGAACATCCTCGGATGACTCACCCTCCGTCTCGGAATGACGTGGCACTCGGGGTCGCGGGCATGGACGAATTCCCCGTCAGCCCTCGTAGACGTTCAGGGTGAAGAAGAGCGTGTCGCCGATCTGGCACAGGGCGGGATGCCGCTTGGTGAAGACCACGCCCCCCCTTTTGAAATGGAGCCTGGTCGGCTCCCGCCATGGCTGGCGGACGTTCCAGATGTAGCCGGCGAACTGCCCGTCCTCGACCTCGTCGCCCACGTCCACGACGGGCTCGAACAGGCCGTCCTCGTAGGCGAAGACGTAGTTCTCCTCGTTCTGCATGGCCATCACCCGGGGCTCGAACTTCGGCGGATCGGTGGGGTAGCTCTCCGGGAGGATGCCCATCCGCTTCAGGCAGCGCTTGAGCCCCTGATCGCCCAGCTCGCGGATCCAGGGGGTGATTCTCCCCGCGCCGCCGAGCTCCGTGCTGACGTAGATGATGTCCCTGGGCAGTGCCTCGCCGGAGAGCGTCGTCTCGTGCACGCGGTCACCCACCAGGGCAAGGGGCGCGCCGAAGAGCTTCAGGAACTCCATCTGCATCGCGTCCCTGGCCTCGTCCCCCATCAGCCTGATCTTGCACGACGGCCAGTGGTCGCTGGAGGATCCGGCCGAGTGGAGGTCGAAGATCGCGTCGACCCGCTCGATCAGCCGGCTGGTGATGAACCAGGCGATGGTTTCCGTCGGTGTGCCGTGCTCGTGCCCCGGGAACAGCCGGTTGAGGTTGCCCTCGCCGCCGTGGTCCAGGGGCGACGTCCGCCGCCCGGCATAGACGGCCGGCGCGTTCGCGGCAGGCATGAAGATGAGCTGGCCCTCGATGTCTTCCGGGGACAACGTTCGATACAGGTCGATGAAGATCGACATTCCCTCGTACTCGTCGCCGTGGTTGCCGCCGACGAGCAGCGCGCGGGGTCCGTCGCCGTTGCGGATCGACATGATCGGCACGGGCAGCCAGCCGTAGGCGGAGCGGTGGCTCGACCAGGGGACGCGGACGTAGCCGTGATGCTTCCCATCCCGATCGAAATCGATCTCGCTGGTGGGGGCGCCGATGCTGACTCTGGGGCAGGGCATGTCCTGGCCTCCTCGTGATTGAACGGCGGCGCCGGACCGGAGCACGGGCCGGATCCGGCTCAGGCGCGGGCGCCGTATTCTTTCCAGGCGTCGCCCAGGCGGCGGACACCCTCCCTGATCGCCTCGACGCCGACAAAGCTGTAGGCGAGGCGGAGGTGGTGTCCGGGCAGGTCGTTCGGAAAGCAGAGACGGCCCGAGCTGACCTCCACGCCGTGCGTCAGCGCGAGTCCGGCGAGCGCCTCGGCATCCGTCCCCTCGGGCAGGGCCGCCCACAGGAAGTAGCCGCCTTGCGGCGCGCGCACCCGGGCTTCCGGCAGGAACTCCCTGAAGGCATCGACCATGGCGTCGCGGTGCCCGCGCATCTCCACGGAAAGATCGCCGATGTGCTTCGCCATCTTGTTGCTGCGCATCAGCTCCGCGACCATCCGCTGCGCGAAAGGGTTGGAGCCGCCGTCCGCCTTCTGCATCGCCATGCGATCGACCACCTCCTTCGGGCCGATCGCCCAACCGACCCTGAGGCCGGGTGCGAGGATCTTCGAGACGGTGCCGAGTGCGATCACTACCCCGTTCCGGTCGAAGCTCTTGATCGGTGGTACCGGCTCGCCCTCGAAGCGCAGGCGCCGGTAGGGGTCGTCTTCCAATATGACGAAACCGTGGCTCTCGGCCAGCTCGACCAGGCGCCGGCGCCGGGCCGCCGACGTGGTGATGCCGGTGGGGTTGTGGAAGTCCGGGACGTCGAAGAGAAGCTTGGGCATCCGTTCGCCGTTCCGTTGCAGGCGGAGGAGCCTGGCTTCCAGCTCCCCGGTATCGAGTCCTTCCTCGTCCTGCCCGACGTCGAGAAAGGAGACGCCGTGGCAGCGCATGATCTGCAGGGCGGTCATATAGGTCGGGCGGGTGACGACGATGCAGTCGCCGGGCTCGGTGAACACGCGGCAGGCAAGATCGAGGGCGCTCTTGGCGCCATAGACCACCAGGACGTTTTCCCGGTTGCAGATCACCCCGTCCGCGGCGACGAAGGCGGCGATCTCGTCGCGGAGATCGTCGAGCCCCATCAGGGGGCCGTACTGAAGAGTTTCGGCGGGCCGGTCGCGCGCGGCTTCCATGGCTTCCCGCACCACGTCGGGCAGAAAGGGCGGATAGGCCAGGCCGCTGCTGAGCACGATGGCGCCGGGGGCGTGATCGTAGACGGATTCGCCCAGCACTTCCGCGCGCCGGGCATACCGGTAACCTGTCGTCATGATGGTCCGTTCCTTGCAGCCGCCTCGCATCGGGAGCCGTGATCGCGCGAAGCCCAAGAATATATGATGTATCATTTATTGCATACAACCGGCGTGCACGAACAGCAACTTCCGATCCGGGCGCCAGGGCATATGCGAAACGTCACCGTTCCGGTGTTGCGGCCCCGATGAATACCCGAGTGGCGGCTATCGCCGTCCTGGTCGCCTTTCTGGCGGGAATGGTCTTCGCGACCTTCTCCGAGTTGCGGGTCTTCCTGCCGGCCCTGCTGCGGGGCGCGTTGATCACGATCGAGGTCGCGGCCCTCTCTTTCCTGTTGATGACGGCCAGCGCTTTCACCGCGGGAGTGGCCAGGCTCAGCCCCTGGTGGTCGGTGCGCTGGATCGCGACGGCGTATGTCGAAGTCTTCCGCGGGACGTCGCTCCTCGTGCAGCTCTTCTGGTTCTTCTTCGTCCTGCCCGAGTTCGGCCTGACCCTGTCACCGATGGCCGCCGGCGTCCTGGGGGTCGGATTCAACTTCGGGGCTTATGGCGCCGAGATCGTGCGCGGCGCGATCACGGCCGTCCCGAGAGGCCAGTGGGAAGCCGCCGCGGCTCTCAACCTGCCGGTCTTCCGGCGCATGACCCGGATCGTCCTGCCCCAGGCCCTGGTGGTGGTGATTCCGCCCTTCGGCAACCTCACCATCGAGATGGTCAAGGCCACTTCAGTCGTCTCCGCCGTCACGCTCGTGGACATCACCTATGCCTCCGTGCAGCAGAACCAGCTCCATTACCGTACGGTGGAGATCTTCGTCGTGACGCTCTTTCTCTACTACTGCTTTTCCCAGTTGATCCGCTTCAGCATGGGGCTCCTCGAAGAGCGCTCCAAGCGCCATCTGGCCGCGACGAGGTGAGGACGTGAACTGGGATTGGCAATTCACCTTCGAGGTCGTGCTCCCCAGGCTGCTGCCGGTGGTGCCCGTCACCATCCAGGCGACCGTCCTTTCCTTCCTGCTCGCCGTCGTGCTGGGCCTGTTCCTGATGTTGCTCCGGATCTCCCGCTTCAAGCTGATCGCGGTGCCGGCGGGGGAGCTGATCGAGCTGATCCGCGGCACGCCCCTGCTGGTTCAACTCTTTTTCCTGTTCTTCCTCCTGCCGGAAGTGGGCATCACCCTGCCGCCGCTGACCACGGGCATCCTGGGGATCGGCATCTACAACGCGGCGCTGTGCGCCGAGGTCTACCGGGCCGGCATCCAGGCGGTTCCCGCCGGGCAGTGGGAGGCGGCGAAGGCGCTCAACCTCGGCGCCTACCGGACCTGGCGGGACATCATCATTCCCCAGTCGCTGCCGCCGATCGTCCCGGCGCTCGGGAATTACCTCATCGGCATCTTCAAGGAAACGCCGCTGCTCTCCTTCCTGGCGGTGGGAGAGCTGATGCACGCCTCGAAGCTGATCGGCTCCGAGTACTATCGTTTTACCGAGGCGGTGACCCTTGCCGGGCTGTTCTTCCTCGTCATGAGCCTGGTCGCGGCGGTCCTGGTGCGGATGGTCGAGACTCGCGTCAGCCGGAGCATCCTGCGGTGACCGAGCCCAGGATCAAGTTCGAGAACGTCTGCAAGCGCTATGGTCCGCTGACGGTCCTCGACGGTCTGAACATGGAGGTCGCGGCCGGAGAGCTGGTCACCATCATCGGGCCGTCGGGCTCGGGAAAGACCACGGTGCTGCGGGTCCTGATGACCCTGGAGACGATAGAGGAAGGACTCATCACTATCGACGGCGAGCCTTTCAACAAGATGCGCTCGCGCGAGGGAGGGCTGGTTCCCGCGAGCACGGCCCACCTGCGCAGGATCAGGGCCAGGATCGGGATGGTCTTCCAGAACTTCAACCTGTTCCCGCACATGACCGCGCTCGGCAACTGCATCGAAGCGCCGATCCATTCCCTGGGGCTCTCGAAAGCAGAGGCCGTCGGCCGGGCCGAAGAGCTGCTCGACATGGTCGGACTCTCCGACAAGCGGGACCACTACCCCAGCCAGCTTTCCGGAGGCCAGCAGCAGCGCGTGGCGATCGCCCGCGCCCTGGCCATGCGTCCCGAGATCCTCCTGTTCGACGAGCCGACCTCGGCCCTCGACCCGGAAATGGTCGACGAGGTGCTGCAGGTCATCCGGCAGCTCGCCACCGAGCACAGCTACACCATGCTGCTGGTGACCCACCAGATGGGTTTTGCCCGCGAAGTCTCCGGCCGGGTCTGCTTCTTCGACGGGGGGAAGTTCCTCGAAGAAGGTCCGCCGCGGGAATTCTTTGCCTCGCCGCGACACGAGCGCACGAGGCAATTTCTGAACAAGGTCCTCGCGGCGCATTAGGCCCTTGTCGATCGAGTCCCATGCAGAACGTCGAAGAAATTCGTGAACAGACTCCTGGTTCCGGCTCCGCCGGGTCAGGCACTGATCGCCCGAATCCTGTACAAGATGCCGGAAATTCATGAACGGATTCCCGGTTCCGGCTGCCCAGGATCGGGCGAAAACGCGAAATTGACGGGAGAAAACCGTGTCCGCGGCGATCGACTATGGCGGCGTCCCGAGCGAAATCTACAAGAACCTTCGGGAACGGATCCTGAGAGGTCAACTCCCGAGCGGCAGCCGGATCAAGATCGGCGCGGTGGCCGAGGAGTTCGGGGTCAGCATCATCCCGGTGCGCGAAGCCCTGCGGATGCTGGAAGCCGACCACCTGATCGACATCCTCCCGCGGCGCAGCCCCGTGGTCTCGGGTGTTTCCGCCCACGAAGTCCTGGAAATCAGCGCAATCAGGCTCGCCCTGGAGCCCCTTGCCCTGGCGGGCGCCATCCCCAACATGACCGGCGAGACGTTGAGGAGGAGTCGGGAGATCCTCAAGGACTACCAGAAATGCCCGGATCCCTGGGACCAGGTGGAGCTCAACCGGAGGTTCCACCTGATCCTTTATGAATCCTGCGGCAAGAAACGGTTGATGAAGATCATCTCCGACCAGTACGACGGGATGACGCGTTGCGCGCAGGTCCTGGTCATCCGATCGTCGAAGACGATCGACAGAAGCGTCGCGGAGCACGAGGAAATCCTGCGCGCCTGTGAAGCAAGAGACGTGGAAAGAGCCACGGCGGTGCTCCATTCCCACCTGCAAGCATCCAGTGACCGGCTTCACGAACAGCTCATGGTGGAATAGCGGGATTCCCCATCGGCGGAGCGCCTCAGGCGCCGCCGTCCAGGAACGGGGTCCGGTAACCGTCCTCGCGCCACAAGATGGGAAAGAACGATTCGTCCATCTCGTCCTTGTTCCCGTCAAGGTGCGGCATTGGCCGGTGCGATGGAGGATCGGGCTCCGATCGTGGGGGCCGGCTTCGAGCAGCAGCACGGAGACGTCCCGGTCCTCGGAGAGCCGCGCCACCACCGCCCCGGCGCTGCCGGACCCGACCAACACGTAATCGGCTTCTCGCATGGAATATGAATCCGCTCTTCGCCGGTCAGCGCGCTGGCCTGGAACGTCGCCGCGCCGGAGCGCTGCCACAAGCCGGTGGTGGCGGCGATCCGGGGCTACTGCTTCAGCCCTCGTCGGGGCGCATACGTCAGAGCGTGAGCCCGGCAAGCTCGTCCGCGCCGATCATGACGTTGAGGTTCTGCACCGCTGCTCCCGCTGCTCCCTTGCCGAGATTGTCGAGGCGGGCGAGGAGGAGGATCCGGGCGTCGTGCCCGTAGACGAAGAGCTCGATCCGATCCGTCCCGTTGGCCGGCGACGGATCGAGAAAGCCCCCGTCCAGGGCGTCGTCGTCCCCGAGGGGAAACACCTCCACGCAAGGTTCGTCGCGATACCGTGCGTCGAGACGGTCGTGCACCGTTTCGACGGTGGCGCCCTCCCCCAGCGTGTCGGTGTGCAACGGCACCATGGCAAGCATCCCCCGCGCGAAGTGCCCGACCATCGGCGAGAAGACCGGCGCCCGCTCGATTCCGGAATAATGCGACATCTCCGGCAGATGCTTGTGGTCCAGGCCGAGCGCATACGGCCGGACGTGCCAGAGCGATTCCGGGTGCCCGGCGCTGCGCGCCTCGTAGCGCTCGATGAGCCGGCGTCCTCCTCCCGAGTACCCCGAGACCGCATGGCACGACAGGAGCGCGCTGCGGGGCACGATTCCCGCGTCCACCAGGGGGCGGGTGAGGAGAATGAATCCGGTGGGATAGCAGCCCGGATTGCTGACCCGTGCCGCCTCGCGGATCTTCCCGCGCTGGTGTTCGTCCAGCTCGGGCAGTCCGTAGACCCAGCCACCCGCGACCCTGTGCGCGGTGCTCGCATCGAGCACCCGCACGTGGTTGCCCGAGAGGAGGCGCATCGCCTCGCGCGCCGCATCGTCGGGAAGGCAGAGGATCACGACGTCGGCCTCGTTGAGGTATCGGCGGCGCACCTCCGGGTCCTTGCGCGAGGACTCCGGAATCTCCATGAGCGTGACGTCCCCGCGCGACGCGAGCCGTTCGTGGATCCGAAGCCCGGTGGTGCCCGCCTGCCCGTCGATGAATACGTTCGTCATCGTCCCCGCCCCTGACCCATTCGTACCTCCCGGTCGAGCGTACCGCAAATCCGGACCACGGGCGCCGCGAGACGACGTGCGATGCCCTTCCCGATCCGAGCCGGGGGCACGACATCGTCCGGCCGATGACGTAGAGGTCCCGTCGTGTGGAGGTTCGTTTGGCGTACCCGCACGAGCGGCGGTGCCGGGACGCTCTCATGGCGAAGCGCCACTTATGGGATTCCGCCGGTTCGTCGGAGGGAGCCTGCGCCACGTTGCGGTGTGGTGCGGGCACTGGTTGGCGCTGGTGGGGTGGCAGTCGGGGGGTGTTCAAGTGCCGGCCTCATCACGTGATGAGCGGCCCGGACGGCGTTCCGGGCCGCGGCGTTCAGCTCCGCCCACGCTCCCGGTACAGCACGTACAACCCGCTCGCAACGATGACCACGCTGCCCGCGATCACGTGAGGCTGCGGCACGTCACCGAAGACCAGGTACCCCAGCGCCACCGCCCACAACAGCTTCGCGTAGTTGAACGGCGCGAGGAAGGACGCCTGGGTGGACGCGTACGCCCGGATCATGCACACGTGCGCGCCGACGCCCAGACCGCCGATGACTGCGAAGACGGCGAGCTCGAAGGCCGAGATCGGCGCCCAGAAGAAGGGAACCGTGAAGCTGCTGCACACGAGGGCGCCGATGCCGGTGTAGAGCAGCGTGGTGAACGGCGGCTCGGTGGCGGCGAGTACGCGGGTCGCAAGCTGGAAGAATGCGAAGAAGAGTGCGCTCGCGAGGGCGAGCAAGGCCGCCCATTCGAACACGCCGGGTCCGGGCCGCATCACGATCGCGACCCCGGCGAGCCCGGCCACCACCGCCCCGATGCGATGCGCCCCGACCCGTTCCGAGAGCAGGGGCGACGCCAGCAGGGTGATGAACAGCGGCGCGGCAAACGAGATGGCGATCGCGTCGGCGAGCGGCATGTATGCGAGCGCCACGAACAGCGCCGAAATGGTGATGAACAGCATCGCGCCGCGACCGAGTTGCAGCACCGGCCGCCGCGTCGCGAGTGCGCGGCGAAGCGATCCCGGACGAACCGCGGCATACCCGAGCGCAAGCACCGTGATGACGAGCGAGTACCCCCAGACGATCTGCAGGCCGTGCAGGTTCGTGCTCATGTACTTCGCCGCCGCGTCCACGGTGGCGGTGAGCCCGTTGGACGTCACGAGGAACAGCGCGCCCGAGTACGCATGGCGGAGTGAAGTCATCGGATGCAATCCATGAATCCCTTGTCCGTGAAGTCTTCGACAAGACGGCGGAGATTTTCGCCAACCGGCGTTTGGTTCCGGCTCTGCCGGGTTGGGGGGTGGCGCGAAGCATGGCCGTGGTCGGAGATGTCGCCGGTCGGCGCCGAGGCCGCCACCCATTGCCGGCATGAGGCGCTGCATGCAGGCAGGCGGGCTGGTTCGAGGCCCCGCGGGAGAAAAGTCCCGGCCGTCACCCTGCCGGATCCGTCACCATGACCCAGGACGGTATCGCGGTCATGTCGCGGTCATGTCGCGGAAAGGATCTCCGGATTATGATGCCGGGAAAATCGCATCTTGTCGCCGAGGCCGGACGTTCCGTGCTCCGGCGACGCCGGAACGGGACCCGGCCACACGCCGCGAGCTCGATCAACCTCGGAGACATCGCATGAGCCACCTCGACGTCGAACCGCTGAATGCCGGCTTCGGCGCCCTGATCAAGGGCCTGGACCTGACGACGGAGCTGTCCGACGAAGACGTGGAGGCGATCCGGGAGGCGATCGACACGTACTCCCTGCTCTGCTTTCCCGAGCAGCCGATGACCGACGAAGCCCACCTCGCGTTCACCCGCCGGCTGGGCGAGCCGGAGGCGGAGCACGTCACCCTGGGCAA
This sequence comes from uncultured Gammaproteobacteria bacterium, assembly GCA_958295465.1. Lineage (GTDB taxonomy): Bacteria > Pseudomonadota > Gammaproteobacteria > HK1 > HK1 > HK1. The sequence continues at coordinate 1,848,426 of OY282353.1, forward strand.
GACCGGCAAGGTGGTCTGGTTCGGCACCGTCGGCAACGTCGCCGACGACGGCAGCAGGCAGGACAGCGCGCACGTCCGCACCCGCTACCAGCGCGGCAACGAGATGTGGCATTCGGACTCCTCCTTCCGGCGCTTGCCCTCCTTCGTCTCGATCACCCATGCCTACGAGGTGCCGGGGGAAGGCGGCGGGACCTGCTTCGCCAGCATGCGCAACGCCTACGCCGGGCTGCCGGCGGACGTGCAGGCGACGATCGACCCGCTCCACGTCATCCACGACTACGTCTTCTCCCGCAGCCAGGTCGCCCCGGTGGACCCCGCCCACGCCGCCTCCCTGCCCCCCATCGAGCACAGGCTCGTACGGAAGAACCCGAGGAACGGCCTGAAGAGCTACTACGTCGGCTCCCATGCCCGCTCCATCGTCGGCTGGTCCGGGATCGAGAGCCGCAGGCTCCTCGACGATCTGCTCCGGCGCGCGACCGCGCCCGAGGACACGTACACGCACCGGTGGCGGGCCGGCGACACGGTGATCTGGGACAACCGCTGCCTGCTGCATCGCGGGGCGGGCTACGACGCCGACCGCTGGCGCCGCCGGATGCGCCAGACCCGCGTGGCCGGAGCCGGCCCGACCCTCGAGGAGCCATGAGCACGGCGCCGGTCGCCGGCAACCCGGAGATCACCGTCTCCCGGACGCTCGCCCGGGCCCGCGCGGCGCTGGAAGCGACGAGCGGGACGGCGCGCCTCGATGCGGAGGTCCTGCTCGCGCAAGCGCTCGGATGGAGCCGTGTTCGGCTTCTCGCGCACTCCGGCGCATCCCTCGACCCCGCCCGCGCGTGCCGCTTCGAGGCCCTGGTGGAACGCAGGCGCGACGGCGAGCCGATCGCCTACATCACGGGCCGCCGGGAGTTCTGGTCGCTCGATCTCGCCGTGACCCCCGACACCCTCATTCCGCGCCCCGAAACCGAGCACCTCGTCGAAGCCGTTCTCGGTGTCGTCGCGGAGGATGGTACCGCGACCATCGCGGACGTCGGCACCGGCGCCGGAACGGTCGCGCTGGCGCTTGCGCTGGAACGTCCCCGGTCGTTCGTCCTCGGTTCCGACCACTCGGCGGTCGCGGTCGCGGTCGCACGGGCGAACGCGGTCCGGCTCGGCGCCGGCAACGTCTCGTTCATCGTGGCGGACGCCTGCGCCGCGCTGGCGCCGCGCCGCTGGTCCGTCATCGTGTCGAATCCCCCCTACGTCGCCGAGCACGATCCGCATCTCCTGACCGGCGACGTCCGGTTCGAGCCGCGGGCGGCGCTCGTCGCCGGACCACGGGGGCTGGCCATGCTGGAGACGCTCGCGCGCCAGGGGCCGGCGCGTTTGACCGACGGGGGCTGGCTGGTGCTGGAGCACGGCCACGACCAGGGGCCGGCGGTGCGCGCCCTCCTCTCCCGCGCGGGGCTGGGAGCGATCGAGACGATCCGCGATCTCTCGGGGAACGAGCGCGTGACCCTGGGACGGCGCGCCCCGACGGGGCGATGACTGCGCCACGGTGATTCGTGATCGCCCGTGATGGCTTCTCGTCGACAGGGAGGATGATGACGTTTGCTTGACCCGCGAACGTATCCCGACGAATCTGCGTTCCCGGCACGGATCGATCCGTCATTCCCCCGATGCACGAACGACTTGCGGAACGTTACAGCCGCCACATGCGGCTTTCCGAAATCGGCGAGAGCGGCCAGGAGCGGCTGAACGCCGCGCGGGTGCTCGTGGTCGGGCTCGGCGGCCTCGGATCGCCGGTGGCGATGTATCTCGCCGCATCCGGGGTGGGCCACATCGTGCTCAGCGACTACGACGCGGTGGAGCTGTCCAACCTCCAGCGCCAGATCGTCCATCGCAGCGCCGACGTCGGCCGCAACAAGGTCGAATCCGCACGGGACACCCTGCTCGCGCTCAACCCCGAGATTCGGGTGACGCCATTGCACTGGGCGCTCGACGACGACCTCGACGAGCAGGTCGCGGCCGCCACCGTGGTCGTCGACGCCACCGACAACTTCGAGAGCCGGTTCGCGCTGAACGCGGCGTGCTGGCGCCATGCGACCCCGCTGGTGTCCGGCGCCGCCATCCGCATGGAGGGACAGATCGCGGTCTTCGATCCCAGGGACCCGGACTCGCCGTGCTACCGCTGCCTGTACAGCGAGGACGGACGCGCGGAAGGCGAGCCTTGCGCGCTGGTCGGGGTGCTGGCCCCTCTGCTCGGCATCATCGGCAGCGTGCAGGCGGCGGAGGCCATCAAGCTGATCGCGGGCTTCGGCGCCTCCCTCGCCGGACGGCTCATCGCGCTCGATGCGGCGGAGATGGAATGGCGCGAGCTCAGGCTCGGCAAGGATCCCGACTGTCCGGTGTGCGGCACGCCGGCCGGTGAGGCGGCCAGGCCGGGCGAGTGACCTTCCGCCCGGCCGCCGCGGTCCGGCTCCAATCCCGTACCGTCCCCGGCGGCCGGCCCGCGGGCGGGGAATCGGCGCCATCCACGCAGCCCAGGGGCTCACGCCTCGGCGAGGCGAAGTGTTATCTTCGAGCGGCGATCGTCGGCGCGGTCGCCCCCGGCCAACGCCGCAGACGGACGGGGAACAATCCTGTTCCATGCGGGCGCAGACCGGGCTCCGTCATTCCCATCGGTTCACGACTCGACCGGGTCCCCGCTTTCCGGCCCTGGTGACGTGCAAGCCGGCGAAGGCGCGACGCGACGAGGTTGCGAGGCGAGGACGAAGGAGCCTGCGGTGCGAATCGCGACCTGGAACGTCAATTCCCTCAACGTGCGGCTGCCGCACGTCCTCGACTGGCTGGGCGGGCATCGCCCCGACGTGCTCATGCTCCAGGAGACGAAGCTCACCGACGACCGCTTCCCGGTGGAGGAGCTTCGCAGCGCCGGCTACCACGCGGTGTTCTCGGGCCAGAAGACCTACAACGGCGTCGCCATCCTCGCGCGCGAGCCCCCGGCCGGCGTCATCCGTCGGTTCCCCCCCGTCACCGACGAGCAGCGCCGCACCATCGCCGCCACCGTCGCAGGGGTGCGGGTGGTGAACCTGTACGTCGTCAACGGGCAGGCGGTCGGCTCGGAGAAGTACGACTACAAGCTGGAGTGGCTGCGCCAGGTCACCGGGCACCTGCGCACCGAGCTGAGAGAGCACGAGCACGTCGTGGTGGCTGGCGACTTCAACATCGCCCCCGAGGACCGCGACGTGCACGACCCCGAGGAATGGAAGGATTCGATCCTGTGCAGCGGCCCGGAGCGCGACGCCCTCGGCGCCATCACCGCGCTCGGGCTCGCCGACACCTTCCGCCGGTTCGAGCAGCCGGAGCGTTCATTCTCCTGGTGGGACTACCGGGCCGCGGCGTTCAGGCGCAACCGCGGGCTGCGAATCGATCTGGTACTGGCGTCGGATGGGCTCGCGCATCGCTGCACGTCATGCCGGATCGACCGGGACGCCCGCGCGAAGGAGCGGCCGTCCGACCACGCCCCGGTGGTCGCGGAATTCGACCTTTGACGCGGCGCAGCTCCGACTTGCGGCCCCTGGGAACGGCGCGTCCCGTTGGGACACGGGCGTATCGCCCGCATTGTCGTCTCGCGGGGGCTGAGGCTCCGGGCCTTCGGCACATTGCGGGCGAGATGCCCGCGTTCCCGGGAGCCGCCCTTCCGCGATGAAGTACGGCGACCTCCGTTCGTTCCTCGAGGCCCTGGAGGCGCGCGGGGAGCTCAAGCGCATCGCCGAGCCGGTCGATCCGTACCTCGAGATCACGGAGGTATGCGATCGCACCCTCCGCGCGGCAGGACCGGCACTGCTGTTCGAGCACCCCGTGAACCACGACGTCCCGGTGCTCGCGAACCTGTTCGGGACGCCGCGGCGGGTCGCGCTCGCGATGGGCGCGGAATCCACCGATGCGCTGCGCGAGATCGGCCGGCTCCTCGCATTCCTCAAGGCGCCCGACCCGCCCCGCGGGATGCGCGACGCGTGGAAGTCGCTTCCGGCGTTCAAGCGCGTGCTGGACATGGCGCCGCGCACCGTCAGGTCCGCACCGTGGCACGCGGTGACCCTGGCGGGCGGCGACGTCGATCTCGGCCGCTTTCCCATCCAGACGTGCTGGCCGGACGACGCCGGGCCGCTCATCACCTGGGCGCTGGTCATCACCCGCGGCCCCTCCCGCGACCGCGTCAACCTCGGGATCTACCGCCAGCAGGTCATCGGACCGAACCGGGTCATCATGCGCTGGCTCGCCCATCGTGGCGGCGCCCTCGACTTCCAGCAGTGGCAGCGCGAGCGTCCCGGCGAGCCGTTCCCGGTTTCCGTGGCGCTCGGCGCCGACCCCGCCACCATGCTCGCGGCGGTCACCCCGGTCCCCGACTCGATCTCCGAGCTCGCATTCGCCGGACTGTTGCGCGGCTCCCGTACCGAGCTGGTCGAGGGCGGGCTGAACGGGCTGCCGGCGCCGGCCAGCGCCGAGATCGTGCTCGAAGGGCACATCGCGCCCGAAGACGAAGCGCCGGAGGGTCCCTTCGGCGACCACACCGGCTACTACAACGAAGTCGAACGCTTCCCGGTGTTCACCATCGCGCGCATCCACCACCGCGAGGCGCCGATCTACCACAGCACCTACACCGGCCGTCCTCCCGACGAACCGGCGGTGCTCGGCGTCGCGCTGAACGAGGTGTTCGTGCCCATCATCCGGAAGCAGTTCCCCGAGATCACGGACTTCTACCTGCCGCCCGAGGGCTGCTCGTACCGGGTCGCGATCGTCGGCATCCGCAAGCAGTACGCGGGCCACGCCAAGCGCGTGATGCTCGGCGTGTGGTCCTTCCTGCGCCAGTTCATGTACACCAAGCTCGTGATCGTCACCGACGACGACATCGACGTCCGCGACTGGAAGGACGTGATCTGGGCGCTGTCCACCCGGGTCGACCCCGCGCGCGACACCACCTTCATCGAGCGATCGCCCATCGACTACCTGGACTTCGCCTCCCCGATCCCCGGCCTCGGCTCCAAGATGGGGATCGACGCCACTTCGAAGTGGCCCGGGGAGACGGACCGCTCGTGGGGCCGACCCATCGCGATGCGCCCGGAGGTGAAATCCCGGATCGACGCGATCTGGGATACGCTGGGGATCGACGGCTGACGGCCCCCGGCCCGGATGCCGATCCGGCGGCCCCCAGGCTCCACCGGCCCGGCGCCCGGCGTGAGCACGCCTTCTTCGGCGGCTGGCGATCCATCTCGACCACCCGGTCCGAGCACGCCCTCCGGTACTGCCCAATGAGAAGACGGGTATGAACGAAAAGCCGTATCGAAGCGAAACAGACAGGTCCGGGACCTCGTTCATCGTGCATCCCCGACAAGTCCGAACGAAATCTCGACCCCGTTCGAGATCCGGGATAGACTCCGCCGCCCTTGATCGCGGAGCCATCGCGAGGACGCTGACATGAAAGCCGGCATCCACCCCGAATACGGTGAGATCACCGTGACCTGTAGCTGCGGAAACACGTTCAAGACCCGCTCGACCCTGACGGGTGAGCTTCAGCTCGAGATCTGCTCGCAGTGCCATCCGTTCTACACCGGCACCCAGAAGATCATGGACACCACGGGACGGGTCGACAAGTTCCGGCGCAGGTACGCGCGGACCTGAATTCATCCCCGAACGGCATCGCCCGGACGCCGTACTTCATGTGCGATCTGACCGGATACCGCCAACCGCATGAGGTCGGGGAGAAAATGGAGCTTATCCACACTTTCTGTGGATAAATTTGTGGACTAAAGCTCCGGGGCGCCCGTAAATTCGCGTGACAATTGGCCTTTTTACGGTTTTGCCAAAAAATCGACACGTTAAAAATATCGTTTCCAATCAATGTGTTATTGGAAAAATAAAGCAATTTCCGGCCAAACGCGCGGCCCGCGACGGCGGTGAAGCGCGTCGATCGGATCGCATGTGCATGATTCGACTTCCATTGTCCGCGGGGAATGAACTTTTCACGTCGCCGCGGTTCATCTGGGTTCAGAACGCCGGCGGCGGGAATCGACCGGGCTCCTCCGGGCCGCCGCCGCCGGCGGCTCCCGCTCCCCTCCTCGGGCGGGAGCCAGCCCGGCGGTGCACGCCGGAAACCATTCGCCCCGGCATGCTCCCTCCCCTCCAGCCGCCGGGGCGTTTTCTTTTCGGCGACTCGGCGCAAGGCCCGGCGCCTCATCCGAGCCAGGCATCCAGGCCCTCCGTCAGCTCCCGGTGGCCGATCTGCTTCGTGGCGGAGAACGCCATCGCACGCGCCGCGGCGCCGTACCCGGCGAGACCCCCGCGTACCTCGGCCACGACGGCGGCCCGGCGTCCGCGGGCGAGCTTGTCGGCCTTGGTGAGCACCGCAAGGACCGGACGGTCCGCGGCGCGGCACCAGTCGAGCAGGGCCGTGTCCAGTTCGGTGAGGGGGTGGCGGATGTCCATCAACACCACCACCCCGGCCAGCGACTCCCTCGATTCCAGGTACCGTCCGACGAGGGCGCCCCACTCCCGGCTCATCGAGCGGGGCACCTTGGCGTAGCCGTACCCCGGCAGGTCCACGAGCCGGCGCCGCTCGTCGAGCGCGAAGAAGTTGATCAGCCGGGTGCGGCCGGGGGTCCGGCTGGTCCGGGCGAGGCGGCGCCGGCCGGTGAGCGCGTTGATGGCGCTCGACTTCCCTGCGTTCGACCGCCCCGCGAACGCCACCTCGCGGCCGCGGTCGGGCGGAAGGTCGCGGATGGCGGCGACGCTGACGAGGAACCGGGCCTGGCGGTAGTCGACCGGCGATGCAGGCGCTCCGCGCGAATCCGGGAGCGAGTTGACCCCGTTTTCGTGCGTTGCCATATAATCCGCCTCGTCTCGCAGCCCGCCTTTCACGTTTCGCCCGCGGCGAACCGTTTCATGGAATCATCCGGAGGAACCGGCCTTGAAGCAACGTCTGACCATGGTCCTGCTGTGCTCGGTGGTCTCGTTCAACATATTCGCCGGCGACCCGGCCGCGGGTGAGGCGAAGGCCGTGGTCTGCGCGAGCTGTCACGGGCCGGCCGGCAACAGCGTCAATCCCGAGTGGCCGAAGCTCGCCGGCCAGCACGCCGGGTACACCGCAAAGCAGATCCACGACTTCAAGGCGGGCGCGACGCGCAGCAACGCGCTGATGGCGCCGATGATCGCGGGACTGTCCGATCGGGACATCGAGGACATCTCGGCCTACTACGCGGCGCAGTCGAGCACCGGCGGGTTCGCGAGCGAGGAGTTGCACGCACTCGGCGAGCGCATCTACCGTGGCGGCAAGATGGAATCGGGGGTGCCGGCGTGCATCGCCTGCCACGGTCCCAGAGGCGCCGGCAACGACCCGGCGGGATTCCCCCGCCTGGCCGGCCAGCATGCGACCTACACCGCGAAACAGCTCGAAGACTGGCGCACCGGGAATCGGGGGAACGACCCGAACGGGATGATGGCCGACGCCGTGCGTTACCTCACCCCGCGGGAGACGAAGGCGGTCAGCGAGTACATCGCGGGTCTGCACTGAGCCCCGGCGGAGCAGGGACGGCCCCGCACGGCCCCGGCGCGCGGGGCATCGGTTCGCTCCGACCGGCGGCGCAGGAGGCGCGGCATCACATTCGCAACGGCAACCGATCACCTGCGAATTGGCCGGCGAATCGCTGTTTCGCCAGCGACGAGAAGCAGGGGTCGGGTTCGGCGGCAAAGGCATTCCGGCCCATCTCGACGGCAGCGACCGACGCGGTGCACAAACCACCGAACGGCTCCCGGATCGTGTCGCCTTGCGGAGATTGCCGGAAGTCGCGCCGAATGAGCGCCGATTGGCCCACGCTCGGGCATCGCCCCTGTCTCGACGCCAACCTCTATCCGAAGACCGAATGCATGGCGGGAACGCCCGTGTTCCCAGGGCCCGCCTGCTCTCGGCACACCGCGTCAATCCGAACGGCTTGACGATGCCGGCGCGAGCCTCGGCCTTGCGCTCGGCGCTGATAGAATCGTCCCGTCCCGGCGACGGAATCCTCCATGCGCTACGTCAGCACCCGCGGTCGCGCCCCGGTCCTCGATTTCGAAGACGTGCTCCTCGCGGGGCTCGCCGCGGACGGCGGCCTCTACGTCCCCGAGCGGTGGCCGGAGTTCAGCCGGGACGAGCTGGCCTCGTTTCGCGGCCGTGACTACCCGGAGGTCGCGCACGCGGTCATCTCCCGCTTCACCGGCGACGCCATCGAGACGGCGAAGCTCCGCTCGATCGTCGACGCCGCGTACGCCGGGTTCGGGCACGCCGCGGTGGCCCCGCTCGCGCAGCTCGGGCCGAGCCACTGGCTGCTGGAGCTGTTCCACGGGCCGACCCTCGCGTTCAAGGACGTCGCGCTGCAAGTGCTGGGCCGGCTCTACGACCACGTGCTGGAGCGGCACGACGCGCACGTCACCATCGTCGGCGCCACCTCGGGAGACACCGGCTCCGCCGCCATCGAAGCCGTCAAGGGGCGCGAGCGGGTCTCGATCTTCATCCTCCATCCGGCGGGGCGCGTCTCGGAGGTCCAGCGCCGGCAGATGACCACGGTCGGCGCCGGCAACGTTCACAACATCGCGATCGAGGGGACCTTCGACGACTGCCAGGCGATGCTCAAGGCGATGTTCAACGACCCCGGATTCCGCGACGAGCTCCGGCTCTCGGGGGTGAACTCGATCAACTGGGCGCGCATCGTCCCCCAGGTCGTCTACTACGTCACCGCCGCCGCCGCCTTGGGCGGCCCCGACGTTCCCGTCTCGTTCTCGGTGCCTTCGGGAAACTTCGGCGACGTGTTCGCCGGCTTCGTGGCGCAGCGGATGGGCCTGCCGGTCGAGCGGCTGGTGGTGGCGAGCAACGAGAACGACATCCTCACCCGAGCGCTGACCACCGGAGACCACCGGCTCACCGAGGTGACGCCGACGTTGTCGCCGTCGATGGACATCCAGGTCTCCAGCAACTTCGAGCGGCTGCTGTTCGAGATGCACGACCGGGACGCGGAGTACACCGCCGGACTGATGCGCCAGCTCGCCGAGCATCGCGCGTTCCGGATCGGGGACGATGCCGCGGCCACCGTCCGGTCGCTGTTCCACGCCGGCCGGTGCAGCGAATCGGAGACGCTGGAGACGATCGCCGCGGTCCATCGCGACACCGGCATGGTCATCGACCCGCATACCGCGGTCGGCGTGGCGGTCGCGGGGCGGCTGCGGGGGCCTCGGGGGATCCCGATGGTCACCCTCGCCACCGCCCACCCCGCGAAGTTCCCCGATGCGGTGGAGCGCGCGATCGGGATCCGTCCCGCCCTCCCCGATCGCCTCGCCGGCCTGTACGAGCGCGAAGAACGCTGCACGATGCTGCCGAACGACCTGCCGGCGGTGATGGACCACATCCGCGAGCACGCCGCGGCGGGGGCGGTCGGGGGCTGACGTTCCTGCCTGCCAGGATCACCCGCCGACGACTCTTCGTTCCCCCCCGTGACCGCGCGGCAACCAACCGCGTGCGGCGATCCCCGGGAACCGATGGGAGCAATTCCCGCTATACGCGAGAACCTCCGAAGATCCGCCATGATCGGGCGTTCCGGCCATTGGAATCGGCGCGACACCGTGTCGTGACGTCGCGTGCCAGGGCGTGAGCGGGAATTGCTGAACCAATGGCGGTTCCACTCGATGCAGTCCATCGAGAACAGGGGCGAGTTGCGGAAGTCGGGTTGTCGCCGGCATGGCCCGGCTTCTCTCCGGCGGAGCCGGACGAAGCCGGAGCCGATGATCGGACCGGGATGCCCGGGTCAGAAGAGATCGACGGCGATGGGGCAGTGGTCGGAGGGCAGCCCGCGGCGCGGGTCCGCGTCCGCATCGGTCCACACGATCTGCCGGAAGGACCCCGCGTCCACCCGCTTCCAGGCGTGCGCGCCGAACACGAAGAAGTCGATCGGGTAGCGGTGGTGGCGTGACGTCCCGCGCCAGCAGGCGGGGTCGCGACCCGCCGACAGCCGGTGAAGCCCGAGCCCCGGCGGGTCACCGTCGTCGATGGCCTCCCACAAGTGATCGCGCCGCCCGTATCGGTCCATGGCGCGGTTGAAATCGCCCAGCACCACGAACGGCGCCCCCTCGCGCCAGCGGGCGTCGATCCATGTTTCGAGGGGCGCGGCCTGCCGGGCGAGCTTGCGGCAGTGCCGGCCGCGGGGGTCCGCCAGACTCTTGCTGAAACACTTCGATTTGAGATGGACGTTGAGCAGCCGAAGCCTTCGTCCCTCCCGCGAAACCATGAGATCGACACCCCACCGGAGCTGGTAGCGAGCGTTGGAGTCGAGCCCGAGCGCCTCGTGATCGCGCTTTACGACCTGGTCGAACCGCCCCTTGCGCACCGCGAATCCGTTGTAGATGTCGTCATAGCGCGAGTCGTAGCGCCCCGAAAAATGGAGCGAGTAGTCGCGAGGCGGGAAGACCCGGGCCGCGGCGCGGGGTCCGTTGACCTCCTGGAAGGCAATCACGTCCGCGTTGAGGGCGCGGGCGTAGCGGGCCAGCGTCCGATAGTCCTCGTCGCTCCGGGCCGCCGCGCCGCGCCACAACGCACCGCCGGTTCGCCAGTGCAGCCGGTTGAGGTTCCAGGTCGCGATCCGGATCCATTCGGCGGGAGCGGGCGGCGTCCTGACCGGCGGCGGGTTCGCGGCATCGGCTGGCGTTCGTGCAGCGCCGGGAGCCGCTTCGCCGCCGGGCTGCCCGCCGTCCCCACTCCCCCCTTCCCGGTATTCGCTCGCGCAGCCGGGCCGGCTCGCACCCGCCCGATGGCAATGACAGGCGCCGCTCGCCCGGTGGTTGTGGCAGCCGTCCGCCGCCATCCCCCCGGGGTGGGCCGGCGCACCCACCGGCGCCAGCAGCACAACCAGGGTGAGGCACCCCGGCAGCAGAGCCCGGAGGCGCCCTCCCGGCCGGCGCGTCCGACCCATGACCGTGTTCAACCCGCCCCCGCGGTGGCGTGCTCTCGATGACGGCGCATCGCCACCGCATGCGGTTACCCCTTCGCCGCCCAGGCCTCCACCTCGATGAGCATGTCGGGCTGCGCGAGGCCGTCGATGACGAGCAGCGTCGAGGCCGGGAGCACGTCGCCGCCGAGCATCTCGGCGCGCGCTACGCGATACTCCTCGATCAGTCGTGACTCGGTGACGTACACCACGAGCTTGACCAGATCCTCCTTGTGCATCCCGTTCGCGCGGAGGCAGGCGAGGATGTTGCGAAACACCTGCACGGCCTGCCCGCGCATGCCGGCCCGGAGCTTGCCCTTCGCATCGACCCCCACCTGTCCCGAGAGAACGAGCCAGGTGGCGTTCGGCGGCACCGTGACCGTGTGTGAATATGCGCCGAGCGGCGGATGGACCTGCTTGGGATTGTTGAACTCGTTCATGCGGCTCCTCCTTCAGGGCGATACCGGTCGGCGGCCATCCGCCTTCCCCGGCGGCTCCTCCCGGCACCATCGACGTCCGTATCCGCATCGTGCAGCACGAGGGGCGGGTCCACAATGCCCCTCCTTCAGGCTCGTCTCGTTCGACAAGACCTCGAATGGACTCCCTCCGGCGAGGTCATCAGAATCGGACGCCCGCGGCGTCTGCGCGCCGGCTGCCGGGGAGCGGGTCATGAGCAGGGGTTGGATCGGACGCCGGGTCCTCCGCAAGGAGGATCACCGTTTTCTCACCGGTCACGGTCGCTTCACCGACGATCTCGCCGACATCGGCGCCGTCTGGGCGACAATGGTGCGCTCACCGCATCCGCATGCGCGGATCCTCGACGTCGACACTTCGCAAGCCCGGGCGATGGACGGCGTGCTCGCGGTGCTCACCGGCCGGGACGTCGAAGGGAAAATCGCCCCGGTACCGAGCCTGGCCCGGACCGCACCCTTCGCGCGGCTGAACCGCGACGGCTCGCCGATGCCCGATCCCTGCCAACCGGCCCTCGCGATGTCCAAGGTGCGGTACGCGGGCGAGCCGGTGGCCGTCGTGGTCGCCGAGGCCGAAGCAGCGGCGCGCGACGCGGCCGAGGCGGTCGCCGTCGAGTACGAGCCGCTGCCGGCGGTGATCGCCTACGAGCAGGCGCGCGCCCCGGACACCCCGGTGTGGGACGAGATCCCCGGCAATATCACCTTCGATCGGGAGCAGGGCGACCGCGAGGCCACCGACGCCGCATTCGCGGCGGCGGTGCACGTGGTGGAGCTGACCGTCGCGAACAACCGGGTCACCCCGGTGTTCCTCGAACCCCGCTCCGCCATCGCGAGCCACGACGCCGGGACCGGCGCCTGGACCCTGACCCTGGGATGCCAGACCGCGCACGGTATGCGCGGGATCCTCGCGGGTATGCTGGGCATCGAACCCGAGCGCCTGCGCGTCGTCGTACCGGACATGGGCGGCGGCTTCGGGGCGCGGGGGACGCCGTATCCCGAGTTCGCGCTGATCCTCGCGGCGGCGCAACGCACCGGCAGGACCGTGCGCTGGACCGCGACCCGCGCCGAAAGCTTCCTCACCGATGCGCAGTCACGCGATCACCTGCTGCACGGCGCCCTCGCGATGGACGCGGAAGGGCGGTTCACCGCGATGCGCGCGCTCGTCGAGTGGCGTCACGGCGCCTACGTCACCCCGCGCGGCTTCGCGACCATGACCGACTACCTGATCCCCACCATCGGGGGGCCGTACCGCATCCCCGCCGGCTACATCGAGATGCACGGCTACTCGAGCAACACCACGCCGGTGGCCGCGTACCGCGGGATCGGGCGGGTGGAGTCGAGCTACCTCACCGAATCGCTGGTGGATGCCGCCGCCGCCACGACCGGTATCGACCGGATCGAGCTCAGGCGGCGCAATCTCGTCGCGCCGCGGGAGATGCCGTGGACCGCGCCCGGCGGCTGCGTCTATCACGGCGGCGATTTCCGGGCGAACCTGGACCGCGCCGCCGATGCCATCGACATGGCGGGATTCGGAGCTCGGCGCGCGGAGTCGGCCCGGCGCGGGCGGCTACGCGGCATCGCGGCGACCCCCTACGTCGAGAACGACGGCGGCGCCCCGGCCGACTACGCGAAGGTCGAAGCCCATCCCGACGGCACCGTCACGGTGTTCGCCGGGACCCAGAACTTCGGGATGGGGCACGAGACGGTGTACGCCCAGATCGCGGCCGATCGGCTCGGCATCGACTTCGACGCGGTGCGCTTCGTCGATGGCGATACCGCGAGGGTGAAGGAGGGATTCGGATCACACGGCTCCCGTTCCATGCGAATCGGGGGAACCGCGTGCGTGATGGGCGCGGACGCCATGATCGAGCGTGGGCGCGGGCTCGCCGCCGAGATGCTGGAGGCGGCGAGCGCCGACGTCGGGTACGACGCCGGCGTATTCAGCGTCGAAGGCACCAACCGCTCCGTCACCCTTGCCGAGGTCGCGGGATTCGCGGCCGGGCGCGGCGAGGCGCTGAACGGCGAGCGGCTCTTCACCACCGGGCGCGGCTCCCTCGGCAACGGCGCCGCCGCCTGCGAGGTGGAGATCGACCCGGAGACCGGGGCGGTCGCCATCGTCCGCTACGTCATCGTCTGCGACACCGGCCGGACCATCAATCCGATGCTCGCCGAGGGGCAGCTCCACGGCGGCGCCGCCCAGGGCCTCGGCCAGGCGGTGCTGGAGCAGATCGTCTACGACCCGGAGACCGGCCAGACCCTCACCGGCAGCCTCATGGACTATGCGATCCCGCGTGCCGACGACCTGCCGGCGCTGGAGGTGGTGCTCACCGAGGTCGCGGAGACCGACAACCCCCTCGGAGTGAAGGGGATCGGCGAGGGCGCGACCACCGGCGCCCCCGCGGCCCTGATGGGGGCGGTGCGCGACGCGCTGCCGGTGCCTGGAACGACCACCATCGACATGCCGGTCACGCCGGAGAAGGTCTGGCGCGCGATCCGCGAAGCCCGCGCGCGGTCGTCCGGGACGGCATCGGATGCATGACGCCCGGCGGTCGGAGCATCGTGCTCTTGCCGGCCCCGGAGTGTCCGGGACGGCATCCGACGCATGACGCCCGGCGGTCCACCCTTCGCCCGGATCGAACCCCTCGGCGCCGACTTCGCCACCGAAATGGGTCCATCGCCCGATCGGGTTCCCGATCCGGGCGCCCGCGCGGCCGGTCGGTGGTCCGGCGATCCGCGCATCCCTGCCGATTGCAGTTCGTGCCGCAATTGTTCATCTTTAGCGCCATCCAACCCCCATCAACCATGAACCCCCGACCCCATGGGGAGCGACGAGATCGGAGGCAACCGAATGAATTCCCCGCAGATCGAAAGGAGTGGATGCACGGCGCCGCGGCGCACCCCCCTCGCCCGCGGCCGCATCCGCGGCCATTGCTTCCGCTCCGGCCGCGGCCGCTCCGCCGTGGCCGGCCTGCTTGCTTCGCTGCTTCTGGCCGCGGGCGTTCCGGATCCGGCCGCCGCCCGATTGCCGGCGCTGCCGGCGGGCGCCGCCTACGGCGATTACGCGGTGGGTGTCGCCACCGGCTTCGCGGTGGATGTCCGCCAGCGTTTCGACCCCTGGAACACCGCCTACGCCGGCCCCGAGTACCGCGCCCTGCTGCGCCGGGTGGAGGACGCCGGGCAGACCCGCACGGTGGTGTTCCAGCTTTGGTACCCCGCACCACCGAACACCTCCCGGGGACGGGTCGCCGGGCCGCGCTCTCCCTTCCCGGCGCAGAGCGGGCGGCCTGCGAACTACTACGACTTCTTCTTCCAGGAGGGCGGTCCCCTGGCGCAGCGGATCGGCGCCGCCGCCCAGGTGGTGTTGCCGCAATTCGTCCACCTGCCGGACGGCGGCACCCTGGCCGAGGCGGACGGCGCGGTGCAACAGGGAACCTTCGCCGAGATCGGCCGGCGGATCCTCGGCGCGCCGCGCGGCGCATGGCAGGACGCTTGGCCCGCCGAAGGCAAGTTCCCGCTCATCCTCCTCGCCCACGGGCTCGCGGGCAGCCATGCCATGTGGAGCTCGCTCGGCGAATTCCTCGCTTCCCACGGTTACGTGGTGGCGGCGCCCACCTTCATCTCCGACGGCGGCCTGCCCCTCGTGTTCCACGACGAGGACTCCCCTTTCGCGAAGCAGGCGTCGGCCGAGGAGGTGCAGCGGGCCTACGAGGTGATTCTCGGCCAGATCAAGGTCGTTCCCTACTTCTACCGCCTGCTGTTCGGGCGCGAGGGCCGGGGGTTCGCGCCCCCCGCCGGCTTCAATCCGCCCGCGGAGACGCTGGTGCCGGGGGGCGTGGAGCGCGCCACCACCATGATGCGCAACCTGTTCCGCCAGCGGGTTTCGGACGTGGATCTGGTGCTGCACACCGTGCGGCTGCTCGGCGCGGACGAGGACACCTGCCGTACCTCCCTGCGGTCGATGGGCGCGATCAGTGCCGCCCGGGAGTTGGCCGACCACTATCTATGCGGTCTGCTCAACGGGCGCATCGACGGCGAGCGCGTGGGCATTGCCGGACATTCGCTGGGCGCCATGACCGCGCAGCTCGCGGCCAACCACCTGCCGGGAGTGAACGCGGCCATCGGGTTCAACAACGCCCCGCCCTTCACCTGGACACCGGAGGAGATGTTCGGGGCCGGCGAGGCGCGGGACGACGGCGGGGCCGGAGGCGACGGTGATGACGGCGTCCCTCTCCCGGTGGGCAGCCACAAGCCCGTGCTCATCATGATCGGCGACGAGGACGCCTTCGTGCAGCGGGTGTTCGCCGGCCTCTTCCAGTCGGCGATAGCGGCTGCCGGGGGCGACCCTGCCGTCGCCTTCCCCCTCGCCCCCGAGCGCGCCGCCCCCGATCGCATGGAGAACCCGCAGCCGGTGGCCCTCAGCGCATGGCGGCGGGCGGTCTCCGACCGGATGCTGGTGATCGTGCGCGACACCGACCACTTCACGATCGTCGAGGACTTCGCACGGATGTTCCCCTGGCCGAAGTTCCAGCGCGGCGAGCTGCCCTTCGGTCCGACCCCGGAGCGCACGCGCAAGCCGACTGGGGCGCAGGCGTTCGGGCCGCCGCCGGCGGAGCCCGGCGAGCCCTACACCCAGCTCGGTTGGACCACCGCGGGCGAGGCCGGAGAGGTGTATCTGCCCCACGTGATCCGTGACTGGTACGCCAAGGCGTGGTTCGACTGGTACTTGAAGGGGGAGCGGGAAGCGCACGAGCGGCTGCGGAGCCCGGATCCGTTCGGCACGATGACCTCGGTGCGGAAGGACGTGGAGTAGAGGCGGAGCGGCCGGAACAGGGGAGCGCAGGTGCAGACGATCGAATGGCAGGACTTCGAGAAGGTCGAGATCCGGGTCGGCCGGGTGGTGGGCGCGGAGCCCTTCAAGGAGGCCCGCGTCCCCGCCTACGTGCTGCGCGTCGACTTCGGCGAGGCGATCGGCGTGAAGAAGTCGAGCGCGCGGATCACCGGTCACTACCGGCCCGAGGACCTGATCGGCCGACTGGTGGTGGGCGTCGTCAACTTCCCCCGCAAGCAGATCGGTCCGATCATGTCGGAGTGCCTGGTCACCGGCTTTCACGACGGCGAGGGCAAGGTGGTGCTGTGCGTGCCGGATCGGGAGGTGCCGCCGGGCGCGAAGCTGCTGTAAGCAACCTCCCCGCGCCCGGACCGCCTGCGTGCCACGCACGCGCTACGCGCCCCTTCGATCTCGCCCGGCTCCGGGGCGCCCGGACCGCATGAGTGCTACGCACCTTCGGGGCTTTCGGCCTGCCGTGGCAGGCGCATCACCTCTCCTCTCCCGGATGCGGTGACGTGTTCAGCGGCGGTGAATCGACAGCGGTGATCCCTCGACACGCTCACGGCGTGACCTGGTTCAGCAGTGGCTCCCCGGCGCGCCAGCGGTCGAGGTTGTCCGCGAAGAGCGCCGCGAACCGTCGGGGCCAGTCGTGGATGCTGTCCGATGCGTGCGGGGTGATCAGCACGTTGGGCATGGTCCAGAGGGGACTCTCGGCAGGCAGCGGCTCGGCCTCGAAGACATCCAGATACGCCCCCCCGAGATGACCGGACCGCAACGCTTCGATCAATGCGGTTTCGTCGACGACCGGCCCGCGCGAGGTGTTGACGAGAAAGGCGCCGGGCTTCATCGCCGCGAGCCGCTCGCGTGAGAGCAGCCCGCGGGTCGCGGCGTTCAACCGCACGTGCAGCGACACGAAGTCCGCCGCCGGCAGCAGCGCATCGAGTGCGTCCGGGCCGTGCATCTCGTCGGCCGCGGGATGCGGGGCCGGCGTCCCGCGGATGGCCAGGACCCGCAGGCCGAGCGCCTTCGCGTTGCGGGCGACACACTCCCCGATCCGGCCGAATCCGACCACCAGCAACGTCCGCTCCCGGAGCGGGGTGAACGGCACCGGTTTCCAGCAGCGCGTGCGTTGCTGCTCGATGTAGTTCAGGAACCCGCGGCCGAGCATGGATATCGCCCCGGTCACGGTCTCGGCGAGATACGGGGCAAGCACGCCGGCGCCGTTGGTCACGGTGATCCGCCCGGCATCCCAGGGGACGACATGATCGAACCCCGAGCCGCCTACATGAATCCAGCGCACCGAGGGGTGCGCGGGAATCGACGCATGTACGGAGCCCGGAAATCCGGGGTGCTTGATCGAGAAGACGACCTCGGGGTCGTGCCGCGCGAGCGCCTCGGCGACGCCTTGCGCGGTCGCCGCATACGTGAAATCGACGTCGGGAAACCGTGCGGCGAACATGTCCCGGAAGTTGTCGGGTTCGTTGTGGGCGATGAGCACCGGCTGCATTGTTCCGCTCCTGACCCGGTCTGCCAGGCTTCTTGCCGCGCCGTCTCGACCGGACCGTCTCGATCGGCTCGACGGCCTTGCGAAGCTTCCCGTTCGTGATCGCCTGCTTGATCCGGCAGGGACCGCGCGCCTCCGGCGCGTGCGATCCGAACCCGTCTTTCCTCGCCGGTGCGAGGGCGGGTTGGCGCATCGTACTCGCACGACCTCGTCATCGGTAGCGCCTCTCCGCCGCCACAGCAATTTCCGCTGACGCCCCGAACTCGATTACATGACCGGGATTTCGCGGCCATCCAGGCCGCCTGAGCATTTGATCGTTGTGGTTCATGGGACGTTTTCGGGCTTGGCGGAAATTGCTGCCGCCGCCATGCCGGCACGAGCCGTGCCGGCATGGCGAGCCTCCGTTGCAGAGCCATCGCGCCTTGCCCGACCCGCGTCGCGACTCGCCGGGCCTCGACCTTCCGCACGGCGCACGCATCGCGCCCTGCCCGACCCGTGCCCGCGGCTCGCCGGCTTTCATGCCGGCAAGTAGACTTGGCCCGGGGTTCGCCTCTGCCGGCGAGGCCGCATCCTCACCGTCGCGCATCCCTCCGTCATGGCCCGATGGGGCGTGATGCAACAAGTACGTGCCGCAAGCACGTGCCGTGAAATCGGGCATCCGCCATGAGCCTCTCTCCGCTCCGCCTCCCCGAACGCCCCCCGCGGGTGGGCGAGCTCGTCCACCTCCGTTCCCGGCGCTGGCTCGTGGAGGAGGTCGTTGCGCCGGCGTGCGACGGCGAATCGTCGCGGGTGCTTCTCGCCTGCGCGGACGACGACGCCCAGGGCCAGTCGCTGGAAGTCTTCTGGGACTACGAGATCGACCGCCGGATCCTGGAGGAGGAAGGCTGGGCGGACCTCGCCGCCAGGGGGTTCGACCCGCCGCGCCGCTTCGCCGCCTTCTTCCATACCCTGCGCTGGCACTGCACCACCGCCACCGACCCCAACCTGTTCCAGGCTCCGTTCCGGGCCGGCATCACCATCGACGCCTACCAGATGGAGCCGCTGCGCA
Organism: uncultured Gammaproteobacteria bacterium; assembly: GCA_958295465.1. Taxonomy (GTDB): domain Bacteria; phylum Pseudomonadota; class Gammaproteobacteria; order HK1; family HK1; genus HK1. Next base: position 1,867,258 of record OY282353.1, read on the forward strand.
AGGCCCTGCGGCTGCCGCGCGTCAACCTCTTCATCGCCGACGACACCGGCCTCGGCAAGACCATCGAGGCGGGCCTGATCGCCCGCGAGCTGCTCCTGCGCCGCAAGGCGAAGGTGATCGTGGCGGCGGTGCCGCCCTCGGTGATCGAGCAGTGGAAGAGCGAGCTGGAGGACCGTTTCGGGCTGGTCTTCGAGGTGCTCGACCGGGGCTACGTGTCGAGGATGCGTCGGGAGCGCGGCTTCGGGGTGAACCCCTGGCGCACCCACGGCCGCTTCCTGGTCTCCCACCACCTGCTGATCGACCCGGCGTACGCCGACCCCCTGCGCGAGCGGCTCGGACCGATGCTGCCCGGCAGCCTGCTGATCCTGGACGAGGCGCACCATGCCGCGCCGTCCTCGGGCGGGCGCTACGGTATCGAGACGAAGTTCACCCGCGCGGTGCGCGATCTCTCGGAGCGCTTCGAGCACCGCCTGTTCCTCTCCGCCACCCCGCACAACGGCCACTCGAACAGCTTCTCCACCCTGCTGGAATTGCTGGACCCCTACCGCTTCACGCGCGGGGTCCGGGTGCGGGGCAGGAGCGCGCTGGAGGAGGTGATGGTGCGGCGCCTGAAGGAGGACGTGCGCGAGATCCAGGGCGGGTTTCCGAAGCGCAACGTCGTGCGCCTCGCGATCGGCGGCCTGCCGGCAGATGCGCCGGAGCTTGCGCTGTCGCGTCTGCTCGACGAATACCGCACGGTGCGCGAGGCGCGCCACGCCGCGGCCTCCGGCCGGGCGCGGGCCGCCGCCGGCCTGCTCGTCGTGGGGTTGCAGCAGCGGCTGCTTTCGTCCATCGAGGCGTTCGCGCGCAGCCTCGGGGTGCATCGGGAGACGGTCGAGAGGCATTGGGAGAGGTCGCGCGGGGCGATGGGCGCCGCGGATGCCGTGGATGTTCCGGATGTCCCGGGGGTTGCGGATTTCCCGATTGCCTCTGGCGGTCGTTCCGCCGCCCCCGACAACCGTGAGCGGAGCGCCGGAGACGTCACACTCTTCCTCGAGCCCCCGGATGCCGACGACGAGCGGGCCGAGTGGACGGACGAGGAAGCGGAAGCCGGGGAGCGGGCGCAGATCGAGGCCATCACCCTGGTCGCCGAGGCCGGATGGCCCGCCGAGGCCGGGCGACGGCCGGGCGGCTCCCGAGCCGGCGCCGACGCCAGCCTCGACACCGAGGCCAGCCCCGGCGCCAGCGCCGAATCCGGTTCCGATCCCGGCGCCGACCGTGGAACCGGCGCCAACACCGGAACCGGCGCCGATGCCGACGCCCGCCTTGGCCCCGATGCCGAATCCGATCCCGGCCCCGGCGCAGCATCCGGTTCCGACCCCGCCACGCACTGGGCGCGTGAGCAACGGCTCCTTGATCGGATGCAGGCGATCGCCGAGGAGAGCCGGCACCTTCCCGACGCCAAGACCCGCCGGCTCATCGACTGGATCCGTGAACACCAGTGCCCCGCACTCCCGTCCTTCGGCCGGAAACCCGCCGGGGACCCGCCGGCCTGGAACACGCGCCGGGTGCTTATCTTCACGGAGAACCGCGAGGGCACCAAGCGCCATCTCCGGACCATCCTCGAACGGGCCATCGAGCACACGGAGCGCGCCGAGGAACGCATCGAGGTCATCGACGGCCTGACGAGCGGCGCACGCCGCAAGGAGGTCCAGCGTCGCTTCAACACCGACCCCGCGCGCGACCCCTTGCGCATCCTCATCGCCACCGACGCGGCCCGCGAGGGCCTCAACTTCCAGGCCCATTGCGCCGACCTCTTCCATTTCGACCTCCCCTGGAACCCCGGCCGCATCGAGCAGCGCAACGGCCGCATCGACCGCAAGCTCCAGCCCGCGGCCGAGGTCGACTGTCACTACTTCGTCCTGCCGCAGCGGGCGGAGGACCGGGTGCTGGAAGTGCTCGTCACCAAGACCGAGACCATCAGGAAGGAGCTGGGCAGCCTCTCCAAGGTCATCGACGACGACGTGGAGCGCCGGCTCCGCAACGGCATCCGCCACCGGGAGGCCGACGCGCTCAGGCGCGAGATCGAAGCGGCGGACCTGGACGAGGCGAAGAAGCGGGCGACCGCGGAAGAGCTGGAAGAGGCCCGCGAGCGGAGGGGGGAGCTCGAAGCGCAGATCGAGCGTTGCCGGACCCTGCTGGCGCGCTCCCGGGAATGGACGGGGTTCGCGCCGGCCCCGTTCCGCGACGCCCTGTCGTGTGCGCTGGAGCTGCTGGACGCGCCGCCGCTCGCCGAGGGCCGGGACGAGGACGGCCGCCCGGTGTGGACCTTCCCGCCGCTCGAACGGCGCGCCGCGACGGACCCGAGCTGGACCGCGACCCTGGACTCTCTCCGCGCCCCCCGCCGGCTCGACCAGAAACTCACCGACTGGCGCCGGGACGCGCCGGTCCGGCCGGTGGTCTTCGAGGACGCCGGGGAGTTGAACGAAGACACCGTGCACCTGCTACCTGGAGCAGCGGGTCGCGCAACGGCTGCTGGCGCGCTTCCGCGCCCAGGGCTTCGTGTATCACGATCTCTCGCGGGCATGTCTGGCGCAGGCGAAGGATTCCATTCCCCGCGTGATCCTCCTGGGCCGTCTGTGCCTCTACGGCCGGCACGCGGAGCGTCTGCACGAAGAGCTGGTGCCGGTCGCGGCGCGCTGGACCGACCCGGCCCGGCGGTCGGAGCCGCTCCGGGCCTACGCGCGCGAAGCGGAGATCCGCACCCTGGCTCTCCTCGACGAGTCGCTCGGAGGCGGGGACGGCCGCAGCGGTGGCGGCCCGGCCGGTGGCGCCGCCGCGCCGAACGAGGTCATCCAGCGCCGGCTGCTCGATGCCGCCCCCCGCGACATCGCCGAGCTCCGCCCGCAGCTCGAACCCCGCGCCGCGGAATTCGCCGCCGTGGCGGAACGGCGCCTTGCCGAGCGCGGCGAGCGCGAGGGCCGGGACCTGCGCGGCACCCTGCAACGGCAGCGCGAGCGGGTGGTGGCGGAGCTGGCGAGGCGCGAGGCGGAGTTCGACCAGCTCACCCTCGCGTTCGCCCGGGAGGAGACCCGGCAGCTCGAAGCCGACATGCGCCACTGGCGCCGGCGCCTCGACCGCTTCGAGCACGACCTGGAACGCGAGCCGGCCCGGATCCGGGAGTTCTACGAGATCCGCGCCCGGCGGGTCGAGCCGGTCGGACTCGTCTACCTGTGGCCGGAGACCAACTGATGCCAAATCATACGCTGATATTGACGTAAGTCATAATCCACGTATGATCTCCGTCCTGATCAGGAGGGAAGCGCCATGCAGATCAACCCCGGCGGGCGTCTGGACACCAGGGACGTGGTGGGCCGAGACGCCGAAATCGACAGATACTGGGGCGTCCTGGAGCGCCAAGGGCTCGTCGTCTCGGCGGAGCGGCGCATCGGCAAGACCCACATCGTCCTCAAGATGCGGGACGAGTGCCGGAGCGGATATCTACCCATATACCAGGACCTCGAGGCCGTTCATTCCATCGCGGAACTCATCCGTTCGATCTACGGCGCCGCCGGACAATCCTCCGGCACGCCGCCCGATCTCAAGTCTCGCTTCGCCAAGTGGTCCGGTCTGCTCCCGAGCAAGATTGCCGGCGTCGACCTGCCGACGGTCGATAGCACTTGGCAAGTTCTCCTTTCCGACGCATTCGACCGCCTCATCGACATCGCCGACAACCGGATCGTCCTGATGTTGTGGGATGAGTTCCCGCTCATGCTGCACAACCTCCAGCGCACGGTGGGGTCCGACATGGCCATGCAGCTCCTGGATCACCTGCGCGCCCTGCGCTCCGATCGCGCCGACCGCCTGCGTTTTCTCTTCACCGGCTCGATCGGGCTCCACCTGGTGCTTCGATCGCTGCGCAAGGCGGGGAACACCAACGACCCCGTCAACGACATGCTGTCGCTCACCGTTCCGCCCATGGTCCATCGGGACACGTGCGACCTCGCCGCGGCACTACTCAGGGAGACTCGTGCCGTCCCGGCGCAGATCCCCGACTTGGCCTCACGTATAGCCGGCGAGGTCGGCGGCTTTCCCTACTATGTCCACCATGTCGTCGATCAACTCGACCAACTGCGGCGCCCGCCCGTCCTCGATGACGTATCTGCCATCGTGGATCGTCTCATCTACGACTCCCACGATCCGGCGAACTTCAACTACTACGTGAACCGCTTGTCTTCGTACTACACCGCCGGCGAGCGGTCGCTCGCCCTGGCCGTACTCGACACCATGGCCGGCCAGTCGTCGCCGGTGCCCGTCCCGGAGCTCCTCAATCTGTGCAAGCACCGGGACCCGTCGCTGGCCGATGAGCAGCTACGCGAAATCCTGACGGTCCTGATCGAAGACCACTACATCGAGCCGAAGAAGGGCGCTGGCGGAGCGGCATGCGACTTCCGTTGGCAGCTCGTCAAAAAATGGTGGAAGGAGAGACGGTCATGAGACAGGGTTTCCTGCGCAGCTCACGCTACAGTCCGGGGAACATGGACCGCGAGTCCCTGGAAGCCCTCTTCGTCGGGCGTCGCGAGGTCATGGACGACGTCCTGTCCCGCGTATCCAGGTCGGTACGAAGCCCGGAGAAACACTACGTTCTTCTGGTCGGGCCGAGGGGTTCGGGGAAGACCCACTTCCTCGCCCTCGCTTACCACCGCCTGATGGATCGCTTCGACACGTCCAACGTCCGCGACCGCGTCGCCGTTGCCCTGCTCAAGGAGGAAGAGTGGGGGGTCGCATCGTTTCTCGACCTCGTGGTCCGGATCCTGAGAGCCCTTGTCGACCGGGCGCCGGACCTCGATGCCGAAATCGACGGGATCTACGACCAGTTCTCGAAGGACCCCGTCGAAGCCGAGGCCCTTGCGGTCGCACGGCTTCGGCAACACACGCGGGGCAAGACGCTCCTGCTCTTGTGCGAGAATCTCGTGGATCTCTTTGACGGCCTCGGCGAAGAAGGGCAGAAGCGATGGCGGGCCGTCATCCAGGAGGACGGTAACTGGGCCATCGTGGCTTCCACCCCGTCCCTGTTCGCCGCCGTCACCCTGCAGGACAACCCCTTCTACGGCTTCTTCACCATCCGTGCGCTGGAGAAGATCGACTTCGGCACCGGACTCGATCTGCTCGCCAGGAAGGCCGTCCACGAGGGCAAGACGGAGCTCGCGGACTCCCTCCGCACGCCCCTCGGCCGCGCCCGCGTGCGCGCCATCCACCATCTCGCCGCCGGCAACCACCGGGCCTACGTCGTCCTGTTCGACTTCCTCGACAAGGAGTCGCTCGAGGACCTCGTCGGCCCGTTCATGCACATGGTCGATGACCTGACGCCCTACTACCAGGACCGGATGCGCCGACTCCCCCCGGCCCAGCGCAAGATCGTCGAGTTCCTGTGCCTTGAGGGCAAGCCCGTGACCATCAAGGACATATCGACGCCCTGCTTGATGTCGCAGCAGACCGCCGCCAAGCAGATCGGCGAACTCGGGAACGCCGGGTTCGTCAGCCGGATGCGCTCCGGACGCAACACCTTCTGCGAGCTATCGGAGCCGTTGATGCGGATCTGCATCGAGGTCAAGGACAACAAGACCCCACATTTTCGTCTGTTCGTCGAGTTCCTCCGCCACTGGTTCACCAACCGCGAGCTCGAACGGCGGCAGGTGGCGTTTCAGCACGACGACCATAGCGCCGATCTGGATCGTGTTCACGTCGCGGAGGCGGTCAGGTGCTCCCTTGCCGACAAACACGAGCCATTCGTCGCCGCACTGCACGTCGAAGCGAAGCGGTGTTGGGATGCTGGCGACTACCGGGGCTTGGCGACGATTCAGGAGACCCTGGTGCGGGCTAGCGGCAAGGAAGAGGACTATCGCATGTGGGTGTTAGCTCTCCGGAAGGAGGACGACGACCAAGCTGTGATTGCGGCCGGATGCGAAGCCGTCGCGAGATACCCCGACAACGCCTACTTCCAGGTATCCCTCGCCCTTGCGTTTTGTGGGGAGAAGCGATTCGTCGAGGCCCTCTCCGCCATCAATCGGGCCATCCACATTGACGACGGCGAAAATTCCAGTTTCCGCTGTATTCGGGCCGGTATCCTGATACAGCTCGATCGATTCGAAGAAGCGATCCAAGAGGCTCAAGCCGTACTCGACGACATGGAGCATGACCGTTGGCACGGCTTAGGCTTAGCACTTATGGTCGTTGCGACGGCCGCGGTGGGTCGTCTTCAGGAGGCCGAAGCCTACGCGAGGGAGCTGGTATTGCTTGCTCCCGACGAGCGGCCTGCGTTGTGCATCGCATCACAGTTCTACCTGTCCCAAGACCGGCTGGACCAAGCTCTCGATCTCGTCGACAGAGTATTGGACATCGACGCCGACGACCAATGGGCACGCGACTTGCGCGGCTCTGTTCTCTTCAAGATGGGGGACTACCGCCGAGCGAGCGAGGAGTTGCGGCTGCTCGCGCGTGCTCAGCCGAACTCCATGTCTATGCACTCCCGACTGGCCGATTCGTTGCTCCTTTCCGGCGAGTGGGAGGAGGCCGTCGGCGTCGCGGAACACCTCATCGAAATCGACCCGACGCATCACCACGCGCACTGTGTGGGCGGAGCGGCATTGATTGAACTCGGTCGTCCCGTAGATGCGATCGCGGCCTTCGATGCACTGCTGCCTGCGAGCGACTGCCACTCGTTGCTGCTCGCTGCTTCATGCGTTCGTGGGATCGGCGACTACGCGGCGGCCCGCAGGTACCTCGAACGGGTCGCCGAGCTGCAGCCCGACAATCGAAAACTCTGGACCGAACGCACGTATCTCCACATCGACGAGCGTGCCTTCGACGCGGCGGCCGAGAGTGCCGCCCGGTTGGAAGCGCTGCCAGGCGGCTCGCTCCTGGGACGTCTGCTTGCCGCGCATGTGGCCGCCACCACCGAGCCGCTACCGGTGGCGCTCGATGTGCTCGGGGCCGTCATTCAACCTCAAGACTTCGCGAGCGACGAAGAGCGGCACCTCGAAGCCACCGTGGGGATCCTGACCGTCTCGCTGCGCAATTTCGGTCCCCGGTATCTTCCCCAAGGGTTGGCGAAGCTCCGGGAGCTTTTGGCGGACCTGCTCGACGAGGGCGTCATCGGCCGCACACTGACCGACTTCCTGAAAGCGAATGCCGATGCCGGTTTTACGGGGTCTCTGGCGGATTGGGAGCGGGCCTTGGAGGGTCTCGCTGCCTCCCTGGCCGACCTCCCCGACTGCCGCATCCCCCTCGAGATGCTCCAGGTGGCGGTGAGGTACACCAAGACGGGCGACGGGAGGCACCTGTTGAGCCTGCCGCTGGAACAGCGTCAGTTGCTGGAGGACGTCCTGCCGCCAGCCGCGGGCGAGCGCGCCGACACAGGGGCGAGCTCTGAGACGAGGGAACCGTCGAGCTCGTACTCGGCGAGCTTGCGCGGCCCGTGGAACACTGTCAGACACCCGTCGGGGTAGCGATGCACCCCGGCCTTGATGAAGTGGCAGCGGTGGGTTCCCGCTACCCGCTTTCGCGGGCACAGGTTTCGCGGGAATGACGGGCAGGAATCCGCAGCCGCTTGCTCTCGAAGCTCACGCAGTGGTCCCGATTGATCGTGCGCTCGCGCTGGCCGGCCACGTGCACGAAGGGTGGGAGATCCCGGTTCCGAGTCCGGCCGCACCGGGCCAGGCCCCGGTTGCCGTGCCGCCGCCGGTCGCGGCCAGGCTCGCCGCGTGTTCGGTGACGGCCAAGGCCGCTTCATCCTTCCCGACGACTTCGGCGAGCCGCGCGACGAGGGGTTGGCGCGTTTGCCGATCCGCTGGAGGGTTGAGTTAGACTAACTTGGCTAAGAAATGGGAGAGATTGACGTGCAGATGAACGTTCATGCTGCCAAATCGCACCTCTCGAAGCTGATCGCCGCTGCCGAAGCCGGGGAGGAAGTGATCATCGCCCGCAAGGGCCGGCCCGCCGTCAGACTGGTGCCGGTCGGGAACGCCGGGTTCGAATTCGACACCCTCCGGCATCTCGTCACGAGAGTGCCCGATTTCGACGAACCCATGAACGAAGACGAGCTTGCGTCATGGGAAGGCGGGTCGTGACGGTGGTTCTTCTCGATACCCATGCCTGGGTCTGGTCGCTGATGGCTGCGCATCGGCTGACCGAAGCCGCGAAGACGGCCATTTCAACCGCGCAGGCCGTCCATGTCAGTCCGATCAGCCTGTTTGAAGTCGCTCAGAAAGTGCGCGCAGGGAAGTGGCCGGAAATGCAGCCGCACCTGTCCGCGCTCGCGGCCGATGAGCAAGCCCTCTACGCGCCCTTTTCACGCTCGGTGGCCCTCCTGGCGGGGTCGATGGATTGGACGCATCGAGATCCCTTCGATCGCATCATCGCGGCGACGGCGGTCGAGCTCGATTGTCCGGTGATCTCGAAGGATGAGGAATTCGACGGCCTTGAAGGGCTGAACGGGTGGAGGGGCCGAATATGGTCGAATCCCCTCGAAGCGCGCTCGCGCTGAGTGCGCATCCCTCCCCCGTACCGTTCCGCTCCACGAGGCGTCAACGGAGCATGACCAGGACTGCCCTTGCCCGCGGTCGGGCCGGAGCGAATCCGTCGTCCGCCGGCTCCTCGATCCCGACCACCCTTCCCACATCTGTCGGATCGAGACGGCACTTCGGGCTGTCGGCCGCCGGTCGGCCATCGAAGACCGGGCGGTGCAGCGGAGGCCCGAGCGTATGGCGGTCTGTCGCTGACCGTATTACCCTCTCCCCATGAACGCGCTCTCCGTCAAGCTGCCGACCGATCTCTACGCCGCGCTTTCCAGGGAAGCCCGGCGGCGCAACGTCACGCGGTCGACCCTCGTCCGAGAGCTCATCGAGCAAGCGATCGGCCGGAATCCGGATGCAGCTCCGCCGAGCTGCGCCGATCTGGCCGGCGATCTCGTCGGCGTCGTCCGCAGTGGCCGTACCGATTTGGCGACCAACCCGCGGCTGCTCGACGAGGCGGTCGCCCTGGATGCCCGCCGTGCCGCGGCCGACCGTCGTCGTTGACACCGGTCCCATCGTCGCTCTGCTCGATGCCGGCGAGGCGCATCACGAGTGGGCACGACAACAGTTCGACGCGCTACGACCGCCGCTGCTCACCTGTGAGGCGGTCATCTCCGAGGCGGCGTTTCTGCTGAGGCGTGTCGGCGCCGATCCCGGCCTGCCGGTGACGCTGGCCGAACGAGGTGTGCTTCAAGTCGCGCGGTGTATGGCCTCGACGGACGACGCGCGCGCCCTCGGCCGGTTGCTCCGGCAATACGCCAACATGCCGATGTCGTTCGCCGATGCCTGTCTCGTGCGGCTCGTCGAATGCACCGACGACGCGTCGGTCATGACGCTCGACGGCGACTTCCACGTCTATCGGCAGTCGGGACGGCGCGTCATCCCGCTGCTGGTTCCGGAGTAAGGGACGGCCGGCGTGGCGAAGCCCGACCCCAACATCGCCGCCCACCTCGAATGGCTCGGCTTCGTCCAGCCCACCGGGCTCGTCGTCTCCGCCCCGGCGCTCGTGCGGGCGGGCGCGATCCTCGACCGGCGCGACGCCGAGGGGCAGCGGCTGCTTCGCGAGTGCGCCGAGGAGCGCAGCTTCCGCCCGGAGGAGGAGCCGCAATCCTGGCTGCCGGACTTCCGCGCCTTCGCCGCCTCCGTGCTCGGCTGGAACTTCTCCCCGAAAGGGTACGCCGGCACGGACGAGGCGCCGATTCCCCCCGAACTCGAAGCACTGCTGCCGGACTCCGGGGAGGTTCTGCGACCCGACTTCGCGGTGCGCGCGGAACCGGTGCGGAACGTTCCCGCGGCGGGGTCCGTCCCTGGGAGCGCGGGTGTCCCGCCCGCCGGGCGCGGAGTCACCTCCGTAGCGGGGTCCGCACCCTCGCCCGTACCCGCATCCGGCGCGTCCGCGTCGCCGGAGTCCGGCCCGCCGCTTCCCGGCGTCCGCGAGAGCACGGCGGCGTACCGGGCGTCCGCCCCCGACAAACCCGGCGTTCCCGGCACCCCCGGCGGCTGGCAGCTTCTCGTCCAGGTCTGCGGGCCGGGCGAGGACTTCGACCGCGCGGCGCGCGTCGGCGGACGCCGGGGCAACGGCAGCGGCAGCCTGGAAATCTCGCCCCACGGGCGCATGGAGCGGCTGCTCCGACACACCGGCGTGCCGGCGGGCCTCCTCTTCAACGGCCTTTCGCTCCGCCTCGTCTCCGCGCCGCGCGGCGAAAGCTCCGGCTGGCTCGACTTCCGGGTGCCGGACATGTGCCAGAGCGCGGGCCGCCCCATCTCCACCGCCATGCGCCTGCTGCTCAGGGAAAACCGGCTCCTCGCCGTGCCGCATCCGCAACGCCTCGCCGGCCTGCTGGCGGACAGCCGCAAGTTCCAGAACGAGGTGAGCGAGCGCTTGGCCGAACAGGTGCTGCACGCCCTCTACGAGCTGCTGCGCGGCTTCCAGGCCGCGCACGACGCCTCGAAGGGCGCGCTCCTCGACGAGCCGCTGGCCGCGAACCCGGACAACATCTACCGCGGGCTGCTCACCCTCGTGCTGCGCCTTGTCTTCCTGCTCTACGCGGAGGAGCGGGACATGCTGCCGCAGGATGACACCTTCCTCGGCGCCTACTCGCTGGCCGGCCTGCACGAGCGGCTGCGCGAAGACGCGGCCCTGCACCCGGACACCATGGACCAGCGCTACGGCGCGTATGCGCAGCTTCTCGTCCTGTTCCGCATGGTCCATGACGGCGCCCGCGCGGGCGGCATGGCGCTGCCGCCGCGCCACGGCGCCCTGTTCGACCCCGATCGCTACCGCTTCCTGGAAGGCCGCACGGAAGGCGGCGCCCGGCAGATCCACGAGCGGATCGAGCCGCCGCTCGTCCCCGACGGCACCATCTACCGGGTGCTTCAGAAGCTCATCGTCCTGGACGGCGAGCGCATCTCCTACCGCGCCCTGGACGTCGAGCACATCGGCTCCGTCTACGAAACCATGATGGGCTTCCGGCTGGAGACGGCGGCGGGGTGCTCCGCCGCCATCCGGGCCGCGAAGAAGCACGGTGCCCCCGCCACCGTGGACGTCGAAGCGCTGCTGCGCGAAGCGCCGGCCCGGCGCGCGAAGTGGATCCAGGACCGCACCGACCGCAAGCTCACCGACCGGGTGAAGCAGGCGGTGCGGGAGTCGGGGAGTGTCGAGGCGCTGCACGCCGCCCTCGATCCCGTCATCGACCGGCACGCGACGCCGGATCTGGTGCCCGCCGGGGCCATGGTGTTGCAACCGAGCGAGGAGCGGCGGCGCTCCGGCTCGCACTACACACCCCGCGAGCTGACCGGACCTATCGTGCGCACGACCCTGGAACCGGTGGAGCCGATGGAGCCTGAACCGTCCCCTGTTCCGGTGGGCGGTGAATCCGCGGAGCCGGTGGTACGCACGACCCTGAGACCGGCGGAGCCGCTGGAGCCTGAACCGCCCCCCGGTCCGGTCGGCGGCGAATCCGCGGAGCCGGTGGTACACACGACCCTGGAACCGGTGGAGCCGCTGGCGCCTGAACCGTCCCCTGGTCCGGTGGGCGGTGAATCCGCGGAGCCGGTGGTACACACGACCCTGGAACCGGTGGAGCCGCTGGCGCCTGAACCATCCCCCGGTCCGGTGGGCAGGAAATCCGCGGAGCCGGTGGTACGCACGACCCTGAGACCGGTTCTGGGCCGATTGCGCGGCGGACGGAGCAAACCGCCCCGACCCGAACGGATCCTCGACCTCAAGATCAGCGACCCGGCGATGGGCTCCGGCGCCTTCCTGGTCGAAGCCTGCCGCCAGCTCGCCGATGCGTTGGTCGAGTCGTGGCGCGCGCACGACGCGGTGCCCGAGATCCCGCCCGACGAGGACGAAGTGATCTTCGCCCGTCGCCTGGTCGCCCAACGCTGCCTCTACGGCGTGGACCGCAACCCCGTGGCCGTGGATCTCGCCAAGCTGTCGCTGTGGCTCGTGACCTTGGCGAAGGACCACCCGCTCACCTTCCTGGACCACGCCTTGCGGCACGGCGACTCCCTGGTCGGCCTCACCCGGACGCAGATCGAGGCGTTCCACTGGGAGGGGGATGCGCCGAAGTTCCAGGCCGGCTTCGAGGTCATGCGGGTGCGCGAGCACCTGAAGGAGATCGCCGCCCTCCGCCGGCGCATCCGCGAGGCCGGCGAGGAGGTCTCCGACCGGGAGCGGCGCCTGCTGTGGCGCGGGGTGGAGGACGCGCTCGGCGAGGCGGCCGTCTTCGGCGATCTGGTGCTGGCCGCGTTCTTCGAGCACGCGAAGCCGAAGGAGCGCGAGGCCCTGCGCGCGCGGATCGCCGATGCGGTCGTGCACGGCGAGACGCACCGATACCGAAGCTGGCTCGAAGAGCTGCGGGGCGGCGAGTCGCCGCTCGCCCCCTTCCATTGGGAGATCGAGTTCCCGGAGGTCTTCGAGCGAGAGAACCCCGGCTTCGATGCGATGGTGGGGAATCCGCCTTTCGCGGGAAAGAACACGGTGGCCGCGGCCAACGTCGCCGGCTACCCGGACTGGCTCAAGCAGGCGCACCCGGAGAGCCATGGCAACGCCGATCTGGTGGCGCACTTCTTCCGCCGCGCCTTCGATCTGGTGCGCCGGGACGGCGCCTTCGGCCTCATCGCTACCAACACCATCGCCCAGGGCGACACGCGTTCGACCGGGCTGCGCTGGATCTGCGAGCACGGCGGCGAGATCTATCGGGCGCGGCGGCGGGTGAAGTGGCCCGGCCTCGCGGCGGTGGTGGTGAGCGTGCTGCACGTCGCCAAAGGCCGCTTCCCCGGCGGCGCACAGCATCTCGGCGACAAGGCGGCGCCTGACCATGGGTTCGGGACCTTGTCGGCCGGCTCCTTCCCCGGCGTGAAGCGTCTCGACGGCGAAGCGGCCGAGACGATCACCGCGTTCCTGTTCCACCGGGGCGGCCACGACGATCCGGCGCGGCTGGCCGCGAACGCGGGGAAGAGCTTCGTGGGAAGCTACGTCCTCGGCATGGGCTTCACCTTCGACGACACCGACCCGAAGGGTGTCGCCACGCCGCTCGCCGAGATGCGGCGGCTCATCGAAGCGAACCCGCGCAACCGGCAGGCGATTTTCCCCTACATCGGCGGGGAGGAAGTGAACACGAGCCCGACCCACGCCCACCATCGCTACGTCATCAACTTCCGGGACTATCCGTTGCGCCGGGAGGAGAAAGCCTGGGAGGCACGGGCGGGTGTCGGGGAATCGTGGGCAGACGCTGACGACGAACGCAGCCGGGAACTGCGGCGGCAGCCGATCGTGCCGTTCGACTACCCGGAGCCGGTGGCGGCGGACTGGCCGGAGTTGCTGGCGATTGTGGAGGAGCGGGTGAAGCCGGAGCGGATGAAGCTTGGCGACAACGGTGATGCTAAACGTCGAAAGGAGAAGTATTGGTTGTGGGGCCGATACACCCCGTCGCTGTTCGCCGCCACCGCCGGGTTGGAACGGGTGCTCGCGATCTCCCGCATTGGCCAACATGCAGCATTCACGTTCCTGCCGAACGACATGGTGTACGCGGAGGCGACGATCGTCTTCCCATTTGATACCCACGCTGCCTTCTGCGCCCTCCAATCCCGCCCCCACGAAATCTGGGCACGCTTCTTCGGCTCCTCCATGAAGGACGACCTCCGCTACACCCCCTCCGACTGCTTCGAGACCTTCCCCTTCCCCGAGGGCTGGGAGACCCACCCCGACCTCGAAGCCGCCGGCAAGGCGTACTACGACTTCCGCGCCGTCCTGATTGTGGAGAACGACGAGGGCCTGACCAAGACCTACAACCGCTTCCACGACCGCGACGAGGATCATCCCGACATCGTCAGGCTCCGCGACCTGCACGCCGCCATGGACCGCGCCGTCCTCGACGCCTACGGCTGGCGGGACATCGCCACCGACTGCAAATTCCGCCTCGACTACGCGATCGACGAGGAGGAGTGGAGCCGCCGCAAGAAGCCCTGGCGCTACCGCTGGCCCGACGCCATCCGCGACGAAGTCCTCGCCCGCCTCCTGGAACTGAACGCCGAACATGCTGCCGAGGAAGCCCGCGCCGGTGCCGCCGCCCGCACAAGCGCCGCCGTCCGCGCCAAACCAGCTCCCGGACGACCCCGACGCCAAACGGCCAAGGCAGGCCGTCGCCACCCCATGACCGCCGAACCGAGATCTCTCTGGGATTCGTCCGATGGCTGAACCGCGCGGCCTTTCGGAGGATAATCCCCCGAACGAGTCCGACCCCGAAGCCAGCGCGGGAGGACAGGAAGATGCCGATGGACAGGAAGATCAAGCACCTGGAATTCATCCAGGGCGTAATCAACCGCCTCGCATCCGACTCGTTTCGGATGAAGGGCTGGTGCGTGGTCTTGGTCGCCGCCCTGTTCGTCCTGCTGGCACGGGAAGGCCGGATCGAATTCGTGGGTGTCGCTCTGGTTCCGGTCCTTTTCTTCTGGGGGCTCGACGGCTACTTCCTGTGGCAGGAGCGCCTGTTCCGCGCACTGTACGACCACGTGCGGGTCCTGAAGGAAGACGAAGTCGACTTCTCGATGGATGTCAGCGCGCTCAAGAAAGACCGCTCGCGAACCTGGCTAAACGCCACGCTCTCCCGAACCATGCTCTTCTACGGTGCGCTGGCCATCGCCATCGGCCTGACAATAGCCATCTGCTAACCAAAGAAGGAGACACACAATGGCACGCAGAGTCTTTTTCAGCTTCGAATACGAGCACGATGTGTCTCGTGCGATGGTCGTCCGCAACAGTTGGGTGACACAAGGCAAAGAAGCAGCCGGTTTCTCGGATGCCGCAGCTTTCGAGGAAGTCAAGAGAGGAGGTGATGCAGCCATCAAAAGGTGGATTAGAGAACAATTGAAGGGCACATCGGTCACCGTTGTGCTGGTCGGCTCTCAAACCTGTTCCAGTCGATACGTCCAATATGAGATCGGACAAAGTGTAGACCGAGGCAACGGCTTGCTCGGAATCGACGTAAGCAAGATCAAAGATCTCAATGGGAATACAACTCAACGATGTGGTGAAATACCAAAAGGTTATCCGTTCTATTTGTGGAACAAGGATGATGGTTACAACAATATGGGTAGTTGGATAGAACAAGCAGCTAAAGCTGCAGGCCGCTGATAAACCGGAAACCTTACTTGGATGGAGAAGTACGCATCACAGCACAAACACTGAGCAATTGAGAAAATGACCGCTAAGAATTCAAATCCTGACCGATTTATCGCGGATCAGATGTATGAGAATGGTTATGTTCTGCTCAATAATTGGCGCTACGGAGAGACAACAACTACCGTTGGGAGATCGACTGGTACTGTGATAGACATTCGCTCTCTACTGCCTCGGAGTGGTATACCTACAATCCAAACGTTGAAACCTCGTCGCAGGATCAATTCTTCAAGAAATAGATATAGTGGTACATATGGTCTCGACGAGTTTCCCCTCCACACCGATCTTGCACACTGGGTATGCCCACCCCGATATCTTATGCTACGGTGCCTGAAAGGATCGCATGCTGTGGTCACTAGACTTTTGTCCAATTCAGTGCTTGCAGCGATGCTGACGCCGGACGGCCTACACCGGGCTCTAGCACGGCCAAGACGCCCCGGGCGGAATGGTGTACTCTGCTTACTTCCGCTCATGTTTTGTGTAGAAGGGATTTCGGGATTTAGGTGGGATCCTTTGTTCTTAGTGCCAATGAATAGAGCCGCAAATCGAGTAGCAGAGTTCATGTCCACTAGTTCTTGCTACCACTCGAAATCGGTAGTATTGAGTAAGCCTGGAGATACGCTTATAGTAGATAACTGGCGCTGCCTGCATGGTCGAAGCAAAGTCTCTGTAGTTGATCTGGATCGGCAGATAGAGCGAATCTACCTATCGGAGATCTACTCATGAGCTCTCGGATGAATCAGAATGGATGGTCTGAGGAATCGCTCGTCAACAAAGCGCGGCTCTATGTAGAACAGATGGAAGCTTGTGGTGCTGATGATTGGCAGTTCGGATTTTGGTCTGCGCTAAGTTTAGAACTTCTGGCTCGCGCAGCTCTCGCACATTTTTCTCCAGTTCTTTTAGCAGACAATAGAGATTGGCGAAATCTGGCACACGCACTTGGCAATAGTCCAACAAGAAAGAGATTTTCACCTAGATCTTTGACGACTATTGACGTATACAAGCGCCTTGAAGAATTGGTTCCTGCTTTTACCGATGAAATCTTTGGGTTCTGTACTAGTCATGCTGACAGACGAAATTTGGAGATCCATTCAGGAGAACTTGCCTTCACATCATTAGAAATTTCTGAGTGGCTACCGAAATTCTATCAAGCGTGTAAAGTGCTTCTCGAATCCATGAACAGGAAATTTGGAGAATTTGTGTCAGATCCTTTGACAGCACAGCAGATGGTTGATTCAATCGAGGATGCTGCCCAGAAAGCCGTACAGGAGGATATCCGCGCATACAGAACGGTTTGGTCAAACAAGAGCGACGAGGAACGGGAGAATGCATCGATACGAGCCACAGCGTGGGCGACGCGACATACAGGGCATCGCGTAGTTTGTCCGGCCTGCAATTCTAACGCTCTTGTTCGGGGTACGCCTAGTGGACCAGTAGCAAGAAATGTAGACGGAGACGAGGTAGTAGAGCGACAAACGCTGCTGCCTTCATCATTCGAGTGTATTGCGTGTAGGCTACGTATTGCTGGTTTTTCAAAACTTTCAGCATGTGGGCTAGGGGATATATTTGTTGCGAAATCTACGTATACGGCAGCCGAATTCTTTGGCCTTTACACCGAAGATGAGCTAGAGGAGGCACGTTCCGAGTGGCCAGCCTATGAAGATGATTTCAACGAATAGTGATCCAGCCGTGTTGCAGAGTGATGAGAATCCAAGTCCAGACAGTCATGAGGGGACCTCACGAAATCCGTTCCAAGGCACCGAGGGTCTCTGGAAGCCGTTGACTTTCCATGTACCGGAGAGGCCACAGGAGGGCCGGCGGGCGTTTTCAGGAACTCCCAATTAGCGCAGGACGACTACCCATGAGTGACGCCTTCATTCGTTTCGATGACGTGCGCCGCCGCGTGGTCGATCTGCTCAGGATGGAGACGGTGCCGGCCAGAGTGCTCCCTCTCTACGTGGTACGGAACCTGTTCGGAAGGGTTCGTATATCCGTATCGGGCGCCGTCGAGGCGGACGAAACCTGCCGAGACGCCCTGGAACGATTCGCGGAGAGACTGAGCGACGCGCTGGGCGCACATGGTTGCCCCCCAGGGAACACCGTGTTGTTCGTAGAGTCGTCGATGCTGGATACCCTCGCCGACGCGGCTCAGGAAATCGAAGGTCTCGACGGGGTGTACTGGGTCGATCGCCTGATGACCGGCGGCGATTGGTGGACGGTCAGTCCGCCGGATCCATCACGTCCGGATGGAAGTCCGCGTCGCTACACCCTTTTCTCGGTCAAGGGCGGGGTCGGGCGCAGCACCACTGCCGCGGTTCTCGCCTGGCACTTGGCGCGCAACGGCGAACGGGTGCTGGTCCTCGATCTGGATCTGGAATCCCCCGGATTGTCGTCGGCCATGCTCGACCCGAAAACACAGCCGGAGTTCGGCATCACCGACTGGTTCGTGGAGGATCTGGTCGGGCAAGGCGATCGGGTGATCGAAAGGATGACTGCCGAGCCGCCGTGGCCGCAGGAACTCGAAGGCGCGGTGCGGGTGGTGCCAGCTCACGGCCGCGAACCCGGTGAGTATCTTGCCAAGTTGGGCCGTGTTTACATGGGCACGGGCGGAACGCCCTGGAACAAGCGCCTCGGTGGTCTGTTGTCACGGCTCGAAGAGCGGTACGAACCGACAGTCGTACTGCTGGAAAGCCGTAGCGGACTGCACGACATCGCGGCGGCGACGGTCACCGATCTCGACGCCCAGGTCCTGCTGTTCGCCACCGATTCGGAGAGCAACTGGACCGACTACGGGATCCTCTTCCATCACTGGCAGCGCCACGGCCTCGCGCCGAGTATCAGGGACCGCCTGTCG
The DNA here is from genome assembly GCA_958295465.1 of uncultured Gammaproteobacteria bacterium. Classification (GTDB taxonomy): domain Bacteria; phylum Pseudomonadota; class Gammaproteobacteria; order HK1; family HK1; genus HK1. The sequence continues at coordinate 1,885,349 of OY282353.1, forward strand.
ATCGTCTCCGCGCTGACCCCCGAGCTGGATACGGAGCGGTATCTGCTGAGGTTTCGGCAAAAGGCATGGGATCTGTTCCGGGAACATCTGTACGACGATGCGAACGCCTCTGCCGACTCCGGCGAAGCGTTCTCGTTCGATCTGGACGATGAACGTGCCTCCCACGATCCTATCGCCGTCCACTGGACGCGCGGCCTTGCCGCGGGTACCTCGTTGCGCGACCTGGAGCAGACGACCGTGGACCAAGCCTATGCCCGGTTCCTGGGACGTTTCGACAGACTCGTGGAAGCGAGCGGCGACGGAGCAGGGTAGTGGCCGAGGCAATCGACGTCGGGGCGGCGCGCGATGCGCTCGCCAAGCTGCCCGAAGGGACGAGCCACGGCGAGCCGCCGGCGCCCGAGCACGTGTACCTGCCCCGCTCCCACCTCAAGGCACTGGACCCGGACCGCCTGTTGGTCACCGGAATGCGCGGCGCCGGAAAGACCTTCTGGTGGAGCGCGCTTCAGGACGGCCGGGTGCGGCGGCTTATTGGACAGTCCGATGATCGGCCGCCGTTGAACGAGCACACCGAGGTACGGATCGGGTTCGGGGTCAGGCCGGCGCCGGACGAACATCCGGGCAAGGACACGCTTCGGGACCTGATGAGTGCCGGCTTCGAGCCGCGGACCGTGTGGCGAACGATACCGGCGTGGCAGCTCGCGCCGGACGAACATCCGCTCCGGCAACAGGATTCGTGGCGGATGCGGACGAAGTACGTCGCCGACAACCCGGAGACCATCGAGCGCCTGTTTCAGGAACGCGACGCGGAATTCGACTGGAAGGGCGTCCACTTCATGGTCGTCTTCGACGGTCTGGACCGCTGCGCCGACGATTGGAACGAGGCGTCTCGGGCGATCCGCGGCCTGCTGCAAACCGCGCTTGATATGCGTTCCTACCGGAAGCTTCGGGTGAAGGTCTTTCTGCGATCCGATCAGGCTGACGCGGGCGGGACCACCGACTTCCCGGACGCATCGAAGGTGCTTGCCTCGAAGGTCGATCTGAGCTGGCCCCGCCGTGAGCTGTATGGCCTGTTGTGGCACCACTTGGTGAACGGACGGAACGGCGGTGCCTTCCGGAGATTCCTCCGGGACGGCGATTGGCCTTCGGTGACGATTGACAAGACAAGCGTGTTCCCCGTTCCCCGCCGGCTGATCGTCAACGAGGAACAGCAGGAAGAGAAGTTTCACGGCATTACCGGACGATGGATGGGGCGCGGACCGAGACGCGGCGTTCCGTACATCTGGATCCAGAACCATCTGTCGGACGCCGAGGGGAGGGTGAGCGCCCGCTCGTTTCTCGTGGCATTGCGAACCGCGGCCGAGCACACCGCGGACCAGCATCCGGAGCACGCGAATGCCCTGCATCCCGACGGTATCCGGCGAGGCGTGCAGGAAGCTTCGAAGATCCGGGTCGGGGAGCTTCAGGAGGACTACCCGTGGATGGAGCGGGTGATGCGCCCCCTCGCGGGGATGAACGTGCCCTGCGAGTTCGCCGAGTTCGCGGAACGCTGGCGGAGCGAGCGTGTCCTCGACCGGCTGACCGAAGAGATCGAACTGAGTGGGCCGAGGCTGCCTCCCCGCCATCTCGACGAGGGCCCCAACGGCGTTCGCCAAGACCTCGAATCGCTGGGCGTCTTTCAACGCCTCTATGACGGCCGGGTGAACATCCCGAACGTCTTCCGGGTGGGATACGGCCTTGGCCGACGGGGCGGCGTGAAGCCCGTCCGACGTACACTTCCAGGTGACACTTCATGAGGAGCGGGCGAATGGAAGTGACGGCAAAGGCCCTGAGAAGCCGGATAGGCGCGATACTGGCGTGCCTGGATCGCGGCGAAACGGTGACGATTACCTACCGCGGCAAACCCAGGGCAAGGCTGGTGGGCATCGAGCAGAAGAACGAGCCGGTGTCACCGGACGCCGGAAGCTTTCCCGCCTTCGGCATGTGGAAGGACCGGGACGACATGGCGGATGTGGACACTTTCGTCCGGGACCTGCGCAAAGCGCGCCCTCATGCTGATTGACACCGAGCTCTGACGGATGGCCTGCGATTGGCGGATGCTCTGATAGCTGCATCGGCCGTGCAATCCGGCGATACCCTCATGACCGCGAGCATCCGGCACTACGAGTGTATTCCGGACATCTTGCTGGAACCCTTCAGACCCCAAGCGGCGTGAGTTGTGCCAATCGCGCGTAGAATCGCGGAGAGACCCCGCGGATGAGTGCATCGGGAGAGCGACCCGGAACCGGGCCGCCGAAGGCGTTGGACAGAGGATCATGCCCCGACTCGTAGACCGCCGGCTGTTGACCCGCGTCGTGCTGCGCAACTACAAGAGCATCGCCGCGTGCGATGTCTCGCCGGCGCAGCTCTCGTTCCTCGTCGGCCCGAACGGCTCGGGCAAAAGCAATTTCCTCGACGCACTCCGCTTCGTCGCCGATTCACTCCGCTTCTCGATCGACCATGCGTTGCGCGACCGGGGTGGGATCAACGATGTGCGCAAGCGATCGGGCGGTCGTCCCACGCATTTCGGAATCCGCGTCGAGTTCAACCTCGCGGACTTACGGGGCCACTATGCGTTTGCCGTTGGCGCCAAGCGACAGGGCGGATACGAGATCCAGCAAGAAGAGTGCCGATTGGTTCAACGGGTTGTCCGCGTGGATCAACGGGATGGAGATGGCCCTCCCCTCAACGAGGAGGAGCACGGGCGCACCCTGAGACCGAGCCGTGTACGGCACGAGCGATCGCATCACTTCTACAAGGTGAAGCGTGGGCGCGTTGTCAGTAGCACCCTGTCTTCGCCGCCGGCTGCGGCAGCCGATCGGCTGTACCTCGTCAACGTTTCCGGCGGCGATGTTTTTCGCCCCGTGTATGACGCGCTGTCGGAAACTGGGTTCTACAATCTGAACCCCGAGGCGATCCGGGACCTTCAGCCGCCCGATCCAGGCGATCTCCTGAAACGGGACGGAAGCAACGCGGCGAGCGTACTATCCAACCTCGCTACCCGTTCGCCAGACTTCAAGCAGAGGATCGAGGAGTATCTCGGGGTGGTCGTCCCCGGACTGGTCGGAGTCAACCGGTCGCGAATCGGTCCCAGAGAGACCCTTGAATTTCGACAGCAAGTCCGCGGATCACAGCATCCCTGGCGGTTCCCGGCGAGCAACATGTCGGATGGCACCTTGCGTGCGTTCGGCGTGCTTCTGGCCCTCTTCCAAGGTGCTGGAAACGGAGATTCGAAGCGCCGTCTCGTGGGTATCGAAGAGCCGGAGACCGCGCTCCACCCCGCGGCCGCCGGGGTTCTCGTCGACGCTCTTCGGGAAGCTGCCGGACACGCGCAGATCCTCGTCACGAGCCACAGCCCCGACCTGCTCGACAACGACGATATTTCCGACAATTCGATCCTCGCGGTTGTCGCCGAGCACGGTGAGACGAAGATCGGACCCCTTGATCATGTCGGGCGTTCGGTTCTGCGGGACCGACTGTTTACCGCCGGCGAACTTCTCAGAATGAACCAGCTTGATCCGGATCCGGCCCTGTCGAACTTGAGGCTGGGCGATCTCGAACTGTTCGGTCCCGAGGCGTGAGCCGTGCGCAGAATCGCCACCATTGTCGAAGGCCATGGCGAGGTGGAGGCCGTTCCGATCCTGCTTCGGCGGATCGCCGAACGTCTATCGCCGGATTTCGCTGTGGATGCCCCTCGGCCGATCCGAACCGGGCGCCAGAAGCTCCGGAAAGAAGGCGAACTGGAACGAGTGGTTCGGCTCGCCGCCCGTCTGGCCGGAACGGATGGATGCATTCTGATCCTGCTGGACGCCGACACCGACTGTCCCGCGGAGCTTGGCTCCGAATTGTTGCGACGTGCTCGGGGCGAACAGGCGGACTGCGATATCCGCGTCGTGTTGGCCAAGGTCGAGTACGAAGCCTGGTTCCTCGCAGCCCTGGATTCGATTGCCGGAAAACGGGGCATCGCCGAGTCCGCTGCACAGCCGCCTGAACCGGAGTCGATCAGAGACGCGAAAGGGTGGCTGAGCGCGCGCATGCCGTCCGGTCAATCCTATAGTCCGACGCTCGATCAGCCTGCGCTCACGGCGATTTTCGATCTCGACGCCGCCGCGCAGATGGCGCCCTCGTTCGACAAGCTGTGGCGGGACGTGGGTTCGTTGCTGGCTCCTGCCCGGAGGCAGCCTTGATGCCAACCCCGACGGCCAGGGGCTTCACACCCGCCGGCTCCATGGAACCCGGAAGCTCCGCCGAGGTCCGCGAGCACCTCGTTGAAGCCCTGAACCTCGACCTCATCGGCCCCTGGGCAGGCCATGTCCACGCGGGCGAGCGGCTGCCCGGCTGGGTGCGTCCCTCGAACTGGTATCTGACCGGTTTCCTGATCCCGTCCGGCACGGACCCGGAGCGGAGCGCGGATGCGGACGAGGATGACGACCTCGACGAGACGCCTGCATCGGGCGGTCTCGCGGAGGAGTCGGCGGAGGAGCGCAGGGCGGCGAAGAAAGGCTTCTTTCCGTCCTCGATGGGGCTGAGCTTCCTCGTTGCGCGGGAGGCGGACGCCTTGGCGGTGATCGTGCGCTGGGGCGATTACGAACGTGCGGAGGCGGAGGATGCGGACGGAAAGACCGTGCAGGTCTGGCAGCGGCGGCCCAACGAACGCACGATCCGGGTGCCGCTCTCGCGGCCCGGCGAGCCGCAAACCGGCGCTCTCCGGACCGGTGATTCGAGAACCGGTGAGCCGCAAACCGGCGCTCTCCGGACCGGTGATTCGAGAACCGGTGAGCCGCAAACCGGTGCTCCCCGGACCGGTGATTCGAGAACCGATGAGCCGCGAGCCGGCGTTCTCCGGACCGGTGATTCGAGAGCCGACGATCCACAACCCGGCGCTCCCCCGATGGATCACCCGGAAGGCCATCCGGTCCCTGACTCCAACGGCCTCCGGCTCCACGTGGTCGAACGGCCCATCAATATCGAGGGACGCACGGAGATCCCGGCGGGGACGCGCTCGGTGTCGGTGTTCCTGGTCAACCGGCGCCGCCCGGACAGGGACGACCCGGATCTCGCCTGTGCCTTCCAGGCCGAGATCGAGGTCCGCGGCGAGCGCGCCTTCGTGCCTCGGCCCAACCTGCGCGGCGCACGGGCCGAGGATTGGGACGAGCAGGTGGCCGATCTCCACTACGCGGACACCCCCGAGTACGCCACCGGTCACGGTGTCTCCGCGGATTGGGAGGTGGTGGACGGCGCCTGCCGGAAGCTGCGTACCGCGTGGATCCCGAGCGCCGACGTCGAAAAGACGGAGACGGTGGAGATGCCCGGCGCCGAGCTTTCGATGGACGCGCTCGGGGCGCTGCCGAACGGGCGGGCCGCGGAGGCGGCGCTACGGCCGCTTGTGGATCAGTACCGCGCCTGGATCGCATCGCGGCGCGGAGACCTCTCGGCGTCTGTGGGCGCACGGAACGAGACGTCCGACCCTGCCTCCGGTGAGCAGGGGAGGGCGCTCTCGACGCACTCGAAGCCCATCGGAGCGCGACACGATACCGCCACGGAGCTCTTGCGCCGGGCCGGCGTCGCCGCGGACCGGATGGAGCACGGCATCGCCATGCTGGCGTCGGACACCGCCGCCCTCGACGCATTCCGCGTGGCGAACCGCGCCGTCGCCCGCGCCCTCCGGCAACGCTTCCCCGAACGCTTCGCCGATGGTCCGCCCCGCTGGCGCGCCTTCCAGCTCGCCTTCATCCTGCTGAACGTCCCCGGCCTCGCGGACCCGCGCGATCCCGACCGCGAGACCGTGGACCTGCTCTTCTTCCCCACCGGCGGCGGCAAGACGGAGGCGTACCTCGGCCTCGCGGCCTTCGCGATGGTGCTGCGCCGGCTGCGCCACCCGGAATGGAACGGGCTCCAGGGCGCCGGCGTGAGCGTCATCATGCGGTACACCCTGCGCCTGCTCACCCTGGACCAGCTCGCCCGCGCGTCCGGCCTGGTCTGCGCGCTGGAGCTGGAACGCGAGGCCGCCGCCGGTGCGCGCTACGGTGAATGGCCCTTCGAGATCGGCCTCTGGGTCGGCAAGGCGGCGACGCCCAACCTCATGGGCCGCAAGGGCGACGGGCGCTCGGACTCCGCGCGCGCCAGGACCCGGCAGTTCAAGGCGGACCCCGGCGGCAAGCCCTCCCCGATCCCGCTCGAGAACTGCCCCTGGTGCGGGACCCGCTTCGAGCCCGCCTCCTTCACCCTGCTGCCGAACGACGAGCGGCCGGCGGAGCTGCGCATCGTCTGCGCCAACTTCGAATGCGACTTCAGCGGCGACCGGCCGCTCCCGGTCCTGGCCGTGGACGAGCCCATCTACCGCCGCCTGCCCGCCTTCCTGATCGCGACGGTGGACAAGTTCGCCTCGCTCCCCTGGGTGGCGGAGACCGGCAAGCTGCTCGGCGGCGCCGAACGCTTCAATGCAGGGGGAAGGGCGACGGGAGGCGGCACGGCGCAAGGGACGGCGGGGTACGCGGCGAGAGGCAGGGCGGGCGATGCGGCCGGCTTCTACGGAGCAGCCGAGCCGCGGGTGGGCCGACGCCTCGATCGCCCTCTGCCGCCACCCGACCTCGTGATCCAGGACGAGCTGCACCTCATCTCCGGTCCGCTGGGCACCATGGTGGGGCTGTACGAAGCCGCGATCGAGGCGCTGTGCGTGCGCGACCTCGGTGGCGCCTTCGATGGCGGTCCCGGCGAGCGGGCAGGACGAAGCCGCGACGAAGCGCCGATGCAGCATGGTCCCGACGTTGGTCTTGGCGGCGGTCCCGGCAGCGGCCTCGGCGAGCGGGCAGAGCGAATCCGAGGCGAAGCGCCGATGCGGCACGGTCCCGGCGACGGTCCCGGCAGCGACCTCGGCGGCGATCCCGAACGTCGAGCGGTGTGCCCGAAGATCGTGGCCTCCACCGCCACCGTGCGCCAGGCCCAGGACCAGATCCAGGCCCTGTTCGCACGCTCCGACACACGGATCTTCCCGCCGCCGGGGCCGGACCGGCGCGATTCCTTCTTCGCCCGCACCGTGCCGGTGGAGCGGGTCGCGGGCCGCCGCTATCTCGGCATCACGTCGCCGGGCCGCAGCCCCAAGGTCCTCATGCGCAAAGCCTGGCTCGCGCTCATGGGCGCCGCGGAGCGGGCGTACCGCGAGGCCGGCGGGCACGCGAACCACGACAACTCCGCGGACCCGTACATGACCGTGCTCGGCTACTTCAACAGCCTCCGCGAGCTGGGCGGGGCGCGGCGCATCCTGGAGGAGGAGGTCCAGAACACCATCAAGCAGTACGGCGAGCGCCGGCGCTTCCGCGAGCCGCGCGGCCTCTTCCACGACCGCCGGACCTTCTCGGAGGTGATGGAGCTGACTTCGCGCGTCTCCACGGACAAGGTGGCCGCCGCGCGCCGGCGCCTGGAATGTGCCTTCCACGAGCCGCAGCGCGTGGATTGCGCCATCGCCACCAACATGATCTCGGTCGGCCTCGACATCCCCCGCCTCGGCCTCATGGTGGTCCTGAACCAGCCGAAGACACATGCGGAGTACATCCAGGCGACGAGCCGGGTAGGGCGAGACGACCGGCGCCCGGGGCTCGTCGTCACCCTGTTGAACGCCCACAAGCCGCGTGACCGCTCGCACTACGAACGCTTCCGGCACTACCACGAGACCTTCTACCGCTCGGTGGAGGTATCGAGCGTCACGCCCTTTTCCGCCCGCGCCCTCGACCGCGGATTCGCCGGTGCGCTGGTGGGACTGGCCCGCCACGCCGAGGCGAAGCTGACCTCGCCGGAGGGTGTCGGACGGATCGCGGACGTGCGCGCCGGGCTGGAGCGCCGGCTCCTCGCATCCTTCCGGGAGCGGGTCGAGCGGCAATCCTTCCCCGACGATGCGGAGCGCGTCGAATGCCTGCGGAGCGTGCGGAGCCGTGTCGCCGATCTGCTCGATGCCTGGCGCGCGGTGGTGGAGGACTATCACGCGGCCGGCGTCGCCGTGCGGTACCAGCAATACGAGCCGGGCTCGGGCCGGCCCCTGCTGCGCGAGATGCTCGACACCGATTTCGAATCCGAAGACCACCGCAAGTTTCGCGCGAACCGCTCGCTCCGCGACGTGGAGCCGGAGGTCGACCTGTACCTCCGGGAGCCGAGCGGACGGGAGGTGGGGCAGTGAGCCGCCGCGCCCACGGGCAGTTTCGCCAGAGCCAGGTGATCACCACCTACGGCCCCGGCGCGCTCATCGATCTGCCCCGGCACTCGGCGATCGTCGGCGGTCTGGACACTTGGCCGAGTCCGGACAAGCTGGACGAGGTGGTCGAGCCGAGGCTCACCGGCAAGCTCCAGGCCATGACCGGGGTGCCCGCGCCCCGGCTCTATGCGCCGCCGCCCCGGCCGAACGAGCCGTGGGCTCCGGCGAGGGGCATCGGGGCGTGGCGCTTCCCGGAATGGTTCGTCGTGCAGGAGGCGACCGGCGGTGGTGAGCGCGACCGCTCCGGGCGTGCCCGTTCCGGGCGCGAGCGTTCCGGGCGCCGTGGCGGCGATCTGCCGCTCCGGCCGGTGGACGAATCTGGTGCCGGTGCCGGTGCCGGCGGCGGGGAGCGGGAGCGCTCCCGGCCTCGCGACGCCGCGGCCGGGGAGGCCGGCGAAAGCGGTGTACGTGGCGCAACCGGGGAAGGCGGCGGTGGCGCAACCGGGGAAGGCGGCGGGACCGGCGACCGCCGCCCCGAGCGCGACCGTTCCCGGCGCTTGGTGCATCGCAAGGCGCTGGACGACAAGGGGCGCTTCGAGGGCCGGCCCGTGGTGCCCACCCGCTTCGTGCGCGCCTGCCCCCGGGGCCACGTGGACGACCTCGACTGGGCCGGGTTCGTGCACGGCGCCGGCCACGACTGCCGGCGGCAGCTCTGGCTCGATGAGCGCGGGACCACCGGCGACCTCGCCGATCTGGTCGTGCGCTGCGAATGCAGGAAATGGCGGCGTCTCTACGAGGCCGCGGAGCTCGACCAGATACCGCTCGGCACCTGCCGGGGCGCGCGGCCCTGGCTGGGCCGCAACACGAACGAGGACTGCAACCAGCCGAGCCGCCTGCTCATCCGCACCGCGTCCAACGCCTACTTCCCCCAGCTCGTCAGCGTGCTGTCGCTGCCGGACCGGGGAGCCGCGCTCGATGGCGTGGTCGGCGAGCTGTGGGACGACCTCGGGATCGTGGAAGCCGCCGCCGACCTCGCGTTCATCAAGAGGAAGCCCAAGGTCGCGGCGGCGCTCGATCCCTTCGGCGATGCCGAGATCCTTCACGCCATCCGCGAGCGCAGGGGCGGCACGGGGGGCGACCGCCCGGTGAAGCAGGTCGAGCTCGATGCGCTGCTCGGTGCGCCCGAGGGGTTCGGCGGCGACGCGCCCGCCGATCCCGACTTCCATGCCCGCCGCCTGCCCGACAGCGCGTGGCGCCGGCCCGGGTCCGGATTCGGCCCCGGAGCCGAACCCGTCCCTGGACTCGAACCCGTACCTGGGCTCGAACTTGTGCCCGGAGTCGAACCTGTGCCCGGAGCCAAACCTGTGCCCGGAGCCAAACCTGTGCCTGGAGCCAAACCTGTGCCTGGAGCCGAACCCGAACCCGTGCCCGGACTCGAACCTGGATTCGAGCCCGAATCGGGAGCCGGAACCGAATACGGATCTGGATCCGGCCTCGGTTCCAGACCCGAATACGGACCCGGCCCTGGAACCGAATCCACCCTCACCCCCAAGCCAGGCGATGCGATCGCGTCGGTCATCCAGCTCCACCGTCTGCGCGAGGTGCTGGCCCTCGTCGGATTCACCCGCTTCGAAGCGGTGACGCCGGACATCCACGGTGAGTACGAGACCGACGTGGAGCGGGCGGAGCTCGCCCTCGATCCCCGGTGGTATCCAGCCGTGGAGAACCGCGGCGAGGGAGTGTTCGTGGAGTTGCGCACGGATGCGGTCGAGGAATGGCTCGCCCGCCCACAGGTCGGGCGCCGTCTCGACGACCTTGCCAGGGGGCACCGGGCCTGGATGGAGAGCCGCGGGGTGCAACGCTCCTTCCCGGGCGGACCCTACGTGCTGCTCCACACCCTCTCTCATCTGCTGATCCAGTCGCTCGCGATGCGCTGCGGCTACCCGGCGAGCTCCATTCGCGAGCGGATCTACGCGGAGCCTGGACCGGACGGCGAGCGCTTCGGCATCCTGCTCTACACCGGAACCCCCGACGCCGAAGGCACCCTCGGCGGCCTGGTCCAGCAGGCCCGCCACCTCGAGGACCACCTCGCGGACGCGCTGCGCACGGGCGCGCTCTGCTCCAACGACCCGATCTGCGCCCAGCACGCGCCGGGCCGGAGCATGGAGCGGCGATGGCTGCACGGCGCCGCCTGCCACGGCTGCGCGCTCATCGCCGAGACCTCCTGCGAGATGCGCAACGACTACCTCGACCGCGCCCTGGTGGTGCCGGTGCCGGGGCTGGAGGCCGCCGCCTTCTTTCGGGCGCCGGGGTGATGGAAGCCTTGGCGATCCAGGGATGGACGAACGGTCGCCGGCAGGCGCCGCGCCATATTCACCACCGATCAGCAATTCCCGCCAAGCCCGGAAACGTCTATTGCATCACCACGACGATCCGCTCGGACGGCATGGACGAATGGTCGCCGGCAGGCGCCGCGCCATCTTCACCACCGATCAGCAATTCCCGCCAAGCCCGAAAGCGTCCATTGCATCACCACGACGAGCCGCTCGGACGGCAGAGAAGGCCGCGAAATCCCGATTACACGACCTTGTTCAGGACGGTAGCGGGAATCGCCGACCGCCGGTCCCGCTCGCTGCTAGACTGCGCGCCGTAGCTTCACCCCCGGGAGCACGCTCATGCAGGACATCTCCGACCGATTCTCCGACCCGCGCCCGATCATCCTCGACGGCGCGACCAGCACCGAGCTGGAGCGCAGGGGCGTGCCGATGGACAACGAGACCTGGAGCGGTCTGGCCGCGCTCTCCCACCCCGGCGTCCTTCGCGATTTGCACGCCGATTACCTGCGCGCCGGGGCCGAGGTGCTCATCGCCAACACCTACGCCGCGGCGCCCCACCATCTCGCGGCAGCGGGGTTCGGCGACCGCGCGCGCGAGATCAACGCCCGCTCGGTGGAGCTTGCGCTGGAGGCACGCGACGCGGCGGCGGACGGACCGGCGTGGGTCGCGGGCTCGCTCTCCCTGATGGCGCCCGGGTTCCACTCGGCGAACCGGCCGGCGCCGGCCGAGCACGCGGAGCAACTCCGCGTGCAGGCTTCGTGGATCGCCGAGACCGGCGCCGACCTCCTGGTGCTCGAGATGCTGCGCGATATCGAATGGAGCACTGCCGCAATGGACGCGGCCGTCTCGGTGGGCCTGCCGGTATGGGCCGGTTTCAGTTGCGTCGTCGACGACACCGGTGCGCTCGTGACCCAGGGCGCGGTCGGCGAGCCGATGCCGTTCGAGGAGGCCCTGCGTGCAGTCGCCGGCCGGGGGGAAGCGCTCGTCGGCATCATGCACTCGGAGATCGAGGACACCGATCCCGGGCTCGAATGCGCGCGGCGCGTGTGCGAAGCGCCGATCGGGGCATGGCCGAACAGCGGGCACTTCGAGCCGCCGCACTGGCAGTTCCACGCCGTGGCGGCGCCCGATGAATTCGCCGCGACAGCGGCGCGGTGGGTCAAGGACGGAGTGAGGGTGATCGGCGGGTGTTGCGGGCTCGGGCCGGAGCACATCCGCGCGGCGGCGGAACGTCTCCGGAACTGACCCATCCGCGACACTGCGAAGGCTGCCTCCAGGGCCGGACCAGGGTCACGCAGGTGACCCTGGCCGAAGATGCGCCATCAGGCTGCTATGAGAGCCGGCCCCCGACGACGCCGGGGGGCCGGCATCGAGATCGGTCAGGCCGCAACGTGCATCAGCACCGCGAGGGCGGCGAGCGACACGGCCCAGGCGGATCCGACTCGGGTGAGTGCGTCCACGAGCATGGCTCCAACCTCCTGTTCCAAGGCCGCCGGGATACCCGGCATCGTCACGAAACCGGTTGTCAGGCCGCAACGTGCAACAGCACGACGAAGGCGGCGAGCGACACGGCGTAGGCGAATCCGACTCGGGTGAGTGCGTCCACGAGCATGGCTCCAATCTCCTGATTCACGACCACCGGGATGTCCAGGGCCTTCATGGAACGTCATTATCGGGTGCGAAAAATATAGTTCAATTGACGATTTCGTATTTGACGTATTATTTTTATTTAATTATCGGCAACCCCTTCAGACTTCGCGATGAACCTCGTCCAGCTTCGCGCCTTCGACGCCGTCGCCCGCACCGGCAGCATTACCGAGGCCGCCCGGCGTCTGTACGTCACCCAACCGGCGGTGACGAGCCACATCAAGACCCTGGAGCACACCTACGACGTGGCGCTCCTGCGCCGGCAGGGCCGCGGGGTCGAGCCCACCGACCTCGGGCACTCGCTCGCCGCCATCTCCCGAGAGCTGTTCGCGCTCGAAGACCGCGCGGTGGAGCTGCTCCGCGCCCACGAACGCCTCATCCGGGGCACGTTGCGCATCGCCGCCGATGGACCCTACATCGCGGTGCCGCTGGTCGCGGAGTTCCGGCGCCGGTTTCCGGGGGTACGGGTCGCGGTGGAGATCGCGAGCACGGCGCGGGTGCAGGCGAGCCTCGCCGCGGAGCGATGCGACGTCTCCATCCAGGGAAGCCTCGCCGAGAACGATGCGCTTCACGCGGTCGAGCTGAGCGAGTTCGACGTCGTCGCCTTCGTAAACCGCGACCATCCCTGGGCCCGCGACGGCAGGGAGATGGTGCCGTTTCCCGAGATCGACCGGCATCCGGTGATCGCGCGCGAGGCAGGCTCGACGATGCGTCAGCGCTTCGACGCGGCCTGCGCCGAGGCAGGTATCGAGCCCGAGTACTTCATCGAGACCACAAGCCGGGAGACGGTCAAGGAAGCGGTGGCGGCGGGGCTCGGAATCGGGCTCATCTCCGAGGCGGAGTTGCGTCCCGACCCGCGGCTGTGGCCGGTGCGGCTCACCGGAACGGACCTGCGCTACACCGAGCGCGTGGTGTGCCTCCAACGGCGCCGCACCCTTGCCGTGATCCGCGAATTCCTGCGCATCGCGGAGGAGGCGAGAGAGCGGGAGCGGCCATTGCCTGAGTGACGGCAGGCTCTCCACGGACGCCGCGGATCCGCGGAAACCCGCGAATTCGCGGGCACCATCGGAGGGGTGAAAATGCGCGCCCCGGAGCGGTGATGGTGCATCCTGTCGCCGGGAGCACGATCGGTCATCGGTTGCCACCGACCGGCGAAGTGCGGTAGTTGAACAGGGGAACGAGAGAGGCCACGAGCGCCGGGGGCACGGATCGTCCCGCCGAGCAGCTCACCGCCGCGCCGTACGCAGCAGGGGAAAGGCCGCATGATCGCGAACCTCATCGTCCGTCGCCTCGTGCTCGGAGTCATCACCATCTGGGTGATGTCGGCGCTCGTCTTCTTCGGGATCGAGATCCTGCCCGGTGACGTGGCCGACGCGATCCTCGGGCAGGGCGCCACCGAGGAGACCCTGCACGCCATTCGCGAGGAGCTCGGGCTGTACCGGCCCGCCTACGTGCGTTACCTGGACTGGCTCGGCGGCCTGTTGCGGGGCGAAGTGGGCGAGGCGCTCGGCACGGGCCGTTCGATCGCCGAGATGATCGGCATCCGCCTGCCGACCACACTGACCCTCGGCGGCCTGACCGCGGCCATCGCGGTACCGCTGGCGCTCAGCCTCGGACTGATCGCCGCGATGTACCCCGGATCGCTCTTCGACCGGGCGATCACGTTCGGTACCCTGATCGTGATCTCCGGCCCCGAGTTCCTCATCGCCACCCTGCTCGTGATGCTCTTCGCGATCGAGCTGCGGTGGGTGCCGGCGGTGTCCTACCTCTCGCAGGACCCGACCTTCCAGCAGATCGCGCGGGCGATGCTCCTGCCGGTGATGACGCTGGTGTTCGCGGTGCTCGCGCCCATGACCCGCATGACCCGCAGTGCGGTGCTCAACGTCATGGCCTCGCCGGCGATCGAGATGGCGATCCTCAAGGGCGTGCCGCGGATGCGGATCGTGCTGTGGCATGCGCTGCCCAACGCGTTCGCGCCGATCGTCAACGTCATCGCGATCAACCTCGCCTACCTCATCACCGGGGTGGTCGTGGTGGAGGTGATCTTCTCGTTTCCGGGCGTGGCCAAGCTGATGGTCGACGGGGTGCAGAGCCGCGACATCCCGGTGGTGCAGGCCTGCGCCATGCTGTTCTGTGCAATCTACATCGGGTTCTACATCCTCGCCGACGTCATCTCCATCGTGAGCAATCCCAGGCTGAGGCATCCCAAATGAGTCCCGCCCCCGGCGCGACCGCCGCCCCGGTCCGGCGAGAATTCCGGTTCCCGCCGCTGGGGGTCTACGGCTACGTCTGCATCGCGGTCCTGCTGTTCTGGCTCTTCGCCGCCCTCTTCGCCCCGTACATCGCGCCGCATACGGAGAGCGCGATCGTGACCGGAACCTCGTTCGCACCGATCGGAGACGAAGGGCTGCTGCTCGGCTCCGACTACCTCGGACGAGACCTCGCGTCCAGGCTCATCTACGGCGCCCGGACCACCCTCACGCTCGCCCTCGTCGCCACCATCCTCGCCTTCGTCCTCGGCGTGGTGACCGGGTTCATCGCGGGCATCGCGGGAGGCTGGACCGACTCCGTCATCAGCCGTGTCGTCGATGCGTTCATCTCGTTTCCGACCATCATGCTGGCGTTGCTCATCGTGTCGATCTTCGGCACCTCGCTGGCCGCGCTGGTGTGCGCGATCGGCTTCATCGAGGCGACCCGGGTGTTCCGAATCTCCCGCGCGCTTGCGGTGAACACCATGACCCAGGACTTCGTCGAGGTGGCCCGGGCCCGCGGCGAGAGCCTGTGGTGGATCCTCTGGAACGAGGTGTTCCCCAATGCCTTCGTACCGCTTTCGACCGACTTCGGCCTGCGCTACACGTTTTCGATCCTGCTGCTGAGCGCGCTGTCCTTCCTCGGGCTCGGGGTGCAGCCCCCTTACGCCGACTGGGGGTCGATGGTGAAGGACAACATGACCGGCATCTTCGTCGGCGCCGCCGCGGTCCTCCTGCCCGCGCTGGCCATCTTCACGGTGACCCTCTCGATCAACTTCCTGGTCGACTGGAACCTCGCCCGCGCGCAGAAGGACATCTCGGACGAGCTGGTGAAATGAGCGCCCTGCTCCGGATCGAGGACCTGCACATGGAGGGCCGGCGCCCCACCGGCGAGTGGATGCCGATCGTCCGGGGCGTCTCGCTCGAGGCCCGCCGCGGAGAAGTGCTGGCGCTGATCGGCGAATCGGGCGCCGGGAAGTCGACCATCGCGCTGTCTTCGCTCGCCTACGCGCGGCCGGGCTGCCGTTTCACCGGCGGCGAGGTGCTGTTCGACGGCACCCCGGTGCTCGACCTCTCCCTGGAGCAGAAGCGCGAGATGCGAGGCCGGCGCGTCGCGTACATCGCACAGTCGGCCGCCGCCGCGTTCAACGTCGCCCATACCCTCGCCGCCCAGATCACCGAAGGCCCGGCCGTCCACGGCACGATGCCGCAGGCGGAGGCCGACACGCAGATGGTGGACCTGGCCCGCCGGATGCGGCTCCCCGAGCCGGAACGCATCGGCCGGAAGTACCCGCACCAGGTGAGCGGGGGGCAGCTCCAGCGCCTGCTCGCGGTGATGGCGATGTCGTGCGGACCGGATCTGCTGGTGTTCGACGAGCCGACCACCGCGATCGACGTCACCACCCAGGTCGAGGTGCTGGCCGCGTTCAAGGACGTGATCCGGGAATCGGGCGCCGCCGCGCTCTACGTGACCCACGATCTCGCGGTGGTCGCGCAGATGGCGGATCGCATCATCGTGCTCTACGGCGGCGAGATCATGGAGCAGGGGGGGACCGATCAGATCCTCCACGAGCCGCGGCATGACTACACCCGGCAGCTCATGGCGGCGGTGCGCCCACCGCCGCGCGCGAGCGGGTCCGGGGCCGATCTCGAGTCGAGCGCGCAACCGCCGGTGCTGTCGCTGCAGGGCATCGACGCGGGGTACGGAGGCGTCAAGGGCGGCAAACCCGGCGTGCAGATCCTCTTCGACGTCGACGTAGACATCCCCCGCGGGCAGGCGGTCGGGGTCATCGGGGAGTCCGGCTGCGGCAAGTCCACCATGGCGCGCGTCATCTCCGGCCTCACCCCCTCGTTCGAGGGCGAGGTGCGGCTCGACGGAAAGACCCTCCCCCCCGACGTGAAGCACCGCGACAAGAAGGACCTGCAACGTGTCCAGCTCGTGCTGCAGATGCCGGACGTCTCGTTCAATCCGAAGAAGCTGGTGGCGCAGGCGCTGGGCCGGCCGCTCGAGTTCTACCTCGGGATGACCGGAGCGGAACGCGACCGGCGGGTCGGGGAGCTGCTGAACATGGTGGAGCTGCCGGCGGACTACGCCGGACGCTTCCCGCACGAGCTCTCCGGGGGAGAGAAGCAGCGCGTCAACCTCGCACGGGCTCTCGCGGCAGAGCCGGACGTCATTCTCTGCGACGAAGTGACGTCGGCGCTCGACACCGTGGTCGGGGCTGCGATCATCAAGCTGCTCGAATCGCTGCAGGAACGGCTCGACACCGCGTTCGTGTTCATCAGCCACGACCTCTCGACGGTGGCCTCGTTCGCGAACCGCATCGTGGTGCTCTACGCGGGCCGTGTCGCCGAGCAGGGTCCGACCCGCCGCATCCTCTCGCCGCCGTACCACCCGTACACGCGGTTGCTGCTGAGCTCCGTGCCCGAGATGCGCACCGGCTGGCTCGAAGACCACCGCGCGACGCGCGAAGCCGAGCAGGCGATGGCCGACGTGGTGAACATCGGCCTCACCGGCTGCCCCTTCCACACCCGCTGCCCCCTCATGATCCCGGGCACCTGCGACGTGAAGCGGCCTCCGGTGCATCGGCTCGAGGAGGATCACCGGATCGCCTGCCACCGGGAAATCGGCGAGTTGCAAGAGGCGCCGGGCGTTCACGGCTGAGCCGGCGAGACGGCCGGGACGGAATCCGGCGTCCATGAGCATGGCCCGGCAGGGAGGGCGGCCCCACGGCGGCGGCCGGACCGAACACCGGATGCGGTTTCGCGGCGATTCCGGCGGCCCGGGGCATCCCGCGGCGGCGGCTCCACGGGCGTTTTCAGGCCTGGCGGGAGCGCTCCGGCCGATCTGCCGCGATCGTGACACCCGCGGTGTCAGTTGCTAGTCTCGGGGCATCAGGCCCACCAATGAGCGCCTGATCACGACCTTCAAGGGATGGAGAACCCCCCATATGAGGAACCCGTTCATCCACGGAATCGAGGAGCCCGACAAATGACGAACCCGTTCACCAGCTATTACCAGAAGGAGTACGAGGCCCGCCGGATCTCCCGCCGCGAGTTCGCCGGAAGGCTCGGTGCGGCCGGGGTCGCGGCCACTACCGTCACCTCCCTGCTCACCGCGTCGGACGCGGTGCTCGCCGACACCCCGGTCAAGGGCGGCCGGATGCGGATCGGCTGGTACACCCACAGCGCGAACGACACCCTGAACCCGAACCGCCTGACCTCGACGCTCGACTTCCTGCGGGCGTTCCAGATCTGCAGCCCGCTCGTGCGCTACTCGACGAAGATCACGGCAGAGCCGGATCTCGCCACCGAGTGGAACGCATCGGACGATCTGAAGACGTGGCGGTTCAGGATCCGCAAGGGCGTCGAGTTCCACAACGGCAAGTCGCTGACCGTCCAGGACTGCATCTACAGCCTGAACCGCCACCGGGGCGAGAAGTCCGACTCCATCATCAAGGCGTGGATGAGCCCCATCACGGACATGAAGGCGGACGGCGACTGGCTGGTCGTCGACCTCGAGGGCCCCAACGCCGACTTCCCGATGTACCTCGGCGACATGCACGCGGTCATCGTGCCGGACGGCTTCGAGGACTTCGACAACCTCGTCGGCACCGGCCCGTTCACACTCGACAGCTTCCGGCCCGGGGTCGGCATGCTCGCGAAGAAGAACCCGAACTACCACCACGAGGGCTATCCCCACGTCGACGAGGCGGAGAGCTTCGGCATCGGCGACACCGCGGCGCGCGTCAACGCGCTGCTGGCCGGGGACATCCATGTCACGGTGCGCGTCGATCCGAAGTCGATCCCGATCATCGAGGGCGCGCCGAACACCGAGATGGCAAGCTCCCCGTCGAGCCGCCACCTGACGTTCCCGATGGTCTCCGACCGGCCACCCACCGACAACCGCGACTTCCGGCAGGCGATGCGGCTGCTGATCGACCGCCAGGCGGTGCTGGACAACATCCAGAAGGGCTATGGACTGCTCGGCAACGACCTCCCCATCTCCTCGCTGGACCCGTACTTCTGCCCCGAGATCCCGCAGCGTGACATCGACCTCGACAAGGCGAAGTTCCACCTGAAGAAGGCCGGGATGGACGGCGGCACGGTCGACTTCCGCACCTCCGAGGCGGCCGGCGGCGTGCAGTCGGTGGACATGGCGCTCATGATCAAGGAGAACGCCGCGAAGATCGGCTTCAACGTCAACTTCATCCGCGAGCCGGTGGACGGCTACTGGTCGAACGTGTGGCTGAAGCGCGACTACCCCATCGTCGGCTCGAACTGGATGCCGCGCCCCACCGCGGACCTGCGTTTCTCGCTCGCCTACATCTCGGGCGCGAAGTGGAACGAGGCGTACTGGAACAACGAGAGGTTCGACGACCTCATCAAGACCGCGCGAGGCACCAGGGACGGCCCGGAGCGCAAGGAGCTCTACTGCGAGGCGCAACGGATCATGTGGGACGAGGGTGGATCCATCATCCCGCTGTTCACCCACTGGCTCGATGCGATATCCACGACTCTCGGCGGCTATCGCAAGCACCCGGTCGGCGAGGGTGACCACTTCCGCATCCACGAGTGGGGGTACCTGAAGTCCTGATCCGGGACCGGATCGCCGGGTCATCGAGGGCCGCCGCGCGCGCGGCGGCCCTTTTCGGCCTCCACCGTCCGACCTTTCGATCCCGGGACCATGTGTGGTTCGCCTCGCGTTTGCAACGCCAGAGACCGCATGGGCACGGACCCTGATCCGATCGAGATCGTCTTCAAGGCCCATACGGCGCACGTCCCGGATGCCGAAAGGAATGATCCCGTTCCGATCGTCCGCTGCGTTGCTGTTCGCGGCGGCGTTCGTCGCGATGGCGACCCTCGCCGCGGCAGCGGGCGTCCATCGCGTGACCTGCAAGGGCATCTACAAGCTCTCCTCGACCACTTCGGAAAGCGCCTGCACCGAGAGCGCCATGCTCGACGACGCGAACGGCCGCTTCGTGCCCAGCCACTCCGAGGCGCGCGCGGATCGCGGGCGCGGCGTCCTCGCGGCGGCGGCGGGCGGGGGGGCGATCCGCGACGTCGGCTACGGGGGGCGCGATTCCACGTCCGTGATCATCGAGCAGTTGCGGCTGGACGGCGCATGGAAGGGAAGGATGCCGGTCGAGATCACCATGCGGCTCCGCTACCGCTTCGGGGGCGAGGGCGAGTCCCGGCTCATCGCGCTGCTCAGGGGCTCGGCCCCCGGCGCGGGGCAGGGCGGGGACCAGGCCGCGGTGCTGGTGCGCTACACCGGGCTCGGCGGCGCGGTGGTGGTCCCGGGGGAAACGAGGGGCCGCTTCGAGCAACCGGCCGGCGGGCGGGCCGCGGCCCGGGCCGCGGTCGATCTCAGGGTCACCCGGATGATCGACGCGGCCGTCCCCGAGATCGAGATACGCGCCGATCTCGCGACCCATGCCCTGCCCAATCTGGGATCATTCGAGGAATCCCTCACCTCTCTGGTGTACGCACAGGGCGAGATCGTGCTCGCCGCGCCGTGCCCGTTCCGGATCGAAGCGCCCCTGCACGCGCGCGCCTGGGGGACGGAGATCGCGGAAGCGAAAGCCGCCACGGACGCCATGACGATATGCGCCGCGCGGCCGGGAGGACACGGGCCGCCGACGGCAAAGGACGGAAAATCGGAGTGAAGACGATGAGCGAGCGAACCACCGTGGTGATCCAGGGGGTCGAATCCGCCGGTGAGGTGCCCGGCCTCGAAGCCCTGGCGGGCGAGGCGTCCTTCCGATGCGCGAACAGTCTCGGCGCGCTGCGCAACGCGCTGCCGGGCGCCGAGGTGCTGCTCGGATGGAAATTCGCCGCGGACGACATCAGGCATGCCTTCGAGTGCGCGGACCGGCTGCGGTGGACCCAGTGGGGCGGTGCCGGGGTGGATGCGGCCCTGTTCCCCGCCCTCGTCGAGAGCGACGTCGTCCTGACCAACGTGCGCGGCGTGTTCGACCAGGCGATGGCCGAGTACACGCTGGGCATGATCCTCGCGTTCGCCAAGGACTTTCGCCGCACCCGCGCGTTGCAGCGCGAGCGGACGTGGTCGCACCGGCTCACCGAGAAGGTCGCGGGAACGCGGGCGCTGGTGGTGGGGGCCGGCAGCATCGGGCGCGCGATCGCACGCACGTTGCGGACAGTCGGTATCGAGATCGAGGTCGTCGGGCGCAACGCCCGCGGCGGGGACCCCGACTTCGGCCGGGTGCACGGCAGCGAGGACCTGGACCGGCTGCTCGGGTCCGCGGATTGGGTGGTGCTGATCACCCCGCTCACCGCCGGGACCCGCGGCATGTTCGATGCGGCCCGGTTCGCGGCGATGAAGCCCACCGCGCGCTTCTTCAACCTGGGCCGCGGCGCGCTGGTGGACGAGCCGGCCATGATCGAGGCACTGGAGAACAGGGCCATCGCCGGCGCGGGCCTCGACGTCTTCACCGAGGAGCCGCTGGCCGCCGCGAGCCCGCTGTGGGAGATGGAGAACGTGATCGTCTCGCCGCACATGTCCGGCGACTTCCGCGGCCACAAGCCGGCCATGGCGGAGGTGTTCATCGAGAACTTCCGGCGCTACCGCGCCGGCGAGCGGCTGGTGAACGTCGTCGACAAGCGGCTCGGATTCGTCCCCGGGTAAGACGCGGATCAATCCCGCCCGAATACTGCAATCGAGGTGTCGGCCAGTGCGGATCGAGCGGATCAGGATCAGACATTTCAGTGGGGAAACCTCCCGCTCGTCGTCGAATACCTTTGCAACGAACATCCCGGCGTGTTTTCGGAGATCATGGAAAGATCGAAGGCGCGTACTCCGGGCATATTCCGGGCGGAGTCCAAACAGAAAGGTAACCAGTGCCTGCCGGTCGCACTCGGTGAAGCACGGATCGAGGATATCAAGCTGGACACAGGCTCCCGGTTCGTTCGCGGGCCGTCGTGACACCTTCGCATCGACTTCGCAGAGCTTCGCATGATCCACCGGAAGCCGACGCTCAGATCACCCCTGCCTCGGACAACGCCGCCATCTCCTCGTTCGTGAGGCCCAGCTCCTCACCGTAGATCGCCTCGTTGTGGGCGGCCAAGGGGTTTCCGAGATGGCGGATCCCGCCCGGGGTGTCGGACAGCTTCGGGATCGTGCCCTGGAGGGCGACATCGCCGATGCGGGGATCGGTGACGCGGGTAAGGGTGTCCCGCACCCAGAACTGCTCCTCGTTGAAGATGTCCTCGATGCTGCACACCGGCCCGCAGGGGACCTCGCCTTCGGAGCACCGGCGGATGACCGTCTCCCGGTCGTGGCTCGACGTCCACGCGCGCACCATCGCGTTCACCTCGTCGCGCCGCGCGAGCCGCGAGCGATTGAACCGGAAGCGTTCGTCGCCGGCGAGCTCGGGCCGGCCCATCGCTTGCGCGAGGCGGGCGAACATCTTGTCGTTGGTGCACGCGATCGCCACCCAGCGGCCGTCCGCGCAAGGGTAGTGGCTGTGCGGCGTCGCGGTGTGGGTCTCGGTGCCGCTGCGCTCGCGTACGTGTCCGGTCTTGTCGTAGACCGCCGTGATCTCGTCGAGAAACCGGAAGATGCCGTCGTGCAATCCGACGTCGATGTATTGGCCGCGACCGGTCTTCTCGCGGGCGCGCAGCGCCAGCATCACCCCGAAGGCGCCGTAGAGGCCGGACAGGTAATCGGCCAGTGTGGTCGAGCCCGCGATGAGGGGCGGGGTATCCGGCTGGCCGGTGACGTAGGAGAGGCCCGCGTAGGCTTGCGCGATGCGCGCGAACCCCGGCAGCCCCGATTTCGGCCCGGTCTGTCCGTAGGCGGAGACGCGCAGCATGACGAGCCTCGGGTCGATCGCGAGCAGATCCGCGAATCCGAGCCCCCATCGTTCCATGGTGCCCGGCCGGAAGTTCTCGATCACCACGTCCGCCGTGGCCGCGAGCCGCCGGAAGAGCGCGGCGCCCCGCTCGTCCTTGAGGTTCAGTGTGATGCATTTCTTGTTGCGCGCGTCGTTGAACCACCAGTAGGTGTCCCCTGCCTCGCTCGGGGTGCCGAGGCGCCGCAGATCGTCGCCGGCGCCGGGACGTTCGATCTTGATGACGTCGGCGCCGAACTCCGCGAGGCAGGTGGCGGCGAACGGGGCGGCGACGAAGGTGGCGGCATCGAGCACCCGGACGTCGTCGAGCGGCATGATCGTTCCCGTCATCAGGCTTGCTCCCGTGTGGTGGGTGCATCGATGCGCTCCGTGCGCGGGTCGGGTCGCCTCTGCATCGCGTGCGCCACCATGAGCCCGCGAGCCGTGGCAGGCGCGGGCCTGGACCGATTGTACGAGACGGCGAGTGGCCACGTTCCGAGGGATTGAGAAAGGTGCACGCAACGTCTGAAGGTCCGGGACCGGCGCCGCTCGCGGCAAGGCTGGGCCGCACCCTCGTCGTCGGCGCCGCCGGCGGCGCGCTGTTCGCATGGCTGAACCTGCCACTGGCCTGGATGCTGGGAGCGATGGTCGCGACGACCGCGGTATCGCTCGGCGGCGCGACTCTCTACGTGCCGGGTCCGATGCGTTCGATCATGGTCGCGATCATCGGGGTGCTGCTCGGCGCGAGCTTCACCCCGGAGATTCTTGAAAAGGCACGCGAGTGGCCGCTCACCATCGGATGCCTGCTGCTTTACCTCGGCCTCCTGGTCGGCGTCCTCTTTCTCTATTTCCACCGGATCGTGGGCCTCGATCCGCCCACCGCGTACTTCTCGGCCACTCCGGGCGGACTGAGCGAGATGGTGATCACCGGCGCCGCGATGGGCGCCGACGACCGCACCATCGCGCTCATCCACACCTCGCGGGTGCTGCTGGTGGTTCTCATCATCCCGCTCTGGTACCGCTTCATGACCGGGGTGACCCCGACACCCTCGGCGATGGGGCCGTCGATCGGCGCGATCGGGCTCACCGACGTCGCGGTGCTGGGCGCATGTGCGGTCGTGGGGGTGGTGGCGGGACGGCTCCTCCGGCTGCCCGCGTACCGGCTCTCGGGTCCCTTGCTCGCGAGCGCCGTCGTTCACGCCACCGGACTGAACGAATCGGCTCCGCCGTGGGAGGTGGTGGCGGTGGCGCAGGTCGTGGTCGGATCGGCCATCGGCGCGCGCTTTACCGGCGTGCCGGTGCGCCGGGTGCTCGGCCTCATGGCCGCCGCGCTGGTCTCCACCGTGCTGATGCTCGCCGCCACCGTCTCGTTCGCGCTGGTGCTTGCGCCTGCCACCGGACTCGACTGGCGGTCCATCGTCCTTGCCTATGCGCCGGGGGGCCTGGCCGAGATGAGCCTCATCGCGCTGTCGCTCGGGATCGAGACCGCGTTCGTCGCGACCCATCACGTCATCCGCATCGGGCTCATCGTGGTGGCGGCGCCGCTCGTGTTCTCACGCTTCCGCCGGCCCGGCGGGCACGCCTGAGCCGGGGCCGGCCGCCTCTCAGTCGGCGGACTGGAGCAGGTTTTCCACGCTCTTGGCGACTTTCTCGAACAGCTCGGGCGCCGAGATCTCCATGACGTGGTCCATCACCCAGCGGTTGGTCTGGCTGACGCCCATCGATCGCATCACCCGATCGCCGAAGTAGCGCAACGCATCGAACCCCGGCTCCCCTTCGTCGAACCCGAAGCGGGCGTAGTCGTCGAGCCGTTCGTTGAGCATCTCCACGAACGGCGCGCGGTAATCGCCCGGGCCGGCGACGTCGAGCAGGTTGTCCTGCATCAGATCCGCGAGGCGCCGGCCGAGCGTGACGACGAGCACGGCCCGCGCCTCGTCGTCCAGGCGCCGGTGCGCGAGCCGGTCCACGAGCTGGACGGCGAAGGCGCAGTACTCGGAGATCACGCGGATACGTTCGCGATCGGAGGCGTAGTCGAAGCCTTCGCGGTGGATCTCCCTGGCGTGCTCGACGGACAGGCGCCATACGATGAACGCCAGCGCGCCGGCCGCGTCGGCAAAGCCCTTGCGCTGCGCTTCGTTGCGCTCGGAGTGGTGCCACCTGCTCTTGATGCGTATCGCCATCGTGCCGTTTCCACCACGTCGGGGTTAAGGTGTAGCGCGCCGGTTCGATCCGGTCCAGGGCAAGCGTAATCATGATTCGCGACAGAAGGCGAACGGATCCGGAGGTTCCGCGCGAGATCACCGCTGGCAGCTTCATCTTCGAGCTTCCGGGGGCGCTGTCGCGCGAGGTCTGCCGCG
The DNA here is from genome assembly GCA_958295465.1 of uncultured Gammaproteobacteria bacterium. Taxonomy (GTDB): domain Bacteria; phylum Pseudomonadota; class Gammaproteobacteria; order HK1; family HK1; genus HK1. The sequence goes on from OY282353.1 coordinate 1,910,012, forward strand.
AGATGGTGCGGCGCTTCGAGGCCTGCGCGCCCGAGCAGTACGCGGGCCGGGTCGGTCACCACGCCGCCCTCGACGCCTCGGTGAAGCGCTCGACGGACCTCGTCATGAGCGGGAAGTCGCACTGGAAGGATCTCGACGCCGCGCTCTTCCGGTCGCTGGCCTCGGCCCTCGATGCGCTGGCCCGGCGGCATCCGTTCTTCGGCGGCAGCTTCAAGGACGTCGGATACGCGATGCAGCGGACCGGTCCCGGCGAGTTCTACCACTGGCATATCGACGGAGGCAGCCACGCGCTGAGCCATCGCCAGTTGGTGGCGATCTGGTATCTCAACGACGTGGAGGGGCCGGGCGGCGAGACCGAGTTCCGCTTCCAGGCGGTGAAGGTGAGACCGGAAGAGGGCAAGCTCCTGCTCTTCCCTCCGTTCTGGACCCACGAGCATCGCGGGGTCGTGCCCGAACGCGGGGTGAAGTACATCGCGACCACGTGGGTCGTCTTCGCCTGAACGGGACGCCGCTCGAACGATTCATCCACCGTCGAGCGCATGGCCCGCGAGGGCCGAGGAGCCAGGGCCATTCCACGCAGTGGAATCGAGGTTGCTCGTCCGTATCCGCGGCTGCGGGTCGGTCGGCGTGAAGTGGTCCTGGCCGATGATCCGCGGCCGATCGTTCAGTCGTATCGTTTGTGGTACCGGCGCCGTGCACCGGCGCGTTGCACCACCACCCCGCGCACCGATGCGAGCCCTGCGGCCAGCGTGACCGGAGGATAGTCGCCGTTGAGCGCGACGAGCCGGTCACCGGCGTCCGTCCGCCGCAGCATCCGGAAGATGTACCCGCCGTCGACCTCGGCGAGCACGAACGCCCCGTCCCTCGCCACCCCGGTCGGGTCGATGATGATGACGCAGCCGGCCGCGAACTCCGGCTCCATGCTGTCGTCGACGACCCGCAGCGCGAAGGGCTCCGCCTCGATGCAGGTGGTGGGCGGGGCGGTGTCCGCCGGCGGCCGTGTCGTCGGATCACTCATCGCGGCGCATCCTGTGAATTCGCCATCACCCGCGAACGACGACCGCCAAGCCGCGACGTGGCGGGTCACGCATCATCGGCCATCGCCCGGACCGGGCCGATGTCCTTGTGCGGCACGAACAGCCCGCACCCGAGAAGGCGGCCCGGTCCGACCCCGCGGCATTGGAGCGCGAGCGATTCATCGCGGCCGAGATCGGCGATCAGCAGACTGCGGGTGATGTGCACGCCATGCGCCGACCCGATCCGATGCGAGCGCCCGCAGAGGAGCTTGCGCGCGCTCACCGAGCGTTCCCGGAGCTCCGACGCGACGCGCTCCACGAAGCGTTCTTCATCCCCGTCCTCCTCGTCCACGACGTAGCGGGCGAACACGGTGCCGGCGGGCTTCAACCGCCGCGATTGCCGCCCTCCGATGGTGAGCTCGCATCCGCCCGCGTCGAGCCGGCGCCCGCAGAGCGCGGCGGTCTCCGCGGCCCGCCGCACCGGCACCCGGAGCACCAGCCGCGTGCGGCGCGAGAGGTTGAGCATCCCGCCGGATTCGCCGCCGGGGCGTTCCCAGCCGTTACCCGACGCCGCCCCGTGGATGGAGTGGATGCCCGCATCCGGCTCGTCTTCCAGCCACGGCAGGATCTTCACGATCGCGGCCCGCAACGCGCTCGCGTGATCGACGGGCAGCCATCGGCCGGAGAGCCGGAACGCCACGTCGATGGCATCGGCGTCGTACGCGGCGGTACCGGCGCTGGATTCCTCGTCCCATCGCATGTCCGGCTACCATCACCTGTCCGGCCGTATATCCGGCCCTGTATCCGGCGGCTGACGCATGTCCGGCTACCGGCCCGATGCCGAGGTGAACGCGCTCTCCAGGACGTCCTCCCAGTTCTCCGGGGTATCCGCGAACGGCGGCTTCACGTCGATGCGAAAGAACCGTTCTCCCTGGGCGCGGGTTCTGACCGCATCGACAAGCTCGGCAAACGATCCGAGGTCGTGGCGCTCGATCAGGATGTCGCTGACGTGGAGCATCGTCATGTTCTGCAAGCTGCACGGTGACGCCGAGCCATGATACCCCCCAATCATTGCATACTGTGCCGAAGGTTCCGGATGGCGTTCGGCGTACCGATACGGGTGAACGGGAGACAGGAGAGGCAACCGCCGACATCGACACCGCGGGCGGGAGGAAGGCGCCGTTTCATGCGTCGGACCGAGGGAGACGGTCCTTCCCTCGGGATTGGCTGCGCAGAAGATCGAGGGGATCTTCGAGGGCCGGAGCCGGTCGCCCGCCCGGCGGTGGACAGCGATATGCACCGGCGGTCAGACTCGTCCCGACGCCGTGCGGCAATGAAGCGAGCCATGTCCGACACGCCAGCCCAATACCCGCCAATCCCCTACGGACGAGGCAATTTCCGCGGCGTCCGGCTCGACGGCTGCCTCTATGTGGACAAGACCCGCTTCATCCGCACGTTGGAGCAGGAGCGCTTCGTCTTCTTCATCCGACCGCGGCGCTTCGGCAAGACGCTGTGGCTGACCATGCTCGACGCCTACTACGATCGTACCGTGGCCGACGAGTTCGACGCCGTCTTCGCCGGCACCGACATCGGCGACCGGCCTACGGGCAACCGCAGCCGCTACGTGGTGCTGTACTTCGACTTCTCGGCGTTCAGGCAGGCGTTGCCGACCCTGGAGGAGAGCTTCGACGAGCACTGCACCCTGCACGTCCGCCACGCCCTGCGGCGCAACCGTGATCTCTTCGACGAAGACGCGGCGCGCGCCATCCTCGCGCCACCGTCGATCAACGGAAAACTCCAAGCGCTATTCTTGTACGCGAGCGACCATGACATCCCGCTCTACGTCCTGATCGACGAGTACGACAACTTCGCCAACACCATCCTCGCCCATCAGGGCGCCGAGGCGTACCACTCGTTCACCCACGGCGGCGGCTTCTTCCGCAACTTCTTCGCCACCCTGAAGGCCGGCACGGCGCAGTCGGGCTGCATCGAGCGGCTGTTCGTCACCGGCGTCTCGCCGATCACCATGGACGACGTGACCAGCGGCTTCAACATCGGCACCAACGTCAGCCTGCGGCCCGGGTTCAACGAGGTCCTGGGCTTCACCGAGGACGAGGTGCGGGACATCCTCCGGATGTATCGCGACCGCGGCGCCATCGACCAGGACCCCGAGGCAGCCCTCGACCTGATGCGCGAGTGGTACGACGGCTACCGCTTCGCCGAGGAGACCGGGCACGACATCTACAACACCGACATGGTGCTGTACTACTTGCGGGAGTCCATCGCCAACGGCTGCCCGCCTCGCGAGCTCATCGACAGCAACATCCGCATCGACTACGGCAAGCTGCGCCACCTGCTGCTGGTCAACCGTCAGGCGAGCGTGCGCCAGGAAGGCGCGAAGGAATACGTCCCGACCGGCGAGGCCGAGCTGAACGGCAACTTCGACCTGTTGCGCCAAGTGGCCGCCGAGGAGCAGGCGGACGTCCATATCCGGGACAGCTTTCCGCTGAAGCGGCTGACCGAGCGCGAGAACTTCCTGTCCCTGCTGCACTACTTCGGCCTGCTCAGCATCCGCGGGACGGTCGAGGGCAGGCCGCGCCTGGGGATCCCCAACCAGACCGTCAAGCGGCTGCTGTTCGGCCATCTGCGCGAGGCGTTCGAGGACATCGGCGCGTTCGCCGCCGACATCTACGCGCTGGAGCGGCACATCCACGAGATGGCCTACCGCGGCGCCTGGCGTCCGGTGTTCGACTACCTCGCCGGCGCGGTCGCCCGCCAGAGTGGGGTGCGCGACTACATCGCGGGGGAGAAGGTGCTGCAAGGGTTCCTGGCCGCCTACCTCGGGACCACGGGGCATTTCGTGTTCCACTCGGAGCGGGAGCTCGGCGGAGGGTATGCCGACGTCTGCCTTGCGCCGAACCTCGCCAGCTATGCGGACATGCGCCACGGCTACGTGCTGGAGCTCAAGTACGTCAAGCGCGGCGAGCGGGACGAGCGTGCGGTGGAGGCCGCGGCGGCGGAGGCGACGGCGCAGCTGCGTCGCTACCTGGCCGATGAAACGCTGGGCCGGCAGTATCCCACGGTGCGGTTCACCGGCCTGGCCCTGGTGTTCCACGGCTGGGAGCTGGTGCGGGGTGAAGCCGTCCCGGCGCCGCCGGCTTCGCCTCGGGCCGGCTCATCGTCCGATCCCGGGCCGGCGCCCGGCGCTTGAACGAACGTTTACGCAGGTCTTCGACGAGAAGATCCCGGTCGTGCCGGGTTCGATCATCGAGCCGGGCAGGGAAGCGTGGAATTGCGAAGGTGCGGGCTTGGCGAGGAAGCTGCACCGCCATCTCGACCGCGGCGGGTTGTGCGCATGAGGCGACTCACCACGATCATGTTGTCTCACTTTCACCGTCACCACCTCGCATTCGAGTCCCTGCTGATCTTCGAAGATCAGTCGGAGATTCCGAGGTTCGACTTGGCCCGGCTGCCCGACGTCGGTGGAGAAGTGGTCTCCTCCCTGGAGTCGAGCGCCGATCTCGGCCGCAAGCTCCTCCAACGGGCCGCGTAAAGGTAAATTCCAATGCGGATTGAGCAGATAGAGATCAAGAACTACCGCGTGTTTCGCGACGTCAGGCTGACGAAGCTGCCGCCCATGACCGTGGTCATCGGTGCCAACGGAACGGGCAAATCGACGCTGTTCGACGTGTTCTCGTTCCTGAAGGACGCCCTCGCCGGCAACGCCGCCTCCGCGGTCGCCCGGCGCGGCGGATTCCGGGAACTGGTCAGCCGGGGAAGGCGGGGTCCGATCGGGATTACGATCAAGTTTCGAGAGAGCAGTGGCCGCCTGGCTTCGTACATCCTTGAAATAGGGACGGACGGCAGACGGGCGGTCGTGGAGCGTGAAGTATTGCGCTACCGCAGGGGGCAGGGCTCCGGCCGGCCGTGGCACTTCGTCGACTTCTCACGCGGCCGCGGTACGGCAATCACGAATGAATCCATCTACGGCGAGGCAGGCGCGGTCGAGCAGCGGGAAGAATTCGAGCTCGACGATCCCGGCATCCTGGCGATCAAGGGCCTCGGCCAATTTCGAGGATTTCGCGTCGTCTCGGATTTCCGAAATCTGGTCGAGAACTGGTACATCTCGAACTTTCACATAGCCGATGCGCGGCCAAGCGCCGAAGCCGGCTACGCCGAACACCTTTCGACCCGAGGGGATAACGTGGCGCAGGTCGCCCAATACCTGTACGAGAATCACCGCAAGAGCTTCGAGCGTGTGCTCAAGACTATGCGCGCGCGCGTCCCGGGCGTGATGGATGTACAGGCCAAATCTATGGAAGACGGCCGCCTGGTGCTGCGATTCCAGGACGGGAGCTTCAAGGACCCCTTCGTTACCCGGTACGTCTCGGACGGTACGATCAAGATGTTCGCCTATCTGGTGCTGCTCCATGACCCGAAGCCGCATCCGCTCCTCGCCGTGGAAGAACCGGAGAACCAGCTTTATCCGTCGCTGCTCAGCGAGCTGATCGAGGAGTTCCGGGACTATGCGCGCCGGGGCGGACAGGCATTCGTTTCGACGCACTCCCCCGATTTCCTGAGCGGCGCGAAGCTCGGCGAAATCTACTGGCTGCAAAAGGTGGACGGTTTCTCCGTGGTTCGGCGTGGAAGCGACAGCCAGCTCCTGCGCGATCTGGTCGAGGAAGGAGACCTCCCCGGCGCGCTCTGGAAACAGCGGCTGTTCGAAGGCGCGGATCCGCAATGACGAAACTCGTCTTTCTGGTGGAAGAACCCTCGATGGCGGACATGCTCGACGGACTCCTGCCGAGGCTCTTTCCTGCACTCCGGTTTCAGTGCGTCCCTCACGACGGGAAGCAGGATCTGGAGAAGAGCATCCCCCGGAAGCTGCGGGCTTGGCGTGAGCCGGGCGTACGTTTCGTGGTGGCGCGGGATCAGGACAGTGCGAATTGTCGGGAAGTCAAGGCGAGACTGGTCGGTCTATGCCGACAGGCCGGGCGCACCGACGTCCTCGTCCGGGTAGTCTGCCGGGCACTCGAAGCCTGGTACGTCGGTGACCTGGAAGCCCTCATGCAGGCGTTCCCGGAAGCTCGACCACACGCGCTCCGCGAGCTGAACCGAGCGCGATACCGAAATCCGGATACAGTCGTTCAGCCTTCTGAGGCTATTACCAAACAGATCCCCGAGTTTCAAAAGGGCCTTGGTGCAAGACGCATGGCGAACCACCTGTCGCGAGAAAACCGTTCGCGCAGCTTTCAGGTCTTCCTGGCCGGAATCGAGCGCTTGCAAGCGCAGGTGCCGCCGGGAATCGGATAAACAGAGAAAACCATAGGCAGCCCACCAACAACGACCACATCGGCAAGGCGATGGATCCAATCCGCGCCGGCTTCGCGTCCTTCGTCGAGACGTCAAGATCCAGGCGGTGCGCATAGACACGCGTCAGCACTTTACAGGGAACAGTATCGTAACCCGATGGCCGGTTGGATTCGACATCGTAATTCTCTGACACACAAGGAAATTCCATGGTGCGCAGTCCCGTACAGTTCCAGAAAGGAATCAGCTTGAACGAGCTCCTCTCGCTCTACGGAACCGAAGACCAATGCTTCGACACCCCCTCTATCAATGGCGGTGGCCGAACGGGTTTCCATGTCCTCACTGTGGCCATGACCGGTGCTGCCAGTTGAGCAGCCGCAAGCTCCAACAGTGCAATCGCTGCCACCGCCAGACCTCCATCACCGCGGGCACCATCTTCGACTCCACCAAGCTGCCCCTCACGGTGTGGTTCCAAGCCATCTACCTCATGACCCAGGACAAGAAGGGAGTCTCGGCGATGAAGCTGCACCGCCATCTCGGGGTCTCCTGCAACGCGGCGTGGCGCATGCGACACAAGCTGATGCAGGTGATGATGGAGCGAGATCGCCAGTTCCCCCGAGCTCGATGACGCCTATCTCGGGGGTGAGCGAAGCGGGGGCAAGCGCGGGCGTGGTGCGCCGGGGAAGACGCCATTGGTGGCCGCCGTCGAGACCAACGGGCAGGGGCACCCGTTGCGCATGAAGCTGACCGTGGTCGAAGGATTCCGCACCACCGACATCGCCGTCTGGGCGCACCACCACCTCGGCGCCGGCACTCGGGTGGTGTCCGATGGGTTGGCCTGCTTTCACGGCGTCACCGCGACGGGTTGTGCGCATGAGAAGGTGGTGGTGGGCAGCGGGCGAGCCAGCGTCCAGCGCCCCGAGTTTCGTTGGGTGAACACGATTCTGGGCAATATCAAGAGCGCGTTGCGCGGCACCTGCCATGCGATTCGACCCAAATATGCTCAGCGCTACTTGTCGGAGTTCGAGTACCGATTCAATCGTCGCTTCGACCTGCCCGACATCATCCCGAGGCTTGTCTACGTGGCGCTGCGGACGCCGCCGATGCCGGAACGGCTGCTTAAATTAAACTTAGCTTGAGTGGTAATCAGGATAACCAATGCGTCATAATATCCTATCTATGACCGTCGCTATTGCTCGAATAGATGGATCCGCTCGCCGTCGAAATAATACAGTGGATGAAGCCTTCGACCATGCCAACGGATCTCGTATCGGCTTGCCGTTCCGGCCGGCGACAATGCATCGATTTCGACCTCGGTCTCGTGGATCTTCAAGATAGTGTCCTCGGATTCGAATCTGCGCCGTACGGGCGGGAACAGGAAATAGCCGTAGGCATCCGGTTCAATCCGGAATCGCACCCCCCCTCCTCCGACATAGAGCCGTTCGATATCCAGTTCATCGCTCAGATTGACATAGGACAATATCCTGATGTCGGGTCTGAATCCGGAATGAAAGGAGATCGCATCAATGGCAGAGTCGAACGTGAATAGAAATGAACTTTTGTAGCCGAACGGCATGTTCGCAAAATAATACGTTGCCGATTCACCTGAGATACTCTGCAATTGGTCCAGCAGTTCCTTCGCTATCTCATCCTGCTTTTTCCATATTGCCGCTTGATGCAACAGTTCGATTGGATAAGAAATCAAAAAAGCCGACAGGATAATGGTGAAAATTACCTTCCTCCGCATCGACCGTAATACCGCTACCATAAATAGAGAAAAACCTACACTCGGGATGTAGAGATACCATCTGTGTGCATTCCCTCCTATGATGGGCAGCAGCGTCACCAGAAACCATATTCCGCTCATATGCAGTATTTTGTCATTCAAAAAAGTACGCCATTCATTTCTCATCGCAACGTGGATAATAGCAAGTGACACAATGAATATCAGTAACACGATGGACAGAAAATGCAGGGTGTCGCTCTCATACCAGTTCCTCATGTAATACAGATCGAAAGGATAAAATAGACCGAAGAACCACATCGCCAAATTCGTTAACACAGAGAGCGGATCGTAGTCAAGATATACCTTGACACTTACCGAGTCGTCTGCCCACCAATAGTAACCGCGTATCGCGATGTATACACATGTTATTAAAAGATAAATCGACGTCAGCCTCAAGGCGGCTAGCATTCTCCTTCTCAAATCCCCCGTGTCCATGGTCATCAATATGAAAAAAATAAGCATAGGAAAAGATGCAGTCATTTCCTTCGATAATAGACCAAGAACGAAAAATACCAAGGACAGAATATAAAATTTACAATCTCTGTTACGTTTCCAGTAAATGAAAAACATGAGTAATGCATTAATATAAAAGAAACCAAAAATCAGGTCCGTTCTGCCATATATGAAGAATATGTTCGTGGTGTGAATGGGATGAAGGGCGAACAACAGGCTGGCGAGAAACGCATGCATCCTGTTTTCGAGCAATAGTATGAGAAAGAAATACAGGCAGACGACGATGGCAAGATGCAGAACCAAGTTCGTATAATGGAAAGCTGTTGCATCCTGCGCGATTTGATAGTTGAGCCATACGGAGAAACGGACCATGGGGCGGTATTCCCGGCCATCGAGCTCGAAGAACACCGTCAAGGCATCGAAGGCGTCCTGGAAGTGCATATTTTTCAGAAGATGCGGATAGTCGTCGGAGGAGAATGAAGCCGTCATCCCCTTCTGGTAACAAACGAACGTGACGGCCAGCGTCGCCGTCAATAGTACGCCGAGCCAGCGGTTCCGGGAGATTTCGGGCGTGTTCATGTCGATCGTCCTTGTTGACCAAGAGGCAGGCGGATAGCTCTACTTCCCTTCAGATCCGCATCTGCTGGACTTGCGCGGAAGGGCCGCCGTCCAGCACCCGCAACTAGCCCGAGGCGTAGCGTGCCTCGTCGCCGACCAGCCAGTTGACCCCGATCATGGAATCGACAAACCTACATAACGGTGCAGCACGAACCGAAATGTTCGGCCAACGCCTTGGTCATGCCGGTGCATCGCAGTTGGTGGAGCTTGTCCACGGTGGGATGGGTCAACAGTCGGTATCCTCTCAGTTGCATACGTGACAGCGAGGCCGCTCAGCGGGCGGAAGGGCGGCGCGGGCATCCGCCCGCACCGCCGGTGAAGAAGGGTCCGCCGCTCAGCGCTCTGACCACGGTTTGAACGGATAGATCACCTCCCGGGCCGCCACCTCGAACGGGTAGATCGAGTAGTACACTCCGTCCTGGACCTGGATGAGGGCGGTGCTCACGCCGTTGTTCTGGCCGTCCGGACCGAAGGAGATGTCCTGCCACGGCATCGGAATGGCGCCGGCCGGGAAGTTGGTCTCCCGCAGCGCATTGCGGATCTTCCCGGGCTCGGTCGAGCCGGCGCGGTTGATCGCCTCGAAGAGCACCAGCGCTCCGACGAACGAGCGGATCGGCGGATCGAAGATGTCCCGGCCGTCGTTGTGCTTCTTGTAGAGCGCGTTGAGCTGCGCGATCAGCGGGATCTTCTCAGCCATGTCCATCGAGAACGGCGAGCGCGAGACGATGCCCTCGGCATCCGCCCCGATGGTCTTCAGGAACGTCGCGTCGTTGAAGCCGGCGTTCTGCGCGATGATGATGCGCGGGGCGTAGTCGAGCTCCTTCATCGTGCGCATCAGCAGCAGCGCGTCGGCCGTGTAGGACGTGGGGAACAGGATGTCCGCGTCGGCCGCCTTGAGCCGCTGGACCTCGGAGGTGAGGGAGGTCGTCTTGGCGCGATAGGCGATCTTCTCGACCACATCGATGCCGGCCTCCTTCGCAAGCGCCTCCTGCACGCGCGCGCTGTCCACGCCGAACTGGGTGTCCTCGTGGACGATCGCTGCGGTCTCGAGCTTCACGCCCTTCTTCTGCTCGAAGTCGCGGATGAAGTCGAACATCGTGCGCGTGTAATGGCCGTCGTGCGGGCCGGTGCGGAAGAACCACTCGAAGCCCCGGGTGTGGAGCTTCGGCGACGACGACTCGCCGGTGAGGTAGGGGACCTGCATGCGCTCGGTCACGTTGCTGGCCGCCGCGCTCACGCTGCTGTGGTAGGCCCCGAAGATGGCCGCGACCTTCTCGCTCGTGATCAGGCGCTCCGCTTCGCCGCGGCCGATCTCGGGCTTGCCCTGGTGATCGGCGACCACCAGCTCGATCTTCGCGCCCCCGAGATTGGGAAGGCCCTCGGTGGCGGCCAGCGGCAGGTCGAGGTCGTGCTTGTTGTTGACGATGTCCTGGGCCACCTTCACCGCCGCCAGCACGTCCTTGCCCGGCTGGGCCACCGGCCCGGTGAGCGGATAGATCACTCCGACGCGCACGGGGTCCGCGGCGAGCGCCGCGCCCGTATGCAGCGCAAGCGCGAGCGCAACACCGAGCAGAATGTTGATGATTCTCATGGTTCGATTTCTCCTTGGTAATCTGTTCCGACGGGCGCCGACGGCACCTTGCGCACAGGGTAGCGCAGGCGCTGCCGGGAGGGGAGGATGGATTGACCGGCAAAGGGGGGGAGCGCGCGCCGGACCACTGCCGGGGCCGCTGCCGCGTCGAGCACACGGTCTCGAGACATACGGGTTAGACTCCGGCCGGGAATCACGGGCGGTGCGCCGGAGCACCGGACTTTGGCCCCGGGGGCAACCTTGACCACCGAGATCGTCATCCAGACCATCGTCAGCGGGCTTCTGATGGGGTTCATCTACGCGCTCGTCGCGGCGGGCCTGAGCCTCATCTTCGGGCTGATGGAGATCGTCAACTTCGCCCACGGCGAGTTCATGATGGTCAGCATGTACTCGGTGTTCGGGCTCTACCTGGCGTTCGGGCTCGATCCGCTGGTGTCGGCCCCCCTGTGCGTGATGTTCCTCTTCGCGCTGGGGGTGGCGACCCACTACGGCATCATCCGCCACATCCTGAACGCGCCGATGCTGGTCCAGATCACCGCCACCTTCGGGCTGGCGATCTTCCTGCGCAGCCTCGCACAGTTCCTCTGGACGCCGGACTACCAGTCCATTCCCGACCCGATCGTCTCCGGCCGCCTGGACCTGGCCGGGATCTTCATCGGCGTGCCGCAGCTCGTGGCGAGCGCCGGCTGCCTGCTCGCGTTCGGGGTGCTGTATCTCTTCATCAACCGCACCGAGACCGGCATGGCGTTGCAGGCGACCGCCCAGGATCGCGAAGCCGCGAGCCTCATGGGCATCCGCACCGACCGGATGTACGCGCTCGGCTGGGGGATCGGGGCGGCCTGCGTGGCGGTCGCGGGGGTGATGCTCACCAACTACTACTACATCTTCCCCGAGGTGGGCTTCATCTTCGCGCTCATCGCCTACGTGGCGGTCGCGCTCGGTGGGTTCGGCAGCATCGTCGGGGCGCTGTTCGCCGGCGTGCTGATCGGCCTGGTGGAGGCGCTCGGAGGGTTGCTTCTGGACCCGGCCTACAAGTACGCCATCATCTTCGCGATGTATCTCGCCATCGTGATCGTCCGGCCCAAGGGACTGTTCGGGCGGTTCTGATGGCACAAGCGCCGCACGCGCCACCTGCCGGCGAGCCGCGCGCGGAGCTCGAGCGCGCTCGGGCCGAGCCCGTCCGCACGCCCCTGTCGGCGAAGCAGTGGGTGTGGCTCGCACTCGCCGGCGTGGCGCTCATCGCCTGGCCGCACGTATTCGATGCGCCCTACCAGCGCCACGTGCTGGTGATGGTGTTCATCTACGCGCTGATGGCGCAGGGCTGGAACGTGCTCGCCGGCTACTGCGGCCAGATCTCGCTCGGCCAGGCAGTCTACTTCGGGATCGGCGCCTACAGCGCCGGCTTCCTGTATGCGAATTACCACATCTCCCCCTGGCTCGGCATGCTCGTCGGCGTCGGCATCTCGGTGCTCGTGGCCCTCGCCATCGGCCTGCCCACCTTCCGCCTGCGCGGCCACTACTTCGCGATCGCCACGCTGGTCATCGGGGAGATCGGTCACACCCTGATGCTCAACTGGGAGTTCGTGGGCGGGGCGACCGGGGTGTGGATCCCGATCGATCGCGACTCCCCGTGGTACTCGTTCCAGTTCCACGACAACAAGCTGCCGAACTACTACATCGGGCTCGGCTTCCTCACCGCCGCCTGCCTCGTGGTCGTCTGGCTGGAGCGCTCGAAGGCGGGGCTGTACTTCCGCGCCATCCGCGACGAGCCGGACGCCGCCCGCAGCCTCGGGGTCGACGTCACCCGCTACAAGCTGGTGGCGATCATGATCTCGGCCGCGTTCACCGCGGTGGCCGGCGCGCAGTTCGCCCAGTACGTGCTCGTGATCGACCCGGAGACGGTGTTCCCGTTGCTGCTCTCGATCCTGGTGGTGCTCATGACCATGCTCGGCGGCATCGGGACCCTGTGGGGTCCGATCATCGGGGCCGGCGTGCTGTTTCCGCTCTCGGAAGCCACCCGGGTGTGGCTGGGGGGGACCGGCGGCGCCGAGGACCTGATGATCTACGGCGCGCTGATCCTGCTGATCTCGGTGTTCTGGCCGGGCGGACTCCTCGCGCTGCTGCGCCGGCTCTTCGTGCGGTCCGGCGATGCTTGAGGTCACGAACCTGACCAGGCGCTTCGGCGGCCTCGTCGCCAACGACGCGATCTCGTTCCGGGCGGAGGCCGGCGGGATCCTCGGGGTCATCGGGCCGAACGGCGCCGGAAAGTCGACGCTGTTCGAGCTGATCACCGGCTTCGAGACGCCGGACGAGGGCGACGTGCGGCTGGACGGCCGGTCGATCCGGGGCCTCGGGCCGCACCGGATCAACCGCCTCGGCGTCGCGCGCACGTTCCAGAAGCTCAAGCCCTTCGCCCACATGACGGTCGAGGAGAACGTGATGGTGGGCATCATGCAGCACGATTCGAACCTGCGTCGTGCGCGGGATGCGGCGCTCGCGGCACTCGACTTCGTCGGCCTGCTCGACAAGCGGCGCGTTCACGCCCACGGCCTGAGCACCGGGCAGCGCAAGCGCCTGGAGCTCGCCCGGGCCATGGGAACCCGTCCCCGCCTGCTGCTGCTCGACGAGGTGACCGGCGGCGTCGACCAGCGCAGCATCCCCGGCCTCATCGAGCTCATCGAGCGGCTGCGGCGCGAAGGCATGACCATCATCCTCATCGAGCACGACATGCAGGTGCTGATGTCGCTCGCGGATCGCGTGGTGGCCCTGCATCTCGGGGCGAAGATCGCGGAGGGGACGCCGGAGTCCATCCGGGCCGACCGCGCCGTCGTCGAGTCATACCTCGGTGCTTCCTATGCTTGAGGTCGAGGATCTGGAAGTCTGCTACGGCGACTACCAGGTGATCCGGGGCGTGTCGCTGCACGTCGCGGAGGGCGAGATCGTCAGCGTGCTCGGCCCGAACGGCGCCGGCAAGAGCACGGTGCTCAACGCCATCTCCGGCTTGCGCCCGCCGCGCGCGGGCCGCATCGAGTTCGAGGGCGAGCCGATCGGGGGGCGCCCGCCGCACGAGATCGTGCGCCGCCGCCTCGTGCACATCATGGAGCGCCGGCGCGTCTTCCCCTATCTCACGGTGCGCCAGAACCTGTGGCTCGGCGGCTACAATCCGGCCGCCCGCGACGCCCGGGAAGAGACGTTGCGCCACGTCTACGCGCTGTTCCCCCGCCTTGCCGAGCGCGAGGACCAGCTCGCCCACTCGATGAGCGGGGGCGAGCAACAGATGCTCGCCCTCGGGCGCGGGCTGATGGCCCGCCCGCGGCTGCTGCTGGTGGATGAGCCGCTGCTCGGCCTGTCGCCGGCCGCCGCCCGGCATACCTTCGAGGTGCTGCGCCGGATCAACGAGACCGGGGTGGCGATCCTGTTCATCGAGCAGAACGTGCAGACCGCGCTGGGACTGGCCGAGCGCGGCTACGTCCTGGAGAGCGGACGTCTCGTGCTGGAGGGTCGCTCCGGCGAGCTGCTCGGCAGCGACGCGGTCAAGCAGATCTTCCTGGGAGGCTGAATGGTCGATCCGATCACCGTCTCGGTGGTGCAGCACCGGCTGGGCGCCATCGTCGAGGAGATGGGCGAGGCGATGCTGCGCACCTCCTACTCGCAGATCCTCAACTCGAGCCGCGACTTCTCGACCGGGATCTGCTACCCGGACGGGCGCCTCGCCGCCCAGGCCGAGCACGTCCCGATCCACGTCGGCGCCCTGCCGTGGGCGGCGAAGGCGGTGTACGACCACTTCGGCGACGACGTCCACCCCGGGGACGTGTTCCTGCTGAACGACCCCTACCGGGGCGGCAACCACCTGCCGGATCTGACCGCCTTCGTTCCGGTCTTCGACGGCGACAGGCTCGCGTTCTGGTCGATCAACCGCTCGCACCAGAGCGACATCGGCGGAGCCACCCACGGCGCCTACAACCCGCTCGCGACCGAGATCTGGCAGGAGGGCCTGCGCATTCCGCCACTGCGGCTCTACGACCGGGGCCGGCTGCGCGAGGACGTGTACGAGATGATCGTGCTCAACGTGCGCCACCCCCGGGACTTCCGGGGCGACGTGGCGGCGATGATCGGCTCGGCCCGGGTCGGCGAACGCCGGCTCGGTGCACTGATCGCCGAGCTCGGGTCCGAGACCACCCATGCCGCGGTCGAGGCGGTGCTCGACGGCGCCGAACGCCAGGCCCGCGCGGTGATCGCCGAATGGCCGGACGGAGAGTACGAGGGCGTCGCCCATCTGGACGATGACGGGCACGGGTTTCAAGACATCCACATTCGTGCCCGCGTGACCAAGCGGGGGAGCGATCTGCGCGTCGACCTGAGCGATTCCCATCCGCAGGTGCTGGGGTTCGTCAACTCGTCCTACCCGAACATGCGCTCCGCGGTGGCGATGGCGCTGGCCTACCTCATCGATCCGGACACGCCGAAGAACGACGGCACGTTTCGTCCGCTCGAAGTCGTCGCCAGGGAGGGCACCGTGGTCTGGGCGCGCGAGGGGGCGCCGGTGACGCTGGCGACCAGCCACTGCGCGCAGGAGATCATGGAGGCGATCATGCGCGCGTTGGAGCCGGCCTGCTCCGAGCGGGTCATGGCGGGCTGGGGGCGGCGTTTCCGCATCGCGATCCAGGGCGCCGATCCCCGCAACGGCCGGTCGTTCATCTGGCACATGTTCCACGCCCGTCCGGGCGGCGGCGCCTCCTCGGCCGGGGACGGCTGGCCGGCCGGCGGCGAGTGGCAGACCGCCGGCGGCATCAAGTTCGGCAGCGTGGAAGTGGCCGAGGTGCGCTTCCCGCTGTTCTTCCGCCGCCACGAGCTGCGCCCCGACAGCGGCGGCGACGGCCGCTACCGCGGCGGGCCGGGATGCGAGCTGGAGCTGGTGCTGGAGACCGGGGGGCCGGCGGTCGGCAATACCGCCGGGGACGGCGTGAAGTACCCCGCCTGCGGCATGAACGGCGGACACGACGCCCTGCCCCACCGCTACACCCTGCGTTCGCGCGGGCGGCGCACCCGGGAGCTGAAGACCAAGGAGGCCGGAATCGAGCTCAGGCCCGGCGACGTGATCCACGTCCGCTCCGGCGGAGGCGGCGGTTGGGGCGATCCGGGGGAGCGCAGCGCCGAGGCGCGCCGGCGCGATCTTCGCGACGGGTTCGTGAAGAGCCTGCCCCCCGGCATACTGCCTGTCAAGGCAGGCTCTGTGGAAACGGGAGGCGGTCTCGATTTCGGCATGGCGGATACCTCCTCCCCAAAGGGTCAGGGGTCCACGAAACCGGGTCAACTCCAATAGCTGGAGGATTTGCCGGACAGAGGCACGCCCCGATACATAGAGGTGCAGCAAATCTGCTTACGGAAGCGTGGTTTCGCTCAAGGACGTCGGGATTGACCGCGTTGCGAAACCAGGATGAGAACATCCGCATATGACCGCATCACGAACCGGATACCGCATCGGTGTGGACGTCGGCGGCACGTTCACCGATCTCGTCGCCGTCGACGACGGCGGGCGGATCACGGTCGCGAAATCCGCCTCCACGCCACGGGACCAGTCCATCGGGGTACTCGACGGGCTGGAGCTGCTCGCCGGCTCGCTCGGCATCGACCGGGCCGCGCTGCTCGCCTCCACGGACCGCATCGTCCACGGGACCACGGTCGCGACCAATGCGCTGCTGGAACGCAAGGGCGCCAGGCTCGGCCTCCTCACCACCAAGGGGCATCGTGACGTCCTGGAGATGCGCGAAGGACTCAAGGATGACCGTTACGCGCTTCGCCAGCCGGCGCCGGAACCGCTGGTCCCGCGTCATCTGCGCCTGCCGGTGCGCGAGCGCATCCGGGCCGACGGCAGCACGGCGACGCCGCTCGGGCAGACGTCGCTGCGCGCTGCGATTCGCACCCTCGCGGCCGAGGAGGTCGAGGCGGTCGCGGTGTGCTACCTGCACGCCTACCGCTCGCCGGAGCACGAGCGCCTCACCGCCGAGGCGCTCGCCCGTGCCCTGCCCGGCGCGTACGTGTCCCTCTCGTCCCAGGTGTTCCCGCAGATCAAGGAGTACGAACGGGTCTGCACCACCGTGGTCAACGCCTACGTCGGCCCCGTGCTGGAGCGCTATCTCCACCGACTCGCCGAGCGTCTGGCCGAGGCCGGCTATTCCGGACCGGTGCTGATCATGCAGTCGCACGGCGGACTCGCGACGGTGGCCGATGCGGTCCGGCTCGCCGCCGGCGGAGTCCTTTCGGGACCGGCCGGCGGGGTGGCGGCGGCACGCCACGCGAGCCGGGTCCTCGGGCACGGCAACCTCATCGCCTTCGACATGGGCGGCACGAGCACCGACATGTCGCTCATCGTGGAGGGCGAGGCCGCAGTCTCCACCGACCGCCGGGTCGCCGGTCACCGGATCGCCCTGCACAGCCTCGACATCGCGAGCATCGGCGCGGGCGGCGGCTCCATCGCCCGCGTCGACGCCGGCGGTGTGCTGCACGTCGGCCCGGCCAGTGCCGGCGCCGATCCGGGGCCGGCCTGCTACGGGCGGGGCGGGACCTCACCTGCCGTGACCGACGCCAACCTCGTGCTCGGCTTCCTCGACCCGGCACGTTTCCTCGGCGGCCGGCAACGGCTCGATGCGGAGGCCGCCGCCGGGGCGGTGGACACCGTCGCCGCGCGGCTCGGCATCGGCCGCATGGCGGCGGCGGAGGGCATCCACCGTATCGTCAACACCCGAATGGCGGAGGGGATCCGGCTGGTATCGGTCCGTCGCGGGGTCGATCCGCGCCGTTTCGCCTTGCTGTCGTTCGGAGGCGCCGCGGGCGTTCACGTGACCGCCGTCGCGCGTGCGCTCGATCTGTCGAGCGTGGTGGTGCCGAGGCTCGCGCCGGTGTTCTCGGCGTGGGGCATGCTTGCGAGCGACCTGCGTTACGAGATCGTGCGCACGCATATCGGCGATGCGAGCGGTGACCGCTGGCGCGATCGCTTCGCGATTTCGCGTAGCGAAATCGCCGGCGCATCCAGCCAACGCGCAGACGGGCAGGAAACGGGTTTGTCCCATGCGAACGCCCTCGATGCGGGCCGTCTCGAAGCGCTCTACCGCGAGATGGAGGCGCAGGGACGCGCACGGCTGGCCGAGGCCGCGTTCGAGGGCGAGATCCGCTGCCGCCGGAGCGCGGACATGCGCTACGGGGAACAGATCTTCGAGGTCGAGGTGCCGCTCGACGACGTGGACTGGTCGGGACCCGATCCGATCGCCGCGATCGCCGATGCATTCCATCGCCGCCACGAAGCGCTGTACACATACGCGCTACGCGACCAGGAGGCGGTGCTCGTCAACGCGCGCCTCGCCGTCGTGGGGCGGCTGCCGGCGGCGCCGGCCGAACCCGCCCTCGCGCAAGGACCGCCGGCTTCTCCCGGCGCTGCCCGCCGGGCCCACCTCGGCGGTTGGCGCGAGCTTCCGGTATACGAGCTCGACACCCTGGCTCCCGCCCAGCGCATCGACGGCCCCGCCATCGTCGAGTCGGCCACCACCACGGTGCTCCTGCGGGCCGGGGATACCGCGCGCACGACCCTGCAGGGCTGGCTGGACATCGACGTCGCTGCCGCATGAATGGAGGAGTGGTCGTCTCTGCTTCCGATGAACAACGCCAACCTCTACGCATTCCTCGAAGCCCACTTCCCCGCCGATCGTTCCGCGGCCTGCCTGGAGACACCGGACGGCGCGGTGTGGACCTGGGCGGACGTGGAGACGGAGGCGGCGCGGTACGCGAACCTGCTGTGCGAGCGCGGAGTGGCTCCCGGCGACCGGGTCGCGGTGCAGGTGGAGAAGTCGCCGCGGGCGCTCATCCTCTACCTCGCATGCCTGCGGGCGGGCGCGGTGTACCTGCCGCTCAACCCCGCGTATCCGGAGCGTGAGCTGGATTATTTCCTCGGTGATGCCGAGCCCCGGGTGGTGGTGGGGCGGCCGGAATCGGCGGACGGGCTCGCGGCGCTCTACGAACGGCACGACGCCGGGGAGCCGCTCACCCTCGGCGCGGCCGGCGACGGCACGCTCACCGAGGCGGCCCGCGCGATGCCCGAGCATTTCGAGACCGTGGCGCGGGCCGCCGGTGACCTCGCCGCGTTGCTCTACACCTCCGGCACCACCGGCCGGCCGAAGGGCGCGATGCTCACCCACGCCAACCTGTCCTCGAACGCGCAAGTGCTGCACGCGGCCTGGGGTTTCCGCGAAGGGGACGTGCTCCTGCACATGCTTCCCATCTTCCACACCCACGGGCTGTTCGTGGCCTGCCACACCGCGCTGCTCAACGGCTCCCCGATGCTCTTCTGCCCGCGCTTCGACCCGGCCGAGGCCCGCCGGCTGCTGCCCCGCGCCACCGTCTTCATGGGGGTGCCCACGTTCTACACCCGGCTGCTCGCCCTGCCGGGGTTCGGCCGTGACGCCTGCACCGGGATGCGGCTCTTCGTCTCCGGCTCCGCGCCGCTGCTGGAGCAGACCTTCGAGGAGTTCCGCGAGCGGACCGGGCACACCATCCTTGAACGCTACGGCATGACCGAGTGCGGCATGAGCACCTCGAATCCGCTCCACGGCGAGCGCCGCGCGGGTACCGTCGGCCTGCCCCTGCCCGGCGTCGACCTGCGGGTGGCCGGTGACGGCGGCGCCCCGGCCGGCCCCGACGAGGTCGGGGAGATCGAGTTCAAGGGACCGAACGTCTTCTCCGGCTACTGGCGGCTGCCGGAGAAGACGGCGGAGGAGTTCACCGCCGACGGCTACTTCCGTTCCGGCGACCTGGGCTGGATCGGCGAGGACGGCTACGTCGCGATCGCGGGCCGCGACAAGGACCTCGTCATCAGCGGGGGACTCAACGTCTATCCGAAGGAGGTCGAGCTCCTCATCGACAAGCTCGACGGGGTGATGGAGTCCGCGGTGATCGGGCTGCCCCATCCGGATTTCGGGGAGCAGGTCGTCGCGGTGGTGGTGCGTGAGGAAGGAGCGGCGAGGCCGGGCGAGCGGTCGGTGGTCGGCGCGCTGAAGACCGATCTCGCGGGCTACAAGGTCCCGAAACGGGTGTTCTTCGTGGACGACCTGCCGCGCAACGCCATGGGCAAGGTACAGAAGAGCGTGCTGAGGGAGCGGTTCGCTCCGCGGCGGGCCGGCGAACCGGCTCGCGGGCTACAAGGTCCCGAAACGGGTGTTCTTCGTGGAGGATCTGCCGCGCAACGCCATGGGCAAGGTACGGAGGAGCGTGCCGAGGGAGCGGTTCGCTCCGTGGTGGGCCGGTGCGGTGATGAACCGTGCAATTCGCCGGCGCCGCCGGCAGCGGACGTTCCGGAGCCATGATGCTGCGAGTCCGGCGCCCCGGTTTCAGCCCGCACCGGTGGGGGCGGGGAAGAAGCCTGCGGTGCGGACCACCTGCCGTGCGCAACGCGGCACCCATCTTTCCTGCACCGGCGCGTGCATCCCGGAGCCATGACGCCACGAGCGTGCCGCCCCGGTTTCAGCCCGCACCCGCCCCGGCGTGGCGGGGAGGAACCCCACGGGGCGAAGGCGGGGTTTGGATTCGCCGGCCAACGCTGGCACCCTTGGCGGGCAGGGATGCACAGGCCCGATCTTCCCATGGAGCGCATCGAGCGCTCGGCGAATTCGCCACGGGGCCGTCGTTCAGGGAGCCGGATGCATGACCGGGGCGCCGAAGCACCTCATCGACTGGAAGTTCTGGGACGACGGCAAGATCCGCGCGACGCTCGCGCTCGCCCGGCGCGTGAAGCGCCAGCGCTGGGAATTCCAGGGCCATATGCAGGGCCGGACCCTGGTGATGATCTTCCAGAAGACCTCCACCCGCACCCGGGTATCGTTCGAAGCGGGCATGACGGAGCTCGGTGGGCACGCGATCAACCTCGACTGGCGCGCGTCGAACTTCACCCTGAGCGACATCCGTTCGGAGACGCGGTACCTCTCGCGCAACGCCGCGTTCATCATGGCGCGGCTGAAGAACCACCCGGACCTGCTCGACATGGCCGAGGGCGCGACCGTTCCGTTGATCAACGGATGCTGCAACCTCTACCATCCCTGCCAGGCGCTCGCCGACATGCTGACCATCGCCGAGGACCGGGGCGGGGATCCTCGCGGCGCCCGCCTGACCTACGTCGGCGCGTACAACAACGTGGTGAACTCGCTGGCGTCGATCTCGGCCGCGCTCGGGGTCGAGCTCACCCTGGTCTGCCCCATCCGCGACGAGGCGCTCGTCGACAAGGAAAGCCGTGATCGCCTCCTCGGCCTCGGCCTGCTCACCGAGACCCTGGATGCGAAGGCGGCGGTTGCGGACGCGGACTACGTCTACACCGACACCTGGATCGACATGGAGTACTTCAACGACTCCGCCTTCGCCGGGGAGAAGGAGCGGCGTTGCGCGCTGATGATGCCCTACCAGCTCAACGAGGCGCTGCTCGCCGGCAGCGACGCGAAGGTGATGCACGACATGCCCATGCACCTCGGCTACGAGATCACCGCGGACCTGGCCGAGAGCGAGCGTTCCATCATCTACGACCAGGCGGAGAACCGCCTCGACGCGCAGAAGGCGATCCTGCTGAGCCTCGCCTGACGCCTTCGCGCTGCGCGGCGAGGAGGAGGCCCGAGTGAAGCAGTATCTCGATCTGATGCGCCACGTCCGGAAGTGCGGGGTGCGCAAGGGCGATCGCACCGGCACCGGAACGTTGAGCGTCTTCGGCTACCAGATGCGCTTCGACCTCGGGGAAGGGTTCCCGGTGGCGACCACGAAGTCGATCCACATGCGCTCCGTCATTCACGAGCTCCTGTGGTTTCTGAAGGGCTCGACGAACGTCGCCTGGCTCCACGCCAACGGGGTGACGATCTGGGACGAGTGGGCCGACGAGCAGGGGGAGCTGGGCCCCATCTACGGTGCGCAATGGCGGAGCTGGCCCACCGCGGACGGCGGCTGTGTCGATCAGATCGCACGGGTCGTCGAGGGCATCCGCCGCGACCCGGATTCGCGGCGTCACGTCGTCTCGGCGTGGAACGTCGCCGAGCTCGACCGCATGGCCCTTCCGCCGTGCCATCTCCTGTTCCAGTTCTACGTCGCGGAAGGGCGTCTCTCATGCCAGCTCTACCAGCGAAGCGCGGACGTCTTCATCGGCCTGCCGTTCAACATCGCGTCGTACGCGCTGCTCACGATGATGGTCGCCCAGGTGACCGGGCACGAGCCCGGCGAGCTCGTGCACACCCTGGGAGACGCGCATCTGTACCTCAACCACCTCGGCCAGGCCGACACCCAGCTCGGGCGCGAGCCCTGCCCGCTCCCGCGGATGGAGCTCGACCCGGGGGTCGGGTCGATCCTGGATTTCAGCTACGACGACTTCACGCTCGTGGGCTACCGGCACCATCCGGCCATCAAGGCGCCGATCGCGGTGTGACGGGTACGGGATTCGCCATGCGCCCAAGGTGGCGGGGGCGGCGACGACGATTGCAACGGACGAGCGCTTCACCGCACCCCATTCTTGCAGGCGACACGAAACTCCCGGTCGTCGTCGAGGCGTAGCGCGGTCAGCGATCCGCCCCATACGCATCCGGTATCGACGTGGCGGACGTGCAGGCGCCGCGGGAGGGCGGTGCGGAGCTGGAGCGTCGCCCAGTGCCCGAACACGATCCTGACCCGGTCGGCACCGCCGTCGCGCAGCATGAACCAGGGCGTGAGCGAGGGGTCCTGGTCTCCGGGGGGCCGGGTCTCCGAGAAATCCAGTCGTCCGTCCGCGTGGCAGTAGCGCATCCGCGTGAAGGCGTTGGTGATGAAGCGAAGGCGGTCGAATCCGGCGAGCACGTCCTGCCACTCGCCCGGCCTGTCGCCGTACAGGTGCGTGAGGAGCCGCGAATGGTCCGGTGCGCGTAACGCCTGCGACAGCTCGGCCGCGTGGCCGAGCGCCTGATCGACGGTCCAGGCGGGAGCGATGCCCGCGTGGACCATGACGATCCCCCGCTCGGAGTCGAGATAAGCCAGCGGTCGGCCGCGCAGCCAGTCGACCAGCGCTTCGCCGTCCCCGGCGTCGAGCACGTCCTGGAAGGTGTCCCGGTCACGCAGCCTCCGGGCGCCGTGTGCGCTCGCGACGAGGTGCAGGTCGTGGTTGCCGAGCACGACGCGAGCCCTGTCACCGAGATCGGCGACGAAACGCAGCACGTCGAGGGAATGCGGGCCGCGATTGACGAGATCGCCGGCGAACCAGAGCCGATCCCGCCGGGTATCGAAGCCGCACGCGCGCAACAGGGACCGCAGCTCGGTGTAGCAGCCCTGTACGTCCCCGATCGCGTAGGTGGACATCGCCGGCTCAGCCCCGAACGCAGTGCACGATCCGATCGCTACGGTTTCCCGTCGTCGGTGCCGGTGCGGGTGGGGCCGCCGGTGCCGGTGGAGCGGGCGGCATCGGCGGAGCCATCGGCGGCGCCAGAACCATCGCTGCCGGAGGAGTCATGACACCGGCGGAAACGAGAGCACCGGCGGGACCACGCCCCCCGGCGATCGAGGACGGCGCCTTCAATGCACGAGTTTCGGCACGGACAGGCTGAACGCGGGTATCGGGGCGTCGAATTCGCGGCCGTCGTCCGCAACCATCCGGTAGCTGCCGTGCATGCTGCCCACCGGTGTCTCGATGACCGCGGCACTCGTGTACTGGAACCCTTCTCCCGGGGCGAGGCGGGGCTGTTCCCCGACGACGCCTTCACCCCGCACCTCCTGCACCCGTGCGTTGGCGTCGGTGATGATCCAGTGGCGGGTCCGGAGTTGCGCGGCAGCCGTGCCGGTGTTCCGGATGGTGACCGTGTACGCGAACACGAAGCGCTTGTTTTCGGGAGCCGAGTGCTCGTCGACGTAGATGCTCCGCACGTCGACCTGAATGCTGTAACGGTGGCCGGTGGTCTCCATTCTCCCCTCTACCTTGAAGTGATTGGTGGTTCCCCGAAGTGGCCGGGGTGTTCCGGGGCCATGTCCGCCGCATCGCCGGCCGGCGCACCTTCACCGTCCGGGTTCCGGTTCGCTCCCCGGGAAGTGGTCCGTCGTCGCCCTTGCCCCGATTGTTTCAACACTTCCGGGAGACCTGATCCGGGTCCCGGGACGAACAAGGCATGGTCCTGACCCGGCGGAGCCGGGTCAAGGATCATCCGAGCCCGCGTCCCGCGCCCCGGTCGAGGGTCCGGAAGCCGATCGCCTCCGCCACGTGCTCGTCGCCGATGCGGTCCGAGCGTGCGAGATCCGCGATGGTGCGCGCGACCCTGAGCACGCGGTCACGCGCGCGGGCCGAGAGGTGCAGCTTCTCCATCGCGCGGGAGAGGAGGCGGCGGCTGCCCGGCGCAAGCGCGCAGTCTCTGCGTGATTCGCTCACCGAGAGCCTCTGGTTCGGCTTCCCTGCCCGGGCGATCTGCACCGCCCGAGCGGCGGTCACGCGCTCGCGCACCGCTGCCGACGGTTCGGCGACGCCGTCATCGTCGTCCCCGCGTATGCGAGGCATCTCGACGTGCAGGTCGATGCGATCGAGCAGCGGCCCCGAGACCCGGGCGCGGTAGCGGGCGACCTGCTCCGGGGTGCAGCGGCAGGTGCCGGCCGCGTCCCCGAGGGTCCCGCACGGGCACGGGTTCATCGCGGCGACGAGCTGGAAGCGGGCGGGGAAGCTCGCCTGGCGGCTCGCGCGCGAGATGGTGACGCATCCCGATTCGAGCGGCTCGCGCAGGGCTTCGAGCACGACCCGCGAGAACTCTGGAAGTTCGTCGAGGAACAGCACCCCGTGATGGGCGAGGGAGATCTCCCCGGGGCTCGGCACCGCCCCGCCTCCCACGATCGCGGCCGGGGACGCCGAGTGGTGCGGCGCGCGAAACGGCCGCAACCCCCAGAGCCCGGGGTCGAAGCCGAGCGCGCTCACCGACCGCACCGTCGCCGATTCGAGGGCTTCCTCCTCGGTCATCGGCGGCAGGATCCCGGGCAGGCGCGTCGCCAGCATCGTCTTCCCGGTGCCCGGCGGTCCGAGCATCAGCAGGTTGTGGCTGCCGGCGGCGGCGAGCTCCAGCGAGCGCCGCGCCGCGTACTGGCGCCGGACGTCGCGGAGATCTTCGCTCACCGGGACGCCGGCCTGCCGGGCGGTCTCCACCGGCGGCGGCGAGGTCTCGCCGATGAGCTGCGCGTGGACCTCCCCGAGGTGGCGTGCCGGGAACAGGCGTGCGCCGGCCGCGAGTGCCGCCTCGTGCACGTCGTCGGCCGGGAGCACGAGGACGTGCCCCGCGTCGCGGGCGTGCAACGCCGCGGGGAGCGAGCCGCCGGTGCGGCGCAATGCGCCGTCGAGCGCGAGCTCTCCGATGAGCTCGTGCTCGCCGAGTCGTTCGTGGCCGAGTTGCCCGGTCGCGGCGAGGATCCCGAGCGCGATCGGGAGGTCGTACCGGCCCCCGTCCTTGGGGAGGTCGGCCGGCGCGAGGTTGACGGTGATGCGACGCCTGGGGAATTCGAACCGGGAGTTGATGATTGCGCTACGCACGCGGTCCTTGCTCTCGCGTACGGTGGCCTCGGGCAGGCCGACGATCGCGAACCTGGGCAGCCCGCCGGTGATGTGGACTTCGACCTGTACCGGCGGCGCCTCGATACCGACGCTTGCGCGGCTCATGACGGTCGCCAGCGACATCGCACGTGTCCGGCTCGGGAAACGAACGCGAGCATGCGCGATCGGAGGCGTGTGGCGGCAGGGGTGAACGTCCCGCGCGGTGTCGGCGGCGGGCGCGCCGTAAGTAAGCCCCGGATGTACGCCCCCCGGACGAACTTCAGCCGCCCCGGTCGGGGCCGGCGGACCGACGCGCCGGTACTGCGCGGGCAGGCCTCGCGGCCGTTCCGGCGGCGCCTGCTCCATGGGCCGGGGGGAGGCCGATGCGCACGAACGCATCGCCGAGGTCCTCTGTCCCGGTGGCGCGATCCTCGCGCTCGCCGTCCGGCTCGGCGCCCCTACTTCGAGGCGGGATCCGGCTCGTCGAGCTGCTCTTCGAGCTGCCGGACCCGGCGCTCCAGGGTCTCGAGCTTCTCGCGGGTGCGGGCGAGCACCGCGCTCTGCACGTCGAATTCCTCTCTCTCCACCAGATCCATCCGGGCGATCCCGGCCGCGATGACTGCCCGGACGTTGCGGATCACGTCCTCGCGGACCTCGTCGAGTCCGGGTGGCAGGCTCGCCTGGATACGCCGGGCCAGATCGTCGAACTTCCGCGGATCGATCATCATCGTTTTCCCCGATTGCACCGCGAGCGCCGGCTGCACATGGAACAGGGACGGGTCCGCAACGGTCGCCTCGAACGGTCTCCGCCGGGTGCGCAGAACCACTTCATTCCGCTTGATCTCCGGCTCCTGGGACTGTCGGCCCCGCCCTGATCCGCGGCCCCGCATGGGTCGTCCAACCCACGCTCCGGCCCCGATTCGTCCGGCATCGCCTTCCGGACGCCTCCGGCGCACGTTCCGGATGCGGAATGAAATGGCCCTCACCGGCGCACGCGGGGAGGCTGTACACCCCCACCCCCTCCCGCACCGCCTCCACCCCCCTCACCGGCGCGCGCGGGGAGGCTGTCCGGGGGGCGATGCCGCAGCTTACAATCCCGAGCCGGCGATACTGCACCATTCCCGTCCCCGAATCCTACTCCCACACGCCCAGCCATGCCGGATCGCTACGCGGTGATGGGCCATCCCATCGCTCACAGTAAATCGCCCTTCATCCACCGGCGATTCGCGGCCGATACCGGCGAACCGGTCGCCTACGATGCGCTCCTCGTCGAGCCCGGCGGCTTCCGGGACGCGGTGGAGCGTTTCCGCGCACAAGACGGGCGCGGACTCAACGTCACCATTCCCTTCAAGGAGGAGGCGTTCGCACTCGCGAGCCGGCGCTCGGGCCGCGCGGAGCGCGCGGGCGCGGTCAACACCCTGTGGTTCGACGATACGGCGGTGTGCGGCGACAACACCGACGGGCTCGGGCTGGTACGGGATCTGACACGCAATCTCGCGGTGGACGTCGAGGGACGGTCGGTGCTGCTGCTCGGCGCCGGCGGCGCGGCGCGGGGGGTGGTCGGGCCGCTGCTCGACGAGAGGCCCCGGCGGCTCGTGATCGCCAACCGGACCACGGCGCGGGCGGTCGAGCTCGCACGGCGGTTCGAGGGACAGGGACCGGTAAGCGTGGCGGCGCTCGATGCGCTGCCGGCCGGTGGGTTCGAGATCGTCGTCAACGCCACCGCCGCGAGCCTCGCCGGTGCCCTCCCTCCCCTGCCCCGGGGCACGCTGCGTCCCGGCGGCGTCGCCTACGACACCGCCTACGCGGCGCGGCCGACGCCGTTCGTCGATTGGGGCGTCGGACAAGGCGCGGCCATCGCTACCGACGGCCTCGGGATGCTCGTCGAGCAGGCGGCGGAATCGTTCCGGCTCTGGCGCGGGCGGGAGCCGCGGACCGGTCCCGTGATCGAAGCGCTCCGGACGCATCTCGCGGGCTGACGCCCCTTGCGCCCGCGCGTCACTTCACGAACCCCTGAGCATTGCGGACTAACCTTTTGATCCGGTGAGGGGTCCCGGCTCGTCTCGACTTATGCACATTGGGCATGATGATCATGTGACGGGACCCCCTCCGGCCGGAGGGGGGTGCGTTTCCGTTCGTTTTTTTGTGTAACTCATTGTAATCAAACAAATTGTTTAACAGGCGAAAATTTCGCCAATTTGTTTCGCGGTGCTTGATTGCCGGGAAAAACAAGGCGGATTCGTAATTTGTGCACAGAGTTTTCCACAGATTTTGTGAAGAACTCCGCCCCGCGTGTCCGCGGCCGCGTCTTCGGCCGTCAACGCCCACCCCCGCAGGGCGGGGAGCCGGTCGGCGCGTTGGGCGTGGATGTGGACGATTCCGCGTCAGCGGCCGCCGCTGGCATGGGCGAGGGCGACGAATTCGTCGATCGTCAGCACCTCCGGCCGTACCCCGGGGTCGAGGTCCGCGGCGTCGATCACCGACTCGTCACAGAGGCCGCGAAGCGCGTTGCGCAGCGTCTTGCGCCTCCTGGAGAAGCATGACCTGACGATGGCTTCGAATCGACCCCGGCCTGCGGGGTCGAGCACGGCCCGCAGCCGGGGCCGCAGCCGCACCATCGCGGATTCGACGCGAGGCGCGGGAGAGAACGCGCCGGAGCCGACCCCGAGTATCCGCTCCACCTCGCAGTCGAGCTGCACCATGACGCTGAGCCTTCCGTAGGCGCGGGCGCCCGGCGGGGACACCATGCGATCGACGACTTCCCGTTGCAGCATCAGGTGCATGTCCCGGATGCGCGGCAGCGCGGCGAGGAGCCGGAACACCAGTGGGGTCGAGATGTTGTAGGGGAGGTTGCCGGTCACCCGCAGCTTCCGCGGTGGCGGGGCGACGCGGGCGAGGTCGAGCTCCAGCGCGTCCGCCTCGTGGACGATCAGGTTCGGATGATGCGGCGTCCGCTCGCGGAGCGCGCCCGCGAGGTCGCGATCGATTTCGACCACGTGCAGCTCGCAGCCCGATGCGAGCAGGGGGAAGGTGAGCGCGCCGCGCCCGGGCCCGATCTCCATGATCAGCTCGCCGGGCCGCGGGGCGATGGCGTCGACGATGCGCCGCACCACCGCGCGGTCGTGGAGGAAGTGCTGTCCGAACCGCTTGCGTGGATACGCATCGCGCGCCGGTGGGACCCGCCGGCCGGGGCCGGGGGCGCCGCGGCTCATGGCTCCGGGCCGTGCGCGGGCGTTTCGTGACGGGGCGCCCGCGTGAGCTCGCGAGCGAGGGCCAGGGCGGATACCAGGCTCGAATGCTCCGCCCGGCCCGTGCCCGCGAGGTCGAGGGCGGTCCCGTGATCGACCGAGGTCCGCACGAAGCTGAGCCCGAGGGTGACGTTGACGGCCTGTCCGAAGCCGGCGTGCTTGAGCACCGGCAGGCCCTGGTCGTGGTACATCGCCACCACCACGTCGGCGCCGGCGAGCCGCTCCCGGGTGAACGCGGTATCGGCCGGGACCGGGCCGCGGGCGTCGATTCCCTCCGCGCGCAGCGCCTCCACCGCGGGTGCGATCGACTCGATCTCCTCGCTTCCCAGATGCCCCCCCTCGCCCGCGTGCGGGTTCAGTCCGCAGACCACGATACGAGGGGTGGGGATCGCAAAACGGGCGCGCAAGTCGCGCGCGACGACCCGGACGACGTCGATCAGCATCGCGGCGTCGATGGCGTCGGGCACCGCCCGCAGCGGAAGATGGGTGGTGGCGAGGGCCACCTTGAGCCCGGGGGCGCACAGCATCATGACCGGCCGTGCCCCGCCGTCCAGTTGGGCGAGGAGCTCGGTGTGGCCGGTGAACGCGATCCCCGCGTCGTTGATGATTCCCTTGTGCACCGGTGCGGTCACGAGTCCGGCGACGGCTCCCTCGCGGCAGGCATCGGCCGCCGCGCGGATGCACTCGATCACGTAGGGACTGTTTGCCGCGTCCAGGCGCCCGGGGATGACGCGGCGGGGCGCGGCGATCGGAACCACGGGCAGCTCGCCCGGCGGGATCGCTTTCGAGACGGGGATCCGTGGATCCACCGGACGGATCCGGATCTCGATCCCCAGCACCTCGGCCCGCCGGCGGAGCAGGTCCGGGTCCGCGAAGGCGACGAACGGCACGCGGCCCGACGATGCCGCGGCCAGCGTGACGTCGGGACCGATCCCGGCCGGCTCTCCCGGAGTCAGCGCGGGAGCGCGTCCGATCATTCGTCGAGCCGGTATTCCACGTAAGCCTCGTCGCGTACCCGACGGATCCACGCTTGCAGATTCTCCTCGATTTTCCTGGCCCGCAACGTGCGCATCGCTTCGGCCCGCCGGGACGTCTCGGTGTCGTCGCGATCGCGCCGTTCGAGCACCTGGACGACGTGCCATCCGTACTGCGACTTGAACGGCTCGCTGAGCCCGCCCGGCGCGAGCGAATCCATCGCGCGCTCGAACACGGGAACCGTGTTGCCCGGGTCGATCCAGCCGAGCTCGCCGCCCTTGGGGGCGGAGCCCGAATCGTCGGAATGGACGCGGGCGAGCTCGCCGAAGTCTTCTCCGTTGACGATTCGTTCGTGCAGCGCCGACAACTGCCGGCGCGCGCCCGCGTCGTCGGTGAGCTCGTCGAGCGCGATCAGGATGTGCCGGGCGCGGGTCTGCCGGACGATCTGCCGTTCACTGTCACGCTTGTCGATGAGCTTCACGAGATGGAAGCCGCTCGCGCTGCGGATGGGATCGGCCACCCCCCCGACCTCGAGCCGGGTGACGGCGTCGCCGAACATCGTCGGCAGGTCGGATGCCTGCCGCCAGCCGAGGTCACCGCCTTGAAGCGCCTGCTGTCCGTCGGAATGGGTCACGGCCATGGTCGCGAAGTCCGCTCCGGCCCGGATCTCGTCCAGCACACTCCCGGCCTGCGCCTGCGCCTCGGCGATTTCCCCGGATGACGCTCCGTCGGGAACCGCGATCAGGATGTGCCCGATCCGGTACTGGTGCCGGTCCGCCTCCGCTCCCCGGCTCTCCATCATCGACAGATGGTTGTCGATGTCGCGTTGCGAGATACGCACCTGGTTCTCGACCCGGCGCCTGCGGATCTCCGAGATCATGAGCTCTTCCCGGATCTCTTCGCGGAACTTCGCGAAGTCGTAGCCGTCGCGCTCGAGGACGTCCCGGAACTCGCGCAACGTGAGCCCGTTTTGCTCCGCGATCCGCAGCAGCGTCCGATTGAGCCTCTCGTCGCCGATGCGTATGCCGGCATCGCGCGCAAGCTGTAGCTGAATCCGCAAGAGGATCAGTCGTTCGAGCACCTGCCTGCGCAGCCCCTCCTGCGGCGGCAGGGGGGTGCCGGATCGGCGAAGCTCGTCGCGGACTCTCTCGAGCCGGGCTTCGAACTCGCTCCAGGCGATGACGTCGTCGTTGACGATTGCGACGATGTGATCGAGCTCGAGGTCCGGCGCCGTCTGGGCCGGCGCATGCGTGGCGCACGCCCCGCCGATCGCGCATGCGATCAGGCGCGGCAGCCATCGTCGCCGGAAGGAAGTGGGGAGAGGCATCAGAATTCGTTCTCGTATCCGGGAATGCCGCGTGTGAGGAGCTCTTCGGTCCTGCGCCCAGTGCCCGTCAGGCCCTTGAGCTCGAGCTGAAGAAAGAGCCCGTTGGAGTAGTCGTCCCGACTGCCGTCCTGGCCGCTCCTGCCGCTGAGGAAGCGGCGGGCCACGACCCGCATTCCCCAGCAGCAGCTTTCGTACTCCAGCCCGCCGAACGCTTCCAGGGTCCTGTTCTCGTCCTCGTTCAGCGCGAGGCTCCACCGGCCCACGGTGCGCAGGTTTGCGCCGAGGGGCCAGGCGAAGGACAGATCGGCCTGCTCTATGGTTCTGGACGGGTCGACGTCACGAACGAGCCGATATCCCACGTTGACGACGCTGCGCCGATCGGGTTGGTACCGCAGGTTCAGGGCATTCTTCTCCGTCCGGTCGGTACCGGTATCGTATTGAATGCCGGCTCGCAGGCGCCATTCCCGCGCGGGCCGCGTCTCGACCTCCGCGACGAGGTCGGAAGCGCGCGTCGTCTCCGGCTCGTCGTCTTCGTCGAGGGTCACCTTCCGGTCGCGGAAGTGGCGGATTTGCCCGATGCTCGCACGGGCAAGCTCGCCGCCCCGTTCGTCGAGCAGGCGCGAGGTGAGCGAAACCGTCACCTGGTTGGCGTCTCCAATCCTGTCTCCACCCGAGAACCGGTTCTCACGAAAGAGCTGCGCGAAGCTGAAGCTGGGCCGGCCGGCGTCGAATTTCGGCAGGTCGTCCTGGCGCTCGAAGGGCACGCGCAGGTAGTAGAGCCGCGGCTCGATGGTGTGGGTCAGCGACTTGCCGGAGAGGGTGACGGGACGCTCGAAGAACAGGCCGCTGTCGAGGCTGAAGCTCGGAACCAGCCTCGAAGGGTCGTCGTCCCGGGACGCCTCGGCCACGGTCCGGTTCAGATCGTACCCGGTGAAGTGCAGGGACGCCTTCGGTGTCACGAAGGTCCCGGCGGTCCGCAGGGGATAAGTGAAGGACGGCTGCACGTCCACCCGCGTTCCGGTGGTGCGCGATCGGTGCTCGAAGTAGGTGAGCTCCGCCGTTGCGCCGACGTTCGGCGCGCGGTTCTTCTCCGGAAGATTCGTCCGGAGGAAAATCCGGGGGAGCTCCGCATAAGGCCGGCCGGAGGCCCGGTCCACGGTCTGGAAGTCCTGGAACCGCATGAGCGCGCTCCATCCGTCGCCCCCGTAGCGCGCATCGAACCGGCGGGGAAGATGCGTGCGGCTGCTCTGGGAGAGGCTTGATCCGAGATCCCCGAGATACTCCGGGTCCGAGACCCACTCCAGGCGGGCATCCGTTGACCATCGGCTCGACCACCGGTGCCGGTGGGAAAGGTCGAACGCCGTGCGATTATCGTCGTCGTACTTCGAGTCGGACGGCAGGTGCTCCGCCGCGAGCCGGGCGGACCCGTAGGCTCGCGAGAGAAGGCGGAGCTCTCCCTGCGCCTGCACCCCGCGGTCGCTCATCGTTCGCGCGGTGAGGGTCGCGTCGTAGTTGGGGGCGAGGTTGAAGTAGTAGGGGGTCGTGAGCTCGACCCCCCGCGATCCGCTCACGCCGTAGGTGGGGGGGAGGAAGCCGGACTTGCGCCGATCGCTCAGCGGAAAGCTCATCCACGGCGTGTAGAACACCCGCTGCCCCTTGAACTCGATCCACATGTTCCGTGCGGTGCCGAATTCCTCCACGTGGTCGAACTCGACGTGGCTCGCGGTGACGCGCCAGTCCGCGTCGCCGGGGTTGCACGTCGTATAGGTCGCGTCGTCCGCGGTGGTGCGCTCGTCGCCGAAGCGCGTGAGCACGGCCGCGTCGCCGTGGCCGTGCCTGTCTTCGAGCATGAACGTCGCCGCGGGCTCGACGGTGATGACGTCCCGCTCGATCTCCGCCCGGGCGTGGTCCCCGGCGATGAAGACGCCTTCATCCCAGAACCTGACGTTGCCGCGGGCCTTGATCACCTCTTCGGACTGGTCGTAGACGATCTCGTCGCTCCGGAGTTGCTGCGTGCCCTGTTCGGCGACGGCATTGCCGGTGAGTCTGGATCCGCCCTCGACCAGCTCGGCTCGATCGGCGGACAGGTGGATGGTCTCGGGATCGGCGCCGGACCCGGCCGCCTCCGATGGCGGTCGTTGCGGCACCTGGAAGCCCGGTCCGCACTGCAACCACTCGTCGTCCGCGGCGGCGGCGCCCGCGAGGAGGGCCGTCGCCGCGAGAGCGAGCAGGAGGTGTGGGGCCGATGGTCTCATCTCATTGCGGCGTGTCATCGCGCCCGGCATCCGATTGCGGTGAAGATCGCACGGATACGAGAGGGCTTGCAACGCGATCGCCTCGGCGACAGCCATTTCCGCTAACGCCCCGAACTCGATTGCATGACCGGGATTTCGCGGCCATCCCGGCCGCCTGGGCATTTGATCGTTGTGGTTCATGGGACGTTTTCGGGCTTGGCGGAAATTGCCGCCTCGGCGATGACGGTGCGCGGGGAGGCGCTCAGCGTGGCGCTCCGAGCGCCCGGGCCCGGGCGATGCGCCGATCACGGCCCTCCGCGTCGTCGCCGGGGTCCGCCAGCCAGTCGGAAATCGCACCCTCGACCAGGGTCGCGAGCGCCGCGACGTGCGCCGCGCCCGCGTTGAGGGCCGGAATGTAGCGAAGCCGTCCGCCGCCCGCCGCGACGAAGCATTCGCGCCCGCGTATCGCGATCTCTTCCAGCGTCTCCAGGCAGTCGGCGGAGAAGCCGGGGCAGACGACGTCGACCTTTTCCAGGCGTTCGCGTCCCCATTCGACCAGCGTCTCGTCGGTATACGGGCGCAGCCACTCCCCGCGCCCGACCCGCGACTGGAATGCGACGCGCCACGTTTCGGGGTCGAGGCCCAGCTTCCCGGCGACCAGCCGCGCCGTCTTGCGGCATTCGCAGTGGTACGGATCGCCGGCGTCGAGACAGCGCCGCGGCAGGCCGTGGAACGAGAACAACAGGCGGTCCGGGCGGCCTCCCTCGGACCACGCGGTTTCGATCGACGCCGCGAGCGCGTCGATGTAGCCGGGGTCGTCGTGATAATGATCGACGAAGCGCAACGCCGGCACGCGGCGCCACTTCGAGAGCGTCCTGGCCACGGCATCGAACGTGGAGCCGCCGGTCGCGCCCGAGTACTGGGGGTAGAGCGGCAGAACGACGATGCGGACCGCTCCCGCTTCGCGTAGCGTGTCCAGCGCCTCGGGGATCGACGGAGTGCCGTAGCGCATGCCGAAGGCGACCGCCACGCGGCCCGGTGGCCGCCGCCCGGCCCGAGGTGTCGCCGGCGCATCGGCCCAGCGTGCCCGCAGCGCATCGGCGATGGCCCGCGAGTTCACCAGCAACGGCGAGCCTTGCGGCGACCAGATGCTCGCGTACGCGCGGGCCGAGCGCCGGGGCCGGATCCGCAGCACCACGCCGTGCAGGATCGGCCGCCACAGCCATCGCGGAAGCTCGATGACCCGCGGGTCGGCGAGGAACTCGGCGAGATACCGCCGGACGGCGGAAGGGGTGGGGGCGTCCGGCGTGCCGAGGTTGGTCACGAGGACCCCGATGCACCCGCTGGCGGAGTGATCGTGCGGGGTGCTCGCGGAGAACTTCACCATGAAGCTCCCCCGCCGGCGTCCATTACGTGCGCATGGTTGCGGATGCGTCGTGTCTTCGGCGTACGTGTCATCCGACCCCCCGAACCGTCGGCGTCTCTCCCCTGCGCATGGTCGCGGATGTGGACCGCGCGGCGGCCCGGTTCGCCCACTCTGTTCCCGGCCCGTCACCAGGGCTCCGCCGTCGCGTCGCCGACTCGTGGCGCAGGGCGCCGATCCGCCGGATCGAGCCACCGGCGGACCGGCGATTTCGTTGCGTCCGCGCGGCGCCTTCCGGTAAGGTTCGCCCCCCCTTCGGGCTACGTAGCTCAGCCGGTGAGAGCGCACGACTCATAATCGTGAGGTCGGTGGTTCGATCCCACCCGTAGCCACCATCCGCCGGCGTTCCGGCTCCCGGCGGGCGCTCCGGCTTCCGGTGGATTCTAACCTCGATCGGTTCCCATGCCGTG
This sequence comes from uncultured Gammaproteobacteria bacterium, assembly GCA_958295465.1. Lineage (GTDB taxonomy): Bacteria > Pseudomonadota > Gammaproteobacteria > HK1 > HK1 > HK1. Next base: position 1,944,942 of record OY282353.1, read on the forward strand.
CGTCGCCCCTGACTGCGCGCCGATTCTTCGGGCCGCCGGACCCGGCTTGATGCCTGCCCCGGTCCTTTCGGAGAATCCCTTTCCGGCCAGGACTCACGGGAGGATCCGGGCATGCTCTCCAAGGAACAGATCGATGCCTTCCGGCGCGACGGCTTTCTCGTCGCCGGGAATGCGGTCGATGCGAAGCAGCTTGCCGGCCTGCGTGAAGTCCTCGCCGGATGGGTCGAAGAAAGCCGCTCCCATGACGCGCCCTTCGGAGAGCCCGCCGTCGATGGGCGGGCGCGGTTCGATCTGGCGCCGGAGCACAGCGCCGACGCGCCTGCGCTCAGGAGGGTCAACAACCCGAGCGAGATCGACGAGACCTGTATGGGCGTGATGCGCGATTCGGCGATGACCGGCATGGTGGCCGCCCTCATCGGCCCCGACGTGAAGCATCACCACTGCAAGATCAACCTGAAGCTGCCGGGCTCGCATACCGAGGTGCGCTACCATCAGGACTTCGCCTATACGCCGCACACCAACGACGATGTCGTGACCGCCCTGCTCATGCTCGACGACATGACGGCGGAGAACGGCTGCCTGATGGTGGTCCCCGGCAGCCATCGGGGGCCGATGTTCTCCCTGTTCGACGGGGACCGGTTCACGGGTTTCATCGCCCCCGGCAAGGAGCGGGCGCTACGCGAACGCGAGGTGCCCATCCTGGGCCGCGCCGGCAGTGTTTGCCTCATGCACACCCGGCTCGCCCACGGCTCGGAGCCGAACCGGTCGGCATCGCCGCGTGGCCTGTACATCTGCGTCTACAGCGCCGCGGATGCCTTTCCCATCGCGCGCAACCCCATGCCGAGCCGGAACGAGGGCATGATCGTCCGCGGCCGGCCCACCCGTCGGGCACGACTCGCCGAGGCGGTCATCGAGCTTCCCGAGCAGCCGTTGCGCGCATCGTTCTTCGCGGTGCAGGAAGAAGCGGGCGAGGGGAGTGTATCGAGGAGGACCGACGCATGACGTGACGACGTTCGAGCACCTGCCCGGATATTGCCGCCAGCCCCGGTTTTCTCTGGAACAGGCAACCTCTGCGGAGACGCGGTCAGGACATGGCTCGTTTGGCCTTCATCATCCTTCTTGCCCTCGGGCTGACCGGCATCGCCGGCATGACCAGTGCCCAGTCGGATCAGGTGTTGCGCGTCCAGAAACGACTCGAAGAGCTTGGCCTCGACCCCGGACCGATCGATGGTCTCATGGGGCCGAGAACTCGTGGGGCGATCCGGAATTTTCAAGAACAAGCTATTCTGCCGGCCACCGGCGAACTCGATCCCCGGACATTGGACGCGCTCGCTCCCCCTTCCATCGAAGAGACCGAGTCGCCGCAAGAGCCGCCATCCCGGCCAGGCTCCCGGGTTCCGGCCAGTGACACCAAACATGTCGATCAGGCACCTGACGAGACCGAATCGTCGCAGGAGCCGTCATCCCGGCTGACTGCCTGCCGGGGCAGGCTCCGTGAAAACGGGGGGCGGTCTTGATTTCGGCATGGTGGATGCCTCCTCCCCAAAGGACCAGGTGTCCCCGAAATCGGGTCAGCTCCACCCGGACGGCGGACCAGGGAAGGGAGTAGGGGTCCTGGGACCGCGGGCGGTCCTGTCCGTGTCCTCTCGGGACGTGCCGCTCCCGGAGACGAATCGGTCGCCCCGGCGGTGTCCTGGCGCAAGGAGTTGCGGCCCGACTCCGTTTGAGGAATATGCGACCTGGACCGGGCGATGCGAATGCTGATCGCTTTCGGAGCAGGCATCTGTTACATCGGCTTCATGAAAACGACAATCGATGTTCCAGACAGCGAGCTTTCGGATGCCGTGCGCTTCACCCACGCGAAAACCAAACGCGAAGCCGTGGTGACGGCCGTCGCCGATTTCAACCGTCGCCGCATGACGGAGCTCATGAAATACGCCGGCACCTGCACGGATCCGATGACGGTGGAGGAACTTCAGGCGCAACGTCAGCGGGAGTGACGGTGCGTTGATCCTGATCGATACATCGTCATGGATTCATCTGCTGCGTCCGTACGGTGACCTGACCGCCCGGGGCCGTGTCGAAGCGGCGCTGAGAGCCGGGCCGCCTGCCGACGCCCGATCGTTCAACTGGAGTTGCAGAAATCCCATGAGCAAGGAAACAGAACAGAGGTTCCCCCGTCCACTCTCCGGGGCGTGTGTCGATCCGCTGCCCTCCGGCCTCGTCCCGGCGCGCCGGATGCTCGAAGGCCGCCATGTCCGGCTCGAGCCGATGGACCCCGCGATGCACGCGGACGACCTCTACGAGGCGTCGCATACCACTGGGACAGGGAGGGCGATCTGGACCTGGCTGCCGGAAGGCCCCTGGCCGGACCGTGCCGCGTACGCGAGCCACCTTCGCGAGAACGCAGGCGCTCTCGACCGGATTTACTACGCGCTGCGGCCGCTTCCGGACGGCAAGGCGAGCGGTCAGGCGAGCTTCATGGACATCCACGCCGGGAACGGCGTGATCGAGATCGGCTACATCTGGTTCGCGCCCTCGATGCAACGCACGCGCGCCGCGACCGAGGCGCTCTGCCTCATGCTCGACCATGCGATGACCGATCTCCGCTATCGCCGCATGCAGTGGCGCTGCAACGCGCTCAACGAACGCTCCCGCGCCGCGGCGCGTCGCCTGGGGTTCCGGTTCGAAGGGATCTTCCACAACCACATGGTCTACAAGGGACTCAATCGCGACACGGCCTGGTACTCGATCCTCGGCGAGGAGTGGCCAGCCGTACGCGCGGTCCTTCAAGACTGGCTCGACGACGCCAACTTCGATGTACGGGGCATTGCCAAACGCTCGCTCGGTGCAATGATGACGGCGAGATCTCCCCGTTCGTGAGGCTCTGCGCGCCGCGCCCAGTCGCCTCCACTTCCGTCGAAGGTGACCCCGGCCTCGATGAGATCGTCGGCCTCATCGCGGCCATCCATGAGCCGCATCATCGCCGCGAGGCCGCGGGAGTCCTTGATGTCGAGCACGATCCCGCGCTTGTCGCGGTCGTTGGTGAGGAAGATCGCGCCCATCCCGCATCGACCGGCGGCGGTCCGGCGCCGCGCACCACGTCGCCGCCGGGGGATTCGACCTTGATGACGTCCGCGCCCGGATCGCCGAGCATCCGGGTGCGCTCCTCGCCGCCGTCGACGAAATCCGCTTTCGGCAGAATCTCGAGCACGGTGCCGCGCCGGGTCTCGATGACACCCACATAGTTCCCGGTGTGGAGCCTTGTTCTGGGCGGGTCCCCTCTCGGCTACACTCACCCGCGCGGGCGCTTGGTGCGCCGGCCGGTACGTCCCCGTATCGTCCACACGGAGGAACCACCATGATATTCGAAGTGCATCAGTACAGGTGCCGCTACCTCGGGGCGCCGACGCAGATCAAGCTGTACGACGAGATCGGGCGCGCCGCGCATGAACGCCACTGCGGCAAGCCGGTCGTCTTCGGCGTCGGCGAAACGGGCGAGGTGGATTCCTACACCCACATCATGTCCTACGAGGACAACGCGGACCGGGTGCGTCGCCGCGAAGCCCTGTTGGCGGACCCCGAGTGGCAGGCGTACATGAAGGCGTGCCGTGAAGCCGGAAACATCCTCAGCCGGGAAATCCGCATTCTGCGGGCAGCGCCCTTCTTCGGGAAGTAGCCGCCCGGCCTTCGTTCCCGTCCGCGCCCGGAGCCCCCGGCGGCGGCGCGGCCTGCGCCGCGTCCGTCCCTCAGGACCCTCCGCGCGCGGGCGCGGCGATAACAGGACGCCTTCGGGCTCCCTCGCCGACTCAGGCCCCTGCGCGCGCGGGCGCGGCGGAGAAGGACGGCACGGTGCTGCCCTCGGTGGACTCAGGCCCCTGCGGGCGCGGCTTCTCGTGGCGGGCTTGGCGCTGATCGGAGTCGCTCAGGCTCCTCCGCGCCCGGCGGCGTCGACCCGGACGGTCACGATGTCCGCGTTGTGGAACTGCTGGTGCCGGATCGAGGACGCGAAGTGCCGCAGCAGCCGCAGTGAGCCTTCCTGCTCGATCCGGTCTTCGGCGTCGGGCCGCTCCGCGAGCAACGCGATATGGTCCTGGAGGTTGGCGTCGTCGTCGCCGGTCCCGGCCACGAATTCCAGCACCGCGCCGCCACCCTCCTTGCGGGCGGTGAGAAGCAGGCGCCGCCGTCCGGGGTCGCTGCGGTCTTCGGACCCGTCCGCCTCCTCGTCCCTCCGAAGAAGGGTCAGCAGGGTTTCCTCGCTGACGGCTTGCAGGCGGCCCTCCATGTCCGCCCCCCAGCCTCCGCGGGCGGCGAAGGCGCCGAGAAACTCGTTCAGCCTGGGAAGCTCGTCCCGATCGAGCCATCCCCGGAACCGGCTTCCACGCGGCCCGGTCAGATCCGTCAGCAATGTAAGCAGGATCGCCATGAGACCGCCGGAGGTCATGCCGTTGCGCAGCAGTCCGCCCGCGAACTCCGAGAAGAATTCCGGGAAGATCATCCCGGCCTGAAAGCCGGCGCCCGTCCAGAAGGAGACGCCGGCAATCAGCCCCGTACGAGAGTCCGCCCCGACTTGCAGGACCTCCCGCATACCGGTCACGAACAGCATGGCCATCACCACCATGATCGAGGCCGCCACGACCGGTCCGGGAATCGCGAGGATCAGGGCGAGCACCTTGGGCAGAAAGGCCAGGACGATGGCGCTCGCGCCGGCCGCGACCCCGACGCGGCGCGCCGCGACCCCGGTCAGCTCGGTCAGCGACACACTGACCGGGTAGGGCGTGTTCGGCGTCGTTCCGGCAAGACCCGCCAGCACGTTGCCGGCGCCTTCCGCAGTCACCGTCCCCTGCACCGCCCGGAAGTCCACCGCCCGCGGCCGGCGCCAGGAGACCCGCTGGATCGCGACGGCCGTTCCGATCGATTTGGTAGTGCCGACCAGGGTGACGAAGACGAACCCGGGAAGCAGCGCCCAGAACGCCGGGCCGAAGTCGAGGTCGAGGCCCGGCCACTGCCCCTCCGGAAGGCCGAACCACGCTGCTCCGGCCACCCGCCCGGTGTCGTAGATGTCGAACCAGCCGGCGACCAGGGAGCCTGCGACGACGCCGATGGTCGGCGCCCAGAGGCGTAGCGTACCCGCCCCCTTGAGCCCGATGCCGATGACGGCGGCGATGGTCACGAAGGCGCTCACCGGCCCGGCCGCCGCCGATGCTCCCGGCAGGGGCCGGTTCAGCATATCGAACATGATCGGCATCACGGTCACCGGCATGAGCATGATCACCGTGCCCGTCACCGTGGGAGTCAGGACCCGGCGCAGCAGCGAGAGCCGCGCGGAGAGCGCGATCAGCACGACGCCCGAGACGACGACCAGCGTGGCGAGCATCGCCGGGCCGCCTTCGGCAAGCGCCGTCACGCTGATCGCGATGGTGGTGCTGGAGGTGCCGGCGAAGATCACGTAGCCCGCCCCGACCCGGCCGAGGCGCAGGGCCTGAAGGATGGTGGATACGCCGCAGCACAGGACCGCGGCGAACACTCCCCACAACAGGGACTCTTCGGCCCCGCCGGCCCGGAACACGATCGCCGCCAACAGCACCACGGAGCTGATGGTCACAACGACGATCTGCAGGCCGAGGCCGAAGGCGAGCCTGGCGGGAGGCTTCTCGTCGGCTTCGTAGCGAATGGCGGATCGAGCGCTGCGATTCATCCTTCTTCGGGACGTAGCCGTCCGGCCTTCGTTCCCGCCTGCGCCCGGGGCCCCGGCGGCGGCGCGGCCTCCGCCGCGTCCGTCCCAGGACCCTCCGGCGCGTGGGCGCGGCGACAGCCGGACGCCTTCGGGCTCCCTCGCCGACTCAGGACCCTCCGCGCGAGGACGCGGCAGCGTCGACCCGGACGGTCACGACGTCCGCGTTGTGGAACTGCTGGTGCCGGATCGAGGACGCGAAGTGCCGCAGCAGCCGCAGTGAGCCTTCCTGCTCGATCCGGTCTTCGGCGTCGGGCTGCTCCGCGAGCAGCGCGATACGGTCCTGGAGGTTGGCGTCGTCGTCGCCGGTCCCGGCCACGAATTCCAGCACCGCGCCGCCGCCCTCCTTGCGGGCGGTGAGAAGCAGGCGCCGCCGTCCGGGGCTGCTTCGATCTTCGGACCCGTCCGCCTCCTCGTCCCTCCGAAGAAGGGTCAGCAGGGTTTCCTCGCCGACGGATTGCAGGCGGCCCTCCATGTCCGCGCCCCAGCCTCCACGGGCGGCGAAGGCGCCGAGAAACTCGTGCAGCCTGGGAAGCTCGTCCCGATCGAGCCATCCCCGGAACCGGCTTCCACGCGGCCCGGTCAGCTCCGTCAGCGCGGTGAGCAGGATCGCCATGAGGCCGCCGGCGGTCATGCCGTTGCTCAGCAGTCCGCCCGCGAACTCCGAGAAGAACTCCGGGAAGATCATCCCGGCCTGGAAGCCGGCGCCCGTCCAGAACGAGACCCCGGCGATGAGCCCCGTGCGGTAGTCCGCCCCGCTCTGCACCACCTCCCTCATGCCGGCCACGAACAGCATGGCCATCACCACCATGATGGTGGCCGCCACGACCGGTCCGGGAATCGCGAGGATCAGGGCGAGCGCCTTCGGCACGAACGCGAGGACGATGAAGACCGCCCCGGCCGCGACCCCGACGCTGCGCGCCGCGACCCCGGTGAGCTCGGTGATCGGCACGCCGATCGGATAGGGGGTGTTCGGCATCGTCCCGGCGAGGCCGGCCAGCAGATTGCCCGCGCCCTCGCCGGCCACCGTCCCCTGCACGGATCGGAAGTCCACCGCCCGCGGCCGGCGCCAGGACACCCGCTGGATCGCGACGGCGACGCCGATCGATTTGGTGGTGCCGATCAGCGTGACGAAGACGAACCCGGGAAGCAGCGCCCAGAACGCCGGGCCGAAGTCGAGGTCGAGGCCCGGCCACCGCCCCTCCGGAAGACCGAACCACGCCGCCCCGGCCACCCGCCCGGTGTCGTAGATGCCGAACCAGCCGGCGACCAGGGAGCCCGCGACGACCCCGATGGCCGGCGCCCAGAGGCGCAGCGTACTCGTCCCCTTGAGCCCGATGCCGATGAGGGCCGCGATGGTCACGAAGGCGCTCACCGGCCCGGCCGCGGCCGGATCGTCCGGCGACGTCTGGTGCAACATGCGAAAGAGGATCGGCATCACGGTCACCGGCAGGAGCATGATCACCGTGCCCGTGACCGTCGGGGTCAGGACCCGGCGCAGCAGCGAGAGCCGCGTCGAGAGTGCGATCTGGACGAGCGACGAGACGACCACCAGGGTGGCGAGCATCGCCGGCCCCCCTTCGGCGAGGGCGGTCACGCAGACCGCGATGAAGGTGCTGGACGTGCCGGTCAGGACGACGTAGCCCGCCCCGACCCGACCGAGGCGCAGGGCTTGCAGCGCGGTGGCCGCTCCGCAGGCGAGGACCGTGGCGAACACGCCCCAGAACAGGGACTCCTCGGCCCCGCCGGCCCGGAACACGATCGCCGCCACCAGCACCACGGAGTTGATGCTCAGCACGGCGAGCTGCAGGCCGAGGCCGAAGGCGAGCCTGGCGGGAGGCGTCTCGTCGGCTTCGTAGCGAATGGCGGAGCGGGCGCCGGGATTCATTTCGGGAAGAGCCTCCTTCTGTGCCGGCCGTTCATGGCGCGCGTCGCTGCACCACCCCACGGGGAATCCGGACGGCGGAGCGGGGATGGGGAGCCGCCGCGGGGATGAAGGTGATTTCGGGCATGAGGATGATGGCACGAAAGCCAATGGGCCGGTGGAGGTTCCGGGCAGACCCGCTCGGACGCACCGCGCCCGCCTCGGAGCGGGCGCCGGATTGCGGGTTCCCGGAGCGGACGCCGTACAGCGGGGTCGAAGGGGAGGATCTCATCGGGCGCGTCGTCCGTACAACGCGTCGGTGCACGAGGCCGCCGTCTCGCAGACTCCCGGACAGGACAGCACGTTGGTCTTCGGAAACAGGTCGCCGGTGTAGCCGGGCAGGGCGAAGGCGACGTCGGCGACCCCGTCGAGCAGGATGGAGTACTGCCGCGGCGGAGACGAGTTCAGCGCCCCGCCCGCATGTCAGGGACACGCTGGCCCGCGTAGTGGAGCTGCTCGCCGATGGTCGGTCCCTTCCGGCCAGCTACGCCGAGGACGAGGTGTGGAGGGACGCGGCGGATACCTCCGGCTTCCCGTTCGTTCACTCCATCGCCAGGTCCGGATCGGCAGGTGCGGCCCGGCGACCGTGTCACATGACGGCGGCCTTCGCAAAAGGAGTTGCGGCCCGACGCCGTTTGAGGAATATGCGACCTGTACCGGACGATGCGAATGCTGATCGCCTTCGGAGCAGGCATCTGTTACATCGGCTTCATGAAAACGACAATCGATATTCCAGACGACGAGCTTTCGGATGCCATGCGCTTCACCCACGCGCAGACCAAACGCGAAGCCGTGGTGACGGCCGTCGCCGATTTCAACCGTCGCCGCCGCATGACGGAGCTCATGAAATACGCCGGCACCTGCACGGATCTGATGACGGTGGAGGAACTTCAGGCGCAACGTCGGCGGGAGTGACGGTGCGTTGATCCTGATCGATACATCGTCATGGATTCATCTGCTGCGTCCGGACGGTGACTTGGCCGCCCGTGGCCGTGTCGAAGCGGCGCTGAGAGCCGCGGATGCCTGCTGGCGCCCGATCGTTCAACTGGAGTTGTGGAACGGTGCGCGCGGCGAACGGGAAAAGCGGGTGCTGTACGACTTCGCACGGGTGCTACCGAGCCTGCCGATCGACGACGACGTCTGGTGCGCTGCATACGAACTCGCCCGGCGTGCTCGTGCCCGAGGCGTCACCGTTCCCGCGACCGACGTCGTCATCATGGCCTGCGCCCGACACCACGGTGCCGGCCTGGAATCGACGGACGATGATTTCGACTCTTTACGGCGTGTTGCCGAATGAGTTCGTGTTGCCGTCAGCGAGGACAGGCAGAGCCATCCGCCGCTCCGGGTAGATGGCCAGGGCAAGGCGGCCCCGCACGTTTCGCAAACGCCGTTATCGACTGGCCAGCCGGCGCATGATCTCGCGGATGCTTTCATCGGGCCGCACGACGTCGAACGGAAAGCAGAACAGCTCCAGCCCCTGCTGGTCGCCCACTTTGTCATTGAACTCGTACCGCAGAGGCGACTTGAATTCGGGCGTCCTCGGGTACAGCAACGCCACCTTGGCGCAGCCGAACTTCCTGCCGTAGCTGTATAGCTGGTAAACGTCGCTCTGGCTGATCCCGTGCTTCGGATCGGTGCTATCACCGTTGATTCTCTTCCACTTGGCGTCGAGCACGAACCGCACTTTGCCTGATCGAACGAGGGCGATGTCCGGCTTCATGTGGAAGGCATCCGCTTTGCCGATGCGGGCAAACGCTTTCTGCGGCCCTTGTGTTCTGACGTGGTAGTCACGCTGATGGCGTCTGAAGCCATCGGCCACGTAATCCTCGAAGACTTCCTCCATCGGGAACAGCAGCGCCTGGTTCACGTGCTTTCCGGAGAACGTCGCCAAGCCGTGATTGAACAGGAACAGACCTACCCAGGCCATCACCGCGTCGTAATGCCGCATCGACCGGTCGATCCGATGGCGTTCCCAGTCCACCTCCGGCCGTTCCGATCGGGGCACCTCGGAAAAACAGATGCGAAGCTGATGGAGCAGTTGCTGATTGCCGGGGTGGGTGATCGGCCACTGCTGTCCCACAAAGTGTGCGTGAAAGAGGACCTGAATCATCCTGTGATGTTATGATTGAGTTTGCGAAAGCAACCAAATCACAGGAGATCCAGGTCCATGGCCCACAATAATACCGTGTTGGCGCAATTTCTCAAGTTGGTGCCGAGACATGAATTCGAGAGGGATGCGGCGCAACACCACAAGGGGCGAAAGTTGCGCAAGATGACGCGCTGGAACCAGTTTGTGGCGATGTTCATGGCGCAGTTGTCGGGGCGGAGCAGCCTGCGCGACATCGTGGCCAATCTGGCTACGCATCCCCACAAGCTCTACCACCTGGGGGTCGGCAGCGTAACGAGGTCTTCGTTGGCCCGTGTGAACGAGGAACAACCGTACCGGCTCTATGAGAGGATGTTCGAGCGGGTGTTGGCGCGCTGTCAGAGGTCGGCGCCGGGTCATGGCTTTCGCTTCAAGAGCAAGCTGTACTCGTTGGATGCGTCCACCGTGGACTTGTGCTTGTCGATGTTTCCGTGGGCGAAGTTCAAGCAGACGAAGGGTGCGGTGAAGTTGCATGTGGGCATTGACCACGGAGGGTATCTGCCGACGTTTGTGCGCATCACCGACGGCAAGAGGTCGGACATTGAGGCGGCGAGAGTGTTGGAAGTGCCGAGAGGGAGCATTGTGGTGGCGGACCGTGCGTATGTGGACTTCGCGTGGCTCAAGCACCTGAATACACAGGGAATTTCTCTTGTCACCCGCATGAAGAAGGGGATCAGGTATGCGGTTCGGGAACGTCGTGCGGTGAAGCGAAGGCAGGGCCTCACCAGCGATCAAATCATCGTGTTGACGAGTACGCATGGTGCGAAGAGGTATCCTGGGGCGTTGCGCCGAATCGGATACCGGGACGCTGAGACGGGCAAACACTACGTCTTCTTGACGAACAACTTCGACTTGTCGGCGAAGACCATTGCGGACATTTACAAGGCAAGATGGCAGATAGAGTTGTTTTTCAAGTGGATCAAGCAACATCTGAAGGTGAAGAGTTTTGTCGGTACATCGCGCAATGCAGTATTGACGCAGCTCTGGATTGCGATGTGCGTATATCTGTTGCTTTCGTACATCAAGTTCGTCAACCGATCAAGTTGGAGTTTGTACGAGATTTTGCGGGTGCTCCAACTGAACCTGTTCGATCGTCGCCCAATGATGGATCTCCTGGAGACACAATCAACACCCCCAGACCCGCCGCCGCAACTCAGGCTGAAATTCACCTGAACTTTATGGGACAGCAGTGGTGATCGGCCGGAGCTTGTGGATGGCGCTGTGAATCAGCCGGTTCACGGGGCGGTCCGCCGTGAACTCGTCGAAAGCGACGTAGAAGCGGGCGCGGTTCGCCACGTTCCGGCGAATGTGCTCTCGGAACCGGATGCGCCCCCGAAGCCGGGGAAGATTGTCCTCGACGCTGTTGTAGTGGCGGGCGAGCCCGCGTTGCGTGAGCAGCGCCAGATTGATCAGGAACAGCCTGACGAACACGTCGAGCATGTTGAAATGGCGGAGCGCGGCGATACTGGTTTCGTTGAATTGCGCGGCGCGGAGGCCCCGGTAGGTCCGCAGCATCTCGAGAAACACCCGTCGGGTGCGCACCTCGTCGTCGACGAAGTCCACCTTCGGCAGAATCTCGAACACGGTGCCGCGCCGGGTCTCGATGACACCCACGTAGTTCCCGGTGTGGAGCCGCCCGTTCCTGAGCGTCAGCACGGGGCGGTACTTGCCCTGCTGATCCGTCTGATTGGCCAGCGCGAAGTCCTTGAGGTCCGCGTACTCCGTATCGTCGAGACCTGAAAGCCGTTCGTGTTCCCTGAAAACCGGCATGTCAATCGGGGTCTTCGGCTTGTTCGCCGGCGTAGATTCGCCGGTAACTTTCGGCGTCCATCCATCCCTCGTCGTCTTGCGCAAGCAACTCGAACACGGGCCGCTCCGAGTGGGCATCCCGAATCGAGGTCTCGATCTCGCGCTCGCGTATGAACGGATTCTCGTTCAACACGCTCCGGATCTTCGCCCAGTCGTCGTAGAAGTACTCCTGCAGAAGCGGCACGATGCGGCGTTGGAAGGCTTTTGCGAGACCGTTGATCGTCTGTACACCGATGAGGTAGGTATGGCCGATCTGGTGCTCACGGTCCAGGTAGACCGTGATGCGCTCGTTCATGGCCTTCAACATGGCTTGGCCGTCAACACCCTCGATGTTCTTTTCAACGAGGCTCACGTTCGGCATCATCTCGATGAAGTCGAAGCGTCGCCGCAGGGCCGTATCCAGGAGCGCGATGCCCCGGTCCGCGGTATTCATCGTCCCGATGAGGTACAGGTTGTCCGGAACGCTGAATGGCTCCTGAGAGTAGGGGAGCGTCACCACCGCCGCATCATTGGCACCTGACCGTTTGGACGGCTCGATCAGGGTGATGAGTTCTCCGAATATCTTGGCGATGTTGCCGCGATTGATCTCGTCGATGATGAGAACGTGTCGTTCCTTCCGGTGCTTGGCTGCGTGTGAGGAGATCCGCTTGAAGACGCCGTCGCGTAGTTCATAAAGGAGATCATTGTGATCCAAGACCGGCCCAATGCCCTCGATGAAATCCTCGTAGGTGTAGTTCTGATGGAACGTGACGAATTCGACCCGCCTTTTCTCCCTGAGTTCTTCAAAACGTGCCTTGACGTTCTTCCTTTTCTTCCTTTTCTTCGCTTGGGCAAGATCCGCGTGATCCTTGTCGTCCACGATCGCCACGGCATAGGAAACCGCTTCCCATGTCTTGCCGGTGCCCGGAGGGCCGAACAGGATGGTGTTCAGGGAGAATGACATGTCGGGCTCCTCGGCCAGGGGCTCGGGATCGGGCTGCGACTCAATGTCTCCGCCGGTCCACCGAGCAATCAGATCGAAGGAGATCTTGTAGGCATCGGTGTTGCGGAACGCCAATTGGATTCTGTATGCCCGAGTGAATGCTGCCGATTGTTTCTGATTCTTCAGATCGTCAACAGGAGCGGAGGTCTTGTTTATCCAGTGGACGGAGATGACTTCTTCCTTCTTCCAACCGTCGGATGAGTATCCATTTTCTTCTACCACACCTATTGCACGCCCTTCCCCAAGGCTGTAGCGAACCAGAATCACGTCGCCACGCTTGGGATCTTTCAATGGGTACTTTCTTTTGCCTCCTGCCCACCCTGTGTATACGTAGTGATTCTCCTTGAAGGGTGCATCGCTTTCTAGCGCATCGGTTTGTTCCCAGTAGTCGGTTCCGACATTATGGACATTGGTGCTGATTTGGAAGAAATCGGTATCCTTGGTGATGAGGGGTCTTTTTATCTGGGTGTGGAGGAAAGTGTCGATTTCATAAGGCTCACACCCTGGGAACAGGCGTTTGATGGCACCCATCCTGGCAACGTAGTCTTCGTGGTCATTCACGTCGCCATGGAGCTCCGGTTGAGGCAGGATGGTGCTAATGTGGTCCGCGGGAAGAAAGCAGCTCGGATTTGCGAGGAACAACGTCTGCGTCAGTTTTTTCACACCAACATTGCGGATACGCAAAGTAGCGTTGAAGTCCTCTGGTTGGATGATGGGCATCTCGTGGCTTGGCGCCGCTTGCCTGAACAGGCGCCAGAGCAAATCTGGATCGAACGACTTCCCGTCGTGGAACAACACATTGGGTACCTTTGGTACAGGGATGACAGGCCGAGTTTCGGGTAAGTCCGAGGCGATGCCAAACACCTCGCGGACGCTCCCGAAGATGCCCTTGTACTGTTTCGCGGTGTTTTTTTGCGCCAGAAAGTAGAGGAACGACATCGGATCGATGTTCTCGTCTCCGTACTTCAGGAGAGGAACGTTGTCCTTCATCCAATCCACGGCCTTTGCCTTGTCGGCCAGGTCGCGTTCGCCATTCCTGGCGATCTTGGTGGCCAACTCTTTGAACCACGCCACCCAAGTGTAGTCGACCATTGTCAATCCTCCGCGGGGGAACAAGCCCCTTCGTGGGGTCTGGTCAAACAGATGCGGGAACGAACGAGTATGGCAGCCGTGAGCCGTCTTTCATATCGTCACGGATATACCTGCCGGGTGATTTCATGCTGGCCGGACCTTCGCCTTCGGTGCGGATGATATTGGCCGAGATGGATTCCCGCTTGCGCGGGAATGACGGCGGCGGTCGTGGGAATGAGGGCGGCGGTGACCGGGGATCACGTCATTCCCGCGCACGCTGGTCCTCGCGAAAGCGGGGCGGGAATCCCTGCCGAGCCACGGGCGCCGGCCCACCGCCTACCACGTCATTCCCGCGCAAGCGGGAATCCATACCATTCCTGGGAACACGGGCGTCCCGCCCGCAAGCGCGGATCGAAGGTCCGCCACCGGAGGCCCGCCACATGACAAGGTGGGCGGGATCGCCCGCGTGCGTCAGGACGCGCTGATCCCGGGTTCACGACCGGCGCTGGGTTCTGGCTCCGCCGGGTTGGGGTCTCATCGGGCGCGTCATCCGTACATCGCGTTCGGCAGGAACGTCGCGATCCCCGGAACGCAGGCGATCAGCGCCGCCGCCGCGAACATCGCCAGCCAGAACGGCAGGATACCGCGGTATATGGTGTTGAGCGGCACGTCCCGGGCGATGCCCTTGACCACGAACACGTTGATTCCGACCGGCGGCGAAATCAGGCCCATCTCCAGGGTAATCACGGTCAGCACGCCGAACCAGATCATATCGACGCCGAGCGGCTCCAGGATCGGCTGCACCAGGGGAATGGCCAGCACCAGAATCGCGAAGCCCTCCAGGACGGCGCCGAGCACCACGAATGCGGCCAGCACGGCCAGGGCTACCTGAAACCCCGAGAACCCCTGCTCCGCGACCCAGCCGGACACGGTGAACATGATTTCAGTGAATCCGACGAAGGTCTTGAACACGAATGCGCCGAAGAGAATGAGAAAGGCGGTGCCCGTCGCCCGCAAGGTCGAGGTGAGAACGTCCGCGACGGCCCGCAACGTCAGCGTCCGCCGTGCGGCGGCGGCGACGAAGGTCAGGAACGTCCCCACTCCGGCGGCCTCCACGGCCGAAAAGACGCCCGCGTAGATTCCGCCGATCGTGGCCACGATGATGCCGGCGATCCAGGCCGCTCGCGCCAGGGTCGTGAAGCGCACCGACCAGGAGGCCGGCTCCCCGGAGCGGGGCGCCCTGGCCGGGCGGCGGGCCACGACGATGCGGACGGTGAGCACGAAGAGGAGCGTGAGCAGAATCCCGGGTAGCACGCCGGCCACGAACAGGCGCCCGATGCTTTCCTCGGTCAGGATTGCGTACACCACGAATCCGATCGAGGGCGGGATCAGGATGCCGAGCGTCCCGCCGGCGGCGATCGCGCCGGTCGCCAGGGAATCTTCGTACCCGAAGCGCCGCATTTCGGGAAGGGACACGCGGCCCATGGTTAGCGCCGAGGCGAGCGACGATCCCGACAACGCCGAGAACCCCGCGCAGCCGACGATCGACGCCGACGCCAGACCGCCCCGGAAGTGGCCCAGCCAGGCGTTCGCCGCCGCGTAGAGGTCCCGGCTCATTCCGGAGGCCACCGCCAGATTGCCCATCAACAGGAACATCGGAAGTATGGTGAGGGAGTAGTTCGAGGACGCCGCGAAGATCTCGCCCGCCAGCACCGGCGCCACCGCGGCCGGCCGGATCAGGGCGATTCCGGGTACGCTGACGAGCAGCATCGCGAGGCCCACGGGCACCCGGATGAAGAGCAGAACGAGGAGGGCGCCGAAGCCCAGAACGGCGATCGCCGCCCCGTCCATCAATCGCCCGGTTCGTCGGGGCCGCCGTGGCTCCCGTGCGCAAAGTCCGCGAGGTCCGCGAGCAGCCGGCTCGCCAGGAGCAGCGCATAGGCGGCCAGCGCCGCCCCGAGCGCGTAGTAGAACGGCGTGTGGACGATCGACATGCTGCCGGTGACCGCGCCGCATGGAAGACCGCAGCTTCCCTTGACGAACAGGGCGGCGGCGGCGGCGGTGACCGCGGCGAGGCTCAGCAGCCGGGCCACCGCGTCGGTCACTCGGGTGACGCGCGGGCCGGCGAACGTCCCGATGACGTCAACGCTCAGGTGCGAGCCCCGGTGCGCTCCGCAGGCGATCGCCGCCGAGACCACGATCGTCAGCGTCATGGTGGAGACGTCTTCGACTCCGAATATCGGATCGTTGAGCGCGTAGCGCCAGAACACGGCGACGACGGTGAATCCCACCAGGACCGCGAGCGCGATGCCGCCGACGGCCGCGAACGCGCTCATCAGCGCGGCGAGCGCCCGTTCGACCGGCCGGGAGCCGGCCCGAAGCCGGTCGGAACCGTTCACTCGCCTTTGAGCAGCCCGATGACCTCGCCGACGGTCATGCCGCCGGCGCTTCGCGCGAGCGCCGCCTCGTAGACGGGGGCGACCGCCTGCGCGAAGCGGCGTTTCTCCGCGTCCGGGAGCTCGATGATCTCCACCCCGGCTTCTTCCGAGATCCGCAACCCGCGGGCGGCCGCCCGCGCGTAGCCGGCGCCTCCGCCCGCGGAGAGCGCGGCGTCCGCGGCGGCGTCGACCCAGCCCTTCTCCTTCGCCGGAAGCGAATCGTAGACGTCCTGGTTCATGAGCAGCACGAACGGCGCCCCGGAGATGAGAAGCCAGGTGGTGAGGTAGTTAGTGTCTGCTAGAAAACAGATATCTATTTGAATCCAAAGAATAAATAGCGATTCAAGATTGCGAAGATTTTCCATATCAGGTAGCTTGTGCAGGAATTTCCTCCCCAATCCGCTCATTGTCGGCAATCTTCGCACGACGGACATCCATGAGACAGACACGAAAATCGCAGCTCGCACTCGGTGAAGCACGGATCGAGGATATCAAGCTGGACCACAAATCCCGCGATGAACCGCCCCGGATTTCCCGGAGACTACACTCGTTGAGTCTTTGGGAGGAAAGGGCAGATGACTTCACCGACAAGATACTCCCCCGGAAGTCCGGGAACGGGCGGTGCGCTTGGTGTTGGATCACCAGGGGGAACATGATTCGCAGTGGTTGGCGATCACCTCGGTGGCGTCGAAGCTCGGGTGTACGGCGCAGACGCTGCGCAAATGGGTACGTCAGGCCGAGCGCGAGCGCGGGGGCCGTGCAGGGTTCACGAGCGAGGAGCGCCGCCGGCTCAAGAAGCTGGAGCGCGAGAACCGTGAGCTGCGCCGAGCGAACGAGATACTTCGCAAGGCGTCGGCGTATTTGTCTACCTTCGGCAGACAACACCACCACCATTCACCCAGACGGAGCACGAGCGCCGCGCGAGAGGATGATGTCGTTCATCGATGCTCATCGGGGTCGATACGCAGATGGGCATCGCGCCCTCGGTGGGAAGCGTGGGCGACTCCTACGACAACGCGCTGGCCGAGTCCATCATCGGACTGTACAAGACGGAACTCATTGCCCGGCGCGGGCCGTGGCGTCACTGCGAGGCGGTGGAACTCGCCACCCTCGAATGGGTGCACTGGTACAACCACCGGCGCCTGTTCGAACCCCTCGGGCATGTGCCTCCGGCTGAATTCGAGGCACACCACCACCACCAACTGCATGAGTCGGCGATGGCCGCCTGACTCAAGCAATTCACCCTCCGGGAAACCCGGGGCGGTTCAGTTTTCTGGCAGACACTATCTACGAAGAGAACCCGGAGGCCATCGGGGGCGATCCGGTGACCTACCAGGCCAAGATGATCTTCGACGACGACGTCATCACCCTCATGAAGAATGGCTATGCGTTCCTGCACGAGATCAAGGTGCTGAAGTCACCGGATCCGCCGCCGAACGCCTACAACGACGGACCGCTCATGCGAGCGCTCGATGAAATGGGGCTGTCGGGACCGATCGGGGAGATCTGCGGCCTGCCGCGCTCGACGCGGCCTTATTGAGAACGGCCGGCGGACCGGGATCCTTGCCGGGGAGCGCCCGCTTCCCCGGCGCCAGGCTGCCGGGGCATTCCCGGGACAATGACCCCCGCTACGTCCGCAGACGCGATTTCACGATCATTCAGGCGGGCCGCTTCCAGGATCGGGACCGACCCTTGGTTCCGACTCTGCCGGATTGGGGCCGACGCCGGCCGGCCTCCGGCTGGCGCTACGGCTGCCCGTGAGGCCCCCGGATACGGGCGAAGGCGCGCTTCATCTTCGGCCCCAGGCTTTCGAGGCCGTCGGGAAGGAACAGGATGGAGGCGATCAGGATGGCGCCGTAGACGAGGGGTCGCGCCTGATCCACCCCCAGCCCGCGCAGCACGATCTCGTTCACCACGGTCAGCGCCGCCACGCCGAGGATCGGGCCGTAGATCGTGGCCGTCCCGCCCACGATAACCCAGATCAGGACGTAGACCATGGCCTCCACGTCGAACTGGTTGGGGTTGACGGTGCCGAGGTAGTGCGCCAGCAGGGCGCCGGCCAGGCCCGCGAAGAACGAGGCGATGACGAAGGCGATGGTCCGGTACCGGCGGGTGTCGACACCCACCGACTCCGCCAGCCGGTCCTGCCAGTGGATCGCATGGAAGGTCAGCCCGATCCGGGAGTGCTCCAGGCGATGGAGGACGACCAGCGAGAGGGTGACCACGGCCAGGCACAGGTAGTAGTAGTTGACGGGGTCGAAGAACGCAATCTCCAGGCCGCCGATCTCGACGTCGGGAACCGAGGGAATGAGCTTGATGCCCTTCGGCCCACCGAAGGGCTCGCGGAACCGTTTCCAGCATAACCTGATGATCTCGCCGGCCGCGAAGGACCCGATGAGAAAGTAGAACGCCTTCATCCGGAACAGGGGAAAGCTCAGGACCCAGGCGACCAGGGCGGCGGCGGCGGCGCCCAGCAGCATCGCCGGCGGAACCGGGACGCCCAGACGCTTCGCCAGCAGCGCACTCGCATAGGCGCCGACCCCCATGAGCACCGCGTGTGCAAGCGACCACTCACCGGTGAGGGTCAGCAGCCGGTAGCTCACCACCACCAGGACGTTGATGACCAGGAAGACCGCGATCTCTTTCTGGGAGAAGCTGAGCAGGTGGGGCATCGCGACGAGGGCCGCGTAGATCCCCGCGAGCGTCGCCCGGAACCTCCAGCCGTGATGTGCGCGCCGCACGAGAGGCCCGCCGGCTCAGGCCCGTTCCCGGGCCCCGAACAGACCCGTCGGCCGCACGATGAGCACCACCAGCATCAGCAGCAGGCCGACGATGTCGGCGACGACCCCGTCGGAGAACGTCGTGACGAAGGTATGCACGAACCCGTAGAGGATCGCCGCCACCACCGCGCCTTCCAGGCTGCCGAGCCCGCCGACGATGGTGACGATGAAGGCGGTGACGATCACCGAATGACCCATGTACGGCCAAGTGCGCACCAGAGGCGCGGCGAGGGCGCCCGCGACACCGGCCATGGCCGCGGCGATGCACATGGCGAGGCGCGCGGTCCGGTCGATCGAGATGCCCTGCAGGGCCGCCGCCTCCGGGTCCTGAGCGCAGGCCCGGAGCGCCCACCCGAACCGGGTGCGGCGCAGGAACACCCACAGCGCGCCGAGCACGACGCCCGCGCCGACGATGACGTAGAGGCGCTGGAGGGAGACGACCACGCCGTCGAGACCGAAGGGATGGAACGTCGCACGGGTCGGCGGCGCGATGTGCTCCATGCGCACCCCGAAGCCCATCGCGATCGCCGCCTGGAGTATCAGCAACAGTCCGATGGAGACGATCAGCCCTGCCAGGGGATTGTCCCGGACCGGCCGGAACAGCGTCCGCTCCATCGCAATCCCGAGCCCGCCGACGAAGACCAGCCCGAGCATCACTGCGAGGAAGTAGGGGTACGACTGGTCCGCGTACGCGAACACCACGCAGTAGGCGCCGAGCATGAACAGCTCGCCGTGGGCGAAATTGACCACCCCCATCACGCCGAAGATGAGCATGAGCCCGACCGCGATCAGCGCCATGAAGCTCGCCGCGTAGATGGCGTTGACGCAGGTCTGTAGGAGCAGCTCGATCATCGAACCGGACGGCGATCCGCCGGCTCGGACCGCCGGCAGGTCATTGTGCCCGAAGAGACGCGCGCCGAGGCGCTCGGCCGGCGGTCCGGCGCCGGCCCGCATTCCTCACCGGCGCACCGCCGCGGATCGTGAGAGATCCGGCCGGGGATCCGGCGGCGAACCCCCGGAGGAGCGGCAGGCGCCCCGGCCGAAGATCGCTCCGGATCGGGCGGCGGACGCCCGGAGGGGCGTGCTCCCGCCCCTCCGCTTCCGGTCCGGTGGATGAGGGATCGCCTCGGCCGGCCCGGCTCAGCCGCGCTGGTGGTACATCTCGCCCATTTCGGTGAAGTGCTTGACCAGCAGGTCGCCGTGCATGGCCCACCACTCGGGGATGTTCCGCATCTCCTTGATGACCGCCTTGCCGTTCTCGATCACCACCACCGGCCAGTTGCCGACGAGCGCGTTGTCGATCCCGAACAGCTCCTTGCCCCACCACTTCGCGTCGCCGAAGGCGTGCTTGCCGACGCCGCCCTGCTTCATGCCCGCCAGGACGTCCTGGGGCTCCACGCTGCCGGCCCGCTGGGCGCCCTGCACCCAGAGATCCATGATCGACGCATACTCCCAGGACACCGCGCCCCACTCGCCGGGCCAGCGCTTGTTGTACTCGGCGTAGAACTCTCCCGGGGCGTCGAAGTTGATCCCCGGCTGGCCGAGGGCCGGATCGTCGAAATCGGGGAACTGGAAGATGAAGCCCTCCATGAACTCCTTGGAGGTCTTCTCGACGATCTTCTCGTAGAAGTCCGCCGTGCAGGAGATCATCTGGCCCTTGAACCCCTGCTGGTGCGCCTGCTCGCACAGGGGATGCACGTAGTCCGCGTAGGCCGTGTCGAGGCACAGGATGTCCGGGTTCTTCGACAGCATCGACGTCATCACCGGCGCGAAGTCGGTGGTCGAGAGGTCGAAGAAGACGGTGTCCAGGACCTCGATCCCGTGTGCCTCGAAGGCCGCGAGATAGGTCGCCACGGAAGGCCGGCCCAAGGCGTCGTCCTGCGCGCAGATCACGGCGGATTTCAGGTTCGGCATCCGGTCCGCGAGCCACCACACGCCGGTGACGTTGTAGATGGGATGGACCTCGCAGGGTGCGATCAGGGTCCCGGTGTCCGGCGACAGATCGCTCGGCAGCAGGGTGGACACCAGCATCCCCGACTTGTCGGCGATGGGCTGCACCGCCGGCCACGTGTCGCCGCCCAGCATCATGATGAACTTGACGTCGTCTTCGAAGATGAGCTTCGTGGCCCCGGTGCGCGCCTTCTCCGGCGCGTACTCGTTGTCGTAGGAGACGAATTCGAAGGTGCAGACGTCGTCCCCGATCCTGACCCCGCCGGCGGCATTCACCTTCTCGGCCCAGATTTGGCATCCGTACAGGCCCGGCAGCCCCCAGGCCGCGACCTCCCCGGTGAGGGGCGCCAGGAATCCGATCCTGACGGTCCTGGTGGCGGCGGCGGCGGGCATGGGCGCCAGACCGCCCACGGCGGCGGCCCCGGCCGCGGTGGCGCCTAGAAACGTCCGCCGGCCTATCTTCTTCTGAAACAGTTGCATGGTCATCGGTCTTCTCCTCACGGTCAGGGTGTGGCCGTCCCGATTCTCGTTCTGCGAACGCATCCGTTGCCGAGACCCGGCTCGGGATCCGTCGAACCATCCGTGTGTCTAACGTACCACTTCTGGCCCGCGCATCAAGAGAAAACGGACCGATTCCGATCCGGATCCTCCGCGCTTGGCGGCATCCGTTTCCGGGGTCACGGTGTGGAACGTCATCCGCCGGGGCGCGTCCTTCCGAGGAACGGCTTCAGGTTCCTCCGTCCGGCGCGATGAGGAGCACCGCGCCCAGCAGTTTGCGCCGGTCGTCGAAGCCGTCCGGGCGCTCCCTTCGCCATCGTTCGAGCCGGTCCCTGGCGTCGGGGAGGCCGTTGCGCCGCGCGGCGAGGATCGATCGTCCTTCCATCGCCAGCGCCCGGAATCGTTCCCTCGGAAGGCGGTCGTAGCCGCCCGTGTGCCTGGCCTGCAAGCGCAAATGGAACGTGGAGCTGCGGGCGAAGGTGATCGGCTTGAGGGACTCGATCCATCGATCGCCCGCGTCCCACAGCGCCAGCGCTTCCTCGATCATCCGTTGCGCTGCCGGCGTGTCGCCCGCCCGGCGCTCGGCCACCGCGAGGTTCGCCACGCTGGTCGCCACGCGCAGATCGCCGGGCGGCAGGTGCTCGCGGGCCAGTTCCAGGGCGCCGCGCCACAGCTCCGACGCTTCGGAATCGCCGTTCGCCCGCGCGCATTCCGCGGCAGCCTCCTGGATCTGCTCCCAGATGACCTCCGCGTTCGTCCAGCCAGCCCTTTCCAGCAAGCCGGGGTCGTGGACCGGAGTCGCGATGATCTCGGGGTGCTTCGTCGAGCCGGCCATCTCCATCTCCATGCGCGCCCCGTCCCGGGCTACAATGCGGGACGCCATCGGTTCATGAAGAAACCGTAGAGGAGGAGTCGGGTGATGAGCAAGCGCATCTCAGTCATCGGGGCGGGGCACTGCGGTCTTTCGCAGCTTCGCGCCTTCCAGCAGGCCCGGAGCAAGGGCGCGGACGTCCCGGAGATCGTGTGCTTCGAACGGCAGTCCGACTGGGTGGGAAGGATCGAGTTTCCGTCGCGCGAGGAGATGGAGGAGGACGCGGCGCAGTGGCAGGCGCGTGAAGAGGCCCTTCGGAACCCGATGGAGGACATCGACTTCCAGACCGACTACTGCAAGGATCTCTCCGCGGCGACCGACTACGCCATCGACTGGGGCGTGCAGTCCGACAACTTCAAGGCATGGGAGCACCACAAGGACGAGGACATCGCGACCTGCCGCGACCACCCGCACGTCTCCCCGGTCACCGGCACGAAGGCGCCTGCCCACCACACGAAGTGGTGGGAGGCGATGGACGACTCGATGGAAACCTTCATGAACGGCGGATAGCCGGAGGATCGATCCTCACGCCGTTTTCTTTTCAAGAGAGGACGCGCACGGCGCTTCCGGGAAGCGGCGGTGCGGGAGAACAGCCCAGGAGCATGGACGCATGAGTCAAGAAAGGACGGTGACGTGATCCCCGCGGCCGTCGCGCCCATGCCGGCCCGGCGCGGGCCGGTGCTGGCGCCGGGGCTGCCCGTGCTGCCGCCCAACGTCGAGCGGCATCCGGTCCCGGGCGGAGGCACCCGCACCCTGGCCCTCGACGCCGGGGACGAACTGACGGTCATCGATCGGGAGGGCCGGCAGCCCTGCGAGCTGGTGGTCTTCGATGCCGGCGGGCGCCCGAACCCCGCGCTCATCGGCGCGAAAGGGGCCGGGGCGCCGCTCGGTATCCAGGCCATCCTCGATCGCCCGACCCCCTCCGCCAAGCGCGTTCGCGACGCCCTCGCGGCCCGCGGCCTCGACCTCGGCCGGGCCGCCGTGGTGCGGCTGTTCGGCGACGGATCGCGCGCCGGAGCGACGGCCGCGTTCGTCGCCACCGCTCCGGCCACCCTCGTGGCCGGCGCCCCCGGCGGTCCGATGCCGGCCGATGCACAATGCCCCCCGACCGAGATCGTGCTCTACGTCCGCCGTGAGTCGAGGACGAACCGGAAGCCGGCCAACGGCCCG
This sequence comes from uncultured Gammaproteobacteria bacterium, assembly GCA_958295465.1. GTDB lineage: Bacteria > Pseudomonadota > Gammaproteobacteria > HK1 > HK1 > HK1. The sequence goes on from OY282353.1 coordinate 1,968,315, forward strand.
CCGCCGCCGCTCGCGGACCCGGTGATCGACCTCGACATCCAGCCGGGGACCGTCAGGGCATACGAAGTCAAGGCGGGCCAGTTCATCCAGGTCGTGGACGTGAAGGGGCGCGAGTGCACCGACTTCCAGGCGTTCAGCCTGCGCGCCCTCGACCGGGGCCTCGAACGCGAGATCGACCCCACCACCACCCGCTCCCTGATGGGCTCGCTCTACCCTGGCCCCGGCCTGTACTCCAAGTATTACACCGTCGATCACGAGCCGCTGCTGGAACTCGTCCAGGATACCTGCGGGCGCCACGATTCCTTCGGCCTCGCGTGCACCGCGCGCTACTACGAGGACCTGGGATACCCCGGCCATGTGAACTGCTCGGACAACATCAGCGCCGAGGGCGGACGCTTCGGCATCCGTCCGCGCGGCGGATGGCCGGCCATCAACTTCTTCTTCAACACGACGCTCGATGACGCCAACGCCATCGGGATGGACGAACCCTGGTCGCGTCCGGGCGATTTCGTGCTCATGCGCGCCCTCACCGACCTCGTCTGCTTCTCCACCGCCTGTCCATGCGACGTCGACCCCGCGAACGGATGGAACCCGACCGACGTCCAGTTGCGGGTGTACGACCGGAACGAGGACTTCAAGCCAGCCAGGGGGTTCCGCATGACCGCCGACGCCGATGTCCGGATGACGAAGCACACCGGGTTCCACGACTGCTTCGCCGCGCATACACGGAACTTCGTCGAGTACAACGGGTACTGGCTCGCGCAGGACTTCCCCGCCCACGGGGCGATCGGCGAGTACTGGGCCTGCCGGGAGCGGGCGGTGGTGACGGACCTCTCGCCGCTTCGCAAGTACGAGGTCCTCGGCCCCGACGCCGAGGCGCTGATGCAGCTCTGCGTGACCCGGGACATGCGCAGGCTCTCGGTGGGGCAGGTGGTCTATACCGCGATGTGCTACGAGCACGGCGGGATGATCGACGACGGCACCGTCTTCCGGCTCGGGGACAACAACTTCCGGTGGGTCGGCGGCAACGACCTCTCGGGGCTGTGGCTGCGCGAGCAGGCGCAGCGGCGCGGGCTCGACGCCTGGGTCAGGACGTCCACCGACCAGCTCGCCAACATTGCGGTGCAGGGTCCGAAGAGCCGGGAGATCCTCGAACGCATCCTCTGGACCGGACCAACGTGGCAGAGCGTCGGGGAGCTCGGCTGGTTCCGGTTCTCCGTCGCCCGGCTCAACGACTTCCACGGCATGGCGCTGGTCGTCTCCCGTACCGGGTACACCGGCGAACTCGGGTACGAGCTCTTCTGCCACCCCAAGGACGCCTGGACCCTGTTCGAGGCGGTCATGGAAGCGGGCGAACCCTTCGGCATTGCGCCGCTCGGGCTGGGCGCGCTCGACATGGTCCGGATCGAGGCGGGGCTCGTCTTCGCGGGCTGCGAGTTCAGCGATCAGACCGATCCGTTCGAGGCCGGGATCGGGTTCACGGTGCCGCTCAAGTCCAAGGCCGGCGACTTCATCGGCCGGGAGGCGCTCGCGCGGCGCAAGGCGCATCCGGTACGGAAGCTCGTCGGGCTCGACCTCGAGGGCGGGCAGGCGCCCTCCACCGGCGACTGTGTGCGCGCCGGGCGCGCGCAGGTCGGGGAGATCACCTCCGCGGTGCGCTCGCCCATCCTCGGAAAGGTCGTCGCG
>OY282353.1:1975000-5675689 GCA_958295465.1 uncultured Gammaproteobacteria bacterium
GGAACAGCCCAGCACGATTTAGCACATAACCTAGCAGAACGGTCTGGAAAGTCCGGTCATAGAGGGTGATAGCCCCGTATGCGAAAGGATATGTGTGGAACCAAGCGTGCGAACGAGTAGGGCGGGACACGTGTTATCCTGTCTGAATATGGGGGGACCATCCTCCAAGGCTAAATACTCGTTGCCGACCGATAGTGAACCAGTACCGTGAGGGAAAGGCGAAAAGAACCCCAGTGAGGGGAGTGAAATAGAACCTGAAACCGTATGCGTACAAGCAGTGGGAGCCCGCTCCAGCGGGTGACTGCGTACCTTTTGTATAATGGGTCAGCGACTTACTTCTCAGTGGCGAGCTTAACCGTATAGGGTAGGCGCAGGGAAACCGAGTCTTAACAGGGCGATCCAGTCGCTGGGAGTAGACCCGAAACCGGGCGATCTACCCATGGCCAGGGTGAAGGTGCGGTAACACGCACTGGAGGCCCGAACCGGGAGATGTTGAAAAATCTTCGGATGAGCTGTGGGTCGGAGTGAAAGGCTAATCAAGCCCGGAGATAGCTGGTTCTCCCCGAAAGCTATTTAGGTAGCGCCTCGTGTCTCACTCTTGGGGGTAGAGCACTGTTTCGGCTAGGGGGCCATCCCGGCTTACCAAACCGATGCAAACTCCGAATACCGAGAAGTGCAATCACGGGAGACAGACGGCGGGTGCTAACGTTCGTCGTCAAGAGGGAAACAACCCAGACCGCCAGCTAAGGTCCCCAAATCATGACTAAGTGGGAAACGATGTGGGAAGGCACAGACAGCCAGGAGGTTGGCTTAGAAGCAGCCACCCTTTAAAGAAAGCGTAATAGCTCACTGGTCGAGTCAGCCTGCGCGGAAGATTCAACGGGGCTCAAGTCATGTACCGAAGCTGCGGATGCGCGTTCGCGCGCATGGTAGGGGAGCGTTCCGTAAGCCTGCGAAGGCGTACCGCGAGGTATGCTGGAGGTATCGGAAGTGAGAATGCTGACATGAGTAACGATAAAGCGGGTGAAAAACCCGCTCGCCGAAAGCCCAAGGGTTCCTGCGCAACGCTAATCGGCGCAGGGTGAGTCGGCCCCTAAGGCGAGGCCGAAAGGCGTAGCCGATGGGAAACAGACTAATATTTCTGTACCTCTTGCTGCTGCGATGGGGGGACGGAGAAGGCTAGACCATCCGGGTGACGGACGTCCCGGTTCAAGCGTGTAGAGAGCGGTTCCAGGCAAATCCGGGGCTGTAATCTCGAGACGTGATAACGAGGCCCTCCTTCGGGTTGGCCGAAGTGGTTGATGCCATGCTTCCAAGAAAAGCCTCTAAGCTTCAGGCACAAGAGACCGTACCCGAAACCAACACAGGTGGGCAGGGTGAGAATCCCAAGGCGCTTGAGAGAACCCTCGTGAAGGAACTAGGCAAAATAGCACCGTAACTTCGGGAGAAGGTGTGCCTCTGGCGGTGATGGAACTTGCTTCCTGAGCTGCTGGAGGTCGCAGTGACCAGGTGGCTGCGACTGTTTACTAAAAACACAGCACTCTGCAAACTCGCAAGAGGAAGTATAGGGTGTGACGCCTGCCCGGTGCCGGAAGGTTAATTGATGGGGTTAGCCGTCAGGCGAAGCTCTTGATCGAAGCCCCGGTAAACGGCGGCCGTAACTATAACGGTCCTAAGGTAGCGAAATTCCTTGTCGGGTAAGTTCCGACCTGCACGAATGGCGTAACGATGGCCACGCTGTCTCCACGAGGGACTCAGTGAAATTGAATTCGCTGTGAAGATGCAGCGTACCCGCGGCAAGACGGAAAGACCCCGTGAACCTTTACTACAGCTTCACACTGGCCTCTGAACATGCTTGTGTAGGATAGGTGGGAGGCGTTGAACCGGGAACGCCAGTTCTCGTGGAGCCATCCTTGAAATACCACCCTGGTATGTTTGGGGGTCTAACTCAGACCCGTCATCCGGGTCGAGGACAGTGTGTGGTGGGTAGTTTGACTGGGGCGGTCTCCTCCCAAAGAGTAACGGAGGAGCGCGAAGGTGCCCTCGGCACGGTCGGAAATCGTGCGATGAGTGTAAAGGCAGAAGGGCGCTTGACTGCGAGACATACAAGTCGAGCAGGTGCGAAAGCAGGCCTTAGTGATCCGGTGGTTCTGTATGGAAGGGCCATCGCTCAACGGATAAAAGGTACTCCGGGGATAACAGGCTGATACCGCCCAAGAGTTCATATCGACGGCGGTGTTTGGCACCTCGATGTCGGCTCATCACATCCTGGGGCTGTAGCCGGTCCCAAGGGTATGGCTGTTCGCCATTTAAAGTGGTACGCGAGCTGGGTTTAGAACGTCGTGAGACAGTTCGGTCCCTATCTGCCGTGGGCGTCGGAGACTTGAGGGGAGCTGCTCCTAGTACGAGAGGACCGGAGTGGACGTACCTCTGGTGTTCCGGTTGTCACGCCAGTGGCACTGCCGGGTAGCTAAGTACGGACGGGATAACCGCTGAAAGCATCTAAGCGGGAAGCCTCCCCCAAGATGAGGTCTCCCTGGATCCTTGAGATCCCTGAAGGGCCCTCGAAGACTACGAGGTTGATAGGCCGGATGTGGAAGCGCAGTAATGCGTGAAGCTGACCGGTACTAATTGCCCGTGAGGCTTGACCATATAACACCCAAGCGGTTTCAGAGCTGCGGTGTGACATACTCGAAAGCGATCAATACGGCTCTCTAGGATTTGATTTTCTTGCTTGGTGGCAATAGCGAGCGGGAACCACCCGATTCCATCTCGAACTCGGTAGTGAAAACGCTCAGCGCCGATGATAGTGTGGGGCTTCCCCATGTGAAAATAGGACACCGCCAAGCACTCTATTCGGTGCTTGCCGGGCGCGGGCACGCCGTGACCACCTTACGTCGCGGTTCCTCGGAATCTGACCAATACCTTGATGCTGTGTACGGGATGCGGCCGCTCGCCGCATACCATCGACCGGGGCATCACGCAACCCGGTCAGCGCTACCGGTCCGGACCTTCGAGATGGAATGACGAGACGGGCAGATCCATACCGCCCGGTACGGGGCTCGGCGGATGACTGAGCCACTTCAGGGGTCGTAACGGTGCAGGGCGCTTGCCGGCATTTTCCGTGGGAGCCCCTTGCGATGGATTTCGAGGAACGAGGCGGGCGCTTCGTGGGCGAGGAGCCAGACGCCGTCGCCATTTTCACGCCAGTACTGCCACCATCGGCCGCCGTCCGTCCGCTCGGTGCGGAATTCTACGAGCGCCATCATCGTTTCATTCCCGGCGCCGACCGGATAGCCGTAGATGCCGAGGCCGCGGTTCGCGGCACTACTCCCGCCGAGATGCTCAATCCGGGTCCGCCATTCGGACCGGTGCCGTGCGTGGTCGGCCGGCGCCATCCAGCGCATTTTTTCGGCGATGATGACAGGGATACTCTCCTCCCCGATCGTCCGCTTCAGGGTCTCCAACGCCGGGTTCGAGATGACCAGGCAGCCTTGGCTCCAGCGAGGAGCACGATTCGAGAGGCCCCAGGGCTCGCCGTGTATCCAGATCCCGTATCCGGTGCGCCGCCGTAGCCGGTCCCATCCATTGGGATAGTTCAACCCGAGACTGCCCGCTCCGTAGAATTCGGGCAGACCTCGGCTTTCCACGTGCAAGGTCACGAAGTACACCCCGAGCGGGGTCTTCCCGTCACCCTCGCGGCGCTTGCCGGTTCCTCCCCAGCCGGTGGAGGTGTACCAGTCTCCCCGTTTTGTCCAGTGCTCGCCGGACCATTCGAACAGATACAGGCGCGCGCGGGCGATGTCCGCGCCGACCACCATCGCGCGGTCCGGAGCGGCCTCGATCAGGATGTCCGGAAGGTGGCCCGGTGGGGGACGGTGGAGCCAGTAGGAGAGCCGCGCATACGCTTCGCTGCGCGGTCCTTGCAAGGCGCTTGACTCGGCGCGGGGGGTCAACTCCAGCAGCGCCGTGTCGAGATCTCCTGCCCGCAGCAGCGCCGCTTTGACGAGGTACGCCGCGAGGAAGCGAGGGTAGCTCTCGATAGTCCGATCCAGTGCTTTCAATCCACCCCTGCGGTCTCCCGCCTCGAAGCGGTCGAGGGCTGCAAAGAGGTCCGTCTCGCGGGCGTCTGTCGCAATCGCCGACGCTGCCCCGGCCAGGAGGAACATCACGACCCCGAGGGTGAGGCAGGTGGCGAGCGCCGCCACCTGCTCGATCACCTTGGCCGATGCTCGCGCTGTGACCGAAGGCAGCAGTCCCGTGGCGCGCGTTGCCGTTGAACCCGAATGTGGCAAATGCTGGATTTCAAGGCTGCTCGCCTGCCGGATAGCTGAGCGATGTCCGATTACCATCACAGTAGGGCCGAAGGAGATTCGGGCAATCGTGACTCGATACCCGCCGGTGCGCCATTCTCGACCCGTGCCGGATCCATTGAGCACAGTGGCTACCTCAGCCGCCGGATGGTATGCGAGCCAAGTATCTCTCGCTCACAGATGTGATGTGTCCACAGGGCGGTCAGCCGCCGCCCGAGAGCCGGCGCGGCGCCGTAAACGCCTCCATAGCGCCATGATCCCCAAGCCTGCTCCCCCTAGTACCTCTGCACAGTGATTCTGACTGGTTCAGACCACTTGAACGAGGCGAAGATTCTGGTTACATGCATGATTTCAATCGATCAAAACCACTGTGCAGAGGTACTAGCGGCTCCGCGGCTTCCACCTCGGCTCCCGATGCCGCTCCGGCCAGGTTGGCGGCGAATCGGTCGAGAAGACGCTCGACGATCGTGTTCACGACCGCGCCGCGGCTGAACTGCGCGAGCGGTCCCTTGAGTGCGTAGTGAAGTCTCAGGGTCAGCACCGAGCCGCCGGTCCGCGACGGCCGCACCGAGAGCCTGATGAATCCTTCGCTCGTCGATCGGGATCGAGCATCGTGTCCCTTGCCTTCGATCGTCGCCGTGCGTCCCCGGTCGTCGAAGGCGACGCGCGCAATGCCGTCGAATCGTGCCCGCATCGGACCTATTGTGACGGTTATCCTCAGAGACAGGGGATCGGCGGTGGTGGGACCCGTAAGCGACACGCCCGGGAGGCAGCGCACGACGATGGTGACATCCTGGAGAGTACTCCAGAGCGTATCGGGGGGGGATGGCAAGAGTGATCTCATGCTCGGACCCGGCGGCGTCCGGGTAGCGGGCCCGGAGCATGTCGGCGACGGCGGGCAGCTCTTCGAGATCCAGCTCGACGCGGCTCGCCAGATCCTCCGCCTCGGCCCGCGTTTCTCCCATGCAGGCGGCGATCGACTCGCCGGCGTAGCGGACGCGCTCGGCGGCGAGCACCGGCTGTTCGGAGAGCTTGAATCCGGGCAGCCCGGACCGCGCGACGATCGGACGTACCCCGGCGAGATCCGCAGCAGTGAACACCCGCCCTTCTTCGCCCGCGGGCTTCGTCACGCCGCGCAACCGCGCGTGGGCGAGCGGGCTGCGCACGAACGCCACGTCCATCGTGCCGGGCATCGCGATGTCGGCGACGAACTCGCCGCGCCCGTGCAGCAGCCGGTGATCCTCCTTGCGCGGCAGGCTCGCTCCGACACCTTTCCCGCTGTCCATCGCGTTCACCTCTTCCGCGGATTCTCCGCTTTTTCCGGCGCCGGGCATCGCATCGCTCCTGCCGCCCATCGTGCGCTCCGCATCCGTGGATTCTCCGGCGCGGCGCACCGGGCGTCCAGAAGACATCGAATGTCACCGCAGCGACATGACGACCCGAAGGCCGGCATCGCAACCTGCCGGCCGCGACATCACCCGCGTATTGCAATTCATCGAGATCGAGGGGGATTATGGCGTCAGGCCGCCGTGCCCCTCAGACGGAGACGCAGCGGCCGGTTCGGCTTGTACGACGACAACCGACAACCCGCACGGCGGTACAGGAGGAAAGACGATGACACATTCGAAGAGAGGCAGGCCGGTTTCGAGAGCGAGCCGCCGGCAATTCATCAAGAGCGCCGCGGCCGGGGCCGCGATCGCCGGGTTCCCCGCGATCGTCCGATCCGCCGGCGACCGCAAGATCGTGATACGCGATCCGGGCGGTCCCTTCACCCCGGGCTTCAACGCCGCCTTCTACGAGCCGTTCACCAAGGCGTCCGGCATCACCGCGGTTGGAGTGCAGGGGCCGCACGAGCCGACCGGCATGATCCGGGCCATGATCGAGGCCGAGAACTACACCTGGGACATGGCCCTGCTCAGCAAGGCGTCGCACCAGTCCCTCGTCAACATCGGCTATCTCGAAAAGGTGGTTCCGGAGGGCGGACCGGGGCCGAACGTGAGCCGGATCCCGGACAACATGCGGGGCGAATACATCGTCGGCGACGACGTGTATGCCACGGTGATGGTGCATCGCGCCGATACGCCGCTCGGCAAGAACCCTCCCCAGGACTGGAAGGATTTCTGGAACACGAAGGATTTTCCGGGGGTACGCTCGATGCACAAGCACCCCTTCGACACCCTGGAGTTCGCGCTCCTCGCGGACGGTGTCGCCCCCGATTCCGCGGCGATCTATCCGATCGACGCGGACCGGGCCTTCCGGAAGCTGGACGAGATCAAGCCCGAGGTCGACATCTGGTGGACGGGCGGCGCGCAGACCTCCCAACTCATCAAGACCGGGGAGGTCGACCTGCTCTATACCTGGAACGGGCGCGCGCAGGTGGCGATCGACGACGGGGCCCCGGCCGTCATCAACTGGAACCAGGCGATGTGGACCTTCGAGGGCTGGTGCATCCTCAAGGGGGGGCCGAACGTGGATCTGTGCCGCGAGTTCATCGAGTACGCGGCCGGGGCCGAGGCGCAGTCGCGGTTCACGCCACACGTCGCCTATGGTCCGACGAACGCGGGGGCCTACCAGTACATCCCCGAGGAGCGGGCCAAGGTGCTGCCCACGAACCCGAAATACCTCTCGTCCATGATCGAGACCGACACCGACTGGTGGGGGAAGAACAAGGAAGCTCTCGGCGAACGTTTCAACCAGTGGCTGCTGACCTGAGGCCGGCCGGGAACGCGCCGTCCGGGACGCGCGGGCGGGGCTTGGCCCCGCCCGCGGGAGAGTCCGCCGGGGAGCGCGCCGCGGCGGCCCCGTCAACCGCCGCCCCGCCCGCGCGAGGAAGAGTCCTCCCGCTTCGCCTGGTCCAGGCGGACGCTCGCGCCTCGCCCTCACGGGAATCGGTGATGCACCGGCTCCGGCCGCGCATGGCCCCGCCCGTCCCCGTCCGGGGGAATCCGCAGTGACCGATCCGAAAGACTACAAGCTCGTCACCCGCGGGGTCCGCAAGACCTACGGGCCGGTGGTGGCGCTCGACGGCGCGGACATCGAAATGCGCGAGGGCGAGTTCCTCACCCTGCTCGGCCCCTCCGGTTCCGGCAAGACCACGCTGCTGATGGCGATCGCGGGGCTCAACGACCCCGACCGGGGCGAGATCTGGATCGACGGCAAGCTCGCGACCTACCTGCCGCCCTTCGAGCGCGACGTCGGGATGGTCTTTCAGAACTATGCCCTGTTTCCCCACATGACCATCTACGAAAACATTGCGTTCCCGCTACGCATGCGCCGGCAGGGAGAGGCGGCGGTCCGCGCGGCGGTCCGGCGGGTGCTCGACACGGTGCGGCTTCCCGGGGTGGAGGATCGGATGCCGCGCGAGCTTTCGGGCGGACAGCAGCAGCGCATCGCGCTCGCGCGCTGTTTCGTCTACGAGCCCTCCATCATCCTGATGGACGAGCCGCTCGGCGCGCTCGACAAGAAGCTGCGCGACGCCCTGCAGCGCGAGGTCAAGCATCTGCACGAGAACCTCGGCATCACCGTGCTGTACGTGACCCACGACCAGGAGGAAGCGATGGTGATGTCGGACCGCATCTGCCTGATGAACGACGCGCGTATCGAGCAGATCGGCACGCCCGCCGATCTCTACTTCCGGCCCGCCTCGGTATTCGCGGCCGACTTCCTCGGCGAATCCAACCTGCTGTCCGCCACCGTGGCCGGAACCGGAGGCGGGGAGGTGGCCCTCACCACCGGGGACGGACGCACCCTCCGGGGACGCGCCAGGGACGAGGTCGAGCCCGGGGCGCGGGTCACGCTCATGATCCGGCCGGAGAACGTCGGATTCGCCAGCGATACGGAGCCGGACAACACGGTCGAGGGGGTGCTCAAGGAAGTGATCATGAGCGGCCAGATCACCCGGTACTTCCTCGAGCTCCCGGACGGCGCCGAGATGGTCGCCACCGGGCTCACCGGCGGCGATCGGGGCCGTCCCGAAACGGGCGGGACCGCCCGCTTCGGATGGGCGGCGGAGCACACCGTGGTGCTCAGGGATCATTGACGGGCCACGGCCCTTGACCACTTCCGCGCGTTTGCCGGAACCGCCCGGCGGCCGGGCCGCGGCCCGCCGGCGGGGGCCGGCGTGGCTGCGCTTCTGGCCCATCGCCCCGGCGGTGGTGTTCCTCGTCTTCTTCTTCGTCTACCCGGCGACCCTGCTGCTGGGCTTGAGCGCGGTCGACGCCGAGGGCGCTCCGACCATCGAGCACTACGCCCGGCTCTTCCGGTCCGACCTCTACGTGAAGGTGCTCCTCATCACCCTCAAGGTCGCCGGCTGGACCACCCTGCTCTCCCTCGTCGCCGGATACCCGGTCGCCTACCTCCTCGCCACGGTGCGGGACAACACCCGGAACATGCTGATCATCTGGGTGCTGATGCCGTTCTGGACGAGCTTTCTCGTGCGCACCTTCGCCTGGATCGTGCTGCTCGGGCGAAGCGGCGCGGTCAACGATCTGCTGGTCGCACTCGGCCTCGTCGAGTACCCGGTGCGCATGATCTACAACTTCACCGGGGTGATGATCGGCATGGTGCACGCGCTGATGCCGCTGTGCGTGCTGACCATGCTGTCGGTGATGATCAACATCGACACCAACCTCACCCGGGCCGCGTCGACCCTCGGCGCCCGCGGGGGCCAGGCGTTCTGGCGGGTCTACTTTCCCTTGTCGGTCCCGGGGGTGGCGGCGGGCGGCCTGCTGGTGTTCATCACCGCCCTCGGCTTCTTCATCACCCCGGCCCTGCTCGGCGGCCGCAAGGACACGATGATCGTTCAGCTCATCATCTTCCAGATCCACGAAGTGCTGAACTGGGCCTTCGCGGGCGCGATCGCGCTCCTGCTGCTGGTTACCGTGCTCGCCATCTTCTTCCTCTACGACCGCCTCCTCGGCCTGTCCACGCTCTCGGGCGAGACGGCCGCGGCGGGCGCAGCGCGGCGCCACGGGATCATCGCCCGCGCCGGAGGCCGTCTCGGGCGACTGTTCACGGCCGGGATGGGCAACCTGTGCGAGGCCGCGGCGCGCCTGTTCGACCGCCTTCGCCCGCACCGCGCGGACCGCCCCCGGCGCGGGCTTTCGAGAGGCGCGCTGTGGGTGGCCGGCCTGCTCGTGGTCGCGTTCCTGGCCGTCCCCTCGTTCTTCGTGATCCCGGTCTCGTTCACCGAAGAAGGCTTCCTCAACTGGCCGCCCAAGGGCTTCTCGCTCCAGTGGTACGAGCTTGTCTTCGCGTCCGCCGAGTGGCCGAAGGCGGCGGCGCGCTCCCTCGTGGTGGCGGTCTGCGCCGCATCCCTCGGGATGCTGGTGGGGGTGCCCGCCGCCTTCGTGCTGGTGCGCCAGCGCTTCTTCGGCAAGACCGCGGTCTTCGCCTTCCTGGTCTCGCCCATCATCATCCCGAACATCATCATCGCGGTGTCGCTCTTCTACCTCTTCTCGAAGCTCGCCCTGGTCGGCACGATCACCGGGCTCGTCCTGGGCCATACCGTGCTCGCGATCCCTTACGTGGTGATCACGGTGATGGCGCTCATCAAGAACTACGATCGGCGCCTCGACCAGGCGGCCTGGACCTTGGGGGCGAGCCGGCTGCGGACCTTCCTGCACGTGACCTTCCCGATCATCCGCCCCGGGCTCATCGCCGCGTTCATGTTCGCCTTCATCATCTCCTTCGACGAGCTGACGATCGCACTGTTCGTGACCGGGGGAGACTTCACGACCCTGCCGAAGCAGATGTGGGACGACGCCATCATGCGGGTGAACCCCACCCTCGCCGCGGTGGCCACGCTGCTCCTCGTCTTCATGAGCTGCGTCATCGTGCTCTCGGAGATCCTGCGCCGGCGGGGCGCGGCCCGCTGAGGCCGGTTCCTTCGCCGGAGCGGCGGCGGTCGAAGCCGACCGGCGCGCATCCGCCTGCTACGGCGAGCACCGGATAGCATCGCCCATCCCCGCTTTCGCGGGGACCGCCGGCGAGACCCGCAGGGTGCGGGCGATGGCTCGAATCGACAGCCCGGCCTCGAAGAACAACCGCAGGGTGCTGTGAATCTTGCGCATGGACAACCTTCTGAAAAGCCATCGACGTCCCCTCGCTGGAAAAAGGCGAGAAGATGTCATCGCAAGGAGATATCCCGCGTCGTGGACTCCTTCACACCGGACGAACCGCACGATTCCGGTCAGCGCCGAAAAGTGATCGGCTTGGGATCGGAATCGGTGATCGGGTTGCATCGGAATACGCACCGTGGGAGCGAACCCGGTCGAGATCACGATGCTCAAGGTGGTTGATGGCCGATTCGACCGCCGGGTGCTGGCGCTTGGCCTCGGCCAATGCTTGCGCTTCCTCGTGCTCGGCCACAGAAAGCCGACCCTGGCGTGGCAGTGCATTGAAGTCGAGCATGGCGTCGAGCCGCACCTGGTTGTCGGGACTGTGGAACCTACGGTCGAAGCTGCACACCCGCAGGTCGGGATACAGTGCCTGCCGTCTCCTTGATGATCGGCGCTGCACTCTCTGTGTCGCTCCCCTCCCACACAATCTTGTGGTGAAGGATGAACTGGAATTGGTCTTCAACCACGCACACGGGAACTCCGAGCTCCGCCGCATCGAAGACCGTACCGAAGTGAGAACGATCTGTCTCGGCGCATCCAGTCTCGACGCAGTCCGCCGCCACGGGAAGGCGTGAACGGCCACTCATCTGGAACAAACTTGTTCCCGCTGTCCACGGCGTTGGCTGGGGGGCGACCGCGCCAGCGGTCGCCGGCGGCGGGCCAATCCATCTCCCGTCGGCCGTTTCCCTCCACCGTGTCCCTCGGAGCGGGTTCCCCGGCGTCCGCCCGCATCGTCGTCTCGCGAGCCTTCGGCCCACCGCGGACAGGATGCCCGCGCTTCCGGGGTCCCCGTGATTTTGCGCCGCACGTCGGATCGCGGACCGAGCGGCAAACGGCGTTCACGACGCGAGCCGGGGGGCATCGTGGACATCGGCCAAGCCGGGCGTGGAGGCCGGCTCGGAGATAGCCTCCAGCTTCTCGGCGAGCCGCTCGATTCCCTCCTCGAACGAGAAACGCGCCATCACCGTGCGCAGGCCCGTCACGGCCAGGCGTGCCCGTAGCGCGGGATCGATGATCGCGCGTTCGAGGGCGGCGGCCAGCGCGACGGAGGCGCGCGGAGGCACGAGCAGGCCGTTGACCCCGTGCTCGATCAACTCGGGGATCGCCGACACCCGGGTCGCGACGCAGGCGACGCCGAGGAGCTGGGCTTCCATCAGCACGTTGGGCAGCCCGTCGCGGTCGCCGTCGGCGGAGATGCGCGAGGCGAGCGCGAACAGGTCCGCATCGGCGAAGTGCTCCACCACGCGGTCGTGGGAGAGGCTTCCGCGCCAGTGCACCCGATCGGCGATACCGAGCGTCTCCGCCTGCTCGCGCAACTTCGTGTCGAGCGGGCCGCCGCCCACGACCTCCAACGTCCATGCGAGCCCCGGTGGCAGCATCGCGAGCGCATCGAGCAGGTCGTCGTACCCCTTCTTGTCCACCAGACGCCCCACCGAGAGGATCCGCACCGGGTCCGCCGGATCGGAGCCGTCGCGGGCGACCCGCTCCGCCACGCGGGACGGGAAACGCCGAAGATCCAGGCCGTGGTAGACCAGCTCCACGACGTCGGGCGACGGCGCCAACCCCGTGAGGTGCTCCAGATTGGTTCGCGTGCACGTCACCCCGAAGCGCGCATCGGCGAGTTTCTCCCGCTTCTCCCACTCCGGCGTCGTCCACACGTCCTTGGCGTGGGCGGAGAAGCTCCATCCGATACCCAGCATGACGCTGGCGTAGCGGGCGACCGAGGCAGGGGTGTGGAGGAAGTGTGCATGGATGGACTCGACGGGGCCGAGTTCGGCCGCCAGCACGAGTGCCTGTCCGAAGCGGCGCACCCGGTTCCGGGTACGGTCGCGCGCCAGATCTGCCAGCCACATCGAGCGGGCGCGGGGATATCCGGGAAGCCGCCGCGCCGTCTTCCATGCGCGGAGCACCCGTCCCGGGGCTTCGTGAAGATACTCCGGCAGGTAGTGCACCGGAGAACGGATTTCGGCATGAATGGGGTGGTCGAGTCGATCCGTCGGGTGCCGCAGCGAGACGATGACCAAGTCGATCCCGCGGCGCTCCAGGGCGAGGAGCTCCTGTGCGATGAACGTCTCCGAGAGGCGCGGATAGCCCTTCACGACGACCGCGACAGGGCTGCGCATGGAGAAGGCTCAGCGCTTGACGCCGGCGGCGCGCACCGGGTCCAGACGCTTGCCACGTGAATCGAGCCAGCGTTCGACGAGACGGTGGATGTTGTCGAGACCTTCGAGCAGGCCCGGCACGACCACATCGGAGGGACGCGGCTGCGATGCAATTCCGCGCAGCGCCGCGGCCATCGAATTCCGGTCACGGCCATGCTCGTCGCTCAGCATCCGCACCAGTCCGAGCTGTTCGGCGCGCGACGCCCGGATGGTCTGCTCCAGCCGCGGGCGGCGTCGCGGCACGATCACCGCAGGTTTGTCGAAGGTGAGGATCTCGCAGAACGTATTGTACCCGCCCATGGCGACCACCCCCGCCGCGCGGGCCATCAGGTTTTCGAACCGCGCGTCGAAGGTGATCGCCTCGACCCGGTCGAGCCTGGCGATGCGCATGCGGAACTGCTCCCGGCGCTGCGCCCGCATGAAGGGTCCGAAGGCGATCAGCGCGGGATGGGGCAAATCGGAATTCGACTCGTACGCGCCGATGACCCAATCGATGAGATCTTCGCCGTCGCCGCCTCCGCCGGGGGTGATGAGGATGAATGGTTCGGACAAGGCGGTCGCGGCCCGTATTCCCGGCGGATCATCGGACGGCATGCTTTCGAGATAGCCGGTATAGGTCATCTTCCGGCGAATCGATTCCGAGAGCCCGAGACCAGCCAGCGGGTCGCACACCTGTGGCAGGCCGTAGACGAGGATATCGTCGTAGAGGGTCTCCAGGGCCGGTACCGGATTCTTCCGAGCCCACTCCTCGGAGAGAGAGGCAGGGTCGTCCATCACGTCGCGGAGCCCCAGCACGAGGCGGGTCCCGCGGGCCCCGAGCACCTCGAGGGCGTCCTGGATCTCCCCGCGCAAGCCGAGCGGTTCCTTGTCGACGATGAAGACGTCAGGCGCGAACACCTCCGCGGTGTGCTGGATGATCGAGGCGCGCATCCGCAGCACTTCCCCGATGTCCATGTGCAGGCTGAGCGACGAGTACTCGCCGTTGCGCAGCTTGATGACCCCGGGGATGCGGACGAAGTCGACGCGGGTCCGGAAATCGAAGCTGCCGATGATCGGCGAGCCCGACAGGATGAGCACGGACAGCGCCTTGCGGCGCGCAACCAGCGCGTGCGCGATGGTCCGGCATCGGCGCAGGTGTCCGAGCCCGAAGGAATCGTGGCTGTAGACCAGCACCCGTGCGTGTCTGGATGATGCGGCCACGCCGGCCCCGCATGGGTTCCCCGTACCTCGCGCGAGCCTAGCCGAACCCCGACGGACCGGCAATCGGAGCCTTCGCTTGAAGGGTCGGAGGCGATCCTGCGGGCCGTTCGAGACACCTTCGCCGGCTCCGGGCCGCCGGCCGGTCCGATGCGGCCCAGCCGGCAGCGCCTCTCGGGCGCCCGCTCGTGCTCCGGCAGCAATTCCCGTTACCCCATTTTTACCATACCCTTACACGATTTATCACTACATCATGCAGTTACGATAGTCGAGGTCGGCGAGTGGCACTACAATCATGTGCCCGAGGGTCGTTTAGACAACAATTTTGCGGACCCCTCCGGGTGCGTGGTTGATGCCCACGGCCTCGTAGATGGCCTGCTGGGAGGGTTCGGCGCGGGTGGCTTTTCGGCACGTGCAGGGTGCGCCCGTCGGCGCGGCGGAAGGTGGCGGTGATGCGTTGTTGTCCTTCCAGGGTCCGGCGAAGGGTGGCCCAACTGGCGCACTGGCCGGTTTGGCGCAGGCGCCGGCGAATCCCCTGGACGAGTTGACAGGCGATGACGGTGATGAGCAGATGGCCCTCGGCGCGGATGAGCTTGTGGTGACCTGATTACCCCTCAAGCTACGCCTGGTTTGAGTAGCTTTTCCGGCATTGGCGGAGTTCTGAGCGCCACGTAGGCAAGCCTGGGAATGAGTTCGGGCAGATGAAACCGGCGATTGAACCGATACTCGAACTCCGAGAGGTAGCGCTGTGCATACCTGGGGCGAACGGAGTGATACGTGCTGCGAAGCGCGCTCTTGACGTTACCCGGAATCGTATCGACCCAATGAAATTCGGGATGCTGCGCACTGGCACGCCCGCCGCCACTCGGTCATGGGAACACCGCGCATCGGTCACGACATGAAAACACGCCAACCCATCACAGAGCACCCGGCTGCCTTCACACAAGTGCTGGCGAGGCATCGAAGCATTGGCCTTCGGTTCCGAAGAGTGCGAGGAATTCGCTCAGGCTGATACCTTTCTGGAACTGCACCGGGTTGCGCGCCATGACAAATCTCCCTTTCTTGTCAGAGAGTTACGTGGCAGATTATACAAATAAACGTGGCTTAGATATTATGGTAGTCAGGTGAGCCCATACGCCGGGATGCGCCGGTAGCAGGTATGCGAGGACGAACATGCGCCTGCAATCGCCGACACGCCGGGAGATCCCTCTAAGGCAGGGGCAGCCGCCCCTGCCGGTGCGGGTACGGGACGCGATCCGGCGCCAGCAGGCGTCGAGCGAGATCGTGGTGGGGTGGATCCAGCTCGCGATCGTCGTCACGTTCTCCATCCTCTACGCGCTCTCCCCCAAACCCTACACCGCCGAGCCGGTACTCGCCCCGGAGCCCTGGGTGCTCGGTGCGTACCTGCTCTTTACCCTCGTGCGCGTCGTCCTCGCCCATCGGCGCGCGCTGCCGGCCTGGCTGCTGTACGTGTCGGTGGTCCTCGACATGCTCCTGCTGCTCGCGCTGATCTGGAGCATCCACGTCAAGTACGGGCAGCCGGCGTCGTTCTATCTCAAGGTGCCCACCCTGCTCTATGTCTTCATCTTTATCGCGCTACGGGCGCTACGCTTCGAGGCGCGCTACGTCCTGCTCGCCGGCGCGGTGGCGGCGGCGGGGTGGCTGCTGATGGTGTTCTACGCGGTCAGCATCGTGCCGGACGACCCGATGATCACGCGGGACTACGTGGAGTACATGACCTCGAACAGCGTGCTGCTCGGAGCGGAGTTCGACAAAGTCATCTCGATACTGATCGTCACCGGGATCCTCGCCGTCGCCATCACCCGCGCGCGCGACCTTCTGGTTCAATCGGTCGTGGAGAGCACCGCCGCGGCCGAGCTGTCGCGCTTCGTACCAAGCGCGGTGGCGGCGCAGATCAAGGCATCCGAGACGCCGGTCGAAGCGGGCGCGGGAGAGGTCCGCGAGACGACGATCTTCTTCAGCGACCTTGAGGGGTTCACCACCTTGAGCGAGGGCATGTCGCCGGTCGACCTGATCTCCACCCTGAACGAGTACTTCGCGGCGGTGACCGAGCCGATCGTCCGCCACGGGGGAGCCATCAACCAGTACCAGGGCGATGCCATCCTCGCGACCTTCAATCTCCCCACGGCGCAGGAGGACCACGCCACGAACGCGGTGCGGGCCGCGATCGAGATCCAGCACATCCTCGCCTCTCGCACCTTCGGGGCAGGTCTCCGGCTCGTGTCGAGGATCGGGATCAACACCGGCGTCGTGGTCGGCGGGCTCGTCGGCGCGCAGAACCGGTTGGGCTACACCGTGCACGGCGACGACGTGAACCTCGCCGCCCGGCTCGAAGCGCTGAACAAGGAGCACGGGACGCGGATCATCGTCTCCGGCCGCACCCGCGAGCTCGCGGGGCCCGAGCGCTTCGCGTTCGAGGCGATCGGAACAGTGACGGTGCGGGGACGCAGCCGGCCGGTCACCATCTACGGGCTTGACGCCTAGACCTGCTTCGGAAGCTGCGCCCGATTGGGGCTGGTGCGCGGCGAGACCCGGCCGAATCCGGGTTCCGACGGGCAATGGTCCGCCTGAAGTTCCCGTCCCTGGCCGCGAAACCACCGGATCGATCCCGCGGTATCCGCTTTCAGCCTGCCCCGGGCGGCGGTACGAACCGGGAACCAGCGATGCCCGCCAACGTCCCGGGCACGGTCGTGGCATCCGGATTTACGGCTTTCCCTGCCGTCCAGGCGTCCGGTCGCAGTGATTCAACAGGCGTTTTCGGGCCGGGCGGGAATAGCCGACCGGGAACGCCGCTCGATGCGCTACATCCGTCCTTGCGCTTCGATCCTGGCGAACAGCCGTTCGATGTTCTCCCGTGCGTGCGCCTCGTGCCGGTCACGGAAGAACTCCGTGAAACAGAACGCGGGGCGGGCGACGAGCGATTCCACGAACTTCCTGTGCCGGGGGTAGAACTCGTCGTCCGGCACCAGTGGAAACTCCTCGCGCACCGCGATGCTGTCACGAAGGAACTCCTCCCAGGGCAGGCCGAAGCTCGAGAGATCGATGTCGACGATGAACGACTCGTCGAGGGTCGCCGGGGGTTCGCGGTGCATCGTCACCATGATGAGCCGATGCACCTTCGACCGGAACCGCTCCAGCCCCCGTCCGCCGGCCCTGGCCGCGAACAGCTCCGCGCTGCGCCGCTCGTTCCCCTCCGTGGGGACGCCGTAGACCGCATCGTGGAACCACAGCGCCATCTCGACCGCGTCGGGCTCGTCCATCCGATCGGCCGCGAGGTCGAAGCAGCGCAGGCAGTGCTCGACGTGCGCCGGTGTGTGGTATCGGCGGTGCGGCTCGCGGTAGAGGGCGTCGAGTTCGTCGAACACCACGCCGGCGCCCGCGCCGATGCGGCGCTCCCAGAGCCCTTCGAAACGTTTCCGGTTCAACTCGATCCTTCTCCCGGCGCCAGCACCGGTCACCCGCCGCGCCGGAGTGTCCATCCACCGCGGGATCGGTTGGGCGGCTACCGCCCCCGGGGGCCTGCCACGCCGGGGTATGTATCTACCGCGGGCCGATGGACGACCACCGGTCCAGGCGACCCGGCGGCGCACTGTCCTGCGACAACGGACGGCAGTGCGCCACCCTCGGACAGTCCTGTCCCGCCCGGCGGCTCCTGTCAGGCCCGCACGGACTCCTGCTCCCGCAACTGCTTCTGCAGTCCGATGAACTGGTCCTGCGAGCGCACGAGCTTGTCGCTGAGCTGGCGCATGACGTCGAGCGCGGCCTCCGGATTCTCCGCCAGCAGCTTGAGAAACATCTCGTCGCTGATCCGTAGCGCGACGAGCCCGTCCCTGGCCCGGATCGTCGCCGATCGGGGAGAGTTGGTCAGCACCCCCAGTTCGCCGAACAGCTCGTTCGGGCCGAGCACGCCCTCCACCACCGGCCCCGCCCCGGTCTCGACCACGATCTCGACCTCACCCTCCATGATCACGTAGGCGCTGTCCGCCGCATCTCCGGCCTCGAAGAGCACTTCGCCCCCATCGAAGGTGCAGAGCTCGCTGGTGAATGCCAGGAGCTTGAGCTTCGAGAGCTCCAGCCTCGAGAACATCGGTACCTTGTGAAGCATCTCGGCTTCGGTCTTGAGATCCATCATCGCTCTCCGGCCCCGATCACCGGGCATCGTGCCGGCGGGGCCTGCATGCCATGCCGATATGTGGACCGTCGCCATGCACTGACCGGCATCAGCCGGCCAGCGCCATGCGGTGGAGCACGGTTCCGGGCCGGTTCAGCTCCGCGAAAGCGCCCTGCTCCACCACCTTGCCGCCTTCGAGCACGATCGTTTCGTCGAAACGCTCCGCAAGGCTGGCACGGTGGACTACCCAGATCAAGGCGCGGGACCCGAACTCCTTCAACAGGTTGTCGAGGATACGATCCTGCGCCGAGGCATCGAGGGCCGCGGTCGCGCGATCGATGACGAGCACGTCCGGACGCTTCAGCACCGAGCGGGCGATCGCGAGCTTCTGGCGCTGTGCGGTCGAGAGCCGCGAGCCGGCGATGCCGACCGGGTAGTCGAGCCCGCACTCGGTGATCGCGCGGCGCAGATCGAGCGCATCCACCACCTCGCCGATCAGCCCGCCGATGCGCTGCGCGCTGCGCTGGCGCCCGTAGGCGAGCCGGCCGAACAGGATGTTGTCCAGGATCGAAACCGAGGCGTTGTAGCGCTCGGGATCGAAGAATTCGATGGGTGTCCGGTCGGCCCCGAGACCCTCGGAGAACCTGCGGCGAGCCAGCACCAGGCGCTCCTGCATCGGCTCGTCGATCAGCCCGAGCCGATGGCGCGCGGGCACGAGCCTGAACGTGAGCGACAGGAACATCGTGCGGTCGTCGCCGTCGAGATCGTCCGGGCGGTCCGACTCGGTGCGGGCGAGCAGGCCGCGGAATTCCGGCAGGTCCTCCGCCGAGATGAAGCTGAACTGCTCGAACAGCTCGCTGCCCGGCTCGACGTCCGCGAACAGATCGACCATCACCTCCGCGACCTGCCGTCCGATGCCGACGAAGTCATCCATCAGGCCGACGTCGTCCAGCACCTTGCGCACGTAGGCGTTCCCGGCGAGGTCCTCGGGATCGAACGTCCGGTCCTTCGGAGTGCCGAAGAGGAGGTTCTCCGCCACCGTCATGTTGACGTTGTAGGCGTCCCGGTCGAAAGGATCCACGAGGTGCGCGACACGCAGGTCCGCGAGCCGCGTGCGCAGCATCTTGCGGGCCTCCAGCACGCCGCGCGCGAGCTCCGGCACGGCATCGGGGGCGACGCTCGACTGCAATCCGAGCTGGTAGACGTCGTCGTCCATGTCCACGATGGACAGCACCTCGATGGCGCGCGCTCTCATGGAATCGACATCCGCGACCCCCGCGCCCGCGTAGTCGATCCAGTCCGCGTGGAAGTCGTGGAGCGAATTTCCGGCCCTCGCGGCCTCGGTCCGGCGCCGCTCCCATTGCGCGCGGCCTGGTCCGTCGTAGGCGGCGTCGCGTATCGGGCGGTGCTTCAGGCCGTAGAGCAGGTTGTCGCGCAAGGTGCCGGAGAACAGACTGGTCTCGGGACCGACGTAGGCGATCTGGCGTCCGGTCACCGCCTCCGGCGATGTGAGGAGGTCGAAGGCGCCGGCCAGTAGCTGCCCGGTGGCCGGACGCTTGAGGCCTGCGAGGATATGCGCGAAACGGTCGCTGCCGCTGCCCGGTCCGCCCACGATCGCGAGGCTGGCCGGGAGATCGGCGGTGAGGGAGAGGCCGCCCGGGAACGTCGTCTCGCTCTCGTCCTCTTCCTTGAGATCGAGGTTGGTGGCGACGAGGACGCCGGTGATCGGGGTCTGCGTCTCCGGCTCCACGTCGATCTGCTCCTGCTCGATCATGCCGGGCACCTGGAACGATTCGAGGAGCAGCTCGTACTTGCCCTTCGCGTCTTCCTTGACCTGGTAGAAGTTGAGGAGCTCCTTCCACGGATCGGCGAGCTTCTCGTAGGCCGCGATCACCGCCACCAGCGAGCCGAAGGTGAGGTCGCCCTCGATCACCAGGTAGCCGCCGATGGAGTAGAAGAAGAACGGGGTGATCTGGGCAATGAAGTTGTTGATGAACTTGATGAAGAACTTCAGGCGGTAGATCTGCACCCGCACGCGGTAGATGTCACCGACCCTCCCGGTGTAGTCGGCGCGCTCGAGGCGGGTGGTATCGTGGGTGTGGATCTCGCGGATCCCGGTCGCCACCTCCCCGATCCGCTCGGAAAGCGCGCGTGCGAGCCTGATCTTCTCCTTCTTCCGCGCATTGAGTTTCTTTTGCAGCTTGGGGATGAGCCAGGCCTGGATCGGATACAACGCGATGGCGGCCGCGCCGAGCACGGGGTCCTCGATGAACATGAAGATCAGGAGGGTGACGAGCATCCCGCCCTGGAACGCGGGCAGCGCGATCGAATCGCCGATGTAGCCGCCGAGCGGCTCGGTTTCCGCAACGATGGTGGAGACCAGCTCGCCCTGCGAGGTGCGGCGGAAGCGGGGGAGCGGGAAGCGCAGCATCCGGACGAAGAGGTCGTAGCGCAGGCGCCGGAGCATGCGCTCGCCGACGACCCCGCGGTACACGTTGAGGAAGTACTTGAATCCGCCGTTGACGAGGACGAGTCCGAGGAACGCCGCGCACAACGTCAGGAGATATTCGATCTGCCCGAGCTCGACGCCGAAGACTTCCACCGGAAAAGCGGAAGCGTCGGTGTCGATCGCCTCGTTGACGATCACCTTCGGCAGGTAGAGGAGGAGATAGAAGAACGGAAACGAAGCGACGGTCAGCACGAGCAGGAGTATCTGCTCGCGCAGACTGTACTTGAGCACGAATTTGAAGATGGTGGATTCCATGTCCGCATTCCCGGTGGGCGGTTGGCGATTGCATGCCTTATAGCCCAGCCGGATACGGAGGAACAACGATGGCGGGACGACGGCCTGCCCGGGGGCAGTCTCACGCCATGCGCGGGAGGCGGGGAGATCGGCTTCCAGCCGGGATCTCTACGGCGGGGACCGGATGCGAAGCGCGGTCACCGTCCGCGTGGTGTCACGGTTGCCGCGGGCAGTCCCCGCATCAGCCGGATTCGTGATCGAGGCGGGGACGCCGCCGGATCAACCGAGGACACGCCACATGAAATCTATCAGGAGCGTGGACAGGATCATGAGGATGAAGAACACCGGAACGACCTATGCCCCTTCGAGGATTTCTTTGAACTTCTTCATTCACCCACCTCCAAAAAGCTTGAGTACGGCGGCGAAGAGCCCTCCCGCCGCCAGTATCCATTTCATGATTTCAAGCCAGAATCGGGGCCGGACCATTCCGGCTTCCCGCTCATGCCGGCCGGCCTTCGCATTGCGGCGGCGCAATTCGGCGAGGTCGAGTTCGCGTCGGAGATCATTATCCTCCATTCCTGCTCCTTCGGGCCATCCCCTCGACGAACCGGAGCACGAGCACGCGGTGGCGAACCGGAGATCGTCGCCGTGTCCTTGTCCTGCTGCCCGGTGGCTTCGGTGGTACGGAGCGGGTGGGAACCGGCCAGCCACGGCGCGCCTCCAACGACTCGAGCAGCCGTGATCCGACGTTCATCGCCTTCCTCCCCGGTCATCGCCGGCCACCCGCGTCATGGCGCGCGAACCTCGCATCCGTGTTCGTGCGCCGCTCAGGAAATGCAGGCGAGCCAGGCGTCTTCGAGCGTGGCCGACGGGAATTGCCGCCTGAGCTGCGCGGGCGGGCCGGCGAAACGGATCGCTCCGTCGTGGAGCACACCCATGCGGTCGCAGAGCTCGCCGGCGTCCGCGAGCAGGTGGGTGCTGAAGAACACCGTCGCGCCCCCGGCCCGGAGCCCGGCCAGGTAACGCTTGACGAGCAACCGTGCCTTCGGATCGAGGCCACTCATGGGCTCGTCGAGCACGAGAAGGGATTTGCCCGCGAGGAAGCAGGCCGCGAGACCGAGCTTCTGCACCATGCCCTTCGAGCAGTTCCGCACCGGCTTGTCGAGCACGGACGGCGCGAGGTCGAGCGCCGCCAGCAGTTCGCGCTGCCGATCGGCGCCGGGCTCGACACCGTGCATCTTCGCCATGAACTCCAGGAACTCGTGTCCGCGGAGATGGTGCGGCGGGAGAAATCGCTCGGGCAGATAGACGAGGGGACGGCGCGACTCGGGCGTGCTCGCGGGTTGACCGAAAATCTCGATCCGGCCCGCATCGACGTGGCACAGGTCGAGCAGGCACTTGATGCAGGTGGTCTTGCCCGCGCCATTGATCCCGGCCAGAGCGAAGACCTCTCCGGCGCGAATCTCGAGCGAGAGATCGGCCAGCACCGGGTGGCGGCCGATCCGCTTGCATACGCCTGAAAATTCGATCGCCTTCGGGTGCGGCGCCTGGCGTCCCCGTTCGCTCGCGTGGTGTCTCATGCATGGTTCGCGGGTCGGCCCGGGTGGGACCATGCCGGTGGACCTCCCTGTTGCCCGCGCCGCCGGGCGACCGGGCAACGAGGGCTCAATAGAGATAAACGAGATTGCACTGCTGCGCGTCACCGGCGACGTCGTACTCGTTGGTGTTCGCGGCGGTCATGCACAACGTCGTCGCCTCGCTCACCCCCGAGTGTGAGAACGTGGTCGTTCCGGTGAAACGCAGCGCCCCGGTGAGAGGGCGCTGATCGTCGATCTTGAGGTCGAGTTCGCGGGCGATGTCGACCGGAATGTTGTCGCCGAGGACGAGGCCGAGCCGGACCGGTTGGGTCGCGTTGGGGGCGCCGCCTGCCGTCGAGTAGTCGCGGGTCTGGCCGAGCAGCATGTAGCCGTTGAAGGCATTCTGCGGCGCCACGGTAACGACACGATACCGCCTCGCGCTCCTGGCTCCGCCGTCGTAGCTGCCCTGGAGAAGCCGGGCCCGCGTCAGATGCATCCACAGCGCCGATGCCTCACGCCAGTTGCCGGCGTCGACCTGCCCGTTCGCGTTGCCGCCCGCGGTGATGGCGGCATCGCCGATGGCCGAGGAGGCGGCCGCGGCCGGCATGTCGCCGGGGACTTGCCGGTAGCGGTCGATGAAGCCGTAGTAGGCGGCCTGGATCCCCGCGTTCATGTCCGCGAGGTTGCGGACCCGGGCGCCGTTGATGAGCTCCCGGCCCTTGAGGATCCCGCCGAGCAGCAGGCCGATCATCACCAGCACGATTGCGATCTCGACCAAGGTGAAGCCGCGTTGTCCGCGTGGCATGGATGGAGCCTCCCGGGTTTCGTTACGAGGGTTGCCGGCCTGCCGCTCCGGCGACGAGCGGCAGGTCGTGGAGTGCCAGTGATGGTATCCCCCCGACACCGGCACGGGAGTGGACTCGCGGGCCGCCGTGTGTCGGCCCGGAGGCTTCGAGCCGTCATCCTTCGGAGCGTTCGCGGTGTCCCGGCGCTCCGTGCTCACCTTCCATCCGCACCGGCGGCCCATGCCGTGTGGTCCCGCCGACATTCACCCAATCCGCACGGCCGTGGTGGATGGATTCGAGGAATCGGCAAGACCGGCTGTGCATTCCTGGCCAACGCATTCCAGGCACGTTGGCGCTTGGGCCTTCTAATCCCCCGCTCGGTGCTCCCTCCCGGTCCCGAGCCGGGCGCTCCGCCCCGCCGGCCGCGCCTCGATCTCCGCGAGCCGCGCGCCGAGGAAACGGATCTCGCGCGGGTCCCTGACCCTTCCACTGTGGAGCAGACCGCCGATGATGACCCGGGCGGTTTCGAGCTCACCCGTTTCCGCCGCGATGAGCGCGCTCATGTCGCGGACCCAGGCCGGCACGCTCGGACCGGTCGCATGCTCGGTCACCGCGCGTGCGTATCGCAAGGCGAGCGCCGGATCCGCGAGCCGGTGCTTCGCGATCACCGCGGCATGCGCAAGCCACGGCCAGCGCCGGCCGGGATCCTCGAGGAACCGCCGGTGGACGAGCTCGAACATCGTGCGCTGCCGCCCGGGGTCCGGCACCGAGCCGTACAGTCTTGCCGCCGCGAGCAACGGAGCATCTGCCCGGGGGTCCAGATCGATGATCGCATCGAGCCACCCCGCCACCCGATCGTAGTCCAGGTCCATGAACGGGATGCTGATCCCGGGCTGGTGGTCGTACGCCTGGAGTCGGAGCATGAGCAGCTTCGCGAGCGCCGCCTCGTCGCCGAGGGCAGCGATGCGCAGGGTCGAGACGCCCGGGGCGGGGGCCAGGAGCCGCGCCTCCGCCCGGAGGTCCGGCCACCACGCATGCCATCCGATCTGGAGCGCGAGCGCCGCCGCCAGCATCAGCCGCACCGCTGCCGGCACCGCGGAGACAGGCCGCTCGCGAGACCGCATCCTTCCCCCGCCCACCGGCGCGCACGTTCTCACAGCGCCTTGCGGTAGAGGTCGAACAACGCCGCGGCGCAGAGGAGGGTCACGTAGATGATCGTCTGTATCGCCGCGAAGCCGAGGTCGGCGATCGTGCCGGTGCCGTGGATCAGCCACTCCGATTCGGTAAACCGGTCGAGATCCGGCAGCACGAAGGCGAGCGCATCGACGAACGCACGGATGAGCGGCTGAGCCGCGGATGCGGGATCGGCCAGCGGCTCGTGGGCCATGAGCTGCACCGCCGCCATCGCCCGCGAAAGCACGTAGAACCCGATGACCGTGCTCAACGCCCAGGTGACCTGGGAGAAGGTGAGCACGCACAGCAGGCTCATCGCGGTGACGATGAGAAGTTCCAGTCCGAGGGATGCCGTCCAGAGCGCGACCTGTCCCGGCGGCGCGAACCACACCAGGGCCAGCGCGCAGACGGTCGCCGAAAGCACCGAGACGCCCGCGAAGCCCGCGAGCTTGCCGGCGTAGTACGTCTCGCGCCGCACGGGCATCGACAGTATCAGGTCGAGCCCCTTGTCGTGGAATTCACGCACTGCGCTCGCGGTCACGAATGCACTGATGATGAAGACCGCGCACGAGCGCAGCCAGGCGCCGAGAAGCCCGCCGCGGACCTCCCGTGTCTCGGTGATCGCGATCTCCCCGGCGAACATCGCGAGCACGCATCCCCCGATCGTGAATCCGGCGACGAGCCACGCCAGCCGGCCCCGCGCCGCTTCGAGCGCGGTGAACCGGGCGATGGTGAGGACTGCGGTCATCGCATCGATTTCCTCATGGTGGACACGCGCGCGAGTTGCCTCGCCGCGTTCTCGGGCAGCGGCGCGGAGACGCGCTCATGGAAGCACCCGCGCCTCGACCAGCCGCGCCATCAGCACCGGGGTGGAGATCCACGTCACGACGTCGTCGAACTCGCACGACGGGGGCGGTGGCACGGACGTCTCGTCGGCATCGTCGCATCCTGCCGCGCCGCGTGAATGAATACGGCTGACGAACGTCGCATCGTCGTCGGCATTCTCGATCTCGTCGGCGGCCCCGCCGCCCGGCGATGCGAGCACCGCCCCGGTCGCAGCGCCGATGCCGCCGAGCCCGTTGGGTCCGGCCGAGAGCACCACCACCGGCGCGGTGCGCACGAGCGCCGCCGCGGGGCTCTGATGCTTGATTTCGGTGGTCCCGCCGGTAGCCGGATCGTCGCCCCGGGTCAGTACGGTGACGTCCCCGGTGTCGGTCAGGTCGAGCCGGCCGGCGGCCGGGGGCTGGCCGGTCAGGGCTCGGTTCGTGAACTCCTCCGTGACGCGATATTCGAAGTAGCGTCCCCACGCATCCGCGCGCGGGACACCGAGCGCCTGGAACGGCAGGACCCCCGCCAGGGCCGTTCCGGCACACGTCGCGGGCGCCGCACCGTCTATCCCGTCGGAGACGACGTCGGGGCACGGCAGGGCGCCCCGGGTGATCGCATGCCCGATCAGCGCGTCGCGGATCTCGCCGAGCATCCGCTCGGTCTCCCGGATCCTGGCCGCATCGATCTGGGCCCGAAGAGGCGCAAGGAACGCTCCGAGCAGAAAGCCCACGATGGCGATGACGATCGCAAGCTCGACGAGGGTGAACCCCTCGTGACGCCGGAGCTGGCCGACCGTCTTGCATCTCTCGGCGGGCGCCGAGGCGGGCACGTCGAGAGGCGCGGGTAAATGCGGACCGCGGACCGGCACGGGCCGGACCGGGTCCGCGTCGCGTCCGCCGCGGGCAGTCCGTTCGGGCGCCGCGCGCCGCCCGGCCCTTGCGGCGGCAAGCAGGCTGTCCCCCGGCCGTTCCCCGCACGCCGTCGGATCGACGTTCTTCCTGTTCCGGGACCGGTTGACGACTGTCCGGAGGTGGCGGGCGGCGACGAAGACACTCCCTCCACGATTGCCGTGTCGTGCAGGCCGCCCTCCCGTCGCCTCGGCCGCCATCGACAGGCTCCTCACCCTCAGGGGCTCGTCCCCGGCGGGCCGACCACCCGGACCTGATCGTTGAAGTCCGCGGCAAGCGCCGCCCGAGTCGTCGAATCGCCGCCGGCCGCATTGTCGGGCAGCTCGAAGTACTCCCCGAGACATGCGGGCCCGCATCCAGCCCGGGCCTGTCCCGGGAGGGGCGGGCCGGAACCGATCAGGAACGCCGGCACGTCGGCTCGCGACACTCCGGAAGCATTGAGGATCATGCAGTTCGAACCCGATCCGATACACCCGGCCGAGGGCGGGCCGCCGGCGCCGGTCTCCTCGCCCGATACCGCCGCGTAGACGTACCGGTACCACCCGTTCTCCACGAACCATCGTGGGATGCCGTCCCGGGCCGCGCTCAAGTCGTACTCCAGACCGGTGAACGTGAACGTCGCGAGGGTGCCGGTGTCCACGGTGAGGGTGCGCTCGACGGACGCCCCGATGGTGGCGCAGGCGGGATCGGCGCAGGCGAGCGCGTAGTTGCGCCCCCGTACCGACACCTTGAAGGATGCGGGCAGGTTCGTCCTCACGGTCACGGTGCGGGTGCGCGGCGAGGAGGCGGTCGGGTCGGCACCGACCGAACCCGAGCCCGCGGGATATGACCACATTGTCTCGTTGTGCTCGACCTCGACCTCGCGCTCCTGAAGGATCGAGCCGTTCCAGGTGAAACGGATGCCCGGAGCGTAGCGGTATGGCTCGCCGGCACATTGCACGCCGTCGTCCCCGTTCCAGGCGCATCGAACCGGCCCGGTCGTGGTCTGGGGTATGGCGGAAGCGAGCGCATGGAGCTCCGCATCGGACGGCGCCGGTGTCGATCCGATCGAAGACGGGTCGGTCGTGGCGATCACCGCCCCGGAGTCGATCGTCCAGAGCAAGATGTAGCCGGTGTCGTAGAGCTGGCCGGGAACCGCGTGGATCGGCAACATTCCGCGCCGCGTGTTTCCGGCCCCGTCCGCGTTCGCGTGGTACAGCACCTCGGCCCTCGGATCCGCGTCCGGGTCCGTGGTGTACGGCGCCATCCACGGATACGCGGCGTGGCTGGTCCGATAACGCTCCAGCACCACCGCCATCGCGCCGAGGGCACGCGCCTCTGCCGCGCGCAGCAGCTCTTCGGCAGTGACGTAGGCGATACGGTCGTTGAACGAGTCCGTACCGGTCCCGGTATCCCGGGAGTCCGGGTACAGGATGAATTCCTCGCCGGAGAGGCCGAGGCAGTCCGTGTGGGCGCTCGCGCCGGCCACCGCATCCTGGCATCCGTCGGAGTCGGCGTTGTCGTAGGTCACGCCGTCCACGGTGGCGTTGTCGAGGTACTGGACGGCGCCCGGCGCGGCCCCGGTACGCGTCTGGTCCGCCAGCGGCGGCCCTGGAGCGATGATCACCGCGGCGATCTCCAGTGGCTCGCCGTCGCTTCCACGCACCACGCCGCCGTTCGCATCGATCAGCCTGAGCCAGGGGTAGGCTGGAGGACCATCGAGGAGGCCGGGATTGATCGGCGGATCGGGCGCGCTGCCCCCGCGATGGCTGACCAGATTGCGGGAGACCGCGTACCAGAGTGGCTCGCCGGAACCGTCACGGAGATCGACGCCCAGCGCCCTCGCCGGGCAGGGGGAGGCGTCGCCGGCCCATGCGAGCCGGCCGATCAGGTGGCGGTCGGACAACCCGCTGGTCACGCAGTCGGCCTTCCCGTCGTAGCCGTTCTTGTCCGTGTTTCGATCCGGGAAGGGCAGGACCCCGGGGGCATGTTCCACCCCGCTGCCGGCAAGGCCGGCTCCGACCGACCAGCCGATGAGTGCCTGCCTGGCCTGCGCAAGAGCGCGCGTGGTGGCTGCGGCTTCGCGCACCCGCGGCGCCGCGGTGCTCTCCAGGCGTGCGAGCAGGGCGCTCGTGCCGGTGAGAAGCGTCACCGCCAGCGCCGTCAGGAGGACGGCGCCGCGCTGTCCGCGCCGGCCGTCGCTCCGGCATGAGGCCAGGGGATTGGAGCATCTCGCCACCGGGTTACCTGCCATGTTCGTGAACGGACGTCACCGACAGGTACTCGAGACGATGGATTCCCGCGCAAGCGGGAATCCACGCCGGTCGGCGTCGTGACCGCGCCATGATGTCCCGGTTCGGAAACGAATCCGGAAACCTGGGAGCTCGAGCACCTGCCCGTGAACGGGATATGACGCATTCGCGATCCTTGCACGGGAGACGGCGGCCCCCGGCATGGGAACGAGTCGCCCGGCGGATCGCCTCGGACGGTACGGAATCCTCGACCGTCCGATCGGCGCGCTCCGGCCCCGGAGCCGATTGCCCGAAAGCGCGGTGCATATCGGCCAACGCACCGGTCGCCAGGACTTGCCCGTCCCTCACCACGCCATCCCCCTGCCCGGGTCTCGAGGAAGCGATGCTGCGGCAATGTGCGCATCGTCCGGAAGCGGCTCAGGTCCCCTTCGATGTCGGATTCGGGCTCGTTGTGATGCGGGATCCGGCCCCGCCCGGTGGCGAGTGTCCCGCTCGAAGGCGGGCTCACGTCATGGAAGGGTTGCCGCGCCGGGGTCGATCACGCAGACCTACGTGGACATCGTGCACGCGGCGCACGAAGACTCCCTGATCAGCGCGGATCTCGAAGAGATGGTGGCCGCGTGGTCGCCGGACGGCGCAGGGTGCGGCGCTCGTCGCCCAGACGCGGGCTATCGAACGGGTGGCGGTGGCCCTTGGGGTCGAGAGCTTGGCGATTGCTCGCCGGTGAGCGTATCGGCGCTGCATCCTCGCCGACGAGCCAAAGGCACGACTTCCAACCCGTCGACGTCGACTCCCTAGGAACTGATTCGCCCCCGTTCGGTCGGCGTGGAGCACGTCGGCCTGTGGGCGATGGACCAGCTCGACCCGTGCACGCGGCTCGAAGAACCGGGCATCGGGGCGTCATTACGCGCCACCGTCATCGACTCGGGACTGAGCGCGTTCGCCTTGGTGTGGAATTCGAGGCAGGCGACATCATCGCCGAGCTCCCACAGACCCGCCGCGCGGTTGGAGAGCACCGGCAACTCGAGCGCCTTGAAGTCGGCGACGCGCACCGCCCCGGGGGCGCGCTTGAGGGGCCGGTGGCCATGGCCCAACGACGTCGACACCGTTGGCCAGATGGCCCGCGATGCCCGAACCCATTGTTCCGGCCCCGATGACCGCAGCTTGTCGATATTTCATGGGAGGCAGGTCCTCGGTCCTCTTGCCGATCAACGCTCATTCGGAACGTCAGGCGAGTTCACGAACGGACTCCGCATTCCGGCTGGATGTCGGGATCGGCACCGCGCTCGAGAAGCAGGCGCACGCTCTCCCCATGACCCTTCGATGCCGCCACCATCAGGGCCGTCCAGTTGAAATGTCCAAGCGCGTTGATGTCCGCACCGTGATCGATGAGCAGCGTGATCGTCTCCACATGGCCGGGAATCGCTGCGTACATCAGGGCTGTCCCGCCGTTGTCGTTGCGGGCGTTGACGTCCGCCCCGCGCTCGAGGAGCCGGCTCGCGAGATCCCGGGCGCCCGCCTTCGCTGCCGCCATGAGGACGGTTTTGCCATGGATCAGCCGGGTATTCGGATCCGCGCCCTTGTCGAGCAACGCGACGGCACCCGCGACGTCGCGACGTTCGAGAGCCGCGCCGAACGCTTCATCCACGCCAGCGGCCGCAACGGCCGGCAACCCCGTGGCCAGCCCCGCCGCCGCCAGCAATATCGCGATATGAACGGTGCCGCTCACGATCACGCAGGGAACACGAGCCGGGAGAGCGCTGTCAACGCGGCATGTGGTGCAGCCAGCCAACTGGTCCGTGTACACCAGCCCTCGAAACAGATCGTCTGCCGCATCACCGCACCGTACGGGCGAAGGCGCGGATGTCCTCGATCAGGAGGTCGGGCTGCTCCATGGCCGCGAAATGCCCACCGCGGGGCATCTCCGTCCACCGAGTCACGTTGTAGACCCGCTCGACGTAGCTGCGCGGCGGCCATGCCAGCAGCTCCGCCGGAAAGAGCGCACATCCGGTCGGCACCTCGACGCGCCTTCTCTCGGGAGACAGCACCCGCCCGCCCTCCTCACGCCGGCCATAGTAGATCCAGCTCGCGGTGTTGAACGTTCCGGTGACCAGATAGATCATGACGTTGGTCAGCAGCTCGTCCTTGGTGTAGACGCTCTCGACGTCGTCGCCCTCGGTATCCGACCAGGAGTTGAACTTCTCGACGATCCAGGCGGCGACGCCCACCGGGCTGTCCATCATGGCGTAGCTCAGGGTCTGCGGCCTGGTCGCCTGCTGAGTGCGGTAGCCGTTCTCGAGTTCCTGTTCCTTCTCGAACCGAGCGGCCCAGGCTTCCTCCTCCACGCCCCGCGGCCCATCGACGTGGCGCATCGTCATGATGTTGACGTGGATGGCCCGGCAGGCCGGGACGTGCTCGTAACCGAGCCAGGTGGAGATGGCGCCGCCCCAGTCGCCGCCCTGGGCCAGATAGCCGTCATACCCCAGCACGCCGGTCATCAGTTCGGCGAACAGGCCCGCCATCCTGCGCGGCCTGATCGGACGTGCCGGCCGGCCCGAGAATCCGAAGCCCGGCAGCGAGGGGGCGATCACGTCGAAGGCGTCCTCCTCGCTGCCGCCGAAGCGCTCGGGATGGGCGAGGGGTTCGATGATCTCGGTGAATTCGGCCACAGATCCGGGCCATCCGTGGCTGATGATAAGCGGCAAGGGCGCTGGGCCGCTGCCCTTTTCGTGGACGAAATGGATGTCGATGCCTTCGACCTGTGCAGTGAACTGCGGGAGCCGGTTGAGCTTCTCCTCCTCCTTTCGCCAGTCGAACTCCTCCAGCCAACAGGCGCAGAGCTCCTTCATGTAGTCGAGGTTGGTGCCGTAGGCCCAACCTCCGTCGTCCGGCATCTCGTGCCAGATATAGCCGGCCACCCTGGCGCGGATGCGTTCAAGGACCTCGTCGGGGACTTCAATGCGGAAGGGCCTGGGCGCCGTCATGTCGATATCCGTGGTTCGCTCTCGGCGCTCAACGTGCCGCACGTTCTCATCCAGGCTCTCTCCTCGGCGACGCGGCTCCCTGTCCGCCCCCCGCGCCGATACCGCCCGCGACTTCGAACGTACCGCGTTTGAAGCGCACGACATCCTCGATGACGGCGACGAACGCACCCAGACTGATCAGGCCCCCGGCAATCGGAAGGATCATCATCGCGTACTTCTTCGGCATGTAGTTGGGTTTGAACACGAACCCGCCGTTCTCCCACGCGAAATGCCACATCTCCCAGTATTTGCCGCCCATCTTCGATGCGGCTTCCCAGCCGTAAACGCAGATGACGAAACCGAGCGCGCAAATGACCGCCGTCCAAAGCTGCTGGATGGCGAATCCGAAAGCGGGCGGCAGGCGCGAGTAGATGAGGTTCAGCGCGATATGCTCCTTCTCCCGCACCGTGAGCACCAGTGCGATGAATACGAGCCAGATATTGCTCAGCACCGTCAGCAGGTCGCCCCACACCGGCGGGTTTTCGAACACGTAACGCATGATGACCGTATAGACCGTGAACAACACCATCATGAACAGCATGAGCATGCAGAACGCGGCGAGGAGCTTGCGTATCCGCAGATCGAATTCCATGCAGAACCTGATCACCGGATTCTCGTCCCTGTTCTAGCTTACGAAGCCCATGAGGGCGGGCAGCCACATCGTGAAGTCGGGGATCAGGACCAGCATGAGCAGCATCAGGAACAGCGCGACGAGATACGGCAGCATCGCCAATGCGACGCTTTCGAGGCTTGCCTTCGCGATCGCCGCACCAGTGAAGTAGCCGACACCGAGCGGCGGCGTCACGGTTCCAATGAGGAATCCGACGACACAGATGAGCGCGGCCTGCACGTCCGGATAACCCGCCTTGACCATGACCTCGATCAAGACCGGACCGACGACGATGATGTTCGCGGCCGAATCCATGATCATGCCGAGAATGTAGATGAAGGTGACGAGCACCAGGGCGAACAGGATCGGGTTGTGCGTGAAGCCCAGCAACCATTCCTCGAGATCCTTGATCGCGCCAAGCGACGT
The DNA here is from genome assembly GCA_958295465.1 of uncultured Gammaproteobacteria bacterium. Taxonomy (GTDB): domain Bacteria; phylum Pseudomonadota; class Gammaproteobacteria; order HK1; family HK1; genus HK1. Next base: position 2,007,228 of record OY282353.1, read on the forward strand.
CAGCAGCCAGCTGAACGGTCCGGCGGCGGCGATGATGATGAACACGGTGGCACTGTTCCGGAACGCGCGAATGAATGCACCCTTGCAGTTGGTCCAGGTGATCGCACGATAGATGAACAGGCCGACGAAAAGAGCGATCGTGGCGGTCAACGCACCTGCTTCGACCACACCGGCAATTCCTCCGACCACCGAGCCGACCAGCACGATCGGTATGAGCAGCGCGAACGATGCCCTCAAGCCCGCGTGACCGATCGCTCCCCAACTGAACGGTTCTTCGCTGCGTTCGAAGTTGTTCTTTCGCGCAATGAAGTAGTTGACCATCATCAGCAGTCCGCCAATCATGATCCCCGGGATGATTCCGCCGGCAAACAGGGCGCCGACGGAGATGCCGCCGGCATTGGCGAGTATGATCATCGCGATGCTCGGCGGGATGATTCCGCCGATGGTCGCGCTGACGGCGGTGATGCCGGCGGAGAACGCGGCAGGATAGCCGGCGCGCTTCATGGCCGGGATCATCAGGGATCCGACGGTCGCCGTATCGGCCACCACCGAGCCGTTCATGCCGGCGAAGAACATGCTCACGAGCACATTCGCCTGCGCCATGCTTCCGCGCATCCGGCCGATGATCCGTTGACTGAGCTCGACGAGCCGATCGGTGATCGTCGCGCTGGTCATGAGCTCGCCGGTCAGCATGAAGAACGGAATCGCGGTCAGCGGCACGAAATCGATGGCGCTGAACATCTGCCCCGGAATGAGGATGAGGGGCGCCGCGTCCGTGATCAGGATGTATACGGTGGGCAGAAGGATCAACGTGAAGCCGACCGGGGCGCCCAGAAGGACGAGGACGACGAGAAAGGTGAGCAGGAGGATGCTTTCCATTGCCGCCTGAGCCTTTGCAGCCTGCATCGGTTGGATCGGATCCCGGTTCAGCCCCGGGCGATGCGGCTGACAGCGTTAGACTCGACCCCGCGTGACGTCCGTCCTGTCTTGCTCCCGCGCGCGCATGTCGCCGTTCAACCTGCTTCATCGAAAAATGGTTGCGGGTACGGCAGCCATGTTAGCGGAATCCGATTGCTCCATCCAATCGGGAGCTCGACCTCCAGCAATTCCCGCTAACCCCCCCGAAGTACGGTTCCCCAGCTTGATTTCGGGGATACTCCGGTAGTTCGAGCGTCGAATCGCAGCGATTTCACGGATGCTTTCCGTGTTAGCGGGAATTGCTGTTCGATCTCACCGACTCGTTGTATCGGTCTTGATGATGTCGCTGAGCCGAATCTTGAGCCTGTCCGTGACTTGGCGAGGAAGCTTGACGTTCCACTCGCTGAAGCTGGACTTTATCCTGGCGACTTCCCGTCTTGCCCGATTCGATGCCTGCGCGTCGTCTGTTACCTGCGCGTCGATCCTGGCCCATACCGAACCGTCTTCTTCAGGTTGGCCTGCACGTAGCGTCACGGCCAGGTGATTCTTCGATTGTCCCGTCGCCTCGAAGGCGGGGACTGCCTCGACATCCGTTGCACTGGCGCGCTTCGCGTCATTGAACCTGACCTCCTGCAGCAGTCCTGCCATGTAGTCGATCTGATGCTGGTGTTCGACCCTGGCGCCGGGGGGCAAGTTCTTCAACGTCAGCTTCAGGTCTTGAGGTCGATCGCGATGCAGCGCCACGATCTCGCCATCCACATGTCTGACGGTCAGCGCCGTCAGCGAGCGGGCATCGATATCGACCACCATGCGATCCGACCATTCGGCCGCGTCATGGCGAACGTCGAGCGAACCTTCGACCAGCCAGGCGCGTTCATCGCCCGGGAGACGCATGTACACGCCTTGGCGATCCGTGCCGGCGACGTCATTCTTCGGCTTGCCGACGATGATGTCCGCAAGCACGGCGCCAGCGGCATCCTTGAGCGTGAGACGCGTCGACTTGCCGCCGGCGGTGACGTCGTCGACGTCGAGCTTGCGATACAGCCTGCTACGGCCCGTCCTGGGTTCGGCGTATTCGAGGCCGGCCATGGCGCCGACAACTTCATCCACGCGCGGCGACCTCGCCGGGTAGCCTCCGATTCCCATGTTGGCCCATCCGCCTTCACGTCGCGAGAGGACGAATCGGCCGCCGGGCCGGACCACTTCAATGTCGGCGATGGCGTCCACCTGACGCTGAAGCGCGGGAAACACCAGCCTGTCTTCCTGTTGCTCCGGCGCGACCTTCCGATATCTCTCGTTGACAACGAGCGAGCACGCAACAACCGCGCCCGCGGTGACGACGGCGAGGATGAGCAGACCGGGACTTGGCATCTCAAGCCACCGCTCCTTCCCGGATACCGGTGTAATGGCGGCGGCGTACGATGCGCACCGTACCGAGCGCGATGGCGACCCCCGAGACGATCATCGGAACGAGGCCGATGTTGACGAACTGCAACCACGATTCGAGTCTTTCCACGTCTTCCCGCAAACCGCGCTGCACGGCGCGGAGTTGCTTGCGGATGGAGAGCATCTCGCGCCGTAGCGCTTCAATTTCAATGCGCTGCTCGCTCGTCAACGAAACCTTCACCGTCAATTCACCGGTAGCGGCATCCTTGACGGTTCGCACTCCCTCCAGCTCGGCGATTCTGCCTCGTGTTTCCTCGAGCTTGTCCTGCAACTCACGCTCCTTGCCGAGAAAACGGCGCTCCGCCTGTCGCTGAAGCTCCTCGACCTTGTCGAAGGGACGCTGTGAAACACCACGTGATCGAAGTCCCAGCAATTCATCGCTGCCGGCGAGGTTGCCGAGTGCATTGATGACGAAATCGGCGTTGCCCGCGATCGGCTCTTCGATCTCGCGGCCAAAGAATTGCTGTTTTCGAAGCCAGAATCTGTCTTCGAGCAGATCCGAATCCGCGACAAGAATAATGTTGACGGGTCCGTCGGATTTCATCAATTGCGACGGGTCGGGATCCCTTGCGAGCTCTTCCGATGTCTTCTCGACCGTTCGCGGCGGCGGGCCGTTCGCAAATGCCGTAGTGAGCTCGCCGGTCAGTCGTGCGGCCATGACGTATACGCTGCCATCCGGTTCGAACTTGTCCAGCAGGCCGAGGATGTCGGGCCTCGATCCGCGCACCTCTTCAACGTCCACCGGACTTGAATTCCGGCTCGAGGAGATCAACGGCTCCATGGCGAGAGGTGAATCATCCTTGCGCATGATGAAGCCGGTGCTGGCGAGATTGAGCGCAGGTAGCTGGCTGGTCACCGGATCGTCTTGCGCCATGTTGTTACCCGAGGCGCCGAGCCACACCAGATAGTCGGCGGGAACAGGACGCGCCGCCGACCCGGCATTGATACGCAGCGCCATCGATCGGTCGCCGACCAACCGGCCTTCCGGTACCTGGATTCCCCATTTCTCGAACAGCGGTCGAATGCCGTTGACCGACGTCGAGGGGCTGCCCGGGCCAGGCGATACCTCCGACTCGGCCTTGGGATCGACGAACAGCATTGCCCGTCCGCCTCGAAACAGGAACTGCTCCAGCTCGTACACCGCACGTTCGCTCATGGCGCGCGGATGAACGACCATCATCACACTGATCGTCGCCGGCAGGGTGTCGATGGACTCGGGGAGACTGATGACGTCGAAGTTGGCGTCCAGTCGTCTGGCGATCGCCCATGGCACGAGCACCCCGCCCTGCATCCGGGCGCGCATGTCGCCCATGATCGGCAACGAGCTCATGACGCCGACCACGGCGGGCTCGGGATTCGACAGTGCGTGAACCATCTGCGCGAGATCGTATTCGAGGAGCCTTTCACGTTCAGGCTGGAAGAAGGGAATGAGTTCGGTGTCGTCGACCGAGTTGATTCCCGCCAACCCGAAGTATGCGAGCTCGCCGCCCTGATCGACGGGAATACCTTGTACGCCGAGTGACACGGCCCGATCCTCGTCATCGGTGAACGGTTCCGGATGATGCTCGTGCAGGATGATCTTGCCGCCGGAGGCAGCCGCGATTTCGACCAGAAGCTCTCGCACCCGGCGCCCGTAAGACGCATAGAACGGCACTTCCCGCCCGAGTCGTTCGGAGAAGAAGAAATGGAGATCCACCGGCTCGTCGATCCTGGCCAGCGTCGCGTGGGTGCCCTTCGACAGCGTGTACAGGCCGTCCTGGGTCACATCCAGCCGAGCGGCAGGTGCCGATGCGTTGAACAGCGTGTTGACGGTGACGTACAAGATGGCTGCAAGCAAAAAACCGGGGAGTGAAACCGGACCCATGCGGGTGGCGACCGCTGGCGCGGTCGTGCGCCGGCCAATGTCGCGGGCGGGCGGGGTACGGGCCGTCTCGCGCTCAGGCATTCTTCCCGTGCTCGACGGCAACGACGTTGGCAAACAGGAAGAACACGATCGTGGAGACGAAAAACACTACGTCACGCAAATCGACGACTCCACGAGCAATACCCCGAAAGTGTTCGAGAAAGCTGAAATTCGCGACCGTATCCAGTACCGGGCGCGGTGCCCAGCCACTGAAGAACTCAAGCACCACACCCAGCCCGCTTGCAGTGAAAAGAAAGCACAGCGCGGCCGCAACGATGAATGCGATGACCTGGTTCCTGGTCGTTGCAGAGACGAACGCACCGATCGCGAGATAGCCGCCGGCCATGAAAAAACTCCCGAGATAGCCGGATGCGATGACTCCATTATCCGGCGACCCGAGGTAGTTGACGGTGATCCAGATGGTTGCCGTGAGCAGCAGACCGAACCCCGCAACCACCCACGCGGCAACGAATTTCCCCAGTACGGCGCTCAACGTCGTCACCGGGAGCGTGAGCAGCAGCTCGATGGAGCCGCTCTTGCGCTCTTCCGCCCAGAGCCGCATGGCAATGGCAGGCATGAGGAACAGGTAGAGCCAGGGATGGAACTGGAAGAACCCTTCAAGGGCTGCCTGGCCCTGGACGAAGAAGCCGCCGGGAAAGAACGTGAAAGCGCCCATTGCGGCAAGAAAGATGACGATGAACACATACGCAATCGGCGTCGAGAAATAGCCGATCAGCTCGCGCTTGCAGATGGTCCACACGTCACGCAACAGCGTCGAGCCCCGTGCCGCCTCGGGGGCCTCGCGCGATGGCGCCTGCGCTGGCGCTGCGTTCACCTCGATGTTGCCGGTAGTGACGCTGCGGAACACTTCGTCCAGATGTCCTCGCTCGAGTCGGAGCTGTTCGATCGGCCATCCGCGTTGGCGAGCCATCGGAGCGATGGCGGACAGAATGTCGCGACCGTCGTCCGCCAGGGCGATCAGCTCCTCGCTGTCGCCGCCGGAGTCGGCGACTTCCACCTCGGCGACCCCCGGCAGCGCTTCGAGCTCTGCCCGCACGACGTCCCTTCCCCCGGGCGAGAGCGTGAGCGACACCGCATTGCAGTATCGGGATCGTTGCTCGAACTCCTGATGCGTTCCGTCGGCGACGATGCGCCCGTCGGCGATGATCAGTGCGCGACTGCAGACGGTTTCGACCTCTTCGAGGATATGGGTGGAGATGATGATTGCCTTGTCCCGCGACATCTCGCGAATCAAGGCCCGAACCTCATGCTTCTGGTTGGGGTCGAGGCCGTCGGTCGGCTCGTCGAGAATCAGTACGTCCGGATTGTGCAGCAGCGCCTGGGCCAGTCCGACGCGCCGTTTATAGCCCTTGGACAGTGTCTCGACAGGTTGATGCAGGACATGGGCGATGTTGGTCCGCTCGACGGCATGGCTGATCGCGTGCTGCCCCGCCGCCCCGTACAGCCGGCGAGCATCGGCGATGAATCTCAGGTAGGCGCGCGTCGTGATGTCGGCCCAGACTGGTGCGCCTTCGGGGAGATACCCGAGACGACGTTGCGCATCAATGGGGTGGGTCAATACGCTGATGCCGCATATTTCCGCACTGCCGGCACTCGGCTTGAGAAAGCCGGTGATCATCTTCATCGTGGTCGACTTCCCGGAGCCGTTCGGTCCGAGAAATCCGAGGATTTCGCCTCGGGCTACGGTCAGGGAAATATCGTCGACTGCGAGAAGGTGTCCGAATCGCTTGCTCAGACCATCCACGGCCACCATCGTGATCATGGCGTCACTCTGGCCCGACCCAGGAAAGTGTGTCCGGAGGTGATACCCGTGCGGCACTCCGGGAGGGGGGTGCCGCACGGGCGTGTCTGGAACTGCTTCAGATGGAACCGCCGGGCGGCTCGAGCTTACAGCGCGCCTGCCTGCTTGAGCGTAGCGATGAAGTCGTCGAGACCCTGCTCGGCCAGGGCACGTTCCGCGAGCTCGGGATCATAGGTGCCTTTGGCGTTCTTCCACGCTCCCACGGCGCCTGCGCGCCAAAGCTCCATTTCGGCGTCGCTCGGGACGTACCATTCCTTGATGTCTTTCCTGATGGCGTCGATGCCTTCCTGCACCCATTGCTGGTCGAGCCTGCGTACGCTGCTCCCGAACTCCGCGGCGGCGGTCCGGACCCACTCCTTCTCGTCCGCACTCAACTGCTCGTATTGTGCCAGATCCATCGAAATCTGGTTGCCGGACCAGGCGCCGCCGATTTTGGTGTAGTACTTCGCCACCTCATGCAGCTTGGACAGGTGCTGCCACGGAATGGAGACGTACTGCCCAGAGACGACCCCGGTCTGCAATCCCTGGTAGAGCTGGGTCCAGTCGTACGGTACCGGCACCGCACCCCAGGTCTTGATCAGGGTGTATTCGATGGGACTCTTGGTAACGCGGATCTTGACGCCCTTCATGTCGTCCGGCACATGTATCGGGCGTTCTGCGTTGCCCAGATGCCGGAATCCGCCACTGGCATACACCACGAAGCAGATATGCCCGGTTGTTTCGGCGGCAACCTTGCACTGCGCATCAGAGAGCTAGCCCTCGGCAATCCGGTCAGCCGCGTCGAGGCTCTTGAACAGGTATGGCAGATCGAAAATCGACAGTGCCGTGCCGAAGTTGCCGAAGTTCGCCGTCGAACTCGTCCAGAGTTGCAACAGCCCCTGGTTGGCCTGCTCACCACATTTCTGCTCACCACACAACGAGCCGCGGTAATGCGGTTCAATAGTGATCTTGCCGCCGGATACCTCGGCCGCCTTCGGCATCAAGGCTTGCTCGATCGCGTCACCAATCGGCATGCCCGGGCGTCCCACCGTGCCCAGCTTGAGCACCTTCTCCGCACTGGCCCCTTCCGCACCGAGCATGACGGCGGCCGCGGCCGCCAATACCTTCAATACACCATACTTCCTCATGATGCCTCCCCTTCGTTCTGATGTATGACATCGCGCCTCGTGAAACGCCCCGCCTCGTTCGAGGCGGGGCGTCAGGACAATCTCGCCGCCGGCAGAGCGGGCGTCAGGCCTTGGCGGTCGTCGGCTCCCCGGTGGCACCACCGGCAGGCTGCTGAACCGTCACGTGCTCGGCACTGTCCGCGATCTCTTCGTACCAGCGGTCATGGTGCTGCTTCGCCCAGTTGACGTCGACATAGCCGGTGGTCATCGCCTCCAGCGAGCCCTCGGAGCCGATGGTGCCGATGTACGCATGGCCCATCCAGAAGGCGATCCACAGCAGCGCGCTGGCGCCGTGAATCACGTTGGAGAGCTGCATCGTGCTCCGGGTCTGCGCCCACTCGACGGGGAACGCGAGAATGACGCCGGTCACGATGCAGGCCACCCCGAACGTCGCGATGAACCAGAACCAGAGCTTTTCACCGGAGTTGAGCCGACCGCTGCTCGGATGGCTCTTGCCGATGATCCCGCCGCCCTTGATCCACCATTCGATGTCGCCCTTCTCGGGCAGGTTGTTGATCAGCCACATCGCGATCATCAGCGCCACGCCGGGGGTGAAGATCCAGGGCCCGACGAATTCATGCAGACCCATCGCTATAGCGGCCCAGACCGAGAACCCCTCGGGACCCATCAGCGGGATCAGGATCGACCTCCCGAAGAGCAGGCTCAAGCCGGTCACCGCGAGGACGAGGAAGGACACCGCGGTCACCCAGTGCACGAACCGCTCCCACGCCGTCCAGCGCAAGACCTTCACGCCGGATGCGCCGTCCTCGAGATTGACCCTGCCCCGGATTGCGTAGAAATGGAGCATGACGACGATGAGTCCGAACAGGATCCAGCCGCCGTACACCGCGATCACCCGATTGCGGATTTGTCGCCAGTTCTGTCCGTCCCCATTGATGAGGTTTTCCGTCTCCCGATTCAACCAGAGCGCATCGCTGCCCGGCATCGGCCGCCCGGTGACGGAGCTGTAGTTGACACCATCGGCGCTCGAGCCGGCCTGTCCGGCACGCACCGCACGCCAGTAGTTCGCGCGCGGGTTCGAATCCTCCGCCCCGCCGCCTTGTGCGTACGCATCGGAAAGCCCGACATAGAGATAGCCGGTGAGGGGCAGCGCCATTGCCCCGACGACCATCAGCACGACACTTGCCAGCGTGATGCGCCAGTAGCGCCTCCGCCTTTCGGGTGTCAGGTTTCTGTTTCGAGTCATGACCGGTGCTCCTCCGAAGGATTGAGGCCGCTCAGCGATCGGCCTGCACGAGCTGGAACCGCTTCGTCAGCGTGTCGGTTCTCGCCGACGCCGACTGCGCCAGCAGGGGATCCGCCTCCCCCTTGTACTCTCCGGGGTTGTGCACGGTGACTTCCGTGGCATCCCAACACCCGGCAAGTCCTGTCGCCAGCACCACCGCGGCCGCGGTGAGTGTCGCGTTCTTGATGGTCATGGTTCCTCCTCGGCGTGTTGTCGTGATGCGAGCGAGACCTGATCCGCGGCGGCGCCGTGCGACACCGCCGCGAACCAGCAGGACACGGCAACCGTCTCGTCAGCCCTTCTCGACGTAGGCCGTATCCCAACCCCATTGCTGCGGTCGCCCGCCGCGCCGGGTCAGCCGCTCGCGATAGATGTCGGCCACAAGGTCTCCATCTCCTGCGAGCAACGCCTTGGTCGAGCAGAACTCCGCGCACAACGGAAGCTTGCCTTCCGCGATCCGGTTGCGGCCGTACTTCTCGTACTCCGCATCGGAGTTGTCCGCCGCCGGACCACCGGCACAGAACGTGCACTTGTCCATCTTGCCGCGCACGCCGAACGCCTCCTTCTGCGGGTACTGCGGCGCCCCGAAGGGGCAGGCGTAGAAGCAGTAGCCGCAACCGATGCACAGGTCCTTGTCGTGCAGGACGATGCCGTCGTCGGTGGTGTAGAAGCAGTCCACCGGACAGACCGCGGCGCAGGGCGCGTCGGTGCAGTGCATGCACGCCACCGAGATCGACTTCTCGCCCGGCACCCCGTCGTCGAGCACGACCACGCGACGCCGATTCACGCCCCAGGGCACCTCGTGCTCGTTCTTGCACGCGACGACGCAGCCGTTGCACTCGATGCAGCGCTCGGCGTCACAGAGAAACTTCATTCGAGCCATCGTAGGTCTCCTCCTGTTCAGGCAGCGCGGATCTGACACAGGGTGACCTTGGTCTCCTGCATCTGCGTCACCGAGTCGTAGCCATAGGTCATCGCGGTGTTGCAGGCATCACCGCGCACGTAGGGAGCGGCCCCCTCGGGATACTTCGCCACGAGATCCTCGCCCTGGAAGTAACCGCCGAAGTGGAACGGCGTCCAGACCACCCCCGGAGCGACCCGGCGGGTGACCATGACTTTCGCCTTGATCGTCGCCGTGCCCTCGGTCGGGGTCTCGATCCAGACCATCTGGCCGTCCTTCAGACCGCGGTCGTTCGCGTCCTTGGGGTTGATCTCGACGAACATGTCCTGCTGCAGCTCCGCCAGCCACGCAGTGGAGCGCTGCTCCTCGCCACCGCCTTCGTATTCGACGAGACGGCCGCTGGAGAAGATGAGCGGGAAGTTCTTCGAGTGGTCGGTGGCCTGGTACGAGGCATAGCGCGTCGGCAGCCGGTAGAACCGCTTGCGGTCCTCGTAGGTCGGGTACTTCTCGACCAGATCCCGATGCGGCGAGAACAGCGGCTCGCGATGGATCGGAACCGGGTCCGGGAACGTCCAGACCACGGCGCGAGCCTTGGCGTTGCCGAACGGTGCGCAACCATGGTTGATGGCCACGCGCTGGATGCCGCCGGAGAGGTCGGTCTTCCAGTTCTTCCCTTCCGCTGCCGCCTTCTCCTCCTCGGTGAGGTCGTCCCACCACCCGAGCTGCTTGAGCACCTTGTGGCTGAACTCGGGATAGCCGTCCTCGAGATCCGAGCTCACGCTGTGGACACCCTCGGCGAGCAGGTTCACGCCGTTGCGCTCGACGCCGAAACGCGCCCGGAACGTCAGGCCGCCGTCGCCGACCGCCATGCTCGGGTTGTAGAGCACCGGGGTCCCCGGATGCCCCTTCTTGGTGACCGTCTCGCCCTTGGTGTTGACGTAGGTGAACTCGGTGTCCGGGTTCCCCCACGAGGGCCACGGCATCCCGTAGAAGTCGCCGTCGGCGGGTCCGCCCTCGGCGCGGAGCGAGGTGGTGTCGAAGGTCTTGCGATGTTCGGCGTGCAGCCTCAGCCGCTCGGGGCTCTGGCCGGTGTAGCCGATCGTCCACATCCCCTTGTTGATCTCGCGGGTGATGTCCTCGACGTTCGGCTCGTCGGTCGTCGCGTTGACCTGGATGTTCTTGAACAGCTCGTCCGCGAAGCCGAGCTTGCGCGCGAACTTCGCCATGATGGTGTGATCCGGCAGCGACTCCCACACCGGATCGATGACCAGATCGCGCCACTGGATCGAGCGGTTCGACGCGGTGACCGAGCCGTAGGTCTCGAACTGGGTCGAGGCCGGAAGGAGGTACGTCCCTTCCTTGCGATCGTTCATGACCGCCGCGTGGGTCGGGTAGGGATCGACGATGACCATGAGATCGAGCTTCTCCATCGCCTTCTTCATCTCGATCCCGCGGGTCTGGCTGTTGACCGCGTGGCCCCAGAGCACCATCGCCCGCACGTTGTCCCGCTGGCCGATGTTGTCCTTGTCCTCGTTCACGCCGTCGATCCAGCGCGATACGGGGATCCCCTTGTAATTCATCGGCAGGATCTCTTTGCCCCCGTCGCCGATGACCGGAGTGGGGTCGAAGCGGGCCTTGAGCCAGTCGAGGTCCGTATCCCACACCCGCGCCCAGTGCGCCCACGAGCCCGGCTTCAGCCCGTAGTAGCCCGGGAGGGTATGCGAGAGGACGCCGAGGTCCGTCGCGCCCTGCACGTTGTCGTGGCCGCGGAAGATGTTCGCGCCGCCACCGGACTTGCCGATGTTGCCGAGTGCGAGCTGCAGTACGCAGTACGCGCGGGTGTTGTTGTTGCCGATGGTGTGCTGCGTCCCGCCCATGCACCAAACGATGGTGCCGGGCCGGTTCTCGGCCATCATCCGCGCCGCCGCCTTCATCGTCTCGCCCGGAACCCCGGTGACCCGCAGGGTCTCCTCCGGCGTCCACTTCTTCACCTCTTCGCGGATCTCGTCCATCCCGTAGACGCGCTGCCGGATGTACTCCTTGTCCTCCCAGCCGTTCTCGAAGATATGCCAGAGCATGCCCCACATCAGCCCCACGTCGGAGCCGGGACGGAGCTGCACGTGCAGGTCCGCGTGAGCGGCGGTGCGGGTGAAGCGCGGGTCGCAGACGATCATCTTCGCGCCGTTCTCCTTCGCGCGGAGGATGTGCTGCATCGCCACGGGATGGGCCTCGGCCGGGTTGGACCCGACGAAGATCATCGCCTTGCAGTTGTGCATGTCGTTGTAGGAGTTGGTCATGGCGCCGTAGCCCCACGTGTTGGCAACTCCCGCGACCGTGGTCGAATGGCAGATGCGCGCCTGGTGGTCGACGTTGTTCGTCCCCCAGTACGCCGCGAACTTGCGGATGAGGTAGGACTGCTCGTTGCTGTGCTTGGCCGAGCCCAGCCAGTACACCGAATCGGGTCCCGATTCCTCGCGGATACGCAGCATGGCGTCGCCGATCTCGTCGATCGCGTCGTCCCACGACATGCGTTTCCACCTGCCTCCGGTGAGCTTCATCGGGTACTTGAGGCGGCGGGTGCCGATCCCGTGCTCGCGCACCGAGGCGCCCTTCGCACAGTGCGAGCCGAGGTTCAACGGAGAGTCGAAGTCGGGCTCCTGGCCCGTCCACACCCCGTTCTGCACCTCGGCAATCACGCCGCAGCCGACCGAGCAGTGGGTACAGATGCTGCGCCGCATCTCGGTTGCCATGCCTGCCCGCGGTCCGTGGCCCGCCGCCGCACTCGCCTTGCGCATCATCGTCGGCGGCAGCATCGTCGCGACCGCTGCGCCTCCCATGGTCAGGCCGGAGCGCCGGAGGAAGGTCCGCCGTCCGATCGCATCGCGAGGCGCCGCGACATGGACGGAACCTTCGGGACGGCTACTCTTTCGAATGAGCTTCATAGTGGTTCCTCCCTGCTGTGCGGTCAGAATCGGGCGAGCCGATAGTACCGCTCGATGTGATCCGTCATGCGGTAGCCCCGGGACTCCGGCGCCGCCTCCAAGGCGGGCGCGATGGCCGGATCGTCGGTGCTGGCGGCTGCCGTGCCCGCCGCTGCTGCCACGGTGACCGCACCGCCGGTCGCCGCCGCTCGTTTCAGGAACTCGCGCCTGCCGTGCGGTTCCGAGCTTGTCGTCTTCATGCCTGCCTCCTCTTCGTGATCGCTGCCGCCGCCATCACGGCGGACGGCTTCGGGGTTCAAACGACAATCGAAAGGTACTGCATCTCAAACACCATGAACCGATCGCCGAACTGCCCCACGGATCGGTAGAAACGCGCCGAATCGGCCGTTTGCAGATCCGCGAAGAACGTACGCATCCACGTTGCGACGTGGCGATCGAAAAAGCGCCGCTGAACATCGAAGCCGTGCTCCGGAGAGGCGGCGATGAGCGCCATCGTCTCCAGCAGCGCGGCGGCGTGATCCTCGGGCTCCTTCACTTCGTCCTGTCGCTCGAAGCCGAGAGCGGCGAGGTCGGTCCGGAGCGCCGCGAGCGGCTTGTCCATCACGAAGCCGGTGAGGTACCACGAACCGTAGGGGATGAGTTCTCCGCGGCCGACCCCGATGAACAGATCGTGGTACTCGTCGTCGACGGCGTCGGCATCCGCGCGTTGCGCCGCGTGCTTGAGTGCTTCCCAAGCAGTGCCGAGTCCGTCGGCGGAGGGAATTTCGATGCCCGCCAGCAGATCGAAGAGCTCGCTACGTGGGGGGTTGGCGAGCAATGCGCCGAGCAGGCCGTAGGTGTTGGCCCGCACCCCGTCGCCGTCCGCAACGCTCGGCGACGGGACGGTTTCAGCGTCCATACCGGACCTGATGTCGAGAGCCGGTTCCATCGCTGTTCCTGTTGCTCCCGGAAAGCCGGCGCAAAACTATTCGGAAACCTTGCGGCAGACTCCAACCCCGGCTGAATACGAGAGCAGTGGAAGAAATGACGCTTCGGACCATACACCGAACCATGTGCGAAGAAAAGCCCGGAGTCCTCTTGCCAATTGCTCACTTTGGTCCATTTTCGGGTAGTTTCCGGTCCAGATCTGCTGAATTGGCCTCACTCCCGAGCAGCAACCTCGCTCCTGAACATGTCCTTGACCCGACAATCCTCGCACATCCTCAGCCGTGCCAGGGCGCCCGGTGCCTGGAACATGGAGTGGCCCGCAAGTCGTTGCTGCATGCGCATCACCACCGAGGTGGTGCCGAACACCTTGCCACAGCTCACACAGCGGAAAGGCTGGTCCTCGTTGAGGGTACGGGGACGGCGCCGGGCTTCGCGGTCGAAGAGGTAGCGCGGACTGCGGGTGACGCAGGACTCGGGGCATGCCCGCTCGCACAGGCCGCACTGCACGCAGTTCATCTCGATGAACGAGAGGCGGGGCTCGTCGCCTCCCGCCTGCAGGGCCGATGCGGGACATACCGACACGCACGCCATGCACAGCGTGCACGCGCCACCGTCGACGCCGATCTTTCCGAACGGCGCGGCAGGCGGAAGATCGGCGACCTCCGGCCGCCGCGGCGCGTGCTCGTAGAGGTGGTCGAGCGCCAGCCGTATGTCAGTGCGTTTCTCGCCGGACGTTGCGAACGTCGCCGGTGGGTCGGTGGCGGGATCGGAAGCCGCATGCAGAGCGAGAGCGAGCGCCTCACCATCAGCGACGAGCGACAACAGAGCCGGCGGATACCCCATCGACTCAAGTATCGTGCGGGTGACGCCGATCTGCACATCGAGCTCGCGCCGGACGGAGCCCGGCACCCGGGCCGGCGCCAGCATCACGACCCGCGCGCCCCATGCGATGCATGCCGTCCAGACGTCCATTCCGATCGAGCCGACTTCTTCGACCGCCCACGGGATGACCGATTCAGGCGCCTCGTGCGCAACGCGCGCCCACAGGCCGGCCCCGGTCTCCGCATCGTGAAACAGGAGCGCCGGCTCCCGTCCCCCGGCTTCCCGGTAGGCGACGAGAGCCGTGCGCAGCGCCGCGAGCTGACCTCCCGGCGGCGGATACGCATAGGTCATCGCTCCGGTTGGACACGCGCTCGCGCAGACCCCTGCCCCCTGGCATAGATACGGATTCACCTCCACGCGCTCTCCGATCGAGCGGATGGCCCCGGTCGGGCAGGCATCGAGACAGCGGGTGCACCCGCGGATGCCGGCCGCGCCGTGCGCGCAGATGTCCGGGTCGTAGCCGAAGTAGCGGGGCTTCTCGAACTCGCCGACGAGGTCCGCCGCCTGCTCGATCGCCTCCGCCAGCGCCGCCTCGTCGCCGCGCGGCGCAAAGTAGCCCGGTGGAAGAATCTCGTGCGCAAAGGCAGGCTCGGGTCGCAGATCGATGACGATGTCGAACGGCTTGTTCCCGGTGAGCGGCGACGGGGCGACGACGATCGGCGAGCCGTCACTCTCCGCGTGCAGCGTGAATGCGCCGAGATGTCCTTCCACCGCGGTAATCGCGGCATGGAGGATCCGTGCTGCGCCGGGGCCCGAGGCGGCGTCACCCGGAGGCGCGACGATCACCGCCTCGAGTGTGCCCTCGATCCGCTCGGCCGCCGAAGACGATTCGGCTACCGAACCGACAAGAGCGAGACGCCCGGACGAGACGTAGCTGACGAGACCGGTGGGAGCGACGGTGGCATTCCGCGCCTCGGTGAGGGCGCGGGCACGCGCGGCGCCGTCTCTGGTCGTCGCGGGCAACGAGGGTTCAAGGGCACCTGCCCCGGTATCCGTTTCGCTCATGTTCACCCGAGACTCGACTCGCCGGCATTTTCGGTCGAATCGGCGGCGTCCTCGCCCGCGACGTCCTCCGGAGGCTCGGAGCCCGTGACTGCCGGAGAGTCGGCAGGCGCGGTCCCGGGAGGATCTTCTTCCGCCATGCTCGTCGTCTCCTCGTCCGCATGCGCAAGATGCTCGCCTTCGCCCCGATCCGATTCGTCCCGGAGCCCGGACGCCGGCTCCGCTTCGGCCCGCGCCTGCTTCGCACGCTCCGCTTCCATCTCCGCCTGGTGCTTCATGTCGGATGTCACGATGTCGCCAAGGGCCTGGAACGACGTGAAGTCGTCGTCGTAATCGTCGAGCCCGTCGGGGACGTTGAACACCGCGCTCGTGAACAGCTTGCGCAACGCGCGCCGCCGCAGCCCTTCGGTGACCCCCGGGGAGAGGAAGCCGCTGTAGTCGCTGTCCTCGCCGAGACTGTCGAGGGGCGGCATGTCCTCGTCGGTCAGTACCTTCGCCTCCTCGACGGCCGGCCCGGACGCACCGTCGCCCGAATCCCGAACGTCCGGCGACCCTTGGGGCGTTCCTGCCCGCCGGGTCTCGGCCGCCGCCTGCTCTTCACGGGCGACTTCGCGTCGGCGCCGCGACCAGCGCCGCAGCGGTCCCTCGGCGTCGAGGCCGGTCCGGGTTTCAGTGGAGACGCCGCGATCCTTGGCGTTCACGTGCAGTGTCCTCCGCTTCCCGCGTCCAATCCTCGCGCTTGCGCTTCTTCTTGACCTCCGGCTCGTAGTTCTCGACCACGTAGCGCTCCACCCACTCGACGATCTTTTCGGGCATCGGCACGGAGTAGACCGGATCGTCGGACTCCAGATGCGCATTCGCCTCGTCCTGGCTTGCGGTCACGATGGCCGGGATCAGCTCGACCTCGCCTTCTTCGTCCTCGTCCCCTTCGAAGCACACCACGAAGAGGGAGGGCCGCTCGCTCAGCAGGTTGTACCAGTAGCTCTCGCAGCCGTCCGGGAACAGCTCGACCACGAGGCCGGGCCAGAGGTAGCGCCGGCACTCGTCGTCCTCGTGCACCAGTGTGGCTGCGCCGCGCTCGGAGACGACTTCCTCGCCGGCTACTGCCGCAACCGCTTCCCACTGCACCTGCGACCATGGACCGACCCGCGCAATACGCCGCTCCAGCACCACCGACACCGGGATGCGGAGCGATTTCCGAGCAGTGCTCTCGCCGGACATCGATCGTCGAACCGCCTGCGAAAACCATCAGAATCGACATGTAAACATAGCATGTCCGGAGCGCGGTCCTGCATCATGACCTCGTCGCGACACACTCTTGTAGCCTCGCGACCGCTCCGGCCGGACCATCGGACGGCCCGCGGCGCCGCCCCGGACGGCCCGGTGGTCGACCGGCCGCGGCGGAAACCCCGGCCTTGCCGTTGCTTGCGTATACTCCGGGGACGGAACGGTCGAGACGCGGGACGATGGATTCCAACACCCGGCCATATCGCCCCGAGATGACCCAGGCGGGGCTCGCTCCCACCCATGCGGTGCGCGCCGTCGACGAGTACGGCGACACCCGCGATCTTCGCGTGGCCGGAGAATTCCCGCTCACGATCAAGGTCGACGACCGGGAGGTGGTGACCCTGATGACCCTCGGCACCTGGCCCGAGGCTCTCACCCTGGGCTACCTCCGCAACCAGCGGCTCGTCGAAGATCTCGAGGAAATCCGCTCGGTGGACGTCGACTGGGACCGCGAGCAGGTCAACGTATCGACGTTCGGCGGCGAAGGCATCATCGACTGGGAGCAGAAGCTCTCCAAGCGCACCGTGACCACCGGCTGCGGCCAGGGAACGGTGTTCAGTTGCACCCTCGACAAGCTCTACGAGATGCGGCTCCCCGAGGTGCGTCTCACCCAGTCGAGCATCTACGGACTCCTCAAGTCGATCTCCTCGTACAACGAGATCTACAAGCAGGCGGGGGCGGTGCACGGCTGTGCGTTGTGCCGCGGCACCGAGATCATCACGTTCATCGAGGACGTGGGACGGCACAACGCGGCCGACGCGATCTCCGGACTGATGTGGCTGGACCGGGTGAGCGGCGCCGACAAGATCTTCTACACGACCGGGAGGCTCACCTCCGAGATCGTGATGAAGGCGGCGCACATGGGGATCCCCGCCATCCTCTCGCGTTCCGGGGTGACCCACATGGGACTGGAGCTCGCCGGTGATCTCGGGGTGATCATGATCGCGCGGGCGAAGGGCCGGCACTTCCTCGTCTACAACGGCGCCGACCGGATCGAGTTCGACGCGGTCCCCGAGCGCCGGCCGGTGCCGGCCGGCCGGTCCACGCCGGCGACACCCTCCATGCCGGCCGGACCGTCCGCACCGGAGCCGCCTTCCGCCGAGGCACCACTTCAGGTCTGAACGGAAGGATGCCGGCGTTCCGCTTCCGCTCTTCTCCATTCGGCGGGCATCAACGGGGAAACGGGCGCTGGCGGCCCGCCAAGCGCCACGACGTTTCGGCGCCGGGGATGCTCACCGTCGACGAAGCCGACCAGACCGCCCTGCGCTACCGGGAACCGACACCGCATCGCCCGAAAGTCATGTTCGCGACCTCCTCGGTCGAAGCCGTACGCAGCATGGTCGCCCTCAACATGGGGATCACGATCCTCTCGAACATGGTCTACCGGCCTTGGTCGCTCGAAGGACAGCACGTGGAAGTGCGTCCGGTCACCGATCACGTGCCGACGATGGACGTCGGCCTCGCCTGGCGGCGGGACACGGAGATGTCGCCGCCGGTGCGCGTGTTCTACGAATACCTGGACAGGACGTTCAGGGGCTCCGGCCACGGATTCGTCAACGCCGACGTTTCCCCCCGCAACGCATGAGACGATCGAAGAGGCAGGCCGTGGTTCGGGCCGGTCATCCTGCCGGAGCGGTCTGCCCGCCCCGGTCCTCGCGGGAGCGGGAAGAGGCGCGGTGCGGATCGCGCACGCCATGATCGAAGTCTCCAACGTCAGCCACCGCTACGGCGCCCACGAGGTGCTGAAAGCCGTCAACCTGCGCATCGGCGAGCGCCGGGTCGGGATCATCGGAGCCAACGGTTCGGGCAAGAGCACCTTCGCGCGCCTCCTGAACGGATTGCTGATTCCCGACGAAGGATCGGTGACGGTGGACGGCATCGACACGCGGGAAGACGTGAAGGCGGTACGCCGCCGTGTGGGGTTCGTGTTCCAGAACCCCGACAACCAGATCGTCTTCCCGATCGTGGAAGAGGACGTGGCGTTCGGCCTCAGGAACCTGAAGCTGCCGAAGGACG
Source organism: uncultured Gammaproteobacteria bacterium (assembly GCA_958295465.1). GTDB lineage: Bacteria > Pseudomonadota > Gammaproteobacteria > HK1 > HK1 > HK1. Next base: position 2,025,686 of record OY282353.1, read on the forward strand.
AGGTCGCGCGCAGGGTGGACGCGGTCCTGGAGCGATACCGGCTCGAACGCCTGCGCGACCACGCCACACACCTGCTGTCCGGCGGCGAGAAGCAGATGCTGGCGATCTCCGCGGTGCTGGTGATGGAGCCCCGCTACGTCGTGCTCGACGAGCCGATGACCCTGCTGGATCTGCGCAACAAAAAGCTCGTCCTGGAGATCATCCGCGGGATCGAGCAGCCCGTGGTGCTGGTGACCCACGACCTCGACCACCTCCGCGACTTCGACCGGATCGTCGTGTTCGACGAGGGCGGGGTGATGGCCGACGGCCCCCCGGAAACGGCGATCCGCGAATACGTGCGGGCGATGGCGTGATGCTGTCCCTCTACGTGCCCGGCGACTCCATCGTCCACCGGCTGCCGGCCGGGCCGAAGCTCCTGGCGCTCTTCGCCGCGAGCACGGCGCTCTTCGCGGTCTCCGGCATTCCGATCCATGCGGCGGAGCTGCTGGCCGTCGCCGGCCTGTTCCGCGCCGCCCGCCTGCCCTGGCGGGACACCCTCCACCAGCTTCGTCCGGCACTGATCTTCCTCGTGCCGATCTTCCTCTTTCACGCCTTCGTCACCGACTGGCGGCTGGGCATCGAGACCGTGCTCAGGATCCTGGTGCTTCTCCTGCTCGCCGTGCTGGTGACGCTCACCACGAAGCTCTCGGACATGATCGACGTGCTGGAGCGCGCGCTCCGGCCGTTGCGCCACGTCGGCGTCAACCCGTCGAAGGCCGGCATGATGCTCTCCATGGTCATCCGCTTCATTCCGCTGATGACGCGCGAGGCCCGGGAGATCCTGGAAGCGCAGCGCGCGAGGGGTCTCGACCGCAGCGCGCTCGCCCTGCTGGTGCCGCTGCTGATCAAGACCCTCAAGATGGCCGGCGACCTCTCGGACGCGATCGAGGCGCGGGGCTACGACCCGGAGACCGTGGCTCCCGTGTGGCGGAGGTGGGGATGACCGCCCGGGCAACGATGCTACGCCGACGCCGTGGCTTCGCCCGGACCATGACCGGACCATGAGAAGAGGCAACCGGTTCCCCCGGCGATACGCCGGATACCGCTCGATACCGGGCCACTCCACGCCCAGGGAGGCATCATGACCACACGAGACATGACCTTCGTCGCGCTGTTCGCGGCGCTGACCGCGGCCTGCGCGGTGTTCCCCCCGTTTCAGCCACCGTTCGTCCCCGCGCCGATCGTCGTGCAGAACATCGGCGTCATGCTGGCCGGCTCGATCCTGGGCGCTCGGCGGGGCAGCCTGGCGATGGCGCTTTTCGTCGTGCTGGTGGCGGTGGGAATGCCTCTCCTCACCGGCTGGCGGGGTGGTTTCGGCGTGATCCTGGGACCCACGGGCGGCTTCATCCTGTCGTGGGTGCCGGCCGCGTTCGTGGTGGGATGGCTGGTCGAGAGGGGCTGGAGCCGCCTCGGATTCTGGAACCTCCTCGTGTTCAACGTAATCGGCGGGATCAGCGTGGTCTACCTGATCGGCATTCCCTGGCTCGCCGCCGTCGCCAACATGGAACTCGGCAAGGCGGTCAAGGTTTCCACCATATTCATTCCCGGTGATCTGGCCAAGGCGGCGATCGCGTCGTTCGCGGCGCTGATCGTCAAGCGGTCCTATCCGCTCATCCGCGCGTAGGACCGCTCCCGGCCGGGCGCACCGGAAACGGCCGCGCCCGGCCTCCCCCCTCGGACCCGCGCCACGGCGCCATCCACGGCCCATGCGTGGAGGGAAGGATCGGGAGGCGGCTCGTCCGGTCCGCGCCCCGAGCGGAACCGGCGGACCGCGACCCGACGCCGCGCCGCCGGGTCAGGTCCTGAAGGAAGAATCGCCGCGTTTCAGGGAACGCACCACCGCCGTCCACTCCAGCGCGCCGCCGTTGCCGCCCGCACCGCCTACCGCCGCGAGCTTGGCGACCGCCTCGGGCTTGGGCAGGATGGTCTCCGCCCGGGAGCAGAGCACGTCGACCTGCACCTTGCACGCGTTCTCCAGGTTGTAGAGCAGGGTGAACGCCTCGCCGACGGTCGCCCCGCAGGTGAGCAACCCGTGGTTGTGAAGGATGACGGCGTCGTTGCTCCCGAGATCCGCGGCAAGCCTCTCGCACTCCTCCGATCCCACCGTCTGATGGTCGTACTCGTGGTACGAGAGCCGGCCGTCGAACATCATCGCCTGCTGGGTGAGCGGCAGCAGTCCGCCCTTCATGCACGAGACCGCCATCCCCGCCCGGGTATGCGAGTGCAGCACCCAGTGGACGTCGGGGCGATGCATGAGCACGACGCTGTGGATCGCGTGACCGGCATCGTTGTAGGGGTAGTCGCCGCGCACCACGTTGCCTTCGAAGTCGACCACGATCAGGTTCGACGCGGTGATCTCCTCGAAGAGCAGGCCGTAGGGGTTGATGAGGTAGCAGCCCTCGTCGGTGGGATGGCGGGCCGAGATGTGGGTGTAGATGAGGTCCGTCCATCCGAACTTGACGAACGCGCGGTAACAGGCTGCGAGATCGCAGCGCACGTTCCATTCCTCTTCGGAGAACGCCGCGGGGCGGATCGGTTGTATGGATGCCATTGCGGGCTCCTGAGACCTTCGACATGGCGTTCGAACGGTGCCCGCCCGATCGCCGGAGGCAACGAGGCTGTGGTCAGCCGAGGGCGATATGGTCGTCGACGTCGAGCTCGACTCCCAGATCCGGGAGCTTCAGGGTGACCGTGGCGCGCACCTTCTCGTTCCCGGACAGCTTCCCGGACGCGACCGCATCCCGAACCGCCTTCTCGATCTCGCGTTGCGAGGTGACTCCGACCTTCTTCAGGTACTTGCGGACCTGCAGGTTGAACGTGTCTTCGTTCATCGGCCATGCCTCCGTTGAGATTGCGGGACTCGAACTCTCTCGCTCCCGAACCGGGTTGGGTCATCGGCCAAGCCTGACCCTACCACCACGATACGCTACCGTCGATGCGGCCCGGCGGGTCATCCGGACCCGGGGGCGTGCGCCGGACGCAAGCTCCCTCAGACCCGCATCTGCTGGACCTGCGCCGACAGGCCGCCGTCCAGCACCCACAACTGGCCCGAGGCGTAGCGCGCCTCGTCGCCAGCCAGCCAGTTGACGAGGTTCGCGACGTCCTCCGGCGTGCCGTAACGGCGCATCGGATGCACGCGACGCGCCTCCTCCCGGAGACGTTCGGCGTCGTCGATGGCGTCGAAGAAGCTCTTCAGCATCGGCGTATCGATATAGCCGGGGCAGATCGCGTTGACGCGGACGTTCTCCGGCCCGTGGTCGCAGGCCATCGCGCGGGTCAGCGCGTGCACCGCGCCCTTGGTGGCACAGTAGGCGGCGAGGGCGGGGTCGGCGATGAAGCCGTCGTAGGAGCCGAAGTTGACGATCGAGCCGCCGCCGGCCTTGCGCATCAGGGGCAGGGCGTGTTTCGAGGTCAGGAAGGTGCCGGTGACGTTGATCGCGAAGATGCGGTTCCACTCGTCGAGCGAGGTCTGCTCGACGGTCTTCTCGATCTCGATGCCGGCCGCGTTGACGAGCACGTGCAACCGGCCGTGGTCACGCTCGACGCGGGCCATCAACTCCACCGAGCTTTCCTCGCTCGTCACGTCGTGACGGTGGAAGGCGACGCCGGGCGCACCGGAGGCGCCCGGCGTGGTGCCGGACGCGACGCCGCCCGCGGGTTGTTCCGCGAATTCCGTCGCCGGCTCCGCGACGTCGGTCGCGTAGACGGCCGCGCCCTCGGCCGCGAAGCGCGCGCAGATGGCGGTGCCGATGCCGCCGCACCCCCCGGTGACGACCGCGACCCGGCCGTCGAGGCCGCCCCCGCCGCGTGACGCGCTCATTGCGCGCAGGCCCGGGCGCAAGACGGACGGGGGTCCGGCGCCTGGAGGAGCTCGTGGTTCATTGCGCGCAGGCCCGGCGGTAGGCTTCGAGCACCAGCCCGTGGAAGTGGTGCACCGCGTGTTCGCTCAGGCCCGACCCCTGCGGGTCGACAAGGTAGCGGCCACGCTCGAAGGCGGGGGTCCTCATGCCGCGCTGCACGCTTTCGACGAGCCCGATGTCCTCGGGCTGCAACACCTCGTCGATGAACCGGATCGCCTCCATCTCCCCGGCGGTGGGCGGGGCGCTCTCGAAGAAGAAGTCGAACTCCTCGTACGTCTCCTCGGGGCCGACCGGGATGAACCGCCACACCATGAAGTTCCCGCGGCCTGGGTAGCGCATGAGGGTGGTGTTCGGCCACAGGTACCAGACCGCGTGGTCGGTCACGCTCGCCCCCGTCACGCCGTAGGCTTGGTTCTGCTGCCGGCCGGCCCTGGCCATGTGGCTGGACCAGATCCCGTGGGTGGCCACCTTGTAGGTGTCCATCTCCACCAGGGTCACGAAATCCCGGTGCGCGACCGGGCAGTGGTAACACTCCAGGAAGTTGTCGACCACCGCCTTCCAGTTGGCGCGCACGGTATAGGTCAGACGGTGGGCGAAGGCGAGCGCGCCGAGGTCCGGCGCGTATCCGGCCACTTCGCGGGCGAGGTCCCCCGCCTGCCCGGCGAGCGGCGGCGCCTCCGGGTCCAGGTTCACGAACACGAGGTGGCAGAACACTTCCACCCGCACCTGGGTGAGGGAGACCCCGTCCGGGTCGAAGTTCTCGATCAGCTCGCAACGGCGGGCCTGGCGCAGGCGGCCGTCGAGGCCGTAGGTCCAGGCGTGGTAAGGGCAGGTGATGGCCCGCGTCGTGCCGCCGCCTTTCAGCAACTCGTGCCCGCGATGCTTGCAGACGTTGTAGAAGGCCCGCAACACACCGTCCTCGCCGCGGACCGCGACGATGCCCCGGCCCTGCACGCCGGCAACGAGGAAGCTGCCCGTCTCGCGCAGTTTCGCCTCGTGGCAGAGGTACTGCCAGCTTCGCCGGAAGATCTGCTCGCGTTCGACTTCGAGGTACTTCGGGTCCAGATAACAGTCCGCGGCGATCGAGAACGACCGCGCGGCGGCGGGATCGTAGCCCTCGCCGGCGTACTCCAGCTCCTGCCGCGTCAGCGGTTCCGTCATGGCGCCACTCCACAGGCCCCGGGCGTGCGGGGAATGAGCTCGGCGGCGAGGCTGCACCCCTGGAACCTCCGGTAGAGGGCAGGTAGCCGACGTTCCACCGCATCGGCCTTCTCGATCACCAATTGTTCGTTGTCGACATGGGCAGCAAGGTTGTCGCCGGGCTGGAAGTCCAGCGGCTTCCGAATCCGGGCAGGCGCCACCTCCCGTCCCATGCGGACCGAGGCGGATATCGGCATGGATCGGCTGATTCGGCATCGCTGCATTTTCTCGCCGATTCGAGCGAAGCATGACACTTGACGAGGTACGATATCAAAGGAATTCCGCATTTCCTCTCCTGAGCCGCCCCGGAGTTTCCCGGGGCAGTCTGCCCTGTCGGTCCCCGACGCCATGGTTTCGCCCGGGCATTCCCTGGTCTACCCTCGTCCGTGCCCTTTTCCGGTCTCCGGCGGGGCAGGCGGCAAACACATCCATCCTCGTTGGATGCAGTCCGGGCTTGACGCGGAATCGCACACCATCGAGTTATCGAGGCAGTTCGGCGCCGGATCATGATCGCTCGTACCGGAACACCTCCCCGCGGGCTCGGTACATCCTGCGGCTTTGCGCCCGATGCGGCGTGCGGCGCCGTCACGCTGGTGGCGTGGTGACGCAGACGATCCCCTATCCCCGCAAGGACGTGACCGCCGTCGTGCTCGCGGGCGGCAAGGCCCGACGCATGGGCGGCGAGGACAAGGGCCTCGTCGAAGTCGCGGGCCGGCCGATGATCGTGCACGCCGTCGCCGCCCTCCGGCCGCAGGCGGCGGAGGTCGTGGTCAACGCCAACCGCAATGCCGTGGAATACCGCGCGATCACCGGATGCCGCATCATCGCGGACACCGTGGGCGGTTTCGCCGGCCCGCTCGCGGGCATGGCGAGTGCGCTGGAGGCGTCGGCAGGCGGGTTCCTGCTCACCGCGCCCTGCGACTCACCGCTCGTCGCCCCGGACCTCGGGCCGGGACTGCACGCGGCGCTGGCACGCGACGGCGCCGAAATCGCCGTCGCCCACGACGGAGAGCGCATGCAGCCGGTCTTCGCCCTGCTCACGCGCGGCGTGCTGCCAAGCCTGCTCGCCTTCCTCGAGGCGGGTGAGCGCAAGATCGACGCCTGGTACGCGACCCGGCATACGGTGGTCACGGACTTCTCCGACGCCCCCGACACCTTCCTCAACGTCAACACGCCGCGGGAGCGCGAGCGCCTGGAACGGCGGCTCGCGCCACGCAACGCCGGCCGGGAGACGGGTCGGAACTCCCGATGCTGACGAACGCGCACCTCCCCATCCTCGGCTTCGCGGCCTGGAGCGGCACCGGCAAGACGACACTGCTGCGGCTGCTGCTGCCTATCCTCGCCGGGCGCGGACTCCGCGTCGGCATGGTCAAGCACGCCCACCACGACTTCGACGTCGACACCCCCGGCAAGGACAGCTACGAGCTGCGCAAGGCGGGGGCGGCGCAGATGCTGATCTCGTCCCGCCGCCGCTGGGCGCTGATGGTGGAGCGGCCCGCCGACCGTGAGCCCCCGCTCGACGAGGTGTTGCTGGAACTCGACCAGGAACTGCTCGATCTGATCCTCGTCGAAGGATTCAAGCACGAGCGCTTCCCCAAGATCGAGCTCCACCGCCCGAGCATCGGCCGTCCCCTGCTCTACCCCCGCGACGACACCATCGTCGCGATCGCCACCGACGCGCCGCTCGCCGCGCCGACGCCGCTGCCCATGCTCGATCTGAACTCGCCGGACGACATCGCGAGCTACGTCGTCGAGTCGATGATGAGCGGTGCGGACGCGCGCGGCGCGGAGTAGCGCCGGCGCGGTGTATGCTGACAGCGGCTCATGGCCCAAGGCAGCGTGAAGTGGGGAACCAACGGGGGCGGAGGACACTTGTCGGACTGTCCAATAATCGGGGTCCAGTGCGCCGTGCCAAGGCGCCATTCCTCAGCGGGTGCGAATCCCGCCCGGCAACTGTCGCTCCAGCCGGTAGCAGTCGGAGCGGTTGATGAAGGTAACGACATGGACTGAAGCACTCCGATGAGACGGGTCGCGACAGGCGACTCAGCGACCATGCGGGCCGCAACGCGAGTGAACGCCGAGCAGGCCTCGAAACTTATGATGCGGAAGCCGACCCGCCTGAATCTCGGGGAAGGCTGGCATCGGTCGGGAAGCGAGCGACGGACGCACCGGCCGGTTCCGCCGGGGTAGTGGCGGCGGCACGTATGGAGGAGGGGGATGGACGCAACACGGGAAGCCCCGGCGGTGGCATGGCACGTGCCAACCGGCGGCCTGCGAGGGACAGGCCGGGCCGTTCGGGGTGGCGGAGAGGCCCGTAGTACCGTGGAAACTGGGTAATGCCGGCTGAGGGAAGGGGCCTTGGTTCGAGAGGAGCGCAAGAAGGAGGAAGGGAGATGGGGACTGGCAAGAGCCTAACAGCCCCGGAACGAGTTCGGAGACTCCGGGCGGCGCTACATGCGAAAGCGAAGGAAGCTGCGGGCTATCGGTTCTATACGCTGAGCGACAAGGTGTGGCGCGACGATGTGTTGTTGGTCGCCTGGGGTGAGGTCCGTCGTAATGGCGGAGCGCCCGGGGTGGATGGCGAGACGGTGGCGGACATCGAGGCGCGAGGCGTGGAGCGGTGGCTTGGGGGACTGGCGCGGGAGTTGAAGGAAGGGACCTACCGGCCCAAGGCGGTTCGGCGGGTGTGGATTGCGAAGAAACAACGCGGGAAGTATCGGGCACTGGGCATTCCCTGCCTACGGGACCGGGTGGCGCAGACGGCGGCGTTGCTGGTGTTGTCGCCGATAGTCGAAGCGGACTTGGCCCCGGAGCAATACGCCTATCGGCCAGGGAGAAGCGCACACGATGCGGTCAATCAGGCGCATCGGCTGGTCAATACGGGCCACTGCGAGGGAGTGGACGCGGATTTGTCGGACTACTTCGGCCAGATACCGCACGCCGAACTGCTCCACTGCGTCGCCCGTCGGGTCAGTGACGGGCGGATGTTGGGCTGGGTGAAGGCGTGGTTGGAGATGGCGGTCGAGGAAGACGACGGGCGAGGCGGCACCCGCCGCACGAACCGGGCGCGTCGGGAGAGGAAGGGGACCCCGCAAGGGGCGCCGATTTCTCCGCTGCTGAGCAACCTGTACATGCGTCGCTTCGTATTGGGCTGGAAGGTGTTGGGGCATGCCCAACGGTTCAAGGCGGACATCGTCAACTACGCCGATGACATCGTCATCCTTGGCAAGGAGTCGGCGGCGGCGATGCGAGAAGCGGTCGAGGACATGCTGAAGCGTCTGAAACTGCCGCTCAACGCCGAGAAGACCCGATGCGTGCGTGTTCCGGAGGAATCGTTCGACTTCCTTGGCTACCGGGTGGGACGCAACTATCGCCGGGATACGGGCCGGGCCTACATCGGCACGCGCCCCACACAGGCGAGCGTGCAGAGCATCTGCCGCAGGGTAAGCGAGCTGACGGCGCGACGATATGGGCGGCTGGACCCGGAAGTGGTGGTGGGGCGGCTGAACCGGCTCATGACCGGATGGGCGAACTACTTCCACCTGGGACAAGTGAGCCCGGCTTACGCCGCGATTGACCGGCACGCGACCCGGCGGCTGCGCCGGTGGCTTTGTCGCAAGCACAAGGTTCGAGCCGGGGGATATGTGCGTTTCCCGGACCGGCGCCTATGGGAAGACCTGGGGCTGACTCGCCTTGCACCGCGAACGACGAGCTTTCCGTGGGCGAAGGCATGATCTCGTCCGAGAGCCGGATGCGGGAGACCCGCACGTCCGGTTCGATGAGCGGGGGTGTGGAAACGCGGCTATGGCACAGACTGAGGCACCGGCACAAGGCGAAAGCAGCCGGCAAACAGCGACTCTCCATGCCTACGGCAAGGCGCGCCACTCCCCGACTCTACCTTCTGCCATTGACACCACCAACAAACGTGGCGACGTTTCCTCGCAGGCAGGCCGCATGATGGCTCGATTTCGGACCTGCCCCCAGTCCCTTTTCCTGCCTCGGACAACTTGCGCCTCGTCAGCCCAGCGCCTGCTCAAGGTCCGCGATGAGTTCGACCGCGTTTTCGATGCCGACTGACACGCGGAGCAGGTTCTGCGGCACCACGCTGTGCGGCCCCTCCACCGTCGCGCGATGCTCGATCAGGCTCTCCACGCCGCCCAGCGAGGTCGCCGGCACGAAGAGCCGGGTGCGGGTCGCGACCCGCTTCGCGTCCTCTGCGTCGCCCGCGACGAGCAGGGAAAGCATGGCGCCGAAACCGTTGGTCATCTGCCGCTTCGCGACTGCGTGCCCGGGATGGGATTCGAGCCCCGGGTAGAGCACCGCTTCGAGCTTCGGGTGGCTGTCGAAGTGCCGGGCGATCGCCATCGCGTTCTCCGCCTGACGCTCGTAGCGCACGTGCAGGGTGCGCATGCCGCGCAACAGCAGCCAGGATTCGAACGGCCCGAGCACCCCGCCCATCAGGGTACGCGCGAGCTTCACGTCCTCCCAGCGCGCATCGGCACGGCGGGTCGCGAGCACCCCGGCGGTGACGTCGCTGTGCCCGGCGAGGTATTTCGTCCCCGAATGGAAGACGACGTCGGCGCCGAGGTCCAGCGCGCGCAGGGTCACCGCGGGTGTCACGGTGGCGTCGACGCCGAGGACCGCGCCCCCCGCATGGGCGATCTCCGCTGCCGCCCGCACGTCGATCACGTCCCAGGTCGGATTGACCGACGCCTCGATCCAGACCACCGAGGTCTCGCCGGGGCGGACCGCGGCCTCCAGCGCCCTCGCCGCCCCCGGCGCCGCGGCCGCATCGAAGAACGTGACGCCGATCCCGCGGCGTCCGGCGAGGCGGCGCAGCCAGTCCGCGGCGCCGTGGTACATCACCCGCGGGGCGACGACGTGCTCGCCGCTGCGCACCGTGTCGAAGAACGTCACGATCCCGGCGAGCCCCGAGGCGAACACGAGCGCCTCCTCCGCACCTTCGAGCCGGGCCAGCACCTCCTCGACCTGCGCGCAGGTCGGGTTGCCGGAGCGGCTGTACTCGTAGCCGATCAGCTCGTAGCGTTCGTCGCGCGCGTACGTCGTGGAAGGGTGGATCGGTGGCACGATGGCGCCGGTTCCGGGATCGATGAAATGTCCGCCCTGAGCGAGCAGGGTCTCGATGGTTCGGTCGGTTTCGGTCATGTCACTTGTCGGCATCAGGATGGGGTCATGGACGGAACAGCCGCACGGTGGCGCCGGTTTCGGAATCGGTGAAGTGTCCGCCCCTGGTGAGTCAGGGTGATCTCACGCTGGCGGGAATCCAGGTGGGATGAACCCCAATCCATAGCGTGAAACGGCCCTGCCGGGTAAGCGGGCTCCGATCGGCCAGTCTCTTTCGTCCAGGTCTTTGCCGGTATCCGGCAGATCCGGTTTCGGTGCACGGGTCGTCATTCTTCCCGCGCCCGCCGGACGCCGCGCACCGCCGCGAGCTTGACACAAGTGCAGCCTTAGTCGCAGTGGTGGATGACGGAGTCCGGGGTCCGGGCGGCGTTGTTCGACAGCTATGTCCAGGGCATTGAGCCCGAGTTCGGTGCGCAGATGCCCGGCCATCGCCCAGCCCGTCCCCGCGAAAGCGTGGATTCGGCGGCTGAACACGTCGAGGACGATGGCCAGGGACAGGAATCCGGCCAGGGTCGGCACGTAGAGCTTGCCCCCCGGCTGACTGCCTGCCGGGGCAGGCTCCGTGAAAACGGGGGACGGTCTCGATTTCGGCATGGTGGACACCTCCTCCCCAAAGGGTCAGGTGTCCACGAAATCGGGTCAACTCCAGTGGGGGGTAACGGCAAGGCATCGGGGACGGGACACGAAGCCGGCGGTTCCAGGGCAGGGCACGAGTGTATGGGCTTATCCGGGGGGCGACAACGCGGCCAGCCGCTCGCGCAACGCCGTCTTGAGCACCTTGCCGTAGTTGTTCTTGGGCAGGGAGTCGACGCGCACGTAGCACCTCGGCCGCTTGAAGCGGGCGACGTGATCGAGGCAGAGCCGGTCGAGCGCGGCATCCTCGACCCGCAGGCCTTCGCGCTCGACGACGAACGCGACGACCTCCTCCCCCCATTCGGGATGGGGCCGCCCGACCACCGACGCCTCCAGCACCGCCTCGTGCCGGAGCAGCACCTCCTCGATCTCGCGCGGATAGACGTTGCTGCCGCCGCTGACGATCATGTCCCGGATACGGTCCTTCAGCGTGACGAACCCGGTGGCGTCGAGGGCGCCGGCATCGCCCATGTGGAGCCAGCCGCCGCGCAGGGTCCGCGCCGTCGCTTCCGGGTCGCGCCAGTATCCGGCCATGACGACGTCGCCGCGGGCGAGGATCTCGCCCGGCTCTCCGGACGGGAGGTCGGCGTCGTTCCCGTCCACCACCCGTACCTCGACCCCGGTGCGCGGAAAGCCGACCGAGGCCAGCCAGTCGTCGTAGCGCGGGTGATCGACCATCGCATGGTGCCTCTGCGAGAGTCCGGTGACCGTCATCGGCGCCTCGCCCTGCGCGAAGAGCTGGTAGAGCCTCGGACCCCACATCTCCAGCACGCGGCGCAGATCCGAGACGTACATCGGGCCGCCGCCATAGGTGATGGTCTTGAGATGCGCCGGGTTCATGTCGCCGGCGCCGGGGGCGTTCATCAGGCGCGTGAGCATCGTCGGCGCCGCGAAGAAGCTCACCCTCTCGCGCGCGTTCACGATCGAGACGACCTCGTCCGGTGCGAAGTGCCCGCTCTCCGGAATGACGTTGCACGCCGCCTTCGCGACGTGCGACAGCGAATACAGCCCCGAGCCGTGCGAGACCGGCGCGGCGTGGACGAGGGCGTCGCCGGGCGCGACGTGGTCGATGTCCGCGAAGTAGGCCATGGTCATGGCCATGAGCACGCGGTGGGTCAGGATCGCGCCCTTCGGCCGGCCGGTGGTGCCGCTGGTGTAGAACAGCCACGCGGGGTCGGCGGGCTCGGCATGGGCCATGTCCATGCCCGGGCCGGTGGCCATCGCCTCGTAGGCGGGATCGTCCACGCTGACGACGGCTTCGAGGGTCTCGACGTCGTCGGCCAACCCCGTGATGCCCTCGACCAGGTCCGGGGTGGTGAAGCAGATCCTCGCCCCGGAGTGGTCGAGGATCCAGGCGAGCTCGCTCGGGTGGAGCTTCGCGTTGATGGGGACCGCGACGAGGCCCGCGTGCCATGCGCCGAACAGGGTCTCGAAGAACTGCGGGCAGTTGGTCATCGCGAGCCCGACGCGCGTCCCCGGTGTGCAGCCGCGCGCCCGGAGCGCGCCGGCAATCGCCGCGGTACGCGCCCCGAGCCGGCCGTAGGTCGCCCAGCACGTATCGCCGACGCAGACGGCCTCGCGCTCGGACTCGGCGATGGCCGCGTGGCGCATGAAGGCCGCGAGGTTCATGGACCGGATCCGCTCCTCTCGATCATCGCCGGCCGGAGGCTACGATCGCACACCGGTTCCGGGCCGTCCATTTTGCGCCCGGCCCGCGACCGTACTTGAAGATCGCGCTGCCCCGGCAACCCGATCCACATCCGGGAGACTTTCGCGATCGCTCCGGCAAGGCACGCGGGACGTCACCACGGACGCCTGCCGGTCCATGCGCCGAATGCCCCGTCGATGGCCGGCGCTTCGCCCTACGTCCGGGAGACCTCCGCGATTCCCATGGATCCGCTCGCGGGACGTCACCACGGACGCCTGCCGGTCCATGCGCCGAATGCCCTGTCGATGGCCGGCGCCTCGCCCCACGTCCGGGGGGCCTTCACGATCCCCATGGGTCCGGAGGCCGCCCGCGCTTCGCGAATGCCGGCCGTACCGCCGTCGTGCGCCGGACGAACACCGTTCCGGCCTCGTTACAATACTCCGTACCCGGAGCCTCATGGGAACATGGCGCGCCGTGGAACGGCCGAAGGAGGAGGAATGCGATGAACGCCGCGCGGGAGGAATTACGGTCGCTGGTGGACGAAAAGTGCTTGACCGTCGGCCACTCGTACACCCTGACCACGGGGCGCCGGTCCGGGTTCTACTTCGACTGCAAGAAGGCCATGCTGGACGGAAGATGCCTCGGCCTCATCGCCGGCGCATTCCTCGAGGAGGCCGGCAAGCTGCCCCGCGTCCCGGAAGCCGTGGGCGGGCTCACCATGGGTGCCGACTTCATCGTCGCCGCGGTCATCCAGCGCGCCTTCGAGACCGGAAAGCCCGTGGTATCGGGCTCCATCGTGCGCAAGGAACAGAAGAAGCACGGAGCCGGAAACAGGATCGAAAACGAGTTGCCGGAGGGCACGCCGATCATGGTCGTCGATGACGTGGTGACCACCGGTTCGTCGACCGAGGCGGCCTGCGACGCCTTCATCGCGGCCGGGTACGACGTCGTCGGGATCGTGGCCCTGGTGGACCGGGAGGCCGGCGGCCGCGAGGCGTTGGCGCGCAAGTACGGATGCCCGGTTCGTGCGATCTTCAGGACGCGTGACTTCCCTCGCATCGATCGGAAGACGGACGATGCTCCCGGAGCCGGGGAATCGACGGCGCCGGGGGGGTGAGTTTCGGCCCCCCGAACGTGTTCCGGTTCCGGCTCCCTTGTCCCCGTCCTCAGTGCTCCGCCGCAGGCGCCGGGAGCATCTCCCCCATCCGCTCCAGGGCGCGCCGGATGTTCCCGGTGCCGTTGGCGTACGAGAACCGCAGGTACCCCTCGCCGAACGCCCCGAAGCTGGTGCCCGAGATCACCGCGATCCCCGCCTCTTCAAGCAGGCGCTGCTGGAGGGTGTCGCTCGAGGCGCCGGTTCCGGTGACGTTCGGGAACGCGTAGAACGCGCCGCCGGGGCGGCGGCAGGTGACGCCGGGCAGTGCGTTCAGTCCCTCGACGATCATGTTCCTTCGTTCATCGAAGGCGGCGACCATCTCCCCGACGCTGTCCTGTGGGCCTTCGAGCGCGGCGATGCCCGCGAACTGGGCGGAGGCGTTGACGCAGGAATGGCAGTTCACCGCCAGCCGGGTCGCGCCCTCGACCAGGACTTCCGGCCATACCGCGTAGCCCAGCCGCCATCCGGTCATCGCGTAGGTCTTGCTCCAGCCGTCGAGCAGGATCAGACGGTCCGCGATCTCGGGATAGCCCAGCAGGCTCACGTGCTCGCGGCCGTCGTAGGTCATGCGGGCGTAGATCTCGTCGCTCAGGACCGCCACGTGCGGGTGCTCGACGAACCCGGCGACGAGCCGGTCCAGCACCTCGCGCGGGATGGCGCTGCCGGTGGGGTTCGCGGGGGAGTTGACGATGACGAGGCGGGTGCGCGGCGTGATGAGGGAGAGCACCTCGTCCGGGTCGAACGAGAAGTCCTTCTCCTCCCGCAACGGGATCGGAACCGCGGTGGCGCCGCTGAAGCGGATCGCTGATTCGTAGATCGGAAATCCCGGATTCGGATGGAGGATCTCCGCCCCCGGCTCGCCGAACATCATCATCGCGAAGAACATCGTCACCTTGCCACCGGGGACGACGACGATCCGGTCCGGATGCACCTCGACCCCGCGGCGGCGCATCAGGTCCGCCGCCACCGCCTCGCGCACCCGCGGGATCCCGGGTGAGGGGGTATAGCCGTGGTGGCCGTCGCGCAACGCCTTCATCCCCGCCTCGACGACGTGCGGCGGGGTCTTGAAGTCCGGCTGGCCGATGCCGAGGTTGATGACGTCGCGCCCTTGCCGGGAGAGTGCCTCGGCCCGGGCCAGGACCTCGAACGCGGTCTCGGTGCCGAGCACCGACATCCTCTGTGCCTGCTGCATCGGCCTCCTCCTGCGACTGGCGCCCGGACGCGCAGTATAGGCGCTCGTGGCGTGAACACCGCCTCGCGATCCGTAACGGCCTGGTTTCGGCACGAGACGCGGCGGCGGGACGCGGGTATGGTCGGGCTGAAATGCGGCTTGGGACGTCGCACACCACCTTCAATCGCCGCCCCGCACGAGGCCGGGAGACGAATACCATGAACAGAAGAATTTGTGTCGCCGCTGCCCAGATGGGTCCGATCGCTCGCGACGAGCCGCGCGCCTCGGCCGTCGCCCGCATGATGGAGATGATGCGCGAGGCGCACGGACGGGGCGCCCGGCTCGTCGTGTTCCCCGAGCTTGCGCTCACCACCTTTTTCCCCCGCTGGTGGATGGAGGACGAGGCGGAGCTCGACACGTTCTACGAAGACGAGATGCCAAACGCAGTGGCCGCGCCGTTGTTCGAACTCGCGCGGGATCTCCAGGTGGGCTTCTACCTCGGTTACGCCGAGATCGTCCGCGAGGGCAATCGGAAGAGGCGTTTCAATACATCGATTCTGGTCGACCGGGGGGGCCGCATCGCCGGCAAGTACCGCAAGGTCCACCTTCCCGGTCACGCGAACCACGAGCCGGACTGGCCGTTCCAGCACCTCGAGAAGGCGTACTTCGAGCCCGGCGATCTCGGCTTTCCGGTGTTCGATGCATTCGACGGCCGCGTCGGCATGTGCATCTGCAACGACCGGCGATGGCCCGAGACGTACCGGGTCCTGGGATTGCAGGGAGTCGAGATCGTGCTGCTCGGCTACAACACCCCGGTCCACTATCCGCGCGCCCCGCAGCTCGACCATCTCCAGAACTTCCACAACCACCTCTCCATGCAGGCCGGCGCCTACCAGAACGGCGCCTGGGTGGTGGGGGTTGCGAAGGCAGGGCGGGAGGAAGGCTGCGACCTCATCGGCCAGAGCTGCATCATCGCACCGACCGGAGAGATCGTGGCGATGTGCACGACGCTCGGCGATGAGGTCGTCGTCGCGGATTGCGACCTCGATCGGTGCGCGGAGATCCAGGACAACATCTTCAATCTGGCGCTCCATCGCCAGCCTCGGCACTACGGGCTCATCAGCGAGATCCGGGAATGACCCGTGTGACAATGAGCCGCCATACAGCGACATCCGGGCCGATGGATATGTGACCGGTGCCGCGCCGGAGGTGGCCCGAGCGGTGCTGAAGAAGCTCGGAGTCCCGGAGCTGAGGTCACAGGTCATCATGTACGGAGCGATGATCCCGGCGTTGCAGGCCCGGCGAGTGGATCTGTCGACGTCAGGTCTCTACATCAAGCCGAAGCGGTGCGAATCCATCATCTACTCCGAGCCGGACCTCTGCGGCGCGGAAGCATTTGCCGTCAAGAAAGGCAATCCTCTGAACATCATGATCTACGAGGACATCGGCGCGAATCCGGACGTCACCATGACCACGTGCGCAGGTTGTGCCGAAGAGGCGTACGCACTGGAACGAGGGGTGAAGCCGGATCAGATCAAGGTGTTTACCGATCCACCGAGTGGCATCAAGATGCTTCAGCAGGGTCGTGTCGACGTATTCGCATTGTCGGGGCTCGGCACTCAGGATCTGTTGAAGAAAACCGGCGATCCCAATCTCGAACTGGTAACGTGCTGCCCAGGCTGGGGCGGGGTTGATCGTGACGGTGCAGGCCACGTTCGTCGGCGCGCTTCTCGCCTATGTAATCGGCCTGTTCATCGCGATACTCAAGATGTCGAAGATTGCATTCGTGCGGATGGTCACGTACTGGACGACCGAGTTCATCCGCAGGACCCCCCTCCTGGTCCAATTGTATTTCCTCTTCTATGTGCTGCCGGATGTGGGAATTTTTCTTTCTCCGTTCTTCGCGGGCGTTGTCGGCTTGGGTCTTCATTTCAGCACCTACACCTCCGAAGTATTCAGGGCGGGCATCGAGAACGTGCCAAAGGGTCAATGGGACGCAGCCAAGGCGTTGAACTACTCGCCGGTTCAAACGTGGAAGGATGTGATTCTGCCTCAGGCTATTCCGCCGATGATTCCACCATTGGCGAACTATCTGATAGTCATGTTCAAGGAAACGCCGCTTTTGGCTGCGATCACGGTGGTGGAGCTTTTCAACGCCGCGAATATCTACAGCAACAGCCACTACAAATACCTGGAACCGATGACGCTGGTCGGCCTGTTCTTCCTGTTGGTGTCGGTACCGTCGGCAATCGCCGCCATCAGGCTCGAGAGACGTTTCAGCACGAGAAGAACCTGACGGGCCGTGCCGTGCACGTGCTGTACGATGTCCGACGCCCCCGATCGCCGCTCACTGGTTCAACCGGTCGATCGCTTCGCGGGAGCGCTTTCGGATGTCTTCGATGTCGGCGGCGGCGTTGGTGGCGTATTCGCGCACACAGGCGACGAGACGCTCGATCGAGGCGTTGTAGGACTCCACCTTCGCGTTGTACTCGGCGATCGCCTCCCCTGTCTCGAATTTCTCCGGGCGTTCGGGAACTGCCGGCCGCTCTCCGCATGCGGGGCCGGGATAGCTCTCCGGCAGGTTCGAGCCGGCCGCCGCGCCCGTGCTGAGCGCGAAGAGGGTGATGACCGCGAGCAGTCGCGGATTCCGCCTCACATGCATGTTCATGCGATTTCGAGTCCGAGTGGATCGTCCGGGTGGAGATTCGCCATGAGCGGCTTTCGCCGATCGACGTCGGTGAGTTGGTACACGAGTCCCAGCCAGTTGTTGAACATTGCCTTGCCGGTGTCCGTCCAGGTGTTGTCGAGCTGCGGCTCGAGATCGGCGTCCGGAAACGCCGGCGGTGCCGCGCCGCGCGCTTTCGCCTCCATCACCTCGTCGCGATGGCGTTCGAGCATCGCGCGAGCCGCGGCGGCGAAGTACCGCTCCGGAAACGCCGGATAGATCTCGCGTTCACCGGCGACGAAGCGGGCCACTTCGCGCTTGTATTCCTTCGCGAGGCTCACCGTATCGTACTCGGGGTGGCCCTGGAAGAACACGAAGCGGAAGCCGTCGGCGCTCACTGCGAGATAGATCCCCGCCTCCTCGCTCTCGCTCAGCACCTGCACGCCGGCCGGCTCGACGTCCGTGCGGGTCATCTCGTAGACGTGCGAATGTGGCGCATCGAAGCGGGTGTTCAGGTTGGCGACGAGCGGATGGGCGGCGAGGTTGCGGTGCTCGTAGACGCCCCAGCGCTTGCCGGGGAGGCAACGCTGGCGCGCGACGCCATGGAAATGTCTCAGATAGGCGTGCGTGGCCAGGCATGAGCACACCACCGAGCAGACGTGCTCGGCCGCCCACTCCATGACCTCGACGAGGGGAGTCCAGAACGGCTCGACTTCCATCTCCGGCTGCGCCGGATTCGCACCGGAGATGATGAGGGCGTCCAGGCCGGTGGCTCGCACGTCGTCGAACGATTCGTAGTAGCGATCGAGATACTCACGCGCCTTCGGGCCGCGGGCGCCGGCATCGACGGCGAACGGATGCACGTGGATCTGCGCGATCCGGTTGCAGGATCCGACGAGGCGCATGAACTGTCGCTCGGTCGCCTCGAGCGCCGCATCCGGCATCATGTTGAGCAGCCCGACGTGCAGCTCCCGAATGTCCTGACGCCTGGCGCGGTCGAGCGTCAGCACCTCCTGCCCGGACGAGCGCAGCCGCTCGAAGCTTGGAAGATCGGAGTGGGCGACGAGGGGCATCGGGGTGGCTCAGGCGGCGGCGCTCGCCTCGACGTCGATGGTGCGGGCGACGAGATCGACGAAGTCCCGCTCATCGCGCACCGTCTCGGCGGCGGCGGCGGTGACGGTGTAGCCGTGGGTGGAGGCGATCCCTTCGTAGAGGGGCCGGCGGCGCTCGACGAGGCGGGGGAAGATCCAGCGCACGAACCGGTCCGGATCCATGGCCTCCGGCGAGGCGAGACCTTCGAGCTCCAGGTACCGGGCAAGCGAGCGGCGAAAGAACGACTCGCCGTAGTAGAGCGGCTTCGGGTGGATCTTCTGACGGCGGATGAGCTCCTGCTCCATGCTCTCGTCGGCGCGGACGTACACGATCATCGTATGCGCGGCGAGCAGCTCGATGGTCTCGGGATGGTCGAGCTCGCAGACGCTGCCGCCCGCGTCGTTGATGAAATGCGGATAGCCGTAGATGTCGCGGGCCTTCTCGACGAACGCCACCACGTCGCGCATCGCGTTGACCTCCGCCTCGTGGTGGAGGCGTTGGCGGGCGAGGAACTCCTCGCAGGCGAGCCCGCCCCTGGACGGATCTCCGACCTTGCCGAGAAAGGTCGAGAGCGGTTCCAGGTTGTGGACGGTGATGTTGCTGCGGATGTAGATGGAGTCGCTGCACAGCAGCCCGCGCAGGAACGGCACCTGCATCGCCGCGCGCTTCACGTTGTCGACGATCGGCTCGGCAAGGTACTTGGTGCCGATACGGTAGTCGCCCGAGTAATGAAACCAGTCGGTCTTGGGGAGCTTGTTCGCGAGCGTCGTCTTGCCGACTCCGGACATGCCGAGCAACGTGATCGCCTTGTGTTCCCACTGCAGGAACTCGTCCCGAGCCATCTTCACGGCGTTCCTTGCCCCCGAAGTCACGCGCTTGAGCGACGGGTGGCGAGAATAACGTATCGCGCTCGTTCAGCGTCACGAATCGGCCATCGATCGCTCCGGACCGGCTTCGGCAGGCGCACTCCGCTGTACTCCGGGACCACTCCCTGTTCGCCGTACCGCCCGCAGGATGCCCGCCGGTGGCCGGATTCCGGCTCCTTCCCCGGAAAACGGCCTCTCGTGGTCCTCCGAGGCGATCCCGACAGCCTGGTTCAGCCTTCGCGGCGAACGCGGAACGGCCCTGCGCGGCGCGTGCGCCCGCCTCGTCCTGGCCGGGGCCACGGGCCATCTCCGGCGCTGCCCCGCGGTCTCCGCGCAGGAGTCAGACGGCGTCCCTGTTCACGGCGGCCTGCCTCGCCACGTCGCCGGACACCATCCCCGTGCGGACCAGCGCCGAGAGTTCCTGGTCGAGGGTGCGCATGCCGAACCGTTGCCCGGTCTGGATTGCCGAGTACATCTGGGCAACCCGGTTCTCGCGGATGAGGTTCCTGATCGCGGGGGTCCCGATCATGATCTCGTGGGCGGCGACGCGCCCCCCGCCGTTCCTCTTGAGCAGGGTCTGGGAGATGACCGCCTTGAGCGACTCCGAGAGCATCGCCCGGACCATGTCCTTCTCCGCCGCCGGGAACACGTCGACGATGCGGTCGATGGTCTTCGCGGCAGAGCTCGTGTGCAGGGTCCCGAACACCAGGTGGCCCGTTTCGGCCGCGGACAGGGCGAGCCGGATGGTCTCGAGATCGCGCATCTCGCCGACGAGGATGACGTCCGGATCCTCGCGCAGGGCCGAGCGCAGCGCCTCGCTGAAGCCGAGCGTGTGCCGGTGGACTTCGCGCTGGCTGACGAGGCATTTCCTGCTCCGGTGCACGAATTCGATCGGATCTTCGATGGTGAGGATGTGGCCGCGTTCGGATCCGTTCTTGTGGTCGATCATCGCGGCCAGGGTGGTCGACTTGCCGGACCCCGTCGGCCCGGTGACCAGCACCACGCCGCGGGGGGTGCCGGCGATGTCCCTGAAGATCTCCGGCGCGTGCAGTTCCTCCAGGGACGGCACCTTCGACGGGATGGTCCGGAACACCGCCCCGGCGCCCCGGTGGTGGTTGAATGCATTGACGCGAAAGCGGGCGAGGTCCGGGATCTCGAACGAGAAGTCCGTCTCGAGGCGATCCTCGTAGTCCTTGCGCTGCGCATCGTTCATGACCCCGGAGACGAGACCGCGCACCGCTTCGTGACCGAGCTCCGGGACCTCGATGCGGCGCAGGTCACCGTCGACACGAATCATCGGTGGAAGCCCGGCCGAGAGATGAAGATCGGACCCCCCGTTGTCCACTCCGAATGCGAGCAAATCGGCGATGTCCATTCTTCCGTGTCCTCGTGGATACCGCCTGCACCCGCGGCGCGCGAACCGCACGGCACGACGCGGCTCCACCCCGGATCCGGCCGGCGTGGAATGCCGGTGCAGAGATGGTCTTCATCGTGTCCTGCTCCCGGAAGGCTGACGACTCGCGGAACGCAGGGGAATCCGCCACAAGCTCGACTCATGTAATCCCTCACCCATGAAATCATCGACGAGACATCGACAAGACGACGAAGAATCGTTCGCCGTCCGGCTTTCGAGTCCGTGACGCCGGCCCCCGGGAGCACGGGCGGGACGCCCGCGTTCCCAGGACGTTCGCGTCCGCAGGATGCGCCGTTCTCAGGAGACGACTTGGCCCAGAGTTTGATGCGGGGCAAGACGTTGCGCCTCCGGGTGGCCCGTTGCCCGAATGTGAGAATATCTCGGGCATCGGGGCGATCGGGCTGCGAGTGTTTCGCCCGATGCGTCAACGAAGCGACAAGTGGCAAATCCGCCCACCCATGATTCGGAGGAGGCGATGACCACCACCAACCACCAGCGCGTCACCGAGGGGTTGCAGGCGCTCACCGGGGTGCTCGCGCCCTGCGTCGCGCGGGAGCTGCGCGCGAAGCGCGTTGACGAGGCGGGCCGGCGGGCGTCGCGGTCGCCGTAACAGACTCACCAAGTCCTGGACATGCACCCGACCCACATCCCCGATGCGCGATGCAGGGCATCGAGCGTTTCCGAATCGGCTCGGGGGGCTTGGAGCGGAGAGCCGGAGTCGGTTCCCGGCATCGAGCACGGCGAAGTTCGCGCTGCCCGAGAGCCGGGCCGGCCGCCGGCCGGAGCCCGGCTGCTGCCGATGCGCCGCCCGGAGTCGCGATGAGCAGCGTGGTCGCGGCCGGCCACGCGCTCACCGCAGCGGCGGCGGAGGACGTATTGCGCGCGGGCGGCAATGCGTACGATGCGCTCATCGCGGCGCTCGCGACCAGTTTCGTGACCGAGCCGGTGCTCTCCTCGCCCGGCGGGGGCGGCTTCCTGCTCGCGGCGCCGGCGGGGGAGCGGCCGCGGGTCTACGACTTCTTCGTGCAGACCCCCCGTGCGCGCCGGCCCGCCGACGACGTCGAGTTCCATCCGGTGACGGCGGACTTCGGTGCCGCGCGTCAAGAGTTCCACATCGGCCGGGGCACGACCGCGACGCCGGGGATGATGCGGGGGATCGCCGAGATCCACAACGACCTCGCGACGGTGCCGCTGCGCGAACTCGTGGCGCCGGCCTGCCGGCTCGCGATCGAGGGAGTCACGGTGAGCGAGTACCAGGCGTACCTGTTCGGCGTCACCGAGGCGATCTTCGGCGCGAGCGAGGCGTGCCGCTCGATCTTCGGGAGCGTCGCGGCGCCGGGGAAGCTGGTGCAGGCTGGCGAGCGTCTGGCGAACCCCATGCTCGCCGATGCGCTGGAAGCGATTGCAATCGAGGGAGCGGACCTGTTCTACCGGGGCGAGATCGCCGCCTCGCTGGTCGCGGACATGGCGGCGGGCGGGCATCTCACGGCGGCGGACCTCGCCGGCTATCGGGTCGAGAAGCGCGCGCCGTTGTCGCTCGACTACCGCGGGGTGCGCATCCTCACCAACCCGCCGCCGTCATCCGGCGGGACGCTGGCGGGTTTCGGCCTCGCCCTGCTCGGCACGGAGGACACCAGCGCCGGGCCGTTCGATGCCGGACGATTCGGCGACGGCGCGTTCGGCTCTGCGGCACGCGTCGGACGATTCGACAGCGGTGCGTTCGGTTCCGCGGCGCACGTCGGCAGCCTCGCCGCGGTGATGGACGCGACCGCGGCGGCGCGCATCGAGCATTCCATCGAGGCGCTTGCGTCGCTCGACCCGGCATCCGTCGCGCGGTGGCGGGAGCAGGTCGCGGGGCGCGCCCGCGCGTTCCGGGGCACGACCCACGTGAGCGTCATCGACGCGGCCGGCAACGTCGCGAGCGCGACGGTCTCGAACGGCGCGGGCTCCGACTACGTCGTGTCCGACACCGGCATCGTCATGAACAACATGCTGGGCGAGACCGACCTCAACCCGGGTGGGTTCCACCGGTGGTCCCTCGACGAACGCATGACGTCGATGATGGCGCCCACCGCGCTGGTGTGGCGCGACGGGCGCAAGGTGGCCACCGGCTCGGGCGGATCGAGCCGGATCCGCACCGCGCTGCTGCAGGTGCTCGTCAACCTCGTGGACTTCGCGATGGACGTGGAGGAGGCGGTCGCCGTCCCGCGGATCCACGTCGAGGATTCATTCCTGAGCGTGGAGGGCGGGTTCGACCCCGAGCGTATCGCGCCGGTGCTCGAAGCGTGGCCGGACCACCAGTTGTGGGACGCGCCGAACATGTTCTTCGGCGGCGCCCACACCGTCGCCTCCGGGCCGCGCGGCGTCGAGGGAGCCGGGGACCCGAGGCGGGGCGGGGCGTGCGTGATCATTGCCTGAGTCCGCCCGATCGACACCTGCCCCGCTCGCGTGCTGCGACGGGAAACGGTTGTGCCCACTCCGTCCGACCACCGGTATCCCTGCCGCGACCGCCCCGCTCGCGGACTGCGACATGAAACGGTTGTGCTCGCCCCCGTCCGATCACCGGTATCCCTGCTGCGACCGCCCCGTTCACGGATTGCGACGGGAAACGGCTGCGTCCACGAGCAGGGAGGGCATCGAGGTCGAAGACTTCGCCGCACGATTCGCGGCGGTCCGGCGCGCGATCGATCCTGTTCGGGGGTCGCGCGGCGGCCGGACACTGCCGGCTCGACCACCGGCATCGCGTTCCCTTTCAGAGCTTCGGCGGTGCTTCCGCCGGGATGTCCCCGTCGCCGAAGGTGCGGTCGCGCTGCGCGCGCATGGCCTGCTTCATGGTCTCGATGAACATGCCGGATGGTTCGAGCCGCTCCCAGTCCGTCGCCGCGGCGGCAAAGCAGCCGTCGGAGTTTCGCTCGACCGTCCACACGTCGACCCCGATCCCCACCCCCGTGGACTGGTACTCGATGTTCATCTGCACCGTCCAGTACGCGGCGAAGATCGCCTCGCGCAGCGGCGGCAGATGGCCCGCATCGGGCCAGAAGACGTCCCAGATGAACCGGAGGAACGGATCCGCGTTGATCTTTCCGGACCCCGCGGTGACGTAGGGAAGGTTCTCGTTCAGGCAGTAGATGGAGCCGTCGTAGTCCACGTGGCACAGGCGAAGACCGTCCGCGAACGCAATGCACGCCAGCGAACAGGCCAGGGCGTTGTTCTCGGCGCCGGGGATGACGTACCTGGTCTTTTCGGCCATCTGCAGCGCCGGCGTGACGACGACGCGGATCGCCTGCTCGAGCGCGGGCAGGTGCTCGCTGTAGGGATGGGCCTTGAATTCCGCGTGGTGCGCTTCGAACACCATCCGGATCTTCTGCCCGAGCGCCAGGGAGCCGCTGCACGCCACCAGGCTCTCGCCGCCGATGGGGGCGATCTTGAGCATCGGGAGGCCGACGTGCCCGACCGTCACCTGCCGATCGGCGGCGATCGCCACTCCGTCGCTCGCCAGGATCCCGACGAGAACGGTCATCTGCCGCGGAACACGCTGTTGACCGCGAATTCAGGGTACGCGGCATAGACTCCGCGGAGCAGGTCGGAGAACGACCGCCCGGTAACCCATTCGACGATGCGCCGGAGGAAATCGGCAAGCCGGGCGTCGGCCTCCGCCTCGAGGGTGAGCACGGTCTTCCGGCCGGCCCCGGTGAGTATGTAGTTCTTCCAGTTGCGGCCCGGGCTCCATTCCCCGCGGACGCGCCCCTCGTGCATCAGCCGGCGCAGATCGACGTAAATCGCCGCGTCGAACGGCCCGTAGTCACAGGGCTCGAAGGAGTAGAACTCCGTGCCGATCAGGCCGCCGGCTTCCTGGCCGAACAGGAACAGCGCCTTCTGGATCTGGACGGGGCTCATGGCTTCGCCGGGAGACTTCGACAGCGCAAGCAGAAGCCAGTCTTGGCGGGTGAACATCGCGCGGCACTCCCTTTCCGGATATCCGATGGAGCGAATGGCGACGGCACCATGACATCGCCCCGGGCAGAGGTAAATCAGCCGGGGGCGCGGACGTTGTAGGGGAACAGCGCATCGATCCGTCGCCGCGGGGGCAGGACAGGCGATGCTCGAAGTGCCCGGGGTCACGACGCGCTTCGGCCGGCGGACCGTGGTCGAACGGCTTTTGCTCGGGAATCGGCTCCTTGTTCCAGGGCCGCTCGTCGTCCGCCGCGAAGGCTGGATCAGGCGGAGGAGGCCGCCCGGCGGGGACGGCAAGAGGCCGTGTCCCGGTGCAGGGAGCCGGAATCCGGCCGGCGGTGTCGCGCGTTGCGGACGAAACGACGAAAAAAGAAGCAGCCTTGCCCCTTGTTCGCATCGGCTTGTTGCGGCCCGGATCGCGTGCGAGACTCGCCGTGTATCCCGGCCCGTGCGGAGCCCCGCCATGATCGCGTATCCACACATACCTCCACTTGTTGCGATGAGCAGAACGGACTTCGCGGACGGCGCCCGAACCCGCGTGCGCATCGACGTCTTCTCCGACACCATCTGCCCGTGGTGCTGGATCGGCAAGCGGCGGCTCGAACGCACGCTGGAAGTGCGCCCGGACCTCGATGCCGAGCTGGTCTGGCACGCGTTCCAGCTCAACCCCGCGATGCCCGCCGAGGGGATGGACCGCAAGGCGTATCTCGAAGCGAAGTTCGGCGGGACGGACAACGCCCGTGCCGTCTACGGCCGGGTCATCGCCGAGGGCGCCCGCGAGTCGCTTCCTTTCGACTTCGGCGCCATTCCGCGCACCCCGAACACCCTCGATTCACACCGGCTCGTGCGCTGGGCGGCGAGTCGGCCGCCGGGCCAGACGCCGATGGTCGAGGCACTGTTCGACGCCTACTTCGCGCACGGGCAGGACGTGGGAGACCCCGAGGTGCTGGCGCGCGTCGCGGCGGTGGCCGGCTACGACGGGGATTGCGCGCGCGAGCTGCTGTCGGGCGACGAGGGACGCGCCGAGGTGGCCCGTGAGGACATGCGCGCCCGCAGTGCGGGCATCACCGGCGTCCCGTGCTTCATTCTCGACGGCAAGGTCGCGGTCCCGGGCGCGGTGGAGCCGGACGTGTTCCTGCGCGTGTTCGAGGAGCATGGGATCGGAGCCGACGCCACGGGCGACTCATCTCCACAACAATTCCCGTCGAGCCCGAAAACGTCGGTTGAATCGCCACGACCGGATGCTCGGACGGCGGGGAAGGCGGCGAGATCCCGATGACACGACCGTATCCGGGACGTTGGCGGGATCGCTGTCGTCTCCATACCGTACGTCCAGGGGCTTCACGGACAGGGCACGAACCCCGGAACCGGCCCGGGGTCGTTGCGCGCGGGCCGTCTCCCCGTGTGGGCCGGGACCGCGGGGACGACGCCTGCCTCGCCCCTTGGGGCGCCGTCCCGGCGTGCCAGGCCAGGCCGCGGGATCGGCTCTCTCTTCTTCCCGGACGTAGCCGGCGGTGCCGTCGAATGCCGCCGGGGATCGTCACGTGTGAAACGGTCCCGGGGCCGGCTCGATCTCAGGCGACCTTCGCTTCACGCATCGAGGGGAGTCCGAGGATCCCTCGCGCCTCCTCCACCGTCGCGGGCCGTCCTCCGAGCTCCCGGATGATGCGTACGCCCTTCTCCACGAGCTCCCGGTTGCCCTTGCACTTGACGCCACGCTCCAGAAACACGGCATCTTCCATGCCGATACGGCAATGTCCGCCGAGCAGGAACGCCTGCGCGAGCATCGGAAACGCCCACCGGCTCGCGCCGAACGCGGCCCATTCGCAATTCGGGGGCAGCAGCGACCTGGCGTAGAGCATCGTCTCGCTGCCGGGCGAGAAGCCGTACTTCACGCCGGTGACGATCTGGAACAGGGTCGGCTCGCGCAGGGTGCCGTCCCTGATCAACTCGTGCGCGAGCTGGACGTCGCCGCCGTCGAAGACCTCCAGCTCGGGCGTCACGCCGGCCGCGTAGATGCGCTCGGCCATGATGCGGATGTTGCGGGGGCTGTTGATCACCGCGCCGCCGCCGAACCACATCGTGTTGAGGTCCAGGCTGCATATCTCGGGTCTGAGCGCCACCACGTGCTCGGTGCGGATCTCCGGGGTGGTCAGCATCGTCGCCGGCGCCGCCACCTTCGGATCGTCGTCGCTCGGCACGAACCGTCCCCCGGGCCCGGTGGTGAGGTTGATCACGAGGTCGGTGTCGCTCCCACGGATGCGTTCGACGACTTCGCGGTAATACTCGATGTTCATGCTCGGCTTGCCGGACTCCGGATCGCGCACGTGGATGTGGCATATCGCGGCGCCGGCCTTCGCGGCCTCGATGCAGTCACCGGCGATCTCGGCCGGGGTGACCGGAAGGGTCTCGTTGTGCGCGCGGGTGGTATGACTGCCGGTCACTGCACAGGAGAGTATCGTGGGCTTCATGGCTGGTCCTCGATATGGGCCCGGGAGGTCGTGCACGAATGAGGCTGCCCTATGGTACCAAGCGCATATCCTCGAAAGAGCCGGCTTCACGACACCGGAAGGGGGCACCCTCGCGTGGTGGGCCACGGCTGCCGGCCGTCGGGTGGAACGACACCATGCCCATCGATCAGACCCGACCCTCGGTTCCCCTGGGCGGCATCGGCCCGGCATTTTCGACGAGCCGTCACGGAGCCGGCCGGACCGTCGCGCGCGCGGTCTCCTCTTCGAAACCGGTGTGCACGTCATTAGAAATTGATCGAGATCAATGCAACCGTTCGAGCCGGACTTCGCGAGCCTGAACGGACCGCGGATCGGCTGCGTTGCAGGCGCATTTCCGATGGACAACGCCGGGATGCCGGCGTTAGCATTCGCTCACGGTGGCGCGCGTGGCGAACATTCCATCCTGGGTGCAGGAAACGCGTCGCCTCCTTAACGAAACCTCCTGGATTGCCCGTATTCGACTCCAGGACTGATCCGCACTACCTAAGGAGCGATTCATGAAAACCACAACCAGTGCAACCGCCGGAGCAATCGCGCTCGCGCTCGGCCTTGCCGGCAGCGCGCAAGCCGGTACGCTCGAAGACGTGCAAGCCCGTGGCGTATTGAACTGTGTCGTCAGCACCGGCGTCGCCGGCTTCGCCTACCCGGACGACGCGGGCAAGTGGCACGGCTTCGACGTCGACTTCTGCCGCGCCACCGCGGCCGCCGTCCTCGGCGACCCGGAGGCGATCAAGGCCGTCACCTCGACCGGCAAGACGCGCTTCACCAAGCTGAACGCCGGCGAAGGCGACGTGCTCTGGCGCAACACCACCATCACCTTCTCCCGTGACGTCGGCGTGAAGCTGCGCTTCCACGGGGTCAACTACTACGACGGCCAGGGCTTCATGGTGCCCAAGTCGCTGGGCATATCCAGCGCGAAGGAGCTGGACGGCGCCTCGGTCTGCATCCAGACCGGCACCACCACCGAGCTCAACCTCGCCGACTACTTCCACAGCAACGGCATGAAGTACGAGGCGGTGACCATCGAGACCAACAACGAGGCACGCCAGAACTACCTCGCCGGACGGTGCGACGTGTACACCACGGACGCCTCCGGCCTCGCGTCCACCCGGTCCACCTTCACCGATCCGGAGAACCACGTCGTCCTGCCCGAGATCATCTCCAAGGAGCCGCTCGGGCCCGCCACCCGTCACGGCGACGACCAATGGTCGGACATCGTGACCTGGGTGCTGAACGCGACGGTCACGGCGGAGGAGAAGGGCGTGACCTCGGCAAACGTCGACGACATGATGGCGAACTCCAAGGATCCCGAGGTGCTGCGGCTGCTGGGGGTCGAAGGCAACCAGGGATCGGAGCTCGGCTTGAGCGCCGACTGGGCCTACAACATCATCAAGTCGGTCGGCAACTACGGCGAAATCTTCGAGCGCAACATCGGGGTGAACACGCCGATCGGTCTCGCGCGGGGTCTCAACGCGCTGTGGACCGATGGAGGGCTCCAGTACTCGCCGCCGTTCCGTTGAGCGCGACCTGACCCGAAGTCCGAGGCAAGCGCTGGCGCGTTCCCGCGCGCCAGCGCGCCTTTCCCTTCTCCGGGCAGATGTCGATGGCGATCGCTTCCGTCGAGAATCGCAGCTCGATCGCAAGCCTCTGGCGTAACAAGGAGGCACGATCGGTCATCGTGCAAATCATCACCGTGACGGTGGTGTTCGCTCTGGTGGCGCTGGCGCTTCGCAACGTCGCCGTCAACCTGGAAGCGATCGGAAAGGAATTCAGCTTCGACTTTCTGACTGCGCCAGCCGCCTACGACATCACCTTTTCGCCCTTCCTCGACTACACCTCCCGCGACACGCACCTGATCGCAGCCGCGGTCGGCATTCTGAACACCCTGCTCGTCGCAGTCTGCGGCATCGCGTTCGCGACGCTGCTCGGCTTTACGATGGGCGTCCTCCGGCTGTCCGGCAACTGGCTGATCAGCCGCATGGCCTACGTATTCATCGAGTTCACCCGCAACGTTCCGGTGCTGCTGCACATTCTTCTCGTGCACGGGATCGTGGTCACCACCCTGCCGGCGCCGCGCAACGCCATCGGCATCGGCGACACGATGTTCGTCTCCAACCGCGGCTTCTACGTGCCGGCCCCGGTGTTCGAGGACGGGGCCGGCATCGTCGGCGCGGTGCTCGTGATCGCGATCGTCGCCGCGATGGGATTTCGCCGGTGGGCGAAGCGCATGCAGGACGAGACCGGGAAAATCTACCCGGTGTTCTGGATCTGTACCGGAATCGTCGCCGGGGCGACGGCGGTTGCATTTCTCGCGGCCGGCATGCCCCTGTCCTGGGAGGTACCGGCGCTCAAGGGATTCAACTTCAAGGGCGGCATGGCGCTGAAGCCGGAATTCCTGGCCCTGTGGCTCGCGCTCTCCTACTACACCTCGTGCTTCATCGCCGAGATCGTCCGCGCCGGAATCCTCGCGGTCAGCCACGGTCAGACCGAGGCTGCGCACGCGCTGGGCCTGCGGCCGAACCGGACCTTGCAGCTCGTCGTCATCCCGCAGGCGTTGCGCATCATCGTGCCTCCCCTCGTCAGCCAGTATCTGAACCTCACCAAGAACTCCTCGCTGGCCATCGCCATCGGCTACATGGACGTCGTCGCCACCATCGGCGGCATTTCCCTGATGCAGACCGGCAAGGAAGTGGAGACGATGATCATCGTGCTGGGGGTCTACCTCGTCTTCTCGCTGACCATCTCGGCGTTCATGAACTGGTTCAACCGCAGCATCAGGCTCAAGGAGAGATAGCGTGCCGGACGGTCGGTCCCATACCAGTACGCCACGCTGCCGCTGCCGGCCATGACCGAGTCGGCCACCGCCCCGCGTTACGCCCCCGGGACCCACCCGGATCTGCCGCCGCCGAGACGAACCACCGGCGTCGCCGGGTGGATGTACAAGAACCTCTTCTCGTCTCCGCTGAACATCGCCCTGACCGTGATCGGGGCCTTCGTCCTCTACTCGATCGTTCCCCCGATGCTGGAATGGGCGTTCCTGAAGTCGATCTGGACCGCGGAGTCGCGCGTCGAATGCTGGGACAAGATGGAAGTGCCGGAAGAAGCGGCCTGCTGGGCGTTCATCAAGGGGCGGCTGAATATCTTCATCTACGGGTTCTACCCCGAGGCGGAGCGCTGGCGGGTCAACGTATCGTTCGTGCTGTTGATCTTCGCGGTCCTGCCGGTCCTCTACGACAGGCTCCCGCAGCGAAAACGCTGGTTCTGGTACGTGGCCGCGTTCCCGTTCCTGGCCGGCTGGCTGCTGGTCGGCGGATTCGGCCTCACGCCGGTGGACACCGACCAGTTCGGCGGCTTCATGCTGACCCTCATCATCGGCGTCACCGGGATCTCGTTCTCGCTGCCGATCGGTATCGCTCTCGCACTGGGACGCACCTCCGACCTGCCGGCGTTGCGCATCCTGTGCGTGCTGTTCATCGAGTTCATTCGCGGCGTGCCGCTGATCGCCCTGCTGTTCGTCGCATCGACGATGCTCAACTACTTCCTGCCGCCCGGCACCACCTTCGATCTGCTCATGCGCGTACTGATCATGGTGACCTTGTTCTCCGCCGCCTACATTGCGGAGGTCGTGCGCGGCGGCCTGCAGGGGATTCCGAAGGGCCAGGTCGAGGCGGCGGACTCGCTGGGCCTCCCGTACTGGAAGGCACAGCGGCTGATCGTCCTGCCCCAGGCGTTGAAGATCTCGATACCCGGCATCGTCAACACCTTCATCGGGCTGTACAAGGACACCACCCTGGTGCTCATCATCGGCATGCTGGACCCCCTCGGCATCGGCAACGCGTCGCTCGCGGATGCGGTGTGGGCGGGGCTCGCCCGCGAGGTGTACCTGTTCATCGCAGTCTTCTTCTTCCTGTGCTGCTTCGGGATGTCGCGCTACTCGCTGTATCTCGAGCGAAAGCTCCACACCGGCCACGAGGAAATCTAGTGTCCATGCTGTCCGAACCGTCGGTACCTGGGCACGTCTCCGCGACCCGTTCCCACTCCATCGGCGACGCTGGATGCGGGCGGATGAACGGCCGTATTTCCTGCCCCGCGAGGTCGGCCGGACGACACCCGGAAGAAGCCGGGCAATCGACATGGGAGCCGAATCCATGGCAACGGTAGACAGGACGGTGGGCGGACGACGGCCCGGCTCGACGATGGGCGCCTCCGAGATCAGCATCTCGATCCATGGCATGCACAAGTGGTTCGGCCAGTTTCACGTGCTCAAGGACGTCAACCTCGAGGTCAAGCGCGGCGAGCGCATCGTGATCTGCGGCCCGTCGGGTTCGGGCAAGTCGACCCTGATCCGGTGCATCAACCGGCTGGAGGAGCACCAGCAGGGCTCGATCGTGGTCGACGGAACCAAGCTCACCAACGACCTCAAGAACATCGAGATCATCCGCTCCGAGGTGGGCATGGTGTTCCAGCACTTCAACCTGTTTCCCCATCTCACGGCGCTGGAGAACTGCACGCTCGCGCCGATCTGGGTGCGCAAGATGCCGAAGGCGGAGGCGGAGGAGGCCGCCATGCGCTACCTCGAGCGGGTCCGCATCCCCGAGCAGGCCGGCAAGTACCCGGGCCAGCTTTCGGGCGGCCAGCAGCAGCGGGTCGCGATCGCCCGCTCGCTGTGCATGAACCCGCGCATCATGCTCTTCGACGAGCCGACCTCGGCGCTGGACCCGGAGATGATCAAGGAAGTGCTCGAAGTCATGGTCGAGCTCGCCGAGAGCGGTATGACGATGCTGGTGGTCACCCACGAGATGGGCTTCGCGACCGCCGTCTCGGACCGCGTGATCTTCATGGACGCGGGCGAGATCATCGAGGAGAACAGTCCGGAGGAATTCTTCAAGAACCCTCGGCACGAGCGGACGAAGCTGTTCCTCAGCCAGATCCTGTCGCACTGAACCGCTCGCCGGCTTCCGGAGGCTTCCCCGCAAGGCGCGGCGGCAAGCGTATGCACACCGCGAGACCGTATGCCATGCAGGTGTCCGGTCCTGAATCGGAATCGACGTCTCCCTGTCGTCGGGTGAATCGCGGGCGTCTAGCCTGATTCGGGGAAGTCGGCATCGCGCCTCTCGATTGCCCGGATTCCGGCTGTCACGCCGAGCCCGGCCAGCCCGAGCGCGACCAGCAGCATCCAGCCCTGCTCCCAGCCTCCGAGCGATGCGACGAGCATGGCGAAGACGGGCGGTCCGGCGACGACACCGACGTGGGAGCCCTGCACGACGAATCCGTTGACGGTGGCGACATGGTCGCGGCTCGGCGCGTGTGCGGCGGTCCCGGCAAGGATCGCGGCGGGCAGCAGTCCGCCGACCGCGCTGAAGATCGCCGCAAGGGCAATCTTGAGCATCGGCGGGACGACGACGGAGAAGGCTCCGGCTGCACACGGGGCCATGACGAGAAAGGTGATCGCAAGCAGCTTCCAGCGCGCGGCCCTGCGGTGGAGCAGCCAGGCGCCGGCCAGGCAGCCGATCACGTTGGCGCCGACCACCAGCGCGCCGGTGAGGGCCGCCGCCTCGTGGGTGCGGCCATGGGATTCGATGAGAAACGTCGGCATCCAGGTCGCCACCGCGAAGAACTGGACGGTGTAGCAGGCGAACGCCGCGGCGAGCAGCCAAGGCCCGGGACGGCGCAGCGCCTCGGTGCTGACGCGACCCGGGAAGTTCGGGCGCGCTGATATTCCTCGGGTGGCGACCAGCACGATCAGGAGGACGATCGCGGTGAGGCCCGCGTGGAGCAGCCACAGGCCGCGCCAACCGATCCCGGGCAACACGAAGGGGGCGCTCAGCATCGCGATGGCCATTCCGGCCGGCATGTAGATGCTCCACGCTCCGAGTGCGAGCCCGTGATCGCGCGGGGGCGCGACGGCGACGATGATTCGCGGGGCGGAGACGGAGACGGCGACGGTGACGAGGCCGAGTCCGGAGAGGACGCGGGTCGCGAGCAGGGCGGTTCCCGACTCGACGGCAGCGCCCCAGATCGATCCGGCGGTGAGACAGACGAGTCCCGCGGCGAGGACCCGGCGGGCGCCGAGCCGATCGGCGGCCAGGCCGCTCGCGATGCCGAGGGTCGCGCCGATGAGGTTGAAGATCGAGGCGATCCATCCGGCCGCCACGAGGCCGAGATCGAGTTCGTCACGCAGGGCCGGAAGCGCGGGCGGGACCTTGCCGACGTGCAGCGAGGCCGCAACACCGCTCGCGATCATGGCGCCCACGACGATCCACCGGGTGGTGGTCGCCGCGTGCCCCGGCGGGCACGGCACGGGGGCTCAGCCGAGCCGGTCGAGGGCCGGATGGCGCCGGTGCCAATCGGTCGATTGCTGGTATGCGTGGCCGATACGAAGCACCCGGGCCTCGTCGAACGGCTTGCCGTAGATCATCAGCCCGACCGGCAGCCCGTGCGACGTGAAACCGCAGGGCACGCTCAGCCCGCAGAGGCCGAGGATGTTGCCGATCGAGGTGTTGCGCAGCGCTTGCAGGTTGCGCTCGGTATAGGTCTCGGTGCTCGCCAGGGCTTCTTCGACCGGCACCGGCGGAACCATCACCGTCGGACAGAGCAGGCCGTCGATGCCGTCGAGCACCGCCACGGTCCGCGCCCGCAGCTCTTCCCATGCGCGCACCGTCGCCAGGTACTCGTGCGCGGGAACGTCCCGGCCCTTCACGACGCGGAAGGCGACGATGGGGTCGAGGTCGTCGAACTTCGAGTCGACGAGGCGGCGGTTGACGTCGTAGGCCTCGGCTGCGATGACGAGGCCCCGCGGGTTGAGCCGGCGGGCCGACTCCGCGTGCTCGAACTCGATGTCGATCACCCGCGCGCCGAGGGATTCGAGATGGGCGATCGCCTCGCGCGTCCGGGCCTCGACCTCGGCGTCGCAGTCTTCCCAGAACACCGCGCGCGGCACGCCGAGGGTGAGTCCGGCGACGCCGCGCCCGATCCCGCTCGTCACGTCGTGCGGGGACTGGCCGCGGGTGGTGGCGTCGGCGGGATCCGCGCCCTGCATCGCCTCGTAGACGATCGCGGCGTCGGCCGCGTCGCGGGTCAGCGGGCCCGCGCTGTCGAGGCTCTGGCTCAGCGGATAGATGCCGGCGCGGCTCACCCGTCCTACCGTCGTCTTCAGGCCGGTGACCCCGCACATGCTCGCGGGGATCCGGACCGATCCGCCGGTGTCGGAGCCCAGTCCCATCGGCGCCAGTCCGGCCGCCACCGCGACGCCGGTGCCCGAGCTCGATCCGCCCGGCAGATGAGGCTCGGAATGCCAGGGATTGTGCGGGGTCCCCTGATCGGTGTTGATGCCCGCGCCGCCGTACGCGAACTGCACGGTGATGGTCTTGCCGAGCAGGACCATTCCTGCCCGCGTCAGCTTCTCGATGACCGTGCAGTCGCGGTCCGGAACGTTGTCCTGGAGGAGGCGGGTGCCCGCGGTGGTGGGCAGGCCCGCCACGTCGTACAGATCCTTGGCTACGTACGGGATGCCGTGCAGCGGACCGAGGTCGATCCCGGCCGCAAGCTGTACGTCCGCGGCCCGCGCCTGCGCGAGCGCCCGGTCGCGGCAAGTGACCGTAAACGCCCCCAGGCTCGGCTCCAGCGCGTCGATTCGATCGAGGAAGTGCTCGGCGACCGCCACCGAGGTCAGCTCTCCGGCACGGATCGCCCGGCCCAGCTCGACGATGGTTCGATAGTGAATGGGGACTTGCATGGGGTCCTCCGAGGGCGGTGGTGAGGGCGGTGCCGGGGAGAAGGCGGCAGGGAAGCGGCGAGCCGGTGCCGGCGGCAGGTCCGGCGCCATTGTACGTAGACTCGCCGCCGCCACGCATTCGGATGTGATGCCTGCATCCTTTGCGGACCCCTGGATCAGGAACGCTCAGGCAGGAATCGCGGGGACGTGATGCTGTGGCAAGGCATGGAACTCCAGGCCGGCAATGCCCGCGTGGCCGGAGCGAGGCGATACGCCTCCTGGGCAACGGGACGCTTCAGGCCGGCATCCGCTGCCGGTACGTCTGCGCGTACTCCCGGGTGTCGGCGTAGTGGGGCGGCAGCGGGCGCCCGTTGGGGATCGTGAGCCACAGCCGCAGCAGGTGGCGGCGCTGTGCCGGGTCCGGGGCATCCTCGAATTCGGTGCGGCCGTGCATGATGGTGTGGTTGCTCGCGAGCAGCACGTCTCCCGGCTCCAGGCGGAACTCCAGTGCCAAGCCCGTTTCCTGCGTGACGTGGTGGAACAGCTCCAGCGCCTCGCGCTGCGCCTCGGTGAGGCGCGGCACGTCCTCGAAGCGCTGCGCGGAGTAGACGTACTCGGGCTTGAGCAGGACGCTGAGAAGCCCATCGTGCCAAGTGTAGATCGGCAGCACCTGGCAGCGGGCGCCGTCCGGGCGCTGGCCGCGGGCGTCCATCCAGAAATCCTCCTGCAGCACGACGGCGAGGTCGGGGCGGCGGCGGACGATCTCGTTGAAGACCTCGACCGCGCTCACCACGAGACTCTTTCCGCCGCCGGCGCCCTGGCGCACGCAGGCGAGCGCGAAGACGTCGCCCCCGTCGGTATGCAGGCGGATCGCGTGGCTCGTCTGGTAGTACCGGATCGAGTCGTCGGAACCGAACTTGCGACCGACGTCGCGTACGTCGTGCAGCAGGTTGCCGGCCAGATCCTGGCCCACCGGCAGGCCGAGGTGTGTGCCGAGGCCCCAGAGCGCGATGCGGTTCCCGGCCTCGCTCCACCGCGCGGCGGGGAGTCCCCGCAGGAGCACGAACCCCCGGCCGCCCTCCAACGCCCCGAGCATCGTCTCGAAGTGTCCGCCCATGTTCGGGAGCGGGAAGTCGTCGCGGGTGACGTCGAAGAGATCGACGCCGCGCGCCGCGACCGCGGAGACCGCGGACTCGATCTCCGCGACCGCCGGCGCGTCGAGGGTGAGGATCCAGTCGGACCGTTCGGCCATCCGGTCACCGCGCCACGCCGCGGGGTCGTCTTCCAGGAGAGCCGTCAGGAATTCACGCATGGAGTCGTCCGGGAAGACTGGGCCGGTCGCCAACGAAAACGCCGGTGAAACAGGAAGTCACACATGCAGACGTCCGGGGCCGTCGGCGTCCGTCGATTCGTATCGTCCGGCACGTATCCAAGGGTACCCGTACATCGCCCCGGGATCACGTCGCCAGCGCAGTCACGGGAAGAAACAAGATTATTTCGCGCTGCATTCGGAGCATGCGCCGGGAAGACGACCCCGGGCGAATCAGGGCCGCGCGGCTCCGTGAAAGCGCGGTTCGACGACCACGCGGTGCAGGTTCAGGACGCGAAGCGGGCGGATGGTGAGGTGGACCCCATCGGTTGGACAGGAATCGCGAATCAGTCAGTGTCTTCTGCCATGATCATGGCAGTGAGAGAGAGGACCAGAAGATGGGACGCAAGCGCGGGAATCATTCGGCGTCGTTCAAGGCGAAGGTGGCGGTGGCCGCGGTTCGCGGTGAGAAGACCCTCGCGGAGCTGGCTCAACAGTACGACGTGCACCCGAACCAGATTCAGGACTGGCAAAGCCGATTGGTGGGCAGCGCCGAGACCTTTCGCCTGGACTACATCAAGAACTTCGCGCGCTTCGACGAAGTGAAGAACTGGTACGTCAAGGCGCCCTATCCGACCTGGACCGACGTCGGCATCAGCGCACTGCCGTCCGGGGTCGGTCGCCGAGCTGGCGGTCACGGCGTGGCTGGGCGGCACGCGGCAGGAAGCCGCCGAATAGCCCGCGAGCTCCCTGCCGGACAGAGTGTGGAAGGGTCCGAACTCCCGCGCGCCATCAGCGCGAAACCGGGCATTCAGGACAGTTTGATCGGACGGTCGACAGACCGGTCCCGTTCGAATTCGAGCTCCGCGCCGGCCAAGGGCGAAGGGAGGTGGCCGGCGCCTCTTCATGAGCCGCCCATCCCTCCGGCATGGCGCCCGCGTCGTGGTCAGGTGGCGATCCCGAACGGGTCCGTCCGCCTCATGGGTCACCTCCTCAGGGAACTCCATGAAACCGGACAATTGACGTGCTGCTACACCGGACAGACTACGTGCTCCCAACCCGACATAGCCGGAACCAAACGCCGGTTGGCGGAAAAATCTTCGTCGTTTTGTCGAATATTTCACGGGTAAGGGACTAACAGGCTGGGGCTGGCGCGTCGGGGGCGGCGCGAGTACACTCCCGCCTTCTTGTCGGGGCCGTAGCTCAGTTGGGAGAGCGCAGCGTTCGCAATGCTGAGGTCGTGGGTTCGACCCCCATCGGCTCCACCACCGCATCGCGCCGGCCCCCGGCCCCGGTAGCTCAGCCGGATAGAGCGTCCGCCTCCTAAGCGGAAGGGCACAGGTTCGAATCCTGTCCGGGGCGCCAGCCACTCGATATGGTCCGCCTCCTCGTAGTCTTGCCGGTACCGGCGCCGCGACGTGCGGGGGCGCTTCAGATACGGCGGGTCGCTGTAGATGAGCTCAGTGCCCTCGAACGCATACCCGGCCACGAACCGGTGCGCGCACCCGTGAACGAGCTCCACCGGATAATCGCACTCGAACCCCGCCAGCGCCCGCGCATCGCGGTCGATGCCGACGTTGCGCAGCGCCGGCGGCTTGCGCCTTATAATGGCGCCCCGCCGAGATGCGTCTCGATGCAGGTGGCGTGCGGCGGCCTCATCGCGATGAGGGGCTGACACAGCCCCGATGTCGCCTTCGACCCGAAGTAGCCCACTCGCGCAGCCCCACCGCCTGGAGAGGAGCCGCACCCTGACGACACGACGCTATGTATCGAATACGTGCTCCTGGCCCTGATGACGCCCGAGATCATCTTCCCGGCGCATCCGGCTCACGTCCCGGATGCAGAATGAAATGTCCCTGGCAGATCTCCGGCGCTCGCTCCCCGCGCCGCAAGCACCCCGGTATGATGACCGGCGCCAACCCGATCGCTGGTCCCGGCTTTGCATTCTCCAGATCCGGCCGAGGTGTCTTCCGCAGATGGTTGGTGCATCTGGGCGCGGGCGTCGGAGTGCCGGTGCTCATGGCAATGCTGCTGGCCCTGCTGCTGGTGGGCGTGATCTACGACGTCGGACCCTTCGCCAAAAGGACGGTGGTGGGGACGGAGGAGGCCCTGTCCCGGACGTCTCCGCTGCCAGAGGGAGAGGCGCGCCCGCGGCGGGGCAAGAGCACGAGGTCCGGGGCCGGCGGGGAGTGAGGCCCGCGGACGAACCACGAAGCGGAGCCGCAAACGGGGAAGCAGTTGCTTGCGGCAACGTCTCCGGCTGCCGGAATCCGGGAGGCAGCGGTGTCCCGGATACTGGCGGACTCGACGGAATGAGTATTCATGACTTGAGCCCCGCCTGCTCGTTTCGTTTCTGAAAAGGCTTCCCGCCGGCGGTCCCCCGCCCCGACCGCCCGGCCGTCGGCTCAGGCGTGGATCTCGATGACGTCGCCGTCGCTCACCGGGTGGTCGCGCCCTACCTGCTGGCCGCTGAACCGGCCGTTCCGCCCCCAGAGCTTCGCGTACCTGAGCGAGCGCGCGATGTCCTTGTGGATGAGGCGCGCCACGTCGTGGACGGTGCCGCCCGCGCGCACCGTGAACGGGGTGCCCATGTCCGGCGGCCGGCCGGGGGCCTT
Organism: uncultured Gammaproteobacteria bacterium; assembly: GCA_958295465.1. Taxonomy (GTDB): domain Bacteria; phylum Pseudomonadota; class Gammaproteobacteria; order HK1; family HK1; genus HK1. The sequence continues at coordinate 2,064,677 of OY282353.1, forward strand.
GGTGTACACGCGGGCGATCGCGAGCCGCTGGAACAGGAAGGATCCGATCGCGTCGAGTCCGGCGCCGGTCTCGGCCGACGCCGCGATGCCCGGAAAGGCGAAACCGCCGAGCTCCCCGAACGCCGCGGCCTCGCCCTCGGGGTCGTCGAGGAGATCGGATTTCGCGGTGATCACCAGCGTGGGCAGGCGGACGGCGAAGGGATCGTAGTCCGCGGCCTCGGGGTCGGGCGGTGCGAGCGCCGCGTCCCAGTCCGCGAGCAGCGACACCCGCTTCTCCCCGAGGAGGTCGAGGACGTCGGCGGTGCGCTCCAGGCAGGCGGGGTCCGGGAGATCGACGACGAGCAGCGCCGCGCCGGCGGGCTGGAGCGCGTTCACGATCCACGGCACCGGATGGTCGCGGACGATCGGCGGCAGGTCCACGAGCTGGAAGTGGATGTCCTCGTAGGGCAGCATCGCGGGCTGCGGGAACCGGGTGGTGAAGGGGTAGGGGCCGGCCTCGGCGTGGGCGCCGGTGAGCCGGGAGACGAGGGCGGACTTCCCGGAGTTCGGTGGCCCCAGCACCGCGACCTGCGCTGCGCCCTCGGGCCGGATGACCAGCGCCGGGCCACTGCGCGCGCCGCCCTTCTTCGGCCCCGCCAGCTCCTCGGTGAGCTGCTTGATGCGGGTCTTGATGTCGCCCTGGAGATGGTCGGTGCCCTTGTGCTTGGGGATCGTGCGCAGCATCTCGCGCAGGCATTCGAGGCGCTCCTTCGGCTCGCGCGCGCTCCGGAACGCGGCCTCGGCGGACTTGTACTCGGGGGAGAGGTTGGCCGGCACTTCGGAGCGCCCTCTACCGTGGACCGGGGCGTGCGCCGATGACGGTTGGAGAAAGGTGGACCGTCATGGCGCGGGCCTCGCCGGAGCGCCCGGAGTTCGCCGAGACGCTCGACGGTCTCGACGACCGGGCATGACGACGGCCGGAGGCGGAAATGTCGATCACTGCGCAGTCCTCGCAGGGGAAGGATGCCATGGACAATGGATCATTGATCCGCGAAGCGCGGCGGGAGGCAAGCCTTTGGCGTCGGGGGTGTCGCAGGGCGGTTTCATTGCACCGCCGCACCGGTGGCCCTGGATCTGCACACTGACCGCTCTCCCGCGCCGCCGCACCGCCCCCATCCGAGGTCAGGCGCTCGACAGCACGTCCAGCCCTTCGGCCCGTCCGGCGGCGCCGAGAGACTGATCCAGCGTGGCCGAGGGTAGCTGCATTCGCACCGCCAATTCGAGGTACGCCGCATCGTAGCCGGAGAGCCGATGCTCGCGTGCGAATCCAAGCGCGGCGCCCCATGCGCGGGTCGTGGAAACGGGATCGATTTCGAGGGGCAACGCATCGAGGTTCGCGCAAATGCGGGGCTATTCGTCCGCGGTGATTCGCCCACGACGCGGGATATCTCCTTGCGATGACATCTTCTCGCCTTTTTCCAGCGAGGGGACGTCGATGGCTTTTCAGAAGGTTGTCCATGCGCAAGATTCACAGCACCCTGCGGTTGTTCTTCGAGGCCGGGCTGTCGATTCGAGCCATCGCCCGTACCCTGCGGGTCTCGCCGGCGGTCCCCGCGAAAGGGGGGATGGGCGATGACATCCGCCGCGCCGAGGTGGCGGGGCTGAGCTGACCGTTGCCCGAGGAGCTTGACGAGCGGGCGCTCGAAGCACGGCTGTTCCCTGGCGCCGGCGTGCCGGCGCCGGCCCGGCGTGCGATGCCGCAGTGGGTACACGTTCACGCCGAGTTGCGGCGCAAGGGGGTCACCACCCTGTCGCTGCTGTGTCAGGAGGACAAGGGCGAGCATCCCGAGGGGCTTCGGTACAGCCAGTTCTGCGAGCGCTACCGCGCCTTGCGCCAAGGCGTCGATGGGGTCATGCGCCACACCCACCGCGCCGGCGAGAAGCTGTGTGTCGGCTACGCCGGGCACACGGCGCCCATCGTGGACCGAGAGAGCGGCGCGAGGCGCAGGTGTTCGTCGCGGTGCTCGGGGCGTCGAGCTACATCCCCGCGTACGCGGGGACCACCTGGGCGCAGACAGCGCCGTGTCACAGGGTGGCGCTCGATGCCGTACAACCGCCTCAGATTCGCCCTGACCACCTCGTCGGTCCTCGCATCGCGGTCGAATTGCAGCGGTGACGGATACTGCAGCCCGAACATCGCCAACCCCGACATCAGGTACTCGGCCAGGCACAGCCCTCGGCTCGACACCGGGTCGTCCATCTCCTCGAAGCAGGCGCGCACCTCGCGCAACAGGCCCGGTGCGCTCAATCCCTTCTTCAACAGCCGCTTGGCCATGACAATTCACCCGTCGCTGACGAATAGCATCTATCATTCTGATATTGCTATAAAAATCTACTAATTTTTTTCTTCCTGCCTCCTTGATACCCGGCTTTTCCCAAAAAATTCCAGCTAGCGGGAATTGCTGCGAGGCATTGACGGCAAAATCCCATTATAATTACTCTGTAATCACTGATTTTCGAGGAATCCGACGTTGAAGGTGAAACTGGTTATTGCGGATACGCTTCAGAGCATGTTCGCCTTCGAGTGATACTTGAGTGACGACGCCGCCGGCCTCCAGCCTTTGCGTCGGCAAGAGTTTCCGCGGCAGGTGCAGGCCAATCATTCGACTCGAATGCTTGCATGAGCATCTCCCGAGCCTTGAATGAATCGTCTGCTTCGGCTTTCGAAGGAAAGCCTTCGACTACGATGCGGACAACCAACGGATTCCTCGATGACACGACCAGCGACCTCCCGGTTATGTTGTCAAACTCGAAACGCTCCGCGAACGCAACGCGGCCCGCATCCGCTCGTCGTCCACCTTCCGGCCGCCGATATGTTCCGCCAGAAATCCCTTGAGCGGCTTCAAGGTGCTTCGCATCGGGATGATCCGCACCCCGCGCCGATCGTCGACGTCGAAAGCCAGCCGGTCACCGGAATCGGCGGCTATCGTCTCCCGGCGATACGCTGCTCCGGCGCGTAGCGGCGACGGGGCGCCGCGCTCCCGCCATGCTGGCGCAAGAGCAATCATCCGGGCCGCTACGCGGACTTTCACCCGACTCCCTCTCGGGATCCCGACCCATACGGCGCAAGCACAATCATCCGGCGGGCCGTTGCGCGGACCATGCGCGGAGACGGAAGTCCACCTCGACCCACATCGACATGAGGCCATGAACGCCATGCGTGACAACCTGCCGTCCGACCCTGGCATCGTCTTCGCCCCGGCTCGCGATCTGGTGCGCCGGATCGTCGAGCGCGAGCTCAGCGCCGAAGAGCTCATGACCCGGTTCCTCGCACGTATCGAGGAGGTGAATCCCACCGTCAACGCGATCGTCACCCTGCTTCCCGAGGCCGCTCTGGAGGGCGCGCGGGCAGCGGACGCGGCTCTTGCCCGAGGCGAGCCGCCGGGGCCGCTCCACGGGCTGCCGATCGCGGTCAAGGATCTCACCCTGACCCGCGGCATCCGCACCACGTTCGGGTCGCCCATCTATCGAGACCTCGTTCCCGAGGAGGACGAGCTCTACGTCGAACGCCTCAAGGCGGCCGGCGCGATCATCATCGGCAAGACCAACACCCCGGAATTCGGGGCCGGATCCCAGACCTTCAACCGGGTGTTCGGCGCAACCAGGAACCCCTACGCGACCGGGCGCACCTGCGGGGGAAGCAGCGGGGGCGCCGCGGTCGCGGTGGCCTGCGGGATGCTGCCGCTGGCGGACGGGACGGACATGGGCGGATCGCTCCGCAACCCCGCCTCCTGGTGCAACGTGGTGGGCTTCCGCACTTCGCCCGGGAGGGTCCCGGTGTGGCCGCGCGAGATGCTCTACAACCCGCTCGGGGTGGCCGGTCCCATCGCCCGGCACGTGGCCGACGCGGCATTGCTCCTCTCCGCGATGGCCGGCCCCGACCGGCGGGCGCCGCTCTCCATCGAGACGCCGGGGAGCCGGTTCCGCGACACGCTCGATCGCGACTTCGAGGGAACGCGTATCGCGTGGAGTCCGACTCTGGGCGGCTACCCGGTGGAGCGGGCGGTGCTGGACGTCTGCGCGACGGCAGTGGCGCGCTTCGGCGAGATCGGTTGCACGGTCGACGAGGCGGTGCCCGACTTCCGCGACGCCGACGAGATCTTCCGGGCCCTGCGGGCATTCTCCTTCGCCATGTCCCACGAGGGGCACATCCGGGATCACCGCGAGGCGTTGAAGGACACCGTCATCCGGGACACGGAGAAGGGTCTCTCCCTTGGTGGCATGGACGTCGTGCACGCCGAGGTGAAGCGGGCTGCGTTGCTCGATCGAGTGGTCGAATTCTTCGACCGCTTCGACTACCTCGTCTGCCCGACCACCCAGGTGCCGCCGTTCTCCGTCGACACCGAGTGGGTGCGGGAGATCGATGGCGTGAAGCTCGACACCTATTTCGACTGGATGGCATCGTGTTACGTGATCACGGTGACCGGCTGCCCGTCGATCTCGGTACCGGCCGGCTTCACCCCGGACGGACTGCCGATCGGAATCCAGATCGTCGCCCCGCCGAAGTGCGACTTCGAGGCCCTGCAGCTCGCCCACGCCTACGAGGGCGTTGCGGACTTCGCGGCCCGCCGCCCGCCGCTCTGATGCCGCGAGACGCTCCCGGGATCGGGGTGCGGAGTCCTGCCACGGCGATGACGGGTGCCATCCACCCGCCCCCTGAGCCACTCCTGCGGCCGGGGTGTGGCCCCGCATTGCGATTGAAGCGGCCCGCGCGTCAATCGAGAAACACCGCTGCCTCCGCCGGTTCCGATGGGGCGTCGGGCGGATGGCGGAGCAGTGGCTTGCGTCAATCCAGCAACAGTACCGCCGCCTCCGCCGGCCAGCAGATCGTCTCGCGGTCCCCCATCTCGTAGGACCGGTCCGAGGCGCTGCGGTGCTGCTCGACGTGGACGAGGACCCCCCCGCCGACCTCGAAGACGTCGGTCTCGAGCGAGCCGAGGAACTCGGTGGCGACGTAGCTCCCCTCGACCTGGTTGGCCATGCCGGCACGGACCCCGGCGTGCACGAGGTCCGCGCGCACCGAGAAATGCGCGCGCCGCCCGATCTCGATCGGCCGGTCGTCGTCGTGGTGGGCGCGCACGTAGAACAGGTGCCCGTCGTCGGACTCGACGAAGACGATGGAGCCGCTGCGCGACTGGATGGTGCCTTCGAAGACGTTGTTGTTGCCGATGAAGTCGGCGACGAAGCGGGTGCGCGGGGCCTCGTAGATCTCGCGCGAGGTGCCGGTCTGCTGGATGATCGCGTCGCTCATCACGATCACCTTGTCGGCCATCGACATCGCTTCCTGCTGGGAGTGGGTCACCATGACGAAGGTGATGCCGAGCTCGCGTTGAATCTTCTTGAGCTCGACCATCATCTGTTGGCGCAGGCTGTAGTCGAGGGCGCCGAGCGGCTCGTCGAGGAGCAGCACCGTGGGCTTGCTGATCAGGGCACGGGCCAGCGCAACGCGCTGCTGCTGGCCTCCGCTCAGGTCCCGCGGGTAGCGGTCGGCGAGCTCGTCGAGGCTGACCATCTGCAGCATCTCGCCCACCTGCCGGTCGCGCTCGCCGCGTTCGATCCCCTTGACCTTGAGGCTGAACTCGACGTTCTGGTGGACGGTGCGGTGGGGGAAGAGCGCGAAGCTCTGGAACATCATGGAGGTGTCGCGTTGTGAGGGCGCCAGATCGGTGACGTCCTGGCCGGCGATGTAGATCTTTCCCTCGGTGACCTCTTCGAGGCCGCCGATCATCCGCAGCGTCGTGGTCTTGCCGCAGCCGCTCGGGCCGAGCATGGCGACGAACTCGCCGTGCGCGATCTCCGCGTTGAAGTCGATGACCGCGCGCACGCCGCCCTCGAAGGTCTTGTCGACGTTGACCAGGACGACGTCGAAATCAGGCACCGTCCGGCTCCTCCACCTGCTAGAAGCGTTCATACACTTCAGGATGGAATATACGAACGGATCTGACTTCAGACATTGGAATCACGATCCGAAAATCTTCGTAGCGAAAATCTGGAATTATAATTTTTCCGTTGAGACATTTGCGAATAGCGGAAATATAATCGGTGGTGAGCACCAAGTCGTGAGTGTCTTTATCACGATAACCGCTTTTCATGGGGATGAGCGCGATATCGGATTCACCGAACGCCGCGATTTTTCTTCCAAGAGCAAAGCCAATGTACGATTTCCCATTCTTCAAGGAGAGCTCGACCAGCTTCTGTCGATCGAGAGATTCCGAAATGACCAACTCGATGAGTGCACCGCTTTCCGTCGCTGCTCGTCGCTCTGCCTTTCCTTTTCCGTAGAACAAGTTGGCTACATATGGAAACATGAATCCCAGGAGGACACTCAGAGCCACCGTACCGGAATAGTCGAACGGTACGTAAGATTTCCATAACGTACCGATCTGGGGAAAGCTGCCGTTCAGGAAGACAACCATCAGACGGGCGATGACGACCAAGACACTGCCCGCAATGGCAGACTGAAAGAAGAGGTGGTAGCCCGACTTGCGCAGGACGCCGTAGCGCGTGTAGTTCAATCCCGTCAGGAACAGATATCCTCCGAGAACAGGGACAAGAAATAATCCAAGACCCACGGAGGACACCTGTCGAGACGATTAACCCCTGGTCTTCCCATGGTCGGTTTCCGAAGATTTTCCGGAAGAAGTCTCCGCCATGGAAATCCGTTCCATTTTGTCGAGCACCCTCTGCGCCTCCTTACTGCGTAGCAATTCCTCCGCATCGACGTACAGTCTGCCACCGGTAGTCACGTGTACTTTGGGCCTCTTGGCAGCCGTGACTCCGAAGCTCTTCCTCAACATCCCTCGAACACCGGTAGTCATGTGTATTTTGGACCTCTTGGCAGATGGTGTCTTCGGCATCGTGTCGCTCCTCTGGTAGTCCGTTGGCTGTCTACCTCCGTCCGCCCTCACTTCGACGATCTTGCGAGCGCCTGCAGAAGGTTCCACGCGGTGGCGAACGGTACGTCGTCGAAGGTCCCGCCCTCGTTCACCGAGCCCAGCACCGAGAGGGCGCGGGTCGCCTGCTCGTCGCCGCCCGCCGCCTCCTTGAGCCGTTCGAGCGCCGCCGCGAACGGCGTGTCGAGCGCATCGCCGAGGTGGGCTTCCACCAGATCCGCGACATGCCCGACGTGGCCGCTGAGCGGCCCGTCGTCGGGGCGGCGGAAGATGCCGCGGATCCCGTCGCGGGCCAGACGATCCCGCAGCCCCTCGGGCAGGGACTGGGCCACGCCTTCCAGCGCCTCCCCGATCCCGAACCCTGACGTGAAGAGCTGGCGGATGTTGTCCACGGTGCCGCCGTCGCCGCCGTACATCCGGATGTGGGCGCCGGTCAGGGCGGTGCCCATGGCCTTGGCCTGGTCGATGTGGATGTCGCGCTCGGCCTCGATGTGCAGCCTGGCGAGCTCCAGGAAGGTCGCGGACTCGTTGTACTTCTTGAGCGCGTCGGCCTTGGCCTCGATCCCCACCGCTTCCGCTTCGAGCCGGCGCTGGACGTTCTCGACCCTCAACGCCTCGATGTGCACCTCGGCACGCCCCACCGCGCCGGCTTCCCGCTCGACCCCCTCCGCCGTGATCTGCTGGGCCTCGCTGGTGGCGCGGGCGCGGGTCACGGTGGCCTCGGCCTCGCGCTCCGCCGCGAGGCTGCGGGACTCGGCCTGGGTGAGCATGTGCATGCGCGTGATCTGCGCCTTGTTCTCCTCCTCGATCCGGCGGGTGTCGGCGTCCTTCTCGGCCCGGATGCGGTCGATCTCCCTCTGGCGGGTGGCGTCCGCGACGCGGCGCACGGACTCCGCGTCGTGCTCCGCCTGCTCGCGCTGCGCGGTCATCTCCAGGCGGTGGGCCTCGGCCTGCTCCAGCTCGCGGGTCTTCGCGGCCAGTGCGATCTGGCGGTCCCGCTCTTCCTGCTCGCGGGCGAGGAAGCGCCGGATGTCCGCCTGCTCGCGCTCCTGCTCCTTCCCGATGAGGGCGATCTCGCGCTCGCGCTCCTCGACCTCCACCGCCAGCGCCTTCTTCACCCGGGCCCGCTCGACCTCCTCGTCCTTGCCCGTGAGGGCGATCTCGCGCCCGCGCTCCTCGACCTCCACCGCCAGCGCCTTCTTCACCCGGGCCCGCTCGACCTCCTCGTCCTTGCTCGTGAGGGCAATTTCACGCCCGCGCTCCTCGACCTCCACCGCGAGGCGCCGCTGCACCTCGGCCTGCTCCAGCTCGGCCGCCTTCGCGGCCAGCGCGATGTCGCGGTCCCGCTCCTCGGTCTCGCGCGCCAGCCCACGCCGGATCTCCGCCGCTTCGCGCTGGCGGGTCTCCTCGATGATCGCGACCTCCTTCCGGATCTGCGCGGCTTCCAGGGCCTGGGCCTTGGCGATCTCCTCCTGCTCGACCTGCCAGCGCTGCTCCAGGATGAAGCGCTGCTGCTCGCTCAGCACCCGCGCCCGCTCGTTGGCGACCTCCCGTTCCTGTTGCGTCTGGGCGAACGTCTCGTCCTTGTCGATCTCCAGCATCGCGAGACGGGTCTCCAGGCTGCGCCGGCGGACCGAGAGCGCAGTCGCCTCCGAGGACTGGTGCCGTTCGTCGCGAGCCGCCTCTTCGCGCGCCATCACCGCGGTGGTGCGGTCGATGTCCGCCACCTCGCGCGCCTGCTCCTTGCCGATGAGCTCGATCTCCTTGTCCTTCTCGGCCCGTTCGCGGGCGAGGGCGCGGGCGATTCCGGCCAGCTCCTCCTCCTCCGCCTTCGCCACCAGCGCGATGCGGCGGTCGTGCTCCGCGCGCTCCTCCGCGAGCTTGCGCCGGATGTTGACGAGCTGCTCTTCCTCGGTCTTCGCGACCAGCTCGATCTCCCGGTCGCGACGCGCCTTTTCAAGCTCCAGGGTCTTTCGGATCTCCGCCGCCTCGCGGCGCCGGCTCTCCTCGGTGGCGCTCACGTCGCGCTCCGCCCGCAGGCGTTCCAGCGCCTGCTCGTTGTCGATCTCCTTCTGCTCCACCGCCATGCGCTGGTCGAGCACGTACATCTGCTTGTTGCCGATCTGCTGGGCCTGCTCGTTGGCGACCTCCCGGTCCTGATGGGCGCGCGCGAACGCCTCCTGCTTCTCGATCTCCAGCAGCTCCAACTGGGTGTCGAGCTCGCGCTGGCGGATGGAGACGGTGGTGCGCTTCTCGGTGTTGTGCACCTGACGCCGCGCATCGGAGGTGATCGCGGTGATGACCTTCAGGCCCTCCGCGTCGAACACGTTGTCCTTGTCGAAGAACTCCTTGGCGCTCTGCTCCAGGGTGACGATGGTGACCTCTTCCAGCGTGAGGCCGTTGGCGTGGAAGCTCTCGACCACGCTCGTCTGCACCGCCTTGGCGAAGGCGTCGCGGTTCTCGTGCAGCTCGCTCAGAGTCTTAGTGGCCGCGTAGCTGCGCAGGGCGCTGACGATCTTGGCTTCCAGGAGGTTGCGGACCTTCTCGGTGTCGAAGGTGCGCTCGCCGAGGCTGCGGGCGGCGGCCAGCAGGTCGTCCTCGCTCCGCCCGACGTGTGCATACAGCTCGGCCACCACGTCGATCCGGATCTTGTCGGACGTGAGCACCGCCTGGTCGCGCGAGCGGCTGACGATGAGCTTGATGGTCTCCAGCGAGACCCAGGCCACCTCGTGGAACACCGGCAGGACGATCGCCCCGCGGCCCAGGCAGACTTTGGTGCCGAGGTAGCCGGTACGGATGAACCCCATGTTGGCGGGCGCCCGCTTGTAGACCCAGATCGAGATGACGTAGAGGATCGCGATCAGGACGATCACGAGGAATATGAGGGTAATCAGGAGTTCCGCGGTCATGGTCGGTCCGTTCTCGTCTGAGGTTTCCGTTCAGTGAACCAGAGCGGCCCGGCTTTGCCCGCGCACTCCCTGGTCTCGAAGCATCGAGGTAGACCCTGATCGTTGAAACCGTGGCTACCTTATTTCATACAGGCTGGACAATAGCGGGGTTTTTCGCCTTGGTGCCTCACATGCTGTTCTGCATCATCAAGAGAGTCGAACTTCTCGTACTCATGATTCTTCGAGCCGCCGTGTTTCCGCAAGTGGCCGCAACTGGAATGATGGACTGTATAGCCCTTTCGATCCTGACACGTGATGCAAGGCATATCGGATCTCCTCCGACGCTGTGTTGTGGACGTTCCCGTAGCCCTCCGGTGCGTCCTTAATCGGCGGCCTCCGGCAGCATCCGGCGTGTCCATTCGGGCTCGCCGAAATCATAGGTGGGCAGCGGCCCGCGCGATCGGCGGATCGACTCGCGCCTGGCCTCCGTGGCGGCTTCGTCCAGCTTGAGCGCATCGCCCGCCAGCACGACACCGTAGTCACGTTCCGCCGCCTGCGCGGTCATCAGCTTGCGGGCGACGTCCGCGCGTACCCGGGCGGGGTCGCGCTCCAGGGGATCGCCCCAGCCGCCGCCGCCCGCGGTGCGGAACACGATCCGATCCCCGGGGGCGACCTGCACGTTGTCCACCTTGGATTCGAGCGGTGTCCGTCTGCCGTCGGCGCGGATCAGCCATTTCTCGGACACCCCGCCGGGCCTGCCCCCGAGAATACCCCAGGGTTGGGAGCGGTGACGGTCGTCGTGGATGGAGATCTCGCCGGGCTCCAGAAGGCGGTAGACCTTCTCCACCCCGTTTCCTCCCCGATGCCGGCCCGCCCCGCCGGTATCCGGCAGACTGGCGTAGCCCTCGATGATCATGGGGTAGTAGCTCTCGAGGTACTCGCTCGGGATGTTCTCGAACAGCGGCCACCACGAATGCCCGTCCATGCCGTCCCCGATCGGGCGTCCCGGGATGCCTCCGTAGAGGATTTCCATGAGCTGGAACGGCTGCCCGTCCCGGTCCGTGCCGGAGTAGAGGAAGTGGGGGCTGGACCCGTAACCGGCCGCGGTGGCCATCTCCGGCGCATGCCGGCTCAGCGCCCCGCCGAGGACGTCGAACTGCCGGGCCAGCGCGTGGGTGCGGCAGCCGAGCGCGGCCGGGAAGTCCGGATGCACGAGCGAGCCCTTGGGCAGGGTGACGTGGATGAGGTCGTAGAAGCCGTCGTTGAACAGGATCTGGGGGTCGAACACCATGATCATGTAGACCCCGATGAACATCTTGAACATGCCTTCGTGCAGATAGAAGTTGATCGGGCCGGGCGCCTGGGGGTCGGTGCCGGTCCAGTCGAAATAGGCATGCTCCCCCTCGCGCCACACCGTGAGCTTCATCCGGAACGGGCCGTTCCCGACCCCGTCGTCGTCGATGTAGTCCTCGAACGACTGCGGCTCGGCCGGCAGGTTCTTCACGATCAGGGTGCGCATGGCGCGGTGGGTGCGATCGAGCAGCGCCTCGCAGGCGCGGCGGTAGATCTCGGTCCCGAAGCGTTCGCAGATCTCGATGACCCGCTTCTCGCCGGTCCGGCTGCCGGCGACGATGGCCATGAGGTCGCTGTAGTTCATCTCCGGGGTGCGGGTGTTGTTCATCAGGATGGCGAGGGCAGCCTCGTTGGGCTCGCCCCGGGAGTAGATCTTGACCGGAGGGATGCGGATCCCTTCGCCGAAGATCGAGGTCGCGGCGGTGGGCATGCTCCCCGGCACCGGTCCGCCGACGTCCATCATGTGTCCGAACATCGAGCTGAAGCCGACCAGCTCACCCTGGAAGAAGATCGGGATCAGCACCATCCAGTCGTTGATGTGGCTGATGGCGCCGCCACACTTGTAGGGATCGCTTTGCAGGATGACGTCGCCCGGCTCCAGCTCGAACGCCTGCTCGGCCAGCATCTCGGGGACGTAGGAGCCGAACTGCCCCACGATCATCCGGCCCTGGGGGTCGGTGATCATCGGGAATTCGTCGTGCTGCTCGCGGATGACCGGGGACATCGCGGAGCGGAACAGCACCGCGTCCATCTCGTGGCGCGCATTGCGCAGCGCGTTCTCGATCAGGTCGAGGGTGACCGGATCGAGGGGCGCGGCCGGGGTGCGAGCCGCGCTTCGCGTCTCCGCGCGCGGAGCGGGACGGGGTGCCGCCGCGACGTCGCCGGATGGACGCCGGGCCGTCACCGCGGCATCCGGGCGCCGCGAGGGCAAGGCGGGCCTCCCGGCGCCACCGGGTTCGGCGGTGGGGGCGGGCGGCGGTGATTCGCGGTGGAGCCGGGGGGCGGTCTCCCCGCCGCCGTTCGTCCCGCCCGCCGGGCCCGGCTCCAGGTCGCCGTTCGCGGGCGGCAGCCGCTCCGAGTCGAGGCGCGCGGATTCCCGCATCCGGGTCTCGAAAATGCGGTCGAAACGCGCCTTGTTCGCCGCCAGGAGATCGTCGAGGGAGACGTTCCGGTTCGGGGGGGTGAGTTCAGCCATGTCTCGGCTCCCGGTCACAACGTGCAGACGCTATCCCGACCGTGCGCCCGCCGCCCGGTATGGCAGGAACCGGACTTTCCGGATTCACGCGCTCCGCCCGGAACCGAGGACACACTACCCGTCCCCGCTTTCGCGGGCACCTGCCCGAGGGAATGACGGCAACCACGCAGGGACACCACTTCCCGTCATTCCCGCGCAAGCGGGAATCCACATGTCACGCACGACTCTTTTCGTCATTTTGCACGACACTTCACGGATCAGGGATGTCTAATTCGCAGGCCTGATGAGAACGTTCAGGTACTCGTCGACCTCCCCGACGTGCCCGGGATGGATGACCGTCGTCGTATCCGGTTGCGTGACGATGGCCGGTCCACGCACGACGTTGCCCGAACGCAGTCGGGCTCGATCGTAGATCAGCGCCGGTACGAAGTCGCGCCCGAAGAACACGCGGGTCTCGCCGGTCACGGCTTCGCCGGGGTCGGGTTCGCCGCGCTCGAAGCGGGGAAAACCGACCTTCACCACGCCCGCGGCGCCGATCGCCCGCAAATTGACCAGCTCGACGGGGTGATCGAGGCGAAAGCCGTAGAGCTGTTCGTGCCGCGCGCCGAATCGCTCGTGCAGCTTCTCCCGGCCGCCGTCGGCCAGGGGATCCGGGGTCACGTCGAGCGAGAACTCGTACCCCTGCCGGAGATAGCGCACATCCGCCTCGAAGCGCACCGTCTGCTCCGCCTCGGACACTCCCTCGTCGCGCAACCAGGTCCGCGCCTGCTCGCCGAGCGCCTCCAGCACCGTGCGCACGTCGGCCGGATCGGCTTCGTCGATGGTGCGGATACAGGTGCGCGCGAACTCGTTCTTGACGTCCGAGCACAGGAATCCGAGCGCCGACAGCACTCCCGGAGTCGGCGGGACGATGACCGGGAAGCACCCCGCGAGCATGCCCAGCGCATTGCCGTGCAGCGGGCCGGCGCCACCGAACGCGACCAGGGCGAAGTCGCGCGGGTCGAGGCCCTTCTGCACCGTGACGAGCCGCAGCGCGCCGAACATGTTCTCGTCGACGATGTCGAGGATTCCTTTGGCCGCCTGGTAGACGTCCAGGCCGAGGGCGCGGGCGATCTTGCCGACCGCAGCCGAGGCGGCGTCGGTGTCCAGCGCCATCTCCCCGCCGAGCAGGCTCGGGGGGAGGCGGCCCAACACGACGTTCGCGTCGGTCACCGTCGGCTCGGTGCCGTCCTTGCCGTAGCAGGCGGGCCCAGGCACCGCCCCCGCGCTTTGCGGTCCGACCCGAAGCGCTCCGGTCATGGGCACGTGGGCGATCGAACCCCCCCCGGCGCCGACGCTGTGGACCTCCACCGACGGCACCTTGATCGGGTAGTAGCCGAGCGTGGTCTGCCGGGAGATCGTGGGCGCGCCGTCGCGTACCAGGGAAACGTCGGTCGAGGTGCCTCCCATGTCGAACCCCAGCGCGTTGTGGTGCCCCGCGAGCCCGGCCACGAACGCGGCGCCGGACACCCCGCCGGCCGGCCCCGAGAGCATGGTATGGGCCGGCGAATCGCTGGCCCTGGTGATGCTCATCAGACCGCCGTCGGAGCGCACGATGTGCACGCTGGCGCTCAGGTCGACGGCGCGGAGCTTGTCGTCGAGGCTCTGCAGGTAACGCCGCATGCTCGGTCGCACGTAGGCGTTCATCACCGTCACCAGGGTGCGCTCGTACTCGCGGAACTCGGGCAGGATCTCGGAGGAGAGCGAGACCGGAACGTCGGCGCCGGTCTCGATGATCAGTGTCTTGAGCCGCCGCTCGTGGGTGTCGTTGGCGTAGGAATGCATCAACGAGACCGTGATCGACTCCACCCCGGCGTCGAGCAGCTCGCGGATCGCCTCGCGGGCCTTCGTCTCGTCGAGCGGCCGCAGGATCCGGCCGCGCGCGTCGATCCGCTCCGGAATCCCTCGCGTATGTTCCAGGTCGGCGAGTGGATCCGGCTTCTTCATGATCATCCAGCCGGCGAGCGGCCCGGGGGTCTGCGAGCGCGCGAGGTGAAGCACCTGCTCGAAGTTCTCGGTGACCAGCAGCCCCACCTTCGCGCCCTTCTCCTCGAGCACGATGTTGGTCGAGACGGTGGTTCCGTGCAGGACGGTGCGAACGTCGCCCGGCCGCACGTCGGCGCGGGCCAGCAGGGCAGTGGTGCCGTCGATGATCCCGATGGACTGGTCCTCCGGGGTCGACGGTGTCTTCAGGAGCCGGATCTCGCCGCTGCCCTCGTCGAGGAGCAGGAGGTCGGTGAAGGTTCCACCGACGTCGATGCCGAGTCGTGCGCTCATCGGCGGGGGCTCACCGGGCCGTTCCCCGGGTGATGCCGAGGCGTACGCTCATCGGCCGGGGGCTCATTGGGCCGCTTCCGCGGAATCGCGTGCCTGACATGAGAGATTCGTCTAACATCGCGCCGGTTGAACCGAGTCGAACACGGGCGGGGAACCGCCGCACCATACCTTATCCGGTGACGCCATGGCCGACGACCGACCCGAACGCCGCGGAGCCCGATTCTGGATCATTCTCGCCGCGATCGTCGTCGCGCTGATCTTCCTGTACTTCTACCGGCCGTTCCAGGACTACCTCGCCGCCGCGATCCCCAACGTCCACTTCAGCAACGTCCTGTTCTGGTTCGCCTCCCTGGTCGGAGTGGTCGCATACGCGGTCGCCCACTGGCAGTCCTTCCGCCAGAACATGTTCCGCGCCGTCACGGAGCTCGACGTGGAGGGACTCGTCTACGACACCCTCCAGATCACGGTGCTCGCAGGCGTCATCTTCGTGGCCGGCGCCGCCCTGCAATCGGTCGAAATGCTGGGCGAGCACCTGATGGGCGGCGGTCCGGTGATCGACGCCGAGTTCGGCCGGCGCCTCGCGTCGATCGTGCTGCTGGTCGTCCTGATCATCCTGTTCTACCTCCTGCACCAGCTCATCCGCGCCTTCCGACGCGGGTGGCGGCCCCGGCGACCGGGGGCGTCGTCGGGGATCGGTCCGAGGTAGGCGGTTCCGCCGGCGCGTGCCGACCGGTCTTCCCGGGAATCCGTCCACTTCCGCTCCCTCTCGAACGATGCCTGGGCGAACGTGATCCGCGTCCGGAATGGCAGCGAACGATGGCGGGGCGCCAGAGGAGGTCACTGCAAAGCGGTATGAGTCCCCCTCGCTCCGCAGTCCGGACCGTTTCGAGGGATAATGCCGCACAGGCTGCACATCGGCCCGGTCCCCCGGCGCCTATCGCGTCGAACCGGAAGACGGCACGACGTGTCCGCCGGGTCCGATCGACGAGCCGGGCGGGCACCGGCGCCGGAAGTCGTCGGCAATCTCGTCGAAGGTGCAGAACCGGACCCCGGCGTGGGAGGCGATGTACTCGTAGACCCGCTCCAGCATCAGCAGCACCTGCGGCCGTCCGGAGACGTCGGGGTGGATGGTGAGGGTGAACACCGCGTAGTCGTATTCACGGTAGACCCAGTCGAACTGGTCGCGCCACAGCTCCTCGATGTCCCGGGGCTTGATGAAGCCGAAGCTGTTGGGCGCCGACTTGATGAACATCATCGGCGGGAGGTCGTCGAGATACCAGTTGCCCGGGATGTCGATGAGTTCGGTCTCCCGGCCCCGGACCAGCGGCTGCATCCACTCGCGGGCGTCCTTGCCGTAGTCGATCTTCGTCCAGGTGTCCCCCACCCGGACGTAGAAGGGATGGAAGTCGTTGTTCATCAGGCTGTGGTCGTACTTGATGCCGCGCTCGAGCAGCAGCTCGTTGGTGACGGGGCTGAACTCCCACCACGGGGCGACGTATCCGGTCGGCCGGCGCCCGCCCAGCTTCTCGACGAGGTCGATGCACTTGTCCAGCACCGCGGTTTCCTGCTCGCGGGTCATCGCGATGGGGTTCTCGTGCGAGTAGCCGTGCACGCCGATCTCGTGGCCGGCGTCGGCCACCATGCGGCATTGATCGGGGAAGGTCTCGACGGAATGGCCGGGGATGAACCAGGTGGTCCGGATGCCGAAACGCCGGAACAGCTCCACCAGCCGGGGCACCCCCACCTCGCCCGAGAACAGGCCCCGCGAGATATCGCAGGGAGAGTCCTCGCCGCCATAGGAGCCCAGCCACCCGGCGACTGCATCCACGTCGATGCCGAAGGCGCAGAAGATCTCCTTGGGTCCCCCTCCCCGGCGGCCCCGGGATGTCCCGCTCCCGCTCGACACGGACGAGGAGACCAGGGGCCTGGGGCGGTACCGGCGGCCAGCGCTCGCGTGCGCCGAGGCGAATGGCGGCGGCCGCTCGTGTTGCTGGCGCAACCGCGGGGCGAAGGGTCGATCCGTGAAAGAGGGTAACGGCCGAGTCGGCGTGGGTGCGGGCATCGGAGTCTCCCGGGAGTCCAGGGTTCGTCGGGACCGGTCTTCTGCAACCCGGCGGGGTCTGGGTGTAGCGGCGCATCCCTCGCGACAGGGCGGAAACCGGGAACGAGGAATCGAGGTTACCAGCTAAGCCGCCGGGCAGAAATGTCGGAGTGGCTGAAGGGTGAACCGCCCCGGTAATCCTGGAGACTACACTTGTTGAGTCTTCGGGAGGAAAGGGCAGATGAACTCATCGACAAGATACTCCCCGGAAGTCCGGGATCGAGCGATGCGGCTGGTGCTGGAGTATCAGGGTGACCATGACTCGCAGTGGTCGGCGATCACCTCGGTGGCGTCGAAGCTCGGGTGTGTAAATGATGAATCACCAGATTTTGATCGGCCCCTGAAGTGTCAAAGTCGGACTGAACGTCCGCGAAGTCGAATCATGGAATCGTATTGTGGGGCATGGAGGGAACTACCGGGGAACAGCCATTGTTCTCGCAGGCCAACCGGCCGGAGTCCTGGGAACGGCTCGTTCCGGGAACGGCGCTTCCTGGGAACGGCACCGAATCCGGAGACATGTTTCAGGGCAGGCCGGGAATTGCTCGCGGGCGGCTTGTCTCGATCCATCCATCCACCCCGGATTGCAGCCACAATCAACCCGAATTCAGGCAGATTGCTATGATTTTCGCCTGATCCATGTTCCGATTCACACATCATGCCGTCCGCCTCCGTCCCTGCCGATCTGCTCGACCATCTGGTCGGTACGCGCGGGCTGCCCCGTTCGGAGGCCCGCCGGATCGTCGAGGAGGTGGTGAGCTTCTACGGCGAGACCGCCGAGGCGTTCGTCACCAGACGCCACCGGGAGCTCCAGGCGGAAGGGTTGCGCAACCGTGCGATCTACGCGCGGATCGCGGCGGAGCTGGAAGGCCGGCGCTTCCGGGCGCCGGGGCTCAGCGAGCGCCAGATCCGGCGCATCGTCTACGGCTGATCCGATCCGCATGGCCGGAACCGGACACGGCTCGAACTTCCTCGGCCGGGTGCGTGTTCCCGGCCGCGGCCGCGCGCGTTCCCGTGCGGGCGTGTTCCCGGACACGGGCCGGCGGCCGCGGGCACGTAACGGCGGCAGGCGACCGCCCATGCGCTTCGCAGACACTTCGGAGGTGATCACTTTGGGAGTGATCGCTTCGCCGGCAACGGCTTCAGCTTCGAATGCGATCCGATCAACAAGGAACGAACGGGAGGCACCGACACCATGTGCGGAATCATCGGCTACATCGGTCCCCGGAGCGCGGCTCCGATCCTGATCTCCGGCCTGAAACGGCTTGAATACCGCGGCTACGACTCCGCGGGCGTCGCGCTCGTCTCCCGGCGCGCGCTGCGCGTGTACAAGAAGGAGGGAAAGCTCGCCAGGCTCCAGGCGGCGCTTCCGAAGCGGCTCGGCGGAAAGGTCGGCATCGGGCATACGCGATGGGCCACCCACGGGGCGCCGAGCGACGTGAACGCGCATCCCCACGTGAGCGCGGACGGGTCGATCGCCGTCGTGCACAACGGCATCGTCGAGAACGCCGCGGAGCTGCGCGAACGCCTCGCGACCGAGGGCGTCACGCTCGTCTCCGAGACCGATACCGAGATCATCGCGCATCTCGTGGCGCGCGCGGACGGCGAATCGCTGGAGCAGCGGGTGCGCGGCGCACTCGCGCTGGTACGCGGCACCTACGGGATCGCGGTCGTCGACACCCGCGCACCCGACCGCATCGTCGTCGCCCGCAACGGCTCACCGGTGATCATCGGCATCGGGGAGCACGAGATGTTCGTCGCGTCCGACGTCGCGGCGCTGGTGCGCTACACCCGACAGGTCGTGCATCTCGACGACGGGGAGATCGCGGTGCTCGACACCGGGGGCTTCCGCACGACGGGGATGGACGAGCGGCCAGTACCGAAGAGGCCTCCCTCGACCGTCGAGTGGGAGGACGGCGCCTACGAGCGTGGCGGATATGCGCACTACATGCGCAAGGAGATCCTCGATCAGCCCGAGGCGGTCGCGCGCACGCTGAGCGGGCGGCTCGATCACCACTTCCACACCGCCCACCTCGGCGGTCTCGACCTCGACCCCCGCGAGCTGCTCGACGTAAAACGGGTGAAGCTGCTCGGCTGCGGCTCCGCGTACTACGCGGGGCTCGCCGGCGCACACCTCATCGAATCACTGGTGCGCATCCCGGCCTCGGCCGAGCCGGCGGCGGAGTTCCGCTACCGCAACCCGGTGATCGAGCACGACGCCCTCTACGTCGCGATCAGCCAGTCGGGCGAGACCATCGATACGCTGATGGCGGTGCAGGAGGTGCGCCAGAGCGGCGGTCGGGTGCTCGGCGTCGTCAACGTCGTGGGCAGCAGCATCGCGCGCGAGGTGGACGGCGGGATCTACATGCACGCAGGCCCGGAGGTGTCGGTCGCCTCGACCAAGGCGTATACGTGCAGCCTGGTCTGCCTCGCCCTGCTCGCGCTGCACCTCGGCCGGGCGCGGGACCTGTCGCCCGAGCAGGGCCGGCGGCTCATCGAGGCGATGGAGCGCCTCCCCGCCGGCATCGAGGCCGCGCTCGCCGCCGAGTCCCACGTGGAGGCGATCGCACGCCGGTACGCAGACTCCAGGAGCGCATTCTACATCGGCCGCGGCCCCGGCTTTCCCATCGCCCTCGAAGGGGCGCAGAAGCTCAAGGAGATCTCCTACATCCACGCCGAGGCGTATCCGGCGTCGGAGCTCAAGCACGGACCGCTCGCGCTCGTCGGCCCGGACATCCCCACCGTCATCGCGCTGCCGCACGACGCGCTGCTCGACAAGTCGATCGCCTCGCTCGAGGAGGTGCGGGCGCGGAGCGGTCCGGTGATCGCGTTGACCCATCCCGGTGACGGCCGCATCGCCGAGCACGCGGACGCGGTCATCGAGGTCCCGCCCTCGGAGGACGTGTTCAACCCGGTGGTGATGGGGATCCCGCTCCAGCTCTTCGCCTACCACTGCGCGCTCGCCCTCGGGCGCGACATCGATCAGCCGCGCAACCTCGCCAAGAGCGTGACGGTGGAGTAGCCGGGTCCGGACGCCGACCGGTCCGGCCGCCGGGGTGCACGGTCTCTGTTCGGCGGCCGGCGAGCGCCGCCGGCGGACCGCGCATCGCTCAGATCGCGCAGACGCCGGGGCGCCGGTCCGCCCACGGTCGGGCGCGTTCGAGCTGGCCCGCCAGACGGATGAGGGTCGCCTCCTCGCCCCAGCGGGCCGTGAAGTGCACGCCCACCGGAAGTCCCGAGGCCGTCCAGTGCAGCGGCAGGGAGATCGCGGGCTGGCCGCTGGCGTTGCCGATCCAGGTATAGGGGGAGAACCGCGCGCAACGCCTGCGCAGCTCGAAGGGATCGCCGCCGCGGTAGACGAGGGTGCCGAGCTCGACCGGCGGCTGCCCCAGGGTCGGGGTCAGCCAGAGGTCGAAGCGGGTGAAAAATGCGCTCATGTCGCGCACCACGCGCTGCACGTCCTGGACCGCGAGCAGGTAGGACTGCGCACCGAGCGCCCGCCCGCGCTCGGCGAACGCCCACACGAAGGGCTCGAAGTGGGCGGGCCCGGCGGTTCGGCCGGTGCGCCTCTCCCAGTCGGCGACGGCCCAGGCCGCCCCGGCCGCCAGCACGGACGTGAACTTCGCCCACAGCGCCTCGGCATCGTAGTCGGGCCGCGCTTCCTCGACCATGTGGCCGAGCGACTCGCACAGCGCCGCCGCGTCGCGCACCGCGCGCTCGCACTCGGGATCGATCGCATCGCCGAGCGGAGCTTCGGCGGAGAAGCCGATCCTCAACGCTCCCGGCGGGCGTTCGACCTCGTTGGAATACGACCGCGCGGGCGGCGCCGGGAAGTACGGGTCCCCGACCGCGGGGCCGGCGACCGCGTCGAGCAGGGCCGCGGTGTCGCGCACGCTGCGCGTCACCCCGAGCTCGCAGACCAGGCCCGAGAACAGGTCACCGTAGTGGGGCGCGAGGGAGACCCGCCCCCGGCTCGGCTTCAGGCCCACCAGCCCGCAGCACGAGGCGGGGATGCGGATCGAGCCTCCGGCGTCGTTGCCGTGGGCCATGGGCACAATCCGGGCGGAGACCGCGGCTGCCGAGCCTCCGCTCGATCCTCCCGGCGTTCGTGTCGTATCCCACGGGTTGCGGGTGGGGCCGAAGAGCCGCGGCTCGGTGGTCGGTCCGATGGCGAGCTCAGG
Organism: uncultured Gammaproteobacteria bacterium; assembly: GCA_958295465.1. GTDB lineage: Bacteria > Pseudomonadota > Gammaproteobacteria > HK1 > HK1 > HK1. Next base: position 2,085,640 of record OY282353.1, read on the forward strand.
GGTATTGGTCTTGCCGATGAACACGAGCCCCGCTGCGCGAAAGCGGCGCACCAGCTCGCTGTCCTCGGCCGGTACGTGGTCGCCCAGGAACGCGCTCGCCTCGGTGAAGCGCACGCCTTCGACCTCGGCGAGAAAATCCTTCACGAGAAACGGCACCCCGGCGAAGATGCCGGCGCCGGAATGGGCTTGCGCAGTCTCGCGCGCATGGTCGTACATTTCGGTCACGATCGTGTTGAGCGTCCCGTCGACCTGTTCGGCCCGATCGATGGCGGCATCGACGAGCTCCAGCGGGGCCAGCTCGCCGGCCCGCACCAGCGCCGCGCATCGCGTCGCGTCGAACTCCGCGAGCTCGTCGTGTCTCACCGTCATCCGCTCCTCCCTTCCTCCGGGCACCTGCTCCCCGGTATCGCTTCGCTCAGCCGTCGATGAGCTTCCAGTACGTGTCCTTCTTCGTGATTCGTCCGTCACGGAACGTCCAGAGGTCGCAGCCGAGCCAGTCGAGCGGCGCACCTTCCTTCGGCGTGCCCTTCACCGTCCACTCGGAGCAGGCCCGGCTGCCGCCCGCGTCGATGAAGTGCTGCATGTCCACCCACCGCATGTCCGGAATGACCGCGTAGCGGGCGCGCAGCACCTCGCCGATGGCCTGCTTCCCGCGCAGCCGCTTCGCCTCCCACGGGTCCGGACCGCGCGCCATCAGCCACTCTCCGTCCTCGGCGAAGTACGACAGGATGCCGTCGACGTCGTGGCGGTTGAACGCATCCTGGATCGCGTCGAGCAGGGCGATCGTCACCCTGGTGTCGTTGCTCATGGGGTCTCTCCCCGGTCGGGCCTCGGGAACGGATTCGCTAATGATGTCATGATCCCGCACCCGGATGCTCCCACAGATATTCCCCGACCGAGATGACACGCGACCGCCTGAATTTCCTCTTCCTGAACGTCGGGCATTTCCTCGACCATCTCTTCATGCTGGTCTTCGCGACGGTCGCGGCGCTGCGGCTCACCGAGGAGTGGGGCATGAGCTACGCGGCGCTCATCCCCTACGCGACGCCGGGCTTCGTCGCGTTCGGAATCGGCGCCATCCCGGCCGGATGGATCGCGGACAAGTGGAGCCGGGAAGGGATGATGGTGATCTTCTTCATCGGCATCGGGGCGAGCTCGATCGCGACGGCGCTCGCGGGCTCTCCCGTCGAGATCGCGCTGGGGCTGCTCGCGATCGGGCTGTTCGCCGCGATCTACCACCCGGTCGGTCTCGCGATGGTCGTGCACGGGCGTGAGAAGACCGGCATGCCGCTCGCGATCAACGGCGTCTTCGGCAACCTGGGGGCCGCCGCCGCCGCGCTGCTCACCGGCTGGCTCATCGACACCGCGGGCTGGCGTAGCGCGTTCGTCCTGCCCGGCGCCGTCTCCATCGGCCTCGGCGCCGCCTACGCGGTTTTCGTATGGTCCGGAAGGGCGGACCGAGCCGGTCGCACGGGCAACGGCGGCGGCGGCGCGGCCGCAAGGCAGACCGCGGCCGCAAAGCAGACCGCGGCCGCAAGGCAGGCCGTGGCTGCGAGCCAAGCCGCGACCGCGAAGAAACCCGCGACCGCCGGACAGGCACCGGCTGCGGAGCAGCCGGCAGCCGGCCCCTCCTCCATCGGACGCGCGGCGTTCGTGCGCGTGCTCTCGATCATCGTGTTCACGACCGCCATCGGCGGCCTCATCTTTCAGAGCACCACCTTCGCACTCCCCAAGATCTTCGACGAACGACTCGCCGGGATCGCAGGATCCGCCACCGCGGTCGGCGGTTACGCATTCGTCGTGTTCGCGGTCGCGGCCCTCGCCCAGCTCGTGGTCGGTTATCTAGTCGACCGCCACTCCGTGCGCACCGTCTTCGCGTTCGTCGCGGGATTGCAGGCGGTGTTCTTCGCGCTCATGTACCAGCTCGCCGGGGTTGCCGCCCTGGTCGTCGCCGTCGCCTTCATGCTCGTCGTGTTCGGACAGATCCCGATCAACGACGTGCTGGTCGGCAGGATCACGAAGAGCGAGTGGCGCAGCCGCGTCTACTCCATCCGCTACATCGTGACCTTCTCGGTCATGGCCTCCACCCTGCCGCTGATCGCGGGGATTCATGCGAGCTGGGGCTTCGGTGCGCTCTTCGTGGTGCTGGCGGTCGCGGCGGGCGGGATCTTCGCGGCGGTCCTGATGCTGCCGCGCGCCGGCCCGATCATCGGACAGCCGTCCCCTGCGTGAACGCTTCGCCGCGCACGCCGTCGTGCTTCGGGCCGAGGACCGGGTTCGATACACTCCCCGCCCGGACGCACCGTCGAACCCTGGCTCCCGGTCAGCCGCTTCGGTCCGTCGGTGCGGGCAATCGTTCGAGATGGATGGGCACACGGAGAGGCGGCAAGGGCGAGCCACGTAGCGCAGCCGCTCCTGGGCCGGCGCATCGTGCAAACCCACAGGATTGCCCGATTCCCGAAAGTTGCCCTGCCACCATGATTCTGCACGGCAGCCCAGGGAAGGGGACGGGATAGATCCATGGTGGATGCGCAACGACTCCAGCTCGACGAGCTGCACACTCTCATCGTCGAGATTCTGATTGCTCACGACACGGCCCGGGGCAATGCGGAGCGGGTCGCGAAGGCGCTGGTCGCGGCGGAGGCCGATGGCCAGAAGGGGCACGGAGCGTCAAGAGTCCCGTCCTATGCGGCGCAGGCGCGCAGCGGCAAGGTCGACGGCCATGCCACCCCGGAGTCGATTCGCCTCACCGACTCCGCCGCCATCGTCGATGCCCGCGACGGATTCGCCTACCCGGCCATCGCGCTCGCGCAGCAGACCCTTCGGGACGGTTTGGCAGGTTCGCCGGTGGCCGCGGCGGTCATCCGCAACTCGCACCACTCCGGTGTCATCGCCCATCACGTCGAGCCGCTCGCGCGGGCCGGTTTCATCGCCATGAGCGTGGGCAACGGACCCCAGGCCATCGCTCCGTGGGGCGGCCACCGCGGACTGTTCGGCACCAACCCGATCGGCTTCGCCGCGCCCCGGGCCGACGATCCGCCGCTGGTCATCGACATGAGCCTGAGCAAGGTGGCGCGCGGCCGGATCAACGTCGCGGCCCAGGCGGGCGAGCCCATTCCCCGGGACTGGGCGTTCGATGCCGACGGCAACCCGACGACCGACCCCAGGGAGGCCATGGCCGGCACCATGGCACCGATCGGCGACGCCAAGGGCGCCCAGCTCGCCCTGATGGTGGAGATCCTGGCCGGAGCGCTGTCGGCTTCGTGCTTCGGCTTCGAGTCGAGCTCCTATTTCACGGCAGAGGGCGCGCCCCCGCGGGCGGGCCAGTTCCTGATGGCCATGGACCCGGCCCCATTCTCGGAGGGTCGGTTCGGCACCCGCCTGGAGGACCTCCTCGCCGCCATCGAGGAACAGCCCGGCACCCGGCTGCCGGGGCAGCGCCGGTTCGCATTACGCGAGCAGGCCGAACGCGACGGCGTGACGATCCCGCGGGCGCTGTACGAGCAACTGGTGTCGCTGCGCGGTTGAGGTCCGGCCCGTCACGCAGCGCGAATGATGGTCCTGGTCGGCCGGCTCGACTGCCGCGCCGTCGATGAAGTCGAACAGCCGCCACCGTGCGTCCTCGCTGCATGGATGTGGTGCAGCCGCGCCATGTCGGCGCTCGCCAGGCAGCTCGATCCCTGTCCAAATCAATGGGGCCCACCTCTCTCGTCGAAGACTTCGGGGTTGGGTCCATTGCGTGAGTTGGCGAAACACCCGCTTCACCGCCCCGCCAGCGCATGGGACCGGATGAGCGCCACGATCCCCCGCATCTCCGGCGGCGGCGGAGAACCCGGCTCCGAGACCAACCAGGCGTGGACGTCCTGGTCCGGTTCCCCGAGCAGGCGTTCCAGCGCATCCAGTTCTCGATCGTCGAGCCGGTCCAGGGCGCGGGCGGCGAAACGTTCGAGCAGGACGTCGAGCTCCTTCATCCCGCGCCGGCAACGCCAGCGAGCCCGGTCGAGCCTCGTCTGTCGGGTCACGGGGCAATCCGGAGTTGCTGCACGAGGGTCTCGTCGCGCGCCACCCGCACCTCCGTGCCGGGTCACGGGGCAATCCGGAGTTGCTGCACGAGGGTCTCGTCGCGCGCCACCCGCACCTCCGTGCCGGATCACGGGGCGATCCGGGGCTGCTTCACGAGGTGGCCCGAGCCTCAGTGCGCGATGGCTCCGTGAACCGTTCAGACGCTGCGGGCGACCATCATCTTCTTGATCCCGGCGATCGCCTTCGCCGGGTTCAGCCCCTTCGGACAGGCGGTGGTGCAGTTCATGATGGTGTGGCAGCGGTAGAGCCGGAACGGGTCTTCGAGGTCGTCGAGCCGCTCCCCGGCCGCCTCGTCGCGGCTGTCGACGAGCCACCGGTACGCCTGGAGCAGGACGGCCGGGCCGAGGTAGCGGTCACCGTTCCACCAGTAGCTCGGGCAGCTCGTGGAGCAGCAGGCACAGAGGATGCACTCGTAGAGCCCGTCGAGCCGCTCGCGCTCCTCCTTCGACTGGGGCCGCTCGCGGTCCGGCGGGGACGGGCGGGAGCGCATCCACGGCTTGATCGAGGCGTACTGCGCATAGAAATGCGACATGTCCGGCACGAGGTCCTTCACCACCGGCATGTGCGGCAGCGGATGGACGGCCACCGCGCCGGGGTAGTCCTCGATCGCGCTGATGCACGCGAGGCCGTTCCGGCCGCCGACGTTCATCGCGCACGAGCCGCAGATCCCCTCCCGGCAGGACCGCCGGAAGGTCAGGGTGGGGTCGATCTCGCTCTTGATCTTGATGAGGGCGTCGAGAACCATCGGACCGCAGTCCGCCAGATCGATGGTGTAGCGGTCGCGCCGCGGGTTCTCGTCCGAGTCCGGGTCGTAGCGGTAGACGACGAACGTCCTGGGCCGCTTCGCGTCGCCGGGGGCCGGCCAGGTTCTGCCGTCACGGACGGCCGAGTCCGCCGGAAGTGTGAACTGCGCCATGTGCGATGCCCCTCGCTCGGCAGACCCGCTCAGTAGACCCGCGCCCGGGGCGGGATGACCTTCGTGTCGTTGGTCAGGGTGTACATGTGGACCGGCCGGTAGCCGATCCGCGGGACGCCCTGTCCGCCGAACCACGCCAGGGTGTGCTTCAGCCATCGATCGTCGTCGCGTTCCGGACAGTCCTCGCGCGCGTGGGCGCCGCGGCTCTCGGTGCGGTTCGCGGCCGAGTACATCGTCACCACCGCCTGTCCGAGCAGGTTCTCCAGCTCCAGGGTCTCGGCGAGGTCGGAGTTCCACACCAGGCTCCGGTCTTCGACGCGCACCTCGGCGAACGCCGCCTGCACGTCGCTGATGAGGCGGCATCCCTCGTCGAGGGTGTCTCCGGTGCGGAACACCGCGGCGTTGTTCTGCATCACCCGCTGCATCCGCAGCCGCAGCGCGGCGGTGAGCTCGCTGCCCCGCGCGTGGCGCAGCCGGTCGAAGCGGGCGAGGATGCGGTCCTCCGCCCCGGCCGGCAGCGGCGGGTGGGCGCTGCCCGCCTCGATGCTCTCGCCGCACCGCCTGGCGGCCGCGCGGCCGAACACCACGAGGTCGAGCAGCGAGTTCGAGCCGAGCCGGTTCGCCCCGTGCACCGAAACGCAGGCGCACTCCCCGATGGCCATCAGGCCCGGAACCACCACGTCCGGATCGTCCCCGGCGAGGGTCACGACCTCGCCGTGGAAGTTGGTCGGGACCCCGCCCATGTTGTAGTGCACGGTGGGGAGGACCGGTATCGGTTCCCGCGACGTGTCCACGCCCGCGAATATCCTCGCGGTCTCGGAGATCCCCGGCAGCCGCTCCCTGATCACTTCCGGTCCGAGATGCTCGAGGTGCAGGAAGATGTGGTCCTTGTTCTCACCGACCCCGCGGCCTTCGCGGATCTCGATGGTCATCGCGCGGCTCACGACGTCGCGTGACGCCAGATCCTTCGCGTTGGGGGCGTAGCGCTCCATGAAGCGCTCGCCCTCGGAGTTCGTCAGGTAGCCGCCTTCGCCCCGCGAGCCCTCGGTGATGAGGCAGCCGGAGCCGTAGATCCCGGTGGGGTGGAACTGGATGAACTCCATGTCCTGCAGGGGCAGGCCGGCTCGAAGGGCCATGGCGTTGCCGTCGCCGGTGCAGGTGTGGGCGGAGGTGCAGGAGAAGTACGTCCGGCCGTAGCCGCCGGTGGCGAGCACCGTCGTATGGGCGCGGATCCGGTGCAGGGTGCCGTCGTCGAGGTTCCAGGCCAGCACTCCGCGGCAGGCGCCGTCGTCGTCCATGAGCAGGTCGATCGCGAAGTACTCGATGAAGAACTCCGCATCGTGCCGGAGGCTCTGCTGGTAGAGGGTGTGGAGGATCGCGTGGCCGGTGCGGTCCGCCGCCGCGCAGGTCCTCTGGGCGGTGCCTTCGCCGTAGTGCGTGGTCATGCCGCCGAAGGGACGCTGGTAGATCCGTCCGTCCTCGGTGCGCGAGAACGGGACCCCGAAGTGTTCGAGCTCGATCACCGCGGGGATCGCCTCGCGGCACATGTACTCGATCGCGTCCTGGTCGCCGAGCCAGTCGGAGCCCTTCACCGTGTCGTACATGTGCCAGCGCCAGTCGTCCTCGCCCATGTTGCCGAGCGCGGCGCTGATGCCGCCCTGGGCCGCGACGGTGTGGCTGCGGGTGGGAAAGAGCTTGGTCACGCAGGCGGTGGACAGCCCCTGCGCCGCCAGACCGAGGGTCGCGCGCAAACCCGCGCCGCCCGCGCCGACGACCACGACGTCGTACTGGTGCTCGACGATGGGGTAGGCCGATGACATGGGGTTCAGCTCCCGAGGGCGCCGCCCGCGTCGCGGACGTCGTCGTATGCGTGATCGGCGATGGGGCGGGCCGGCGGCACGGGTTCAGCCTCCGAAGGCGATCCTGAGCACGCTGAACGCGGCGGTCGCCGCGAGCGCGATGGCGAGCAGCTTGACCGCGATCAACGCGGTGAGCTTCTTCCCCTCGCCATGGACGTAGTCCTCGATGACCACCTGCAAGCCGAGCTGCGCATGGTGGAAGAGGGCGGCGATGGTCAGGAGGAGGGCGATGCTGACCGCCGGGGAGCGGATCCAGCGCACCGTCTGCGCATGGTCCGCGGCGCCGATGGCGATCAGGGATGCCACGAGCCAGACCGTGAGCGGGAGCAGCGCGATCGCGGTGAGTCTCTGCATCCACCAGTGCCGTGTGCCGTCCTTCGCGGAGCCGAGACCGCGGGCGCGGGCGATGGGGGTTCGGAAATCCGAGGGAACGCTCATGATTCGGATCAGCGCATCGCGTAGCCGAGCGCCCAGGCGGCCAGGGTGAGGACGACCGCGGCAACGATGACCGCGACCCCGCTCACGTGCGCGGTGCGCAGCTCGAACCCGAGCCCGGCGTCCCAGAAGAGATGCCGGATCCCGTTCCCGAGGTGGTAGAAGAGGGAGAACGTGAACACCAGCAGCAACGCCCGCCCCGGGAGCGAGCCGAGCAGCGCCTGGGCGGCGGCGAAGGCATCGGGGCCGCTTGCGGCCGCCGCGAGCCAATACACGAGGACCAGGCTCCCGGCGGCAAGCAGCATCCCGGTGGCCCGATGGGAGATGGACATCAGCGCCGAAAGCGGCAGGCGGTAGACCTGGAGATGCGGCGAAAGCGGTCGGTTTCGAGCCATCCTGGATTCACGTATCCCGATGTTGTGCGCTGCAAAAAATTATGACCCCCGGCGCGTGCGCAAGCAACGTTTCACGTTTCCGGCAATTCCCGCCAACCCGGAAAACATCCGTGAAATCGCTGCGATTCGACGCTCGAACTGCCGGAGTATCCCCGAAACCAAGCTGGGGAACCGTACTTCGGAGGGTCAGCGGGAATTGCCGGCACGTTTCACGCCCGGCCGAAGTCGCCGCGGGTCGTGGTAACGTCCCGGCCGGGGCGGGAAAGCGTGCGGGATGGCAATCGTTCGTCAGGCGTTCACGATTCGAGTCGCCCGGAATTGGGCGGTCGAGGTGCCATAACGTCTCGACAGGGGATGGGACGGGGCGCGAGATGGCAATCCTCGGTCAGACGTTCACGATTCGAGTCGTCCGTGATTGGGCGGTCGAGGCGCTGTCGCTGGGCGCGATCTGCGGCGCGGTGCTCTGCGCTGGCGTCGCCGCCGGTGTGGAAGCGGCCGGCGGGGTCGCGTTGCTCGCGGTGCGCTCGAACCTGGGGAGAGCCGACGGCCGGTATCGCGGGCTCCGGTTCGACGGCGACACCTGGGCGGTGGTCGGGGCGGACGGGATGCCCATCGCGATCGACCCGCCCGTCGTCCACTTCTCGCACCGGGCCGCCATCGTGCTCGAAGTCTTCGCGTCGAGCCGGACCGATTTCCTGGTGTTCACGCCGACCGCCACTCCGTCCGACGATCTGCGGCGGCTGCGGGTCCACCTGCGGGCCGGGGGGCTCTCCCGGTGAGCCGGCGGGGCGCGGTGGATCATGGCCCCGGTGAGCCGGCGGACGCCATCGAGTCCGGCCACGGCGTGATCCTGGTGCTCGGCGGGGCGCGGTCGGGAAAGAGCGCGTTTGCAGAGGGGCTGGCGCGGGAAGGCCGGGGGCGGTGCGTCTACGTCGCCACCGCCGAGCCCGTCGACGCCGAGATGGCGGGCAGGATCGAGGCGCACCGTGTCCGGCGCGGGGAGGGCTGGCGCACGGTGGAAGCGCCGATCGAGCTGGCGGAGGCGATCCGCCGGGAGAGCGTTCCGCGGACCAGCCTGCTGGTCGACTGCCTGACCGTCTGGCTCGGCAACCTCATGCACCACGGGCACGACGTCGATGCCGCCCGGGAAGCCCTGCTCGAATCCCTCGCCGCCGCCTCCGGCCCGGTGGTGCTGGTCGCCAACGAGGTTGGCCTCGACATCGTGCCGGACAATGCGATGGCCCGCGCCTTCCGCGACCACGCCGGCCGGCTCAACCAGGCCGTGGCCGGGGTGGCGGGGCGGGTGTACTTCGTGGTGGCCGGGCTTCCGGTGAGCCTCAAGGGCGGCAGGTCGGCAGCCTCGTGAGCGCCGGCGGCCCTGCATTGGGGCATGTTTTTCCCGGTAACGTTCGCCACTGTGCCGGGTGGATTCGGCTGTATTGCAATGCGCTGTATGGTCGATACGTTGTGTTCGTCGCCGTGCCGGACGGACTCGACCCTTTCCCGGAGCCATCGATCCGATGCGCACACGTCAGGGAAACAATCCCAAACGCAGAATCATCCCGCGGGACGCACTCGATCCGGAAGATCTGGGCCATCTCGCCGGAGAGGCGCGTTACGTCGGCAGCGCCCATCACAAGAGCAAGCTCGCCGATTACGGCTTCACGCCGCCTGCGAATCCGCGCCCGAACAAGTCTCTCTGCGACGGAAGGCGAATTGTGAGGAAAGGGGAAGCGGAGAAGCTTTTTCTCCAAGGGCTGTCACGAGGTATGGTGAGCCGCTATCCGAAAAACGGTTTCCCCAAATACGTCTGGGCGGTCGACCAGGACGGCGAAGTGTACGAAGCCAAGGTGGGAGAGGATGGACGGCGCTACCACGGCTACGCTCTGAGTGCAGATAGTGAGCGAGACCTGTGTCGATTGGTGATCAAAGAATGGAAAGCGAGAGCCGGGACGAGCTAACGTTCTCCCTCCACCCCGAAATGCTCGACGAGGGGTCGGCGGAAGAGAAGGCGGGCTTCGGCACGATCAAGGTCATGGCGAAAGGGCGATGCACTGGAGCTCATCGACCGTACCCACTATTAGAGAAAGGCAAAATCGGTGCGCAAGAGCCGAGAAGGGGCGTCTCACCCGGACCGCAACGCACAGTTCGAGCATATCAATTCGAAGGCGGACGAGTTCCTTCAACGCGCCCAGCCGGTGGTGTCGGTTGATACGAAGAAGAAGGAGTTGGTAGGGGATTTCAAGAACGCCGGTCGGGAGTGGCAACCGAAGGGGCAGCCCGGAAATCACTGGTGCACGACTTTCCCCAAGACGCGACAGGCAAGGCGATTCCCTACGGCATCTATGACATGGGACGCAACGAGGCATGGGTGAGCGTCGGATGTGACCACGACACGCCTGCGTTCGCTGTGGCCTCGCTGCGACGGTGGTGGGAGGGGATGGGCAAGAGCCGCTACCCCGAGGCGCGCGAGCTGTTCATCACTGCCGACGCGGGCGGTAGCAACGGGCACCGCTCTCGCACGTGGAAGCACGAGCTGCAGCGCTTTGCCGACGAGGCGGGGTGCGCATCCACGTGAGCCATTTCCCGCCGGGCATCAGCAAGTGGAACAAGATTGAACATCGGCTGTTCTGTCACATCACGCACAATTGGCGAGGTAAGCCTCTACGGACCTTTGAGACCGTTGTCGACTTGATAGGCAATACACGCACCGGTGCAGGGCTTCGGGTCAGAGCCGAGCTCGACAAGAGACAATACCCGAAAGGAGTGACGACGACGAACGCAGAGATGGATGCACTGTCGCTACATCGCAATGAATTCCACGGCGACTGGAACTATGAATTGCATCCGCGATGAAGTTGGAAACTTGAATTCGATCAAGTTCCCAAGCTGACACGGACAGGACGTCCTCATCCGAACGAGCGAGAGAACGGCACGGCCGCACGGGCCGCGCCGACGGCCGGCTTCCCGGATTGTGGCGCCGGCTCCGCCTCCCTGCCCATCGCGACCGCCGCAGGGCGGCCCGCCACCGGCGATGCGGCGCACAGCGGCCGTCGTCAGCCGGAGGTCGTGGCCGTATCGCCGTGCCCGGGTACCTGTCCGTGAGGGCCGCCGAACCTTCGCCCGCGCCGCGCCGCGGTGCGCAGCCGGAGCGCGTTGAGCCGGATGAAACCCTCGGCGTCCTTCTGGTCGTAGGCGCCCCGGTCGTCCTCGAACGTCGCGGTGGCGGGGTCGAACAGGTCGTCGGTGGCGGAGCTCCGCCCGACCACGAGCACGTTGCCCTTGTAGAGCTTGAGCCGGACCTTCCCGTTGACGTGGCGCTGGGATTCGTCGATCAGCGCCTGCAGCATCAGCCGTTCGGGGCTCCACCAGTAGCCGTTGTAGATGGTGTGGGCGTAGCGGGGCATCAGCTCGTCCTTGAGGTGGGCGGCCTCCCGGTCGAGGGTGATCGACTCGATGGCGCGGTGGGCGCGTAGCATGATGGTGCCGCCCGGGGTTTCATAGCAGCCGCGGGATTTCATCCCCACGTAACGGTTCTCGACGATGTCGATGCGGCCGACGCCGTGCTCGCCGCCGATCGTGTTCAGGCGCTCGATCACGGTGGCCGGGCTCACCGCCTCCCCGTCGATCGCGACCACGTCCCCGCGCCGGTAGGTCAGCTCGACGTAGCGCGGGGTGTCGGGCGCGGCCTCCGGCGAGCGGGTCCACCGCCACATCGCCTCGTCCGGCTCGATCGCCGGGACTTCCAGCTCGTTGCCTTCGAACGAGATGTGCAGCAGGTTGGCGTCCATCGAGTAGGGCGATGCGTTGCTGCTCTTGCGTTCGATGGGGATGCCGTGCTCCGCGGCATACGTCAGAAGCTGCTCGCGGGAGTGGAGGTCCCACTCGCGCCACGGTGCGATGATCCTGATGTCCGGGTCGAGCGCATACGCGCCGAGCTCGAAGCGCACCTGGTCGTTGCCCTTGCCGGTGGCGCCGTGGGCGACGGCGTCGGCGCCGGTCCGCTGCGCAATCTCCACGAGGTGCCTGGCGATGAGAGGGCGGGCGATGGAGGTCCCCAGCAGGTACTCGCCTTCGTAGAGGGCGTTGGCGCGGAACATCGGGAACACGAAATCGCGGGCGAACTCCTCGCGCACGTCCTCGATGAAGATCTCCTTCACCCCCAGCGCTTCGGCCTTGCGCCGCGCCGGTTCCAGCTCCTCGCCCTGCCCGAGATCGGCGGTGAAGGTGACGACCTCGCATCCGTACCGCTCCTGCAGCCATTTCAGGATGATGGAGGTATCGAGGCCGCCGGAGTAGGCGAGCACTACCTTCTTGACGTCGTTCATGGGGTTCCTGGCCTTTGCGTCACTGACTGCGTGAGATGTTTTTCCAGGGCCTTTCGGTCCCATCGTCCGGCGGCGACGGCCGATCCGGGCGCCCGCGGGTCAGTCGGTATGCGGCGCGTCCCGGCTCCAGCGCAGTGGGGCCGAGCCGAACGCCCGCGGGTCAGTCGGTACGCGGTGCGTCCCGGCTCCAGCGCGGTGGGGCCGAGCCGGGCGCCGCGGGTCAACCCGCCTCCGCCTTGACCGCTTCGGCCATCTCGCCCATCGAGAAGAACACGAAGTCGGTCTCCGGCATCGCCTCGACCTTCTCCGTCGCCCCCCAGCTTCCTCCCTCCGACAGGCGCTGCCGGTCGATCCAGGCGTTGGCGAGGCCGAAGCGCTTCGCCGGGACATGGTCGTGGTGCAGGCTTTGCGCGGTGTGCAGGACGTCGGCCCTGTCCATCCCGAGGTTCGACTTCAGGTGCGCGAGGAGGTACTCGAAGTTCGCATCGGCCGGCTTGTAGGACCCGACGTCCTCGGCGGTGCAGATCGCGTCGAACTCCACCCCGAGCTTCCGGTTCGAAGCGGCGAAGCCGTCGCGATGCACGTTGGACAGGATGACGAGCTTGTAGTGCCGCTTGAGGACGCGAAGGGCGTCCGCGGTGTCCGGGAACGCCGGCCACAGCGGCACGGAGGCGCCGAACGCCTCGTCAAGCGCGTCGCTGGTCTCGATGCCGAAGCCCTCCGCGATGCTCCGGTGCACGCGGGCGAGCAGATCCGGGTAGCGGAGATCGGGGCTGTCGCGCTCGTGCCGGTGCTCGCATCGCGCGAAGGCGAGGAGCCCGGCTTCACGGGTCACGTCCGAGCGCCCGCTTCGCATGATCAGGGGCTGCAACGCATCCCAGATCCCGCCCTCCCAGTCGATCAGGGTGCCGTAGCAGTCGAACGTCAGGACCCGGTAGTCGGTCAGTCTGGCCATGGTTCCGGTCTCCGGCCGGGTAATTGTGCGAGGTCGTCGCGTTCAGGGAGAGCCGCGAACTGTTTCAACAAACCCCCGCGCATTCCCCGGCGCAATCCTCTTGGCGTCGGCACGATCGCCAAGGGAGGCGTTCCAACCCTCCCATGATGGCGGCAAGCCATCCAGCGCTATGGCAACCCGAACGTATCCCGGCTTGCCCCCTTCGGGCAACCTGAAATACCGCTCCATGTTCTTTGGCCGGCGGCTGCCGGAGTAGTTTCGCTTCGTTCTTTCGATGGATTCCCTGGTCACTCCTTCAGGATAGCTCTCGCCGAAGAAGTGAACGCTTCCGACCTCACAGACCGTCCACGAGTGCTCGTCGATGATCGATATGCGGTCGCGCCCGGGAACAAGAGAAGGCTCCATGCCTCCGGCGGGCAGTGGATGATGGTAGGCAAGATACCAGCCGTGCTCACCGCCGCGCCTGTCGACCCAAAGTGGGCGGCCAAGGCGGGGATGCGTGCCGTAGTATCGACGCAGGCTCTGCAGGATCATGGAATGCAGGGTCGGCTGCTCTTTCTCATCGAACTCCGCGGGCTCGCGATGGTCCAGCAGCAGGAGGGGCTTGCCGGCAATCCGCAACGCAACAAGCCCCGTGTTTTCGTTGAATGCTCTCTTGAAGTCGTCGTCGTTGCTTACGAGGGCATCCGCCCGCATTCCTATGGCGGACGCGAGAACCAGGGAATCCTGCAAGCTCAACATCGTCCCGGAAAATATCTCCAATGAGATACGGTGCACATCGGATGTGATTTTCTCCACCGGAAACGGCGGTATCGAGTCCGTGCCGGATCTCACTCGGGCGTGTTCGATTGTCGCGAACTCCGGCAGGCGAATGCGAGATTGACGCCGGGCCAGGTGCAGGAACCGGGAGGCTCCTCGAAGTTGGTCGTGCCGGTCCTGAAGAGTCTTTGCGATACGCGCCTTGATGGCCTCGTCGTAGAACACGTTCTCCCAGAATTCGCCGGCCCTTCCGCTTTGTTCATCCAGCGACCCGCCGTTACGTTCCAGATCGATCACGACGCCGATGTCGATGGAAGCGTTGGTGTCCAGGCAGAGGAGAGGTTTTCGTGGCGATGGCATCCCTGTCTTCTCCGTCGGGGTACGAGCACCCGCGCGGGCCGCCCGCCGTCCTTGCCTTCGTATCCGGCCATCTCCGACGACAGCGACGGAACGCCCGCCCCCGTCCGGCGCGTACACCCTTCTCTATCTTCAAGCAGGAGCGGGAGACGGCGGCCGGACCAAACCCTTCGTGGTCCGCAAGGCCCGATCCGGAGCGGGTGGCAGGACTTGAACCTGCGGCCTCTGCCTTGTACCGGCGGCAAGCAGGAGCGGGAGACGACGACCGGACCGGATCCTTGCCGGATCCGGCAAGGCTTGCTTCGGAGCGGGTGGCAGGACTCGAACCTGCGACCTCTGCCTTGTATTGGCAGCGCTCTGCCCCCTGAGCTACACCCGCAATTCGTTTTACGGGAAACGAGCCTACCTCGGCTTGTCCCCTTGTCAAGGGTCCGGGGCCGGTCAACCCGCGAGGACGTCGCTCACCCCGACCCCGTGCCAGCCCGCCTCGCGCCCGCTCCAGTAGGCCTGCTGGATCCGGCTCGTGACGATTCCGGCGTGGCCGTTGCCGATCGGCCTGCCGTTCACCCGGGTGACCGGCATCACCCCGCCCGCGGTGGTGCTCGCGAACACCTCGCTCGCCCGCGCGATTTCATCAGGTCGGATTTTGCGCAACTCGAAGGGGATCCCCTCGCGCTCGCAGAGCTCGCGCACCGCGCGCCGCGTGATCCCTTCGAGGATGTTGTAGTCCGGGCTGGCGACGGCGCCCTCCCTGACGATGAAGACGTTGAAGCCGGGACCTTCGGTGAGGCATCCGTCGGCGCCGGTCAGGATGGCGTCGTCGCATCCGTGGTCGTATGCCTCGAAGCGGGCCTGCACGAGGTCGGCGCGGTTGTAGTTCTTGAAGCGCTGGTCGATCGCCTTCGACGACACGCGCTCGACGCCGCTCACGAAGAGGTCCGCACCGTGGCGGCACTTGTCCTCTCCCCATATCCATACGTAGGGGATGGCGTAGACCACCACGCTCGGTATCAGGCTGCGCGGATCCGAGACCCCGGGAGCGGGCGCCCCGCGGGTGATCTGCATCTTCACGTAGGCGTTCGAGAGTCCGGCCCGATGGACGCACTCCGCGCAGATCCGCCGCATCTCCTCGAACGAACGGGGGTTCTCGAGGCGGAACCCCTCGCACGAGCGCCGGAATCGCTCCAGATGCTCGTCGAGCATGAAGAACCGTCCGTTCCAGGTGGACGTGACGTCGTACACGCTGTCGCCCCAGACGAACCCGGCGTCGAAGATCGACATCGTGGCGTCTTCCGGGCGCATGTACTCGCCGTCGATGAAAACGATACCGTCGGACATCGTCTACGTCTCCCGTGTGCGGCATGTGCGCGGGTCGAAGCAGGGTACGGTCGCCGGGAACGCGGGATTCCGTCCGTAGCGGACCGAAGGTCGATGCCCCCGGCCTGCGGGTTGACAGGCGGGCGGACGCCCGCGTCCACGGGAACGCGCCGTTCCCGGGACTCCGCCCCCTGGAACCTGCTCCCGGGATCCTGTGCCGTGTGGCCGCATGGCATTGCCCATGGACCGTGGAAGCCCCGGTTTCGGAGCGCCGTCCGTCGAGCCGGTGTGTCGTTCGCGGCGCCCGGTCCGTGGCATCGGCCACGTGCGCAGACTGTCGATCCGGGATCGGTTCACCGTCCCTTCCAGCGCGGCGGACGCTTCTCGGCGAAGGCGCGCGGGCCCTCGACGAGATCCTCAGACTCGTACATGTGCTGCGCGACGGGGAAGACCGAGTCGAGCGCACGTTCGAGCGGCATGCCCATGCCGAGGATCACCGCTTCCTTCGATGCCC
This sequence comes from uncultured Gammaproteobacteria bacterium, assembly GCA_958295465.1. GTDB lineage: Bacteria > Pseudomonadota > Gammaproteobacteria > HK1 > HK1 > HK1. The sequence continues at coordinate 2,101,558 of OY282353.1, forward strand.
GCACCGAGAGGGGCGCACCCTTGAGGATCTCGCCGGCCCATCGCCGGGCCGTCTCCATCAGCGCATCGCCGGCGACCACCTCGTTGACGAGCCCATGGGAATGCGCCTCGGCGGCGGAAAGCCGCTTGCCGGCGAGCAACACCGCCATCGCGGCGTGGTAGGGAATGTAGCGCGGCAGTCGGTGGGCGCCTCCGGCCGCCGCCATCAACCCCACCCGCGGCTCGGGCAGGCCGAACGTCGCGTGCTCGGCCGCGACGATGATGTCGCAGGCGAGCGCCAGCTCGAAGCCGCCGCCGAGTGCGAAGCCGTTCACCGCCGCGATGATCGGCTTGTAGCAGTCGGTGCGGCGGGTGAGCCCGCCGAAGCCGCCCCTCAGCCCGCGCCGCAGCTTGCGTACGTGCTCGGGACCGTGTTCGGCCTGGAACTTCAGGTCGTTGCCGGCGCAGAAAGCCCTGTCTCCCGCGCCGGTGAGGATCGCCACCCATTGCCCATCATCGTCCTGGAAGGCGTTGAACGCCCTCTCCATTTCCCGAACCGCGTAGGGATGCAGCGCGTTCAGCACCCGTGGGCGGTCGATGGTTACGGTGGTGACGTGATCGGACGTCGATACCTCGATGAATTCGTAGCTCATGGAGCCTCTCTCCGTACTCTCCGCATTCTCTGCTGCTGGCGGTGTTCGTCTCCTGACTATCACCGCGAGAGCGCCGAGCGTCAACGCCGCGTGGCGGGTGGGCCGGGTAGTTTCCTCGTGGCCGACTTGCAGCCTGGATGCGGACAGGTCTGGTATGCGGGCATGGAAGGGGGCCGTTCCTGGGAACGCGGGCGCCCCACCCGCAACCGCAACGGACCGGAGGTCCGGGGCCGAAGGCCCGCTGGACCCGGAGAACGCGTGCGTCCCGCCCGCATGGATTCGTTGCTGCCCTGCGTTCTCCTTGCGGGCGGGATGCACACGTTCCCAGGACCCCGCATCCGCTTTCGGTATGCCGTCGCGATTGCCTGCATTCGGCTCCGATGTGCCGCCGCGACCGTACGCATCCGGCGTGCCGTCGCGGCCGTCGTTGCGGGCGGAGCGCCCGCGCTCCCAGGAGACACGCCGCTCCTTCATCGCCGGCCTGTCCGCATCCACCGCTACGAGCCGGTCAGCGTCGAATCCCGGATCCTGTGATGGCGGTAGCTCGGAGGATTCGGAATCGTGACCGAGCACCGCCCTTCCACTCATCAGATCGGCGTTGCGACGGATCTCCCGGACGAACGTTCCCAACGCCAGGAGTTGCCGATTCGTGAAGAGTTGCCGCCATGTGCCGAACCCGTAGCGCGGCAGGCCGGAAGCGCCGCGTGAGTTGGGCGACGGTCGATCCGGGCTGACAGGCTCGCCCGGAAGGCCGAACGGTATCTGCTTGTAGAGCCGGTCGAGTGCTTCCTCCGTCACGCACGCGGCTTCCATCTCGACCTCGGTCGGCAGGCGGTATTCCTTCCCCTCCTGCCCGTCCACCACGATCGATGAGGTACTGGGTGAATATCGATCGGCCGATGAGCCCCTGGGCGTCCGGGCGGCTCATGTCCGCCTTCACGAGATCGCGTTCGAATTCGGCGAGATCGGACAGCAACTGCCGACCGACGCTGGTTTTCCGATCGACCTCGTTCGCCTGCGGCTCCTGCCAGAATCGTCCGGTCTCCATGGCAAGACGCCCGGCGAACGCGTCGAGTTCCTCCAACTCGCTCTCGATCCTTTCAAAGGTTCGCAGCCGGTGTTCGGCGGCGTTCCCGGTCTGCCGAGGCCGGCCAAAGCCGTTGTAGAGCTCGATCTTCTCCGGCGAAACCACCCACAGCAGCGGCGCGAAACCCTGATTCCAGATCTCCCGATGCCATCCGGCGATCTGCTGAGCGGGCGGAGCTTCCGGTTCGGACTTGAAGTAGACGGTGAGTGCCGAATCGCCTTTCCACAGGGCATCCGGGCGGAAGCTGCGGGCTCGGCCCCCGACATGCGCGTCGTTGCCTATACGCACGCCGTGGGCCGGTTGGCCATCGGCCAGATAGCCGGTGGCTTCAAGTACCTCGTACAGTAATTGGCCAGTCATCGATACCGACTCCCGGGAGGCGGGTATGACTCAAGGATTTTCACATCGTGCTTTTCATGTGCATATACCTCCTCGCCCTCATCCCCGTACTGCGCCGCATGGATCGTCAGCTTGGTCGCATCCCTGATCTGCTCCAACGCTGGCCGGCAGTGCCGGGGTTGCGGCTGCACCACGTCTCACGCCGCGCGCTCCACCTCGAACGCCACCAGGTTGCGGGCATCCTTGCTGAACTCCACGGCAATCAGGTGGATCGGCTGCCTCAGGTGCCGGTACTTGTCCGCGTAGCGCCTCTCCTTCAACTGCGACATGGCTGCCCCCTCGGGCTCCAGTTCCACTACCTTGAACTCGAAGAGATACACGTTGGCGTTGAAGCGCACCGCCATGTCCAGACGGCCCTGGCTCGTGCTGTCCTCCACCGTCACGTCCAGGCCCAGCCCCGCGAAGTAGGAGTAGAACACGCTCGCGTAGTAGCCCTCGAAGCGCGCGATGTCGTTGTTGGTATACCACTGGTGGGGGATGCTGGCGTAGAAAGCGTGGAACAGCGTCTTCAGGCCCGCGAAGTCGTTGGCTTCGAGCAATTCGTAGAGCCGGATGCTGTTGGCCATCTGGCGCGTCGAATCCCCGGCCAGATGGCGCGACAGGCTGTCGTTGAGGCTCTGGCGCACTTCCTGGTTCGGATAGCCGAGCCGGTACACCGTCCGGCCGCCGAGGCGCTTGTGGTCCCGGATCGTGAGGTAGCCGGTCTGGAACAGCAGTGCCTCGGTCGCCATGTCGTCCACGTCGAAGGTGGAGAGCAGGGCGTCGGTGCCGGCCATCCCCTCCAGTGCAAAGGAGCCCACCCCGCGCTTGACCAGCGTGTCGATCAGGAACGTCGGCGTGCCGGTCTCGAACCAGTGGGCGGCGAACTTGCGGCTGCGGAAGAGCAACAGGATGTCGAAGGGGTTGTAGACCTTCTCCCCGCCCAGCCAGCCGTAGCCGTTGTACCAGCGGCGGATCTCGTCGCGGTCCAGCCCCGGAAGCTCCGGCGCGAACACCGTGTCCAGGTCCGCGTCGGTGTAGCCGCAGATGGCCGAACAGCCGGGGTCCAGGGTGATGTCGGTGAGGTTGTTGAGGCCGGAGAACAGGCTGACCTTGGAGAACTTGCTGACCCCGGTGATGAACGTGAACCGGACGTGGGCATCGCTGTCCTTGACCACCGAGTAGAGGCCGCGCAGAAAGTCCCGGTTCGCCCGGGCGACCTCCGGTACGGTGAGTGCATCCAGGATCGGCTTGTCGTACTCGTCCACCAGAACCACCACCCGCTGCCCGGTCTGACGGTGCAGTGCTTCCAGAAAACAGGCGAAGCGTTCCGGCGCGGTGGTGTATTCGCAGACCACCCCCGTCCGGCGCTCAACGGCGTCCAACTGCGCCATCAGGTTCCGGTGCAGGTAGCCCGGCTCCTTGAAGTTGCCGTAGCCGAAGCTGAGCCGCAGCACGGGGTAACGCACCGACCAGTCCCGGCGTCCGTGGATGGCCAGCCCCTCGAACAGCGCCTCGCTGCCCTCGAAGAACTCCTTCAGCGTGTCCAGGAACAGGCTCTTGCCGAAGCGCCGCGGGCGGGACAGGAAGTAGTGGGCGCCTTCCTCGACCAGCCGCTCGACGTAGGCGGTCTTGTCGACGTAGTAGCAGCCCTCCTCGCGGATGGTGCGGAAGGTCTGGATTCCGATGGGCAGCTTGCGCTTGGGATTCATGAGGGCAGCTTAGCGCACCAGCGTCGATCCCGGGCGTAAAGGCACGGGCTCCGGCCAAGGGCGAACGCCGGCCACCGGCGAGCTCATGCGAGCCGCAGGCGGTACGGTGGCGCTCCGGCCACACGGTGTCACCGTCGCCCTTCGCATCGTCGCCGGATCGCTACGGTTCCGGCCATGCGTTCTATACTCGCGCCATGACGATGCCCGAGCCCCTGGGTCCTTTCCGAGCCGGCCCCGGCGGGTTGCCGCCCTACCTGGCCGGGCGGGAATCCGTGCAAGCCGCCTGCCGGGCGTTCGTGGCCGAAGTGCGGCGCGGGCGTCCGCCTCCGCGCGAGATCGTGCTCTACGGACCACGCGGCAACGGCAAGACGGCGCTGCTCGTCTGGCTCGAGAAGGAAGCCGCTACGGACTCCGGGCTGGACGTGATCCGCCTCACGCCCGCGGCGATTCGCACCGAAACGATGCTCGTCGAACGCCTGCTTCCGGTGTCGTGGCGGCAACGCCTCGCGCCGGAAAGGATCTCCGTCTACGGAATCACCTGGCGGCCGGGCGAGAACCGCGCGCCACCGCTGGACGTTGCGCTGGCCGCTCGCGCGGAAAAGAAACCGCTGGTACTGGTGCTGGACGAAGCCCATACCCTCGACGCAGGGGTCGGTGGCGCGTTGTTGAACGCCAGCCAGCAAGTGGGAAGGGAGCTGCCCTTCCTGCTGGTTCTGGCCGGCACGCCGGATCTCCAGTCCCGTCTGGGCGCCATGAACGTCACGTTCTGGAACCGGGCCGAGCGCCATCCCATCGGCCGCCTGGACCCCCGGGCGGCAGCGGCGGCGCTGCAAAAGCCGCTCGAACGCGAGGGTATCGGCATCGACGAGGACGCGGTGGCGCACATGGGCAGCGACAGCCACGGCTATCCGTACTTCGTGCAGTTGTGGGGCGAGGCGGTGTGGCGGCAGGTCTGCACGCCGGCGCCGGAGGCGCAACGGCGCATCACCCGGGCCGTGGTGGATGCCGCACAGACCGCCTTCGACCGGCGCAGGAACGGCTACTACCTGGAACGCTACGACGAGTTGATGGACCTGGAGTTGCTCCCGGTGGCGCGGGCGGTGGCGGACGCTTTCGAGGCTCGGAGCCTGCTCGACGATGCGCAACTGACGGCGGCGGTCCGGCGGGGGTTGGGGGAAGCGTGCAGCCCGGAACGGGTTGCGCAGACGAGGACGGCGCTACGCCACCTGGGCTACGTCTGGCGGCCCGATACGGAGCCGAAATGGGAAGCGGGGATCCCCAGCCTCATGGATTACGTGCAAGCGTACGTCTCCGTTTGACTCGGACATACCGGTTCGGACGCATCTGTCGCCGGACCCTCCATGGCCGGACGGATTGTCGGAGGCGCACGTTCCGGGGCCGGCTCCGGCCTTCATGCCCGCGTCCTCCACCCGCCCTTTGGTTTCTTGTCCGTGAAATCTTCAGCAACGTGACGAAGAATCGTTCGCTGCCCGACTTCTGATTCCGTGACGCCGGATCCCTGGGACGGCGCGTCCTGGGGTCCTGGGAGTACGGGCGTCCTGTCCGCAAGCGGGCCGCAGGTCCGCCACATGGCAAGGCGGGGGGACGCCCGCGCTCCCAGGAGATGTCCGTGCTCCCGGGGGACCCGGCTTCCGGCTGCACCGAGTCGGCGCAGCCGGAATCAAGTGACCGCTCATGAACGTCATCGGCGTCCTGTACGGAGTCGGCCGCCGGAGAGCTACTGGAGGGCCAGCTTCGACGCGGGATCGCGGATCGCGCGCACCAGCGCCGAATCCTCTTGCTCGATGAGCTGGTAGACGCCCTCGATGGCCTCGGGGAGCGGCACGCGCAGGGACGGACCGTCCGGGGGCAGGGCGCCGAAGGCCGCCGGCTTCGCGTCCCGGCCATCCTCGACGCGGATCAGCACGTAGACCTGCCCGGCGCCTGCGGCCGAGGGACGGACGTGGATCCGGAACCCGCCTGCCTCACGCCGGCCCGGCCCTTCCTCGCCGGCAGCCGCGGCGGCCACCGGAAACCAGCACACCGCGTGCGCCTCCAGCAGCGCCTCGAACTCCGCACGCAGGCCGGGGGCGGCCGCGAGGGCGCCGGCGACATCCTCACAGGTCGTCGAGGGCGGCGCCGACACCAGGGCCGGGACACTGGCCGGGTCCGCCCTGAACGCCTGGGAGATGCGGCCCTGGGCATGGCCGAAGCACCGGTCCCGAACGAGGGAGCGGGTCAGACGGGGCAGGATTCGAGGATGCGCGTCCACCAGCCGCAGCAGCTCGGTCTCCCGGCCCAGCAGGAACTTGATCTCCGACTGCGAAAGCACGTCGAGGGCGGAGGGCTCACCGTCTTCGTCCTCCTCCGCCTCGTCTCCGCTCTCGTCATCGTCTCCACTCTTGCAGGGTGGAGGCGCCGTACTTGGGTCCGTCGGGGTCGTCGATCCGGGACAAGTCCCGGAAGATGCCCCGAAGCTCGTCGTCGGTGCCGTGGTGGAATCGTTCGGACATTGTTCCATGTCATTTCGCAGCCGCCCACACCGCCGGACGCTCAGCGCGCTCCGTTGAAACGACCGGCGCGGGCAACGCCGTAGGCCGGCCGGTTGTCAGACCGGAACCTTCCCTGTACGAACGGCAGTGTGGCGTACCCGGCCGCGTACCGGCCGTCCGGGGCGGCCCGCGCCACGGCCAGCGCGAGCTCGGGCGGCACGGCGCCGTTCCGCAACGCCTCGTCGACGATGGCGTGCTGCGTCCCGCTCGGATGGGCGAAGGCGCCGGCTTGCGGGCCGACGGCCCCGGCGACTGCTCCGACCTGCAAGTTTCCGGCCTTGGCGCTCGCCCCGGCTTGCGGGTTTCCCGCCTCGGTGACGGCGGCTCCCGTGGCCGGAAACGCCGTGGCGACAACGGCGGCCGTGGTGAGCACGGCGGCCACGAGGGTCTTGATCCCGTCAACACCCTCGCGATTGCGCGGTCCGCCGTACCGTGGCGGACCCCGCGTGATGGCTGGTTCGGCATCGTAGCCGCTGCGTCACTTGCGTCGGCGCTCGTAGATCTCGGTCGGGCCGCCCGCTTCCTTCCAGGCGGTGTACCCGCCCTCGACGTGGCATACCCGTTCGAGCCCGATGCGTTGCGCGACCTCGGTCGCCAGCGCCGAGCGCCAGTCCCGGTTGCAGTAGAACGCGAAGCGCCGGTCCTGGTCGAAGACCTCGGACTTGAAGTACGGGCTGTCCGGATCGACCCAGAACTCCACCATCCCGCGCGGCATGTGGAAGGCCCCGGGAATGCGGCCTTCCCGCTCCAGCTCGCGCACGTCGCGCAAGTCCACGAAGACCACCCCCGGATCGCCGTGCATCGCGACCGCCTCGTCCACCGGCACGGTATCGATCACCTTGCGCGCCTCCTCGACCAGATCGAGGACCGAGACCCTGGCATTCACGGTCATGTCGTCGTCTCCCTGTCATGTCGCCGCCTCCCTTCCGGTCAGCAGCGCTTCGCACGATGTTGGCGATTCCGCGTCAACGAAATCGCGGGGCGGCCGCGAAACGGCCACGGCTTGTATCGATGAACCCGCCGGCCGCGACGATGCGCCGGTGGCATGGAGCCGCCGGCATGGCGGCGCGATGCGCCGCGGCGAGTGCGTCCAGTCTATCGCAGGACCCGGCCATCGGCGGATTCCATGCCGTGTTCCACACTTGCGCTATCGACTGATTCGGAGCATATCCCGAATCAGCTCGACTATTTCGGAGCATATTCCGAATTGGCTCAATATGCCCGCACCCTCCGGATCGACTTGCCCCCGGGGCAGTCGGCCTTCCTCTGGGGGCCTCGCAAGACCGGCAAATCGACGCTGCTGCGGCAGCAATTCCCGGAGTCGGCCCACTTCGACCTTCTGGACACCCGGTTGTTGCTGGAATGGACGCGCGCGCCCTTCGGGAGAGCGACGTGCCCGTGTGCTTCTGGCGCACCAAATCGGGGCTGGAATGCGATTTCGTGCTCGGACGGGAGGGCGCCGTGGCCATCGAGGTCAAGGGCGGCAGCCGCGTGCGCCAGGAAGATTTGAAGGCGATGCGCGCCTATGTCGGGGAACATCGTCCCCGCCAGGCCATCGTCGTTTGCAACGAGGACGTGCCCAGACACACCGGCGACGGCATCCGGGTGTTGCCGTGGCAGCGGTTTCTGGAGCAGCTCTGGGCAGACGAGATCGTCGAATGACCGTGGCGCCGTGGTTGCATTGCCGGAGCGGCGGGGGCGATTCGAACCGCGCACGGCATCGAACATCATGTCCACTACCCTGAATATTGATAGTTTCATAATTTATCCTTGTCAAGCATTGTTTTAATGCCACCGCCTTGTTTTCGATTGTACTCGGAATCAACAAAATAGTTTGTTAAATGGTATTCAGGCAATAGATTATGCATGTGAATGCCTAAACGACAACAGAGATTTCATTCGTTTGCATTTGCACGGATGTTCTCAAGATCTGAATTTACCAATTTACAAAAGAGCCCGCTTTGTCAGCTCTTTAAGCATTTCTTTCATGATGATCATTCCCTACGAACATGCAGCTCCGGGTTGAGGTATCGGGGTCTCGTCGTCGTCCGTATCGGATTCCCCGTGGTCGATATCGAAGTACTCCTCGTCGGAAGCGTCACTGTCGGCAATAATCCCCGCTGTCCGTTCCTGTGGCGGTACCACCTTCCGTGCCATCATGAAATTCCGCTCGCCGTCAATCAGAGCCTCCAGCCGCGCTTCGATCAAGCCTGTCCGGTTACCGCTCCTCAGATGGTCTATCGACGCCACCGGAAATCCGTGTGTCGGCAGCACTTCCCTCAGCTCGTTGTCCTGTAACTCCGTCAAGGCGCCGAACGCCTGGCCGACGTGGTCATGGTCCACGTACATGCGGTTCGCCGGACTGCGAATCAGGGCGCGTTGCGGCAGGTTCGCAGACACGTGTCCCAACGCCCCGGTTCCCGACGTGGAAAGCAGCTCGCCTGGATCGAGAGCGCTTTCGCCTCGAAGCGAACGAGGTCCGAGAGACGCAAGATAAAGAAGAAAAGCGCGTACGCGTGCGCTGCGGCCGTCGAATCGATCCGGAAAAGGTTGAGCCTGTGCTTCAAGATTGACGACGCTGAACCGGGTCTCGACGCCCGTGGGAAGATTGCGGATCTCGCTCAAGGCGAGCCGGGTTTGCGTCAAGCGGACTGCACCGAACCATCCGGCGAACGACGTCACCCAGAACCACCGGTTCAGCGACTCGTCAACACTTGCGGTCGGCTGCGGACACTGCCGGAAGAATTCACCGAGGAACACGAGCTGGAGTCCATAGGGCAGCAGCCGATCGGACGTGACGCCGAGTCTCGCGAGGAATTTCAGTGCGCGTCGAATTCCTTTCGTCGCGGATTCGAATGCGTCTGGAAGCGCCTCGCGAACCTCCGGCTTGACCATGAGGTCCGCCCAATCCTTCGCATAGATGTCGCGGCCGAGGGCTGCCAGTACCGCCCTGAAGAGAAAGACGCGATCGAGGTTTCCGAATCTCTTTTGGGCCAGTTCGACCTTGAAATTGTTCATTTCCTGGGCAAGGTGAAATTGTCCCTTCTGGTAGGTCAGCGCGGACACCATCTCGTCGGCAGCCATCTTGCGCCCGGTGCGGTTCAAACGGGCAAAGACCGTCACGGCGCTGTCGAGGTCGGCATCGCGGATACGAATGAGCGGAAGCTGGTAGTCTCGAAACGCGTTTGCGAGGCGATCCGCCTCGTCCAGCCATTTTTGGCTCTGGACGGAATCATCGCCTTCCGATTGGATCCGGCGGCACGCTTCGAAAAAGCCGGCGGTATTGAGCAAGCTCCGCACCGGGAAATGTTGTGGACCGATGCCCTCCGCCGGCGCCCTGTGAAATTCTCGGGTGTCGAGGTTGCAGTACACGCGCCAATCGACTTGATCCACGGTTGCATTCATGCCATCGGTCAAACGCAACGTGCCTACCAGCGTGGACACGCGCTGCTGGCCGTCAAGCAGGTAGCCGATCATGCCGTCTGGGCGCGGACTGATTTTCATCGGTCCGATGCGCCGGGTGGATTCTATGTTTTCCTCGGTATCCCAAACCAGTATCGAACCGATTGGAAATCCGCGCAGAATGCTGTCGAGCAGCGCATGCAGGTCCGTCTGCCTCCACACGAAAGCGCGCTGAAACCTCGGCACGCGAATTTGTCCAGCCGCAATCCGTTCGACGAGCTTGCCCAGAAAAACGACTTCAGGGACGACTTCGGTGCGGCTGCGTCTGCCGTCGGACATCTCAGATTTCCCTCCGAATCAGTTCGAGTCCGTGTTCAAGGTCGCCCTGCCCGCGGATGGTCAGTTCCTTCTTCGCCGATACGTTCCGGAGGGTCCAGCACTTGTCTACGTTCGGGCCGAATCCGTCGGAAAGAACCTGTTGGTCGGCCGGTGAAAGTTCACCGAACAGTTCCTGCTCGACCTCGGAGAGGGCGTCCGGCAGGCCGTCTTTCATGTCGAAGAAGTTCTTTTGATCATCGTTGAGCCTGTCCCACGCATCAACCCGTCGTTCATGGTCCTCCCCCACGTCTTGCCGCGCGAGGAGGAGGATGCGGGGCAGGTAGTTCTCGGCTTCCCGTTTGGCGAGGATCCAGCAGGGCAAATCCCGTTTCTCACAGGCACGACGCAATCGTCGAGCGTCCCGACTGGCATCGGCATCCGGCGATTTCCGGTCGCTGTCGATCATGGCGACGAGCCGGGGACGGTACGGTTTGCCGGATGTCCGGCGCTTGACCTCCTGTGGCATCTGTCCCTTGCCGCCGACACTGTCGATTCGGATGGGATCTCCCGGCCGATCCCACAGAATGCGAAGGGACTCGTCGAGCTCCTTCACGACGTATTCGACGAACGGTCCGTCACTGAACCGGTTCTCGACCAGAATCCAGAGCGGTTCGTCGGCGAGTCGGGAAGCGTTTTCGGGTGTGAGTTCTTCCGGGGTGAGTTCTTCCGGGGTGCACGGGTGGGCCGTCACCCGTACGGACCTTCCGTGCGGAGCCAGGGTCCAAGCGTCGCGCTGAACCGATTTGATGAGCAGCTCGCGCACCCAAGCGCCTTGACGATTGCGGTCACGAATCCACGTCGTGGCTTCCATGTCGCCGGGATCCGGTGGCTCGGCCGTATCCCACACGTGCCAACCATCCTCGATCTTGTACAGAATCCGATCCAGCCACGGGTGGGCATCCGGATCGTTTGCTGCGCTCGGGTCGATTTCGATGCGCACGCGCCCTCACCCTCTCGTCCGGGCGGCGCGCCGGATCGCCAGGATCTCTTCATAGTCCTCGATGAAAACGCCGGCTGGCCAGGAATCCATTTCGCCCCGCTCGTCGATTGCGATCTTTCGCGGAACCGATCCGCTTCCCGGTTCCGCGTGAATCCAGTAAACGAGGACGTTCCCGGCCGGCAGCCGCCCCTCCGCGACCCAGCGCCTCGCACGTAGAAGCATCATTTCGGAATGCGTTTCCACGACCATGGGCCGAATCGGGCCGGGGAGGTTGGCAAGCAACAACTCCGCGACTTCGGCATGAGCAGCGGGATGGAGCTCGGCCTCGGGATGCTCGATGACGTCGACGCCTGGACCGGCCGCGGCGGCGGTCAGCGCCATGACCACGACCGGGAGAACCTGCGACAGCCCGCGGCCGGATTGCACGAGGCGCACGTTGGTGTCGCGCGCCGGAGATCCGGCGACCAGTTCGGAATAGATTCCCTGTGCTGCAACGTCGATGGTCTCCCCGAAAGCGTCGCGGTACCACTTCCGCACGGATTCCCGCAACTCGTGGTCCGCTGCGAGTGCCAGCGGGGCCTGCTGCCCATTCGGTCCAAGGACCGTCGGCGAGTTTTCCGGAGTGATGAAAGGCGATGCAAGGAGGCTGCGTGGGCACTGCAAATGCCGGACGCCGGGAGCCCAGTTCCGGAGCGCGTGGACTCGCGCCTCGGCCCAGTCCGCAAGATTGCCCGGTTGCAGCGGGAGCAACCCTCGCCAATCGAGCTGCTGGGGTTGTGGCGCGGATCCGGAAACAGAGATGCGATAATCGGCTCGGTCGTCGAAGCCCCGTCGCAGCGCGACGATTTCGTTACCGCCGCTAGCGAGACGCCATTCGGCAATCTGGCGTGCAGAGGGCCGGTTCGGCGTCATTACGTTCCGAATGGTGGCGGACAAGGACGTCTCGCCCGTGTCGTCCACCAGGGTGGCGGACATCCGTAGCTGCCCATGCACGGAGCGCCCGGTCACCAGGTCTTCGAACGTTTCGCCGTGCCGGATTCCACCGGACTCGAGCGGAAGCGGTTCTGACGCATCCGGTCCTGATGGGGTCAAGCCACCCGCCAACAACTGGATCGCCTGGGCGAGTGCAGTCTTGCCCGAATTGTTGGGCCCCACAAGGATTGTCAGAGGAGCAAGTTGCACCTCCGCCCTTTGCGTGTAGCCTTTGTACCGCTTGATGCCGAGTTTGCGGAGTTCCACTACGAAGCACCGGATCGGGAGGAATGGCCAATCGTCACCGATCGGCGTTCCGGCTGGCGAGGTTCAGCCCGCGCGGCGCTCCCCTGTCCGTTCGACGGTATTCACATGAGGAAGGAGCGTCAAGCTCGGACGCGCGTGTGTCAGGCTGCAGAAGCTGTTGAAGGGCGAGCTTGCGGCCCGCCGGCGGAAGAACGTCGTCCAGGCCCGCTCCTTCGCCGGGATGCTGGAGCAGACCATCCGCCGCTACCAGAGCCGCGCTGTCGAAGCCGCGCAGGTGATCGAGGAGCTGATCGCCACCGACCAGGTGTTCCCGGATCGGGTCGGTGAGATCTACCAGCTCGCGCATGGCCCGGACCAGCGCTGGTACTGGGCGCCGCGGATGCAGCGTGACGAGGCGTTGCTCATCAAGGGTTGGGACAGCCTGGACGACGGCCGCGCCCGCTTCACTCCGCACGGGGCGTTCCGGTTGGAAGGCCAGGACCCGAACGCCCCGCCGCGCGAGAGCATCGAGGTCCGGACATACCTCATGTTCGAAGGCTGAGCACGCCGGCCCGAGGCATCCGCTCGCGAGTTGCGCCATCAAGCCCCGCCGTGCTCGATCTCCCTGCGCTCACCCTGCCGGTTCGGCCTGGGAAATGCGCCGGCCCGGGGTTGCCGGCGGCCCATCGGTCCCCGGGGCATGACGCCGGCGGCGCGTGACTACCAGCGCAGGCGTGTGCGGAACGTCATTCCCACACCGCGGCGGCAACGGACATCCCGATGGGTGTGCCCGATCTACCAGCGCAGGCGCGTGCGGAACGTTATTCCCACAGGTGAGGAGGTTCCCCCGCCTTCTCCTGAATCGACCGTCACGCTCACGTCCAGCGCATCCCCGCTACGGTAGCCCGCCTCCAGCGCCATCCGTACCGAGGACGACGCCTTGCTTCCGCCTCCCTCCGGTCCACTTCCCCATAGCGACTGCACCCCGCTGTGCGGCGCCCCCCACACTGGCGACAGCCCCATCCACACCCCCTCCCCGTCACCCCCGGGGTCGACCCGCACCCCCAGGCTCGCTCCCCATGCCCGGAACCCCTGCGATTCGTGCCCCAACAGGTACCGCCCCCGGCCCTCTATCCCCACTCCCAACCGCGAGTCCACGTACTCCAGCGAACCGCCCACCTCCGAGCCATAGCCCCGCTGCGCATCACCCCCGTCCCAACGCCCCCCGAACTCCACCTTCGTACGCAACCGCCCATGCTCCGCCACCGGCCACTCCGTCCCGCTTTCCAGCATCAGCCGCAGCCGCTGCACCCCCGCCCTCGTCGCCGGCAGCATCCACGCCGCCTCCGAGTCCACCTCCACCACGAACCCGTCGCCCTTCAGCGCCCACTCCACCTCCTGCCACGCCTCCAGCTCCTGGCGCCATCCCAACGCCAGCAGCCCCATCCCAATCCCCGTGCGCGTCGCTCCCAGGTCATCCACCAGCTCCACCTCCCCCCACCCCGCGCCCGCCAACCCCCACACGCTCAGCCCCCCGCCCGCCGTCCACCGCCCATACGGCAGCACGCTCGTCAGTCTCGCATCCACCGCCCCCCCGGCTTCCGAGCGCTCGTAGCTCATGTCCCCTTCGCTGTGCGACAGCGCCACCCCCAACATCAGGTCATCGCGCACCCGGGCATCGAGTCCCACGTAGCCGCTGAACACCTTCCCCTGCGCCGAGAGCTCCCTCTCGGGACGACCGGAGAACTCGCTCCACCCCGTGCGCCCCCATACCGTCCACCTGTCCCGCGCACCGGAGCCGGCTTCCTCCGGCACTCCGAACGACAGCGCGAACGCACTGTCCGAGACTATCTCCCGCACCGACACACTGCGCCTCTTGTCCACCTCCCGGCGGTGCGATGCCTCACGATCGAAACCGCCCGAGAGCGCCTCCTCCCCGTCCCGCTCCCCGACCGCTGCCGACATCGACGCAAGCGGCATCCGCTGCCCGGCCAACGTCACGTGCGAGCCCGACGCAACGTCCCCGAGCCGTTCTCCCACCACTTCGACCGCCTCTTGCGCCACCTCCCGCCCAAACGACGCCAGCATCACCTTCAATGCCCGCGCCCGCGCCGCCGCCGCGTCGTTGTCGAGAATCGTCCCCGTCGCCTCCACTCGCTCGACCACCGTCCACTCCGGCACGAGCCTCACCATGAACGTCTCCTCCGGCTCCACCTCCCCGTCGTCTATCGTCGCAACCTCGACCCGCACCGCAGAGCGCCCCGCCTCGATGCGCATCCGGTGCGCGCTCACGTGCACGTAGTCCCCATGCGCCGTCGCCGTCCCCGGCACCGTCATGCACAACACCTCCATCGGGCGCGGCGGCGGGGGCGAGAGCTCCACCATGAACGCCACCGCCTCGCCTTCCTCCGCTTGCGCATCCTCCATCGACATCGTCACCGGCATCGCCACCTCGACGCGGAAGCTCAGCATCGCCGTATCACCGTCCGCATCCGTGGCCGTCAGCGTGTACGCCGTTTCGGCCATCACCTCGACCGGCGTGCCCGTGACCATGCGCGTGTCCGCGTCGAACGCCAGCCCGTCCGGCAGCGCCGGGCTCAGCGCATGGCTCAGCGCCCCGTTGCCCCCGCTGGCCGCCGGCAGCGCCAGCGCGTCAATCGCCGCCCCCACCCAGTACAGTTGGTCGGACACCGTCTCGGTGAACTCCGGGGTCAGGTCCTCGACCACCGTGATGGAGAAGGCCAGGGTTGCTTCGTCGCCGTCCGCATCCGTCGCCGTCCAGGTGTACTGCGTGCGCACCATGGGCTCGGAGGGCGTGCCGGAGATGCGGTGGCCGGCGTCCCTCGATATCCCGTCCGGTAATTGCGGCGACAGCGTGTAGGCCAGCGCCCCGTCGCCGTCGCTGGCCGTGGGCAGGGTGAACGCCGTGACCGCCGTGCTCTGCTTCCAGCGCTTGTCGGCGATGGCGGCGTCCCCGAACGACGGTGTCGAATCCACTCTCCGAGGCGGGTCATCCGTCACCGTCACGCGCACCGTGTCGCTGGCACTCACCCCACCGGCCGTCACCGTCAGCGTGAACGTCAGCGTCGTAGTTGCAGCCACCTGCGGGGCGGTGAACGAGGGCCGGACAGTGTCGGCTCCGGTCAGCGTTACGGTCGGGCTGCCCGCGGTCTGCACCCAAGCGTAGCTCAGCATGGCGCTCGGCTGACCCGAGGGGCCGGTGCAGCGGCTGCCGTCGAGGGTCACCACGACCCCTTCGACCACCGTCTGTTCGTCTCCGGCGTCGGCGCTCGGCCCCCCCATCGCCGGGGTCGCGTCGTCGTCGGTGATCGTCCCCGTCCCGCTCGCCGTCCCCAGCACCGCATTGGCCGGGCCACTCAACGTCACCACCACCGTCTCGTCCGGCTCGCTCGTCTCATCGCCGGTCACCGACACCGTGAGCGTCCTGGCGGTCTCGCCCGCCGCGAAGGTCAATGTCCCCGCACTAATCGCCGTGTAGTCCGTCCCCGATGTCGCCGTACCCGTCCCCGCGTCCGCATAGCCCACCGTCACCTGCCGACCGCTCGCCGCGCCCAGGCTCACCGTGAACTCCAGGCTCGCCGTCCCACTGTCGCCCTCGCCCACGCTCGGCGAGTCGATGGACAGCGACGGCGCCCCGTCGTCGTCGGTAATCGTCCCCGTCCCGCTCGCCGTCGATATGGCCGCGTTCGCCGACCCGCTCAGGCTCACCACCACCGTCTCGTCCGGCTCATCCGTCGTATCGCCGGTCACCGTCACCGTGAGCGTCTTGGCGGTCTCGCCAGCCGCGAACGTGAGCGTCCCCGAGCCCAGCGCCGTGTAGTCCGTGCTCGAACTCGCCGTGCCCGTCCCCGCGTCCGCATAGCCCACCGTCACCTGCCGACCGCTCGCCGCGCTCAGGCTCACCGTGAACGCCAGACTCGCCGAGCCGCTGTCGCCCTCCGCAACGCTCGGCGAGTCGATCGACAGCGACGGCTCTCCGTCGTCGTCGGTGATCGTCAGGGTCACCGCGGGCGGGGCCGCCACACCGCTGCTACCCGACACCACCGCCGAGACCGTCACCGACTTGTCCGGCGCATCCTTCGTGTCGTCAACCGCCGTGACCGTCACCGCACCGGTGCTCGCCGTCGAGCCCGACGCGATGGTCAGCGTCTTCGCTGAAGACAGCGCGAAGTCGCCCGCCACCGCGTTCGCTCCCGCCGTCGCGGCAACGGTCAGAATCACGTCCGCGGACGACGGGCCGTCCAGCGTCGCCGTCACCGTGCTCGAATTGCCCGCCCCGCTCTCGTTGACCGTGTCGGGCTTCGACGCATCCGGCTCCGACAGCGCCAGCGTCACCGTCGGCGTGGCGTCGTCGTCGGTAATCGTCCCCGTCCCGCTCGCCGTCCCCAGCACCGCATTGGCCGGGCCACTCAACGTCACCACCACCGTCTCGTTCGGCTCATCCGTCCCATCGCCGGTCACCGTCACCGTGAGCGTCCTGGCGGTCTCGCCCGCCGCGAACGTGAGCGTCCCCGATGCCAACGCCGTGTAGTCCGTCCCCGCCGTCGCCGTGCCCGTCCCCGCGTCCGCATAGCCCACCGTCACCTGCCGACCGCTCGCCGCGCTCAGGCTCACCGTGAACTCCAGGCTCGCCGTCCCGCTGTCGCCCTCGCCCACGCTCGGCGAGTCGATGGACAGCGACGGCTCTCCGTCGTCGTCGGTGATCGTCAGGGTCACCGCGGGCGGGGCCGCCACCCCGCTGCTACCCGATACCGTCGCCGTGACCGTCACCGACTTGTCCGGCGCGTCCTTCGTGTCATCAACCGCCGTGACCGTCACCGCACCGGTGCTCGCCGTCGCACCCGCCGCGATGGTCAGCGTCTTCGCAGAAGACAGCGTGAAGTCCCCCGCCACCGCGTTCGCTCCCGCCGTCGCGGCAACGGTCAGAATCACGTCCGCGGACGACGGGCCGTCCAGCGTCGCCGTCACCGTGCTCGAATTGCCCGCCCCGCTCTCGTTGACCGTGTCGGGCTTCGACGCATCCGGCTCCGACAACGCCAGCGTCACCGTCGGCGTGGCGTCGTCGTCGGTAATCGTCCCCGTCCCGCTCGCCGTCCCCAGCACCGCATTGGTCGGGCCGCTCAACGTCACCACCACCGTCTCGTCCGGCTCGTCCGTCCCATCGCCGGTCACCGTCACCGTGAGCGTCCTGGCGGTCTCGCCCGCCGCGAACGTGAGCGTCCCCGATGCCAGCGCCGTGTAGTCCGTGCTCGAACTCGCCGTGCCCGTCCCCGCGTCCGCATAGCCCACCGTCACCTGCCGACCGCTCGCCGCGCTCAGGCTCACCGTGAACTCCAGGCTCGCCGAGCCGCTGTCGCCCTCCGCAACGCTCGGCGAGTCGATGGACAGCGACGGCTCCCCGTCATCGTCGGTAATCGTCCCCGTCCCCGTCGGCGCCCCCGTCGCGTTCGTCGCCCCGCTCAACGTCACCTTGATCGTCTCGTCCGCCTCGTCGGTCGTATCCCCCCGCACCGCCACGTCGATGCTCCGGCTCGTCGTCCCCGCCGCGAAGGTCAATGTCCCCGCACTAATCGCCGTGTAGTCCGTGCCCGGCGTCGCCGTCCCCCCGTCCGTGCCATCCAGCCCGTACCCCACCGTCACCTCCCGCCCACTCGCCGCACTCAACGTCACCACGAACCGCAACGTCGCCGTCCCACTGTCGCCCTCGCCCACGCGCGGCGAACTGATCGACAGCCCCGGCGTGGCGTCATCGTCGGTGATCGTCAGGGTCACCGCGGGCGGGGCCGCCACCCCGCTGCTACCCGACACCACCGCCGTGACCGTCACCGACTTGTCCGGCGCATCCTTCGTGTCATCAACCGCCGTGACCGTCACCGCACCGGTGCTCGCCGTCGAGCCCGACGCGATGGTCAGCGTCTTCGCTGAAGACAGCGCGAAGTCCCCCGCCACCGCGTTCGCTCCCGCCGTCGCGGCAACAGTCAGAATCACCTCCGCGGACGACCGGCCGCTCAGCGTCGCCGTCACCGTGCTCGAATTGCCCGCCCCACTCTCGTTGACCGTGTCGGGCTTCGACGCATCCGGCTCCGACAGCGCCAGCGTCACCGTCGGCGTGGCGTCGTCGTCGGTAATCGTCCCCGTCCCGCTCGCCGTCGATATGGCCGCGTTCACCGACCCGCTCAACGCCACCACCACCGTCTCGTTCGACTCGTCCAGCGCGTCGCCCGTCACCGACACGTCGAAGGTTCGGCTGGTCGTCCCCGCCGTGAAGGTCAGCGTCCCGCCCGCGATCGCCGTGTAGTCCGTCCCCGACGTGGCCGTGCCGGTCGTGGCGTCGGCCCAGGCCACCGTCACCTGCTGGCCGCTCGCCGCGCTCAACGTCACCGTGAACGTCAGGTCCTTCGAGCCGCTGTCCCCCTCCGCCACGCTCGGGGAGTCGATCGACAGCGTCGGCGCATCGTCGTCGTCGGTGATCGTCCCCGTGCCGGTGCCCGTCGTATTCGACACGGTCGCGTTCGTCGGGGTGCTCAGCGACACCACCACCGTCTCGTTCGACTCGTCCAGCGCGTCGCCCGTCACCGACACGTCGAAGGTCCGGCTGGTCGTCCCCGCCGTGAAGGTCAGCGTCCCGCCCGCGATCGCCGTGTAGTCCGTCCCCGACGTGGCCGTGCCGGTCGTGGCGTCGGCCCAGGCCACCGTCACCTGCTGGCCGCTCGCCGCGCTCAACGTCACCGTGAACGTCAGGTCCTTCGAGCCGCTGTCCCCCTCCGTCACGCTCGGGGAGTCGATCGACAACGTCGGCGCATCGTCGTCGTCGGTGATCGTCCCCGTGCCGGTGCCCGCCGTATTCGACACGGCCGCGTTCGTCGGGCTGCTCAGCTCCACCACCACCGTCTCATTCGACTCGTCCAGCGTGTCGCCCGTCACCGACACGTCGAAGGTCCGGCTGGTCGTCCCCGCCGCGAAGGTCAGCGTCCCGCCCGCGATCGCCGTGTAGTCCGTCCCCGACGTGGCCGTGCCGGTCGTGGCGTCGGCCCAGGCCACCGTCACCTGCTGGCCGCTCGCCGCGCTCAACGTCACCGTGAACGTCAGGTCCTTCGAGCCGCTGTCCCCCTCCGCCACGCTCGGCGAGTCGATCGACAGCGTCGGTGCATCGTCGTCGTCGGTGATCGTCCCCGTGCCGGTGCCCGTCGTATTCGACACGGCCGCGTTCGTCGGGGTGCTCAGCGACACCACCACCGTCTCGTTCGACTCGTCCAGCGCGTCGCCCGTCACCGACACGTCGAAGGTCCGGCTGGTCGTCCCCACCGTGAAGGTCAGCGTCCCGCCCGTGATCGCCGTGTAGTCCGTCCCCGACGTGGCCGTGCCGGTCGTGGCGTCGGCGTAGGCCACCGTCACCTGCTGGCCGCTCGCCGCGCTCAACGTCACCGTGAACGTCAGGTTCGTCGTGCCGCTGTCGCCCTCCGCCACGCTCGGGGAGTCGATAGACAGCGTCGGTGTCGCGTCGTTGTCCGTCAGGCTGATCGTGGCTGGGTTCACCGTCAGGCTGCCTGAGGCGCCGCTCACCGTGATGGTCTCGTCCGTCTCGTCCGTCGTGTCGTCCGTCGGCGTCAGCGTGAACGTCCCGGTCTGGCTCGCCGCCCCCGCCGCAATCTCGATGTCGAAGTCCGTCACCGCCGCGAAGTCCACCGCCCCCGCCGCGCCGCTGCCCGCCACGCTCACCGTCACCGTCGTGGCCGCGCCGAAACGGGTCGTGCCGTCCACCGTCGCCGTCACCGTGATCGTCGTCGCCCCGTCGCCCTCGCCCACGCTGCCGTCATCCACCGTCAACGTGATCGAGGGCGTCGCGTCGTTGTCCGTGATCGTCCCCGTCCCGGTGCCCGCCGTATTCGACACGGCCGCGTTCGTCGGGCTGCTCAGGGTCACCACGACGGTCTCGTTCGACTCGGCCAGGACATCGCCCGTCACCGACACGTCGAAGGTCCGGCTGGTCGTCCCCGCCGTGAAGGTCAGCGTCCCGCCCGTGATCGCCGTGTAGTCCGTCCCCGACGTGGCCGTGCCGGTCGTGGCGTCGGCATAGGCCACCGTCACCTGCTGGCCGCTGGCCGCGCTCAACGTCACCGTGAACGTCAGGTCCTTCGAGCCGCTGTCACCCTCCGTCACGCTCGGCGAGTCGATCGACAGCGTCGGCGCCGCGTCGTCGTCCGTCAGGCTGATCGTGGCCGGGTTCACCGTCAGGCCGCCCGACGCGCCGCTCACCGTGATGGTCTCGTCCGTCTCGTCCAGCGCATCGTCCGTCGGCGTCAGCGTGAAGCTCCCGGTGTTGCTCGCCGCCCCCGCCGCGATCTCGATGTCGAACGCATCCACCGCCGCGAAGTCCACCGCCGTCGCCGTGCCGCTGCCCGCCACGCTCACCGTCACCGTCGTGGCCGCGCCGAACCGGGTCGTGCCGTCCACCGTGGCCGTCACCGTGATCGTCGTCGCCCCGTCGCCCTCGCCCACGCTGCCGTCATCCACCGTCACCGTGATCGAGGGCGTCGCGTCGTTGTCCGTGATCGTCCCCGTCCCGCTCGCCGTCGAGATGGTCGCGTTCCCGGCGTTGCTCAGGGTCACCACCACCGTCTCGTTCGACTCGGCCAGGACGTCGCCCGTCACCGACACGTTGAAGGTCCGGCTGGTCGTCCCCGCCGTGAAGGTCAGCGTCCCGCCCGCGATCGCCGTGTAGTCCGTCCCCGACGTGGCCGTGCCGGTCGTGGCGTCGGCATAGGCCACCGTCACCTGCTGGCCGCTCGCCGCGCTCAACGTCACCGTGAACGTCAGGTCCTTCGTGCCGCTGTCCCCCTCCGTCACGCTCGGTGAGTTGACCGACAGCGTCGGGGCGCCGTCGTCGTCCGTCAGGCTGATCGTGGCCGGGTTCACCGTCAGGCCGCCCGACGCGCCGCTCACCGTGATGGTCTCGTCCGTCTCGTCCAGCGCATCGTCCGTCGGCGTCAGCGTGAAGCTCCCGGTGTTGCTCGCCGCCCCCGCCGCGATCTCGATGTCGAAGTCCGCCACCGCCGCGAAGTCCACCGCCGACGCCGTGCCGCTGCCCGCCACGCTCACCGTCACCGTCGTGGCCGCGCCGAACCGGGTCGTGCCGTCCACCGTGGCCGTCACCGTGATCGTCGTCGCCCCGTCGCCCTCGCCCACGCTGCCGTCATCCACCGTCAACGTGATCGAGGGCGTCGCGTCGTTGTCCGTGATCGTCCCCGTCCCGCTCGCCGTCGAGATGGTCGCGTTCCCGGCGTTGCTCAGGGTCACCACGACGGTCTCGTTCGACTCGGCCAGGACATCGCCCGTCACCGACACGTCGAAGGTCCGGCTGGTCGTCCCCGCCGCGAAGGTCAGCGTCCCGCCCGTGATCGCCGTGTAGTCCGTCCCCGACGTGGCCGTGCCGGTCGTGGCATCGGCCCAGGCCACCGTCACCTGCTGGCCGCTCGCCGCGCTCAACGTCACCGTGAAGGTCAGGTCCTTCGAGCCGCTGTCCCCCTCCGCCACGCTCGGCGAGTCGATCGACAGCGTCGGCGCATCGTCGTCGTCGGTGATCGTCCCCGTGCCGGTGCCCGTCGTATTCGACACGGCCGCGTTCGTCGGGCTGCTCAGCGACACCACCACCGTCTCGTTCGACTCGTCCAGCGCGTCGCCCGTCACCGACACGTCGAAGGTCCGGCTGGTCGTCCCCGCCGTGAAGGTCAGCGTCCCGCCCGCGATCGCCGTGTAGTCCGTCCCCGACGTGGCCGTGCCGGTCGTGGCGTCGGCCCAGGCCACCGTCACCTGCTGGCCGCTCGCCGCGCTCAACGTCACCGTGAACGTCAGGTCCTTCGAGCCGCTGTCCCCCTCCGTCACGCTCGGGGAGTCGATCGACAACGTCGGCGCATCGTCGTCGTCGGTGATCGTCCCCGTGCCGGTGCCCGCCGTATTCGACACGGCCGCGTTCGTCGGGCTGCTCAGCTCCACCACCACCGTCTCGTTCGACTCGTCCAGCGCGTCGCCCGTCACCGACACGTCGAAGGTCCGGCTGGTCGTCCCCGCCGTGAAGGTCAGCGTCCCGCCCGCGATCGCCGTGTAGTCCGTCCCCGACGTGGCCGTGCCGGTCGTGGCGTCGGCATAGGCCACCGTCACCTGCTGGCCGCTGGCCGCGCTCAACGTCACCGTGAACGTCAGGTCCTTCGAGCCGCTGTCACCCTCCGTCACGCTCGGCGAGTCGATCGACAGCGTCGGCGCCGCGTCGTCGTCCGTCAGGCTGATCGTGGCCGGGTTCACCGTCAGGCCGCCCGACGCGCCGCTCACCGTGATGGTCTCGTCCGTCTCGTCCAGCGCATCGTCCGTCGGCGTCAGCGTGAAGCTCCCGGTGTTGCTCGCCGCCCCCGCCGCGATCTCGATGTCGAACGCATCCACCGCCGCGAAGTCCACTGCCGTCGCCGTGCCGCTGCCCGCCACG
Source organism: uncultured Gammaproteobacteria bacterium (assembly GCA_958295465.1). Lineage (GTDB taxonomy): Bacteria > Pseudomonadota > Gammaproteobacteria > HK1 > HK1 > HK1. The sequence continues at coordinate 2,124,354 of OY282353.1, forward strand.
CTCACCGTCACCGTCGTGGCCGCGCCGAACCGGGTCGTGCCGTCCACCGTGGCCGTCACCGTGATCGTCGTCGCCCCGTCGCCCTCGCCCACGCTGCCGTCATCCACCGTCACCGTGATCGAGGGCGTCGCGTCGTCGTCGGTGATCGTCCCCGTGCCGGTGCCCGCCGTATTCGACACGGTCGCGTTCGTCGGGCTGCTCAGCGACACCACCACCGTCTCGTTCGACTCGTCCAGCGCGTCGCCCGTCACCGACACGTTGAAGGTCTGGCTGGTCGTCCCCGCCGCGAAGGTCAGTGTGCCGCCGGTGATCGCCGTGTAGTCGGTCCCCGACGTGGCCGTGCCGCCGGTCCCTTCCGCCCAGGCCACCGTCACTTCCCGGCCGCTCGCCGGACTCAACGTCACCGTGAACGTCAGGTCCTTCGAGCCGCTGTCCCCCTCCGCCACGCTCGGCGAGTCGATCGACAACGTCGGCGCCCCGTCGTCGTCCGTCAACGTGATCGTGGCCGGGTTCACCGTCAGGCTACCTGAGGCGCCGCTCACCGTGATGGTCTCGTCCGTCTCGTCCGCCGTGTCGTCCGTCGGCGTCAGCGTGAACGTCCCGGTCTGGCTCGCCGCCCCCGCCGCGATCTCGATGTCGAAGTCCGTCACCGCCGCGAAGTCCACCGCCGTCGTCGTGCCGCTGCCCGCCACGCTCACCGTCACCGTCGTGGCCGCGCCGAACCGGGTCGCGCCGTCCACCGTGGCCGTCACCGTGATCGTGGTCGCCCCGTCGCCCTCGCCCACGCTGCCGTCATCCACCGTCAACGTGATCGAGGGCGTCGCGTCGTTGTCCGTGATCGTCCCCGTCCCGGTGCCCGCCGTATTCGACACGGTCGCGTTCGTCGGGCTGCTCAGCGACACCACCACCGTCTCGTTCGACTCGTCCAGGACATCGCCGGTCACCGACACGTCGAAGGTCCGGCTGGTCGTCCCCGCCGTGAAGGTCAGCGTCCCGCCCGTGATCGCCGTGTAGTCCGTCCCCGACATGGCCGTGCCGGTCGTGGCGTCAGCGTAGGCCACCGTCACCTGCTGGCCGCTCGCCGCGCTCAACGTCACCGTGAACGTCAGGTCCTTCGAGCCGCTGTCCCCCTCCGCCACGCTCGGCGAGTCGATCGACAGCGTCGGCGCATCGTCGTCGTCCTCCAGCGTCAGCGTGGCCCCGGTCACCGTCCCCGCGCCCTGGCTGTTGGTCAGCGTCGCGGTTACCGTCGCCGTCCGGTCGGGCTCGTCCGTCGCGTTGTCCACCCCCGCGATCGCCGCCGTGTCCGTCGCGTTTGCCGTCGAGCCCGCCGCGATCACGATCGTCGCGTCCGAGCCTACCGTGTAGGCCCCCGACACCGGCGTCACCGTCACCGTCGTCGCCGCGCTCGACGGGTGGGTCAGCGTCGCCGTCACCGCCGAAGCCCCGCCGTTCTCGGAGACCGACGACGGGTTCAGCGAAAGCGCCGCGTTCGGCGCCGCATCGTCGTCGGTCACCGTCAGCGCCCCGCCGCTCACCGCCAGGGTGGTCCCGTCGGCCGTGGCCCGGTCGTTCGAGACCGTCACCGTCACCGTGCCCGCCCGGTCCGGCGCGTCCGTCGCGTTGTCCACCGCCGCCACCGTCGCCGTGTCCGTCGCGTTCGCCGTCTCGCCCGCCGCGATCACGATCACCGCGTCCGAGCCCACCGTGTAGAAGCCCGACACCGGCGTCACCCTCACCGTCGTCGCCGCGCTTGACGCGCGCGACAACGTCGCCGTCACCGTCGATACGTCGCCGCTCTCCGAGATCGACGACGGGTTCAGTGAAAGCGCGGCGTTCGGCGCGTCGTCGTCGTCGGTGGTGGTCACCAACACATCCACGTTCGAGAGGCCGTTGTAGTTGGCGTCGCCGCTCGACGGAGCGAGTCGCACATTCCAGGTCACGCCACCGTCGTCAATGGCGTCGTCCGCCCCGGTCACCGTCACCGTCTGCGTCGTGCTCCAGTCCGAGTCCGTGAAGGTCAGCGACGACGGGGACGCCGCGCCCTCGCTCGCATCCAGGCTCGTCACCGACACCGTCACCGCCGCCGAAGGCCGCGTCAGCAGCGCCACCGTGAAGGTCGCCTGACCGCCTGCCTCCGTCGCCTGACCCGTCACCGAGCCCACGTCCAGCCCGTACTCGTTGTCCGCGTTCACCGCGTAGACCGTGATGGCCGAGAGCGCGTCGTAGATGGCGTCCGCCGTGCTCTCCCGGTTCACCGTCAGGGTGACGGTGTAGCTCCGGTCGCCGTCGACGGGGTTGGCAGGGGCGTCGTCCACGCCGGTCAAGGTCACCGTCTGCGCCGTGCTCCAGGTCGTCGCCGTGAAGGTCAGCGACGAGGCGGACACCGTGCCTTCCGTCGTGTCCGAGCTCGCCACGCCGAGCACCACGTCCCCCGTCGGCTCGCTCCCGAGCTTCACCTCGAACGCCGCCGTCCCGCCATCCTCCGTCGTCCGCAGCCGCAACGACGCCGACGTCGACGGCGACACCACGAACCCCGCCGTGTCGTCGTCGGTAATGGTCAGTGACGCCCCGGTGACGGTCATCGTCTCCGATTCGGCGGTAGCCTGGGTGTTCGCGGCTGTGCCCATCACCGTCACATCGCTGTCCGCCGCGTCCACGGCGTTGTCCACCGCGGTGATCGTCGCCGTGTCCGTCGCGCTCGCCGTCGAGCCCGCCGCAATCACGATCACCGCGTCCGAACCCGACGCCACCGTGTAGGCGTTCGCCACCGGTGTTACCGTCACCGTCGTCGCCGCGCTTGACGGGTGCGTCAGCGTCGCGCTCACCGTCGTCGAGCCGCCTTTCTCCGGGATCGACGACGACGCCACCGAGAGCAGGACCTCCGGCGCATCGTCGTCGTCGGTCAGCGCCAGCGTCATGTCCGACGGCGCCGCCACCCCGTTGCCGCCCGCCGCCGTCCCCGACACCGTCACCGCCTTGTCCGGGGCGTCGGCCGCGTTGCCGACCGCCGTCACCGTCACCGCGCCCGTGCTCGTCGTCGAGCCCGCCGCAATCGTCAGCGTGTTCGCCGTGCTCAGCGTGAAGTCGCCCGACATGGCGCCTGTCGAAGTCACCGGCGAAGCCCCCACCGTCACGGTCACCGCCTCGCTCGACGCACCCGAGAGCGTCGCCGTCACCGTCGAGACACCACCGCTCTCCGAGACCGACGACGGCAACAGGACCAGCGCCACGGTGGGCAACCCTTCATCGTCGGTGATGGTGAGCGTCGTTCCCGTCACGGCTCCCACGCCCTGGGCGTTGACCGCCGAACCCGAGATCGTCACCGACTTGTCCGGCGCATCCGTCGTGTCGTCGTTTGCCGTGACCGTGACCGTCCCGGTGCTCGTCGTCGCCCCCGCCGCTACGGTCAGCGTCGCGCCGGTCTGCGTGAAATCCGTCGCAACCGCCCCCGTCCCCGCCGACGCCGTCACCGTGATCGCGGTGTCCGCGCTCGACGGGTGGGAGAGGGTGGCCGTGACCGTCGTCGAGCCGCCGTTCTCCGAGACCGACGAGTCCACGACCGCCAGCGTCACCGCCGGCGCATCGTCGTCATCGGTGATCGTCAGGGTCACCGACGACGGAGCCGCCACCCCGCTGCTACCCGACACCACCGCCGTGACCGTCACCGACTTGTCCGGCGCATCCTTCGTGTCATCAACCGCCGTGACCGTCACCGTGCCGGCGCTCGCCGTCGAGCCCGACGCGATGGTCAGCGTCTTCGCAGAAGACAGCACGAAGTCCCCCGCCTCCGCGTTCGCTCCCGCCGTCGCCGCCACCGTCAGCGTCACCGCCTCGCTCGACGGCCCGGAGAGCGTCGCCGTCACCGTGCTCGAATTGCCCGCCCCGCTCTCGTTGACCGTGTCGGGCTTCGACGCATCCGGCTCCGACAACGCCAGCGTCACCGTCGGCGTGGCGTCGTCGTCGGTGATCGTCCCCGTCCCGCTCGCCGTCGAGATGGCCGCGTTCGCCGCCCCGCTCAGGCTCACCACCACCGTCTCGTCCGGCTCGTCCGTCGTATCGCCCGTCACCGACACCGTGAGCGTCTTGGCGGTCTCGCCCGCCGCGAAGGTCAATGTCCCCGCACTAATCGCCGTGTAGTCCGTCCCCGATGTCGCCGTGCCCGTCCCCGCATCCGCATAGCCCACCGTCACCTGTCGACCGCTCGCCGCGCCCAGGCTCACCGTGAACTCCAGGCTCACCGTCCCGCTGTCCCCCTCGTCCACGCGCGGCGAGTCGATCGACAGCGACGGCGCATCGTCGTCGTCGGTGATCGTCAGGGTCACCGACGACGGCGCCGCCACCCCGCTCGTCCCGGAGACCGTGGCCGTGACCGTCACCTCCTTGTCCGGCGCGTCCTTCGTGTCATCAACCGCCGCGACCGTCACCGTGCCGGCGCTCGCCGTCGAGCCCGACGCGATGGTCAGCGTCTTCGCAGAAGACAGCATGAAGTCCCCCGCCTCCGCGTTCGCTCCCGCCGTCGCGGCAACGGTCAGAATCACCTCCGCGGACGACGGGCCGCTCAGCGTCGCCGTCACCGTGCTCGAATTGCCCGCCCCACTCTCATTGACCGTGTCGGGCTTCGACGCATCCGGCTCCGACAACGCCAGCGTCACCGTCGGCGTGGCGTCGTCGTCGGTGATCGTCCCCGTCCCGCTCGCCGTCGAGATGGCCGCGTTCGCCGCCCCGCTCAGGCTCACCACCACCGTCTCGTCCGGCTCGTCCGTCGTATCGCCCGTCACCGACACCGTGAGCGTCTTGGCGGTCTCGCCCGCCGCGAAGGTCAATGTCCCCGCACTAATCGCCGTGTAGTCCGTGCCCGATGTCGCCGTGCCCGTCCCCGCATCCGCATAGCCCACCGTCACCTGCCGACCGCTCGCCGCGCCCAGGCTCACCGTGAACTCCAAGCTCGCCGAACCGCTGTCCCCCTCGTCCACGCTCGACGAGCTGATCGACAGCCCCGGCGCATCGTCGTCGTCGGTCAGCGCCAGCGTCATGTCCGACGGCGCCGCCACCCCGTTGCCGCCCGCCGCCGTCCCCGACACCGTCACCGCCTTGTCCGGGGCGTCGGCCGCGTTGCCGACCGCCGTCACCGTCACCGCGCCCGTGCTCGTCGTCGAGCCCGCCGCAATCGTCAGCGTGTTCGCCGTGCTCAGCGTGAAGTCGCCCGACATGGCGCCTGTCGAAGTCACCGGCGAAGCCCCCACCGTCACGGTCACCGCCTCGCTCGACGCACCCGAGAGCGTCGCCGTCACCGTCGAGACACCACCGCTCTCCGAGATCGACGACGGCAACAGGACCAGCGCCACGGTGGGCAACCCTTCATCGTCGGTGATGGTGAGCGTCGTTCCCGTCACGGCTCCCACGCCCTGGGCGTTGACCGCCGAACCCGAGATCGTCACCTCCTTGTCCGGCGCATCCGTCGTGTCGTCGTTTGCCGTGACCGTGACCGTCCCGGTGCTCCTCGTCGCCCCCGCCGCCACGGTCAGCGTCGCGCCGGTCTGCGTGAAATCCGTTGCGACCGCCCCCGTCCCCGCCGACGCCGTCACCGTGATCGCGGTGTCCGCGCTCGACGGGTGGGAGAGGGTGGCCGTGACCGTCGTCGAGCCGCCGTTCTCCGAGACCGACGAGTCCGCGACCGCCAGCGTCACCGCCGGCGCATCGTCGTCGTCGGTGATCATCAGGGTCACCGACGACGGAGCCGCCACCCCGCTGCTACCCGACACCACCGCCGAGACCGTCACCTCCTTGTCCGGCGCATCCTTCGTGTCATCAACCGCCGTGACCGTCACCGTGCCGGCGCTCGCCGTCGAGCCCGACGCGATGGTCAGCGTCTTCGCTGAAGACAGCGTGAAGTCCCCCGCCTCCGCGTTCGCTCCCGCCGTCGCGGCAACGGTCAGAATCACCTCCGCGGACGACCGGCCGCTCAGCGTCGCCGTCACCGTGCTCGAGTTGCCCGCCCCGCTCTCATTGACCGTGTCGGGCTTCGACGCATCCGGCTCCGACAACGCCAGCGTCACCGTCGGCGTGGCGTCGTCGTCGGTGATCGTCCCCGTCCCGCTCGCCGTCGAGATGGCCGCGTTCGCCGACCCGCTCAGGCTCACCACCACCGTCTCGTCCGGCTCGTCCGTCGTATCGCCCGTCACCGACACCGTGAGCGTCTTGGCGGTCTCGCCCGCCGCGAAGGTCAATGTCCCCGCACTAATCGCCGTGTAGTCCGTCCCCGCCGTCGCCGTGCCGCCTGTCCCCTCCGCATAGCCCACCGTCACCTGCCGACCGCTCGCCGCGCTCAGGCTCACCGTGAACTCCAGGCTCACCGAGCCGCTGTCCCCCTCGTCCACGCGCGGCGAGTCGATGGACAGCCCCGGCGCATCGTCGTCGTCGGTGATCATCAGGGTCACCGACGACGGAGCCGCCACCCCGCTGCTACCCGACACCACCGCCGTGACCGTCACCGACTTGTCCGGCGCATCCTTCGTGTCATCAACCGCCGTGACCGTCACCGCACCGGTGCTCGCCGTCGAACCGGCCGCGATGGTCAGCGTCTTCGCAGGAGACAGCGTGAAGTCGCCTTCCACCGTGTTCGCTCCCGGCGCCGTCGCGACCGTCAGCGTCACCGCCTCGCTCGACGGCCCGGAGAGCGTCGCCGTCACCGTGCTCGCGTTGCCGGACCCGCTCTCGGCGATGGTGTCCGGCTTCGACGTATCCGGCTCCGACAGCGCCAGCGTCACCGCCGGCGTTTCCTCGTCGTCGGTCAGCGTCAGCGACGCCCCACCCACCGCGCCGATGCCGTGGTCGTTGTCCGCCGTCGCCGTCACCGTCACCGTGCGATTGCCCACGTTGTCCACGTCGTCGTCCACCGCCGTAATCGCCGCCGTGTCCGAGGCATTCGACGTCGCGCCCGCCGCGATGACGATGGTCGCGTCCGTACCCACCGTGTAGGCGCCGTCCAGCGCCGTCACCGTAATCGTCGTGTCTTCGCTCGATGCGTGGCTCAGCGTCGCCGTCACCGTCGTCGTGCCACCGTCTTCGTCGACGGCGCCGTCCGCTACCGCCAACGTCACCGCCGGCGCCGCGTCGTCATCGGTGATCGTGCCGGTCCCGGTCGCAGTACCCAACGTCGCGTTGACCGGGCCGCTCAGCACCACCTTCACCTGCTCGTCGGGCTCGTCCGTGCCGTCCCCGACCACCGTCACGGCGACGACCCCGCTCGTATCGCCCGCCGCGATGGTCAGCGTCCCCGATGCCAGCGCCGTGTAGTCCGTGCCCGGCGTGGCCGTGCGGCCCGTGGCGGACTCCGCATAGCCCACCGTCACCTGCCTGCCGCTCGCCGTGCCCAGGGTCACCTCGAAGCGCAACGTCGCCGTCGTGCCCGCCGCCCCCTCGGACACGCTCGGCGACGAGATGGACACCGCCGGCGGATCGTCGTCGTCCGTGATGGTCAGCGTCGCGTCCGCGGGAGCCGCCACCCCACTGGCGCCGGATACCGCCGCCGAGACCGTCACCGACTTGTCCGGCGCGTCCTTCGTGTCATCGACCGCCGTGACCGTCACCGTGCCGGCGCTCGCCGTCGCACCCGCCGCGATGGTCAGCGTCTTCGCAGAAGACAGGGTGAAGTCGTCTTCCACCGTGTTCGCTCCCGGCGCCGCCGCGACCGTCAGCGTCACCGCCTCGCTCGACGGCCCGGAGAGCGTCGCCGTGACCGTGCTCGCGTTGCCGGACCCGCTCTCGGCGATGGTGTCCGGCTTCGACGTATCCGGCTCCGACAGCGCCAGCGTCACCGCCGGCGTTTCCTCGTCGTCGGTCAGCGTCAGCGACGCCCCACCCACCGCGCCGATGCCGTGGTCGTTGTCCGCCGTCGCCGTCACCGTCACCGTGCGATTGCCCACGTTGTCCACGTCGTCGTCCACCGCCGTAATCGCCGCCGTGTCCGAGGCATTCGACGTGGCGCCCGCGGCGATGACGATGGTCGCGTCCGTACCCACCGTGTAGGCGCCGTCCAGCGCCGTCACCGTGATCGTCGTCGCCTCGCTCGATGCGTGCGAGAGCGTCGCCGTTACCGTCGTCGTGCCACCGTCTTCGTCGACGGTGCCGTCCGCTACCGCCAGCGTCACCGCCGGCGCCGCCTCGTCGTCGTCGATCGCCAGCGACAGCCCCGCGTACTGGCTGGTGCCCTGGCTGTTTTGCGGCGTCCCGCGCAGCACCACCCATCGGTCCGGCTCGTCCCTGTCGTTGTCCACCGCCGCGACCGTCACCGTCCCGGTGCTGGTCGTCGCCCCCGCCGCGATCGTCAGGACCCTGTTCCGGCTCAGCACGTAGTCGCCCGCCGGCGCCCTCGACGAGCGCGCGACGCTTATCGTCACCTTCGTCACCGCGCTCGAGGGGTGGCTCGACGTCGCCGACAAGTCGGCCGTGCCCCCGTTCTCCGAAATCCGCAAGGTCGACGGCTGCACCGTCACGTACGGCGCGGCGTCGTCGTCCTCCAGGGTCAGGGCGGCGCCGCTCACGCCGACGCTGCGCGTGAGGGAGCCCGGGGCTAGGTACTCCGCCGTTGCCGCCACCGTCACCGAACGATCCGGCTCGTCCGTGGCGTTGTCCACCGCCGTGACGGTGACCGTGTCGGAGCTGTTCTGCGTCTGTCCCGCCGGGATGGCGATGGTGGTATCCGCGCCCACCGCGTAGGCCCCCGCCAGCCCGCTTAGCGTTACCACTATTTCGGAGGTCCAGGCGGACGTCAGCGTCGCGGACACCGTGGTCGTTCCACCGTTCTCCGAAATCGACGAATCCGCAAGCGCGAGCGTCACGGTCGGCGGGCCGTCGTCCGTGATCGTCAGCGTCCGGCTCGCCGGGGCGGCGATGCCGCTGGAGCCGGACACCGATGCCGAGACCGTCACCTCCTTGTCCGGCGAGTCCGACGCGTCGCGCGTCGCCGCAATCGTCACCGTCCCGCTGCTGCTCGTCGAACCCGCCGCGATGGCCAGGGTCCTCGTGCTCGACAGCGTGAAGTCGCCGTCAGAAGCGTTGGCGCCCGCCGCGGCCGAGACCGTCAGCGTCACCGCCTCGCTCGATGCGCGGTCCAGCGTCGCCGCCACCGTCGCCCACGCACCTTCCGCAATCGACGCCGGAGACAGCACGAGCGTTGCCGTCGGAGTCGCCTCGTCGTCGGTCAGCGTCAGCGGCGCCCCGGTCACGCTTCCTGCGCCCCGGGCGCTGCCGGCCGTACCCGACACCGTCACCGATCGGTCGCCCACGTTGTCGAGGTCATCGTTCACCGCAGTGATCGTCACGCTGTCCGAAGCGTTCGCCGTGCTGCCCGCCGCGATGGCTATCGTCGCGTCCTGTCCCACCGTGTAGCTTCCCGCGACCGGGGTCACCGTGACCGTCATCGCCTGACCCCACGCATGGCTCAACGTGGCGGTCACCGTCGTCGTGCCGCCGTTCTCCGCGATCGCCGAATCCGCCGTCGCCAGCGTCACCGCGGGTACGCCCTCCACCTCGATGGTGAAGGCGAGCTCCGCCTTGTCGCCGTCGGCGTCGGTGGCGGCCCAGGTGTAGGTGGTTGCGGTCTGCGACGTGGACGGCGCACCGCTCACCACGTGGGTGGCGGCGTCGCGGGTGACGCCGCCGGGCAGGGAGGGCGAGAGGGCATAGGTCAGTACGCCGTCGCCGCCGACAGCCGCCGGCAGGGTAAAGGCGGCGATCCGCCGGCGCTGGACCCAGGACTGGTTGGCGACGGTGGCGTCGCCGAAGGTGGGGATGCCGTCCACGGTGATGGTGAAGGTCAGTGAGTCCGACCGGCCGTTGGTGTCAGTGGCGGTGAAGGTGTAGGTGGTCTGCGCCAGGGCCGCGGTCGGGGTGCCGGCGATGACGCCGCCGTGGCTGTTCCCGCTCGTGGGCGCAGTGTAGGTCAGGCCGGCGGGCAAGGCAGGCGTGGCGCCGAGAGCGTAGGTCAGGGGCGTCGCGCCGGTGGCCGAGGGCAGGGTCAGGGAGTCGATGAGCGTGCGTTGCGTGTAGCTCTGCGCCGGCACGCTCGCGCCCGTCGCGAACCTCGGGGAACCCACCTTGTGGTCCGGGGCGTTGGCGATGGCGAGGCCGCCGATGGCCATGTCCACCGACTGGCCCGTTCCGGTGCGCTGAATGACTCCGCTGGTCAGGCGATGCGCGTCGGCCGGGATGCTGATGCCGTCGGTGTCGAAATCCGAGTCCTGCACCGTGTACGAGTACCAGAGCCCGGTGGTGTTGAAGGAATGCCGGCCCGCCCGGCGCGTCTGGCCGCCGATGACGATGGCCAGGTCGGTATTCCCCCACACCGTGATACTGCTGCTGAAACCGACGAATATCCGAATTTCTTCGCCGGAATAGTAGACGCCGTTGGTGCTCCAATCCATTATCCGCACTTCCGACACCACCGGATGATTCACCACACTGATGGTGAAGGTGAATGTCGCGGCGTCGCCGTCGGTGTCCGTGGCGGTCAGCGTGTAGGTACGTTCGGCCTTGGCCTCCGTCGGCGTGCCGGCAATGACGCCGCCGGTGGCCGTGCCGGTGGGCGGGGTGTAGCTCAGCCCCTCCGGCAGGGCCGGCGTCGTCCCCAGCGCGTAGGTCAGCGCGCCGTCGCCGCCGGCGGCCGCGGGCAGGGAAAACGAAGCGATCGGTTGGTTGACCTCATAGCGAAGCGCGGGCCCCGCCGCCGAACCGAAGCTCGGTATCTCCGCCACGGCGATGGTGAACGTCAGCGTCGCCGTTTCGTCTTCGGAGTCGGTCGCCTTCCAGGTATAGGTGCGCGCCGCCGTGACCGCGGTCGGCGTACCGGAGATGGTGCGGGTCGCGGAGGTCCAGGTCAGGCCCTGCGGCATGGTCGAGGGCGTGAGCGTGTAGCTCAGGGTTCCTTCGCCGGTCGCCTCGGGCAGGACGAGGGGCGCGATGGGCGTGTCGGTGTCGAATTTCCGGTTCGCCACCGTGGCGGAGCCGAACGAGGGCGGGGCGTTGTTCACCCGGTACCCGGCGGCGCTGGAGATGGCGTGGCGGCCCAGGTTCAGGTTCGCGGCGCGCGCCCCGCGGTCCACGACTCGGCCCAGGGTCAACGCGCCGGCCGCGATGGAGAAGCCGTCGGGGTCGTAATCGCCCGACTGCACCGTGTAGTCGAAAGTCAGAAACTCGCTGAAGCCCGACGACGCGGCGGCGCTCACCTGGCGCGTCGCGGCGCCGATGGAGAGTGCCAGGCGCGGCCGGACGATTGACGATGCCGACACCGGCTTGCCGAACCGGACCTCCACCCGGATTCTCTCGCCGGTCCTGAAATACGCGCGGCCCCCGCTTGGCCGGGTGGTGATCCGCACGGCCGTCACGATCGCCGCGACGGCGATCGAGCCGTCCACCTTGTGGGACGAATCGTCGGTGATGGCGTGACTGCCCAGCCCGGTATCGGCGTTCTCGTTCGTCGACTCGCTCCGTATCGCGCCGCCGTTGAGCTCGAGCGCGCCGGCCGCCACCGAGACGCCGTTCAAGTCCCGGACCCTGCTACCCACCGTGTAGCGAAAACGGGGGTTGACGCCGCCGGCGTACTCCGCGTAGAGCGTCTTGCTTCCCATGGTCAGCGCCAGCCGGGGGGAGCCGGTGACGGTGACGGACTCGTTCCACTTGACCTCGACGGTGATGCGTTCGCCGACACCGTAGGTATCGCCGCTTTGGGGAGAGCTCAGGAACTTGACCGCGTCCACCGTGGGGGACGCCGCCGATACCGGAACGGCCGGCATGGCGAAGGCCGTCAGGGCGACGGCAAGTGCGTCGAGAGAGGAACGCCGATGCCTCCTCAGCATGACGCCATGACGCGGGGGGATCGAGGTTCGCCGTCATCAATGCAGCGAGAAGACCGCTCCCGCGGATCCCGAAGCGCGTTTCGTATCTCGGCACGTCGCCCGTGCGGGCCGTTGCGCATGAGCAAGGCTCGATGGTGTCAGATATCGATCGCGCCCTTGACGGTGGACGTCTCCGAAGCCTTTTCGTCATGGGCAATCCGGCCGATTGATCTGCCGGCGTGCGGCGCGGCGCCGCACGTCATCCCGAGCGCCCCAACGCCGGTCTCGGATCGTTCAGCACAATATCTTCTTCTGATACCATCTTTTCGTGTGAACTGAAAACATCATACCATCTGAATTACTATTATTTCTAGTACTTGCCAGAAAATAAATAGCGATAAAAAATTGCGACTATTTTCCAACAATTGTTGTACAAACTTTTGAAAAATATATTCGATTGTTGCATAAATTAGTATGCATTTGTGCGCAAAACGCCTCTGTACGAGTAGTATTCCGCACACTGGACGGTCCAGTTCATGTTCACTCCCAGTGAGGATGAGCTACATTGGCGCGGCATGCGTTCCACCCTGCTATCGCAGCACGAACAGGTATTTTCGATAGTTTTTGATGCTACTAGCAGGGCAAGTGATCCCAGTTGTTGCATAAACTTGCAACAAATATACGTCAAGCGACGGTGTTCAGTGTTGCGAGAGCATGCCGGAGCTCTCTCTCGAGATTTTCGTTGCTGTTCATGGAGAGGACCAATTTGCCGGCGGGGCGAATAATTCGCCCGGTGCGTTGGATGAGGGTACGGCGAAGGGTCCCAATCTCCCGGAAACACCACAGCGCGGCGCGCTTTGCAGTCGTGCCACGGGCGCGAAGGTCGAGTAGGATCTGCAACTCGCGGGTGAGGTTGTGAGCAACAATGCCGTGGACTTCGACGAGGCCGACAGGATCCTGCACGGCCGCGTGCCGGGGACGCGCGACGTCATACCGTTCGAAGCCGATTTCGTGGGCGGGATCGAGCGCGCCTTCCACGAGGCGGTCGACGACTACCTCGAACACTGTGCGGAGACGGGGCGGGGGTCGGACAAATCGTTTCGTTTTCTGGCAGGCTGATCGTGCGGATGGAACCGGCCTTGCATCGGAACGTGTACCTGGAAGCCACCCGAAAGGGAACGAGCCTGAATGCCTGGATCGTCGAATCCCTGGCGCCCATGATCGGTCGAGCGCCGGGGCCATGAGGCTGCGGCGACATGACATGTCCCTGCCATGCCGGATCGGGATGGTTGATTTCCGGATCGCTCGCCGAATGAACACATCGATTCCGGGCAGCCGGCCGTGCGCCACGTGACCCTCGCCCGCTTCCATCCCGCCGTCGCCTCGTGGTTCGAGACGGCCCTCGGCGCCCCGACCCCCTGCCAGACACAGGCATGGGATGCGGTGGCGGCGAGACGCCACACCCTGATCGCCGCCCCCACCGGCTCCGGCAAGACCCTGGCCGGATTCCTCACCGCCATCGACACCCTGGTCCGGGACAGCCGCCGGGCGGTGCTCCCCGACGCGACCCGGGTGGTCTACGTCTCGCCGCTCAAGGCGCTCGGCAACGACGTGCACAAGAACCTGGAGGTGCCGCTCGCCGGCATCGACCGCACCCTCGCCGATGCCGGGGAACCCGGCTCCGGCATCCGGGCCATGGTGCGCACCGGCGACACCCCGGGCGCGGCGCGCGAGGCGATGCGCCGGCAGCCGCCCCACATCCTGGTGACCACACCGGAATCGCTCTACATCCTCCTCACCAGTGGGGGCGGACGTGCCATGCTCGCCGGCGTCGGCACCGTGATCGTGGACGAGATCCACGCTGTCGCCGGCAACAAGCGCGGCGCGCATCTCGCGCTCTCGCTGGAGCGCCTGGACGCGCTGGCCGGCCGGCCCCTCACCCGCATCGGCCTGTCCGCGACCCAGCGCCCGATCGAGACCGTCGCCCACTTCCTCACCGGCTGCGGCGAGGCGGGCCGGCCGCGCGAGTGCACCGTCGTGGACACCGGCCACCGTCGCGAGCGCGACCTCGCGCTGGAGCTGCCCGAATCACCCCTCGAAGCGGTGATGTCCGGCGAGGTCTGGGGCGAGGTCTACCGGCGTCTGTGCGCGCTCATCGAGGCGCATCGCACCACGCTGGTGTTCGTCAACACGCGCCGCATGGCGGAGCGGGTGGCCCGGGCGCTCACCGACTCGCTGGGGGAGGAACACGTCACCTCGCATCACGGCAGCCTCTCGCGCGAGCGCCGGCTCGCGGCCGAGCAACGGCTCAAGGCCGGCGATCTCAAGGTGCTGGTGGCCACCGCCTCGCTGGAGCTCGGGATCGACATCGGCGACGTGGACCTCGTCTGCCAGCTCGGCTCGACGCGCTCGATCGCGACCTTCCTGCAACGGGCCGGGCGCTCCGGTCACGCGGTGCACGGCACGCCGAAGGCCCGGCTGTTCCCCCTCACCCGGGACGAGCTCGTCGAATGCGCCGCGATCCTCGACGCGGTGCGGCGCGGCGAGCTGGACCGGCTGCACGTGCCGTCCCATCCGCTGGACGTACTCGCGCAGCAGGCGGTCGCGATGGTCGCGGCCGAAGACTGGAGCGAGGAGGCGCTGCTCGCCACGGTGCGCCGCGCGTACCCCTACCGGAACCTCACCGGCGAACGGTGGCGCGCGCTGCTGGCGATGCTCGCCGGCGGGTTCGCGACCCGGCGCGGCCGGCGCAGCGCCTGGCTGCATCGTGACGTCGTCAACGGCGAGCTGCGCGCCCGGCGCGGCGCCCGCCTCACCGCGATGACCTCGGGCGGCGCGATCCCCGACAATGCCGACTACGACGTCGTGCTCGAACCGCACGGGACCCGCCTCGGGTCGCTCAACGAGGACTTCGCGATCGAAAGCCTTCCCGGCGACATCTTCCAGCTCGGCAACACCTCGTGGCGCATCCTGCGCATCGAACGCGGCGCGGTCCGGGTGGAGGACGCACAGGGCCTGCCGCCGAACATCCCCTTCTGGTTCGGGGAGGCGCCGGGGCGCACCGCCGAGCTCTCCGAGAGCGTATGCGATCTGCTCGGATGGCTCGGACGCCGCTTCGACGCGGCCGGTGCCGAGGTCAGTGACGGGATGGCTGGGGGCGGGATGGTCGGAGCGACCGGAGTCGGGACGAGCGGGACCGAAGCAGCCGGAGCCGGGATGGCCGGAGCCGCCGCGCCGGAAACGCGCGCCCGGCTCGCGCGCGAGCTGGCCGAGCGCGCCGGGACCGGGACCGATGCGGGCGCGCAGATCGTGGACTACCTCTGCGCCGGGCACGCGGCGCTGGGCGCACTGCCGGACCGCGACACGGTGGTGCTGGAGCGCTTCTTCGACGAGAGCGGCGGGATGCAGCTCGTCATCCACTCGCGCTTCGGCAGCCGACTCAACCGGGCCTGGGGCCTCGCGCTACGCAAGCGTTTCTGCCGGAAGTTCAACTTCGAGCTCCAGGCGGCGGCGACCGAGGACGCGATCGTGCTCTCGCTCGGCGAGAGCCACAGCTTCGCGCTCGACGAGGTCTGCCGCTATCTCTCGCCGGAGACGGTGCGCGACGTCCTGACCCAGGCGCTGCTCGACGCCCCGATGTTCGACGTGCGCTGGCGCTGGAACGCGAACGTCTCGCTGGCGGTCCCGCGCTTCCGGGGCGGGAGCAAGGTCCCGCCGAACATCCAGCGCATGCAGGCCGAGGACCTCGTCGCCGCTGTATTCCCCGACCAGATCGCCTGCGCCGAGAACCTCTCCGGACCGCGCGAGATCCCCGATCACCCGCTGGTGGAGCAGACGATCGCCGACGCGCTGACCGAGGCGATGGACGTCGAGGGGCTCGAAGCCCTCGTCGCGCGCCTCGCGGGCGGGGAGATCCGGGTCGTCGCCCGCGACCTCACCGAGCCCTCCCCGCTCGCGGCGGAGGTCCTCGACGCCCGCCCCTATGCGTTCCTGGACGACGCACCGTTGGAGGAACGCCGCACCCGGGCGGTGTCGATGCGCCGCGGGCTCGACCCGGAATCCGCCGCCGACATCGGGCGGCTCGACCCCGAGGCGATCGAGCGTGTCCGCGAGGAAGCCTGGCCGGAGGCGGCGACCCCCGATGAGCTGCATGACGCGCTCGTGGTGCTCGGCTTCGCCACCGCCGCCGAGGGAGTGGCCGGGCGCTTGGCGGACTCGGCGGGCGCTGCCGGGAGGGTGGCCGGGCGTTCGATGAATCCGGCGAGTGACACCGACGCCACGTCCAGGCGCTCGGCGGGTCCGGCGAATGCCGCCGAAACGATGTCCGGGCGTTCGGGGGCTCCGGCGAGCATCGCCGAAGCTGTGGCCGGCCACCGCCCGGCGAACCCGGCGAACGCTACCGACGCAGTGCCCGGACGTTCGGCAAGCATGGCGGACGCCGCGCGCCGGCTCGCGAACGGCGAACGTCCCGGATGGAGCGCCCACTTCGACGCCCTCGTCGCATCCGGCCGCGCCACCCGCTTCCGCCCCCCGCGCGGCGGCCCCGTGCTCTGGTGCGCCGCGGAACGCCTCGCCCTGCTCGAAGCGGCGCTGGGCGCCGGGCGCGCCGACCCGCCGCTCGTGCTCCCCGAGGAGCTTCGCGCCGCGCCCGGGCGCGATGCGGCGCTGGTCGAGCTGCTGCGCGCACGGCTCGGATGCCTCGGCCCGGCCACCGCGGCCCGCCTCGCCCGCGATCTCGGGCTCGCTCCGGTGGACGTCGAGGTCGCGCTCGTCGCCCTCGAAGCGGAAGGCTGCGTGCTGCGCGGGCGGTTCACGGAAGACGCCGCCTCGATCGAATGGTGCGACCGGCGCCTGCTCGCGCGCATCCACCGCTACACCCTCGGCCGGCTGCGGCGCGAGATCGAGCCGGCGACGCGCGCGGAGTTCATGCGATATCTGTTCGAATGGCAGCGGGCGCGGCCCGACGACCGGCGGCAGGGATTCGAGGCGCTGGCCGCCGTCGCCGCGGAGCTGGAGGGCTTTGCGGCGCCCGCCGCGGCCTGGGAGGCGGAGATCCTGCCCGCCCGGATCGCGGACTTCGCCCCGGAGATGCTCGATCGGCTCTGCCTTGCCGGCCGGGCCTCGTGGGCGAGGCCGGCCCCCCCGAACCGCGAGACCCCGGGCCGGTCGTTCGGGCCGATCCGCTCGACCCCGATCGCCCTGCTCTCCCGCCGCCACGCGCCGCTATGGCTCGCGCCGGCCGCGGGCGAGGCCAGGGGAACGGCGGAGTCGTCCACCGGACCCGGCGCGATGACCCCCGGACGGCCCGCACGGCCCAGCTCCGGAAACGGGACCGGACCATCGGCGGCGGCGTCCACCGGCGCGCGCAATGCCCCCACACCCGGAAACACCGGCGTCCCGCACCCCTCGCCTCCCCCCGGCCCACACGACGCCTACATTCCTGGGAACGGCGTGTCCCGGGAGGACACGGGCGTCTCGCCCGCATCGCACTCGCCCCGTGTGCGCAATGCCTTCAAGCGTGGAAGGGCCGGTACCCTGCCCGCATCACCGCCCTCCCCCGAACCAGATGTCCATGCCATCGGGAATGCAGGTGGCCAGCCCGCACCACCTTCCCACGGGACCCGCGACGCCTCCCTTCCCGGAAACGCAAGCGCCCCGCCCCCATCACTCTCCCCCGGCGCCCGCAACGTCCTCTCATGCCTGCGCGCCCGCGGCGCGTCGTTCTTCGACGACCTCCTCGCCGGAACCGGCGCGCGGGCGCCGGACGCGGCCGCCGCGCTCGGCGAGCTGATCACCCACGGGCTCGTGAGCGCGGATGGATTCGCGGGGTTGCGCGCGTTCACCGGCGCCTCCGTCCGCCGCCTCCACGCCGTCGCCGAAGCCGGCCGGTGGGCCTGCGTGCCGCGCCGCGCCGTCGACATGGAGACGGACGGCATCGGGGAGGACGGCGCCGAGACCATCGCGCGCACCCTGCTACGCCGTTACGGCGTCGTGTTCAAGACGCTCCTCGCGCGCGAATCGCTCACCGTCCCGTGGCGGGACCTGTTGCGCGTGCTCCGCCGCCTCGAAGCGCGCGGCGAGATCCGCGGGGGGCGGTTCGTCGCGGGCTTCACCGGCGAGCAGTACGCCCTGCCCGAGGCGGTGGAGACCCTGAGACGGGTGCGCCGCATCCCGGCGGATGGCGCCATCGTGGCTCTGAGCGCGGCGGACCCGCTGAACCTCACCGGCATCGTCACCCTCGGCGACCGCATCCCCGCCACCGCATCCACCCGGATCGCGTTCCGCGACGGGGTGCCGGTGGCGACGCTGACCGGCGCCCGGAAGTTCGACTTGCTCGAATCGCAAGCTCCGGAGCAGGAATGGACCACGCGCAACGCCCTGCTGCGCCGGCGCATGCCAACCCTCTCCGCACGGGCCCGCATGAGGGAACAGGGCTTGCCGGACGGGGCGACCAGACAGTGATCTGCCCTGGCCCCCTCTGGTCAGAGCCTGCGGATCGGCCCCGGATAACGGCCCACGACTTCGTCCGCCGTCAACAACGTGATCCCTTCGATCCGGGCCTGCGCAACCAGGATACGGTCGAAGGGATCCTTGTGGATCCGGGGCAACAGGTCCACGGCCAGTACATGGACACCGGTCACGGCCAGCTCCGTGTAGCCGTTTTCCAGCAGACCCCGGCGCAGCAGGTGCGGCTCGACGCTGAAATCCGTACGTCCGAGCCCGTTCTTGATGACGACCTCCCAGAGGGACACGACGCTGAAGATCAATACCGTCCCCGGATCTTCGATCATCGCGCGGGCGGCGGCCGGCAACCGCTCCGGCACGCCCGCCGCCCAGAGCAGGACGTGCGTGTCGAGGAGGAGACTCACTCGACGCCTTCGAACAGGGACTCGATCTCGCCGGACCCCATGTCGTCGAAGTCGTCCGGCACCGAGATCCTGCCGGCCAGAAACCCGATTCGGCGCGTTGCTCCGTGCTCCGGGGCTTCCAGCGCGACGACCTTGACCACCGGCTTGCCCGCACGCGCGATGATGAACGGCTCTCCATCGGCGGCGGCCTTGACGAGACGCGACAGATGTGTCTTGGCTTCGTGCATGTTGACGGTGCGCATGGCGGCGCTCCCCGGACTTGGTCCGATCAACTTAGTTTGAACGGGACCGTCGATCAAGACTGACCGTCCTTTTACCCCACCGCTGTCGGGAACGCCGGCGGAACGTCTTTCAGGAGAGGAACGATGTCCGACAAGCCCGTCACCGTCATCGCCGCGATGGCGCGCAACCGCGCCATCGGCCGCGAAGGCCGCGTGCCCTGGGATCTGCCCGCGGACTGGGGTCGGTTCCGGCGGTTGACGATGGGATGCCCCGTCATCGTCGGACAACGCACCTGCGCGGGGTTCAAGCGTCCGCTGGACGGCCGCACGGTGATCGTCCTGGCCCGGGAAGGCGAGCCGGTGCAGGTGGGAGACCGCACGGTGGACAGCGCGGTGCTCGACGCGCTGGAAGCCGCCGAGGTCGCCCCGGGCGGTCGGATCTGGATCGCCGGAGGTGCGGTCACCTACAGGCGAATGATGGGACTGGCGGACGGCATCGACCTGACGGTGGTGGACACCGAGGTGGAGGCGGACACCTGGATGCCGGAAATCGACCACATCGTCTGGCAGGAAGCAGCCCGGCGGGCTGGGCCGTCGGGCGGCCCGGAAGGGCTCACCAGCACCATCGTGCAGTACCTGCGCCGGGCGCAGACCGCGGGACGGAGCACAGGGGCACCGGTCACCGCCGATTGGGAGTAGCCACCCGGCGCGACGGCATGGACCTCACCGGCCCGTCCATCCGCTCGCATGTCTTGAACCATCTTTCTGCGACGCAGACTCCTGGCTCCCGGTCATGCCGCTCCCCCCGAGCTATGTGATGCTGCATGCCGCTACGTATCGCCGCCCCTCCGCCCCGCCCCGAGCCTAGGAGCCTGCGCCGCAGAAAGATAGTTCAAGCCCGGCCCGGAACGACGCGGTAGGGGCGACGCATGCGTCGCCCCTACAGTCGCATCGTTTTCTGCGGCGCAGACTCCTAGATGCAGGCACGCCGGGTAGCGTGAGCGGCACGACGCCCCGGAACGCTCAGCGGTCGTCCCGCGGGGCGGCCGCCGCGGCTTCGGATTGCTCGACGGCGGAGCGGGCGGCGGCCGCCGCGGCCTCCTTCTCCGCCTCGCTCAACGGCTTGCCGGCCTCGTGGTCGGCGATGCGCACCGTGACTTCGCGGTGGGCGAACTTGATGCCTTCGCGCTCGAACAGCTCGCGGATGCGCGCGAACACCTTGTTGCGCACGCCCCACTGATCGCCCGGACGGGTCATGAACTTCACCCGGACGATCATCGCTGAATCCTCCATCTGGATGACCCCCTGGGACTTCAGCGGCAGGAGGAACTTCGGCCCCAGCTCGGGGTCCTGCTGCAGGTCCTGCCCCAGCTTCTTGATCAGCTTGCGCAGCTTCTCCACGTCGGTGTCGTAGGTCACCCGCAACGGCAGCTTCATCATCACCCAGTCGCGCGAGAGGTTGGTCAGACTCCGGATCTCGCCGAAGGGGATGGTGTTCAACGGTCCGTTGTGGTGGCGCAACTGCATGGAGCGGATCGAGATGCGCTCCACCGTCCCCTTGTCCGTGCCGATGACGATGTATTCGCCCTTGCGGAAGGCGTCGTCGATGAGGAAGAACACCCCCGAGATGATGTCCTTGACCAGCGCCTGGGCGCCGAAGCCGACCGCCAGCCCGAAGATGCCCGCGCCGGCCAGCAGGGGCGTGATGTTGACCCCGATCTGCCCGAGCGCCGCGAGCAGCGCCAGCGCCAGGATGCCCACCTGCCCGATACGCCGCACCAGCGGCATGATCGTGCCGAGGCGGGTGCCGCCCTGGCCGCCTTCGCCCTCGAACTGCTCTTCCTCCTCGCCGTCGAGCCCCAAGGCCGCGCGCTCGATCGCGATCTGCCGGTCGGCCATGATCTCCAGCAGCTCCCACAGGCCGTAGGCGACGATGCCGATCAGGAACACCTCCACCAGGGCGCCGGCGAACTGTGCGCCGACCCCCTGGGAGGCCAGATCGCGGAGATCCAGCCCCCACAGCCGGGCGACGACGAAGACCAGCACCAGGACGGTCAGGGTCCGCCCGCAGCGCACGAGCCCGAGCTGGGTTTCCTTGTGGGCGGCCCGCAATGCCTGGTCCTGCTCCGGATCGTCGGGCCAGATCGCCTCGACCAGCGCGGGGACCGCCAGCTCGATCAGGGGCAGCGCCAGGACCAGCGCGAACGAGACGTTCAGCGCGGTGATCGACAGGCTCTGGAGGTTGCCGGTGGCGGCGAACAGCTCCACGACCAGCCATTGGAGCACCACCAGCGCGACCGCGATCGTCGGCCACAGCGTCGCGAAGCGGCTCCAGGCCGGACCGTGCCCGCCGCGCCCGAGCACCATCCCGGTGATGCCGGCCCGCGCCTGCCAGAGGGTCAGCGCCATGAGGCCGTGGAAGACCACCGAAAGCCAGAAGCCCAGGGCCCCCCCGCCGGAGGGCCAACCGAATTCCCCGGTCCATCTGAGCAGGCCGGCCGCGAAGGCCGAGAACCCGAAGATCAGCCCGATGCGCCAGGTCAGGAACCATGCGGTCCGGTCATCGACCGCGCACAGCCGCAGGTGCGGCCGCGCCGGCGCCAGCACGAAGCGCGCGGCCATCACCGCGAACCAGGTCCAGCCCAGCGATCGGACCACGTACCGGACCACCGAGCCGTCTGCGGGAACGGCGCGGTTGACGACGGCGTCGACGGCATACGCGGCGGCGAGGAAGGCGATCAACTGGGCGCCCTGGACCAGGAAGCGGCCGGTGACGATGCCGATCTGCGACCACAGGCCGGCCGGGCGCAGGCGATCCAGCCGCGCCTCGGTGTCCCGGACCAGCCGGCGGGCGCCGAGGGCCGCCGCGAGGCCGGCCAGGAGGCAGAGGATGAGCGTGCCGGGGACCCGCCACGGAGTGGCGTCGCCCCGCTCGGCCTGGAACCTGCCGAGGGTCGCCGCGGCGTTCCCGGCGATCGAGGGGGTGTCCCGGGCGGCCTCCACCCAGCCCCGGCCCAGCGCCACCGCCCAATCGGCGAGCAGCGCACCGAGCGTGCGGTCTTCGGCCGCCGCGGCGGCCAGCGCGGCCTCGCGGGCGGCGATCTTCCGGTCGAGCTCCCGGAGCAGGAGCTCGCGCGCCTGCCCGTCGCTCAGGCCCGAGAGCACGTCGCGGATGGCCTGCCGCGTGAGCGGTTCGGGCAGCGCCGGCGCCGCGGCCGTGCCGCCCGCGTCCTGCGTTTCCCCCGCGCTGCCGGTCGCCTGGGCCATCTGTGCGGAGGCCGGCGGCGCGACAAGCTGCACGGCAGTCAGCAATGCGACAAGAAACAGCGCAGCCGGTCGGACCGGACTGGTTGAATGAAAGGTCATTCCCCGCCCTCCGTCGTCACTTCAGCTAAGGATGCAGGATAACCCGCCACTCCGCATCACCGGGGGGAGTATCGCGGCGGTATGGACCGCGCGCATGGCTCGGCATCGCCGCGGAAGGTGGGTGCCGTCTTCCTGACATGGGGCGGTTCGCCCGCTCTCGCAGCGCATGTACGAAAAGAGCAGAATTTCGCGGGTGGGCACGGAGTCGGACAGCGGCATGACGAGACGGTCGATGCCGAGGCATCGCCCCCGGCGGCATTGCCCCCGGCCGGCGGGAAGCCATATTCAAGCGCCCGGATGTAGTCGTCGCCGAAGTGCATCGCGTCTTCGCCGCCGGCGTTGCGGCTCTCGGCCGAGGGCGCGAGAGTGACCGCGGTCGCCACCCGCTCCATCCGCGCGCCCACATCGATGTGCCCGCGTCGATCGTCGAGACGGTGACCGGAGCCACCGGAAAGGGCGGTCGCCGCGCACCAGCGAGCCGTTGAAACGTGAATGAACAGATCTCATCCTTGAACGTTTCGCTCTCGGGACTGCCGCCAAGTGCCGGCGGCCGTCGTGCGCCGGTGGACCGTTGAGCGATGCGCGCCGCGAGCATCACCGGCTCGGGTTTCTTCGTCGCCGCAGGCGGGCGCATCGAGTATGCCCGCTGGGGGACGGCGAAGCCGGGAGCCCCGGTGCTGGTCCTGCTTCACGAGGGCCTCGGCTGCGTGGGAACGTGGCGGGACTGGCCGGTCGTACTCGCACGGGCGACCGGGCGCGAAGTCTTCGCCTACAGCCGGTTCGGCTACGGTGCGTCGAGTCCCGCCGCGCTGCCCAGGCCGCTCGACTTCATGGACCGCGAGGGGCGTGCGATCCTTCCCCGGGTGCTCGAAGCGGCCGGCATCGCGGAACCGATCCTCATCGGGCACAGCGACGGCGGGACCATCGCGCTGCTTTGCGCGGCGGCCGGCGAGACCCCGCTCCGCGGCGTCGTGACCCTTGCCGCGCACGCATTCAACGAGCCGCGCTGCATCGAGGGGATTCAGGTCGCGCGGGAGGCTTTCCGCTCGGGGCCGCTGCGCGGGCGGCTCGCCCGGCACCACGGCGAGCGGACCGACGATGCCTTCCGGGGCTGGTGCAACGTCTGGCTCGACCCGGAATTCGAGCACTGGAGCATCGAGGAGGCGCTTGCCGGGATCGAGGTGCCGCTGCTGGTGGTGCAGGGCCGCGACGACCCTTACGGCACCCTGCGCCAGGTCGAGGCGATCGCGGGCCGGGTGAACGGTCCCCGGGAAACCCTCGTCCTGGACCACTGCGGCCATTCTCCCCACCGCGACCGGGCGCGGACGACGACCGGGGCCATCGCCCGTTTCGTCGCGGGTCTCGGGTGACGGGCGACATGGGCATCGTCGATCGCCGCGGCAACCGGAGGACGCCGGATCCGTCCCGATCCGGGCGCAACCCGCGTACCCCGAGACCGCCGCGCCGGACAGACCAGGCGCCGCATCAGGCCACGGCCTCGCCCGCCGCCTGCCGATCCGCATGATAGGACGAGCGCACGAGCGGGCCGCTCGCGACGTTGCCGAACCCGAGGGCGCGCGCCTCCGCCCCCAGTGCATCGAACTCCGCCGGCTCCCGGAACCGCTCGACCGCGAGATGGTGGCGGCTCGGCTGGAGGTACTGGCCGATGGTCAGCATCTCGCAACGGTGGCGCCGCAGGTCGCGCATCACTTCGACGATCTCCTCGTACGTTTCACCGAGACCCACCATCAGCCCCGACTTGGTGGGCACCTCGGGATGCCCGGCCTTGAACCGCTCCAGGAGATCGAGCGACCACTCGTAGTCGGAGCCGGGGCGGGCCTTGCGGTACAGCCGCGGCACCGTCTCCAGGTTGTGGTTGAACACGTCGGGAGGCGCCCCGGCCAGCCGCTCCAGCGCCACGTCCATCCGCCCGCGGAAGTCGGGGACGAGGATCTCGATCCGGGTGGCGGGACTCGCCTCGCGCACCGCACGCACGCAGGCCGCGAAATGGCTCGCGCCGCCGTCGCGGAGATCGTCGCGATCGACCGAGGTGATCACCACGTAGCGCAGCCCCAGCACCCCGATCGCCTCCGCGAGACGCGCCGGCTCGTCCGTGTCGAGGGGGTTCGGCCGGCCGTGGGCGACGTCGCAGAACGGGCAACGGCGGGTGCAGAGGTCGCCCATGACCATGAACGTGGCGGTGCCGTGCGAGAAGCACTCCGGGAGGTTCGGGCAAGACGCTTCCTCGCACACGCTGTGCAGCCCCTGCGCGCGCAGCAGCCGTTTCACCCGCGCCACCGCCGGCCCGGAAGGCGCCCGGACCCGGATCCACGGCGGCTTCCTCGGCCGCGGCCCCTCGGACGGGACCACCTTCACGGGGATACGGGAGATCTTGTCCCGCCCGCGCATCTCGCGCGTCGGACGATTGCGGGTCATGGTGGTGCCGGTCATTGGCGAAGTGTAACGCGGGCCAAGCTAGAATGACGCACCTGACACCGCCGGATGCCTGCATCGATGCACACCTACACCGCCGTCGTGGAACGTTGCCCGGATACGAGCCTCTACGTTGGCTACGTTCCCGGATTTCCCGGGGCACACAGCCAGGGCGAAACGCTTGAAGAGCTCAATGACAACCTCAAGGAGGTCATCGCCATGCTCCTCGATGACGGGGAGCCGGCCATGGAAGGCGAGTATGTCGGCACCCAGACCGTCGTCGTGGCCTGAACCGGGTGTCGTCCGTCCCCGTCCTCAAGCCACGCGAGGTCATCGCCATCCTCAACGTCCTCGGCTTCGAGGAAGCGCGACAGCGTGGTTCGCACAAGCGGTTCCGCCACTCCGACGGTCGTGCGACCACCGTACCGGTGCATGGCGGCCGCGATGTCTCTCCCATCCTGCTTCGTCGAATTGCCCGGGACATCGGCCTGACCATCGACGAACTCATCGAGCATCGCCGATAGGCCCTCCTGCCATGCCGGCGGTCCCGGCTCCCCGCGACGCCCTTCGTCCTCGCCGATCCCACAGGTTCACGATCGTGCAGAACAGCTCCGCCGTCTTCTCCGCGTCGTAGATGGCCGAGTGCGCGTCGCGGCTGTCCCATGCGATGCCCGCCGCCTGCACCGCGCGCGCCAGCACCGTCTGCCCGAAGGCGAGCCCGCCCAGGGTCGCGGTGTCGAAGGTCGAGAAGGGGTGGAAGGGGTTGCGCTTGAACGCGGTCCGTCCGACCGCCGCGTTCAGGAACGAGAGGTCGAAGGCGGGGTTGTGCCCGACCAGCACCGCCCGCGTGCATCCGTGGTCGCGCACCGCCTGGCGCACCGGGTTGAGCACCTTCCGCAACGCTTCCCGCTCGGGCTTGGCGTTGCGCAACGGGTGGTCGGGGACGATGCCGTTGAACTCCAGCGCGGCCGGTTCGACGTTGGCGCCCGGGAACGGCTCGACGTGGGAAGAATGGACAGCCTCGATCCCCCACCGGCCCTCCCCGTCGATCCCGAGCAGCACCACCGCGATCTCGAGCAGGGCGTCGGTCGCGGGGTTGAACCCGCCGGTCTCGACGTCCACGACCACGGGGAGGAAGCTGCGGAAACGGCCCGCGATAGCCACCGATTCCCCGCTCACGGCGCGATGGTCCGGATCGCCCGGTCCCAGGCGCGATGCCCCGGACCGTCCGGCTCACGTTGCGATACACCAGGCCGCCCGGCCCCAGGCGCAACGCACCACACCACCCGACTCACGGTGCGATGCTCCAGCCCACCCGGCTCCCGGCCCGGAACGGCACGAGCACGTCGTCGCCTATCGGCATCGTGTTCGGGACCGTCCGGGGCTCCCTGCGGAGCGTGATCGTCTCCCGGTTCGGTTCGAGCCCGTAGAACGCGGGGCCGTTGCGTGAAGCGAACCCCTCCAGCGCATCGAGCGCGCCGGCGCGCTCGAACGCCTCCGCGTACAGCTCGATTCCGGCGTGCGCGGTATACAGGCCGGCGCATCCGCACGCCGACTCCTTGGCGTGGCGAGGATGCGGGGCGGAGTCCGTACCCAGAAAGAAGCGACCTTCCCCACCGGTGGCCGCATCGACCAGCACGGCCCGGTGGCGCTCGCGCTTGAGCACCGGGAGGCAGTAGTGGTGGGGACGCAAGCCCCCCTCGAAGATCGCATTGCGGTTGAGCAGGAGATGGTGCGCAGTGATTGTCGCGGCCACCCCGTCGCGGGCGCCGCGGACGAACTCGACCCCGTCGGCCGTGGTGACGTGCTCCAGCACGACCTTCAGGCCGGGGAAGCGGTCCAGGAGCGGCGCGAGGGTGCGCTCGACGAACACCCGCTCGCGGTCGAACACGTCGACGTCCTCCCCCGTGACCTCGCCGTGGACCATCAGGACGAGCCCGCACTCCTGCATCGCGTCCAGCGCCGCGCCGCAACGTCCAAGGTCCGTCACCCCGTGCGCGGAGTTCGTCGTCGCCCCCGCCGGGTAGAGCTTGACGCCGATTATCCGCCCGCTGGCCGTGGCGCGGCGGATCTCGTCCGCGCCGGTGTCGTCAGTGAGGTAGAGGGTCATCAGGGGCTCGAACGCGGCCCCGGGCGGCACCGCGGCGAGGATCCGGTCACGGTACGCAAGCGCCGCCCCGGTGGTGGTCACCGGCGGCAGGAGGTTCGGCATCGCCACCGCCCGCGCGAACCGCGCCGCGCTCGCGGGCACCACGTCGGCCAGCACCGCCCCGTCGCGGAAGTGCGCGTGCCAGTCGTCGGGTCGAACCAGGCTGATCTCGTCCAGGCTTCCCGGCTGCCGGCTGCGGGTGCTCGCCTCGCGCATGGGGCGCTCCATCGTCGGGACAGGGCGGGGAATTCTATCAGCGCCCGGAGCGCGGTTCGGACTTCGCTCATCTCGCGATGTGCGCAAGTGTCAGCGCCGTCTTGCAGCGCACCTGCTTCAGCGCGAAGCTCGACTTGCGGCGGCAGGCCTCGCATGACCCGGGCACGGCCGCGGGGCCGGGATACGCCGGAATCGTGCCGGCGGCGCATGGGATATACTCTGCCTCCGCGGTTCAGCGATACCCCGGCGGCCCGGCGGCGCCCACGCAGAGTCGGCCGACCATCCCGCCTCCGCCATTCGGGAGAGCACCATGGCCGCCAACCCGAAGATGATCGACATCGACGCCTTCGAGACCCGGGAATGGCTGGACTCGCTCCAGTCCGTCATCGATCGCGACGGCGTCGAGCGCGCCCACTTCCTTCTCACCTCCCTCATGGATCATGCGCACGAGAGCGGTGCCAGCCTGCCGTTCTCGGTCAACACACCCTACATCAACACCATCCCGGAATCGCGCTCCGAACACACCCCCGGCGATGCGGCGATCGAGTGGCGCATCCGCTCCCTGATCCGGTGGAACGCGCTGGCGATGGTGGTGCAGGCGAACCGCCTCTCGAGCGAGCTCGGCGGCCACATCGCGAGCTTCGCCTCCGCCGCAACGCTCTACGACGTGGGCTTCAACCACTTCTGGCACGCGCCGAACGAGGCCCACGGCGGCGATCTGGTCTTCATGCAGGGCCATTCGGCGCCGGGGATCTACGCCCGCGCCTTTCTCGAAGGCCGCATCAGCGAGGACCGCCTCCACAAGTTCCGCCAGGAGATCGACGGCGAAGGGCTCTCCTCGTATCCGCACCCGTGGCTCATGCCCGACTTCTGGCAGTTCCCCACCGTCTCGATGGGGCTCGGCCCGATCATGGCCATCTACCAGGCCCGGTTCATGAAGTACCTGCACAACCGGGGGCTGCTCGACACCTCGCAACGCAAGGTCTGGGCGTTCATGGGCGACGGGGAGATGGACGAGCCCGAGGCGCTCGGGGCGATCACCCTCGCCTCGCGCGAGAAGCTCGACAACCTCATCTTCGTCGTCAACTGCAACCTCCAGCGGCTCGACGGGCCGGTGCGGGGCAATGGAAAGATCATCCAGGAGCTGGAGGCGGCGTTCCGGGGGGCGGGCTGGAACGTACTGAAGGTGATCTGGGGCTCGTACTGGGACCCGCTGCTGCATCTCGACACCAAGGGGCTGCTGCGCAAGCGCATGGAGGAGGCGGTCGACGGCGAGTACCAGAACTTCAAGGCGAAGGGCGGGGCGTACACCCGGGAGCACTTCTTCGGCAAGTACCCGGAGCTGAAGAAGATGGTCTCGAACCTGTCCGACGAGGACATCTGGCGCCTGAACCGCGGCGGCCACGACCCGCACAAGGTCTACGCCGCCTACGCCGAGGCGGCGAAGCACACCGGCGGCCCCACCGTCATCCTCGCCAAGACCGTGAAGGGCTACGGGATGGGCGAGGCCGGCGAGGGGCAGAACGTCACCCACCAGCAGAAGAAGATGGGCGAGGACGCGCTCAAGGCGTTCCGCGACCGCTTCGACATCCCCATCTCGGACGACGAGATCGCGGACGCCCCCTTCTACCGTCCCCCCGAGGACAGCCCCGAGATCCGCTACATGCGCGAGCGCCGCGAGCGTCTCGGCGGATACCTGCCCCAGCGCCGGCGCAAGGCCGCCCCCTGCGAGGTCCCGGATCTTTCCGCGTTCGACGCCCTGCTCAAGGGCAGCGGCGAGCGCGAGATGTCCACCACGATGGCGTTCGTGCGCATCCTCACCGTCCTCACCCGCGACAGGAACGTGGGCCGCTTCATCGTGCCCATCGTCCCGGACGAGGCGCGCACCTTCGGCATGGAGGGGCTGTTCCGCCAGCTCGGGATCTACTCCGACAAGGGCCAGCTCTACGTGCCCCAGGACGCGGACCAGCTCATGTTCTACCGCGAGGCGCGCGACGGGCAGATCCTGGAGGAAGGCATCACCGAGGCGGGGGCGGTGAGCTCGTGGATCGCCGCCGCCACCGCCTACTCCAACCACGGGATCAACATGATCCCGTTCTACATCTTCTACTCCATGTTCGGGTTCCAGCGCATCGGTGATCTGGCGTGGGCGGCGGGCGACATGCAGGCGCGCGGCTTCCTGGTCGGAGGCACCGCGGGACGCACCACCCTGGCCGGCGAAGGGCTCCAGCATGACGACGGCCACAGCCACGTCCTGGCCTCGACGATCCCGAACTGCGCCTCCTACGACCCTACGTTCGCCTACGAGCTCGCGGTCATCGTACGCCACGGGCTGAAGCGGATGTTCTCCGAGCAGGAGAACGTCTTCTACTACCTCACGGTGATGAACGAGAACTACCCGCAGCCGGCCATGCCGGCCGGCTGCGAGGAAGGCATTCTCAAGGGGTTGTACCTGTTGCGGGAGGGGCCGCCGCCGGACCGCGGCGGGTCGCCGCCGCAGCGAGCTGCGACCGCACCGGACGGCGGCGAGGGTCTGCCTCCGGACCCCGGCGGGTCGCCGCCTCCCGGGAGCGCGGGCGTCCCGCCCGCAACGGGCCGAAGGTCCGGGGCCGAAGGCCCGCCGGACCCGGAGAACGCGGACGTCTCGCCCGCAGACGGGGACCCGCCGCGTGAACGTAGCGGGTTGCGTGAACGCGGCGGGTTGCCGGAGCCCGGCGGGAAGCGGCCCCCGCGGGTTCAGCTCCTGGGAAGCGGCACCATCCTGCGCGAGGTGATCGCCGCGGCGGAGCTGCTGGAGACGGACTTCGCGGTGAGCGCGGACGTGTGGAGCGCCACGAGCTTCACCGAGCTGCGCCGCGACGGCATGGCGGTCGAGCGCTGGAACCGCCTGCATCCGACCGGAACGCCGCGCCGGAGCTACGTCGAACAATGCCTGGACCCACGCCCCGGCCCGGTGGTGGCGGCGTCGGACTACATGCGCCTGTTCGCGGACCAGATCCGGCCCTGGGTGCGCCGGCGCTTCGTCGCCCTCGGCGCCGACGGCTTCGGGCGCAGCGACATGCGGGCGCGGCTGCGGCGATTCTTCGAGGTCGACCGGTTCCACGTCGCGGTGGCGGCGCTGAAGGCGCTGGCCGACGACGGCGAGATCGGTGCCCAGGTGGTGGCAGGTGCGATCGAGAGGTACGGAATCGACCCGGATCTGCCGCATCCCTGGGAACGGTGAGGAGGACGCGGTCGTGGCGGAGCTGACCGAGGTTCGCGTTCCCGACATCGGCGACTTCTCCGAGGTCCCGGTCATCGAAATCCTGGTCGAGGTCGGCGATCGGATCCGGCCCGAGGATCCCCTCGTCACCCTCGAGAGCGACAAGGCGACGATGGACGTGCCGGCTCCGGCGGGTGGGGTGGTGCGCGAGGTCGCGGTGGCGGTGGGCGACAACGTCTCCGAGGGCTCCGTCCTGCTGCGGATCGCGGCCGGCGGAGGCGGTGACGGTGGCGCGGCGGAGGACAATGGGCACGTGCCGGCAGGCCGGGGCGTCACGGATACGGTGGGCGAAGCGCCAGCGGGCGCCGGGGGCAGCGGGGCGGCGGACATGGCCCCGGCCGGCTCCGCCGGCGCCGGGATGGGTGGGGAGACGCCGCCATCCGGTTCTTTCGACACGAGGGTGGCGGGCGAGGCACCGGCGAGCCCTGCCGGCGCCACGGCGGAGATTGCATCGCGCGAATCATCGGAAATCGTCGAAGTCCGGGTTCCCGACATCGGCGACTTCTCCGACGTCCCGGTCATCGAAGTGCTGGTCGGCGCCGGAGATCGTATCCGTCCCGAGGATCCCCTTGTCTCCCTGGAGAGTGACAAGGCGACGATGGACGTGCCCTCCCCGGTGGCCGGAAGGGTCGCCGGCATTGCTCTCTCGGTGGGGGATCTCGTGTCCGAGGGCGCGCTGATTCTGACCGTCGAATCGGCTGAATCCACGGAGGCCGCCGCTCCGGCGCCGCTCCCCGGGCCGCCAGGCACCGCGGCGGTGGCGCCCGAGCCCGCGGACGGCGCATCGGCGCCGGACCCGCGCGCGCCGCGTGGCCGGCCGTCGCCGACCGCGGCGCTCGCGGCCGAACCTGCGCCGCGACCGATCTCCCACGCCACGCCGGCGATGCGGCGCTACGCGCGCGAGCTCGGCGTCGATCTCGCCAAAGTCACGGGGACCGGACGCAAGGGCCGGGTGCTGCGTGAGGACGTGAGCGGCTTCGTGAAGCGCGCCCTCTCCGCCCCGGCGCCGGCCGAGGCCCCCACGGCAGCCGGCGGGAGCGGCATCCCTCCCATTCCCCCCGTGGATTTCTCCAAGTTCGGGGAAATCGAGATGCACCCGCTGTCTCGCATCAAGCGCATCTCGGGACCGCACCTGCACCGCGCCTGGGTGAACGTCCCCCACGTCACCAGCCACGACGAGGCCGACGTCACCGAGCTGGAAGCGTTCCGCCGATCGATCAGGGAAGAAGCGGCGGCGAACGGGGTACGCATCACCCTCCTCGCCTTCATCACGAAGGCGGTGGCCTCGGCACTCGCGGAGTTTCCGGCCTTCAACGCGTCGCTCGGCCCCAACGGGGACACCCTGATCGTCAAGAAGTACGTCCACGTCGGCATCGCCGTGGACACCCCGAACGGGCTGATGGTGCCGGTGCTGCGCGACGCCGGTCGCAAGGGCGTGTACGACCTCGCGCGCGAGATGGCCGGGCTCGGCGCCCGCGCCCGTGACGGAACGTTGAAGTCCGGCGAGCTGCAGGGCGGCACGTTCACGATCTCCAGCCTCGGCGGCATCGGAGGCACCGCGTTCACCCCCATCATCAACGCCCCCGAGGTCGCGATCCTCGGCGTGTCCCGGACACGGACGGCGCCGGTGTGGGACGGATCCGGATTCCAGCCGCGCCTGATGCTGCCCCTCGATCTCTCCTGGGACCACCGCGTCGTGGACGGCGCGGAGGCGGCCCGCTTCCTCGCATACCTCACCCGTGTGCTCGGCGACGCACGACGGCTGCTGCTGTAGCCGTGCGGAGCGATCCTGCAAGCCACGCAGGACGGCCGATGGCGATGTACGCCTTCCCATCACGGAACACCGGGGCGCGAAGGACACGGCTCGTCCAAATACGGTGTGACCGATGACGATGAGCGCTCCCCCATTCATGGAAGCGGAGGTCGTGGTCCTCGGGGCGGGGCCGGGGGGATATACCGCCGCGTTCCGCGCCGCCGATCTCGGCTTGCGCACCGTACTCGTCGAGCGCTATCCGACCTTGGGCGGGGTCTGCCTGAACGTCGGGTGCATTCCGTCCAAGGCGCTGCTCCATGCCGCCGCGGTCATCGACGGCGCGGCGGAGATGGCCGCGCACGGCGTCGAGTTCGGGCCGCCTTCGATCGATCCGGCAAGGCTCGCGGGCTGGAAGGACACGGTCGTCGCACGGCTCACCCGCGGGCTCGCCGGGCTCGCCAGGCAGCGCAAGGTCGAGGTCGTGCACGGCGCCGGTACGTTCGCGTCGCCCCACCGTCTGAGCGTCGCGACCCCCGGCGGCACGACGGAGATCGGGTTCGAGCGTGCGATCGTCGCGGCCGGCTCGCGGGCGGCGGAGATCCCGGGGTTCCCGCATGACGACCCGCGGCTGATGGACTCCACCGGCGCGCTCGTGCTCGACGCGATCCCGCCGCGCCTCCTCGTCATCGGCGGCGGCATCATCGGGCTGGAGATGGCCACCGTCTACGCCGCCCTCGGCTCGAAGGTGAGCGTGGTCGAGCTGATGGACGGCCTCATCCCCGGCTGCGACCGGGACCTCGTCAAGCCGCTGGAGCAGCGCATCCGAAGCCGGTACGAGTCGATCCGGCTCTCGACGAAGGTCACGGGCGTAGTGCCGGAGGAATCCGGGCTGCGCGTCTCCTTCGAAGGCCCGGACCCACCGGTCGAGGACACGTTCGACCGGGTCCTCGTCGCAGTCGGCCGGCGCCCCAACGGCGACCGGATCGGGGCCGAAAACGCCGGCCTGCGCGTGGACGAACACGGCTTCATCCCCGCCGACCGGCAGCAGCGCACCAACGTCGATCACATCTTCGCCATCGGCGACGTCGCCGGGCCGCCGATGCTCGCCCACAAGGCGACCCACGAAGGCAAGGTGGCGGCGGAGATGTGCGCGGGCCGGAAGGCGGGCTTCGATGCGCTGGCCATCCCCTCGGTGGCCTACACCGACCCGGAGGTCGCGTGGACCGGGCTCACCGAAACCGCGGCGCGCGAACAAGGAGTCGAGCTCGACAAGGCGACCTTCCCGTGGGCGGCGAGCGGGCGCGCTCTCGGCATCGGCCGTAGCGAAGGGCTGACGAAGGTGCTGTTCGACCGAGAGAGCGGGAGGTTGCTCGGGGCCGGTATCGTCGGCCCGCACGCCGGGGAGCTGATCGCGGAGGCGACGCTGGCGATCGAGATGGGCGCGGACGCGCGCGACGTCGGCCTCACCATCCATCCCCACCCGACATTGTCGGAAACGATCAACTTCGCGGCGGAGATGGCCGAGGGGACGATCACGGACCTCTACCTGCCGCGTCGCGCGAAGTAGTCCGGCGACTTCACCGGTTCGCCATACGAGGACGCACGGATGGCGGCAAGGAGAACCCAACCCCCGATGCGGATACGGCCGCTTCGACCGGAAGGCTTCCATCGAACGTCGGATGCACCCGCATCCACAGCGACCGGCAAGGACCGGGCTTTCCCTGCCCTGCACCGCCGTCCGGGACCGCCACGAGAGACTCGAGCCGAGAGGCTACCGGAAAGGGTTGATTGTGGAGATCGGCTACGCGATGATGCCCAGCCTCCATTCGGCGCGCTGCCCCGGTGTCGGATGTGTACCGTTCGGCAGCGTCGATCGAGTCGCCCGAACGGACAGCGCCCCGACGGGGTGGCGGCCCTGATTGGCCGAATGCCGGGCTGAGGAGCCACTCCGAAGGTTGCATCCGATGTTCAGCGAGCCATCGAGACACAGCTCATGAGCGACCCTGGCGCCAACCCCCGACCGGCGGTCCCTCGCACCTTGGGCGCCGACGCGGATGCCGCCTACGTCCGCTTCGACAACGTGCAGAAGAGCTACGACGGTGTGACCCTGGTCGTCAAGAGCCTCAATCTGGACATCGCCAAGGGGGAGTTCCTGACGATGCTCGGACCTTCCGGCTCGGGCAAGACGACGTGCCTGATGATGCTGGCGGGGTTCGAGCCGGCCACCCACGGCGAAATCTTCCTCAACGGCAGGCCGATCAACAACGTCGCGCCGCACAAGCGCGGGATCGGCATGGTGTTCCAGAACTACGCCCTGTTCCCGCACATGTCGGTGGAGGAGAACCTGCTCTTCCCCCTGGAAGTGCGGCGCATGCCGCGCGACGAAGCGCGCCGGCGGGTCGGGAAGGCGCTGGAGATGGTCGAGCTTCCCGGCTTCGGTGGGCGGCGCCCGGCCCAGCTCTCGGGCGGCCAGCAGCAGCGGGTCGCCGTCGCCCGGGCGCTGGTCTTCGAGCCCGACCTGGTGCTGATGGACGAGCCCCTGGGCGCCCTCGACAAGCAGTTGCGCGAACAGATGCAGTACGAAATCAAGCATATCCACGAGAGCCTGGGGGTGACCGTCGTCTACGTGACCCACGATCAGAGCGAGGCGCTCACCATGTCGGACCGCATCGCGGTGTTCGACGACGGGGTCATCCAGCAGCTCTCCACCCCCGACGAGCTCTACGAGCGGCCGCAGAACAGCTTCGTCGCCCACTTCATCGGCGAGAACAACACGCTGCACGGCACCGTCGCCGACATTCGCAACGGTGAATGCCGGGTGGCCATCGACGGCTGCGGCGAAGAAGTCTCCGCGCTCGCGGTCAACGTCGAGCGCGTGAACGGCCGCACCACGCTTTCCCTCCGGCCCGAGCGCGTCGAGATCGCGCCGCCGGGCACCGACGGATTCAACACGCTGGAGGGCCGGGTGGAGGAGTTGATCTACCTGGGCGACCACATCCGTACCCGGCTGACGGTCGCCGGGCACGACGACTTCATCGTCAAGGTGCCGAACACCCATGCGCACCGGCGATTGAAGATAGGCGAGGCGGCGACCATCGCCTGGCTGACGGAGGATTGCCGTGCGCTGGACCCGATCGCGAGCTGAAACCGCGACGTTTCCGGAAAGCCGGTGCGCGAACAGTCCCGCCGAGTCCCATCACGCTGAAGACAGGAGACAGCAAATGAAACACGAAACCATTGCCCGGGCACTCGCGGTGGCGGGCGCCGTCGCACTCGCGGCGGGCGCGTCCCAGGCCGCCGACGTGACGGTCGTGTCCTGGGGCGGCGCGTACTCCGCCTCGCAGCAGAAAGCCTACGGAGCGCCGTGGGAGGAGAAGACCGGGAAGAAGATCCACTGGGAGAACTACAACGGCGGCCTCGGCGAGGTGCGCACGCAGGTCGAGTCGGGCACGGTGACCTGGGACATCGTGGACGTGCTGCCCCACGAGGCGCGGGTGGGCTGCGACGAGGGCCTGTTCGAGGAGATCCCGGAGCGGTATCTCGTCAAGACCATGGATGGGAAGTCGCTCGACGAGGACATGATGGTGCCCCGTCCCAACAAGTGCGTCGCCCCGCAGATCTGGTGGTCCTACATGGTGTTCTACGACGAGCCGGCGTGGGCGGGCAAGCAGGCGCCGGCGTCGATTGCGGACTTCTTCAACCCGGCCGACTTTCCCGGCAAGCGGGGGATCCACACGTGGCCGAACGCGCTGATCGAGATGGCGCTCGTGGCCGACGGCGTGGACCCGAAAGGGGTTTACGAGGTGATGGACACCGATGAAGGGATCGACCGGGCGTTCGCGACCCTCGACAAGATCCGCGACCACTCGGTGTTCTGGTCGGCGGGCTCGAAGCCGCTGGAGTTCGTGAAGTCGGGTGAGACCTCCATGGCGATCGCCTACAACGGCCGCGTGGGCGCCGCGAACCTGAGCGAAGGCGCCACCTTCGTACCGGTATGGGACGCGCAGGTGCTGGAGGAGGAGTGGATGGTCGTCGTGAAGGGAACGCCCAACATGGAGGCCGCCTTCGAGTTCGTCGGCTTCGCGAGCGCACCCGAACAGCAGGCGGGTCAGGCCCGATACATCAACTACGGCCCGATGCGCAATTCCGCCTTCGGCATCATCGAAGCCGGTGAGCCGTGGTTCCACAACGGCAAGAACATCATGGAGCACATGCCGAACCGCCCGGAGGTCATGGCCCGGAGCGTCATCGCCAATCCGGAGTGGTGGGCCGACAACGGCGACGCCGTCAAGGAGCGTTTCGACGCCTGGCGTGCGCAGTAACACGCGACCGCGTCAGCGGTGGCGCCCTTGCCTGGTGCGCTGACCGGCGAGGAGCAGGTGTGTTCCATGTGGACCGGGCGGCGCCGTGTCGCCCGGTCCGGTGGTCGGGGAACCATGCGGCCCTGCGGCCGAGCGGGACGGTATCGGAATCCGGCCCGGCGCAGCGCCGGGGGGCTTGCCCGTCGATTTCTTCGGAGACTTGCAGTCAACGTTCACTCACTGCCCCGGAGACACCGCCATGAACGCCACCACCTTCGACACCCTCAAGACCACCCGCGACCTCGAAGCGGCCGGAATCGAACGCCGGCACGCGGAAGCCATCGCCGAAGGGATGCGCGATGCCGCCATCGCCGACCGTGACGAATTCGCCACCAAAGCCGACCTCGCCGGCCTCGAAGCACGCATCGACGCCAGGCTCGAAGCCCTCGAAGGGCGCATGTACCGCGCCTTGTGGATTCAGGGCGGGGCCATCGTCGCGATCCTCACCGCCCTTCGATTTCTGCCGATCTGACCCGTATCCGGCCGGGACCACCGCACCCGCCCGCTGATTCGCATGGAATCCGGACGCTGAGGGACCAGGGAACCGACGAACCACCCCAATGGCCGCCACCTCCATCGACATGTCCACCACCGCGACGGGCGAGCTGCTCACGGCCGACGGCCGGCCGCTGAAGGAGAGCCTCCAGCGCTCGTTGCGCCGCCGCAAGCTCACCGCCCTGGCGCTGGTGGCCCCGGCCGTGGTGTTCCTGTTCGTGCTCTTCGGCATGCCGGTCATCTACCTGATGACCTGGAGCGTCGACGACACCCAGGTCAACAACGCCCTGCCCCGGACCTTCGCCGCCTACCAGCAATGGGACGGCGAGGAGCTGCCCTCCGAGCCGCTCTACGAGGCGATGTTCAAGGACGTCGCCGAGGCCAGCGGGATCCAGATCGGGCGCGCGAGCACGCGCATGAACTACGCGAAGTCCAAGTGGAAGAGCCTGATGAAGAAGACGAAGCGCCAGGTCAAGGCGCTTCTCGGCACGGACCCGGACTTCGCCGGCCCCTACAAGGAGGCGCTCATCGGGATCGACAAGCGGTGGGAGGACATCTCGTTCTGGCATTCCCTCGGGATCATGAAGGACCCGTACACCCTGGGGTACTACCTGAACTCCTTCGACTTGCAGTACGGCTTCGGGAAGGAAGTGGTCCAGCAACCCGAAAACCGCCGCATCTACAAGACCCTCTGGATGCGCACGCTGATGATCAGCGTGATCGTCACCCTGGCCTGCCTGGCCCTCGGCTACCCGGTCGCGCACCTGCTGGCGACCCTGCCGTTGCGCTACTCCAACCTCCTCATGATCTGCGTGCTGATGCCGTTCTGGACGTCGCTGCTGGTGCGCATCGTGGCGTGGATGATCATGTTGCAGCAGGAGGGGGTGATCAACGACACCCTGGTGTGGCTGCGCCTGGTCGGTGACGAGAGCCGGTGGCAAATGATGTACAACTTCACCGGCACCATCATCGTCATGACCCAGATCCTGCTGCCCTTCATGATCCTCCCGGTCTACAGCGTGATGAAGGGCATCTCGCCCGCCTACATGAAGGCCGCCCAGAACCTGGGCGCGCCACCGGCGATCGCCTTCCTCCGCGTGTACGTGCCGCAGAGCCTGCCGGGGGTCGGGGCGGGCGTGATCCTCGTGTTCATCGTCGCCATCGGGTATTTCATCACCCCCGAGCTGGTCGGCGGCAAGGACGGGCAGATGATCGGCAACTACATCGCCTACCATCTGAAGTCGAGCCTCAACTGGGGGCTGGCCTCGGCGATGGGTGTGATCCTGCTCACCGCGATCCTGATCCTCTACTGGGTCTACGACCGGGTGGTGGGCATCGACAACATGAAGATGGGCTGACGATGGCGCTTCCCGCGTACTACACCACCGGCCAGCGCGTCTGGCACCGGACCTACGTGGTCTACTGCGCGCTCGTGCTGTTCTTCCTGGTGATGCCGCTCATCGCGGTCATTCCCCTGTCGTTCACCGCCGCCCCCTTCCTCGACTTCACCCCCGGCATGCTGCGGCTCGACCCGGAAGCCTTCTCGGTGCGGTGGTACAAGCTCATGGTGGGGGACTGCTCGGCCGCCGACGTCATTACGACGGTGTGCAGCGACAAGTGGAAGATCGGCGCCGTCAACAGCCTGATCATCGCGACCATCGCCACGGTGCTGGCCACCGCCATCGGCACCCTGGCCGCGCTGGGGCTCAGCCGCTCCCATCTGGCGGGCCGGCGCCTGATCATGGCGTTCCTGATCTCGCCGCTGATCGTGCCGCTGATCATCACCGCGGCCGGCATGTTCCTGTTCTACGCCAAGCTCAAGCTCGTGGCGAGCTTCGCCGGCGTCATCCTGGCGCATACCGTGCTCGGGCTGCCGTTCGTGGTGATCACGGTGACCGCGACGCTGATCGGGTTCGACTACTCGCTGACGCGCGCGGCGCAGAGCCTGGGCGGGAGTCCGGCGTACAACTTCTTCAAGGTCCAGCTCCCGCTGATTGCGCCGGGGGTCATCTCGGGCGCGCTCTTCGCCTTCATCACCTCCTTCGACGAGGTGGTCATCATCCTGTTCCTGGGCGGGGCGGAGCAGCTCACCCTGCCGAGGCAGATGTGGGCGGGCATTCGCCAGGAGATCAGTCCGACGATCCTCGCGGTGGCTACGGTGCTGGTGGTCCTCTCCATCCTGCTGCTGACCACCGTCGAGCTGCTGCGCCGGCGCTCCGAGCGGCTGCGCGGCCTGACCCCGGCGTAGGGACGTCCGCCGGCGCATCGTCCGGATCGTGTCCGAACGATGCGGCGAGCCGCCTGGGCCTCGCGGGGCGGGCAGGCGGTCCGGAATCGACGCGAGAGCATCCGGCGCGGCGCTTCCGGGCGGCGCTGCTCCCGCGCCCGATCCGGCGCGGCGCTCCCGGATAGCATGATCCCCGCTCCGATCCGACGCCGTTGTGCTTCCGGCTTTCGAAAGGAGGCCCTGGCATCAAGAACGCGGCACTACAGATCGCGCTGATCATCCTCGGCGTGCCGTTGCTCGCCATCGCGCTGATCCAGGGCCATACCCTCTACGTGGAATTCACCCGGCCGCCTCCCCCCTGGCCGCCGCCCGAACGGGTCCAGTTCCCGGCGCATCACCGGTGGGCGAAGAAAGCGCTCGCGAAGTTCGCGGCGCTGCCGCCGCCCGGACGCGCGGCCCTGCGAGCCGGGATCGAACGCACGCTGCAGCCCGTTCCGCAATGGCTGGCGGCGCTCGACCGGCGGCCGGTGGCGGTGCTGTGCGTGGGGGAAAACCATGACCCCTACCTGCGCCGCTTTCTTGCCGACCGGCTGTTCGCGACGCTCGAGGCGGACGTCCTGCTGATCGAGGCCACGGCCCGCGAGGCCGCGCGGATACGCCGCCGGGCCGAGTCGGGAGATGACCCGGTCATGCTGCTCGGGGCCGACATCGCAAGGCTCCTGCGCAGCGCGCTCGCGGCCAATCCCGCCCTCGAAATCGACGGCATCGAGGAACGGCCCGAACAGCGCTCCGCGCGCCGCGGGGGGGAACACGGCTCGCGCGAAGGCTCGATCGAGGCGAACTTCCGGGCGCGGTATCGGCCGGGGCGCCGTCACGTCGTGCTGTACGGCGCGTTCCATTGCTCCCACCGCGGCGGCTGGCTCTTCCAGCGCCTGCGCCGGCAGCCGCCCCCCGGTGCACCGGCCGGAGCACTGGTCAACCTGCGGGTCGCCTGGGAGCATCTCGAACCTCCGTTCGAGGCGTTCACGTACTTCCTCGACGAGCTCGGCTTCCCGCCCGGGGATTTCGTGATCGCGGACCCCGGAGCGCTCCCGGCCGAGATCGCCGACTGGTTCCCCTTCCTGAGCGCGAACGAGCTCCGCGCCTTCGGCGCGATCGCGGTCTTCCGGTTTCATTCGCCCTCCACCGTTCTTCGTCGCCCGAGCCACCAGCCGGGGTATCGGGGAGCCGAGAGGTCGGAGTGATACGGCGGATGAGGCCGCGGGCCGGTACGAGCGGCTACCCGGCGGCGAAGACCTCGATCGGGATCGGAAGTCCCGGGGCTCTCGCCAGCCGGCTGTCGGTGGTCAGAAGCGGGCCGCCCATGATCTCCGCCAACGTCACGTACGCGGCGTCGTATGCCGTGAGGTTGGCGCGCCACGCCCAGATCCGTTGCAGCAGCGGTTCATGGCGATGCCGCCGGAGATCGAGTCCGTTCAAGCTCTGCGCGGCCACCGCCACGCGCTCGGGAGCCACGATCCCGGCTCTCAGGTAGCGACGGAATACGTTGAGAACTTCGAGATCGACCAGCTCGGGGCTGTGCAGGAAAATCCGCGGGTCGGAAAGGCGTTGACGGATCCGCGACCCCGTTCGTGTGCCGAGAAGGAGCTCGATGACCGCGGAGGCGTCCAGGACGACAATCACGCTGATTCAGCTTCGGCGCCGTTCCTCCCGCAGGACCTCGGCGGGAGAAGGATCGAGCTCGATCGGCGGCAGCTCGGCAATGCGCGCGAACACCTCTTCCCGGGTGGGGCGTGACAGTGACCGTTCGATCTCGCGCAGCACGTAATCCGACATGGACATGCCGGTGATCGCCGCACGGGACTTCAACCGGCGGTGAAGGTCATCGGGGACGTTGCGGATCTGGAGCATCTTCGACATGGCGGGAGAATGAATTCATGTGGATAACATGTCAAGATGAGGATGACCCTCGCGCGATGGCATTTCGCCGGTGCACGGCTCGGCATCCACCAGGGGTTCGGGATCGGCGGAATGCACCAGCGGTCCGTCGGGTACGCCAGAGCGGCCTTTATGAAGTGGATACAGTGATGAAGTCGAGGTAATTCTCCCGGTGAACGGTCAGGAACGCGCTGTCGGGGCAGGCTTGACGCCAGCGGCCCTCCTCCACGTGCACATGGCCCTCGGCCGATGTCGTCTCGACGAGCACATCCTCCGGCTCGAAGATGCGGGTCTCGCCGCCGGCGACTTTGCCGGACGACCCTCCGCCGGTGGACGCGATATCGACCGCGAACGTCCGCGAGGCAATCTACCATGCACTCTTCCAGAAGCCGCTGAGCACACTTGGCAGCCGTCCAAAGAGGCAGGTGCGACGATGGTGGGCCAAGACCAGGCTTCGGCGTCTCCGTACCGAAGTCGAGAATGAACCGCCCCGGAAACCCCGGAGACCGTTTTCCAGTGCACGATGCGAGGCCGTAGCGGTCCTGCCCGCCCCCGTCCGCCGCATCGGTCAGCCTCCCGCTCCCGGTCCCGGCCTCCCGTCCACCAGCCCGCCGAGGAGGTCGGCGAACGGGCCGATCTCCCGGCGCACGCTCGCAGCTTCGAGAGCCGCCATGTATTCGTCGCGCCGCTCGACCGGGATGATGGCCCACGGCCAGCCGGCCGCCGCCAGCATCACGTTCATCAGGAACCGGCCGATGCGCCCGTTGCCGTCCGGGTAAGGATGGACGTGGACGAACAGGAAGTGCCCGAGCACGACACGAACGGAAGGCTCCGGTTCATCGCGCAGAAGATCGAAGAACGCCGGCATCGCGTCACGGACCGCGGGCGGACTCGGCGGCACGTGCATCGAACGCTGGATGTAGACGGGGGTGTTGCGGTATCCGGCAAGGTCGGCCGGGCGCGCAAGACCCGTGGCCACGCTGGGGGCGAACATCTCCCGGTACCAGATCCGGTGGTCTTCTTCGGCGACCGTTCCGGGGTTCTCGCCTTCGGCCACTCGGCGGACGCTGCCGCGCACGGCCTGGTACGCCTGCCAGTAGCCACGGGCAGCGAGCGCGTCGCGATGCGCCCGATCTTCCTCGTTGCGGTCGGGGTTCCAGGCCCCACCGCGCACCCGCTCGATCAGGGCCGGGCTGACGCGATACCCCTCGATGGAGAGCGAGTGCCAGGCATCCGTGACGTAGACCTCCTCGATCCCTTCGAGAACCGCGTCGACGTCGCTCCGGCGCCCGGGCAGAGCGGGAAAGCGGTCGAGGACAGGGCCGCGCATGGCGTCCCACATCAGGCGTATGCGCTGCACCAGGGGGGATACGTCCCGGCGGAAGGACAGGGCGGGGGCCGGCGCTTCAAAGGGATCGCATTCGCGCACGGTGAAGCCGGCGGTGCGCATCGTGTCCACGATCTCGTTCGCGATCCGCTCCCGGCCGATGCCGCGAAAGGCGGCGGCCAGCCGCCCGGCAACCGTGCTGTGTCCGCCGTCGAGGAGTCGGCGCAGCAGGTCCGAGGCATCGGGCACGAGAGCGAGCGCCGTCCGTGCATCGACCGGATTCTGTTGGAAGTACCGGGCCGGGCACGCGATCAGCGCGGCGGGCAGGCTGAATGCGCGCATCCCGTCCAGCGCCACGACGTCCTCGGCATCGGGCAGTGCGGCACGAACTTCGAGCAGGGACGTCCCGTGGAGCAAGGCGGTGACCCGGTTGCGTCCCTTGGGCGCGCGCACGAGAAGCTGACCTGGAACGGTGCGGTTGCCCGCGTGAAGCGTGAGGGACTGTTCCGGCGACAGGCACCATCGCGCACCGAAGCGGGTGCGCAGGTACGCGGCGCAGAAGCTCCGGAACGAGGCATACCACGCGGTGCTGTCGCCGGTGCTCCGATCCGGCGAGACGGCGACGTACCATCCCTTCATGACCGGTTGCAGGAAGCCGTGCCTGACGAGCCGCTCGCGGTGCGTGCGCGGGAGGTCGGCGGCGCGGATGGCGACGACGCCACGCTCCTGGAGCAAGTGCAGGGCGTTCAGGGAACGGGCCAGTTTCTCTGAAGGCGCCGTCATCCCGCGGCTCCCGTTAGCTTATCGTGACGTACCGATTTTAGCTTGTTCGGCAGGAAAACCGGGCGGGTCGGTGGGCAGGAAACTGACAGGTCAGGGCCAGCCGCCGGCCACCGGGTGGGACAAACGCAGGGTACGACGTGAAGACGAAGCGCTATAGCGCCTCGGTCAGCGTCGTGTCCAGGCCCACCAGCCAGCCGCCCTCCTCCGCGCACGCATAGCCCTCGGCAGAGGTCGTCTCCACAAGCACGTCCTCCAGCTCGAAGGTCAGGGTCTCGCCGCCGGCTTCGCCGGGCGACCCTCCGCCGGTGGACGCGAACGTCCGCATGGCCGCCACCGCTCCTGCGCCGGTGTATTTCCGGAGCGAAGGCCGGTGCGTGCTTCTCAACCTGCGAATGGCTTGGGGACATCATCGGATCGGTGATTGACAATTCCAAAATAAACAGACCATAATGGTTCATCAATCATGTGAAACACCATAAAGGTCCATGATGAACCAAAGAAAATCTGGAATCTCTCCCGAGGAAATCCGCGCCATTCGGACGGATCTCGGTCTCTCGCAGGTAGAGGCCGGTGAACTGTTGGGCGGCGGCCCGCGCGCCTTCACGAAGTACGAGGCTGGAACCGTGAAACCCGCCGCCTCCGTCGTCGCATTGCTGCGGTTGCTGGAGGCGAACCCGAGTGCTATCACCACTCTTCATGGCGACCTGTCTCGTCTTCGGGGAGGCCGGTCCCGACCGATCACCCCCACTGCCGGAACCGGCCCGTTCGAGGTGACCGGTGAGCATATCAAGGTCCTGAACGAACGGATGTTTCCCCACCTCCTGCGGCGGCTGCTGAGCGCCGAGGCCCTGGCCAACGACCTCCCCGCCGACGGCATCCACGTGGCCGGCAACGTCACCGCTTCCGACGGGGGCGAGGATGGCCGCATCACGTGGACGGGCGGCCCGGACCGTACGGCGTTCCTGCCCTCTCGGCTCGTTCAGTTCCAGTTGAAAGCCGGGAAGATTCCGCCGGTCGCCGCCGGCCGCGATGTCCTGATCAGGGAAGGCGAAGTCAAGAACATGGTGCGTTCGGTCCTCGAGGCCGGCGGCCACTACGTCATGCTTTCCACCCAACCTTATACGCAGAAGGATATCGAGGCTCGGAAAACCCGTATTCGGGCGGCTCTCCGCGGCGCCGGCATGACCATCGACGATGCTCAGGTCCATTTTCGCGACGCCGATCAGATCGCCGAATGGGTCAATCACCACCCCTCCGCCGCCATCTGGGTGAAGGAGCAGACCCAACCTGGAGCCATCGGTCCCTTTCGCTCCTGGTCCCACTGGGCCAACCGCGCCGAGCACCATCGCTCTCCCTGGGTCGAGGATGAACGCCTTTCGGACTTGCGTGCCCACCTGCACGAGCGGGTGACGGAGCCGCGCGGCATTGCCCGCGTGGTCGGACTGTCGGGTGTCGGCAAATCCCGTCTGGCCCTTGAAGCCTTCGGTCCTGACACCGAA
Organism: uncultured Gammaproteobacteria bacterium; assembly: GCA_958295465.1. Taxonomy (GTDB): domain Bacteria; phylum Pseudomonadota; class Gammaproteobacteria; order HK1; family HK1; genus HK1. The sequence continues at coordinate 2,169,090 of OY282353.1, forward strand.
GAGGCGGGAACTCCCCTTCTCAGTGATCTTGTCCTCTACGCCGACGAGTCCGAGGCAGGCCCTGCCGCCATCAACGGGATCGTCCAGAGCCTGGCGGACGTGGGAACGCGTGCCGTCGTGGTCGTCGACTCCTGCGGCCTCGGCACCCATCGGGTTCTGGCCGGCATGGTCTCGCGACCCGGCAGCCGGCTTTCGCTGGTCACCATCGATGACGAGATCCCTTCCGGAACGCCGGACGAGACGACGTTCAAACTCGACGAGGCGCCGCCCTCCGTCATCGAGGCTGTCATCAACCAGGCCTCGCCGGGGCTGCCCTCCGAAGACCGACGCCGGCTCGTGCACTTCTCCAAGGGTTTTCCGGAGATCGCCATCCGTATCGGGCAGAAGTGGCCCACCGTACCCGTCGCCCATGCCACTGCCGACGATTTGGCCGATGCCTTCGTCCTGGGACGCATGCCCCGTGAGTCCGAGCAACTGTTACGCAAATCGGCGGCCTTGCTGGCGACGTTCGGCTTGGTCGAGGTAAAGCCTCCGGCTGACGGCGGACCTGATGGTGAACTCTGCGAGATCGCCTCCCGAGGACGAAACCTCACGGCGGCCGATCTTCGTGCTGCTGTCCGGGAGCTTGGAGATCGGGGTGTCGTCCGACGGCGAGGAAGATTCGTCGTCCTTCAGCCCCGCCCAATCGCCATGAAACTGGCCGAGCGCCAGTGGCGGGAGTGGAACCAGGCCGAATGGGACGACGTGCTGGCGGGCGGCACCGCCAGCCCCCGCCTGAGAACTGTGGTTGTTCGGCAACTCGCCTTGCTCAACACGACTCCCATTTCCAAGGAAGTGGTATCCCATGTCTGCCGTCCCGGCGGACCCTTCGACTGCATCGACGGAGGCGGCCCGAAGGCCATCCATGCAGAGGTGCTGTCGTCTTTTGCCGAAATCGATTCCGAAATCGTCGTGACCCGGATCGGACGCTGCCTGGACGGCGTCGGAGATTTGTCCGAGATCCAAGGTGACGCGCGCCGGCACCTTGTGTGGGCATTGGAGAAGATCACCTTCCATCCCGATACCTTCGAGGACGGCGCCCGCCTCCTGCTGCGCCTTGCGGTTGCCGAGAACGAGACATGCAGCAACAACGCTACCGGTCAGTTCAAGGCCCTCTTTCCCGTGATCCTTGGCGGCACCGCGGCCGATGGAGACGCCCGGCTCTCCATCCTGGACGAGGCAGCCGAGACCGACGATCCGATCCAACGTTCGATCGTTGTCGAATCCTTGATCGCCGGGTCAGCGACTGACTTTTTTTGGCGATCGGCCGGCGCGGAAACTCACGGGTCCCGTCCGGCTCTGGAATCCTGGTACCCGGCCACGAAGGAGGCAGCGGCTGGCTATATCGAGGGCTGTGTGGTCCGCCTCGCCCGGCTCGCCGAGCGAGACGACGAATTCGGGGTTGCCGCGCGCACAGGTCTTGGTGGTCATCTGCGCTCGCTGATCTCGGTTGGTTTCCTCGACACGGTGGAGAAAGTAATCCGTCAAGTAGTCGATAGGACCGGCCAATGGACGGAGGCACTGAAGGGCCTCGGTCATTTCCTTGAGTACGATGTCACCGACATGGATCGCAACGTGGTTGACCGAGTCAGGGCATTGATTGACGAGCTACGCCCAAAGAACCCGGAATCGCGCGTGCGCTTCCTCGTGACCGAAATGCCCTGGGGCTTTCCCTGCGGCGAAAAGCTGAATTTCGAGGCACGCGGCCGACGTCAAGAAAAGGCGGTACGCGCACTGGCGGCCGAGATTGTCGAACAACCGGAGGTCCTCAAGGGAGTGCTGCCACAACTCAGCCGAGGCGAACAGCGGATGGCGCACATCTTCGGAGAGGCCGTCGCCGGCTCCATCGGACCCGGCGGTTCGTCCGCGGACTGGCTGGAGCAAATCGTTCTGGCCGTCACGGAAGCACCAGAGAAGGAGCGCAATTTCGACCTGCTGTCAGGGTACGTCGCCGGCCTCGCTGAACACCGCCCGGACGCCGCTGAGGCATTCAAGCAGAGAGCGGCACGGTCGCCCCAGCTTGCGCCGGCACTTCCCCTGATCTGCAGGCGGCTCGGCATCAGGCCATCCGACATCGGACTGGTCATCGATGCTCTTCGGACAGGGCTGCTACCTGCTTGGCGTTTAAGACAGTGGGCCTTTGGCAGAGTATTCGCCGAAGTTCCGGCCTCCGAGGTCGCGGCCTTGTTCGATACGATGCTCGACCACAGTGCCGAAGCGTTCACGGTAGAAATGGAATTAATGTGGACGTACGTCCACGATGCGCCCGACAGGCTGGACGGCTTCCGGCCGCACATCCGCAAGGTAGCGGAAAACGTCGCCCAGTGGCAGCGCTTGCAGGGCAATGTGATGGCCGAGTTCCACTTCGAGAATATCATGAAGTGGATATTGCGGAAGGGTCGGCAGGATCCCGACGCCCGGGCCACGGCCCTGGCTCTGGCGACTGCGCTGGTCAGTGTTGCTGATTGGAACGAGGGGCGAATCATGAAACCCTTAGTTTCCACACTCCTGTCGGGTTTCCCCGAGATCGCATGGCCGCTCATTGGTCAGGCCATCGTCTCGGACAGAGGCCAAGCGTGGCGCCTCAAATATGTCTTCCTGGGAGATCAGTTTTCGTTCAAGCAGGAGAAGAATCCAGCGATTCTGAGTTTGCCCGAAGACACCCTGTTCGCTTGGTGCCATGCGCATCCGGACCGAGCGCCGGCTTTCGTGGCCGCGACCGTTCCGGTCCTCACAACCTACCGGATCGAGGCTCCGGAACAGTCACTTCACCCCGTCGTAATCCGGCTGTTCGACGAGTTCGGCGACCGAGACGACGTGCTGCAAGCCGTCTCCCTGAACATGAAGAACTTCAGTTGGTCGGGGTCGGAGACGAACTACTTCACACTCTATCTGGAACCGCTACGTACGCTGCACAATCATCCAAAGTGGCAGGTGCGCCGATGGGCCAAGGCCATGCTTCGTCACCTTGACACTCGGATTGAACACGCCCGCAACGAGGATGAAGAATGGGAAGCACAATGGGAAATCTAACATCGCCGCTCTACACGGATCTGCTACGATTCCGCATATGACTGATCATGAACCGAAGATAAACGTGAACAAGATCACTTCCCATGATCCGGAAACACACTCGGCCGACGTCATGGCCGGCAACCTCCGGCACCTGAAGGCCGTATTCCCCGAGGCGTTCACCGAGGGGAAGGTCGATTTCGACGTTCTCAAACAGCTTCTCGGCGGCGAGGTGGACGAACACGAGGAGAAGTACGGTCTCAATTGGCACGGCAAGCGCCGGGCACGCCAACTCGCACTGACACCATCGACCGGCACCCTGCGTCCTTGTCCAGAGGAAAGCGTAGATTGGGACACGACCAGGAACTTGATGATCGAAGGTGACAACCTGGAAGTGCTCAAGCTCCTGCAGAAGAGCTATGCGGGAAAGGTAAAGCTCATCTACATCGACCCGCCGTACAACACGGGGAAGGATTTCGTCTATCCCGACGATTTCCGCGACGGCATCCGGAACTACCTGGATCTGACCGGCCAGACCGACGGCGAGAACCACCAACTGTCATCGAACACGGAAACGTCGGGTCGATTTCATACCGACTGGCTGAACATGATGTATCCGCGGTTGAAGATCGCAAGGGATTTTCTCACTAACGACGGCATCATCTTCATTTCCATAGGTGACGAGGAAGTACACCATCTCAGGTTGATGTGTGACGACATTTTCGGATATGAAAATTTCTGTGGCGCCTTCATATGGGAGAAAAAAAAGAAACCGTCGTTTCTCGATCGGAATATGGGCACCGTCACGGATTACATCGTATCGTACGCAAAAGATCGTTCACAATCTCCCGCGTTCACCGCCGGATCCGTGGAAGAAGGCAAGAAGTACCCGTTCAACAACGCCGGAAACAACATGGCGGTGCTGGAGTTTCCGGCGGGAAGCGTGACCTTCAATCTCAACGATCGGGTCGTCGCGGCACAGGATATGTCCGAGGGGAACATCAGGACCGAACTACTCGACGACGTGTGTATTGCGGATGGAAAGAACAGAGACAAATTCAGGCTTCACGGGGAATGGCGATACTCACAGTCGAAACTCGATAGATTGATCGCCGATGGAGGGGACATCCTGATCAGCAAGATTCCGTTTCGCCCGAATTATGTGAACCGATCTGGTGAACGAAAGAAGACGGCGAATCTCCTGTCATACAGAGTCAATGCCATCCAGACCAATGAAGACGCCACGCAGCAGGCGCGGGGAATTTTCGGTGGAGACGTCGTCTCCTATCCCAAGCCGGAGGGATTGCTCAAGTATCTGGTAAGGGCCGTGTCGCAGGACGACGACGTTGTTCTGGATTTCTTCACCGGCTCGGGCACCACGGCTTCAGGCGTCTGGCGACAGAACGTCGAGGATTCATGCTCCCGGAGATTCATTCTGGTGCAGTTGCCCCAGTCGCTCGATATGGAGGGCAAGACCCAGGCGGTTGCCGCCGAGTTCTGCGATCGGATCGGAAGACCGCGCAATCTGGCGGAATTGACCAAGGAGCGGCTGCGCAGATCCGCCCGGCAGATCAAGCAAGAGACGCCGCTTTTCACCGGCGATCTCGGCTTCCGGGTCCTGAAGCTCGATACATCGAACATCCGGTCGTGGATACCGGAGTCGGGTGATCTCGATCAGTCCATATTCGACCATGTCGAGAACATCAGGGAAGATCGCACGAATCAGGACGTCCTTTTCGAGATCCTGTTGAAGATGGGCCTGGATCTCTGCATCCCCGTCGAATCTCGGACAATCGCAGACAGGGTCGTGCACTCGGTCGGTCACGGAATCCTTTTCGCCTGCCTCGAACGTGGCCTTGAGCAGGAGGAGGTCCGGCATCTTGGATTTGGCATTGCATCATGGAAAAAGGAATTGTCTTCATCCGGAGAGAGTACCGTTGTCTTTCGGGACAACGGCTTTGTTGACGACAGGGCAAAGCTGAATCTGACCGCCGTGCTGGAACAGCGCGGTCTGACGAATATCAGGAGCATCTGACTCGATGAACAGCCACCTTCCTACCGGATCTTTTGCGCAATGGGACGTGACCGCGTTCAAAGATTCACTGAGTGACGGTATTGCCGTTCCGAGGCGATATAAAAATTGCTTGGTATTTGCGATCAACGGACTCGCTTGGAGAGTAGACGCTGGGATATCGCCAAGAAGACATATATTGAGAAATGACTGGAAAACAAACATGACCGAAGAAGCAAGTTGAGACGTTCAGACAGTCGCACGAAATCCTGTTGGATAAGGCAGCTTTGCCGCATGATTTCAGGCATAAAGTGAAGGAATGAAATTGACCTGCAAATACGAAGTCGTGCTTTATTGGAGCCCCGTGGACGATGCCTTCGTGGCCGAGGTGCCGGAGCTCCCCGGGTGCATGGCCCATGGCGATACACAGGAAGCCGCCCTCAAGCACGCCAATGAAGCGATGGCGCTCTGGATCGACACCGCCCGGGAATTCGGCGATCCAATCCCGGAGCCCAAGGGCGAGCGCCTGATGCTGACGTGACGCTCCATCGTGCAGACAGGCAACCATCGGCATGGCGCATCCAACGTGACCGGACGCCATACCAGACGGCATAACGGATACGTTTGATGAAGCTCCACTTCGAGCCCGACCTCGACTTCCAGCTCCGGGCGGTCGACGCCGTCTGTGACCTGTTCCGGGGCCAGGAGATCTGCCGCACCGAATTCACCGTCACGCGAGGCCCCGCGGAGCTCCAGGGACAACTCGCCCTTTCCGGCAACGGCCTCGGCGTCGGCAACCGGCTTGCCCTGTCCGACGAGGAGATCCTCGACAACCTGCGCGCCGTCCAGCTCCGCAACGGCTTGGCGCCTTCCGAGACCCTGGCCTCCGGTGACTTCAGCGTGGAGATGGAGACGGGGACCGGCAAGACCTACGTCTACCTGCGCACGATCTTCGAGCTGAACAAGCGCTACGGCTTCACCAAGTTCGTCATCGTCGTGCCGTCGGTCGCCATCAAGGAAGGTGTCTACAAATCGCTCCGGATCACGGAGGAACACTTCCGGGCGCTCTACTCGGGGGTGCCTTTCGAATACTTCCTCTACGACTCCACCAGGCTGGGCCGGATCCGGAATTTCGCCACCGGTCCGCAAGTCCGGATCATGGTGATGACGGTCGGGGCCATCAACAAGAAGGACGTCAACAACCTCTACAAGAACAGCGAAAGAACCGGCGGCGAGAAGCCGATCGACCTCATCCGGGCTACGCGGCCGGTCCTGATCGTGGACGAGCCGCAAAGCGTGGACGGCGGTTTGCAGGGGCGCGGCCGGGAAGCCCTGGCCGCCATGCACCCGCTCTGCACGCTGCGTTATTCGGCGACACATACGGACCGGCATCACATGGTCTACCGGCTCAACGCCGTCGACGCATACGAACGCAAGCTGGTGAAGCAGATCGAGGTGGCGTCGGCCACCGTCCATGACGCCCACAACCGGCCCTACGTCCGCCTGGTGTCAACGAGCAATCGGCGGGGGACGGTCAGCGCCAGGGTCGAGCTCGACATCGAGACGACGGGCAAGGTCCGGCGTCGAACGAAGGTCGTCCAGGACGGCGAGGATCTCGAACAGGCGACGAGCCGCGGCGTCTACCGTGATTGCCGCATCGGCGAAATCCGCGCCGAAAAAGGGAACGAATTCGTCGAACTCCGCGTACCCGGCGGGGAGCGCTACCTCCGGTTGGGAGAAGCCTGGGGCGACGTGGACGCCCTCGCCGTCCAGCGCCAGATGATCCGCCGGACCATCCGGGAGCATCTCGACAAGGAGAAGCGCCTGCGCCCCCAGGGGATCAAGGTGCTGAGCCTTTTCTTCATCGATGCGGTGGACCGGTACCGGAGGTACGACGACGAAGGTAGTCCCGTCAAGGGAGACTACGCCCGGATGTTCGAGGAGGAGTATCGGCGCCTCGCCCGTCATCCGGACTATCAGACCCTGTGCGATGGTGCGGACCTCGACGATGACGAATCCATCGGGGCCCTCCATGACGGCTACTTCTCCATCGACAGGAAAGGCGGCTGGACGGATACCGCGGAGAACAATCAGACCAACCGGGACAACGCCGAACGCGCCTACAACCTGATCATGAGGGAGAAGGAGAAGCTCCTGAGCCTAGAGACGCCGCTCAGGTTCATCTTCTCCCACTCGGCATTGCGCGAGGGCTGGGACAACCCCAACGTCTTCCAGATCTGCACCCTCCGCGACATCCGGACCGAGCGCGAGAGACGGCAGACGATCGGGCGGGGCCTGCGCCTGTGCGTCAACCAGGAAGGCGAACGCCTGCGGGGCTTCGACGTCAACACCCTCACCGTCGTCGCGACGGAAAGCTACGAGGAATTCGCGGACAACCTTCAGCAGGAGATCGAGAACGACACGGGGGTTCGCTTCGGCGTCGTGGAAGTGCATCAGTTCGCGGCCATTCCGGTCATCGGCGATGACGGAAGGATCACGACGCTCGGCATCGAGGCATCGAAGACTCTATGGGAGCATCTGAAGGCGGAAGGCCATATCGACGGGACGGGACGGATACGGGAGTTCCTCCGAAAGGCACTCGCGGATGAGACCTTCAGCGTGCCCGACGAGTTCTCGGCTCGTCGCGAGCATATCGTCAGGGAGCTGCGCCGGCTCGCCGGACGCCTGGAGATCAGGGACGCGGACGAGCGCCGTTCCGTCCGCCCTCGCCGGGCGATCCTGCACAGCCCCGAGTTCAAGGCCCTCTGGGACCGGATCAAGCACAAGACCACCTACCGCGTGGCGTTCGACAACGAAGACCTGCTCGCGCAATGCACCCGGGCGCTCCGGGAGGCTCCGGCGATATCGAGGCTCCGGCTCCAGTGGCGCAAGGCCGATCTCGCCATCGGCCGGTCCGGCGTGGAGGCGACCGAAACCGCCGGAGCGGCAACCACGCTGCTGGACGAGGCCGCCGTCGAGCTGCCCGACGTGCTGACCGAGCTTCAGGATCGGACGCAGCTCACGCGGCGGAGCATTCAGCGCATCCTCTGCGAGAGCGAACGCCTCGACGACTTCAAGCGCAATCCGCAGCGGTTCATCGAGCTGGCCGCCGAGGCGATCAACCGTTGCAAGCGTTCCGCCCTGGTGGACGGCATCAAGTACCAGCGCCTGGGAGACGACGACCATTACGCACAGGAGCTCTTCGAGAGCGAGGAGCTGACCGGCTACCTGAAGAACATGCTCTCGGAGACGAAGAAGTCGGTCTACGAGCAGGTGGTCTTCGACTCCGGCATCGAGGCCGCCTTCGCGGAGCAGCTCGAGAAGAACCCCGCCGTCAGGGTGTACGCCAAGCTGCCCGGCTGGTTCACGGTGCCGACGCCCCTCGGCAGCTACAACCCGGACTGGGCCGTCCTGATCGACTCCGGGGAGGGCGAACGGCTGTACCTCGTGGTCGAGACGAAGGGCAGCCTGTTTGCCGGCGATCTTCGCGGCGCCGAAGGCGCCAGGATCAAGTGCGGGAAGGCGCATTTCGACGCCCTCGGAGTGGCGGAGCCGGCCGCCCGGTACGAGGTGGCAAGAAACCTCGACGATCTGTTCGCGGGCATCGGCTCCGGCTGATCCCGGGGGCCGTCCACCACCGCGACCTTCTCAAGCGAACGGATCGACGATGGTCAGGCCGGCAATGCGCCGACCGGTCTGGAGATCCTCCGTCAACAGGGTGTCGCACCCGGCTTCGAGCGCGGAGGAGACGATCAGGGAGTCGTAGAAGCTGAAGCCGTGAGAGCGGGCGAGGGCGAGGGCCTCCGTGTGGATCGCCACATCGATCGGGCGAACTGGGTCGAGCGCAATGCGCGCATCGGCGATGGCCTCAGCGATAACGTCCCACTCGAAGCGGAACTTCCGGCGAAGGACGGCGGCGAACTCATTCAGAACCTGCACGCTGATCACGCCGCCGGCCAGGATCGCTTGCCGCGCGACCTCGCTTTTCCGCCCACCCCCTTGAGCGTAGATCAGGACGTTGGTGTCAAGGAACGCGGTCACCGGCCGTTGGCTTCGTCGCGGTCGAACGCATAACCCTCCGGCAACGACCAGGCGCGAGCGCGCATCCGTTCGACCGCCAGCATCCGACGATCGTCCTGCGCGATGGCGATGCGCTTCGGCGTGGCGGAGACGACCTCCACCTCGTCGCCGGGTTTCAAGCCAAGGTCCTCGACCAACGTCTTGGGCAATCGGACCGCCAAGCTGTTGCCCCACTTCGAGACCTGCATGATTCTCTCCTGGATATCCTGACAGCCCTGGATATCATAGGATCCGCCTCACATGCGGTTCAAGGAAACCTCCGTTGTTCGCGCCGGCGTGGTCTCCGTCCATCGAAAGAAATTGCCCCGCACACCCATGACCAATCTCTCTGCGAACCCCCGTCCGACAGCGTCTCCGTGCGCCGCTACCTGTGCGATGCCTTGCGGATCGACCTCGTCGGCCCGCGACCCGGGGATGCGGCGTTGCAGCACGAACGCCTGCCGCAGGCGCCGTCGCGCTGGTACCTGATGGGTTTTCTGGCCCCCGGCGACGCCTCCAAAGAGCAACTGGCGCAGGACAGCGAGGAGGCGTTCGACGAGCCGGCCGAGCCGCGTGCGCAATGCATTCCGCAGCGTGAAATCATCCTGACCCTCAAGGCGAGTGGACCTGCCCGCCCCGTCCCCGCCCCGCCAGCCCGGTGATCCCGAGTCGGTAACGGTGCGCCTTGGCCGCCCGGCCGGCGCCACCCCCAACGACTTCCCGAGAGAGGGTTGACAGCACACCGATTTTCCCAACAATATCGTTTGCAACGAATTCGTTGGGAACATGACCATGACGCTCAGGAAAGCCGGAGGGAACTGGGTCGAGGGGGAGGATCGCTTCTTCGACCGAAAGACCGAGCTCGAAGCGCTCACCGAGCGCGTCCACGATGGAACCCATACCCTGCTGACCGCGCAGCGGCGGATGGGGAAGACGAGCTTGGTGCGGGAGCTGCTGCGCCGGCTGAAGGTCGAGGGGCGCTTCGAGACGATCTTCGTCGATCTGGAGGGCGCCTCCACTCCGGCGGACGCCATCGCCGAGATCGGGTTCCAGTCGAGGTCGGCGCAAGGCGCTTGGGGCCAGATCAAGTCTCTGTTCGCCAACGTCCTTCCGGCGGAGGTCGAGGTCAAGGTCGGCGGCCGGGTCCCTCAACTGGCCGACGCGGATCTGCGGGTGAAGCTTCGCGCCGGGGTCGACGCCGGCAACTGGCGGCACAAGGGCGATGAGGTCTTCGCGGCTCTGGCGGAGAACGGGCGGCCGGTGGTGCTCGCGATCGACGAGCTGCCGATCCTCGTCAACCGGCTGCTCAAGGGGGACGACTACGGCGAGGGGCGCGACTACGGGATTACGCCGGAGCGCAGGCGGACGGCGGACGAGTTCCTGAGCTGGCTTCGCAAGAACGGCCAGATGCATCGGGGCCGGGTCTGCATGATCCTCTCCGGCAGCGTGAGCCTCGAACCCATCCTGCAACAGGCCGGACTCAGCGCCCACGCCAACATCTTCTCCCCCATCGATCTGAAGCCCTGGGACAGGGAGACCGCGATGGCCTGCCTCGGCGCCCTGGGGGAGACCTACCGCCTCGACCTCCCCGAAGCCGTCCGCCAGGACATGTGCCGGCGGCTGCGGTGCCAGATTCCCCACCACGTGCAACGCTTCTTCGACACCCTTCACGAAGACCTGCGCCGGGCCGGCCGGCACAGCGCCTCGCTCGAAGACGTGGAGCGCGTGTACGACAACGAGATGCTGGGGATCCGGGGACAGATGGACCTGGTGCACTACGAGGGCCGGCTGAGGATGGTCCTGGGGGACGAGGGGTATCGGGCCGCGCTTGAGATGTTGACCGAGGCCGCGGTCAACGATGGCCGGCTACGCGGCGATGCCATCGGCCGGCATCGCGAGTCTCTCGCTGCCGAGGCCGGAGCCGGGGCCGGGATCGATCCGCTCCCGATCGAGGACGTGCTCCACGTGCTGGAGCACGACGGGTATCTGGCGAGGCAGGGCGACGGCTACCGCTTCGTCTCCGGCCTGCTTGAAGACTGGTGGCGGGTCCGATACGGCCGGTCCGGCGCTTCGTCCGCATCGCTCGGCGCCGGACCCGACCGGAGCACCCGGCGATGGCCGTGACCGCTCCTCCCCCTCGGAAGTACAACCCGGGGTTCCTCACCGACGACGAGCTGGTGGCGTCGTTCTGCGTGCGGACGAGCGAGTTCGAATCGATCGTCGAGATGCTGCGCGAGTGCACCGGAAGCTCGAACCCGCACCAGATCGTGATCGGCCCGCGCGGCAGCGGGAAGACGAGCCTGCTCCTGCGGGTCGCGGCCGAGGTGCGCCGGGATGCCGGGCTGTCGTTCGCCTTCTTCCCCGTCGTCTTCGCGGAGGAGAGCTACGAGGTCGCCACCGCCGGGGAGTTCTGGCTGGAATGCCTGTCCCGTCTCGCCGACCAGGCGCCGCAGCGGGAGGACGGCCCCGACATGCACCTGACCGTCGAGGATCTGCGCGCCCTCCGCGACGACCGGACGCTTGGCGAGCGTTGCCTCGCCGCTCTGTTGGACTTCTCGGACCGGGAGGGCAGGCGGCTGGTGCTGATGGTCGAGAACCTGAACATGATGTTCAGGGACATGGCGGACTCCAGGGAAGCGGGATGGCGGCTGCGGAAGACCCTCCAGACCGAAGCGCGGATCGTCCTGCTCGCGAGCGCGACCAGCCGCTTCGACGCAATCGACCGCCCCGACCATGCCCTGTACGACCTGTTCCGGACGCTCACCCTGCGCCCTCTCGACACGAAGGAATGCGCCGTTCTGTGGGAGGCGGTGTCCGGCCAGCGCCACCCTCCCGAGACGATCCGCTCACTGGAAATCCTCACCGGCGGCAGCCCGCGCCTGCTCGCGATCGTGGCCCGATTCGGCGCGGGGCTGTCCTTTCGCGAACTCATGGCCGACCTGCTTGATCTGGTCGATGACCACACGGAGTACTTCAAGGGTCACCTCGAATCGCTCCCGGCCCAGGAGCGGCGGGTCTATCTCGCGCTCGCCGACCTGTGGAAGCCGGCGTTCACGAAGGAGGTCGCGGACCGGGCGCGGCTCGAAACGAGCAAATGCAGCGCCCAGCTCACCCGCCTCGTCGAGCGCGGCGCCGTCCAGGTCGCGGGCGGCACGGTCCGGCGCAAGCAGTACTACCTGAGCGAGCGCCTGTACAACATCTACTACCTGCTGCGCCGCAACCGCGGACCGGATCGCCTGATCGAAGCCCTCATTCGATTCATGGCGTCGTACTACTCGCCGGATGAATTGAAGGACATCGGCACCCGGATCGCCCGCGAAGCGCAGGGGTTCGATCCAGAGATGCGATCGCTGCATCAGTCAGCATTCGCGCAACTGATGGAACTGCCGACTCTGGCGGGGTATCGAGAAGAGTTGCGCGCGATGGCTCCCGCGAATTTCGCAAAAGTTCCCTATCGGATTTCGGCGCCCACAGATGAGGCGGGAACGGAGGCGATGGGGGTCGAACAGGATCATCGCTCGGCCGCTCGACTTCACGGTGCTACAGACGCTCCCCCGGAGGTGATAGCGGCAAGGGCACTTTTCGGTAAAGCGGTCGCGCTGGGGGACCAGAATCGGGTTGAGAATGCGTTAGCCACCTTCCACGAGCTGGTGCACCGATTCGGCGAGAGCGAGACTCCGGCCCTTCGTGAGCTTGTCGCGATGGCTCTCTTCAACAAGGGGGTGACACTCGGCGCGCTCGACCGGCCAGAGGATGAATTGACCGCCTGCGACGAAGTAGTGCGCCGCTTCGGTGAGAGCGAGACTCCGGCCCTTCGTGAGCTTGTCGCGATGGCCCTCGTCAACAAAGGAGCGACACTCGGCATGCTCGACCGGTCAGAGGATGCACTGACCGCCTGTGACGAAGTATTGCGCCGATTCGGCGAGAGTGAGACGCCGACCCTTCTTGAGCCGGTCGCGAGGGCTCTCGTCAACAAGGGGATGGCTCTTGACACACTCGATCGGCCAGAGGATGCACTGACCGCATACGACGAAGTATTGCGCCGCTTCGGTGAAAGCGAGACGCCAGCCCTTCTTGAGCCGGCGGCGAAGGCTCTCTTCAACAAGGGGGGGATACTTGACAGGCTGAACCGGCCAGAGGAAGCACTGACCGCCTACGACGAAGTATTGCACCGCTTCGGTGAGAGCGAGACGCCGGCCCTTCTTGAAGCGGTCGCGAAGGCTCTCTTCAATAAGGGAGCGACACTTGGCGGGCTGAACCGGCCAGAGGAAGCACTGACCGCCTACGACGAAGTATTGCGCCGCTTCGGTGAGAGCGAGACGCCAGCCCTTCTTGAAGCGGTCGCGAAGGCTCTCTTCAATAAGGGAGCGACACTTGGCGGGCTGAACCGGCCAGAGGAAGCACTGACCGCCTGCGACGAAGTATTGCGCCGCTTTGGCGAGAGCGAGACGCCGGCCCTTCTTGAGGGGGTCGCGAAGGCTCTCGTCAATAAGGGAGTGGCACTTGGCACGCTCGACCGGTCAGAGGAAGCACTGACCGCCTGCGATGATGTGGTGCGTCGCTTCGGGGAAAGCGAATACCCCATACTTCGCATGTGGACTGAAATCGCGCTCCTGAACAAGGCAGATCTGGAACTGGCGAGTCAGAGGTACGACTCAGCTATCGAGACGGTTGATCGAGCACTTGATCAGCATCTTGCAAGTCCGCCGCAGAACCGATGGTGGGGCCACCTGATCCGGGCGGAGGCTATTTTGGCAAGTGGCGATCCATCCGCCTGCGAGCAGGACATTACGGCCATCCTCGCAGCCCTTCCGGGGCTCAGCGCTCTGTTCTTGGAGAGGATACTGGGCGCCCTGATGGCGTTCAGCATCGAGATCGGATCGGCGCGGATGCGAGAGCTGATCCGGGCATCGTCGGCGGCGGATCTTCTGTTACCGCTCACGACGGCACTGGAACGGGAAATGGGACTTCAGCCCCGGGTGGCGCGGGAAGTAGAGGAAGTCGCCGAGGATATCCGGCGGGACTTGGCGAAGCTGAAGGAAGCTCGAACCAATGGCGCGACGTAGAGATCAGACGGCGAGAAAGGGGGCGAGGCCCCGCAACCATGTGTCCATATCGGAAAAGAGTCATCCTGGCCCGGCTGACCGGACAAGGGTGAGTGGTGATGAATATGAGGGACTGCGTCCTATCCGGTGGCGGGCGTCCCGCTGCAAGCAGGCCGGAAGCCCGCCACCAGGCAAGACGGGCGAGACGTCGACGTCCGCAGGACGCTCCGTAGCGCGGGACGAACCGTCGAAGCGCATAACAGATATCCGGCTGAACATTGGCATTACTTCGTCCTGCCGGTAGTTGTTGTGCCTCTGGATCTCTCCACCTCCTCGATTCGCTGGCGGATGTCCTGGGCGATCTCAAGCACTTCAATCGGCGCGCGAACCGTCTCGCCGATGCGCTGGCGCAGTGCGACGATTAATGGTTCCAGCGCATTGGATTTCTTCCTGTCACTCGACAGGATATCGATCAGATCACGTTCCAATGCGCCAACTGCAGTCAAGCCCAGCATCTGGCGCACCATGGCTTTGTTTCCAGGAACGAATGCAGCGTAAATTGAGCGGAACGTTTCCCTGGAATCCGAATGTTTCCCTTGAGCAAGAAACACTTTCATCTTTATCCATTTCGCTCTCCATTCGAACGTGATTGCATTGTCGTCGGTCAATGCACTGTATTTTCGTTCAAGTACTTCGCTTGTATTCAGCGCTTCTTCCATATAATGGAGATCGACTTGTACCTTGCCTTTGTTAGTCAGTGCTTTGGCCACCCACTCCTGAAGCTCCGGCGCGTCACTGTCTCCGAAGCGCTCGACTACCTCGTCGTAGACCGCAATCGCTGCATCGGCCTCCCCGAGTTGTCCCCGCGTCACACCCTTGATGACCAGTGCTTTGGCCACCCACTCCTGAAGCTCCGGCGCGTCACTGTCTCCGAAGCGCTCGACTACCTCGTCGTAGACCGCAATCGCTGCATCGGCCTCCCCGAGTTGTCCCCGCGTCACACCTTTGTTGAACAGTGCTGTGGCCACCTGCTCCTGAAGCTCCGGCGCGTCACTGTCTCCGAAGCGCTCGACTACCTCGTCGTAGACCGCAATCGCTGCATCGGCCTCCCCAAGTTTCCCCCGCGTCACACCCTTGTTGAACAGTGCTGTGGCCACCTGCTCCTGAAGCTCCGGGGTGTCACTGTTTCCGAAACGCTCGATTACCTCGTCGAAGAGCACAATCGCGGCATCGGCCTCCCCGAGTTGTCCCCGCGTCACACCCTTGTTGACCAGTGCTGTGGCCACCCGCTCCTGAAGCTCCGGCGCGTCACTGTCTCCGAAGCGCTCGACTACCTCGTCGTAGACCGCAATCGCTGCATCGGCCTCCCCAAGTTTCCCCCGCGTCACACCCTTGTTGACCAATGCCATGGCCACCCGCTCCTGAAGCTCCGGCACGTCGCTGTCTCCGAAGCGCTCGACTACCTCGTCGTAGACCGCGATCTCCGCTTCGGCCTCCCCGAGTTGTCCCCGCGTCACACCCTTGTTGACCAGTGCCTTGGCCACCTGCTCCTGAAGCTCCGGCGCGTCACTGTCTCCGAAGCGCTCGACTACCTCGTCGTAGACCGCAATCGCTGCATCGGCCTCCCCAAGTTGTTCCCGCGTCAAGCCCTTGATGACCAGTGCTGTGGCCACCCGCTCCTGAAGCTCCGGCGCGTCACTGTCTCCGAAGCGCTCGACTACCTCGTCGTAGACCGCAATCGCTGCATCGGCCTCCCCGAGTTGTCCCCGCGTCAAGCCCTTGTTGACCAGTGCTTTGGCCACCTGCTCCTGAAGCTCCGGCGCGTCACTGTCTCCGAAGCGCTCGACTACCTCGTCGTAGACCGCAATCGCTGCATCGGCCTCCCCGAGTTGTCCCCGCGTCAAGCCCTTGTTGACCAGTGCTTTGGCCACCTGCTCCTGAAGCTCCGGCGCGTCACTGTCTCCGAAGCGCTCGACTACCTCGTCGTAGACCGCGATCTCCGCTTCGGCCTCCCCGAGTTGCCCCCGCGTCACACCCTTGTTGACCAATGCTATGGCCACCTGCTCCTGAAGCTCCGGCACGTCACTGTCTCCGAAGCGCTCGACTACCTCGTCGTAGACCGCGATCTCCGCTTCGGCCTCCCCGAGTTGTCCCCGCGTCACACCCTTGTTGAACAGTGCTGTGGCCACCTGCTCCTGAAGCTCCGGCACGTCACTGTCTCCGAAGCGCTCGACTACCTCGTCGTAGACCGCGATCTCCGCTTCGGTCTCTCCGAGTTGTCCCCGCATCACACCCTTGTTGAACAGTGCTTTGGCCACCCGCTCCTGAAGCTCCGGCGCGTCACTGTCTCCGAAGCGCTCGACTACCTCGTCGTAGACCGCGATCTCCGCTTCGGTCTCTCCGAGTTGCCCCCGCATCACACCCTTGTTGACCAGTGCCATGGCCACCCGCTCCTGAAGCTCCGGCGCGTCACTGTCTCCGAAGCGCTCGACTACCTCGTCGTAGACCGCGATCTCCGCTTCGGCCTCCCCGAGTTGTCCCCGCGTCACACCCTTGTTGAACAGTGCTTTGGCCACCTGCTCCTGAAGCTCCAGCGCGTCACTGTCTCCGAAGCGCTCGACTACCTCGTCGTAGACCGCAATCGCTGCATCGGCCTCCCCAAGTTTCCCCCGCGTCAAGCCCTTGTTGACCAGTGCTTTGGCCACCCGCTCCTGAAGCTCCGGCGCGTCACTGTCTCCGAAGCGCTCGACTACCTCGTCGTAGAGCGCAATCGCTGCATCGATCTCCCCAAGTTTCCCCCGCGTCACACCCTTGTTGACCAGTGCTTTGGCCACCTGCTCCTGAAGCTCCGGCGCGTCACTGTCTCCGAAGCGCTCGACTACCTCGTCGTAGAGCGCGATCTCCGCTTCGGCCTCCCCGAGTTGTCCCCGCGTCACACCCTTGTTGACCAATGCTATGGCCACCCGCTCCTGAAGCTCCGGCGCGTCACTGTCTCCGAAGCGCTCGACTACCTCGTCGTAGACCGCGATCTCCGCTTCGGTCTCTCCGAGTTGCCCCCGCATCACACCCTTGTTGACCAGTGCCATAGCCACCCGCTCCTGAAGCTCCGGCACGTCACTGTCTCCGAAGCGCTCGACTACCTCGTCGTAGACCGCGATCTCCGCTTCGGCCTCCCCGAGTTGTCCCCACGTCACACCCTTGTTGAACAGTGCTTTGGCCACCCGCTCCTGAAGCTCCGGCACGTCACTGTCTCCGAAGCGCTCGACTACCTCGTCGTAGACCGCGATCTCCGCTTCGGCGTCCCCAAGTTGCCCCCGCATCACACCCTTGTTGATCAGTGCTGTGGCCACCTGCTCCTGAAGCTCCGGGGTGTCACTGTCTCCGAAGCGCTCGACTACCTCGTCGTAGACCGCAATCGCTGCATCGGCCTCCCCGAGTTGTCCCCGCGTCAAGCCCTTGATGACCAGTGCTGTGGCCACCCGCTCCTGAAGCTCCGGCGCGTCACTGTCTCCGAAGCGCTCGACTACCTCGTCGTAGACCGCAATCGCTGCATCGGCCTCCCCAAGTTTCCCCCGCGTCAAGCCCTTGTTGACCAGTGCTTTGGCCACCTGCTCCTGAAGCTCCGGCGCGTCACTGTCTCCGAAGCGCTCGACTACCTCGTCGTAGACCGCAATCGCTGCATCGATCTCCCCGAGTTTCCCCCGCGTCACACCCTTGTTGAACAGTGCTTTGGCCACCTGTTCCTGAAGCTCCGGCGCGTCACTGTCTCCGAAGCGCTCGACTACCTCGTCGTAGACCGCAATCGCTGCATCGGCCTCCCCAAGTTGTTCCCGCGTCAAGCCCTTGATGACCAGTGCTGTGGCCACCTGCTCCTGAAGCTCCGGCGCGTCACTGTCTCCGAAGCGCTCGACTACCTCGTCGTAGACCGCGATCTCCGCTTCGGCGTCCCCAAGTTGCCCCCGCATCACACCCTTGTTGATCAGTGCTGTGGCCACCTGCTCCTGAAGCTCCGGGGTGTCACTGTTTCCGAAACGCTCGATTACCTCGTCGAAGAGCACAATCGCGGCATCGGCCTCACCAAGCCGTCCTTTCGTGATCAGTTCTATTGCCAACTTCTCCCGAAGCTCCGGGGCGTCACTGTCTCCGAAACGCTTGGCTACCTCGTCGTGGATCGTGGTCTGCTTGGATCTCCCTGGATATGGCTGCACCATATTGGGGAAGAATTTGCCGATTTTTGGGATTTCGGTGACTGCTCGCTCGATTCCTTCGCGAATAGTTGATAATTGCATCGCTTCCGAATTCAGATTGACGAACATTTCTGTCATTTCATCATCGGTATAGAATACGACCAGGAACAAGATCAGATTCCGCACGACAGCCGCTTCGTCACGTTCCCGCCGCAGTTTGTAGTAGATGCTGTAGAGGCGTTCCGCGGCAGCATACAGCCGCTTCTTGCCCCTTCCTTCCACGATGACCGCACCTCGATTGACCAACCTCCCGAGCAGGGTCGATACGGATCGGACGTCCATGCGAGCACGGGCCGCGATCTCGCCGGTGCTCGACGGTTGCCAGAGGTCGATCACCGAGAGATAGACGCGGCGTTCAGTCTTTGCGAAGCCTGCCAGGTGCGAACGAAAATACTCGGTATGATCGTCGATCAGACTGACCAGATTTTCCATTAGCTGGCGCAGGGATCGGTGCTGTGCGAATCCTGCGACGATGACCAGGAGACGGGGGTTGCCGCCGGTCAGAATCTCCAACGGCCTGATCTCCCGTTCGCTTACGGTGTCGCCACTGGCCATCTGCCACAGACGTCGGCACCCTTCGGTATTCAGCGGCTCCAGGCGGACGATTCGGAACAGCTCGAAGAAAGGCTCTTTCGCGTCATCCAGTCCCTTGAAACGACTGGTGGCGGTAGCGAGCAGGATGATCCGGGGTTCCGACTGCAATGTCTTGCGGAGCTTCCATCCGAAATCGGCGTCCACGTCTCCGCACAGCGTTTGCAGGTTTTCGATCATCAGGACGATTTGCTTTCCCGTCCGATCGGTCGCTTCCAGGGCGGCAGCACGAGCGTGCCCCTCCAGTTCCTTCCCGCGCCACCGGGCCGCCAGATCGGCGTGTGTATCCCTGAGCTCTTGCGCACTTTCGGGATCGCTCTTGCCAATCTCCCTTGCGAGGTGGAACAGCGTTTCGAGCCAGAAATCGCCCATATTGAAGATTTCCTGGCTTTCTTCCATGAACCGGACCGGCAGCAACCGTTCAGAGAACTCCCGGTTGGTGCGCAACTCCGCGGCAACGCGCGCCAGCAGCATGGTTTTTCCCCGCCCGCGAGGGGCCACGAGCAGGACGTGTTGGCACGACGGCGCACCGACGTTTCCGTGGAGCACTTCGAGCACGATGCCCAGTTCGCGCTCCCTGACCACGAATTGCCTGCTCAACTCTTCGTCGGATTGAAACGTCCCCGGATTGAACTTGCGGATTTGTCTCCGTGGCCCAAGCAATTCGTTCATTGGAAGCTCCATCGGCCTTCAGTTTTCATCCGGAAGGTGACTATCAAGGGGGGTGTGGTGATCGCGGAAGCGTGCAGACCACCAGTCCTTCAACAACCGCGACGGAAAACGATGACCATCACGTCCGGCTTCGAGATAGCCATCATGCACCAGGACGTCGAGGGCCTCCGTGATGCGGCGGGAAGAATCGTCGATCACGACGGTATACAGTCCTTCGAGGCAGCGGCGGGCGTTGGCCGTGAATACCCCTTGGGTAGCCGCCTCAGCCAGGATCTTCATGGCGATCGAGTAGCTTGTCTCATCGTCAAGCCCCTCCTCGAGACGTGTCGCGTAGTGCACCAAGTCGTTCTGCCCCGAGGGTCCCAGAAGTTCGGTGCGGTAGACTTCGGCGACATCGTCCATCGTCACGCGGTCGCGCTTCTTCATCATGGCGGACTCCCGAAGACGTGCGAAGAAGGACTGTACGTGGTGAGGAATCCCGATACCGAGTGCTTCGTATACGGCGTTTGCCACGCCGTCGTCTATCGGTATTCCGTGACTCTCGGCGAGACGTTCGAAGCACTCGACGCTGGTTTCAAGGCTCCAGGGTCTCAGCGTGAAGGGATCGAGATGGTTGATGCGATCGGGTATGCCGAGCCGGTGCACCAGAGGGGTGAGCCCGATGCTGCCGGATACGATGAGCACCGGGGAGCCGCCTTCGAGCCTCTGGAACGTACCGCGGAGCCAGCTCAGGAACTCTTCGACCCGCCGTTCGCCGCCGTCCTCGCGGAGCATTCGCTTGAGGAATATGGGCAGTTCGTCGATGACGAGGAGGACCGGCTTGTCGTGCGCGGAGCATTCGTGGATGAGTCGTTCACCGTGACGCCGCCAAGTTCCGGCGTTCAGCCCGGCGCGGATCTTCACGCGAAATTCCTGTGCGCTGATCCCCGCCCCGACCTCCTCGACGTTCTCCTTGATCCAGCGCCCCATCGTGGTGACGAAGCGCGACGAGATCGAGCGAATCGGGTGTGCGGCCTCTGCGATGTCGGCGATCACGTCCTCCGGGCAGGTCGCTCCCTCGACATCGGTGAAGAGGAAATCCCATCCCTGGTCTTCGAGCCGCCGGCCAAGCTCCCGGAGGACGCTGGTCTTGCCCATGCGTCGCTGTCCGCTCAGTAGTACGTGGTTACCATCGCAGACTCGTGACTCCAGCACCTGTAACTCCGGCTCGCGATCGAAGAAGTCGTCGCCGCTCACCCAGCGTCCGGTGGACGATTTCATGGTTGGCGCCTCCATGTTCAACAAATTCGTTGAACACAATAACGTCAACAAATCGGTTGTCAACCGTTTTGTTGACAACGATTTCGTTGAACAGATGCACGGACTCCCAGGTCCGCCCGGCTCGGACGGCGACATCTTCGGCGGCTGGCTGCTCGCGCAGCGGACTCCCAGGTCCGCCCGGCTCGGACCCTGGCGGCACGCGCACCGTCCGCGGGACAGGCATTGGCCGCTGGCGGAGTTGCCCCGATTCAGTGGACAGTGAAGGGCTTGGGTTTCATGCAGCTTCCTGGTAGTTCCTCTCGAAGGCCATCGGGAGAGGTTCGAGGAGGAGTATCGGCGCCTCGCCCGCCATCCGGACTACCGGACCCACTTTGAAGGTGCGGACCTCGACGAGTCCATCGAGGCCGTCCATGACGACTACTTCTCCATCGAAACGAAGGACAGCCTGTTTGCCGACGATCTTCGCGACACCGAAGGCGCCAGGATCAGGTACGGGAAGGTGCATTTCAGGGATGGATCCCCGGATCAAGGCAACCGCTCGATGTATTCCATCAGCCCGCCGAGGTCGCAGACGACCTGCGGCCCGGACTCGATACGGTCGCTACGCTGGCAGATCAGGAAGCGGCGGTCGGCGCCGACCAGATCGGCGTTCGCGTTCAGCCGGGCGAGGTCGCCCCGGCGGGGTTGCGTGGTGAGCTGGATTTCGAGCGCCCATAGCTCCGTATCCACCTCCAGCAACAGGTCGATCTCGCGCTGGTCGGCGGCCCGCAGGTGCCAGGCGCGCCAACGGCGATCGGCGTGTTGCAGTGCGGTCAGGGTCTGATCGATGACGAAGCCCTCCCAGCTCGCACCGACCCAGGGCTGTTGCAACAGGGTGTTCTCGTCACCGGCGTTCAACAGTGCGTGCAACAGCCCGCTGTCGCGCCAGTAGACCTTCGGGCGCTTCACCAGACGCTTGCGGACGTTGGCGTGGTAGGCGTCCAGGCGGCGCACGAGGAAGGCGCCTTCCAGATAGTCCAGGTAGCCGTTCACGGTGTGGTAGGAGAGCGCAAGGCTCTTGCCGATCTGCGTGGCGTTCCACTCCTGGCCGTGGACGGCGGCGAGCATGTGCAGCAGGCGTTCGGTGGTGCGGTGCGGGGCCGGCAGCCCCCAGCTCGGCAGATCGCGTTGGGCCAGGAGGGTCAGGTAGTCGATTTGCCAGACGGGGAACCCACGCCCCCGGAGGACGCCGCCGTCCGGGTAGCCGCCGTGCAACCAGCGCCGCCGCCGCTGTGCATCGGTGACGAGCTCCGAGACCGCCAGGGGCGTCAGCTCGATCAAGGACAGCCGCCCCGCCAGTGACTCGAACACCTGCCGCATCAGCGACGGAGACACCGAGCCCAGGAGCAGGAATCTGCCGTTGCGGGAGCGGTCCGTGTCCACGGCGCCGCGCAACCGGGGAAAGACCTCCGGCCAGGCCTGAGCTTCGTCGAGAACGACCAGCTCCCCGCTCCGAACCACCGAATCCCATTCGAGGTCGAGGCGGAGCCGATCAGGCTCCTGCTCCAGATCGTAGTACCGCCCACCCAGCGAACGCGCCAGTGTGGTCTTGCCGCACTGGCGGGGGCCGATCAGGGCGATGGCCGGGTACTCGCCGAGTCGGCGGTGCAGGACCGGCGTGATGTTTCGTGGCAGCACCCTGGAATCCATGCAAAACAGAAATCAATTTCTATTTTGCATGGATTGTTCAGCAGGAATCAATCGCTCCACGGTCACTCCGTCGCCGGGCACCGTCGACGGGATCGGCGCCCGGGCCGGAACACCGCCGCCGCGCGCGCAAGAACTCCAGCAGCGGCGAGTGGCTCTTTCAGCACCTGCCCAGGCAACCGCCCCCTGGTACGCCGGTCCGTGCGAAACAGAAACCGATTTCCATTTCGTCAAAATCTCTCGGCGGGAATTCATTGCTCCACGGTCGCCACGTAGCCAGACGCCGGCGGCGGGATCGGTGCCCGCCCCTCTGCGCCGATCTCGAAGCCGTCGCGGACGAGGACGGCGCCTGCCGGCATCCCGCCCTCTCGGAACCCGGCAGTTCCCGCTAACGTCCCGATATGCGATGTCCCGATGCGACATCGAGCGATTTCCGATGACCGGAGTGCCTGATCATGACGGATCTTCGGACATTCTCGCGCTTGGCGGGAATTGCCGCTCGGACCCATCGGCGCCGGATTCGCCGCGCGGAGTCGTCACAGCATTCACCGTCCGGCCACCCGCGCGAGCCCGATCGTCCACCGTTCGGCGCCGAGGGTGTGCTCGACCGAGTACCCGGGCGCCCAGTCCGCCCCGCCCCAGCCGGTGGCCAGCGTCTCCTCCATTATGTAGTCGCGATGCGCGTCGAGTGCCGCCGCGACCTCCGCCGACCCGTCGATGCGCAGCGTGATGCGGTCCGAGACCTCCAGCCCCGCCTGCTTGCGCGCCTCCTGCACGGTGCGCACCAGCTCCCGGGCCAGACCCTCGCGTTCGAGCGCTTCGGTCAGCGCCGTGTCCAGGCCCACGAGCCAGCCGCCCTCCTCCGCGCACGCATAGCCCTCGGCCGAAGTCGTCTCCACGAGCACGTCCTCCGGCTCGAAGGTGAGGGCCTCGCTGCCGGCGACTCCGGCGGACGATGATCCCGCGCCGGAGACGGCCTCGCTACCGGCGGCTTCGTCGGACGACTCCCCGCCGGAGACGGCCTCGCTACCGGCGGCTTCGTCGGACGACTCCCCGCCGGAGACGACCTCGCTTCCGGCGGCATCCCCGGACGGCCTTCCACCTCGGAAGATTTCCCCGCCGGCGGCCTCGGTGGACGATCCCGTACCGGAGACGACCTCGCCGGCGCCGCCGGACCGTCCCCCGCCGGGAAGCGCGACGTCGACCGTGAACGTCCGCCCGGCCGCCACCGCCGCCGCCACCGCGCCGGCATCCGCATTCGCGAGGGCGGCACGGATCGCGGGAATCCGCTTGCCGTAGCGCTTGCCGAGGCGGGGCAGGTTCGGCTTGATCCGGTAGCCCACCAGCTCGGCGTCGGGCGCGAGCATCTCCAGCGCCTTCACGTTCAGCTCTTCGAGGATCTGCGCATCAAAGCGCGCGAGCGCGGCGACCTCACCCTCGCCGGGCGTCCGCACCAGCAGGCGGGACAGCGGCTGGCGCACCCGCACCCCGCTCCGGTTGCGCGCCGCCCGGCCGAGCCCCACCACCCGCTGCACCGCGTCGATCTCGGCGAGCAGGGCGTCGTCGCGCGCCTCCGGGTCCGGCACCGGCCAGTCGCTCATGTGCACGCTCAGGCAGGCCGTCGCGTCCACCCCCCGCACGAGGTTCTGGTGCACCGCCTCGCTGATGAACGGCATGATCGGCGCCATCAGCCGGTTCGCGGTATGCAGGCATTCGTAGAGGGTGAGGTAGGCGGCCTGCTTGTCCCGCCCGGCCGCCGCCTTCCAGAACCGCCGGCGGTTGCGCCGCACGTACCAGTTGCTGAGCTGGTCGACGAAGGATTCGATCGCCTTCCCCGCCGCGAGCACGTCGTACCCCTCCAGCGCCTCCGTCACTTCCACCACCGTGCGGTGCAGCAGGGCCAGCGCCCAGCGGTCGATCTCGGGGCGCTCGGCGAGGGGGACGTCGCGGCCGGGATCGACCGCGTCGTGATTCGCGCCCAACTCCCGTCTCAGGCGCTCCCGCGCGCGGCCGGGGCTGGCGGCGCGGATGGCGAGGCCGAGGTTGACCTTGTCGAGCTTCGCGTACATGACGAAGAAGGCGTAGGTGTTCCACCAGGTGTTGATGAACCCCGAGGCGACCTCGCGCACGAAATCGACGGAGATGCGCTTCTGCACCTCCGGCGCGATCCGGCACGCCAGGTACCAGCGCAGGGGGTCCGCGCCCACATGGTCGAAGACGTCGTAGGGGTCGACGATGTTGCCCTGCGACTTCGACATCTTCCGCCCGTCCTTGTCCACGATGTGGGCGAGGCAGACGCAGTTCCGGTACGCCGCGCTGTCCGACACCAGGGCGGCGATCGCGTGCAGCGAGTAGAACCAGCCGCGGGTCTGGTCGATGGCCTCGCAGATGTAGTCGGCGGGGAACCGGCTCTCGAACCGCTCCCGGTTCTCGAAGGGGTAGTGGAACTGCGCGTAGGACATCGCCCCGGAGTCGAACCAGCAGTCGATGACCTCCGGCACGCGCCGCCAGGTGCGCCCGGTGTCCGGATGGATGAAGGTGATCTCGTCCACGGCGGGACGGTGGAGATCGACGTCGCGCAGGCTCCGCCCGCACAGCGATTCGAGCTCCGCCACCGATCCGATGCACCTGAAGCCGCCCTCGCCGTCGGTCCATACCGGCAGCGGCGTGCCCCAGAAACGCTCCCGCGAGAGCGCCCAATCGACGTTGTTCGCGAGCCAGTTCCCGAAGCGCCCGTCCCGGATCGTCTCCGGCACCCAGTTGATGGTGCGGTTCAGCGCCACCATGCGGTCGCGGAACCGGCTCGTCTCGATGTACCAGGCATGTTTCGCGTAGTAGATGAGGGGGTCGCCGGTGCGCCATCCGTGCGGATAGTTGTGCCGGTAGCGCTCGGAGCGGTACATGAGCTCGCGCTCTTCGAGCAGGGCGATCAGGATGGGGTCCGCGTCCTTGAAGAACTTCCCCGCCACCGGCTCGACCTCGGGCACGAAGCAGCCGTCCAGTCCCACCCCATGCACCACCGGCAGGCCCTTCGCCCGGCAGAGCCGGATGTCGTCCTCGCCGTAGGCCGGCGCGCAGTGCACGATGCCGGTGCCGTCCTCCACGGTCACGAAGTCGGCCGCCCATACCCGGCAGATCGGCCCCTCGGCCGGAAGGTGGTCGAACAGGCGGACGTAGCGCATCCCCTCCAGGTCGGCGCCCTTCACCCGCTTCTCGACGGTGTATCCGTCTTCGCGCAGCGCGGAGCCGGCCAGGGCCTCGGCGAGGATCAGGGTCTCGCCCTCCTCTCCGTCACCCTTCACGCGCGCGTAGACGTAGTCGACCTCCGGATGCACCGCGAGTGCAAGGTTCGACGGCAGGGTCCACGGCGTGGTGGTCCACACCAGGAACGACGTGCGCTCTTCGCCCTCGACCGGGAAGCGCACGTGGATCGACGGGTCCTCGACCTCCTTGTAGCCGAGCGCGACCTCGTGCGAGGAGAGCGTCGCGCCGATGCGCGGGTCGTAGGGCACGACCTTGTAGCCCTGGTAGATGAGGCCCTTGTCCCAGATCTGCCGGAGCAGCCACCACACCGACTCGATGTAGGCGTTGTCGAGGGTGTAGTAGGCGTCGCGCATGTTCACCCAGAAGCCCATGCGCTCGGTCATCTTCTCCCAGTCGCCGATGTAGCGCATGACCGATTCGCGGCAGCGGCGGGTGAACTCCGCCACCCCCACCCGGCGCTCGATCTCGGCCTTGTCGAAGATCCCCAGCTCCTTCTCGATCTCGTGCTCGACCGGCAGGCCGTGGGTGTCCCAGCCCGCCTTGCGGGGGCAGTGGTAGCCCTGCATGTGCTTGAAGCGGGGGAAGACGTCCTTGAAGGTGCGGGCGAGGACGTGGTGGATCCCCGGCCGCCCGTTCGCGGTGGGCGGCCCCTCGTTCCAGCAGTACAGGGGCCGGCCTTCGCTGCGGCGCTGCGCCTCGTTGAACACGTCGTGCTCGCGCCACAGGGCGAGCACCTGCTCCTCCAGCGCCACGCCGTCGTAGCGGCTGGGTACGTCTTCGAATCCCGTCGCTCGTCCCATCGTCATTGCTCCCTGAAAACGACAACGCCCCGAGACCCAATGCAGGACGCGCCCTTGCTCGGGGCCCGCTCTCCATTGACTCCCGGGGCGATGGTTCGACCGCTTCACAAGCGGGCGAGGTCGCGGTACCACCCGGTTTCGCCCGCGCCTCGCGGCACGGGTCTCGTGCGGTCACCGCACGCCTCCGCAAAAACATGTCCCCGCGGAAGCGGGGGCAGGGGCGCGATGACCCGGCCCGGTGACGGGGGCCGGCCGGCCGAGCCTACTGGGAACGTCCGGAACGATCTTCGGGTCGAAGCGCGCCCCGCTGCCGCGGGGGCGGGCTGCGAGCGCACAGGCCAGCGAGCGCATCGGACCGGACACCCGTTCGGTCGGCGGCTCCGGGGCGATCTTCACCGGGGGCGCGGCGCGGAGCTTTCACCATCCTCCGCTCGCTCGAACCCGCGCCGATCCGGCTACTCCTCCCCTTCACAGCCTTTGTGGCCGCCGGAACCCGGTGGCCGGTCGCGATCATAGCGCCACCGGACGGCCAGGCGCCATCGGGAGTCTTGTCCAACGAGAGATGAGCCTGAAGGGAGGGTGTGACTCCAACGAGAAGTGAGCCTGTAGCGCGGGGTCCGGGATCATCGGAGGATGATCGTGACGCTACAGACCGAACGGGTCCGGACGCTGGACCAGGTGCGTGCCTTCGTCGAGGGCAGCGAGGCGGTGGACCCCCGTACCCGCTTTCGCGAGCACAAGCTTTCACGGGGGCGGGCTTTTGCGGGGGCGGACCGGGAGTCTGTCTACGAGTTCGTGCGCCGGGCGCTGATGCGGTTGGACTACGAGCGGCTCGGCAAGTCGGACAAAGGGCTGGTCAGGCGCTACATGGCGAAGGTGACGGGGTTGTCGAGGACGCAACTGACACGGCTCATAGGCCAGTTGTCCCGGGTGAGCAGTGCCGGGGGCACGTATCGATTCCGGTGTGCGGGCGGAGTACGGTCAGCGTTGCAGCGGTTCCAGCGTCGCCGGCACGCTGCCTGCGTCCATGGCCAGAAAGCGGACGAGGCTGCTCGCGACCGCCTCCGCGTCGCGTGCCGACAACGTGCCGGCCTTGCGGAGAATCAAGGCGTCATCCAGGGTGAAGAGCTTGAGACGGACCTTGCACGGGACGCCGAGGCCGGCTTCGCGCCACCCTCGGATCGTGACGTCGCTGGGCCATTCGCTCTCCGCCGACGTGATCATGGCCAGAATCGACTGATCGTGGGCCGCGTTGAAATCCGGCGACGAGATGACCAGGGCCGGACGCCGCCTCACGGCCTGCCGATCGGTGAACGGGAAGGGCACGACGACGACGTCGAACGGCTCATAGGTCACGCCAGGCTTCCTCGTCCTCCGGCGACGCCCATTCGCTCAGCGCCTCGGAGAGCTCCTGCAGGTGATCGTCCCGCCCCTCGGCCACCTTGCGGACAACCACGTGATCGCCTTCCGTTTCGAATGCGAGCACGTCGCCCGCGTAGAGACCCGCCGCTTCACGGATGCTCTTCGGGATCGTCGTCTGCCCGCGCGCCGTGATCTTGGAGAACTTCATTGCCCCGGTATCCCGCGACTCGGCACACAATGCGGATCAGGAACGCCTGCAGCCCTTTCCTGCTCGAACCCGGCGGCCCGGATTTCATGCCATGGATGCATTCCCGCACCCAAACCGGAGTCGCCGGAACGACGCTTTCCGGACCCCCACGGCCCGCATTCGCGGACCCAAGGCCCGCCGGAACGACACGAACCGCGCGGGACGCCACGTCGTCCCGCCAATCCTGCCAAGAGGTCCGCCCCCGTGAAGCCCGTGCCCGCAAGAGAGGGACGCGGAAGCCGGCAAGAGGGCGGGAATCCACACGTCACGAACGATTCTCGGTCATCTTGCACAGGACGTCACGGAGCAGGCGCTAAACGCCGATACGCGCGCCGCCCGAAACGCGCCAATTCTCGTCCGCGACCGCCACCTCACGCTCCGATCCGTCCGGGAGCGTCACCCGAAGCGCGCCCGGCTCCCGCTTCGTCGCGACCATCGCGAGGGCGACGTTGCGTTCGAGCCGCGGCGAGTACGCCGCGCTCGTGACGTATCCGGCGGCACGGCCGGCGGCGTGCAGCGGCAGGAACGCCATGTTCGGCTCGATCCGCTCGCCGCCGATGACCACACGTTCCAGCCGTCGGGCCGGCGCTCTGCCCCGCCGTGCCGCGAGCGCGTCGCGCGCAAGGTACTCGGCCGGCTTGTCGAGATCGCAGAACGCATCGAGCCCGGCCTCGAAGGGGTCGTGTTCGAGGGTCACGTCGGTTCCATACGAGATCAGCCGGCTCTCGATGCGTTCGATGAGGTTCGGGGACCCGGGACGGATTCCGTACCGCGCGCCCGCGTCCCGGATCCGATCCCAGAGCGCACCCCCGAGAGAACCGTCCCGGAGGTAGATCTCGAACCCGCCCTGCTTGCTCCAGCCCGAACGCGCGACCACCACGGGGATGCCGTCGATCTCGGTCTCCCGGAACCGGAAGAAGCGCAGTGCCCGCGTCCAGGCGCCGAAGGCGGCCTCCGCCACGTCGCCCGCCAGCGGCCCCTGCAATGCGAGCGGCGAGACGTCCGGCTCGCTCACGGTGACGTCGAAGCCCCGCCCGGCCGCGAGGCCCTTCGCCCAGAGCAGCACGTCGGAGTCCGCGACGGAAACCCAGAAATGGTCTTCGGCCAATCGGAGGATCAGCGGGTCGTTGACGATCCCCCCGTTCTCGTCGGCGAGGGGCGCGTACTTGCACTGGCCGACCGCGCACCGTCCGACGTCGCGCGGGGTCATCCACTCGACCAGCGCGAGCGCATCCCGCCCGCGGATCTCGACCTGCCGCTCCCCCGCGACGTCCCAGAGCTGGACCCGCTCGGTGAGATGCCGGTAGTCCGCCTCCAGCGACTCGTACACCGTCGGCAGCAGCATGTGGTTGTAGACGGTGAACGCCTGCACCCCCGCCGCGAGCACGCGGTCGTGGAACGGGGTCGAGCGCAGCCGGGGAGAGACGGAGAGGGTGAAGGGAGGGGGCATTCGGAGTCCTCGTGATGGAACAAGACTGTTTCCCGCCCGTCAACGGCGTTGGCCGAAGGGCGACCGCCCCAGGAGTCGCCCTCCGCATGATTTCACGATTCGGTGTTCCGGTCGTTCCGGCGATTCGGGCATCCAGGGCAAAACCATCTGGAAATATACCGGCATCGGTCCGTCGCGTGGTCCTGTGGCGTTCGATTCGGTTGCGGCTCCAGCCGGGAGACGTGCTGGTGTTCTCGTCCCGGGTGATCCGGTGACGATCGATTCAGTGGCGACCCCTACCGCGCCGAATGGACACCCGGATGATGACGGCGCAGACTCGGGACGAGCGGCCGGCGGTGAACGGCCCTCGACCTCCCACTCCACCCCGAAGAGACGTATCCGCCATGAACGACCCCGCCGCCATGCACATCGGGCCGCTCGGGAGCGCGCCGCGCAAGCTCGACGCCTCGGAAGTGCTGGAAGGGCTGGAAGGGCTCACGCCGGACGACGTATGCGAGGCGGTGGACAGGGTGCGGTTCAGCCAGACCCACGATGAGCGGGCAAAGGCGGTGACCCGGATCGTTCGCCGGCGGCAGCACGCCAGCGCGCAGGTGCGCGAGGAGGAGGCGCCGTGCCGTTTGCGTCCTGCTTGACCAGGGAATGGTCCGGCGCCCCAAGATGCCCATGATCCTGATCACCCTCCGGCACAAAACACCGTCATGCTGACGGGATTCGGGTTGAACGGCGTACCGGAGCTCACCTAGCATCGCAGTCACGGACCAGGACCCGCCGGCTCCGGGCAGCGGTATGCGACGTCATCGGGTTCCGGAATCACACCCCACTACCGTGCAGTCCTGGAGTTGAAGGAAAGCCGATGCTGCAAAGACTATATGTCGACAACTACAAGTGCCTGGTCAATTTTGACCTGCGCCTTCAGGAGCTCTCGCTACTGCTCGGGCCGAACGGCGTGGGGAAGACCTCCGTGCTCGACGTCGTTTTCGCACTACACCGCCTTCTCAGGGGGAGAGCCAGGATTACCGATGCCGATACGTTCCCCACGCATACGTTGACTCGTTGGCAGAAACGGGATCTTCAAGTTTTCAAAATCGACGTTCTGCTGAAGGCCGGCCTTTTCAGCTATCGGCTCGACGTGGAACATGATCGATCGACTCGGCGCGCTCGTATCGTCACCGAGAAGCTGTCTCATGACGGACGGCCCCTGTTTCACTGCGCTATGGGAGAGGTACAACTCTATCGCGACGACTACTCTGAAGGCCCACATTACACCGCCGATTGGTCGGAATCCGCGCTTGCCCGGGTCGCCCCCCCGGAGAGATACCGACGTCTTACGCAGTTTCTGGACTTCATCAGAAAAGTCATGGTGTGCAGCTTTTATCCCCCGAGCTTTCATACCGAGTCGAGGAACGAGGATCCACTCCTTCAGCGCGACACCCGGAATTTCGCTGACTGGTACCGGCACGTGGTCCAGGAGCGCCCGGATCTGCACTCGGAGTTTACGAATGCGTTGCAAGAGATCATTCACGGCTTTCGCGGAATCCGGCTGGAAAAGGTCGGCCAGGAAACGCGGGCCCTCATGGTCGTATTCGACGAGGACGGCGAACGGTACGAGTTGCGATTCGGTGAGCTCTCCGATGGACAACGGGCACTCATCGCGTTGTATGCCATGATTCATCTGACCGCGGACCAGGGCTATACGCTCTTCCTCGACGAGCCCGACAACTATGTAGCGCTTCCGGAGATTCAGCCCTGGCTCCGGGAGCTCGAAGGCGCCTGTGGAGAGGTGGTGTCCCAAGCCGTGATCAGCTCCCACCATCCGGAATTGATCGACTATCTGGGTTGTGAGAACAGCTACACGCTTCAGCGGGAGAAGTCAGGGGTCGTGACGGTGCGCAAACCAGAGGCCAGTCCGTCCGAGCCCGGACTCAAGCGTTCCGAGTTGATCGCCAGGGGATGGGATACGTGAGCAGGGAAGTGCAGATTGTCCTGTTGTGCGAAGACGGGCAGCATCAAGCCTTCGTGGAACGATTCCTCGAGTCGACGGGACGGCTGACGCGCAAGGCGAAGCGCCGACTCAGGGTCGAAAAGGCATCGCAAGGGCGGGGCGCTGCCGAGCAGTTCGTTCGTGAGCGGTTTCCCAGGGAACTCGCGGCATACCGCAGCCAGAGAAACCGCGTATCCGTGGCGCTCGTCGTCATGCTGGACGGCGATGCCGCGGGGGTCGACGGACGCCTCGCCGAACTCGATGCCGCGTGTGAGAGGCAGGGAATCCCCATCAGACGATCCGATGAAGACGTCTTCGTGTTCGTACCCACGTGGCGGATCGAGTCATGGTTGGCTTGGCTCGGCAGCGAAACCGAAACCATCGACGAAGAAAGACGCGACTACCCTCGCCTGCCAAGAGAGCGGGACTGCCAGCCGCACGCAAGGGCGCTCGCTGCCATGTGCCAAAACCGGCAGCTCCGGGCTCCCGTCCCTCCCTCGCTGGACGCGGCCTGCATGGAGTACGGCCGCTGGAGTTGAAGTGAACCCGATTGTTGCGTAAACGTGCGACAAATATAGTCAAGCGACGGTGTTCAGTGTTGCGAGAGCATGCCGGAACTCTCTTTCGAGCCTTTCGTTGCTGTTCATGGAGGGGGCCAAACGGTTCAGTTTCCGGGCCGCTCCGGCGGTCAGGGCATCCAGGGCATGGTTGTCAAAAACCTGCCTCACGGTCCATGAACTCGTAGCCGAATGCCCGCTGGCCGCTCGTCATCCGCCCGCCGCAGGGGAAACGTGGCCGCTCAAGACGAAGCGCCCCGCCCCGAAATCTTCGGAATCGCACTCCACGGGCGTCACCTGGTGCCAGTTTTCGCTCATGAAGAAGACGATGCCCCCGCGAAACGGCTCGATGCGCGAGAAAGCAGGGACCGGATGCCCTCCCCTTTGGTTGGAATCGTAGAGAAGAAGGTCCCCGCCGGAGAAACGCCTGGGTTCAGGATGGAAAAAACAGATGAAGCTCAGCGCTCGGTCACGAAAGGGACCACCTCTACTGTCGCGGTGGATGGTATAGAAACCGCCCGCTGGATACACCCGCATATTCATTTCAATGTGATATCGACCGAGATCCTCCAGGCGCAGGCGCGCCACGATCTCCGGAATCACCTGTTCAATCCTCGGCAAAAACCCGAGCCTGACGTCCCGCCGTGCGCGTGGTTTCAGCTCCAGGGTGATTCGTGCCTTCGGCTTCACGCGGCCGACTTCCTCCGCATTGTCCCCCACTCTTGCGGCGCCGAAGTGCTCGCGCCGAGCCAGCGCCAGTGCGAACAGGCGGTCGCACTCCTGCGTGGTCAGGAAATCCTTCATCCGCACGAACGGGGCGGGATGGGTGCCGTGGGGCGGCGTCTCCGGCAACCCGCGGCCGTCCAGCAGCGCACTCAACCAGGACGCTTTCAGCCGATCGGGGCCGGACTCGCTCAGGCGCTGGTACAGATCTCTCGCGGCGTCGAGGTTTCCCTGCATTCGATGGATGTCGCCAAGCCTCCACAGCGCCTGGCCGTTGCGGACACCCGCCGCCAGCGCCCTTTGCGCGGTGCACTCGGCCTTGTCGAGCACCCCGCCCGGGGCCAGCAGCCCGGGCGCCAACCGGCTGAATTTCGACTCCGGCATCGCCGCCCCCAATCCGGCCCGGTCACGACCTTCCGCCGACCGCTACAGCTTACGAGGGCGGTTCATGATCTACGGTTTCCTGGGGGGCGGTGGGGTTCTTTGCCCCCTCGACATCCTGCAGGTCAATGCCCAACCGCATCAAGCGGGGCTCCGTCCAAGCCTTGCGCTCGTCGAGGGGATCCATTTGGTTCTCGTTGCTCATCGGCTTTTTCTTCCTGTTGCTTCCAGATCCCAAGCCCTCAACCGTCCGCTGAAACGGGGCAGCTCCATCTAGCCGGAAAGGATGCTACCACGCCTCCGCCAATTGCTGCCAATCCGGCCCGGTCACGGCCTTCCGCCGACCGCTGCAGCTTACGATTCCGCATGATCCAAGCCATCACTCCTGGGGTTAAAGTTCTTGGGGGTGTAGATCTCGAATTGACATTAAGCAATTTTCATAAGTGATCGAAATGATTGGAATTGTATATTTTGAAGGGAGAGGCGCTAAGGGGCACCGGTGACAATTTGTCAGGAGCGTGCTCGACGGGGAGGGAAGACGGGGCAGTGGTCCTCTGGAACAATGTGCGGTGCGAACCCCAACATCGCCCCGGAGGGCTGCCCCAATGCCAGTATTTCACGCCCCCAGCCATTGCGCCAGCCATCGCGCGCGCGGAGAGAAAGCCCTCGCGCGGCTGGTCGAGCAGGTCAACGCCTTGCGAACGCGCCCGGTGACCGGTGAAGACTTCGAAGAGATGGAGCGCGAGTTCCGTGCTCTGTTTGCCGAAGCCGAACGTGAAGTGGTCGGTGAGACGCTGGCGCGTCTTGATGTGGACCTGCCGTTCGTCGAGATAGAGGGGCGCCGGTACCGCCGGGTGCTGCGCAGCCACGCGACGTACACGAGTGCGGCGGGCGCGGTGGGAGTGCATCGCACGCTGTACCGGTGCGGTGGGGAACGTGCGGTGGTGCCGATGGAGCTGCGGGCAGGGATAGTCGCGGGGCACTGGACGACGCTGGCGGCGCGCCAGGCGAGCGTGGTGGTGGCGCACGTGACGCCGCAGGAGGGGGAGAGGGTGTTTCGGGAGTTGGGGCGGATGAGGCCCTCGAAGAGCTCGCTGGACCGGCTGCCGAAGGGGCTGGGCAGGCAGTGGGAGGGGCAGCGCGAGGCGTTCGAGGCGGCGTTGCGCGAAGGGGGTGAAGTCCCCGATGAGGCGGTGACGGTGGCGGTGTCGCTTGATGGTGTGATGGTCCCGATGAAGGACGCGAAGCGGGCGGATGGGACGGTGGGCTACCAGGAGGCGGGGTGTGGGACGCTCACGTTCCACGATGCCGAGGGGGAGCGGCTCGATACGCTGTATTGGGGCCGGATGCCGCAGCCGCACAAAGAGGTGTTGAAGACGACGCTCGGCGCGGAGCTCGAAGCGGTGCTCGGCAAGCGCCCGGCCCTGCACGTGGTGACGATTGCCGACGGGGCGCGCGACAACTGGCGCTATCTCGATGCGCTGGCGCCGCAGGGGACGGCGGTGGTGGACTTCTACCACGCGGCTGAGCACCTGAAGTCGGGACTCGATGCCTGCTATGGAGAGGGCAATGCCAAGGGGCGGGCACAGTACGAGAAGCTGCGCCATCTGTTGCGCCATGACTGCGCCGGCGTGGAGAAGGTGATTCGCTCGCTGAACCATGAACGCAGGAAACAGCCGGGGAACAAGCGTATCGCCGAAGTGTTGGGATACTTGCGCAACAACCGGCACCGCATGGGCTATGCCGAGGCGAAGGCCCGGCATCTGCCCATTGGCTCGGGGGTGGTGGAGGCGGCGTGCAAGACGCTGGTCACCCAACGGCTGAAGCGTTCGGGGATGCGTTGGCGTCACGCCGGGGGGCAGGCCATCCTGACCCTTCGTGCGCTCATTCAAAGCAAACGGTTCGATTCGGCATGGGAGTTGTTGTCAGGGACCTACCGGCGAGAAGTCAACATTCCCGACAACGTGGTGCCGTTTCCTTGCAAACGGGCCGCTTGATGGATCAGTTTCGGACCTACACCCGTTCTTGGCAACCTCGACATCCTCCAGGCCAATGTCCAACCGTACCAAGCGGGGCTCCGTCCAAGCCTTGCGCTCGTCGGGGGGATCCATTTGGTTCTCATTGCCCATCGGCTTTTTCCTCCTGTTGCTTCCAGAACCTGGACTGTCGATTGTCCACTGAAACGGGACAACTCCACCGGAAAGAACACTATCACATCGCCGCCCAATTGCTGCCGCCCTCGACCCACTTGATGAAACGCCCGGCATTGAGCGCGCGGGGCAGGAAGCGCAGCAGCAGCCAGTCGGGATGGTCGCGAGCCGACAACGGGGTGCGCTCCGGCC
The DNA here is from genome assembly GCA_958295465.1 of uncultured Gammaproteobacteria bacterium. Lineage (GTDB taxonomy): Bacteria > Pseudomonadota > Gammaproteobacteria > HK1 > HK1 > HK1. The sequence goes on from OY282353.1 coordinate 2,204,819, forward strand.
AGGTGTCCAAGGCGCTCAGCAGACGATCGAGGTCGAGCCGTCCGGCGACGGCGGGATCGTCGCGCCAGCGCTCCAGGGTCATGCGGATTTCCGGCAGCCGGCGGGTGGTCCGCAAGTGCCAGTCCGCCGCCTGCACGCCCTTGGGTCCATCCAGAATCTCGGCCGGCAGCCGATCCTGCATGAGCCTTCGGACCAGCATGTGGCTCCGGCCCTCGCGCAGAAACTGATCGTACGGCAGCCCGCTGCCCCACTCCATCAGCCGGCGCTCGAGGAGCGGATCCCGGAGCGCAACGCCGTGGAGGACCCCCAGGGCCCGGAACGACGCTCTGGCGTTGCGCACAATCGGCCCCGACAGCGCGCGCAGCATCGCCTCCCGGCCGGACGGATGCCTCTTGAAAAAGGGATCGAAGCCCTGTTCCCGGGCGCGCTCGTCCACTCTCGCGGAGCGGGCATAGTCGGGATGGACGGCGCTGTACCCGCGCCAGCCGCGGTCGCCGAACGCAACCTTGCGCATGACGCGGTGCATCCCCTCGGGCAGGTTGGGAAGGACTGCGTGGCGCAGCAGAGGCGAGAGCCGGCCGAGCCGCCCGCGCGGCAGACCGGCGGTCATCCGCCACAGGGCCCCCCAACGCAGAGTGCGAAACGCCTCGCTCAAGCACCCGTAGCCGCTGCGGCTGAGCATGTGGCCGCCGCCGGTGCCGTGCAAGACGACGCGCCGCCCCGCGGCCGCGGCCTGGCGCAGGCATTCATGGATCCAGTACGCGTTGCCGGGGTTGCGCATGGGGAACTCCGCCAGCTCGAACATCGGTATCCGCGAGTCGGCGCCGCTGCGGCCCGCGGCCTCGACGAACCGGGCGTCGAGGCGCGGATGCATCCGCGTCAGAGCCCGCACCGCATCGCCCTCGTCTCCCGTTGTGCCCGCCGGGACGCGTCCGTCCCACCCCGGCTCGGGGACCGCCGTGAAGGAGATGAGCGGCGCCGCGCCGGGACACCCTTCCAGAACCTCCAGGGCCGTGACCGCAACCGACGTCGAGTCGAATCCGCCGCTCATCAGCACGGCCGGCGTCTCCGGCGCCCGCAACACGCTGCGAACCGCGCCGCGCAGCAAGTCGCCGACCGCCTCCACGTAGTCCGCATCCTTGGACAGCCGAACCGGACGAGCCCGCTCGGCCAGATCGTAGTAGCGCCTCACTTCGTCCTTATGCGGTCCGACCGTCAGCATCTCGCCGGGAGAGAGGGAAGACACGCCCTGATAGAACGTGGCGCGGGCGTCGCCGTAGTCGAGAATGAGGCTGCTGGCGAAATACGCATCGTCGAGACGGCGCGGGACGTCGCCCCACGCGAAGATGCCGCGGGGAACGGTGGCAACGATCACCCGGCGGGAATCGACGGAGAAGTGCAGCGGCGGCGCCGTGATCGGTGAGCAGACGGCTTGCAGGACGCGGGTATGCGGGTCCCAGAGCACGGCGGTGAACCAGCCTTCCGCCCGCTCGGCGGCCGCGTCCCCCCAACGCGCCACGGCGCGGGCGAACAGGGCGCCGTCAGCAATCCGCTGCGCTTCGCCCTGGGTCAGGCCCAGCGCGGAGACCAGATCCTCGCGGTGGTTGAGGAAGCCGTCGAACAACAGGACACGTCCGCCGTTCAATTCGATCGGCTGGCTGTCGAACTCGTCCTGCGGCGTGGCAACGACGGAGACCGTCTTCACCAACCCCGCGGGGCCGCCGCGCCACACCGTCGGAGCTCCGGCGCCGAAGGGCCGCAGGGAATCGGCCACGGCGGTCAGGCGCTTCCTGTCCACCGGCCGCCCGTCGCGGAGAAAGATTCCGGCCAAGGCCGTCATGCGCAACCCACCGCAGGAAGTGGGCGGGCCGGAAGCGCTTCGGCAATGCAGGCCACCCCTCGGTCGAACCACTCGTGGGTGAAGGGACGGTGGAACCGGAATACGCCGACTTGGGATTGCAGCACGGCAAGCTGTTGGAAGAGCTGGCCGCGGCCCAGGATCGCCACGGCGAACTTGGGGCGAAAGACAGCGCGAAACAATGCGTTCAGCGCCTGGACCCCTGAAAGGCGCTCCACCGTGCAAAGGCCCTGTTCAAGGGCTCGGCGCTGTTCCCGTTTCAGAACGTAGAGCGCCTTGAGGCTGGCGGAGACATGCGGCCAGCGCTGACGCGGGAGGGCATGGACCTTGCCGTCCCCCGCCTTCCTGTCCACGGGTCGCTGGATGCGCGCCCCGAGCAACGCCATGGCGTCCGGGTGCAGCTTCATGTCCTGGTGCGAACAGCACCGCACCTCCTCGCCGAGGCGGAGCGGCGCGAGCGTCAGGACGTCGTCCGAGAAGAACGGATATCCGCGCGTGGAGAGCGCACCCGCCAAGGTTGACTTCCCATCCCTGGACGCACCGGTGAACGCATGAACGCCGTCGGCGCAGGCCACCGCGCTGGCGTGCAGGCACAGCAGGCCGCGCTGGCAGGCCAGCGCCGCCCAGGCGGAACCCAGCAGGAACGGCCGGACCTCGTCCGCCGCCAGGCCGGGCGCCTCGTAGCGGATGCGCGCCCCGCCTTCGACCAGGATGCGCAAGCCGTGGGGCGCGTTCACGAGGAAACGGCCTTGGGCGGCGCTCCAGAACCGCCCCCCGTGCTCCACCTCCGGCAACGATTCCGGCACCGCGCCGCGCCTGATGACGACGTCCGCACACCCTGACCGCAGCCAAGGCGCCGCCGCTTCGTCCAGGTCGAGGTCGGCATCGACGGTGAAGGGAACTTCCGGCACAGTCATGCCGGGTCCTCTCTTCGAACCGCCGGGTCTCGCCCAGGTGGAAACAATGCGTTTCGCAACAACATCTCACTCAAGCTTCCCTGCGCACGGAACCACCCCGCGTAGCGACACCTGGGCGCGGTTCCCCGTAGCGGAAGAATCTTGTGCTCCAGGGAGTTGTCAATGCGGAACAGGCAGGCGTCCCCAAACCGATTCGCCCCGACCGTTTGGAAAACCTCCCTGGTTCTCCTGCTTCGAATCTGGAAGCTGCCGCCCTCGAAGGGCTCCCTGGACAAGTTGATGCTCAGGGCATACAACCGTTCGTCCCTGACGTCCCCGTGCCAGGAATCGAATTGACCGCCACCCGGAAGGTGCTTGAAGCAGCGGCCGACGAAGGTTCGAATGGTCTTTTCACAACCCGTGAGCTCGGCAATCGCTTCGCGCAGCCGGGGTTGATTGAGGAAATAGAAGAGCATCTGCGGCAGCGTTTCAGACTTCCGCATCGTCAGCTCCCTGGCGAATGCCTGGCCTTCGTAATCGAAGTCGTCGCGCAAGTCGAACTCGCCGTGCTCCAGCATCCGGGGGATATGGCGCAAGATCGACTCGTCGAGAAAGCCTTCCAGCACAACGCAGTGGCGTTGCGCAAACTCCTGCTGCTGCGCCGCCCACTCGTCGTCCCTGGCAATGCGCACACCGCTGGTCGTGAGCTGAATCATGCCTTCCTGCGACCGCTCGACCTACGACCGCTCGACCTACGACCGCTCGACCAGGCCGACCGCCTGCAATTCATCCAGAAGCACCGCCAGGTCGCGCCGGTACAGATCTCTCGCGGCGTCGAGGTTTCCCTGCATTCGATGGATGTCGCCAAGCCTCCACAGCGCCTGGCCGTTGCGGACACCCGCCGCCAGCGCCCTTTGCGCGGCGCACTCGGCCTTGTCGAGCACCCCGCCCGGGGCCAGCAGCCCGGGCGCCAACCGGCTGAATCTGGACTCCGGCATCACCGCCCCCAGTTCGGCCCGGTCACGACCTTCCGCCGACCGCTACAGCTCACGATGGCGGCACATGATCGTCGTGGTCCTGGGGGCGGCCGGGGATCTTGGTCCCCTCGACATTCTGCAGGTCAGTGCCCAACCGCATCAAGCGGGGCTCCGTCCAAGCCTTGCGCTCGTCAGGGGGCATTTGTTTCTCGTTGCTCATCGGTTTTTTCCTCCTGTTGCTTCCAGCTCCCGGGCAGTCGGGCAACCGGAAAGAACGGTATCACATCGCCGCCCAATTGCTGCCGCCCTCGACCCACTTGATGAAACGCCCGGCATTGAGCGCGCGGGGCAGGAAGTGCAGCAGCAGCCAGTCGGGATGATCGCGAGCCGACAACGGGGTGCGCTCCGGCCAGGTGTCCAAGGCGCTCAGCAGACGATCGAGATCGAGCCGTCCGGCGACGGCGGGATCGTCGCGCCAGCGCTCCAGGGTCATGCGGATTTCCGGCAACCGGCGGGTGGTCCGCAAGTGCCAGTCCGCCGCCTGCACGCCCTTGGGTCCATCCAGAATCTCGGCCGGCAGCCGATCCTTCATGAGCCTGCGGACCAGCATGTGGCTCCGGCCCTCGCGCAGAAATTGATCGTACGGCAGCCCGCAGCCCCACTCCATCAGCCGGCGCTCGAAGAGCGGATCCCGGATCGCGACGCCGTGGAGGACCTCCTGGGCCCGCTTCGCCGCTCTGCCGTTGCGCAAGAGAGGCCCCGACAGCATGCGCAACGCCGCCCGGCCGGCCGGATGCCTCTTGAAAAAGGGGTCGAAGCCCTGTTCCCGGGCGCGCTCGTCCACTCTCGCGGAGCGGGCATAGTCGGGATGGACGGCGCTGTACCCGCGCCAGCCGCGGTCGCCGAACGCAACCTTGCGCAAGACGCGGTGCATCCCCTCGGGCAGGTTGGGAAGGACTGCGTAGCGCAGCAGAGGCGAGAGCCGGCCGAGCCGTCCGCGCGGCAGACCGGCGGTCATCCGCCACAGGGCCCCCCAACGCAGAGTGCGAAACGCCTCGCTCAAGCGCCCGTAGCCGCTGCGACTGAGCATTTGGTCGCCGCCGTTGCCGCGCAGGACGACGCGCCGCCCCGCGGCCGCGGCTTGGCGCACGCATTCATTGGTCCAGTGCCCGTTGCCGGGGTTGCGCGAGGGAAATTCCGCCAGCTCGAACATCGGTATCCGCGAGTCGGCGCCGCTGCGGCCCGCGGCCTCGACGAACCGGGCGTCGAGGCGCGGATGCATCCGCGTCAGAGCCCGCACCGCATCGCCCTCGTCTCCCGTCTTGCCCGCCGGGACGCGTCCGTCCCACCCCGGCTCGGGGACCGCCGTGAAGGAGATGAGCGGCGCCGCGCCGGGACACCCTTCCAGAATCTCCAGGGCCGTGACCGCAACCGACGTCGAGTCGAATCCGCCGCTCATCATGACGGCCGGCGTCTCCGGCGCCCGCAACACGCTGCGAACCGCGCCGCGCAGCAAGTCGCCGACCGCCTCCACGTAGTCCGCATCCTTGGACAGCCGAACCGGGCGAGCCCGCTCGGCCAGATCGTAGTAGCGCCTCACTTCGTCCTTATGCGGCCCGACCGTCAGCATCTCGCCGGGAGAGAGGGAAGACACGCCCTGATAGAACGTGGCGCGGGCGTCGCCGTAGTCGAGAATGAGGCTGCTGGCGAAATACGCATCGTCGAGGCGGCGCGGGACGTCGCCCCACGCGAAGATGCCGCGGGGAACGGTGGCAACGATCACCCGGCGGGAATCGACGGAGAAGTGCAGCGGCGGCGCCATGATCGGTGAGCAGACGGCTTGCAGGACGCGGGTATGCGGGTCCCAGAGCACGGCGGTGAACCAGCCTTCCGCCCGCTCGGCGGCCGCGTCCCCCCAACGCGCCACGGCGCGGGCGAACAGGGCGCCGTCAGCAATCCGCTGCGCTTCGCCCTGGGTCAGGCCCAGCGCGGAGACCAGATCCTCGCGGTGGTTGAGGAAGCCGTCGAACAACAGGACACGTCCGCCGTTCAATTCGATCGGCTGGCTGTCGAACTCGTCCTGCGGCGTGGCAACGACGGAGACCGTCTTCACCAACCCCGCGGGGCCGCCGCGCCACACCGTCGGAGCTCCGGCGCCGAAGGGCCGCAGGGAATCGGCCACGGCGGTCAGGCGCTCCCTGTCCACCGGCCGCCCGTCGCGGAGAAAGATTCCGGCCAAGGCCGTCATGCGCAACCCACCGCAGGAAGTGGGCGGGCCGGAAGCGCTTCGGCAATGCAGGCCACCCCTCGGTCGAACCACTCGTGGGTGAAGGGACGGTGGAGCCGGAATACGCCGACTTGGGGTTGCAGCACGGCAAGCTGTTGGAAGAGCTGGCCGCGGCCCAGGATCGCCGCGGTGAACTTGGGGCGAAAGACAGCGCGAAGCAATGCGTTCAGCGCCTGGACCCCTGAGAGGCGCTCCACCGTGCAAAGACCCTGTTCAAAGGCTCGGCGCTGTTCCCGTTTCAGAACGTAGAGCGCCTTGAGGCTGGCGGAGACATGCGGCCAGCGCCGGCGCGGGAGGGCATGGACCTTGCCGTCCTCCGCCTTCCTGTCCACGGGTCGCTGGATGCGCGCCCCGCCTTCAACCAGGATGCGCAAGCCGTGGGGGGCGTTCACGAGGAAACGGCCTTGGGCGGCGCTCCAGAACCGCCCCCCGTGCTCCACCTCCGACAGCGACTCCGGCACCGCGCCGCGCCTGATGACGACATCCGCACACCCTGGCCGCAGCCAAGGCGCCGCCGCTTCGTCCAGGTCGAGGTCGGCATCGACGGTGAAGGGAACTTCCGGCACAGTCATGCCGGGTCCTCTCTTCGAACCGCCGGGTCTCGCCCAGGTAGAAACGATGCGTTTCGTAACAAGATCTCACTCAAGCTTCCCTGGGCGCGGAACCACCCCGCGTAGCGACACCTGGGCGCGGTTCCCCGTAGCGGAAGAGTCCTGTGCTCCAGGGATTTGTCAATACGGAACAGGCAGGCGTCCCCAAACCGATCCACCCCGACCGTTCGGAAAACCTCCCTGGTGCTCCTGCTTCGAATCTGCAAGTTGCCGCCCTCGAAGGGCTCCCTGGACAAGTTGATGCTCAGGGCATACAGCCGTTCATCCTTGACGACGTCCCCATGCCAGGAATTGAAATGACCGCCGCCCGGAAGGTGCTTGAAGCAGCGGCCGACGAAGGTTCGAATGGTCTTTTCACAACCCGTGAGCTCGGCAATCGCTTCGCGCAGCCGGGGTTGATTGAGCAAATAGAAGAGCATCTGCGGCAGCGTTTCAGACTTCCGCATCGTCAGCTCCCTGGCGAATTCCCGGCCTGCGCGATTGAAGTCGCCGCGCAGGTCGAACTCGCCCTGCTCCAGCATCCGGGGGATATGGCACAAAATCGACTCGCCGATAAAGCCTTCCAGCATAACGCTGTGGCGTTGCGCAAACTCCTGCTGCTGCGCCGCCCACTCGTCGTCCTTGGCAATGCGCACACCGCTGGTCGTGAGCTGAATCATGCCTTCCTGCGACCGCTCGACCTACGACAGCTCGACCAGGCCGACCACCTGCAATTCATCCAGAAGCACCGCCAGGTCGCGCAGGCACTTCTCCTCTTCGACCCTGAATTCGGCGCACAGAGCCGCCGTCAACTCCTGAACCTGCGTCCAGGTCCCGCTGCCCTCCTCGATGAGTTGCCAGACGCGCAGGCCCGCTTCCCGGAGACCGTAGAACTGGCCTTCGGCAACGTCCATGAACACCAGATCGTCGTCCAACATGGCGTTGACGAAGTTGTCGGGAGTACGTCTTACGCGGCTTTCCGGTGTGATCTTCATACTCCTCATCCTGTAGCTCGACATGAATAGCCGAAGCGCGCCATCGTCGCCCCATGGGCGGCCAGGACGTCGCGCACCTGTGCCGCCGAGAGATGCCGCCGCCAATCTCCGGCGACGCCCGAGCGGAAGAAGGGGGTCCGGCTGTATAGACCGCGCTTACGGAAGCCTTCGCGGTCTTCGTTCTCCTGCAGCCGCGCAAAGGCCGAGTGGGCAACGGCCTGCTCCAGTCGCCGGTGGTCCGACGCGCCGTCGAGGCGCAGGAACGAAGCGATCCTGCCCAGCCAGCCGACCGTGTCCGCAAGCAGGTCTTCGTAACGGACCGTCAGCACGGGAAACGGCGCGCCCGTCCAGCTCTCGACGTGGCCCGACCAATCGAACAACCACTGGCGAAGCTCATGGCTTCCGGCGCCTCCTATGGAGCTTGTCTGCGCATTCAGATAGGCGACGCTGTCCGCGAAGCCCTCATTGCCATTGTAAAACGCCCAGGACACGGCGACGTCGAGCGGGTTGCGGATCAGGTACACCGCGCCGACCGTCACGTCGTCCGGAAACAAAGGTTCGCCGGCCGGAGTAGTGCGGCAGGCTTCATGCGACTTGCAGAACAGCGGCGTTTCCTCGCGCCCCTCGCGCTTCGCCTCTTGGGCCCAGAATCGGACAACGGCCGGACGCAGGGATTCGGCCTCCTCCTCCGTGCAGTCCGACGACGAGATGCCCGCCACGCTGTCGAACCACGGCAGGCCGTAGGTAAGGGCGCTCGACATCGCATTCCCGATGTCGTTGATGCCAACCGGTTCGGCCGCCGCCGACAGGAAGTTCGCCAGCAGCAGGCGCGTCCAGGTGTTGCCCGACCTCGGGTAGCTCGCCAACCAGACGATGCGCCGTTGGCCGGACACCGGATGCGCCCTCGTCATGGCGCCGCGCCCTTGCACGTCTGCACGGCGCCTGATTCGGTTGCCGACAGCAGCGCGGCGATGCGGTTGACACCGGCCCCGAACACCGTCGGGATTTCGGAGCGGGTGAACCTCAGCATCTCCATGCGGCGGCTCAAAGCCATGACCCATTGAAAGAGCGGCAGGCGCCCAACGACGGCAATCGTGATCGGCCGGGAGTGTATGGCGGCTCTCACCACTGCTTCCACTTTTTCGCTCCCCGACAACCGCTCCAAGTGCGTGGAGTGGCGATCACCGGAAGTATCGCCCCTCTTGAAGCTGGCCAGGTAAACAACGGTTCGCAGGCGCCCCGACACTCGGGCCGCCCTCTGGCGCGGCATGGCGTACAGCTTGCGGTACTTCGAGGTTCCGCGCACGGGACCTCGTTCCTCGCAGTCGGCAAGCGCCAGCGCCTTCGGCCACACCTTCAGGTCGTCGCAGCGATAGCATCGCGCCTCCGTGTCCAAGCCCTCGGGATCGAGGATCAACAGGTCGTCGGCGAAGAAGGGATAGCCGCGTGCGGCCAACGCCGCCGCCGAGGCCGACTTGCCCCTCGCCGGCATGCCGATGAGGGCATGCACGTCCTCGCCGTCGGCAACGGCGCTTGCCTTCAGGGGCAGCAGGCCGCGCTGCGCAGTCAACACACTTAGCGCCGTGCCGAGGAAGAACAACCGCAGGTCCGCCGGCGAGGCGCCGCCATCGAGCGCGTAGCGCATGGTCGAGCCGCCCTCGACGAGGAAGCGCACACCGCAGGGCGTCAGGATCAACGTGCGGCCCGCGGCGTGTTGCCAGGCAACTCCCCGCGATTCCGGACGCGGCAGCGACGACGGCACCGTACCGCGGCGAACGACCACGTCGGCGCCGTGCGCCCGGGACCAGGGAGCGGCGGCTTCGCCCAGGTCGAAGTCCGCGTCGATGGTGAAGGGGACCTGCTGCGCAGCCATCGCCCGGACCTCAGCCCTTGCCCCTTCGGCCAGCGAAAATCGGCGGTTGACGCTCGAGCCGCTTGAGCCGATGACTTGACACCCACATTGCGCAACGGTCCTCACGGGGCTGCTGGATCGGTTTTTGTTCTGGTTCGGAGCGCATAAGGGAGGGCCGGCAACGGCTCAGCCCGCCACCACGCACGATAGACAGGGCTATTGCGGGGGGGGGGGGGGGGGGGGCCAAGGAAATGTGTAAATCCATGCGAAAAACGTACTCCACACAGGCATGGCAGTCAAATTGCCGTGCAGCAGCAAGCGCTCCCATGAAAGTCCGGATCCGGCGGGCGGCAGAGGGGTCGAGCGCAGCCGGGGAGAGACGGAGAGAATGAAGGGAGGGGGCATTCGGAGTCCTCGTGATGGAACAAGACTGTTTCCCGCCCGTCAACGACGTTGGCCGGAGGGCGACCGCCCCAGGAGTCGCCCTCCGCACGATTTCACGATTCGGTGTTCCGGTCGTTCCGGCGGTTCGGGCATCCAGGGCAAAACCATCTGGAAATATACCGGCATCGGTCCGTTGCGTGGTCCGGTGGCGTTCGATTCGGTTGCGGCTCCAGCCGGGAGACGTGCTGGTGTTCTCGTCCCGGGTGATCCGGTGACGATCGATTCAGTGGCGACCCAACCGCACCGAATGGACACCCGGATGATGACGGCGCAGACTCGGGACGAGCGGCCGGCGGTGAACGGCCCTCGACCTCCCACTCCACCCCGAAGACGTATCCGCCATGAACGACCCCGCCACCATGCACACCGGGCCGCTCGGCTCCACCATCCACGTCCTGCGCGCCGATGCCGGGACCATCGCCGAGCTCGCGGCCATCGATTGGACTTGCCGCTTCCGCCGGGTCTGCCTCGACCCGGTGCGCGGAGTCATCACCTTGATGGCGCCCTCGCGTCATCACGAGGATCTGACATCGATCTTCGACGACATCGTGGACGTCGCGGGGGGCGCCCTCGCCGGCATCGCGAAGAAGCTCCGCAGCCCCCGGATCCGCCGGCGGAGCGAGCCGCCCGGCACCGGGATGGAGCCCGACTGCGCGTTCTATGTCGGCGAGCGCGCCAAAGGTTATTACGCGGCCCTTGTCAACGGGGAAGAGGCGGCCGACGCCTACGTCGAGCGTACCGCGCCGGACCTGGTGGTGGAGGTTGAAATTACGCACGCCGACAAAGGAAAGGCCGAACGCTATGGGGAGATGGGGGTACGGGAGCTATGGCGGCTGTACGGCCGCAAGGGCACGAGGGAGTTGCGTGCGGAGTTCCTCGCCCTGCGCCCCGGCAGCGCGCCGCGCAAGCTCGACGCCTCGGAAGTGCTGGAAGGGTTCACGCCCGCGGACGTATGCGAGGCGGTAGACGGGGTGCGGCTCAGTCCGACCCGCGACGGGCGCACGGAGGCGGTGGCCCGGATCGTGCGCCGACGGCGGGCGAACGTGCGGGTGCGCGAGGAGGAGGCGCCGTACCACGCGAGCGATGCCGGTTAGAATTCTCGCCTTGGTTCACCGTACGACCCGCTTCGATCCACCGCGCGGAAGTAACGGCAGGCGCCCTTGCACGTCAGGCGATGGACGCGCACCGCAGACAGGACGGAGACGACATGCCTCGAATCACGCTGCCCGACGGCTCGGTCCGGCAGTTCGACAGCCCGGTGAGCGGGGCCGACGTCGCCGCGAGCATCGGCAAGGGACTCGCCAGGGCGGCGCTGGCGATCAAGGTCGACGGCGTCCTGCGCGACCTCGCCGCCACCATCGAGACGGACGCCTCCGTCGCCGTCGTCACCCGCGACTCGGAAGAGGCGCTGGAGCTGCTGCGCCACGACGCGGCGCACGTTCTCGCCGAAGCGGTGAAGGAGCTCTACCCGGAGACGCAGATCACCATCGGGCCGGCGATCGAGAACGGTTTCTACTACGACTTCGCGCGCGAGCAGCCCTTCACCCCGGAGGATCTCGAGCGGATCGAGGCCCGGATGCGCGAGATCGTCGACCGCGACGAGCCGATCTCGCGCGAGGAGTGGGATCGCGACGAGGCGATCCGGTTCTTCCGCGACTGGGGCGAGGCGTACAAGGCGGAGATCATCGCGGGCATCCCGAGCGACGAACCCGTCTCCCTGTACCGCCAGGGCGAGTGGATCGATCTGTGCCGCGGCCCGCACCTCCCCTCGACCGGCAAGCTCGGCAAGGCGTTCAAGCTGATGCGCATCTCGGGCGCGTACTGGCGCGGCGACTCCCGCAACGAAATGCTCCAGCGGGTCTACGGAACCGCCTGGGCGAACGAGAAACAGCTCGAGTCCTACCTCCACATGCTGGAGGAGGCCGAGCGGCGCGACCATCGCAAGCTCGGCCGCGAGATGGACCTCTACCATTTCCAGGAGGAATCGCCGGGCTCGGTGTTCTGGCATCCGAAGGGCCAGCGGCTCTTCCGGGCGCTCATCCGCTATGTCCGCGAGCGCCAGAGCGCGGCCGGCTACGTCGAGGTGGACACCCCGGAGCTCATGGACCGCGGCCTGTGGGAAGCGTCCGGCCACTGGGAGGCGTTCCGCGAGAACATGTTCACCTCGCAGACCGAGGACGGTCGGGTCTTCGCCCTGAAGCCGATGAACTGCCCGGGACACGTGCAGATCTTCAGGAACGGCCCGGTGAAGAGCCACCGCAGCCTGCCGATGCGCATCGCCGAGTTCGGGAAGGTGCACCGCTACGAGCCCTCCGGGGCGTTGCACGGGCTGATGCGGGTGCGCGCGTTCACCCAGGACGACGCGCACGTCTTCTGCACCGGCGGACAGATCACGCAGGAAGCGACGGCGATGTGTGATCTCATCCTCTCGATCTACCGCGACTTCGGGTTCGAGGACGTGCGCATCAAGTTCGCGGACCGCCCCGGGACCCGGGTGGGCTCGGACGCCATCTGGGACCAGGCGGAGGCCGCGCTCCGGGTGGCCATCGACTCGACCGGCCTCGAATACAGCCACAACCCCGGCGAGGGCGCGTTCTACGGGCCGAAGCTGGAGTTCGTGCTGCGCGACGCCATCGGCCGCGACTGGCAGTGCGGCACCGTGCAGGTGGACTTCAACCTGCCGGGCCGGCTCGGGGCGTCCTACGTCGGCGAGGACGGCGAGCGCCACGTGCCGGTGATGATCCACCGCGCCATGCTCGGCTCGATCGAGCGCTTCGCCGGGATCCTCATCGAGCACTACGCGGGGCATCTGCCGCTGTGGCTCGCGCCCCGGCACGCCGTCGTGTGCACGATCACTTCCGACGCGGACGCCTACGCGGGCGAGGTCGTCGAGGCGTTGCGCGCGCGGGGGCTGCACGCGGAAGCCGATCTCCGCAACGAGACGATCTCGTACAAAGTACGTGAGCATTCACACACGAAGGCGCCGGTCATCCTCGCCCTCGGGAAGCGGGAGGTCGAGCGCCGCGAGGTCTCGATGCGCCGGCTCGGCCGCCGGGGGCAGCTAGTCGTCAGCCTCGAAGAAGCAGCCGAAGCGCTCGCCCGCGAAGTGGCGATGCGCGGCGCGGCCGGCGGAGAGGAATTCGCCGCTTCAGGGGGTGGACCAGTGTCGGGGGGTGGTGTGCGACGGTAGCCGCGGGGCGACCGCGAGGCGGGACCGGTACGTCGCCAGGGCGAAGGAACACATCCTGCCGCGGGTCGAGCGCCATGCCCGAAGCTTCGGGGTGCGCTACGGCAGGGCGCGTATCGTCGACAGCCGCTACCGCTGGGGCTCGTGCACCGCGCGCGGCAACGTCAACATCAACCGGCGGCTGGTCAAGGCGCCGGCGTTCGTCATCGACTACGTCATCGTGCACGAGCTCGCGCACCTGATCGAGCCGAACCACACGGACCGCTTCCGGGGCATCGTGCGCGCCCACGCGCCGGGGATGGAAGGGGCGCGTTCATGGCTGCGGGAACACGGCCAGCTTCTGGAGGAATCGATATAGCGGCCGTCGGCCGAAACGCCGTCGTTCCGCGGACAGCCCGTGCGCGGGATCGCCGGCGCCGGTGCGCCGGGCACGACCATGAGCCGCGGACGAGCCGATCCGCCGCCATTCCGCATTCGTCTCTTCCCAACCCGACATGGCCGGAACCAGACGCCGGTTGTGAACCTGGGACGGTGTGTTCCGCCCGCAAGCGGGCCGGAGGCCCGCTACACGGCAAAGCGGGCGGGACGCCCACGCTCCCAGAGGTCCGGCGTCACGGAATCAAAGGCCGGCCGGCGAACAATGCTTCGTCGTTTCGACGAAGATTCCACGAGCAAGGAACTACCCGTCCCCGTCCCGCCGGCCCTCGTCGGCGCCCACCCGGCGCTCCATCCAGCGCACCCCGGCCGAGACCAGCAGCACCAGCACCAGGTATTCGAGGACGAGGAAAGTATAGATTTCGAGGGGCCGGTACTCGGTCACCGACAGCTCGTTCGCCCGGCGCACCACCTCGGCGAGGCCGATGACCGAGACCAGGGAGGACATCTTCAGCAGGATGACGAACTGGTTGCCCATGGCCGGCAGGCAGCGGCGCAGGGCCTGGGGGAAGATCACGAACATCAGCTTGTCGAACGTGGACAGCCCGATGCTGTCCGCCGCCTCGAACTGGCCGCGTCCGATGGACTGCACGCCGCCCCGGTAGATCTCCGCCATGAAGGCCGCGCCGTAGAGCGACAGCGCCACCATGCCCGAGACGAAGGGGTTGAGATCGACGCCGGTGAGCACCGGCAGCCCGTAGTAGACCCAGAGGATGGAGACGAGCGGCGGGATGGACCGGAACAGCTCCACGAGGCCCCGGTTCAGGGCATCGAGGTAACGGTTCTCCGCCACCCGCGGCAGGTAGAGGAGAAATCCGAGCACGACGGACAGCGCCACGCAGGCCAGCGTCAGCGCCACCGTCCACTGGACTCCGGAGAGCAGAAATTCGGTGTTGATCCGCCCCTGCTTCGTCATGGGGTTGATCACGTACCACCCCCACTTCTCCGAGCTCGCGCACCCGGTCAGGAGCAAGGTGAGACAGGCCGCCGGGCCAATACGGCGTAACGCTTTCATCGGGCATTCCTCCTCTCGGAGCCGTTGAAGATCGTCTGTACGGAAGCCTGCGCCATCGGGCGAGGAGGCCCGTCACCGGGACAGTGTCGGTCAGCGAGACGGCATCCGGCGCCGAAAAGAGCCGGGTGTAATCGTTGTGCCGTCACTTCCGAAGGATCCCGCCCCCCGGGCGGGGGGTGCACCGTGATACGTTCCCCCCGCCCATGAACGCCGGGCGGATCATGGTAGCCTCCACGGAGCCGGGGCGATCCGCGGGACGAACCGGCGCGGCTCCGCCTCAGTCCGCGAACATGCAGTCAAGCAAACCCGGAAAGATACCGAAGGCACCGAAGGGCAGTGCTTCCTTCTCCGCCGAATGCCGGGATCCATCGTCATTCACCGGTCATTTCACAGGAGAAGTCATGAGCGAGCAGCCGCGGCCCGCCGGCTTCCAGGGCTATCACCAAGTCAAGAGCGCTCGGGAAGACGCGGAGCTCACCCACGTCGGCCCCGGAACCCCTTGCGGAGAGTATCTCCGCCGCTACTGGCAGCCGGTGGCGATGTCGGACGAGCTCGGCGCGCTGCCACGAGTCGTGCGGATCCTCGGCGAAGACCTGGTGCTGTTCCGCGACGGCTCCGGGCGGCCGGGGCTCCTGCACCGCCACTGCGCGCACCGGGGGGCGTCGCTCGAATACGGGATCGTGGCCGAACGGGGCATCATCTGCTGTTACCACGGCTGGCACTACGACATCGACGGCACCATCCTCCGGGCGGGGTCGGAGCCCCCCGACAGCCCCGTCTGCCGCCACGTGGTGCAGGGCGCCTATCCGGTGCACGAGCACCAGGGCCTGCTGTTCGCCTGGCTCGGGCCGCCGGAGGAACGTCCGCCGTTTCCGATTTTCGACACCGAACGGATGCCGGACGCCACCCGCAAGCCGTTCTCCCTCACCACCCCCTGCAACTGGCTTCAGATCTACGAGAACACCCAGGACCCCATCCACGTGCTGCACCTGCACGCCCGTTCGAGCGGCGTGCAGTTCGGCGCGGCGTCCGGCATCGACCAGGTGATCGAGTACCGGGACACCCCGCTCGGCATGATGAACGTCCAGACCCGGCAGGTGGACGGGCGCGTCTGGGTCCGGACCGTGGACTCGATCCTGCCGAATGCCAACCAGACCGGCGCGATCCGGGAGGAGGCGGAGGCGCCGAAGGCGTTCCAGCGCTGCGCCATGCTGCGCTGGATGGTGCCGGTGGACGACACCGCCACCCGCACCATCGGCTGGCGGTTCTTCAGTCCCCGGCTGGACCCGAGGGGGCAGGACGATCCGGATCGGGTCGGCAAGGAGTCGATCGACTTCATCGGTCAGACCGAGGACGAGCGCAGCTACGAGGAACGGCAGCGCCGGCCGGGTGACTACGAAGCCCAGGTCTCGCAACGGCCCATCGCCATCCATGCTCTCGAGCATCGCGCTTCTTCCGACGCGGGCGTCGCGAGGTTGCGCAGACTCCTGCGCCAGCGTATCCGCGATTTGGCGGCCGGCAAGCCGGTGTGCCGGCCGGACGCCTTCGGCCTCGATGCCGTGCCCACCTACTGCCAGGACACGGTGTTCCGATGGCAGGGACCGGATACGCCCAGCGAGGAGGATCTGCGCGCGGCCGGGCGGCGGATAGCGGGCGCCGTGCTCGGCTCCGGCCGGCTGCCTCCGCGGGAGCGGGAGACGCAGGTGCGGGAGGCAGCGGAGCCGGCTTTCCCCGAATAGCGATCGGTCGGGACCGGATGCGCTCGGCGAGGATGAGTCGTGCGCAGCCGGGCGGCGCGTTCCGGCGGGTACGTGTCCGTCAGGAGCGCATGTCCGGGTATCGGCTCGCGCGTGCGCCCTTTAAGATGCAGGCGACCGGAGCGTCTCCGGGTGGGAAGCTCCGTACTTTGCACTTCGCACAAGGAGCGGAAACGATGAAAAAGTGGCTGAGCACGCTCGCCGTCGCGGCATCGGTGGTCTGTGGAAGCGCCGGCGCCCAGGACCGGTCCATCCTGCACAAGGTACTCGACAGCGGGACCCTCAAGGTCGGCACCACCGGCGACTTCAACCCGATGTCGTTCAAGGACCCGGCAACCAAGGAATACCGCGGCCATCAGATCGACGCGGCCAGACAGCTCGCCGCCGACATGGGGGTGGAGGTGGAGTTCGTGCCGACCGATTGGAAGACCCTGATCAACGGTGTGGTCGCCGGCAAGTACGATATCGCGATGACCGGCACTTCCATGACCGTGACCCGGGCGAAGGCGGCGGGGTACACCATCCCCTGGGGCCGCACCGGCTACCTGCCCCTGACCCGGAAGGAGCTGGCGGGGAAGTTCGAGACCTGGGAGGACCTGAACCACCCGGACGTCACCGTCGGCTACAACCTGGGCACCTCCTTTGCCGATTTCGTCAAGCTGCGCCTGCCGAAGGCCAGTGTGAAGGAGGTGGAGTCGCCGGCCCGGGACTGGCAGGACCTGCTGGCTGGAAGGGTGGACGTCACCATTTCGAGCATCCTGGAGGCGGGCAAGCTCTCCAGCACCCACGAGACGCTGGTGATCCCCTTCCAGAAGGTGGCCAACAGCCTGCCCTTGTCGTTCATCGTGCCTCAGAACGACCAAGTGTGGCTCAATTTTCTCAACAACTGGATGCGTATCAAGCACGAGATCGGATTCTTCAAGTCGCTCAACGAGCAATGGGGCATCCAGGGCCAGGATTGACACTTGCGCCGACGCCGCCCGCCGCCGTGGTGGAGAGCGGCGGCGGACGCCGGTGGGTGGACCGGGAAGATCCGAGGTGCGGCTTGAGCTTTCGACCTGGCCCGAGGTGGAAGCCTGCCTCCAGCGCTCCACGGCGGTCCTGATCCCCTGGGCTCCACGGAGCAGCATGGCCCCGGCGGGTTGATCGGCGCCGACGCGCTGGTGACCGAGGGCATCGCATTCCGGTTCCGGCTGAAGAGATGGCTGGTGGGAATTCCCCGAAACCGACGCCCTGCGGCACAGGCTCTACGGAGAGGGCGAGGGGATACACGCCACCCCGAGCGAGACCTCCATCACCCGGGCCCTCTCGTCGGCCGTGCTGCCGGAGGGGAAACGGCGCTCTGGTCACCGCTACGGGCCAGGTATCTTCACGACCGTGCCGGAGACGCCCACGAAGATATCCGGGTGCATCGTGCGGCCTTCCCGGACGGCCGGGTCGGCTCCAATCCGGCCCTGTCCAGCGCCGAAGACGGCCATGCGCTGCTCGCGACAGCTGCGGCCCGCCATACGCAACGACGAACCGCGTTAGCGGGAATTGCTGTTGGACAAGATTGTTGCTTGACCCTTCGGCCCGCGGTCGATTTAATATGCGGCCCTCCGGTGTTCCCGCCCGGCTCCCGCAGTCCGGCCAGGTAGCTCAGTTGGTAGAGCAGCGGACTGAAAATCCGCGTGTCGGTGGTTCGATTCCGCCCCTGGCCACCATCCAAATCAAGCACTTCCGCCCGCTTTCCCCCGGCAACACAAGCGGTTCGGCGCGGAACCCGATTCCGATAGAGGGTTGTACCGTCCAATAGAGTGCAGTAGAGCCCGGTTCTGGTGGGGTGATAATCGGAGGGAGGGACGGATGGGGTGGCAGGACGCTATCCATGGGCGGGAGGGGAAGTATAGTGCCCACCGTCGCCCCCCGGCCGGTGCGTGCAGGCCCTCTTGTCGACGTAGCAACAGCCCTCTTCGCAGCTCTCGCGGAAGGTCCGCAGACCGATGGGGAAGCCCGCGTTTCATCGCCGAAGCACCATAGCCCGCGCCTTGCAGACGGTCGCCGCCCGGCGATTCCCGCAGGGAGTACGCTCGGCCTGCCGGTGGAACGCCGTGCCGGAATTCGCGCAGACCCCACAGGCGGGGAGTGTGCTTCCCGGCGGGGCCGATGGTGTCCGCGGTGGCGGTCTGGTACAACGGCGCCATCGCGGGAGAGGGAGCACGAGCGTTGAGTCAGGGCAGCGATCGCCTCTTCCATGTCCTCGATCCACGGCAGTTCGATCGTCCCCTCCTCGACGATCTCTGCGCCCTCACCACGCGGCTGCGGCAGCACGCGAAGTCCAGGCTCGGAGCCCGCTCGCTGCAGACGCTGCTCCCCCACAAACGGGCGATGCTCTATTTCACCCAGCCCTCGACGCGGACGTTCCTCTCGTTCGACAACGCCTGCCATCTGCTCGGGGTGCGCACGAGCGAGATCCGGGACCCCTCGACCTCGTCGGAGGTCAAGGGGGAGAGCTTCGAGGACAGCATCCGGACGTTCAGCTCCTACGTCGACGTCATCATCATGCGGACCCGGGAAGCGGGCATGGCGGCCCAGTCGGCGGCGCTGATGGACCGCATCGAGCGGTCGGTCCCGATCATCAACGCCGGCAGCGGGAAGGATCAGCACCCGACCCAGGCCCTGCTCGACATCTACACGCTGGAGCGCAGCTTCGAGGCCCGGGGCGGGCTCGACGGCAAGACGATCGGGCTGATGGGCGATCTGCGCCGCGGGCGCACCGCGCGCTCCCTCGCCTACCTGATGAAGAACTACCGCGGGGTCAGGATGGTGTTCATCGCACCCGACGATTTCGCGATGGAGGGCGACATCAAGGAACACCTGCGCGAGCACGGGATCCCCTTCGAGGAGGTGGCCGATCCCGCATCCGTGATCGGCGAGCTGGACGCGGTCTACGTCACCCGCCTCCAGACCGAGCATGACGTGGGCGAGGAATCGAAGGGCTTCGAGCACGCGCGGTTCCGGATCGGCTCGGAGCAGCTTCCGGCGCTGAAGCCGGACGCGGTGATCATGCATCCCCTCCCCCGCGGTCCCGAGCTCGAACCCGCCGTCGACGGTGATCCGCGGGCGATGTACTGGCGCCAGGAGCGCAACGGCATGTGGATGCGCGTCGCACTCCTGGTGAAGATCTTCGGGGTGGAGGGCGAGCTGCCGGACTGAGGGCGGCGATGCCCGCCAACGTCCCTGACACACGGTCGTGTCATTGGAATTTCGCGGCTTTCCATAGCCGTCCAGGCGTCCGGTCTCAATCATTCAACGGGCGTTTTCAGGCTCGGCGGGAATTGCCGGGCCGAGGCGAAGGCGCTTGACTCGATTGCGTTTCCGCATTCCACTACGCCATCGGGCGGTCCCGGCCCTCCTGTCGATCGGGAACGTCTTCGGGGAAGAGTCGGCCAGGTCGGGATACGGGGCGTGGAACATCCCGGCGAGGTCGTTCCGGGCCGGGCATTTCGTTTTCGGGTCCACGTCCGCGATCACGCCGGGATGCGGTGGTCCGTGACGTTCCGGTCGCGCCGGACGGGGAGCCGGAAGAGCAGCGTGAGCCCGGAAGAACAACAAGCTGCCCAGCGTCGGAGTATCGCCATGAGCAAGGGACATTCGTTGCAGGACCCATTCCTCAACATGCTCAGAAAGGAGCGGGTGCCTGTCTCCATCTTCCTGGTCAACGGCATCAAGCTTCAGGGCCAGATCGAGTCGTTCGACCAGTTCGTCGTGGTGCTTCGTAACTCCGTCAGCCAGATGGTCTACAAGCATGCGATTTCGACCGTGGTGCCGTCGCGCAACATGAGGCTTCCGCGACCGGATGCGGCCGAGAAAGAGGACGGAAATCACTGACCGCATCCTTTCGCGCCACGACCGGCGTTGCGGTGTCCGATGCCGGTCGCGGCCGGCGCCTGCTCCCCGGACCCGCGCACCGGGAGGCCGCGGTGCACGGGGGCCATGCCCATGACCGCGACCTGCGCCCGCGTTCGTCCGGACGGGCCTTCGATGCCGAAGGCGTCTTCGCGCACCGTATACCCCTACCTGCTCCGGATGATGCCGCCTTTCCGGCCGCCGCCCGATGTTCGATAGGCCCACGACCGGCGAACGGGCGCTCCTCGTGCACGTCGACGAGCCCACCGCGGGAAGCGTGGTCGGGGAGTTTCAAGAGCTCGCGGCATCGGCCGGGGCGCGTGCCGCCGGCGCCGTGCGCTACTCCGGCCGGAGTCCGGACCCGAAGTTCTTCGTCCGCGCCGGCAAGGCCGACGAGATCCGCGCCGCGGTCGTCTCCTGCGAGGCCGAGGTGGTCCTCTTCGATCAGGCGCTGACCCCGGCGCAGGAGCGAAACCTCGAGGGCCATGTCGAGTGCCGGGTCCTCGACCGGCGGGCCCTCATCCTCGACATCTTCGCGCAGCGTGCAAGCACCTTCGAGGGCAAGCTCCAGGTGGAGCTCGCGCAGCTCGAGCATCTGTCCACGCGGCTCGTGAGGGGATGGACGCATCTGGAGCGCCAGAAGGGAGGGATCGGCCTGCGCGGGCCGGGCGAGACCCAGCTCGAGACGGACCGGCGTCTCGTCGACAAGCGGATCCGCGTGATCCGCGAGCGCCTGGAGCAGGTCCGCGTGCGCCGCCGGCTCAGCCGGCGGGCCCGGGCCCGTTCCGGGATCCCGGTCGTCGCCCTGGTGGGCTACACGAACGCGGGGAAGTCCACCCTGTTCAACCGGCTCACCGGCGCCGGCGTCCTTACCGGGGATCGGCTGTTCGCCACCCTCGACCCGACGTTGCGCCGGCTCGATCTCGGAGGCGGGGACGCGGTCGTGCTCGCCGATACCGTCGGGTTCATCCGCCAGCTCCCGCACGACCTGGTCGCGGCGTTCAGGGCGACCCTCGAGGAGACGAAGGAGGCGCAGCTCCTCGTGCACGTCGTCGATGCGACGGCGCCGGACCGCGGCGAGCGGATCCGCGACGTGCACGACGTACTGCGAGAGATCGGCGCCGGGGAGGTCCCGAGGCTGGAGGTGTTCAACAAGTGCGACGCGCTCGGCCCCGGGAGGGTCGAAGCCGGACCCGGACGGCCCGGCAGGGAGCCCGGCTCCGGCGCGCGGCCCGCGCGCGTATGCGCATCGGCCATGACCGGAGCCGGCATCGATCTCGTCATCGAAGCGATCCGGTCGCACGCGGGACGCATGCGGGTGACCCGCGTCGCGCGCATTCCGCCTTCACAGGGACGGTTGCGCGCGGCAATCCATGCGTGCGCGAACGTCGTGGAGGAAGTGGGAGAGCCGGACGGCGCCAGCCTGATGACGTTCCGGATCGAGCCGGCCGCCTTCGCCCGGCTGCGTCGGGACACGAGGCTCGCGGAATTCCTTGCCGGACCGGACTCCGGCAACGAACGGAAGGCGCCGCCGCCGGTCGCGGCCGGTGGCTGCGGTGGATGACCGCGCGCGATGCTCCTGGCCCGCGAGATCGCAGGCCGGTAGCCGAGCCCTGGTTTCCGCGTGGTCATGGTGGGTAGCCGTGAACTGGCGGGCGATGCAGGCTAAGATACCGCTCTGGACCTGCCAGCCGCCGCGGCCGCGTTGCCGGGGACCGGCGTTTCGTCCGAAAGGGCGCAAGGGGTGACCGGATGGCTTGGAATCAATCGGACGGGAACGGGGGCCGCGACCCGTGGGGGAATCGCGGCCAGCAGCAGGGGCCTCCGGACCTCGACGAAATCCTCCGCAAGTTGCAGGCGCAGTGGGGGCGGGTCTTCGGCCGGCGTCCCGCGGGAGCCGGGCGGTCCCGTGGTGGTGGCCCGGGCCGGGTCTTCGGGCGCGGCGGCTCCCTGGGAGCCGGGCTCGTTGCCGTGGTGCTGCTCACGGTGTGGTGGCTCGGAGGTATCTGGATCGTCCAGGAACCGGAGAAGGGCGTGGTGCTGCGTTTCGGCGCGTACCACCGGACGATGGACCCGGGCTTCAACTGGGCGCCCTACTTCATCGATTCGGTGGTGACGGTCAACGTGGACCGGGTCCGCAACGCGGAGATCGGCTTCCGCCACCAGGGCAGCAGCGTCGCCGTGGTCCCCCGCGAAGCCCTCATGCTCACCGAGGACGAGAACATCGTCGACCTTCAGTTCGCGGTGCAGTACCGGGTGAAGGATCCCGCGCAATTCCTCTTCGAGAACAGAGAGCCGGAGATCGCGTTGCGCCAGGCGACGGAGAGCGCGGTGCGCGAGATCGTCGGCCGGTCGAAGATGGACTTCGTGCTCACCGAGGGCCGCGGCGCGGTGGCGACCGAAGTGCAGGGGCTGATCCAGGAGATCCTCGACCGCTACGGGACCGGCCTGCGCGTGATGAGCGTCAACATGCAGAACGCCCAGCCTCCCGCCCAGGTCCAGGATGCGTTTCTCGACGCCATCAAGGCGCGCGAAGACCAGGAGCGGATCATCAACGAAGCGAAGGCGTACCAGGCGGACGTGGTCCCGAAGGCACGCGGCGAGGCCAATGCGATCCTCGCCGAGGCCGAAGCCTACCGGCAGCGGGTGGAAGCCATCGCGATCGGTGATGCGTCGCGTTTCGAGCAGGTCTTGCAGGCGTACCAGGCCGCGCCGGAGATCACTCGCGACCGGCTCTATCTGGAAGCGGTCGAATCCGTGCTCGCGAACACGAGCAAGGTGCTCGTGGACATTCCGGAGGGCAACAACATCATGTACCTGCCGCTCGACCAGATCGTCCGCTCGCGCGCTGACGGGGCGGAATCGGAACGCCGGTCGTTCGGAGCGGCGGGCGACTCGACGACACGCGGGGGCTCGACCGGCGACTCGCGGCGCTCGCGGGACAATCCGACCGGGAGGACGCGCTGATGAACGTGAAAGCCTTGCTGGTGCTCCTGGCCGGGCTCGGCGTCCTGGGCGGGTTGAGCGTGTTCACCGTCGATGAACGTCAAGTGGCGATCCTCCTGCAGTTCGGCAAGGTGGAACGCACCAACCTCGAGCCGGGACTGCACTTCAAGGTGCCGGTGGTGCAGAACGTCCTGAAGTTCGACTTGCGGATCCAGACCCTCGACAGCGATCCGCAGAACTACCTCACGTCCGAGAAGAAGAACGTGATCGTGGACTCGTTCGTGAAGTGGCGGATCGCGGACGTCCGCCGGTTCTACACCTCGGCCGGGGGCAGCATCCTCCAGGCGAACAACCGGCTCGGGGAGGTGATCCTCAAGCGCCTGCGCGACGAGTTCGGCAAGCGGACCATCCGGCAGGTGGTCTCGGGGGAGCGGACCGAGATCATGAACGAGCTGCGGGTGGCGGCCAAGGACCAGGCCGACGAGCTCGGGCTCGAGATCGTGGACGTGCGCATCAAGCGGGTGGACCTGCCCGAGGACGTGAGCCAGTCCGTGTACAACCGGATGCGGGCCGAGCGGCAGGAGGTGGCCAAGCGCTTCCGCTCCGAGGGCGAGGAGCAGGCGCGCGAGCTCCGGGCCAATGCGAACAAGGACCGCGAGGTCATCATCGCGGAAGCGGATCGGGAGGCCCAGATCACCCGCGGCTCCGGGGACGCACGGGCCACCGAGATCTACGCCTCGGCATTCGGCCAGGACCGCGAGTTCTACAAGCTCTACCGCAGCCTGAACGCCTACCGTACGGCGTTCTGGAGCACCTCGGACATCCTCCTGCTCGAGCCGAAGAGCGAGTTCTTCGACTACTTCAAGGGCTCGGATGCGCGGCCGTGAACCGCGTCCCGCCTCGTGAACCTGCGCCCCCCGGGCGCTGACCTTCCGAGGCCGTTACGTGTGGCACGATCTGCTCGTCGCGCTTGCACTCGTGCTGGTGATCGAGGGCATCGTGCCCTTTCTGAACCCGCGGGCGATGCGGCGTGCGATGCTCGCGCTGACGCAGATGAATGACGGCACGCTGCGGTTCGCCGGCCTCACGGTGATGGTGGTCGGGTGCCTGCTCCTCTACGCCGTTCGCTGAACCGGCCCGCGGACGGTTCCGGATCCCTCACCGCCGCTTTCCGCCCGATGGAGTCGCCTACGGAACGCTGGTTGCTGCCCGAGGGCATGGAGGAGCTCGTGCCCCCGGAGTCGTTGCGGCTCGAGAGGATGCGGCGTTCGCTGCTCGATCTGTTCTCCCGCTGGGGCTACGAGATCGTCACCCCCCCGTTCATCGAGTACCTGGAGTCGTTGCTGACGGGCACCGGCGAGGACCTGGAGCTTCATACCTTCAAGCTGATCGACCAGTTGACGGGCCGGATGATGGGGGTCCGGGCGGATATGACCCCCCAGGTCGCCCGCATCGACGCCCGCCGCCTGCGCCGCCCCGGCCCGTCGCGCCTGTGCTACGCCGGAACCGTCCTGCACACCCTGCCCGAGGGCATCTCGGGGGGGCGCAGCCCGGTGCAGATCGGGGCGGAGCTCTACGGCCATGCGGGCTGGGAGAGCGATTGCGAGATCGTCTGCCTGATGCTCGAAGCGCTGGAGGTGTCCGGCGTCGGACCGGTGCATCTCGACATGGGCCACGTCGGGATCTTCCGCGCGCTCGCACGGGCCGCCGGGTTGCCGCGCGAGCGGGAGATCGCCTTGCACGAGGCATTGCAGCGCAAGGCCGGGGCGGAGGTCGGGGCGCTGCTGGACGAATGGGAGGTCGAGACCCGGTGCGCCGGCGCGCTGGCCGCGCTGGTCGATCTGGACGGGGACCCGGCGATCCTGGAGCGTGCGGAGCGGGAGCTCGCGCCCGGCGGCGAGGACGTCGGACGCGGGCTCGGGGATCTCGCCGGGCTGGTGCGTGCGGTCCGCGCGCGGCGTCCCGACGTCGAGCTGCACGTGGACCTGGCCGAGCTCCGGGGATATCGCTACCACACCGGCTTCGTCTTTGCCGCGTTCGTGCCGGGATACGGGGGGGAGGTGGCCAGAGGCGGGCGCTACGACGAGATCGGCAGGGTCTTCGGACGCGCGCGGGCCGCCACCGGATTCAGCGCGGATCTGAAGACCCTCATC
The DNA here is from genome assembly GCA_958295465.1 of uncultured Gammaproteobacteria bacterium. GTDB lineage: Bacteria > Pseudomonadota > Gammaproteobacteria > HK1 > HK1 > HK1. Next base: position 2,230,099 of record OY282353.1, read on the forward strand.
GCCTTGCAGGCTTCCGGCGGCGACCGGCCGGATGACGGCGCCATCGACGCGCCCTGGTCGGACGATCCCGCGCTGCTCGCCGCGGTCCTCGACTTGAGGTCGCGGGGGGAGCGCGTGATCCAGCGCCTGCCGGGCGAGGCGACGGAAAGCGCCCGGCGCCTGGAACTGCGCCGCGGGCAGTGGGCGGTCACCGTCGATGGGGCGGGCCTCGAATGCGATCTGCCGCCGGGGTGAGGAAGAGGCAGGGATGGCCGGTGCGGCAGCCTTCCCCGCGCCCCCGCGTCGTGGTCCGTGGCTTGAAGCGGTGCGGGATGCGTGTGGTCCGGCGCCGGCCGGGGGCGACGACGAAGGGCTCCCGGAGCCCGGACCGGTGCGGCGGGACCGCGGATAGTCGTTGGTGGCGAGGCGGGCTTCGAATGCGATCCGCCGCCGGAGTGAAGGGGAGGCAGGGATGGCCGGTGCGGTAGTCGTCGTCGGCGCGCAGTGGGGAGACGAAGGGAAGGGCAAGGTCGTGGACCTGCTCACCGGACGCGCCTCGGTCGTGGTGCGGTTCCAGGGCGGACACAACGCCGGCCATACGCTGGTCATCGGCGGCCGGCGCATGGTGCTGCACCTCGTTCCCTCCGGGGTGATGCGCGAGGGCGTGCGGTGCCTGATCGGGCACGGCGTGGTGCTGTCCCCGGCCGCGCTCGTCGAGGAGCTGGACATGCTCGCCGAGCGTGGCGTGCCGGCGGCGGAGCGCGTGCGGGTGAGCGATGCGTGCCCCCTCATCCTCCCCTACCACGCGGCGGTGGACCGTGCGCGCGAGGCGGCACGCGGAGCCGCCGCGATCGGAACCACGGGGCGCGGGATCGGCCCCGCGTACGAGGACAAGGCTGCCCGCCGGGCGATGCGCACCGGCGACCTCCTCGACCCCGCGCGGCTCGACGAGAAGCTTCGGTTCCTCGACGAGCATCACAACTTCATGCTCACGCGCGCGCTGGGCGCGGACCCGGTCGACGTCGCCGAGGTCCGCGACGAGCTGGAAGCGGCAGTCGAGCGGGTGAGGCCGCTGCTGACCGACGTGCCCGCGGCGCTGCATGCGGCCGTCGACGCCGGCGAAGGCGTGCTGCTCGAAGGCGCGCAGGGCACCTGCCTGGACATCGACCAGGGCACCTTTCCCTTCGTCACGTCGTCGAACACCACCGCCGGCGGGGCGGCGACGGGAAGCGGACTCGGCCCGCGCGACATCGGCTACGTCCTCGGGGTCGCCAAGGCGTACACGACCCGGGTGGGCGCCGGGCCGTTCCCCACCGAGCTGCACGACGAGACGGGGCGCCGCCTCGCCTCCCGGGGCAGCGAGTTCGGCGCGACGACGGGGCGGCCCCGCCGCTGCGGCTGGCTCGACGTCGCGGGCCTGCGGCGCGCGGTCCGGATCAACAGCCTCTCGGGGCTGTGCATCACGAAGCTCGACGTCCTGGACGGAATGCCGGTGGTGCGCCTGTGCACCGGCTACCGGCTCGACGGGGAGCATCGGGACACGCCGCCGCTCTCGGCCGAGGCGCTCGAACGTTGCGAACCGGTGTATGAGGACATGGCGGGCTGGGACTCATCGACGGTGGGGGTCCGGTCACGCGCCGATCTGCCCCCGCGCGCTCGTGCCTACCTCGATCGCATCGAATCGCTCGCCGGGGTCCCGATCGACCTCGTCTCGACCGGGGCGGAGCGGGACGAGACCATCGTCGAGCGCCATCCCTTCGACGCGGCAGGGTGAGGGACGGGTGGCGGAGTCGCAGGAAGGACGCGGTTGCGAACCGCTCGCCGGAGTTCGTGGAAGCCGGCGCCGTCAATGCGCTCCGGCGGGAACGGGCGGCAGCCGGATGGTGAGAGCGGCGGCGGCGGCGAGGGCGGCCGCCGCGATCAGGGACGGGAGCAGGTAGCTGCCCAGAAGGTCGTACAACAGTCCCGCGAAGGACGGACCGATCATCTGGCCGAGACCGAAGGATGCGGTCATCAGGGCGAGGCCGCGGCGCGGATGGCTCGCCGACAGCAGGCGGGCGTTGACGAGGCCGAGGGCGGTGATGCCCATGAACGTCCCTCCGAGAAGCCCTGCCGCCAGCAACAGGAGTCCGATGCCGCCGCCGAGCACGCTGAGGGCGACGCCCACGGCCTCCACCAGGCAGGCAACGGCGAAGGAGCGGCCGTGACCCCAGCGCCGTCCGGCCCAGGTCCACAGGGCCACCGACGGCATCGCCGTCAGACCCACCCAGAGCCACACCAGATGCTCCGCCGGTTGCAGGACTGGATTCGCGCGCACCATGTCGGAAATGAAGGTGGCGGTGATGACGTAGCCGAATCCGAACAGGCCATAGGCGAGGATGAACCGGCGCAGGCGGCGATCGCCGCCGCCGGTCACGGCCCGGTTCGTGGCCGTGGCCGGTGGCGGCTCCTCCCGTCTCGACGCCAGCCACCATATCGGGGCAAGGGCGGCGAGCGAGATGAGGCCGCTCGTCAACCACGGACGCTGCCAGTCGCCGCCGCTCGAAGCGGCGCTCGAGACCACCAGGGCCGAAATCGCGATCCCGCCGCCGACACCGGCATAGAGCATCGTCGCCCATTCGGGCCGATTCATGGCGGACAGCCGGTCCAGGACCAGGGCGGAGGCGAAGACCATCACCAGCGCGCTCGCGACGCCGCCCGTGAAGCGCAGGATCAGGAAGAGGATCATCGAAGCGCCCAGGGCCATGGCGCCGGTCGTCAGGGCGCTCAGCGCCAGAGCGCTCAGCAGCCAGAGGCGACGCCCGCCCGGCGTCGCCTCTCCTGCCGCGGCCAGAGCGCCGAGCAGGTAGCCGAGGAAGTTTGCCGACGCGATCAGGCCGGCTTCGGATTTGCTGATGCCGAGGTCCGCCACCATGTAGGGCAGGATCGGGGTATAGACGAAACGCCCGATGCCGAGGGCGGCGGCAAGCGCCAGGAAGCCGCCGAGCGCGGGGGCGGCGGGGTGGCGGTGAATCGATTCCATGGCCGTCGATGTTCCCGGGGGGTGTCCCGTTCGCGGTTCAGCGTCGAGGATGGTGGTGCGCCGCTCAGGCCGGGACGGACGGCGACCAGGGTCCCGTCGAATCCTCCGCGCACCGCCACGGCACCGCCGTGGCGGTGCGCGGAGACGGGAAAGCGTAGACTACCCGAGCGGGACGTCCGGCACCCACACGAAGCCGTCGCCGTCGACGATGAACGCCTCGCGCAGCCCGTGTGGCTTGTCCGCGGCGCCTTGCAGGACCTCGCAGCCGAGCCGCCGCGCCGCGGCCTCGGCCGCATCGCAGCAGCTCGAAGATCTCGCGGCCGGCGTGTCCCCGAGCGGCCGGATCGAGGGTGCGGCGACTCTCACGCTCCGATCAGCGGGCGCTCGTTCGCGATCTGCGGATGCTGGACGACACCCTCCGGGTGCTGCGTTCCGCGAGCGCCCGGTAACGCCGGGGCCGGCCCGATCTCGCGCAACGCGCCAGCGTCCGTTTCACCTCTCCAATCCGGCGCCATCTCGGCGGCATCGTGCGGTTCGTTACGTGCCGCGGTGCGGCCGAACGGTTCCCGCTCGTGAGAGCCACGAATCTCACGAGTACGCCCGACCGATACCCGCCGCGTACTCGAGCCACGCATCGCGCGACGTCCAGCGCATGTCCCGCCGCGCCGGCGTCTCGCGGGAGAACGCCCGCCCGCCGTCAGGTCTCCGGGGCCAAGGCGTCTCGTGAAGTACAGGCCGTGGCGGCGCCCGGGGAAATGCCGGTGGTGTCCACGCCGCCCGCGGCCTGCATGGCTTCGTGCAGCACCACCAGGGCCTTCTCGGGCTCTCCCGCCTCGATCCACCGTCATGCCGTGTCCACCGCGTCGGCGTCGGCTTGCCCGGGCGCGGGTGTTTCGGACAGGAACGCGGAAGGGGCGCCGCGGATTCTCGGATACCGCCAAATGCCGGTATCCTCCCCAGGCCCGGGGCAGGGACGGCCATGATGAACGCTGTCCCCACGCCCGGCATCCATGCCTGCACCTGGAGACGGGCACAATGCCGCGGATCGAGCGAAGCGTGCTGCTTTCGAGGTTCCGGGAGATGGCCGACCGGGGCGAGCCGATCGTCGGCGGCGGGGCCGGCACCGGGCTCTCGGCCAAGTGCGAGGAGGCCGGGGGGATCGACCTCATCGTCATCTACAACTCGGGGCGCTACCGCATGGCGGGCCGCGGTTCGCTCGCGGGCCTGATGGCCTACGGCAACGCGAACCGCATCGTGGTGGAGATGGCGGCCGAGGTGCTGCCGGTGGTGGCCCGCACCCCGGTGCTCGCGGGCGTGAACGGCACCGATCCCTTCTGCGTCTTCGACCGCTTCCTCGACGAGCTGAAGGCGCTGGGCTTCTCCGGCGTGCAGAACTTCCCCACCGTCGGGTTGATCGACGGGACCTTCCGGGACAACCTCGAAGAGACCGGCATGTCCTACGGCCTGGAGGTGGACATGATCGCGCTCGCCCACGCGAAGGACATGCTCACCACGCCCTACGTGTTCTCCGGGGACGACGCGGCGGCGATGGCGAAGGCCGGCGCCGACGTCGTCGTCTGCCACATGGGGCTCACCACCGGCGGCGCCATCGGGGCGGAGACCGCACTCACCCTGGAGGAATGTCCCGCCCTGGTCGATGCATGGGCGGAAGCGGCGCTGCGCGTCAACCGGGACGTGCTCGTCCTCGTGCACGGCGGGCCGGTGGCCCGGCCCGAGGACGCGGACTACGTGATGAAGCACACCCGCAACTGCCACGGCTTCTACGGGGCGTCCTCGATGGAGCGCCTGCCGGTCGAGACTGCGCTCACGGAGCAGACGCGACGGTTCAAGCGGATCGGGGGATCGGCGCAAGGGAGATAGACGCTCGTCCGGCCTGGTGGCCGAGGCCGTCGTCTCCCGACTTGCGCGGGGCGTTCTTGATGGAACGCCTGCCGGTGGAGGCGGAGACCGCGCCCACCGGGCGGACGCAGCGGTTCAGACGGATCGGGGGGCGGATCGGAAGATCGCCGGAAGGGAGAGAAGAGAGGCAATTCGGAGACAAGGGAGATAACGACCATGTCCGGCTCGGTGATTGGGGCCATCGTCCTGTGGCTCATCGTCGCGGTCATCGTGATCGCGATCGTCGTGTACCTCGTGAACTGGCTCTACCGCCGCTCCACCAAGGAGGTCTCGTTCGTGCGCACGGGCCTGGGCGGGGAGAAGGTGGTGATCAACGGCGGCGCCTTCGTGCTGCCGATCATCCACGAGACCACCCCGGTCAACATGAACGTCGTGCAACTCGAAGTGGTCCGCGACAAGGAGAACGCGCTCATCACCAAGGACCGGATGCGCGTGGACATGGTGGCGGAGTTCTACGTGCGCGTCGCCCCGACCCGCGAGGCGGTCTCGAACGCGGCGGCGACGCTGGGCCGGCGCACGATGGAGCAGGTCCGGCTCCACGAGCTGCTCTCGGGCAAGTTCATCGGAGCGCTGCGCTCGGTCGGGGCCGAGATGACCCTCGAAGAGATGCACGAGCGGCGCGGCGACTACGTGGTCAAGGTGAAGGCCGACGCCTCCGAGGCGCTGGCGATGAACGGCCTGGAGCTCGAATCGGTGGCGATCACCGAGCTCGACCAGACCGACCTCGAATACTTCAACCCCTCCAACCGCTTCGACGCGGAGGGCCTGACCCGGCTCATCGAGGAGATCGAGACGCGGCGCAAGACGCGCAACGACATCGAGCAGGACGCGATGGTGCGGATCCGCGCCCGCAACCTGGAGGCTGAGAAGCAGACCCTGGAGATCGAGCGCGAGAGCGAGACCGCGCGGCTGGAGCAGGAGCGCGACATCGAGGTCCGGCGCGCGGCGCAACGCGCCGACCTCGCCCGCGAGCGCGCGCAACGCGAGACCGAGGCCGAGCAGGCCGAGATCCTCGCCCGCGAGGAGACCGAGAAGGCGCGGATCGCCAACGAGGAGGCCCTCGACGCGGCCCGCATCGCGGCCGGGCAGACCACCCGGCAGCGCGACATCGACCGCACCCGCGCGATCGAGGCGGCGGAGATCGGCGCCCGCGAGGAGATCGAGAAGACGCGGATCGCGCAGGAGCGCGCGGTCGCCGAGACGCGGATCGCCTCGGAGGAGGAGACCCAGAGGCTGGAGATCGAGCGCAAGCGCGCAGTGGAGGAGGCGGAGATCGCGGCGCAGCGCGAGACCGAGCAGGCCCGCATCGCCCAGGAGCGGGCGCTGACCGAGCTGCGCATCGAGCAGGAGGAGGCCACCCGCCGCCGCGAGATCGAGCGCACCCGCGCCCTGGAGGCGGCGGAGATCGGCGCCGCGGAGGCCACCGAGCGGGCGCGCATCGCGCAGGAGAAGACGGTCAGCGCGGAGCGGATCGCCTCGGAGCGCGAGACCCGCAGCCTGGAGATCGAGCGCGGCAAGTCGCTGGAGGAGGCGGAGATCGCGGCACGCGAGGCGGTCGAGGCGGCGCGGATTGCACAGGAGAAGAAGATCGCGGTCGAGCGGATCGCCTCGGAGCGCGAGACGCGCGGGGTCGAGATCGAGCGCCACCGTACGCTGGAGCAGGCCGGCATCGAGGCGGAGCGGGCGATCGAAGCGGCGGGGATCGCGCGGGAGAAGGCGATCTCGGCCGAGCGGGTGGCGAGCGAGGAAGCCACGCGCGCGCTGGAGATTGCACGGGACCGTGCGATCGAGGAGGCGGAGATCGCGCGGGAGAAGGCGGTGGCGGCGGAGCGGGTGGCGAGCGAGGAGGCCACGCGGGCGTTGGAGATCGCCCGGGACCGTGCCCTTGAGGAGGCGGAGATCGCGGCGCGCGAGGCGGTCGAGGCCGCGCGCATTGTTCAGGAGTTCGCGGTGGACGAGCAGCGGATCGCGACCGCGAGGGATCGCGAGGTGCTGGAGGTCGCGCAACGCCGGACGGTCGAGATCGCGGAGCAGGATCGCGACATCGCGGTGGCGGCGAAGCGGGTCGAACGCGCCGCGGCCGAGCAACGCCTCCGCCAGGCCGACATCGAGGCCGAGCGCGAGGTCGAGACGACGGCGGTCTCGCGCGACAAGACGCTCGACGAGGCACGGCTGGAGCACCGACGCGCGCTCGAGCAGCTCGAGGTCGGCAGGCGCCAGGCGCTGGAGGAAGCCGGGATCGCCGCGGACGAGGAGATCGAGCGCGCCCGGATCGCGTCCGACCGCGGGCTCGACGAGGCACGCGTGAACCGGGACAGGGATCTGCGCCGCCTGGAGATCGAGCGCGATCGGGCGATCGAGCTGACCGAGGTCGACAAGGCGATCGCCTTGTTGGAAAAGTCGAAGGAGCGCTCCGAAGCCAGGATCGAATCCGAGACCGTGCGGGCGAAGGCGGTGCGCGCGGAGGAGCAGGTCGAGACCGCGCGCGACGCCGAGATCGCCAACCGTCGGCGCGAGGTCGAGCTGTTGCTCGCGCAGAAGGACGCCGAGGAGCAACGCATCGTGGTCGAGGTCGATCGCATCCGGGCCGCGGTGGAGGCGGAGGCGCAACGCCTCCTCAACGAGGCGGAAAACGTCCTGACCGACGAGGCGCGCCTCTCGGTCTTCCGGCGCAACCTGCTCGACAAGGTCGAGGGGATCGTGCGCGAGAGCGCTCGCCCCATGGAGAAGATCGACGGGATCAACATCCTCCATGTGGACGGCCTCGGAGGCGCGGGAGGCGGCAGCCGCAACATGACCGACGAGGTCATCGACTCGGCGCTCCGCTACCGCGTGCAGGCCCCGCTCATCGACTCCCTGCTCGGTGACATCGGGATGGAGGGCGGCAGCCTCGCGAGGATGGGCGGGCTGATCCGCGAGGCGCGCGATCTCGACGGCATCCGCCGTTCCGTCCAGTCCCAGGAGCAGGACGGGGGAGGGGACGGGAAGAAGTCCAAGGACTGAATCGATGGCCCGGATCTACGTATCGAGCATCATCGGCGCCCCGGTGGGGGCGGTATGGGACCGCGTGCGCGACTTCAACGGGCTCCCCGGATGGCATCCGCTCATCGGCGAGAGCCGGATCGAGAACGGCGAGCCGCCGGATCGTGTCGGCTGCATCCGCGTCCTCACCCTCCGGGACGGCTCCACGGTGCGCGAGCAGCTTCTCGGCCTCTCCGACTTCGACCTGTTCTGCACCTACTCGATCCTGGAGTCCTCGATGGGGGTCGAGAACTACGTGGCCACCCTGCGCCTTACCCCGGTGACCGACGGCGACCGGACCTTCGCGGAATGGTCGGCGGAGTTCGACTGCGATCCCGCACGCGAGGCCGAGCTGGTCGAGGGGATCGGCACCAACGTGTTCCAGGGCGGCTTCGACGCTCTCGAGCAGCACACCGGCAGGTGACCGGGCGACGTCAGGTTTGCCGACGTTTTTCGAGAAGTGTTTCGGAGGTTGAAGACGAGGGGACCGTCCGCGGATGGTGAAGGTGGAAAGAAGCACCGTGATCGACGCGCCCATCGACCGGGTGTGGCAGGTGCTGCGCGATTTCAACGGACACGACCGCTGGCATCCCGCGGTCAGGGAGAGCCGCATCGAGGAGCGCCGGCCGGGCGACGCGATCGGTGCCGTGCGCCGGTTCCGGCTCACCGATGGCGCGGTGCTCCGAGAGCGCCTGCTGACGCTTTCCGACGCCGAGAAGACGTTCTCCTACTGCCTCCTGGACACGCCGATTCCCCTGCTCAACTACGTCGCCCACGTCGCCCTGCACCGGGTGACCGATGGTGACCGCACGTTCTGGCGCTGGACCTCGGAGTTCGACACCCCGCGCGGCCAGGAGCGCAAGCTCCGCACCCTCGTCGGCGAGGACATCTACATGCGCGGATTCGCCGCGATCCGCAAGCATCTCGCGGCGTGACCGGCCCTTCGAAGCTGCCGATCTGCGGACGGTGCACGGCTTGCCGCGGTCCGACACGAGAGGACCGTTCTTGTGATAAAACACGGATGTACCGTCGTGCGGCCGGACTTCATGTGACTGCACGACCGGAGGGAGCCCGGTGACGGTTGGATTGCAGACTTTCGAGACGTTGCGCGATGCCTCGGCCGTGGTCGGGCGCGACCCTTCGGCGCGCTTCCTCGGCGGCGGCACCCTGCTCGTACGTGCGCTCAACGAAGAGGCTGCGGATTTCTCGACCCTGTTGCGATGCACCGATCGCGTGCTGGTCGAGATCCGTGCATCGGGGTCGCGGGTGCGCATCGGTGCCGGGGTCACGATGGCGCGGATCCTCGCAAGCCGCGAGCTCGCCTTTCTCCACCCCGCCGCCCGCGCCGTCGGCGGCCCCGCGGTGCGCGCGCAGGCGACGGTCGGAGGGAATCTGTTCGCACCGCCGCCCTACGGGGACCTGGCCGCCGCGCTGCTCGCACTCGACGCCCGGGTCTCGGTGCAGAGCGGATACAGCCCGCGCGACATGCCACTGGACGAGTTCCTGCGTACCCGCGACACCATGGTGCGTTCGATCGTCTCCGGGGTCGAGGTCGCACGGCCGCGCGGCGAGCGCTCGTTCCGCTTCCTCAAGGTATCGAAGGTGCGGCCGAAGGGGGTGTCGCTGCTCACCATCGCGGCCAGGCTGGAGGACTCGGCCGGGCGGCTCTCCGGGGTGAGGGTCGCGTACGCGAACATGGGGCCGGCCCCGGTGCGCGCCGCGGCGGTCGAGCGCGCGCTGGAGGGCCGGCGGCTGGAGCCCCTGGTGGTCGAGGCCGCGGCCGCGGCCGCGGCGAACGGCTGCTCGCCCCCGACCGACGCCATCGCGTCCGCGTGGTATCGGCGTGAGGTCCTCCCCGTGCACCTCTCGCGACTTCTCCTCGGCGTGGCGTGAAGGGGAGGGCGATGTCCCACGTCACGCTCGACTTCCGGCTGAACGGGACCGGCCGCACCGAGCTGATCGCCGGCGGTGAAACGCTGCTGTCGCTGCTTCGCCACCGGCTCGACACCACCTCGATCAAGCAGGGATGCCGGCAGGGCACCTGCGGGAGCTGCACCGTCATCGTGGACGGCGAGCCCCGCCTCGCCTGCATCACGCTGGCCGCCACCTGCGACGGCTGCACGATCGAGACCGCGGAGTCGCTGCCCGGCCCCGGTGGCCTCCATCCCCTGCAACAGGCGTTCATGGACCACTTCGCGGCCCAGTGCGGCTTTTGCACCACGGGCATGCTCATGGCCGCCAAGGCGCTGCTGGCCGCCAACCCGAGCCCAACGCGCGAGGACGTCGTCGATGCGATCAGCGGCAACATCTGCCGCTGCACCGGCTACCAGCCGATCATCGAAGCCGTCCTTGCCGCGGCGGGCGCGGGACCGTCGGGCGCCGGGCAGCCGGGCGGCAGCCGGCCCGGCGTCGTGTAGCACGGGCCGCGATACGCACGATGCCGAAAGGAGGAGCCGGCGCCATGGAATTCCGCAAGGACCTGTTCGCGAACGAGCGCGACGACGATCTGAACGAGGTCGGCCGGCCGACGCAGCGCCAGGACGCGCAGGGGCACGTCACCGGAAGGAGCCGCTTCTTCGACGACTACGCCTTGCCGGGGATGCTGCACATGAAGTTCGCGCGCAGCCCCCACCACCACGCGCGGGTCCGTTCTCTCGACACCCGCGAGGCCGCGCAGATGCCGGGGGTGGTGCGCATCCTCACCTCCGAGGACGTGCCGAAGAAGGTCCATACCCTGCTCATCCTGCTCGACCTCGGTCCCGACGACGAGCCGCCGCTGGCGTTCGACAAGGTCCGCTATCGCGGCGAGCCGGTCGCGGCGGTGATCGCGGAGAGCGAATCGGCCGCCGCCGCCGCCGCCGCGAAGGTCCGGGTCGACTACGAGCCCCTGCCCGCGGTGTTCGACGTCGAGGAGGCGCTGGCGCCGGGCGCCCCGCTGGTCAACGAGTACCACGGCCGGAACTGGTACGACTACAACGGCTACGACTTCCGGAAGATCCGCTTCGGCGACGTCGAGCGCGGCTTCCGCGAGGCCGACCACGTCGTCGAGGAGCGCTACCAGATGTCGCCGATCGAGCACGCGCCGACCGAGACCGGCGGGTGCATCGCGGCCCCCGACACCGCCGGCCGTTACGTCTGCTACACGAACACCCAGGCGCTCTTCTTCAGCCTGGAGACCGCGGCCCGGATCCTGGACCTGCCCTCGAACCGGCTCCACTTCGTGGGCGGCACCGTGGGCGGAGGCTTCGGCGGCAAGGTGGACAGCGTCCACGAGCCGCTGGCGCTGCTCGGCGCGATGCTCACCCAGCGCCCGGTGCGCAGCGCCTACAGCCGCGCCGAGGAGATGCAGGTGTCGAGCCCGCGCGGCGCCGAGCGGTTCTACGTCAAGGACGGAGTGATGGACGACGGCCGGATCGTCGCCCGCTACGCGCGCATCTATTTCGACGCGGGCGCCTACTCCCGGCTGTCCCCCTACGGGGCGGTCAAGGCCGCTGCCCACATGCCCGGCCCCTACTACATCCCGAACGTGTGGGTCGATGCGCGCTGCGTCTACACCAACCGCACCCCGTCGAGCGCGATGCGAGGGTTCGGGGTCACCGGGGCGGACTTCGCGCTCGAGGTGCAGATGGACAAGCTCGCGCGCCTGGTCGGCATGGACCCCATGGAGTTCCGGATCTTCAACGCATACCGGGACGGGGACATGAAGGCGCACCGGCGGGTGACGAAGAACGCGGCGCTCATCGAATGCGTCCAGGCTGCGGCCCGGATCGCCGACTGGCCGCTCTCGGAGCGTTTCCAGGCGATGTCCTCGACGCGCGACGGAGGCGGCGAGCGTGGCGTGATTCCGCCGGCGCCGGCGCCGGGGCCGGGGCCGGGGAAAGGAGCGTCCGGGCGGAGGGTGCCGCCCGCCGGCGCCGAAGCAGCGGCGACCACGGCTCGACCTCCGGCACCGGCCGATGCGCCAACCGTGGCGTCGCCGGCCCGCAGTCCCCTGGCGGGGCGAGGTCGGATGTCGAGCCTGCTGGGAACGAGGAGGCGTTGAAGCGATGGCCAGGCGACGCGGACGCGGGATCGCATCGGTGAACTATCCGATCGGCATGAACCTCGGCGGGGACCCGAGCCAGGCGCTGGTGCACTCCAATCCCGGCGGCAAATTCACCGTGGCCCTGTCCTCGATCGATCTGGGCCAGGGCATGAAGAGCGTGGTGCGCCAGATCTGCGCGGAAGCGCTCGGGGTCCCGGTCGAGGACGTCTTCGTCGATACCGCGGACTCCGACACCGGTCCGCACTGCATGGGCAGCTTCGCCTCGCGGGGGACGCACCGGGTCGGCAACGCGGTCATCGCGGCGGCCGAGGAGGCGCGCGGGGTCCTCCTGGAGGCGGCGGCGGAGAAGCTGGAGGTCGATGCCGCGGATCTGGTCACCGACGGCCGCGGCAACATCCACGTGCGCGGAGCCCCTTCGCGCCTCATCACGGTGGCCGACGCCTCCGCGGCGGCGCAGTTCGAGCAGGGCCGCACCGTGTCGGGGCGCGGGATCTTCCTCGTACCGATGTCGACTCCGGACCCGGAGACCGGCGCGATGGACCCGGTGACCTGCTACGCACACGCCTGCACCGTGGCCGAGGTGGAGGTGGACGACGAGACCGGAGAGGTCGAGGTCATCTCGATCGAGGCCGCCTACGAGGTCGGGCGCGCGATGAACCCCAGGCTCGTGGAGCAGCAGCTCGTCGGCGGCGGCTGGATGGGGATGAGCCACGCGCTGTGGGAGACCACCGAGCCCTACTACCCCGATCGCTCCCACGGCCCGACCGACTTCAACCAGTACCTGATGCCCGGTCCCGGCGACATCTGCGAGCAGCGCTTCACGATCCTGGAGCGCCCCGCCCCGGACGGACCCTACGGCGGCAAGGGGGTCGGGGAGATGTGCTCGACCCCACCGATCCCCGCCATCGCCAACGCGATCTTCGACGCGGTCGGGGTGCGCATCGACGAGATGCCGTTCACCCCGGAGAAGATCCTGCGCGCGCTGAAGGAGCAGGGCGGGGCACGGTGAGGCTTCGCACGGTGCAAGTGCAATGAGACGCCGGCTCGCCTGGACTGCGCCCGTGAAGGCCGGACACAAGCTCCGGCCGGCGCCCGGCGGCGGGCCGGCCCCGGGATCCGGTCAGGCCCCGGGGGCCGGGGCGAATGGAAGGACGCCGACCGGTTCGGTGTCGAGGCGGGGATCAACCGACCCGACAGCCGGGGTACCGGGTCCCGAACCGGAACGGGAATCCGGCCGGGACGCGCCGCGCCCGGCCCGCGCTCCGCGCCGCTTCCAGTCGCCCGCAGCGCTCGAATCGGCGATGCGCAGCGCCGCCTATATCGCCGGCGAGGGTCTGAGCACCGCGGCCTTTCTCGCGCTCGCGCTCGGCAAGCCGCTGCTGCTCGAAGGCGCACCCGGGGTGGGCAAGACCGAGGCCGGCAAGGCGCTCGCGGAGGTGCTCGACCGCGATCTCATCCGGCTCCAGTGCTACGAGGGGATGGATTCGTCCGCTGCGCTCTACGAGTGGAACTACCCTGCCCAGATGCTCGCGCTCCGGCGCGCCGGCGAGCGCGAGGTCGATCTGTACGACGAGGCGTTCCTGATCGAACGCCCGCTGCTCGCGGCGTTGCGCGCTCCGGCGCGCACCCTGCTGCTCATCGACGAAATCGATCGCTCGGACCACGAGTTCGAGGCGTTTCTCCTGGAGTTCCTGTCCGACTTCCAGATCTCGATCCCGGAGACCGGCACGCTGCGCGCCGCGGAGCCGCCGGTCGTGGTCCTCACCTCGAACCGCACCCGCGAGCTGCACGAGGCCCTGCGCCGGCGCTGCGTCTACGACTGGATCGCCTGGCCCGAGCCCGAGAAGGAGATCGAGATCGTGGGGCTGCGCGCCCGCGACGTCGCCGAGCGTACCGCCCGCGCCGTGGTTGCCGCAGTCGGCGAGCTGCGCGGGATGCCGCTCGCGAAGCCGCCGGGGGTCGCGGAGGCGATCGACTGGGCGGAGGCGGCGGAGATGCTCGCGGCGTCCGGGACCCGGTGGCCCCTCGCCTTCCGCCGCGCGATCGGCACGGCGCTCAAGGACGAGGAAGACCTCGCCTTCGTCGCCGGGCAGCTCGACGGGGTGCTGGAACGTGCCGCGAAATGAGGGGGAGGGCTTTGGGTAACGAGTGTTTTCCATCCTGCTCGTACGCGGTCCCGCTGAAGCTCGCCCTGGAACGCGGAGACGCGACGTTCGCATTGTCTCGATCCGTGGGCTGCTTCGACAAGCTCGGCGTGTTTTCATCCGGAAGCCCCATCCAGTCGTGGATCATGGTGATCTCGACGTCGATCCCGGCCGTGAGCCATGCCCTGTCCCCGGTCAGGGCGGGTAGTCCGGTGGATTTTGCGAGGGCAAGACATGCCCGATCTCCCAGCAACGGTCCGCCGGAACGAGTCGCGCGGTGCAACTCGGCCGAATTCATGGGGAACCGCCCGTGGTGCTGTCCGCTCGGGGCCGCGAACCATAGGCAGTACATATCCAACTGTCGATAATGATAACTTTTTGTTGTTTCACGGTATCGGCAGCCTCGATTCCCGGATGCTCTCCGCCGATGCCCGGCCGTGACGCGCCGCTGGCGCCCCGACCATGCCCGCCTGCCGATGGGGGAACGGGATGAGCGGTCGAATGAACGACTCCCCGGCGATCCCGGCGGCTGCCCGCCATCTGGCGGCATTCCCTCCCTTTCTTCGCGATTTCGGCTTCACGGCGTCCCCGGAGCAGACGGTCGCCTTCCTCGCGGCAGTGGAGCTTCTCGGCCCGCGCGGCATCGGCGACGTGCGCCGAGCCGCGGTTGCGACACTCGCCCCTCCACGGGAGCGGGCGGGAGAGTTCGATGCCCTGTTCCGCGCCTGGTTCCACGGCGAGCTTGCGCCCGTTCCCCGTGAGAGCGAAGACGAGACCGAGGTCCGGGTCCACGACGAGGGTGGCGCGGTCTACGAGGCGCCCGAGGCGCCCGACCTCGGCGCGTCGGGCCGGTCCGCGACCGCGACGGAGATGCTCGGCGACCGGCGCTTCCAGGCCGACGCCGGGATGGCGCGCCTGCGCCGCTTCGCACGCGAGGCGCCCGCGGGCCTGCCGCGCCGGCGCGGCTTGCGCCGAATGCGCGCACGCAAGGGCGAGACCGTCGATCTGTCGCGCGCGCTCCGGGCCGCCGTGCGCCAGGGCGGCGACACGCCGGTGCTGCCGTGGCGCCGGCGCAAGCCTCGGCAGCGCCGGATCCTCCTGTTGATCGACGTGTCCGGCTCGATGAAGGACCACACCGAGTCGGCGCTGCGCTTCGCGCACGTGCTCCGCCACGCGGCCGAGTGCATGGAGTGCTTCACCCTCGGCACCCGGCTCACCCGCGTCACCCGCGCGCTACGGCTGCGCAATCCGGATGCCGCACTCGCGAAGGCATCCTCCCTCGTCCCCGACTGGGACGGCGGCACGCGCATCGGCGACGCTCTCCAGGCCTTCCTCTCCGTGCCCCGCTTCGCCGGCTGCGCGCGCGGTGCGGTCGTGGTGGTGCTTTCGGACGGACTCGAGCGCGGCAGCCCCGATACGATGATCGCCGCCGTCGGCCGTCTTTCCAGGCTGTCGTGGCGGGTGAGCTGGCTCACGCCGCTCGCGGCCGACCCCGCGTTCCGTCCCGAGACCATGGGCCTCGCCGCGATCGCCCCGTACCTCGACGACCTCGGGGACGGCGCCTCGCCGCAGGCGCTCTGCCGCCACATGCTGTCGATCGGCCAAGCTTCCGGCCGCGGCCGCAACCGTCAATCCCTTGCCCGTGAAGTCTCGAGCAAAGTGAAGAAGAATGATCCGCCAGCCGGTTCCTGATTCGGGCGACGCAGGATCTTCCGGAAGCGGCGTGTCCCGCGTGGACACGGGCGTCCCGCCCGCTTTGCCATGTGGCGGGCCGGCGACCCGCTTGCGGGGGGACGACCGCGCTCCCAGGACGGCCTCTGCTCACAGTGAAGCGCCCATCCCGGAATGCATGCGGGGGGACGACCGCGCTCCCAGGACGGCCTCTGCGCGTACAGCCGCGTAGACACGGGCTGATACCGGGCGGGCTCCGGGATCTGTTTCCCTTCTCCCGGCTGCGATAGTGTTCGTGCGGGTGAGGCCGGATCTTGCGGCTGTGTCCGCTGGCGGCGGATTTGGACGTGCGGAGCCGGTATCACGGTTGGAGGACGTCATGGCCATCGACATCGGCGCGGGGAGGTTGGGATAGATGGATCCCACGGCTCAACTCATCGCGGTGGCGATCAGCATCATCGCCGCCTTCGGCGCGTTCGGGGCCTGGATCGTCCGGCATATGGACCGGCGTTTCGCCGAGGCCAAGGCCGATACCCAACGACAGTTCGCCGAGGCCAAGGCCGATACCCAACGGCAGTTCGACGAGGCCAAGGCCGATACTCAGCGGCAGTTCGCCGAGGCCAAGGCCGATACTCAGCGGCAGCTCGGCGAGGCCAAGGCCGATACCCAACGGCAGCTCGGCGAGGCCAAGGCCGATACTCAGCGGCAGTTCGCCGAGGCCAAGGTCGACACCCAACGACAGTTCGGCGAAATGCAGCGGCAGTTCGACGAACTCAGAGCCGACATGCAACGGGGGTTCGATCAGGCACGTGAAGACCGTCTTCGCCTGGAAAGGAAGATGGAGGACAAATTCGACGCGCAGGGGGATCAGATCGCCAATCTCCGCCAGGACATCGGACGGCTACAGGGGATCGTCGAACGGACCTACCAGCCGAGACGCTTTACCGTGCTGCCTGCTCAGCAGGAGGTGGGTGCAGGCGATGAAGTCCGTGAACCCCGGATGGGCTACGACGCCGGGTACGGGGGCGAAGACCTCGGGCACGGCAGGGAGGGTTCCGAATACGCCGGCGAAGCGTCTGAGCACGGCAGTGAAGGCTCTCGGCACGGCAGCGAAGATTCCGAATACGGTGACGAAGACTCCCGGCACGACAGCCAAAACGTCGGGCGAGACGACGAATCCTGAACCCCCTGAGCGGCGCTCCGTTCAAGGGCGCCCTGTTTGCGGATACACCGGCCTCATCCGTGTACTCGGATGCAAAGCCGGCCCGGCGCTCCCGATGCCCCGGCGGCATCTCGCGTTTGCCCGGATTCAATCGCATGGCACCCATCCGTGGTCGCCCGCATTCAAAGCCGGCTCGGAGCCGGGCCATGCGGAGCCGAGGTAGCCGGCTCGGGGAGAGGCAATCGAGACACCGCCCGGTGGGATATGCTCGCGAAACCGGACGCGGTAGCGGGTGAGTGGCAGCATGGGCCGGGGGGTGTTCGCGGTATCGGCGGTGTCGCTCACGGACAGATGCTCCCGGAAGGTATGCCAAGCTGCATCCGATGCCCCGGCGGTGCCCGGAAGTATGGCGCGGCAGCGCGGATCATAGCCCCGGCGCGGGGCCGGGACGGTTCGTGGCAAGGCTGCCGGAGAGGGAGGACGCGATCATGCGCGCAAGCCTGCCGATGTACGACCTGCCCGAGGTGCGGGACCACACGGACCGGCTCTGGACGGCCATCGCGGAGGAGCTGCACGGTCTCGGGGTGGCGGACGTGCCGGACATGCTCGAGCGCCCGGCCGATCATCATGACGCCTGGCGTCCCCCCGGCCTGCTGCTCTCGCAATCGTGCGGCTATCCCGTCGCCACCGCCTTGCGCGACGTGGTCCGAGTGGTCGCGACGCCGCACTATGCGGCGATCGGCTGCGACGGTCCGCGGTACCGCAGCGCCGTCGTGGTGCGCGCGTCGAGCCGCGCCGCCTCCCTCGACGACCTGCGTGGCACGGTGTGTGCGTTCAACGCCGGCGACTCCCACTCCGGATACAACGCGCTCCGGGCGGCGGTCGCGCCGATCGCGAATGGCCGCCCTTTCTTCTCGACGACGATCGGGACCGGCGCCCACGCCGCGAGCATCGCCGTGGTCCGCGACCGGCGTGCCGACGTCTGTGCGGTCGACTGCGTGACGTGGGCGCTGCTCTCCCGCTACCGCCCGTCGTCGCTGTCCGGGCTCGCGGTGCTGGCGCATACCGAGCCGGCGCCGGGGCTGCCGTTCGTCACCGCCGGAGACTGCTCCGATGCCGCCGTCGAGACGATCCGCAACGCACTCGACCGGGCCTTCTCCCGACCGGACCTCGCCGATACGCGGGCCGCGCTGCTCATCGGCGGGCTCTCGGTCTCCACCCTCGATACGTACGTGCCGTTGCTGGAGATGGAGCGGGCGGCGGTGGCCCTGGGGTATCCGGACCTGGAGTAAACGGCGGCCGGCGGGACGCGAGGCGCCGAATCTCCACGAGGAGCGAATCGCGGTGCATCCGCTCGGCGAAGTGAACGGCGGCCGGCGGGATGCGGTGCGCCGTGGTTCGCGGTTCGGGCGCCGTCGTCATGCCGGCGCGTCCGGGCATGATTGGTGCGCAAGGCAGCTCGCCGCCCGCGGGTGCAACGATGCTATCGTGCGGCGCCGCCCACGGCGGGGGCGAACCCTCCGGTTCGCCGCGCGCGAACCCGCCCCCACCGGAGGATCGAACCCTGTATCCGCCATCGAAGTCCTGTTTCTCTCCAAAGAAGACGTCGATTCCCTCGATCCGAGCCTCGATGACATGCCCGCCGCCGGTCGAGATGGGCCTGGATGCCCACGGGCGCAAGATTCACGCATCCGCGGGAGTGACGGCAGGTACGCGCGAGGATGACGGCGGACGGGCGCGGGGTCCGGAGCCGCGGGAGCTGCCGGGAATGGACATCGACTTCCGAACGTGAGTATCGAAACGACTCGTATCGCGCCGGCCCCCGTCGTCATCGACGGCGCGTCGCTCGGGCTCGAACAGTTCGATGCGGTGGCGCGTCGTGGCGCATCGTGCGTGCTCGCGGAGTCTGCGCGGGCGAAGGTCGAAGCGGCGCGGGACGCGGTGCACCGCATCCTCGATGCCGGCGGCGCGGTGTACGGAGTGAACACCGGATTCGGGGACCTCGCCCGTGTTCGCATCGCCTCGGATCGGATTGCCACGCTCCAGCAGCGGCTGATCCTGAGTCACGCCTCGGGGCTCGGTGAACCGCTCGACGACGAGACGGTACGCGGGATGTTGCTGCTGCGCGCCAGCACCCTCGCCCGCGGGCATTCCGGGGTGCGCCCGCAAATCATCGAGGCGCTGATCGCCCTCCTCGACGCCGATGTGCTGCCGGCGGTGCCGAGCCGCGGATCGGTGGGCGCGAGCGGGGATCTGGCGCCGCTCGCCCATCTTGCGCTGCCTCTCCTCGGGCGCGGGCGAGTCCGGATCGGCGGCGAGGTCGTCCCGGGCGCCGAGGGACTGCGCCGGGCCGGGCTCGCTTCCCTGGAACTCGGCCCGAAGGAAGGGCTCGCCCTCATCAACGGCACACAGGCGATGACCTCGCTGCTCGCGCTGTCGTGCCTGGATGCGCGCCGTCTCGTGCGGACCGCGGACCTCGCCGCCGCGCTCTCGACCGATGCGTTGCGCGGCACCGACACCGCGTTCGACCCACGGCTGCACGCGCTGCGCGGGTACCGGGGCCAGCGCGCCTCGGCCGCGAACCTGTGGTCGCTGATGCGCGGATCCGTGATCCGGGAATCCCACCGCGCGGGCGACGTACGGGTGCAGGACCCGTACAGCATCCGTTGCGCGCCCCAGGTGCACGGCGCGGTGCGCGACGTGCTCGACGACGTCGAGGCGAAGGTCGTCATCGAAATGAACGCGGTCACCGACAACCCCCTCGTCTTCCCCGGCGGCGGCGCCCTCTCGGGCGAGGGCTTTCACGCCGGAGCCGGTGTCGAGCGGGAACCGGCCCATACCCAGGACCAGGGCCAGGATCGGGACCGGTACTTCCCCGACGATGCAGCGATCCTCTCCGGCGGCAACTTCCACGGCCAGCCCATGGCGTTCGCGGCCGACTTTCTCGCCATCGCCCTCGCCGAGCTGGCCTCGATCAGCGAGCGGCGCATCGAGAAGCTCACGAACACGGCGTTCTCCGGGCTGCCGCCCTTTCTCGCGCGCGACGCCGGGCTCGACTCCGGCTTCATGATGGCGCAGGTGACGGCAGCGGCGCTGGTGGCCGAGAACAAGGTGTCGTGCCACCCCGCCTCGATCGATTCGATCCCGACCTCGGCGGACAAGGAGGACCACGTCTCGATGGGCATGGGGGCGGCGCTCAAGCTGCGCTCGGTGGTCGCGAACGTACGCCGGGTGCTCGCGATCGAGTTGGTCGCCGCCGCGCAGGGGATCGAGTTGCTGCGTCCGTTGCGTTCGAGCGGGAAGCTGGAGACGGTGTACCGAATGGTCCGCGAGCGGGTCGCGTTCCGGGAGGACGACGACCGGGAGATGGCCGTCGACCTCGAAGGGGGCCTCGCGCTCCTCGACGATCTGGCTCCGGTGCTCGACGCCCTGGAGTGAGGGGGCGCCGGCGTGGAGGCCGGCGGCGCCCGGCGCTCCACGCCACCCGGCGGCGGTGCGAGGGAAAGCCGGGGGGGCTCACGGCCCGCCGGCTCACGCCTCCAGCACGATCTTCCCGACGTGCTCGCTGCTCTCCATCAGCCGGTGCGCATCGGCCGCGCCGGAGAGCGGAAACCGCGAGTGCACGATCGGCTTCACCGTACCCGCTTCGAGCAACGGCCATACCTTCGCTTCCAGGGCGCGCGCGATGACCGCCTTCTGCTCGACGGTGCGGGGGCGCAACGTGGACCCGGTCACCGTCAGCCGGTTGAGCATGATGGGGAGCACGTTGAACTGCTCGACCTTCGGCCCGTGCTGCACCGCGATGATCACCAGCCGGCCCTCGGTGGCCAGGCACTTCAGGTTCCGCGCCACGTAGTCGCCGGCCACCATGTCCAGCACCACGTCCACGCCACGCCCGCCGGTGAGCGCGCCGATGCGTTCGACGAAGTCCTCGTCGCGGTAGCGGATGGCGGCGTCGGCCCCGAGCGCGAGGCAGGCATCGCACTTCGCCCGCGAGCCCGCGGTGACGTAGACGGTGGCGCCGAACGCTCTGGCGAGCTGGATCGCGGTGGTGCCGATGCCGCTCGATCCCCCGTGCACCAGGATCGACTCTCCTTCGGCGAGGCGGGCGCGGTCGAAGACGTTGGTCCAGACCGTGAAGAAGGTCTCGGGCAGGGCCGCGGCCTCGGCGGCGTCGAATCCACCGGGGACAGGCAGGCAGAGCGGTGCGGGCGCGGCGCAGTACTCGGCATACCCCCCGCCGGTGACCAGTGCGCATACGCGGGAGCCGATCGCCGGCGCCTCGACGCCCTCGCCATGCGCGACGACGGTGCCGGCGATTTCGAGCCCGGGAATGTCCGACGCGCCGGGCGGCGGCGGGTAGAGCCCCCGGCGCTGCATCACGTCGGGGCGGTTCACCCCCGCCGCCTCGACCGCGACGAGCACCTCGCCGGAGGCGGGCCGCGGCGCCTCGCGCTCGACGGGGACCAGCACATCGGGGCCACCGGGTCCGGTGATCTCGATCGCAGTCATGCGCGAAGGGATGCTCGATGTGCTCATGGCCGGTTCTTCCTTCTTGATCGTATGAGTCGGGTCCGTCGTTGCGGATCGGGTTCGGGCTTCCGGTTCCAACCGGATGAGGTCAAGAGATGCATCCTCGATTCCGACAACGAACTCATCTTCCTGCGGTCCCAGGGCATCCGCGGTCACGTGCGCTCCCGCGGCAGGCCGCGCGCCACGAAGTGGGGGTTGTCGAACCCCGGCTTGCCGTAGGTGAGCGGCGCGCCTTCAAGAGTCTCGACGCTGCCCCCTGCGGCGCTGAGGATCGCGTGACCGGCCGCGACGTCCCACTCCATGGTACGGCCGAGGCGAGGATAGAGGTCTGCCGCTCCCTCGGCGATCCGGCAGAACTTCAGCGACGAGCCCGCGCTCACGACCTCGGAGACCTCGAACCGTTGGAGCCAGGCGTCGGTCTCGGGGTCGCGGTGCGAGCGGCTGGCGATCACCACGAGGCCGTCGTCGCCCGGCGTGCGGCAGGCGATCCGCTCCGCCGCGCCGGTTGTGCCGGCACCGGCGGGTACGGCGATACCGGCATCTCCCTCGGTACCGCCGGAGCCGGCGGCCGCGCTACCGATCCGGTCAGCGCCAGGAAAGGGAGCGGACCGGCAAGGTCTCCGATCGGTCAGGCCCGCCCTGCCGTCACCGCGGGTGCGCCACGCCACACCGTCGCCGGCCGTCCAGAACGTCTCGTCGAGGGCCGGGAGATGGACGACCCCCACGGTGGGCGCGACACCCTCGATAAGCGCGACGTTCACCGTGAACTCACCGTTGCGGCCGATGAACTCCCGGGTGCCGTCGAGCGGGTCGACGAGAAAGAACGGCCCGCCGCCGATCTCGGGAACCTTGCCGGCCGCGACCGACTCCTCCGCCACCACCGGGATCCCCGGGGCGCATTCCCCGAGCCCTTCCAGGATGACGCGCTCGGCGCGGGTGTCGGCCTCGGTGACCGGCGAGGCGTCGGCCTTGCCACGGACGGCGAAGTCGCTCGCGTACACCGCGAGGATCTCCCGCCCGGCCCGCAGGGCGATCTCGCGGATCGCCCTGGTGAGATCCGCCGGATCCGGAAGCATTCAGCGGCCTCCCGCCACGTCGAGGAACGAACCTGTCGTATACGAGGATTCGTCCGACGCCAGCCACAGGATGGCGCGCGCGACCTCGCTCGCCTCTCCGCCGCGCTTCATCGGAACACGCGCCTTCAGCCGGTCGACCCGCCCCGGCTCGCCGCCCAGCGCGTGGATGCGGGTGTAGATGATCCCCGGCCGCACCGCGTTGACGCGGATGCCTTCCTCCGCGACTTCGTGCGCGAGGCCGAGGGTCAGCGTGTCCACCGCGCTCTTCGATGCCGCGTAATCGATGTATTCGCCGGCGGAACCGAGCCGCGACGCGACGGACGAGACGTTCACGATGCGCCCGCCGGCGCCTCCGTGGCGGGTGGACATGCGCCGCACCGCGGCGCGGCAGCACATGAACACGCCGAGGACGTTGACCCGCAACGTGCGCTCGACGCGCTCGGCGGCCATCTCTTCGAGCCGCCTCTGGAGACCGAGCGAGCCCGCGTTGTTGACCAGCACCGCGAGCGTTCCGAACTCGGCATCGACGGCGGCGAACATCCGCTCCACGTCTTCCTCGTCCGCGACGTCGGCCCGGATCGTCAGCGCGCGGGCGCCGGCGCCCCGTACCTGCCCGGCGACGGATTCGGCCGCTCCGGGGTCCTGCCGGTAACCGATCGCCACATCGTATCCGCGCTCCGCTGCGAGCACTGCGGTCGCCGCCCCGATCCCCCGGCTCGCGCCGGTGACGAGCATCACCTCCCGCACGTCCAGCCTCCCCGGGCCGAGCGCGGCCCCATGCCTGGAAAGGAGTGGACTATCCGTGTTTTGTCGGGGCGGTGTCCACCGCGGACGCCGGGCGGCGGCAATTCCCGCCAACGTCCCGGACACGGTCATGCGGCGGGCGCATCGAGCGGGAGTACGGGCCGGCCGGACCTGCTGGTGCTGCGGCCGCGGCAGGCGGGCCAGCCGCCGGACCTGTGGGAGCGGGTCGTGGTCGAATACCAAGGTCCTGCGGGACCCGGTGCGCCGGGGTATTCGACAAGCAGGCCGGCAGATGGCGCGCGCGGCGTCTGCCGTTGAGAATTTCTGGTCCCGTGGGTTGAAACATCCACGTCAGTCTTCGTATCATCACCGGTCCTGGTGCGGGGTGGAGCAGTCTGGCAGCTCGTCGGGCTCATAACCCGAAGGTCGCAGGTTCGAATCCTGCCCCCGCTACCAACAGCCCAGGGCTCCGTTCGGAGCCGGACAGAGAAGCCCCTTTCGAGGGGTTTTTTTGTGGCGGTGCGACGGGGCTTCCGAATGGAAGCGGGGTGGAAAAGTGGGCCGTGTGCCCACTTTTCCGTTTATGAAGCCGGCGCGGTTTCGGACGGAGAGAGCGGCCTTGTCCCGCCTGCAGGCGGGAGGAGCCGGGGAAAGCAGCCAGGATCGATCGGGAGGGCGCCCGCGAGACCACGGCGCCGGGGACCGGTCGCATCGCGGCGGACGACATGATGCACGAGCGAGAGGCCCGACTGTACGCGCTGATCGAGCCCACGGTGAGCTCGCTCGGATTCGATCTGGTGGGGGTGCTTTGGCGTAGCGGGCGTCCACGGGGTCTGGTCCGGGTCTATATCGATCATGACGAGGGAGTGACGGTGGACGACTGTGCCCGGGTGAGCCATCGGATCGCCGGATTGCTCGACGTGGAGGATCCGATGCCCGGTGAGTACGACCTGGAGGTCTCCTCGCCCGGCGCGGATCGTCCGCTGTTCGTCGAGCGCGACTTCGCCCGCTTTGCCGGTGCCGGCCTGAAGGTGACCCTGCGCGGCCCGTCCGCGGGACGGCGCCGTTTCACCGGCACCCTCGGCGGATATGAAGACGGGGTCGTCCTCGTCGATGAGCACGGCATGGAGCATCGCTTCGCGATCTCGGACATCGAGAGCGCGAGACTGGTGACACAGTCAGGTGAAACTGATCCGGAATCGCCGGCCGGCGATTCACCGCACGAGCGCGAGACATGAGCAAAGAGATTCTGAACGTCGTCGAGGTCGTATCGGCCGAGAAGGGCGTCGCGAAGGAGATCATCTTCGAAGCGATCGAAGCCGCTCTGGCGAGCGCGACCCGCAAACGCCACCCCGAGGACCTCGACGTGCGGGTAAGCATCGACCGCGAGACCGGTGATTACGAGACGTTTCGGCGATGGGAGGTCGTCGACGATGCGTCCGTGGTCTTCACCCAGGAAGAGGCTGACGCCGAGCTCGCCAGGTTGCTTGCCGAGGCGCCGCCCCCCGAGGATGACGACGGCGCTCAGGGCGATGTCGAAGAGCCCGAGGAGCCGACCGGGCCGCGGGTCTTCGACCCGAATCGCCAGATACTGTACGACGCCGCGTCCGAGCGGATGCCGGGACTCGAGATCGGAGACTTCGTGGAGGAGCGGATCGAATCGGTGGCGTTCGGCCGGATCGCCGCGCAGACCGCCAAGCAGGTCATCGTGCAGAAGGTCCGCGAGGCCGAGCGCGCACAGGTCATCGAGGCGTACCAGGATCGGGTCGGCGACATGGTGACCGGGGTCGTCAAGCGCCTGGAACGAGGCAGCATCCTCCTCGACCTCGGTGGCAACGCCGAGGCCGTCGTCGGCCGGGAGGAGGCCATCCCACGCGAGATCGCGCGTCCGGGAGATCGGCTCCGCGGCTATCTGCAGGATGTGCGCGCCGAGGCGCGCGGCCCCCAATTGTTCGTGAGCCGGACCGCATCCGAACTCATGGTGCGCCTGTTCACCCTCGAGGTGCCGGAGATCGCCGAAGGACTGATCGAGATCATGGGATGCGCGCGCGACCCCGGGTCACGAGCGAAGATCGGGGTTCGCAGCAACGTGCCGCGTATCGATCCGGTCGGGGCATGTGTCGGCATGCGCGGCTCCCGGGTGCAGGCGGTGTCGAACGAACTCGCGGGTGAGCGGGTGGATATCATCCTTTGGGACGAGAACCCCGCCCAGTACGTCATCAACGCGATGTCCCCGGCCGAGGTGGTCTCGATCATGGTCGACGAAGAGTCGAAAGCGATGGATGTCGCGGTCCAGGAGGAGCAGCTTTCCCAGGCCATCGGCCGCGGCGGACAGAACGTGCGTCTGGCCAGCCAACTGACGCAGTGGCAGATCAACGTGATGACCGAACAGCAGGCCGACGAGAAGAACGAGATGGAGGCGGGCAAGTTTCTCAGCCTGTTCAGGGATCAGCTCGACGTCGACGAGGAGGTCGCGCTCATTCTTCTCCAGGAAGGGTTCACCAGCATCGAAGAAGTCGCCTACGTGCCCGAGGCCGAGATGCTCGCGATCGACGAGTTCGATGAGGAGATCTGCCGGGAGCTGCAGTCGCGAGCCCGCGACGTGCTGCTCATCCGGGAGATCGCGAGCGAGGAGGGGGTCTCGAGCGGAGCCCCGGCCGAGGATCTTCTCCTCCTGGACGGTATGGACACCGAGCTCGCCTACGGGCTGGCGGCCAAGGGCGTCACCACGAGAGAGGAGCTCGCGGAGCTGTCGGTGGACGATTTCACCGAGATCATGGAGATCGACCCGGAACGCGCGGGGAAGCTGATCATGACCGCGCGCGCCATCTGGTTCGAGCAGGAAGAGGCCGAGAGCCAGCCGCGGTAAAGAGTCCCAGGAGTCTTCAAGATGGCCGCAACAACGGTGCGAGAGCTGGCCGACAATTTCGGTATCCCCGTCGAAAGATTGTTGGCACAGCTTGGCGAATCGGGGCTTCCGCATATTGAAGCCGACCAGCAGATCAACGAGCAGCAGAGGGATCAGTGGCTGACACACCTGCGCCGCCTGCACGGCAAGGGCGGAGCCGAGCCGGCCGCCCCTCGCAAGATCACCTTGAGGCGGAAGTCGGTGAGCGAGCTGAGGATCGCCTCGCCGCAGGGCCGCCGGAAGACGGTGGTGGTCGAGACGCGCGGGCGGCGGACGTACGCGCCGGGCGCCGGCCCGCGAGCCGACACGAGGGTTGCCGCGGCCGGGGAAGAGGGCGATGCCAAGGCGCGTATGAACGCCGCGAAGCGCGCCTTGCAGGAAGAGGCGAAGCGCCGCCAGCAGGAGCTCGACGAGACCCTCCGGGCGGAAGCGGAGGCACGGGAGAAGGCCGAGGCGCTGCGCAAGCTGGGCGATCCCGAGAAGAAGAAGCGCGCCCCGATCGAAGAGCAGCCCGCGCCGGAACCGCCATCCGAGCCTGCCGAGGCCGCGCCTCCGGTCGCCGAAGCGGCGGCGGTCGCTGTCCCCGCAGCTCCGATCACCCCGCCGGCGCCTTCCGCCAAACCGGCTCCGGCTCCCTCACGTCGTCCCGACGCCAAGCGTGGAGAGCGCGGTGGCCGACGCGAGCGAGGACGGAGAAGCCGTGAAGAGCTGCACGTCGCGAGCGACAAGGCGGGCCGCCGCCGCAAGAAGCAGAAATCGCGATCGGTGGTTCGTACCCAGCCCGCGCGCCACGCTTTCGAGATGCCCACCGCACCGGTCGTGCGCGAGGTCGCCATTCCCGAGACCATCACGGTAGGAGAGCTCGCCCAGAAGATGTCGATCAAGGCCACCGAGCTGATCAAGGCGCTGATGGGACTCGGCATGATGGTGACCATCAACCAGGTCATCGATCAGGATGCGGCGGTGATCGTCGTGGAGGAGCTTGGCCATGTCGCGAAGCCGGTCAAGGAGAGCACCATCGAGGAAGAGGTGCTGCAGACGGGCGACGAAGACGAATACCCGGTGACGCCCCGCTCGCCGGTGGTGACCGTCATGGGCCACGTCGATCACGGCAAGACCTCGCTCCTCGACTACATCCGGACCGCGAAGGTGGCGGCCGGAGAGGCGGGCGGCATCACCCAGCACATCGGCGCCTACCACGTCGAAACCCCGCGGGGGAACGTCACCTTTCTCGATACGCCGGGCCACGCGGCGTTTACCGCGATGCGGGCGCGCGGCGCCCGGGCGACGGACATCGTGGTGCTGGTGGTGGCGGCGGACGATGGGGTCATGCCCCAGACGGTCGAGGCGCTCACCCACGCGAAGGCGGCGGACGTGCCCATCGTGGTCGCCGTCAACAAGATCGACAGGGAGGACGCGGACCCGGAGCGCATCCGCCAATCCCTCGCCACCCACGAGATCGTGCCCGAGGACTGGGGCGGAGAGACCATGTTCGTGGACGTCTCGGCGCTGACCGGCCAGGGCGTCGACGACCTGCTGGAGGTCATCGGGCTCCAGGCGGAAGTGCTCGAGCTTTCCGCGCCCGAGGAAGGCCCCGCCCGCGGTGTCGTCGTCGAGTCCCGGATCGAACGCGGGCGCGGCCCGGTCGCCACCGTGCTCGTGCAGGCGGGTCGGCTCGCGAAGGGAGACATTCTCCTTGCCGGCCAGGAGTTCGGCCGCGTGCGAGGGCTGTTCGACGAGACGGGCACGGAGACGCCCTCGGCCGGCCCGTCGACCCCGGTGGAGGTGCTGGGACTGTCCGGGCCGCCGGATGCGGGCGACGAGGCAGTGGTCGTCGCCGATGAGCGCAAGGCGCGCGAGATCGCGAGCTTCCGGCACGGGAAGTATCGCGAGGTCCGGCTTGTCCGGCGGCAGACGGCAAAGCTCGAAAACGTCTTCGAGCAGATGAAGGAGGGCGAGACCCATACCCTCAACGTCATCGTCAAGGCCGACGTCCAGGGCTCGGTCGAGGCGCTTCGCGACACGCTGATCCAGCTTTCCACCGAGGAGGTGAAGGTCAACGTGGTGGCGGCGGCGGCGGGAGGCATCAGCGAAACCGATGCGAATCTCGCGGTCGCCTCGAACGCGATCGTCATCGGCTTCAACGTGCGTGCGGATGCCGCAGCACGCCGGGTCATCGAGACGGAGTTGGTGGATCTGCGGTACTTCAGCGTGATCTACGAGGTCATCGATACGGTGAAGCAGGCGATGAGCGGCATGCTGGCCCCGGAGGTCAGGGAGGAGATCGTCGGCATCGCCGAGGTGCGGGACGTCTTCCGCTCGAAGCGGTTCGGGAACATCGCGGGTTGCCTGGTCTCCGAGGGCGTGGTGCGCAGGAGCAACCCGATCCGCGTTCTGCGTGACAGCGTCGTCATCTACGAAGGCGAGCTGGAGTCGTTGCGCCGGTTCCAGGACGACGTGAGCGAGGTTCGCGCGGGGACCGAGTGCGGTATCGGCGTCCGCCACTACAACGACGTCAAGGCGGGAGACCAGATCGAGGTCTACGAACGTATCCGGATCGAGCGCTCGGTGTGAATCGCCGGATGGCGGGGCGCGAAAGAGGATGGGACAGACCGGGTACAGCCGATCGATCCGGGTGGCGGATCAGATCCAGCGCGAGGTCGCACTCCTCGTCGCCCGCGAGGTGACGGACCCGAGGGTGGGTGAGGTGACGGTGTCGGGGGTCGATCTCTCCCCCGACATGCGCCATGCCAAGGTGCTGGTGACGCCGGCTCGCGGGACCGACGGCGACGCGTCGGTGGAAGCGCTGAACCACGCGGCCGGCTTTCTGCGCTCCCGCCTCGGCCGCCGGGTCCGCATGCGCCGCCTGCCGCGCCTGGTGTTCGAGCACGATCGGACCCTCGAACGGGCGCTGCGGATCGACGCCCTGATCGGCGGGACGCGCGTAGCGGCTCGTCCTGCCGACGGCGAGCCGTGCTGAGGTATCGGGACGATGCGAAGACCTCGCGGGCGGGCGGTCAACGGCATTCTCGTTCTCGACAAGCCCATCGGGATGAGTTCGAACGAGGCGCTCCAGCAGGTCAAGCGACTCTACCGCGCGCGCAAGGCGGGGCATACCGGCAGCCTCGACCGGCTCGCGAGCGGCGTCCTGCCGATCTGCTTCGGTGAAGCGACCAAGCTTTCCGGCTACCTGCTGAATGCCGACAAGCACTACGTCGCCACGTTCCAGCTCGGGGTGACCACGTCCACCGGCGACGCGGAGGGAGAGGTGGTTTCGCGCCGTCCGGTGCCGGCGTTGTCCGCGACCGCGGTCGAGCGTGCGGTGGCGCGGTTCCGCGGCGAGATCGAGCAGATCCCTCCCATGCACTCGGCGCTGAAGTACAAGGGGAAGCGTCTCTACCAGCTCGCACACGAAGGCATCGTGGTCGAGCGGCAGCCGCGCCCCGTCACCATCCACCGTTTCGACGTGCTGCACACCGAAGGCGAGCGCATCGAGGTCGAGGTGCTGTGCTCGAAGGGGACGTATGTCCGCACCCTGGCGGAGGACCTCGGAACGGTGCTCGGCTGTGGCGCGAGCGTGGCGGCGTTGCGCCGGGTCGGCGCCGGCCCCTTCACCGCCGATGACATGCTGGGGCTGCCGGCCATCGAGTCGCTCGAGGAGGGTGGTTCGGCCGCCCTCGATGCGCGGTTGCGCCCGATGGAGGCGGCGGTCTCCCAGTGGCCGAGCGTGCTGCTGACCGAGGGCGTCGCGTTCTACCTCCGCAAGGGGCAGCCGGTTCTGGTGCCGCATTCGCCCACGGAGGGCTGGGTGCGGATCCACTCGGAGCGCGCGGGATTCATCGGCGTCGGCGAGGTATTGGACGACGGGCGGATCGCACCGCGCCGACTGTTCGTGCCAAGCTCATGAAAATCAAAATTTTATCAACAGGTTGTCGCTGATACCGAGACTTCGCCGAACCTTGGCAGGCGGGTCGGTGACGGTTAGAATGCGCGACCTTCGCGAGAGAGGACGGAATCGATGTCGTTGTCCGTGGTCCTGAAGGCGGGAATCGTCGAGGAGCACAAGCGCGGTGAGCGGGATACGGGGTCGCCCGAGGTCCAGGTGGCGTTGCTCTCGCGCCGTATTGCGCACCTGACCGAGCACTTCCGCGCGCATTCGCACGATTTCCACTCCCGCCAGGGCCTGCTGAAGCTCGTCAGCCAGCGGCGCAAGCTGCTCGACTACCTCCGGCGCAAGGACGTCGAGCGGTACCGGGCACTCATTGCAAAGCTCGGCCTGCGTCGCTGATCCGACCCTCGATGTCACCATCGGCCGATGATGACATCGCCTGCGTTGTCGTCCCTCTCCTCTTCACCCCCCTGACGTGTGCTTCGCGCCCCGGTCGGGCGTTCCGCCACGCTTTGCAAGGTTGAGCCCATGACACCCATCAAGAAGACGATTCCGTTCGGTCCCCGCGATCTCGTGCTGGAAACGGGCGAGATCGCACGCCAGGCATCCGGTGCGGTGCTCGCGAGCCTCGGCGACACCACGGTGCTGGCGACCGTCGTCGGGTCGAAATCGCCGTCGCCGGGCCGGGACTTCTTCCCGCTGACGGTGGACTACATCGAGAAGACGTATGCGGCGGGCAAGATACCCGGCGGCTTCTTCAAGCGCGAAGGGCGGCCGACGGAGAAGGAGACGCTCACGTCGCGCCTCATCGACCGGCCGTTGCGCCCGTTGTTCCCGGACGGCTTCCGCAACGAAGTGCAGGTGATCGCCACCGTGCTCTCGCTCGACCCCGAGATCGACCCCGACATTCCGGCGCTGGTCGGCGCCTCCGCCGCGCTCGCGGTGTCGGGTCTGCCGTTCGACGGCCCGGTAGGGGCGGCGCGGGTCGGCTACGTCCGCGGGGAGTTCGTGCTCAATCCGACCTTCAAGCAGACCGCGGCGTCGGACCTGGACCTCGTCGTCGCGGGTACCGGGAACGCGGTGCTGATGGTCGAATCGGAGGCGAAGGTGCTGGGCGAGTCGGTGATGCTCGATGCGGTGATGTTCGGCCATGAGCGGATGCAGGCGGTGATCGGCGCGATCGAAGCGCTGGCCGCGGAGGCGGGGAAGCCGCGCTGGGAGTGGGCGGCGCCCTCTGCCGACGAGGCGCTGGTCGAGGCGATCCGCTCGAACGCGGAGTCCGGCATCAGGGAAGCGTATCGAACCGTCGACAAGATCGAGCGCCGTGCCCGCGTGGGAGAAGTCCGCAACGCGGCGGTCGGGTCGCTGGCCGGCGAAGAGGAGGGCCGCTGGCCGGAGGCCGCGGTCCGCGGGGCGTTCGAGAAGCTGGAGAAATCGATCGTGCGCGGCTCCATCCTCGCCGGCGAAGACCGCATCGACGGCCGCGGTCCCGCCGTGGTGCGCGACATCGCCAGCCGCGTCAAGCTCCTGCCCCGCACCCATGGCTCCGCCCTGTTCACGCGCGGCGAGACCCAGGCCATCGTGGCCACCACCCTCGGCACCACCCGCGACGCCCAGATCGTCGACGCCATCGAAGGCGAGCGCCGCGAGCCCTTCATGCTGCACTACAACTTTCCCCCGTTCTGTGTCGGGGAGACCGGACGGATGCTCGGGCCCCGGCGCCGGGAGATCGGCCACGGGCGGCTGGCGAAGCGGGCGATCCAGGCGGTCATGCCGAACATGGACGACTTCCCCTACGTGGTGCGGGTGGTGTCCGAGGTCACCGAATCGAACGGATCGAGCTCGATGGCCACGGTATGCGGCACGAGCCTTTCGCTGATGGATGCGGGGGTGCCGGTGGCGGCGCCGGTGGCCGGGATCGCGATGGGGCTAATCAAGGAGGGCGATTCGTTCGTCGTGCTCTCCGACATCATGGGCGACGAGGACCATCTCGGCGACATGGACTTCAAGGTCGCGGGGACTGCCGAGGGCGTCACCGCATTGCAGATGGACATCAAGATCGACGGAATCACCCGTCGGATCATGGAAACCGCCCTGGTGCAGGCGCGTGAAGGCAGGCTCCACATCCTCGACCGGATGAATGCGACGCTGGCGGCTCCACGCGCGGACATGTCGGTGTTCGCGCCGCGCATCATCTCGTTCAAGATCCACCCGGAGAAGATCCGCGACGTCATCGGCAAGGGCGGCAGCGTCATCCGTTCGCTGACCGAGGAGACCGGCGCCACCATCGACGTGAGCGACGACGGGACGGTGAAGATCGCGTCGGTGGACGCCGCGGCGGGCCTCGAAGCGCGGCGGCGCATCGAGCAGATCACCGCGGACGTCGAGGTCGGCACCATCTACGACGGCCGGGTCGCGAAGCTCATGGACTTCGGCGCCTTCGTCAACATCCTCCCCGGCCGCGACGGGCTCGTCCACATCTCCCAGATCTCGGAGGAGCGGGTCGAGAAGGTCAGCGACAAGCTCCGGGAAGGCGACCGCGTGAAGGTGAAGGTGCTGGAGGTCGACAAGCAGGGCCGCATCCGCCTGAGCATGAAGGCGGTGCCGCGGGAGTCGCGCACCGCGTGAGCGGTCCCCGGGTGCTCGCTGCCGCGGTTCCCTGGTCCCGCCGGTGGTCCGCTCGGGCCGGTATTCGAGCCCAGGGACTCCCGCTTCCGCGGGATGGCAGCATTTGCCGACAGGACGTCATCCCCGTGGAAGCGGGGACCCGCATCGGTGGTCGTCGTGATTGCGCCATGATGTTCCGGTCGGGAAACGGATCCGGCGCCTGGGAGCCCAGACGCCGGTTCATGACCGCTCCGGGGAGCCACGGCGAGCGACGTCGAACTGCTCGGCGAGAAAACGGGGGATCCGGTCCTCGAGCCAATACCGCGCCGACCACGGTGTGACCCCCTCCACGAACCCCACGTGCCCGCCCGCCGCGCTCAGCTCCAGGCGGATGGAAGGCGCGAGCTCCCCGGAGCCCGGAACGACGTCGCGGGTCATGAAGGGATCGTCCAGGGCATGAACGATCAGCGTCGGACGAGCCACTTCGCGTAGATACTGCCGGCAGCTTGCTACGTCGTAGTAATGCTCCGCGTCGCGAAAGCCGTGCAGGGGAGCGGTGACCCGGTCGTCGAAGCCGCGGAAGGTCTTCTCCCGGCGCATCGCGGCGAGGTCGATCGGACACGGCCGACGCCGGAATTTCCGCCGCACGGTCCGGTGCAGATCGGTGATGAGGTAGCGCGTGTACACCCGCGAGAACCCGCGGTCGAGCCGATCCGCGGCCCCGGCGAGACGGAAGGGGACGGAGACCACCGCCGCTGCGGCAATTTCCGCGGCGGCGCCGCGCTCCGCCAGCCATTTCAGCAGGACGTTGCCCCCCAGCGAGAAACCCACCGCCGCCACCGGCGTCGACGGATGCCGCTCGCGCAGGCCGCGTACGACGTGTCCGAGGTCACCGGTCTCGCCGGAGTGGTAGGTGCGGGGGAGGCGGTTCGGCTCGCCGCTGCAACCCCGGAAGTGCATGACCACCCCGCGCCAGCCGCGCTGCAGGAACGCGCCGAGCAGGCCGCGCACGTATGACGACCGGCTCGACCCCTGGAGCCCGTGCAGGATGACGACGATCGGCCCGGATTCGCCCGTCCGGTCCAGATCGACGAAATCCCCGTCCGGCAGCTCGAAGCGCTCCCGTGTGGTCCGCACCGGCCGCGGGCGCCGGACCAGCGCCGGCCAAAGGGTTTGCAGATGCGGGCCGGGCAGCCACCACGTCGGCGTGAAGTCACCGGCGGCGACGATCCCGCTCCCGCTCACGGAAGCGCGCTCACCGGAGCGCGCCGGATCGGGAGCAACGGGGCCGGGGGCGATCCGGCTCTGCCGAGCCATGCGCGGATTCAGCCGGGGAGCGCCATGTAGCAGGGGGTCGAGATCCGGATCGGGGCGCCGCCGGACCGGCCCACGCACAACGCCGGGGAGGACGCGGACTCGAGGTCGAGCACGACGCAAGCGGCATATCCGCCGTCCGGGTGTGGCTGCGCGGTGATCACCGCGCCGACCTTCGGAGCCTCGCCGCGGGCCGCGTCCACGATCGGATCGCCGGCGGCGATGGCGGCATCGGTCCGGCCCACGCAGGCGCGGCGCTTGATACGGCCGAGGTGCTGGGTGCGGGCGACGATCTCCTGGCCGACGTAGCACCCCTTCTCGAAGCTCACCGCACGGAGCCGGTCGAGATTGAGCATCTGCGGCAGGAAGGTATCGGACGTGTCCTCACCGATGGGCGTGACGCCGGCGCAGATGTCCGCGAGGCGCCATGCGCCGTCGCCGGTCCGCCGCACGCGGTCATCGCGAGGCGCCGCGACAGACGCGATGGATACGTGCGGCCCCGCCACGATGAACCGGCGGTGGCGACCCGGCACCCGGGCGATGGCGGTCTCCTCGAACGTCGCGGCGTCATCGACGTCGGCGGCGCGCGCCCATGCCGCGGCGCGATCCGGGAGGGCGCACGTGCCGGCGATGCCGGCGACCCCGATCTCGCCGCTCACGTCATCGACCCGCGCATCCGCACGCAGGATGAACATGCGCAGGCGCGCGAGCAGCTTCGCGACGAACCAGCGCTCGCAGACGAGCAGGTACCCGTCGCCGGCCGGATCGGCAAAGAGGCGAAACATCGCGAGCACCCGGCCCTTGGGCGAGCACCAGGCGGCGAGCCGGGACGCCGCCGGGCCGACTTCGCCGACGTCGACGGTGAGCTGGCCCTGGAGGAAGGCGAGGGCATCGGCGCCGGAGGCCCGCAGCACGGCGAGGGAGCCGAGCCGGGCGACGGCGTCACCGGAAAGCATCGCGCCCGCCCCGCCGGCGTCCGCCGATGCGGGAGGCGCGTGGTGATCCCTGGTGTGTCCGGCGGGGTGCATCGTTCGGCGTGGCGGAGCCGCCTCGTGGGGCAAGGGTTCAGGGAACATTGTGATGCCGGCGCCGGCCATGTCAACGAGTGCCGCTCTGGTCCGGATTCGGGGTGCAGCCGGTGTGCGGGCGATCATGTGTCTGCCGGCCCTCTGTGCCGGCCGGTCGGAAGGCTCTGGAGCCGAGCCGGCCAGATGTAGACGGATCGCAGAAAAGTCTTGACCATTCGACGATGCCATCGATAATCGTCAGCCATGCTGGCGCCCCGCATCTTGAGGCCGGTGACTTCGACGCCCTCTGGCGTCACGGCGGTTACCCGGAGCCCTTTCTCAGTGGCGGCCGTGCTTCGGCCGCCACTGTTCACCACCGGCGCCCGCTATACGTATCATCGTCGAGCCGCCGAAACGCGGTCTTGAAAGGCGCAGCAACTCGGGGACACGTACTGGCTGTACGTGGTCTGGGACCCGCTGGACCGTCCCGCCCCCGTCCCGCTCATGGTACGAAACCCGGCCAAGTACCCGGACTACGCGAAGAAAGAGGTGGTGGCCGCCGGATACTACGACTTGCCCGCAGAGGCCGTGGAGTTGGCGGCGCGCACGCAGAGAGAGGAAGGGCAGTGGTGAGGGACGGACTGTACAAACGGAGAAGGGATGGAAAATCCGACCGGCTCGACATACCAGGAGTCGTCTATCCCCTTGCATCTGTATAGACCCCCTCTCGCGGGAAGAGCTTCCGCACTTCGCCGTTCCCGACCAGTCCCCCGAATCTGCGATAGTTCCGGGTCTCGAACCGGACCCGCCCGGCCACTACCGACGGATGCACGTTCGCTTCCATCGCCAATTCGGCAATCCGTAGCTCCGTGGCGGCCTCCGGGAAACCGAACCGATCCCAAATATCGCTGTCAATCAAGGCCTGCTCGGCCAGAGCGTCGGCTTCGTGCTCGCGCGTGGCCTTGCGAGAACAGCCGGTGCTGCCCCGTAACGACATGTCGTCGATGAACACGCATCGCCCCTGGCATTCCTCGTCGTCGAGATGGACCAGGACGTGCGCAAGCTCGTGCATCAGACAGAACCAGAAATAATCGAGACGATCGTACCGAAGCGTCAGGGCCACCAGAGAGCTTCCGTCCGATCCTCGCATCGCAGCACCATCCAGATAACTCTTCCTGAGGTGAGTCAGTACGACGAAGCGGATACCCTCCTCACGCATCCGCGTGACGGCGAGTCGCGCGCCTTCCCGTTTCCGGCTCAAACGCGCGATCTCCATCAGAAAGCTTGCCGGATCGACGCTGTTCGGGTTGAACGCCTTCGGCACGGGATCGTCCTCTGCCGCCAATTTCATCGCCTGGCAGCACCACGCCATCAAGGCATACGGCTCGGCCTTCGCATTCTGGCGCGAGCCAAGACGGAACGAAGGCTCGGTAGCCGCGGAAGGTCTGCCGAGAGCACCGGCGATAAACTCTTCGATCAGTTCTTCACCGTTGTCCGCAATGTCATCAACGCGGGAGATCCAACCCAGTTTCATCATTTCTCGAATCGGGAATCGAGTCCAGTCGTAGTTCGACGGCTCGGGCAAGTGCGTGATCGAACGGCCGAGCAGGATGTCGGCCGGAATACCGAGATGCTCGTTGAGCGAGCGCATCATGCCTGTGCTCAAATCGCGACGGCCCTTCAGGACTTCGTAAACGCGCGTCCGCCCTCCGAAGTAGGGGGCCACGTCGGCGGCGGTGAGCCCGAGTTGTTCCATGCGAAACCTGATTGCTTCTATCGGGCTGGGCGGTGCGATCGAGGTGGTTCGACGCTCATAAGCTTCGATGACCAGAGAGAGAAGTTCGATCTCGTCCTTCTGATCCCGAGTTGGATCGTCGAGATCCATGAGTGACTCGACTCTGCCCATGGCCGACCGGTAATCGGCATCGGACCGGATCGGTCGAATAATCATGATCTCATCTCCATTGCATTCTAGTGTACCGGGCCAGAAATACGTTCAAATGTTTTCAGCACTCTCAAGGTGCCAACCCATTGTTTCTTGGACAATTCTAGTCTCAGAATTAATTTAACCCATTTGTGCGCCAGAACACTAGACGGTCTCGGCGTCGATCTTATCGTAGCCGGCATGTGTACCAATCCATTTGACGACGACGATCCCGGGCCCAGTCGCCGACTCGGGGGCGGGCGCCGAGGCGTATTGGACGGTCGCGATGAGGCGATAACGATTTCCTCTGAGCCTGAACACGACACTCCGTCTCCCTATGTGCGAAGCCCGCGGATAGCGCTCCCGAATTTCAGCAGGCGATTGCCATTCGGCTCTCTCGACCTCCGCGGTCCACGCTCGCAGGACATCTCTCAGATCAGGGTGTGTCCTCATCGCGTCTTCGATTCTCGGTTTCCCCAAGATCCTCATGTGAAAACTCTCCTGTGTAAAAAATGTTCATCGCATGTCTCCTCCTCGGGTGGTGGGTCACTGAGTTGTGCCCAGACAGAGGTCAATTATATTTCGAAAACTGGGTATGTCAACATATATCCCAATATGGGTTGCATATCCCGATCCGGTTGTGAAAGTACCGGCGGCAAGCTGGCCGTTGCCTGGTGGCCGGATGTCGAACGGAGAGACAGAAACAAGGAATATAAACTGTAAGTATTTGATAAATAACGATAATAATCTCGATATTCGACAGCCTCCTGCCTCTCGCGATACGCACGATCTCGCCGATGCCGCCTGCCAGTGGGATCGGCAGGAGGGGCTGAAGCGGGGCAGGAACGGCGCGGCGTCCCCTTCACCCCCTTCTCAACGCATGGGAGCGGACAAGCGCCACGATCCCCCGCATCTCCGGCGGCGGCGGAGAACCCGGCTCCGAGACCAGCCACGCATGGATGTCCTGGTCCGGTTCTCCGAGCAGGCGTTCCAGCGCATCCAACTCGTGATCGTCGAGGCGGTCCAGGGCGCGGGCGGCGAAACGTTCGAGCAGGACATCGAGTTCCTTCATCCCGCGCCGGCAACGCCAGCGGGCCCGGTCGAGCCTCGTCTGTCGGGTCACGGGGCAATCCGGAGTTGCTGCACGAGGGTCTCGTCGCACGCCACCCGCATTCCGTGCCGGGTCACGGGGCAGCCCGGCGTTGCTTCACGAGGGCCTCGTCGCGCACCACCCGCACCTCCGTGCCGGATCACGGGGCGATCCGGGGTTGCTTCACGAGGCGGCCCGAGCCGCGGCCTGCAATGGCTCCGTGAACCGTTCAGACGCTGCGAGCGACCATCATCTTCTTGATCCCGGCGATCGCCTTCGCCGGGTTCAGCCCCTTCGGACAGGCCGTGGTGCAGTTCATGATGGTGTGGCAGCGGTAGAGCCGGAACGGGTCTTCGAGGTCGTCGAGCCGCTCCCCGGCCGCCTCGTCGCGGCTGTCGACGAGCCACCGGTACGCCTGGAGCAGGACGGCCGGGCCGAGGTAGCGGTCGCCGTTCCACCAGTAGCTCGGGCAGCTCGTGGAGCAGCAGGCGCAGAGGATGCATTCGTAGAGCCCGTCGAGCCGCTCGCGCTCCTCCTTCGACTGGGGCCGCTCGCGGTCCGGCGGGGGCGGACGGGAGCGCATCCACGGCTTGATCGAGGCGTACTGCGCGTAGAAATGCGACATGTCCGGCACGAGGTCCTTCACCACCGGCATGTGCGGCAGCGGATGGACGGCCACCGCGCCGGGGTAATCCTCGATCGCGCTGATGCACGCGAGGCCGTTCCGGCCGCCGACGTTCATCGCGCACGAGCCGCAGATCCCCTCCCGGCAGGACCGCCGGAAGGTCAGGGTGGGGTCGATCTCGCTCTTGATCTTGATGAGGGCGTCGAGAACCATCGGACCGCAGTCCGCCAGATCGATGGTGTAGCGGTCGCGCCGCGGGTTCTCGTCCGAGTCCGGGTCGTAGCGGTAGACGACGAACGTCCTGGGCCGCTGCGCGTCGCCGGGGGCCGGCCAGGTCCTGCCGTCACGGACGGCCGAGTCCGCCGGAAGTGTGAACTGCGCCATGTGCGATGCCCCTCGCTCGGCAGACCCGCTCAGTAGACCCGCGCCCGGGGCGGGATGACCTTCGTGTCGTTGGTCAGGGTGTACATGTGGACCGGCCGGTAGCCGATCCGCGGGACGCCCTGTCCGCCGAACCACGCCAGGGTATGCTTCAGCCATCGATCGTCGTCGCGTTCCGGACAGTCCTCGCGGGCGTGGGCGCCGCGGCTCTCGGTGCGGTTCGCGGCCGAGTACATCGTCACCACCGCCTGTCCGAGCAGGTTCTCCAGCTCCAGGGTCTCGGCGAGGTCGGAGTTCCACACCAGGCTCCGGTCTTCGACGCGCACCTCGGCGAACGCCGCCTGCACGTCGCTGATGAGGCGGCATCCCTCGTCGAGGGTGTCTCCGGTGCGGAACACCGCGGCGTTGTTCTGCATCACCCGCTGCATCCGCAGCCGCAGCGCGGCGGCGAGCTCGCTGCCCCGCGCGTGGCGCAGCCGGTCGAAGCGGGCGAGGATGCGGTCCTCCGCCCCGGCCGGCAGCGGCGGGTGGGCGCTGCCCGCCTCGATGCTCTCGCCGCACCGCCTGGCGGCCGCGCGGCCGAACACCACGAGGTCGAGCAGCGAGTTCGAGCCGAGCCGGTTCGCCCCGTGCACCGAAACGCAGGCGCACTCCCCGATGGCCATCAGGCCCGGAACCACCACGTCCGGATCGTCCCCGGCGAGGGTCACGACCTCGCCGTGGAAGTTGGTCGGGACCCCGCCCATGTTGTAGTGCACGGTGGGGAGGACCGGTATCGGTTCCCGCGACGTGTCCACGCCCGCGAATATCCTCGCGGTCTCGGAGATCCCCGGCAGCCGCTCCCTGATCACTTCCGGTCCGAGATGCTCGAGGTGCAGGAAGATGTGGTCCTTGTTCTCACCGACCCCGCGGCCTTCGCGGATCTCGATGGTCATCGCGCGGCTCACGACGTCGCGTGACGCCAGATCCTTCGCGTTGGGGGCGTAGCGCTCCATGAAGCGCTCGCCCTCGGAGTTCGTCAGGTAGCCGCCTTCGCCCCGCGAGCCCTCGGTGATGAGGCAGCCGGAGCCGTAGATCCCGGTGGGGTGGAACTGGATGAACTCCATGTCCTGCAGGGGCAGGCCGGCTCGAAGGGCCATGGCGTTGCCGTCGCCGGTGCAGGTGTGGGCGGAGGTGCAGGAGAAGTACGTCCGGCCGTAGCCGCCGGTGGCGAGCACCGTCGTATGGGCGCGGATCCGGTGCAGGGTGCCGTCGTCGAGGTTCCAGGCCAGCACCCCGCGGCAGGCGCCGTCGTCGTCCATGAGCAGGTCGATCGCGAAGTACTCGATGAAGAACTCCGCATCGTGCCGGAGGCTCTGCTGGTAGAGGGTGTGGAGGATCGCGTGGCCGGTGCGGTCCGCCGCCGCGCAGGTCCTCTGGGCGGTGCCTTCGCCGTAGTGCGTGGTCATGCCGCCGAAGGGACGCTGGTAGATCCGTCCGTCCTCGGTGCGCGAGAACGGGACCCCGAAGTGCTCGAGCTCGATCACCGCGGGGATCGCCTCGCGGCACATGTACTCGATCGCGTCCTGGTCGCCGAGCCAGTCGGAGCCCTTCACCGTGTCGTACATGTGCCAGCGCCAGTCGTCCTCGCCCATGTTGCCGAGCGCGGCGCTGATGCCGCCCTGGGCCGCGACGGTGTGGCTGCGGGTGGGAAAGAGCTTCGTCACGCAGGCGGTGGACAGCCCCTGCGCCGCCAGACCGAGGGTCGCGCGCAAGCCCGCGCCGCCCGCGCCGACGACCACGACGTCGTACTGGTGCTCGACGATGGGGTAGGCCGATGACATGGGGTTCAGCTCCCGAGGGCGCCGCCCGCGTCGCGGATGTCGTCGTATGCGCGATCGGCGATGGGGCGGGCCGGCGGCACGGGTTCAGCCTCCGAAGGCGATCCTGAACACGCTGAACGCGGCGGTCGCCGCGAGCGCGATGGCGAGCAGCTTGACCGCGATCAGCGCGATGAGCTTCTTCCCCTCGCCATGGACGTAGTCCTCGATGACCACCTGCAAGCCGAGCTGCGCATGGTGGAAGAGGGCGGCGATGGTCAGGAGGAGGGCGATGCTGACCGCCGGGGAGCGGATCCAGCGCACCGTCTGCGCATGGAGTGAAACTCGACGGGAGCCACGAATCCATCGAGGCTTGGAAACCGGGTCCGCGCGGTCTCTTCGGCCAACGCCTTACGGACGACGCCGGCACGTCCATTCCAGTCAAGCAAACGGATCGGGGCGACATGCCGCTGCTCGCGGTTCGGAACGCCGATCTTCGACTCGTCACCGAACATTCGAGCTCCCGAAGCAAACGGATCGGGCAATGTTCATCGCTCCTTCACGTAGGGCACGCCCAGCGCCCGCGGCGGCACCGCCCGGCCGATGAAGCCGGCCAGCAGCACCACGGTCAGGATGTAGGGCAGGGCCTGCACGAGCTGCACCGGCACTTCGCCGACGCCGGGAATGTCCGTCCCCTGCAGCCGGATGGCCACCGCGTCCAGCAAGCCGAAGAGCAGGCAGGCGAGCATCGCCGGCACCGGGCGCCACTTGCCGAAGATCAGCGCCGCGAGCGCGATGTAGCCCTTGCCCGCGGTCATGTCGTTGATGAACCCGGCGCTCTGGGCGAGCGACAGGTAGGTCCCGGCCACCCCGCAGAGGACACCGGTGCACACGAGTGCCCGGTAGCGCAGCCCCGGGACCGGGACCCCCGCCGCGTCCACGGAGTGCGGATTCTCGCCGGCGGCGCGCAGGCGCAGCCCGAAGCGGGTCCGGTAGAGCACCCAGCCCACCGCCGGCACCGCCAGGAAGGCGAGGTAGACGAGCAGGTTGTGGCCGCTCAGGAGCTCGCCGTAGACCGCGCCCAGCCCCGGCATGTCCCGCAGCGCCGCCGCCCCCGGCCATTCCAGGAGCAGGAAGCGGGCTTCGCCCGGTAGCTGGGGGGTACGGCCGCCCTGGGCGAACCAGGCGACCCCCAGAACCGCGGTCAGCCCGGAGGCCAGGATGTTGAGGGCGAGGCCGGAGACGACCTGGTTGCCCCGGTGGGTGATGCAGGCGTAGCCGTGGACCATGGCGAGCAGTACCGACACACCGACACCTGCCGCAAGCCCCGCCCACGGCGAGCCCGTGAGCGCGGCGGTGGCGGCGGCGGCGAAGGCGGCCCCCAGCATCTTGCCCTCGAGCCCGATGTCGATGATGCCGGAGCGCTCCGAGAACAGGCCGGCCAGGGCGGCCAGGATCAGGGGCACGGACAGGCGCAGGGTCGAATCCAGCACCGGGACCGCCACGGTGAAGGATTCCACGTCAGCCCCCGGCGCGGCGTAGCGGCGCCACCCGCGGCGAGGCCGGGATCAGGGGCGCGAACAGGCGCAGGGCGGCATCCGGCGCCAGGATCGGCACGGTGAAGGATTCCACGTCAGCCCCCGACCCGGCGCAGCAGGGCCGCCCGCAGGGCGGGGACGAACATGAACTCCAGCGCCCCGGCGAACAGGATCACCAGCCCCTGGATCACCACCACCATGTCGCGGGTGATCCGGGGGACCTCGAAGGCGAGCTCCGCGCCCCCCTGGTACAGCGCCCCGAACAGGACCGAGGCGAGGACGACGCCGGCCGGGTGGCCGCGGCCCATCAGCGCCACCGCGATTCCGGCGAAGCCGTAGCCGGCGGTGAACTCCAGCACCAGGCGGTGCTGCACCCCCATCAGCTCGTTCAGGCTCATGAACCCGGCCAGCGCGCCGGAGACGAGCATCGCGACCAGCACCTGGCGCGGCGGTGAGATGCCTCCGTAGAGGGCCGCGGCCGGACTCGCGCCCGCGGCCCTCAGGCGATA
The DNA here is from genome assembly GCA_958295465.1 of uncultured Gammaproteobacteria bacterium. Taxonomy (GTDB): domain Bacteria; phylum Pseudomonadota; class Gammaproteobacteria; order HK1; family HK1; genus HK1. Next base: position 2,273,007 of record OY282353.1, read on the forward strand.
GCCGGCCCGGGTATGCCAGAGGAACAGCCACACCCCGGCCGCACAGAGGAGCGCCCACGGGAACGACAGGTTCAGGGGCGAGGCCGCGATCTCGATCCCCACCGCGCCCAGCGCCTCGTGCATCGGAGGCAGGTAGGCGTGCGGCGCGAAGCCCCGGGTCTCCGGCTCCATGCTGCCGGGCCGGGCCATGACGTTGACGAGCAGGTAGACCATCACCGAGGCGGCGATGAAGTTGAACATGATGGTGGTGATGACGATGTGGCTGCCCCGGCGGGCTTGCAGCCAGGCGGGCACGAAGGCCCAGGCGGCGCCGAACAGGGCGGCCCCGGCGACGGCCGCGGGCACGATCAGGGCGAAGGGCAGGAAGTCCAGGTGCAGGCATACCAGGGCCACCCCCAGCCCGCCGACGTATGCCTGGCCCTCGCCGCCGATGTTGAACAGCCCGCAGTGGAAGGCCACCGCCACCGCCAGGCCGGTGAAGATGAAGTTGGTCGCGTAGAACAGGGTGTAGCCGATCGCCTCTTCGAATCCGAATGCGCCCCATACCAGGATCCGCACCACCTGCCAGGGGTTCTCGCCGATCAGCACCACCACCAGGCCGGAGACCGCGAAGGCGGCCAGCAGGTTGAGCCCTGGAAGCAGCGCCAGGACCGCCCAGCGGGGCAACCCGGCCGCCGGTCCGGTGGCCACCGCGCTCACCGCGCGCCGCGCGCCGCGCGCCTCGTGCCGGCGCCGGCCATGAGCAGGCCCAGCGCCTGCTCCGTCGCCCGGCCGGCCGGGAGCTCGCCGGCGATGGATCCGCCGTACATCACCAGGATGCGGTCGGAAAGGCCCATGATCTCGTCGAGCTCCGCGGAGACGAGCAGGATCGCCTTGCCGGCGGCGCGCATGGCCACCAGCCGGCGGTGGATGAACTCGATGGCGCCGACGTCGACGCCGCGGGTGGGCTGGCCCACCAGCAGGACCAGGGGATCGCGCTCGATCTCCCGGGCCAGCACCAGCTTCTGCTGGTTGCCGCCGGAGAACGCGGCGGTGATCCGCCGGGGCTCCGCGGGCCGCACGTCGAAGGCGCTCATCTTGCCGGCGGTGTCGCGCGAGACCGCGGCCCAGTCCAGCAGCCCCGCGCGGCGGTAGCGGGAATCGTCGTGGTAGCCGAGGATGGCGGATTCGCGCGCCTCGAAGGGCATGACGAGGCCCATGCGCCGGCGGTCCTCCGGCACGTGGGCCAGACCCCGGCGGCGCAGGCCGGGGCGGCCGGAGCCCACCGGCTCGCCCGCGAGAAGGATCCGCCCTCCGGACACGGGCCGGAGCCCGGCCAGCGCCTCCAGCAGCTCGCTCTGGCCGTTGCCGGCCACCCCGGCGATCCCGACGATCTCGCCCGCCCGCACCGTGAACGAGACGTCGCGCACCCGCGGCGCTCCGCGGGGGTCGTGGACGCTCAGGCGCTCGACCGCGAGCAGCTCCCGTCCCGGCCGCGCCGGACCCTTCTCGACCCGGAGCAGCACCCGCCGCCCCACCATCAGCTCGGCGAGCTCGGGAATGGTGGTTCCCGCGGTGTCCCGGTGGGCTACCATCCTGCCTTGGCGCATGACCGAGACCCGGTCGGTCACCGCCATGATCTCCCGCAGCTTGTGGGTGATCAGGATGACCGTCTTGCCCTGGGCCCCGAGCCGGCGGAGGATGCGGAACAGGTGGCCGGCCTCCGGGGGTGTGAGCGCGCCGGTGGGCTCGTCCAGGATCAGGACCCCGGCCCCCCGGTAGAGGGCCTTCAGGATCTCCACCCGCTGCTGCAGGCCCACCGGCAGATCGCCGGCCAGGGCGTCCGGAGGGACCTCCAGAGCATATTCCCGCGCCAGCCGCGCCAGCTCCCGCCGCGCCCGCTCCGTGCCCGAGGCGAGCAGCGCCCCGCCCTCCACGCCCAGGATCACGTTCTCGGCCACCGTGAACGTGTCCACCAGCATGAAGTGCTGGTGGACCATGCCGATGCCGGCGGCGATGGCGTCCTGGCTGCCCCCGATGGCCACCGCCCGCCCGGCGACGCGGATCTCCCCCCGGTCGGCCCGGTAGAAGCCGTAGAGGACGTTCATCAAGGTGGTCTTGCCGGCGCCGTTCTCGCCGACGATCCCGTGGATGGTTCCCGGCGCGACGGCCAGGCTCACGTCCCGGTTGGCGTGGACGGCGCCGAAACGCTTGTCGATGCGGCGAAGCTCGACCGCCGGCGCACCGGCCCCCTCCGCCGTGTTCCGCGGCTCCTCCGGAAACGGCACGGCGCCTACTTCACGGGGCACTCGCCCCCGGTGACGTAGTCGTGGACCTCGATGTCGCCGGCGATGATCCGCCTGGCCGCCTCGTCGGCGGCGGCCTTCATGGCCGGCGTCACCAGCGCCTCGTTGTACTCGTCGAGGGACCAGCCGACGCCGTCCTCCTTCAGCCCGAAGACGCGCACGCCGGGCTTCCAGACGCCCCGGCGCGCCGAATCGAAGACATCGTAGGCCGCCACGTCCACCCGCTTCAGCATGGAGGTGAGCACGTTCCCCGGGTGGAGGTGGTTCTGGTTCGAATCGACGCCGATGCCGAGCCTGCCCGCATCCGCCGCCGCCTGGAGCACGCCGAGACCGGTGGCGCCGGCGGCGTGGTAGACCACCTCGGCGCCCCGGTCGAACTGGGACCTGGCCAGCTCCGCCCCCTTGACGGGGTCGTTCCAGGCCGCGCCGGTGCTGCCGGTCATGTTCTGGAACACTTCGATGGCGGGCTTGGCGTGGCGTGCCCCCTGCACGTAGCCGCAGGCGAACCGGCGGATCAGCGGCACGTCCATGCCGCCGACGAAGCCGATCCTGTCGCTGCCGGCCGCCATCGCGGCCAGGACGCCGACGATGAAGGAGCCCTCGTGCTCCTTGAACACGATGGACTGCACGTTGGGCCGATCGATGACCGTATCGATGATGGCGAAACGGGTCCCGGGGAACTCGGACGCCACCTTGTCCATGGACGAGGCGTACTGGAAGCCCACCGCCAGGATGGGATCGTGGCCCCGGCGGGCGAAGTTGCGCAGCGCCTGCACCCGCTGGGAGTCGGTCTGTATCTCGAGCTCCCGGAAATCGATCCCGGTGTCGGCCCTGAACTTCACGGCGCCGTTGTAGACGCCCTCGTTGAAGGACTTGTCGAACTTGCCGCCCAGATCGTAGACGAGGCCCGGCTTGATGCCGGCGGCACCGGCGCCGGCACAGCTCAGGGCGAAGAGCGCCGCGGCCGCGGCGAGGAACAGGCGTTTCATGCGGATTACCCCCCTTGCTCGGTGTCGATTGCCCTCGAACGACAAGCGCCCGCGTCAGCGCGACACGGTGAGGTCCTCGTACCGCGGCAGGAGGCAGGCCTGGTCCTGCATCGCGTCGCGGCGGAACGGAGCGCCGATCATGGGGATCGGTCCCTGAATGGCGGTTACGGCCGCGTGCCGAAATCGAACCGGCAGATGGGCCGGGCGAAACATAGCGCGCGCTGCACGATGTGTCGAGGAAGGGTCTTGTCCAACGAGAGATGAGCCTGAAGGGAGGGTATGAATCCAACAAGAAGTGAGCCTGTAGCGCGGGGTCCGGGATCATCGGAGGATGATTGTGACGCTACAGACCGAACGGGTCCGGACGCCGGAGCAGGTGCGTGCCTTCGTCGAGGGCAGCGAGGCGGTGGACCCCCGTTTTCACGGGGCGGGCTTTACGGGGGCCGACCGGGAATCGGTGTACGAGTTCGTGCACCGGGCGCTGGTGCGGTTGGACTACGAGCGGCTCGGCAAGTCGGACAAGGGGCTGGTCAGGCGCTACATGGCGAAGGTGATGGGGCTGTCGAGGGCGCAACTGACACGGCTGATTGGCCGGTATCGGGAGACCGGGCGCATCGAGGACCGGCGCGGTGGCGCTCCGGCGTGCCCCTTCGAGCGGCGCTACACGCGGGCCGACATCCCGGCGGCGGTCGGCGACGTTGGAGTTGCCCCGTTTCAGTGGACGGTTAAGGGCTTGGGTTTCATGCAGCTTCCTGGTAGCTCCTCTCGAAGGCCATGGGGGATTGCTGACCGAGGCCCCGGTGACGACGATGCGGGTGATACCTTCCCTCGATGAACTCGAAGATTGCTCTGCGCGCCTGGTGATGGTCGTGGAAGTGCGTGCGGTCGAGCAGCTCGTATTCGAGGGTGGCGAAGAAGCTCTCGGCCATGGCGTTGTCGAAGCAGTCCCCGACCTGGGGTTGTCCCGATTCGGTGGACAGTCAACGGTTTGGGAGTCATGCGGCTTCTCGACCATCGGCGGGTCCGCCAGCCCCGGATCCTCGGCGAAGCGCTGGAGCGCGTCCATGCGCACCGCCTGGGCCTTGATCCGCTCGGTGACCTCGCGGGCGACGAAGGGTGCGAGCCCGGCGCGGAGCAGGTCCAGCGCCCTGCCGACGTGGTCGTGGTTGGTGGTGGCCATGGGAGTGTTTCTACCGCTTGGTGATCTTCGGCCCGACGTACACGACGTATAGCGGCTCGGCCGCGTGTACCGGCCACGAGAAGTGAACTCGTAGCTGGGGGGTCTTCACCTTGCCGTGCCACGTGCAAAACAGGGTTTCCCCAGCGTTCGCCGGGTGGGGAAACGTGAGATCCCGCCGGAAATCAGCTTTCTCCGTATCGGACGAATCGGAAAACCAGGCTTTCTTGCCGGTGAAGTGTTTCCGATACGTCTCGTGGCCTTCGGGAGTGCGTTGGCCGCGATTATCGAAGCAATTCTTGAAGTCGTGCAGGATGGTCAGGCGTGACAGCAGGGCCTGCGCCGCGCCGGCGCCGAACGGGTGTCCGCGCAACGGCTCGAAGCAGGTCGGTGAAAACGTCAGATCGGGGCAGCGCCCTCGCGCCGCCGTTTCCAGGTCCCTCCACGATGCAAGCGATATGGGCGCTGCATCGAGAGCGGCAGTCAGGGCTTCGGCATCCCAGTAGTTGGGGACGCCGATGCTCCTCGTCGACTCGCACTCCTCGTACCAGTCGACCGGCAACGGCGAGGAGAGCCACGACGAAGGGTTCATGCTCACGAGGCCGCACTCGATACCGTGGAAAAGGCGATGCGCCGCCTCGCCTACCGCCGTGTCGGACGGCAACAGATAACGTAGAGATTGAGGGGCTTCGATCGTTCGTCCATTGACGGAGACCTGCTGGACGGCCATGGACATGTCGCGCCGGTCCCCCTCGAACGTCCAGCCGCAGGTGTCCTCGTCGTCCATGAGTGCAATCTCGAAGCTGCGCCGCCCGAAGACCTCATCGACGACGTCCGGCATTGTGCCCAACCGCACGCCGGCGCCGTTGAGTGCGAGCCGCGTCGTCCATTCGTGTTCGCGCATGGTCTGGTGCAGCAACACGAGCGCCTGCAGAACCGACGACTTGCCGGAGGCATTGAGGCCCGTGAGAAGCGTCAACGGCGCCAGAGGAAGCCGCAGCAGCTCGAAACACTTGAAGAAACGCAGATCAAGCCGGGTAAGCACCAAACACGTCCTCGAACATTTCCCTGGCCATGGCGAAACGGCGTCTCACCTGATTTGCGCTGTTGGGTCCCCGGGTAATCGCATCCACGAATTCCTCGTTGCCCATGAGACGGTAAAACGCCTCTCGTGCAACGGCGGCATTTTCTTTGACAACTTCCCTCGGATAGTGCGAAAAGCCCGTGGACATGACGTCCCAGAGGGAGGCATTGAGCACACTGCGTCTGTCCTGCCCTGGCTCATGTTTCCGAAATGCGTGTCTGCCGAACAAAGAGAAATTGTTGTCGAGCGTAGTCCTGAACTGTGAAGACAACGCAGACAGGGACTCCGGCCGAGCGTTCATTGCTCTGAGACCATCGGCAAGAAAATTATCCATGTCCCGGTACTTTTCGAGACCCAGAATCTGAAACGCACAAAACCGGTTTACGAACTCGCGATCCCGCATTGTCGAAGTCCGCAGGCTACCTCCGGTCGCTTTCAGAAAAGCCCCGGTCCGCGACTCGTCCTTCAGAAATCGGGTCGCATCACCCATGTACAGGCAATTGCGCATCTGTTGCCGGGACAGGGGAACCCCGCCGTTCACTCGCTCGAAGATGTCCAGCCGAGCCTGTTCGGGGACCTTCGCGTCGATGACGTACAGGATCAGATTGCAGTCCTCGACACGATTTTGCAGCTTGGGCGTCAGATCTTCGAATTTCTTGCGGTTCAGTTCGGGCCGGTCCTCAAGTCGGAGCTGGAGTTCGTTGTTCACGAAGCGCTGGAAGGTGGTCAGCCTTTGCAGGCCGTCCACGACCACCAGACGTTCCCGGTCGTCCTCCGCGAGATAGAAGACGGGCAGAGGGATCCGCATCACCACGGACTCGATCAGCCTGCTCTGCTTGTCCGGATCCCAGATGAAATCACGCTGAAAGTCCGGATCCATCACGAACGCTTCCCGCTCTATCCTGCGCAGAACGTCATGCACCGTACGGGTCTCGTTCCGTATCAGCAGGGTGTCGATGGGATAGTCGCCCCAAGAGGCGGTTTGGCCGTCTCCCAGACCTTCGATCTCCTCGGGCTCCGCTTCGGTGAGTGTCGTCATGTTGCTTGTCCCGCGTTGGTGTCCATCGGTTGCCGTTTGGTGGACCTTGCTCGCCGATTGTGGGAATCCCGGGCGTTGCGCGCAACGTCCAGGTCAATCCAGCACGGATGCGCACACGCGGCTCCGTATGGACGTAGAGCAGATCATCGTACTCACCGGCTTTGGCGCCGAATCGCACGCAACGGCACAAATCCCGTCCCGTCCGATTGCGGTCGTACCGGCGGGTGCGTAGCAGCCGTTCGAGGTAGCCATGGTGTCGGCCCCTGAGGCGTGATCATGTCAATATAGGCCGCGCGCCTGCCGACGCCAACCCCGTAGCGACTCCCGGCGTCCTGCGGCCCGGGCGCCGATTCAACTTTCTCCCACGCGAGGGCGAGGGTGTTCTGACTCTCAGGCCGCCTGCTCCTCCACGTCCTCGCTGCCGATGGCGCCCTCTTTCCGCGCCGCCTCGATCTCTTCGACGGAGTAGCCCAGGACCTCGTGGAGTTGCCCCGTTTCAGTGGACAGTGAAAGGCTTGGGTTTCGGACAGCTTCTCGTGACCGAACGACGACAGGTACTCCTCGAACTCTGCCCGAACCGCAGCCTCGATCAGCCGCCTCGCCCCGGATCGCAGAAACTCCGTGAGGGGTCCGAAACCCGTGCTGGCGCCGCCAGTGAAACCACAGTATCGTTGCTCATGTGCGGTGTACTCCTCTTGCCGAAACCGTCGTTTCCAGACTCGATTTCAGCAAAGACACGCCGCACGTCTCAACTCATCCCTACACCACTTTCAGCCATAGCTCACTACCCGCTTGCGCGCGCCTTGGACAAGGCGCGGCGTCTGTCAAACCGGCGCCATCCGTGCTCAAATAGCGTTATTCGATACCGATTTTCTTGTGGGGTACGGACGTGGTGTACGGGTGAACGGATCGCGTTTTATCCTATGAATATAGGGATTTCGTGGAGGTGATCCGAGAGCGCAGGCGTCCCGCCTGTCTGCAGACCGGAAGCCCGCCGCGAGGTACAACGAACGGGACGCCCGCGTGCCCGACGCGATGGCGGCCCGTTCGGAGAATGCCTCGACATGAACTACATCTGCGGCATCCGCTCCCGCGGCGACGCCCACGGGCTGGCCGCGGTGCTGGCGGAGCTCGGCCCGGCGGCGCATGGAGGGGAGTGGACGGCGGCGGGCGCCGGGGTCGGTCTCGGTTTCCGGCGCATCCCTGCCGCGCCGGACATCGAGGCGCTGCATTTCGACCGCGAGGCGGATCTGGCGGCGGTCGTGGACGTCCGGCTCGACGATCGCGCCGGCCTGTGCGACGCCCTCGGCGTGCGCCCCTCCGAACGCGCCGGCCTTGCCGACGGCGCGCTGGTTCTGCGCGGCTACCGGCGCTGGGGACGAAACCTTCCGAGCCACCTTCTCGGCGACTACGCTTTTGCCGTGTGGGACGCCGGGAAGCGCATCCTCTTCTGCGCCCGGGACCCTGCGGGGGTCAAACCCTGCTACTACGCAGCCACGGTGCAGGGGTTCGTCTTCGCCAGCACCGTGGACGCCGTCCTTGCCGCACCGGGGGTGTCCGGCGAGCTCGACGAGGCCGTGGTGGCGCGTTCGCTGACACGCGCCGGCCTCGACGACACCGGCCACACGTTCTTCAAGCAGGTGCGCAAGCTGCCGCCGGGCCACTCCCTCACTCTGGCGAACGGCGTCTCCTCGTCACCTCCCGTCGTGCAATTGGAGCGGTACTGGCGGCCTGAACACGTCCCGGTCGTGCGGCGGGCCTCCGACGACGACTACGCGGAGGAGCTCCTCGATCTCTTCGCGCAAGCCGTCGGCGCCCGCCTGCACGGCGCGGATCCCATCGGCGCGCATCTCAGCGGCGGCCTGGATTCGTCCAGCATCGCCGTTCTCGCGGCGCGCGAATTGCGGCGACGGGGCCGGCCGGCGCCGCTCGCCTTCAGTTGGCTGCCGCAGCCCGGCGGCGAGCCGCCGAGCGAAACGCACGCCGCCGAGTACGACCTCGTCGATGCCGTGTGCCGGCAGGAAGGGCTGCGGGTGTTCCACCGCTCGCCGAGCGCCGGAGACCTTGTCGACCTGCTGCGCCTCGACGGCGCCCGCCCCGGCACGCACGTCCTCATCAGCGAAGACGTGGTGCAGCGCTGCGCGGAAGAGCAAGGCGTGCGCGTGCTGCTTTCCGGCTGGGGCGGAGACCATGGCGTTTCCTTCAGCGGCCTCGGACACCACGCGCAGCTTCTGTTGAGCGGGCGCTGGTCCGAGCTGGCCGCCGCCGCCCGCCTGCGCGGCAAGGCCCCGTTCCGGTTCCTGGCGGGCGTGGCGCTGCCGCTGGTGCATCCACGCCTGCCGTTGGAGCTGCGCCGGCGGTCGTTCGGCTACGAACCGTGGCGTCGCCGCTGGCTGGTGGACCCCGCGCTGGCCCGGCGCACGAAGGTCGAGCCGAAACGCAAACCCCGCCTCGTGGGCATGAGGCGCGCCATGCTGTGGCTATTGCGCAACGGCGGGCTCGGCGAACGCATCGAAGGGTGGGCGGCCGGCGGCGCGCGGCGCGGCATCGAATACCGCTACCCGCTGCTGGACCGCCGCCTGCTGGAATTCGCGCTCGGCTTGCCGCCCGAACAGTTTCTGCGTGGAAAGTGGAACCGCTGGCTGATGCGCCATGCGTTGCGGGACGTCCTGCCGCCGTCGATCCGCTGGAATCAGAGCAAGCACGACCCGGCCCGGTACGACCCGCTGTTCGACGCCTTCGCGGAAGCCTTGCCGCTGGTGCGGCGGCGGCTGGAAGCCCGTGACGTCCCACCGTCCCGGGCGCGCTACATCGACATGCCGCGCCTGATCGAGCTGCTGGACACGGCCCGCTTCCGCGCCGAGCCACGGTTCGCTTCCATCCACAGGGCGTTGCAGCTTCTCGATTTCTGATGCCTCGAAACACCGCCGGGCGCGCGGTGGCCGCGACGCGGCGGGCCGGAGTCCCATTGCGCCACGGTTCCACGAGGCCACCGCTTCCCGTCGCTCCCCGGAAGCGTCTTCGTTCCCCGCCGGCGACGGCGCCGGCTCCCGGCCGGTCCCCGTCAGTCCGCCCGCCCGGGAGGGAGCACCGGGTAGCCGCAGGCCGACATGACCCGCCCGTGGGCGCGCACCACCTCCCGCGCCTGTGCCGCGGTCAGGTACCGCCGCCAGTCGCCCGACCTGCCCGAGCGGAAGAAGCGTCTCGCGCGCGGGGGGCTTTCCCGGAAGCCGTCCCGCTCCTCGTCCTCCCGCAGCCGGTCGAAGTCGGCGGCCGCGACGGCGCGCTGCAACCGCCGCCGCTCGTCCGGCGCGCCGTCCAGCCCCAGGAACCGGACCATGCGCGCGAGCTGGCCGAAGGTGTCCGCCAGCAGGTCCTCGTAGCGCACCACGAGCACCGGAAACGGCGCGACCGTCCAGCTCTCGACGTGGCCCGACCAGTCGAGCAGACGCTCCCGCAGGTGGCGGCCGGACGCCGGATTCTCGTGGTGGGGATCGTTCATCTTCGCGATGATCCGGGAGAAGTCCCCGTGGCCGAAATGGAACGCCCAGGAGACCGCCACGTCGAGCGGGTTGCGCATCAGGTAGACGGCGCCGACCGTCACCTCCTCCGGGAACAGCGGCTCGCCCGCGGGGGTGTCGTGCAGGGCGTCGTGGGCCTTGCAGAACAGGCGCGCGCCGTCGCGCGCGGCCTGCTCGGCGCTGGCCCGGCAGACGCCGGGGCGCAGCGTGTCCACTTCGTCGTCGGTGCACAGGGAGGACTCCACGCCGGCCAGGTCGTCGAACTGCTCCCGGCTGCTCGACTGCTTCCCTTGCAGCGTCCCGGGAAGCCGGTTGGCCGGCACGTCCTTCCCCGAAGCGACGTTCGCCAGCAACAGGCGCGTCCAGGTGTTGCCGGACTTCGGGTAGGAGGCGAGCCAGGCGATGCGGCGCCTGCCCGCCACCGGATGCGCCGACGGCTCACGGTGCGGCGGTGCGCGGCCATGGCCCGGCGCCCGTTCCTCGCCGGCGGCGTTCACGGCGTCGCGGGCCGGGCCGGCAGCGCCTCGGCCAGGCACGCCACGCCCTCCTCGAACCGCCCGTGCAGCTGCGGGCGATGGAACACCGACACCTGCACGTGCCGGGCCGCCGCGGCCAGCAGCGACTCGAACAGCCTCCGGCGTCCCACGATGGCGACGGCCTGCCGCGGCCGGAAGAGCGCGTCGTACAACGCGAAGGTCGCGCGCCGCCGGGTCAGCCGCTCGATGCGGCAGTGCGCGCCGTCCCGTGGAGGGCCGGTCGAGTACGACAGGCAGTGCAGCGTTCGCAGCCGGCCCGCGGTGTGCGGCGACCACCGGGCAGGGTCGGCGAACCGCTTCCCGACGCCCGCGCGCACCGGCGCACCGGGCACGGCTCCCGTCAGGACCGAGGCGTCCGGCCACAGCTTCAGGTCCGCTTTGGCGCGGTAGCACTTCGCCTGCGTCCCGAACGAAGCGGGGTCCAGGATCAGCATGTCGTCGGTGAAGAGCGGGTACCCGCGCGCGGCCAGCGCCGCCGCCAGGGTGGATTTGCCCGCCCCCGGCGGGCCGGTGAACGCATGGACCGTCCGGCCGCGACCGACGGCGCTCGCATGAAGGGGCAGCAGGCCGCGCTGCAAGGCCAGGGCGCCCCAGACCGAGTCGAGCAGGAAGAGCCGGACGTCGGCCGGCGCCACGTCGCGTTGCGCCGCATAACGGACGCTCTCGCCGCCTTCGACGAGGAACCGCACGCCGCACGGCGGCTTGATCAGCATTCGGTCGCCGGCGTACCACCAGGCGGCGCCCCCGGCCTCCACCGCCGGCAGGGTGTCGGGCACCACGCCGCGCCGAATGGTGACGTCCGCGCCGCACGTCCGCAGCCAGGATGACGCCACGCCCAGGTCGAGATCCGCAGCGACGGTGAAAGGAACATCCTCCGGCGGCGTCGTCATTCGCGCGCCCCCCCGCGACGCGCCCGATCGGAGTTCGCAACGGAAGGAGCGTGGTCCCCGGCGGCCCGCCGGACCCGGACGACCCGCTGTTTCCAGTCGTCCGGAAGCGCGAAGCCCTGGCTCCACCGGAACGTCCGCTCGCAGAGGACCCCGTGCCAGAACAGGGGCTCCCCGGAGGACGTCCTGAAGAAGTACGCCACGTCGTTCCGGTCCGGCACCACGACCATGTCGCCGGTGCGCGGGTCGAGGTAACGAAACGACGACCGGCCCGGCTCCGCCACTTCCACCAGAAACACGACCCAGCCGATGTAGTTGTAGCGGTCCGAATGCCATCCCCTGAATGCGCCCGGCGGATAGAGCTGATCTCCCAGGCAAGGGCACTCGCAGGAAAAGAAACGGTCGACGCTGTCGCGCAACGGCTGGATGCGCGGCGAGGGGTTCGGGTAGATGAGGTTGACGGGCCCGATGCGCCATCCATGCTCCGGTGTCCGCCGGGCCGGCCGGCCCCGCGCGCGCCTGGCTCGCTCCACCCGCCGTTTCAGTTGCTTGTCGGCGTGCGTGCGCCGTTCCAGAAACGACATCCGCTCGACGTCCGGCGGGCGCAGCAACCTCTTTCGGTTCCTGGCGATGGTGGAGTCCTCGTCCGCGTTCGCAAAGTGGTCGAGGTCCAGCCCCTGCGGCAGCGTCGCCAGCGACCGCGCCCGTTCCGCCACTTCTTCGAAGCCGGCGATTTCGTCGAATGGAATCGCGAAGAACCTCTCCTCGCGGGACGCGCCGGAGACGCTCATGGCCGATGCTCCCGCGGTCCCCGGACGCTGGCTGGCAGGCACGTGGCCCATGTCGCCGCCGGCGACACGGCCGGGCTCGGGCTGCCCGGAGGCGCCAGGGTCCGCGAGACGCCGCATTCGGGCTATTCCATGACGTCGTAGCCGAACCAGGCCAGGGTGTCCCGATGCGTCCGGAACACGCGGCTGAACGCCGCGACCTCCCCGGCGTCCAGGCGCGCCAGGTGGCGCGGATTCATGTCGGCCAGCATTTCGTCGTAGCCCTTCACCGCAAGGCGCCGGCGCAGGTCCAGGTCTTCGAGCTGCGGCACCAGGGAGCGAATCCCGTCCGCCACGCCCACCGGATCCGCGCACATCCGCTCGTAGGTGAAGAACACCCCGCGGTCTCCCCACGCCTCGAGGTTGCGGCGCTGCCGGGCCAGGCAGTTGGCCGCATGGGTCGCCGCCGCCGCCGGCAGGCTCTTGCCCTGCTCCTCGAACTGGCGGCGGTAGCGCCTTGGGAAGCTGGTGCGGTAGTAACGGCAGATGCCTTCGCAGACGGCGTAGGGGTTGCGCACCATGAACAGGAACCGGGCGTTGCGGAAGTGCCGGACGAGCTGTTCCACGCACAGCAGGTGCGACGGCGACTTGGTGACGAACACCGAGGCGCGGGCGTCGGCGGCCCAAGCTTGGAAGTACCATGCCTTGCGGGTGCGCGGCCAGTCGTGCTCCCGGGGGTCGGAGAACAGGTCGAGCCAGCGCTGCTCGGCGGCCCACAGCAACCCGGGGAGCCACCGGTCGGGGCCGTGTGGCCGCCACGGCAGCGGGCCGGCGTAGCCGTGCATCTTCTGGCCCTCCCGCGGCAGGCGCCAGACCGCGCGGCTGGCCTCCAGGGCGCCGGCCAGGAAGGAGGAGCCGCTGTCGTTCGGGCAGATGACGAACAGGTGGGCGTCGAGCAGGCGGGCGAGGTCCCGGTTGGCGGCGGGGATGCGGTTCATGCGCTTTCGCGCCACGGCCGGCCCCGCTTCCCGTGGAGCCGCTCGCGGGCGCTGCGCACGTGCGCGCGGGCCAGGCAGTCCACGTAGGCCTCCGTCCAATGCCCGTAGGCCCGCGACGGCTTGAACGCCGCGTCGCCCCGTGTCCAGCGCAGCATGGCCTGCGGCATCCACGGCTTGACCGGGCCGGCGAAGTGCAGCGCCTTGGCGTCCTCGACGGCCCAGCCCTGGCGGGCATGGATCTCCGCGGCCATCGGAACCACGAAGTCGTAGCGCCAGTCCACCAGCGTCTGGCGCCCGGCGAAGTACCGGTTCAGGACGAGCTGGTCGGTGTGCTGCGCGGGCCTGTCGCGCCACGTGTCGGGCTGCACCAGGGCCAGCAGGTCCGCATGGCAGCCTTCCTGCTCCGCGAGCCTCGCGTCGATCGCCAGGAAGCCGCTGCCGAACGTATTTTCCAATGCGCCGGCCCCGGGCGGCACGGCCTCGAAGCTGGCGGCGTCCCGGCCCAGGCCGCGCAGGCACGCCTCGTCGCTACGACAGAGCAGCAACGCCGGCGAATGGAACAGCTCGTCCACCGGCGCCCGGAACAGGACGTCGCTGTCGTAGAACAGCACCTTGCGGTAGCCGCGCAGCCGGAACGCCTCCAGGGAGTAGAACTCGCCCAGCCGGGCGGCCAGGCGCGGCTGCACGGCGCCCAGGGTGGCAAGGCGTTCGCGCAGCTCGGGCGACACCGGTTCGAAGCGGACCTTGCCGCAGGCGTCTTGCAGGCACCGGCGCTGGCTCGCCGGCAGGGCGTCGTGGATGACGACGACGTCGCCGTCGAAGGCGGGGTGGTGCTTCAGGAAAGAGCAGATCGTGACGAGGGTCCCCGGCACGAAGGATTCCGTGGCCGCGGTGACGAAGCAGACGGGTGCATGGCGCGCGCCCATCGGTGGGTGGGGGTGGCAGCGTGTGCTTCAGGACGTGATGAAATATTGAAAGTCCTCCCTCCCGGCAGTACCGGGGAGGTTGCCGGTTTCCGTGTCCACCAGCTCGCCCTCTTCGATGTAACGGATGGCCGGCTTGGACCAGGGTTTCTTCGCCGCCGCCGGGGCCGGCGCTCCGCCTGCGCCGTCTTCGTTACCGGACAGGCTTTCTACGGGGGGGAGGGGCATCATTTTCTCCTGTCCATCGGAGTCCGATGGTTCGAAGGCGTCTCTTCCTTTCGTACGTCGAGCACCGTTTCCCGGATTATCATCGCGGCAGGGGGCCGACTGTAATCCAGAAGGGGTGCCCCGGCCATTCCCGCCAACGTCCCGAACAGGGTCGTGTCATCGGGATTTCGCGGTCTCTTCTGCCGCCTGACCCGTTCGAAGCGGACCTTGCCGCAGGCGTCTTGCAGGCACTGGCGCCGGCTCGCCGGCAGGGCGTCGTGGATGACGACGACGTCGCCGTCGAAGGCGGGGTGGTGTTTCAGGAAAGAGCAGATCGTGACGAGGGTCCCCGGCACGAAGGATTCCGTGGCCGCGGTGACGAAGCAGACGGGTGCGTGGCGGGCGCCCATCGGTGGGTGTGGGTGGCAGCGTGTGCTTTCAGGAACGGATGAAATAGTTACCGTCCTCTCTGGTCTCGTCGGTGGGGCCGCTTTCCGTGTCCAGCAGCTCGCCCTCTTCAATGTAACGGATGACCGGCTTGGACCAGGGTTTCTTCGCCGCCGCCGGGGCCGGCGCTCCGCCTGCGCCGTCTTCGTTGCCGGACAGGCTTTCTACGGGGGGGGGGCATTTTCTTCTCCCTCAACGGCAATCCGATGACTCGAAGGCGCACTTCCTTTCCTACGTCGAGCACCGTTTCCAGAATTACTATTGCTGCAGGGACCAGTGGCAAATATCGAAGATGCGCCTGTGAACCGCCCCGGGAATCCCGGAGGGTGATTTGCTTGAGTCAGGCGGCCATCGCCGACTCTTGCAGTGGATGGTCGTAAGTATGCCTCGAATTCAACCGGAGATACATGCCCGAGGGGTCCGAGCAGGCGCCGGTGGTTGTACCAGTGCATCCATTGGAGGGTGGCGAACTCCACCGCCTCGCAGTGACGTCACGGCCCGCGCCGGTTCCCGCTTTCGCGGAGATGACGGCGCCAAGGGCGTCTACCACATCAACGCGGTCGATGAGGTGACCCAGTTCCAGTTCGTGGGGGCCGTGGAGGCCATCTCCGAGCGCTTCCTCAACCCCGGCGTCACCTTCGACCCACTCGACGCCATCGCCCACGCCGTCAGTGCCCTCGATGCCGCCAACGCGCTCAACGACGCCCGTAACGCATTGTTCCGCACCATCGGGCGCACTTGGCGCGCTTGCGGCCTGACCCCCCCATCCCACCCGCACAACCCCCCGCGTCAGCGCGACACGGTGAGGTCCTCGTACCGCGGCAGGAGGCAGGCCTGGTCCTGCATCGCGTCGCGGCGGAACGGAGCGCCGAGCTCCTTGTTGACCATCACCTCGACCAGGGTCGTGGTGCCGTCGTTCTGGGCCGCGCACGCCTCCCGCATCGCGGTGGTCAGATCCGCCATGTTGCCGACGCGCACGCCCTTCAGCCCGAACGCCTCGGCCACCCCGGCGTAGCTGAAGGGGTCGCCGAGCTCGGTGCCGACGAAGCGTTCGTCGAACCACAGGATGTCGTTCTTCTTCTCCGCCCCCCACTGCTCGTTGCGGAACACCACCACCGTCACCGGGATGTCCATCCGGTCGCAGGTGGGAAGCTCGTTCAGGCTGATCCCGAACGCGCCGTCGCCGACCAGCGCCACCGCGGGACGATCGGGCCGCGCCAGCTTCGCGCCCATGATCGCGGGGAAGGCGTAGCCGCAGTTGCCGAACATCCCCGGCGCGAGAAAGCTTCGCGGCTGCTCGAACGGCAGGTAGCTGTTCGCCATCGCGCAGACGTTGCCGATGTCGGTGGAGACCATCGCGTCCGCCGGCAGGCCGTCCTGGATCGCGCGCAACGCCTGGCGCGGGGCCAGCCGCTCCGGCGCGTCGGCCTGCGCGCGGGCGTTCCACGTGCTGCCCGCATCGTCCTCCTCGTGGTCCCAGCCGGCGAGCTTCTGGAGCCAGGCGGACTTCGCGGTGGCGATCCGGTGCCTGCGCTCCTCGCCCGCATCGCCCGCCCGGTGTCCGTCCAGCGCCTCGACGAGCTGCTGCGCGACGGCGCGCGCGTCGCCGCAGATCGCGACGTCGATCGGCTTCGCGAGCCCGAGCATGTCGGGGTTCGAATCGACCTGGATGATCTTCGCCTGCCCCGTCCAGTACTCGATGCCGTGCTGCGGCAGGGTGCTGAAGGGGTTGAGGCGCGTGCCCAGCGCGAGGATGACGTCGGCTTCCCTGACCAGCACCATCGCCGACTCCCAGCCCTGGTAGCCGAGCGGCCCGACCGCCAGCGGGTGGCTCGCGGGGAAGCTGTCGTTGTGGAGGTAGCTGTTCGCGACGGGAGCGCCCAGGCACTCGGCCAGTTGGCGGCACTCGTCGACCGCGCCGCTCAGCACCACCCCGGCCCCGGCCACGATGAACGGGCGCTCCGCATCCTTCAGCATCGCGGCGGCGGCGGCGACCGTGTCCACGTCGCCGGGCTGGCGTCCCGGCATGATCGGGTCCGGGACCTCGACGTCGATCACCAGGCAGAAGTAGTCGCGGGGGATGTTGAACTGCACCGGCGCGGAATGCTGTCGCGCGCGCTGGAAGCAGCGGGTCAGCGATTCCACCATCCGTTCCGGATGCGCGAGGGTCTCCTGGTGGCAGGTGATCTCCTGGAAATACGGAAGCTGCCGCGTCTCCTGGAACCCTCCGAGGCCCTGCGACTTCGCCCCGGTCTCGGGGGTCACGATGATCATCGGGGTGTGGTTCCAGTACGCCGCGGCCACCGCGGTCACGAAGTTGGTGATCCCCGGCCCGTTCTGCGCGATGCACACCGCGATCTCGCCGTTCGCACGGGTGTATCCGTCCGCCATGTGGGCGGCGCCCTGCTCGTGCGCGACATCGACGAATCGAATGCCCGCGCGCTGGAATATGTCGAGCCCGGGCATGAACGCCGAGCCCACGATCCCGAAGGCCATCTTCACCCCGTTCACCCGCAGCGTTTCGACGAACGCCTCTTGAGAAGTCATCTTCATCGTTAGTTTCCTGTTGATTGCCCGGTGGTTGAAACGACCGGCGCAGTGTGCCGGAGGGGCGCCGGAGCGACAAGATGAAGCGCAGACGCACTTGTCGCGGTCCCTGCCGATCCCGAGAATGGAACGATGGAGGACGCGGACCATTCCGACCGGGACGCCGGCAGCGCCGCGGGTGATGCCCTGGGACGGCTTCGAGCCCAGGTGCTGGCCCGATGGCGCGCGTTCCCGGAGGCGCGACGCGGCGCGCTCGACACCCTGCTCGCCGATGCCCTCGCCCACGCGTCGGCGGCCGATCCGGAGGTGCTGACGGTGATGGACCCGGTGGCCCGTCCCCAGCGGCTGCGGCTCGCCACCGTGGTGGCGGAGGCGGATCTCGACAGCTTCTACCACAACGAATGGGCCGAGCTCGCGGTCTCCCACGACGGCCGGCTCTTTCTCGTCTACCGCCGGCGCGACGGCGGGGACTACGCGGTCACGTGGTCGCCGGCGACCACGGTCCCGGCGCCGGTCATGCAGGCGTTGCCGGACGTGCTCGCGACCGCGATGCTCGAGAGCGACGGTGCGGAAGGCTGAGAACAAAGAGGCACCCGTGATTCCGCGCAGCGGAATCGCCAAGCGACCGCGCCAGCGGTCGCCACTCGCATGGAACAAACCCGTTCCCCGCCCGTCCACGGCGTTGGTCGAGGCACCCGCGATTCCGCACAGCGGAATCGCCAAGCGACCGCGCCAGCGGTCGCCACTCGCATGGAACAAACCCGTTCCCCGCCCGTCCACGGCGTTGGTCGAGGCACCCGTGATTCCGCGCAGCGGAATCGCCAAGCGACCGCGCCAGCGGTCGCCACTCGCGTGCGGTGTCATGCTGGCCGCGGCATGCGCGGTCCATCCTGCCCACTCCGCCGGTCCGGCTCCTGCCGCGGCGGATTACGGCACCGTCGGCTACGCCGAGATCGACGACGTCATCGACCGCTTCCAGGACCGCTACCTCGCGCGCATCATCGAGCAGGCCCGCGCCGAGGACGTCGACACCCTGCTGGTCCGCATCGACACCGACGGGGGGGAGGTGCAGCACGCGCGCACGATGTTCAAGCGCATCCTCGACCTTGAAGCAGCCGGGATCCGCACCGTGGCGTTCGTGGATTTCCGCGCGATCTCCGCCGGCGCGCTGATCGCCTACGCCCACGAGGAGGTGTATCTCGCCGAGACCGCGTCCATCGGCGACATCGGCGTCGTCTTCCAGTCCCCGGAGGGAGAGATCAAGTACGCGCCCGAGAAGATCGAGACCGTTATCCGCACCCTGCTGGCCCAGGCGGCGGAGCAGCGTGGCTGGAGCCGCGGACTGCTGCTCAAGATGACCGCGCACAAGCAGACGCTCTATCGGGTCACCCGTCCCGACGCGACGGTGGAATACGTCATCGAGGACGATCTCCCGGAGTTCCTCGCGCGCCACCCCGGCATCGACCGCGACGATCCGAAGCAGGTCATCGTCTATCGCGGTCCGGACCGCCTCCTCACCCTGACCGGGCTCGAAGCGACGAAGCTCGGCATGGCGACCGGCAACGCCGCCGACCTCGACGCGATGCATGAGCGACTCGGCGTCTCCGGAGATGACATCGTCGATCTGTCGCCGCGGGGAGCGGAGCGCGCGGCCTGGGCGCTGTCGCGCTTCGCGCCGATCCTCGCGGGGCTCGCGGTGCTGTTCCTGCTCTTCGAGCTGAAGACCCCGGGGGTCGGGCTGTGGGCAGGGCTCGCCGCCCTGCTCGGAACGGGATTCCTGCTCACGCAGTACTCGCTCGACCTCATGGAGCACTACGAGCTGGTGCTGATCTCGATTGGAGCCGGGCTCGTCGTCGCCGAGGTGCTCACCATGGCCGGCGGCGGACTGCTCGCGGCGGCCGGGGCGGCGATCGGGCTCACCGGTCTGGTGCTCGCGTTCCTGCCGAACGAGCTGACGTTCGACTTCGACGATCCGATCTTTCTCGATGCACTGAGAGACGCCGCGCTCAGCGCCGCGGCCGCGGCCGGCATCGTCGCGGCCGGCGTCGTGCTCGCCGTCCGGTACCTTCCGCGCACCACGCTGCACCGGGGCCTGGCGGTCGAAGGGGCGGTGACCGCGACCAGCGCGGGAGCCCTGGAGGCGCAGACCACCGCACTCGTCGGGCAACGCGGCGAAGCGGCGGAGGCGCTGCATCCGAACGGAATCGTGCGGCTCGATGGCGAACCGATCCGCGCCCGGGCTCAGCACGGCGCCTGGATCGCGCAGGGCACGGCGGTGGAGGTGGTGTCGATCGAGTTCGGCGAGGTCGTGGTGCGCGCGGCCGAAGGCGCCCACAGGGCCCGGGAGCGCGGCGAGGGATAGAGACAGGACGGCAGGCATCGGATTCCGGCGCGGATCGATACGCCGGGCGCCCGCGCGTGATTCATCCCTGCTATCGTCGCCTTGCAGACAAGGAACCATCCGGAGACGGAATCCCGGATCGTTCGCAGACTGACCGATTTCCTCGCCGGGACCCCGGACGATACCCGCGGTTCGGGAAAATCGATTCTGGTAGAAGCCCACAGGGCCGGAATTCGCGAATAACGCCGAACGCCACGCCGCCGGCGTGTCTTCGTCGAGCCATTTGTCGGATGATGAACGGGAGCAGCGCGGCCGGCGTCGAGAGACGCCTCGGCCGCGCCCGGAGGCGTGATGATGGACGAAAGCGATGCTCCAGGTACCGGTGGGCGTCCCGGCAGTGTTCAGGGGGGTAGCAATGGATAGCCTCGGCCTCCCGGCGTCGGCCGGCGTCGACTGGCAGGCCCTGTGGCTCGCGCTCGGACTGCTCGG
Organism: uncultured Gammaproteobacteria bacterium; assembly: GCA_958295465.1. Lineage (GTDB taxonomy): Bacteria > Pseudomonadota > Gammaproteobacteria > HK1 > HK1 > HK1. The sequence continues at coordinate 2,293,244 of OY282353.1, forward strand.
CCTCGCCGTCGCATTGCTGGTCCTGGAGCTCTTCGTGGTGTCGTTCGGGATATTGCTCGTCGCCTCGATCGCGTCGGCCGCCGCCTCGATCCACTACGCGTTCGTCGCGAGCGATGCGACGGGCTGGGCGATGACGGTGGTCGTGCCGGTCCTCGCGCTGGTGCTGGCGCGCTGGGGGCTCGCGCGCATCCGCAGGTCGCGCCGGCTGGTGACGCAGAGCGAAATCACCGCCGAAGCGGGTTATCATCACCACGCCGAGAAGGTCGGCGTGCATCCCGGCGCGGTCGGGATCATGGTGACCCCGGCGAGGCCGTCGGGGCGGGCGCGCTTCGACGGCGGGGAGTGCGACGTGCAGGCGCAGAGCGGCAGTCTCGCGCGCGGCGCGAAGGTGGTAGCGTTGCGCATCGACGGTCCTATCGTGTTCGTCGCGCCGGCAGCGGAGGGCGAACCACACGACATCACCTCATGACTTGGGGAGGTAAGGCGGCATGTCCTTCGATCTCATCATCCTGTTCATCATCGGCGTCATCGCGATCCTGATCTTCGGGTTCATCTGGAGTGCGTTCTGGCTGTGGTGGCAATCCATCCTCTCCAACGCTCCCGTGAGCCTGCTCCAGATCATCTTCATGCGCTTTCGCAAGGTGAATCCTTCGGTCATCGTGACGGTGCGGGTCACCGCGAAGAAGGCGGGCATCGACATCTCCGGCGACCAGCTCGAAGCCCACTACCTCGCCGGCGGCAACGTCGCGCGCGTCGTGCAGGCGCTCATCTCCGCGAGCAAGGCGAACATCACGCTCGACTACGACCGCGCCTGCGCCATCGATCTCGCCGGGCGCGACGTGCAGGAGGCGGTCGGCACCTCGGTCAACCCGAAGGTCATCGACGTGCCCTCGGGGCAGATGGCGCGAAACACCATCGACGGCATCGCCGGCGACGGCATCCAGCTCAAGGTGAAGGCGCGGGTCACGGTGCGCACCAACCTCGACCGCCTCGTCGGCGGCGCGACCGAGGAGACCATCGTCGCCCGTGTCGGCGAGGGCATCGTCACCACCATCGGCTCGTCGCAGAACCACATGGCGGTGCTCGAGAACCCCGACCGCATCTCCAAGGTCGTGCTGGAGCGTGGCCTCGACTCCGGCACCGCGTTCGAGATCCTCTCGATCGACATCGCCGACGTCGACGTCGGCGACAACATCGGGGCGCGGCTCAAGATCGACCAGGCCGAAGCGGAGAAGCAGGTCGCCCAGGCCCAGGCCGAGCGCCAGCGCGCGCTGGCCGTCGCCCGCGAGCAGGAGATGGTGGCGCTGGTGCAGGAGAACCGCGCCAAGGTGGTCCTCGCCGAGGCCGAGGTGCCCAAGGCGATGGCGGAGGCGTTCCGGGCCGGCAACCTCGGGGTGATGGACTACTACAACATGCAGAACGTCATCTCCGACACCCGGATGCGCCGGAGCATCGCGGGTGAGGGCGACGACGCCGCGCCGTCCCACGAGGGCTGAGGCGTGGTGGCGACGCTTGGCGAGCGGACCGGCAATCGCCGGCCGGGCGCCGCGCCGGGGCTGGCGCGGGCCGGAGAATGAACGGCGTTCACACGCCGGCGGCGGGCCATCGAGTGCGCGTGCATATCGAAGCCGGGGAGGGTTGAGGCATGGCGGCATTTTCAGACCTGCTGCAGCGGATCGTCCGCGACCTGGAGCAGGCGGGCGGGCAGCAGCCCGGCGACGATCTGCGGGCCCGGCTGGGATACGGCACCGGGGACGATGTGGATGACGTAGACGACGTGGACGACGTGGACGAGCCGGAGCCGGGGGCGGAGAGGGCACGAAGGTCGACGGCGGTACGAGAGCCGGAGACGGTGTGGAAGCCGGTGACGGCACGGGGGCCGGTGGCGTCGCCGGCACCGGCGACATCGCGGGCGCCCCAGGCGTATCGGGCGTCGCCTCCCTCACCGACCACCCCGTCCCACCCCCATCCCTCTTCCGAATCCCTGCTATCGAAGCGCATCCGCGTGCGACTGCACGCGCCGGATGCGCTACGCGAGGCGTTCGTGATGAAAGAGCTCCTGGACAGGCCGCTGGGGCGGCGGCGTACAAGGTAAGGGGTCCCGAAGCCCTGACTTTCGACGCTCGGAGTGGGAGAGTGCTGCGCCTCCTTCCCGGATGGACGGTTCGAGCGCATCCACCTCACTTCCGCACCTCCTGTAGCAGCTCCGTCCGTCTCATGGGTCACCTCCTCAAGGGACTCCATGAAACCGGACAATCGACGTGCTACTACACCGGACAGACTACGTGCTCCTGACACCGTGACGAGTACGCCGAGCGGCTTCGCGGCACATGAGAGAAAGGGGTGGTTGCTCCCCTCAAGGAGGAGGGATCACGGCTGCACCACGTCTCACGCCGCGCGCTCCACCTCGAACGCCACCAGGTTGCGGGCATCCTTGCTGAACTCCACGGCAATCAGGTGGATCGGCTGCCCCAGGTGCCGGTACTTGTCCGCGTAGCGCCTCTCCTTCAACTGCGACATGGCTGCACCCTCCGGCTCCAGTTCCACCACCTTGAACTCGAAGAGGTACACGTTGGCGTTGAAGCGCACCGCCATGTCCAGACGGCCCTGGCTCGTGCTGTCCTCCACCGTCACGTCCAGGCCCAGCCCCGCGAAGTAGGAGTAGAACACGCTCGCGTAGTAGCCCTCGAAGCGCGCGATGTCGTTGTTGGTGTACCACTGGTGGGGGATGCTGGCGTAGAAAGCGTGGAACAGCGTCTTCAGGCCCGCGAAGTCGTTGGCTTCGAGCAATTCGTAGAGCCGGATGCTGTTGGCCATCTGGCGCGTCGAATCCCCGGCCAGATGGCGCGACAGGCTGTCGTTGAGGCTCTGGCGCACTTCCTGGTTCGGATAGCCGAGACGGTACACCGTCCGGCCGCCGAGGCGCTTGTGGTCCCGGATCGTGAGGTAGCCGGTCTGGAACAGCAGGGCCTCGGTCGCCATGTCGTCCACGTCGAAGGTGGAGAGCAGGGCGTCGGTGCCGGCCATCCCTTCCAGTGCAAAGGAGCCCACCCCGCGCTTGACCAGCGTGTCGATCAGGAACGTCGGCGTGCCGGTCTCGAACCAGTGGGCGGCGAACTTGCGGCTGCGGAAGAGCAACAGGATGTCGAAGGGGTTGTAGACCTTCTCCCCGCCCAGCCAGCCGTAGCCGTTGTACCAGCGGCGGATCTCGTCGCGGTCCAACCCCGGAAGCTCCGGCGCGAACACCGTGTCCAGGTCCGCGTCGGTGTAGCCGCAGATGGCCGAACAGCCGGGGTCCAGGGTGATGTCGGTGAGGTTGTTGAGGCCGGAGAACAGGCTGACCTTGGAGAACTTGCTGACCCCGGTGATGAACGTGAACCGGACGTGGGCATCGCTGTCCTTCACGACCGAATATACGCCGCGCAGGAAGTCCCGGTTCGCCCGGGCGACGTCCGGCACGGCGAGCGCGTCCAGGATCGGCTTGTCGTACTCGTCCACCAGAACCGCCACCCGCTGCCCGGTCTCACGATGCAGCGCCGCGAGCAGCGCGGTGAAGCGTCCGGAGGCCGTGGCGTAGTCGGTGGCCACCTGCGCCTCGGCCTCGGCGGCGGCCAGCTTCTCCATGAAGCTCGCTTCCAGGAAACCCGGTTGCTTGAAATCACCGGTGGCGAAGCTGAGCCGCAGCACGGGATGACGCACCGACCAGTCCCGGCGTTCGTGGATGGCCAGCCCCTCGAACAGCGCCTCGCTGCCCTCGAAGAACTCCTTCAGCGTGTCCAGGAACAGGCTCTTGCCGAAGCGCCGCGGGCGGGACAGGAAGTAGTGGGCGCCTTCCTCGACCAGCCGCCCGATGAAGGCGGTCTTGTCGACGTAATAGCAGCCCTCCTCGCGGATGGTGCGGAAGGTCTGGATGCCGATGGGCAGCTTGCGCTTGGAACTCACGGGTACAGCTTACCGCACCGGCAGCCGGACCGGTCGATCGATGGACGCTACTCGATACCGTGGCAAGCCGACAGCCTTCAACGACAGGCTGGCGCGACCTGTCGGGAAATCACAGTGTGCGCAGACCGCGATTGACGTGATGCGCTCGTGAAAGCAAAGTGGATCTCGTCACCCCCTGCTCGAAATATCCGACTCGCCAACAACCGCCAGGAGGACGAATCCCGATGACACAGGATCGCCGAAGACAAGCCGAACAACTGACGCAAGCGCTGGAGCTGTCCCTGCCGCCCATCGCGATGGCCTTGTGCGAGGCCGTGCCGGAGGGCGTCCCCGAGTTCGACGGCTCGGTTCCGGCCGGATGCGTGTTCTGGCAGGAGGCCGCCGGACGCACGTTCGCCACCTCGGCGGGACATCACGCCCTGTGCTCCATCGGCATCCACACCCACCACTTTTCCCAGGCCCCGGCCTCGCAGCCGGAGGAGCTGCGAGCCTCCCTGGAAGCCATGATGGGGCTCGACTACGTGCGCGAGGACGAAGTCGCGGCCATCCCGGTCGTGCAGCACGAGGTGAAGCACGCGCTCTACGGGCCGCTCGCCGACTTCCCGGCAGATCCCGATCTGGTCCTGCTGTTCGCCCATGCCCGACAGGGGCTCGTGCTGAGCGAGGCGGTGGGGCGGGTCGATGGCGGTCAACCGCCGGCGATGGGCCGCCCTGCCTGCGCGATCGTCCCGGGAGCGCTCAATCACGGAGCCGCGGCCATGAGCCTGGGCTGCTGCGGCGCGCGGGCCTATCTTGATGTGCTGTCCGACGACGTGGCCCTGTGGGCGCTGCCGGGGAGCAAGCTCGATCGATACTGCGAGCAGATTGCCGCGTTCGCCCAGGCCAACAGGACCCTGGCGATGTTCCACGAGCGCCGGAGGGCGGACGTCGAATCGGGCGGGCGGCCGACCGTCCGGGAGTCCCTCCAGCGGCTCTCGTAGCGTGGGAACGGACCCCGGCCCGGCCCGTGGCCGCCGCCGGGCTCGCTGACGAACGCCGGCGCTCGAGCCATGCCGAACGCCGTCAGGACCTACGTGCGCTACGTCGACGCGGTCAACCGCAGGGTCGGCCGCTTCGCGATGTACCTGATCTTCGCGATGGCGGCCATCCTGCTCTGGTCGTCCGTCTCGAAGACCTTCTTCCTGCCGTCTCTCTGGACCCTGGAGATGGCGCAGTTCGCCATGGTCGCCTACTACCTGCTCGGCGGCCCGTACTCCATGCAGCTCGACAACCACGTGCGCATGGACCTCCTCTACGGGGCCTGGTCGCCGCGCACCCGGACATGGGTGGACTCGTTCACCATCGTGTTCCTGCTCGTGTACCTGGTGCTGCTGCTCTACGGCGGCTTCTCCAGCACCCAGTACGCGCTGGAGTACGGCGAGCGCAGCTACTCCTCCTGGCGCCCGTACATGGCGCCGATCAAGATCGTCGCCTGCATCGGCATCTTCCTGATGCTGCTCCAGGCGTTCGCGGTGCTGTTCAGGGACGTCGCGAAGCTCCGGGGCGAGGAGCTCTGAGGATCCCCGATGAGCTACGAGATGATCGCGCTGCTGATGTTCGCCTCGATGATGCTGATGCTCATCACCGGGCAGCGGGTCTTCGCCGCGATCGGCTCGGTGGCGGTCATCTCGGCGCTCCTGCTGTGGGGCGACGGCGGCAGCGAGATGGCCTTCTCGGCCGCGATGAAGCTGATGAAGTGGTATCCGCTGCTCACCCTGCCGATGTTCATCTACATGGGCTTCATGCTCTCCGAATCCGGCATCGCCGACGATCTCTACCGGATGTTCCACGTATGGTTCGGGCCGGTGCGCGGGGGGCTGGCGATCGGCACCATCGGGGTGATGGTGGTGGTTTCGGCGATGAACGGCCTCAGCGTCGCCGGCATGGCCATCGGCGCGACCATCGCGCTCCCCGAGCTGCTGCGCCGCGGGTACGACAAGATCATGGTCACCGGGGTCATCCAGGCCGGCAGCTCGCTCGGGATCCTGGTGCCGCCGAGCGTGGTGCTGGTGCTCTACGGCATGATCGCCCGCCAGCCGGTGGGGCAGCTCTGGCTGGCCGGGGCCATTCCCGGCCTGATGATGGCGGTGCTGTTCATCGTCTACATCGCGGTGCGCTGCCGGCTCCAGCCCCACCTCGGCCCGGTGCTCCCGAGGGAGGAGCGCCAGGTCCCGCTCGGCGAGAAGATGAAGCTGCTCAGGGCCGGGATCCTGCCGTTCCTCATCTTCTTCTCCATGACGGGGCTGTTCCTCATGGGCTACACGAGCCTGGTCGAGAGCTCCGCGGTGGGCGCGGTCGGCGCGACCCTCGCGGCGCTCTTCAGGGGCCGGCTCAGCGCGAAGGTCATGGAAGCGACGATGCACAAGACCCTCGGGGTGAGCTGCATGTTCATGTGGATCATCCTCGCCGCGCTCTGTTTCGGCGCGGTGTTCGACGGGCTGGGCGCGGTACGCGCGATCGAGGGCTTCTTCCTCGAACGGCTCGGGCTCGGCCCCTGGCAGGTGCTGATCCTGATGCAGCTCTCGTTCCTGCTGATGGGCACCTTTCTCGACGACACCGCGATGCTGGTGATCGTCGCGCCGCTCTACGTGCCGCTCGTCAAGGTCCTGGGCTTCGACCTCATCTGGTACGGGGTGCTCTACACCATCACCTGCCAGATCGCCTACATGACGCCGCCCTTCGGCTACAACCTGTTCCTGATGCGGGCGATGGCGCCGCCAGAAATCGGACTCGGCGACATCTACCGCTCCATCATCCCCTTCGTCCTGGTCATGACCCTCGCCCTGGCCCTGGTGATGATCTTCCCGCAGCTCGCGCTGTGGCTGCCGGAGCAGCATTACGGGAAGTGAGGACCGGCGACGGGCGGAGAGGACGAGACATGGACGAGGCGCACGCGGGCGATCCCGCACGAGGGACGGTTCATCCATCCCGTCGTTTCATGACCGGAGATAGAGAGCGAAGCGGTAGCGCTCGACACCCACCGTTGATTCCACGACAGAGAAGGAGACCTGGAAGATGACCAGCAGACGCAGCTTTCTGAAGAAGGCAGGCATGGCAGGCGCCGCGGGCGCGGCGACCATCGCGGCCCCGGCGGTCCACGCGCAGTCGAAGACGAAGATCAAGTGGCGGCTCCAGACCTACGCGGGTCCCGCGCTCGCGGAGCACGTCATCAAGCCCTCCATCGACTCGTTCAACAAGGTGGCGAACGGCGAGATGGAGATCGAGCTCTACTTCGCCGACCAGCTCGTGCCCACCGGCGAGCTGTTCCGCGCCATGCAGCGCGGCACCATCGACGCGGTGCAGTCGGACGACGATTCGATCGCCGCCCCGGTGGACATTTCCGTGTTCGGCGGCTACTTCCCGTTCGCCACCCGGTACAGCCTCGACGTGCCGGCGCTGTTCCACCAGTGGGGGCTGAACGAGATCTGGGCGGAAGCCTACGGCGAGATCGAGGGCGTCACCTGGCTCTCCGCCGGCGCCTGGGACCCCTGCCACTTCAACACCGTCAACCCCATTCGCAGCCTCGAGGATCTCAAGGGCCTGCGGGTGTTCACCTTCCCCACCGCGGGCCGCTTCCTGTCGCGCTTCGGGGTGGTGCCGGTGACCCTGCCTTGGGAGGACATCGAGGTCGCGGTGCAGACCGGAGAGCTCGACGGCATCGCCTGGTCCGGCATCACCGAGGACTACACGGTGGGCTGGGCCGACGTCACCAACTACTTCCTCACCAACAACATCTCGGGCGCCTGGTGCGGTTCGTACTTCGCCAACTCCGGGAAGTGGGACGCCCTGCCCGCGCATCTCCAGGAGCTGTTCCGGCTGTGCATGGACAGCTCGCACTACTACCGCCAGTACTGGTACTGGGGCGGCGAGGCGAAGCTGCGGGTGGACGGCACCAAGCTGGAGCTGACCTCCATTCCGGATGAGGAATGGGCGACGGTGGAGGCCGAAGCGGTCAAGTTCTGGGACGAGATCGCGGCCGAGACGCCGCGCACCGCCAAGGTGGTCGGCATCCTGAGAGCGTACAACGCGGCCATGGCCAAGGCCGGACGGCCGTATCGCTACACCTGAACGGACACCGGCCATGGCCCGGGTGCCGCCCGGGCCATGGCCGTGAGGTCCGCGGTCCCCCACCTCGCCCGACCGGGCCGATCAGGCGATCGCATTCCGGCCGGCTCGCGTGAAGTCCGCCGACCCGACCCGCTGGCAGCACCCGCCTCCTCTATCCGGGACCGCGGCGTGCATCGCCTCCCGGGCCCCGGTGGGCGGATGTTCGGCCGGGTCACGCCGGCCCCCGGCAACGAAGTCCGGCCGGCCATGCTCCTATTGACACACCTATCCCTCCCGCATAGCGTTCCGAGTGCATCACACACCAATTGGGGGACGACATGAACATTCTGAAGAAGGCGATGGCCGGCGCCTTGGTCACCGCCGCTTCGATGGCCGGGGCATGGGCGGATTCCGGCGACCCGATCAAGATCCCGGTCAACGAATGGACCGGACAGCACATCTCGGCCCACATCACCGGTACCTTGCTGCAGAAGGCCGGTTACACCGTCGAGTACGTCACCGCCGGCGCCGTGCCGCAGTTCGCGGCGATCGCCCAGGGCGATCTGCACGCGCAGCCCGAGGTCTGGACCAACAACGTCGGCGACATCTACCCCAAGGCGGTGGAGAGCGGCGACATCGTCGTGCTCGGCTCGCTCGGCCTGAGCCCCCAGGAAGGCTGGATCTATCCACCCTACATGAACGAGAAGTGTCCGGGCCTGCCGAGCTACCAGGCGCTCTACGACTGCGCTCAGGCGTTCGCCGCCGCGGACACCTTCCCGAAGGGGCGCCTGATCACCTACCCGGCCGACTGGGGAACGCGCTCGAAGGACGTGGTCGCCCAGATCGACGTCCCGTTCGAGCCGGTGGCCGGGGGTTCCGAGGGCGCGATGATCGCCGAGCTGAAGAGCGCGGTGGCGTCCGGACAGCCCATCCTCATGATGTTCTGGCAGCCGCACTGGCTCTTCGCGGAGCTCGATTTCGACTGGGTGGCCTGGGATCCGGCCGAAGGCGAGTGCATCGAGGAGTCGGGCCAGTCGAGGGGTTCCGCCTGCGGCTTCCAGCAGGCGTCGATCGACAAGATCGTGAACAAGGATTTCGCAGCGAAGTGGCCGGGCGCCTACAAGCTGCTCGACGTCCTTTCCATCGACAACGCCACCATGAACGCGCTGATGCTCGAGGTCGACAACAAGGGCCGCGACCTCGAAGAGGTAGTCGCCGAGTGGGTCGCAGGCAACGAGGCGACGTGGCGGCCCTGGATCGAGGCCGCGATGGCCGCCAGGAGCTGATGGTCCGGGCGAAGAAAGAGGGCGCCGGCAGGCTGGCGCCCTCTTTCTTCGCGGGTTGAGTTCTCCGGCGATCGTGACCCCCGACATGCACGCCCGGACCCGGGACGCGGCGGAGATCAAGCTGTCGTGCCGTAACGTCTGGAAGGTCTACCGCGACGACGCGGCGCCCTACTTCAGGAAGGACGTCTCGACCGGCGACGCGGGCCGGCTCGCGCTCCGCATGCGCGCGGACGGCGCCATTCCCGCGGTCGTCGACGTGAGCTTCGACGTCCACGTCGGCGAGATCTTCGTCATCATGGGGTTGTCCGGCTCCGGGAAGTCCACCGTGGTGCGGTGCCTGTCCCGCCTCGTGGAGCCGACCCGCGGCGAGGTGTGGCTCGATCGCGAGGATCTGCTCAGGAAGTCCGCCAGGGAGCTGATCGACATCCGCCGCCACAAGATGGGGATGGTGTTCCAGAACTTCGGGCTGCTCCCCCATCTGAACGTATTCGACAACGTCGCCTTTCCATTGAGCCTGCAGGGCCTGCCCGCGTCCGAATGCAACGAACGGGTGGGCCGGGTCATCCAGCTCGTCGGGCTGGAGGGACGTGAACGCTCCTTTCCGCGCCAGCTCTCGGGCGGGCAGCAGCAGCGGGTGGGTATCGCCCGGTCGCTGGCGGTCGAGCCCGAGCTGTGGTTTCTCGACGAGCCCTTCTCCGCCCTCGACCCGCTGATCCGGCGCCAGATGCAGGACGAGTTCCTGCGCATCCAGCACCGCCTGAAGAAGTCGATCGTGTTCATCACCCACGACTTTCTCGAAGCGCTGCGGATCGCCGACCGGATGATGATCATGCGCGACGGCATGGTGGTGCAGGTGGGCGCGCCCGCGGACCTCATCATCAACCCCGCCGACGACTACGTCGCGGAGTTCACCGAAGACGTCCCCATGGCGCGCGTACTGAAGGCGTCGGACGTGCTCGACCGATCCCGGGCGGTGCAGCCCGGAATGCCGCAGCAGTCCGCGGACACCTCCGTCGAGGATCTCCTGCCGCTGCTCGCGGAGCATCGCGAGGGCATCTCCATGATGCGCGACGGCGTCTCGATCGGGGTGGTGACCGCCGCGAGCGTCATCTCCGTGCTTGCCCACGAACAGCACCACCGCGCCGGCGCCGGTGGTGCGCGGCCGCCGGAACGGGGCCTGGATCGGGAGCGGCCGTAGCTTGCGCCGGCCCGCCAGGCGCCGCCGCGACTGGATCTGGGCCGGCCTGATCCTGCTCACCCTCGCCCTGCTGGCACTGCGCGACACCGCCGGCTGGCTGATCGAATATCCGGCCGCCTGGGTCGTGCCGATCACCCCCACGCTCAACACCCTCATGGACTGGTGCGTGGACGTGGCCGGCCCCGCGTTCCGGGCGTTCTCGGCCGCCCTCGACGTGCCGATGGCCGTCGTGCGGGACCTGCTGAACTGGCTGCCCTGGTCGGTCACGCTGACGGTGCTGACGTTCGTGACCTGGGTGGTCTCGGGCTGGCGGCTGGCCGCGTTCACCTTCTTCGCGATCCTCTACATGCCGGTCATCGGCTACTGGGGGGAGTCGATGAACTCGCTGGCGCTGGTCGCGGTCTCGGTGCCGGCGGCGGTGGGCATCGGATTCGGGCTGGGCACGCTGGCGTTCTTCTCGCGGCGTGCGGAGCGGGCCATCGCCCCGGTGCTGGACCTGATGCAGACCGTACCCGCCTTCGCCTACCTGCTGCCGATCCTGCTGCTGTTCGGCTTCGGACCCGTGGTGGGCCTGATCGCGAGCATCCTCTATGCCTTTCCGCCAACGGTGCGGAACACGCATCTCGGGCTCTCGCGCGTGCCGGCGGAGGTGATCGAGGCCGGACTGATGGCCGGCGCCACCCCGAGCCAGCTCTTCTGGCGCGTGCGTGCACCCAGCGCCCTGCGCCAGATCCTGCTCGGCGTGAACCAGACCACCATGGCCGCGTTCTCGATGGTGATCATCGCCTCGATCATCGGTGGCACCGCCGACATCGGGTGGGAGGTCCTCTCGACGATGCGCAAGGCGCAGTTCGGCGAGAGCCTGCTGGCCGGCATCGTGATCGCGCTGATGGCGATGGTCATGGACCGGCTCACCGCCGCCGCCGCCACCGCGGAGCCGCGGGACCCCGGCGCAGCGCGCCATTTCCCGACCCGGCACCGCAACGCCTTCATCGCCCTCGGCCTGGGGCTGACGGTCGGGTTGCTGGCGCAGCTCCTTCCGTTCCTGAAGGAGTACCCGGAAGCCTGGGAGATCTATCCGGCGCAATATCTGAACGACGCGGTCACCTGGCTCGTGGTCGAGCACGCCGGGACCATCAACCTCGTCAAGAGCTGGGCCTTCTTCTTCGTCATGCTGCCGGTGAAGACGGGGTTCGACCAGACCATCACCCCGTTCACCTGGGGGTTCGAGTTCACGGCGCCCCTGAAGCAGGGCTACGCCATCCTCGCCGCGGTCCTGGTGGTGTACTCGGCGATGCGCAAGGGGATCGGCCGGGCCTCGCTGATCGCCTTTCTCGCCATCATGCTGTTCTTCGGGATCACCCGCCTGCCGTGGCCGGCAATGCTGGCGATGGCGACCCTGCTCGGCTGGCGGCTCGGCGGCCTGCGTCTCGCCCTCGGAACCGCCGCGGGTCTTGGATTCCTGCTGATCGCCGGTGTCTGGCCACAGACGCTCCTGTCGATCTACCTCTGCGGGTTGGCGGTGCTGCTCTCGTTCGCGATGGGAGCCGCGCTGGGGATCCTCGCCTCCGAATTCGACGGCGTCTCCACCTTTCTGCGTCCGATCAACGACACGCTCCAGACCATGCCGCTGTTCGTCATCCTCATCCCCTTCGTGATGATCTTCAAGATTGGCGAGTTCACCGCGCTGCTGGCGATCATGGCCTACGCGATCGTGCCGGCGATCCGCTACGCCGAGCACGGGTTGCGCAACGTATCCGGCGAGGTCCTGGAAGCCGCCACCTGCTTCGGCTGCACGCGATTGCAGCTTCTGTGGCGCGTGAAGCTGCCCCTGGCGATGCCGGTGATCATGCTGGGGCTCAACCAGACCATCATGTTCGGCATCGCGATGCTGGTGATCGCGGCGCTGGTCGGCACCAACGGGCTCGGCCAGCAGGTCTACATCGGGTTGGGCGACGGCGATTTCGGGGTCGGCATCGTCGCCGGCGTCGGCATGGCGTTCATCGCCATGATCGCCGACCGGATGACCCAGGGCCTGAGCCGCGCGTACCAGGAGCGGCTCGGTTTCCGGGCCGAAGCGTAGCCGGCGGCGAAGGGCGCCGTCCGGCCGACGTCAGCAGCTCCTGTCAACATCCCGACATGCGGCGTCACGATGCGGTATCGCGCCAATTCCGGCGACCGGTGCGGCCGATCGTGGCGGGTCTTCGGACGTCCCCGCGCCTGACAGGAATTCCCGGGCCAACGTGCACAGGCTGATCTTCCTCTGGTGCCACCCCCGATCGCTCTCCAGCGCGCTGGAGCGGGCGATGCTGGAGCGTGGCGACATGGCGGCCCTGCACGAGCCGTTCCTGTACCTGTACTACGTGCATGACGGCAGGAAGCGCCTGCCGCACCTCGACCTCGATCCGCGGCGGCCGGTGTCCTACGAGGACATCCGGTCGATGATCCTGGAGACCGCGCGCACCCGGCCGGTCTTCGTCAAGGACATGTGCTACTACGTCCATGACCGCATCCACGACGACGTGGACTTCATCCGGCGCATGACCAGCACCTTTCTCATCCGTGACCCGGAGCGCACGATCCCGTCCTATTTCCGGCTCGACCCCGGCGTGACCCTCGAAGAGATCGGCTGCGAAGCCCAGTACCGCCTCTTCGAGAGGGTCGGCGGGATCACCGGACGGACACCGATCGTGATCGACGCGGCGGACCTGGCCGAGGATCCGGCCGGCACCCTGCGCGCCTACTGCCGGGCGCTGGAGGTGCCGTTCATACCGCGGGCGCTGGAGTGGGACGAGGGTTTGCCGGCCACGTGGCGGGACGTGAGCGGCTGGCACGCCGATCTGGCCGGCTCCACGGGTATCATCGCCGAACCAGCGCACCCGGCCGCCGGCTCCGGTGGCCCCGGGCTGGACGCCGCGCCCCACCTTCGCGACTACTACGAACACCACCTCCCCTTCCACCGGAAGATGCGGGCGCATCGGCTCGAACCGGCCGCGGGCTGAACCGGACCGTCTCGAGCCGGACACCCGTCGCGGTGCCACCTCGCCTTCGTCGCCTCCCCGACGACGACCGGCCCGGCTACATCGGCCGCCCTTCGATCTTCGCGAGGGTGCGCTCGATCGCCTTCCGGGCGGTTCACAAGGCGCGTGAAGCCGAGCCGGAGCGGGGGCCGGGCGCGGGGGCGTCGCGATGGGTGGTTGCGCGCGCAGGTGCGGCGGGTATACGACGAGCACTTCGAGGCGCTCGGGGTGCGCAAGGTCCGACGCCAGCTTCGCCGCGAGGGGGGTGCGGTGGCGTGCTGCACGCCTGCCCCCGAGTCCCAATCGGAGGGACTCGGCTGATGCGCCGGATGGGGCTGCATTGCCACGATGCGCCGTGTGCCGGGTATCTCCCCCCGCGGGCGACTTGAGCGTGGCAAGGCCGTGGGCGTTCGCGTCGTGCTCGGCGTGATTTGAGCGAAAGCCATCAACCGTCCACGAGATCGGGGTAAGTCCAGGTGCGCGAGCGTCCGGGAAATGGACAAGGGACGCCCTGGGTGCACTGGTACGATCACCGGCGCTGGTTCGAACCCTTCGGGCATGTGCCTTCGGCTGCATTCGAGGCACACTACTATCGCCGACTGCGAGAGTCGGCGATGGCTGCCTGACTCAGGCAAATCACCCTCCGAGACTCCCGGGGCGGTTCAACTCGAGAAAGAGGAGGAATCACGTTGACCGGGAAAGAGAGCCGAGCGCGTGCTGAAGCACGTGTCCGACGTTCGCTACGCCCACGTTGGAGCGGCCAGGATGCGCCGTTTCTGCGGCGCACCCTGCCAGCGCCCAGCATTCTGCTCATCGCTCCGATACAGAAGACCGGGGCGTCCGATACCAACGTGGTCGGGGGCAACAAGGTGACGACCGACGAGCAGGTGCGGGAATTTGGGGCGCGCGGCTTCGAGGTGGACGTCATCGACACGTCGGGGAGCGTGACGAATCTGCCCGCCTGGAAAATCAGGGCCCATCGTCTGGCGAGATTCCTGAGAGTAGCCTGGGGCGCGGCAAGGAAATTATGGCGCTCCGACGTCGCGTTCCTCATCATCGGATCCTCTTCGGCGCTGAGCTTGGCATCGTTCCTGTGGGCTGTCTGCAAGATCGCGCGCAGGCCCCTGGTGCTGCGTGTCGTCGGGGGCGACATGATGTTGGATTACCTGGGATATGGCGCGCTCGCGCGCTGGCTGGCCGACCGGACCTGGATGCGCTCTTCGCTGGTGTACGTGGAGACGCAGTACCTGCACCGCGGCTTCGACAACCGGGACAATTTCAAGTGGTTGCCGGGTACGAGAGGCGTAGAGGCGCCCGCCCGGACCGGGCGCGGCAGGGTGGAAAAGCTGATTTTCGTTGCTCGTCTGGTCATGGACAAGGGGTTGGCCGAAGCCCTCGAGGCGTGCCGCCACCTGCCGGAGAATTGTCATCTCAACGTCTTCGGCCCCGGCATGTCCGACACGGATTTCTCCCTGTTCGAGGGCCATCCCAGGGCGACCTACGGCGGCGTCCTGGACCCGGCGGAAATACCAGGGGTCCTCGGTGAACACGACCTGTTGGTGTATCCCAGCTACTACCGGAGCGAGGGCTACCCCGGGGCCATCCTCGAAGCCTTCCAGTGCGGCCTTCCCGTCGTCGCCGCCAGGACGGGCGGCGTTTCCGAGCTGGTCGAGCACGAGGAGAGTGGGCTGCTGGTGGAACCCCGTTCGGCAGCAGAGGTCGAGTCTGCGATCAAGCGGTTGCTGGACGAGCCCGATCTGTACAGGCGGCTCTGCGAGGGAGCAAAACGGCGAGGGGACCAGTTTCGGAGCGCCGACTGGTACGACCGCGTGGCCGCCGACCTGCACAGCCTGTGCCGGAAACAGATCCCGCCCGGGCGGCAGGCCAAACGGCCATGACTCGAGGGTAAACGCATGTTGCAGCTTGTTCCGTTCCTCTGGAGGAGACTCGAGTTCGCATCGGCGCCCTGCATCGCCCTTTCCTTCTGGGCGCTGGCCGTGCTGGTCCACGTAAAGCTGCAAGGCGGTGTAATAAAGCCGCTCGTCCTTGGAGCTGTGCTCCTGTGTTGCCTGCTCCTGCTGGGTTTCGTGAACCTCCGCTGGTGGAAATTTCTCGGAACGCCTGGATTGTTCCTCCTCGCCTCGATAGCGACCTACCTCTTCATCTCCTCCGGCGTTTCGCTTGCCACCGACGCAGAATTGTCGACCAAAGACGTGCTGCGCCAAGCCTTCTTCTTCCTCGTCACCCTGGCTGCCATACTGGGCGGCCGCTGGCTGCTGGAGCGAATCGGGGCCGAGCGGTTGTTGAAATGGACGCTCGTGATTCTGATGGCAAGCTGCGCCGTCGTTCTGGCCTCGCCGTGGCTGCGCGATATGGGCGTGCTGCCGGAGTACCGGCATCCCTATCGCATGACCGGCACGTTCACCGACCCCAACGACGCGGGCTTCATCGCCTGCATGACGGCCGTGCTGGCGTTGGCGTTTCGATCCAACGGACAGCAACGCCCCCTTGCGTGTCTGGCCCTGGTCCTGGGATGCGCCGCGGGACTCGCATCGTTTTCCTTCACAGTGATTCTTGTTCTGGGCGGGATGCTGATCCTGTTCCTGCTGCTGAACGTCCGTCGCCTGAGACAAGACCTCTTGCACACCGGCCTGACTGTTCTGTGCATGGTCGGCGTCCTGGTTTGGCTCATTCCGGGGGCGCCGGTCGTGAATACCCACCAAGCCTGGATTGATGACCCGTACGAAGCGAAGCGGGTGGGAGACACGATCACCGTTTCCCTGGTTGACAACAAGCCCCACCGGGCTGACGAATATCCGGCAAATTCCTGGCGATGGCAGCGGGCCGACGCCCGGCCCGGCGATGTCGATACGCCCGATGACGCTACTTGGACCAACATCGAAGGCGCGCTTTCATCCAACTACACCCCGGCGGACGAAGACGGGGGCAAGTTCTTGCGCGCCTGGGTGTCCTACGAGAAGAACGGCATGACGCACCGGGTTCAAACGGAGGCCATAGGCCCGATTATGGCGGCACCCGCAGCGACCGCGACGGACGCCAGCGCGCCGCTCCATCTACTGAAGGCGCCAGGCGAGACCGTGGAGGCTCTCGGAAGTAAAGACGATTCCACCAGCGGCAGTGGGAGATCTCTATCGAGACGAATGCTCTTGTGGAGGATGGGCTTCGACAAGGTCCTGGAATCGCCCATCGCAGGTCACGGCTTGTTTCAGCTCCACTATATGGAGGGCGCCCCTGTCGGACACCATGGGAGACCGGCTGGAGTCCACAATGTGTACCTGATGCTGTCTGGCGAAGCGGGCATGATTCCATTGGCATTGTACTTGCTGTCTCTGTTCTTCCTGATGCGGTTGCTTTGGACGGTGCCGAAGTCCCTGGGCAGAGACTTGGTCGTCGGATGGGGTGTCTTGATGGCCCTGTACGGCCTGACGGCTTGCCATTTATTCACCATGGGGGCCTACAATTTCGTGATCGGCCTGGCCTGCGCCACGGCGGCGTTCCTCGTTCAGAGGCAAAGAGATCCAACGGTGGCGTGACGGCAGGCGGGGACAAATATCAAGTTGTCCGGTGTGAGACAGGCGCTGAGGGTTCGTTGTACAATGGGCACGCGCACGTTGACCCGTGCTGAGGGTTCGCTTGGAAATGAATCATGGTTTCCGAAGTCTCTTGCGGCTATCGCGCCGGACAGGAATGGGCAGCCTTCGAAAGGTCTATCACGCTGTCGGCGGTCGGGTAGCCGGGCGTCTCGGGCTGAAAAGAACTCCTTTCCTGCCCACCAGCATCGACGTCGAGCCCATCGATACGTGCAACTTTGCCTGTGACCATTGCCAAGTGACGCATTGGACGCGGAAGACGACCCGGTTGACCACCGAGCGGTTCGTCTCGATCCTGCGCCAGTTGCCGATGCTTCGTCAGATCAAGCTCCAAGGAATGGGAGAGCCACTGCTGAACTCACATCTGATTGAGATATTGGAAGAGGGGGAGATGGGGGGCATGCCATCCTCATTGCGGCGAACGGCGACGTCGTCCCCTGCTGTCAAATAGCCGATTCCAGCGTCGTCAAAATGGGCAACGTTTTCGATGAGCCGTTCGCCGATGTCTGGAACAACGACAAATACCGGGAACTGCGCCGGCGAATTGCCGGCGACGACATTCCGCACTATTGCCGCGGTTGCTACGGGATGAAGCCGGTAGCCGCCTCCACGAACCGGCGGACGCAATGAAATGCAGGTGTCCATCGTCCGAGGTAGCGGAGGACAAAGCCGGCGAGACCGCGGAGGCTATCAGACCCAATCCGGTGTCGCTGCAATCCACCAGTGCCTCGGGAAGGCAGTCTGAACCTGTGTACGACTATCTGCTTGTAGCGGGGCCTGGGCGGTCGGGGAGCGAATTCCTGTACCGGCTCTTGAGAGGCCATCCCAGCTTCGTCTTCCCTGAAATCAAGGAACGGTACTACTACCGCTCTCCAAGGGCGTTCAGGCGAGCCCGGAAACGGTTGGATGGGTGGGGGCGGGGTCGAGTCCTGTGTGACGTGGCCAATTTGGCCTATGCCGATGCCAGGCTGTCCCGCAGCGTCGAAGCTTTGAGGGAAGAGGGTTTCAGGATATTGCTGGTGATGCTTCTCAGAGACCACCGGGACCGCGCAATTTCGATGATGCGATTCCGCAGAAGCCGGGCAGAGCTTTCAGCGTTATTGGGCGCGCGGCGGCTGGAGGCCGCGGTGGTACGCGACAGATTGACCTCCGAACGCTTGGCGGATGTTTTCCGGACCGATGCCGACGTCCTGACGCTCTCTTTTTCTGCTCTTACCAAGGATACCGGCGCGGTGATGGACATCTTGCCTTCCCTCTGCGGAGCGCCGAAGTTCGACTGTACTCCACGACAAGTCGTGAACCAGGCGGTGGGCCCCAGGTCTTTGTGGCTCTCGGCCTTTGGGCACTGGTGCGGCTTTGCTCTGCGCCATCTTGGCTTCAGGCGTCTGTTGCAGCGAATCAAGGAGAACAAGGTGGTCAACAAGGCGTTCTTCGTTCCCTTGGCCGACGATGCACAAAGGCCCCGTCTCTCTGAAGGATCCTTGAAAACACTGGACGCTTCGGCCGTTGCGTGCCGTCGGATGGTCGAGAATTCGTCCCGGCAGGTGAGAGAGGGGATGTACTTACGAAAAACAGGGTAGCTGGACGATGCCATTTCCGATGATCGATCGCGGAACGCGTGGCCGGGGGACGCAGGAGGAAACTACGGAAGGAGGACAAGTAATATGACCGATGCTGCTGACCTCGGCCAGGAGGCGCAAGAGAAAGATTGGTTCCCTGCCTGGGCGGCAGGCAGGCGGCCCGACCGCTTCACCCTGCTCCTCGCCGCGGCCGCCGCGCTGGGCGCGGGTTTCGTGCTCCTGCGGCAGGCCAGCTACGGACCGAGCATGGGGTGGGATGCCGTCAACTACATCACGGCGGCCCGCAATCTCCTGGCGGGTGATGGCCTTGTCGATTTGATTCGTCCTATGGTGAGCTGGCCGCCGCTGTATCCGGTGATACTCGCCGGCGGGGGACTGCTCGGGTTCGATCCGTACGCCGTCGCCGGGCCGCTCAACGCCGTCATCTTCGGGCTGACCGTTCTGGTCGCGGGTTGGTGGCTGCGGCGCCATCTGCACTCCCGATTCCTGTGGCTGTGGGGCTGCCTCTCGATCGCGCTGGCCCTTCCGCTCGCCGAAGTGGCGTCCCACGCCATGAGCGAGTCGGCTTTCATTCTGTTCGTAACGCTCGCGCTGACGCAGATCGACGCCCACCTGGGCGGCGGCGGACGCGCCTCCCTGATCCGGGCGGCGGCGTTCAGCGCGCTGGCCTGCCTGACCCGCTATATGGGCGCTTCCGTGATCCTGGCAGTGGTCCCGCTGCTGCTCGCAGTGCGGGTTGCGCCGCGGGAGAAGATGAAGCGGATCGCCGTCTATACGTTGATTGCCGCGGCGCCGGTGGGTCTGTGGATGCTGCGGAACTATCTGCTTGTCGGATTACCGGTTGGCCGAAGGGACAAGGTTTTCTACCCATTTGACTTCATCGTGGACGAGGCTTTGCGCATCGCCGTCCACTTCTGGTGGCTCGTCGGGTTGACCGCCCCGGTCCTGTTGGCGCTCGTGATGGCCGCCTGCCATGCGTTCTGCCGCCGCTCGGACCGGAAAGGGACCGCTCCCGCTGCATCGGATGTTGCCTGGGGTCCGTTGCGCGTATGCGGCGGTTTTGCGCTCGCCTACCTGACGCTGCTCGTCGCCGCGATGATGGCGGGAGGCACCTGGTCTGGATTGCAGTGGAGATACCTTGCCCCCGTGTATATTCCGCTCCTGCTCGCGGCGTTGCTGCTGATGGACGGCGCCCTGCGGTATGCGCGGAAAGCGGGCGCCGCGGGGAACCGTTCCGCGCCGGCGGGGAGGTTCAAGCGATGCGGGGCTCTCGCGGCCGTCCTGATGTCGGCGCTGTCCCTGCAGGCAGCTTGGCTGGTTGTGCTGCATGAACGCGAAATACGGCTCTGGAATGCTGGTGCGCGACAAGCGTATGCCTCGCCGCGATGGAGGAATTCGGAGAGCTTGCGGTACATTCGGGAGGCGGCTCTGAGAGGCGCGATCTGGAGCGATGCCTGGCCCGTCACGGTTTTGTACGCCGACAGTCTGCGACGCCATTACGCACTACCATGCGAACCGGATCATCTGCGGTTCGCATGGTCGAAAGCGCTTGGCAGCGAAGAGGCATATGTCCTCCATTTCAGTGACTCGCGGGGATGCCCTCAGTGGCAGGACGACGCCCTCCGAAGCCACTTGTCTCGGGAGCCTTTGCTGGAACTGGTGGCGGAACTGGCCGACGGCAAGCTGTATCGCCTGCGCGAACGCGAATCTCTGGAGTCCCGGCCGGCTATGTTCCTCAGTTCTGATGCTCCGGTGGAGGGGGAGCCGTTCGAAGCCTATATCAACCGGTCTCACGGTCGGTGGCTGTTCGGGGAACCATGGCGGTGGGAGAAAGGCGGCGATGCCGACGGCTGGACGAGCCTCCGCTTTCAACGGCCCACCCACGTGTACATCCCCACGGCTGCCGATGTCGGGCATCGCCTGCGCGCTTCGGTGTACTACGCGGACCAGCTCGGCAACCGAGTGAGAACGACGACCAAGCCGTCCGAACCCGTACAGCCGGGTCTCCCGAAAGTGTTCTTGGCGCCGTCTGGAAGCGAAGACGGCAGGGGCGCGGCGGGCGTTACCGAAGCGGACCGTATCCTTCGTTCCAGGTACGATTTGTACCTCCGCGGCAACAGGCTGATCTATGAGAACCGGAGTTGCAGATGGAAAGACGAATACGGTACGCGGTTCTCGTTGACCGTCTATTCGCTGGATTCCGAAAGTGGAACGCCCGAACGCAATGCGCTGGATTTCGCATGGAGCGAGTCTTTCTGGCAGGGCAACGGCGCCTGCATCACCGAGCGCCGGCTTCCCGACAAGGACATCGTCGGCATCCGAACCGGGCAGGTTGACCGCGACGGGAACCCCCTTTGGGAAGCGGAGCACTGGTTCGAGGAGAGCCGGCGGTGGCTTGACGGCTATTGGTCGTCGGCGACCTCCGGCGAGCCGGTGGCCCGCGGCGTCTTCGACATCTATCTCGGCGCGGGAAGTCTGATCTTCGTCAAGGACCCGTGCGCCCGCGCCGACACGGAGGCGATGTTCTTTCTGCACCTGATTCCCGCCAACGTGGCTGACCTCCCCGACCATCGCAAGCAATACGGCTTCGACAACCTGGACTTCGTTTTCGACCAGCACGGCGATAGATTCGAGGGCAAATGCCTGGCGAAAGTCCCTCTCCCGGAATACGCCATCTCCGAAATCGGGACCGGCCAGTTCGTCCCCGGCCAGGGGCAGGTCTGGAAGGAGGAGTTCACGCCCCCGGCGGCACCTCTGAACGCATCAGTCGCAAAGTAGTTGGACAACCACGCCGCCGCCATCTCGATTACCAACGATGACTGGCCCACCCCCGGAAGGGAGCCGGACATGGACCGCTACGTGATGGAGCAGGGCCTCGTCATGGGCTATGAAATGGTGACCGGAAATACCTTTTACGGTGATCGCACATTCAGCGGGCCTGACGATGAGCGGATCGTCTATCTGATGTCGGAGCTGGTTCCCAAGGGGTTCGGCTATTTCGGGCATGGGCACAATCACATCGACCACGACGAGTTGTCTTACGAAGAGGCCCTCGAATCATTCCAAGCCAACTATGACACCATGAAAGATTGGGGAATGAAGCCCGTCGCCTACGCCTATCCGAGAAGCGCCGGGCACGAAGAAGAGACGCAACGGGCTTTGGAGGCTTCAGGGTTTCTGAGCGGCAGACTACAGACCACGAACCCAGGAGAATTCTACAACCTCCCGGGGTCCCGGTCAGCGCCGGACAATTGGTTCGGCTTGCGGGCGTTGGAGATGCAAAGCATCGAGTTTCAGGGTTGCGACGCCTGCATCAACGACAACGACGAGTTGGCGCCTGTCCTGGATGAGGCATTGGCGCAGACCGCGTGGGTCATATTGACGTACCACGTCATCGGAAAGCCTGAGTGGTGGGGATGGTACGATTGGGGCGAATTCCGCAAAGACGTTCAATCCGGCGCGGAACAGTTCGAGCAAGCCCTGGGTGGCGCCTTGACGGACGTCGAGACAGGGGCGCAGCGGCGCATTGCACCCCTCGATGGCACTGGAGGCGCGATGGCACTGGTGCAGCACCACTTCGATGGCATGGAGCAGCGAGGCGCTCGCCGCGCCAAGCTGTCCCGCAGGCGGCGAGGAGATGACGAGACAGGGCACGCCGGCGGGCGCGGTGAGGACGCTTGTTCAGCGCCCCGACCAAGGACCGGCACCGGCGCCCCAGGCTCACCGCCTGCGCTGGCCAATGCTTCGAGCCGGGGCAGCACGCGCTTGTGGGCCAGCACCAGATCCGGCACCCGGTGGCGCAGGGACTTCGCAAGCTTCGCGCACTCCCCCACCCCGAGAGTGCTGATCGGAGACTGATATGAAGAATCAATGAGTTAGAGAAAATTTCACGCACCTATATGACACTTTGTCAGCAGTGTGTCACCGAACGGCCTGACGTGTAGCCACACGACATGCTGCGCTCCTGCATACACAGAGCCGAGTGCACTTGGAGTGCTCAGTTTCAGACCTGCACCCATCGATACCATTGAAGTCACGGACATGAAGGAGACTCCTGTTCTCATCCCGCAATCGACCACTGCGACTCCCTTGCCGTCGGTGTCGGTTCTCATCCCGGCTCGGAACGCCGAGGCGACCATCGGGGCGACGATCGACTCGGTGTTGTCTCAGGACTACGAGGGCTCGGTAGAGGTCATCGTCGCCGACGGATCCGACACCCCGGCCATGTCCGATCTGGTTCGGCGGCGGTACCCGACGGTGACACTGGTTCCCAATCCGGAACAGGTCATCACGGCCGGAATCCACGCAGCGCACGGGGCGGCGACCGGAGAGATCATCGTGCGGTGCGACGCCCATACGGTGCTCCCACCCGGATACCTGCGCCGCGCGGTGAGCACGTTGCAAAGGACGGGGGCGGCCAACGTCGGCGGCCGGCAGCGGCCGGTCGGCGCCACGTTCTTCGAGCGCGTGGTGGCGATGGCGATGACCACTCCCCTGGGGGCTGGCGGCGGCCGCCACCGACTGGGCGGCCCGGAGGGACCCGGCGACACCGTCTTCCTGGGCGCGTTCCGGCGCGATGCGTTGGAGGCGGTGGGTGGCGTCGACCCTACCCTTGGGGGGGCCGAGGACTACGAACTCAACTGGCGGCTGCGGGCGCGCGGGGAAACGGTGTGGTTCGATCCCGGGCTCGTGGTCGCCTACCGGCCCCGCGGCACCTTGCGGGGTCTCGCTTGGCAGTATTTCAACTACGGCCGATGGAAGCGGGTCGTGGTGCGACGACATCCGACCTCCCTGCTGCCCCGGCATCTCGCCGGCCCGCTGTTGCTGCTGGGATTGGCCGCCACGCCGGTCCTGGCCGTGACCGGCCCCACCTGGGCGGTAGCGGCGGTGCCGCTCACTTACGCCCTCACTCTGGCGCTCAACGCTCTGACGGTCGGCATCCGTCGCCGTTCGTACACTGCGCTTCTGCTCCCGCTGGCCCTCGCAACCATGCACTTGAGCTGGGGAATCGGTTTCCTTACCCCGGTTCGGACCAAGAGGGAACTGACCGCGTACCCGAGGCATTTTCGCACCGCCACCGCTGCCTTGCCGTCGGTGTCGGTTCTCATCCCGGCTCGGAACGCCGAGGCGACCATCGGGGCGGCGATCGACTCGGTGTTGTCTCAGGACTACGAGGGTTCGGTAGAGGTCATCGTCGCCGATGGATCCGACACCCCGGCCACATCCGATCTGGTTCGGCGGCGGTACCCGACGGTGACACTGGTTCCCAATCCGGAACAGACTGCCGGCTTCGGGTTGCGTGCGGCGTACGGGGCGGCGACCGGAGAGATCATCGTGCGGTGCGATGCCCATTCGGTGCTCCCACCCGGATACCTGCGCCGCGCGGTGAGCACGTTGCAAAGGACGGGGGCGGCCAACGTCGGCGGCCGGCAACGGCCGGTCGGCGCCACGTTCTTCGAGCGCGCGGTGGCGATGGCGATGACCACTCCCCTGGGGGCTGGCGGCGCCCGCTTCCGACTGGGCGGCCCGGAGGGACCCGTCGACACCGTCTTCCTGGGCGCGTTCCGGCGCGATGCGTTGGAGGCGGTGGGCGGCGTCGACCCTGCCTTCGTTCGAAATCAGGACTACGAACTCAACTGGCGGCTGCGGGCGCGCGGGGAAACGGTGTGGTTCGATCCCGGGCTCGTGGTCGCCTACCGGCCCCGCAGCACCTTGTGGGGTCTCGCTTGGCAGTATTTCAACTACGGCCGATGGAAGCGGGTCGTGGCGCGACGACATCCGGCCTCCCTGCTGCCCCGGCATCTCGCCAGCCCCCTGTTGCTGCTGGGATTGGCCGCCACGCCGGTCCTGGCCGTGACCGGCCCCATCTGGGCGGTAGCGGCAGTGCCGCTCACTTACGTCCTTACCCTGGCGCTCAGCTCTCTGGCGGTCGGCATCCGTCGCCGTTCGTACGCCGCGCTCCTGCTCCCGCTGGCTCTCGCAACCATGCACCTGAGCTGGGGGATCGGTTTCCTTACCCCGATACGGACCAAGGTGCGGGTCGGTTCGACCGAGCCCGTTGCCCCTTCGCATTGAAAGGTGAGCGGAGCCAGCCACGGCGGTCGGGAGTCCATGCCGCGTCCGACCGCAGACTGATTGGTCACGACGATCAGCAAGTGCCCGGCTTCGTGAAGACTCCGCAGCCCCTCCGACGCCCCCGGCAACAACTTCAGTTGCTCCGGTCGAGCAAGATAATGAATTGAACCGCCCCGGGATTCCCGGGGCGGTTCAGAGAGATTCGAGGGTAGCAATTTCCGCTAACGCCCCGAACTCGATTGCACGACTGAGATTTCGCGGCTATCCCGGCTGCCTGAGCATTTGATCGTTGTGGTTCATGGGACGTTTTCGGGCTTAGCGGAAATTGCTGATTCGAGGGCAAATGCCTGGAGAAAGTCCCTCTCCCGATATATGATTTTTCTGAAATCAGGACCGGCCAGTCCGTGCCCGTGGTTGGTGGTTTCAATCATGTCTGGGAAGCGGAGTTCCGCCGATGATGAAGATGTGGACGACGCGGTCGAATGGGCGCTTCGGGATGAGGGGAACCCTTTGCCTTCCCGCGCTCATCGTACTCGTCGCGGCCCTGGGCGCGGCGCATATCCTGCTCCGCACGTCCACCTACGGCGCGGCGCTCGACAGCGGCGACGCCTTCAACTACCTGTCGGCAGCCGAGAGCCTGGCCGCCGGGGAGGGCCTGCTGAGCCCCGGCGGCGGGCAAATGGTGCTCTTTGCGCCTTTCTTCTCCATGGCGCTGGCGTTCCTGAGCCTGTTCGGCATCGAGCCGGTGGACGGGGGCCGGTTCCTGAACGCAACTGCCTTCGGCCTGCTCATCCTGGTGTCGGGCCTCTGGCTGAGTCGGCGTCTCAAGTCGCCGCCGATCGCGCTGGGCGTGGCGGTGGTGGTGATGGCATCCCTCCCCCTCGCTCATGCCGCTTCGACCTTCAAGAGCGAGCCCCTCTTCATCCTGTTCACCCTCCTCGCCCTGATGCCGCTGGAGTCGTTCCTGCATCGGAGAAGCGGCACGCCGGCCCTCGTGCTTTCCGCCGTATTCGCCGCGCTCGCCGCGGTGACCAGGTATATGGGAGCTGCGCTCATCCTCTCCGGAGTCCTCATGCTCCTTTCGCGCCGGAACGTCCCGGTACGCCAGCGGTTGAAGCATGCCTTGGCCTTCGGCGCCATCTCGTCGCTCCCGCTCGCGGCGGCGATGGCGCGCAACCAACTGGCCTCGGGAACCCTCTTCGGGGTCAGGACCGAAGCGGTGGGACAAGCCCCGTCGGGACAGTCCCTGTTCGATTCGCTGGGTCAGATCGTCGAGGTGTTCCACGAGTGGGCCGGCCCGCTGTCCCCTATCTACTGGCAGTTGCAACACTCGTCGTGGCTGATTGCCGGCCTGTTTCTGCTGCTGGCGGCGCTTTTCCTCATCACCCCCCGTCCGGGAAGGGCGTCTTCCGTCTTCTCGGTCTTCACGCTGGCGTACCTTGCGATCATCGCCGCGGTGGCGCCGCTCACGGTCAGGCAGGGCATAGACAGCCGGTACCTCACGCCGGTCTACGTCCCGCTGCTGTTCGTCGCGGCGTTCTGGCTGGACGGACTCCTGAGCAGCAAGCCGTCGGGCAGGATGTCCATGGGCCGGTGGGCGCTGGTTGCTCTCGCGCTTGTCGGCGGCTCCTGGCATATCGGCGTCTCGGTGCAGCAGAATCTGCGGTTGACCGCCGAAGCGCTGGAATCGGGGTACATCGGCAAGAGTCTCAACACGGCGTACTGGGAGGATTCCGAGCTCGTGGCATATGTTCGGGCGAACCCCGTCTCCGGCCGGTACTACAGCAACGACCCCAACGTACTCCGCTGGAACGCGGGCGTTCCGGGAACGCTCGTGACTTGGGTTCCCCCCTGGTATGGGCGGAACATCTACGATTGCCAGGGCTGGTTCGAGCGGGTCATCCGGAAATCCCGGCAGTACGGGGAGCCTGAAGAGTATGTCGTATGGGTCGGCCAGGGCGAAGGCAGCCGGATAGTTTGCGGCCTCTGGCAGATGGAGTCGCCGCTCCCGTTGGAGCCGGTGGCGGAACTGGCCGATGGCACCATCTTCAGGGTGAATGCGGCCTTCGACAGCGCCGGCGCGCGTCAGTCCGCCTACGAGCAGCTCGTATCCGACTACGAGGCGCTCGTATCCGGCGAACCGGCGATCCGCTCGGACTTCAACATCTACCTTCACGAAGACACGCTGACCTACTTCAAGGAGCCGTGCGCCCGCGTCGACACGGAGGCGATGTTCTTTCTGCACCTGATTCCCGCCAACGTGGCTGACCTCCCCGACCATCGCAAGCAATACGGCTTCGACAACCTGGACTTCGATTTCGACGAGCGCGGCGTGATATTCGACGGCAAATGCTTGGCGAAAGTACCTCTCCCGGAATACGGTATCTCCGAAATCGGGACCGGCCAGTTCGTCCCCGGCCAGGGGCAGGTCTGGAAGGAGGAATTCACGCCCCCGGCGGCACCTCTGAACGCATCAGTCGCAAAGTGGTTGGACAACCACGCCGCCGCCATCTCGATTACCAACGATGACTGGCCCACCCCCGGAAGGGAGCCGGACATAGATCGCTACGTGATGGAGCAGGGCCTCGTCATGGGCTATGAAATGGTGACCGGAAATACCTTTTACGGTGATCGCATATTCAGCGGGCCTGACGATGAGCGGATTGTCTATCTGATGTCGGAGCTGGTTCCCAAGGGGTTCGGCTATTTCGGGCATGGGCACAATCACATCGACCACGACGAGTTGTCTTACGAAGAGGCCCTCGAATCATTCCAAGCCAACTATGACACCATGAAGGATTGGGGAATGAAGCCCGTCGCCTATGCCTATCCGAGAAGCGCCGGGCTAGAAGAAGAGACGCAACGGGCTTTGGAGGCTTCAGGGTTTCTGAGCGGCAGACTACAGACCACGCACCCTGTTGCATCTTACAACCTCCCGGTACGGATAGCTCGATATTTCCGCAACCTTGTGCGGGGGAGCGCAAGCCCCGTCGGATTGTACAATCTCCCGGGGTCTCAGTTAGCGCCGGATAATTGGTTTGGCTTGCGGGCGTTGGAGATGCAAAGCATCGAGTTTCAGGGGTGCGAGGGCTGTATCAACGACAATGACGAGTTGGTGCCTATCCTGGATGAGGCATTGGCGCAGACCGCGTGGGTCATATTGACGTACCACGCCATCGGAAAGCCTGAGTGGTGGGGATGGTACGATTGGGGCGAATTCCGCAAAGACGTTCAATCCATCGCGGCGCGTGATTTCTGGACGGCTCCGATGAACGACATCACCCTTTATGTCCGGGAAAGAGAGAATGCCGTGATAACGGTTGAAGTCGTTGAGGGCAGCACCGGAACCGAAGGCATCGAGATTACGCTATCCGACGGTCTGGACAACGGCAGATTCAACCAGCCGTTGACGATACTGTTCGATCAGCCAACGGATTGGGTTGGCAGACCATTCACCGTTTCCCAGGACGGTAAGTTGCTGGATGAACTCATCTTCGACACGGAGGCGGCGATGCTTTCATTGAAGCCGAACGAGCGGCCCTACGTTCTTCGCCCGCGCCCTTGACCGGACCGGCGCCCCAACAAGGCTGTTGGGTCACACCGCTGCGTCCGGGAACGTGGCATCGGGCATGAACCCGCGCTAAACCTGGGATAAAGACGGCACCCCTTCTTATGTTCCATACAATCGCTTTCCGATTGGCGGCTATGCACTCATCAAACTGACCATCCTGCCATTCGGGAACGACTTTTCGGCACAAATCCATGCCGCTCGCGTGGTGTTTCTGCTCTTTTTCGCCGGTAGCGCGGTGCTGGCCTGCCTGTCCCTCTGCCGGCTGACCACCGACCGCTGGATTGCCCTGATTGCGTCTCTGCTGGCGTTCTCATCGTACTATTTGCTGTATTACAACGACATGATCGCTACCGAAAATGGGCTCTCCCTTTTCGGCGTGCTGCTGACCTTCCACGGCATGGTTCTTTTTGCCCAGGAGGGCCGCTTCCGGCAGTTGCTCGTCAAGGCGTGCGCGGCGCTGCTGTTGGGCTGGCACGTCTATGCGCTACTGCTGCCGTTTATTGTCTTGGGTATGGCGAGCGAATTGAACCGGGCGCGTCGGACGACGGCCGGCGTCTCCCTGCCCCACGTCGTAGTGATCGGCGGCGGCTTCTGCGGACTTTGCCGCGGCCGAGCGCCCTGCCCGCGCGGACGAGGAACTCCGCTTTTCCAGATTGGGCCTTCGCCGGGGGTGTACTACCCGGTTCTACAGAAAGAAAAGTGCCCGCGTATCCAGCGCGCTGCACGGCGACTTGACGTAGGCCAACTCGTTCTCGATGAGAGAGACGTCAAAACCGGAGCGGACGACCGGCTCGCCTGCCGTGATCGGCCGGTATGCCTCCTCAATGGCGGCAGTCGCTGCCATGGCGTTGAAATACTGAAAAAAACATAACCCGATACTACCTGCAATCACCAGAGAGCAGGTCATCAGCCAGAATGGAATCCGCCTGCCCCGCAGTTTCAGGCCGGTGAACGGCACCCGTGAGATTGCCGCGAACCGTCCCTGAGCCAGCATGAGTTCCAAAGAATAGAAAAGGCAGCCGATGCCGAACAGATACTCGCGCATCTCGAACAGGCTTTCACGCAGGACATGCGGGCTTCCGATGCTGACGTTACCATGGTAGTTCACGTATGTGAGAGCCAAAATGAGCGCCAGAGTAGCAGCGGAAGCAATGACCAATTCGATTTGCCTTGAAAACAAGGCGAAGATGAGAAAGAGCAGTAGCAACCCATCATCCCCCTCAACCACAATAAATCCGAAGGTTCTTCTGATACTCATTACGTATTCTCTGAGGTTCGCTCCTGAGAGTTCTTTGAGGTTCGTCCCAGATTCATAGGAAAGTATTAGCAGAAAGCCCAACATCAGCAGGATTGACGGCAGCGGAATCCCGAAAAACCTGTCTTTCCGGCAAAAGAAAGCCGCACTGGTTGCCATGCACAGGATCAGCGTGCCATTCAAGTAGATAATGTCAAACATTCCATTGGCGATATTGTGGACAGTGAATTCTTTCTGCTGATTCAAGTGCATCAGGAAATCGGGCGTCGCAAACCCGAAGATGCGCTGCCCCCAACTGATTTCTTCGCCGGCGGCAAACACCATCGCCATAGCGCCGAGAATATAGACGCAGCGCCGGAAGAAGCTCCGTTCCACCAGGGCCGTGACGAACAGCAAGAGGCCCGCCAGGAGAAACCAGACCGCGGTGAGATTCTCCACCCAGTCGTCTTCCCTGGTCAGCGCCTGGAATGTCGTCGGGTCGGCAACAAGGAGAGAGCTGAAGAAAAATATGTTCAGACACAGACAGAGGTAACCAAAGACAGAAACCTTGCTGTCGAGAACCTTTTCGGGGAAGGGGTTCATACACGCTCCTTACGGTTTCTGCCGTGGACGGCAGCTCTCCCTCAATATCGAGATTGTGAAGGTGGAAGAATCAGGGCAATGACGCTGTAGTAGATCGTATTGGCCCAAGCCGCGCCCTCCGCGTACTGGATCCCTGCCATCTACGGCCGCCGGTAAATCGCATATACGGAAATCGCAAGGTAGTCGCGCAACAAAGGCACGCGCAACAACAGGTTGGAAAGTCGCCAGAGCGCAGGCCAGCGTTTCAACTGCGGGTTCACAATCAACCGTTCCGTTCTCCACCCTGTTTCTTCGACGTAACGAAGAAACTCCGAAAACTTCATTTTGTTCAGTCCTTCCCGCGTGTCTTCGAACGACTCGGCCTCATCCGCTACAGGTCGCCAGAACTCGCGCCTGAGACGCATAAGCGCGTCTTCCGAAAACAGGACTCCTGTCCACGGTATGCGGAATCTGAAGAATCGGTTCAGGTGGCCCCCCATCGGTGAATGAAACAGCGGGCCAAACGCCAGAATTATCACGCCCCCCACGACGCTTGACTTGAGGACGCCGTCCATACGGCGAAGGTGATCGCCAGGGCGTTCCACGTGCTCAAGCATCTCGTGGGAAAGTACGATGTCATACTCCCTCTCGTTCGGTAGATCATGAACATTCATGCACTCGAACGTGACTTTGTCCTGCAATTGCGCCTTCCTGGCACAGCGCTTTGCGATTTCGATGTAATACGGGTCCTTATCAATACCCGTCACGTGCCCGCACCCGTACTGCGCCAGCACCAGGGACATCTCTCCCATGCCGCACCCGACCTCCAAGTAACGCATGGACGGATCAATGGGAATTTCGTTGCCCAGGCGGCGGTTCCATTTTTCGAAACGAGCCTTCGCGGATTCGATGCCGAGATCACGCTCAAGCTGACGAAGCTCCTCCGCTTCGGGGTGCCTGCCATGCACGAATGGCCGAAGCAGCCAGTAATCGATCGTCTTACCAAACATCTGGCTCCCATCCCGCGAGACAGCCCCTGTTCCTTGCGCATGGTAGCACCCTCAGACTGGTGCGCCACTTCTTCTGCAACACGCGCCGGTCCGAGGCGGAAGCAACCGAGCAAGCACCGTTGCCTATTGGCGGGCCAAGCCCCGCAGCTCCTTAGCCAACCGGTCGAAATGGCGCCCGCTGCGGAAGAACTCGCCGCGCTGCCTGGCCCCGGCGCAAAGCCGTCGGTACAGAGCCGGATCGTCAATCAGCCGCTCGATCGCCGCCTTCAACTCCGGGACGGAGCGAGGCGCCACCAGCAACCCGCTCTTTTCGTGTTCCACCTGCTCGGGGACGCCGCCTATCGAGGTGGCTACGACCGGCACGCCGCACTGGAAGGCTTCTATGACGACCCCCGGAGTGCCCTCGCTTCCCATGTAGCTGAGGAACAGCAGCAGGTCATGTTCGGCGAAGATGCGGGGCGCCTCCTCCGGCTCCAGCACCCCGCCGTATGTCGCCCTGGGGTGGCTGTCGAACAGGGAAAAGTCGGTGTTGGGCATACGGGGTCCGAACACCCGGAGATGGCAGTCCTGGGGCAGGGAACGGCAGGCCTCCAGCGCCTCGGCCAACCCCTTTTCCTTCCTGAGTTGGCCCATGAACAGCAGTCTGCGGACATGATCCCGGTCTTGCCCGGTTTCCGCGGGGACGAGGTCCCTGGTGTTGGCCAGCCAGCGGAAGTTGTCCCGGCGGCTGAACGCCCGGAGCGTTCGCCTTTCCTCATACACCAGCGAGGCCCGGAGACACGTCCGGTCCATCAGCCAGCGGCGAGCCGGCCCATAACGATGGTAGGTGAAGTAGAGGCTGTCCCCGAAGAAGCGCAGCGCCAGGGGGCGGCGCAACACCCGGCACAGGGCCCAGATGATGGACGACGCCGACAGCGCGGAATAGGCCGACATGTGAAGGAACACCAGGTCGGAGCGCCGGGCCCTCCACAGGATTGTCCGGACCACCCGCACAAAGGTGAGAAGCTCGTAACCCAGAATCTTCCAAAGAGGCAGATTGGGCCTCGGCCTGGCCGTGTTGACGACGTCGAGATCGAAGCCTCGCAGGTCCAGCTCTCGGACCGCTTCGGCAAACGTCACCCTGGCCCCGCCGATGGGTTCTCCAAGGGACGCCGATTTGGCGGGCAGCGGTCCCAGGAGCAGCAGCTTTACCCTTTTCGCCCCTTCCAGGCTCAACCGCCTTCCTCCAGGCTCTGGCCCCTTGTTCTGCGCGCCCTCGTGCGTCCGTCCAGGAATTCGAGGCCGCCCGCGTAATTGACCGTGTGCGTACCCCGGTTGCCGGGCAGCCCGGAGCCGTTGATGCGTCCGATGGAGGTTTCGGCATAGACGCGCTCGTTCAGCGCATCGACCCGGTTGAGGACCACCGCGCGTCCGTAGCCTCCGCCGCAATCCTGCCCCGGGCGAATCAGGTGGCCGTCCCGGAAAAACAGCCGGCCCGCCGGCCGGGCCCGGCGGCGGTCGGACACCACCGGATTGGTCGGGTGGGGCCGCCACGCGCCGTCCAGGGCATCGGCCACATAGATGTGCAGTTCGTCATTGGCCCGCGCCCTCGCCTCGCTCACCGTGCCGAACAGCCATAGCTTCCCGTCCTGCCGGTGCAGGGTCGGGTCGCTCATGCTCACGCCGTCCAGCAGCGTCCGTTCCCGGCTCCAATCGCCGGGGAAGCGACGGCAGCGCCACAGGTCAACCCGATGCTCGTCCCAAGTGTCGGGAATCAGGTAAAGCCGGCCTCGATGCTCGAAAACAAACGGGTAGGAGAGATGCCAGGGACATTCCAACGCGGTGGCGACTTCGCCCAGGTCGCCGTCGGCGGACACCGGCGCGCACGCGATGGCGGCCTTCTTCGACGCGAAAGAGTAATCTTCGAAGAATACCCAAATCTTGCCGTCGACAACGATGGGAACGGGGTCGGCCCAGAAACGGCCAGGCGGAGCATGATGCACTTTGAACCGCGCCGCGGGCGCCCGGCCGGTCATTCCCGAATCGGCCACGGGCCGGCCGGTGTTCACGGCCAGGAACCACTGCTCGTCGCCGAAAAGGCGCCGGTACACTTTCTTGGCCAGATGGGGTGAACAGCGGGTCAGAAAACGCACAATGTCCATGCAGGGATTATTGTCCACACAGGGCGCGCAAATCCCGCGCCACTTCGTCGTACCACGGCACGCTACGGAAGACCTCGCCTTGCTCCCTCTTCCGGCACTGCCGGGGCTAACGCCTGGAGACGGCCAGTTTCAGTCCATTCAAATACCACGCCGTGCGGGTGAGGAGGAACCGCCGTGCCATCTGCTTCGTGCGATGGAAGTCGCGCTGGCGCAGCATCAGGGCTGCCCGGCGCCACCGGCCGCGACGGTTTTTGCGCCCGACAACCGAGACCGCCTCCCGGACCAGTTCCTTGAAACGTTCCGGCGGGATAAAGGCGGTGAAGCAATTCTCCGGGCTCTGATGGTTGTAAATCGTGATGTCGAAGTCGTCGTCCACCACCCCGAGCTCCTTGCACACCTGGAACAGTTCGGAGCCCGGATAAGGAGTGAAGATGCTCAGCATGATGTTGTCGGCGTTGATCTTCTCGATGGCCGCCAGAGTGTCTCGTAGCGTCTCTTCCGTTTCCTCCGGGAAGCCAACCATGAAGAAGGCGCCGACCTCGATACCCTTCCGCCGGCAGAGGTCCACCGCCGGATGCGCCTTCTCGATGGTGTGGCCCTTCTTCACGCTGCGCAGTATCCGGTTGTTGCCGGACTCGACACCGATGTTGACCCGCACGCAGCCGGCGCGGCGCATCCATTCGATCGACCGCTCCTTGACGACGCCGACGGTTATCTCGCAGCCCCATTTGAGTCCGGGACACTCGGTTTCGATCAGACTGCACAGCTCCTCGATGTAACGCGGGTGGATTCCGAAGGTGTCATCGTCGAAGTAGACGTACCGGACGCCCCGCTCCATCAGTAGCTTGAGCTCCGCGACCACGTTTTCCGGTGAGCGCCAGCGGGTCGTTCGCGTCCAGATGGCTTTGGACTCGCAGAACGTGCAAGCGTAAGGGCAGCCACGAGCCGAGAAGACGTATGCGAAGGCTTCGGCCGGATAGCTCGCGTAGTCCCGAAGAATTCGCGGCGCGGCTTCCGCCGGAAACGGCAGCTCGTCGAGGTCGGGCATGTTGGTGCGCGGCGGCGTGAACACCTTGCGGCCGTCCTGACGGTAGGCCAGCCCCGCCACCCCACTCAGCGGCGCACCGTTTTCCCGGGCCTTGAGCAGCTCGACCAGCGTCATCTCCCCTTCGCCCAACACCGCCACGTCGATATCCGGGCAATCCAGCGCGGCCCGCGTGGACAAGGTGGCATGGGGGCCGCCAAGGACGACCAGCGTGCCTGGATCATGCTCCTTGGCGATTCGCGCAACCCTCATCGCGGACGGGAAGTTCTGGGTCTTGGAACTGATGCCGACGACGCCCGGACCGAACTCCGTGATGGCCGACCGTATTTCTGCCCAGACAGGCGCCGCCGGGTCTTCCAGCGTCCGCAGGTAACGGGCCATCCCTTCCCTGATGCGGGTTACGTTGTCCAGGGAGATAGCTTTCCTGTTCGGGTTGAAATCGGCGTTGCAGGCTTGTACCTCCCAATCCGTCCACTTCAAGACCGCCCCCGAGAGGTAGCCGAGCGCCAGAGGGAACTTCACCAGCGAGGCATCGTCGTGGTAGAGGCGCTTGAAAGGTGGATCGATGATCATGATCCGCTTGCGGGGAGGGGCAGGGAATGCTCCGGATTGCCGCATTTCCGTAATCTTCCGTATCGAACAGGTCATGTCATATCTTCCGGAGCGATCTGCCGTCGGTTATTCCTTCGCCAGGAGGGCCAGACTGGTGAGGTTCGACCCGCCGGGCTTCGCCGGCCAGGGCAGCGTGCCCAGGGGCAAGGCGGCCAGGCGGGCGCCTTGCCGGCGCAGACGGCGCACGGCGAGGCAGGAGTCGGAGTTGACGCGCTCAGCCGTCCCCAAGGGTTTCCTGCCCGGAAAGTAGGAATGAATCAACAGTTGTCCGCCCGGGCGCAGCGCCCTGATTGCCAGCACGATGTCCCGGTAGGCGACGTCCGCGGCGGGGGCGTGGTCCAGGAGGATGAAATCGAACTCCGCTTCGCGCCCGTTCAGATAGTCCGTGGACCGGGCGATGGAGAACTCGACCATGTCGGCACAATCCAGCCGGGCCAGCATCTCCCGGGGCGGAGTGGAGATGCGGTATCGTTTCGCCTCGGCGGTGGCAGGATTGTTGACGTCGAACAAATCCACGGTGACCAGACGGGGCGGGTGGCCCGCATTCCGGTACTCCCGCATCGCCATGGCGGCGTATAAGGTGGATGCGCCGCGGTTGGTGCCGATTTCCAGAACGGAGCGCGGTTGCAAACGGCGAATCAGGTGGTAGATCGCCCGGCAGCTTTCGGGATCGGTGGCGTGAGTCCACGGCACATATTCGAAGATTTCATCGATCGAGGTTTTCGCCTTTTCCCAGCCATCGGCCATGCCGTCGCCGCACAGCATATCCGGGAATGAAATCTCCGCCGCCCTGGGAAGCGGGGCAACGTCCACCGCCATCACCGGCGCCCGGTCGAGCCGCCGGGTATGGACCACCCGGCGGAGCGCACCATGCACCCGCGCCGGGAGGATGTTGCGGACCAGCCTTTTCAATATTCTCATATCGACGCGGGGAGTCACCGCCGGGTTGACGGTTGCTTCCTTGAGAGTAGTCACCAGCAGCTTCCTGGAACATCTTCCAGACGAGGATTAGCGATAGCGGGCGGAAAGTTCAGGATCGGACTTTCGGATCGGAAGATACTTCAGAAGTCCCTTCGCAATTGAGCAGAGATTCCATGGCTCCGGCTCTTGTCTTCGTATTCCAGGCCGAAGGCGAGGCCCAGAGAATAGCGTGTCGCCGGTCGGGCGCGCAAATCGATCACGGCCTGCCACGGGCGAGGCGGCCGGCCGGGCACATAGCCCCCTTCCGACCCGATGAACCGCCTCGGGAATCCCGGGGCGGTTCAGCCGGTGCGAACGTCCGCGTGCTCGACCGCGACGTCGGTGAGCGCCTCGATATCGAACCCCGGCGCCACCTCGATGAGGCGCCGGAACGGGTGGTTTCACGGATTGGCGCGGGTTTGGGGTATCTTGTCCGCGGCCGGCATCCGTGAAGCCCCCAAGGCCCCGTTCGGCCCGACGCAGGAGGGAACGCCGTCATGTCCACCGCCGAATCCATTCAGCACGACTTCTCGATCCGGCGCCTCTCCCCGGCGCTCGGGGCCGAGGTCATCGGACTCGATGCCTCGAAGCCCTTCGAGCCCCACACGTTGCAGGTGCTCCGGGAGGCATTCCAGGAGCATCACATGCTCTGCTTCCGCGGCCAGCAGCTCGACGACGAGGCGATGATCGGGTTCTCGAAGCAGTTCGGGCCGCTGGAGGAGTTCCCGGAGAAGGACAAGACCAAGGACACGATCGAGGTCTACCACGTCGCCAACGTCTCGCCGGAAGGAGAACATCTCTCCGAGGACGATCAGCGCGTCATCTACCAGCGCAACAACGCGCGCTGGCATACCGACAGCTCGTACCGCTACGTCCCCTCCCTCGCCTCGATCATGTACG
Organism: uncultured Gammaproteobacteria bacterium; assembly: GCA_958295465.1. GTDB lineage: Bacteria > Pseudomonadota > Gammaproteobacteria > HK1 > HK1 > HK1. The sequence goes on from OY282353.1 coordinate 2,330,097, forward strand.
GCGTGGAGGTGCTGCCGGAGGAGGCGCAAGGCGGGGAGACCGGGTTCTCCAACATGCTCGCCGCGTACGCGGCGCTCCCCGAGGAGATGAAGCGGCGCCTCGAGCCGCTGCACCAGGTGCACTCGTACGGCGAGATCCGGCGACTCGAGCCGAACCTGCCGCCGATGTCGGCGGACGAGCGCAACGCCCTTCCGCCGGTCACCCACCCCGTGATCCGCGTCCATCCCGACCGCGGCTACCGGCGCTCGCTCTATTTCACCTCGAACACCAGCCTGGAGATCGGGGGCGGGACGCTGGAGGAAGGCGTGGCGCTGCACCGCTGGCTCGTCGATTTCGTGAGCCGCGAGGCATTCTGCTACGACCACCGCTGGCGCACCAACGATCTCGTGATGTGGGACAACCGGGTGCTGCTGCACCGCGCGATCGGGTACGACTACGCCCGCTACCGCCGCGTCCTCCGCCGCACCACCGTCGCCGGCAGCGGACCGATCATGGGTCCGTTCTGGCCCGAGGCCCGCGCCGCCGCCGCCGACCGGATGTCGCCGCCCGGCGCCTTCGCGGCCCTCACGCCGCACCGCGGCGGTCGAGGCGGTCGAGCAGCCGTCCGGTGAGCATGTGGTAGCTGATGCCGATCTGACGGAAACGGTGGAACGTGAAGCGATCCGACGCCCGCACCTCCACGAGCGGCTCACAATCGCCCAGGATCGTCCCGGCGAGCTGCCGTCCCATCAGGGTGGCGCTCGCCACGCCACGACCGTTGTAGCCGAGACCCGCGTAGACGCCGCGGTCGAGCGCAAACAGCCGCGGCAGGTGATCCCGGGTGATCGCCGGCCAGCCCGCCCATTGGTACTCCCATTCCACGCCTTCGAGCTGCGGGAAGAGCGCCAGGGCCGCCGCGCGCACCTGCGGCGCATCCCCGCGATCGGTCACTTCGAACCAGGGACCGCGCCCGCCGATGATGAACCTTCCGTGCCGGTCGAGCCGGTAGTAGACGATGATCCGCGCGGTCTCCGACACCGCATGCCGGCCGGGCAGCACCGTGGGCAGCACGTTGTGGCCCAGCGGTGCGGTGGCGGTGACGAAGCTCGCGACCGGCACTACCGTCTCGCGCAACCCCGGCCACAGGCCGCCGGTGTAGCCGTTCGTCGCGAGCACCACGCACTCGCAACGGACCGACGCGCGTTCGGTGCGCACCGACCACCCGGCGCCGTCGCGCGAAATCGCGGTGGCGGCACTCGCTCCATGAACGACCGCGCCCTCGGAGATTGCGGCGCGGGCGAGCCCCCGCGCGTAGGCGAGCGGCTGGACGTTGCCCCCGCGTGCGTCGTACATCCCGGAATCGTAGCGCCGCGTGCCGATGAGCGCCGCGACCTCGTCGCGTTCGAGGAAGCGCGCCTCGCGCCCCCGCGCCGCCCACTGGCGCGCCCATTCCTCGTTGAAGCGGCGTCCTTTGGCGCCGTATCCGCCCTGCACGTAGCCCGGGCGCAGCGCCTCGCATTCGATGCCGTAGCGCTCGATGAGCTCGAAGACGAGGTCGCAGCTCCGATCGCCGAATTCGAGGAAACGCTCGCCCCATACCGGACCCAGGGCCGCGACGACATCATCGGGCAGCATCTTCATGCCGCCCGGGTTCACCTGCCCGCCGTTACGGCCCGAGCATCCCCAGCCCGGCTCGCCGGCGTCGAGCACCAACACCCGCCGGCCGGCCCGGGCGAGGTGGAGCGCGGCCGAAAGTCCCGTATAGCCGGCCCCGACCACGGCCATGTCGGCGGCGGCGTCCGATTCGAGCGGCGGGGTTTCGGGGCCGGGGGGCGCGGTGGCCGCCCACAGGCTGTCGGGCATCGCGGGCATCAGGCAGATCTCCGCCGTTCAGACCTCAAGGTCACGCATCGGTGCAGTCGTCGCACGGGCGGCGGCAATCATTCTTCTGCGCCCGCGGCGGGGTTTCGGGGCCGGGGGGCGCGGTGGCCGCCCACAGGCTGTCGGGCATCACGGGCATCGGTCGGTTCTCCTGGGAACGCGGGCGTCCCGCCCGCAACGGACCGCGGGTCCGGGGCCGAAGGCCCGGCACAGGGCATCGAGGCGACGAACGTCCCCGCCGGCGCTCACGCCGGCTCGATGCCCTGCCAGGCCCAGTCGTTGTAGAGCCCCTCGCCGCGCAGCAGCCACCGGACCGCCGGGTCCGTGGGCGGATGCTCCCAGACCGGGGCCGGGCCGTGGCGATGCGCCTCGGCGACCACCCGGCGGCGGCGCTGGCTCAGCCGGACCGCCGCGTCGAGGGCGGGCACGTCCCACGTCGCGGCGGCATGGCCTTCGAGCCGCTCGCGGACCTCGCTCATGTCCGCCCGACCGGCGACGTCGCGCCGCTCGTGCGGGTCGTCATCGAGGTCGAAGAGTTGCGCCGGCACGCCGCCACCGGTGACGAGCTTGTACCGGCCCTCACGGACCATGAACATCGGCTCGGGCACCCCCTCGGAGGTGAGCTCCGCGAACACCGGCGACGAGCGCGGCGCCGCGGGGTCCCGGCACAGCGGCGCCAGGCTCTCGCCGTCGAGCGGCTCGGGCGCCCGCGCGTCGGCGTCGAAACCCGCCAGCTCGCACAGCGTGGGCAGCAGGTCCACCAGCGAGACGTTCTCGCTCCGCCGGCCCGGCGCGAAGCGCGCGGGCGCGTGCACGATCAGCGGCACGCGCGCGCAGTGGTCGAAGAAGTGCTTCTTGAACCAGAGCCCGTGCTCGCCGAGCATGTCGCCGTGATCCGCGGTGAAGACGACGACGGTGTCGTCCGAAAGCCCGGTGAGCCCGAGCGTATCCAGCAGGCTCCCGACCATCTCGTCCACGTACGACACGTTGGCGAGACAGGCGTGCCGGGCGGTCCGCACGTGCGCCTCGGTGATCCCGCCGTCCAGCAGGGAATGGTGGCGCAGCATCCGCTCCGTATGGGGGCTGCGCTCCGCCGCGGGCAGAAGCCCGGTCTCCGGCATCGGCACGTCCTCGTGACGGTATCGATCCCAAAAGCGCCGCAGGCAGTAGTAAGGCTCGTGGGGGTGGGTGAAGGAGACGGCCAGGAAGAACGGCTGCCCACCGCCGCGGGCGTAGTCGTGGAGCCTGGCGTTGGCCCGGTACAGGACCGCCTCGTCGTGGTCCATCTGCACGCTTCTGGCGCACACCCCCGCCCTGGTGACCCCGCTGGCGTCGTTGTTCGACTCCATGCGGACCTCGCTCCAGCTCGGTGTCCAGGAGAAGTTCGTCGGGTAGAGCTCGGGCACCAGACGTTCGTGGAAGCCGTGCAGCATGTCGGGGCCGACGAAATGCTGCTTGCCGGAGAGGCAGGTGTGATACCCGGCGAGCCTCAGGTAATGCGCCATGGTCGGGATCTGTGCGAAGTACTCGGCCCCGTTGTCGTAAGCCCCGATCCGCGAAGGCAGCATGCCCGCGAGCATCGAGAACCTCGAAGGTGCGCATAGCGGAAAGTTGCAGTAGGCGTTCTCGAACAGGACCCCCTCCTCGCCCAGCCGCTCGAGGTGGGGCGCATCGGCCGGGCCGCCGTAGCCGGGAAGCACCTGCGGCTTCATCTGGTCGGCCTGGATCAGCAGCAGGTTGGGAGGCTTCCTGTCCATGCGTGGCTCCTCACGGGGTATTACGCGGACCGTGGCCGGTGCGTCATGCAATCAATCGCAGGAACGAGCCGGCCGGCAATTCCCGCCAACGTCCCGGATACGGTCGCGCCATCGGGATTTCGCAGCCTTTTCCGCCGTCCGGGCGTCTGGTCGCGGCGATTCGACGGACACGTCCGGGCCTGGCGGGAATTGCTGCAAGCGAGCCTTTCCCGGCGGATCGAGTCCATCGATTCGACACGCTTTCATTTGGCGACGGACGACGCGATGTTCGGACCTTCCGGGTTCACGATCGTTTTTTTCGTTCGGCGCCGAGCGCCGCGATCACCGCCTCGGTGCGGGTGACGATCGCGACGTTCTGCATCGCATACCCGATGCTCGCGGCGTGCCAGTCGGCGTTCATCGTCGAGCAGGCGTCTTCCGGCACGATCATGAAGTAGCCCTTGTCGGCGCCGGTGCGCGCGGTGTGCTCGATCGACATGTTGGTCCAGGCGCCGGTGTCGATGATGACGTCGCGCCCGGCGGACTTGAGCACCGTTTCGAGCGACGAGCCCTCCCACGCGCTCATCCGCATCTTGGTGACGACGAGATCGCCCGGCTTCGGCTCCAGCCCCGCCACCGGCGCCGCGCCCCAGGTTCCTCGCACGAGGGCGTTCGCATCGGCGAGCCCTTCGAACAGCGGGGCGTTGAGGGTGAGGCCCGGCGCGCCGGGCTCGACCTGGAAATGGACGTGCACGACCGCCACCCCGCGCGCGCGGCACACCTCCGCGAGGCGGCGGACGTTTTCGACCACGTCCTGCTCTCGCGCATGCTGCGCCGATCCGCTCTCGGCGAAGGCGCCGCCCTCGGAGACGACGTCGTTCTGCATGTCCTGGATGACGAGGGCGCAGCGCGCGGGGTCGAGGGTGAGATCGGTGGCGAGCGGCACGCCGGCGGAGGTCCGCGCGGCGGGCGGCGGCGCGGCGGCGCCCGATGCAGCGGCGGAGCCGGGCGATGTGCCGGAACGAGACGAGACGACGACGCCGGGCGATGCGCCGGGGCCGGACGAAACGGCGCCGCCGGAAGAGGCAGCGGGGCCATCATGCCGGATGGAGGATCCGTCGCGAGGCCGTCCGCCGCCATGCCCCGCGTGGCGTTCATCGCCGCCACGCCGCATGAACGGTTCGACGTTGGCTCCGACCTTCGTCTCCACCGCGTACACCGAGGTCGTCGCGCAGACGAACAGGGTGCGCCATTCGGCTCCGCCCCAGTGCAGGTTCGCCGGCATCTCCGGAATGCGCACGGTGCCGAGCTGCACGCCGCGCGGGGAGTAGACCCGGATGCCGCCCGGTGCGGTGACCCAGACGTTGCCTCTGGCGTCGCACTTCATCCCGTCGGGGACACCTGCCTCCCGCGAGGAGCGGATTCCCTGTGCGAAGAGCCGCCCGTGCGAGAGCGATCCGCCGGGGGCCACGTCGAACACCCGGATGAGGGCCCGGGTCGTGTCGTTGACGTAGAGCAGGCTCTCGTCGGGCGAGAAGCAGAGTCCGTTCGGCTGGTCGAACTGGCGCTTGTCGACCACGAGATCGAGCTTCCCGGCCGGCGATACGCGGAACACGCCCTGCCAGCCGAGCTCGCGCGGCCGTTCGACGCCGAAACCCGGCATCCGCCCGAACCACGGATCGGTGAAGTAGATCGATCCGTCGGAGTGCACGCAGACGTCGTTCGGGCTGTTGAGCTCCTTGCCCTCGAAGTGCGAGGCGAGGACCTCGCGCCGCCCGTCCGGGCGCAGGCGCACCAGACTCGACGTCGCGTGCTCGCAGATGACGAGGTTCAGGTCCGCATCGTAGGTCATGCCGTTGCACTTGTTGGAGGGGCGCATGACCTCGCGCACCCCGCCCGCCTCGTCCCACCGCCGACGCACGTCTCCCGGCATGTCGGAGAACAGCAGATAGTGCTCGACCGGATGCCAGATCGGTCCCTCGGTGAACTCGAAGCCCGAGCCGATCCGCCGTACCGGCGCGTCGGGGTCGACGAGGGAGGTGAAATCGTTGCGGCGTACGTCGTGGGTCATCGGACGTCCTCCCCTTCGAACTGTTCAGGATCATCCACGCGGAGAACCGCGCCTTCGGGCGAAGAAATCCCAAGCGGGTGCTCCACTGCCCGGAAACGGTGCCGGAGTCCCCTCTTCCCGCCCGATTTTCATCGCAAGCGCCGGTATGCCGCAATCGCGGGGTCCCAGGAGACGGTTCCGAAGTCGTGCATGATTCGTGTTCCCATGTACGTCGAAACCGTCCCCAACCGCAACTCCCGCCCCGCCGTCCTCCTGCGAGAAGGCTGGCGCGAGGGCGAGCGCGTGCGCAAACGCACACTGGCCAACCTCACCGACTGGCCGGCAGAGAAGGTCGATTCCCTGCGCCGAGTCCTCAAGGGCCAGCGCCTCGTCAGCCCCGAAGACGCCTTCACCATCGAACGCTCCCTCCCCCACGGCCACGTCGATGCCCTGCTCGCCCTGGGCCTGGACCGGCTCATCGCCCCCAAACGCTCGTCCGAACGCGACCGGGTGCTGCCATGGTCGTGCAACGGCTCCTCCACCCCGCATCGAAGCTCGCCACCCCCCGGCGATGGCACACCACCACGCTGGCCCGAGAACTCGACTTGGGCGACGCCGACGAGGACGCCCTCTGCGAGGCGATGGACTGGCTGCTCGTGCGCCAGGAGCGTATCGAGCGCCGGCTCGCCCAACGCCACCTGCACGAAGGCGCCCCGGTGTTCGCCGACGTGAGCGCGAGCGATTACGAATGGGAGGTCCACGACGGGTGTCTGGTCCATGAGCGGGACCACGCGCGTATCGACGCCGAGGCGCGCCTCGACGGCATCTACGTGCTTGCGGTGAGCCCGCCGCGCTTATCGCTCCCGCAGCTTCGGGTTCAGGGCGTCGTTCAGGCCGTCGCCGACGAGGCTGATCGCCAGCACGGTGACGAAGATCGCGAGCCCGGGGAAGGTCACGGTCCAGCCCGCATCCAGGATGTACGGCCGGTTGGAGCCGATGATCTGGCCCCAGCTCGCGACGTTCGGGTCCGTGAGCCCGAGAAAACTCAGGCCCGCCTCGAACAGGATCGCGGAGCCGACCATCAGGGCGGCCTGCACGATGATCGGCGGCAGCGCGTTCGGGAGGATCACCGCGAAGATCAGGCTGGGATCCCCGGCCCCCGCCGCCCGCGACGCGGTCACGTATTCGAGCTGCCTGAGCCGCAGGAACTCTGCGCGGGTCACGCGCGCCACCGCGGTCCAGCTCACGATGCCGATGGCGAAGGTGATCATCGGCAGCGACGCGCCGAACAGCGCGACGATCACCATCGAGAACAGCAGCGTCGGCAGGACCTGGAAGAATTCCGTCAGGCGCATCAGCGCCTCCTCTACCCAGCCCCCGTAGTAGCCCGAGAGCGCGCCGACGGTGATACCGATCACCACCGTCAGCACCGCCGCCGACAGCCCGATGGCCAGAGTCACCCGGCCGCCGTGCACGATGCCGGCCAGCAGGTCGCGTCCGAGGTAGTCGGTGCCGAGGAGAAAGCCCCCCTCGCCGGGAGGGGTCAGCGGCGCCCAGACCATCTCGAAGGGGTCGGTGGGGTACAGCCAGGGGCCGACGAGGGCGGCGAAGACGATCACCAGGAGCACCGCCAGCCCCGCGACCGCGGAGTAGTTGCGGAAGAACATCCCGGCGGCTTCCGCGAACGGATGCCGGCCGGAGACGCCCGGAGCGGCGGCCGTGGCATCCGCGCCGATACCGGTGGCGCCAGGAGCAGCCGCTGCGGCGCTCGCACCGATACCCGCGGCGCCGGGACCCGGGCCCGCAACGTCCGGCCGGCCAGAGCCGGTGGCGTCCGTGCCCATGTTCAGTTCCGCCCCCCCGGCCCGGCGCGGGAATCGTCGAGGTCCGCCGGCCAGTTCGCGACAACCACGGCGATGGACGGGAAAAACAGGTTCCCGAGGGTCACCGGCGTGTCCCGGACACTGGCGGCGTCCGCGGCCACGGTCAGTTCCGTTCCCCCAGCTCGATGCGGGGATCGACCAGGCTGTAGACGAGATCCGTCAACAGGTTCGCGACCACCACCACGAGGGACGAGAAGAACAGGATCCCCAGGATCGTCGGCGTGTCCCGGGCGAGGATGGACTGGAGCGCGAGCGACCCGAGCCCCGGCCAACTGAACACCGTCTCCACGAGTACCGCGCCGGACATGATCCCGGAGAACTGCAAGCCGGCGAGGGTCACCACCGGACCGAGCGCGTTGCGCAGGGCGTGCTTGTAGACCACCACGAACTCGCTCAGGCCCTTGGCCCTGGCGGTCCGCACGTAGTCGGAGCCGAGCACGTCCAGCATGCTGGCGCGGGCGAGGCGGCTGTAGAGCGCGAGGAAGATGGACGCCAGCGTCACCATCGGCAGCATGAGGTGGTGCAGCACGTCGAGCCCCCGCACGAACCAGCTCCCTTCGACCCGCACGTCGATCATCCCGCCCACCGGGAAGATCGGAAAAATCGAGCAGAACAGGATGATCAGCATGATGCCGGTCCAGAACACCGGCGCGGAGTAGCCGAACAGCGCGAGCAGGGTGACCGCGTGGCTGGTGGCCCCGTTCGGCCTGCGCGCCGCGACGACGCCGAGCACCGTACCGATCACGATCGCCAGCACCTGGGCGGAGATCACGAGCAGCAGGGTCGCGGCCAGCCGCTCGAAGATCAGCTCGGTGACCGGGGTCTGGAAGAAATACGAGTACCCGAGATCGCCTTGCGCGAGGCGGGCGAGGTAGAGGCCGAGCTGGTGGTGGAAGGGTTTGTCGAGGCCGAAGCGGGCGCGGATCTCCTCCATCACTTCCGCGTCCGCGCCGCCCATGTCCCCCGCGATGGTGTCGGCGATGTCGCCCGGTGCGAGGTGCAGCAGCAGGAAGTTCAGGATCAGCACCGCGAACAGCAGCAGCGCCCCGTTGCCGACCCGGCGCACGATGAGTGCGAGTGCTTTCATCGGTGCCGGAAGGTCCCGCCCCCGCGCCGGAGTCGGGACCCCGGGGCGTCGTTCCGCGTCAACTCGATAACCCGTCCTCCACGCCCGGGGCAGGGGACAGGTTCCGGGAGACTGCTTCGCGTCGCCTTGACGGCCCGCCCTCCGCCTCCGGCGCTGAGGCGGAATCCCAAGGCTCTGTTCTGCGTCGCCACGATGGCCTGTCCCCTACGTCGGGCGCGGTCCGCGCCCGGCGCGAAGGCAGGTGTTCCGGCCGACGTTGCGGCCGGTCAGTTCAGGTACACCTCGTCGAGCGGGGCGCAGGTGCCCCAGATCGATTTCGGCGGGTTGCCGATCTTGCGGTTGGCCACCGTGTGGTACGGGAGGGTGTAGGTCCAGTACACGGGCAGATCCTCGGCCACGATCTTCTGGAACCGGGAGTACAGCGCCTTGCGCTTCTCCGGATCCATCTCCTGCCCGGCCTCGCCGAGGATCGCGTCCACCTCCGGGTTCGCATAACCCTGGGTGTTGGACCAGATGACCCCCTTCTTGACGTTGGTGCTGAGATAGGTGCGGTGCACGCCGATCACCGGGTCTCCCCAGTTGAAGACCACGTCCCAGGACATGTCGAACTCGTGGTTGGAGACCCGCTTCGCCCACGTCGGGAAGTCGGGCGCCGCACGCACCGTCACGTCGATGCCGATCTTCTTCAGCGCCGGCTTCACGTACTCCGCCGGGGCCTTGATGCCGGACCACCCGTAGTCGAGGGTCAGCCCGAAGCGCATGCCGTCCGCGCCGCGCGGGTAGCCCGCCCCGTCCAGGATCTCGTTGGCCTTGTCGAGGTCGAGGTCGTAGGGCTCGACGTCCGCCTCGTAGAACGGGCTCCCCGGATGGATGCCGGTGCGTGCTTCCTGCGAGGTCCCGAGGTAGATGGCGTTCAGCAGGAACTCGCGGTCGATGGCGTGGGCGATGGCCTGGCGCACCCGCTTGTCGCTGGTCGGCTCGCGCTGGGTGTTGAACGCCAGCCAGGCGATCGGGCCGATCGCCGCGTAGCCGTCCGGGGTGACGAGGAGGTGGTCCTTCTTCTTCAGGCGGTTCAGATCGCGCGCGTTCTGCTCGAACGCGGAGAGATGAACCTCGCCGTTCTCCAGCGCGATGGTCCGCGCCGAGCCGTCCTTGAGGATACGCATGACGATCTTGTCGACGTAGGGGCGGCCCTCGATGAAGAAGTCCTCGTAGCGCTCCAGGATGATGTGCTCGTCACGCTTGAACTCGACGAGCTTGAACGGCCCCGAGCCCACCACGTCCTGGGAGTTGCGCGGATGGCTCTTCGGGTCCTGCCCGTCCCCGTAGACGTGTTCGGGGATGATCGGCAGGAGCTGCGAGGACATGGCCAGCAACAGGGCGGGGTGCGGTTGGGACAGCCTGATGACGGCGGTGTGGTCGTCCGGCGTCTCGACCCGCTCCACCGGGGCGTACATCGTCTTGAAGGGGTGGTTCTCCTGCACCGTCTTGATCGAGAACGCGACGTCCTTCGAGGTGATGGGCATGCCGTCGTGGAAGGTCGCCCCCTCCACGAGCTTCAGGGTCACCGTCAGGCCGTCGTCCGAGGTATGCCATTCGCGGGCGAGGTAGGGATGCGGGTTCCACTGGTCGTCGTAGCGCAACGGCGCCGCGAAGAGCTGGGTGCCCGGCTGCCCGGTGGATATCCCCGACTGCACCGCGGGGTTGAGGTGCCGCGGGGTGTTCTGGATCGCCCAGATCAGGGTGCCGCCCTGCTTGGGGGTGTCGGCGGTTGCGGTGAGGGCCGATGCGGCAAGGACGGCGACGGCCAGGGGCCGTGCGAAGGTGCGGAACGATTGCATGGTGAACTCTCCTGATGTCGATCGGCGGCATGTCGAACGGATACGAACATGGATGCGGCGGCACCGGCTTCCTTGCGGGAGGGGATCGGCGGTGTCGCCACGAAGGTGGGGTGATGCGCCTCCGGCACCTCGGCCCGTCGAACGAGCCTACCACACCGGCCGGCCGGCGGATGACGCCCCCGAGCCCGCCGCAGCGATCCCCGCCAACGCCCGGACACCGGACTGCATGGCCGGGAATTCCCGGCCCCCACCCGCCCGAGCATCCGGCCCTGGCGATTCAGGAGACCTTTCGGACTCGACGGGAATTGCCGAGCCCGCCGCTGCGTAGCGCACCGCATGGAAAGCTGCAACACCCTCGAAGCTCAATACCCCGGCGAACCCTTGCAGGCGACGAGCCGGGCCAGCGCCATGCGGCTTCCGTCGGGGTCGGCGACGATCCCTTCCTCGTAGGAGAGTACCCGCAGAGCGCGGAACCGCTCGAGAAGCTCGTTCGGCCGCGCGCGGAAGCGGTGGCTCTTCGGCCCGTCGACGTCCGCCGGGGTGACGTAGTGGTGGTCGTAGACGACGTGCCCGCCGGGGCGTAGCGCGTCGATGAGGCGGGGGATCAGGGGCCGATCCAGGAACCGCGCCACCACGATGACGTCATAGGCGCCGCGCGCGACGTCCGGCTGCTCCAGATCGGTCTCGATCCAGTTGACCTCGACCCCCGCGGCGGCGGCTCGTTCGCGGGCCCGGGCGAGCGCGACCCCCGAGACGTCCATCGCATCGACCGCGTACCCGTTGGCGGCGAGATGGATCGCGTTGCGGCCGAGGCCGCAGGCGACGTCCAGCGCCCGGCCCCGCGGGAGGCGGTCGATCCAGGCGGCGAGCAGGGCGCTCGGGTGGGTACGAGCGGCGTACTTGCCCGATACGTACCGTGCGTTCCAGTGTTCGCGGTCGGCGTCACTCATTGCCGCTGGCCTGTCCATGATTGACTGCGCAATCCGTATCGTATCGAGCCGGGACCACGCCCGCACCGGCAGGCCGGTGTGGCCGCCAACGTCCCGGACACGGCCGTGTCGCGGGGATTTCGCGGCCTTTCCTGCCGTCCGGGAGTCCGGTGGCGGGGATTCACCGGACGTTTTCGGGCTTGGCGGGAATTGCCGCGTCGTGGCCTGGTCCCGGCTCGGCTCCGTGGTCCGAAAGGAAGTCTTCCCGGTCCTACGAGCGTCGGGCCCGCGGCCGCATCGGGCGCGGGCCGGGCGGCGCATTCACATCCCGGTGTTTTCGGGCACACTCGCGCCTCGCCTCGATGAACGGGTGCGGTTCGACAGGAGGGACAGCCGGAATGAGCAAGACCATCGTCAGCTCGTGGAACGATTTCGATCCGCTCGAGCACGTCATCGTCGGCCGGGCCGACTTTACCTGCATCCCTCCGTCGGAGCCCGCCACGGAGGCGAAGATCCCCGAGGACAGCGACATGCGGGGGATGTGGGGGCCACGCCCGCTGGAGACGGTGGAGAAGGCGAACACCGAGCTCGATCACCTCGTGTCGGTGCTGGAGAAGCGCGGCATCCGCGTCGATCGGCCGACCCCCATCCAGTGGAACCAGGCGGTGGCCACACCGGACTTCATGACCGGGTCCTCGTTCGGCTGCATGCCCCCGCGCGACGTGCTGCTCACCGTGGGCAAGGAGATCCTCTCCGCCCCGATGTCGTTTCGCTGCCGTTACTGGGAGTACCTCGCCTACCACCCGCTCATGCAGCGCTACTTCGACGAGGATCCCGAGTTTCGATGGGAGCAGGCCCCGCGTCCCCGGCTCACCGATGCGTCCTACAAGGCGGGGTACTTCGACGAGATCACCATCGAGGAGCGCCTCGCCCGCACTGCCGCGCTCGACTTCGTCACCACCGAGCACGAGCCGCTGTTCGACGCGGCCGACGTCCTGCGCATCGGCCGGGACCTCTTCTGCCAGCACGGGCTGACCACGAACCGCCGCGGCATGGAGTGGCTGCAACGCCACTTCCCCGACCACCGCGTGCACGCGGTGAACTTCCCCGGCGATCCGTATCCGATCCACATCGATGCGACGTTCGTGCCGTTGCGCCCGGGGCTCGTCATCAACAATCCGAAGCGCCGGTTGCCCGACGTCCAGCGCGCGATCTTCGAGGCCAACGACTGGGAGATCGTCGATGCCGCCCCGCCTGCCCACAACCGGCCGCCGCCGCTGTGCTATTCGAGCGTGTGGCTGTCGATGAACGTCCTCGTGCTCGACCCGAAGACGGTGGTCGTCGAGGCCAGCGAGGTCTACCAGCAGGAACAGCTCGACGGGCTCGGCTTCGAGGTGGTCCCGGTGCCGTTCCGTGACGCCTACCCCTTCGGCGGCGGGCTCCACTGCGCGACCGGCGACGTCTTCCGCCGGGGCGATTGCGAGGACTACTTTCCGAAACAGGTTCCGGGGACCCGGATCAGGCCGATCTGAATCGGCCACCGCCCGACCGCCGCGGGCGGGCGGGAAACGCGGACCGGCCAGGCGAGTGCACGAAGCGCTCGACGCGCAGCCGATTCCGTAGCTGGCGATTCCGTTGCGGGGAACGGCAGGCCCTCCCGGCTCGATATGGTCCGGTGAGCGGGCACCGGGCCGGAAATCCAGCCCCGGCCGTGACGTCTCGTGCAAAATGACGAAGAATCGTGACTTCCGAAGTCCCGCTTCCGCTGGGGTCCGGAAAACTTCGCCCCAATGAAGTCGAGCCGGGAGGAACATCGACGATGGCCGCACAACCGGAAACCCGATACAGCGCCTGCCCCCACGACTGCCCTTCCACCTGCGCACTGGAGGTCGAACGGCTCGGCGATCGGCTCATCGGGAAGGTGCGCGGGGCGAAGGACAACACCTACACCGCCGGCGTCATCTGCAGCAAGGTCGCGCGCTACGCCGAACGCATCCACCACCCCGACCGCCTGACCACGCCGCTGCGCCGCGTCAGGGACAAGGGCTCCCGCGACGGCTTCGAGCCGGTGTCCTGGGACGATGCGCTGGACGTCGTGGCCGAATCCCTGCTCCGGGCCGAGCAGCGCTTCGGCCCGGAGACGGTGTGGCCCTACTACTACGCCGGGACCATGGGCCTAGTGATGCGCGACGGGATCAACCGCCTGCGCCACGTCAAGCGCTACTCCGGGCAGCATTCGACGGTCTGCGTCACCCTGGCCTGGAACGGGTTCATCGCCGGCACGGGACGGCTCGCGGGCAGCGACCCGCGCGAGATGGCGAAGTCCGATCTCGTGGTCATCTGGGGCACCAACGCCGCGGCGACGCAGGTCAACGTGATGACCCACGCGCTGGAGGCGCGGCGCGCACGCAAGGCGCCGATCGTGGTGATCGACACCTACCGCAACGCCACCGCGAAGCAGGCGGACCTGTTCGTCTGCGTGCGTCCCGGCACCGACGGCGCGCTGGCCTGCGCGGTGATGCACGTCCTGTTCCGTGACGGCCATGCGGACCGCGAGTACCTCGCGCGCTACACGGACTGCCCGGATGCGCTGGAGCGCCACCTCGCGGAACGTTCGCCCGAGTGGGCTGCGCGCATCACCGGCGTGCCGGCGGAGACGATCGAGACATTTGCCCGGATGATCGGGACGACCCCGCGCACCTACCTGCGCCTCGGCTACGGCTTCTCCCGGCAGCGCAACGGCGCGGTGAACATGCACGCGGCGCTCTGCATCGCGGCGGTGACCGGCGCGTGGCGGCACGAGGGCGGCGGCGCGTTCCACAGCAACGGGGCGATCTACCACTGGGACAAGTCGATGATCGAGGGGCTCGACGTGATCGACCCGTCTATCCGGGTCTTCGACCAGGCGCGGATCGGGCCGATCCTGGACGGCGACGCGCGCGATCTCGGCGACGGCCCTCCGGTGACCGCGCTGCTCATCCAGAACACGAACCCGATGATGATCGCGCCGGAGCTCGCGCGGGTGCACCGGGGCTTCGCCCGCGACGACCTGTTCGTCTGCGTACACGAGCAGTTCATGACCGAGACCGCGGCGGTGGCGGACATCGTGCTGCCGGCGACGATGTTCCTGGAGCACGACGACGTGTACCAGTCCGGCGGCCACCAGCACATCATCCTCGGCCCGAAGATCGTCGAGCCGCCCGGCGAGTGCCGTTCGAACCACGATGTGGTCTGTGCGCTCGCGAAGCGGCTGGGGGCCGAGCACCCGGGCTTCGGGATGACCCCGCGGGAACTGATCGACCACACCCTGCGCGCCTCGGGCTGGGACGGGCTCGACCGGCTCGAAGCGGAGCACTGGTTCGACTGCCAGCCGGACTTCGACGATTCGCACTACACCGGCGGCTTCGCCCATCCGGACGGCAGGTTCCGCTTCGCCCCCGACTGGGCGGCGCTCGCGCCGCGCGGCTTCGTCGGCGACGCGCTGCTCTCCGCGATGCCCCGGCTCCCCGACCACTGGGAGGTCATCGAGGAGGCGACGGAGGAGATGCCCTTCCGCCTGGTGACCGCGCCGGCGCGGCACTACCTCAATTCTTCGTTCACGGAGTCCCCCACGTCGATTCGCCGCGAGGGCCGTCCGAGCGTGATGATGCACCCGGAGGACGCGATGGCGCTCGGGGTCCGAGACGGCGGCCGCGTGCGCCTCGGCAACCACCGGGGAGACCTCGTCATCCACGCCGAACTGTTCGGCGGGGTGCAGCGCGGGGTGGTGATCGTGGAGAGCATCTGGCCCAACCATGCGTTCGAGGAGGGCAGGGGCATCAACCTGCTCACCGGCGCGGACGCGGTGGCCCCGGTGGGGGGATGCGCGTACCACGACAACCGGGTCTGGATCCGGGCCGCGTAGCCGCCCGGCGCCCCCGACCGCCTCCCGGAAGGACGGACGCTGACTCGATCCCCGGCGGTTGGGGCATACTCGCCGGAACACCGGTGAGCAAAAGGCGGGAGAGCGCACATGTCCACGGGGATCGGGGTCCGCGTCCCCCGCAAGGAGGACGCCCGGCATCTGGCCGGCAAGGCCCGGTTCGTGGGCGACCTCTCCTTCCCCCGGCTGTGGGAGGTCGCGTTCGTGCGCAGCCCGCTGGCGCACGCCCGCATCCGGTCGATCACCGTCCCCGAGCGCCACGCGGGCCGCGTGTTCACCGCGCGGGACATGGAAGGGGTGCGACCCATCCGGGCCGAGTCGAGCCTCCCCACCTACAAGCCCTCCGACTACCCGCCGCTCGCCCGCGGCAAGGTGCGCTTCGCCGGGGAGTGCGTGGCCCTGTGCATCGCCCCTACCCGGGCCGAGGCCGAGGACATCGCGGAGGAAGTAATCCTCGATCTGGAAGCGCTGCCCGCGGTGATCGACAGCCTTGCCGCCCGCCGGCCCGGCGCCCCCCGCGTGCACGAGGAATGGGGCGACAACCTCTTCCTCACCACCTCGGTGGACGGCGACTTCGAGTCGGCGAGGAAGCGCGCCGCGGTGGTCGTCGAGCGCGAGTACCGCACCGCCCGGCAGTGCATGGCGCCGATGGAGGGCAAGGCGGTGCTCGCCCGCCATGACGAGCGCAAGGGACAGCTCGTCGTCTACACCTCCACCCAGGTGCCGCATCTCATCCGCACCGGGCTCTCGCAGTTCCTGGGGCTCGACCAGGCGGACGTGCGGGTGATCGCGCCCGACGTGGGCGGCGGTTTCGGTTACAAGTGCGTGCTGCAACCGGAGGAGATCTCGGTGTCGTGGGCGGCGATGCGCACCGGCCGGCCCCTGCGATGGGTCGAGGACCGGCGCGAGCACCTGACCGCGGGCGCCAACACCCGCCAGCACCATTACCGGCTCACCGCCTGCGCCGACGGACGCGGGCGGCTGCTGGCGGTGGACGCGGAGATCACGGTGGACGTGGGCGCGTACTCGGTGTGGCCGTTCACCGCCTGCCTCGAAGCCTCCCAGGCCGGCGGCAACCTGCCGGGGCCCTACGCCCTCGATGTCTACCGCTGCAAGACTTTCTCGGTCGCGACCAACAAACCCGGCTTCACGCCGTATCGCGGCGTCGCGCGTCCCGGGGTGTGCTTCGCGATGGAGCTCACCATCGACGCGGTCGCGCGGGCGGTCGGACGGGAGCCGGCGGACGTGCGGGCGGAGAACCTGGTGCCGGCCAGCGCGATGCCCTACACCAACGTCACCGGGAAGCACTACGACAGCGGCGATTACCCGGCCAGCGTGGCCGGGGCGCGACGCATGATCGGCCTCGATGCCGTGCGCGCGCGCCAGGGCCGATCCCCGCCGCTTCCCGGGGGGGCGGATCGACCCGATACCGCGCACGCACGCCAGGACCATGCCGAACGGCCCGCACGGGATTCGAGGCGGGTCGACGCCATGAGCGCCCGCCAGGGCTCGCCCGGGCCGGACGGCCGGCTCATCGGGGTCGGCTTCTCGACCTTCACCGAGCAGACCGCCCACGGCACCAGGGTCTTCGGCGCCTGGGGCCTGCCGCTGGTGCCCGGCTACGAGCAGGCGACGGTGAAGCTCGCGCCCAGCGGCACGGTGGAGGTACGCTCGGGCAACCACTCCTTCGGCCAGGGGCTGGAGACGACCCTCGCCCAGATCGCGAGCGAGCAGCTCGGCATCGGCGTCGATCGCATCAGGGTGACGATGGGCGATACCGGCGAGACCCCCTACTCCACCGGCGCCTACGCCTCCAGGGGCATGGTGATGGCCGGCGGCGCGGTGTCGAAGGCGGCGGAATCGCTGGCCGGGCGCATCAGGAAACACGCGGCGCACCTGCTCCAGACCGGCGCCGACCGGGTATCCCTCACCGGCGGGCAGGCGAACGCCGCCGGCGGGGCGAGCGTCTCCTTCGAGGACGTGGCCCGCGCCTGGTACCTGCGCCCCGACCAGCTTCCCGACGACGTCGACACCCAAGGGCTCGAAGTCACCGAGGGCTACAAGCCCGAGGTGGACACCGGCGTCTTCACCTACGCGACGCACGCGGCGGTGGTCGCGGTGGACCCGGCCACCGGCTCGGTGGAGATCCTCGACTACGTGCTGTTCGAGGACTGCGGGCGGCGGGTCAACCCGATGATCCTCGAAGGCCAGTCGTACGGCGGCGCCGCGCAGGGGATCGGCACCGCGCTGTTCGAGGAAAGCCTCTACGACGAGAACGGTCAGCCGCTGACCTCGACCTTCGCGGACTACGTGCTGCCGGGGCCGGTCGAGCTGCCCGCGATGCGGATCGAGCACACGGAGTCGCTCTCGCCTTACACCCGCCACGGCATCAAGGGGATCGGGGAAGGTGCGGCCATCGCCCCCGCCGGCGCGGTGGTCAACGCGATCAACGATGCGCTGAGCCCCCTGAACGTGGAGATCAACGAGATCCCGGCCACCCCTCGGCGGATTCTGGCCGCGATCCTCGCGGCGAAGACATCGGGACCGAACGAGGATGGCCGGAGACGGTCGCCGTGAAGCCCGTCGATTTCGCGTACCACCGGGCCACCGGCCTCGACGACGCCCTGGAGCATCTGAACGCGGCAGGTGAGGGCGCGAAGCTCCTCGGCGGCGGGCAGTCGCTGGGGCCGATGCTGAACCTGCGTCTGGCCCGCCCCCGCGTGCTCGTCGACGTCTCGTCGGTGGCGGCGTTGCGAACGGTCGAGCCGGCACGCGAGCGCGTGACCGTCGGCGCCGCGGTCACCCACGCCGAGATCGAAGACCGGCCCGTCTCGGACGTTATCGAACGCGCGATGCGCGAGGTCGCGGCCGGCATCGCCTGCCGCGCGGTGCGCAACCGGGGCACCATCGGCGGCAGCGTCGCCCATGCCGACCCCTCGGCGGACTGGCCGATCTTCCTGGTGTGCGCGGGCGCGCGGGTGTACATCCGCGGCGCCGCGGGAGCCCGCGCCCTGCCGGTGACGGACTTCATCCGCGCGGCCTACACAACCGACCTCGCCCCGGGCGAGATCATCACCCACGTCGAAATCGCGCGTGCCGGCGGGCAGGCGCGCTTCGGCTTCTGCAAGCTCTGTCGCAAGGCCGGGGAGTTCGCAGAGGCGGTGGGCGCGGTGCTGATCGACCCCGAGCGGCGCTGTTGCCGCGTCGTCACCGGCGCCGTCGGCCCGAAGCCGGTGGTGCTGGCGGACACGACGCGAACGCTAGCGGCCACCGCAATGCCACCCGAGCCCGACGCGATCCGCGCCGAAATCGCCGCTGTCGCGAACGAACACGACCCGGTGAAGCTGCACACGGCGGCGGTCGCGGTGGGCCGCGCCATCGATCGCGCGCTGGCGGCGTATGCGCCTTCCCATGACGGGGACCGGTCGGGATCGGGTGCTCGCACTGGGCTGACCTTTCAATCAGCCGACATATGACCTTTCAATCAGCCGATACGTGACCTTTCAATCAGCCGATGCCTGAGGTTACGATCAGACGATGGCCGAGGCCGATCTCTATCCCCGTCACGCGGCGCCGCACCTCGTCGAGGCGTTGCAGGACTCGCCCGTGGTGCTCATCCACGGCCCGCGTCAATGCGGCAAGACCACGCTGGCGCGCATGACAGGGGAGCCAAGAGGGTACGTCTACATCAGCTTCGACGACGACGTGGTGCGGGAAGCGGCGGCAACCGATCCCGCCGGCTTCGTTGCCGACCTGCCCGAGCACGTCATCCTGGACGAGGTGCAGCGGGCGCCGGCGATCTTTGCGGCGCTGAAGATGGCCGTGGATCGCCGCCGCACGGCCGGTCGCTTTCTGCTGACCGGTTCATCGCAGGTGTTGCTGGTGCCGAAGCTGACCGACTCGCTGGCGGGACGCATGGAGATTTTGCGGCTGCATCCGCTGTCGCAGTCCGAGCTGGCCCGCGAGCAACCCCGGTTTCTCGACGCGCTCTTCAGCATTGCCGCCGCCGATTCCCCCACTGCCCCCGCTGCCCGCACCACCGGCGCATTCGAAACAACGCGTATCGCAAGGCTGGCGCACGAGCTGGCCGAACGCATCGCCGCCGGTGGCTACCCTCCGGCCCTGACGCGACCGCCGGGCCGGCGGCGAACGAACTGGCACCGCGACTACGTGGACGCCCTCGTGCAGCGCGACATCCGCGACCTGGCGCACATCAGCGCACTGGATGCGCTGCCGAGGCTGCTGGCGCTGGCTGCCGCGCAGACCGCCCGGCTCTTCAACCTCGCCGACCTCGCATCGCCGTTCGGCCTGAGCCGGCCGACGATCCGCGACTACGTCACGCTGCTGGAACGGGTGTTCCTGCTGGAACGGCTGCCGCCGTGGCACGGCAATCGTTCGAGCCGGCTCGTAAAAACGCCCAAGCTGCATTTCGGCGACACCGGCCTCGCCTGCGCCCTGCTCGGCACCGACGCCGCCGCGCTTGCCGCCGACCGGACCCTGCTCGGATTCGTTCTGGAGACCTTCGTGTACCAGGAACTGCGGCGGCAGGCGACCGTCCAGGACATCCCGCATACGTTCTTCCACTACCGCGACAGGGACCGTATGGAGGTCGACGTCGTCATCGAACGTGGCACGCGTGCGCTGGCAGGGGTGGAAGTCAAGGCCGGCGCCACGGTGAGGGCATCGGATTTCCGTGGCCTGCGCAAGCTCAGGAACGCGGTCGGGGATCGTTTCGCGTGCGGCGCGGTACTGTACGACGGTGAGATGTGTGTGCGTTTCGGGGAAGGACTCTACGCGGTGCCTGTACGCCTGTTGTGGGAGCACTCGCCGCCGGCGCCGTGACAATCCGCCGGCTATCCGGATCAGTAGAGTTGCAAGCGCCCCGGGAACCGCGTTTCTCGATTGACTCCGGGCCCTACTCATTATCCTGGACTGTTGCCGGATGCTTCCCTCTTGCCTTGGCCGACCGTCCTTCGCGCGACGGCGCCATATGGATCAGCGACAACACGGCACGCGCTCGGCTCATGGCGACATAGTGAGCCGCGGACCTGTCATCTCCTGCGGGAACCGGAAGATCAGTGACGATGATTGCGTCGTTTTCCAACCCCTTGAAATCCTCGATGGTTGCGAATCCGACCTTGTTGGCCGGCATGTTGCGCGTGGAGTATTCGTCCAGGCGACAGACGCGGGCAACAGCGTCCGGGCGCATGGCCGCAACGGAAGATTGGGTGTATTCGAACGGCGATAGAATCGTCACGGAACCGGGCGTGAGGCCGCCTCGATCCACCAACTCGACGATTTCGCCAGCGACTCGAACAGCGGCTTCCTCCTTGTCGCTCACGGCTTGTTGACGTACATCGGGCCCCTCTCCCGCGCCGCCGACGCCCAAGTCCGCCCCCAGCTCGTTCTGTATCCATTCCAGGATGATCCGCGTATTGCGGCAATTCGTTCGTAGCGGCATCCGCACCGGACTCAGCGACTCCAGAAAACTCTTCGCGCACGGGTCGAATCGATCGGAGAGGAACTGGTTGTTCAAATCATGAAACCAGCACCAGCGACCGGATTTCAAGCCGCCGTCCAGGATGCCGTCCAGTATTTCGAGGCAGCCTGTCTCGAACAGATCCTGACCTTCATCGACGATCACGGCGTCGAAACACTTGAGACCCGCCCGGCGGCAGTCGAGGCGAACCCCTCCGATCAGTGACACATGCAGCCGCGGCGTGGCCACGCGCGCCGAGAGGAAGTGCCTGAGCCAGGGCGACCGGCACACCAACGCTACCTGCATGCCGGCGTCTGTCCAGCGTCGCGCCAGTTTCTCGGCGAGGAAAGTCTTGCCGGTACCGGCGCCGCCGGCGCAGAGCGTGCGCGGATTCGCTTCTGCGACATCCGCCATCCGCATCTGATCAGCGGTCAGTTCGCAGATACGTCTCCCGGCATCCGTCACTTGATGGAATAGAGACTCTTCCGATACATCGCGTCGTGGGTATCGGTGAGGCCGCAGATACTCGAGAACCTGCCGGACGGCATCCTCATCGGCCTTCCCCTTGTTGCCGCCCCGCGTACTCCAATAGCCGAACAGGCTACGCAGCCAACCTTCAATATTTCGGCTGCGCCGCCTGTCGGCAACCATCGCGAGGTCCCACTCGGCGGCGCTGTCGTTGGGCCAATCGCAATCAGGAAGCACCACACCGTAGCCGAACGTGAATTGATCGATCACGGTAACCGGAAGGTTGGCGCTCAGATCATCGAGCAATCCCCACAGTGCGGTCTCTGCCTGGCGGAAGGGGCTCTCTTGGGATTCACGAGCATTGCCGTAGCCGTCTTCGTAGCGCCAGACGCCTTCCTGACAGGAAATCCGTCCGCCCTTGATCTCGAGGACGTACAGGCCTTCTGCGCAGCAAATCGCAAAATCGATCTCCGGAAACTGCTTGTAGGGATGTCGGGTTGGTTGCAACGAATGGCAGGCGACGTAACCGTCGTCGAAGGCGCGGCGCAGTCGGTCGAACATTCGCTTCTCCGCCGAACTGCCGGTGTCGTAAGGCGACGGCGGGATCATCCGCATGGCGGATCAGGCGGAGAGCGTCTTTCGGACACTCGCCTCCACCCGGCGGTCCATGGGAGTGCTGGCCAGAAGATGAAAGAAGCGTTCCCGGTCGATGATCCGCGAGATATTCGGCTCGCCGGACAGATCGATATGCAACGAGCCGCGTTCGACGACGAGCTGGTAGCTACCGGGGCCAAGGCTGATACGGGTGCTGGCGCAGTCCCAACCATGGCATCGGACGAGCTCCTCGGCTGCCCTGGTCTGCCTGGCGCTCCATTCGGCACCATGCCTGAACAGCTCGCGCAGGGGTGAAAACCTTGGGGAGGGGGTGCCCATGTCGATGTCGGTCCTCGCGATCCGGTGGGCCATCTGCGCCATGCGCTCCGAGATGGCGGCAGACAGTCCGGGCACGGTGCGTAGCGGGAGGGGCAGACTCAACCAGCCGTCGCGGGCGCCGAACAGGACGGCGGCGGCCAGCCAGTCAGGTTCGTGGAGTTCACCACTGCTGAATTCGAGCAGGTCGGTACAGCGATCGCGCAGGAAGAACAAGATTAGGGCGCGCGCAAAAGGAGCCTTGTGGCGGATGAACAGCTCGCTTGCGGTGGCGGTCCCTATCCCCGTCAGGGAGACAATGGTGTCCCGGAGTTGTCTCGCACCGGCCTGCAAGCGGGGGTCGAGCGCCGTCAATTCCTTGTCGAGATAGTCGAGCAACGCATCCTCGGCGCTGGAGGCGAGGTCTGTGTTCCGCCAGTCCACGAGCCGATCGACGGCGCCCCGGAAAAGACTCTCCTGGGAGGCGTTTTGCAGGTCCCTCGGAGCGACGGCAACCCTCATGTCCGTGGAAGACGACGACGTCATCCTCCCGGTTCGTATCCAGACGGGAAGCCCGGCGAGGACGGTGGCGTCCACTGGCGCCGCCGGACGGTCGTCAGGGTCGAATGCGGCCCGACAGGCGTCTACCGCCAAGTCGCTTTGATTCCCGAAGTGGGCGAGGAGTCTGCGCCGCAGGAAGATAGTTCAAGGATGGGCGGGCCGGATTCGATGCGGGGATGGGCACGAGCGCGGGGCACTGGAGCGCGCAATGGCGCGCGGGACACGGGAGAGGGTCCGAGAAGTCCGACCCGATGACCGATGTGGGTGATTCTGGCCATGTCCCACTGGCGAGCCGGCACCCTCACGCCGCCAGAAGCGGTTGCAGGCGCTTG
The DNA here is from genome assembly GCA_958295465.1 of uncultured Gammaproteobacteria bacterium. Classification (GTDB taxonomy): domain Bacteria; phylum Pseudomonadota; class Gammaproteobacteria; order HK1; family HK1; genus HK1. Next base: position 2,353,154 of record OY282353.1, read on the forward strand.
ATGTTCAGCGCCAGGCACACCAAGTCCCATTCCCCTCGCGCCTTGTTCAGGCCCCGCACACTGAATCGCCGGAATCCAAGGACTTCCTTGATCCAGCCATTGGGCGCTTCGGACAGCCACTTGCGTTGCGCGTACCGCTCCCGCCCCGCTGGTGTCGCCAGCTTCTCGACCATCCGGTGCGTCGCCGGGTACGTGTGCGCGTCGCGGCGCGCCGTCTTCTTCCCCTCCCGCCCCGGCGCCACATACCCGTCGATACCCCGCGCTTCGAGCTCCGACAAGTCCCGCTCATTGCAGTAGCCGGCGTCCGCAAGCACCGTCTCGGGCTGCGCGTCGAAGGTCTCCTGCACCTCATCGAGCAGCCCCATCATCTCGCCCTGGTCGCTCGCGTTCGATGTCAACTCCGTCGCGACAATCAACTGATGCTCGCCATCGACTGCCACCTGCGCGTTGTAGCATTGCTGGAACCCCTCGGCGCTGGTCTTCATGATGGCGCTGTCCGGGTCGGTGAAGTTGCTCTGCGCCTTGTCTTCGGGTTCCCCGTAAGCGCGTTTGTATGGCTGCCCACCCTTGGGATTGCGCTCCCACTCCGGGCGGCGCCCGCGCGTATCATCCGCCTCGCGTTGCGCCGCCTCCAAGCGCGCCTTCGCCGCAACAATCGCCGCCAACCGGTCCTCGCGACGGCGCAACTCCTCGGGCAACTCGTCTCCACGCAACGACTCGCCGAAGCGCGCGTCTTCCTCCGCATCGGTGTCGCGAGCCTGCTTCAGCAGCGCTTCGATTTCTCCTTCCAGCCGACGCTCCTCCTCACCCATCCGCCCATAGCTCATCGCCTTGCGCTTGCTCGCGTTCGCCCGCACCTTCGTCCCGTCTATCGACAGCTTCCCGAAGCTCAATAGCCCCACCTCACGCGCCAAGCACACCACCTCCACGAACAGCCCCTTGAACTCCTCCAAGTGCCGGCGGCGAAACTCGCACAGCGTGCGGTGGCTCGGAAAGTTCCCCGCCCCCAACACCCGAAACGCCACGTCCTCCTCCAGCTTCCTCGCCATCCCCCGCGACGAAAACACCCCCGTCGCATACCCGTAGAGCAGCACCTTGACCATCATCCGAGGCTCATACGGTGCGTTGCGACGACCGTCACCCTCATACGGCGCGTAAAACGCCGTCAAGTCCAGCCCGTCCACCAAGTCGCTCACGTGGTGCGCAAAGTGCCCTTCCGGGAGCCAATCGCGCACATCCGGCGCCAGCAGCAGCATCTGGTCCGGCTCATAGGGGCGAAATGTCGTCGGCATCGGACTCTCTCCCTCGGCTCCTGTCCGCCTATTGTCGCATCGTTTTCTGCGGCGCAGACTCCGAGCATCGCCATGGCCCCGCCGGCGGCGAGGGGCGCTTGCAGTGGCGCCGCCCGCTCCGCCGGCCCTTGTTCGGGTGGCCACGGCGCGTCCGATGGCTTGGTGAACAGTGTCTTCGTCGTCTTGCGTTTGAAGTCTCGTAACGGCACGTTGTCGAAGTCCAGCGCATCGGCTTCCGTGGCTCCCTTGTCATCGGGCGAAGCGAAGACGATGTGCTTGATCCGGGCCGTGGGCAGTGGCGCCGGAATCAGCAAAACCCGCTCCGTACCGTCCAATTGATCAGGAAAGTGCAGTTCCCGCATTCCGTTCGGAGTTGCCGTTGCCACGGTACCCGACAAACCGCCCAATTCCATCTCGACGACAATCGGTCTGAGATGCGCAGCTTCACGGGTGGACAAGGCGAGTGCGTCTCGCGGCACCTTCCTGCCGAGGAACAGGGGGATCCAGCCCGGGAAGCAGCCCAGGGTGTCTTTATAGTACCTGCCTCCGAACCCTGCGGGCGGCACCACGAGACCAACCCCGAGCATATACATGAGGTTCAGATGGTTGGTGACGAACAAGCCCGCCGTGGACGCCTCTGTTGGCGCAGATCGGCTTGCCCCATCCTTGTCGCTGAACAGATCGTCCGTCATTTACAAGTCCTCGCGTCGCAGGATGCGACTATCCTTCGGCAGGATATTCTCGATGCGATGCTTGCCGTGCTTCATGAACAGGAACACCCGCTCTATCGCCCGGGCGACCATGACGTAGAACAGGCGCTTGGTCGCATCCGGCTCTTGGGGATTGAAATTGTACTCGTCGATATCGGCCAGGATTGCCGTGTCGAATTCGAGGCCCTTGCACGCTTGGGCATTGATGACCAGGATGCCACCCTCTCCGAAGGCCATGTCGGGATATTCACCCATGTAGGCTGTCTCGATGGTCGGTCTCGGGTTGTCCAGGCGCACTTCCACGGATCGCAACGCTTTCAAATAACGTTCCCTGACCTTGTTGTTCGGCGCGATGACTCCGACGAGCCGGCGTGGGTCGAGATCCGCCAGCCGCAGGATACGCGCCGCCACGTCATTCAATTCGTTCGCTCGGTAGGAATAGAGGAGAGGCGCCGTACGCACGGACGGTACCCCTGCGGGAAGCTCCGGAGGTGGACTCGCGGGGTCGCCGGTGTGGAACTCCCGCGCCAGTCGCGCGACAGGATAGCGGTTGCGGTAGTTCGACGTGAGCTCGATCACGTCTTTCGTGTCGATGTCCAAGCCGTTCTCGATATCCCGCCGGCTGCTGTTCGTCTCCGTGATTTGTTGATTCTGATCCGCCACGACGAAAAAATTCTCGAAACCGAAACTGACAAGGCTGTCGTAGAACTGTGGCGGCATGTCCTGGCCTTCGTCTATGACGAGGTACGGCCAGCCGACGTTTGTTGCGGATTCCGGCAAAATCCCGATGATGTTCTCAATGCGTTCCCAATCCTCTTCCCGGTACCCATTTCCTTTCGGTGGTCGAAGCGGGATGTCTTGCCCAGCGGTCTCCCGGAACGTCTGCCGGAACCAGCGTATCCATGTATTGCTTTTCAGATTCTCGCCGAAGAGCTGGTTGCTGGCTCGATTCAGGAGGTGGTTGTAAACCAGGAACAGATAATCGTCTTCGTCTCTCTGATGTCGCCTGCTGCGGATCAGCGCAAGCACCGACTTCCCTGTCCCTGGACCACCGACGATCAGGTGCTGCCCTTCTTTGGGCAGGGCACGCACGGCTTCCTGTTCCTTGCTGAGGTCCTGGATGCCCGGCAGTTCGAATTTCCGTCTGGCCATCAGGTCGGCATCTCCACGAAATCCAGCAGCGCCGGTATATCATCGGCACCGCGGATGAAGATCCGATCCAATAGAACATTGCCGTAGGCGCAGCTCGTTTCCGGCACCAGTGCGCAGGCATGGCAAGCGGCCCTGTTCAGAAGATCCGGTCCGTGGCCGTCCTGTTCCGAGCAGACCGGGTCGAGAGAACACCATTGTGCCGTCTCGAACACTCCGACCAGCAATCGGAGAAACCGTCCTGGCTCCGCCAATTCCATCAGGCCGCCCAAGGAGCCTTCCTCGTCCGCTACCGCCACGTAGATCAGGATCCCGGCCATCGGGGAAACCTTGTCCGTCGCGCAGTAGATGCGTTCCTTGAGCGACGCGGCCGGATATCCGGCTTCCGCCTCGAGTCGGCGAACAAGGATATGCCCCAGCGTATGGCACAGCAGGAAACGCGGCGAGACTTCGCCTTCCTCCATCAGAAAATCTCGGCGTTCGTATCGCTTGCGGGCTTCATCGGCGCGACGGCATAGAGCTTCATGGCGCTCCCATCGGCCAAGCAGTTCTTCGTCGAGGGTGAAGAATCACTGCTGTCCCACAAAGTGTGCGTGAAAGAGGACCTGAATCATCCTGTGATGTTATGATTGAGTTTGCGAAAGCAACCAAATCACAGGAGATCCAGGTCCATGGCCCACAATAATACCGTGTTGGCGCAATTTCTCAAGTTGGTGCCGAGACATGAATTCGAGAGGGATGCGGCGCAACACCACAAGGGGCGAAAGTTGCGCAAGATGACGCGCTGGAACCAGTTTGTGGCGATGTTCATGGCGCAGTTGTCGGGGCGGAGCAGCCTGCGCGACATCGTGGCCAATCTGGCTACGCATCCCCACAAGCTCTACCACCTGGGGGTCGGCAGCGTAACGAGGTCTTCGTTGGCCCGTGTGAACGAGGAACAACCGTACCGGCTCTATGAGAGGATGTTCGAGCGGGTGTTGGCGCGCTGTCAGAGGTCGGCGCCGGGTCATGGCTTTCGCTTCAAGAGCAAGCTGTACTCGTTGGATGCGTCCACCGTGGACTTGTGCTTGTCGATGTTTCCGTGGGCGAAGTTCAAGCAGACGAAGGGTGCGGTGAAGTTGCATGTGGGCATTGACCACGGAGGGTATCTGCCGACGTTTGTGCGCATCACCGACGGCAAGAGGTCGGACATTGAGGCGGCGAGAGTGTTGGAAGTGCCGAGAGGGAGCATTGTGGTGGCGGACCGTGCGTATGTGGACTTCGCGTGGCTCAAGCACCTGAATACACAGGGAATTTCTCTTGTCACCCGCATGAAGAAGGGGATCAGGTATGCGGTTCGGGAACGTCGTGCGGTGAAGCGAAGGCAGGGCCTCACCAGCGATCAAATCATCGTGTTGACGAGTACGCATGGTGCGAAGAGGTATCCTGGGGCGTTGCGCCGAATCGGATACCGGGACGCTGAGACGGGCAAACACTACGTCTTCTTGACGAACAACTTCGACTTGTCGGCGAAGACCATTGCGGACATTTACAAGGCAAGATGGCAGATAGAGTTGTTTTTCAAGTGGATCAAGCAACATCTGAAGGTGAAGAGTTTTGTCGGTACATCGCGCAATGCAGTATTGACGCAGCTCTGGATTGCGATGTGCGTATATCTGTTGCTTTCGTACATCAAGTTCGTCAACCGATCAAGTTGGAGTTTGTACGAGATTTTGCGGGTGCTCCAACTGAACCTGTTCGATCGTCGCCCAATGATGGATCTCCTGGAGACACAATCAACACCCCCAGACCCGCCGCCGCAACTCAGGCTGAAATTCACCTGAACTTTATGGGACAGCAGTGGTGAAGAATATGCCCTCTCCATAGAGCTCCAGGGCCGGTAGCCAGCCGCTTTTGCCACTGATGTCAGGTGGTGTCAGATATTTGTTGCCGACCATACGCCGAAACCCCTTGAGCACCATGATTTCCTTCAGCTTGCGTACGGAAACCAGGCGGCTGACCGTGCTGCCGATCTGTTTGACGAGACCGGCATCCAGAGAGTCGACGTGGTTCTTCCAGTCATCGGTATGGTGTTCTGTAACGAAATCCTCGTCTTCCATCAGGTTCGGGATTTCTTCCGTGAGGGCTCGATATTCACTGACCAGCAATTCACCTTCGGTGATCGTCTGGCCATAAAGGGGATATCCACATTTGATTGCACGCAACGCGGCGTCGATCTCGTCGGGATGGCAGCCATAATCGCCCGCGATCCGGTTGACGGCGTTGCTTCGGGCAAGTTGGGTTTTCGCCGTCCGTATCCTCCGTTGATTCCGAGAACTGCCATAAAGTCGATCGACTATCGTGCCGCGGCCAATTCGTGACTCCGGCGGTATGACCAGCGCCGTCGGCGTCACCGTGGCGTGGACACGCACGTCGTTGATCTCCAGCAGCCACCACGCGGGCTCCTCCGGAGGATCGGCGGGAGGCTCGTGAATCCACGGTTGCTGCCAGGTATTGCGAGCTAAATGATATTGCTGTGGCAGGCCGCCGCTCGCGCCGCACCGTGTGCAGGAGATCCGGCGGCGGTCCCGTTCGGCGAACTTGAGATAGGGGGTTTTCCAATCCCGCTTACACTGCCGCTGACTCGGGTCGCGGACACTTGCCGGATGCGCGAGATCGTGCCAGGGAACATCCGCCAGGTAACCACACTCGTGGACCAGGACCCAGGGCACCTGCTCCAGCCTGCCGCCGCACCCTTGACCTTCACGTCCCGGACAGCGGATGTCGCTGTCGTCCGGCCGGTCTCGCCAGGGCGCCCGATGCAGCAGGCCGCATTGCAGGCAGCGCATCCAGAGCGGAAAGCGGCGAACCGGTATCCAACCGACCATTCGTCCATTATCGAGCTTCCGAGCGACAGGCGGTGTGCAGAGAGCCTGGTCGATGCCGAGTGCGCTTCGCACCTGATCGACGTAACGGATCTGCCGAGCCATTGGATCGTCACCCGGTTTGTACCAACGTCGGATGTCCGGTACGACCATCAGGGCGTCCGAATCGCGCACGATGGCGCCAACGGAACAGTGGCGCAACAGATGCGAGAGACGCACGGAAATTTCCTTTGCCTCGTTCGGTCTTTTCCCGGATTCACGTTCCCTGTTCATCGAGTCTCAGCATCCCCTCGCTTTCCACGTTACGCATCGAATGCAGTGTACGCCACAGACCGGGGCGCGTCTCGTCGTAGCCACGCAGCAGTCGATCGGCGTTGCGTGTGCTGTTCGGTGCTTGATAGTGAAGCTGCCTCTTGTCATCCGGGCAGCGTCGAGCTTCCTCATGCCATTCGCCGACCAGGCGATCGATATGGTCAATGACCGCCTGTCCCGTTTTCACTGCTTCTGCGCAGCGATGTTTCAATTTGCCGACCACCGCCTGCACTTCCGAATTGCTCCGGTCGAATTGGCCGGCCGATTTGTTGTCCCGCAAATGGCCGCACGTATGCCGCAAGGCAATCACCAGGGCGGCATGCAGGGCACGGGATCGCACTTGACGAGTAAACGGCGTCACGCTGCTCGGCTCCACGAAGCGGTAGAAGGACTCGTGGTACGGGCGAAAGCTCTCGTAATGGGAGAGGCTGCGGGCCTGAAGCCTGTGGTAGTTGACCATGACCAGACCCGGAACTTGGCCCCGGCCCACCCGGCCGGATGCCTGAATGTACTCCGCGGTCGTCAGCGGCTGGCCGTTGACGACCATCAGCGCCAAGCGGGTGACGTCGAGCCCTACCGACACCATGTTAGTCGCCAGGACGGCGTCCAGGCAGGCAGCGTCCCTGCGAGGGACAGCCAGCCGCTGGAAGGTGCCTGCATTTTCCTCGGCGCTTCTCATGCCCGTGAGCTGGGCGACTTGCACATTTCCGGATCGATCAAGGGTCGCGCCGTTGAGCCCGCGGGTCTCCGGTTGCGAGCTCGAATCGGTTTCACCCAATTGTCCCAACTCCCCGGCGAGCCAAGCGCCAAAGTCTCGCACGTCCGTCGAGAAAGCGTTGTGGCTGCTGCCGACACCCTTGAGGCTGCCGTGGTAGATCACCAGGGTCCACCAGGCTTCGAGCAGCGCATCCCGATTCGCATCGTCGCTGAAGATCGCACCGGGACCTGCCAACAGCGCCGCGGCAAGGGGCGCCAGGCAGTGCTGCTGATCGAGCATGGGCGCCAGATAGCCGACGTAGAGACGACCCGGACGCTCCCTGTCCGTGCGAGCGAAGAACGTATCGTCGCAGGACAAGCCGGGTGGCGGGAAAACCGCCAAATCGCGGGCATACAGGGAACGTACCTGTTCCCGGGCCATACGGATGGTGGCCGTGGACGCGATGTACTTGGGCTGCACGCCGCGCTGCGTGAGCAGTGTGTCGAGACCCGCTTCGTACAGCCCGGCAACCGAACCGAGCGGTCCGGTGATGAGGTGCAGTTCGTCTTGAATGATCAGTTCAGGCGGTCGCGAGCGGCTACAGGCACCGAAGAAGGCGCCCGCCCTTTCTTCCCAGGCGACACGGGCGAATTTATCTATGGTGGCGATCAGCAAGGAAGGCGGATTCTCGTAGAGGGCTTCGTCGACCACGTTGCAGGGCAACGGATCGTTGTCTGCACCGAACTCGCAGTCGGCGTTGCGGCAATGGAAGTGGAAGCCGTCCGCCGTCGCGTCATAGCTGGTGTCATCCACATCGAATCGTTCGTGGCACCAGGGGCAGCTTTCCAGCAGCAGGGCGTGGCGTGCCGACGAACGGCCCGCTGCAATGTCGGCGACGCATTTTCCCGCTTGTTCAAAAGTATTGGGGGTGCTTGCACCACCCACCCAGATACCGGCATCTATGGGCTCGACGCCCAATCTCTCCCGGTTCTCCCGGCGGATCAGCTCCAATGCGCAGATCATGCGCACAGCCCGCTCGAACTGCTGCCGGGTCGTAAGCGCCCCGGGAACGGCGCTATTGACGCGGATTGATAAGGGGGCCTTGGAGCGGGTGTCGAGTGAGGGTATCGGAGTCGAGCCGGGTGGGCAGCAGGGCTTCGACCTCGGCGAGTGATTGCGCCTTGGGCAGTTCGGTGAACACGTGGCGCAGGTAGGCGTAGGGTTCGAGTGCGTTGGCCTTGGCGGTTTCGATCAGCGAGTAGAGCCGGGCGCTGGCGTTGGCGCCGGGCACGGTATCGGCGAAGAGCCAGTTGCGTCTTCCGAGGCAGAACGGGCGGATGGCGTTCTCGACGGGGTTGGTGTCGATGCCGTAGCGGCCGTCGTCACAGAAGCGCACCAGCGCGTTCCACTGGTTGTCGAGGTAGCGCATGGCCTTGCCCAGGGGGCCGGAGGGCAGCACCTTGGGCAGGGTGTCGTCGAGCCAGGCGCGCAGGGCGTTGAGCACCGGGACGCTCTCGGCCTGCCGGGCGCGGTGGCGCTGGTCGGGAGGGGTGTCGCGGATGCGGCGCTCGATGGCGTAGAGGGTGCGGATGCGGTGCAGCACGCTCAGGGCACGGCGCGCCTTCGCGGGTGGGGCCGGAGGCAGCTTGTTCGGATTCAGGCCGAGGCTTTTGAGGGTGTCGGTGAACCCGCGCCGGGCATGGGCCCAGCACGCCAGGTGCACCAGCCCCTGCTCGCGCACCGCCGGGGCATAGCCGCTGTAGCCGTCGGTGTGCAGCGCGCCGGTGAACCCTGCAAGCAAGCGTTTGGGGACGTCGCCGGCGCGGGTGGGGTCGTAGTCGAACAGCACGATGGGCGGTTCGGGGCCGGCGCTCATCTGCGCCCAGAGTTGGGACTTCGATTGCGCGCCCTTGCCGGGTTCTTTGAGCACCTGCACGGTGGTCTCGTCCATCAGCAGGTAGGGGCGGTCGAGCAATTCATCGCGCAGCAGGTTGATGAGAGGGACCACGAGTGCGCCGGCGCGCACCATCCATGTCGCCAGCGTGGTGCGCGAGAGGTCGACCCCGAGGCGCTTCAGTTGCTGGTGCTGGCGATACAGTGGCAGCGCATCGGCGTACTTCGCGGTGGCCACGTGGGCGAGCAGCCCGGGGCTGGCGAGGCTCCTGGGCAGCGGCTGCGCGGGCATCGCAGCGGTGCGCAGATGCCCCTCGCAGTGCGGGCAGCGATACTTGCCACGGACATGGCGCAGCACCCGCACCTGGGCGGGGATGATGTCGAGCTGCTCGCTCACCACCTCGCCGAAGCGTTCCAGCTCGACCCCGTGGTGCGGGCAGGTCCGCTCGTCGTGCGCCAACGGATGCTCGATGTCGATACGCGGTAGGGCGTCAGGCAACGGGGCGCGCTTCGGTGTGGCGCGCCGATGGGCGGCGACCTCGGTGCCCGGGGGGCTCTCGGGCTCCTGCGCCGCGCTGGCCTCGGCCTCGTTGAACAGCCCGAGCTGCCCGTCGGGGAGCTTCTCCGACGAGGGCGCGAAGTGCCGGGCAAGCAGCAGGCGCACCTGCGCTTGCAGGTGCTCGATCCTCGCATCGCGCTGTGCGATGGCCGCGTCGCGCTCGGTGAGTGCGGATTCGTAGCGACGCACCAGCGTGTGCAGCGAGCCGACATCGTGGGGCAGCGCTTGCCCGAGGTTCGACACCGGGGCGGTGACCGGGAGCGTGTTCATGAACCATAGAATAATGACTCGCGACACGTCGCGTGATCAGATGTTCTTATGGTGCGATCAGTGCACCTTATGACCGTCAGTACATTGAGGCGTAGTGCAAGTGCTGATGCGGGCGCATGCGCCACAGGTCGTAGCCGTCGAGCAGGAAGTTCAGTTGTGCCCCGCTGAGGCTGACCACCGCGTCGGCGCGGCGCGGCCAGGCGAAGCGCGCACGTTCCAGGCGCTTTTGCCACAGCACGAATCCGCACCGCTCCCAATACAGAATCCGGCACTGGGTGCGCCGGCGATTGGTGAACACGAACAACTGGGTCGAGAACGGGTCCATCGCCAAGGTGTCCTGCACCAGCGCGGCGAGTCCTGTCATCTGCTTCCTGAAGTCGACCGGCTCGACGCACAGCCACACGTCGATGCCCTCGTTGGGCGGACGAATCATGACAGCCGGCTCGCGCAATCGAGCACCGTGGCGCAGGCCGCGTTCTCGGCGTGGGCGGGGACCTCGACGACGACGCCGTTGGGCAGATGCACCCGAAACGCGGCGCTGCCCGTGGACAGGTGCACCGGCACGAAGGTGGGCGCCGCCGGGGCCGGCTCGGTAAGCACACCACGGCGCTTGAGCGTCGAGTGCGCGTTGTACAGTGCGCTGACCGACAGCCCGTGCTCCTGTGCATAGGCTTTCAGCGTCTGTCGTTGTTCACGACAGGCGCGCAGATGGTCGAGCCAGAATCGGTCGCGCGCCTTGGGACGCGCCCTTGAGTGGGCTCTCGCCTGAGCCATCACTGTCACCCTCCCACAGGACATTGGAGGGTGCACCGTGGCACGAGCCACACAGCTATGGAATTACGTACTTCTCCGGGCGCTTACGCCGGGTCAACAGGCGCAACGTATAACGCATGAAGGCGACGGTACCGCCGCCCGTATCGGGGTATTTCAACCTCCGCCAGACGATCAGGAATGCGATGAGGCCGAGGTAGGCTTCCGTCTTGCCGCCGCCGGTCGGAAACCAGATCAGGTCCAGCACGTCCCGGAACTCGTTGTCTTCCCGGATCGCCGATTCCATGACAGTCAACAGGAAGGCCAACTGGAACGGCCGCCAACGGTACTCGCCGCTTTCGGCCTCCTTTCCGTCCACTTGGCGGGCTTGGCGCATCTGATCGAACATCGCCCGGTTCGCCAATCGGAAGGATTCATCCGCCCGTGGGTCCGAACGTAGCATTTCGACGCACTGCCGCATACGCTCCAAGGCCGTCGTCATCCTGTCACAGATGCGCTTCGCCGCGGCTCGTTCCTTGACGTCCCGGACGTCGCCGGCGAGATGATGCTGGCCTTCGACCCAGTCCGCGTACCGTTCGACGAATTGCTCAAGCTCGTCGTACGGTGGCGCATCGGCGAGCCGCGCCAGCTCCAGGACTTTGCCGATGCCGGTATCGACCATCTTCATCGGCGGGGTTTCGACCGCCGGCATGAAATCGGAGCGGATCTGCACGGTACGGCCCGGTTCCACCAGCCATTCGACCGCGGCTCCGTGGCCAATCGCGTAGATGTGCCGATCCTTGTACTGAAGTTCGAGTTCCTGCTCTTCTTCGGAGAGCAGACTCGGGTCGACACGTGGATACCCGACCAGCTCGCCAGCCTCGATGATGCATTCGAGCTCGACTTCGAACAGCGCCTTCTCCACCCGATCCTGGGTCCTCTGCCATCCGGGGGCGCCTGCGTCCAACCGGTTCCTGTTGAACAGGGTGACGGTGAGAATGGCACCATCCCGATGTGGACGTGCGCGAACGTCGATGCCGCCGCGGCCCTGCCAGAACGGATCTGTCAGCGAGTCGGACGCCGACCAGGCAAGGGAATGGCTTTCAAGTTTCGTTCGTTCGTATTCCTGGGAACGAAACCGCCCCTTCTCATCCCTTTCTCCGGTGCGCTCGTAGACGGTCGCCGATGCTGTGATGGTGAGGCATGCGGCACCTCTGACACAGAAGGAGAAACCCACCGACGACGGCGGCACGTACCGCCTGCGGCGCGCCGGTTGCGCCAGCGTCCTGCCTTCCCCCTCGCCGTCCTGGAGGACTTCATCGTCCTCATCTGCGAGCAACATGGGATCGGTTTCCGTCGCCTCGTCCCCGAGTGCGGGATCCATGCCGGAAGTGCCGAGTTCAACGGGATGCAGCACACCTGTCGGATACCTCTCGAGCGGCGACATTCGAAGGATGTCGTCGCCGGGAGGGCCGACGAGCTGCCGGCGCAGCCAATCGACGAGTCTGTTTCTCGCTTCAACGAACATCGCAAGGTGGTTGAATGGGTTCTATCGGGACAGTTCGAGGTATTGGCTGAAGTACATGAAGATTTTGCGCAGGCCGTGCGTGGCTGTCTACCCGGATCAGAGAGTTGCTTCACTTGTCCTGCCGGGCCGGATGCGAAGGTGATCGTGCTCCCCTTCGCGCGCTACCGGACACCGGCCGACGTCATCCGGAGGCCGGGCGACATGGCCCGAGCGCCGGAATCGCGGGACTGCCATCCCGAGGCGGCCGACTGAACGTCGGCCCGGAGAATCGGCTTTCATGTGCAAATTATCTGTTATCAAGCCATTCCTTCAGGGAAGACCGGCTCTCTCCGGAGGGACTGCCCGCCAGAAGGCCCTCGACGCTGATGTCTTCGTCGATGTCTTCCCAGTGAATTCCATGCCCCGTTGCGATGATTCTCCAATTGGCCCTCTCTTCCTCCGTTGCATGAGCAAGCCTGGGGTACCGGTCAACGGGAACCGAGATCGTCCTGCCGTCACTCAATTCGACGCTCAAGGTATCCTCTGACATCCTGACGTTGATCGCATCCGGGGTTTCCATCTCAACGACCGAAGTATTCATTCCATGCCTCCACGATTTCTGTGCGACGCCCTTCCACAATCCTGGCAATACGGACGACTTCCGGTTGGCGAAATCCCCTGCTCATCTGAAGCCGGACCGGATCAAGCCAGAACTTCGCAATACTGTCGTCTCGCTCTACATGCACATGCATCGGCTCGTCACGGTCGCTTGAGTAAAAGAAGAACCGGTAAGGCCCCTGCCTGAATATGGTGGGCATGGATTATCTCTTTGTCCATGAGCACAGACCAAGGTGGCCCGGGGGCCGATCAGATCTCGCCGGGAAAGTCCAGAACCGCCTCGCACCAGGCCGCAGCCTGGAACAGCGCGAGGGATTCGCGAGCCGCGCCGAGTTGCAGGCCCAGCGGCAGCCCGTCCTCGTCGAGGCAGGCCGGCACTCCGCATGTCGGCAGCCCGCTGAACGACCAGACCGAGTTGAACCGCGGGTTCCCGGTGCTCTGCTCGGCGAGCGACGGCGCGCTCGATACCGTCGCCGGGGACAAGGCGATGACCGGTCCCGCCAGCCCCGCTGGTGCCGCCTGCTCCACCGGCGCGGCCGACGCATCGAGAGCGGCGGCTAGATCCGCCGCGAAGCGCTGCTGCTGCACCCGCGCGGCGTGGTAATCGACGGCGGAGGCCGACAGCCCCTCCTCGATGAGCCGCGTGATCCCCGGACGGTAGGTCTCAGGCCGGGCCGCGAAATCCTCGCGGTGCACTCGCGCCGCTTCGACTGCCATCACCATGCGGTGGCTCGCGGGCATGCCGGCAAAGCTGGCGGGTAGCGCGATACGCTCGATCGCCGCCCCCGCCTCCTCCAGGCGTGCGATGCACGCCTTGAACGCATCGAGGGCGGAGGCTTCGCTCTCCTCGAAGAAATACTCCTCGATGACCGCGAGGCGCGGCGGCGCCCATCCATGGCATTGAACAAAACTGTTCCCCGTCCGTTCACGGCGTTGGTCGGGGCACCCGCGATTCCGTGTAGTGGAATCGCCAAGCGACCGCACCTGCGGTCGCCATTCGCCAGCGACGATCGCCTCGCTCCGGCGCGCGAGATCCGCGGCCCGCTCCGGCCGCAGGCGCCTCTCGACGAGTGTCCACAGCAGCGCGAGATCCGCGACCGAGCGCGCCGTCGGGCCGACATGGTCGAGATGCGCGCTCACCGGCACGATGCCTTCGAGCGGCCACGCGCCCCATGCGCCCTTGAAGCTCGCGACCCCGCAGAAGCTCGCGGGGCGCGTGATCGACCCGCCGGTCTGGGTGCCGAGCGCGGCCAGGCACACCCGCTCGCGACCGCCGCCGCGCTGCCCGCGCTCGACCCGCCGGGAGAGCGTTCGAGGTTCCAGGGATTGCGGGTGCGTGCCGGATCCTGGCACGCGAACTGGGTGGTCTCGGTCTTGCCGAGGATGATCGCACCGAGGTCGCGGAGGATCTTCACGATCGGGGCGTCGCATTCCGCACGATGGCCGGCGCGCAAGGCAGACCCGGCCCGCGTCGGCAGCCCGGCGACGTCGATGATGTCCTTGACCCCGATGGGGATTCCGAGCAGCGGCAGCCCCCGCGCCTCCTCGCGCGAAAGGGCGGCCTGCCGAGCCGCGGTGCGCTTCGCGTTCTCCGCGTCGATCTCGACCCATGCCTCGACCTCGGGCTCCGACGCCTGGATCCGCTTCAGGCATTCCTCGACCAGCTCGACCGGCCCGAGGTCGCTGGCCCGCAGCGCGCGCACCGCGCCGGTCACTCCCTGGCCATTGTCGGTCAGTACATGCCTGCGCTTCGATCCATTCATGACCGCCTCCTCGTCGTCCAGGGCCGTATCCCGATACACCAAGCCGCTCCTACCGGCCAGCGCCCGCAAGCATACCCCGCCGAGCGCCACGCCGACTCGCGGAAGGACGCGAGGCCACGGACGATCGCGACGCCCATCGAGGAGGGTTGTATCATTCTTACCCATGCATCGAGGCGTGCGCGGAGAACCAACCGGACATCGACACGGCCAACGAGAACATGACGGCCGGGAATTGAAGGAGTAGCGGATGACCAACGTATGCGATGTGACCGTGAGCGTCCTCGGATTCCACGAGGACGGCGAGTGGTGCGCACTGGCCCTGGAAATGGATCTGCGCGGCTACGGACAAACCTTCGAAGAGGCACTGGACGATCTGCATGAAAGCATGACGATGCAGATCGGCTTCGCCCACTTCAAGGACCAGACAGACATGATTTTTCATCCCACCGATCCCGTGTATTTCTCGCTGTTCGCCCAAGTCCGGAACGATCGCATCATGACGCTCGCCAAGGGCGGTTCCGCGGCGCCGGGCGAGTATGCTGTCGCGGGGATGCCGATTCCCCCCGCACACGCGATCGCTGCCCAAAAGAACAATTTCTCGACGTTCGATGGCTAAGACATATTCGTATCGCGAACTCGTCGGGAAACTGCGCAAGCATGACTTCAGGTTCGAGGTGTACAAGAACCGGGCGAAAGGCAGCGAACGAATGCTGTACCATCCGGACGTCGATGGCCGCCCGGAACCCTGTCCTCTGAAGTGCCATGGCGAAGGCGACGATATTCGGAAAGGCCACCTCGCGGCCATCCGCAGACGATTCCGGCTGCCGGCCGACTTCTTCTGACTTCTGACCGTATCGTCTCCGTCATGCGAAGCCATGCCACACCCTCGATCGAGCCTGGGGCAACAGCCTGCCCTTCCGGATCGCTTGCGTATCCGACCCTTTGTTGACGACGACCGCGCCGGCGTGATCGCGCTGTGGGAGCGGGTGTTCCCCGACGATCCCCCGCACAACGCACCGCCGCGGATGCTCGACGCCAAGCTCGCGGCGAACGACGGCCTCCTGTTCGTGGCGGCAGACACGGATACCCTCCTTGGCACCGCGATGGCGGGGTACGACGGCCACCGAGGTTGGCTCTACGCGGTCGCCGTCTCGCCCGGGCACCGCCGGTGCGGCATCGGCACCGCTCTCGTCCGCCACGCCCTCGACGCGCTGCGATCGATGGGCTGCGTCAAGGTCAATCTTCAAGTGCGGGCCACCAACACGGCCGTCGTCGGGTTCTACGAATCGCTCGGCTTCGAGGTCGAGGAACGCGTGAGCATGGGGATGCGTATCGGCTGATCCTCGCGGCCCCGTGGCTTTCGGCGCGACCGGTAGCCTCGGCTACGGCGGGCACGGCAGAATACCGGCGTGCCGAAGGACAGGAGAGCACACATGTCCACGGGGATCGGGGCTCGTGTCCCCCGCAAGGAGGACGCCCGGCATCTGGCCGGCAAGGCCCGGTTCGTGGGCGACCTCTCCTTCCCCCGGCTGTGGGAGGTCGCGTTCGTGCGCAGCCCGCTGGCGCACGCCCGCATCCGGTCGATCACCGTCCCCGAGCGCCACGCGGGCCGCGTGTTCACCGCGCGGGACATGGAAGGGGTGCGACCCATCCGGGCCGAATCGAGCCTCCCCACCTACAAGCCCTCCGACTACCCGCCGCTCGCCCGCGGCAAGGTGCGCTTCGCCGGGGAGTGCGTGGCCCTGTGCATCGCCCCCACCCGGGCCGAGGCCGAGGACATCGCCGAGGAAGTAATCCTCGATCTGGAAGCGCTGCCCGCGGTGATCGACAGCCTTGCCGCCCGCCGGCCCGGCGCTCCCCGCGTGCATGACGAGTGGGACGACAACCTCTTCCTCACCACCTTCGTGGACGGCGACGTCGAGTCGGTGAAGGAGCGCGCCGCGGTCGTCGTCGAGCGCGAGTACCGCACCGCCCGCCAGTGCATGGCGCCGATGGAGGGCAAGGCCGTGCTCGCCCGGCACGACGAGCGCAAGGGACAGCTCGTCGTCTACACCTCCACCCAGGTGCCGCATCTCATCCGCACCGGGCTCTCGCAGTTCCTGGGGCTCGACCAGGCGGACGTGCGGGTGATCGCGCCCGACGTGGGCGGTGGCTTCGGCTACAAGTGCGTGCTGCAACCGGAGGAAATCTCGGTGTCGTGGGCGGCGATGCGCACCGGCCGGCCGTTGCGCTGGGTCGAGGATCGGCGTGAGCACCTGACCGCGGGCGCCAACACCCGCCAGCACCATTACCGGCTCACCGCCTGCGCCGACGGACGCGGGCGGCTGCTGGCGGTGGACGCGGAGATCACGGTGGACGTGGGCGCGTACTCGGTGTGGCCGTTCACCGCCTGCCTCGAAGCCGCGCAGGCCGGCGGCAACCTGCCGGGGCCCTACGCCCTCGACGTCTACCGCTGCAAGACGTTCTCGGTCGCGACCAACAAACCCGGCTTCACGCCGTATCGCGGCGTCGCGCGTCCCGGGGTGTGCTTCGCGATGGAGCTCACCATCGACGCGGTCGCGCGGGCGGTCGGGCGCGAGCCGGCGGACGTGCGGGCGGAGAACCTGGTGCCGGCGGGCGCGATGCCCTACACCAACGTCACCGGGAAGCACTACGACAGCGGCGACTACCCGGCCAGTGTGGCCGGGGCGCGGCGCATGATCGATCTCGACGCCGTGCGCGCGCGGCAGGGGCGATCCCTGCCGCCTCCCGGGGGGGCGGATCGGCTCGATGCCGCGCCTGCGTGCCGGAGTCGGTCCCGACCGCTTCCCGACCCGGCGGCTCGACTCGATACCGCGCACGCACGCCAGGACCATGCCGAACGGCCCGCACGGGATTCGAGGCGGGTCGACGCCATGAGCGCCCGCCAGGGCTCGCCCGGGCCGGACGGCCGGCTCATCGGGGTCGGCTTCTCGACCTTCACCGAGCAGACCGCCCACGGCACCAGGGTCTTCGGCGCCTGGGGCCTGCCGCTGGTGCCCGGCTACGAGCAGGCGACGGTGAAGCTCGCGCCCAGCGGCATGGTGGAGGTGCGCTCGGGCAACCACTCCTTCGGCCAGGGGCTGGAGACGACGCTCGCCCAGATCGCGAGCGAGCAGCTCGGCATCGGCGTCGACCGCATCCGGGTGACGATGGGCGATACCGGCGAGACCCCCTACTCCACCGGCGCCTACGCCTCCAGGGGCATGGTGATGGCCGGCGGCGCGGTGTCGAAGGCGGCGGAATCGCTGGCCGGGCGCATCAGGAAACACGCGGCGCACCTGCTCCAGACCGGCGCCGACCGGGTATCCCTCGCCGGCGGGCAGGCGAACGCCGCCGGTGGGGCGAGCGTCTCCTTCGAGGACGTGGCCCGCGCCTGGTACCTGCGCCCCGACCAGCTTCCCGACGACGTCGACACCCAAGGGCTCGAAGTCACCGAGGGCTACAAGCCCGAGGTGGACACCGGCGTCTTCACCTACGCGACGCACGCGGCGGTGGTCGCGGTGGACCCGGCCATCGGCTCGGTGGAGATCCTCGACTACGTGCTGTTCGAGGACTGCGGGCGGCGGGTCAACCCGATGATCCTCGAAGGTCAGTCGTACGGCGGCGCCGCGCAGGGCATCGGCACCGCGCTGTTCGAGGAAAGCCTCTACGACGAGAACGGCCAGCCGCTGACCTCGACCTTCGCGGACTACGTGGTGCCGGGGCCGGCGGAGCTGCCGGCGATGCGGATCGAGCACACGGAGTCGCTCTCGCCCTATACCCGCCACGGCATCAAGGGGATCGGGGAAGGCGCGGCCATCGCCCCCGCCGGCGCGGTGGTCAACGCGATCAACGATGCGCTGAGCCCCCTGAACGTGGAGATCAACGAGATCCCGGCCACCCCTCGGCGGATTCTGGCCGCGATCCTCGCGGCGAAGGCATCGGGACCGAACGAGGATGGCCGGAGGCGGTCGCCGTGAAGCCCGTCGATTTCACGTACCACCGGGCCACCGGCCTCGACGACGCCCTGGAGCATCTGAACGCGGCAGGTGAGGGCGCGAAGCTCCTCGGCGGCGGGCAGTCGCTGGGGCCGATGCTGAACCTGCGCCTGGCCCGCCCCCGCGTGCTCGTCGACGTCTCGTCGGTGGCGGCGTTGCGAACGGTCGAGCCGGCACGCGAGCGCGTAACCGTCGGCGCCGCGGTCACCCACGCCGAGATCGAAGACCGGCCCGTCTCGGACGTTATCGAACGCGCGATGCGCGAGGTCGCGGCCGGCATCGCCTGCCGCGCGGTGCGCAACCGGGGCACCATCGGCGGCAGCGTCGCCCATGCCGACCCCTCGGCGGACTGGCCGATCTTCCTGGTGTGCGCGGGCGCGCGGGCGCACGTTCGCGGCGCCGCGGGAGCCCGCGACGTACCGATGCCGGGCTTCATCCGCGCGGCTTATACGACCGACCTTGCTCCGGGGGAGATCGTCACCCACGTCGAGATCCCGCGCGCCGGCGGGCGGGCGCGCTTCGGCTTCTGCAAGCTCTGTCGCAAGGCCGGGGAGTTCGCAGAGGCGGTGGGCGCGGTGCTGATCGACCCCGAACGGCGCTGTTGCCGCGTCGTCACCGGCGCCGTCGGCCCGAAGCCGGTGGTGCTGGCGGACACGACGCGAACGCTAGCGGCCACCGCAATGCCACCCGAGCCCGACGCGATCCGCGCCGAAATCGCCGCCGTCGCGAACGAACACGACCCGGTGAAGCTGCACATGGCGGCGGTCGCGGTGCGCCGCGCCATCGATCGCGCGCTGGCGGCGTATGCGCCTTCCCATGACGGGGACCGGTCGGGATCGGGTGCTCGCACCGGGCTGACCTTTCAATCAGCCGACATATGACCTTTCAATCAGCCGATACGTGACCTTTCAATCAGCCGATGCCTGAGGTTACGATCAGACGATGGCCGAGGCCGATCTCTATCCCCGTCACGCGGCGCCGCACCTCGTCGAGGCGTTGCAGGACTCGCCCGTGGTGCTCATCCACGGCCCGCGTCAATGCGGCAAGACCACGCTGGCGCGCATGACAGGGGAGCCAAGAGGGTACGTCTACATCAGCTTCGACGACGACGTGGTGCGGGAAGCGGCGGCAACCGATCCCGCCGGCTTCGTTGCCGACCTGCCCGAGCACGTCATCCTGGACGAGGTGCAGCGGGCGCCGGCGATCTTTGCGGCGCTGAAGATGGCCGGAGACGGTCGCCGTGAAGCCCGTCGATTTCGCGCACCACCGGGCCACCGGCCTCGACGACGCCCTGGAGCATCTGAACGCGGCAGGTGAGGGCGCGAAGCTCCTCGGCGGCGGGCAGTCGCTGGGGCCGATGCTGAACCTGCGCCTGGTCCGCCCCCACGTGCTCGTCGACGTCTCGTCGGTGGCGGCGTTGCGAACGGTCGAGCCGGCACGCGAGCGCATGACCGTCGGCGCGACGGTCACCCATGCCGAGATCGAAGACCGGCCCGTCTCGGACGTTATCGAACGCGCGATGCGCGAGGTCGCCGCCGGCATCGCCTGTCGCGCGGTGCGCAACCGGGGCACCATCGGCGGCAGCGTCGCCCATGCCGACCCCTCGGCGGACTGGCCGAGCTTCCTGCTGTGCGCGGGCGCGCGGGTGCACATCCGCGGCGCCGCGGGAACCCGCGCCCTGCCGGTGACGGACTTCATCCGCGCGGCTTATACGACCGACCTTGCTCCGGGGGAGATCGTCACCCACGTCGAGATCCCGCGCGCCGGCGGGCGCGCTTCGGCTTCTGCAAGCTCTGCCGCAAGGCCGGGGAGTTCGCAGAGGCGGTGGGCGCGGTGCTGATCGACCCCGAGCGGCGCTGTTGCCGCGTCGTCACCGGCGCCGTCGGCCCGAAGCCGGTGGTGCTGGCGGACACGACGCGATCGCTCGCCGCCAACGCAATGCCGCCCGAGCTTGGCGCGATCCGCGCCGAAATCGCCGCCGTCGCGAACGAACACGACCCGGTGAAGCTGCACATGGCGGCGGTCACGGTGGGCCGCGCCATCGGCCGCGCGCTGGCGGCGCAATGAGGAGCGGACGATGGCCCGATGAAGTCATTCTCCGGGGCGGCCCCGCCAAACCCCGGCGTGCTTGACCGGTTTGCCGCCGGCAGCGTCTAATTCTCCTCGCGCACATCCCGAAAACGGGCCGAAATCATGCAAAATCGCTATGCGGGAGACATTGGAGACTATGTGAAGTATGGGCTGCTTCGCGCATTGGCCGAAGGCCGACGGCTCGGTGTCGCCTGGTACTTGTTCCCCGATGAGAGCAACACCGGTGATGGGCGTCATATCGAATACTTGAAGAGCCCCGACTGCTGGAGAAGCCGTGACCCGGAGCTGTTCGACACCCTCAAGCGGATCGTGGAAGTCAGACGTAGTGTCGATGCCGTCGAAGCATCCGGAATTTTGATAGAGGCAAAGTTCTCGAATGAGATCCTGTCTGCACGAGATTCGATGCCTGGTAAATACAAACAACGATACGCTTGGCGTTCGCTCTGGTTTGAAAGAGTACAAGATGCACTACGGGACTGTGACGTGGTGTTCGCCGATCCCGACAACGGGCTTTGCAAGGACGATGAATTCCGGCCAGGCACGATGAAATGTTGGAAAAGACTCCCCCTGCACGAAGCAAAAACCCTGGCCGAGGGCCGGACTGCGATCATCTACCACCACAATACACGCCGCAAGGGTGGACAATTGAAGGAAATCGAATCCTGGATGGAGCGGCTTGGCTCGGATACGCTTGCACTGTACTGGCACGGAGCCGGAGCTCGGAGCAACCGGACGTTCTTTATCGTCAACCCTGCACTTGATATGAAAGAACGCCTGATGCAATTTGTCCGCAAATGGGGACCGCACGCCGAGTTGATTCAAAATATGGACACGAGTTGCGATCCGGGAATCGAGGATTCGAGCGAGAAGCAACCCCCGTTCACAACGGAAGAAATGACGTTGTCGCAAATGAAGTCCGGATTCCGTTCCGAATGGGTTCTCACAGGAGATCCCGATACGGACCGAGCCCTCAACGTCCGGGGCGGAAAGGTGCTTCACCACAGCAAGGATCGCCATGAGGTGTACCGAAAAGCGATTTCGCTCCGCCCCACGCGATCTGCCGTCATGTATACGGGCCGGATTCCCGAAGATACGGCGATCATCTTGTGACGTATCCGTTCGATCCCGGCCAGGGTCTCGTTGTCGTTCGATCCGAGTTGTTCGGTCCGTGGGGAAGCATCGTACGGCCTTCTGGGTCTGGATTACATGCGCGCTCACGTATTGCGCATCGACTTCCGTCGATCCGCCGTCTCGTTGACGTGACACTCCGCCCCCGTGCCTGTGTTCGGGAACCCGCAATCGCGGGCTCCCGACGTCAATCGGTTCCATTCGAGCGTCGGATGCGTCCAGCGCGAGAACGTGCCGCATGACGTGACATGAAGACGATCCACCTCATCGTCAACCGCGAGCCGTGCGAGGCCACCGTTGCGGCGCGGACGCAGCTCGCCGAGCTGCTGCGCGACCACCTGCACCTCACCGGCACCCATCTCGGCTGCGAGCACGGGGTGTGCGGCGCGTGCACGGTGCTCGTGAACGGGCGTCCGATCCGCTCCTGCATCACATACGCACACGCCTGCGAGGGCGCCGACGTGGTCACCGTCGAAGGCTTGGGAGGCGATCCGGTCGGGGAGGCGCTACGCGATGCGTTCGTTCGGCATCACGCCCTGCAATGCGGCTTCTGCACGCCGGGGATGCTGATCACGGCGTGGGATGTCGTCACCCGTCTCGCGCCGGTGGACGATGCGGCGATCCGGCGCGAGCTGAACGGCAACCTCTGCCGGTGCACCGGCTACATGGGGATCGTCGCGGCGGTGCGGGAGGTCGCGCGGCAACGCCGGGGGGAAGGACCGGCGGACGCGAACGGCGTGGCGGAGGCTCGTGAATGCCTTGGGGCACCCGCCGCTTCCTCCGAGTCCTCCGGGGCCGGCGCAGTCGGCGCCGGCGAGGCGACCGACCGCGACCTCGCCGCGCCGTACACTGCGGCCTCCGAAGTCGATACGGCCCATCCCGCCACGGATGTGGCGGATGCCGGAGAAACGACCGCTCGGGACTCCACCACACCTTGCGCCGCGGCAGTCCCCGAATCCGCCGCTTCCTTCGAACCCTTCGAGGTCGATCCGGCCCACCTGCCTGCCGCGGCCACGCCCGCGGCAGCCGGCGCGGACCGTGCGGCAACCCGGACGGGCGGCTGGACCCGGCTCGAACGCGCATTCACCGTGGAGCAGCCCGTCGATGCGCTGTGGGCGCTGTTCGAGGATCTGCCCCGGGTCGCGCGCTGCATCCCGGGGGTGAGCGTCGAATCGGCCGGCGCGGACCGCTTCACCGGCCGGGCCGCGATCCGCTTCGGTCCCATCGCCGCCGCCTTCGACGGCGAAGGGACCCGTGAAACCGACGCCGAACGGCGCACCGGTGTCATCTCCGGACACGGCATCGACCCCCGCGGTCAAGCCACCCTCGAAGCGGAGCTGCGCTATGCGATGTCCGGCGAAGAAGGCATACCCGATCCGCGGCCCCGCACCCGCGTCGATCTCGCGATCCGCTTCCGCGTCCAGGGCGGTCTGGCGCAGTTCAACCGTGGTGATCTCGTCGAGAGCTTCGCCGACGTGGTGCTCACCGAATTCGTACGCAATTGCGAGCGGCTGCTCTCCGGGAAAGAAGTGCGCAACGGCAAGAGCGCGAGTGGCCTCGCGCTGCTGTGGCGGATGATCAGGGCGAGGCTCGGCCTCTGAGCGAGCCTTGGGTATGACTCGTCTCTTGCCAGGAGCGTACCCGTTTTCTGCAGCACTTCGTCGATGGTGAACCGCCCCGGGAATCCCGGAGGGTGATTTGCTTGAGTCCGGCATCCACTGCGCGGATTCGGTGATCGACTTCAACCCGGAATGGGCGATCGACTCCACCGGAATGCGCACGCTGGCCAAAATACCCCGATCCGGCGCAGGAAATCCGGAGCCGGCAGGCACCGGATGCCGTCGGTCCGCAACCGTTCCCGGCCTCGATGGAGCATCGCGATCTCCACCTCGGGATAGTCTTCGCGAAACGCCCGCAGCGACCGCAGAGCAGCAATCAATCGGAATCGCGCCGAGCGTTTACCCGCCCGATCCGGAGTGCGACACGATGCGGCCCCCTGCGGCGTAGACGCCGCCGGCATGAAGGTTCGAGATGATGAAACCGAGCGGTATCCACGACATTCTTGCGGTGGACGGCCCGCGGCCCCGGCTCGATGTCGGGGTGGGGAGCCGATGCGCAGGGCGCCGGGATGATGGAAGATGTGGCCATGACCCGAAGCGCGGATGCCAAGCCGGTCGTCCGTGCTGGCCCGGAAGGCTGAACATCCTTCGTCGGTGAACAGAACGATGTTCGGGAGCAGAGATCGGATACTGGATCAATTCCGAGCCGGAGAAGACGGCCGTGCCGAGTGCGAGGAAGTGCGCTTCGGGAATCGAGGCGTAGTCTCCCCCGGCACCGAGGAGCTTGCTGGTGAGCGGGTTGCGTTCACGAATGCCGAAGGCGGCGTCGTGTTCCTCGGCATAGACGATCCAGGCGCCGTCCACGGGATCTCCCCGGAACACGTCAAGCCGGGAGATCCCGAATCGGCCTTCAGCATCGGGCACTGCTCGTCCATCCCCTTGATACGGCAGACCCTGAACCGGGAGATCCCGGGTCTCTTCGACGCCTTGTCCGGGATTCGAGCGCAATGATCAGGTCGTCCACCCGCGGAACAGGAGTGAATGCCGTTCGCGCATCCCGAGCGGCGGTCCCCCGATCGCCCGAGCCGATCGAACAGTCCGGGCCGATCGATGTGGTGGCCATCCGCCATGCACCGACGACGTGGAACGCGGCGGGGCGCATCCAGGGCCATGTGGACGTGCCGCTGAGCGAGGACGGGCGCCGGGCGCTGGCCCGGCGCCGGCTTCCGGAGCGGTTCGGATCGTACCGGGTGCATTCGAGCCCGCTCGCCCGCGCGGTGGAGACCGCGGC
Organism: uncultured Gammaproteobacteria bacterium; assembly: GCA_958295465.1. Lineage (GTDB taxonomy): Bacteria > Pseudomonadota > Gammaproteobacteria > HK1 > HK1 > HK1. The sequence continues at coordinate 2,377,605 of OY282353.1, forward strand.
GCTCCTCGGGCTCGATGCGCCGGTGCTCGACCGCCGCCTCATGGAGATGGACTGGGGTGAGTGGGAGGGAATGACGCGCGCCGCGCTCGCTACGGCGGACCCCGGCGCGGTCGCGCGCAACGAGGCGAGGGGACCGGATTTCCGGCCGCCGGGAGGAGAGAGCCCGCGCGAGGTGCAGGTCCGGCTCCTCGACTGGGCCCGGAGCGTCGCCGCCGGGTCGCCGCCCGGTGCCGCGCGGACCCATCGCAGCCCGGCGGGCAGAGTGGCCCGGGACGCCGCCCGCTCGTCGCCGCACGTGGTCGCGATCACCCACAAGGGGGTCATCAAGGCATTGATGGGGCTCGCCCGCGGATGGGACCTCACCGGCAAGTCCCCGGTGCGCCTCGACTGGACCCGCGCGCACCGCTTCCGGTTCGACCCGGCCACCGGCGCGTTCACCCTCGACGAGCCGAACATCCGGCTCGAATGCGATGGATAGCGGCGGAGAGCGCCGCGTGGTTGCTCTCCCGTGACCGCCCCGGCCGCCGCGCCCAGGGTGATGTGCTGGGTCCAGCACCTGATGGGGATCGGCCACCAGCGCCGGGCCGCCGCCATCGCGCTGGCCCTCGCCGGGAGAGGGGCGGACGTCGTGTACGTGACCGGCGGGGCGGAGATCCCGGGTCTCGCGCCCGGCTGGCCCGGTCGGGTGCGCGTCGTCGCGCTTCCCGCCGTCCGGGTCGCGGATGCCGGCTACCGCGCCTTGGTGGATGCGGGCGGGTGCGAGGTCGACGACGCCTGGCGGGCCGTGCGCCGGGATCTGCTGCTCGCCGCGTTCGAGGAGCACGCGCCGCACGTGCTCGTCACCGAGACCTGGCCGTTCGGCCGCCGGCTGCTGCGCTTCGAGCTGGAACCGTTGGTCGAGCGCGCCCGGGCCGCGGGGTGCCGGCGGGTCAGCTCCATCCGCGACGTGCTCCAGCCGCCGTCGAGCCCGGTCAGGGCGCGGGCGGCGGCGAACCGTGTACTGGAATCCTTTGACGTGGTGCTCGTGCACGGTGATCCCGCCTTCGTCCCGTTCGATGCGAGCTTCCCCGAGACGGAGCGGATCCGGACGCGCATCCGGTATACGGGGTACGTCACGGCAGGGGAGAGGGGGCCGGCCGCGCCGCCCGGGGTGGGGGAGGGCGAGATCGTCGTTTCCGCCGGCGGCGGGGTGGTCGCGCACCGCCTCGTGGACGCCGCCCTCGCCGCGGCGTGTCTCGACTCTCGTCTCCGGTGGCGGATCCTCGCCGGGCCGAACGCCGGCGAAGACGCCTTCGCCGGCTGGCGCCGGGCCGCGGCGGCGAACGTGGTCGTGGAGCCGAACCGCGCGGACTTCGGATCGCTTCTCTCGCGGGCGCGGGTCTCCGTCTCCCAGGCCGGCTACAACACCGTCACCGACCTCCTGGCCGCCGGCACGCCGGCGGTGCTCGTGCCGTTCTCCGCCGGGGGCGAGCGTGAGCAGTCGATCCGCGCCCGGACCCTCGCCGAAGCGGGGTTCGCGCGGGTGGTCGAGGAGGATCGCCTGACCCCCGACACCCTGCTGGAAGCGATCCGCGCCGCACCCGCGCCGGACGCAGGCCGGGCACGCATCCGGCTCGACGGCGCCGCGGAGAGCGCCGATGCCATCATCGAAATCGCCCGTGACGTTGCCGATTCGTCCCGACGCTGAAATGCGGCGGGCATGGGCATTACGATTTCGTGTGTCCTTACTTCGGTTTCGGCGGAGACGGCGCCGGACGTGGGGGAGGTGGAGGAGGTGGCGGATCGGGTGGTCTCGGTGGGCGACCGGCAGAACCCCTTCTTGGCATTGCGATCTCCTTCAGGATGCATATCGATCGGTCATCACCTTGTACGCAATCTCCGCGCTTTTCCTGTTCAACCGCGGGTCTTCCCGAATATCGGAATCGCCAGCCCGCCCAGTCACCCTCAGCGTCCTGTCCGCGAGCTTTCGGATCCGGTTCCGTATCTCGGCGTCGTTCGAGTCTTCCTGGTCGACAGCGCTCCACAAATCACGCCACTGATTCTCCAAATCGCCACATTCGACGCTGATCGTATGCAGGATGGCGGCCTTCTTCGCGTCATCCGACACCAGATCCCAAATTACGAGCACCGCTATCAGAGCGCTGGCAATTTCCGTAACCCACCGAAAATCTTCGGGAAGCAGATTCAGGAAGGCGGAGATGCCTCCAGCCGCCGCAACCAGCAACGCGAACCGAAGTCGCTGGTGGTTGCGCCGGTGCCGGTTGGAGAGCGTGGCGTAGTATTGCCCCAACCGCGCGGCATCCAGGAAGCCTTGCCATACCTCGTTCCGGGTTTGCTCGCTGACGCTCATGGAGTAGCCTCCTACGTCATGGGCGACCGAATTCTACGCGCGATCAGTCAGCACTGCATAGACTGGATCAGCCACCTGCGCCCGATGGTCCATGGTTGCTTGGGGTTCCTGCGGCAATTCGATATCGGGGAGGTGCCGTCCTGAATCCTCCGGCGGACACAACTCGACCATGTGAGCGGCGACCGCTCACGCGGTCGCCGCCCGTCGGTTCGACCAACCAATGCACTGGTCCGATCTTTCCAATGAGCTCGATGCGTGGCGCGGCGAAGGCCGGATCGCCTCGATGTGGTGGCGGGACGATGACGCCGCGGAGCCGGGTCCGGCCCTCGACCGGCTCGCGGGCATCGCGCGCGAGCACACAGTGACGGTGGGGCTCGCGGTGATCCCGGCCCTGGCGTCCGGCGCCCTCGCGATGTGGATCGAGTCCGCGCGCGTCGAGGTGCTGCAGCACGGATGGGCGCATCGCAACCATGCGGCGGACGGCGAGAAGAAATCGGAGCTCGGGCGCCGCCGCGCGGCCGGAGTGGTCATGGCGGAGCTGTCGCGGGGCCGCGAGACGTTGCGCGGGCTTGCCCGCGGCCGGACCCTGCCGGTGCTCGTCCCTCCCTGGAACCGGATCGATCCGGCCCTGATCCCGGCCCTGCCGCCCGTGGGGTTCCGCGGCCTGTCGACGTTCGGTCCCCGCCCCGCGGCCAAGCCGGCGCCGGGTCTCGGGCAGACGAACTGCCACGTCGACGTCGTGGACTGGCGCGGGGGGCGGGGGTTCGTTGGATGCGATCGAGCGATCGCCGCGGTGGTCGCCCACCTCGCGGCGCGCCGGGCGCGATCGGTGGACCCGGCCGAGCCGACCGGGCTCCTGACCCACCACGCCGTGCACGAGGAGTCGACCTGGACGTTCATCGCCCGATTCATCGAACGGACGCGGCAGCATCCGGCGGTGCGCTGGCTCGCGCCGAGCGAGGCGATACTCGGATGAGAGAACACTCCCGCGGGCCTTCGATGCCCGATTGTGGTGCGGCATGGGTCCGGCCGGAGCGACCCGGATGACCGAAGGACGGCGCGCGCCTGCACTCGTCGTCCGGGCTCTGGCCGACGGACGACCCCGGGACCGCGTCGGGCTCGCGCGTGAGTGCGGGATCGACGGAGCGGCCCTCGACCGGGCGCTCGAACGGCTCTCGCGCCTGGGGGTCGCGCTGATCGTCGAGCCGGAAGCGGTGGCCCTGCCGCGGCCGGTGGATCTGCTCGATGCCGGACGGATCCTGCGCGCGGTGCCGCGGTTGCGGCCCGAGGCGGTCCACCTGCGCTTTGCAGTCGACTCCACCAATGCGGTCCTCGCCGAGCGCCTGCGCGCGGGGGTCGCCGCGCCGGAGCTCTGCACCGCGGAGATCCAGACCGCGGGACGGGGCCGCCACGGGCGGGGCTGGATTTCCGGCTTGGGACAAAGCCTCGTGCTGTCCGTCTCCTGGCGCTTCACCACGCGATCGAACGGGCTGAGCGGCCTCTCGCTGGCCGCCGGCGTCGCACTCGCCGAGGCGCTGGCCGCCGGCGGGTTCGAGCCCGTGATGCTCAAATGGCCGAACGACCTGGTCGCCGGCGACCGCAAGCTCGCGGGCATCCTCGTCGAGGCGAGCCGTTCCCGATCGGGAACGGTCGCGTGCGTGGTCGGGGCCGGCTTCAACCTCGATCTCGTTCCGGCGGATTCCGCCCGGATCGATCAGCCGTGGACCGATTTCGCACGGCAGTTCGACCGGATGCCGGCGCGAAGCTGGCTGGCCTCCCAGGCGGCCAACGCGATCCTCGATGCCTGCGAGCAGTATCGGGACCACGGCCTTGAACCCTTCGTGGCCCGGTGGAGCGAACGTGACGCGCTTCGTGGCCGGGCGGTGCGCGTGCTTTCGGGGGGAGCGTCGATGGAGGGAGTGGCCCGCGGGGTCGACGGCGACGGTGCCTTGCTCGTCGAACATCGCGCCGGCGTTGCACGTTGCCGATCCGGCGAGGTCAGGGTACGGGCGCTCGAAGGCTGATCGGAATCGGGATGCGTCCGCCGATCGCGGCTTGGCGGACTGCTCGTACGCGGGGGCTGGGCGGTGTGGATCTGTTCGACGATGCCGGTGAGTCGGCTCTGTTCCTGAGTCAAGCGGGTAAGGTGCTTCTCGAAGGCTTCCCGATCCGCGCGCGCTTCGGAGTGGATGGCGTCCGTCGTTTTGCTCTCGGGACGGTAGCGGGCTGGGCGCGGCGCCGTGGTACTGCGCGCTGTCTTTCCCGCTCTGGATGCGCTCCCCGATGCCGTTCGAGTTTGCGCCGTCTGATTTCGATCGCTTCGGGACTTTCTGCGGCGGTGATCATGCGCTCGATGACGGCCTGCCGTACCGTCTTCCACGCCTCGAGGGCGGCTGTCTTCGCTTCTTCGACGGACCGCTTGAACCATCCGGGGTTGTAGTCGCAGGGGGTGGTGTGGCCATCGAAGTGCTGGCGGGCGATCGGGTAGCGGTCATTGGCGCATATTCTGCGGCATGTCCGCCACCCTTCGACTGACGGGTAACCGGATTCCGGATGCTTACCATGCCGCCTTGGCGATCGAGCACGGCTGTGAATGGATCACCCTCGACCGTGGGTTTTCGGTGTACTCCGAGCTACCAGCCAAGCAAGGCGAAGTTGACAGACCGGACCGACCGGGACCGACCCCTGGTTCCAGCGTCGCCGACCGGGCGATCGGCCCCGCCGTCAGGCGATGCAGCCCAGCTTCGCCGCCAGGTCGAGGAAGTCGCGGGCGATGAAGTCGAACTCGTGCTCGGCCTCGAAGTCCCGGCGTTGGTGCGGCCCGTACTCGGTGGGACGGGGAACGAACGCGGTGCGCATCCCGTGGGAGGCGGCGTGCACGAGGTCGTCGTTGTGGGCCGCGACCATCACCACACGCTCCGGGGGAAGGTCCAGGTACGCGCAGGTCCCGAGGTACGCCTCGGGCAGTGGCTTGTAGGCGCGGCAGGGCTCGGCGCCTAGGATCGCGTCCCACGGCAGGTTGGCGCGTCGTGCCATGTTCACCATCATCGCGACGTTGCCGTTCGAGCAGGTGCCGAGGATGTAGCGCCGGCGCATGGCGGTGAGGCCCGCGACGCAGTCCGGCCAGGGATCGAGGCGGTGCCACGCGCGGTTGAAGTCGTCGATGCCAGTCTCGTCGAGCCCTCGGATGCCGAACGACTCGATGAGCGTGCACAGGCTCTCGCGATGCAGATCGTCGAGCCGGGTCCATGCGCGCTTGCCGCTTCTCACCCGCTCCATCGCGGGCTGGTACATCCCCCGCCAAGCGTCCGCGAACGCCTCCCAGTCGGCCTCGATCCCGAGGCGCCGGCCGAGCGCGCGGCCCTCGCGGATGATGCTCGTGCGCCAGTCCACCACGGTGCCGAACACGTCGAAGACGAGCGCCTCGATCTGCGCGGGGTCGACTGCCATGACGAGGTTCCTCCGGCCTGCTGCGAGCGATGGCGGCCGGTCGGGACGGGATATCAGCGCGAGCGCAGCTTCGGATCCAGCATGTCCCGCAGCGCGTCGCCGAAGAGGTTGAATCCGAATACCGCGAGGGTGATCGCAAGACCCGGGAAGATCGACAGCCACGGCGCGCTCTCGAGGAATTCCTCCGCGCCACCCTTGAGCATCAGCCCCCAGGCCGGGGTCGGGTCCTGCACCCCCATGCCGAGATAGGAGAGCACCGCCTCCAGCAGGATGGCCTGGCCGACGAAGTACGTCAGCATGATGAGGAAGGGGGCCATCACGTTGGGCGCCATGTGCCGCAGGATGATGCGCGCGTGGCTGTAGCCGAGGGCGCGTGCCGCGTCCACGTAGGGGATCTCGCGAATCGAGAGCGCACTGGACCGGACCACCCGTGCGCACTGGGGAATGAACGGCACGGTGATGGCGATGATCACGTTCTCAACGCCAGGCCCGAGGGTCGCGACCACCGCCAGCGCCATGATGATGAGGGGGAAGGCGAGGAAGACGTCCACGATGCGCTGCACGATCAGGTCGAACAGCCCCCCGAAGTAGGCGCTCGCGACCCCGAGCACCAGACCGATCGTCGCCCCGAGGAACGCGGCGACCAGCCCGATGAACAGCGCGGTGCGCGCGCCGAAGAGGACGCGGGTCAGGATGTCACGGCCGAACTCGTCGGTGCCCATGGCGAACTCGGCGTTCGGAGGGGTGAGCATGTCCTCCAGCGAGTTGACGACGGGATCGTAGGGGGTGAGGAAGCTCGCGAACGTGGCGGCGAAGGCCATGACCACCACCACCAGCGCCCCCGCGGTCCCGAGCGGTTGCTTCCGGGCGAGGCTCCACAGCCGTTCGCCGAGCGGATTCTTCAGCTCGTCGAGCTCGCCGGTGTCGATGAAGGCTTGCGGTGTCGCCACGGGTGTCTCCTAGCTGTAGCGGATGCGCGGGTCCAGCCACGCATACAGGATGTCCACCACCAGGTTCGTCATCACGAAGATCAGGACCACGAGCATGACGAGGTGCTGGGTCAGGGCGAAGTCCTGGTTGCCCACCGAGTCCACGAACAGCTTGCCGAGCCCGTTCAGGTTGAACACCTGCTCGGTGACGACGAGCCCTCCGATGAGGAAGGCGAACTCGATGGCGATGATCGTCACCACCGGCAGCAGGGCGTTCTTCAGCGCATGCCGGTTGATGACCACCCGCTCGATCAGCCCCTTCGCGCGCGCGGTCCGCACGTAGTCCTCGCGCAGCACTTCCAGCATCGCCGAGCGCGTCATGCGGGTCGCGACCGCGGAGTACCGGTAGCCGGTCGCGAGGGCCGGCCAGATGAGCTGGGCGAGGTTGCCGATCGGATCTTCGAACGGGGAGACGTAGTTGATGGGCGGCATCCAGCCCGCCCCGAACCATGCCTGGGTGATGATCAGCAGCCCCAGGATGATCATGATGCCGAGCCAGAACGAGGGGATGCCGATGCCCGCGATGCTGAACGCCCGCACCAGGTAGTCGATCCAGGTGTTCTGCTTGACGGCGGAGACGATGCCCAGCGGCAGCGCGATGATCACCGCCACCAGGGTCGACATGATCGCAAGCTGCAGCGAGAGCTTGAAGCGCACCTGGATCTCGTGGACGACCGGCTGGCCGGTCCACATCGACTTTCCGAGGTCGCCGGTGAAGTAGCCGCCGGCGAAGGCGATGAACTGCTCGTACAGCGAATCGTCGAGGCCGAGCTCCTTGCGGCAGATGTCGATGTCCTCTTGCGAGGCGAACAGCCCGGTGCCGGCGAGGCGGACCTCGCAGACATCGCCGGGGAGCAGCCGCAACAGGAAGAAGACGAGCAGCGCCGCCCCGATCAGGGTCGGGATCATGAGCAGCAGGCGCTTGACGACGTATTGGTACATGTCTTGCGTCCGTCTACGCGGTCATGGCCAACGCTCCCCCCCGCGTGCGGGGGGGAGCGCCGGTTCCCGAACGGCGTCGCCCTACATCAGCGACTTGTCGATCCAGACGTTGTCGAGCTGCTGGTTGAGGTAGTGGCTGGGCGCGATGTTCCACCCCTTCACGTAGGAGCGATGGGGGTTGATCTTGTACCACCACAGGGAGATGCCCATGTGGGCCATCTCGTCCAGCGCCCGCTTCTCGTACTGGCGCATGAGGGCGCGCTGCTCGTCCTCGGTCGGGGCACGTGCGAGCTTGCCGTAGATCTCCTCCAGCACCTGGTCGTCGTACTGCCCGTAGTTGTTCCCCGAGCTGCCGAGGAACTTGGTCACGTCCGCGATGGGGTTGATGACCGACTGGCAGTTGAAGTCGATGGAGACGTCGAACTCGTGCGACTTGCGTAGCGCCGCGTAGAACTGCGGCGTGGGACGCACGTGCTGCTCGGCCTTGACGCCGACCTTCGCCCACTGGTCGATGAGCCACGTGCCGACGACCTTGTAGGGCTGGTCCACGTCGCGGTTGTTGTAGTCGATCGTCAGATCGGTCGCGCCCGCTTCTTCGAGGAGGCGCCTCGCCTCGGCGCGCGAGGCTTCGATGTCGCGGCCGTAGCCGGCGAGCTGCACGAGCTCCTCCTCGCTCGCGGCCAGCGGATGACCGGGGAACACCACCCCGCCCACCGTCTTCACGATCGCGATCCGCGAGAGGTACTTCGAGCCGCCCCAGCGGTCCACCGCGAGGGTGAGGGCGCGGCGCACCCGCGGGTCGTCGAAGGGCTTGCGCGCGTGGTTCGAGGTGAACAGCAGCACGCAGTTCCAGTCGCTCTCCTGCACCCTGAGCTTGTCGCCCAGCGCGTTGACCAGATCGTCGCGCGCCTTCGGGGGAAAGCCCCGGAACTCGATCGCGGCCCGGTTGCCCCGGATCGCCTGGATGCGCACCGACATCTTCTTGGCGATGATCGCCTTGAAGCCGTCGAGATGCGGCTGCCCTGCGTGGTGGTAGTCGTCGTTGCGCACCCCTTCCACGAACGCCCCCGGCTGGTGCTGGACGAACTTGAACGGCCCGGAGCCGTTCACGTTGTCCCTGTGCCAGTCGTAGCCGTGCTCGTCCAGATCCTTCTTGCTGTAGATCCAGTTGAAGGGCGTGGCCAGCGCCGGCAGGAAGGCGCCGGAGGCGAATTTCAGGTTGAACACGACGGTGGTGTCGTCGGGCGCCTCGACCGAGTCCACCATGTTGAAGAACGCCTTGCGGGCGCTGGGCACGCCCTCGGGCGGGAAGACGATCCTGTCGTAGGTGGCCTTGACGTCCCGGGCGGTCAGCGGCGTCCCGTCGTGGAACTTCACGCCCTCCTTGATCCTGAAGGTGAACGTCTTGCCGCCGTTGGTGGGCTCCGGCACGCCTCCGACGCAGAGGTCGCAGACGAAGTCCGAGGACTGGGGGTTGTCCGGGTTGACCCGGATCAGCAGGCTGTAGAACGGCGCGTAGGGGTGGACGATGGCGTAGGTCGTTTCCCGGTGCCCGTCCTTCGAGGGCGCCTCGCCGGCCACGACGAAGTCCAGGGTCCCGCCCAGCTGGGCGGTTTCCGCGGTTGCGGTCTGGGCGCAGAAACCAATCCCGACCGCGCCGCCGAGCAGCAGCGAGGCGACGGTCTTGGCTCTGAAGGCCCGTATGTAGCGTTTCATTGCTCGTTCCTCCTGATGGGCTGGGTGCAGTTCCGTTGCGTTTCGTTGGCGATGCCGCCGGTCCGTCGGCGGCGGTTTTCAGAATCGCGTCTCACGACACCTCCGGGCAGGCCACCCAGTGCCCCGGGTGCAGCTCGCGCAACGCGGGGACCTCGGTGCGGCAACCCTCGACGGCCATGGCGCAGCGCGGGTGGAACACGCAGCCGGGGGGCGGGTTCAGCGGGCTCGGCACCTCGCCCTTCAGCGTCTGGTACGCGCGTTGCGCCTCGACCCGGGGGTCCGGGATCGGCACCGCGGACAGCAGCGCCCGGGTATACGGATGCAGCGGATTGTCGAAGAGCTCGTCCGATTCGGCCAGCTCGACCACCTTGCCCAGGTACATCACCGCGACCCGGCTGCAGAGGTGGTGGACGACGCTCAGATCGTGGGCGATGAAGAGGTAGGTGAGCTCGAACTCCTCGCGCAGGTCCTCCAGCAGGTTGATGACCTGGGCCTGGATGGACACGTCGAGCGCCGACACCGCCTCGTCGCAGATGATGAAATCCGGGTTCAGGCACAACGCCCGGGCGATGCCCACCCGCTGGCGCTGGCCGCCGCTCATCTCGTGCGGGTAGCGGTCCGCGAACTTCGCGGGCAGTCCGCAGACGGTGAGGAGCTCGGCGATCCGGCGGTTGCGCCGGCCCGGATCCGGCTCGATGCCGTGGATGCGCATCGGCTCGTCCAGGATCGAGCCGACCTTCATGCGGGGATTGAGCGAGCTGTACGGGTCCTGGAAGATGACCTGGATCTTCTGCCGCCAAGGGGTCAGCGCCTTGTTCGAGAGCCGTTCGAGGTTGACGCCCTCGAACACGATCTCCCCCGAGGTGGGCCGATCGAGCTGGAGCACGCAACGACCGGTCGTCGTCTTGCCGCAGCCGGATTCTCCCACCAGGCCGAGGGTCTCGCCCTTCCTGATGTCGAAGCTCACCCCGTCCACCGCCTTGACGTTGCCGACGGTCTTCTGGAACACCAATCCCTCGGTGACCGGGAAATATTTCTTGAGGTTTCTGACCTCGAGGAGGGTCTCGCCCTTGGCGACGCTGCCGGCGGCGGAGGGCGCGGGCATGGCGGCCTGGGCGTTCACGCGCCGCTCGCCTCGTCGAGATCGAACTCGCGCTCGAGATCGAGCGCGCGCTCGCCGGCGCGGAAGCACGCGGCGATCTGGCCGTCTCCCACCGCCTCCAGGGCCGGTATCGACCGGGCGCAAGCTTCGACCGCCCACCGGCAGCGCGGCCGGTACGAGCAGCCGCCGTCGAGCCGCGTCAGATCCGGCGGCTGTCCCTCGATCGGCACCAAGCGCTTGCCCCCCTGGCGCAGATCCATGCGCGGCACCGAGTTCAGCAGTCCGATGGTATAGGGATGGCGCGGATTGTGGTAAATCTGGTCCGCGGTCCCCGACTCCACGATCTTGCCCGCATACATCACGATGACCCGCTCGGCGTAGCGCGCGACCACGCCGAGGTTGTGCGTGATCACGATCAGCGCCACCCCCATCTGCTTGGTGAGGTTGCGCATCAGCTCCAGGATCTGGGCCTGGATGGTGACGTCGAGCGCGGTGGTGGGCTCGTCGGCGATGATGAGCCGGGGGTTGCAGGAGAGGGCCAGCGCGATCATCACCCGCTGGCGCATCCCTCCGCTGAAGTGGTGCGGATACTGCTTCAGGCGCCGCTCCGGCTCCCCGATGCCGACCATCCCGAGGAGCTCCACGGCACGCCGGTCCGCCTCCGGCTGACCGAGGCCAAGATGCAGCATCATCGTCTCGGTGAGCTGCAATCCGATGGTCAGCACCGGATTGAGCGAGGTCATCGGCTCCTGGAACACCATGGAGATCCGGCCACCGCGAACGTGGCGGATCTCCTCGTCGCCCATCGCCAGCAGGTCCTTGCCGCCGAAGAGGATCCGGCTGCCTTCGAGGATCTCGCCGGGCGGATGCGGGATGAGACGCAGGATCGACATCGCGCCGACCGACTTGCCGCAGCCGGATTCCCCGACGATGGCGACGGTCTCCCCCTCGCTCACGTCGTAGGTGATGCCGTCGACGGCCTTGACGGTGCCCTCGGTGGTATGGAACTGGGTACGGAGATTCTCGACTTCGAGCAGCTTGGGCACGGTAACCGATGACTCCTCAATCGAGCCTGCGAAGCTCGTCGTGTTCCGCCCGTGCCGCCCGGCACGCTGCCGCCCGGCGCGCGCTCCCGCGGGGCGCGCGGGGAGAACAACGGTAGGAGCCGGCGTGCCGAAAGTCAACGAGACGGGGCCTGACGAGACGGAGCCTGTCGACACGAGGCTGCCCCCCTTGTCTCCAAAACAGAGACGTCACCTTCGGACTCACCTTGCTTGCAGGGCGAGCAGATGGTTGTCCCGGTGCGGGTGTACGTCAGATTCATGAGACGAACTTTCGCGCTGATCAGGGAGTCCTCGCAGACCGCGCGGGCGATGTCTGCGCAGGTCCGCGTGACCGGCTCCGGCCCGGCATTTCCGCACAACGCTTCCAAGCACGGTTTTCCGGTTCGACTGTGCGGGTATTCCGACGGATCAAGTGGCAAATCGTGGCGTTTGCACGATGCTTTCGCTCGGGTCGCCGAAGACGCGCTCAATCCGGATTGACAAAGGCAATAGTCAACATTGAACAGATTGGCTTGCCAAATAATCGGGTTTTCCGGTATTGAGGATCCCGCGATACCGGGGCAGGGCCCCCGAGAGACCACCACACACGGAGACGAAAACCATGAACCGGGAGCGGGAGGCAGCGATCATCGAGAAACAATGGCGGGACGACCCCCGCTGGCGCGGAGTCGAAAGAGGCTATTCAGCCGCGGACGTCGTGCGGCTGCGCGGCTCGGTACCGATCGAGCACACCCTGGCACGCAGAGGCGCCGAACGCCTCTGGAAGACTCTCGAAACCCAGCCCTTCGTACGCACGCTCGGCTCGGTCACCGGCAACCAGGCGGTGCAGATGGCCAAGGCGGGCTTGCAGGCCATCTACCTCTCCGGCTGGCAGGTGGCGGCGGACGCCAACAGCGCGGGCCAGATGTATCCCGACCAGAGCCTGTACCCCGCCGACAGCGCGCCCGATCTGCTCCGCGCGATCAACGCCGCGCTGGCCCGGGCCGACCAGATCCATCACGCGGAGGGCGACGATTCGATCGACTGGTTCCTGCCCGTGGTCGCCGACGCGGAATCCGGCTTCGGCGGGGTGCTGAACGCCTTCGAGCTGATGAAGGACATGATCGACGCGGGCGCGGCCGGCGTGCACTTCGAGGATCAGCTCTCCTCGGCGAAGAAGTGCGGCCACATGGGCGGCAAGGTGTTGGTGCCGACCCGGGAGGCGGTGCAGAAGCTGATCGCGGCGCGCCTCGCGGCCGACGTCTGCGGGGTGCCCACCCTGCTCATGGCCCGCACCGACGCGCTCGGCGCGAAGCTGCTTACCAGCGACGTCGATCCCAACGACCAGCCCTTCGTCACCGGCAAGCGGACGCCGGAGGGGTTCTACGAGGTGAAGTGCGGGATGGAGCAGGCGGTCTCGCGCGGGCTCGCCTACGCCCCTTACGCGGACCTGGTGTGGTGCGAGACGTCGAAGCCGGACCTTGGCGAGGCGCGGGAGTTCGCCCAGGCGGTCCGGGAGCGCTTCCCGGGCCAGCGGCTCGCCTACAACTGCTCGCCGTCGTTCAACTGGCGGGCGAACCTCGACGACGCCACCATCGCGAGATTCCAGGACGCCCTGGCGGAGGTGGGCTACCGCTTCCAGTTCATCACCCTGGCCGGCTTCCACGCCGTCAACCAGGGCATGTTCGGGCTCGCGCACGGCTATCGCGACCGCGGGATGAGCGCCTACGTGGAGCTGCAGGAAGCGGAGTTCGCGGCCGAGCCGCTCGGTTACACCGCCCACAAGCACCAGCGGGAGGTCGGCGCCGGCTACTTCGACGCGGTGACCCAGGTGGTCACCGGCGGCACGAGCTCGATCACCGCCCTGTCCGGCTCGACCGAGGAGGAGCAGTTCGAGCCGCCGGTCGAAGAGCATCGCGACGTTGCCTGACGGCGCCGTCACCTGACGAGTGATCGGACCATGGCCGCCCTCCCGGACATTCGGGGAGGGCGGTCGCGCCTTGGGGCGCCGGAATTCGCCCGCGTCTCGCGGTGCCGAAACCCTGCCCATCCACCTTGATGCCGGAATTTCGCCGGCGCCATTCCCCCATCTGTCGGATCGGCGAGCCTGAGCCGCGATGCGCCCGGGCAAGTCCGGCCCTCCGACCACTGGCGCTATCGGCCATGCAGACCGATGGTCAATGGGCAGCCGGCCGGCGGCGATCGCGCGTGCGAGACACTTGACTCCACGCCGGGGCTTGGCCCATGTTCGATGCTCGCCGCGGCGGGCATGTCCGGCGTCCCACCCTCCTGAAGCCCGAGGAACGACACGATGAGTCAGCCAGCCGAAGCCCGGGCCGAAGCCGTCGAGCGCGATCCGGCCGCGGTCGCCGGCGATCTGATCCGCCGCGGGCGCGCGGCCATGGACGCCTTCGCGGACTCGAACCAGGCGCGGGTCGACGAGGCGGTGACCGCGCTCGCGTGGTCACTCTACAAGCCGGAGCATGCCGAGGCGCTCGCGGCGATGGCGGTCGAGGACACCGGGATCGGCAACGCGCCGGACAAGGTCGTCAAGAACCAGCGCAAGACCTTCGGGACGCTGCGCGACCTCATGCGGGTGAAGAGCGTCGGCGTCATCGAGGAGCGACCCGATCTCGGACTGGTGAAGTACGCGAAGCCGGTCGGGGTGGTCGGCGCGGTGACCCCCTCCACGAACCCCGCGGCAACCCCGGTGAACAAGGCGATGATGGCGCTCAAGGGCCGCAACGCGATCGTCATCGCCCCGTCGCCGGGCGGGCTCGCGACCACCACGCGCACCGTGGATCTCATGCGCGCGGAGCTCCGCAAGATCGGTGCCCCGACGGACCTGGTGCAGGTGTTGCCGCCCCCGGTCGACAAGCCCCTCACCAACGCGCTGATGGAGGCGTGCGACCTCGTCGTCGTCACCGGCTCGCAGAACAACGTCCGCAACGCCTACCGCAGCGGGACCCCGGCAATTGGCGTCGGTGCCGGCAACGTCCCGGTCATCATCGATTCGAGCGCGAAGCTCGACGAGGCGGCGGCGAAGATCCGCGCATCGAAGTGTTTCGACAATGCGACGTCCTGCTCGTCGGAGAACTCGGTGATCATCGTCGAGGACGTCTACGACGCCGCCATTGCCGCCCTGGAGCGCGCCGGGGGCTACCTCGCGGATGCGGCCGGGAAGGACGCTATCCGAGGCACGCTCTGGGTGAACGGGAAGCTCAACCGCAGGGTCATCGCCAAGGACCCCGACGTGTTCGCGGCCGAGTGCGGCCTCGACGACGGGGCGCGCGCATCGAAGTTCTTCATGGTCGAGGAGACCGGGGTCGGCGCCGGTTACCCCTTCTCCGACGAGAAGCTCGCCCTGGTCCTCACCGTGTACCGTGCGCGGACGTTCGACGACGCGGTCGACAAGGTCCGCGCCATCATGGAGTTCAAGGGGAAGGGACACTCCGTCGGCATCCACACCGCTGACATGGGCCATGCCCGCCGGCTCGCCGAGGAGCTCGACACCGCACGGGTCCTGGTGAACATGGCGCATACCTTCGGGAACGGAGGGGGGTTCGACAGCGGCCTCAACTTCACCCTGTCCATGGGCTGCGGAACGTGGCAGGGCAACAGCATCAGCGAGAACCTCAACTACCGCCATTTCCTGAACATCACCCATCTGGCGGTGCCGATCCCCGAAGACCGGCCCTCCGAAGACGCGCTGTTCGGTGCGTATTGGGAGAAGTACGGGAAGTAGGCGACCGCCCACGGACAGAAGCGATGCGAGCTCCGGGCCGGGATTCGTTGCATGGGGCGCCGGTATTCCTTGAGGGATATGGCGGCCCCTGGGCATGGCGGGATAGGGTCGGGCCGGACCGGTTCCACCATCCGGCGGGCAAGCGATGAAACAGACCGGGACCCGATTGCCGTCCGGCCCACTCGGAGACGTGCTGGCGGCAGGCTACCGGGGGCTCTTTGGCCGGCAGTGGCCGGCGTGGATCGGCGGCGTCCTGTTCGGAATCCTCAGCATCCTGCTCTTCGCCTGGGAGAAGCCCTGGAGCGTGGCGGACGGCGTGAGGAACTGGGGCGACTGGTTGCTGAACACCGTCAACGTCACCGACACGTTCATCATCGCCCCGCATCTCTACTCGACGTCGGTGCTCAACCTCGGCATCATCGGGGGAGCATGTGCTGCCGCGCTGCTGGCCCGCCAGTTCCACGTCCGCGGCGCGCCGCCATGGGAGCTTCTCAAGGGAGTGATCGGCGGAAGCCTCATGGGAATCGGCGCCTCGCTCTCCTTCGGCTGCAACATCGGCGGATTCTTCAGCGCCACCAGCGCGCTCTCCCTGGCCGGGCCGGTGATGATGCTGGGACTCATGGTCGGAGCCGTCGTCGGCCTCAAGCTGCTGGTCTGGGAGGTGAGCTACCTCAATCTGCCGGCATGGGTGAGCGGCCCCGGCCGCATCGGCTCCGCCGGCCCATCGGAGACCTGGCGCAGGCTCCAACCCCTGGTGGGCGCCGGGATCCTGGCGGCGGGCCTGATACTCGCTCTGGTGTACGACGGGTTCGACTATTCCACCCGCGCCGGATTGCTCGTATTCGGTCTGGCCATCGGCGTCATCATGCAGCGGACCCGCTTCTGCTTCGTACGGGCGTTCCGTGAGCCGTTCATGACCGGACATGCGGATGCGACCAAGGCGGTGGCGCTCGGGATCGTCATCAGCACCATCGGCTTCACCTACCTGAAGTGGGCCGATTTCAAGGACTGGGAAGTCTTCGTCAGGGACAGCTTCTGGGTGGGCAGCCTGCTCGGCGGCTTCACCTTCGGCATCGGCATGTCGTTGAGCGGCGGCTGCGCTTCCGGTTCGCTGTGGCGGGCCGGCGAAGGGCACGTGAAGCTCTGGGTCGCGGTGGCCTGCTTCGCGCTCTCCGCCTCGTATTTTCGCCTCTGGCTCACCGACAGCGGGAAGGTGGAACGTCTCGGCGAGGCGGTGTTCCTGCCCGACTACGTCGGCTGGATGATGGCCCTGGCCAGCGTGATCGTCCTGATGGGATTGTGGTATCTGTGCATGGCCTGGAACGAGGCCAGGCGAAAGCTCGTGATGGCATGAGGATCGCAGAGGGAAGCGCACCCGTACCGGAGAGAAGACAACGCTCCGCATCCGGCGGGTGGCCCAGTGACAGCAAGCGGAGGATCAACCGGGAGGAAGAACCATGAAGATAATCGGTGGAATTCTGGCGGGTGCGAGCGCCCTCGCGTTGGGTCTGGGCGCCGCCGGCGCCGGAGAAACGGGCAAGAAGTTCGGCGCGCCCCACGAGGGGATGAGCGTGGAGGAGTACCAGTCGCTGGTCTTTCTCGATCCCCAGAACACGTTGCGTATGGATTGGGATGCGGTGAAGGGTATGGACGGGGTGTTCCTCATCGACAACCAGGGGCATCCAACGGTTTCCGTCGTCGACTACGACGCGGGCGAAACCATCAAGAAGATCGACATGGGTGAAACCGGAAACCACCACCTCTGGGTCATTCCGGGCGGACGTTACGTCTGGTCATCGCAACGGTACGAGTCGGATCAATTCTGGACCATCGATCTCGTGACCCAGGAGGTGGTCGACAAGTTTCCCCTGAGCATGGGGGACAAGAAGGTCATCGCGCCGCTGCACGTCGGCTTTGCCTACACCCAGCCGTTGGCGGTGGTGGGCAACATCCTCGACAAGGAGCACGGCTATCTCACCTTGCTGAGCACGGTCACCCGGCGCCCGATCGACATCATCGAGATCAGTTGCCACGGCGCGCGGGACGCGATGTTCACCCTGGACGATTCGAAGATCTTCAGCACCTGCCAGCAAGATCCGAGAGGCGTCTCCATCGTCGACGTGCAGACCCGCAAGGAGATCGGGATGGTGCCGGTCGCGGGGGGACGGGCCGGCGCCATGACCCCCGATGGAAAATACTTCCTTGCGGCCGGCAAAGGCGTTGTGGCGGTCTTCGACACCGCCACCGCAGAGGTGGTGAAGACGATCGAGGTCCCGGGTGGTGGTGGAAACATCACCTGCCTCGCCGATTCTTCGAAGTGTTACGCGGGTCTGCGCAAGGCCAAGGCGGCCGCGGTCCTCGACATGGCCAGCCTGACCCTGGCCAAGGTGATCGAGACCGGACCCGATGCCAACCGGCTCTACATCAATCCCGCCAACCCGCGTTACGGGCTGTTCGCCAATGAAGGCGGCAAGTCGGACGTCGTTACCGTGATCGATACCCGGGAAGACGTCGCGGTCAAGAACATCTTCACCGGACTCGGGCCGCACAACATCGCCTACGACCCCGAAGGCACCCGTGCGGTCGTCTCCACCAAGAAGGAGCCGGTGGCGACGCTGATCGACACGTCTTCGGCAGACCCCATGGACTGGGATGTCATCACCACCGACCTCGAGGCCGGCATCCAGAACAACGGTGTTCGCTGGGTCCCGAGTCCCGAGGCGTTGAAGACGGCGATGGCGAATTGACGGCGGGTCGAGAGGCCGCCGGCGGGCATGAATCCGTGTGCCGGCGGCCCCGCGGCCCCCGTGCCGGCAAGGTAACGACAGGAGTCCGATGATGATGAATATCGAAGGCAATCTCAGCCGCCGGCGGTTTCTCCGCTACGCGATGGTGGGTGGTGTGGCCGTCCCCATGTATGCGTCGACGGTTCTCGGCAATGACGCGCGGGCGACCATCCGGTTGCCGGCCGACCCGGACGCCCTGACCGATCTCGAACGGCTGCACATCCCGAAGGTCACGCTGCCACCGGTCGTCGAGGACGGCGCGCAAGCGCCCGTCGTGGTCGAGATGGACCATCCGATGGAGGACGACCACTACATCAAGAGCGTCCAGATCCTCAATTTCGACGACCCGATCGTGATCAAGGGCAAGTTCTACTTCACGCCGGTGAACGGCGAGGTCTACCTGGGAACGCAGATTCGTCTGAACGGGGGCGAAGGGAGGGTCTGGGTCATCGCCGAGTGCAATCAGCACGGACGCTGGGCGGCGAGCCGGGACGTCAAGGTCGCGGCGGGCGGTTGCTGAGCAGCCGCGCGCCGACCCGCTCCACTCGTCCACGAAGTCCGCCGGATTTCGAGTGCATCGGCGACATGCAGGTGAAGCCCGTTTCCGCGCAGCCACGTCGTCCGGAGAGGACGGACGCCCGGCACCGACTCGTGCGGACTGCGCTGGTGCTGATCGGGCTGTTCCTGCTGCCCGCCTCCTGGACCGGCGCCTCGGAGGCGGCCGAGATCCGCATTCTCGGGACCAACGATCTCCACGCCTACCTCCGGCCTCTCCATTACCGTTATCTCGATGAGATCAAGCCCTGGGGCAGGCAATCGCGCGAGGGTGACTACGTCGCCAAGGCGGCCCTTCAGGGCAAACTGGGCGGCATGGCGAACGTGGCCGCCGTGATCGAGCGCCTGCGCGGGGAGAAACCCGGCCGCACCCTGTTGCTCGACGCGGGAGATACGTGGCACGGGGCGGGACTGTCGGTGTTCGACAGAGGGGTGACGATGGTGAAGGTCATGAACACCATCGGCTATGACGTCATGGCGCCCGGCAACTGGGAGTTCATCTACGACAAGGAGCACCTGCTCGACCTCATCGATCTCGCGGAGTTTCCGGTCGTCGCCTATAACGTGACCGACCCCGAGTGGGACGAACCGGCGTTCACGCAATACGTGATCGAAGAGGTCGGCGATCTCGAGGTTGCGGTGATCGGTCTCGCTTATCCCTGGACGGCGCTGACCTCGTCGATTCTCGGCTCGGCCGGCGACTGGAAGTTCGGACTCCGGGAAGAGGAAGCCCGCAGGCTGATTGCCGACATCCGTGCCGAGGAGGATCCGGACCTCGTCGTGGTCGTCTCGCACGGCGGCTTCGGGATGGATCAGAAGTTCGCTCGGCGCGTCGACGGTATCGACGTGTTGTTGAGCGGCCACACCCACGACGAGATCTACGACCCGGTGGTCTGGAACGACACCATCGTGTACCAGGGCGGGGCCCACGGAAAGTTCGTCACCAGTCTGGACTTGAGGGTCGAGGACAAGAAGGTCGTCGGCTATTCCTATGACCTGGTGATGGTCCGGCCGTCGGAGGTGGAGCCGGACCCCGAGGTCCAGCGCCTGGTGGACGATGCCTATCGGCCGCATGAAGCGCGTCTGAACGAAGTGGTCGGCGAAAACCACACCCTGATCTTCCGGCGCGATTTCTGGCAGAGCCCGATGGGCACGTTGCTGACCGATGCGCTTCGCGCCATCACCGGAGCGGAAATCGCGTTCTTCCCCGCCTGGCGCTACGGCGCCACGCTGCTGCCGGGGACGATCACGGTGGAGGACGTCTACAACCTTGTCCCCACCGACGGCCGGATCGTGACGTATTCAATGAGCGGAAAGGCGATCACGCGGCTGATGGAGAACATCCTCGATGGAGTTGTCGACGCGGACCCCTACGCCAGGGTGGGCGGCGACATGATCCAGTTCTCCGGGATGGAGCTGGTCTTCGATCTGTACGACCCCGACGGCCGGCGGGTGGCGTCGCTGTCGGTCGGCGGACAGCCCATCGAGCCGGACCGGCTGTACTCCGTGGCCTCGGTGCACACCCGATTTCAGAACAACCCGCTGTTCGGCGCCCAACGGATCGATGGGAACGGACCGGTCTTCGTCGAGGCGCTCATCGAATACATCCGCGCCCACTCACCCCTGAAGCCGACGACCGACCGGCGGATCATGGCGAGAGGGTCTCGCGGCGCGGATTCCTGATCGCCCGGACACCAACAGGAGAAGAACATGGCGGAGAAAATCAAGCCACCGCGAATGCGGTTGCCGAGGAAGGTCGAGCAGGATGGCGTCTTCAAGGTGAAGGTGCGTTTCGACCATCCTTCGTTCACCGGTCTCGGCATGGCGGACCCGGACGGAGAGCAGTTCAACCGCGCCACCCCCAGCCGTTTCATCAGAAACATGCTGGTCTACTACGGCGACGATCTCGTGAGCCGGTTTCGCATGTCCTCGGCCATTGCCGACGACCCGCTGTTCACCTTCAAGCTGAAGGCGGTGAAGGAAGCGCCGGTCAGGATCGTGTTCGTCGACAACGAGGGCGACCGGTGGGAATCCTCGGCCGACGTGAAGTTCAAGACATAGCGAGAGGACGGCAATGGGCAAGGCAGCATCGACCAGTGCGCTGGCACTGGGGCTGTGGATTGCGACCGGCGGTGTCTCGTACGCCGCCACCGAGGTGTTTCAGGTCGAAGGTCTGGTCTCCCCGGCGAGCCCCAAGGCCCTGACCGCCGCCCTGGAGGAGAAGCTGGCCGTCAAGGTGGCCGGGTACCGGATCCGCGACACCGAGAGCGGCTGGCCGGAGGTGCAGGTCGAGTTCGAGGACGGCGCGCTGACCCGGGAGGAGATCGCCGCGGTCATCGATTCGACCGAGGACCCGACCGGGAGAACGTTCAAGGTCCACGCCGGTCCGCCCGTGCTCGGTGTTGCATTGCTGGCGGAAGAAACCGCGGCCGACGGGATGCTGGGCGATCCCCCAGGCCAGTCGCCCGAGCTCGCCAATCCGCTCGAGGCCACCGGCGACTCGCTGGCGCGGGGCAAGGATCTCTATGGAGGGAAGTGTGCCAAGTGCCACGGAGCGGACGGAAACGGCACCGGGCCTTCGACCCACGGCA
This sequence comes from uncultured Gammaproteobacteria bacterium, assembly GCA_958295465.1. Taxonomy (GTDB): domain Bacteria; phylum Pseudomonadota; class Gammaproteobacteria; order HK1; family HK1; genus HK1. The sequence goes on from OY282353.1 coordinate 2,398,874, forward strand.
TCAACGCCGACCCTCGCAAGCTCTGGGTCTGGGGCCGTGCCGGCGACGCGGCCGACGGATACCTGTTCTGGATCATCTCCAATGGACGCACGGACATGCCGCCCTGGGGTCTGGTGCTTTCCGAGAACGAACGCTGGGATCTCGTGAATTACATCAAGACCCTCGAGCCCCCCCGGTAGCGCCCGGACTGCCGGGACTCCGAGCGTTTCAGGACCCTGGGGAGGTGCGAACCATCAACGTCGGCCAAGACATCACCACCAGGACCTACGAGCCCGAGAGCTTCGACACGCTGCTCGACGACCTCACCAAGGAGATCGAGGTACACAACTACCGGGTGACCCGGATCTACGACATCGACAACATCTTCGGACAGGCCGAGAGAGCCATCACCCACGCCATTCCGTTCGAGCGTTACAAGATCGTCGAGTTCTGCAACCTGGGGAGCTGTGTCGAGCTGATATCGAAGGAACTGCTGGCGGGAGTCTTCATGCCGCTTCGCTTCATCGTCTACCGGAAACCGGATGCGGACCTCGCTTTCATCTCTTTCCTCAAGCCGAGCGCGTTTGCCCGCCAGTTCGATTCCCCGCCGCTCACCGCGGTGGCGTTGGAGCTGGAGGGGGACATGATCGATGTTCTCGAAGAAATGGCGTTCTAGGAGTCTGCGCCGTAGGAAACGATGCGACAATAGGCGGACAGGAGCCGAGGGAGAGAGTCCGATGCCGACGACATTTCGCCCCTATGAGCCGGACCAGATGTTGCTGCTGGCGCCGGATGTGCGCGATTGGCTCCCGGAAGGGCACTTTGCGCATCACGTGAGCGACTTGGTGGACGGGCTGGACTTGACGGCGTTTTACGCGCCATATGAAGGCGACGGTCGTCGCAACGCCCCGTATGAGCCTCGGATGATGGTGAAGGTGCTGGTGTACGGGTATGCGACGGGGGTGTTTTCGTCGCGGGGGATGGCGAGGAAGCTGGAGGAGGACGTGGCGTTTCGTGTGTTGGGGGCGGGGAACTTTCCGAGCCACCGCACGCTGTGCGAGTTTCGCCGCCGGCACTTGGAGGAGTTCAAGGGGCTGTTCGTGGAGGTGGTGCGTGTGGCGCGCGAGATGGGATTGGCGAGCTTCGGGAAGCTGTCGATAGATGGGACGAAGGTGCGGGCAAACGCGAGCAAGCGCAAGGCGATGAGTTACGGGCGGATGCGCGAGGAGGAGCGTCGGCTGGAGGGGGAAATCGAAGCGTTGTTGAACAGGGCACGGGAGACCGATGCGGAGGAGGACGCGCGCTTTGGCGAGTCGTTGCGTGGAGACGAGTTGCCCGAGGAGTTGCGCCGTCGCGAGGACCGGTTGGCGGCGATTGTTGCGGCGAAGGCGCGGTTGGAGGCGGCGCAACGCGAGGCGGATGATGCGCGCGGGCGCCGCCCGGAGTGGGAGCGCCATCCCAAGGGCGGGCAGCCATACAAACGCGCATACGGGGAGCCTGATGAGAAGGCGCAGAGCAACTTCACCGACCCCGACAGCGCCATCATGAAGACCAGCGCCGAGGGCTTCCAGCAATGCTACAACGCGCAGGTGGCGGTCGATGGCGAGCATCAGTTGATTGTCGCGACGGAGTTGACATCGAACGCGAGCGACCAGGGCGAGATGGTGGGGCTGCTCGATGAGGTGGAGGAGACCTTCGACGCGCAGCCCGAGACGGTGCTCGCCGACGCCGGCTACTGCAATGAGCGGGACTTGTCGGAGCTCGAAGCGCGAGGCATCGACGGATACGTGGCGCCGGGGCGCGAGGGGAAGAAGACGGTGAACCGGGACGCGCACACGCACCCGGCGACGCATCGCATGGTCGAGAAGCTGGCGACACCAGCGGGGCGGGAGCGGTACGCGCAACGCAAATGGCTGTCCGAAGCGCCCAATGGCTGGATCAAGGAAGTCCTTGGATTCCGGCGATTCAGCGTGCGGGGCCTGAACAAGGCGCGAGGGGAATGGGACTTGGTGTGTCTGGCGCTGAACATCAAGCGCCTGCAACCGCTTCTGGCAGTGTAAGGGCGCCGGCTCGCCAGTGGGACATGGCCAGAATCACTCCCATCGGGCGTCTTGCCGGACGCCTCGGACCCTCTCGAGTGCCCTGTGCGCTATTGCGCACTCCGGTGCCCCGGTGCTCGTGCCCATCCTCGCATCGATTCCGGCCCGTCCATCCGCTCGCGTGTCTTGAACTATCTTTCTGCGGCGCAGACTCCTAGCCTCGTCCCGGGACTGGCGATCGTGGCGTTGTCGGCCGGGATGCCGACGGCCGGCGCGGACGGCCTGCCCGTGCCCGCCGGTGGGGAGCCGACCCTCAGCTCGGTGCAGGGGCCGCTCGATCTCGGCGATCTCAGGGGAAAGGTGGTCATGCTGTTCTTCGGCTACACCTCATGCCCCGATATCTGCCCGTTGTCCCTTGCAAGAATCGGCGCCTGTCTCTCGTCCCTCGAGGCTGAGCAGGCGCAGCATGTGAGTGCGCTGTTCATCACCCTGGATCCCGGGCGGGACACGGCCGAGCGAATGCACCGGTACGCGGGATTCTTTCACCCCGGAATCATCGGTCTCACCGGTGGGATGGAAGCGATCGATGAAGTGGCCGCCCGGTACGGGATCACCTACGAGCGGAAACCGGCGCCCGGGTCGGCGCTCGGCTACACGATCTCCCATCCCGACGCCATCCTTCTGGTCGACGCCGATGGAGTGCTGGTGGACGAGGTCAGGGGCGAGGAAGGGAAAGAGACGCTTCGCAGAAAGGTACTGGCACTCCTGGCGCGGCGAGGGTGATGGCGCATCCGGACGGCTCCGGCGTCTGCGCGCTTCTCTGTCGAAGCGCCGTCCTGTGGCTGGCCACGGCGATTCCGGCTCTTGCCTACGAGCACGGCGATTCCCGGGTGGCCTTTCTCGACTACGCCGACGACGTGGTCGAGCGCAACCGGGGAGAGCAGCGGCCGTTCTTCCTGTTGTTCTCGGCCGAGTGGTGCCACTGGTGCCACGAGTTCGCCGAGCGCACCCTCAGCCGGGAAGAGGTCTACGCCTACCTCAACGAACACTTCGTCAACGTCTTCATCGACGCGGACATCCACAACGCCGCCTACGTGAAGTACCGGGCCAGCGGCCTTCCGTTCATCGCGTTTCTCAATCCGGACGGCTCGATCCACTTCAGGTACTCGGGCACGCTCTACGGCGAGCAATTCATCGACGTGCTGCGCGACATCAGGAAGACCATCGAACAGGGGGTATCGATCCCCGGCCAGGACGTCGCCTTCGAGCCCTACGTCCCGCCGGAGACCCTGGACGTTTCGGATCTCGCTGCGCTTTCGCGGGATTTCAGCGCCGGCATCCTCGAGAACTTCGATCCGGTGGAGCACGGGTTGGGCCGGGGCGAGAAGGCCATCCTGCCCCGCACCTTCCTGTATCTCCTGGAGCACACCGCCGGCGAGGAACGCCAGGACGTCATCAGTGGCGTGGGAAGGACCATGGAGCGGGCGATCGACGCCATCTACGATCCTGTCGACGGAGGCTTCTTTCGTTACGCCGAGACCCGGGACTGGCAGGTTCCCCACTACGAGAAGATGGCCGATCTGAATGCCGGGGCGGTGGTGGTGTTGCACCGGCTCGACGGGTTGTCATCGTCACCCGCCCTGGCGCGGGCCGGAAGGCATACCACCGGGTACCTCCAGTCGACGCTGTACGAGCCGGGGCTGGGCGCGTTTCTCAGCTTTCAGGAAGCGGACACGCGCTATTTCCGGCTCGATGCCGGCGACCGCGCGGCAACACCACCGCCCGAGGTGGCCGGCAAGATCTTTACCGACCGGCTCGCCGGCACCCTGGACCACCTGATCGACGTGCTTCCTCATGCGGCCGACGAAACCCTCGAGCGCCGGGTGGTACGGTCCCTGGAGTTTCTTGCCTCGATGATCGAAGGGATGGGGCTTCGGCGCTACTATCGACTGGCCGGCGGCAAATGGGAGAACGACGGCCTCCCGCGCGACCACGCGCTGGTGGCGCTGGTGTTCCAGAAAGCGTCGCGGCGTTTCTCCGAGCCGCGCTACGCGCGTATCAGCCAGGCGTTGGTCGAATCGTCCATCGAGCGGTTCTACGACGCCGAACGAGGGATATTCGTCGATCCCGGCTTCGCAGGAGATGACGGCATCGAGTATCTGATGGAGCTGAACGCGCTGCTTGGGCTCACGATGATGCGGTTGGATGAAGATGGATACCGGCAGAGATGGGACGTGGTGGAATCGCTGATGACGTATTTCTCGGGCATCGGTGCGCTGCTCGACGAGCGGCTGTGGGAGTCGAGCGACTGGGAGGTCATGGAGTCCTATGTGCCGTATCTCCGGGCGATCGACGTCTTTCTCGCCCTCGGACCGACGACGGGTGATTGACCGTCCGCGGGGCTGGTCGGAGCACGACCGCACCGGCGGTCGCCATTCGCAATGAAGTCTCCCGCCCGACGAGCGATACGTTGAACGACTTCCGGATCGCACCATCGATCCTGTCGGCGGATTTCGCCCGCCTCGGCGAAGAGGTCGACGCGGTGCTCGCGGCCGGCGCCGACTTCATTCACTTCGACGTGATGGACAACCACTACGTCCCGAACCTGACGATCGGTCCGCTGGTGTGCGAAGCGCTTCGCCGTCACGGGGTGAGCGCCGGCATCGACGTGCATCTGATGGTGAAGCCGGTCGATCGGATCATCCCGGATTTCGCGGCCGCGGGGGCCACCTGCATCACGTTCCACCCCGAGGCGACCGAGCACGTCGACCGCTCGCTGCAACTCGTGCGTGACCACGGCTGCAAGTGCGGGCTGGTCTTGAATCCGGCGACCCCGATCAGTGTACTCGACCACGTCCTCGACCAGCTCGACATGGTGCTCCTCATGTCGGTGAACCCGGGCTTCGGCGGGCAGTCCTTCATCCCCTACGTCCTGGACAAGCTGCGGGCGGTGCGCGCACGGATCGACGACCTGGGCAAGCCGATCCGGCTGGAGGTCGACGGAGGGGTGAACACCGACAACCTTCACGAAATCGCCGTCGCCGGGGCGGATACCTTCGTCGCCGGCTCGGCCATCTTCGGCGCCGGCGACTACGCCGCGGTCATCGCCCGGATGCGCGAGATCCTCGCCGAGGTCCGCTGAACGCATCGCGCCTCCTGTCCCTTGCGCCGGAGGCGCTGTCCGCACGGGGATGCAGGCGGCTTCCACCCACGTCCCCGCCCTTGTGCGAAGCGAAGGAACGGAAGTCGGACAGGACGACGACGCACCCTCGTCTGCGCCGGCAGAGACGCAGGGACTACTTCAGCACCGCCGCTCTCCAGGCCGCTTCCTGCTCCTCGGCCTGCATCACCCCGAGCTCGCCCTGTCGCCTTGCCCGATTCGCGAGCTCGACCGCCTTTGCGTACTCGCCCTTCCTGGCGAGCTTCCTGGCCTGGCGGAGCATCTTCCTGGTGTCGCGCCACTCGAAGCCGGCTTCCGCCGCGGCTCGCCGGGCCACCAGCGCGGCATCGAAGGCGGCCTTGAACGTCGCCTCGTCGCTTGCCGGAACGGGGGGCGCCCAGCCCCATGCGCCGACCGCAAGCGCGGCAGCCGCCACCGCGGCGGCGGCAAAGCGCCGATGCTCGCGATCGGACCTCGTGGTTGCGCCCTTCATCAGTGGCGGCTCCCGGGTCCGTTGAACGGGATCCCGTTGCTCATGTAGGTGTGGAAGAACTCGAGGTTGCGATACTCCCGGCTCTGCGCCTTGAATGCCGCGGCCCGCAACTGCCGACTGCATGCCGCGTAGCTGCGGTGCAGCGTGGTGATCTCCCCCCAGGTCTTCCGGTAGACCGGGAAGTGGCTCACCTGACCGAGGGCGGGGCCGAGGAGCTCGGCCCGAAGGAGCATACCGGGGGCGCCGACGTGGCATGACGCACAGGAGAAGTTGAGCTGTCCGCGCCTCGAATAATAGAACCTCTTGCCGTCCTCGTAGGCGGCGAGGGCGCGCGGGTCGTCGGTGGGAATCTTCACGTCGATGATCTTGCCGCGTGACAGAAACGCCAGGTAGGCGGAGATCTGCGCGAGCGGACCCTTGTAGTACTCGAGCGGCTTCTCGTCGTGCTGCTCGCGGCACCGGTTGATCGCCCACTCCATCGTGACGACCTCTCCAAGCTCCCGGTCCCAGTGCGGATAGTTCTGGCGGACGCCGGACTCGTAGTCCGGAAAACAGTCCGCGAGGCTCTTGCCGTTGGCGAACGGCTCGTGAAACAGCTCCTCCCCGGCGTCGATGTCGAACTCGTATTGCGGGAACTCCTCCATCTGCTCCCACTCCTCCCGGCGGCTCTTGTCGATGGAGTAGATGCCGTTCGCGAAATCATCGAACGGCGTGTCGGGGAAGCGTTGCTCGTAGAAGTTCCGGAATGCCATCAGGTCGTCTTCCGGCGCCGCCTGAACTCCCCCGACGCCAAGAACCAGGCTCGCGCCGAGTAACGCGATGGGTGCGAATCGCATCCTGTGGTTCCTCCCTTGCCCCTCGTTGCACGCGGTGCTTGTTCAACTGCATGCCCGTCGGTCCGCGGTGGTCACGGAGCCTATTTGATCGTCGCGTCCGCGCTCGCCTGCTCGCCCATGTTGTCGACCCAGGCCACGGTGATGGTGTCGCCCTTGTTCGCACCCTTGACCTCGGTGGAAAGGTAGGGGTCTTTCGATACGCCCGGCCCGAGATATGCGGTCATGACCATCGATCCGTCGAGCGAGACGGTCACGTCGCTGATGTAGTGCGCCGGGATCTTCTTCCCGGTCTTCCGGTCCTTGCGCAACCCGGTCTCCATCGGGTGCTTCATCAGGAACTTGACGGTCGTCACGCCGCCCTTTTCCCTCGCGCGAATCTTGATCTTGCGTGCCATTGTTCAATCCCTCCCGTTGTCGTGGCTGCGCGGGTTCAGCCGCCACATCCGCCGATCGTGACCTTGACCTCCTTGCTGGCGCGGTAGAGCTTGCCGTCGGCCTTGACGACCGCGTGCACCGGAGAGGTCTTGCCCATCTTGATCCGGGTCGAGACGAGTCCGCCGGAACTTTCGGACAGCTCGAACGACACGGCGAGGGGAGCGGGATTGTGCTCCGCGATGATGCTCACGGACTCGGCGTTCGCGATGTCGAATTTCACGGTGATGGGAACGACGGCGCCGTTCTCGGCGATGTCGGGCGCCTTGATCCGGATCTGCCCCGACTCGGTCGTGGTGGACGTGCCGTAGAGCTCGGTCAGGGCATCGTCCTTCGAGGTCGATTCGAACGCGGACCTGGGTCGGGCTGCGAACGCCCGTAGCGGCAGCAGGAGGAATCCGGCCGCGACACCCAGGCATCGAATGAAGAATCTGCGATTCATGGCTCCGTACCTCTCATTCCCTGTCGTCGCCGGTCCGTTGGCGGCTCAGAGCGAATGGACATACTCGACGACCTTGTCGATTTCGTCTTCGGTGAGGATCTCGTGCCTCCCGAAGGGCGGCATGAGCGATTGCGGGTTGATTTTCGTCGCATCCCGGATTTGGAGGCGCAGCTCGATCTTGTCGGGGAAACGCGCCTTCATCCCGACGAGCGGCGGCCCGACGGTGCCTGCCAGCGTGGCCCCGGCCATGATGTGACATGCGATGCAGTTGCCCTTGCGGCGGTCGAACGCAATCTTCCGCCCTTCCTCGATCATCGACGCCGCGGTCGCGTCCGGCACCGCCCCCGGCCCTCCGCCGAACGTCGCGGCGAGTGCGGCGGCAAGCACCGGCGTTGCGACTCTAGCCATGATGATCGTCTCCGTGGGTCATTGTCATCGACGGACCTCACCTTCCTGCCGGCGGAGATGTCCCCGGATTGAGTGGCTTCCTCGCCCGATACCCGGCCAAATGATATGGCGTTGCACCCGGTGAGCGCATCCCAAGCGGGACCGAATCATTGTAAACCAGGAGGGAGGCGACGATCTTCATCGAGGAATGCGCCCCGGGTCAGTCCCGTAGCATCGGGTTCAGCACCTCGTCCCTGATCAGCGTACAGCATGGGCAGTCCGCAGGGCACGCTCGCGCATCGTCTCGATTGCCCCGCGGGCGCGATCACGAACCGACTCCTCGGCGCCGAACTGATCGCAGGGCTGCACGATGTCGCTCACGAGCCGGTTCGCCAGGATTCGAACTCGTCCGTATCCCCGCTTTCACCGGCCGCGTATCCTGCCTCGTAGGCTTCGGTGACGCGCTGCTCCTCGCGTTTGGGATTCCCCATGAACCCGCCGACCCATCCCTGGATGTACTCCGGATCGACGTTCGCCTTCTGCATGCGATCCACGGTGTCGTAGTAGAGCTTGTGATCCACTCGTCCCTCCCGTCCACGGATTTGGCCACCATCGGCAACGCAGCCGGTTCGGTGGCAGATGCGCACTCGCCACGCGACAAGTCTAGGAGCCTGGAACAGCGCCCGGCAATATTCCCGTTCGGATACGGCTCCCGCCCTGGTGCCGTCCACGGCTGGATGCGGCCGCGGGCTCGCGCCGGCCGGGAACGCCCTTCTCGTTCAAGGCCGGAAGGGCGCGGACGATGCGTTTGAAGTCCGCGTCGTGGTGCGGCGAGGATCGACCCGAAATCGACTGCACACGGTGCGGTCCTGCGACGAGGCCACTTTGGAATGTCCTTCACCGTCGAGCTTCATCCCTCCGGTCATCGGTTCGAGGCCGAGCCCGGGGAGACGGTTCTGGAAGCCGCGCTGCGGGCGGGACGATCGCCCGCGTTCGGCTGTGCCAACGGGAGCTGCGGGGAGTGTCGGGCGCGGGTGATCGCCGGAGAAGTCGATCGAGTCCGTTTCCACGACTACTTCATCACGGAAGCCGAAAAGCAGGCTGGGTACGCGCTACTTTGCTCGGTCGCTCCCCGCGGCGATCTGGTGGTGGAATCCACCGAGGCGTCGGGAGTCGAGGACATCGCGCCGCAGCGCGTGCGCGCGAGGGTGACGCGGATTGAAACCGCCTCGGACGACTACGTGGTGGTGCACCTCAAGGTCCAGCGTGCGCGGGTGATGCGCTATCTGTCCGGCCAGCGCGCGACGGTGCGATTCGAGAACGTTCCGCCCCGCGAGTCATGGCTCGCGAGCTGCCCGTGCGACGCGGTGAACATGAGGTTCCACGTGCGCCGCGCCGCCGCGGATCCATTCGCAAGCTTCGTGTTCGGCACGCTGCGTCGTGGTGTCAGGGCGATCGTCGAGGGGCCAACGGGGCGCTTCGTGCTCGACGACGAGTCTCCGCGCGAGCTTCTCTTCCTTGCCTGCGACACCGGGTTCGCGCCTGTCGAAAGCCTGATCGAACACGCCATCAACCTCGAGCTCGAAGTGCCGATCCGATTGATCCGGGCGGTGCGGGGACGGGGTTTGCCGTATCGCCACAACTACTGCCGCGCGTGGGCCGACGCTCTCGATGACTTCCACTACCGGGTCGTCGAGACGCCGAGTGGTGGCGAGTCGTGGCACACCCTCGCGACGCGGGTTCTCCAGGCGGCGTCCTGTCCGGCACCGGGCCTCGATGGAGTGGACGCGGTGGATGCGTACGTTGCCGGACCGGCCGGGTTCACCGATGCCTGCCGGCGCCTGTTGCTCGAAGGCGGAGTTCCCGAGGGGCGGGTGAAGACCGATTCGCTCGACTGAGGCGCGCATCCAGCCTCGTCCGTGACGACGACCTGGCTTCGCTCGATCAGGGGATACCGGACGCCCGCCCCGGCCGCGACACGAGCCGGCCGCCGTCAAGGCTGAATCAGACCATCTCCTGCGGATCGACGTCGACGGACCACCGGACCTTGCGCGCCGATGGCAGGGCTTCCAGCTCCGCGATCCACCCCGGCAGGAACCGTTGGAGCGCGGTTCGCGATGCGGCGTCGACGAGGAGCTGTGCGCGGTAGCGCCCGGCCCGGCGCTCCATGGGGGACGGCGCCGGCCCGAGCACCGAGACGCGGGGGTGCGGGCGCGCCCTCGCGCAGGCCCCGGCGTCGCGAAGGAACGACTGCGTCGCGTCGCGTTGCAGTGCCTCGGCCCGCACGAGGGCGAGGCTCGTGTACGGCGGCAGGCGGGTGCGGCGGCGCTCGTCGAGGGCGTCCTCGCAGAACTTCCGGTAGCCGTCGAGCACCAGGGTGCGCAGCAGTGGATGGTTCGGATGGTGGGTCTGGAGCAGCACCCGGCCGGGGCGGTCGCCGCGCCCGGCGCGGCCCGCGACCTGAAGCAGCAACTGGGCCATCCGCTCGGTGGCCCGGAAATCGATGCCGAACAGCCCCCCGTCGGCGTCGAGGATCGCAACGAGGGTGACGTTCGGGAAGTGGTGTCCTTTCGCAAGCATCTGGGTGCCGACGACGACGTCGACGTCGCCGGCGTGCACGCGGCCGAGCACCGCTTCGAGCGCGCCGCGCCGGCGCGTCGCGTCCCGATCCATCCGGGCGACGCGCAATCCTTCGATCCTCGATTCGAGGGCGCCCGCGACCCGCTCGGTGCCGAACCCGAGGTGGCGCATGTCCCGCGAGCCGCACTCGGTGCATTCGGCGGTCGGCGTCCGCTCTGCCCCACAGTGGTGGCAACGCAGCCGCCCGTCTGCGTGGTGGAGCACGAGATGCGCGTCGCAGCGCCCGCAGTCCGCGACCCAGCCGCAGGCATGGCACAGCAGCCGGGGCGCGTAGCCGCGCCGGTTGATGAACAGGAGCGCCTGCTCCGAGCGGGCCTTCACCTCCTCGACCGCTTCGATGAGCACGTCGCACAGGCCGTTGTCGAAGGGCCGCGAGCGCAGGTCGACGACGTCGATACGCGGCGGCGAGGCGCCGCCGGCGCGGCGCGGCAGTACGAGGTGGTGGTATCGGCCGCGCCGGACGTTGTCGATCGCCTCCAGCGACGGGGTCGCGCTGCCGAGGACGATCGGCGCTCCGGCGTCCCGGGCGCGCACCACCGCGAGGTCGCGCGCGGAGTAGCGGAACCCGTCCTGCTGCTTGAAGGAGAGATCGTGTTCCTCGTCGACGATGAAGAGCCCCGGCCGCGCCAGCGGCGCGAAGACCGCGGAGCGGGTGCCGACGAGCACGTCCGCGGTGCCGTTGCGCGCATGCGTCCACGCCGAGAGCCGCTCGCCGTCGGAGAGCCCGGAGTGCAGCACCTCCACGCGGCAGGACAGCCGCGCCTGGAAGCGGGCGAGCAACTGCGGTGTGAGGCCGATTTCGGGAATGAGCACGAGCGCCTGGCGTCCGCACGCGACGACCTGCTCGATCACCCGCAGGTACACCTCCGTCTTTCCGCTGCCCGTCACCCCTTCGAGCACGAAGGGCCGGAACGTCCCGAGGCTCGCCCGCAGCGCGTCCACCGTGCACTGCTGATCGGCGTTCAGCTCGGGACGGCCGGCTGCTCCGCTGGTTGTGCCGTCCTTGCCGGTCACGCCGGCCTTGGCATCCGCACCGGCTGCGCCGTCCCTGGCAACCGTGCCGACTGCGCGCGGTGGATCGTCACGTGGCTCGGCCAGACCTTTCGCAACCAGTGCGCGCAACGGCCGGCGCCACTCGCGGTGCTCGGCCGCGAGCGCCGCCTCCGAAACACTGCCGCCGGCAAGCATGAGACCGAGCAGGCGCGCCTGCACCGGCGCCCTGGCGAACGCGCCGGCGCCCTCCCGCCCCGGCGTTTCGGCGAACGCTCGTTCGCCGGCAGCGGTCGCCACGTAGCGCACGCTGCGCCTGGCCTCGGGCGCATGCCCGAGCCGCAGGAGGCGGGGCAGCGTGCCGGTGACGACGTCACCGATTGGATGCTGGAAGTAGCCGCTGGCCCATGCGAGCAGCTTGAGCGTCGCCGGATCGAGCAGCGGCTCGGTGTCGATGACCTCACGCGCCCGCCTGAGCCGCGCCACGTCGACCGCGCTCGTCGCGGCGACACCGACCACAACCCCGATGGCGGAGGTGCGTCCGAACGGCACCCGGATGCGCATGCCGGGCCGCACCGGCGGCGTCCACCCCGGCCGCGGGGGCAGGTAGTCGAACCGGCGCCGGACCGGCGCCGGCACCGCGACCTGGAGGACAGGTTCGGTCACCGTCAGAACAGTTCTTCGGCCACCGTCTCGGCGCCCGATCCGCCCTCGGATACACGTTCCGCGAGTCCTGGCGGAACCCGCTCCCTTCGAAAGCTCTCGAACACCGCCCCTTCGTGCGATGCACCCGCCACCTCCCCGGTTTCGGGATCGATACGCACCGTCACGATGCCCCTGGGCGGCTGGATGCTTCTCTCCCGCGTCCCCTTGAGGGCTTCCTTCATGTACGCAATCCACATCGGCAGCGCGGCGCGGGCGCCTGTCTCCCGCTGCCCGAGCGGACGGACCCGGTCGAACCCGATCCAGGCGGTGGCGACGAGGTCGGGGCTGAATCCAGAAAACCACGCATCGTGCAAATCGTTCGTGGTGCCCGTCTTGCCGGCGAGATCGCCGCGTTCGAGCACGCGGGCCTTGCGCCCGGTGCCACGGCGGATGACGTCGCGCATCATGGAGTACATCAGCCACGCATTGCGCGCATCGACGACGCGCGGGGCGGGGCGCACGGAGCGGGGCGACCCGGCGCCCGGTTCGGCCGAAGACCCCGTGCTTGCGCCCGCGGCCCCGGCCGGCGCCGTGGACGTGGGAACGACCGTCGCTTCTTCCTCGCCGCAGTCGCGGCACACGACGAGCGGCGCTGCCGTGAACGGGCTCGTGCCGTCCCGATCGAGCACGCGCCCGATGAAGTACGGCTCGACGGCGTATCCGCCGTTGGCGAGCACCGAATACCCGGCCGCGAGCTCCAGCGGGGTCAGCTCGCCGCTGCCGAGCGCGAGCGAAAGACCCTGCGGCAGGCGCTGCACGTCGATCCCGAACCTGGCGATGTGGTCGAGTGCGAAGTCGATGCCGATGTCGCGCAGGAGCCGGATCGAGACGAGGTTGCGCGACTTGTACAGCGCCACCCGCAGGCGCGTGGGTCCGAAGAACTTCCCGCCGTAGTTCTCGGGCCGCCACGCGCTCTTGAGGCTCGGATCCTCGAAGACCACCGGCGCATCGTTGATGATGCTGGCGGGGGTGTAGCCATGCTCGAGCGCGGCAGAGTAGATGAACGGCTTGAAGCTCGACCCGGGCTGGCGCTCGGCCTGGGTCACGCGGTTGAACTTGCTGCGATAGAAGTCGAAGCCGCCGGTGAGCGCGACGATCGCGCCGTCGTTCGGGTCGAGCGACACCAGCGCCCCCTCGACCTCGGGGAGCTGGGAGAAACGCCATCCGTTCTCGGTGAGCCGCACGCGGATGACGTCGCCGGCCTGCACGACCGCGGCGGCCGATTCGGGTTTCCTGCCTCGGCGATCCTCGTCGATGTAGGGGCGTGCCCACTCCATGCTCTCGAACGGGATCTCGATCGGGCCGGCTCCCTTGGCGTGGGCGGCGACCACACGCTCGCCGACCGACGTGACCAGGGCCGGCAGCAATCCCCCGACGGTGGGAAACTCCGCCAGCGCCTCCTCCAGCGAACGCGCGCCCTCACCGGGAGCGAGGCGCCGCTCGGGCCCGCGGTAGCCATGGCGGGCGTCGTACTCCATCAGCGTCTGGCGCAACGCCGCGTTGGCGGCGTGCTGGAGCCTGCCGTCGAGGGTCGTGTAGACCTCGTATCCCGCGGTATAGGCATCGGCGACGTACGTCGCCTCCATGTGCGCCCTCACCATCTCCGCGACGTAGGGGGCCTCGACCTCGACGGTGAGCCCGTGGATCTTCGCGGTCACCGGTGCATTGCGCGCCTCGTCGTATTCGGCTTCCTCGATGTCGCCGAGTTCGAACATGCGCCGGAGTACGTAATTGCGGCGCACCACCCCGCGTTCCGGGTTGGCGATGGGGTTGAACCGGGACGGCGCCTTCGGCAGGCCGGCGATCATCGCGAGCTGGGCGAGCGAGAGCTCCCGGATGGGGCGCCCGTAGTAGACCTGTGCCGCGGCGCCGACGCCGTAGGCGCGCTGGCCGAGGAAGATCTTGTTGACGTAGAGCTCCAGGATTTCGTCCTTGGTGAACTCGCGCTCGATCTTCAGCGCGAGCAGGATCTCGTTGAGCTTGCGGAGGTAGGTCTTCTCTCGACTGAGAAAGAAGTTTCGGGCCACCTGCATGGTGATGGTGCTGCCCCCCGGCCCCTTCTCCCCGGTGCGCAGCAGGTGCCATACGGCGCGGGTGAGGCCCTCCCAGTCGACCCCGGGATGTTCGTAGAAGCGGTCGTCCTCGCCCGCGACGAACGCCTGGACCATCCGTTCGGGGACTTGGTCGAGCCGTAGCGGTGTGCGGCGCTTCTCGCCGAACTCGGCGATGAGCTTGCCGTCACGGGTGTAGACCCGCAACGGCACCTGCAACCGTACGTCGCGGAGGATCTCGGCGGAAGGGAGCGTCGGGGTCAGGTAGAGGTAGACGCCGCCGGCGCCCAGCGCCAAGGCGAGCGCCACCAGCAACGCGAGGATGCCGATCACCCTGAATGCGGCGGTGAGTCGAATCATGACCCAACCCGGCGTAGCCGGAACCAGGCGCCTGTCATGAACCTGGGATCGGCTTCACGGAATCAAAAGCCTGTCGGCGAGCAACTCTTCGTCGTCTTGACGAGGATTTCATGGACAAGGGGCTGACGTTCTACGTGTCCCCACGGCCGACCGCCGGCCGCGCACCGCTCTCGGGGATTCGACCGTCAGCCGGTAGAGTATACGCAGCCGCTCCACCATCGACGACGATCCGCGGGCTCGGCACGCGGCCGGTCGGGTCCGGTGCCGCGAGGCGTGTCGCCAAGGGGGCGCAGGATCCCTGGCGGCGCCGATGGCCGGCTCACCGAGAACACCGGCAAGGCAGAGCACCCGGACAACGGCGCGAAGACGGACCACACGAAGGTTGCAGCGATGGACGTTCCTTCCAACATCTTCCTGATCGGGCCGATGGGGGCGGGCAAAAGCACCATCGGCCGGCGGCTCGCGGCAGCACTGGACAAGACGTTCGTCGACGCCGACCACGCTCTCGAGGAACGGACCGGGGTCGATATCCCGCTGATCTTCGAGATCGAGGGGGAAGCGGGGTTCCGCAAGCGGGAGAGCGAGCTGCTCGCCGAGCTCGTGCTGCGCGAGGGGATCGTCCTCGCGACCGGGGGCGGCGCGGTGCTGTCGGCCCGGAATCGTGCACATCTCGCGGGGCACGGGTTCGTGATCTATCTCGACGCACCCATAGACCTGCTGGTGGCACGGGTGGCGCGGGATCGTCATCGGCCGTTGATGCAGACCGCCAATCCGAAAGCGACGATGCGCGAGCTCATGCGCATCCGCGATCCCCTGTATCGTGAAAGCGCCGACCTCGTCGTAAACTCGACACACCGTTCGAGCCGCTTCGTGGTCAGGGAGATCCTCAAACGCATCGAAGCACCGTGAGTCGTCACCGTACCGTCGAAATCGACCTGGGGGCTCGGCGCTACCCGATCCACGTCGGCGCAGGGATCATCGGCGAGCAAGGCCTGTTCGCTCCCCATGTCGGCGATCGGCATGTGTTCGTGGTCACCAACGAGACGGTGGCCCCCTCTGCATCGATCGGCTGCGTCCTGCCCTCGCGGATGCATCCGCCGTCGATACACACGTCATCCCGGACGGCGAGCAATACGAGCCGGCCACGGTGACGGGGTCACCCCGCTGTCGCGGAAGAAACATCGCGGCGCCCGTTGTATAAGGGCGGTCGTGCCGGGTGCGAGGCCGGTCGATCAGTGGTGTCTTCGCACCCGAATACAAGTGTGGCCTGAACCGTGATCGGCGTGGAGTCAGTGATGGCGCGGGTTGCCCCGTGACCTCGAATACAAGAGTGGGATTCCCGCCGCGGTTTCACCCGGCACGACCTCGATCCATGTCGGGAGATCCAGCCGTGGGAAGCAAGGGCAAGAAGATGTTACGGGTCGTGCACCCCCATTGCGCGGGAATCGACATCGGCAAGTCGAGGCACTACGTCGCGGTGGCGGACTCGGCGAGCGAGCAGGCGGTGCGTTCGTTTGGCAGCTTCACCGACGAGTTGGAGGCGATGGCGCGGTGGCTGGCCTCGTGCGGGGTGGACACGGTGGCGACGGGGGTGTACTGGATTGTGGCGTTCGAGGCGCTGGAGCGTGCGGGGTTTGCGGTGTCCCTGGTGGACGCGCGGGCGATGTAAGCAGGTCAGTGGCCGCAAGAGCGACGTGCTGGACTGTCAGTGGATTCGGGAGTTGATGAGCTACGGGTTGCTGCAAGGGGCGTTTCGTCCGGGCGGCTCGTGCCGGAAGGAATCTGCTTGAACGGTGCCGGCGCACGCCTTGCTTCGGATCCTCCGGATGACGTCCCGGTCGCTGCGATTGCAGGAGACGGTGACGCAGGTCCCGGATCCGCTTCGCGCGCTTCGTCGTGCGGAGCCGAGGGAGGCAGGGGCGGAGAGCTACTGCCGCTTCATCGCGCCGAAGAACTCGGCGTTGGTCTTCGTCGCCTTGAAGCGGTCGAGGAGGAACTCTATCGCCGCGACTTCCTCCATCGTTGCGAGGAGTTTGCGCAGGATCCACACTTTCTGGAGGTCTGCGGCGTTGACCAGCAGGTCCTCGCGCCGGGTGCTCGAACGGTCGATGTTGATGGCGGGGAAGATGCGCCGTTCGGCGATCTTGCGCTCCATGTGGATCTCGCTGTTGCCGGTGCCCTTGAACTCCTCGTAGATGACGTCGTCCATGCGCGAGCCGGTGTCGACGAGGGCGGTCGCGACGATGGTGAGGCTGCCGCCCTCTTCGATGTTGCGCGCGGCGCCGAAGAACCGTTTCGGGCGCTGGAGCGCGTTGGCGTCCACACCGCCGGTGAGGACCTTGCCCGACGAGGGCACCACGGTGTTGTACGCGCGGGCGAGGCGGGTGATCGAGTCGAGCAGGATCACGACGTCGCGCTTGTGCTCCGCGAGACGCTTGGCCTTCTCGATCACCATCTCCGCAACCTGCACGTGACGGCTCGCGGGCTCGTCGAACGTGCTGGAGACGACCTCGCCGCGCACCGAGCGGGCCATCTCCGTGACCTCCTCGGGCCGCTCGTCGATGAGGAGCACGATGAGGTAGCACTCCTCGTGGTTCGACATGATCGAGTGGGCGACGCTTTGCAGCATCATGGTCTTGCCGGCCTTGGGGGGCGAGACCACGAGGGCGCGCTGGCCCTTGCCGATCGGCGCGATCAGGTCGATGATCCTCGGGGTGAGATCCTCGGTGCTGCCGTTGCCCCGTTCAAGATGCAGGCGCTCGCTCGGAAAGAGCGGAGTGAGGTTCTCGAACAGCATCTTGTTCTTCGACGCCTCGGGGCTGTCGTAGTTGATCTTGTCGACCTTGAGCAGCGCGAAGTAGCGCTCCCCCTCCTTCGGAGGCCGGATCTTGCCCGCCACGGTGTCGCCGGTGCGCAGGCTGAATCTCCGGATCTGGCTCGGACTGACGTAGATATCGTCGGGACCGGCGAGGTAGGAGCTGTCGGCCGAGCGCAGGAACCCGAATCCGTCTTGAAGGATCTCGAGGACTCCGTCCCCGTAGATGTCTTCGCCTCTTCTCGCATGGCCCTTGAGAATGGTGAAGATGATGTCCTGCTTGCGTTGCCGGGCTACGCCGTCGATGCCCATCTGCTGCGAGAGCCTGAGAAGCTCCGGCGCGGGCATCTGCTTCAGTTCGGTGAGGTTCATGAATTTCGCATTGATCACGTCGCGCCGGTGCAGCGCGGGGAAATCGGGATGACGCGGACGAACGCCGACGCGCGGGACGCGGGGAGATCGACGCTGGACTTTGGCTGTGAGGCTTTCTGGAGTGCGCGACGGCTCCGGACGCCGCCATTGAAAGGTAAAGCTACCACGGTGTTTCGGCACCGTCCACCCGAAACGCCACGGTCTTTCTCCGGCGGGGTGGATGTTCGGCGGTACCCGCGGACGCACCGTCCTGGTGCGCCCGCGAGCGTTCGGAATCAGATGTTGCTGTCGAGAAACGCCGAGAGCTGGGACTTCGAGAGGGCGCCGACCTTCGTCGCTTCCACGTTGCCGTCCTTGAAGAGCATCAGGGTCGGGATCCCCCTGATGCCGTACTTCGGCGGGGTTGACGGGTTCTCGTCGATGTTCAGCTTTGCGATCTTGACCCGTCCTGCGTATTCTTCCGCGATCTCACCGAGAATCGGTGCGATCGCCTTGCATGGGCCGCACCATTCGGCCCAGTAGTCGACGAGCACGGGATCCTCTGCCTTGAGGACATCGTCCTCGAAGCTTCCGTCGGTGACATGAACGATCTTGTCGCTCACAGCGATGACCTCCAAGTGTCGAACGTGGGCGATTGTGATCGGATTCGATCCGGCAATTCAAGCTCGATCCGGGACTATTTTTTGCCGATCGGATTCAGCCGAGTCGTGACGCCGAACAGAATCTGCAGGAACTCAACATGTTATTCCTGAAATGTCGAATGAACATCACGATGGGCGCCCGGATGGTTTCGCATCCCGCAGGCTTGCGCACAGATCGGGACACGGGTCGGGCGTCCCCGGACCCGTGTGATTGCGGCGATTCGGCGGTGAAGTACCGATGACCGAGCGGCTGTTCACCGACGTGAGGTTCGCGAGCCTCGATCTCGAACCGTCGATCCTGCGCGGTATCGAGGACGCCGGCTTCGAGTACTGCACCCCCATCCAGGCACAGTCCCTGCCTGCGGTGCTCGCCGGCCGCGACGTCGAAGGGCAGGCCCAGACCGGCACCGGAAAGACCGCCGCGTTCCTGGTCGGGATCATGAACGTGCTGCTTCGCGAGCCGCGCCGTCCGGGGGCCGGAGACGGGCAACCACGCGCCATCGTGCTCGCGCCGACCCGCGAACTGGCGGTGCAGATCCACAGGGATGCCGAGCAGATCGGACTGCATACCGGGCTGCGGTTCGGCGTCGTGTTCGGCGGGACCGGCTACGAATCGCAACGCGAGATGCTGCGCGCCGGCCTCGACGTGCTCATCGGCACCCCGGGACGGCTCATCGACTATTTCAAGCAGAAGATATTCCACCTCAACGCGGTGCGGGTCGCGGTGCTCGACGAAGCGGACCGGATGTTCGACCTCGGCTTCATTCGGGACATCCGCTATCTGCTGAGGCGCATGCCGCCTCCGCAGAAACGGCTCAGCCTGCTGTTCTCGGCCACCCTCTCCATGCGGGTCCGCGAGCTCGCATACGAGCACATGAACTCCCCGGCGATGGTCGATACGACCCCCGAGAACCACGTCACCGTCGCCTCGGTCAGCCAGCGCGTCTACCACGTCGGCGAGCAGGAGAAGATTCCGCTCCTCATCGGGCTGCTCCGGCGAATGGACGTCACCCGGACCATCATCTTCTTCAACACCAAGCGCGAGGCGGAGAAGGTCGACGCCTGGCTGGCCGGGAACGGGTTCGCGGCCGGCCTGCTGACCGGCGACGTTCCCCAGAAGAAGCGTCTCTCCCTGCTCGACCGGTTCACGCGCGGCGAGTTGCCGATCCTCCTCGCCACCGACGTCGCGGCGCGCGGACTGCATATCCCGAACGTGAGCCACATCTTCAACTACGATCTCCCGCAGGATGCCGAAGACTACGTACATCGCGTCGGCCGGACCGCCCGCGTCGGTGCGACGGGCGACGCGGTGAGCTTCTCGTGCGAGCGTTTCTGCTACTCGCTCACCGACATCGAGGCATTCATCGGCCAATCGATTCCGGCCGAGGTGGCGAGCGCCGAGCTGATGGCCGATCCCGAGCCCCCGGCGCGGCGCCGGTATCCACGCCAGCCGGACCGGGGCCGGTCCGGAGCCGCGCCTCGCCACTCGCGGCGCCGGTCCCGGGAAAGCCGCTCGTGAGCGCGGCGGCGCTGGCGGGGCTCGACCCGCCCGTCGCCATCGAGCCGTCGGAGCCCGCGACCGCGGCCGTGGTGTGGCTTCATGGCCTCGGCGCCGACGGGCACGATTTCGAGCCGGTGGCCGCGGAGCTTCGCCGTGGCGGTCTCGATGACGTCCGGTACGTGTTCCCGCACGCGCCGGTGCGGCCCGTCACCATCAACGGCGGGATGGCGATGCGCGCGTGGTACGACATCGCGGGACCCGAGCTCGACCGCCGGGCGGACGAGGAGGGCGTGCGGGAGTCGAGCGGGGTCGCCCGCGCGCTGGTGGACGAACAGATCGCCCGCGGCATCGCCCCGCGGCGCGTGATCCTCGCCGGGTTCTCCCAGGGCGGTGCGATCGCACTGTATGCAGGGCTGCGCTTCCCCTTCCGCATCGCGGGCATCCTCGCCCTGTCGACCTACCTGCCGGCCGCGAAGTCGCTGGCCGCGCAGGCCCATGACGCGAACCGGGACGTCCCGATCTTCCTCGCCCACGGCAGCCAGGATCCGGTGATCGCGCTCGCCCTCTCGGAACGTTCCCGGGCGGCGCTGGCGGATCTCGGCTACGTCGTCGAGGTCCATACGTACCCGATGCCCCATTCGGTCTGTGCGGAAGAGATCAGGGACATCGCAAACTGGTTGCACCGGGTACTCGCGCACCGATGAAGCCCCCCTCGGAGCAAGCCGCACTCCGAGGTTCAGGACGCATCCCGAAGGTCCGGAGGACGGGATCGGGCGGGTCGAGTGCGGCCGGCTGTCGGCAGGATGCATGCCGGAGCCACGTGCGGCGCGGATGGAGTCACTCCATGCACCGGGGTCGGGCGGTCAACGCGAAATCGACCTCGGGAACATCGGCCGGGGGGTTGCTCCCATCCGTGCAGCACCGCATCCTGTACGAATCCCTCCTCGATCGGTCACAGGCGCCTCGCCATGGCGACGCTCTTCGATACCAGGCAATTCGTGGGCGAGTGCCGCGACGCGGTGTCGGCGAACCATGCGGTGGCCGCGACCCGCGCGGTGGTGCGCGAAGCGGTGCGGGCGCTCGCATCGGGTGTCGCCGCCCTGCCGCCGCTCGATTCGTTCTACGCTCGCCACGGCGGCGGTCTGCTGCTCGGTCATGACCGGACCCTGTTCGAAGACGACACGGTGACGGTGGCCGTGGTCGAGACCGAACCCGGCCACTTGCAGCCGCCGCACGATCACTCGATGTGTGCGGTGATCGGGGTGTTCGAGGGCGGTGAGCGGAACCGGTTCTACCGGCGCACCGGCAGCCGGGCGAGGCTCGCAACCCGCCGCGTGGTTCGCCCCGCCGAGGTGATCGCGCTACGGGAACGCACCGTGCATGCCATCAGCGCCGAAGCCGACGAGCGTTGCCGCGCGCTGCACGTCTATCTCGGCCCGCTCGGCTCGCGGCCGCGGTCGCTGTTTCATCCGGAGACCGGCGCCGAAGAGCCCTTCGACTTCGACACCTATCTGTATTACGTGCGTGCGGCTTGAGAGGGCGGGCCCGACCATTCGGGCGACCCCGGCTTCTCCCGAAGGCCGGCCTGCGCGCCGTCCCGCCGCGTCCGGAGAGCCGTACGGCTTCGACGACCTGTCTGCGCACGCTATTGCACGCGCAGCCTGGACGCCGGCCGATCATTCGGGTGATGCAGGTCTCTCCCGGAGCCGACCGTCGAGCCATCCCGCCGCGTCGAGGGCGTGGTAGGTGATGATCAGATCGGCGCCGGCGCGCTTGATCGCGGTGAGGTTCTCGAGCGCGATGGACCGCTCGTCGAGCCAGCCGCGCTCGGCCGCCGCCTTCACCATCGAGTATTCGCCGCTCACGTTGTACGCGACCATGGGCAGCTCCGGGTGTGCGTCGTGCACCCGGCGGATGACGTCGAGGTAGGCCAGCGCGGGCTTGACCATCAGGAAGTCCGCGCCTTCCTCGACGTCGAGCGCGGCTTCCCTGAGCGCCTCGCGCACGTTTCCGGGATCCATCTGGTAGGTGCGCCGGTCGCCGAACTTCGGGGCCCCCTGCGCGGCGTCCCGGAACGGGCCGTAGAACGCCGATGCGTACTTGACGGCGTACGACATGATCGGGACGTGCTCGTACCCGTGCTCGTCGAGACCTTCGCGGATGCTCGCGACCATCCCGTCGATCATGCCGCTCGGCGCGACGACGTCGGCGCCGGCGCGGGCGTGGCTGATCGAGACGCGGGCGAGGACGTCGAGGGTCTCGTCGTTCAACACGTAGCCGGGCGGGAGCATCGGGTTCTCGTGGTTCAGCACGCCGCAGTGGCCGTGATCGGTGTACTCGCACAGGCAGACGTCGGTGACCACGAGGAGATCGGGCAGGGCGTCCTTCAGCGCGCGGACCGCGCGCTGGATGATCCCGTCGTCGTCGTAGTTCTCCTCGCCGATCGGATCCTTCGACGCGGGGATGCCGAAGAGCAGCACCGCCGGGACCCCCGCCGCCGCCGCCCTTCCCGCTTCGCCGACCGCCTGATCGACGGAGAGCTGGCAGATCCCCGGCATCGACGGGATCGAATCGCGCACGTGCTCGCCGTGGACGATGAACAGGGGATAGATGAAGTCGGCGGGGGTGAGCACGGTTTCGCGCACCGCTGCCCGGAGCCGCGCGGAGTGCCGGAGACGGCGCGGCCGGCTGCGCAGGGGATGGGTCCTGAATCTCGTCTTGGCGTCCATGATGCGCCTCCGGATGGATGGGCCGGGTGACGCCAATATAGCGCGCCTGCCACGCGCCGGATCACGCCAGGGGGTACAGGACGCCCTGGAGTTGCGGATGCGCTCCGGTCTCGGCCGGATTCACCCTCTCCCTTCAGGCTCATGTCTCGTTGGACAAAGCGGAGGTGGCGCCGGTGAGGACAACGCGCAACAATGTCTCGGGGAGATGGCGGCACGGCCCGGGAATCGTGAAGGGAGGTCATCGACCGTCGGGATCCCGGGCTGCCCGGGAGTCGTGAGGGAAGGCCCCGGCCGGTGCCGCGGGCAGACCTTCGGAGCGTGAGGGGGAGGAGATGGAGTGGCGAAGAAGCAGGCCGAGGACGGCGTGGTGCGCGGCGGTGACGCTGCATTCCCCAAGGAAGAGATCGACGCGAGGCTGCGGCGCCTCAAGCGCGCCCTCACCGCGGCCGGCATCGATCTCTACCTGACGAGCGGAGCGGAGAACATCTTCTGGTCGAGCGGCCAGCAGACCCCCGGCTACTACACGTTCCAATGCCTTGCGGTACCGGCGAAAGGCGTACCGTTCCTGATGCTCCGCAGGCTGGAAACTCACAACGCGCGCGCGAATACGTACCTCTCCCGCATCGTCGGCTACGCGGACGACGCGAACCCCGCCGATGCGGTGGCGGACATCGTGGAGTCCCGCGGTTTCAAGGGCCGGCGCATCGCGATCGACCGCAACGCCTGGTTTCTCACCGCAAACCTGTCCGACCGGCTGCGGAAACGGCTCGGGCGGCTCGGGGACGGCAGCGGCATCGTCGAATCGCTACGCCGGGTGAAGAGCCCCCGTGAGCTTGTCGCGCTTCACGCCGCGGCGCGCGCCAACGACGCCGGCATGAGGGCGGGCCTGGCCGCGGTGCGCACGGGAGCGACCGAGAACGACGTCGCGGCCGAGGTCATGCATGCCGCGATCAAGGCGGGCTCGGAGTACGTCGGCATGGAGCCGTTCGTCGTCTCCGGCCCGCGGTCGGGCCTCCCTCATGCGACGTGGCGGCGGCGGCGGATCCGCAACGGCGACGTCGTGGTGCTGGAGACCGCGGCCTGCCACCACCGATACCATGCCGCGTCGTTCCGGACCGTGGCGGTCGGCCGCGTGCCCCGCAAGGCGCGCGACTGGTACGAGGTGTGCCGGGAGGCGTTCGCGGCGGGGGCGGACATGCTGCGTCCCGGACGGACCTGCGCCGAGGTGCACGAGGCGGTGCAGGCGGTGATCGACGCCGCCGGATGCACCGAGGCGTACCGCAAGCGCTCGGGCTACAGCATGGGCATCGCGTTCGCACCGGACTGGGGCGAGGGGAACATCCTGAGCCTCTACCGGGGCGTGGACGTCGCGGTCGAGCCGGGGATGGTGTTTCACGTGCCGATCACGTTGCGCGACTACGGGCGGTTCACGGTCGCGGTGAGCGAGACCGTCGAGGTGACGGCCCGCGGCTCCCGCATCCTGGGCAAGCTCGGCCAGGACCTCGTCGAAGCCTGAGCCGGCCGCCCTTCGGACGTCGCACCATCCGGTGCCGGGCACAGGACGGCGAAACCATGCATGACGCCCCGGCCGGCGGCGCACCGCACGGAACGAAAGGCTGAAGGGATGGGGACCGGAACGGGACGCGCGAGCGAAGCCGGGACGCCGGGAACGGCTCACGACATTCCATCGATGAGGAGCGGACAATGGCGGACATCAGAACGGAAGACGTGACTTACACTGCGGGCGACACCACGTGCAGGGGCCACATCGCATACGACGGCGCCGCGGGCGGACCGCGCCCCGGCGTGCTCGTCGTGCATGAGTGGTGGGGACTCGACGACTACATCCGCGGCCGGGTGCGCCTGCTGGCGGAGCTGGGCTATACGGCGCTCGCGGCCGACATGTACGGGGACGGGCAGACCGCCGGCGATCCGGACGGCGCGGGTGCGCTGATGAACGCCGTGCTGGGGGACATGGACGCAGGCACCGCCCGGCTCGAGGCCGCGTACGAGGCGCTCGCCGGACATTCCTCCGTCGATGCGGGCCGCATGGCCGCGATCGGCTACTGCTTCGGCGGCGCGATGGTGCTGCACGGCGCGCGCATCGGCATGGACCTGAAGGGGGTGGTCAGCTTCCACGGGGCGCTCGGCTCGTTCCACAAGCCGGCGAAGGGCGAGGTGAAGGCAAGGGTGCTCGTCTGCCACGGGGCGGCCGACGCCCTCGTCTCCGAAGAAGAAATCACCGGCTTCAAGCAGGAGATGGCGGACGCCGGCGCCGATTGCCGCTTCGTTGCGTACGAGGGCGCGCTCCACGGCTTCACCAATCCCGAGGCCACCGCGAACGGCGAGAGATACGGCCTGCCGCTCAAGTACGACGAAACGGTGGACAAACGCTCGTGGGACGACATGCAGGCGCTGTTCTCGGAGATCTTCTGACCCGGCGCAAGCTTGCACTGCCTCCTGGCTGAATCGGGGCCGGAGCGGGCGCCGTCGACGTCCCCGCGCTCACCCCGCGCACTCGCGCTCCGCGAGATCCAGGTACAGCGACTGCACGCGCTCCGTCAGCGGTCCGCGCGCGCCTTCGCCGATGGGACGGGCCGTCGACCGCCGCAACGCCGGCGAACGTGCCGGTGACGAACGACTCCTCGGCGCCGTAGACGTCGGTGAGGCTGAAGTTGCACTCACGGACGGGGATCGCGTGCTCGCGGCAGAGCCGGATGATGTTTCCGCGGGTGATTCCGCCGAGACAGTAGTCGCCGGTCGAGGTCCGGACCTCGCCCCGCCTGACGATGAAGAAGTGGACGGAGTTGCAGGTCGCGACGAACCCCTGGGGGTCGAGCATCAGCGCCTCGTCGGCCCCCGCCTTCGCCGCCTGGATGCACGCCAGGATGCAGTCGAGCTTCGAATCCTGCACGTCGGGCGGCCCCCGGCGCACGTGGACGGTGAACAGGCGGAATCCCGCGCGATACTCGTGGGTCCCCCTGCTCATGGAGCCGTTCCGCTCACGCCCGCGCCGGCCGGAGGACGGTCACCGGCCCGGGCGGCCGCCAGCCAGAGCCCGAAGACGGCGAACGCGATGAACGCGAGCAGGGTCCACTGGGGGATCGACAGGGAAAGGAACGTCCACTGCACCTCCGCGCATTCCCCGGAGCCGCCGAGGATCATCCCGAGCGCCTCCGTGAGCGGAAACGCCTCCAGCATGTACTCCAGACCCGGACCGCACTCCGGGACCTCCCCCGGCGGCAGGCTCTGGAGCCATACGTGGCGCCCCGCCACCGCCGTTCCGGCGCCCGCAGCGATCATGATCGCCACACCGTAGGCGCGGCGTCCCGCCGTCGCCGGGTCGTGGAGCGCGCCGGCGAACGTCAATACGCCGAGCGCGATGACGAACCCGCGCTGGAAGATGCACAGGGGACAGGGCTCGAGTCCATCGACGTGCTGCAGCCACAGCGCCGCCGCCATCAGCACGACACAGAGCGCGAAACCGCCCGCCAGAAGCATTCTCCAAAGCGACATCCGGTCTCCGTGATCGTCGTTCCAAAACCGGCAGAGCCGGGTTCCCGCCTCGGAGATTCCCTCATTCGACGGTACCCTTGCCGTTGCTCACACGGGACGCCTTCCCCAACGTCCCAATGCACTCCCGGTGCGCCTGCGCCTTGGAACGCCTCGAAGATGAAGTGGATGCGGTCTTGTTCACCGCCGTTGAACGCGCCGTACGGTGCGAGATTGTTGACTTCCCAGACACGGCCGGTCGCCAGGTGGAATTCGGCGCCGGCAACGGTCAGTGTCGCCCGTGGGTTGGTCACCAGCAGAACGTGAATCTTGTGTACGCGCGGATTCGAGGGCTCCAAGTCAACGTGCTCGTCGATTCGGTGGCCCGCCGTCGGCCGCTACCGTCGTCCCGTCCTCCATCGGTACGAAAGTACCAGATACTCCGCCCTTGGCCAATCGGAGCGCACTCGCGCCGGCAATTTCCGCCAAGCCCGAAAACGTCCCATGAACCACAACAATCAAATACCCAGGCGGCCGGGATGGCCGCGAAACCCCGGTCATGCAATCGAGTTCGGGGCGTTGGCGGGAATTGCTGCACTCGCGCGGTTTCCCCATGTAGCCTGCTCCTGGGCCGTCTGCCCCACAAGGCCGTGGCCGAAGTGGTTCAAGTCTTCCCGCTGGGTGGAAAACACCCGGTTGAACGCGCGACCTGGGCGGCATCGAGGTCGTCGATGTGCTGTGCGTTCCTGTCGGTCGGCGCCGCGTCATATTCCTTGACGGCAAGGCGGCGGCGCAGGTTCAGGTCGTCGAGTGGAAGTCGCGACGGCGGCCTGAAACGCCTGGTCCGTCAGGCCGGATTCGGCAGTCCGAAGAAGCGGCGCGCGGTCTCGGTGGTGGATCGTGCCAGCATTTCCGGCTCGACCCCGACCACTGCCGCCACCGCCCGCAGGATGTGGCGGAGGTGCATCGGCTCGTTGCGCCGGGTCTTCGGCTTCGGAACGAGGTCGCGGGGGAGGAGGTACGGTGCATCGGTCTCGATCATCAGGCGATCGAGGGGCACGCGGGCGATGATCTCGCGCAGATGCAGGCCGCGGCGCTCGTCGCAGATCCAGCCCGTCACCCCCACGTGGAGGCCGAGATCCAGATAGGCGTCCAGCGCGGCGCGGTCGCCGGTGAAGCAGTGGACGACGGCATGGGAAAGCTGCGCGCGCCAGCGCGAAACGATGGCCAGGAACCGCTCGTGGGCGTCGCGCTCATGGAGAAACACCGGCATCCCCAGCCTCGCCGCGAGTTCGAGATGGGCCTCGAACGCCCGTTCCTGGTCGGCCCGCGGCGAGAAGTCGCGGTTGAAGTCGAGCCCGGTTTCCCCGATGGCGACGACTTCGGGCTCCGCCGCCAGCCGCTCCAGGGCCGCCGCGCTCGTCGCACCCCACTCGCGGGCGTGGTGCGGATGGACCCCCGCGGTGGAAAACAGCGTCCCCGGCGCGGTCCGGGCGACACCGAGGGCAATGGCGCTCTCCGTCTCGCTCGCACCGGTGACCACGATCTGTGCAACCCCCGCGTCCCGTGCGCGCGCCAGCACCTCCGCGCGGTCGGGGTCGAACGACTCGTGGCCGAGATTCGCACCGATGTCGACGAGCTCCACGCCAATCCTCCGGGACCGGAGCGCGAAGTGTATCCCGGCAGGAGCCCCGCGGAGCCGGGGCATTCCGCGCGCTGGCAGCCCTCGATCTCGCGGATGCCGGCCTCGGTCGCGCCGCCCCGCGATCCTCCCTGCCCCGGTGGAGGCGGAGCCCCCGCGCAGCCGGGGCCTCCCGGCCCCACGAACCCGGGACGGGTGGACGCCGGTGGCTCACCGCCCGCGCGCCCTGCGCCGGCGTCGGTCCATCCTGCCGATCAGTCCGGTCGGCAGCAGCGCCACCACGAAGACCAGCATCACGAGCAGGAATCCGTCCTGGTACGCGAGCGTCGAAGCCTGGGCGGCGATCACCCGCCCGAGGTAGTCCATGGCGATGAGGTCGTGCGCTGCTTCGGGCAGCCCGCCCGGCGCGAGGAGATCGCCGGCGTGGCCCAGCAGCTCGCGCATGGCGGTGTTGCCGGCGCTCTGCGTGGCCGCCATCGCATCGGCGTGGATCTCCGTTCGCCGCTCCAGCAGCGCGACCAGGGTGTTGATGCCGAACGCTCCGCCGAGCTGGCGGAAGAAGTTGATGGTCCCTGCTCCCTGGTTGAGTCGGTCCTCGGGAACCGCGTCGATCGACGTCGCGGTGAGCGCCGGGGTGACGCAGGCCATCCCGAAACGGCATACGGCCGCAAAGAGCATGACCTGGAGGTACGGGGTGTTCACGTCCGCGCCGGAGAACAGCAGGGTGCCGCCTATGAAGATCAGCAGCCCCGTGGTGATGATGCCGGCGGGCGGGAGCCGGTCCGACGCGCGCCCGATCAGCGGGGTCACCACCACCACCACGAGACCGGCCGGCAACAGCAGAAGGCCCGCCGCGGTGGGCGCGAGCCCCTGCACGATCTGGCCGAAGACCGGGGTGGCATAGGTGATGGAGAAGTTCCCGGCGCCATAGATGAAGGTGACGAGGATCGCCGCGGCGAAGCGGGGGTTCGAGAGCAGGGAGAAGTCGAAGATGGCGCGGGCGGATCGAAGCTGCGAGCGTACGAACAGTACGCCGGTGGCGATCCCGAGGCCGAAGCAGCCGGCGATGGGGCTCGACCCCCACCCGAGCCGCTGCCCGTTCGCGATGCCGTACATCAGGCAGAAGATCGACACGCACAGCAGCGCGTAGCCCGTCCAGTCGAACCGCACCCGCTGCGCCGGATGTTCTTCGTCCGGCATGAACAGCGCGCCGAGCAGCAACGCCGCCGCGACGAACGGCAGCGGCACGAGGAAGATGTAGCGCCATCCGAGCCCGTCGATGGTGAGGCCGCCCACCACCGGGCCGAACCCGAGCGCGAGGCCGAGGCCGCTGATGTAGATGCCGGTGGCCAGTCCGCGCCGCTCGGGGGGGAACACGCTGATGATGGCGGCCAGCACCAGCGGCTGGACGATTCCGGCCGAGAAGCCCTGCATCACCCGCCCGAGGATCAGGACGTCGATGGACGGGCTCCCCGCGCAGACGAGTCCTCCGGCCGCGAAGACCGCGAGCACCACCATGAACGCGGCGCGACGCCCCAGCCATCCGGTGATCCACCGTCCCAGGAGCTGGCTCGCGGTCATCGTCGCCAAGTACGCGGTGGCGAGGAACTGGGCCAGGCCCTGGCCGACCCCGAAGGCTCCCATCACGTCCGGCACCGCAACGTTCACGATGGTTCCGGAGAGCACCATCGTGAACGACGCCACCATGCCGGTCCCGGTCACCACCCACCGCCCGGCGGACGCGGGGCGCCGGGCCGGAGGGTCTCGCGTTTCAGTCACGGACGTCGATGTAGACCTCGACCATCATCCCCGGCGCCAGGCGCTCGCCGCTCTGCTCGACGTCGATGCGCACCGGGATCCGCTGGGTGATCTTGGTGAAGTTCCCGCTGGGATTCGGACTCGGGAGCAACGCGAAGCTTCCGGTGGTGGCGCTGCCGACGGACCGGACCCGGCCACGAAGCACCTCCCCCGGATAGGCGTCCACCCGGATCTCCGCCGGCTGGCCGGCGGCGAGCTTGCGGATCCGCGTCTCCTTGACGTTCGCCTCGATCCATACCCGCTTCGGGTCGTGCACGATCGCGAGGCGCTGGCCCGGCCGCACGTATTCGCCGGCCCGCGCGAAGGCCCGATCGACCACCCCGTCGATCGGGCTTCGAATCGTACGGTCCGCGACGTCGAGACGCTGCTGCTCGATCCGGCTGCGCAGCTCGGCTTCCCGGTGGCCGATCGCGTCGATCTCGCGGTCGAGCACGTCGAGGCGCGCGCGCTCGGCCCGCGCCGCGTCCACCCTGACGGCCGCTTCCTCCAGCTCCGCCACCGCCATGCGGTGCCCACCTTCGATCCGGCGCGCCTCCGCCCGTGCCTGCTCGAGCTGCCGTACCGGGACGTCCCGCCTGCCGTACTGCGACCTCGCGCGGGCGAGCTCGGCCCGTGCGAGGTCGAGCCGCGGATCGAGGGCGGCCACGGACCCTTGTGCGGCCCGATGGGCCGAACGCGCCGCCTGCAACCGGGTCCTGGTCCGTTCGTCGATGAGGGTGCGCTCGGCCGAGAGCCGTTCGCGCTCGGCCCGCGCCGCGTCGAGCCGCGCTTCGAGTTGATCCAGCAACAGACCTTCCACGCGGGCATCGAGCCGCGCGATGACCTGGTCCCGGACCACCCGGTCGCCCGATTCCACCGGGAACTCGATGAGCCGGCCCGCCACTCGGCCGCTGACGGTGACGAGATCGCCGGCTACCCGGGCGTCGGTCTCGTGCACGTGGGTGAAGCGCTGCGTGACCTCGACGACCCCGAACCACGTCCCCGCCGCCACCACCGCCAACGCGACGAGGCCCTGGAACAAGCGCTGGCGTATCCGCAGCATCACACCGAGACCGGTTTCAGGGGCGGGGTGAGAGCGGCGACAAGCTGCGCGAGGCCGGCCACGACCTGCTCCGAGACCGGCTTCGGGGGCGGGATGAGGGCGGACCGTGCCCCTTCAGTGCCCCGGCGAGGGTCATTCGTCTCCAACCGCCGCCCCCGTGGCCCGGGTCCGGGCCGCCTCGCCGACCTTCCCGCCCGCGAGGTCCGCCGCGAGCCGATCGGCGGCTCTGGCGCCGGGGTCGCCGTCCCCTCCGCCTCTCGCCGTATCGACCCCCACCCGATCCCCGTCGGGGAGGCGAAGCTCGATCGGACGGAAGCCTCCTCCGTTGATCGGGATCGTCGAATCGGTCATGGCGAGCACTGCGAAGCAAGCGCCCACGTACGCACCGGAAGGCACGCAGTTGAACGGACCTCGCACCTGCGGGTTCGTGTCCTCGAAGTCGACGAGCACCCGGTCGCCTGCGATCTCCCCCGCGACCTCGATTCGGACCGGCTCATCGAGCGCGACGTCTGGCAGGTGGGTCCCGCCGTGGCAGGGATCGTTCATGATGTAGACGTCGCCCTCCCGCATCCCGCCTGCCGGGAACTTCCCGATCACGGCCTGCACCGTGCCTTTGTCGAGCCGGTACGGTAATGAGAACGTGGCCGTCCGGGCAAGCGAACGATCCGGATCGAAGTGATGGCGGAGCCGGACCGATGCACGGCGCCCTGGTCGCGTCGGAGCGGGAAATCGATCGCGCTCCCGAGGCGTCGATCGTGGACGTTCGGCCGGTGGCGCCGGCCGAGGCGCACGCCATTTCGCTCACGATGACTACTTCGGCATCGGTCCCACCAGCAGCGCCGGATCGAGACGCCGGGCGAAGAGGTTGATCCGCCAGTCGAGATGCGGTCCGGTGGAGCGGCCGGTGGACCCCACCTCCGCGATGAGCTGTCCTTGAGCCACCCGCTCGCCCTTCTCGACCAGGATCCGCGACAGATGCAGGAACGCCGACGACAGTCCGTGGCCGTGGTCGATGATCATGGTGCCGCCGGAGAAGAACATGTCCGGGTGCACCAGGGTGACCGTGCCGTCCGCCGGCGCGACGACCCTGGTACCGGCCGGCGCCGCGATGTCGATGCCGAAGTGCGGTCGCCGAGGCTCGCCGTTGAGGATGCGCTGCGAGCCGTAGACGCCGCTGATCCGGCCCTTGATCGGCCAGCGGAAGCCGCCGAGGAAGTCGGTGCGCGGGTCATCGGTGGTCCGGGCCTGCTTGACCATCTCGACGTCGGCGCGGATCCGCGCGAGGTCTTCTTCGCTACGCGGCGTCACCTTGCCGGGAGGCAGCCCGTCGATGCGCTGGATCCGGTACTCCCGCCGCTCCACCGCGAGGACCTGCCGCTCCCGCCGACCGTCCGGGAAGATCGCCACCAGCTCCGCTTCCGGCGGCGCGTCCCGCCCGAAGCCGACGAGGAACCAGCCGCCTTCGGACACCCGTACCGGCTCGCCCTCGAACTCGACGGCGGAACCCGGCGGCACGCGCCCGCGCAGCAGGCCGCCCTGCGTGCGCGGGCCGTCGAGTCGAACCCCTGTCTCCGCCGCCGGCGTCAGGCCGAACGGCGGCAGCGCGAGGAGCGCCAAACCGCAGAGAACGGCCCGCATGGCCGGGATGGTGGGATCCACGATCGTCCGGCGTCGAGGTTTGCGGCTCGCACCGTCCCGGCGGAAGACCTCCGGGAGAAAAACGCGCCGCCGGAGCGGCAGGAACGAACGCCCGCCATGCCCGCCGGCGCCGCGGCAGCCCCTCGGGACGATGCCGGACGGGGCGAGGTTCGGCGCGGGGGGGCTGCGCCGAGCCGAAGCCGGCGTACCGCGCCCGGAGCGCTCCCTGTTCGTCGCATGGCTCATGTGCTTGCTCCGTTCCGCGGGCATCGAATCTACCATCGGTGCATGGTGCGTTTCCGGGGTCCCCGTTCGTCGCCATCGCCTCGGCCCGGTTCGGGGCCAGGATTCCGGATCTCATCTTCACGTGATCCGCTGTCGCGGACACGAGCTTCACGAGACGGGACCCGGCAGGCTCAGCCTCCGGGTCACCGGCGGTGCGGCGCCCGTGTCGCCATCGCCACCGCCGCCGCGAGCAGCGAGAGCGCCGCGAACGTCGCGAGGCCGCTCGCGTAGCTGCCGGTCAGGTCGTGGAGCAGGCCGGCGAGGAGTGGACCGACCGCCTGCCCCCCCACCTGCGCGGGGAGGGCCATCCCGCGGATCGCGCCGAAGTGGGCGCGGCCGAAGTAGTTCGCCAGCGCGACCGGGGGCATCGTGAGGATGCCGCCCACCCCTGCGCCGAACAGCACCGAAGCCGCGTAGCCGAGGGGCGGCCCGGAGACCGCGCCCATGGCCATCGCGCCGAGCGCCATGAGCGCCGCGCTTGCCGCAAGCGTCGTGTGTACCGGCACGCGGTCGCCGACATGGCCGAATACGATGCTCGACAACACGATGGCGAGGGAGAACGTGCTCACGATCGTCGCCGTGATCGTCGGGGAGATACCGCGCTCCACGAGATGCGGCGCCCAGTGCAGGCTCACCCCCGCCTGGATCGAGAAGACGATCAGGGTGTACGCCATCACCAGCCAGAGCGCCGGAGTGCGCAGCGCCTGCGCCCGGGTGAAGGCGATCTCGCCCGCGGCATCGCCCGTGCCGGCCACCGCCCGCGGGGCGGACTCGTCCCCGTCGGGTCGCAGCCCGATATCCTCCGGCTCGCGCACGAGCAGGAACCATTGCGGGACCACCCCGAGCACGACGACGATTACCGCGAGCGCCAGCCATCCGGTGCGCCAGCCGCCGCCGGCGATCACGATCGCGGCGGCGAGCGGGAGGATGGTCAGCCCGATCCCGATGGACGTCGTGAGCAGCGACATTGCGAGGGCGCGGCGGCGTACGAACCACTTCGCGGCCACCGACGACGTCCCGAGATCGAAGGGCGTCGAGAAAATCATGCGCGAGACGCCGAACGCGACGTAGAACCAGAGCAGGCTCCGGGTGCCGGCGAGTGCGACGCAGCACGCGCTCATCGCCAGCGCACTCACGATCAGCAGCGCCCGCGAGCCGTGGCGGTCGAACAGCGGCCCGATGAACGGCGCAGAGAGCGCCCCGAGCAAGGCGCCGACCGACACCGCGCCGGAGATCCCGGTGCGCGACCAGCCGAACTCGCCGGCCATCGGCACGATGAAGATGGAGAGCGTCGTCACCGAGGCGGCCTGGCGCACGGCGTTCGAGCACATCGCGCAGCCGACGACGGCCCAGCCGTAGAAGAAGGGGAGGCGTTGAACGAGGGTGCGGATCATCGGCTCGGATCGGCCCTGCATCGCTCGGCGGTTCGCGAAGCGGGATCGCGAGGCCGCTGGTGGTGTCTCGGCTTTGCCCTGGCCCGTGAAGCCGCGGCCCTTCGATCTCGCCCCGGGCGGTGGCCGAACACGCGGCGCGCGGTCCGCCACGACTGCCCGGAGGCCCGATCCGGGTCTCGCGGCGAACAAGGAACGGCCCTGACCGGACCGCACGCCCGCTTGACGCTTTTCACCCTTCGCCTTTACGTTGCGCCGGCCTTCACAGGACTCAGTTCCGCTACGAGGATCATTACATTGAAGACCAGATTGCGCGACACCTGGAACGCCGGTCGGGGCGGCGTCAACGCATGGCTCTCCACCCCGAGCCCCGTCACCGCCGAGGTCACCGGCCAGGCCGGTTTCGACTCGGTCACCATCGATCTGCAGCACGGCCTGAACGACTACCAGACGGCGCTGTCCATGCTCCAGGCCCTTGCGGCCAGCGATTCCACCCCGATGGCGCGGGTGCCGTGGCTCGAGCCGGGCATCATCATGAAGCTGCTCGACGCGGGGGCGCTCGGCATCGTCTGTCCGATGGTCAACACCCGGGCCGACGCGGAACGCCTGGTGCACTACGCGAGCTACGCGCCGGCCGGCACACGGAGCTTCGGTCCGACCCGCGCGATGCTCGTCCACGGCGCGGACTACGTCTCGCGGGCGAACGACGCCGTCATCACCCTCGCGATGGTGGAGACGGCCGAGGCGCTCGGCAACGTCGCGGAGATCGCGAAGACGCCGGGGCTCACCGGCGTCTACATCGGCCCGAGCGACCTCGCGCTGTCGATGGGCCATGCGCCGAAGCTCGACCCGGACGAACCGGCGGTGGTCGATGCGGTCAAGCGTATCCTCGATGCCTGCAAGGGCGCGGGGGTGCGTTGCGGCATCCATTGCCTCGCGCCCTCGTACGCGAAGCGGATGCTCGGCATGGGCTTCGACCTGGTGACCCTGGGCAGCGACCTCCGGATCTACAGCGCGGCGTGCGCGAACGCGATCGCGGAGACGCGGGCATGAGCGGCGGCGGCACGGGCGCAAGCGCCGGGATGCGCATGAAAGGCGGCGACGGCATGGGTGCGTTTGCGGAGGAACGGGCATGAACGACGGCAACTGTAGCGACGCGGCCACGAATGGCGGCATCGGCGGCGGCGCGAGCGCCACGGTCCGCCGCGCGGACGGACAGGTGTACGTCGATGCACGGGCGATGGAGCGCCTCGTCGGTGTGATCTTCGAGCGCGCCGGATGCGATGCCGAGGAGGCCCACCGCATCGCGTGGCGGCTCACCGGCGCCAACCTTCGCGGGCACGATTCGCACGGCGTGCTCCGCACCCGCCGCTACCTGGAGTGGATGGAGGACGGTGCCGTCTTCCCCGGTCGGCGCATCGAGGTCGAGCGCGAGACCGGGGTGCTCGCGGTCATCGACGGCGACTACGGCTTCGGGCAGACGGTCGGGGAGCAGACGGTGGATCTCGGGGTCGCGAAGGCGCGCGAGCACGGGGTGGCGGTCACCGCGCTGAAGAACGCCGGCCACCTCGGCCGCATCGGGGATTGGGCGGAGCGCGCGGCGGAGTCGGATTGCGCATCTATCCACATGGTGAACGTGCGCGGCAGCCTGATCGTCGCGCCCTACGGGGCGATCGAACGCCGCGGCAGCACCTCGCCGTTCTGCGCCGGGGTGCCACGCCCCGGCGCCCCGCCGATCGTCCACGACTTCGCCACCTCGGTGGTCGCGGAAGGCAAGGCGATGGTCGCCCTGCACGGCGGCAAGCCGCTGCCCGGAGACGCGCTTGTCGATGCGGACGGGAATGACACCTCGGACCCGCGCCCGCTCTACGGCGAGACACCGCCGGGCCGCACCCCCGACCCCCATGCCGGTCCGGGCGCCCTCAATGCGTTCGGCCTCCACAAGGGCTCCGGGCTCAACTTCTTCATGGAGATGTTCGGCGGCGCGCTCACCGGCTCCGGCACCGCGGCGGCCCTCGGCGACACCGGGAAGCGCCGGTTCTGCAACGGCATGCTGTCGATCTACATGCACGTGGGCGCCT
The DNA here is from genome assembly GCA_958295465.1 of uncultured Gammaproteobacteria bacterium. GTDB lineage: Bacteria > Pseudomonadota > Gammaproteobacteria > HK1 > HK1 > HK1. The sequence continues at coordinate 2,434,835 of OY282353.1, forward strand.
TCCACGACGACGACTGGTTCGCGCGCGAGGTGAGCGCCTACGTCGAGTACTGGAAGGCGGCGCGGCCGTCGCGTCCCGGGGGTGAAGTGCTGGTGCCGGGCGAGAAGGAACGCCGGACCATGGCCGAGCGTCGCGAGAGCGGCCTGCCGCTCCCGGAAGGGGCATGGGCGGACATCCTGGCCGCGGCGGAAAAGGTGGGAATGAGCGGCGGCGAGGTGGACGCGGCGCTGAGCTGAAGCGTGGGACGGCGCTCGATGCGACTTGGACATGGAATACGCGCATGGTCCGCTCGGCTCCGAGCACAGGCCGGTGCACCCCGGCGGCGCCCGGTACGGTCACCGTCACGATGAGGTTCGACGGCCCGCAGGCGTTGCGGGCCGTCAGCGTGATCGCGCAGGTCCCGGCCGCCGGCGATGGGGCGTGGCGCCGTCGATGGGCTCGGTCGGGGACTGCTTCGACAACGCCATGGCCGAGAGCTTCTTCGCCACCCTCGAATGCGAGCTGCGCGACCGCACGCACTTCCACGACCCCCGGTCAAGCCGGGGGCAGGCTCATCACCAGGCGCGCAGAGCGATCTTCGGATTCATCGAGGGATGGTATGACCCGCATCGTCGTCACCGGGGCCTCGGTCGGCAATCCCCGATGGCCTTCGAGAGGAGCGACCAGGAAGCGGCATGCAACCCAAGCCCTTCACTGTCCACTGAATCGGGGCAACTCCAGTAGGGACGATGCGGCCGCGTAGCACTTTCTGGCAGCGAGCCGATGGCGCCTGCAACGATCCAGCGGGCGGCGGCCTCATCGAAGGGCTCGAACGATACGTCGGCCAGGACTTCTTCAGCTTGAGCGGCACTCGGGAGAAGCCATGAAACAGGTCGCCCCCCTGTCCGGCCGGACGGCGAGCCGATGCCGCGGCGGCGAAAGCACGGGCGGGGCAAGGGCCGCAGCCGGCCAAAACGTCGTCACGAGTGGATCGGGGGCGTGCGCGTCACGGTAAACGCATTGGCGAGGCACACGACCAAGCCAAGGCGAACGAATCTCTCAGGGCCGTCGCTTCTCCGGCGGCACCGGAATGCCTCCCGAAGACAGGAGCGCTTCCAGTTCGGCGACCCGTGCCTCGGCGGCGCGACGGGCCGCTGCTTCTTGCTGACGGGCCGCTGCTTCTCGCTGACGGGCCGCTGCCTCCTCACGGTGTGTGAGGAACACTCGACCGGTGGCCGGATCGTACAGACGCAACGCCTGCCCACGGCGGCACAGATACAGCCCGAGGGTCTCGCTCCACACCCCCTCCATCCCGTCCCCCACCCGCTCCGGCGCCATCGGCTCGTACTCGCTCCCGCGCAAACGCATCCCCTGCAGCGGCGGTGTCAGGTACTCTCCCTTCGGATCGAAAAGAAAGTACTCGCTCACGCCCAACCGTCCGTACAACGCACGCTTGCGCACCTGGTCATCGCGCCGCGTGCTCCGCGACGTCACCTCCAGCACGAAGTCCGGCTCCTTCGGCTCCTCCCATAGCTTGTACGTGTCCCGCCAACCCCCCTCGCGCAACTCGTCCTTCACCGCACCGACGACCACGAACACGTCCGGCACCACCGACGCCCGAGGGTTCCCCTCCTCGTAGTACACGAACATGTCGCCACTCACGTAGACGTCCGGGCGCCCGTCGAAGCGCTCACGCAGTCCGCCGATGGTGTCGATGATGCAATCGCGGTGGACCGGCGTCTCAGCCATCGGCTGGCCGTCCGAGCTGGGGTACTCGACCGGGGCGGAAGCGGGATAGCGCTGGGAACCGCTCATCGGCGAGTCCTCCGGGACAGGACAACAACATCATTGGAAGCTTTTCCCGAGCGACGGTAGCACGGGCGCGTTCATGCCCTCAAACCGGGCCGCCTGCGTGGACCATCCGTGACGTATCGGCCTCGCTGCGTCGGCATCGTGCAAGGCACGACCGTTTCGCGGCCGCCCCGCAGGTCTGCCCGTGCGCAATCGCCGATGCCGGCGCTGTTACGCCGCCGCCGACACCAGGAACGATTCGTTCCATGCGAGCTCCGGGAAGCCATTGTCGAGAACATCGGCGCACCGGCGATGCTGCCGCGACAGGGGGGCGATTCTCGACGCTCCGGAGGTGAAGGTCATGCGCCTTCGGCCCCGCAAGACGCAGGCCGCCGGAGACAGCCCACCGGCTCACGCCTCGAAACCGCTTTGCCCGGGCGAAATCGGGAGGGGGGAGTGAGCAGGACGACCGCTCCCCGCAGGCACTGCGGAGGCTCGATCGCTCCGTGCAGCGTACGATCTTCCGCTACATCCCAGACCGCATCCGGACGCCCGGACGTCTGCGTAGAGACAGAACGAAATCCGGTGGCCGGTAACCGCAGACTCCCTCCAGCCTCACGCCGCCTCCCGCACCCCCGGCGGGAAGGCCCCGTGATCGACGTGGTACTGGAACTCGTCGCGGAAGTGGCGCAGGAAGCCCTGCACCGGCCAGGCCGCGGCGTCGCCCAAGGCACAAATGGTGCGGCCCTCGATGTTGTCGGCCACGTCGACGAGCATGTCCAGCTCCTCCTGCCGCGCCTCCCCGCGCTCGATGCGGCACAGCACGCGGTACAGCCAACCCGTCCCTTCGCGACACGGCGTGCACTGCCCGCAGGACTCGGCGTAGTAGAAGCGCGCGATGCGGCGCAGCATGCTCACCATGGACGTGGTCTCGTCCATCACCACCACCGCCCCGGAGCCGAGCAGCGAGCCCGCTTTCTGGATGGAGTCGTAGTCCATGTCCACCTCCATCATGACGTCGCCGGGGAGCGGCGGCACCGACGAGCCGCCGGGGATCACCGCCTTGAGTCGGCGCCCGCCGCGCACGCCGCCCGCCAGCGCCAGGAGGTCGCGGAACGGGGTGCCCAGCGGCACCTCGAAGTTCCCGGGACGGTTGACGTGCCCGGACACCGAGAAGCACTTCACCCCGCCGTTGTTCGGCCGGCCCAGAGCCATGAACCAGTCGCCGCCGTTGCGGATGATTGACGGCACCGAGGCGAAGGTCTCGGTGTTGTTGATCGTCGTCGGCTGGCCGTAGACCCCGTACTGGGCGGGGAACGGCGGCTTGAACCGCGGCAGCCCCTTCTTGCCCTCCAGGGATTCGATGAGCGCGGTCTCCTCGCCGCAGATGTAGGCGCCCGCGCCCAGCGTGGCGTAGAGGTCGAAATCAACCCCGGTGCCCAGGATGTCCCGACCGAGCAGCCCCTTCCCGCGGGCGGATTCCAGCGCCTGCTCGAAGCGCCGGAAGGGCTCGTCCATGAACTCGCCGCGGATGTAGTTGTATCCGACGGTGGCGCCCATGGCGTACCCCCCGATCGCCATCCCCTCGACGAGGGCGTGGGGGTTGAAGCGCAGGATGTCGCGGTCCTTGCACGTCCCGGGCTCGCTCTCGTCGGAGTTGCACACCGCGTACGTCTGGCCCTCGAACCCCTTGGGCATGAAGCTCCACTTCAGCCCCGCGGGGAACCCGGCCCCGCCGCGCCCGCGCAACCCCGACTTCTTGACCTCCTCCACCACCGCCTCGGGGGGGATCTTCTCGGCCAGGATCTTCCGCCACGCCTCGTAGCCGCCCACCCGCTCGTAGCTCTCGATGCGCCACGGCTCGTCGAGCCCGAGCGTCGCGTAGCAGACCGAGTTGAGGGCGTCGATGGTCATGAGAGCGTCAGAGCCATCCGCCGGCGGATGATCCGCCGGACCGCCGGGCGGTGACGCCGATCGCCTGGGGGAGAGCGGGAGGCATTCGGTGGATCACGGGGACGCAGCAGACCGAGTTGAGGGCGTCGATGGTCATGAGGGCATCAGAGCCATCCGCTGGCGGATGACCCGCCGGACCGCCGGGCGGTGACGCCGATCGCCTGGGGGAGAGCGGGAGGCATTCGGTGGATCACGGAGTTCGGAGCGTGGGTGCGTATGCGAGAGAAACAATGGGAACGATTGGGGCGCCGAGGGGCCGCCCGGCGACGCGCAGTATACTGAAGACACGTGCCCGGAGACGAGAATCGCCGGGAACGAGCCTGCCACCATGCACACCGGGCCGCTCGGCTCGACCGTCCACGTCCTGCACGCCGACACCGTCGCCGAGCTTGCGGCCATCGACTGGAATCGGACGTTCCGCCGGATCTGCCTCGACCCGGTGCGCGGACCCGTTACCCTGATGGCGCCCTCGCACCTCCATGAGGATCCGACCACGATCTTCGACGACATCGTGGACGTCGCCGGAAGCCTCTTGACCAGTGGGTCGAGGAAGCTGTGCAGCCCCCGCCTGCGCGGTTCGGGGGAGCCTCCGGCACCGGGATGGGATGGAGCCCGACTGCGCGTTCTACGTCGGCGAACGCGCCAGATGCTATCTCGCAGCACTGGCCGAGGGGGAAACGGTCGCCGCCGCCTTCCTCGAGCACACTGCCCCCGATCTGGCGGTCGAGGTCGAGACCACGAACGCGGACGAAGGCAAGGCCGAACGCTACGGCGAGATGGGGGTGCGGGAGCTGTGGCGGCTGTACGGGCGCAAGGGTTCGTGGGAGTTGCAGGCGGAGTTCCTCGCCCTCGCCCTCGGCCCCGGTGCCGCGCCGCGTAAGCTCGACGCTTCGGAAGTGCTTGAAGGATTGACGCCGGACGACGTATGCGAGGCGGTGGAAGGCGTGCGGTTCAATTCAACCCTCTCCGAATGCATTGCATCGGCGACCCGGATCGTTCGCCGACGACAGCGGGCCATCGTACAGGTGCGCGAAGAGCAAGCGCCGTACCCCGCGCTCTCCGCCTGAGAGGAAGATACGGTGCTCGAATCGCTCGATGTGAAGAACTTCACGGTCTTCCCGGACGCCAGGTTGCGCTTTGCCGGGGCCTCAACGTCATCGTCGGCGAGAACGGTCTGGGCAAGACGCACCTGCTCAAGCTCCTCTACGCCGTCATGGCGGTGAGCGCAGAGGAAGGCAGGAGGTCGAACGGCCGGCAACCCACCAAGGCCCTGCTGCGGACTCGGCTCGCCGAGAAGCTCGTCGGCGTGTTCCGCCCGGAGAGACTGGGGCGTCTCGCACGCCGCCGGAAGGGTCACAGCCGATGCGAAGTGACGTTGACGTTCAACGAACAGGACACTTCCATCGGGTTCAGCTTCAGCACAGCGAGCAAATCCGAGGTCGGTGTCGACCACCCTCCCGCGGCGTGGCGCGACCATGCTCCGGTGTTCCTGCCCACCCGCGGGCTGCTGACGATCTACCCGGGGTTCGTCCCGCTGTACGAAACGCACCACCTGGAATTCGAGGAAACGTGGCGCGACACCTGCCTGTTGCTCGGCTCACCGAGGGTCAAGGGACTGCACGCAGAGAGGGCCGCCAGACTGCTGGAGCCCCTGGAAGAACAGATCGGCGGGCGCGTGGTCCTGGAACGGAATGGCCGTTTCTACCTGCGTCCGTCCGGTACCTGCGGCGACAGCGACATGGAGATGCCACTGGTCGCCGAAGGCTGGCGCAAGATCGCCATGCTGGCGCGGCTGATCCTCACGGACTCTCTGTACCACAAGGGCTGCCTGTTCTGGGACGAGCCCGAATCCAACCTCAATCCGAAGCAGATCCGCGAAGTCGCGAGGGCGATCCTTCACCTCTGTCAGGCGGGAGTCCAGGTGTTCGTGGCAACGCACAGCCTCTTCCTCTTGAGAGAGTTCGAAATACTTCTTCATCGTGATTTCGCGGACGTCGAGCAACGTTGCTTCGCATTGCGTCGGTGCAACGACGATGTGAAGGTTTCGCAGATCGTGGAGGTTTCGCAGGTCGATCAAATCGGTGATGCAGATCCGCTGATACTGCTGGACGAAGAATTGGAGCAATCGGATCGTTTCATCAAGGAGTTTCAAGGATGACGGAGATCGAGGAAGGGGACCTCACGTTTTCGTTTCCGGATCATTGCAAAGCCGGCAGGTACGACGACTGGGCGTTCTATCGCAACCAGTTCCAGGCCGTGGCCGGCGGGTCGAAGGCGGTTGACATCCTGTGCCTTGCAGATCGTCTTGCAGATCGTGTCGCCTGGCTGGTCGAGATCAAGGACTACCGGAGACATCGGCGAACAAAATCGATCGATCTCTGGGACGAAGTGGCGACCAAGGTGCGGGACACGCTATCGGGCTTGGCGGCGGCGAGCGCAAACGCCAACGATGCCGACGAGCGGACGCTCGCACGCCGAGCGTTGTCGATGCGCCGGTGGCGGGTCGCACTGCATCTCGAACCGCCGAACGTGACGTCAGGACTCCGGCGACAGGCAATCAATCCCGCCAACATAATATCGAAGCTGCGCAGCAAGAGATTATCGAAAGCCATCGACGCCCACCCGGCAGTTGTAGGCCGGCAAAGGCCGCATCCCGGCATCCCCTGGACCGTTCGATAGCAGCGCCGGTTTCACCAACCGCCACGGGGCAACTTCAGCCCCCACGACCGATCGGCCACCCTCCGCCGATCGGTCGCCCCCCGCGAGCTCACCCGAACGGCCGGCAACGATTGCACCGTCCGGACTTGTATCCGGCGGGTGTTGCCGAGATGTCGCGCGTTCATTCGGCCGTGCGTGCGAGCGCGTCTTCGTGGCCGAGGCCGAGGATCCAGGCTTCCTCCGCCTCTACGAGATGGCGTTCACCGCCGGAGAGGCCCGGTGCGCCGCTGAACAGCGGCACCAACCCGTCCCGCGCGTCGAGCCGGGCGAAGGCTTCGGCGGCCACGCGGACTTGGGCGCGGTCGAGAATCTCGTCCCGTCCCTTGCGGGCACGGATCTTCTTCCTGAGAAGGGAGGGGTAGATTTCGGCAAAGGCAAGGGGTGTACGGGGGGCGCGCAAACCGGTCTGGAACGGCCAGACTTCGCTACGGCCTTCGATGCGCCGATCCGCGATCAGGCGTTCAACGGCGGGCAGGCCCAGCAACACCTGCGAGCCGACGGAACCGGTATAGGCCAACTGCCATACGGTCTTGGCCCCTCTGGCATGAAGGTCGGCGATCCGGCGCTCGGGCGGATGCCTCTCCCGACGGGTACGCTCCCGAGCGCGGATCGGTATGTCCGTCAGGGAGTTCCATTGCCGCGGACGCCCCCAGAACGGGCCTGTACCGGGATACTTCCGATTGATCTTCGCCGCCACCTCGTAGCGATTGTTGGCGTTGTCCTTCGCATCCTCGATACGATGCGTCAGCCATCCCCAGAGTTCGAGGCCGGAGGCTCTACCGGTCAAACGCTCCGCGACGCCCGCCGGATAGCCGAAGGGAAAATCGAACCCGACGAGCACCCGGCGGCCCTCGTCCAGCTTCCCGGCGACGAGGATGGCAAGCCGTTCGACGGCCTCGTAGCGGGTGCGGGCGTATTCCGGGGTCCGGGCCATGCCGGTCCCGGTGTCCGCGGCGGCCCACCAGATGGAGTCCTTGTGAGGCTTGGGAGGGCTTGGTCTGGAGCGCGCCGACCAGTCGACGACGACATGGGTGTCGAACAGTGGCATGTGGTACATCGTACCGTGCGAGGCCGCACAGCGCCGAAGGACGCGCGCAGATACCTTCGGAGGTTCTGATCCGGGAAGACCGCGAGACCGGACACCGAGTCATCTGGTGCGTCTGGTCGTCGATGCCAGTGTCGCGGTCGAATGGCTGGTCGCGGAGGAGGACTCGGACGCGGCGGATCGATTGCTGGCTGGCGGCGATAATCTGTACACGCCGCGGCTGATGGCGTCCGAGATCGCCAATGCGCTGTGGCGAAAGACCCGGATGGGTGAGATCGAACGTGGGCGGGCCGGCATTCTTTCGGCGGCCTCCGGCTCATCCGGAAACTTCGGAATCTTCCGCTGTCCATCCCGAACTGCATTGAAATCCGAACATCCACCGTTCATATTTCAAGGCATGGAGATTTCTCGAAAACACCACCTGCGCCGCGTGAACCTGCTGTTGCGCGAGTTCCCGGTGGTCGCGCTGCTGGGCGCGCGACAGGTCGGAAAGTCCACGCTTGCCCGGCAACTCGTCGCATCGCGCCGTGGCCCGACCACATGGTTCGACCTGGAGAATCCGCCGATCTCGCCCGTCTGGCCGACCCCGGACTGGAGTTGCGCCCTCTGCGCGGACTCGTCGTCCTCGACGAGATCCACCGCCTCCCGGACGTGTTCCCGCTCTTGCGCGTCCTCGCGGACCGGCCGCGAACGCCGGCCCGGTTCCTCGTGCTGGGCGGCGCGTCTCCCGACCTGCTCCGCCAGACCTCGGAGACGCTCGCCGGGCGCGTAGCGTTCCACGAACTCGACGGTTTCTCCCTGCGAGAGGTCGATGACCTGGAACGGCTCTGGCTGCGCGGCGGCTTTCCACTCTCCTGGCTCGCACGCTCGATGCCGGTCAGCCGCCGCTGGCGCGACGGCTTCATCCGGACCTTCCTCGCCCGCGACGTCCTGGAACTCGGCAGTTTGATCCCCTCGACGACCCTGCGCCGTTTCTGGACCATGCTCGCCCACTGGCACGGTCAGTTGTGGAACGGCGCCGAGCTCGGCCGCGCATTCGGCGTTTCCCACACCACGGTGAGGCGCTACAGGTTGCAGAAGTCGGGCCAGCACGCCGGGCGCCATCGGCCGGGAGTTGCAGGAGAAGGTCCCCGGGGTGAGCTCGTCGAAACGCCGCCCACCGCCTGCGGCCCGGTCACGCCCGCGCTGTCGGGAAACCGTCCCGACCCAGGAGTCGGGGTTTGCGTTGACAGGTGTGTTGGCGCGCGGGTTGGCGCGTTGACCGGGGGGATGCCAAGCGCCAGACTGAAACACCGTCTTGCGGCAGGATCGCTCCCTCCCGTACCCGTTCCGCAACCATGATCCTGCACGACACCTTCGCCGCCACGCCTCTGGACCGGACGTCCCTTCCTCAAGGCAACCTCGACCTCGCCGAACGGGTGCGGACCAATCCCTTTCCCTGGACCGGGCAGTTCTCGCCGCAACTCGTCGAGAGGCTGCTGACCGCCTACGCCCCGCGCAACGGAGTCGTACTCGACCCCTTCGTCGGCAGCGGGACGTCGCTGGTCGAAGCGGCGCGGCTGGATCTGCCGGCCTGCGGGGGCGACCTCAACCCCGCGGCGGTGGCCCTCGCGCGGGTCTACCGGCTGGTCAACCTGGACGCGACCGAGCGGGCGGCGCTGCTCCACGGACTGCGCGAAAGACTCTTCGATGCGATTCGGTCACAGACTCACTTCCTGGGACTTGAACACCTCGCGGTGATGCCATCGGAGATATTCGTCCGCTGGCCAGTGAGCTCGACGAGAAGGAGTCCGCATGAGTTTTCCATCGAATCTCCCCAGCGATTCCGGGAAACCCTGACCGCTGGCGTTTCGGGCCACGCGAATCCTGAGATTGTTCAACACCGTAAAGACCCCAAAATCGAACAGCCTGTGGTGAAGTGCGCAGAGAGCGAGCCCATTGGGAATTTCGGGAGGCCCTGCGGCTCCATGCCATTTGATGTGAGCGGCATCAAGCGCGACCGGCATATCTTCTACGCGAACGGCAAACTCGCACACTGCGCACTGGCTGTCGTAGGCTTCCAGTACCGCTCTGCTGAACGTGGGGTCGCGTCTGCGGCGGCGGTACTCCACGAAGGCGTCGGGTTCCCGTGCTTGATCGGGAAAGTGGCGCTGTTCCGGATCCTTTGGGTCGAGTGCGTCAATACCCGTCGCTCGAAAGATGTCATCATGAAGCGTATCGGGAAAGTGTGCCGCCGCGAGTGATTTGGCGACGCGCCATGCCAGTTCGGGATCATTCCCCAACACCTCGTAGTCAGCTTCCAACAGACCGCCGCGAATGTCGTGTTTCATCAGGCTGGATTTGTGCGCATCTCCTTGTGATGTGGTGCTCACGAGATGTGGACGTTCGACCTCCCACACGTCGTCGTTACGCATCCGCCAGAACGGAAACTCCGTGTGGATCACTGTGCGATGTGGACCAAAGCGCTGTAGCAGCCGGGTGAGCTCGCGATCTATGAGTTCAAAGGGCGCCAATCGAGGCTCGTTCCTGAGGCAGCGTCCTATTGCCCATAAAGCCAGCAATGGCTTGTGCGGAGCGCGGTAGCGTTTGTCTTTCCAGATCCTGAGCCTCTGGAAACGCTGCCATGGATCGCCCGAATTCATACCCGTGCCATTACCGAATCGACCGGCTGGACACTTTGCTGCCCGGCCGAGCACCGACCGGCGGCCCCGCCGTCCGCGAACAAATCGGAATAGCCGGGTTCGTTGGCCCGCGCCGGGTGGAACACCGGGACATGGACTCGCCCTGTTTCAGCGGAACCGAATGGCCCTTTCCCGCGGACTCGTGCGATGCGTTGGCGGCGGCGGTGAATGACGTGATCCATGGCTCCGGTGCGCTCGCTTATGGCTTGTCTGAATCCGGCTTGCTCCATCGCTTCATTCACGTCATCGGGCTCAAGGTCTTCAAGGACTTCCGAGGCGCTCAGCCGTTCGCCTCCAAGTCATCGGGAGGCGGCGAGCGAATCATGAGATATCCCGCCTCGGAAGAACGGCCTGCTTTGTCCGCTTACTCACAATGGGACGGTTTCGCGCGGGCGGATGGCCTGCAGTGCGTCGGAGTTGACCATCTGGCATCGGAAGGTCAGCGGAGCCTGCCCCCGGCTTACCGCATACCGGGGCAGGCTCCGTGGAAACGGGGGGCGGTTTCGATTCCGGCATGATGGATACCTTCCTCCCAACAGTGTCAGGGGTCCACGAAATCGGGTCAACTCCACCCGCCATGAGGGTTGCCTTCGATGTGGTCAAGCGGCGGGACACCAGGGTGCCGCGGGGATACCAACCCGGGATTGCCTCCGACGCGGCCGAGTGGCGGTGTAGCAGTCCCTGCCGGAGAGCCGGGACGCGGGTGGGGAAGCTACCGGGTGCGGGTTCGGGCATGAGCGAGGTACGGGTACAGGTGCAGGTCCAAGGTGCGGATGCGACGGGCGCGGGACCGGCCGCTGCTTCGGATCGTACACCTTCGTCGGGAGACTGCCGCACGCCGAGAACGTGGGCAGACAGGGTGTCAGCGGACCGTTATGCAACACTACGGCGCTGAAACGTCGCGACGTAGGCGAAGGGCGGCGCCAAAGCAGGATCGGGACCACGAATTCGTGCGACTCACCCATCGGCACTGCAGCCCTCGCGCGCGCTTGCCATGCGCCGGGGTGCCTGCTAGCTTTCCCCGTAGCGCTGAACCGAACACCATCGAGGCCGTGATGACTACATCGTATGAACCGCCTGCCGACATCTGGGAGGTGAACGCGAGCTTGCAGCTCGACGAACCCCTGGAAGGTGAAAGCGACCCCCGTTGGGTGAATACTCAATCGGCGCGCGGCGAGAACAGCCTCCTTCAGCTTGGCCAGGCGCTGGGGGTGGACATGTCGAAACGGCAACTTCAAAAGCCACCCGAGCGAGGTTACTACCTGTTCTGCGGACACCGAGGTTCCGGCAAGAGCACGGAGTTGAGACGTATTCGGAACGACCTGGGTGCGCCAGAAATCTACTACGTCGTGTTCGCGGACGCCGCGCAAGAACTCGACGTCAACAACCTTCGCTACCAGGATATCCTGCTGCACCTTGCCGGCAAGCTCATGGGACGGCTTGAAGAAGATGGTGTAATGATAGAGCCGGTGCACCTGAGAAATCTCCAGAACTGGTTCACCGAACGAGTCGAGATGCAGGCAGAGACCGAGGACTTCGCGCAGGAGATCAAAGCAGGCGTACACGCAGAAGCCGGCATCCCGGGTCTCGTAAAGCTGTTCGCCGGCATCAGCAACGCACTGAAGACGAATTCCACTTACAAGAAGGAGCTGAGACGCACGTTGCAGAACCACTTTACGGATTTTTCCGAATCTTTCAATCATTTGATCGTGGCTGCGGAAGACGCTATTCACGTTGCCGGCAAGAGTCGCCGTATTCTCTTCGTGATCGACGGTACCGATCGGCTGTCTGGTGACGATGCAAAGGCATTCTTTGTCTCGGACGTACACCAGCTTCAACAGGTGCATGGGCGGTTCATTTATTGTGCACCTGTTCATCTGGCTTACGAAGGCAGCACGATAAGGCAGAATTTCAACAGAATATTCCAACTGCCCATGATCAAGATCGCAAATCGGGATGGCACACCAAACCAGCCCGGCCGTGAAGTAATGCGTGAGATGTTGCACAAGCGCGCCGCGCCCGGTCTGTTCGATGATGGCGTCGCCGATATTCTGGTCGAATACAGCGGAGGTCATCCACGGGATCTCCTGCGGCTTCTGCATAGCACTTTTATCTACGCCGAACACGGCCGTTTCGACGTAGCGTCCGCTCAGCGAGCGGTACGGGAAGCCGCCACCGACTTCCGGCGTTTTCTCGATTCCAAAGACTATGAACTTCTGGCGAAAATCGACACCAGGCAGTCAAGACAGACGGCGTCCATTGACTCGGGACGTAGTCGCAACCTGCTCTACAACCTGGCTTTGCTGGAATACAACAATTTCTACTGGTGCAGCCACCCGGTGATCCGGGAGATCGATGCGTATCAAGTCGCTCTAAAGGCGCTCGACAACGACCTCGATGAATGAAGCGGGCGCAAGCTGGATTCTGCGTTCAGAGCATTCCGGAGCTTTCCTTCGGCTGCGGAGACTTCTGGAAGGCAGGCAGTCGTTCACGTTGTGTTTCCTGACCTACTCCGACAGCTTCTATCGGGACGAGGCGGCCGGTTTTCTGGAAAGGAAGTTGGATGCGCGAGTGCGTGTATCCATCGATCCGGACGTCCGGATCGGCACGGAGGATCTGTTTGATCGATTGAGTGAAGATCCGCATTTCGGTCCTGCGCAACTCGTGGGCCTGGAACATTGGCCCGAGGGCATCGACAATCTGTTGACCAGGCTCAACTATCGAAGGGAAGCGTTGGCCGAGCGGTGCAGACGGCCCCTGTTGTTCTGGGTTTTGTCGAAGGATCTGAATGCAGTGGCAACCGGCGCCGCGGATCTCTGGGCATGGCGATCGGGGGTGTTCGATTTCACGCTGCCGGCTGTTCCATATCTGGGAATCCTGCATCGCTCCCGTATCGACCGCGAGACAGCGGATACGCCCCGCCGCCGGGCGCGTATGGAGGAGTTGCAGCAGTATCTGGCGTCCCGGTCCTCATTGCGTCCAATCGACGTGGACTTGTTGGTCGAGCTGGGTGACTTGCGGAGATCGCTCGGCGAGCTCGCGCAGGCGGAAGACGCTTACTCCCGTGCACAAGACGCCCTGTCGGATATGGATGACCGCAGGCGTCAAGCCATCACTCGGGGCAGGATCGCCGACATCCTCCAAGCGCGCGGGCAACTCGACGAAGCCCTGCGCATCCGCACCGAAGAACAACTACCCGTCTTCGACCGGCTCGGCGACGTGCGGGAGCGCGCCATCACGCAAGGCCAAATCGCCGACATCCTCGAAGCGCGCGGGCAACTCGACGAAGCCCTGCGCATCCGCACCGAAGAAGAACTACCCGTCTTCGACCGGCTCGGCGACGTGCGGGAGCGCGCCATCACGCAAAGCAAAGTCGCCGACATCCTCGAAGCGCGCGGGCAACTCGACGAAGCCCTGCGCATCCGCACCGAAGAACAACTACCCGTCTTCGACCGGCTCGGCGACGTGCGCTCGCGCGCTATCACGCAAGGCCAAATCGCCGACATCCTTCAAGCGCGCGGGCAACTCGACGAAGCCCTGCGCATCCGCACCGAAGAACAACTACCCGTCTATGAACGACTCGGCGACGTGCGCTCGCGCGCCATCACGCAAGGCAAGGTCGCCGACATCCTCCAAGCGCGCGGGCAACTCGACGAAGCCCTGCGCATCCGCACCGAAGAACAACTACCCGTCTATGAACGACTCGGCGACGTGCGCTCGCGCGCCATCACGCAAGGCAAGGTCGCCGACATCCTCCAAGCGCGCGGGCAACTCGACGAAGCCCTGCGCATCCGCACCGAAGAAGAACTACCCGTCTATGAACGACTCGGCGACGTGCGCTCGCGCGCCATCACGCAAAGCAAAGTCGCCGACATCCTCCAAGCGCGCGGGCAACTCGACGAAGCCCTGCGCATCCGCACCGAAGAACAACTACCCGTCTTCGACCGGCTCGGCGACATGCGCTCACGCGCCATCACGCAAGGCAAAATCGCCGACATCCTTCAAGCGCGCGGGCAACTCGACGAAGCCCTGCGCATCCGCACCGAAGAACAACTACCCGTCTTCGACCGGCTCGGCGACATGCGCTCACGCGCCATCACGCAAGGCAAAATCGCCGACATCCTCGAAGCGCGCGGGCAACTCGACGAAGCCCTGCGCATCCACACCGAAGAACAACTACCCGTCTATGAACGACTCGGCGACGTGCGGGAGCGCGCCATCACGCAAGGCAAAGTCGCCGACATCCTCGAAGCGCGCGGGCAACTCGACGAAGCCCTGGGAATCTATGAACGGCACGTGCTGCAGGACATCGAAGCCATCGGAAACCCCGTGGAAGTCGAGCGTGTCCGAGGCCGAATCGACTCCCTGCGATCGTTGCTGGCCGGCTCCGCCGGCCGCTGAGCGGTTCGCGGAGATGCTCCAGGCTTCGCAACCGCCCGGCGGGTGAACGGAGCGACCCACTTCGCCGGACGGTCTGGGGCTATTACCGGCTGCCCGTTGGCTGGATTCAGTTCACGACGAGGTCGAGGCTCGATCGGCTCAGGCACTCGCATCCGGCATCGGTGACGAGCACCGTGTGGCCGAGGGTCATGGCCCGTCCGCTGTCGGAATTCATCACGATCATGTGCAGGAAGAACACGTTGCCGGCCTGCATCTCCAGGGGGTTGCCCTCGTAGAACATCGGCGGATCGACCCAAAGCGGGTTGTAGACCGCGCCCATGCCGTAGCCGCAGGCGTTCAGGCGGTGTTCGCGCAGGCCCGCCGCGTCCATGATCCTCGCGTGCGCCGCGAAGACCTCGCCCATCGGCCGGCCCGGACGGACCGCCTCCATGCAGGCACGGAGCGCGTCGGCGCATGCGGCGTGCATCGACACGTGCTCCGGATGGGCGCGTCCGGTGAGCAGGGTGCGCATCATCGCGGCGTGGTAGCGCCGGCAGGCGCCTGCGAATTCGAGGGTGAGCTGGTCCTCCGGGTCCAGGTGGCGGCGCCCGGTGAAGTACCGACACAACAGCGCGCCCGCGCCGGATCCGATGATGAATTCGTTGCCGGCGTAGTCGCCTCCGCCGCGGAACACCGCGCCCTGCATCGCGGCGAGGATGTCTCCTTCGAAGGCGCCGGGACGGCCGAGCCGCACCGCCTCGTCCCACGCATCGTCGGCCAGCGCCGCCGCCCGGCGGGCGTACTCGATCTCCCTCGGGCTCTTCACTGCCCGGAGCCGGTCGATCAGGGTCGAGGCGTCGGTGAGCGCGCAGCGCCCGGCGAGCTCCGCTTCCATCAGGCGCCAGTCGTGCGCCTTGAGCCCGAAGGAGTCGAACTCCACCCCGAACCTGGCGCGGCCGAGCCCCAGCTCGTCAAGCAGCGCCCGCAGATCGCGGGCGGGGTTCATGCCCTCGGTGTCCTTCCAGATGCGGATGTCCTCGATGTTCGAGGTATGCCGCGCCTGACGCAGATCCGGGAGTCGCGTGAGCAGGGTCACGCCACCGCCGGCCTCCACGATCAGGCACTGGAACAGGCTGAAGCCGAAGGAGTCGTAGCCGGTGAGCCAGTACATGGACTCCTGCTTGAAGCAGAGCAGCGCGTCGAGCCCGGCGTCGCGAATGGCCGCTGCGGCGCGCTCGCGCCTTCCCGCCATCTCTTCGGGGCTGAAATGGATCGGCATGTCCGGGGTCCTCCGTGCGGGTCGGTTCGCCAGTGAGATACACCCATATCGGGCCTGTTGCCGGGTACCTCGGACCCTCTCGCCTGCCCTGCGCGCCATTGCATACTGCGGGGGACCGGTACTCGTGCCCATCCCCGCATCGAGCCCGGCCCGTCCATCCGCTCGTATATCTTGAACTATCTTGCTGCGGCGCAGACTCCTGGTACGGATCGGCCAGCGCCGCAAGGTGCGGGTATACCGTTTCTGTTGCCGTGGGACGATCGAGGAGGCATTGGAGCAAATCCTGAAATCCAAACGGAAGCTCTTCGACGACGCCGTGGAGCGTCTGGCGCAAGGTGAGAACGTTGCGTGGACCCGTGTACTGCGCGAAGTCGGGATCAATCAGCATTCGTCAGACTCGATGATTCTCTTGCCGCGTCCCGTCCACATGGGTGGTGACACGGAGAACCAATGCGTTACGCGCATCTTGGCGTCAGGTTGCGGAAGTCGGGCCAGCACGCCGGGCGCCATCGGCCGGGAGTTGCAGGAGAAGGTCCCCGGGGTGAGCTCGTCGAAACGCCGCCCACCGCCTGCGGCCCGGTCACACCCGCGCTGTCGGGAAACCGTCCCGACCCAGGAGTCGGGGTTTGCGTTGACAGGTGTGTTGGCGCACGGGTTGGCGCGTTGACCGGGGCGATTCCAAGCGCCAGACTGAAACACCGTCTTGCGGCAGGACCGCCCCCTCCCGTCCCCGTTCCACATTCATGATCCTGCACGACACCTTCGCCGCCACGCCCCTGGACCGGACGTCCCTTCCTCAAGGCAACCTCGACATCGCCGAACGGGTGCGGACCAATCCCCTTCCCTGGACCGGGCAGTTCTCGCCGCAGCTCGTCGAAAAGCTGCTGACCGCCTACGCCCCGCGCAACGGAGTCGTACTCGATCCCTTCGTCGGCAGCGGGACGTCGCTGGTCGAAGCGGCGCGGCTGGATCTGCCAGCCTGCGGGGGCGACCTCAACCCTGCGGCGGTGGTCCTCGCGCGGGTCTACCGGCTGGTCAACCTGGACGCGGCCGAGCGGGCTGCGCTGCTCCACGGACTGCGCGAGAGCCTCTTCGATGCGATCGGCCTGCCGTGTGGACCACTCTTCGCCGGAGAGACCCGGCAGCCGGCGGACCGTACCGCCCTGGAATCCGCGCTCGTCGTGCTGTGGCGCGAATCGTCCCCAGGCCCGGCGCAGGCTCTCATGGCCACGCTCGTCGTGCTGTGCGACTTCTACCGCGAGCATCTGGACGCGGAGACGATCCACAAGACTTGGCGTCGTCTCGAACGGATCGTCCGCGCCCTTCCGGAATCGGCCCGGCCCATCGCCGTGCACCACGCGGACGCGAGGGCGCTGCCCGTCGAGTCCGGGTCCGCCGATCTGGTGCTGACCTCCCCGCCCTACATCAATGTCCACAACTACCACCAGAAGTACCGGCGGTCGGTGGAAGCGCTGGAATGGGACGTCCTCGCCGTGGCCCGCTCCGAGATCGGATCGAACCGCCAGAATCGGGGAAATCGTTTCCTCACGGTCGTTCAGTATTCCCTGGACATGGCGCTGGCCCTTCGGGAGATGGCGCGGGTGGCGAGACGCGGGTCCCGGCTGATCCTCGTGCTCGGGCGCGAGTCTTCGGTACGGGGCACCCGTTTCTTCAACGGGGAGCTGGTGACGGAGGTCGCGGTACAAGGCGTGGGACTGGAGATCGAGAGGCGGCAGGAGCGCGTGTTCCGCAACCGCTACGGGGCGGACATCTACGAAGACATCCTGCACTTCCGCACGACGAACGAAGCCCCCGACGATGACGCCTGCCTGACGGCGGCACGGCGCATCGCGGGGCAGATCCTCTCGGCAAGCCGGTGCTTCGTACCTTCAGCGGAACACCCCGGACTCGAAGACGCGATGGCGCGTCTCGACGAAATCGCGCCGTCACCGATCCCGGCTCCCGATGATCTATCCGGCCCGATATGGCGACGCGCACCGGGCACTAGCCGGGAACAGCAACCTGCCCGCGCTGGCGGGTGTCGTCAGCTTCAACGCACGGATGATTCTACTGGCCAAGCTCCAGGCTTGAGGACTGCATCCATCGAGGGCGACCGATGTCCTGGATCGAACATCACAAGGTCAGTGAGGACTTTGCTTCCCAAGCGCAGATTGCGTTGAGCGACGGCCGGGAGGAAGACGCTCTGGCCTTGTACGCCCGTGCGGCTCTCGCCGAGGACAAGGCCCTTGCGGATCTGGATACCTCGAAGACACGGACCCTCGGCATATCGGCGGTGAGCGCAGCTTCGCTCTACTACAAGGCGGCCGAATTCGAGAGCGCCGAGGAAGTTGCCGTGCAGTGGCTGAAATTCGATTCGCTGCCCGCGTTTGCCAAGAATCAGCTTCGGAGTCTGCTTCAAGCCATCCACAGCAGGCGAATCAGAACTCCAACCGAGACCTACTTCGCATCGAATCAGGTTCTTGATTCAGTACGAGAAAGCGAATCGAATTCAGATTACAGAAAAGCCAGTCCTTCCCTGAAGACAGATTGGATCGGTCCCGATGGTTCCAATGGCGGGAGCGGATCCGGTAAGCTACGGACACCCCCGGCGGATCTCGGAACGCGAGATTCGTCGATTACAGCGATTGAGGATTCTGAAATGATCAAACCGACTGATGCAAACCTGAAAAGCAGAGGCGCTACCGAGCCCCTGACTCGATGGTTGATTTCCACTGCCAAGGAACGAAAAACACTTACCTACGGGGAAGCAAAGCGCAGGCTGGAAACAGAATGTGGTTTCGGTACGACATTCCCTACGAGGATGGGCCTCGTTGCGGGCACCGCAATGGATGAGATTCTCAAGCATGATCCGACGGCGCCATTGCTCAACGTGCTTCTTGTCCGAGCAGATACACGACTGCCGGGCTATCGTGTTAACAGTTATCTCCGTAAGCGTTTCCCGGAAGCAAATTCTGGCGACATCAGAAACAACCCGGAATTTCGGAAAAATATCGTGCAGAAGGCAGCCCAATACGTCTATGCCTATACCGGCTGGGATGATCTTTACAGACAGATTTTCGGAAACAATCCCGATCCGACTACAATCGAAACGACAGAAGAAAGAGATGGCATATTCTATGGACGAAGAGGTGAGGGCGATAACCACAAACGTCTGCGGTTATGGGTGAAGAACAACCCGGGTAAACTCAAGAACGAATATCGTAAAGTCAAGGCTGAGACGGAAGTAAAACTGTTATCGGGCGATCGCGTTGACGTGGTGTACTACGCAGAGAAGAAGACCGTGGCGATCGAGGTCAAGTCCAGAGATTCAAATTGGGCTGATCTTCGCCGTGGGATTTATCAGTGTATCAAGTACAGAGCTGTTCTGGATGCTCAGGTTCTTCAGCAGTCCATTCCTGTTCATTCACTACTCGTGACCGAAGAAGAACTTGATGGCGGTCTGAAACAACTTGCGAAAAATATGAAAGTCAAATATCAAGTCGTGTCGCCGGAATAACAACTCCGGGGTGCGCACTCTCGAATCGGCGCATCGGGTTACAAGCGCGTCGTCACCTGGGATCGTCACGTCAACCGGAACTGAAGGCGTACATGAGCAGCATCCGAATCCCGGGACACGATGCTTGATTCAGAACCATATTCAACCCGATTGTTGCAACAAGGATCTGTCATTCCTCACACTTTCGCGAAGGCAGGCTCCGCGGAAGCGGGAGTCCACTTTAGTCAATCAAATCTCTCCGTATCGGATTACCTTTCTCAATCAACATCGCCTCTTCTCTCACAAAATCTCTGGATTCCCGCTTCCGCGGGAATGACGGCTTGAAGAAGATCATTAGCGCATGTGGTTTAACCTCACCGACAGTGAACTTGACCTGGACGCTGCATCGTACACCGTCGTTCGTCCTGCTTCGATGAGTGCCCACATTCGTCCTGCCTCGATCGGCGGCACTGACGATTCGGTCAGACCGCGGCGCAGGCCGCTACCGCCGCCCGGCGAGGAACCTCGCCAGCGCCCCCCCGGTATGCGAGCCCCGCGCCCCGGCGATCTCCTCCGGTGATCCCGCCGCGACCACCCGCCCGCCGCCCGCGCCGCCCTCCGGGCCGAGGTCGATGACGGTGTCCGCCTCGGCGATGACGTCGAGGTTGTGCTCGACCACCACGACGGTGTTGCCGGCGTCCACCAGCCGGTGCAGCACGCGGATGAGCTTTTCCACATCCGCCATATGCAGCCCGATGGTCGGCTCGTCGAGGACGTAGAGGGTCCCGACACGCGGTGGCAGGCCGCCGCCCCGCCGTGGTCCGCCGTGCCGCGGTGGCCTGCCGCGCCGTGATGCGCTGCCGCGGCGTAGCGGCTCGCCGCCCTGCGATGAACTGCCGTTCTGCGGTGAATTGTCGCTCCGCGGCGAACTGCCGTCCTGTGCTGAACCGCCGCCCCGTGACGAGCCATCGCTTTGCAGTGAGCCATTGCCTCGCGGCGAACCGTCTCCTCGCAACGCACTGTCGCCCTGTGTCGAACCCTCTCCCCGCGCCGCGTCCGTATCCACCTTCGCAAGCTCGGCCACGAGCTTGATGCGTTGCGCCTCCCCGCCCGACAGCGTCGGGCTGCTCTGGCCGAGGGTGAGGTAGCCGAGCCCCACGTCGTGCAGCAGCGCCAGCGCGCGATGGATACGCGGATGCACCTCGAAACGCGGCAGGGCCTGCTCGACGCTCGCGCCCAGCACCTCCGCGATGCTCATGTCCAGGTACCGGATCTCCAGGGTCTCGGCGGTGAAGCGCCGGCCGCCGCAGGCGTCGCAGGGCACCCGCACGTCGGGCAGAAAGCTCATCTCGATGCGCTGCATCCCCTGGCCCTCGCAGGCCGCGCACCGCCCGCCGGCGACGTTGAACGAGAAGCGGCTCGCGCCGTAGCCGCGGATGCGCGCCTCGGTCGCCCCCGCGAACAGGCGGCGGACGTGGTCCCAGATCCCGACGTAGGTGGCCGGGCACGAGCGCGGGGTCTTCCCGATCGGGGTCTGATCGACCTCCAGCACCCTCCCGACCGTCTCGAAGCCCCGGAGCTCGCGGCACCCCGTCCAGCGCCGCCGCCCGCCGCGCCCGCGTGAACGCAGCGCCGCGGCGAGGTTGGCGAGAAGCACCCCGCGCACCAGGCTGCTCTTCCCGCTGCCGCTCACGCCGGTCACGCAGACCAGCCGTTCGAGCGGGAGGTCGATGTCGATGTCGCGGAGGTTGTTCAGGCAGGCGCCGATGATCGACAGGCGGCGTTCCGGCTCCCGCGTGCCGGGGCCTCGCATGGAACAGACTCGTTCCGCCGACGTTGGCGATTCCGCGTGGCGGAAGCGCGAAGCGACCCCGCCGGCGATCCCCCCTCGCATACGTTCCGGAGACCGGACCCCCGGCAGGGGATGGGCGAGGGGCGAGGCGAGATAGCGTCCGGTCAGGGAGTCGGGGCAGGCGAGAATTCGCCGGAGCGGCCCGTGGGCGACGACCCGGCCGCCGTTCACCCCCGCCCCGGGGCCGAGGTCGATGATGTGCTCGGCGCTGCGGATGGTCTCCTCGTCGTGCTCGACCACCACCACCGTGTTGCCCTTCTTGCGGAGCGCGCGCAGGGTATCGAGCAGCATCGCGTTGTCGCGGGCGTGCAGCCCGATGGTCGGCTCGTCGAGGATGTAGCACACGCCGCGCAGGTTCGAGCCGAGCTGCGCGGCGAGCCGGATGCGTTGCGCCTCGCCGCCCGAGAGGGTGGGGGCGGCGCGGTCGAGCCGCAGGTATCCGAGGCCGACCTCGCAGAGGAAGTCGAGCCGGGACACGAGCTCGGCGAGCACGTCGCGGGCGATCGCCGCCTCGCGCCCGCGCGGCCGGATCCGGGCCAGGACGCCGCGCGCGGTCCCGACGTCGAGGGCGCCGAAGTCCGCGATGCTGCGCGAGCGGTAGCGCACCGCAAGCGCCTCCGGGCGCAGCCGCCGGCCGGCGCAGGCGCGGCACTCGCGCGCCGGCTCGTCGTCCCCGCTCTGTGACCAGTGCGCCTCCTCCCCCGTCTCGTCCTCGCCGAAGCCGCGCAGCTCGCGTCCGGCGCCGTAGCACGAGGGGCACCAGCCATGCCGGGAGTTCCAGGAGAACAACCTGGGGTCGAGTTCGTCGAAGCTCCTCCCGCAGCCCGGGCACGCCCGCGCCGTGGAGTAGAGGGTCTCGCCGTTCCCGCCGTTTCCGCCGTCCCTCCCACCCCTCCCGTCCCTCCCGCCCTTGCCCTCGCTCCCGCCCTTGCCCTCGCTCCCGCCCTTGCCCTTGCTACCGCCCTTGCCCTCGCTACCGCCCTTGTCCTCGCTCCCACCCTTGCCCTTGCTGTCGCATTCGGCCACCCGTACTCGGCCCGCGCCGTGTCCGAGCGCGTCTTCGAGCAGGGTGCGCAACGCTCCCTCGTGCCTTGGGCGGACCACGATCCGCCCGAGCGGCAGGTCGATGTCGTGCTCCCGGTAGCGGTCGAGCCGCGGCCACGCATCGGTGGACAGCGGCGCGCCATCGACGCGCAAGGTGGCGTGGCCGCGCTTCGCGGCCCAGCGGGCCAGCTCCGTGTAGTAGCCCTTGCGCGCCACCACCAGCGGGGCGAGGACCTCGACCTCGCGTCCCCGGTGCCGCTTCAGCACGCGGGCGGCGATGGCGTCCAGGGTCTGCGGCTCGATGGGGATCCCGCATCCGGGACAGTGCTGGGTGCCGAGCTTGACGAACAGCAGGCGCAGGAAGTGGTGGATCTCGGTCATCGTCCCCACGGTGCTCTTGTGCCCGCCGCGCGAGGTCCGCTGCTCGATCGCCACCGAGGGCGGGATCCCGAAGATCGCGTCCACGTCGGGGCGCGCCGCCGGCTGCACGAACTGGCGGGCGTAGGCGTTGAGCGATTCGAGGTAGCGGCGCTGGCCTTCCGCGAAGAGGATGTCGAACGCGACGGTGCTCTTGCCGCTCCCGCTCACCCCCGTCACCACCGTGAAGCGCTCGCGCGGGATCTCGACGTCGGTCCCGCGCAGGTTGTGCTCGCGCGCGTTGCGGATGCTGATCCACGCGCCGCGGGTTCGGGGCTTGGGGGCCGTTGGGGACGGCGAGGTCATTGCGGCTGCCGGAGTCCCGGTGCCTGGCGTCGCCGCTGTCCGGGTCCCGGCGGCTGTCGAACCCGCCACGTCCGGCGCGGTTCCCGGCTCCTGTCCCGCAAGATGCGCGCGCAACGCCGTCCCGGTATGGCTGCGCCGCCGGCGCGCGATCGCCTCCGGCCGGCCTGTCGCCACGACCCGCCCGCCGCCGTTTCCTCCCTCGGGACCGAGGTCGATGATCCAGTCGGCCGCCGCGATGACGTCGAGATGGTGCTCGATGACCAGCACCGAATGCCCCGCCGCGAGCAGGGCGTCGAACGCCGCGAGCATGCGCGAGACGTCCTCCAGGTGCAGCCCGGTGGTCGGCTCGTCGAACACGAACAGGCAGCGGCCGCCGCCGCGCGCCGCGAGGCGCTTGGCGAGCTTCAGCCGCTGCGCCTCGCCGCCCGAGAGCGTCGGCACCGGCTGGCCGAGCCGCAGGTATCCGAGGCCCACCGCCGACAGCGGCGCGAGCGCGCGCACGACGCCGGGGTCCCCGGCGAAGAAGTCCAGCGCGTCCTCCACCGTCATCTCCAGCACGTCCGCGATGGACCGGTGCACGCCGGCTTCGCCGTCGCCGATCCCGTCTCCGGCCCCACCATCGAGCTTGCGAGCCGCCGAGCCGCCCCCGGCTTTGTGGATGCCCGCGCCGTCCCCGCCCGGCGGGCGGATCTTCACGTCGAGCACTTCGTTTCGATAGCGGCGGCCGTCGCAGTCGGGGCAGCGCAGGTAGACGTCGCTCAGGAACTGCATCTCGACGTGCTCGAAGCCGTTCCCGCCGCAGCCCGGGCAGCGCCCGTTGCCGGAGTTGAAGCTGAACGTCCCTGCCGTGTATCCGCGCTCGATCGCCACCGGCTCGGACGCGAACAGCTTGCGGATGGCGTCGAGCGCCCCGACGTAGCTCGCGGGGTTCGAGCGTGTGGTCTTGCCGATGGGCGACTGGTCCACGAGCACGACGTCGTCGAGCGCGTCGAGCCCGTGGATCGCCCGGTGCTCGCCGGGGGCCTCGGTGGAGCGCCCGAGCCGTTTGCACGCGGCGCGATAGAGCACGTCGACCACCAGCGTGGACTTCCCCGAACCGCTCACCCCGGCCACGCAGACGAAGCGGCGCAACGGGACGTCGGCGTCGATGCCGGCGAGGTTGTGGGCGCCGGCGCCCCGGATCTCGATGCGTTCGAGGCTGGCGGGCGTGGAAACAGGCGTCGCCGACTTCGAGCTTGCCGCAGCCGGCGTCGGACTTGGTGCCGCCGGCCTCGAACCCGGCGTCGCCGGCCCCGAAGCCGAGTCTGCCGGCCCAGGAATCATCGCCGGCATCGAGTGGGTCCGCACCCGCGGCGCGATCCGTCGCTCCCCCCGCAGCCACGCCGCGGTGAGCGAGCGCCGCGAGCGCAGCAACGCGCGCGGGGTGCCGTGGAACACGACCTCGCCGCCCTTCTCGCCGGGACCCGGACCCATGTCGATGATCCGGTCCGCCGCGCGCATGATCTGCGTGTCGTGCTCGACCACCAGCAGGGTGTTGCCCGCCGCCCGCAGCTTGTGCAGCACCGAGACGATGCGGGCGACGTCGCGCGCGTGCAGCCCGATGCTCGGCTCGTCGAGCACGAACAGGGTGTTCACCAGCGAGGTGCCCAGCGCGGTGGTCAGGTTGATGCGCTGGACCTCGCCGCCGGAGAGGGTGCGCGACTGGCGGTCCAGGGTGAGGTAGCCGAGGCCGACGTCGGCGAGGTAGCCGAGGCGGGCGCGGATCTCGGCCAGGAGCAGCCCGGTGGCCTCGTCGAGGGGGGCGCGCAGGCGCAGCCGGTCGAAGAAGACCCGGCAGCGGTCGAGCGGCAGGCGCATCACGTCGTGGATGCACAGCCCCGGCTGGCTTGCGAAGGCGCGTTCGTCGAGCGTCGCCTCGGGCGGGCGGTACGCGGGGGTGCGCCCGAGCGCGCGCCTCGCCTCGGTGCGGGCGCCCACCCGCCACAGCAGCGCTTCGGGCTTGAGCCGCGCGCCGCGGCACGCCGGGCACTCCCGGTAGGTCCGGTAGCGCGAGAGCAGCACCCGCACGTGCATCCGGTAGCTCTTGGTCTCCAGCCAGTCGAAGAACCGGCGTACCCCGTACCACCGGCCCTCGTCGAAGTCCGCCTCGCCTTCCAGCACCCATTCGCGGGTCGCGGCGTCGAGTTCCCGCCACGGGCGGTCGAGCGGCACCTCGCGCCGGCGCGCGTAGCGCAGCAGGTCGCGCTGGCACTGGCGGTAGCTCTGCGACTGCCACGGGCGAATCGCCCCTTCGCGCAGCGTCTTCGACTCGTCGGGGACCACGAGCCCGTAGTCGATGCCCATCGTGCGCCCGAAGCCGCGGCAGGTCTGGCAGGCGCCGAGCGGGGAGTTGAACGAGAACGTGCTCGGGGTCGGCTCCCGGTATTCGACGTCGCAGCGGGCGCAGTGCAGGGCGGTGGAGAAGCGTCGCGGCGAGCGGGCGCGGCGTTGGGCGTCGAGCCGGTAGATGGTGAGGCGGCCCCGTCCCGCCTTCAGGGCGCCCTCGACGGCCTCGGCGGCCCGGGCGTGGCCGGGGCGGGGCGTTCGCTCTCCTGCGCGGGCGCTCTCGCCCGAGCGGCCATGTCCGCCGGAGCGGGTGCCCCCACCATCGCCGAGCCGGAAGCGATCCTGGATGACCTCGATGCGGTCCGGGTGCTCGCGGTGCACCCGGGTGTAGCCCTGGCTCGCGAGCAGCTCGACGATCTCGCCCGAGGCGGACCCCTCCGGCACCGCGACCTCGAAGGTCACCATCACCCGGTCGAGACCGGCGGCGCGTAGCGCGTCCAGGATCGAGCTTGGCGTGTCGCGGCGCACCGGCGCGCCGCAGCCGCGGCAGTGCAGGACGGCGGCGCGGGCGAACAGCAGCTTCAGGTGGTCGTTGAGCTCGGTCATGGTGCCGACGGTGGAGCGCGAGGTCCGCACCGGATTGGTCTGGTCGATGGCGATGGCCGGGGGGATGCCGTCGATGGCATCCACGCGGGGCTTGTCCATGCGGTCGAGGAACTGGCGGGCGTAGGAGGAGAAGGTCTCGACGTAGCGGCGTTGGCCTTCGCTGTAGACGGTGTCGAAGGCGAGCGATGACTTGCCGGAGCCGCTGACGCCGGTGACGACGTGGAGCTCGCCGAGGGGGAGGTCGAGGTCGAAGCCCTTGAGGTTGTTCTGTCGGGCGCCGCGGATGCGGATCGCGGGGCGGGCGGTCATGGGCGAAAGGTCATGACAATGCGGGTCGGGAGAGGGGCCAAGGTCGGGCACGGCCCATCTGTGACGGGAAGTGGATCGATTTCGTCACGCGGTTTGATACGCCGTATTCCGGGCGGGAGCCGCTTGATGATTCATGTAGATGTCCGAAAAGGTGGTCTCGGCAAAAAAAATGACGGAGGCTCCGCGGATGTTCCTGTCTTTCTTCACGGTCTGATTGGTTGGAACTCGCGTCGTCGCCAAAACGTTTTCGGAAATTCGTCCAGAGTATGAAAAGACAGCGGACAACATAACCAAAATAAATGAGACCGAAATAGCGCCCCTCGCTGGATTGTAGTTGTTTATCTCTGTATATCAATCTGTATGCAGAGCATATCTCACTGTAGCGATGATCTGTTTTATTCCATTCTCTACAATTTACGTATAGAGGCGAGGTTTCTTTGAATATTCAGAAAACAAATCCGGTATCGATAATTTGTGTATGTTTATTAAATTTTGGATTTGTCTTACTGACAAATCTCTAAAGTCCACAGATTCAAAATGCTTAAAGAATTCCCGTATCGATTTGACAAATTGCCGAAGTTCTGCTTCGCACATGATTTCGACATCATCGTGAGTAAACGCCGCAGCACTTTGCACTTTATGCGACGGATGAATAATGAGTCGTTTCACTTTACATCCACGGTAATGTCTATCAAACCAAGCATTCGATCGATTCATTTGCTCGGTTTCGCGTTTGTTGATTTCAGCTCGCGTTATATCAACTTCATTCTTGCACTCCCACAGCAAATAGTGTATATCGTCAAGAGCCCAAAGATTATCTGGTCCTTCTTTCCATTCTTTATCCGGTCGTTCTCCAACAAAACCAAGTGCTACGCTTAGTTCGTTAAGTGCACTCTCGAATTTGTCTGCTTTCATACCAAATACTAAATTACTTAAAATATCTGTTACATTTGCGTTGAGTTCAGGATAATTTTCATAATTTGTTATCCAGTCTATTATCCGCTCAGTGCGGCCTTGGCTGATAATTTCGAGTTTTGCGATAGTAACGCCTGAAGGGGGTTTCAGAAGCATTCTGTTCTTTTTGTGTGCTGATATTTGTAGGCGTTCGGATTCCTCTCGATTGATACGCCAATTATAACGAGCCATCTCTTGTAAATACCATCCTTTGTCATCATCAGATTCGATTGAAGCTTCGTTTAGGAATGTTTGGAGTATATTGGTAGCATCCGTATGATCTCCAGCGATATAAGCCTCCTCGGCTCTGAGTTCAGCGACATAGATCTGTAGAATAGTATCATTTGCATCGTTTGGTACTATCTGATCCATTTGTTCGACGTAGAATGCTTTCCAGTCTGCATCACGACGTAAGCACTGAAGAACAAGATCCTTCAATGCTGCAAGAGGAGATTTCTTATCGTTTTCTTCGATCTCCTGGTTAGCCATTTTTGAAATTTCGAACCCTAAATCTACTTGAGCCGTCATTTGATCTGACAGATATTTCTTTATATTCCTATCGCGTAACATCCGCACGAGATCATCGCCGATCGCTATTACTACGCAATAGTCC
Source organism: uncultured Gammaproteobacteria bacterium (assembly GCA_958295465.1). Lineage (GTDB taxonomy): Bacteria > Pseudomonadota > Gammaproteobacteria > HK1 > HK1 > HK1. The sequence goes on from OY282353.1 coordinate 2,462,583, forward strand.
TTTTCACCGCGCACACTACGGCCCATTCCTTGTTCAATGCTACGAACAATCCGTATAAGGGTGGCTTCACTATCCGGCCTGCAAAGTTCCTGATAGAGATCAAATAGATTTTCTGTATAGGGGCGACTGTCAAAAATCAAAATGCGGCAGGTATGATCCGGAAGATCAATTCCATCGTAGCGATTTACCAATATAATAGTATTTTCTACACGTCCTTGTTTTAATTTTTCGATCACATCACCAACATTATCTTTACTGGTAATCGTGGCACCATATTTTTCCCAATCTTTCGTGCGAGCAAAGCTTGGTGCCAACGTGACTATACCGAAGCGTTTTTTTCGGATTGGGTTTAGCCAGCCATTCTACAATCTGTTCTCGCCTCAAATCCTCGTGGATGAGTGATGGCAGTAAGATCATCCTTTCACCTGACCAAGTCTCCTTTTCATAGCTCAGAGGCTTCGTGATCGTCTCAGGCGTAAGTTGCAAGCCTTTGACTAGAAAAGCATCGTCAGTGACGGTTGCCGACATGAAAACACGACGTTTCGCCTTCCAGTATGATCCGAATGACTTTAGCGGAGCAATATATGGTTCAATCTCGACGGCTGCACCGGAGATCATACATTGACAATGGCTCAATACATCTTTAATGAGAGGCCAAGTGAATTTGATAGAAGTGCGATCTGTGTTTTTCGAGAGGATATTGGCGACTGCTGTTTCCCGTGACATCCATGCCCAATAGGGCACCGGCAGCAAGGCGTCTCTTTTACCGTTGCGGATATCAGCCCAGGTTCCAGCACCCTGTGCTTCAAGCTCATTGGCAAACAAAGTCCGTATTGCTTGGTAAGCGGGTTCTTCGGTCGGTATCCGAATTCGACACGCCTCTCGAATTATATCAACACACGCATGCGCATCATCCATGAGAATAGTATCTATAGATATGGATTTGTTGTTTAGCTCGAATTTAGTCATTCCGTTAAAGAGTTTTTTGGCAGAGGCAATCAAAATTTTTGTTCCGTAAAGGAATTCACCTGGTAGTTCGTAATCAGTTGTACAAGTAGCGATACCAAACTGCTCTGCCTGTTCGTACGTCTGAGTGATCAAAAAATTGTCTGGGCAGAGAAAAACCACAGGGCCTTTGTTTGCATTAAGCCGAGACTGTAAAATGAGCAGGCCGATCAGGGTTTTTCCTTGACCTGTATGTAGCTTGACTATCACATCACGTGTGTTTTGGTTATTTTTGTACCATTCATTGAGAACGGCGAGTTGAGCGGGGCGAAGCGGGCCTTTATCGGAAGCTCGATCAAGGGTATTGTATAATTCAACAGGATCAATTGGCTTCTCTGCCTTTTTTCCAGCAAGGCGTTTCTTGAAATCAACCATGTTGTTCTAACTCCCTGTCATCTATATGCAAGATATTACTTCTTCTTCAGCGATCCGTATGATGGATATGCATAGACGAGATATCCATTTCGCTTTGCCCAGCCTTCAGAGAATCCGACATGAGCGATTGCATTTCTGCTCCGATCGAGTTGCCGTTCCGCCTCTTTAATCACAACCTGCGGATCGATCTCGTAGATAGATTTGCATTTTGTCTGCTCATATTTATAAAATATCGCTAGGTATATTTTCTTGTTTCTTGTGATACGGCTCAGAGAATCAGCTCGTTTATCATCAGGCTCTTTGAACATACGATCAAGCTGTCCCGTTCCGCCTTCCTTACATGACAGATATTCGTATTTCTCATCGGGATTTCCCGGAGCATGTGCATCTGCGTGACGCTTTGAATGGATCAATTCATGTCCGAGAATATCAGCGATAATCATTTCTTTTACCAATCCAGGTTGGAGCAAATTGGTGATGCCAATCGATCTTGCCAATCCGGCAGCTTCCAGGATCAGCGTTATTATCTTGCGATAGATACGCTGCGTCATCAGAAGAGCATCCCCATCATATCATTCTCGGTTTTCTGAAGTCTATTGTTTCCTGCATCAACAAAACATGCATCCTGCTCTATCCCGATGAAATGGCGTCGAAGACGCTTGCAGACGACCGGGCAAGTGCCTACGCCTGAAAATGGATCCAATACCAGATCGTTCTCCTTGGAACTGGCTCTAACTAAACGTTCGATGAGTTGTTCGGGTTTCTGAATCGTATTGAGGGCATCACGGCTGACGAGCTCTTTTGATTTATAGGTAAGCTGCTTGATGTCTCCCCATACATCTCCGGGGTTTTTCCCATTCCCATTGAATTTGGTCTTTCCGTATTTTCCGTTCCTGACCGATGGGACACGTTCACAACGCATACGATGATCCAATTCGACAAGTTGTGGAACACGGATCGCGTCAAGATCGAAAATTTCCGGTTTGTCACCTTTGATAAAATAACAAATGATGTCATAATTGTTCGTATATTTGAGCCGTCCTTGAGCAAGTCGACTCGGTTGATACCAGATGATTTTGGATCTGAGATTCAGAAAAGGACGATAATCGACAAAATCAATACAGTTCGGTTTTCCGAAAAGATACAATCCTCCACCTTCTTTTAACTTCTCAGAAAAAATTCTGATAAGCTCCAAATTATATTCTTGGATATTATCGATTCGATCCCACTTGTTGGTAGTAATTCCATACGGACCATCGCAGATGACCAAATCGATGCTACCGTCGTCGATATGTGGGAACATATCGAAGGCGTCTGCTTGGTAGATGCGGTCCAGTTCGAGCATTCTTTGTTTTTCCTCCGGTGAAGCTGGTGCCGAAGCGAATCACTGTGGGGGAAATTTCACCAGATGAGGTAACTCTGTTTCGTCAGACAGTTTGGCTGTTTGATTGAATCACATCCGGGACGCTGATCATGCAGCCAGGAACCCTTCGCTGCAACCCCCTTGATCGGCGCTTGATGTTTCACCCGCCCTCTCGGCCAGCAGCAGCCCGGTGGCTTCGTCGAGGGGGGCGCGCAGGCGCAGCCGGTCGAAGAAGGCCCGGCAGCGGTCGAGCGGCAGGCGCATCACGTCGTGGATGCACAGCCCCGGCTGGCTTGCGAAGGCGCGTTCGTCGAGCGTCGCCTCGGGCGGACGGTGCGCGGGCGTGCGCCCGAGCGCGCGCCTCGCCTCGGGCTTGAGCCGCGCGCCGCGGCACGCCGGGCACTCCCGGTAGGTCCGGTAGCGCGAGAGCAGCACCCGCACGTGCATCCGGTAGCTCTTGGTCTCCAGCCAGTCGAAGAACCGGCGCACCCCGTACCACCGGCCCTCGTCGAAGTCCGCCTCGCCTTCCAGCACCCATTCGCGGGTCGCGGCGTCGAGCTCGCTCCACGGGCGGTCGAGCGGCACCCCGCGCCGGCGCGCGTAGCGCAGCAGGTCGCGCTGGCACTGGCGGTAGCTCTGCGACTGCCACGGGCGAATCGCCCCTTCGCGCAGCGTCTTCGACTCGTCGGGGACCACGAGCCCGTAGTCGATGCCCATCGTGCGCCCGAAGCCGCGGCAGGTCTGGCAGGCGCCGAGCGGGGAGTTGAATGAGAACGTGCTCGGGGTCGGCTCCCGGTATTCGACGTCGCAACGGGCGCAGTGCAGGGCGGTGGAGAAGCGTCGCGGCGAGCGGGCGCGGCGTTGGGCGTCGAGCCGGTAGATGGTGAGGCGGCCCCGTCCCGCCTTCAGGGCGCCCTCGACGGCCTCGGCGGCGCGGGCGTGGCCGGGGCGGGGCGTCCGCTCTCCTGCGCGGGCGCTCTCGCCCGAGCGGCCATGTCCGCCGGAGCGGGTGCCCCCACCATCGCCGAGCCGGAAGCGGTCCTGGATGACCTCGATGCAGTCCGGGTGCTCGCGGTGCACCCGGGTGTAGCCCTGGCTCGCGAGCAGCTCGACGATCTCGCCCGAGGCGGACCCCTCCGGCACCGCGACCTCGAAGGTCACCATCACCCGGTCGAGACCGGCGGCGCGTAGCGCGTCCAGGATCGAGCTTGGCGTGTCGCGGCGCACCGGCGCGCCGCAGCCGCGGCAGTGCAGGACGGCGGCGCGGGCGAACAACAGCTTCAGGTGGTCGTTGAGCTCGGTCATGGTGCCGACGGTGGAGCGCGAGGTCCGCACCGGATTGGTCTGGTCGATGGCGATGGCCGGGGGGATGCCGTCGATGGCGTCCACGCGGGGCTTGTCCATGCGGTCGAGGAACTGGCGGGCGTAGGAGGAGAAGGTCTCGACGTAGCGGCGCTGTCCTTCGCTGTAGACGGTGTCGAAGGCGAGCGATGACTTGCCGGAGCCGCTGACGCCGGTGACGACGTGGAGTTCGCCGAGGGGGAGGTCGAGGTCGAAGCCCTTGAGGTTGTTCTGTCGGGCGCCGCGGATACGGATGGCGGGACGGGCGGTCATGGGCGAAGGGTCATGACAATGCGGGCCGGGAGGAGGGGCCAAGGGCGGGTCAGGGAACGAGGCCGGCTCGTCGATGCCGATGCGGAGTTCGCGGCGGGGAGGTCGAGCCTGAAGCCCTTGAGATCGTGCCTTCGGGCGCCGTGGATGTGGATGCCGGGGAGAGTGGTCATGAGAGTGCGGTCCGGTGACGAGGTTGATGGCGGTGTCGGTACGGAGCCGGATTGTCCGTGATGGATGGTGGTGTCGTTGGTTGTGTCGGCGCCGGAGAGAGTAGATGGATTCGTCACGCGGCTCGATATGCCGCCGTACCGTCTTCCGGGTGTTGCAACCCGTGTGTCGCAGATGCGCCCACGTTCGAGCTTGCAACGCCGAACGACGATCACTCCGGCTCTCTTGTGCCTCCCTTCGGACAACCCTTGACGACACATACGTGCCGCCATCGGTGAATCGTCTCGACTCGACACGGAGGCAGAGAACGCGCTCTTTCCCCGTGGAACCGCTCTCGGGAGCGTGTTCCCGGCGCTCTCGCGAGGCGCGGACACCGTCATCGGCAACCCACCCTACGCGACAATCGGCTCACGCAGCGACGCGGCGACCCTCGAACAGCGCTTCGTCTCTCTGCTTGCCGGCAACGCCACCGGAACCAATTATTTCCCTGCGTTCGTTCGCCGTCCTCGGCAGTCGCGTTTCCGGAATGTCCACTTGTGGATGTCCCGGTCGCCGGACGGTTTACCGGCGCTCCCTCCACAGCGCCTCGCGCTCCTTCAACGGAGAGCAGGGTCCAGCCTCCCCGATCGCCGCCAGCGCGCTCCGGACCGCCTTGTCCCGGGTCCCGGGCGCCTCGGCCACGTTCTCGCTCGACACCGCCATCTCGTAGTACTCCACCGCGGCTTCGAGGTCGCGTGGCCCTCCCACGCCCGTCCGGCAGGCGTCGCCCGCTGCCACCGCGCCCCGGGCGTCCCCGCCGCGCGCTCCACCCACTCGCGACCTTCCGCCTTCGCCGCTTCGTCGTCTTCTTCCAGCAGATTCGCGCCGATGATCGCCTGAGCCCGCGCGTCGCCCGCGTTCGCCGCCCGGCGCAGCTCGCCGACGTCGCCGTCGCCGTTGCCGCCCGGGCCGGTGTACACCTGCCGTCCGTTCCTCTTCACCCGCCCGAGCCCGTTCGCTTTCTGCTCGACGCCCCTTCCCCGCAGGATCTCGCGGGCGCGCACGATGGCGCTTCTCGTCTGGGCGGTGCTCTTCAGCGCGAAGTACTCCGCCAGATCCCTCACGCCCCCGATCCCCTGGTCGCCGGCCTGCATCATGTCCAGGTACGTCGGCTTCTCCGCCGCGGTGATGATCGGCGCGAACTCGTAGGCCATCAGCAGCCGGCCGGTGCGCCCGTTCCCGTCCTGGAAGGGGTGGATCTGCATGTAGCGGTGGTGCAGCCATGCGGCGCGCACCTCCGTCGGCAGCGGCTTCGCCTTGAACCCCTCGTACATCTCGAACAGCCGGTCCATTTCCGAACGCACCTGCCCGGGCGGGCAGTATTCGTGGATGAGCCCGTTCTTGCGGCGCGGGTTGTTGGGCCGGAGCTTGTACTCGCCGCGCAGGAGATCGACCTGCACCCTCCTCCCCCGACCGTCGATCCCCGGCGCGCCCGCCTGGTGCCGGGTGAGCAGGTGGTGCATCTCCTTCAGGCTGGAGTGTCCGAGGGGCCTCTCGCCGCTCACCAGCGTGAAGCTCATCTCCAGCGCGGCCTCCTGGTCCGCCAGCAGCCCTTGCAGGGTCTCGTCTTCCAGGATGCCTTCGACCGTATGGGCGCCTCGCACGCACTCCAATCCTTCCACGATGAGCTGCTCGGTCACCCCCCGGCGCAGGGTGTAGAGCTGCTCGATCTGTCCGTTCTCGATCGCGAAGGCCCGGCGTTGCTCGCGCAGCCACTGCTCCAGGGCGTACCGGTCCGTGCCGCGGCGCGCGAGCGCCGCCTTCACTTCGCGCCACTCCTCCCTGGCCCGGTCATAGGGTTCGTTGCGCCACGTGTGGGCGTCGTCCGGCAGCCCTTCGATGGGATGCCACGCCTTGCCGGAGGCTTCCTTCCGCATGGCTTCGCCTCCTCGCCCGGTCCGGGCCGGGTCATTGTACGCCCGCTTGCGGGACGGGCCGTACCGGCACGCGGCGCACCGTGCCGCTGAATTCTTCGACAAGATGACGATGCATTGTTCGCCGACAGGCTTTTGATGACGAGAGGATCACGATCCACGCCGTCGAGGCGGACGAGGTGACGGCGAATCGCTGGTTCGACGCGTTGTGCGCCCGCTCCCGCACGCGCCCGCGACCAGTTCGCGCGTTCGCCAGGAAGGACGTTGACGAACCAGGGCGGCGCCCACTTGGGTATCATCACGCCGCCATGCCCCGCCTCGCCGCCAACCTGAGCTATCTCTTCACCGAGCGCCCGTTCCTGGATCGGTTCGAGGCCGCGGCCCGCTGCGGCTTCCGGGCCGTCGAGCACCAGTTCCCGTATCGGGAGGCGTCGGAATCCGCCATTCAAGCGCGGCTCCGGGATCACGATCTGTGCGCGGTCCTGTTCAATCTGCCACCGGGGGAAGAAGGGGAGCGTGGACTCGGAGGACTGCCGGGGCGCGTGGCGGAGTTCCGGGAGGGGCTGGATCTCGCGCTCCGCTATTGCCGGGCGACCGGTTGCCCACGGCTGCATGTGATGTGGGGGGTGCCGGACGCGCACACGAGCCCGGAGGAGAGCCGCGCCGTCTTCGTCGCCAACCTGCGCGAGGCGGCCCCGCGCGCGGCCGAAGCCGGTGTCACCCTGCTCGTGGAACCACTCAATCCCCGAGACAACCCCGGCTATCCGCTCAACCGCCAGGCCGACGCGCATGCGCTGGTGGGCGAGGTCGGCGCCCCGAACGTCAAGGTGCAGTTCGACCTCTACCACTGCCAGATCGTCGAGGGCGACGTGGCGACGAAGCTCAGGCAGTGGCTGGGCGGCCCGGAAAGCAACGTCGGGCACATCCAGATCGCGGGTCCGCCGGATCGTATCGAGCCCGATGCCGGGGAGCTCGACTACACGTGGCTGCTCCCGCTCATCGACGAGTTGGGATACGAGGGATGGGTCGGCTGCGAGTACCGGCCCGCGGCAGGGACCGAGGCCGGTCTCGGCTGGGCGTACCGGTGGGGGATCCGTCCGCCACCCGGTGTCGGAGAGGCCGGATCGGAGCGATGAGCATCGCCCGGAAACCAACCGGGACGGGTACATGCCAGCCGGCAAAGGCCGCTGCAACGCAGGCGCCCCGAAGCGCCGTGCGCCTATCGCGCGCTCGGTGCTGGCCGTCGGCGCCGTGACTCGCGAAGGCATCGAGACAGCCTGGGTCGTCGAACCGGAGATCCGGCCCGGTCATCGGTGCTGACGCCAGGGGCGCCGCGTCAAGGAAACGGCCATGTCTTCGAAAGCGGATGGCATCGACCCGACAGGCGCCCACACGGGACGAGCTTCTTCGAGATGACGAAGCTCGCCCGAGTCACGCCGCAGTGCATGGGCATACGGCTGACGCCGGCGGGACGTCTGCGTTGGGAGCCCTCCGGAGAGGAGGCGGTGCCGGCCGAATCGGCGTCCCTGACCGGCGAAGAACGGGCGTATTCCATACGAGACGCCTTCCAGGCCGACTGGTGCGAGGGCCTGTTCACCCTGGCGGCGGAGAAGACGCCGGTGCAGGGCCTGCCCAGCGTGCGCTACTGGCAGCAGCTCGCCGAGCGCTATCTCACCGGCCTGTGCCACGTTCCCGAGGATGCAGAGCGCTTCGAGGTCGAGGCTCCGTCCTCCGCCGATTGCGCCCACTGGATCCTGACCGCCCCGCCCATGCAGGGCGGCGAGTATCTCTCCGAGGACACGCTGCAACGCATCTGGGAGCATCTGGACGAGTGGACGCATGATGCCGTTACGGCCGCTGGCGGGCTGGCCGCCTTTCTGCAGGAACGGGCGCCGAAATGGCATCAGGTCGGAAGGGTCTGCTTCCATCTGGCCGAGAACAGGGGCGACGACGCGCGTCCCTTCGCCTTCATGGCGACCTATGCCTCCGGCTTCGGCGCGGCGGGGAGGCTGAAGCATCTGCCGCTGCGCAAGGCGCTGGAGCAGTACGCGGGGGCGAAGAACCGCGCCGCGCTCATCAAGCTGCTCTCGCCGGTGCAGCAGGCGGCCGAGGTCTGCGACTGGGTGAAGGAGCTGGTGGACTCCGGCGAGATCTACCAACCTACGGCCTGGCCGCCGGAACGCGCCTACCGGCTGTTGCAGAGTACGTCGGCGCTCGAGGAGAGCGGGTTGTCCGTGCGGCTGCCGAACTGGTGGCGCAAGCGGCCCCGGCCCCAGGTGTCGGTGACGGTCGGCGCCCGGGCGCCGTCGATACTCGGCGTCGATGCGCTGCTGGACTTCGACGTGAAGGTCGCCCTGGGCGACGCGCCCCTGTCGCCCGAAGAGCTGAGATCGCTGCTCGACGGCGAAGACGGCCTGGTGCTGCTCAAGGGCCAGTGGGTGGAGGTGGACCGCGACAAGCTGCGCCAGGCCATCGAGCACTGGGACACGCTGCAACGGCAGGCCGACGGCGGTGAGGTGTCGTTCGTCGAAGGGATGCGCCTGCTCGCCGGCGCATCGGCGGACCTCCGGCACGAGGAGCAGGCGGAGGACGAACGCCATTGGGTACACGTGGCGCCCGGCGACGCCATGCGCGAGATCCTCGCGGGCCTGCGCCAGCCGGGCGCCCTGGACTTCGTTCCGGTCGGCGACGCCCTGCGGGGGACGCTCAGGCCGTATCAGCGCGAGGGGCTGAGCTGGCTGCGCTTCCTGACCGCACTGGGCCTTGGCGCCTGCCTCGCCGACGACATGGGCCTGGGCAAGACCATCCAGGTGCTGGCGCTGCTGCTGTGCGACCGCCGCGACGCCGCGGGCCGGCAGGGAAGGGCGCCGTCGCTGCTGGTGGTCCCGGCGTCGCTGCTCGGGAACTGGCGGAGCGAGGCGGAGCGCTTTGCGCCGTCGCTGAAGCTGTGCTTCCTGCACCCGGCCGAAACGGACCGGCAGACCCTGGCGGACATCGCGGAGGCGCCCGAAGCGCATCTGGCCGATACCGATCTGGTGGTCACGACGTACGCCATGCTGGTGCGGCAAACCTGGCTGGCGGACCTGTCCTGGCGGCTGGTCATCCTGGACGAGGCCCAGGCCGTCAAGAACCCGGCGACGCGGCAGAGCCGAGCGGTGCGCAAGCTCCCGGCCCATGCCCGCATCGCCCTGACCGGCACCCCGGTGGAGAATCGCCTGGGCGACCTGTGGGCGCTGTTCGATTTCCTCAATCCCGGTCTGCTCGGATCGCTCAAGGTGTTTCAGGCCTTCGTGAAACGCCTCCAGTCGCACGAGGAGAACCCCTTTGCGCCCTTGCGCCGTCTGGTCGGCCCTTACATCCTGCGCCGCCTGAAGACCGACCGCGACATCATCACCGACCTGCCGGAGAAGACGGAGACGGCCCGCTACTGCCACCTGACCCGGCCACAGGTCAGGCTCTACGAGCAGGTCGTGCGGGCCATGAAGCGGGAGATGGAGACGGAATCCGACGGCGGCATCGCCCGGCGCGGCGTGGTGCTGCGCTCGCTCCTGCGCCTGAAGCAGGTATGCAACCATCCCAGCCAGCTTTCCGGCGACGGCGGGTACCGGCCCGCCGACAGCGGCAAGTTCCTTCGCCTGGCGGAGATCTGCGAAGAGCTCGCCGAACGCCAGGAGAGGGTGCTGGTCTTTACCCAGTTCCGCGAGATCATCGACCCGCTGGCCGAGCATCTGGCGACGGTGTTCGGCCGGACCGGGCTGGTGCTGCACGGCGCCACCGGCGTCGGGCAGCGCCGCGCCCTGGTGGACCGCTTCCAGGACGACGACGGGCCGCCGTTCTTCATCCTGTCGCTGAAGGCGGGGGGCACCGGCCTGAACCTGACCGCTGCGTCACACGTCATCCACTTCGATCGGTGGTGGAACCCGGCGGTCGAGAACCAGGCCACCGACCGCGCCTTTCGCATCGGCCAGCGGCGCAACGTGCTGGTGCACAAGTTCATGACCACCGGCACGGTCGAAGAACGCATCGATCGGATGATCGCGGAGAAGCAGGCGCTGGCGGACGACGTCCTGGCCGGCGACGGCGAGGTCGACCTCACCGGGCTGTCCGACGATGCGCTGCTCGATCTGGTCCGCCTGGACGTGACGCGGGCGTCGCCCTGAGCGGCGACCGCTGGCGCGGTCGCGTGGCGATCCCGCCTGGGCACGTCGATCACGACCGCAGGGATGAGCGCCCACGCCCGCGGGGAACGGCTCGGCGCGCCGCCACCCCCGCCCTGCCTGCCGGTTGAGCGCCCACGCCCGCGGGGAACGGCTTCCCGGGCGCTGGCTCATCTGCGCGGAATCGCGGGCGCCGCGGGGCCAGCGCCGTAGACGGGCGAGGAACAGTCGTGTCCATACAGGCACGTGGGCCGATGTTTCCCGTTCCGCGGAATGGGCCGGACCGGGGCCGTGCCTGCCCCGGCGGCGCCCGCGCCACGAGCACGCATGAGCAGACATACTGTATGGGGATACCTGTCAGGAAACACGAGGATCCGCGTCATGGAATGGAGGCCGTACGTTCCGGTCGCCGTGCGCCACGCCAGGGCTCGCCGGGAGATGGACCGGCTCCGCAATAAGGGCAAGAGCATCCAGCCGGTTGAAATCGAGGGGCGCACCATCGCCCGGAGCTTCTGGGGCAAGCGCTGGTGCGATCACCTGGAATCGTTCTCCGATTACGCCAACCGCCTGCCCCGCGGCCGCACCTACGTGCGCAACGGCTCCGTCTGCCACCTGGAAATCCATCCGGGCCGCATCGGCGCCATCGTCATGGGGTCGGAGCTTTACGACGTCACCATCCGGATCGGCAAGCTCAAAGCGGCCGTCTGGAAGTCCATCAAGCACAGGTGTTCCGGGCAGATCGGCTCGGTGCTGGAGCTGCTCCAGGGCAAGCTGTCCAAGCAGGTGATGGGCGTCGTGACCGATCGTCAGCACGGCCTGTTCCCGAAACCGGGCGAGATCCGGTTCGATTGCAGTTGCCCCGACTGGGCGGCGATGTGCAAGCACGTCGCGTCAGTGCTCTACGGCGTGGGCAGCCGGCTCGACGACCGCCCCGAATCGCTCTTTCTCCTGCGCGGCGTCGATACCGCGGAGCTGATCGCCACCGGGATGGCCCTGCCCGGCGACGCGGCCACGGACGATGCCCTGGCCGACGACGCCCTCGCCGGCATCTTCGGCATCGACCTCGACACGGGGGATGCGCCTCCGCCGGCGCCGAAAGCACCGGCGAAGCCGCGGAGACCGGCGCGTCGGCGTGCCGCCGCCCCCGGACGGCAGGCCCCACCTGCCCCGAAGGCTCGGGACGTCTCCACCTCCGCGGCGTCCGGGGGGAACGCCCGGAAGGCTGCGTCGAGCGCCACCCGCAAGGCGAAGACCTCTCCGGCCGCCACGATCCGGAAACGCGCGTCCACGAAGACTCAGGACGTCCCCGCGTCCGCGGCGTCAACGGGGCGTGCTCGCAAAACGGCTTCAAGCGTCACCCGCGGGACGAAGACCTCTCCGGCCGCCACGGCCCGGAAACGCGCCTCCGCCAAGGCTCAGGACCTCCCGGCCTCCACGGCGTCCGCGGGACGTGCCCGCAATGCGGCTTCAAGCGTCACCCGTGGAACGAACACCCCTCCGACCGCCACGCCTGGAAAACGCGCCGCCGCCAGGAAGGCCGCCGACGCTTCACCGTCCGATATCCGCCCCACCGGAAAATGGGTGGCCCGTCTGCGGCGTCGGTGCGGCCTCACCGTGGCCCAATTCGCCGCACGGCTCGGCGTGTCGGCGGTGACGGTGTATCGCTGGGAAGCCACGCCCGGGCGGCTCAACCTGCATGCGCGCCCGCTGAACGCCTTGACGGCCTTGTACCGGCGGTCCGGGAAGCCGCCGGGGTGATTCCGAAGTCAGGCCAAGGGGGACCGGGAAAACGTTGAACTGAATCCACTCGGTTGCAGCACCCACCCCCGGTGCGCCGACGAGCCCCCGGTCACCGGTGACGAGCACCGTGGACCAATGCCTCCGCCAACGCTGCGTAGACGGCGTCATACGCGGTGACGTTGTCCCGGAGTTCCGGACTCGACCAGGGAACGGTTCATGGGGGTAGCGTTGCTCGCGAACTCAGGCGCCGTTCCGCGGGCGCGACGGTGTGCGGCAAGTGCCATAATCGGCCCATGCGCTTCTTCAACACCGAAGGGGCCGGTGCGCCCGGACGACCACTACGCCATCCGGCCGCTGGACCGGGTGGACGTGGATGAATTCCTGGACCTGATTCGTGCCAAGCGCTACTTCGTGCTGCACGCGCCGCGCCAGACCGGCAAGACCTCCGCCCTCATCGCCCTGCGCGACCTCCTGAACAGCGGCGCGGCTGGCAACTTCCGCTGCGTGAACGTGAACGTCGAAGTCGGCCAGGTGGCGCGTGACGACACGGCGCGCGGCATTCGCGCCATCCTGAGCAGTCTGGCCACGAGCGCGCAGCTTCTGGGCGACGACTACCCGGATGGGGTTTGGCCGGACATCCTTGCGAAGGTGGGGCCTGAAGACGCCCTCAAGGGGTTGCTCACCCGCTGGTGCGTGGCGAACCCTGTGCCGCTGGTGCTGCTGGTCGACGAGATCGACTCGCTGGTCGGCGACACCCTGCTCTCGGTGCTGCGCCAGCTCCGCGCCGGCTACGAACAGCGCCCCGAGGGTTTCCCGCAGAGCGTGGTGCTGTGCGGGGTGCGCGACATCCGCGACTACCGCATCCGGTCGAGTACGGGCGAGGTCATCGCCGGCGGCAGCCCGTTCAACGTCGCGGCGAAATCGCTACGCATGGGCGACTTCACCGAGGCGGAGACGCGCGCCCTGATGGCGCAGCACACGGAAGAGACCGGCCAGCGGTTCTCGTCGTCGGCGCTGGATTCGGTGTGGACGCAGACGCAAGGCCAGCCGTGGCTGGTGAACGCACTGTGCGCGGGGGCGTGCTTCGACAACAAGGCGGGGCGGGACCGCTCGCGCGCCATCGAAGTGGACGACGTCTACGCCGCCCGGGAGGAGCTCATCCTCTCGCGACGCACGCACCTGGACCAGTTGGCGCACAAGCTGGAGGAGGCGCGGGTGCGGCGGGTCGTCGAGCCGATCCTGAGCGGCGGCGAGGTACGGCACCATGCCCGCGACCTGGAATACGTGCGCGATCTGGGGCTGCTGGCGCCGGACTCGCCACCGCGCATCGCGAACCCGATCTACCGGGAAGTGGTGCCGCGGGAGCTGGGCTACGTGTTGCAGGACAGCCTGGACGTGCAGGTGGCGTGGTACGTGGACAACGATGGCCGTCTGGACATGACGAAGCTGCTGACGGCGTTCCGCACCTTCTTCGGGGAGCACGCGGAGCACTGGCTCGACCATCTGGGGGACTACCGCGAGGCTGGCCCGCAGCTCATCTTGCAGGCGTACCTGCAACGGGTGGTGAACGGGGGCGGACGCATCGAGCGGGAGTACGGGTTGGGGCGAGGCCGGACGGACCTGCTGGTGCTGTGGCCGCGGGAGTCGGGTCAGCCGTCGGATCTGTGGGAGCGGTTCGTGGTCGAGTGCAAGGTGTTGCGGGACTCGGACCGCAAGAGCCTGGAGTGGACCATCGAACGGGGCATGGAGCAGACGTTGGGGTACATGAAGAAGTGCGGAGCGGAGGAAGGGCATCTGGTGGTGATCGACCGTCGTAGCGAGGAGCGGCGGCGCAACGACGGCGAGGCGGGTGGAAACGAACAGAGGCGCGAAGGCGAGGAGGCTCGAAGCGAGCACCGGCAGGACGGACGCGCAGTGACCGTCTGGGCGCTGTAGCGCATTGCGCGCGTGCATCGGCGCGTACGGTCCGTGGGCTGATGCTTGGCCTGTTGCCGGCCGCCGGCGCAGGGTCTCGGAGCAGCCGTCAGCCGGTTGTTCGCGGTCGGCCGCTGGTCGAAGAGGTTGGTGTAAAGAGACCTTGGCTCGCCAAGCGATCCGCTGGACAGATGCGGCTGACGGAAGCGTCTGCGAAAGGAGTCGCAGTGGCCGTCGAGACGGGAATCAATCTGGAGGCGTGAAGTGAAAAAGAAGAAGGTAGCCGTTACCGGCGTGTCCAGAAGCGGCATGACCATGTTTCTGACGTCGTTGCTGTGGCAATTGAAAAATTCCAAAGAAACAAACTTTCCTCATAATCAAAATGTCAAGATCATAAACTTCCGTACAATACAACCCGGCGATCGCATAGAGGATAAATCTCTGTATGATTGCTATCTCGATGTTCTACTTGACGAGAAGGAGTGGCCGGAGAGGGCCACCGACATCCATCGGGTCTGTTGCCAATTCGACCTCGGTAGCGAGGGGGGCCGGTCCCATAGGGTACTCGGAGCACCCGATCCCTGTACCAGCTCTGATGTAACCTCATTCGCCTTGTGAAATCGTCGTCGTTCCCGTATTGCGGTCCGATTCCCATTTTGTCGTTCGGGTGTCCGGTGGGCATATGATCTTCCTCCGCTTGCAATCCGTTGTCGCGGCCGGCATGGGTCAGTATCGCGGAACGCAGGCCCCGATTCAGCAGAACGAGGGCCGCAAGTCCAATCTGCACGACAGTCGCGGCGATCAGCTTGATCGCTGCGACAACGGCGTCGCTCAGACGGCGCGTAGCGCGTAATGCGCGGAATTTGCCAAGTACTTCAATGGTCGCACGCGCGCGTTGCCCTCCTGTTTCCACGAGACGCGCCAACCGGCCTGCTTCGGCCGGACTGTCGATGTGGCGCAGGAGACTGATCGTCCCGGCATACGATCCCGTTTCGTGATGGATGCGGCCGAGATCGGCCACGGTTGTTCTGAACCGGGAAAGCGCTTCGTGGTTTCGCACCAGTTCGTCGATGCCGTTGCCCCGAAGGAGCCAGGCGGGTACTTTCTTCCACTGGAAATCGAGCGTGTGAATCTGCCTCAGCAAGGCAGCCTGGAAGCTCTTCGTCAGGTTGCCCGTGCGCCGGGCGACTCGCAACGCAGACGTTCCTGCCTTGACCGTCAAACTGCCGCCACCGGTGAAGACTGCGGCGCCGGTCGCTCCAAGCCCCACTACGGCAAGGCCGACTTCCAGGTTGTCAACCGGATCTCCGGTCGCCCATGCCTGAAAGTTTCGCCGGAGCGCGTTGACGTCTCCGACCGGAGTCAGCTCCAGCGGGAGATTGCAGGCCGCCAGCGTGCCGGGGTCGGGGCAGTCGGCGACGTCCAAGGCGCACCGCAGGCAGCGTTCCGTGCGGCGTAGCATCCTGGTATCCGACTCACGAGCCGAGTCCATCCTCGCTGCCAATGCCGGATCGGGCGAAACTTTCTCCTTCCTCGCAATTTCCTGTATCAGATCAATCCTGGACCAGTCTCGTGGCTCCTCCGCGAGAGCGGCTTCGAGTCGGGTATCGATCCAATCCTGATCCACTTCCGTCGCGATCATCCGGTCGATCCGCAGGGCGAGCGCTTCGGTCTCCCGTTCCATCCACGGCGCGGCGAAGGGGTTACGGACAAGCGAAACGCCCAACATCAGGATCGTCGCCAACGTACTGATGCTCAGCAACACGGCACAATCCTTGTGCGATCCGTCTTTTCATACCGCCAGTCACCACCTGCCGTGACCTCCCTTGCTCCCGATGCGAAGCTCACCGAGCCTGACGAGGACATGTATCGGGGACGAAGGAACATCACGGTTGTCCCCGCGCCGACGTGCCAGCATACTCGCCGGATGCTACGTGATACCGATCCCCGCGCAGCCGCGGCCTACCACCACCTGATCGGCACGATGCCCCCGGCCGAGCGCTTGGCGCAGGCCGCACGGCTGTCCCTGGGAGTGCGCGCCCTTGCACAGGCCGGATTGCGGCGGCGCCATCCGAAAGCGGGCGAAGAGGAGCTCCGTTGGAGGTTCGTAGCCTTGTGCTACGGACGGGAACTTGCCGAGCGCGCGTTCGGCCCCTGTCCCGGAGCGTCCGGCTGAGCACGCCCGACCTCCTCGCCGTTGCGGCCGCGGTAGCGCGCGCCTTCGAACATGCGGGCATCGAGTACTTCCTCGGCGGCTCGCTCGCCAGCTCCTATCAGGGCGAACCGCGCGCGACCAACGACATCGACTTCGTGGTTGCGATGGCGGAGCCGGACGTGACTCCGTTCGCCGAAGCGCTGGGCGAGGATTTCCTCGTGGATGAACCGTCCCTGCGCCAGGCGGTGCGTGAACGGCGTAGCTGGAACCTCATTCATCTCCCGACGTCCACCAAGGTGGACCTCATCATGCAGGGTACCGGCGCATACGACGCGAACGAGTTCGAGCGGCGCGAGAGAGTCGAGGTTCGGCAGGGTGAACTGCTGTTTCTGAAGCGCCCGGAGGACACGGTGCTCAGGAAGCTGCTCTGGTACCGGGAGGGAGGTGGGGTCTCCGATCGTCAATGGCGCGACGTGATCGGTGTGCTGCGCCACTCCGCCATGCTGCTCGATTCCAGTTACCTCGACCACTGGGCGCGGGAACTGGCCCTCGATGACTTGCTCGGCAGGGCCCGGCGCGAAGCGGCCGAACCATGACCGAGGCCGACTGCCGGAGCCTCGATTGCCGGCGGTTCGTGCGGTATTACCCTGATGCGCTTCGCGCTCAGAGCTGGCCGTCGGCGCCGCTCGCGAAGGCGTCGAGGTCATCTGATCGGCCCGGACATATCGGAGGTGCGCATGGAGATCGCCTCCAAGGTGCGGTGGGACATGGAGGACAGCCCCGGCTGGCCGTATGTCCACTTCAAACAGCCAAGGAAAACCCCCATGAAGTACACGGTGATTGTGGAGAAGGGCGAGTCGAGCTACGGGGCGTTCGTTCCCGACCTGCCCGGCTGCATCGCGGTTGGCGAGGATCGGGAGCAGACGTTGCGCTTGATCGAGGAAGCGGTTGCGTTCCACGTCGAAGGGCTGCGGGCGGAGGGATTGCCGGTGCCGCCGCCGCAGTGCGACATCGCGCAAGTGGAAGTGGATGCCGCGTGACGGCGGCGCAGGTTCCTGGCTGCGCCGACTCTCCCGAGGACATGCCCCGCTGTCGGTGCCGGGAGAAAGTGCAGTGAGAGAGCCGGATTACAGCGGCCGCGGGGGCGGACGCCCGAGTCGTTCGGCGAGCGCGCGGAGCACCGGCACGACGCCGGGGAACAACTCGACCCCGTCGCGCAACGCCACGGCCTTGCGTTCAAGTGCGAGCTGGCCCGGCAGCCGTACCCCGCGGGGAGCACTCGCCGGCACGCTTGCGAGGCAGGCTCCGGCGAGCCAGTCCACCTGGCGGGCAAAGGCATCGGCCCCGGCGAACGCCGGGGGAGCGAAGGCGAGGACGAGCACGTTCGCGCCCCAGCCGCTCGGCTCGTCGGCGCGGCCGAAGCCGGCGAGCCCCTGGGTGAGCGCCTCCACGAGCAATCCCAGCGCGAAGCCCTTGTGTCCGTGGTCCAGCCCTCCGAGGGGCAGGAGTGCGCCACCCTGATCGAGGACCGCGGGGTCGTCGCTCGCATCGCCCCGCACGTCGATGAGCCAGCGCCCGGGAAGCCGCTCCCCGCGGGCACGGGCGCGGGCGCTCATACCCGCGGTGGTGATCGACATGCTCAGATCGAGCAGGATCGGATCGCCGCCGCGCGGGATCCCGGCCGCGATCGGGTTGGGGGTCAGCACCGCGCTCGTACCGCCGAACGGCGCGACGAGCGCATCGCCCGGGTCCGAGCACAGCACCAGCACGAGATGGCCCCGGCGCGCCGGGGATTCGAGGAACGACGCGAGGCATCCGATGTGGTGGCTGCGGCGGATCGCCACCGCCCCCAACCCGAACGTGTCCGCCCGCTCGCAGGCTTCACCGACCGCCCGTGCGGTGATCCATATCCCGGGAAGACGCCGCGCGTCCCAGCATGCCGACGCACCGCGCGATGCGAGGATCTCGGGCTCGCCGTCCACCGCCATCTCGCCGGACTCGATCTCGGCGACGTAGTCCGCGAGCAGCGCGAGTCCGTGGGTGGTGTGCCCGTAGAGGTCGGCCTCCACGAGCCCCTCGGCGATCACCGCCGCCTTGTCCTCCGGCATACCCCCGGCGGCGAGTGCATCGGCGGCGAACGCGCGAAGGCCGTCCGCGTCGAACCGCTCGGGAGCCGGGGTGGCTGGAGGAGGCGGAGTGTGTGTGGTGTGCGGGCCGCCCGGGCCGAGCCGCTCGGGCCTCGGCACGCCGGTGGATCGATGTGTGTGGTCCGCCATCAGGCGGCCCGCCGTACCGAGATGTGCCACGGAATGAGCAGCCGCTCGGTGAGGGTGACGAGGCCGAAGATCGCAAGGCCGAGGACCGTGAGGAAGAAGATCCCGGCGAACGCGAGGTCCGGACGCATGTTGCCGGTCACGATCTGGATGTAGAAGCCGAGCCCCTGGTCGCTGCCGATGAACTCGGCGATCGTCGCGCCGACGGTGGCATTGATCGCGGCGTACTTGAATCCGACGAAACACTGGGGCATCGCAGCCGGCAGCCGCACCTTCACGAAGCTTCGCCACGCGCCGGCGCCCGTGGCCCGGCAGAAACGGGTCAGCTCCTCGCTCAGGGAGCCGAAGGCGAGGATCGCATTCAGCACGATGGGAAAGAAGCACACGAGGAACACGATGATGACCTTGGGCAGCAGGCCGAATCCGAGCCACGAGATGAACAGCGGCGCGAAAGCGATCTTCGGCGTCATCTCGATGCTGACGAAGAACGGATAGATCGTCTGGCGCAGGAAGCGCGAGAACGCGATCGCGAGCCCCAACGGCACCGCCAGGACGATCGCCGCGGCGTAGCCCAGCACCGTCTCGGTGCCCGTCACCCAAGTGTAGTAGACCAGCCGATCGAGATCGGCCGAGCTCTTGATCACGATCGTGGAGGGCTTGGGGAGGATGTAGCGGGGCACCTCGAGCCAGTCGACCAGGAGCTCCCACGAGATGAAGAACGCGGCGAAGAACACGAGAAACAGCCACGATCGCGAAAACCAGCGCATGAGCCAGCGCACGCCGGCCGCCGCCGGCGACTCAGAGGACGCCATAGCCATGAAAGATCTCCTGGATCCTTGCGAGACAGGACACGAAGGCATCGCTGCGTCTGACCTCGAGCCCGCGCGGCCACGGCAGATCGACGTCGATCACATGATCGATCCGGCCCGGGCGCGGCGTGATCACGCAGATCCTCGTCGAGAGCTGTATCGCCTCCTCGATGCTGTGGGTGACGAACACCACCGTCGGCCGCCGCCGCATCCACAGATCCTGCAGATCGGCCCGGATCCGCTCCCGGGTCATCGCGTCGAGCTTGCCGAGAGGCTCGTCGAGCAGCAGCGTGCCCGGCTCGTGCACGATCGCCTGGCACAGGGCGGCGCGCTGTTGCATCCCGCCCGAGAGCTCGTAGGGCGAACGGTCCTCGAAGCCGTCGAGGTGGACCGAGTGCAGGAGGTCGTCGATTCGATCGCGGTATGCGGCGGTATCGAGCCCGCGCAGCTCGAGCTGAAGCTCGACGTTGCCCCGCACGCTGCGCCAAGGGACGAGGGTGCTGTCCTGGAACATGATGCCGACGTCGGTGCGCGGGGCGTCCACGATGTCGCGGTTGACGAAGATTTCCCCGTCGGTTCGTTCGAGGAGCCCGGCGATCATGAGCATGAGGGTCGATTTGCCGCACCCGGATGGACCGAGCAGGGAGACGAACTCGCCGGGCGCGATGCGGAGATCGGATGGGCCGAAAGCGTGCACTTCGCCGGCGCCGCTCCCGAAGAGCTTGCGGACCGCCCGGATCTCGATGGACGCGCTGGTGGCAGTGGTTGGGCTCACCCGACTCCGCCCCCGCTATGCATGAGTCCGCGGCGCAACAACCGTAACATCCCCGCAGGCGCCGATGGATCGGCCGGAGGAGGGAGCCGGCACGCCGGCCGGGCAGACCGGCGTGCCGGAGTGTACGTCAGGGCAGAAACTCGTTCGTGTAGAACGCCGAGGCCGGGAGATCGGTCTCCAGATCGTTGAAGTCCTTCATCAGGGAGAGCATGTCGTCCCAGTCCGAGGCGACGTGCAGGCCGAGCCGGCGCTCCTTGTTGGCGTTGGAGTAGAGGATGCCCAGCGTCACGTCGAGTACCGCCCGCGCCTGCGCCTTGCCCTGGTCTTCCGCCATCGAGCCGCCGACGATGTCGGCCATCGAGGCCACCGCGGCATCGGGGTTCTTCTCCGTCTCCGCGTACGCCTGCACCGTCGCCGTGACGAAGCGCTTCACGAGCTCGGGCCGCTGGGCCACCGTTTCCTTGTGCGTCGAGAGGCAGTATCCGACCTGGTTCACGCCAAAGTCGGAGTACGCAAAGGTCACCGGGGGCTCGCCGCCGTTGGCCTCGATCTCGGCCGGCTTGTCGTCGAGGCCGCCGAGGATCGCGACCGCCCCGCCCGCGCCCTGGAGGTAGCTCGACACGAGGGCGCCGTCGGGCACGTTGGTCAGGTTGACGTCGGAGGCATCCATGCCGGCGTTGCGCATCACGAGCGGGAAGAACGTGTTCACCCCCGCGTTGGCGGTGGTGAGGATCATCTTGCCCTTCAGATCCTGGAGCGTCTTCACCCCGGCGTCGGGACGCACGATGACCGCCTCGGTCCCGGCCGCGTCGATCACCCCCACGGAGATGAGAGGCGCCCCTTGCGCGGCGAGGGTCACCATCGCGGCGCACGAGCCGTACGCGAAATCGCTGTCGCCGTTGGCGACGAGCCGGTGGGCCGAGCTCGATCCGTTGCCGGAGCGGATGTCGAGGTTGATCCCCGCGTCCCGGTACGCTCCCGAGTCCTTCCCGAGGGCGAAGCCCGCGTGCGAGCCGTAGTACATCCAGTTCAAGCGCAGCCGTGCGTCGTCGAGCGCCTTCGCCGGCAGCGCGAGGGTGGCGGCGCACAGCACCGCGGCGCCCAGAGCCGTATGCTTCACTGTGTTGGTCATTGCCTTCTTCTCCTCTTCAGGTCGTTTCATCTTCAGGTCGTTGCCGGCGCCGAATCGGTGGCGCCGCTCTCGTCCGCCCGTACCGCCTGCCCTCCTGTGGGAAGATCCTTCATGTGGGAAGGCAGGCGGGGCCGAGCGGTTCGTAAGTCTTGTATCCAAGGACGAACTCCTGGTGGCCGAGCGCCTCCGAGCGTGTCGGACGCCCGGAGGCAACCTCGACGATCTCGGCAAGGATCCGCTCGCCTACCTCCTCGATCGTCTCGACCCCGTCGGCAATCGTCCCCGCGTTCACGTCCATGTCGCCGGCCATGCGCTCGAACACGCGCGTGCTGGACACGCCCTTGATCACGGGCGCGACGGCCTGCCCCACGACCGAGCCGGCGCCGGTCGTGAACAGGATGAGATGGCAGCCGGAGGCCACCATCTCGGTCACCGTCTGCGTGTCGTTGACGTTCGGGATCCCGTAGCGGACCTCGCCGTCGTTGACCGTGTCCATCAGGTAGAGGCCGGGGCGGGTCGGACGGACTCCCGGCTTGAGCAGGCCCGAGATCGGCCGCGTCCCGCTCTTCGCGTAGGCGCCGAGCGACTTCTCCTCCAGCGTGGAGAGCCCGTACTTGATGTTCCCGCCGCCGAAGCTTCCATGCCCGAGGTCCTGGTAGTAGCGACGGGCCTTGCGCACCGCGCCGTGGACCTCGGCCGCGAGCCCCGGATCGACGGCGCGCGCGGCCATGTGCTCCTCACAGCCGATGAGCTCGCAGGTTTCCTCGAACATGGCCGTCGCGCCGGCGTCGACGAGGAGATCGAAGGCATGTCCGACCGCCGGATTGATCGTCACCCCGCTCAGCCCGTCGGAGCCGCCGCACTTGGTGCCGACGACGAGGTCGGCCAGCCCGATCGGGCGCGCCGGGGGGCGCCGCTCGGCGAGGCGCGACTCCACCCACTCCCGCCCGCGCTCGATCGTCGCCGCGGTCCCGCCGCAAGCCTGGATGACGAGCGTCTCCACCGGCCGGCCGGAGGCGCGGACCGCCTCGCGCAACGCTCCGCGCTTGAACTCCTCGCAGCCGAGCGAGACCAGGAGCACGGCGCCGACGTTGGGATGGGTGCACATCGCTTCGAGGATCCGGTGGGCGTACTCGCTCGGATAGCAGCCGGGAAAGCCGACGAGCTGCGCCCCGCGTTCGGCGAACGGATCGGCGATGCGCCGCGCGACGTGGTGCGCGCACTCGACCAGATAGGCGACGACCACGTAGTCGCGGATCCCGATGCGCCCGCCGGCGCGTTCATAGCCGTACATGCCCGAGACGTCCGCCCGCGCCGCGGGAAGAGCGGCGCCGCGAGCCGGACGACTCACCGGACCGTTGCTTGCCGGACGATTCGCCGGGCGATGCCGCGCTACGCTATTCATAATGGTCTTCGTCGTTGTTCAGGTACCGGCTCGCAACGTTGTGGACGTGGACCAGTCGGCCCGCGCCGACCGCGGCGGTCGCGACCCCGACCGGCACGCCGTAGCGCACCACCGACTCTCCCGGCGCGAGGTCGGCAAGCGCGATCTTGTGGCCTTGGGGAATCGGCTCGATCGCCGTCCGTTCGCAGCCCCGAACGTCGCGCGCGGGGGTTCCGGCGGCGATGTCGCGGGTGGCGATGCCCACGTTGTCGCCGGACGCCATCACCACCATGTTCGCGGTGGGACTCATGCTGCCGGCTCCGCGCGGTCCTCATCTTCGACGATCCGCGGGCACCCGATCGCCCGCAGCATCTCGCGTGCGTGGGTGCGATACCGCGCCCGCACGTCGCGCGTCGGAGGGCGGCAGCGACTCGACGGCAGCCCGATGAGCTCCATGCACAGCTTGTCGAGATAACCGTCGCCGCTCGTGTACTCGCGTTCGATGCCGACCCACAGCTTGTAGAACGGCATCGCCTCCTCGACCATCATCCGGGCGATCTCGGGGTAGTTCCGCGCCTGCACCTCGTCGAGCAGCCTGATCCCCCACTCGGGCCAGAAGTTGCACAGATGCACCTCGAACGCCTTCGCCCCGAGGGCCGGCATCGGGCTGAAAGCGAAGAACAGGTTGTTGTCGATGATGGTGAAGCGCTCGGAGAAGCGGGAGGTCACGTCCTCGAACTCCATGGCGTCGGTGCGCGGCGTCGCCCACTTCAGACCGACGACGTTCGCGATTCCGGCGAGGCGCTCGACCATCGCGAACGACAGCCCGGACGAGGTCCAGAACGTGTTGTAGACGATGATTCCGACCTCCGGCGCCGCGGACGCCGCCTCGCGCACGAACTCCTCGAAATCGTCCTCCCCGTGCTCGAAGTAGAAGGGACAGGAGACCTGGATGAAATCCGCGCCGATGGACTGCGCCGCGCGGGCAAGCCGGATGAGCTCCAGCGTGCTCGTGGTCTGGGCGCCCATCGCGACGGGGACGCGCCCGTCCGCCTCCTCGATGACGATCGACGCCACGTGCACGCGCTCATCGAAGGTCATGGTCGAGAAGTCGCCGGCGGCGCCCCCCGCGAGCAGCGTCGCCCGCTCGCCGTGCAGGCCGTGATCGATGAGGAAGCGTACGTAGGCGCGTAGCGCCGAGTCGTCGATCGGCCACCCTTCACGGTCGGCGAAGGGGGTCGGCACCGTCACGTAGCATCCTTCGAGCGCCCGCCTGCGTTGCTCCGTGTCCATCCGCTTCGCTCCTTGCGCGGCCGGCGCCGCGGTGCGGCAGGGCCGCGCCCGCGGGATCATGTTCGACTTCCGTTGAGCCTCGCAGTTGATGATGAAAGACAAATTATTGATGATTCCGGCACCTTGCGGCCAACAGGCGCCGCAAGCGTCCCGCCTTGCACAGGACGACTGAACGATCGCCAGACCCCGAATCGATGGATACGACGCCGGCCCGCTACGGGGACCGCGCCGCGCCGCCCTCCTTCGCGTTCGTGCTGCAGCCGGAGTTCCCGCTCAGCGCGGCGGTGCTCGCAAGCGAGGCGCTACGTTGCGCGAACCAGAATCGGGCGCGGGAGCTGTTCCGCTGGTGCTTCGTGTCGCAGACCGGCGAGCCGGTGCGGGCGAGCAACGGTCTGTGGATGCCGGTGGATCACGACATCGATTCGATGCCGGCGGCGGACTTCGTGCTCCTCTTCGAGGGCAACCTGCCGACGCAGCGCAATTCTCCCCGGCTTCTCAACCGGCTGCGCGGCGCGTATTCCGCCGGTGCGAGCGTCGGCGGGGTCGATACCGGCGCCTTCGCGTTCGCGCAGGCAGGGCTGGTCGGTGAAGATGGGGCGGTGCTGCACTGGGAGGCCGCACCGGCGTTTCGCGAGCGATTCCCGGCCAGCTCGACCCGCGATCAGCTCTATCGAATCGACGGCCGGATCCTGCATTGCGCCGGCGGCGTGGCGACCCTCGACCTGATGCTGGATCTGATCGCCCGGAAGTACGGATCGGTGCTCACGACCGAGGTGGCGAACGCGCTGGTCCACTCCCCGCGCCCGGCCGAGGCGCCACAGCGTGTCGATACGACGCTCGAGCCGGCACGGCGCTCGCTCACGGATCGGATGCTGGCCTTGATGGAGGGCAACCTCGACTTCCCGCTCGGTCTGGGGGAGATCGCGGCGCGGCTCGGGGCGACGGCGCGCACCGTCTCGCGTGAATGCCGGCGGCGCTTCGACGACCCGCCGATGCGTCTCTATCTCCGGATCCGGCTCCAGGCCGCGCGCAATCTGCTCTTCTACGAGGAGTTCCCGATCAAGACGGTGGCGACAGCGTGCGGATTCTCCTACCCGGCGGTGTTCTCGCGCGCATTCAGAGCGCAATTCGGAGAGACTCCGAGCGAGTTCCGCGCCTCCTTCCGCGCCCGCCAGAGCCTGATTCGGCGCCCGGAGCTTCGCCGGCTCGCGCAGAGGTGACGACCCGGCCCGAACGGGTCCGCCGGGTCCGAGCCGGTCCTCTCGATCTTGCGCGTACCGAGGCTGGTGACACGAACCGTGCTCCAGCCCCGACAGGGTCAGGGTTGAACGGCGCAACGCCGTCTGGCGGGAATGCCGGCGAGGCTTGCCGGCACGGCTTCTCCCCCGGCACCCCGTCACGGTCGAGGCGACACAGCCCGCATCACCGCCGATATGCGCGCGCTTCCCGGCAAGAGGTCATCCGGCGGCAGAAGCGGCTTGGTGCCGCATCGGATGGCCGGAACCGTCGAAGGCGAGGTAGTCCGTTTCGAGCCACCGGCCCGCGTGTTCCCGCTTCTGCGCTTCGCGCTCAGAGCTGGCCGTCGGCGCCGCTCGCGAAGGCGTCGAGATAGCCGGGGTCGTCGAACCGCGCCGGGTGGAACGCGGCGGCATACGCCGGCAACGGCGTCTCGCAGACGTGGGCCGCGAGCAGCTCGCCGCCGGCGCAGGCGCCCATGATCCCGAATCCCGAGTAGGCGGCGTTGACGTAGGCGCCCGCCACCGGGAGAGGGCCGATGAGGGGGCGGTTCCCGGGGGTCCTGACGTAGTAGCCGCCATCGACGGTCATGCGGGGCAGGCGCGCGAAATAGCGCTTCAGCGACGGCAGCATCCGCGACCATCCGCGGAGCGCGATTTCCGGCAGCCGTTCGTCGAACGGGACCGGGAACACCGGCTCCACCGTCTCCGTGTCCCAGGTCCACAGCATCATCAGCCAGTGCTCGCCGGGGGTCCCCTCGGGGCGGCCGTGGATTCCGGCCGGGAACGGCTCGACGAGTGCGCGGGTCTCCTCGTCGTCGGCAAGCACCGCCCGTTCTTCGTCGGACCACGGCAGCTCCACGGGATCGGCCCAGATGAGCAGCGGCGCGTCGCCCGGCACCGCCCGCTCCGTATCCCGGAACGCCACCTTCATGTGGCGCTCGCACGCAACGGGCAGATCGACGCCGAAGCCCCGGGCGAGCTCGGCCAGATACGGTCCGGGTGAGAGCACGAGCTTCCCGGTCTCGATCCGTACCCGATCCCCGGGCCGCGCCACGGATACCGCACGTACCCGGCCGCCGCGCGTCTCGACGTCCGTCACCCGCCCCCGGATCAACCTCACGCCGCGGTCCCGCGCCCGCTCCAGCATCCACATGCCGAGCTGCTGCGCGCTCAGCCAGCCGCACCGGCGTGCGTGCAGCACCGCGACCACCTCGGGATCGAGGTAGGGGAACTCGGCGCGGATGAGGGCGGGGTCGGTGATCAGATCCGCGCCGGCCGCAACTTCCTCGAACCCGCGTGCCGGCGACCGGAGGTAGCCGGGGCTCGACCCGGAGCCGTCGTGCACGCGAAGCGCCCCGGCCCCGAAGGACTGCGCCTCATGTCCGAGGTCGCGGAATGCGGCGATGCGCGACGGCTCGGCGGTGGCGAAGAGGTAGCCGCGGCGGTTGAGGTGAAGCCGCCCGCCGCTCTCGCGCTCGATCCGCTCCAGCAGGTCGATGCTGCGGTTCATGAACGCGACCATCGCGTCGCCGGGTCCGGGCCACCAGTTGCGGTAGCACTCGGTGGACTTGTCGCTGGTCAGCGCCAGCGGGTCTCCGGCCTCGACGAGGACCACGCCGTCCAGCCCCTCCCTCACCGCGAGGTGGAACGCCGCGGAGATGCCGGCGATGCCCGCGCCGATGACGACGACCTCGGCCACGAAGTGGCTCATGGGTGGCAGCCTCCTGCCCGTGGGATCTTCGACAAGACGACGAAGGTAGCTACTCACGCCATCTTGGCGACGTTGTCAAGGCGGATGGACGGCGTGGGGTCCCGGAGCGGCGACGCTCTGCCCGTCGTTCTGGCGGGCCGAGATCATCAGCAATCCGGGCTGGTGGGATCGCGTCAAGTCGCGCCTCGACACGTTCTTCACGGGGTTGGCGCAGGCATGAGCGCGATGCGGGACGCCCAGGGCGATTTCATGCTGATCGACTCGCGTCCCGACGGCCGGCCTCCCGTCTGACTGCCTCGCCCCCGCAGCGGGCGTACGCGGGACGCTTCCGTGATGGCTATGCCTGCGGGTGCGCATTCCGGTGAATCCGAGCAACGCTTCCGGCGCCTCCGTGGCCACCGCGACATGGCCCGGATCATCCTCGCCTCGGACAACCGGTCCGAGAGCTTTCAATAGCCTCACAGGACCGCTTAGAATCCGCTCCAAGGTGCCTGGAAGCCGTTGAATTTACATGAACCGGAGGGGCCATGGCGGGGCCGGCGGGCAATTTCGAGAACTTCCCATCAGTCGTCGAGTAGACATTCGGATGCAGATCGTCATTCCCATGACCGGCTTCGGAGAACGCTTTCGGCGAGCCGGCTGCAAGACGCCAAAACCGCTGATCGAGATCGACGGCAAGCCCATCATTGCGCATGTGGTGGACATGTTCCCCGGCGAGAGTGACTTCGTCTTCATCTGCAACCGGGAGCACCTCGACACGCCTGCTTACCGGATGGAACAGATGCTGCGCGCGTGCTGCCGGACGGGACGCATCGTGGGCATTCCGCCGCATTCGCTCGGTCCGGTCCATACCGTGCGCCAAGCCGAGCATCTGCTCGATCCGGACCAGCCGATCGTCGTCAACTACTGCGATTTCTCCTGCTACTGGAATTGGCATCACTTCCGACGCTTCGTGCGGGAGGCGGGCTGCGTAGGGGCGATTCCGGCTTATAAGGGTTTCCATCCCCACCTGCTGGGAAATACCCACTATGCCTACTTGTGGGAGACTACCGGCTGGGTTGAAGACATCCAGGAGAAAAAACCCTACACCGACAATCGCATGCAGGAGTACGCCTCCAGCGGTACCTACTACTTTGCCTCGGCGCGCATCATGTGCGCCGCCTTCCGGACCGTAGTGGAGCAAGACCTGCGGACAGGCGGAGAGTACTACGTCAGCTTGGCCTACAAACCGCTACTTGCAGAGCGCAAGCCAGTGGCCGTGTATCCGTTGCAGCACTTCATGCAATGGGGAACGCCGGAGGATGTCGCTGAATACCGGACTTGGTCGCGAACGTTCCGAAGCCTCGCGGCGGTACCGGAAAGCGGCTGCCTTTCCCTCCCTCCCGATCAGCCAAGTGGCACGATAATCCTGCCCTTGGCCGGAATCGGCCAACGCTTCAGCAATGCCGGCTACGCGCTGCCCAAGCCGCTGATCCCGGTGTCCGGGAAGCCGATGGTGGTGCAGGCGATCCAGGCGTTGCCGCCCGCCGAATGCTACGTCTTCGTGTTGAGGGCCGACATGCCGGGTGCCGGTACGATCGCGGCCGAGTTGACACGCCTCTATCCGCGGGCGGTCGTCGAGATGGTTCCCCAAGCCACCGACGGGCAGGCCTGCACGGCCCTGCTCGGGCTTGATGCACTGGAACGCAGCTTGGGTGACCGTGCACCGGGTCCCGTGACCTTCGGCGCCTGCGACCATGGTGTCCTCTACGACGATCAGACCTGGCGGCATTTGGTCGAAGACGGCGAAATGGACGTGATCGTCTGGGGCGCCCGCGGCCATGCCCACGCGCTTCGCCGACCGGAGATGTTCGGCTGGGTCGAAGCTGACCATGGACGGATAACGGGCATCTCGGTCAAGAAGCCGCTCGGCTCGCCGGCTATCGACCCGATCGTCACCGGTACCTTTACTTTTCGCCTGGCCGACGACTTCCGGTGCTGCGTCGAGCGGTTGCTCGAGCACGACGATCGGGTGGGTGGCGAGTTCTACATCGACTCCTGCATCAATCATGCCCTGGCGCTGGGGCTGCACTGCCGCCTGTTCGAGGTCGACAGCTACTTGAGCTGGGGGACGCCGGACGATCTCATGACCTTCGAGTATTGGCAGTCGTGCTTCCACAAGTGGCCGAGCCATCCCTATCGGCTGGAGCACGACTCCCGAATCCCGGCCGAGGCGGTCGCAGCATTGACGCAGGCGTACCGCGTCGTCACGCCCGTGTCGGTAGAGCGGACATGATGAGTCGGCTCGGCAGAGATATTCTGCGCTTCCTGCTGGTCGGCGTTGGCTCGAACGTGGCCAATTTTCTGGGCTACCTCCTCCTGTTGTTCATCCAGGTGCCGGTCTTCGCGGCGGCCATCTGCGGCTATGCGCTCGGACTCCTGTGCTCCTACCACTTCGGCAGGACTTGGGTGTTCGGTCGCAGGTTCGATGTGGGTGTAGCCGGCAGCGGGCGCTTTCTGCTCGTCTACGCTGTCGGTGGCGTGGGGATGACTACGATCACCACGGCGCTGGTCGATGGCCTGATGTTCCACTACGCGGTCGGCTGGGTATTCGGAGCCGGATTCGCCACCTGCAGCAATTTTGTCGGCTTGCGATGGCTGGTCTTCAGACCGGCAACGGCGCCTCGGGAATATGGGGAATCATGCCGGTGAAATCATTCGGATTGCTCTCCCGGTTGGAGTTTCTGCAGAACTGGGCTTCCGCCTTTATTGCCGGCCTGAATCCGGCGGTCATCCACAATCTTGAGAAGTACTACGCGATCAAGAAAGTTTGCTACCTGTCCGCGCTGGAAAATATCGAAGGCGATTATCTTGAATTCGGCGTGTTCACCGGTAGCTCGTTCAGTCACGCGCTGCGCTGTTTGAGGAAGCTGTCCAACATCCATCCGAGTGTCGCCGCCACGAAGTGTTACGGTTTCGATTCATTCGCCGGCTTCGGCTCGCTGGAGGAAGAAGATCGGCATCCCTTCTATACCAACGAGAATTTCGAGACCAGCCTGCCGCAGGTCGAACGCCGCGTTCGCAGGGCCGCGGGCGACATGGCGTTTCAACTGATCTCCGGTTTCTTTAATGAATCATTGCAGCACGGCGCAAAACAGCGGGGTATCGAGAAAGCCCGCATCGTTTTCATAGACAGCGACACGTTCACCAGCGCGCGTCAGGCCCTGGCCTTCTGCTGCCCGGTGCTCCAGCAGGGTACATTCATCATGCTGGACGACTATTTCTCCTATCGCGGTCGGGAAGACCGAGGCGTCCGGGGTGCTTTTGCCGAGTTCGTCCGGGAGAGGGGAGTCAAGACGAGGCAGGTGTTCACATACGGCATGGGCGGTGTCGTGCTGATCGTATCGCAAGGAGCACAAGGTGCGGACTGAGCTCTCGCTGGTCATCCCCTGCTACAACGAGGCCGCCAATCTGCCCCTGTTGCTGGAGCGTTGCGGCGCGCTGGTGGTCGAGCCGGGGGTAGAGGTCATTCTGGTGGACAACGGTTCGACGGACGAGACGCCCCGCGTCCTGCATGAGCTGCTGCCGAAGGTTCCCGGTTGCCGCAGCGCGCGCGTGCCGGTCAATCAGGGTTACGGCTTCGGCATTCTGGCGGGGCTGACAGCCGCCGACGGCGACATCCTGGGCTGGACGCACGCCGATATGCAGACGGACCCCAAAGACGTTCTGCGCGGGCTGGCGCTGTTCCGGCGCCGGGGTCACGACCTCTTCGTCAAGGGCCGCCGTTGCGGTCGGCCGCTGGCGGACGCCATGTTCACCGCGGGCATGAGCCTGTTCGAGACACTGCTGCTGGCCCGGCCGATGCGGGACATCAACGCCCAGCCGACGCTGTTCAGCCGCGATTTCTACCGCACGTGGCAGTCACCGCCCAACGACTTTTCGCTCGATCTGTTCGCCTACCACCAGGCCCTGGTCGCCGGCCTCGAGGTGCAGCGCTTCCCGGTGCGCTTCGGCGAACGCGCCCACGGGGTCTCGCACTGGAACGTCAACTGGATGGCCAAGTGGAAGTTCATCCACCGCACCGTGGCTTACAGCCTGCAACTGAAAAGGACCCTGAAATCACCATGAAGCTCATCGTGCATCGCCGCAACACCGTGCCCGAGCTTGCCGCCACCCCGCGGGAGTACGGGGTCGAAATCGACCTGCGCACTGCCGGAGACGCCCTGGTGCTTCACCATGACCCTTTCGCAGCCGGCGCTGATTTCAGGCGCTGGCTCGACGCCTATCGGCACGGCACATTGATTCTCAACGTCAAGGAAGACGGGCTGGAGCCTTCGGTGACGGCTCCGCTGCGCGAGCGGGGCATCGAGGATTACTTCTTCCTGGATCAAGCCTTCCCATCCCTGGTGCGCAGCGCCGGGACAGGCGAGCGGCGTTGCGCCGTGCGCGTGTCGGAGTATGAATCGACCGCGACCGCCCTGACCCTGGCCGGGCGGATCGACTGGGTCTGGGTGGATTGCTTCACCCGCTTCCCGCTGACCTCGCAGGAAGCGCAGCAGCTCGGGGCGGCCGGGTTCAAGCTCTGCATCGTCTCACCGGAGCTGCAAGGGCGAGACGCGACGGTCGAAGTTCCTGCCCTGGCGACGCTGTTGCGCGCAAGAGGCATCCGTCCCGACGCGGTCTGCACCAAGCACCCGGACCTGTGGGAGCGCGAGGCTTGCGCCGCGTGAAGATGCTCTCTTTGCATCCGCTGTTCTTCGTCGGCGCAGCCATTCGCCTCGGGCTGGTGCTTGCCTTGGCTCCCGTTGCTCTGAGCGACTGGTATGCGCCCTTCATGCAGGCGAGCGCGAGCCGGCTCGATTTCGACCCCTGGAGCGGCTGGCTGGCCGCTGGGGGTGACCCCCTCGCCTTTCCCTACGGCTATGTGATGTGGCTGACCTTCCTGCCATCAGCCTGGCTGGCCGAGGCGCTGGCCTTGCCCGCGCAGTACGGCTACTGGTTGACACTGGTAGCGGTGGACGTTGGCTTGCTGTTCAGCCTGCACCGGCTGGTGCCAGGTATGCCGACGCATCGGCTCCTCACCTGGTACTGGCTGTCGCCCATCGTCCTGCTCGCCACCTATGGACACGGGCTCAACGACCTCGTCCCGATACTGCTGCTGACAATCGCCCTTGTACTGATGCGCCAGCCTGCCACAAAGGCGCAGAGCGCTTGCGCCGGGGCCGTCTGTGCGCTGGCGGTTTCCGCCAAGCTCAGCATGGTCATCAGCGTCCCCTTCTTCCTGATCTATCTGTACAACGGGAAGTTGCTGCGTACGCACCTGCCGGCGTTTCTGGCGGGATTGTCTTTGAGTGTCCTCTGCGTCATCGGGCCGTCCCTGTTGTCACCGGGCAACATTCACATGCTGTTGGAGAACCCGCAGATGCAGAACGTCTACCAACTCATGTTCACCCTGAACAATGGGCTGTCGTTCTATATCGTGCCGACCCTCTACGTCCTCACGCTCTACTCCGTGTGGGCCATAGGACGCCTCGACTTCAATCTGTTTCTCACCGGCACGGGCGTTTCGTTCCTTCTGGTGACCCTGTTCGCGGCGACCTCCCCTGGCTGGTTCATATGGAACATGCCCTTCCTGATATTCTGCCTGTCCATCGGTTCCCGAACCACCCGGTTGCTGGCGGGAGTGTTTACCGCTTTCTACTTGCTCAGTATTTCTGTCTCCACCCCCTTCCATCTGGCAGACAGCACCCGATTCGACATCAGCGTTCTCGTGCCGGGGCGACTGCCTTCTCTGCTCCATACTGCCCTCATCGTGACCGGCGTCGTTCTCGCCGTCCATACCTGGCGGCACTTGATCACCCGCAACGACTTCTACCGGCTGAGCCGCAAACCGTTTGTGCTCGGCATCGCCGGGGACTCCGGCTCGGGCAAGAGCACCTTGGCTGACGCCCTGACCAAGTTGCTCGGGACGCATTCCGTTGTGGAGATCTCGGGCGACAACTACCATCTCTGGGACCGACGCAATGGAATGTGGAAGGTCCTGACCCATCTGAACCCGGCGGCTAACGACCTGGGCCGCCTGGGCAACGATTTGGTGGCCATGACCAACCGGTCGCCTATCTCGTCCCCCAAATACGACCATGCGATCGGGAAATTGAGCGAAGCCGTCTCTATCCCGAGCAACGACTTCATCATCGTCACCGGATTGCACGCCTTCTACACGTCGGCCTTGAGGCCGCTGTACGACGTGAAGATCTACCTCGACATGGATGAACCGCTGCGCCGCCATTTCAGGCATATACGGGATACCGGGCAGCGCGGCTATTCGGCACAGGCGGTGGCGGATAGCCAGCGCCGGCGCGAGGAAGACGCCCGCCGCTTCGTTCGTCCGCAGCGAGCCCATGCCGATCTGGTCTTCTCTCTGCAACCAGCACAACCGGAGGCATTGTCGCGCCTGGTCCCTGCTCCCCTGCATTTGAATCTGAAGGTCAGCGCCACGCGCACTGTGAATGACAGTTCTCTGATTCACGCCCTGATCGGCCTCTGCAACCTGCATGTGGATACGACGCCTGATGATGACGATGACAAGATGCTCATGACCATCGAGGGCGAAGTCTCGGCCCCCGACATCGCACTGGTGGCCGAGGTGACGTGCAGCCGGGTTCTGGCTCTCCTGGATACGCGGCCGCTGTGGCAGGATGGCGTCACGGGCCTGATGCAGGTCATCGCCCTGTGTCATATCGACCACGCCTTGACGAGACGCGTTATATGAAGCTCAACCACCCCGACAGGTTCCTGACCCGGCCGGACGCGGTCCTGTTCGATCTGGACAACACGTTGTATGCCTATGATCCGGCGCATGTTGCCGCCTGGCAGGCGGTGAAGGACAAGCTGTCCGACAGCTTGTCCTTCACGCCACAACGCTCGGACCATCTGTTCCGGGAAGCCAGAGGCCAAGTCAAAGCTCAACTCGGCCGTTCGGCATCGTCCCACAGCCGCCTGCTCTATTTTCAGCGCATGATGGAGATCGAGGGCTTGGGCAGCAGGGCCCTGCTGGCGCTGGACCTGGAACAGACCTACTGGAGAACCTTTCTCAGGAGCGCCGTGCTGTTCGACGGCGTGAGAGACCTGCTGGACGACCTGCGCCTGGCCAACATCCCCGCGGCGCTCGTGACCGACCTGACGGCACAAATTCAGTTCAGAAAACTGGTGTATTGGCAGTTGGAGAACAGTTTCGCCGTCATCGTCACCAGCGAGGAGGCTGGCGCCGACAAGCCGCATGAAGTGCCATTCCGGCTCGTCCGGGAGAAAATGCGGGCCGCGGACAGCGTCCTGTGGATGATTGGCGATGACGCCGAAGCCGACATCAGGGGAGCGAGAGACAGCCTCGGGGCCGTGACGCTGCAAAAGGTACATCCCGGCGTCCGGAAGGGGCGCGACGCGACCACGCCCGATGCCTGGTTCACGAGCTTCCTCGCACTACGCGACTCCATGCGGCGCAGGGGCTTCACCCCTGGAACGCAGGGCGGCCGCGATGAGGCATGACATCGTCAACTACTGCGCGTGTAACGCAGGGCGGCCGCGATGAGGCATGACATCGTCAACTACTGCGCGCGTATCGGACAGGAACCGCTGTTGGTGCAGGGGGCGGGCGGCAACGTGTCGTGGAAGGATGGCGGGACGCTGTGGATCAAGGCTTCGGGAGCTTGGCTGGCCGACGCCGCGAAGGACGACATCTTCGTGCCCGTGGACCTCGACGCGCTGCGGGCTGCCTTGGCGGGACCACCTCACCTCCGGTTGCCCGAGAGAGCCGAAGGCCATGCCCGGCGGCCCTCGATCGAGACCTTCATGCACGTCGTCATGCCGCAACGGATCGTCATTCATCTCCACGCGATAGAGGCGCTGGCCGTCCTGGTGCGGGCTGACGCGCCGGAGACATTGCGAGCCCGGCTTCGAGATCGCTTTCACTGGGAGTGGGTGGAGTACCGGCAGCCCGGCGCCGAGCTCGCTCGATCCGTCGCGGTCGTCCTGGGCCGCACGCCCGACGCCAACATCGTCTGTCTGCAGAACCACGGCATCCTGGTGGGCGGCGACACGATCGACGAAATCGACCGGCGCATCAAGGGCCTCGTCTCGGCATTGAAGCAGGATGTCGCTTCCAGCGAGTCGGCTTCGCGGCCAATCCACAAGTCCCCCAACGCATTGCACATCGGCTTATTGGAGTATGTCGTCATTGAAGACGCCCGGATTCAAAGCCTGGTTCACACTCCGGGGCTCTACCGAAGACTGTCGGAAGCTTGGGTGCTCTATCCCGATCATGCCGTCTTTCTGGGAGAGAAAGCCCCCGTATTCGAGACCCGGCGCGAGGCCCGGAGATACGGCAGGAGGCGACGGCCGCCATTGCTCTTCATCCGAGGCGAAGGTGTTTTTGCGAAGTCGGACTTCGACCAGGCCCAGCGTGCGCAGCTCGTCTGCTACTACGAGGTTCTGACCAGGCAGAAACCGCAAGACGTCCTGGTGGAACTGACCGAGAAAGATGTCCACGATCTGCTTCACTGGGAAGCGGAACAATACCGGTTAAACACCGGCTCGGCAAAAGGCCCAGGCACTTCCAAAGGGGGTAATGGGATGAACCGGGCTCTGAGAGCCACAGGTTCCCGCGAGCCGGGGGATGGGGCGTGAGCAGGGGGAAACGGGCCGTTCCGCCCCGGCAGGCGGGTGAGGGGCCGATTCATTGTCCAGGCCCCGGAAGAAGGGAGAAATAGCACATGGCACCCGGAAGCAAAGGCGGGTTTGTGCGGTCGAGCTCCATATCGAGGGCCCTGAGAGCCGGACAGACGTACGCGCGTATGGTCGAATCGCGCCGTACAGTCCTTGTCATGCTGCTGTGGTTCTTTCTGGTGTCTTCGGCCTGGGTTTTCAATCTGAACAGCCGCGGCATGAACCATCCACATGTCGACGAATGGCATACGCTGATTCTCGGAACCCGACATTTCGATTCATTCGAGGATCCCGTGGACACCGCCCGGGTCGGTGAAACGAACCGATGGTTCGTTCGATTGCTCCACCCTGCCGGAGTCTATTACATGAACAGCCACATGGGCGGCGAGCACTACCAGACGGGCTGGGAATACCCAGGCGGCTATTATCTTCGGGAGCACTTCAACGAGACGGACACCATCCGTCATGATCCGAATGTCCAGGATTATGTCTTCTTTCTAAGGATGTCTTTCGGGGTTTTGGCCATCTTCTCTTTCTGCATGGTCATGTGGGCATTGTCCATTCGGTTCGGCGTCGTGGCCTCAGCCGCGTACGGAAGCCTGGTACTCGCGAATCCACTCGTGTTTTCGCAATTCGATTTATTCTATTCCGAGACCACGCTGTTCATCCTCTTCAACACCGCGGCGTTTCTCTGTCTCCGTACCCGACCGTCGGCGACATACCGCACTCTCGCCTGGTCGGGAATCCTGTCTGCCGCGGCATTGTCCACCAAGCTGACGGGAATCCTGATCGTCGGTCCGTTGTTCGTTCAGACGGTCGTCGAAGTTCTGAGAAGTCGTCGCAACCTCAAAGTGGGTATCGAGGTCTATCTGCTGTCCGCGGCGGCCGCCCTGGTGCTGTTGAATTGGCCTTCCGAGTCCCTGTTCACCCTTCTCAATGAAACCTTGGCCAACGTCTATCATTACAAGACCGGGCACCTCGTGACCCAAGAGGGAGGCGTGAGGTTTCTTCGGTTCATGCTCGACGATCTGGGCTACGTACCGTCCTTCCTGTTTGCCGTGAGCCTGTTCTGGCTTGTGAGCCGTCCGAGAAGGCGCCTCGCGCCTGTCTATGTTCTTGGCCTGCTCATCATCCTCGTGATCTGGAATTTTATGAATTCGGCGTTATATCTGAGCAGAAGCGTGGTGTCCGTTTACGTCGCCATGAGCTTCATCGTCGCTCTGGGCGTCGGCAGTTTCATCGAGAGCCTCAAGTCGAAACACAAATACGCTGCGGCGGTCTGTTCGGGGCTGGTCGTCGTGCTGATGGCCGGCGAGCTCGTTCGCCATCAATACCGGATGCCTTCGCTGGTCGGCACGTTCTTCGAGAGAAACGTCGAACGGATGGAAACCTGCGGCACCATCGGTGCCATCGGCTTGTCGAAGCAGGCTCTCCGAGCGTTGTTCTCCAGCCGGGACGACGGTACCACTATTTTCGACAGGATTGAGGGTCCTTTCAATATCTCACAGGATCCCCAGATATTCGACGAATACCTCCAGTACGACTGTCTGATTGTGCATCGGAAAGGACAGAGCAAGCAGATATCGAACTTCGTTGCGCCGCAACACTACCGACTGTCGGATCGGGTCGGGAACCTGTTTTTCTTTTCGCGGGTGCGGCAGGATTACCCAATATCCTGATCCTCGACCTCGTCCGCAGCATCTCCCCGAGGTCCTGGGCGCCTCCAAGAAAGACGTGACACCCAACCGCGTCGTCGTTCATCTCGA
The DNA here is from genome assembly GCA_958295465.1 of uncultured Gammaproteobacteria bacterium. Classification (GTDB taxonomy): domain Bacteria; phylum Pseudomonadota; class Gammaproteobacteria; order HK1; family HK1; genus HK1. Next base: position 2,500,068 of record OY282353.1, read on the forward strand.
CCAGATGGCGGACGAAGGCGGCGAGCGAGCTCTTGCCGATGCCTCGTTCGCCGCTGACGAAGCCGATTCCGAAACGCCCTTGCGCGCCGCCTCGAACCATGCTGCTCAGGCGTTCGATTTCGGCACTTCGGCCAACGAAGAACTCGATTGGTATTGGTTGTCCGGGTCTGAACGGACTTGCTTCAGGAGTCATTCCGTATCCTCTTGCGCATCCATAGTGGTCGGTTGGCGGGCTTGATGGAGCCGGGACGTGGGCCGCGCTCGCCTCGATGGGCGGGGTGCGCCGTCGCTTCCTCCAGCACCCGCACGCTCGCCTGCCGCCGCCGGCGCACGATCCGGGCCACCGCCTCCGTACGCTCGTCGTGGGTCTGACAGACTTCCACCCCTTCCACCGCCTCGCATACGTCATCCGGCGTGAGCCCTTCCAGCACCTCCGAAGCATCGAGCCGGCGCGGCGCGTTGCCGGTACGCGGGGCGATGAAATCCACTCGCAGCTCCCGCGTGCCTTTGCGCCCGTGCAGCCGCCACAGCTCCCGTACACCCATCTCGCCGTAGCATTCGGCCTTCCCTTTGTCGGCATTCGTGATCTCGACCTCCACCACCAGGTCGGGCGCGGTGCGCTCGACAAAGTCTTCGAGGGCCTCATCTCCTTCGCCGCGGGCCGCGTAGTAGCCTCTGGCGCGCTCGCCGACGTAGAACGCGCAGTCGGGCTCCATTCCCGTGCCGGGCGGCTCGCCCCGCCCCCGGAGCCGGGTGCTGCCGTGCCTGCGTGCTGGACTTCCAGGACGAGCGCTACGCGACCCTCTACTCGGAGAGGGTCGGGACGCTGCTGGCCGGGGCCGACCTCCGCGACCCGCAGGCGCTCCACGCCATGATCGAGGCCAGCCGTCGCCTCGCTCTCTGGATGGCCTGCGAAGACGTCGCCCGGGTGGCCGATCTGAAGACGCGGCATGAACGCTTCCGGCGCATCCGATCGGAAAGCCGGATGCAGCCGGGCCAGATCCTGCACGTGACCGAATACATCAAGCCCCGCGCCGAAGAGGTGGCGGACGTCATGCCGGTGGGCATCGGCAAGCGGATCATGGCGCGGGTCGAAGCGGGAAATGGCCTTCCCCTGCTCGGCCGCGGCATCAACGTGCGCTCGAACGGCGCCCCGGGATACTGGATGCTGCGCTTCGTCGCATCCCTGAAACGCATCCGCCGGCGCTCGTTGCGCTACCATCGTGAACAGCAGTCCATCGAGGAATGGTTGCGGGCCTTCACCGCGGCCTTGCCGGCATCACTGCTGTCCCATAAAGTTCAGGTGAATTTCAGCCTGAGTTGCGGCGGCGGGTCTGGGGGTGTTGATTGTGTCTCCAGGAGATCCATCATTGGGCGACGATCGAACAGGTTCAGTTGGAGCACCCGCAAAATCTCGTACAAACTCCAACTTGATCGGTTGACGAACTTGATGTACGAAAGCAACAGATATACGCACATCGCAATCCAGAGCTGCGTCAATACTGCATTGCGCGATGTACCGACAAAACTCTTCACCTTCAGATGTTGCTTGATCCACTTGAAAAACAACTCTATCTGCCATCTTGCCTTGTAAATGTCCGCAATGGTCTTCGCCGACAAGTCGAAGTTGTTCGTCAAGAAGACGTAGTGTTTGCCCGTCTCAGCGTCCCGGTATCCGATTCGGCGCAACGCCCCAGGATACCTCTTCGCACCATGCGTACTCGTCAACACGATGATTTGATCGCTGGTGAGGCCCTGCCTTCGCTTCACCGCACGACGTTCCCGAACCGCATACCTGATCCCCTTCTTCATGCGGGTGACAAGAGAAATTCCCTGTGTATTCAGGTGCTTGAGCCACGCGAAGTCCACATACGCACGGTCCGCCACCACAATGCTCCCTCTCGGCACTTCCAACACTCTCGCCGCCTCAATGTCCGACCTCTTGCCGTCGGTGATGCGCACAAACGTCGGCAGATACCCTCCGTGGTCAATGCCCACATGCAACTTCACCGCACCCTTCGTCTGCTTGAACTTCGCCCACGGAAACATCGACAAGCACAAGTCCACGGTGGACGCATCCAACGAGTACAGCTTGCTCTTGAAGCGAAAGCCATGACCCGGCGCCGACCTCTGACAGCGCGCCAACACCCGCTCGAACATCCTCTCATAGAGCCGGTACGGTTGTTCCTCGTTCACACGGGCCAACGAAGACCTCGTTACGCTGCCGACCCCCAGGTGGTAGAGCTTGTGGGGATGCGTAGCCAGATTGGCCACGATGTCGCGCAGGCTGCTCCGCCCCGACAACTGCGCCATGAACATCGCCACAAACTGGTTCCAGCGCGTCATCTTGCGCAACTTTCGCCCCTTGTGGTGTTGCGCCGCATCCCTCTCGAATTCATGTCTCGGCACCAACTTGAGAAATTGCGCCAACACGGTATTATTGTGGGCCATGGACCTGGATCTCCTGTGATTTGGTTGCTTTCGCAAACTCAATCATAACATCACAGGATGATTCAGGTCCTCTTTCACGCACACTTTGTGGGACAGCAGTGTGCCGGCATCGGCGGCTTTCGCCGGCGCCCTGGCCGATCTTCCCCGCCTGGCAAGGGCTTTTCCGATTCGATGCAGCACGGGCTTGCGGCCTGGTCCAGGATCATGGAGGCGATCGTCCGGCCCGCCCTGTCTTCCGGCGTCACCGCGCACGAGGCGGACCGATAGCGCAAGGCCGTCGCCGCGGCAATGGCGGACGAGCGCCACGCCGCCCTTGATGCCCTGCTTGCCGGAGAAGACGCGCCATCCGAAGGACCGGACAGCGGGCTGGATGGCAGGCTGCGCGGCATGCCGGTCCCGTTTACGAAGCCGGAGCGGGGGCCGAAAGAGGTGCCGGCGAATGTTCATCAGCCGCCGCACCATCCTGATCGAATGGGGCGATTGCGATCCGGCCGACATCGTGTTCTACCCCCGGTATTTCTGCTGGTTCGACGCCTCGACCGCCAACCACTTCAGGGCGGCCGGCCTCCCGAAGCCGGAGCTCGTCAGGCGCTACGACGTCGTGGGGTTCCCGATGGTCGATACCCGCGCCATCTTTCATGTACCGTCGAGACACGGCGACGAGGTGACGATAGAAACGCGGATCACCCGTTTCGGCAGGTCGAGCTTCGACGTCGAGCACCGCCTGATGCGCGGCGGCGTCCTGGCGGTGGAGGGGTTCGAAAAGCGCGTTCTCGTCGCGAAGTCGGCGGATGGTGAGGGCATCACGGCATGCCCGGTACCCGAGGAGGTCATTGCAATCTTCCGGACTGACCGGGGAGCCTGATCATGAAAGGCCGGACGCTTGGGTCCCAGGGCCGTTTCACGCTATGGCATGACTCGATTTTCGGGATTTGTGACACCTGGATTCCCGCTGGCGCGGGAATGACGGCGGCTTTGACCGGGGGTCATGTCATTCCCGCGCAAGCTCGTCCTCGCGAAGGCGGGGGCGGGAATCCATCTCGGTCAAGGTCGTTCGCGCCGAAGCCGGAGGTCCGATCAGCGTGAAATCACCCTGCCTGGACACGGGACGAAGACGGAAACACGAAGACGGACACCGGGCCGGGGAGGACCGACATGCAAGCAATTCGGAAGCCGCGCGCCGCAATGAGCGGGAGCGCTGCCACAAGCAGCGTTACCATAGGCGGCAGCGCCGTCACAGACTACGACGCAAACACGAGAACGAAGACCACACTGGAGGGAATCAAGATGAGTGCCATTCGCAAGCTGGGCGCCGCCCTCGGGGCGGTGATTGCCGTTGCCGGAACCGCGGTAGCCGGAACCACGACCGCATACGCCGCGGAGTTCGAGTTCAAGCTCCACCACTTCCTGGGGCCGAAGGCGCCGGCGCACCGGCTGATGCTGGAACCCTGGGCGCAGTCGATCATGGAGGCATCGGGCGGGCGCATCGCGATCGAGATCTTTCCGGCGATGTCGCTGGGCGGCAGCCCGCCGCAGCTTCCGCGCCAGGTGCGCGACGGCGTGGTGGACATGGCCTGGATCGTGAACGCCTATGCCGCGGGGCAGTTCCCGCGGACCGAAGTGTTCGAGCTGCCCGGCGTGCACCAGGGCAGCAGCGCCGCCGTGAACATGGCGATGGAAACCATGTACGACGGCGAGCTCGGCAAGGACTTCAAGGGTGTCGTCGCGCTGTTCCAGCACGTGCACGGCGGCCAGGCGATCCACATGGCGGATACGCTGGTCCGCTCGCCCGCGGATCTGGCGGGCATGAAAATCCGCATCCCGTCGCGCACGGGAGCGTGGGTGGTCGAAGCCCTCGGCGCGAGCCCGGTCAAGACCTCGGTCGGCGAGATCCCGACGGCGCTCGCCAAGAAGGTCGTGGACGGCGCCCTGATCCCCTTCGAGATCATCCCGCCGCTGAAGATCCACGAGCAGACCCGCTACCAGATCGAGGGACCCGGCGGCAAGCGCCTGGGCACCACGTCGTTCTCGGTCGTCATCAACGAAGACCGCTGGAACGGCCTGCCGGACGACGTCCGCAAGATCTTCGAGGACGCCTCGGGATCGGAGTGGCACGCGACGGTCGGCGAGATCTGGGACGGCGCCGAAGCCTTCGGCATCAAGATGGCCACCGACAGCGGGAACGAACACGTCCAGCTTTCCGAAGAGGAATGGGCGGCCTTTGAAACGGCGGTGGCGCCGGTCGTCGGGCGCTGGATCGCCGAGATGAACGAGAAGGGCATCGACGGCCAGGCGCTCTATGACCAGGCGGTCGAGCTTGTGTCGAAGAACATGATGTCCAATTAGGCGCTTGTGCGGGGACGCCCGGACAAAATGACGAAGCATGGTTCGCCGGCGGCCGGCTCCTGGTTCCGGCGCTGCCGGGCCAGGCGATGACCGCGCCCTCCGGCGCCGGACGGGCGGGGCGGTTCGGCCCCGCCCGCTCCCTGATCACGGGATGGGCCCTGCTGGGCGGGCTCGTGCTCGTGGGCGTCGTCCTGGTCAACGCCTGGTCCATCCTGGCCGGCGCGATCGTCAACCGGCCGTTTCCCGGAGACTTCGAGCTGACGGAAATGGGCGCCGCCGTCGCGGCTTTCTGCTTCCTGCCCTACTGCCAGCTTGTCGGGGCCAACGTCTCTGCCGACATCTTCACGATGCGCGCGGGGCCGCGGGCGGTGGCGGTCATGTCGGCCCTGGCCGCGGCCATCGCGGTGGTCTTCGCGGCCATCCTCCTGTGGCGGATGGGGGCCGGCCTGCAGGACTACCGCGAATACGAGCAGTTCACCGGGATCCTTGAAATTCCGATCTGGTGGGCCTTCGTGCCGGCCCTCGTCTCGCTGGCGCTTCTCGTCCTTGCGTCGATCATCACGCTGGCCGAAGCGATCGACGAAATCTCGCGAACGAAGCCGGGCTGACCATGGAGCCGGTGGCCGTCGGCGTGCTCGGACTGGGCGCGCTCGTCGCGTTGATCGCGATCCGGGTGCCCGTCGCCTACGCCATGATCGTGGTGGGCGGCGTCGGGGTCGCCGTTCTGAACGGACCCGGCATCGTCCTGAGCCAGCTCAAGGATCTCGCCTACGGCCAGTTCTCGATCTACGACCTGTCCGTGGTTCCCCTGTTCGTCCTGATGGGGGCGATCGCCTCCCGTTGCGGCCTGAGCGCGGATCTGTTCAGGGCGGCGAATGCGTGGCTGGGCTGGCTGCGCGGCGGCGTCGCGATTTCGGCCATCGCCGCCTGCGCCGGATTCGGCGCCGTATGCGGCAGCTCGCTGGCCACGGCTTCGACGATGGGGCGCGTCGCCCTGCCCGAACTCAAGCGCTACAGGTACTCCGACACCCTGGGCACGGGCACCATCGCGGCCGGCGGGGTGCTCGGCATCCTGATCCCCCCGTCGGTGATCCTGATCATCTATTCCGTCATCGTGGAGGCGAACATCGTCACGATGTTCGCCGCCGCCCTGATCCCCGGGCTGATCGCCGTCGCCCTGTTCATCTTCACCATCCTGGTCTACGTGACGATCGTCCCCGATGCGGGTCCGAAGGGCGCACTTCCCGAGCGCGGGGAGTTCATCGCCGCGACCCTCGGCATCCTGCCGGTGGCGCTGGTCTTCGGCGTCGTGATCGGCGGTATCTACCTCGGCTTTTTCAATCCGACCCCGGCGGCCGCCGCGGGCGCGGTCATGGTGGCCCTGTTCGGGCTGGTCAAGGGCCAGTTGTCCCTGGCCGACGGACGCGAGGCCCTGCTGGAAACGGCGCGCACCGCCGGCATGATCTACCTGATCCTCCTCGGCGCGGAGCTGTTGAAGATCTTCATGTCCCGCGGCGGCGTGCCCCAGGCGATGGCCGGGTGGATGGCCGGGTCCGGCCTGCCCCCGATGACGATCCTGATCCTCCTGCTGGCGGCGCTCATCGTGCTGGGATGCCTGATGGACAGCCTGTCGATGATCCTGTTGGCGATCCCGTTCTTCTGGCCGGTGCTCGTGGAGCTGAACGGCGGGGACTGGGCCACGGCGGCGGACTCGCCTTTCGGCGTGACCACGGAGGACCTGAAGATCTGGTTCGGCGTCCTGGCCCTGATCGTCGTCGAGCTCGGGCTCATCACGCCCCCCGTGGGCATGAACGTCTTCATCATCTCGGCCCAGGCGCCGGACGTGCCGATGCGCCGGACCTTCCTTGGCGTGCTGCCGTTCTTCGGGGCGGAGCTCGTGCGCGTGGCGGTGCTGGTCGCGTTTCCCGCGCTCACGCTGTGGCTTCCGGCGGTGCTTGGGGGGTAGTCGGAGAGCCGTCATCGCCGGCGCCGATCGACATCGTATCGGCCGGTGTCCGAGCGTTTGCGCCGAGGCCATGGTTGCGCTCCCTGCCACTCCGGTGCAGACCGGTACGGAGAACCCCGACTCCGGAGCAGCCCGTCGCAGGTTGGCAACGACGAGCATGGCGAGAGCTCTCCAGGTGACGTCCCATTGGAACGACGGGCATGGCGAGGGCTCTCCAGGTGACGTCCCACGTGGGACGTCAGGCTTCGATCCGGTCACGGCGATTCCGGGCGTCTCCATCTCGCAGGCGCCCGGCGTCGCCGGTGGTAGCGCCACGATCGCCGCCGGCTCTCTCCCTCACCGGCGTCGACTGTATCCCTGGCCCAACCGGCGGGCGGCAAGTGCCATAATCGGCCCATGCGCTTCTTCAACACCGAAGGGCCGGTGCGCCCGGACGACCACTACGCCATTCCGCCGCTGGACCGGATGGACGTCGATGAATTCCTGGGCCTGATTCGTGCCAAGCGCTACTTCGTGCTGCACGCGCCACGGCAGACGGGCAAGACCTCCGCGCTCATCGTCCTGCGCAACCTGCTCAACCGCGGCGAAGCGGGCAACTTCCGGTGCGTGAACGTGAACGTCGAACCCGCCCAGGTGGCGCGCGACGATGTGGCGCGCGGCATCCGCGCCATTCTGGGCAGCCTGGCCGACAGCGCGCTGCTGCTGGGCGACGACTATCCCACCGGGGTCTGGCTTGACGTCCTGGCGGACATGGGGCCGGAAAACGCCCTCAAGGGGTTGCTCACCCGCTGGTGCGTGGCGAACCCGACGCCGCTGGTGCTGCTGGTGGACGAGATCGACTCGCTGGTCGGCGACACCCTGCTCTCGGTGCTGCGCCAGCTCCGCGCCGGCTACGAGCAACGCCCCGAGGGCTTCCCGCAGAGCGTGGTGCTGTGCGGGGTGCGCGACATCCGCGACTACCGCATCCGGTCGAGCACCGGCGAGGTCATCGCCGGCGGCAGCCCGTTCAACGTCGCGGCGAAGTCGCTTCGCATGGGGGACTTCACCGAAGCCGAGACGCGGGCGCTGATGGCGCAGCACACGGAGGAGACCGGCCAGCGGTTCACGGCGGCGGCGCTGGATTCGGTGTGGACGCAGACGCAAGGCCAGCCGTGGCTGGTGAACGCGCTGTGCGCGGGGGCGTGCTTCGACAACAAGGCGGGACGGGACCGCTCGCGGGCCATCGAAGTGGACGACGTCTACGCGGCGCGGGAGGAGCTCATCCTCTCGCGGCGCACGCACTTGGACCAGTTGGCGCACAAGCTGGAGGAGGAACGGGTGCGGCGCGTCATCGAGCCGTTGCTGAGCGACGCCGAGGAGCCGGGCTGCGAGGTGTCCGACATCGGCTTCCAGCGCGACGTCGACTACGTGCGGGATCTGGGGCTGATCGCGCCGGGCCGGGGGATCCGCATGGCGAACCCGATCTACGCGGAGGTGGTGCCGCGGGAGTTGACGGCGGCGGCGCAGGAGCGTCTGGCGAACGTCCAGGCGACATGGTATGTGGACGGCGCCGGCCGGTTGGACATGACGAAGCTGCTGAGGGCGTTCGGCACCTTCTTCGGGGAGCACGCGGAGCACTGGATGGGGCGCTTCGACTACCGGGAGGCGGGGCCGCAGCTCCTGTTGCAGTCATACCTGCAGCGGGTGGTGAACGGGGGCGGTCGCATCGAGCGGGAGTACGGGCTTGGGCGGGGCGCGACGGATCTTCTGGTGCTGTGGCCGCGCGAGGCGGGTCAGCCGTCGGACCTGTGGGAGCGTTTCGTGGTCGAGTGCAAGGTGCTGCGCGATACGGACCGCAAGAGTCTCGCGTGGACGATCGAGCGCGGGGTGGAGCAGACGTTGGGGTACATGGTGCAGTGCGGGGCGGAGGAAGGGCATCTGGTGGTGTTCGACCGCCGGACGGGGAAACGTCGGCGGGATGGCGGCGAGGCGGGAGGAAGCGGGCGCCGGCAGGACGGTCGCAAGGTGGCAGTCTGGAAGTTGTAGGGCGTCGCCGGCGTGGCGAGAACGGTTTTGCCCTGGGTGAAAACGAATGGTCCGCGTCCGGCTACTACATCGTCACTCCCGGCGATGGGCTGGCCCCGGACAAGGATTTCTTCCCCGAGGTGGAGGTGCCCTTGCTCCACGACCTCGGCGACGGCCGCAGTATGTACAGCTTCGTCGATCTGTTGGCGGAGACGCCCGCTGGCTGGCTGATCGTCGACCACAAGTCCTCGACGCGGCGCAAATCCGCCTGGTGCGATGAAGCGCTGCAGCATGCCGGGCAACTCGAGGCATACCACGATGCGCTGGTGGCGGCCGGCCGCGACGTAGCCGCCTGCTACATCCACTTCGCCGTGACCGGAGGCCTCGTCGAAGTCAAGCTCTCCCATGCTGTGTAGCGCGCGGCATCTTCGCGCCCGCCGAAGGCGGCGTGCCGGCCTGCGCGGCACATCGCCGGAGTGCCCCTCTGGCCCAACCGGCGGGCGGCAAGTGCCATAATCGGCCCATGCGCTTCTTCAATACCGAAGGGCCGGTGCGCCCGGACGACCACTACGCCATCCGGCCGCTGGACCGGGTGGACGTGGATGAATTCCTGGACCTGATTCGTGCCAAGCGCTACTTCGTGCTGCACGCGCCGCGCCAGACCGGCAAGACCTCCGCCCTGATCGCCCTGCGCGACCTCCTGAACAGCGGCGTGGCTGGCAACTTCCGCTGCGTGAACGTGAACGTCGAACCCGCCCAGGTGGCGCGCGACGACGTGGCGCGCGGCATCCGCGCCATCCTGAGCAGCCTGGCCACGAGCGCGCGCCTTCTGGGCGACGACTACCCGGACGGCATTTGGCCCGACGTCCTGACCAAGGTTGGTCCCGAGGACGCCCTCAAGGAGCTGCTCACCCGCTGGTGCGTGGCGAACCCCGTGCCGCTGGTGCTGCTGGTGGACGAGATCGATTCGCTGGTCGGCGACACCTTGCTCTCGGTGCTGCGCCAGCTCCGCGCCGGCTACGAGCAACGCCCCGAGGGCTTCCCGCAGAGCGTGGTGCTGTGCGGGGTGCGCGACATCCGCGACTACCGCATCCGGTCGAGCACCGGCGAGGTCATTGCCGGCGGCAGCCCCTTCAACGTCGCGGCGAAGTCGCTTCGCATGGGGGACTTCACGGAAGCGGAGACGCGGGCGCTGATGGCCCAGCACACGGAGGAGACCGGCCAGCGGTTCTCGTCGTCGGCGCTGGATTCGGTGTGGACGCAGACCCAGGGCCAGCCGTGGCTGGTGAACGCGCTGTGCGCCGGGGCGTGCTTCGACAACAAGGCGGGGCGGGACCGCTCGCGCACCATCGAAGTGGACGACGTCTACGCCGCCCGGGAAGAGCTCATCCTCTCGCGGCGCACGCATCTGGACCAGTTGGCGCACAAGCTGGAGGAGGCGCGGGTGCGGCGCGTCATCGAGCCGCTGCTGAGCGATGCCGAGGAGCCGGGCTGCGAGGTGTCCGACATCGGCTTCCAGCGCGACGTCGACTACGTGCGGGATCTGGGGCTGATCGCGCCGGGCCGGGGGATCCGCATGGCGAATCCGATCTACGCGGAGGTGGTGCCGCGGGAGTTGACGGCGGCGGCGCAGGAGCGTCTGGCGAACGTCCAGGCGACGTGGTACGTGGACGGCGCCGGCCGGTTGGACATGACGAAGCTGCTGAGGGCGTTCGGCACCTTCTTCGGCGAGCACGCGGAGCACTGGATGGGGCGCTTCGACTACCGGGAGGCGGGGCCGCAGCTCCTGTTGCAGTCATACCTGCAGCGGGTGGTGAACGGGGGCGGACGCATCGAGCGGGAGTACGGGTTGGGACGGGGACGGACGGATCTTCTGGTGCTGTGGCCGCGGGAGACGGGTCAGCCGTCGGACCTGTGGGAGCGGTTCGTGGTCGAGTGCAAGGTGCTGCGCGATACGGACCGCAAGAGCCTCGCGTGGACGGTCGAGCGCGGGGTGGAGCAGACGTTGGGGTACATGGCGCAGTGCGGAGCGGAGGAAGGGCATCTGGTGGTGTTCGACCGCCGGACCGGGAAACGTCGGCGGGATGGCGGCGAGGCGGGAGGAAACGGGCGCCGGCAGGACGGGCGCAAGGTGGCGGTCTGGATGCTGTAGGGCGTCGCCGGCGTGGCGAGATACGGTTTTGCCCTGGGTGAAAACGCATGACCCGCGTCCGGCTACTCCATCGTCACTACTGGCGACCTGCTACATCCACTTCGCCGTGACCGGAGGCCTCGTCGAAGTCGAACTCTCCCATGCTGCGTAGCGCGCGGCATCTTCGCGCCCGCCTGCGCGACGCATCGCCGGAGCGCCCCTTGACCCAACCGGCGGGCGGCAAGTGCCATAATCGGCCCATGCGCTTCTTCAACACCGAAGGGCCGGTGCGCCCGGACAACCACTACGCCATCCCGCCCCTGGACCGGATGGACGTCGATGAACTCCTGGACCTGATTCGGACCAAGCGCTACTTCGTGCTGCACGCGCCGCGCCAGACGGGCAAGACCTCCGCCCTCATCGCCCTGCGCGACCTGCTCAACAGCGGCGAAGCCGGCCACTTCCGCTGCGTGGACGTGAACGTGGAGGTCGGCCAGGTGGCGCGCGACGACGTGGCCGAGGGCCTGCGCGCCATCCTGAGCAGCCTGGCCATGAGCGCCGAGCTACTCGGCGACGACTCCCTGGAAGGCATCTGGCCGGACACGCTCGCCAGAGCGGGCGCCAACAACGCCTTGCGGCAGGTGCTCGCCCGCTGGTGCGTGGCGAACCCTGTGCCGCTGGTGCTGCTGGTGGACGAGATCGACTCGCTGGTGGGCGACACCCTGCTCTCGGTGCTGCGCCAGCTCCGCGCCGGCTACCAGCAGCGCCCCGAGGGCTTCCCGCAGAGCGTGGTGCTGTGCGGGGTGCGCGACATCCGCGACTACCGCATCCGGTCGAGCACCGGCGAGGTCATCGCCGGCGGCAGTCCGTTCAACGTCGCTGCGAAGTCGCTTCGCATGGGTGATTTCACGGAAGCGGAGACGCGGGCGCTGATGGCCCAGCACACGGAGGAGACCGGCCAGCGGTTCTCGTCGTCGGCGCTGGATTCGGTGTGGACGCAGACGCGGGGCCAGCCGTGGCTGGTGAACGCACTGTGCGCCGGGACCTGCTTCGACAACAAGGCAGGAAGGGACCGCTCGCGGACCATCGAAGTGGACGACGTCTACGCGGCGCGGGAGGAGTTGATTCTCTCGCGGCGCACGCATCTGGACCAGTTGGCGCACAAGCTGGAGGAGGCGCGGGTGCGGCGCGTCATCGAGCCGCTGCTGAGCGATGCGGAGGAGCCGGGCTGCGAGGTGTCGGACATCGGCTTCCAGCGTGACGTCGACTACGTGCGGGATCTGGGGCTGATCGCGCCGGGCCGGGGGATCCGCATGGCGAACCCGATCTACGCGGAGGTGGTGCCGCGGGAGCTGACGGCGGCGGCGCAGGAGCGTCTGGCGAACGTTCAGGCGACGTGGAACGTGGACGGCGATGGCCGGTTGGACATGACGAAGCTGCTGAGGGCGTTCGGCACCTTCTTCGGGGAGCACGCGGAGCACTGGATGGGGCGCTTCGACTACCGGGAGGCGGGGCCGCAGCTCCTGTTGCAGTCGTACCTGCAACGTGTGGTGAACGGGGGCGGTCGCATCGAACGGGAGTACGGGCTGGGGCGGGGCGCGACGGATCTGCTGGTGCTGTGGCCGCGGGAGTCGGGGCAGCCGTCGGACCTGTGGGAGCGGTTCGTGGTCGAGTGCAAGGTGTTGCGTGATACGGACCGCAAGAGCCTCGCGTGGACCATCGAGCGCGGGGTGGAGCAGACGTTGGGGTACATGGGGCAGTGCGGAGCGGAGGAAGGGCATCTGGTGGTGTTCGACCGCCGGACCGGGAAACGTCGGCGGGGCGGCGGCGAGGCGGGAGGAGGCGGGCGCCGGCAGGACGGGCGCAAGGTGGCGGTCTGGAAGTTGTAGGGCGTCGCCGGCGTGGCGAGTCCCCATGAATCGAGCTCACGGATTCAGGCCTGTGTCGAACTCACCTCCATCGAGCGGGAAATGTTCGTGACGAACCGGGTGACCGACTGAGCGTCGCAGCCTGGGCCGTCATCGGTAGCGGCTTGAGCGCTGCCGGCGCGGTGGCCGCGGCGCATCGCCGGAGCGTCCCCCTGGCCCGATGGCGCGGCGGCGAGCGCCGTTCCTGACGAGGCGTTCGTCAAGGCCGATCGGGCAAGGGCTCCGTCACGGCCTGCGTCGGTCCACGACCCGCGCCGCCTTTGCGCTGAACCGCTCGGCGGCGGCGAGCGCCGTTCCGGACGAGGCGTTCGTCGAGGCCGATCGGGCAAGGGCTCCGTCACGGCTTGCGCCGGTCCATGACCCGCGCCGCCTTTGCGCTGAACCGCTCGAAGGTGTCGGGGGGCACGACCTCCAGCACCGGCCGGACCCCGATGCGCCGGTACAGGGTGGCGGCAAGGTCGCCCTGCAATGAATCGTCGGGATGCTCGTACCGGACGGTGATGACTTCGCTCGCGGCCCGCTGCCTGTCCACCTCGATCCTCCACTCCGCGCCCCGCGCCAACCGCTCGGTGAGCGCCTCCTCGATCACGCTCGGGTAGACGAGCGCGCCCCGCACCTTGATGGCGTCGTCGGTGCGGCCGATGAGCGCCGTTGTCTGCGGCCAGCCCGAGGCGTCGCGCTCTTCCGGCAACGAGACGGCCAGATCCCGCGTCCGGTAGCGGATCAGCACCGTGCCTTCGCGGTAAGGCGTGCTCAGGGTGAGCTCGCCGATCTCGCCGGGGGCGGTCGGCTCGTCCGCGCCGGGGCGCAGCAGCTCCACCACGAAGTAGTCCGTGTTGACGTTCAGCCGGTCTCCGAGCGGGTCCCGCGGGGGCGCGAACGCCAGGATCGGCCCGCCCGTCTCCGTCGAACCGTACAGCTCCTGCCAGCGAAAGCCGGCGCCGAACGCCTGCGAGACGCCGCGCTTCAGCGAAGGGCTCGATCCCTCGCCGCCGAGAAGGCCCATCCGGAGCCCGAGGCCCGAAAGATCCTCGCCCGACCGGGCCGCCGTTTCGGCCAGCAGGCGCATGTAGGACGGCGTGGCCGAGATGAGGGTCACGGGCAGCTCGCGAAGCCACTCGATCACCTGGTCGGGCCCCGTCGGCCCGCAGGGCACGATGCCGGCGCCGGCGGCATGGGCCAGCTCGTCGAGCGAAGGCGCCCCAATCCAGAGCCCGCCGCCGTGGGTATTGAGCAGGACGTCACCGCTCTCCAGCCCGATGCACCGAGCCACCGGGGCGTACTGGTCCCGGACCGCCTGCCAGTCGCCTTCCGTATAGCCGATGAACAGGCGCGGCCCGGTGGTGCCGGAGGTCGCCGACACCCGGTACATGTCCGACAGCGGACGCGCCGACAGGGGCAGCCGGCCGAAGGGCGCCAGATCCGCCTTGTCGCAGGTGGGAAGGGCGTGCAGGTCGAGGGACGAAGTCTTGCGGTGATGTTCGGCGTAGAACGGGATCTCCCGCCGCGCCCGCTCGATGGTCTCCCGCATCGCCGCCTCGTGGCGGCCGAGCGCGCCGATGGCGGGCGCCTTCGTCCCGGATGTGCCCGGGGCCTTCATCGCGGCTGCGGCGGAGGCACTCGCCACGGGTATCGAAGTCGTCCCACGGCCGCCTCGTGGCGGCCGAGCGCGCCGACGGCGGGCGCCTTCGTCCCGGATGTGCTCGGGATCTTCATCGCGGTCGGGACGAAGAAACTCGCCACGGGCATCGAAATCGTCCCATGGCCGCCTCGTGGCGGCCGAGCGCGCCGACGGCAGGCGCCTTCGTCCCGGATGTGCCCGGGATCTTCATCGCGGTCGGGACGAAGAAACTCGCCACGGGCATCGAAATCGTCCCATGGCCGCCTCGTGGCGGCCGAGCGCGCCGACGACAGGCGCCTTCGTCCCGGATGTGCTTGGGGCCTTCATCGCGGCTGCGGCGGAGGCACTCGCCACGGGCATCGAAGTCGTCCCATGGCCGCCTCGTGGCGGCCGGGCTCGCCCGCGGCGGGCGCCTTCGTCTCAGTCACGCCCCGGGCCTTCATCGCGATTGCGGCGGAAGAACTCGCCGCGGGCGTCGAAGTAGTCCCGAGGCTCGACACCGTAGCCTTCGTCCTTCATCCGCCGGTAGTCCTTGCCGAGGGCGACCGCCCTGACCAGCTTGTCGCCGGTGGGTTGGTGTCCGAGCGCATGGGCGGGAGCGGGGCCTTCCACCACGGTGTTGGCGAGGCGCCCCAGGCCGTCGATCTCCACCTCGACCACGTCGCCGACGGCCATGGGCCGGGAATGCCAGGGCGTGCCCGTCAGCACGACGTCCCCCGGGACCAGGGTGATGTGGCGGCTCAGGTCCGCAAGCAGGTAGTCGATGCCCCAGACCATCTCGCTCACCGGCCCTTCCTGCACCACTTCACCGTTGAGAAAGGTACGCAACGTCGCGTTCCTCACGTCCGTTCCCCGCACGATGCCGGGGCCGATCGGGCAGAACCCGTCCATCCCCTTGACCCGCAGCATGGAGCCGGCGTCGGTGCCGCGAAAATCGTGCGCGCCGACGTCGTTGGCGGGCGAGAAGCCGGCCAGAAGACCCCAGACCTCGGCCGACGAGACGTTCCTCATCGGGCGGCCCACGACGGCGGCGATCTCCCCCTCGTAGTTCAGCCAGTGGCAGTCGGCCGGCCGCACCAGCGCCCCGCGGTGCGCGTTGAGGGCGCTCACCGGCTTCTGGAAATAGGTCGGGGTCTCGCCTTCGAGGGATCGGCCGAACTCGACCGCGCGTGAAACGAAGTTGAGATGCACGCAGAGGATCTTGCTCGGCGCGCAGGGCGGCAGGTAGACCGAGTCCCCCTCCGGGACCCGGCGGCCGTCGGGGAGCACCAGCGCGTCGCCGTCCGGCTCGCACCATTGCGGCCGGCCGTCGAGGAGGATTCGGCGATGCTCCCGCCGCGGCCCGTCGAGCACGCTCATCGTGCGCTCCCCGCCGGCTGCGCCGAATCGCCGGTGGTCGAACGCGCATCCCCAACCGGCTGCACCGAGCCGCCGGTGACCGAATGCGTACCCCCCGACCCGGCATGGCCGGAACCAGGCGCCGGTTCCGATCCCGGGATCGGCGTCATGGAATTCGCCGTCGTGGAATCAGGAGCCGGCCGACGGACAATCCTTCCTCGTCTTGTCGAAGGCTTCATGGGCAAGGGACTACCGGCTGCACCGAGCCGCCGGTGACCGAGAACGCCATCGAGTGCACGTAACCCTTGTGCACGCTGACCGGGCCGAGCGCGTCGATCTCGTTGTACTCGGACGGACCGAACTCCAGGGTGGCGGGACCCGTGAACACGGTGCCGATCTCGAAGTTCGCGATCCTGGCCCGCTGGAACTCGTACACCGACGGCTCGTCGCCCTCGACCGACGGGAACAGGCGCGTGTGCAGGGGCGGCCTCGCCACCGAGGGCGGATAAAACTTCTCCACCGTCGCTTCGAGGGTCACGCCCAACGTCACCAGCCGCCGCCCGAGCGCCGAGACGTGGGCCGCGAAGCGGGAGCCCACCGCCTTGCGCACGCCGCCTCGCCCCAGCTCTACCGGACGGGTCATGAAGATGTCGCCGAGCTTCTTGGGAAAGCCCTGGACGTGCCCGCGGACGAGGGAGAGCTCGCTGTCCACCCAGATGTATGGAATGCGGCTTGCCTTCCGGTCATCGAAGAGGCCGTACAGCACGCAGTACGCCTCGCGGTACTGCCCCATCGCGGGGTCGTCGCGGATACGCGGGTCACGGTCCGCGGCCGAGCACCAGTCGGCGAAGACGAAGCTGCCGCTGCCGTCCCCCATCGGGATCATGCCCGGCGGGAGCAGCTCCGCGACCTGGTCGGGGTCCGCGGTGAAGTCGGCGGAGATGATCTCGCCGGAGTAATGCCAGGGAGGCGGCGGCAACAGGGAAGATCTGCCGGTGGGGCTCTGCGGCAGGGTCCATCCTTTCAGGGTCATGGTCGTGGGGCCTCCGGCCGGTTCAGAGGGAGCGGATCTTACGAAACGCGGGCTCCCGATGGTGCACGGCTCCGACGGCGTGTCGGTCCGTTCGAATTTCACAAGACATCGAAGGAATTTCCACTGAACGCTGTAACGCATCGTCCACGCGGCGAGTGCGTCGCGCCGTGGCGGACCGTGGCGCCACGGTGCGGCCAAGGCTGATTTGCTCTCCTGGCGATATTCAATCAATCGTATCCATCAGGGAAACCGCCGTTCAAGGCTGGACGCCGGGGATCGCCGTCGAGGAAGACGCAGTGCCGGGGCACCTCCACAGGCCGCGGTGGCGGCAGGCGAGGTCCTCCGGACCGCGGGGAACGACATGAGCGATGCCGACCGGCCGGTCCACCGACCCCGGATGCGGCATCCACGGCGTCCACCTCTACCCGCTCGGGGGGCTGAAGAAATCGGCCCGATGGGCACAGGCGGTCACCGAGGGGCGGTTCGAGATGCGGAAGGACGGCAAGGGGTTCGAGGTCGATGCCGTACTCGACTGAGCGTGTTCGACCGATCCTGCTCTACATGCGCGCTACACTGCGATCTCGACGACGGTGCCCTTCAGCAACCGCGGAGGAACTCGCGGAGCGCGAGGGAAAGACCGTGGGGCAGCTCGTGTTCGGAGCCGATGCGCGAGGCGTTGCGCGCGCGGACGAACCCGGCAACGGCCAGGATCCGGTGAACCGGATTGCCGTTCCCGCCCATCGGCGGCGATGCAGACCGACATCGGGCGCCGGCAGCGAGCGGCCCGGGATCCCCATGCCGGCGCTTCACACCGGAGGCACCCCATGAACGACAAGGTCATCGAAGTCCGGGAGGTCTGGAAGATCTTCGGCGACCGGGCGGCCGAGGCGCTGGCCGCCATCCGCAGGGACGGCCTGGACAAGGCCGAGGTGCTGGAACGCTTCGAGGCGGTGGTCGGCGTACGCAACGTCAGCTTCGACGTCCACGCCGGTGAGATCTTCTGCATCATGGGCCTCTCCGGCTCGGGCAAGTCGACCCTCGTCCGCCACGTCAACCGGCTGATCGAGCCTACCCAGGGGCAGATCCTCATCAACGGCGAGGACGTCGGGGCGCTGGCGCCGGAGGAGCTGCGCGCCCTGCGGGCAGGCCGCATCGGCATGGTGTTCCAGAACATGGCGCTGCTGCCGCACCGCACCGTGCGGGACAACATCGCGTTCGCGCTGGAGCTTCGCGACGCGGATACGTTCACCCGCCACCAGACGGCCGACAGGGTGATCGAAACCGTCAGCCTCCAGGGGTACGGCGACCGCATGCCGCGGGAGCTGTCGGGCGGGATGCAACAGCGCGTGGGGCTCGCCCGCGCCCTTGCCGCGGACCCCGAGATCCTGTTGATGGACGAACCCTTCTCGGCCCTCGATCCCCTCATTCGCCGCGGGCTGCAGGACGAGTTCCTGGCGCTTTCCCGCACCATGCGCAAGACCACCATCTTCATCACCCACGACCTCGACGAGGCGATCCGGATGGGATCGCGGATCGCCATCATGAAGGACGGCGAGGTGGTCCAGATCGGCACCCCGGAACACATCGTCACCCACCCCGCGGACGACTACGTGGCGGACTTCGTGAAGGGCATCTCGCGGCTGAAGCTCGTGTTCGCCCATACGATCATGGAACCGCCCGAAAAGTATGGGCAGGAGCACGGCGATCCGCCGGATGCGGAGCACTGGCCGCGGGCCGGCCCGGAGGCCGATCTCGATTCGCTGGTGAACCTGGCCGTCGGCGAAGACCGCCCGATCGCGGTGCGCTCCGACGGCGGCCGGCTCGTCGGTATCGTCACCAAGGACGCGCTGCTGCGCGGCATCCAGGGAGAAGCATAGTGACACAGGAAGGCGAAACGGCGGGCGCCGTCCCCGATCCGCTCGCTCCGTTCAGGGAGTTCGCGGGTCCGGGCGGGGACTATTACGGGCGGACGTTCCTGAGAATACAGCAGGCCACGCTGCCCGCGCGCCACGTGAACGCCGCCGCGATGGCGGGCAGCTTCGTCTGGGCCGCCTTGCGCGGCAACTGGCTCGCGTTCTGGATCGGCTTCGTCGCCGACATGATCGCGGCGGTGAACCTCGCCCTGGTCTACAAGTACGACCGCGCGGCGGCACAGGCGGTCATCGACGGCAAGGACTTCCTCGTCCAGCGCTACGAAGGCTGGACCGACGCCTACCTGCTCGCGGCCGTCGTGCTGTTCGTCGCCGGCCGGCTGCTGTTCGGCTGGCTGGCGGATCGACTGTACTACCGTCAGTACGCCCGCTGGCGCATCGACCGTTCCCTGCCCCGCGGCCTGAACGCCGGACGGCTGGTGACCGCCGCCCTGGTGGCGGCGCTGATCGCGCCGCTCACGCTCTACCGGGCCACGCAGTTCCCCCCCGACGAACGCGCCTGCATCAAGCTCACCCGCAAGATCCAGGACGGTGCGCCGGTCTCCTCCAAGGCCCGCTTCGACTGCTGGACCATCTCCGAATTCCCGACCCTGGTATGGCTCGAGCGCCCGCCGCAGTATTCCTACCCGCGCAACGCGGACGGCACCCGGAGCATCGTCGTCCGGGAATCCACGGCGAAACGGCCGGTCAACCTCAACACCTGGCTCTCGGAGCGCATCGACCAGGGCATCGGCTACCTGAAGGCGTTCTACGGCTGGGTGTTCGACGGGATCACCCATTGGATCCGGGTGCTGCTGAACGCCATCGAATCGGTCTTCGTGGGCACGCCCTGGATCGTCACCGCAGTCATGTTCGTGGTCATCGCGAAGACCGCGGCCGGCCCCCGGGTGGCGGTGTTCGTGGGGGCGTCGCTCGTCTACCTGGCCCTGTTCGGTTTCTGGCAGACCGCGATGAGCACGGTCTCGCTGGTGGTCGCCGCGACGATCATCTGCGTGGTCGCCGGCTTGCCGCTCGGCATCTGGGTGGGCAAGTCGAGGACGGGCACCGCCGTCGTCACCCCCATCCTCGACATCATGCAGACCATTCCATCGTTCGTGTACCTGCTGCCGGCCGTCGCGTTCTTCTCGATCGGCAAGCCCCCCGGCATCCTGGCGACGGTGATCTTCGCCATGCCGCCGATGGTCCGCCTGACCGCGCTCGGCATCAGGCAGGTGCCCGAAAGCACGAAGGAGGCGGCGCTCGCGTTCGGGGCGAGCCCGAAGCAACTGATGATGAAGGTCGAGTTGCCCCTCGCGCTCCCCTCCATCATGGCCGGGGTCAACCAGGTGGTGATGATGAGTCTGTCAATGGTGGTCATCGCGGCTATCATTGGCGCCGGCGGCATGGGTTTCATCGTGGTCGATGCCTTGGGCCAGACCGAGGTCGGTCGCGGCCTGCTCGCGGGGATCGGAATCGCCCTCATCGCGATGATGATCGACCGGGTCGTGCAAAAGGCGAACCGGATGAAATCCTGACGGAAGCGTTGACCGGGTCAGCGCCTTCGCGCCGAGAGGACACCGCCTGCATTGCCGGGGGCGGCGTATCCTGACAGGTTCGGGGTTTCCTCGGGATTCCCGGAGCCGGCGGCTCCCGGATCCCGTTCCCGGACTTCCGGTCAATCCACGACAAACGGAGAAAAGCTACATGAGATACGCAAAGACACTGGCAGCGGCGATCGTCGTTTCCTCCGCGGCAACCGCGGTACACGCCCAGGAACTGGTGAGGATTTCCGATCTGAGCTGGACTGGAGCGAAGGCCATCGGCCACGTGATCAAGGCGGTCATCGATGGCCCGCTCGGCTCCGAAGCGGAGATCGTCGAAGGGTTGAGCGATCAGTCGATCGTCGCCGAGGGGATGGACAAGGGTGACGGTTCGGTCGACGTCTACACCGACTTGTGGATGCCGAACCAACAGGCGATCTGGGACAAGTACATCGTCGAAGCGAAGAGCGTGGGTCACAACGAGCCCTACCCCGGCACCCAGAAGATGTACGTTCCGCATTACCTGGCGGACCAGGTGAAGTCGTTCTCGGATCTCGCCAAGCCGGAGATCGCCGCGATGTTCGACAAGGACGGCAACGGCAAGGGCGAGTACTGGGCGGGGGACGCCGGCTGGAAGTCCACCAAGATGTGGCAGGTCAAGTTCAAGAGCTATGGGCTCACCGAACTCTGGGAGCCGGAGATCGTCTCCGACGCGACGTTCAAGGCCCAGCTCAAGGCCGCCTATACCGCCAGCAAACCGCTTATCTTCTACTACTGGACGCCCGAGTGGGTCCACGCGGCCTACGACATCAGCCCCATCGATGAGCCGGCGTTTACCGATGGTTGCATGGATATGAAGCTGGACCAGGAAGACTGGCTGGAAGCTTCGAGCTTCGCCTGCAAGAGCGAGGATGCGATGGTCTACGTCGCGTATTCGAAGTCGCTGGAGCAGCGCAACCCGGCCGCCGCGAAATTCCTCTCGCAGATCAAGCTGCATCCCGCGGTGGTCAACGAATGGATCCTGAAGATCGGCCGCGACAAGGAAGATCCGCAGGACGTCGCCGAGGACTGGGTGACGGCGAACCTGGACACGGTGAACGCCTGGATCAACTAACCCGAAGTTCCCTCGGAATTCGGGGTCTGGATCGAGAAGCCGAGTGGCCGCGGGCAGTTACCTGCCCGCGGCCACTCGACTGTCCATGCGCCGCCTCCTCCTCGTCGTCACCGTCTACTTCCTCGTCTTCGGCTACGCGCAGGTCGTGGCGGGGGTGTTCCTCTTTCCTGGCTGGCGTCCGGGGACCCCCGAGCTGCTCGTGCTGCTCGTGGGGCCGAACGCAGGATGGCTCATTCATCAGGCTTGGCGCAACGCGCTGACACGGTGGGTGCTGAGGGCTACCTGGTTGTGGATGGGGCTCGCCTTCCTGCTGCTCTGTGTCGTCGTCCCGATCCACCTGCTGCTCCTGCTCGGGCTGCCCGGCGACGTCGCGGCGACACTGCTCGTCGCCGTTTATACGCCGCTCGCGGTATGGAGCCTCGTAAACGCGCACCGGCTGGAGGTACGGCGGGTCGCGTTGTCGTCGCCGAAGCTCGACCGCCCCGCGAGGCTCGTGCAGATCAGTGACGTGCACGTCGGATCGTGCGGCGCCGGCTTCCTTCCCCGGATCGTGCGCCGTGTCAACGCGCTCGACCCCGATGCGGTGTTCGTGACCGGCGACCTGGTCGACCTGATGCGCCTGCCCGAAGACGCCCTCGACTCCATCGGCGCGCTGGCCGCCCCCGCGTTCTTCACGATCGGCAACCACGAGCGCTACGTCGGGAGCGATACGGTCTGCGCGCGTCTCGAAACGCTCGGGGTGACGGTGCTGCGCAATGCCCAGGTCGAGTGGGGGGCGATGCGCATCGTCGGCATCGACGACGCCGAGGCGCGGGACCAGGTCGCCCAAGTGCTCGAACGGATCGGTGGGCACGACGAGACCCGGTTCGCCATCCTCATGTACCACCGCCCGGACGGGCTGGAGGACGCGGCGCGGTCGGGCATCGACCTGATGCTCTGCGGGCATACCCACAAGGGGCAGATCGTGCCGTTCGATCGGATCGTGAAGCGCTACTTCCCCCGCATCGCCGGCCGCTACGACGCCGACGCCACGGTACTCTACGTCTCCCCCGGCACTGGGACGTGGGGGCCGACGATGCGCCTCGGCTCGTCGAACGAGATCACCGTATTCGAGCTTTCTCCGATGCCGCGCACCCAATCCGAAGCCCGCGTTTCGTAAGATCCGCTCCCTCTGAAACTGCGTGCTGTACTGGATCTGCCCCATCCGTCCGAGACCGGAGATGCCGGCGGCCCTGAATGGAGCGGCCCGGATCCCGGACGAAGTAGCAGTTCATCCCCATCGTGCCGGCGACGACCGCGCTGTCCATCGTGCGGTCTCCCACCTGCACGTAGCAGTTCACCTCCCACCGGACCGGCGACCAGGCTCTCACCCTCGCGACTGCCCGCCTCCCTGCCCGGCCCCGAAGCTTCCCCGGCGCACCGCCACGTTCTTCACGTCGCAGAAGAAGTCGAAGCTCCATCGTCCGCCCTCGCGCCCGATGCCGGAGATGCCGGCGCCGCCGAAGGGGGCGGCCAGATCCCGGACGAAGTAGCAGTTCACCCACACCGTGCCCGCGACGACCGCGGCGGCAATCCGTTCGGCCCGGGCCGGATCGCCCGTATACACCATGGCCGCGAGCCCGTAGCGGGTGGCGTTGGCAAGCGTCACAGCTTCGTCCTCGTCGCCGAACGTGTTCCAGGTCAGCACCGGGCCGAAGACTTCCTCGTCGAAGATCTCGTCGCCCGGGGCGGCGCCTTCCAGCAGGGTGGGTTGGTAGTACAGATCGCCGAAGGGATGCGGCCCACCGCCGAAGAGCACCCGCGCCCCGTGCGCCAGCGCCCGCTCCACGTAGCCCCGCACCCGCTCGTGCTGGCGCGGGTGGATCAGGGGACCGATCCGGGTGGCGAGGTCCCGGGGGTCTCCCACCGGGAGCGTGCCGGTCTCCGCCCGGACCTTCGCGAGCAGCGGCTCCGCGGCCTTCGCCTCGACCAGGATCCGGGTTCCGGCCAGGCAGACCTGTCCCGCGTTGACGTACTGGCGGGCGATGGTGCGCGCGGCGGCGTCCAGGTCCGCGTCGGCGAACACGATGAAGGGGGACTTCCCGCCCAGCTCGAAGCTGACGGGGATCAGGGATTCCGCCGCCGAGCGGCCGATGCGCCGAGCGGTCGGGACGGAGCCGGTGAAGCTGATGCGGGCGAGGTCCGGATGCGCGGCCAGGGCGGCACCCGCCTCGCCGCCGGTGCCTTGCAGGACGTTGAGCACCCCCGCCGGAAGGCCCGCCTCGGCGGCGACGTCCGCGAGCATCGAGCAGGTGAGCGGCGCCCACTCGGGGGGCTTGAGCACCACGGTGTTGCCCGCGGCCAGGGCCGGGCCGACCTTCCACGTGCTCAGCATCAGCGGGGCGTTCCAGGGCGTGATCAGCGCCGCCACCCCGGAAGGCTCGTAGCGGACGTGGTTGTCCACCGTGTCGCCGGCGATGACCTCGCCCTCCATCCGGCACGCAAGCTCGGCGAAGAACGCGACGTTGTGTGCGCATCGCGCCATCACGTTCTTCCGGTTGCCGATGAGCAGGGAGCCGTTGTCGCGGGTCTCGACGGCCGAGAGCTCGTCGATGCGGGCGAGGATGCCGTTGGCAAGCTGCTCGAGGATGGGTCGGCGTCCGGCCGGTCCGAGCGCGGCCCAGCGCGGGAACGCCTCGCCCGCCGCCCGCACCGCGGCGTCCGCTTCCCGGCCGGAGCCGGCGCTCACCTCCGCCAGCGGCTCGCCGTCGATGGGGGAGAACACGGGGAACCGCCCGGACGATGCGATCCGCTCCCCGCCGATCCAGTGCCGGGTATCGACGCCGACGCCGGCGATTCGGGCGCAGTCCGTCACGTCCGTCTCAGGTTCGTCCCGAAGCGTCGAGGTGCTCCCAGAACGCCGGCACCTGGTCCCATTCCCGGTCCTTGCGGGCGGCGACGTGGGCCAGGGTGTAGGTGCGGGCGGCGGAGGCGAGGTAGTAACGCTCGTAGAGCTCGGCGCGCGCGCCGAGCGCGGAGCCGGCGAAATCCCAGGCGGTCCGGAACAGGCGGCTCCGTTCCGAGGCGCCGGTGTCTCCGGCGCCCGGCAGGTACCGGTCCAGCCAGGGCCGCAGCTCGGGGGCGTCGAGCCCGCTCCGCGAGGGCGTGGCCAGGAGGTTGTGCGAGCCGATGCGCTTGATGATCTCGTTCACCCGCGGCATCCATCCCGGCAGGGTGGGGCGTAGCGCCCTGAACGGCGCCTCGTCGCAGAACCATACCCCGTCCCCGAACTCGTGGGCATCGGCCTCCGCGGCACGGACGGCGGCGCGGGTGAGCTCGGCGTAGCTCCAGATCTCGCCCAGCATCTGCATGACCTCCGGCCGGCGGCCCTGGCCGGTGGCGTCGGCCATGCGGCAGCAGAGCTCGTAGGCGAATTCCAGCTTGACCATCGCCCGGATGCTGGTCTGCTGCATGACGTTGCCGACCCAGCCCCGGGCCATGACCGCGTTGTAGGTGGCCGGGTCGCCGTCGAGGAAGACACGGTGCCGGGGCACCTCCACGTCGTCGAACACGACGAACGCATCCTGCTCGTCGAAGCGGGAGGAGAAGGGCTTGTCGAAGGGGTCGGCGTCGAGGCCGTAGTGGTCGCGGCAGATGATCCTGAGCCCCGGGGTGGCCAGGGGGATCGAGAACGCGAGGGCGACGTCGGCGGCGTCCTTCGGGATCGGCTGGCCGGGATAGACCGCGAGCTCGTCGGCGAAGGGGCCCAGCGTGGCGAGGATGCGGGCGCCGCGCACGACGATCCCGCCGGCGGTCTCGCCCACCTTCCTGAGCGCGACCTCCCGGTTGACGCCCTCGTAGGGGGCGGCCCCGCCGTCCACCACGGGGTGGATGATGGTATGGGTGAGGGCCAGATCCTTCTCCGCGACGTGGCGCTGGAAGGCGGCGAGATTCCCGGCGCCCCGCGCGTTGCCGCTGGCGGACCAGACGCTGGGCTGGCCGGCGAATCCCGCGAAGGTGAGGCTCACGTAGTCGGGGGTGCGCCCGAGCATGCCGGCGCTGTAGCGGGCCAGCGTCTCCAGCCCGCGGTGGCGGCGGGCGAGGTCCTCCGGACCGCGGGGAATGACATGAGCGATGCCGACCGGCTGATCCAGGCCCGGATCGGCGGTGATGCAGTCCTCGGCGTGGCGGTGCTGCCAGTCGAAGAACCCGGCCATCCCGCGGAGCGAGCCGGCGAAGGCCGGATGTGCGGTGACGTCGCGCACCCTTTCGGCGCCGAGCCAGACCTCCCGGCCGTCGGCGCGCAGGCCGCTGATATATTCGGTGCCGGTTCTCGCCGCCATTCGCTTGACTCCTTACCTTGTCGTCGGATGCCGATCTTCGTCCCACGCCGCAGCCAAGGCCGAAGTCCCGCTCGCTCGGGAATCCGGGCAATGCCGGAGGGCGGCCCGGGCCGCGGGCCGTCCGGGACTCGAGACCCGCTCAGGCTGGCGCACGCGCCTGCCGCTTCCCTGGAGGGGCCTCGTCCTTTTCCCGAAGCGCCCTGGCGGCATCGAGGCTCGCGTTGACGATCTCGTGGCAGCCGGTGCAGCGGCAGAGGTTGCCGCTCAGGGCGATTCTGATTTCCTCCCTGCCCGGAGCGGGATTCCTGCCCGGATACTCCTTCAGCGACATCAGGAAGCCCGGCGTGCAGTAGCCGCACTGCAGGGCGAAGTTCTCGTGGAACGCCTGTTGCAGCTCGCTGAAGCCGCCGTAGTAGTCGACGGGGTTCCTGAACCCCGCGATCATGGGATCGGTCTCGCGCGCCATGTCCTCGCCGGTCACGACCGCATGCACGCCGGGGATCCGGCGCGCCTCCGAATCGTCGATCGAGAGGATTTCGGCGCGGGGATGGGGCGAGCGGAGAAACGCGGCGTGCAGCGTTCCCGGTCCGGTCGGGAGGTCGTCGACGAACCCGCCCTCGCCGATCAGCAGAGAGCGGTTCTCGGTGCGCAGTACACGGCGGCCGACGTGCCTGTCGCCGGGCCGTATCCGTTCCGGCAGTGCGAAATCCGTCATCGTCCGACTCCGATGCTTCCCCCTCCGGCGCTCAAATCCCGAGCCACGTGTGCTTCACCTCCTCGTCCGCGTCGAGTGCCGCCGGTGCACCGTGCCAGCGGATGCGTCCCTTGCCGAGCACGTACACGCGGTCCGCGATCCGCGCCGCGAACGGATAGTTCTGCTCCACCAGCAGCATGGTCAGCCCCTCCGCCTTCAGCCGCCCGGCGATCGCCGCGATCTCCTCCACGATGACCGGCGCCAGCCCCTCGGTGGGCTCGTCGAGGATCAGGAGGCGCGGGGCGAGGGTGAGCGCCCTCGCGATGGAGAGCATCTGCTGCTCGCCGCCCGAGAGCTGGGTGCCGCGATGGCCGCGGCGCTCGGCGAGGCGTGGGAACGCCTCGTAGATCCGTCCGAGCGGCCAGCCGTCCGGGACGTTCGCCAGGGTGAGATGCTCGTGCACCGTCAGCGACGCGAAGATGCCGCGGTCTTCGGGCACGTAGGCGATGCCGAGCCTTGCGATGCGATGGGTCGGAAGGCCCGTGACGTCGGCGCCGTCGAAGCGCATGCGCCCGGCGCGCACCGGCACGATGCCCATGACCGTCTTCAGGGTGGTGGTCTTGCCGGCGCCGTTGCGCCCCAGCAGTGCGACCACCGTACCGGATTCGACCTCCATCGAGAGCGCCTGAAGCACGTGGCTCCGGTCGTAGAAGGCGTCCACCGCGTCGAGCGCGAGCAGGCTCGGCGTGCCCGCAGCAGCTCCCGGTGAAGCCGCCTGCCGGGGCCATGGTGCTCCCTGTTCCCGCGTACCCATTACGCTCGTCACGTCCTCGGGCGCCGGCTTGCGTCCATGCCGCAGCCCTGCCCGCGGGTGCGCGTTCCTTCCGTCCCCGGTGGAGCCCCCGGCCGTCGCCGTGCCCTTTCCTGTCCGGGCGTACTCGTTTCGGGTGCGCTCACTGCGTCCCCAGGTAGCGGCTTCTGACCACGTCGGAGTCCCGGACTTCACGCGGCTCCCCCTGGAGCAGCACCTTCCCGTAGTCGAGGACGGTGATACGGTCCGCGAGGCCGAACAGCACCTCCATGTCGTGCTCGATCACCAGCAGGGTCAGCGTGGCGGGCAGCGCCGCGATCATCGCCTGCATCGCCGCGGTCTCCTCGGGGCTCATGCCCGCGGTGGGCTCGTCGAGGAGCAGGATTTTCGGCTCCAGGGCCAGCGCCAGGGCGATCTCGAGCTGGCGCTGGGTGCCGTAGGAGAGATGCCGGGTCACGGTGTCGAGGACCTCCCCGAGGCCGAGGGCGGCGGCCTGTGCCTCCGCGGATTCGTGGACCTCGCGGTGACGCGCGAACGCCTTCCATGCCACGTGGGAGACCCGGTGCGCGATGGCGCAGGCGATGGCGAGGTTCTCGCGCACGGTGAGGTCCGTGAACAGGTTGTTGCGCTGGAAGCTGCGGGCGAGTCCGAGGCGGGCCCGGCGGTCGGGGGTGGCGCGGGTCACGTTCACGCCGGCCAGGTGCACCGATCCGGCTTCGGGGACGATCTCGCCGGCGATGATGTTGAACAGGGTGGTCTTGCCGGCCCCGTTGGGGCCGATGAGTCCGTGGCGCTCGCCGGGCGCCAGCGTGAGGGTGACCGCGTCGGTGACCACGAGGGAGCCGAACGCATGGGTGATGCCCTCGGCCCGGAGGATCGGCGCGCTCATCGCGTCACCGCCCGCTCGCGGGGGCTCCCGCCAGCGGGGCGGCCGCCCGCGCCGCGCGATCGAGGAAAGCCGGCTGTAGAGCCTGTCGCCGGTCGGCAGCACCGCCACGATGGAGAACGGTTCCCACAAGGACAAGCGCGCTCACCGGGTCACGCTCCCCGCCGGCGGAGCCGCCGCCCGCGCCGCGCGATCGAGGCGAGCCGGCCGTACAGCCCGTCGCCGGCCAGCAGCACCACCGCGATGAAGAACAGCCCCATCACGAACTGCCAGTAGCTCGCGAGATCCGCGGAAAGCCCGATGGCCTCCCAGAACGCGCCGTCCGAGAGCTCGTGGCGGAGCAGCACCAGCACCGCCGCGCCCAGCGCGGCGCCGACCAGGCTGCCCATGCCGCCCACGATGACCATGATCAGCACCTCGCCGGAGACGGTCCAGAACCCCAGATCCGGCGAGACGAAGCCGGTGTGCTGCGCGATGAGCGAGCCCGCGAACCCCCCGATCGCACCGGCGAGCACGAAGGCGGCGAGCTTGTAGCGCTGCACGGGGCAGCCCAGCGCGCGCACCCGGCTCTCGTTGCGGTGGATCGCGACGAGCATCGCGCCGAACGGTGAGCGCACCACCACCAGCAGCAGGACCCATACCGCGACCGCGGCGATCAGCGTCAGGGCGGAGAACACGTGAGGCTCGGCCGCATCGAGCCCCAGCGCCGCGAGGTCGGGGCGGGGGATGCCGGCCATGCCGTCGTCGGCGCCGAACTCGCGGGCCTTGAAGAAGTACGCGTACACCATCTGGCCCAGCGCGAGGGTGATCATGATGAAGAACACCCCGCCGACCCGGATCGCGAACACCCCGGCCACCGCGGCGAGCGCCGCGGCGCATCCGACCGCGGCGACGGTGGCGGCCGGCGCCGGCCAGCCCAGGAACACCGTGAACGACGCGGTGGCGTAGGCCCCGGCGGCGAAGAACGCCGCGTGCCCGAGCGAGACCAGGCCCGCGTAGCCGACCAGCAGGTCGAGGCTCATTGCGAAGATCGCGAAGATCGCGATCTCGGCCAGCACCTCGTGGAGGAAGAAGTCGCCGCCGTACCAGGCGGCGCCGGCCGCGACCACGAGCGCGGCGGCGGCGGGCAGGTGCAAGGGGTCGCGGCCGGGCATCGGAGCGGTCGGATCAGTGGGTCCGGCGCACCGGGAACAGCCCGTGCGGCCGCACCAGCAGGACCGCGGCCATCAGTGCGTAGATGGTGACCCGCGCGAACTCCGGCGCCACCACCTGCCCGTACGTGTCCACCATCCCGATCACCAGCGAGCCGATCACCGCCCCCTTGAGGCTTCCGGGGCCGCCGACCACCACCACGATGAGGGTGAGGATCAGGATGGACATGTCCATGCCCGGAAAGATCGAGAACACCGGGGCGGAGACCACTCCCGCGAGCCCCGCGAGCCAGCATCCGAGGCAGAACACGAGGAAGAACGCCCGTTCGACGTCGATGCCCAGTGCCGCGACCATGGTCCGGTCGTCGACCCCGGCCCGGACGACGGCCCCGAGCCGGGTGCGTTCGAGCCCGGCGTAGAGCGCCGCGAGCACCGCGAGGCCGATCGCGATGATGAACAGCCGGTACGCCGGATAGACCTCGCCGAGGACGTACACGCGGCCCGCCAGCGTCTCCGGGACCGGGATGGTATGCGGCAGCACGCCCCAGACCATGCGTACCGCGTCGAAGCCGACGAAGATGAGCCCGAAGGTCACCAGCACCTGGCGCATCGGGCTCTGGCGCTGCATGTGCCGGAGCAGCACCGCGTAGAACAGCGCGCCGATCAGCGCCACCCCCAGCGGCGCGAGCGCGAGCGCGACCCAGAACGAATCGAACCACCGCACCGTGGACAGCGCGAGGTACGCGCCCACCATGTAGAGCGTCCCGTGTGCGAGGTTGATGAAGTTCATCATCCCGAACACCACCGACAGCCCGATCGAGAGCAGGAACAGCAGCATCGAGAGCTGCAACCCGTTCAGGGTCTGGACGATCAGGAATCCGGGTTCTAGCAGCATGGCGCGGGCCGTGCCGGTGGGACGGGAAGCCCTCTCCCGTCGCGGGAGAGGGTTGGAAGGATGCAAGCGGTCAGAGCGTGCAGCCGTTCGGGGGGTCCTGCACGTTCGGGAAGGTGTGCTTGATCACCGCCCCCACCGAATCGCCCATCTCTTCGATGCGCGCGACGTAGATGTTCTGGATCACGTTGTTGGTCTGCGGATCGATCCGGAACGGCCCGCGCGGCCCGGTGAACTGCACGTCGTGCATGGCCTTGACGAGCGCCGCCTTGTCGTCGGTCTTTCCGCCCGTCGCCTTCAGCGCGTCGACGATGAGGCGGACGGTGTCGTACGCGGCGACCCCGAACTCGGATGCGTCACGCCCGTGCTTCTCCCGGAACTTCGCCTGGAACGCCTGGTTCTCGGGGGTGTCGATCGACGGGTAGTAGTTGAGCGCGCCCAGGGTCCCCACCGCGTCGGCGCCCTGCTTCTTCACGTAGAGCGCGGAGTTGAGCCAGCCGGCGCCCGCGAGCTGCACCTCGTCCTTCATGCCGAAGGCGGCCCATTCCTTCGTGAACTTGATGGCGGGTCCGCCGGCGAAGAACACGTAGACCACGTCCGGATCGGCGGCCTTCGCCTTCGCGAGATAGGGGCCGAAGTCCTTCGTCTCCCCGAGCGGCGGGTACGCTTCGCCGGCGATGACGCCGCCGGCGCCGGTGAACCCGGCCTTGAAGGCGTCCATCATCTGGTGCCCGGCCGCGTAGTCGAAGGCCATGAGGAACGCCTTCTTGTAGCCTTCGCCGGCCATCCACGGCCCCATGTCGCGGTTGATCTGCGAGTTCGAGAACGACGTGCGCACGATCCAGGGGCTGCACTTCTCCCCGGTCAGGGCGTCGTTCCCGGCGTTGGTGATGATGAGCGGCGTCTTCGAGCCGTGGACGTAGTCGCGCACCGCGCCGGCCACGGCCGAGGAGATGATCCCGACCACCACGTCGACCTTGTCGCGCAGGATGAGCTTCTTGACCTGCGCGAGGCCGGCCGCCGGCTTCGATTCGGTATCCGCCTTGACGAGCTCGATCGTGCGCCCCCCGACCTCGCGGCCCAGGTCGTCGAAGCCCATCTCCAGCGCGGCGGCCTGGTCCTTGCCCAGCCCCCCGAACACCCCGGAGAAGGGCAGGAGCACCCCCACCTTGATGCTCGACTGTGCGTTCGCGGCGCCGGCGGTCCCGGCGAGCAATCCCGCCGCGAGGGCGGCGGCCATGGTTCGCTTACCAGTCATGATTCGTTCCCTCTCGTGTTCCCGCTACCGGTTCCGGCGGATGCCGGCGCACCGATGCCGCATTTTCACCCGCGCCACGGATGGCCTGTCAAATGGATCACCGCTCCCCGGCGATTGCCGCCAGGCCCGGAAACGCCCATTGGACCGCCGCGGCCGGACGCCCGGACGGCAGGGAGAGCCGCGAAATGCGATGACACGACCGTGCCCGGGACATCGGCGGGAACCGCTGCCGTCCCCCCGCCCGGCCAGGCCGGCGAAGGTCTCGACAGTGCCCAGTGGACGGCGAACGAATCGGGAGGGGCGGGTTGGGAGACAAGCGCTTGTCGGCGCGTCCGGTCCGCAGGTTGCTCCAGCACGTTGGTAATGTCGCACCGTTCGGCTTCACCGGCGGCCGGCAACGGGCCAGGCATCGGCCTTCGTCTTCATCGGCCCTCGAATCGTCACGTGCCGATGCCCGCGCGGCCCGATGCGCACAAGCCCTGCAGCGTCCAGACCGCCACCCCGCGTCCGCCTCCATCCGCCCTGCCCCCGCCGCGAGAGGATGAGCTCCTCCCGGGCCGCGTAGACGTCGTCCGCTTCGATGGTCCGTGAGCGGTCCCTTCCCGCCTTGTTGTCGAAACACGCCCCGGCGCAGTTGGGGGCGAGAGCCAACCGCCCGTCGTGTGGTTGCCGGCTATCCGTCCAACCAGGCCAAGGAGACTCGAATTTTGCCAAACGCGTTTCTACGCTCGTTCGGATTGGTTGTGGTAGCCGTCGTGGCTGTCGTAACCGGCGCACCAACGGCTCAGGCTCAGACGCAGGAGCAGGAACAGACGGAACGGCTTGCCCCTCTCGTCGATACCTTCAATGTGTTCGCCGGACAGTTGGCCGAAATTTGCTTCAACTATATGAACATCACCGACGACGGGTTGAGGCCCATGCGTGATGCAACTTGTGGTCTGACGACGGCAGACGGGCGTGAAGCAGTCAATCACGTCGTCACGTCCTTCAGGCCGGGGGAGTTGCAGGAACGTCTGTACGATCTGCCGGAAGATTCGTGGCGTGGCGAAAGTTTCACTGGACTCCTGGAAAATGAGGATGAAATCCTCCGAAGCAGTGGCTCATCGGCCGCGGCTCGGGCACTCTCCTTGCACCGCATGATTGCCCACCGTGAGCGGAGCGAACGGTCCGGCCCCGGCGGATCCGAGGGGTTATTCTCCGCTGAGGGGAGGCGAGCAATGCTGCTGTCTCCGGAAGGAGCAGGCGATGCCGTAGATTCACTTTGCCGTCGTTCCCCTGTCGGCGACAGGCATCCGGCGGAACGGGCGAGGTGGGTTTGGGCTGCGGGCAAATTCGTGGGTGGCCTTGTCCTGATTGGTGTCAACACCGCGATTGCGCCCGGACTGCCGCCTTGGGCAGCGATGTCGGCAGCCCTCGGTGGCACGGTTCTGGCCAGCGGCTATGAAGACCTCGAAGACCTGTAGTACCTCGGCACGGCGATTCTGCCGGAGCCGGGAGACAGGCTGTAACGAGCCGGGTCAATCTGCGGCTGCAACAGCGCGTGTTGTTGAAAAGGCGACTTCACCACGATATGGGACATCGACGGGAGACCACCATGAAGCGTAATCTCACCACCACTCTCGTTCTCGCCGGCGCGTTCGCCGTCTTCGCGGCCCCGAGTCTGGCCGCCAGCGACAGGAATGCTTCGGACTGCATCAGC
Source organism: uncultured Gammaproteobacteria bacterium (assembly GCA_958295465.1). Classification (GTDB taxonomy): domain Bacteria; phylum Pseudomonadota; class Gammaproteobacteria; order HK1; family HK1; genus HK1. Next base: position 2,533,164 of record OY282353.1, read on the forward strand.
ATCACTCCCGGAGCGCCGGATGGCGCAGCCTCGGTGGACGGAGGGGTCGAGCGGGCGGCCCCGGCTGCATCTCCTGGGAAGGCTGCCGGCTCTGCGCCGGTGTCTTCGTGGACCGCCGGTCACAAGTTCCGGGATTGCCCGGAGTGTCCGGAGCTGGTGGTGATTCCGGCGGGGACATACAGGATGGGTTCGGAGCGGGGTGAGGGTGATGAGAAGCCGGTACATGACGTGAGGATTGGCTATCCGTTGGCGGTGGGGGTGTTTGAGGTGACGTTTGGGGAGTGGGATGCGTGCGTATCGGGGGGCGGATGTGGTGGGCATCGTCCTGACAATGGTTGGGGCCGAGGCCGTCGTCCGGTCATCAACGTGGGTTGGGGTGATGCGCAGGTGTATGTGAGGTGGTTGTCGGAGAGGACGGGACAGGCATATCGGTTGTTGAGCGAATCGGAGTGGGAGTACGTGGCGCGTGCGGGGACGGTGACGGCGCGGTATTGGGGTGAGAGCGAAACGGGCCAGTGTCGTTATGCGAACGGGGCGGATGCGAGCACGGACTTCGATTGGAGGACGGGGTGTAATGACGGTCATGCTCGGACGGCGCCGGTGGGCTCGTTCTCCCCGAACGGGTTCGGGCTGCATGACGTATTGGGGAACGTATGGGAGTGGGTGGAGGACTGCTGGAACGGGAGCTATGCGGGAGCGCCGACGGATGGGAGTGCGTGGCTGTCGGGGGAGTGTGAACACGTGGTGTTGCGTGGCGGCTCGTGGTACGACACTCCGCAGTACCTGCGTTCCGCGGACCGCAGCTGGGACACCACCTGGCTCCGGCTCTACCTCGTCGGTTTCCGAGTTGCCAGGACGCTGGATTGAGCCTTGCCTCCTGGCGTCTTTGCCTCTTGCCGCCACCCACTGCCGTTTACAGGACATGGGGCGGCGCTGCCGCCGGGCTGGTCCGGAAGCCTGGCCGGCCCCTGAACGCCAGGTGTCGCGGGGCGGCTCGTGGAACAACAAACCGCAGAACCTGCGTTCCGCGAACCGCAACAGGAAGTAAGCGCCCGGAGAAGTACGTAATTCCATAGCTGTGTGGCTCGTGCCACGGTGCACCCTCCAATGTCCTGTGGGAGGGTGACAGTGATGGCTCAGGCGAGAGCCCACTCAAGGGCGCGTCCCAAGGCGCGCGACCGATTCTGGCTCGACCATCTGCGCGCCTGTCGTGAACAACGACAGACGCTGAAAGCCTATGCACAGGAGCACGGGCTGTCGGTCAGCGCACTGTACAACGCGCACTCGACGCTCAAGCGCCGTGGTGTGCTTACCGAGCCGGCCCCGGCGGCGCCCACCTTCGTGCCGGTGCACCTGTCCACGGGCAGCGCCGCGTTTCGGGTGCATCTGCCCAACGGCGTCGTCGTCGAGGTCCCCGCCCACGCCGAGAACGCGGCCTGCGCCACGGTGCTCGATTGCGCGAGCCGGCTGTCATGATTCGTCCGCCGAACGAGGGCATCGACGTGTGGCTGTGCGTCGAGCCGGTCGACTTCAGGAAGCAGATGACAGGACTCGCCGCGCTGGTGCAGGACACCTTGGCGATGGACCCGTTCTCGACCCAGTTGTTCGTGTTCACCAATCGCCGGCGCACCCAGTGCCGGATTCTGTATTGGGAGCGGTGCGGATTCGTGCTGTGGCAAAAGCGCCTGGAACGTGCGCGCTTCGCCTGGCCGCGCCGCGCCGACGCGGTGGTCAGCCTCAGCGGGGCACAACTGAACTTCCTGCTCGACGGCTACGACCTGTGGCGCATGCGCCCGCATCAGCACTTGCACTACGCCTCAATGTACTGACGGTCATAAGGTGCACTGATCGCACCATAAGAACATCTGATCACGCGACGTGTCGCGATTCATTATTCTATGGTTCATGAACACGCTCCCGGTCACCGCCCCGGTGTCGAACCTCGGGCAAGCGCTGCCCCACGACATCGGCTCGCTGCACACGCTGGTGCGTCGCTACGAATCCGCACTCACCGAGCGCGACGCGGCCATCGCACAGCGCGATGCGAGGATCGAGCACCTGGAAGCGCAGGTGCGCCTGCTGCTGGCCCGGCGCTTCGCACCGTCCTCGGAGAAGCTCCCCGACGGGCAGCTCGGGTTGTTCAACGAGGCCGAGGCCAGCGCGGCGCAGGAGCCCGAGAGCGCCCCGGGCACCGAGGTCGCCGCCCATCGGCGCGCCACACCGAAGCGCGCCCCGTTGCCTGACGCCCTACCGCGTATCGACATCGAGCATCCGTTGGCGCACGACGAGCGGACCTGCCCGCATCACGGGGTCGAGCTGGAACGCTTCGGCGAGGTGGTCAGCGAGCAGCTCGACATCATCCCCGCCCAGGTGCGGGTGCTGCGCCATGTCCGTGGCAAGTATCGCTGCCCGCACTGCGAGGGGCATCTGCGCACCGCCCCGATGCCCGCACAGCCGCTGCCCAGGAGCCTCGCCAGCCCCGGGTTGCTCGCCCACGTGGCCACCGCGAAGTACGCCGATGCGCTGCCGCTGTATCGCCAGCACCAGCAACTGAAGCGTCTCGGGGTCGACCTCTCGCGCACCACGCTGGCGACGTGGATGGTGCGCGCCGGCGCACTCGTGGTCCCTCTCATCAACCTGCTGCGCGATGAATTGCTCGACCGCCCCTACCTGCTGATGGACGAGACCACCGTGCAGGTGCTCAAAGAACCCGGCAAGGGCGCGCAATCGAAGTCCCAACTCTGGGCGCAGATGAGCGCCGGCCCCGAACCGCCCATCGTGCTGTTCGACTACGACCCCACCCGCGCCGGCGACGTCCCCAAACGCTTGCTTGCAGGGTTCACCGGCGCGCTGCACACCGACGGCTACAGCGGCTATGCCCCGGCGGTGCGCGAGCAGGGGCTGGTGCACCTGGCGTGCTGGGCCCATGCCCGGCGCGGGTTCACCGACACCCTCAAAAGCCTCGGCCTGAATCCGAACAAGCTGCCTCCGGCCCCACCCGCGAAGGCGCGCCGTGCCCTGAGCGTGCTGCACCGCATCCGCACCCTCTACGCCATCGAGCGCCGCATCCGCGACACCCCTCCCGACCAGCGCCACCGCGCCCGGCAGGCCGAGAGCGTCCCGGTGCTCAACGCCCTGCGCGCCTGGCTCGACGACACCCTGCCCAAGGTGCTGCCCTCCGGCCCCCTGGGCAAGGCCATGCGCTACCTCGACAACCAGTGGAACGCGCTGGTGCGCTTCTGTGACGACGGCCGCTACGGCATCGACACCAACCCCGTCGAGAACGCCATCCGCCCGTTCTGCCTCGGAAGACGCAACTGGCTCTTCGCCGATACCGTGCCCGGCGCCAACGCCAGCGCCCGGCTCTACTCGCTGATCGAAACCGCCAAGGCCAACGCACTCGAACCCTACGCCTACCTGCGCCACGTGTTCACCGAACTGCCCAAGGCGCAATCACTCGCCGAGGTCGAAGCCCTGCTGCCCACCCGGCTCGACTCCGATACCCTCACTCGACACCCGCTCCAAGGCCCCCTTATCAATCCGCGTCAATAGCGCCGTTCCCGGGGCGCTTACAACAGGAACACCACCGGGAACCGGAACAACAACGTCGGTTTCCGTGTTGCCAGCACGGCCCGCCCGCCGCTGTTTTTCAGCCACTGCTTTCAGAGCATCGTGGAGCGCGGCGGGCGGGAATCTCCGGTCCGGGCGCGTCTCGTCGACGGAGCCAACCCCCGGGAGCCGGTATGTCTCCTGGGCCCGCCCGTGGGGGAGGAAGGCCGGATGGGCCGCGGAGGCCCGCTGCATCGGGTGACGGATGGCCGCCCGTTCACCCGCGCCACGGATGGCCTGTCAAATGGATTCCCGCTCCCCGGCGATTGTTGCCAGATCCGGAAACGTCCATAGGACCACCGCGGCCGGATACCCGGACAACAGGGAGCGCTGCGAAATGCGACGACACGACCGTGTCCGGAGCATCGGCGGGAACCGCTGCCGTCCCCCGCCCGGCCAGTGCGATTCCACGCTGCGGATCGGTGCCGTCCCGCGGGCGCACCGGTACGCGGCAAGTGCCATAATCGACCCATGCGCTTCTTCAACACCGAAGGGCCGGTGCGCCCGGAGGACCACTACGCCATCCGGCCGCTGGATCGGATGGATGTCGATGAACTTCTGGCCCTGATTCGGGCCAAGCGCTACTTCGTGCTGCACGCGCCGCGCCAGACCGGCAAGACCTCCGCCCTCATCGCCCTGCGCGACCTCCTGAACAGCGGGGAGGTCGGCAACTTCCGCTGCGTGAACGTGAACGTCGAGGTCGCCCAGGTGGCGCGCGACGACGTAGCCGAGGGCATCCGCGCCATCCTGAGCATGATGGCGTCGCGGGCGCTGCTGTTGGGCGACGACTACCTTGACGACATTTGGCCGGACATGCTCGCCAAGGTGGGTCCCAACGACGCCTTGCGGCACGTGCTGATGCACTGGTGCGTGGCGAACCCTGTGCCGCTGGTGCTGCTGGTCGACGAGATCGATTCGCTGGTCGGCGACACCCTGCTCTCGGTACTGCGCCAGCTCCGCGCCGGCTACGAGCAGCGCCCGGAAGGCTTCCCGCAGAGCGTGGTGTTGTGCGGGGTGCGCGACATCCGCGACTACCGCATCCGGTCGAGCGCCGGGGAGGTCATCGCCGGCGGCAGCCCCTTCAACGTGGCGGCGAAGTCGCTGCGCATGAGCGACTTCACGGAAGCCGAGACGCGCACGCTGATGGCGCAGCACACGGAAGAGACCGGCCAGCGCTTCTCGCCGTCGGCGCTGGATTCGGTGTGGACGCAGACCCGAGGCCAGCCGTGGCTGGTGAACGCGCTCTGCGCCGGGGCGTGCTTCGACAACAAGGCGGGGCGGGACCGCTCGCGGACCATCGAAGTGGACGACGTCTACGCCGCCCGTGAGGAGCTCATCCTGTCGCGGCGCACGCATCTCGACCAGTTGGCGCACAAGCTGGAGGAGGCGCGGGTGCGGCGGGTCGTCGAGCCCATCCTGGGCGGCGGGGAGGTCCGGCACGACGGCCGCGACCTGGAATACATCCGCGACCTGGGGTTGCTCGCGCCGGACTCGCCTCCGCGTATCGCGAACCCGATCTACGCAGAGGTGGTGCCGCGGGAGCTGGGCTACGTGTTGCAGGACAGCCTGGACGTGCAGACGATGTGGTACGTGGACGACGACGGCGGCTTGAACATGACGAAGCTGCTGACGGCATTCCGCACCTTCTTCGGCGAACATTCCGAGCACTGGCTGGGGCGCTTCTCCGACTACCCCGAGGCGGGTCCGCAGCTTATCTTGCAGTCGTACCTGCAGCGGGTGGTGAACGGGGGCGGCCGCATCGAGCGGGAGTACGGGTTGGGGCGAGGCCGGACGGACCTGCTGGTGTTGTGGCCGCGCGAGGCGGGTCAGCCGTCGGACCTGTGGGAGCGGTTCGTGGTGGAGTGCAAGGTGTTGCGGGATTCGGCCCGCAAGAGCCTCGCGTGGACGGTCGAGGAAGGCGTGAAGCAGACGTTGGGGTACATGAAGCAGTGCGGGGCGGAAGAAGGGCATCTGGTGGTGATCGACCGCCGTAGCGAGGAGCGGCGGCGTAGCGAAGAACGTCGGCATGGCGACGGGGAGGCGGGTGGAAGCGAGCGGCAGCGCGAAGGCGAAGAGGCTGGGGCTCGAAGCGAGCGCCGACACGATGGCCGCAAGGTGGCCGTGTGGACGCTGTAGCGCATTGGCCGACGAAAACGCCTCGCTGTCTACGGTCAGACCAGGATAAGGGCGCCCAGTTGCGGATCATCAAGATGGGACAAAATGGATGCCGACCTCTCCCTTGAAATCCGTTCGACTTCCTTCGCGGAGCAATTACCTCGACGTATCCAGATGACTTTTGGCGGAAACCCCGGCAATGCGTCCAAATCTCCAAAGTCGGAGTCCTTTGTGACGATGGTGAATCCGTGTCCGAGTGCGAATTCACGAATCTCCCGGTCAGAAGATCAATCAAGGTCCTGATTGAACACATGTTCGGAGTCTGGATAGATATCCGCCAAGGACCTCACCAAACGAGGGGGCAAATTCTGGTCGAACAACAATTTCATCCCATGACGGCCAATGTGGTGCGCTCCCGGTCAGCCGCGTAGCTCAGGCAGGCCAGGGTCTGCGCCGCAGAAGCCGATCGGCTCCGTCCCACGGCACGAAGTGAGCCTGCCCGGGCACGCCGGATCGCCGTTACGCGCTCTGTCCAGCCCGCATTGCAGGTCGCACCGGAATGGCAAGGCCACCGCGGATGGAAGCGGTCGCCGGCAGGACGGGCGCGGGGTGGTGGTCCGGACGCTGCAGGCTCGCGCAGCATGACGGGTCCGGTTCGAGGCAGGTTGGGCCGTGTTCGGCGGCCGGCGGGTGGCGTTGCGGCGGCGGTCCGGGCGGGACGCCCGTGTCCCATCATGACACGTCGCTTCCGGGGAGCGACCCCTTCCGTGCCCGCAAACAGGTCTGTCCGCATCCAGGCCGCGAGCCGGTCAGGATGAAACCACCCTGGGCACCCGGCCGCCCGTGCATTGTGATACGGCCCCGCCTTGTTCAGAATCGGGCGCCCCGAACGATACGGAGCCGTTGCGATGGCCGAGACCGTGAAGTATCTCCTCGACGAGAACGCAATTCCCGCCGCCTGGTACAACCTCCAGGCGGATCTGCCGAGCCCCCCGCCGCCGGTGCTGCATCCCGGCACCCTCCAGCCGGTCGGCCCCGACGACCTCGCGCCGCTGTTCCCGATGGCGCTGATCGGACAGGAGGTCTCCACCGAGCGCGAGATCGAGATCCCGGCGCCGGTGCGCGATGCCTACCGCGCGTGGCGCCCCACCCCGCTCTACCGCGCCCGCCGGCTCGAACAGGCGCTCGATACGCCCGCGCGCATCTACTACAAGTACGAGGGAGTGAGCCCCACCGGCAGCCACAAGCCCAACACCGCGGTCGCCCAGGCGTTCTACAACAAGGAAGCGGGGGTCGCGCGTCTCGCGACGGAGACCGGGGCCGGGCAGTGGGGCTCGTCGCTCGCCTATGCGGCTGCCCTCTTCGGGCTGGAGGTGAAGGTGTACATGGTGCGGGTGAGCTTCGACCAGAAGCCCTACCGCAAGGCGATGATGGAGACCTACGGCGCGACCTGCATCGCGAGCCCGAGCGAGGAGACCAACGCGGGGCGCGCGGTGCTCGCCGAGCATCCCGACAGCACCGGGAGCCTGGGCATCGCCATCGGCGAGGCGGTGGAGGACGCGGCCACCCGCGAGGACACGAAGTACTCGCTGGGCAGCGTGCTCAACCACGTGCTGATGCACCAGAGCGTGATCGGGCGCGAGGCGCTGGCGCAGTTCGAGCTGGCGGACGACTACCCCGACGTCATCGTCGGCTGCACCGGCGGCGGCAGCAACTTCTCCGGCATCGCGTTCCCCTTCATCGGCGAGAAGCTGCGCGGCGGACGCGACGTGCGGGTGGTGGCGGTGGAGCCGGCCGCGTGCCCGTCCCTCACCCGCGGGCGGTACGCCTACGACTTCGGCGACACCGCGAATCTCACGCCGCTGGTGAAGATGCACACCCTCGGATCGGCCTTCGTGCCCTCGGGGTTCCACGCCGGGGGGCTGCGCTACCACGGCATGGCGCCGCTGGTGAGCCACTGCGTCGAGCTCGATCTGGTCGAGCCGACCGCGTACACGCAGATCGAGTGCTTCGAGGCGGGCGTCCTGTTCTCCCGCGCCGAGAGCATCATCCCCGCCCCGGAGGCGAACCATGCGGTGAAAGGGGCGATCGTCGAGGCGCTGCGGTGCAAGGAGGAGGGCGCGAGTCGCGCCATCCTGTTCAACCTCTGCGGGCACGGCCATTTCGACATGCAGGCGTACACCGACTACTTCGCCGGCAATCTCGCGGTCGAGCACTACGACGAGAGCGAGGTGGCCATGGCCCTGGCGGGGCTGCCGGCGGTGGCGTGACCGTGCCTGGCGCGGCGATGGTGATCACGTTGTCCGACCCAGGGCCGGTGTTGCAGGAACTGGGCGTTCCGGAGTCCTGCCTCCCCACTGCCCTGTATGTTCGGGAGGACAGGCGTTTCGCGGACATGCCTTGCAAAGGCGGACACTTCGCGTGAACGACGGGGACCGGCGCCGGACATGACGGGGAGCGAGGCATTGTGTGCCTTCCGTCCTTTCCGCTGCCTGCGGAATCCACAAGCCACGAACTGTTCCTTGTCTCGTCTCCCAGGACTTCACGGAGACGGGACCAGGACACGAAACGGAGACTGATCCATGGAAATGACGGCAGCGGTGCTCTACGAGCCCAACGAACCCCTCGTGATCGAGACCCTGGAACTCGACGATCCGAAGGACGGCGAAGTGCTGGTGCGCATCGTCGCGGCCGGCGTGTGCTACTCCGACTACCACGTGATGAAGGGGGAGTGGACGATGCCCCTGCCGATGGTGCTCGGGCACGAAGGCGCCGGGGTGGTGGAGAAGGTCGGCGCCGGGGTCACGCGGGTGAAGCCCGGGGATCACGTGATCCTCAACTTCCGCCCCAACTGTGGCCACTGCCACTACTGCGTGGTGGGGCGTCCGGTGCTCTGCGACGGCATCGAGACCCCGCGCTTCTTCATGTACGACGGCACGGTGCGCCTGCATCGCAACGGCCAGGACGTCCACCACATGACCCGTACCGCGTGCTTCGCGGAGTACGCGGTGGTGCCGGAAGCAGGCGCGGTGCCGGTCCGGTCCGACATGCCGCTCGACCGGGCCTGCCTCGTCGGCTGCTCGGTGATGACCGGAGTCGGCGCGGTCACCAACACCGCGCGCGTGGCGCCCGGGAGCAACGTGGTGGTGATCGGTTGCGGCGGGGTCGGCTTGAACGCGGTGCAGGGGGCGGTGCTGGCGGGGGCCGACCGCATCATCGCGGTGGATCTGCTCGACAACAAGCTCGAATACGCGCGCGAATTCGGCGCCACCGACGTGGTCAACGCCGGCAACGGCGACGCGGTGGCACGGGTGGTGGAGATGACCGGCGGGGGCGTGGACTACGCCTTCGAGGTGATCGGCAACCCGAGGACCATCGAGCAGGCATACGGGATGTGCCGGCCCGGCGGCACCGTGGTGGTGGTCGGCATGGCGCCGGAGACCGACACCTTCGAGGTCAACGCCCTGTCGCTGCCCCGGACCGAGCGCGCGCTCCTCGGCTCGTGGTACGGCTCGGCAAGGCCGTGGGTGGATCTGCCGAAGCTCGCGGATCTGTACATGAACGGGCGGCTGAAGATCGACGAGATGATCAGCCGCACCTACCGGCTCGAAGAGATCAACACCGCCTACGATGCGCTGGCCGCCGGCGAGGTCGCGCGCAGCGTCATCGTGTTCGACTGACGCGCCGGAGGGATATGCGGGAGGGACGGCGGCGGCTCCCGGAGCGCTCGCCGTTGCGGGAAGGCCGGAATGGTCGCTGTTGCGGGACGCCAGAGCGCTTGCTGTTCCGGGGCACCGGAGGAGCGCTGTTCACGAACGTGCATCTCGCCCTGGAGTCGCTCTCGCCGGGCATGCAGGCGATGTTTTCGCGGCTGCGCGCGGTCCACTGTGCGGCGCCGAGCTACGACCGCGCCAGCATGGACGCGGCGACCGCCGCGTCCGGGGGGATGAAGTACACCGATCACGGCCCTCGCGAAGAAGAAGCCCGTCATCCGGTGGCCCACACTCATCCCGAGACCCACTCATCCCGAGATCCACTGCAAGACGTTCTACGCCAGCCCCTCGTTCACGCACCGGTTCGAGGACATGAGTGAAGAAGAAAGCCGGCCGCAGTTCGACTTCCTGCTGAACCATCGCATACGGTCGGAGTTCACCTGCCGGTTCCCGCTGGACACCGGGCTCCCTCGCGTTCTGGGACAACCGCTGCGTGCAGCACTATCCGCTCAACGACTACCGGGGCGTAAGCGCTCCGGGAACGGCGCTATCGACGCGGATTGATGAGGGGGCCTTGGAGCGAGTGTCGAGTAAGGATAGCGGAGTCGAGCCGGGTGGGCAGCAGGGCTTCGACCTCGGCGAGTGATTGTGCCTTGGGCAGTTCGGGGAACACGTGGCGCAGGTAGGCGCAGGGTTCGAGCCGGGGGATAGGTGCGTTTCCCGGACCGGCGCCTATGGAGTCTGGCCAGAATTGTTTTCCCAAGCAAATGTATTTGCTTCTCGAGACATGCCTCGAACTCGGTCGTTGCTCCGTGCTCACGATTCGCTCGACCGATAACGCCTCGCGGGGGCAGCAAGTTGTTTCCCATCGTTGAGGCGAGTTTTTTCATGCGCTCAGTGCTCATGTGGAAAATAATTCACGACGGGTTCCTTAGTCTTGCGCGCCTGTCGGTTACGATGGGCATCTCCCGCGAATTCATGGAGAGTACCGGCATGGCAGACGAAATCCCGAGCATCCCGCACCGCGTTTCCATCAGCGTCGGCGACCTTGAGCGGGCACGTGGATTCTACGGTGCGGTGGATGAAACAGACGGTACTTCGAGGGCAGCCTCGCAACGCACGCGAAGCGTCGGCGCCCCGTGCCGGACGGTGGGCCTGGACCCGACGAAGAGTCCGGAGGCCGGTTTCAGCCCCCGAACAATCTCTTGAGCCAACCGAAAAAACCACCGCCCTGATCAGTGGCGGGTTCCGGAGCCGGCGCCGGGTGGCTGACCGCGGGCTTCGGAGCCGGCACCGGATCACTGGCGGGTGGCGGTCCACCGGGAGGAGAAGCGGGTTCCGCCGGCCCGGGGGTGCGCTCCGGGCCGCCGCTCGGATGGGCCGCTTGCCGTATCTGCTCGTGGTGACGGCGCAGGACGGAATCCGTCGGCGCCAGACGGGCTGCCCGGTGCATCTGCTCATGATGTCTGCGCAGAACGGAATCTGTCGGTGTTGTGCTCATAACCGACCCCTTGGTGGAAGCGCGTCTGTCATTGTAACGAAAAAATCGCCGCCATCGTCCGATGACGCCGGATGGGCATGGAGGTCTCCGGTACGACACCGGGAAGCGTCTCGAAACGGTCCGCTGCCGTGCCGTTCGGGCGCTTGACCGGCGGCGCCTCTGCTTTGAACGCACACCATCCTCTTGCCTCGCCGAGCCTTGACGGAGTCGTCCAGGACTAATGCCTTCACACGACCGGTGCTCAGCCCTTGCTGCTTGCAGACCTCTTTCGCCGTACCCATGTCGAGCTTGCGCCAATCGATATCTTCACGTTTCGGGAAATCATGCAGGACATCCTTCCTGGCCCGGCTGAACATGCCGAGAGCGTTGCGGCAAAATATCGCGACCGAGGAGACGTTCAGCCATCTCCACACCATGAGCACGAACACCGTCTCCGTGACTTCAATCCCATGATGCGGGTGCTGATCTGAGACTAACATTCAGAATCAATGAATTAGCGAAATTTCTGGCATCTGCATGACACTTTGTCAGCAGTGTGTCACCGAATGGCCCGACGTGTAGCCACACGACATGCTGCGCTCCTGCATACACAGAGCCGAGCGCACTTGGAGTGCTCAGTTTCAGACCTGCACCCCATGACGCTTGCTGAAGCCCGCGCACAGGAGCAGTTGGTTGAGACGGAGCGTCTTCCATGCCACGGCAAGCAGGTTGTCGATGGAGTGGCCTCCGCCGGTGATGACTGTCCCGACCAACGATGGCAGGCGGACCCGTCAGCACGGTGCGACAGCGGCGTGACGCACCGCATGGCCCCCGCGCGGAGGCGGCGTCCGGGCGCATGGCAGGCGGGCATTGGGTAATATCCCGGCATATCAGCCGCCCCCGGCGGCCGCCGCGAGAGAGCCCCTGCCATGAAGTATGCCGAGACGATCCTCGATCTCATTGGAGACACCCCCCTCGTCAAGCTGAACCGGATGACCGATTCCCGCGCCGCGACCGTGCTCGTCAAGCTCGAGAACTACAACCCCGCGGGCTCCGTCAAGGACCGGATGGCCTGGAACATGGTCCGCCGGGCGGAGGAGGCGGGCCTGCTCGGTCCCGGCGCCACGCTGGTCGAGAGCACGTCGGGCAACACCGGCCTCGGTCTCGCGATGGCCGCGGCGGTGCGCGGATACCGCTGCGTGTGCACGATGCCGGACAAGATGAGCAAGGAGAAGATCGACATGCTCAAGGCGTACGGCGCGGAGGTCATCATCACCCGCACCGATCTGCCGCACGACCATCCCGAGAGCTACGTGGAGGTCGCCAAACGCATCGCGGCGGAGACCCGCGGCGGCTTCTACACCGATCAGTATTACAACATGCACAACCCCGAGGCCCACTACCTGACCACCGGCCCGGAGATCTGGGAGCAGACCGGCGGCCGGCTCGACGCCTTCGTGGGCGGGATCGGCACCGGCGGCACGATCTCGGGGGCGGCGAAATACCTGAAGGAGAAGGCGGCGGAGGCGGGCCGGGAACTGTTCGTGTCCTGCCCCGACCCCATCGGCAGCATGTACTACGACGCGTTCTACAAGCGCGAGATCCGCAAGCCCGGGATCTACCGCGTGGAAGGGATCGGCCACGACTTCATGGTGGGGACCCTGGACTTCTCGGTCATCGACGAGGTGATGGAGGTCTCGGACAAGGACTCCTTCCTCACCGCCCGCCGGCTCGCGCGGCGCGAAGGCATCTTCTCCGGCGGCTCCGCCGGCACCGCGGTCCATGGTGCGCTGGACGTCGCGCGCCGCCTCGGCCCCGGCAAGACTGTGGTGGTGATCATCCCGGATTCCGGCGACCGCTATCTCAGCAAGTGCTACGACGACGAGTGGATGCGCGACATGGGCTTTCTCGGCCCGGAGCAGCGCCTGGGCACGGTGCGCGAGCTGCTGGAGCTCAAGCCCGCCCGCGTCGAGTTCGCGCACAGGGACGAGACCATCGCGGACGTCACCAGGCGCATGGCGGACCTCGGTATCTCGCAGATGCCGATCCATGCGGGCGATGCGGGCGACGCCGGTAGTCCGATGATGATCATCCACGAGGTCGATCTGCTCCAGAGCATGGTCAGGGGCGAGTGCACCGCGGACTGCGACGTCATGCAGGCGGCGAAGCCGATGCACGGCATGGTGGGGCTCGACGACTCCCTCGCCAGGGTGCAGCAGATCTTCGACGACGAGAACGTCGCGATGGTGGTGGAGAACGCGCACGTGGTCGGCGTCATCTCGAAGATCGACATGGTGGAGTTCCTGGCCGCGCGGAGCTGAGTGGTTTCATCCGTTCGCCCAGGGATCCTGGTCGAGGAGAGGAAAGGCGCTATGCATTCCGCCGCCGCGTACCGGCTCGGCGTGGTGGAGGTAGCTCGCGTCGAGCTCCTCGATCCGGTTCACGCCCAGCAAGCCGAGACAGGTGCGGATCTCGCCTTCCAGCAGATCGAGCATGCGGGTGATGCCGGATGCGCCGCCGGCCGCGATCCCGAATCCGTTCAGCCGGCCCAGCCCGACCGCGGTGGCGCCGAGCGCGAGGGCCTTCACGACGTCGGTGCCGCGCAGGAATCCGCCGTCGACAAGGACCTCGGCGCGGCCCGCCACCGCCTCGACCACCTCCGGCAACACGTCGATGCTCCCGCGGCCGTGGTCGAGCTGGCGTCCGCCGTGGTTGGAGACGTAGACCACGTCGATGCCCATGTCGCCCGCGAGCGCCGCGTCCTCGCCGGTCGCGATGCCCTTGAGCACCAGCGGGATGTCGAAACGGTCCCGCACCCGCTTCACGCCGTCCCAGGTGAAGCGCTTCTGGTGGTCCTCGCCGCTCACGTTGCGCCGTCCGGTGGTGACGAAGCGCTTCGCGATGTCGCGTTCGCGGCGCGAGTAGTAGTCGAGATCCACGGTGAAGCAGAACGCGTCGTAGCCCGCGTCGATGGCGCGGCGGACGTGGTCGTCGACCCATTCGGCGTCGCCCCGGACGTAGAGCTGGAAGATCTTCAGCCCGTTGCCGCCGGCCTTGGCCGTCGCTTCGAGACCCGGCGCCGACGCCGAGCTCGACATCATCGCGACACCCGCGCCGGCCGCGGCCTCGGCGACCGCCGCGCCGCCGGCCGGGTGCAGGTCCTGCAACGAGCCGATGGGGGCGAGCAGCACCGGGGCGCGGAGCGTGCGCCCGAGCAGGGTGGTGGAGCAGTCCACACCGGAGACGTCGCGCAGCACCCGCGGCCGGAACGCGATCGCGTCGAGAGCCTGCCGGTTGCGCCGCATCGTGGTCTCCGACTCCGCGCCCCCGACGAGGTAGTTCCAGACCCCGTCGGAGAGCCGGCGCCGCGCCTGCTCGACGATCTCGTGAAGGGTGGCCGGATCACCGGACGGGCGATCGGTGTCGTCGTTCATGCATCGGCCTCCTGGGTGCTTTTCGGGTGACGGGCCGTTCGAGAACCGTTGCGCATTGGGCCTCCATGCGGCTGGCGTGTCGTCGTCGGCGGGCGGGACGGGCACCCGCGCTCCCGGACGGTATCCCCCGCCGCGGGCAGGACCCGCCGATCTGCTACGCTCCGGGCGCATGAAAGTCTATCTCGTGCGTCACGGCGAGACGCCGCTCAACGCCTCCCGTATCCTCCAGCACCCCGGCACGCCGCTCAGCGAGCGCGGCGCCGCGCAGGCCGAACGGGTCGCGAAGCGGCTCGCCGGCGCCGGGGTCGAAAGAGTCCTGACGAGCGACTATGCCCGCGCCCGCGCCACCGCGCGGGTGATCGCCGCCGCTACCGGCGCCCCGATCGAGATCGAGCCGCTGCTGCGCGAGCGCAATCTCGGCATCCACCGCGGCCGGGCCTGGGATGCGCTGGAGATCGACGTCTTCGCGCCGGACTACGTCCCGCCCGGGGGCGAGAGCGCCCCGGCGTTCGAGGCCCGTGTCGGCGATGCCTGGGTGGCGGTGCGGGCCGCCGCCGCCCGCGTGCGCGGGCCGATTGCCGTGGTGTCACACGGTCTCGTGTGCCGTACGCTGGCCCGCGACCATGTGACTGCGGTGGCCGGGATCGACGTGGCGGCGGCACGGTGGGTGAATGCCTGCGTGACCGAGATCGAGTCCGGGGCCGGATCCGATGCCGGGGCCGATGCCGAGTGGCGGATCACCCGGCTCGCATGCGCCGCCCACCTCGATGGCCTCGAATCCCTCGCACCGTCGAGCATGAGATCCGCACCGGGGTTGGGCACGTCCGGCCAGTGAGGGGATCGACGTTCCCGGCGCGCCGAGACCTCGACCAGTGAGGGGATCGCTGTTCCCGGTGCGTCGAGACCTCGACCGGTGACGGCATCGCCGTTCCGGTGCGTCGAGACCTCGACCGGCACGCGGCCCGGTCGGCCCGGTTCGCGGGCTCCGCCCCGCGGGCTACGGATTCACCGGCGAACACGCCCGCCGTTTCAGCCATCCTCGAACCCCCGCCGGTGCATGGATTCCTTCATCCACGATACCGGCCGCGATCGAGACGGTGCGGATGCCCTGCCCGGTGATTTCGTCGATAATCCCCCATGCACCGGCACCGTGGCCCGGCTGTGCACAACGAGACAGGAGAGGGCTTGCGATGAGTGACTTGTGGTTCACCGAAGATCACGAATGGGTCCGTATCGAGGATGGTGACGTCGCCGTTGTCGGCATCACCGACTACGCGCAGGAGCAGCTCGGCGAGCTCGTCTTCGTCGAGCTTCCGGAAGTCGGTGCGGAGCTCGATCAGGGCGAGGAAGGCGCGGTCATCGAGTCGGTGAAGGCGGCCGGCGAGCTCAAGCTTCCCGTCAGCGGCACGGTGACGGAGGTCAACGAATCGCTGGTGGACGAACCGGGACAGGTCAACGCCGATCCGGTCGGCGACGGATGGTTCTTCCGGCTCCGGATCAAGGACGCCTCGGAGCTCGACGGGCTGATGGACGAGCCGGCCTATGCGGCCTGGCTCGAATCGCTTGACTGAGTGCGTGTACCGTTGACGGCACCGCGACGCGGAATCTCCGGGGTCCCCGGCCAACGCGGCAACGGGCGAGGACCGGGTTTGCTCCATGCGATCGAGATGCGGGATGACTTCGCATCGCGCCACATCGGCCCCACCCCGCAAGACGTCGATGCGATGCTCGAAACCATCGGCGTCTCCACCCTCGACGACCTTCTCGACCGGACCATCCCGGCATCCATTCGAGACGACGAGCCGCTGGCCCTCGACCCGCCGCTGACCGAGCGCGAGGCAGTGGAGACGTTGCGCGCGATGGCGGACCGGAACCGCCCTCTCGTCTCCATGATCGGGATGGGCTACCACGGCACCGTCACCCCGCCGGTGGTGCTGCGCAACGTGCTGGAGAACCCGGCCTGGTACACCGCCTACACGCCGTACCAGGCCGAGGTAAGCCAGGGCCGGCTGGAAGCCCTGCTCGACTTCCAGCAGATGGTGATGGACCTCACCGGGATGGAGCTCGCGAACGCTTCGCTGCTCGACGAGGCGACGGCGGCGGCGGAAGCGATGGCGATGGCGCGGCGCGTATCGAAGTCGAAGTCGTCGCGGTTCTTCGTCGACGCCGACTGCCATCCGCAGACCATCGCAGTGGTCCGGACTCGGGCTGCCCCGCTGGGAATCGACGTGGTGGCCGGTGACCCGTACGAGGCGTTCGGCCGCGACGCCTTCGACGGCGACGTGTTCGGGGTGCTCGTCCAGTACCCCGGGTCGAGCGGAGCGTTGCGCGATCCGTCCGCGATCGTCGAACAGGTGCAGGCCGCGAAGGGCCTCGCGATCTTCGCCGCCGATCTCCTCGCGCTGTGCCTCGTCGAGCCGCCGGGGGCGTTCGGGGCGGACGTCGTGGTCGGCAGCGCCCAGCGCTTCGGGGTGCCGATGGGGTTCGGCGGTCCGCACGCCGCGTTCTTCGCCACCCGCGATGCGTACAAGCGCCAGACCCCTGGGCGGATCATCGGCGTCTCGGTGGATGCGCGGGGCCGGCCGGCGTTGCGCATGGCATTGCAGACCCGCGAGCAGCACATCCGGCGCGAGAAGGCGACCTCCAACATCTGCACCGCCCAGGTGCTGCTCGCGGTGATGGCGGGGATGTACGCCGTGTACCACGGGCCGGAGCGGCTGCGCGCCATCGCCGGGCGCGTGCACTGGTTGGCGAAGGCACTGGCGGCGGGGCTCGCGGCGGCGGGGCGCGAGGTCGTGACCGGGTCGTATTTCGACACCATCACCGTCCGCGTCCCCGGCGAGGCCGCGGCGCTGGCTGCGCGGGCGCGCGACGCGGGGTTCAACGTGCGGCTGGCCGACGGCGACCACATCGGCCTGTCGCTCGATGAGACGATTCGGGTCGAGGACGTCCGGGGGATCATCGCGGCCCTGGGCACCGGCGCCGGCGGAAGCAGCGTGGACGTCGAGGGGCTGGCCGTCGCGGCGCCCGACGTCATCGGCGCACTCGCGCGAAAGAGCCCGTACCTCACCCATCCGGTCTTCCACGCGCATCACAGCGAGACGGAGATGCTGCGCTATCTCCGGCGGCTCGCGGCGAAGGACCTGGCCCTCGATCGTTCGATGATCCCCCTCGGCTCCTGCACCATGAAGCTCAACGCCACCGCCGAGATGATCCCGGTGACCTTCCCCGGGTTCGCGGCGCTGCATCCCTTCGTGCCCGCCGATCAGGCGCTGGGATACCGCGAGCTGTGCGCGGGACTGGAACGGATGCTGTGCGCGATTACCGGCTTCGACGCGGTGTCGCTCCAGCCCAATGCGGGCTCGCAGGGGGAGTACACGGGGCTGCTCTGCATCCGCCGGTATCACCGGTCGAGAGGGGAGGGAGGGCGCGACGTCTGCCTGATCCCCGCGTCCGCGCACGGCACCAACCCCGCGAGCGCGATCATGGCCGGGATGCGGGTGGTGGTGGTCGCCTGCGACGCGAGCGGCAACGTCGATCTCGCCGACCTGGAGCTGAAGGCGCGCGAGCACCGCGAGCGGCTCGGCGCGCTGATGATCACCTATCCCTCGACCCACGGCGTGTTCGAGGAGGGCATCATCGACGTCTGCAACGTCGTCCACGAGCACGGCGGGCAGGTGTACATGGACGGGGCGAACCTCAACGCGATGGTCGGGCTGTGCCGGCCCGCGCGCATCGGGGCCGACGTATCGCACATCAACCTGCACAAGACGTTCTGCATCCCGCACGGCGGCGGCGGGCCGGGCATGGGTCCGATCGGGGTGCGCTCCCACCTCGCACCGTACCTGCCGGACCACCCCGTGGTCGGCGGGGTCAATCCCGCCGCCGATCCGTCCGGCACGGTGGGCACGGTGTCGGCGGCGCCGTGGGGGTCGGCGGGGATCCTGCCGATCTCGTGGGCGTACATCGCGATGATGGGGGCGCGGGGGCTGCGGCGCGCCACCGAGGTCGCGATCCTCGATGCGAACTACGTCGCGGCCCGCCTCGGCGGCGCGTTCCCGGTGCTCTACACCGGCGAGACCTTCCCCGTGTTGTACACCGGCGAGAACGGGTACGTGGCGCACGAGTGCATCATCGACCTGCGCCCGGTGAAGGAGTCGTGCGGGGTGACGGTCGAAGACGTCGCGAAGCGGCTCGTCGACTTCGGGTTCCATGCCCCGACGATGTCGTTCCCGGTGCCGGACACCCTGATGATCGAGCCGACGGAGAGCGAATCGAAGGCCGAGCTCGATCGCTTCTGCGACGCGATGCTGGCGATTCGCGCGGAGATCGCGGAGATCGAGGCGGGCACGATCGCGTACGAAGACAGCGCGCTGGCCCACGCCCCGCACACCTCGGACCTGCTCGTCGCGGAGCGCTGGGATCGCCCCTACTCGAAGGCGCGGGCGTTCTTCCCGCTGCCCGGCGTGCGGGAGGACAAGTACTGGCCGCCGGTGGCCCGCGTCGACAACGTCTACGGCGACCGCCACCTCGCCTGCGCCTGCCCGCCGCCCGAGGCGTATGATGATGCGGCGGATTGAGACGGCGGTTTCCGCTTCGGTACCGGTTGCGAGCAACCCTTCATCATTTTGCCCGCCCCTTCACGCATGGCGACCGATCGGGGATCGCGACCCCGCAAAGCCCGACCGGCGGGACCCGCTCTGGTAGCGGGCGCGCGGCTCGTGAAGCTGCCTGTACGTCTCCACGTAGATGGAATCGCGCGGGCCGAACGCGACCACCTCGATGTCTTCCCGGAGCCGATAGATGATCCGGAAACGCCCCACCCGATAGCTGCGAAGGCCCTGGAGCTCGTTGCGGAGCGCCTTGCCGCCATACGGGTCTCGAATCAGCACTTCGAGCGCGGCTCGGACCTTGCGCTTGAGCATGGGATGGAGGCCGCGGACGAGTGCCGCGACCTCGTGCGGGACTCTCAATCGGCGGGGCGGCGACACCCGGCCGGATCCCGCCACCGGCCGCTACTCGAACAGCTCTTCAAGCGTGTAGAGCCTGCTCCGTTTTTCTTTCAGCGCCTGCAGGCCCTCCAGGATGTCCCGCATCAGGCCCGCGTCCGCGCGCACTGCCAGGGTCTCCTGCCAGCACCCGTACTCGTCGGCGCTGACGAGCACCGCGACCGGCGTGCCGTTGCGGGTGATGACCACCTCTTCGTCCCGGCTGTTCACGTCATCGATCAGGCGGCTGAGCTTCGCCTTGACTTCGGAGAGGGGCAGAGTCTTCATGAGCGCAGAAATGGACCAGAATTCGGGACAGACTAGACGCGACTCGTGACCTTGTCAAAAGCAAACACATCGGGACAACAATTCCCGCTAAGCGCGAGAACGTCCGAAGATCCGTCATGATCAGGCGCTCCGGCCATCGGAAATCGCTCGATATCGCATCGTGACATCGCGTATCGGGACGTTAGCGGGAACTGCTGACATCGGGATGCGCCTCCCGGTGGCCTGCAAGGCCGCGCGCGACAGCGTGCGTAGCGGCCAAGGCGACTCCGGGGCGGCGCCGTACTGGGTCGCATTCCACGCCTCTCGCTCTGCGGGGCTTCCACTACGTCGCCCGCTTCTCCAGGAACGCGCGCCTGCCTTTCAGCGGTGCTCCCACCGCGCCGCCCGCTTCTCCAGAAACGCGCGCATACCTTCGTGCTTGTCAGCGGTCGAGAACGCCATGTTGAACAGCCCGCGCTCGGCGTCGAGCCCGGATTCGAGCGTCGTTTCGTACGCCCGGTCGATGGCCTCCTTGACCATCAGCACCGCGGGACGCGACATCGACGCGATGACCTGCGCGACCTCCATCGCCTCGTCGAGCAGGCGGTCGAGGGGCACGACGCGGCTCGCGAGCCCGCTGCGCTCGGCCTCGTCCGCGTCCATCATGCGCGCGGTGAGGCAGAGATCCATCGCCTTCGCCTTGCCGGCCACGCGCGGCAGGCGCTGGGTGCCGCCGAGCCCGGGCGGTACGCCGAGCTTGATCTCCGGCTGCCCGAAGCGGGCGTTGTCGGCGGCGATGACGATGTCGCAGGCCATCGCCAGCTCGCAGCCGCCCCCGAGCGCGTAGCCGGCGACGGCCGCGATGACCGGCTTGCGCACGCCCTCGATGCGCGCCCACCCCGCGAAATGGTGGGCGGTGAACATGTCCATCGAGTCCTTGTCCACCATCTCCGAGATGTCGGCGCCGGCCGCGAACGCCTTCTCGTTGCCGGTGACGACCATCGCGCCGATGGCGTCGTCGGCGTCGAAGCCGGCGAGTGCATCGCCCAGCTCCTCGATCAGCGCCTGGTTGAGCGCGTTCAGCACCTTGGGCCGGTCGAGCACCACCAGGCCGACCGCGCCCCTCGTTTCGGTACGAATACAGGTGTAGTCCATCACTCGGCTTCCTCTTGCGTGTGGTTATGATTTGTCCGTTGACCGGTTTGGAGCCGGCAGAACGCGAAAGGACAGGAGAAACAACGTGCCGCTCTGCGGCATCGGCAGGGTATCGAGGGTCGCAAAGGCATTCCCGCGCGATGGCCCTGCTCCCCGGGGGACGGGTCACGCGGCGCCGGCAGAGTATCGCAGGCCGCGAAGGCATTCATGCGGGCAGTGTCGCCGCGCCGGACGTCTCCCGGAGCGCCTGCACGATCCAGGCATTGATGCTCATCCCCCTTGCCGCCGCTGCCGCCGCGACGGCCGCATGAAGCTCGGAGCCGAGCCGCACGTTCAGCCTGCCGGAGAAGGGCTTCCTGGGTTCGACGCCGTCTTCCTCGCACCAGGCCAGATACTCGTCGATGGAGCGCTCGAACTCACGGCGAAGCTGCTTCGCGTCCGTCGCCTCGAACGTCGCGATTGGATACGGCCCGCTGTTCACGACCCGTCCGTGCAGGATGTCGGCGGAGTCGTCGAACTCCACCGCCGCGACGTATCCCTTGTACTCGATCATGGCTGGATCCCCACCGTTCTCAGGAACGCTGCAACGTCTCGGACGGTCGCCCGGCCCGTGGTCGGAGCCGGATGTGGCCGGTGGACAACGATCCTCTCGCCGCCCTTCATCAGTCCGACCCGCGACCCCGACCGTTCGACGACTTCGACCCCGCAGGCCCGCAGCATGGCTTCGACGTCCGCCCACCGGATGTCCGCCGGCGCCGGCTTTTCGCAGACACGCGCCAAGGTCTTGCGGTGCTTGCTCCGCATGGCGCGAATGTAGCGCCCGTGTGGTACCGATCCAAGTACCGGCCGGGCGGCCACTGCCGTCGAGGATGACTTGCGGCTTGGTCATGGCGTTCCCACCGGCAGACGGGCTTGCGAACGATGGCCGCGAGACTTGTACATGCCATGTACATGTCATAGAGTCCGCCGAATCGAAATCGGACCGATCGGAGTCATTGGCCATGACCGATGCCTCGTTGCCGGATGAAGCCCGGCGGACGCCTCCTGCCCCTGTCACCATCAGCGAGTTTCGGGCGCGTCTCGCGGAAATGGTCGGTCGCGCCGAGCGGGGCGAGGAAGTCGTCATCGCCCGGGGGCGGGAACCGGTGGCGAAGCTCGTCCCGTTGCGGCACAGGCGCCGGCGCAGGCTGGGGGTCCTGAAGGACATGCTGAGCGCGCAGGAGCTCGCGGCGCTCACGGAGGCGGTGGAGAAGCCGCTGTCGCCACGCGATCAGGCGGCGCTCGAAGGCGAGGAGACCGACGCCCTCGGAATCAGCCGGCGCCAGGGTCGCTGAGCGTCGTCTTCGTCCCGTGCGGTTGCTTCTCGACAGCCACGCTCTCCTGTGGGCGTGCACCGGCGATCCGAAGCTCTCCGGCAAGGCGCGGGCGCTCATCCTCGATGACGGGAACGACGTCTTCTACAGCCCGGCGAGCCTGTACGAGATAGCGTTCAAGGCCGGCTGCGGCCGGCTGCCGGCGGCGGCGATGCACTTGCCCGAAGCGGCCGGGACGTCGGGTTTCGAAGAACTCGGCCTCACGTCCCTGCATCTCGTCCATGCGGCGCGCCTCGATTGGGACCACGGCGACCCGTGGGACAGGATTCTGCTGGCCCAGGCGAGCCTGGAGGACATGGCCCTGATCTCCATCGACGAGGCATTCGACGCGCGAACCGACAGGCGTCTGTGGTGACGTCCCGCGCGCCAAACAGCCCGCACAGCATGAATGAATCCAGGGTCCGAATCGTCGTCGTTCACTGCCACCATGTATGAACTCATGAATTCAGGACCCGGGTGACCGCAGGTGCTCCACATGAACTTCAACACGACCAACAACACGTTCCGCCAGCTCATGAGCAACGGGCTGAGCTACCGGGTGCCGTCCTTCCAGCGCGACTATTCGTGGAGCGCCGACGAGTGGGACGATCTGTGGCAGGACGTCGTCGGGCTGTTCGGCGCGGATCCGGAACCGGCCCATTACATGGGCTACCTCGTGCTGCAGTCGGCGGACAACAGGGAGTTCGACGTCATCGACGGGCAGCAGCGCATGACGACGCTGAGCCTGTTGATGCTGGCGGCGATATCGCATTTGACGGATCTGGCGGCGCCGGAAGACCCCGAAGATCCGCAATTCCGCCGCGCCCGGCAGTTGCGCGGGAATTACATCGGCTACCTGGATCCGGTGAGCCTGGTGCCGCGCTCCAAGCTCACGTTGAATCGGCACGACGACGGCTTTTACCAGAATTACCTCGTGCCCCTGGAGCGGCTGCCGCGGCGGGGTTTGAGTCCGTCGGAACATCTGTTGCGCAGGGCCTTTGCCTGGTTCCGGGAACGGATCAGGGAATACTGCGGCGATGACGGCGAGGCGGTGGCGCGCTTCGTCGATACCGCGGTGGACAAGTTGTTCTTTACCGTGATCACGGTGACCGACGAACTGAATGCGTTCACGGTGTTCGAGACCCTGAATGCACGTGGCGTCCGCCTGTCCGCGACGGACTTGCTGAAGAATTACCTGTTTTCCCTCATCTCCAGGGAAAGCGCGCACGAATCGGAAATCAGGACCCTGGAAAACCGCTGGGAGGACATCGTCGGGTTTCTCGGGAGCGAGAGTTTCCCCGAATTCCTTCGCATATTCTGGAATTCACGCAACAGGCTCGTGCGAAAGTTCGAGTTGTTCAAGACCATTCGCGGTCAAGTCAGGGACAAGGCCGGCGCGTTCGCATTGATCCGCGACATGGACCGGCACGCGCGGGTCTACGCGGCGTTGCGCAGCCCGGAGAATGATGCCTGGACGATGCAGGAACGCGACAGTCTGGCGCAGTTGCAGATGTTCAACGTGCGCCAGCCGCTGGCCGTGTTGCTGGCGGCGTTCGATCGTTTCGAGCAGGAGGACAGAACCGGATTCGAGCGCTTCCTTCGGGCGATAATCGTGGTGTCTTTTCGCTACAACGTGATATGCGGCCGTCAAAGCAACGAGCAGGAGATGTTGTACAACGACATCGCGCGCCGCCTCTCCGCGGGACGCATTGCCGGCGTGGCCGAAGCGATCGGGGCACTGCGTCCGGTTTACCCGTCGGACGGGGAGTTCAGGACGGCGTTTGCGGACAAGACGTTGCGAACGACCAGCAGCCGCAACAAGAAGATCGTGCGTTTCATCCTGTTCCGGATCGAGGAACACCTGTCCGGCGGCAGCCTGGATTTCGAGAGCGCGAGGTACGGCATCGAACACGTGTTGCCGGAGAATCCGGGGGCCGGTTGGGAACAGTTCGATGATCGGCAGCGGGACGCTTTCACGTACCGGTTGGGCAACCTCACGCTGTTGAGAACGACGGCGAATCGTGACCTGGGCAACGCGGGATTCGACGAAAAGCGGCCCGTGTTTCAGGCGAGCGAATTCCTGGCCACCAGCAAGCTCGCACAAGACTATGACGTCTGGACCGTGGACACGGTTCGTGAGCGCCAGAACCGGATGGCCAGGCAGGCCACCGGTATCTGGCAGGTGCAGTTCTGAGGATATCTCCGTCTTCGGGACAGGCTGGCGCCGACGATGCGCGCCGTCCGGCCCCCGATGGCTTCGTATCTCGTCCGGGCCGGGGAGCCGGCCTCTCCGCAACCTCCGCATGGCTCCCGGCGCGGGTGGCCTGTCGCACTGCGATGGTGCAGGCTAACATCGAGACGACGGCCGAAGAGCCGAGAAGGGGGATAGCCGAATGCCAAGCCGATACGCCGAACTCCACGCGCGCTCGCTCTCGGACCCGGAATCGTTCTGGGCCGAGGCGGCGGAGGCCATCCACTGGACGAAGCGCTGGGAGCGCGTGCTGGACGACTCGAACCCCCCGAGCTACCGGTGGTTCACCGGCGGGGAGCTCAACACCTGCTACAACGCGCTCGACCTCCACGTCGAGAACGGCCGCGGCGATCAGGCGGCCCTCATCTACGACAGCCCCGTCACCGATACCGGACGCCGGTACACCTATGCCGAGCTGCGCGACGAGGTCGCGTGCTTCGCCGGCGTGCTCGCCGGGCTGGGCGTGGGCAGGGGCGACCGGGTCATCGTCTACATGCCCATGGTCCCCGAGGCGATTATCGCGATGCTCGCCTGCGCGCGGCTCGGGGCGGTGCATTCGGTGGTGTTCGGCGGCTTCGCTTCGAGCGAGCTGGCGATGCGCATCGACGATGCGACGCCGGTGGCCATCGTCTCGGCGTCGTGCGGGGTCGAGCCGGGCCGAGTGGTCGAGTACAAGCCGCTGCTCGACGGCGCGATCGAACTCGCCGCCCACAAGCCGCGCGCCTGCGTCATCCTCCAACGGGAAGGGCGACCGCTGGTGCGGTCGCTTGACGATTCCGCTGCGCGGAATCGCGGGGAGGAAGGGCGACCGCCGGCGCGGTCGCTTGGCAATTCCGCTGCGCGGAATCGCGAGGGGGAAGGGCGACCGCCGGCGCGGTCGCTTGGCGATTCCACCGCGCGGAATCGCGGGCGGGAAGGGAACAGGTTGGTTCCCTGCGAGCTCGTCGAAGGGCGCGACGTCGACTGGGCCGAGGCCATGCGCGGCGCCGAGCCGCACCCCTGCGTACCGGTCGCCGCCACCGATCCCCTCTACATCCTCTACACCTCCGGCACCACCGGCCAGCCCAAGGGTGTGGTCCGCGACAACGGCGGGCACGCGGTCGCGCTCAAGTGGACGATGAAGCACATCTACGGCGTCGAGCCGGGGGAGGTGTACTGGGCGGCGTCCGACGTCGGCTGGGTCGTCGGACACTCCTATATCTGCTACGCGCCGCTGCTCAACGGCAACACCACCATCGTCTACGAGGGCAAGCCGGTCGGCACCCCGGACGCTGGCGCGTTCTGGCGGGTGCTTTCGGAGTACGGTGTCTCGGTGCTGTTCACCGCCCCCACCGCGTTCCGCGCGATCAAGCAGCAGGACCCGGAGGGGGCGCTGATCGGGCGCTATGACCTCAGCCGGTTCCGCACGCTGTTCCTCGCCGGGGAGCGGCTCGACCCCGACACCCTCCGGTGGGCACAGTCGAAGCTCGGGGTCCCGGTCATCGACCACTGGTGGCAGACGGAGACCGGCTGGTCGATCTGCGCGAACTGCATCGGCATCGAGGCGTTGCCGATCAAGGAGGGCTCGCCCTCGATGCCCGCGCCGGGGATGGACGTGCAGGCCGTGGACGACCACTGCGCGCCGGTGCCGGCCGGCGAGATCGGCGCCCTGGTGGTGAAGCTGCCGCTGCCCCCGGGCACCCTGCCCACCCTGTGGAACGCCGAGCAGCGCTTCCGCGACGCCTACCTCGTGGAGTTCCCCGGCTACTACAAGACCGGCGACGCCGGCTTCATCGACGAGGACGGCTACGTCTTCGTGATGACCCGCACCGACGACGTCATCAACGTGGCCGGACACCGGCTCTCGACCGGGGCGATGGAGGAGGTGCTCACCTCCCACCCCGACGTGGCGGAGTGCGCGGTGATCGGGGTCGCGGACGCCCTGAAGGGACAGCTCCCGCTCGGCTTCCTGGTCCTGAACGCGGGTTGCGGGCGTGCGCCGGACGAGATCTGCAACGAGGTCGTCAAGCTCGTGCGCGAGAAGATCGGCCCGGTCGCGGCGTTCAAGACCGCGGCGGTGGTGCCGCGGCTCCCCAAGACGCGCTCGGGCAAGATCCTGCGCGGGACGATGCAGAAGATCGCCGACGGCGACGAGTGGAAGATGCCGGCGACCATCGACGATCCCGAGATCCTCGGCGAGATCACCGGGGCGTTGCGGGGGGTCGGTTACGCGGGCGGGGGATAGAGGTGTCCTGAGACCGCGGGCTTCCCGTCCGTGTCTTCTCGGGACGTGCCACTCCCGGAGACGAATCGGTCGCCCCGGTGGTCTCCTGGCGCAAGGAGCTGCGGCCTCGAACATCCCCTCATTTTCGAGCTTGAAATACAGGGCTTTCTTCGCGACATCCCGTTCGAACCGGGCGATTTCATCTCTCCGTGGCATTCACTTGAGATCGATTATTTGCTTCAAGTGCAGATGAGTATCTATAAATCAATCAATCACGGACGATTTATAATGTAATAAATGAGGGAATCTCTAAGAGTTGCGGCCCGATTCCGTTCGAGGAATATGCGACCTGTACCGGGCGATGCGAAAGCAAGGAAACAGAACAGAGGTTCCCGCGTCCACTGTCCAGGGCGTGTGTCGATCCGCTGCCCTCCGGCCTCGTCCCGGCGCGCCGGATGCTCGAAGGCCGCCACGTCCGGCTCGAACCGATGGCCCCCGCGGTGCACGCGGACGACCTCTACGAGGCGTCGCATACCACCGGGGCAGGGAGGGCGATCCGGACCTGGCTGCCGGAAGGTCCCTGGCCGGACCGTGCCGCGTATGCGAGCCACCTTCGCAAGAACGCCGGCGCTCTCGACCGGATTTACTACGTGCTGCGGCCGCTTCCGGGCGGCAAGGCGAGCTTCATGGACATCCACGCCTGACCGGGCGGCCGGGCCTGGCGACGCGGAGGTCGAAGGATGAACGTTTCGCGCAGGCGGTTTCTCGCCGGCGCTGATCGTTTCGTTCGAGCGCGAACGCACCATCGCCACGCTGGACGTAGCACGCCGTTTCTTCAAGGATTCCCGAAGTCTTCCACGATTCGGTCGCGGGCGAGCCGCTCGAGAAGCTGCGCGAGAGCCTGCCCGCGGTGGCTCACCGCGTTCTTCTCCGCGAACGAGAGCTCCGCCGCGGTCCGGCCGAGCGCCTCGACGAAGAACACGGGGTCGTAGCCGAAGCCGCCGTCGCCTTTCGGTGCATCGAGGACCCGCCCCTCCCAGACCCCTCCGCACACGATCGGGCACGGGTCACGCGCATGGCGGAGGCAGACGATCACGCAGACGAACGCGGCGCCGCGTTCCGCGGGGGCGACACCCCGCAGCGCTTCGATCAGCCTGGCGACGTTGTCGACGTCGCTCGCACCGGGGCCGGCGTAGCGCGCCGAACGCACTCCCGGAGCGCCTGCCAGCGCATCGACCACAATCCCCGAGTCGTCGGCAAGCGCCGGCAACCCGGTCGCCACGCACGCGGCCCGCGCCTTGATCAGCGCATTCTCGACGAACGTGAGCCCGGTCTCCTCCGGCGGCTCGACCCCGAACGCATCCTGCGGGACGACGTGCAGGCCGGCCGGTTCGAGCCGCGCCCTCAGCTCGGCGAGCTTGCCGGGATTCGAGCTTGCGAGGACGAGCTTCACGATCAGTGGAGTGCCGTAGCGGGCTCACGAACCGGAGAGGGCGAGGGCCGCACGCTCGGCCTGGCGGGCTCGCCGGAGTCCGGGCCTGCGAAGACGGCTTTTAGTCCGGGATGCCGCACGGGCTTCACGAGCCGGCGAGGGCAGCGCGTTGCGCCTCGATGAGGGAGGCGACGCCGTCGCGCGCGAGATCCAGCATGGTGTCGAGCTCCGCGCGCCTGAATGCGTGGCCCTCCGCCGTGCCCTGGATCTCGATGAATCCCCCGGCGTCGTTCATCACCACGTTCATGTCGGTCTCCGCCTCGGAGTCCTCGGCGTAGTCGAGGTCCAGCACCACCTCGCCGCGGTAGATGCCGACGGACACCGCCGCGACCGCCCCGTGGATCGGATCGCGCCCGGCCCGGCCGTGTCTGCGCACGCGCGAGGCGGCGTCGGCGAGGGCGACGTACCCGCCGGTGATCGCGGCGGTCCGGGTCCCGCCGTCCGCCTGGATGACGTCGCAATCGACGATGATCGTGCGTTCGCCGAGCGCCACCATGTCCACCACCGCCCGTAGCGAGCGGCCGATGAGGCGCTGGATCTCCAGGGTCCGGCCGCCCTGGCGCCCCCGCGCCGCCTCGCGCGGGGAGCGTTGGCCGGTCGAGCGCGGGAGCATGCCGTACTCGGCGGTCACCCAGCCCCGGCCCCGGCCCTTGATCCAGGGGGGCACCCGATCCTCGATGGTCGCGTTGCACAGCACGCGCGTATCGCCGAACTCCACCAGCGCGGAGCCTTCGGCATGGCGGGTGTAATGGCGCGTGATGGTGATCTCGCGCAACTCGTCGGCAGTCCTGCCACTTGGGCGCATCGGCGGGTCTCGGTGCTTCGGGGGCGCGAAGTATAGCGAAGGGTATATGCGGATTGACCGGACTTCCCGGTGTTGCCCCCCGCGCATGCAGTGCTCGTCTTGCGCGGCACAGAGGCATCCTGCCTCTCCGGCGATGCAACCGGATATTCCGTGTCGTCATCTCGAATTGCGCTCCATGCTGGAAATCGCATGTGTCGTGGATTGCGATTAACATCGACGCCCGCGTTTCCGGGGTGCCGTATCGCCCCGGTCCGCGCATTGAACAAGACTGTTCTTCGCCCGTCTGCGGCGCTGGACGGGGCGCCCGCGATTCCGCTACGCGGAATCGCCAAGCGACCGCACCAGCGGTCGCCGCTCACCGGAGCCGAACATGCTGCGCAGCATGACCGCATTTGCCCACGTCGAATCACGCGGTGACCGGGGCGGCGTCGAGTGGGAGATCCGCTCCGTCAACAACCGCTACCTCGACGTGAACGTGCGCCTGCCCGAGGACCTCCGGGGGCTCGACCCGAAGGTCCGTGAACGGGTCGGCGCGCGTCTCGGACGGGGGAAGGTCGATTGCACGCTGCGGGCACTCCCCGGTCTCGACTCGTCCGGCGGGCTCCCGATCGACCACGACCTCGCAGCCCGCGTCGCGCACGCCGCGCGCGCGGTCGCCGAGCTGCTGCCCGCGCCGGCGCCGGTCAATCCCGTTGACGTCCTGCGCTGGCCCGGGGTGGTGCAGGCCCCGGCGCCGGACCCCGAGCGCGCCGGGCACGCCGCGCTGGAACTGCTCGACCGCGCCCTCGACGACCTCGTCGGGATGCGCGAGCGCGAGGGCGGGCGTATCGGAGCGGTGATCCGGGAACGGCTCGACGCGCTGGCGGCGGAGGTGCCCCGCCTGCGCGGGATGCTGCCCGCCATCGTGCAGTCGTTCGGCGAGCGCATGAGGGCGCGCCTCGCCGACCCCGGCCCGAGCCTCGACGAGGGCCGCGTCGAACAGGAGATCGCCCTCATCGCGCAACGCATGGACGTGGCGGAGGAGCTCGACCGGCTCGAAGCGCACGTCGAGGAGGTCCGGGCGACCCTCGATGAGCCCGGACCGGTGGGCCGGCGCCTCGACTTCCTGATGCAGGAGCTGAACCGGGAGGCGAATACGCTCGGGGCCAAGTCCGCGTCCATCGTGACCTCGCGTGCGTCGGTGGACTTGAAGGTCCTCATCGAGCAGATGCGCGAGCAGATCCAGAACGTCGAATGACGCGGGGAGAGGGTCCGGCCGCACGGCATGGGCCGCGGGCGCCGTCGCGGGCAGAAGATCCGGCCGCACGGCGGGAATCGCGGGTACTGGTGCTGAGCGCGCCCTCGGGGGCCGGGAAGTCCAGCCTCGCGCGCGCGCTGGCCGAAGCCGACCCGCGCGTCGCGCTCTGCGTCTCGCATACCACGCGGAGCCCGCGCCCCGGCGAAGTGGACGGCGTCCACTACCACTTCGTCGGCCGGCGCGAGTTCGAGGCGATGGTGGCCGCCGGCGAATTCCTCGAACACGCCCGGGTCTTCGACCGGTACTACGGGACCTCGCGCGCCGCGCTCCGGGCGGGGCTCGCGCGGGGGCGGGACGTCGTCCTCGACATCGACTGGCAGGGCGCGCGCCTGGTGCGCGAGGCCTGCCCCGAGGCGGTGTCCGTCTTCATCCTCCCGCCGTCGATCGAGGCGCTGCGGTCCCGGCTCGTCGGGCGGGGGCAGGATTCCGCCCAGGCCATCGAGCGCCGGATGCGCGACGCCCGCGCGGACATCGGGCACTGTGACGAGTTCGACCACATCGTGGTCAACGACGACTTCGACCGTACCCTCGCCGATCTGCGCGCGATCCTCCGCGGCAGACGCGCCATGACCCCCGCCGGCGCACTCGTCGCCACGCTACAGTCTAATCCCATACGGAAATGAGCCTGAACGGGTGAGGGTGACCCAGCCCGTGGGCGATGTCGGGATCGATTCGAGTGGGACGCAGATGATTGAATTGGACGGTCGGTGGAGGCAGCTACGGCGAAGGGGTGTCCGGTGTTGAGAAGTGGACCCCGGTTGTTGGACAGTCCGACAAGTGTCCTCCGCCCCTGTTGGTTCGCCAGCTTCACGCTGCCTTGAGCCATGAGCCGCTGTCGGCATACACCGCGTCGGGTGTCCTGCGACCCAGGCCCCGAAGGCGGCGCTCGGCATTGGCTCCCGTAGAACGGGGGCTGAAGGTGCGCCTCGTCGAGCCGGCGCATGGCCTCCAGGTCCTGTTCCGAGACCGGCGCCGGCTGGTGGTATACGCTCGAACGCGACAGCGCCAGCAGCTCGCACTGGTGCGTCACCGCCAATGAGTGACCCCGCTCGATCATGGCCTTGCGCCGCGTGCGGCTCGATGGTCGAGCTTGCCGGACAAAAAATCCCGTTCCATCGTCAACTGTCCGATCTCGGCGTGCAGCTCCTTGACTTGGTGCTCGGTGTCGTTGTCTCGCCCGGCCCTGCGTTCGAACAGGCGCTCGGCGCTGCCCACCAAGCGGCCTCGCCAGTCCTGAATCCGGTTCGGGTGTACGTCATAGTGTTGAGCCAGTTCCGCGAGGGTCTTCTCACCGCGAACCGCGGCCACCTTATACTTCCCTTTGAAGACGAACAGGCTCCCCGCACCAGCGCCAATTACACCGAATCGCTTCACAAGCGAGATGATGTCATCATGGCTACCCGCACCACCAAGGGCGGTAATCGGAAGAGCGATTGCCTTGGCGCTCGCCCTGGTGCGTTCCGTACCGAGAGCCCTTGCGCTTCTCGGATTGTCGATCATCGTCTGGGGGTGCGAAGGCACGGCGTTCGTCATCATGGCGGCGTCGATCGAAGCCGGTGTCGCGGTGTTCGGTCCGTGGCTGTCGCTCGCGGCCGGTTCGCTCGCGACGGCTATCCCGAATGCGCCCGGCTACATCGGTACAGTCGATTACTTTGCCGCCTTGGGCCTCACCGTGTACGGTGCCGCCCCGGAAGTCGCAGCAGCCCTCGCGCTGAGCATCCACGCGCTGTGGGTGCCGCTGACGGTCATCGGGCTGCTTTGTCTGGTTTCTGTTCCCGGTCGGCAACCAAGCCGCTGATCGAAGGGCTTTCCAATGTCCGAGCGACGAACACCCGGCCGATTCTCCCTGCCGGCTTTCGGCGCCGGCGCCAGATGTACACCGGCCCGCCGCTGACCACGTGATAGTTCCCGGCGCACACCCTTCCGCCAGCATCCGCAGGACGACGTGCGCCACATCGGCGGTGGCGGTCGGGGACATGGTCCGGTCGTCGACGACCCGGAGTGCCCCTTCTCCCGTCCGGCGCGAAAGCGGGCGGATACGAGACCGAGCGGCACCAAGGCCCCTACATCCAGCCTTCGCCGCGCGCGTGCGTGAGCATGTCGTCGAGCGCCAGCTCCCAGCGGTCGAAGAGCATGTCGATCTCGTGCTCCTCGATGATCAGCGGCGGGCAGAACGCGATGCGGATCCCGCCCCCGGTGCAGGCTCGCAGGAGCACCCCGCGCCGGGTGCAGGCATCGGTCGTCCATGCGGCGAAGGACAGGTCGAAGCTCTCCTTCGTCTCCTTGTCCTTGACGAGCTCGACCGAGCCCACGAGCCCCACCCCGGACGCATCGCCGACGATCGGGTGATCCCCGAGCCCCGCGAGCCGCTCCTGTGCGTGCTTCGAGACCTTGCGCACATGGGCGCCGATGTCCATCTCGTCGTAGATCTTCAGCGTCTCCAGCGCCACCGCGGCGGGCACCGGATGTCCCGAGTAGGTGAAGCCGGTGCCGAGGATGCCGTTCTTGCCGGAGAGCTCCCGGATCGGCCCGTAGACCTTCTCGTTCAGGATGACCGCCGAGATCGGCAGATATGCGGACGAGAGCTGCTTGGCGACGACCAGGATGTCGGGCCGGATCCCGAACGTCTCGCACGCGAAGCGGCGGCCGGTGCGGAAGAAGCCGGTGATGACCTCGTCGGCGACCATCAGCACGTCGTACTTGGCAAGCACTGCCTGGATCTTCTCGAAGTAGGTCTTCGGCGGGATGACCGCGCCGCCCGCCCCCATGACCGGCTCGGCGACGAAGGCGGCCACGGTGTCCGGACCCTCGGCGAGGATGAGCTGCTCCAGCTCCTCCGCGCGCCGGCTCGCGAATGCTTCCTCGCTCTCGCCGGGATGGGCGTCGCGGTAATAGTGCTGGCTGCCGGTATGGAGGATGTTCGGGATCGGCAGGTCGAAGCCCTTGTGCATCGCGGGCAGGCCGGTGAGCGACCCCGACGACACCGCGATGCCGTGGTAGCCGTGCTCGCGGGCGATGATCTTCTTCTTCTCCGGCCTGCCGCGGGCGTTGTTGTAGTACCAGACGAACTTGACCATGTGGTCGTTCGCCTCGGAGCCCGAGTTCGCGAACCACACCCGCGCCATCGGTACCGGCGCCGTCGCGAGCAACCGCTCGGCGAGATCGATGGCGGGCATGTTCGAGCGCTGGAAGAAGGTGTGGTAGGTCGGCAGTTTCCGCATCTGTGCGATCGCGGCCTGGATCAGGCGCTCGTTGTCGAACCCCAGCGCCGTACACCACAGGCCCGCCATGCCCTCGATGTACTCGTTGCCCTCGAGGTCCTTGACGTACACCCCATGGCCCTCCTCGAGGATGAGCGGCCCTTCATTCTCGTGGCGGACGAGGTTGGTCATCCCGTGCATGAGCGATGCGACGTCGCGAGCATGGGGGGAGTTGGGCAGGGGGGAGTTGAGTACCGCGGACATGGGCGCGACCTCCTTTGAAGATCTTCACGCAGCGCAGGCAGGCTGCGGTTTGCAGATGGATTGGCTTGTGGGCCATACCCGGCGATCGGACCGGGCGGCAAAGTCTAAAGCCGTGCCGGAGGATGCGCCAGCCTGCTCGATGAGGCGCCCTGCGCCGAATCTCGCGGGCTTCCTTGTCCCCGCGCGTAGTCGCGGGTCGCCCTACGCCGCCGCGCTCTCGGCCGGCGCGGGCCGGAACGCCGGCATCACCTCCGCCGCGAACCGCTCCAGTTGCTCCAGCATCACCGATTCGGGTGTGCCCATGCTCGACTGCACGTTGACCGTTTCGAGCCCCGGGAACTGTTCCTGGAGTGCCTGGAGATAGGCGATCATCTCTTCGGCGGCGCCGCAGAACCACGAGCGGGACTGCATCTGCCGGTCGATGGTCGGGAAGCCGACGTCAGCCCAGCCGCCGCGTTGCGCGACCGCCGCGGCCTGCTCGTCGGTCAGCCCGCGGAAGAAACCCAGCGGCGCGAACATCTTCGCGTGCTCTTCGTAGTAGGGCGTCGCTTCGCGCACCGCCTGCTCCCTGCTGTCGGCGAGATGGAAGTTGACGCCCACGCAGATCCCCTCGCCGAGCTCCGCGTCGATGCCCGCGCGGGCCAGTGCATCGCGGTAGCCGACCACCGGCCCCTCGCCGAGCAACGCGGAGCCGCCCCCGACGATGCCCCTGATCCCGTGCCTGACCATGAAATCGAGTCCGCGCGGATTCGCGCTGACGATGGGTTGCCAGCATTCCACCGGCAGGTGCTTCGGGCGCGGCACCAGCGTGAGCTCCTCCAGCTCGTAGCCGCGGTACGGGAGCTTCGGAGGAATGGTGTAGTGCCTGCCGCAGTGCGAGAAGCTCTCGTTGTTGAACGCCTTGAAGATGACGTCGACCTGCTCCTCGAACATCTCGCGGTTGAGGTCCTGGTCCATCATGATGCCGCCGAGGGTCTCGACCTCCCGTGT
Source organism: uncultured Gammaproteobacteria bacterium (assembly GCA_958295465.1). Lineage (GTDB taxonomy): Bacteria > Pseudomonadota > Gammaproteobacteria > HK1 > HK1 > HK1. The sequence continues at coordinate 2,567,779 of OY282353.1, forward strand.
GTGGTAGCCGCGCCCGACCCCGAAGATCACCCGGCCGTTGGTGAGGACGTCGGCGGTGGCGTAGTCCTCGGCCAGACGCAGCGGATGCCACATCGGGCAGATGTTGAAGCCGCAGCCGATTCGCAGCCGCTCGGTCACGTGCGCGAGATGCACCGCCACCATCAGGATGTTGGGGATGCACTCGTAGCCTTCGTGCTGGAAGTGGTGCTCGGCGAGCCAGAGCGTGTCGAAGCCGAGCCGGTCCATGGTCCTCGCGATCGCCTCGGTCTTCGAGAACACCGTCATGAGGTGCTCGTTCGGGTAACGGCGCTCGTTCGCCGGAGTCGCATCCTGGCCCATGTCGCCCAGATCGACGTGGCCCGCGTAGAGTGACGAGAACTTGGTGATCATCGGGATCCTCCCTGGAGCCCGTGCATCGCGGCGGCCGCCGGCGCGGCCCCTTTCTTCGTGCCGGAACCTACCACGAGAGCCCGGAGGCCGCGAACCCCGGTTCGGTCCGGCTCGGGAGCCTGCGGACGACCGCGCCCGTGGCGCGGAGTTGCCCGTTGCCGGGTCCGGGCGTTCGAACGCCCGGGGGCTCGCGTGGATGCATCCGCGCCGCCGCGACACCGGGCGCGGTCCCGGCGCCGCCGGAGACCCGGACGCGGATGCACACGTGGCGCTACGACCGCTGGTTGACCCTGAATCCGGAATCCGTACTTCGCGGATGCGCACCTGCGCCGCCACGACTATGCTACCCGCCCCGTCCCCGACGACCGTCCCGCTTCCCGGCCACCGATGCGCCCGCCGCCGTACCGCGCGCTGCTCAACCCGCACTTGGCGGATCTGGAGGAGTACGCGCCGATCGAACCGTTCGAGGTGCTGAGCACCCGGCTCGGGATCCCCGTCGAGGGCATCGTCAAGCTCGATGCGAACGAGAACCCCTACGGCCCGCTCCCGGCGGCAGTCGAAGCCCTCGCGCGTTACCCGCACTTCCATATCTATCCGGACCCCCGGCAGTCCGTGCTGCGGGAGGCGCTGAGCACGTTCATCGGGGTTCCCGCCGCCCACATCCTCCCGGGGCAGGGCGCCGACGAGCTGCTCGACTATCTGTGCCGGCTGTTCCTCGCGCCCGGGGACGAGGTGATCGACACCCCGCCCACGTTCGGGATGTACAGCTTCGACGCGAAGCTCGCGGGCGCGGGGGTCGTCGAAGTTGCCCGAGGCGACGACTTCTCCGTGAACGTCGAGGCGATCGCCGCCGCGGTCGAGGCCCATCGCCCGAAGCTCCTGTTCCTCACCTCACCCAACAATCCGTCCGGCAACTGGCTCGACGACCACGCGCTCGATCGGTTGCTCTCGCTGCCGGTGGTGGTGGTGCTGGACGAGGCATACGTCGAGTTCGCCGATCACCCGAGCCGGGCCTCCCGAGTGCTCGACCGCGACAACCTCGTGGTGCTGCGCACGTTCAGCAAGGCGGCGGGCATCGCGGGGCTCAGGCTCGGCTACGGGGTCTTCCCGCGATGGCTGATGCACGAGCTGTGGAAGTTCAAGCAACCCTACAACGTCAACGCCGCGGCGAGCGTGGCGGGCATCGCGAGCCTGCGCCACGCCGACCGGATCGAAGCGGTGATCGAAAAGCTCAAGGCGGAACGGTCGCGGCTGTATGCGCTGCTCGAACCATTCGAGGGGATCGAGACGGTCCCCGGCTCGCAGGCGAACTTCATCCTGTGCCGGATTCTCGGACGGGATGCCCGCGACCTCAAGCTCGCACTCGAACATCGCGGGATCCTCGTCCGGCATTACGACAAGCCCGGGCTTTCGAACTGCATTCGCGTTTCGGTCGGCCGCCCGGAGCATACCGGCGCGCTGCTCGACGCGCTGCGGATGGAGGCCGGATGAGGCAGGGGCTGGAGCTGGAATCACCGATGTCCCACGAATCAACCGAATGACGTCGATCGCATTCAGCGCCTGGACAACGAGAGCCGGGAGGAACCCCGGAGAATTCCGTGATGCGGGGAGGAAGCCTGCGCGGGGACGATGGCGTTGCCCCCCCTTTTCAAGCCGGCTGATCCGTAACGACTTCACACCGCCGGTACATGGTCGAGCCGCTCCATTCGCTCAGTACCGAAGCTCCGGCCGCACCCGGTTCCTGAGCGGCCTGCCGGCGAGGTAGCGCTCGACGTTCTCGAAGACCAGGTCCAGGGTTCGCGGCGTGTAGTAGCCGGAGTCGTCCGAGGAGCAGTGGGGGGTGATGATGACGTTGGGCGCCTCCCACAGCGGCGAGCGCGCCGGCAGCGGTTCCGGGTCGAACACGTCGAGCACCGCGCTCATCTCCCCGCGCTCCAGCCTGCCGATCAGCGCATCGTAGTCGACGCAGTTCGCGCGGCTGTAGTTCACCAGCCCTGCGCCCTTCTTCATGAGTGCAAGTTCCCTGGCGCCGATCATGTGGTGGCTCTCGTCCGTATGCGGCGCGCTCATCAGGACGAAGTCCGCGCGCGGCAGGAGCTCCGCGAGCGCGCCCGGGGTATGCATCTCGTCGGCGTAGCGATGCCGCCTGCCGCTGCGGCGCACCCCGATGACGTGCATGTCCATTCCCTTCGCCCACTTCGCGACCGCGCCGCCGATGTGCCCGACGCCGACGATCAGCAACGTCTTGCCGCCGACGTTGCTGTTGAAGCATTGCCGCCACCGGCCCCTGCGCTGGTTGGTGACCATCTCGGGCACACGGTTGTTGAGCATGAGGATCGCCATCGCCGCGTACTCCGTCGCGCGGCGGCCATGGATCCCCCGGCTGTTGGTGAGCGCTGCGCCGGGCGGCAGCCAATCGAGCGGCATCAGGTGGTTCACGCCGGCGCCGTGCGCGTGCATCCACTTGAGCCGCGGCGCCCGCCGCGCAAGATCGTGGCGCGGGATGTCCCACGCGAAGACCACGTCCGCGGTCTTCAGGCGTTTCTTGAGCACGTCGCCGTCGTAGCCGATCGAGGTTCGTACCTTGCCGCGGAGCGCCGGGCGTCGCGCCAGCGCCTCGCGCACGCGCCTGCGGCCGGCTTCGAACACCGGGCCGAGTGCGCTCAGATTCTCGACGTGGAGATGGATCCGGGATTGAGGCATGACTCCCTCCTGTCACTCCCCGTGCGCCGCACGGGCGTGGTTTCACCGGTCCGATCCGCAGCGCGGCCGGGAATGCGTCCCGGATCGGCCATGGCATTGTCGATCAACCGGGTTCGCGGGGTGAAGGTCAACGCGCGGAGTCGCGAGGTACGGGCTTGCTCCGTGCGAGAATCCCGGGGCAGCGCAGACAATCATCGGCCGCACGGCCCGCCCCCGAAGACCAGGGAAACACAATCAGGATCCCGCTTGCCTTCAGCGTCGAGGATTGCCGGCTGATCGGCCGCATCATCGGTGATAGCCTGACCAGGCTCCGTGCCCGCGGGGAATCGGGTCGGGACGGTCACCGCCGCCGGGGCGGTCACCGCCAAGCTCCGTGCCCGCGGGGAATCGGGGCGAGCCGTTCAACGTCGAATGGAGACCGGGGACATCGGAGCCATGTCCGGTGAGCAACTGATCGGCGATGCGGAGCTCGGCTTGGGCGCGAGCGAGGGTCCCGGCGAGCGGCCGGCATCCGCCGCGGTCTCGCGGCGCCCGTCCGGGCTGCTCGACAGAGCCGTGCTGGAGCGACTGTCCCGCCGGACGAACATGCACGGGCTCGCATACTTTCTGGGCCACTACACCGCGATCGGCCTCGGCGGCTGGCTTTGCTGGACGACCTTTCCCGGACCGCTGTTCTGGCCTGTATTCGCGTTCCAGGCGGTGGTCACCGGCTTTCTGTTCTCGCCACTGCACGAGTGCGCGCACGGATCGGCGTTCAGGAGCCGCTGGCTGAACGAAACGGTGCTGTGGATCACGGCCCTGGTCTACGTCGTGCCGCCGTACTACTTCCGTTACTTCCATCTCGGCCACCATCGCTTTACCCAGGTGCCCGGCAAGGATCCCTCGCTGGTGTTGCCGGCACCGGCAACGTTCGGCCAGTACGTCTGGTATTGCGCCGGGTTGTGGTTCTGGTGGCGCAACCTCACGTGGATGATCAGGCACGCCTGCGGTGTCGTGCATCCGGCCAGCGCGACCTGGGTGCCGGTCAGCCGGCACAGTCTGATGGTGCTCGAATCCCGGATCATGGTGCTGCTCTACGCGGCGCTCTTCGGGTCGGCGGTGTATTTCGGATTCCTGTGGGTACTGGTCGTGGCCTGGGTTGCGCCTCGCATCGCCGGTGAGCCCATCCAGAGGATCATTCGAGTCGCGGAGCACGTCGGATGCGACGAGAGCCCGGACCTCCTGCACAACACCCGGACGACGCTGACCAACCGGCTCGTCAACGCCATCGCGTGGCAGATGCCGTACCACGCCGAGCATCACCTGTTTCCGAACGTGCCGTTTCACGCGCTCCCGACCGTGCACGCGCTCGTCGCCGATCGCGTGGTGGTGGAACCGCGCGGCTACCTGGCCGGTCAGCGGCAGATCATCCGGAGCCTGCTCGACGCGGATGCCACCACTCGGCCCGGGGGCAAGGCGCGGTCGCCGATGCTCTAGCCGACCGGGCGAGAGGAGAGGTATTCATCCCTTTTGCACGATGCCTGCGCGTCCCCGAAGGAGGCTTCCGGACCGATGACCGACATCTTCGACCCGACCCATTACGAAGACGTCCGGCGCCCGCTGCTCGACGCGGTGTCGCTGCCGCCGTGGTGCTACACCTCCGATGCGTTCTACCGGCGCGAGGTCGACGCAATCCTCACCAGGAGCTGGAACCTCGTCGGGCGGGTCGACGAGATCCCGAACCCGGGCGACTATCGGGTGTTCGATCTCTGCGGCCGGTCCGCGATCGTGGTGCGCGGGGACGACGGCGAGGTCCGGGCCCTGGCCAACACCTGCCGCCACCGCGGCACCCGGCTGCTCGACGATTCCGGGCATTGCCGCGCCATCATCTGCCCCTACCACGCCTGGACCTACCGGTTCGACGGGTCGTTGTCCGGCTGCCGCGGCATGGAGAAGACGCGCGGGTTCGAGAAGGCGGACCACGGCCTCGCCCCGATCCAGCTCGGCATCTGGGCCGGGTTCATCTTCGTGTGCTTCTCCGACGACTGCGCCGGCCTCGACATCTGGCTCGGTGACCTGCCGGAGCAGTTCGGCTCGTACCGGTTCGAGACCTTCGAGCTGGTGCGCCGCAAGCACTACGACCTCGACTGCAACTGGAAGCTCTACATCGAGAACGCGATGGAGGACTACCACACCCCGACCGTGCACAGGAGCTCGATCGGCCTGCAGGAGACGGACCTGATCGAGACCGTCGGCGAATGCCTATCTTTGCGCCCGGCATGGTACCGGGCGCATGTGCAGGAGACGGACCTGATCGAGACCGTCGGCGAATGGGACTCCATCCACATGGAGAGCGAGGACACCATGGCCGTCCTCCCCGGAGACACCACCCCGTTCCCGCACGTCGAAGGGCTGAAAGGCCGGCCCGCGTCGGGAGACTCGTTCACCGTCCTCTACCCGACGACGTTCTTCGGCACCACGAAAGACTGCATGTGGTGGCTACAGACGATCCCGGACGGCCCGCGCAGGTGCCGCGTGATCCAGGGCTCGTGCTTCCCGGCCTCGACGGTGGCCCGTTCCGATTTCGGCGAGCACGTCGGCAAGTACTACCGGCGCTGGGACAAGTCCATTCCCGAGGACAACGCGATCTCGGAGCGCCAGCAGGCCGGCCTGGAATCGCCGGCGGCGGCCTCCGGGCGGCTCTCGGTGCACGAGCCGGTGGTGCATTCGTTCGCGAACTGGGTGCTCGACCGGACCATCGGCCGCTCGTGAATGCGCGCGGACCGCAACGCGCCCCGCCCACGGTTGCGGTGAGTCCTCCGGAACGGAGCATCACGCATCATGCCTGACGCCGTGAACACCATCTTCGGCCGCGAAGCGTTCCTCGCGCTGCTCGAAAGCGAGGGCGTGACGCATCTCTTCGGGAACCCCGGCACCACCGAGCTCCCGATCATGGCCGCCCTGCCCGAGCGGCCGGCGATGACCTACGTCATGGCGTTGCAGGAGGCGCTGGTGGTGGCGATGGCGGACGGCTACTCGCGCGCCTCCGGCAGCCTCGGCGCGTGCAACGTCCACGTCGCGCCCGGCCTCGGAAATGCAATGGGCTCGCTCTACAACGCGAAGTGGATGGGCTCCCCGGTCATCGTGACCGCGGGGCAACAGGAGCAGGGGCATGGGCTCACCGAGCCGATGCTCTACGCCCCGCTGGTGCCGATCGCGCAGCCGCTCGTCAAGTGGGCGGTGGAGGTCACCCGGCTTCAGGACCTGCCGCGCATCGTGCGTCGCGCGGCGAAGATCGCGACGACCCCGCCCACCGGGCCGGTGTTCATCTCCCTGCCCGGCGACGTCCTGAACGAGCAGGATGCGCTGGAGCTCGGCGCGCCCACGCGGGTCGACACCGCGGGCCGCCCGGGCGATGCGGCGCTCGATGGCCTCGCGGACCGGCTGCTTTCGGCGCAACGTCCGGTGATCGTGGCCGGCCACGAGATCGCGACCTCCGGCGCCCTCGGAGAAGCCGCGGCGATCGCCGAGCTGCTCGGTGCGCCGGTCTACCAGCAGACGGTATGCGACGGCGCCCACTTCCTCTCCGAGCATCCGGCCTTCATGGGTGCCCTCACCCGCGACCAGCGGAAGGTCCGCGACACCCTCTCGCCATACGACCTGATGTTCTGCATCGGTTCCGATGTGCTGCGCATGTCCGTCTACGGCGAAACCGACCCGATGCCCGGCGGCATGGCGGTGGTCCAGATCGGGCTCCGTGACTGGGAGATGGGGAAGAACTACGCGGCGGAGATCGCGCTCCGCGCCGACGTGAAGGAAACCCTCGCCGCGCTCGCCCCCCGGATCGAGCGCAAGCGCGGGGCCAGGGGTGCGGAGAAGGCGGCGGCCGCGATCGCGGCGCTCGGCGCGTCGAACTGGTCGGCGAAGCGTGAAGCCGTCCGCGCCCGCGCCCTCGCGGGCTCCGGCGCCGCGCCGATGCCCCCGGATCTGGCGATGCTGCGCATCGTCGACGCCCTGCCGCAGGACGCGGTCATCGTCGAGGAAGGGATCCTGAGCGCCCGCGCCCTGCCGGGACTCTTCCCGTTCCGCGACACCAGGGCGTTCTTCGGCCTCGGCAGCGGCGGCATCGGCTTCGCGATGCCCGGGGCGGTAGGCGTGCAGCTCGCGCTACCGGACCGCCCGGTGGTCGCGGTGGTCGGTGACGGCAGCGCGATGTACAGCATCCAGGCGCTGTGGACCGCCGCGAACGCGAAGCTCCCCATTACCTACGTCATCGCCGACAACGGCGGCTACCGCATCATCAAGGAGCGGCTGAAGTCGTTCCACGGCGTCGAGCGCTACACCGGCATGGAGTTCAAGGACCCGCCGATCGACTTCACCGGCCTCGCCCGCGCGATGGGCGTCCCCGCGATGCGGATCACCGACCCCGACGACGTCGGACCCGCCATCGCCGAATCGACCCGCCGCGACGGGCCGACGCTGCTCGACGTGGTCGTCGATGACGGGTTCGGAAACGAGGGGCGGTGAGGCGGTGACCCGTCACCGGGTAGAGCTCATGCGAGGTGCCGAGGCAGTTCGCGGGCGGCCCCCGGACCCGGTGGCGGGAATCGTTCGTGACCCGTGGATTCCTGCCCTCGCGAAAACGGGGGCGGGAATCCGAAGAGCCCGGTCCCGGCCTCGGTCCGGGTGGTCGCCCGGCCCCCTGCCCTACCCCCCGAGACCCCGCATCACGTTCATGACCACCGCGAGGCCTGCATCGTCGCCGAGGGTCAGGATCGACTCCGGGTGGAACTGCACCGCCGCGACCGGAAGCTCCGGGTGCTCGACCGCCATCACCACGCCCTCGTCGCTCTCGGCGGTGATCTCCAGCGCATCCGGAAACGTGCTCCGGTCCGCGTAGAGCGAATGGTACCGCCCGCCCTCGAACCGTTCGGGCAGGCCGTCGAAGAGCCGGCCCCCGCGCACGTTGACCATCGACGGCTTGCCGTGCATCGGCGACGGCAGCACCGAGAGCCGGCCGCCGTGGTACTCGACGATCCCTTGCAGCCCGAGGCAGACCCCGAACAGCGCGATGCCGGCTGAAAGCGTCGCGCCGATGGTCTCGCCGACGTTGAAATCCTCCGGGCGGCCGGGGCCGGGCGAGAGCAGCACCAGATCCGGCCTTTCTTCCGCGATCCGGCGGCGCGGGAAGCCCGCGCGGTAGGTGATCACCTCCGCACCGGTGCGGCGGAAGTAGCCGGCCAGGGTGTGCACGAAGGAGTCCTCGTGATCGACCATCATCACCCGCCGGCCCTCGCCCGGCCGATCCGCCCCCGCCTCGACCCGAGGCGCTGTCTCGACACGAGGCGCCACCTCGACCCTCGGCCCCGGCGCGCGGTCGCTGCGCCGGATCGCGTCGAGCAACGCCGACGCCTTCAGCCGCGTCTCCGCCTCCTCGCCCTCCGGGTCGGACCCGAACAGCAGCGTCGCCCCGGCCCGCACCTCGGCCACCCCGTCCTTCACCCGCACCGTGCGCAGGGTGAGTCCGGTGTTCATGTTGCCGTCGAACCCGAGGAAGCCGATCGCGCCGCCGTACCAGCGCCGCGGCGAGCGCTCGTGGTCTTCGATGAACTGGATGGCGTGCTGCTTCGGCGCCCCGGTGACGGTAACCGCCCACGTGTGGGCGAGGAAGCCGTCGAGCGCGTCATAGCCTTCGCGCAGCCGCCCCTCGACGTGATCCACGGTGTGGATGAGCCGTGAATACATTTCGATCTGGCGGCGTCCGATCACCCGCACGCTCTCCGCCTCGCAGACCCGCGACTTGTCGTTGCGGTCCACGTCGGTGCACATCGTGAGCTCGGATTCCTCCTTCTCCGAGTTCAGCAGCGCGCGGATCTGGCGCGCGTCGCCGATCGCGTTGGCGCCACGCGCGATGGTGCCCGAGATCGGACAGGTCTCGATGCGCCGGCCCTCGACCCGCACGTACATCTCCGGCGAGGCAGCCACCAGGTACTCCCGCTCCCCGAGGTGCATCAGCGCGCCGTAGGGGGCAGGGTTCCGCTCCTTCAGCCGCTGGTAGAGAACCGACGGCGGCGCGGCGCAAGGCTCGAAGAAGGTCTGGCCGGGCACCACCTCGAAGAGGTCGCCGCGCCGGAACGCCTCGATCGCCGCCCGGACCGTCGCCGCGTACTCCCCCGGGGCGTGGTCGCATTCCCGCTCGACCGCGCCGGCGGGCGCGTAAGGCGTCCGGGAGCCGGTGCGGGGGAGACCGGCGGTGCGCCTGCCGCCCGTCTCGAACTCGTAGCGGTAGCGCATCGCGGTCTCGCGCCGGTGGTCCACGACGAGGACGTCGTCGGGCAGCAGGAGCACGAGGCTGCGCTCGCGCTCGTCGCGCGGCATCGCGAGCCGGATCGGGTCGAACTGGAACGCGAGCTCATAGCCGAACGCACCGTAGAGCCCGAGATGGGTGTCCTCGGGGCTGCGGAAGAGGTCGATGAGCGCGCGCACCACCGAGAACAGGGTCGGCTGCCTGCTGCGCAGCTCCTCGGGGAACCACTCCTCGGAGGCCCGCACCGTCCCGGTGACCGCGCGCCCGCCCGCTTCCAGAGCCGCGACCGCATCGCAGTCTCGGAGCGCCGCCGCGACGGCGGGGAGGAGCACCTCACCGCGCTCGTTGCACGCCCGGACCTCGAAGCCGCGCCGCCGGCCCGTGAACGCGAGCGCGGGGTCGCAGAAGCCGATGTCCCAGCGGGTGTAGCGCCCCGGATACTCGAACGACGAGGTGAGCAGCACCCCGAGCCGCTCGTCGAGCGCCCCGGCGAGCGAGGCGATCGCGTCGTCGCGGGTTTCAATCCGGGCGGTGCGCGTGATCGCGATCCCCCCGGTGGTGAGGTAGGTCTTCGTTCGGCCGTCGCCGGCGCCATTGCCGATGTCGCCGGTATCCTTGTCGATAGTGCTGCCGGTGTTGCCGGCGCCGCTGCCGGGATGGCCGTTGCCGTGGCTGTCGTTCATCGCTCTCACCCTGATGTGGATGCCTGGACGTTTCGATGCCGGGACCGGGGTGGAGCGGGACACCGGATGAAAAAAAGGGCCGTCCACCTCCCGGTGGCGGCCCTCGATGCTGGAATGCGACTGGAAATGCGCGCGCGAATTCGGGGCCGCCCGATCAGCCGGGCCACCACCAGCGATTCGAGACACGCCGTATGTCCATGGAGTCGAGCTTGGCAGGGTGCAGGGGGCGAGTCAACGCGAAGTCTTGCCCACCAGCAATTCCCGCTAACGTCCCGAGCATGATCGTGTCATCGGAATTTCGCGGCCTTTTCCGCCGGCGCGCCCGATGACGCGCTCGTGAAAGGGGCCCATGTAGCGAAAGAGATGGCGGTCACGACGCATCGAGGCCCCTCCTCGCACCCGGACCGTCAGCGCTGCATCCCCCAGCGGTACACGGTGCGCAGCTCGACGTTCCTGAAGATGACGTTCTCGACCGTGATCCCGATGAGGATCACGGTGAACAGGCCCGCGAAGACGTGCGCGGTCTCGAGGTTCTGGCTGTTCTCGTAGATGAACCAGCCGAGGCCGCCGCTGCCGGAGGAGGCGCCGAAGACCAGCTCGGCGCCGATCAGGGTGCGCCAGGAGAACGCCCAGCCGATCTTCATCCCCGACAGGATCGACGGCAGTGCGGCCGGGATCAGGATCTTCATCACGTAGCGGATGTTCCGCAGCCCGTAGTTCTGCCCGATCATCCGCAACGTCTCGCTCACCGACTGGAAGCCGGTGTGGGTGCTCAGCGCCACCGCCCAGAGCACGGAATGGATGGTGACGAAGACGATGCTCGCGGTCCCGAGCCCGAACCACAGCATCGCGAGCGGCAGCAGCGCGATGGCCGGCAGGGGGTTGAACATCGCGGTGCAGGTGGAGAGGAAGTCCGCGCCGATGCGCTGCGCGCTGGCCCACAGCACCAGGGCGGCGGAGAGCGCGAGTCCGGTCGTGTAGCCGATGAGCAGGGTGCTCACCGAGAACCAGATCTTGCGGAGCAGATCGCTGTCGATCAGGGACAGCCACAGCGCCTCGGCCGAGGTGGAGAACCGCGGAAACATGAGCGGCTCGACGTCCAGGGCCACCGTGTAGACCTGCCAGGCGACCACCAGGCCGATGAGGATCGTGGCCTTGCGCACCCCGTTGACGTTCCAGGCGCGCTCGAGCCCGGACAGCTTGCGCTCGACGTCGCCGATCTCCGCTTCGCCGAGCGTCTCGACCACGAATTCCGGGCGGACGTACACGTCCGGACCCTTCCCGCCGCTCGCCGCCGCTCCGCTCATATCGTCTGCATCCCCCAGCGGCCGACGGTGCGCAGCTCCAGGTTCCGGAACACCACGTTCTCGACCGTGATCCCGACCAGGATCACGGTGAACAGGCCGGCGAACACGAACGGGATCTGGAGGTCCATCTGGTTGGCGAAGATGAACCAGCCGAGGCCGCCCTCCCCGGTGCCCTCGGTGTCCACCACCGCCCCGCCGAACACCAGCTCCGCCGCGATCAGGGTGCGCCACGCGTACGCCCAGCCGATCTTCATGCCGGTCAGGATCGAGGGGAACGCGGCGGGGATCAGGAGCTTCACCACGTACCGGATGCCGCGCAGCCCGTAGTTGCGCCCGACCATGCGCTGGGTCTCGCTCACCCCCATGAACCCCGTGTGCATGTTGAGCGCGACCGGCCACACCACCGAGTGGAGCAGGGTGAACACGATGGCGTCGGCCCCGAGGCCGAACCACAGCATCGCCATCGGGAGGAGCGCGATGGCCGGCAGCGGGTTGAGCATCGCGGTCAGGGTGCTCAGCAGGTCGCTGCCGAAGCGGGTGGCCACGGCCAGCGTCGTGAGCACGGTGGCGATTCCGATCCCGATGACGTAGCCGGCGAGCAGGATCTTCACGGAGTTCCAGATCATGTAGAGCAGGTGCTCGCCCCACAGCGCGGTGAACAGCGCCGCGCCGGTGTCGGAGAACGTCGGGAGCAGGTACTCGGAGATGCCGCCGAAGCGCGTGTACAGCTCCCAGACGACGACCAGGGATACCAGGATGGTGAGCTTGCGCACCGAGTTGAGGTTCGAGAAGCGCTCCCAGGGAGAGAGCCGGCGGGCGACGTCGCCGGTGTCGGCATCCCCGAGCCCGGTGGTCTCGTACTCGTCACGCAGGTGGACCGCGGGGGCGTGTTCAGGCATGAGGGACCGCTCCCGTTTCGGCCGCGGCATCCCGGCCGGGAAGAAGACAGGCACGCTCAGGCATGCGGGACGACTCCTGCTTCGGCAGCGCTTCGGCTTGGAAGGGCAGGCGTGCGCTCAGGCATGCGGCGCGGCCTCTTCCTCCAGGATGCGATCCGCGAACAGCATGTCGTGGATGCGCTTCTGCAGCGCCGAGAACGGCTCGCCGCCGACGTCTTCGTGGCCGAGGTGGTGGGCGTTCAATTCCGCCTTCACCTGGCCGGGGTGCGGCGAGAGCACGAGGATGCGGCTGCCGACGATGCACGCCTCCTCGATGGAATGGGTGACGAAGAGCACCGTGAAGTGGGTGTCCTCCCATAGCTGGAGCAACTCTTCCTGCATCTGGCGCCGGGTGAGGGCGTCGAGCGCCGCGAAGGGCTCGTCCATCAGCAGGACATCGGGCTCCATGGCCATCCCGCGGGCGATCGCCACCCGCTGTTTCATGCCCCCGGAGAGCATGTGGGGATAGGTGTCCTCGAAGCGGTCGAGCTTCACCTTGCGGATGTACTGCCGCGCGATGTCGTCGGCCTCCGCACCGGTGGCGCACCGCCCGCCGTTGATCAGCGCGAAGGTGATGTTCTGCCTGACGGTCTTCCAGGGCAGGAGCTGGTCGAACTCCTGGAAGACCATGACCCGGTCGGGACCCGGCTCCGAGATCCCGCGGCCCTTGAGCCGCATCTCCCCCTCCACCGGTTTCATGTATCCCGCGACCCCCTTGAGCAGGGTGGACTTGCCGCACCCGGAGGGGCCGAGCAGGACGAAGCGATCGGAGGGGTAGACCTGGAACCCGACCCGGTACGTCGCGGTGATCAGGTGCTCCTTGGTCTTGTACTGCAGGGTGACCCCGTCGACGTCGAGGATCGGAGTGGGGGCCGCGGCGGGAGCGGGTCCCGCCGCGGCCCTGGTGGCTTCGGCCATGGATTCAGCTACCGTCCTGGTCGTAGTTGTTCTCCCAGTAGTAGTCCTTCCAGCTCCCGGCCTTGTTCTTGACCGCCCCCACGCTGTGGAGGAACTCGGCGAACTGCATGGTGCGCTCTGGTTGCACCGAGTAGTCCATCTCGCCGGGGGTGGTGAGCATCCGGATCACGTCGTCCTTGTCGAGCTTGGACCTGGTGAACCGGTGGTAGAGCTCGGCCCCGCGCTTCTTGTCCTCGTTGATCCAGTCGATCGCGGTGCGGAACGACTTCCACACGCACTCGTAGAGCCCGGGGTTCTCGGTCTTCCACCTCTCGGTGTTGTACATCGCGACGGTGGAGTGGCGACCGCCGAGCACGTCGTAGGAGGTGATGACGTTGTGGGCCTTGCCGCTCTGGAGCTCCTGCCACGAGGTCGGAAGGGTCGCGAAGTGGCTCTTCACCGCCTGGCCGCCCGCGAGCAGGGCCGCGGCCGCCGAGGGATGCTTCATCGACACGGTCATGTCGTCGAGCTTGTCGAAGCTGTCCTGCCCCCACTGCTTCGCCGCCGCCATCTGCAGCACCCGGGCCTGGATCGACACCTTCACCGAGGGCGTCGCGATCTTGTGGTCCTCGGCGTCCAGGTAGTCGGGGAGCGTCTTCACGCCCGGGTCGTTGGTGTTGAGCTTGAGGGGCATCGCGGCGAGGTTGGTCATCGCCCGCACGTTCAGCTTGCCCTTCGTCTTGTCCCAGATGGTGAGCAGCGGGCCGATGCCGCCGGCCGCGAAGTCCACGTTGCCCGAGAGCAGCGCCTGGTTGACCGCGGCGCCGCCGCTGAAGCGGTGCATCGAGACCTTGACGTCCCCGAGCCCCGTGTCCTTCGCGCATGCCTCGACGAGCTTCTGGTCGACGACCACGTGCATCGGCAGGTAGAGCAGGCCGAACTGCTGGGCGAAGCGGACCTGGTCCGCTTCCGCCGAAGCGCCGGCGCTCGCCCCGGCGAGCACGGCGGCGGCGACGGCGCCGGTGATGTTTCGTATTCTCATGACGTTCCTCCTGATGATTCCTTGACGGTGCCTGGCGGATCTCCGGGCGAAAGCGCCAGCGTTGCAGTGCTGGTGCCCGCGGGCGCAAGCGGCGATGCTAGTCGGAATCGGAGCGGTGCTCAATGCGCGGAAGTAGTGGAATCAGGGCCGTTTCACACTATGGCATGACGCGAGTTTCGGGATTCGTAACGCCTGGATTCCCGCTTGCGCGGGAATGACGGACGGCGCGGAGTGGATTCCCGCAACCCGCTTTCGCGGGCACATGCTCCGTGGGAATGACGGCCTGAAGAAGACCATTGGGGCGTGTGGCTCGACCTCACCGACGGTGAACTCGACCTGCACGCCGTTTTAGCCTGAAAGTCCTTTGCTTTCTGCAACCAATACGTCTTCGGGTAGAAATGTCATGCGATTGCGCCGGGCGAAGCTTGGTGAAGGGGGAAGGCATGTAGAGGGGGAGACATGGCGGAAACCTTCTATGCGACCCAGCAGGTGAGAGACCTGACCGGCCAAGGCTGGCCCCCAGCCGGAACCGGGTGTTGCGTGGTTCGGGGGTGACCCCGGCTGCGAAGCGTCCACAGGGAGCGTGCAGGCCGCGTGATTGAGCCCCGAAAGAATCATCTCTGCGGAGTCGAGCCGTTTGCATGGCGGAAGACGCCATCCCCGGTCCCGAACGGGTCTGGGTCCGGTGCTCCGCCGGGGTCGAAGAGCGGGGCATGGACGCGAGGGTCGTCCAGGAACCTGGGAGGTCTCGTCTTCTCCACCGTGCAGAGGCGGCGCGGGCGCTGCGGTGAGAAATGGTCCGGGTCCACGGGGAGCGCGTCCCGCCCCGTGGGAGCGAGGGGGGCGCAAGCGGCTGGACCGGCGTTCGTGGCGCGGGCGGATGGGGTGGGAGCGATTCGGCCGGTTGCGCAAGACCTTTCCCCTCCCCCAAGAGTGCATGGTGCACAGTGCGTACCGTTGCGTAGCGAATCCATAGTCCGAGGAGCCGGGTGCTCGAATCGGGCACGCCCGGATCTGTGGGAGCCGCGGGCGGGTAACCGCCCGCGGCCACCCGGCCTGGCAGGTCTATTGCACCGTCCGCTCGATCTCTCCGGAGACCCTGAGGCGCTGGTGCATGACGGGGCTGGTGGTGGTGTACTGGAGAAACTGCCTCGCTTGCGGGTCGAGGTGCTTCTGGACCGCGAACGCGACGAGCGCCGCCTCGTGAAAGCCGCTCAGGATGAGCTTCTTCTTGCCGGGGTAGGTGTTGATGTCGCCGATCGCGAAGATTCCCGGGACGCTGGTCTGGAACTTCTCGGTATCCACCGGGATCTGGCGCTTCTCCACCCCGAGGCCCCACTCGGCGATCGGACCGAGGTTGGGCGAGAGCCCGTAGAAGACGAGCAGATCGTCGAAGTGCACCGCGTGCTTCCCGGCGCCCTTCTCGAACGGCTCGACCTCGATGCCTTTCAGGGTGCCGCCTTCCTCCACCAGGCCGCCGATCCGGCCGATGAGGATGTGGATGCGTTCGGGCTCCGCCGCGGCCATCGCCCGCAGACGCTCGACCGAGACGGGCTGGGCGCGAAAGCTCTCGCGCCGATGCACCAGGGTGAGGCTCTTCGCCAGCGGCGCCAGCTCCAGCGCCCAGTCGAGAGCCGAGTCGCCGCCGCCGAGAACCGCGACCGCCTTGTCGCGATACCGGGATTTGTCGAGCACCTTGTATTCAACGTTGACCCCCTCGTAGCCCTTCACGCCGGGAAGGCGAAGCGGCCGCGGCTGGAAGGAGCCGAGCCCTCCCGCGACCACCACCGTACGGGTACGGAACCGGGTCCCGGAGGACGTCTCCAGCGAGAAGGCGCCGTCGGGCTCGCATTCGAGCTTCACCACCATCTCGCCCAGATGGAAATCGGGCTTGAAGGGCCGGATTTGCTCCGCGAGACGATCGACGAGCTCGCGCGCACCCACCACCGGAAGAGCGGGTATGTCGTAGATCGGCTTCTCCGGATAGAGCGCGACGCATTGCCCGCCGATCTCCGGCAGGGCGTCCACCACGTGCGCATGGATGCCGAGCAACCCCAGCTCGAAAATCTGGAACAGGCCGCATGGGCCGGTGCCGATGATGACCACGTCGGTCTTGATGCTCATCCCGATTCAATCTCCTCACAGGCCGGGACGTATCAAGGTGCACCGCGCGACCGTTGACATCCGGGCCGCGCGGAGCGAGTCGTCGAACATGAAGCCGTCACCGCGCCGGGCGCCCGGCCCGCTGGCGATGGCGTTTGGTGCGAAGATCGCGATCGTACACCAGCAGGGGGCTGATCAAAATCTGGTGATTCCTCTTTCAGCAATTCCCGCTAACGTCTCGAACAGGGTCGTGTCATCGGGATTTCGCGGTCTTTTCTGCCGCCTGAACGTCTGGTCGTGGCGATTCGATGGACGTTTTCGGGCTTAGCGGGAATTGCTGTTCCTCTTTACACACGCGAGCGGCGTCGTCCCGATGCGTGCGGTGCCCGGGGTCGGCTGTCCCATACGGTGAAGGCGCGGCAGCGCCCGTGGGTCATGTGAGCGCCGGCGAGGGCGGATACCCGAGCCGCGTGAGCCAGTCGTGGACCCGCTGTCCGGTCACACACTCGTGGGCGCTGGTCCCCTTGTGCCGTCCCCGACGCCGGGTGCGCAGATTGAGCCAGGCGCGGAACAGTTCGAGCAAGCCCTGGGTGGCGCCTTGATGGACGTCGAGACAGGGGCGCAGCGGCGCATTGCACCCCTCGATGGCACTGGAGGCGCGATGGCGCTGGTGCAGCACCACTTCGATGGCATGGAGCAGCGAGGCGCTCGCCGCGCCAAGCTGTCCCGCAGGCGGCGAGGAGATGACGAGACAGGGCACGCTGGCGGGCGCGGTGAGGACGCTTGTTCAGCGCCCCGACCAAGGACCGGCACCGGCGCCCCAGGCTCACCGCCTGCGCTGGCCAATGCTTCGAGCCGGGGCAGCACGCGCTTGTGGGCCAGCACCAGACCCGGCACCCGGTGGCGCAGGGACTTCGACCGGCTCGTGTGGATGGCGGGTTCGAGCACCTCGAATCATCTCACAGGCCCTGTCCGGCGGGTTCCCGCCTCACTCGCTCCAGCGCCCCTCCTGCTCGACGATTTGTAAAGCAGGGGGACCAGCCCCGTACCATGCGCAATTTCCACTGATTCGGCTGGCGAAGCTCGACGCCGGGACGCCACTGCCGGGCAGGCAGGACTCGCCCATTCCACAAGACGAGAACCACATGGGCGGTACAATCCTTGGCCAGGCAGGCTGATCAACCCGGATCCCGCCACACGCTCCCGGCATCGCCGTCGTCGCACGACTCCCGGTGAAGTGGGTAGGATGCCACCCCGCACTCCCGCACCCCGGAGGCCGACATGACCGGCGGCGAACGACCCTTCCGCTTCTTCGACAACCGGGAGAAATACCTGCTGTTCGTCACCACGTGCAGCGAGAAATGGGCGATCGGCCAGCGCATCGGCGCCGATCTCGGAGCGCTGGACCCCAGGCCGCCCGCGCTGCGGGTGTTCGACGCCGGAACCGGCGACGGCACGGTGATGGCGAGCGTGCTGCGCCAGCTCCACGGCCACTACCCGACCGTGCCGTTCCTCGTCGTCGGCAAGGAGATCAGCCTCGAAGACGTGAGGCTCACCCTGGAGAAGCTCCCCGACCGCTTCTCCGAGCACCCCCAGACCGTGGTGGTGCTCACCAACCTGCACTACCGCGAGGCGCCCGCACTGTGTCCGGCCGACGAAACGGCCCGGTCGCGGATCAACTGGCGCGAGGTCGCCCTCGATGGGCGCACCGCCCACGAGCTCGACCGCCGGATCAACGACCTCCGCCCGACCCTGGCCGACTGGTGGAAGGTGCGCATGAGCCCGAAGACCGGCAATCCGGTCTACGTCGATCCCTCGGTGATCGTGCTCTACCGCTCCGACCACCGGTTCGCGCTCGATGCGGTGATCCCCAGGCCCGGCGTGCCGGTCGGCGACTACGACCTCGTCATCGCGGCCCAGCCCTTTCGCGCGCGGCATCCGGCCGATCTGAAGGTGAAGCTCGTGCTCGAGCCTCTCGCCGGCGCGCTCGCGCCGGGCGGGCGCATGATCACCATCCAGGCCACCGGCCAGGACCCCGGCATGGAGATCATCCGCAAGGTCTGGCCGGGCGAGGAGCCGTTCCGGACCCCGGGGCCGGTGCTCATCCAGGAGTTGCGCACGCGGCTCGCGGCCCGCTTCCCGGAGCGCGAGTTCAGCATCGACGGCGACTCGCACGCCTTCTTCCGCTACTCCCTGCACGTGATGCCGAACGAGGTCACCGAGAACATCGGCACCTCGACCCGGCTCGCGGCGTGGAACGCGGCGGTCTACGTCGCGCAGATCGACGACGAGCGCATCACCCGCGCGATGTCCGGCGGCGCCTACCTCGACGCGACGGCCGAGGTCGTCGCCCGCCACGGGGGGCTGTGGTTCGTCGACGAGTCCTTCGTGGTGGCGCGGCGCGAGTGAGGTGACTCGAAAAATCCCGCTGTCGAAAACGCGGGTCTGGATCGTCTTCGTCATGCTGACGACAGCGGCGGCGGGCACGGTGGCGTCCGGCGCGATTCAGGATTGCGTCGTCGCCGATCCCTCGGGCAGTGGCGCAGACGGTACAAGTGGCTGTTCGACAGCCTCGCCAGATGCTCGAACCGCTCATCGCCAAAGACCTCGTATCGGCGCCACATCACCCGCCGGGTGGCCGGTCCGCACAAGCCCGCCCAGCGTCTCGTCCACCTCGTCCACCTCGGCGATGTCCGCCGCGCGGTAGCGCCGCTCGAACGGGCGCGTCGCCCCGCGGCGACGGTCCTCGATGCGCCCGGTCTTGTGGGGCTGGGCGATCAGCCGCGTCGTCTGCGCCCTCGTCAATCCCGTGACCTTCGCCACAACGCGACGCACGCCCCCCCTTGTGCGCCTTGGTCAACCCGCCGCAGGCCGGCCGCACCAGGGTCCGTCTCACGAAATCGCAGGCCCCGCGCCGCTCGGTGAGGTGCACGTCGACCGGCTCGCTGCCGGCCATGAAGTCGCGCACCTCCTCGATGGTGCGCAGCCGTTCGACGTCGAGTCTCGAGACCATCCTCCGATGATCCCGAAACCCCTTCGTTCAGACTCACTTCTGGTGGGATTCGCGCCACCCCTTCAGGCTCATGTTTCATGGGACAAGACTGTCCGTTGTATCCCGCCACCGGGAAAACTTACAATCCGGCGCCTCGGGCGGGTACACGCCGCGCCCGGAACAGAGCAACGCGACGGAGCAAGGCAATGTATGCAGTGATAGCGACGGGCGGCAAGCAGTACCGCGTCAGGGAGGGGGACCGCCTGCGGGTGGAGCGGCTCGACGCGGAAGAGGGGGCCGAGATCGAGTTCGATCGGATCCTCCTCGTCGGCGACGGTGACCAGATCGCCATCGGCAGGCCGTTCGTCGAGAGTGGCAAGGTGGCGGCGACGGTCAAGGGCCACGGCCGGCACAAGAAGATCAAGGTGGTGAAGTTCAAGCGGCGGAAGAACTATCTTCGCCAGCACGGCCACCGGCAGAACTTCACCGAGCTCGAAATCAAGTCAATCACGGCGGGCTGACCGGGAGCGTTCACCGGCCAACGAAGCGGGGGTGCGACGATGGCACACAAGAAGGCAGGCGGCAGCAGCAAGAACGGGCGCGATTCGCACTCGAAACGACTGGGCGTCAAGCTCTACGCGGGTCAGGCGGCGAAGGCCGGGAGCATCATCGTGCGCCAGCGCGGCACCAGGTTCCACCCGGGGACGAACGTCGGGTGCGGCCGGGACCATACCCTCTTCGCCACCGCCGACGGCGTGGTGGTGTTCGAACGCAAGGGCTCGCACGGCCGGAAGTACGTGAGCGTGCATACGAGCTGACCCGCTCGCGGCCGGTTGCGCCAGGAAGCCGTCCGTCCCCGGCGGAGGGTCAGGGACAAGGCTCCCATGAAGTTCGTCGACGAGGCGGCGATCACCGTCGAAGCCGGTGCCGGCGGGAACGGCTGCCTGAGCTTCAGGCGGGAGAAATATATTCCCAGAGGCGGTCCCGACGGAGGCGACGGCGGTGACGGCGGCGACGTCGTGCTGTGCGCCGACCCCGGCCTCAACACGCTGGTGGACTTCCGTTTCAGACGGCGGTTCCGGGCCGAGCGAGGCCGGCACGGACAGGGCAGGGATCGGACCGGCCGTGACGGCGCGGATCTGCGCATCCGGGTGCCGGCGGGGACCGTGGTGTTCGCCGTCGACAGTGGCGAGACCCTCGGCGAGCTCACCGCGCCCGGCGACGAGATGGTCGTCGCGCACGGAGGCCGCCGCGGGCTCGGCAACGCCCGATTCAAGTCGAGCACCAACCGTGCTCCGCGGCGCACCACCGAGGGAAGCTCCGGAGAATGCCGGGAGTTGCGCCTGGAGCTCAAGCTCCTCGCCGACGTGGGGCTCGTCGGTATGCCGAATGCGGGCAAGTCGACCCTGATACGAGCCGTCTCCGCGGCGCGCCCCAAGGTTGCGGACTATCCTTTCACGACCCTGATTCCCAACCTGGGCGTCGTTCGCCGCGGATCGGACCGCAGCTTCGTCATGGCGGACGTCCCGGGCCTGATCGAGGGCGCCTCCGGGGGCGCCGGGCTTGGCATTCGCTTCCTCCGTCATCTCTCGCGTACCCGGGTGCTGCTCCACCTCGTCGACGTCACCGCCGCGTGCGGCGAAGCCGACCCGATCGATCAGGTCCGTATCATCGAGCGCGAGCTCGCCGCCTTCGACCCGGAGCTGGCCCGGCGCCGGCGCTGGCTCGTGCCGACGAAGCTCGATCTCGTTCCGCCGGCCGGCCGCGCGGGCATCGTCGCGGCGCTTGTCGAAGGGACAGGATGGGATGGCCCCGTCTACCCGATCTCCGCCCTCACCCGCGAAGGGACGGACGCGCTGAGCGAGGCGCTGATGCGGCACGTCGAGGACGAAGACTGATGCGTCTCGGCGCCGGTACCCGGCGCTGGGTCGTCAAGGCCGGCAGCGCGCTCATCACCAACGACGGCCGGGGACTCGAATCGGAGGTCATCGGCGAGTGGGTCGCCCAGATGGTGGCGCTGCGGGCCCGGGGGATCGACGTCGTCCTCGTTTCGTCGGGGTCGGTGGCGGAGGGGATGAGCCGGCTCGGCCTCGCGCGGCGTCCCGAGGCACTCTACGAGCTGCAAGCGGTGGCCGCGGTCGGTCAGATGGGCCTTGTGCAGGCGTACGAGTCGTGCTTTCAGCGTCATGCGACCCACACCGCCCAGGTGCTGCTGACGCACGAAGACTTTTCCGACCGCGGGCGGTATCTCAACGCGCGCAGCACCCTTCGCCAGCTTCTGAGCTACCGCGTGGTGCCGGTGATCAACGAGAACGACGCGGTTGCCACCCCCGAGATGCGGCTCGGCGACAACGACAGTCTCGCGGGCCTGGTCGCGAACCTGGTGGAGGCGGAGCTGCTGGTGATCCTGACCGATCAGCCGGGCCTGTTCGACCGCGACCCGCGGACCGACTCCTCGGCCCGGCTCGTCGAGCGTGGCCGGGCCGGTGATCCGGCCCTCGAAGCGATGGCGGGGGCAGGCGGGACGCTGGGCCGCGGCGGAATGCGAACGAAGCTGCGGGCCGCCGCGCTTGCCGCCCGCTCGGGCACCCCGACACGCATCGCCTCCGGCCGGGAATCCGACGTGCTGGGCCGGCTTCTGCGCGGTGAGTCGATCGGAACGCTGCTCGAGCCGGGACAGGCGCCGCTGGGGGCGCGCAAGCAGTGGCTGGCCGGACAACTCAGCGTGCGAGGGCGCCTGCGAATCGACGAGGGCGCCGCGAAGGTGCTCATCGAGTCGGGCCGCAGCCTCCTCGCGGTCGGGGTTCGCGAGGTGGAGGGCGATTTCTCGCGTGGAGAGGTCGTTGCCTGTTTCGACCCGTCCGGCGCCGAGGTCGCGCGCGGACTGGTGAACTACGATACGGGCGAGACGCGCCGCATCATGGGGCAGCGCAGCGAATGCATCGCGGAGTTGCTCGGCTACGTCGACGAGCCGGAGCTCATCCACCGGGACAACCTGGTGCTGATGCTCGACTGAGTGGGCGCGAGTGCGTCGGCGGGAGTGGATCCGCCGGCCGCGGAGCGCCGGGTCAGCTTGCGCGCAGGGCCTTCAGCCGGGCGTTCAGCCGGCTCTTGTGTCGTGCCGCCTTGTTCTTGTGGATGAGGCCCTTGCCGGCCGCGCCGTCGAGGACGGGCTCCGCCCGCTTCAGCGCCGCGCCCGCCGTCTCCGCATCGCCGGCGTTCAGCGCACGCACCACGCGCTTGGCGCCGGTACGCATTCTGGAGCGCAAGCTGGCATTATGGGTACGCCTGCGTACCGCCTGCCGTGCGCGCTTTCGTGCCTGGGCAGAGTTCGCCACTGCTTCGACTCCCCTGATCGAGCCCCGGATGGAAGGGCGCGCAATTATGCCGACCGTGCGAATGCCTGACAATACACCGGCGCCGGCGATTCCCGCCGACGCCCCGGATCCGGGCGCGCCATCGGGTTTTCGCAGCCTTCTCTACCGTCCGGGCATCCGGTCGGGGTGATTCAATGGACGTTTCCGGGCTTGGCGGGAATTGCTGCACCGGCGCCATGCCCTTCTTGTTTCTCCTGCGCATTCGGCGCCTTTTCGCCCTGACCCCGGATCGGTGAGCCGGTCGCTCCTCAAGTCGACAGGAGTTGTCGGCGTGAGCACGACGGCCTCGCGCGTGCTCGGGCTCGTACGCGACGTGGTCATCGCCCAGGCGTTTGGCGCGAGCGCCGGCGCCGACGCCTTCTTCGTCGCCTTCCGCATCCCGAACTTCCTGCGCCGGCTGTTCGCCGAGGGCGCCTTCGCCCAGGCGTTCGTCCCCATCCTGAGCGAATACCGGATCCGGCGCGAGATCGGCGAGGTGCGCGACCTGGCCTCTCACGTCTCGGGAGCGCTGCTCGGCGCGCTCGCCATCGTCACCGTCGTCGGCGTCGTCGCCGCACCGGTCCTCATCGCGATCTTCGCCCCCGGGTTCCTGTCCGATCCGGGGAAGTACGCGCTTGCCGTCGAGATGGTGCGGATCACGTTCCCGTACGTGCTCTTCATCTCCCTCGTCGCCTTCGCGGGAGGCATTCTCAACACCTACGGCCGGTTCGTGGTCCCTGCCTTCACGCCGGTGCTGCTCAACGCCTGCCTCATCGGCGCCGCGCTGTGGCTCGCGCCGGTGCTGGACGTCCCGGTCATCGCGCTCGCATGGGGGGTGCTCGCCGCGGGCATCGTCCAGCTCGCGTTCCAGTTCCCCTTCCTCGCCTCGCTGGGAATGCTGGTCCGTCCCCGCCTGCGCCGCGCCCACGAGGGCGTCGCCCGGGTGATCTCGTTGATCCTCCCGGCCGTGTTCGGAGTCTCCGTCTCCCAGATCAACCTGCTCGTCGACACGGTGATCGCGTCGTTTCTCGTCACCGGTAGCGTGTCGTGGCTGTATTTTTCGGATCGGATGGTCGAATTCCCCCTCGGCGTGTTCGGGATCGCGCTGGCCACCGTCATCCTGCCGCATCTGTCGCGCCAGCATGCGTCCGCGTCGCCGGCGTCGTTCTCGGACACCCTGGACTGGGCGCTCCGGCTCATGGTGCTGATCGCGACCCCCGCCGCGGTCGGGCTCGGGGTGCTCGCCGCGCCCATTCTCACCACGCTCTTCAACTACGGTGAATTCTCCGCGCACGACGTCGACATGGC
Source organism: uncultured Gammaproteobacteria bacterium (assembly GCA_958295465.1). Lineage (GTDB taxonomy): Bacteria > Pseudomonadota > Gammaproteobacteria > HK1 > HK1 > HK1. The sequence goes on from OY282353.1 coordinate 2,591,784, forward strand.
GGCGCGGAGCCTGCTTGCATTCGCATTCGGGCTGATCGCCTTCGTCGCGGTCAAGGTGCTCGCGACCGGGTACTTCTCCCGCCAGGATACGCGTACCCCGGTCAGGGTCGGAGTGGTGGCGATGCTCTCGAACATCGTGCTCAACCTTGCCCTCGTCGGCCCCCTCGCCCATGCGGGGCTCGCGCTGGCGACCACCCTGTCCGCATGTCTCAACGCCGGGCTTCTGTTGCGCGGGCTCATCGCGTGCGGAGTGTTTCACCCGCGTCCGGGATGGGCAGGGTTCATCGCACGGATTGCCGCCGGCAACCTGGTTCTGGGCGCGAGCCTGTGGATGGCGCGAGGCGAGCCGGCGGCATGGTTCGAGGCGGAGGCCGCGGTTCGCGCCATGCGGCTCTGCGTGGTCATCGGAGCGGGGACGATGCTCTACGCCGCGGTCATGCTGGTCCTTGGAATGCGGCCGCGCGACTTCGTGGCCCCTGTCGCCCTCCGTGAATGAGCATCGGCGCGGTGCGGCAGGCGCCGTCCACGCATGGCCGGCGCTCCGACGATGGGGCCGTGCGCCGTTTTCCGTATCCGTCGCGGTGACCGCCCTGCGCCTGCGGCGAGACGTGGGGGGGTGTGACGACAATCGTTTCGAGACTGCCGGCCGCCCCTCGCCCACACCGCCTCATGCAGGATGACGAGGCCTGGCTCGTGGCCCGTGGATTCCCGCTCCGGCGGGAATGACGGACAATGCGCGAGGCGCCACCCTCCACGGTCATTCCCGCGAAAGCGCCGTCATTCCCGCACAACCAGGAATCCGGACAACCTGGTTCCGGAGACGCCGGGCCGGAGTACGGCGAGGAGGTTCGAGTTGAAGGTGATTCGCGGCTGGCACAACGTCAGGCCAGAGCACCACGGCTGCGTCGCCACCATCGGGAACTTCGATGGGGTGCATCTCGGCCATCGGGCGCTGATCGGGCAGCTTGCGGCACTTGGCCGCGAGCGCGGCGTTCCTACCACCCTCGTCACCTTCGAGCCGCAGCCGCAGGAGTTCTTCGCGGGAGAGAACGCGCCCCCGCGCCTCACGCGGTTGCGGGAGAAGTTGGCCGCACTGCGCGCGCTGCCGCTCGACCGGGTCGCGTTGCTGCGCTTCGACGCAAGCCTCTGCGCCATGTCTCCGATCGAGTTCGTCGAGTCGTTCCTCGTCGCCGGGCTCGGGGTTCGGGTGGTGGTCGCGGGGGACGACTTCCGGTTCGGGTATCGAGGGGAGGGCAATTTCGATCTCCTGGTCTCGCTCGGCGGGCAGCATGGCTTCGAGGTCGTCAGGCGCGAGACCTGCCGCGTGCGGGACGGGCGGGTCAGCAGCTCCTGGGTACGGGACGCGCTCGCCAACAACGAGCTCGAGATCGCCCGGGAGCTGCTCGGCCGTCCCTACACCGTCAGCGGCAGGGTCGCGCACGGTGACCGGCGCGGCCGGACCATCGGGTTCCCGACCCTGAACATCGCGTTTCGCCGTCGCCGTCCGGCACTGCGCGGGGTCTACGCGGTCCGGGTAGCGGGGCTGGAAGCCCGGATGCTGGATGCGGTCGCCAACCTCGGCACTCGTCCGACCGTCGATGGCCGCGGCGTGGTGCTCGAGGTGCACGTCTTCGACTGGAGCGGCGACGCCTACGGCCGATGCGTCGACGTGAGCTTCGTCGAGAAGATACGCGACGAACGCACGTTCGATTCGTTCGATGCGCTCAGGATCCGGATCGGTCGCGACAGTGCCCGTGCCCGCGAGATCCTCGGACGATCGGCGTGAGCGGCCCGGAGCGAAACCCGCCTGCCACGGACCCGGACGGCGGCCGGACGCGGCGGGACGGAGCGCTTCGATGGCTCTGGTGCTCGCTCTTCGTCGTCGTCGTCGATCAATCGGCGAAGCTCGCGGCCGTCGCATGGCTGGATCCGACGTCGTCCGTGGAGCTGATCCCGATGCTCGATCTCGTGCTCGCGTACAACACCGGCGCGGCGTTCAGCTTCCTGAGCACGGCGGGAGGATGGCAGCGCTGGCTGTTCATCGGGCTTGCCCTCGTCATCTGTGCGTTCATCGTCCACTGGCTGCGCGAACTCCCGCGTGATGCCCGATGGACCCCGCTCGCGCTGTCGCTGATCCTCGGCGGGGCGGCCGGCAACGTCATCGACCGCGTGCGCATCGGCGCGGTGGTGGACTTCATCGACTTCCACGTGGGCGGTTGGCACTGGCCGGCGTTCAACGTGGCGGATTCCGCCATCTGCGCCGGCGCCGCCCTGCTCGTTCTGGGTACGTTTCGACGCGACTCCGGCTGACACCCGACGACGGTCTTCACAGGCGTGCGTTGCCAGCTCCCAGGGGACCGGCGTTACGGGATCAAAAGCCGAACGGCGGACGATTCTTCGTCGCCTTGTCGAAGATTTCACGGATCAAGGTCCAAGGGGTGGAGGGGAAATGGCGATTCCGGATGACGCGGCCTATACTCGGGGATGATCGCATCCCGAGGCGGCACGAGGGCCGAAGGCGGTGGGCAAGGCGGCCGGGGCCAGAATGCGCCGTGACGACGCGGCGGACCTTCTCCGCGAATACGGGATTACCCCGACGGCCCAGCGGGTCGACGTCGCGTCGGTGCTGCTCGCACGTCCGCAGCACGTATGCGCGGAGGAGCTCCGGCAGATGCTGGCCGGGCACGGCGCCCCGGTGTCCAAGGCGACGGTGTACAACACCCTCGCCCTCTTCGCTCGCAAGGGACTCGTACGCGAGCTCTTCGTCGGCGCCGGCAAGGTGCTGTACGACTCGAACACCACGAACCACGACCACGTCTACGACGTCGACACCGGTGCCCTGACCGACATCGAGCCGGGCGCGATCGGGGTGGGCGTGCTGCCGGCCCTTCCGGCGGGAACGCTGGTGGAAAGCGTCGAGATCGTCATCAGGATCCGCCGGCCGCGCTGATCCGGGCCGACCCCGGCGCGCGGTTCGGGCGCCGGAAGATTCTGCAGATTCTGTATACTCCGCGTCCCCGCGCGCCGGTGTAGCTCAGTTGGCAGAGCAACTGATTCGTAATCAGTAGGTCCGCGGTTCGAGTCCGCGCACCGGCACCAAATCCGCAACCGAGCAAAGATTCCCGTGAGCTACCAAGTGCTTGCCCGCAAGTGGCGTCCCCGCAACTTCGAGCAGCTCGTCGGGCAGACGCACGTCGCGCGAGCGCTGGTCAATGCGCTGGATGCGGACCGGCTCCACCATGCCTTTCTCTTCACCGGCACCCGCGGGGTCGGCAAGACGACGCTCGCGCGGATCCTCGCGAAATGCATCAACTGCGAATCCGGCGTCTCCTCGAAGCCGTGCGGCGAGTGTGGCGCGTGCGTCGAGATCGACGCGGGCCGGTTCGTCGACCTGCTCGAGGTGGATGCGGCGTCGCGATCGAAGGTCGACGAGACGCGGGAGCTGATGGACAACGTCCAGTTCACACCGGCCCGCGGCCGCTACAAGGTGTATCTCATCGACGAGGTGCACATGTTCTCGGAGAAGAGCTTCAACGCATTGCTGAAGACGCTCGAGGAGCCGCCGCCCCACGTGAAGTTCCTGCTCGCGACGACCGATCCGCAGAAGCTCCCCATCACGGTGCTGTCACGCTGCCTGAAGTTCAACCTCAAGCGGCTGCCGGCCGGTGACATCGGCGCCTACCTCGAAAGGATCCTCGCCGAGGAGGGGATCGAATTCGAGACGTCCGCGGTCGAGCTGGTGGCTCGGGCGGCCGAAGGGAGCATGCGCGATGCGTTGAGCCTCCTCGATCAGGCGATCGCCCATGGAGCGGGGACGGTGATGGAGGAGGAGGCGCGGTCGATGCTCGGCGCCGTGGATCGAAGCCGGGTGATCGAACTGCTCGACGCGGTCGCGGCGCACGATGCGGCCGGCGCTCTGGAGGTCGTCGCCGCGGTCGCGAGCGACGCCGCGGATTACGCGGACGTGCTCGGGGAGCTGGTGAACGTCCTGCACCGGATCGCGGTGCGGCAGGCGGTGCCCGGCGCGGCCGATCCCGATCCGGACCCCGCCGAAGCCTGCACGCGGCTCGCCGGGCGATTCTCTCCGGAGGACGTGCAGCTCCATTACGAGATCGCGCTGAGAGGGCGGCGGGATCTCGCACTCGTTCCGGACCCGAGGCTCGGCCTGGAGATGACGGTGCTGCGGATGCTTGCATTCACCCCTCATGCGGACGGCGCCGCACCACCGACCGAAACCGGCGCCGGCCGGGCTGGGGGCGCGGCCGTCCCGGCCACGACGTCCATCCGGGCTGCGGCGCCGGCGGCGGAGAGCGCGGACGGCCGCCTCGACCCGGCATTGACGACCCCGCAAGGCTGGCGCGACCTGGTGGAGGGGCTGGGGCTGTCGGGGCTCGCGGGCGAGCTTGCGGCACACTCGGTCCTCGTCGAGTCCGGTGCGCGACGGCTGAAGATCGGGCTCGACCCCGGACACGCGGCACTCGACACCCCCGGTGCGCGCAAGGTGCTTCGTGAAGCGCTCGCGGCGCGGTTCGGAGGTCCCATCGAGCTCGACGTCGTGCTGGACGTACCGAGCCACGAGACACCGGCGGCGGAGCGCGCGCGAGACGAGGCGAGCCGGCGTCAGGCGGCGATACGTGCAATTGAAGAGGATCCCCGGGTCCGAACCCTGTGCGAGACGTTCGACACCCGCGTCGACCCCGCTCTCGTCCAGCCCGTCGATTGATCCGTGGCTCCGGGCCGGCAATCCGTCGCGCAAGGCTCGCCACCGGGCCGAGGAGCACATTCGCGTCTCGCGCCTGCCGGATGCACCGCGCATGTCTCGCCATGCCGCGGGCGGCGCCCGCCGAGCCTTCGGGTTGCCTGGTCAATCGCTGCAACCCATCCTCTCCTTGCGCCGCGGCAGGGCCTGAGCCCCTCATGCATTCATTGCGTCGAACCCGGAGGCGATTCCCGATGAAAGGCGGACTCGGTCAATTGATGAAGCAGGCACAGAAGCTTCAGGAGGATCTCCAGCAGGCACAGAACGAGCTCGCATCGATGGAGGTGGTGGGGGAGTCGGGGGCCGGCATGGTCGCGGTCACCATGACGGGCCGGCACGACGTGCGCTCGGTGCGGATCGATCCGGCGCTGATGGGAGAGGACAAGGAGATGCTGGAGGACCTGATCGCGGCGGCGATGAACGATGCGGTCCACAAGGTCGATGCCCGGACGCGGGATCGGTTTTCCGGGCTCGGGTCCGCTCTCAATCTTCCGCCCGGCATGAAGCTGCCGTTCTAGCTCCTCGGCCGATGGCGCTGAGCCCCGTCATCAGCCGCCTCATCGAGGCGCTGCGGTGTCTGCCCGGGGTCGGACCCAAATCCGCCCAGCGCATGGCTTTCCACCTGCTCCAGCGCAACCGGGAAGCGGCGCGCGAGCTGGCGCGGGTGATCGAGGAGGCGGTCGCCGCGGTCGGACGGTGCGAGTCGTGCCGGACGCTCAGCGAGGGTGCGCTCTGTCCGGTGTGCGCATCGCCGCGGCGCGACCCCCTGATCCTGTGCGTGGTGGAGACCCCGGCGGACATGGCCGCGATCGATGCGTCCACGGGGTACCGGGGGATGTTCTTCGTGCTGATGGGGCATCTGTCGCCGCTCGACGGGATCGGGCCGGCCGAGCTCGGGCTCGATCAGTTCGAGCGGCGGCTCGACGGGGGGGGGATCGCGGAGGTCATCCTCGCGACCTCCGCGACCGTCGAGGGTGAGGCGACGGCGCACTACCTCGCGGAGATGGTGCGCGAGCGCGGCATTCGGGCGACCCGCATCGCCCAGGGGGTTCCGATGGGCGGGGAGCTGGAGTTCGTCGACGGCGGCACCCTCGCCCGAGCGATTGCAGCCCGGCGAGACGCGAGCTGACGATGGCGCGAGACGCTGCGAACCTCGTCTGGATCGATCTCGAGATGACCGGTCTCGATCCCGATACGGAGCGCATCATCGAGATCGCCACCATCGTGACCGATGCCTCGCTCGAGGTGCTCGCGGAAGGACCGGAGATCGTGATTCACCAGACCGCCGGCGTCCTCGCGGCGATGGACGAGTGGAACACCGGGCAGCATGGCCGCTCGGGGCTCACCGAGCGTGTGCTCGCGAGCACCTGCGGGGTGGAAGAGGCCGAGGCGCGCACCCTGGAGTTCGTGAAGCGGTACGTTCCGCCGCAAACGTCGCCGATGTGCGGGAACAGCATCTGCCTCGACCGGCGCTTTCTCCACCGCTACATGCCGCGGCTGGAGCGCTTCTTCCACTACCGCAACCTCGACGTCAGCACCCTGAAGGAGCTGTGCCTGCGCTGGGCGCCGGAGAAGGCGCGCGGGTTCGAGAAGCGCGCCGCGCATCGCGCGCTGCTGGATGTTCGCGGCTCCATCGCCGAGCTCCGCTTCTATCGCGACGAGTTGCTGCGGCTCGACTGAGCCGGCCGCCCCCATCGCATGTCGAGCCACGGGATGCTCCCGACCGCGCTGTACCGGGCCCGTGACGTGCGTGAGCTCGATCGCCAGGCGATCGAGGCGGGCGGCATCCCCGGCATCGAGCTGATGGAGCGCGCGGGCCTCGAATCCTTCCGGGTGCTGCGTGAACGGTGGCCGGTCGCGCGCCGCGTGACGGTGGTGGCGGGACCGGGGAACAACGGCGGTGACGGATTCGTGGTCGCGCGGCTCGCGGCAAACGAAGGGCTCCCGGTCTCGGTCATCCTGATCGGGGACGCGGCGCGCATCGCGGGCGATGCGCGCACCGCTTACCGGCGCCTGCTGGAGGCCGTTCCCGGTCTGGCCCCGGTCCGGGGCATGGCGGAGGACACGGAGTGCATCGTCGACGCTCTGTTCGGCACCGGACTCACCCGCGAGGTCTCCGGGGCGGCGGCCGGGGCGGTGCGGGCGATGAATGCTTCCCCGGCGCCGGTGCTGGCGCTGGACGTTCCTTCGGGGATCCATTCGGACACCGGCCGCGTGCTCGGCGGCGCGGTCCGCGCCACCGTCACCGTGAGCTTCATCGGCCTGAAGCAGGGCCTGTTCACCGGGGAAGGACGCGAATGCGGGGGGGAGATCGTGTATCGCGATCTCGGGGTGCCCGACCACGTATTCGCTCGGGTGAAGGCTTCCGCCCGGAGGACGGCGTACCGGGACTGCCTCGGATTGATCGGCGTTCGCCGCCGCGACGCCCACAAGGGCCGGTTCGGTCACGTGTTGATCGTCGGCGGCGACCATGGATTCGCCGGCGCGGCATGGCTGGCCGGCGCGGCCGCCGGCCGGACGGGGGCGGGACTGGTGAGCGTCGCGACCCGTCCCGAGCACGTCGGGGCGCTGGTGGCTTCGCGGCCCGAGATGATGGTGCACGGGATCGAGTCGCCCGCCGCCCTCGACCCGCTGCTCGACCGCGCTTCGGTGGTTGCGGTCGGCCCGGGACTCGGGCGGGGCCGATGGGGCGCAACGCTGCTCGATCGGATCGTCTCCACCGATGATCGGGCGCTGGTGATCGACGCCGATGCGATCAACCTGCTGGCCCAGGGCTCGGTCGCGTGGCCGGGGACGGCCGCGCGTCCCGTCGTCTACACCCCCCATCCCGGGGAGGCGGGCCGTGTTCTCGGTGAGCCCGCCGGCATCCTGGAGTCGGATCGATTCGCCGCCGCGCGGGCGCTTGCCGAAGTGCGCCCGGGTACGTGGCTGCTCAAGGGTCCCGGCACCATCGTGGCCGAGCCGGGAGCGATCCCCCGCGTGTGCGAAGGCGGCAATCCGGGAATGGCGAGCGGCGGGATGGGGGACGTCCTCACCGGGGTCGTGGCAGCGCTGCTCGCCCAGGGTTGCGGCGGGTTCGATGCCGCGGTGGCGGGTGCGTGCGTGCATGCGGCGGCGGGGGACGCGGCGGCCCGGGATGGAGAGCGCGGCCTGCTCGCGAGTGACGTGATCGCCACGCTTCGCCCCCTCGTGGATCGGCTCTGATGCCGGCCGGAGCCAGGGCGCATGGAGACCGCGGCGGCTTCGATGCCCGCCGCTCCCGCCGGGATGCGCGTCCGATCGAGCCGGCCGCGTATCCATCGGCGATTCCCGCCGGGCTCGAAGGTGTCCATTGAACCGCTACGACCGGACGACCGGACGGCAGAGCAAGCCGCGAAATCCCGATCAAGCGACCGTGTCCGGGACGTTGGCGGGTATTGATCACGTATCCTTCGGCGATTCCCGCCAAGCTCGAAGATGTCCATTGAATCCTGCGGCCAGACGCTCGGACGGCAGGGAAAACCGCGAAATCCCGATGAAGCGACCGTGTCCGGGACGTTGGCGGGAATCGCCGCGCATCCTTCATCGACTCCGGGCGCATGACGCGGACGAGCGCGGCACCGCGGGCACCGGCCACACCACCGATGAGCGAAGCCCGGTCGGCGGCGCCTGACGGCGAGGTACCCCTGCCCGACGCGGGCGCGACGGAGCGGGCGGGGCAGGCGCTCGGGCGTGCGCTGCAAACGGTCCTTGGGCCGCGACGCGCGGACGGCGCCGTCGTCGTCGGGCTCACGGGGGGGCTCGGCGCCGGGAAGACCACGCTGGCGCGTGCATCGTTGCGCGCGCTGGGGGTGGTCGGGACGGTGCGCAGCCCCACCTACACCATCGCGGAGCCCTACGAGACGCGCATCGGCTGTATCTGGCACATCGACCTGTACCGGATCACGGACCCCGACGAGCTCGAGTTCGTCGCGTTGCGCGATCTCGTCTCGGAATCCGCCGCCTGCCTGGTCGAATGGCCCGAGCGAGGGCGCGGGGGGCTGCCGGAGATCGACTGCCTCGCAGCCATCGCCCGTCACGGGCCCGGCCGCCGACTCCGGATCGGGTGGAACACCGCCCGCGGCCGCGCCATAGGCTCCCGCACGCTCGCCTCGCTACGCCGTGAACACCGCCGTGCGAGGGCTCCGAAATCTTGACAGTCTGGATAAAACACTTGCAATAACTCCAAGAAAGTTATAGACCTTCATGGAACGTTCCCAGTCAGGTAACGAACATGCGCATCCTCGCGATTGGCCTCGGATGCCTGATGGCGTTGTCCGTCCGCGCCGCCACGGTCAGCGTCGAGAACATCAGGACATGGCCGGCGCCGGATCACACCCGGATCGTCCTCGACGTCGATCGCCCCGTGGAGTACGCGCTGTTCGTGCTTCGCGACCCCGACCGGGTGGTGGTCGATCTGCGCGGTGCCAGACTCCTGAAGAGCGTTCCCAAGGCCCGGTCCGGCGATCGTCTCCTCTCGCGCATCCGGGCCGCGCACCGCAGGCCTTCCAAGCGCCGTGCGCACGACGGGAAGGGGGACGATCTGCGGGTGGTGCTCGACATGAAGCGGCGGGTGCGGCCCAAGAGTTTCCTGCTCAAGCCCAATCGAAAGTACGGCCACCGTCTGGTCATCGACATCTACCCCGTCGGCGACGGGGTGAAGAAGACCGCGGTGCGCAAGCAGGCCGCAGGCGGCGCCCCCGGGCAGCGGCGCGACGTGGTCGTCGCCGTCGATGCCGGCCACGGTGGCGAAGACCCCGGTGCGGTGACCCGTTCGGGACTCCGCGAGAAGGACGTGGTGCTCGCCATCGCCCGGGTGCTCGGACGCCGGATCGATCGAACCCCGGGCATGAAGGCGGTCCTCATCCGCGACGGAGACTACTACGTCGGCCTCCGGCGCCGAACCGAGATCGCGCGCCAGCATGGCGCACACCTGTTCGTGTCGGTCCACGCCGATTCGTTCCGCAGCCCGCGGGTTTCGGGGAGCTCCGTATACGTCCTCTCGCGCCGGGGGGCGAGCAGCGAGGCGGCGCGATGGCTCGCGCAGCAGGAGAACGCATCCGATTTCGTCGGCGGCGTCTCGATCGACGACAAGGACAACGTGCTTGCCTCGGTGCTGGTCGATCTGCAGCAGACCGCGACCCGGAGCGTCAGCGCCGAGGTCGGAAGCCAGGTGCTCAAGTCGCTCGGCCAGATCGGAAAGCGGCACAAGCGCCGGGTGGGGCACGCGGGCTTCCTGGTCCTGAAGTCGCCCGACATCCCTTCGATCCTCATCGAGACCGGCTTCCTCACGAACCCGTCCGATGCGAAGCGGTTGTCCAATCCGAGGCATCAGGAGAAGGTGGCGCGCGCCATTCTCGATGGAATCCTCCGCCACCTCGACCGCAGCCCGCCTCCCGGCACCGTGTTCGCGGCGGCGCAACGCCACACCATCGCACGCGGCGAGACGCTGTCCGGCATCGCCGCGAGGTACCGCGTCTCGGTCAAACGCCTGCGGGCCGAGAACCGGATACGCGGGAGCACCATCCGGGTCGGCGACGTGCTGCGCATTCCCGGGCGTTCGGACGGCTGATTCCGCCGCGGGCTTCAAGCGCCCCTCGACGCGCCGGCCGGCGGCTTGTCGCCGGCGGATTCGATCACGCCGCCGCCGAGGCATTCGTCACCGTCGTAGAGCACCGCGTACTGGCCGGGCGCCGCCGCCCACTGCGGTTGCTCGAAGCGGAGATCGAGGGCGTCCCCGTCCTCGCCGGGCCGGACCGTGCACGCCTGATCCGCCTGCCGGTACCGGATCTTTGCGTGGCAACGCAGCGGCAGCGGGGGAGCGGCGCCGGCGATCCAGCGCACGTCGCGTACCCGCAGCCGGCGTGACAGCAACGCGGGATGATCGTGCCCCTGGACGACGATCAGGGCGTTGCGCGCGTGGTCCTTCGCCGCCACGTACCACGGGGCCTGTGCGCCGTCATGCCGGCCTCCGATGCCCAGACCCTTGCGCTGGCCGATGGTGAAGAACGCCAGTCCCCGGTGCTCGCCGACGCGAACCCCGGTCCCGGTCTCGATCGGTCCGGGCGACTCGGTGACGAAGCGGGCGAGGAACGGCGCGAACCGGCGTTCGCCGACGAAGCACAGACCGGTGCTGTCGCGCTTGTCGTGCGGCGCCAGGCCCGCGCGCCGGGCTATCGCACGCACCTCGCGCTTGTGGAGGTCCCCGAGAGGGAAGACCGCCTGCCCAAGTTGGGTCCGGTCGAGCGCGTGAAGGAAATAGCTCTGATCCTTGGCGGGATCGGCGCCCTTGAACAGCCGCGGGCCGTCGCCGGCCTGTTCGACCCTCGCGTAGTGGCCGGTCGCGATGCGTTCGGCACCGAGCCGGCGCGCGTGCTCGGCGAACGCGCTGAACTTCACCTTCCGGTTGCACAGCACGTCGGGGTTCGGGGTCAGGCCGCCTTCGAGCCCGCGGATGAAGCGCACGAAGACGTCGTTCCAATAGGCGTCGGAACAGTTCACGGCGTGCAGGGGAATGCCGAGCCGGTCGCATACACGTTGCGCGTCGGCGAAGTCCTCGGCCGCCGCGCAGTAGCCACCCTGATCGTCCTCCTCCCAGTTCTTCATGAACATCGCCTGTACCGGGACGCCCGCTTCGACAAGGCGCATCAGCGCGACCGCGGAATCGACGCCGCCGGACAGCGCGACCATCGTCGGCGCGGCGTCGACCGCGCGCGGGGGCGGAGTGGCGGGTCCAGCCACGTTGCGCCTGCGATGGACCGGCGTTGCCCGTGTGCGGGGCGAGTCGGCGGGGAGGGGGGTCGCGGAGCGCATCGGGTACCGGGTCGAGTGCACGCCGCCGCGGATTTTAGCCGGGATTTCTCACCAAAAGGGTTGAATGAGGCCGCATCCTGTGTGATGAATGTTGTGTGATCAATTACTTATATCACAACAGGGCAAGGCCCCATAATTCCGCAGTGTAACGCAACGAAGCTGACATTTTACGAATTGGATTCCCGAGAGGTAGTGGGTCGATTCGACGGGGGGTTACACCGGCTGTAAAGGGGGGACGGGGGCTGCCTGTTCCCCGCGCCTTACCGCCGGGATGTCGATCTCGTGCCTGCCGAGGTCCACGCTGTCGTAGGCCGCACGGTCGTACTCGGGGGTGTGGGGAAACGGGCGGCACGCATCGAAGCCGACCTTGGTCCCGATGTAGTCGGGGAAGCCGGGGTTCAGGCCGTGGCCGAAGACGTTGTCGATGCGAATGATGCCGTGGGCCGGGTCGAGCCGGGTGGCCATCGCCCACTCCACGTCCCTGACGTCGCGGATGTCGACGTCGTCGTCGACGACGGTCACCATCTTGAGCGGCGGGAATGCGGCGAAGGCGGCGAGGATCGCCTGCTTGGACCAGCCCGCGCGTGTTTGCCGGATCGAGACTACCGCGTGGTAGAAGCCACATCCACCGTGGCTGAAGTAGACGTTGCGTATCCCCGGCACCTGGCGTTGCAACATGCCGAGGACGTTCGCTTCGCCGAGCAGCCCCACCGAGTTCCAGACCTCCACGCCGGAGAGGATGGTCTGGAAGATCGGGTTCGGCCGCACGTGCATCGCCCGCACGTGGACGACCGGGCGCGGGTCCCGGCGTGCGTAGTAGCCGGTGACCTCCGCGAAGGGACCCTCCTCGCCGAGCTCGCCGGGAACGATCTCGCATTCGAGCGCGTACATCGCGTTGGCCACCACGTGCACCGGCAACGCCTTGCCCTCGACGAGCTCCAGGGGGGCTTCGTGGAAGACGCTCGCGATGCCGAGCTCGTCGGTGTCGGCGGGCGCGGCCTCGGCCGGGGTGGCGGCCGCGAAGTGCAGGCCGGGGCCGACACCGCAGTTGAGCGAGAACGCGAGCGTCTTTCCGCGGGCACGGGCCTTGTCGAGGTAGAGCTCCAGGTGCCGGCCGGCGTCGATGTTGACGTGCAGGGTGCGTTCGTCGACCACCATGAAGCGCTGGATCGATGCGTTGCGCACCCCGGTGTCCGGGTCGCGGGCGATGACCACGCCGGCGTCGAAGTACGGCCCGCCATCCCGGAGTGCGTGCACCGGAACGGGGATGCGCCGCAAGTCCACCTCCACGGACTGGCCTTCGTAGACCGATCCGTGCTCGATCATCACCGGTGGATCGGGCCGGCTCTGCCACTCCTCGATGCACCCGGAAACGTATTGGGGGAGGGTGTGCTCGTCGCGCTGCATCAGCGCCGCGAGCAGCTCCCGGGACCAGTACAGGCCGGTCAGCACCGGCGCGTCGTGTCCCTTGACGTTCTCGAACAGCACCGCGCGGGGCCCGCCCTCGAAGCGGGCCGCGACGCCCGCCAGCTCCAGGTGCGGATCGACCTCGGAGTGCACCCTGACCAAGCGGCCCGTCGCATCGAGATCCTCGACGATGCTCGCCAGATCGCTCAGCCGGTTTCCCGCCATGCCGTTGCCTCCGCCGCGGAGGGGCGGCAGTGTAGCAGGCTGGCTACGTGTATCGAGGGCCATCGTCGCGATGGCCGACGGATTCAATCACCAAGGGACCGACTGAACACGAGTGCGGATTGGTGCAGTGCCCGCAGGAAGCACGGACGTCCCGCTTGAATTGCCGTTGCAGGTTCCGGAAACGCGGGCATCAGACCCCCGGGGCGCCGCCCCACCGCCTGCATCCGCGAGTTGGGGCTGACGCCCAACTCCGGCCCGGGAACGGCCAGGGCGTCAAGTGCCGGGGTCGGGGCGGATGCACGTCGGAAAAGTGAGATTTGCCTGATGGTGCGGGCCTGCGCCGACTCGCCGGCCTGGGATACCATGCCCTGATGCTCGGACCGTAGCGGAACGAGGAGCAGACAATGCCGCAAGCGTCGGCAAACATGCCGCAGGCACCGGTCAATCGCGCTCGCGCCCGCGGAAGCCGCACCGCCGAGCTCGTGGCGGTGAGCCGCGCGAGACACCTTCTCAGGCACGACAGACCCTACGTGCTCGAGGATCCCTACGCGATACATTTCGTCGGGAACCGATGGCGCCGGGTCCTCGACTCGCTTGTGCTCGACGCCCTGTTCGCGAAGGTCCTGGTGAGGCGGCTCATGCCGATCACCACCCAGCACCTCACCCGCGCCCGTTTCGCCGAAGACTGCCTGGAAGAGGCGGCGAGGAACGGGGTGACGCAATACGTGATCCTCGGGTCCGGCTTCGATACGTTCGCCTGCCGCCGTCCGGACCTCGGCCTGACGGTGTTCGAGGTCGATCTGGCCGCCACCGTCGATTTGAAGAGAGAACGCCTTGCGAACGCGGGCATGGCGTGTCCCGACTCTCTGCGGTTCGTCCCCTTCGACTTCGAGAAGGACGAGCTCGGGACGAAGCTCCTCGCCGCGGGGTTCGATTCGGGAAAGGTGTCCTTTTTCAACTGGATGGGGGTCACCTACTACCTCACCAGGGGCGCCATCCTGGACAGCCTGGACCGTCTGGCGGCGGTCGGGGCGCCGGGTTCGGAGGTCGTATTCGACTATCTGATCGCGGATGCGTGCGTGCCCCCGGAAGATCGGGCGCTCTTCGCCTCCATGATGGCGTTCGTGGAGAAACGGGGCGAGCCCATGATCTCGCGGTTCGATCCAGCCGAGGCCGGTACCGTCCTGAACCCCCGTGGCGTCTGGGAGGTCGTCCGCAACGAATCGCCGGCGGAGCACCGCCGGCGCTATCTGGGAGAGCGAACCGACGTGCCTCCCCTTGCACCCATTACCTGGTCCCTCCACTTGCGGAGGAGGAAACCCTGATCCACCCGGCCGTTCATGACGCCGGCTGTGTACGGATCCCCCGCTTGTCCGGCCAGGGGAACGGCGATACGCGGCAAACCCGGAAGACGGCCATCATCCAGTGCAAGGTGGCCGGCGAAGCCAGCCTGTTTCACCCACTGCCGCGTGCGCTCCGAACGCATCGGCGCCAAGGTGCGCCAACGCATCCTGCTCATCACCAACGCCCGTGCGAGAGCGGCGAGAGTGCGAACCGGACCACCATTCGACGAATCCTGGAAGGCCGGCAGCGCATCATCGCCACCTGCCGCCGTGCCGACGTGCGCACGCTGCACGGTGCCGCAAAGCGACCCGCGCCGAAGCGCCTCGGCAAGCCATCTACGACGCCCCGGGCGTCGCCCCGGTCCCGGGAGGTATCCGCAAGAGCATTGCGCAGAGGACCCGTTGGAAGGCGGTTGTAGTGCCACTCGCGCGTTTCTGAAATCGTAACTTGCTTATGTAGAACGAGTTTGTTTACAGGTAGGTTGAAAATCGGGCTTGTCGACCCGGCCGAGCAACTCGTGGGGTCTTCGTAAGGGGTATGCGCGCGAGTGGCCGCTCGTTTACCCCCCTGGTGTGTCGAGCACGCGGATCTTCAGCTCTCGAAGCTGTCGGGGCTCGGCGAAACCGGGCGCGCCGGTGAGCGGGTCGTTCGCGGTCTGGGTTTTGGGGAAGGCGATGACGTCGCGGATCGAGCTCGATCCGGTCATCAGCATCGCAATCCGGTCGAGCCCGAACGCGATCCCGCCGTGGGGCGGACAACCGAACTCCAGCGCATCGAGGAGGAACCCGAACTTCTCGCGCGCCTCGTCCTCGCCAATGCCGAGCACCCGAAACACCGCCTGCTGGATCTCACGACGGTGAATGCGCACCGATCCACCGCCGATCTCCGAGCCGTTGAGCACCATGTCGTACGCGCGCGACTTCAGGGCGGCGGGATTCGATTCGATGGCGGCGAGGTCTTCCGTATCCGGCGCGGTGAACGGATGGTGGAGCGCGGAATGACGCCTCTCGCGGGGGTCCCACTCGAACATCGGGAAGTCGACCACCCATGACACGCGCCAGCCGTCCTCGACGAGGCCCAGATCCTCGCCGAGCTTCACCCGGAGCGCTCCGAGCGCATCGTTGACGATCTTCGACGCATCCGCACCGAAGAATACGAGGTCGCCGTCCCTGGCGGCGGTTCGCTCCATGATTCCTTGCAGCGCATCGTCGGAGAGGAACTTGACGATGGGCGATTGCAGCCCGCCCCGTCCCGCGGCGAGGTCGTTCACCTTGATGTAGGCAAGCCCCTTCGCGCCGTAAGTCCCGACGAAACGGGTGTAGTCGTCTATCCCCGAGCGGGGCAGCCCGCCCGCGCCCGGCGCCTTGAGCGCGGCCACCCGGGCGCCGGGATCGCTGGCCGGCCCGGCGAAGACCTTGAACTCCGCATCCGCGACGAGATCGCCCACCTCCACCAGCTCCAGCGGGTTGCGCAGATCGGGCCGATCGGTGCCGAAGCGCGCCATCGCCTCCTCGCAGGTCATGCGGGGGAAGGGGTCCGGCAGCGCGACGCCGAGCACGCGCTCGAAGACGTGGCGCATCAGCGATTCCATGAGCCCGGTGATGCCGTCGAGATCGAGGAACGAGGTCTCGACGTCGAGCTGGGTGAACTCCGGCTGCCGGTCCGCGCGCAGGTCCTCGTCGCGGAAGCAGCGCACGATCTGGTAGTAGCGCTCGAACCCCGACATCATCAGGAGTTGCTTGAAGATCTGGGGCGACTGCGGCAGCGCGAAGAAATGGCCGGGGTGGGTGCGGCTCGGCACGAGGTAGTCGCGCGCGCCTTCCGGCGTCGCCTTCGTGAGCATCGGGGTCTCGACGTCGATGAAGCCTTCGGCGTCGAGGAACTCCCGCATCGCGCGGGTGATGCGCGCCCGGGTCTCGATTCGCGCGAACATCTCCGGGCGGCGCAGATCGACGTAGCGGTACCGGAGCCGCGTTTCCTCTCCGACGTCGGCCTCGTCGAGCTGGAACGGGGGGGGCCGCGCGGGGTTCAGGACCTCGAGGCTCTGCCCGAGGACCTCGACCGCGCCGGTCACCATCTCGGGGTTGAGGGTCCCCGGCGGCCGCTCGCGCACACGGCCCACGGCACGCAGCACGTACTCCGGACGCACCTGCTCGGCGGTATCGAACGCCTCCACGGTATCGGGGTCGTACACCACCTGCACGAGTCCGGTGCGGTCGCGCAGATCGATGAATATCACCCCTCCGTGATCGCGACGCCGATGCACCCAGCCACAGAGCGTCACGCTCTCGCCGACGAGATCCTCGGTGACGGTGCCGCAGAAATGGGAACGCATCGGATTGAAGCCGGGGAGAAGAAGCGCGCGATGGTAAGGATCAGCGTTTCGCCTCGCAACCGTAGCGTTCAGCCTGGGCCGAGTCGAAGACGGCGTCGGATCACGCAGACGCCTCCGGCGTCAAGTCTTCCCCGAAGCTGACAGCCATTTCCGCTAACGCCCCGAACTCGATCGCATGACCGGGATCTCGCGGCCATCCCGGCCGCCTGGGCATTTGATCGTTGTGGTTCATGGGACGTTTTCGGGCTTGGCGGAAATTGCTGCGAAGCTGAGAGTGGTATCCTGACGTCGGAATTCAACTCGATGTGGAGGACATTGGAATGAGTCTGGCTCAAAAGCTCGACGCCATCCGCGAAGCGGGGGCAAAACGGATTCCGGCGGAGAAGCGTGCGGTGATGGGCGCGGCCACGCGGGCGTTGCGTGAATCGGGCATTGCGGACGGCTTCATCAAGGTGGGCGACCCTCTCCCCGAGTTCGCGCTCCGGAGCGCTCGGGGTCAAGTGGTGCGTTCAGCGGATCTGCTCAATCGAGGCGCGGTGGTCCTTACCGTATTCCGCGGCCACTGGTGACCCTACTGCAATGCAGAGCTGTACGCTTTGCAGGCAGTCGTACCGGAATTGGAGAAGCTCGGCGCGAGCCTCGTTGCCTTCACGCCGCATAAGGCCGCGAAGAGCCTTCAGATGATCGAGCGGCACAAGCTCGGCTTCGAGATGTTGTCCGATCCCGGAAATGCATATGCCGCGCGACTGGGGCTGCGCTTCCAGGTTCCGGATGAGTTGAAGGAGAGCTACCTGAGCCTCGGGATCGATCTCGAGGAGTCGAGCGGCTCTCCGGACTGGACGCTGCCGGTGCCGGCTAGAATCGTCACCGACCGAACCGGGGTGGTTCGGGCGACCGACATCGACGTGGACTACACCCGCCGTCCGGAGCCCGAGAAGACGATCGCGGACGTGGCGGCACTCGCGTGAGTTCCGCGACGAAACCATTGATCTGACGGGATCACCCCTTCCCAGGGTGGGAAGGGGGTTACTCTGCAAGGAATCCGAGGGTTACTCGCGCTCCATCCGCCGGAACTCACGGTTGAGGCGGAACTCCTCCGAGGCGACGAACTCCTCGATGGCGCGAGCGCGGCGCTCGATCCTCTCGAATCGCCGGGAGAGGGCGTCGGGGTCGATCGTCGGACGTGATGGCTCTTGTGGCTCGCGGCCCGGACCGCCGCTGCTTCCTCGTCGCCCCGGACCCGAAGCGACGCGCCGGAGTCGGTCTGCCGCCCGCTTGAGGGAATCATGTGCGGCACCCATCCGGCGACGCGTGCGCTCGGGGTGGTCCACCCAGTACAGCGCGGCGAGGAACACGAGGAGGGTCAGCAGCGGAGCAAAGACGAACCCGAGTACGAATCCGGCGATGACCACGCCGCGCGGGATGTCGAAAGCGTCGGCCAGACCTCGTATCACACGTTTGATCGGCCCCCGGCGGCGGCCGGACCTCCGGCCATGAGAGTGACGGCGGCTCATCGTGTTCTCCACTCGGGTGCTTCCGCATCGAGGATCGTCTCCAGGGATTCGATCCGTTGCTCGAGCTGCTCACCGAGCCTGCGCATCCGTTCGAGCTCCGCGCGTTCGATCACGACCCTGCCGGGGCTGGCGGCCCCGGCCCGCAGGCGCATCCACACGGTGATGTAGTGATACGTTATCCAGAGGGGAACGATGAAGACGACGAAGATGATTCCGGGCACCGCCAGCGCCCACGGAAAGGTCATGTCCATTGTGATCTCCGCGTGTAGTCGACGATTCGCGTGAAGGTCACACCGCGCATCAATCACGACCCTCCGCCGCGACCCGCGCCTTGAGCCGGGCGAGATCCTCGGCGATGTCGGCCTCGACCTCCAACTCGGCGAATTCCTGCTCCAGCGTCTGCGCCTTGCCCATATCGTAGACCTCGGCGCCCGCGTCCAACTCGTCGATCCGGCGCTCGAGAGATCCGTACCGCTTCAGCGCGTCCTCGACGCGGTCATCGTGCAACGCGCGTCTCACGCGGACGCGGCCCTTCGCGGTCTTCATCCGCAGCTCGATGGAGGACTTGCGCGCCTTGGCTTCGTCGATCTTCGCTTGCAGCTTGGCGAGGTCCTCGTTGTGGCGGGCCAGGCTGCCATTGACGAGCACGAGCTCCTCGCGCAGCAGCGTGGCCTGATCCTCGAGCTTGCGCTTGACCACCAGCGCGCTCCTGGCGAGATCCTCACGGCCCTTGCCGAGCGCGAACGCCGCCTTGTCCTCCCACTCCCGCCCGTTGGTCTCCAGACGTTCGAGCTTGCGTTCGATCTCGCGCCTGTCGGCGATGGCCCGCACCGATTGGGAACGCACCTCGACCAGGGTGTCCTCCATCTCCTGGATCATGAGCCGGATCATCTTCTCCGGATCCTCGGCGCGTTCGAGCAAGGCGTTGATGTTCGCGTTGATGATGTCGGTGATGCGCGAAAAAATGGTCATGGCGGTCGGCCTCCTGGTTGTCGAAAGGGGAATTGCAGACGCGCCGATTGCGAACGGCGTGCCAACCCGCAAGTCGTTGATCTCTCGCGATACGAGACGGATCGATCCGGGGGTTAGCGAATCCAAATCGCAAAAATCGCCACAAATAGGCGAATTCCCGTATCATTGGACAATGGCCGATCCACCATCAATCCTCGGTGAAGACCCCGCCTTCCTGGAAGTCGAGGAGCAGATCTCCCGCCTCGCGGCCATCGACCGACCGTGTCTCGTGATCGGTGAGCGAGGCACCGGCAAGGAGTTGCTCGCGACCCGCCTGCACTACCTCTCGCCCCGTTGGGACGGCCCGCTCGTCAAGGTCAACTGCGCCGCGCTCGCCGAGTCGCTGCTCGACACGGAGCTCTTCGGTCACGAAGCGGGGGCATTCACCGGCGCACAGCGCCAGCACGTGGGCCGCTTCGAGCGTGCGGACGGCGGAACCCTGCTGCTGGACGAAATTGCGAGTGCTTCGGCCGCGGTGCAGGAAAAGGTGCTCCGGGTCATCGAGTACGGCGAGATGGAGAGGGTCGGCGGGCGCCGGACCATTCGGCTCGACGTGCGGGTGGTCGGTGCGGCGAACGTCGATCTGCCGTCGCTCGCCCGAGGTGGGGCGTTCCGTGCCGATCTGCTTGACCGGCTCGCATTCGAGGTGGTGACGATACCGCCGCTTCGCGCCCGGCCGGCGGACGTCATGACCCTCGCGAATGCGTTCGCCCTGGAGATCACCCGCGCCCTGGGCAAGGACGTCTTCCCCGGGTTCAGCCCCCGCGCGGAGGGGCTGCTGCTCGGATACTCGTGGCCGGGAAACGTGCGGGAGTTGAAGAACGTCGTCGAGCGGGCGGTCTATCGCTCAGCGTCATCCGATGCACCGATCGACACGGTGGTCATCGATCCTTTCGACAACCCGTGGCGTCCTCTTCCGGAATCAGCCGGCGCCGATGCCGGCCGCCGGGTGTCCACCGGGCGGGCAGAGACCTCCGAGCCCGCCGGGCCCCCCCTGCCTGCCGGCGCTCCGGGCGACTTCATGGCCGAGGTCGCACGATTCGAGCGCGGCCTGCTTGAACGCGCACTCAACGAGGCCCGGCACAATCAGGGCGATACCGCACGTGCCCTGGGGCTCGGGTACCACCAACTCAGAAGACTGCTGAAGAAGCACGCCCTCATCTGAGGGCCGATGTGTCGGGCTGTCGGGCCGCGTCCTCTCAGGCGGCCCGCGATGAATCGCCGGAGCTGCCGGCGGTCTTCGATTCGTTGCCGCTCTTCGAGCCCGTGGACTTGGAATCGGCAGACTTCGATTCGGAGGGCTTCGTGTCGGATTTCGAGTCGCCTGCGCTTTCGGCGGAGTCCGATCCCCCCTTGTCCTTATCCTTGTCCTTGCTCTTGCCCTTGTCGCGAAAGTCGGTGACGTACCACCCATCGCCCTTGAGATGAAATGCGGCGGCGCTGATCAGCTTCTTGAGTCTGAGCTTCCCGCAGGACGGACACTTGCGCTTCGGGCCGTCGCTGAACTTCTGGATGAACTCGTGACGCTCACCACACCCTCTGCATTCGTATTCGTAGATCGGCATGCTCACCGCCCCCTTCAGCCACTCCGCCGGTTTCGCCGAAATAAGGTCGCGTATCGCCGATATCAAGAGAAGCGCGCCGCGTGCCGGTCATCTTCGCGACCCTCGCCGGTCGGATCCGTCGGCGAGCGATCGCAGTCCCATGACCGCCTGCGCGATCACCGCCGAGAGCACGATGCCGCCTCCCGCCAGGGTGAGCAGGGCGGGGACCTCGCCGACGCCGACCCACACCCAGATGGGCGCGAGCACGATCTCCGTCAACGACAGCAGCGCGACCTCGGCGGCGGGAAGGTAGCGCGCCCCCAGGGTGATGAGCACGAACCCGCCCGCGTACTGGAAGACTCCGAGAAACAGGCAGAGCGCAAGATCGTGGCGAGAGAGGACGAGGCTGTCCGACATCGCCAGTCCGAGCCCCGCCCCGATGAGACCGGCGAGGCAGATGGAGGGAATCATGTCGCGGTCACCCGCGCGGCGAAGCGTCACGAGCATGATCGCGAAGCCCACCGGGGTGCCGAGCGCGACGATGTTGCCGAGCAGCCGCCCGCTCTGGATCCCGTTGAAGATCATGATCGAGATGCCGGCGAGCGCGATCGTCATCGTGATCCACGTCGCCGCCCCGACCCGCTCGCGCAGCACGATCCAGCCCAGAACGGCGGCCATGAACGGGGCGGAGCTGATGAGGAAGAGCGCGTTCGCGACCGTGGTCAGCAACAGTGCGAACACGTAGCACGCCGATCCGAGTCCGAGGCTCAGTGCGACGACGAGGCCGGGCCTTCCCACTGCGACGAACGCGCGAACCGTGCGAGCGCGATAGCGGAACGCGACATAGAGGGCGAGCACGATGGAGAACGCCAAGGAGCGATAGAAGAGGATCTGCCCGCCACTCGCCGTTTCCATGTGACGCAGCGTGATCCCCGCCACGCTGAGCACCACCCCCGCGATGAGCACGAGCGCGACGCCGGTCGCATGGCGTCGATGGCGGATACGCGCCGCCGGGGCGTGCGTATCGTTCGATGGAGTCACCCGGGAACGCTCGGCGGAACGTGATTGGCGCGGGCGATGCGTCGGGGCGATTCGATGATCCGTCGCCCGACGACCCTATGCGCGATCGGCAAGAGCAATGCGCAGGCGAGATCCGCTCGACGCTCGCAGCAGCGTGGGCTCGAATCCGATTGACGCCTTTCGGTGCACGGGCTTACTTTTGCAACATCGGAGACAAGTACCGGAGAGGTGCGATGACGACGCAAGCGGTGCGGCTGACCCTGTACCGGTGGGCGGGCCGGTGGGGGCCGTTCAGGGTCAACATTCCCTGCGGTGAATGCTCCCTCACCGTGGACGTCATCAACGACACCCTCGCCAACGAGCTCGACGGCATCCCGGTCGAGGTCGATGTCCGGGAATGGCTGACCGAGTGGTGGAAACCTCTTCCGAAAGGCGGCTGGCATGCACCGATCGTGATGGTCGAAAGCAAGGTGGTGAGCCAGGGGCATGCGCTGAACCGCGGAGTCCTCACCGAGGCGATCATCGCCGCGCACGTGGAGCGCGCCGGGGTGTCCGGCAACCATCTCTACGGCAAGGCGACCTGCCCGCATTGCGCGCGGGCGAAGGGGTATTTCGCCGAAGCCGACATCGATTACGTGTATCACGACGTGGTCAAGGACCCGCGCGCCCTCTACGAGATGATCGGCAGGGTCAAGCCCATCGTCGGGCCGAAGACCCCGATCACCGTTCCCCAGATCTGGATCGACGGAAAGTATATGGGAGGCGCCGACCAGCTCGGCCGGTTCCTGGGGCTGCACGTCGAGCCGAATCCCGAGCGCGGCCAGAACTCCATGACCGCGAAGCCGAATCTGGCGAGTTCCTGAGCGTGCCGGGGCGGGCCGCACCGCGGCCCGGCACATCGCGCATGCTGCCGGATGGCGAAGGACGATATGCAATGTCGAAGTGTGCGCGGAGCCGGCCTTCGGCGAGGCGAGACGCGAGGTCCTCGCATGGTTCCGGGAACACCTCCCCACCCGCTTGAGCGGCAGCCCGGCCAGCGCGTCGTCCGGCTCCGGCTCAGCCGCTCACGGAAGCACCGCCCATGCCGGCCGGCGCCACTTCGTGGATCCAGCCGAACGGGTCCGGCCGCGTTCCGTACTGGATGCCCATCAGCTCATTGAAGAGCCGTTCCGCAAACGGCCCGGTGCCGGCGTTCGCGACGTGGAGGGTCCGGCCCTTGTAGTCGAGCGAGCCGACCGGGGAGATGACCGCGGCGGTTCCCGCCCCGAACACCTCTTCGAGGCTTCCGTCCGCGTGGGCGTCGAGCACTTCTTCGATGGTGATGGGCCGTTCCTCCACCGGCACGTCCCATTGCCCGAGCAGTTTCAGCACCGAATCCTTCGTGATGCCGGCGAGGATGGTTTCGCCGACCGGCGGGGTGACCACGGTCCCTGCGATCTTGAACAGGATGTTCATCGAACCGACTTCCTCGACGTACCGGCGCTCGGCCGCGTCGAGCCAGAGGACCTGGGTGAAGCCACGGGCGAGTGCCTCCTTCTCCGCCTTGAGGCTCGCCGCGTAGTTCGCAGCCGTCTTGGCCGATCCGAGCCCCCCCGGCCCGGCCCGCGAGTACCGATCGGACACCGTGATCCTCACCGGATTGAAGCCCTCGGGGTAATAGGCGCCGACCGGTCCGGTGATCACGAAGAAGAGGGCCTCGTGGGTGGACTTGAGCCCGATGTAGGGTTCGGTCGCCACCATGGTGGGCCGCACGTACAGGGACGTTCCGTGCGAACGAGGGATCCATTCGTGGTCGAGCTCGAGCAACGCCTCGATCGCCCCGGTGAAGATGGCAGGGTCGACCTCGGGCAGGTCGAGGCGCACGGCGGAGCGGTTGAAGCGTGCCGCGTTGTCGGCCGCGCGGAACAGGTTCACCGTTCCCTTCCGGTTCCTGTACGCCTTCAGCCCTTCGAAGATGGTCTGTCCGTAATGCAGGACCAGGGAGGCGGGCGACAGCTCCAGATTGGCGAACGGCTTCACCGCGGGATCGTCCCAGCCGCCGTTCGAGGTCCAGCGCATGGTGAACATGTGATCGCTGTAGATCTTCCCGAAGCCGAGTGAGCTTTCGTCTGTCGGCTTCGGTCGCCGTTGCTCCGGCGGCACCGTCTCGATCCGGAAATCCATCGTGTGTCGAAGCCCCCGCCCCGATCCTGTGCGGCAAAGACCGGCTGCTCCCATCGGCCGGCCGGTGAGTGCAATCTAGGGAGCCGCCCGCGGCAAAGTCAAGGACACCGCGCCCGGTCCGGCGGTTCCCGCCAACGCCACGACACGCGACATCACGATGCGATACCGCGCCGGTTCCGATGGCTGGCGAGGCTCCGCCTCGGACCGACGAGGCATGAACGGGACCACGGGCGAAGTCTCCCCGGAGTGCGGGCGTCTCGCGTAAATTCGGCTCCATATGTAGAGATGATGGCGCCTCTAAGGATTCCGGAGCGCCTGATCGTGCCGGGTCTCCGGGACGTTCTCCCGCTTGGCAGGCATTGCCGCGCCTGGCCGCACGCCGCCGCGTGCATTCCAAGGCGGCGTCATCGCGAGGGCGCCATCGAAGGCGAGCGGCACGGGTTCGGAGAGGATTTCGATGCGCGGGTCGGCGCGCGCTTCGTCGAGCAGTGCTTCGGACGCCCACAGCTCGTCGAGGATCGACGTGTTGCGGATCCACGCGAGCCGCAACGACGCCGGATCCTCCTCGGCGCGAAAATTGAGCAGAATCTGCATCGCCTGCAGCTCGTTTTCCACCAGCATCGGGAGCTTGCTGATCCACAGGCGCTTCGCGGTGAACGCGTTCATGTACGTCGAATCGAGATCGACGCCTTCGAGCAGCGAGCGCGGCATGAGGTCGGCGTTGCCGAGCCCGACCGCGTTGCCGTGGGTTCTCCGGGTGAGCCCGCGCACGTAGATGGCGCCGATCCGGGGTGTGGTGAGCCCCTCCTTCTTCCCGATGACGTTGGTGTCCATGCCCGACCCGCTCACGTCCTTGCCCATCTCGTCGACCACGAGTGCGTCCAGATCATCGAAGGGAAGCCGCGGGAGGAGTGCATGGGCCCGTTCGAGCAGCGCGCTCTCCGCCTCGATGAGCGCTTCGTAGCTCCCGACGGGGATACCCTGAACGACAGCGGTCTCCTTGAACGCGTTCTCGACGAGGGCGATGGCTCCGATGAGCCGCGGACGAGCCGATTCGACGACGATGCGCGACGCTTCGAGCACGAGCCGCCCCATGCCCGCGCGTAGCGCCTGGTGGTGGATCTTCGATGCGCCGGCCTGCTTGCCCATGCCGATCACGAGCATCTTGCAGATACCGCTCTCCACCCGCCCGGTGAAGCCCGTATGTGGCTTGACCCGGTTGACCGCAAGCACGCCGTCGGCCTCGTGGCAGAACCGGTCCTGGAATACCGGAAAGCCGGTGCCGGTGGTCCCGATCCGCACCACCTCCATGCTCGATTCGATCCGGCACCCGACGTTCTCCTCGGTGATGCCGTTGGTGTCGTCGAGCACGCGGACCTGCCCTTCGGGCGTCGCGCCGCCGTGGCTGCCCATGGCGGGGATGACGAAGGGCTCGGCCCCGGCCTCGCGCAACGCGCTTGCGCATTCGCGCACCACGAGTGCGAGGTTCGCGATCCCCCGGCTCGACCCGGTCACCGCGATGCGCTGGCCCGCCTCGACGCCCGCGAGAATCGGCGCGATCTCGCGCCGCACCGCGGCCGCGACATCCGGCTCGACAGGGCGGGGGAACCGCTGCCGGAGCTTGAAGACGGCGGGGACGTCGTCCCGGCCGACCCCGGCGTGGGATTCATCGAGAAGGAAGCGGGTGGCGTTCGGCATCATGCTGCCTCCAATCCGTACCGCGGGCGCACGGGCGATTGTTCGCCACCACGCGCGTTCGTTTCAACCGAGGCGTGCGCCGTTCTTCATCGTCATCGTGGCGATCCGCGCAGGCAACCGGCTTTTCGGGCGGCTCGCGACGGTAGCACGCCTTGATTATTAACCTTTGACGTTATTATCTCTGGCCGTCGAGGAGGTGACGACCAAGACGGATACTCAAGCACTCTACAGTCTTCACTACACGTTATTTTTGGAGTTACAGATATGACCACCGATCCGATTCATCCTGGAGAGCATCTGGCGGAGATCCTCGACGAGCTCGGGATCAGCCAGTACCGCCTGGCGAAGACGATCGGCGTGCCTCCGCGCCGCATCAACGAGATCGTCCACGGCCGCCGGTCCATCACCGCGGACAGCGCGGTACGGATTGGACGGGCTCTCGGCATGACCCCCGAGCTCCGGATCAACCTGCAAGGTCTGTACGATATCGCTCTCGTTCACTCCTCGACCGACATGGGGGGCATCGAGCCGCTTGTTGCCGCGTAGCCGGCACCCTTGGCCGGCGCTCCAGGCGGCTCGACGCGGTGCGATATGAGCTCGAGCCGCAATCGTGACCACCCGCCGGGTGACGCCCTCGACCGGCTCGGCCTTTCCCCGGGGGTCTGCGCCGTAGATCATGGTGCGACAGCGGCCGGGTTACGCTGCTCCGGCCATATCGAGTCGGCAACCGTCGAGGGAGACCACCATGCCGGACCCGTTCCCGTACCTGTTCAGCCCCATCACCGTCGGGCCGTATACCCTCAGGAACCGGATCATGAACACCGGTCATGCCGCGCACTTCCAGACCGGCGACGGCCTTCCGACCCAGCGCTACGTGGATTACGTCGGCGAGCGTGCGAAGGGCGGCATCGGCATCGCGGTGACCGGGCATACCGTGCCGTACCACGACGGCGATGCAGCGCTCTCGCTCGCGAGCTACGACGACCGCATCGTACCGATGTACCAGCGGATGGCGGCGGCGACCCATGCGCACGACGTGCCGCTGCTCGCCCAGCTCGGGCATCGCGGGCGCCGGGTCGCGGACGGGGCGGCGTTTCTCGGGCGGCCGTCCAAGGCGCCTTCGGCGGTGCCGCCGCCCGATTTCTCCGCTCCGCAGCTCGTACCCCACGCGATGACCCTCGCCGAGATCGAGGAGACCCTCGATCAGTTCTCGGCCGCGGCGCGACGGACGATGGCGGGGGATCTCGACGGAGTCGAGCTCTCCATCGGAATGGACTACCTCTTCCCCAACTTCCTGAGCGCGCAGGCGAACCGCCGGGAGGACCGCTACGGCGGCGCGACCCTCGAAGAGCGGATGACGTTCCTGTACGAGACGGTGGACGTGGTGCGCGACGCGATCGGGCGCGGGCGCATCCTGGGCATCCGGATGTACGACGATCACGAGGACTACAGCCTGCGGCTCGACGACTACAAGCAGGTCGCGCGCCTGCTGGAAGCGCACGGCAAGGTCGATTACTTCAACATGTGGCAGGGCATCGTGCCGAGCCCGCGCAGCGGACGCACCCACTGGCCCGCGCACTACTACCCGCCCGGCGCCTTCGCGCACCTGCCGCGCGGCATCAAGGAGTACGTGTCGTTGCCCGTGGTCGGGGCCGGTCGGCTCGACTCGCCCGCCGTGGCGGAGCGGTTCATCGCGGAAGGCACCGCGGATCTCGTCGGGATGGCGCGCGCCCTCATCGCCGACCCCCACCTGCCGAACAAGGCCCGCGAGGGCCGCACCGGCGACATCCGCACCTGCATCGCGTGCACGCAGAGCTGCGTCGGACACGTCTACGTGGGGATGGGCGTGGGGTGCATCTACAACCCGGTCACCGGGCGCGAAGGCGAGTGGGCGGTGCTGCCGCCGGCCACGGAGCGCTGCAAGGTGGTGGTCGCCGGCGGCGGTCCGGCGGGGATGGAGGCCGCCCGCATCGCGGCCGAACGCGGACACGAGGTCGTCCTGTTCGAGCGCGAGGCGCGCCTCGGCGGGCAGGTGAACCTCGTGATGCGGACCCCGGCCCGAGACAACTTCGAGGAGATCATCCTCTTCTTCGAGCGCCAGCTTGCGAAGCTCGGGGTCGAGGTGCGGCTGCGCACCGAGGCGGGGGCCGGCGACATCCTGGCCGAGCGCCCGGACGCCGTCGTGGTGGCCACCGGATCCAGCGCGTTCCGCCCCGAGGTCATCGGCAACCACCGGCGCTACGTGCTCACCGCGCGCGAGGTGATTCAAGGCAATGCCGCGGTCGGGGAGAACGTGCTCGTCGTCGACACCCTCGGCCGTGCCGAAGCTCCCACCGTGGCCGAACTCATCGCGGACATGGGCCGCAAGGTCGAGATCGTCACCGGCCTCGCCTACGTCGGCTGCGAGATGCCGCCGCCGGCCTGGCACAACCTGATGGAACGCCTGCTCGACAAGGGCGTCACCCTCACCCCCTTTACCGGCGTATGGGAGATTGAAGACGGCTCGGTCGAGGTCTACAACGTCATCTCCTGGCAGCCGAGGACGATGGAAGGGATCGACACCGTGGTGCTCGCATCGGGCGGCATCCCCGCCGACGCGCTCGCCGCGGCGCTCTCGGGCAAGGTCGCGGAGATCCACGTGATCGGGGACTGCTACCAGCCGCGTGACATCGAGGTCGCGGTGGTGGACGGGCACCGCGCGGGCCGGGCGATCGGGGCTGAAGGCGCTGGCAGCATCGACGATCCCTTCCCGGACGAGGTTTCGATCGAAGCCCGAGGCATATCGCGATGAAATATCGACCCCTGGGACGGACCGGGGTGCAGGTCTCGGAGCTCTGCTTCGGCACGATGCCGTTCGGCAGCGACGCCGACGAGGAGGCTTCGGCCCGGATGTATGCGGCCGGCTGCGACGCGGGCATCAACTTTTTCGACACCGCCGACACCTACGGCGGCGGCGAGTCGGAGCGCGTCCTCGGCCGGTTGATGAAGGGGCATCGCGACGAGCTGGTGATCGCGACCAAGTGCTACAACCCCTGGGGCGACGACGTCAACGCCCGGGGAGCGTCACGCCGTCACGTCGCGCGGGCGGTGGAGGCGAGCCTCCGGCGGCTCGGCACCGACCGGGTGGACGTGCTGTTCCTCCACCAGTTCGACGCCCGCACCCCCATCGACGAGCAGATGCGCGGGCTCGAAGATCTCGTGCGCTCGGGCAAGGTGCTCTACCCCGCCGCCAGCAACTACGCCGCGTGGCAGACGGTGGCGGCGCTCGCGGCTCAAGAGCGCCACGGCTGGGCCCGGCTCCAGGTGGTCGAGCCGATGTACAACCTCGTCAAGCGCCAGGCGGAGGTGGAGATCCTCCCGATGGCGCAGGCCCTCGATCTCTCGGTGATCCCCTACAGCCCGACCGGTGGCGGCCTGCTCTCCGGGAAGTACGCCGGCGGGGGCGAGAACCGGGGCCGGCTGCATACCAACGAGATGTACACGGCGCGCTACGGCGATGAATGGATGCACGACGTCGCGATGAAGTTCGCGGCGTTCTGCAATGAGCGCGGGTTGCATCCGGTGAGCGCCGCGGTCGCCTGGGTGGGCGCGCATCCGGCGGTCACCGCCCCGATCGTCGGCGCGCGCAACGTCGAGCAGCTCCGGGCCTCGCTCGACTCGGTGTCCATCGACATGACCCCGGAGCTGAGAGCGGAGATCTCCGCCCTCTCGCGCACCCCCCCGCCCGCGACGGACCGATCCGAGGAGATATAGACATCACGGATTGACCTGCCCAGGCCTCGACACACGTGGGTCATGTTTCGGGGTCAGGCGCCTTCGACGCGGAGCCACGACGAATCCGTGGGTGGGTTCGAGGTCGAGGGAGGGGGTCTCGTCGTCGCGGGTCGACAGTCCCTGCTTCTCGAGGGCGCGGGTGGCGATGGTGCGGAGCAGGCTCTGGAGTTCAGGCTGCACCGGGGCGGAACCGCGGTGGAAGCGTGGCCGTTCATCTTCGAACGTACAGCCTCCGTCGACGAAGAGCATGTGCAGGCGGACGAAGTGCGAGTCAATGCGAACTGAAACGTACGACTATGTGATCTGTGGCGCCGGTTCGGCAGGCTGTGTGCTGGCAAACAGGCTGAGCGTCGAACCCGGCGTCCGGGTGCTGGTGCTGGAAGCCGGCCCCATGGACCGGGACCTGATGATCCATATCCCTGCCGGTGTCTACGCCGTCTACACCGATCCCGAAATCAACTGGAACTATGAGACCGAAGATGAACCCGAGCTGAACGGCCGAAACGTGTATACGCCACGCGGCAAGGTCGTCGGCGGTTCGTCGTCGATCAACTCCATGGTCTACATGCGAGGCCATCCCAGGGATTACGATCGTTGGGCCGGCGAATACGGGCTCCGGAAATGGACCTACGACCAGTGTCTGCCCTATTTCAAGGCAGGTGAGGCAAGCGATCGCGGCGCCGACGACTGGCGCGGGGCCGACGGCCCGCTCGGCGTCACGCAAGGCCGTCTCCGGAACCCGTTGTTCGATGCCTTTCTCGACGCGGGTGAGCAGGCAGGACAGGGGCGCTCGGACGATCTCAACGGCTACCGGCCGGAGGGTGTCGCCCGGCTGGACAGCACAAAGAAAAACGGCCGGCGCTGCAGCGCCGCGGTCGCCCACCTCAGGCCCGCGATGAAGCGGAAGAACCTGTTCCTCGAAACGGGCGCCATGGCCCGCCGCATCGTCATCGAGGGCAATCGCGCCGCGGCGATCGAGTATCAACGCCATGGCGAGGTCCGCACAGCCCGCGCGGAACGGGAGGTCATTCTTTCCGGCGGCGCCATCAACTCGCCCCAGTTGATGATGATCTCCGGCATTGGACCGGCCGACCATCTGCGGTCCGTCGGCATCGAACCGAAGCTGGACCTGCCGGGCGTCGGCCGAAACTTGCAGGACCATCCGACGATCGTCGTCCAGGTCGCGTGCACCGAGCCGGTCAGCATCGATTGGATCGCGAAGCCCCACCGCAAGCTCCTGGCCGGCGTCCAGTGGCTGCTGTCGCGTTCCGGTATCGCGACGTCGAACATCTGGGAGGCGGGCGGCCTGGTGTTCGGAA
Organism: uncultured Gammaproteobacteria bacterium; assembly: GCA_958295465.1. Classification (GTDB taxonomy): domain Bacteria; phylum Pseudomonadota; class Gammaproteobacteria; order HK1; family HK1; genus HK1. The sequence goes on from OY282353.1 coordinate 2,622,728, forward strand.
ATCGCGACGTCTCGTATCCGAACCTTCAGTACCATTTCGGCCCCGTGGGTTTTTCCTGCGAGGGCGGCGACATCAAGCTGCATCAGGCGTTCGCCATCCACATCGATCAGTTGCGTCCGACGAGTCGCGGCCGGATCGACCTCAAGTCGGCCGACCCGTTCGAGAAGCCGGCGCTTCATTTCAATTATCTCGCGACCGAGCACGATCGGCGGGAGCTGACCGAGGGTATACGCGCCGCGCGTGACCTGATCCGCCAGCCGGCGTTCGACGCCTACCGTGGCGCCGAGATCCTGCCGGGCGACGACGCTACCAGCGACGCGGACATCCTGGCCTTTCTCCGGAGCGCGGTGGAGACCGATTATCATCCCTGCGCGACCTGCCGCATGGGCACCGACGAGATGGCGGTTGTCGACGGCGAGCTCCGCGTGCACGGGATTGAGGGTTTGCGCGTCGTCGACGCCTCCGTCATGCCTCAGGTGATCAGCGCCAATCTCAACGCGCCGACGCAGATGATTGCGGCTCGTGCGGCAGACTTCATTCTCGGCAATGAGCAACTCGCACCGTTCAAGGCGCGCTTCCATTTCTCGGACGACCGGATTCCCGTTCACCTTCCTTTCGATGCTGTTCATCGCGATGACCACGGACCGCAACTTCCAGGCGATGAGCCATAAACGGCATCAGACGCCCTTCAATCCTTCTGCGAGCGCACGTATGTGCTCGACCCCTACACCGCAGCAACCGCCGACGATCGCGGCCCCGGCTTCAACCCAGCGTCCGGCGCCGGCCAGGTACTCATCCGGTGAGAGCTGATCGATGAACACCCAGTTCGGCCGTTCCCAGTAACCGGCATTGGGATAAGCACCCACCGGCCCCGAGTAATTCTTGCGCATGATCCTCACCGCGTCTTCGGTCACGTCGAAAGCCGAGTGCATCATCAACAGCGCTGAGCCCCCCACCGCCATCACGTCACGAATCGCCTCATCGAACGCCCCATGTTCCCGCGTCGGGGAGTTCGCCTCGCGACTCTCCTCGATACCGAACATGAGCGCACCGGTTTCACGGTTGCGGGCACAGCTCAGCGATACCCAGACCGGCACGCCGAGGTCCAGGGTGGCGGCCACCATGGCCTTGACGACTCGCGCCCTGGAACCCAGCGTCTCCAGAATCAGCAGATCGACGCCCTCGCCGACCAATATCCCGGCCTGGGCCCGGACATGCCCGGACAGGACGTCGTCGTCGAGCCTGTCGAAATCGCCATAGCTGCTGACCGAGCCGGCGACGGCAATCGCATCCGCACGTGACGACTTGTCGCGCTCCTCGCGGGCGATCCGAGCCGAGCACCGATTCCAATCCTCGAACCGTGCCGCCAGCCCGTAGCGCTGCATCGCCACGCGGGTGGCGGAAAAACTGTTCGTGGTGATGACGTCGGCGCCGGCCTCGATGTAGCGCCGGTGCACCTCATGGACCACCTCGGGGTTGTCCTCGAGGGCGCGGGCACACCAGAGGGCATCGTCCATGCGGGCGCCCAGACGTTGGAGTTCGCTTCCATTGGCGCCGTCGAGAATGATCGGTCCGCCCGCCTGCGCGCGGGCTTCGAGCTGCTTGATGGGCGCCATTCCTGACCTCTCGGGGTGGGATGCACAGGAGGGAGAATCATCGGGTGAAGAGGCCTGTGTCAACCGTGCCGCCCGATGAGGCGGCGAATCGTGATGACGACGGCGGACGAAGATTCGTTCGCCGATCGGCGTCTGGCCGGCCTCTGGTTCCGGCCATGCCGGGCCGGGGGCGGTACGTGGCGCGCACCCGGTCGGATGCGGGCCGATCGGCCCCCGGGCGCCCGGCTACCGGTCGTCCATCTCCCGTTCATCCGGGTCGAAGCGTTCGAGAAACCGGAGCAGGACCCGCGCCGCGACCTCCGCATCCGCCGCGGTCATGGATTCCGCCGGGTGGTGGCTGATCCCCTCCTTGCAGCGTACGAACAGCATCCCGATGTCCGTGAGGCGGGCCATCGCCATGGCATCGTGGCCCGCACCGCTCGGCAGCCTGCGCACCTCGATCCCTTCCGCTTCGACCGCCTCGCCCAGGCGCCGCATGAGCCGCGGACTGCACCGGCGAGCGCCGGTCTCGTGGACCGGCACGCAGTCGAACAGCACACCGCGCCGACCCGCGATTTCCGCGAACGCCTCGTCGATGCGATCCAGCGCGACGCGGCGGCGGCCGTCGCTCTCGCCCCGGACGTCGATCGTGAACTCGACGACCCCCGGAATGACGTTGACCGCACCCGACACGGTCCTGAGCATTCCGACGGTGCCGACCGTGCCGGGTGTATCGAGACAGATCCGTTCGACCGCGATCACCGCCTCCGACGCGGCCGCCAGTGCGTCGCGGCGGAGATTCATGGGGACGGTCCCCGCGTGGCCCGCCCGCCCCATGACCTCCACCCGAAGCCGGACCGCGCCGGCGATGGAGGTCACCACTCCAACCGGCCGGTTCTCCGCTTCGAGCACCGGACCCTGCTCGATGTGCACCTCGACGTAGGCGGCGACCTCGTCCGGGCGGTAGCTGGCTTCGCCCACCGCGTCCGGGTCGAGTCCGAACTCGCGCATCGCCTCCTCAAGGCGCACGCCGTCATCGTCGACGGCGGACAGCATGGTCAGGTCGAGATCACCGGCGACGGCCTGGCTGCCGATCAACGTCGCCTGGAACCTCACCCCTTCCTCGTCGCCGAACGCGATCACGTCGATCGGACAGTCGAACCGCCGGCCGCGCTCGTGCAGCCACCGAAGGCAGGCGACGGGCAGCATCACCCCGAGCGCGCCGTCGTACTTCCCCGCGTTTCGCACCGTATCGAGGTGGGAGCCCAGGATGAGCCGGCGCGCACCGGGCCGCCGGCCGGGGAAGTGGCCGACCACGTTGCCGACCGCATCGAGCCGGGCGCCCATGCCCGCCTCGCGCATTCTCCGCATGACGAGCTCGGCCGCCTGGGCGTGCTCCGGGGTCAGGTAACGGCGTGTGAGCTCGGCGGGGTCCTCGCTGCATTCGGCGAGCTCGTCGAGCCACTGCATGATCACGGGTCCGAGATCCATGCGTTCACCCTGTAGCCGTCCCGGCCCGGTCATTGCGCGGCATGCGCCCCGATTCGGTTCGCCACGAGCCAGTACGTCCGCTTCGCGACCCACGCGGCGGCGACCAGGGTCGCGAATCCGATCATGCCGATCAAGAGCGGCCCGCCGTCGGTGCGGAAAGCAATAACGTGCATCCTGCGATGAACAGCGCGAACAGAAGCTTCATTCCGACCCGGCTCCGATGACGCGGGATTGCGCGTGTGTCACCCGCCCATCTCTCGCATCAGGTGCCGATTCACGACCACATCCGGGTCCAGCCTGCCGTCGAAGCAGTCGAGGACGTTGCGCACCGAGTATTCCGCCATCCGCATCGACGACTCGATCGTCACTCCGGCGCAATGCGGACTCACGATGACGTTGTCGAAGGCGAGCAGCGGATGGCCGGGACGCGGCGCCGCCGGCTCGGATTCGAACACATCCAGGCCGGCGCCGCCGATCCGCCTTCCTTGGAGCGCATCGGCCAGCGCGCCCTCGGCCACCACGCCGCCTGATCTCGGCCGGGTCGCGGCCGTCGTAGAATCTCGACCTCGACGTCGCCGCGGTTCGCGGCGAGGGCGTAGCCGCGGTCGTGGACGCGCTGGATGAAAAGGAGCTTCTTCGCCGTCACTCGGCAAACCTCCGCGGAACCGCCTGTCACATGCCTGTGATGGCGCGTTCGGTCTGTTGATGCCGAACCCTCGGCGCGTACCACGGTGGAGATTGCCGCCTGCGCATGACCGGACGAGCGGAGCACCCTGCACCGGCGCTCAATGGATCTCCGCCGAGTCGGCCATGGCACGCTTCAGCACACCGATGTCGAACCCGCCGGTGCGCGCCGCGTCGAGGATCACCGCCTCGCGCCGGGTGAGGAGGTCCACCGCCTCGGGGAGCTTCGCCACCACCTCGCGGGGGACGATCACCGCGCCGTGGCGGTCCGCGTGCACGACGTCGCCGTCGTTCACCGTCATGCCGGCCACGTTCACCTGTACCCCGAAATCGACGACGTGCACGTGCGCGTGGCTCGGCCCGATCTTGCCGGCCAGAAGCTGAAAGCCCGGCGCGCAGTCGCCGAGGTCGCGCATCGATCCGTTCGTCACGCAGCCGAGGACGCCGAGCCCCTTGTGGATCGCGGTATTGACCTCGCCCCAGAACGCGCCGAACCCGGGATTGGGGTCGAGGTCCTGGATCACCACCACGCTCGGACCCGGCCCCGCCGCAACGTATTCGTAGTACGCGGCGCGTTTCGCCTTGACCTCTTCGGGCGGCAGCGGCGACGGCTCGACGGCACGAACCGTTGCGGTCCGCGCGTAGCCGACGATCGGCTTCAACGCCGGATCGAGGCAGTGCAGGTGTTCCACCGTGAAACCGGTGGCCCGCCGGTAGGGCGCCACCACCTCCAGCGCGTTGCAGATCGTCGGCGTGTCCCATGCACGCAACGCGGCCAGCGCCGCCGGGTCGATGTCGATCATCGCCGCTCTCTCGTGTGGGGGAAGTGTGGGATCCGGCTGCGTTTCTACGCGCAATGGCGAGTGCGCTCAACCGGGGCGCCGGAATCGGCGCTCCGCGTTTCCTTCCGGAAGCTCAGGATCGCCCGGCTCGCCACCGAGGCGATGACCAGCGCGCCGCCGATCAGGGTCGCCGGGCTCGGTTGCTCGTCGATGACCAGCCAGACCCACATCGGGGACAGGATGAACTCGATGAGGATGAGCAGCGTGAGCTCCGCCCCCGGCACGTGGCGCGAGCTCCAGGTGAAGATCACGTGTACGGCGCCGGACAGAACCGCGCCCCAGAGGAACAGCAGCGTGGCGTCGTGGAACGGGATCGAGAGCGCGAAGCCGCTCATGAACGCGGCGTTGAGCGCCCCCAGCGCCGTGCCGAGGATGACCACCGGCAGCATGTTCACGCCGCGTCCCTTGCGCAGGACCACCACGAAGCTCCCGAAGCTGAACGCGGCGAGCAGCGCGAGCGAGTTGCCGAGCAGGGTGCCCGCGCCGAGTCCGTCCCACACCATCACCACGATCCCGGCGAGGGCCATGCCCATCGCCGCCCACACCCCGCGCTCGACGGTCTCGCCCAGCACGATCCAGCCGAGCAGCGCAGCGAAGAGCGGGGCTCCGCTCAGGACGAACATGGTGTTCGCCACCGTGGTGTAGGTCATGGAGAGGATGAAGCAGGTGTTGACCGTCGCGACGGCCAGGCTGCCGAGCAACGCCCACGGCCGCAGCTCCCGCAGCGCGGGCCGCACCCGCCCGCCGCTTTGCACGACGAAGACGATGCAGAGCGCGCCCGCGAGAAAGCAGGACCGGTAGAAGACGATCTGCCAGCCGCCGGCCGCGTCCATGGACCGCACGATGAGCCCGTTCGCGGAATTGGCGACCGCGCTCGCGATCACCAGCAACAGGGCCAGCCGGTAGTAGCGTGTCTGCACTCCTCACCGATGCGCGATGCGCGCTTGATGTCAGGGCGTCACGTCCGGACGCGGTCGACCGGAAGAAGACGTCGACGATGCGGAAGCGGCAACCGGCGTTCGATCCGCCGGCGAGCCCGGACTCGACGTGTCCGAACTCGACGTGCCCCGACCCGACATGTCCGGCCCCAGGAGCCCGCTCATGAATGTCTTCGACGCTCTACCGCACGATAGGCAGAGATTCGATCGTATAGGACTCGATCGGCAGGGGACTACCTCGTGAACGACTCGTGCATGGTGACGAATTCGGACAGATCGTCGATGGGCGACTCGATGCCGATGCCGGGGGCGTCGATCATGTGGAGCCTGCCTTCGAAGATCCCCGTCGCGGGCTCGACGACCCGGGTGCGGAGCGGATTCGGGTTCGCATCCACCTCCAGCAGGCCGTCCCCGCCCACCGCCGCGAGCAGGTGCGCGGAGTGCATGAGCCCGACCCCGCCCGCCAGCCAGTGCGGGCAGTAGGTGCAGTTGTGCTTGAGCGCGGCGCGGGCGATGGCGAGGCAGCCGTCGACCCCGCCCCACTTGCCGACGTCCGGCTGCACGAACGCGAGCCAGGAGAACGCGGTCCGGAATGCGTCCATGTCGCGCAGGTTCTCCCCGCCCGCCAGCGGGAGCAGGGTCGAATCGCGCAGCGCGCGCCAGTCGTTGGCCGGAGCTTCCGCGAGCATCGGCTCCTCCCACCAATCGACCTCCATCTCCTCGAGCATCGTGATCCGTCCAAGCGCCTCGCCGAGCGACCAGCGCTGGTTCGCGTCCACGAACAACCGCTCACCCCCCTTCATGGAGAGCCGGAGGCCCTGGAGGTTGCGGCGGTCGATGTCGTCGCCGAACCCGATCTTCTGCTTGAACGCCCGGTGCCCGGCCTCTCTGGCGCGTACCGAGACTTCCACGGAGTCGGTCGGGTTGAGCCCGCTGGCGTAGACCGGCACCGTCTCGCCCGCCTCCTCGTTCAGCGCACGGCGTAGCGGCAGGGCTTGGCGCCGCGCCGCGAGATCCCACAGGGCCTGGTCGGTGGCCGCGAGCACCGCGGAGATCGGCCCCGGCTCCGCCGCCTGCACCGCGAGCACCCGCAGCTTGTCCGCAAGCCGGATGCAGAACGTACCCGGCGTCTCCACCGCCGCCCCCAGCAGCGGATCGGGCAGCACCCGGCAGGCCAGCGCCGCGCGGTATGCGCAGGTGATGTTCGGGAAGTTGCCCCAGATCTCGCCCCAGCCGGAACAGCCGTCGGTATCTTCGATGCGCAGGAGGGCGGAGACCCGGGCCGGGATCGAGCCGAACGAGGTCGTCACCGGGGTGTCGATCTTCGCCTCCAGCGCGTACACGTCGAGCCGTGCGATCTCGAAGGCGTCGCTCATCGTCCTCCCCTCCTCCCGCGATGGAGGAAACGATCGGCAAAGGCACCGGGCCGTCCGGCGGATGCGGGACTGCTGCATTCACCCGCCGGGCGGTCTCGAATTCGGGCCGCTGCTTCAGCGGTCTCCGAGCTCCTCCGGCAATCGTTTGCCGGCGGCGTTGAATCCGCTCAGGGAGCCTTCCAGCCGAAACGTGTCGCCCACGGTCGCGGCCCGACACCTCCTTCTTCAGCGTCCCCCGAGACGACGAACTGAAGTCGGCTTCGTACCACGTCACTTCAGCCCTGCACGTCCACACGTAGACGTCGTCCCTCGACCAGGCGCCGGACACCCCCGCGCCAGCGCCCGACAGCCTGATGCCTCCCCGCGTGACACGTCCGCCGATTCAAGAACCATCCTGGCGTTCATCGGTTTTCGTCCTCGATAGCATGAGGCCAGTATCTCATTCCCGGCGGGATCCGACAGCTACACGATCCGATCGTCGCGCACCGATCGAGGCTTCGGTTCTGCACGTTTCGAGGCGGAGGTCGTTATCGGCCGATGCGCGGGTACATCGACAACGGCCCGCGGCTCGGCTGGCCGATGGCCGGTTCCGATCCTGGGAACGCGGATGTCCCGTCCGCAAACGGGCTCCGTCCGTTGACCGGACTCACCGCGGGCCGACCTGTTCGTGCCTCGGCGCCCGTTCGGGCAACACCCCGCGGGGCGCGAAGCGCAGCACCAGGGTGATGGTGAGCCCGATCACGAACACCCGCATCTGCAAGGCGCGGCTCTGGAGGTCGGACGGCGCATCCCATCCGAACCAGGCGTCGCCGAGGTCCCGCAGGGCGTCGAAGAGGAGCAGCGCGGCCGGCTCGGACAGGGTCCAGATGATGTAGACGAGCAGCGCGCCCACGATGGCCCCGAGGTTGTTCCCGCTGCCGCCCAGGATCACCATCACCCAGACGAGGAAGGTGTAGTTCAGGGGCAGGAAGCCGGCGGGGTCGAAGATGCGCACGAAGCTCACCAGCGCCGCCCCCCCGATCCCGATGAGGATCGAGCCGAGGACGAAGATCTCCAGCCGCCGGCGGTTGACGTCCTTGCCCATCGCGGCGGCCGAGACCTCGTTGTCGCGGATGGCGCGCATCATCCGCCCCCACGGCGCTCGGTACGCGCGTTCGAGCAGGACGTAGATGGCGACGACCATGGCGGCGGTCAGGCACAGGTAGCCGGCACGGGCCCACACGAAACCGACCTCGTCCGGTGTGGGCACCGGCCAGGGCAGCGGCGAGACGGTGAGCGTGCCGCGCGTGAGCCAGTCCGCGTTCTTGAGGAACGCCTTGATGATCTCCGCGATCCCCAGGGTCGCGATCGCGAGGTAGTCGCTGCGAAGGCCCAGGCAGATGCGTCCGATGGGCCAGGCGACGAGCCCCGCCAGCGCCCCGCCCGCGAGCCATCCGGTCCACGCAGGCAGCCCGAGGCCCCCGACGAACCCCGCGTTGGCCTCGATCTCGCCGGCCACCGGGTCCAGCGCGGTGGTCACGACCAGGTAGACCGCTGCCGCCGCGGCGATGGTGGCGGCGGTGCATAGCCCACGCGGCACGCCGAGGCGGTGGAGCCGGCTGATCGCGAACACGACTGCGATTCCCAGCACGGCGTAGAGCCCCACCCGGGCCAGCTCCGCCGCGCTCCCGGAATTCAGGAAATCCTCGTTGACCGGATAGGAGAGCAGCACGCTCGCGAACCCCCCGAGCGCGACGAAGCCCACCACCCCGACGTTGAACAATCCCCCGTAGCCCCACTGGATCCCGAGCCCGAGCGCGAGGATCGCGTAGCAGCTCGCCTCCACCAGCATCCGCAGGGTATAGGCCGTCCCCAGCCACGCCTGGATGAGGCCCACCATCACCACGAGCCCGGCCAGCAGCGCGAGTTCCCGAACCGCGAGCCGGTTCACCGTATCCTCTCCCGGGCCTTGGGAACGGCGCATCCTGCGAACGTGAGCGTGCCGCCGGTGGCCGGAAACCTCTCCGGCCCGGCGCTGGCGATCATCGCCGCCCGCGCAAGCTCCCGGCCCGCGAGCCACTTCACAGCACACGCCCCCGGAAGATCCCGGTCGGGCGCCAGACGAGCACCACCACCAGGATGAAGAACGGCACCACGATCTTGTACTCCGGGGGGACGAAGGCGAGCTTGGTGGGTATCTCGACGGTCTCCGGCAGCACCGGCGCCAGCACCCGCAGCAACACCGACCAGTTGAACACCGAGAGCGTCTCCGCGAAGCCCACCAGGAACCCCCCGGCGATCGCCCCGTAGGGCTGGCCCACCCCGCCGACGATGGCGGCGGCGAAGATCGGCAGCAGCAGGCTGAAGCTCAAGTCCGGCTTCAGCGTCACGTCCAGGCTGAGCATGGTGCCCCCGGCCGCCGCGAGCCCCCCGGCGATGATCCACGTCGTCCGCGCCACCAGCTCGGTGTCGATGCCGGAGACGCGGGCGAGATCGGCGTTGTCCGACGTCGCCCGCATCGCCTTGCCCAGGCGCGACCGGGTGAGGAAGTAGTGCAGTGCGACCACCGCGGCGGCGGTGAGCAGCACCAGCAGGACCTGCGGCTCGGTGACGATGATCGGCCGGTCCGCGAGGTCGAAGGGCAGCGCGATGTGGAAGATGTCCTTGCGCTCCCCGGTGAAGAAGCTGCGCGGCGCGGTGCCGGCGAACAGGCGCACCAGCCCCTGGAGCATCAGGGTGACTCCGATGGAGGCCATGACCAGCACGATCGGCCGCGCCCCGCGCTCGCGCAGCGGCCGGTAGAACGTCCGGTCGAGACCCATCGCGAGCAGCGCGGTGGCGATCATCGCCAGCGGCAGCGCCACGAAGCCGATCGGCAGGGGCGTACTCACGCCGAGCGCGTGCAGCCCCGCTGCGCCGGCCAGCGCCGCGAAGGCGCCCGCGGTCATCAGGTCCCCGTGGGCGAAGTGGGCGAAGCGCAGGATGCCGAAGACCAGGGTCACGCCGACCGCGCCCAGCGCGTAGATGCTGCCGATCACGGTACCGGCGACGAGCACCTTGTTGACGAAGAAGACCAGCTCGTTCACGGCGGGGGCATCAACGTGCCTTCAACCCCCGAGGAAGCTGCGGGCGACCTCCGGGTCGGCGAGCAGCTTCTGGCCGGTGTCGGTGAAGCGGTTGCGGCCCGAGGCGAGCACGAAGCCCTTGTGGGCGATGCCGAGCGCCTGCCTGGCGTTCTGCTCCACCATCAGCACCCCCACCCCGGTGGCGTTGACGGCGAGGATCTGCTCGAAGACCTGGGACATGAACAGCGGCGAGAGCCCGGCGGTGGGCTCGTCGAGCAGCAGGAGCCGGGGCTCGACCATCAGGGCACGGCCCATCGCGACCATCTGCCGCTGGCCGCCGGAGAGCTCGCCGGCGGGCTGGCCGCGCTTGTCCCGGAGCGGGGGGAACAGCGCGTAGATCCGCTCGACGAGGTGCCGGTAGTCGTCGCGGCGCACGAAGGCGCCCATCTCCAGGTTCTCCTGCACCGTCAGGGTCTCGAAGACGTTGCGCTCCTGCGGCACGAAGGACATGCCCCGCCGGACCAGCGACTCCGGCGTGGCGTTGGTCACGTCCGCGCCGTCGAAACGGACGCTCCCCTCGCTCACCCGGAGCAGGCCGAACAGCGCTTTCAGCGTGGTGGACTTGCCCGCCCCGTTGGGGCCGATGACGACCCCGATCTCCCCCGCTTCCAGCGCGAGCGACACACCGTCGAGGATGTTCATCTCCCCGTAGCCGGCGTGCAGGTTCGCCGCTTCGACGAGCATGTCAGCCCCGACGGCCGCCGGGCGGCCCCGCTGTCGCGCATGAAACGTTCCGGACGTTCATTCGAGGCCGAACGCTGCGGACGTCGCCCGCGCCATCCGCGGCGCGGAGCCGGGTGCCTGAACCTCGCTCTCGCGTCTGCGGAACAGGCCGCCCGAGTCTAAGAAAATGTATCCGTAAATTCAATGTGTTAAATGATTTTACGTACAAGGACAAGCCTCCGGCGATGCCCGGCTCGTCCAGCCTGCCTGCCGGAAGGGCGGCCCGGCAGCGCCGGCGTTCCCCGGACAGGTTTCCGGCGGCGTCCGGCCTGCCCACCGGACGGACGGCCCGATGACGCCGACGCCCATTGGACGGGTTTCTCGCCATATCCGGCCTCCCCGCCGGCGGCGCGCTCGCATCGGCCGTGATCATCGCCTTGCCCCGCCGCCGTTCGAAGCGTCCCCAAAATAGGCCGCGACGACCTCCGGATTGGCCTTTGCCTCGTCCAGGGCGCCCTCCATCAGCACCCGGCCCTGCGTCATCACGATCACCGGATCGCAGAGCCGGGCGATGAGGTCCATGTCGTGCTCGATCACGAAGAAGGTGTAGCCGTGCTCCCGGTTGAGGCGCTCGATGTTGTCCAGCAGCTTGTTGAGAAGGGTGCGGTTGACCCCGGCGCCGATCTCGTCGAGCAGCACGACCTTGGCGTCGGCCATCATCGTGCGCCCGAGCTCCAGGAGCTTCTTCTGTCCGCCGGAGAGGTTGCCCGCGAGCTCGTTCTTCACGTGGGCGAGGCCGATGAAGCCGATGACCTCCTCCGCCCGCGCCCGGATCCGCCCCTCCTCGCACCGCACCCGGCCGCGCCTGAACCAGGCCGCGTCGAGATGCTCGCCCGACTGGTTCGCCGGGACCACCATCAGGTTCTCCAGCGCCGACATGCGGGCGAACTCGTGCGGGATCTGGAAGGTGCGCAGCAGGCCGAGGGCGAAGCGGCGGTGGGCGGGCAGGCGGGTCACGTCCCGGCCGTCGAACAGGATGGCCCCGCCGTCGGCGGGCCAGGCGCCCGTCACCATGTTGAACAGGGTGGTCTTGCCCGCTCCGTTCGGGCCGATGAGCCCGGTGACGGAGCCCGCCTCGACCGTCAGGCTGCACCGGTCGACCGCGCACAGCCCGCCGAAACGTTTGACCGCGTCCCGGACCTCGATGATGGCAGGCACGCTCTCCCCCGGATGCGAAGTCCCGAATCCACGCGCCAATCCATGCCCGGGATTCGCCGGGGAAGCCTACTACGCCGTGGGGCGGTATGGATCGGTGCGGATCACACCCTCACCCGGGTGCGGACCGCGGGCGAGGGCGAACACTACGCCGGGGATGGCGTGGATCGGTGCGGACCACCGGGACGGCCTCCCGGAACGGACCATCGGGACAGACTACCGGAACGGACCACCGGGACAGACCACCGGGACAGACCACCGGGACAGACCACCGGGACAGACCACCGGGACAGACCACCGGGACAGACCACCGGAACGGACCACCGGAACGGACCACCGGAACGGACCACCGGAACGGACCACCGGAACGGACCACCGGAACGGACCACCGGAACGGACCACCGGAACGGACCACCGGAACGGACCACCGGAACGGACCACCGGAACGGACCACCGGGACAGACCACCGGGACAGACCACCGGAACGGACCACCGGGACAGACCACCGAGACAGACCACCGGCGTCTCCGCACCCTGCCGGCCAGCCTCGAACATCAGGGCGCCGCCGGCGTCCACCTCGATCGTCCAGCCCGGCGGCGCCACCGTGGCGCCGCCCGCCTCTTCGATGATGGCCGGCCCTTCGATCCGCCGGCTCCGTACGCGATGAGGCCGGTGAACGTTCCGCCGACGTCCACCCCGACACGACAGGGTCCCTGGGAACCGGTCATCGTCGCCACCGTTCCGCCGTCACCGCCGCGTCGATCCCGGCGCCGGACTTCAGCGGACAGGCCGCGATGCCGGTGAGGACGAGCTCATCCGTCGCCGTCCACCCGCGACCATCGCGTCTTCAGCGACGGGTAGTGGCGCGCGATCCACTGGAGCGCGATGATCGTCTTGGCGTTGACGATCCTGCCTTCGTCGAGCAGCGCCACCGCGTCCGGTACCGGCATCACGGCAACTCGGATGTCCTCGCCCTCCTCGGCCAGTCCGTGCAGCCCGCCGACTCCTTCGCTGTCCACCTGCCCGCAGAACAGGCGCACCGTCTCGGTGGTCGCGCCGGGGCTCGTGAGGAACGTCGCGATGGGAACGAGATCGGTGACGACGCAGCCCGCTTCCTCCAGCGCCTCGCGGCGCGCCAACGCCTCCGGGGTCTCTCCGGGCTCCATGACCCCGGCCACGCATTCCAGGAGCCACGGCTCCCGATCCGCGGCCCATGCGCCGGGCCGGAACTGCTCGATGAGCACGACGCGGTCCCGCACGGGGTCCACGGGAAGCACCGCGGCGACCCTGCCGCGTTCGAGGATCTCGCGTGTGACCACCGGCCCGAGGCCGCCCGCGAACTGCCGGTGTCGCAAGCGGTAGCGATCGAGACGGAAGTAACCGTCATGGACGACCTCCGCCCCGATCAGTTCGACGTCTTCGTCGGCCACCTCGCGACCTCCCATCCCACCGGCGTCCCCGAAAGGGGTTACCCGGACTGGCGTTGTGCGGTGACCCACAAGAGTCGCTGCACCCGATACGCCGCCTCCGGGTCGATCCTTGCCACCGCCGGCACCAGCTCGCTCGCGGCGCGAAGCTCACCGGCGCGGACGAGCAGGGTGGCCGCGCCTTCGAGCGCATACGCAGCCTCGGGCCAGCGCCGCATCGCCCACAGCACGTTGCCCATTTCGCCCCAGACGACATGAAGGTCCGGCTGGATACGTGCGGCGGCGCGGTAATGGGCGAGGGCATCGACGAGCCGTCCTTCCCACGCCGCCCGGCGGGCCACATTGATCGCGTCCGCGACGGCGTTGTCGTCCACCGCCGCGCTGCCTGGGCGGGCCGGCGGAGGAGGACGCGAGAGCGGATGCTCGAACCATGGATCCGGCGGTGGGGGGATGCCGGAGTCATCCGCGCTTGCCCGGGTGCTGCCCGTTTCGGGGGCTCGTGGAGGGATCGGAGCGCCGGGCGCCGGCCCTGCGCCGGTCCCGGCGGCATCGGAGGCCGTCGCGCCGGTGGGTGTGGTGGTGGGTGCGGCAGGACCGGAGGGTACGGAATCACCGCTCGCGGGCGCCATTGCGATGCGCGCGCCGTCGCCGGTGGCGGCAGAGGCGGGCGCCGGGGCCGTCCCGGTGATGCCCGCCGAGCCGGTCCGGAGCGACGGGCTCCCGGCTGCCGCATCGGGGTTCGGCGACGTGGCCGGGAGCCGGTCCGCCGCTGCCGGGGGAACGGATGCGGCCGTGGTCTCGATACCGGTGGATCCGCTCGCACCGGCGCCGGACCCGGCCGTCGCGCCGGTGGGTGCCGGGGCCGCCGCCGTCTCCGTCGCCGCCGGCGTTTCCGTCGGGGGCGGGGCGTCGAAGATCCATACCGCGAGCGCCCACAGCACGGTGCCCAGAATGAGAAGCCTGATTCCGGAAAGTCGAGTCATGATGTCGTGGTTCGCGACCGGCCCGGGTGCCGGTGGTCATGATAGCCCGATCGGCGGGTGATGCGCCCGCGCCGCGGCTCTTGCGCCGTTGTCTTGCGGGCTGCCGGGCGAGGCCGGTTCGGTCAACCGCCGCCGTGGATGCGGCGGAAGGCGTCGTGCCCCTCTCCGTCCGGCGCGCATCCACTCAGCCAGCGCTGCGGATGCGGCGGAGGGTGTCGTCGATCCACTGCTCGGCGATCCGGTTGACCTCCGCCGCGCTCCGCCCGGCAGCTTCGATCGGTGTGCCGATGACCACGCGGATGGTCCCGGGGAACTTGAAGAAGCTGTTTTTCGGCCAGCAGTCCCCGGCATTGTGCGCGACCGGAACCGCGGGGCGGCCGGTGTGGACGGCGAGGCGGGCGCCGCCCTTCTTGAACGGCCGCCTCACGCCCGCGGGGGTGCGGGTGCCTTCGGGGAATACGACCACCCAGCATCCGCTCGCGAGCCGCTCCGCGCCCTGGGAGAGCATCTGCTCGAAGGCGTCGAGCCCGGCGCCGCGGTCGATCGCGATCGGGCGCATCGTCGCGAGCCCCCACCCGAAGAAGGGGATGCGGAGCAGCTCGCGTTTCAGCACCCAGACCTGCGGCGCGAAGTAGCGTTGCAGGGCCAGCGTCTCCCAGGCGGATTCATGCCTGGCGAGGACCACGGCAGGTTCGGCCGGAACGTTTTCGAGGCCCTCGACCTCGCAACGCACGCCGCACGTCACCGAGAGCCAGTACACGTTGAAGCGGCTCCACCGCGTGACCGCGCGCCAGCGAAACCGGTAGGGCAGCAACGTCGAGGCCAGCGCGATCGGGGTGAAGACCAGGGTCGAGCACACCAGGCCGAGCGCGAACAGGGAAGAGCGGACGAACACGCCGGGCGTCACCATCCGTCCGGTGGGGGCACCGCCCGCACCGTGCGCGGTCACCGGAGCGCTCCCGGCCTGTCCGGTGCGATCAACGCCGGTGCATTGCCGTCACACCATCGCATCAACGGATCACCACCACGCTTTCCGCCGCCTCGTTGGCTCCTCTCCGGACCGTCCGACGACCCTGAGCGGCGACCGCCGGCGCAGTCGCCGTTCGCATCCCGGCTGGTGGATCGCATCGCCCTGTCGATGGTGGCTCCGGTTGCCGCGATTCATCTCATTGACCGGCCGGCGGCTTGGTCGGCGGATCGAGGTGTCGTGCGGTCTCGAATATGCGCGGGGAGAAACGTGCCCCATGCCGGCTCACAGTGCGCTTGAGCACGAAGTCGAACATGAGGGGGTTGTGGTCCTGGATCGCTTCGAGCACCGGCACGGCCTCCGCCGCCAGGAAGCCGAGACCGGCCATTTCGTCGAGGTCGAACAGGGCCGGAACGCCGGGCAGAGGATAGTCGGAGCCGTTGAGCAGCCGATCGTGCCAGTCGGTGCGCTCCAGGACCTTGCCGAGCGCGCCGGGGAAACGGTTCGCCTGGGTCAGGGCGGAGACGTCACCCATGAGGAGATGCTCGTAGCGGGGATCGTCCATCAGCCTCGCGAAGAGGTCGACGTTGGGCACGACCGGACCACCGGGACCGGCATCGAGATCGACCCCGGCTCCGAACGATGCGCAGTGCGCGACGATCACCCGGACCCCGTGATCGAGAGCCCGTCGCACTCGGAGCGGGTTCCCGAGGGTGTCGTCGCCTGTGCCGCGGACCGCGCGCTCCCTCCCGCCGTGCGTGAGCAGGGGGATGCGGTGCCGGGCGAGCGCCCGGTAGAAGGGGTCGCATCTCGGCGAGGCAGGATCGATCCCCATCGCGTTCGGGAGCCACTTCACCGCCCGCGCGCCGCCCGCGACTGCCGCGTCGAGCGCCTCCGCCGCGTCGGCGCGGTACGGATGCACGGACGCGGCCCACGCCAACTCGCCAGGGTAGCGCGCGGCGACGGTCCGGGCATACGTATCGGGGACGTGGAAGGCGCTCGCCTCCGGACGGGCCTGCCCGCCGGCGTCGTAAACCTGGTCGAAGGCGAGCAGCATCAGGCGAGAGCCGGGCGCGGTGGCGCGATGACACGCGAGGAGGCGGTCGAGGAATGCACGGCTGGCGTCTCCGTCCTCGCGGCGGACGCAGCTCGCATTGAGAAAGACGCGGTAGCGCGCGTACTGGAGCGGATTGCGCAGCGGCGATCGCATCTGTTCGCCGATCCAGGGACCGTCCTCGCCGTCGTTGTCCATGCCGGTACCGCCGCTCGTCCCATTGCCGGCGACGGCCCCGCGGCCCCCGTCGTCGGTGCCGGTCCCACCCGTCTCACCGCCGGTCCCCCTCACCCTGCCCTCGGTCCCGTTCGCCCCGCGGTCGTCACCGAGCAGGTGTACGTGGGCGTCGATGACCTTCGTGGGGTCGATGCCGTCGAACGCGCGGGCAACGATTTCGTGCGATGCGAGCGGTTCGGGGAGATCGGCGGCCAGGCAGGGGTTGAAGAGTCGCAGGGCGCGTGCATTCGCCGGTGCGAAGGCAGCCACGGCCGCGAGGCCGGCGAGCATCCGGCGCCTTGGAAAGCAGCGGGATCTTCGCCGCCGGTCACCGTGCATCGGCGCAACGTCCGTGACGCCGGGTTCCGCCGTGGGCGCGGCGGGAAGGGGCTCGCCGGCGCTCACTCGTTTGCCGGTTGCAGCAGCGAGATGTCCGCCGTCTCCATGAACAGGGCGCCGATCCGGGCGAGCAGCGCGAGCCGGTTGCCGCGCAGCTTCTCGTCCTCGTCCATCACCTTCACGGTGTCGAAGAAGGCGTCCACACCATCGCGCAGGCCCGCGAGGCTGGTGAGCGCGCCGGTGTACTCGCCCGCGTCGAGCATTCCGCGGGCGTGCGGTTCGATTTCGGCGAGCATCGCCGCGAGGTTCCGCTCCGCGTCCTCGCGAAGGAGCGAGTCGGCGACGTCGGCGGAGCCTGCCCCTCCCCGCGAAAGCATGTCCTCCGTCGTCATTTCCGCGGAAGCGGGAAAAGCGGGGGGCGGGGACCCGGCCGGGGAGCCTGCCCCTCCTCGCGAAAGCGGGGACCCGACCGGGGAGATGCCGATCCCCGCCTGCTCCGCTTGGCGCAGGATGTTGCGGATGCGCTTGTTGGCGGCGGCGAGGCTCGCCGCCTCGGGGAGGGCACGGAACGCCTCGACGGCACGCACCCGGTGCGCGAAGTCGAGCGGACGCGCCGGCTGCTTCGCGAGCACCGCGTTGAAGACGTCGGCCGGGATCGAGCGGTCCGCGAACCAGGCGCGCAGCCGCTCGATCATGAACCGGCGCACCTCCGCTACGTCGCCGGGCGGGTGGGTGGCGGTCGGGACGGTTGAGCGGCCGGGGCGGTCCTCCCGCACCGCGCCGCCGTGTGCTTCGGTGGCTTGTCCGCCGGCGGGTTCCGCGGCCCCCGCCCCGGTTTCCGCTACGCTGTCTTGCGCTCTGGAAGCCTGTGCCGCGGTCGCACCGGTGTCAGGTCCGGTGTCCCGTACCGTGCCACCGTGTGCTTCGGTGGCTTGTCCACCGGCGGGTTCCGCGGCCCCCGCCCCGGTTTCCGCTACGCTGTCTTGCGCTCCGGAAGCCTGTGCCGCGGTCGCACCGGTGTCAGGTCCGGTGTCCCGTACCGTGCCACCGTGTGCTTCGGGACCTTCACCGGCGTAGCCCGCGAACGCGGCTTCGATCATCTCGTCGAGATCGAGGTCGAGTTCGGCCTCGATGATGATGCGCAGCACCCCGAGGGCGGCGCGGCGCAGGGCGTAGGGGTCCTTGTCTCCGCTCGGCGCCTGCCCGATACCGAAGATGCCGGCCAGCGTGTCGAGCTTGTCGGCGATCGCCACCGCGCGCCCGGCCGGAGTGGCGGGGATGGCGTCGTCCGCGAAGCGCGGCATGTAGACCTCGCCGATCGCGGCGGTCACCGCCTCCGGCTCGCCGTCGCGGCGCGCGTACTCGCAGCCCATCCGGCCTTGCAGCTCCGGGAACTCGCCGACCATCTCGGTGAGGAGATCGCACTTCGAGAGCAGGCCGGCCCGCCGGGCGTGCAATGCCTCGACCGCACGACCGGACCGACCCATCGCCTCCGCCACGCGCCCGGCGAGCACCGACACCCGCTGCGCCTTGGCGCGTAGCGTGCCGAGCTTGCGCTGGAAGACGACGTCCTTGAGCCCGTCGAGGCGTGACTCGAGACTGCGCCGGCGGTCGGCGTCGAAGAAGTACGCGGCGTCGCTCAGCCGGGGCCGGATGACCCGCTCGTTGCCCTTGCGCACCGTCTCCACGTCGCGGCTTGCGATGTTGCTCACCGCGATGAAGTGCGGCATCAGCGCGCCGTCGTCGCCGGCGACGGGGAAGTAGCGCTGGTGTCCCTGCATCGTCGCGGTGAGCACTGCATCGGGCAGCGCGAGGAAGGTCGCGTCGAAGTGGCCGGCGACCGCGACCGGCCATTCGACGAGCGCGGTATTTTCTTCAAGGAGCTCCGGGTCGATGAGCGCCCGTCCGCCGAGCACCCGCGCTTCGCGTTCGACCTGCTCGCGGATGATCTCCATGCGCGTCTCGAACCCGGCCACCACGCGGCCTTCGTCGCGGAGCGCCGCCTCGTATCGCCCCGCGTCTTCGAGTGCGATGCCCCCCGTCCGGCGGAAGTCGTGGTGGAAGCGGTGCCCGCGGGTGACGCGCCCGGAGCGGACCCCGAGGATCTCCGCCTCGACGACCTCCCCGCCGTGCATCAGCACCACCCAGTGCACGGGGCGTACGAACTCGGTGTCCCGATCCGCCCACCTCATGCGCCGCGGCGCCGGCAGGCGTTCAAGCGCGCGCTCCAGCATTCCGGGCAGCAGCGAGGCGAGGGTCGCGCCGGTCTCGGTGAACCGGTGGGCGAGCCATGCGCCTGCCCCGGTTTCGAGCCGCACGAGCCGATCCACTTCGACCCCGACCGATTTCGCGAAGCCGAGGGCGGCCCGCGTCGGTGCGCCTTTGTCGTCGAATGCGTGTGCGAGCGGCGGCCCGCGCCGTTCGACGTCGCGGTCGGGCTGGGTGCCGGGCACGCCGGGCACGAGGACCGCGAGCCGGCGCGGGGTGGCATACGGGACCGGGACGCCGTGGGCGAACCCCGCCGCGTCGAGCTCCGCCGCGATCCCGGCCGCGAACGCATCGGAGAGCTTGCGTAGCGCCTTCGGCGGCAGCTCCTCGGCGCCGATCTCCACCAGCAGATCGTGGGCGCCGGTCATGGTCCGATCTCGTTTCCGTTTCCGGGAAAGGCCCGGACCCCTTGATGTTCATCACCGGTCATCTATCGTCCCTTGGCTCCGGCCATGCCGAGTCGAGGCATGATGGTACAGATTGGCGGGTGGTGTGGGATCAGGTATCAGGGCCGTCCCGGGTTGCCCGCGTGGCCGGACGGCACCTTTCCATGCCCCAATGCCTTCCACAAGCGCCCGCCCGTTCGCCCGTCTGATTACGCCACATTCGCGCGACCGGAGGTTGGCGATTGTGACGCCGGCAGGCATCTTGTCTTTCGTACCGAAAGGTACGAAACTGAGTCCATGAACGGAACCGATTTCATCAGGCGCGCCAGACGCCACGCCAAGAGAACCGGGAAGGTGTTTCGTTTTGATCCGCGCCACGGGAAGGGCAGCCATGGAGTCCTCTACGTCGGCGACCGCCGCACGATCGTCAAACGCGGCGAACTGAAGTCCGGCACCTTTCGAGGCATGCTGAAGCAACTGGATATTCCGAAGGAGGATTTCTGATGCGATACGCCTATCCCTGCGTGCTGACCCCCGAGGAAGACGGCGACGGATTCTCCGTCTCTTTTCCGGACGTGCCCGAAGCTCTCACCTGCGGCGATGATCGTGCCGAAGCGCTGGCCATGGCCGAAGACGCCTTGGCGGCCGCCTTGAGCGCCTGCGTCCATTGTGGCGAGGACATCCCGGCTCCAAGCTCTGCCGCCGGTGGTCAGGAACTCGTCGCCGTTCCATCGCTCGTCGCGGCCAAGCTGGCCCTGTACTCGGCGATACGCGCTCAAGGCATCACCAAGGTCGCTCTCGCCGCTCGCCTGGGTGTGAGCGAAGGCGCTATACGCAAGCTTCTGAACCCCGACCACCGCTCCCATATCAGCCAGGTCGAGAAAGCCCTGCGAGCCATCGGACACGGCCTGGTGCTCGAGGACAGGGCGGCGTAGTCCGATCCGCTGGTACGCGAACCGGTAGCGCGGGGAAGCACTACGCATCGGCGCCTTGGTCCGACAGGCCACACAAGGAACTGAACCGCCCCGGGAATTCCGGGGCGGTTCACACTCACATCGGTCATCTGGTCGGACTTCTCGGACCCTCTCCCCTGTCCCGCGCGCCATTGCGCACTCCGGTGCCCCGGCGTTCGTGTCCATCTCCGCATCGAATCCGGCCCATCCATCCGCTTGTTCGTCTTGAACTATCTTTCTGCGGCGCAGACTCCTGGCCGATGTTCTTCCTGGTGCTGCATCACCGGCAACGTGGGGCGCCTTGCATTTCGAACGTCGCGGTCCGAACCGTCCCACTGCCGTGCAGCCCGGTCGAGAACCAGGCGCACTTCAGCGAACGCCGACGTTGCAGATTCCGACGCCCCGTGGATCGCCAATAGAGGCATGGGCCGGTCGGGTGAGCCAATCTCGTCGAATCGTCCGCTTGACGCACGGATCGGGCCGCGGCTAAGGTGCTCCGTGGACGCCGAGAGGGTGTGCCGAATGCTTGATCATCTGTCCGTCAGAACCTTCAAGTCCCTGGATGACGTCACGGTTGACCTTGGACTGGTCAATGTTTTCATCGGCGCCAACGGAAGCGGAAAGAGCAATTTGCTGGAAGCCCTGGGGATTCTCTCCGCGGCGGCAGACGGCAAGGTTGACGACCAGGCCTTGCTGGCTCGCGGCGTCCGTCCCGGTCTTCCCGCACTGTACAAGTCCGCCTTTCCAGCCAGACCCGGAAGGCGTATTCCTCCTCATCTGTATTTCGGCGCACGCAGCGTGCAAGCCAGATACGAAGTCTCGCTACACAATCCCTTGAAGGATCCGGCGCCCGCCTGGAGATTCAAGACGGAGTTATGGGAAGACGGTGACGGCAGGCTGCTCGAACGCTTGCCTGTCAAGGTAAACAGGACCAATCCTGAGCGAGGATTGGCTGCGTTGAAGGCAGTGGAGGCCCCTGCGGGAGCCGCGCTGGATCTCTTGAGATTGCTGCAAGGCTACGTCATATTTTCCCCGACGACCGCCGTCTTGCGTGGTATTGCGCCCGAAACACAGCCAAGACAGCCGGTGGGCCTGTCCGGTGGAAACCTTCCGCGAGCAATTCTGGATCTGCTCAGGCAACGCAAACGGGATGATCGCAGTCTGCGAATTTGCCGGGAGGTGCGGGGACTTCTTGATTGGGCTAAGGGTTTTGGTTGGACCCCCTCCGACCGACTACCGCTCTCCCCGACTGCCGCCGCTTCAAAAGACGTCATCCGGTTTCGTGATCGATTCATGCGCAAGGACCGAAACGTCTTGTCCGGCTATGACGCTTCCGAAGGCGCCTTGTACGCCCTGTTTCTCGCGGTGGTTGCCGGACACGAAGCGAGTCCCGCCCTTTGTGCCGTGGACAACGCGGATCATGGATTGAATCCCAGGCTGGCCCGGTCTCTGATGAGGTACCTGTGTCAATGGTATCTGGGATCGAGCGAGCCACGCCAGATCCTGCTGACCACGCACAATCCATTGGTTCTGGATGGTCTGCCATTGCAAGATGATCGCGTGCGATTGTTTACCGTTTCCAGGACCGGATCGGGCCGTACTTCGGCCGATCGTGTGGTCGTCGATGACAATCTGTTGGAGAGAGCGGAGCAGGGTTGGTCCTTGTCCCGACTGTGGGTGATGGGACACCTTGGAGGTGTTCCCGATGTCTGAGCCGTTACGTATCGCGGCCGCCGTCGAAGGACCAACCGACGCAATCGTGCTTCAAGCGATCCTGAGAGCCTTGCTGCCGGATACGGATTTCAAGTTTCGGATGTTGCAGCCGGAGGGATCCGATGCTTTCGACTCTGCACAGTCCAGCAGCACGGGCGTAGGATGGGTTGGAGTCTATCGTTGGAGCCGTCAATTGCTCCGTGAGGGCGGCGGCTCGGTGTCCGGTTCTTCGGCACTGTCGTTTCACGACGTGTTGATCGTACATGTAGATGCGGACGTGGCGGGCAGGAAGTACACCGATGGCAGTATTCGCGATGCACCGTGCGCAGACTTGCCTTGTGAAAACCCTGTCCGCCGCCGGATAAAACTACCAACGCCTTGCGAGCGGTGGTTCTCAATTGGCTTGGTGAGCATGAATGTCCGCCACGGATTGTCTTGTGCACGCCTTCGAAGAGCATCGAAGCCTGGGTGCTTGCCGCTATCTGGCCGGAAAACAACGTGGTTCAGCGAGACGATTGGGAGTGCCACCGCAACCCGGAACGCCAGCTCGCAGCCTTGCCCAAACCCCGGCGGTTCGAGAAACACCCGGATGACTATCAACGTAAGCAAAGTGAGATAGAGAAAGCGTGGCCGCAAGTCTCCGCAAGGTTGACGGAGGCGGCGCGCTTCGAAGAGGAATTTCTTGCCGCTATTCGTGCTTGAACCTGCCAAGTGTATAAAATTTCTACCCATACATGCGTTCGCTGCACAAATACAGGGTTTTTAGAACGAAGCAGCGTGTGGTTCAAGTTCACTGCCAGTGAGGATAAGTCACACGCGCTAATGGTTTTCTTCAGGCTGGAGTCGCCCTGTTTCAGAGGACAGTGAAGGGCTTGGGTTTCATGCAGCTTCGTGGTCGCTCGTCACGCTCGGCCTGCGCGACCCAGTTGCGAATCGCCTGGGCGGTGGGTTCGAACTGTCTCCCTTCGGCAGACAACAACACCGCCGTTCACGAGCTGATTCCTCCGGAATCCGTCCGGTGCGAACCAGCTCGACCATCTGGCGCCGGAAGGCCGGCGGAGCCTGCCCCTGTGAAAACGGGGGGCGGTCTCGATTTCGGCATGGTGGATACCTCCTCCCCAAAGGGTCGGGTGTCCACGAAATCGAGGCAACTCCGGTTTCGGCGAACGCACCGGTAGAAATTCCGTCTCACTGGCGCTCAACGTGAGGACCGGACTCCCGTGTCCGCGCAGGACGCGCCGCGCCCAGCGGAAAGCCCACCGCCTCGCGCGAGGCGTAGTAGCACTCGGCGACGGCGCGGGCGAGGGAGCGTACCCGCAGGATGTACCGCTGGCGCTCGGTCACCGAGATCGCGTGCCGCGCGTCGAGGAGGTTGAAGGTATGCGAGGCCCTGAGCACCTGCTCGTAGGCCGGAAAGCTCAAGCCCTCGCCGGCGAGCTTGTTGCACTCGCGCTCGCAGACGTCGAACTGCGCGAAGAGCGCCTCGACGTCCGCGTGCTCGAAGTTGTAGGCGGACATCTCGCGCTCGCTCTGGTGGAAGACGTCGCGGTAGGTCACCCGGCCGAGCGGGCCGTCGGTCCAGACCAGATCGAACAGGTTGTCCACGCCTTGCAGGTACATCGCGATGCGTTCGAGCCCGTAGGCCATCTCCGCGGTGACCGGCCGGCATTCGAGTCCGCCGACCTGCTGGAAATACGTGAACTGGGTGATCTCCATCCCGTTCAGCCAGACCTCCCAACCGAGACCCCAGGCTCCGAGGGTGGGGGACTCCCAGTTGTCCTCGACGAACCGGACGTCGTGCTCCTCGGGGTCGAACCCCAGCATCGCGAGCGAGCCGAGGTACAGCTCCTGCACGTCGAGCGGGGAGGGCTTGATGACCACCTGGTACTGGTAGTAGTGCTGGAGCCGGTTCGGGTTCTCGCCGTAGCGCCCGTCGGTGGGGCGCCGCGAGGGCTGCACGTAGGCGGCGCTCCACGGCTCCGGCCCGATCGCGCGCAGGAACGTCGCAGGATGGAACGTGCCCGCCCCGACCTCCATGTCGAAGGGCTGCTGCAGCACGCAGCCCTGCCGGGCCCAGTAGTCCTCCAGGGCGAGGATCAGGCCCTGGAAGGTCCGAAGGTCGAAGCCGCGTCCCGACACCGTCCCGTTCTCCGTCGCGAGCGAGCGCGGGAGTATAGCGATTCGCCGTCATGCGAGACGCGGGCGGTGCGGGAGCGGCGCCGTCATGCGATTGGCCGCGGGGAGAAGGCCGCTGATGCGCAGATCGCGCGGGAGCGGCGCTGTCCTGGATGCGGTGAAGGGACTGCCGCCGGCACCTGCGCGGACCGCGCGGGAGCGGCGCCGTCTCTCGGGCCGGTCGGGTGTCGAGGAAATTGAACGGCGGACCGGGCCGCGGCCGGTCCATCGCGACGAGACGCCCCTCCCATTTCATTTCCCACACCCTCCGATCACGGCGCTCCCGTGAGAGGGTCACGAAGCGGCTGCGAGATGAGGGCCTCCGAAGCAGGTGGTGGTGCAGGAGTCGTCGAATTCGACGAACTCCACGTCCCGCCGCCCGGGCTCGCCACCATACGGCCCCCGATCCGTGAGTTTTCGTGCAGAATGGCGAAGAATCGCTGCCGACCCCCGGCCCCCGCTTCGCCGGCTTGCCGCCGCCCGCCCTCCGACCGAATGAATCCCCGGCTTCGGACGACCGGAGACCGTGGCCGGAAGGCAAGGCGCGCCCCTCACTCGGACCGGATGCAATGGACCCGCGATATCTGGTGGTCTTCGGTGCCTGCGTGACGCAGTTCACGATCGTGGGCCTGCTGTTCTCGGTCGGACTGTTCTTCAACGTCCTCGAAGAAGAGCTCGGCTGGTCGCGAACGCTGTTGTCGGGCAGCACCTCCCTCGCCTTTCTGGTCATGGGCGTGCTGGCGTTCTTCGTCGGGCGCCTGAGCGACCGGTACGGGCCGAGCGTGGTGCTCGGCACGACGGGGCTGCTGTACGGGATCGGCTACGGGCTCATCTCGGCGGTCGGCGAGCCTTGGCAGCTCGTTGCGCTGTTCGGGGTCTTCATAGGTCTGGGCCTGAGCGCCCACGACGTGGTGACGCTCTCGACCATCGCGCGCTGGTTCGAGCACAGGCGCGGAATGATGACGGGGGTGGTGAAGGTCGGCACCGCGGCGGGTCAGATGGTGCTGCCGCCGCTGACCGCGCTTCTGATGGCCGGCCTGGGATGGCGCCACGCGGTGCTGGCGCTGGGCGCCGCGGCGGCCGTGCTGCTGCTGGTCGCCGCCCTGTCGATGAAGCGCCCGCCCGACAGCCGCTTACCCGACGGCCGCCTACCCGACAACCGCTCGTCCGACAGCCGCCCGCCCGGCCCGCGCACCGGCGGGGCCGGTGCCCCGGAGTTTGCCGAGGTCCGCCGCAGCCGCGTGTTCTGGACCCTGTGCGCCACCCAGTTCCTGTTCTTCCCGTCCCTGGTGACGGTGCCGCTGCACATCGCGATGCACGGCATGGACCTGGGGTTGACCCATGCGACGGCGGCGACGCTGCTGACCGTGATCGGCGGGGCGAGCATCGCCGGCCGACTGACGGTCGGCGCCTCCGTCGACCGGATCGGCGGAAGGAACGCCTACGTACTCTGCTTCGTGCCGCTGCTGATCGGTCTGCTCTCCCTGCTGGTGGTCGAGACGCCCTGGCTGCTGTTCCCGGCCGTCGCAGTGTACGGCTTCGCCCACGGGGGATTCTTCACCGTCGTCTCGCCGACTGTCGCCGAGCTGTTCGGCATCCGCGCCCATGGCGCGATCTTCGGGGGGATCGTGTTCTTCGGCACGATTGGCGCAGCGGTCGGCCCGATCCTGGCGGGGCGGGTCTTCGACGTGACCGGCAGCTATGCCTGGGCCTTCACCGGCCTTGCCGTGATGGGGGCGCTCGGACTGGTCCTGGCCATCTCGCTGCCGCTTCGCCGGCCGGCGCCGCTCGCTCGTCCTTGACTCGGGACTCGCGCGGTCTGGAGTTGTCCCGATTCAGTGGGCGGTGAAGGGCTTGGGTTTCATGCCGCTTCGCGGCTGAACACGTCGAACACGCTGGCCAGGGACAGGAATCCCGTCAGGGTCGGCTACGTAGAGCCTGCCCCGCAGTGGGAAGCGGGGGTGATGTCGGCCACCCACCGCCGGTCCGGGGCGTCGGCGTGGAACTCGCCCTTCCAGGCGTCGCCGGAAACGGGGCCAACCTCGCACGACACGGCAGTTCTCGACGTCTCGTCGGCCGGGAGCCCGGCGGAATTGCACGACGCCGTCATGCGCCTTGATCCCGGGACCGGCGGATGCGGATGATGGGGCGGAGGCCGCACGTTCAGCGGAAGTGCGGCCGGATGATCCGGTCCATCCACAGCTCGACCTGCTCCATCTCCGGCGCCGCCGGCTGGATGGTCACGTGCTCGATCCCCGCCTCTTCCAGCGCCTTGAGCTTGGCGACGACGTCGCCGACGCTGCCGAGCAGGTAGCACCCTTGCAGATGCTCCCAGGAGCGGTTGGTGCCCATGATGGTCTCCATGGGTTTGCGCTGGATGGAGAGCGCCTTCTCGGTGTCGTCGGTATCGACGACGTAGCCTGCCTGCACGTGCGCGATACCGAGGGTGCCCGGGTCGCGGCCGACGCTCGGCAGGTACTCGCGCATCGTCCGGATGTCACGCACCACCCATTCGAGCTTGCCCGAGGCGCGCACCGTGAACACGTCGGCATGCTTCGCGATGCGGTGCATCACCGACTTCACCATGTACGGCTTGTCCGGCGAGAGGGCGTCGGGGACACGCGAGCCGCCGGCCACCCACACCGTGAAGTACCGCTCGGGGCGGGGCTCGATGGTGACGTCCTCGAACTGCCAGTACCGGCCCTGGAACGAGACGTTCTCCCCGGTGAGCAGCAGCTTCACCGCGTCCAGCACCTCGTCGGTGCGCCGGCCGCGCTCCTTCATCGGGATCCCCATCGCGGTGAATTCGGGCTCGTTCCAGCCCGGCCCGACCCCGAAGAAGAAGCGCCCCTCGGACATGTGGTCCAGGGTCGCCAGCTCCTTCGCGAGCAGCACCGGGTGGCGCAGGGGGACGACGAGGATATGGGTGCCGAGCGCGATCCTCTCGGTCGCGCCGGCCACGCAGCTCAGCACCATCAGCGGGTCCATCCACGAGCCGCCGTAGAGTCCCGGGGCGCTCAGGAGATGGTCCCATACGGTGATCGAGTCGTAGCCGAGCCGCTCCGCGCGTTGCGCCATGTCCCTGGTGACGAGGCGGGCCATCTTCCGGTCCAGGCCGGGCCAGGTGAACGTGGGAACCGTCAGTCCGAATTTCATGGATGTCTTCTCCGGGTATGCCTGCGGGTCTGTCGCCGGATGTTGTCGCCGGATGGTGCTCGATGCGGGCGCGGCGGGCGCTCGCCGGGGCTCGGGGTTGCAGGCCGCGAATTCTCGTCGAGTATCTGCATACGGGTCTGCGTCTGCGGTAGTCTGCGCCCGCCGCCGGCCCTCGCCGATGACGCCGGCCGGCAGGATACACCGTGTAAGGTGGCGAAAAGGTGGTGGCGTTGAACACGGACACGTACGTGATCGATGCGCAGGGGCTCCGCAAGCGCTTCGGTGACGAGACCGTGGTCGACGGCATCGATCTCCGGGTGCCCCGGGGCGGGTGCTTCGGGCTGCTCGGGCCGAACGGCGCGGGCAAGACCACCACGCTTCGCATGATCCTGGGCCGGGCCGTGCCGAGCGGCGGCGCGCTGACCGTGCTCGGCGAGCCGATGCCGGCCGCGGGCCGCCGGGTGCGGGCCCGGATCGGGGTCGTCCCCCAGGACGACAACCTCGATCCCGACTTCACGGTGGTGGAGAACCTGCAGGTCTACGCCGGCTACTTCCCGCGCCCGGCCCGCCGGCCCTTGCGGCCCTACCTCATGTCGCTCCTGGAATTCGTCGCCCTCGCGGACCGGGCCGGCGACCGGGTGCAGGACCTGTCGGGCGGCATGAGGCGGCGGCTGGTGATCGCCCGCGCCCTGGTGAACGACCCCGAGCTGCTCATCCTCGACGAGCCGACCACCGGCCTCGACCCCCAGATCCGCCACCTCATCTGGTCGCGCCTGCGCGAGCTCAAGGATCGCGGGACCACGGTGCTGCTCACGACCCACTACATGGAGGAGGCGGAGCGCCTGTGCGACCGGCTCGCGATCATCGACCGGGGGCGCATCCTGGCCGAGGACACCCCGCGCGCGCTGGTGGCGGGGGAGGTCGAGCCGAGCGTGGTGGAGGTCCGGGCGGGGTCCAGGACCCCTCCGCCGGAGATCGTCCGCCAGGCCCGGGTGGAAACGATAGACGGCGTATGGCACTGCCATACGAGGGTCCCGAACGCGGTGCTGGCGAGCCTCCAGCAATATCCCGGTCTCGAATACCTGCACCGGCCCGCGAACCTGGAGGACGTGTTCCTGCGCCTGACCGGCCGCGAGCTGCGGGATTGAGGGGCGGGACGGCGTGACGGCAGGGTTCGCGGGCCACAAGGCATCGGGTGTGATCCGATGAATGCGACGCGCGGGCGGGGGGAGCTGCGCGATGACAGCACCGACCGCCACAAGGCATTGGATGTGATCCGATGGATGCGACGAGCGTGACGGATACGGCGGACGTGATGGAACCCGCCCGGCACTGGCGTCTCCCGGCGCCGAGGCCGGTGGCGTTCGCGGTGTGGCGCCGCAACGTCCTGGTGTGGCGCCGGCTGATGCTGCCCAGCCTGCTGCTCAACTTCGGTGAGCCCTTCCTCTATCTGCTCGGCCTCGGGTTCGGGCTCGGGCGGTTCATCGGCGAGATGGACGGGATCGGTTACTTCGCGTTCCTCGCCTCGGGGCTGGTCGCCTCGTCGAGCATGATGACCGCCTCCTACGAAGGGGTCTATTCGGTGTACACCCGGATGGTCCCCCAGAAGACCTACGACGGGATGCTCGCCACACCGGTCGAGATCGACGACGTCGTCGCGGGGGAGATGCTCTGGTGCGCGACCAAGGGCTGCCTCTCCGGAATCGCGATCCTGATCGTGGCCACCCTTCTCGGAGCGGTCGGGAGCGTGTACGCGCTGCTCTGCATTCCGATCCTCTTCCTGATCGGGCTCGCCTTC
Source organism: uncultured Gammaproteobacteria bacterium (assembly GCA_958295465.1). GTDB lineage: Bacteria > Pseudomonadota > Gammaproteobacteria > HK1 > HK1 > HK1. The sequence goes on from OY282353.1 coordinate 2,652,071, forward strand.
GCCGGACCCGCGCTCGCGGTGAGCGCCGTCGCCCCCTCGTATGATTTCTTCAGCTACTACATGACGCTCGTGATCACCCCGATGTTCATCCTGTGCGGCGTGTTCTATCCGATCACGTCGATGCCGGAGGCCGTCCAGCACGCGGTGCTGGCGCTGCCGCTGACCCACGCCGTCGCCCTCGTGCGCCCGCTGGTCACCGGCGCTCCGGTCGAATATCCGCTCGTGCACCTCGCGGTGCTGGCCGGATTCGCCGCGGTCGGGTTCTACGTCGCGGTCGCCCTCGTGCGCCGCCGCTTCATCGTCTAGGAGTCTGCGCCGCAGAAAGATGGCTCAAGACGAACAAGCGGATGGACGGGCCGGATTCGATGCTGGGATGGGCACGAGCGCCGGGACACCGGAGTTCACAATGGCGCGCAGGGCAATCTTCGAGTTCATCGAGGGGTGGTGTGACCCGTATCGTCGTCACCAGGGCCTCGGTCGGCAATCCCCGACGTCCTTCGAGAGGAGCGACCAGGAAGCGGCATGAAACCCAAGCCCTTCACTGTCCACTGAAACGGAGCAACTCCACACCGGGACCAGAGGCGATTTCGAGACCATTCGGAGAACGAAACATGAGAATCATCGTGCATGGCCAGCAGGCGTTCGGGAAAAGCGTGCTGGAGGCGCTGCTCGAGCGCGGAGAGGACGTCATCGGGGTGTACTGCGAGCCGGACCGGGAAGGCCGGCCCCCGGACCCCATCAAGCAATGCGCGATGATGCGCGGATTGCCCGTCTTCCAGCCCAGGTCCTGCCGCAAGCCGGAAACGGCCGGGCAGATGGCCTCCCTTCGGCCGGATCTGTGCGTCATGGCTTACGTCACCCTGTTCGTGCCCGAGGAGGTGCTGAACGTCCCCGTGCACGGCTCCATCCAGTACCACCCCTCCCTGCTGCCCCGGCACCGGGGCGGCAGCTCCATCAACTGGCCCGTCATCTGGGGCGAGACCCGGACCGGGCTCTCCATCTTCTGGCCGGACGCCGGGCTCGACGAAGGGCCGATCCTGATGCAGAAGGAGGTGGAGATCGCCGATGACGACACCCTCGGCAGCCTCTACTTCGACAAGCTGTTTCCCCTGGGGGTCGAGGCGATGGTGGAGAGCGTGGACCTGGTGCGCGAGGGCCGGGCGCCGAAGATCCCGCAGGACCACTCGAAGGCCACCTACGAGGGCTGGTGCCGGGCCGATCTGGTGCGCATCAACTGGCACCTGCCCACGCGGACGACCTGGAACCTGATCCGCGGCTGCAACCCCGCGCCGGGCGCCTGGACCACCTGGGAGGGGGTCAAGGTCGCCGTCTTCGACAGCGCGCGGGTCCCCGAGGCGAGAAGCGTCCAGCCCGGCCAAGTCACCCGCGTCGGGGAGGAGGGCGTGCAGGTGGCGACCGCGGACGGACAGATCCTGGTCAAGCGCGTGCGTCCCGAGGGAGGAAAGAAGGCGCCCGCGGCCGACTGGGCGAGGGAGGCGGGGCTGGCCGCGGGGGCGCGCTTCGCATAGCTCCACGCCGCGAAGGCCGGTCGGGCAATGGGGGCTGATCGACGAGACCGGTCGCGCCGTCCGTACAAGGCGCCCCCGCCTTCAATCGAACGTCGGCGCGACCCCTGGCGGGACCGAGAACCCCAGGTCGCCGCGGGCGATGACCGCCTCGCGCCCGCCGTTCGCGGCCGGCAGCTCCGCCTGGCGCGCCTTCGCGCGGGCGTCCACCGCCACCGGGTCGAGCATGGTCCGGAGCCTTCCCGGGGCCGGCCATGCCGGACATCTTCCATGCGCCCTTGCGCTCGGGCAGGGCCTCGCGGATGAGGCCGAGGAGATCGCCCTTGCCCTCCACGACGTGCATCGGGAGGTGCTCGGCGCAGAACCCGTTGTCGTCGCCGGTCGAGCGGAAGTGCAGCTTGCCGATCGCCTCCACCCGGTGCCCGCGCCCGCGCAGGTGGTGGTGCCAGGAGGGGACGGACCCTTCGTAGGGGTCCGCGTTGTCCCAGTAGCCGATCCGGTGCGTGTACATCCCCGTGGCGAACGTCGCACGGGCGGGGATGCACACCGGGTTGCAGCAATAAGCGCTCGCAAAGCGCGTGCCGCGCGCCGCGAGCGCGTCGATGTCGGGGGTGTGGGCGATGGGGCTACCGTAGCAACCGAGCGTCTTCACGCTGTGCTCGTCGGACATGAGGACGAGGAGGTTCCGGGGTTTCACGCGACCCCATGTCCTTTCAGGCCGCCGGAGCGCGGACGTTCGTTCCCGGATGCCACGGAGCGGCCGCCTCGCGTCACCGTCTCGACTTCAGGCCGCGGGGCCGCGGACGTTCATCCCCGGATAGATGGGGAAGCGCCGGCAGAGCGTTTCCGCGCGGCGGAGCACCTCGGTCTCGGCCGCGGTGTTGTCGCCGGGGTGCCGCGCCAGCCCCTCCAGGACCCCGGCGATCAGGTCGCCGACCTCCCTGAACTCCGCGACGCCGAATCCCCGGGTGGTGGCCGCGGGGCTGCCGAGGCGGATCCCCGAGGTGATGGTGGGCTTCTCCGTGTCGAAGGGGACGCCGTTCTTGTTGCAGGTGATGCCGGCCCGGTCGAGGCTTTCCTCCGCCGCCTTGCCGGTGAGGCCCTTGGGCCGCAGATCCACCAGCATGAGGTGCGTGTCGGTGCCTCCGGAGACGATGCCGAAGCCGTGGCCGAGCAGCGAGTCCGCGAGCGCCCGGGCGTTGTCCACGACCCGTTGCGCATACCCCTTGTACGTCGGCTTCAGGGCTTCGCCGAAGGCGGCCGCCTTGCCGGCGATCACGTGCATCAGCGGACCGCCCTGCAGGCCGGGGAACGCGGCGGAGTTGATCTTCCTGCCCAGCGCCTCGTCGTTGCCGAGGATCAATCCTCCACGGGGGCCGCGCAGGGTCTTGTGGGTGGTGGAGGTGACCACGTGCGCGTGCGGCAACGGGCTCGGGTGGACCCCGGCGGCGACCAGTCCCGCGAAATGCGCCATGTCCACGTGCAGCCACGCCCCCACCTCGTCGGCGATGGCGTGGAAGCGCTCGAAGTCGATGATCCGGGGATAGGCGGAGCCGCCCGCGATGATCAGCCTGGGCCTGTGCTCGCGCGCAAGCGCGGCGACTTCGTCGTAATCGATCCGGCCGTCTTCGCGCCGGACCCCGTACTGCACGGCGTTGAACCACTTGCCCGAGAGGTTCGGCGCCGCGCCGTGGGTCAGGTGCCCGCCGGCGGCCAGGGACATGCCGAGGATGGTGTCCCCCGGCGCGAGCAGGGCGAGCATCACGCACTGGTTGGCCTGGGCTCCGGAATGGGGCTGCACGTTGGCGAACGCGCAGTCGAAGAGCTCCCTGGCGCGGGCGATGGCCAGACTTTCGGCGACGTCGACGTACTCGCAGCCACCATAGTAGCGCCGCGCCGGATAGCCCTCCGCGTACTTGTTGGTGAGCACCGAGCCCTGGGCTTCCAGCACCGCGCGGGAGACGATGTTCTCGGAGGCGATCAGCTCGATCCGATGCTGCTGGCGATGCAGCTCGTCCTGGATGCTCCGCGCGAGCACGTGATCGGTCTCCGCCAGCGTGGCGCCGAAGAATGCCGCCTGGTTCGCCGGATCGTGGGATTCGGTGACGAGTTCTTCCGTTGCTTGCATGGTGGTTCTCCGTGTCGTGGTTCTCCGTCGGCGGGCAAAGCCGCCGTCCGGGCGGCGCGATGGGGCGGCTCCGTTCCCGCTCGGAGCGCACGGCATTATATTGTCGGGACCGGCCGCTTGGCATATCGTAATTTCCGGAAACCTCCACCGCCCCCGGTCCCGCCGATGGACATCCACGAATACCAGGCCAAGCAGCTCCTGCGCCCCTACGGGCTGGCATCGCCGCCCGGCGAATGCGCGTTCACCGCAGAGGAGGCCGAGCTGGCCGCCCGCCGGATCGGTGGTTCCCGCTGGGTGGTCAAGGCCCAGATCCTCGCCGGCGACCGCGGCCTGGCCGGGGGCGTGAAGATGGTGGCCTCCGAGCCCGATGTCCGGGAGGCCGCGCGCGCGATGCTCGGATCGAGGCTGGTCACGCCCCAGACCGGCGGCGAAGGCGAGCCCGTGCGCCGGGTGTACGTGGAAGCCGTCTGCCAGGCCGCGAGCGAGCACTACCTCGCCCTCGGCCTCGACCGCACCGCATCGCGCGTCACCCTCGTCGGCTCCGACGCCGGCGGGACGGCCATCGAGTCGGTGGCCGGACGGCAGCCGGAGCGGATCTCCCATGTCGCCGTCGATCCGGTGGACGGGGTGAACGCCGCCGATGCCCGGCGTCTCGCCACGGACATCGGGCTCGGCGGGGAGCACGCGGCGGAGGCCGAGCGCCTGATGATCGGGCTCTATGACGCCTTCGTCGCCTACGACGCCTCGCTCATCGAGATCAACCCGCTCGCGCTCACCCGGGACGGCGCGCTGCTTGCCCTCGATGCGAAGATGAGCATCGACGACAACGCCCTGTTCCGCCACCGCGACATCGAGGATCTGCGCGAGCGCGAGCACGAAGGCAGGCTCGACCGGGCGCGCCACGGGTTCAACTACATCGCCCTCGACGGCGACGTCGGCTGCGTGGTGAACGGCGCCGGTCTCGCGATGGCCACCATGGACATCCTCAAGCTCCACGGCGGGGTGCCCGCGAACTTCCTCGACGTCCCGCCGGCGGCCGGGCGCGACCGGATCACCGCGGCCTGCCGCCTCGTCCTCGAGAACCCCCGGGTCAAGGTGATGCTCGTCAACGTCGTGGGGGGCGGGATCACCCGTTGCGACGTCGTCGCCGAGGCGCTCGCATCCGCGTGCCGCGCCGCCGGGCGGCCGGTTCCCATCGTCGCCCGCTTCGAAGGCGTGAACCGTGAGCTCGCACGCAAGGTCCTGCGCGATACCGGGGTCCGTGCGGTGCACGCGGAGTCGTTCGGCGACGCCGCCGCCCGGGCGGTACGGGCCGTGGCGGGAGAGCGGTGATGGCCATCCTCGTCGACGCCGGCACCCGGGTCATCGGCCAGGGCATCACCGGCAGGCAGGGGACGTTCCATGCGGAGCAGTCCATCGCCTACGGCACCCGGTTCGTCGCGTGCGTGACCCCGGGCAAGGGCGGCAGCCGGCACCTGTACCTCCCCGTCTACGATCGGGTCGCGGACGCGGTGGAGGCGACCGGGGCGGACGCCTCGGTCGTCTACGTCCCGCCCGAGCGCGCGGCCGATGCGATGCTGGAGGCGATCCATGCCGGCGTGAAGCTGGTGGTATGCGTCACCGAGGGGATCCCGGTGCTCGACATGGTGCGCGTCAAGCGCGCACTCGAAGGAACCTCCACGACGCTCCTCGGCCCGAACACCCCCGGCATCATCACCCCCGGCGCGTGCCGAATCGGCATCATGCCCGGACTCATCCATCGGCGGGGACGGATCGGCATCGTCTCGCGCTCCAGCACCCTCACCTACGAAGCCGCGGCCCAGTGCACCGCGACCGGGCTGGGGCAGAGCACCGTGGTGGGGATCGGCGCGGATCCGGTGCACGGCATCGGCTTCGTCGACTGCCTGAAGCTGTTCCTCGCCGACGACGAGACGGACGGAATCATCCTCATCGGCGAGATCGGAGGCGTCGAGGAGGAGGCGGCGGCCACGTTCCTCGGCGAGGCGCGTCCGTCGAAGCCGGTGGTGGGCTACGTCGCGGGCACGACGGCGCCGGCCGGCCGGCGCATGGGGCACGCCGGCGCGATCATCGCGGGAGGCCGCGGCAGCGCGCGGGAGAAGCTCGATGCGCTACGCGGGGCCGGGGTGATCGTCCCCGATTCCCCGGCCGAGATCGCGCGGGCGATGGCGCAGGCGTTGCGGACATGAGGCGGTTCAGCTCCAGCGCTTCGCGCAACGTCACCTCGATCGTTTCCAGCAACGCTTCCTTCGTGCGTTCCTGACAATTCACGCCGGGAACCTCCTCCACCCAGCCGATCCACCAGGAGCCGGACCGTTTCATGACGGCGGTGAACCTTTCCTTCATCGTCATCCGGCCTCGTTTCGATAGCGTGAAATCGCCCTGGCCACCGGCGGGCATCGTTCCTGTTCCTCCTGTTTTCATGGCAACATCCCGCCGCGCCGGGGACGTACCGGCTCTGAAAACCACACGGGCTCGTCACCGGTCTTCCCGAACCGGCCCCCATCACCGGAAACCGCATGTCCACGCATACCGAACCGAACACCGAAACGCACCCTCGCCCCTCGAAGCGCCGCCACCCCGGCTCCGGCCGGGGCGAGGGCCGCCGCCGGCCGAAAGGGCGGCAGGTCGAGCCGGAAGCGCTCGACGAGGTCTGCGCCCTGCTCGGGGATCGCCCGCGCGACCGAGACCTGCTCATCGAGCACCTGCACCTGATCCAGGATTCCCGGGGCTGCCTCTCCGCCCCCCATCTCGCCGCGCTCGCGCACGAGATGCGCCTGCCGATGGCCGAGGTCTACGAGGTCGCGACCTTCTACGCGCACTTCGACGTGCTCGCCGAGGGCGAGGCGCCCCCGCCGCCGATCACCGTGCGCGTCTGCGATAGCCTCTCCTGCGAGCTGGCCGGCGCCCGCGCGCTGCTCGAATCGCTCCCCCGCGCCCTCGGCGAGGGCGTGCGCGTGGTCCGTGCCCCCTGCATGGGCCGATGCGACACCGCCCCGGTGGCCGAGGTCGGGCATCGCCACCTCGACCACGTGGACGAGCCGGCGGTCCGTGCGGCCATCGAGGCCGGCGACTTCCATCCCGTCATCCCCGAATACCGCGCGCTGGATGCCTGCGAGCGCGAGGGCGGCTACGCGCTGCTGCGCGCCTGCCTCCGGGGCGAGTACACGTTCGAGGACGTCGCCGCCAAGCTCGACGCCGCGGGGCTGCGGGGCCTGGGCGGGGCCGGGTTCCCCACCGGGCGCAAGTGGCGCATCGTGCGCGGCTACGAAGGCCCCCGGCTGATGGCGGTGAACGCGGACGAGGGCGAGCCCGGTACGTTCAAGGACCGCTACTACCTGGAGCGCGACCCGCATCGTTTCCTCGAAGGCGTGCTCGTCGCGGCGTGGGCGGTGGAGGCGCAAGCGGTCTATGTCTATCTCCGCGACGAGTACCCGTTCATCCGCGAGGTGCTGCTCGCCGAGATCGCCAGGCTCGGGCCGGCCGGGCTGGTCCCACATACGACGCTGCACCTTCGCCGGGGCGCCGGGGCGTACATCTGCGGCGAGGAGTCCTCCATGATCGAGTCGATCGAGGGCAAGCGGGGGCTGCCGCGCCACCGCCCGCCCTACGTCGCCGAGGTCGGCCTGTTCGGGCGCCCGACCCTGGTGCAGAACGTGGAGACGATGTACTGGGTGCGCGACGTCGTGGAGAAGGGGCCGGAGTGGTTCGCAAGCCAGGGCCGCCACGGGGGCAAGGGGCTGCGCAGCTACTCGGTGTCGGGGCGGGTGAGGTCGCCGGGGGTCAAGCTCGCACCGGCCGGCATCACCTTGCGCGAGCTCATCGACGAGTTCTGCGGCGGCATGGCGGAGGGCCACACGTTGCGCGGCTACCTGCCGGGCGGCGCGTCCGGCGGGGTCCTGCCGGCCTCGATGGCGAACCTGCCGCTGGAGTTCGGCAAGCTGGAAGCGCACGGCTGCTTCGTGGGCTCGCACGCGGTGGTGGTGCTCTCGGACCGGGACGACATGAAGGCGGTGGCCCTCAACCTCATGCGCTTCTTCGAGGACGAGAGCTGCGGCCAGTGCACCCCGTGCCGGGTAGGCACGGAGAAGGCGGTGAAGCTCATGGAGCGCGGCACGTGGGACGAGCCGCTGCTCGTGGAGCTGGGGCGGGTGATGAGCGACGCCTCCATCTGCGGCCTCGGCCAGGCCGCGGCCAACCCGCTGAACTCGGTGCTGCGGCACTTCCGGGAGGACGTGGGGCTGGGGAAGGCGTGAGGGCGGAGAAGGCGCAAGCACGGAGATCTTGGGGATGGAGGCGGAAAGCGCCGCGGGCTTCGGCTCCCGAAGCACCCAGGCGCACTGCTGACGACGAGCAGCGCAAGCATGGAGATCTTGGGGACGGTGGCGGAAAGCGCCACGGGCTTCGATTCCGGAAGCACCCAGGCGCACTGCTGACGGCGAGCAGCGCAAGAACGGAGACGGGAAGCGTTGCGGGCTTCGACTCCAGCGACTTCCCTCGGGGAAATCCGGCAACGCATCACCCCCCGGCCGGCCCGAGGGGCGGTGCAGCGGTGCCGGAGGTCCCGCCGTCAGCCGGCAGGACGCCTTCGACTCGCCACAGGATCGAGATTCGTTTCGCCGGGAAACGCCGCCGGAGCGCGAGCGGGCGGCGGAACGCCTTCAGCCCGCCACGAGGCGGATTTCCACCCTCATGCCCACCGCCTCGGCATAGCGTTCCAGTGTCTTCAGCGACGGCTTGTGCCCGCTTTCCAGACGCGCCACCGTGGGCTGGCTCGTCCCCATCCGCGCGGCAACCTCGCTCTGGCTCATTCCGGCCCTGGTGCGCGCCTCGATGAGCGTACGGGCCAGCTTGAATTCGGGTTCGAGGGCTTCGAACTCCTTCCTGAACCCGGGGTCCTCTTTCCACTTCTTCCGAAGGTCGCCATACGGAATGGTCATTGCTCCAACTCCTGCATTCTGGACATGGCCGTCCGGATCGCCTCCCGCGGGGTCTTCCGGGATTTCTTGCGGAAGGCGTGCAGGATGACGATGCGCTGGTCCTTTGCGGTCACGTAGATGGCACGGGCGATCCCGTCACGGCCCCTGATTCGCATCTCCCGGAGTTTGTCCCGGAGAGGTCTGACGCAGGGCTCGCGAACACGGTGCAGGCCGAATTCTTCGATCAAACGGATGATGTGATCGAGCTTGGCCCGCATGTCGGCCGGGAGGGAGTCGAGCTCTTCCGCAACCGTCCGGTTCAGTCGCGACGCTTGGCGCGACGCCTGACGCAACGTCCGGCCCAGTTGTTGCAGGCAGGGAGCTTTATCGAAGACCGACGAGGAGAACCAGCCAATGAACCTGCCTGAACCGTCATCCGTCCAGTGCGCCGGGGTCATCGGCACCGGCACCATCGGGGCATCATGGGCCGCGTACTTTCTCGCGCGCGGCATGGACGTGCAGGCGTGGGACCCGGCGCCCGGCGCCGAGAGGGCATTGCGGAATTCGTCGCTGGCGCATGGCCGGCGCTCGACGGGCTCGGCGCGGTCGCGGACGATGCGAGCCCCGATCGTCTGAGCTTCCACACCGATCCCGCCGCGGCCGTCGCCGGCGCCGGATTCGTGCAGGAAAGCGCCCCGGAGAAGCTCGACCTGAAACGGACGCTGTACGCGGAGATCGATGCCGCGCTGCCGGGCGATGCCGTCATGGCCAGCTCGACCTCGGGCCTGCTCATGTCGGAGCTCCAGGCAGGGTTCTCGAACGCGGCGCACTTCGTGGTGGGGCATCCGTTCAACCCGCCGCACCTCATTCCCCTCGTCGAGGTGGTGGGCGGAGCGGATACCGGCGAGGGCGTCGTCGACTGGGCCATCGACTTCTACAACGCGCACGGAAAGAAGGCGATCCGCCTCAACCACGAAGCGCCGGGGCACCTCGTGAACCGCTTGCAGGTCGCGCTGTGGCGCGAGGCGATGGATGCGGTGCTCACCGGGCTCGCGAGCGTCGAGGACGTCGATGCCGCCCTCAAGTACGGCCCCGGTCTGCGCCTCGCGGTGATGGGTCCGTTCGAGCTGTGCCACCTCGCGGGAGGGCCGGAGGGGTTCTCCAACTTCCTCGACCACTTCGGCGACGCGCTCCAGCACTGGGTGGACGACATGCGGCCGGTCGAGCTCACACCGGAGGTGCGCGAGAAGCTGAAGGCGGCCGTCGCCGGGGCCCTCGGCGGGCGCGAATTCGCCTCCATCGCGAGCGAACGCGATACCCTGCTGCTGCCGGTGTTGAGCACGCTCGCGCGCCTGCGGCGCGAGCATGGGCTCGGTTGAGGCTGGGGGGAGCGTCCGGGGCTGGGAACCGAGGCGCAGACACGATGCCCGACCCGGGATGCTGCCGTGTCGAGCCTGCGGGGAAGCGTCCGGAGCCGGGGAACGGAGGCACGGACGTAGAGACGGCGGCGCGAGAGATCGGGGGAAGGCGCCGGTTTGCAAGAGCGCTGCCGCGTGGCCCGGCGACGGAGCGGCCTGACTACCGGCCTCGATGGCCCCGGTGTAGACTTTCCTCCCTCCGAACCTCCGAACCGCTGAACCGCTGAACCGCGCAAAGAGTCCGACATGACTACATCATCCGACAGACAAAATCCTGGCGAAAAGGGCCATATCGAACGCCGCCGGACGCGGGGTTCCGCGAAGGCCACGTCATCCGGCAGAAAAGATCCTGTGCTTTCGGTGGCCGATTTCGGGCCGATCGTCGAGGCGACCGTCGATCTGCGGCCGCTGACCGTCTTCGTCGGCCCCAGCAATACGGGAAAATCGTATCTCGCTATCCTGATCTATGCGCTGCATAGTTTCTTTGGAGATCGCCGGGATGCCGGGCCGTGGGGAAGGAGGCTGCCGCCGCTTCATCGTCCTCGACGGCATGGAGCCATCGAGAAGATATCGAATTTGTCGAAGGCGGAGATCGACGCCGTGTTCCGGTGGGCGGAAGAGATATCCAGCAAAGCGGCCAGCGTTGAATCTCCGGAGAATGGAATCGATCCGATATTGCCGGAACGAGTCGCCGGCTTGGTCCGTACGATTCTCAATGCTGTCGATGGTGCAGGAAACGTATTCGACGGAGAGATCACGAGATGTTTCGGTGTCGAAAAGCCAGGAGACTTGATTCGTCGGCCGAACAGCACGAACGCCCGGATCACTCTGCGCAGGTATGTACCGGAAGCATCCGGACGCAGTCCGCCATTCGAGTACGAATTTACGATGACAAGAAGAGGATCTCGACTTGTTTCGTCGATTTCTGCCGAGACTCCTCTGCGGATCGAATCGGCAGATCGAAAATTTTTAATGCGATTTCCATACACGGCAAAACCATCACTTCATTCTGAAGATGATGACGACCGTGGCTTCTTCACAAGAAGATTGATCAATACCCTTACCGACTTGCTCATCCCCTGCACGGTGGGCCCGGTAAGCAGCCCCATCCATTACCTTCCCGCGGACCGCACGGGCGTGATGCACGCGCATCGAGTGGTCGTCAGCTCCCTGATCGGCCGCGCATCACGCGCGGGGCTTCGCCATGATGCACCGCTGCCGGTGCTCTCCGGGGTCCTCGCCGATTTTCTGGGACAACTCATCGAACTGGGCGATATACGCAGACGGCGTAGCAACCTCAACAGCACCCTTGCCAAGCGTATCGAGGCCGAAATCCTGGGCGGCGCGGTTCGAAGCGAACGGTCGGAAACCGGTTATCCCTCGTTCTATTACCGGCCGGATGGATGGAACGGCGATTTACCGCTGATGAATACGTCGTCGATGGTTTCGGAGCTCGCTCCGGTGGTGCTCTATCTGCGTCACGTCGTTCAACACGGCGACGTCCTGATCATTGAAGAGCCCGAATCCCACCTGCACCCGGCCATGCAGGTGGCCTTCACACGACTGCTGGCGGCAGCCGTGCGTGCCGGGATCCGGATCATCGTCACCACCCACAGTGAGTGGGTACTGGAGGCGCTGGCCAACCTCGTGCGCTTGTCGGGAGTACCCAAGGGCAAGAGAGAGGGTATCGACGGTTCAGACCTTGCGCTCACCCCGAATGAAGTCGGTGCATGGTTGTTCAAGCCGAAGCGACGCCCCAAAGGCTCGGTCGTGGAGGAAATACCCCTCGACATGGAATCCGGCACGTTTCCGGCCGGTTATGGCGAGATCACCGAATCCCTCTACAACGATTGGGCAAGAATTTCCAGTCGAATTATAGAGGGGCGGAGCCGATGACGTCTCCTTTGGAGCAAATCGGCGTCGATTGCGGATGCCTTGCGGAAACATGTGACAAGCAAGGGTGTGCCGTAGGGCTGGAAGGCTCACCGAGTCCGTCTCTCCTGATCGACATGGATCATCCCGATTCGCCGGCCGGAAGGGTTGCCAGACGAAGGCGCGTCAGACAGAGGGGCGCCAAGCGGTGCGACTATCTGTTCATCGGCGGGGGCGATGAGGACACGAGGCTGTACGTGGTTCCGTTGGAACTCAAGAGCAGTGGTATCAGAACCAATACGGTGTCGTCTCAGCTCCGGGCCGGTGCGAAAGTCGCTGAACGTATTGTTCCCGGATCTTCGTCCATTCGATTCGTTCCCGTTGCCGCCCATGGCGGAAAATTGCATCGAAAGCAGATCAAGGATCTGGCCAGACCCGGAATGGGTGTCCCGTTTCGGGGAGAGAAGTATCGCATCCGGTTGATACGTTGTGGCGATCCCCTGGCCGCGGTGCTTCGATAGTCTCTTGCCAAAAAACGATCGTCCGCGGGTTGCGGAGCATGGCGATAGAGAGGACACGGAAATGACGGAAACGGCAGGACGAGCGTGGATGAACGCGGGGCTTGAAGGCAGGGTCGCCATCGTCACCGGCGCGGCCGGCGGGATCGGGCAGGAGATCGTGCGCGGCCTGCTCGGCGCGGGCGCGCGGGTCGCCGCGCTCGACGTCGACGAGGCACGGCTCGGCGCGCTGGCGGCCGGGTTCGGGGATGCGTCCGGGGCGGGACGCCTCCTCACCGCGCGTACCGACATCTCAAGCTACGCAGAGTGCGAGGAGGCAGTCGCGCACGTCCGCAGCGCCCTCGGGGGACTGCATGTCCTCGTCAACAACGGTGCGGTCGGCATGGGCGTGATCCGCATCGATCACATGACCAATCTCGTCGGGATCCACGAGATCACCTCCGAGACGTGGCAGCGGTTCGTCGCCGTGAACCTCTCCGGGGCGTGGTACATGACCCGGGCTGCAATCGACGGGCTGCTCGCGCAGCGCTGGGGCCGCATCGTGAACGTCACCACGAGCTTCTTCACCATGCTGCGTGGGAGATTCCACCCCTACGGACCGGCCAAGGCCGGGCTTGAAGCCATGTCCGCCGGTCACGCGGCGGAGTTCGAAGGCAGCGGCGTCACCGTGAACGTGGTGGTGCCTGGCGGCCCTACGGACACTCCGATGGTGCCGGAGGAAGCCGGCTTCGACCGCGGTGCGCTGATCCCGCCGTCGGCAATGGCGCCGCCGATCCTGTGGCTCCGCTCCAAGGTGGGCGGCGCGCACACCGGGCATCGCTACGTGGCGGCGCAGTGGGACGTATCGGCCGATCCCGCGGAGGCGGTGCGAAGCTGCCGGGCCCCGATCGGATGGCCGGATCTGGCCCAAAACCCGGTCTGGCCCGGCGGCAGGCCGAAGGGTTGAGCCGGAGGCGCCGCCGCATCGTCCCGGTGGATGACGACCCGCGTTCGGAAAACCAATCAGCGATACGCCGAACCATAATCGCCGACGGTGAATGAGGCGGTCATGGACCGAACGTCCACCATCACGTACTCGCCGCGTGCGTGCTTGCGGGAGGAATCGGGATCTGCTTCCCGTTCGTCCGGCGGCCGTGCTGGCCGCGCAGGTCCCGAAACAGTTGACCGGGCCGGGCTCCGGGAATCGTTGACGAAACAGTCAACACAAGCCAGAATCTTTCCCATGGAGATAGGCCCGTTCATCCGCCAATCCCGGTCCGCGCTCGGCCTGTCGTTGCGCTCCCTGGCACAGCAACTCGACGTAGACGCGGCGTACCTTTCGCGAATCGAGAGCGGACGGGTTCCGCCTTCGGAGCAAATGCTGAGGAAGCTCGCAACGGTCCTCGGCCGGAACGAGGACGAGCTTCTGCTTCTTTCCGGGCGGCTGCCGGAGCGTCTTCGAGAACTGGTCTCGCGCCAGCCGCACCGGGCCGCGACGGCCTTGAGGACAATAGCCGAAATGTGTGTCGCGGAGCCGGGCTCGCCCTACGGCGAGCCGTTGCTCGCCCGGCAAGGCCGACGTGCGATAGAAGACGGATTTCCATTCGAGCAGATCAGCGAGATTGCGGAGGTCGAGAGCTGGAGGAAGGAGGTGTACCGGCCCGTTTACCACGTGCACAAGTGGTGGGCGCAACGGCTGGGCTCGGTGTTTCGTGCCGCGATCATCGCTGCTGCGGCTCCCAGGGGGTCATCGGTGACGGATCTCTTCTACGAGCCCTTGCGTTTGCCCGGATTCGTGGTCTTCGATCCGTTCATGGGCAGCGGCACCACGGTGGGCGAAGCGCAGAAGCTCGGCTGCACGGTCATCGGCCGCGACATCAATCCCGTTGCGTACCGCACGGTCCGAGTTGCTCTCGGCCCGATCGACCGGGCCGAAGTGCACGCCCATTTCAAGCGCATCGAGGCAAGCGCCGGCTGTGAGATTCAACGCCTGTATCGGTCCACCGACGGGGCAGGAGAGCCGTGCCGGGTTCTCTACTTCTTCTGGGTGAAGGTCCTGCCATGCCCCCATTGCGGAGAGCGTGTCGACCTCTTCCCCAACTACGTCTTCGCGTCTCACGCTGACAAGGCCCGTCATCCGGAAGCGATGGTGGTTTGTCCGGACTGCGGCGCTGTGTCGTCGTGCCGCTACGATGCAAGATCCGTCGCCTGTCCATGCGGCGCGAAGTTCGACCCGCGGGCCGGGTCCGCGCGGCGCACGACGGCCGTGTGCCGCCGTTGCGCACACGAGTTTCCGATAGCGAGAACAGCCGCGGCCACCGGCGAGCCTCCCGGCCACCGAATGTACGCCAAGCTGGTCCTTCGCGCCGACGGCGCCAAGGAGTATCTGCCGGCGACCGGCGAGGATCTGCGCGCCTTCGAGGCAGCGCGCGGGCGCTTCGGGGAAATGGCTCCGGCGATTCCCGCCGTGCCGATAGAAGACGGATACAACACCAGGCAGATCATCAACTACGGATATCGTTTCTGGCACGAACTGTTCAATGATCGCCAGCTCCTCGCCCTCACGATCCTCGCGTCCTCGATTCGGGATCTCCCCGAAGGGGGAGCCCGCGATGCCCTGTCGCTTCTGTTCTCCGGCACGCTCGAATTCAACAACATGTTCGCTTCCTACAAGGGCGAAGGGACGGGCGCCGTGCGCCACATGTTCTCCCACCACATCCTGAAGCCGGAGAGGATGCCCATCGAGGCGAATCCGTGGGGCACGCCGAAGAGTTCCGGCGCCTTCTCGACCCTTTACAAGAGCCGGCTCATGCGGGCGCTGGACTACAGGGAGGCACCCTTCGAGCTCGCGGTGGAGTACAAGGGAAAGCGGAAATCGGGCCGGAAGGTCTTCGGTGCGAGCCCGCCCATGGGCGGGCCGATTTTGAACAGGTACCCGAAGGGCGGGCTGAAACCGGGGGCGACCTTCTTGTCTTGCGGCGATTCGGCGAAAACGGACGTTCCCGACAAGAGCGTCGATCTCGTGATGACCGATCCCCCGTTCTTCGACAACGTCCACTACTCCGAGTTGGCGGATTTCTTCTTTGCATGGCAGCAGCTCCATTTTTCCAAGGGAGCCCGGCGACGCAACACCACCAGACGTACCGAAGAAGTGCAGGACACCGATGCGGATCGCTTCGCCAAGAAGCTGAGGGGAGTCTTTCTGGAATGCAATCGAGTGCTTCGCGATCAGGGCCTGCTCGTGTTCAGCTACCACCATTCGAGAGAGAGCGGATGGATCGCCGTCTCCGAAGCCGTGCTGGGCGCGGGGTTCTCGATCGTTCAGTCCCACCCCGTCAAATCGGAGATGTCGGTGGCCGCGCCGAAGAATCAGGCCAGGCAGCCCATCGATATCGACGTACTGATCGTCTGTCGAAAGCGGGAAGCGGATCTGCGGAGGCGCAGGACGGACGAGGCCGCGTTCGATGAGGCGGTCAGGATCGGTATTGATCGAGTTCAGCGGTTCAATGCGTTTGGACGAAAGCTGTCGCGGAACGATGTGCGCGTCGTTTTATCGAGTCAGTTGCTGGTCGAATTGAGTCCGGGCAGGGGCGCTTGTGAAGTTCGTCGTAGTCTGGAGTCTCTGCTGCCGAAGACGGATCGGCTGATAGACGATACATGGCGGGCACAAACGGTCCAGTCTCCGTCACGCCGGACGGCGCCGGTGCCGGGACCGGAGCAACTTTCGATGCTGGAGGCCTCTCCTGGCCCGGCGTAGCCGGAACCAAGGGTTCGTTCACGAAACAGCTTCAGCGTTTTGCGTGAGATTCGATCGCTGAGGAACTATAGCGTGAACGGGAGGGTGAAGCGGCCTCGAGGCCGGGTTCGCGTGTCGCGAGCCGGCGTTGGAAAGGGGTCTGCCAACTCTCGCCACAGATCGTCGTTCGACGCATCCCGGCGATCACGATAACAAGAGAATACGCGAGCCTCATCGCCGGAGACGGATCGCTTGAGGGTGAACACCGATGTGAGATCACGAAACGACTCGGACAAGGCATCGTCCGCATGGATCAGGGTCGCAGCCCGATCGAGCTGGGATATGCCGAGAGGATTGGCGAAGATCAGCATGGGGCGAGCGCGGTCGGCGCCATCCGAGAACGTGCCGAGTCCGATGCGTTTCGTGCGCTCGCCCGTAATGCTCAAGTAAAGCTCGAAATCTTCATTCAGGACGTTGCCGTCGACGAGAGCGAATGCCGAGATGATGACGCGATCCGAGGTGCGGGGCAGTGGTTCGAGGCAAACGAACAGATAAAACCCGCGGATGTCGAGCGGAGCCGCCGCCGCGTCGTAGACGCGGATTCGCCCGCATGGAGGAGTCGTGTTGAAATCCAATCCCGACGCGCGTGCAACGCCCCCTTGGGCTGTTCGCTCAAGCTTCTTGACCTCGATGCCTGCTATCTGCCTCGGGTCGTTGGCACGGTCGATTTTCTCCCTGGACCTGTGGAGCACCATGTCCGGTGTGATCAGAGGCCCCGGCGCTTTGATACAGGAGATGCCTTCGAGATCCGAGAGGACGTCTTCTGCAAGAAACTCGTCGAAAGGATCGTCCTGCGTATTACGCTTGTCGCGCAACCGGAAAGGCACAGGATGCCCGTCTTCGTCGAAAAACCGCTGCCGAAGTCGGAGAAACGCGATCGTCGGAAGATCGGTCAACGAAGGCACTCCAGCGTCTGAATTTCCCCGGTGGTCTCACCGGCGAGAATGCAGGGGGAGAACCTGGAAGGCTCATTGGGTCCCGGATACGGGCAGACCGCGTGCCCGCCTGCCGGAGCGAGATTAGCGCACGCCGGCGCCCCGGGGGAACGGTGAAATGCACGAGCAGAGGAAGCCGACGTCGACAGATTCGCGGAACTCGCCGAGCGCCAGGGCGATACGTGTCCCACCACCGAAGTAGCACTTGGCGGAAGAAAGCAGGTCGCTGTTCAGGGACTCCAGTACCTGCCACACCAGACGGTGCCACGGGCGGTGGAAACGGATTTTCGAGGAGGATGCCGCCATCAGCGGGGGGATCGGCATTGACGCGGACTTCGATACGGGACGCGACGGCTTCGCAGCTACCTCGCGATTCCGCTACGCGGAATCGCGGGCGTCCCCGGGCCAACGCCGTGGACGGGCGGGGAACAGTTTTGTTCCATGCGAGCGGCGACCACTGGCGCGGTCGCTTGGCGATTCCGTTGCGCGGAATCGTGGGCGCCCCGGTCACGCATTGATCAATCCTCGTCCGAACTCCCTTGCGAGATCGTCGATGAAGGCGCGTTCGTGCGCGGACGCGGCGGCGTGATCGACCAGACGCCAGTTCCGCTCGTAGAGCGAGAACGCCTCCCTGCGCGTGACGCATGGAGCCTTGAGATTCCAGCACAGCAGCTTGAGGTTGGGGTATTCATCGACCCGGACCATGCCTCGGGGCACGCCGGCCCCGGCGTCTTGGCCTCTCTGCCGCTGCTTCACCGCTGGGGGCGGCTCTCGACGACCGTTCACGGCCCTCTGACGCAGTGTCGGTGGTGGTGGCAGGCGCCGGTGGATACACCATCGAGACACGCCGCCCCGTGCGTCGTCAGGTGAACGCATGGCGAACCGCCTTGGCGACGCAGTGTCGGTGGTGGTGGCGGGCGCCGGTGGATACACCATCGAAACGCCGTCACCCCGTGCACCGTCGGCCGGCTTCGCCGGCCCAGCCCTGGCGGCGCCGGACGTGGGATACTCGGAACGATCCCGATCCGCAATCCCCGCGAGCAGGGCTCCGGGTGCCTGGAGACACTTGAGCCATGCGTCGCGCGGACCGCCTGTTCGAGCTGATCCAGTTGCTGCGCCGCACGCGCAGGGCCGTCACCGCCGCACAGCTTGCCGAGACGCTGGAGGTCGCCCCGCGCACGGTCTACCGCGACATCGCGGCGCTGATGGCCATGCGCGTCCCGATCGACGGTGCGGCCGGGGTCGGCTACGTCATGCGGCCGGGCTACGATCTGCCGCCGTTGATGTTCGACCGTGAAGAAGTCGAGGCGATCGCCGTCGGGCTGCAACTCCTGGGTCGGACCGGCGACAAGGGGCTGCTGGCGGCCGGCCGCCGCGAAGATCGTCGGCGTCCTGCCCGAAAGGCGCGAAGACGAATTCGACGACGGCCGGTTCGTGGTGTCGGATTTCGGGGCGCCGGCGGCGGCCGGCATGGACGTGCTTCGGGCCGCGGTGCGCAATGCCCGGCGCCTTGCCCTCACCTATCGCGACGAGCGGAGACGGACGACCGAGCGCATCTGCCTGCCGCTCGCCGTCGTCTACTACGTGGAAGCCACGGTGCTGGCGGCGTGGTGCGAGCTGCGAGAGGATTTCCGCCACTTCCGGGCCGATCGTATCGTCGCCTGCCATGAGACCGGCGACAGCTTCGCCGGCCAGGCCCCGCGGCTCAGAAGGGACTGGCACGCCGGAGACCGGCGCGGCCGGCCGGACACCCTTCGCATGGAACAAGGGTCCTGTTCTTCCGACCACCCATCGGGAAAATCAGCGTCAGCATGAAACACGGGGGTGACGTCGGCTGACACGGAACAGCGGGCGCGGGATCACGACCCTCCGCACCTATCCCCGCGGGGCCGATGTCCCGGCCCCCGGCGGGCGCACGTCACCGCCGCGCGGCGATGACGGTGATCTCGACGAGGGTTCCCGGCGCGAGGGCCGCCTGCACGCAGGCACGCTGGGGCCAGCTCTCCGGCCCGCCGATCCACTCGCACCATTCCGCGTCCATCTCCGCCTTGTGCGCGATGTCGGTGAGATAGACGGTCGCGGAGAGCAATCGGCTGTTGTCGGCGCCCGCCTCTGCGAGGTTCTTCGAGATCCGCGCGAGGCTCGCGCGGGTCTGCTCGGCCACCGAGGCGCCGGGCGCGGTAGCCACGGTGAACACGAGATCGCGCCAGGCGGTCGCGCGGCTGCGCCCCTTGGCATCTCCCGGCCAGCGTTCGATGTTCGGCATTCGCCCGCTCCATGCTTGAACCGGACGGCGAGCGTAGCAGGCGCCGCATGTCCGGGGGACGCATCGCGGGTCCCTCATGTGCGGCGGCAGCAACCTTCGGCGCCGGTGAGTGCTGGAACACCGATGGCGCACCGTGTCTCGTGAAGGCATGTATCGCAACGGCAACCTCCGGCACCAGTTGAGCGCTGGAGCACCCCCGAGGGACGCCCATCCTTCGTGAGCCGGCCGCGCGCGGATCAATCGTCGAGCAAGGCCAGCATGTCGGCGTGAATTTTGCGCCAGTCCCGGCTGAGATCGATCCCTCGCGCCCGGATGGAGAACCCCTCCAGGCGGATATCCACCTTCAGTGGTTCGTCCACCACCGGATAGAGCAGGATGCCCTCATGCCTGGGGCCGGGTTCCGAGGTCGCTTCGCGGTTGCGCAGGTAGGCGAGAAGCTGGTACAGGGGCTCCGAGTGGAGCTTCCTGGAGCCGAAGTAAACGCTCAGAGCCTTCGGGGTGTACTTGGTGTCCAGCACGATACGCCGGTGCTGCGATTCGAGAACGATGTCCGCCTCCATCCGCGGGATCATCCGGCGCTGGTCTTCCCGCGTACCTTCGTCATCCCAGCGGATTCCGCGTCCGCGGTGGTTCACTCGATAATCACCCTGTTCGCGGCGGTAGAACTCGATGACGAAATCTTCGAACAACGACCACATCCGGTATTCGTCTTTCCGCAAATCCCGGAACCTCGCCGTCCCCGATCTTTCCTCGACGATCAGGCAGTCGTGGATGAGCTCGCAGATCGACATCAGAAAGCGGTAGAGGTGGCGATTGCGGTCGAGCTGAACCCGCGGGAACAGCCGGCGTTCCAGCCGCACGAGGCTGATGCCTTCGAGCTTCCTGTACGCCGTCCTGATATCCGTACGCACCCGGTCGGGGTCGAGGTCCGGGAGCTTCAGCAGGGCGGCGAGGGTGGAACGCAGGATGCGGTTGTGGAGCACGTCGTGGGAAAGCTCCTCGAACTCGCAGGCTGCCCGGCCACGAGCGCGTAACGCGCGTTTCGCCGTCTCACCGACCGATAGCTTCCCACGGATGCCGGCAAGATCTTCCCGTACTTCCCGGTAGCCACGATCGATGCCTCCGCGGATCAGGCGGAAGGTCCCTTCGGCAAGGACCTTGCCGAGAAGATGATGGGTCCCGTCCAGCCCTGCCAGCTCTTCCCGCCGGACGATGTCCGCCTCCCTGACGTGCCTCCACGCATAGCACAGCAGGTAGTAGAGGTTGGCGATGGGGATGATCACCGCCGCCTCCGGCTGGACCGGGTGATCGAAAACACGGGCAGTGGATAGCAGAGATTGGTAATGGGGACGATCATCGCCGCAGCGTTTCCAACAGCTCGTCAACGGTCTCCGGACGGTCGAACCAGTACTCGCGCAACAATGGCTCGATCTGCGTATCGACAATCGTGCGAAACCAGCGTTCGTCCGATGAATCTACTCCATCATCGGGAACGAAGTAGCTGTGTCCGATCTCACTGCTGTCCCATAAAGTTCAGGTGAATTTCAGCCTGAGTTGCGGCGGCGGGTCTGGGGGTGTTGATTGTGTCTCCAGGAGATCCATCATTGGGCGACGATCGAACAGGTTCAGTTGGAGCACCCGCAAAATCTCGTACAAACTCCAACTTGATCGGTTGACGAACTTGATGTACGAAAGCAACAGATATACGCACATCGCAATCCAGAGCTGCGTCAATACTGCATTGCGCGATGTACCGACAAAACTCTTCACCTTCAGATGTTGCTTGATCCACTTGAAAAACAACTCTATCTGCCATCTTGCCTTGTAAATGTCCGCAATGGTCTTCGCCGACAAGTCGAAGTTGTTCGTCAAGAAGACGTAGTGTTTGCCCGTCTCAGCGTCCCGGTATCCGATTCGGCGCAACGCCCCAGGATACCTCTTCGCACCATGCGTACTCGTCAACACGATGATTTGATCGCTGGTGAGGCCCTGCCTTCGCTTCACCGCACGACGTTCCCGAACCGCATACCTGATCCCCTTCTTCATGCGGGTGACAAGAGAAATTCCCTGTGTATTCAGGTGCTTGAGCCACGCGAAGTCCACATACGCACGGTCCGCCACCACAATGCTCCCTCTCGGCACTTCCAACACTCTCGCCGCCTCAATGTCCGACCTCTTGCCGTCGGTGATGCGCACAAACGTCGGCAGATACCCTCCGTGGTCAATGCCCACATGCAACTTCACCGCACCCTTCGTCTGCTTGAACTTCGCCCACGGAAACATCGACAAGCACAAGTCCACGGTGGACGCATCCAACGAGTACAGCTTGCTCTTGAAGCGAAAGCCATGACCCGGCGCCGACCTCTGACAGCGCGCCAACACCCGCTCGAACATCCTCTCATAGAGCCGGTACGGTTGTTCCTCGTTCACACGGGCCAACGAAGACCTCGTTACGCTGCCGACCCCCAGGTGGTAGAGCTTGTGGGGATGCGTAGCCAGATTGGCCACGATGTCGCGCAGGCTGCTCCGCCCCGACAACTGCGCCATGAACATCGCCACAAACTGGTTCCAGCGCGTCATCTTGCGCAACTTTCGCCCCTTGTGGTGTTGCGCCGCATCCCTCTCGAATTCATGTCTCGGCACCAACTTGAGAAATTGCGCCAACACGGTATTATTGTGGGCCATGGACCTGGATCTCCTGTGATTTGGTTGCTTTCGCAAACTCAATCATAACATCACAGGATGATTCAGGTCCTCTTTCACGCACACTTTGTGGGACAGCAGTGGTCCGATCTGGAAGCCCGGCCCAAGATCCGTGTCTTCCCGGATACGTTCGTTGATCGCGGAGATCCGGTCTTCAATCCGATTGACGAGGGATCGGTCGACTCCTGCCTCGATCAGATACTCCCTGAATTCCTCGGCCCGGTACGCGGGTCGCAGGGTCTCGAATGCAAACCGGCGGCGCAACGCGTAGTCGACCATCGCGAGGGATCGGTCCGCGGTGTTCATCAACCCCAGGACGTGCACGTTGTCCGGTACGGCGAAACGCTCTCCGGTGGCACTGTACGTCAAGGGGATCGCGTATTCCGATCCTCGCTTGTCCGCTTCGATCAGCATGAGAAGCTCCCCGAATATCCTGGACAGGTTCCCCCGGTTGATCTCGTCGATGATGAAGACGAAGGGTGTATCCGGACTTTTGCCGGCACGTTTGCAGAACTCGAAGAACACGCCGTTCCTCAACGTAAACCCTCCCGTCTCGGTCGGTCTCCAGCCTTGTACGAAGTCCTCGTAGGCATACGACTGGTGGAACTGCACCATTTCGACAGGGTCGGAGTCCTTGCGCCCGATCAGGCACCATGCGATCCGTCTGGCGATGAAGGTCTTTCCGACACCGGGCGGACCTTGAAGGATCAGGTTCTTGCGCCGATTGATGGAATCGAGGATACGTGTGAGCTGATTTTGGCTGACGAAAAGATCCCGGAGCGCCGAATGGATGCCGTAGGGTTCCGGAGCTTCCTGCCGATCGGCCTCTGCTTCCTCCTTGTCCGCCCCGCTCATGATCCGATGCTTTTCCCTCACAGAGGGGAATCCCGGCTTTCGTAACCGCGTTTCGTCATCCTCTTGCTCAGACTTCGACGCCTGGACGAAGTCGGCGTAACGGCGAGCTGCGGTCTGATAGTCTTTTCCCTTGAGATCGTGTTCTCTCTTGCCCCTGTCTACCAACTTGTCCGCATCGTCGCGGCTGCCAATGGTCTCAGGGCCGATCTCGATGCCGAGATCGCGCGAAATTCTTTTCAAGTGCCTAACATAGGAGCGGATGGTATTTTCGTTTACTCCTAGTTCGTAGCGTAGCCAGCGTTCAAAATCTTGGTAATCATCATGAATTATCGGATCGGACTCCACCCTGTCCATATCGATTCTCCCGAGGTTGAGCGGTAAGAGTGCCTTCAGCGGTCAACGGTTTCCTGGATAACTTCTGTGTGCTTCATCCGGTTCATTGCGTATCTTTCTTTTTGCTCGGATTCGATGGTTCTCGAGCAGCAGAGAAGCAGCCGGGATCGTAACGCAAACAGGCATCCCAGGGGCGCGCATCGAGCATCATCCATCGATCATCCAGGCCAGCATGGATGCCGGTATCGCCATGACGTTGGCGTCCTCCAGGTTCAGCTCCGAGCGGGTCGCGACGATGCGGCGCCAACCGGAGGCGGCCAGGGTCTGCGCGTCGCGTTGCCAGCGGCCGTCGACGTACTTCGACTCGATGGCGATGCCCCCGAATCCGGGACCGACGAAGTCGATCTCCTTGCGGGTCCTGGTCCGGTGGTGCAGGACGCGGTCGAACTCCATGTAGCTGCCGGGGTGGTCTCGCTCGAAGCTCCGCAACAACGCCATGCCGAGTTGCTGTTCGGAGAGGGCGCTCGGGTCGGGTGCGTCCATGCCGGATGTGCTCGTATCAAGGGCGCCCGCGATTCCGCGCGGCGGAGTCGCCGCCTGCATCTCACCCCACGGGTCCGTCTCGCCCGAAGCCGGGGCGTCCCATGCGTTGCCCTGGGCGGCGGTTCCTTCGTCGCTCCCCGGATCATGTGCGGGTTCGCTGCCCCATGCGTTCGCCGAATCGGCTCCACCACGCCGCATCTTGTCGACCAAGCGCGTGACGTCGTCGGGTGGATCCGGTGCTTTCACCGTCGGCAAGGGCTTGCGGTCGAGCACACCCGCTTCCTTCTCGTAGAAGCGCCGTTCCTGGCCGCCCACTGCGAGCGCCCGGCGGTCGTCCGGCGCGTTGTCCCCTTCCCGAACCACCTCGAAATCGTGGCTGCAGCGCTCTCCGCACGCGCGGCGCTATCGCGGAATGGTGCTGGCCGCGGACGTTCCCGCCACCGCGCTCTCCGCACGCCCGGCGCTATCGCGCGCCTTGTCCAGGACTTTCTTGACCCCGAATCCGCGCGCGACGATGTTTTCGGCGGCCTCACGGCACTCGGCCAGAGCTTCCTTCATCGATTGGTTCGCACTGCGCTCGTACTCCTCGCCGGTTACCTTCTCGAAGGTCTTTATCCCCCAATCGAGTTGAGCACAGCTTTCGGCGAACACTCCACCGTGTCGCGTACGTTTTCGAACATATCCCGGAGGCCGGCGCCGGCGGGCGGTGCGGCCAGCATCGATCCCGCGGCAACGACTGCCAGGAAGGCCGCAGTCCAGTGATATATCGGCAGAAGGGTCATCGCGCTCCCCTGTTCATCGAGAAGCGACGTGAGCAAAAGGCGGCGCAGCGGACAAGCCCTGCCGTCGAAGATAAGACTATCCCCGGAACGCGAGTGCAACGACACCTTGTCCGCCTTGCCCCGGCCACAGGCCCTCGGACGGATCAGGCAGGCCGGATTCAACTCAGGGTCGGCGGCGCCTGAATTCACATTCGGGGTTGCTCAACGCCGGAAGGAAACATATGCTTCAGCATATGCCTTTAACTTGAAGGCACTTCCGAATGGCCCACCTCGAACGCCACGTCCGCCTGTTCCGCAACGGCCGGAACCAGGCGCTACGCATTCCCCGGGAGTTCGAATTCGAGGGGAGTGAAGCGATCCTGCGAAAGGAGGGCGACCGCCTGATCGTGGAACCGGCTCGCAAGGGGCGGCTGCTCGCACTGCTCGGCACGATCGAATCTCTGAACGAGCCGTTCCCGGACGTGGACGAAGACTTGGCGCCGCCCGAGGACGTGGTGCTCTGACACGTGCCGTTGCGCTACCTGCTGGACACCGGCGTCGTTTCGGATCTGCTCCGCAATCCACGGGGTGTGGTGGCCGATCGCGTGGCTGCGGCGGGCGAGGGTACGGTCTGCACCAGCATCGTCGTCGCGGCGGAGCTTCGTTTCGGCGCCGTGAAATCGGGTTCTCCGAAGATTGCGGACCGGGTCGATCTGATCCTCTCGGCGCTGGAGGTTCTGGCGCTCGAACCACCGGCCGATCGCCACTACGGAGATATACGGCAGAGACTGGCGCGCCAGGGCACACCGATCGGTCCCAACAACCTGCTCATTGCGGCACACGCCCGCGCGCTGGACCTGACGGTCGTTACGGCAAACACCCGGGAGTTTTCCCGGGTCCCCGGCCTGCGGGTCGAGAATTGGTTGTCCGAATAACGCTCTGGTCAGAAACCTGCCGGGCCGAGTCCGATCGCGCACTCGAGGCCTGCGACTTCCATCCCGTCATCCCCGAGTACCGCGCGCTGGACGCCTGCGAGCGCGAGGGCGGCTACGCGCTGCTGCGCGTCTGCCTCCGGGACGAGTACACGGGCAGAGTCTTCAGGGGGAGGTCAGGGTGTGGAGCGATTGCGCGACAACGCGAGGGTCGCGCCTGCCCGCCGGTCACGCCGTCTCCGACCACCGTGGTTCCTGTTCCCCTTGCAGAACGACGGGTCGCGTCAGCGGGAATTCCTGTTGGACGAGACTCGGGCTGGCGATCCGCTCGCCGGTTGGCCTATCCTGCCGCGCCTTCATCCAGGGAGAAACGGACATGCAGCTTCTGCACACGATGCTCCGGGTGGGCGACATGCAGCGCTCCATCGACTTCTACACCAAGGTCGTCGGGATGGACCTGTTGCGCACCACCGAGCGCCCGGACCAGAAGTACGACCTCGCCTTCGTCGGGTTCGGGGGCGGCAACCGGAACGGCCAGGCCGAGATCGAGCTGACCTGCAACTACGGCGTATCGGACTACGACCTCGGCACCGCGTACGGGCACATCGCGCTGGGGGTGGACGACGTGGCCGAGACCTGCGAGCGGATCCGGGCCGCGGGCGGCAACGTCACCCGCGAGCCGGGACCGGTCAAGGGCGGGAACACGGTGATCGCATTCGTGGAAGACCCGGACGGCTACAAGGTCGAGCTGATCGAGACCGGCTCGCGCGAGATCTGACCGCGCGCAAACCATCCGAGAGGATGCTGGGCGAGCAGCGCCGGCGTCGCGACCCGCATTTCGACGCGCGGCCGGTTCGCTCCGCCAGCCTTGCCGATCCGGGAACGGGACGTTTTCAGGACGAGCACCCGCCGGCGGCGATCGACCCCGAGACGCCTGCTGCGGAATGCGGGGGCGTCCACCGGGACGAGGCGACTCCACCACGAGCGGACAAGTCACCTCGTCGGGCCTCTCGCTGGGCAGCAAGGACGGAGGATGGCGCGTCGGCGCAGTGCTGGAACACGGCGCGGTCGCCGGCGGCGCCGCCGGAGCATTCGACGACGGTTCCCGGCACGTGCTCACGTTCGCGAACTACGCAAAGCGGACGCGCTTCGGCGATGCGGCCGACGCCGGGAAGGGTGGGTCGGTGGCGGTGAGCACGACGCTCGCAGGCGGGTTGATGCGTAGCGACGGGATCCTCCAGGAGGCGAAGGGGCTCTATTCCCAACATCACGTCGCGCTCGCGCATACAGGCGACCGGCACCGGACGCAGCTCCGTATCGAGCAGCCGCTACGCGCGGAAAGCGGACGCGCGAACTTCAAGCGCCCGGTGGGACGCACCGTCGCCGGCAGGTGGATCTACGACACGGCACGCATCGGGCTGCGCCCGGAAGCGCGCGCGGTGCGGATCGGGGCACAGCACGAGCGGGAACTCGGGACGGGGAAGATTGCCTTCGGCGCGAGCTACACGGCCGACGCGGGACACCGCCCGGGAGAGGACGACGCGGCGATTGGAGCGCAGTACGAGCTGCGCTGGTGGGGGAACCGGCCCAGGTCGGCACGACTGAGCTTGTTCATGGTTCAGTACGAGCTGCGCTGGCAGGGACCGGCTCCTTGTCGGGCCTGCCCGGATGCGCCCCCTGTCGGGTTTGCCCGGAGGCGCCCCTTGTCGGGCTTGCCCGGAGGCGCCCCTTGTCGGGCTTGCCCGGACGCGCACCTTGTCGGGCTTGCCCGGACCCGCGCGGCCCGTCCGCGGAAGCCGTGGATTCGGAAGCTGCGGGAGCCGTGGCCGGGTGCGATGGAGTCCGTCGAGTTCGACTCGGCGGCCTTCGGATCATTCCGGTCAACCCCCGCTACGAGGAAGTGCTCGCCCAGTCCTTCTTTGCCCTTGATGTTCTCCCGGGACAGAAGCAGCAGCAGTGGCGTCACCGCCCCCGCGCTGACTGCTTGCAGCCGTCTTCTCACTCCTGCTGATGATAGGAAAAACACCCGGGCGATCTGCGTCGTCGGCAGAGTATCACGGTGGTAATGGCCCGGGCCGAAGGACCGGTATTTCGCTGCACCCGCGGTACAGGTTGACGACGGCATGTGCCTGTGCGTAGCGCGCGAAACGGGAAAGCGGTGAGCGAGGCGCAAGCGGACCCGCCCCGCCCGCGCCCCATCCCTGGTGATCATCGACGAGGCCCATATGCTTGGGGCACGGGCGAGCAGACTGCTGTTGAACGCCAGCCACGAGCTGCGTGGCGCCGGCGCTCCGCTGCTGTTGGTGCTGGCGGGAACCCCGGAGCTGGAGGACACGTTGCGGTCGGCCAAGGCGTCCCATTGGGAGAGGGGGCACAAAATACCCTTGGGTCGACTGGATGCCGAATCGGCCCCGAGCGCCCTTTTGGAGCCGCTGAAAAAGCACAGTGCGTCCATGACCGAAGACGCCTTGGACATCGCCATGCGGGAGACCTTGGGCTATCCGTTCTTCCTTCAATTGTTTGGAAGACACCTGGTCGAGGCGATGAACGAAGCCAGGTCCGGCCAGGCCGACAAGGCCGTCACGGAACGGGCGGCCAAGGCGTTCCATCCGGATCAGGGCGACTTCTACAAGAGCAGGCGCAGTGAGCTCAGGATCATTGGCGGCACCCTGCCCGCTGCCGCCGCCTGGGGCGCCATCAGGGGGTTCGGAGAGGGGGCGTCCTGCGACTTGGTGCTGGCCGCTATGGAACCGCACTGTGACGACGTGCATGACATCTGGCACCGCCTGCAGCGCAGCGGGATGTTGTGGGAGAAGGCGGAAGGCGTGGAGGCGGGCATCCCCAGCCTGCTGGACAGCACGGTGCGGTCGGCCGGGCCATCGGCAGACGCTGCCTACCAGGCAGGATTTGCAATCGGTCGTGAATGGGCGCAGTGGAGTGCCGCCTCTGCTGGCGCGGAATAACGGTCACCGGTGCCGGTGCGATGACTTGTTGATGACGAACTTCGCCGCAGATGCCATAGAACTACCTGCCATTCGAGCCGCTGCCTCCGGTTCGGCGGGGCGGCGGGGCGGCGGCTCGGGGTCCGGTTGTACAAGGTGGCGATGCCCTTCCCGCTGGAGCCGGAAGGGGCACGGCGCTTCGCCGAGGGGCTCGACACCATCGTCGTCGTCGAGGAGAAGCGCGCGCTGATCGAGACGCAGCTCAAGGACGTGCTGTACGCGGCCCCGGACGCGCCGCGCATCGATGGACGGTCCCCTTACGATGCCGGTCATCACCCGGCAGATGGAGGCTGAGGGCGCGCGCCGCATCGCGGTGGTGACCGACGAGCCGGAGAAGTACGGGGCGCGGTCGGGGCTTGCCCGTGGAACCACGGTCCACCACCGGCGCGGGCTGGACGTGGTGCAGCGTGCGTTCCGCAAGATCGCGCCGGAGCTCACCGCCATCGTCTACGGCCAGACCTGCGCGGCTGAGAAGCGCCGCCGGCGTAAGAGCGGGAAATCCCCCGATCCGCCCCAGCCATCGCCGAAGGGATGCACCGGGCCGCCACCGCCACCCCTGACGAGCTCGCCACGATAGCCGACCTCGCCAATCATCGGCACTTCGCGAAAGCCGACTACACCGCCGCGCATCGTGCCGAGCTCTGGATCATCATCGCACTCGTGCTCGCGATGGTCGTCAAGGTATTCGGCGGCCTCTAACGCCGTGGCCAGCGCGGCAACGCTCGCTACGTCGCGACCCCGATCACCCGCCAGGGCGCGGCGCAGGGCCGGTTCCGCGTCCTTTTGACCTTCGGGCAGTAGCCAATCGGAGACAACGCCATGACCGCCAACACCTTCAACCCGCTCGCCGCCGCCCGCGACCTCAAAGCAGCCGGCATCGGGCACGAGCTCGCCGAAGCCATCGCCGAAGGGATGCACCGGGCCGCCACCGCCACCCCTGACGAGCTCGCCACGAAAGCCGACCTTGCCGAGTTCCGGGCCGGCACGAAAGCCGACCTCGCCGAACATCGGGTCACCACGATCAACCACTTCCACGACCTCGTAGGGCCTCGCGTCGGGCTCTGGATCATCATCGCGCTCATGCTCTGGATGGTCGCCCGCGTGTACGACTTGGGGAACGATTTTGAGGCTTTCGACCTTTACTGATAACGCCGTGGCCAACGGTCGCTACGTCGCGATCCAGATCACCCGCCAGAGCGCGGCGCATGGCCGGTTCCGCGTCCTTGCTCGGGCTCGTCACGAAAGCCGACTTCGCCGCCGCGTTGCGCGTCGAGCTCTGGATCATCGGCGCGATCGTGTTCATGATAGCCGTCAAGATATACGGCATCTAACGCCGTGCGAGTTGCGTATCCTCTGGATGGACATGGAGGCGCTCGGCAGGTGGAGCCGGGAGGAAGGGAAACCGCGGTGAGGAAGATGTCATGGCGAAGTCCGGGAGCCAGGCCAAGCGCGAAGACCTCTACGCCGAGGGGTTGTGCCGGGACTGCGAGGCGCAGTTGCTCGACGAAGAGCTGGAGGCCGACGTCGGGGCGGTGTGTGCCGGGCGGTGGCCGCGCTGCGCAACGCGAAGAAACGCGACAGGACACGGAGCCCGCAAGCGCTCGATGCCCTGTACCGGCCGCGCATCGAGGCCGAGCAAGCGAAGCGCACCCAGGCGGGCTTGCGACCGGGCGGGCGCTTGGCCCGTGACCGGGCGCACGCGCGACGGGGACGGGGCGTGAGAGAGAGTCAGGATGCTTCCGGCCCTCGCGGGGGTCGGCCTCATTGGGACACCCGCATCAACGGGGAGCGTGTCGGCGCCCGCCGCGCGATGAGCGGCCCCGCTGATAATGGTGCAGGATCCACCGAGGAAACCGAGAGGAGGAAACACAATGAGACGCACGATCGCAGCATTCGCAGTAGTGGTGTCGGCGGCAATGGCGGCGGGATGTATGCCCCAAGGCCACATGAAGAACGTCAGGGAGGCAGCGGATGGTGACAGGGTGACGGTCGGAACCGTCCAGAAAGAGATCAGGGTGGGAATGAGCGGGGTGGAGGTGATCGAGCAACTCGGTAGCCCGAACATCGTCCAAACCGACAGCGAAGGCCGTGAGGTCTGGATCTACGACAAGTTCGCAACGGAGTCGGTGGCGCAGGAGAGCAGGGCCGGGATCGGGGCACTCATCCTCGGACTCACTCCCATCCTCGGAGGAGGTGTCTCCGCCAGCGGGTCATCCAGTGCATCAAGCGACAGCCAGCGCACGCTGACGGTCATCATCAAGTTCGACACCGGAAGCCGGGTGCGCGACTTCTCGTACCACACATCGCGGTTCTGACAGCAGGGGGAGACAACCCATGAGAGGTCTTGCACGAGGGGCCGCACTATGCGTATGCATCGTGCTCAGCGGATGCGCACAGCAGGTGCCGGACAACATGCTGTCGTGGACGGGCGAGACGATGCAATACCGCGAGCTGTCGAGACGCGTGTACGAGACGAGCAAGGAGGAACACGCGCTCCGGGCGGTAGGTGGGGTGCTGCAGGACCTCGGCTACCAAATCACGGAAGGCGACCACACGCTCGGATTCCTCACCGCGGCCAAGAGTGGGGAAGGTGCAGGGCTCGGGGCACACGTACTCGTGGCGCTGTTCGGAGGCGACAACCGTGCGCTGCTGCGGGAACGCCACGTGCGGGTGTCGGTGGTCACGCACATCGACCGAGCGCGCAGGCTGCATGTGCGTGCGACCTTCCAGGCCATCGGCATCGATGGCTACGGCAACATGGCAATGGCCGAGAAGCTCGACGAACCAGAGTTCTACCAAGGCTTCTTCAGCAAGCTGGACAAGGCACTCTTCCTGGAGGGACAACACGAATGAATGCGCACACATGGACAACGGGGCAGGGGCATACCCTGCGCAACCGGAGGACGGCACTCGCATGCCTGGGAGCCGCAGTCGCGGCGGCCACACTCGGGGGGTGCGCAGGCACAAGCAACACCGAGATGGCACTGGGCTCTGAAGGGTCGCAGGTGGCGCTGCGGGCCATCCAGCAACGGTGGTTCGAGACGGGCAACATGGAGCATGTGCTGCGAGGCACCATCTCGACGCTCCAGGACCTGGGGTTCATCGTCGATAAGGCGGACGCGGATCTGGGCACGGTGTCCGGGACCAAGGTCGGCGTCGATGCATGGTCCGGGAACAAGGCACTGAAGCTGACGGTGACGGTCCGGGACATCGGTGCCCGGCGAACCCTCGTGCGTGCGAACGCGCAGTGGGGGACGAAGACGGTCGAAGAGCCCAAACCCTACCAGCAGTTCTTCAACTCGCTCAGCAAGGGCCTGTTCCTGGAAGCCAACACCATGGAATAGGGCGGGATGCGAAACCCGCAACGCCGGAGGGGTGTAAGCGGTAGCAGAATGGCAGCTTCGGTCGGGGGTGGGCGCCCTTCGCTCGGCACTCGCTCCGTCCTTCACCCCCGCCCCCACGCCGCAGGTCGCTCGATGCCCTGTACCGGCCGCCTTGAAATACACCTCGATCCCCCAACGAAGCGCATAGACCTCCAGCATTTTGCTCATCCCAAGCCTCGCGTCAGTGCACAGAAACAAAGCCCAGTCCTTCTTCCCAACCTCCGGCGAAACGATGAGCGAGTGCGGGGCTGTCCGGGCCGAGCCGGCCGCCGCGCGGGGGTGCGAGCATGATGTGAGCGGTTGGGCTCCCGAGGGGCGAGGTGAGGGAGGATCGTGTCGATGACCTCGGGAGTGTCGATGCAGGCGATGATTCGCAGTCGGCCCGGGACACGGGGACGGTTGCTCGACGTCGATGCGGAAGATGCGTTCGAGCCGCTGCCTCCGGTTCGGCGGAGCGGTAGGAGAATCCCCTTCGAGCGCCGGTCGGCGACGGTGCGGTCCTGTATCATCCCGCCCTGCACACCGGGAGCCGCCGCGGCGGGGGCCGAGAGCCGCGTGACCACCCGGCCGGACGCGCGGTTCGGGGAGATTCCATGCAGCAGCCGGTCATCGAATTAGCCGACGTCGGCCTCGACGACAAGTACACCCGACCGAACGGGCGGGTCTTCCTCACCGGGATCCAGGCCCTGGTGCGGCTCGTGCTCACCCAGCGCCGGCGCGACCTCGCGGCGGGACACGACACCGCCGGCTACGTCAGCGGCTACCGCGGCTCGCCGCTCGGCGGGCTCGACCAGCAGCTCTGGCGCGCGAAGGCGCATCTCGACCGGCATCACGTGGTGTTCCAGCCCGGCGTCAACGAGGACGTCGCGGCCACCGCCTGCTGGGGCACGCAACAGGCGGGGCTCGACGGCGAGGGCGCGTACGACGGGGTGTTCTGCCTCTGGTACGGCAAGGGGCCGGGGGTGGACCGTTCCGGCGACGTGCTGCGCCATGCGAACCTGGCCGGGACCTCGAAGCTTGGCGGGGCCGTCGCGCTGCTCGGCGACGACCACGCCTGCGAATCCTCGACCACCGCGCACCACAGCGAGTACGCGATGGTCGATGCGTCGATCCCGGTGCTCAACCCGGCCGGGGTGCAGGAGATCCTGGACTTCGGGCTCTACGCCTTCGCCCTGTCGCGCTACAGCGGGTGCTGGACCGCGCTCAAGTGTGTGCACGACACCGTCGAGGCCGCCGCCTCGGTGGAGATCGATCCGGAGCGGATCGAGATCGTCCTCCCTGACGACCCGGCCATGCCCCCCGAGGGGCTGGGGATCCGCTGGCCGGACACGCCCCAGGAGCAGGAGAAGCGCCTGTACGAGCACAAGCTCGAAGCGGTAAAGGCGTTCTCGCGCGCCAACCGCCTCGACCGCACGGTATGGGATTCGGATCGGGCGTGGCTGGGGGTGGCGACCACCGGCAAGTCCTACCTCGACGTGCGGCAGGCGTTCGAGGATCTGGGCATCGACGAGGCGGCGGCGCGGCGGCTCGGGGTCCGGTTGTACAAGGTGGCGATGCCCTTCCCGCTGGAGCCGGAGGGGGCACGGCGCTTCGCCCAGGGGCTCGACACCATCGTCGTCGTCGAGGAGAAGCGCGCGCTGATCGAGACGCAGCTCAAGGACGTGCTGTACGCGGCCCCGGACGCGCCGCGCATCGTGGGCAAGCGCGACGAGGACGGCCGGCCCCTGTTCCCCTCCGCGGGGCGGCTCGACACCAACCACATCGCGGTCGAGATCGGCCACCGGCTCCTCGCGTGGGCCGGCGACAGTGACGGCGTTGGCGACGGCAACGCGGCGGGCGCGTCGGACGGAGCACCCGCGATTCCGCGCAGCGGAATCGCCAAGCGACCGCATCAGCGGTCGCCGCTCGCCGCCCGGGTCGCGGCGCTCGAAGCGATCATCGAAGGCGGCGATCCGGACCCCGCCCCGATGGAGCGCACCCCCTACTTCTGCCCCGGATGCCCGCACAACACCTCCACCCGGGTCCCGGAGGGGAGCCGGGCGCTGGCCGGGATCGGCTGCCATTACCTCGCGCAGTTCATGGACCGCTCGACCGCCCGCTACACCCACATGGGCGGCGAGGGCGCAAGCTGGATCGGCGAGTCGCGCTTCAGCAAACGCAACCACGTCTTCCAGAACATCGGGGACGGGACCTACTTCCATTCGGGACTGCTCTCGATCCGGGCCGCGATCGCGGCGGACGTCAACGTCACCTTCAAGATCCTCTACAACGACGCGGTGGCGATGACCGGCGGCCAGCCGATGGACGGCCCCCTCACGGTGCCGGCCATCACTCGGCAGATGGAGGCCGAGGGCGCGCGCCGCATCGCGGTGGTGACCGACGAGCCGGAGAAGTACGGGGCGCGCTCGGGCCTTGCCCGTGGAACCACGGTCTACCACCGGCGCGGACTGGACGCGGTGCAGCGGGCGTTCCGCGAGATCGCCGGCGTCACCGTCATCGTCTACGACCAGACCTGCGCGGCGGAGAAGCGCCGCCGGCGCAAGCGCGGGAAGTACCCCGACCCGCCCCGGCGCGCGTTCATCAACCCCGCGGTATGCGAGGGGTGCGGGGACTGCGGCGTGAAGTCGAATTGCGTGGCGGTGGTGCCCGTGGAAACCGAGTTCGGTAGGAAGCGCGCCATCGACCAGTCGTCGTGCAACAAGGACTTCTCCTGCGTCGAGGGGTTCTGCCCGAGCTTCGTCACCGTGCACGGCGGCCGCCTGCGCAAGGGCGCCGGCGTATCGCGCGAGGGCGCCCCGCTGCCCGCGCTGCCGGAACCCTCGCTGCCGGGCCTCGACCGGCCGTACGAGATCATCGTCACCGGGGTGGGAGGCACGGGGGTCATCACCATCGGCGCGCTGCTGGGGATGGCCGCCCATCTGGAGTCGAAGGGATGCTCGGTGCTCGACCAGACCGGGCTCGCGCAGAAGGGCGGGGCGGTGGTGAGCCACGTGCGGATCGCAGCCCGGCCCGGCGACATCACCACCACGCGGATCGCCAACGGCGCCGCGGACCTCGTGCTCGGCTGCGATGCCGTGGTCACCGCGGGCGCGGACACCCGCGCGACGATGCGGGCCGGGAAGACCGCGGTGGTGGTGAACACCCAGGAGACGATGACCGGCGACTTCACCCGCAACGCGGATCTGGTCTTTCCGGCCGAGGCGCTGATGCGGGGCATCGAGCGTGCCGCCGGCGCCCGTTGCGTGGACCGGGTGGACGCGACACGGATCGCCACGGCGCTCACCGGCGACGCCATCGCGACCAACCTGTTCATGCTCGGCCATGCGTGGCAGAAGGGCCACATTCCCCTGTCGAGGGCCGCCATCGAGCGGGCCATCGAGATCAACGGCGTCGCGGTGGAGATGAACCTGAGCGCGTTCGACTGGGGCCGGCGCACGGCGGCCGACCGCGGCGAGGTGGAGCGCCGCACCGCGCCGGGGGCCGCCTCGGGTATCGAGGTGGCGCCGCCGCCGGCTCCCGAGAGCCCGGAAGCCGCCATCGATCGGCGGGCGGCGTTCCTCACGGACTACCAGGACGTGGTGTACGCCGACCGCTACCGCGGCTTCGTCGAGCGGGTGCGCGCGGCCGAGCGTTCGCGGGCGAAGGGGATGCGGGGGCTCGCGGAAGCCGTGGCCCGCGGCTACTTCAAGCTCCTCGCGTACAAGGACGAGTACGAGGTCGCGCGCCTGCACTGCGCGCCGGAGTTCCGGCGGCGGATCGAGGCGACGTTCGAGGGGGACTGGTCGCTGGAGTTCCACCTCGCCCCGCCCCTGTTCGCCCGCCGCGACCCCGCGACCGGCGAGCCCCGCAAGGCGCGCTACGGCCCGTGGATGATGCGGGCGTTCGCGGTGCTCGCGAGGTTCAAGGGGTTGCGGGGCACGATGCTCGATCCTTTCGGGTACACCCGGGAACGCCGCCGGGAGCGGGCGCTGATCGATCGGTACGAGCAGGCCGTCGCATCGCTCCTCGGCGAGCTCGACCACACCAACCACGCGCTCGCGGTCGAGATCGCGTCGCTGCCGGAGCGGATCCGCGGCTTCGGCCACGTCAAGGGGAAGAGCATCGAGGAGGCGCAACACCGCGAGGCCGAGTTGCTGGAGCGGTTCAGGGCCGCGGCCGATCCGTCCGCCGCGGCGTGACGGCGGCGGACGCCGGCGCTGCTGTTCCCGCCGGCCAGCTTTGCGCCACGCTCGTCGCGCTGCCTGCAGGCTGATCGCGAGGAAGGCTCAAGCATGAAGGCAACGAACGCGGAACCCGCGGTAGCGGCGGAGGAGGGGTGAGGAATGGGAACCAAGAAGACGAAGATGGTGGATCTACCGGATGGGGCGAAGTACGGGGGCGAGTTCGTCAATGGGAGGCCGTACGGGCAAGGCCTCAAGACATGGCCGAGCGGCCTGGGCTACGAGGGCGAGTTCCGCGATGGCAAGGCGAACGGCCGGGGAGTCGAAACGCGGGCGGACGGAACGCGCATCGAGGGCGAATGGTGTGATGACGATGGGCCGTCCACCTTCGGCGGGTTCTCCTCTTGACCCGTGTTGTCGTTGCGGCCCAGCATTGTTGAAATCTGCAACAATTGAGGGCGGGTGTCATGGCCACCGTCAACTTCAGCGTTCCGGAGGACGTCAAGACCGCCTTCAACGAAACGTTCAAAGGCCGGAACAAGAGCGCCGTCATCGCGGAATTGATGCGCGAAGCCGTGGAGCGGGTCCGGCGCAGGCAAAAGGGCCAGGAGGCGATCGAGCGCATTCTGCACCGCCGCCACCGGGCGCCGGTCGTCTCCGGTGGCGAGATCCGGTCGATACGGGAGGAAGGGCGTCCATGATCGCCGTCGTGGACGCCGGTGTGGCGCTGAAATGGTTCTTCAGCGAGCGCCCCGACGAGCCGCACGCCGACCGGGCCGTGGCCGTTCTCCGGGACGTCGGCGCCGGGCGGTCGAGGATGGTCCAGCCGCCGCACTTCCTCGCTGAAGTTGCAGCCGTTCTCGCACGAAAAGCGCCGGAAACCGCCCGGGAGAATCTGTTCGATCTGCAACTGCTCGAATGGGAGAGCGTCGAGTCGCCCGCCATCCATGCGACGGCCATCGACCTCTCGATCGATCTGCGGCACCACCTGTTTGACACCCTGTATCACGCGACGGCCATGCACACCGAGGGCGCCACGCTCATCACCGCCGACGATTCCTATTACGCCAAGGCTCGACGTCGGCGCCGGATCATCCGGTTGCAGGACCTGTGAGAGGATCCGCCAAGCCCTGCGACCAATTCAGACATCATGATGGGCGCGGAGCCGATGTCCACGGAGGCGCGGATGTGGCTCCGCAACGTGGCGTCGAGGTCGCGCATCGCCTCGGTGACGGGGCCGTCGAACCGGGCGCTGTCGATGATGGGAGCTCCACGGTCGGTTCCTGCGAACCGGAGGAACTGCACGTACGCGCCGGGGATGGCGTCTATCGGCCGGGGAGCGAGCATCAGTACGCCGAGCACCGTGGGCGTGGGGTCCGTGACGGACGCGATCATCTTCGTGGCGGCCAGGCGTTCTTCCACCGTACGGTCGTTGCGGGCCAGCACTTCGGCGTCGAACGCGCGCGGCAAATAGAGATATTGGAACCGCGGCAGGTCGAGATCGGCGAGCGTGGCGCCGCGCACGGGCCGCGTGTCGAAGGGCGCGTCCCCGTGGCGCCGTTTCTCGTTGAGCATCCGTTCGTCCTGCGCGCTGGCCAGCGCCCGGCGGGGTCCGACCCGCGTCCGGATTCGACCGCGGAAGCGCACCGGCGGGGAATCGGCCGGCGCGACGGTCACCACGGCCACGTCCTTGCCGCCGAGCACGTGCCTGCCGGCCGTCATCGAAGGCGGCGGCAGGATGTTGCCGTCCGTCTTGCAGTGGGCGAGCCTGAGCAGCAGGGCGTCGTTGATTTCCAGACCGGTGGGCGTGCCGTCGTCCCGCACGCCGACGAAGACCGCCCCCGGACGGCGCCGATCCGGCAGATCGTTGGAGAACGCGCAGATGGCCTCGCGCACGGTGCGCGGCGCATCGCCGTCGAAGGTCTCCTTGCGCTCGACGAGGTCCGACTCGACGTCGGTCATCATCGCCTGGAGCTCGACATCCGAATAGGCGGTGCGCATGCGTCGTTCCGCAAGCTGGCAGACCGTTCGATGGTAGCCGTATCGGCCGAGACCGTATCGCGCCGCCATGGCCGCGTGGCAATCTTCTCAGGCGTGCCCGGGCGGCTCATCGGCTGGCGATCGATGAACGCCCGCCGGACTTCCGATCCGCCGCACCGCACCGCAATCCGCTCTTCGAGCGACGGCGACCGGGCCGTTCCGGGGCGGATGGTGTTGTATCGTACCCCTCCGCTCGATGAAATCGGCCGCCACCGCCTTAGCCGGAGCGGATCCGCGGCTTCGGCCACGTGAAGGCGAGCATCGAGAAGGCGCAACACCGCGAGGCCGAGTTGCTGGAGCGGTTCAGGGCCGCGGCCGATCCGCCGGCCGCGGCATGACTACGAACGCCAAGGAGAAACAGATGAGTATCAACCGTATGCATTCCGGGCCGCGCATGAGTCAGGTCGTCGTGCACGGAGGGATGGTCCATCTGGCGGGACAGGTCGCACAGCGGGCGCCCGGCGCCTCGGTCGGGGAGCAGACGACCGACATCCTCGCCCGCATCGACGAGTTGCTCGCCGAGGCCGGGACCGACAAGTCGAAGCTGCTCTCGGCGACCATCTGGCTCACCGACATGGCCGGGTTCGCGGAGATGAACGCGGTGTGGGATGCGTGGATCGATCCGGAGAACCCGCCCGCCCGCGCCTGCGTCCAGTCCCCGGCGCTGGCCGCGCCCGCGTTCGACGTGGAGATCATGGTGAGCGCTGCGGTGTAACCCTTGCACACCGGGCGCCGTCGTGAGAGCGCCGGCACCCGGTCGCCGGAAGTTCGACCACACCCTGCGCCCCCGCGGGGTGGTCGGTGGTGAGAGCGCCTGCGCTCGGTGATCGGGACCTCCGCGAGTGACGGAGAGCCCGAGGCGGAGGACGACCATGAAAATCCTGGTGCTCGGCGGCGGGGTGATCGGGGTCACCACCGCCTACTACCTCGCGAAGGACGGCCACGAGGTGACCGTGGTCGAGCGTCACCCCGCCGCGGCCAGCGAGACCTCGTATGCCAACGCGGGGCTCGTGGCCCCGGCCCATGCGTATGCGTGGGCGTCGCCGAAGGCGCCGAAGATCCTCTTCAAGTCTCTCTTCATGAAGGACCAGGCGCTACGGCTCAAGCTGCGGGCGGACCCGCGCATGTGGCGGTGGGCGCTTCGGTTCCTGGCCCAATGCACCGAGGAGCGGGCGAGGATCAACACCCTGTGCAAGCTGCGGCTGTGCGTCTATTCCGTCGAACGGCTCAACGAGGTCGTGGCCGACACCGGCGTCGCCTATGACGGCCTTGCGAAGGGCAATCTCTATCTCTATCGCTCCGGGCAGAGCTTCGAGAAGGGCGTCGCGCACACCGCCATCCTGCGCGAGCAGGGGGTGGAGATGCGGGTGCTGGACCGTGACGGACTCGCCGGGATCGAGCCGGCCCTCGAACCGGTGAAGGACCGGCTCGCGGGCGGGATGCACGCACCGGGCGACCAGAGCGGGGACGCGCGGATGTTCACCCGCAATCTGGCCGCCTGGTGCGCCGAGCACCTCGGCGTTCATATCGAGTACGACACCCGCGTCACCGCTCTCGTGGCGAGCGGGGGTCGGATCGAGCGCGCGGTGACGGACCGGGGCGCTCGGGACGCCGATGCATTCGTGCTGGCGGCGGGACACGGGTCTCCGTTCCTGTCCGCACCGATCGGGGTCGAGCTGCCGATCTATCCCTGCAAGGGCTATTCGGTCACGGTGCCGGTCGGACGGTCGAACCTGAGCCCGAAGATCGGCATGGTGGACGAAGACCACCTCGTCGCGTTCTGTCCGATGGGCGAGCGGCTCCGCATCACATCGACGGCCGAGTTCAGCGGCTACGACAAGAGCCACTCGGCGAAGGATTTCCGCGCGCTGTTCCACGTGGCGAGAGACCTCTTTCCCGGTGGCGGCGACTACTCGCGCCCCGAGCACTGGGCGGGTCTGCGGCCGATGACCCCCACCACCGTGCCGATCTTCGGCTTCGCCCGCTACCGCAACCTGATGCTCAACGTCGGTCACGGACACATCGGCTGGACGATGGCCTGCGGTTCGGCGAAGGTCGTCTCCGACCTGCTCGCGGGGCGTGACCCCGGTATCGATCTCGACGGGATGCTCTATCGGTGAGCCGGCGATGAACCGGCCCGGCCGACGTTCCTCGCCCGCTCACGACGCCGGCACGTCGCCGATGGCGGGCCGGAGCGCCGATGCGTCGAAGGCCGGGCCGTGGGCCACGATGCTGATCGCCTTCTCCGCTCTCGCGCTCGCCGGGTGCGCGACCGTCGAGTACTACGCGCAGTCGGTCACCGGCCACCTCGGGCTGATGTACCGGGCGCGGCCGATCGAGACGGTCATCGCGGCCCCGGACACCGATCCGCGCCTCGCCGCGCGGCTCCGTACTGCCCTCGACGTCCTGGACTTCGCCTCCGATGCCCTCGCACTGCCGGCGAATGCCGGTTACCGGCGCTACGTCGATCTCGATCGCCGCTACGTCGTGTGGAACGTGGTGGCGGCGCCGGAGCTTTCGCTCGTGCCCCGGCATTGGTGCTTCCCCGTGGCCGGATGCCTGAGCTATCGCGGCTACTTCTCCGAATCCGCTGCCGAGGCGTACGCCGAGACGCTGGAAACCCGGGGTTGGGACGTCACCGTGGCCGGGGTTCGCGCGTATTCCACCCTGGGATGGTTCGACGACCCGTTGCTCAGCTCCATGGTCGATCTTCCCGGATACTTCCTCGCCGGGATCGTCTTCCACGAACTCGCGCACCAGCGGCTCTACGTCCCCGGGGATACCGAGTTCAACGAATCCTTCGCGGTCGTGGTCGAGCGTGCCGGGGTGCGCCGATGGATCGAGGCGGCGGGACGATCCGAGCTGAGCGAGGACTACCGCATCGCCGCGGAGCGCCGGGCCGCGTTCCTCGCCCTGATTCGCGATGCGCGCCGCGATCTCGAAACCGTGTACGCCTCGTCCCGCTCCGATGCGGAGAAGCGGGCGGCGAAGGCGAAGCGGATCCAGCGGCTGCGGGCGCGGTATGCGGCGCTCCGGGCCGGATGGCGGGGTGGTCCGAACTATGACGGCTGGTTCGAGCGCGGGGTGAACAACGCGGCCATCGCGCTCGTGTCCACCTACGACCGGTGGGTGCCCGTGCTCGAAGGGCTGCTCGCCCGATGCGGGGGTGACCTCGAGTCGTTCTATCGCGCGAGCGACGCGCTCGTGGCGTTGTCTCCGGGCGAACGCCGATCCCGGTTGGAGGAGCTGGCGCGGAGCGTTCGGCGGAGCTTGCCTGCCAGCAGTTCCCGCTAACGTCCCGATACGCGATGTCACGATGCGATATCGAGCGATTTCCGATGGCCGGAGCGCCTGATCATGACGGATCTTCGGACGTTCTCGCGCTTGGCGGGAATTGCTGCTTGCCTGCCACGTCGCTTTCGTCGCCGATGCCTCCCGAACGGCCGTTTTCGTTACCGGAGTGATGCCGGGAAGGGATTCGAGGTACGAAGTACGAAGTACGCCCGACACGAGCGCTGTAGTACCATCCGCCGCCGCGTGATCTCGCGAACACGCCATATCCGTATCAATCGTTCTCTCGAAGGATCTCGCCGTGGAAGAAGCCAACGCAATCCATGCTCGCATCAAGGACATGCGGGGGCGTCTGGATGCCCTGAGGGGGTATCTTTGACATCGAGACGCGCCGCGAGAAGCTGGAAGAGGTCGACCGCGAGCTCGAACTGCCCGACGTGTGGAGCGAGCCGGCCCGGGCGCAGGCGCTGGGCCGCGAGCGTGCGAGCCTTGCCCGGATCGTCGAGGGTTTCGATCGCCTCGACGCCGGCCTCGAGGACGCCGGGACACTGCTCGCCCTGGCCGAGGAGGAATCCGACGCCGAGACCGTCGCCGAGGTCGATGCCGACGTAGCCGCGCTCGGGGAGCGGCTCGGCGCGTTGGAGTTCCGCCGGATGTTCGCCGGCGAGATGGATCCCTCCAACGCCTTTCTCGACGTCCAGGCCGGATCCGGTGGCACCGAGGCGCAGGACTGGGCGGAGATGCTGCTCCGGATGTACTTGCGCTGGGGCGAGCGGCGGGGGTTCGCGACCGAGCTGATCGAGGTGTCGGCGGGGGAGGTGGCCGGCATCAAGAGCGCCACCGTGCGCTTCGAGGGGGAGTACGTCTACGGTTGGCTGCGCACCGAGAGCGGCGTCCACCGGCTCGTGAGGAAGTCGCCTTTCGATTCCGGACACCGGCGCCACACCTCGTTCGCGGCGGTGTTCGTCTCGCCGGAGGTCGATGACGACATTGCCATCGAGATCGATCCCGGGGATCTCAGAATCGACGTCTATCGCGCGAGCGGGGCCGGCGGCCAGCACGTCAACCGCACCGAGTCCGCGGTGCGCATCACCCACCTGCCGACGAACATCGTGGTGCAGTGCCAGAACGACCGCTCGCAGCACAAGAACAAGGCCACCGCGATGAAGCAGCTCAAGGCGAAGCTCTACGAGCACGAGATGCAGAAGCGGCGCGAGTCGCAGCAGGCGGTGGAGGACGACAAGGCGGACATCGGATGGGGCAGCCAGATCCGCTCCTACGTGCTCGACCAGTCCCGCATCAAGGATCTGCGCACGGGGGTGGAAATCGGCAACACCGCAGCGGTGCTCGACGGCGACGTCGACCGCTTCATCGAGGCGAGCCTCAAGGCGGGGGTGTGAGGTGGGCGCGGCCACGGAGCGAACAAGGCGCCGTCGCTGCTCCGCAGCCGGGGAGCGTCACCGGGGTGTTGCGCACGCGGCGCCGCCAATGCCATGGAGGGCCGACCGTTGAGCGAGGAGCGCGGCGAGCAGCCGGCACAGCGCCGGGCGAAGCTGGCGGAGCTTCGTGCCCGCGGCCAGGCGTACCCGAACGACTTCCGGCGCGACACGGAGGCCGGCCCCCTGCACAAGCGGTTCGCCGGAACCGACGCCGAGACCCTGGAGCGCGAGCCGGTGGCGGTGGCCGTTGCAGGACGGATGATGACCCGCCGCATCATGGGCAAGGCGAGCTTCGCGCACCTTCGCGACGGCACCGGAAGCATCCAGATCTACCTGCGCCGCGACGACCTGCCGGAGGGGCAGTACGCCGAGTTCAGGAAGTTCGACCTGGGAGACGTCGTCGCGGTCGAGGGCACGGTGTTCCGCACGAAGACGGGCGAGCTGTCGGTGAAGGCCCGATCGGTTCGGCTGCTCGTGAAGTCGCTGTTGCCGCTGCCGGAGAAGTTCCACGGGCTCGCCGACGTCGAGACCCGCTACCGGCGGCGCTACGTCGATCTCATCGTGAACGAGCGCAGCCGGGAGGTGTTCCGCGCCCGCTCGTGCACCGTGGACTACATCCGCCGGTTCTTCATCGACCGCGGCTTCCTGGAGGTCGAGACCCCGATGATGCACCCGATCCCCGGCGGGGCGGTGGCCCGGCCCTTCGTGACCCACCACAACGCGCTCGACACGGACCTCTATCTCCGCGTCGCCCCGGAGCTGTACCTCAAGCGGCTCGTCGTCGGCGGGTTCGAGCGTGTGTTCGAGATCAACCGCAACTTCCGCAACGAGGGCGTCTCCACCCAGCACAACCCCGAGTTCACGATGCTGGAGTTCTACCAGGCGTACGAGGACTACGTGGAGATGATGGACCTCACCGAGGCGCTGGTGCGCGGCACCGCCCTGGAAGTATGCGGAACCGCCGGGATCGAGTACCAGGGCGAGACCATCGATCTCGGGCCACCATTTCGCAGGTTGCCGATGGCGGATGCGATCCTCGAATGCAATTCCGGGCTCGAAGCGGCCGATCTCGGCCGTGAAGAAACGGTCCGCGAGTTCGCCCGGTCGCTGGGGATCGCGGTCGAGCCCCACCACGGGCGCGGCAAGCTGTGGCAGGAGATCTTCGAGAAGACGGTGGAGGGCACGCTCCGCCAGCCGACGTTCATCACCGCGCATCCGATGGAGGTGTCGCCGCTGTCGCGCGCGAACGACGCGGACCCCTTCGTCACCGACCGCTTCGAGCTGTTCATCGCGGGCAAGGAGATCGCGAACGGCTTCTCCGAGCTGAACGATCCCGAGGATCAGGCGTCCCGCTTCCGCCGCCAGATGGAGAGTCGCGACGCCGGCGACGACGAGGCGATGCACTTCGACGACGACTACATCCGGGCGCTGGAATACGGCCTCCCGCCTACCGGTGGGCAGGGGCTCGGCATCGATCGTCTGGTCATGCTGCTGACCGACTCCGCATCGATCCGCGACGTGCTGCTCTTCCCCTACATGCGCCGCGAGGGCGGCTGAGCACCGGCACGGCTGAATCGCAAAGTATCCGGGAGGCGGAGGCCACCGTCGATCATTTCTTCACCGGCGACGACACCCCGGCCCCATGACCACCGCCACGGCCGGCGTCGATCGGGAAGTCACCGCCACGCACGGTAGAAGCGCCGATCGAGCTGGCGGAGGCGATACGACGGGAGAGCGTTCCGCGGACCCGCCTGCTGGTCGA
Organism: uncultured Gammaproteobacteria bacterium; assembly: GCA_958295465.1. Classification (GTDB taxonomy): domain Bacteria; phylum Pseudomonadota; class Gammaproteobacteria; order HK1; family HK1; genus HK1. The sequence goes on from OY282353.1 coordinate 2,696,650, forward strand.
CTGCCTGACCGTCTGGCTCGGCAACCTCATGCACCATGGACACGATGTCGATCATGCGGAATGGGGCCGGGACCGGCGATTCAGATCAGCGTCCGCAGAAACTCCACCGCCGGCATCGACCGAATCCCCTCCGGTGTCATGTAGTCACGGCGGCCGGACATCGCGATCCGGAAGGCGTCCGCGGCCGGGAACCGCATCTTCAGATAGCGTAGCGCGCGGTCGATCTTGCGTTCGAGATCGCGGGCCACTTGAGCCTCAAGGTAGCGCGTCGTAGTTGCCATGTGGAGGAAAGTACGACCAATTTGCACCGTGGTCAAAATCACACGCGAGTTATTTGGACTGACGTGGAGCATCCACCTGAGAGAACGACGGCCCGCGTCTTCCGCGACCACGCCGGGCGGCTCAACCAGACCGTGGCCGGGATTCCCGGGGTGGTTCATTTCCTGCACGGCCACGGCCAAGGTGGTTGTCCGTGGGGTTTCGCGGGACTTGACCCTCACGCTTGCCGCAGAGCCTTCTCCGCCTTTTTTCGGATGCGTTGCCGCTTGAGCCGGGAGAGGTGGTCGACGAAGAGTCGGCCGTCGAGGTGGTCGATCTCGTGCTGGATGCAGACCGCGAGCAGCCCCTCGGCCTCGATCTCGCAGGAACGTCCGTCGCGGTCGAGGGCATGCACCCGGACCCTCTCCGGGCGTTTCACCATCTCGTAGACACCGGGCACGGACAGGCATCCTTCCTCGGTCTCCGTCTCCCCGCCGGCAGAGCGGATTTCGGGGTTGACGAGGCATAGCGGTGCGTTCCGGTCCTTCGAGACGTCGATGGTGACCACACGTTTCGCGACGTTGACCTGGGGGGCGGAGAGCCCGATCCCCGGTGCGTCGTACATCGTATCGAGCATGTCGTCGATCAGGCGCCGGACGCGGTCGTCCACCGAGCTCGCCGGCTCGGCGCGGCGGCGCAGGCGCGGGTCGGGGAAGTGGAGGATTTCGAGCCGGGCCATGATGGGGGCTCTCCGCGGTGGGCGGGCGCTATGGTAAGGAAGTGCACGCCGTCGCGCCAAGCGCGCCGATGTACGACTTCATTCCGCTACACAAGGACAGGGGCGTTTCATTCTGTTCGATCTTCTGCTCCAAGGGCGGTCGCCGCGCCCCGATTTGCACCGCACGGGCCGTAAAATCCGTACTTTCCGCCCTGATTCGCTGGAGATTGGTGTCCGGGCGCGGCCGACCAACGTCCCGGATGCAGAATGAAATGGCCCTGACACAGGAATGGGCGCTCTACCCGTCGCATCAGGCGTGCCGGCCCGTCTGCACCGAAGGCAGGTGGTCGGGGATACGGCGAATACGGCATGTACCGGCGGATACGGCCCGGGGCTGACGCGGGCCGGGGCGCGCGGCGCATGGTGGAAGCGCCGGGCGTTACCCCCGCGGCATCGACGCGCCGGAACGAGAGCGGCAATCATCGGCTGAATCCCGTTCCACCGGTCGTCGCATGATCGTTTCAAGTCCATCCCCCCTCGCCGAGTCCGACGTCCACTGCTGGCTTGCCGTCGGCCGGGCCGGGGCGTGCAACGGTCACGCCGTCCTGCGGGCGCTGGAAGAGTTCGGAAGCATCGGCAGCCTGTTCGAGGCCGGGGATCGCGAGTTGGCGGCGCTGGGGTTCTCGCGGGCGGCGATCGCGAGGACCCGCGCCGTCGCCTGGAGCGCCGTTCGCCGGGACCGGGACGCTCTCGACCGCATCGGCGTGGGCATCGTGCCGATTGGAACGGAGCGCTACCCCCCGCGGCTCGCCGCCATCGCCAGCCCGCCGCCGGTGCTCTACTGCCGTGGCAATCCGGAGGTCCTCGGCCGCCCCCAGCTCGCCATCGTCGGAGCCCGGGCGGCGACCCGCGGCGGGCGCGAGCGGGCCAGGGCGTTCGCCCGCGCGCTCGCGGAGTGCGGACTGGTCATCACCAGCGGGCTCGCCCGAGGGATCGACGCCGCCGCCCACCGGGGCACACTCGACGCCGGTGCGCCGAGCGTGGCGGTCATCGCCACCGGCCCGGATCGGATCTATCCGCGCTCGAACGCCGAACTCGCCGGCGAGCTCCTGGAGACCGGAGCGGTGATCACGGAGCGTGCTCCCGGAACGCCGCCGCTGCCCGAAAACTTCCCACGCCGAAACCGCCTGATCAGCGGGCTCTGCCTCGGGGTGCTGGTCGTCGAGGCGTCGCTCCGTAGCGGCTCGTTGATTACCGCTCGCCTCGCGGCCGACGAGGGACGGGAAGTCTTCGCGGTACCGGGGTCGGTGGACAGCGCGCTGTCGCGCGGTTGCCATGCGCTCATTCGCGATGGAGCGAAGCTGGTGGAATCGGTGGTGGACGTGATCGAGGAGCTCGCACATCTCGGTGGATTGCAGGGACCGCCGGTCCCCCCCGAACCCGCGGCCGGCGACGGCTCCGCCGCCGGTACGGACGGATGCCTCGGAGAGCCGGAACGAAACGTTCTCGATGCAGTTGGTCATGATCCGGTCACCCTCGATCGGCTCGTGGAGCTCACCGGATTGACGCCCGATCGCCTTTCATCCATCCTCTTGTCACTGGAGCTCGACGGCCGGCTCGACGCTCTGCCCGGCAGCCGCTATGTCCGGGCCGTGAACGGGAGGCGGTGACGCCGGAACGCTCCGGGGCGTCGTTGCGGGACCTGGACTCGATCCTCCGGCCAGGATGCAGGACGAACTTTTGGTGAATGGAACGCCATGACCCACGGATCGGATGCGAAGCCGGCCCGCATCGACGTTGCGGCTCCCGAGTGCGCCGGCATTCCCGTCCTGAACAATACCATGTCGGCGGCCGGCGCCGTTCTTGCGGCGGCCGACGTTCGAATGACACGTAAATAGCGAACCCTCTCGACGATGGCCCGAAACCTCCTGGTCGTTGAATCTCCCGCCAAGGCGCGCACCATCAAGAAGTACCTGGGGCCCGATTACGAGATCCTCGCCTCGTACGGGCACGTGCGCGATCTCGTCCCGAAAGACGGCGCGGTGGAGCCGGAGAACGGCTTCCTGATGCACTACGAGCCCATCGAGCGCAACGAGAGGCACGTCAAGGCCCTGAGCCGGGCGATGAAGAAGGCGAAGGCGCTCTACCTCGCGACCGACCCCGACCGGGAAGGCGAGGCGATCTCGTGGCACGTCGTCGAACTTCTCCGCAATGCAAGGGCACTGGACTCGAAGCCCGTGCACCGCGTCGTCTTCCACGAGATCACCAGGCGCGCGATCGCCGAGGCCGTCGAGCATCCCCGCGAGATCTCGGCCCCGCTCGTCAACGCCCAGCAGGCGCGCCGGGCGCTCGACTATCTCGTCGGCTTCAACCTGTCGCCCCTGCTGTGGAAGAAGATTCGCCGCGGGCTGTCGGCAGGAAGGGTGCAGAGCCCGGCGCTACGGATGATCGTCGAGCGCGAGGACGAGATCGAGCGGTTCGTCAAGCGCGAGTACTGGACCATCGAGGCCGATCTGGAGAGCGCGGGCATCGAGTTCGCGGCGCGGCTGGTACGGCTCGAAGGCGAGAAGATCGAGCAGTTCAGCATCACCGACGAGGCGCACGCGGTGCGGGCGCGGGACCGGCTGGCCGGTTTGAGCGCGGCGGGCGGGTCCGGCGAAGCGGCTCCCGTCGCGGATCCGCGGGATTGGTCAGGTGGCGCCCCCTGCGTCCTGTGCGTGCACGGCGTCGAGAAGAAGCAGCGGCGGCGCAATCCCGCCGCGCCGTTCATCACCTCGACCCTGCAGCAGGAGGCGGCGCGAAAGCTCGGCTTCACCGCGAGCCGGACGATGCGGGTGGCGCAGCAGCTCTACGAGGGCGTGGACACCGGGGGCGGCACGGTGGTGGGCCTCATCACCTACATGCGGACCGACTCGACCACCCTCGCGGCGGAGGCCGTCGCCGAGATCCGCGAATACATCGCGAGTACGTTCGGCGCCCGCAACGTGCCGCGCGCGCCGCGCGCCTTCCGCACCCGCGCGAGGAACGCACAGGAAGCGCACGAGGCGATCCGTCCGACCTCGGTCGCACGGACCCCCGAATCGCTCGCCAGAGCACTGCCTAAAGACCAGGCGAGGCTCTACGAGCTCGTCTGGAAGCGCACCGTGGCCTGCCAGATGCTTCACGCGACGATCGACACGGTGGCCGTCGAGTTCACGTGCGGGACCGAGCCCCGGCCGGCCGCGCCGGTTCCCGGCGACCTGCTGCGCGCGACCGGATCGAGCGTGGCGGATCCGGGCTTCCTCGCGGTGTACGAGGAAGGTCTCGACGACAAGGCGGCGGAGAAGGAGCGGCGGCTGCCGCCGCTCGAGAAAGGCGCGGTGATCGGGCTCAAGGGGTTGCGGACGGAGCAGCACTTCACCGAGCCGCCGCCCCGCTACTCCGAGGCGACTCTGATCCGCACGCTGGAAGACTACGGGATCGGACGCCCCTCGACTTATGCGGCGATCATCTCGACGCTTCAGCAACGGGAGTACGCGGAGCTCGAGAGCCGCCGCTTCCGGCCCACCGACGTCGGCCGTCTCGTCAACGGTTTCCTGACCGAGCATTTCGCCGACTACGTGGACTATGAGTTCACCGCCCGCCTCGAAGACGATCTCGACGCGGTCTCGCGCGGCGAGCGCGAGTGGGTGCCCCTGCTCGATCGGTTCTGGGGGCCTTTCCACAAGAAGGTGTCCGAGAAGGAGGCCAGTGTCACCCGCACCGAGGCGTCGCAGGCCAGGATCCTCGGCATCGATCCCGGTTCCGGCCGCCAGCTCTCGGTGCGTGTGGGCCGTTACGGTCCGTACGCGCAAATCGGAACCGTGAACGAGAAGGACAAGCCGAAGTTCGCAAGCCTGCGGCGCGAGCAACGGGTAAACACCATCACCCTGGAAGAAGCGCTCGCGCTGTTCGAGCTCCCGCGCGCGCTCGGCTCCACCGCGGACGGTGAGCCGGTCTCGGTGAACGTCGGCCGCTTCGGTCCGTACGTGAAGTACGGCTCGAAGTTCGCGTCGCTGGGACCGGACGACGATCCGCACCGGATCGACCTCCCTCGCGCGCTGGAGATCGTCGCGGAGAAGAAGCGCGCCGACGCGGAGCGGGAGATCAAGGTGTTCGAGGGCGCGTCGATCCGGATCCTGAAAGGCCGTTACGGCCCCTACGTCACCGACGGGAAGAAGAACGCGCGGGTGCCGAAGGGCAGCGACCCGGCCCGGATCACCCTCGACGAGGCAAGGCGGCTGATCGAGGCCGCACCGCCGCCGCGCTCGCGCCGGCGCAGGAACTCCTGACCCGCCGCCGGCCCGTCCGCGATGGACCGTACGCCTTTCGTCGCAGTGCTGATGGGATCGGATTCCGATTTTCCAGTCCTGGAGCCGGCCCTCGACGTGCTCGAGGTGTTCGGAATCCGCTACGAGGTGCGCTTGCGCTCCGCGCATCGAACCCCCACCGCGACCCATGACTACGTCCGCGACGCCGAAACCCGGGGATGCGCGGTGTTCATCGCCGCAGCGGACATGGCCGCGCACCTCGCGGGCGCGGTTGCGGCCCTCACCGTCCGGCCGGTCATCGGCGTACCGGTCGACGTCGGCCCGCTTCGGGGGGAAGACGCCTTGCTCTCCACGGTGCAGATGCCCGGAGGGATCCCCTTGCCACCGTGGCCATCGGCAAGGCCGGCGCGATGAACGCCGGTTATCTCGCGGTGCAGAGCCTGGCGAACGCCAACGACTCGCTCGCTGCCGCGCTACGCGCCGAGCGCGAGCGCAACGCGGTCGGGATCCTGAGCCGGGACGATGCGCTTCAGGAGACGCTGCGCGGACGGTGAGCGTGCTCGGCGCGGTGAAGGGATGAGGGGCTGGCGCTATCGCCGTGCGGTCATGGTCCTGCGCGAGGGTGGGGTCGTCGCGTATCCGACCGAGGCGGTGTACGGGATCGGATGCGATCCCCTGGACCGCGCCGGCGTCGCACGAGTGTTCGCGATCAAGCATCGGCCGCCGCACAAGCGCTGCATCCTCATCGCGGCGGACCCGCGCCACCTCGAACCCTTCGTCGCCGCCGCCGCCCCGGAGTTCCGGGAGCATGCGGCCCGGTACTGGCCCGGTCCCGTCACCCTCGTGGCGCCGGCCCGGGACGAGGCGCCCGCGTGGCTCGTGGCCGCTACGGGGACGGTGGCGGTCCGGGTGACGGATCATCCGGTGGCGCACGATCTCTGTGCGAGCTTCGGAGGAGCCCTGGTGTCCACGAGCGCGAATCGTTCCGCCTGTCCGCCCGTGCGCGATGCGTTGCGGGCACGTGCCGTGTTCGGGGATGAGATCGACTGGTACGTCCCGGGACGGGTGGGTGGGCTCACGGCCCCGACCCGGATCATCGACATCCGCGACGGCCGGACGGTCCGGGGCTGAAACGGGCGATGGCGTCGCGGCTGGAGCAGGTGCGCGCGTGGCTGCTGGAGCTGCAGGACCGGATCTCGGAGGCCTTCAGTGCCGAAGACCCTGCCGCGGCGCTGGCCGAGGATACGTGGGAGCGGACCGGGGGCGGCGGAGGCCGGACCCGGATTCTGGCTGGCGGAGAGGTGATCGAGCGCGGCGGTGTCAACTTTTCGCACGTGCATGGCGACGCGCTCCCCCCGGCGGCCACCGCCCATCGGCCGGAGCTCGCGGGCCGGAGCTTCCACGCCCTCGGGGTGTCGGTGGTCGTGCATCCCCTCAATCCCTACGTCCCGGCGTCGCACTGCAACGTGCGCCACTTCGTCGCCGAGGCGCCTGGCGAGGCGCCGGTGTGGTGGTTCGGCGGCGGTTTCGATCTGACGCCGTACTACGGGTTCGAGTCCGACGTGCGGGACTGGCACCGGACCGCCGCCGCCCTGTGCGGAGAGTTCGGCGATGACGTGTACCCGCGGTTCAAGGACTGGTGCGACCGGTATTTCTTCATCAAGCATCGGGGCGAGGCCCGGGGTGTGGGCGGCCTCTTCTTCGACGACCTGGACGAGTGGGGGTTCGAGCGGTGCTTCCGGTTCGCCCGAGCGGTCGGGCAGGGCTACCACGACGCCTATCTTCCGATCGTGCGCCGTCGCCGCGAGACGCCGTGGACCGGGCGCGAGCGCGAGTTCCAGTTGGTGCGCCGTGGCCGGTACGTCGAGTTCAACCTTGTCTGCGACCGGGGCACTCTCTTCGGGTTGCAGTCCGGCGGGAGGGCGGAATCGATCCTGATGTCGCTGCCGCCGCTGGTGCGATGGCGTTACGACTGGAAGCCGGCGCCGGGTACCCCGGAGGCCGAGCTCGCCGAACGGTACCTCCGTCCCCGCGACTGGCTCGACGTTTCCTGATGCGTTCTGCTCGCTCGCGACCCGGCGAGCAGTCCGGATCAGGACGCGGCGAGTCCCGACTCGTCGCCGAGATCTCGGTATCGCGCCGGCATTCTGCCGCGTGCGAGCTCCGATCCGATGAACCGGGACGATGTGAAACGTCCGCCGCCGCAGCTTGACACCGTCCGAGCTATCCAACAGAATGCGCCGCTTGCGTTGAGGAGGGGTTCCCGAGCGGCCAAAGGGACCAGACTGTAAATCTGGCGGCTCAGCCTTCGTAGGTTCGAATCCTACCCCCTCCACCAGTGTGTGCGAGTCCGGTCGGGTTCGGTTCAGAGCTGGTGGACCAGGAACAGCGGAGGCCTCGCGGGTGTGGTTCAATGGTAGAACCTCAGCCTTCCAAGCTGATGACGTGGGTTCGATTCCCATCACCCGCTCCAGTCATGGACGGCGATGTGGCCGCATCTGGTCGAAGCATCCTGATTTCAGATCCGAATGACATGACCCTGGCGATCGAACCCGGATTCCCTTCTCCCCTCGGGGACAGGCTCAAGCGGCACGCGGGCGAGGCGGGCGCGGTGCGGCAGGTACTCGGTCGTCCCCATGACGGCGGCGGAGCACATCCGCCCAGGACTCGGCGCGAGCATCCAGCCCATATAGCTCAGGCGGTAGAGCACTCCCTTGGTAAGGGAGAGGCCACTGGTTCGAGTCCAGTTATGGGCACCACCTTCCTGTTGAACGGCGGGATCGATCCCGCGGGATCGAACCTGGAGAACGTCTGATGGCCAAGGGCAAGTTCGAGCGCACGAAGCCGCACGTGAACGTTGGGACGATTGGACACGTTGACCACGGGAAGACGACGCTGACTGCGGCGATGACGCAGGTGCTGGCGCGCGAGTTTGGTGGGGATGTGAAGGCGTTCGACGAGATCGACAACGCGCCGGAGGAGCGGGCGCGTGGTATCACGATAGCGACGGCGCACGTGGAGTACGAATCACAGGCGAGGCATTACGCGCACGTTGACTGTCCGGGGCACGCGGACTACGTGAAGAACATGATCACGGGGGCGGCGCAGATGGACGGTGCGATACTGGTGGTGTCGGCGGCGGACGGTCCGATGCCGCAGACGCGCGAGCACATTCTGCTGGCGCGGCAGGTGGGAGTGCCGTACATCGTGGTGTATCTGAACAAGTGCGACATGGTGGATGATGAGGAGTTGCTGGAGTTGGTGGAGATGGAGGTGAGGGAGTTGCTGGACAAGTACGAGTTTCCTGGTGACGACACGCCGGTGGTGCGGGGTTCGGCGCTGAAGGCGCTGGAGGGTGATAAGACGGGGATGGGAGAGGGTTCGGTGATGTCGTTGGTGGAGGCGTTGGACGAATACATCCCGGAGCCGGAGCGTGCGGTGGACGGAGCGTTTTTGATGCCGGTGGAGGATGTATTTTCGATATCGGGACGAGGGACGGTGGCGACGGGTCGAGTAGAGCGAGGGGTGGTGAAGGTGGGTGAGGAGGTGGAGATAGTGGGGATGAAGGAGACGACGAAGACGACGTGCACGGGTGTTGAGATGTTTCGGAAGTTGCTGGACGAGGGTGTAGCGGGAGACAACATTGGGGTGTTGTTGCGTGGGGTGAAGCGTGACGAGATCGAGCGGGGGCAGGTGTTGGCGAAGCCGAGGAGCATCACGCCGCACACGCATTTCGAGGCGGAGGTGTATGTGTTGTCGAAGGACGAGGGGGGTCGTCACACGCCGTTTTTCAAGGGGTATCGTCCGCAGTTTTACTTTCGCACGACGGATGTGACGGGTGAGGTTGAGTTGGGAGAAGGGGTTGAGATGGTGATGCCGGGGGACAATGTACAGATGGACGTGAAGCTGATAGCGCCGATCGCGATGGAGGAGGGTTTGCGGTTTGCGGTGCGCGAGGGTGGGCGCACGGTGGGTGCCGGCGTCGTCTCCAAAGTCATCGAATGAACCGGAATCGCAGACCGGTGAGGCAGGATCGAGTGCCCGCACCGGATCGAAATCAAGGCCAGTAGCTCAATTGGCAGAGCGGCGGTCTCCAAAACCGCAGGTTGGGGGTTCGATTCCCTCCTGGCCTGCCAACCACCGGTGAATGCCGGCAGGAACGCCAGATCCGGCTCCGTGGAGCCGTCCGAGGCGTCCCGGGTGCCCCGGCAACGAATGATGCGTGGACGCGACAATCGAATGAATGCCGGCGCGGCGAGCATGGCGATCCCCGATCTGGCGAAGTGGATCGGGGCGTTCGTCATCCTCGCGGGCGGCGTCGCCGGATTCTATTACTGGTCCGACGAGTCGCTGTTGTTGCGGATCATCGCCCTGCTCGTGCTGAGCGCCGCGGCGCTGTTCGTCACCGTGCAGACCGAGAAGGGCCGGGCCGCGTGGGATTTCGTCCGCGAGTCGCATACGGAGGTGCGCAAGGTCGTCTGGCCGACACGCAAGGAAACGACGCAGACGACATTGATCGTCATCGCGATGGTCGGACTGGTGGCGATCATCTTGTGGATTCTCGACGGGCTGCTGGCGTGGCTCGTCAAGCTGTTGCTCGGAACGGGGGCCTGAGGACATGTCGATGCACTGGTATGTCGTCCATGTCTATTCGGGATTCGAGAACCAGGTCATGCGCCTGCTCAAGGAACGAATCGAGCGCAACGGTTTCGATGACGAGTTCGGCGACGTGCTGGTCCCGACCGAAGAGGTCGTGGAGATGCGTGACGGGCAGAAGCGTCGAAGCGACCGGAAGTTCTTTCCCGGCTACGTGCTGGTCAACATGGAGATGAACGACGTCACCTGGCACTTGGTGAAGAGTGTGCCGAAGGTGATGGGCTTCATCGGGGGGAGCAGTGAGCGGCCGGCTCCCATCAGCGAACGCGAAGCCGACGCCATACTCCAGCGGGTGCAGGAAGGCGTCGACAAGCCGAGGCCGAAGGTACTGTTCGAGCCCGGTGAGGCGGTGCGCGTCATCGATGGCCCGTTCAACGACTTCAGCGGGGTGGTCGAGGAAGTGAACTACGAGAAGAGCCGGATGCGTGTCGCGGTGACCATATTCGGCCGCTCGACGCCGGTGGAGCTCGAGTTCGGACAGGTCGAGAAGGATTGAGCCGGGAGGCGCCTCGGCGCCGGCTCGGGTGGGAGAAGCCCTGACGGCCCCTGATACGGGCGCTCGGGACGACTGGTGGGAGGATCGTCGGCGTGGCCAGGAAGAAGGCGGAAGCGTACATCAAACTGCAAGTGCCCGCGGGACAGGCGAAACCGACTCCGCCGGTCGGGCCGGCGCTCGGGCAGCACGGGGTGAACATCATGGAGTTCTGCAAGACGTTCAATGCCCAGACGCAGGGCATGGAGCCTGGGCTCCCGATCCCGTGCGTGATCACCGTCTACCAGGACCGATCGTTCACTTTCATTACCAAGACGCCGCCGGCCTCGGTGTTGCTGCGAAAGATCTCCGGCATCGAGAAAGGCAGTGACGTCCCGAACTCCAGGAAGGTGGGAAAGGTGACGCGTGAGCAACTCGAGGAGGTCGCGCGTCAGAAGATGCCGGACTTGAACACCGACGACATCGACGCAGCGGTTCGCATCATTGCCGGGAGCGCCCGCAGCATGGGACTGGAATTGGAGGGGGTGCTTTGATGGCGAAGCGTTCCAGAAGGCTGGAGGGAATCCGGGAGAAGGTCGATCGCGGAAGGCTCTACGATGTTTCGGACGCCTTGGCGCTGCTCAAGGACCTGTCGTCGGCCAGGTTTCCCGAATCGGTGGACGTGAGCGTCAACCTCGGGGTCGACCCGCGCAAGTCCGACCAGGTCGTGCGCGGCTCGACGGTCATGCCCAACGGCATCGGCAAGGAGTCCCGGGTCGCGGTATTTGCGCAGGGCACGGCTGCCGAGGAGGCGCGCGAAGCCGGCGCCGACATCGTGGGGATGGACGATCTGGCCGAGCATGTCAAGGCCGGGAACCTCGACTTCGACATCGTGATCGCCGCGCCGGACGCAATGCGCGTGGTTGGCAAACTCGGCAGAATCCTTGGTCCGCGCGGCCTGATGCCCAATCCGAAGGTCGGCACCGTCACCCCCGACGTCGCCGGCGCGGTTCGCAATGCCAAGGCCGGACAGGTCCAGTACCGCACCGACCGTGCGGGAATCATCCACTGCACCATCGGCAAGGCGGTGTTCGAGGTGGATGCGCTGAAGCAGAACCTCGACGCCTTGCTCGCCGATCTGAACAAGGCGAAACCCGGCGCGTCCAAGGGGGTCTACATGAAGAAGGTCACGTTATCGACCACGATGGGGCCCGGGATCGGCATCGACAAGGCAACTCTGGAACTCTAGGGCAGGCGTTGCCACGGTTCTTCAATAAAAACAGCGAACGGCCCGGCGGGTGGCCGTCCCCTGTTGACGACTTTGGGCTGTCGGGATCGGTTGGAGGGCAACGTCTCCGCGCATCCCGGCGGACGTCAAAGACCGCGGGTGGATATCGCATCCTCAATTCGGCGATGCACATGAGGGCCGGAGATGGCGTCGGACTTCATGGCATGGCCTGCCTGCGCAGACGGCGCAGCCCGGCGCATTGTCCGGCCGCCGCAAGGAGCGTTCTCATCGTGCAATGAGGATGCGGTTGTCATGAAGCAAGCGAAACCGGCAAGCCGGGTGTCGGCGGTGGAGACGGTGTTCGCGCAAGGAGATGCGTGACGTGGCTCTTTCGTTCGAGCAGAAGAAGGCGGTGGTCGAAGAAGTTGCCGAGGTCGCGAGATCCGCGCATTCGGCCGTCGCGGCCGAGTATCGCGGCCTCACCGTGGCGAAGATGACGGAGCTTCGGGAGAAGGCGAAGCAGTCCGGCGTCTATCTGCGGGTGGTCCGTAACACCCTGGCTCGCAGGGCCGTCGAGGGCACGGAGTTCGAGTGCGTCCGGGACCGTCTCAGGGGTCCTCTGGTGCTCGCGTTTTCGCGGGACGAGCCGGGAGCGGCGGCGCGGGTCGTGCGTGACTATGCGAAGGGCAATGACAAGTTGATCGTCAGCTTTGTGGCGTTCGATGGCAAGGCGATGGACGCCCCGGCGATCGACCAACTCGCCAGTCTCCCGACGCGTGAAGAGGCTCTGGCCAAGCTGGCGTCGGTGCTCCTCGCGCCGGTGACCAAGCTCGTTCGCACCGTCGCCGAGCCTCATGCCGGCCTCGTCCGTGTCGTGGATGCGATGCGCGCGGATCGACCGGAAGCTTGATTCAACATTCAACGCGGCCGGATCGGCCGAAATCGAACCTGATTGGGAGCGGATGACAATGGCACTTTCCAATGCGGAGCTCATCGAAGCCCTTGAGCAGAAACCCTTGATCGAGATCGTCGATCTCGTCAAGGCGATGGAAGAGAAGTGGGGCGTATCGGCCGCCGCGGTGGCGGCAGTGCCGGCCGGCCCGATGCCCGGCGCGGCGGAAGGCGAAGTCCAGGAAGAGCAGACCGAGTTCACCGTGGTCATGAGCAGCTTCGGTGAAAAGAAGGTCGGCGTGATCAAGGTCGTACGAGCACTCACGAGCCTCGGCTTGAAAGAAGCGAAGGACCTCGTCGAAGGCGTTCCCGCGAACATCAAGGAAGGCGTCTCCAAGGATGAGGCGGAGGACGTCAAGAAGCAGCTCGAAGAGGCCGGGGCGACGGTGGAGATCAAGTAGTCGGCCGCGTTCGTCCAAAGAACCCGAACCACCTCGGATATCGGGTCCGTCCGAGCCACTGTGGACAGCCGGAGGTAGTTATGCGCGATTTCGGCAAGGCCGCCCGGAAGCAGCAAGCGGATTTCCGGGACAAATCGACAACGATCAGCGATCAAGGGCGTTCTCCGTCGGACGACAAAGGCCAGGGTCATGGCCATTTGCTCGCCACTGGCTGTGAGGATGAAAACCTGTATCCGTCGTTGCGAGGCGAAGCGGGAGCGCGCCGCTTTTTCGAGGAACGCGGAATCAAGTGGCATCGGACGGAAAGAAGCGGCGATGCCGTCGGTGAGGACGGACCGACCCGCAACATGGCGAGTTCCCAAGTCGCGTGCGTCAATTTCCTGCTGCCACTCGCCGGGATACCGGGTGCCTTGACGGCGGTGATCGGTGCAATCGACGACGACGTAAAGGGCATCGTCGACATTCGCCACGAGGGCAGAACGTCGCCCGTGGAGTTCGAATGGATTGGTCTGGGGGGGTCGCTTGAAGGAGGGACGACGTGCGGTGCGAACAACACCAGTGTCGATGCCTTCGTCATCGCCGACACCGACGCGGGACGGCGCGCCTACCTGATGGAATGGAAGTACGTCGAGGATTACAAGTTCGACGAAGACAAGGGCGAGGGACCTGCAGGCGAAACACGGAGAGGCAGATACTCCGATCCGTACTCGGCCGAATCATCCGCGTTCAGCGGCGAGGTTCCAATGGGCGAATTGCTCTACGAACCTTTCTATCAGCTCATGCGCCTTCGCCTCCTGGCGGACAGGATGGTGGCGAACCGGGAGATGGACGTCACGGATGCGAAAGTGGTCGTGGTGGTTCCGGAGGGTAACTCCGAGTACCGGGAACGAATCACATCTCCGCCTCTGGCTGAGCGGTTCCCGCAACACAAGACGGTGTCGGATGTGATGCGAGCTACGTTGAAGGATCCCGATGCAACATTTGCATCGATTTGTCCTTCCGTGCTGCTGGATGTCGTCGAACGCAAATGCGATTCGGACGCAACCCGGGATTGGGTGGCGTACCAAAGGGAACGCTATGGACTTCGTCGAATTGCCGTCGCGAAGGAACCCGTCGCTACGAGGAACGTCGTCGCCGCCGAAGAGCCTGTCGTCGAGAAGACACCCGCCGTTGCGGAGGAACTTGCCGCTGCCGAGAAGCCCGTCGCCGCGGAGAAACCCGCCTCTCCCGTATATACCTTCAATCCGGGACCGTTCAGTGACGTTTTCGATACCGATCTCGGGCGGGAATTGTGGGACTTCCTGACCCGGGAATCGACCATCAAGCTGATGGAGGATGCCTCCGATCGTGGAAGGCCTGCCGTGGAGCCTCTGCAAGAGCCTCTGCTTGAACAGTTTGGCCAGGCGGTAGAGGAGAGCAGGATCAAGCAGATGATCGGCCGCATGATACGGCAGGTGCTTGAAAGGCCCGGTTCCGACTACGAGTTGGCGTCGGATGCCATCGCAGTCAGGGACAAGAAGCTCGTCACTCGGGGAGCACGGTACAAGCGGCGAATCCCGGGCCCCAGCGAGAAATCCATCACCGAAAAGGCGTTCGCTGCCGGGGAGGACACCGCTGCGGAGGAACCTGTGGAGGTGGTTGGACGGACCGTCATCGCGGAGAAAGCCACCTTTGCCAGGAAATCCGATCCTTCCGAGCCCTCCTTCACCGAAAAGAAGCGCATCCGAAAGGATTTCGGCAAGCGGCCGAGCATTCTCGGCGTGCCGTACCTGCTCGCTATCCAGCTCGATTCGTACCGGGACTTTCTGCAGGAAGGGGTCGCCGTGGAGGAGCGCACGGAGAGGGGCCTTCATGCCGCATTCAAATCCGTCTTCCCGATCGAGAGCTACTCCGGAGACGCCGCGCTCGAGTACGTGAGCTATCGGCTCGAAAAGCCCACGTTCGACGTGAGTGAATGCCGGCTTCGTGGAAAGACCTACGCGGCGTCGTTGCGCGTGACGTTGCGGTTGGTGCTTTACGAGAAGGAGACAGGAGGCGCGCGCGCGGCCAAGGATGCCGGGCGTGTCGTGAAGGACGTCAAGGAGCAGGAGGTCTATATGGGCGAAATACCGCTCATGACCGACACCGGCACCTTCATCGTCAACGGTACGGAGCGCGTGATCGTCGCGCAGTTGCACCGCTCGCCCGGCGTATTCTTCGAGCACGATCGAGGCAAGACCCATTCCTCCGGCAAGCTGCTGTTCTCCGCGCGGGTCATCCCCTACCGCGGCTCGTGGCTCGACTTCGAGTTCGATCCGAAGGATCTCGTACACGTACGTATCGATCGTCGTCGCAAGCTTCCCGCGACGATCCTCCTTCGTGCGCTCGGCTACTCCTCCGAGGAAATTCTGGGACGCTTCTTCGAGCTCAACACGTTCGAGCTCACGCCGGAGGGGGTGCGGTTCAAGCTCATTCCGGAACGGTTGCGGGGCGAGGTCGCGGCATTCGACGTCAAGGACGGGAAGGGCAAGGTGTTCGTCGAAGCCGGCCGGCGCATCACCGCGAAGCACATCAGGGAGATGACGAAGGCGAACCTCGATACGCCGGAGGTCGTCGACGACTATGCTTTCGGCAGGAATCTCGGCCTCGACGTCGTGGACGAGAAAACCGGAGAGGTCATCGCGAGCGCGAACGACGAGGTGACCGGCGAATTGCTCGACAAGCTCCGCGAACACGGCGTGAAGCGTTTCGAAACCCTTTACACGAACGACGTGGACCGCGGGCCGTTCATGTCGCGGACGCTGACCGCGGATACGACACAGGGCCAGCTCGAGGCCCAGGTCGAGATCTACCGGATGATGCGTCCCGGTGAACCGCCCACGAAGGAGGCGGCACAGAGCCTCTTCCACAACCTGTTCTTCAGTGCGGAGCGGTATGACATCTCGCCGGTAGGACGGATGAAGTTCAACCGGCGTGTCGGCCGCAGCCGGGAGGAAGGGCCGGGAATCATCTACGACGGGAAGTACATCAGGTCCTACCTCGGCTACGATGAAAAGGCGATCGAGAAAGGAGGCAGGCTCCGCACTGAAGCAAAGGGCAAATGGCGCCTCAAGCATGAGGTCCTCGACGGGAAGACCGGGGCGGTCGTCGCGGGAAGGAACGATCCTGTCAACGAAGATCTGCTCCGTCGGATATTCGGCGCCGGCCACGAATCGATCGAGGTGTTCCAGACCCGCCGTGACGATCCGAGGTTCGTCGATCTCGTCATGGAGCATGGTGACGAGTCGGACATCATCGATGCGCTCAAGACCCTTGTCGACATCAAGAACGGAACCGGCATGGTCGACGACATCGACCATCTCGGGAATCGGCGCATCCGCTGCGTCGGCGAGATGGCGGAGAACCAGTTCCGCATCGGCTTGGTGAGGGTCGAGCGCGCCGTCAAGGAACGTCTGAGCCTGGCCGAGACCGAGGAACTCATGCCGCAGGAACTCATCAACGCGAAGCCGGTGTCGGCGGTCGTCAAGGAATTCTTCGGATCCAGCCAGTTGTCGCAGTTCATGGATCAGAACAACCCGCTTTCCGAGGTCACGCACAAGCGCCGCGTCTCCGCGCTCGGTCCGGGCGGACTGACACGCGAGCGTGCCGGGTTCGAAGTCCGCGACGTTCATCCCACCCACTACGGGCGGGTCTGCACGATCGAGACCCCCGAGGGTCCGAACATCGGCCTCATCAACTCGCTCGCGGTCTATGCCCGGACGAACCGGTACGGGTTTCTCGAAACCCCGTATCGAAAGGTGGAGTCCGGGCGGGTCACCGACGAGATCGACTATCTGTCCGCCATCGAGGAAGGGCAGTTCGTCATCGCGCAGGCGAATGCGGCCCTCGACGGAGAGGGCCGGCTGGTCGACAGCCTCGTAACGTGCCGGCGCCGGAACGAGGCCACGCTCTCGTCGCCGGACCGCGTGCAGTACATGGACATCTCGCCGAAGCAGATCGTCTCGGTGGCGGCATCGCTGATCCCGTTTCTTGAGCACGATGACGCAAACCGCGCGCTGATGGGCTCGAACATGCAGCGCCAGGCGGTGCCGACCCTGAAGACCGAGACGCCTCTGGTCGGAACCGGGATGGAGGGCATCGTCGCGATCGATTCAGGGGTGACGGTGGTCGCCAGGCGGGGCGGTACGGTGGATTCGGTCGATGCCGCGCGTATCGTGGTCCGGGTCAATGACCGCGAGACCATCGCCGGGGAGCCGGGGGTCGACATCTACAACCTCGTCAAATACACGCGCTCGAACCAGAACACGTGCATCAACCAACGGCCGCTGGTGAAGCCGGGGGATCGGATCGCGCGTGACGACGTGCTCGCGGACGGACCTTCGACGGATATGGGAGAGCTCGCTCTCGGACAGAACATGCTCGTCGCGTTCATGCCGTGGAACGGATACAACTTCGAGGACTCGATCCTGATTTCGGAGCGGGTGGTCGAGGAGGATCGCTACACCACGGTCCACATCGAGGAGCTGGTGTGTTTTGCACGGGACACGAAGCTCGGACCGGAAGACGTCACCTCCGACATCCCCAACGTCAGCGAGAGTGCGCTCTCCAAGCTGGACGAATCCGGCATCGTCTATGTCGGGGCGGAGGTCAAGACCGGGGACATCCTGGTCGGCAAGGTGACGCCGAAGGGCGAGACCCAGCTCACACCGGAAGAGAAACTTCTCCGCGCGATCTTCGGCGAGAAGGCGTCGGACGTGAAGGATACGTCGCTACGCGTTCCGTCCGGGATGAACGGCATGATCATCAACGTCCAGGTGTTCACCCGCGACGGAGTGGAGAAGGACGCCCGGGCCAAGCAGATCGAGGAGTCGGAGCTGGAGAAGGTTCGCAAGGATCTGGATGACCAGTACCGAATTCTCTCGGACGACATTTACCTGCGGCTCGAGCGGTTGCTCGTCGGCGAGGTCGCGGACGGCGGCCCGGACGGTCTCGGCGGTGGCGCGCGAATCACGAAGGACTACCTTTGCGGCATCGACCGCCAGATGTGGTTCGAGATCCGGCTGAGCAGCGACGAAGCCAACGAGCAACTCGAAAAGGCGCGCGAGCAGCTTGAAACGCAGAAGGCCCGGCTCGACGAGTATTTCGAGGAGAAGAAGGGGAAGCTCACCTCGGGGGACGATCTCGCGCCGGGGGTGTTGAAGATGGTGAAGGTCTACCTCGCGGTGAAGCGCCGTGTGCAGCCCGGCGACAAGATGGCCGGCCGGCACGGTAACAAGGGCGTGATCTCGATGATCGTCCCGGTGGAAGACATGCCGTACACGAGTGACGGGACACCGGTCGACATCGTCCTGAACCCGCTTGGAGTGCCGTCTCGAATGAACGTCGGCCAAGTTCTGGAGGCGCATCTCGGTTGGGCTGCGAAGGAGCTCGGTCACATGGTGTCGCGCATGCTCGATACGTGCGAAAAATCATCGAAGCTCCGCCGGTTCTTGCAGGAGGTGTACGCGACCGAAGGCAAGGGGAATCCGATCGACAGGTTGAGCGATGCCGAGGTCCGCGGGTTGGCGGGCAACCTCCGGGGCGGCGTGCCCATGGCTACGCCGGTGTTCGACGGCGCCGGCGAGTCGGAGATCAAGGATCTGCTCGCGCTCGCGGGGCTGCCGCGCGACGGTCAGACGCATCTCTTCGACGGACGGACCGGTGATGCGTTCGACCGGCCGGTGACGGTCGGGTACATGTACATGCTGAAGCTCAACCACCTCGTGGACGACAAGATGCACGCGAGGTCGACGGGACCGTACAGCCTGGTGACGCAGCAGCCGCTCGGTGGCAAGGCGCAGTTCGGCGGCCAGCGTTTCGGAGAGATGGAGGTCTGGGCCCTGGAGGCCTACGGCGCATCCTATACGTTGCAGGAGATGCTGACCGTGAAATCGGATGACGTGAACGGTCGTACGAGGATGTACAAGAATATCGTCGACGACGAGCACCGGATGGAAGCGGGTATGCCGGAATCCTTCAACGTGCTGATGAAGGAGATCCGGTCGCTCGGGATCGATATCGAGCTGGAGCACGACTGAAGCCGCACGGGCGAAGTACTCGGGAGCGAGAGTTCGATGCAAGCTGGCCGCACATCCCTCGGGCGAGGGCGGAGGTCGAGATGAAGGATTTGCTCAATCTGCTGAGACAGCAAGGTCAGATCGAAGGATTCGATGCCATCCGGATCGGACTCGCATCTCCAGACAAGATCAAGTCATGGTCCTACGGCGAGGTAAAGAAGCCGGAGACCATCAACTACCGCACGTTCAAGCCCGAGCGCGACGGCCTGTTCTGCGCGAAGATCTTCGGGCCGGTCAAGGACTACGAATGCCTGTGCGGCAAGTACAAGCGCCTGAAGCATCGGGGAGTCATCTGCGAGAAGTGCGGGGTCGAGGTCACCCTCACGAGGGTCCGCCGAGAGCGTATGGGACACATCGAGCTTGCGAGTCCGGTCGCCCACATCTGGTACTTGAAGTCCCTGCCGTCGCGCATGGGGTTGCTTCTGGACATGACGCTGCGCGACATCGAGCGGATCCTCTACTTCGAAGCATTCGTCGTGAGCGACCCGGGCATGACGGACCTCGAGCGGGGACAGTTGCTGACCGATGAAATGTACTTCGATGCACTCGAGAAGCACGGTGACGATTTTGAAGCAAAGATGGGCGCCGAGGCGATCTACGATTTGCTGCGTTCCATCGATCTCGATGAAGAAATCGCAGCGTTGCGGGAGGAGTTGCCGAAGACCGGCTCGGAATCGAAGATCAAGAAGCTTTCGAAGCGTCTCAAGCTGATGGAAGCATTCAAGAGCTCCGGCAACAAGCCGGAATGGATGGTAATGCGCGTATTGCCGGTGCTGCCGCCGGAGCTCCGGCCGCTCGTGCCGCTCGATGGCGGGCGGTTTGCGACCTCCGATCTCAACGACCTGTATCGGAGGGTCATCAATCGCAACAACCGTCTGAAGCGACTTCTCGCACTCAATGCGCCCGATATCATCGTACGTAACGAAAAACGCATGTTGCAGGAAGCGGTCGACGCACTGCTCGACAACGGACGGCGCGGTCGTGCAATCACCGGCGCCAACAAGCGCCCCCTCAAGTCGCTTGCCGACATGATCAAGGGCAAGCAGGGCCGGTTTCGGCAAAATCTGCTCGGCAAGCGCGTCGACTACTCCGGGCGCTCGGTGGTGGTCGTCGGTCCGACCCTCAAGCTTCATCAATGCGGGTTACCGAAGAAGATGGCGCTGGAGCTGTTCAAGCCGTTCGTCTTCGGAAAGCTCGAGCGTCGTGGCCTTGCGACCACGATCAAGGCTGCCAAGAGGATCGTCGAGCGAGAAGGTCCCGAGGTGTGGGACATCCTCGAGGAGGTCATTCGTGAGCATCCGGTTCTCCTCAACCGCGCGCCCACCTTGCATCGGCTCGGCATCCAGGCGTTCGAGCCCATTCTGATCGAAGGCAAGGCGATACAGCTTCACCCGCTCGTCTGCACCGCGTTCAATGCAGACTTCGACGGCGACCAGATGGCGGTTCACGTTCCGTTGTCCATCGAAGCCCAGCTCGAGGCGCGGACCCTGATGATGTCGACCAACAACATCCTGTCTCCGGCGCACGGCGAGCCGATCATCGTGCCGACCCAGGACGTGGTGCTCGGCCTGTACTACATGACGCGGGAGCGGATGGACGCGCGCGGCACCGGAATGGTGTTCGCCGACGTGGCCGAGGTTCACCGGGCGTTTCAGTCCGGTGCGGTCGAGCTCCACGCGAAGATCAGGGCGCGCATCCGCGATGTCGTCTTCTCCGACGAAGGCGAAACGATCGAGCGGGTTCAGTTGTGGGACACCACGGCCGGCCGGGCGCTTCTTTCCGAGATCATGCCCCCCGGGCTCTCGTTCGACCTCGTGAATCGCCTGATGAACAAGAAGGCGGTTTCGTCGCTGATCAACGCCTGCTACCGCAGGGTGGGGTTGAAGGAGACGGTGGTGTTCGCCGACCAGCTCATGTACATGGGCTTCAACTACGCGACACGCGCCGGCATCTCCATCGGGGTGGAGGACATGGCGGTGCCGGACGAGAAGAAGTCGATCCTCGGCAAGGCGGAGAAGGCGGTGAAGGAGATCGAGGATCAGTACGCATCCGGTCTGGTGACACAGGGCGAGCGTTACAACAAGGTCGTCGACATCTGGTCGTACACCAACGAGCGGGTGGCCAAGGCGATGATGGAGAAGATCGGCACCGAAACCGTCCATGACAAGGACGGCAGTCTCGTCGAGCAGCCGTCGTTCAACTCCATCTACATGATGGCCGACTCCGGAGCCCGCGGCTCCGCGGCGCAGATCCGGCAGCTCGCGGGTATGCGCGGCCTGATGGCCAAGCCCGACGGCTCGATCATCGAGACGCCCATCACCGCGAACTTCCGTGAGGGTCTGGACGTCCTCCAGTACTTCATTTCGACCCACGGCGCCCGGAAGGGCTTGGCCGACACCGCGCTGAAGACTGCGAACTCGGGCTATCTCACCCGGCGTCTGGTCGACGTCGCGCAGGACCTCGTCGTGACCGAGGTGGACTGCGGCACGGACAAGGGCCTGGTGCTCACGCCGCTTATCGAGGGCGGAGACGTGGTCGAGCCGTTGCGGGAGCGGGTGCTCGGCCGGGTGACGGCGGTCGATCTTGCCCTCCCCGGGGATTCCGGGGTCGCGGTCGAGAGAGGAACCATGCTCGACGAGCGATGGGTGGACCGGCTCGAGCACATCGGAATCGACGAGGTCAAGGTGCGTTCCCCAATCACCTGCGAGACCCGGTTCGGTGTGTGCGCGGCGTGTTACGGGCGGGATCTCGCGCGCGGAGAGCGGGTCAACATCGGAGAGTCGGTCGGGGTGGTCGCCGCGCAGTCGATCGGCGAGCCGGGAACCCAGTTGACGATGCGCACGTTCCACATCGGCGGCGCGGCGTCACGGGCCGCCGCGATGGACAACGTCTCCGTCAAGGGAGACGGCGTGGTCCGGCTTCATAACCTGAACGTCGTGCGGCACAGGGATGGACACTATGTCGCGGTCACGCGCTCCGGCGAGCTGTCGATCACCGACGAGCATGGCCGCCAGCGCGAGCGGTACCGGATCCCCTATGGCGCCGAATTGTCGGTAGGCGAGGGTGATCCGGTCACCGGCGGCCAGATGGTGGCGAAGTGGGACCCGCATACGCATCCGGTGATTTCGGAAGTGGCGGGACGGGTTCGATTGAGCGACGCGGTGGACGGCGTGACGGTGCAGTCACAGGTCGATGAGGTCACGGGGCTTAGCCGGATCGTGGTCATGGATCCCAAGCACCGCAGTGCCGCGGCGAAGGATCTGCGCCCGATGGTGCGTCTGGTCGACGAGAACGAAGAAGAGCTCCGGCTGCCGGGCACCGACGCTCCGGTCCACTACGTGCTCTCGTCCGGTGCATTCATCACCGTGCAGGAAGGTGGTGAGGTCGGGATTGGCGACGTGATCGCCAGGGCCGCGGAGTCTTCCAAGACCCGCGACATCACCGGCGGCCTGCCGCGGGTCGCGGACCTGTTCGAGGCGCGCAAGCCGAAGGAGGTGGCAGTGCTGGCCGAGGTGAGCGGGACAGTCAGCTTCGGCAGGGAGACCAAGGGCAAGCATCGCCTCATCATCACCGACGAAAAGGGTGACCAGCACGATATGCTCGTGCCGAAATGGCGCCACATCCTCGTGTTCGAGGGCGAGCACGTCAAGCGGGGTGAGGTGGTCGTCGATGGGATGCCGAGCTCGCATGACATCCTGCGTTTGCTCGGGGTGAGTGCGCTGGCGAAGTACATAGTGAACGAGGTACAGGAGGTCTACCGGCTCCAGGGTGTGAAAATCAACGACAAGCACATCGAAGTCATCGTGCGCCAGATGCTGCGAAAGGCCGAGATCGACGCCCCCGGCGACACGAGGCTTCTGCGCGGGGAGCAACTCGACCGAGCCAGGGTGCTTGAAGAGAACGAGCGGGTGTGCGAGGAGGGTGGTAAGCAGGCCAGTTGGTCGCCGGTGCTGCTCGGCATCACGAAGGCGTCGTTGGCGACTGAATCCTTCATTTCCGCTGCATCGTTCCAGGAGACGACCCGGGTACTGACCGAGGCCTCCGTCAACGGGAAGATCGACGCACTCCGAGGGCTCAAGGAGAACGTCATCGTCGGCCGGCTCATTCCATCCGGTACCGGCTTGGCGTATCACGCGGATCGGCGCAGGCGCCAAGCGCTCGACGAGGAACTGCTGGAACCGCAGGCGGTGGAGGAGGCGTTCGCCAATGCCTTGGCCGAGGAGGACGCGCGTTCCGAGCAATCCGGTTAGATCCAGGCTGCGGTTGCCGGCCCCCGAGTCCTTGCTGCCGATTGAGATCAACGGAGCCGATACCGGACGGACTTGACGTTACCCTGCCATCTCTATAAAGTCCGCCAGCTTGTGCTCCGTGAGCGGGTTGGAACCCGAAACAGCGTGCATCGGCGCCCCCGATATCGGGGCCGGGGATCGAACCGCAACACCTGCCTGGCCAGCCTCTTCCATTGGATCGAGAACGGGGCCATTGTCCATTCATCCGGAACGAGCGGGAACGCATGACGACGATCAATCAGTTGGTGCGCAAACCGCGCAAGCACCAGCACAAGAAGAGCAACGTTCCTGCGCTGCAGAGCTGTCCGCAGCGCAGGGGCGTATGCACGCGCGTCTACACCACGACGCCGAAAAAGCCGAATTCCGCGCTGCGAAAGGTCGCGAAGGTTCGGTTGACGAGCGGGGAAGAGGTCATCACCTATATCGGCGGTGAGGGGCATAATCTCCAGGAACACTCGGTCATCCTGATTCGGGGGGGGCGCGTGAAGGATCTTCCGGGCGTCAGGTATCACGTCGTCCGTGGCAGTCTGGATACGTCGGGGGTCTCGGATCGCCGCCAAGGCCGCTCCAAGTACGGCGCGAAGCGCCCAAAGGGTTGATGGATCACGAGCCATGCCGCGCCGCCGCGAAATCCCGCAACGCACCATTCTTCCGGATCCGAAGTTCGGAGACGGCACGCTCGCCAAGTTCATGAACGTTCTCATGCTCGATGGAAAGAAATCCGTTGCGGAGCGGATGGTCTACGGCGCGCTCGATACCGTCGCCAACCGCACCAAGGAAGATCCGATTGAAGTCTTCAACCGGGCGCTGGACAACGTGCGTCCGGTGGTCGAGGTGAAATCGCGTCGGGTCGGTGGCGCCACCTACCAGGTTCCGGTGGAAGTGCGGACTTCACGCAGGACCGCGCTTGCCATGCGGTGGCTGGTCGATGCGGCGCGGAGGCGCAACGAGAAATCCATGGGGCAGCGCCTTGCCCAGGAATTCATCGATGCGTCCGAGAACCGCGGGACCGCGGTCAAGAAGCGCGAAGATACTCACCGGATGGCAGAAGCAAACAAGGCGTTTTCGCATTACCGCTGGTAGCGTCGCCAGCCATTTCATAACTGTTCACCGCTGAACGAATGCCCAACAGGAAGTCTTCCGGTGCCCCGCAAAACCCCCATCGAGCGCTACCGGAACATCGGGATCATGGCGCACATCGACGCCGGCAAGACGACGACGACCGAGCGTGTCCTCTATTACACGGGCATCTCCCACAAGAT
The DNA here is from genome assembly GCA_958295465.1 of uncultured Gammaproteobacteria bacterium. GTDB lineage: Bacteria > Pseudomonadota > Gammaproteobacteria > HK1 > HK1 > HK1. Next base: position 2,721,269 of record OY282353.1, read on the forward strand.
CGGTGAGGTCCACGACGGATCGGCGACCATGGACTGGATGGTCCAGGAGCAGGAACGAGGCATCACCATCACCTCTGCCGCGACTACCTGCTTCTGGCGCGGAATGGATCAACAATTTGAAGAACATCGCATCAACATCATCGATACGCCCGGGCACGTCGACTTCACCATTGAGGTGGAACGCAGCCTGCGTGTGCTCGATGGCGCGTGCGCGGTGTTCTGCGCGGTCGGCGGCGTCGAGCCCCAGTCGGAGACGGTGTGGAGACAAGCCACGAAATACGGCGTCCCCCGCCTCGCGTTCGTCAACAAGATGGATCGGCAGGGTGCCGACTTTCTCAACGTCCTCGATCAGATGCGCGAGCGCCTCGGTGCGAATCCGGTGCCCACCCATCTCCCGATCGGCGCGGAGGAGGCATTCGCAGGCGTCGTCGACTTGTTGAACATGAAGGCGATCTACTGGAATTCGGCGAATTTCGGTATAGCCTACGAGGCGCGCGAGATTCCGGTTGGAATGGAAAACCTCTGCAGGCAATGGCGTGAGACGCTTGTAGAGGCGGCGGCGGAGGGTGACGAAGAGCTGATGGAAAGGTATTTCGAGGACGGCGACCTGTCTGCCGACGAGATCCGCCGTGGTATTCGCGCTCGCACGCTTCGGAATGAAATTGTCCCCACGCTCTGCGGTTCAGCGTTCAAGAACAAGGGTGTGCAAGCCTTGCTGGATGCGGTGATCTGCTACCTGCCGGCGCCCGACGACATACCGCCCGTGCAGGGAGTGGTCGTCAATGGCGAGGACCGTAGCGAAAGTCGGGAGCCGGAGGACGATGCTCCGTTCTCGTCACTTGCGTTCAAGATCGCGACTGATCCGTTCGTCGGAAGCCTCACCTTCTTCCGTGTTTATTCCGGTGTGCTGAGATCCGGCGACACCGTTTACAATCCGGTGAAAGATCGTACTCAGAGGATCGGACGCATTTTGCAGATGCACGCCAACAGCCGGGAGGAGATCACGGAGGTCCGTGCCGGAGACATCGCGGCGGCGGTCGGCCTCAAGGAGATCACCACCGGCGAGACGGTTTGCGATCCGAAGCACCCTATTGCGCTGGAACGCATGGAATTTCCGGAGCCCGTGATCTCGATCGCGATCGAGCCGAAGACCCAGGGAGATCAGGAGAAGATGGGTCTTGCCCTGTCGAAGCTGGCGCATGAAGACCCGTCCTTCCGGGTCGGCACTGATCAGGAATCGGGGCAGACCATCATTTCCGGCATGGGTGAGCTGCATCTCGAGATCATCATCGATCGTCTTCGACGGGAGTTCAAGGTGGCCGCCAACGCGGGCAGTCCTCAAGTAGCCTATCGCGAGACGATCTGCAGGAGCGTCGAGCACGAGCACCGTTTCGTGCGCCAGACCGGCGGACGTGGCCAATATGGCCATGTCCGGCTCCGTATCGAGCCGCTCGGTTCGGGGGCCGGGTATGAATTCGAAGACGCGATCGTCGGGGGTGCGATTCCCCGGGAGTACATTCCCGCCGTCGACAAGGGCGTCAGGGAGCAGCTTGCAAACGGAATTGTCGCCGGGTATCCGGTCGTCGATGTCAAGGTGACGTTGTTCGACGGTTCCTACCACGAAGTCGACTCGAGCGAGATGGCGTTCAAGGTCGCCGGATCGATGTGTTTCCGCGAGGGAGCGCAAAGGGCGGGCGCGGTGTTGCTGGAACCCGTCATGAAGGTCGAAGTCGTCACTCCCGAAGAGTACATGGGTGACGTCATGGGCGACTTCAACCGGCGTCGCGGTACCGTGCAGGGTATGAGCGATACGCCGGCCGGGCGATCGGTTCGCGCCGAGATTCCGCTCAGGGAGATGTTCGGGTACGCCACCGATCTTCGATCCCTGACGCAGGGTCGGGCGACGTTCACGATGGAGTTCGGCAAGTATCTTGAAATGCCGTCGGGTATTGCCGATGGCGTTGTCAGGAAGAACCAGTAGCTCGGCCTCTGATTCACGCTTTGCGAGGGAGCCGTTATGGCCAAGGGCAAGTTCGAGCGCACGAAGCCGCACGTGAACGTTGGGACGATTGGACACGTTGACCACGGGAAGACGACGCTGACTGCGGCGATGACGCAGGTGCTGGCGCGCGAGTTTGGTGGGGATGTGAAGGCGTTCGACGAGATCGACAACGCGCCGGAGGAGCGGGCGCGTGGTATCACGATAGCGACGGCGCACGTGGAGTACGAATCGCGGGCGAGGCATTACGCGCACGTTGACTGTCCGGGGCACGCGGACTACGTGAAGAACATGATCACGGGGGCGGCGCAGATGGACGGTGCGGTTCTGGTGGTGTCGGCGGCGGACGGTCCGATGCCGCAGACGCGCGAGCACATATTGCTGGCGCGGCAGGTGGGAGTGCCGTACATCGTGGTGTATCTGAACAAGTGCGACATGGTGGATGATGAGGAGTTGCTGGAGTTGGTGGAGATGGAGGTGAGGGAGTTGCTGGACAAGTACGAGTTTCCTGGTGACGACACGCCGGTGGTGCGGGGTTCGGCGCTGAAGGCGCTGGAGGGTGATGAGACGGGGATGGGAGAGGGTTCGGTGAAGTCGTTGGTGGAGGCGTTGGACGAATACATCCCGGAGCCGGAGCGTGCGGTGGACGGAGCGTTTTTGATGCCGGTGGAGGATGTATTTTCGATATCGGGACGAGGGACGGTGGCGACGGGTCGAGTAGAGCGAGGGGTGGTGAAGGTGGGTGAGGAGGTGGAGATAGTGGGGATGAAGGAGACGACGAAGACGACGTGCACGGGTGTTGAGATGTTTCGGAAGTTGCTGGACGAGGGTGTAGCGGGAGACAACATTGGGGTGTTGTTGCGTGGGGTGAAGCGTGACGAGATCGAGCGGGGGCAGGTGTTGGCGAAGCCGAGGAGCATCACGCCGCACACGCATTTCGAGGCGGAGGTGTATGTGTTGTCGAAGGACGAGGGGGGTCGTCACACGCCGTTTTTCAAGGGGTATCGTCCGCAGTTTTACTTTCGCACGACGGATGTGACGGGTGAGGTTGAGTTGGGAGAAGGGGTTGAGATGGTGATGCCGGGGGACAATGTACAGATGGACGTGAAGCTGATAGCGCCGATCGCGATGGAGGAGGGTTTGCGGTTTGCGGTGCGCGAGGGCGGGCGCACGGTGGGTGCCGGCGTCGTCTCCAAAGTCATCGAATAAGAGCAATGGCAGATCAGATCATCAGGATTCGCCTCAAGGCGTTTGATCACCGGCTGATCGACCAGTCGGCGGCGGAGATCGTCGACACCGCGCGCCGGACCGGGGCATTGGTCAAGGGGCCGATCCCGCTACCGACGAGGAAGGAGCGCTATACGATTCTGGTGTCTCCGCACGTGAACAAGGACGCCCGTGACCAGTACGAGCTGCGGACCCACAAGCGGATCCTCGACATCGTCAACCCTACCGACAAGACGGTCGATGCATTGATGAAGCTCGACCTCGCGGCGGGAGTGGATGTCCAGATCAAGCTGAACTGAATGCAGAGACGGACGAGATGCCAATCGGACTGGTGGGGCGCAAGGCGGGAATGACGCGGATGTTCACCGACGCGGGTGAATCCATCCCGGTGACCGTCATCGTCGTGGAGCCGAACCGTGTCACTCGCCTCAAGACGGAAGAGACGGATGGTTATCGGGCCGTGCAATTGACCACCGGTACAAGGAAGCCGAATCGAGTGTCGAAGCCACAGGCCGGGCACTTGGCGAAGCATGGTGTCGATGCGGGTGAGGGGCTATGGGAGTTTCGCCTCGACGAGGGCGAAGGCGAGGAGTTCACTCCCGGTTACGCCCTTGATGTGACGACGTTTGAAGCAGGCCAGAAGGTTGATGCGACCGGGACGAGCATCGGCAAGGGCTACGCCGGCGTAGTCAAACGACATCATTTCCGCACTCAGGACGCATCGCATGGCAATTCGCTCGCGCACCGCGCTCCTGGGTCGATCGGCCAGAATCAGACGCCGGGACGCGTGTTCAAGGGCAAGCGGATGGCGGGACACATGGGCAACGTGCGCCGGACCGCACAGAATCTCGAGATCGTGCGGGTCGACAAGACACGAAACTCACTCCTGATCAAGGGTGCGATTCCAGGCCCGAAGGGTGGACGGATCATTGTGCGCCCGAGCGTCAAGGCGCGTTGAGAACAGGCAGGGAAGCGAGATGCACATCGATGTAGTATCGGATGCAGCGGACGCCGGCTCGGTGGATCTCGCGGACCGCACGTTCGCGGTCGACTACAACGAGCCGCTCGTGCATCAGGTCGTCACCGCGTACATGGCCGGAAGCCGCCGTGGGACGAAGGCAAGGAAATCACGCGCCGAGGTGCGTGGTGGTGGAGCGAAACCCTGGCGCCAGAAAGGGCTTGGACGGGCACGGGCAGGAAGTATCCGCAGCCCGATATGGCGCGGCGGCGGTGCGACGTTCGCGGCAAAGCCTCGAAGCTTCGAACAGAAGGTGAATCGCAAGATGTATCGGGGCGCGATGCGATCGATTCTTTCCGAGTTGATTCGCCGGGAGCGGCTCCTCGTAGTAGAAGATTTCGTTCTTGGGAAGCCGAAGACGAAGGATATGGTGGCTCGTCTCTCGACGTTGGGGCTTACCGATGTGCTCATTGTGACCGCACAGCAAGACGACACCCTCACGCTCGCGGCCCGCAACCTGCGTAACGTAGCGGTACAGCAGTGTGCGGAAGTGAGTCCCGTCAGTCTCCTCACCTTCGACAAGGTGATCATGACCGTGGCCGCCGCCAAACGAATCGAGGGGCGATTCGCATGACCGACGAGCGGCTCATGAACGTACTCGTTGCTCCCCATGTATCGGAAAAGAGCACACGGGTTGCGGATCGCCACAAGCAAATCACGTTCCGGGTGCTGACCGATGCTCGAAAGCCCGAGATCCGGCGGGCGGTGGAGAAGATGTTCAACGTCGAGGTCGAATCAGTGTCGGTGTTGAACGTGAAAGGCAAGAACAAGGGTCTCCGCGGGAGAAATCGAGGGCGGCGCCCGGACTGGCGCAAGGCCTACGTCCGGCTGAAGCCCGGCCACGACATCGACTTCATGAGCCCGAGTGAGTAATCGGCGCGGAGCGTAAATCCCATGGCCATGATCCAGACGAAGCCTACTTCCGCCGGCCGCCGGTTCGTCGTCAAGGTGAAGACGGAGGAGTTGCACAAAGGCGGGCCGCATGAGCCGTTGCTCGCGAAGAAGTCCCGCACGGGCGGTCGCAACAACAAGGGTCGCATCACCATGCGGCACCGGGGCGGCGGCCACAAGCAGCGGTATCGAATCATCGACTTCAAACGTGCAAAGGACGGCATACCGGCAAGGGTCGAACGAATCGAGTACGATCCGAACCGTAGCGCCCACATCGCCTTGCTGCTGTACGCCGATGGTGAGCGCCGCTATATCATCGCCCCGCGCGGCGTCGTGAAGGGCGACGAGCTCGTGTCAGGTCGCGGTGCGCCGATTCGATCTGGGAATTGCCTGTTGTTGGCCGATATGCCGGTTGGCAGCACGTTGCACTGCGTCGAGTTCAAGCCCGGGAAAGGCGCCCAGATCGCGCGTAGCGCTGGCGCAAGCGTGCAACTGGTTGCGCGCGAAGGCAGTTTTGCGACGTTGCGGCTTCGGTCCGGCGAGCTGCGCAAGGTGCCGGTGGTGTGCCGCGCGACGATTGGTGAAGTCGGGAATCCGGAGCATTCCCTGCGTTCGCTCGGCAAGGCCGGCGCAACGCGTTGGCGCGGGCGCCGGCCGACGGTGCGCGGGGTCGCGATGAACCCCGTCGACCATCCGCACGGCGGCGGAGAGGGCCGTTCTTCAGGCGGGCGGCACCCGGTGACGCCTTGGGGAGTGCCTACGAAAGGACACAAGACGCGACGTAACAAGAGGACTTCGATGATGATCGTACGTCGCAGGAATCGACGAAAGTAAAGGGGGTACGTCGCCGTGCCACGCTCGATCAAGAAGGGGCCGTTTGTCGACAACCACCTTCTTCGCAAGGTTGAGGCGGCTCGGGCCGTGCACAGCAGGCGGCCCATCCGGACATGGTCCCGGCGGTCAATGGTTATCCCGGACATGATTGGACTCACGATCGCCATCCACAACGGCAGGCAGCACGTTCCGGTGCTCGTCACCGAGAACATGGTGGGACACAAGCTCGGCGAGTTTGCGCCGACTCGTACGTTCCGCGGTCACGCTGCCGACCGGAAGGCAAAGAAGTAGGATCGGGAGCGATACTGATGGAGGTCTCCGCAACATTGCGCTACGCCCGCCTGTCCCCGCAAAAGGCGAGCTTGGTTGCCGATCAGCTTCGAGGCCTGCCGGTGGAACGGGCCATCGAGATATTGACCTTCGGCAAACGCAAGGCTGCATCGACGTTGAAGAAGGTGATCGAGTCCGCAATTGCGAATGCGGAGCATAACGAAGGCGCAGATATCGACGAGCTTTGGGTCGGCGCCGTCCATGTGGACCAGGGGCCGACTTTTCGCCGGCACCGGGCCCGGGCACGCGGCAGAGCGAGCAGAATCACGAAGCGCACCAGCCACATCACGGTGACCGTGACCGACGAGCGGGGATGACATCCATGGGGCAGAAAGTACATCCGATAGGTATTCGGCTCGGGATCGTGAAGGACTGGTCATCGATCTGGTACGCGGAACGTGGCGAGTATGCAGACAACCTGAATACCGACATCGCGGTTCGCGCCTTTATCCGCAAGAAGCTCGGCCATGCCTCGGTCAGCCGTATCCACATCGAGCGCCCGGCCAAGAATGCACGCATCGTGATTCATACTGCCCGACCGGGGATCGTCATCGGGAAGAAGGGTGAGGACATCGAAGCACTGCGGGTGGAAATCTCGCAGATGATGGGCATTCCGGTGAACATCAGTGTCGAGGAGATCAGAAAGCCGGAACTCGATGCCTATCTCGTCGCGGAGAGTGTCGCGAACCAGCTCGAGAGGCGTATCATGTTCCGGCGCGCGATGCGGCGCGCGGTGACGAATGCAATGCGGCTCGGAGCCGAGGGGATCAAGGTCCGGGTATCCGGTCGTTTGAACGGCGCGGAGATCGCGCGCTCGGAGTGGTACCGGGAAGGGCGTGTCCCGCTGCACACCCTGCGCGCGGATATCGACTACGGATTCGCGGAAGCGAGGACCACCTACGGCGTGATCGGGGTGAAGACGTGGATTTTCAAGGGTGAGATTTTCGCTCGAGGTGAGGCCGGAAAGGGAGCGCAGTCGGAGGCTGCGATTGTTTGAGGAGTCGAGCCGCCATGATGCAGCCAAAGAGAACCAGGTATCGCAAGCAGCAAAAGGGCCGCAATCGCGGGCTTGCGACCACCGGGAACAGTGTGAGCTTCGGTGAATATGGGATGAAGGCCGTGACCCGCGGCCGTATTACCGCCCGCCAGATCGAGGCGGCTCGGAGGGCGATTACCCGCAAGGTTAAACGCGGGGCGAAGATCTGGATCCGGATCTTCCCGGACAAGCCGATTACCAAGAAACCCCTGGAGGTCCGCCAGGGGAAAGGCAAGGGCAACGTCGAGTATTGGGTGGCCCGGGTTCAGCCGGGTCGGATGTTGTACGAGATGCAGGGCGTCGATGAAACGCTTGCGCGTGAGGCATTTCGGCTTGCAGCCGCCAAGTTGCCGGTGCAGACGACGTTCGTAAGCCGGACGGCGATTTGATGAGATGAACATACGAGAGTTGAGAGCAATGAGCGACGATGACCTCCGAAAGGAGTTGTTCGATCTGAATCGGGAGGCTTTCAATCTCCGGATACAGAAGGGTATCGGACAGTTGTCCCGTCCAAGTCAGGTCAGCGCGGTACGACGCGACATCGCCCGGGTGAAGACGATCTTGAGCGAGCGTGAACGAACATGAGTGAATCGACACTTTCTGAAACCAGGTCGTCGAATGCGAAGTCGACCACGCGGCCGCTGATCGGTCGGGTAGTCAGTGACAAGATGAACAAGACGGTGACCGTACTCGTCGAACGGCGTGTGAAACATCCCCTGTACAAGAAGTACATTCGTCGCTCAACCAGGATTCATGCCCACGACGAGGCCGACGACTGCAACGTGGGTGATGAAGTTTCGATCGTGCAGTGTCGGCCCTTGTCCAGGACGAAGGCGTGGCGTGTGCACGAGATTATCGCGCGCGCGATATGAGGGTCCTCCGGATTACGGTTGAGATGGTCCGATGATTCAGATGCAATCCATGCTTGACGCGGCCGACAACAGCGGTGCCCGCCGGCTGATGTGCGTCAAGGTGCTCGGGGGTTCGAAGCGTCGCTACGCCCGGATTGGGGATATCGTGAAGGTCACCGTCAAGGAGGCGATTCCTCGGGGAAAGGTCAGGAAAGGGGAGATGTACAACGCGGTGGTCGTACGCACGCGAAAGGGGGTGCGGCGTCCCGATGGTTCGCTCATACGGTTCGACCGAAACGCCGCGGTGCTGTTGACCAACCAGTTGCAGCCGATCGGTACCCGTATCTTCGGTCCGGTGACGCGCGAGTTGCGCCGAGAGCGGTTCATGAAGATCGTGTCGCTTGCGCCGGAAGTGCTCTAGGATCATGGCCATCCGGAAAATCAGGAAGGGAGACGAAGTCGTCGTCCTTGCGGGCCGCAACCGGGGCCAGCGCGGCAACGTATTGTCGGTGCACGCGGGCGATGATCGGATCGTGGTCGAAGGAGTCAACGTCGTCAAGCGGCATACCAAGCCGAATCCCCAGCAGGGGACCTCCGGGGGAATTATCGAAAAGGAGATGCCGATCCACGCCTCCAACGTAGCCTTGTTCAATCCGATCACCGGCAAGGGTGATCGAGTCGGGGCCAGGAAGCTGGAAGATGGACGGAAGGTTCGGTTTTTCAAATCCACGGGTGAAGTCGTTGATCTCTGAGATCTGCAGGCAATGCATGCCGGCAGCCACGAAGGGCACGAGGAAATGACAAGGCTTCAGGACCTGTACCGCGAGTCGATTGCTCCGGGTCTCAAGGAGCGGTTCGGTTATTCGAGCCTCATGCAGGTTCCCAAGGTGGAGAAGGTCACGCTCAACATGGGAGTCGGCGAGGCAATCGGCGACAAGAAGGTCCTTGAGAACGCCGTGAACGACATGCAGTTGATCTCCGGACAGAAGCCGATCGTCACCAAGGCGAGGAAATCCGTGGCCGGATTCAAGATTCGGGAAGGTTGGTCTATCGGATGCAAGGTGACGCTTCGCAGGAGCATGATGTACGAGTTCCTTGATCGGCTCATCAACATAACCATACCCAGAATACGGGATTTCCGAGGATTCAGCCGGCGGGCGTTCGATGGCCGTGGCAGCTATAATTTCGGGATCAAGGAGCAAATTGTCTTCCCGGAGATCGACTACGACAGGATCGATGCGATAAGGGGTCTGGATATTGCGATTACGACATCGGCTCATACCGATGAAGAGGCATTGGCTCTGCTGGCGGGATTCAAATTTCCGTTCCGTCAGAACTGAAAACCAGGAATCCGGGAAATGGCCAAACTCTCAGTGGTGAATCGGGAAGCGAAACGAAGGAAGCTCATCGTGAAGTATGCGGCAAGGCGCCGGACTCTCAAGGACACGATCTGCAACCCGGAAACGACGTACGAAGAGCGCGAAGACGCGCAGAGGAAGCTTAACGCGTTGCCCAGGAACTCCTGTCCAGTCCGAATACGGAACAGGTGTCGATTGACGGGTCGTCCCCACGCGTACTATCGGAAGTTCGGGCTCGGCAGAAACAAACTGCGTGAGGCGGCAATGAGTGGCGACGTTCCCGGATTGGTGAAGGCAAGCTGGTAGCACGCGGCGGCAAGCGAGGTACAGCCACGATGAGCATGCAAGATCCCGTCTCGGACATGTTGACCCATATCCGCAATGGCCAACGTGCCGGAAAGGTGCGGATCATGATGCCGATGTCGAAGCAGAAATCGGCGATTGCGGAAGTGCTCAAGCAGCAGGGTTACATCCGGGATTTTTCCGTGGAGGAAATCGAAGGCAAGCCGCAGCTCGCGATCCTGCTGCGATATTTTGAAGGAAAGCCGGTCATCGAGATGTTGAAGCGGATCAGTCGCCCGGGACTCAGGGTCTACAAGCGCAAGGATGACCTTCCAAAGGTGATGGATGGGCTGGGTATCGCGATTATCTCGACGCCGAAGGGTTTGATGACGGATCGCCAGGCCCGAGCCGAAGGGCATGGAGGCGAGGTTGTCTGTATCGTCGCGTAGTGCCGGGGACATCGAAACATGTCGAGAATCGCGAAAATGCCCATCGGTCTCCCCGACGGTGTGAATGTCGCAATCGGGGAGGGGACGGTCTCGGTAAGCGGACCGAAGGGTGAGCTTCGGGTGGAGGTTCATGCATCGGTGGAAGTGGTGCATGAGAACGGTACGGTGATGTGTCGCCCCAGGAATGGTGCGGCGGGTGCGCCGAGTCAGGCGGGGACCGCACGGTCGCTCATCGCCAACATGGTGACGGGCGTCTACGAAGGCTTTACGAAGGAGTTGCAACTCGTGGGGGTCGGATACCGGGCCCAGATGCAAGGAACGGTGTTGAACCTGTCGCTGGGATTTTCACATCCGATCGAGTATGCATGCCCGAAAGACGTAAGCATCGAGGCGCCGAGCCAGACGCGGATCATAGTGCGGGGTACCGACAAGCAACGTGTCGGTCAGATCGCGGCCGAGATCAGGGCGTTCAGGCCGCCCGAGCCGTACAAGGGCAAGGGTGTCAGGTACAGTGGCGAGAACGTCGCGAGAAAGGAAGCGAAGAAGAAGCAGAAGCAATAGGATATGACAAGAGATCGCAAATCGGCTCGTGTCAAGCGAGCCGCACGGACTCGAAAGCACATACGTGAGCTGGGGGTTGCTAGGTTGTGCGTCCACCGAACCCCTCGGCACATCTACGCCCAAGTGCTGTCGGCGGACGGTGCAACCACCATCGCGAGCGCGTCGACGGTCGAGAAGGACGTTCGCAGCCAAGTCGCGTATGGCGGAAATTGCACGGCGGCGACAGTCGTAGGGCGGGTCATCGCAGAGCGCGCGACGCGCGCCGGTGTCGAGCATGTCGCATTCGACCGGTCGGGATTCAAATTCCACGGCCGGGTCAAGGCGTTGGCCGACGCGGCACGAGAAGCAGGGCTGATATTCTGACGATGTTGAGAGTATCCATGACCTCATCAACGACGAAACTCGAGAGCTAGACGATGGCGGGCTACCAGAACTCCGCGGGCGAAGACAATCTGCTTGAAAAACTGGTATCGATCAACCGGGTCGCGAAGGTCGTGAAAGGCGGGCGGTTGTTCGGATTTACTGCGCTGACGGTGGTCGGTGACGGGAAGGGGCGTGTCGGAATGGGGCGAGGCAAGGCCAGGGAGGTTCCTGCCGCGATTCAGAAGGCGATGGAAAGTGCGCGCCGCAATCTGGTGAAGGTGCCACTGGAGGGTGGCACCCTGCAATACCCGATCATGGCTCGCCATGGAGCGGCCCGGGTGTACATGCAGCCGGCGTCCGAAGGCACCGGAATCATTGCCGGCGGACCGATGCGTGCGGTATTCGAAGTGCTCGGGGTCAAGGACGTGCTCGCGAAGTGCATCGGCTCCAACAATCCGGTCAACGTCATTCGAGCCACTATCGGCGGGCTCGAGAAGATGCGCTCCGCGGAACAGGTTGCGGCCAAGCGCGGGCTTGACGTGAAGGAGCTTCGGGGTTGAACGATGATGGCCAGGGAACCCGGCAAGAAGATCAAGGTCACTCTGACGAAGAGCATCAACGGGCGTTTGGCGAGTCACCGTGCGTGTGTGCATGGCCTCGGACTTCGCCGGATGCATCACTGCACAGTGGTGGAGGATACGCCCTGTACGCGCGGCATGATCAACAAGGTGGCCTATCTCCTGAAGGTCGAGGAGCTCTGAGGTGCGATTGAACGACATCAAACCCGCTGCCGGAGCGAAGCGTGCACGAAAGCGTCGCGGACGGGGCGCTGCGTCCGGTCTTGGCAAGACCGGTGGGCGTGGACACAAGGGGCAGAAATCACGAGCAGGCGGTGGCGTGCGCAGGGGGTTCGAAGGCGGGCAGATGCCATTGCAGCGCAGGTTGCCCAAGTTCGGGTTCTCATCCCGCAAATCGCTGGTGCGTGAGGACGTCCGGGTCGTTGTGCTCGAAAGGTTCGCCGATGTTGCGGTGACGGTTCCTTCACTGCAGGCAGCCGGTGTGGTCGGCAAGAATGTGAAATACGTAAAGCTTTTCGGAGAAGGCCGTTTGAGCCGTGCTTATACCGTGTGCGGTATTTCGGCAACGAAGGGCGCCCGTGCCGCGGTCGAAGCGAGCGGCGGAAGGATCGAGGACTAGGCAGACGTGGCGAAGCGCCTTCTGCAACCTCGATCCTCGGTCGGAGGATCGACTGAACTCAAACAGCGCCTGCTGTTCGTTCTCGGGGCGCTGGTGGTGTTCAGGATCGGCACGTTCATCCCCGTGCCGGGCATCGATCCCGTCGCACTCGAGATACTGTTCGATCAACAGCGGGGAACGATCCTGGACATGTTCAACATGTTCTCGGGAGGAGCGCTCGAACGGTTTTCAATCTTCGCGATCGGCATCATGCCTTATATCTCGGCGTCCATCATCATGCAGCTCCTTACCCATGTCGACCCGCGCTTGAAGGAGCTTCGGAAGGAGGGCGAAGCGGGCCGGCGGAAGATAACGCGATACACGCGATACGGTACGGTGGGGCTCGCACTGTTCCAGTCCCTCGGGGTCGCGATCGCCCTAGAAGCCCAGCAGGCCGGCGCCCTGCCGGTGGTCGTCGACCCGGGTTGGAGCTTCCGGATTACGGCAGTGACCACACTGGTCGCCGGCACGATATTCCTGATGTGGCTCGGGGAGCAGGTAAGCGAGCGAGGTATCGGCAACGGTATATCCATCATCATCTTCGCGGGTATCGTGGCGGGGCTGCCTTCGGCGATTGGAGGTACCCTCGAGCTTGCCCGAACCGGCGAGCTGCACGTCGTGATGGTGCTGCTACTGTTGGCGCTCGCGCTCGCGGTGACGGGATTCGTCGTATTCGTCGAACGGGGCCAGCGCCGGATCACCGTCAACTACGCGCGCCGGCAGGTCGGGCGCAGGGTTTACGCCGGTCAGAGCAGCCACTTGCCCCTGAAGTTGAACATGGCCGGTGTGATCCCGCCGATTTTCGCATCGAGCATCATTCTCTTTCCCGGTACGCTCGCGGGCTGGTTCGGAAGCGCCGAGGGCATGACGTGGTTGAGGGACCTGTCGACCACGATGCAGCCGGGTCAGCCGATCTACGTGATGTTGTATGCGGCCGCGATTATTTTCTTCTGCTTTTTCTATACTGCCCTGGTATTCGATCCCAAGGAGACGGCAGACAACCTGCGCAAATCCGGCGCATTCATTCCGGGTCGTCGTCCGGGCGAGCAGACGGCGCGCTACATCGACGGCGTAATGACGCGGCTCACCGTGTTCGGAGCCGGCTACATCGCCTTGGTGTGCCTGCTTCCGGAATTCATGATCGTGAGCTGGAACGTGCCGTTCTACTTCGGCGGCACGTCGCTCCTCATCATTGTCGTCGTGACGATGGACTTCATGTCGCAGGTGCAATCGCATCTGATGTCACACCAGTACGAAGGGCTGTTGAAGAAGGCCAACTTGAAGGGGTATGGCCGGGCAGGCGTACCACGATGATGCAGGGAGAGAATTTCGCATGAAGGTCAGGGCGTCCGTCAAGCGGCTGTGCCGGAACTGCAAGGTGATCCGGCGCAAGGGCACCGTGCGCGTCATTTGCAAGGATGCGCGACACAAGCAGAGGCAGGGTTGAGCCGGGGCCGGACGGCAGGCCCGCGCCAGCCCTCGGCCAGGTAACGAGAGCAAACTGTCATGGCACGTATTGGTGGAGTCAATATTCCGGATCGGAAGCACGTGTGGGTCGCCTTGATGCACATCTACGGCATTGGCCGGACCCGTGCGTTCGAAATATGCGGCGCAACCGGAATCGGCCCGGATGTGGCCGTTCGCAACCTGACCGACACGGAGCTTGATGCGCTTCGCGGTGAGGTCGCGAAGGGCGTGACCGAAGGAGACCTGCGCCGGGAAATTTCGATGAACATCAAACGGCTGATGGATCTCGGGTGTTACCGGGGGATCCGCCATCGACGCGGATTGCCTGTGCGGGGCCAGCGAACCCACACCAACGCCCGTACCAGGAAGGGGCCGCGCCGGCCCATCAAGCGATAGAACCAGGGCACGACGATGGCCAAAACGAAAGTTCGAGCGAAGAAAAAGATCCGCCGCACCGTCAACGACGGGATAGCCCACGTACACGCGTCGTTCAACAACACCGTGATTACGATCACCGATCGTCAGGGCAATGCACTCGCATGGTCAACCGCGGGTGCGAGCGGATTCAAGGGCTCCCGCAAGAGCACCCCCTTCGCGGCCCAGATCGCTGCCGTGAAGGCTTGCGAAGCAGCGGCGGAATACGGATTGAAGAATCTGGAGGTGATGGTGAAGGGGCCGGGGCCTGGAAGGGAGTCGGCGGTGCGAGCTCTGAACAACGCGGGATTCAAGATAACGAGCATCTCGGACGTCACGCCGATACCGCACAACGGATGTCGTGCGCCGAAGAAGCGGCGCGTATAGAGACTGGGCTCGGAGGTAGCGATGGCAAGATATACAGGACCCCGGTGCCGGCTCAGTCGGCGTGAAGGCATGGACCTCATGCTCACGAGCCGGACCCGTCCACTGGATTCGAAATGCAAGCTGGACACGCCTCCAGGCCAGCATGGCGTTCGGCGCCAGCGACGGATGTCCGACTACGCCCTGCAGTTGAGGGAAAAGCAGAAACTGAGAAGAATCTATGGCGTGCTGGAGCGGCAGTTCCGCAACTACTACAAGAATGCGGCGAGACGGAAGGGGGCAACGGGCGAGAATCTTTTTCGCCTGCTCGAATGCAGGCTCGATAATGTCGTGTATCGGATGGGTTTTGGCTCGACCCGCGCCGAGTCCCGCCAACTCGTCAACCACAAGTCCGTCATGGTCAATGGACGATGCGTGGATGTTCCTTCGTACCAGGTCGGTCTGTCGGACGTGGTCACGATCCGGGAGAAGGCACGCAAGCAGCAACGTATCCAGGATTCGCTTACGCTCACCGAACAGTACGGATTTCCGGGTTGGGTCGAAGTGGATGTATCGAAAATGGAAGGAGTACTGAAAGCGGTGCCCGATCGTGAGGATCTTCCCCCGGACATCAACGAGCAGCTCGTGGTCGAGCTTTACTCGAAGTAACCGCAAGCACGGAGAGAATTCGATGCAGGCGAGTGCCACCAAGCTTTTGAAACCCAACGTCGTCGAAGTTCGGGATATCGGGACGAATACGGCGAAAATTACCCTTGAGCCTCTGGATCGGGGTTTCGGGCATACGCTAGGCAACGCGTTGCGTCGGGTTCTTCTTTCGTCCATGCCCGGCTGCGCGGTCACGGAAGTGGACATCGATGGCGTGCTCCACGAGTACACTACCATTGAAGGCGTACAGGAAGACGTCACCGAGATCCTGTTGAACCTCAAGGGCCTTGATGTCCGTCTGCACGCACGGCAGGAATCGGTTCTGGCGTTGAACAAGAAGGGACCATGCGCGGTCCATGCAAGAGATATCGTTCTCGATCACGATGTGGAGATCATCAACCCCGATCACTTCATCGCCCGTCTCACGAAGGAAGGCGAGCTGAACATGTCGATGAAAGTCGAGTTGGGTCGGGGCTACCAACCGGCGGCAGCGCGCATGTCGGAGGAGGGTGATCGCCCAATCGGCAAGCTGTTCATCGACGCGTCGTTCAGTCCGGTCCGACGTGTGTCGTACGTCGTCGATACCGCGAGGGTGGAGCAGCGTACGGACCTCGACAAGCTGATCGTCGAGATCGAGACGAACGGCACCATCGACACCGAGGATGCCATTCGGCATGCGGCGCGGCTGCTGCAGGAGCAGCTCTCGGTTTTCGTCGATCTGAGCGGCGGGCAGGATGATTCTCCCGTCCATGTAGAGTCGAAGATAGAGCCGGTCCTGCTACGGCCTGTCGATGATCTCGAGCTCACGGTGCGATCTGCGAATTGTTTGAAGGCGGAGAGCATCTACTACGTCGGCGATCTGCTCCAGCGCACGGAGGTCGAGTTGCTGAAGACTCCGAATCTCGGAAAGAAATCGCTCACGGAGATCAAGGATGTCCTGGCGTCGAAAGGGCTCTCGCTCGGAATGCGGATTGAAAATTGGCCCCCTCCCGGGCTCTATGGACAAGGCCGGGATCGATAGCCTCCTTCCTCCATGGACTGGGTGGAGATGAAGACGGTATTCGGAGGAACGTCATGCGACATCGCAAATCCGGCCGGCATCTCAACCGGCATCGAAGCCATTACCAGGCGATGTTCCGCAACATGTCCGCGTCGCTCGTCAGGCATGAAATCATCAGGACCACGTTGCCGAAGGCGAAGGAGCTGCGGCGGGTCATTGAACCACTGATCACACGCGCGAAGGTGGACAGTGTCGCCAATCGCAGAATCGTCTTTGCCCGGCTTCGCGACCAGGCCTGCATAGCGAAGCTGTTCGACGAACTCGGTCCGCGCTACCGGGTTCGTCCCGGCGGCTATCTCCGAATCATCAATTGCGGTTATCGTGTCGGCGACAAGGCGCCGATGGCCTATGTCGAGCTGGTGGATCGGCCGGCGACGGACGACGACAACGGCGCGATCGTGGAATGAGTTTGGCCCGGCAAGGATCCAGAGGACCTGCACCGGACGGCGGAGGTCCGTGAGATCCGGAACGCCCGGTCGGGTCAGAGTTTGCGGCGGAGGGCTTGGTTGACCTGCTCGGGGTTGGCTTGCCCGCGGGTCAATTTCATCACCTGTCCGACGAAGAATCCGAACACCTTTTCTTTCCCGGTCCGGAACTGCTCGACCTGCTCGGGATGCGCTGCGATGATCTGGTCGACGAAGTCCTCGATGGCTGCGGGGTTGGATATTTGCACGAGACCGCGCTTTGCGATCACGGAGTCCGGATCGCCCTCCCGGCGCCAAACCGATTCGAACACCTCTTTCGCCATCTTGCCCGACAGGGTGCCATCGGCGATGCGGACAATGAGGGTGGCGAGCTCCTCGGGTCCGACCGGACTGTGTGTGATCTCGATGTTGGCACGGTGCAACGCTGCCGCCAGATCGCCGGTCACCCAGTTGGCGGCGAGCCTCGGCTGGCGCGATGCGTTGGCGACCGCCTCGAAGTAGTCGGCAATCTCGCGGATTGCAGTGAGCCGGCGGGCGTCGTTCTCGCCGAGCGCGTATTCGGACCTGAACCGCTGCCTCTTCACATCCGGGAGTTCAGGGAGCTCGGCGCGTATGCGTTCGATGTATTCGGGACTCAGCTCCACGGGCAGGAGATCCGGATCCGGGAAGTAACGATAGTCGTTCGCTTCCTCCTTGTCGCGCATGGCGCGGGTCTCATCCGCTACCGCATCGTAGAGTCTCGTTTCCTGGACGACCGTCCCGTTGCCCGCCAGCGTCTCGATCTGGCGCTCGATCTCGTACGTAATGGCCCGGCCGACGAACCGGAACGAGTTGAGGTTCTTGATTTCCGTGCGCGTGCCGAGTGCGGTTTCTCCGGATCGTCGCACCGACACGTTCGCATCGCATCGAAAGGAGCCTGCCTCCATGTTGCCGTCGCAGATGCCGAGATAGCGCACGAGCGAATGGATCGTGCGCATGTATGCCATCGCTTCACCGGCCGAGTTCATGTCCGGCTCCGAGACGATCTCCAGCAATGGCACCCCCGCCCGATTGAGGTCCACGCCGGTCTCACCGGGAAAGGCATCGTGCACGGACTTCCCCGCATCTTCTTCGAGATGGGCGCGGGCGATACCGATCCGCTTCGTCGGACCGTCGTCGAGCGCGATCTCCACTACGCCGCGCTTCACGACGGGAAGCTCGTACTGGCTGATCTGGTACCCCTTGGGAAGGTCCGGATAGAAGTAGTTCTTGCGTGCGAACACCGAGCGGGACGCGATCTCGGCATTCGTCGCGAGGCCGAACATGACCGCCATGCGCAGCACTTCGGCGTTGAGCACCGGCAGCACGCCCGGGAGCGCCAGATCGATGGCGCATGCCTGTCGGTTCGGCTCGGCCCCGGCGGCGGCCGGAGCGCCGGAGAAAATCTTGCTCCGGGTGGCGAGCTGGGCGTGGATCTCGAGCCCCACCACCGCTTCCCACATCATCTTCCGGACCCCTCCCATGTCGAGCCGCGGGCTCGCATCACGTCCCTACGTGAACCGCGCGGGGCGTCTCGTGTGCCAATCGGTGGCCTGTTGGTATCGATGTGCGACGGAGAGCAGCAGATCTTCTCGAAAGTGGTTTCCCATCAGGTGCAGTCCGACCGGGAGGCCGCGGGCGAATCCCGCCGGTGCCGACAGTGCCGGCAGGCCCGCGAGATTGATGCCGCTGGTATAGATGTCGCACAGGTACATCGCGACCGGATCGTCCAGCTTCTCGCCGATGGGGAACGCGGTGAACGGCGACGTCGGCCCCACGATGAGATCGACCTGATCGAAAGCCCGCGCAAAGTCGGCACAGATCAGGCGCCGTACCTGTTGCGCCTTGAGGTAGTACGCATCGTAGTAGCCTGCCGACAGCACGTAGGTGCCAATCATGATTCGACGCTTGACCTCGTCGCCGAACCCCTCGCTGCGGCTGCGCTTGTACAGGTCCTCCATATCGACCGGATGCGCCGCGCGATGCCCGAAACGTACGCCTTCGTAGCGCGAGAGGTTCGAGGACGCCTCGGCGGGAGCGACCACGTAGTACACCGGGATGGAGAGCGCGCTGTTCGGCAGCGATACGTCCAGGATCGTCGCTCCGAGTCGTTCCAGATCGTCAATCGCTTCTTCCACGAGCTTTCCGACCACCGGGTCGAGCCCTTCGCCGAACTGCTCCTTCACGACCCCGATGCGCACCCCCGACAGATCGGATCCGAGCGCACCCGGATAATCGTCCGCCGGCCGGTCCACGGAGGTGGAATCGGCAGGATCGTGTCCGGCGATCGCGCCGAGCGACAGCGCGACGTCCTCGGCGCTGCGGGCCAGGATCCCTGCCTGATCGAGGCTCGATGCGAATGCCACCATGCCGAATCGCGAGACCCTGCCGTAGGTCGGCTTGAGCCCGGTCAGCCCGGTGAGGGCGGCCGGTTGACGGATCGATCCTCCGGTTTCGGTGCCGGTGGCAATCGGTGCGAGGCCGGCCGCGACGGCGGCGGCGGATCCCCCGGAAGATCCGCCCGGAACACGATCCGCATCCCACGGGTTGCGCACCGGGCCGTACCAGCTCGTCTGGTTGGACGAGCCCATCGCAAACTCGTCCATGTTCGTCTTTCCCAGCATCACGGTTCCGTTGGCGCGAAACCGATCGACGACGGTCGCGTCGTAGGGCGCGATGAAGGTGTCCAGCATCCGGGAGCCGCACGACGTCCGCACGCCCCGCGTGCAGAAGATATCCTTGTGCGCGATGGGAATCCCGAGTAACGGGTTGTCCTCGCCCGCCCGCCGACGTTCGTCCGCCCGGGCCGCGTCGGCCAGCGCGATATCGCCGGTGACGGTGATGAACGAATTCAGGGTCGTGTCGTATGCCGCGACACGATCGAGGAAGTGCGTCGTGAGCTCTACGCTCGAGAATTCCTTTCGCCGTAGCGCGTTGCCGAGAGCGGAAACGGATAGCGTGTGCATGGATGTGAATCGACGGTCCGGTGGAGCGATGTGCTTTCGGAGGGTAACCCGTCGCGCGCCGCGGCGATGCTTGACGACTACTCGATGACCTTGGGGACGACGTAAAGTCCGTCCCGCACCGCCGGGGCGTTCGCCTGATACTCCTCCCGGCGATCCTGCTCGGTGACGATGTCGGCGCGCAGCGGTTGGGTCATTTCGAATGGGTGGGCCATCGGAGTCACACCGCCGGTGTCGACCGCGTTCATCTGCTCGATGAACGCCAGAATAGCGGACAGTTCGCCTGCGTATCGCTCTGCGTCATCCTCGAGGAGATGCAGGCGCGCCAGATGGGCGATGTGCAGAATACCCCCGGGTTCGAGTGCCATCTTCTGGTCAATTCTCAACAACACGCCTTAACTACGTAGATTATTTGATGATGTCCGCATGGTCCTGGTACAGTTCACTCGCTTGCTCCAAAGGCGCTTCGACTATTGCCGGATCACCGCCGGTTGCGGAATTCGGTATCGGCCCCCGGGGAAGAGCGGAATCCTGATTATACTTGGCATCTCTTGCCACTGGTAACCGGCTCTCGGAATCGGATCGTCCATGTTCAAGCGTCTCAGAGGTTTGTTCTCCAATGATCTCTCGATCGATCTCGGCACTGCCAACACTCTGGTATACGCCCGCGGCAAGGGCATCGTGCTCAACGAGCCATCTGTCGTGGCCATCCGTCAGGGGCACGGCCATGGGAGTGGCAAGAGCATTGCGGCGGTCGGCAAGGCCGCAAAGAGCATGCTTGGACGTACACCGGGCAACATCCAGGCCATTCGGCCACTGAAGGACGGCGTGATCGCCGACTTCACCGTGACCGAGAAGATGTTGCAGCATTTCATTCACAAGGCGCACGAGAACCGGTTCATGCGGCCAAGCCCGAGGGTGCTGGTCTGCGTGCCCTGCGGCTCCACCCAGGTCGAGCGCCGTGCCATCCGCGAGTCCGCTTCGGGTGCCGGAGCGCGCGAAGTGTATCTCATCGAAGAGCCGATGGCGGCTGCGATCGGGGCCGGGATGCCGGTGAGCGACGCCAGCGGCTCCATGGTGCTGGACGTCGGCGGCGGCACCACCGAGGTCGCGGTGATCTCGCTCAACGGCATCGTCTACTCCGAGTCGGTCCGGATCGGCGGGGATCGATTCGACGAATCCGTGATCAGCTACGTCCGCCGCAACTACAGCACGATTATCGGCGAGGCGACGGCGGAGCAGATCAAGCACCAGATCGGATCGGCCTATCCGGCGAACGAAGTCAGGGAGATGGAGGTGCGGGGCCGGAACCTGGCAGAAGGAATTCCGCGCAGCTTCGTGCTCAACAGCAATGAGATCCTCGATTCGCTGCAGGAAGCACTGTCCGGCATCGTGAGCGCGGTGAGGGCCGCGCTGGAGCGGACACCGCCGGAGCTCGGAGCCGACGTCGCGGAACGCGGCATGGTGCTCACGGGTGGTGGCGCCTTGCTCAAGGACCTCGACCGGCTGTTGATGGAAGAGACTGGCATCCCGGTCATCATTGCCGACGATCCCCTCACCTGTGTCGCTCGCGGAGGCGGGCGGGCGCTCGAAATGGTCGACGAGAAGGGCATCGACATCTTTACCACGGAGTGATCCGAGGAGTGCGCGTGCGATCGAACCGACGGTACGGAGAAGGAACATCAAGTCGATAGCACCATTGTTCGTACGCAGGCCGTCCGCGTTGATCCGGGCCGTGGCCGCCGTGGCCGCATCCATCGTCCTGATGACCGTGGACCATCGCGCGAGCCACCTGGAGGCGGCGCGCAGCCTGCTCTCGACGGTGCTCTATCCGCTACAGCTTGCGATTCATCTTCCGATCCGGACCGGAGACTGGCTCTCTGAGCAACTCCTGACGCGGAACACCATACTCGCCGAGAATGCCGCGTTGCGTGAGGAGCGGTTTCGCCTGCGCGCCCGGCTCGAGAAGCTCGACACGCTCGAAGCCGAGAACCGGCGACTTCGCAGCCTGCTCGGCAGCGCCGAGCAGGTCGACCAACATGTGCTCGTGGCGGAGCTGATATCGGTGGACATGGATCCGTTCAGCCGCCGGATCGTCCTCAACAGGGGGGCGCAGGACGGCGTCCTGCCGGGGCAGACCCTCATCGGCTCCCACGGGATCATGGGGCAGGTCGTCCATGTCGGGCCCTTTTCCTCGAACGCATTGCTGATCACCGATCCGAGCCATGCGCTTCCGGTGCAGGTCCATCGCAACGGCCTGCGAGCGGTCGCCACCGGAACCGGACCGCTCAATCTGTTGAAGCTCTCGCACGTTCCGAACAGCGCCGACGTGCAAATCGACGATCGAATCGTCACCTCCGGGCTCGGCAGCCGGTTTCTGTCGGGCTATCCGGTCGGCAAGGTGGTCGAGATACGGCGGGATCAGAGCCAACCGTTCGCCGAGGTCTACGTGGAGCCAAGTGCCATGCTCGAACGTACTCGCGAGGTGCTGCTCGTGCGTTCGGACCCGGTCACCCGCCAGGACCCGGCTTTCGAGGCGTACATGAGCTGGAGTGGATGGTGACCCCGATGACGCATCAAAGTCGCTGGGTGATCACGTCCACGTTCGTCTTCGCGCTGCTGCTCACCGCGCTTCCGATGCCGGAGTCCACGGCTATCTGGCGTCCGGCATGGGTGGCTCTGGTGCTCGTCTACTGGTGCATGGCGGCGCCCGAACGGGTCGGTGTGGTGGTCGGCTGGACGGCCGGATTGTTTCTCGACGTGATGACCGGCACGCTGCTCGGCCAGCATGCCCTGGGGCTGAGCGTCGTCGCATACGTCGCGCATCGCACCCACCGGCGCGTGCGGGTGCTGCCGCTGTGGCGGCAGGGGATCACCATCTTCGCATTGGTCTTCCTCTACCAGGCGCTGGTTCTCTGGAGCAACGGCATCCGCGGTATACCGGTCACGGCCCCCGCATATTGGACCTCTCCGCTCGTCAGCACGTTGTTGTGGCCATGGATATTCGTTGTCCTGCGAGTCATCAGACGCCGGTACGCCGTGGTGTGACCCGTTTGCATCCGCCGACCCGATTCATGGCGACCGCCGGAACCTGAAGCCGCGGCAGCGGTCCTGATCAGCGATGGCGCCACTCCTCACGACCAGCGAATCGTCCCGCGAGTCGCTCCTGTTCTCGATGCGCGCCGTCGGTGCGGCGGTCATCGTCGGAATGCTCACGCTGCTGCTCGTCGGACGGCTCGTCCATCTCCAGATCTTCAAGCATCAGCACTTCACTACGCTGTCGGAGAACAATCGCGTGAAGATTGTCCCGATTGCGCCTACGCGAGGACTCATCTTCGACCGCCGGGGCGAGATCCTGGCGCAGAACCTGCCTGCCTACAGCCTCGAGGTCGTTCCCGAGGCGGTCGAGGACATCGATGCACTGATCGCGGAGCTGCGCGGGATCATCGAGATCACCGGCGGGGATGAGGAGGCGTACTTCGCTGCGCTCGCCCGCAAGCGCCGTTTCGAGAGGGTCCCGTTGCGCCTGCGGCTGGAAGACCGTGAAGTCGCCAGGTTCTCGGTCAACCGGCACCGATTTCCCGGTGTCGACGTCGGGGCGCGGCTGATCCGGAACTACCCGCTCGGAGAGCTCGGTATCCATCTCGTCGGCTATGTCGGCCGCATCAACAAGCGCGAGCTCGATCGTATCGACCGGGCAGACTATCGAGGGACCTCCCACATCGGCAAGACGGGTGTCGAGGCGTCCTACGAAGACTGGCTGCACGGCACGGTCGGATACCAGCGGGTCGAGGCCAATGCCCAGGGACGGATCCTGCGGGTATTGGAGCGTCATGATCCGGTTCCCGGCAGAAACCTGTTCCTTACCATGGACGCGAGGCTGCAGCGCACGGCCGAGGCGGCTCTCGGTGACGAGAACGGAGCGATCGTCGCCCTCGAACCCATGACCGGAGCAGTGCTCGCGATGGTGAGCAGCCCGGGGGCCGACCCCAACCTGTTTGCCGGCGGTATCGACGTCGAAACGTACCGTGCCCTGCAGCGTTCTCCCGATCGTCCACTGTTCAATCGCGCGGTCAACGGACAGTATCCGCCGGGCTCGACGATCAAGCCGTTCGTGGGGCTCGCGGGACTTGAACGCGGCATCGACCACGCACGCGGAACATCGTGGTGTCCCGGCTGGTTCAGGCTGCCCGGCCGCAAGCACAGATACCGGGACTGGAAAAAATACGGGCATGGCCGGGTCGGGCTGCGCGACGCGATCGTGCAATCCTGTGACGTGTATTTCTACGAGCTCGCGCTCGCGATGGGTATCGACCGGATGTACGAGTATTTGTCGAGCTTCGGCTTCGGCGAGCGCACCGGCATCAGGCTGGGGGGTGAAAGCCGCGGATTGGCGCCTTCCCGTGCCTGGAAGCGCAATGCGCGCGACGAGCCGTGGTTTCCGGGAGAGACCCTCATCACCGGCATCGGACAGGGCTACGTGTTGACGACGCCGCTTCAGCTCGCGTCGGCCACCGCCGCCATCGCGACACGAGGCGTGCGGCTGCGTCCCAGGGTCGTGGATCGTGCGGTGGATCCGGTCAGCGGCGATATCGAGAGGTTCGAGCCGGAGACGATCGCGCCGATCCGGTTGATCGAATCTTCCAACTGGGAGCGGATTATCGAGGCGATGACCGGAGTGGTGCACGGCCAGCGCGGTACGGCCAGGAAAATCAACGACGGCCTTGCCTATCGGCTCGCGGGCAAGACCGGAACCGCGCAGGTATTCACCGTCCGTCAGAACGAAGAATATGACGCCAGGAAGCTCGACAAGAAGCTGCACGACCATGGGCTCTTCATCGCGTTCGCTCCGGTCGAGCGGCCGCGGATCGCGGTCGCGGTGGTGGTAGAGAACGGAGGGAGCGGAAGCGGCGCCGCGGCGCCGCTTGCGCGTACGGTCATCGACGCTTATCTCGGCGACGACACTCTGCCGCCGGCCGTTGTTCCGGGACGGCCTGCGCGGAGTGCGGCGGCGAACGACGGCTCCGGGCCGGCGCTCGCCGCCACCGTGCATCCGGTTCCCGGTTGAGACCTCCGATGGAACCCCGAGTCGCCGTGAGTGAACGGATGCGCCTGGACCTGCCCCTGTTGTTCGGGGTGCTGGTGCTCTCCGCGTTCGGACTGGTGGCACTCTACAGCGCCGGGGGACGCGACACCGACCTCGTGGTACGGCAGGCGATCAGGCTTGCGATCGGATTCGGGTTCATGTGCGCGATCGCCCAGGTTGCGCCGAGGCGTTTCTTCTCCTGGGCGCCTTCCCTCTATCTGGCCGGTGTGTTGCTGTTGTGCGCCGTGCCCGTGCTTGGAGAAACGGCGCAGGGGGCGCAACGATGGTTGCGGGTGGGTCCGATCCGGTTTCAGCCCTCGGAGTTCGTGAAGCTGACGGTGCCGCTGATGGTCGCCTGGTACCTCTCCAGGGGTGATCTGCCGCCGCGGTTCTGGCGCATCGTGCTCGGCGGTTGCCTCACGCTCCTGCCGGTTGCACTGGTGATCCGGCAGCCGGATCTCGGCACTGCGTTGCTCGTTGCCGCATCCGGAGCCTTCGTGCTGTTCCTCGCCGGAACCGGCTGGCGCTACATCGTGGCCTTGGCGGCGTCCGCCGCGGCATGTGTGCCGTTGCTGTGGCATTTCATGCACGACTACCAGCGCCGGCGCGTACTCACACTGCTCGACCCGCAGCAAGATCCGCTCGGCGCCGGGTACCACATCATCCAGGCGACGATTGCGATCGGTTCCGGCGGCATGCACGGAAAGGGCTGGTTCAACGGGACCCAGTCCCAGCTCGACTTCCTGCCGGAGCGGTCAACGGACTTCGTTTTCGCGGTGATCGCCGAGGAGTTCGGGTTGCTCGGAATCCTGGTGCTGCTCTCGGCCTACCTGTTCATCGTCTACCGTGGGCTGTATATCGCGGTGCAGGCACAGAGCACGTTCGGGAAGCTGCTCGCGGGGGCGCTGGTGCTGACGTTCTTCATATACGTATTCGTGAACATCGGCATGGTGTCGGGTATCCTGCCGGTGGTGGGGCTCCCCCTTCCGCTCGTAAGCTACGGCGGCACCTCCATGGTGACCCTGATGGCGGGGTTCGGGATCGTCATGTCCCTCCATACGCATCGCGTGCCCATTCTGCGCTGATCCACCGAGGCCCGGAACCACGATGAACGACTTCATCGGATCTGCATGCCCGGAGACGCTTCGCAACGCCGTGAGCTCCCGCGCCGCCCTCCATTCCCACGTTCGATACCTGTCTTCTCCCGCGGGGGGGCGCGTTGAAGGGCCGCGTACCGGTGGACGAGCGCCGGCGCGTCCTTCGCGGCACCCATCCGGGCAACGTGGAAGGAGAGGCAGCGACGCTTGCGCCGCCGTCGCGCTGGCCGCGCTGCTGGCCTGCGGGTCGAGCCCCGTGGCCGGTTCGACCGCCCTCGATCCGGTGGCCGAGATCGAGCCGTTCGTCATGCGCATGGCGGAAGACCATGGTGCGCCCCCGAACGAAACCCGTGCTTTGCTGATGGATGCGAAGGTGCTCGACCCGGTGCTCGAAGCGATACGGAGACCGGCCGAGCGCAAGCCGTGGCACGAGTATCGAAAGATATTCGTCACCGGGAAGCGCATCGAGCGCGGCGTGGAGTTCTGGCGTGAACATGCAGCTACCCTGGCGCGGGCCGGTGAGCGGTTCGGGGTTCCGCCGGAAATCATCGTCGCGATCATCGGCGTAGAGACTTTCTATGGTGTTCATCGAGGCCGAATCCGGGTGCTCGATGCACTGGCGACGTTGGGATTCCGCTACCCGAGGCGTTCGGCGTTCTTCCTCTCCGAGCTCGAGGCGTTCGTGCTGCTCTCGAATGAAGAGCGCTTCGACGCCCGGCGTATCAAGGGTTCCTACGCCGGCGCGATGGGTATCGCGCAGTTCATCTCCAGCAGCTATCGGCACTATGCGATCGACTTCGACGGCGACGGTTCGCGCGATCTCATGCAGTCCCCGGAGGACGCCATCGGAAGCATCGCGAACTATCTCTCCATGCATGGCTGGCGTGCGGGGGCGACGATCGCGGTTCCGGCCGAGGTCGAAGGGGATGCATTCAGAGCGCTGGTCGAGCAGGGGATCAAGCCGCATGCGTCACTGGCGTCGATACGCGCCAAGGGTGTCGGTTTCACGATGGAGGCCGGCGAGGAGGAGCAGGGCGCCCTGATCGAGTTCGAGACGAAGAATGGACATGAGTACTGGGTCGGATTGGCGAACTTCCATGTCATCACACGTTACAACCACAGCTCGCTCTACGCGCTGGCGGTTCTCCAGCTCGCAGAACGCATTCGAGAGCGCCACGGCTCCGGTTGATCCGTGCCTGCCCGAGGCGCGGAAGGCCGTGCGTTGCCTCGCGGCGCTGGTCTGGATGGCCATGCTGGGCGCGTGCGGCGTCGCTCCGGAACGGGACCGGCAGCCGGCAGGCGGCGTCGACGTGTCTTCGGTTCCCGATGCAGTGCCTCGGGTGGAGCCCAGAAGTCGTTACGGGAATCCCCGTTCGTACGTGGTGCACGGCAAACAGTACTTCACCCTCGCCTCCGCACGGGGATTCACCCAGCGCGGGGTCGCGTCCTGGTACGGGCCGAAGTTTCACGGCCGCCGCACCTCGAGCGGCGAGACCTACGACATGTACATGATGACCGCGGCCCACAAGACCCTGCCCCTGCCGACCTACGTCTCGGTACAGAACCTCTCGACGGGGGCGGAGATCGTGGTCCGCGTCAATGATCGCGGTCCGTTCCACGGAGATCGGATTATCGACCTCTCCTATGCGGCAGCGCACAAGTTGGGGATCGCACGCCGGGGAACCGGGCTCGTCGAGGTTCGGGCGCTGGATCCCGGGAAGGCGGCGCGGCCCGCCAAGCGCTCCCGGCGGTCCAAACCGGTCAAACTCTTCGTTCAGGCCGGTGCGTTCCAGGCAGCCGAGAACGCAGCCAAGTTGCAGGCCAGACTCAAGGCGACATCCAGGTGGCCGGTCCGGGTACTGCGGGCGAAGTCCAACGGCCGGATCATGTATCGTGTACGGCTTGGACCGGTCCCCGGCGTCGAGGAGGCGGATCGGGTCTCCACCGCACTCGGCTCGCTCGGCATCCAAAGCCCGCGCATCGTCGTCGAGTAGCCGTTCCGTCCGCCGTACGTCAGGTCCCGCGCCACTCCCGGCAGTACAATCCGAGACGCTGACGAGCATGAACCCCATCCGAGCACATCACGGCCGGTTTCATCCAATGTTCAGTCGATTCTTCGCGATCCTCGTCCCGGTTCTCTGTTGCGCCGCGGTGCAGGCGGCCGGCGCTCCCCAACCCCCGAAGGTCGATGCAAAAACCCATTTCCTCATCGACATGCACAGCGAACGGGTGCTTTCCGAGGATGGCGCCGACGAACGGGTGGAACCCGCCAGCCTGACCAAGATGATGACGAGCTACGTCGTCTTCTCGGAGATGGCGCAGGGGAAGTTCGAGCTCTCGGATGAGGTGCTGGTGAGCGAGAAGGCCTGGCGGATGCAGGGCTCGAGGATGTTCATCGAGGTCGGGACCCGGGTTCCGGTCGAAGCCCTTCTCATGGGACTCATCGTGCAGTCGGGAAATGACGCGGCGGTCGCGCTCGCCGAGTTCGTGGCCGGAGACGAGGGCACGTTCGCCGATCTGATGAACCGCCACGCCAGCCGGCTCGGAATGTCCGGGAGCCATTTCACGAACGCTTCCGGGCTTCCCGGACCGGAGCACTACACGACGGCTCGGGACATGGCCCGGATGGCCGCCGCCCTCGTTCAAGACTTTCCCGAGTACTACCCCTGGAACGCGGTTCGCGAGTACGAATACGGCGGAATCAAGCAGCGCAACCGCAACGCTCTGCTTTTCCGGGACGAGTCGGTCGACGGACTGAAGACGGGATATACGAAGACGGCACGCTATTGCCTGGTCGCATCGGCAAAACGCGAGGGAATGCGTCTCATCGCGGTGGTGATGGGAGCGGAGTCGAGCCGGGCGCGGGCGCGCATCACCCAGTCGCTCCTCGACTATGGTTTCCGGTTCTACGAGACCCGGCGCGTGTACGCTTCGGAAGAGAAAGTGACCGAGGTCCGGGTGTGGAAGGGTGGCGCCGAGCGGCTCGCGCTCGGGCTCGATCGGGACTTGTACGTCACGGTGCCGCGCGGCCGTTACGGCGAGATCGATGCGGAGATGGAAATCGCCACGAGGCTCGTGGCCCCGGTGCGCGTCGGCGAGCAACAGGGTGTTCTGCGCCTGGTTCTCGGGGAGGAGCTGGACGGCGAGTGGCCTCTGATCGCGCTCAGCGACGTCGAGGAAGGCAATCTATGGCAGAAGGTGAGCGACCACGTTCGGCTGATGTTCGAGTAGAGCGGGCGGCCGGCGCCAGACCTGCGGACGGTGCATCCTCCGGCATGAGTCGAGGGTGGTGATGGCGACGGAGTCGCCGTGCCCGTCGATGGTGCCGCTCGCCGTAAACGCCGGAGAATCGCCACCCCCCGCACCGGCGGCGCCGTATTCGCGATCGCTTTTGATCCGCTGGCTCGGATGCATGCCGTACCACGAGGCGATGCAGTCGATGCGAATGCGGACCGATACCGCACGCGCCGCTTCTCCCGACGAGCTCTGGCTGCTCCAGCATCCCCCTGTCTTCACCCTCGGACAGGCCGGACGACGCGGCCACGTGCGGGACCCCGGAGCCATCCCCGTGGTGCGCTCCGATCGAGGAGGGCAGGTGACCTATCATGGACCGGGACAACTCGTGGCGTATCTGCTCTTCGATCTGCGCCGTTCGAAGGTAGGGGTGCGCCGGATTGTGGAGATGCTCGAGCAGGCGGTGATCGACATGCTCGACGGCGCCTCGATTGCGGCAGCCAGACGCAAGGGTGCGCCCGGGGTCTACGTGGAGGGCCGCAAGATCGCGTCGATAGGGCTGCGCATACGCGCCGGACGTACGTACCACGGGGTTTCGATCAACGTCGATCTCGATCTCTCACCGTTCGACCGGATCGACCCCTGCGGATTCGCCGGCCTGCCGGTGACCCGACTCGCCGACTTGGCGGTTCGCTGGAGTGTGGAGGAGACGGGCCGGCAATTCGCCGCATCGCTCGGCCGGGTACTTGCTCGCGAGATCGAGTGGGATGAACGGCCTGCCGGGCCTCGACGGGCTTGCCGCCGGTGAGCCGGTGGCAATTACGGGGAGGCGCCGCAAACCATGTCTCTGGGACCGATCATGGCAGGAATCGCGGGCAGCGAGCTCGACCGGGTCGAGAGCGAAGTGTTGCGCCACCCTTGCGTTGGCGGGGTCATCCTGTTCTCGCGCAATTATCGCTGCCGTAAGCAGTTGCGAGCCCTGTGCGATGCCATCCACGCCTTGAGGCAGCCTCCTCTGCTCATCGCGGTCGATCACGAAGGCGGTCGGGTGCAACGCTTTCGGGACGGTTTCAGCGCTCTTCCCGCCGCGGCGCAATACGGGATACTTCATGACCGGGATCCGGGGATGGCGCGGCGCGCGGCGCGCACCGGCGGATGGGTGATGGCGGTCGAGCTGCGCGCGGCCGGTGTCGATTTCAGCTTTGCGCCGGTGCTCGATCTCGGCCGCGGGGTGAGCACGGTGATCGGCGACCGCGCATTCCATCATGCCCCCGACGTGGTGACCACGCTTGCACGCGCGTTCCTCGCGGGAATGCGGGACGCGGGGGTCGGCGGGGTCGGAAAGCATTTCCCCGGGCACGGCGGCGTCTCGGCCGATTCACACCACGCGCTTCCCGTCGATCGCCGCTCGTACGAGGATCTCCGGCTTTCCGACCTCGTTCCTTTCGAGCGGCTCGCCGCATCGGATCTCGCGGGCATCATGCCCGCGCACATCGTGTTCGAATGTCTGGACGCCCGACCCGCAGGCTTCTCTCGGCGCTGGATCGGAGACGTCCTCCGCGACGAGCTGGGATTCCAGGGAATCGTGTTCAGCGACGATCTCGACATGGCCGCCGCCGCGGTGGGCGGTGATCACGTCGATCGAGCGCGCGCGGCGCTCGACGCGGGCTGCGACATGGTGCTGGTGTGCAATGACTGGCCGGCCGCGGTGGCGGTGGTGGAAGGGTTGAAGACCGGTCCGGATCCGGTACGAGCCGCGCGAATGGCAAGGTTGCACGGTCGCAGTGCGACATCGTTCGAGCAGTTGGCGTCCGATGCGGTGTATCGGAGTGCGGTCGCCGGGCTCTCATCACTGGTCCGGGGACCGGAGCTCGGGCTCGGTGACGACCGCCTCGCATGATCGCCGGAGCCTCGCCCGTGACGTGGCTCAGATGAAGCAGCAGAGAAGATCGAACTCGACGTCTTCGTCGGTCTGGCTCGGTCGCGACATGGTGTCGCCGGGGCGAAGAAACCGTATCGCGAAACGCCGCTTCCCCGCGCTGATCTCGGGGTAGAGGGCCACCTGCCGGGAGAGGGCGATCCGGATCATCTGGCACGGTGTGGACGAGTCGAGTTTGCGCTGGAAGAAACCGCCGCTTGCGACTTCGCGGGTGGCTGCGACGCTCTCGCGCACGAGCCGGAGGCAGAGTGCGATTGATGATTCGAATATACCGAACGTGGAAATCCAGTCGTGCAGGTCACGAAGCCGCTGGCCGCCGGGTTGCTCCAGCCAGTAGTGGAACGCGGGGAGGT
This sequence comes from uncultured Gammaproteobacteria bacterium, assembly GCA_958295465.1. GTDB lineage: Bacteria > Pseudomonadota > Gammaproteobacteria > HK1 > HK1 > HK1. The sequence goes on from OY282353.1 coordinate 2,752,789, forward strand.
CGAAATCACAGGTGGCGGCGGGAATGCTGCTGCGTTGGCGTACCGCGTTCAGCAGCTCGTTGTAGCGCAATTCGTGCCCCGGGGCGGTTTCGCGCTCATGCAACGCCTGCAGCATGGCCTGAACCTCATCCCGTACCTCCTGTAGCCGGTCCTGGGCGACGTTCGGATTCCGGCTGAGTGCGTACAAGGTGGCCGAGTGGCGTTCCAGCTCCTTGATGATCTCCTTCTTGAGATCCGCGCGGCCCAGCACCGCCATCACGTCGATGATGACTTCGAAGGTGAGGCGGCTCGCCCAGGGCGATTCCTGTCCGAGCAGGTACCGCGCGCGGTGAAAGAGAAATTCGAGGCGGAGGAACATGCGGATCCGCTCGCTCACCGGCTGCTCGTAGATGATGGGTCCGCGATCGGAATCCTGCATCATGGGTTCCCGGTCGGGCCAGTTCGTGCCCGGCCGTTGCACGATTCTTTCACCGACCCGGATGCATCCGCAAGCGCAAGGCATTCACGGTGTACCGCGTCGATGCGTTTGCGCAACGTTGCCGGATCTCCGGCGTTCTCGATCACCGTGTCGGAGACCGCGAGGCGGTCCGCTCGGGTCGCCTGGCTGTCGAGCATCGAGGCAATCGTCTCCGGAGGACTTCCGTCGCGTGCCGCCGCACGCGCCGTCTGCAGCGCACGCGGCGCATCCACGACGATGACCCGATCCATCTCGTGCGCCCGGTTCGTCTCCACGAGCAGAGGGATCACGAACAGGACGTAGGGTGCATCGGACGATGCGGCGAACGCCTGCATCGCGTCGCGTACCCTCGGATGCAGAATCGATTCGAGCCTTTTGCGATCGCCGTCGTGGTGGAAGATGCGCTGGCGCATCCTCGCACGATCCAGCCTCCCCCGCTCATCGAGAACGCCGGCTCCGAACGCTTGCACGATCTCCGCCAGGGCTGGCGCGCCGGGTTCGACCAGGCGGCGGGCGACGACGTCCGCGTCGATCACCGGTACGCCGAGTTCCTCGAACCGCCGTGCCACCGAGCTCTTGCCGGAGGCAAGCCCACCGGTGAGCGCGACGATCATGGGGCGGTCCCGGGTCATGTCTGCCCGGCCACGTATCCGAGCCAGGCCATGGCCGGGGTGTCGCCGCAGTAGAGCACCACCAGGCCCGCGGCGGCGAGATACGGTCCGAACGGAAGCGGTGTGTCGCGAGAGGCTCGCCCGCGCACGACCAGCGTGATGCCCGCGACCGCGCCGGCCAGTGACGCCAGCAGCAGGATGGCCGGAAGCGCCGGCCATCCAAGCCAGGCGCCGAGCAGCGCGAGCAGCTTGAAGTCGCCGTATCCCATCCCTTCCCGGCCGGTCAGAAGCTTGAATCCGTGGTAGATGGTCCAGAGCACGGCGTAGCCGGCCATGGCTCCGATGACGCAGTCCTGCAACGGTGCGAAGGTGTCGCGCAGGTTGAACGCGAGGCCCAGCCATAGTAACGGCATCGTGAGCGAGTCGGGCAGCAACCGGGTCTCGATGTCGATGGCGCTTGCCGCGAGCAGTCCCCATCCGAGCAGGCACGCTCCGGCCGCTCCGGCCCCGGCGCCGAAATGCATCGCCGCCGCGCCCGCGACGAGCGCGCCGCAGATTTCGACGATCGGGTAACGTGCCGGAATCCGCCACCCGCACGCGGAACATCTGCCGCGAAGCATGAGGTAGCTCACGACGGGGATGTTTTCGAGCACGGGGATTCGGTGTCCGCACGCCGGGCAGGCCGAGGGCGGCCGTATGAGATCGAAGCGTTCGGGCTCGCCGGCCGGCGCCTCCCCCAGGATCCGGAGAGACTCCACGCGCCATGCGGTTTCCATCATGCGCGGGAGCCTGGAGACCAGGACGTTGATGAAGCTCCCGACCGCCAGGCCGAGCAGGGACATCGCAACGACGAACACCTCGGGGTTCGTCATCCGATCGATGGCTCAGGCGGCTCGGGGGTGCCGTGTCGTGAATTCGATCTTCCCCGAGGCGACATCGACCCTCACGGTATCGCCGGGGGAGAACTTGCCGGCGAGCACCGCCTGCGCGAGCGGGTTCTCGATGCGCTGCCGGATCTCCCGTTTCAGCGGGCGCGCCCCGTAGACGGGGTCGAATCCCGCGTCGCCGAGCAGCTTCATCGCGGCATCCGATACATCGAGCCCGAGATGCTGGTCGGCGAGACGCGCGGTGAGCCCCTCGAGCTGAATTCGCGTGATCGCGTGGATCTGGTCGGCATCGAGAGGCTGGAACACCACGATCTCGTCGATACGATTGACGAACTCGGGCCGGAAATGCTCGGTCACGCCGGTCATGACCGCGTCCCTGATCGCGTCATGTGCGTTCCTCTGCGCAAGCTCCTGGACCACTTGGGAGCCCAGGTTCGACGTCATCACCACGACGCAGTTCCGGAAGTCCACGGTGCGTCCGTGCCCGTCCGTCAGCCGGCCGTCCTCCAGCACCTGGAGGAGCACGTTGAAGACGTCGGAATGGGCTTTCTCGATCTCGTCGAGCAGCACCACCGACCAGGGGCGGCGGCGGATCGCCTCGGTCAGGTACCCGCCTTCCTCGAATCCGACGTATCCGGGCGGAGCGCCGATGAGACGCGCGACCGAATGCTTCTCCATGAATTCGGACATGTCGATCCGGACCATCGCGTCCTCGGTATCGAACAGGAACGCCGCGAGCGCGCGGGTCAGCTCGGTCTTGCCGACCCCGGTGGGGCCGAGAAACAGGAACGAGCCGTTGGGGCGGTGCGGGTCGGAGAGTCCGGCGCGCGCCCGGCGAATCGCGTTGGAGATGGCCGCTACCGCTTCGTCCTGGCCGACCACCCTCGTGTGCAGCGCCTCCTCCATGCGCAGCAGCTTGTCTCGCTCGCCTTCGAGCATCCTGGCCACCGGAATGCCGGTCCATTTCGATACGATGCCGGCGATCTCGTCCTCGGTCACGGAGTGACGGAGCAGTCGCATCTCCCGGGTCCCGGTGCGGCCCGCACGCTCGATCTGCTTCTCGAGCTCGGGAATGCGTCCGTACTGGAGCTCGGCCATGCGGGTGAGATCGCCGCCGCGCTGCGCCGTTTCGAGCTCCGTCCGGGCGCGTTCCAGCACCTCCTTGGCGTGCTGGACACCCTGTACCTCGGCCTTTTCCGCCCTCCAGACCTCTTCGAGATCCGAGAGCTCCCGCTCCGCCGTGGCGATCTCTGATTCGAGTCTCGCCAGCCGTTCGCGAGAGGCGTCGTCGTTCTCCTTGCCAAGGGCTTCGCGTTCGATCTTGAGCTGGATCAGTCGCCGTTCGAGCCGATCCATGGACTCGGGCTTGGAGTCGATCTCCATCCGGATCCGGCTTGCGGCTTCGTCCACGAGGTCGATTGCCTTGTCCGGAAGCTGCCGGTCGGAGATGTAGCGGTGGGACAACGTCGCGGCGGCCACGATCGCGGGATCGCCGATCTCCACCCCGTGGTGGACTTCGTAGCGCTCCTTCAATCCGCGCAGGATCGCAATCGTGTCCTCGACGGCAGGCTCATCGACCAGGACTTTCTGGAACCGCCGTTCGAGCGCGGCGTCCTTCTCGACGTATCGCCGGTACTCGTCGAGGGTGGTCGCGCCGACGCAGTGCAGCTCGCCCCGCGCGAGCGCGGGCTTGAGCATGTTTCCGGCATCCATCGCACCCTCCGCCTTTCCGGCGCCCACGAGGGTGTGGATTTCATCGATGAACAGGATGATCCGGCCTTGCTGCTTCGCCAGGTCGTTGAGCACGGACTTCATCCGTTCCTCGAATTCGCCCCGGAACTTCGTCCCCGCGATCAGCGAGCCCATGTCCAGGGCCAGGAGGCGTTTGCCTTTCAGGCCCTCCGGGACTTCGGCGTTGACGATCCGCTGCGCCAGCCCTTCGGCGATCGCGGTCTTGCCGACCCCGGGTTCGCCGATCAGCACCGGATTGTTCTTCGTCCGCCGTTGCAACACCTGGATGGTCCGGCGGATCTCGTCATCGCGTCCGATCACCGGATCGAGCTTGCCCTGCTCGGCGCGCTCGGTGAGATCGATGGTGAACTTCCGCAGCGCCTGGCGGTGTTCCTCCGCATCCGGATCGTTCACGGATTCGCCGCCGCGGATCGCGTCGATCGCTCCCGCGACAGCTTCTTTCGAAGCGCTGTTGCGCACCAGCAGATCGGCCAGGCGACCGCCCGCCTCGAAGCAGGCGAGCACGAACAGCTCGCTCGATATGAACCGATCCTGTCGCTTCTGTGCGAGCTTGTCGCAGATGTTGAGGTGCCGTCCCAGCTCGTTCGACACCTGCACGTCGCCGGCCACGCCGGTGACCCGCGGCAACGAGTCCAGCGCGAGACCTAGCTGCGAGCGCAGCGCGTTCACGTTGACCCCGGCCTGGGCGAGGAGGTGGCGCACCGTGGCGCCTTGCTGGTCGAGCAGCGCCGCCATCACGTGCACCGGTTCCAGGAACTGGTGGTCGTGACCGACCGCGAGGCTCTGGGCGTCCGACAGCGCCATCTGGAACCTGGTCGTGAGCTTGTCCATCCTCATTGCGAGATTCCTGTGCTGAAGCCGGGAGCCGCGGAGACGTGCGGATCCGGGCGGAGGTGGCCGATGCCGGATAGATGAGGGTATGGGATACGGAATCAAGCAGAACGCACGGTACCGTGCGGCTCCGCGGGGTCATGCCGGCCATGGCCGGACTCGTGGATCCAGGCCAGGGTCGCGAACCGCCCCGTGATGCCGTCGCGGCGATGCGAGAAGAACCGGCTCCCGTCTCGACAGGTACAGAAGCCGCCGCCGTAAATGCGCCCGACCCCCAGCGATTCGAGCTGGCGCGCCGCGATTGCATACAGATTGGCGAGCCATCGACCCATTCGCGCCGGAGAAGGGACGAATGCGGGCCGCGTGCCCGGGACGGCGGCGAGACACGCATCGCGAACCTCCGGACCGACCTCGTACGATTCGGGCCCGATCGCGGGGCCGAGCCACGCGAGCAGCTCGCGGCCCGGGCGGTCCATGCAGGCGATGCAGCTCGCGATGACCCCGCTTGCGAGTCCGCGCCACCCGGCGTGGGCGATGCCGACCCGGGTTCCGGACATATCGCAGAGCACGACCGGGAGGCAATCCGCGGTCAGCACCGCACAAGGCGGCGAGCCGGCCTGTCCGACGCTGGCATCGGCCCGCGGCGCACGTTCGTAATGCGCCGCGCGGACGACGTTCGATCCGTGCATCTGGTCCAGCCAGCATGGTTCACGCTCGATCCCGAGAGCCGAAAGCAACCGAGCGCGGTTTCGAGCCACCGTGGCCGGAGCGTCGCCGGTTCCGGCGTCGAGATTGAGGGAGGCGTAGGGAGCCCGGCTCTCTCCGCCCGCGCGCGTCACGGTGACCGCGCGCACGCCGGGCGGAGCCGGCCAACGCGGGGTGATCCAGCCGGGACCGCCCGCGGTCATCGGGAGCCGGCCGCGGCGGCGCGAAGCGCATCGACGAGTCCCTGCATGTCGGGCGCGAGCCTGCTCTCGATCTTCAGTGCCTGTCCCGACACCGGATGGCCGAGCGACAGGCATCGGGCATGCAGGGCCTGGCGGGAGAATGCCGAAACCGCATCCGGCGTATCGGCCGCGCGCGTTTGGGCACGGCGCTTCCCGTAAGTCGCATCTCCAACGAGCGGATGGCCGACGTGGGCAAGGTGCACACGGATTTGATGCGTCCTTCCGGTCTCGATCGTGACCTCGAGCCGTGCATGACGCCGGTAGCGCTCGATGATCCGATAGTGCGTGACCGCGTGCTTGCCGTGCGGCTCCACCGCCATCCGGATGCGGCGCATGCGGTCACGCCCGACCGGCGCCTCCACGGTAGCGCGCGAGGGCGGCGAGCCGGTGACGACGGCTTCGTAGACCCTCTCCACCTCGCGCGCCTTGAGCTGGGCGACGAGGCGGGTGTGCGCGTGAAGCGATCGCGCCACGAGCATGACCCCCGAAGTGTCCTTGTCCAGCCGATGAACGAGGCCGGCGCGCGGAATTGACCGCAGCGCCGGATCGTGGGCGAGCAGTCGGTTGAGCAGCGTTCCGTCACGATTGCCCGCGCCGGGGTGAACCACGAGTCCCGGGGGTTTGTCGAGGACCAGCAGGTCCGGGTCGCGGTAGAGGACGACAAGCGGTCCCGGTTGCGCGGCCGACCGGCCGTCACACTCGACGGCGCAGACGATGCTGATCCGCTCTCCGCCCGCGACGCGATCCCTGACCCGCACCGCCGCACCGTCGAGGGTCGCGGCGCCGGCGCGGATCCATCCCTGGATTCGAGTGCGGGAGTGCTGCGGGAAGATCTCCGCGAGCGCCCGGTCGGCCCTCAGCCCGGAGAGCATGTCGGGTATGATGCCATCGAGTCGGATGGGCTTCGTCACCGATCGGCTCACGAGGCTGCGTTACGGGGCTTCCGGATCCGGGAGCGCTCCGGTCCGGGAAAATCGGCGGAGACGTGGCGATTGCACGCGACCATCGTCGCCTCGGAGATCCGGGTTCGAAATCCTGCTAGTCTTCGGTCATGACACGGATTATGCGTTTCGTCGTCCTCGTACTCGTCGCCGCCGCTTCGGCGGGGTGTTCCATGTGGGGCGAGGAGCAGGACCCGACCAGGGACTGGTCGGCGCGGCGCCTCTACGATACCGCCAAGGACAATCTGGAACGCGGAGCCTACGAGGAGGCGATAGAGTACTACGAGAAGCTCGAGAACAGATATCCGTTCGGCCCACTCGCGATCCAGGGCCAGCTCGATCTCGCCTATGCGTATTACAAGTCCGATGAGCCGGCTTCGGCACTCGCCGCCGCCGACCGGTTCATCCAGCTTCATCCACGCCACTCGAACGTCGATTATGCCTACTACCTGAAGGGCCTCGTCCGCTTCGCCGAAGGAAGTTCCCTGCTGGATCGATTCTTCCGCAAGGACAGGTCGGAGCACGATGCGAGCGCCGCATTGGTGTCGTTCCGCGCATTCGAAGAGCTGGTTCAGCGATTTCCGGAAAGCCGCTACACGGAAGATGCCCGGCAACGGATGGTTTACCTGAAGAACGTCCTGGCCATGCATGAAATCCACGCGGCGCGCTACTACATGAAACGGGAAGCCTGGCTTGCGGCGGCGAACCGGGCTCGCTACGTGGTCGAGAACTATCAAGGAACCCCGGCCGTCTCCCATGCGCTCGCGGTCATGACCATGGCTTACAGGCGGCTGGGACTCGACGATTTCTCTGCCGATGCCGCCCGCGTACTGCGGTTGAACTACCCGGATTACACGGGGCTCGGGGAGCCGGGATCGGCAACCGGCCACTGACCTCGGCCCACCCCCGGAAGAATCGGTATCCGCACTCGCCGGCCCGCGATTCAGATCGCGTCTTCGTCCTGCTCCCCGGTGCGGATCCGGATGACCTTCTCCACCGGCGCGACGAAGATCTTTCCGTCCCCGATCCTGCCGGTGCGCGTTGCCGCCGTGATCGCCTCGATGCATCGCTCGCAATCGGAATCCGCAACGACGATTTCGATCTTGACCTTCGGCAGGAAGTCGACCACGTACTCGGCGCCGCGATAGAGCTCGGTGTGTCCCTTCTGCCGCCCGAACCCCTTGCCCTCGGTGACGGTCATGCCCGTCATCCCGATCTCGGACAACGCCTCCCGCACGTCGTCGACCTTGAACGGCTTGATGATGGCTTCGATCTTCCGCATCGACCTGTCCGGCTCTTCGTCATGCTCCGACCAGGGCATGGATCGCGGCGCCGATCTCCGCGGCGGAGCGCACCGTCCTCACCCCGGCCGCGTCGAGCGCCCGGTACTTCGCCTCTGCGGTGCCCTTGCCGCCCGAGATGATCGCGCCGGCGTGGCCCATGCGCCGGCCTGGGGGGGCGGTGACCCCGGCGATGTAGGCGACGACGGGTTTGGAGACCTCGGCCGCGATGAATTCGGCCGCGTCCTCCTCGGCGCTGCCGCCGATCTCGCCCACCATCACGATGCCCCGGCTTTCCGGGTCCGACTCGAACAGGCGCAGGCAGTCGATGAAGCTCATCCCGTGGATCGGGTCGCCGCCGATCCCGATGCAGGTGCTCTGCCCGAGTCCGCAACCCGTAGTCTGGTGCACCGCCTCGTAGGTGAGGGTACCGGATCGCGACACGATCCCGATACAGCCCTTCGAATGGATGTGCCCCGGCATGATCCCGATCTTGCACGCCCCCGGGGTGATGACGCCCGGGCAGTTCGGACCGATCAGCCGGGTGTGCGGGTACGAGGCGAGGGCGGCCTTCACCTTCAGCATGTCGAGCACGGGAATGCCTTCGGTGATGCAGGCGATGACCTGCACCCCGGCCGCCGCCGCCTCCAGGATGGCGTCGGCCGCGAACGCCGCGGGCACGTAGATCATCGTCGCGTCCGCGCCGGTCGCGCGCACCGCGTCCTGCACGGTGTCGAACACCGGGCGGCCGAGGTGGGTTCCGCCGCCTCTTCCGGGGGTGACGCCCCCCACGAGGTTCGTTCCGTAGGCGATGGCCTGCCCGGAGTGGAACGTTCCCTGCCGGCCGGTGAATCCCTGGCAGATGACCCGGGTGCTCTCGTCGACCAGTACGCTCATCGGTATCGCGCTCGAATCGGTCAGGATGTGGTGGAAGGGGAGGCCGGCCGCTGTACCGCAGCGACGGCCTTGTCGGCCGCGTCGGCCAGTGACTCGGCCGGAATCACCGCAAGACCGCTCTCGGAGAGGAGCGCCCGGCCGCGCTCGACGTTCGTGCCTTCGAGGCGGACGACGACCGGGACGTCCACCCCCGTCTCCCGTACCGCCTTGACGATCCCTTCCGCGATCAGGTCGCAGCGCACGATCCCCCCGAAGATGTTGACCAGGATCGCCTTCACGGCGGGGTCGCCGGTGATGAGCTTGAACGCCTCACTGACCTTCTCCGCATCGGTCCCGCCGCCGACGTCGAGGAAGTTCGCGGGCTCCCCGCCGTGGAGCTTGATGATGTCCATGGTCCCCATCGCGAGCCCCGCGCCGTTGACCATGCACGCGATGCTGCCGTCGAGGGCGATGTAGTTCAGATCGAATTGCTTTGCCCGCACCTCCTTCTTGTCGGCCTGCGACGGATCCTCCAGCACCTTCAGATCCGGATGCCGGAACAGGGCGTTGTCGTCGACGTCGATCTTCGCATCGAGCGCAAGCAGCGTGCCTTCGGACGTCTGCACGAGCGGATTCAGTTCCAGCAGGCCGAGGTCCTTCTCCAGGAAAAGCCGGTAGAGGCCGTCGAGGACGGCGCCGAGCTGCTTGCGCCGCTGCGCGTCGAGCCCCAGCGCGAACCCGATCCGTCGCACCTGGAACGGCTGCAATCCGGTCACCGGATCGATGAACTCGCTGACGATCTTCCCGGGCTCGGTGGCCGCGACCTCCTCGATGTCCACGCCGCCCGCCGCGGACGCGATCATCGCGATCCGGCGCCGGCCCCGGTCGACGAGCAGGCTCAGGTAGAACTCGCGTTCCACGTCGGACGTCGACTCGATCAGCACCGTGGAGACCGGCTGCCCCTCGGCCGTCGTCTGCTTCGTGACGAGCCGGGTTCCGAGCATCGCCTCCGCGAAGGCCGAGACCTCGTCGAGGGAGCCCGCCCGTCTTACCCCACCGGCCTTCCCGCGGCCCCCCGCGTGGACCTGCGCCTTGACCATCCACGCGCTTCCCCCCAGCGCCCGCACCGCCGAGCGCGCTTGCGCCGCGCTCGTCGCGGTACGGCCCGCGGGCACCGGAATACCGTAGCCCGCGAGGAGATCCTTGGCCTGGAATTCGTGGAGGTTCATCGGGTGGACTCATGCTTTCGCGAGGTGGCGTCCGCGCGGAGCCGAAAGACTATCAGCGCTCCACGGGTGGTTCCACAACCACGGCCCGAGCGGCGGCAGGACCATGCCATCCTGCTCGATCTCCGGCTCCGGGGACCGTCGCCGCGCCCCGACCGCACCGCATGGGTCGTCGAGCCCGTACTTTCGGTCCCGATTCGCCGGAGGCCGTCTTCCAGGCGCATCCGACGCAGGTCCCGGATGCGATATGAAACGTTCCTGCCCGAGCGGACGGGACCCGGGTTTCGGGTGAGAGCCCCTCCGGGCCTGCCCGATCATGTGCTCGGAACGCCCTGTTCCCGGGCTGATAGTATGGACGGGCGGCAAGGACCCGGGTCCTGGTTCCGGCCCGGCGGCGCTCTCCCCGCGAGCGGGCGGCGACGGGCTCCGCGAACAGGTGTCGGCCGGAACCGGCGACGTTCAGCGAAGGAGTGGGGATTCCATGAACGGAGCGGTTCAAAAGGGCCTCACCATCATCGAATTGATGATCATCGTGGCCGTCATCGGCATCATCGTGTCGGTAGCGGTTCCCGCGTACCAGGACTACATGGTCAGGGAGGAGGTGCAGGAGGCGGTGAGCCTCGCGGATCCGGCGCGGGCCGCGCTCGGCATCGCGTGCTCGCAAGGGAAGCTGTCGGGAGCGGACAACGAATCCCTCGGCCTTTCCCCCGCGAACGCCTGGTCCGGTGACTTCACGCGGAGCGTCGCCGCGGAAGGGCGTAGCGCCAGCGAGGGGCTCGTGACGATCACCCTTGCCTCGATCGGTGGTGTGATCGAGGACGGCCAGCGGATCGTCTACACCGGCGCCTGCGAGGCCGGCAGCATGCGCTGGACGATGGCCGGTGACGTGTTGCCGAAGTACCGGCCGAAGATCTGATCCACGTGGCGCAACGGCCGCTTCCTCGATTCCTTGCCGGGCCGGGGAAACGTGCCGAGTGAACGCGATTACCGTTGCCTTTCGGCGGAACGTTCTCCGGAGCGGCGGGTGTCTCCGGCAGGACGGCGCCGGACGGGCAGAGGACGACGGCCGAATCCGACGGGATGGCGTCGAGCGGGGCGGAGGACGACGGTGCCGGCTTGAACGCCTCCGGGAACGCGGCGGCCTGGCGGGACCTGATCCCCTCCTGGCGTGGAGGAGCCGTGCAGGCCCTCCATATCATGGCCGCTCGATGCTCACCTGCACCCCGGCGATGCCGTTTCGTTGCCACGCACCCGTCCGGAACTCCGGGCGGTTCCGGAGATTGCCGATGATGTTGGACGTCGCCGAGATCTTCAGGGCCCTCCAACGGCGCACCTCTTCCCGCCCGTCACGATACGTCACGACGATCCACGCCTGCTTCGTGCGTATCAGGGCTTTTCTGAAGACTTCGGCGGGTGAGGGGACGAGGGTGATGGGAAGCGTGGCATCGGGTCCGGGCGGGCGCTCGCTACCGGACGGGCGGACTAGGGCGATTCGATGCGGTTTCGACGGGCGCGAAAAACGCTTCGTTGATGAGGCCGACTCGGCGCGGGCCGTCGTTCGTCCCTGCTCGCCCCCTGTCGCAGGCGGCCGTTCGAGGGGCGTCGTCCCGGGATGGCTCGCTGCTCGTGGCCGCGGCTTGCCGGTCTCGGCGGGAACTTTCCGGCCGTGCCGCAAATGCGGCAGCATCGCGCGCAGCACCTTCGGGTTCGCCGCGACCACGGCGCCGGAGCGAAGATAGTCGTCACCGCCATCCGGCTCGACCACGATCCCACCTGCTTCCCGCACCAGCAACGCCCCGGCCGCGACGTCCCAGGGCGCGAGGCCGGACTGCCAGAAACCGTCGAGACGCCCCGCTGCGACGTAGGCGAGGTCCAGCGCCGCCGACCCGCTACGCCTGATCTGCGCCGACGCGGATATCAGTGCCTTCAGGGCCGCGAGCCAGGGATCGAGGCGGTCGAGCTCGCGAAAGGTGAACCCGCTGCCGAGCAAGGCGCCCTTCAGGCTGCTCCTGGCCGCCACCCGGATCCGCCGGTCGTCGAGCCGGGCTCCCGAGCCACGGGAGGCCGTGAACAGCTCCTGCCGCAGAGGATCGAAGACGACCGCATGCTCGAGCCGGCCCCGGCGACGCACCGCGATCGATACCGCGACGTGGGGGAATCCGTGCACGAAGTTCGCGGTGCCGTCCAGCGGATCGATGACCCATTCGAAGTCGTTGTGCCCGTGCGCGCCGCTTTCTTCGGCGAGGAACGCATGATCGGGGTAGCTCTTGCGGATGCAATCGATGATCCGTCGCTCCGCGGCCCTGTCGATCTCGGTGACGAAGTCGTTCGCCGCCTTCTCCGCGACGGTGAATGCGTCGAAGCGGTCGATGTTGCGGGCGATGACGTTCCCTGCCTGCCGGGCGGCACGGATCGCGATGTGCAGGAGCGGATGGTTGGACACGGTTCGGGCCGGCCGGAGGGAGCCGACATTGTAAGAGCAAGCGCGGGCCCGGACACGCGCTCCGGGTTCGGGATTGCCTTCGGAGGCGTTTGCGGGCGAAATGGCGCGAATCCGCACGGTCGCGGCCGGGTGGTCTGCCGCCGGCGCCGAATCCCGGCCATGAAATGAACGAAAAGCCCCTGCATCGCGTGCGCATCGTGCTGGTCGAGCCCACCCATCCGGGAAACATCGGGGCGGCGGCTCGGGCGATGAAGGCGATGGGGCTCGATCGGCTCAGCCTCGTGGCGCCGCGAAGGTTTCCAAGCGCGGAGGCGACGGCCCGGGCGGCGGGGGCCGACGACGTCCTGCACGCGGCCCGGGTCGTGGAGTCCCTGGACGATGCGCTTGCCGGTTGCGGGTTCGTCCTGGGCACCACGGCACGGTCCCGGCGGATCGAATGGCCGGTGATCGACGCACGCGAGGGTGCGAGTCGCGCCGTCGACCAAGCCTCGCGGACGCCGGTCGCGGTGGTGTTCGGCCGGGAGAGCGCCGGGCTCGCCAACGCCGAGCTCGATCGGTGCCACGCGCTGGTCCGGATCCCCGTCGCGGCGCATTTCAGCTCGCTCAACGTCGCCGCCGCGGTCCAGATCCTCGCCTACGAAATACGGATCGCGGCGCATGGCGAAGGTTCCGGGACGCAAGACGCGAAGGTGGAAACGCACGGCGGGGGCGCCGGGGTGTCCGGGGAAGCCGCCGGGCCGCAGCCGGCGCAGCAGACACCGCCCGCCACGGCGGGGGAGCTCGAAGGGTTCTACCGGCATCTCGAGGCGGCGCTGATCGAGATCGGCTATCTCGATCCGGCCGTACCGAAGCGGCTGATGCGCCGGCTGCGCCGGCTGTTCAATCGGGCCGTGCCGGATCGGGCGGAGATCGACATCCTGCGAGGGATCCTGGCCGCGGCCGTCCGCCGGTCGTCCGGCGCTTCGGACCGCTCTCGCCCGGGCGGCGGGGCCGGCGACGGTTCGGTATAAAGCCGGACGGATGCGTGGTCGAGGAGGACACGGTCGCCGTCGGCCTCCGGGCGGGATGCCATCGAGAGGGGCGTGGTCGTCGCAGCCTGCCCGGCGGTTCGAGTCGTCTTCACTCCGGTAGCGACAGGGCCGGACGGGAACGCACGGGCAGGCCGTCGAGGAGGACGCGGTCGCCGTCCACTTCAATGCGTCTCTGCGCGAACCAGCGTATGGCCAGAGGCAGTATGACGTGCTCCTGCGCGAGCACCCTGGCGGCAAGGGCGCCGGGGGCGTCGGCCGCGAGCACCGGGACCCGGGCCTGGACGATGATCGGGCCGCCGTCGAGATCCTCCGTCACGAAGTGGACCGTCGCTCCGTGGACCCTGGCGCCCGCGGCGATCGCTCGCGCGTGGGTTTCCAGCCCGGGGAAGTCGGGGAGCAGGGAAGGATGGACGTTGATGAGCCGGCCCGCGTACCGGCGGACGAAGCCGGGGGTGAGGATGCGCATGAAACCGGCGAGCACTACCAGCTCCGGGTCGAAGGCGTCGACGGCCTCGGCGAGCGTCGCGTCGAACCGCTCGCGGGCGGAGAAGTCGCGGTGGTCCACGACCACCGTCTCGTACCCCGCCTCCCGCGCCCGCGCGATGCCCGGTGCGCCCGGCTCGTTGCAGACCACGGCTCGGAGATCGACGGGCAGCAATCCGCCGGCAACGGCGTCCATGATCGCCTGGAGGTTCGTGCCGCATCCCGAGATCAGCACGACGACACGAAGTCGCGGGGTCATTCGATCGGCGCCATGGCCCCAAGCCGCGCGATCATTCGATCACCACCTCCGGAACCCCCTCGCCGGAGACGATCTCGCCGGCGACCCATGCGCACTCGCCGCTCTTCGCAAGTGCGGCGACGGTCTCGCCGGCCACGTCGCGCGCGGTCACCAGCAGCATCCCTGCCCCGCAATTGAAGGTGCGCCACATCTCGGCCTCGGCGATGCCGCCGGCATCCCGGATCCACTCGAACACCGCGGGCCGGCGCCAGCTCGACGGATCGATCACCGCGCGGGTCCCGGGCGGCAGGACCCGCGGCAGGTTCTCCACGATACCGCCGCCGGTGACGTGCGCGATGGCATGCACGCCACCGTTGCGGGCAAGGGGAAGGACACTCGCCGCGTAGATCCGGGTCGGGGCGAGGAGGGCGTCGCCGAGGCTCACCCCACCCACCATCCCGTCGAGATCCTCACCGCCGGCATCGAGGACCTTGCGGATCAGGGAGTAGCCGTTCGCGTGCGGTCCGCTCGACCCGACCGCCACCACCCGGTCTCCGGGGACCACCCTGGAACCGTCGATGACTGCATCACGCTCCACGATGCCGACGCAGAAGCCCGCCAGATCGTAGTCGCCGCCGGCGTACATCCCCGGCATCTCGGCCGTCTCCCCCCCCACGAGCGCGGCCCCGGCGAGCGCACACCCCCGGCCGATGCCGGCGAGCACCCGTTCGGCGACGTCGACGTCGAGCCGGCCGGTGGCGAAGTAGTCGAGGAAGAACAGCGGCTCCGCGCCGTGGGTGACGACGTCGTTCACGCACATCGCCACGAGATCGATCCCGATGGTGTCGTGCCGGCCCTTGGCGATCGCGAGCTTGAGCTTCGTGCCGACGCCGTCCGTGCCGGAGACCAGCACCGGACGGCGATAGCGGTGGAGCGGCGGCTCGAACAGCGCACCGAAGCCGCCGAGACCGGCGATGACGCCCTCACGAGGGGTCTTGTCCGCGATCTCGCGAATGCGTGTCACCAGATGGTGTCCGCGATCGACGTCGACGCCGGCGCCTCGGTAGCTCAGGCGGTTGCGGGGCGATCCGCTCATGGGACCCGTGATGGTACCGGATTCGGCAGTGGCCGAGGCCGGGTTCGCCGGCCTTCCGGTGCCTCCCCATTCCCTGCATGAACACCGTGGCGTGGTGTCGGGGACGCCTCCGGCCCACCCGATCCGTCGGGGGCAACCGGCGTGGCCGCAACTGCCGACGGGCGTGTTCCGGCGCCGTTCCACGATGCGATTTCCCACCGGCTTCACCGGTCGTGGAAGCCGGATCGTGGTGACTTCGCGGAAGGGCCGCGGCTCGGCAAGTTTTCCCGTCGATGCGGCGAGGCCATTCTTTTTCGCCGTATCGTCCGCAAACGTACCGCCGCCGCCCGGATTCAGACTTTCTTCTCGCCGGGAAACGGTCTCTCGTCGTCCTCACCCGGCCCATCCGATACTGCCCAGAGGCTCGATCCGGGTTTCACGGCGGACAAAAGAATGCCTCTGGTTGACGCGGGCCGAGCTTGACTTGCCATCGGCCCTTCCAATAGCGTCGAACGCTGGTGCCGCACAGGGCGTGCGGCTGCATCCCTCGAGCGAACGAGATGACTCCCGCCACCCGTTGCTTCCCGCCACCGGGCTTCCCGGCGCTGGCGATGGCGCTCGTGCTCATCGTGGCGGTGAGCGGGCCGGCGTCAAGTGCGGAGGTCGCTCTCTACGAGGCCGAGGTGGCGTGGTCCGACCGGGACGGGACGGATCGCGCAATCGCATTCCGCCGGGCGCTGCGCCAGGTGCTCGTCAAGATCACCGGCCTGCGCCGGCTTGCGGGAGCGTCCGAGCTCGAACCGTTCATCGAGAACGCGCAAGGGCTCGTGCAGCAGTACCAGTTGCGCACGGTGGCCGTGAGGCGCGGCGGCGCGACCGTGCAGGAACCGCATCTGTGGGCGCGTTTCGACGAGGCGGCCGTCGATCGGCTCGTACGGGAGGCGGGATTGCCGAGCTGGAGCAGAACCCGCCCTCCGGTGCTGGTATGGGTCGCGGCCGAACGCGAAGGGTCGCTGCGGATGGCCGGTTCCGAGGGCGGGGAGGGAATGGCGGAGATACTGCGGCACGCCGCGGATTCGAGGGGCGTGTCGCTGGTGCTGCCGTTGCTGGACCTCGAAGATCAGGCGCTGGCCGGGCCGCCGGAGCTCTGGGTGGAGGAGGAGGAACGCATCCGGGCGGCTTCCGAACGTTATCGACCCGGAGGCATCCTGATCGGCCGGATCGATCGCGACGTGCTGTGGGAAGCACGGTGGTCGCTGCTGCTTCCCGGCGGGGCGCAACGGTGGAAGACCCAGGGAGACCTGTTCGACCTCGTCGCCGACGAGGGCGTGCAGGAAGCGATCGACGCCCTCGCCGCGCACTACGCGAGCACGGCGCCCGAGACGGGGAGGGCGGCCATCGTGGTGTCGGTGAGCGGGGTGCACGACTTCATGGGATACGCACGTACGATGCGGTATCTGGAATCCCTGGACGAGGTGGAATCCATCGACGTGCTGGCGGTGTTCTCGGGACGCCTGCGGCTCGGACTGAAGCTGCGCACCGGGGTGGCGGGACTGCGTGGGCTGGTCGCTCTCGGGGCGACGCTGGCCGAGGACGCCGGTGACGTGGACGGGGCTCTCGCACTGCGGCTGCTGCCGTGATTCGGCGGGACGGCCATCCGCCCGGTGTCCGCCGGCCGGCACCCGCCGCCGACACCGCCCAGCTTCCGTTGCGGCTCGCACTGTCGGCCGGACGGCGGTTCGGAAATTTCGAGGTCAGCACGGAGAACGCGGAGCTGGTGGACGCGGTCCGCCGGGCTGCGGTCGAAAGGACGCCGGAGCGGCTGTTGATCGTGGGCGACGCCGGCTCGGGGAAATCCCATCTGCTCGAGGCGGCGATCGAGGCGGCGAGCGCAGGCAGGGATGCGGTCGCATTCGTGCCGATGCGCGATTGGCGCTCGCAGCGCGTCGATGCGGTCCGTGGACTCGGACAGGGCGGCGGGCTCCTGTGCATCGACGACGTCGACGCGGCGGCCGGCGACCACGGGTGGGAGGAGGCGTTGTTCGCGCTTGTCGAGGAGGCGACCTCCCGGCAAGCCCGCATACTCGTCACTGCCGGCGCCGTGCCGTCGAACATCCCGTTCGTGCTCGCGGATCTGCGATCGAGGCTGAGCGCGGCGCCCCTGTACCGGCTGCGGGAGCTCGACGACGAGAGCAGAGCGAGAGCGCTGCGGCGGCATGCGAGCGGGCGCGGCATCGAGATTCCGGACGACGTGGTCGGCTACGTGCTCACCCGCCATCGGCGGGACATGCCCAGTCTGGTCGCGTTGCTCGACCGGCTCGACCACCACTCGATGGCGCGCCAGCGCCGGCTCACCGTGCCCTTCGTGCGGGATCTCATCGAAGCGGGCTGAACCTCCGCGGCATCGCATGCGTCCGGCCCGGCGTCGGCTCTCCCGCGGCGTTTGCGCCCGTTCCGCTTCTCCTCTCCTCACACCACCGGCCTGCCAAGGCGTTGCGCGAGCGTCGCCAGTCGATGGCCGAGAGCGACGCAGAGCCGTTCCTCGTCGTTGTCGACCGGCCGCGCGCTGTCGGGGCCGGCGAGGTGCGAAGCGCCATAGGGCGTGCCGCCGCTGCGGGTACGCATCAGCTCCGGCTCGCGGTAGGGCAGGCCGCAGATCACCATGCCGTGGTGCAGCAGCGGCAGCATCATCGACAGCAGCGTCGTTTCCTGTCCGCCGTGCATCGAGGAGGACGACGTGAACACCGCGGCCGGTTTCCCGGCAAGTTTCCCCGAAAGCCACAGCGCCGAAGTGGAATCAATGAAATGCTTCATCGCCGCGGTCATGTTTCCGAACCGGGTCGGGCTTCCGAGCGCGAGCCCGGCGCAACGCTCCAGGTCGTCGGCCGTCGCGTAGGGAGGGCCGCCGTCCGGGATCGGGGCGGCGACCGCCTCGCACGTCGCGGAAACGGGGGCGACGGTACGCACCAGCGCCTGCATCCCGGCGACCCGCTCCACGCCGCGGGCCACGCAGCGCGCCATGTGCGCGACGCTTCCGTGCCGGCTGTCGTAGAGGACCAGGATCCCGGTCATCGTTCAGGCCGCCCCGAGGGGATGGGCAGCCATCGCGCGGGCCTGCCTTTCCCGGTGCCGGCTCCTTCCTCTCCGGTGTCGCGAGAGCGGCGGCCGGCCATCGTGCGGGCCTGCCGTTCCGGGCGCCGGCGCCTTCCTCTTCCTTTCCGGCGTCACGAGGTCGGCGGCCATCGCACGGGCCCCTACGGCAAGAGGGCGCGGATGCGGCCCACGATGTCGCCGAGCGCCACGTCGGCGCTTTCGGCGTCGCGCCGGTGCCGGTATTCCACGGTGCCCGCGTCGAGGCCGCGGTCCCCGATCACGATCCGGTGCGGGATGCCGATCAGCTCCCAGTCCGAGAACATCACTCCGGGCCGCGCCCGGCGATCATCGAACAGCACCTCGAGGCCGGCGCCGGTCAGCTCCGCGTAGAGCTTCTCCGCCGCCTCGCGCAGCCGCACCGATTTGTGCATGTTCATCGGCAGCAGGGCGGCGTGGAAGGGCGCAATCGCCGTCGGCCAGATAATTCCCTTCTCGTCGTGGTTCTGCTCGATGGCGGCGGCGACGACCCGGGTGACCCCGATCCCGTAGCAGCCCATGACCAGGCGGGTGGCGCGTCCCGCATCGTCGAGGACGACGGCGCCCATCGCTTCGCTGTACTTGTCGCCGAGCTGGAAGATGTGCCCGACCTCGATCCCGCGGCGGATGGTGATCGGCCCGGACCCGTCCGGGCTCGGATCGCCGTCCACGGCGTTGCGGAGATCGGCGACGGCCGGCTCGGGGGTGTCCCGGCCCCAGTTCACTCCGGCGAGGTGCTCGCCGTCCCGGTTGGCCCCGCACGCGAAGTCCGCGAGCGCCGCGGCCGACGCATCCGCGATGACCGGCAGGTCCGTGCCCACCGGCCCCAGCGAGCCGGGGTTGCAGCCGATGACCTCCTTCACCCGTTCGGGCCGGGCGAAGGCGAGCGGCGCGAGCACGCCGTCGAGCCGCCCCGCCTTGACCGCGTTGAGCTCGTGGTCGCCGCGCAGCACGAGGGCGACGAGGCCGCCGTCTTCGCCCTCGACGAGCAGCGTCTTGATGCAGCGTTGCGCGGGGATGCCGAGCAGCCCGGCCAGATCCGCGATGGAATGGACCCCCGGAGTATCGACGGTGCGCAGGGTTTCGCCCGGCTCGGGACGCGCCAAGTCCGGGGACGGTGGACAAGGGACCATCTCGACGTTCGCCGCGAAGCCGCCGCCGGAGAACGCGATGGCGTCCTCGCCGTAGTCGGCGATGACGTGGAACTCCTGCGACCGGCTGCCGCCGATCGCGCCGGAGTCGGCGTCGACCACGCGGTAATCGAGCCCGAGCCGCTCGAACGTGCGGCAGTAGGCGTCGTGCATCGCGAGGTACGAGCGTTCGAGCCCCGCGGGGTCGAGGTCGAACGAGTAGGCGTCCTTCATGATGAATTCGCGCGCGCGCATCACCCCGAAGCGCGGGCGGATCTCGTCGCGGAACTTCGTCTGGATCTGGTAGAGGTTGACCGGCAGTTGCCGGTAGCTGCGCACCTCGCGCCGGGCGATGTCGGTAATGACTTCCTCATGGGTCGGGCCGACGCAGAAATCGCGTTCGTGCCGGTCCTTCAGGCGCAGCAGCTCGGGGCCGAAGTTGCTCCAGCGCCCGGACTCCTCCCAGAGCTCCGCCGGCTGGATCGCGGGCATCAGGACTTCCTGGGCGCCGGCCGCGTTCATCTCCTCGCGGACGATGGCCTCGACCTTTCGGAGCACGCGCATTCCCAGCGGCAGCCACGTATAGAGGCCCGAGGCGAGCAGCCGGATCAGGCCGGCCCTGAGCATCAGCCGGTGGCTGACGATCTCGGCTTCCGCCGGCGTTTCCCGCATCGTCGCGAGAAGCATCTGCGTGCATCGCATTGGTGTGGACTCCCTGGAGGACGAAACCTCGGGCGGGGTCGGGCGGCCCTCGCCCCGGACGCGGCTATCGTAGTGGCTGTGCAAGAGGGGCGCTACGGGGAGGGCGCGGAGCGGGGATGGCCGATCCGGTACATTCCTGTAGTATTGCCTGCTTGGCGCAGTTTCCTCAGCCTGGATTGCAAGGTCGTCGGCGCAGTGCGCCGGGAGCCCGCTCCCGCGGGTCTTTCTGATACCGAAAGGAGGCAGGGGCGGTGGAGCTTTCAGGGTCGCAGATACTCATGCAGTTCCTCAAGGACGAGGGTGTGGAGTACCTCTTCGGCTACCCGGGCGGAGCGGTCCTCCACATCTACGACGAGATCTACGCCCAGGACGACGTCAAGCACATCCTCGTCCGCCACGAACAGGGCGCGACCCACATGGCCGATGGCTACGCTCGCGCCACGGGGAAACCCGGTGTGGTGCTCGTGACCTCCGGGCCGGGAGCCACCAACGCGGTTACCGGCATCGCGACCGCCCACATGGACTCCGTTCCGCTGGTGGTGATCACCGGGCAGGTCCCCACCCACGCCATCGGCAGCGATGCGTTCCAGGAAGTCGATTGCGTGGGGATCACGCGCCCCTGCGTGAAACACAACTTTCTCGTCAAGGACGTCCGGGAGCTCGCCGACACCCTCAAGAAAGCGTTCTACGTTGCCACCACCGGACGTCCCGGCCCGGTTGTCGTCGACATCCCCAAGGACGTGACCCGGCCCGATCTGAAGATTCCGTACGAGTATCCGGGCACCGTCGCGATGCGTTCCTACAACCCCGTCATGCGAGGCCACCCGGGGCAGATCAGGAAGGCGCTCGATCTGATCCTGTCCGCGAAGCGTCCCATGATCTACACCGGCGGCGGCGTCGTTCTGGATGACGCAGCGGATGCGCTCGTCAAGTTCACACGCATACTCGGCTATCCCATCACGAATACGTTGATGGGGCTCGGTGCGTATCCCGGAACGGACCCGCAGTTCATCGGCATGCTCGGGATGCACGGAACGTATGAAGCGAACATGGCGATGCACCACTGCGACGTGCTCATCGGGATCGGGGCCCGCTTCGACGACCGGGTGGTCGGCGACGTGAACAAGTTCTGCCCGGAGGCGCGCATCGTCCACATCGACGTCGATCCCGCGTCGATCTCGAAGACGGTCAAGGTGCACGTCCCGATCGTGGGCTCCGTCGGGAAGGTGCTCGGCGAGATCAACGGGATGCTGGAGGGATCGAACCGCCGCCCGGACGGGCAGGCGCTCGCCGAGTGGTGGGAGCGGATTCATCGGTGGAAATCGATCGACTGCCTCGCGTACACGCCTTCCGATACGCTGATCAAGCCGCAGTCGGTGGTGGAGAAACTCTACGAGGCGACGGGCGGGGATGCCTACGTCACCTCCGACGTCGGGCAGCACCAGATGTGGGCGGCGCAGTTCTACCCCTTCGACAAGCCCCGGCGGTGGATCAACTCCGGCGGGCTCGGAACGATGGGATTCGGCATGCCGGCCGCGCTCGGAGTTCAGCTTGCCTGGCCGGATGCGCAGGTGGCGTGCATCACCGGGGAAGGCAGCATCATCATGTGCATCCAGGAGCTCTCGACGGCCAAGCAGTACGACCTCCCCATCAAGATCGTGAACCTCAACAACCGCTACCTCGGGATGGTCCGGCAGTGGCAGGAATTCATGTACGAGAACCGGGAGTCGCACTCGTACCTGGATTCCCTGCCCGACTTCGCGGCGCTTGCCGAAAGCTTCGGGCACGTCGGGATGACCATCGACAAGCCGGCGGACGTGGAAGGCGCTCTTCGCGAGGCGTTCGCGATGAAGGATCGTCTTGTGTTCATGGACTTCATCACCGATCCGGCCGAAAACGTCTATCCCATGATGATGGCGGGGAAAGGCCACAACGAAATGGTGCTCTCGGAGCAGACCCGACAAAGAGAGCTCGCCTGACCTGCCGGAGTAGCGATCCTTGCGTCACATCATCTCGCTTCTGCTCGAGAACGAGCCGGGCGCGCTGAGCCGCGTGGCCGGCCTGTTCTCGGCTCGCGCCTACAACATCGAATCACTCTCGGTCGCACCGACCGAGGACGAGACCGCGTCCAGGATGACCCTGGTCACGTCGGGGTCGGACGAGATCATCGAGCAGATCACCAAGCAACTGAACAAGCTCATCGACGTGGTGAAGCTTCTGGACATCACCGGGGACGCGCACGTCGAGCGCGAGATCATGCTGGTCAAGGTGCGGGTTGCCGGCAGCGCGCGCGAAGAGGTCAAACGGATCGCCGACATCTTCCGGGGCCGCATTCTCGACGTGACGCAATCGACATACATCATCGAGGTCACCGGTGACGGGACCAAGCTCGATGCCTTCATCAATTCGCTCGACCGGAGTGCGATCATGGAGGTCGTGCGGTCCGGACTCCTCGCGATCGGACGCGGAGAGAAGGGGCTCAGGCTCTGAGCGCAGCGATGCGGGGGGAGATCGATCCATGTGGCGGCCGGGCAGGAACGGCGGCAATCCTCCGGCGCCGGCGGCCGGGTGGCTGACCGACGAAGCAGGGACGTTTATCATACGGCCGGTGCCACTCGTTCCGGACGCCTCGCCATGACGGATGCCAACCCCGGGCCGCGCCGCCAGCGCCGCGGCATCTACCTGCTTCCCAACCTCTTCACCACCGCCGCCCTGTTTGCGGGGTTCTACGCGATCGTCGCGGCGATGGACGCCCGGTTCGAAGCCGCCGCCGCCGCGATCTTCGTCGCCATGGTGCTCGACGGGGCAGACGGGCGCATCGCGCGAATGACCAACACCCAGAGCGCCTTCGGCGCGGAGTACGATTCGCTCTCCGACGTCATCTGCTTCGGTCTCGCCCCCGGCCTCATCGTGTACGAGTGGGCGCTGTCGGGCATGGGCAAGCTCGGCTGGGTCGCCGCGTTCTTCTTCACCGCGGCGGCCGCATTGCGGCTCGCCCGGTTCAACACCCAGCTCGGGACCGCCGACAAGCGGTACTTCCAGGGGCTGCCGTGCCCGGCCGCGGGGGCGACGGTGGCGGGGCTCGTGTGGTTCGCGAACGACTACGGGTTGCAGGGCGGCGAGATCGCGGCCGTCGCGTTCGCGATGACCGTCGCGATCGCCGGGCTGATGGTCTCCAACATCAGGTTCCACAGCTTCAAGGATCTGGATCTCCGCGGTCGCGTGCCGTTCATGACGATGCTCGTCGTCGTGGTGCTGTTCGTGTTCGTATCGAGCGATCCGCCGCTCGTGCTCTTTCTGGGCACGCTCGCCTATGCCGCGTCCGGGCCGGTGCTCACGTTGTGGAGCATTCGCAAGCGTCGCGCCAGGCGCCGCGCGGGCGCCGGGGGCGCCGGCGAGCCGCCTCGCGACGTCGGGACGGATTGAGGATCGAGCCTCCCGACCCGGAGATCGAGGTGTCGCATCCGTCGCGCGCCTATCTCGACGCGATCGGGATCCCGATCTGGGTGCGACGCACCGTGCCCCACTCCGCGGGGCAGGTCGGGGCGCCCACCGCAGCGGCCCGGACGGAGGCCGCGGCGGTTCCCGCGGCTCGGGTGCTGGAGACGATCGATGCGCAGGTGCGTGACTGCCGGAAGTGCGGGCTGCACCGCACGCGCACGCGCACCGTGTTCGGCGCCGGCCGGCCGGGTGCGGCGTGCATGTTCATCGGAGAGGCCCCGGGAGCGGAGGAGGACGCCCAGGGGGAGCCGTTCGTCGGCCGGGCCGGCAAGCTGCTCGACGCGATGCTGGCCGCCATCGGCCTCGGGCGCGGCGACGTATACATCGCCAACATCGTCAAGTGCCGGCCGCCGCGCAACCGCGACCCCCACGCCGACGAGATCACCGCCTGCTCGTCGTATCTCAAGCGCCAGATCGAGGCGGTCGCTCCCCGCCTGCTGGTCGCGACCGGCAGGGTGGCGGCCCAGTCTCTGCTGTCGACGACCAAGGCGATCGGACATCTACGCGGCCGCACGTTCCGGTACGGAGAAGACCGCCTTCCGGTGCTGGTGATGTACCACCCTGCCTACTTCCTGCGCAGTCCCCTGGAGAAGCGCAAGGGGTGGGACGATCTGGTGCGGCTGCGAGAAGTGCTCCGCGGCCACCGCCGTATCGAGCGCCTCGGGTGAACGTCCTCGCGTTCGACATCGAGACGGTGCCCGACGTCGACTCGGGCCGCCGGCTGCTCGCGCTCGACGGGCTGGACGACACCGATGTCGCGCGGGTCATGCGGCAGCGCCGGCAGCAGGCGTCGGGGACGGATCTGATGCGCCACCACCTGAACCGGATCGTGGCGATCGCGGTAGTCCTGCGAGCCGGAGAGCGCTTCCGGGTATGGGCCCTGGGCGGCGCCGAATCTTCGGAAGCCGAGCTGGTGGAGCGGTTCTTCGGCGGGATCGAGCGGTACTCGCCCAATCTCGTATCGTGGAACGGCGGCGGCTTCGACCTCCCGGTCCTGCACTACCGGGCGTTGCTGCACGGGGTGAGCGCCCCGCGCTACTGGGAGTCCGGCGACGACGAGCAGAGCTTTCGCTGGAACAACTACCTCAACCGGTTTCACGCGCGGCATACCGATCTCATGGACGTGCTCGCCGGCTACCAGACCCGCGCATTCGCCCCGCTCGACGAGATCGCGCAGATGCTGGGCTTTCCGGGGAAGCTCGGGATGGACGGCGCCGGGGTGTGGGATGCACACGTGGCCGGCGACGCCGAGCGAATCCGGGCGTACTGCGAAATCGATGCGCTGAACACGT
The DNA here is from genome assembly GCA_958295465.1 of uncultured Gammaproteobacteria bacterium. Taxonomy (GTDB): domain Bacteria; phylum Pseudomonadota; class Gammaproteobacteria; order HK1; family HK1; genus HK1. The sequence goes on from OY282353.1 coordinate 2,777,621, forward strand.
TTCTCGTCCATCTCCGCTGCGAGCTGATGCGCGGGCGGCTCTCGCGGGACGCCTACGAGCGCGAATGCGAGGTCGTGCGGGACGCGCTGAGAGACGACGCGCGCGACCATCTCGGGGAGTTTCTCCAGGCGTGGGGATCGCCCTGATCCCGGGACCGCGATGCTGAAGCCGCCCGGCGCCGCCACGCCTCGAACCCATACCGTGCACATCCACGACCTCGACCCCAAGGGACGGGGGGCCGGCCGCGCGGACGGGAAGACCACGTTCGTCCATGGTGCGCTTCCCGGCGAAGAGGTCGTCTGCCGGCGCGTGAGAAGGCGCCGGAACTTCGACGAGGCGGTGGTGCAGGAGGTCGTCGAGCCGTCCCCGGACCGGGTCGAGCCGAGGTGCCGGTTCTACCAGCGTTGCGGCGGATGCAGCCTCCAGCACCTGTCCTGCGAAGCACAGTTGATCCACAAGCAGCGGATCCTGCTCGCGGCGCTTTCCACCGCCGGCAACGTCTCTCCACGCGAGGTCATGCCTCCACTGGCCGGCTCGCCCTGGCGGTACCGCCGCAAGGCGCGGCTCGGGGTGCGTTACGTCGCCGGCCGGTACGGGGCGCTGGCAGGGTTTCGCGAGCGGTTTCCCAACCGGATCGCGGACGTGACCGACTGCGAGGTGCTGGCGGAGCCCCTCGGTCCGCTGGTCATGCCGTTGCGCGAGTTCCTGGGCTCGTTGCAAGCCAGGGCGAGGATCCCCCAGGTCGAGGTCGCGGCAGGGGAAGGCAGCGCCGTCCTCGTCATCCGCCATCTGGATCCGCTCTCGGTGGACGACCTCGAGGCGATCGAGGCGTTCGCGGTCCGGCACGGAGTCGGGATCTGGCTGCAGCCGGGCGGGACGGACAGCGCCCGCCCGTTCGTCGATCCGCCGTCGGATCTGCATTACTCCCTCGACGGCGGCGCGATTCGCCTGTCCTTCTCTCCGCTCGACTTCGTCCAGGTCAATGCCGAGGTGAACCGCGCGCTGGTGCGGCGGGTGGTGTCGATGGTCGATCCCGCTCCGGGAGAGAAGGTGCTCGACGCTTATTGCGGGCTCGGCAACTTCAGCCTGCCGCTCGCGGCCCGCGGGGCGGCGGTGACCGGGTTGGAGGCCGGGACGGACATGGTCGATCGCGCGCGTGCCAACGCGGCCGGCAACGCGCTGCCCGCAGCGTTCCATCGCGCGGATCTCGGCGACGAGGCGGTGGTGCGGGACTGGCTGGGCCGCGGATGGGACAAGCTGCTCATCGACCCGCCGAGGTCCGGGGCCGAAGTGGTGGTCGAGCACGTCCGCCTCGCGCGCGCGTCGCGCATCGTGTACGTCTCGTGCAGTCCCGACACGCTGGCCCGTGACGCCGCGCGGCTGGTTCACGTGCACGGCTACCACCTGACCCGCGCCGGGCTCGTGGACATGTTTCCGCATACGAGCCACGTCGAATCGGTGGCGGAATTCGAGACCACCGGGAACGGCGGTGGAGCTTGACGTCGGCGACGCCGGGATGGGGGTGATCGACTGCGATGAATGAACCCGCGGCGCCGGCTCCGATCAGGACCCTGTCGGGGGTGCTGGCGAACCAGATCGCGGCAGGAGAGGTCGTGGAGCGCCCCGCGTCCGTGGTCAAGGAGCTCGTGGAGAACGCCCTCGATGCGGATGCGAAGACGATCGCCATCGAGCTCGAAGTCGGCGGGGCCCGCCTGATCCGGGTGCGCGACGACGGGTTCGGGATCCCCTCCGGGGAGCTCGTACTGGCGCTGTCGCGCCACGCGACCAGCAAGATCGCGAGCCTCGACGATCTCGACCGCATCGCGAGCATGGGATTTCGCGGAGAAGCGCTGCCGAGCATCGCCTCGGTGTCGAGGCTCGTCCTGGAGAGCCGGCCGCGGGACGCGGCCACCGGCGCGCGGGTGCGCGTCGACGGCGGGGTGGTGTCGGCGGTGGAGCCTGCGGCGTCGAAGATCGGGACCTCGGTGGAGGTGCGCGATCTGTTCTTCAACGTCCCGGCCCGCCGCAAGTTCCTGCGTACCCCCCGCACCGAGCTCCGCCACGTCGAGGATGCGGTGCGCCGCCTCGCCCTCGCGCGCCCCGACGTCTCGTTCACGCTCCACCACGATGCCCGCCGGGTGCTGGAGGCGACCCGCCGGATGGAGCCCGCGCGCCGACTCTCGCGCCTGCTGGGCGAGGAGTTCGCGGCGGGCACGCTGGAGCTCTCCTTCGACGCGGGCGATTTTTCGATACATGGATTCCTGGCTCCGCCGGGCGCGGCGCGGTCCCGCCCGGACCTTCAGTTCCTCTTCGTGAACGGACGCAGCGTGCGCAACGACGTCGTGCGACACGCGGTCCGGGTCGGGTTCGGCGACACCCTCGCGAGCGCAGGCCATCCGGCGTTCGTGCTCCACCTCGGCATCGATCCGGCCGCGGTCGACGTCAACGTGCATCCGACCAAGCACGAAGTCCGCTTCCGCGAGCCCCGCCACGTCCATGACTTCGTCCGCCACGCGATCGCGCGGGTGCTGGGCGGGTTCAGCTCGGAGGCGTCCCCGGAGGCCACCGCCCTGGCGCTCGATGCCGGCCCGCCGTCTCCCGGAATCACTGCGCCGGGGCCGGAGGCTGCAACACCGGTGACGGGAACCGCCGTGCCTGGGACCGGCACTGCCGCACCGGGGACAGGCGGCGGCGCGTCAATGTCTTATCCGACCCATCACCCGGGCGGTGGCGCGCGCCCCGGCGCAGGCCAGGTCCGCGATCATCTCGCCGCGTACGCAGCGCTGTCGTCGCTCTCCCGCGCCGCGGGGTCCGGCGCAGCCCCCGGGCGGGTACGCCTCGGCGACCACGTGCTCGTCGAAGGCCGCGGGGCGCTTCTGCTGATCGATCTCTGCGCCGGGCGCCGGGCGCTGGTCCGCGATCGGCTCGATGAAGCCGCGCGGGCGTCCGCCCCGGTGTCGCGGCCGCTGTTGATTCCCCATACGCAGGCAGCGCCCGAGGTCGTCGCCGACGCGGTGGACGAGGCGAGCGCATCGCTCCGGTCGCTGGGGGTGGAAATCCGCCGCGGTGCGCCCGGTTCGATCACGCTTCGGGCGATCCCCGCGTGCCTCGCGGGAGTCGCGCCGGACAGACTGCTCCATGCCGTCGCCGGCTGGGCGAAAACGTCCGGTCCGGTGGCGACGCTCGTCGATGCACTCGCAGCGCTCGCGGAGTCGAGCCCCTTCGATGGCGACACCGACGACGTCATCGACGCGGCGGTCGGGGATCGGCTCAGCGCCGGGGTGGTCGCCATCGACGAGGCGATGCTGCGCCACTTGTTCGCCGACGCGGCGCGGCGATGACCGGATGCGGCTCGTCGCGGCATGCGGCGCCCGCGGACGTGGCAATACGAATGCCCGCGGACACTGAAGCTCCACCCCACGGACCAACCCCGTGAACGCTAGGCCCGGCGATATCGGGGCGAGCGATCTCGATCGGGAGGCCGATGCGGATCACGGCGCCGGCCCCGTCATTTTCCTGATGGGACCCACCGCGGCCGGCAAGACCGGGATTGCGGCGGCGCTCGCCGAGCGCGGTCCCTACGAGATCGTGAGTGTCGACTCCGCGCTGGTGTTCCGGCACCTGGACCTGGGCACGGGCAAGCCCGCCCGCGAGGTGCTGGCCCGAGCGCCGCATCGACTCATCGACATCCGGGACCCGGACGAGCGCTACTCGGCGGCCGAGTTCCGCGACGACGCGATGGGCGCGATCGCGGACATCCGGGCTTCGGGCCGGGTGCCGCTCCTCATCGGCGGCACGGGACTGTACTTTCGGGCGCTGGAGAAGGGTCTCGCGGTGCTGCCGCCGGCGAACCCCGCGGTGCGGGCCGGGATCGAGCGTGAGGCGGCGCGCGCGGGGTGGCCGGCGATGCACGCGCGGCTTGCCGGCATCGATCCGGCGTCGGCGCGCCGTATCCATCCGAACGATCCGCAACGCATCCAGCGGGCGCTGGAGGTGCATGCGCTCACCGGCCGGCCGATGTCGGCGCTGCTCGCCCGCGGGCGTCGCGGCGGCCTCGCCGGGCCGGTGTGCCGCATCGTAATCGAGCCGGCAGATCGAGAGACACTCCACCGGGACGTCGCAGCCCGGTTTCTGCGGATGCTCGACGCCGGCCTGGTCGGCGAGGTCGTCGAGTTGAAACGACGCTGGCATCTGACGGAACAGAGCGCCTCGATGCGCCTGGTCGGCTACCGGCAGGTGTGGGCGCACCTCGCGGGGCGATGCACGCGCGAGGAGATGACCGCGCAGGCGATTGCCGCGACGCGCCAGCTCGCGCGGCGCCAGCTCACGTGGCTGCGCTCGGATCGGGCCGCGGTCCGGGTCGATTGCCACGCGCCGGACGCCGCGGCGCGCGTTGCCGCGTACGCCGAGTCGTTCGTCGAGTGCGCCGGAAGCCCTGCATGACAGGGCGGGCCGCGAGGCGCAGCGGCGTCGCGTCGAATCAACCTCCGGCGAGCCCTTCGGATCGATCGCGCTCGGCGAACCATCCCTCCAGAATGATCTGCGCCGCGACCGGATCGGGGCCGTCGCGGCGCGATCCGCTCTCGATGAGGCGGGTCCAGGCTTCGCGGGTGGAGAGCCGCTCGTCGGCGAGGTGGACCGGCAGTCCCGAGCGTGCGTGCAGACGGTTCGCGAACCGGCGCGCCCGGACGGTGATCCCCTGGTCGGTGCCGTCCATGTTGAGCGGCAGCCCGACCACCAGAGCGTCGGGTTTCCAGGTGTCGATGAGCCGGTCGATGGCGTTCCAGTCCGGCTTCGTCCCCCGGGCCGGAACCGTCTCGAGCGGGGTCGCGGTGCGGGTCACGGTCTGTCCAATCGCGATCCCGATCCGCTTCTCGCCGAAATCGAATGCGATGAGGGTCTTCGTCCTGTCCGTCATGCCGGTTCGTGCCGAATTCGGACGGCCGGTCCACGCTGCCTGGACCTCGCGGGGTAGGGGCACCCGGGATCGATGCGGGCGACCGCCGCCTTCATCGCATGGTAGCGCATCCCGTGGCGGGACTGGCGCAACGGCAGGAAACATCGAAGAATGGAGGCATCAGTCAACCCGAGGCGGAGCATCGGAGCGGCGAGACGCCGCCCGCTACACCGTCCGGTGGTCGATTCAGAGGGAGTGAGCGATGCGACCGGAAGGGAAGACCGCGGTCATCCGGGCGCCGGGCAGGGTCCGGGCCGGGGTTCGGGTAACGGCCGCATGAGAACCCATGCGCGAGTCGTCGTCATCGGCGGCGGCGTCACCGGTTGCAGCGTGCTTTACCACTTGGCGGGCGCGGGCTGGACCGACTGCCTGCTCATCGAACGCAGCGAGCTGACGTCGGGGTCGACCTGGCACGCGGCGGGCGGAACCGGCGCGCTCGCGGCGAACGCGACGATGACCTGGCTGCACAAGTACTCGTTCGAGCTCTATCCGAAGCTCGAAGCGGAGACCGGCCAGTCGTGCGGCTTCCATCACGTGGGCGGAGCGATGCTCGCACGCACCGGGCGGCGCATGGAGGAGCTCGAGCTGTTCCGCTCGAAGGCGCGCCGGGTGGGCTTCGCGCCGCGGTGGCTCGACGAGGCGGAAGCCAGGGCGCTCGTACCGATCCTCGATCCGTCCGGCGTGAAGGGCGTGCTGTACGACGCGGACCGCGGGCACGTCGATCCGAGCGGCGTCACCCATGCGTTCGCGAAGGGCGCGCGTGATCGTGGCGCGGAGATCGTGCGCCACTGCCCGGTGCTGGAGACCAATCCGCGCCGCGACGGTGCCTGGGAGGTGGTGACGGAGCAGGGCACCGTCGTCGCCGAGCACGTGGTGAATGCGGCCGGGCTGTGGGCGCGCGAAGTGGGAGCGCTGGCAGGGATCCGGCTGCCCCTGATGCCCGTCGAGCACCATTACCTCGTCACCGAACCGATTCCGGAGATCGAGGCGATGGAACGCGAGCTTCCGCTCATGAACGACGCCGACGCGGAGTTCTACATGCGCCAGGAAGGCCAGGGCCTGCTGCTCGGGGTGTACGAATCGCCCTGCACGCATTGGGCGGTGGAGGGGACCCCGCGGGATTTCGGCCACGAGCTGCTGCCCGACGACCTCGCGCGCATGGAGCACAACATGGCGCAGGCGGTGGAGAGCGTGCCGGTGCTCGGGCGGGCGGGGATCAGGCGGGTGGTCAACGGCCCGATGATCTTCTCCCCGGACCTCAACCCGCTGGTCGGGCCGTATCCGGGGCTGCGCAACTACTGGTGCGCGTGCGGAGTGATGACCGCGTTCAGCCAGGCCGCGGCGGTCGGGAAGGTGCTCACCGAGTGGATGACGAACGGCGACCCGGGCCTGGACTTCTTCATGTGGGACGTGACCCGGTACGGCGAGTGGGCCGGGCGCGCGTACACCATGGCGCGCACCGCGGACATGTACTCCACCCGCTTCCGGACCCATTACCCCTATGAGGAGCGGGAGGCGGGGCGCCCGGTGCGCACCACGCCGATCCATCCCCTGCTGAAGGAGGCGGGCGCGGTGTTCGGGGCGAGCTGGGGCTACGAGTATCCGCTGTGGTTCGCGCCGGCCGGCGGGGAAGCGCGAGACGAGTTGACCTTCCGGCGTCCGAACTGGTTCGGTCCGGTGGGGGAGGAGGCGCGGGCGGTGCGGGCGTCCCTGGGGCTGTTCGAGACCTCCATCTACGGCAAGTACTCGGTGCGCGGGCCGCGGGCGGGCGAGTGGCTGGACCGGATCATGGCCAACCGCATGCCGGCCGAGGACGGACGCATCGTGCTGACGCCGATGCTGAACGAGGCCGGGCGCCTCATCGGGGACTTCAGCGTCGCCCGGCTCGGTCCGGAGGAATACTTCCTCGTCGGCGCCGGCAGCACCGAGCGTTTCCACCTGCGGTGGTGGGAACGGTTCCTGCCGGCGCAAGGCGTCACCCTCGAATCCATGATGACCCGGCTCGCCGGCTTCGCGATCGCCGGACCGCAGGCCCGCGCCCTGCTCGAACGGCTCGCCGACCGCGACGTCTCGAACCGCGCGTTGCCCTTCTTCACCGGCGCCCGGATGCAGCTCGGCCCGGCTCCGGAGGTCATCGTGCTGCGGATCTCGTACTCCGGCGAGCTCGGCTACGAGCTGTACCTGCCTGCCGAGCACCAGATTCCGCTGCTGCTCGCGCTGCGCGAGGCGGGCGCCGATCTCGGGCTTCGCCACGCGGGGATGCGGGCCCTGGGCTCGTTGCGCCTGGAGAAGGGGTTCGCGGGATGGGGGCGGGAGCTGTCGCCGGACTACGACCCGTTCCAGGCCGGGCTCGGTCGGTTCGTCAAGCTCGACAAGAAGAAGTTCGTCGGGCGCGAAGCCGCGTTGCGGGCCGCCGGGCGCGAGCCGGAAGAACGTCTGGTGCTGTTCGAGATCGACGCCGCCGATGCCGATCCCTGGGGCGGGGAGCCGGTGCTGCGCGACGGCGAGTGCGTGGGCTACCTGACGTCGGCCGGCTACGGCCACTGCGTCGGCAAGACCCTTGCGCTGGGATACGTCCGCGGCGACGCGGTCGCTTCCAACGCGGCGTATGATGTCGAGGTGATCGGCAGCCCCCGGCCCGCGCGCCGGCTCGAACGCCCACCCGTCGATCCGGAAGGGAAGCGGATGCGGGGCTGAACGGGAAGCCTTGGGCAGCAATCCTCACCGCAAGGCGCCGGTTGCGTCCGGATCTTCCTGGCGGGCTGCTTCGTCGAATCCGGTATCGAGTCCCGCCGATGACCGCCGATGGCAGGCGTCGTTTCCGGACGCATGATCACCGGCGCCGGCGGACACCGGCTGCGTCAGGCGCGGGGTGTGCGGTTGCCGCCTGCACTCTCTGGCGGCCGGAGGGCAGACCCCGGATCCGGGGCCAGCTTGTGAATTCGGGGCCGTGATGCGTACGGCCGCAATGGGTGCCGCCGCCCGGTGGCGCCTCGGGGCACGGCCGCGGTCCACGGCTGATCCGACCGCAGTACACCAACATCAGGAGGAATTCGATGATTGCGATGAAGATCAACGGCATCAGTCGCCAGTTTCACGGCGACCCGAACATGCCACTGCTCTGGTACGTCCGCGACGAGCTCGGGCTCACCGGCTCCAAATTCGGCTGCGGCATGGCGCTGTGCGGCGCCTGCACGATGCACGTCGGCGGAGACGCGGTGCGGAGCTGCGTGACCCCGGTGTCGGTTGCCGACGGGAAGGAGGTGACCACCATCGAGGGGCTCGACCCGAACGGCAACCACCCCGTGCAGCGGGCGTGGCGCGCGCACAACGTGCCCCAGTGCGGCTACTGCCAGTCCGGGCAGATCATGTCGGCCGCGGCCCTGCTCGACCGGAACCCCGACCCGAGCGACGACGAGATCGTCTCCGGGATGGCCGGGAACATCTGCCGTTGCGGCACCTACCAACGAATCTTCGCCGCGGTCCGCACGGCCGCGCAGGAGGCGTGACATGGCAGGCGTACAGAACATCAGCCGGCGTGACTTCCTGAAGCACACCGGCGCCACCGGCGCCCTGGTCCTCGGCGCCCACGTCGTTCCAGGGTCGATGATCGCGGCGGTCCAGGCCCAGGCTCAGGCCACCGGCCAGTCGGTCCAGCCCAACCTGTTCGTCGCGATCTCGGACGACGGCGCGGTGACCATCACCTGCAGCCGTTCCGAGATGGGCCAGGGCGTGCGCACCGGAATCCCGATGATCCTGGCCGACGAGATGGAGGCGGACTGGCATCGGGTGGCGATCTGGCAGGCGCCGGGCGACGAGACGAAGTACGACCCGGCCGGCAAGGACGGCCAGAACACCGACGGCTCCCGCAGCACCCGCCACCACCTCGACGTCATGCGCGAGCTCGGGGCGGCCGGCCGCTACGTGCTGGAGCAGGCGGCGGCGAAGAAGTGGGGCGTCGATGCGGGCGAGGTCTATGCGAAGCATCACCGGCTCTACCATACCGCCACCGGCCGATCCTTCGACTTCGGCGAGGTGGTGGACGCCGCCGCCGACGTCAAGGTGCCGGACGGCGACGGCGCGCCGAAGCTCAAGGACCCGTCGCAGTGGAAGTACATCGGCCGTGACATGCCGGTGGTCGACAACTACGACATGAGCACCGGGGGCGCCAACTTCGGCGCCGACGCCACCATCCCCGGCATGAAGATCGCGGTGGTGGCGCGTTCGCCGGTCTATCGCGGCAAGGTGAAGTCGTTCGACGCCACCGAGGCGCTCGAGGTCCAGGGCGTGGAGCAGGTGGTGGAGATCCCGGCCCTTCCCGACGACGCCCCCGCGGAGTTCCACGCGCTGGGCGGCGTCGCGGTGGTCGGGACCAACACCTGGTCGGTGCTCGAAGGCCGCAAGAAGCTCCGGATCGAGTGGGACGACGGCCCGAACACCGCCCACGACTCCGGCACCTACGACGACCGGCTCCGCGCCGCGGCCCGCGCCGGCGGCCACGTCATCCGCGACCGCGGCAACGTCGATGAAGCGTTCACGGCGGCCGACGAGGTGCTGGAGGCGGAGTACTTCGTTCCGTACTTCATCCATACCCCGATGGAGCCCCCCGCGGCCCTCGTCGACGCCAACGTGAGGCCGGTCAGGATCATCACCTCCACCCAGTCGCCCAACGAAACCCGGCAGTACGTCGCGAAGGCGCTCGGGATCGAGAAGACCGACGTCGAATGCCAGGTGACGCTGCTCGGCGGCGGGTTCGGCCGCAAGTCCAAGCCCGACTTCGCCTGCGAAGCGGCCATCCTCTCGAAGATGGTCGGCGCTCCGGTGCGGGTGCAGTGGACCCGCGAGGACGAGATCCGCAACGGCTACTACCACGCCGCGAGCGCCCACGGGCTCAAGGCGGGGCTGGACGCCTCGGGCAAGGTCACCGCATGGCACCACACCGGCGCCTGGCCGTCGCTCATCGCCCTGTGGGCGCCGGCGGCGAAGACCGGCCATGCCATCGAGTACGGGCTCGGCCTCATCGACACCCCCTACAACGAGGTGCCGAACCTGCGCATCGAGAACGGCGAAGCCGACGCCATGATCCGGGTGGGCTGGTATCGCTCGGTCAACAACATCCAGCACGCCTTCGCGATGAACTGCTTCGCGAACGAGCTGGCGGCGGCCGCGGGCCGCGATCCGGTCGAGTTCCTGCTGGAGCTGATCGGCGATGCGGAGGTCATGGACCTCACCGAGGACGGCGTCCTGGAGCACTGGAACTACGGCGACCCGGTCGAGGACTGGCCGATCATGCCCAAGCGCCTCTCGAACGTGCTCCGCACGGTTGCCGCGAAGTCGGGCTACGGCAAGACGCTCCCCAGGGGACACGGCCTCGGCCTGGCGGTGCACCGCTCCTTCCACAGCTACGTGGCCACCGCGGTACACGTGGTCGTCCACGACGACGGGACGTTCCGCATCCCGCAGGTGGACACCGCCATCGACTGCGGCCGCTACGTGAACCCGGAAGGGGTGCGCAAGCAGATCGAGGGCGCGGCCATCTACGGCAACAGCGTCGCGCAGTTCGGCAAGATCACCACCAGCAAGGGCGCGGTGGTGCAGAGCAACTTCCACGACTACCCGATCACGCGCATGAACAATGCGCCGCTCGACGTGCGGGTGCACATCGTGGAGGACTTCGTGCACCTGCGCCCGTGCGGCGTGGGAGAGCCCGGAGTGCCGCCGTACGCACCGGCCCTGGTGAACGCGATCCACGACGCCACCGGCAAGCGGATCCGGACCCTGCCGATCGGCGACCAGCTCAAGTCCGCGTAGTGCATCCGAATGGTGGCGGGGGCCGCGCCGGCCCTCGTCACCCGCCGTTCCCCGGATCCCGGACCCGTGATGGGTCCATCGCCGCCCGGCAGCCGTGTCGGGCGTTTCGGCTCCCCCTCAGGTCCGGCCCCTCGATGGAGGGCCGTGAAGCCAGGCCGCGGCCACGATCAGCAGGAACATCGCGTAGGCGGTAATCAGTGCAACGGGCATTGCGCTGTCGCCGAACCGGTCCATGGCGGCGCCGCCGAGCGATGGCCAGATGAACCCGCCGATGCAGAACATGACACTGAGCATCGCGGATGCGGCGCTCAGATCGGCGCCCTTGAACTGCCGGCCCAGGAGCACCAGAGACATCGTATAGAGCCCGCCGAGCGCGCCGCCGTAGAAGAACATGAACACCACGCTGATGGCGGTTTGAGGAAGCGCCCACGGGAGGGCGGCCGAGCCCGCGAGCAGTGCGGTCCCGATGACGGCGACGATCGCGTAATTGCTCACGCGGTCCGCCAGCCACCCGATCGGGTACTGCAACGCCATGCTGCCGACCGCGAGCACCGTGAGCAGCCGAATCGCGTCGACCTCGCCGACACCGAGTTCCACCGCGTAGATCGGGAGGAAGGCCAGCAGCAGCGCGTCGCCGGCCGCGAACACGAAGTACCCGAACATCGCCACCGGCGCGATCAGCACGTAGCGCGCGAGCGGCCCGGAGGCCTTGCCCCTGAGCTTCGGGGCCGAGCCGAGGGCGCTGGCGAGCACTGCCGCGGCGACCAGCAACAGGGCGATGGTGACCAGGAACGGTGCCCAGCCGCCGGTGCCGGTCATCGACAGGATCATCGGACCGAGCGCGAAGCCGGCGGAAACCACGATGCCGAAGATCGCGACGATGCGGCCCCGGTACGTTTCGGCTGCCGCATGGTTCACCCATGCCTCGCCGGCAATCCACAGGAAGCTTGCCGCCATCCCGAGCGCGAAGCGCAACGGGAACCAGAGCCACACGTCGGGGAAGGCGCGAAGCAGTGCGAGCAGCACCGCCTCCGCGAGTATCGACGCCAGCATCAGGGGGGCGGGGCCGCGGACCCGCAGCAGCCGCGAGGCGAGCGGTGCGACCGCGAAGACCGCAATGAAGTAGGCGCCCGTGTTGAGCCCGATGAGGGTCTCGTCGACCCCCTGGTGGCTGAGCACCAGCGAGAGCAGGGGCATGGTGAGCCCGTGACTGAAGCTCGCGACCGCGAGCGCGACAGTGGCGACGACGAGCTGTCGCCGGCGCGGATCCGGCGTTGTCGCGGGGAGGGATTCGGATGTCACGGCGACCGTGAATCAGGCGAGACGAGGGAGCGGATTATCGGCCTGCGCCGGGAGTGTGAGAAGCTGCCGCCGTCCTTCGTGATCCGGTGTCCGGCACCGTGGAGTGGGCGGCGATCGAGGGGCTGCTCATCGCCGCGGGCGCATGGATGATCGAAGGCCGAGGGTCACGGATGCGGTTCGAGAGGGATGGCGAAGTCGAAACGTTCCACCGCCCCCACCCCGCCAAGGCTCCTGCAGGGGCATCTCGAGAAGCAGATGCGCTACAGCGTCCAGACGACCACCTTGCGGCCGTCCTGCCGGCGCTCCTCGCTTCCACCCGCCTCGCCCTCGCTGCCCCGGCGGTCCTCCGTGCCCTCGCTACGCCGGCGCTCCTCCGCGCCGGCGCGGCGGTCGATCACCACCAGATGCCCTTCCTCCGCCCCGCACTTCTTCATGTACCCCAACGTCTGCTTCACGCCCTGCTCGATCGTGCCCCCGAGGCTCTTGCGGTCCGAGTCGCGCAGCACCTTGCACTCGACCACGAACCGCACCCACAGATCCGACGGCTGCCCCGCCTCCCGCGGCCACAGCACCAGCAGGTCCGTCCGGCCTCGCCCCAACCCGTACTCCCGTTCGATGCGGCCGCCGCCGTTCACCACCCGGTGCAGGTACGCCTGCAAGATGAGCTGCGGCCCCGCCTCGGGGTACTCGCCGAAGCGCCCCAGCCAGTGCCCGGAATGCTCCCCGAAGAAGGTGCGGAACGCCGTCAGCAGCTTGTCCATGTCCAGACGGCCATCGTCGTCCACGTACCACGCCACCTGTACGTCCAGGCTGCTTTGCAGGATGTAGCCCAGCTCCCGCGGCACCATCTCCGCATAGATCGGGTTCGCCATGCGCGGCGGCTCGCCGCCGTCGATGAGACCCAGGTCGCGGAGGTATTCGAGATCCCGAACCTGGTGCTGCGCCTCGCCGCCGCTCAGGATGGGCTCGACGACCCGCCGGACCCGCGCCTCCTCCAGCTTGTGCGCCAACTGGTCCAGGTGCGTGCGCCGCGAGAGGATGAGCTCCTCCCGCGCCGTGTAGACGTCGTCCACTTCGATGGTCCGCGAGCGGTCCCGCCCCGCCTTGTTGTCGAAGCACGCCCCCGCACACAGCGCGTTCACCAGCCACGGCTGGCCCTGCGTCTGCGTCCATACCGCCTCCTGCGCCGACGACGAGAAGCGCTGGCCGGTCTCCTCCGTGTGCTGCGCCATCAGCGCCCGCGTCTCCGCTTCGGTGAAATCGCCCATGCGAAGCGACTTCGCCGCGACGTTGAACGGACTGCCGTCGGCGATGACCTCGCCGGTGCTCGACCGGATGCGGTAGTCGCGGATGTCGCGCACGCCGCACAGCACCACGCTCTGCGGGAAGCCCCCGGGGCGTTGCTGGTAGCCGGCGCGGAGCTGGCGCAGCACCGAGAGCAGGGTGTCGCCGACCAGCGAGTCGATCTCGTCGACCAGCAGCACCAGCGGCGTCGGGTTCGCCACGCACCAGCGGGCGAGCACCTGCCGCAAGGCATTGTTGGCGCCCGCCCTGACGAGCGTGTCCGGCCAGACGCCTTCCAGATAGTCGTCGCCGAGTAGCTCGGCGCTCATGGCCAGGCTGCTCAGGACGGCGCGCATGCCCTCCGCCACGTCGTCGCGCGCTACCTGGCCGACCTCGACGTTCACGTCCACGCACCGGAAGTCGCCCGTTTCGCCGCTGTTGAGCAGGTCGCGCAGGGCGATGAGGGCGGAGGTCTTGCCCGTCTGGCGCGGCGCGTGCAGCACGAAGTAGCGCTTGGTCCGAATCAGGTCCAGGAGTTCATCGACGTCCATCCGGTCCAGGGGCGGGATGGCGTAGTGGTTGTCCGGGCGCACCGGCCCTTCGGTGTTGAAGAAGCGCATGGACCGATTATGGCACTTGCCGCGCACTGCTGCGCCCACGTCGCCGAGCCATAAGCGCAGCGCCATCACTTCCGGATGCGCCATGGCGAAGCACGCCGGGAAGTTTCCCGGCTGGGAGGCGGTGTGCAGGAGATCCTGCCAAGGTGGCATGATCGAGGGGATGTGAACGCCGCTTGCGCACGGGTGTCGGTGGGCATGTTCGATCGTGTCCGCGGCGCGGCGCCCGGCCGGTTGAGCGGCCCGACCTGCTCCCGGCGGATCCGGGAGAGACCCGCGGCTCGCCTCCGCCCGCCGCGGGCGAAACGCCCCGCGGCGCACGTTCCTCCTCCATCGTCGTGCCCACCATGCGGTGGAAGTTGACCAGGAAGCTGCGAAGTCCGACTCTGTCGACTCTCCACCGGCACGGGACGACCTCATGGCCGACACCGACTTCACCGGAACCGGCACTGCCGGCACGCCGCAACACCTGCGCATGCTGCGCACGGACGTTCCGCCCGCCTCCGAGCTGGCGTTCCCCGGCTGCACGCCCGTCCGCCTGCCCCGCGAGGCGCTCGAACTCTACGACGGGCGGCTGGAGTTCTGGGACGGCGCCACCGAGACCGCCTGGGTCTGCGAGCCCAACAGCCCTTACCACGAGAAGCCGGGGGGCGCGTTGCCGAGTCTGGTGGAGCGCATCGCCCAGGTGCGCGGCTCGCCCATCACCTGCTACGGCTCGATGGACCTGATGGTGCGTGACGAGGGGGGCTTGGCGTGGCGCATCCTGCAGGCGGACCAGTCGGTGTACCTGCATCCCGGACGGGCGCGGTTGCCGGGGGCGGTGGCGATGGAGGTGGGGGAGCACGACTTGCCGGACGTGGTGCTGGAGGTGGACCACACGACGGACGTGTACCGGGGGAAGCTGCGGCTGTACGAGGCGTGGGGGTTCCCGGAGGTGTGGGTGGAGGTGCCGAACTATCGGGCGGCGAGCCGACCGAAGCGCCGGCGCGCGGGGCTGACGATTCACGTGCTGGAGGGGGACGTGTACCGGGAGTCGCCGGAGAGCCGTGCGTTTCCGGGGTGGAGTGCGGAGGAGTTGCACGTGGCGTTCAACGAGCGGGTGCGTTCGGCGCGGACGTGTGCGGTGCTGGAGCGGGTGGGGGCTGTGTTGGGGGCGCGGGAGGGGACGGGACCGGACGACGATCCGATGCTGCGTTCCCTGCGCGGCCAGAGCCGGGAGGAAGGCAAGATAGTGGGCAAGGTGATAGGCAAGATGGAAGGCTTGGCGGAGGGCGAGCGCAAGGGCCGGACGGAAGGCCGGGCGGCTACTCTGGCGATGATGGCGCACCGGATACTGCTCTCGCGGAGGTTGGAAGTTTCGCCGGGGTTCCTGGCCGACCCGGTGTTCGCCGCATCGTCGGTGGATGCGGTGTTCGAGGCGGCGTCCGCCTGCAAGGACGAGGCGGAGCTCCTTGCCGCACTGCGCCCGCCGCGCAACCCGGGCGGTGGGGGCGGAACGAACGGCTGACGCCTGCTGTCGTGTCTCTATTTTCTTTACGTTGGAACCCCCGGGGTTTGGCCGGATGATTCCGTTGGTGGGTTTCCTGGGAAGATGGAAGCAAGTTCGCCACGGCGCGGCGCACTCGCCGCGTGGACGATGCGCTACAGCGTCCAGACGACCACCTCGCGGCCGTCCTGCCGGCGCTCCTCGCTTCCACCCGCCTCGCCCTCGCTGCCCTGGCGGTCCTCCGTGTCCTCGCTGCGCCGGCGCTCCTCCGCGCCGGTTCGGCGGTCGATCACCACCAGATGCCCTTCCTCCGCACCGCACTTCTTCATGTACCCCAACGTCTGCTTCACCCCGCCCTCGATCGTGCCGGCGAGGCTCTTGCGGTCCGAATCGCGCAACACCTTGCACTCGACCACGAACCGCTCCCACAGGTCCGACGGCTGACCCGCCTCCCGCGGCCACAGCACCAGCAGGTCCGTCCGGCCTCGCCCCAACCCGTACTCCCGCTCGATGCGGCCGCCGCCGTTCACCACCCGCTGCAAGTACGCCTGCAAGATGAGCTGCGGACCGGCCTCCCGGTACTTCCCCAGATGGTCGAGCCAGTGCTCCGCGTGCTCCCCGAAGAAGGTGCGGAACGCCGTCAGCAGCTTCGTCATGTCCAGCCGACCATCGTCGTCCACGTACCACGCCACCCGCACGTCCAGGCTGTCCTGCAACACGTAGCCCAGCTCCCGCGGCACCACCTCCCGGTAAATCGGGTTCGCCATGCGCGGCGGCGAATCCGGCGCCAGCAGCCCCAGGTCGCGCACGTACTCCAGATCGCGGGCATGGTGCCGCACATCGCCGCCACTCAGGATGGGCTCGACGACCCGTCGTACCCGTTCCTCCTCCAGCTTGTGCGCCAACTGGTCCAGGTGCGTGCGCCGCGAGAGAATCAACTCCTCGCGCGCCGCGTAGATATCGTCCACTTCGATGGTCCGCGAGCGGTCCCGCCCCGCCTTGTTGTCGAAGCACGTCCCCGCGCACAGCGCGTTCACCAGCCACGGCTGGCCCCGGGTCTGCGTCCACACCGAATCCAGCGCCGCCGCCGAGAAGCGCTGTCCGGTCTCCTCCGTGTGCTGCGCCATCAGGGCGTGCGTCTCCGCTTCGGTGAAGTCGCCCATGCGAAGCGACTTCGCCGCGACGTTGAAGGGGCTGCCGCCGGCGATGACCTCGCCGGTGCTCGATCGGATGCGGTAGTCGCGGATGTCACGCACCCCGCATAGCACCACGCTCTGCGGGAAGCCTTCGGGACGATGCTCGTAGCCGGCGCGGAGCTGGCGCAGCACTGAGAGCAGGGTGTCGCCGACCAGCGAGTCGATCTCGTCGACCAGCAGCACCAGCGGCGTCGGGTTCGCCACGCACCAGCGGGCGAGCAGCTCCTTGAGGGCGTCTTCCGGCCCCGCCTTCGCCAGGACGTCCGGCCACACCTCGTCCGGGTAGCCGTCGCCCAGCCGCCGCGCGTTCATGGCCAGGCCACTGAGGACGGCGCGAATGCCCCGCGCCACATCATCGCGTGCCACCTGGGCGGGTTCGACGTTCACGTTCACGCACCGGAAGTGGCCCACTTCGCCGCTGTTGAGCAGGTCGCGCAGAGCGATGAGCGCGGAGGTCTTGCCGGTCTGGCGCGGCGCGTGCAGCACGAAGTAGCGCTTGGCCCGAATCAGGCCTAGCAGTTCCTCCACGTCCACCCGGTCCAGCGACTGGATGGCGTAGTGCTCGTCCGGGCGCACCGGCCCTTCGGTGTTGAAGAAGCGCATGGGCCGATTATGGCACCTGCCGCGTGCCCGTTGGGCCAGGGACACGAGCATCCTTGAACCGGGGACCATCCATGGTCCGTATCACCGCCTGCGCCAAGCCTGGGTGCGGCGTTGGAGGAACTTCGCCACGAGGAAATGCGCGAGGCGCACCGAGACCGCGGTGTAGAAGATCATCATCCCCATGGCCGCGGCAGGGGCGACGTCACCCGCGTCGTCCATGTTCAGCACCGCGACGGAGGCCAGCGTCGTGTCCGGGCCGTAGAGGAACACCATCGCGGACACCGTCGTCATCGCGTTCACGAACAGGTGGATCACGATGTCGAGGATCGCGGGCAGGCACACCGGCACTGTCACTCCGCCCTCGTCATTCTCCCAACCCGGCATAGCCGGGACCAAATACCGGTTGGCGGAAGAATCTTTGTCGTTTTGTCGAAGACTTCACGGGTAAGTGACCACTGCTGTCCCATAAAGTTCAGGTGAATTTCAGCCTGAGTTGCGGCGGCGGGTCTGGGGGTGTTGATTGTGTCTCCAGGAGATCCATCATTGGGCGACGATCGAACAGGTTCAGTTGGAGCACCCGCAAAATCTCGTACAAACTCCAACTTGATCGGTTGACGAACTTGATGTACGAAAGCAACAGATATACGCACATCGCAATCCAGAGCTGCGTCAATACTGCATTGCGCGATGTACCGACAAAACTCTTCACCTTCAGATGTTGCTTGATCCACTTGAAAAACAACTCTATCTGCCATCTTGCCTTGTAAATGTCCGCAATGGTCTTCGCCGACAAGTCGAAGTTGTTCGTCAAGAAGACGTAGTGTTTGCCCGTCTCAGCGTCCCGGTATCCGATTCGGCGCAACGCCCCAGGATACCTCTTCGCACCATGCGTACTCGTCAACACGATGATTTGATCGCTGGTGAGGCCCTGCCTTCGCTTCACCGCACGACGTTCCCGAACCGCATACCTGATCCCCTTCTTCATGCGGGTGACAAGAGAAATTCCCTGTGTATTCAGGTGCTTGAGCCACGCGAAGTCCACATACGCACGGTCCGCCACCACAATGCTCCCTCTCGGCACTTCCAACACTCTCGCCGCCTCAATGTCCGACCTCTTGCCGTCGGTGATGCGCACAAACGTCGGCAGATACCCTCCGTGGTCAATGCCCACATGCAACTTCACCGCACCCTTCGTCTGCTTGAACTTCGCCCACGGAAACATCGACAAGCACAAGTCCACGGTGGACGCATCCAACGAGTACAGCTTGCTCTTGAAGCGAAAGCCATGACCCGGCGCCGACCTCTGACAGCGCGCCAACACCCGCTCGAACATCCTCTCATAGAGCCGGTACGGTTGTTCCTCGTTCACACGGGCCAACGAAGACCTCGTTACGCTGCCGACCCCCAGGTGGTAGAGCTTGTGGGGATGCGTAGCCAGATTGGCCACGATGTCGCGCAGGCTGCTCCGCCCCGACAACTGCGCCATGAACATCGCCACAAACTGGTTCCAGCGCGTCATCTTGCGCAACTTTCGCCCCTTGTGGTGTTGCGCCGCATCCCTCTCGAATTCATGTCTCGGCACCAACTTGAGAAATTGCGCCAACACGGTATTATTGTGGGCCATGGACCTGGATCTCCTGTGATTTGGTTGCTTTCGCAAACTCAATCATAACATCACAGGATGATTCAGGTCCTCTTTCACGCACACTTTGTGGGACAGCAGTGGTAAGAGACTAACCCCTCATGGGGAACGATCACCGGAAGTCCCGGCCCTTGTTGAAGGGCGGATCCGTCGCCTCCTAACCCCTCATGGGGAACGATTACTCGCTCTGAGCATCAGCCCTGAAAGCCTTTGACGTACTCCTAACCCCTCATGGGGAACGATTACGTCAGTCGATCCGCTGCCCTCCCCTCGCCCGGATCGACTCCTAACCCCTCATGGGGAACGATTACACGGCGTGAACGGCCGAGCCGAGCGCCATACGGCCACTCCTAACCCCTCATGGGGAACGATTACCGGCTTGCTTCGGCGCGAATGCACCAAGAACTACAACTCCTAACCCCTCATGGGGAACGATTACCGAGCCACGTCGAGGTGCTGCTCGACCGCGACGACCTGCTCCTAACCCCTCATGGGGAACGATTACGCCCCGCCCACGCCGCGCGTTCGAGCGTCCAGCGCTGCTCCTAACCCCTCATGGGGAACGATTACCCGTGGCGTTGGTGAACGGCTTGGTCCGCTCCCACTGCTCCTAACCCCTCATGGGGAACGATTACCATCTGAAAAGCAACATCATACAGACAGAACAACTTGCTGGATTCAATGATCATGGTGGGATCCAGGGGATATTTGGCTACGCGCTCCCAGCGATTATGCACCACCAAGGCGGGTAGTAACATCAGAGCTCAAAGAATATCTGCTCCGTGCAAATGGTGCGCGTGATCCTCCATTTCCAGAACGCCATTGGATTCATTTTTTCGCAGTATGGATACCGATATGTTATGACGATTCTCGGAAATGACCTCCATGAGTCTGTCATCGGCCGTTGCGACTTTGGAGATCTCTCCGCGCAGTCTTTTGAGTTCAGACATGGGCAAATCACCGGCGAAGACGGAATTCTGCTCGTGGATCAGGTATTTGGACAGAATCTTTCTGAATTTTTCTGTTCTCTCCGCCTGTACGTTGTAAGCGACAAGTACATACATGATTACACCTTGCGCAACCATGGCCGGTATGGCGCCAGGGAGAGCATGTGGCGTTCGAGTGCGAACGCTTGCTCGAAAATCGACGATCTCATGGATTTTTTGTCGTTCGCACGCGTTTCCGTCTTCGATACCCACGCTTGCAGGGTCGCCTGTCTTCCTGCCTGTGAAAGGCGGCAAACGCCATTCTCTTGATGAAACCAATCTTCCCGGAGTCTACTGCGAAGCACAGTCTCGAAGATCAATGTGTCGCATATTGCCGGCTTGAAGATTTCGGACAAATCCAGCGCAAGGGAATGACGTGCCTCCCTTGGCGAGTGCAGAAAAGAGATGCTGTCATCCAGATGCGTCTTCGCTATTTCATTTCGAGTCATCGTGTACGCCAGACCGTTGAACCAGGATATGAGGCAGTTGATTCTGTTGTTGGGTGGTCTCCGTTTGCGAGGTCCGAACTCCAACCTGGTATCGATTACGGGCCATGCCATGTAGTACCAACCCTTGGCACTGCCTTCGAATCCCATCAACTCGTTTATAGATTGCGCCCTTGAAAGATCTTTCCTGATTTTCTGAATCTTGTCGATGAACAAATCGACTTCCGTATTGCCACGATAGGATCGATAGCGCAGATTGACGATCATATTGCCGAGAGCACCCTCGACAAAGGAGCGCGCCAGGAACATCGCTTTTTCCGGATCCAGTGCATGTTCTGCCTGCGCGAGACGCACGCGGCCGGCAGCAGGGGAACGCACCGGCTCGAAGGTTCCGGAAACGTTGCCGTACCAATCCAGAACTGTGACGCGAACACCACTTTTCCCGAAAAGACTGAGGAGTCGCGTCGTCAGTCCAGCTTCACCTGTAACCACTACGTGCCTGAGACCGGATACTGGAATGCGCCGCTTCGGTGTGTCCGGGATTCGTACGAGAAGCGTGGATCCCTCTCTCGCCAGCTTGGCGTCCTTGGTGAGATACAGTGTTTCCATCAAGTCATCCCGCACAAAAATCGATACGAACAGGACGTGCACAGCTTTTTCCGTTTCGCTGGCGGCGGATCGGACTGTCTGTTCAACGCCGCGAGTTTGTGCGCCAGATCGAGCATTTCATCAACAACTTCCCGATCGATGACGACCGGTCGGCTACGGCGCTCCTCGATGATGTCGTTTTGGGCTCGCCACGGCTGTCCGGTGGATGCCCAAAGCAGCAAGGCGTAGAACGCCGTCTGCCGGGAGACGGCTGTTTTTGCGCCGGAGCGGGCCTTCGCCTCCACGACGATCCGGTTTTGCCAGTCGATTCGATCCGGTGCGAGTCCTATCAAGCCTTCGACGGATCGATCTCGTGGTCTGCTCGTCTCATGCATGACCGTACCGTTGGCCATGCGTTCGTCAAGATGCGCGTAGTCGATCCGGTTCAGATGGAACCATGCCCTTCTCGTACATAATGAGATGTGCTGAAAATGCAATCCGTGCAGTTCTTCCGTTTCCACCAAGCGGGAGAATTCAATGATCTCCGAGGGTATTGCATCCGACTATTCCATGCAGTTGCCGTATCTCTCGTCGCTCATCTTCATCGGGTGTTTCCTGCAACTCAAAGGATGACGGTTTCACCTGCCGTTCCTGCATTCCCGGCGTCGTCAAGCGGAACGATCCTCGACAATCGAACCAGAACGCAGGCGGCCTCAAGGGCTCTCTGTTGGGTGGCGCTGAGCGGCGATCTCAGAGCCACCTTCGCCTCCCGAAGCCATGCAGTGTCTTGTTCTCTCTCGCCGATCCAGACGACTTGGTGTTCGTGAGGGAACAACGCCTCCACGTGCCGAGTCCACCGTGTCGTCTCGCTGGTTCGCACCACCTCGTCGAGTCTTCGATCGAGTCGTAGTTCGATATCTCCATTGTCTTTCATGACGAAAGGTGCGTTACGCAGATCAATGTGCGATGCGTACATGTTCCATGGCACGGAACGACAGTTTCCGGTGGCATCCACTACCTTGATCCTCGGAAGGATGATTCGAAAACGTAGCGCTTCGTGCAGGAAGGACTTCGTCCATTTTCCGGCTGATTCGAGTCCCGATTCGTCTATTTCCCTGAGGCGCGCCAATACGTACTTGGCTTTGGGCGGTGAGAAACTCCCCAAGGTTCTCCGCTGGCCCAGGCGCAGATGACCTGCTCTCTCCAGCGCGGCCCAGAAGACGGCAGCACACCAGACCGCCCTTTGTGGCATGGATCTGAAGGTTCTTGGAGGATCGTTCGAGAAATCGACTCCCGAACAGTTGAATTTCTTTCGATCGGAGGTCAGGACAATCTTCGTGAAGTGGCCGATCTCGATGGATGAGCCACCATCGGGAAGTTCTTCCATCAACGTTCTCAGCCAGGGCGCCCGACCGACGCTTCGTGCGTTAGTGCGGACGATGACTTCTCCCGGCTGATCTCCTCGTGCCACACGGCCTGCCCGCTGCATGAACGAGGCGGCGTCATGACCCGGATCCATGACCATCAATCCGGCGTGGAATGTGACGCCCATCTCCACCGCCGATGTCGCAAGCAATATCTTGTAGCTCATCGGGTCACGCTGTGAGCCGATGTCGAAGAGGTTGTCGTCCCCTGTCGCGGTGGAATCGTCGATTGAATTGAGCGCAAGGCGCTCGGATCGAGGTACGCCCATCTCCTCGCACCACTCGGCGAGGTCCTGTTTTTCCCGATTGAGATCCCCCAAGGAGTCGAAGACGATGACGACCTGCCGCTCGCCGTCCAGACAGGCGCGCACATCACGTTCGTTCATGCGCAACGTATCCAACATCGTTCCGCTTTCGACGAATCGGTAATCGACGTCGCCGTGAACTGCGCGCGCGTCACCCGTGGCAGTTTCGTCTCCGGTGACGACTTGCTCGGAGGCGGCTTGAATGCACTCGACAGGAATGTCGAAGGCTACAAGCGGCGTCTCGATGTCGATCGGTGTGGCGCTGAGAAACGTCACGTGCGCGCTGCCGCAAGCCCTCGCGGCAACCTGGACGATCGCCGCGGCGAGGCCCAGGCCCCGCGCTCCAATCGTGTGGAATTCATCGAAGACGACATGGTCGAAACGGACAAGATCGGACAGATCGATCGCCGGGGCTCCACGCGGACGATACGACGGGCGCAAAAGCATCCAGGCAACGGATTCCGGTGTTGCGATGATCATGCAACCGCCTTCCGGCAATTCCAGACCTCGTATTTGCCGGAAGCGCAGCCTGCCAGCGTTCATCTCCGGATTCTCCGCCTTGAGGCGCGCCCGTTCGTCGGAGGTCCATACAACGACCCTCCGCATCGCTTCATCCGTCGGTTGTCCCGAATCTTCGATCAAGGATCGCGCCAGATTCTGGGCGAGCCGTCGCGTAGGCACCACGAACAGTACGCGTTTACCGTATTGGACGACGGCTCGCTGGAACGCGTAGCTTTTACCGGCTCCGGTAGGGGCGGAGAAGATCCTCACCGGGGATGGATCGTGAAGGATCCTTTCCTGAAGCGGCGACAGGCCTTCCGGTCCGCTTGGAACGCAGTGTCGCGCTACGCGAAATGCCGGGAGTGTGCTCACGGCTCTCTTTCAACGACCCAGCTCGCGCCAGGCGCCGACTCTCTCGGCAGCGGCGCTCAACGGCATCGGAGCGGTGATCTGGATATCGTGCAAGGCGTAGACGTCGACTCTCATCAACGGATCGTTGTCCACGTCGTACCCCGTCAAATCCGCGGTCCATGCGTTGAGCCGCACCTTGTCGTTGTCATCGGACTCGCAACGGTCCAGGGCCAGTATTCCTCCGAGATGGCGACCGATACGAACGACGATCCGCCCCACGTCGCGATTCTCGATTCCTCCCGCCAGCAAGAAGGGATCGGGGCCGAAAATCGCGCCGTGATAGACCGTACCGGGCGGGACTTCCTGAATGAAAAACCACGTTTTCAGATTGCCGGTGCCGGTCGCGTCATGGATTCGTTTCTGATACCCGCCTTCGGCATCAAGGTTCAACCGTTTGCCGAGCGGGCGCATGAGCCGTGGCGCATGGGCCTCGAAAATCGACGCCAGCCAGGGAAAGGCGCGGAGGTCGCGCAGGTAGTTCTTTTTCGGCAAGGCGGGCGAAGCTGCGAGAGCGCCCATGGCGGAGGCGAGTGCGTAGCTCATCGCACGATCCGCCAGATACGGGGCCAGTGTTGCCGTGCCTGAAGGCACGGCCAGGCTGTGATAGTGAAAGGGCGTGAGAGTCGTCGCCCGGATACGAGTCGCGGTGTTGGCCTCCATTATTTCGATCCGAACCCTGCAAACCAGTGATCGAAGAATTCGCCGATGCTGCCTTGGGCTTCGGTATAGCGCTGGCGCATTTCAGCGTCGTTGCTTTCAAGCGCCTCGATCATCTGCATCTGAAGCTGATGTACTTCCCCCCCGGAGACGTGTATTGGCATGGCATCGGAAAAAGCTCCGGTCAGAGCCGTTCGCACGTCTTCCAGAGCCGGCCTGTCGCCTGTACGCTCCCGCACCTTGCGTAGCGCGACGTATGGGCTTGCAACATCCCGTTCGAAACGGGTGGCGTAGATACCGCCGACGTGGTTGCGGACGTTCACGCCATAGACGGATGTCTGGCCTCCGTATGCGCCCGCCAAGCCAATGGCAAGCAACAGATGCTCAATCGCGATCGGTGGCGCCGTTCGGCCATTGAAAGAAATTGTCTGAACGAGCAGTGTTCCCGGGAGCAAGACATGTCGCTCGAAGATGTTCGAGCTGTTCTTCTTGGCTTCGGCGTCGAACAGCGTTCCGTCTTCGGCCGCCCGGTTGTGGAAGGAGGTATCGACGCAGTCGGTGTACGGCTGGATTGAGACTGCATCGGAATACTGTGCCGCGGCCTTGACGGGAAGGACGCGATTACCATGATTCGCACTGTCGCCGAATACGATCGTGTTGAGATCGTAGGCGACGCTGGGGCGATCCCCACTCGCAAACGCAGTTCTGTTTTGAGGCATCGATCCGCCGGCGCCGAAGTAACGAAGCACCTGGAGTCCTCGCGATCGCTCGCCATACTTGAACTTGTTGGCCACGGCACGCACCCGCCGGGTGCCGTCGAGATCCAGGATATCCGTGATCTCCGGGTCCGCGTTCCGAAACGATGCCGGCGCGATGACCTCGCGAATCAAGGGGATGGCCACGGAGCCGAGATTCTTGAGCGCCGGTTGAACGTACTCCCTTCCCTTGTCGTCCCTGGCGGTACTCGACAGCTTGTCAATGCTGCCGAGGTAGGGCTTGATGGTGTCAAGAGTCATGATGGGTTTCCTCATTCGGTTCATCGTTGGCGCCGCGCGCCGCACGTGCGGCGCGTTCGAAACTTATGCGATAGATCGCCAATGCGATCCGGCGTTGTCGAGAAGGGGGTGATGTATTGCTGAAGGCTTTCGGCCAAACGTCGTCAACAAAAATTTCGGCTGCGGCCAGGAGTGACGACTCCAGCGTGGCCTCTTTCCGTGTCGTTTTGCTCGAAAAGAGGTTTTTTCGAGCCAATTCCTTGTCGAGCGAACCCATGACCGCGTGGATCAGGCTGTCGCGTGAAACCTGCCCCAATTGTCCGGCAGCTTCTACGGCGTCGAGTGCTTCCCGGAGCCCCATCTCCGGAACGGTATCTCCGTCCGAGCGTATCGGCGCGCGCTGCACATGGGACATCGATTCCGCGAAGCGGACGATGACGTTGTCACTTTCCGTGCTCATGGTTTCCTTGTCCTCCAGTAAATTCAGTAGCGAGTGTCGGAGAAAGCTCCTGGCGTTCGCCTTTCCTTCGTCCATCCGATCGATTCGCATGATCGCGTCGCACGCGGCAGCGAAGCGGGTCTCGGGATCGGCGATGCGGGCAGCCAGCTCAAGCCCCATGCCGGCGATCGAAGCGATCTCTTCGATGACGCGGAGCAGATGGATCCTGGACGGGAGCTGCTCGATCCGGAACGACGTTCCCCCCAGTGCGGCGACGAGGTGCTCGGGCAGGAAATCGAAGCTGACATATCCGGGCTCCGGCCTGGGCAAGCCTCGGAAGACGTGTATCGGCCTGCCGATTCGTTGGGCGGTTTCGAAGACCATCTTGACGAAGGTGATGATGCCGATGTCTCGATCACGTGATGCCATCCGGTTTGGCAACGATTCGTAACGGCCAATCCGGTAACGGCGAGACAAGTTATCCACATCGCGAAATACGAGTTTGTCGGGTTTCCTGTTTTCGGTACGCAAGGCATCGAACAATGAAAACTCCGGTGGAAGATCGTTGTGGACGTAAACCAGGCTTGCGAACAGGCCGGCGCTCGTCGGCGACGAAATCAGTATTGGTACGTCCGGTTGCCCGCTCGGGTGCCTGACTCGAATCGAGCGCAATCTGTGTTCTGCGAGAGCAAGTGGAGAGACGAGTGTTTCTCGTTTCGGGCTGTTGAATGACTCCCAACGTCCTTCACGTCCCGAGAAGGCGCTGACCTTGACTCCGTACAAACCAGTGGACAGCTCGATAGGGCGGCTGCGCGGAACCGGCGCGTTGGTGAAATGGCAGCGACCTTCGGCGTCCTCCTCCTCTGCGCGCAGCAGGCAACCGTGGGCGGCTGCACGAAACCACCCCTGTGCGGCAGCGGCCATGTGCAAGCCCGGGTTGTCTATTTTGTCGAGAAGACCTTGGCGGTTCCCGCATCCCCTCAGCCAGAGGTTGACGAGTCCGTTGTCTCCCAGGAGTGCTTCACGGAGCACACCATCGTTGATCCCGGCCGCGGCGGCCAGCGCGGAAAGAAGATTTCGCCGGCTGATGTCATGTGTCAGGTCGATCAACCATATGGGAGCCGGGATGCCGCTTTGCTTCAGCAGCTCGACGAGTTCCTGCTCTCTTGCCCTGGCATCAGGGACGTTCAGCTTTCGCGCCGATTGTGGCGCCTTGCAGGCCAGGGCGACGGCGACCGTTGCAGCGTCCAGTAAGAAGGCATTCCTCTCGTCATCATCTTCGTGGTGTGCGGGCCACGGCGAGACCAGACGCGCCGAATATCTGTCGAGATCAGGCCATACAGGCGCGATTCCGAAAGACGTGAAGAGATCGTCGATCAGGGATTTGACGGTCGTTGCACCGGCCACCGGATGGACGAGGTCCACCGAGATCCGTAGTGCTTTGCTGGCAGTGCGGACGTTTTCCTCAAGATGTTCCCGAAGGTCGCACAGGTCACGTCCACCATCGAGAATATCGGGCATACCACGAGCGCTGATGTTTACGCGCGGATCCAGATCGAAAGCCTTGGCGAGGTTGTCGATGGCCTTGTTGAAAACGTCATCGAACCCCTTCGATGGAGCTACGAGCAGCAACTCGCCGTCGTGATGCACTTCAATCAGCGGCGGATGGCCGTGACGGTCCTTGCAGGCAATGGAGAAGTGTCCCTGGAGCTCGTCGAGCAGGAACGGCGTATGCGGAGAGACGATCCTCAACGCCCTCCAATCCCCGAGTGCATCACCGCGTAAATTTTCGTCCTTGAACGCTTCCAGCTCCCTGACTACACAATCGCCTCCTTTCCGCGTGTCCAGATAGGCGCCGTCGAGCCGGTCGGCGAGCGTGACATAGGCGCAGTCCCGGACTTCCTGCAAGGAAAGGATCGGTGCTCCCGGACGCATCCGGTTTGCGCGCGTCGTCTCGACCTGATCGATCAGCGACGTCATCCGTTGCGCGTCGAGCGACTGCCCGAATTTCGCCAGAAACCGGACGATACCGTAGTCGCGCATGAGACCCTCGACATCGGCAGGCCGAATTTCCATCTGACGATCACGCTGCAACATCTTGTCTGCATCGTGCAGGAAGGCTACGGCCGCGATTCTCGCGAGCCGCGCCGGCAGCTCGCTCTCCGGGACACCGGCGGCACGGAGATCGATTTCTCCGAAGACCAGCGCGCCCCGAACCACACTCACGAGATGATCGATCAGTGTGACGTTCTTGAAGAGCTTGCGCCGGTCAAACTCGGGGCCACGGATCCAGCCACCTTTTCCCGACACGGTGGCGAGGAAGGGCGTTCGATCGTCGATGCGATCCCCCTTGTCGATCGCATGTTTCGCCTTGTCTCCAAGAGGCCGACGGGCCCCGCGGGTTCGCTGCTCATCGGAGAACACCCCCTCCCTGACGACGTCTGCCAGGAAGTTCCCGTAAACGGATCTGGATGTCTCAATCATGGGGGTCTCACCAATTACTGAAGCATCACGGGGCAACCGAAGCCGCCGCGGGTTTTGGCGCCGATACCCGCGAAGTAGGCGAACCGGATGTCTTCCGGCCGGCCGCGCATCGTCAAGGGTATCGAGAACGCCGGTATCAGGATGCGCCGGTTCCTGACGAAACGTGTCGAGACGAGCCGGCGGCGTCCATTGACGGCAAGTGTCAGCGGGTCGACGTGGAACTCAAGGTCCACCTCCCGGCCCGCTCGTGCCGATACGCTCGCACGAAGCGCGGCGGAAAGGTCAACGCTACCGAGGTCGTCATGAAACCGGGTCTTCGAACGTCCCGTCTTCGGCTTCATGACGGCAAAGGGGCTTCCGAAGGCGACCGCCAGCTCCGACACCTCCTCGTGGGGCAAGCGGAGCTCTGCGCTGACGTCCGCTCCGGCGAAGTCGAGCTCATCGCCGTTGGACGACCTTGCCCGCGTCGCTGCCGGATCGAGCCCTGCAAGGGCGCGGGCGATCTCCGCGTCCGCGGTCGAGATGGTCAGGCCGGACATGACGGTAACGCCACCACGTTTCGAGAAGCCTCCGACGGCGAACGTCCACGGCCCGGCTTCACGCCCGG
The DNA here is from genome assembly GCA_958295465.1 of uncultured Gammaproteobacteria bacterium. Lineage (GTDB taxonomy): Bacteria > Pseudomonadota > Gammaproteobacteria > HK1 > HK1 > HK1. Next base: position 2,806,362 of record OY282353.1, read on the forward strand.
TGACCTTCTCCGAGGGGACCCCGGCCTCCGTCAATCCCGCCACGACAGCCGCATTGACCGAATCCAGGAAGCGGAATTGTGGCCGCATGTAATTGAATATCAAGCGTATTCTGAACACTGTGGGTGTCATGTCGATTGGCCGGGGCGGAACATACTCGATTCAAGATAATATACAAGCCTTCATTCTGTGATAAAAAGTCACATATGAAAGTCAATGTATTGATTCAACCTCGAGCCGTGCTCGAATTCTTCGCGTTCTGGCGGGACGGAGTGACCGCGGCCGAACTCGGGCAGGCGCTCGGAATGACTCGGGAGGCGGCGCAACGCTCGGTCGTGGGGCCGTACAAGAAGGAGTTTCCCCATGCAACGGTGCGGCACGGGAAGCGTACGCACATCGACGGGGATGCCTACTCGCTGAAGGTCTCGCCCTGGCGGGTGCTGGACGTGGTGAACTTCACCGGCGCGATGCAGGCGTTCGCCGATGCCGCTGGCGACGAATCACCTCTCGGGGTGCCGATAGAGGATCTCGCCAACCTCCTTGACATCGACAACGAAGTCGAGCGCTTCCGTGAGCTCTACGCGGCCATTGCTCGCCGACGCGCCGTCTATCTCGATTACGCAGCGAAGCGCGGACGTATCCAGTTGCTCTTCAGCCCCCACACGGTCGTGCGAACACCGACGCGCCTTCACTTCCGGGGGCATTCCATCAGACTTTCCGGGGGCAGAAGCCGTTACATCGACGTGGTGCCTGGACGTGTCATCTCATCGAGTCCTGGATCCGATAGCGAGTACGTGGGCGCAAAGGACGACATCGAGTGGCATACGCGAGTTTCGATCGTCGCCGAGATGAATCCCCAACTTCCTGGGTCGGTGAGAGAAAGCGCAATGCGAGAGCATCGATGCGGGGACCAACTGACGATCAAGGACGTGAGGCACGCGGTCGCTGAATACGTCGTCGATTGGCTGAAGGGACGAAGACTGCGCGGTATCGCCGATCCCGTATGGGTGGTGGTACGAATAGACAGAAACCAACATGAGGACGGTTGACCGGCGGTATAGCCTGGAGCTTCCTCCGCTTTCGTTGGCACGAGCCCCGGTCGGTGGGGCAGGGTGCAAAGTGGTGTGCCGTTCGGCGACGTACAGTCCGTGCGCGGTTGGCCTTGCCACGCTGGACGATGCGCTACAGCGTCCAGACGACCACCTCGCGGCTGTCCTGCCGGCGCTCCTCGCTTCCACCAGCCTCGCCCTCGCCGCCCCGGCACTCCTCCGCACCCTCGCTACGCCGACGCTCCTCCGCGCCGCTACGGCGGTCGATCACCACCAGATGCCCTTCCTCCGCACCGCACTTCTTCATGTACCCCAACGTCTGCTTCACCCCGCCCTCGATCGTGCCGGCGAGGCTCTTGCGGTCCGAATCGCGCAGCACCTTGCATTCGACCACGAAACGCTCCCACAGGTCCGACGGCTGCCCCGCCTCTCGCGGCCACAGCACCAGCAGGTCCGTCCTGCCCCGTCCCAACCCGTACTCCCGCTCGATGCGACCGCCCCCGTTCACCACCCGCTGCAAGTACGCCTGCAAGATGAGCTGCGGACCGGCTTCGGGGTAGTCGCCGAAACGCCCCAACCAGTGCTCGGAATGCTCCCCGAAGAACGTGCGGAACGCCGTCAGCAACTTCGTCATGTTCAAGCCGCCGTCGTCGTCCACGTACCACGCCGGGTTCTGGTCCAAGCTGCTCTGCAAGATGTAGCCCAACTCCCGCGGCACCACCTCACGGTAAATCGGGTTCGCGATGCGCGGCGGCTGGTTCCCGTCAATCAGGCCCAAGTCGCGCACGTACTCCAGGTCGCGAATTTCGTGCCGCGCCTCCCCGCCGCTTAGAATCGGCTCGACCACCCGCCGCACCCGCGCCTCCTCCAACTTGTGCGCCAACTGGTCCAGATGCGTGCGCCGCGAGAGGATGAGCTCCTCACGCGCGGCGTAGACGTCGTCCACTTCGATGGGGCGCGAGCGGTCCCGCCCGGCCTTGTTGTCGAAGCACGCCCCCGCGCACAGCGCGTTCACCAGCCACGGCTGGCCTTGCGTTTGCGTCCACACCGCCTCCAGCGCCGCCGCCGAGAACCGCTGCCCGGTCTCCTCCGTATGCTGCGCCATCAGGGCGCGCGTCTCGGCTTCCGTGAAGTCCCCCATGCGAAGCGACTTCGCCGCGACGTTGAAGGGGCTGCCGCCGGCGATGACCTCGCCGGTGCTCGACCGGATGCGGTAGTCGCGGATGTCGCGCACCCCGCACAGCACCACGCTCTGCGGGAAACCTTCGGGGCGCTGCTCGTAGCCGGCGCGGAGCTGGCGCAGCACCGAGAGCAGGGTGTCGCCGACCAGCGAATCGATCTCGTCCACCAGCAGCACCAGCGGCGTCGGGTTCGCCACGCACCAGTTGGACAGCAGATCGCCCAGTGCATCGTCCGGCCCCGATGCTTCCAGCACAGCGCGCCACGACTCGTGCGGAAAGTTGTCGTGCAACAGCCGCGCGCGCATGGCCAGCCGGCTCAGGATGGCGCGGATGCCGCGCGCGGTGTCGTCGCGCGCCACCTGGCCAACCTCCACGTTGGTATGCACGCACCGGAAATCGCCGGCCTTGCCGCTGTTGAGCAGGTCGCGCAGGGCGATCAGGGCGGAGGTCTTGCCGGTCTGCCGCGGTGCGTGCAGCACGAAGTAGCGCTTGGTCCGAATCAGGGCCAGAAGTTCATCGCCGTCCATCCGGTCCAGGGGCTGGATGGCGTAGTGGTCGTCCGGGCGCACCGGTCCTTCGGTGTTGAAGAAACGCATGGGCCGATTATGGCACCTGCCGCGCACCCGTTGGGCCAGGGACACGGTCATCCTTGAACCGGAACGGACCGTCCATGGTCCGTATCACCGCCTGCGCCAGGCCTGGGTGCGGCGTTGGAGGAACTTCGCCACGAAGAAATGCACGAGGCGCACCGAGGCCGCGGTGTAGAAGATCATCATCCCCATGGCCGCGGCGGGGGCGATGTCCCCCGCGTCGTCCATGTTCAGTACCGCGACGGAGGCCAGCGTCGTGTCCGGGCCGTAGAGGAACACCACCGCGGACACCGTCGTCATCGCGTTCACGAACAGGTAGATCACGATGTCGAGGATCGCGGGCAGGCACACCGGCACCGTCACCCGCCAGAAGGTCTTGTAGAACGGCGCCTTGAGCGAGGCCGAGACCGACTCGAACTCGGGGTCCATCTGCTTGAGCGCGGTGACCGCGGTGAGGTGGGCGACGGTGTAGAAGTGGACGATGGTGCTGATCACCAGGATCGCCATCGTGTGGTAGAGGAATCCGAGCGGGTTGTCCGGGTGGTTGAAGAAGAAGATGTAGGCAAGCCCCAGCACCAGCCCGGGGACCGCCATCGGCATCATCGCGAGGAACTGGAACAGGGTCCGGCCGGCCCGGAAGCCGCGGCCCTTCTCGACCAGCCAGGCGCCGGAGAAGATGACGACGGTGCCGATCACGGCGGTCCAGCCCGCCAGACGGATCGAGTTCCAGTACGAATCCCAGCCGCCGCCGTCCATCACGTCGAAGTCGTAGTTCCACAAGCCCCAGCTCAGGTCGTAGGGGTAGAACTTGACCAGCGCGGCGTACTGGCACACCCCGAGCATCCCGGCGAGGAAGATGCTCACGAGGATGCAGAAGCCGAGCATCGCGGTGTCGAACCCGCGTTGCGGCTTCGGCTCCAGGGCGACGGCGCTCGCGGAGAGCAGGGCGACCTGGCGGCGCTGCACGACGCGGTCCACGGCGAACGCGAGCACCGCCGGGATCAGGAGCACGACGCTCACCACCGCCCCCATCTCGAAGTTCTGCTGCCCGATCACCTGCTTGTAGACGTCGGTGGCGAGGACGTTGAAATCCCCGCCGATGACCTTGGGCGCGCCGAAATCGGTGATCGCGAGGGTGAACACCACGAACGCGGCGCTGATGAGCCCGTAGCGGCAGCCGGGCAGGGTTACGGTGAAGAAGATCCGGGGCCGGCTCGCGCGCAACGCGACCGCCGCTTCGTACAGGCGGGCGTCGGCGATGGAGAGCGAGGCGATGAGGATGATGATCGCGTGCGGCAGGGTGAAGAACACCTCCGCGATGACGATGCCGATCGGGCCGTAGATCGAGTGCCCGAACAACGCCTCCTTGATCAGCCCCTGGTTGCCGAAGAGATAGACCAGCGCGATGCCGGGCAGCAGGGACGGCACCAGGATCGGGATCATGGTAATCGACTGGAACAGCCCCTTGAGGGGGATGCAGCTCCGGGTGAGCGCGTACGCGAAGGTGAACCCCACGGTGACGGTGATGAGCGTGGTGATCGTGGCGATCTGAAGGCTGTTCCAGATGGAGTGGGTGAGGGCGGGGGTGGAGAAGTACGCGATGTAGTTGGCCAATCCGGTGAACGCGCCGTCGTGGTCGCGGACGCTCTTCGACATCATGGTGTAGAGCGGGAGCGCGAGGGTGACCACGAGGTAGAGGCCGATGACGCCGATGAAGGCGCGCATCGCCCAGTCGTCGCGGCTGACCTTCGGCCTGACGACCGGGGCCGGGGCGGGAGCGGGGAGGACGGCTTCAGCCACCGGGCAACGTCCCGGCGTGGATGGGCGTCCCCCGACCGTCGTGGCCGGTCTTCGGCCTGGCGGCGGCGAGGGCGGCTTCGGTCACCGGATGGCGGCGTGACGTGGAGACGCATCGTCGGGAGGTGGCGGTGGTCGACCTTCGCCTGACAGTTGCGTCGGGGAGGGCGGCCTCAGCTACCGGGCGGCGGCGTGACGTGGAGACGCATCGTCGGGAGGTGGCGGTGGTCGACCTTCGCCTGACGGTTGCGTCGGGGAGGGCGGCCTCAGCTACCGGGCGGCGGCGTGACGTGGAGCCGCATCGTCCGGCTGTGGCGGTGGTCGACCTTCGCCTGACGGTTGTGGTGGCGAGGCCGGCTTCAATCACCGGGCGGCGCCTCGGCATAAATGCGCACCGCGTCTCGCGGCACCACCACCCGCACCGTGCTTCGTTCCCGCACGTCGTGACGCCGGATCTGCGCGATCGGCAGGTCCATCAGCAGCCGCTCGCCGGCGATTGCCAGCCCGGCGCGAGCGAAGGAGCCGAGGAACTCGAGGTAGTTGACCGTCGCCTCGAAGACGCTGCCCTGATCGGTGGTCACGACGGCCCCCGCGGGCGGGACGCCCGTGTCCCTCAGGGACACGCCGTTCCCAGGATCGAAGACGCTGTCATGATCGGTGGTCACGGCGGCCCCCGCGGGCGGGGCATCCGCGTCCCGCAGGGACGCGCCGTCCCCAGGATCGAAGGCGCTGCCCTGATCCGTGGTCGCGGCAGCCCTGGTGGTCGCGGCAGCCCTGGTGGTCGCGGCAGCCCTGGTGGTCGCGGCAGCCCTGGTGGTCGCGGCAGCCCTGGTGGTCGCGGCAGCCCTGGTGGTCGCGGCAGCCCTGGTGGTCGCGGCAGCCCTGGTGGTCGCGGCAGCCCTGGTGGTCGCGGCAGCCCCGGTGGTCGCGGCAGCCCCGGTGGTCTCGGCAGCCCCGGTGGTCCTGGCGGCTTCGCCGCCTTCGATCGCGATGTCCTCGGGCCGGATCGCGACGGTCACCCGCGCGCCGTCGGAAAAACCGGACGTATCGCAGGCGAGGACGAGCCCCCCGGCCCTGACCTCCCCGCCGCCCGCGACCTCCCCCCCGATGAAGTTCATGATGCCGATGAAGTCGGCGACGAAGACGCTGGCGGGCTCGCTGTAGATTTCGGTGGGGGTGCCGGTCTGCTCGATCACGCCGTGGTTCATTACCACGATGCGGTCCGCCATCGTCAGCGCCTCTTCCTGGTCGTGAGTGACCATGATGGTGGTGATGCCGAGCCGGCGTTGCAGGGCCTTCACCTCGTAGCGCAGGCGCGCCCTCACCTTCGCATCGAGGGCGGAGAGCGGTTCGTCGAGCAGCAGCAGGCCGGGCGAGGTCGCGATGGCCCGCGCGAGTGCGATGCGCTGCTGCTGCCCGCCCGAGAGCTGGGCGGGGTACTTGTCGCCCTGGTCGGGAAGGCCGACGAGTGCGAGCAGCTCCCGCACCCGGTCCCGGATCTCCGACCGCGAACGCCCCTGGCTCTCCAGGCCGTAGGCGACGTTGCGCGTGACGGTCATGTTCGGGAACAGGGCGTAGGACTGGAACACGATCCCGAAGTCGCGCTCCGAGGGCGGGAGGGCGGAAATGTCGGCGCCCGCCTGCTCGACGGCGCCCGCGGTCTGGACGTCGAGCCCCGCGATGGCCCGCAGCAGGGTGGTTTTCCCGCATCCCGAGGGGCCGAGGAAGCAGACGAACTCCCCCTCGTGCACGTCGAGGGATATGTCGTCGAGCGCGGTGAACCCGCCGAACTTCTTGGTGAGGCGCTCGATCCGAAGGTATGGATTTTTCAATGGACTGCCGGAAGGTAAATGAAATCTGCATCACCCATCACGGTTCTCCAAAACGTCCCCATCCATCCTTGTATTGTTCGATACGGGTTCTCTGTATACTCAACTTACGCGACCAGCTATTTTGTATCTTCCGACTTTCTGGTATCTTCCGGCTTTCTGGTATCTTCGCACAGTCGGCCACGGTTCTGCTTGGAACTACGTAATATTCGATGACTTCTCCATCCTTCAGATCCCGGATACTTACGAAAACATACATATGCGATCTGGAATGTGTGACTGGCTTCTCTCCAAGAAGCCAGAATGTGCCTTTTGAGTCTGTTTTGACTTGGACCGAAAAGGCTCTTTTGCAATCCCGGTTGGTCACGAGAAGATCGGCTCCTTGGGCACTACGTGAAGTAGGAGAAACAATGAAGCCGATTCTTGAAAGCTCGGCAGCTACGAGGTAAACGCCTCTCATTCCCGTGATTTGACCATTCATAAGTGATCTTCCTGAAAGAGCCGGAGGGCGGGCGCTCTCCGGCTCCGTACCATGTCGAGCGCAAGCGGTGCCGAACGTCTCCCCGATCCGGGGAGCGACCCCCGACCGTGAACCTACTTGGCCTCGGACTTGGAGTCATAACGCTTCTGCCACTCCGCCAGGATGCGCCGGCGGTTGTTCGCCGCGAACTCGAAGTCGTTGTCGATCATCGCCTCGACGATGCCCTCGGGGAAATGCTCCACCGGCTTCGCGAGCGCCTGGATGGCGATGACCGCGTAGCCCTCGTTGTAGAGCATGTTGGCCTTCTCGGTGATCGACCAGTCGACGAGGGTCTTGGCCGCTTCGAGGTTCTTCGTCCCCTCCACGATCGCGGTGGCCTCCATGTCCCAGCCGATGCCCTCCGACGGGATGATGATGTCGATCGGGGCGCCCTTGGCCTTCGACTTCGCGCCGCGGAACGCGAACGAGACGCCGATCGGCACTTCGCCGCGCGCCGCCTGCTTGCACGGCTTGGAGCCCGAATGGGTGTAGTGGTGGATGTTCTCGTGCAGCGCGTCCATGAACTGCCAGCCGCCTTCTTCACCGAACATCTGCAGCCAGCTCGAGACGTCGAGGAAGCCGGTGCCGGAGGAGTTCGGGTTCGGCATCGCCACGTGGCCCTTGTACTCGGACTTGGTGAGGTCCTTCCACGACGTCGGCGTCGGGAATCCATGCTTCCCCTGCTCCACCGTGTTCACGCAGATGGCCGCGACCCAGGCGTCCATGCCGGTCCACGTCGGAGGGTCGTCCTTGTCGATGAACTTCGGGTCCAGCTTTTCGATGCCCTTCGGCTTGTAGGGGTGGAGCATGCCCTCCGACTTCATGAGCAGCAGGCTCGTCGCCGCCAGCCCCCAGATGACGTCGGCCTTGGGGTTGTCCTTCTCGGCGAGGAGCTTCGCGGTGACGATGCCGGTGGAGTCGCGGACCCACTTGATCTCGATGTCCGGATGGTCCTCGTTGAAGCGGGCGGCGTAGCGCTTGAGGTCCTCTGCCTCGACCGCGGTATACACGGTCAGGGTGGCGGCGGATGCGGTGGCGGCCAGTGCGAGCGACACGGCCGCGGCGACCGCGGCGACCGCGGCGGTGACGACGCGACGGATGATGTTTCCGGGAGTTCCAGGTTTCATGACGGCGTTCCCTCCTGATGTGGGTTGTCGTTGCCGGTACGGATCGGGGCGGGGGATGCCCCGCCCCGGCCCGCCGGGCGGCCGGGCAGGCGGCGGCTGATGATACACGCCCGGCGCCGCATCCGCCCGGACGCTGACCCGCATTCAGCAATTCCCGCTAAGCCTGAAAACGTCCATTGAATCGCCACGACCAGACGCTCAGGCGGCAGAAAAGACCGCGAAATCCCGATGACACGACCATGTTCGGGACGTTAGCGGGAACTGCTGGCCCGCATTTCTCACCTGCGCGCCACCCGGTCAGGGTCGGGGGCAGACCTCGCTTCGCGCCCTGGTGAGAAATGCGGGCTGATGAGAAGCCGTCAATGTTGCGATCTCATGATGGGTCGAGCCGGAGTTGCGTCACCGGCGGCACCGCCACCCTCGACCGCGCGACTCAGCCCGCGCCGAAGGGTCTGGTGAGGAGGATGAGCTTCGGCAGGAGGGTGAGCGCCGCGAGCAGGGCGATGGACATCGCGAGCCCCGTGAGCAGGCCGAAGTAGATGGTGGGCAGGAAGTTCGAGAGCACGAGGATGGAGAAGCCGAAGACGATGGTGGCGGAGGTATAGAACACCGCCTTGCCGATATTCGCGTGGCATACGTGCATGGTCGCGGTGTAGTCGCCGGAGCGGGCGAGCTCTTCGCGGAACCGGTAGATGTAGTGGATGGCGTTGTCGACGGCGATGCCGATGGTGACCGCGGCGACGGTGATGGTCATCAGGTCCAGGGGGATCGCGAGCAGGCCCATCGCGCCGAGCACCGCACCGGCCGTGAGCAGGTTCGGCACGATGCCGAGCACGGCCAGGGTCAGCGAGCGAAAGAGCAGCAGGAGCATGAGTGCAACACCGGCGAGCACTGCGCCGAGGGTCGAAATCTGTGACGTGAACAGGCTCTGGAGCATGTTGTTGTAGAGCACGAGCAGCCCGCTGACGGTGACGTCCCGCGGGCCGAGGCCCAGCTCGTCGCGCAGGCCGTTGCGGACCCGGTCGAGCAGTTCCTGGCGCTGAAGACCGGGCAGGGTGTCGTGGATGCGGAGCAGGATCCGCGCCTCGTCGCGCAGGATGTCGACGTAGGGCTCGATCAGGTTCTGCTTCAGATCCTCCGGCGCGCGCCGGTAGACGAGTGCGAGCTGGAGGCTGTCGAGCGGCTCGCCGTCGTTCAGCGTCTCTCCCACCCGGACCAGGGAGGCGAGCGAGAGCACCTTGCCGACCTCCGGCTGGCTGGCCAGCCAGTCGTGCACCTCCTCGATGCGTTCGATCTTGAACTCGGTGAACCAGTATCCGGCCTTCTCGCGCTCGGCTTCCGCGTCGTATTCGGTGGGTTTCGGTGACGGCTCGTCGTCGAAGATACGGTCCTCGTCGAGATCGAGGATGACCTCCAAGGGCGTGGTGCCGCCGAGCTCGCGGTCGATGAGCGAGAGCCCGCGGTAGATCTCGGTGTCCTCGCTGAAGTAGTCGACGAAGCTGTTCTCGACGGTGAGCCGGGACACGCCGAGCGCACATACCGCGAGCAACGCTCCCGCGGTGGCGAGCACCACCGCGCCATGCCGCTCGGCAGCGAGGGCGAGGCTGCGGGTGAACCGGTCGGTCCGCCCACGGGTTGCAGGGTGCTCCGCCCCCTCTCCCTCGCCACGCCGCTCGGGGCTGCGGGCGCGTCCGAGCAGCAGCACGATGGCGGGAAAGAGGGTGAACGCGGTGACGAACGTGACCGCGAGCCCGATGCTCATCATCCAGCCGAAGTCGATGACCGGCTTGATACCGCTGAACACCAGCGAGCCGAACCCGATGATGGTGGTGAGCGCGGTGTACAGGCAGGGCCACACCATCCGCCGCACCGTGGTGGCGACGAGCTCGTGGTGGGAGAGGGCGGGAAAGTCACGGTGGAGCTGGCGGTAGCGCACCGTGAGATGGATGTTCATCGAGATGGTGAGGATGAGCATCAGGGCCAGGAAGTTCGACGAGATCACCGTGACCTTCCACCCCACGAGGCCGAGCATGCCGATCATCAGCAGGCCGGCGTAGAAGCAGCCCACGAGCGGGAGCGCGACCCACCGGGCTTCGCGGAAGATCAGGCTGAGCACGATCACGAGGAAGACCGCCACCCCGATGCCGAAGACGACGAGGTCGTTGCGCACGAAGGTGATCATGTCGTCGGCGATCATCGGCACCCCGCCGAGGTGCAGCGTGCCGGCGTCGCCGAACTCGGAGAGCACGCCACGGATGCCTGAGATCTCGGCCCGCCGGTCCGCGGCGACGCGGCGTTTCGCCGCTTCGTAGAACGGTTCGATGCGTTCGAGCTCGGCGCGATCGGCGGTGTCGAGGCCCTCCGTGGCGCGCTTGATCAGCAGTCGGTTTCGCGCCTCGAGCAGCGCGCGGTACGCGTCGTCGCCGCGCATCGTGAGCAGGAGGGCGGTGGTCCGCGCATCGGTGCTCACGATGACCTCGCCGAACACCGGGCTCGCGAGCAGCTCGTCTCGGGCGCGGGCGCGATCCGTTCCGGGGTCGCCGAGGGTGCGGATGTTGTCGGCGACCGTGGCGAGCGAGACGTCTTCGACGTTGTCGAGCAGGGGGACGTCGAGGATGCTGGTGACCGATTCGACCCCGGGGGCGGTGCGCAGCCGATCGCGCAGCGCGCGCAACCGGGCGAGCGAGGGTTCGTCGAAGACGTCGGTGCCCGGCTCGAAGGTGACGATGAGCAAATCCTTCGATGCGTAGCGCGCCTGCAGCGCCCGGTAGACCTGCAGGTCCCGGTCGGCTTCGAGCAGCAGCGCATCGGCCGACGCATCGAGCTCGAAGTGGCGCGCCTGCCAGGCGAAGAACCCGAGCACCGCGAGCATCACCACGAGAACACGTGCGGGATGCACGAGCACGAGCCGTTCGTAGACGGTGAACAGAGTCGAGGTCATCGCTGGAGGCCGGCTGTCTGGCGGGGCGCATTCTCGCAGAAGTGGAGGGCGTGCTACATATCATCGGAAGGCTTGAAGCGGTCGGCGCGTCGCGACGGATACGACATCTTTCCCGGGGAGGTTCGCTGCACGTCTTCGGGATGCTCGAAGCGATTGGCGAACCGGAGCGGTGCGGCCGGCGGCTTCCACTTGCGCCGCCCCGCTCCGGCCTCGGCTCTCGGGGCCTTGGGGTCATCCTTCGATCCCGGGGTCCGGTCAAGGTCCGCCGGGGTCCGGTATAGTCCCGCCCGCCGAGAAGCCAGCGAGGGAAGAGCCGGATGCCGGACCGCCGAATCGCCATGGTCGGCTTTCTGCAGGCGCAGAACTGTTCGAACTTCCCCGCGTCGTGGCGCCATCCCGAGTCCGCGGGCGACTTCATGACCCCCGAATACTACCGGCGGATTGCCCGGACCCTGGAAGACGGCAAGTTCCACCTCGCGTTTTTCGACGATCGCCTCGCGATGCCGGACCGCTTCGGCGACGACTTCACCGAGTCGGTGCGCCACGGCGTGCGGGTGGTGAAGATGGACCCGATCCCGGTCCTCTCGGTGATGGGCGCGGCGACGAGCCGGCTCGGGCTCGGCGCCACCTGCTCGACGACGTACTACGAACCCTTCCACGTCGCACGCCTCTTCGCCACCCTCGACCACATGACCGGGGGCCGGGCCGGCTGGAACGTGGTGACCTCGCTCAACGACTCCGAGGCCGCGAACTTCGGCGCGGACGGGGTCGCCGGCCACGACGCGCGCTACGACCGCGCCGACGAGTTCGTGGAGGTCGTGCTCGCGCACTGGAAGGCGTGGGAGCCGGACGCCATCGTGCTCGACAAGGCGGGCGGGGTGTTCGCGGATCCGTCGAAGGTGCGCCGCCTCGACCACCGCGGCCGGTACTTCCGCTCCCGCGGGCCGTTCACCGTGCCTCCGTCGCGGCAGGGCCATCCGGTGATCATCCAGGCCGGGCAGAGCGGGCGGGGCCGGGCGTTCGCGGTGCGCTGGGCGGAGGTCATCTTCGCGATCTACCCCAACCTGGAGTTCGGGGAACGCGCCTACGCGGAGACCCGTGCCCTCGCGGAGTCCGCGGGACGCGATCCCGGCGGCTTCCGGATCGCGCCCGCCGTCTACACCACGGTGGGCGAGACGCGGACCATCGCGGAGGACAAGGCCGCGTTCGTGGACGGGCTCTCCCGGCCCATCGACACCCTCGCCCTGCTGTCCGAGGCGCTCAACTTCGATTTCGCGGCCAAGGCCCCCGACGGGCCCTTCACCGACGAGGAGCTGCGCTCGATCAGCGGCCTGCAGGCGATCCGCGACCGCGTGGTACGCCTGAGCGGCAACCCGAACCCGACCCGCGACGACTTCGTGCGGTTCTCCAACCGGGGGACGGTACGCGAGATGCCCCACTTCGTCGGCACCGCCGCGATGGTCGCGGACCGGATGCAGGAATGGTTCGAGCGCCCGGCCTGCGACGGCTTCGTCCTCGCCGCCACCCACGTCCCCGGGGCGTACGAGGACTTCGTGCGCCTCGTGGTCCCCGAGCTCCAGCGCCGCGGCATCTATCACCGGGACTATGCGGGTGCGACCCTGCGGGAGAACCTCGGGCTCGCGGGATAGCTACGCCGGAGCGTGCCGGCGCACTCCGGCTCCGGACCGGCTGCCGCTTCAAGCGCCATCGCGGCGCCCGCCGGGGTGCGTGCGGTCCGATCGATCGAGTCCGTGAACCCATTCGGCCTGCCGGTGGTCTGATTGCGGCATTGGTGCGCGCGAAGCATGCAGCGTCTATTCGTATGTTCGCTGGCTGCCGATCGCGACATTCGCGCGTGCGCGGAGTCTGCGCCGCCGGCACAATAGCGGGCAGCCATCCCGCGACCATGGACCCACAGGCGCGCCACGATGCCGAGGCTCCTCCTGCTCTGTTATCGAGCCCTCTCCCTGCTCTGTTATCGAGCCCTCTCCGCGCTGCTCGCGGCGGCTCTCGCCGGGCCGGCGATCGCGCAGCAGGGCGGGCAGGGGAAGGGTCCGCCGCCCGCTCCGGTGGTGGTGGCGGTGGCCGAGAGCCGCATGCTTGCCCCCGTGACGTGGTATCCCGGCACCGTGATCAGCCGCAACCGGGCGCGGGTCGCGGCCGAGGTGGAGGGTCGGCTCGAATGGGTCGCGGAGGTCGGCGCGGTGATCGCCGAAGGCGAGGTCGTCGCCCGGCTCGACGATGCGCTGCTCCGGCAATCGCTGGCGGAGGACGAGGCGGCGGTCGCCCGGGTGCGTGCCCGGCTCACCTATCTCGACGCGCAGGTGAAGCGGCTCGACAAGCTGGTCACGCAGAACACCGCGACCCGCAGCCGTCTCGAAGAAGCCGTTGCGGAGCGCGACGTCGCGCGTAGCGAGCTGCGTGCGGCCCGCGCCCGCGTCGCCCTGACCCGGGAGCGCCTGGAGCGCACGCGGATCAAGGCCCCGTTCGGCGGGATCGTGACGGAGCGCCTGCGCCAGACCGGCGAATGGGCCAAGAGCGGGGAATCGGTGGTGCGGCTCGTCGATGCCGAATCGCTCGAAGTCCAGACCTGGATCCCGATCGCCGCGCTCTCCTTCGTGCACGAAGGCAGCGAGCTGGCGCTCGAGACCAATCCGAGCAAGACCACGGGCAGGGTCCGCACCATCGTGCCGGTCGGCGACAACCGATCCAGGCTCTACGAGATGCGGCTGGGGATCGACGGCCATTCCTGGCCCGTGGGGCAGGATATGAGAGTCGCGATTCCCACCGCCGCCGCGCGCGCGGTCATCGCGATTCCGCGCGACGCGCTGGTGCTGCGCAGGGATGGCGCAGCCGTCTATCGCGTCGGCGAGAACAATCTGGCGGACCGGGTCGCGGTGACGCCCGGGATCGCCGAGGGTGAACTCATCGAAGTCGACGGCATCACCCCCGGCGACCGTGTCGTGATCCGGGGCGGCGAGCGGCTGCGGCCCGGGCAGCCGGTGGTGATCATGCCGTCCAAGCCACCGGAATGAGCTGGACCCGGCTCGCACTCTCCAACCCGACCGCGACGCTGGTCGCGGTGCTGCTCGTCGTCCTGTTCGGCGCGCTCAGCCTCTCGCGCCTGCCGATCCAGCTCACCCCCGAGGTCGAGCGGCCGGAGATCACCATCCGCACCGCGTGGCGGGCCGCCGCGCCCGAGGAGGTCGAAGCGGAGATCGTCGAGCCGCAGGAGAAGGTGCTGCGCGGGCTGTCCGGGGTGAACCGCATCGTCTCCAAGGCCCAGCGCGGGCAGGGCGAGGTCTCCATCGAGTTCGTGGTCGGGCACGACCTGCGCCGCGGGCTGATCGAGGTGCTCAACCGCCTCAACCGCGTGCCACGCTACCCCGAGGACGCCAACGAGCCGGTCATCGACACCGTCGGCGGCAACAGCCGCGCCATCGCATGGTTCATCACCCGCACCGGGGAGGGGAACGCGCGCGACATCCAGGGCTACAAGGACTATGCGGAGGAGGTCGTGCAGACCCGGTTCGAGCGCGTGCCCGGAGTGGCCCGCTCCGAGGTCTACGGCGGGCGCGAACGCGAGGTCCGCATCACCTTCGATCCCTACAAGGCGTCGGCGCTCGGCATCGAGCTGCCGGCCGCGGCCCGCCTCGCCGGCGCCAACGAGGACATCTCGGGCGGGGACGTGAGCGTGGGCAAGCGCCGCTACACCCTGCGCTTCACCGGCGCGTTCGACGCCGGGGAGCTCGGGGAGATGGTCCTCGAATGGCGCGACGGGCTGCCGGTGCGGCTGCGCGACGTCGCGGACATCGAGGTCGCGCTCGTCGATCGCAAGAGCTTCGTCCTCGCCAGGGGGGTGCGCTCGATCGCGGTGAACGCCCACCGGGAGATCGGGGTGAACGTCCTCGAAGTGATGGCGGGGCTCAGGCAGGCCGCGGCGGAGCTGGCCGAGGGGCCGCTCGCGCGCGCCCGGCTGACCTTCGAGCAGGTCTACGACGAGACCGTCTACATCCACCGCTCGATCGAGATGGTGCGCAACAACCTCGGCCTCGGCGTGATGCTCGCCATCGTGGTGCTGTGGTGGTTCCTGCGCAAGCTGCGCGCCACGCTGCTGGTGGCGGTCTCGATCCCGGTGTCGCTGTTCGCGGCGTTCGTCTTCCTCGACTTCGCCGGCCGGACCGTCAACATCATTTCCCTGGCGGGCTTGGCGTTCGCGGTGGGGATGACCCTGGACGCGGCCATCGTGGTGCTGGAGAACGTCGTGCGGCTGCGCGAGCGGGGCATGGAGGCGAAGGAGGCGGCGCTCATGGGGCCGGAGCAGGTCTGGGGCGCGCTGCTCGCCTCGACCGCCACCACCGTGGCCATCTTCCTGCCCATCGTGTTCCTCGACGACGAGGCCGGCCAGCTCTTCGCGGACCTCGCCCTGACCATCTCGGTGGCGGTGGTCGCCTCGATGGTGGTGGCCCTGACCGTCATCCCGGCCGCGGCGTCGAAGTGGCTCGCCCGCGCGCAGGTCAAGGACCGGCACGCGCACTGGTGGCGCCGCGCCACCGCGGCCATCGTCTGGCTCACCGACGGGCCGGTGCGGCGGGGGGTGTGGATCGTGGTGCTGATTACCGTGCCGCTGGGCGCCTCGCTGGCGCTGGCGCCGAAGTCCATCCTGGGGCTGCTGCCGATCCCGGAGCGCTTCGCCGCGGCGCTGCCGGACTCCCCGCTGGCGCTGCGCGCGAGCTACCTGCCCGAGGGCAACCGCAACCTCGTCTTCGCCTTCATCATCCCCCCGCCCGGGGTGAACATCGACCATCTGGAGGAGGAGATGGGCAGCGTCGTCGCGCAGCGGCTCCGGCCCTACCTGGACGGTGAGAAGGAGCCGGCGATCGAGAACTACTTTTTCGTCGCCTTCTCCCGCGGCGTGTTCATGGGCGCGAGGACGCGCGAAGAATCGCGCACCGGTGAGCTGATCCCGATCGTCAACCGCACGATCCGCGGGTTCCCCGACACCATCGCGTTCGCCAAGCGCGCCTCGCTGTTCGGCGGCTTCGGCTCCGGCAACACCATCGACGTGAACATCCAGACGCGCAACGTCGACACGCTGATGCAGGCGGCGCTGGGGGGGTTCATCGGCATCAGCCAGGCGCTGCCCGGGGCGAGCGTGCGGCCGTACCCGGGGCTGGAGCTTGCCGACCCGGAGCTGCGGCTGGTGCCCGACGAGCGCCGGCTCGCCGAGGCGGGCTGGAACCGCAGCGTCATGGCCTCGGTGACCCGCGCGCTCGGCGAAGGGCTCTACGTCGGCGACTACTTCGACGGCGAGCAGCGGCTCGACATCGTGGTCCGGGTCCAGCCCTGGGAGACCCCCGAGGAGATGGCGTCGATCCCGCTGGCGACCCCGGGCGGGGTACTGCCGGTGAGCGAGCTGGCCCGCATCGTGCGCACCGCCGGCCCCAACGAGATCCGCCGCCTCGACCGGCGTCGCACCGTCACCTTGCGGGTCACGCCGCCGGAGGAGATGTCGCTCGAAGAGGCGCTGGACGTGATCCGGGGCGACGTGGTGCCCCTCATCGAGGCAGGGCTCCCGGACGACGGGGAGGTGCGCTTCACCGGCACCGCGGACAAGCTTCAGACCGCGCTCGGGAGCATGAGCGGGAGCTTCGTGCTCGCGATCGTCATCCTCTTCCTGCTGATGGCGGCGCTGTTCCGCTCGTTCAGGGACAGCCTGCTGGTGCTGCTGGCGCTGCCGCTGGCGACGGTGGGCAGCCTCGTGGCGCTACGCCTGATGAACGACGTGTTCGGGGTGCGCCAGCCCCTGGACCTGCTCACCATGATCGGGTTCATCATCCTGCTCGGGCTGGTGGTGAACAACGCGATCCTGCTGGTGCACCAGACCCGGGCGATGGAGCGCCACGGGCTGGCGAGGCGGACGGCGGTGTCGGAGGCGATCGGGATGCGGCTGCGGCCGATCCTGATGAGCACGCTGACGAGCATCTTCGGGATGCTGCCGCTGCTGCTGGTTCCGGGGGCCGGAAGCGAGCTGTACCGCGGCCTCGCCGCGGTCATCATCGGCGGGATGTGCGTGAGCGCGGTGTTCACCCTGCTCCTGCTCCCGAGCCTGCTGCGCATCGGGGAGGGGGCGAAGCGGCGCGAGGCGGAGCCGGATCGCGCAGGGGAGCCGGTGACGGCCTGAAACGGGGACCGACGTTGAGAAAGATCGGCAGCGCGTTACAGACCCGGCTGTTTTCCGAGCCAGGGCGAATTCAGCCGGAATTCGAGCGCGGCCAACGGCATGTGCGCGGTCGGGTGTCGATCCACTTCGACCGGGCCGAGAACCTGTACGCGGACTGGCCGGTTCCGACCTGCATCATCTCCGACGGTCCATACGGAGTGAGCGGTTACCCGGGAGACAGTCATACCGCGGAATCCCTGAGCGAATGGTATGAGCCGCACGTGAAGGCGTGGAGCGAGCGTTCGACCCCCGAGACGACACTATGGTTCTGGAACACCGAGTTGGGGTGGGCCAACGTGCATCCACTTCTGGCCGTGCATGGTTGGGTGTATCGGTGCTGCAACATCTGGGACAAGGGTCTCGGGCACATTGCCGGCAATGCGAATACGCGAACACTGAGGAAATTTCCCGTCATCACCGAAGTCTGCGTGCACTACGTCAAGGCCGCGCGTTTCCAGGCGGCGGATGGCATGCTGACCATGCAGGAGTGGCTTCGTCACGAATGGAAGCGCACGACACTGCCGCTGCGGCTGGCCAACGAAGCGTGCGGGGTGCGCAACGCGGCGACCAGGAAATACCTGACGGCCGATCATCTCTGGTACTACCCGCCCGCCGAGACGTTCGTGAAATTGGCCGAGTACGCGAACGCACATGGTGAGCCGAAGGGCCGTCCGTACTTCAGCACGGACGGAAAGCGGCCGTTGTCGGGAAATCAATGGTCGAAGTTGCGTGCCAAGTTCAAATGCGAGGCAGGCATCACCAACGTCTGGCACGAGCCCCAGGTCGGCGGATCGGAACGTATTCAGGGCAGGAGAAACGGAATGCAATACAAGTTCCGCAGCCTGCATGGCAGCCAGAAGCCCCTGAAGCTCATCGACATGATCATTCGTGCCTCGACCGAACGCGGCGACGTCGTCTGGGAACCTTTCGGTGGGCTATGTCCCGGTGCGATCGTGTCCTGTCATCTCGGGCGCAAATATCACGCCGCGGAGCCGATTCCCGAGTTCCACGCAGCCGCGGCGGAAAGGCTTCAGAGAGTGGTTTTTTCCGGAATGAACGTACACGACGACCCGGCGACGCCAGCCGCTCCGGCCAGGGAGTCTCTCGTTGGCAAGAATCCATTCGACACTGGCGATCATCGGAGAGCTCGAAAAATTGCTTGACTTGACGGAAACCGATGAATGAGGCGGCTGGCAGACCGGCAGGCGGGGACATGGAGCATGTCTCCGCCACGGCGCTGGCCGGAGTGGGGGACACATGTTGGACGTGCCGATACACCATCCCTTTTCCCTTGTAGCGCTCAACCGGGACGGTGTCGTGCCGGAACTTGTCGATGTGCTGATCGACCGGGGATTCACGAGACGCGAACTGGATTGGATCGTGCCGGCCCGCACGCTGGCATACCGTCGCCGGAAAAAGGAACGCCTCAAGCCGGGAGAGACGGACCGTTTCCTCCGCGCGGCGAAGATACTGGCCGCGGTTGAAGCCGTATTCGGAAGCCGCGAAAAGGCGCTCCTGTGGTTGCGCAAGCCCCGCGGGACGTTCGGTGATACAAGCGCCATGGAGCTGATGCGGACCGAGGCTGGCGGCCAGTTGGTGGAAGAAGTCCTCGGTCAGGTGGACGAAGGGTTCTTCGCTTGACTCCGTGATTCTCCGGAGTCCTCGAAATCCGCGCTCCGCAAGACCCGTGCGGCCAGACGTTCCAAGATGACCGGATACGAGGCATGGTCATCTGGAGAATCAGCAACCACGTGGACCTGAGCGGTGCCGGGGGCATTCGTAGCAGCGGCCGGTGGCACCATCGCGGTGCTCCGGTGGTCTACTTGGCGGAGAATCCGGCTTTGGCGATGCTGGAGGTGTGAACCGCCCTGAGATTCCCGAAGATTACACTCGTTGAGTGTTCGGGAGGAAAGGGCAGATGAATCCATCGACAAGATACTCCCTGGAAGTCCGGGATCGAGGAGTGCGCTTGGTGCTGGAACATCAGGGTAAGCATGGCTCGCTGTGGTCGGCGATCCTCTCGGTGGCGTCGAAGCTCGGGTGTACGGCGGAGACGCTACGCAAGTGGGGGCGTCAGGGCGAGCGCACCGCCACAGCCCGCCATCAGGCCGGCTTCGCCACCCCCGCCACCTCAGAGTTGCTGACTTCCGCGCTCACCCTCGGAGAGGTTCTGGTCAAACCCATGGAGATCGGGGACGAGGACCTGATGCGCTGCTACGAGCAGGCGATCGGGGCGGGCGCAACGGTGCTGCCCTTCGATCTGCGCGCCGCTCCCAGATTCGCGGAGATCCGCCGGGACCGCTCGATTCGGGCGCCGGACGCCATCCAGCTTGCCTGTGCATCGGCAGCGAGCACGGACCTGTTCGTTACCAACGACGGGCGGCTGAGCAGGAAGAACATCCAGGGGATCCACTTCATCCAGTCGCTTGGGAAGGTAATGCTGTGAGGATCGATGTCTGACAGCTTTTTGTCCGTACATTATCCGTATGATAAGGTTTGGCCGATTCAACCGGAGGTGTATTCGTGACCATCGCCGAATCCAGATCCGAACGTATCGAGGTTCGCACCACGCCGGGCGTGAAGGCGCTGTTGCAGCAGGCTGCGGCCTCGTCGAACAAGAACGTCACGGAGTTCTTGCTCGATGCAGGGCTCAACGCCGCCGAGGATGTCCTGGGCGATCAGCGGCTGTTCCGGCTCGACGATGATGCGTGGCGAGCCTTCCAGGAAGTGCTCGATCGCCCGGTCACCGACAAACCCCGCCTGGCCCGATTGCTGGCCGGAAAGAGCATGCTGGAGTGACACGCGGCGGCGAGGGACCGTCTCCGGTCGAAAAGCTTGCCGCGCACCACGAGGTGGATGCTTTCGACTGCGGGAAGAAGCCGCTCGATCGTTTCCTGAAGCGTTTCGCGCTTGCGAACCAGAACGCCGGAAGCGCTCGTACTCATGTTGTCTGCCGGCGACGGAGAGTGGTCGGGTACTACAGTCTTGCAGCAGGCGCCGTCCAGCCTGCCGACGCCCCGACCCGGGTGGGCAAGGGCTTGGCTCGACATCCGATCCCCGTCATGCTTCTCGCCCGCCTCGCGGTGGGCCGGTCGTGTCAAGGACAGGGGCTGGGCAAGGCACTGATCAAGGACGCGCTGCTCAGAACGGCCGAAGCCGCCGAAATCGCCGGCATCCGGGCGCTCCTCGTGCATGCCAGGGACGATGAGGCTCGGGTCTGGTACGAAGCCCTGGAGTTCGAAGCGAGCCCCACCGATCCTCGCCACTTGTTCCTGCTCATGAAGGACCTGTACGCCCTTCTGCAAGCCCTTCCGGAAGACGGGCTCGACAGGAGGACGGCGGTGTGCCCGGGTAATTGAGACATTGGGGATGAACCGCACCATGTGTCCGGTAATTTCTGCTTACAGTATTACCAATACAACCAACGCAAATAAGGTAAACCATGAGGACCCGTGTAGCCGATGAAGTGTGGATCGTGACCGCACTCCTCCACCGCCGGCACCCGGACCGGGACGACTTCACGGTCGGCGAGATCGTCCGGCAGGCCGAGACCGAGAAAGTCGCCGACAGGCCGCTGCGTGCCGGAGTCCAGCCACATGTCTACCAGCACTGTGTCGCCAACAAGGTGCCCAACTCCGGACGTTACCGGATGCTGTTCGAGACCTCGAAGGGGCGCCGTCGCCTGTTCAGGCCCGGGGACCCCTGCCATCCCCGCCGCATCTCGGGGAAGGACGTTCCGCGCGATGACGAGATCCCTCCGGCCTACCGGGAGCTGGTCGACTGGTACCGCAACGAGTACGCCGGTGGCGGCGGGGACGGCGGGGGTCATGAGGCCGACCCCATCCTCTCCCTGCGCGGTCTCGGCAAGGCGATCTGGGCGGACGAGGATCCCGACGTCTACGTGGACCGGCTCCGGGAGGGGTGGGGATGAGCAAGGTCTTCTGGGACACGAATCCTCTTCTTGTACCTCGTCGAGGACCGGGGCGAGCGCGCGGATCGGGTCGCGGCACTGCGGCGGCGCATGATCGAACGCGATGACGAGCTGCTCACCTCCGCGCTCACCCTCGGAGAGGTTCTCGTCGAGCCTATGGAGATCGGAGACGAGGATCTGATGCGTCGCTACGAGCAGGCGATCGGGGCGGGCGTGACCGTGCTGCCCTTCGATCTGCACGCCGCTCCCAGATTCGCGGAAATCCGCCGGGACCGCTCGATTCGGGCGCCGGACGCCATCCGGCTTGCCTGTGCATCGGCAGCGGGCATGGATCTGTTCGTTACCAACGACGAGCGGCTGAGCAGGAAGAACATCCGGGGGATTCATTTCATCCAATCGCTTGGGAAGGCGATGCTGTGAGGGGTGGGGAACGGCGGTCACGCCGAAGGCTGATGTCTGGCTGCGGAGTGCTCATGCTTTGGTGAAAGTCACTATCGGGGATGAACCGCATCATGTCACGCAATACGATCCGACGCGTCGCCCATCTGAAGCGGTTCTACGACATCCTCGGTGTCCTGGAGCACAAGATCGGCGGGCCGCGCAGGCTGGTGACTTGTTCAGGTCGCATGGATTGGCCACGTCGCGGCGTTTATTTTTTTCGAGAAACGGGCGAGGGGCGGAGCGATAGCGGAAGCGGCTCCCGCATCGTTCGGGTCGGCACCCATGCGCTCAAACCGGACGCAGGGACGCGGCTCTGGAACCGTCTCTCTCAGCACCAGGGGCAGGTACGCTCAGGCGGCGGCAATCATCGCGGATCGATCTTCAGGAAACACGTCGGCGCCGCCCTGATCGAAAAAAGCGGACATGCTGCCACGACATGGGGCGAAGGCAGCTCCGCACCCCGGGAAGTGCGGATGGGGGAGCTGGATATCGAGCGCCTCGTCAGCAGGGAGATCGGCGCGATGCCCTTCCTGTGGTTGGCCGTGGACGATGCACCGGGCCCGGACAGCCAGCGAGGATATGTCGAGTGTAATTCGATTGCGCTGTTGAGCAACTTCAACAGGAAGCCAATCGATCCGCACTCTCCGAACTGGCTTGGAGGTCACTGTAATCGGGAGCGCGTTCGGAAAGCGGGCCTGTGGAACGTGAAGCACGTCGACGAGGACCATAATCCGGCGTTCCTCGACGTTCTGTCTGCGTTGGTCAACAAGATGGAGATACAACGATGATCGTCGTCATCCAGTGTGCAGCACGCAAGTATCCGTGCGCCGGCCGCTTCAAGATGGAGGATGGCCGGCTGATCATGTTCGTAGCCGATCCGAAAGAGGCTCCCACAGACAATAAAATTATCTACAAACGACCGGACGATCCTTCAGGTTCAGGGTTGTCGTACAGGGAGGAACTCGTCAAATACAACCGCCGCCGTCCGGGAGACAACCCACTTGGCCTTCTGCGAGCCTGGGAACTTTATTCGAATCCCGTCTATGCGGAACTCGTCAATACATTCTGCGTCCAGAATGTTTTTATCCTGTCCGCCGGCTGGGGACTGATTCCCGCCGATTTCCTGACGCCTGATTACGACATTACCTTCAGCAACAAGACCAGGGGCGATAATGCCTACAAGCGCAGACGCAGGAACGATGCTTTCATGGACCTGTCGATGCTGCCGGCAGACCGCACCGGATCGATTGTCTTCCTGGGTGGCAAGGATTACGTACCGCTGTTCTGCTGTTTGACGGAAGGCGCAAAATCCGAACGAATTATCTTCTACCGCTGCGGCGGGAATTCTGACAATCCACCGACTGCACCAGGGTGCAGGCTGCTACGTTTTGAAACCAGGACTCAAACGAATTGGCACTACGAATGTGCCAAGGCTCTCATGCAAGGGAAAATCACCGTTTAGTCGTATCAATCCGACGGAGTTTATCGTATACAAGTCAACTATTCTGTCGAGTTATCTGGGCTTCCGTATTCTTGCATTAACCTATCTCAAAGTTGCCTTGAACCTGTCTCAAAATTGGATTTCATGACGGCTGCGTGGTGAGACAGAAATTCGACTCCATGGAAATCAACAGGTTGCCATCATGCTTTGGTAATACACTGCCCGAATGGTGATTTTTTGGATAAGTTCATACCAGTCGGCATGTTATGGTCGTGTGTTGTGCCTGTCCTCTCGGATATCGAATCGGACAGGATAGAGGAGCTTGCCCCAGTATTCTTTCTTATCCAATTCAGGACGATCCATCATGATGTCAAGAAACAATGGCACGAGAAAATCCAGAATCCGAATGCCATCTTCGACCTGCCTTCGGTTGAGAGAGCCGTCTTCGGTTGATGTGGATCGTTCGCGCGGCTCGGGTCTCTTCGGATCCGTCCACGTGTGGCTGGTAGCAGAACCGTGCATGATCTGATTGCGCAGCACATACAGGCGCCCAAACAGTATATCCAACAGACGGATCGTGTCCTCACGACTGACGATAGATACTTTCTGGAATGCCGCTTGCATAGGTCCAAGTTGATCATCGAGTCCGAGCAATTTCCTCACTTTCCTGCAATCAAATTCGAATAATTTCCCATCTTGTGATTCCTTCCAATCGTCCTCATTGAACCAGCCTTTATCCAGGAAGTTCCAAAATCTTTGAAACACGTATTTGTTTTCCACCAGAGAAAGGCTCGCATCCACAAGCTCAGACTTAAGAACGTTGCAGATACGATTATTATCGTTCTCTGTCAATTTCTTGAAGTATTTCGTGTAGCGCTCCCATTCATTTCGACCACCGCGGGCGTCCCGGCCGTCTGCATAGGCAGCGTTGAAAGCCACCCACAGAAAGATATATCTCACATCGTCATCAAGCTTGCCTGAATCAGCCCGCTCAAGCCAGCTCAGAGATCTGCGAAGCCGTCGCCTGAGAGGGTGGTCTTCGTTCGATTCATCGAGCCCGGCACTCAGCTTCTCGAACTTGACTCTCAAATCCACCAATGTCAGTCGCTTATTCGGCATGATTGCCATCCTCACGGGCACGCGAACGTTCCTGCTCAACCCGTATCCGCGTCCGCCGCCCCTGCCATCAACCCGGCTTCGCCCCCGCCACCTCACCATCCCCCCGCCCCCCGACCACCCGCTCCACCACCCAGTACAGCACCGGAACGAACACCACCCCGACCACCGTCGCCGCCACCATCCCGCTCAGCACCACGAACCCGATCGAGGTCCGGCTTGCCGCCCCCGCGCCGCTTGCGAACACCAGCGGGAGCACCCCCAGGATGAACGACAGCGCCGTCATCATCACCGCACGGAAGCGCAGCCGCGCCGCGCTCACCGCCGCCTCCGCCGCGGGCAGGCCCGCGTCGCGCCGCACCTTGGCGAACTCCACGATCAGGATCGCGTTCTTGCTCGCCAACCCGATCAGCATCACCATCCCGATCTGGGCGTAGAGGTTGTTGTCCAGGAACGGCAGCACCACCAGCGGAACCAGTGCCCCGAACACCGCGATGACCACCGAGAGGATCACCGCCACCGGCGTGCTCCAGCTCTCGTACTGCGCCACCAGGAACAGGTAGGCGAAGACCAGGGCCAGGGCGAAGACGACCACGACGAGGCCGCCGGCTTCGAGCTCCTGCCGGGAGGTGCCGGTCCATTCGATGGCGTAGCCCTCCGGCAGCACCCTGCTCGCCACCGCCTCCAGCGCCCGGATGGCCTCGCCGGTGCTGAAGCCTCCGCGGTTGGAGCCCGACAGCGCCGCTGCCTGCACTTGGTTGTAGCGCGAGATGGACAGCGGCCCGAGGATCGTCTCCACGTCAGCCACCAGGGCGCGCAGCGGGATCATGTCGCCGGCGGCGTTGCGCACGTGCAGCCGGCCGATGTCCTCGACGGTGTTCCGGTAGCGCGCCTCGGCCTGGATGATGACCCGGTAGACCTTCCCGAACAGGTTGAAGTCGTTGACGTAGGAGGAGCCGAGGCTGGCCTGGAGGACGGAGAAGATCTCCGCCACGGGGACGCCCAGGGCCTCGGCCTTGTCGCGGTCGATGTCGAGGAAGAGCTGCGGGACGTTGGCCGCGTAGGTGCTGAACACGCCGGCGAGCGCCGGGTCCTGGTTGGCGTTGAACACCAGCGCGCGCAGGGCCGCGGCCAAGTCCTGGGGCGAGCGCCCCGCGAAGTCCTGTAGCTGCGCCTCGATGCCGCCGCTCGTCCCCACCCCGGTGATGGGCGGCGGCGGGAAGGCGAAGGCGTCGGCCTCGAGCAGCGTGGCGAGCCGGCGGTTGATCTCGCCCAGGATGACGTACCAGCGCAGCCCGGGCGCGGTGCGCTCGTCCCAGTGCGCGAGGATGGGGATGATGAGCGCGCTGTTGGAGGCGGCGCCTCCGAGGAGGCTGAACCCGGCCACCGAGATGACGTCGGTGACCCCTTCGACCTCGCGCACCATCGCGCTCGCCCGCTCGACCGCCGCTTCGGTCCGGGCCAGCGAGGCGCCGGCCGGCAACTGCACGTTGACGAAGAACGCGCCCTTGTCCTCCAGCGGCAGGAAGCCGGTCGGGGCCGCCCGGAACAGGAACACCGCGCCCCCGGCGAAGGCCGCGAAGAGCAGCATCGAAATCCCGGAGCGGCGGATCATCCGCCCGACCAGCCCGGCGTAGCCGTCGCGCACCTTCCCCACCATCCGGGCGAAGCGGCCCGGCCGCGCTCCCGCCGCGGGGGGCTTGAGCAGCAGCGCGCACAGCGCCGGCGACAGCGTCAGCGCATTGACCGAGGACAGCACCACCGCCACGCAGATCGTCACCGAGAACTGCTTGTAGAGCGCCCCGGTGATGCCGGGCATGAACGAGACCGGCACGAACACCGCCAGCAGCACCAGGGTGGTCGCGACCACCGGCCCGGTCACCTCCCCCATCGCCTGCCGGGTCGCCGCCCGCGCCTCCTGCCCGGTCTCCGCCATGATGCGCTGCACGTTCTCCACCACCACGATGCTGTCGTCCACCACCACACCGATGGCCAGGATGGTCGCGAACAGGGTGATCATGTTGGCCGAGAAACCCAGCGCGTAGAGCGCCGCGTAGGCGCCGATCAGCGACACCGGGATCGCAAGCGTCGGGATGAGGGTCGAGCGCCAGTCGGCGAGGAAGAGGAAGGTGACCGCGACCACCAGGACGAAGGTGATGAACAGGGTCTGGACGACCTCCCGCACGGACGCGCGCACCGCGGCGGTGGTGTCGTAGAGGACCTTGTACTCCACGTCCGGCGGGAAGCGTTGGGAGAGGGTCGCGAGCCTCGCATGGACCGCGTCGGCCACCGTGAGCGCGTTGGCGCCGGGCGACTGGTAGACCGCGACCATGGCCGCCGGGCGGTTGTTGAGCTTCGACACGGCGTTGTAGACCTGCGAGCCCAGCTCCACCCTGGCCACATCCCGCAGCCGCACGAAGGAGCCGTCCGCGTTGGCCCGCACGACGACGTTCCCGAACTCCTCCACACTCGCCAGCCGCCCCCTGGCCCGGACCGCGTACTGGAACTGCGGCGCGCCATCGGACGACGCGCCGCCGCCGAAGGGCGGGGCGCCCAGCTCCCCGGCCGTGGCCTGCACGTTCTGCGCCCGGATGGCGCCCGCCACGTCGGTGGCGGTGAGCTTGAGCGCCGCCAGACGGTTCGGGTCCAGCCACACCCGCATCCCGTAGTCCAGCGCCCCGAACTGCGCCACGTTCCCCACCCCATCGAGCCGGGCCAGCGGGTCCTGGAGATGGATCGAGGCGTAGTTGCTCAGGAACAGCCCGTCGCGCGTCCCTTGCGGCGAGGTCAGGTTCACCACCATCAGCATGTTCGAGGACTGCTTGCGGGTGATGATCCCCTGCCGGACCACGTCCTGCGGCAGCCGGGATTGCGCGATGGCCACCCGGTTCTGCACGTTGACCGCGGCGAGGTCGGGGTCGGTGCCCACCGCGAAGGTGATGGTCAGCGCGTAGCCGCCGCCGTTGGAGCTGGTCGAGGACATGTAGAGCATGCCGTCGACGCCGTTGACCTCGGCCTCGATGGGCGCGGCCACCGCCTCCTGCACCACCTGGGCGTCCGCCCCCGGATAGCTGGCCGTCACCTGGACCTGGGGCGGGGCGATCTCGGGGAACTCCGCGACCGGGATCGAGCGGATGGCGATCAGCCCGGCGAGGACGATCATGATGGAGATGACGAAGGCGAACTTCGGTCGGGCGATGAAGAATCCGGAGAACATGGCGGGCTATGCGGCGGGGGTGGAGGGCGCCCACATCTCGTCAGACCGCCTGACTCAGTGTCGAAGCCAGACGAATCCCATCCGTGAGCTTCTTCCTCTCTCCCGCAAGCTTGCGGAAGTCGCACTCCACCTGGATGCCGTGCCGGAACTCGTCGGATTGGCCGAAGAAGGCGCCAAAGCGAATGGACATGGCGGGGGTGATCGAGCGCCTCGCATGGACGATCTCGTTGATCGCGCGAGGGGCGACTCCAACGGCGCGGGCCATCGCGTTCTGCGAGATCCCCATCGGTTCGAGGTACTCCTTCACGAGGATCTCACCCGGTGTGATCGGGTTGTCCATGCGTATCTCCCATAACGTTACAGGTATACGTCAATGACAGTCCACGATGGCCACCTGGGCAGTCCCATCTTTGGTCCACCGAGTCTCCCCGTGATCCTGGAGGTCAGCCTTCCTCTTTTCCGTGTGCCTCCCGATGCAGTCGGGCCGTCGCGTCGCGAGGCGTGACGATCGGGATGCCTTCAACATGGCGAAGAGCCAGCATGTCCCTCTTGTCTCCGGAAAACGATCAGATCCGCTTGGCCCGCGAGTCCGGTTGCCGGAATCGGGTTGTCCTTCGGGTCCGGCGACAGATCCATCTCCGGCAGCTCGGCAACTACCACGCCGACTGATTCCAGGCCGTGTAGCAGGTCGTCGGCCTCCGCGGACCGGATGTACGGTTTCAGGCGATCGCGACCCAGGACCTTCCTCAATTCCTCGATCTGGTAAACCGACGTGACCAGCGTACAGTCCCCGCGTTTGACGGCCGACGGCAAACGGCCGGGCGGCCCTTCCCTCGCGATCAGTGCGCTTACGAGGACATTGGTGTCAAGAACGATCCGCACGGGCCTGGGTCACGGCTTCGTCGGCGAGGGCCTGAGCCTCCTCGGCCGAGAGGCGCCTGTTCCGCTCCTGGATCGTTTCGACGGTCTCCCAGAAGATCACCTGTCGGACTGCTCGATCGACGAAATGGGACAGATCGCCTTTCCTGCCGCCGGTCCGGGCGAGATAGCTCCGAACCGTGCGGTCGGTGTCCTCCGATATGACGACGTTCCATCGGGCCATGACTGGCCTCCGGTCAGGTGTTCATGCGCCTATGCGCATGGTGGATGCTCCGCTTTCATGTGTCGACCCTCTGTTCGAGGCATCGCCATGGCGTCTCCTCCGGCACCCTCGCGACGCGTCACGCTTCCCGGGTCGCATCGTCGTCGATCCGGCGCCGGCAGCGTTCCGCTGACGACGATCAGGGCGTCCCGGTCCGCCGCCCGTATCGCCGGGAGGCCGCAGCCCGATCATCGAGCGCACTTCATCCGATCAGGATGTACTCCGGTCCGCCAGCCGTCCAGTCTCCCCACGTGAGGGAGTGTGGAACGGCGTCGCCGCAGGAGGCCGTTGTCTGGCTGCGGTCCGCTCATGGTCTGGTGAAAGGTCACGATCGGGGATGACCCGCATCATGTCACGCAATACGACCCGAAGCGCTGCCCATCTGAAGCGGTTCTACGATCTCCTCTCTGTCTTGGAGCACAGGATCGGCGGTCCGCGCAGGTTGGTGAACTGTTCAGGCCGCATGGACTGGCCATGTCGCGGCGTTTACTTATTTCGAGAAACGGGAGCGAAGCGGTAGCGGAAGCGGCCCCGCGTCGTTCGGATCGGCGCCCATACGCTCAAGCCGGGCGCCGGGACGCGACTGAATGGAGATACCTCCAAGGCCAAGGGGGAGTTGAAGATGGTGCATTCTATCTCAAGTCCAACCGCGTGGGTTCCCTCCCACCAGTGGGGTTGGTGTATCCTTGGCCAACGACGAACCGACAGGATTGGACGACTGCCATAATGCTGACCAAGAAATTCTTTCCCCAATTCGGATTCCTGGACCGCGACACCACATCGGACCAGAAAGGGACCGCCCCGTGTGGGAGACCAGCGACGGAAATGCACCGTTGGGTGGAGCTATACCTTGGAAAATCCTGTGCGCCGGAGTTCCGCATGTGATGGCTGGCAGCTATCAACGTCTCCGCCAGTATCTCGAAGCACTGAGAGGGAATGAGTGGCGGGCCACGTTTGATCAGATCGAGAAGGTAATCGGCGCCGACTTGCCACCCTCGGCGAGAAAATACCCCGCGTGGTGGTCAAACACAATCAGCCACAGCCAGGCACTTGCCTGGATGAAGGCCGGCTGGATCACTCGTAATGTGATTTTTGCCGAACGAAGCGTAGTGTTTGAGCGCAAGTCTCGTGGTTCGCTGCCGGATATTGAAAGCAAGCGTCAAGTTCTGCGAAGACGTGGCATGAGGGGTCGCGGCTCGAATAGTGGTTCGACGGGTCACTCACCGCCACAGCCAATGCCTGCGGATGCCCATATACTTGTATTGCTCGCTCAACCCTTCGTCTGGGTTGCCCGTATTCAGCCGGAGACTCGGAAGGACGGTGCCCCGTGGACGGACATGCTACAGAAACGTTACGCCAACGCAGCACAAGAACGGCTAAACCGACATGGAGCGGGTCCGTTTTGCCGCTTTGATGTAGACGGCTTACCTGACATTTCCGGCATCTACGCCGTAACCCTGAACGGAAGATTGACCTACGTTGGGATAGCAAACAATCTCAAGCAGCGCTGGGGACCGCAGGGATACGGTCGTATCTCGCCTCGGAACTGCTATGTGGATGGTCAATCTACGAACTGCAAGATCAACCATGTCATTCTGCAAGCAGTGCAGCAAGAGCAAATCGTAGATCTGTGGATCCATGAAATGGAAGGGCCGCGCGCCTTGGAAAAGCACCTAATCCACGAACTCGATCCTCCTTGGAATGATCAAGGCTGCACTTCGTAGTGCATCACAGACTTATAGATGCAAAGAAATCACCACGTGCAATTGATTGCCAGATTACTTGTCCAACTTAGAGGATTTTAGTTCCTGATTACCACTCAAGCTAAGTTTAACTTCAGCAAATGCTGCTTAGGAACGATGGTAATCAAATTGATCATTGACCCGGATGGAGTGCAAGCCTGACATATTGCACGGAGCG
Source organism: uncultured Gammaproteobacteria bacterium (assembly GCA_958295465.1). Taxonomy (GTDB): domain Bacteria; phylum Pseudomonadota; class Gammaproteobacteria; order HK1; family HK1; genus HK1. The sequence continues at coordinate 2,836,824 of OY282353.1, forward strand.
CCGGGTTGTTTCGCCTGTTCTCGAAGGACACCTACGCCGTGCCGGGTTGCGGGCGGCTGGCCCAGACATCATCTATCGGTGGATTGCGAACCGCCCGACGTCGGGTTCGCTTCTCCCGAGCGGTAGCCAGCCACTACCGCGACCATGCTTCCCCTTCCTTGAAACTTTGGCCGGAGCTCGACGCCGTGGGTCGCTAAAGTTTCGACCAATCTGTCGATGGAGCGATGGAATCTCTGAATTGCCGGATCTTTTTGTGCGTCAACAGCCACGATCAGATTGCTGTCCAGCCGGATGCAACTCAAAATGTCGGTGAAGTTATCGATGGCATCTTCCTGATCTGACGTTTGGACCAGGACGTGTCCGAAGCTCACGATCACATCAGCGGGCGGTCCACCCTGCATGACCTGAGAGATCAACTCATCCAGGTCACTGGTTGCGCCCAGATGAACACCCGTCTCGAACTCACGCCAAATTAAATCGGCCAATCCGACCATCGCCGGGGATTGGTCATATGCGTACAATTCGATTGCTATTTCCGGCTCTCGGTCCCTGAAGTAGTCGTGAACAACCCAAGAAAACAAGCCTGGACCACATCCGACGTCCACATGAACTATTGTCGAGGTCTTCCGGCGACCACCGTAGTCCCTGACCAAGTCTTCCAACGCCCGCATATATCGCTTGTATCGATAGTGCTCAACGGTGTCTCCCTCGTAAAGATAGCGGGCCGCGTAGTCGATGCAGCGAGACAGGGTTGCGTCCCTCAGGATCACATGATCGCCGCTTTCTCGGCCGAACCGAGACGCCATGCGGTCGATGACGCTGACGTACCGATCTCGAATCAACATGCGTCACACTCTACCGGTAAGCTGTACAGTCCGGAAAGTCAGGGACAGCCGCCGCTTCCGAGGTCTTCGCCGAATTGAACCAACGGACTCGGATTTGCGCTTGGCGATGCCGTGGAGCCAGCGATTTCTGGCCGCCCCCGTGAGGACCAAGGCGGAACCACGCGCCAACAGCAATTGCGCCTTCTCTTTTCCACCCACGATGCGGAAGTCCATCGTCCAGTCGTCGCCCAGGGACACGGTAGCGACGGTCGGGCCAAAGCAATGCCTGTCCACATGCATCGCAATGCCTTGTCCCGGCTCATACTCGTTCACTATGGCCTGGTTTGGCAGGTTGTGAAACTTCCCCGTGCGTCCATGCAGCAAGGCGGCAATCTCTGCCAGCCAATCGGGCAACGATCCGATTCGCATGCCACGGTCTATCGTTCGAGCACGGTAGTCGTAGCGCCATCCGTAGTGTTGAACCCGTCGCTCCAGATCCGTCAACCACGCCGACTCGTCGATTTGCCTGATTGCACTCCTTTGCTGCTGATCGTCCAGGAACGCGGGGAAGTAGCGCAAGCCGGGAATGTCGGGAACATGGGGTTGCATCAGGACATTCCCGACGACGTCCACACCAAGCGATGACCCGTTCTCAGGCGAAAAATCGAACACGCCTTGATCGACTGCCGGCGACCTCATCGCGGTCTCCTCTTATTCGCGGTTGGTTGCATTGGCCAAACACCTCAACAGATTCGATGCCTCAACCGCGCCTTGCGCATCGACATCGAACGCCGTCCCTTATGCACTGGGCGACTACGCGTCATCGCCTGCATCGGGACCCCTTACGTCATCTACGCCATCCTCCCCTGTCTCACCACCAGCGTACCACTGTCCACCACACCGGGCCTCGTACACCCCCTCACCCCGACTGCCGATGCAAAATGGGCACCTTCGCGTTCCGCTTGCCCCATCCTCGCCGCTTGCCTCCGGCTCGCGAGGGCCTGCCTTTTACAGACCCCAAGGCGTCACGGTGGCAGAGAAAGTCCGCCATTAGTTCGTCCCTTGACCCACCGAACGGATTCGACCATACCACCATGATACTTCGCCCGACCCCGAACTGCGCCACGTTCCCCACCCCCTTGAGCCGGGCCAGCGGGTCCTGGAGATGGATCGAGGCGTAGTTGCTCAGGAACAGCCCGTCGCGCGTCCCTTGCGGCGAGATCAGGTTCACCACCATCAGCATGTTCGAGGACTGCTTGCGGGTGATGATCCCCTGACGGACCACGTCCTGCGGCAGCCGGGGCTGCGCGATGGCCACCCGGTTCTGCACGTTGACCGCGGCGAGGTCGGGGTCGGTGCCCACCGCGAAGGTGACGGTCAGCGCGTAGCCGCCACCGTTGGAGCTGGTCGAGGGCATGTAGAGCATGCCGTCGACGCCGTTGACCTCGGCCTCGATGGGCGCGGCCACCGCCTCCTGCACCACCTGGGCGTCCGCCCCCGGATAGCTGGCCGTCACCTGGACCTGGGGCGGGGCGATCTCGGGGAACTCCGCGGCCGGGATCGAGCGGATGGCGATCAGCCCGGCGAGGACGATCACGATGGAAATGACGAAGGCGAACTTCGGTCGGGCGATGAAGAATCCGGAGAACATGGCGGGCTATGCGGCGGGGGTGGAGGGCGCGGAGTCAGATACGGGAAGCGCGGGGGCGTCTGCTGGCTGGCCGTCACCAAGGAGTACGCAGGGCGGCGCGGGCGCGGCTCTGGCACCGGTGCTCGGCTGCGGATTCATCGTCCCTCGGCCCCAGGCGGACTCGACCGGGCCGATCCCCATGCCGACCAACCGGCCAAGTGGTTTCCCACGACCATCGAGTCAATGTCGCACACTCCACGGCTCCGAGTGCTCTTGACCGCCTGCTATCCATATCATATCGTGAACAGTAGGCCCATGAGCGTTGACGATCGGTCGGGGTGGCAGTCGGGGGCGTCCAAATGCCAACCGCGCGAGCGCTGATTGGGCTGACAGCTCTCGGTGCAGTTCCGGCGCTATGACAAGATTATGCGCCGATACATCGAGGAGCACGACTCGATCTCTCGGGAGGAAGCGGTGGGACTCCGTACCACGAACCCCGAATCCATTATCCAATATTGCTAGTTGGAGAACATGCCCACTATGAAAAAATCACCTGAGGAAAAATCTAAGGAGCTTTCTTCTAAGCTGGATCCGTTAAGATCTTTTGTGGAAAGGACTTCTGTCGTTCGATTTCCTATGAGAAAACTGTTTTCGACATGCTTGAAAGCTTCATTTATCAGTACGTTTGAATTAGTTGATTTCGTGTCAAAACAAAATTCTGATGTTGCATTTTTCCTTCCGCCTGCACTAAGGCGACCCACTGAGGATGTTATATTTTTTCGATTTCTATCAAAATTACCTCATGAAGAACGTGAAAAATTCATAAGAGATATGATGGTTCTCGGAACTGCAAATAATTTGAAATGGCAAAGATCATTTTTCGAAAAATTCCGACCATTTCAGCCTGTTTTTAGAAGAGAAATTATTGACATAGCTCAAATTGAAGATACTGTCCAGTCTTTCTGGAGAAAGAATGGTTGGCTAAAGTTTCGAATTAACACTAAGCTACACCCACCAGTCAGACAAATTGCTGAAAAATCCGATCCAAGGTTGTTGGATATAGTATATGATTTCATATATCGCCTTACATCAGGTACAGTTCACTTTAATCCCCAAATACTCTCCCGATTAGGTTGGGGTAGTACACTCAAAGAAATAGTAGTCAGTCCTGTCAACATGGGTCCTTATTATCTCGCAGTTAGCCAGATATATGGGAGTTTTATTTTTTGTTTATATTTCGAATTTTTCAGTCGATTCTTGAAACCAAATAGAGAGGAGAAAGAGGCAATAAAAGAACTTAGAAAACATCTGCTAAGCATATTCCGATGGCCAGAAATAGTCACATATGAAGAAATGAACACCCCAATACCAAATCCTGAGTTATGGCCAACGGCTCTTATACATAGACTATATTCTATCATTATGGAGAAAGGTTTCATCTCTGGTGCAAATAGTATACTAAAGGAGGGTTCGTAATTATAAATTCTTGAAATTACAAAATGCCTCTCGCTCCGGCGCTTCAGTCACCGGAACAAAGCGTTACTCAATGTAAACAGAGTGTGACTTGATATTTTCGTTTCAAGCCTCTGAACAATCTGTTCAAGATCGATATTCGCTTCCGCCTGGAGTCCCAAGCAAGCCGCGATGCCTTTGGAATCCGTGCTGAAACGAGAATCGAGCTGCAATGAATAGGAACAATCCCCTTTTCGGTTCATATGATACGAGTGGATTTGCATGGGATCACCGAGTCTCGCGTCACTGAAATGAGAAAATTGGAAGTTTTTGCGTAGATACTCCAGCAGGGAGTCTTGAATTACGAGTGTCAAGTGCTTGTTAATGGCTTCGAAGATCTGGATTTTGTGGTGAAGCTGGATCAGAATCGTCTTGGCCGTCATCTTCCAGTTCATACCGTAAGTCTTGTACGGCGGAGGATCCTCCCGAACGCCATACACACCGACTTTCCGGAGAAACCGTTGTCGTGCTGGCCATACCGTGCCGGTAGTATCCAACGTTTGCAATTCCATTCCAACGAAATCCTTCACTTTTCCGTCACGGACAGAGACAAGGAAATAGTCGACACTCCCACCCGGTACCCATACCTCCGGCACGATGTGGAGCTCGTTTCCAGGATCGTGCGTGGAAAGGAGGTGCAAACAGTCGACGAATATCTGCCTTCGCTCCAGCAGTCGGAAGGGACAAATCACGAGAGGTCGCTTGGCTCTGCCGTAGAATACCGAACATGTGCCTATGGCGATTTCGGGCTGGCTCTTTCTGATTTTCATGCACTTGCGGTCGAGGAAAGGGCACCACTGGCGATCGACAATGGCACCCCACTCCGTGCCCTGATCGTCCAGAGTGGTTTTCCCGAAAAGCTCGATCACGTCGCTCATAGTAGCGTGGCACTTCTCTCTTCTGCTATCGCAAGATATTCACCCGAAAGATCTATACCCACGGATTTCCTGCCGAACACGCTGGCAACGGACATGGTCGTGCCCGTCCCGCAGAAGGGATCGAGGACCAAGCCGCCCCTGGGGGAAGTGGCCAGAATCGGGATTTTGCACAGATCCTCGGGATAGGGAGCGAAATGAATCTTTCGCTTCTGGGTATCCTCGGGCAGAATGTCCCAGACATCGGAGGGCTTGCTTCCGTTCGGATGGTATTTCAGAAAATAGAATCCCTTTTCTCTGAGCTCCTTTGCTCTTCCGGATACCTTTTCGGAATCGGAATGGGTCGTCCTCTGCTGGCCACGAATAATCATGCGGAAATCGGCAATCTCACGAGCGGCAACACGGCTGAGCATCTGTTCCAACGCGCCGAAGGCATCTGTCTTTTCCTCTTCGGTGAGATCCGAAGACAGCTCGATTTGCCTCCTGTACCGAACCCCGCGTACTCCCGTGGCGGAAACCACCGAGCCATTGACCACTTTCGCCTGTTTCGGCGTACTGCGGATGGCATCGGTATCGTAGTAGTATCCTCGTGGAGACTTGACGAAATGGAAGACATCTTCGTGGACGTTCCTTAAACGATCTTTCGTATTGTCGGGTCCCCCCTTGACCTTGTTCCAGATCACATTGTTTCTCAAGATCCAACCCTGCTTGTCCATCAATTCTATGGCGATCCGCCAAGGGATACCGATGAGATTCTTGCCAGCATAGGAGTCGCCGATATTCAGCCAGAAGGAACCCGCCGGCTTGAGGACTCGCTTGATTTCGGCGCATATCGCGCCGAGGTTGCGAATGAAGTCTCTATAGTCCCGCTCGAGTCCGATACCGCTGTTTGCGTACTCCCGTTTTCCCCAGTAAGGCGGACTGGTCATGCAACAATCGAAAGTATCGGGCGGAAATTCCCTGAGAACGTCCAGTGCGTCGCCCAGAACGAAAAGCGGGGATACGCGCGCGGTGCCCAGATAATTCTCCAATCGCATCCTCGCGTCGGGTGTGGTTGTAATCACCGCCGAACGTCCCTATCTGTATTGAATCGAGGGCGTTTATCACATTCTGTCGAACATTCGCGCCGCCGGTCCCGTCTTTGTTTTCTCCACCCGCCCGGGCTTCGGATCATGCGTTGGAAACGATCTCCTCCGCCCCGCGGGGGAGGTCGGCCAGCCGTCGGCTTCGAGGATCGCGCTCCAGGTGGCCAGGGCCACGAGTCGGCCCTCCCGCTCACCGGATGCGCTCAACCATATCACCACGATACTCGGCCTGCATCCCGGATGGCCGGTTGGCTATCCGGTGGCGACTCGACCGCAAACTCCGACTCGTCTTCGACTATCTGCGAATGACGTAACACCCTGAACCCTCGGAGATAGACGCCTCATGGCGTCAGAATCAAGATGCGCCATCGGACGACGCGCCGCCGCCGAAGGGCGGGGCGCCGAGCTCCCCGGCCGTGGCCTGCACGTTCTGCGCCCGGATGGCGCCGGCCACGTCGGTGGCGGTGAGCTTGAGCGCCGCCAGACGGTTCGGGTCCAGCCACACCCGCATCCCGTAGTCCAGCGCCCCGAACTGCGCCACGTTCCCCACTCCGTCGAGCCGGGCCAGCGGGTCCTGGAGATGGATCGAGGCGTAGTTGCTCAGGAACAGCCCGTCGCGCGTCCCTTCCGGCGACGTCAGGTTCACCACCATCAGCATGTTCGAGGACTGCTTGCGGGTGATGATCCCCTGACGGACCACGTCCTGCGGCAGCCGGGACTGCGCGATGGCCACCCGGTTCTGCACGTTGACCGCGGCGAGGTCGGGGTCGGTGCCCACCGCGAAGGTGATGGTCAGCGCGTAGCCGCCGCCGTTGGAGCTGGTCGAGGACATGTAGAGCATGCCGTCGACGCCGTTGACCTCGGCCTCGATGGGCGCGGCCACCGCCTCCTGCACCACCTGGGCGTCCGCCCCCGGATAGCTGGCCGTCACCTGGACCTGGGGCGGGGCGATCTCGGGGAACTCCGCGACCGGGATCGAGCGGATGGCGATCAGCCCGGCGAGGACGGTCACGATGGAGATGACGAAGGCGAACTTCGGCCGGGCGATGAAGAATCCGGAGAACATGGCGGGCTATGCGGCGGGGGCGGGAGGCGCCCCCATCTCGTCAGACTGCCTGACTCAGCGTCGAAGCCGGACGAATCCCATCCGTGAGCTTCTTCCTCTCTCCCGCAAGCTTGCGGAAGTCGCACTCCACCTGGATGCCGTGCCAGAACTCGTCGGATTGGCCGAAGAAGGCGCCAAAGCGAATGGACATGGCGGGGGTGATCGAGCGCCTCGCATGGACGATCTCGTTGATCGCGCGAGGGGCGACGCCAATGGCGCGGGCCATCGCGTTCTGCGAGATCCCCATCGGTTTGAGGTACTCCTTCACGAGGATCTCACCCGGTGTGATCGGGTTGTCCATGCGTATCTCCCATGACGTTACAGGTATACGTCAATGATAATCTACGATGGCCACTTGGGCAGGTCCTTCTTTGGTCCACCGAAAAATGATGCGCCACTGGTCATTGACCCGAATGGAGTGCAAGCCCGACAGATTGCCTCGGAGCGCTTCCAGACGGTTGCCGGGTGGAACGGCAAGGTCGCCGAGGATGCGAGCTTGGTTCATCTGGATCAGCTTTCTCAACGCGACCCGGGACATGGCCGCGAAACGGCGGCTGCTCCCTTTGCGGAACAGCTCGGCGGTATCCCGGTTCGCGAAGGACTGGATCAAGCGGAGCGCGCCTCACACGGGAGCGCGGACCACCAGCCATGCCACCAGCTCGAAATCGTCGATACCTCGCCCGCTCGCCGAAGCACCGGGTTGTTTCGCCTGTCCTCGATCCGCATCGGCTGACTCGGCGTGTGAATCCAGACCGTGACCGATGACCCCGCCGGAAGCTTCAGGCTGGACGGCACGACCGGCATTCTGGTGGCGAGTGTGACCGCTGGCTTGGCGTACCACTCGCGTAGCGTCTCCGCCGTACATCCGAGCTTCGACGCCACCGGGGTGATCGCCGACCACTGCGAGTCACGCTCAGCCTGATGCTCCAGCACCAGACGCACTGCCTGGTCCCGGACTTCTGGGGGGTATCTTGTCGATGTATTCCTCCGCCCTTTCCTCCCGAAGACTCGACGATTGAAATTTCCGGGAAACTCGGGGCGGTTCAACATTGGTGTCAAGAACGATCCGCACGGGCCTGGGTCACGGCTTCGTCGGCGAGGGCCTGAGCCTCCTCGGCCGAGAGGCGCCTGTTCCGCTCCTGGATCGTTTCGACGGTCTCCCAGAAGATCGCCTGTCGGACTGCACGATCGACGAAATGGGACAGGTCGCCTTTCCTGCCGCCGGTCCGGGCCAGATAGCTCCGAACCGTGCGGTCGGTGTCCTCCGGTATGACGACGTTCCATCGGGCCATGATTGGCCTCCGGTCAGGTGTTCATGTGCCTATGCGCATGGTGGATGCTCCGCTTTCATGTGTCGACCCTCTGTTCGAGGCATCGCCATGGCGCCTCCTCCGGCACCCTCGCGACGCGTCACGCTTCCCGGGTCGCATCGTCGTCGATCCGGTGCCGGCAGCGTTCCGCTGGCGGCGATCAGGGTGTCCCGGTCCGCCAGCCGTCCAGTCTCGCCACGTGAGGGAGTGTGGAACGGCGTCGCCGCAGGAGGCCGTTGTCTGGCTGCGGTCCGCTCATGAGTCTGGTGAAAGGTCACGATCGGGGATGAACCGCATCATGTCACGCAATACGGCCCGAAGCGCTGCCCATCTGAAGCGGTTCTACGACCTCCTCTCTGTCCTGGAGCACAGGATCGGCGGTCCGCGCAGGTTGGTGAACTGTTCAGGCCGCATGGACTGGCCATGCCGAAGCCTGGGTAACGCCACGGCGGCAGAGAAAATCGGGCATTCGGCCGGGCTCAGCCCACCAAACGGATTCAGCGATACCACCACGATACTTCGCCCTTCCGCAGGGTCGCCGGATTATCCCTCGATTCTCCCTTGCAGACGTTTGTAAACATCGCCGCGAGGCCCGAACAGATCGAGGACAACTCTTCGTTCGCGCTTGTCAGCCCAATAGACGATGCGGTAATCGCCAAGACGATAGCGCCATCTGTCCGGATGTCCCTGGATCGGCTTAACCGTGTCCGCACGAGGTGTTACTGGATCGCGGCAGATGTTCAAGGTAGCTTGGTTTATTCTCGTGAACTCATTCATGTGCCTGCGTACATCTCTTCGGAAGCTGTTTGTGTATGCAAGCTGCCAAGGGAGGTTTGCAAGGGGGACTTCATATATTGGCCTGCTCTCCGACGGCTGCCCGGGAACTTTATCTCCAGTGTTTTCCGAGGGCAGTCCGGGCACCGTCTCGCCTAGCGATCGCAAGATTACGGTTCCAAGTCGATGTTCGAACGGAAAATCGACGATCTCGTCTTCGGTCAAGTCAAGCAATTCCCCGGCCAAGCACTTACCGAAGGAAGTGAGTGCGTAGTCACCGGCAGCCATCACGTCGAAGCAGTGCAGTACGTCCGTCTTGGTTGCCGCGATCTTCTCCCAGTCGATCAACTGCCTATAGTCGTCGATTGCCGTCAAGTCGATGATGCGGGCGATCTCGAATCGGCGGATGTACTCGCACATCACATCCGTTAGCAAGGTGTCCTCCCGCCATTGTTCGGCGACTTGTGATGCGAGTGGGCAGCTATATAACTGTATGGACTCCGTTGGCCGCAGCAGGCCGTACAGACCGGAGAGGAACAATGTGTGGTGCCCCGATTCCATCAGCCTCTGCTTGCCTGCCGTGCCCAATGCGTGGAAGAAACGCCCCTCGTAGCGGTCGATCGCCGGCAGGTACGTGGCGGAGTGCCGGCCGCCAAGGTCCCTGCCGCTGGAGAGCCCCTGGTTGAATTCGAGCTCGGAGACGGGAGTGCCTTGCCAATCGAAATTGGTGGCGTTCTTGACAAGCTGGAAAATGCTTCTTCGTCGTTCGAGAAGCCGATCTCCCAAGGAGTTCGACAGAACGGAAGTGATTGCCTGATTTTCATCAGGCCCGGTACCACCGCCGATTGCCTTGGTGAGAGAGCAGTTCGTCAAGAACAGCACCATGCTTGATGGTTGGTATGACATGGAGATGCCTCCAAGGCCAAGGGGGAGTTGAAGATAGTGCATTCTATCTCAAGTCCAACAGCGTGGGTTCTCTCCCACCGCCACACCTTCACGCCGGTATTCCATGCTCCAGCCGGCCGATCAGGTCGAACACGTCCTCCGCGCCGCTGGCGGTGTCCGCGCGCTCAAGCGGTGCCTCCCCGGCCAGCGCGGGATTGGGGTGCTTGAGCCAGTCGAGCGCGTGTTCCCGGTTGCCGTCGAAACAGGACACCGCCAAGTTGAACATCCTGACGACCATGGCCGCACGATCACCTTCGTCCCGGCGCAGAACCCCTTGGCTCTTGCGCCGCACCAAGGTCTGGTGCGCAATGCCGACCACGTTCGCGAGTTGAGTCTCCGTCATCTCCAGGGTGTCCTTCAGGTGGTCCAGAAAGCTGGTAGGCAGGCCGTTGCGGATTTCGGCCAGTGTGGGTTGCCGGAGCACCACAAGTCCGCGCGGGCTTGCTGTCGTTCTTGTCGTCATCCGGAATCCTCCATCTATTTGGGACGAGCCAATGTACCATATGGACAGAGAGCTTCTGGCGTATGAGTTGCTGATGCATCCCCTGGCCCGGCTGGGCCGAGAGGCCGACGCTTTGGCCGATCGGCAGGCACTGGTGCCAGGCCGCATAATAGGCACGACTGGCCGCGTTCCTCCGATCGACCTCGGTCTCGCCGCGTCCGAGGACCTTCGCCGCTTCAAGCAGTGCGTTCGGAGTCACCGGCATCGATTCGTGCTCCGATGAACATCGGGACAAACTTCGTGCCCGGATCGGCCATCAGATCCGGACGGTTCGTAATCCGATGTGCGAGCCGTTCATTGAGATCGACCGCATGAACGGGCGACAACGGAATGCGTAGCTTGTAGAGGAACGAATCGGGTTCGCTGCCGTCCACCAGAACGACCGTATCGACCAGGACGACTTTTGCCGCACGCTGAACATCGTGCGCGATGTGCAGGACTTTCCGCACCGACTCCTCTCGGAACACTTCTCGTTCGACCGCGCCGGCCAACGCCTTCGCCGGCGCTTCGTACGGCGACGGATCCCCCGGAAACAGCGTATTCCACCGATCGCAGTGGTCGCGGGCCTCTCGAAAGTGGGCGGACCCGAGGGCGACCAGGATCAGGTGGCGCAATGCGCCCCCATCGTCCGGAGCACGCCGGACCGCCTCCCGGGCGGTCTCGAATGCCTCGATCATCTCCCCAAGGTTCATCAGGGAGGCCGAGTAGTTGCGGTAAGCCTCCGCAGAGTGTCCGGACTGCTCCAACGCGATGCGGTGGTGTCGCCGGACGTCATCAATGCTGCCTTGCAGAACGGCGACCGCACCGAGCGCCGTGTGAGCGCCCACCGGATCTGCGGCGATCAGCGCTTGCGCTTCCCTTTTGATCCTTCGGAGCGCGAGATCATTCGCCTCGTCCGCATACGTGATCGCATTGAGCCGCTCAATGAGCCCGGATGCCTTGGTGGCGCGAGCAGGAACGTGATACGTCATGGCATCGGCCCCGGACGTGGGCCAAGAGTCCGGCCCATGCGGCAACCCTACCACGGTGGTTCTTCACCAATCCATCGCGCTCTTGTCCCGCGCGAGTCCCGTGTGAGGCTCCGGACGGGTCCTCGATCTTGTCCCGCGCGAGTCCCGTGTGAGGCTCCGGGCGGGTCCTCGATCGGCCGACGCCGGATCCTGCGCAGCCGCCCCGGCGCGAATCGCCGCCAGGAGTCTGCGCCGCAGAAAGCTCATGGAAGAAAATGTCCCGTTTTCAGTCGGTTTTCGCGTGCGAGAGTGCCTTGAAATGAGAAGTCACGCGGTAAACGTTGTTTCAGGCAACGTATGGGCGTGTCGTGCCGCCGCGATATTTTCTACGGCGCAGACTTCTATATCCCGCCGAGAATCAGCTCCCCAAGCTTCAGGTCCCGGAACGCGGGGGGGACGGCGGCGATTTCGCCATGCTCGAGGGACTGCGCAAGATCCGCCCCCTCCGGCAATGGCTCGCGCATCGCGAGCACGAAGCTGCGCCACTCGTCGCCGCGCCGGTAAATGCAGAGGCCGGCCGCGTAGCCGTGCTCGCGGTCACCGACGATCAGAGCGTATTCGGGCTCGCCGTCCCCGGTCATGTCCAGGCGGACCAGCACGGGATCGTGGTAGTCATCGGAACGCGAAACCATGTACGGAAGCATGTAATGCACTCCCCATTCGCCCGGCATGGAATCCCGGGAATAGGGGGAATAGGGATCGACGAAGAAACGGCTGACGATCGCGCGCACCCCGGCGGGCACTTCGAAGCGTTCCGGCCGGTACACCACGCGCTCCCACACGTCATCCGCGCTTGAAACTCGCACCGGCGCGGGCGGCACCGGCTCCCTGATGAGCTGCGCCAACTCGGGGTCGCTGTGCTCGTAGGCGTCGATGAGCGCCTGCATCCTCAGCCACGCGGGCCGCGCGAGATGATGCCGTGCGTAGTGGAAATCGAAATCCCGCAGGTCGATCTCGCCCGTATCGACCCGCCGGAACTGGCTGGCGAGCGAGATCGACCGGAAGTCGAGCAGCGGGCTGTTGACGAACAGCATCAACGCCAGCACGACCCACCCCAGGGTCCGGTTCACACGGCCCAGGCTTTGCGGCCAATCACCGCGCCGCCGGACGATGCACCACGCATATCCGGTAGAGAACGTGGCCAGGAGCGCGCAGACGGTCAACGCCCAGCAGCGCTCCACGCTCCAGCCATACTGGCCGACCCGGAGGGACAAGCCGTACAGGGCGAGGGCGCAGAGGACGGGAAGCAGCGCGATGCCCGGACAGAGCACGCGATGGACGGCCGGCGGGTAGGGCGCGTCGCGGCCGGTCTGGTAGACGGCGTTGACGGAGAACAGCACGAGCGCGTTCAGCCACAACAGCAGCTCCGTGCCGTTGCCGGTCTCCCACAGGGGGGTCAGCCCCGTGAAGGGCAGTGCCGCGAGAAAGATCACGACGACCGCGACGGCCAGCGGCAGCAGGAGCCGCATCAGGCCTTCGAGCAGGCCCGTGATGCCGTCGATCAGGTTGACCAGGCGCCGGAAGATCAGCACGCCCACCCCGAAGGCGACCGCGAGCACAGGAAACAGGAACCAGTCCCGGCCGAAGAGCTCCCGGAAGAACTCGATGCCGATGGCGGAGAAAAGCAGTCCCCACAGGTGGAGAACCGCATGGACGCCGAACGTCACCGCGGCGGCCAGCCCGGCGACCAGGAAGTTGCGCCAGGAACAGGCGAACAGGGCGTCGTAGTCCGTCGGCCTGCCCCCGGCCCACTGCTGCAGGTACATCAACGCCTTGAAGCAGGCGATGAGCAGGGTGGCGACGCAGATGCCGACCAGGGAGCCGATGGGAAACTCGCCGGCCGGGGTCGCCTGCCAGCCCATGTACGCCGCGAGCGGCATCGACACCGCGCAGAACAGGCTCACGAGCTTGAAGAGGCGCGCCTTGTTGCCAACCTCCAGGCCGAGAAGGATCAGGCCCGGCCAGACCACGGCGAAGGTCCAGAGCGGAAAGCCGACCACCGGCGTCCGGCTCGGCCAGGTCCCGTCGGCCGCCGCCCGCCACAGGAAGAGCAAGGCCACCCCCTGGGCCAGGGACAGCGCGATCATGAGGTTGCGGGGCAGGTGCGGCATGGCGGGGCGGGGCCGGGCCTCGCCGTACGGGACGCAACCGCTTCGCAACCGCTCCGCTATTCCGCGCGCGCGGAACAGCGGATACCGGGGGAAACGTCGCCGATTGCCGGGAAACGAGCGTGGTCCATTGCCCTCAGTCCTGCGCCTCGACCGGATTGACGACCATGTCCGGGCGGATTTTCTGCAAGCCCTGGACGACGATCCGCTCGCCCTCGGCGAGGCCCTCGGAGACGACCCATTCGGTGCCGGTCTGCTCGCCGAGGGCGACCCGGCGGATCCCGGCCCGGCCGGCGCGGTCCACCACGAGGACGAAATGGCCCTGCTGGTCTTTCTGCACCGCGGCCTGGGGGATGACCACCGCCGACACCGGCTGCTTCTGGCGCACGATCACGGTGACGAACTGGCCCGGCAGCAACACCCGTTCGGGGTTCGGAAACACCGCCCGGGCGAGGAGCGTGTCCGTGGCCTGATCGACGCTCGGGTCGAGGTAGTCGAACTCCCCGGCATGTTCATAGGCGCTGCCGTCCGAGAGCAGCAGCGACGGCGCGACCGGAGGATTTTCGAGGTCGATCCCCTGGCGGCGGGCTTCGATCAGGTCCTTCTCTGGGACTGCGATGGTGACGTGGATGGGGTCGGTGCTCGTGACCGTCGCCAGCGCGCCGTCGCCCGGCCGCACGAAGGAGCCCACGCTGTAGGCAGCTTGGCTGATCTGCCCGGAGATCGGGCTGATCACTTCCGTATAGGAGAGGTCGAGCCGGGCGCGGCGCAACGCTGCCTGCGCCTGCTGCACCGCGGCGCGGGAGGTGCCGAGCGCGGCGCGGGCCTCGCCGAGCACGGCGCGCGCCAGGGTCTTGCGCTCGACCAGGGTTTCCTTGCGCGCGAAGTCTTCCTCGGCGTTCTTCAGGGTGGCGTGCGCCCCGGCGAGGTCGGCTTCGCGCTGCTCGACTGCGATCCGGTAGGGGGCCGGCTCGATCAGGAACAGCAGATCGCCCTTCTCGACGTCGCCGCCTTCGCGGAAGTCGCGCCGCTCCAGGAAACCCTCGACCCGCGCCACCAGCTCCACCGTTTCGACCGCCTCGACCCGGCCGACGTAGAAGAAGCTGGGCGTCACGTCGCGCCGCTCGGCGCTGGCGACGATCACGCTGGGCGCGTCGGAGGGCGCCGATTGTGCTGCCGCGGTGGCCGCGACGGCAGCCGCGACGGCCACGGCCGGCAAGCCCGCCGCGAGCCGCAACGCCGCCGCCGCGAGCGTCACGAGCATCGGCGCCGCCGCGACTGCCGGTGACGGCGCGCGCCGGACGGAGGGAGAGAGTGGCGGCATTTTCGGCGGCCCTCGATTTGCCTTTCAGGACGCGGATATTGCGCCGGGGGAGCGTGAGGCGGCAAGGCTGCGCTGCCGGGGGAGGGCTTGCGGTTCGTGGCGCCGGTTCTCCGGCGCCGTTCGATGGTCGTCGCAGGTGAGCGTGATGACGTGTCCCAGGGGCAGCCGTGACCGCGTCAACCGGCGCCGTGGCCGCCGCCGTACCCATTGCCTTGCGCCGGCCGCCAGCCCGCCAGTGTCTCTTCCCGCGGGCGAAAGATCTCCACGCGCAACGGGTGGCACTTTGCACCGTCGCTGGAATGGCTGGCGCCGCAATCGCCGCCGGGACAGGTGGACAGCGCCGCCAGCAGATCGATCTCGGCGAAGAATTCGATGAAGTCGCCGGACCGGGCCGGGCTCGCCTTCATGAAGTACTGGTTCGTGTCGCGGGTGTAGCCGGTGCACATGAAGATATTTGCCACGTCATGCACGTGTGTCTCCGCTTCGGCCAGCGGCAGGTTCCTCGCCGCGGCCAGGGCGCGGGTGAGGTTCGAGTGGCAGCAGTAGTGGTAGTCACCCCCCGTCAACAGGTGGTTGGTGTAGGGATCGCAGCGGGTGCCGATCACGTCATGAACGCCGGCCCCGTCCTCGTCGAAGCCGTACCAGTCCAGGGTGTCGTGGGTGATGGTGGCCATGGGGCGCAGGTGGGGAAAGGTGCTCCACAGCCGGTCGCCGGTGCTGACGTGGGTGGCGTGCAGGGCGCGTGTCTTGCCGCTGTAGAACCGCTCCGAGAGGTCGTTCGCGTTCCACAGGTTCAGGTCGCCGACCTGCGGTCCCTCGGTATTGACGATGCGGAACAGATGGCCGGCCGGGACCTCGAACGCCCGCCCGTCCCGAGGCGGCAAGGTCATCTCGTCCACCAGGGTCATGCCGCCGCGGACCGCCTCGTAGAACGTCCGGTCGCAGGCGGGCAGCTTGTCCACGGTGTAGACGGTCACCGGCTCCACCGCCCGTCGGGCCGCCGCATCGGCCGGTTCCGGATGTCGTGCTGGAATCGCCATGGTTCGCTCCTCTCGCTCGTTGCCCGCACCCCGGGATCCCGGATGCTATCGACCGCGAAACGGGACACGCAACCACGCAACATCGCGCGAACGTCAGAAGATCGCGATCTGCCGGTCCGTGATCGCGTCGAAGCTGGTGTCGAGGAAGTGGAGGAGGCCGTCCGCGGCGGGTGCGAGCTGGCGCTCCCGGTAATGGTCGTAGTCGGGGCGGGGCGGGGCCTGGCCGTCCTCGACCGGCTCGGGTCCCGACGCGGTGACGACGTAGCGCACCCAGCGCACCTTGCGGCCGAGCTTGCGCGCCGCCTGCACGTGGGGCGGGACGTTGCGCGTGTACTCCTCGACGCTCTGGCGAAGCCGTTTCCGGTACACCAGGGCCTCGTCGTGCTCGCCCGCGAGCATCGCAGCCAGGGTGTCCTGCACGTAGGCCTCGAACGGCTCCCCGACGAACACTCGCCGGTACAGCTCGCGTTGGAACGAGCGGGCCAGCGGGGTCCAGTCCGTGCGCACGCTCTCGAGGCCCTTGAACACGAGGTCGTGGCCGCCGTCGCGGGTGCACACGAGGCCGGCGTAGCGCTTCTTGCTGCCGGTCACTTCGCCGCGCACCGTAGGCATGAGGAACTTGAGGAAGTGCGTCTCGAACTCGATCTCCAGGAAGGATTCGAGACGGTGCTCGCGCTCGACGGCGCGGCGCCACCATTCGTTGAGCATCGCCGCGATCGCGACGCCACGTTCGTGCGCCGTGGCCTCGTCCGCATCCGCGCCGAGCAGGACGAACAGCGAGTCGGTGTCGCCGTAGATCACGGTCTCGCCGCCTTGCTCGATCGCCTCGCGGGTGCGGCGGATGATCTCGTGGCCGCGCCGGGTGATGCTGCTCGCAAGGCGGGAATCGTGGAAGCGGCAGCCGGACGCGCCCAGGATGCCGTAGAACGAGTTCATCAGGATCTTCGTGGCCTGCGACATCGCCGCGTCGTCGCGCCGCTTCGCCCGGTCCCGCTCCTCCCAGATTGATCGGACGAGTCCGGGAAGGATCGCGCCCTCGCGTGCGAACGACGCGCCCGCGAACCCTTCGATCCGATCCTCGCCCGGCGCGTGCAGCGCACAGGGGTCGATGCCGAAGGTGCGGATGATGCTCGGATAAAGGCTCTTGAAATCGAGCACGAGGACGTTGTCGTAGAGCCCGGGCTTCGAGTCGAGGACGTACCCCCCGGGGCTCCCTTCCCCGGACCGCGCATCGGCCACGTCCGGCGCGACCCTCCCCGCCCGGTGCAGCCGCGGCAGATAGAGGTGGTCGAACGCCGCCACCGAGCCGCCTTGCCGATCCATCCCGAGCCCCGTCAGCTCGGCCCGGCGCATCGCGAACTCGATAAGCCCGGCCTTTTCGACGATCGCGGCCACCAGCCGGCAGTCTTCGAGGTTGTAGGCCGCGAGCCGCGCGCGGTCCTGCTCGTAGAGGCGGATGATCTCGCCGACCCGGTCGGAGGTATGCGCGATGCGCTTGCCCCGTCCGAGCATCGCCTGGGCGACGTGTTCCAGCTCGAAGGATTCGAACGTCCGGAACGCGGTGCGCAGGGTGTCGATGCCGTCGAGCACCACGCGGCCGGGGATGCGCGCGACGTAGGTCCCCGACCGGGACCCCGGTTGCAGGATCGCGGACCGCTCGCCGCCGCGCGCAACGTCGAACCCGATACCGAGTCGCCGGCACCGCCGGGCGATGAAGTCGAGGTCGAACCCGACCACGTTCCACCCCAGAATGAGATCGGGATCGTGGGCGGCGAGCCATGCGAACAGCCGCGAGAGGAGGGCGCCTTCGTCGGGCAGCGACTCCACCGCCGCGTCCTCGCAGTGAACAGGATGGTCGCTCACCATCAGCACCCGCTCGTCGTCCGGCGAGTGCAGCGCGATCGAGTAGAGCGCGCCGTCGAGCCCCGCGGTCTCGATGTCCAGCGAGACCCACCGCAGCGCCCGGCGGTAGTCGTCGCGCCGGATCGCGGGGTTGCGCATCTCCAGGTGGCCGGATCTGCGCACCGCCTCGCCCCGCGCCGCGAATCCCGCGGTCACGAACCGCTCCATCAGGAAGCGGTCGCCGGGCTTCAGGTCGGACTCGCAGGTCGCGACGCCCCGACCGCGAAGCAGGTCCCGTGCCGCCACCAGATCGCGCTGGCGCCGGAAATACAGCGCGTCGACCGGCACGCCCTCCAGGGTGGTGAGGTCCAGCGCCCGGCGCCGGCACCGCAAGCCCCCGAGCGCATCGCTCCCGGGCATCGCTTCCCGCTCCACGAAGCACACCGCCTCTTCCCCGTCGAGTACGATGCGCAACGGCCCGTGCTCCGACGCAGCCCACAGCGAGAGCTCCAGTCCATCGGAGGCGTCCCGCCAGTGGCGGGTCAGGAGGAACGCGCGCAAGGTCTGCAATCGAGGTCCCCGGTTGACCGCGGAACGCCGTGCACCGCCATCGCAGGCGCTCCGACCACGATGAAGCGCACCCCGGCGCCGGGCAGGGTGATCAGCGGATCGCGGAAGTCTTCGTTCACCGGCCGCCGCCGGCCGGGCGAATGACCCGAACGGGCATCCGGTTGCGCGGGTAGTCGGGCATGGTGCGTCCGGCCGGCGCCCAGGCGTCCGGAGCGGGCGGCCACATCATCGCGGGACGTTCATCCGCCGTCGTGGCCGCGAAAAGATCCGGACCCGGCGGGTCTTCCAGCCGGAACGTGCGTACCGGCCACCGCGCGCGGGCCGCGCGTCGCGCTTCACGGGCCGGGCCGATGCGTGCCTTCCCGGCGCCGCCGGAACGAGTGCTCCGCTCGCGAGTTCGTTCAGCCACGTTGCGTGAGAGGTCGGGCCGCGAAGGAACGATTGTACTCTGGCCGGTAGACTGCAACATGCCGGCGAAGCGTCCGGCCGCGGCCCGGATCCAAATCTCTCCCCCGGCAGGGTGAACCGCCCGAATCCTCGTTGCGGTTCGCGGTGGCCGGAAGTCTCCGGGGGATTGCGCGACAGGCGCCACGGCGTGCGCCATGTTCCGGGCTCGACGGCAGGCCGCGCCGGCACGTTCTCGACACGCGGGACGGAGGCCGTCATGAGTTCGAAGCGCCGCATCCATACCGTTGGCATCGGTGGTCTCGGCACCGTCGGCTTCGAGGTCGCACGGCGGATCGACGCCGGCGAGATCGACGGCCTGACCCTGGGCGCGGTGTCGGCGCGCGATCACGCACGAGCGCGGGCGAGGGTGGCCGGATTCCGATCGCCGGCCGACGTCGTCTCCGCCGGCGAGCTGGCCGCGCGCGCGGACATCGTGGTCGAGTGCGCACCGGCCGCGGTGTTTCGCGAGATTGCCGAGCCGGTGGTGCGGGCCGGAAAGATCCTCGTCGCCATCAGCGCCGGAGCGCTGCTCGATCACGACGACCTGGTGGAAGCCGCACGTGCAACCGGGGCACAGATCGTGGTGCCGAGCGGCGCGGTGATGGGGCTCGACGCGGTGCGCGCCGCGGCCGAGAGCGGCATCGGCTCGGTCACCATGATCACCCGCAAGCCGCCCGGCGGACTCGCGGGCGCGCCGTACCTTGCCGATCACGGCATCGACGTGGACGGACTCGACGCACCGTTGAAGGTCTTCGAAGGCAGCGCCCGCGAGGCGGCGCGGGGGTTTCCCGCCAACGTGAACGTGGCGGCTGCGCTCGGGCTCGCAGGCATCGGACCGGAACGCACCCGGATCGAGATCTGGGCTGATCCGGGAGTCACCCGCAACACCCACGAGATCCGGCTCGAAGCGGAGACGCTCCGGTTCCAACTCCGGATCGAGAACGTCCCGAGCCGGGAGAACCCGCGCACCGGCCGGTCCGTCGCGCCGAGCGTGGTTGCGGCCCTGCGCCGGTTCGTCGCGCCGCTCGTCGTCGGGACCTGATCGCACGCCTCCAGGGCGCCCGCCATGCCCGCAGGCGTGCATGTCCCGATCTTGCGTGTAGTCGCAAGCTGAACGCCCGTCTCCAGGATCCTCGCCATGCCCGCCGTCCTCGCGCCCCTCTCGGCCATGATGCTGGTGCAGACGATGACCGCGATGGCGCTCGTCACCGTGCCGGTGCTCACCCCGGAGATCGCGGCGGCGCTCGACATCGACACCGCAACGGTCGGTCTCTACCAGTCGGTCGCGTTTGCCGGCGCGGCGCTCCTCGCCCTGATGAGCGGCTCGCTCGTGCTTCGCCACGGCGGCGTGCGGGTCAACCAGGTGAGCGTCGTGCTCTCGGCCATCGGTCTCGGGCTCGCGATCACCGGGGCCGTGCCGGTCATCGCCCTGGGCGCGATCCTCGCGGGAATGGGCTACGGGCTTGCGACCCCGGCCGCGAGCCACGTGCTCGCGAGGGCCACGCCGATGGAGCGGCGCGGTCTCGTGTTCTCGATCAAGCAGTCCGCGGTGCCGCTCGGCGGTCTCGTCGCGGGGGTACTGTTCCCGCCGGTGGCGGAGCGTTTCGGGTGGGAGGCGGCGATCGTGCTCTCGAGCCTCATGGTCCTGTCGGCGGCACTGTTCATCCAGCCGCTGCGCGCGCGGCTCGACGACGACCGCAACCCCGCGCATCGGGGCTGGATCGATGCGCCCGGCCAGTCCATCCGCCTCGTCCTCGCGACGCCGGGGCTCCGCCCGCTGGTGATGGTGGCCTTCAGCTTCGGGGCGATGCAGTTGTCGCTGTTCGCGTTCCTCGTCACGTACCTGGTCGAGCGGGTCGGGCTGGATCTGGTGACCGCGGGGGTGCTGTTCGCGGTGATGCAGGGCGCCGGGGTCGTTGCGAGGGTCGGGTGGGGGTGGGTGAGCGACCGCTGGGTCCCCGCCCGCCCGCTGCTGGCGATGCTCGGCATCGGCACCATCGCGAGCACCCTGGCGGCGGCCGCCTTCTCCGATGCCTGGCCGCTGGCCGGGCTCGCCGGCGTCTGTGTCGTTCTCGGTCTCACCGCGATCGGCTGGAACGGCATCTATCTTGCCGAGGTCGCCCGCGTCGTACCCATCGAGAAGGTCGGGGCGGCGACGGGCGGGGTGATCGTGTTCACGTTCATCGGGGTCGTGCTCGGCCCCTCGAGCTTCGCCGCGATCGTTGCGATGACCGGAAGCTATGCCGCCGCGCTTATCGCCATCGACGCGCTGGTGCTGGCGACCGTCGCCGCCCTCGTGATCCGGCCGAGGTCCGGGGAATAGAGACCACGCATGATCCGCATCGGTGGCGGGCCGGAGCCTCGATCACGGATCATCGAAGCATGAACCTCCGTTCATCCCACCCGGCGCCCGTCCGCACCTCCATGAAGACGGGAAGGCGATGAGTGGTGCGACGATGCGCGTCCTGGCGTTTCGGGGGCCGGTCGGGCGCCCGCCGTCGCGGGCACCGCGCGCCGCAGAGCTCGCCGGTCCGGCCGGCAGACTCATCGCAGGGCGCCGATCCCGAGACGGCGCATCCTCTCCCACAGGCTCTTCCGGCTGATGCCCAGCTCGGCGGCGGTACGGCCGATGGTCCCGTCGTTGCGCATCAGCACCTCGACGATATGCGCCCGTTCGCAACCGCGGAGGTAAGCCTTGAGATCGGGGTCGCGGCCGTGCCTTCCGGCCGTCACCGATTCGAGGCCGCTGAACAGATCGTCACACTTCAGGGCGGGGCCGCGGCTCATCACCCAGGCACGCTCGATGCAATGCTTGAGCTCGCGCACGTTGCCCGGCCACGGGTAGTGCACCAGGGATTCCCTGGCCGCCACGCCCCACCTCCTGGAGTGCGTGGGATGGGCCTCGTTGTATGCGGCAAGGAACCGGTCGGCCAGCCAGAGGACGTCCTCATGCCGCTCGCGCAACGGCGGTACTTCGATGTGGACGACGTTGATCCGGTAGTAGAGATCTTCGCGGAATTCTCCGCACGCGACGAGCGGCTTCAGGTCTCGGTTCGTCGCGCACATGAGCCGGAATTCGATCGCCCTGCGCTGCTCGCCGCCTACGCGGACCACCAGGCGGTCCTGGAGCACCCTCAGCAGCTTGACCTGCATGCCGAGCGGCATGTTCGCGATCTCGTCGAAGAACAGCGTGCCTCCGTCGGCCTGCTCGAAGACGCCGCGCCTGGCCCGCACCGCTCCGGTGAAGGCGCCTCGTTCGTGGCCGAAGAGCTCGGATTCGAGCAGGGCTTCGGAGAGGGCGCCGCAGTCGACGGCGATGAAGGGGCGTTCCTGCCCGGGAAACGCAAGCGCATGCAGCCGTCTGGCGACCACTTCCTTGCCGGCCCCGGACTCTCCGGTGATGACGGTGTGGGGCGCGTAGGCCGCAATCCGGTGGAGCGTCGCCTCCAGGTCGCGCATGGCGCCCGATACCCCGAGCACCGGTGCCCGCGTCCGCCCTCCGGTGCGGTCCGCACCGGGACCGCAGTGCGCGTTGATCTTGCCGAGCAGGTCCTCGATGTCGAACGGCTTGGTGACGTAGTCCATCGCGCCGAGCTTGAGCAGCGCCACCGCCCGGTCGATCGATCCGAACCCGGTGATGAAGACGGTGGGCGGAAGCGGCGTCGGCGCCGTTTCGTTCAACGCCGCGAACAGGTCGCCTCCGGTCCCGTCCGGCAGGCGGTCGTCGCAGATGAGCATGTCGTAGCGGGTCCCGGCGATCGCCGCCCGTGCGCTGCCGGCGGTCCGGAGCCAGTCCACCGCGAATCCCTCCAGCTCCAGGCGGTCGCGCAGCGCCTCGCCCATGATCGGATCGTCCTCGACGATGCAAATCGCCCTGCCGCCTGCCCGCATGTCTCACCCGTTTCCGGCCCGGCCTCGTCCGTTGCCGCCTTGAACCGCCATCGTCATATTGGAGCTTCCAGCGGGCGATGACCACGTCGAATCCCATACCGGCAACGATGCCCGCCGCCGGCAATCGAAGACGCCGTCTCCCTTGCCGGACCGCGATCACCCGCCTCCGCTTCGGGTCCGGACGGGACGTACGGACTCAGGCCCATCGCCCGCCGCCGGCGAACGGCAGCTCGACGCGGAACCGGGTCAGCCCCGGCCGGCTGTCCACGGTGAGCTCCCCCTTGAACTGCTGCACGATCTGATAGGTGACCCACAGCCCGAGGCCGCTGCCGCCGGCGTGGTGGCGGGCAAACGGCTCGAACAGGTGCTCGACGTGCTCGTCCGGGATCGGGTCGCCGTCGTCCTCGATGGTGATGTGGAGCCGTTCCTCATGCCGGCGGACGTCGCAACCGATCGCCCCTCCGTCCTCGACCGCTTCGATGGCATTGAGAAGCAGGTTGATGAGCACCTGCCGGACCTGGGTGGAGGGGAGCGCCATCGACCCGGTCACCGTGCTCTCCCATCGCAGCGTCGCGTGCTTCTTGTGGACCTCGGGCAGGACGAGGGTGCGCACGTCGTCGATGTCCTGCGCGGACAGGGGATGGGTCTCGAGCCTGGCCTCGACCAGCAGCGCCGAGACCGTCTCCCTGATCTGCTGCAACCCGCGCTCCAGCAGCGACACCGTCCGGTGCGAAAGCGCTTCCTGGCCGCCGTGGCGCCGCCAGGTGCTCAGCGCGGTGAGCATCCCGCCCAGCGGGTTGTTGATCTCGTGGGCGACGCCCGCAGACAGGCGCCCGAGGGCGGCAAGGCGCTCCGTGGCCACCATCTGCCGCTCGACGTCGCGCTTCTCCCGAAGATCCCGGAGCATCATCCGGAACTGGCCGGTGAGCCGGCCGATCTCGTCGCCGGATCGGATCTGCGGGAGCACGATCTCCTCGGGTGCGAGGATCGCAACCTTGGACATGCCGTCGGCCAGATGCACGAGGGGGGCGGCGACCCGGCCCCCCCAACCCCAGGCCAGGGGGACCAGCGCGAGCAGCACCAGCACCGTGGTCCACACCGTTCCCCGCACGATCTCGTACAGAGGCGGCAGCAGGCGCGAGCGCGGATAGATGAGGACCACGCGCCCGAGGTTGGCGCCCGCGAATTCGATGGGCACCATCATCAGCAGGCGGTCGCCGGCCTCGTCTTCGATGGCCGCCGGGGTTCGGCCCCCTTTCGCCGCCGCGCCGTCCCGGGGCGATCCCGCCGCGAGTCCCACGTCCTCCAGCCGCGCGAGGATGGGGAACTGCTCGGGCCGGCTCGAGACGAACACCCGTCCCCGCGCGTCCGCGACCACCACCGCCAACGGATCGGACATCCCCGCCTCGGCCGAGGCGAGTCCCTGGATGCGGAGGTAGGCCGTCCACACCGCATCCTTCCGAATCGGGTCCGCGAGCGCGTTCGCGAGCACCGCCCCGAGTCCTTCGGCGCTCGCGAACAGGTCGGACCTGGCGGACTCGTACGTCCTCACCGCGGTGGTCGATGCAAGAGCAATCGCCGTCAGCAGGATGACGCCGGTGAACGCGAGGGGGATCTTGTACCTATAGCTGAGGTCCCTGAGCATATCGGCCGTCCACGAACCGGATGATCTGTTGGATTCGGTCGTACCAGGTGTCCTCGCCCGGCACGAACCCGTCGAGGTTCATGCGTCCCAGCAGCCGCCGTCCTTCGTCGTTGTCTTCCATCGACACGAAGATCCGCCGGATCGCGTCGAGATCGTCCGCGGCCAGGGATACCCGGGCGACGATGGGCGGGAAGCCGTACCAGTCGGACCTGGCGACCACGCGGGTCTGGTGAGTCAACTCCGGCTCGATCCGGGCGAGCGTCTCCCAGATGTAGCCGTCCACCGCCCCGGCCTGCGCGAGCCCCACCGCCACCGCCCGTACCGTGTCCTGATGCGCCCAGGTGAAGAACGTCTTGCGAAACAGCGTGGCGCTGCGAAGCCCTCGTTTCAGCATCTCGTACTGCGGCACCAGATACCCCGAGTTCGAGTCCGGATCGGAGTAGGCGAACACGACTCCCCGGAGGTCGGCATAGGAGCGGCGGCGCGTATCCGATGCCCGTACGATGAGGTAGGACCGATAGCGCGGCGTCCCTTCGAACACCGGCACCGCCACCAGCCGCCACCGGTCGCGATGGCGGACGTAGGGGGCGCCGCACACCCATGCGATGTCGATCTCGTCCTTCGACAGCAGCTCGCTGATCTCGGCGTAACTCCCGCGCTGGACGAACCCGACGTCCCGGCCAAGCCGCTCCTCCAGATGTGCCTCCCACTGCGCCAGGAACTCGCCCTGGTCTTGCAGGATGACCGCGGTGATGCCGAATTTCAGCGCTGCGCGGGCGGGTGGCCCGGCGCCTGACGCGGAATCCGCGCACCACAGACCGAGGACCGCGATCAGGGAGCAGGCTGTGCGTCTCATGTCGTCGCCCCGCTCGAATGGCGCCCTGGACTTTCGAAGCGCCCACGTTGCCTCCCGTTGCGCCGCACCGCCGCAGGGCCGGGTCACGCGGACCTCGCGTTCGCCGGCCGTTCTCCGATGGCCTGTTCCCGGCGCGCTTGCGCAAGCTCATAGCTTACCTGCATCCGCATCCAGTGCTCGGCGGTACCCGAACCGACATCCTCCAAGGCCAGCGCCATGTTGACGGACACCCAGGCCCTGCCGCTCAGGCGGTGCACGAGACAGCGCTCGGCTTGGCGGAGGCGGGCGTCATGGCGAAGCGAACCATGAGGGCCTTCGGCGACATGTGCCTCATGCTGGTCGAGGAGGTATGGCGTTACCCCTTGGTAACGATCCCCTCCTTTCGGCGGCCACCGGTCTCCGCTCTCGTGCCGGCCGGTACGGAAGTCCCCGCGTTCAACCGGTTGTCGATGTTCATGAACGCGGATGACGGAGGCCGGGCGGCAAACTACGCTCGATGCCGTGGTTACGGTCCGGTAACACAGGATGAAGGCGTGTGATGCGACGTGCGTCGAGCGCGACGCAACCCGTTGAATCCCGGCGGATATCCCGATCGGGAGGCCATTCCTGTACCTGGTACGGTCCTTGCACGAGATCTCCCTGATTCAAGACCGGCTGGCGCGAGCCAACCCGGTGATACACGCATCCGGTACCACACCCATGAGGAGGCGAGACGGGAGATGAACAAGCTCAGCAGACGTGGATTTCTCAAGGCGGGCGGAGGCGGGGTCGCGGCCGGTGCGGCGGTGTCGGTCGGCGCGGTCGTCGCGAGCCCGGAAGCCAGGGCCGCGGCCGGGGCGATTCTGCCCTACGAAGAGAAAGTAATCGGTCAGGCCGGGAAGCTCACGGTGGGCCGGCCGGTCACCTTCGCGTACCCCGACGACGCCTCGCCCTGCACCCTCGTGAAGATCGGGCGAGCGGTTCCGGGCGGGGTCGGCCCCGAGGGCGACATCGTGGCCTACAGCAGTCTGTGTACCCACATGGGCTGCCCGGTGGTGTACGACAGCGCATCGAGCACCTTCCGCTGTCCGTGCCACTACAGCACCTTCGACGCCGAGCTGTCCGGCCAGATGGTCTGCGGGCAGGCCACGGAGAACCTTCCGCAGATCGTGCTCCGGCACGACGAGGCGGATGACAGCGTCTCCGCGGTCGCGGTCGACGGCCTGATCTACGGCCGCGTCTCCAACATCCTGTGAAGGGGGGAAAGTCGATGAGCATCAACAAGGACAGGCTTCCGCTGCCGCCCGCCGACGCCCGGAAGACGCTCATGACGTGCCACTTCTGCATCGTCGGATGCGGCTACCACGTCTACAAGTGGGACGCGAACCGCGAGGGAGGGCGCGCCCCGCACGAAAACGCGCTCGGGCTCGACTTCCGGACCCAGCTTCCGGCCCAGTCGGTGGTGATGACCCCGGCGATGCACAACGTGATCACCGGAAGGGACGGCCGCAGGCACAACATCATGGTCCTGCCGGACAAGGAGTGCTCGGTCAACCAGGGGCTGTCGTCCACCCGCGGCGGGCAGCTCGCGTCGGTGATGTACACCCCCGAGGGGGCCGGGGCCAACCGGCTGAAGCATCCGCGGCAGTCCACCGGCGACGACTGGATCGACACCACCTGGGATCGCGCCCTCGCGATCTACGGCGGGCTGGCGAAACGCATCCTCGACGAGCACGGCCCCGACCAGCTCATGTTCAACTGCTTCGACCACGGGGGCGCGGGCGGGGGGTTCGAGAACACCTGGGGCACCGGCAAGCTCATGTTCTCGGCCTTCCGGACCAAGATGGTGCGCATCCACAACCGCCCGGCCTACAACTCCGAATGTCATGCCTCGCGCGACATGGGGGTGGGCGAGCTCAACAACTCCTACGAGGACGCGGAGGTCGCCGACACCATCATCGCCGTCGGCACCAACGCCTACGAGACGCAGACCAACTACTTCCTGGCGCACTGGATCCCGAACCTGACCGGGGAGAGCATCGGCAAGAAGAAGGAGTGGTTCCCCGGCGAATCGGCGGAACGCGCGAAGCTGATCATCGTGGACCCGCGCCGCACCGTGACCGTCACCGTTGCGGAGCAGGTGGCGGGCAAGGAGAACGTGCTGCATCTGGACATCGAGCCCGGCACCGACATCGCGCTGTTCAACGGCCTGCTGACCCACGTGGTCGAGCAGGGGTGGCACGACCGGGACTTCATCGCCGCGCATACCACCGGATTCGACGCCGCGCTGGCGGCGAACCGGATGAGCCTCGAGGAGACGAGCCGGATCACCGGCGTCCCGGTGGCCGATCTGAAGAAAGCGGCGCAGTGGGCGTATGCGCCGAAGGCCTCCGGCCACCGGCGGCGCACGATGCACGCCTACGAGAAGGGGATCATCTGGGGCAACGACAACTACAGGATCCAGTCGTCCCTGGTGGACCTGGTGCTGGCGACCCACAACGTCGGGCGGCGGGGCACCGGCGTGGTGCGCATGGGAGGGCACCAGGAAGGGTACGCCCGCCCGCCCTATCCGGGACCGCGGCCCGCACCCTACATCGACCAGGAGATCATCAACGGCAACGGCATGATGCTCACCTCCTGGGCGTGCAACAACTTCCAGACCACCCTGAACGCGGAGCAGTACCGCGAGGTGGTGCTGAAACGCTCGCGGATGGTGAAGGCCGCGCTGGCGGGCGCGAAGGGCGCGACCGTGTCCGAGACCATCGACATCGCCTACGAGGCGGTCAGGAACGGCGGGCTGTTCGTCACCGTCATCGACCTCTACCCCGTGAAGTTCATGGACGCGGGCCACCTCGCGCTTCCCGCCGCGCACCCCGGGGAGATGAACCTCACGTCCATGAACGGGGAGCGGCGGATGCGCCTGTCCGAGAAGTTCATGGACCCGCCCGGCGCCGCCAGGGCCGACTGCCTCATCGCGGCGGACATCGCCAACACCGTCAAGGCGCTCTACGAGAAGGACGGCAACGCCGAGATGGCGCAGCGGTTCTCGGGCTTCGACTGGAGCATCGAGGAGGATGCCTTCAACGACGGCTTCCGCCGGCCGGAGGGCATCGACAGCCAGGGAGGGGGCACCGGGCATCTGGTCACCTACGACCGGCTGCGCGCGATGGGCAACAACGGCGTGCAGCTTCCGGTGAAGGAGTACACCGGCGGCAAGCTGGTCGGCACCCCGATGATCTACGCCGACTACGAGTTCTCGACCGGCGACGGGAAGGCGCACTTCAAGCCTGCGCCCTGGCCGGGGCTGCCGGAGCCGGTGGCGAAGCAGAAGTCGAAGTACCGGTTCTGGATCAACAACGGGCGGACCAACCACATCTGGCAGACCGCCTACCACGACAAGTACATCGACTTCCGCCGCAGCCGCTACCCCATGTCCCCGCTGGAGATGAATCCGGGCGACGCGCAGTCGCTCGGGGTAGAGTCGGGCGACATCGTCGAGGTCCTCAACGACTACGGCTCGACGTTCGCCATGGCCTACCTGGAGCCGGACATCAAGCCGGGCCAGACGTTCATGATGTTCGCCTACGACAACGGGGTCATGGGAGACGTCACCACGGAGTGGACCGACGAGAACGTCGTGCCCTACTACAAGGGGACGTGGGCGGACGTGCGCCGGGTCGGAAGCATGGACGACTACAAGCGCACGGTGAGCTTCAAGCGCCGGCGCTACGGGTAGCCTCCGGCCGACCCGCTCCTGCGTTCTTCATGCCCGCGGCCGCCGGCGGCGGTCGCGGGCGGGTGCATGGTGGCGGGGCTACCGGCAGTTGAGCCGCACCGCCCTGTATCCCCTGATGCTCGAAAGCTACCTGGGGCTCGACCCTCGGCTCTGGCTGCGGGGGAGCAGGGACGGCATCGACGCGAACGTCGCGGTGAAGCTGTTCGGCGCATCGCTGCGCAAAAGCGTGCTCTCCCACGTGCGCTTCCCGGCTTGGGCGGAGAGAAGGGTCGCGCGAAGCGGCGCGGGTGTAGGAGAAGGGGAGAGCGGGAAAGGCGCAGCGCACCGGATACCCCGGATATCGCCGATCCGGCAGACGCGGACGCTGGTCCGCGCCCTGTCCCGGTTCGTCGAAGGGCTGAAGGCGCCGGCGGCCGGCCCGTGGGGCCGTTACCCGCGGCAGCATGCCTACGCGGAGCGCGACGTGAAGGCGAAGGAAGCGTTCGTCGAAAGGCATCTGCGCGCCATCGGGCGGTACTTCCACGTGGCGGAACGGATGCACATCAAGGGAGGGATGCGCACCCTGTTCGCACTGCAACCGCGAGGGGACGACGGGAACGCCACGGCAGGATGGACGGGGCCGGCGGCTCGAATCCGGCGCACGCCGGCGCCCCGAAGCCCACCTCCGGACCAGCGCCCATTCCGCCTCGTCCACTTTGCAAAGCTCGGTGTTTCCGCTCCCACCGAGGCCGCATCGAAGTCCAGGAGCAGCGCATCGCGCGCCGTGAGATGCATCCGGACCAGTTGCGGACGAGCTGCATGAGGACCGTGTTCGGCTAATCGTCCGATGCCTGGTCGATGCCGCCGGCGCGGCCAAGCAACTCGGCGCTCGTCCCGCACTCGATGATCCACTCCCCGACCTCGGCCAGCCGCTCCGGATCCGCGAGTCCGTTCAACACCCCCGACAGCCGCTCGGCCGTGTCGGCGTCGAACTTCCGTCATCGGGGTCGCCGCCACGCTGGCCGCCGCGCTCGTCCCCGCCCGGGAAGCGACGCGGATCCCGCCGGGCGCGGCGCTCGCCCGTGCGACGCTGGAGGCCGGCGCCGGCTCGGGACGCGCCGCCTGGCCCTGGCCGCAATGGGCCTGGCCGGGGCGGGATGCGCGATCCTGTGGCTGAGCGAGCGCAGCGTCGCGTGGGGATTCGCCGGGATGCTCGCGGTGGTCGGGGGCGCGGCCCTGCTCACCCCGTTCGTGACCCTCGCCGTCACGGCGCTCGCGGCGCCGGGGACGAATGGATCCGGGGCGCCGGAAGGCGGTTCCGGATGGCGTGGCCCCGGCGCGCGAGCCTGGGCTCCCGTTCATTCCGGGCGCCTCTTCGGGCGGCGAGACGGGGAAGGCCCCGTGACGAGCCGTCCCGTTGCCCGCGAGGCTCCCGCCCCTTTCAGGGGAAGGAACGTTGATGGAACGTGGGGCGGAGCGCCCGCGGGCGACGCCGCCTCCGGATGGCGCAGCCTTGCGAACTCCCGCCTGCTCGCGCTGTCGGTGCGGGGGGTCGGCGCGAACCTGAGCCGCTACGGGGTCGCGATCGCCGCGCTGATGATCGCGGTGGCGTCCGCGATCGGCGTCGGGACCATGGTCCACAGCTTCCGCGTGACGGTGAGCGACTGGCTCGACGGCACGCTGAAGGCCGACGTCTACGTCGGCGCACCGGGCGGGACCGGGGACCGCACGGTAAGCGGCGCGACCATCGCCGCGTTGCGCGCGATCCCCGGCGTCGCGGAGTTGAGCCTCGGCCGCCGCGCACGGGTGGAGTCCGGTGGCGGCCCGGTCGAGGTGATCGCGCTCGAGATGGCGGGGCCGAGCCATGGCGCGTTCAGGTTCGTCGAAGGGGACCCCGGCGAGGCGTGGCCCCGCTTCGACCGCGGCGACGCCGTGCTCGTGAGCGAGCCGCTGGCGTGGCGCCGGCGGATCGGGCCCGGCGACCGCGTTACGCTGCTGACCGCGAACGGCCCCGTGCCGTACCCCGTCGCCGGGGTCTACCGCGACTATGCCTCGGACCGGGGGGAGATCCTGATGAGCCGCCGCGGCTACGTGGCGGCGTGGGGCGATCCCGCCGTCACCGGCGTGGGGGTCTACCTTGCGCCGGGGGCCGACGCCGGCGCGGTGACCGCGGCGGTGCGCACCGCGCTGCCGCCGTCGAGCGCGCTCGCGGTGCGCTCGAACCGCTCGATCCGCGAGGCGTCGCTCGCGGTCTTCGACCGTACGTTCGCGATCACCTCGGTGCTGCGGGCGCTCGCGATGGCCGTCGCATTCGTCGGAGTGCTCAGTGCCCTGACGGCGATCCAGCTCGAACGCGCGCGCGAGGTCGGCGTGCTGCGCGCCCTCGGGCTCGGCCGGGCGCAGCTCGTCGCACACGTCGAGCTCCAGACTGCGGTGATGGGGGCGATCGCGGGCACGGTGGCGGCGCCCACCGGCCTGGCGATGGCCTGGGTGCTGGTCGAGGTGATCAACCGCCGCTCCTTCGGATGGCGCATCGACCTCTCGATCGACCCGGCGGTGCTCGCCCAGGCGGTGGCGGTGGCGGTCGCCGCAGCGCTGATCGCCGGAGTCTGGCCGGCGCTGCGGATGAGCCGGGCCGATCTGGCGCGGGCGCTGCGCGGCGACTGACTTCGTGGCGGGCGGCGGAATGAATCGGCGGGCCCGAGGTTCGAGTTCCCGCCGGATCACGAAACGACTCGATGGGTCGTGGTGGAACGGCTCGATGGACGACTTGGCCCTGCCGCCCCGGTGACGGTCACGCCCGGTCCTCGAGGTTTGATCGTCGGTTCGGATTCAGGTTGAATTCCGGGCAGGCTGTGGTGAGAGGTGCATGTGCACATCGAAGGGACGTGGGCATGGGGACGGGGTCGCCACCTTTCCTTCCGGGTGTCGTTGACCAGACGGACGCCGAGGTCCGCCGCAGACGGCGCCGGGTGCGGGCGGTTGCGGAGACGTCCCCGATCCAGCCGGGACCATGCCGGAGCCGTTCGACCCGATGGAGCCCGCCCGCGGCTCGGCAGCGTTGAGCACCCGGCGGTCCGGCCCGGTGGTTGACGGCGTGCGGTCATGACAATGGACGATGCGAACACGTTGACGGACATCCCTGCCGGGCCGGGGCGTTCACCGGCGGACGAGCCCCCGGCGGCGGCATTGCCGCCGGAATCCCTGGCCTCACCGCCGCCGACGGCTCCTCCGGCGTCTCCCTCGCCGGCGCCGATGGAGGTGCCGCTGTCCGAGCTGGAATTTACCGGCTGCAGGGCCGTCCCCATGACTTATGCCCAGCTCCGCCGCTACGAGGGCCGCCTCGAAGTCTGGGATGCCGAAGCCGAAACCGCCTGGATGGTCCGCGAGCCCACCAGCGCCGACCACGAAAATCCTTCCCACGGTCTGGCCGGACTGGCGGCCCTCATCGCCGCGGTGCGCGGTTCGCCCATCAAGTGCTACGGCTCGATGGACCTGCTCAGGCGCGACGCGCACGGCAAACCGCGGCGCATCATGCAGGCGGACCAGACGGTGTACCTGTATCCGCGGCGGGCGGAGTTGCTGGGCGCGAGTGCGATGGTGGTGGGGAGGCACAACTATCCGGACGTGGTGCTGGAGGTGGACCACACGACGGACGTTCGGCGGGGGAAGCTGAGGCTGTACGAGTCGTGGGGGTTCCCGGAGCTTTGGGTGGAGGTGCCGGAGGGTTGGGTGGCGAGCCGGCCGCGGGGCTTGGTGGCGGGTCTGACCATCCACTTGCTGGAGGATGGTGTCTATCGGGAGTCGCCGGAGAGCTTGTCGTTTCCGGGCTGGCGGGCGGAGGCGATCCACGAGGCGATGAACGAGGTCGGTCGTTCGGCGCACACGAACGCGATTCTGGAGGATCTGGGCCGGAGGTTGGGAGCGCGGGACGGCAGGGGGCCGGACGACGATGGGCTGATGCGCTCCCTGCGGGGTCAGAGCCGTGCGGAAGGCGAGCGCAAGGGCAGGGCAGAGGGCCTGGTGGAAGGTGAGCGCAAGGGTAGAGCGGAGGGCTTGGCGGAAGGCCGGCGGAAAGGGCGGGCGGAAGGTCTGGCCGAAGGCGAACGGAAGGGTCGTGCGGAAGGCGAAACGCAAGGTCGGGCCGGGATGGTGCGCCGGATGCTGTCGTCGCGGGGCATCGAGGTCTCGGAAGGTTTCCCGTCCGGCATACCCGGCTTCGCGGAGTTGCCGGAGGCCGTGATCGTGGACGCGGCGCTGGCCTGCGGCAGCGAACGTGATTTCCACGCCCGCATCCGAAGCCGCTGATTCCGCCGGCAGCAGCAGTGCAGCGGACGCTGTGGTTCGGGAGGCGCCGGTGGACCGTACGGCAGCCGGCAATGACCGGCGGCCCTCGCGCCGGATTTCCGTTGCCGCCTCCGGCCGCCGGCCGTCCCCTTTCCCGTAGCCGCAAGGGAAGGCGATCTCCCGGCGAACGAAGGAGGACATGGTTCACCGGCGTCAGGCCGCCGGACGAGCCCGGCAACCGATGACCACCACCGACATCGCCACGCGGGTCTACAACCACGCGTTCAAGCTCGACCCGATCATCCGCAGCCTGCTCGACACGGACGTCTAC
The DNA here is from genome assembly GCA_958295465.1 of uncultured Gammaproteobacteria bacterium. GTDB lineage: Bacteria > Pseudomonadota > Gammaproteobacteria > HK1 > HK1 > HK1. The sequence goes on from OY282353.1 coordinate 2,870,431, forward strand.
AAGCTCCTCATGCTGCAGACGATCTGGAAGGAGTTCGCGCGCGTGCCGGTGACGTTCTCGCTGATCAACCGCTCGCCGGCGGTGCGCCTCGCGGAGACCATCGACGAAGTGGAGCTTCGCGAGCAGCTCGACCACGCGCGTACCGTGCGTCTCGCCAAGAAGGAGCGCATCTGGCTGGCCGGCAACACCTTCTACGGCAAGGAGCGACTGTTCTCCCCGGAGTTCCTGGCCTGGCTCGGAAACTACCGACTGCCCGAATACGACCTCCGGGTGGAGGACGGGCAGTTCCGCATCGACTTCAGCGGACCCTGGGCCGAGGTCACGCTGTGGGAAATTCCGGTGTTGTCCATCGTGAGCGAGCTGCGCTCGCGCGCCGCCATCGGGGGCATCGGACGCTTCGAGCTCGACGTCCTCTACGCCCGCGCAAAGGCGAAGCTGTGGGAGAAGGTCGTGCGGCTGAACGCGCTGCCGGCGCTTCGCATCGCGGATTTCGGCACCCGCAGAAGGCATGGATTCCTGTGGCACCGCTGGTGCGTGGAGGCGATGAAGGAGGGGCTTGGAGGGAAGTTCCTCGGCACCAGCAACGTGTTGCAGGCGATGGAGCTCGACATCGAGGCGATCGGGACCAACGCCCACGAGCTGCCGATGGTGCGGGCCACGATGGCCGGCGACGACCGGCAGTTGCTGCACTCCCCGTACAGCGTGCTCGAAAGCTGGCAGCGGACGTACGAGGGGAACCTCCTCGTCGTGCTGCCGGACACCTACGGGACCACCGCCTTTCTGCGCCATGCCCCGGACTGGGTGGCGCAATGGAGCGGGTTCCGCATCGATTCCAAGGACCCGATCGAAGGCGGCGAGGAGATCGTCGCCTGGTGGGAGAGGAGGGGGCAGGACCCGCGGGAGAAGCTCCTGATCTTCTCCGACGGCCTGGACATCGACAGTATCGAAAGGACCTACCACCACTTCACCGGCCGCGTCCGCCTGGGGTTCGGCTGGGGGACCTTGCTGACCAACGATCTGCGCGACTGCGCGCCGGTGAAGAACCCGGGCCTCGATCCCATCTCCCTGGTCTGCAAGGTGACCCGAGCGAACCACCGGCCGACGGTCAAGCTGTCCGACAACCTGGAAAAGGCGTCCGGCCCGCCGGGGCTCATCGAACATTACCGGACGGTCTTCGGATGCGGGGCGCTGGAGCGCAAGGCGCTCGCCGTGTAGCCGGTGAAGGCACTCGAGCACTTGGCGAAGAAGACTCCGGAGGCGCGGCCGGGGCTGAGGTGGATACCGGCCGGGCCCGGATGAACGTGGCGAGGGCGAGGCCCCCGGTCGAACGGACGGCACGGCCGGTCACGACAGCGGCGCCGTGAGCCCGACCTTCGTGCGATCCATGACCACGGAGGTATGGCAATGACCGCATCTGCAAACGCGCCTGAGCGCCGCGAGCAAAGATTCAACTTTCCCTTGCCCCTGTGGATGATCCTGGCCGCCCTGGCGATCGGGCTTGTGGGTCGGCTCGACGCGCCCACACTGGTCGCCAGCTTCAATTCGGGCTACGGCGCGGCGCTGGGTGAGTTCGCGCTGATTCTGATCCCGTCGTTCGTCCTGGCCGCGTGTCTGTCGCATCGGAGCGCCGGCAGCGCTGCCGGCGCCGCAACGGTCGCATCCCCCTTCATGGCGGCCGGCATGATCTGTCCGGATACCTCCTACGCTGCGCTCGCGCCGGTCGCCGGGCACAGAAAGCTGTCCGTCGCTCTGGCTGGCTACGCCGGTTTCAAGCTCCTGTTTCCGGCGGGGCCGCTCATCGTGGCGACCGGCCTGGGCGTCGATAGCCCTTACCTGTTCGTCGTCGCCCGGCCTGGCTGTTCAGCGAGCTGTGGGTTCGATACCGGACCCGCTTGCGTGCCGTGTCCTTCGTCGAGCAGGGCATTGCGACCGGGAGCATGGTGCGCGCGCTCATGCCTTTCGGCGGCATGGCCCTGCTGCTCGTGATCGGTAGCGTGGCCGACCTGTCGGCCTGGTCTTTCCTCGATTTCGTCACACAGCCGAAGGGCGCGTTGGCGGTCGCGGCCACCGCGGCACTGCTGGACACGGAGGCCCATCGGCGACCGTGGAGAGGGCAAAAAGGACAGGGAAGACAACCCACCGATCCGCTGTTGCCAACAAAGCTCGCACGGCCGCCTTGCGGCCTCGCTGTCGCGGATGAAACATCCTGTCGCCCGACTGCGGAAGGAACCGTGTCCGGCCTCAAGAATACATTCAGCAAAATCAAAGATTGCAGGATGTTACACGTTAGCTGACCACGGTGACGGGTCACTCCGCCGTCGCGGAAGAAACATCTTGAGCGCCCGTTGTATAAGGGCGGCCGTGCCGGATGTGAGGCCGGCCATCCAGTGGTGTCATTGCACCCGAATGTCGGTACCCCCGTGGGTAGCGGGCCATGACTTCACCCCGCCGCCGGGCCGGTCGGCGCCCGGCCGGATCCCGGTCCCGGCCAGGGACGAACGGTGCTTCACCGGACGGATCGGGCGATTCCGATCGGTACGGGAAAGCGATCGTCTTGCACCGGAATACGCTCGATGATCGATACTTCCCGTGAGGACCGCGCGGCTAATCGTCCGACGCCTGGTCGATGCCGCCGGCGCGGCCAAGCAACTCGGCGCTCGTCCCGCACTCGATGATCCACTCCCCGACCTCGGCCAGCCGCTCCGGATCCGCGAGTCCGTTCAACACCCCCGACAGCCGCTCGGCCGTGTCGGCGTCGAACTTCCGTGCCGTCAGGCGACACAGCAACGCCCGTTCTTCAGCCCGACCTTGTTCGCGGCCTTCCTCACGGCCTTCCTCACGGCCTTCCTCGAACCACTGCCTCGTCCACTCCTGCACCTGTTCTTCCAGCATCGTCCTCTCCTCCTCCAATTCCGCCACACGCTCCAGGACCGCCTCCGGGAATTGCCCCCGCAACAGCACCTGCCGAATCCACCCCCCGAACGTCCGCTTCAATTCGCGCTCACCCGGACCACGCACCCAGGCCACCAACCTGTCCAGCGCACGCTCCAACTCCCCCGGCGTGCGGCTGTTCTCCAGCAGGATCAGCGCCGACACCAGATTCCCTCGCGGCAAATCGTCCGCCCCGTACCTTCCAACGTCAAGCAGGAAGTACCGCAGCGACGGCTGGTACCGTGCCAATGCCTCCACCACCGAAGGGAGTGTGTCCGTCACGTCGAGGGGCGCCGTCCACCGCGAACGGCGACCGTTGTAGAACACCACCGGCAGCACCGGGGGCAGCTTCCCGCCTGGACCCACTTCCCCGAGGCGGAACAGGTCCTGGTACAGCAGCCCGGTATAGGTCAGCAAGCGCACGGCCATGGACCGGTCCACGGTGGACTGGAATTCCAGCAATACGTAGAGCCAGGTCTCGCCGCAACGCAGCCGCCACAGCGAATCGCCGTAGCGTTGGCGCAGGCCGTCGCTGACGAAGGCGGCGGAGCGGTTCTCCAGCGTGGCGAAGTCGAGGATGTCGCTCCACGGTTTGGCAGCGAACCCTCCGAGGAGGTCTTCGACCATCCGTGCGTGGGAGAACAGAAGCTTGCGGGAGGCGTCTTGCGACATGAGCGCACCGTGTCGTGGGACACGCGGGTACCGTAGGGTTGCATCGGAGCCGGTGGAAAGGGCACCGGGTCGCGGAAGACGTAGGCGACAGGCGCGCATGCCGTGGATGACCGGCGAGAAGCGAGAAGGGGAGAACCCCGCCCGGAAGATCGTGATCCTTCGGGGTGGGGGGCATGGCTGGCGCCGAAAGAGAGGGGGTGGACGTTCAGGCGGGCGGACGGAGCCGTGTACAGGATCGGCGGCGGCTCGTCTCGCCGGCCCGTCAGCCCCCGACGATCGGCAACGAAGGCGGCGCGCGGCGCGTGAGCCAGATGGGACCGGCCTCGCCGATGACGATGTTCTCCTCGTGCACCATCATCGCGCCCGGCGCGAAGGTCATACCCGGCTCGAGGGTCAGCACCATGCCCGGGCGCAGCTCGGTGTGGTCCCCGGGCATGTTGGACGGCCATTCGGTCAGTTGCATGCCGAGGCCGTGGCCCATCCGGCCCACCTCGTTGCCGAGTGCCCCGCCATCGTCCAGCACCCGCTGCATGGCGAAGTAAACGTCGGCGCAGCGCGCCCCCGGACGGGCGGCGGCGAAGCCGGCCTCGGTCGCTTCGTAGACCACCTCGTAGGCCCTCCGCACCGCATCGCCGGCGCGGCCGATGGCGTAGTTCCGGTCGAAGTCGCAGTAGTAGCCGTCGAACGTCGCGCCCGTGTCCATGATCAGCACGTCGCCCGGACCGACGTGGCGCGCCGACGGCGGCGAGATGATGCTCTCGTAGCCGCCCGGCCCAGCCCCGCCGACGAGATAGGCGACGTCGTCGACACCACGCTCGAGGCAGGCGATCTTGAAGGCCCGGAAAATCTCGATTTCGCTCATTCCCTCGCGCAGCATATCGGGCAGGGCCTCGAATGCCGCCGAGACGACATCGCATACGTACGCGATCTTCCCGATCTCGGCCGGCGACTTGACTATGCGCAACGCCCTGATGACGGGGGTGGCGTCGATCGCCTCCGATCCGGGCAGGAGGTCGAGCAGGCGCCGGTAATCCGAGAGCGGCATGCGCAGATGCGTCTCGGGTCCCTGGGGTACGCCGATCCGGGACCGGGGTCCGACGACCTCGCGCAACGTCTCGGCGAGCACCGACACACCCTCGTCGGCCGGCCGTGGCGAGGGCCAGGCACGTACGTCGTCGAGCCAAGTCGAGGCCATGGCGTGCGCCCCGATCGCCGGCACCACGGCGATCGGCCTGCCGGTCGCGGGGACCACCACGAACCAGGGCCGGGTCGGGCTCTGCCAGAACTGGGTCAGGAGGCCCGTGAAATAGCGGAACTCCGGCTCGGTGGTGAGCACCAGGGCGTCGAGACGCGCCCTGGCCATCAGGGTTTGCGCCCGGGCTGTTCGCGTCTCGAACTCGGTGGCCGGGAATCCGCGCGGCGGAACGTGGCCGGGGTCGCTCTCGGCCATCACCGCCGACCAGGGCCGCCAGCGCCGGCCGGAACGTAACCACCCGTGCCCGGAGGGCCGGTGTGGAGGGCGCGGCTCACGGCTCGCGGACCATGGCTCGGTATCGGTGCGCTCATCGTTCGGTGGCCAGCGTGCGATGCCGATGGCTGAAGTATCGTGTTCTTCGGAGATATGTGCACGTCGGTATTCGGCTCGATCATGTCTTTTCTCTACCTCGTCATTCGCCGTTGTTCGAAGTTCCTTGATCGTGAAGTTCGGCTATCCTGACCGTATGCTGCTGCACAATCATCGTACTCGCATGGAACAAACCCGTTCCTCGCCCTTCCGCGCGTTGACCGGGGGCGCCGGCGATTTCGCGCGGCGAGATCGCGAAGCGACCGCACCAGCGGTCGCCACGGCGGGGGGTGCCGGCGATTTCGCGCGGCGAAATCGCGAAGCGACCGCGCCAGCGGTCGCCACTCGCATGGCGCCCGGGCGTCGAGGGTTCCGGGTTTCCCCCGATCGCCCACTCGACATGCTCCGGCGCTGTCCTGCCCACGCCCCGACACCGCTCCACGCATTCCCCGACCTCGCCGCCACCCTCGGCCTGGGGGCACTGTATGCGAAGGACGAGACCGGGCGCATGGGCCTCGGCAGCTTCAAGGCCCTCGGCGGGGCGTTCGCGGTCGCGCAGACGATTGCGGAAGCCGCGGGGACCTCCGACCCGACAAGCGACGAGGCTGCGCAGGTCGCGGCGGGCATGACCTTCATCACCGCCAGCGCGGGCAACCATGGCCTCTCCCTGGCCGCCGGCGCGCGGGTGTTCGGCGCACGCGCGGTGATCGTGCTGCCCTCCCTGGCGCCCGAGGGGTTCGCCGGCCGGATCCGCTCGATGGGCGCCGAGGTCGTCCGGATCGCGGGTTCCTACGACGACAGCGTGGCCGGCGCGCTCGACATGGCGCGGTCCAGGGGTTGGCTGCTGCTCGCCGACGGTTCCTGGGACGGGTACGTCGAGCGTCCGGCGCTGGTGATGGAAGGCTATACGGTGTTGGCCGAGGAGTGCCGCGCCACGTTCGAAGCGAGCGGCGAATGGCCGTCCCACGTGCTCCTGCAGGCGGGTGTCGGCGGGCTCGCCGCGGCCGTCACCGGACACGTCCGCGAGCACTGGGCCCGGCAACCGACGGTCGTCGTCGTCGAGCCCGAGGCCGCCCCGTGCCTGATGCGCAGCGTCGAGGCCGGTCGCCTGGTGCGCGCCGAAGGGCCGGCGTCGAACATGGGCCGGCTCGACTGCAAGGTCGCTTCGTTGCTCGGCTTCGAGACCCTGCGCCACGAGGCCGACGTCTTCGCCACGGTCAGCGACGATGCAGCAGCGGCGGCAGCCGAGACGCTGGCCCGGCACGGCATGGCGACGACGCCGAGTGGGGCGGCGGCGCTCGCGGCCCTCGGCGAGCTGGCGCCGGGGCCGGCCGGCCGATGCCTGATCATCGTCTCGGAAGGCCCGGTGGACGATTGAGCACAGGGGGCGCGAGACCGGCCATGGTACGGGCACGACGATACCGGTGCGGAGACACTGCCGCCCCCCTGAAAGAATGGTCTTGCCTGTTTCCCGGGATGAATGCCCGGGCTCAGCGGCAGTTTCAGCAGTGACCGGCAACCGACGATCCGGATACAGGGCGGCGGCTGTAGCCATTCCCATCGTGTCTTCGGCCTGCCACGATCCTGACGTGCAGTCCGAAGTGTGCAGGCGTCATGATCCCGATCGACAGCCCAACTCGCCGTGTCCTCGACGCCACCCTCTGACGAGTTCGCCACGCCCGCAGGCGAGGAGACGCCGGTCCCTGACGATCTCGACGTGCTCGCGCGCGAGGCGGTCGCCGAGCTGGGCACCATCGCCGACCTCGTGCGCTGGGGAGCGGCCCGGCTGGACGGCGCCGGCGTCGCGTTCGGCCACGGCACCGGCGACGCGGTGGACGAGGCGATGGTCCTCGTGCTGCACGCGGCCGGCCTCCGCCCCGGGCCGCCGGAGCCACTGTTCGCCTCGCGTCTCACCACCCGCGAGCGCCGCGCGGCGGTGGGGCTGATCGTGCGCCGGATCCGCGAGCGCGTTCCCGCCCCCTACCTGACCGGCCGGGCATGGTTCGCGGGCCTGGAGCTCGCGTGCGATCGGCGGGCGCTGGTGCCGCGGTCCCCGATCGCGGAATGGATCGAGCGTGGTTTCGAGCCCTGGCTCGACCCGGATGCGGTGGAGCGGGTGCTGGAGATCGGCACCGGCGGCGGGGCCATCGCCATCGCCTGCGCGATGGCGTTCCCGGGCGCCACGATCGACGCGGTCGACGTGAGCGACGACGCCCTCGCCCTGGCGCGCGAGAACTGCGCCGCCCACGGTGTCGAGGACCGGGTGCGGCTCTCGCGCTCGGACGTCTATGCCGGGGTGCGCGGGCGCTACGACCTGATCGTCGGCAACCCCCCCTACGTCGATGCCGAGACGATGGCCTCACTGGATCCGGAGTACCGCCACGAGCCCCGGATCGGGCTGGAGGCAGGCCCCGACGGCCTCGACTGCGTGCGCCGGATCCTGGCCGAGGCGGGCGGACGTCTGCGCTCCGGCGGGGTGCTGGTATGCGAGGTGGGCGCGTCCCGGGCCGCGCTGGAGCGAGCTTTCCCCACGACCGGCTTCACCTGGCTGGAGCTGGAGCGGGGCGGGGAGGGCGTCTTCCTTCTGACCGGGGCGCAGCTCGCGGAATTTCCCGGCACGGGCTGAACCGCCGCGCTCGCGGCGTCGCAGACGTTTGCCCGAGCTCACCCCGTTGATCAACCGCGCCATTTCCGATGAAACGCGCTACGATGAAAACCATGACGACCACCGCACCCGCGACGACCTCCCCGGCTTCCCGACAGAACGCGCTGGATTCCCTCCTGTGCGACGTCCTGCCGTCCCAGGGGAACTGGAGCGACGATGCCTACCTGTGGCTTACCGATCACGGCAATCGTCTGATCGAGCTTACCGACGGGCGCGTCGAGGAATTATCCATACCGACCGACACCCATCAGGTCGTCCTCCTGTACCTCTACGACCTGTTCCGCGCATGGCTCAAGCCGCGCGGCGTCGTCGTCATGGCCGCCACGTTGCGGATCCGCATCCGCGAGGGCAAGTTCCGGGAACCCGACCTGCTGATGTTCCGCGATCGTTCGGATCCCCGCCGCCAGGACCGCTACTGGCTGGGCGCGGACCTGGTGGTCGAGGTCGTGGGCCCGGACGACCCGGATCGTGATCTGGTCGAGAAACGGGCGGACTATGCCGAGGGAGGCATTCCGGAGTACTGGATCGCCGACCCGCGCGACGAGACGATTACGGTGCTCACGCTGAAGGACGATGCATACGTCGAGCATGGCGTGTTCGGTCGTGGCGGGATGGCCACGTCGCTGCTGCTCGAAGGCTTCGCCGCCGGCGTATCCGCGGTGTTCGATGCCCCTGAGTCGGGCGCGTGAGCGAGGTGACGGCGGCAGGAGGCACCATGAGCGAACCCGCGGTGAGCACTCGACGGATGGGCGGCAGGGAGGCGCGGCGCAAGCTCCGGGCCGCCCCGTTGCGCGAGGACGAACGCGCGGTGCGCCCCGGCATGATCGGCGGCCGGTACCGGCCCCTCGGCGAGAGCGAGGTCGAGCGGATCCATTCCGCCGCCCTCGACGTGCTGGAGCGGATCGGCCTGTCCGAGGCCATCCCGAGCTGCATCGAGACGATCACCGCGGCCGGCGGGCGGATGAGTCCCGAGGGCCGGCTTCTCTTCCCGCGCGCGCTGGTCGAGGACACGGTGGCGAACGCCGCCCGCGACATCGTGCTCCACGGGCAGGACCCCCGCCACGACCTGGAGCTTGCCGGGAACCGGGTGTACTTCGGGACCGCGGGCGCCGCGGTGCATATCGTCGATCCCCGGACCCGCGAGTACCGGGAATCGACCTTGGCGGATCTCTACGACATCGCTCGTCTCGTCGATACGCTGGAGCACATCCACTTCTTCCAGCGCTCGATCGTCTGCCGTGACCTGGAGGACCCCCGGGATCTCGACCTCAACACCTGCTACGCCGCGGTCGCCGGGACGTCGAAGCACGTCGGGTCGAGCTGGGTGCAGCCCGAGCACGTGGACGAATCCCTCGCGATGCTCCACGAGATCGCCGGCGGCGAGGCGCGCTGGCGGGCGCGCCCCTTCGTCAGCATGTCGAGCTGTTTCGTGGTGCCTCCGCTGCGGTTCGCCGAGGATGCGTGTCGTTGCCTGGAGGTGGGGGTACGCGGCGGCATGCCGATACTCCTGCTCGCGGCAGGGCAGGCGGGGGCGACGAGCCCCGCCGCGCTCGCCGGCGCGGTGGTGCAGGAGGTGGCCGAGGTGCTGGCCGGGCTCGTCTACGTCAACGCCCTCTCGCCGGGACACCCCGCGATCTTCGGCACGTGGCCCTTCGTCTCCGATCTCCGTACCGGGGCGATGAGCGGCGGCAGCGGCGAGCAGGCGGTGCTGATGGCGGCCTGCGCGCAGATGGGGCGGTTCTACGATCTGCCGACCGGCATCGCGGCCGGAATGGCGGACTCGAAGCTGCCGGACGCCCAGGCGGGCTACGAGAAGGGGTATACGACGGTGCTGGCCGGACACTCCGGGGCGAACCTCGTCTACGAATCGGCGGGCATGCTGGGCAGCCTGCTCGGGGCGTGCCTGGAGAGCTTCGTGATCGACAACGACATGCTCGGCGCGGTGAACCGCTCGGTGCGGGGGATCGACGTCGATGACGAGAGTCTCTCCATCGAGGCGATGCGCGAGGTGTGTACGGAGGGTCCGAACCACTTCCTCGGGCATCCGCAGACCCTCGGGCTCATGCAGCGCGAGTACGTCTATCCGGAGATCGGCGACCGCGCGAGCCCGAAGGAGTGGGGCGAGCAGGGCTCGACCGACGTCGTCGAGCGCGCGGCCAGGCGGGTGCGCGACACGCTGGCCCGTCACTATCCGACGCACGTCCCGCCGGAGGTCGATGCCCGTATCCGCGGGGAGTTCAACATCCGGCTCGCGCCGCGCGCGGACGCTCGGTCTCGGGTGACGGCGTAACGCGGACGCGCCGCTCGCATCCCCGTGCGAGGTGCCGCGGGTCGCCCGGCTCCTCGGGGGCCGGTGTCTCCCATGGGACGTTGAGCGGTTGAACGTGGCATGATCCCTCGCCATGGCCGACACGACGGGCCGGACCCATGACCCGCTACCAGACCCCTGCCTCGCCCTCCGGCACGACGAACGCGAACGACGTGCGCGGGGCGTTGACGTTCATCGTTCCCCAGGAGACGAAGCCCCGCTTCGAGAGCGCCGCCCTGACCGGCGGTGAGCCGAGGGTGCATTTCCGGACCGAAGTCCGCCGCGTGGACGTGCGCGACATGCGGCGGGTCGCGGACTTGCTCTCCCTGGATCGCGAGGGGTTTCTCCTGGTGCGCCACGAGACGGCGGTGGCCGATCTCTACGACGACGAGGCCATCGCCGGCGTCTACGACCGCGAGCTTCAGGCGCTGCTCACCGAGGTGACCGGCGCGGATCGGGTCGCGGTCTTCGATCACACCCGCCGATCCGACAGCGCGGCGGGGGCGGCCAATCCGGACGGGTTCCGCGGTCCGGCGAGCCGGGTGCACGTGGACTACACCGTCGATTCGGGGCCGAAGCGCGCGGCCGACGCGCTCGGGGCGGAGGAGGTGGACCGGGTGCTGTCGTCGGGCGGACGGATCGTGCAGGTCAACGTGTGGCGGCCGATCCGCGGACCGGTGCTGCGCACCCCCATCGCCCTCGCCGATGCGGGGAGCGTGGGTCCGGACGAGCTGATCGCCACCGACCAGGTGTTCCCGGATCGGGTGGGCGAGATCTACCAGCTCGCCTACGCCCCGGACCAGCGCTGGTACTGGGCGCCGCGGATGGAGCGCGACGAGGTGCTGCTCATCAAGGGCTGGGACAGTCTCGACGACGGCCGCGCCCGCTTCACCCCGCATGGTGCATTCCAGCTCGATGAACAGGACTCGGACGCACCGCCGCGCGAGAGCATCGAGGTGAGGACCTACCTCGTATTCGAAGGCTGAGGGTGCCGCCGGTCCGGGAGAGGGACCGACGGGCGGCAGGTGAGCCGATGCCCGTCCGTCGCGTGGTTTCGGCTCGCGACCTCTCCGGTTCGCATGGCTCCGGAGGGGGCGGGCCGCCGCCGATGCCCGATTCCCGCTGCCTGAACCTGTCGCCGGTTGCGGCTCACGCCGTGAGAGGGCTGGGCCCGAGCCGCATCTGGCGTGCGCAGACGATGCCGATCAGGACGAAGTTCATCGCGTTGAACGCGAACGCGATCAGGAATGCGGGCGAATAGCTGCCGGCCAGATCGAAGACGACTCCGCCCAGCCATCCCCCGAGCGCCATGCCCCCCGCCGCGAACATGTACTGGGCGGCGATCCGCCACCCTGCCTCGGCGACGGGAAAGAGCAGGCGGATGAGCAACGGGTAGCACGGCATGACGCCCGAGAATCCGAGCCCGAACAGCAGGGCGGCGGTGAACAGGCCCGTATAGCTGGTCGTGAACGCGAAGGCGAGGAGCATCGCGGCCATGGAAGCGGATCCGATCAGGAGGGTGCGCACCGGGCCGATGCGGTCGGCGAGCATGCCGAAGCCGATCCGGCTCACGAACGCCGCCGCGAACAGGATCGACAGGACCCGCGCGCCCTGTTCCAGGGTGTAGCCTTGGTCGGTTACGTGGCTGACCAGATGCACGATGGGGACCGACATCGCCGAGCAGCAGCCGATCACCGCGAGCCACAGTATTCCCTGCGCGACGTGCGGCGGCAGATCCAGCACGCGCCGGTCGCCGGACCGTATCCCGCCGCTCCGATCCGATGCCTGGATCGGGGCGCGCGGCCGGAGCAGGAACGCGGCCGGCACCATCGTCACCGCCGCGAAGACGCCGAAGTAGAGAAACGTCCCCCGCCATCCGACGAGATCGTTGAAGTACTGCACCACGGCCGGCCATACCGCCCCGGCCAGCCCCTGGCCGGAGGTGATGATCGCCACCGCGAGCCCGCGCCGCCGGTCGAACCAGCGCGTCACGTTGGCGACCAGCGGCGCGATCATCGCGGCCTTGCCGAGCAGGCCGATGAGCAGGCCGGTGGCGATGAACAGACCCCACCGGCCTTCGGCGTGGCCGGCGAGCAGCGCGCCGAGGCAGATCATCACCGAGCCGAAGAGCACCGGCTGCATGACCCCCCGCTTGTCCATCCACCGGCCCATCGCGATGCCGCCGATTCCCGCGCCGATCATCAGCAGCGAGTACGCGAGCGACGGGACCGCGCGCACCGTGTCGAGATCCGCGGCGATCGGCTTGAGGGCGACGAACAGGATGGTGGGAGCGCCGAGGCTGATGCTGTGCAGGGCGAGCGAGGCGAACACCACTACCCAGCCGTAGGGGGTCTCGACGCTCGGACCGTGGCGTCCCATCGCGGCACCGGGGGGTCAGGAGGCGCGGCCGGGGATCATCGCCACCGGCGCCGCCGGCCCGCGCCGGCGGCAGCCCGGTTGCCGTTCCCGGCGGCCGGAAGGGAAAGGCGTCCGTGCCACCCCGCGGGGTTTCCTGTTTCGTGCGGGGTTCAACGGAGGCCGAACCCCGCCCGCGCCCGCCCGCCGTCGAGCGCGGCCCGTGCCAGGTCCGCGGCTTCGTCGAGCCGCCGGGTCCTGCCGGTATGCCGCAGGATGAGCGCGGCCCCGTAGATCAGGCTGTCGCGGGCCGGCCCGGGCGCACCGTCCAGCGCATCGAGCCCGGCGCGGGCCGCGGCCCGGGCGATGGCGAGTCCATCCACCTCGCCGCCGGTGTCGTCGCTCTTGCGCCGATAGCCCGCGACCTCTTCCGGAAGCGGCACCGCCCGCACCGACTGCTCGATGCCCAGTGCCGCGGGCGAGATGTCGGCGTCGTGTTCTTCCGCGCCGTCGTGATACGTCCACACCTTCGCGCCCTGACGCAGCGACGGGATGATGCCGCCCTCGATGCCGCGCACGATCAGCGCTGAATCGAAGCCCGCGCACCGCGCCAGCGCCATGTAGATTCGTGCGTAGGGCTTGTGCACGTAGCCGGTGACCACGTGGGTCCGCCGCCGGCCGCGCACCGGGCCGGCCATCACCTCGACGGTGGCCAGCGCCGGACGCTTGACGATGAGCGACCGCAGCTCCGAGAGCGCGTGCAGCCTCGGATTGAAGACGGACTGATCGCAATACGCCCACCCTACCCCGGGGTCGGCAAGGCGGGCGCCCACCTCTTGCGGGGTCGAGGCGACCGGCGCTCCGCACGCTGCGAGGACGCGGTGGTGGGTCGCGCCGAACTTCGGTCCCATCGACTCCACCCCGTGGGAAATCGCCGGGACGCCGCACGCCGCGAGCACTGCGGGAAGGAAGGCCGATACCGGGAGGTTCCGGTTGAAGCCGTTGTAGGGGTCGGACAGGTCCACGACCTCGCCGACCGGGGCGGTGACGGTGGTGGTGGTCTCGAGCACCGCGTCGAGGATCCCCAGGTTCTCGTCGTCGGTCTCGCGTTTCATGCGCAGGGCGATGAGGAAGACCGCGGCGCGCACCGGGTCGACCGCGCCGTCGAGCACCAGGCGCATGCCACGGCGCGCTTCGTCGCGGGTGATGTCCTTGCTGAGCTCCGGGCCGGTGGCGATGCGCTGGATGATCGAGCGCATCAGAGCGCCGTCGTTCGCGCCGGCCGTTTCCCCCGAGGCGGCCGCGCCGGCGGTTGCATCCCGCATCGTCGCTCCGGACATCGCTTCGCTCACTCCTCACGCAGCCGGACGAAGATGGCGCCGTCCTCGACCTTGACCTCATGGCATCGGAGCGGCTCCTCGGCCGGCTCGTCGAGGGGCGCGCCATCGCGCAGGTCGAAGGTGGCGCCGTGCAGCGGGCATCGGACGATCGCGCCGGTCAGCACTCCGCACGACAGGGAGGCATCCTCATGGGTGCAGGTGTCGTCGGTGGCGAGCACCGCGCCGCCGGCGTTGGCGATCAGCACGTCGTGCCCGTGGATCCTCACCCGGTGCATCGTGCCGGCGGGGAGGTCGGTCACGGCGGCGGCGTGTTCGAACATGCTCATGTACGTTTTGACCGGACGACGGGGAAGCTACCACGACTCCACGGCAGCCGCGATCAGCGAGCCCGCGGCCGGCATCGACAACCCGGTGACGCCCTGCCCGATGGTGCGGTCAAGCGCAAGCGCTCCGCCGAGCCCCGTCAACGGGCCGCCGGCAAGGTGTCTCACGTTTCTCCTCCGTTGCCGTGGCGGCGGTGGAGCGTGTCAAGGTGGTGCACCGGGTCCCGCGCGGAGCAGGGTCCACAGCCCTCGCGGTGTGACGACCCGAAGATCCTCCGCATGATCCGCATCGAGAAGGTCCTTGTCGCCGGTGACCAGTACGTCCGCCGAGCCGTCAATGGCCGCGGCGGCGATCCACCGGTCGTCCGGGTCACGTTCCGGCCACGCAGCCGGGGCGGTGGGCGTGACGACCTCCGCCTGCCCGCCGACGAACGTGACAATCTCCCGGACCAGATGCGCTGGCGTTCGGAGCTTGCCTTCGAGTATTCGTTCGAGCTCGGCGAGGGTCGTCCCGGAGACGAGAAGCCGGTGTTCGGCGATTGCAATCCGAAATACGTCCCGGCAAATGCCTCGCGTGGCGAAAGCGGCGACCAGGACGTTCGTGTCCAGCAGGATCCTCACGAGCGCTGTCGAGGCGGACATCTTCCGACCCCGGGCCCCGCCCGCCCCCGAGGACGCCGCCCTCGGGAATCGTCAGGAAACCTCCGCAAAGACATCCTCGTCGGTCAGCCAGCCGCGGGCTTCGGCAAACGGCGCCAGGCGTTGCCCGAGATCTTCGAAACGCGTGAGCGCGAGCTGCCGCCTCAGCGCCTCCCGAGCGAGCTCGCTCTTGCGTTTGCCCGTCCGTGCCGCGAGCGCCCGCAGCTCGGAGTGAAGCTCGTCGTCGATTCGAATGGTCAAGGTCGTCATGTACCACAACGTACTACATTGTCGGAGGACGCTGCAAGATGCGGCCGCAGGCACGGCCGCCCCGCGCCCAACGCGCTGGCAGGCGAGGTCGATGGTTCGGAGACGCGACGGATTCGCCGGCTGTCCGGAGGATCGGGCCTTTCCGCCCGTTCCCCATTGTTCCCGCTTACCCTCCCTCTCCGGCCCGCCAAGGCATCGCCAGCTCCTTCAGGCCGGCCCCGAGCGCGGCCGGGAATCCCATTTCGTCGAGCATGTGGTACTCGACCTTCATGGTGAGCGCGCTGCCGAAGATGATGCAGGCCACCGCGATCAGCGATCCCGTGGCCAGGGTCGACATCCCGGTGACGCCCTGCCCGATGGTGCAGCCGAGCGCAAGCACCCCGCCGAACCCCATCAGCAGGCCGCCGGCGAGGTGGTTCACCATCTCCGAGCGCGTGCTGAACGTCTCGATGCGGAAGCTGCCCGAGGCCACCGCGTAGACGAAGGAGCCCGCGATCATTCCGAGCACCGCCGCGATCCCGAAGTTGATGGTCGAGCCGGTGAACGTCATGGAGTAGTTGATGGCGTTCCCCACCGGGGCGATGAAGGTCAGCGATTCGACCCGCACCGGCTCGAAATCGTCGTTGCCGAGGTGGCCGGTGACGAACCAGCCGCCGGTGACGACCGCGCCGATGACCACGCCCGCAAGGAGGTTGTCGAAGCTTCGGCGGAACGCGGGCTGCGCGAGCGCGAACGCGATGAGGCCGCCGCCGAGCAACACCGCCAGCACGATGCGCACCGTGCCCGCGTCGTCGGCCCCGAGCACCGTCGCGAGCAGCGTGGCGAGCCCCTGGTCGTCGAGCCCGTGGTCTTCGAGGGCGACGTTGGGCGCTTCGAAGACGGTGATGCGCAGCAGCCCCAGCAGGCCGCGCAGCGTCGTGTACGCGGTGATGCCGAGCACCAGCAGCACCACCAGGGCCTTGAGGTTCCCGCCGCCGAAGCGGACCAGGTTGCGCTGCCCGCAGCCGGCCGCGAGGGTCATCCCGACGCCGAAGGCGATGCCCCCGACCACGTAGCCGAGCCAGCCGAAGTTCGGGGTGAGGTAGATCGCGCCCGCGAGATCGACGAGGCCGGTGGCGTGCAGCGCCTGCGTGCCCAGGATGGCGAGGCCCATCGCGAAGAACCAGGCGCCGAGGCGCCCGCGCGAGCCCATGTGCAGCATGTCGCTCACCGCGCCCATCGTGCAGAAGTTGGTCTTGTTGGCGACGAAACCGAAGATCGCGGCGAGAACGAAGCCGCCGGCGGCCACGTAGTGCACGGGGGAGAGCTCGAAATCCTCCAAACCGGAACCTCCCGGCCGGCAGGCCGGCCGCAATGGCTTGCCGGCCACGACGGCCGGCGCCCGGGTCAATATATCGGTGAGGCCGAACGTGTCAACGCGGTCGCCACGGAGCCGCGGCCCCATCGCGCCGCAAGGCCACTCTCGTACGTTGCCGGGAGCCGCGGCCGCTGGCCCGGGTGTTCCCGGGTCATGGCGATGGGCTATAGTTTTGCCGGCCCTTCCGCTTGCGGCAGGATCGCCGCGCCGGCCACTTCACCGGATGGATTTCCACAGGAGCATCGATCGTGATTCGTACGTACATGGCTGTAGCCGCCTGCGCACTGGCGCTGGCCGGGCCGGTGCATGCCGCCGGAGACGCCGCGGCGGGGAAGACGAAGGCCCTCGTATGTTCGGCGTGCCACGGCATCGACGGGAACAGCATCAATCCCCTGTGGCCGAACCTCGCCGGCCAGCACGCGGCCTACCTTGCGAAACAGATGAAGGCGTTCCGTTCGGGTGAGCGCAAGGACCCGGTCATGGCACCGATGTCGGTGCCCCTGAGCGATGCCGACATCGACGATCTGGCGGCCTTCTACGCCAGCCAGACGCCGAAGTAGCCATCGGTCTGCGCCGGCCTGCGTCACGGTCGGTCCGCGCGGCCCGCTTGCGGAGCGCCCGGGCGGTGGGTTCGCCTGATCGTCGCGGGTGCTCACCGGCCGCCGGGCAGGGTCGCAAGCCATTCCGCCACCGCGCCGGCGAGTGCCTCGTCCATGTCGCGGAAGAAGTGCCCGGCGCCCGGGACGATGCGCTGGGCGGAGCGTGGATTCCCCGCCGCGAGGATCGCGGCGAGGCGGGCCGGCGCCTTTCTGCGCACCGCCGGATAGTCGTCGCCGCCGAAGAGGTCGAGGATCGGAACCGACGTCGCCGCGAGCGGAAACGGCTCGCGCATCGGCTGGCGGTAGTCCGTCGCTCCCATTCCGATGCCGATGAACCCGTCGAATCCGGCATCGCCGTGACGGCGCACGAACGCCATCGCCATATGGACGCTACAGCTATGCGCCGCGAGCACCACGGGATGCGCCCCACGGGCACGGAGGAACTCGATGCCGGCCCGGATCCGGGAAAACGCGGCGGGGAGGATCGGGACGTAGTCGTAGAACTTCGCTCCCTTTTCGAGCACCGGCATCTGCAACGACAACGTCTCCCAGCCGTGTTCGGGCAGCGCGGTGCGGAGCGGCCCGGCGACCTCCGGCCAGTCGGGATGGAGCCCGCGGCCATGCATCACGATGACCGCCCCGCGCGCGCCGTCGTCGGCTTCGGCTTCGGTGTGGATGGCGAGGAACGAATGGCCGTCCGCGTCGAGGCGCACCGGTTCGCCGTCGAGGATCATGTCGGCGATCTCCGCTTCGAGCCGGCGCTCGCGTTCGAGATCCTGGGCCGCCGCGAACGGCGCCGGGAGCACGAGTCCGGCGCACGCCGCGGCGAGAAGGAGGGCGGCGATCCGGCGCCGGTGGGCCTGGGCGGGCCGGCGCGGCACGGCTCCCCGGCGAGGATTCACGTGACGGTTCCGGCGGGGATGACCGGTTTCGAAATCAGCTCGCGGGGAGGCCGGGCGACTTGCATCCACGACCCGAAGCCGGTTCGGGGGGCGGCTCTTCGCGGCATTCCGGACCACGGATGGAGTGAGGGCTCCGCCGGTTCGGTGTCCCACCCGATCATGACGTTGCCCCCGGCCATCGGAATCTTTTCGCCGGCTTCCGCTCTAATCCCGAGGCTCCGGCCGGCAGTCCGCGGGACGTATCGGAAGACCCCCCATGAACGATTCTGACATGGATCTGGCAAGCGGGATCGCGGCGTTCGAAGCCAAGGAGTTCCGCCGCGCGTTCCAGCTCCTGGCGCCGCTCGCGGCCCGCGGTGAGCCGGAGGCGCAGTTCCGGGTGGCGGTGATGTGCCGGAACGGGCTGGGCGGGGTGGCGAACGAGGCGCTGGCCTTCTCCTCGATGCGGGACGCGGCGCGGCAGGACCACGGGCTCGCCCAGCACGGGCTCGGGGTGATGTACCTGTACGGGGAATGCGTCACCAGGGACGAGGCGGAGGCCGCCGCGTGGTTCCGGCGTGCCGCCGGCCACGGTCTTGCCGGTGCGATGATGACCCTCGGTATGATGTACGAGCAGGGTCTCGGGGTGGAACGCGACGTGGAGCAGGCGGAGCTGCTGTATGCGCAGGCGGAGTCGGGCGATGCGTGCTGATCCGGCCGCTCCCCCGCGAGCGGCGGCGGCCGTTGCATCCGGCGCGTCCGGGATGCCGCGGGGCGTGGCCATGACCTCCGGCATGGGATAGACGGGGACTTCGCGTGAACATGGTCCGAAACGGGCGACGCGGCCCGGCGCATGCACCGAATCGACCGAGGCGCGTCGAGCCGGCCCGGCTCGCATGGAGCGTCTTGCTGGCGGCGCTGGTCTCGCTCGGGGCCTCCCGTCCCGGGCTGGCGGACCACGCGAGCGGCCACCGGGCGCCGGCGCCGGTCGCCGAGGCGGCAGGGAAGACCGCGCCGCCCGCGCCGGGAGGGCTCGCGGAGACCGCGCCCGCGCTGGCCAGGCTGCTGGAGCTCGGCAAGGGGATCGAGATCGGCGCATCCGGCGAGGACGAGTTCCTGGACCCGGACGTCGCCTTCGTGCTGAGTGCGGCCGCGGCTGGTCCCGATGCCGTCGAGGCGCGCTGGGACATCGCCGACGGCTACTACCTCTACCGGGACAAGTTCCGGTTCCGCCCCGCGGAGGGATCCGGCGTCACGCTTGGTGAAGCCGGCTTCCCGAAGGGGACGATCAAGGACGACGAGTACTTCGGGCCGATGGAGGTGTACTACGGCTCCGTCGCGGCGCACGTTCCCGTCGCCGGCGCCGCGGGCGGCGACGCCGTCGACGTGGACGTGACCTACCAGGGCTGCGCGGAGGCGGGGCTGTGCTATCCGCCGATCACCAGGACGGTCTCGCTGCTGCTGCCCGCGGCCCTGGCCGCCACCGGCGGCGGCGCGGCCCCCGGGGGAGGCGGGTCGAGCTTCCCGGACTCCGGAGGCGGGGGCGAGGCTCCCCGGCAATCGAACCTCCGGGCCGCGGGGGCTGACGGCGGCGCTTCGGGCGCGTCCGGTTCCCCGAACCCGGGATCCGCGGGGGTGCCGCCGGGGGGGGCGGACCTGTTCCGCCCGGAGGTGGGGGGCGCCGCGCCCGTCGAGCTGCCGGAGCAGGACCGGATCGCCGCGGCCCTGGTGTCGGGCAACCGCTGGCTGGTGATCCTGTCGCTGTTCGGGGCCGGGTTGCTTCTCACCTTCACCCCCTGCGTGTTGCCGATGGTGCCGATCCTGACGAGCATCATCGTGGGCCAGGGGACGGACCCCCGCCGGGGCGTCACGTCCCGCCGTGCCTTCATGCTCTCGCTCGTCTACGTGCTGGCGATGGCCCTCACCTACACCGTGGCGGGGGTATTGGCGGGGCTGTTCGGCGCGAACCTCGCGGCGGCGTTCCAGGACCCCTGGATCGTGTCGGCGTTTGCGCTGGTGTTCGTGCTGCTCGCCCTCTCGATGTTCGGGTTCTACGATCTCCAGCTCCCGGCCTCGTGGCAGGCCGGACTTGCCACGCTGAGCCGCCGGCAGCAGGGCGGGACCTGGGCCGGGGTCGCGGTGATGGGTGCGCTCTCGGCGCTGATCGTCGGCCCCTGCGTCGCCGCGCCGCTGGCCGGGGTCCTGATCTACATCGGCCGGACCGGCGATCCGGTGCTCGGCGGGGTCGCGTTGTTCGCGCTCGGCATGGGGATGGGGGTGCCGCTGATGGTGGCCGGGGTGTCGGCCGGAAAGCTGTTGCCGAAGGCGGGCGCGTGGATGAACGCGGTGAAGGCGGTGTTCGGGATCATGCTCCTGGCCGTCGCGATCTACCTCCTCGAGCGCGTGGTTCCGGAGCCGGTGGGACTGCTGCTGTGGGCGGCGCTGTTCATCGTGGGCGCGATCTACATGGGCGCCCTCGACTCGCTCACCCCCGACAGCGGGGGATGGCGGCGGCTGTGGAAGGGGGCGGGGCTGGTCATGCTGGTCTACGGGGTCCTGGTCATGGTCGGGGTCGCGGGAGGCGGCGGGGATCTGTTCCGGCCTCTGGAGGGCGTCGCGCTGGTGTCGGGAGAGCGCGGCGGGAGCGAGCTCGAATTCAGGCAGGTGAAGGGTGTCGACGGCCTGATGGCGGAGCTGGAGCCGGCCGCCACCCGCGGACAGGTGGTCATGTTCGACTTCTACGCCGACTGGTGCGTGAGCTGCAAGGAGATGGAGCGGTTCACGTTCCGCGATCCGGCGGTGCGGGCGGCGCTCTCGAAGGTGTTGCTGCTCCAGACCGACGTGACCGCCAACGATGCCCCCGACCGGGCGTTGCTGGCGGAGTTCGGCCTGTTCGGCCCCCCCGCGATCCTGTTCTTCGGACCCGACGGGCGGGAGCGCCGCGAGCTGCGGGTCGTGGGGTTCATGAACGCGGGCGATTTCCATCGCGTGGTGGAACGCGCGATCGCGCCGGCGGGTTCCATCCGCGCGTCGCGGCAGGACGCGCGGCAACGGTCATGATCGCGCCGCGACGGTCATGATGCGGCTCTCGCCGTCGCCGGCGGGATGGACCTGGAGGTGATGCGATGATGGTCGCTCGATTCGGATTCCAGCCACACGGACGGAGCCCGGTGGTGATCCGGCTCCTGGCCGTGCTCCTGCTCCTCGCGGCCGTGGCGCCCGCGGCTCCCGCGGCCGGGGCCGATGCCCACCACGTGGATTTCTCGCTGCCCGACGTGACCGGCCAGGTGCATCGCCTGTCCGATCACCGCGGCAAGTGGGTGGTCGTCAACTTCTGGGCGACGTGGTGCGGGCCGTGCATGGTGGAGATCCCGGAGCTCATGCGCTTCCACGAGCGCCACAAGGACCACGACGCGATCGTCATCGGTGTGAACTTCGAGGAGATCGAGACCCCCGCGCTGGAGGTGTTCATCGCGGAGATGGGCATCGACTACCTGGTGGTGCGGGCGGGAGATACGCCGATCCTGCCGTTCGAGCCGCTCAAGGGATTGCCGTCCACGTTCTTCGTCGATCCGCACGGCGAGCTGGTCGCGAGCCACGTCGGGCCGGTGACCGGGGCGGCGATCGAAGACTTTCTCGCCCGGGAAGCGCTGCGCGGGACGGAGGGCGCCGCATCCCCCGATGCCGTACCCGAAGACCCGTCCGTCGACCCGAAGACAGTCGCGGCCCAGTGAACGCGCCGCCCTTCGGCGCATCCGCCGGCAGGGCGGCCCCGACCCCGGCAGCGCACGACGACGCGTGGCCTGCCGGTGCACGGATGGGCGGCCGAAGATCCGCCACGTCGGGCGCTCCGGCCGTCGGAATCGGCGAGACGTCGCGTCCTGACGCCGGTTGCCGGAGCGTAGCGGGAGCTGCTGATGTCGCGCCGAGGCGTTGAGGGCGTCGTGACGGCGGCGGACGTGCTCCGGCACGCCGCGGGCATCGCTGCGGTCTGCCTGCCGCTCGCCATGGCGCTCGGGCCGCGTGCGTCGTTCGGCGCACACGAAGCGGCCAACGCCCTTGCCCACGCCGCATCGCCCTACCTGCGGCTGCACGCGCACGACCCCGTGCACTGGCGGGAGTGGAGCCCGGAGCTCGTCGCGCGGGCGGGATCCGAGGACCGGCTGATCTTCGTCTCCGTCGGCTACTTCGCCTGCCACTGGTGCCATGTGATGCAGCGGGAGAGCTTCTCCGACCCCGACGTCGCGGCGCTGCTCAACGCGCACTTCGTCTCCGTCAAGGTCGATCGCGAGCTCGACCCCGCCCTCGACGCGCAGCTCCTCCGGTTCGTGCAGGCCACGCTGGGCCATGCGGGATGGCCGCTCAACGTCGTGCTCACGCCGGAGGGGGTCCCCCTGTTCGGGTTCACCTACCTCCCCGTCGCGGACTTCACGCGGCTTCTGGATCAGATCGTGGGCCGATGGGCGAGCGATCGGGCCACGCTCGCGTCCGCCGCGCGCAGCGTCTCCGAGGCGCTTGCGAGCGCGATGCGCCCGAGCCCGGCGGAGGCGATGGACGCGGCCGGGGTGCGCGCCCTGAACGATGCGTTCACCCAGCAGGCATCGGAGACGGCCGACGGGCTCGCGGGCGGCTTCGGCCAGCAGCAGAAGTTTCCGTCCGCGCCGCAGCTCGCGCTGCTCCTCGACGCGCAACGCCGCGAGCCGTCCGAAGCGCTCGGGGAATTCCTGCGTCTCACCTTCGGCGCGATGGCCTCGCTGGGGCTGCGCGACCAGATCGGCGGGGGGTTCTTCCGCTACACGGTGGACCCGGCCTGGCAGGTGCCGCACTTCGAGAAGATGCTCTACGACAACGCGCTGCTCGCGGAGCTCTACTTCGACGCCGCCGACGTGCTCGGCGAGCCGGCCTTCGAGCGGGTGGCGATGGATACGGTGCGGTTCATGGTGCGTGAGCTCGGCTCTCCGCTCGGCGGGTTCTTTTCCAGCCTGTCCGCGGTCGATGCGGACGGCGTCGAGGGGGGGTACTACCTGTTCGACGCCGAGGAGCTCGACCGCGTGCTCGACGATGGGGAGCGCCGCGTCGCGGGTATCGCATGGGGGCTGGACGGTGCGTCCCCGATCAAGCACGGATACCTGCCGGTGCAGTCGGCGGAGTCCGGCGCGGAGGTGGCGCGCGCGGCCGGGGTGTCCGTCGAGGAGGCCACGGCGCGGCTCGATTCGGCGAGGAGCAGGCTGCTCGAAGTGCGGGAACGGCGCGCGCTTCCGCGCGACGACAAGCGTCTCGCGGGGTGGAACGGCCTCGCGCTCTCGACGCTGGTGCGCGCATCGCTACGGCCCGGCGGCGCCCGGTTCGAGGCGCCGGCCCGCGGCGTCGTGCGCCTTCTCGCCGGGGAGCTCCTGGACGGTACGAGGCTGGTACGGGCGCGATCCGGAAATGGGGCCGGCCCGGGGACCGACGAAGGGGCCGGCAAGGGAGTGGGCGCGCGGACCCCGACCCCGGCGACGTTGCAGGATTACGCCTACGTCGCGCGCGGCCTGATCGCGTTCGCGAAGGCGCACGGAGGCGAGACGCACTGGACCCTTGCGCGCGGGATCGTGGAAGGCGCGTGGGAGCGCTTTCGTACCCCCGAGGGCTGGCGTCTGTCCGACGCGCGCGGGCTTCCCTACGCCGGGGTGGAGCCCGCGCTCGCGGACGGGCCGATGCCCTCGCCCTCGGCCGTGCTGCTCGACGCCACCATGCACGTCGCGGATCGCTTCGACGACGATGCGTTGCGCGAGCGGGCGCGCGCCGCCCTGCTCACCGGCGATGCCGGCCTGCGCCAGGGCGCGTTCTTCCACGCGACCCGCATCCGCGCGCTGTTGCGCTGGCGGCTCGATCGGACACACTGAGCGTGGCCCGCCAGCGGGTTCCGACCCGCCGGGATATCCGCATGGAGTGGAGGATCGCCCTCAGTCACTCGCCAGCGCGCGGCGCAACGCCGCGGCGATACGCTCGACGCCGGGGAGGTAGTCCCGTTCGAGCTTCGGCAGCGGCATCACGGTGTCGAAGCCGGTCACCCGCTCGACGGGGGCGAGCAGGCGGTCGAGGGCGCGCTCGGCCACCCGCGCCGCGACCTCCGCCCCGAAGCCCCCGGTGTACGGCGCTTCGTGCACGACGACGAGGCGTCCGGTGCGGCGCACCGAGCCGAGCACCGTGTCTTCATCGAAGGGGGTGATGCTCGCGGCGTCGATGAGCTCGACGCCCGCTCCTTCGCCTTCGAGGCGGTCGGCGGCGGCGCGGCTCTCCCACATGGCCCCGCCCCAGGAGACCAGGGTGACGTCGGCGCCCTCGCGCTCGACGAAGGCCCGCCCGAGGGGGAGGCCCCTCCCGTCGTCCTCCACCGGCCCCTTCGCGAGGCGATAGAGCCGCGTCGGCTCCAGGAACACCACCGGGTCGGGGTCGCGGATGGCCGAGAGCAGCAGTCCGTACGCGCGTTCGGGCGTCGAGGGGGTCACGCATTTGAGTCCGGGGACGTGGGCGAGGAACGCCTCGATGCTCTCGGAGTGGTGCTCGGGGGCGTGGATCCCCCCGCCGGCGGGGGTGCGCAGCACCAGGGGGCAGGTCATGCGCCCCCGGGTGCGGGTACGCAGCCGCGAGGCGTGGTTCGCAAGCTGGTCGAGGGCGGGATAGATGAAGCCGGCGAACTGGATCTCGCATACGGGCTTGAGCCCCTGCGCCGCCATCCCCACCGACGCGCCGCAGATGAGCAGCTCCGCGAGCGGGGTGTCGCGCACGCGGCGCTCGCCGAAGCGTTCGAGGAGCCCTTCGGTGGCCCGGAACACGCCGCCGTTCACCCCGACGTCCTGGCCGAGCACGAGCACGTCGGGATCCTCCTCCATCGCGCGCGCCAGCGCGAGGTTCACCGCCTTGACGAGCGTGACTTCAGCCACGGCGCTTCGCCTCACGTTCGGCGGCGATGGCCCGCAACCCCGCGTCGCGCTGGCGGGCCAGCTCGGCCGAGGGCTCCGCGTAGAGGTGATCGAAGATCACCGACGGCGGCTCGGGCTCGGCTCCGAACAGCTTTTCCACCCCCGCCTCGACCTCGGCCGAGCACGCGGCCTCCAGCTCGGCCTGCCGTGCGTCGCTCCATGCCTGCACCGATTCGAGCCAGCGGCGCACCCGGCCGACCGGCTCCGCGTGCTCGTGCGCCCGCACCTCGGCGGGGTCGCGGTAACGCCTCGCGTCGTCGGCGGTGTTGTGATCCGCGAGCCGGTAGGTCAGCGCCTCGACGAGGGTCGCGCCGCCGCCCGAGCGCCCCCGGTCGAGCCCGATGCGCACCGCCTCGTGCACCGCGACGACGTCGTTGCCGTCAGCCTGCTCGACCGCGATTCCGGCTGCCAGTCCCTTTTGCGCGAGGGTCTCGCTCGCGGTCTGCTTCGCGAGCGGGGTCGAGATCGCCCACCGGTTGTTGGTGATCACGAACACCACCGGCAGGCGCCACACCCCGGCGAGGTTGAACGCCTCGTACACGTCGCCCTTCGAGGTCGCGGCGTCGCCGAACACGCACGCCACCGCACGAGCCTCGCCGCGGTATTGCAGCGCGTACGCGGCGCCCGCCGCGTGCAGGGCATGGCCGCCGACGGTGATGGAGGTCGGGAAGTCGTGCGCGGGGCCGGCCCAATCGCTGCCGCGCTCGCTCCCCGCGTAGTAGGAGAGCACTTCGTCGATGCCGACCCCCCGCCAGATCAGCGCCGCGTTCTCGCGATAGGAAGGCACGAGGACGTCGCCGGCGCGCATCGCGCTCGCGACCCCGATCGGCACCGCCTCCTGTCCGTACGCGGTGGCGTAGGTGCCGAGCCGGCTTTGCCGGTTCAGCGCGACGCACTTCGCATCGAGGGTGCGGGCCAGCACCATCGCGCGGTAGAGCGGCGTGATCGACTCCGGCGCCGCCAGCGAATCGGGCAGCGGGCGCATGAGCGCGCCGTTCTCGTCGAGGTAGCGCCGCCGCCGGATCTCGAAGCGGGCGACGACGGGGAGGTCCGGGGCGGGGTCAGTCGGCACGTTCGGCATCGAGGCGTCCTCGGCCGGAGATGCGTTGCATCGAATCCCCGACGACGCAGGCGGACGGCGTTGCATCACTCACGGGCTTCGCCCCGGAAGTGCGCCGTTCTCGTCGAGGCTGCGCCGCCGCCGGGTCTCGAAGCGGGCGGCCGCGGGGAAGTCCGGCGAGGAGTCGGTCGGTGTCGGCCTGTCCTCGACCGGAAACGGACTGTCCCGAGTTCTGAGCGGCATTCTGAGCGGCATAGAGATGGGGACGGCGCGGCTCACGCGCTTCGCTCCAGATCCACGAGGGCGGCGGCGAGGAAGCGCGACGCCTCGGCTCCGGTGCAGGCCCGGTGATCGAACGTCAGCGACAGGGGAATGCGTCGACGAATCGTCAGCTTGCCGCCGTGTACCACCGGCTCCTCGCGGGCGCGGCCGGCGCCGAGAATCGCGACCTGGGGCGGGACCACGATCGGGGTTCCATATCGCCCGGCCAGCGTCCCGAAGTTGCTCAGGGTGATCGTTGCGCCGTCGAGCTCTTCGGGGGCGAGCGAGCGGGCGGCGGCGCCGGCGCGAAGTCGATCGACCTCCGTGCGCAACGCGGCGGGCTCTTTCGCCCCGGCGTCGCGCAACACCGGAACGAAGAGGCCGTCCCCGGTGTCGGCGGCGATGCCGAGGTGGACCGCACCATGCAGGGTCCGCCGCGTGGCGCCCTCGTCGAGCCATGCGTTGAGCGCTGGCGAGGCCGCGCAGCCGGCGGCGACGGCGCGGATCAGGCGCACCGTGACGTCTTCTCCGATGCGCCAGTCGCCGACGTCCGCATCTTCGTTGACCGTCACCGGCACGACGCGTGCGCGGGACAGCGCCATCCGCTCGGCCATGGTCTTGCGGACCCCGCGCAACGCCTCTCCGGTGGTGAACCCGGCGTGCTCCGCCGCCGGCTCGACCGGCCGCGCCGCGCGTCCGGTTTGCTCCGTCGTGCGCCCGGCCTGTCCCATCGCACTCTCGGCCTGTCCCGCCGCGGACTCGACTTGGCCCGCCACGCTTCCCGCCTGTGCCGGCTCATGCGCGCGTCCCGCGGCGCGTTCGACGTCGGCGACGCGGATCCGTCCGCCCGGCCCGGTGCCGGCGACCGAGGCGAGATCGACTCCGAGCGCGCGCGCCTTCGACCGCGCCGCCGGCATCGCGTCGATCCGTTCCGGCCCCGGCGGCGCCGGATGCCCGGCCGACCTCGGGAGTGGCCGGCGTCCATCCTGACCCGCCCGCGCCGAACGCTCTCCCGAGTCTGTGAGCGGCGAGCGGCCAGCCGAATCCGCCGGGGCCGGGCGCTCGTTCGGTCCCGTGGATGGCGAGCGGCCATCCGCTCCCGCCGGGGTCGGGTACTCGTTCGATGCCACCGTCACCGGATGTTCCCCGAACCCGTCCGATGCACCGGGGCCGGCGGCGTCCACGGTGTCCGCGGTGATATCCGCGGCGCCGGCGCGTCCTCCTCCCTCGACCTCGAACTCGACGAGAGGCGCACCGGTCGCGACGGTCTCGCCGGGCCGCGCGCAATGGCGGCGCACCCGGCCGGCGACGGGCGAGGGAATGTCTACCACCGCCTTCGCCGATTCGAGCGCGACCACCGGCTGGTCGAGGGCGACCGCCTCGCCTTCCGCCACGTACCACTCGACGACGTCCGCCTCGGTGAGCCCTTCACCGAGGTCCGGGAGGCGGAAGACTGAAAGTGCCATGGCGGGGTATCGGGAACTGCCGCACGGTGTCCGGGAGCGGCTATATTGCCCCAGCTCCCCGCCGGAGGCGATGCTCGGTCAGCCATCCGGCGCACCCCGATGCCTCATGAACAGCAATTCCCGCCAAGCGCGAGAACGCCCGAAGATCCGTCACGATCAGGCGCTCCGGCCGTCCGAAGTGGCGCGATGCCGCCGTCGCGACATCGCGAGTCGTGGCATTGGCGGGAACTGCTGCCTCATGAACGTGTTCGTTGCCTTGCCGGGGACATCGGCGTAGTGTCGGGCGCATGGCTTCACTGACCCCCGAGCTCATCGCGATCCTCGCCGTCGGCGTGGCGCTCGCCGGTCTCATCCTCCGGCAAGGTGCGCGGCTCGACGCGCGTATCGACCGGCTCGACGGGCGTATCGACCGGCTCGACGGGCGTATCGACCGGCTCGAAGGACGCATCGACCGGATGACCGAGCGCATCGAGGAACGTCTCGGGCGCCTCGAGCAGGGGCAGGCCGATCTGCGCGAGCGCATGGCCAAGCTCGAAGGCCTGCTCGAAGGGCTCCGCGAAGCCATCACCGGCAAGCGCGCCGCGTAAATCCGATCCCGCACACCCGCCCCCGCAGAGGGACGTACCGCGCCCCGTCGCCGGTTTGTCGGGACATTCCAACGGGAGCACGAATGGCGACGATCACCCCGCTCGACGCCGTGCTCGGCGCGGAGATCCGCGGTATCGACATCGGCGCCGGAGTCGGCGATTCCCTCATGCGCACCCTCACCGATGCGCTCTACGCCCATCGCGTGATCGTCATCCGGGACCAGCGCCTCGACGAGGATCGGTACCGGCGCTTCGGGCGGCAATGGGGCACGCCCATCCCCCACATGCTCGACCACATGCGCATGCCCGGGTATCCCGAGATGATGACGGTGGGGAACACCGAGAAGCGTGACGAGGACCCGAAGATCCGCAACGGCGCGGCGCTCTGGCACACCGACCAGTCCTACGAGAAGGTGCCGGCAAGCGCGACGATGCTCTACTCGATCATCGCCCCCGAACGCGGCGGGGAGACGCAGTACTGCGACATGGCCACCGCCTACGACAACCTCGACGGCGAGACCAGGCGGCGCATCGACGGCATCGAGGTCGCCCACAAGTACGGGCGCGGCAAGCGCCGCCCGGACGAGCCTCCGGTGAACCCGATCATCAACGACGAGCAGGACCGGCGCGTGCCGCCGGTCTATCAACCGCTCGTCATGCGCCACCCGATCACGGGGCGCAAGGCCCTCTACGCACTCGGACACGGGGCATACGCCATCAAGGGGATGCCCGGCGACGAGGCGGAGGCGCTCCTCGACTCACTCAAGGATCACGCCCTCCGGGAGCGGCATATCTATCGTCACAAGTACTCGGTGGGCGATCTCGTGGTGTGGGACACCTTGCAGACGATGCACGCCGCGAGCCCGATCGACGTCGCCACGTCGGGGGCGGATTCACGGCTGCTGTGGCGCATCAGCGTGCGCGGCAGGCCCGCGGTCCACGCCGCGGCGACAGCGGTGGCCTGAAGTCCGCCGCGGGCGGCCGCACGGAGTTCACGGCGGAAGGGAGCCCGGCGTAAACGAGAGCCTGGCGGCGGCATGGCGCCCGCGGCGCCCGCGCCGCAAGGCTCATGCTGGCAGGGCTTGACGCAGGCAGGCACTCGACGCCGGTACGATCTTCGCGGCATCCATCCAGGCCCCGAAACGCACGACGGAAGCCCGGCGCCGCGAGATTCGAGCCCCGGAGCTACGGCAGTAGCCCGGCGCAAACGAAGGCAGACGCGGGGGAGGATCAGCGATGTCCACATCACCACTCGAAGGCGGATGCCTGTGCGGCGCGGTGCGGTACCGGATCGATGCGCCGCCGAAGTGGATCGGGTATTGCCACTGCACGAGCTGCCGGCGGAGCACCGGGGCGCCGGTCACCACATTCGTCGGCGCGGACGCGGGGTCGGTCTCGTTCACGTGCGGCAAGCGGGAGCAGTTCGCATCCTCGCCGGGCGTGCAGCGCGGCTTCTGCGCGCGTTGCGGCACTCCCCTCACCTACGAGGGAGAACGCTTCCCCGGCGAGATCCACTTCTACGTGAGCACCTTCGACGAGCCGCAGACGCTGCATCCCGAGTTCCACGTCTATTGCGAAGAACGGCTGGAGTGGCTCGACATCGCCGATTCGCTGCCCCGCTATCTCGCGACGACGAAAGGATAGTCCGCGCCGTCCGTCCGAAGTGACGCCGGCGGCCGCGTTCGGGGCGGGCGGTCCGACTGCGCGGGGACTCCGATCGAGTAGTTCGCGCTCAACAACAAACGCCCCCCATGCAACACATCGGGCCGAGCGTCGCCACGATGCACCCTTCTACCGAGGAATCGTTTCCCGCTACTTCAGCTTATGCAAAATCAGCAGGCGTCGTCTGCAGGAGAGAAACCTGGAGAGCGCAGGCGTCCGGCCCGGAACCGCCATGAAATCGAACCGCGGCTCCGTCTCTCCGAACACCGGCAGGAATCACCGGCCAGACCGGTCCGGCCATCTTCATGATCGATGAGACCACCATCGTTCCGGGCAACGGCTGGCCGGACGAGGCAGCCGGCCGGACGAGGCTCAGGGCTTGGCGAGCAGTCCGCCGTCCACGATCAATTCGGTGCCGGTGATCCAGCTCGCGCGGTCGGAGAGCAGAAAGAGGATCGCCTCGGCGAGGTCGCCGGTGGTGCCGACCCGGCCGAGCGGAATCCCCGCCGCGACGGCCCGCTCCGCGGCCGGGTCCTCGTCCCACCGCCGCTGCATCGGCGAGCGGGTGGGGCCGGGGACGACGACGTTGGACCGGACGCCGTCCCCCGCGAACTGGATGGCGATCGACTTCGACAGGGCGAGGAGTCCCGCCTTCGACACCTGATACGCATCCTGCGGCCGGTCGTCGCCGCGGTAGCACTGGGTCGATGAGACGTGCACCATCGAGCCCCCCCGCCGCCGCAGGTACGGCAGCGTGACCCGCGCGGCGATCATCGCGGCGGTGAGGTTGATGCGCAGCACTTCGTCCCATACCGCAGGATCGATGGACGTGAGCGACGTGTCGCGGTCGAACCAGAGTACGCCCGCCGCGTTGACGAGATGGTCGAGCCGGCCGGTCTCCTCGAACGCCCGTGCCGCGAGCGCGGACATCAGGCCCTCGTCACCCGCGTCGCCGATCTCGAAGACTGCGTCGGCGGGTGTTTCGCCCGGGCCGGGTGCTCGCGTATCGACGCCGTAGACGCGCGCCTCCTCCCCGCAGAGCCGGCGGCTCACCGCGAGGCCCATGCCCCCGGCCGCGCCGGTCACCAGCGCCGTCTTTCCGCCGAATCCTTCACCTGTGCGCATCGAACCGCTCCGTGGCGCCGGCCTGCCACCCGGCCGATCCATCATGCAGCATGAGCGGGCCGGATCGTGCCGGGATGATGACATCAAGAAGCAACAGATCCTTCTCCAACGCTCGACGCGCCGGCGCCATAGTGAACACGGCCTGTTTCGTGGACTGAACCGCACCTCGCCGCGAGTCGTCAGCCCCTACCCGATATGGTTTGATACGGCAAGCAAGAATGGGATCCGTTTCGGACAAGAAAGGCGTTGACTTGATGGTTTCGACGGCATCCAGTTGGGCCTGACCGCGACTCCCTGCACGGCGGGGGGCCGATGCGCCGCGCCGCACCCCGACCCCGAGGAGGGTGCTGATCTGAGATTGACATTCAGAATCAATGAGTTAGAGAAAATTTCGGGCGTCTACATGAACTTTGCCAGCAGTGTGTCACCGAATGGCCTGAGGTGTAGCCACGACATGCTGCGCTCCTGCATACACAGAGCCGAGTGCACTTGGAGTGCTCAGTTTCAGACCTGCACCCCTTCGGCGATACGTTTATTCTCCGGATGCTTCCTGCGTTCATGGTTCAGCGAACGAATCACCTTCTCCACGCCGTCGAGTTCATGGCGCAACAGATGGCGCAGCTTCTCGTAGTGCGCCCGCCCCTTCGCATTGCCTTCCCCATCGCAGGCATCAAGTCCCGACTTCAGTTGCTCGGTCGGGGAGTGCTTCGACAACGCGATGGCCGAGAGCTTCTTCGCGACCCTCGAATGCGAGCTGCTCGACCGCACGCACTTCCACGACCCCCGGTCAAGCCGGGGGCAGGCTCATCACCAGGCGCGCAGAGCACTCTTCGAGTTCATCGAGGGGTGGTATGACCCGCATCGTCGTCACCGGGGCCTCGGTCGGCAATCCCCGATGGCCTTCGAGAGGAGCGACCAGGAAGCGGCATGAAACCCAAGTCCTTCACTGTCCACTGAATCGGGGTAACTCCAGAAAGTGGCAATCGCCCGGCAGACGATATCGAGCTCCTGGGTGAGCACCGCGGGGCGCGTCGCGAACAGGAAGCGCGCCGCCGATCAGGTCGTACTCCGGCAGCCGTCCAGTCTCGTCGCGTGCGGGATCTCCAGTATACTTCGCACCGTCGGGCGGCTTCCCCGACACTCCAACCGCTTCTCTCGCACACGGCCCGGCTCACCGAATGTCCTCCGTGCTCCGTCATGCGATCGGTATCGCTGCCCCGCCATCCGGCCGCGCCATGATCCCGGCCACGCCATGATCCGCGCCATGATCATGGACACCCTCGACCCGGCCCGTCAGGTAGCAGGAGAACGCTGATGTCCGAAGACCCTCGGCATCGAGTCGGCATCGCTGCCCTGCCATCCGGCCATGCCATGATCCCGGTCACGCCATGATCCGCACCATGATCATCGACACCCTCGACCCGGCCTGCCGGGCGACAAGAAAACGCTGAAAACGCCGATGACCGACGACACCCTCAGTATCGAGATCGACGGCCGCGCCTTCCGGGCGCGGAAGGGCCAGATGGTGATCGAGGTGACGGATGCGAACGCCATCGCCATCCCCCGGTTCTGCTACCACCACAAGCTGACGGTGGCGGCGAACTGCCGCATGTGCCTGGTCGAGGTCGAGCGTGCGCCGAAGCCGCTGCCCGCCTGCGCCACGCCGGTGATGGACGGAATGAAGGTGTTCACGCGCTCGAAGACGGCGCGCGCGGCCCAGAAGTCGGTGATGGAGTTCCTGCTCATCAACCACCCCCTCGACTGCCCGATCTGCGATCAGGGCGGGGAGTGCGAGCTGCAGGACGTGGCGATGAGCTACGGCGGGGACGTCTCGCGGTTCAACGAGCGCAAGCGCGCGGTCGAGGACAAGGACCTCGGCCCGCTGATCGCCACCGACATGACCCGCTGCATCCACTGTACGCGCTGCGTGCGCTTCGGCGAGGAGATCGGGGGGATGCCGGAGCTGGGGGCGACGGGGCGGGGCGAGGACATGGAGATCGGCACGTTCATCGCCGGGAGCGTGGACTCGGAGCTGTCCGGCAACGTCATCGATCTGTGCCCGGTGGGGGCGCTCACCTCCAAGCCCTTCCGGTTCCGCGCCCGCGCCTGGGAGATGGCGCAGCGCGACGGCGTGGCGCCGCACGACCCGGTGGGCTCCAACATCCATCTGCACGTGCGCCGCGGTCGGGTCATGCGCGTGGTGCCGCGCGCGAACGAAGCGATCAACGAGGTGTGGATCTCCGACCGGGACCGCTTCGGGTACGAGGGCCTGTACAGCGAAGACCGGGTGCGCTCGCCGATGGTCAGGCGCGACGGGACGTGGCGGGAGGTCTCCTGGGAGGAGGCGCTCGATGCGGCGGCGGCAGGGCTGCGCGAGGTCGTGGCTTCGAGCGGCGGGGCCGCGCTCGGGGCGCTGGCCTCGGCGTCCTGCACGGCCGAGGAGCTCTACCTCTTCCAGCATCTGGTGCGCGGCCTCGGCAGCGCCAACGTCGATCACCGCGTGCGCCAGCGCGACTTCTCCGACCAGGACGCGGCGCCGGGTCATCCCTCCATCGGAATGGGGCTGGAGGATCTCGAACGGCTCGACGCGGCGCTGCTGATCGGCTCGTGCACGCGCAAGGAGCATCCCCTCGTCAACCACCGGCTGCGCAAGGCGAGTCTTGCCGGAGCGGCGGTGACGTACCTCGACGTGATGGCCCACGACCTCAACCTCGCGCCCGCGGCGCGGATGGTCGTCCCGCCGCCGTCGCTCGCGGGCGCGCTGGCCGCGGTCACGGTGGCGGCGGCCCGGATCGCGGGCCGTGAGCCGGAGGGGCTCGGTGCGCTGGCCGGGGGGATTGGGGACAGCCTCGGCGGTATCGAAATCGGTTCCGATGCCGCCGGAGGTATCGAGGGTGCCGGTATCGAGCAAGCTGGTAGCGAGCAGGCCGGTATCGAGGGCGCCGGTATCAAGCAGGCTGGTATCGAGGGCGCCGGTAGCGAGCAGGTCGGTAGCGCAAGCGCTCCCGGAGCCCCCGGAGACACTGAGGGCGTCGCCGACGGTATGGGAATCGACCCCGCCGAAATCGACCCCCGCCGATTGCGGCGGACAGACGCCGGGCGGGCCGCCGCCGAGCGCATCGCGCGCACGCTGGCCGATGCCGGACGTAGCGCGATCCTGCTCGGGCCGCAGGCGATCAACCACCGGGATGCGGCGGCGCTGCGCGGCCTCGCGGCGTGCCTCGCCGATCTCACCGGCGCGACGCTCGGCACCCTGGACGAGGGCGCGAACCCCGCCGGCGCATGGATCGCGGGCGCGCTGCCGCACCGGGGGCCGCGCGGCTCGGCGGCGGAACCGCGCGGGCTCGATGCACGGGCGATGATCGAGGCGGGTCTCGACGCCTACCTGCTCATGGGATTGGAGCCCGAGCTCGATTGCGCCGACGGCGCGCGGGCGCGCGAGGCGCTGGGCCGGGCGCGGTTCGTGGTGAGCTTGGCCGCATTCCGCTCCGAGGCGATGTCCGAGTACGCCCACGTCATCCTCCCCGCCGCCGCGTTCGCGGAGACCGAGGGAACGTTCGTCAACCTCTCGGGAATCTGGCAGAGCTTCGGCGCCGCGGTGTCTCCTTACGCGGATGCGCGTCCGGCGTGGCGGGTGTTGCGGGTCCTCGGCAACCTCCTCGATCTCCCCGGCTTCGAGCAGGAGACGATCGAGGACGTGCGTGCGGCACTCGGCGTGCCGGCGGCGGCCGCGGAGCCGGCGGCCGGGAGTGCCGGATGGACCCTGCCTCGAAGGCTGCCGGAGCCTGTCGAGGGGACCGAGGGGATCGCCCGTATCGCCCCCGTCCCGATGCACGCGGTGGATGCACTGGTGCGCCGCTCGAAGCCGTTGCAGGCGACGAAGGATGCGGAGTTCCGAGGGGTGGGGCTCAGCCCGACTACGATCGAACGCTTGGGCTTGGCGGAAGGCGAGCCGGCGGTGGTGCGGCAGAACGGGGGATCGGTCACCCTCCGCGTTGTTGCGGACCGGCGGGTCCCGGACGATTGCGCGTACCTGCCGGTTGGGGTTCCGGGCACCGTAGCGCTCGGCGCAGGTGACGGTACGATTGTGATCGATAGGCCCTGATTCCGTAGCACACGGCACACGAAAGACCAACAAGCTGATGCAGCCATGTCGTACCGACCTTCCAGTAAAGTGTTGTTCCTGACGAACTGTTCGCTGACCAAGACGAGAGGAGGAATTCCCGAATACGATGAGCAAGAAGCAATAACGTCGGTGTTGCCGACATCTCTCAAGAATCGGTTTCTTGATCGGCGAGAGAAGGCGCTCCAATATGTCAAAGTGGCGCGCGAATTCACTTGGCAAGGTACGCCTGTGTCGGAGCTTGAATTCAATAAGAATCTTGCCAAAGGAAAGGACTTTGGAGGAAGGCGCACGTGCGCTTATTTGCCTGCTCTCCATCGCTATGAAGGACGTTTCTTTCAAGCCTTGGGGCTGGATGGTCGGAACAAACTTGAAAACTCCAAGCACCATACATTGTTCTTGTCCGGTTTGTATGGATTGTTGCGACCGCTTGAGCCGATTCAAATCTATAGTTGCCCATTGGATGATCATGTATCGAAATTTTGGCGAGAAAAATCCTTGCTTACAGAAATCCTACTCAAATATATCAATCGCTTCAAAATCAGGCGAGTCATTGATTTGACCGCTATAGACGCCTACCGACAGTTGATCGATTGGGGAAAAATAGCCGAAACGAAAACAGACGTACTGCATTGTTTCCACGTTATGGCAGCAGGAGATTACGCGCTGACATTCTTTGGCATGTTACTTGGAGATTTACTCAATTTGTCGGAAGATGATCTCGCAACATTGGAGTCGAATACCAGGAAGAGAGATGTGATTTTTCGATCTCTTGATGAAACGGAATTCGGTTTACCAAAGGAACATCCGCCTGAGAAACCGATTGAGCCAGAGCCCGAACCGATCTGGAAGTTCGCATCCACGTTACAATTCCGCAGGAAAGTGCGGGAATCTATGAATCAATTTACAAAGATAATGCAAGCCGCCATGGATATTTGCAGAGAACCGATAGCCTGTCGTGAGAACACGATAGAACCATGGGAGGGCCGGGCATCCACGTGGCAATATAGGCTGGGTGATCTCCGCCTCATCTATCAACTTGATAAAGATAAGAGAATTGTATACTTCCAGAATATTCTGGTTCGCGAAGATTCCGGTGTCCTGAAAGTTCGAGAGCTCGTCGCAGAACTGAAATCGCACGGATTCGTTGAAACAAAGGGCGGTGGTAAAGGATCTCACCGGAAGTTCAAGCATCCGAGAATTCCCGGGGCTGTGACGGTGAGCGGCGGGGCAGGAGACGATGCAAGTCCGGACTTGGTGCGTCAGGTTCAACGCGCAGTTGATCAAGTGATGTAATAGAACGTCAGGAGGTGCCCGATGAGGCCGAGTGACAGACACCACAAATGGATCGAGTGGAGCGACGAGGACAATGCCTACCTTGGGCGTTACCCCGACGTCATCACCGGGATTCACGGCAGCGACCCCATACGGTTGTACCGGGAACTCTGCGAAGTGGTGGATGACGTTCTGACCTCCTTCCAGGCATCCGGGCGCACGTTGCCGGAACCGATGACCAAGCCGATGCGCGAAGTGGCATGATTGCTCGACTTCAGTCTCTGGATGACCCTCACCCGTCGAGCGCCGACCTCGGTGGAGATGAACACCCAGTTTTGTATTTCCAACGACAGGACAACGCACGGCAAGACGATAGTGCGGGCGGAGGCCCGCGTACCTTGGTGCAGTTCCATTCGAGCACGGGTGGGAGACTTCCCGCCCACTCCATTCGATGGTACTGTTCGAAGCATCCAGACACCGAGGGAAACTCGCCGTGGAGCACCCGGCTGCTGTCAAACGAATCGAGGGCATCGGCATTCCTTCCGCTGCTTTCGTCGATCAGGCGGTCTACATCCGGACGGTGCGAGCGGGGCTGTCCGGGGAAGTCGTCAAGCAGGCCATCGACGCAATCGGCCATCGCGACTTCTTCGTTCGCCTGCTGGGAACGACCTCCGGTCATCTGAACCGGCTCTACGGTCGAAAGTCCCTCGGCCCGGCTCGAACCGAGGGGCTTCTGGACACGTTACGCATTTTCGCCGCCGCTGCCGCCGCATTCGGCGGCCTTGAACGCACACAAGATTGGCTTGGCACCGCGCTGCCCGCCCTGGAAGGCGACCGCCCCATCGATCTCTGCGACACGTTCGAGGGGCGCCGTCTGGTACGGGAGATCATTCGCAAAATCGAGTACGGCGAATTCCCCTGATGCGGCTGTATCGCAATGGTAGTATTTCGGTAAGCGCCCGCCGGGCGCGTTTGCGTGGAGGATAGGGAGATGCCAGTCATTCCTTCTATCGAGTTGGTATCTTATGTCGTTTGGATAATCTTCGCGATAATCAGTGTGTATATCACTTTACAGGCATTATTCCGAATCCGAGACAAAATCAGTTGGGGCAAAGCACGGTACATGGGGATACCTATGACCATATTCGCCTGGATGAAATTCATTTATGTACTCGTTCTGTTCCAAGTCGCCTACGGATTTGTAAGCTTCATTCTTGACTGGCCGATCTGGATGATCTGGATTGATATTTCGTTATTTCTCGTAGTGCTGATGCTGTCTTTGGGGCTATATTTCAAACTGCTTCACAGAGAAAAATTAAAACCAAATCTTTTTGTGGCTCTCTTTCTCGTTCCTCTAGGTATTCCAGGAATTCCCACGGCAGCAAAACTGATAAAACTGATACTCGCGTCGGTCCTGAGATAATTACGCAGAAAGTTCTCAGGGCCAAACCACGTTTTCCACAAAAGATCCAGATATCCGATTCGGGCTGGGTTGTCGAATTTCCGAATCCTCATTCGAAAGGGCGTCTCGGCGACTCCTTGACGGCCCGCACACTGACAGCCCGAGGTTACGAAAAGGCAATATCGAAAATCGATAAAATACATGGCATTGATGGGGTATACATAAAATACGACGTCAATCGCCGCCCAAAAGAAATACTTGTCTTGGAGAACAAGGTCGACGGAAGTCAACTCGCAGGGGATCAAATGACCGCCAACTGGATCACCAGGAATGTGGACAGGATGGTTGCCCATTCAGACGTGAATGTTCGGCGCACGGGAGAGTTGATACGAAGGAATCCTGGTATGGTGCACAAGCAGTTGTGGCATCACGACTTGGGTAGTGGAAGAACAACCATCAGCACTCTGGATGACAAAGCGAGGAAATCACGGGTGAGGTGAGTGACGAGGTCGCTCTCGAACGTTGGCATGTCCATGATCTTCCGGAGGGCTGGGACCGTTACCCTCATCCCCGATCCACGCGGCGAATGGGCACCTTGTGGTTGATGCGAAAGGAACGCCCTTGTTGGCCATACCGAGCGTGGCGGTGCCCGGAGGCCTGGAAAGTATCGTGCTGGCCAATCCGAACATCCTCGGCGAGGGAACAGTCCGGCTGATCGCCGTGGAAGAGCGAATCTACAACTCAAGGATGTTCGTGTCGGAGCAGGGGAGATAGGCAGCCCCGTTCATTGTCCACGCCTCGGAAAAGTTGCGAACACAAGCACCTCGAACTTGCCGGCACGCGGAAGAGGCTCGATCATCCATATGGTCGCCGGCGGCTCGATGCAGGTCGGCCCGAAGAGCGTGGCGGTGCCTGATCATGGTCGCCGACGACCGTGGCGAGCCGTTCACAGGGGCGGAGCGGCGGCGTTTTCCAGGGCGCGCTCATGGGCCTGTCGCGACTCACGCCCGAAGCAGCACAGGACGATGCGGCGGAGGGAGGGATGCTCCGCGGCCTCCGCCGCCACCGTCCGGACCGCGATCTCCGCCGCACGCGGCGCCGGAAAGCCATAGGCGCCGGTCGAAATCGCCGGGAACGCGATGGTCTCGACGCCGTGCGCGGAAGCGAGCCGGAGCGATTCCCGGTAGCAGCTCTCGAGAAGGGCCTCCTCGCCGTGGCCCCCTCCCCGCCATACCGGACCGACGGTATGGACGACGTGGCGGGCCGGAAGATCGTATGCGCCGGTGATACGGGCCTCACCGGTCGGACATCCGCCGAGCCGGCGGCATTCTTCGAGAAGCCGGGGGCCGGCCGCGCGATGGATTGCACCGTCCACGCCGCCCCCGCCGAGCAGTGATTCGTTCGCGGCGTTGACGATCGCATCCACCTCCAGCCGCGTGATGTCACCTTCAATGACTTCGATACAGTTTGTTGCGTTCATGGAGACCACCGTGTTTCCAGCTCCTTTCAGGAGACCGGCCAAGGATTCAATCCCGGCGAACTCGCTACCCGCACGGGCACATTTGAAGCCGATATCTTCCACGCCTCGGAAGAATCGTGAACACACGCACTTCGAACTTGCTGACACGCGGAAGCTTGTGCGACGCCTTCGACAGTGAATCACCCACCCTCGGAGAACGCCGGCTCCGCAATCCGGCTCACTCCCTGGAACGCGAACATCCTGGCGCGGCGGCCTCGAACAGGAGCGTGACCGTCGATGAGTGATAGACTCCGCCACCGTGTCATTGTGCGCCGGAGAGGAGCCCCGGCGCCGACCGCCACGGAGCCTCGACATGACGTTTGACGCGCCGTTGGACAGTCCCTTCTCCCCGAGTGAAGGCGTTGTGTGCCGCCACTTCGGCGGGATTCCGCTCATGAGTGCGTATCGAGCCCCGGCCGGTTCCCGGCCTTCCCCCGCGTGGACATGCTCGCCGTTCGCCGGCCTCGTGCCGCGGGAGAGTGGCGATCGGTTCACGCGATGCGTGTTCGAACGGCGCTACGCGGCCCGGCCGGACGTCAGGAAGGTCGAGCTGGAGATGGTGCCGGAACGGGACGGATGGTAGTACCGTCATGAGCAAAGGTTCCGTCGAGACGAGCATGGAGCCCTGTGTCTACAAGTATCGGGTGCTGATCGAGCCGGCCGAGGAAGGCGGCTTCGTCGTCACCGCGCCCGCTCTTCCGGGCTGTGTCACGCAAGGCGAGACTCGGGATGAAGCCGTGGCGATGGCTCGCGACTGCATCGAGGGATTCCTGGCGTGTCTCGCCGAGGCGGGCGAACCCATCCCGGTGGAGCCGGAGCCCGCCGATGCCGTTGCGGTCTGGATGGAAGTGGCAGGGCCGGTCGCGGCGTGAGGGTCGCCTGCCGTCGCTTCGCCCGCGACGGCTCATCGCCGCATTGAAACGTGGTGGTTTCGTGGAACGCCGGCAAACGGGGAGCCATCTCTTTCTGGCTCACCCCGATCGGCCCGGAATGCCTGTGCCCATTCCCATACATGCTCGCGAGTTGAAACGGGGCACGCTGGTAGCCATTCTCCGGCAGGCGGGAGTCACGGTCGAAGAGCTACGGGAGCTTCTTCGAGTGCTTTGCGTGTATGGAACGAGACTGTTCCTCGCTCGTCTGCGATGCTGGCCGGGGCGCCCGCGATTCCGCGTAGCGCAATCGCCAGGCAAACGCGCCAGCGGTTGCCGCTCTGCGGCGTGGCTTGTGTCGGGCGCCGGCCGGACGCTTGCGTGACGGGGTGGACTGCGCTCGCACGATCGGGGGCGTTGAACACCACCGCGAAGATGGAGCACGACGATGACACAACCAGGCGCATTCCAGAGCGCATTCTCGGGATGGAAGGCATGGTCCTGGCACCGGGAGCGCCTCAAGCTCCGCTTGCTGGGCGTGGGCATGAGCGCGTTCGCGGCATGGCTGCTCTGGGAAGGCGGAGGGCCGTGGCCCGTCGCGGTCGGGGTGGGGGTGATCGAGCACTGGTCGCGGGAAGTCATGCGGAAGTACGAGAAAGACACCGGGGCAATCCCCGACTGGGTCACGGGGGTGAACCTGCTCGCCAACGTCGCAGCCGCCGGACTGCTCATTGCCGGATTCATCCTGACACGGTGAGCGCAGCCCATGCCTCCTGACACGGTGACCCCCGCTCATGCCTGAACCTCTCGCCACCGCCCTCGGATGGCTCCCCTACGAGCTCGCGCTGCTCGTCGAGACGCTGCTCAAGATCGTGGCGCTGCTCGTCCCCCTGCTGCTGACGGTGGCGTGGTACACCTACGCCGAGCGCAAGGTCATCGGGTACATGCA
Organism: uncultured Gammaproteobacteria bacterium; assembly: GCA_958295465.1. Taxonomy (GTDB): domain Bacteria; phylum Pseudomonadota; class Gammaproteobacteria; order HK1; family HK1; genus HK1. Next base: position 2,911,598 of record OY282353.1, read on the forward strand.
GGTGCGCCTCGGCCCCAACCGGGTGGGGCCGAAGGGGTTGCTGCAACCGGTGGCGGACGCCGTGAAGCTCATGTTCAAGGAGCTGATCGTCCCGGCCGGCGCGAACCGGGCGCTGTTCGTGCTGGCGCCGGTGATCTCGCTGACCTCCGCGCTGGCGGCGTGGGCGGTGGTGCCGTTCTCGGATTTCCTGGTGATCGCCGACGTCAACGCCGGGCTGCTCTACGTCCTCGCGATGACCTCGCTCGGGGTGTACGGGGTCATCATCGCGGGATGGGCCTCGAACTCGAAGTACGCCCTGCTCGGCGCGATGCGCTCCGCCGCCCAGATCGTGGCCTACGAGATCGCGATGGGGTTCGCCCTCGTCGTGGTGCTGATGGCCGCGGGCAGCCTCAATCTCCGCGAGATCGTGCTCGCCCAGGAGGGGGGGCTGGTCCAGTGGTTCTGGCTGCCCCTGCTGCCGATGTTCGCGGTCTACGTGATCTCCGGGATCGCGGAGACCAACCGCGCTCCCTTCGACGTCGCCGAGGGCGAATCCGAGATCGTGGCCGGCTTCCACGTGGAGTACTCGGGGATGGCGTTCTCGGTGTTCTTCCTCGCCGAGTACGCGAACATGATCCTGATCAGCGCGCTGACCGTGATCATGTTCCTCGGCGGCTGGCTCTCGCCCTTCCCGGAGTGGGCGGACGCGCCCTACGTCGGATGGGTGTTCGAGCCCGGCGTACACTGGTTCGCCGGCAAGCTCGTGCTCTTCATGTTCCTGTACCTGTGGCTGCGCGCCACCTTCCCGCGCTACCGCTACGACCAGATCATGCGGCTCGGATGGAAGGTCTTCATTCCGCTCACGATCATCTGGATCGTGGTGGTCGGGATCGCCATCATGGCCGGCCTGCCGCCGTGGTTCGACGGAGTGTGAGGCCGACATGAGCAAAGACCGCTGTCATCCGGGTGCTTTTCCTGGGAACGCGCCGTTCCCAAGGGGAGCCGGCGTCACCGGAATCAACAGCCGGTTGGTGAATCATTCATCGTCATGGTGTTCAAGACCTCACGGGAAAGAGACTCGAAGGCAGCGTCTCACGCCACCCTCGCGGCTCGACGGAGCGTAAAACCATCATGAATCCGCCATGAACAGGATCCACCACTACCTGAGGAGCTTCCTCCTCCTCGAGCTGCTGAAGGGGCTGCGCCTCACGTTGCGCTACTTCGTGAGCGAGAAGTTCACGGTGCAGTACCCGGAGCAGAAGACCCCCATGTCGCCGCGCTTCCGCGGGCTCCACGCGTTGCGCCGCTACCCGAACGGGGAGGAGCGCTGCATCGCCTGCAAGCTCTGCGAGGCGGTGTGCCCGGCGCTGGCCATCACCATCGACTCGGAGGTGCGCGCGGACGGGACGCGGCGCACCACGCGCTACGACATCGACCTCTTCAAGTGCATCTTCTGCGGGTTCTGCGAAGAATCCTGCCCCGTCGATTCCATCGTGGAGACGCGGGTGCACGAATACCACTTCGAGAAGCGCGGCGAGAACATCATGACCAAGGACAAGCTGCTGGCCATCGGCGACGCCCGCGAGAAGGAGATCGCGGCGGACCGCCTCGCGGATGCGCTCTACCGCTGACCATCGCCGATTACTGCCGACTGCCACTATGCCATTGACTACCGCCATTGCCGCCGACTGCCACTGGCTACCGCCATTACCGCCGACTACCGCCAACTGCCACTGGCTACCGTCATTGCCGCCGACTGCCGCCAACTGCCGCTATGCCGCTGACTACCGCCGTTAACGCCGACTGCCGCTAACTACCGCCAATTACCACCGATACTGCCGATGTTCGTCCAACTCGTCTTCTACGTCCTCGGCGCCGTCCTCGTGGCGTCGGCGGTCGCGGTGATCACCGCGAGGAATCCGGTGCATTCCGCGCTCTTCCTCGTCCTCGCCTTCTTCACCAGCGCCGGCATCTGGCTTCTCCTCGAAGCGGAGTTCCTCGCCATCGTCCTCGTCCTGGTCTACGTCGGCGCGGTGATGGTGCTGTTCCTGTTCGTGGTGATGATGCTCGACGTGAACCTCGCGCCCCTGCGCGAAGGGTTCATCCGCTACCTCCCGGTCGGGGCGGCGGTGGCGGTGGTGGTGGTGGTGGAGATCGCGCTGGTGATCGGGGCCTCCGGCTTCGACCTCGGCTCGATGCCGGCCCCGCCCGCCCACGAGGCCGGGTACAGCAACACCAAGGAGCTGGGGGCGCTGCTCTATACGGTGTACGTCTACCCCTTCGAGATCGCGGGGGCGATCCTGCTCGTCGCTATCGTCGCGGCCATCGCGCTGACCATGCGGCGGCGCAGCGGGGTCAAGACCCAGGACCCGGCCCGGCAGGTCGAGGTGCGGCGCGCGGACCGTGTGCGCATCGTGCGGATGCCGGCCGAGAAGCGCGAGCGGGTCTCCGACCGATGATCCCGCTCTCCCACTTCATCGTGCTCGGGGCGATCCTCTTCTGCATCAGCATGGCGGGGATCTTCCTCAACCGGAAGAACGTGATCGTCCTGCTCATGTCGATCGAGCTGATGCTGCTCTCGGTGAACCTGAACTTCGTCGCGTTCTCGCGCTTTCTCGGCGACACCGCCGGCCAAGTGTTCGTCTTCTTCATCCTGACCGTGGCGGCGGCGGAAGCGGCGATCGGCCTCGCGATCCTCGTCGTCCTGTTCCGCAACCGGGGCACGATCAACGTCGCGGATCTGGATACGGCCAAAGGGTAGGGCGGACGATGATGTTCCAGGTCTATCTGTGGATCGTGCTCGCCCCGCTGATCGGGGCGCTGATCGCAGGGCTGCTCGGCCGGGTCATCGGGCGTGCGGGCGCGCACCGGGTGACGATCGCCGCGGTGGCGGTCTCCACCGTGCTCTCGGCCGTCGCGTACTACGACGTGGTGGTGGCCGGCAACCCCGGGTTCGACGGCACGGTGTACACCTGGGGCGTCGTCGGCGCCCTGGAGATCCCCATCGGCTTCCTCATCGACGAGCTCAGCGTGACGATGATGGCCGTGGTCACCTTCGTCTCCCTGATGGTCCACATCTACACCATCGGCTACATGCGCGACGATCCCGGCTACCAGCGCTTCTTCAGCTACATCTCCCTGTTCACCTTCGCGATGCTGATGCTCGTGATGTCGAACAACTTCATGCAGCTCTTCTTCGGCTGGGAGGCGGTGGGCGTCGTCTCCTACCTGCTCATCGGCTTCTGGTTCGACCGCGAGTCCGCCATCCGGGCGAACCTCAAGGCGTTCCTCGTCAACCGGGTGGGGGACTTCGGGTTCCTCCTCGGGATCGCCTGCCTGTTCACGTACTTCGGCTCGCTCCACTACGCCGAGGTCTTCGCCGCCGCGCCGGGGCTGCGCGACGCCACGATGACCGCGCCCTGGGGCGGCGAATGGCCGGTGCTGGCGGTGGCCTGCATCTGCCTCTTCGTCGGCGCGATGGGCAAGTCCGCGCAGTTCCCGCTGCACGTCTGGCTGCCGGATTCGATGGAGGGGCCGACCCCGATCTCGGCCCTCATCCACGCCGCCACCATGGTCACCGCCGGCATCTTCATGGTGGCGCGCATGTCGCCGCTGTTCGAGCTCTCGGAGGCCGCCCTGAGCCTGGTGCTGGTGGTGGGCGCGCTCACCGCCTTCTTCATGGGGCTGCTGGGGCTGGTGCAGCACGACATCAAGCGGGTGGTGGCGTACTCGACGCTCTCCCAGCTCGGCTACATGACGGTGGGGCTCGGCGCTTCGGCCTACGCGGCCAGCATCTTCCATCTCGGCACCCACGCGTTCTTCAAGGCGCTGCTGTTCCTCGCGGCCGGCTCGGTGATCATCGCGATGCACCACGAACAGGACATGCGCAGGATGGGGGGCTTGCGCAAGTACATGCCGATCACCTGGATCACCTCCCTCATCGGCACCCTGGCCCTGATCGGCACGCCTGGGTTCGCGGGCTTCTTCTCCAAGGAATCGCTCATCGAGGCGGTCCGCCACTCGACGCTGCCCGGCGCCGGGTTCGCCTGGGTCTGCGTGCTGGCCGGGGTCTTCGTCACCGCGCTCTACAGCTTCCGCATGTACTTCCTGGTGTTCCACGGCAAGGAACGCATGGACGCGCACGCGCGCGAGCACCTGCACGAGACCCCGGCGGTGGTGACGGTGCCGCTGATCCTGCTGGCCGTCCCCTCGGTGGTGGTGGGCTGGATGTTCGTCGAGCCCATGCTCTACGGCGCGCATTACGGCGGGAGCATTCACGTCGCCCCGGCCCACGACGTGCTCGGGCGGATGCAGGCGTCCTGGCACGGGGCGGGGGCGATGGTGCTGCACGCCTTCGTGACCGCGCCGTTCTGGCTCGCGGCGCTCGGCGTCGCGACCGCCTGGTATCTGTGGTGCCGGCGGCCCGACCTCCCCGGGCGCATCGCCGATCGGTTCCGCACCCTCCACACGGTGCTGGCGCGCAAGTATTACTTCGACGAGCTCTACGAATCCGTGCTCGCGGCGTTCGGCCGCGCCGTCGGCGGGGGCTTGTGGCAGGTGGGGGACGTGCGGCTCATCGACGGGCTCGCGGTCAACGGCAGCGCCCGCGGCGTGGGCTGGCTTTCCGGCGTGGTCCGCCGGCTGCAAACCGGGCTGCTGTACCACTATGCGTTCGCGATGATCATCGGGCTGCTGCTGCTGGTGTCGCTGTTCGTGGTGGTGCGGTTGTGACGGCGTTTGGCGCGGAGGGGATGGCCGCCGCCGGTGGCCGGGAGGCCCATCGGAGTGCGGCGGTGTCCGTGCCCGGCCCGAGGAAGGCAGGGCGCCCGTCGCGATGATCGACCTTCCACTCCTCAGCATCGTGATCTGGACGCCGATCGCCGGCGGCCTGTGGGTGTTGCTGCTCGCGGGTGGCGAGCGCAGCGGTGCCACGGTGCGGGCGGTGGCGCTCGCCGTCTCGCTCCTGACCTTCGCGCTGTCGATCCCCCTGTGGGCGGGGTTCGACCCGGGCACGCACGAGATGCAGTTCGTCGAGCGCGCGGCGTGGATCCCCGCGTTCCACATCCACTACCACCTGGGGGTGGACGGCATCTCGATGCCCCTCATCCTCCTGACCACGCTGATGACGGTGCTGGTGGTGCTGGCCGGATGGGAGGTCATCCGGTATCGCCCGGCGCAGTACATGGCCGCCTTCCTCATCCAGGAAGGGCTGATGGTGGGGGCGTTCTCGGCGCTGGATTCGATCCTGTTCTACGTCTTCTGGGAGGCATTGCTCATCCCGATGTTCCTCATCATCGGGATCTGGGGCGGTCCGCGGCGCATCTACGCCACCGTGAAGTTCTTCCTCTACACCTTCCTCGGCTCGGTGCTGATGCTGGTGGCGCTGCTCTACCTCTATTCCGAGGCGGGCTCCTTCGCGGTGCTGGACCTGCACGCGCTGCCGCTGGGGCTGACCGCGCAGAAGCTCGTGTTCCTGGCGTTCCTGGTGGCGTTCGCGGTGAAGGTGCCCATGTGGCCGGTGCACACCTGGCTGCCGGACGCGCACGTGGAGGCGCCGACCGGGGGCTCGGTCATCCTCGCCGCGATCATGCTCAAGCTCGGCGGGTACGGCTTCGTGCGCTTCAGCCTGCCGATCACGCCGGATGCGAGCAGCGAGCTGGCGATGTTCATGATCGTGCTGTCGCTGGTGGCGATCGTGTACGTGGGATTCGTGGCGCTGGTGCAGCCGGACATGAAGAAGCTGATCGCGTACTCGTCGGTGTCGCACATGGGGTTCGTGACCCTGGGGTTCTTCATCGTGTTCGCGCTGGTGCAGTCCGGGGACGCGACGGGGGCGGCGCTCGGCATCGAGGGCGCGCTGGTGCAGATGATCTCCCACGGGTTCATCTCCGGGGCGCTGTTCCTGTGCGTGGGGGTGATGTACGACCGCCTGCACAGCCGGATGATTGGGGACTACGGGGGCGTGGCGCATCGGATGCCGGCGTTCGCGGCGTTCATGATGCTGTTCGCGCTGGCGAACTCGGGGCTGCCGGGGACGTCGGGGTTCGTGGGGGAGTTCATGGTGATCCTGGCGAGCTTCAAGGCGGGGGCGTGGATCGCGGTGCTGGCGGCGACGACCCTGGTGCTGGGGGCGGCGTACACGCTGTGGATGTACAAGCGGGTGGTGTACGGCCCGGTGGCGAACGAGGGGGTGGGGGCGCTGGAGGACGTCGGCCGGCGGGAGTTCGTGGTGCTGGCGGTGCTGGCGCTGATGGTGCTGCTGTTCGGGGTATGGCCGGCGCCGCTGCTGGAGGTGATGGGGCCGAGCGTGGAGCATCTGGTCGAGCATCTGTCGAGGTCGAAGCTGTGAGCGGCGATCGCCGGTTTCGGAAGGACGTCCGATGACCCCGCCCGGATTCGTCCTGCCCGACATGCTGCCCGCGGCGGCGGAGATCTTCCTCCTCGGCATGGCGTGCATCGTGCTGGTGGTGGACGTGTACCTGCCGGAGCGGTTCCGGCGCTTCACCTACCAGCTTTCGCAGGCGTCGCTGGCCGGGGCCGCGCTGCTCGTGCTCGCGACGTTCCCCGACACGCGGGCGACGACGTTCGAGGGCGCCTTCGTGGCCGACCCGATGGCGGCGGTGCTCAAGATGTTCATCCTCGTGGTCAGCGGCTTCGGGCTCTTCTACTCCCGGGTTCATCTCGAAGCGCGCCGCCTGATGCGGGGCGAGTACTTCGTGCTCGGGCTGTTCGCGGTGCTGGGGATGCTGGTGCTGGTGTCCGCCGGCAGCTTCCTGACCCTGTACCTGGGCCTGGAGCTGCTCTCGCTCTCGCTGTACGCGATGGTGGCCCTCGACCGGGAGTCCCGATTGGCGTCCGAGGCGGCGATGAAGTACTTCGTGCTCGGGGCGCTGGCCTCGGGGATGCTGCTGTACGGAATCTCGATGATCTACGGCAGCACCGGCAGCCTCGGCTTCAGCGCGGTCGCCGAATCGGTCGGGGCTGCGGCCACGTCCGGGAGCGGGATGCGGCTCACGCTGGTGCTCGGTCTGGTGTTCGTGGTGGTGGGGGTGGCGTTCAAGCTGGGCGCGGTACCGTTCCACATGTGGGTGCCGGACGTGTACGAGGGGGCGGCGACGCCGGTGACCCTGTTCATCGGCACGGCGCCGAAGATCGCGGCGTTCGGGATGCTGATGCGCGCGCTGGTGGAGGGGTTGGGGGCGTTGCAGGCGGACTGGTCGCAGATGCTGGTGGTGCTGGCGGTGCTGTCGATGGGAGCGGGGAACGTCATCGCGCTGGCCCAGACCAACATCAAGCGGATGCTGGCGTATTCGACGATCGCGCACGTGGGGTTCATCTTCGTGGGGGTGGTGTCGGGGACCGCGGCGGGGTACGCGGCGTCGATGTTCTACGTGCTGACCTACGCGCTGATGGCGCTGGGCGGTTTCGCGATGGTGATCTGGCTGGGGAGCGCGGGTGAGGAAGCGGACCGTCTGGAAGACTTCCGGGGGTTGAACGAGCGCAACCCGTGGTTCGCGTTCATGATGCTGATCCTGATGCTGTCGATGGCGGGGATGCCGCCGTTCGTGGGTTTCTGGGCGAAGTGGTCGGTGCTGCGGGAAGTGGTGGCGTCGGGGATGACGTGGCTGGCGGTGGTGGCGGTGCTGTTCTCGGTGGTGGGGCTGTTCTACTACCTGCGGGTGGTGCGGCTGATGTACTTCGATTCGCCGGAGGAGAAGGCGCCGGTGTCGTCGCTGGCGGACATGCGGGTGGTGGTGAGCGTGAACGCGCTGGCGATCCTGGCGCTCGGAATTTATCCGGGGGCGCTGCTGAGGCTGTGCGCGGCGGTGGTGGTGCCTTGATGGGACCTGGACTGGTGGTGGGTTCGTCGGCTGCGCCTGCGCTGCGCGGTCGTCCCGCCATGTGTTCGTGACGACAAGGCCCCCGGGTGCATCGACCGTCGGCGTGGCATGGCTTTCCGAGGATCCGGATACGGAATTGCGGCGGCGCGTCGAGCTTGCAGCGGAAGATGTCGTCATCGCCCGTGAAGAGACGATCGCCGACGCCCGTTTGACGCCAATCCGGTGTTCCACTACGTTGGGGCCATGAAGAACGTCACCGTCACACTGCCGGAGGATGTTGCGCTGTGGCTGCGGGTTCGGGCCGCCGAGGACGGGCGCAGCGTCTCCAAATGGCTGGCCGACCTGCTCGAAAGGATGCGGCGCCAGGAGGACGAGTACGAGGTCGTGATGGAGCGCTTCCTGGCCAGAAAGCCCCGCAAGATGGAGTGGGTGGACGGCCGCAAGCCAGCCCGGGACGAGTTGCATGATCGGGCCGGTTTTCGTTGACACCAATGTTCTCGTCTACCGGCACGATGTCTCGGATCCGGTAAAGCAGTCCCGTGCCCACGATTGGCTCACATTCTTTCCGGCGGGCGCGCCTGTTACTGGGTGGCCGCGTCCACTCGTTGATCATGTTGTTCTGCCGCATGTGTACTCCGGGGTTCGTGTCGGCGGTTCAACCGATGATGGCTGACACTTGTCAATCGAGAATTTGGACATGCTGACCCGATTGCAAATCTCCGGCTTCAAGAACCTGGTGGACGTGGATGTGCGCTTCGGTCCGTTCACCTGCGTGATCGGACCCAATGGCGTAGGCAAGTCGAATCTGTTCGACGCGATCCGGTTTCTGAATGCGCTGGCCAGTCAAACATTGATGGAAGCCGCGGCCTCGGTGCGCGACCAGGACAGCCGTACCGCGGACGTGCGCAACCTCTTCCACCGTGTCGGTGGCCGTTATGCCGAGCGCATGTCCTTCGCCGCGGAGATGATCGTACCGAGGAAGGCCGTCGACGATCTGGGACAGGAGGCCGAGGCCAGTATTACGTTCCTGCGCTATTCGTTGGAGCTTGCCTACAAGGAAATCGACGACAGCCTGACGCCGGGCGCCCTGGAAATCATGAAGGAGGAACTGGTGCACATCCCCCAACGTGCTGCGGGGAAGCACCTTCCGTTTCCTCATAAGGTAAAGGACTGGCGAAAGTCGGTGGTGCGTGGCCAGCGCCGCGTCCCCTTTTTCATCTCGGCCGAAGGAGAAGGCGGGAGCCGGGTCATCAAGCTGCATCAGGATGGCGGCAGTAGCGGCCGTCCGTTGCGCAGACCGGCGGCCAATCTGCCTCGCACGGTTCTTTCGGCGGCCAACGCGGCGGAAAGTCCTACCGTAGTAGCCGCTCGCAGGGAAATGGAAGCGTGGCGGATGCTGCAACTGGAACCATCTGCCCTCAGGCGGCCGGATGAGTTCGCTTCTCCCACGCGCCTGGGGACGGATGGCAGTCATCTGCCCGCCACCCTGTACCGCTTGGCTCGCAATTCGGGACGGAAAGGCAATGGTCCATTGAAGGAGGACAAAGCAGCACAGATCTACAGCCGGATCGCCAATCGACTGCACGAGCTTATCGACGACGTGTACGACGTCAACATCGACCGGGATGAGAAGCGGGAAATCCTGACCCTGTGTGTCAAAGACGGAGAAGGAACCCTGCATCCGGCCCGGGCATTGTCGGACGGCACCTTGCGCTTCCTGGCTTTGGCCGTGCTGGAGATGGATCCGGAGGTTCAGGGCGTACTCTGTCTGGAAGAACCGGAAAATGGCATTCATCCGGCGCGGATTCCGGCCATCCTGCAATTGCTGCGCGATATCGCAGTGGATACGTCCGAACCGGCGGGGCTGGACAATCCGCTACGCCAAGTGATCGTCAACACACACTCACCGGCGGTCTTGCTACAGGTTCCGGAAGACAGCGTCGTATTTGTAAAACCAATAGAAGTTGTGGATGACCATGATCAATTTTTCAAGGCGGCTAGGTTTCATTATCTGCCGGGTACCTGGAGAGCCAAAGGAGACAATGAATCCGATCTTGTAGCCTACGGTGATCTGCTGGCCTATCTGAACCCGGCGCTTCCGAAGAATTCACAAGAAGAAGCGGCAGAGGAGAGGCGAGTAGTCGATCGGGATGATATACAGCTACTGCTCCCTTTTAGTTCATGAATCTGGTGTCGAGTGCAAAGACTGCGCTTTACGCTGGTAGGTGACGGCTCGTCCGATCGGGCGCTCATACCCATTCTCCGCTGGCTGCTACGCCAGCACTGGGAGGGTGTTCCCATTCAGGCAGAATTTTCCGATCTGCGACCTCTCCCGAATCCTCCCAGAGAGCTGTCTCGGCGTATCGACAAGAGCATGGAACTGTACCCTTGCGATCTGCTCTTCGTGCATCGGGACGCGGAGGGCGAATCAGTGGAGAAGCGTTCGGAAGAAATTCGCAAGGCTTTGGAACGGAGCGAGAGAGGAAAGATCCTGCCGGTCGTCTGCGTCGTTCCGGTGCGAATGCAGGAAGCATGGCTGCTCATTGACGAGTTCGCCCTGAGAATAGCTGCCGGAAATCCATCGGGTCGCAAGCCCTTGTCCATGCCGGATTTGAGGAGGCTCGAAGATCTGGCAAATCCCAAGAAAGATCTCCGAGAGTTGTTGTGTCAGGCGAGTGGCCTTCAAGGCCGACGGTTGAAACATTTCAAGCGGGATTTGGGCAAGTGCGTACAGCGCGTGGCCCAGCAGATTGGTGATTTTCGTCTTCTGCGTGGATTGACTGCTTTCCGGGAATTGGAAGAGCGAGTGGCTTGTCATCAGCAGCGCGTTGCCAAGCATGGACGTTCGCCAACCGTCCCTCGGTGAGTGGAGTGAGGCCGCCCATGATCCATGGTGGTGTCCTCGGTGATCCCTCCGCTCAGCATGGACACGGAGGCGCCGCAACGTAGTTCTCGAAGCGGAAGACGAACCGCCGGTTGCGGGACAGGCGAACGCTCTATCGGCCGCCCGTGTACCTGCGCCTCCCTTGACGACCAGACAGCATCATCATTGACTTGTGAAGCCTTGCTGCTCGACGTTCAGCATCGCTTCCTCCCACACCGCGCGAGCCGCCAACTCGACCGAGTGCTGTTTTTGCCACTCCCGTCGATCTCCGTCGTCAGGCAGGTTCAGGCAGATATCCGCATGGTAGGGATTCGATTCGAGTGGTGTGGCTTCCACGGTTCTTCCATTCGTCTCCGCATCGGCGACGGTCAGGATCGCCCAACCGTAGAACTCTCTGTCTCGCTCCAGGCCGCGCGCTACCGCAAGTTCCACCATCTCGGCGCGCGTCGCATGATCCATCCGGTCCACGGAAATCCGGTCATCCTCCCGGCGCACGAGAAATGCCTCCGGAACAGGCTGCGGCCGTCCGGCTCTCTTGGCGAGCCTGCCTGAAAACACGCTTCGACCGAGATGCTCCGTCTCGATCAACCGCGGCACTCGGTGATTCATAGGCGGGGCGAGAGGGCAGGTCTTCTCAAGGTCCGTAAACGCGCGCCTGCGAATTGATCCGGCAGCCTTGGTGAATCTTCGTAATGTTCACGCCGGTCTTCCTCGTGTATCGGCAAGCAGCGGGCTGCCCTTTTTTCGTGGTTCATCGGAAGCAACTCGACGGTCGCTGCCGATGTTTGTGAAAGGGTCGATTCTCTCAACGCACGTAAACATTCCATCAGGAAGTCATCGGGCAGCTTCGAAGAATCGTCGTAACGTTTGCGCCGGCTTTCTCCATGTATCGACGAGTAGCAGGCTGCCCCGCCCTCGTTGTTCACCAGGATCAGCAATGCAGCGGCCGCAACCGGCGATTTGAAATAGACGGCGATCTCGCCGTCCATCGAAGGGTACACCGCGGGTTCTATCGGACAACCGTTCACCGCGGAGAGAAGCTGCTTTGCCCTCCTTTTCGCCTCGTCATTGATTGGAGGATAGCTTTCCTCGGCAGCTTCCTCGTCTATCTGCTTCAATTGGACCAGCGATCGAGCAAGCCATCTCGAACCGAATCCGCTTCGACTCGTGGTAGAAGACCGTACGTCCGACCGGACGCTTGCACCAAAGAACCGAGATGTTTCTGGCTGCCAGCTCTGAAACGCCGAAGATCCCCAACTCAACCGCGCCTGACGTTCGGCGTGGAGATCGCGGAACGTATGCCGAGCATCACTAGCCGTTTGGCTTGTCATCGGTCTCTTCCATCCGGTATTCGATACCAATTGCACGATCGGCGATATTCGAGATCTGCTCATTCCAGCGATATTCTTCCTCAAACGGTGTCACCACCGAAGCCGCAACGAAGATGCGCGTCGTGATATACAGGCCATTGGGCAAGACTTCGGATTGCTCGACTGTGCGCCGCAACACCCTGTTTTCGTCGTCGCTTGCAAGAATGAATCCAGCGGATGGGCGGTACGTCACCCGTGGTTCGTCTTCTATCGTGCTTGATATGCCATTGTTCGCAAACCGCGCAACATAGCCTTCCGCGGAACCTTCCATCACTGCGACATGGCGATTGGAAGCCAATGAGTACGAAGATCGGCCGTAGTCACCAAGCACGGGTAACAGAATCTCCATTCCCTTTCCGATCAGCTCTTCCAGCCACGGATAGTCGGCATCCAGCAATCCCGGAAAATCGAATTGGAGCGAATCCGGCCGGAGGATGATCATGCGCGATCCATCGAACATCCGGTATTTGCACCACGTCTCCCCGAGGTCCGCCGACGAGGAAGCGGCGGTGAAGTCCTGTGGACGAACTGCCAGCCGGTCGCCGAATTCACGCGCTATAAAGGAAACGAACGCCTGCCTTGCTTTTTCCCATTCAGTGATGAACGGCTCCAGATGGAAAGTAAGCAATAGCTGGTGTCGGTCGAGTCGCACCGGCAGATTTTTCATCGGCCTCGTCCTCCGTCGTCCGCCTTCGGACCAATGCCGTCACGGCTCCTCCCTTCCGCACGCGGCGCCGCAGGCGGGAGGATAGGGAGCATGGTACAAGCTCTCACTTCTCTTTCCAAATCGGAACGAGGGGGTAGGGCGCGCCCCGCGCCGCCAAACCGCAGGACAGCGCTCTGCCGAGATGAATGGCATGTCCTGAAACCGGACCGACCGCAGGGGAGGCGCACCGGGTGCATCTCACGTCGCTCATATCCGAAAGACCTTCATGACCTCGTCGCCCAAGTGGTTGATGACCTTGACGGCGATGCGGCCGGATCGGGGTTTGGGGAAGGGGCGGGAGATGTCGCTGTGGAGGGTCGTCCAGGCTTCTGCGTCGATCTCGGCTTTGAGGGTGGTCTTGAGGGACTTGTAGGGGTCGTTCGCGCCGAGGAAGTAGGCGTGGCGAACGAAGAAGCTCTCCTCGTCGTAGTCGGTGTCGATGAACCAGCAGGCGATGCCGTCGGGGCCGTCCGAGCGGACTTCGCCGGTGTTCGGGTGGAAGACGTCCACACCGTTGATCCTGACCTGGATGTATTCGCCTTGTTCGCCCCTGCCTTCGATAGAAGGTGCAGCTTCCGTCGAAGCCGCAGCTTCCGTGGACACCGCTGCGTCCAGGATGTCGATGTCCGGCTCGCCGAAGATGACGAAGAGGTTGCCCTTGCCGGTGTTCTTGAGATCGCCCGCCATGTGGAGGTCGGCGTTCATCCGCGCCTTGAGGACGGGGATGCGGCCGAGCTTGTCGAAGTCCGAGGAGGGGGCGTCGTAGCTGAACGCGCAGGAGACGAGCACGTCGAATCTGGCGTCGCCGGCTTCGCGGGCGGCGGCGACCAGATCCGGACGGGACACGGTGCCGAACTCCGGGCCGACGAAGATCGCGGCGCGTTTCTCGGGGGCGGTGCTTCCCTCGTCGTCTTCGCCGCCGCCCTCGACGTAGCGGCCTTCGGCGCAGACGAAGTGGCCCGGCCAGGGGAAGAGCGAGGTGAACGCGATCCGGTCTTCCTTCCGGGCCTGCTGGACGCCGGAGGTCTTGAGGTTTTCGAGGATCATGGCGGTGAAGCCGGCTTCTTCTGTTTCCTTTCCGTAGCGGCCTTCGGCGTCCGCTACCTTGTCGATCAGCTCGTCGTTCTCGTCCACCCCGAGCGTGCGATGGGGAGAGAGGCTTTCGACGGTGAAGGGTCCCGCGGTCCGCACGGTGTTCCTGTCTTCACAGGGTTTGTCGTAGAGGTACTCGAACTCGGCCCTGGCCGCGATCGAGGCGTCGATCTCCCGCTGTCGTGCGATGCGCGCTTCCCACCATCGGCGGTGCAGATCGGTGGGGCCGGCATCCCACGGGTCGCGGGGCTGGCCGGGAACGTCATCCAGGGTATAGCGTCGGCCCAGGGCGCGATTCAGGGTGTGTAGCGCCGCCGCCTTCTCGTCGTCGGTGTGTGCGGCCCGGATGTCGTTCCACGCCGCAGCCGCGGCCTCCGGCCATGGCTCGCCCGCTTCCCGGGGGAGCTCCCACTCCTCCCAGCTTCGGCCGAGTGCGGCGTTCAGCTCGCGGCGCAAGGGCTCCAGCGTTTCCTGGAACTTCTCCCAGATGACGTCGATCTCGGCGTTGTTGGCGATGGACTTGAGGGTGACGTGGGGGACCCGCTCGTACACGAACCCCTGCCGGATTCTGCCGTAGGTGGGCGCGTCGCTGGGCGCGGTACGGGTGATCTCCGCTTCCTTCCGCTGCCCTTCCGGGCTGTCGGCGAGGAGGTAGAAGGGGTAGCGGGCGCCCATCACGCGGGCGCGGGCGAGTGCGAGGGCCACGCGGGAGGTGTCGATGGTGATCCAGCGCCGGCCCCACTGTTCGGCGACGTAGGCGGTAGTGCCGGAGCCGCATGTCGGGTCCAGGACCAGATCGCCGGGGTCGGTGGTCATGAGGATGCAGCGTTGAACTGCAATTGCTGCCGTTTGGACAACGTAAACTGGAAATTTTTCCCCGTGTATGTCCGCCCATATGTTGGACAATGCTACTCGGTTCCAATCGTCCCAGAAAACGATGCCTCCGAGGGATTCGCCACCACCATCGAATAGGCGGCCTGCCTTCTCAATCCTAGGTAAGCCATCATCAGGACTGAATCTCCATTGTTTGTTATATCCACAAGTCTTATCTCTGCCTCGAAACAAGTAGTTCTTACTTCGAATTTCACTCGGATGTTGGCTCACAATCGGATAGTTCACTCTAGCCCATCGTGCGCCAAGGGAGATTAGTTCTTCAATCTTCTCGTTGGATGTCTTGCTGATGTTATGGAAAACCATTGGTTGGGTTACAAGCGTATTAAATTTTCCCTCTTCCTCCGGGATCGTCCGCTTCTCAAACAAATTCCGGACTTTCAGATCTTGACGGGATTTACAGTACCAAACGATATGATCGAATACGGACTCTGTAATATATGTTGCACTTTTTTTCTTGAAAGCAATCGTATTGACGTGGTTATCTTCTCCGAACACTTCGTCCATCACCGACCGCACCCGATGGACGTTCTCATCCCCGATCTGCACGAACACCGAACCGCTCTCCGTCAACAGGTCCCGCGCTACCGTCAACCTGTCCCGCAGATACGTCAGGTACGAATGGATGCCGTCCCGCCACGTATCTCGAAACGCCTTGACCTGCTCCGGCTCGCGGGTGATGTGATCGGCCTTGCCGTCCCGCACGTCGCGGCTGGTCGTGGACCACTGGAAGTTGGAGTTGAACTTGATGCCGTAGGGCGGATCGACGTAGATGCACTGGACCCGGCCCCGCAGCCCTTCGCGTTCCGCCAGGGACGCCATCACCTGGAGACTGTCGCCCAGGATCATGCGGTTGCTCCAGTTGGCGTCGTGCCGGTAGAACTCCGTTCGGGCGTTGCCGTCGGGCAGGCCGTTGAAGTCGGCGAAGAGGTCGATCTGCTCGCCGGCCGGCTCGCCGTTCGCACCGCCAAGCCGGATCAGATCGTCGATCAGCGCCTTGGGGTGCACCTTCTCCTGGATGTAGAGGGGAGGGGCCTGGACGATCAGGTCCGACCAGTCCTGTCCGTCCTTGCCGCGCCAGACGAGTTGCGGATCGAGATCCCGGCTGCGCCGCTCATAGGCCACCCGGACCGGATTCAATTCCTCGTCCCGCATGACCGGCTGGAATTCGACGGTCGGGATGTTCTTGCGGTTCGCTCCCTCGTGGGTCAGGGTCTCGACCGCCTTCGGAGTCCGCCGGGTCCGTCTTTTCGCCATCCGCTCGTCCTCTAGCCGCCTTCGGAGAACGCTGCCCCGAGGAGTACCGAGCTTCCTTGCGTACGGGCTCGCCGGGGTCGCTGCTCGGGACAGTCAGCCATTTTGTACGGGCGGAGGCTGGAGCCGGACGAGCCAGTACGCCGGCCGCCGCCGGTGATGCGCCACCGCCAGGATCTCGACCTGACCTCCAACCTCCCGATGGAGAATCGTAAACGGGAATCGCCGCATCCGGGCTCGGCGACATCGTGACGGCGGTCGACCGGGTGGCGATACGGATTCCCGCATACCTGCTTCAACACCAGCTCGAACTCCGCAAGATCCCGGGCGCCAAGTCCGGCTCTCCGGCTCTCGTACCATGCCACCGTCTCGAGATGCTCCGCCTCCGCCGCGGGATGGAACCGATATCTCACCGGAGCAAAGCCCGAGCCTTCCGCCGCACTTCCTCCGCGGAGATCGGTTCCACCTCCCTGCGATCGATCTCGCCGGCACGCTGCTCCGCTTCCAGGAGCCAAGTCTGTGCCAGCTCCTCTTCCGACGGATCATCGAGGCTGAGCAGCAGCTTCCGGGCGAGGTCCGCACGTTCATTCGGTGGCAGATCCAGAACGGCTTCTTGCAGCGTCTTGGGTTTCATGATGTCTTCCCTTGCGAATTCCTGAATTTTCAATCCGGATCGAAGTGTCGGCGAGGATCATCACGGCAACGGACTCTTGCGGCGCGGGATGCCGCCGAGGTCCGGCCGGCTGCCGCCAGCCATGACCACGCTCCGGCCCGCTTCCGCCCGCGCCCTGTGCAAGAACGGCCCGGTCACGCTTTCGAATTCGTCATGGATCCTGCCTTCGATGCCAAGGTCTTCCTGCATCGTGTACACGTCCCGGAGTTCGGCGAAGGCCCACCGGCCATAGCCGCCGAGGCGGTTCACCCCCGGCACCCAGCAGGTCTCCATCACCGCCTTCTTGTCCTTGGCGTCCTCCCCCCGATACCCCTTGACCTCGACGACCAGGTGCAGGAGGTCGTCTTCTCCGTGCCCGTCGTCGAGCAGCACGATGAAGTCGGGGAGGTACGTCCGGGTGTGCGAGCCGGTGCGGTACGGCACCTCGAAGCCGAGGTTGTGGTTCTTCACCCAGGCCACCACCTGCGGATGGCCCTCGACCACCCGGCACAGCTCCGCTTCCCAGCCACTATCGAGAATGGCCCAGTTGACGTGGCAGCGGCGGGGGTCGGTCTCGTACCGGCTCGTCCTGGAGGTCCGGAAGTTGACGCGCGCCGTCGATCCCCTCGGGTTGTAGGGATCGAGAACGACCTTCATCGGATTCTCCAGGTGCTCCCTCCCGAGCTGCGAGCGCGTGATGCCGGCGGCGATCTTTTGGCAGGCCCTGTCGGCGATCGTCTTGTACGCCAACTGCGAAACGCAGGTCCCGCCCTTGCAGACGAGATGGTTGTCCAGCCACTCGCGGACGATGCGCTTCAGTTGCCCGAACAGGTGCAGCCGCGGCTCTCCGTTCGCGTCCCGGAACTTGTCGAGCAACAGGTACGAGGTGAGCTCGTAGACGACCTGGGAGGTCCGCACGCCGCCGGTGTGCGCGAGGTCGAGGTCTACGGTCTCGCCGATGATCCCCGAGTTCCGGGTCTCGGTGGCCCCGACCAGCTCGGGGGTGAGCTCCAGCACGGAGTCTTCGTTGAAGTCGGCGGTGAGGCGGTCCGCGGGCAGCTCGACGCCGTAGCCCGCGACCCGGGGGAAGCGGATCTCCAGGTGGTCCCGCTCCGGCCGGACGGCCTTCACATGAACGGTCTCGAGCGGCGGCCGGGGCGGCGTGGCGACCGGGGTGGCGGTGAAGTCGAAGGGGATGCCGAGCACGTCCGCGTATTCGACGGTGAACAGCTCTTCCCCGTCTGGCTCGTAGGACTGGCGGCGAAGGGCGCGCCCCACCACCTGCTCGCAGAGCAACTGGGTGCCGAAGGCCCGGACTCCCAGCACGTGCGTCACCGTATTGGCGTCCCAGCCTTCGCTCAGCATCGCCACGGAGACGACGCAGCGTATCGAATCGCCGAGCCTTCCCGCCTTTCCGACGGTGTTCATGACCTCGCGGAGCAGGTCCTCGTCGCCCAGGTTCTCGGCCTGGCGGCGGTCGCCGGTGCGTTCGACGATCTCGCGGCGAAACCGGTCGATCTCGGGGGCGGCCATCCGGCGGAAGCTCGGGTCGAAGGCGTCCCCGGATTCGAGCTGTTCGCTGTTGATCAACAGGGTGCGGGGGCGGCCGAAGGGCCGGCCGTCCCGGTCGAAGTTCCGGAACAGCTCGAAGTGGCCGTTTTCCAGGACCCTGGAGCCGTCCTCCCGCGTGCGGTGGAAGCCGGAGACGTAGTCGTACACCAGCTTGGAGGCGGCGATGTTGTGGCAGACGATGATGAAGCAGGGCGGTACGGGAATTCCCGCTTCCTCCCAAAGCCCGAACGTCCGCTCATAGTGCCCGTAGAGCGCGTCCAGCGCGGTTCGAAGCTCGGGGGGCAGGCCGGCCGGATCGAGGAAGCCCCCGGCCTTTCCGCGTCCCTGTCCGGGCATCCGGGTCCGGATGTGTTTCCAGAGCTCCCGGTACATCGGCATTTCGTTGCCGGGCACGTTGTCGGCCACCGGCACCCTCGGCAGCTTGACGATGCCGCACTCGATGGAGTCCATGAGCGAGAAATCGCACATCGTCCAGGGAAAGAGGGTGCCTTCCGCGTAGCCGGAGCCGCTGAGGAAGAAGGGGGTGGCGGAAAGATCGAGCACCCGGCCCACGCCGAGCGTGCGGTTCACCGCCTCCAGGCCCGATATCCAGAGCCGCGCCGCTTCCCGGTTCTTCTCCGCCTCCTTCCTCTCGTCGCCCTTGAGCGTTTCCTCGTCCCTTTCGCCCCGCTTTTCCCGGTAGCAGTGATGGGCTTCGTCGTTCAGCACCAGGACGTTCTTGAGCCCCATGAGCTCCGGCATCACCCGCCGCAGCATCTGGCCTTCGGACTCCCGGGTGTCGGGCGCGGGGCCACGGCCCTGGAGGAGCGACCGGCCTCCCTTCGCGATCTCGACGCGCTCCCGGCGCCGGAAGGCGTGGTAGTTGGTGATGACGATCTTCGCCCGGTCCAGGTCGGCCAGCAGGTCGTTCGGAACGAGGTCGCGGCCGCGGTAGTAGCTGTCCGGGTCGTTCGGCTTCAGCACCCGCAGCCGGTCCCTGATGGTGAGGCCGGGGGTGACGATCAGGAATCCCCGCGTGAACCGGCGGCTCTGCGGCCGGCGCACCGCGTTGACGGCCTGCCAGGCGATCAGCATGGCCATCACGGTGGTCTTGCCCGCGCCGGTGGCGAGCTTGAGGGCGAGGCGGAGCAGCCCCGGATTCGCTTCCTGGCCGGCGTCCTCCAGGTATTGGAGGAAGCGCCGGCCGGCCTTGCCCGAGTGGGGGGCGACCTCGGCCAGCCAGATGGCGGTCTCGACCGCCTCGATCTGGCAGAAGAAGGGGCGGATATCGGTGAACCGGTGATGCCGCCAGTGCCGGAGCAGGCGCGCGGTCTCCGGGGTCACCCGCCACTGCTGCGGGTCCGGCCGGCGGCGCCACTCGTCGACCTCGCGGCGGACGCTGTTGATGATCTCGGCGTGTTGTTCGTACTGCTGTTCGCGGGTCGAGAGCCCCTTGCCTTCGTCGAAGATCAGGGATTCCTGGGAGTGTCGGGATTCCTGCCCCGCCGGGCTCTTCCCGCCGCGTTTCTTCGGCTTCGGAATGGGCGAGATGAACTCGGCGCGGCGGCGGCTTTCGATGATCTTCCGGGTCGGCTGGCCGTCGCCGTCGAGCTCCCAATGCCGGCTGGGATACCGGTACGGGGAGTTGAGGATCGGGTTCTCGAAGAATCGGTGGTTCATGTCCGCCCGTCTTCCGCCTGGTTTCAGCCGATCGCTGTGCCCGTGACGGGGAGGGGGGAGTCTACCCGTATCTTCAGTCCGGTTTGACGCTGGCGAACGTGCCGGGTGATTCTCGCATTCGGGGGCTACCCGGAGGCGCTGCTGAGGCTCTGTACGGCGATTAATCGGCTTTGATGGGCGAAGTGCGGACTCACGCCGCCCACGCGACGGCTTGTGCCAGTTGCGCTACCTTGCACGATAGTAGCGATGGTCGAGACAACAGTCGCAGGTGTCTCGGTCGATTCGGATCCAGTCCGTCTTGTTGATGCCGCGCGTATTCTTCGCCGTCGGACTGGCCGGAAACGCTGATGCGATTTTCAGCCAGCGTTGATTGACCCGCGAGATCCTTCGGATCTCATCGGCAACTTCGGAGAGATCCTGATCCTGGCTGAATATCAGGGCTACGTCATAGCTGTCTTCGGCGGCCAGGTGGACGACGTCGAGGGCGATCCTCACGTCGATACCTTTCTCATGCCCGGCCAAGCAGGTGTGTTGCCTCCCGTCGGGAAGCCGCACCGTCTTGTTCTGATAACGAAGCGGACGGAAATACGTCCGAACATCACGTCGTCCCAACTGAGCCAGTTTCGCCTGCCAGAATCTGTGCCAGCGTGCATCGTCCTGGAGATCCGGTACCCCGGTGTAGAAACGAACCTGCTCAAGCTGCCAGCCTTGGCCGTCGCATACGGCTCGTGCGAGTTTCAGAGGGTCGTAGTTCGGGTAGGTGTAGCCGAAAGCCTCCTTGGCAGCGTGGAAGAGATTCTGGCCGTCAACGAAGGTGACGGCGCGCGGGGAGGGCGGCATTCGCATCGGGGAACTTGCCTGAAAGGATAACCCCGCCCGAGGCCCCGGGGGGCGTGTCGGGCAGGGAGCAAGTAGTTCGACTGTAGCCGGATCCACAATTGATGTCCAGGAATTCTTCGTAGCCGGGTGAGCACAATCCACTCACCTGTGGGCGGGGTTCGATGTCGGCACGTACGAGATACAGCTCGTCGAGCGCGCGGCATGGGTCACCGCGTTCCACATCCACTACCACCTGGGGATGGACGGCATCTCGATACCCCTCATCCTTCTGACCACACTGATGACGGTGCTGGTGGTGCTGGCGCTGATGGTACTGCTGCTCGGGCTTGTGGTCGGTGCCGCTGCTGGAGGTGATGGGACCGAGTGTGGAGCATCTGTCGAGGTCGAAGCTGTGAGCGGCGACCGCTGGCGGGGCGGCCTGGAGCGGAGGGGAATGCCGATTGGCTCCGCCGGGAACCGTCCGCACCACGCGGAATCCCGGGAGGGGAATCCTGAGAACGGCATCCTGGGAGCGCGGGCGTCTTGCCCGCAACGGGCCGAAGGCCCGTGAATCGATAAAGCGGTCAAGACGCCCGTGTCCGGCCAGGACACGCCGCTCCCGGGAGCTGCGCCGATTTCGGGAGCACGTCCGATGACCCCGCCCGGATTCGTCCTGCCCGACATGCTGCCCGCAACGGCGGAGATCTTCCTCCTCGGCATGGCGTGCATCGTGCTGGTGGTGGACGTGTACCTGCCGGAGCGGTTCCGGCGCTTCACCTGCCAGCTTTCGCAGGCGTCGCTGGCCCGGGGCCGCCGCTGCTCGTGCTCGCGATGTTCCCCGACACGCGGGTGATGACGTTCGAGGGCGCCCTCGCGGCCGACCCGATGCCGGCGGTTCCACATGTGGGTGCCGGACGCGTACGAGGGGGCGGCGACGCCGGTGACCCTGTTCATCGGCACGGCGCCGAAGATCGCGGCGTTCGGGATGCTGATGCGCGCGTCTGGTGGAAGGGTTGGGGGCGTTGCAGGCGGACTGGTCGCAGATGCTGGTGGTGCTGGCGGTGCTGTCGATGGGAGCGGGGAACGTCATCGCGCTGGCCCAGACCAACATCAAGCGGATGCTGGCGTATTCGACGATCGCGCACGTGGGGTTCATCTTCGTGGGGGTGGTGTCGGGGACCGCGGCGGGGTACGCGGCGTCGATGTTCTACGTGCTGACCTACGCGCTGATGGCGTTGGGCGGTTTCGCGATGGTGATCTGGCTGGAGAGCGCGGGTGAGCTGCTCGCGGAGCAGGTTCGCGACATCGGGAGTATCGTCGTCGGGGTCGTCTGCTGTCGTTCGAATATTCAAATCAAACAACATCTTGCGGCCGGACTCCAGCTCAACGAGAGTCATGTCGCCGTTGCCGACCGGAAAGAACGAAAGCATGCTGGCCATGGTGTCATCTCCATGGGGATTCGATCCCATGGTATGTTCGCTCATCATATCAACAGAGGAAAATTTTGACAATTCTGGTCCGATTTGCAATGTTGAGGCCAACGGAGGCGGGAACGCCTGCTTCCCTGCGCATTGGAGGGAGGATTCATGCACTCAATCAAGCTCGGACGCCGGCTGCGAGCCGCGCGTGAGGCGCGGGGGCTGAGCCAGCGGGCAGTGGCGGAGGCCCTTGGCGTGCCCCGCACGGCGGTCACCCAGGTCGAAGCGGGGAACCGATCCGTCTCCACGCTGGAGCTGACGAAGCTGGCCGAATGCTATCGCCGCTCCATCTCGCACTTCTTCGAGCAAGCCGTGGAAGACGAAGGCGAGGGCGTTCTGATCGCCCTGCACCGAACCGTTCCGGGCCTGGAGCAGAGCGGGGGTGTGCGGGAACAGGTGGACCGTTGTGTCGCCCTGTGCCGTGAAGGAGTCGTCCTGGAGAAGCTCCTGGGGCAGGCCCCCCGGATTGGTCCGCCCGTGTATGACATGCGTGCTCCGCGCACGGTCGGGGAGGCCGTGACGCAAGCGGAGCAGCTCGCCGAGGAGGAGCGGCGACGGCTCAACATCGGAAACGCTCCCCTATCTGACGTTTCGGAGCTGATCGGCTCTCAGGGCATTTGGGCGTCCGGCCTTGAACTGCCTGATCACATGTCCGGTCTCTTCTTGCGTCATCCTTCCATCGGTCTTTCCATTCTCGTCAACGCCTCGCATCCGCGTGGACGAAAGCGCTTTTCCTATGCCCATGAATATGCGCACGCACTGTTGGACCGGGAAGGCACTGTTTCGGTGTCCAGCATCGGCAATTCAGCCGATTTGGTGGAGAAGCGGGCGAACGCCTTTGCCGCGGCGTTCCTCATGCCGAGAGGTGGCGTATCAGAGGTGTTGCGAAGCCTCGACAAGGGACTCCCAAGCCGCCACGAGCAGACGATCTTCGATGCGGCGACCGGAGGATGTATCGAGACGGAGTTTCGCCCTCCCGTCGGATCTCAGAAAATCACTTACAAGGACGTTGCACTTGTGGCCCACCATTTCGGTGTGAGCTATCAGGCGGCCCTCTATCGCCTGAAAAGTCTCAAACATGTCTCGCAACGAGACTCCGATGGCCTTCTGGAACGGGAGGGTTTCGGCAGGGAATATCTCAAACTCCTCGGCATGCTCGACGAGCTGGAAGAGCCAGAGCAACGACGATACTGGGATCGTGGATTGCGTAGTGAAATCGCACACTTGGCGATCGAAGCGTATCGCCGAGAGGAAATCTCTCGCGGACGGCTTCTCGAACTGGGCAAGACGCTTGAGATCGATGGCGGAACTCTCCTGAGCCTTGCGGAAGTGGCGCACGAAGGCTGATCATGGGTGATGAACTTCACGAGCCTGAGCGTCATCGCGGCGGACACGTCGGTTCTCATCAACTTCCTGCGTGTCGATCGGATGGATCTGATTGCTCGCCACTCCCATCGGTTCATCGTTACGGATCACGTGGCGGCCGAAGTGACGGACTTCTACCCGGACCAGAGGACACGCCTCGACATCGCTCTCTGCTCCGGCGCTCTGCAACAAGTCAGCATTGACGATCAACGAGAGGTCGCGCTGTTCGGTTCATTGATCGCATCCCAACGTCTGGGCTCTGGCGAGTGTTCTGCAAGCGCGTACAGCGCGTGGCCCAGCAGATTGGCGATTTTCGTCTTCTGCGCGGATTGACTGCTTTCCGGGAATTGGAAGATCGGGTGGCTTGTCATCGGCAGCGCGTTGCCAAGCATGGACGTTCGCCAACCGTCCCTCGGTGAGTGGAGTGGGGCGGCTCATGATCCATGGCGGTGTCCATGGTGATCCATCCGCTCAGCGTGGGACACGGAGGCGCCGCAATGTAGTTCTCGAATGCGAGCTGCTCGACCGCACGCACTTCCACGACCATCACCAGGCGCGAAGCGCAATCTTCGGATTCATCGAGGGATGGTATCACCCGCATCGTCGTCACCAAGGCCTCGGTCGGCAATCCCCGATGGCCTTCGAGAGGAACTATCAGGGAGCTGCATGAACCCCAAGCCCTTCACTGTCCACTGAAACGGGACAACTCCAAGTACAGCCTGCGCAGGTAGTCGCGGTTGGCGCGAGCTACCTCCGGCGTCTTCAGCGCATCGAGAATCGGCTTGTCGTACTCGTCCACCAGCACCACTGCGCGCTCACCGGTACGCTCGTGCAGCGTCCGGATCAGGTGCCGGAAGCGGGCGGGGGTGATGTCGTGGCGCGCGGTGACTTCCGCCTCGCTTTCGATGGCATCCAACTGGGCCGTCACCTCCTGGTGCAGGTAGCCCGGATCGCCGTAGATGCCGCTGCCGAAGTCCAGCCGCAGCACGGGACGGGAAACCGACCAATCCCAATGCCCGTGGACGTCCAGCCCCCGGAACAGCGGCTCGTTGCCCTCGAACAGCTCCCTGATGGTGTCCAGCAGCAGGCTCTTGCCGAAACGCCGCGGACGGGAGAGGAAGTAATGTGCGCCTTCGTCCACCGGCCGCCGGATGAACGGCGTCTTGTCCACGTAGTAGCAGCCATCCTCCCGGATCTTGCGGAAGATCTGGATGCCGATGGGCAGCTTGCGCCTGGCCAGTGATGGCTCCGCGGCCGGGCCGGGTTCCGTGAGTGGCATCGGTTCCGCTCTCGGCTGAGTTGCCCCGATTATCGGCCCGCCCGCGTGCCTCTGCCATGCCTTCGAGCCCGGATGCGCGGCTTTGCCTCTGCGGATGAAGTGTCGTGCGATCGGGCTCCCCGGTCTGACCACTACGAACAGGTCCGCCGCGGGTGTGTCCTTACCGAGCCGAAACTCGCAACCGAGGAACGTCCCTAACCCGGCGTCCGGCAACTCCGCGACATGGGCCGGCAACCGGTCCCATCCGGGACCGTCGAGCAAAGCGCGCGACCCGGTGGAGTTCCGCAAGCCCCATCCCTGGCGCACGACGCGCATCAGGGACGGTGCAGTACGCCGCGGGCCCGGCTCAGCAGTCTCACCCGAGGAAAACCGGTTCGACGCCATGATGCGCGCCGGCAGGACCGCTGAGCGGCTTGGCGGGATCACCAATTGGCCGTGTCCCTACCCCAGTCCGACGAATCATAGCCGCCGATGGTGCCTCCGCCGGCGACCGCCTGCAGATCGCCCTCGCTCAGCTTGCTGTGGGGGGGAAGAACCAGATGCGCGGTCGCCCCGTTTTCCTCGTGAACCTCGACTATCAGCGAATCCGGGATGGTGACGCTCAACTCTTGCGCGAGCGCTGCCTTCGGATCACTCAGCAGCCGGGCGCGAAAGTCCGCATCCGTGGCCGCCTTGTCCATGACCTTCGCCCGCATTTCCTTCGGTGTTTCCATTGGATTGCTCCTTTGGGTTGATGGTGTCAGGTTGGACAGGATATCCAGCGCCGCCACTGTCGCTGGCTGATGGAATTGCCGTTGACGTTCGAGAGTGAACCGCCTCGGGATTCCCGGGGCGGTTCAGAGTTACTCACCTGGTTACACCCGTTACCAATTGATGTTGTAGAACCCCTCATGCCGTTCAAACCCGCCGGCGACCGCCCGCAGGTCGCCTTCGCTCAGCTTGCTGTCGGGCGGAAGCACCAGATGCGCGGCCCCGGCGCTTTCCTCGTGAACCTCGACCGTCAGCGAATCCGGGATGGTGACGCTCAACTCTTGCGCGAGCGCTGCCTTCGGATCGCTCAGCAGCCGGGCGCGAAAGTCCGCATCCGTGGCTGCCTTGCCCACGATCTTCGCCCGCATTTCATTCGGTGTTTCCATTGGTTCGCTCCTCTCGGGTGATGGTGTAGTCCATGTCATGCCGCCACGCTTCCAGCGGCGCGCGTATCCTTGTGGCATCCGCCGAATGGACCATCAACCCTAATTTCACTTCACTCCTGCGCTTGCCGCCGGTGCTCTCGTCTTTCGGAGCTCCCGTCCGCATTCCCTTCCCTGACCAAGCCGGATTTCATGCCCGCGGCGGGCGGAGCATCGAGCCGTCCGGACGTACGCTCATGCCGACGTAGGCCTTCGCCACCGTCCGGGCGCCCCGTTCGATGACGACCTTGACGTGATTGATGCCCTGGCGGACGAGGTGGATCTCTGCGTTGCCGCGCAGCCGTTCGGCGCCCGGCCAGCGCCGCAGCCCCTCGGCTTTCGCGGGAAGGCACCATCCGAGCTCCTCGAGCCGGGCGATGAAGGGGCGCCACCCCGTGCGATCGACCGCGAACCATTTCAGGGGGCGGTACAGCTCCAGACCGAGCCGCGGTCCCGTCCCCCGCGCGCTCACGTCCAGGCTCACGGCGATGTAGTCGACGAGGTCGTCCATCGAGGCGAGCACGTCCGCCGCCTCGCCGGTCGGGCCGGGCCATCCCACCTGCTCCAGCAGGGCGGGAACCTCCTCCCTGGCGATGCCCTTGAGAAGAATCCGGAATGCCCGCGGGGAACGCGCGGGGAG
This sequence comes from uncultured Gammaproteobacteria bacterium, assembly GCA_958295465.1. Classification (GTDB taxonomy): domain Bacteria; phylum Pseudomonadota; class Gammaproteobacteria; order HK1; family HK1; genus HK1. Next base: position 2,938,251 of record OY282353.1, read on the forward strand.
GGCGCCCGCATGGAACACGTAGCCGCGTTCCGGCAGCGCCGCGAAGATGCGCTCGACCGTTCCGAGCATCCCCTCGTGACCGTTCCAGCCGACGGTGGCGGCCAGCGCCGCGAGCAGGCCCGCGGGATCCCGGTGCCCGGAAAAACCGTCCCACGATCCGGGGGCGGAGCGCCGCGGCGACAGGAAGACCCCGGGGGGAGGCGTCGGCCGGCCCGGCGCGAGTCCGGCCAGATCGTACTCCAGCACCACGCCGGACACGGAACGGGCGAGGTACGAATCCGGATTCCCGGCCTGTTCTTGCAGTCCTGCCGCGAGGGCGGCGGCCGGCGACCCCCGTTCGGCGCGCGCGCCCTCGCGGATATAGTGTCGCGACAGATCCGAGCCGGGGAGCACGACGACGAAGAGATCGGCGTCCGGACTCGGCTCCCCGAGATGAAATTCGAAGCCGAAATGGGTGTCGAGCACCGAACGGGGCAGCAGCCTCGCCCGGTCCAGCAGACGCTCCCAGCCGCTGGAGTCGAGCAGTTCCGGCGGGAACAGGGGACGGCATCCATCGAGGATCGAAGCGAAGGAGCCGCCCACATCTCCTCCTTGAACGCGGACAGGAACAAACCCTGCCCCTTGCGCGAGGGACGAGGGGCGAGCCACTGCGCCTGTTTGCCGAGTCCCTCAACCCCGCCCCTTGCGCGGGGGACGGGGCACTCCCGGAGACGAACACCCTGCCGGTTCGTGACCCGCGACCGATTCCCGGGCCATCCGACATGCCTGCCGTCACCGGGAGGCCTTCTCCTTTCCCGGCCGGCCGCGTCGGCCGGCCGTCCAGCGGTCCGGTCCCGGAACGTGGCTCAGAAGTCGTCCCAGAACGTGATCGCTTCGTCGTTCCCGGAACCTCGCCCGCCTGCCACCTGTTGCAGGTCGGCTTCTCCGAGTGCCGCGGATGGCGGAAGCACCAGATGGCTGGTGTCCGCGGCGTCCTCGTGCACCTCGATGGTGAAGCCGGGAGGAATGGCCAGGCCCAGCTCTTCATTGACCGCGGCCTTCGGGTCGGAGAGCAATCGGGCGCGGAACGCTTCGTCCGCGTCCGCCTTCGCGATCAGCCGCTCACGCATCTCACCGGGAGTCGGGGTTTCGGTCTTGGAGCTCATGTCAATCACCTCTGAAGTGAGTTCTCGTCCGCATCATGGTCGTCCGCGAACGCGGCCGGCACTATAAGAAAGGGTTGACCGGACGGTAACCCTAATTTCACTTCGCTTCCCGCGGTTGCGGCCGGTGCTCTCGTCATCGCGAACACCTCTTGATTCTCCGTGGCCGCTGCTGCGCGAGGGTTGACGGTCGGATGCTCGCTCAGCGCTCCGGCCCGGAGGCCGCGGCCGGCGGGACGGCCTGCGCGATCCCCCGCATGACCAGCAGCGTGGCGAGATCGTCGGCGAACGATGTCGAGATCCCTTCGGGAGCGGCCCCTTCGGCCACGGCCCCTTCGGCCGCGGCTTCCCGGAAGGCGCCGACGCGCACGGTCCCGCCCCGGAGCAGGGGGGCCATCAGCGCCATGCACCGGCCGTCGAGGGTCCAGCGGTAGCCGTTGGCCTCCAGCACCAGGTCCCCGTCGGCGTTCCGCTCCATGGTCGCGTGCGAGGCGCCCCGGAGCCGGATCCCGTAATGCGCCCAGTCGGGAGACTTCCAGGGCTCGATGGTCGGGCCGAGGCTCGTCCGCGGGCGCTCGGACCACGTGGATCGCAGGTGGCCGCGGAACCTCCGTCCGAGGTCCCCTTGCAGCTCTTCGATGACGAGCTCCCTGAGGGCCGCGTAGTGGGCGTCGCCGGTCCCGTCCGTGGGGTGGGGGAGGTCGCGGCGGAACGTCTCGTGGCGGGCGAGCCTTCCGGAGAGCCACTCCATGAGGTCGAGTCCGGTGGCCGGGAGGACGCTGCAGCTCAGGTGCAGGCTGCCGGCGCCGTCCGCATCGTCGCCGGGCTCGGTGCGGGCGTCGTGCCACCACCCCCGCGGGATGTAGAAGACGTCACCCGCCTCCAACACCCCGCTCCACACCGTCTCCCGGGGCGGCTTCACGGTCGGCTCCGCGTCGCGGGTGAGCGGGAAGCGGCGGGTCTCGCCGTACAGATGCCAGCGTTTTGCGCCGGCGACCTGCAGGACGAACACGTCGTGGTCGTCCCAGTGCGTGGCAAAGCCGCGGGTCGCCGCCCAGGAGGCGTAGAGGTTGACCCCGGTGTAGCCGCCCAGGGTCTCATCGAGTGCATCGGCCAGAGGGCGGACGGGGGGATGGATCTCCTGGAGACCGGGCATGATGATGGTGGCGCCCTTGCGGAGGAAGGCCGCCAGCCGCCCGTCGTCGAGCAGGCGTTCGTTCGAGCCTCCCCTTCTCGATCTCCATCCATGGCCGAAGTACGGCGTGGTGTAGTAGTGCTCGGGGATCGGCTTGCCGTCCCGGACGAGGTGCATCCGGCCCTGCCAGGCGGCGGAGGACAGCAGCCCGTTGAGCGCGTCCCAGGTGCACAGGGAGGCGAAGCGCGACCCCTCCGACCGGAACAGGACCGGACGCTTGTCCCGGTAGCGGGTGTCGAGAAACTCCTGCGCGGCAAGGGGCCGGACGATGCCGTCGAGCCAGGACGCCGGGGCCGGCGGCCGGCCCTGGCCGGCGACGAGCACCTCGACGGGGGAGGCAGCGCCGGCCCCGATTCCCGAAGGATCCGCTTCCCGGCGGGAGGCGGGCGGCGTCTCGGGCTCAATCATGCTTCCTGCCCTTTCCCGCGGGCTCCGCGGGTCGAGGCTCCTCCGCGGCAGGGTCCGGGACGATCTCGATGCTGATGCGTGGAACGGGGCTGCCGGAGTGGTCGGCGGAAAGGGCGAGATGGACGCCCGCTTCCTGCTGGAAGGCGCTCTGGGAGGCAAGGCATACGATCGGCGTCCCGCCCCGCACGATCTTCCGTTCCTGCATCCGGTCCGCCCCGGTCCCGGAGCTCGATCGGAGTGCAGGCTCCCGGGAAGCCCGTGCATGGCCCGCCTCGGGCGCATCCGCCTCGGACGGCGACCGCGGCACGTCCAGCTCGGGGTCCGTGGGGAAGGGGATCGAGCGGACGAGGGCCTCGACGCACGAGGCGGTGTCGAGCATTACGGAGGCGAATCCCACCGATGGGGGATCCGGCGGCAGGGGCCCCTGCCAGAAGCGGTGCTCCGGCCAGCTTCCGTCCGGCCGTTGCCGGCGCAGGATCCGCTCGACCGTGGCCCACAGCGCTTCGCCCTCCGGCGGAGCGCCGAGGACGTGCAGGGCGGAGAGGGCGCGCGCGGTGCGCAACGTGTCGCCGTACCCGCCGTCCGGGCCGCGACGAGCCTGGATCCGGTCCACGAGCAGAGCCCCGAGCTCCTGGAACGCGGGCACGCCCCGTTCGCGGGCGCGGGCCAGGGCGTCGTACAGGTCCAGTGTGTCGGGGTAGTAGTGGGAGCTCCCCTCCGCGTTCCCTTCCCTGACCAGGCCGGCCAGCCACGCCGCCGCCTGCTCACCCAGCGCGTTCCGGCCCTGGGAGGCGAGGTAGCCGACGACGTTGGCGTTCACCACGCTGTCCACGTCCACGCCGTCGGCTTCGTTGGACGGGGCCAGCCAGGTCCTGAACCTTCCCCGGCCGTCCTGCGCCGTGGGCAGACATCCGAGGTTCATGCCGAACAGCACCCAGGGGTGCCACGGCACCGCCTGGGAGCAGAGGCTGAGGCTGTCGAGATCGTTCGGGAGATTCGGCCAGTAGCGCCATACGCCCGGATGGCGCATGGACCGGACGATGAACTCCCCGGACCGGTTCTGGAGCGACCGGGCCCGGGGGTCGGCGCAGGCGGCCAGGGTGAGCGCACCGAGGGCGGCCACGAAGGGGGCCAGCTCCTCCTCCGCGGACCCCGTGAGCTCCAGGTTCCAGTACATCCGCGACGGCCAGGCCCCGTCGGGACGGATGGAGGCTTCGAGAAAGCCGAGTCCCCGGCCCACGGCGCCGCGCACCGCCTCCCGGAGTCGTGACGGGGATTGTGACGGCATGGCCGCTGCTCCTCCGATCTCACCGGCCGGCCGCGTCAGCCCGGCTTGTGTGGAACAAGACTGTTCCTCGCTCGTCTACGGCGCTGGCCCCCGCGCGCTCACGCCCAGACTCACGGCACGGACCACCGGCCTCTGCGACGCGGACGAGGATGTAGGCGACGAGGTCGCCCGTGGAGGCGATGGCGTCCGCCGCCGCTTGCTCGCCCAGCGCGTTCCGGCGCTGCTCGGCGAGTTTCGACGGCGAACGGCCGTCCAACGGTTCCGTCCCGGAACGTGGCTCAGAAGTCGTCCCAGAACGTGATCGCCTGGTCGTTCTCCTGCCAATATCTCGACCCGTCCGATCTGTATACCCAATTCCCGGCTCCGCCCGCCGCCTGTCGCAGATCGGCCTCGTCGAGCCCAGCGGACGGCGGAAGCACCAGATGGCTGGTGTCCGCGGCCTCCTCGTGCACCTTGATGGTGAATCCGGCCGGAATCGCCAAGCCCAGCTCATCCTGGACCGCGTCCTTCGGATCCGTGAGCAACCGGGCGCGAAACGCTTCGTCCGTGGTCGCCTTCGCGATCAGCCGCTCACGCATCTCGCTGGCAGTCGTGGTTTCGGTTTTGGAATCCATGTCAATCACCTCCGAAGTGGGTTCTTGTCCGCGTCATAGTCGCCAGCGGACGTGGCGGGCACAGGTAAGAACAAAGGCTGATCGGACGGCAACCCTAATTTCACTTCACTCCTGCGGTTGCGGCTGGTTGGACTCCTGGTCGAGGCAACCGGTTGCGGCGATGGCGCGGTCATGCCCGCGGCGGGCCGAGCATCGAGCCGTGCGGACGTACGCTCATGCCGACGTAGGCCTTCGCCACCGTTCGGGCGCCCCGTTCGATGACGACCTTGACGTGGTTGATGCCCTGGCGGACGAGGTGGATCTCTGCGTTGCCGAGCAGCCGTTCGGTGCCCGGCCAGCGTCGCAGCCCCTCGGCTTTCGCGGGGAGGCACCAGCCGCATTCTTCAATCCGGGCGATGAAGGGGCGCCACCCCGTGCGGTCGACCTCGAACCACCTCGTCGCGCGGTACAGCTCCAGACCGAGCCGCGGGCCGGGGCCTCGCGCGCTCACGTCCATGCTGACGAGGACGTAGGCGACGAGGTCGCCCGTGGAGGCGATGACGTCCGCCGCCGTCGCGGTTGGGCCGGGCCACTCCACCCGCTCCAGCAGGGCGGGAACCTCTTCCTTCGCGACGCCCGCGACGACGATCCGGAACGCCCGCGGGGAACGTGCGGGGAGGGCGCCCGCCTGGAACACGTAGCCGCGTTCCGGCAGCGCTGCGAAGAGGTGTTCGACCGTTCCGAGCGCCTCTTCGTGGCCGTTCCAGCCGACGGTGGCGGCAAGCGCCGCGAGCAGGCCCGCGGGGTCCCGGTGCTCGGGACACCCGGCCCGTGGTCCAGAGGCGGAGGTCTGCGGCGCGAAGAAGATGCCGGGAGCAGGCGGCGGCCGGCGCGGCGCCGGTCCGACCAGATCGTACTCCAGCACCACCGCGGCCACGGCACGGGCGAGGTACGAATCCGGATTCGCGGTCTGTTCGTGAAGTCCGGCCGCGAGGGCGGCCGCCGGCGATCCCGGTTCGGCGTGAGCCCCCTCGGCAATGTAGTGACGCGACAGATCCGATCCCGGGAGGGCGACTACGCAAAGGTCGGCGTCCGCGGCCGCCTCCGCGAGATGGAATTCGAAGCCGAAATGGGAGTCGAGCACCGAACGGGGCAGCCGCTTCGCCCGGTCCAGCAGACGTCCCCAACCGGTGGAGTCGAGCAGTTCCGGCGGGAACAGGGAGCGGCATCCCTCGAGGATCGGGGCGAAGGCGCCGCACACATTTCCTCCTTGAACGCAGACAGGAACAAACCCCGCCCACCGTGTGCGGGGGACGGGGCGCCGCCGAACCCCTAAATCCGTTTCAACTTCCCTTTGCGGCAAGTCTTGCAACGGGCATTTTGAGAGCCGCTACACGGAGGGCAGCCCCTTTCTCCGCAAACATCGCACTTCATCATACTGCCAAACGTTTTCCCACACTTCGGACACGGACTCTTTCTTGTCCAAACAGGCATGTCTTAACTTCCCTGATTATGGGACAGACTGGTTAGGTATCCCGCGCTCCGCGGTATCGCCGTTGCGCGCAATGCCGTACCGCATTCTACCAGCCCCCGTGCGTCAGCCACCGGGCACCATGACCCCATCGCGCCATTCGCTTTCGATACGCCCCGCCCCCCGTGCGCGGGGGACGGGGGACTACCGGAGACGAACACCCTGCCGGTTCGTGATCCGCGACCGATCCCCGGGCCATCCGACATGCCTGCCGTCACCGGGAAGTCTTCTCCTTTCCCGGCCGGCCGCGTCTCGGTCCCCACAACCCTCCCTTCCTGGCCGCCTGCTCCGGTCAACGCGGTGCGGGGGTTGCGCGACGACTCCTCCGTTCCCGGCGTCGGTGCGGCATGACTTTCGGCTGTCAAAGGTCGCTCACAGGTTGGATTGCCCCCAGCCGGTTCTCACGCCATCCCAGATGTCGGCGCCACCTGCCGCCAGCGCCAGCTCGGCCTCGTCGAGGCCTGCGAGCGGCGGAAGCACCAGATGGCTGGTGTCCGCGGCGTCCTCGTGCACCTTGATGGTGAATCCGGCCGGAATCGCCAACCCCAACTCATCCTGGACCGCGGCCTTCGGGTCGGAGAGCAACCGGGCGCGGAACGTCTCGTCCCCGGTCGCCTTCGCGAGCAGCCGCTCACGCATCTCACTGACAGTCGTGGTTTCAGTCTTGGTGTCCATATCAGTCGCCTCCGAAGTGATCTCATGTCCGCATCATGGCCGTCAGCGAACGTGGCAGGCACTATAGGAAAAGGCTGACTGGACGGTAACCCTAATTTCACTTCGCTCCTGCGGTTGCGGCTGATTGGATCCCCGGTCGAGGTAACCGACTGAGGCGATGGCGCGGTCATGTCCGCGGCGCCGCTTCAGCCCGTTTCCGCCGGTCCCGGCCGGGACCGTCGAGCAAGGCGCGCGGTAGCAGTGGGCGGAGGAGCTCCGCAAGCACCGACCCCGTCGGGCGGCGCGCCCGGACCAAGGCGACGCGCACACCATCTGGCGCCGGTACTCCGGCGCGTAGGGAAGACGTCTTTCTGCCATCGGAACACCTCCTCTGCACAATGGTCAGGTGTCCACCAAAACGGAGCAACTCCACCCGCGGGCATTCCCGTGTGTTGCCGGTCACCCGTCGGAGCGAAACGACGTGGCAGCGGGACCGCCCGCATGTCCTGCCTCCCGCGCCAAGTGCCCAAGGCCGACCACCCGGACCCTCTCCGCCAGCGGGTAGGCGTCGTTGCCCGGACAGACGATGGTGATCCGATCGAGATCGAGGTCCGCGAGCGCCGAGTGCATCGACCGGGTGACCCTCGGCGCCGACGAGTACTTGAACTCGAAGGCCGTCTTCCCGGCGCCGTGCACGATCAGCAGGTCCAGCTCGGCTCGCGTGTGGGTCGCCCAGAAGTAGCACTCGCCGGCGTCGGCACGGCAGATCCGGATGACCTGCTCCAACGCGAATCCCTCCCATGACGCGCCGACCGCGGGATGGGCGCGTAACGCGGCCAGATCCGGCAGGTTCAACAGCGCATGGAGGATCCCGGCATCCCGGAAGTAGATCTTCGGCGACTTGACCTGGCGTTTGCGGAGGTTCGCGTACCAGGGCTGGAGCGTGCGGATCATGAAAGTGCCGTCGAGTATGTCGAGGTACCGCTTGATGGTGGGCGACGAGACATCCAGCGAGCGCGCCAGATCGGATGCATTGAAGACATTGCCGTGCCAGTGCGCGAGCATCATCCAGAATCGGCGCATGGTATTGGTGGCGAAGTCGATGCCCAGGGCCGGCACGTCCCGCTCCAGGAAGGTGGTGACGTAAGCCTTTCGCCAGATCATGCTGTCGTCGTCGGAGAGCGCGAGATATGCCGGGGGAAAGCCGCCCCGTAGCCACAGGCGGGGGAGATCTTCGGCCTCGAAGGCGGTGAACGGGGGCAGTTCCAGGTACGCGATCCTGCCCGCGAGCGTTTCGGAAGACTGGCGGATCAACTCGCGGGACGCGCTGCCGAGGATCAGGTAGCGCTGGCTCGGGGATTTGCGATCGATCAATACGCGCAACAGCGGGAACAATTCGGGGGTGCGCTGGATCTCGTCGATGACGATCAGGCCCTCGAGTGGCTCCAGGGCGAGTTTCGGGTCCGCCAGCCGGTTGAGATGCCCAGGGTCTTCGAGGTCGAAGTAGTGGATCTGCCGATCGGGAAGTGCGGCGATGTAGTCACGCGCCAGCGTCGTCTTGCCACACTGGCGCGGGCCGAGGATCCCGACCATGGGATGGCTGCGGAACAATTTCGCGATTTGCCCCAGGAAAATGGCTCTTTCCACTGCATAACCCGAAAAATTGAAAATCCCACTTTGAATTTTCAATATCATACAGAAACATGTCAATGCCCGGTGTGGCTTGCGAGCGACGCGGGACGCGCCGAGGTGACCCGGGAGGACGTGCAGGTCCGCGACGCGGGCATCACCGGTGCTCCCTGCTTCATCCTCGATGTGATCGGGGGCTCGAAGCCGCGGCCCTTGATCGCGAAATGGGTATGGGGCGCCCGGCCCGGACAGGCCACCGGCCGGATGGTGCGGAACAGGTAACGCCCGGCTGCACCGTGGTCTCGGCCGTCGCCCTGGAGGTTCTCGTCAGCAGGGTGATTTCATGCTGGCCGGACCTTCGCCTTCGGTGCGAATGGCATCGGCCGAGAGGGATTCCCGCCCCCCGCTTTCGCGGGGACAAGCGTGCGCGGGGATGACGTGATCCCCGGTCACCGCCACCATCATTCCCACGGAAGCGGGAATCCTGGGGTGATGAACCCCGAAACTCAAACCATCCATAGCGTGAAACGACCCTGATTCTCGTCGAGAAGCGCGTTGCGCCGGTCGCGCGGGTGGTGGTAGCGCCCGTTCGCATCGCACTGCCGGATTCTCCACCTGCGCGCCGGGCGCCGGCTTGGCGCGGGAGTCCCGCACCACTTCGCTCAGGTGGGTGGTCACCCCTTGGGCGAGGGTGTCGCGCCCACCGACCCGGATCGGATCGGCGGGAGCAACCCTCGTCTCTCGTACTCCAACCGCTGCCGTTTTGCCGTCTCGGCTCGTAGTGGGTAGACGGCCCGCCCTCCGCGGCTCCACCGTCCGCACCGTGGTCTCGGCCGTCCCTCGACCGCGCGCCCGCAGGACCGCTGAGCGGCCCGGCGGGATCACCAGTGGCTTGTGGCTCGCCGATAGGCTGCCCAAGTCAGCTCGCCGCCGGCGACCGCCTGCAGATCGCCTTCGCTCAGCTTGCTGTCGGGGGGAAGAACCAGATGCGCGGTCGTGCCGCTCTCTTCGTGGACCCCGATCGACAGGGACTCAGGAATGGTGACGCCCAACTCCTGCCCGATCGCTCCCTTCGGATCGCTGAGCAGCCGGGCACGGAAGTCCGCGTCCTCGGTCGCCTTGCCCACGATCTTCATCCGCATTTCCTTCGGTGTTTCCATTGGTTCGCTCCTCTCGGGTGATGGTGTAGTCCATGGCATACCCCGTCGCGCTTCCAGCGGCAAACCCCTTGACGACTATCCCAATGACAAGTGAGTTCCTGTCCGTATCGTGACCGTAAGCGGACGTGTCAGGCACTGTAAAGACGAGGCTGACCGGACGGCAACCCTAATTTCACTTCACCCGGCACACCGGGGGCGCCACGGCGCCGGTTCAGCCCGTTCCCGCCACGGCCTGCGCCGCGGGCCGCTCCCACCGGGTGGCCACCGCCTCGTGCAGGCACAGCAGGGCCGGGACCAGCAGCAGCACCAGGAACGTGGCCACGCCCAACCCGAACGCGATCGACACCGCCATCGGGATCAGGAACTGCGCCTGCAGCGAGGTCTCGAACATCAGCGGCGTGAGACCCCCGATGGTGGTCAGCGAGGTCAGCAGCACCGCCCGCAGCCGCAAGCAGGCCGCCTCCACGATCGCCTGGCGCCACGGCGTCCCGGACTGCTTCAGCGCCTTGTAGGAGACGATCAGGATGATCGAATCGTTGACCACGATGCCGGCCAGGCCGAACAGCCCGAACAGCGACAGGATGGTGAGGTCGATGCCCAGCAGCCAGTGGCCGAAGATGGCCCCGATCAGACCGAAGGGGATCACCGACATCACCACCAGCGGCCAGCCGTAGGAGGCGAAGACGAAGGCGAGCACCAGATAGATCAGCGCGAGCCCGAGCACCGCGCCCAATGCCATATCGCCCGCGATCCGGCTCTGCTGCGCCTGTCCGCCCCCCAGTCCCCACTCGACGCCGTGGCGCTCGATGATCGCGGGCAGCGGCCCCGCCTCGAGATCCGCCATCACCGCGTTGCTGTTGTTGACGAGCGAGTCCACGTCCGCGGAAACCTCTACCGCCAGCCGCCCGTTGAAATGGCGCAGGACGGCGAAGCCCCGTCCGGGCTCGATCTCGACTGCGGAGAGCAATGGCATGCGGCCTCCCTCGGGCAGCATGACGCTGAGGTTGCCGAGGCTCGCCGGGTCGCGGCGCTCCGCGTCGGGCAGGACCACGCGGACCTCCAGCTCCTCGCCCTCGTGCTGGAAGATCTGCGCGAGGTGTCCGTCGTAGGCGGCGCGAAGCTGCTCGCCCACGGCGGCCACGGTGAGCCCGAGGGCGCTGGCCTGGGGGGTCAATCGGTAGACGAGCTGCTCCTGGCCGAAGGGCAGGTCGTCCTCGACGCCGCTCACGCCGGGCGCCGCCGCCAGCACCGCGGCCAGGTCGAGTGCGGCGGCCTTGAGGGCGCCGGCGTCGTCTCCGGTCAGGTTCACCACGATGTCCCGCCCCGACGGTCCGTCGCGTTGCTCGACCAGCGACAGCGATTCCATGCCTGGCGGCGGTTCGATGCGCTCGCGCCAGGCGGCGATGAGCGCGGGGTTGCGGGTCTCCCGCCGGTCGGGCTCGACGAGCTCCACGATGAGGTCCGCGGACTGGTCGCCGATGCGGGCGACCGTGATCTTGACCAGCGGCTCGCCGAAGTGCGCCTCCGTCTCCCGCAATGCATCCGCCAGGTGCGTGGCGAAACCTTCCACTCGGGCCGGCGGGGTCCCGGAGATGAACTTCGCCTCGGCGTTCACGATGGCGGTCTCCGGCGAGGGGAACAAGGAGAACGCCAGCCATTCGCCCCGGACCAGCCCGACGCTGAGCAGCAGCGCGGCCAGCGCGCAGCTCAGCACCGTCCAGGGCTGGCCGACGGCGGCCGTCACCAGGGGCCGGAAGACCCGCTCGCGGAAGCGCTCGAAGCCCCGGTCGAGCCGGCGCCGAACCGCCCCCGCCTCTTTCCCCGAGAGGCGCCGGAACCCGTGGTACAGATGTCCCGGCAGGATGAGGAAGCTCTCCACCAGGGACGCGAGGATCACGCAGATCACCACCAGGGGGATGGCGAACAGGATGCTGCCGAGGGGGCCGCCCACCAGCATCAGCGGCAGGAATGCGGCGATCGTGGTCAACGACGACGACAGCACCGGCGCGAGCATCCGCCGGGCGCCGGCCTGCGCCGACGCCAGAGGCCCGGCGCCGCGCTGGTACTGGACGAACGCATCCTCCCCCACCACGATCGCGTCGTCGACGATGATGCCCAGCGTGATGATGAGCGCCATCAGGCTCACCATGTTGATGCTGCCGCCCATCGCCCAGAGCCCCCCGAGCGCGGCCATGAACGAGACCGGGATCCCCACCGCCACCCAGAACGCGACCCGGCCGTTGAGGAACAGGAACAGCACCGCGACCACCAGGGCGAGGCCGCCCGCGCCGTTCTCGACCAGCAGCAGGGTCCGCTTGCGTATCTGCTCCCAGGACTCGTCGTAGCTGAACACCTCGACTCCGGGCGGCCACCGGCCGTGCTGCTCGTCGAGCCAGTCGTGCAGGATGCGGGCCGATTCGAGGCTGTCCGTGCCGCTCGCGCGGCTGAGCAGCAGGTCCACCGCGGGACGGCCCTCGTGGAGGGTGCGGACCTCGGAGCCGCGCGCGCGCCGCTCGATGGTCGCCACGTCGCCCAGGGTGACGAGCCGGCCGCTGTCGTCGGAGAGCAGCGGCAGATCCTCGAACCCGATCTCGCGACGCCGCTGCTCCAGCGCGCGGAGCTGCTTCGAGCCTCCGCCGCGGCCGACGTTGCCGGCCGGGAGGTCCAGGCTCAGGGCCGCCACCCGGCGGGCGATCCCGGCGAGCGAGGTGTCGAGCTCGCGCAGCGCGGCGGACGGCACCTGGATCGCGATCTCCTCTGGCGGCAGACCGTCGATGCCGATCCTGGCGATGCCGCGGTCGAGCAGCTCGCGCTCGATGCGGCGCACAATGGGACGCAGGCTCTGCCGGTCGCCGCCGGTCACCAGCAGCCGGGCCACCGGCTCGTAGTTGACGATGCGCGAGATCTCCGGCTCCTCCGCGGTGGCCGGCAGGTTGCGGATCGACGCGACCCGCTCCTTCACCTCTTCGAGGGCCAGCACCATGTCGGCGCCCTCGTCGTACCTCAGGGAGAGCCGCGCCGCTCCCTGGCTCGACGAGGAGGTCACCTCCTTCAGGGCGCCGAGGTTCAGCAGCTCCCGCTCCAGCGGCGCGGTGATCGCCGCCTCGACGTCCTCCGCCGTCGCACCGGTCCAGACCATCCGCACGGTGATGACGTTGACGTCGAAGTTCGGGTAGGTCTGCGTGTTCAGCCGGGTCAGCGCCGCCGCCCCGGCGAGCAGCATGATCACCATCAGCAGGTTGCAGGCGACGGGGTGGCGCGTGAACGCTTCGATGAGGCCCGCCCGGGGGGTGGGGGCAGAGGACACGGGAGGCCTGGGAGGCGTGGTCATTCGCGGGTCGGCCGGCCCCGAGCGGCTCGCGCCGGACTTTCCTCCCGACGCATGCCGCCAAGCCGGCGATGCCCGGCGGCGATGATCGGCACCGGCGCTACGATCCGGACGATTCGCAAGAGCACGGCCTCCCGGGAGGAGAGCGTGAGTCCAGCAATATGCGGCAACGTGGAATCATGTTCAATCTGCGGCCTTCATTGTGGAAGGTGACCAGGATGATCGAGTCGTTGACCACGATGCCGGTCAGGCCGAAGAGGCCGAACATCGACAGGATGGTGAGGTCTGAACCGCCCCGGGTTTCCCGGGGCGGTTCACGGGTTCACGCATCGGAACCGTTGACATGATGGTTGTCCGCAAGACTCGTGTCTCTCGACAGGATACGGCGGCGAGGTGCCGGACTCCACCAGAGCAGAGGAACCAGCCTGACCCGGCGACCGGCACACCGGCCTGTCGGGGCCGGAGCCGGGGCTCCAGGGACCTGCGTCAACCGTCAAGGCTCGACGGCGTGGATCCTCACCGCCGGACCCCTTGCAATTCCCCCGCGGCTTTGGCCAGACTTTCCGCGAGCATGAGTCGTCTTTCGGATGCCCGGACAGCATCGAAGCTCCCGACTGTCCGACGAGACCGACGTTCCGATTTCCGCGTCCCTCCCGCCCGGCACCCGGACCGTGCGGGGAATCGAAGGGCGGCTCGTCCGGCCATGACCCACAGTGCGCGGGAGCTCCGGATGTTTCAGGCGCGGCAGGCTTTCAAGTGAGCAGGCGCCTGTCCGGCCCGCCTCGACGGCATGCCGAGGGCCACGGCAACCGCGAAGTACGGCGCCGTCCGCCATCTGCCCGGGATGTCGCACGGGAAAGCGCCGCGCGGCCCGCGAAGGACGGGTAGAACATTCCACCGACCTGCATCCGCGCACAACCGGTTCACCCTGCCATGACCACCTACCCGAGAGACATGCGCGGCTACGGCCGCAACCCGCCCGACCCGAAATGGCCCGGCGGCGCGCGCATCGCGCTCCAGTTCGTCGTCAACTACGAGGAGGGCGGGGAGAACTGCGTGCTGCACGGCGACGAGGCGTCGGAGGCGTTCCTCTCCGAGATCGTCGGGGCGCAGCCCCTGCCCGGCGTGCGCCACATGAACATGGAGTCGATCTACGAGTACGGCTCCCGGGCCGGGTTCTGGCGGCTGTGGCGGACATTCACGCGCCGCGCGATGCCGGTCACCGTCTACGGGGTGGCGATGGCGCTCGAACGCAACCCCGAGGCGGTGGCTGGGATGCTGGAAGCGGACTGGGAGATCGCGAGCCACGGTCTGCGCTGGATCGACTACCAGTTCGTGCCGCTGGACGTCGAACGCGCGCATTTCGAGGAGGCCATCGCGATCCACACCCGGGTGACCGGCACCCGTCCGCTGGGGTGGTACACGGGCCGGACCAGCCCGAACACGCGGGATCTGGTCAAGGCGGAGGGCGGCTTTCTCTACGACGCCGACTCGTACGCGGACGATCTGCCGTACTGGGAGCCCGGCCCGCACGGCCCGCATCTCGTCGTCCCGTACACCCTGGACGCGAACGACATGCGCTTCGCCACCGCCCAGGGGTTCAACTCCGGAGACCAGTTCTACGCCTATCTCCGGGACAGCTTCGACACGCTGTACGCGGAAGGAGCGGAAAGCCCGAAGATGATGTCGGTAGGGCTCCATTGCCGGCTCGCCGGCAGGCCGGGCCGTGCGGCGGCTCTCGACCGCTTCCTCGCCTACGTCGCCGGGCACGACGGGGTGTGGGTGGCCCGGCGCATCGACGTCGCCCGGCATTGGCACGCGCACCACGAACCCTCATGATTCGGCCCCGGATCGCCCCCCGGGCGCGACGTGCCCGACGTGCCTTCAGTCTCGAAGAGTTGCGCTCCGAAGCACGATGTGCCCGGCATGCCTTCCATCCCGAAGGGTCGCGCCCCAGGCACGCGAACGTCCCGTTCGCCCCGCGCCGCCGGCCCGTGTTCCCGGGAACAACCGCGTCTCCGCCGAGGCGCACGGCACGCAAGGTCCGGCGCCAGGGCGCCGGCACGGTTGCCGCGCGGCTTCGACCCGGATGACGGCCCCGTCGCGCAAGGAGAGCCTTCATGAACAACACATTCGAACCGCTGAGCCCTCCCCCGCGCCGGCTGATGGGTCCCGGCCCGGTGGACGTCGACCCCCGCGTCCTCCAGGCGATGGCGCTGCCTCTGCTCGGGCAGTTCGACCCCCGCTTCACCGAGTACATGAACGAGGTGATGGCGCTCTACCGTCAGGTGTTCCGCACCAGCAACCGATGGACCCTGCTGGTGGACGGGACCGCCCGCGCGGGCATCGAAGCGGTCCTGGCGTCGGTGCTCGTCCCCGGCGACCGGGTGCTCGTTCCGATCTTCGGCCGCTTCGGCCACCTGCTGTGCGAGGTCGCGCGCCGCTGCCGGGCCGACGTCGTCGCCGTCGAGACCGAGTGGGGCACCGTGTTCGACCCGCAACGGATCGAGGACGCGGTGAAGCGCCACCGCCCGAAGCTCGTCGCCGTGGTGCAGGGGGATACCTCGACCACCATGGCCCAGCCGCTCGACGCCATCGGGCGGATCTGCCGCGAGCACGATGCGCTGATCTACGTCGATGCGACCGCCTCGGTGGCCGGCATGCCGCTGGAGACCGACGCCTGGCGGCTCGACGCGGTGTCCGCCGGGCTGCAGAAGTGCCTGTCCGGCCCACCGGGGATCGCGCCGCTGACCTTCAACGAGCGGGTGGAGGCGGTGGTGCGCGCGCGCAAACACGTGGAGCAGGGGATCCGCCCGGAGGATTACGAGGAGGGCGCCGGGCGGATCATCCAGTCGAACTACTTCGACCTCTCGATGCTGATGGACTACTGGAGCGAGTCGCGGCTGAACCACCACACCGAGGCGACCTCGATGCTCTACGCGGCGCGCGAATGCGCCCGCCTCGCCCTCGCCGAAGGGCTCGAAAACCGCTTCGAGCGCCACGCCCGCGCGAGCCGCGCGATGACCGCCGGCCTGCGGGCGATGGGTCTCGCGCTGTTCGGCGACCAGGCCCACAAGATGCCCAACGTCACCGGTGTGTACATCCCCGAGGGCGTGCCGGGAGACGGCGTGCGCCAAGCGTTGCTCGACGATTTCGGACTGGAGATCGGGACCTCGTTCGGCCCGCTGCACGGCAGGATCTGGCGGATCGGCACGATGGGATACGGCTGCCGCCGGGACAACGTGATGACCTGCCTCGCGGCGCTGGAAGTGACCCTGCGCCGCTTCGGCCACGCCTGCGCGCCGGGCGCCGGGGTCGAAGCCGCGCTCGCGGCCTGGGATGCGGAAGAATCCGGCGCCGGCGCGAATGACTGAGCTGAGCTCCGGCGCCCGCTCGTTCGAGGAGGACCGGCGCGCGGTCGCCGCTCGAAGGAGCCTGCGGCGCGCTCTGTCCGGCGAACCGTTCCGCCGTACCCGGCGTGACGAATGCGCCGGTGTTGGACCTTCGCGGCGCGGACGCGCAATATGGAGACGGGCCGGACGGTACGGGGTCGAGAACGCCGGTGAAGCAGACGTTGACCTGCTGGAAGTGCGGGGCCTCACTCGCGGACGTGCCCGTTCCCTTCGCGCGGGTCGCCGAGTGCCTGCGGTGCGGCGCGGATCTCCACGTGTGCAGGATGTGCGAATTCATCGACCCCGGGGTGCGCCGGGGCTGCAAGGAGCCGGTGGCGGACGACGTGTCGGACCGGGAGCGCGCGAACTTCTGCGGGTACTTCACGCCCGCCGCGGGCCTGGGCCCCGGCGTGGAGGATGGGGCGTCGCAGGCCGCGCGTGCGGAGCTCGACAGCCTCTTCGGCCTGGCCCCGCCGAGCTCCGCCTCGTCGGACGATGCGGACGAGGCGCGGCGCCGGCTCGACGAGTTGTTCGGGGCCGAGACCAGAAAATGATCCGGGGACGCCATGGACGATGCCATTGACGTCGCGGCTTTCCGCGACCTGTTGCTCGCGCGCGAACGCACGCTGATCGAGGAGGAGGCGAGCAGCGGCGATTCCGCGAGCACCATCGAGCTGGATCAGGCGCGGGTCGGGAGGCTGTCGCGCGTGGATGCGCTGCAAGCGCAACAGATGGCCAAGGCGTCGAGCCGGCGCCGGCACGCGGAACGGGGACGGATCGCGGCCGCCCTCAAGCGGATCGATGACGGCGAGTACGGGTACTGCCTGAGCTGCGGCGAGATGATTCCGGTCCCCCGCCTGAAGATCGAGCCCGCCGTGCCGCAGTGCGTGGGCTGTGCGGCGAATTCCGAGGCATGACGACGCGGGGGGCCGCCGCTTCCTCGCGGTTGCATGGCCGCCCGTGGCGTTCCGGGCAGGGTAGGGGTGCCCGGTCCGGTCGGGCTCACGACCCACCGGGCTCGATGCCGGATGTGGTCTCGTGCCGGACGATTCGCGGGATGCGGCGCGGGGGGCACACACCGCACCGGGGAGGCGCCGCGAGCGGCCGTGCAACACACGTGATACGCGGCATTCGATGAGCCGGCGCACTCGTGTCACGGCATCTACGACCGGTTGCGGCCGGCGGCTGATCGGAGAAACGGAGGTGGTCATGGATCGGCGGCGATTTCTCGGAGTGGGAACCGGAGTGACGGCAGGTCTTGCGGGGTTCGGGCTCGCATCCGGCGTGAGCCGGGCAGACGCGCCCCGCATCCGGCGCCACGTCACCCTCGGAAACACCGGCCTGCGGGTCTCGGACATTTCCTTCGGATCCAGCCGGTCCTCGGATCCGCGGCTCGTCCGCCACGCGGCGGCTCGCGGAATCACCTGCTTCGACACCGCCGAGAGCTATCGCGGCGGCCGGGCGGAGGAAGCCATCGGCGAGGCGCTGCGGGGCGAGCGCGACCGCTACGTCATCACTTCGAAGCACAAGGCGTGGGGAGGCGAGACCCGCCGGCAGATGATGGCCGCGCTCGAAGGATCGTTGCGGCGGCTTCGCACCGACTATGTCGACATCTACTTCAACCATGCCGTCAACGACGTGCGGCGATTGCAGAATCCCGAATGGGCGGAGTTCATGGAGCGGGCGATCCGCGACGGCAAGATCCGGTTTCGCGGCATGTCCGGCCACGGGGGCGCGCTGGTCGAATGCGTGGACTACGCGCTCGACCACGATCTCGCCGACGTCATTCTCGTGGCCCACAACTTCGCGCAGGACGCGAGCTTCTACGAGAAGCTGCGTGCGCGGCTCCACTACGTGGCGCTCCAACCCGAGCTGGGGCGGGCCATCGAGCGGGCCAGCTCCAAAGGGGTCGGGGTGATCGCGATGAAGACGTTGATGGGCGCGCGCATCAACGACATGCGGCCCTACGAATCGGGCGGCGCCACCTTCTCGCAGGCCGCGTTCCGGTGGGTGCTGTCCAATCCGCATGTGGACGGCCTGGTCGTCTCGATGACCAGCACCGCGGACATCGACGAGTACGTGGCCGCCTCCGGCTCCGGTCCGATCGGCGCCGCGGACATGCGCCTGCTCGCACGCTACGCGGCTCTGCAAGGGCCGCGGTACTGCCGGCACGCCTGCAATGCGTGCGAGGAGAGTTGTCCGGCCGGCGTCGAGATCTCCGAGGTGTTGAGAACGCGGATGTACGACGTCGACTATCGCGATCCGGTGCTCGCGCGCGCCGACTACGCCGCGCTCGGCGCCGGCGCCCGCGCCTGCCTCGCATGCGACGGAGCACCCTGCCTGGGCGCCTGCCCGAACGGCATCCCGATCTCCGCGTTCACCCGGGACGCCGCGATCCGGCTCGGCTGAGCGGCCGCCGGTTCGATGCCTGACGATATGTTCCGCCCGTGCCCCGATCTTCGCGCTTGTGCGAGACGGCGCCTCGGGCCGGCTCGATGGAACGGCGACCGACCCGATGCCTGAACGCACACCAGAACGACAGTCCGATGGCCGGACTCGAGCAAGACCCCGTGACCCGGTTCGGCCGGGTGGCGTCCGGCCCGCGCCATGACCCATTTCCTCGCCCATTTCCTCTTCGTCCTGGCCGCGTGGACGGTGGTGATCAAGTACCTGTTCCCGGTCGGCTACGCCCTTGCGCATGGGCTGGCCCCCGCCACCCACATCTACCTCGACTTCTGGCCGGTGGTGCACGTCTGGCTCGGCTGGGCGCTGCTCGCCCGTCCGCGCTACACCTATGCGCTCGCGCTCGCCGTTGCGGTCCTCGAGATCGGGATCGTGGTGACGAAGTTCGTCCTGTTCCTCGACGAGCCGCAGTGGACGATCTGGACGACGAACTGGTTCGTCAACAAGCTTTTCGTGCTCGGCTGCTTCGTCCTGATGCTCGGGCATCTGCTGGGGCGACGACAGGAGTACGCATCGCGGTCCGCGGCGGTGTGAGGCCCACGACGGAGCCGCGGCATCCGATGCCCGGGAATCGCGGCGACGGCCGATGAGCCCTGCGGCCGGTGGAAGACGGAATCGTCCCACGCTTGCATGTGCAGGACGCAGTACGGACGTGCCGGCGATCCCCTGGACTCCTTCCCGGCTCCGCCGGCTTCCATCAGCGTCTTTCCCGCACTATCTTTCCTTCGAGGGTGCGCGCCGCCCATTCGAAAACGGAGTCAATCCATGCCAAGGCCGCCGGTCGACTACATCGAACGCACGAGGGAGCAGTACGCCTCGCTCGGCTACCCGCCCTACCAGTGGATCCACAACGAGGACGAGCCCCCGTTCGCGGCTGTCTCGAAGTCGCTCGCGGAGTCGCGGATCGGGCTCATCGCCTCGGGCGGGATCTACCGCGAGGGGCAGATCGCGTTCCACTACCGGGACGACTTCAGCTTCAGGATCATTCCGAGCGACACCGGGAAGTCGACGCTTCGCGTGACGCACTTCGCCTACGACGTGACCGACGCACGCTCCGATCCGAACGTCGTGTTCCCGCTCGAGACGCTGCGCGCGGAGGCTCGCGAGCGGGGCATCGCCGAGGTCGGACCGAATGCGTACACGTTCATGGGCGGGATCTACTCGGTGCGCAAGGTGCGCGAACGCCTCGCCGCGGCGCTCGCCGAGCGCATGGAGGACGACGCGGTCGACGCCGCGCTGCTCGTACCGGCCTGACCGGTGTGCCATCAGTCCGTCGGATTGATCGCACGAGAGATCGAGCGCCGCGGGATCCCGACCGTCTCCATGTCGAGCGCGTGGTCGATCACCGCGGCCGTCAACCCGCCCCGCGCCGTGTACCTGGACTTCCCGCTCGGACACACGGCGGGAAAACCGCATGATCCGGCGCTGCAACGTCGGATCCTGCGGGACACGCTGGAAGCGCTCGTCACCATCGACACCCCCGGGACGATCCGCCGGCTGCCGTACCGGTGGGCCGAGGACGATGCCTGGAAGGACCTCGTGATGCGTCCGGACCCCGGCGGGTCGGGCGGGGACGACCGTATCGAGCGGCATCCCGATCCGCAGTACCAGTACGAAGAGGACCGGGTCACGGCGGAAGCCGCGTTCGAGCGCGACGGATGCCCGAGCTGCGTGTTTCTCGCGTAGCGGCCCGGATTCGAGGGCGATGGTATCGGTTCGGCGCCCGCGCTCCGTCATCGCGCCGGCGGCCGGTAGCGTGGGATCACGGGAGCGACACCCGGAACGGGTCACGGAAGCGGGAGCACGGTCGGCGTGGTTCGGATCTCGCGGGCCCGGGGCGCCGCCGGCTCAGAAGTCGTCTTCCAGGCTGTCGACCGCGGATCGGTCGTAGCCGCGGCTCGCCATCAGAAGCTGCCGCGTGTACGGGTGCTCGGGGGCGTTGGCGCGCAGCCGCTGCACCGACAACGTCTCCAGCACCGCCCCATGCTGCATCACCGACAGCCGGTCGCACATGTGGCTGACCACCGCGAAGTCGTGGCTCACCAGCACGTAGGTGAGGCCGTGTTCGCGCTTGAGCCGGGTCAGCAGGTTGAGCACCTCCGCCTGCACCGACACGTCCAGCGCGGAGGTCGGCTCGTCGAGGAGCACCACGTCCGGCTCGATGATCAGGGCACGGGCGACCGCTACCCGCTGGCGCTGCCCGCCGGAGATCTGGTGCGGATAGCGGAAGCGGAACGAGGCGTCCAGCCCGACCTCCTCCAGCCAGCGCACCACCCGCGCCTCGATTCCATCGAAGCGGTGGATGCGGGCCGGCTCGCTCAGGATCTGATCGACGGTGTGGCGCGGATGCAGCGAGCCGTAGGGGTCCTGGAACACCATCTGCACGCGCTTGCGAAATCGCCGCGATCGACGGCGCCCCAGGGTGTCGCCGTCTACACGCATGACCCCCGCCGCATTGCGGATGAGCCCGGCCAGGGCGCGCAACACCGTGGACTTGCCCGAGCCCGACTCTCCGACCAGCCCGAAGCTCTCGCCGCGCGGCACGGAGAAGGTCACGTCGCGTACCGCGTGCACGCGCTGCGCACCGTGCCCGAACACGACGTCCAGGTTCTCCACCTCGATCACGTCACGTCCCGCGCCCGCCGGTCTTCCGCGTCGAGCCCGCCCGAACGACGACGCCCGGATTCTCCGACTCAATCACCGCCCGGTCGCTGGTCGTAGCGGGTGCCGGCGTCGGCCGAACGACGACGTCCGGGTGCTCCAACTCAATCACGCCCCGGACCCTGCTCCGCAAGCCACGCGGGATCGCGTTGCAGGACCGGCAGGGTCTCGGCGTCCCGGTCGATCCCGGGCAGGCAGCGCATCAGGCCGCGGGTGTATCCGTGGCTCGACCGGCCCAGGTCGCGCGCGTCCAGGGTCTCCATGATCTGCCCGCCGTACATGATGATCACGCGGTCGCAGAACGACGCCACGAGGTTGAGATCGTGGCTGATCATCATCAGCCCCATGCCGCGTTCGCCGACCATGTCGTCGAGAATGGCCAGGACCTGCATCCGGACCGTCACGTCCAGGGCCGAGGTCGGCTCGTCGGCGATGATGACCTCCGGGTTCGGGATCATCATCATCGCGATCATGATGCGCTGGCCCATGCCGCCCGACATCTCGTGCGGCCAGGCGCGATAGACGCGCTCCGGGTTGCGGATGCGCACCGCCGCGAGCATCTCCAGGGTGCGCTCGCGCGCCTCGCGGCGGCCGGCGCGGGTGTGGACCAGGAACGCCTCTTCGATCTGCTTGCCGACGGTGATGACGGGGTTCAGGGAGTACTTGGGGTCCTGCATGACCATCGAGATGTGGTCACCGCGGATCCGGCGCATGGTGCGTTCGCTCGCGTTCAGCAGGTCGACGTCCCGAAACGCCATGCGCCGCGCCCGCACCTCGCCGTTGCGGGGGATCAGGCCCAGGATCGCCCGCCCGGTCTGCGTCTTTCCGGAGCCCGACTCGCCGACGATGCCGAGGCGTTCCCGTCCGAGCGTGAAGCTCACCCCGCGCACCGCGTCCACGACCCCCTTGGGGGTCCGGTACCGGACCCGCAGGTCCTCGATCGTCAGCAGTGGCCCGTCATCCACGTCACTGCCCGCTCTTCGGGTCGAGCATGTCCCGTCCTGTTTCAATGGGTTCTCGTATTGCGAGGGTCCACGTCACCGCCCGCTCTTCGGATCGAGCACGTCGCGCAGGCCGTCGCCGAGCAGGTTGAAGCCCAGGCTCACGACGAATATCGCGATGCCCGGAACGGTGGGGACCCACCACTGGTCGAGCAGGTACTGCCGGCCGGTGGAGATCATCGCCCCCCATTCCGGGGTCGGCGGCTGCGCGCCGAGTCCGAGGAATCCGAGCCCCGCCGCGGTCAGGATGATGCCCGCCATGTCCAGCGTGAGCCGCACGATCACCGACGAGACACAGAGCGGCATGACGTGGCGGTAGAGGATGCCGATGGTGGAAGCGCCCTGCACCTGCGCGGCCAGGATGAACTCGCTGTTGCGGATGGTGAGCGCCTCGGCGCGGGCGATGCGTGCGTACGGCGACCAGGTGGTGAGGGCGATGGCCAGGATCGCGTTCTCGAGCCCGGGGCCCAGGGCCGCGACCAGCGCCAGCGCGAGGATCAGGCGGGGAAAGGCCAGGAAGACGTCGGTGATTCGCATCAGCACGTTGTCGACCACCCCCCCGACGTATCCGGCCACGGTGCCGATCAGCAAGCCCACCGGGACCACGATGATCCCCACCAGCCCCACGATGTAGAGCGTGATGCGCGATCCCCAGATGACGCGATCCCTCAGGTCCCGGCCAAGCTGGTCGGTGCCGAACCAGTGCTCGGCGCTCGCGCCCTGAAGGCGGTTGCCGAGCTCCGGCTCCAGCCCGCTGCCGTTCGTAATCCACGGCGCAAGAATGGCCATGAGCACCAGGGCCGCGACGATGCCGAGGCCGGTCATGGCGATGGGGTTCGACCGGAAGGCCAGCCACGCGAGGTAGAAGCGCTGGCAGCGCGCCTGCGCGACCGACGCCGGCGTATCGGACAGCAGCCAGGTGCGCAGCCCGGTGCGCGGCGGTCGTTCCTGGTGGGTGTCCGCGCTCATGCCCGTGCTCTCGGGTCGACCAGCCGGTAGAGCAGGTCGGAGAACATGTTGATGCCGACGAAGCAGACCCCCACCACGATGGTGCCCCCGAGCACCGCGGGCATGTCGCCGTTGAACAGCGAGGTGGTGATGTATTGGCCGATCCCGGGCCACGAGAAGACCGTCTCGGTCAACACCGAACCTTCGAGCAGGGATGCGTAGGTCAGCCCGATGATGGTGATGAGCTGCACCAGGACGTTGCGGAACGCATGGCGCCAGATCACCGCGGGCTCGGACACGCCCTTGACCCGGGCGGTCAGGACATACTCCTGGTTGAGCTGGTCGAGCATGAAGCTGCGCGTCATCCGGGCGATGTAGGCGAGCGCGAAGGTGGCGAGTACCAGCGATGGCAGGATCAGGTGCGAGACCGCGTTGTCGAAGATCTCCCACTCGCCGGCCAGCGCGGCGTCGACCAGGATCAGGCCGGTGACGGGCTCCACGATCCCGTCGTGGAACACGTCGATCCGGCCCGGCCCGCCCACCCAGTCCAGGTTCGCGTAGAAGACGAGCAGCGCCACCATGCCGAGCCAGAAGATCGGCATGGAATAGCCGATGAGCCCGAGCACCCGGACCACGTGATCCGGCCATTGGCCCTGGCGCACCGCCGCCAGCACCCCCATGGGGATCCCCAGGAAGACCCCCAGCACCGTCGCGATGGTGGCCAGCTCCAGCGTCGCCGGGAAGAACCTGATCAGGTCGTCGAGGACCGGCCGGGCGGTCATGATCGACGTGCCCAGATCGCCCCGCGAGAGCTGCTCGAGGTAACGCCAGTACTGCTCGTACAGCGGCCGGTCCAGACCCATCTGCCGGTAGACGAGGTCGTAGACGTCCTGCGGGGCGCGGTCGCCGACGACCGCGAGCACCGGATCGGCAGGCATGACCCGGCCGATGACGAACGTCACCGCGGTCAGGCCGATGAACGTGAGCAGCAGGGTGAAACCCACCCCGCCGACGATTCTTGCCGCCGCCCGGGGACGGCCGGCGGCGTTCGCGATGGACATCAATCCACGGGTGTCGGTTCAGGCCTCCGCGCCCGCTTCGCCTACTTGGTCACGTTACGGTAGAACACCAGGTCGAAGTTCGAGCCGGAGACGAATCCCTGCACGTTCTTCCGGCGCACCGCCTGCTCGGTCTGCTGGAACATGACCACGTACGGCGAGCTCTCCTGCAGCGAGCGCTGGATTGCGTGGTAGCGCTGCTCGCGCTTGTCCAGGTCGGGCTCGTTGCGCGCCGCCACCACCATCGCGTTCATGTCCTCGTCCTGCCAGGAATTGCGCCATGCGAGCACGCCGGTCAGCTTCGCCTCCGGGCGGTTGTCGGGATTGCGCGCGAACGCATCGACGTTCGAATGCGGGTCGGTGTAGTCCGGCGACCAGCGCGCGAGGATGATCTCGTGCTTGCGTGCCCGGTACATCGGCCACAGGGTCTTGCCCTCGGCGGTGACGATCTCGGCCTCGATCCCCGCCTTGGCCAGCGTCGACTGGATCGACTGGGCGACTTCGGGGAACGGCGCCGCGTTCAGGGTGTCGAGCCGGATCCCGAAGCCGTCCGGGTGTCCGGCCTCGGCCAGCAGCGCCTTGGCCGCATCGACGTCCAGCGAGTAGGGCGTCTCGTCCAGCGCACCCCACAGACCCGACGGCCAGACCGCCTGGTGGATCCGCTGCTGCCCGGCCAGGAACGATCCGGCCATCCCGTCGTAGTCGACGAGGTAGCGCAACGCCTTCGAAACCCTCGGATCGCCCACGATCGGATGCGCGGCATTGGCCGCCAGATACATGAGCGCCCCCTTGGGATCGGCGTCCACGGCAAGATCGGGGTTGCCGGCGATACCCTTGATCTGGTCCGGGGTCAGGTTGCGCGCCAGATCGACGTCGCCCTTCTCGACCAGCAGGCGTTGAGCGGAGGGCTCGTGGACGTGGCGAACGATGACCCGCTTCATCGCCGGTGCGCCGTGGCGATAGCCGGGAAAGGATTCCAGGGTGACCAGCTCGTTGGCCTTCCACGTCTTCAGCATGAAGGGTCCGGAGCCGGCGCTGTTCGTCTTGAGCCATCCATGCCCGAGGTCGCCGTCCTTCTCGTGCGAGAGCACCGTCTTCCTGTCCACGACGGAGCCGATACCGGCCGAGAGCGCGTTCAGCACCAGTCCCGGCGAGAACTCCTCGGTGATGGTGATCCTGGCCTTGCCGCCGTCCACCACCACGAGGCTGTCGACGTTGTCCGGGGTCCAGCCGAACTGGGTCACGATGAACGAAGGTGTCTTCTTGAGCTTGGCCACGCGGCGCAGCGAAAAGACGACGTCTTCGGCCGTCACCGGATTTCCGGAGTGGAACGTCAGCCCCGGCCGAATGGAGAACGTGATGACCTTGCCGTCGCCGCTCACCTCCCAGCTCTCGGCCACGCCCCCCACCAGCGTGGCCAGATCCTCCGGCTCGTACATCATCAGGCGATCGTAGAGGTTGGCGATGACCTCGCCGCCGGACAGCTCGAAGACCTCGGCCGGATCCAGCGTGATCAGATCGCTGATGTCCTTGGCCATCACGAACGTGTTCTTCGGCGTCGCCGCATGGGCGCCGGACGCCAGCAGGATCGATGCGCAGGCCAGGACGAGCGGCGACCGCCGGCGCGGCCGCTTGGCGATTCCGGGTAGCGAAATCGCGGGCGCCCTGTCTATCGCCACGGGCGAGCGGGGGGCAATGGGTTTGTTCCATCCGAGCAGCGAGGCGAGCCGCTTCAGGGAATGAATCATGGGTGTTCCTCCTCTGGATGCGGGAGCCGGCCGGCGGCCGACTCGCGATCGTCCCGGTGGGGTCCACGGAGCGACCGTGCCGGAAGCAGCCCTCGGCGGTGGGCGGAGTCGCGGGTCTGGTAGTTCGGTCGAGCGCTGCATCGGACCGTTGAAACGATACCCGATCGGCGAGGGGTGCGCAGCGGGGCGCGGTTCACCTGCCGGTGCCGTGCCCGTATGCTTCCTGCCCCGAAGATGGCCCGTTGCGGGGTCTGCCATGAGCACGACCCGAGCGTTCCCCGATGTGGATGCCCGGCGCCATTGGGACGCGGATGCCGCATTCTTCGCCGCCCGGCGAGCGGAGTCGGTGACGTTCGAGATCGGTGGCGCCGATGTTGCCGATGTCGCTCTCGAGTACGCTGAAGCCTTGGGATTTCTCGATCGGGCGTTCCACGAAAATCTCATCGACCATGGGCCGAGCGAGGAGTTGAAGCTTTTCTGCCTCGTCAGCAGAATTTGTGGGTGAGTTCGGGCTCGGGTAAGTCGCCAACTGTATGATACAAGGCGACTTCCAGCGCCTCGTAGGTGCGAAAGCCGAACGCCGAACGCTTTTCTGGTTGTCAGTTCGGCTTTGCCATTGAACCCCTCGACTGCGCCGCTGGACCAACGCCCCTTGGCGTGGAACCAGTTGAGGATCAGCGCACGATGCGAGCGCATCATGCGTGCCACCTTCTTCATCGGCTTGATGCGAGAGCGCATGGTTCGGATGCACCATCGGTCCCCGCTTCCGCGCCGGAGGACGGAGCTTCCGGCCGAAGCGGCGGCGCTCCGCGAGAGGCTCCCTCGTTTCGATCACGCCTTGGTGGAGGAAGAAAAGCGCGCCGGGGTGCCGAGCGCCGCCTCGACATCCTTCAGTCGGGCGGCCAGGATCAACGGGTCGATGGGGGATTCGACGAAGCCGCAGGTGAGATAGAACCGCTTCGCAGCGTCGTTCAGAGCGTGGACGAGCACGGCGGCGACCCCGATTTCGCCTGCCGCCGCGCGGATCCGGAAAAGGGCGTCTCGAACGAGCGCTCGGCCGATTCCAGAACCTTGTTCGCAGGTGGTTACGGCCAAGCGGGCGAGGACGACGACGGGGATCGGATCGGGCATGTTGCGGCGGACCCGGCTCGGCGCCTGATGGTGATCGACGGCTCCCGCCGCGAGTGCGTAATACCCCTTTACCTGCTCGCCTCGGCAGACGACGAAGGTCCGGGAGGCGCCGGATTTCCGGTTCGTCCCGGCGCGTCGCTTGATCCAGGCATCCAGGCTCGGCACGCCGCATTGAAAGGCATCGACCCGGTGCCCCTCGTGAAGGGGTTCCGGGGCGCGGAGGGGAGGACGAGCCTTCCCGGCGCCGGTCACTCTTCCCACGGCGCCGGAGTCGAAAGGAGTCTGGCGAGTTCCTTGTTCGGACTCGGCGGTCCATCGAGAAGCGTGACGAAGGCTTCATGGCGATCGGAGTCGAGGCGGAACAGGACGCGATCGAGCAAGGCGTCTTCCGCCGCCTGCCGCGTCGCATCCAGCATGAACTCGGAGCGGTTCTTGCCGAGCGCCGCCGCCGCCCGGTCGATCAAGTCCCGATCGCGGGCGCTGACCCGCAGATTGACGAGCGATTTGCGGGCACCTTCGGTCGTCGTCTGCCGTTGCGCCATGGCGCCTTCCTCAAGGAAGCGGGTTTCTGTCGGAATGTAAAGACAATAGATAGATTGTTCAAGGCAACCGGACTTCGTTGCGGCTGCCCCGCCGCCGCCTCTCGCCATCTGGAACGACTCGTTCCCCGGCAGTCGAGGCGCCAGCGGTCGCCGCTCGCCCTGGAAGGGCACGCGCCCGTACCATCGCGCCGGGCGAACGGATGGATTCGTGCGCGAAGCTCTGAGCGAACTTGAACAGCAGCGGGACACCTTGGCCGCGTGACGTCTCCGGCCATATCGGAGGGCGGGAGAGCAAAGAACGGGCGTCTATCGAGGAGGCGGACCGGCAATCTCGCACGTAGGACCGCTGGCGCGGCAGAGCTTCCGATCAAGCGTCGCATAGGAGTCTGCCATGCGATGCGTCGCCGGGTGCGTCTTGGCGTCCTTGTCCACCACCTGCTCGCCCTCGCGCCCCGGCACCACATACCCATCGATGCCCCACGCTTCAATCTCCGCGTACGCGGAGATCGACAAATCCCGCTGGTTGCAGTACCCGGCGTCAACGAGCACCCGCCCAGGCTGCGCGTCGAAGGTCTCATTCACCTCATCGAGCAGCCCCACCATCGCGCCCTGGTCGCTCGCGTTCGAGGTCAACTCCGTCGCGACAATCAACTGAAACGGGCGCGGAGCAAGCTGGACCGGATCAACTATGCAGTGAGCATCGATGATCTTCGAATACCGCCGGGAAATCGCCTCGAACGGCTGATCGGCGACCGTGACGGCCGGTACAGCATTCGCGTTTCCCGAGGCTGGCGGCTCTGCTTCGTCTGGCAGGACGGAGACGCCTTCGAGGTGGAATTGAACAACCACTACGATTGATGAGGGGAGCAAAGGAAATGGCCCGTGTACCCGGCAATCGGATCGCGACACATCCCGGCACCTTGCTGCTCGAACAGATCAGGGAGATGGGGCTGACCGTCAATGGCGTCGCCCGCGACATCGACCTGCCGGCGACCCGGCTGCATGAGATTGTTCATGAACGCCGCGGCGTGAGCGCGGAGACCGCGATCGCGCTGGGGGCGTACTTCGGGCAGGCCCCGGAATTCTGGATGAATGCGCAGAAATCGTATGAGCTCTCGCCTCGTGTCTCGACGGATCCCGGCAGCATACTCACGCCGCGTGAGAGGCGCTGTTCCGCTCGAACCGAGCCGTTGCCCGGACGCCGGATGGATTGATTCCGATACGCCGGCATCGGAGACTTGCATTCCGGTTTCAGAATGGATGCCGTCACGATGGCTTCAATCACGATCAAGAGCCTGCCGCCAGCGCTCCACGAGGGGCTGAAGGAGGCTGCCCGGCGCAATCACCGGAGCCTGCAGGGCGAAATCATCGCCTGTCTGGAGCGTCACGTTGAGGGGCTTCCGCGCCGGAGGGCGGAGCTTCTGGCCGAGGCGGCGGCGCTCCGCGAGAGGCTTCCCCGTTTCGATCACGCCTTGGTGGACGAATACAAGCGCGCCGGGAGGGCGTGAGCGGTGAACGTGGTCGTCGATACGAACATCCTGGCGTACTACTGGCTTCCGGGTGCCCGCACGGAGGAAGCCGTGGCGTTGCGACGATCGACGGACCACTGGTACGGGCCGAAGCTCTGGCGGTCCGAGTTCCGCAACGTCCTTGCCGGGTTCCTGCGCCGGAAGGTCATGGGTCCGGCCGCGGCGAAGGCTTTGGTCCGAGCCGCGGAAGCCGAGCTGGCCGACTTCGAATGCGAGATCGATTCGGTCGCGGTCATGGAACTCGTCTCCGGATCCGACTGCTCCGCTTACGACTGTGAGTTCGTCGCCTTGGCCAGATCGATGGGTATCCCTCTGGTCACCGAAGACAAGGGCATCCGGCGCGATTTTCCCGGCATCGCGGTCGGAATGGCCGCTCTGATCGCTTGATGGCGGCCATGTCCCAGGGCCTGCCGGGTTGGGAGCGCCTGTGCTGCGCCACGGTGGCTGCTTGCCGGACGGGAGCGGGTCGCTTGGAACGCCTTGTTCCTCGTAGCCAGTGACGCTTCGCCCGACATTGATTGGCGATTCCGCGTACGCGGAATCGTGAGCGGCCGTGAAACGGTCGCCGCTCGCCCTGGAAAGGTACACGCCTGTACCATTGCACCGGGCGAACGAATATCCTTTCCGGGTGGACGACGGAGTATCGGGTGGATACGGTTGAACCGGTCTGATGAGCCGAGAGTGACCGAGAGCCAGTATTTCACTGCCAGAGTGGCGCGATTCGAGGTCTGCGAAGTACGTGACTGCCGCGAGCAAGGCACCAAAGGCAAGGATGGGGAAGTGAGGCGCGAGGGTGTTCGCTCCGCGTCGACGGCGGGGTGGGTGAGGAAATCGGGTGTGTTCGAGCCCCGTCGGAGTGGACGTTGGTCCGCGTGTCCTCGCTGCGGAATCGGATTCTCGGGTGGCAAGGTAGGAAGGATGCTTGAGCCGAGTGAGTGGCTTGTGGTTGACACGATAATGAACGACGGTAGACCATGTTGATACAAAAATTTCTACAGAAAGCTAGCGATGGAGGTTCACGTTCTAGCGCGCTCAACCCATTGGGGTGGCTTGTATTTATGCTTTTGTCTGCAACATTGATTTCATTGTATATGGGTGCTCAGGAATGGTTCACCTACCTACTGGGGTTGTGTATCCTTATGGCAGTCATAGCCTACATTTTAGCCTACAAATACTTACTATTACATGATAGAGATGCGTTGCGCTCAGAGAAATACACTCTCCAGAAACTCGCGATTGAGCGCGGATCGGTCGGAGACAGCGAGACCGGCACTTTCGACGAGGGTGAGGCGGGGAATGCGAGATTGCTTTCCAGAAAACGAGAAGATAATGGGGACAGGCCATGATCCGTCGTTTCGCTGTAGGTGCGAACCCCATGACCGCTGAGGAAAAGGCTGCGATACGTGA
Source organism: uncultured Gammaproteobacteria bacterium (assembly GCA_958295465.1). Classification (GTDB taxonomy): domain Bacteria; phylum Pseudomonadota; class Gammaproteobacteria; order HK1; family HK1; genus HK1. Next base: position 2,969,059 of record OY282353.1, read on the forward strand.
ATGGCTTGGAGAAACTTGCGCTTGGTGGAATTGGATCAGTGGGCTATGGTTAATCCGAAGTAAAAAAAATCGCCATACGACGGAGACGATCCGTGATAAATTTCATGAATTGGCACCGGACGCACATATCATCGTAATTGAGATACCACTTGGCGATACTTGGGCTGGCTACGGGCCCTCGGACGAAAAACGCGATATGTTTAAATGGATCGAGAAATCTTGGAATCAAGATTGATCTAATTTGTGGGAACCTATCGAGAAACCATCTGAGTCAGCGGATGGTTCCGAGTACTACTTAGTGGAGATCTCCCGTTGACGAAAGTAGAATGCACGGCAACAGTGAAATGGACGCCGCAGTCTATGGCCGATGAAACTTTCAGCGCTGCAGGCAGTTCCCATGATTTCCGACGTGACGATAGGGTGAATCAGACTCGGCAGAACACGCGCCCGTTCCATCGCACCGGGCGGATATTCCTTTCCTCGTGATGGACAGGCTGCGGGGAAGCGGCATGTCCGCCGTTCGGCAAGGGCGTTGACGGAGGCGGGATTGGGGTCGGGTCATGGCGAAAGCACCGAAGAAGCGCAAGCGGAACATCGAGAACTACGCGCACCGGGACAAGGAGCGCGCGAACAACCCACCCGTCGGCCTGGTCACGCCGGAGACCGACAAGGACGCGGGGCGCAAGACCTACGCCCACGATCCCCACATCGACCCGCAACTCTCCTGGGCGGGCAAGGCCGAACATACCGCGTTCGAGGTGCCGACCGTCTCCCTGCACGTCCACGAGCGCATCGACCCGCGCACGGTCGTGGAGGCGGTGAGGAAGCGCAACGGCGCGTCATTCCAGAGCCAGGGCTTCCAGGGTTCCCTGTTCGACGCTCCGGAGGAGAACCCGCCGATCCGGCAGGCCATCGACTTCTACCGGCACCGGCACAACTGGACCAACCGCCTGGTCGCCGGCGACAGCCTGCTGGTGATGAACAGCCTCCTGGAGAAGGAGGGCCTCGGCGGGCAGGTGCAGATGGTCTACATCGATCCGCCCTACGGCATCCGCTACGGCTCCAACTTCCAGCCCTTCGTCAACCGGCAGGACGTGACCGACGGCCGGGACGAGGACCTGACCAGCGAGCCGGAGACGATCCGCGCCTTCCGGGACACCTGGGAGCTCGGCATCCACTCCTACCTGACCTATGTGCGGGACCGCCTGCTGCTGGCGCGCGAGCTGCTGCACGAGAGCGGAAGCTGCTTCGTGCAGATCGGCAAGGAAAACGTCCATCGCGCGGGCGTGGTGATGGACGAGATCTTCGGTGCGGGGAACCGGGTGGCGACCATCTCCTATGCCACGACCGGAGACAGCTCGGCCAAGACCCTGCCGGAAGTCGCCGACTATCTGCTTTGGTATGCGAAGGATCGGAAACGCGCGAAGTACCGGCAGTTGTATGAACCGCTGACGCGGGCCGAGGTGATCGAGTTTTTCAGTTCGTATGTCATGGTCGAATTGCCTGATGGCCAATGCCGTAAGCTCGGCCCCGAGGAACGCTTCGACCCGGACAGATATCTGCCGAAAGGCGCACGCATCTATCGGCGCATGCCCCTCGATTCTCAGGGTGCTTCCAAGACGGGCCGTTCCGAGCCTTACGAATGGAATGGCCGTGTCTTCCACTGCGGTAATGATCGGCATTGGGCAATATCCAAGGAGGGCATGGACAGGCTCTCCGAATTGAACCGGCTGGAGGCGCAAGCCTCATTGATGTGGAAACGATACGAAGACGAAGTGCCGGGCCGCAGAATCAACAATCTCTGGCCCGCTCCGATGTCGGCGAAAGACAAGCGATACGTAGTACAAACGGACACGAAGGCCATTCAGCGCTGCATCCTGATGAGCACGGACCCGGGCGATCTGGTGCTCGATCCCACCTGCGGTTCCGGTACGACCGCCCACGTCGCCGAGCAATGGGGTCGAAGGTGGGTTGCCTGCGACACCTCGCGGGTGGCGGTGGCGATCGCGCGTCAGCGGCTGATGACGGCGAACTTCGACTACTACGAGCTGGCCTATCCCGATGAAGGTGTCGGGTCCGGGTTCCGATACCGAAGCGTCGGCGACGTATCACCGAGAACCCTGGGGTATGACGAGCCGCCCAATGCCGTCACGCTTTACGACCAGCCCAACGTCGATCGCGCCAAGGCCCGCGTCACCGGGCCGTTCACCGTGGAAGCGGTCCCCGCGCCGGTGGTGAAACCCCTTGACGACGTTGAATCCGCCGGTGCACCGCCCGCCGACGAATCCGTCGCACGCTCCGGCGAAACGCTGCGGCAGAGCGATTGGCGCGACGAGTTGCTGAAGACCGGCATTCGCGGCAAGGCCGGTCAGCATATCTCCTTCGCACGGCTGGAGCCGTTGCCGGGTACTGCCTGGCTGCACGTCGAGGGCGAAACCCACCCCGACGACGCCGGCGCGGACGGCGTCCGGGATGAAGGAACCGCCTGGAACGCCGAGCGCGTCGTCCTCTCCTTCGGCCCGGATCACACACCGCTTGAGCAACGCCAGGTCGCGCTGGCCATCGAGGAGGCGCAGACCCTCGTGCCCCGCCCCAGGGTCATCGTCTTCGCCGCCTTCCAGTTCGACCCCGAGGCCGCCAAGGACATCGACGAAACCAGGTGGCCCGGCGTCACGCTTCTCAAGGCGCAGATGAACGCCGACCTGCTCACCGAAGACCTCAAGAGAAAGCGCGCCAGCAACGAGAGCTTCTGGCTGATCGGCCAACCGGACGTCGAAATCGAGAAGATCGCCGACGGCGAACATACCGGCAGGCACCGCGTCTCGGTCCAGGGGTTCGACTACTACAACACCAAGACCGGCGGCGTGGAATCCGGCGGCAGGGAACACATCGCGCTGTGGATGCTGGACCCGGACTACGACGGCCGCAGCCTGTTCCCGCGCCAGGTCTTCTTCCCGATGGCCGGCGCCCGGGACGGCTGGTCCCGCCTCGCCCGCAACCTCAAGGCCGAGATCGACCAGGACCTGATCGAAGCCTACCGCGGCACGGTTTCACTGCCCTTCGAACTCGGCGAACACGGCCGCGCCGCCGTCAAGATCGTGGACGACCGGGGGATCGAGAGCCTGAAGATTGTGGAGATGAGATGATGGCAAGGCCAAGCAAAGCTAAGGCAATAGAGCGTCTTCAGGCAGTTCTAGGTGAAATACCAACACTGAAACGGCGAAGGCGTAGATCAAGAGAATTTCAGAAATGGCACAGAAATGCGGAGATTTGTATTGCCGATACATTCGGTAAGGAAGCCAGAAATGTTACTGATTTCACTGGTATATCCTTTCCACATATAGCTTTTTTCGATGAAGATGAAACAGTCCTTCAGGAGGCTTATATTAGAGGACTGGAATCAGCAACGGCGGTCCTTGAATCAATGATCGAAGAAATCGAGAATTATTGGGAGGATGAGAACCAGGAACCCACTTCTTCTCTTACCCCCAAGAACGGAGGAACGAATACAAATGAGATCTTCATAATTCACGGAAGAGACAACGAAACCAAGGAGACAGTCGCCAGATTCCTTAGTCGGTTAGCGCTCAATCCGGTCATCCTGCACGAGCAACCGAATCGGGGACGGACGATAATCGAGAAGTTCGAGCAGCATGCTCAGGTCGGATTTGCGATGGCTCTCCTGACTCCGGACGATGTGGGCGCACTTCAGGAAGATCTGGATAATCTGAAACCCCGTGCCAGACAGAACGTCATTTTCGAGTTCGGATACTTCATCGGACGCCTTGGTCGAAATCATGTCTGCGCTCTGACGAAAGGGGACGTGGAAATTCCGTCGGACTATGACGGTGTGATCTACATTCCACTGGACGATGCCGGTGGCTGGAAGATAAAGCTTGTCAAGGAGTTGAAAGTCGCTGGAATAGCTGTCGACGCGAACCGTGCCCTGTAGGTACGAATTTCACCTTGTCCGAGCCCAGACATTGAAGGGGAGAGCAATGAATCCGGATATTCCCGTTCCCAGAAACCAGCTTGCGTCATTCTGCCGAGCCAATGGGATTGCACGACTCGCCATCTTCGGTTCAGCGCTCCGGCCCGATTTCCGACCGGACAGCGATATTGACGTACTCGTCGAGTTCGAGGCTGACCGTATACCCGGACTGTTGGGAATCGCCGGCATGGAGTTGGAACTGAGCCGGATGTTCGGACGGACGGTCGATCTTCGTACCCCGGAAGATCTGAGCCGCTACTTTCGCCAGGCAGTGCTTGACGAGGCGCAAGTGCAGTATGCACGGGAATGATGAAATACGGCTGCGTCATATGCTGGACGCCGCGCGCAAGGCAATGCGGGCGGCGCGAGGGCGGACGCGCCATGATCTCGACGTGGATGAAAATCTTGAGCTTTCGCTGATGAAAGCCGTCGAGATGATTGGAGAAGCCGCGGCTCATGTGGGGGAGGCGACTCGACAAGAATGTCCGTCCATCCCCTGGAAGCAGATCATCGCCATGCGCAATCGGCTCGTCCACGTATATTTCGACATCAACCTGGATATCCTGTGGCAAACCGTACAGGAAGATCTGCCTGGATTGATTGCCCAGCTCGAAGAGCTCGTGCCGCCGGAATGAAGGACCGCGTCGGGAACGATCGTCCCCCGTGCTCACTGATGGAATCGAATGCCGGCGTCCAGGAGATCGTTCTATGAACTTCAATATGTCGATCCCAATGGGTCATCTCGCTGAATACTGCCGAGCCAACGGATTGATTCATCCGTTACGCGGAAAGATACAAAGCCAATTACACCAATCCTTCGGGTTCGACCGTCCACCCGTGATCGGCCGTAGAGGTTCGAACCCGGTCCGCCTGCTACCCTGGTACGCGCCAGTCCGCCCGTGAAGGCCAGTGAGCGCCGGAGAGTGCCGGCGCTTCGAGTCTGATTCACCCGTCCGCTTGGTTCGACCATCCGCCCGCGAGCGCTTGCGCCGGCAAGCCGAGCCTCCCGCCCGCCCGGTTCGACCATCCGCCCGTGAGCGCCGCCCTGATTGCGCCAGTTCGCCCCGATGGGTGTCGTCATGGTGTCCATACGTCCTCCGATCTGGATGCAGGTGAGCGGCACTACTGGTCTGCGAAGATACCGCTCTTGATTCCGATGTCGGAGTTGGTGAAGTTGTACTTCTGGACGCGGTTCTCTTCGTCGAACAGGATGACGAGGTATTGGGCTTCGCCCGGCATGGACATGCCGAAGATCCCCGCGAACGGTACGAAGTTCACTGGGTCGTTGGTGAAGCTTCCCGCCCAATAGCTCCAGGCTTCCTGTGCGTTGTCCATGTAGCTGACGTTCATCGGATCGCCGAAGAGGGTTTTCACTTCTTCCCGTGTCGTGACGCCGCGGACCAAGTGCTCGCTAATCTCGGTCGGGTTCATCTTGCGTAGTGCAGCATTGCCCGAGGTTGTCGTGCATCCGCCGACGGCGGCCGCCGCAGCCAAGGTCGTGGCGCAGATGATCCCTCTGGCGCGTTGGGTCGTAGTCGTCATTGTGCTCCTCCTCGCTGTCTTCCAATCGTGGCGAATGGACAGGTGGCGGCCTTCGCCACTGTCCTGGGGACGATACCATACGATGTCCCATAAGCCTCGTGAGCGCTTACGCCGGCAAGCCGAGTCTCCCGCCCGTCCGGTTCGACCGTCCGCCCGTGAGCGCCGCCCTGATTGCGCCAGTCCGCCCGACGTCGAGATCCGGAAACCTGGTTGGCGTCGTCTATGCCGGCCGTTGCCGGTTCAAGAGAGTGCCGCCGCCCGTAATGCTGAAATAGGCCGGGCGGCGGTAGCGCAGTGGTGGACTATCCGGCATGATCGCGCAAGCGTGATAAGCGCGATCCGACTGTAGGTTTCAAGGTGGGTGATGATTTTCTGGATATGGAGAAATTTGCCATAGAATCATGCGGTTATGTGAATTCTGCCCAAAGTCGTTTCGCCCGCTCTGCTTGGGGCGATCCTTCGGCGGCGGACCTCCGATCCGCGCTTGCGGACGGGACGCCGGCGCTCCCGAACACCTGGATTCCCGCTTTCGCGGGAATGACCAGAGCGGGCGGGACGCCAGCGCTCCCGGAAGACATACGCAGCCATAGAAGGATTTCGTCCCATGAATCCAGACGTATCCATTCCAATGGCTCGGCTACCGGAATACTGCCGGGCCAACGGGATCGCACGACTCGACCTCTTCGGATCCACGCTCCGTACAGACTTCAGACCCGAAAGCGACATCGATCTCCTGGTGGAGTTCGAGCCGGATCGGAAGCTCGGTCTTTTCGATCTTGTCCGTATTGAACAGGAGCTTGCCGATCTCTTCGGCAGGAAGGTAGATCTGGTCGAACGCCTCGCCGTCGAACAAAGTCGAAACTACATCCGCCGTGCCGCAATTCTCAAGTCAGCGGAGACAATCTATGCGGCGTGACGATGCCAGGTTGGTCGATATGCTGTTGGCGGCCCGTGATGCGGTGGAATTCGCCGCGCCGCTGACATTCCGCGAATTTTCGGACGACCGCCTGCGTCAGTTGGCCATTCTGAAGTCCATCGAAACCATCGGGGAGACGGCGTCACGGATCAGCGAGGAAACCAAGGCCAAGAACCCGGGCGTTCCCTGGACGGAGATCATCGGTGTGCGAAACCATCTCGTTCACGGCTACTTTGCCATCCGACTCGATAGGGTCTGGCAGACTGTGCAGAACGACCTTCCCCCGCTGATCGCCCAACTCGAACCGCTGATTCCCCCGGAGCCCGAGTGATGGCGCAGTCCACCATCGACCGGCTCATCGTCAACTCGCCCAGGGAGGAGCCGGCGCACCACTGGCGCTACGACCGCACGACGCGCCTGTTCGACCTCGTGCCGGGCCACCGCTTCTACGGCGTAGACTCCTGACCGGCGGCAGGCAGCAGATCGTCCACCGTGACGCCGAGGGCATCGGCGATGTCGCGCAACGCCTGCACGGATCCGGTGACGGCGCCGTTTTCTATCGCGGACAACTCGGCGTCGGACACCTTCGCCCGGCGAGCCAGTGCAGTGGCGGTCAGCCCGCGGTACTCGCGCCAGACCCGAACCGGATTGCCGCCGCCGAGACGGTCCACAAGTGCGCCCGGCACGAGCTCCTCGCCGCTGGCGCGGCTTTGGCGTAGCGCCTCGTGGTCGGCAGCGTCTTCGAGGGCGTCGCGCAACTCGTCGTAGTCCCGGATCGGCACGATGGCGCATGGTGCGCCGTTGATCTCGATCGTTTGCAGCTTCACTTGTCTCTCCTCTGGTACGCACTGCCCCGTTTCCGGACCGCCCGCACGTTCAACACCCGGGTTTCGTGGTCCAACTCGAAGATCACTCGCCAATCGCCGACACGCAGCCTGTAGCCGTCCATGCCGGTCAGATGGTCGAGGTTGCGATTCGGCGCCGTTGGATCTTCGGCAACCAATGCGACCTTGGCGCGGATACGGCCGCGCGTCTTCGCGTCAAGCCGATTAACCCGCCGCGCCGCTGAAATCGAGTAGTTGATCGAGTAGCTCACGGAGGTTATTTTTCACTATGAGAAGAAGGTGTCAACGTTCAATTAACTCAAAGAGAAACAAAATATTGTCGGGACCTAGGTGTTGCACGGGGAGCGGGTGACGTGTCAGTTTCGGAGCTACGCCCCTAGCCTGACCTGCGACGGGACCTGCATCGGTTGGCCATTCCGAAGTCCGTCGAAACCATCGGGGAGGCGGCGTCACGGGTCGGCGAGGAGACAAAATCCGGGCATCCGGACATCCCCTGGAACGGAGGTCGTCGGAATGCGCAACCGTCTCGTGCACGGCTATTTTGCCATCCGACTCGATAGAGTCTGGCAGACCGTGCAGGACGATCTGCCCCCACTGATCGCCCAACTCGAACCGCTGGTTCCCCCGGAGCCCGAGTGATGGCGCAGTCCACCATCGACCGGCTCATCGTCAACTCGCCCTACGAGGAGCCGGTCGGTGGCGCTACGACCGCACGATGCGCCTGTTCTACCTCGTGCCGGGCCGCCGGTCCAGCGGCGGGGCCGGGTTTCTCACGAGGCTGAAGTGGAGTTTCATGGCCGACAAGGGCAGCCTTTCGCGCATCGCATCCCCGCCAAGCTGCGGCGCTGCCGTTGCCGCCTTCACCGGGCGGTCTTAGACTCGCCCTCATGAAGCCCGCAAGTCCGCGCCTGTTCACGCCGGGCGATGGCGCCGCCCCGCCAGCCATGCCCGGACGCGAAGAACACCGAGCGGTGCTGTCTCTGTGCCTGGCCGATCTGGTCGCCGGCCAATCGCCGCCGCACAACGTGGTGCTCATCGGGCCGCGAGGCAACGGCAAGACCGCCTTGCTCAACTGGTTCAAACGTGAGTGCCGGCGCAGCAACGTGGATGCCGTGGCGTCGACGCCCCGCGACATGGCCGACGTCCCCATGCTGATCGCGGAGTTGGCGCCTCCTTCGCGTTTGATGCGGCTGTTGCCTCGCAAGGTGGGCGTCCCGACGCTCGGATCGGCCGAGTGGGAGGCGCCAGCCGGGGCGCCGGCCAGTCTGGCCAGACGGCTCATCACCCGATGCCGCAAGCGACCCCTTGCCGTACTGCTCGACGAGGCGCACACCCTGGACGCCGCCGTCGGCGGCACTCTGCTCAACGCAAGCCAACAGGTGCGGAGCGAGGCGCCTTTCCTGCTGGTGCTGGCGGGCACGCCGGGGTTGCCCGCGCAGCTCGCGAAGATGGACGCGACCTTCTGGAACCGCCTGGGCTCCGGGCGACTCGGCGTGGACCGGCTGACGGAGGCTGCCGCCCGGCAGGCATTGCAGGAGCCGTTACGCAGGCACGGTGTCCATATCACCGAGGACGGGTTGGGCAAGGTCGTCGAGGAATGTCAACGTTACCCCTACTTCGTCCAGCTTTGGGGCGAAGCGCTTTGGCAACAGCGGCTGACCACCGGCGCGACGACGCTGACCGATGGCCACGTCGACGCCGTTCGAGGACAGGTGGCGGCGCGAGTCGCGGAGTACTACCAGGATCACCTGCGCGAACTGGAGGCCGGCGGGCTGCTGGAAGCGGCCGCGGCCGTGGCGCCCCCCTTTCAACGCCATGCCGACGCCACGGCTACCGATCACGAGATAGACGCCGCGCTCGCTTCCACCGGTGTGAACGCCGCCGCGCGGCTGGCCGCGAAGGAGGAGCTGAACCGTCTCGGCTACATCTGGCGCCCTCCCGGCCAGCCGCCCCCGATCACCTGGTGCGCCGGCATCCCTTCGTTGATGACCCATGTGCGTCGTCATCACGCCTCCGGCAGTGTCGAAACGTCATGACGCCTTGCGAAGGCCCTGGGCAGCGCGGGCTCCTCTCCGGGGGCAGGCGCAGCAGATCGTCCACTGTCACGCCGAGGGCGTCGGCGATGGCGCGCACCGTCTGCCCGGAGCCGGCCGAAGAGCCCGCGCGGCAGGGGAGATTCTCCATCCGGGAGATCCTGCCCCCATACGATCCGGGCTCCTGGCCGCGGGGCTTTACGGTGAGCCGCGAGCAGATCTACGACGATATGGCCCGTCTCACCGGGGGACCCGAGGATTCGTCCGGCGACGGCCGCCCGGTACTCGGGGGGCCGGGAGTGGCGAGAACCGGCGGATCCGAGGATTTGCCCGGCGACGGCCGCTGATCGGCATGTTCATCGATGCCGACGTTCTCGTAGCGGCCCGCTTCATCACCGCCCCGGCTCATGTGGCCGCCTGCCGATGCCTCGACCGTGCCGGCGGCAACGAAGAACCCATGCGCATCGGCCGCCGGATCGTTCGCGATCGTCTTGTTGTGGCCACGCGGTCGCAGCCCCGGTCGAATGGTCGAAGCCGCTCGTCATGAATGATGCGCTGATGGATGCAATGAGGCTGATCGCCCAACTCGAACCGCCGGTTCCACCGGAGCCCGAGTGATGGCGCAGTCCACCATCGACCGGCTCATCGTCAACTCGCCCTACGAGGAGCCGGCGCACCACTGGCGCTACGACCGCACGACGCGCCTGTTCGACCTCGTGCCGGGCCGCCGCCCCGCCGGATACGTCGTCGCTTCCGAAGACTCCCGCGCCTTCGACGACCCCGGCGTCTTCGTCGCAATCCCCCTGGTCAACGGCATCCGCCCGCGGGTCAAGGCGTGGCGCGAGGCCGGCTGGCCCGGCGCCTCCGCCGTCACCCGGCGCCTGCTCCAATACTGGAACGACCCGGAGGAATTCGAGACCCGGCGCTTCTTCTTCTGCCAGATCGAAGCGGTCGAAACGCTGATCTGGCTGAGCGAGGCGCCCGCCGCCGAGAAGACGGGCGTCGAGATCCCCTCCGACGGGGGCGGCTTCGAGCGCGTATGCGCCAAGATGGCGACGGGGGCCGGCAAGACCGTCGTCATGGCGATGGTCGTCGCCTGGCACGTCCTGAACAAGGTCGCCCGTCCGCGGGACCGCCGCTTTTCCCGGAACGTCCTGGTCGTCGCCCCCGGCCTCACCGTCAAGAGCCGTCTGGCGGTGCTCGAACCCTCGCACCCGGAGAACTACTACGAGGCGTTCCACGTCGTGCCCTCGGCGATGCTGGACAGGCTCCGGCGCGGCAGGGTGGTCGTGCGCAACTGGCACGCGCTCAACTGGGAGGGGGAGGAAAAGGTTGCCCGCCGGCGGAGCGTGGACAAGCGCGGCGCCCGGAGCGACGAAGCCTACGTCCGCGACGTGCTCGGCGACATGGCGAAGGCCCGCGACCTCCTGGTCATCAACGACGAAGCGCATCACGCCTGGCGTGTTCAGGAGCAATCCGGCGTCGCGGGCATCGACAAGGCCGAGATCGAGGAGGCGACCAAGTGGGTGGGCGGCCTCGACCGCATCGACCGGGCGCGAGGCATCCTCCGCTGCTACGACTTCTCCGCGACGCCCTTCGCCCCATCCGGCCGGAGGAGCTCGGAGGAGGCGCTGTTCGACTGGATCGTGAGCGACTTCGGCCTGAACGACGCCATCGAGGCCGGCCTCGTCAAGACGCCGCGGGTGGTGGTCCGGGACGACGCCATGCCCGATGCCGGAACCTGGAAGTCGCGCCTGTACCACATCTACAACGACCCGGAGGTCAAGGACGATCTGAACCGCCGGGCCGGAGCCGAGGAGCCGCTCCCCGATCTGGTGCTCAACGGCTACTACCTGCTCGGATACGACTGGCGCGAGACCGCCAGGCGATGGGCCGCCGCCGGATTCGAGACCCCGCCGGCGATGATCACCGTCGCCAACCGCACCGAGACCGCGGCGCGCGTCAAGCACGCCTTCGACACCCGGAGGGTGCATATCGACGAGCTTTGCGACCCGGCGCGGACGCTGCACATCGACTCCAAGGTGCTGAGCGAGGCCGAGGCCCAGGACGCGGTGGAGCCGATCGTCACGGGCGGGGGCGGGGACGATGGCGGCGGAGCCGGGACCGGAATCGGAGTTGGCGGCGGAGTCGGAATCGGAGCGGGAGTCGGAATCGGAGCGGGAGTCGGGACCGGAGCTGGCGCCGGAGCCGGAGCTGGTGGCAGAGCCGGAATGGGAGCCGGAGCCGAAACCGGCGGCGGGACCGGCGCCCGGCCCCGCAAGCTCAACGCGAAGCAGCGGGCCGAGCTCCTGCGCCGGCAGGTGGACACCGTAGGCCGCCCCGGCCAGCCCGGCGGACGGATCCGGAACGTGATCTCGGTCGGCATGCTCTCCGAAGGATGGGACGCCAAGACCGTGACCCACATCATGGGCCTGCGCGCCTTCGCCAGCCAGTTGCTGTGCGAGCAGGTGGTCGGCCGCGGCCTGCGGCGCACCGCCTACGAGGTCGCCCCGGACACCGGCCTGTTCGAGCCGGAATACGTCAACGTCTTCGGCGTGCCCTTCACCTTTCTGCCGCACGAAGGGGGAGAGAACGGCCCGCCGCCGCCGCCCGAGCCGAAGACCGCCGTCGAGCCCGACCGGGACAAGGCCGCGTTCGAGATCCGCTGGCCGAACGTCATACGCATCGACCGCGTGTTCCGCCCGCGCCTGACCCTCGATTGGGAGAAGGTGGAGCCGCTGATCCTCGACGCCGGCCAGACCGCCCGGATCGCGGAGCTGGCGCCCGTCGTGGAGGGCAAGCCGGACATGACCATGCTGGCCGCCATCGACCTGGAACGCCTGGCGCGGGAGTTCCGCACCCAGCGCATCGTCTTCGAGACCGCGCGGGACGTGTACGACGGGATGCAGGCGGATTGGGGCGGGGGCGGAAGCGGGAACGGAGGCCGGAGCGGAGGCGGAAGCGGAAGCGGAAGCCGCGAGGTCCTGCTCGCCCAGCTCGTCCGGCTGGTCGAACAGTTCGTCCGCTCCGACCGGATCGTCATCGAGCCGCGCCTGTTCGCGCAGGACGACCTGAAGCGGCGGCTCATGCTGGCGCTGAACATGACCAGGGTGATGCAGCACATCTGGCAGGCGATCCGCTTCGAGAACACCGAAAAGCTCACGCCCGTCTTCGACCGCGACCGCCCCATCCGCTCCACCGGCGACATGGTGACCTGGTACACCGGCCGCCCGTGCGACCGCACCGCGCGCAGCCACATCAACTTCTGCGTCCACGACAGCACCTGGGAGGCGTCGGAAGCCCATACCCTGGACCACAGCCCCCTGGTCGATGCCTGGGTGAAGAACGACCATCTCGGCTTCGAGGTCTTCTACGTCCACGCCGGCGTCGTCCACAAGTACCGCCCGGACTTCCTCATCCGCCTCGTCTCCGGCGACATGCTGGTCCTGGAGGTGAAGGGAAGGGAACGCGATCGGGACCGCACCAAGCGCCGCTTCCTCGATGAATGGGTCGCCGCCGTCAACGCCCACGGCGGCTTCGGCCGCTGGGGGTGGGCGGTGTCGAGGAAGCCGAGCGACGTGCATGACGTTCTTGCTGCGGCGGCAGCGGCAGCGGGGACGAACGGCCGTGGTTTCCCTTGGTGACGGCCACCATTGGCTTTGTGTGCGAGCAAGGCATGGCATAGGGTAGATGACGCACGTCCCATATCTGCGCTCTCTGCACAAAGTACGGGGTCTTCAGACAGAAGCCGCGTATGGCTCAAGTTCACTGCCGGTGAGGGTAAGCCGCACGCGTTGATAGTCTTCATCCCGTCATCCCCCCGAAAGCCCGTCACCCCCGCGGGCTCATCCCGTCATTCCCGCTTTCACGGAACCTGTCCCCGAAAGCGGGTGAATGACAGGTCTCTGACTCATGCAACCATCGGGGGTAGTCTGATCCGGAGCGCCACTCGGGTCCACGAAACGGGACCTCAGGTCCCCGGAACTCGTCCGACTGCTCCAGCAGCGAGGCCGCGAGTACGTATTCGACGAAGCGCCCGTCCTTGCCGCGGCCGTGGATGATCTCAACCGCCGCCGACTCGAAGCGTTCTTCGGACGATCGCCGACCATCCCCTGGCTCGATTTGCTACGGAACCCCCGGGCGAGGTTGGCGCGGTCTACCAGGAACAGGATGCGCCCGCCCCAGCCTGCCGGAGCAGGCGGCAGGCGACGTTGACGGCGGTGAAGGTCTGCCGGAGCCGGTGGCCATCGGGATGAGGGCACGGGGACCGGCGTTGGCGAACGAACGTTCGAGGTTGCGGATGGCACGGGCCTGGACGGATCACAGGCGAGATTCGTCCTTCGGGCTGCGCCCGGCCGCCGGGGCGCCAGCTACGCCGCAACAAGCGGCTTGATGCCGCCGACGTCGGTCGATGCACGAACGAGATCGAGGTCGTACAGACCTTGCAGGTTGATCCAGAACTCGGGGGTCATGCCGAGAGCCTGCCCAATTCGTACCGCGCTGTCCGCGGTGACGGATCGGCGACCATGGACGATCTCGTTGATGCGGCGCGGAGGCACGCCAATCGCCTTCGCCAGGCGGTACTGGCTGATCCCGAGCTCTTCGAGGATCTCCGCCAGATGCTCTCCAGGATGAATCGGATCGGTTCCCATGTCGTTCAAACTCCTTATGTATTCCAAATAGATAGGGCTCTGGGATGATTGAGTGTATGTCCTGATCGTCACCTTCTCGTTGGCCAGAAAAATCGAACGGAGTACGTTCATCGGGACGAATTGGATCGGCCTCAGTCGCCGCCTCAGTGATAGTCGGTGATTTCAATCTCCATCGCCCCTTGCCGAGTCCAGCGAAAACACACGCGCCACTGATCGTTGATGCGGACACTGTGCTGGCCCTTGCGGTCTCCGCACAGAGCCTCAAGGCGATGGGACGGTGGAAGCCGAAGGTCTGAGAGCTTTCCCGCTGCGACCCACGCGTTGAAGCCGCATACGGGATCGACGCCGGATGTCTTCGGGGAAACGACGAACCTGCCGCCCGTCGAAGATGCGCTCGGTATCCCTGTCCTTGAATCGGTTCATGCCGCCGATGCCCTTGAACTGATCCATTGTCTCGGGTAGTAACGAGCAGAGATAATAACGTCAATGGTTAATATCGCGATACGCTCCCACCGGGAGGTCGAGATGTACTTCATGAACAGCTTCGCATCGTGAATCACCAGCCAGAGGCAAAGCGCTGCAGGCCGTTGAGAAACCGGTTCGCTCCATGCCGGCAGGGGGTTGACGCCGCCCGCCTCTCGTTCAGCTCCGCCATCAGCGGCCCGAGCGCGTCACCGAACCACGTGTGCGCCCGCCCCAGGCTGCCCTGCTGGCCGAACCGGCTGGTCTCGAAATCTCCGGGCTCGATGGCGAGGCTGGCGGCGATGTGCTCGGCCATACGGACGAGGGACTGTCCGGCCCGGCAAAACCGCATAGACTTCGCCGGGCATTCGACCTGCCGCCATCGGGAGGCTGACTTATGAACCGGTTCTACGTATCTCTGGCGATCCTCGTGCTGATAGTGGCGGTGGGGTTGCCCACGGCGGGCTGGCTGTACACCGCGACGGACGCGCGGACGGCGTTCTATCTGGATGCGTTCGGCCTGGTGCTGCCCTTTTTCCTGGTGTCCCTGTACGTGCTCAAGCACCAGCGCCTGGCGCCGAGGCCGGTCGCCATTCCGGTCATCGTGATCATCCTCGGTCTGTATGCGCTGTCCGCCTACAACCTCTGGAGTGCTTACATGGGCATCTTCGGCCAGTCCTGACCTTCGGGGCGGCGGCGCGCAGCGGAAACGGGAAACACGCCGGGTGCAAGGCGCCCGGTCCGGCTCAACGCGCTGCGGTGCGTCCCGGCATCGCGGCATCGGGGGGTGGCGAGAGGTCGTCGGCCACCAGGTTGTCGAGCCTGTGGTGGAGCTCGTCCCAGAACGGGGAATAGAAGTGCCGCTGCCACACCGGCGAGCTCCGCGCGCGCTGTACCGCCTCGATCGCGATCCGATCCTCTTCGTAGACCCGTTCGTAGCGCTCGGCGAGCCCGCGGTGGTAGGCGGGGAAGTCGGAGTGCGCCGGCGCGTCGGGATGGAAGTTGCCGCACTGCAGGATCCGGCTGCGGCCGGGCGCTTCCGGCAGACAGATCCCGAGGCGGAACATGTTCACCCGGATCGGCATCGCGACGTTCGGGTACAGGGTGACGAAGAATCCCTTGGCCGGAGGGCGGGTGCGCGAGCGGCCGAGGTGCGGGGTGCCGCCGCCGGACGCATAAGTGCTCGCCACGTCGCGCATCTGGAATCCGAAGGCGAGGAGCGCGCCTTCGCACACGGTGAAGAAGGTCTTCTCGCCCTCGCGCGCCCGCGGCACGTCGGGTGAACGGCGGTAGGCCTCGTGGGTGAAGCCTTCGTGCAGGATGTTGATCGCGGCGTTCTCGATGTAGGTCTTCCAATTGCCCTCGACGATGCGCCCGGTGCGGGCCAGGGTGTCGTCGTCCTCGACCGGGACCGCGTGGCCGAGATCGTACTCGTCGAGCAAGCGGTAGAGCGGCGTCAAGTGGTCGTCGAGCCGTCCCGCCTCCCCCCCGAGGTCCACGAACAGCATGCCGAGCCGGCATTCGGAAGGGATCTCCGAGAGATCGGCGTTGCGTCCGCCGAGTGCGGCAAGTCGTCCCGCCGGCGTGCCGTCCCAGTAGGGAATGGCGCGGAGGCGACCGCGCAGATCGTAGCGCCAGCCGTGGTAGTAGACCTCGATCCCGGTCGCCGCCTGCTGCTCTGTGCGCACCGCGAGGCAGCCGTCGTAGGGACAGATGTTGTGAAAGGCCCGCAGGGTTCCGTCGTCGCCACGGACCAGCACCAGCGGCTGGCCGAACAACTCGATCGGACGCATGTCCCCGGGGTTGGGCAGGGTCGCCTCGAAACAGAGCGCCATCCAGTGGCGGTGAAAGATCCGCTTCACTTCGAGATCGAAGAACGCATCCGAGGTGAAGGCCCGCGCGGGCAGGGTCAGCGCCTCCTCGACCGGGGCGCGGATCGATTCGAGTTCCTCTCGGGTCAGCCCGGGATCACCGTTGAATGTCGCCATCGCCGCTCCCTCCTCTCGACGAGTATATGTTCCGGAAAGCTTGGGGGCGCTTCCGGAGGGTGTCGTGGTCGCTTCGCCCGGGTTCCTCCGCCGCCGGAATCCCCTTCCGAAGGAATCGGGGAGCGTGCTCGGCAAACGGTGACCCGGCGGCGCTTCGGATCGCTCGATCAGGGCTTTCTGGCAGGGCGTTTCCAGCCGGATACGACGGTCTGGCGTACCCGTGCCACCGTGAGCCGGCCGGCGCGTCCTTCGTGACGGTGGAGCCCGCGCCGATGTTCGCTCCCTCGCCGACCACGACCGGGGCCACCAGATCGACGCCGGAACCGACGAAGGCACGGTCGCCGATCACCGTGCGGTGCTTGTTCGCGCCGTCGTAGTTGCAGGTGATGGCGCCCGCGCCGACGTTGACCTCCCGCCCCAGAGATGTCCGCCCTTGCCCGGACACGGCATCAGCGTAACACGGGGTCCGTGTTCATGGGCGAGCAGATGCGGGTTTACCCCGAACCCGAATCCGATTCGATACGGCGAACCGTCATCCCTATTTCGAGGAGCGCTGCCATGTCCCGCCGTCTCATTGTCGCCGTCGCGCAGTCCGGCCCCATCCACCGTTCGGATTCGGTGATCGGCTTCAACCCGGAATAGGTGATCGACTCCACCGGAATGCGCACGCTGGCCAACAGACCCCGATCCGGCGCAGGAAATCCGCGGAGCCGGCAGGCACCGGCTGCCCAGGGTGTCGTCATCGGTGATCTCCACCTCCTTTTGCATCAGGATCGGCCCTTCGTCGAGCCCGGCGTCCGGCCAGAAGATGGAGAGCCCGGTCCGGGTCTCGCCCCAGATGACGGGCCAGTTGATGGAGCTGCCGCCCCGGTGCCGGGGCAGCAGGGAGGGGTGGTACTGGATGGAGCCGTGCGCGGGGACGTTCAGCACCTCCTCGGGTACGAACAGGGTGACGTAGGCCATGACGCACAGATCCGGCCGAAGGGAGGCCATCTGCCCGGCCGTTTCCGGCTTGCGGCAGGACCTGGGCTGGAAGACGGGCAATCCGTGCATCATCGCGTATTGCTTGATGGGATCCGGGGGCCGGCTTTCCCGGTCCGGCTCGCAGTGCACGCCGATGACGTCCTCTCCGCGCTCGAGTAGCGCTTCCAGCACGCTTTTCCCGAACGCCTGCTGGCCATGCACGATGATTCTCATGTTTCGTTCTCCGTCGAAGATTCGGCGTCCGAGCGGGAGGGCATCGGACTTCCGGGCACCTGTTCAGAGCACGCCGTCGATACGGCCGGCCTTGACGAGGATACGCAGCGCCTCGCGCTTGCTGAGCGCGCTCATCCGGTGCGCGTTGGCGGTGACGTAGGCCACGACCCCGTCCGGGTCGGTCTTGGCGTGCTCGCGCAACGCCCATCCGATCGCCTTGCGCAGAAAGAACTCCCGGTGCTCGACGGACGGCTCGATACAGGCATGGAGCAAGCCGGTGTCGGTCGCGTCCTTGAACTTCAACTGGCAGAGGATCGCGGTGCGGCGCTTCCAGATGTCGGGCGAGCGCGCCCAATCGAGCATGTGGCGTTTCATCTTCTTCCCGGGATGCCGCGAGAGCAGGCCGCCGACGAGACGGATGGCGATGGCATCGACGTAGTCCCACCACGCACCGTCGCTCACCATCTCCTCGTAGCAGGGGAGCGCTTCGAGGGTCTGGAACCCGCGGTACGCCCGGTAGCCGGCGAGGTTGATCGCCGCGTAGCGCTCCTCGCGGTACTCCGCACGCCGCCAGATGGAAAGAATGGTGTCGAACCAGCGCGCCTGGGTGCGCAGAGGGTGAGCGGCGAAGACCTCGCGACACAGCGCGCGCAACGTCGGCGTCTGCACCCCGAGATAGGGCATGTCCGACTTCATGTACGCCTGCATCCCCGGCGCCTTGGCGGGATCCGCACGCTCGTTCAAGGCCGCCCGCAACGCCCGGCGAAGCGCGGCCAATGGATAGAACCGGGTCCGGCGTGCTCGCACTGGCATCTCGTCTCCCGATCTCGCCGATGCGCCTCGGGACGCGCGCTCGAACGTCCTGATGTCCGTTCAGCCGCGTTTCCCGCCGATGAGCGCCTCCAACTCCGCAACACGCGCTTCCGCCGCCCGGCGCACCGACCTGCGTCATGTTCTACTTGGGCGGCCCAGTCGCGGGTCGTCTGTGCGGACGGTTCGAACCGTCTACCTTCGGCAGACAACAAAACCGCTATTCACGAGCCAGCTCTTCCGCAGTCCGTTCGGTATGAACCAGCTCGACCATCTGACGCCGAAAGGCCGGCGGAGCCTGCCCCTCGGCCTACTGCCTGCCGGGGCAGGCTCCGTGGAAACGGGGGGCGGTCTTGGTTTCGGCATGGTGGATACCTCCTCCCCAAAGGATCAGGGGTCCACGAAATCGGGTCAACTCCAGGAAGCGGGCAGATCCTCGAACAGGCTCGCTTCCCTCTACCCGAATTACCGGATTGTTCCACCTGTTCTCCCGGCGTGGCTCCATGAACCGCCCTGTGATAGGGTGAATACATCTGTTCACTGGGTAAGGAGGCGGCGACATGACGACTTCGATTCGTCTTGCTCCCGAAGCCGATCAGCGGCTTGACTTTCTGGCCTCACGAACCGGACGCACCAAGGCTTTCTACCTGCGCGAACTCGTCGAGCGCGGTCTTGAGGATCTGGAAGACTACTACCTCGCAGCGGACGTACTGGAACGCCTCCGCAAAGGCCAGGAAAAAACCCACTCCGCAGCGGACGTGAGAGCGGCCCTTGGCCTGGACGATTGAATACACCGACACGGCCAGGACTCAACTCCGCAAGCTTGACCGGAAGACGGCTCGGCGTATCGTCGACTACATGGACGAGCGTGTTGCCCCGCTGGACAACCCGCGAAGCGCGGGGCGAGCGTTGACCGGCCCGTCAGGCGGACTGTGGCGTTACCGGGTAGGGAATTGCCGGGTGATTTGCGATATTCAAGACAGCGTTTTGCGCGTCCTGGTGGTGAAAATGGGAAACCGCCGTGAAGTGTACCGGTAACCGCGTCGAATCAGGCCATGAACGCGGACTCTTCAATCAATTGCCTCCTGGACGATTCCTCGCAGATGGACTGACCGAGAAATCAAGCCAGGAGCTTTTCGATGAGGTTGGCGATGGGTTGTGAGTCCAGGCCGCCGCCCGGGTCGTCGTGCGTTTCAATCAACGTACCTTCCGGGCCGCCTCCGTCTTCGTGGGGACATATGCCGGCATCGATGTACTCTTCCCGTTTGAACTCCCAGCGGGATCGGTATCCTGGATCGGCGAGCATTCCAAGGTGCTCCCAATAGAATGTCGTCCCGCTCGCAGGATCCTCGATCGTGAAATCCGGATAGCGCTCTCTTCCATTGGGAAGGACGAGCCGCTCTTCGTATGCGTAATCAATACCGCGGGCGTGGAGCTTGTCGGCGATGACAAGTTCGGATTTTGATCTGACGAGCTCTCCGCGCTCGGTCCTGCCCAACCGCTGTCATGCCAGGGAACTCGGATAGTGATGTGGTGAGCAGGTAGTAAACGTGCGCCTTGGGCGAGCTGTGTCATCCTCTGTCCTTTCACTGCCTGCATTTTTCCTCACCGCTCGTCTGGCAGGGCGGGCCTCCGTGGGCCATTTCCACGCCGCCTTTGAACGAGGTCCAGTCGACCTGGCAGACATCGCCTGCCAGAGCGATGTGCTGAAAAGTCTACAGGCGGCCCTCGTCCCGAAGCCGGACATCGACGTCCTCCATGATGGCCGGTATGGTCCTGTCGCTCACCCCGCTGTCCAAACCTTCCTGAACCGCGGCCTTGAGCGCCTGGAACCTGGAATTTTCGGCTTGGTGACGTACCGGGTCGCCATCCGGGACCCGGCGTTGCTCGACAGGGGCAGGCAGGTCTGCCGCCGTCGCGCCGACGGTCCCCGAACCCGCCGGCGTCGTTTCCGGATGGACCATGTCGCGGCTCGTTACCCCTGCTTGACCGGGAGGGGGATCATTGCCGGCCCCTTGACGATCGAATTTCATGCAAGACCTCGAAGATGTTTGTGGGTGGGCTCCTGGCTCCGGGTATGCAGGAACCGGGACGCTCAAGCCGCCGCCTGCTCCTCCGCGTCCTCGCTGCCGATGGCGCCCTCTTTCCGCGCCGCCTCGATCTCCTCGGCGGAGTAGCCCAGCACGTCGCGCATGATCTCGAAGGTGTGCTCGCCGAGCAGGGGCGAGCGCCGCACCTCCGAGGGCGAGGCCGAGAGCTTGACCGGGTTGCCCACCGTGAGGTATGGGCCGCGGGTCGGGTGGTCCACCTCCACCACCGTGCCGGTGGCGCGCAGCGACGGCTCCTCGGCCAGCTCCTGCATCGAGAGGATCGGCCCGCAGGGGACGTTGAGGGGGTTGAGGATCGCCATGACCTCGAACTTGTCCCGGGTCATGGTCCATTGCTCGATCTCGGCGAACATCCGGTCGAGCTTGGGCAGGCGCGCTTCCGGGGTGTTCCACTGCGGGTCGTCGAGCCAGTCCTCTCGGCCGATGGTCTTCGCCAGCGCCGGGAAGGCGGCAGCCTGGGCGATCACGTAGATGTAGGCGTTGGGATCGCTCTCCCAGCCCCGGGTCTTCACCACCCAGCCGGGCTGCCCGCCGCCCGATGCGTTGCCGGAGCGCGGCGCGGCGTCGCCGAAGGTTCCGTTCGGGTACTGCGGGTACTCTCGCAGCGGCCCGTGGGCGAGGCGCTGCTGGTCGCGCAGCTTCACGCGGCAGAGGTTCAACACCCCGTCCTGCATCGCGCACTCCACGCGCTGGCCGCGGCCGGTCTTCTCGCGGTGGTAGAGCGCGGTGACGATCCCCAGCGCGAGGTTCAGGCCCGTGCCGGAGTCGCCGATCTGCGCGCCGGTCACCAGCGGCGGGCCGTCGTCGAAGCCGGTGGTGCTGGCCGAGCCGCCGGTGCACTGGGCCACGTTCTCGTAGACCTTGCACTCCTGGTAGGGACCCGGCCCGAAGCCCTTGACCGAGGCGTAGACGATCCGCGGGTTGATCTCCTGGATGCGCTCCCAGGTGAACCCCATGCGGTCGAGCGCGCCGGGGGCGAAGTTCTCGACCAGCACGTCGCATTCCTCGACGAGGCGCGTGAAGATGGCCCGGCCCCGCGCGGTCTTGGTGTTCAGGGTGATGCTGCGCTTGTTGTGGTTGAGCATCGTGAAGTAGAGGCTGTCCACGCCGGGGAGGTCGCGAAGCTGCCCGCGGGTGGCGTCGCCGACGCCCGGACGCTCGACCTTGAGCACGTCCGCGCCGAACCAGGCGAGGAGCTGGGTGCAGGTGGGTCCCGACTGCACGTGCGTCATGTCCAGGATGCGCACGCCTTCGAGTGCCTTGCTCATGAATCGACTCCGTTGTCTCGTCAAGGTGGGTGGTGGATCCTCGGTGCCCCGGCCCCTGCCTACTTGTACATCGTCTGGTTCCGGGTGCCCGGCGCGTACTCGCGCGGATCGACCCAGACGTTGACGACCGCGGACTTGCCGGAGCCGCGCACCGCCTCGCGGGCGCGTTGCAGGGCGGGCGCGATTTCGGACGCCTCGCGCACCTCCTCGCCGTAGCCGCCGAGCATCTCCCCGAATTTGGAGAACGGCACGTCGCCGAGGAGGTTGCCGACGTCGCCACGCTCCTCGCCGTACTTGGAGATCTGGCCGAAGCGGATCTGGTTCATCGCGGAGTTGTTGCCGATCACCGCGATGTACGGGGCGCCGAAGCGGTTGGCGGTCTCCATGTCGAACGCGGTCATGCCGAAGGAGCCGTCGCCGTAGTAGCAGAGCACTTCCTTGCCGGGGTGCACGAGCTTCGAGGCCATCGCGAAGCCGGTGCCGACCCCGAGCGAGCCGAGCGCGCCCGGGTCCATCCAGTGGCCGGGCGAGCGCGGCTGCACCGCCTGCGCGCTGATGGTGACGACGTCGCCGCCGTCGCCGATGTAGATGGTGTCCCCGGTGAGGAATTCGTTGAGCTCCCAGGCCACGCGGTAGGGGTGGATGGGGCTCGCGTCGGACTTGAACAGCGGCATCAGCTTCGCGGTCTTCGCCTCCTCCAGCGCCCGCAGCTCGTCGAGCCAGGGCTGGCGGGCCTTGGCGCGGTTGTCCGCCCGCCCCGTGGCCGCGTCGTGGGCGGCCTTGAAGACCGCCCCGGGATGCCCGGCGATACCGAGCGACACGTCGCGGTTCTTGGCCACGGTACGGTAGTCGAGGTCGATGTGGACGATGGTCGCCTCCCGGCTCAGCCGCTTGCCGTAGCCCATGCGGAAGTCGAAGGGGGTGCCGGCGATGACGATGACGTCCGCTTTCCTGAAGGCGTCGCCGCGGGTGCGGTTGAAGTAGTGCGGGTCGCCCGGCGGCAGCAGGCCGCGGCTCGCGCCGTTCATGTACGCGGGGAGGTTGAGCGCGCGCACCAGGTCGATCGCCTCGCGATGCCCGCGCGCGGACCAGACCTGGGAGCCCAGCAGGACGGCGGGGCGTTCGGAGTTCACCAGCAGGTCGGCGAGCCGCTCGACGTCGTCAGGATCGCCGGCCGAGCGGGTCGAGGCGCGGTAGGCGCCGGCGGCCGGGACCACCGCGTCCTCCAGGTCGATCTCTCGGTCGAGCACGTCGCGCGGGATCTCCAGGTAGGACGGTCCCGGCGCCCCGGCGAAGCATTCACGCGCGGCCATCGCGATCATGTCCGCGACGCGCTCGGTGGAGGCGACGGTGGAGGCGAACTTGGTGATCGGGCGCATCAGGTCCACGTGCGGCAGGTCCTGGAGCCCGCCCATGCGGTGCTGGGTCTGCGCGGCCTGGCCGCCGATGTGCAGCACCGGACTTTCCGAGCGGAACGCGGTGGCGATGCCGGTGACCGCGTTGGTGCAGCCGGGACCGGCGGTGGTCACCACGCATCCGAGTCGCCCGGTCTGGCGCGCGTAGCCGTCCGCCGCGTGCGCCGCGACCTGCTCGTGGCGCACGTCCACCACGTTGATGCCCTCGTCGAGGCAGCCGTCGTAGATGTCGATGATGTGGCCGCCGCAGAGGGTGAAGATGGTATCGACGCCTTCGTTCCTGAGCGCCCGGGCGACGAGGTGGCCGCCGGAGACGACGCCGGTGTCCCGGCTCTTCTGCGCGAGGGTGTCCTCGGCGGTGCGTGACGAGAGCTGCGGTGCGGTAGCGGACATGGCGGTTCCGTCCTTTGGGGGATGATCAGGTCGCCCGATCCTAACCCGGACGCCGGCCGCGCCGGCCAGGATACGCGCGGCACGGGTTCAGGCAGGCGCTCCCTTCCACGCCCTGTGGACCCGCTTCAGCAGCGGCAGCAGCAGCAGAATGATGGCCACGACCATGATCGAGCCCGCGATCGGGCGCGTGAAGAAGATCGCGGGCGAGCCGTGCGCGATCAGCAGGGACTGGCGCATCGACGCTTCGGCCAGCGGCCCCAGAACGATGGCGAGCACGGCGGGCGCCATCGGGTAGTCCAGCTTGCGCAGGAGGTAGCCGACCACCCCGAACAGCAGCATCAGCCACACGTCGTGCATGTCCTGGGTCGGCGCGTAGCCGCCCACCACGCAGAGAATGAAGATCATCGGCGCGAGGATGGCGAACGGCATTCTCAGCACCCAGATGAAGGCGGGGATGAAGGCTACGTTCACGAGCAGCGCGAACACGTTCGCGACGTAGAGGCTGGCGATCAGTCCCCAGACGAATTCCTTCTGCTCGACGAAGAGCATCGGCCCCGGCTCCAGCCCCCAGATCACCATGCCGCCGAGCAGGATCGCGGTGGTGGGCGAGCCGGGGATGCCGAGGGTGAGCATCGGCAGCATCGAGCCGGTGCTGGCCGCGTTGTTCGCCGATTCCGGCGCCGCCACCCCGCTGAGGTTGCCCTTGCCGAACGACTCGGGGTTCTTCGACATGGTCTTCGCGACGCCGTAGGCCATCAGCGATCCGGGCGTGGCCCCCGCGGCGGGCAGGATCCCCACGAAATACCCGAGGAAGGAACCGAGGACGATCTCCTTGATCGAGTCCTTGAGCTTGCGGAACGAGGCGATCAGCCGCTGCACGTTCACCGTCGCCTGGGAGATCTGCACGTCCCCCTTGCTGGTCTCCAGCGTCCACAGGATCTCGCCGATGCCGTAGATCCCGATGGCGAGCACCAGGAAGTTGATGCCGTGGAAGAACCCCGGAATGTCGAAGAAGATCAGCCGCGGCTCGCCGCTCACGATGTCGAGCCCCACCGCGCTCAGGGCGAGGCCGATGAAGATGGAGAACAGGGTCTTCGGGATGTCGTCGCCGCTCAAGCCCACGAAGGTCGCGAACGCGAGCATCATCAGCGCGAACTCCTCCGGCGAGCCGAAGGCCAGCGCCACCGCCGCCAGCGGGGGCGCGAAGCCGGTGAACAGCACGACGGAGATGGTGCCGCCGACGAAGGACGCGACCGCCGCGGCCACCAGCGCCTGGTCCGCCTTGCCCTGCATCGCCAGCGGCCGCCCGTCGAACGTCGTCGCCACCGCGGTCGAGGCGCCCGGAATGCCGAGCATGATCGAGCTGATGGCGCCGCCGTACATCGCGCCGTAGTAGATCGCGGCGAGGAAGATCATCGCGCCGGTGGGCGGCACCAGGAACGTCATCGGCAGCAGGATGGCGACGCCGTTCACCGACCCCAGACCGGGCATTGCGCCGATGAACAGGCCGAGCACGACCCCCAGCACCACGAGCCCGACGTTCAGCGGCTGCAACGCAACTGCGAAACCGTCGGCCAGAAGTTGCGCCATCTCCATCATGTCGTGACTCGCTCACCTCGGCCGGGAGAGGCTTGGCGCGGCCGGACCGCGGGGCGCGACGCGGTCCCGGCCGCCGGCTGGCGACCGCCGGGCCTCCGCTGCACCGGTAACCGCATCGCTAACGGAAAGGCGACGTACGACATTGCGCGGCACGCTAGAGAAACATGTCGTAGAGCGGATAGAACATCGGCTCGGTATGGCCCTTGGGGAGGGTGATCCGAAGCGCGATCTCGAAGAAGAAGAAAGTCACCACCGGCGTCGCCGCGGCGAGGGCCGCGGTGAGCCACCACGAGTGGCGTCCGACGAAACGCACGTAGAACACGAGCAGCGCCGGCACCGCGAAATACACGCCGATGAAGTGGATCAGCCCGATCATCACCGTCAGAGAGCCGGCGGCGGTGACGAACAGCATCAACGTCTGCCGGTCCATGTAGGGCTTGTCGGAGCCCGAGTATGGACTCCTGCCGCGAAGCCACTTGACGAACGTCCATATGCAGCACACCAGCATTCCCGCCCCGAGCCAGAACGGGAAGGCGCCGCCGCCGGGCCCCTCGTCCGGAATCCAGCCGACGGGCAGCTCGGCGCTCTTGACCATCAACCCGATGGAGCAGAGCGCCATGATTACCGCCATGACGGGTTCCGCGCGGTTCAACGAATGTCCTCCCCGGTCACGGGTTCAAGGGGTGGCGCGCATCGGCCGCATGGGCCGGATCACCGCATGATTCGGCAACCGGCCGATCCGGCGGGCGGTTCAGCCTGGGGGTGGTCGATCGAGGGCTCGAACGACATCCGGAAAACCGGATCGCCCGGCATCCCGCCGGGCGATCCGGGGCACTTCATTCAGATCTCGCCGATCTCCTTCAGCATCTCCATGTGGATGCTCTTCTCGCTCGCCCAGTAGTCCTTGAGCGCCTGGCCGGTGAGGAAATCGCCGTAGAGGCTCTTCTTCTTGCGGTAGGTCTGCCACTCCTCGGAGTCGAAGACCTGCTGGAAGACGCCCCGGTAGTACTCCTCGGCCTCCATGCTCATGCCGGGGGCGCCGACGACGCTGCGCTGCATGAAGTAGACGAAGTCCTTGCCGAGCTCGTTGAAGGTCGGCGAATCCGGGAACAGCTCGAGACGCTCCGGCGTGAACGCGGCGATCGGCCTGGTGGTGCCGGCTTCGTAGAAACCGAGCTGCTCGGAGGGATTGTTGACCGTCGAGTCGGCGTGCTTGCCGGCCAGCTCCTTGGCCACCCGGCCGCCGCCCTTGAACGGCACGTACTTCATGTCCAGGCCGTAGGCGCGGTTCAGGAAGTCGGTGAGAAGCTGATCCTCCTGGCCTTTCCCGGTGCCCGCCATGATCCAGTCGTTCCCCTTCGCCTTGGCCGCCTCCACGAACTGGTCGATGTTCTCGATGCCGCTGTCCTTGTGCACCCAGAGCAGGAAGGTGTCTTCCGCCATCCGGGCGACCGGCGCGAAGGTGGAGATGTCCACGTCGAGCCCGGGCTGGCGCATCGGGGTGGTGTAGAAGCTGTTCAGGGTCACCATGACCGTGTGGTCCTTGTTGACGCCCTTGGTGTTCTTCATGTGGAGCAGCGCCTCCGCGCCGGAGCCGCCGGGCTTGTTGATGGGCACGAACGGCTTCGATGCAATCCCCTTCTTCTCGATCACACTCTGCATCAGCCGGGCCATCTTGTCGGCCCCGCCGCCCTTGCCGGCCATGATGACGAAGTCGACGGGCTTCTTCGGCTCCCATGCCATGGCGGCGTTCGACGCAGCCAGTGTGCCTGCAACGGCGAGGGCGCCGGCGAGGCCGGCCGCAATCGTCTTCCTGGAATGGAGCATCGGTCTTCTCTCCTGTTCATGCGTGACGAGCCGCTATCCTGGCTCCGGAAGGATGCGTTCCGGCCGAATCATCCGGCTGGAACGTGTCGAATGCAAAATACCACAAGCAGGAACTTCCCATGCCATCCGTGCCGGTTCCGGACCGGGCTTCCGGCCACGGCGCCGGCCACCCGACCCAGGCTCCCCCGATGCATTCGCGTCCCCGGATTGTGGGCTCTCCCCAGGCTTGGCTATAGTGCCCGCGGCGCCCTGGGGTTCCCGGTGTCGCCCGGGGCCGGACCCATGTTCGATCGATGTCTTGTGAGCTCTACCGGATGCATCTGAACGACGAAGAGCGGGCCATGCTCGCCGGGGAGTACGGTGAGCCGAGGCGCAGGGCGCTGGAGCTGCAGGTGCGGATCGGCCGCGTGTTCGACGCCCCCGATTTCGTGGAGGTCAGCCAGGCCCACGTGATGGCGGACACGGAGTCCCTCGGCGAGGCGGGGGTCGAGTACCTGGAGTCGCTGGCGAGCCACGACGAGGCGGAACGGCGGGTGCGGGTGCCCACCATCACCGACCCCCGCGGCATCGACTTCTGCGCCTACCGGCGGCTCGGGCAGAAGGACGAGTGGGCCGTCCTGGAACGGCGGGCCATCGACGCCATGCGCGCGCTGGGCATCCTCATGACCGACACCTGCATCAACTACCAGACCGTCTCCCCGCCGGTGTTCGGCGAGCATGCCGCCTTCGGCGATACCGGGGTGGTCATCTACGCCAACAGCGTGTGCGGCGCGCGCAGCAACTTCGAGGGCGGACCCGCGGCCGTCAGCGCCGGGCTGACCGGACGCACGCCGCGCTACGGCTGCCATCTGGACCGCCATCGACGCGGCACCCACCTGTTCGAGGCCGGGACGCGGCCGGAGACGCTGAACGACTGGGGCGCCCTCGGCGCGATCGTGGGACGGGCGGTCAACTCCTACTGGCACGTGCCGGTGCTCGCCGGCATCGACGGCGCGCCCACCTCCGACGAGCTCAAGCACTTCGGCGCCGCGCTCGCGAGCTACGGCTCGGTGCCGATGTTCCACATGATCGGGGTCACCCCGGAAGCGCTCGACCCCGACAACGTCTTCGACGCGCGGCCGGAGCGCGCCCGCCGCATCGGCCGGGGCGACCTCGACGACTTCCACCGGTCCTTCGGCCGCCACGAGGACGGGGTCGACGTGGTGGTCTTCGCGGCCCCGCAGCTCTCGCTGGCCGAGCTGCAACGGCTCGGCGACCTTCTCCGCGGGAGGCGGGTGCATCCGGACACCGCGATGCTGATCGCCACCTCGCCCGAGAACAAGGCGGCCTGCGACCGCATGGGCTTCACCGCGGTCTTCGAGGACGCCGGGGCCCTGTTGCTCCAGGGCGTATGCTTCTACCAGATGCGGGCGCGGGAGCTGGGCGAAGCCAACGGCTGGCGGCGCCTGCTCACCAACTCCGCCAAGCTCGTCAACATCATCCAGGGATACGGATACGATCCGGTCATCGCCTCCATGGAGACATGCGTGGACGCGGCGGTGCGGGGGCGGTACTGATGGGCACGGGAAATCGCAGCGGCCGGGAATTCCGCGGCCACGCGGGGATCGGTGAGAGGGTATCGGGGGTGGCGCTGGTGGCCCGCGACGACTTCAGCGCCCGCTACGATCTGGATCGCATCCGGGGGATCTTCTCCCGCCCCGCCCATGCGCTGCACGGCGAGAGCTACGTCGGCCGGGTCCTGGTGCTCAACACCGCCAAGGGCGGCGTCGCCACCGCGTGGATGCTGCACGAGATGTGCTCGCGCGGCATGGCCCCCGCGGCATTGCTGCTCAATCGCGCCAATCCCATCATGGTGCAGGGCGCGGCGTTCGCCGGGCTGCCGTTCATCGACCGGTTCGAGGTGGACGTCACGCGGAGCCTGCATACCGGGGAGACGGTCAGGGTCTTCCCGAGCGAAGGGCTGGTGCGGGTCGAATCGAGCGCCGGGCCAGAGGCGGCGGATCGATGACCGCGGCGCGCGGGGGCAAGGCGGTCTGCGGGGCGGGGGAGTCGGAATCCGACCGGCGACGGCGCATCTCGCGGACGAGACGGCGAACACCGGGCAGCCTTGGCGACGGGGAAGGGCAGGCGCTACATCACCGCCTCGATGCCGTAGGCGCCGAAACCCTGCCTGGCGAAGTTCTCCCGGAACATCTCGCGCAGCCTGGCGGCAGCCGCATCGCAGGCGTCCCGGTCGCTCCACACCGTCCGCGGGTCGAGGAATGCGGCGTCCACTCCCGGACATGACCTCGGGACGCGCAGCCCGAAGATCGGGTGCACGCTGGTCTCCACGCCGTCCAGGCGGCCGCCGAGCGCCGCATCCAGCAACGCCCGCGTATCCTTGATCGAGATCCGATCCGCCTCGCCGGCCGGACCGCCGCTCCATCCGGTGTTGAGCAGCACGCAACGCGCCTTGTGCTCGTCCATCTTCTGCGCGAGCAGCCGCGCGTAGACGTCCGGGCGATGCGACATGAACGGCGCGCCGAAGCAGGCGCTGAACGTCGCCTCGGGTCCGGTCAGCCCGACCTCGGTGCCGGCGAGCCTGGCGGTGAAGCCCTGCACGAAGTGGTACATCACCTCCCTGCCTTCGAGGAGGGACACCGGCGGGAGCACGCCGAAGGCGTCGGCGGTCAACAGCACGATGGTCTCGGGGTGCGAACCGCGCGCGCCGTCCGCCACGTTCGGGTTGCAGGAGAGCGGGTACGAGAAGCGCGTATTCTCGGTGATCGAGCGGTCGGTCAGGTCGAGCTCCCGCGGGTCCGTCTCCTCCACCCGCTTCCCGGGCAGGGGCGGCACGTTCTCGATGATCGTCCCCGGCTTCGACAGCGCCGCCGCGATCACCGGCTCGGCGTCCTCGTCGAGATCGATGAGCTTCGCGTAGCAGCCGTCCTCCAGGTTCGAGATGCCGGCATCCGTCCAGCCCGTCTCGTCGTCGCTGATGAGGCGGCGGCCGGGATCGGCCGACAACGTGGTCTTGCCGGTGCCCGAGAGGCCGAAGAGGATCGCGGCATCGCCGCGCTCGCCGGCGTTCGACGAGCAGTGCATGGAGAGGAATCCGCGGTCCGGGAGGAGGAAGTTCATCACCGTGAAGATCGTCTTCTTCACCAGTCCGCAATAGTCCGCCCGCCCGGCCACGAGGCAGATCCGGTTGCGGAAGTCGATGATCGCGGCGCGGTCGGAAAGGCTGCCGTCACGCTCCGGATCGCACCGGAAGGACTGCACGTTGAGCATCGTCCAGCGCTTGCCCTCCGCGTTCTCCATCCCCTCGACGTGCTTCGGGAACATGTTGTGCGCGAACATCGCGTGGACCGCGTACTCGCCCACGAACCGGTAGGGGACGGCATACGCCGGATCGGCGCCCGCGTACACGTCCTGCACGTAGAGGGGCCTTCCGCGCGCGTTCACGTGCCCGGCGACCCGGCGCAGCAACCCCTCGTATTGCTCCGGGTCGCAGGGCTTGAGATTGTCCTTCCACCAGATCCTGCCCTCGACCTCGGGCCAGGCGACCGCGAAGGTGTCGTCGACGGGCCGCCCCGTACAGGTGGGATCGGTGTAGAACACGAGCGGACCATCGACGCCGAGCCGGGTAGGAAAGCACTTCCGATCGGTGTCGGGACCATCGCGACGGATACGGCCGCGATCGTTTGCGACGGCCTCTTCGAAGAGCCGGGCCTTGGGCAGGTCGTACTTGAAATCGATTCCCTTCAGCCCGAGCCTGCGCTCCAGGGCGGCTTTCAACTCCATGATTCTCCCCGAGGAATCCAGAGCGGCGCACCTCCTCCCGGCCAGAACCTCGAAACACCCCCCGAGGCTGGAAGGCGGGAGAGAAATGAGAATACGGTGCGGAGCCAGCTTCAGGCAACCGCACCGGCGGCCGATCCCGGGGCCGTTTCACGCGGCCGGTGCGTACCCGCGCCGGGGGTCCGGCGGATTGGCCGGCCTGCACGCCCGGAGCCGCGACCGTGGGCAGCAGGGTACGCGAGATTGCGCCCGAGATTGCGATCGGCAACGGGTTGGGTTCAAACTCGCAGTTCGGCATTCGCGGTGATTTGGAATGCCCGCCCGATACCTCCCGACCACGCCAGCGCCCGCCTCCATCGACAACCGCATGTCCGTCGCGCCGACCACCGATCCCTTGAGCGATTCCGCGCTTCGGGCGTCGGGCGTCTCGGTCATCGAGACCGAGGCGAGGGCGCTCTCCGCTCTCACGGGGCGGGTGGACGGCAGGTTCGCGGCCG
Source organism: uncultured Gammaproteobacteria bacterium (assembly GCA_958295465.1). Taxonomy (GTDB): domain Bacteria; phylum Pseudomonadota; class Gammaproteobacteria; order HK1; family HK1; genus HK1. The sequence goes on from OY282353.1 coordinate 3,000,382, forward strand.
CGTGCCGGCTCATGTTCGCGTGCCGGGGGCGCGTGGTGGTCACCGGGATGGGGAAGTCGGGCCACGTGGCCCACAAGATCGCCGCGACCCTGGCCAGCGCCGGCACCCCCGCGTTCTTCGTTCACCCAGGGGAGGCGAGCCACGGCGATCTGGGGATGATCACCGGGGCCGACATGGTGGTCGCGTTGTCGAATTCCGGTGAAACCGGCGAGATCCTCACCATCCTGCCGATCATCAAGCGCCTCGGCATCCCCCTGGTGACGCTGACCGGGAACGACCATTCGCGCCTCGCGATCGAGGCGGACGTGCATATCGACGTGAGCGTCGAGCAGGAAGCCTGTCCGCTGGGCCTTGCCCCGACCGCGAGCACCACCGCCGCGCTGGCGATGGGCGACGCGCTGGCCATCGCGCTGCTGGAGGCGCGAGGGTTCAGCGCCGAAGACTTCGCCCGCTCGCATCCCGGCGGCCGGCTCGGCCGCCGGCTGCTGCTCCATATCGGCGACGTGATGCACACCGGCGCCGACGTGCCGCGGGTGCGCACCGGCGAGACCGTATCGAACGCGCTGGTGGAGATGACCCGGTCGCGGCTCGGGATGACCGCGGTCGTGGATGACGCCGATCGTGTGCTGGGGGTGCTCACCGACGGCGATCTCCGGCGGGCCATCGAGAACGACGTCGACATGAAGCGCACGCCCATCGACGAGGTGATGACGCGGGACTGCGTCACCGTGGCGCCGGACACGCTCGCGGCGCAGGCGGTGCACGTCATGCAGGAACGCGCGATCAACGCGCTGCCGGTGGTGGACGGCGCCGGGCGCCTGGTCGGGGCGCTGAACATGCACGATCTGCTCCGCGCGGGGGTCATGTGATCTCCTCGCGGCGGACGGTCCGGGCGATTCTCCGGCCGTGGGCCATTCCCGCCGCGCTGCTCGCCGCCGCGGGTGTGAGCGGATGGATCCTGTACGGCATCGATCTCAATGCGCCCGCGGCCGCACCGAGGTCGGCAGATGCGCCGGACGCCTACATGGAAAACTTCGTCACCGTCGAGATGGACGGCACCGGCAGGCCGCAGAGGCGGATCGAGGCGAGACGCCTGACGTACCACGCCGACGCGACGGTCGAGCTCTCCAACCCGTACTATGTGCTCTATCGGGTCGAGGGCGAGCCGTGGAACGTGCGTTCGGAGCGCGGCTGGGTCTCCGCGGACGGAACCACCGTGCGGTTGCTGGGCCACGTGGACATCTGGCGCGAAGACGGTTCCGGCGAACGCGCCCTCGACGTCCGGACCGAGCATCTGACGATGCTGCCCGACTCCGAGTACGGAGAAACCGCGCAACCCGTGACGATCCTCATGCCGTCGAGCACCACCACCGGCGTCGGCATGCACGCCTACCTCGACGAGGACCGGATCGAACTTCTCTCCCAGGTGCGAACCCATGTGGCCAGACGCCGCCCCGGGCAGTGAGCCTGCGCGCCGGACCATGGCCCGGCTTGCCGCCGGCCTGCTCCTGGCCCTCGCCGCGGACGCCCGTGCGCTGTCGACCGACAGCGACCAGCCCATCGCCATCAAGGCGGATCGGGCCGAGCACGAAGACGCCAGACGCACCACGATATATCGCGGGGACGTGGTCATCGACCAGGGCAGCCTTCACATCCTCGGCGACACCGTGACCATCCGGTTCGACGGACAGGACGCGGTGGCGAAGATCACCGCGGTCGGCGCACCCGCCCATTTCCGGCAGTTGCCCGATGGGAGCGCCCGGCACCGCAAGGCCTGGGCGAAGCGGATGGAGTACTTCCCGGAGCAGGACCTCATGGTGCTGCTCGGGGAGGCTCACTACGAGAAGGAGGACGGGAGCCGCGTGCAGGCGGATCGCCTCGCATACGATCTGCTCGAAGCGCGTTTCAAGGCGCTGGTGGACCCCGCCACGGACGCCGCGGGCGGCGGCGACGGGAAAGCCGGCGGCAAGCCCGGGCGCGTCAGGATCGAGATCAGGCCGAAGAAGGACGTGACGCAGTAGGCCGGCGACGTCCACGGCGTCGACGGGACGAGCGCCCGCGCACGGATCACCGATGCCCATTCTCTCCGCGCACCGACTCGCGAAACGCTACCGGAGCCGCCTCGTCGTCGACGACGTGAGCCTCACCGTGCGCAGCGGAGAAATCGTCGGCCTGCTCGGGCCGAACGGCGCGGGCAAGACGACGAGCTTCTACATGATCATCGGCCTCGTCGCGGGTGATGCCGGCACCGTGCATCTCGACGAGGAGGATCTCACCGATCGCCCGATGCACCTCCGGGCCCGCGCCGGCCTCGGCTACCTTCCGCAGGAGCCTTCCGTCTTCCGCCATCTCTCGGTACGGGAGAACATCATGGCCATCCTCGAAACGCAGCGGAAACTGAGCAGGGCCGATCGCGAGCACCGCCTCGAAACGTTGCTGGGCGAGTTCCACATCACCCACCTCTCCGACCAGCGTGGCGACAGCCTGTCCGGAGGGGAGCGCCGCCGGGTGGAGATCGCGCGGGCGCTGGCCACGGATCCGCGGTTCATGCTCCTCGACGAGCCGTTCGCGGGCGTCGATCCGATCTCGATCCTGGACCTCCAGCAGATCATCACGTACCTGAGCGAACACGAGATCGGGGTCCTGATCACCGATCACAACGTGAGGGACACCCTGGGTATCTGCGATCGGGCATATATCGTCAACGAAGGGGCCATCATCGCAGAAGGCACCCCCGAGGACGTGCTCGGCGATCGACGGGTCCGGGAGGTGTACCTGGGCCGGCATTTCCGGCTCTGAGCGGGGCAGGCCGGGGGAGGGTCCGCGCCGCCGCCCCGCCTCCTCCACCATGCCGCCCCGTGCCACCGCACGGGCCATGCCTGCCGGATCGGCCCGGCCCGTCGGCCTCGTCGAGGCTGATACAATAAGCGGAGTCGTTCCATCCTGTCCGATCGATGAAGCAATCCTTGCAGCTCCTGCTGGGCCAGCATCTGGCGATGACGCCCCGGCTCCAGCAGGCCATCCGGCTGCTTCAGCTCTCCACCATGGAGCTGCATACCGAAGTCCGGGAGGCGCTCGACTCCAACCTCATGCTGGAGCCGGACGAAGACGACGACCCCGGCGCCGGCGGCGAGGCCGAGGTCGCCCCGGCCGACATTCCCCGCGAGCTTCCGGTCGACACCGTATGGGAGGACGTCTACGACTCCGTCCCCGTCAACGGCGGCGGGCCGGCCGGAGAGTTCAACGGCACCGACCTCATCACCCGTCGCGCGCAGACCGAATCGCTCAAGGATCGCCTCGACTGGCAGATCTCCCTGATGCGGCTCGGCGACACCGACCGGATCATCGCCGCTGCCCTCATCGACGCCGTCAACGACGACGGCTATCTCGAGCTGACCCTCGAAGACATCCGGGACAGCCTCGACCCCCGGCGCCGGGAAGTGACCCTGGAGCAGGTCGAGGCGGTGCTCCGGCACATCCAGAACCTCGACCCGCCCGGCGTCGCGGCCCGCGGCCTGGGGGAATGCCTCGCCATCCAGTTGCGGCAGCTTCCCGCCGGCACCGAGTGGCGCGATGCCGCGCTCACCCTCGTGGCCGGGCATCTCCAGGCGCTTGCATCGAAGAATTATGCGCAGCTCATGGCCGCGCTCGGGCTCGGGAAGCACGAGCTCCGGTGCGTCATCGACCTGATACGCTCCCTCTCCCCCCGCCCCGGCGCCGCGGTCCAGTCTTCCACGCCGGAGTACGTGATCCCCGATGTCTTCGTGCGCAAGGAAAACGGCGCGTGGAAGGTGGAGCTGAACCCGGACGCTTCCCCGAGGCTGCGCATCAACACCCGGTATGCGAACCTCATTCGACGCTCCGACGACAGCGCGGACAACCACACCCTGAAGACCCACCTGCAGGAGGCGCGCTGGTTCATCAAGAGCCTCCTCAACCGCGGCGAGACGCTGCTGAAGACGGCAACGTGCATCGTCGAGCGCCAGCAGGGGTTCCTCGAGCACGGCGAGGAGGCCATGAAGCCCATGGTGCTCGCCGACGTCGCACACACCATCGGCATGCACGAGTCGACGATCTCGCGGGTGACCACGCGAAAGTACATGCACACGCCTCGCGGGCTCTTCGAGCTCAAGTACTTCTTCTCGAGCCACGTCCATACCGCGAGCGGCTCGGAAGCGTCCTCGACCGCAGTCCGGGCGGTGCTCAGGAAGCTGATCGCATCCGAGAACCCGGCCAGGCCCCTGAGCGATCAGAAGCTCAAGGAGATCCTCTCCGGGCAGGGGATCAGGATCGCACGGCGCACCGTCGCCAAATACCGCGAAGAGATGGCCATCCCTTCCTCGACGGAGCGGAAGGCGCTTTGATTCCTTTCCTCTCCGATTTCCGCCGCGATACGATGGGCATCGACCGCTCCCGCATCCGGCGCCCCGGTCGTCCAGTGAGGAGACTTCCATGCAGATCAACCTGACGGGACATCACGTCGAGGTGACCCCGACGTTGAGAGAGTACGTCACCAGAAAGCTCGGGCGCGTCGCCCGCCATTTCGACCACGTCACCAGCGCGCGGGTGATCCTCACCGTCGAGAAGCAGTCCAGCAAGGCGGAGGCGGCCCTGCACGTCGCGGGCGCCGACCTGTTCGCCAACGCATCCCATCATGACATGTACGCCGCGATCGACATCCTCGCCGATCGCATCGACGGACAGGTGAGGCGGCACAAGGAAAGGCTCACCGATCACCATCGTGCCGAAGGCGGCATCAAGACGCAGTTCGACTGACCGCCGCCGGACACAGCCTCCTCCACCGGTCACCATTCCGTGCGCAGCATCGTCCCGGAGCCGGCGTGCATGGCGCTGGACGAGCGTTGCGCCGGACGAACCGCGGTGAAGGGCGAAACGCAGCAGGGAAGAGGCGCCGGCGCTCCGCACCGCGCCGGGCCCACCGGCCGGCGAGGATGCCCGCCACGGTCAGGGAGCGGAATGCAATGGTAACCCTCGATCGGATCCTCGCTCCCGAGCGGGTGCGCAGCAACGTGCCGGCGGGAAGCCGGAAACGCACCCTCCAGGTGCTGGGAGAGATGTTCGCCGACGCCGATCCGGACCTCTCGGCGTTGTCCGTCTTCGACCGGCTCGTGGCGCGCGAGCGTCTCGGCTCGACGGGGCTCGGGGAAGGCTGCGCCCTGCCGCATGCCCGCGTGCCGGGCCTCGGCCGCACCCTCGCGGCGTTCCTGCGGCTCAGGACAGGCGTGGACTTCGACTCGCCCGATCACGAGCCCGTGGACCTCGTCTTCGGGTTGCTCGTGCCCGATGAGTCGACGGACGAGCACCTGGAGATCCTGGCCGCGATCGCCGGTGTCTTCTCCGATGAACGGGTGCGTTCGTCGATCCGCTCGGTGGACGAGCCGACGCGGATACGCGACGTCCTGGTCGGCAACGGCGTCTGACGAAGACTCGTTCGCCAAATCGCGGACCGGGTGGCGGTGACGTACCTTCAATCGAGTCCGGGACGTTGGCGCCGCCCGGCCCGGCATGGCCGGAACCGGACGCCGGCAGGCCGCGCTGCCCGTCACGTCCCGAAGCAAGTGACGGCAGGATACGTATCGGGCGGGACGAGGCGTCCGCCTGTTCCCGCCGACTCGACGACTTCCGGGAGCGCGGAGCTCTCGCGGCATGATGCTCATCTCATAAATCCGACGTACACCCTGCGGCGAGCGCCTTGCGCTCCAGTGCCCCGCATCCGACACGCGATCGCTGCCCTTTCACGCGGGACACGCGGCCGGCGCCGCCGCGCCGGCCGCGTCGCCCTGGCCCGTCCGGCGCCGCGCGTCGTTCCCGCCACGCGCCCGGATCCAGCCGTTCACGGTGAAACGCCCGTCGGCGAAATCGCGTGTATCGCACTCGACAGGGGTGATCTGGTGAAAGGCGGCGCTCGGGAAGAAGACGGCGCTGTTGTGGAGTGGCTCGATCCGCGTGTACCACACGGGAGACGCGAGGTGGTTGTCGAAGTCCGTATCGTGGAGCAGGAGATCGCCGCCGGCAAAGCGCCGGGGACGGCGGTGAAAGTAATAGACGAAGCTGAGCTTGCGCCTGAGGTTGAAATCCTCGGAGTCGTCGCGATGGATCTTGTAGAACCCCCCGGCGACGTGCGCCGTCACGTCCAGTTCGATACGGTATGACTCCCTTTGCGCGGAGATCTCCTCCGTTCGCAGCCGTGCCAGGACCTGCGGCAGAACGCCGCGGAGCTTCGGGCAGAACCAGGACCGGACATCCCGACGAATCCGGCCATCCGCCACGAAGGCCGTCCGGGTCGCGCGATCCACGACGGTCTTTCCCACCTGCGCCGGACGGAATCGTTCGCGCCCGGCCAGTAGCGGAAACAGCAGCCCTTGCTGTGCCGGCGTCAGGAAATCCGTCATCCGTACGAACGGTACGGGCCGGTCCCCCGGGAGCGGGCGATCCGGCGTCCCGTCGCCGTTCAGGATGGACACCAGCCACGCCGCGGTCACATGGCCGGGTTCCAGCGCCTGCAAGCGCCTGTACGTATCGAGCGACGCGGCAAGCTCCCCTCGGCAGCGATGGACGTCGCCGAGCCGGAGCAGCGCCTTCACATCGTGCGGGTTGGCGGCGAGCTTCCGCCGCAGGACCACCGCCGCCTGGTCCAGGATGCCGTCCGGCCCCTGCACCGCGCATGTCAGGTCATCGTGGCTCGAGGACATCGCACGGGGTCTCACAGGTCAGGAACACACCACGTTCCGGGTACGCCTCGACGTCGATGAGCCTGGACCCGTGAGTCTGGTTCATCACGGGATGGATTTCAAACGGGCGCGTGAAATCGGATGCACGTCAAAACCCCCATGATCGGCGGCTTGCACACCCCGCCCGCCATGGAACGGGTAGAGCGTCCCGGGAGCGCTGACTTCGCTCAGGATGCAGCCCGCCGGACGGAGTCCAGTCCCATATGGAAGGGCGGGCCGAGTTCGCCGACACGGTCGAGTGGCTTCAGACCATCCCCGGGATCGACCGTCGCTCCGCCAGCGCCATTCTCATCGAACCGGGCCCCAACCTCGACGTCTTCGCCTCGCCCCGGCACTGCGCGGCTCGGGGACGCGGGCAGCCCACACCGCCGCCTTCGCTGCAACGGCGCAACACCCTCGTCACCTGGACAGCTCCCCGCTGTTCCTCGTCTTCGTGCGCCCAGAATCCGGATCTGCTACACAGCAACGAAAAATGGATGCCGGACAGGCACATGGCCCGTCTCCTCGGGCCGGAACGGCGCGTATTCGGGTGCAACCCACGCTCACCCCGACCGACACCGGCGCCGGCTCACGCCGGTCGAGCCACCGCCGCGCCGACCGGCGGCTCCCGGTCGCATGCCAGCAGCCATGCCGCGACCCCGAGGTTCAGGACGTTGAAGCCGAGCGCGGCGAGGATCGAGGCGGTGTAGTCGCCGGTGAGATCGTAGAGGGCGCCGGCGAGCCAGCCGCCGAGGGCCATCCCGCAGACCGTGAACAGCATCGTCATGCCGATCCGCCAACCCGCCTCCCCGGCGGGGAAGAGGGCGCGGATGATCATCGTGTAGGACGGCACGATGCCTCCCTGCGAGAGGCCGAAGGCGACGGCGAGGACGTACAGGGTCGTGAGCCCGCCGGCGAACAGGTACGCGAAGATCACCAGCCCTTGCAGCATCGAGCCGAGCAGCAGGGTCTTCAGCCCGCCGATGCGGTCGGAGAGCCAGCCCGACACCAGCCGGCTCACCACCCCGAACCCGAGCATGAGCGCGAGCATGCGTGCGCCGTGCGCCGCGTCGAATCCCAGATCGATCGTGAGCGGGACGACGTGCACCTGGGGCATCGCCATCGCCGCGCAACAGCCCACCCCCGCGATGCACAGCAGTCCCTGCAGCGAACGACCGGAGAATCCGAGCGGGCGGCGGCGGGTCCCGCCTCTTCTCGCGAGGCCGTCCCCGTGATCGAGGATCGCGGGCCGGTAGAGCACGATGCAGAGGGGCAGCATCGTGAACAGGGTCAGGTTTCCCAACCCGTGGAACGTGGCCCGCCAGCCGTACGTGTCGATGAAATGCTGCAACACCGGCGGCCATACCGCGCCCGCGACGTAGGTGCCGCTGATCACGATCCCGACTGCGAGGCCGCGGCGCGCGGTAAACCAGTGGGAGATGTCCGAAGCCACCGGCGCGAAGGTCGCGGCCATGCCGAACAGCCCGCACAGGACCCCGAGAGAGAGGCTGAAGTGCCATAGCTCGGTGGCGCGGGCCGCGAACAGCAGTCCCGCGGGGAGGCAGAGGCTTGCGAGCAGCGTGGGGGCGACGATCCCGAAGCGATCGGAGAGCCGCCCCATCATGACCCCGCCGACGCCGAAGCCGATCATGAACAGGGTGTACGGCATGGAGCCCGCGCCTCGGCCGGTGCCGAACTCCGCCGCGGCAGGCTCGAGGACGAGGATCGCGGCGTACATCGCCGAGCCCGCGATGGCCATGAGCAGGAGCGACGCGAAGAGGCGGACGACGGGGTAGAGGTGCGAGGATCGGAGCGCGGACATCTCGGCCGGCGGCAAGGGTGGTGCGGGAGTGTAGCGGCTTTCCGGCGCGTATCCACGGTCCTGCTGCACGCGCCGGCAATTCCCGTCAACGTTCCGGCCACGGTCGTGCCATCGGGATTTCGCGGTCGTCTCTACCGTCCGTGCGTCCGGTCTTGATGGTTCAATGGACGTTTTCGGGCCTGGCGGGAATTGCCGACATTTTCGCAGCAGGCGAGGTCGCTCACGAAGAGTGATGGGGACAGGGACGGCGGTCCGGCTGCCTTGGCCCTGTCGATCGCACGAGCCGCGCCAGCCGCGCTGCCGGTACCGGCCGTCCCGGCCTCGCCGTCCCCGCCGTACCGAGAAACAGGGCGGGCAGGTCTTCTCCCTCGCCGGCGGCCGGCGCATGCAGGGCGTCGAAGCGTTCCGCGTCCTCGTCCCCGGCGATGGCGCGCCGGGTGAGGTCTTCCTCGACTCCAACTTGCGGAACACGACGCTCGTTCCGGCGGTTCGAGCGAGGCGGTTCTCCGCCCGCGACCCGCGGGCTCAGCCGTCGACTTGCCGCAGCGCCTCGGCGATGACCGCCGCGTCGTTGCGGCACGCGGCCTCGGTGCTCAAATGCCGCCGCCAGCGGCGCGCTCCGCTCGTGGCGTGGAACAGCCCGAGCATGTGGCGCGTGACGTGGTGCAGGCGCGCGCCGCGTTCGACCGCCCGGTGCGCGTACGCGAGCATGCGCCCGGCGACTTCCTGTCGGTCCGGCGCCGTGGCCGTGCCGGCGCCGAACATCCGGCGGTCCGCGTCCGCGAGCACGAAGGGGTTGCGGTACGCCTCGCGTCCCATCATGGCGCCGTCGACCCGCCGATTGTGGGCGGCGACCTCGTCGAGTGAGGTGATGCCGCCGTTGACGATGACCTCCAGATCGGGGAAGTCCGCCTTCAGCCGGTACACCACGTCGTAACGAAGCGGTGGGATCTCCCGGTTCTCCTTCGGGCTCAAGCCGGAGAGCCACGCCTTGCGGGCATGGATGATGATCGTCCGGCAGCCCGCCGCGGCGACGGTTTCGACGAATCCGCGGAGATCCTCGTAGCGGTCGCGGTCATCGATGCCGATGCGTGTCTTCACCGTCACCGGGAGGCCGCCGGCCGACGCCATGGTCTCCACGCAGCGCGCCACCACCTCGGGTTCCGCCATCAGGCAGGCGCCGAACCGCCCGTTGCGCACACGATCGCTGGGGCAGCCGACGTTCAGGTTGATCTCGTCGAATCCGCGATCCGCCGCGAAGCGGGCGCACCGGGCAAGCGCCGCGGGGTCGCTGCCGCCGAGCTGAAGGGCGATGGGGTGCTCTTCTTCCGAGAAGTCGAGCAGGTGTTCGCGCCGTCCGTGCACGAGCGCCGCACTCGTCACCATCTCGGTGTAGAGCAGCGTATGCCGGGTGACGAGGCGGACCAGGTAGCGGAAGTGCCGATCCGTGCAGTCCATCATCGGCGCCACGCTGAGCCGGCGGTCGATCGGCGACGTGCCCGGAACGAATCGTCCGCCGGCCGCGGTTCCGGTTCGGGCTCCAAGACCGGAGGCGCGGGCCGGCGCCACCGGCGAACCGCCGGGTCCTGACTCATCGCCGGAGACGCGGACGGGCGCCACCGGAGAACCGCCGGATCCTGCCTCACCGCCGGAGACGCGGATTGGTGCGACCGGCGAGCTCCCGGTTCGGTCCGGTGCAGGGCGTTGCGGCGTCACGCGACCGAGAGGGAGGCGGCAGGTCCCGCCCTCGGGGCCGCTCCGGGCAGGGCGTTGCGGCGTGACCGCGGGCCTTGCGTCGTGCGGATGCTGAACCATCGTTCTCTCCGGTGACCGGCCACGAGCTCCCGGATGGAGAGCCTTCGGGGCATTCGTGGATGCGTTCGTCCCGGTGCTCAGCCGGGTAGAATCCGGGCTACGGAACGCCGGGCGGGGCTCGGAGCCGATCGCACAGGATGAATCTTCAGGGGTCCGAATCCGACTTTCAACCAACGTTCGACGAAGGAATGCAGCTCATGACGGATGCGAACCAGCCCGGAGTGCATCGCGGGCCGTAAGGATTCTGTGCTTCGATCGGTCGCCCACCACGCCCATCTTGAATGGCACGACACAGTTGCCCGCCCACGGCGCTGACTGAAGTACCCGCAATTCCGCGCAAGGGAGGATCCGGCGGTTGGCGGAGCCACGCTCATCGGGGCTCGGGGCGGCGCTGGTCCGCCGAGATGCGTTTCCCGGACTGATGATCGGCGTGATGCTGGTGGCGTCGATCACGCACGGGTTGGCGCCGGTGGTTCCGCGGGAGATCGGAGTGCTGGCGGCCTGGGTCGCGGGGTGCGCGGTGTGGGGCCGGTTGCCGCGCCGAGCCAGGATCCAGATCGGGGCGATGCTCGGGCTCGGCCTGGCCTGCATCGCGGCGGTCGCCGCGCGCGGCGCCGCGGTCGAATGGGGTGACGTGGCAGGACGCTCGCTGCCGATCCTCACCCTGCTCGCCGGGACCGCGTTTCTCCGCCTCGTCTATCGCGCCGGGGTCGGAGGCGGAAACGGCTCCGCCGCGCCGCGGGGCGCCGGCGCGTACCTGCGCACGATGGCCGGAGTGCACCTGTTCGGCGCGGTCATCAACATCTCGGCTCTGGTGGTGTTCGCGGATCGGATCGCCCGGTCCTCGCCGCTCACCCGCCGCGAGGTCGTGATGCTCGGCCGCTCGTACTCGATGGTTGCCTACTACTCGCCGTTCATCGGTGGGGTGGCCCTTGCGTTGGGTCTCGTGCCGGGGGTGCGCTTCCCGGTGCTGGTGCTGGCCGGAATCGCGCTCGCCTGCGTGGGCTTCCTGGTCATCGCCCTCCTCGGCCGTTTCGAGGAAGGGGAGGCGATCGCGCGGTTCCAGGGCTATCCCTTTCGCGCCGATGGTCTGTGGCTGCCGGTCACCCTGCTCGGCTCGGTGGCGGCCGTGCACTGGACATGGCCGTCGCTGTCGGTGCTGCTGGTGGTCGCGCTGCTGGCGCCGCTGCACGCCGCCGCGGCGCTCTTGGCGCAGTCCGGCGCCGCCGGCGCGTTCCGGACGGTGGCGCGCTTCACGGTGACCGAGCTTCCCGGCATGAGCGGCGAGTTGACCCTCTTCCTTGCCGCCGGAGTGCTGGGAGGAGGGCTCACCGCCCTGGTCTCCGCGTATCCTTCCCTGATGCCGGCGTTCACCCTTACCCCCGCGACCGCCACCGCGGCCCTCGCCGGCATCGTGGTCCTCGCGGCGGCCGGCGTGCACCCGCTGGTATCGGTCACCACGCTCGTCGCGGTGAGCTTGCCGGCGTCACCGGATCCGACCCTGCTGGCGGCGGTATGCGTCATCGGATGGGGCGTCGGCTCGGTTGCGGGTCCGTATTCCGGCATCAACCTGGTGCTGGCGGCGCGTTGCGGCGTCTCGAGCTGGGTGTTCCCGCGCTGGAACGCGGCGTTCTGCACGATCATGGTGCTCGCGGCAGGACTGGTGTTCGCGGGGTATGCTGCGCTGATGCGATGACCGCCGGGCGCCGCGCTCCCGGGATCGGGAGGCACGCCGCCGGGCCACGGGCAACGGGAGCCGGTGCAGGATGAACGATGTGCGAAGCCGGCTGAATCGCGCCCACACCGTGATGGACAAGCGGGCAACGGGAGGCGGCGCGGCATGGGCGATGTGCGAGGCCGGCTGGATCCCGCCCACACCGTGATGAGCAAGCGGACAACGGGAGGCGGTACGGGATGAACGATGTGCGAAGCCGGCTGAATCGCGCCCACACCGTGATGGACAAGCGGGCAACGGGAGGCGGCGCGGCATGGGCGATGTGCGAGGCCGGCTGAATCCCGCCCACACCGTGATGAGCAAGCGCGCAACGGGAGGCGGTACGGGATGAGCGAGGTGCGAGAGCTGTTGACGGAGACGGCACGGCGCGCGGGACGCTTCCTCGAATCCCTCCCCGGGCGCCACGTCGCCGCGTCCCGCGATGCGGGCGAGCTCGTGCCGGCGCTCGGCGGCGCTCTGCCGCGCAACGGGATGCCCGCTTCGGAGATCCTCGCGCGGCTGGACGAGATCGGTGGTCAGGGGGTGGTGGCGAGCGCCGGTCCGCGGTACTTCGGCTTCGTCACCGGCGGCGTTCTGCCGGCGTCGCTGGCCGCGAGCTGGCTCGCGGCGGCGTGGGACCAGAACGCCTTCAGCGAGGTGAGCTCGCCCACCGGCGCCGCCGTCGAGCGGGTGGCGATGCGGTGGGTGCTCGAGATCCTCGGCTTGCCGGCGGACGCGGGAGCCGCGTTCGTCACCGGCGCGACGATGGCCAACTTCACCGCGCTCGCGGCGGCCCGGCGCGCGGTGTTGCTCGCGCACGGCCACGACGTCGATCGGGATGGGCTCGGCACGGCGCCCAGGATCACCGTCGTGGTCGGCGAGCAGGCCCACGCCACGTTGTTCAAGGCGCTGGGCATGATTGGACTGGGGCGCGAGCGGGTCGTCCGGGTGCCGGCCGACGAGCAGGGTCGAATGCGCGTGGATGCGCTTCCCATCCTGACCGGTCCCGCGATCGTCTGCACCCAGGCGGGGAACGTGAACAGCGGGGCGTTCGATCCGGTGGGCGAGGTGTGCGACGCGGTGCGCGCCGGCGACGTCCGGGTGCACGTGGACGGCGCCTTCGGCCTGTGGGCGAGGGCCTCGGGCCGGCTCGCGGAGCTGGCGGCCGGGGTGGAGCGCGCCGACTCGTGGGCGACCGACGCGCACAAGTGGCTCAACGTCCCCTACGACAGCGGCCTCGCCATCGTACGCGACGCCGGGATGCTGCGCGGCGCGATGTCGGTGCAGGCGGACTACCTCCCCGATCGGGCGAGCCGGGATCCGTTCGAGTTCACGCCGGAGACCAGCCGCCGCATGCGCGGCCTGGAAGTCTGGGCGGCGGTGGCGTCGCTGGGCCGTGACGGCCTCGAGGAGCTCGTGGAGCGCAATTGCCGTCAGGCTCGGCGGTTCGCGGCCGGACTGCGTGACGCCGGCTGCGAGATCCTCAACGACGTGGTGCTCAACCAGGTGCTCGTCGCGTTCGGGGACGATCGGGCCACCACCGAAGTGATCCGCGGCGTGCAGCGCGAGGGCACCTGCTGGTGCGGGGGGACGCAGTGGAACGGCCGCGCCGCGATGCGCATCAGCGTCTCCTCGTGGGCGACCACCGACGACGACGTGGAGCGAAGCCTCGCCGCGATCCTCCGCGTCGCCGACGCCGTCCGCGGACCGGCGTCCACCGAAGGATGACCGACGCCCGCCGAACGATGACCGGCGCCGCCGCCGGATTGGGCAAACGCCGCGATCACGCCGCCGGCAGCAGGTACCTGCATGGGTTCGCGCCCGGCGCATGGTCGTCCCGGTCGGGGGTCGGCATGAGATGACGGGGGTGCGACTCCATCATTCGAACCGGATGGAGGCGCTGGCGGCCGAGCTCGCGCGCCTCATGCGCGCGGACCCCGGCGATCCTTTCGCGCCGGAGCGGATCGTCGTGCAGCATCCGACCATCGGGCGCTGGCTCTCGCTGGAGCTCGCGCGCGGGCTCGGCATCGCGGCCAACGTCCGCTTCGAGCTGCCCGCCGAGTTCGCCTGGTCGATCATGCGTGACGCGGATCCGGATCTTTCCGGGGACCGGACGTATGCCCCGGAGCGGCTGCGGTGGCGTATCCACGACGTGTTGCCGGAGCTGGCGGAGGGGCCGGAGGCGCGCGCGGTGCGGGGCTACCTCGGGGACGGGGACCCGCGCAAGCGCTTCGAGCTCGCGGATCGCCTCGCCCGGGTCTTCGACCGCTGCCTGCTCTACCGCCCGGACTGGATCCGGGAATGGGACCGCGGGGCGGTCCCGCACTGGCAGGCGCGGTTGTGGCGGCGTCTGGTCGGAGAAGGGCGGGGAACCGCAGCCGCCCACTGGGTCGCGGCCATCGACGCCTTCCACGAGCGTATCGGGTCCGACGCCCGGCCGTCCGGCTGGCCCCGGCGCGCGGCCTTCTTCGCGGTGTCCTCCCTGTCGCCTTCGTACCTCGACGTGCTGCGCCGTGCTGCGGAGGGGATCGAGATCCACCTGTTCATGCTCGTCCCGTGCCGGGAGTACTGGGGCGACATCCGCTCGCGGCGCGAGGTCGCCCGCCGGGACGGAGGCGGCGACCCCGATGCGGGCTACTTTACCGAGGGCAACGAGCTGCTCGCGGCGTGGGGAAGGGCAGGGCGCGATACGTTCGACGCCCTCGTCGAGGGTGAGAGCGTGGAGTGGGAGGAGCATTTCGTCCCGCTGGACGGCGCCTGCCGGCTCGCCGCGGTGCAGCAGGACATCCTCGATCTCCGGCTCGCGAGCGAGGCGGCGCAGATCGAGGCGGCAGCGCCGGAAGACGCGCCATTGCAAGGGCCGGCGGCAGATGCGCCGGCCGAGACGTCTTCGGAGAGAACGTCATCCGCCGGTGTGCCGGAAGGGCCGCCGTCGGCGCATGTCCCATCCGCCGGCCTGCCGGTCGAAGCCGCACCGGCGCACGCCCCATCCACCGGCCTGTCGGTCGAAGCCGCATCGGCGCACGTCCCATCCGCCGGCCTGCCGGTCGAAGCCGCATCGGCGCACGTCCCATCCACCGGCCTGTCGGTCGAAGCCGCATCGGCGCACGTCCCACCTGCCGACCTGCCGGTCGAAGCCGCACCGGCGCACGTCCCATCCGCCGGCCTGCCGGTCGAAGCCGCATCGGCGCACGTCCCACCTGTCGGGGCGCAGGAAGGAGGGCAGGGGCAGTCGCCGCCGGCTGACGACTCGATCCGGATCCACGTCTGCCATTCCCCGGTGCGCGAGGCCGAGGTCCTGCACGACCTGCTGCTCGCCCTCTTCGACACCCACACGGATCTCGAGCCCGCGGACGTCCTCGTGCTGACCCCGAACCTCGCGGTCTACGGACCCGCCGTCGAGGCCGTCTTCGGAGCGGCCGGGCGCATCCCCTGCAACGTCGCGCGCGTAGAAGGCGCGTCGCGCACCCTGCGCGCGTTTCTCGACCTGCTGGCCCTGCCGCGGTCACGGCACGGCGCCGAGTCGATGCTCGCGCCGCTGGCGGCGCCGGCGGTCCGGACCCGGTTCGGGATCGAAGAATCCGACCTTGCCGCTGTCCGCGCCCTGGTGCGGGAGGCCGGGATCCGATGGGGAGTGGACGAGACGCATCGGGGCGAGGAAGGACTGCCGGAGACGCCCGGCCACACCTGGCGGCAGGGCCTGCGCCGGCTTCTCCTGGGCTACGCGATGGAAGGGACGGACGTGCTGGTCGCCGGGCTGGCGCCCTGTTCGTTCGGGGCGGACGGGATCGGCACCGGCGAGGTGGACGGGGGGCTTCTGGGGGGCTTCGTCTCGTACTGTGAAGGGATCTTCGGGCTTCGCGATCGACTCGCGGGAGAGCGCCGGCCGGCGCGGTGGGCCGCGGAGCTGCGGGCGGTGGTCCGTGATTTCTTCCCGGACGGCTCGGGAGCGGCGCGCGGCGCGGGGGGAGCCGGCGGCTCCGGCCGGAACGACGGTACCGGTCGCATCGGTCACGCAGGTGGTCGTCCGTCCGCCGGCGAGCTGGCGGACGAAGTCGGCGCGGTGCGGGCGCTGATCCGGGGCTTCGAGCGTGAGGCGGAGCACGCCGAATCGCCGGTGCCGTTCGAGGTCGTGCTCGACGTGCTGCGCGAGCGCGCGTGCGAGACCGTCCGCGAGCCCGCACGGCTCGCGGACGGGGTGACGGTGGCCAGCCTCGGCGCGGGCCGGATCTATCCGGCCGGGATCGTGTGCCTGATCGGCATGAACGACGGCGCATTCCCCCGACTGGATCCGGCCCCCTCGTTCGACCTCGTCGCGGCCGGCCCCGTCCGCCGGGGGGATCGCGACGTCCGGCACGAGGACCGGTTCGCGTTCCTGGAAGCGCTCCTCGCGGCCCGCCGCTGTTTTCTCGTGACCTTTGCCGGGCGCGGTCCGCGGGACGACGCCCCGATCCCGCCGTCCGTGCCGGTGGATGAGCTGAAGGACTATCTCGGCCGCCGGTTTCCGGGGGCGGCGGTCGAGACCCGGCATCCCTTGCAGCCGTTCAGCCCGCGTTACTTCGCGGCCGGCACGAGGGCCGCGACCGGCGCCGGGAACGGAATGGGAGGCGGGGCGGCAGGCAGGGCGGCAGGCAGGGCGGTGGGCGGCGTGGCGGGCCACGCGCCGGAAGGGACGGCGGGCAACGGCTCGCCGGGTGGCGGCTCGCCCGACGGCGAGGATTTGTTCAGCTATTCCCGGGGGATGTGCGAGGCGGCGAAAGCGATGCGGGCGGGGGGAGAGGGCGTCGGCGCTCCGGGACGCTTCGCGGTGGCGCCGCCCGATCCGGAGGAATCCCGGCGCTGCATCGCTCTCGCCGATCTGGTCGCGTTCTTCGCCAACCCCGCCCGCTTCTTCCTCCGAGAACGGCTCGGCGCACGGCTCGAGTCCGGCGATGCCGCGCTCGACGAGGAAGAGCCTTTCGAGATCGACGGCCTCGAACGCTACCGGCTCCGGTCGGAGACGTGGGAGCAGGTGCGGGCCGGGGCGCCGCCGGAACGAACCGCGGCGCTTCTGCGAGGCCGCGGGCGGCTGCCGCACGCGGGCCTCGGCCATATCGCTCATGAACGCGCTCGGGAGGAGGCGGAGCAGCTTGAACAGCGGCTCGCCCGGTACCGTGCGGCGCTTGAAGCCCCACCCCGCGAGGTGGATTTCGAGCTCGGCGGATTCCGGATCACGGGCGCGGTCGGCCATATCGGGCCGGAAGGAAGCGAGCCGGGAAAGGCCGGATCGGGCGGCGCCATGTCGGGCGGCGCCGGATCGGGAACGCTGGGGCCGGTCAGGATGGTCTGGTGGCGGCTCGGAAGTCTGCGCGCCCGGGACCGGATCGAGATCGGGTTGCGGCAACTCGCCTGGGCGGCGGCAGGCCACGAGCCGGTGGGGGCGGTCGCCGTCTCTCTGGAAAGAGGCTCGTGGACGTCGGCCGAGCTTCCGCCTCCCGACCGCGCGGGGGAGCAGCTCGAACGCTGGCTGCGCGCCTGGTGGCAGGGCCTGGGATCGCCGCTCCCCTTCTTCCCGGAGGCATCCCTTGCATACGCGAAGGCCGTCGCGCGGGCCGGGGACGATGGTATCGGAGCGTTGGAGATTGCCCGGGCAAAGGCCCATGACGCCTGGTTCGGGAGCCGGTATCGGCGAGGAGAGCGGCTCGATCCGTATCTCGGCCTGATCCACGACGGCCCCGATCCATTGGCCGGCGAGTTCGAGGACCTCGCGAAGGCGCTGCTCGTGCCGCTCGTCGCCGGGGCCGGGAGGTGATGCGGTGACCGCAAAGACCGCAAGAAGATCGAGCGATGCAGCCGGCCACGGCCCTACGCCGGCCGACCTCCCGCTCGGCGACGGCGGAACGATGTTCATCGAGGCCAGCGCGGGGACCGGCAAGACCCACGCCCTCACCACCCTGGTGGCCCGCCTCGTGGTGGAGGAAGGCCGGGGACTCGATCGGATCCTCGTCGTCACCTTCACCCGGGCGGCCACCGCGGAGCTTCGGGACCGGATCCGGCGCACCCTCGGAGCCGTTCTCGACGCGGTGAAGACGCGCACCACGGGAACGGACCTCCGGATACGAGAAGCGGAGCCTGCCACCCTCCCGAATGAACCCGCGGTCCCCGCGACTTCCCGAGTGCGGGAGGCAGACACTCCTCCGGCGCTGGCCACTTCTCCGAACGGGGCAGGCCCCGAACGCTCCACCCGGACGCGGGGCGGCGCGCCGTCCGCCCAGGCGCCGGAGGCGGACCCCCAGGCGCAGGAGCTGCTGGCCCGCTGGGAACGCGCGGGCGGGATCGGGCTCGCCGGAGCGGCCCGGCGGCTGGAGGCCGCCATGCACGACGTCGACCGCGCGGGCGTGTACACCATCCACGGCTTCTGCCAGCGGGTGCTGGCCGACCTCGCGTTCGAGAGCGGGTTCCCCTTCGGGTTCGAAGTCAGCGGCGGAAACGGGGAGATGGTCGCCGGCGCGGTGCAGGATTTCTGGCGCCGGCGGCTGTATCCCGCCTCGACGCTGCTGGTGCGCCACGCGATGGAGAGCGGGTTCCTCCCGCGCGGGATCGCCGAATGGGCATCGACCCGGCGCTCGAAGGTCGGGATCACCGTCGTGGGGGGCGAGCCTCCACCGGGAACGCCCGAAGAATGGGAGGCGCGATGGCGCGGCGAGCTCGACGGGGTGCGGGAGGTGTGGTTGCAGCACCGGGAGACGTTCCGGGCCGAGCTCCTGGAAGGGGACTGGCTCAACCGTGGCCGTTACCGCCGCCCGAAGATCGAAGCCGACTTGCAGCGCCTCGATGCGATGTTCGCCGCACCTGCGCCCGGCCTGCCTGAGGAGGGCGCCGCCGGCCGCTGCGGCAGGGAACGCTTGTCCGGGATGTGCAGGAAGGGCCGCGCCGTCCCCGAGACCCCTCTGTTCGACGCGCTCGACCGTCTGGAGGAAGCCTCCCGGGAGCTCCGCTCGGTGTTCGACCGGTGGCTCCGGTGGGCGCGCCGGGAAGTGCTGGCCGAGGTCCGTGAAACGATCCGGCGCCGGATCCGCGAGGACCGGCGCCTCGGCTACGACGACCTGCTGATCGAGCTCCACCGTGCGCTCGACGGCGCGGACGGGGCACGTCTCGCGGCCCGTATCCGCCGTGAATTCCCGTGCGCCCTCATCGACGAGTACCAGGACACCGATCCGCTGCAGGCGCGTATCTTCGCGCGGATTTACGGCGAGGGAGAGGACGGGGCCGGAGGAGAGGCTTCCGGCGGCGGGACGGAGGCCGGCTCCACCGATGCCGGGCCGGTGCCCCGGCCCACCTTCATCGTGGTGGGCGATCCGAAGCAGTCCATCTACCGGTTCCGTGGTGCGGACGTGTTCGCCTACCTCGCGGCCCGGCGCACGGCCCGCGAGCGCCTCCATCTCGAATC
This sequence comes from uncultured Gammaproteobacteria bacterium, assembly GCA_958295465.1. GTDB lineage: Bacteria > Pseudomonadota > Gammaproteobacteria > HK1 > HK1 > HK1. Next base: position 3,019,893 of record OY282353.1, read on the forward strand.
CAACTGGCGCTCCGTCCCCGCCCTCGTCGAGGGGGTGAACGTGGTGTTCGCGGGAGCCGTCCCGTTCGTTGCGCCCGAGATCGAATACCGCCCGGTGGCCGCGGCCCGCGATGCCGGCAACCCCCTGCGGACCGCGCCCGACGACGGCGGCGCCCCGCTCCGGTTCCGGCTTCTGTCCCGCTTGGAGGACGGCAAGCTTCGGACCAAGGAGAGCGTGCGCCCGGTCGCCGTGGGTGCGGTCGCGCACGAGATCGTCCGTCTCCTCGAGCTCGCCGCGCACGGCAAGGCCACGATCGAGGGCGAACCGCTCACCGGCGCGGACGTCGCGGTGCTGGTCCGCACCCGCGAGCAGGGCCGGCTGGTCGCGGAGGCGTTGCGCGAGCGCGGGGTGCGCAGTGTCGAGATCGACGACGGCAGCGTGTTCGACACGCGCGAGGCGGAGCAGATCGAGCGCCTTCTGTGGGCCCTGGTCGAGCCGGGGCGGGAGGCTGGGACTCGGGGCGCCCTCGCCGGGGATCCGTTCGGATTCGACGCCCGCGCGCTTCTGGCCCTGGACGACGACGAAGGGGTCTGGATGCGTTGGACGGAGCGGCTCGCGGACTGGCGTTCGGAGTGGGAATCGAGGGGCATCGGCGCGGTCCTGCTGCGACTGCTCGAAAGAGAAGGCGGCGCACGGCATCTCCTCGGCCATCGGGACGGGGCGCGCCGGCTGACGAATTTCCGGCATCTCGCCGAGCTCCTGCAGGAGGCGGAGACGCGGGAGCGTTTCTCGCCGGCCGGGCTCGCCGCCTGGCTGAGCCACCGCCGGAGAGGATCCGACCGCCCCTCCGAGAGCGCCTTGCTCCGGCTGGAGAGCGACGAGCAGCTCGTCAGGGTCCTGACCGTCCACGGGGCGAAGGGGCTCGAATTCCCCGTGGTGTTCTGCCCCTTCGCCTGGGACGCGCGGGGTCCGGAGCGCGGCGCCGGGACGGTGGACGCGACCTACCACCTGGACGCGGAGCAGGACTACCGGGAAATACTCGACCTCGACCCGGACGAACATGCCGTATCCATCGCCTGGATCGAGGAGTTCTCCGAATCGGTACGCCTCCTGTACGTCGCGCTCACGCGGGCCAGGTACCGGTGCGTGGTCACGTGGGGACAGGTGAGCGGCGCCGGGCACGCGCCGCTGGCGTGGCTGCTCCACAGAGCCGGAGGCAAGCCGGGTACGAATGGACCTGACGCGCCCATCGCCGCGCTGGAAGCGGTTGCCCATCGTTTCACCGGGCTGGGCGCATCGGACTGGATCGGTGAGATGGAGGCATACGCCCGGCGTTTCCCGGACGCGATCTCGGTCACCGTGCTCGATCCGGATCCTCCTCCGGTCCACGCGCTCGGGCTTCCCGCAAGCCCGCTCCCTGCGCTCGCGGCGCGCGAGCCGGGCCGTCCCCTCCGGCGCATCCGGCAGTTGACCAGCTTCACCGCGCTCTCCGCCGAGGCGTTTGCCGCCCGCTCCGTCCGTCCGGCGGTCGAGGGTGACGACGCCGAGGTCGATCGGCCGGATCACGACCAGCGCGCAGCGTCGGCCGATGACACCGGAGAAGATGCGGATGCCGTGGGTGGAGCAGGGCGCGGGCGCACCGCGTTCACCTTTCCGCGGGGGCCGGTGGCGGGAAGCTGCCTGCACCGGATCTTCGAGCGGCTGGACGAGCCGTTCGGGGACGGGCCGGAAGAGCGCGATTTCGGTGTGATCTGCCGCGAAACGCTCGAAGATTTCGGGATCGGCAGGGAATGGAGTCCGGTCGCGCGCGCCATGGTCGAGCGCACCCGCGCGGTACGCCTCCATGAACGGGGGGGGGGAGGCCCGGATGGGGACGGCGGTTCGGACGGGCGTGCCGCCGGCTCGACAGGAAGTGCCGATTCGGGGCAGGGCGCGCCGACAAGGGCGGGCGCTGGCTCGAAGTGGGACGCCGATTCGGGCGGGGGCGCCGGCTCGACAGGAAGTGCCGACCTTGGGCAGGGCGCGGGGACGAGGAAGGGCGTCGGCTCGAAGTGGGAGGCCGATGCGGGCGGGGAGGCCGATTCGGATGCGGAGCCCGGATCGGGCGAGGGAGTCGATTCAAACGGAGCAGACGGCGGCGGATCCGTCGGGGCGAGCGGTTTCCGCCTGGACGATCCGGCGATCCGCCGGCTCGTCGAGCTGGAGTTCCACTTCCCGGTGGAGGGGCTCGATCGGGAGCGCCTTGCCGCCCGACTCGTCGAGCACGGCTACCCGCATCCCTTCGCCCCGCCGGCGCGGGACGGAGCGGGAGAGCGCCTGCCGCCGATCCACGGATTCCTGCGAGGCTACGTCGATCTGGTGGTCGAGCACGCGGGGCGCTGGTACATCCTCGACTACAAGTCGAACTGGCTCGGCCCGACCCCCGCCGACTATGGGCCGGAGGCGCTCGCCGAAGCGGTCCGCGCGGGCGGCTACCCGCTCCAGTACCTCATCTACCTCGTCGCGCTGCACCGCTATCTCGCGACCCGCCTGCCCGGATACGACTACGAGCGCCACGTCGGCGGGGCCTTCTACCTCTTCGTGCGCGGAATCGATCCCGCCGCCGGCATGAGCCACGGCGTATACTTCGACCGGCCGGCCGCCGCGTGCCTGCACGCGCTCGACGAGTGTTTCCGGGGAGGCGTGACCTGACCATGCCGGTTCGAGACGAACCATCCCGGCGGCGGCCGGAGAGCGGGCCGCAAGCCCGGTCGTGGCTTGGCTGGGAGTGGCGGTGACCACCCCCTGGCCGCGCATCCCCTACGGCGAGATGTCCTTCCGGCGCATCCGGGTGAACGGCTGGCTGTACGTGGACAAGACCCGTTACCTGCGCCCGCTCGAAGACGAGCGCTACGTCTTCTTCATCCGCCCCCGGCGTTTCGGCAAGTCCTGCTGGCTGGCGCTGCTGGAGTGCTACTACGGGCGGCACTGGGCGCACGAGTTCGAGGACCTGTTCGGCGGCACCGACGTCGGGCGAGAGCCCACCGCCGAGCGCGGTCGCTACGTCACCGTGCGCTTCGACTTCTCCGCCTTCAACGACAAGCTGGAGACCCTGGAGGAACGCTTCGAGGACTATTGCGACGTCAAGCTCCAAGGCGCGCTGGAACGCAATGCGGACTTGTTCCCCGAAGAGGCGCGCCGGCACATCCTCTCGCGCCCTGCCATCGACTTGAAGCTCAACGCGCTGTTCGCATACGCCGGCGAGCACGGCATCCCGCTGTACATGCTCATCGACGAGTACGACAACTTCGCCAACACGGTGCTGGTGCACCGGGGGCAGGCAGCCTACGAGTCCCTCACCCACGGCGGCGGCTTCTACCGCAACTTCTTCGCCGCCCTGAAGGCCGGGACCGGCGAGGCGGGCGGCGGCCTCGAACGCCTGTTCATCACCGGCGTCTCGCCCATCACCATGGACGACGTCACCAGCGGCTTCAACATCGGTCGCAACATCACCCTCAGTCCGAAGTTCAACGACATGCTCGGCTTCACCGAGCCGGAGGTCCGCAGCCTGCTGGAGCTCTACCGCGACCGAGGCGCGTTCAACCAGGACGTGGATGCGGCCCTGGACGTGATGCGCGAGTGGTACAACGGCTACCGCTTCGCCAAGAACGCCCCCGGCGACCTCTACAACACCGACATGGTGCTCCACTACCTGAAGGGTTCCGTTCCGAACGAGCCGATGCCGGACGACCTCATCGACCCCAACATTCGCATCGACTACACGAAGCTGCGCCACCTGCTGCTGGTGAACCAGCGGGCGAGCGCGGAGGCGAGGCGGCTCAACGGCAACTTCGACCTGCTGCGCCACCTCATCGGCGAGGGGGAGGCGGAGGCCGACATCAACCTGAGCTTTCCTCTGGAGGAGCTCGACGAGCCGGAGAACTTCCTCTCCCTGCTGTACTACTTCGGGCTGCTGAGCATCCGCGGGGTGTCCGGGGGCGCGGTCCGGCTGGGGATCCCGAACCAGACGGTGTGGCGGCTGATGTACGGATACCTGCGCAGGGCGTACCGGGATGTGGGGGTGTTCTCGGTGAGCCACCACCACTTCTCGCGCCTGGTGCGGGGCATGGCCTACAAGGGCGAATGGCGCGCGGCGGTGGAATACATCGCGGCGGCGATCGCCGAGCAGACGGGGATTCGCGACTACATCGACGGGGAGAAGGTGGTGCAGGCGTTCCTGGCCGCGCACTTCAGCGTGGTGGGTCAGTTCCTCATCCACTCGGAGCGGGAGTTGAACAAGGGCTACGCGGACCTGCACCTTGAGCCCTTCGTGGCGCAGTACCCGGACATCGCTTACGGCTACGTCATCGAGGTGAAGTACCTGAAGCGAAGCGAGCGGGTGGATGACTCGGTGGTGGCGGAGACGGTGCGGGGGGCGCGGGAGCAACTGAAAGGCTACCTGGCGGACGAAGGGCTGCGGCGTCGTGCCCCGTTGGTGCGGTACATCGGGTTGGCGGTGGTGTTCCACGGCTGGGAGCTGGTGGCGTGCGAGGCGGTGGAGCCGGGGGTGGGCGACGAGGCAGACACGGGAGTGTCGAAAACGCAGACATAGATCATGTTGGACTATCCTGGCATTCCTGCGCCGACAGGTCAGATGGGAGCGAGGCTGAACAAGGATCGAGGCCTCGCGTTCATTGCGAAAACGGCCATCGAACAAGGTAGGTCAACTGAAGTTCGATGATTTTCTATGGCGCACGTTGTATTTTCAGCACGGAAGCGACCCAGGCACTATCATCGACTATTCTGACCTTGCGATCGCGTCTGGATAGACTGTATTTCGTTCCAAGAATATTCCGAGTTTCAGATTCTATTCTTCCAAGCCGACCCTCGATAGTCGACTTGGCTTGCTCTCCATCTTCTCCTCTGTCCCAACGAGATATACAAAAAGCAAACAACCCAAATCGAAACGTGTTAGCTTTTTTTCTCAACGTGCATTTTATTCGAAGAATATCATCTTTTATTTCTTTTACTGTTGAAATTTGTTTTTTTACCTCGATAATAGCTATGGGCTTTTTATCAGGCCACCATAGCGTTATATCGGACCTGCCGTCTGGACGTACACCTTCAGGCAGTCCGCCACTGCCGATTCCTCCAGCGGCCTTCATGACTTCTTGGATATTAGATTCAAGTGTCAAAAACGATCCAGGTATCGTCCCTATTTCTTTGGCAATATACGTGGTCAGCATATACTCTGGTGCGTTCCACAACCAATAGTAGCCGCCTGACCAGGCTTCATAGTCTTTCTGGGCCTTGACGATTCCGGAGAGCGTTTTCTTGATAATCTTATTTATTGAAATGTGTCCTCGTCGTGGTTGGCGTCCGTTGGGCATGATTCTCTCCTCGGATTCTACGTGCTCCTGCGTTCCAATGGCTTCCGGCAACCTCGCCAATCGCCAATCCCCGCTCGGCGTTTCCGGTCAGCCATGCATTGACGTCGGGGCGCAAGCCGAAATTCACCCAGTCCCCTGAATACGGAGGGTTCCACCACCCGCACCCGGTGTCAACGGCTTGCGGTCTTGGTCCTTCGAGGCGTGCCGGGAGCCGTGACCGGTTCGCCATGCGAGCCGTCGGAACCGTCAACGTCTTCGCCTCGCGAGCGCCCTGCTCGCGAGCGCCCCACGTGAAACCGTCACCGCACTCCGGCCGTACCGGATGGCGGACTCTCGACTGCCGCACGGCAATACGTCCGAATCTGACGTATCGGCGCGATAGCCTCTCTCCACACCCACACCTCACGACCACGGAGAGAGCCATGCTGACCGGCTATGAACAACGCCTGATCGTCCGCTATCTCGCGAACCTCGCCTCGTGCCTTCACCATCGTGACCGGGAAGCGAAGAGTGTGGTCTCCGGGATTCCCGGGGCGGTTCAGTACCGACAAGTGTCAAAGTCGGGCTTGAGGGTGGATCGAGCCAACGGCTGCAAAGTGGGGAGCCCTCCGCTTTGCAGCGAAGCCACGGCCCGAGGAGCCGGATGTCTGAATCGGGCACGCCCGGATCTGTGGGAGCCGCGGCGGGTAACTGCTCCCGGCCACCCGGCCCGCCGACCTTGACCGGGCGCTCGACGAGCAGGATCAGCCCGAATCCGCCATCCGGTGGCGGTCCTTCTCCAGGGATGACAAGAACTGGCGAATCCCACGGAATACGTCGTGGTCGAGATTCCCCCAATAGCCTTTCTTTGCCGCCACCCCCACGGATACCTGTGGACGCGGCCGAGTCGCGAGAAAGGCACGCGCGCGGGCCTTGTCCGGATTCTGAATACGTACCCCCGCCTCTTCAAAACACTTGAAGAAGTCATCGATACAACGGTCCACGGCGGTATTCGCGAACGTCCTGCACAGCAGTGTTTCGAGCATTCCGGAACTCTGCTCCCCAGGCAATATCAACACGTTCACCGCGGGTGCGGCACCCGCCCGTTCCCCGGGCCGCTCCGGCACGGGCAATCCGGCGTTGCGCAACGACGACTGCACGCTCTGGAACGCGCCTTCGGCCGAGGTTTCCGCATCACGAACGACGCCGAGCATCTTGACGGCATGGAATCCCGGCATCTTCACCATCAAATTCAGAAAATTACCGAGCTCGTCCACGCCGCCGAAATTCTGGATCTGGAAATCGGGAAGCTCCATATGTTCGACGAGTCCACCGAAAAAATTGCGCTGATCGTTACCTTCGACAAGAAGCTGGATCGCCGACGCCAGTTGCCGGGGCGGCGGCATGTTCAGCGAAGCTCCATGTCGTGCCGGAGTGCGGTTTCGACATCACTCGGCTCGTACGTGATACGCCGGATCATGCTTCCCGCGGCTTCGAGCCGGTGTAGTCGAAAGCCGTCCGCGCCAAGCGCTTCGTATGCCGCTCCCACGCACTCGAAGCTATGCGTTGTCGCGAACATCTGCACGTTGAACCGCTCGGCCGCCTTCCCGACGACCCGCCAGACGTCCGGCAGGACCGAGTGGTGCAGTCCGTTCTCGATCTCGTCCACCAGCACCACGCCGTTCCTGACCGATGCGACGGCCAGGATGACGCGGGCAAGGTGCGTCATGCCGGCGCCCATGACCGGCAACGGCACCAGCTCGGGTAATCCAATGTCCACATGGATCATCGGTACGCCGCTGGAGGCATTGTCCTCGGCGTGCTGCAATCGGGGTTCGATGACGCGAAGCGCGTCCAGGAACTCGTCTCCAAGCTTCTGCTTTCTCAATTGTCCCAGACGGATGGCGTCGTCACGGACGTCTCCGCTTCCCGGCTTGAGAACCGCCGAGTCGAACGGGACGTAATCATCTTTTTGTTCGAACTTGAACTCGTTGGTCGTCTCACGGGCTTCGCTTTCGATCTGCCCCGCATTCGGATCGGTATACGTGAACTTGAGGGAATAGCGCCCCTTCTCCGGTATGCCGTTGCCTCCGGCTCGGGAAATCTCGGTCTTGAGCGATTTCTCCCATGCAATCTTCAAATTCATGTCGCCGACCGACGTGTGGCAGCCGGACACCGTCGGGCATCTGCCCGTGTCCAATCCGTGAAAGAACGGTTTCCAGTACGTCTCCGCCATCCAGCTCGGCGATTCGGTGGGATTCCCGCCCCGGACGACATGGCTGTTGAGCACCAGACGCGGATTCGCCGCTCCACACAGCAGCCAGATCGCTTCGAGCAGGGCCGTCTTGCCGGCATTGTTCTTCCCGGCCACCAAGTTGATCCGGCCCAGGTTGTCCACCGTGACGTCGTTGAATCCCCGATAGTTGCGGATGCTGATTCGTTGAAACATGGCTATCGATCCCTGGCCGGTGCTGCGCCGACCCCAGGCTCCACGGTCCGGCGGACGGGTGGCGAGAATCCTACAGGATTCCGTTGCAGCGGAGTGATCCCGGGCGTCGCCAGGATGATCCGTCCGGTCCATCGCCCTGCCCCCACGGCCAACGTGAGCATTGCATCGACCGCGGCCACGGACCAGAACCTCGGCATCGTGTCGACGTCGCGCACGGCGTGTACTCGGGGGTTCCCGCGCCACGCGCTGACCCCTGAGTACGGCTTGCGGTCGCGGTCCTTCGGGGCGTGCCGGGAGCCGTGACCGGTTCGCCATGCGAACCCGTCGGAACCGTCAACGTCTCCGCCTCACGAGCGCCCTGCTCGCGAGCGTCCAACGTGAAACCGTCACCGCGCGCCGGCCGTACCGGATGGCGAGATTTCGACTGCCGCACGGCAATACGTCCGAATCTGACGTATCGGCACGATAGCCTCTCTCCACACCCACACCTCACGACCACGGAGAGAGCCATGCTGACCGGCTATGAACAACGCCTGATCGTCCACTATCTCGCGAACCTTGCCTCGTGCCTGCACCACCGTGACCGGGAAGCGAAGGAGCTGGTCGAATGGGTCGCCTCCAATGGCCGCCGCACGGTGTTCGGGAGCAGAAGGAAGGCGCCTCGGGCGTTCGGCGGGAAAAGGAGGCGGTCCCGCACGCTCCCGCCGAACCTCGGCCGCAAGCGCCTGGACCTCGACGATCTCCTGGCCCCCGAGGACTTCAAGGCTCTCGAAGACTGCACGGACGGGCCGACCGGGAAGCAATGGAGCCGCCTCGAAGAGGCCCTGCGGAGAAAGTGTTCCACGGCGAAGTCCGTGCGAAGCGATCGGACGGCGCAGCGGCTCCGGTGTCTTGGAAGGACGACGGGCCTTTCCCGAACCGACGTCGCCATCCTGGAACTCATGCTGCGCTACCAGGCGCAGCCGATCATCGAGTCGATGATCGACAGTGTTTTCGAGCGCTATTCTTTCAGGAGCACCCCCTTCAATCTCAAGGGACCCGTGCTGTCCGCCCTCCTCGGCGTATCGGCCAATGCGATCCTCGGCCGCCTCCGGGCCGATGCGCCTCTCGTGCGGTCGGGGCTCGTGTGCATCGACAGCGACGACGGCGACCTCACGCTCGTCAACCGGCTGCACCGCCTGGCCACCATTCCCGGCGGATCCGGGCTCGACGTGAACCGCCTGCTGCTGGGAGAGGCGTCCCCGGGCGAGCTGGAATGGCCGGACTTCGACCACCTCGGGCAAGACCGAGACCACGTCGAACGGTTGCTCGGAGGCGCCCTCGAGACCGGCGCGCCGGGCGTGAACGTCCTCCTGTACGGTCCCCCGGGGACCGGCAAGACCGAGCTCTGCAAGGTGTTGGCCGGACGGCTCGGGGTGGATCTCCACAGCGTCGGGGAATCGGACGATGACGGCGACGAGCCCAGCCGCAACGAGAGGCTGCAAGAGCTCCGGCTCGCCCAGCGCCTGATCGCCCGGGGCCGTCGCTCGCTCCTCCTCTTCGATGAAATGGAGGACCTGCTGTCGGACTCCTTCTCGGGTCTGGGGATCTTCGGGCGGTTGCTCTCTCCCGGACCTCGCGGATTCCGGGCCGGCGGCGGCTCGAAGGTGTTCATGAACCGGCTGCTGGAGGAGGCGCCGGCGCCGACCCTGTGGACCATCAACGATGCCCGGACGGTCGATCCCGCCGTCCTGCGCCGGATGATGTTCGCCCTGGAGCTGCGCCTGCCGCCGCCCAAGGTGAGGGCGCGGGTCTGGACGCGGCAGCTTGCACGCCACGGCATCGAGGCGGGGCCGGACGATGCGTTCTCGCTGGCCCGGGAGTTCGAGGCGACCCCCGGGGTGGCGGCCGGGGCCACCGCCGCCGCGCGGCTCGGCGGCGGCGACTTGGCCGCGGTGCGCCGCGGCGTGCGCAGCCTGTCCCGGGTCCTCTCTTGCGAGAAGCCGCCGCAGGGGACGCCGGCCCGGTACGACCCCGCGCTCATCCGGACCGACACCGATCCGGTGAGGCTCGCGGATCGTCTCGCGAGCAGCGGCGAGCGGCGCTTCTCCCTCTGCCTGCAAGGGCCGCCGGGCACGGGCAAGAGCGCGTTCGTGCGCTACCTTGCCGAGCGCCTCGGCCTGGAGGTCGTGCAGAAGCGGGCCTCCGATCTGATGTCGAAGTGGGTCGGGGGGACCGAGCAACTGATCGCCGCCGCGTTCGCGGAGGCGCGCGACAGCGGCGCCTTCCTCGTCTTCGACGAGGCCGATTCGCTGCTCTCCGACCGGCGCTTCGCCGTGAGGAGTTGGGAGGTCAGCCAGGTGAACGAGATGCTGACCTGGATGGAAAGCCACCCCGCGCCCTTCGCCTGCACGACCAACTTCGGCACGCATCTCGATCCGGCGACGCTGCGGCGTTTCGTGTTCAAGGTCACGCTCGATTACCTCACGCCCGAGCAGGCGAGGGCGGCGTTCCAGGGCTACTTCGGGCTCACGCCTCCGGTGGAGATCGCGGCCCTCACCGCCCTGACCCCCGGCGATTTCGCGGTGGTGCGCAAGCAAGCCGAGGTCCTGGACTGCCTGCGGGAGCCGGAGGCGCTCGCCGCCATGCTGCGCGCCGAATGCGACGCCAAGCCGGACTGCCCGCGGGCGATCGGCTTTCGGCCGTAGGGGCAACATGCTTCAGACGTGAATGCTTCCGGGGCCGGATGGCGGGGAGGACTGCGACCATCCCCGCGTTTATGCGTCGGTAGACGGATGCAACCGCCTATGCCGTATGTCATCATGATCGGGTCCGACAGGCGGACGATAATGGAGGGTATGTCATGAAGTATAGATACAAAGGCGACATAAGCGTTTCTAAAGTAAAGAAATGTGGTGTACCAAATGGTCAGGGGAAAGTGACCGCCTATGAAGAGGATGGAGTCACTGTCTCCCGGACCTACAAAGGCGCTTTCGTCAATGGCTGGATGACTGGCCAAGGGAAGACGACCAAGATAGGTACACCTGACGATCCGGGGTACATCTACGAAGGAGACCATGTCAAAGGAAAAGCGCACGGCCGCGGGACTTGGTACTACTCCGACGGCACCAAATACGAAGGAGACCATGTCAAAGAAAACGCGCACGGCCGCGGGACTTGGTACCGCTCCGACGGCACCAAAGAGTACGTTGGGGATTTCCAGGCTGATGAATGGCATGGGCAAGGGACTTCGTACCGCCACGACGGCAATATCAGGGAGGACGGCGCCAGAGAGGACGGTACCAAAGAGTACGAAGGGCAATGGAAGGAAAGTTGCTGGCACGGCCACGGAACTTTGTTCCGCCCCGACGGTTCCACCTCGCCAAACGGGAATTGGGTGAACGGAGGCTCTGAGGAATACGAGTGGCAGGAAGGGGAGGAGATGTTTTGGTACGAGGGAGATTGGGACGACGATGAGTGCCTGCACGGCTGGGGAATACTGTACCGTCCCGACCGCACTGATGTTGAGCGCGAAGGATGGTGGCAGAACGGTGAGGCCAGTGACGTCCCCCCGCCGGGCTATCCGGTTTGACCGTAAGCTTGCCGGAGACGGTTCCCCGAGATGCGTTGCCCCATCATCGCGGCTGTGCTCCGAGCTCCGTCACGATCGCCGACCGCGTCTGCGTCATGCGGGCGATGTCGACGAATGAGAGAAGACGGTGATCCTGGTGGTTGCGGGGACAGGCTTGCCGGGACACCGGATACCGGCAGAACGCCGATGAAACCGGACGCCTCGCTTCGGTCGTTATCGAAAACATGACGATGGCCGGAGCGAGGCTGATCGAGGATCGAGACCCCGTTCATCCTGGACCTCGCATCCGGGCGATCGACGGATCCACAAGGGGTGAGGCGGGGTACGCTACGAACGCCTGAAGGACATCATGGACTTGGCCGCCGTCTCCATGGGACGTCCGGCGGATGGCTATTTCACGGCGCTACAACTGCCTGATCAGACGGTCGTAGTCTGCATGAGAGCCGATCCAGAACCAAGTAATGCCGTCTTCGTCTCGTTGGCCGATGGCCCGGTATGCGATCCCGATGCGGATGGAATAGATGCGTTGTGCCGCGTGAATGGGCTTGAAGCGCAAGCTCGCGTGCCGAGGATCCTCCTGGAAACGCCTGTACGCCTCCCTCGCCTGACGTTGGACCGATTCGGGTAACGCCGTAAATCGATCGCGGAAATTTCGCGTGACGTGGGACTTCACAGACGGGTTGGATCCAGCTCCTCGGTCAACCCCAAACGGCGATCTTCCGCAGCTTCCGCTGCCAATCGTTCAAGCAAGGGCCGGGAGGCGGCAAATGCCCGATCCCATCGCGCTTCGTCCTCGATATCGATGGAAGTCAGCGGGGAAACGGTTTCCTGTTCTTCAAGCGGCGGCCGGCGGCACACGTCCAGCCAGTCGATCGGGTCGACGCCGTTGCTCTCCAGGTATCTGTTGGCGCGCGAGAAATGTCTGGACCCGGTTATTCCGATCCGCGGATGCCGCGCGGTCAGGATCTTGTGGCGGTTGCAGTCGATGCCGGCACCCTTCCGCTTCGCTTCCTTTCCCCAAAGCATGAAGACGACGTGTTCGCGGCGTTCGTTGACGGTTTCGATGATTCGATCCGTGAAACACTCCCAACCTTTATTCCAGTGTGCACGAGGGCAACCTTCCCGAACCGTCAACACCGGGTTCAGCAAGAGCACGCCCTGTCTTGCCCAAGGCGTCAGGCAACTACTGCCGCTCGGCACCGCACGCCGGTTGCGATTTCGCGGCAAGTACTCGTCCATGTCGCGGTTGACTTCGGCGATGATCTTGGCCAGCGACAGCGGCCGCTCGCCGCGCTCGACGGAAAAAGCCAAACCATGCGCCTGGCCGCGTTGAGGGTAGGGGTCCTGCCCGATGATGACGACCTTCACTTCATGCAAGGCCGTCTCGTCCAAGGCTTCGAAAATACGCTCCGACTGCGGAAAGATCTCATGCTCCTCCTCTTCTTCACGGATGAGATCCCGGCGCAGATCGCGCATGTACGCACGATCGAATTCCGCTCTGAGGGCAGGCGCCCAACACGCACGCCGCCCGCTGGCGAAATGCTGTGCGGTCAAAACCTCGCTTATGGACATTCTCTTTCGTTCCGCATCGGTACGCACCATTGGATGCAGCCTGCCATCCTGAGTCGACCGCATTATTGTGACGGCACTACCGTATGTCAATGCATCGGACAGGCCCCCCGGTTCCTCTCTGAGAAACTCCTTCCAATCAACAGGTTGGATTTGATCCGGTACGACCCTGCGCTCATCCGGGCCGATACCGGTGCTTCCGGGGCCGGATGGCGCCAGCGAGGTTCCGTGCTCCGGGTTCGCCCGTCATGGTGTCCGCGACGACGCCCGGAATGGATCCGTAGTGGCCCATCGGGGCGATTGACGCCGAAACCACGAGAGGCGGATGGATGGGGTAGATATTTGGGGTACGGTTACAAGTATGACGGCGATCGACAGCCGGAATCACGAGAGGCGAAGGAGGGCGGCAGGATGCGCTACGAAGGCCTGAAGGACATCCTGGACCTGGCCGTTCGTCTCCAGGGGGCGCACGGTGGGTTGACCCTCGACGACATCGAAGCCGAATTCTCGATCAGCCGGCGCACGGCCGAGCGCCGGCGCGACGCCGTCGATGCCGCCTTCGGGCCGCTGGAACCCGTGGACCGGGACGACGACGGGAAGCGGCACTGGCGGCTGCGCTCGGACGCCTTGCGCCGCCTCGTCTCCGTCTCGGCGGAGGAGCTGGCGGAGCTCGGGGCCGCCGCCGCGGCCCTGGACCGCGCGGGCTTCGGGGAACGCGCGGCCATGCTCCGGGACCTCGCCGTCAAGCTGCAAGCCACGTTGCGCGCCGAATCGCAGGCGCGGGTGGAGTCGGACCTCGAAATGCTCGTACAGGCCGAGGGCCTGGCGATGCGCCCCGGTCCGAGGCAGCGCCTGGACCGGGGCCTGCTCGCCCTCCTGCGCGAAGCCATCACGCGACCTGCCGGGAGGTCGAGTTCCGCTACTTCGCCCAATCGACGAGGCGGCGGAGCCGGCAGCAGGTTCGGCCCCTCGGCCTGCTCTACGGGAGCCGCGCGCACCTGGTGGGGTGGACCGAGTGGGCCGAGGAGCCGCGGCTGTGGCGTCTCGCGAACATGAGCGAAGCCCGGATCACCGATGAGGCGTTCGAGTGGGACCCGGCGTTCGATTTGCATCGATTCGCCGAGCGTTCGTTCGGCACGTTCCAGGAAAAGCCGGTCAAGGTGGTGCTGCGCTTCGATGCCAGGGCGGCGCGGGATGCGGCGGCGTTCCGCTTCCATCCGAACCAGAGCGTCGAGGAGAACGGGGACGGCTCGCTGACGGTGCGTTTCGAGGCGGGCGGCCTCGACGAGATGTGCTGGCACCTGTTCACGTGGGGGGAGAGCGTGACGGTGGAGAAGCCCGTCCGTCTTCGCCGGCGTCTGGCCGCGATGTGCGGGGCGCTCGCGGCGCATCATTCGGCGGTGTGCGAACGATGATTGGGGGCTCGGTACACGTTAGCGCGGTGGTGATGCCGGCGGCCGTGGCGACGGTGAACGGCGGCGTGGACCTCCGGCGGAACGCACGGATGAGTGGCGATGCGCTCTGCGCGGGGCGGGCGCATCCGACGCACCGCATCGACAGCTCCCGCGTTCCTGACCCCCCAAAATCTCCACCCCACACCCCGGGTCTGCCGGTGTGCAAGGCACGCCTTCGCGCCCCACCTCTCCATCCTCATACACTCGGCTTGCGGGAACCCGCGCTTCACAGGACCGGAGAGGGTCGCCGCAACAGAGACAGTCCGCCATTCGGCCGGGCTGGATCCGTCGGACAGGTTCGACCAGACCACCACGATACTTCACCCCCTCCATGGAGCTCCGGGTTGTTTCACCCTCAGCCCTGAGCGCACTTGACCCATACCTCGCGTGCGGCCGGCGAACTTCGAACAGACGGGCGCCAACGTACATGCAGGCAATCATCGGAAAGATTCAGATTGCGGACCCACCTCCGATCACCGTTTCCACGCCGGAGGATTTCGCAGTTTGCATCCATTGCAAGCAGTCGAAGTCGAGAACCGTGCACCGCGGGAGGACAATCCCTGCTTCACCCTCCCTCGCCTGGTGCGCTCCGGAACGTCCTCGACCACTTCGGATACGACCGTCATACGACGGATTCGGAGACGAACACGGCCGTCTTCGTGGCCTGTCTGTGGTATGTCTGTGGTATAAGGCCCGCTTGATGGCCTTCGCGGAGCAATGGTGCGTTACGTTCCCAATCCGGCCCACAAACGGGAGGTGACGGAGGCAGGTCCTCCGAGGTGGCGCCCTGACAAGGAACCCTGTCCGCCGGAGATGACGCCTCGCGAGCGGGTGGGTCTGCTGCGAGAATCGGTCCCGGAACACCCCGATTCTCCCTCGTCGCGGCGGTTCGCCGTTCGGCGCGGCAGGTCGGATTCTGAGTTCTTCGTGGCTCAGGCGACGCGAACGGCCGAGGGCGGCGAGGTCGAGTACCACGGCTATCCGACCAACCGGGTTCCGGGGAAGGTGTTGAGACGATTCAGGGATCGGGGCGACATCACCGTCGCGGAGTATCGCCAGCTTGTGAAGAGGCTCGGTTGAAAATGCTGATCGGGGATCGCGACCGTCTGGCGATCGAATTGCATCCGCTTGCGCCCACATGGGAACGCCGCCATCTCCCGGAACGAACGGGATGGGCGCAGCTCTCGATCTGGGTAAACGGCGCCAACCTGTGCAGGAACGTGCTGGATGAATCGTCCGTTCGTGAAGGCGTCAACGTACCGTTGGGGCACATGGCCGACTGGTTCGTCCGTTCCTGGACGTTCATCCGTTTCGAAGAGCGTCCCGACTGTTTTCCGCCTCGCGCTTCGGTATTCGACACGTTGCGGGAATGGGGCAACACGCATCCTCCCGGGCAGATCGACGAGGACGAATGGTTCGATGCCCGCGAGCGGTGGTGGACCCGACACTTTCTCGCCGCGGGTGCGGACGGCGCCCAGTTGCCCAACGTCTCCCTGTTGCGTGGCGGCGATCGGCTTTTCATCGAATGGACGCCCGCCGAGTTCGCGGGATCACGTGCCCCCAGGTTCCTTTCCGAATCCGGCCAGGAGTCCGTTCAATGGGACGACGGCGAGGAGGTGCTCGCGGAATTCGTCGCCTACATGGCCGAATGGTTTCGTGCTGAAGATCTCGACGATGCTTTTTCGTGGGCGAATCTGAGGAATCCGCTGTACGAAGTGGAAATCGATTTCCGTGAAGGGCTGCGGGCCTTCACGGGCATCGACGCGAGCGTTTTCCGTGCTTGGACCGCAACGGCCACCGACGCCGATTTGCGCCGGAACCTGGGAATCCCCGAAGGCTCCGACGATCCGAGTGAGAGCGTCATCACCCAGGTCTTGCGGGACCTTCCCCCGACGACGCCGGAATCCGTGCGTCAGGAAGTCTGGCGACTCGACGAACGAGCCCGGGGAGTAACGCACTTCGACGAGGAGTTGAGGGCGACGGCACGCGATGCGGCGAGGGCCGGCGCTGCCCCCGAGGAATCGGGACGGCTTGCCGCCCAGGAGGTTCGGGGTCGCCTCGGTCTGAACGGACAGCCTGTCAGTGACATGAACGAACGGATGCGGAGACTTGGAGTCGAGGTCGTCCGCTCGGACGTCCGTTGCTCGCAGGAAAGAATGCTGGCCGGATCACGCCGTGGAGCCGGGGCAGTCGCCGTCATCAACCGGACCCCGCGCACTACGACGCAGTGGGGCGAGCGATTCGAGCTCGCCCGTGCACTAGGCCACCTGCTGGTGGATTCTTATCGGGGGAATGCCCTCGGCGCCGCGTCGACGATGTTCGCACAACCGTGGGCAAGGCGGTGTTCCGGCGCGTTTGCGGCGGAGTTCCTCCTCCCGAGCGAACATCTGTTCGAACGGTTCGGAACGCTGGATTCAGCGGCGGACCGTGATGTATTCCCATCGTTGTTGAACGATTACGGCGTTGGTGCAAGGACCGCAGCCTTTCAACTCTGGAACCAAGGGCTGCTTTCGAACCACCATGTTCGAGACGAATTGATCGACGACTTCTCCAACGTGGGGCAATAGCCTCCCCGAGAGCACCAACCGGGTAAGAATTCTACGAGGCGATTCGTGCAGGTCGTCCCCCGACATCATGCCAATGCACGTTCATCAGCACATGCATTCTACGGGGAGTGGGCGGCCCGGGTAACGGGACGGACATCGAGCCGCTGTCGGCATACACCGCGTCGGGTGTCCTGCGACCCAGGCCCTGATGGCGGCGCTCGGCATTGTAGAACCGGAAGTAGCGGCCCAGTCCCGCGCGAGCCGCGGCCACACCCTCGTAAGCGCGCAGATACACCTCCTCGTACTTCACACTCCTCCACAGCCGTTCCACGAACGCGTTGTCCACCCATCGCCCCTTGCCGTCCATGCTGAGCCTGCCCCGGCAGGCAGTAAGCCGGGGGCCACGACCGCGCCCTTGAGCACGTCGATGAACGCCGAGCCGGTGAACTGTGCGCCCTGGTCGGTATTGAATCTCTCCGGACTCCCAAAGTGTGCGAGCGCGTCCTCAACCGCCTCGACGCAGAAGTCGCCGTTGAGGGGATTGGACAGCCGCCAGGCGAGCACCTTGCGGCTGTACCAGTCCATGATCGCGACCAGGTAGAGAAACCCGCGGGCCATCGGGAGGGAGCAGATATCGGCGGCCCACACCTGATTGGGACGCTCCACGGTGAGCTCCCTCAACAGATAGGGATAGACCTTGTGACCCTTGCCCGCTCGGCTCGTTCGGGGCCGTGGGTACAGCGCCTCAAGCCCCATCAGACGCATCAGACGCCGCACTCGCTTGCGGTTGGCCTTCACCCCACGTTCCCCGAGCCAATCGCTCAATCGACGGCTCCCGTAGAACGGGAACTGAAGGTGCGCCTCGTCGAGCAGGCGCATGGCCTCCAGGTCCTGTTCCGAGACCGGCGCCGGCTGGTGGTACACGCTCGAACGCGACAGCGCCAGCAGCTCGCACTGATGCGTCACCGCCAATGAGTGACCCCGCTCGACCATGGCCTTGCGCCGCGTGCGGCTCAATGACCGAGCTTGCCGGATAAACAATCCCGTTCCATCGTCAACTGTCCGATCTTCGCATGCAGCTCCTTGACTTGGTGCTCGGTGTCGTTGTCTCGTGCGGCCCCGCGTTCGAACAGGCGCTCGGCGCTGCCCACCAAGCGGCCTCGCCAGTCCTGAATCTGGTTCGGGTGCACGTCGTACTGTTGAGCCAGCTCCGCGAGGGTCTTCTCACCGCGAACCGCGGCCACCGCCACCTTCGCCTTGAACGACGCCGAATGATTCCTGCGCTTGCGTCTCATCTTCTGCTCCTCTCTCTCACTGCTATGCTCATGGCAGAAAACACTTACTGAATCGCGATTCCTGTCCAACCGATGGGGTCCACTTCTTGGTCGGGAGGCGATTTGAGACTTGTATGATCCCCAATTGGAGACCATACTGGTCATGATGACTACCGCATCCATTTCCGACTTGAAAGCGAATCTTTCCCGCTATCTGCGCGTGGTGCGTCGTGGCGGTGAGGTTCAGGTCCTCGATCGGGGCACGCCGGTCGCCAGACTGGTGCCTCCCGCGGCGAACGACGACGAGGGGGTCCGGGAGCGTTTGATCGCCAAAGGGATACTACGGCCGGGCAAGGGGAACGCCGCGGCCATACTCGACAAGCCGCCGCTGGCGCTGCCGGTGAATCTTTCGGAAGCACTGGCCGAGGATCGGACGGATCGGCTGTGAGGTACTGGGATGCCTCCGCGCTGGTTCCCGTGGTCGTCGCTGAACCGGACAGCGAATCGGTCCGCGCATGGCTGTCCGAAGACGACCACATCGTCACGTGGGTATGGACACGCACCGAGATCACCAGTGCGATAGAAAGGCGTGCCCGCGAGGGCTCACTGTCGCGGCGGCAACGCTACGAAGCGCTCGAACGGCTCTACGCCTTCGCTGCAAACTGGGACGAAGTGACCGAAATACTTGCCGTTCGAACCCGGGCCGAGGCGCTGCTGGCGCGGCATCCGTTGCGGGCTGCCGATGCGGGTCAGCTCGGCGCGGCGCTGTTGATTCGGGAAGAGCTCGCGGATGCGCTCACCTTCGTCTGCCTCGACCGGCGACTTTCATTGGCGGCGGAACGGGAAAGTCTCCGAGTGACCCCAGGATCATGAGGGCGGCACGGAAGTGTATGGGACTGCTTGCCGCCTCTCCGCGGAACTGTTGCGCCGTGTCCGTTGCGACGATTTCAATCCCCAGGCGCAGATCGAGGAAGAATGAAAATCGAATTGAATACGACGCCTGCCTGCCGCGCCGCCTCTTGCCCTGTACCTCCGGGTAGTCGCCGCGCAGCACCAGTCCGGCAATGTCTTCCCGCGTCGCGGACGCGGCCGGGACATGCGTGAACTCACCGGCGGACAGATGGTCGATGACGTTCAGCGGCTGGCCGTACAGCTCGGTGACGGACAGGGGCAGCAACTCCAGTCTCGCCATGTGCCCGGGCAAGGACTCCTGCGTGCGGGCGGAACGGAAAATGTCCGCCGAACCCGTCAGCAGGAACTTGCCCTTCTCATGCGGCTCGAGCCTGTCGGAGATTTCCTTGATGGCCGGGATCAGGGCCGGGACGTACTGGAATTCGTCCAGCACCGCGCGCTTGTCCCCCAGCGAGCGGAGGAACCCATGCGGGTCGCTCTGCACCGATGCCAGCGTCGCCTGGTCATCCAGCGTGACGTATTCCAGGCCCAGGTCGCGGGAGACCGAACGCGCCAGCGTCGTCTTCCCCGCCTGCCGGGGACCCGTCAGATAGACGATGCGGAACTCCGCGAGCAGTTCCCGGAGGAGAGGTTGCAGGCGTCTGGCGTACATGGTCCGGCTCCGGTCGATGCACGTTCTCCGGTGCGCGGGCGAGCGCCTCGGATGATGGCTGTCCAACTCGAAGAATCCTGCCCGCCATGGCGAGAAATGCAAGGGCTTGATGCGAAGAATCCACGCCCTTAGGAGACTGATCGAATTAAGGTTTCCAACTGCATCGCGGGCGCAATTCACCGATCCGGTTACCGTGACACGCGCTTCGATGCAGAAACCGCCGTCACCTGGAAACTCTATTTTCGTCACCCTCCTTAGTGCGAGAAATCTACAGCCTTGGGGCCGCCTCGGTTGCCATTGAGATCATGCCGGGCGAACTCTGTCCATGATGAAAACGACCATCGAACTTCCCGAGCCCGTTTACCTGCAAGCCGAGGTTCTTGCCGCCAGTCGCGGCATGACCCTGAAGCAGTTTTTCACCGAAGCACTGGAAGAGAAACTCCGGCGTTGTGCCGGCGAAGATTCCTCTCGCGAAGCTCCCTGGATGGCCGGCTTCGGTGCGTTGTCCGATCTTGCGAGCGAAAACCGTCGTGTACTGAGCGTGATCGAGGAAGAGTTCGAAACGCACGGGCTCGAAGTGGCAGACGCCCCCCGGCCCGGAGGACACGTAACCCACAAGGCGGCGGAATGCGCTACGAAGGCCTGAAGGACATCCTGGACCTGGCCGTTCGTCTCCAGGGGGCGCACGGTGGGTTGACCCTCGACGACATCGAAGCCGAATTCTCGATCAGCCGGCGCACGGCCGAGCGCCGGCGCGACGCCGTCGATGCCGCCTTCGGGCCGCTGGAGCCCGTGGACAGGGACGACGGGAAGCGGCGCTGGCGGCTGCGCTCGGACGCCTTGCGCCGCCTCGTCTCCGTCTCGGCGGAGGAGCTGGCGGAGCTCGGGGCCGCCGCCGCGGCTCTGGACCGCGCCGGCTTCGGGGAACGCGCGGCCATGCTCCGCGACCTCGCCGCCAAGCTGCAAGCCACGTTGCGCGCCGAATCGCAGGCGCGGGTGGAGTCCGACCTCGACATGCTGGTGCAGGCCGAGGGCTTGGCGATGCGCCCCGGTCCGAGGCAGCGCCTGGACCGGGGCCTGCTCGCCCTCCTGCGCGAAGCCATCACGACCTGCCGGGAGGTCGAGTTCCGCTACTTCGCCCAATCGACGAGGCGGCGGAGCTGGCAGCAGGTTCGGCCCCTCGGCCTGCTCTACGGGAACCGCGCGCACCTGGTGGGGTGGACCGAGTGGGCCGAGGAGCCGCGGCTGTGGCGTCTCGCGAACATGAGCGAAGCCCGGATCACCGATGAGGCGTTCGAGCGGGACCCGGCGTTCGATTTGCAGCGATTCGCCGAGCGTTCGTTCGGCACGTTCCAGGAAAAGCCGGTCAAGGTGGCGCTGCGCTTCGATGCCAGGGCGGCGCGGGATGCGGCGGCGTTCCGCTTCCATCCGAACCAGAGCGTCGAGGAGAACGAGGACGGCTCGCTGACGGTGCGCTTCGAGGCGGGCGGCCTCGACGAGATGTGCTGGCACCTGTTCACATGGGGGAAGAGCGTGACGGTGGAGAAGCCCGCCCGTCTTCGCCGGCGCCTGGCCGCGATGTGCGGGGCGCTCGCGGCGCATCACTCGGCGGTGTGAGGTGGACGGTGATTGGGGGGGATCGGTAAGCGCCGGGTTGTTTCGCCTATTCTCCTCAGTACCACCACGTCATCTTTAACGTCATCTTTATCAGCCAGATGCATCTTCCTATGGCAATTCGGGCATAGTGCGACGGTATTGTCTATCGAATCTCTTCCTCCTGCTGAGAGCCGCTTGACATGATGCGCTGCGAGAAACGGCAACTCAAGCACTCGGTCCTGGAAAGGACCTCTCTTCCTGCACAGGCGACATTTTCCCTTCGCCATCATTTTCGCCAGTTCCGTGACTCTCCGATCTCGCTCATAAGTCGGTACGGTAGTCGTCTTCCTGCCTGGAGGATCGGTCCTTCTTCCCGTATTTTGCAGATCTGCAAGCAAAGCGGCGCGTTTACTGTCGATTGTCTGATTCGTGGCGAGCTTTTTGAAAAGCCAGACTTTCCTGATAAATGCTGTGAGATCATCAAGAAAGCTCTCTTCGTCGGAAATGTTGCCGACCAGAATGCCTTTCTTTCTGTTTCCTCCGTCGATTTCTACGTCCCTCATGTGATCATACTGTAAATACCACTTAAGGAACGCCTTCTTACTGACACCTTTCCGCCCACCACCGATTCCTCCGCCATGCAGCAGAAACAGAGATTTTTCCTGGTCATAGGCAAACATGCCTTGACCTTGACCAAGATTTATCCCCACGCGAGGTGGATTTATTGCGACTGTGATGTTGTTTTAACCTTTTTCATCCGGATACAGACCAAAAGCATTCGAGAATTGGTTTCTGAGTTCAAAGCGCCAACAAACCCAAACTACCCCGTTGTGATTTACGGGGCGTTTTCTGCTGTCGCCGCTGCGATAGCCGATTGTGAGATCGCTCTTTTGGTTCAGGCCCTTGGTCAGTGCGTCCTTAAGACGCTTCTGGCACTTCTGTGTTTTCTGCCGAGTCGTTACTCCTATCATGATTCTCTCCCCCCCAGACTCAAAGTGCTCCCGTGTTCCGATACCTTCCGGCAACCCGAGTGTGCCTGATCGGCGCTTCCGGTCGGTAATCCATCGACGCCAAAACGCAAGCCGGGCTCACTCGAATATGGAGGGTGCTACGACTCGCTCCCGATGTCAAAGCCGCGGAATCCCGGCGGGTCCGGACCGGTTCCGCCGGAGGGACTACGATGCCGAGAGGCGGTGATCGGCAATCGTTCGGAGGAAGAAGGAGAAGGCTCACGGCGATCGGATTCATCAGCTCGATCATCCTCCGACGCATCGTTTATCGCGGTGGTGGCTCGAAACTCCTGACGTTGTAGGCGCCTTCCTCTCCTGCCTCGCCACCCACGCACCACCGTCCACACACCAAGCTCGAACACCCCTGACCCCGCAATCCCCCACCCATCACCCCGCCTGCCGGCGCGCAACGCACGCCTTCGCGCCTCACTTCAAAATCCTCACGTTCCCTCCCGGCTCGCGGGGACCTGTGCTTCCGCATCACGCAGACCCCGGAGGGCACCACCGTGGCAGATAAAATCCGGCATTCGGCCGTGCTCGGTCCATCGGACGGGTTCGACCAGACCACTACGATACTTCGCCCACTCCCCGGAGCACTGGGGTATTTCGCCTGTTCTCGGCGGACGAGATCCGCTTGCACGAGCTTTCGCCGTGTGGACGGCGTGGCGCCGAATATCGAGGAAGATGAATCCCGAGGACTCTATTACTCGACGAAATCCTTGAGGTGACGCGCGGAGCCGAACTTCTCGACCCTCCATTGCACCCGCGAACCGAACGGTCGCCGCAATCGAATCGCACCGGACGACATCGGGAGACGTCGAAGTGAGATACCGGACTCCCGGATGGTTCGATCGACCGTCTTGTTAGTGCGTGCGCGGACCCGGGCGGACGCACCGATACCCGCAGTTGCATAGGCGTTCGGTGTATCCAAAAGGATCCGCCGCACGTCACCCTGACTTGGCAGGGCGCGGCCGCCCCTGTGCCAGGGAGTGAGTACGGCGAAGGGCCGGTGATCGAGCATCCGGCTCCAAACCCCCGGCTCATGAGCACTTTTCGAACCGTGGTGCGGAACCTTGAACGCCGATGCCTTGCCAGCCGGCCGCGCTTTGCTCTCCAGAATCTCGATCCAGCCTTGCTTCTCCAGATCGGAGCCGAGTAGCACCGCTACGTCACCGACCTCGATCCATAGTGCGACGGCCACCTCGTTGGGGGAAAGGCTCGGAATCCGGTTCTTGGCCTGACCGGCGCTCGGCAACAACCGGCCGATGGATTCCAGGAAGCTCCGGAAGCTTGCGTCTCCGGGTGAGAGCGACCAGATTTCACATTCGCCCCGGACGAAAATGCGGCGGTCGGCGTGAGCAACAGTTGGCTTCGACGCCCCCTCACGGAGCTGGGTAAACACGTCGTAAATCTCGCGAACCCCGGAACCGTTGACGGAGAGGTGGCGGTTTTCCAGGGCATGGACCGCGGCGAGAAACTCTTCCCGGCATAGCACGCCCGCGCAGCAGAAGGCGGCTCGGCCGCAGATTTCGGCCAGCCGCGCCATCCCGCGTATGTGGTCGTCGTGCCAGTGTGTCGCCACGATCAAGGCGACGGCTTGATCCGCATCGAGACCGATGCTCTCAAGGTAGCGCAGGGCTCTTGGTGTTCCGTCGGTATCGACGCAGGAGTCTACGAGGATCCACACGCCGTCACCGACGTGCAAGACGATGCTCTCGCCATAACCGGGACCGAGAAGGGTGAGCTCGAACTCGCGCTGTCCCGGCGGCGTTCCCGCCTCCGTCACAGACCGAGCGCCCGAATCGTCTCTCGCGCCCACTCCTCGCCTTCCCGCAGGTCGGCTTCGGTCACCGCGGGAAGGTCGCGAAGCACGATCTGGGACACCCGCTTCTTCGTTCCTGCCGGGGAGCGCTCGTACCCGATCACCCAGCGGAACACGCTCCCGGCAGTCATCCGGGCGGCGTCGTGATCCGACAGCTCGGTGAGAGGGATGATCGCCTCTTCCCGCTCATGCGACGCTCCGGCCGTCAGATCCGTCAGGCGTGCCACGAAGTCCTTGGCGCGCATCTCGACGACGTATCCTTCCCATTCTTGCAGCGCGTGAAAGGACGCCGTTGGCGCTCGGCGCGGCAGCGGCGGCAGCAGGTTCACAACCGGGGAGAGGTCGCCCGCGTTCCGGTTGTCGCGGGCGAGGCTCGGCAGGGCAGTCCCTTCCCTGTTCAGGTTATGCATGGTGGTCGTCCGGCCCGCTCCCGTTCCATGCGCCAACCTCAGGCGAACGGCCTCGTTCACACTTCGGACAAGTTTCTTGGCCGCGGTATCCGCATCGGAGCCACAGGGCCGTCCAAGCGCATCGACGCGTTCCCCTGCCGTGGATCGAGCCGCCTGCGGCATGGGTCAGGTCTCCTGTTCTTCCGCCAAGGACATCACGTGATCGATGATATCGTCACTGCGCTTGAGCGACGCATCGAAATTTTCCTCAAGGATTCCTATCGAGCGTGCGCTCGTCGTGGGGTCGGTTTCGTCGATGGAGTAGTGATCGTTGACGCAGACGTAGACCCCCAGCCGTGGATCCTCGATCCGAGTCGAAGGCTCCATCGTGACGTTGATCCGATCGCCCGCCGTCCTTCCCGGCGGGTCGAGTTGCGACATCGTGAGCGAAGTCATTCCGCCATGATCGCCGTCCGGTCCAAGAGCCAGACCCCAACGGCCCCACGGCTCTACCGGGGCCAGCGTTCTGATGATCCGATCCCGTTCGGCCGGACTCCGCACGGGAAAATGGACGTAACGGTTGATCCCGAATCCCTTCAAGGGCGGATGCGGCAGGCGCTCCCTGAACACGCGCACGACGAGGTCGCGCACGCGAACGTGAGGCGCCTGCGAGGTTTCAGCGGAGAAATATTCGGCCCTGACCTGCAAGTGGAGCCAATCGAAAGTGAATTTCGTCACCTGCGGGTGGATGAGCTCGACCTCCGCGCTGTCCGCGGCACGCTCCGGCAGGAGGTCGTGCAGGACGAACCAGGCGGGTGTGAAGATCGCCGGGTTGAAGGCTCCGAGCATGATGACGTCCACCCCGCCGATCTCGGGCTCGATCCGCACGGCTACGCCTCCTCCGCCATTTCGCCGATTCCGCGCACGGTCGCATTGTAGACGCCGCCGGGCTTCGTTGGCATCCTGAGCCGGGACGAGGCGGGGCACCGTCGGGCCCGCGCGGCATCGGCGCTTGCCTTGTCTCGTAGCGACCGTTCGGCAGTTCCCTTCCTCTCGTCGCGTGATCTCCACGCCCTCGGTCGCTGCCCGCATGTTATCGCGATTCGCATCGGCGCGAGCGAACGGATCGGTCAGCCCGACTTCACCGGTTTCGAGACCATCTGCCGGCGGGGGCATGGTCGGGATGCGATTCGAGACTTGTTTGGTCCCCGATTGGAGACCATGCCGGTCACGATGACTACCGCATCCATTTCCGACTTGAAGGCGAATCTCTCCCGCTATCTGCGCGTGGTGCGTCGTGGCGGTGAGGTTCAGGTCCTCGATCGAGGTACGCCGGTCGCCAGACTGGTGCCTCCCACGGCGAACGACGACGAGGGGATCCGGGGGCGTTTGATCGCCAAAGGGATGCTGCGGCCGGGCAAGGGAAGCGCCGCGGCCATACTGGACAAGCCGCCGCTGGCGCTGCCGGTGAATCTTTCGGAAGCGTTGGCTGAGGATCTGACGGATTCGGCTGTGAGGTATTGGGATGCCTCCGCGCTGGTTCCCGTGGTCGTCGCCGAACCGGACAACGAATCGGTTTGCGCACGGCTGCCCGAAGACGACCACATCGTCACGTGGGTATGGACTCCTTACGTGGGTATGAACACGCACCGAGATCACCGGTGCGATTCGCGGCGGGACCATCCCGGGACGTCCCCGGCTCATAAGAGCGAATCGGGCCGATTTCGGTCGAACAGGGATACGCATCGGCCTCGCAAAATCCAATCTGCGATTACCCTCGACGGCGATCCCGGCGAATCAATGGTCGCGGATGCGGGCGCGGAAATCGCGCTCGCTGTCGCAGGTGAACGCCGCCGCGACGATGACGACCTCGGGCGATTCGGCGAATCCGGGCACGTCGGCCGGGAAATCCTCCGAAAATCCGATGCCCCGCGACGACAGCATCGCGCGCACCATCCCGGCACGGCCTTCCGCCCGGCCTTCCATCCGGCCTTCTTCCCGGCCTTCCGTCCGGCCTTCCGTCCGGCCTTCCGTCCGACCTTCCATCCGGCCTTCCGCCCGGCCTTCCGTCCGACCTTCCATCCGGCTCTGGCCGCGCAGGGAACGCAGCATCGGATCGTCGTCCGGTCCCGTCCCTTCTCGCGCCCCCAACGCCGACCCCACCCGTTCCAGCACCTCACACGTCGGCGCCGAACGCACCCGCTCGTTGAACGCCACGTGCAACTCCTCCGCACTCCACCCCGGAAACGCCCGGCTCTCCGGCGACTCCCGGTACACGTCCCCTTCCAGCACGTGAATCGTCAGCCCCGCGCGCCGGCGCTTCGGTCGGCTCGCCGCCCGATAGTTCGGCACCTCCACCCACACCTCCGGGAACCCCCACGCCTCGTACAGCCGCAGCTTCCCCCGGTACACGTCCGTGGTGTGGTCCACCTCCAGCACCAGGTCCGGCAAGTCGTGCTCCCCCACCTCCATCGCCACCGCCCCCGGCAACCGCGCCCGACCGGGATGCAGGTACACCGACTGGTCCGCCTGCAAGATGCGCCACGCCAAGCCCCCCTCGTTGCGCACCATCAGGTCCATCGAGCCGTAGCAGGTGATGGGCGAGCCGCGCACCTGGGCGATGCGCTCCACCAGACTCGGCAACGCGCCCCCCGGCTTCTCGTGGTAGGGGCTGTTGGGCTCGCAGACCCAGGCGGTCTCGGTGGCGCCGTCCCAGAACTCAAGCCGCCCGTCGTGGAGTTCGAGCTCCTCGCGGGGCAGGCGGACGGGCTTGCAGCCGGGGAACGCCAGCTCGGAGGAGGGCGGATAGCTCACTAGCGATTCGCGCGGGCGCCGCGGCGCCTCGTCCGTGCCGGCTTCGATGCGTTCGAGGAGGGCCATGGCGTCGTCCCGTGTCGGTGGAGGGGGGGAAAAGTGTCGGGTTTCGCGGCTTCGCGATCAACCTTCGCCGGGATTGCGGTCGTGTGCCGGCAGTCTTTTCCAATACGAAGATGAGCCTGAAGGGAGAGAGGTAGAAGGAGCGGTAGGCGGAGTTGGGTGAGTGAATGGAAGGGGGATGTTGAAGGGCACGAAGGACCTGTGCAAGCCCTGAGCGGTCCCCTGCTCGGGTGCTGAGGGGGGGACGATGGGACAGGGGAGGCGTTGGGGAGAGTGGAGTGGCAACAGAGGGGGCCACCGCCCGGATGAGGCCGGACGGTGGATTGTGCGGGTGGTGTGGAGGGTCAGGCCGCGTCGCGCCAAGCGCGCCCGATGGTGCGGAACAGGGCGTCGCGGGCATCGTTGAGCGCGTGGGCGGCCTCGAGGTCACTGACGGCGTGGGCGAGGGCGTCGAGTTGGTCGAAGGTGACGCCGGGGTTGAGGAAGCGCTCGGCGTTGTCGAGGGACTTGAGCTTGTCGTAGGGGGTCATCACGTCGCTGTCGCGGTAGCGCTTCGTGACCCGCCCCTTGTCGTCGAGTGTGTCGGCGGGGAACAGGCAGGGGCGGTGGGTGTTGAGGAAGGGCGAGAGCACGTGCTGGGTGAACTCGTTGACCACAGGTGCGAGACGGCGCGGGATGTGGCCGTGGCCGAGGTGCTTGCGCACCACGCTGGCGTTCTTGCTCTCGGCGAGGGCGTTGTCGTTGCAGTGGCGGGGGCGGGATTTGGTGAACGTCCCGATGCGCAGCTTGTTGAGCAGGGCGGCGACGCGGTGGTTGATGTACTCGGAACCGTTGTCGGCGTGAATGCCCTGAATCACGAAGGGAAACGCCTTGATGAGCCCTTCGAGCACCGGCAGCAGGAAGCGCTCGGAGATGGCCTCCACGGTCCCCACGAACTGGAACTGGGTCACCTCATCGACCGCGTTGATGTGGTAGACGCCCTTGGCGCCGTCCTGGTCGCCCTGGTGCACGGTATCGACGCGCACATAGCCGGGTTGGCCGTCAGGCTGGGGCTTGCGCCGTTGCCCGATGGTGCGGTGTGTCGCCTGGGTCTTGGCCACCACCGTGCGCCGGCGCCGATACGTCACCGACCGGCGCAGATTGTACAAGTGACCGTTCGACAGCCCCGCCAAACGCTCGAATCGCTCATCGCCGAACACCGCATACTGACGCCGCATCAGCGCCCGCGTCGCCGGCCCCGACATCTGGCCCAACACCGCGTCCACCGCCGCCAGTTGCCGAATGTCGGCCCGCGTGTAGCGCCGCTCGAAGGGGCACGCCGGAGCGCCACCGCGCCGGTCCTCGATGCGCCCGGTCTCGCGATGCTGGCCTATCAGCCGGGTCAGTTGCGCCCTCGACAGCCCTGTCACCTTCGCCAAGTAGCGCCTGACCAGCCCCTTGTCCGACTTGCCGAGCCGCTCGTAGCCCAACCGCACCAGCGCCCGGCGCACGAACTCGTAGACGGACTCCCGGTCGGCTCCCGTGAAGTCCACCGCCTCGCTGCCCTCGACGAAGGCACGCACCTGGTCCAGCGTCCGGACCCGTTCGGTCTGTAGCGTCACGATCATCCTCCGATGATCCCAGACCCCGCGCTACAGGCTCACTTCTCGTTGGATTCACACCCTCCCTTCAGGCTCATCTCTCGTTGGACAAGACTCCGGCGTGCGCCGGGTGAGTGATTCGTGGGAACCTGCCCGATCACGTCGATCCGGGGGTAGCCATCCATGCGAAGGCTGCGCTCGACCGGCTCTTTGCCGGCGCGACGCCCGATGACCGCCCCCGCGCGGCGGCCTGGGCCGCCGTTCTCCGCCGGCTCTGCGTGGTCTCGGGCGGCCCCGGCACCGGCAAGACCACCACCGCGGCGGCGATCGTGGCCCTGCTCGTCGAGCTGGGGCTCGCCGCCCCCGAGCGGATCGCGCTTGCGGCCCCGACCGGCAAGGCGGCGGCCCGACTCCAGGAGGCGGTGCGCGGCAGCGCCAGGTGCTTCTGTCCCGGGCACAAGCTGGGACGAAGTGACCGAAGTACTCGCCGTTCGAGCCCGGGCCGATGCGCTGCTGGCGCGGCACCCGTTACGGGCCGCCGACGCAGGCCAGCTCGGCGCCGCGCTACTGGTTCGGGAAGAGCCCGCGGATGCGCTCACGTTCGTCTGTCTCGACCGGCGGCTTTCATTGGCGGCGGAACGGGAAGGTCTCCGGGTGACTACACCCGCATGTGATACCCGTGCAGGCGAAGGATGCAAACGCGGGCCTACCCGTGGGACAGATCCCCGCCGATGACATCGCCGAGCCGGCCCTCCAGCCCTTCGAACGCGAGATCGTGTTCGGACATGCGCCGGCCTTTCCGGGCGAGCCTGATCTGCTTGCCCAAGAGGATCAACGCTTCCCTGATGAGGCGCGAATAGGTGCGTGGCTTGCTTGCCATGTGACCGGAATTGACCGTTGTACAGGTCATTGAATATTCGTGACCGCTTCACGAGTCAATCGATCGGGGAGGTATCGATGCTTACCCCTGACGGATACCTTGTCCGCCTGGGCGGAAGGACTCGCGGCCGTCGAAGCTCCCATTCGAGCCGCCGATCGGCTCGTCATTCTTCGGCATTGTCCTGGGCAGGTATGGCCGATGCGGTAGTCATCGTGACCGGTTTGGTCCCCAAGTGCGGACCGGGCAAGCCACGACCGCCGCCACGACAGGGGCGGATTCCGGCTACCATGAGTTTCGGGGCTCGGGGTTGCCTTGGCGACTTCCGCGGGGCATCGAGAGAGAGATGGGAGTGATTGGGAGTGACCATGCGCCGAATCGTCTGGGCCGTGCTGCTCCTCGCGGCATCGTCATCGGTGGCCGCGGATTTCGCCGCGGGGTGGGAGGCATACATTCGAGGCGACTACGCGACGGCGTTGCGTGAATGGCGTCCGCTGGCCGAGCAGGGAGACGCGGAAGCCCAGTACAACCTGGGAGTCATGTACGCCAACGGCAGGGGCGTTCCCGAGGACGACCGCCAAGCCGTGTTCTGGTACCGCAAGGCCGCCGAGCAGGGACACGCGAAAGCCCAGTACAGCCTGGGAGTCAGGTACGACAACGGCAGGGGCGTTCCCGAGGACTACGGCCAAGCCGCGTTCTGGTACCGCAAGGCCGCCGAGCAGGGACACGCGAAAGCCCAGTACAACCTGGGAGTCATGTACGACAACGGCGAGGGCGTTCCCGAGGACGACCGCCAAGCCGTGTTCTGGTACCGCAAGGCCGCCGAGCAGGGAGACGCGAAAGCCCAGTACAGCCTGGGAGTCAGGTACGACAACGGCAGGGGCGTTCCCGAGGACTACGGCCAAGCCGCGTTCTGGTACCGCAAGGCCGCCGAGCAGGGACACGCGAAAGCCCAGTACAACCTGGGAGTCATGTACGCCAACGGCGAGGGCGTTCCCGAGGACGACCGCCAAGCCGCGTTCTGGTACCGCAAGGCTGCCGAGCAGGGAGACGCGGCAGCCCAGTACAACCTGGGAGTCATGTACGCCAACGGCGAGGGCGTTCCCGAGGACGACCGCCAAGCCGTGTTCTGGTACCGCAAGGCCGCCGAGCAGGGAGACGCGAAAGCCCAGTACAACCTGGGAGTCAGGTACGACAACGGCAGGGGCGTTCCCGAGGACGACCGCCAAGCCGTGTTCTGGTGGCGCAAGGCCGCCGGGCAGGGACACGCGAAAGCCCAGTACAACCTGGGAGTCATGTACGCCAACGGCGAGGGCGTTCCCGAGGACGACGTTCAAGCCTATGCCTGGACCAATCTCTCCGCTGCACAAGGCGACGAATTTGCGGAACAAGCCCGGACCGCCCTCCGGCAACGCATGACCCCGGCCCAGATAGCCGATGCCCAGAAGCTCAGCCGTGAGCTTGCCGCGCGGATCGCGGAGGGCCACAGCGAGCCGGCACTGGCCCCCATCACCGGCGACCCCGTTCGTCCTCCCGATCCATCCCGCGATACCGTACGCCAAGCGCAAACGTATCTTGCCCTGCTCGGTTACGACCCCGGACCGGTGGACGGGCAGCCCGGCAGACGCACGACGGCCGCGGTGCGGCGGTTTCAGCAGGACCTCGGCATGACCCCGACCGGACGGATCTCCGAGGAGCTTCTGGCCTTGCTCAAGGCGGCGGCTGCCGCCCGGCAGAAAGAGCCGGCCGAACCCGTGGGCAGCGGCAGCGGATTCCTGGTCAGCGGCGACGGCGAGATCGTGACCAACCATCACGTCGTCGATGGCTGCGCAAGGGTGAGCGTGGGCCGCGCGGGCACGTCGCACGACGCCACGGTACGAGCGGTGGACGCCGCCGCCGATCTGGCGCTGCTCAAGGCGCCGCCCGACACCGGTGAGGCAGCCACGTTCAGCGAGTCACCCCGCGCCAGTCTCGGCGAGGCGGTGACGGTGGCGGGATACCCCTTGCACGGGCTCCTGTCGAGGGAGTTCAACGTGACGAGCGGCAACGTCAGC
The DNA here is from genome assembly GCA_958295465.1 of uncultured Gammaproteobacteria bacterium. GTDB lineage: Bacteria > Pseudomonadota > Gammaproteobacteria > HK1 > HK1 > HK1. The sequence continues at coordinate 3,051,853 of OY282353.1, forward strand.
GCCCTTGCCGGCCTCGGTGACGACGCGAAGCGGCTCCAGATCACCGCGCCGGTACAGCGAGGCAACAGCGGCGGGCCGCTGCTCGATGGTGCGGGAAACGTCATCGGCGTGGTGGTGAGCAAGCTCGACGCCGTCCGCGCCGCGAAGCTGACCGGCGACATTCCGCAGAACGTCAACTTCGCGATCAAGGGCGCGTTGGTGCGCGGCTTCCTCGACATCCACGGCGTCGCTTACCGCCGGCGGCCGTCGGACGCGAAGCTCGCCCCGGAACGACTCGCGGAGTTGGCGCGCGGCTTCACCGTCGCGGTGCATTGCTGGAAGTAGGCGCCGACGCCCTCGGCCGACACGGCACGATGCACCTCAGTGAATGACGAGGAGGGAGATATGCAGTACCAAATGGCGCTATCCTTCGCCGGCGAGCAGCGCGAATACGTTGAGGAGGTAGCGAAGGGAAAGGAGCATTCGAGTTTGAAACGCAGTGGTCCAAGGCGAGTGATACGGCTATTTATACTTACAACTACCCTGATTCGATTAACGGTGTCGCACTGGCTCGTGAATGTACATCGATAGCAGATGTAGTGGATGCAAAGTCTCTTGATTACATTTCGCGTACCCGAATTCTGAAAATCGAGGAGATCGTCGTACTACGAAATATTCATGGCTTCTACGCCGCTCTACAAGTGCTGGGTATCAAGAAAAACACACGACCGGACGCTGCCAAGAATGAGCTCCGATTCCGATATGCCATTCAAATTAATAGATCAGACAGTTTCGCCGATTTCTCCTGGTAAATACAGCGTGATCTTATTTATCCAATCTTATCAGGTCACTCCATTTCCATGAAATCACCGGATTACAAATTTGGAGGGCACGATAAAGCGATCCCTGACCATTGACTATGGCGATGATGTATTGCTGGCACCGGGCATGTCCCCGGAACAGTTCTACACAGTTCTACAAAGAGGGAAGATTCTCATGGCAGTGAAGCTGTACGAGATGGGCCGATTGTCCACGGGCGCCGCCGCGGAGTTGGCGGATATCTCCAAGCTGTTGTTCCTGACCAGATTGGCTGATTACGGTGTCGACACCTTCGATCTGTCGGCGGACGAGCTTCGGAGAGATATCGCAAGTGCGCGACGTCATCTGTAATACGTCGCCACTGTAATACTTGCCATCAGGATTCTGATACCTCATCACACACCGCATTCATTGCAATTACTGCTCTCTCATCATGTCCGAATCCTTTCACATCGTCACGGTGCAGCCGCAATGGATACTCCATGATGAAGCCATGGGCACGAAGTCGAAATTCTGGTATCGGGAACCGAACGTCGAAGGAGAGCGGTTGTTCAAGTATGCGCAAGAAAACACGGGACAACATTGGGCAGAGAAGATAGCAGCGGAAGTGGCAGGTAAGCTTCGCACGTATCATGCCCGTGTCGAATTGGCGGAGTTCGAAGGTAAGCGCGGCACGGTGACCGAATCGTTTGCCCGAGAAGGACGGGAACTGCGACACGGCAACGAGATCCTGGCTATTACGGTCTCTGACTACGATTCGCGTAAACGGTTCCATCAGTCGAAACACACGCTGGACAATATCTGGTCAGCGTTGGACAGGGTGTTCCCGCGGCGTGAATCTGCTAACCGTGCTAAACTCCTGTTCGCTGACTATCTGTCGCTGGACGCCTTGATCGGGAACACTGATCGGCATCATGAAAACTGGGGACTTCTCGTGCGCCGAGGCACGAATGGATTCCGGGGATTTCTCGCTCCTTCCTTCGACCACGCGTCCTCACTGGGTCGCGAGCTCGTTGACGAGCGCCGCAACAGGTTTCTGGCCGAAGGTCGCGTCGAAAACTATTCGGAACGGGGGCGGGGCGGCATTTACTGGACCGTGGACGAAACACATGGGCCGAGTCCTGTCGAACTGGTACGACGAGCCGCGAGTCGCTGCCCGGAGTTGTTCCATCCGGCGCTGGCGAAGATGAGAGCGCTGCGGGAGGACGATCTCGATATGATCGTCGAGCGTGTACCCGTTGCCTGGATGTCTTCATCGGCCCGGGAGTTCGCTGTCGGCCTGATGAAATACAACCTCGATCAACTGAGGAGCATTCTCCAATGAGCGCCGGAACTCTTTTCCTCGCGTGGCAGGACAAGGCGAAGACGCGGCTATGGTTCCCCGTAGGCCGATTGGACGTGGATGTCGAAGCCGCCGATTACCGATTCCGCTACACGGGAGGCGCCCGTCGGGCTCAGGAAGAGGTCGGTTACCCGTTGGCCGTCGAGTTCCCGGACCTCGAGCGTGATTATCGGGCCTCGTCTCTCTTCCCGACGTTCCGGAACAGGGTCATGTCGCCGCGCAGACCCGATTTCGCCGAGCACGTTCGCCGGCTCGGCCTGACCGAACATGCCGATCCCTTTGAATTGCTGTCGGTCAACGGTGGGCATCGTGTCACGGACGCCTATGAAGTCTTTCCGAAACTCGTCAGGAATTCCGATGGAAGCTTCGTCTGTCGTTTCTTCCTGCATGGATGGCGTCACACCAGCGCGGCGTCCCGGCAGCGGATCGACGATCTGCAAGCAAACGAGACGCTGATGATCGCCCTGGAGTTGACGAATCCGACGGACCAGCCGGCGGTGCAGATCCAGACCGCCGACTACTACATGATCGGATGGACGCCTCGATATCTTGTTCCCGATCTGGCGATGGCCATGGCCGAATCAACGGGGAGCTACGCCGCGCACGTGGTGCGCATCAACCGTCAGCCCGCCCCACTGAACCAGCGCGTACTGATCGAGATGAGCGGCCGTTGGGAAGCACATGAGCCAATGACCGGCGAGGATTTCCAGCCCCTGGTGGCCTAGGCATGCGTCAAGAGACGTCTGGAACGGAGATACGGCCGACCACGGTGACGAATCATCTCGTTGTCACACATGAAACATCCGGACGTCTCGCTGCGGCGACCATCCCGGGACGGCCTCGATTCATAAGAGCGAGTCGAGCCGATTCCGGTCGAGCAGGGACACGCATCCGCCTCGCAAAATCCAACCTCCGATTACCCCCGGCGGCGACCCCGGCGAATCAATGGTCGCGGATGCGGGCGCGGAAATCCTGCTCGCTGTCGCAGGCGAACGCCGCCGCGACGATGACGGCCTCGGGCGATTCGGCGAATCCGGGCACGTCGGCCGGGAAGTCCTCCGAAAATCCGATGCCCCGCGACGACAACATCGCGCGCACCATCCCGGCACAGCCTTCCATCCGGCCTTCCATCCGGCTCTGGCTGCGCAGGGAACGCAGCATCGGATCGTCGTCCGGTCCCGTCCCTTCTCGCGCCCCCAACGCCGACCCCACCCGTTCCAGCACCTCACACGTCGGCGCCGAACGCACCCGCTCGTTGAACGCCACGTGCAACTCCTCCGCACTCCACCCCGGAAACGCCCGGCTCTCCGGCGACTCCCGGTACACGTCCCCTTCCAGCACGTGAATCGTCAGCCCCGCGCGCCGGCGCTTCGGTCGGCTCGCCGCCCGATGATTCGGCACCTCCACCCACACCTCCGGGAACCCCCACGCCTCGTACAGCCGCAGCTTCCCCCGGTACACGTCCGTGGTGTGGTCCACCTCCAGCACCAGGTCCGGCAAGTCGTGCTCCCCCACCTCCATCGCCACCGCCCCCGGCAACCGCGCCCGACCGGGATGCAGGTACACCGACTGGTCCGCCTGCAAGATGCGCCACGCCAAGCCCCGCTCGTTGCGCACCATCAGGTCCATCGAGCCGTAGCAGGTGATGGGTGAGCCGCGCACCTGGGCGATGCGCTCCACCAGGCTCGGCAACGCGCCCCCCGGCTTCTCGTGGTACGGGCTGTTGGGCTCGCAGACCCAGGCGGTCTCGGTGGCGCCGTCCCAGAACTCCAGCCGCCCGTCGTGGAGTTCGAGTTCCTCGCGGGGCAGGCGGATGGGCTTGCAGCCGGGGAACGCCAGCTCGGAGGAGGGCGGATAGCTCACCAGCGATTCGCGCGGGTGCCGCGGCGCCTCGTCCGTGCCGGCTTCGATGCGTTCGAGGAGAGCCATGGCGCCGTCCCGTGTCGGTGAAGGAGGGAAAAGTGTCGGGTTTCGCGGCTTCGCGATCAACCTTCGCCGGGATTGCGGTCGTGTGCCGGCGTGCGCCGGGTGGGTGATTCATGGGAACCTGCCCATCATGTCGATCCGGGGGTAGCCATCCATGCGACGACCGAAGGACAGGCCACAGGCCGGTGCGTCGCCGGCTACCGTTCCGCCAGCTACCGTTCCGCCAGCTACCGTTCCGCCGACTGCCGTTCCGCCGGCCGCCGCCGTGCCGGTGCTGGATACGCTGCACGGCGAAGGACATCTCGCCGACGTCGACCTGCACTTCGGGCGGCTGATCGCGGAGCTCGACGGTGGCGGAGGGCCGGAGCTGCCGCTGGCGGCGGCGCTCGCGAGCGCGTGGACCCGGGACGGACACGCCTGCCTCGCACTATCCGAGGTGGCGGGCCGGGACTGGCCGCGGACGGGGGCCGGCGCGGTGCGGCTTCCCGCGCTCGAACCGTGGATCGAGGCGCTCGACGCGAGCCCGATCGTCGCCCGGTCCGGGGACGGGGAGCGGCGCCCGCTGGTGCTCGACCGGCAGGGCCGTCTCTACCTCGAACGGCTCCGAACGGCGGAGCAGGCGGTGGCGGACGGCCTGCGCCGGCTCGCGGAAGACGATGCGGGTGTCGATCCGAAGGGGCTGGATGCGGCATCCGGCGGTCGCATCCCGGAGAGCGGTCCGAGGCCCGAGCCGGATGGTCTCGATGCCGCGCTCGACCGACTCTTCCCCGGCGCGACGCCCGATGACCGCCCCCGCGCGGCGGCCCGGACCGCCGTTCTCCGCCGGCTCTGCGTGGTGTCGGGCGGTCCCGGCACCGGCAAGACCACCACCGCGGCGGCGATCGTGGCCCTGCTCGTCGAGCTGGGGCTCGCCGCCCCCGATCGGATCGCGCTCGCGGCCCCGACCGGCAAGGCGGCGGCCCGCCTCCAGGAAGCGGTGCGCGGGCAGCGCCAGGCGCTGCTGTCCCGGGCGCCGGCCCTTGAAGGGTTCGACCCCCGGGCGACGACGGTGCACCGCTGGCTTCTCCACCACGTCCGGAAGGGACTCGCGGCCGATGCGCTCATCCTCGACGAGGGGTCGATGGTGGATCTCACCCTCATGGCGCAGGTGCTGCGTGCGCTGCCGGACGGCGCCCGGCTCGTCCTGCTCGGCGATGCGTCGCAGCTCGCCTCGGTCCAGCCGGGGTCGGTGTTCGCGGATCTGTGTCGGGCCGGGGGCGGAAGGGCCGAAGGTGGGAATGGAGGGATCGGACCCGGAAGGATTGCTGCCGGCGCCGACAGGGCCGAGGCCGGAATCGGAGAGACCGTGACCGGAGCCGCCGGGACCGAAGAAACCAGGGAAGCCGGCCGTGAGTCCGCCCTGTCGTCTTCCTCGCCCACGGCGCTGGATGGGGGGCGACCGCCCCGGCGGTCGCCACTCGCCTCATGCGTGGTCGAGCTGGTGCACAACTGGCGCTTCGACGAGAGGGGCGGGCTCGGGCGCCTCGCCGCCGCGGTGGTGCGCGGCGACGCCCCCGCCGCGGTCGCGGCGCTCCGGGACCCGTCCGACACCGCCGTCGAGCTGCGCCCCCTGCCCGACGCGGCGGCGTTCGAACGGCTCGCGGTGCGGTTCGCGGACGAATGGTTCGCGCCGGCGCTACGGAAGGCGCGAGAGCTCCGCGGTCCGCCCGACGAGGGCGCCGGGCCGTTGCCGTCGTTCCGCGTGCTCTGCGCGCACCGGGTCGGACCGTTCGGGGCGGAGCGCTTCAACCGGTCGGTGGAACGGCGGCTGCGCGCTCTCGGACTTGTACGGGCACACGACGCCTTCTATCCAGGCCGGCCGATCCTCGTCACCCGCAACGACCCGCGAACCCGGCTCTCGAACGGGGACACCGGGGTGGTGCTGCGCGATGCGGACGGGCGGGCGCAGGTCTGGTTCCCGGAGCTGGAGGACGCCGAAGGAGGGCCGCGGCTGGTCGCGCCGGCCCGTCTGCCCCCGCACGAGAGCTTCTTCGCCCTCACCGTGCACCGGGCGCAGGGCTCGGAGTACGACGAGGCGGCGGTGGCGCCGGGTCCCGCCGATTCGCGAGTGGCGACCCGCGAGCTGCTCTACACCGCGGTCACCCGGGCGCGTCGGCGGATGGTGGTGTACGGCGCCGCGGAAAGCGTCGCCGCGGCGGTCGAACGGCCCACGGAACGCTCATCGGGGTTGCGCGACGCCCTCGCGGGGGCCGCGGTCCGGGAGTAGTGTTCCGAAGCACGGCGAGCATCGGGAGATGGTTTCTGCCGAGTCGGCAGCGCCGGATCTCTATCCGAAACGGATCTCCTCGACGTCCCCTCCCTTCCGTTGGACCAGCCACCCCGATCCTCTGCAACAAATGAAACAGAACCGTACAGTTACATGAATGTCCAGCGGGCCGGGCTGCGGAATCGAATACCGCTGGTTCAAATCTCTGCAAATCCGGGCATGACACTCGACGACCTCTGAAGTGATCGTATGTCATATACAGACCATGCAAATCCACCCTGATCGTCGAGTTTCCTCTGCGATAGGAGATAGCCGCATCGTCTATGCACAAAACCATACCCGCGTCGCGCTCGCAACGCCGTACTCTTCAGGGAAATCACATCACCGCCACCGCCTTGCGAATCAGCCCGGAGGCTGCACCTTGCCTCCCCGTCGCCCGCAACGGCCAGCCGCAAGACCCGCAAACAAGCGACGCCCTTGGCGAAAATCGCTGCCGCGCTTATATGTAACATCCGACAACATGTTGAATTCATGGAAGTATTTTGGAGGCAAGAACTGGTCCCCACAACCGGGCGGCGCAATGTTTCCTCCGCGGCCGCGAGGCGGCATGGCCGCCGTCGTGGCTTGTATCACGATTGACATGCAACTACCGTAACGGCAGGCAAGGGGCTGGACGACCGTCTATCGAGGCACGGAGGGCACGATCATGGAACTCACGAACTCACCGATGAACGAGCGCCAGCGCACCTGCCGCCAAGTCTACCGGGACCGCATCGCGGCCTGGTACAACGGCTATCTGCACGTCGCGATCATCTACGCCATCGGCTTCTGTGCCTTGTTCGTCTATCTCTCGCATCTCGAGAGCGTGCAATGGTGGGAGTGGCTCGCGATCCCGGTGGTGTTCGTCGCGAGCAACATCTTCGAATGGTGGATCCATGTCCAGGTGATGCACCGCCCGCGGAAGTGGAAGGGCGCCCGCGCCATCTACACGCGCCACATGCTCATGCACCACCAGTTCTTCACCAATGAGGAGATGCGCTTCGCCGACCACCTCGACTGGCGGGTGACCGTGTTCCCGCCGTATGCGCTGGTGGTGTTCATCCTGATCTCGACCCCGCCGGCGCTGATCGCGGGCTGGCTCATCTCCGCCAACGTCGGCTGGCTCCTCATCGCCACCACCACCAGCATCTACCTGATCTACGAGTTCATGCACTTCTGCTGCCACATCGACGAGAACCGGTTCGTGCGGTACTGCCCGCTCGTGAACACGCTCCGGCGCCACCACACCGCGCATCACGACCAGTCCATCATGATGGAGCGCAACATGAACCTCACGTTCCCCATCGCGGACTGGCTGTTCGGTACGTCCGATCTCGATCGCGGCCTGCTCGGACACCTGTTCAACGGCTATTCGACGAAGTACGTGAAGACCGACATGCGCAAGAGCGCCCGGACCCCGAGGGTGAAGGCGAAGGCGCGTGCGCCCGTCGACGCGGTGGCGGGGAGTCCTGCCTGAGGTCGAAGCAGGTCCGGGCGCCGGCGTGCGCCCGGTGATGGATTCGTATGGCATGATCCGCGGCGGCGCCGGTTTCCGGCGCCGCCGCGGTGCTTCCGGAGCCCCGGCGGTGCCCGCCCCGTCCGTGGGCGAAGCCGTCGATTCGTCGTGGCGTCACTCTCGATCGACCGGACCCGGCGCAGTCGCGGAATCGAGCGCCCGGTCATGAGCTTCCGCGACGTTCGTACGCAATCCGCGCGGCGATGGACTGATTTGGAGAATCGAACGTGAACATCATCGACGCGGCCCGGATGCGGGCGGTCACAAGCTATCCCGATCTCGTGGAATGGCTGCGGGCAAGCCACCTCGACACCATCGACGCGATGGACGATCTGCTCATGACCCAGCCGGCGGCGGCCGGCGGTGCCGACACCCTGCTCATCCGCGCGGCGTGGCAGCGCGGCAAGCAGATTGGAATCAAGCTCATCACCGTGTTTCCGGCCAACGCCGGCGGGGCGCTGCCGTCCATTCAGGCCGTCTACATGCTCTTCGACGGCGAGAACGGCCAGCCTCTCGCGAGCCTCGACGGCACCGAGCTCACGTACTGGAAGACGGCGGCGGATTCCGCCCTCGGCGCCCGGTTTCTCGCCCGCGAGGACGCCACGGCGCTGTGCATGATCGGAGCGGGCGCGCAGGCCCCGCACCTCATCCGCGCGCACTGCTCGGTGCGCCCGTCGATCGAGCGGGTGACGATCTGGAACCGTACCCATGCGAAGGCCGAGGCGCTGGCCGCCGCGGCGCCGGTGGAGGGCGTGGCCTTTGAAGCCACCACCGACATCGAGGCGGCGTGCCGTGGCGCCGACGTCATCACCGCGGCCACCGCGGCGGAGGCGCCGCTGGTGCTCGGTGAGTGGCTGCAGCCCGGCCAGCACCTGGATCTGGTCGGTGGATACAAGCCCGAGATGCGCGAAGCGGATACCGAAGCCTTCGTGCGGGCGCGGGTGTTCGTCGACGCACGGGAGACGACGGTCGGGATCTGCGGCGACCTCCTGGAGCCGGTGAAGGAAGGGCGGTTCAGCGCCGATCGGATCGAAGGCGACCTGTTCGATCTCTGCCGCGACGGCCTGCCCGCCCCGCGCGCGGACGGCGACGTCACCCTGTTCAAGAACGGCGGCGGCGGTCATCTCGACCTGATGACCGCGAGCTACTACGTGGATCGGGTGAGCGGCGGCTGAGTACGCGACATCCTCCGCGCCGCTGTCGCCGGGTCGATGATCTCCCGACGGCTCTCCAGGCACGTACATCGCAAACCGGCCGCATTGCAAGTTGCCATGCTTTGCGGCAGCTACGCGGGAGCAGACCAGCCAGCATCTTCCCGGGATGACCTCACACCAAGCGCATCACCGGACGCTACCATCGTACACGTGGACCGCGCCGCCCCCGAGGACCGGCAAGCTGCCCCCCACGGGGCAGTGGAGGCGGTTCACGCGACGCTCCTCTCGATAATCAACGCATCGAGGGCGAGGCCGCCCTCGCCCTCGGGCAGGACGACGAACGGGTTGACATCGACGCTTTCGACCATGTCCGCGTGGGCGGCGGCGAAGCGGGAGAGAGCGGCGACGGCGCCGGCGAGCGCATCGGCGTCGCATCGCGGTCGGCCGCGGGCGCCTTCGAGCATCCTGGCGCCCTTGATCCCGGCGATCATCCGCTTCGCCTCCGCGTGATCGATCGGGGCCTTGCGGAACGCGACGTCGTCGATCACCTCGGCCAGGACCCCGCCCGAGCCCACCATCACCACCGGCCCGAACACCGGGTCGCGCCGCGCGCCGAGAATGCATTCGACGCCGCTCACCATCGGGGAGACGATGGTGCCCCGGATCTCGGCATTCGGGTCGTATGCCTTGGCGCGCGCGACCAGCGCATCGTGCTCGTCCGCGGCGTCCTCCGCCGAGATGCCGAGGGCGACCGTGCCCGCCTCGGTCTTGTGATCGATGTCCGGAGAGAGGACCTTCATCGCGACCGGCGTGCCGATCGCCCGGGCGGCGCGGGCCGCCTCCCCGGCGTTGCGCGCAACGCGCGTCTCCACCACCGGAACGCCCCACGAGGCAAGGAGCCGCTGCGCCTCGCGCTCGTCGAGCCGGCCGCCGGGGTAACGGTTTCCCGGCGGATGCACGGACGCCACCACCCACGGCCTGTCCGTGGATCCTGGCTTGAACCGGGTGCCGGAGCGGCGAACTCCCGGCGGATACGCGGCGGCGTCCACCTTTCCATCCCGGCCCGCATCCGCCCCGGATACTCGCGCGAGCCCTTCCGCGACCCGCACGAGGGCCGACACCGCGCGGACGGCGCGTACCGGATCTTCGAACACCGGCACGTTCAACGCCTCGTAAGACGCGGCCGCGTCGTCGGAGCCGATCATCGACATGAGGATCGGCCGGCGTGGATGTCGCTGGCGGGCGCGGGCCAGCGCGTCCAGGATGGGCTTCGCCATGAACTCGACCGACGCGACGTAGGTGAAGAAGATGACGACGGCGGCGTAGTCGCCCTCGTCGAGCATCGCATCGAGGAACCCGCCCACGAGATGAGGTGCGTTGAACACCTGCGCGGTGACGTCGACGGGGTTTCGCGGCGTACAGAACGCAATCTTCTCCTTCAAGCGCTTCTGCGCCGCCTCCGGCATCGGCGCGACCTCGAGCCCCTGCCTGGCCGCCTCGTCGGCCATCAGCACCCCGGCGCCCCCCGAGATGGTCATGATCCCGATGCGGCGGCTCGCGGGCAGGGCGCCGAAGCTCGCGGCGTAGGCCGCGTCGAGCATCTCCTCGGTATTGCCGGTGCGAACGATGCCGTGCTGGGCGAGGACCGCGTCGAAGACCGTATCGGCGCCGGAGAGTGCGGCGGTGTGCGAGCGGGCGGCTTCGGCACCCACCGCGGATCGCCCGGTCTTGGTGAAGAATACGCGCTTGCCGCCCGCCCGCGCCGCGGCGAGCGAGGCGAGCAGGGCGTCCCCGTCCCGCACCCCCTCCGCGTAAGCCGCCACCACGTCGATCTCCGAGCGAGCCGCCATCCAGGCGATGCACTCGGACACCGTCACGTCGCACTCGTTGCCGGTGGTCACCCAGAGTCCGACGCCGATGCGGCGCCGGCGTGCGAGCAGCCCGAGGTGCGACCCGTACGCGCCGCTCTGGCTCACGATGGCGACCGGGCCGGGCTTGGGACGATAGATGTCGAGGGTCGTGGTGAACGTTGCGAAGAACCCGGTCGCGGCGTTGTATACGCCGAGACAGTTGGGACCCAGGATGCGCATCCCGCTGGCCCGCGCGATCTCGCCCATCCGCCGCTGGCGCACCGCGCCGTCCCCACCGGTCTCGGCGAAGCCCGACGTGAACACCACCGCCGCTTTCACGCCGCGTCCGGCGCACGCTTCGAGGGTTTCGAGGGTGATGCCGGCGGGCACCGCCACGATGGCGACGTCGATCTCCCCGGGCACCGCGCCGATGACCGGGCGCGCCTCCAGCCCCTGAACCCGGTCGCGGCGCGGATTGACCGGCCAGATCCGGCCCTCGAATCCGGATTCCTTCAGGTAGCGCAAGGGCCGGCCGCCGATCCGGGTCGGGTCTTCGGTGGCGCCGACGATTGCGACCGAGCGAGGATTGAAGAGGGCATCCAGCCCCGATGCGGGCATGGTGTCGTTCCGTTGACGTGAGTGCCGCGGATTCGACGGACATGGGCCATCAAACTACGACGTGCGTCCGGAATGCAATTCCATCACCGCGACAGCGTGTACCCGATCCGGGCGGATGTGGCTCTGCCGGGCGCGGACGATCGGACGGCGGGATGCGTCCGGGCTCCATTCCGTACCGGCGCGGCCTGTCCGGCGGTCACGGATGGCCGGCCCCCCACCGGACGGCGCGCCGGTGAGTGGACCGATCGTTGCCGCGTTGCCCGCGATCGAGTTGATGATGCCTGCATGGCTGGCGCTGCACGCCGCGACCGGGGCGGGTGCATGAGGAGACGGGCGATGCGTGACCACGGCGGCTCCCTTCCCCGATCGGATCGGGTTCCGTCCCGTTATGCTCCGGCTTCGCGGGAAATGATCCCGTTCCGCACCCCCAGGCCGCGAGGCTGAACGTGCCCGCGGCCACACGACCGATGAAGCCCGAAGAGAGGACGCCCGCATGGACGACGCCGCGCACATGACCCCCGACGAGTTCCGGCGATGCGGCTATGCGCTCGTCGACCGCATCGCCCGCTACATGGAGGAGATCGAGCGTTATCCGGTGCTCTCGCAGGTGCGGCCCGGGTCCGTTCGCGAACGGTTGCCCCGCGCCGCGCCCGAGCACGGCGAGCCCTTCGCCGACGTGCTGCGCGACGTCGACGAGATCATCGTCCCCGGACTCACCCACTGGCAGTCGCCGAGCTTCTTCGCCTACTTCCCCGCGAACGCTTCGGGTCCGGCCATCCTCGGCGACCTGCTCTCCTCGGGGCTCGGGGTCCAGGGGATGCTCTGGGCGACGAGCCCCGCATGCACCGAGCTGGAAACCCACGTGCTCGACTGGCTCGTGGATCTGCTCGGGCTGCCCGGGCGGTTCCTCTCGACCGCGGCGGGCGGCGGCGTCATCCAGGACTCCGCTTCGAGCAGCACCCTCACCGCGCTCATCGCCGCGCGGGAGCGTGCGACCGCCGGTGCGGTCAACGAACGCGGTGTCGTGTACGGCGCCGCGCCGCGCCTGATCGCGTACACGTCCCGGCACGCGCATTCCTCGGTGGAGAAGGCCATGAAGATCGCCGGCATGGGAAGCGGCAACCTCCGGCTCGTCGATGCCGATGCCGGCTACGCGATGCGGGCCGATGCGCTGGAGTCGGCCATCGCCGCTGACCGTGCGGCCGGGGCGACGCCGGTGATGGTGAGCGCCACGCTGGGCACGACGTCCTCGGGCGCCGTCGATCCGCTACGCGCCATCGGCGAGCTCTGCCGCCGCGAGGGAGTCTGGCTGCACGTGGACGCCGCGCATGCGGGCAGCGCCACCATCTGCCCCGAGCACCGGGCGCTCATCGACGGGGTCGAGCACGCGGACAGCTACACCTTCAACCCGCATAAGTGGCTGCTCACCAACTTCGACTGCAACTGCTTCTGGGTCGCGGATCGCGCCGCCCTGATCGACGCGCTGAGCGTGCTGCCGGAGTTCCTGCGCAACCGCGCGACCGAGTCGGGCGAGGTCATCGACTACCGGGACTGGCACGTGCCGCTCGGGCGCCGGTTCCGGGCCCTCAAGCTCTGGTTCGTCATCCGCCACTACGGCGCGGAGGGCCTGCGGGCGCACGTGCGCCGGAGCGTGGAGCTGGCCGGATGGTTCGCGTCACGGGTGGAGGAGAGCGGGGAGTTCGAGCTGGCCGCGCCCGTCTCGGTGGGACTCGTATGCTTCCGCCACCGCGCCGGCGATGCGCTCAACCAGACCCTGATGGACCGGCTCAACGCCTCGGGTGCGCTCTACCTCACCCACACCCGGCTCGACGACCGCCTCGTGCTCCGCCTCGCGGTCGGCGCGCCCGCGACCCGCCGCGAGCACGTCGAGGCGGCGTGGACGCGCATCGTGGAGACGGCCCGCGGCCTTACGGGCGGAACGCCGGCGCCAGCGTGAAGTGTGCCCGCCCCCGGCTCACCGGATGTCTACTCTTTCCGACAGGCCCACGTCGATGGCTCAGACCGCGGGCGCCCGCTCCGGCTCCCGCACGAAGGTCAGGAGCACCATCCCTGTCACGAGCACCACGATCACGGACAGGATCCCCAGCCGCGAGCTGCCGGTGAGGAGGCCGGTCACCGCGACCAGGGACGGCCCCACGATGGCCGCGAAGCGCCCCAGCATGTTGAAGAACCCGAAGAACTCTCCGCTCCGGGCGGCCGGGACGAAGCGCGCGTAGAGCGAGCGCGAGATGGCCTGCACGCCGCCCTGGACGAGACCGACCACCACCGCGAGGACATAGAACTCGATGACCGAGGTCATGAAATACGCCCACACGGTGACCGCGACGTACACCGCGACCCCGAAGTAGAGGGCAGGCTTCGGGCCGACCCGCGCGGCCACCATCCCGAACGCGAGGGCGGCCGGAAACCCGACGAACTGGGTGATGAGCAGGGCGACGATGAGGCTGTCGGAGGGGAAGCCGAGCGACAGCCCGTAGTCCACCGCCATGCGGATGATGGTGTGGACCCCGTCGATGTAGAAGAAGTAGGCGAGGAGGAAGAGGCCCGCCATCCGGTGGGACCGGTACTCGCGGAACGTCTTCGCCAGGGAGCGCAGCCCGGCCGCGAATGCGGACGCAGCCGACCCCGCGGAGGCGGCGTCCCCGGCCCGGGGCGGCTCCGGCACGTGCCGGAACAGGGGGATGGAGAAGACGAGCCACCACGCCGCCACCATCACGAAGGAGAGGCGCACCGCTTCCGCCGGCCCGGACAGCCCGAACGTCTCCGGCGAGAGGGTCATCGCCACGTTGAGGGCGAAGAGCAGCCCCCCGCCGATGTAGCCGAGGGAAAAGCCGAAGGCGGAGACCTCGTCGTAGCGTTCGGCGGGGCTGACGGCCACGATGAGGGCGTCGTAGAAGATGATGGCGCCCGAGAAGCCCACGGAGGCGAGGACGTACACGGTGGCGGCGGTGGTCCACTCTCCCTCCCCGATGAACCAGAGCCCTGCCGACGCCACGATTCCGAGCGCGGTGAAGACGCCGAGGTACTTCTTGCGGGAGGCGCCTCCGTCCGCGACGGCGCCGAGGACGGGCGCCGCGATCAGGATGAAGACGCTCCCGATGGAGTTCGCGAATCCGAGCTGGGCGGTGCTGGTGACCGCGTCCGTGCCGGCGCTCCAGTACTGCTTGAAGAAGACCGGGAAGAAGCCGGCGATCACGGTGGTCGCGAACACCGAGTTCGCCCAGTCGTAGAGTGCCCAGGCGAAGATCGGCCGGCTCGTGAACAGCTCGCGCACTCGTCTCATGCCCCTCCCTCCCGATCTTCAAGCGGTCATCGACGATCTCGCCGTCCCGGCCCGCCAGGACCGTCCCGATGCCCGATCGCCCTCTCGACCTTCAAACCGCCGTCGTGCATGCCGGCATCGGCGCGATCGGGGGTCACGATGCCGTATACGCGCCCGGTTCTGCTCAATCTCGAGGGTCGGCGGTCGCGGGCGCATCCGGCCGCATCCACTCCCGCAGCTTCGACCACCTCCGGCGCCCGGAGGCGGCCTTGACCGCGATGGCGATCGCCTTGCGCTGGCCGACCAGGACCACCAGGCGCTTGCCGCGGGTCACCCCGGTGTAGAGCAGGTTGCGCTGCAACATCATGTAGTGCTGCGTCATCAGCGGGATCACCACGGCAGGATACTCCGAGCCCTGGCTCTTGTGGATGGTCGTCGCATAGGCCGGCGCCAGCGCGTCCAGCTCCCCGAAGCCGTAGGTCACGGCGCGGCCGTCGAAGCGGGCGGTGATCTCGCCGAGCTCGGGGTCCACGTCGTCGATGCGGCCGATGTCGCCGTTGTAGACCTCCTTGTCGTAGTCGTTCTCCATCTGCATCACCTTGTCACCGGGAGCGAAGGTCCAGCCGAATCTCTCGACCGTTCGCTCGCCGGCCGGGTTCAGCGCGGCCTGGAGCTCGACGTTGAGGGAACGCGCGCCGACCCCGCCCCGGTTCATGGGGCAGAGCACCTGGACGTCGAGCACCGGGTCGAGGCCGAAACGCCGCGGGATGCGGGTGCGGACGAGTTCCAGGATCATGAGCACCGCGGTCTCGGGGTCGTCCGCGGGCACGAAGTAGAAATCGCTCTCGCCCTCGGGCTTGTCGAGGTCCGGGGTGACGCCCTCGTTGATGCGATGCGCGTTGACGATGATCCGGCTCATCGCCGCCTGGCGGAACACCTCGGTCAGGCGCACCACCGGGACCGCTCCCGAGGCGATGACGTCGGCCAGCACCTGGCCCGGCCCGACCGAGGGCAACTGGTCGATGTCCCCGATGATCAACAGCCCGGCGCGGTCGGGCACCGCCTTCAGCAGCGCATGCATCAGCAGCACGTCCACCATCGACGCCTCGTCGACGACGAGCAGGTCGCAGTCGACGGGGTTGTCCGCATCCCGCCGGAAGCCGCCGGACACGGGGTCGACTTCGAGCAGCCGGTGGATGGTGCGCGCCTCGAATCCGGACGTTTCGGTCATGCGCCGCGCGGCCCGGCCCGTGGGTGCGCAGAGGACGAGGTTGGCGCCCTTGGCGGCCAGGATGCGCAGGATGGCGTTGACGATGGTGGTCTTGCCGACGCCGGGACCGCCGGTGACCACCAGCACCTTGGACGCCAGGGCCAGCCGTACCGCGGCGCCCTGGCTCGGCGCGAGGGTGAGCCCGATGCACCGCTCGATCCAGGGAACGGCCCGGTCCGGGTCGATCCGCGGCCAGGGCAGGGGGCCGGCGGCGATGCGGTCCAGCCGGCCGGCGATCCCGCGTTCGGCCCCGTACAGGCCGGCGAGAAAGATGCACGGGGTGTCGCCGACCCGATCGGCGACCACGCTGCCCTCGGCCAGCTCCTGATCGACGGCCGAGCGGACGAGCGCCTCGGGCGCTTCCAGAAGCGACGCCGCCAGAGGCAGGAGCTCCCCCGCGGGCAGGCCGCAATGCCCGTCGTCCATGGCTTCGGCCAGCGCATGGCCGACGCCGGCGCGGACCCGGACCGCGGCCGTCTTCTCGATGCCGAGACGCATGGCGATGGCGTCGGCGGTCTTGAAGCCGATGCCGCGAATGTCGCGGGCCAGCCGGTAGGGGTTCTCCGACATCACCTGCACCGCGTCGGCGCCGTAAGTCTTGAAGATGCGCACCGCCCGCGCGGTCCCGACCCCGTGGGCGTGCAGGAACACCATGATCTCCCGCACCACCTTCTGCTCGGCCCAGGCGCCGGTGATCCGCCCGGCCCGCACCGGCCCGATGCCCTCCACCTCCCGCAGGCGTTCGGGCTCGTCCTCGATCACGTCGAAGACCTTGCCGCCGAAGGCGCGGACGAGCTTCTTCGCGTAGACCGGCCCGATGCCCCGGATCATGCCGGAGCCGAGGTACTTCTCGACGCCCTCGGCCGAGGTGGGCGCGGACGCCCTGAGGAACCGGGACCGGAACTGCTGCCCGTAGGTGCGGTCGTTGACCCACTCCCCGGAGGCGGTCACCCACTCGCCGGCGGAGACCGCGGCGGCATGGCCCACCACGGTGACCAGCTCGCGATGCCCGCGCGCCTTGATGCGCAGGACGCAGAAACCGCTGTCTTCGTTGTGGAACGTCACCCGTTCGATGCTGCCGGCGAGCACTTCGAGCCCGGATGGCGGAGATTCCCGCTTCATGCCGGCGTCTCCCGGGAGCGGTTCTCTCCTGCCGGGCCGGTGGGAAACGCCGGCCGCGGGTCCGACCCGTCAAGGGAGCAGGACATGGCCGATCGGGCGGCGGGGTGCACTTCGGCGGGAGGGCTCGCCACCGGAGCGGCGGCTTCAGCACCCCCACCGCAGCGCCGCGGTATGCACCGGCGCATCCCATAGCGACAGGGCCTCGTCGTCCATCAGCGACAGGGTGGCCGAGCAGCCGGCCATGTCCAGGGACGTGACGTAGCTGCCCACCAGGCTTCGGACGACCTCGACGCCGCTCGACGCCATCACTCTGCGCACCGCGTCGTACATCAGCGTCAGCTCCATCAGCGGAGTGGCGCCGAAGCCGTTGATCAGCAGCAGCGCCCGCTCCCCTCCGGCCGGGGAGAGCCCGCCCAGCATCGGCTCGACGAGCTGCGCGGCGATCTCGTCGGCCGAGGCCAGAGGGAGCCGCCGGCGCCCGGGCTCGCCGTGGATCCCCACGCCCATCTCCATCTCGTCCCCGGCGATCTCGAAGGTCGGCTTTCCGGCCTCCGGCACGGTGCAGCTCGTCAGCGCGACGCCCATCGACGCGGTGCGTTCGTTGATGCGCGTCCCGAGTGCGCGGCACGTCTCCAGATCCGCGCCCGACTCCGCCGCCGCGCCCACCACCTTCTCCACCACCAGGGTCCCGGCGACCCCCCGGCGGCCGGTGGTGTAGGTGCTGTCCTCGACCGCGACGTCGTCGTTGGTCAGCACCGTCGCGGCCGTGCCCTCGTACATCTCCACCGCCATCTCGAAGTTCATCACGTCGCCCGAGTAGTTCTTCACGATGAAGAGGACTCCGGCGCCGCGATCGACCGTCTGGGCCGCCGCCAGCATCTGGTCGGGGGTGGGCGAGGTGAACACCTGTCCGGGGCAGGCGGCGTCCAGCATCCCGCGCCCCACGAATCCCCCGTGCAGCGGCTCGTGGCCGCTTCCGCCGCCCGAGACCAGCGCGACCTTGCCCTCCGGCGCCGGGGCCGCACGGCTCAGAAAGACCGGATCCCGATGGAGCCGGACGACGTCGCCATGGGCGGCCTCGAACCCGCGAAGGCTCTCCGCCAGTACGTCTTCCACACGGTTGATGAGCTTCTTCATGCCGTCTCTCCTGTGCTGTTCACGATCCGTCCGTGACCGATGGCTCCGGCTCCGATCAGGCCACGGCGACGGACGCCGGATCTTCCCGGAAACGGCATGTCCCGGGAGCGGTGCGTCCCAAGCTCACGACCGGCGCCTGAACATCGTCCCGACCGCTTTGCCATGTGGCGAGCCTCCGGCCCGCTCGTGGGCGAGACGCCCGCGCTCCCAGGATGCGCCGTCCCAGCAGCGCCCGCGTTCTCAGGAGAGCGCCGAGGTCGGCCCCCCACGCTCATTCGACCAGATCGCACAGGCGCCGCACCGTATCCCGGATCAGCGATTCCAGCGCCTCCTGCCGCTTCTCGTCCCGGAGCATCGGAACCTGGAGGTGCAGCGTGCGGGTATGGCGCTGGCGTGCCTGCCGGGGCGCCGCACGTCCCGGATGGGCCGAATGGTACTCGTCCAGGAAGCTCTGCCGCTCCTCCGGGGAGAGACGGCAGACGTCGAAGATGGCCTCGATGTGACGCGCCGGCAGCGGGGTCGCATCCGACGGGTTGGTGAGCTGCGAGATGAAGCTCTTGTGCGTTCCCGTGACCTCGGCGATCTTGCGCCGGATACCGGACGGACGCTGGTCGATGAACCGCCGCAAGGTGGCCTTGTAGGCGGCGACGTGCTCCTTGCGCGTGCCCCGGGTAGCGGTGGCCACCGGCTCGATCTCAGAGCGCGGCGAGCGCGGCCTTGGTGGAGGCCAGCGCCGCCGGCGGGACCGAGAACGTGCGGATGCCTGCATCGAGCAGTGCGCGCAGACCCTCGGGACGGGCGGCCATCTCGCCGCAGACGCTTACTTCGCGGCCGCTGCGGGCGCCGTGCCCGGCCACCCGCGCGATCAGCTCCAGGACGGCCGGATGCAGCGGATCGAGGAGATCGGCGACCGCCGTCGAATCGCGACCGGCAGCCAGCACGTACTGCGTCAGGTCGTTGGTGCCGATCGAGAAGAAGTCGGCGTCGAAGGTCTCGATGGTCAGGGCGGCCGCGGGGACTTCGACCATCATCCCCAGGCGCGGCGCCGCCGCTTCGATACCGGCCACCCGCAGCGCCTCCACTTCCGCGGCCAACCGCCGGCGCACCTCGTGGAGCTCGTCCGGCGTCGTCACCATCGGCAGCATCACCCGCAGCCCGCCGCCGGCCGCGGCCCGGGCCAGGGCGCGAAGCTGGGTCGCGAGGACTTCCGGACGGGCGAGGGAGAGCCGCACGCCGCGCAGTCCGAGAAAGGGGTTGGATTCCCCCTCGGGGGTGAGCCCGGGGAGCGGCTTGTCGCCACCCGCGTCCAGGGTGCGCACGGTCACCGGCCGCCCGCGTGCCCACGCGGCGAGCCGTCGGTAGAAACGCAACTGCGCGTCTTCGCCGGGCAGCGCCTCCGCACCGTGGAACAGGAATTCCGTGCGGGTGAGGCCGATGCCGTCGCAGTGCGAGGGATCGAGGCTGTCGAGACACGAGGGCGCATCGACGTTCACGAGCACCCGGACCGGCGAGCCGTCGCGGATGCGCGCGGGGCGGGAGACGTGCCGCAGGACTGCGCGCTTCCGCGCACGTTGCTCGTCGATGCGGCGCGCATAGCACTCCCGGATCGACGGTGGAGGGGCGGGCACGAGGCAGCCCCGTTCGGCGTCGAGGATCGCCTCGGTCCCCTCGATCAACTCGCCTGGATCGCTGGAGAGCTGCACCAGCATCGGAACGCCTTGCGCCCGGGCAAGCATCGCCACGTGACTGGCCGGACTCCCCGAATACGTCGCAGCCCCCACCGCGCGGCTCCAGTCGATCTCGAGAAAACGCGAGGGGGTCAGCTCATCGGCGATCACCACGCAGTGGTCGGGCAAGTCGTGGCTTGGCGGGCGGGGACCGGACGATGAGTGATCGGGCAAGCCGTGGCCGGATGGGCCATGCTCGGGCTGGTCGTGATCGGGCAGACCGTCACCGGACGGGTCGTGACCGGGCAGACCGTCACCGGACGGGCCGTGTTCGGGCCGGCCACCGCAGGACATCCCTCCTCCGAACGCCGCCACGACCCGGTCGCGCAGATCGCGCAGGTCGGCCGCCCGTTCGCGGAGATAGCCGGTCGGCGCCGACTCGTAATCCGCGATCTCCCCGGCCAGATGGCGGATCCAGGCCTGGCCAGCCGCCATCCCCGCCTCGATTCCCGCCCGCACGGGCTCCAGGAACTCCTCGTCCTCGAGAAGGCCGATCTGGAAACCGATCACGCCGGCGGCAAGCTCGCCGGATCCGTGGGTGAGTCCGCGCAACTCCGCCAGAGACCGCGCGACGGCTTCGTCCAGGGCGGCCCGTTCGGTCTCCGGGCCACCGGTATTTCGGGCCAAGCCATCGGATCCCTGGGCCGTGCCGCCAGTGTCCGAGGCCAAGCCACCGGCGTCCGGAGTCATGCCGCCGGCTTCCAGGGCCGAGCCGCTGGCTTCCCGGGTCGAGCCGCCGGATTCCCGAGCCGGGTCGCCGGATTCCCGGGCCAAGCCACCGGCGTCCGGGGTCATGCCGCCGGCTTCCAGGGCCGAGCCGCCGGATTCCCGAGCCGGGTCGCCGGATTCCCGGGCCAAGCCACCGGCGTCCGGAGTCATGCCACCGGCTTCCAGGGCCGAGCCGCTGGATTCCCGGGTCGAGCCGCCGGATTCCCGAGCCGGGTCGCCGGATTCCCGGGCCAAGCCACCGGCGTCCGGAGTCATGCCGCCAGTATCCGAGACCAAGCCGCCGACGTTCGAGGCCAAGCCGTCGGCGTCCGAGGTCATGCCGCCAACGTCCCGGGCCGGGCCGCCGGACCTCGCGGGAACGTGCAGGACCCCGATCGCGAGGCCGGGTGAAGCCACCACGGCCGAAATGGTGCGCCCACCCGGCGTTTCTTCCACGGCCGCCCCGGATCCACCCGCCCCCTCGGCCGTGTCCTCTCGTGCATCGTCACTCGGCAGCCCGGCGGCCGGCGGAGCGGCGGCGGGATCTTCGTCGAAGTCGCGCCGGACGAAGTCGACGAGTGCGGACAGGGCGGCGTCCGCCTGCGCCCCTTCGGCCCGTAAATGAATCACCGATCGTGCACCCGCCTTGAGCTTCATCACCCGGGCGGTGCTGCGCGCCCGGACCCATTCGCCCGTTTCGTCCGCGCGGATCTCGACGTCGGCATCGAAGCCAGCCGCGATCTGGGCGAGCTTCACCGCGGGACGCGCGTGCAGCCCGGTCGGATTGGTGATGACCACCCGAGCCTCGGCTCTCACAGCGCGTCCTCGGCCGCGGCGCAGACGTCCGCGAGCGCGCTCCCCATCGAAGCTTCCGTCGCCGCCATCACCGCGCCTTCCACGATCGCGGCGTTGCAGATTGTGACGCGCCCGCGGCGGCTCTCGCCGAGCATCTCGATCGCCATCTCCGCGTTCATCTCCGCGCCGCCCAGGTCCACCAGCACCGCCACGCCCTGCTCCGACCATGCCGCCTCGATCGCGGCCGAGATCGCCCCCACGTCGGTCCCCAGCCCTCCGGCGGAGTCCCCACCGCAAGAGGCCAGCGGAACGCTCTCGCCGACCATCTGGCGGACCATGTCCGCCGCGCCGCGGGCGACGTGGGGCGAATGCGAAACGATGACCACACCGACGTTCCGTTCGGCCCCCGTGGCGCTCAAGACCCACCTCCCGAGCGCGTGCACACGGCCCCGACCATGAGTTGGCTTGAACGGGCGCCGGGGTCCGGGTAGCCGGCGCTGTGCTCGGCCCCCGCAGCGCTCATGGCCCACCCCGCAAGCGCGTGCATACGGTCTCGGCGATGAGCCGGCTCGAACGGGCGCCGGGGTCCGGGTGGCCGGCGCTGTGCTCGGCCCCCGCAGCGCTCATGGCCCACCCCGCAAGCGCGTGCACACGGCCCCGACCATGAGTTGGCTTGAACGGGCGCCGGGGTCCGGGTAGCCGCGCTGTGCTCGGCCCCCGCAGCGCTCATGGCCCACCCCGCAAGCGCGTGCACACGGTCTCGACGATGAGCTGGCTCGAACGGGCGCCGGGGTCCAGGTGGCCGGCGCTGCGTTCGCCCAGGAACGAGGCGCGTCCCTTGCGCGCCACCAGCGCGCGCGTCGATTCGAGGCCAAGGCCGGCCGCGGCGGCCACGTCGTCGAGGAGCCGGGAGGCCGGGAGCGATCGCGCCACGCCGTCACGCAACGCCTCGCACACCGGCGCCAGCACGTCGAGCATGGTCTTGTCGCCGGCCTCGGACTTGCCGCGCTGCCGGACCGCATCGACGCCGGCCTGAAGCGCATCGGCGAAGTCCGGCAGGGCCGGCGTCTCGGGCAGCGCCTTCCCGATCCCCATCAGCAGCGATCCGTACAGCGGGCCGGAGGCGCCGCCGATCTTCATGACCAGGGTCATGCCCGCCTTCTGCAGCGCCTTGCCCACGGGCATGGCGTCGAGCTCCGGGCCGAGCCCGGCCACCGCGTCGAAGCCCCGGCGCAGGTTGAGGCCGTGGTCACCGTCGCCGATCGCCCGGTCGAGCTCGGTGAGCTCGTCCGCGTTCGCACGTACCGCCGCGGCCACCTCGCCGAACAGCTCGCTCACCGCCGGCATCCTTTCCTCCTTTTCCCGGTCTTCCGGAACCGAACCGTCACGCCCGGCCGCATCGTGGACAGGCGGCCAGCCGCTCGCCGTCGCGGCCGAAGAACAGGGGAGCGTCGAGCCGGACGTCGACCCGGTCGCCGGCTCGAAGCTCCAGAGCGGCGTCTCCCAGGGTCACCAGGGTGTGCTCACCCACCTCGACGTGAACGGGGTTCTGATCGCCCAGGTGCTCGACCCGCCGCACCGTTCCTGCCCCGCCGCCTTCCCGCGCCCGCGCAAGATGCAGGTGCTCGGTCCGTGCGCCCACCGTCACCGCCCCCGCCGGCTTGCCCTCGACCGGCAGCAGGTCGCCCGGCAGCAGGTTCATCGCCGGCGTGCCGAGCCGGGCGGCCACGTAGACGTTGCGCGGCGTCTCGTAGATCTCGCGCGGGGTGCCGACCTGCGCCAGCCGTCCTTCGCGCAGGACGCCGATCCGATCCGCCATCGTCATCGCCTCGATCTGGTCGTGGGTGACGTACACGATGGTGGCGCCCGTCTCGCGCTGGATCCGCTTCAGCTCCAGCCTCAGCTCGGAGCGCAGCTTCGCATCCAGCGAGGAGAGGGGCTCGTCCATCAGGTAGGCGGCGGGGTCGCGCACGAGCGCGCGCCCGATGGCGACGCGCTGCATCTCGCCGCCCGAGAGCCGGGTCGCCTTGCTGTCGAGCTTGTGGCCGATGTGCAGCAGGCGGGCGACCTCCGCGACCTTCTCGCGGATCGCCCCCTCGGCGGCGCGACGCGCCGGGGCGCGCAACGGAAACGCCATGTTGTCGTACGCCGTCATGTGCGGGTACAGCGAGTACTGCTGAAACACGAACGCGAGGTCGCGGGCGGCCGGGGGCTCGCCGGTGACGTCGCGGCCTCCGATGCGGATCTCGCCCTCGTCCGGCGTCTCCAGGCCGGCGATCAGGCGCAGGGTGGTGGTCTTGCCGGCCCCGGTCGGACCGAGAAGCACCACGAGCTCGCCATGGGCGACGTCCAGGTCGATCGCCTCGACGGCGACCTGCTCCCCGAAGCGCTTGGCGACGCCCCTCAGCGACAGGTCAGCCATGCGGGGCACTCCGGTACAGGTCGCCGTCGAGGATGCGACCGCCTGCCGCGTCGAACCCCACCGGCCGCTCGGGCGTGCACGCGACCTGCCCGCCGAAGCACCCGGTGACGCCCCGCAACGATACGTCAGCCATGCACGCCTCCCCGGTACAGGTCGCTGTCGAGGGCGTGGCCGCTCTGCGTGTCGAACACCACCAGACGTTCGGGCGCGCATTCGATGCCGACGTTCTCGCCGGGCACCACCCGCTCGCGCGAGGGCACGCGCGCCCGGAGCTGCCCGTGGTCCGTTTCCACCGTCACGATCTGCGTCGTGCCCAGGTACTCCGTGCCGAACACCGCGCCCCGCAGGGCGGAGGCGTCGCTGAAGCGCACCCGCTCGGGACGGACCCCGAGGGCAAGAGGACCGTGAGGACGCGATTCGCGCAGCGCCGGCACCGCGACCGCCGCGCCGCCGATCGCGATCGAGGATTGCCCGGCCTGCACCGCGCCCTCGAAACGGAGAAAGCTCATCGGCGGACTGCCGATGAAGTCGGCGACGAACATGGTCCGGGGCCGGTCGTAGATCTCCCGCGGGGCGCCGACCTGCTCGATCACCCCGTGGTTCATGACGATGATCCGATCGGCCATCGACATGGCTTCGAGCTGGTCGTGGGTCACGTACAGGGTCGTCGCGTGCAGGCGCTCGTGCAGGGTGCGCAGCTCCCCGCACATCAGCTCGCGGAACTCCGCGTCCAGGGCGCCCAGCGGCTCATCCATCAGGAACGCCTTCGGCCGGCGCACGATGGCGCGGCCCAGGGCCACCCGCTGGCGGTCGCCGCCCGCGAGCCCGGACACCCGCCGGTGGAGGAAGTGGTCGATGCGGAGCAGGGCCGCGGTCTCCTCGACGCGGCGGCGGCGTTCCCTGCGCGGCACCCCCCGGCACTTCAGGGGGAAGGCGATGTTGTCGTGGACGTTCATGTGCGGGTACAGCGCGAAGAGCTGGAACATGAACGCGACGTCGCGGCGCGACGCCCGGAGAGGGGTCACGTCGTCGCCGTCGATCAGGATCTGCCCCGAGGTCGGCAGCTCCAGACCCGCGATCATCCGCAGGGTGGTCGTCTTGCCGCATCCCGAGGGGCCCAGCATCACGAAGAACTCCCCGCCGTGGATGGTGAACGAGGACTCGCGCACCGCCACGAACTCGCCGAAGCGTTTCTGCAGGTTCCGGACGCCGATCTCGGCCATCGCGTCACTCCGGAAAGTGGCTCACGACGACGAAGCCCACCGTCCCGGTGAGGATGACGGCGAACGAGAAGGTGTAGAGGACCATGAAGTACGGCTGCATCAGCATCACCACGCCGGCCGCGATCAGCACCGTCGCGGCGTTCTCCCAGGGGCCGCGCCGGAAGAAGCGCTTCCAGCCCCGGGGCGTCGCATCCGCATCGGCCCGGTTCACTTGCGCACCGCTCCGAAGGTGACCCGACCGCACCGCGGTCGACCGACGCATCGCGGTCGACCGACGCACCGCGGTCGCCCCGCGATTCCGCTGGCGCGGAATCGTGCTTGCTTCGTCCGGCCTCGTGCATCGGCCCGGTTCATTTGCGCACCGCGCCGAAGGTGATGCCCCGCAGCAGGTGCGAGCGGAGCACGACGGTGAAGACGAACACCGGGAGCAGGAACAGCGTGGTGCCCGCGGCGACCGCCGGCCAGTCGAGGCCGCCTTCCCCGATGATGATGGGGATGAAGGGGGGCGCGGTCTGGGCTTCCCCGCTCGTGAGCAGCAGCGCGAAGGCGTACTCGTTCCAGGCGAAGATGAGGCAGAAGATCGCGGTGGCCGCGATGCCGGTCGTCGCCTGGGGCAGCACCACCTTGAAGAACGCCTGGAGCCGGGTGTAGCCGTCCACCATCGCGGCTTCCTCGTACTCCCGGGGGATCTCGTCCATGAACCCCTTGAGCAGCCACACCGACAGGGACATGTTCACCGCGGTGTAGAGCAGGATCATCCCGAGATGGGTGTCGGACAGGCCCAGCTCGCGGAACATCAGGAAGATCGGGATGGCGACCGCGATGGGGGGCATCATCCGCGTCGAGAGGATGAAGAAGAGCAGATCGTCTTGCAGCGGCACCCTGAAGCGCGAGAAGGCGTAGGCGGTCAGGGTGCCCAGGAAGACGGCCAGGAAGGTCGAGCCGAACCCGATGATCACGGAATTGACGTAGCGGTCCGCGAAACGCGACGGCCCGGTGATGACCATGTTGCGGCTGCGGACCAGCCGGTCGTACCAGGTCTCGGGGGGCGGGAGGCTCGCCATGTACTCCGGGGTCTGGCGCGAACGGTTCGTGAAGAGGTTCACGTAGCCTTCGAGCGAGGGCTCGAAGACGACCTTGGGCGGATAGGAGATCGAGTCGGGCGGGGTCTTGAAGCCGGTGAGCAGGATCCAGACCAGCGGGATCATCGTGACGAGGGCATAGGCCACGACGATCGCTCCGGCAAGGCGCCGGGCGCCGGCGGAGGGCTCGGCGACGGAATGGGCGCTGGATTTGCCCATCGCCGCCCCGTTCATCGCCGCTTCACCGCGTTCATCGCCTTGACGTAGACGTTGGCGGCACCGAAGACGGTCACGAACAGGATGACCGCGAACGCCGAGCTGTAGCCGGTACGCCATTTCTCGAAGGCTTCCCGCTTGAGGTTGATCGAGGCCAGCTCGGTGGTCGACCCGGGTCCGCCGGAGGTCAGCTCGACGACCATGTCGAACATCTTGAAGTTCTCGATGGCCCGGAACAGCACCGCCAGCATCAGGAAGGGCAGCACCATCGGCACGGTGATGGACCAGAACCGGCGCCAGGCGGAGGCGCCGTCCACCTCGGCGGCTTCATAGACGTAGTCGGGAATGGAACGCAGGCCGGCGAGGCAGATGAGCATCACGTACGGCGCCCACATCCAGGTATCGACCATGACGATGGCCCAGGGCGCGAGAGCGACGCTCCCGATCATGTCCAGGGGGCCGACGTCGGCGAACACGTTGACGATGTAGCTGAAAATCCCGGTCTGGGGCTGGAACAGGTAGGTCCAGAACACCCCGACCACCGCCGGCGAGAGCATCATCGGCAGCAGGATCACCGTCGTCCAGAAGCTATGCCCCCCGAACCGGCGGTTGAGCAGAAGCGCCAGCCCGAAGCCGATGACGATCTGGAGGATCATCGTCCAGCACAGGAAGTGCGCGGTGGCCTGCAGGTACTCCCAGATGTCTTCCTTGTTGAGGATGCGCTCGTAGTTGCGCAGGCCCACCCACTTGACCTCCGCGTTCGGCCGGTTGGCCCGGTAATTCGTGAAGCTGAGATAAATGGTCCAGAGCAGGGGGAAGATGTTGATGGCCAGCAGGATCAGGATCGTCGGCGCGACGAAGAGCCGGACGATGGCCCGATCCGAGAGTCCCCGGACTCCGGCGGCGGCGTGACGGGGTTCGCCGGTCTCGATGCTTCCTGGACGGTTACGGGGATTTCGGGGAGCTATGGCGAAAGTATCCTTATACGGTTGCCGCTCATCTTCGCCCGGTACCTTGGAGGGCATCCGCGAGGCCATGGGCAATCGCCGCGTTCCTGCATCCAGTCACCGATGTGCTGGCCGCGGATCGAACGGCATTTACTCCGGAATGAAGAGGTCAGCTCAATCTCCATGCTCAGAGCGGCGCCCTCCCGGCGTGGAAGTTTCAGGACGACTTCATTCAGACCTTTGAACAGGATGTCGCGATCCCTCTTGTTCACTCTGAGCCCGGGTGTTCCCGGACACTCGCGTGTTCCCGACCGCCAGCCTGTCAATTCGATGTCGGCCATTGCGGTTCCTTTCGATGGTGAGGCACCGGTGCCGGCGATCGGCTACCCGGACGGACGGCGCGGATGCACCGCCCGTTCGGGGTATGCGCCGGCGCGTTCGAGGCTCAGAGCTTTCCTTCGTCCTCGAAGACCTCGACCCAGTCCTCGATCATCTTGTCGAGCGCCTCCTGCGCCGTGCCCTTGTCGGCGACGACGTAGTCGTGGACGCGCTTCTGCATCGACTGGAGCAGGGAGGCGTACGCGGGCTCCTGCCAGAAGTCCTTCACGCCCGACATCGCCTTGAGGAAGTCGGCGGCGAAGGGGGCGGTGTCCGCGAAGCCCGGGTCCTCGAGCACCGAGTTGTGGCAGGAGTATCCGCCGAGGGACCACCACTTCTTCTGCACGTCGGGCTTGGCGAACCACTCGATGTACCGGAGCGCCTGGTCTTTCTTGTCGGAATAGGAGACCACGGAGATCCCCTGGCCGCCCAGCGTCGACGCTTCGATCACCTGCCTCGGGTTGACGAAGAAGCCGGACTTCTCGCCGCCGACCGCGGGATCCTTGGCGATCCCCGGGAAGAAGGCGAACCAGTTCATCTGCATCGCCACCTGGCCGGACTTGTAGGCGTCGAGGTTGGCGACCATGTAGGCGTCCGAATGCCCCGGCGGGGTACAGCACTCGTAGAGGTCCTTGTAGAACGCCAGCGCCTCGGCGGCGGCGGGGCTGTTGACGTAGCCCTGCATGTCATAGGGCTTGTCCGGGTTCTCGTACTGGAAGCCCCATGAGTAGAGGGCGGCGGTCACGCCCATGGTGATGCCCTCGGAGCCGCGCTCGGTGTAGATCGCGGCGCCGTAGACCTTCTTGCCGTCGATCTCCCGGCCCTGGAAGAACTCGGCCACTTCCCGGAGCTCGGTCCAGGTCTGCGGCGGCGCGAGGTCGCGGCCGTGCCTCGCCTTGAATTCCTCGCGCAGCTCGGGGCGTGCGAACCAGTCCTTGCGGTAGATCCATCCGAGCGCGTCGCCCATGGCCGGCAGCGCCCAGTAGTTGGGCGAGCCCTTCGGCCAGGTCGAGTAGGCGTAGACGGTGGCCGGCAGGAAGTCGTCCATGGAGATCCCCTGCGCGTCGAAGAAATCGTTGAGCTTCACGTAGTGGCCGTTCTCGGCGGAGCCGCCGATCCACTGGCTGTCGCCGATCAGCAGGTCGCAGAGCTTCCCGCCGGAGTTCAGCTCGTTGAGGAAGCGGTCGGCGAAGTTCGTCCAGGGCACGAACTCGAACTTCATCCCGATGCCGGTCTCCGCGGTGAAGTCCTTCGACAGCTCGACGAGGGCGTTGGCCGGGTCCCAGGCCGCCCAGCAGAGCGTGAGCTCGTCCTGCGCCTTGGCCGGGGCGATGGCGAACGCCAGGCTGGCCAGACCGCCGGCGAGCGCGGTGGTGATGCGCTTGTTCATCTTTTGCTACCTCCTCCTCGAATGATCAGGGGCTCGCCGACAGGCGCGCGGAGTCGAGTTTAGTAGCTCGACTAAACATGTCAACTAAACCGCCGGGGCGCATTGGTCCCTTACCCATGAAATCTTCGACAAGACGATGAAGCGTCGATCGCCGACCGGCTGTCGATTCCGTGACGCCGATCCCGGATCCACAACCGGCGTCTGGTTCCGGCTGTGCAGGGTTGGGTCATATCCGGGTACGATTCGGAACCTGCCTCCGTTTCTGCGAGAGACCCCGTGAAGATTCGCGCCCGACTCACCCTGTTGCTCGTCGCTGCGGCCGGCGCCGTGCACGCTGCCGACCCGAACGATCTGAACCGGCTCCGCGAGACCCTCGCCTGCGAAGAATGCGATCTGCGCCGGGCGGATCTGAAGCACGCGGATCTCGCCGGCGCCCGGCTCGCAGGGGCTTCGCTCTCGGATGCGGAGCTCAAGGAAGCGGTCCTGAAGAACGCGGACCTCACCGGCGCCGACCTGCGCCGCGCGGAGCTGGGGAAGGCGGATCTCTCGGGGATCCGGGCGGGTCGCGCGATCCTGCTCGGGGCGGATGCGGAGAAGGCGTCGTTCGCCGCCGCCGACCTCACCGGCGCGAAGCTCGCCGACTCCGAGCTGGAGCACGCGGACCTCACCGGCGCCCGGCTCGACGACGCCGATCTGCGGCGCGCGGATCTGGAGCGGTCGAAGTTCGACGGCGCCGAGGCCGCCGGAGCGGATTTCCGTCAGGCCGATCTCGAACGGGCGAGTTTCCGCGGTGCGCGACTCGACGGCTCGGACCTGCGCCGCGCGCGCCTGTCTCGGACCTTGATGACGGACGCGCGCCTGCGGGACGTGAAGCTGAAGGGCGCGGTGCTGAGCCGCACCGACTTCACCGGCGCCGACCTGACCGGCGCGGACTTCGACGGAGCGCATTTCCGCCGGACGATCCTCGCGGGCGCGGACCTGACCGGCGCGGAAGACCTCACCGCAAAGCAGCTCCAATCGGCCTGCGGCGACGCCGGGACAAAGCTGCCGGACGGCCTGACGGTGCGCCCCTGCCGTTGAGGCTTTGGCCAGCGTTCGCGTCCGCAAAACCCATTCATGCGGGACGGCCTGACGGTGCGCCCCTGCCATTGAGGAACAATTCGAATCCCATGTCCGCCCCCTCTCGACGGCGCGCGCGCAGGGACCGTCGCGAACGCCGCGGCGCGGCGGCCGCGGTGCCGCGCCTGCCCTGGCGCACCGTGCGCAACCCGCATCCCCCGGCCCGGGTCCTGAGCGAAGATCAGATCGAGGCGATCCACCGGACATCGCTGCACGTGCTGCGCGACATCGGCATGAAGGTGCTCAGCCCGAAGGCGCGGGCGCTGTACGCGGGCGCCGGCGCGAACGCCGACGAGGACACCGCGATGGTGCGCTTCGATCCCGCGATGGTCGAGGAGTACATGGCGAAGGCGCCGCCTTCGTACACCATCGAGGCGCGCAACCCCGCGAAGTCGCCCACCTTCGGCGGCAACGTCATCAACTTCGGGCTGGTCGGCGGGCCGTCGTTCGTCTCCGATCTGGATCGTGGCCGCCGCGCCGGGGACTACGAGGACTTCCGCAACTTCATGAAGCTGTCGCATTCGTTCGACATCATCCACCTGGGTGGCGCGGCCCCCCTCGCGCCTCTGGACCTGCCCGCCGCGACCCGCCACCTGGACATGTACTACGCCGCGATCACCTTGCACGACAAGGTCTGGGGTGCGTCGCTGCTCGGCGGATACCGCGCCCATGACGCGGTGGAGATGGCCTGCATCGCGCACGGGGTGACGCGCGACGAGCTTGCGGCGCAGCCGATCGTCAGCGGCGGGATCAACACGAACTCACCGCGCCAGCTTGATGCGAACATGTCGGACGGGATGATCGAGCTCGCCTCGGTCGGCCAGCCGGTCATCGTGACCCCGTTCACGTTGCTCGGTGCGATGGCCCCCACCACCATCGCCGGCGCGCTCGTCCTGCAGAACGCCGAGGCGCTGGCGGGGATGGTGCTGTGCCAGATCGTGCGTCCCGGCACCCCCGTCGCCTACGGCGGCTTCACCTCCAACGTGGACATGAAGAGCGGGGCCCCCGCGTTCGGCACCCCCGAGTACGCGAAGGCGACCCAGGCCGGCGCCCAGCTCGCACGGCGCTACCACGTCCCCTTCCGCGCGAGCAGCACCAACGCATCGAACGCGGTGGATGCCCAGGCCGCGTACGAGAGCGAGATGTCGCTGTGGGCCTCGGTGATGGCACACACCAACATCGTCAACCACGCGGCGGGATGGCTCGAAGGCGGGCTCACCGCCTCGTACGAGAAGCTCGTGATCGACGCCGAGATGTGCCAGCTCATCGCCGAATACCTGGAGCCGGTGGTGGTCGATGACGACACCCTGGCCGTCGACGCCATCGCCGAGGTGCAGCCGGGCGGCCACTTCTTCGGGGCAACGCACACTCTGGCGCGCTATGAAGACGTCTTCTACAAGCCGATCGTGTCGGACTGGCGCAACTTCGAGACGTGGCAGGACGCCGGCGCGCTCTCCGCGGCCCGGCGGGCGAGCGCGATCTGGAAGCAACTGCTCGCGGAGTACGAACCGCCGCCGCTCGATCCGGGCATCGACGAGGCGTTGCGCGAGTACGTCATCAAGCGCAAGCGCGCCATCGAGGCGGGCGAAGTCGAACTCGAGCAGTAGTCCCTTACCCGTGGAATTTTCGACAGAACGACGAAGAATCGTTCGCCGGCAGGCGATTGATTCCGTGACGCCGGTCCCGGGTTCACGATCGGCGCCTGGTTCCGGCCATGCCGATGCCAGGTCGGGAGGGTCGGGTCGCAGAGCTTGAAACCCCGACGCACCGCGCGGGCGCGGCGGATGCGTGCCGGGAGGTCGGAGACGGCTCCTCGGAGGTCCCCGGCCCGCCCGCGCTACCGATCGAAGATGATGCCGCCTCCGCCGCCGGGACGGCCGCCCCCGCCGAGGTCCGGGGGCATGGCGCCGGGCACCACGATGCGCGACGCCTCTTCCCGCCGCATCTCCTGGGCGCGCTCGCTCAGCCGCTCCACCGCCGCCTGGACCGCCTGGGGGAATTTCGAGAATGCATCCCTCAGGGAATCGGCCTCGATGGGGGACTGGACCGGGATCGGTCCGAGTTGCGAGACGATGGTGGTCTCGGCGATGTAGGTGGTGGGGCGGGTGGGATCGGGGCTGCCGTCGTGCCTGACCGGCTGGAACCTGCGGATCGTCGCGAGCCGCATGTCGCTGAACACGTCCTCGCGGTGGAGGTTGTCGAGATCGGCTCTGATCTCGTCGATGCGCTGGCCTGCCTGCCGCTCGCTCACGTCTGGATTCTCCTGGAAGCGCCCGAATTTCCGGGGCGGGAGTGTAGCACAGGCCCGCCTTGGGCCCGGCTTGCGGAGCGGGGTGCGCGTCTGCAAGTTGCAGGGCCGCCGTCCGGCCCGACGAGGCGCGGTGCGCGGCCCGGCCATGCCCTGCCCGCGGACCGGCGCCGGGAACCCCGAGCGTCCGTTGGTGTCGGTGCAGCCGCTCTTCTCCTCCGGCTTTTTTTCCCCGACGCCGGGGACGTCGGGTGGCGACCGTCTACCGGTGTACGTGCAACCGCTCTTCCTGCGCCGGCACCACGATGACCGGCTCGATCTGCTGCAGCTCTTCGAGCGGAATGTGGCAGGCGATGGCGTGGGTCTCCGAGGCCATCTGCACGGGTGGGCGCTCGTCGTCGCAGATCGTCCCCACCTTGCGCGGACAGCGGGTGCTGAACGGACATCCCTCCGGTGGGTTCAGCACGCTCGGCAGGTTGCCTTCGAGCACGATCTCGCGCTTGGTGACCTCCGGGTCGGCAATCGGCACCGCCGAGAGCAGGGCCTCGGTGTACGGATGGTACGGGGGCGCGAAGATGGCCTCGGTGGCGCCGCGCTCCATGATCTGGCCGAGGTACATCACCACGATGCGGTCGGAGAGGTAGCGCACCACACTCAAGTCGTGGCTGATGAAGAGCAGCGTGGTCTTGTGCTCGCGCTGGATCTCCATCAGCAGCTCCGTCACCGCGGCCGCCACCGAGACGTCGAGGGCCGACACCGGCTCGTCGGCGATCACCATCGAGGGGTTGCCGGCGAACGCGCGGGCGATGCCGATGCGCTGCTTCTGCCCACCCGAGAGCTGGCGCGGGCGCCGGATGTAGAAGTCGCGCGGCAGCTTGACGATGTCGAGGAGCTCCAGCACCCGTTCCTGGATCTTCCTCTTGTCCGTCTCGACCCCGAATTTCCTGATGACCCGTCCGATCTGGGCCCCGATGGTATGGCTGGGGTTCAGCGTGTCGAACGGGTTCTGGAACACCATCTGCAGCGAGCCGATCTGCCGCGGCGAGCGTTCGCGCACCGGGATCTTCGAGATCTCGTTGCCGTCGTGACGGATCCGGCCGTCCGTCGCCGTCTCCAGCCCCATGAGCACCTTCGCGAAGGTCGACTTCCCGCAGCCGGACTCGCCGACGATGGCGACGGTCTCCCCGCGCCGGGCGTCGAAGTTGAGCTGCTCGTTCGCCTTCACGTGCATGGTGCCGGTGCCGGCCAGGATCGCCCTGATCGATCGGTCGTGGACCTCGTAGTACTTCTGCATGTCTTCCACCGCGAGGACCGCATCGCCGATCTCCATCGGGTCCTTCGCCTCGCCGTGCGCGACCTCCTTTCCGTGGTCGATCTCCCTCCATCGCAGGCAGCGCACCCGGTGGTCGCTCGTCGCGGCGCCCGCCACCGACTCCATCGCCACGTCCTTCGCGTCGCAGCGCCCGTCCTGGAAGAAATCGCAGCGGGGGCCGAAGTTGCATCCGCGCGGCCGCTCGTGCGGGAGAGGCAATTGCCCGGCGATGGGCCTGAGCGGGGCCGCGTTCTTGTCCGCGGTGGGCAGCGGGATGCAGCCGAACAATCCGTGGGTGTAGGGATGCTTCGGCCACGTGAACAGGGAGTTGATGGTGCCTTCCTCGACCACCTCGCCCGAGTACATGACGAAGACCCGGTCGCAGACCTCCAGGATGAGGCCGAGGTTGTGCGAGATGTAGATCTGCGAGGTGCCGTACTTGCGGCTGATGTCGGTGATGAGCTTCGTGATGCCGGCCTCGACGGTGACGTCGAGGGCCGTGGTCGGCTCGTCGAGGAGCAGCAGCGAGGGGTTCGAGAGCAGGGCCATCGCGATGACCACCCGCTGCTGCTGGCCACCGGAGATCTGGTGCGGATACGCCGCCATGACCCGTTCCGGGTCGGGAAGCCGCACGTCGGTGAGCACCTGCACCGCGCGTTCCCATGCCTCCGAATCGGAGATGTTCTCGTGGGTCGTCGGCACCTCCTTGAGCTGGGTGCCGAGGGTCAGGCTGGGGTTGAGGGCCGCGAACGGCTCTTGGTAGATCATCGAGATGTGCGAGCCCCGCAGCTTGCGCAGCTCGTCGGGCGGAAGCTCCGTCAGCTCCACCCCCTTGAACCTGATGCTGCCGCTCTTGATGGTCCCGTTGTTTCCCATGTACTGCATGATGGCCATCGCCACCGTGGACTTGCCGCAGCCGGACTCGCCGACCAGCCCGATGCTCTCGCCCTTCTGCACGGTGAGCGAGAAGTCGATCACGGCCGGGATCTCCCCCGCCCGCGTCCAGTACGAAAGGTTCAGATCCGTGATTTCGAGGACCGGCGCGTTCTCGTCGAAGCTCACCGCCATGGGTCCGTCCTCCTGGTGCCGCCCGCCGGGGTCGGGGGCGGTCGTTGTCCGGGGCGGGCGCCCGGCGCCCCCAAAGGCGCCGGGACGCTCGCGGTCAGTCGCGAAGCGAGATCTCGCGCAAGCCGTCGGCCATCAGGTTGAAGCCGAGGATCAGCGACGAGATGGCCAGGCACGGATACACCGTCATGTGCGGGAAGGCGAGCGCCATCTGCCGCGTCTCGTTGATCATCCCGCCCCAGTCCGGGTCCGGGGGAGGAAGCCCGAGGCCGAGGAAGCCGAGCACGCCGATGGTGATGATGACGTAGCCGAGCCGCAGGCAGCCGTCCACGATGAGGGGGCCGCGGGCGTTCGGCAGGATCTCGATGAGCATGATGCGCCAGGCCGTCTCGCCGCGGGTCTCTGCCGCCGCCACGTACTCCCGGTTGCGGAGATCGAGCACCAGGCCGCGCACGATGCGCATCACCAGCGGCCCCGTCGCGAAGGTCACCGCGAACACGATGTTGAGCGGCGAGGCGCCGATGGTGGCGATGATCAGGATGTAGAGCACCAGCACCGGGAACGCGAGGATGATGTTCGCGACGCCCGACAGCACGTCGTCGATCCAGCCCCGGTAGTACCCCGCCGCCAGCCCCAGCACGATACCCACCACGTAGGCGCAGATCGCCGCGATCGGCGCCCAGGTCAGGACCGTGCGTGCGCCCCATACGATGCGCGAGAGGATGTCGCGTCCGATGTTGTCCGCGCCCAGGATGAAGGTGTCGGTCCAGCAGGCGCCGGCGACGGGGATCGGCGTGCCGGGCTTCGCGAACGCCTGCAACGTCGCGTTCGGATCGCAGGGCGCGAAGAGTGGTGCGCCGAGGGCCATGATCGCCCAGAACAGGACAAGGGCGGTTCCGGCCATGCCGACGACGCTCTCGCGCAGCAGCGCGAACGACTTGGCCGCGTTCCACAGCGCGGAGCCGAAGCCGGGAGCGGGCACTGTCGCGGTTGTCGCCATGTCTCGCTCCTCAGGTGAACCGGATCCGCGGATTCAGGTAGGTGTAGCCGATGTCGGAGAGCGTCTGGGTGGCGACCACCACGAACACCGCCACCATCGACGCCGCCTCGATCAGCAGGATGTCCTGGTTGAGGGACGCCTCCAGCAGCAGCGCTCCGAACCCCTTGTAGGCGAAGAAGAACTCCACCACGATGACCCCCGAGAGCAGCCACGGGATCTGGAGCATGATGACCGTGAACGGGGCGATCAGGGCGTTGCGCAGCGCGTGCTTCAGGATCACCGACCGGTACGGGAGCCCCTTGAGCACCGCGGTGCGGATGTAGTGCGTGGTCATGACCTCGGCCATGGAAGCCCGGGTCATTCTCGCCACGTAGCCGAAGTCGTAGATGACCAGCACCGCCACCGGCAGCACGAGCTGCTTCCAGTCGAAGCCGCCGATCATGCTGCTCGTGCCCGGCAGCCAGCCGAGCCCGAACACGAAGATCGCGGCCAGGAGCGGGGCGCTGGCGAACTCCGGGATCGAGGTGGTGGTGATGCTGGTGACCGAGATGGTGCGGTCGAGGTACGAGCCTTCCTTCATGCCCGACAGGATGCCGAGCACCAGGGCGAGCGGCACGATGAACGCCATCGCCCAGAACGCGAGGACGGCGGTGTTCCACAGCCGGTCCCACATGAAGTCGTTGATCGGCTTCTTGAACCGGACCGATTCGCCGAGGTCCCCGGTCACGAAGCCCCACAGCCAGCGGCCGTAGCGCTCGTACAGCGGGTCGTAGTACCCGTTCTCCTCCAACCACAGCTCGCGCTGCTCCTGGGTCGAGTACTGGCCCAGAACCTTGACCGCGACGCTTTCGACGTTGATTTCGAGCAGCAGGAACAGGAGCGCCGACACGACCAGCATGATCAGGAGCATCTGACCGAAGCGCTTGAGGATGAAGATGAGCATGAGGCCACTCCTTCGCAGCGCTACGGCGCGAGAACGAATGCGCAGACCACGCCGCCGCCCGGACGGGCGACGGCGGTCGGGGATCGGGTCCGAGCCGGGTGGCTCAGCCCTGCCAAGCGAGCTCCTCGGGAAAGATGTATCCCGTGGGGTGGATCTTGAAGCCCAGCACACGCTTGTCGAACGCGGCGAACTGGCCGCGCCACAGCGGCTGGGTGATCGGGCCGCGCTCCTGCATGATGGTCTCGAGCCGGCCGATGATCTCGGTGCGCTCGGCGATGTCGAGCGTGCCTTCCGCCTTGGTCAGCAGCGTGTCGAACTCGGCGTCGCTGAAGCGCGACTCGTTCCACGGCACCCCGGAACGGTAGGCCAGGGCCAGCACCATGAAGCCCAGCGGGCGATGCGCCCACGAGGTGAACCCGAAGGGCACCTTGTCCCACACGTCCCAGAACTGGGCCGACGGCATCAGGTTGATGTTCACGCGGATGCCGGCCTCCTTCCATTGCTCCACCATCGCCTGCACCGCCTGCAGCTCCCAGGCCGGCTCCTTCTTCGAGGCGATCTCCATATCGATGCCGTCCGGATAGCCGGCCTCGGCCAGCAGCTTCTTCGCGGCCTCGACGTCGCGGTTCATGAACGGCAGCTTCTTGTAATCGGGGTGCACCGGGCATACGTGGTGATGCTCGCCCGGCGAGCCGATGTTGCGGTAGGCCAGCTCGAGGCAGCGCGGGGTGTCCACCGCGAGACGCATCGCCCGCGAGATGCGGGGGTCCTTGAACTCCTCGCGATCCATCTGCAGCCGGGCCACCCCGGTCCCCGCGGTGATCACCTCGTGGAGCGTGGTGTGCGGGAGGCTCTTGAGGATGTCGAGGGTGTTCACGTCCGTGTCGCCGCTGTACTGGCCGTGCACCTGCTGCGAGGCCAGCGCCCCCACGGTCGCGGACGGGTCGTCGCCGAGATCGACGTAGATCAACTCGTCGATGAAGGTCTCGCCGCCCCACCAGCCGTCGCGCTTCCTGAGCACCGCCGTCTCGCCGACGCTCTGCTCGACCAGGGGATAGGGGCCGGTGCCGTTCGAGCCGGGGCCGAACTTGCCGCCCTCCTCCGGATCGAGCATGGCGAACGGATAGTGGAACAGATGCTCCGGCACCGCGACCTGCGCCGCCTTGAGGTTGAGGCGCACGGTGTGGTCGTCCACCTTCTCGATGGCGTTGGCGTCCCAGAGCCGGGTGCTCTTCTTCGGGTTGCCCTTGTCGTCCTT
Organism: uncultured Gammaproteobacteria bacterium; assembly: GCA_958295465.1. Lineage (GTDB taxonomy): Bacteria > Pseudomonadota > Gammaproteobacteria > HK1 > HK1 > HK1. The sequence goes on from OY282353.1 coordinate 3,090,007, forward strand.
CTCGCCGGTCTCGTACTCATCGAGCATGTAGCCCTTCATCAGGCCGAGCACCGAGGAGCCGGTGCTCGGTTCCAGGCAGTGCTCGATGTTCCAGATGACGTCATCGGCGGTGAAGTCCCGGCCGTTGTGCCACTTGGTCTTCTGCAGGTGCAGATCCCACGTCTTGAGGTCGTCGCTCGCCTCCCACTTGCTGCAGAGGTAGGGCCGGGTGACGTTGTCGGAGCCGGTCTTGGTCAGGTATTCGTGGGTGCCGCGTCCCTGGTTCGAGTCGTGCAGCCAGGAATAGGTATGCGGATCGTCGACCTTGTACACGCGCATCGAGATGCGCAGCGAGCCGCCCTTGGGCATGTCCGCCGCCCTGGCGGATCTCGGTGCGATCATGCCCATCATGCCGTAGGCGGCGGTCGCGGAGACGCCGAGCAGCGTCGAGTAGCGGATGAACTCGCGGCGGCTCAGCCTGCCCTCGTTGAACTGCTGCTTCAGTTGCTTGAGTCCGGGATGTTCTCGTTCTCTCGTCATTGATGAGTCTCCTTGGGATATGTGGGTCACCGGCGCCGCTGGTCGGCGTTGGTCGGAGGCCGGTGTTGCCGGCCCGGCTGCCCGGACGGCGTCGATCAAGTCAGGAGGTTGATACCGGACGCCGGACACCGCGTGAGGGAGAAGGGTAGTCAAGTCCAATCTGTTTGAGAAGGGCATGACGGCAATCTCCGTCGATGCCCCGGGGGCAGGATTCCCCGGCGGTGGCGTATTCCGCGCAAGCGCCGGCGGCCGGCCGGGATGCGCCCGGCCGGCCGCCGGCAGGTCCACGGCAGATGGATCGTGCCTCACCGGCCGACCGGATTCCCGGTCCGGTTCACCGCCGGCTCGCCGGCTCCGCGGACGAGCACCGGGGGAGCTCCCCCGGCTTCCTGCGCTATCGTTCACCCCGCCTGCCATCGGATGGACGGAGGATTCCGGATGAAGAACATCGTCGTCTGCTGCGACGGGACCGGCAACGAGTACGGGCGCAACAACACCAACGTCGTGGAGACCTTCGTGCTCGCCGAAAAGGACGAGGGGCAGGTCGCGTACTACGACCCCGGCATCGGCACGGGCGGCTGGGAGTACCACGAAGGGAGCGGAAAGCTCCGCGCCATGGGCGACCAGGCCACCGGATACGGCCTGCAAAAGAACGTCGAGGACGCCTACCGCTGCCTGATGAACCGCTACGACGAAGGCGACCACGTGTACCTGTTCGGGTTCAGCCGCGGCGCCTTCACCGTGCGCTCCCTGGCCGGGATGCTCCACAAGTGCGGATTGCTGGATACCGGCCACGACAACCTCGTCGAGTACGCATCGAAGATCTACAACACCGGGGGCAACGAGGACGTCGCCGGGGGCTTCCGCGAGGCGTTCGGGCGCCGGTGTCCCATCCGCTTCATCGGCGTGTGGGATACCGTCGAATCGCTGGTGCTCAATGCGGGGAAGCGGTTCCACGACGCGACCCTCAATCCCGACGTCGCGTTCGGGTATCACGCACTGGCGATCGACGAGAAACGCCGGGACTTCCCGCCCTGCACGTGGGACGAGGCGAACGCCGTCCCGGGACAGGTGATCGAGCAGGTCTGGTTCGCGGGTTCCCACTCCGACGTGGGCGGGTGGTACGACGAGCGGGGACTCGCGAACGTCACCCTGCACTGGATGCTCGGCAAGGCCTCCGGGTGCGGGCTCCGAATCAGGGAGCGGGAGCTTGCCGCCCGTCGCCCCGACCCGCATGACGCGCTGCACCCGTCCCATACCGGGTTCTGGAAGATACGCGGCAGCCGCACGCGGAAGATCCCGGAGGGGGCGCGGATCCACAAGAGCGTGGTCGAGCGCATGGGGGAGCCGGGCAACAGGTACAAGCCCGGGAATCTGCCCGCCGAATACGAGGTTGTGGAATAACGCCGGGGTTTCTGGATCCGGGCCTTACGGTTTCACGTCATGGGTGTGGTGTAAGGGGGGCAACAAACCGTCGTCGAAAAGGTCTCGATCCCTTCTTCATCAGGTCTGCTGTTGGAATTCCTCATCAGCCGGAAAGGGGACACGGGGGAGGGTCTTAATTCCTTCTTCGTCAGGTCTGCTGTTGGAATGAACGGCGGCTGCGTGAACACCATCGGGTCCGAGTCTTAATCCCTTCTTCGTCAGGTCTGCTGTTGGAATCTCACCTCGGCGGAATATTCTTCAAATGGGACCCGTCTTAATCCCTTCTTCGTCAGGTCTGCTGTTGGAATTCAGATCAAGCGGCGAATGAAACTGTCAATTCGGTCTTAATCCCTTCTTCGTCAGGTCTGCTGTTGGAATCCCTCGTGGGTCGTGGCTGGCCTCTCCGATGAGTCTTAATCCCTTCTTCGTCAGGTCTGCTGTTGGAATCCATCGTGTCGGGAGGCATCGGAAGCGGGGCAGTCTTAATCCCTTCTTCGTCAGGTCTGCTGTTGGAATAAAGATGCAAAAAAGTGTTGACAACCCGAACTGGTCTTAATCCCTTCTTCGTCAGGTCTGCTGTTGGAATCCATCGCCGGGGACCACATCGACCGGCAGATTGGTCTTAATCCCTTCTTCGTCAGGTCTGCTGTTGGAATCGAAGAAACCTTGAACATCCTGAAAATCGCACTTGTCTTAATCCCTTCTTCGTCAGGTCTGCTGTTGGAATTCAGATTTCCCCGACATCGATGACGCAATCTTGTCTTAATCCCTTCTTCGTCAGGTCTGCTGTTGGAATCCCCTGCCGCTGTTTTCTGGGTCGAAACAATGCCTTGAGACAGGGGTTGATCCATCTTGGTTCGTATGATCGAGCTGACTCCGGATGTGCATGGTGGTGGTATCTGAAAAGCCAGGGTCCATAGGATGGCAAAGCATGATTCCGTTTGCAAGATGGCCGCGGCCAAGAGACATCGGCCGGGCCGTTGTCAGCAGCGGATATGCGCGGACATCGTCCTGGCGCGGATCGATGTGTTCCTCGACATCATGAAGCATGGCGAGTACCTCATGTCGTGTCGCGATGGCATGGAACACCGAGTACTGCAAGGGAGTCGCATGTCGGCACAATACACGATGAACGCGCTGGATGCGGCGTGGAGATGCGATATCGTAGCAGAGAAGCCACGGGGTGCGCCTGTTTGCGGGCATTATGATCGGCTCGCGCCGGCGGGCGCAAAAGATGGAACATCGTGCCCCCTTTCCTCGAATTCCCGCGCCACGGCGCGCATCTGCCGACGAAGCAGGCGGCGCAGCGCGGTGCCCAGGGGATGGAAACGGGTGTAGAAGTGCTGCCGGGCGGCCTTGCCGAGCAGGACGGCTCCGCTGTCCTCCCGGAAACCCTTGGCGGTGAGGGTGCGCTCGCGAAACAACGTCCAGACCCATTCATCGACATGGGGCCGAAGCGGCTCGATGATATCGGCGGCGAGGGACTCCCGACCGTATGCCGGCTCATGATAGAGGCCGAGCAGCGGATCCAGGCCAACGGCGTGGCAGGCGACCACCGCCTCGAAATGCACGAGGGTATACCCGAGCGAGAGACAGGCGTTGACCGGATCACGGGGCGGGCGGCGGTTGCGGCCCTCGAATTGAAGCGAGCCGGGGAACAAAGTGCGATAGCCCGCGAAATATGCGGCCGCCCCTGCCCCCTCGATACCGAGCAGGCTGGCGATGTCCGGTGGCTGCGCGGCATCTGTAATCCGGATCAACAAGGTTTCGATCTGCGTGATCGCTCGGGTGAGCGGCCTCCGCTTGTCGAGCCGACGCTCCAGCGCCCGGCGAAGCAGGCGAAGCTGCCCTTTCGTCTTCGCCTCGATCAACCGCCGGGACCACTGCGCCCTCGCCTCCGGGTCACGATAGGTGTCGAACTGCCCGAGCCGCCGGACGACGTCGTTGTGCGGCCGGCCGACACAGGTGGCGAGATGGCGGCTTTGCCGCCCGCTCAGAGACAGCACTCCGGCGCCCGCCTCGGTCAACGCGCCGAGTACCGAGGTCGAGAGCTGCACCCGCCCGCGCAGAACCACGCGCTCGATGCGAGACAGAGGCACCGAACCCCGGCGCCCGGCCGGCTCACGAAATTCCAGAGCGCCGCCGGAGACCCGGAGCTCGATGTCCTTGCGATCGATGTAGAGCGTCGTCACTGTTTCGTTGCTCCCGTGTCCCCTGCGCAACGTGCAGCTCCCTGCACACTACGGGGCATGGCCGCGATGGAGTGGTGCGCCATCCGAGGCACGAACGTCCCGTTTTCCCGCATGGCAGGCCCGTTGTTGAACGGATGACTCATCGAGGCCCTTTCATCCGACATAGAAGAAATCCGGGTCAACCGCCGGCGTCGCGATCCCGAGCAGTATCGGTCGGGCTCGCTCCTCGACCCGAAACAGCGCCAGACGATCCTCGTCCTCGTCGATGAGCGCCCGCGCCTCGGCCAGCAGCTCCTTACGCTCCGAAGGCGTGAGGAAGCATTCGAAAACGGATTTCTGGCCTCCGGTCGCGAAACGTTTGACCACGTGGCGGACCTTGCGCAGTCGGGAGGGCTCCGCAACGTCATACGCTGCGATGTAAAGGACGCGCCTGGTCATGGAAGGCTCCGAATTCCGATTGTGGAATGGGAGTAAAGCACGGACGCTGCCGATTCGAACGACTGGCAAGGTTGCCGCCACGGGAGCTGCGGCGCCGACGGGCTTCGGGCGTGCCGTGCGTTGCCGTATTCCTCGTTCCCGGCGAAAAGGTCAGGTCCGATGCGGGACAGGAGGACGTCGGCGCTCGCGCGGGATTCGGAGTGCTTCCGATTCGATGAATCCATGTGACCAGCAGCCCGGCAGGCCGGGGCAGGAAACACCGTACCCTTCATCGGATTGCGCGCGTCATGTCGAGTGCGCCGTACCACAGATCGCGAACGTTCAGGTTCCGAACGCGCTCCAGCATGAACGCCGAGAGAAACCCGACCATGCCGAGATGGCGGAATCCGTGGGTCAGGTCGAAGCTGACGGTACCTTTTTCGGCACGGCGTCCGCGATGGCGTCCAGGATGCGGTACTGCTCGTTCTCGTCCTGTCCGAATGGGATGAGTCGCGGGAACACGTTACAGTCGACCGCCCGTTTCATCAGCGGCGCCAACCGGTCGAGCAGCGGCTGTGTAACGGCCCCGGCGACTTCGGCATCGATCAGTTGAAGGCGTGCATCCTCGTCCTTGCCCTCCTCCGCCAAGTGCTCGACCAGCACCCCCCACTGACTGCTGCACGTCCCGAGGATGACGGTGGAGTCAGGTTTGAGATGCCGCGACAGAGCCAAGCCGAAGAACGTGGTTCGATCCTCGGCTCCGTCAGGAAACCGGTAGACCGTCTCTCGATATCCCGTGTCCTTGTTCTCCCGGCTCCTGCCGAGAAACGTCACCAGTGTGTGGCTCATGTGGAATGCCCCCGAATCGATGGACAGGCGCGGCAATTGCTAGCCGGTTCGTGATTTCAGAAGCTCTCCGGCAGCTCCACCGGAAGTTGCGAAGGCTCGCTTTTCAGGCCGGCGACGAGCGCCAGAGCCTGCAGAACGGGCAGGAATCGAGCCTGCGTCCACGAATCGACTCGCCGCCAGTCCGCGGCGCCCACCGGACGAAATCCGTGCGCCAGTATCGAGCTGTTGCGCAGGTCGAGCAGATCGCGGAGCTCCCGTCCGTGTCCGGCGATGAACACTTGGGCGGGTCCCGGCAGGCGGTGTTCCACCACTTGCCATGACTGCCAAAGCCCGATCCTGATCTTGCCGTCGCGGCCCGGGGGGGTGTCAGCGTCCGGCGGCAGCAAGTCTTGGGGGAAATCCGCGGTGTCGGCTCCGAGGACCGTTCGCAGTTGCCACTGGGCCGTCCACTCCACCAGGCGGTACCAGCGTGCCACCGCATCGTCGAACCGGCCTTGCTTCGCCCTCCGTTCCGCGTTCAGCCAGAGATCGAAGAGGCGTGCGGGTTCGTGTCTTTTGTCGTTCTCGTTCGCCTTCGCCAGTAATCGAAGCGCGGGCAGCATCTGCGGAAAACGCGGGGCAACCCGGCCGGCGTAGATGTCGATCAACTCGAGCGCACCGCCATGATCGAAGTCGTCCCAACGGGCAAGGGCACGGCTCAGTGAGCGTGCAAATCCGAGCCACGCCCTGTCGGGATTGCCGGCGGCGATGCGGATGCCGTCCAGCCCCTCGGCGGCCTCGTGATACGCAAAGCGGCGCCAAGCATCGAGATAGGGCGTCATCGCACGGTCGAGGCGCAGGCGGGCCACGCTCGCCGCCATCGCCTGCTCGGTGCCGTCTTCCACACGGGAGAGGTTGGGACGGGCGCCCGCGATGAGTTGAAGCTCGATGTCGTCCCTCTCCAGGGTCGCGCACACCAGCGCCGCCGTCATCGTCTTGGTGCCGCCCGTGTAGTCGGCGATGAACCGCGCGCCGGGGAATCGTTCGGCCAGCTCGGCGGCGGCATCGCGCATGGCGAAAAAGGCGCTGTCGAGATCGTCGGCCGGAATCGTCCGTGCTTCGAAGTGCTCGGCATCGAGCCTCGCCTGGGCAGGGATGTTCGGCAGGGTCGGCCCGGCGTCGCCGAAATTTGCCTTGATGACGCTGCCCTTGCCGGTCACCTGGACGATGGAGCCCGGTCTGCCGGTCCCCGGGTCCCGATCGGTGCAGAAGAAGCAGACGTAACGAGGCGACGTGGACTCGATCGCCCTGAGAATCGGCTGATGGGCGCCGCCGACGGTGCAAAGAAGGATCGGGTTGCTCATGAATCGCTCTCTACCAGGAAGACGGATTGCCGGTATGGTGCCTCGGTGCTATGGTGCGACCGGCGTTGAGTCGGCGCCTGTGAATCGGAGTGCAATGTCATGGCCCGTCTGACCATCGATCTGGATGACCGGACACATCGGGCACTCAAGGAAGCCGCGGCGCGGCAGAAGCGTTCCATGGATTCCATCATTGAAGAGAGTCTGGAGTTGAGGGGCATCCAACCCTGTGGCGCCGCCAGGGAGATTGCCACGAAGGCGCGCGCGAAATCCGGCCTGGGTACAGAAGAAGCAATGGCTCTGGCGGTCGAGGAAACGAGGCGTTTTCGCAAGGAGGAGTGACATCGTTCGGTGCCCGCGGCAGAACTGGTCGCACCTCAACCAGTCGGACTGTTTCTCCGACTTCACAATGGTTGCGCCTCTTTCAACACCCGGTCGCGCAGCGCAGGGTGCAGACCCCGTTCAGTGACCACATCTACCCGGCGTTGCAGCAGATCCTGCACGTCCATCAGTAATCCGCCGAGGGCCAGCCCTGTCTTGTCACGGGGAAGCGAAACCAGCAGATCGACGTCGCTGGTATCGTCCGCTTCGCTCCTGACCATGGACCCGAATACCCGCACGTCGCGAACGCCGTGACGCTCGGCGATGGCGAGGATCTCGGCGTGGTTGTTTTCGATCAGTGGGTGCATCACGGTCTTTCGATGGATGGATTCACTTCTTCTTATCCGTCCGTGGATTTCCAGGGAAGGCTTGTGGCTATCGCGTGCCTTCTCGGAGAGCGGATATCTGTTCTTTCCGTTCGCGTCCCTTCTTGCCCTTGGGAAAACCGATCCACTCGAAGACTCTTTCGACCAGATCCGCAGCCTGGATTCTCATTCCCTCCGGATACTCTCTGGCATCTTTGAGGACTTTGAGCGCATGACCAGCCAGCTCACCGCCCTGGCGGTGCCTGGATATTTCTTCCTTCCGAGCCGAATCCAACCAGCGTCGCAGTTCGTCGAGCTCCCGCTCTTCGTCCGTCATCGCGGCACGCTTTGCCTCGCGTTCACGCTCCACCGCTTCCTGTTCGCGCCGGCGCCGCTCGGCCTCGGCTCGTTTGGCGACTTGCGCTTCCTGTTCCTGCCGGAGCGCGGCTCGACGTTGCATGACCTCGGCACGCCACTTCCGCTCAGCGGACGCGGCGCGAAACGAGTCGAGCACTTCGGCGATGCCGGGTCGTGGCGCGAGCTCGCCGTCACCTTCGGTCATCTCCACCAGCACCCATCCGAAAGGCAGCAGACCGGATGAAGCATCGATGTGGTCGGATGCCAGCCACCAGGTGGTCGCTTCCTCCTCGTACCGATCCTCCTGATCCTTGGGTGTCTTGATCCAGATGCTGCGCACACCATCCAGGGTTACAGATTCCGCGCTGCTGTGGCGGCCCACGCGGAGAAGAAAGGCGCGATTGGAATCCATAAGATCGCCCAATCCTTCCTCCTTGAGCCTCTGTACAGCGTCGTACCACCGCTCGTCGAGGAGACCGCGTTCGCGCAACGCCTCCGTCTCGCGTGCGAAGCTCCGGCGATAGAAACGGTTGCAGGCTCCGGCAATGTCCGCGGCCGTCCAGCGGAGGTCTGCCCTGGGCATCCGCCCGTTGCGTAGATCCGTACAGTGCAGCCTCAACCCGCCCCGGAATGCCCGCCCGCGCAGAGCGGGCACGACTTCGAGGGTCTGATACAGCCCTTTCTGTTCAGCTTGGGAGCGTACCTCCCGTCCGCCCTTGTCGGTGATCTTTCGTTTCTTGCGGTTGACCGCGAATACGATGGCCGTGTCCGCAGTGAGATCGTCCATTGCAAGGCCACCGGAGCCCATGGCGTCCTCGACATGGACGAGGCGCATGGGGTCGGTCTCGAAGCCCCAATAGTTGAAAAGCCGCTGCTGTAATTTGCGCGAATCCTCCCCGCCTTCGAGCCCCCGGCCTTCGTTCTCCTCGTTCAGAAGCGCGGTGCGGATTGCACCCTTGAGGCTCGACCCCGGCAGGATCGGGATGCGCGTATCGGGATGGGAGAAGGTCCGTTCGATTTCAAGCTTGTTGATCGCCTTCGTCTCCGTCTGCGCAACGGCCCCGATCCTGAGCTCGTACAGCTCTCGCACTCCGGTCGCCGCCTGCACCGCACGAGAGGCGTGCGCGATAAGTCCATCTCGCCTCTCGAAGAGAAATTTTCGAACTCCGGTCAGCACACGTTCGCCTTGCGCACCTTCAACCAACCCGAGCAGTCGGTTGCGGTCGGCCTCGTCGAGAACCGCTGCGAGGGCGCTCGACGAAAACTCGTAGAGCGCATCGGCATCCATCACGTAGCTCGTCGGGTCCATGTCCTCGCCGCTGCCGATGTGGACCGGTGAGAGCGGCGTGACGGCCAGCCGGCAGGAAAAGAGGAAATCGGGCGTCATGCCGGCGTCTCCTCCCCGCCGCTACGTTCCGGTATACGGATGCCGATCACAGGCGCATACCCCTGGTGCACCGTCTCGCGAATACTGCACGACAGTGGCTGGTTCGCACCGCCGAGCCCCTGACCCAAGAACAGGAGTGCGTCGTGGTGGTTCCGGGGCGTCAGGACGGCGCCCGTATCCGCGAGCAGTATCGGAGTCTTGAAGGGATGGCCGAGATGGACCGCCGCGTTGCCGTGCCGTCCGAAGCGCGTAAACGGGTGATACCAACACCGTTCAGGTTTCCACTCCAAGCCCTGCGGAGCGACGGGCGCCAGCGTCAGCCAGGAGGTCGCGCCGTCTTGTGAGAGCGGAAGATCGGCTCTGCCTTCGGACGCGCATTTCTCTACCGTGAAACGCCCGAGACCGACGGTGGCGTCGCGCCCGAAGCCGAACCCACCGATGTCGCTCATGGCCCGCAGCAATGCGTCTTCGTCGATGCGCTCGGCGTCGTAAACGACGTGGCAGTCGAGGCGAGTTCCCTCCCGATAATGGAATTGCGGCGTCCCGTAAGGTGCGAAGCCTTCGTCCGTCGTCGTTCCGACGCGGCGGTCGATCGAGTTTCGGAATCGTGTTTCACGTTCGACCAGCGGGCGCCGTCCGGAGGCGGATGGAGCGACCGAAGCCGGGCCGCCGCATGCGTCGTGGGGGTTCTCCACCATGCAGCACAACCACTCACGTACCGGCCGGGCGAAATCTTCATGGCGGAGCCACGTCCGCTTCTTCATCGTCTTTCGTTTCGCCGGATTGACGTCGCCAAATATCGCCGGGGGAACCACAGGGCGCGGCCAACAGCCCTCGGGCAGGGCGTTGGAGACGACCGCGAACGGCCTTCCTTCCGTATAGCCTTCCAGCATCTCCCGGAGGCGGTGTTCCCCGAGACGGTCTCGCAACGCCCAGCAGAGCTGTCCGAAGAGCGTATCGCCCTTCAGCGGGGTGGCGAACGCGGAACACGGCTCGATAGAGAGCGGAAGGTGTTGCATGTGCATCGACACACCCGCTCCGGTCACGAATCGAACCGAACGGCCTGGTACTCCGGCTCGATGGATTCGCCGTCGCGGGTGAGATGGATAAATCGGACCTTGCCGTAACCCCGCGAGCCGGATGCGCCGAGGCCGGTGAGTTCGACGAGGCGCAGGCCGCGCAGGACCTCGGGGAACAGATCTTCGTCGTCGTGCACGCGCATGGTCAGCTTGAAACCGAATCGGGCGCCAGCCAGGACGCGCTCGTTACTTCGAGGATTCCTGGCAGCACCGCCGATCCGGTCGATGGTGTTTTCCATCTTGATCTCGGTGTATGAAATGCTGCGATCATCCATCTGCCTGGCCCAGCCTTTATCGAGGGGGCAATCCCAGAATGCGAGTCGGGTCGGACCGATGCGGCGGACGAATGCATCATCGGGATCACCTTCCGGAGCACCGCCGAAGAGCTTGAGGATGTTCTCGGCGCTGGTACGTTTCCCCCCGTCTTCGATTTTGCCGGCGTCGCCGAAGCCGATCGGCCTGCCGTCCGTGTCTCCCACGGTGCCCGCCTGCCATTCCATCAGGCTTCTCATCTTGCCCTTGAGGCTGGACCCGGGGATGTACGGCCGACGGCTCACCGGGTTCTTGACCACCGGATTGTCGGTACCGCCTATGTGCATCTCTTCGCTGCCGGCTCCGATATGCAGCCCAGTCACCAGCTCGATGCAGCCTTCGATCAGGCAGATTTTCGTCAATTGCATGATTCTCAACCTCAGTCTCTCGGACCGTGTCGCTTGTAGAACCCCATGAACGCTTCGAAGAAGATCTGGCTGTTGCGCAAGGCGTCCGGGTTGTCGTCTACCTGTTCGAGGCACCGCCGAAGCAGGGTAACGAAGGACGTTCCGACCAGACTTCGGCCCTGGACCTTCCGGCCGTTCGCGTAGGCTGCCTTGGCGTTCATCATCCGGATGAGCGGGAGGTGATCGCGCAGCCGGTCCTTCGCACCCTCCGGACCGCCGTCGTTGACTTTTGCTTCCCAACGCAGCAATTCGTCGTAGAACCTTCGCAATTGGGAAGTCTTGGTTTCGTCCTTCGCAACGATCTTTGCTGCCTTTTCGGCAATCCTGTCGAACAGGTCCGAAGCGAGCGGCTGTCCTTCAGATCGAACGAGTACGACTTCGAGGCATAGCTTCCTCATCTCGGAGTCGTTGCGCTCGGTATCCGGACGCCGGTGTTCGGGCCTGGGACGGCGCCCTTGGCCGCCCTGCCGCTCTGATCCGTGTCTTGGTGGGTTCACCATCATGCCTCCTATTTTCGATTTCGATACAGGTGGCTGAACAATGCGATTCGGTAGTCGCCGCGGAAGCGCCCGATTCCGCCCTGTACGATCTCCGCGGCCAACCCTTCCAGCCGCCGTCGGCGTTCGTTTCGATCAATCCATCGAATACTCTCCAGCGTCCGCGACGTGCGGTAGTAGAACCGGGAGCGCCAGAGCGCATTCTCGGGGTGGGAACTCACCTTCTCGGCCATATCGACGAGGTCCAGAAGCCCGTAGACATAACTGTGACTCATGTGCGTGGCCAGTTCCTGCAAACGTTCGCGCGCCTCAAGCAACTCTCGATAATCGGACCAGTCGATGGGTCGGTCGAAACAGGCCGCGGCGTTCTTGGCGCCGCCGGCCTTTCTCCGAAACGTCTTGGCTTTTTCGAGCGAGTGTTCCGCCATCTCTCCAAGCTGACGCACCGGCAGCCCCGGTTTCGTCATTGCAAGACCGGCAGAGAAACCGATCCGGTCGTTTTCCGAGACATAGCGGTGGAAGTCGGTGCGCAGCCGCGTGGCGAGCTCCATCTGGTGCGTCCAGGGACCGATGAGGAAAAAGTCGTCGCCTCCCGCGAACACGGTGTAGGTGTTCTCGAACTTCGTGCGGCAGAGATACGGCAGGTGTATCGCGAAGAACGCGTTCATCTGCCGTGACATCGCGGCCATGCGGGACAGGCTGGGCGCCTCCAGCCCATGCTGGAAAATGGCGCCCAGGTTGTCGACGTCGCCCTTCAGCGTCATGAGCGCGGATACGCCGATCCATCCTTCGGGCTCGTCTGCCTCGGTGACCGACCGACGACGCTCTCTCGCTTCGCAGGCCAGCGCGTTGAACGTTTTGAGATTCCCGATTTCCGGGTGTTCCGACTCGTCGAGTCCAGCTCTCTGGTAACGCGATCCGTCTTCCATGTCCTTCTCGCTGAAGCGAGGCACCCAGGCATTGACTTCGCGTCTCGCATAGCCGTGGAACAACGGTGCTTCGCGGTCCTCTGGCAGCGAGAAATCCCATACCCGGAGGAGATTGCCGGACGCCGCGTCATTGCCGAATCTGCCCGAAGCCTCCTCGTCGCCGGTAAATCCGATATGGAATCCGAAGACATCGGTGTCCAGTGGATCGACGTTGCCGCCCTTCAAGGGGTGGCGGGTCACGAGCAGGCGGTTGCGATGTTCCTTTGCCAACAGATCACCGATCGTGATCTGGTCGTGCGCCAGACGGCTCACCTTGTCGCCGTCCAGCGCCCCGCCATCTGCCGGCGAGCGTCCGTCCACTGCACAGAGACCGTGCTCACCAATGCGTTCGAGGTAGCCGTCGAACGCCATGGCGGGAGCGGATTCGCCGCACAGGCCGAACCTTCGGAGCTTGGTATCTTCCAGCGCACGAAACAGACGTTCGACAAGGTGCCGGTAAGGGCTGCCCTGCCGGCTGCCCTCCTGCAAGTCGTTGCAGGCGGCCGGCGTCCATGCGATGCCGATCCCGGATTGCCCGAAGGTATGGCGCAGGAACCATTCGTCCAGATCCTTTCGCACCTCGCCTAGCTTCTCGATCGTCTTCCCGGTGTTGGGCGCGATGATCTGGAACTTGCCCGCGGCGTTGACGATCTGGCTCGTGGGAGGCAGGGAGAGCGCGTCGAGCACCCGCAGGGCAGCGCATTCCGTGAGCAGGGCGACGAAGAAGGAACGTCCGCGGAGCAGCTTCGCCGCGCGCCTGGTGGTCGCGCCCCCCGATGCGAAGATGAAATCCTGGATCCCGAAGAGGTCGCCCTGGATGAACAACAGCTTGGGTTCGTCCCAGTCCCCGCGCCTGGACAGCCGCTCCCGAACCTCGTCCCGGTCATCGCCGCGTTCATGGTGGTAGCGCCAGATGGCGGCGGTGAGTGCCGATACGACGCGGGAATGGTCGTACAGCGACACGTCGGGGATCGTGCGGAACGCGGTGGCGGCCGGAATGGCGTGCGCATACGTCAACCATAGCGTGTCGAAATGATCGAGCCACAGCGCCAAGCTTTGCCGATGTGAGGATGGGACCTCGTCCAGCCCTTTCCGGAATGCCGTCCAGAGAGCGTGATATTCGGCGCGTGCCGCGCTCCGATCCTTCGATTCGCAATCTTCGGTCCGCACGGGGAAGATGCTCTCCGGCGAGAGAGGCCGGAGAGGATACCGGTACGTCCAGGCAGGCTCCGTTCTTCCGCTTCCCTGCTCGGTTCCGATGTCGATCTGCTCGAACAGGGTGACTTGGCGTGCGGTGTAATGATCCTTGCGGAAGGTCGGGTCGCCATCCCGAGCCTGGTTGTAGAGGTCGAACGTCTCACGGTCCAGCCCGGATGCGGCGCGGTCGGCGGTCGCCACGATCCATTGCAGGAAGGTGTCCGGTTTGTGGTGCTTCGCGGCCGCATTGATGAGCGAATCGTCGGCGCCGCCGGTGTGCGCTTCACCCCACTCCTGGAAAGGGCTCGCGTCCCGGCCCTTGATCGGTGGAAGACAGGATTCGATTGCGTCGAGAGCGAGGGCGGTGTACGCGGCGTGCACGTGCGAGAACCAGCCCGGACTGTTCGGATGCGGTTTGGGATTGGGGCAGTAGGTCTGCTTGTTGATTTCCAGAAGCTCTCGATCCTGCACGGGCATGTCGGCGCGCTCCGCCAGCTTGCCGAGATCGTGCAGCAGGCCGGCCAGCGCCACCCGGCAGGTGGCGTCGAGCAGCGTCCGTCCACGCTCGTTGTTCAGAGGCTCCGTCATGATCTTCGTTCGAGCTCCGGTGTCTTCGCCTTGCATTCGAGACGGAGGTTACCGCGCCGCTTCGTCGAATGCCCGTGACCGCAAGGTTGCCGTCTTCCGGTCCGGACCGCCCCCACGTTCCAGCATCTCGAAGCGGATGGCGCCCGGGGCGATGTCCAGGCAGTAGAGCCATCGCGAGTGCGACTGCTGGCGGGAAACCAGATAGGGCGCGGCCTGCCGTCTTCCCAACTCCCTCGTCAGAGTCCGGTGCAACTTGGATTTGGTCTGTGAGAAGAATTCGTGCGTCATGCCTTCCCGCAAGCGATTCGCGGTACGTTCGTCGTCTCCCATCTCGCCGATGATCATCCGGTACTCGGTCAGAAACGTCTCTGCATGACCGGACTCCGGGATATCCGGGACTGGGCATTCCACGCCCTCCCGGCCCTCTTTCCGTCGCCGGGCGAGCCAGGCGAGGAACGCGAGCTGTACCGGGCTCAGGGTGATGAGCTTGCCTCCGGCGCGCAGGCGTCTTGCCGGGAGATCGATGACGAGCTCGGCCGGCCCGATGGCCCGCTGGGCGGCGGTGACCGCCTCGCTGAATCGGACTTTTCCCTCCAGAAGATCGTCGGGGAGCTCGTCCCGGAGCCGCACAAAGGGGATGGCGGCCAGCGTAACCTCCGCAGCGCGGGTGTCGTAGGGGCGGTTGTGCGGCGGCGGGGTGTAGATCACCTGACTCCGGATGGTCGGATAGAAGAATTGCGGATGCGACTCGTACGGCGCACTCACCAGCACGTGCGAGAGCCGGTCCTGCGCGCGCCCGTACAGGGACAGGGCGTAGCCGAGGTAGAACCCCATGGTCTTGCGCCCCCCGGCGATCGAGACGTGCAGCGCGCTGCCGTCATCCTGGGTCAGCTCGCGCACTACGTCGGTGATGGTGTCGGCGGCGTGCTCGTTGTCTTCGGGGCTGCGGATGTCGCCGAGCGGCCGACCGCCGGCATCCTTCAGTACGTGGATGCGCTCCGGCCCGAACGCGATGGGCGGCAGGTCGTAATCGGTGCGCAGCCGGTGGAACCAGCCGCTCTCCGGATGCAAGAGCGACAGCTTTGCACGTTCGGCGCCTTCTTCGGTGGTGATGAGTCGGACCTCGGTGGGGACGAACGGTGGCTCCTGCCTGACCGCGAGCGCGTACAGGGTCTCCGTGACGATCTGCGGGGACAGCCCCGTGACGGCGACCAGGAGGCGTCGGGAATGGTCTTGCGGCTGTTTCATGAAAGTGTCGATGTCCGCATTCCGGGTGCCGGGCGCCGGATTCCGGTGCGCGGAACGCCGGCGGCACGTCGTGTTCCACGAGGTGGGCGGGTACGTCCGCCCGTGTCTTCGCCTCTCGATGCGGGAGCCAACGTAGCTCATCTCCATTGGTCGAGCCGGTCCGGCAAGGTTGCCGTTCCTGTCCTGCCAAGCTGTACGAACGGGCTCGATGCGTACATCCGCCCATCCATGACGCCCGGATTCAGAGCCGGCTCGGGGCCGGCCACGTCCTGCCGTTCGGCCCGGAGCCGGCGCCCTCGCTGCCCACCGGCTCGAGTACGTACCGGCCGAGCCCCATCGAGCAGCCCTTTCCCGCATGGGTCCATTGACCGAGCCACAGGAGCGGCCAGAACCGGTCGAGATCCGTACCCGCCAGCTCGAAGCTGCCGACCAGTCCGCCCATCTGGAGTTTCTCGTTCTGGCGTGACGAATAGCGGGTCCATTCCCGCCAGTGGAGCGCGCGTCCGGCGATAGGGGTCGATTCGGCGTGCCGAAGCAGGCCGGCGAAGTCCGTTTCCAGCGGTGTTTCGCCGAAGAAGTACGTCAGGAGCGAGATGCGACGCAGCAGGCCGCCCATCAACGCACGGAAATCGAAATCCGGCACTCCGACGAAATGCTCGCGCCGTTTGACCCGCAACGGTGTCAGCAGCCGCACCCGCACGGTCCGGGGCGGGGCGGGCGGCGGGGCCGGAGGCCGCGCCGGAACGGGGGACAGGCCGCCGCCCGGCTCGAAGATGGGCGTCCAGCCGTCCCGTTCGCCTGCATCGTCTGCGTCCCCCGCACCTCCTGTGTTTCCCGCTTCGCCTGTCCTCTCGGCTTCGTCCATCCTCCTCGCATGGAGCAAAGCTGTTCCCCGCCCGTCCGCGGCGCCGGCCGGGGGGCGACCGCGCCGGCGGTCGCCCCTCGCATCGGACATATCTCCGGCTTCATCCCCCGCGCCGCCCGCGCCGAGCCCCCGCGAGCCAGCCTGGACGTCCAGCATGTCGAGCGCCACGCGCCTGCCGGTCAGGCCCTGCCGGCCCGCCTGTTCGAGGGCGTGCACGACGTAGGGCAGATGATCGTTGGCCGATCCGAACAGCGTCACGCCAAGGTTCAGCGTGCCGTCGCCGGGGCACGTATCGAAGCGCGGGTCGGCCGGCTCCAGCACACAGGGGCCGGGGGTATGCGGATAACGGGTGAGCTTCTTCGCGCCGGGCGGCGTCCTGCTCTCGAAGAGGAACGGATACGGGCACGAGCGCAGCAGCACGCAGGGGTCGCAGGCGGGGAGGCGGGTCACGCAGACCGCCTTTCGCAGCGCGTGGCCGAACGCGCCGCGCCACGCAGACCCGAGGTAGCCGGCTTGAGGGGAGGCGAGCGAACAGGCGCCTTGCGGGACGCGCTCGCGGAAGCGCACGCGATAGCGCGCGAGCGGCAGCATGGGCCGCGGGACGTCCGCGGCGTCGAATGGTGTGTTCACGGCGTGGCCGCCTGGAGTTGATCCCATATCCGTGGAGCCTTCGATAAAACGACGAAGGGGCGTTAAAGACGACGTGCGGCGCTTGCGGTTCATCCACCGCGCCGCGATTCAGCGTAGCGGAATCGCCAAGCGACCGCACCAGCGGTCGCCACTCGCATTGCCGCATCCACTGGCCGTCTTGAAACGTCCATTGAATCGCCACGACCAGACGCTCAGGCGGCAAAAAAGACCACGAAATCCCGATGACACGACCACGTTCGGGACGTTGGCGGGAATTGCCGATGAACCGGTAGAAGGCTCCCCCTCCGGGCACGATGCGGCGTATCGTGCGGTTTTCGAGGAGCGCACGATGTCGAGCAAAACGAGCGGTCCACCCCACGTCGTGATCATCGGCGCGGGGGTCGTCGGGGCGTGCTGCGCAACGTACCTCCAGGAGCAGGGTGCGCGGGTCACGCTGATCGATCGGCAGCGGCCGGGAGACGACGGGGCGTCGTCGTTCGGCAATGCGGGGGTGCTGGCCCCGGCCTCGTTCGTGCCCACGCCGGCGCCGGGGATGCTGGCGAAGGTCCCGGGCTGGCTGCTGAAGGAGGACGGCCCGCTCAGCATCCGCTGGTCGTACCTGCCGAGGCTCCTGCCCTGGCTCGTGCGCTTCGTCAGGGCGGGCGGCGATGCCGTCCACCAGGAGAAGGCGGCGGACGCACTCGCCGCGCTGCACGCTTCCACGCTCGATCTCCATTCCCGGCTTGCAATGGAGGCCGGCGTGCCGGGGCTGGTGGCGCCGATCGAGTACCTGCACGTCTACGGCTCCGAGAAGGCTTATGCCGAGGCCGGGCGCATCCAGACCATGTACCGCGAGCGCGGTGTGGACTTCGAGGTGCTCGGCCGCGGGGAGCTGCACGAGGCGGAGCCCGACCTCGCATCGCACTACGTCAAGGGCGTGCGCATCAAGGGGCAGGGGCGCACCCTGAACCCCGGCCGGCTCATCCGGGCCTACGTCGATCGAATCGTTGCGGACGGTGGTGAGCTCCGGCTCACCGAAGTCACCGGCATCGAGGCGAGCGCGGGCCGGGTGAAGGCGGTGCGCACCGGCGACGGAACGATCGAGGGCGACGCCTTCGTGCTCTCGGCCGGCGCGTTCTCCCGCGGGCTCGCCGATCGGCTCGGGCTCGACCTGCCGCTCGACACCGAGCGCGGCTACCACGTCACCTTTCCGGACCCCGGCGTCACCGTGTCCCATGTGGTGATGGAGGCGGAGGGCAAGTTCGTCGCGAACCCGATGGAGATGGGTCTGCGCTTCGCGGGCACGGTGGAGCTGGCGGGCGTGGACGCACCTCCGAACCCCCGCCGCGCGGAGGCCATCGAGCGGCTGGCGAAGCGCATGTACCCGAAACTGCGGCTCGAAGGCGCGACGCGGTGGATGGGCCGGCGCCCGAGCATGCCGGACGGGCTTCCGGTGGTCGGTCCGTCCCCGCGGCACGAGAACCTGTGGCTCGCGTTCGGCCACGGACACACCGGGATGATCGCGGGACCGACGACCGGGCGGATCGTCGCCGGCATGATCACCGGACCGATGCCGAACCTCGACGTGGCGCCGTTCCGGGCGGATCGGTTCTGACGCAGAGGCCCTCGACACCATGGAATCTCCCATCGCAACTTCGACGTTCATCGCCACGAGGGACGGAGACGTTGAAAAGCGATCCATGCGTATCGGTGAAGCGGCGCGGCGCTCGGGCATGGCGGCGAAGACGATCCGCTTCTACGAAGAGGCCGGCCTGATCGCGCCCGCGTCGCGTACCGGCAACGGCTACCGAGGGTTCGGTGAAGACGACGTGCGGCGCCTGCAGTTCATCCACCGCGCCCGCGACCTGGGGTCCGGCATCGAAGCGGCGGGCGTGACACGCAAAAAAAGCCCGGGCTTGCGGCCCGGGCCCTGGACTTCCCCGACGCCGTTGAAGGCGGCGTCGTCGCAAAGGCTGGAGCGTGGATGGCGCTACATCGCGATGCCGACTTCCATGAACTTGCCGTCCTTGACCATCATCTCCACGATGACCCCGGCGACGTCGCCCGCGTCGTCGAACTCGTGGGAGCCGGCGGCGCCCTCGTAGTTCACGTCCTTGCCGGCCCTGATGAGCTCGGCCGCCTTGCTCCATTCCCCGGGCATGACCACCTCGCCGGGCGCGCTCGCCACATCGCGTAGCGCCGCATTCAGCCCGGCGCGCTCCGCCTTGCCGTTCTTCTCGATGGCCAGCGCCAGCAGGAACGCCGCGTCGTAGGCTTGCGCCGCGTACGGCGCCTTGGGGTCCAGCCCCGCTTTCTCGGCCGCCATGCTGAACTTGTCCGCCCCGGGGATCTCCGGCGTGCCGGGCCGGGTCGAGATCATGCCTTCGAGGCGGTCGCCGCCGATGGCCTCGACCAGCGCATCGCCCACCATGCCGTCGCCACCGACGAACTTGTTGAAGTCACCACCCTCCAGAGCCTGGCGGATGATGGTCTGCCCGGAGCCGTCGCCATAGGCGAGCACCACCAGGGTTCCGGCGCCGCTGGAGGCCAGCGAGCCGAGCTCGGAGCGGTAGTCGGCCTTCTTGTCCTCGTGTGCTTCCTTGGCGGAGACGGTGCCGCCCACGCTCTTGAACGCGGCGTCCAGGGAGTCGGCGAAACCCTTGCCGTAGTCGTTGTTGACGTAGGTGATCGCGACGTTGTCGATGCCCTTCGACATCAGCAGCCGCGCCATCACCGCGCCCTGGTAGGCGTCGGAAGGCGTGGTGCGGAAGACCAGATCCCTGTCTTCCATCGTGGTGAGCGCGGGGGAGGTCGAGGCCGGCGAGACCACCACCACTCCGCCGGGGATGGCGGCGTTGTTCGCCGCGGAGATCGTCGCCCCCGAGCAGAGCGCGCCGACGATGCCGAGCACGTTCTCGGTGTTGACGAGGCGGTCGCCCGCGTTGGCGGCGGCGGTGGCGTCCGCGCAGGTCGTGTCGCCGCTGGGGACGGCCAGGGTCTGGCCGCCGAGGACCCCGCCCTGATCGTTCACGTGGCTGGCCGCGAGCTTCGCGCCTTCGTAGATCGGCGGGACCAGGCTCTCGATGGGGCCGGTGAAGCCGCCCAGGAAGCCGATCTTGACGTCGGCCACCGCGGCGGCCTGTACCAGCATTGCGCCCGCGCCCAGGGCGAGGGCGGAAGTCAGTCTTGCGGTCATGGCAGTTCTCCCTCTATTGCTACAGTCGTGTTTGCAGGTCATGTCGGCCGGACGGAACCGCGACCGCCGTACCGGACGGCGACTGTTGCGGGTTGCGCCCGAGCCCCGGCTCAGCCCCCGTGAAAGATGGACATGACCATGCGCCGGACGTGGACCGGCAGATGCTGATCGTAGCCCCTCCAGTCGGCGTATTGCGGCAGCTTCAGCTCGTGCTGCCACATCTCCATGCTGGTCATGACCTTCATCGGCCCCCCTTCCTGCATGGCCTTGCCGATTTCGCCGCCCACCAGGTTGAACAGGTCCTCGACGAAGGCCGCGCTCTCGTCGACGATGGCCACCGAGGTGTCCTCCGAGTGGGCGTTCACCGCGTGGCGCAGGTCCATCTTCTGCAGCTCCTTCAGCACCCGCCGGATCGCCAGGTAGTTGTCGTCGTCCATCCACATCCCGTTCGTCAGCGAGCGGTGCTCGTAGAGGTCGGCGGTGAACGCCACCCGCTCCTCGGGCAGATGCACCACGGTGGAGGCGAAGCCGTCGGCCGGGCCGAAGTAGAGGAGGTCCACCGTCGGCCCGCGGAAGTCCACCCGCAGGGAGTCGGTGAACGTCACGTGCACTTCCTTCGGGGACTGCGGGCCCAGGTCCAGATCGAACACCGCCTGGCAGGCGGCGTGGCAGATCACCTGGGCTTCGGGGAAGACCTCGGTGCCGCCCACGTGGTCGTAGTGCTCATGGGACAGGACGATCCTGGTGACGGGCTTGTCGGTGATCCCGGCGATGGCGTTTTTCAGGGACTGGGCCCGGGGGGTGAACGCCGGGTCGGTGATCAGCACCCCGTCCTCGCCCACCACCACCAGGCTGGTGTAGTGGGACTCGCTCATCATGTACACGTCGTCGGCGAGCTGCTTGACCACCGGCGCCGCGAAGACGGCCGGCGCCGCCAGAACGGCCAGGGTGCTTGTGACGGCGAGTTTTCTGAACAGGCGCAGCATGAGGTTCCCCTCCGTTTGGTAGAGGGAGGCAGTATTGAAGCAGCGACGATTTACGTCAACGTCTGTTTGCCGTTTCCGCTTGCGGCATCCGCACTGCGCATCCGGAGTGGCGCCCTGCCACCCTCCCGGCTACGCCCCGACCCGGGGAGCGGCCGTGGCCGCAGGCCTTCCCTTTCGGGGGTCGCGGCGTCCCCTCATCCGTGTCATCGGCATGTCCGGTGCGTGTGTCGTGCGCCGTCGAACGACGCCATCGTCCCTGCTGCCGCTCTCCGGATCCTTCGGAAATCCATCCGGTGGCGCGGGTAGAATGCTTCCCGCTCCTCGGAATGTGAACAGGATTCTGCCGGAGCCGGGTTGCGGACGCCATCGGGATTGAAGGAGAACCGCGCACCATGAACGAACGTGGCGGGACGGGCGGCTCATGCGGCGGCGCGACGCAGGCCGAGATGCGGTTGCCGAGCCGGGACCTGCATGCGGATCTGTCGTTCTTCGGCGATACGCTGGGCTTCCGTCTGGAGACGATCTTTCCCGCCGACGATCCGGCGGTGGCGGTCATGGCCGGCCACGGCCTGCGGATCAGGCTGGAGCGCGGCGCGGACGAGGCGCCGGGCGCCATCCGCTTGCGGTGCGAACACCCGGGCCGGTTCGCCGCGGGGGAGACCGAGCTGCGGGCGCCCAACGGGACCCGGATCGAGATCCGCCCGGCAGCCGGTCCGGCTTTCGCGCAACCCCCGACCCGGCATGCCCTGGTGGTGCAGCGCCTGGGCGAGGGCGGCTCGTGGAAGGTCGGCCGCGCCGGCATGCACTATCGCGACCTGATCCCGGGGCGTCTGGGCGGCGCCGTGATCGCCTCCCACATCCGCATTCCGGACGGAGGGCCGGTGCCGGACATGGTGCACTACCACACCATCACCTTTCAGCTCATCTACTGCTACCGCGGCTGGTTCAATCTGGTCTACGAGGATCAGGGACCCCCGTTTCGCCTGGAAGCGGGAGACTGCGTGATTCAACCCTCGCAGATCCGCCATCGGGTGCTGGAGTCCTCGGACCACGCGGAGGTGATCGAGCTGGGCGTGCCCGCCGAGCACCTGACCACCATCGATCATGCGCTCACCCTGCCCACCGGCGCCCTGAACCCGGAGCGCGATTTCAGCGGACAGCGCTTTTGCCGCCATCGGCGGCGCGATGCCGTCTGGCAGCCATGGCGGCTTCCGGGCTTCGAGGTGCGCCGCACCGGTATCGACGGGGCGACCGGCGGCGTCGCGAACGCGGAGGTGGCCAGGCCGGTCGACGGCTCCGCGAGCGTGGCCGCGAGCCACGACGCGGACATCCTCTTCACCTTCGTGCTGGAGGGAGGCATGTGGCTGCGGGCCTCGGATCGGGAAGCCCGGGAGCTGCGAGCCGGGGATGCCTTCGTGGTCCCGCCGCGGACCGGGATCGCCTACGAGCGGTGCTCCGCGGATCTGGAACTGCTCGAAGTGTCGCTTCCGGGCGCGTTCGAGACCACGATGCACGACGGGCCGTAGCGAGTCCGCGGAGGCGTTGAAGGGCCGAAGTACGTCCACGATCCCAACCGGCATGGCTGGAAGCGGAGGCCGGTTGGTGAACGAACCGTCGTCGCCTTGTCGAAGATTTCACGGGCAAGAGGCTGACGAAGCAACAGCGGAAAGACGATGACCGATTTCACCAGGACCAAGGTGTTGTTCCATCTGCCCGAAGGGGTGATCTACCTGGACGGCAACTCGCTCGGCCCGCTGCCGCTGGCGGCGCGTGAGCGCGTCGCCCGCCTGCTGCGCGAGGAATGGGGGGAGATGCTGATCCGCGGCTGGAACGACGCGGGCTGGATGGGTGAGCCGTGCCGGCTCGGCGAGCGCATCGGCCGGCTGGTCGGAGCCCCGGCCGGTACCGTGGTGATGGGCGATACGTTGTCCATCAAGGTCTACCAGGCGCTGGCCGCCGCCCTGGAGTTGCGTCCGGAGAGGCGCGTCATTCTCTCGGACCACGGCAACTTCCCGTCGGATCTCTATATGGCGGACGGACTGGTCCGCTCGCTCGGCCGGGGCCACGAGGTCCGGCTGGTCGCCCCGGAGGAAGTCGCCGATGCGATCGACCGGAGCGTCGCGGTGGTGATGTTGACCGAGGTCGATTACCGGACCGGCCGGTTGCACGACATGGGGCGCGTGACCGAGGCCGCCCACGACGCCGGCGCATTGACGGTTTGGGATCTGGCACATTCGGCCGGCGCGCTGCCGATCGACCTCGCCGCCGCCGGGGCCGACTTCGCGGTCGGCTGCACCTACAAGTTTCTCAACGCCGGCCCCGGAGCGCCGGCCTTCATCTACGTCTCGCCCCGGCACATCGACCACGTCCGTCCCGTCCTCTCCGGCTGGCTGGGCCACGAGGCGCCCTTCGCCTTCGACCGCGACTACCGCTCCGGCCCCGGCATCGAACGCATGAGGGTGGGGACCCCGCCGATCATCGCCCTTGCGGCGCTGGACGCGGCGCTCGACGTCTGGGACGGCGTGGCGATCGACGACGTGCGCGCCCGGTCCGTCGAGCTCGGCGAGCTGTTCATCGCGGAGGTGGAGAAGGGTTGCCCGGATCTCGCACTCGCCAGCCCAAGGGCGGCCGGAGAGCGCGGCTCGCAGGTGTGCTTCCGGTTCGAGCACGCCTGGCCGGCCATGCAGGCGCTCATCGACAGGGGCGTCATCGGCGACTTCCGCGCTCCCGACGTCATGCGGTTCGGCATCGCACCCCTCTATCTCGACGCCGCGGACATGGTCCGGGCGGCGGAGGTCCTGGCCGGGATCGTGGCCGGGCGGCAGTGGGAGCAGCCGCGGTACCAGGAACGGCGGGCGGTGACCTGAGTGCGCTCGCCACTCGCCGGAGACTGGATCGAGAGCGGACCCGACCGTGTATCCGGCTGAATGGATCGTCGAGGCTCAATCCCGGCCCTTCGGAACCACCTCGTAGCCGGGCGCCTCCGGCTCGTCGTCGACCATCTGCGCGGGAAAGCCGGGGGTGAGGATCGACAGGCCGGTCGCGTCCTCGAGGCGGCGGATGATGTTCGGCGACCATTCACGCGAGCCGTATCGCGCCTCCCCGTCCTTGAAGATCCCGACCATGAGCGGATTGAGCTCGACGGGGACGCCGCACCGGTCGGCGATCGCCTGGAACAACCCGATGTCCTTGCTCACCAGATCCATCGTGAACGAGATGTCGCGCGAGCCGTTCAGGATCACCTGGCTCTCGGTCTCGTGGACGAAGGAGTTGCCGGAAGAGATCCGGATCGCTTCCCAGGTGGTGTTCAGGTCCATGCCCGCCGCCTTCGCGGTGACCAGCGCCTCGCAGCAGGAGATCAGGTTGGCGGTAGCGAGGTAGTTGGTCACCACCTTGAGGATGGAGGCCGATCCGAGGGGGCCGGTGTGGAGTATCCGGCGGCCCATGGCCGTCAGCAGCGGGAGGACGCGCTCGAACGTCGAGCGTTCACAGCCGGCGAAGATCGAGATGTTGCCGGTATCCGCGCGGTGGCAACCGCCGGACACCGGGCAGTCCACCGGCTCGCCGCCGAGCGCGACCACCCTCTCCCCGAGCCGGCGGACCTCGGCCTCGTCGGTGGTGGACATCTCCATCCAGATCTTGCCCTCGCCCATCGCCGAGAGCAGCCCGTCCCCGGCTTCCAGCACCGCGGCCGACGCGGCGGGGGTGGGCAGGCAGGTGATGACCGCATCCGCGGCTTCCATCATCCGCGCAGGGCTCTCCCCCCAGTGCGCGCCGGCGGCGAGGAACGGTTGCGCGGCGTCCCGGTCGAGGTCCCGCACCGTCAGGTCGAGCCCGTTGTGCAGCAACGATCCGGCGAGCTTGCCTCCGACGTTCCCAAGCCCGATGAATCCGACTTTCATCGGCTTTCAGCGGGCGGACCCCGACAAACCACGCCCCCCTTTCGCCAGCCACTGCTCCATCTTTGCCGACAGCTCCGCATGGTGGGTCGCCCACCATGCGGCGTCCGTCTGCAGCGCGTTGGCCATGTTCGCCGCCGCGGTGGGCAGCATCGCCTTCGTCCCCTCATCCACCAGGGCCATCGCCGAGACCCTCGCCGGCCCGTAGGTGATGTACC
This sequence comes from uncultured Gammaproteobacteria bacterium, assembly GCA_958295465.1. Classification (GTDB taxonomy): domain Bacteria; phylum Pseudomonadota; class Gammaproteobacteria; order HK1; family HK1; genus HK1. Next base: position 3,115,269 of record OY282353.1, read on the forward strand.
TGGTCTGCTCCGCCAACGGCTCGGAGCTCGTGGCGAAGCGGATGAAATCCATCGCCTTGGCGAGGTTTTCGGTGCCCTTGGGGACCCCCCAGGAATCGATATCCCAGAGCTGTCCGTCCCAGACGATGGCGTAGTCCTTGCCGTCCTCGACCATCGGGCGATACATGCGGCCGTTCCATACGGAGGTCATGGCGACTTCGCCCGAATCCAGGAGTCGAACCGGCTCCGATCCCGACGTCCACCACACGAGGCTCGTTCTGATCCTGTCCAGAACGCCGAACGCCCGTGCCTGGCCTTCCTCGGTTTCCAGTGTGGCGTAGACCTCGGCCGGGGCGACCCCGTCCGCCATCAGCGCCCATTCCATGGCCACCCTGGGGTCGCGCCTCAAGCCCCGCTTGCCGGGAAACTTCTTCACGTCGAAGAAGTCCGCGAGTCCGGCCGGGCGGGCGCCCTCGAACCGGCTGCCGTCATAGCCGACGACGGTCGCCCAGATCATCTGGCCGACGCCGCATTCGGTGAGCGCACCGGGAATGAAGTCTTCCGCGGCCGGGGTGCCGTCGCCGCCGGCCGCCAGCTTCCCGTGGTCGATTTTCTCGAGCAGACCTTCACGGCATCCCCGGATGAGGTCCGAAAGCTCGAAGTCCACCACGTCCCAGACGACGTTCTCGGTGTCGACCTGCTCGCGGATCTCGTCGAGGCCGCCGTTGTAGGTTTCCATCGCCACCCATTCACCGCTCCGGCGGCGGAACGGCTTGACGTAGGCCAGCATCTGGCTCCTGGTATAGCTGCCGCCCCACGAGACGATCGTCAGATCCTTTTGCGGCGCGGTCTGCGCAACCGCGCCGCCCGCCTGCAGAAGGACGACGGCCGAGACGGCGGCTCCAAGGCGAAATAGTGAACGCATTGCCTTGATCTCCCTTGTTTCGATTCCGCGATGTCGGCGGGACACCCACGATGTCCACGAGACGCCCACCGTGCCCGCGGGACTCAATGGTCGAGGCGCTGAACCACTTCATTCGCCTCCCGGATCCCGCTGGCTTCGAGTGCATCGGGGACGGGCGGGTGACGCCCGTCCCCGCTCAGCCATTCAGGCATGCAACTCGCCACTCAAGCTGGTTCCGTCCGGCGCCCTCCCCGCGGCTGGCGCGGGCACGGCGCTGGAATCCTCGTTCAGGGATTTGACGACCCCGTACGTCATCAGGAGCATGATCACGCTCACGGGCAGCGCCGCCGCGATGGAGGCGGTCTGAAGCGCCTTCAGCCCGCCGGCAAGCAGCAGAGCCGCCGCCACGAAGCCTTCGCCGAGCCCCCAGAAGATGCGGAATCGCTGTGGCGGATCGTCGTCGCCCATGCTCAGCATGGTGGTGATGACGAGCGTTCCCGAATCGGAGGAGGTGATGAACCAGGTGGCGAGCAGGAAGGTCGCCAGCGCCGCCATCGCCCAGTTCAGCCAGTGAAAGTCCGTCATCCGCTCGATGGTGCCGTAGAGCGCGGCGGGCAGGTTCCAATCCCGGATCAACTGGGCGATCCCCGCGGTTCCCACCCCGCCGTCCGCGGTCAGCTCCAGGTACATCGCGTTGCCGCCGAAGACGCACAGGCAGAAGAAGGCGATGGTCGTCGGGACGAACATCACCCCCAGCATGAACTCCCGAATGGTTCGGCCGCGGCTGATCCGGGCGATGAACATCCCGACGAAGGGCGCCCAGGAGATCCACCAGCCCCAGTAGAAGATCGTCCAGCCTCCCTGCCAGGCGGCGGCGCCTTCCTCGTTGAAGGTCTGGAAGCCCATCGGGATGACGTTCCAGAGGTAGTCGCCGACGGCGGTGACGAAGAATCCCATCAGCCACTGGAACGGCCCGCCGAACAGGAAGTAGGCGAGTAGGACGACGCTCAGCCAGATGTTCCACTCCGAGATGATGCGGATACCGTTGCCGACCCCGGAGACGGCGGAAAACGTGGCCACGACGGAGATGATCGCGATCAGAATGACCTGGGTGGTCGTCCCGGGGTCCACTCCGAACAGGAAATTGAGCCCGGTGGCCATCTGGCTGACCCCGAGGCCGAGCGACGTGGCGACGCCGAACACCGTGCCGAACACCGCCAGCAGGTCGACGGCATGGCCGATCGGGCCGTAAATCCGGTCGCCGATGACCGGATAGAGCGCCGATCGCAGCGTCAGCGGCAGCTTCTTGCGGAATCCGAAGTAGGCGAGGCACAGGCCGACCATCACGTAGACCGCCCAGCCGTGGAACCCCCAGTGAAAGTACGTCACGCGCATCGCGAGGGCCGCGCGCTCCTCGTTCATCTCGGTGACGAGGGCGCGGTCCGCGAAGGGATTGTTCGGATAACCCCAGGGCTCGGTGTTGTCGAAGTAGAACATCGGCTCGGCGATGCCGAAGAAAAGGAGCCCGATGCCGACCCCGGCCGAGAACAGCATCGCGAACCAGGAGAAGTTGCTGAACTCGGGCTTGCTGTCGTCGTCGCCGAGCTTGATCGCCCCGTGGCGGCTGCACATCAGGTAGAGACAGACGAACACCATGATGACGAGCGCGCTGATGTAGTACCAGTTCAGCGCCGACTCGATCCAGCCGCGTACGGCCGAGTAGATGGAGTTGGCGAACTCAACGTTCAGAGCCGTGAAGACCACGAACGCGGCGACCATGCCCTTCGAAGCAAGTCCCATGGCGGGATTGAGCCCTTTCCAGATGCCTGCCTTTGCCACCTGTGGCGGTGTTTGCTCTTGCATGATTCTGCTCCTTGTTCCGCCTGCGCGACATGTCGGTGCCGGGGATGGCCGGTGTGCTCCGCGCGCCCTGGACCCGTTCAACCGCGCCGCACACTCCTTCCGGGCCGCACCGCCACTTGCACTTGGCCGGCGCCACCATCTGCCGGCCGGATGCGTCGTGACTCATGATTCGGTATTGACAAATGAGTCTAACAGAGACAGGACGCTCCCAAATCGGAGTTTGACGCCCGATCGGCCGAGGAGTACAACGCGCCGGGTTCGCGGGAGCGCGGTGACCGCGCTACGGGCATCCGGTAGAGTTCCCGAGGGACCTTGCCGGGGCCGGCATCCCCGCGTACCGTTCTGTCATCGTGAGGTTCCGGCAGGCGATCCGGTTCCCGAGATGCTGTCGGTCCTCGCGTCAAGCAGTCGTTCAGCCAGACAATCAATCAGAGGGACGTTTCCATGCTCAAGGCAAACAGACGATCCGCGGGACTCGCGGGTCTTGCGGCGGCGATGCTCTTCGCCTCCTCCACGGCGCTCGCCGAAGTGAAGATCCGGGTGCAGTCGGTGATTCCGTCCAAGGCCGACGAAGTGCACATGCTCAACGAATTCGCCGCGGACGTCAGTGCGCTGACCAACGGCGAGGTCAAGATCGAAGTCCTGCCGGCCGGCGCCGTGGTCGGCGTCAAGGAAACCCTGGACGCCGTCGATGCCGGACTGGTCGAGGGCGGCTTCGCCTGGACCCACTACTGGTCGGGCAAGCATCCCGCCGCCATGCTGTTCGGATCGCCCGTCGCCGGCGCCGGGGTCGGGATCGACAACATCGCGTTCATGTCGTGGTTCCTCTACGGCGGCGGCAAGGAGCTCTACGACCAGCTCTGGAAGGAGATGGGCGTCAACGTCAAGGGCTTCATGCTGCAACCGGTCGGGCCGGAAGCGCTGGGCTGGTTCAAGGAGCCGATCAACTCGATGGACGACTTCCGCAAGTACCGCTTCCGCACCCCCCCCGGCATCCCCGGCCAGACCTACAAGGACATCGGCGTCGCCTCGGTGGCCATGGGCGGCGGGGACATCCTGCCGGCGCTGGAGAAGGGCACCATCGACGCCGCCGAGTGGTGCTGCCCGAAGCCCGACAGCGTGTTCGGGTTCCAGAAGGTGCTGAAGCACTACTACCTCCAGGGCCTGCATCAGGTCGTCGTCAACGCGGACATCTACATCAACGGCGACGTCTACGAGAGCCTGACCGACCACCAGAAGAAGGCGATCGAAGTGGCGGCGAACGCTTCGCTGACCAAGTCGCTGGCCTACCGCATCTACGAGAACGGCAAGGCGCTCAAGGATCTGACCGAGAACCACGGGGTGCAGCTCCACGACACGCCCACCGACTACTTCAGCGCCTACATGAACGCGGCCAAGGCGTCGCTGGCGAAGAACGCGGAGGAGAACGCCTTCTTCAAGGAGGTGTGGGATTCGCAGAGGGCCTTCGCGGAAATCGCCGTACCGTTCTGGGCCGGCGCGCAGACCTCGAACGCCAATCTGGGTCAGGCGTTCGCCAAGTCGTTGCAGTAAGAGCCGGATACCGGCATCGAGCGGCGCGGACGCCGCGTGGCGGAGCATGGCCTTCGCCGCGCGGCGAAGGCCCGTACCCGGACCGGCCCGCGGCCCGATGTGCGCGTCGCCGGGGACCGGGGGGATGAATATCCGGACCGTGACGGTGTCCCCCGTGGTGTTGCCGGGCGATGGTCGGCGGCGGCGCCTGACGGCGGGGGGATGAACGGCTCGCCGGCAAGCTGGACGCGCAAGCCGACGCCTTGGCCCGCCTCGCCTGGCGGCGGGGACGAACGGCCCGAACCTTCGACCACGGCGTTGCCGGTGCGGACCGTTCCGGCTCCGGCCGCGGGGAGATGAACGCAACCGTGCCTGAAACACCCCAGGACCTGGACGTCACCGACGAGCTGATCGCCGAACGGCGAAGCGGCGCGCCCGGCGATCTGCCGGACGACATGGCGGGCTGGATGCGCTCGGCCATCACCCGGATCGACACGTTCAGCCTGTGGTGCGGCCGTATCTTCTGCTGGATGCTGGTCCCGCTCATGTTGGCCATGGTGTGGGAGGTGGTCGCCCGCAAGCTCTTCGTCGCTCCGACGATGTGGGCCTACGACGTGAGCCGGATGCTGAGCGGCGCCCTGTTCCTGGTCGGCGCCGGCTACGCCCTGATGCGGGGCGTGCACATCCGAGCCGACTTCATCTACCGGAACTGGGCGCCCCGCCGGCAGGCGGCGATCGACGCCGTGCTGTATCTGGCCCTGTTCTTCCCGGCGATGATCTTCTTCCTGCTGATCTCCTACGGCTTCGCCGAGAAGGCATGGGTGCGCTGGGAGCTGAGCATGGACACCGCATGGATGGCGCCGGTCGCGCCGGTGCGCACCGCCATGCCCCTCGGCGCGTTTTTCCTGATCGTCCAGGGGGTGTCGGAGCTGTTGAAGTGCATCTACGCGATGCAGAAGAACCGGTGGCCGTGACGTGAGCCCCGAAGCCATCGGCTTCATCATGATCGCGGTCATGCTGCTGGCGATCTTCGTCGGGTTCCCGATCTCCTTCACCCTCATCTTCCTCGGGCTGGTGTTCGGGGCCTGGGGGTTCGGGCCGAAGCTCGTCGTCTACCTGATGACCCTCCAGTTCAACAACGTCATGCTGGAGCAGACGCTCGCGGCGGTCCCCCTGTTCATCTTCATGGGGATCCTGATGGAGCAGGCGGGGTTGATGGAGCGGCTGTTCCGCGCCGTGCAGTTGGTGCTTTCGAGCACCCGCGGCGCGCTCTACATCGCGGTGCTGTTCGTCTCCACGATCTTCGCCGCCGCCACCGGCATCGTCGGCGCCTCGGTGACGATCCTCGGCATCATGGCGGCCAAGACCATGAACCGGTCCGGCTACGACGTGAAGCTGGCGGCCGGCACCATCACCGCCGGCGGCACCTTGGGGATCCTGATCCCGCCCTCGATCATGCTGGTGGTCATGGGGCCGGTGCTGGAGGTGCCGGTCACCGACCTGTTCGCCGCCGCCATCGTCCCCGGGATTCTGCTCGCCTGCCTGTACACGGCCTATTCACTGATCCGGTGCGGGCTGAACCCCGCGCTCGGCCCGCCGCTGCCGGAGGACGAGCGCCCGGAGACCTCCGGGTCGATGTGGCTGGAATTCGTCGCCGCCATCGTCGTTCCGGTGGCGCTCTTCATCGGCGTGACCACGGCCGTGCACACCTTCGTCGCGTCGGCGATTCCCGGAGAGGGGCTGTTGTCCCGGCTGCTGGGGCTGGCGGCCTATCTCGCGGCGTACGCGGCGCTCGCCCGCGCCATGATTGCGGCGCACCGCTGGCTCGAGGCGAACCGGCCGGGCGGCTTCTACGTCAGCGAGGTGTGGACCGAGTTCTACCTGGGCCTGGTGCCCCCCGCCCTGCTGGTGGCGTTCGCCCTGGGCTCGATCCTGCTGGGCTGGGCGACGCCGACCGAGGGCGCGGCCTGCGGCGCGTTCGGCGCGCTGCTGATGACCATCGCATACGGAAAGATGAACCCGGCGAGATTCCAGGAAGCCCTGGTCAAGACCCTGGAGATCTCGGTGCTGATCCTGTTCCTGGTCGCGGCGTCCAATTTCTTCGGGGCGGTGTTCTCGAGGCTGGGCACGCCCACCATGCTGACCAACGCCCTGCTGTCGTTCGATCTGTCCCAGATCGAGGTCCTGATCATCGTCATGGCCCTGATCTTCATCCTCGGCTGGCCGCTCGAATGGGTCCCGATCGTCCTGATCATCGTTCCCATCCTGATCCCGCTGCTGGACAAGATGGGCATCAACCTGACCTGGTTCGGCATCCTGGTGGCGGTGAACCTCCAGACCGCCTGGCTCTCCCCCCCCGTCGCCCTCTCGGCCTATTTCCTCAAGGGCGTGGTGCCCGATTGGGATCTGAAGGACATCTACCTCGGCATGATGCAGTTCATGGTCATCCAGTTGATCGGCCTGGCCCTGATCATGCTGTTCCCGCAGATCGTATTATGGCTGCCGGGCGTCATGTACGGAGAATAGAGAGGAACCGGCACCATGCTGATCTTCCCTGAAATCCAGATCTCCGGGGGCCAGGTGGTCACGCGCCTCTCGCCCGCGGCCAACAACGTCGTGCATCCGGTCACCCCGCGCGAGGCGGTCCGCAAGTTCGAGGCCCAGGGCGCGGAGCGGCTGCACATCCTCGACGTGGACGCCGCCCTCGGCAAGGACGCCGTGAACGACGCGCTCATCCGCGAGATCATCGCCTCGACGAGCATCCCGGTGCAGGTGGCCGGCGGCATGAGGACGCTGCACCACGTCGAGGCGTGGTTCGAGGCGGGCGCGGCCCACGTGGTGCTCGGCACGCTTGCCATCACCAATCAGCAGTTGCTGGCGGAAGCGTGCGCCCGGTACCCGGCCGCGGTCCTCGCCAACATCGCGACCAAGGACGGCTACGTGATGATCGACGGCTGGCGGACGCAGACCGCGTACCGGCCCCGGGACATCGTGTACGAGCTCCAGATGGCGGGGGTCGCCGGCATCATCCACTTCGACATCAACCGGTTCGAGGGCGACGCCTCGACCTCGCTCGCGCTGACCATGGAGATGAAGCAGGACGTGGTCATCCCGGTGTATTCGAGCGGCACCGTGCACAGCCTCGACGACATGGCCCGCCTGCGCTACCTGCCGAACATCCATGGCGTCATCATCGGCGAGGCGCTGCTCAACGAGCGCTTCAGCCTGCAGGATGCGCTCGACGTCGCCGCGCAGCGGGAGACCAGTCCCGAGCCGGAGGCGGAGACATCGGTCTCGGTGCGCGGCATCCAGCACTCGGTCAAGGTCTATCTCGCGTCCTACAGCCTGTCTCCCGCGGTGCGCTGGTGGAACCAGGATCTGCGCCAGGCGGTCACCGACGACAATCCGTATGTCGAGATGCTCATCCCCCAGGAGGATCTCGACATCGATCGCGCCGAGCTCACGCCCCGCGAGCTGCAAGCGGCGTACGAGAAGGGGGTGGACGATGCGGACGCGGTCGTGGTGGTGCTCGACGGCATCGAGCATGAATCGTGGACCGGGTTCGAGTGCGGCTACGCCCGTGCCCGCGGCAAGTATCTGATCGGCATCGCCACCAGCGGCCCGAACGAGGCGCGCACGCACATCGAGGCGATGTGCGACGAGGTGATCGTCTTCGACCCGCACGAAGACCGTCTCGTCATCTTCGCGTCGATCGCGAAGCAGGTGAACGCGCGATTGCTGATGGACCGCGCTGCGTGCTGAGCACGCCATCCGCACCGTCCCCGGCGTCCTGCGCCATGCGCCGCCGTCGCACCGTACACCCCCGGTACCGCATGGCGGCGGCCATGGACTCGCGCGCGATACGCCGCCGTCCTGCCGTTCATCCCCGGGCGTCCCGCCCGCCGTTCGCCCTACATCGTCGAAGGAGGCCATCGAGATGAAGATCGGATTCTGCCTGCCGCACGAGACCGACGCGATGGGCGGGGACACCGCGAGCGGCGCGGACATCATGAGGTTCGCCCGCCGGGCCGAGGAGCTCGGGTTCGACTCGCTGTGGCTGGTCGATCACTTCTGCTATTCGGCGGCGGGGGAGCTGGAGGCGCTGGGGGCGAGCGCGCCCCCGGAGCTGGTCGGCCGCACCTGTGGGGCGTGGGAGTGCATGGTCACCGCCGGTGCGCTGGCCCGCGAGACGCGCCGGGTGGAGATCGGCACCTTGGTGGTGAACACGGGCTACCGCAACCCCGCGCTGCTCGCAAGGATGGCCGACACCATCGACGAGCTCAGTGAAGGACGCTTCATCCTGGGCCTCGGCGCCGGCGACTTCGAGTCCGAGCACGTGGCGTTCGGCTATCCGTGGGAACGACGGGTCGGCCGCTTCGAGGAGGCGTTGCAGATCATCCGTCCGCTGTTGCGCGGGGAGAAGGTGACCTTCGAGGGCGAGTTCTACTCCACGCACGAGGCCGAGAACATCCCCAAGGGGCCGCGGGCGGCGGGGCCACCGATCATGATCGGCGTGCTGGGGAGCGGCCCCCGGATGAAACGCCTGGTCGCGCAGCACGCGGACCAGTGGAACTGCTGGCTGGCGTCCGGCGACAGCCACGCCCGGGCCTACGTCGAGATTCGGGACGCGATGCTGGCGGGATGCGAGAAGCACGGGAGGGACCCCGCGACCCTGGAGCTGAACGTCACGGTACGGGTGTGTCCGCCGGGCGGGCAGCCGGTGTCGGAAGACATCGATCCACTGTCCGGTCCGCCGGCGCGGATCGCGGAACAGCTTCTGGAGTTCGAGGCGCTCGGGGTCGAGCACATCACGGTGTGGCCGCATCCGAACACGGCCGAGAGCCTGGAGGTGCTGGGCGACGTGTTGCACGCGCTTCGCTGACCGCGGTAGCAGGCGCCGTTGCGGGGAGCAGGCGCGCGGCGGCGCCTGCTACCGCCGCCATTGGCCGCCATCGTGCGCAAGGCTTCATGGATATGGAACCGACTGAGCAATGAACGGCGCCGGCCTGCTGGTCGACACCCTCGCGCGCGCCGGTGTGCGGCGCATCTTCAGCCTGTCCGGCAACCAGATCATGCCGGTCTACGATGCGTGCATCGACGCCGGCCTTTCCATCGTGCACGTCCGCCACGAAAGCGCCGCGGTGCACATGGCCGACGCTTGGGCCCAGATCACCGGCGAGATCGGCGTCGCGCTGGTCACCGCCGGGCCGGGATTCGCCAACGCCCTCTCCGCCCTCTTCTCCGCCCGGCATTCCGAGAGCCCGGTCCTGCTGTTGAGCGGGGATTCCCCGGTCGCGGCCGACGAAGACGGCGCGTTCCAGGAGATGCGGCAAATCGACCTGACGCGCCCCCTCGTCAAGACCGCACGGCGCCCCTTGCGCGTCGAGCGGCTCGGGCATGACGTCGCGGCCGCGATCGCCTGCGCCCGCTCGGGGCGGCCCGGGCCGGTGCACGTCGCGCTGCCGTTCGACGTGCTCAACGCCACGGCGGGCGATACGCACCGGGTGGAGGCGGCGGAGCTCGACCGCCGCCCGTGCGCCCTTCCGGGTCCGGTCGCCGATGACATTGCGGGGAGGATCGCCCGAGCGAGGCGGCCCATCGTCCTGACCGGTCCGTGCATGAACCGAAGCCGGGCCGGCGCCCGGGTCGCGGCGCTGGAGGCCGCGCTCCGCGCCCCGGTGGTCGCGATGGAGAGTCCGCGGGGGCTGCGCGATCCGGCCCTCGGAACGTTCTCCGACGTGCTCGCGGCATCGGACCTCGTGGTTCTGCTCGGCAAGGCGATCGATTTCTCGGTGGGGTTCGCCCGGCCGCCGGTCGTGGACGCCGCGGCCGACCTGGTGGTCATCGATCCCGACAACCGCATGATCGATCGTGCGTACCGGATCGCGGGCGGGCGGGTGGTGGTGTCCGCCTGCGCGGACGCGGACTTCGCGGCGGACGCCCTCACCGCCGCGGCGCCCGCGGTCATCGCCGCGGGGTCCGGGGTGCCGGACCCCGCCGCCTGGTGCGACGAGGTCGCCGATGCGATCGCGGACCGCACCGCCGCCGAGACCACGGTCGCCGGGACCGTCGCCGTTGAGGCCACTGCCGTCGGGACCGTCGCCGCCGAGACCACCGCCGAGACCACCGCCGAGGCCGCTGCCGCCGAGACTGCCGCCGTTGAGGCCGCTGCCGTCGGGACCGTCGCCGCCGAGACCACCGCCGAGGCCGCTGCCGCCGAGACCGTCGCCGCCGAGGCCGCCGCCGTCGAGGCTGTCGCCGTTGAAACCGCTGCCGCCGAGACCGGGTTCCGCTTCCATCCCCGGCTTCTCTGCGAGGCGGTGCAGCGGGTGCTGGACACCGCCGCCGAGCCGATCCTCGTCTGCGACGGGGGCGAGTTCGGGCAGTGGGCGCAGGCGTCGTGCACCGCTCCGGTGCGCATCGTCAACGGCCTGTCCGGGGCCATCGGCGGCGGGCTGTGCCATGCGCTGGCCGCGAAGCTCGCCCGGCCGCGGGCAACGGTCGTCGCCATGATGGGGGACGGCACGGCCGGATTCCACTTCACCGAGCTCGATACCGCGGTCCGGGAAGGGGCGGCGTTCGTGAACGTCATCGGCAACGACTTCCGCTGGAACGCCGAGCACCAGATCCAGCTTCGGGACTACGGCCCGGACCGCCTGATCGGCTGCGACCTCGCGCCGAGCGCCCGCTACGACCTGGCGGCGGCCGGGCTCGGATGCCACGGCGAGCACGTCACGGACCCGACCGGACTCGATGCGGCCCTCTCCCGCGCGCTCGCAAGCGGTCGCCCCGCCTGCCTGAACGTGGAGATCGACGGTGTGGCGGCCCCGGTGTTCTCTCGAAAGGCCGGACCCGCGGGGCATTGAACGGACGGCGGCCCGCGGCGCCAAGGCGTTTCACGCCGTGGACGGATTTCGTGGCGTTGCGCCTGCTCCCGCATCCGCCCCGGCATCCGCGAAAGTCACGAGCACCGCACCTTCGGCCACCTGCGCGCCTTCCGAGACCATGACCTCGGCGACGACGCCTGCGCGGGGCGCTTCGACGCTCAGCTCCATCTTCATCGCTTCGAGCACCACCAGCGTCGCGCCGCGCTCGACCCTGTCGCCGCTTCGTACCGCAGTCTTGACCACCTTGCCCGGCAATGGCGCGGTGACGCGGGTGAGCGCGGCGCCGGCGTCGCCGTCCTCGACCATGCGGCCGGGCAGGGTGACGAACCAGACCCGCCCGGCATGGAGCACGTGCAGTCCGCCGACGGCGGTAGCGCTCCCGCCACCGGCGGCAGTGTTCGCGACGGCATCCGCTCCTCCACCGGTAACGACGGTCCCGTCACCGGCGGCAATGGTTCCTGCTCCAGCGGCGACGGCCTCGCCACCGCCGGCAACGATCCGAAGCGTCGCGATACGGTCCGCAAGATCCAGCACCACGCGCGCGCCGTCCCGGCGGACCACCCTCGCGACGAACGGCGGGACGCCCGCGAGCTCGGCGCGGATACCGCCGCCTTCCAGGAACGTCACCACCCCCTCGACGATCTCGCCGTCGATGCCGCAGCGCACGTACTGACTCGCTTCGCCCCACAGCCGCCAGCCCTTGAGCACCGTCCACGGATCGGCGGCGGGCCGGTCGAGGGCGGTCTCCACGTGCGTCGCGCCAGTGGATTCGTCGAAGGCATCCGCCGCGTGTATCCCGCCCGCGGACTTGCCGAAGCCGCCCACCGTGCGTATCCCGCCGGCGGGCGCATCCAGGACACCCGCCGCGTGCATCGCGGCGGCGGCGAGCACCGGCTCGGGGACCGGGCCGCGCGCGGTCAGGGTATCGAGCGCGCGCTCGATGAGCCCGGTGTCGACGTCCCCGGCCCGGAACTCCGGGTGCGCGACGAGCCGCGACAGGAAGGGCAGGTTGGTCGTGACCCCGGCGAGTTCGACCGCCCGGAGCGCGCCGGCGAGGCGGTCGAGCGCCGCGGCGCGGTCGGGGCCGTGGGCGATGACCTTGGCGAGCATCGGATCGTAGTGCGCGGTGACGGCATCGCCCTCGCGCACGCCGTGGTCGATGCGCAGATCCCCGGACGCCGGCGGGAACGCGAGATGCGCGATGGCGCCGGTGGCGGGGAGGAATCCGCGCTCGGGGTCTTCGGCATAGACCCGCGCCTCGACCGCGTGTCCGGTGATCGACAGCGCCGCCTGCCCGGCCGGCAGCGGCTCGCCGGCCGCGACCCGGAGCTGCCATTCCACGAGGTCCGTGCCGGTGACCATCTCGGTGACCGGGTGCTCGACCTGGAGCCGGGTGTTCATCTCCATGAACCAGAAGCGGTCCTCGCGCAGCCCCTGCGAGGCGTCGGCGATGAACTCCACCGTGCCCGCCCCGCGATAGCCGATGGCCTTGGCCGCGGCCACCGCCGCCGCGCCCATCGCCGCGCGCATCGCCTCGGACATGCCCGGCGCCGGGGCCTCCTCCACCACCTTCTGGTGGCGGCGCTGCAACGAGCAGTCCCGCTCGAAGAGATGCACCGCGTTGCCGTGGGCGTCGGCGAACACCTGCACCTCGACGTGGCGCGGTCGCGCGATGCAACGCTCGATCAGCACCCGGCCGTCGCCGAAGCTCGACCGGGCCTCGCGCCGCGCGCCTTCGAGCGCCTCCTTGAATTCGGCCTCGGCATCGGCGCGCCGCAACCCCTTGCCGCCGCCGCCCGCCACCGCCTTGACCAGCACCGGGAAGCCGATCTCGCGGGCGCGCGCGAGCAGCGTCGCGGGGTCCTGGTCTTCCCCGTGGTAGCCGGGGACGACGGGCACGCCCGCGGCCTCCATCGCGCGCTTCGCCGCGTCCTTCAACCCCATGGCCCGGACCGCGCCGGCCGGCGGGCCGACGAAGACGAGGCCGGCGGCGTCGCAGGCTTCGACGAACGCGGGATTCTCGGCCAGGAATCCGTAGCCGGGATGCACCGCGTCCGCGCCCGCCGCCTTCGCCGCCGCGACCACCCGCTCGACGTCGAGGTAGCTCCGCGCCGCGTCCGCGGGACCGAGCCGCCACGCCTCGCCGGCCGTCGCGACGTGCAGCGCGTCGCGGTCCGCGTCGGAATAGACCGCGGCGGTACGGATGCCGAGCCGGTGCGCGGTGCGCATCACCCGGCAGGCGATCTCCCCGCGGTTGGCGATGAGGAGCTTCGTGAACATCGATCCCTTCGCGCTAATCCCTTGGCGCTCGAATCTCGGGCGACGCGCCGGGGAAGTTCGAAGCCCGCGCCTTCGCTCCGCCGCGGGCGGGAGGCCCACGTCCGCAGGAGCGCCGTTCCACGGATCGAAACCGGCCGCCGGCCCTGCCGAGCCGAGTGAAGAACCGCTTCCCGAGCATCGCACGCATCACATCCGGAACACGCCGAAGCGGGTCTCCTCGATCGGCGCGTTCAGGGCGGCGGAGAGCGAAAGCGCGAGCACCTCGCGGGTGCGGGCCGGATGGACGATGCCGTCGTCCCAGAGCCGGGCGCTCGCGTAGAGCGGATGCCCCTCGCGCTCGAACCGCTCGACGATCGGGCGCTTGAACGCCGCCTCCTCCTCGCTCGACCACGTCCCGCCCCGGCGCTCGATGCCGCCGCGCCGGACCGTCGCGAGCACCCCGGCCGCCTGCTCCCCGCCCATCACCGAGATGCGCGCGTTCGGCCACGTCCACAGGAAGCGCGGCGAATAGGCGCGCCCGCACATGCCGTAGTTCCCGGCTCCGAACGATCCCCCGATGATCACCGTGAGCTTCGGCACCCGCGCGGTGGCCACCGCGGTGACCAGCTTGGCGCCGTCCTTCGCGATGCCCCCCGCCTCGTACTTGCGCCCGACCATGAAGCCGGTGATGTTTTGCAGGAACACGAGCGGGATGCCGCGCTGCGCGCACAGCTCGATGAAGTGGGCGCCCTTCTGCGCCGATTCGGAGAACAGGATCCCGTGGTTCGCGACGATCCCGATCGGCATCCCCGCGACGTGGGCGAAGCCGCAGACCAGGGTCGCGCCGTAGAGCTTCTTGAACTCGTCGAGGCGGGAATCGTCCACGATGCGGGCGATCACCTCGCGCACGTCGCAGGGCTGGCGCACGTCGGGGGGGATGATCCCCAGGATCTCGTCGGGGTCGTAGCGCGGCGGGGCCGGCGCCCGGGTGCGCAGCCCGATGCGCTTCTCCCGGTTGGCGTTGGCGATGGCGCGGCGGGCGAGATCGAGGGCGTGCGCGTCGTCCGCCGCGTAATGGTCGGTGACCCCCGATTCGCGCGAGTGCAGATCCGCGCCGCCGAGCTCCTCGGCCGAGACCACCTCCCCGGTCGCCGCCTTCACCAGCGGCGGCCCGCCGAGGAAGATCGTGCCCTGCCCGCGCACGATGATGCTCTCGTCGCTCATCGCCGGGACGTAGGCGCCGCCCGCGGTGCACGAGCCCATGACCACCGCCACCTGCGGGATCCCCGCCGCGGACATGTTCGCCTGGTTGTAGAAGATGCGCCCGAAGTGCTCGCGGTCGGGGAAGACCTCGTCCTGGCTCGGAAGATGCGCTCCGCCCGAATCGACGAGGTACACGCAGGGCAGCCGGTTCTGCCGGGCGATCTCCTGTGCGCGGAGCTGCTTCTTCACCGTGAGGGGGAAGTAGGTGCCGCCCTTCACGGTGGCGTCGTTGCACACCACCATGCACTCGACGCCGGCGATGCGGCCGATGCCGGTGACGAGCCCCGCCGAGGGCACCTCGCCGCCGTACATGCCGTGGGCGGCGAAGAGGCCGATTTCGAGGAAGGGCGAGCCGGGATCGAGGAGCCGGCCCACCCGCTCGCGCGGCAGGAGCTTGCCGCGTTCGACGTGCCGGGCGCGGGCGCTCTGCGGACCGCCCTCCATGATTCCGGCCGCGAGCACGGCCGTCTCCTCCACGAGCCGGCGCATCCGGTCGCGGTTGGATCGGAAGGCGTCCGAGCGCACCGGGAGGGTGGATTCGAGCACGTTCATCGCGTGTCTCGGCGCGTTCCCCCGGACGCCGCTCCGTCGCCGACTTCGGATCAGCGCGACCGGCAGGCCGGCTCAGGCGTCGGGATACACCGACGGGACGAACGTCTGGTCGGTGATCGGCGGGCGCACGTACGCGCCGGCATCGGTGCGTTTCGGAAGCGAGATCGGCTCCGGCGTCAGATCCTCGTAAGGGATCATGCTCAGCAGGTGGCGGATACAGTTCAATCGCGCATGCTTCTTCACGTCCGCGTCGACGACGTACCACGGCGCCTGCTTGATGTCGGTGTGCGCGAACATGTCGTCCTTCGCCTTGGAGTATTCGACCCACCGCCGCCGCGATTCCAGATCCATCGGGCTGAGCTTCCAGCGTTTGTGGCTCTGGGTGAGCCGGCTCTGGAACCGCTTCTCCTGCTCCTCGTCGGAGACGGAGAACCAGTACTTGATGAGCTTGATGCCGGACCGCACGAGCATGCGCTCGAACTCCGGGCAGGTGCGCAGGAACTCGCGGTGTTCCCCGTCGGTGCAGAAGCCCATGACCCGCTCGACGCCGGCTCGGTTGTACCAGCTTCGATCGAACAGGACCATCTCGCCGGCGGCGGGCAGGTGCGGCACGTAGCGCTGGAAATACCACTGGGTCTGCTCGCGCTCGGTCGGTGCCGGCAGGGCGACGACCCGGCAGATGCGCGGGCTCAGATGCTGGTTGATGCGCTTGATGACGCCGCCCTTGCCGGCCGCATCGCGCCCCTCGAAGATGACCACCACCTTGAGCCCTTCGTGCTTGATCCACTCGACCATCTTCACGAGCTCGACCTGGAGCCCGAACAGCTCCTTCTCGTAACGCTTGTTCTCGATCTTCTTCGGGCCCTCCGCCGTCTCCCCGTTGCCCTTCCCCGCGGTCGTGTCCTTCGTCCGGGTGGTCCCATCCGTACCCTTCCGTGCCTTTTTCGACTTGCCCATGTTCCCCCTCCTCTTCTTCGGTTTTGCGCAGCCGGCCCTTAGAACAGTTCGCCCTGTGCATTCTGGCACATCCTGCCTGCGCCCGGCAGCATCTCCGCGATCGACGCCACTGGTACGTTGCCGAGTTCCCCAGGCTCAAGCTTGTGCAAACCACCCCCGTAAACCCGACCCTCACCGAGCATCGCGTTCGGATTGATGTCATTCAGTATCTCCCAGATCCGCGTCTTCAATGCCGGATCGCCCTCAAGCGTTCGGGCAAGCAATTCCTTCGGATACAGCATCAGGTACACGTTCGCGGCCGTCGCCAGGGAATAGTTGAGTATAAAACGAAATGGTCGTCCGTTCTTCTTGTCGTTTCGACCAAGATAGGTACATACGAACGGTGCCGGTGGACGGTGTTCCTGTGTATACCATAGTGTCCTGTGCCGGCAGATGTAACGCTCCGCGATACCTCGTGCCTTCCCCGCTTGCAGGTATGCCCACAGCGCTGGATATTGCCACTTGATCTGTTCCTCCTTCAATTGGCAGTCCAGTAAAAACAGGCGACGATCGAGCATCGGGTTTCCTTTCGCATCCGCCGTAACCACATTCTCCGGTAAATAGCGTGGACTCGGCAATATCGGTTGAAACATATCAAATGGGAGTTTGCGCCTCTCGATATCCTCTACCGACAGAATGAAGTAGCTGTTGTCTCCCGTCGCCAGCCCACGTTTGATTCTGAAGAAATCACCGAGAACTGGCGTATCCGGATTGTCGTACCCCGCCTGTATCGGATACCGAGTCCACTTCGGGTCGCGGCGCAACGTCTCGACGGGCACCAAGCGCTCCAGCTTCGGCTGTTCCAGTGATCCGCCATAGGTAAACCGCACCTCATGTTCCGCCCATGGAGCTTCCTTGCGGAACCACACTACGGCCGAGGACACCAGCGCATCGTCAAACTGCACGTCGTTTGGATCGAAACGATGAATATGCAGCAGTGTGACCTTGTCGAGCAGATAGCGTTTCACCGAAAGACCGTAGTTAACATCCATGAATTCGCTCGGTACCAACCATCCCGCCAAGCCTCCTTCTGCCATCCATATATGGCTTAGACCAATAAAATAGCAATACAATCCGGCCAAACCGTTGATTTCCATACCGCTCGACTCATACGTGCACGCTTTCAATCTCTGCTTCTCACCATTGACGATATGATGATGCCGCACATACGGGGGGTTGCAGATCAGCAAGTTGAATTTTTCGGGATCCGGTGGCGATTTCGCTCGCGTGAAGTCCTTCAAGTGTACGTCCAAACCTCTCTCTCTCCAAAGCTTGTCTGCGGGTGCTCCGTAATGGGGATCTATTTCGTAGCCGACGGCAGCACTGATGCGAGTCTTCGGTAATACGGTAAGCAAGGCGGAGTAGAATGATCCGGTTCCAACTGCCGGATCAATAAAACGAATCTTGTCGCTTTGTCCGAATTCCTCCTTGGCATAGCGAAGAATATCGACAGCCAGAACGGTCGGTGTGGCAAATTGCCCCATGCGGTTCCGTTCCGTCTGCTCTTTCCTTGCATCCAACGCTCTTTGCAGTGCCAGCCGGCAATTCTCAAGCTCTGTTGTCATTTTATTGATACCTAAAGCCCAAATTGACTGAGGTCGTCTATGCGGTGTTCCCATACCCAGTCGATGCGTTCCGCGTCTTTATATTCCAGATACTTGCTGTCGAAATATCCGCACAGGAATAAAATGAACCGCACGTTCTTTCCATGAGTTCCACGCAATTGATGCATCTTCGTGGCCTCTTCCTTGCGTCGTTTGTTGACGTTCGTAGAATCACCCGCGGATTTTGCCTCGATAAGCAAAGGCAACTCACCTGTACGGGCTTTCTTCGGCATCACAACGGCATCGACAGAAATATTGACCGGCTTGTCGGCGTCTTCCTGTTTTCCCGGCACGTTCAGTCGCAATGAGAACGTCCCCGGATCCATCTCGTTGTACTTCGTCCCTCCGTCTGCGGTCGTGTAATCTCTACTCTTCAGCCAGTTTTTGATCGCCGCAAGTTGACGCTGTTCCTGAGCATTACGAATGCGCGGATTCGCCACCGCACCGCAGAGACGATCGGCTACGATCGTCGCAGCTCGGTACAGTTCCTTTTTAGACGGACCATTATCGCGTCCCAGCCACACGAAAATGTCCGGATCGGCCATTTTCTTGATGATCTTGGCGATCCTCTCAAGGTCACGATCAAGCTCGCGCCGTCCCATTCGTGGCGGCAGCTTCCCCTTCTTCTCCATCACGTTGACAAGGCTCTTCGAAACACCGGCAAGCCCGATCAGCCTGTCTACGGCAAGTGGCGGGCAGGTGGACATCCGCAGGGTCGGCAGGATACCGGGCCTCCTCTTCAGCAACGCCACGTCGACGTACATCAGGTTGTGCGTTGCTTTCAGCGCCTTCTCGACATCCTTGGTGGTCTTCACTCGCGCCTTTCGGTAAGCCTTCGGTGCAAAGCGCAAGAACCATTTGTTGTTCATATACACCGACTGCGCAATATCCTGCTTCCACCGTTCAGGTTTATCCCGGTTGACTGCCATCATTCACTCGATCTTTTCGCATCGCCTGCTGGTATAGCTTCCACATCTCCTGGAAAAGTTTGTTCAGCCGCACATTTCGCCCGGCTGCTTCTTTCTTGAACGCGACCGCAATCTCCTCCGGCAGTCTGATCCCAACGATCTGTGTCGATCCTCGTGCAATCATTGCTTTCTCCACCATCGCATACTACCGCACATAGTTGTCGACAAGTCGACGACTGTCAACATCGGAGCATGACGATTCCAGGATTCGACCGTCCCTGAGAACATCGTCCGCATCGATCTCCGTGATCTCGGCGCTGCCCAGTCGCGGGAGGTCGAGCGATCGTCTCACGCTGACGAGTATCCAGCCTTCGATGACTTCCTTCAGCTCTCGCCGGCAGCCTTCCAACGTTCGACCGCACGCCCACACGCCCGGCAAATCCGGCACCTTCCCGTAGTAGGGGGTTTCTTCGTCTTCGATCAGCTCGTACCGAGCGCGTCGAAGCGCTTCATCGATGTATTCGGTCAGCATGGCGTCGTGGCATCCAATGCACCCGAACGCGACGTCTCATCCGGCTCTCGCGGCCCTCCCCGATCTGGAGTTGACCCGATTTCGTGGACATCTGACCCTGACCCCTTCGGGAAGGAGGTATCCACCATGACGATATCGAGACCGTCGCCCCGACCTCGCCACCGTCGTTTCCGGCGCCCACCGTTACCAGCCCATCGCGCGGCTCCAGCGCCGCGGGTCGGCGGCGGCTTCGAGCTCACCCGTCGTGAGGTCCTTGCGGACCGCGCAGACCCCGCCGGTCCAGTGCGTCCAGTCGTCGAGGCGCTCGACGCGGTGCCCGCGCGCGGCGAGCCGATCGCACGCAGCCTCGCCGATCCGTCCTTCGAGGGTGACCAGTCCGGGATAGGCGGTATGGGGCGAGAAGGTGTCGGGATGGCTGTGGGTGACGAGACGGGGCGCTTCGACCGCGTCCTGCAGCGCCATGCCGAAGACCAGGTGGTTGAGGAGCGTCTGGAGGTTCGCCTGGATCTGGGTGTCCCCGCCGGGGGTGCCGAACGGCATGATCCAGCGTCCCGGAGACAGGACGAAGCAGGGATTCGGGGTGAGGCGGGGACGTTTGCCGGGCGCGACGCAGGACGGGTGGCCCCGCACCGCCCAGGACTGGGCGCCGCGCGACGACACCGTGAACCCGGCTCCCGGCACCACCGGCGTATCCCAGCTCGTATCGGACGGGGTCGAGCAGAGGGCGTTGCCCTGCCCGTCGATGACGCAGACGATCGAGGTGTCGGCCGGCGGGCGGACCGGCGCTTCGCCAGCGGCAGCCTCCGCGGTGGCCGGCGGCCGGATCGGCGCCTCGTTCGCGGCCGGCGGCGCAGCCCCGGCTACGGCCACCGGTGAAACGTAGGGTGCGTGGCCGGGCACGGCGCCGGGGAGCGGCATCCCCGGGCTGGCCCGGTGGGGGTCGATCGCCTTTCCGCGCTCCCCCGCCCAGGACTCGCCGATGAGGGCGCCGACGGGGACGTCCACGAAGTCCGGATCACCGAGGTAGCCCTCCCGATCGGCGAACGTGAGCTTGAGGATCTCCGCGATCGCGTGCAGGTAGCCATCGGTGCCGTGCCCGAGCGCCTCGACGCCGGCCGCCTCGGCGATGGCGAGCGCTTCGAGCAGGAACGGTCCCTGGGACCAGGCGCCGCACGTATGCACTTCGACCGCCTCGCCGTTGAACCGGAAGCGGCGTGACACCGAGGGCACGATGGGGCAGCGGAACGATTCCAGGTCCTCCGCCGCGAGGAGCCCGTCGTGCTCGCGCTGGTGCGCGAGGACCTTGCTCGCGACGTCGCCGCGGTAGAACGCACGGCGCACCGCCGCGAGCCCGGCCATGCGGTCGTCGCCCGCCGCGCGCTCCTCGTCGCAGAGGAATTGCAGGACGCGGCCGAGGTCGGCCTGCACCAGCCGGTCACCGGGCGCCGGGATCTCGCCGCCCGGCATCCAGATCGCGACGTTCTCCGGCCAGTGCCGCATGTCGTCGGCGTACCGGCGCACGTAGTCGAGCATCACGGGGTGGCGGGGGAAGCCCCGGGATGCGTAGCGCACCGCGCGCGCCGCCACGTCGCGGAAGGTCATCGTGCCCCAGCGCTCCAGGGCCTGGAGGCAGGCATCGGGGGCGGCCGGCACCACCGTGCGCCGCACCCCGAGCGGGATCTCGCCGCCGTGGCGCTCGATGAACGCATCGGGGTCGAGCGCGCGTGGCCAGCCCCCGACCCCGGCGATGGTGACGATCTCGCCGGTCTCGGCGAGGCGGATGATCATCGGCGCGACCCCGGCCACGCTCACCTGGTCGCTGTACACCACCCCGAGGGTCAGGATGGCGGCGACCCCCGCGTCGATCGCGTTGCCGCCGTTCTCCAGCGCCTCGAACGCGGCCAGCGCCGCGAGCTCGTGGCCGGCGCTGACGACGTAGTGATGACCACGGGTGACGGGGACGACGGACATGGCGGCCTCCGGGCGGGTTGGGGTGGTGGCGGGGCGGGTCGGTGCAGTATGGACATCGAGTATAGACATCAACCGTCCGTGCCGGGGGTGGAGCAGGCAGGAGCCGGGGGGAGGGGGGCGGTCCTGCCGATCCGCGGGAGCGCGGGCGGGACGCCCGTGTCCTCGCGGGACACGCCGTTCCCAGGGATCCGGCGTCGCGGAATCAAGCGCCGGTCGGCGGATCGTTCCTCGCCACTTCGCCCTATGGTTCACGGACAAGAGACTTGCGGGCCGATTCCGGAGGTAGAGCGTGAAATGCCTCCGCCCGGTGTCCTGACCCGGTGGAGCCGGGACCAGGCAGCGGTCGTGAGCCACGGAACGGCGTGTGAAATGCCTCCGTCCGGCCATCGAGCACCTTGGCTCCGGCGTTACCGGAATTGCCGGGGGACGAGGGAGTCGTTCGCGAAGAAGCGCATCGCAGCATGGTCGCTTTCGGCCCCGCGGGCGGCGAGGCGGCGCAGGAGCCGGCCGAGCGCGGACTCGTTCCACAGCATGGCGTCGATGGCGCCGGCCGGCGGGGCGCCGGGCCTTGCGGTGACCGCCTCGACGTAGTGCGTCTTCAGGTCCTCGACCGCCGCCTTGAGACCGCGGACGTCGTCCGTGCCGCCGGTGCGGTCCGCTTCGATGACGAGATCCAGGCATTGCACGGCGGTGAGCCCCGAGACGCCGGCGGCGGTCCGGCCACGCCGTCGCATCGCCAGCGCGTGCCAGGTGGCGAGCCCGGCGAGCTCGGCGCGGGCAACGCCGGCGATGTCCTGTCCTGCCTCCACCCGCGCGAAGCGGACCGGACAGGACCAGGGTTCGCCGGAACGGTCGTCCGGCGCCGGGTCGGGGAAATCTTCGAGCACCGGCCCCCGGGGCCGGTCGAGCAGGGCGAGCGCAGCGGCGATGACCCGGTGCTGGAACGCCGCGTCACCGGCAGCGCCGAGCGGCCGGCCGAGCGCGAACGGGACCCAGAGCGCGCGCGGCGGCGCCCTTGCGGCCTCGCTCGCCCTGGCCGATGCGCCGCGGTATCGTTTGCGGTGTCGATTCGAACGGAGGAGTCTCGGCCAATGAAGGCAGTCGTCGCCGATGCGCAGGACAGCTACTCGGTGGTGGACGTGGACCTCGCGCCGCCGAAGACGGGCGAGGTGCTGGTGCGGATGGCGGCGACGGGCGTATGCCACTCGGACCTGTCCATCATCAACGGGACGATCCCGAGCCCGTTCCCCACCGTGCTCGGGCATGAAGGCGCCGGCGTCGTGGAGGAGGTCGGCGAGGGGGTCACCAACGTCTCGCCGGGCGACCACGTCATCCTCTCGTTCATCCCGCACTGCGGGGAATGCTTCCACTGCGTGCGCGACGAGCCCTACCTGTGCATCGTCGCGAAGCAGGACGGCAACCTGCTCGACGGGACCACCCGCGTGAGCCGCAACGGCGAGCCCGTGTTCGTCATGTCCTTCCTCGGCAACATGGCCGAGTACGCGGTGGCGCCCTCGATCAGCGTGGTCCCGATGGCGAAGGACGTGCCGTTCCAGGCCGCCGCCCTCATCGGCTGCGGGGTCACCACCGGGGTCGGGGCCGCGGTCAAGACCGCGGCGGTGCGCCCCGGCTCGACGGTGGCGGTGTGGGGCTGCGGGGGGGTGGGGCTGTCGGTGGTCCAGGGGGCTCGCATCGCCGGCGCTTCGCGTATCGTGGCCGTGGACCTGAGCGCGGAGAAGATGGAGATGGCCAGGCGGTTCGGAGCCACGGATTCGGTGACCCCCGGCGGCGACGCGGTGCGGGAGATCTTCGAGATGACCGGCCGGATCGGGATCGATTATGCGTTCGAGGTCATCGGCAACCCCAGGACCATCGAGCAGTGCATCAAGGTCGTGCGCCGCGGCGGGACCGCGGTGCTGGTCGGAGTCGGGGGCGCGAAGGAGCGCTTCTCGGTGAGTTCGCTGGTTTTGCCGCTGACCGGCAAGTCGGTGATCGGATGCATGTACGGCAGCGTCAACACCAAGGTGGATTTCCCCCTCTATCTCGATCTCTACCGCCGGGGCCGGCTCGACCTCGACGGGATGATCACCCGCACCTACACCCTCGACGAGGCGCCGCGGGCGTTCGAGGATCTGGAGAAGGGAGTGAACGCCAGAGGCGTCATCGTGCATGGGTGAGCGTGCCGCCGGGGTTGGCGCCGAAGCACCGCCAAGCACCGACGCTGTGGCCTTGTCCGTCCCTCCATGCAGGCGTCGATCGTGACCGGACGGTCGCCGTGGGCGGCGCAGTCGGCGGTGGCCGCGCCGGAGTGGGACGTCCGGATGCCGCCCGAGGTCACCGCCGCCCGGTGGGGATCCGGTAGACGTGGATCGAATAGCGAAGCGGTGGGTCGAGCTCCGGATGTGAATCGAACTCCGGCGTCTCGTCGACAAGTATCCAGCGCCCGTTCGATTCCAGCGATCTGCGTCCGCTTGCGAAGCCCGTCCGCTTCTCCTCGCCGGCGCGCATGCTCAGCACCAGCCAGCCGCCGGGGCGCGTGATGCGAATGAGCTCGTCGAAGGCGTCCGCGCCGGCGTGGCCGGGTGACATCGCGCCGAGTGACACGACCGCGGCGAAGGTGTCGTCGGGGAACGACAGCGGCCCGCCCAGGCGCATTCGATGCACCGCGCGGTAAATCCCCTTGGCTCCCGCTTTCTCCAGCATCCCGGCCGAGAGATCGATGCCGACGAAATCGTCGTAGCCATGCTGCCGCAATGTTTCGGCGAGACGTCCGGTGCCCGCTCCCGCGTCGAGGATCGGCCCGGTGTCGCGGGGGACGTTCCGGCCGCATAGCTCGACGAACCGCTCCATCAGCGCACCGCCGAAGTGTTCGTGGTCGGTATCGTAGGTATCCGCCCAATCGTCGTAGGCCCGCTCGAGAGCCCGTGCGTCCCGGGCATTGACCGCGTTGGCCGCACGGTGGCCGAAGTCCCGGCGATCCACGTTCATTCCGCTTTCATGCTTCACCGGCTCGTGGCCCGGAGGACATGTGGAGCTTCGAGACGGTGACCCCCGCGGGGACGGGCTGCACGGATGCGGCCAGGGCCATGGTCGACTCCTCGGTCGTGTCCTCGACAAGGTGCAGGATACGAGCAGCACCAACGCCGAGCCGTGACATGGCCCGAGACGAAGCCACCGGGCCAATCGTCCCGACCGCGCTCGCCGTCGCGCCTGCGGTGATGGCCGGGCTCGCCTTCCGCCTTCGACTGCGCTCTCGACGCTGCCGTTGTCCGCGCCGTGCCGCGGCCGGCCTCCCGGGACGACGCCTCGACCCCTGGGTCAGCGCCGGCTGGCCACTTCCTTGCGGATCTCCTTCGCCTTCGCTTCGGGCAGGACCCAGATCGCGCCGCCCATCATCGGCCCCAGGGCGAGGGTCACCCAGCGCGCGATCCCGGAGCTCGTATCGAAGTAGAACACCGCGGTGCACACCGCGATGGCGAGCACGGAGACGAGGGCCTTGTAGTGGTTGGGCATCGCAGCTTTCTCCGGCGTTTCAGATGGACTCGAACGCTTCGATCGCGGCCGCCACGTCGTCGCTCGTCATCTCCCAGGTGTTGTCGAAGTTCGCGACGACCTCGCGCATGAACGGCTCGACGAGAGAAAGGGCGTGGTCCGCGTCGCCAAGATGGTCGGCAAGGATGGCGAGTGCGAGCTGACGCGACTCGGCGCCTTCGTAGGTCCACTCGAAGCCGTTGTCGCTGTACCGGCGCAGGTCGAGCCGCTGATCGAGCGGGCGGTCGTCGACGGTCACGACGATCCCGTCGATGGTCCGATCCCCGGCGTACGTCTTCATGGCGCCGCTCCGATGCGGGAGCCTGAACGCGCCTATCGTAGATTCGTCCGCCCCGGCGCGCCAGCCGCCCGCCGCACCGCCACCGCCTTGCGAATCAGCCCGGAGGCTGCACCTTGCCTCCCCGTCGCCCGCAGCGGCCAGCCAC
Organism: uncultured Gammaproteobacteria bacterium; assembly: GCA_958295465.1. GTDB lineage: Bacteria > Pseudomonadota > Gammaproteobacteria > HK1 > HK1 > HK1. The sequence goes on from OY282353.1 coordinate 3,140,494, forward strand.
AAGATCCGCAAACAAGCGACGCCCTTGGCGGAAATCGCTGCGTGTTGCCTGTCACGATGGATCTTCCAGCGCTGATACTGCGTGTTGGCCGCATTCCGGTTGCCGTTCTCGGCCACGTAACGCTCGATGACCTCATGGCGTTGCGCACGGCGCCCTTTCTCAAGTGGCGCTTCGACGAGAGGGGCGGGCTCGGGCGCTTCGCCGCCGCGGTGGTGCGCGGCGACGTCCCCGCCGCGGTCGAGGCGCTCCGGGATCCGTCCGACACCGCCGTCGAGCTGCGCCCCCTGCCCGATGCGGCGGCATTCGAACGGCTCGCGGTGCGGTTCGCGGTTGAGTGGTTCGCGCCGGCGCTACGGAGGGCGCGAGAGCTCCGCGGCCCGCCCGACGAGGGCGTCGGGCCGTTGCCGTCGTTCCGCGTACTCTGCGCACACCGGATCGGCCCCTTCGGGGCGGAGCGCTTCAACCGGTCGGTGGAACGGCGGCTGCGCGCTCTCGGTCTCGTGCGGGCACATGACGCTTTCTATCCAGGCCGGCCGATCCTCGTCACCCGCAACGACCCGCGAACCCGGCTCTCGAACGGGGATACCGGGGTGGTTCTGCGTGATGCGGACGGGCGGGCGCAGGTCTGGTTCCCGGAGCTGGAGAACGCCGAAGGAGGGCCGCGGCTGGTCCCGCCGGCCCGCCTGCCCCCGTACGAGAGCTTCTTCGCCCTCACCGTACACCGGGCGCAGGGCTCGGAGTACGACGAGGTGGCGGTGGCGCCGGGTCCCGCCGATTCGCGGGTGGCGACCCGCGAGCTGCTCTACACCGCGGTCACCCGGGCGCGTCGGCGGATGGTGGTGTACGGCGCCGGGGAAAGCGTCGCCGCGGCGGTCGAACGGCCCACGGAACGCTCATCGGGGTTGCGCGACGCCCTCGCGGGGGCCGCGGTCCGGGAGTAGTGTTCCGAAGCACGGCGAGCATCGGGAGATGGTTTCTGCCGAGTCGGCAGCGCCGTATTGCATGGAGGAGTCGTGTTCGTGGGCACGGCGGGCGCCGGGAGGCGGCATGTCTCTTGACCTGGGCTCTTGGGTCTTGAGCCGATCTCTCGATGTATCGTCCCTGAGACATGCCGCCATGAAGGAGATGTCATGCACGGCACGCCGGAAAGAGGAGCAGGGAATGAACGAGCGGAAGAGAAGACCGGAAGACGAGTTCATGGCCGGAGCCGTGGAGTACTGGGAAAACAAGACGGGCCGGAAAAGGGACGATTATCCGAAGGAAAGCCTGGACGATGAAGGGCGAAGGAAGCGTCTGGAGCGGATATGGGAAGCACAGGGGAGAGTCGGCGCCAGGAAAGTGGAGACCTGGAGCCGGAGCGATCTGGAAGCCGGCATCGGGCAGGCGCCGGGGTCCGGGATGGTTGATTTCCGGGGCGATGGGGATGCTCTACAGGACAGCGATGCCACAGAGGAGTTGTACGGATTTCGAACCGTGCGCTCGCATATCGCACAGCGCATTGTCTAATTTGGCTACCTAGATTTGAATGGCGATTGTTATTATTGAAAATTTGGGAGCAAAGACGGCTGGGTATTCGGGATATGGTGGCCTACTGTTATCATATCGGCAATTTTCAGATAGGTCTTTTTTCCGATGCCATGCACCGAGATGATGCTATCAATTGTTTTGAATGGCCCCTCACCTTCGCGATGTGCTACGATTTTCTCGGCTAGTTTTGGTGTGATGCTCGGCAATGATTGCAAGGCAGCAGCGTGGGCTATATTGATATTGATGAGTGCACGGTCGGCGACAGTGATCGAGTAGTCAGCAGTTACCTCTGCAATTATAGCTGTATGGGCTTCCGTTGTGACGTCTACTGGACGTCTTCCGCTAGTATCGAGCTGTCCTCGTTTATCATCAGAATCGAACTGGCAAATCTGCCCAATCTGCTTGCCGCGCAACAGGAAATCCGGTATGGATAGCGGCTCAACACGCTGCAAAATATCTGTCGGTTCTCTTTTTACTTGTTCCCGCAGTTCCATCAACAAACGCCCCAGAGCATTGACACCCACCAGGGTTGTATCGTCCACCGGCTTGGCACCCCAAAAATCGTCCCGCCGGGAATGTTCGACGATTGGTAAATCCCCGGTTTCAAGCAGCGCATCGCTGAATGTATCCCAATTTTGCACCAGCTTCACTTGCAGGCACCATCGCATAATCTTGACCCGAACCGCGTCCCAATCGGGACGTGAATTCTGCCGGTACGGTTTACCTTTCATCTTTGCCGTCATCGGGCTGCGCTCAGCGATAATCTTGTCCTGAATGTCCGGCAAGAGGGGAAAACGGCAGGCTTGGTACAAAGCCTCGGAGGTGCGGATGTCAACGCCGTTCACGCGTAACGGGAAGCCGCCAGCCATATTGGATAGACCGCCGTATTTCTCTTTAGTTTTGAGGAAAACGGCGGAGTCGGTGCGGTTGTACTCCCGGATTCGGGAATTCTTGTGGTTGTCGGTCACCATAGCCATTTTGAACAGCCTATTGGTGGTAGGTTTTACGTGGAAAGAGCGGGTACCAGAGACCTAAAGGATGGGTTTGTGGGTACGATGGATCGCCATACCAAAGGGCCAGCGGGCAGTTGTTGGGGCAATTTCGGTAGGTTACGAACAGAGAACCAAAGCCTGGTTCGATAGTGTTATACCCAAGCGGTTTGAGATTTGGGTCTGGATTTTTAGCGAGCCTCTGTATCTTCTTCCCCGCACTCAAAAACTCTCTTTCAAGTAATTGGCGACCTTCGACACTGGAAAAGAAACAACTCGCTCGTTGATTCTGGTCGCGCTTTCCAATTTCATCAGGGCGTAGTACGTCGGTAGGCGCAAGTCCGCCTTCTTCGTTATGCCAAGTTTGACGATTCTCGAATATATCTTTCCTATTAAATCGCACATTGATCTGCTGCTTAATTCTATTATTGATTCTATATTCGGCATAGCTATGGCTCGCAATCAAAATAATATGCAATCGCGCCTGTCGAGGAATTCGTTCAATTATCTTTACAAGATCACCTATGACATGATCACCAGTGAACACAGCGTCATCAAGATAAACAAAATCGCCATTATCAGAGCCGTCATATTCTATATTAAGGTCATATCGTTCCTTCAGAATTTCACCGAACAATTTACGAATTTCGGCTTGGCTTTCGCCTTTTTTCTGGATGCTGAGGATATGCGCTGACTGCCAAAATCTGAAAGAAAATTGATCCGCTACGCCAGCAAGAAACCGGCATATTGTGGGCTGGGATACGTACGTCCGCTGGAACACGTTGTTCAGTTCGCGCAGCATTGGAACCTGCACTGCTGGCTCGAATTGACCAATCCATCGGTCAACATGGGTCGGCGTAGGCTCGGCAATTTCGCCGGTCCGGTAGTCCTTGATGGTGCTGGCGATAGAGGCCAGCAGGTCTTCACGTTCTGTCATTATCACTGAAACCTTTCAGGAGTGGCGTTACGGAGCATGACCGGTCGGAGAATAGCGAAGTAACCCGACGATCTGAGGAGAGAGTAAAATATCGTGGAGGCATAGTCAAATCCGTTCGGTGGGCCGGGAGCGGTCGAATGGCGGACTGCCTCTGCCGCCACAAGCCCGGTTCATCCTTTTCCGTCCAGATCAGCGAATCAGCTCGACCTCGACACCGAGATCGAGTGCCGCCCACGCCCGATCCGCGGTGACGACTCCGGCCTGCTCGCGAATCGCCAAGGCCAGGCACGCGCGATCGCCGAGCGACAGGCCTCTCTCCCGCGTTGTCGTCCGTAACAGGCCGGCCGCGACGGCAAGCGCCGCGTCGAACGGCCGAATCTCCAGCCCGAAGGCAAGAAGCGAGGTACGGGCCTCCTCCCCTCCCGCTCCCAGATCGACAAGCCGCGCGATGACTTCGGAGGCGTTGACCGCAGACATGATCCCGCCGCCCAGACGGCGCGCCGCGGCATCGGCGCCTTCTTCCTCGAAGGCGATCGCGAGCAGCGCGGAGCTGTCGAAGACGACGCTCACTCTTCTCCCCACATCGCCCGCCGCTCCGAGAGGAACCGATCGACGACGCTCTCGCCCGGTCTCCTGTATTTCTTCAAGCGGGATTGGATCTGCCGGACCGCGACGGCCGGGGACACGAGACGGAGCTCTCCGGCCTCGACCCGGGCCGTCACCCGGCCGTTGTCTCCCAAGGCCATCGCCGCGCGCATTTCAAGGGGGATCAGGACCCGGCCGTCCGGGGCGATCTTGAGGGACTGCGGTTCGACCGTGCGGAGCTTTCCGGACGATGCGGGATCGCTTCCGGGCGAAGGGGGCTCGGAAATCTCGTGTTGCCTGTCACGATGGATCTTCCAGCGCTGATACTGCGTGCTGGCCGTATTCCGGTTGCCATTCTCGGCCACGTAACGCTCGATGACCTCATGGCGTTGCGCACGACGCCCTTTCTCAAGGGTAATCGCGTCGGCGATTTCCCAGACCTGCCCGGTCCTGGTGCCGGGACCTGGCGGGACGATCAAGAACTCGGCCGCCATCCGATCGGAGGATCCGTTTGACATGTTCAGTTCCATTTTATCTCAATCCCGTCAGAAATTAAGTTTATCGTCGAAATCTGTCAATCTCCTGTCCTGTCGCTACCCTCACCAGGCGCAGACGTCGAACAGTGCGGCGACGGATGGCCTCCAGGACCGTGTCACTCTGACCGGTGAGCGGCAAGGCCGCACAAATCAATGCAGGCGGGGTGCCCGCGTGCCCAGGAGAGACCACCGCCCTGATCCGGCCGAACCGGGGCGTGCGCCGGGCTCGCTCCTCGATCAGGCAGGAAACCTGACCACGACCTCGCGGCCTCGCTTGCAACGGACCCGCTCCGAACCGTGCGCCCTCGATCAGGCAAGAAACTTCGACACGACCTCGTAGCAGTCCTTCGACAACCCCGGAACCGCACGAATGTGCTCCAGCTCCGCACGGAGCAGGGCGCGGCGGTCCGGGTCGAGGCGGCGCCAGTGGCTCGCGGCGCCCAGCAATCGGGCCGCGGTCTGCGGATTGAACGCATCGATGGCCAGCACGTACGAGGAGAGGAAGCGGTAGCCCTCGCCGGAGGCGTCGTGGAAGCGGCGCTGGTTGGCGTGGCAGAACGCGCCGATGAGCGCCCGCACCCGGTTGGGATTCTCGATGTCGAACGCGCGGTGCCGGATGAGCGTGCGGACGCGGTTGATGGTGCCGGGCTGCCGGGAGGTGGCCTGGAGCAAGAACCATTTGTCGAGCACCAGCGGATCGTCCTTCCACCGTTCGTGGAACCAGTCCAGCCACTTGTCGCGTTCCCAGCCGCGCGCGCTGTTGGCGAAGCAGGCGAGGGCGGCGAGGGCGTCGGTCATGTTGTCCGCGGTTTCGAGCTGGCGGCAGCAATCCGTCCACACCGCCGGATCGTCGAGCTCCATCAGGTAGCCGAGGCAGAGGTTCTTGAGCGCCCGGCGCCCGGTCTCCCCGGCATCGAAGCGGTACGGACCGCGGGACCGGTTCGCCTCGCGCACGGATGCGAATGCGTCCGCGAGGCGCAGCGCGAGGGTCGCCTTCACCGCCTCGCGCACCTCGTGGATGGCTTCGACGGCGATGATCTCCATCCGGTCGGCGAGGTTCGACTCCGAGGGCAGGGTGAGCGCCTCCGCGATGAACGCCGGGTCGAGTGTCTCGTCGAGGAGCAGGGCGCGAAGCGCGAGGACGAATTCGTCGGGGAGGTCGACGCCGGCGTCCGGACCGTCACCCGGATCAGCGCCCGCGAGCCGGCCTTCTCCGGCGCCGGCGCCCGCGTCCATGCACGCGGTCCGACTCTTGCCGGTACCTGTGTCCATGCCCGCGCCCCGGTCCTTGCCGGCATCAGTAGCCGTACCCGTGTATCGCTCCTCGCTGGCCCCGGCTCCCGCGCCCGTAAGCTGATTCTCGCCGACATCGGCCTTCGCGCCCGCGAGCCGGTCCTCAATCATCCCCAGCATCAGCTTCGTGGAGTACTCCTGCACCGCGTCCCAGCGGTTGAAGGGATCCGTCTCGTGGGCGATGAGGAATGCAAGCGGCGACCGCTGAGGCGGTCGTGCATCGGTCAGCGCCTCGACTTCGGCGAGTGGCGACCGCTGGGGCGGTCGTGCATCGGTCAGCGCCTCGACTTCGGCAAGCGGCGACCGCTGGGGCGGTCGCTTGGCGATTCCGCTGCGCGGAATCGCGGGCGCCTCAGCCAGCGTCGTGGGTGGGCGGGAAACAGTGTTGTTCCATGTAAGCTCGTCGTCGCCACGCTCGATCTCGACCTTCACCGGCGCCGAGAAGCCGCGCACCAGCGAAGGGACCGGGCACGCGGGCACGTTCGAGAACCGGAACACATGCCGCGGCTCGCGCACGTCGAGCACCGCCTCGCGCTCGCCGGCAAGGCCCGCCTCCGCGCAGTGGAGCGGGAGGTCGCGCCCGTCCCCGCCGAGCAGGGCCAAGCGCACCGGGATGTGCAGCGGCAGCTTCTCCGGCTGTCCCGGGGTCGGAGGCGTGCGTTGCTCGACGTCGAGCACGTATTCCGAGCGCGCCGCGTCGTATGCGCCGCGGGCGGCGAGCACCGGGGTCCCCGCCTGCGTGTACCAGCGCCGGAACTGCCCGAGGTCCGCGCCCGAAGCGGCCTCCATCGCCGCCACGAAGTCGTCGGTGGTGACCGCTTCGCCGTCGTGACGCTCGAAATAGAGCTTCATCCCGGCCTTGAACCCCGCGTCGCCGAGCAGGGTGTGCATCATCCGGATGACCTCGGCCCCCTTGACGTAGATCGTGAGGGTGTAGAAGTTGCTGATCTCGATGTAGGAGTCGGGGCGCACGGGATGCGCCATCGGCCCTGCGTCCTCCGGGAACTGGTGCGAGCGCAACATGCGCGCGTCGCGGATGCGCTTGACCGCGCGCGACCCGGTGTCGGCGGAGAACTCCTGGTCGCGGAATACGGTCAGGCCTTCCTTGAGGCTTAGCTGGAACCAGTCGCGGCAGGTCACGCGGTTGCCGGTCCAGTTGTGGAAGTATTCGTGGGCGATGACCGCCTCGATCGCCGCGAAGTCGGCGTCGGTGGCGGTGTCGGGGCGGGCCAGCACGTACTTCGAGTTGAAGACGTTGAGCCCCTTGTTCTCCATCGCCCCCATGTTGAAGTCGTCCACCGCGACGATCATGAAGGTGTCGAGGTCGTATTCGAGGCCGTAGACGTCCTCGTCCCAGCGCATCGCGCGCTTGAGCGAGCGCATCGCGTGGGCGCACTTGTCGAGGTTGTGGGGCTCGACGTGGATGCGCAGCGCCACCTCCCGCCCCGAGCGCGTGGTGAACGTGTCCTCGACACATTCGAGCCGGCCCGCGACCAGCGCGAAGAGGTAGCTCGGCTTGGGGAAGGGGTCCTCCCACACCACGTAGCGGCGGCCGTCGTCGAGGGCGCCGCGCTCGACGGCGTTCCCGTTCGAGAGCATCACCGGGAAGCGCCCCGGGTCCCCGGCGATGCGGGCGCGGTAGCGCGCCATCACGTCCGGTCGGTCGGGGAACCAGGTGATCTTCCTGAACCCCTCCGCCTCGCACTGCGTGCACAGGTTCCCCGACGAGGCGTAGAGTCCTTCGAGGGACTTGTTCTCGCCGGGCCGGACCGCCACTTCGGTCTCGAGCACGAACGCATCGGGGGCGTCGCGGATCGTCAGCGTCTCGGCGGCGACCTCGATCCGGTTCCCCGAGACCGGCTCGCCGTCGATGCGCACCGAGCGGGTGTCAAGTCCCCGCCCGTCGAGGACCAGGTCCGCCGGTGGTGGGGCGGTGGACGCGGACGTGGCGGCGGATGCGGGTGGAGTGCCGGGCGCGGATGTGGCAGCGGCGACCGTGGCGGCGGGCGCAGGGACAGGGGCAGATGCAGGTATGGCGGCAGGCGCGGGCGTGGTGACGGATCCAGGCGTGGCGACGGACGCGGGCGTAGTGGCGGACCCAGGTGCGGCGGTGGGCACGGATGCGGCGGCTACGGCGGCGGAATTGCGCCGCACCTTGAGCTTCGCCCGCACCAGCGTGCGTTCCTCGCCGAGCTCGAAGTCGAGGTCTACCTCATCGACGAGGAAGGGCGGCGGAGCATAGTCCGCGAGCCGGGTGGCGGCGGGTTCGGCGGCGTCGATCGGCATGGGAGGGTCCTTGGCGGGGATGCGGCAGGCCGCAATTATATTCGGGAGCCGGATAATGCGTACCGCGGATCGAATGGTGATCGGGTGCGGGGGAGGCGGGTGGCACCGGTCGCGGCCCGGCGGCGGAGCGAGGGAGGTTGACATCCTGAGCCTTCGGCATGACTCTGAACCAGGATGAACCGTTCTGATGCATCGTCCTTGCCCGGATGAGGATGCCATGACCGCCAAAGTCCGCTTTTCCGTCACACTGGACGAACATGAATATGACGAGCTCGCCGTCATGGCCCGGAAACACCGGGTCTCCATGGCTGGCTCGTCCGCCACGCCGTCAACGAGTTCTGCGGGCGCTACCGCAGTGAAGATATTCAGCTCCCTCTGTACCTGACCGGGACGCCTCCTGAATACCGCGGCGCGTGAATGAAGGTCTCCGATGCGGCGCAGCGACCTCCCTTTCGGCAGCGAGTTTTCGCCTGCCCGGATCGACCTCCCGGTCCTTCTGGAGTTGGCGCACGAACACGGAGCCGACTGGCAGGCTTTCGAGGACGCCGTCCGCGATCGATATTTCTCGACGCATGAGACTTCCGACTACAACAAGGGCAAGCTCGCCAACAACACCAAGCTGTCCCTGCGTGCCTATGGTTTGATCGACGAGAAGGACACCACGCTCAGCGAGATCGGCCGGACGCTCTACGATCTTCGAGGCGACACTCCCGCATTGTATGAAGCCTTCGCTCGGCACATCCTGACAAACTGCCAGGGAATGAACTTTGTCCAGTGCGTCCTCGACATGCACGCCGCCGGCGAGAAGATCAACCTCAACAAGCTGCGGCACTGGCTCCAGGAACGCGGCATCACCGTCCCGCGCGGCGGGAAACACATGAGTACGTTGCGCTTGTGGCTCGAAAAACCCGGTGTCTTCGTCTCCCGTTACCGCGTGGATCAGACGCGCCTCAATCGGATTCTCGGTCTCGACGTGGAGGAATTCGAGGCACTTGCCACCTTTACCTCGGAACAGCGCGCCTATCTCAAGGCCATCGCCAATCTGGACAGTGACGGCCCGCATCTCTCGAACGACGTCGAGAAACTCGCCGTCGCCACCTACGGCGTCACCTTCAACGAAAAGAATCTGCCCAAGCAGGTGCTCTATCCACTTCAGGACGCCGGATACCTCCATCTCGAACGCGGAACCAGGGAAGCCGGTCGTGGGGCAAAGCCGTTTCTGGTGACCGCCACCGACAAGCTGGCGAACGACATCGTCACACCGTTGATCGAACAGATCGAGAAACAGACCCGGACCGATTTGCGGCCGATGTTGCGCAAATCCCTCAAGGCGATCCGTGAGGAGGTCGAATCAGGGAATCGCCACATCCGGGGTCTTGCTCTCGAAGCCCTTGCCTTCAAGCTCATGCGCCTTGTCGATTTGACCTACGTGGCCACCCGCCTGCGCGGGGACGTGACCGGAGGAGCAGAAGTCGATCTGATTTTCGAGAGCGCGCGACTCGTATTTTCCCGCTGGCAGGTCCAGTGCAAGAACACCGCCCGCGTGTCGCTCGACGACGTAGCCAAGGAGGTCGGACTCACGCATTTCCTCAAAAGCAACGCCATCGTCATGATCTCGACCGGCAGGATCGGCAATGAGGCCCGCCGCTACGCCAACAGGATCATGGCCGATTCCAACCTTTGCATCATCATGGTGGACGGCGACGATCTTGCTCTTATAGAGATCAAGCCGGCTGCGATCGTCGATGTGTTCGCCCGGGAGGCCCGCCACGCCATGGATCTGAAAGAACTCTCTTTATAGGAAAATACAGTGTCGAAAAAAACGACATCGGACTTCAGAACCTTCCACGAAACGTCCCTCGGCCGGATCATCCACGGTGACAGCGTGGACGTGCTTGCTGCCTGTGCGGACGATTCGGTCGATCTGATCATGACGAGCCCGCCTTTCGGGCTGGTCCGCAAGAAGGATTACGGCAACGTCGATGCGGACGAATACGTCGATTGGTTCAGACCCTTTGCCGCCGCATTCCACCGTGTCATGAAGGGCGACGCCAGCTTGGTCATCGACATCGGGGGCGCATGGAACAAGGGCTATCCCACCAGGAACCTCTATCACTTCAAACTCCTGATCATGCTGTGCGAGGAGGTCGGATTCCATCTGGCACAGGATTTCTACTGGTGGAATCCTTCCAAATTGCCGACACCCGCAGAATGGGTGACGGTGCGCCGCATCCGGGTCAAGGACGCGATCAATACCGTATGGTGGCTATCGAAGACACCTTGGCCGAAGGCGAGCAATCGCAGGGTCCTCCAACCCTACAGCCCCAGTATGCAGGAGTTGCTGGCCAAGGGCTACAAGGCGAAGAAACGCCCGTCCGGTCACGACATCAGTGACAAGTTCAACGTTGACAATGGCGCGGCGATTCCGCCCAACCTGATTGCGATTCCGAATACGGAGAGCAACAGCTTCTATCTTCGTTATTGCGAAGAAAAAGGTCTCAAGCCGCACCCTGCCCGCTATCCGGCCGAGCTGCCCGAATACTTTATCCGTATGCTGACCGATTCCGGCGATCTCGTGATCGATCCTTTCGCCGGGAGTTGCGTCACCGGCGAGGTTTGTGAACGCACCATGCGCCGTTGGGTCTGCATCGAGCTTCTTCACGATTATTGCGAGGCCGCCCTTGGCCGCTTTGTCCGCGATCCTCGAACGACGACCAAATCCGTCGTCAATCCCGAGGAGCCGTCCAACTATTATCGCCTGCCGCGCCCCGGCATCCTGTGGAACGGGGAGAACGGCGATCTGCTGCCGGAGGACGGCGGCAGGCATCGACGCCCGAAGCCGAAGGAGAGCCGGACCGCGGAATCGGAAAATGCGAAGCTGGTTCCTGTCGATTACAACGCAATTTCCGGCTCGGCTGGAGCCTCCTCAAGGCAGGGAGAGCTGGATTATCGGTGACAGAGAGTGTCCGGACTCCGGCGCGTTCCGAGGCCGGAAACGCGTCCGAACGATGGTCAAGGCCGGATGGCGTACCGTATGCCATGACGATCGGATACGGGGCATACGGGGGCCGGACGTCACGCGCCGGGCGCCGCGGAGGATGCGTGAATGACCGAGACCGATCCTGGCGCAGCGCCCAGATCGAAGTCGCAACGAAAGCGCGAGGCGCTGGCGCTTCAGGCGCTCGGTGAGTCGTTGGTGGCCTTGGCCGCGAGCGATCTCTCTCGTCTTCCCCTGTGGCCCGAACTCGAAGCCGCGGTCGCCGGCGCCCGCGGTCTCGAACGCGCCGCGCTACGGCGGCAGATCCGCTACATCGGGCGCGTGCTCCGGGAAGGCGACGCCGATTCGATCGCGCAGGCCCTCGACGCTGTGCGCCGGCCCGGCCGGCGTGAAGCTGCGCGCCACCGCCGGCTCGAACGGCTGCGCGACGCGCTCCTCGATGGCGACGGCGAGACGTTCGGCCGTATACGCGAGGAAATGCCGGATCTGGACTTCCAGGAGCTGCGGCGGCTCGCCGCCGCCGCGCGGCGCGAGCGGGAGGAGGGCGCGACCGGGAATGCGAGTGCACGGCGCCTGTTCCGTTTTCTCCGCGACAACGAGCTCGAAAGTTGAAGGCGTCGGCGATTCGGCGCCCCGCGCTGACGGCGTGGCTCGCCGCGTGCATCGTCTGCGGATTCGGCCTGCCGGCGCCGAGGGCATCGGATGCGGCCGGCCCGGTAGTGGAGGTTCCTGACCGGGACGCCGATTCCGAAGCGGCCGATGCGGCCGGGCCACGGCAGGGGATCGTGATGCAGCGAAGGATGTTGATGGCTGCGCAAAAGCGCGCGTATCCGGCGAACGGTGACACGCGCGTTCCGGCGGTCGTTCGCGCCGATGGTCCCCGCCCCCCGCTTGCGCGAGGACAGGCGGTACGCGGGATTCGGAACGGGAAGAAGAGGGCGCGTCGAAAGCCGGAGGCGCGAAGCGCCGTCGCCCGTGAAGCGCTACCACCCTGTCAGCCGAGCCGTCCCGATCGGCCCGATCGGGAGGGCAGCTCTCGAAAGACCGGATTGTCCGAGCCATTGCCCCATATTGACCCCAAAGATCAGCCTCTTGGCGGTTCCTTGATTGCCGGGGCGGGTATCGGCGAGACTTCGGCGGCATGGGCGCGCGGGTACGATGCCCCGCCTTCGCCCGCGGTGTGGGGGAGCTCGAAATGACGGTCGAAGTTGCGTCCCGTGCCGATCCAGGCGAGCGGAAGAGCCGTTGCGCCGGGGAAGCGGCCGCGGCTCCTCGGGAGCCGGCTCCGCGGGAGGTCGCCGCCTCGCAGGCTACGCTGGACGCCCTGCTGTGCGAACTCCTGCCTCGCCAAGGGTGCTGGAGCGACGAGGGCTACTTGTGGCTTACCGACCACGGCAACCGCCCGGTCGAGTTCACCGACGGCTTCATCGAGGAGCTGCCCTTGCCAACGTCCACCCATCAGGCCGTCCTTTCGTTTCTTTATGTCCTGTTCCGTGCCTGGGTCCGGCCGCGTGGCGGCATCGCGGCGTTCTCCGCGTTGCGGATGCGCGTGCGCGAGGGCAAGTTCCGGGAGCCGGACATCCTGTTGCTGCGTGACCGCTCCGATTCGCGCTACCAGGATCGCTACTGGCAGGGCGCGGACCTTGTGGCCGAAGTCGTCAGCCCGGACCACCCCGACCGGGACTTGGTGGAGAAGCGGGTCGATTACGCCGAGGCGGGTATTCCGGAGTACTGGATCGCGGACCCGCGTGACGAGACGCTGACGGTGCTGGTGCTGCGCGGGGAAGCATACGTCGAGCACGGCCGGTACGGGCGGGGAGAGACGGCCGTCTCGATGCTGCTCGAAGGCTTCACGGCGGAGGTGTCGGCGGTGTTCGACGCTCCGGAGACGGGCGGGTGAGGGCGTGAACGCGCTACCGAGAGTCGATCGAACGGATCGGCCAAATGGACCGCGAAGAAGGAATCGGCACGACACCGGCGGGCAAGGACACGGCAGAACCGGAGAATCGTCACATGACCCAACCAAACTCGCCGCAATCCGTGCACAGCGAGCAATCTTCCTATCGCAAGTTCATCATTGAACATCTGTTTACAGGCGAACTGCTCCGCACTCTCTGGCCTCGTCGCGCCGAGGTGATGAAACCGCAAGTCGACGACGGAGGCTACGATCTTGTCGTGGAAGTCGAGGGCATCGTTCGCCATATCCGGCTCAAGACCTCGAAGCGGGCCGCGAAAACGGCACGACAGAACGTTCACCTGCGCTTACAGGAAAAACCCAGTGGCTGTGTGATATGGATTCAATTCGACGAACGCAATTTCGACCTGGGACCATTTCTATGGTTTGGGAGTCCTCCCGACGAACCTCTTCCCTGCCTCTCCGATATGAGGATCGCTCGCCATACCAAGGGCGATGCGACCGGGGAAAAATCGGAACGACCCGCGCACCGCGAAATTACCAAGGGACGATTCAAGAAACTGGAAAACATCACCGAGGTCGTCGAGCATTTGTTCGGTTCCCGGCAAGCGCGTTGACGACCGCCTCCGCCGGATTCAGCGCATTCTCCGTGAACACTTGCCACCCCGCTGCCGCGAATGCGACGGCGCGCGCTTCCTGGTCCGGGAGAAGGACCGCGATCCCGTGCGCCGGCCAGGCAAGCTCGGCCTCGGCAAGCACCGCGCTCCGGTCTCCGGCGAGTTCGAATCCTGCCTCCGGCACGGGGCGCTCCGCGCTCGGACAGCTTCGCCAGCAGGGCGTGCGTCTCGGGAGCCGCCAGCCCGATGGCTTCCTCCCAGCCTTCGCCGGGCGGCGGGCCGGACCCGTATTCGGCTTCGGGGCCGGGAGCGGCCGGGCCTTCCGCCGCGGGGGCGAACTCCGGGTAGAGGCCGCTTCTCGCGCCGCGGCGGGTCGTCCACCACGCGCCGGGCAGGAATTGCAGGAGGTTGAACAGCCGTAACACCCCGTTCCAGGCGCGCCGGTAGCCCGGACTCTCGCGGCTCGCCTCGTCGTCGTGAAGGTGCATGATCGCGGCCATTGCGCCGGGATCGTCTTCCTCGACGGCAGCGAGCGGCAGCGCGACGAAGAGGTCCGTGTAGAAGTAGAGGTCGTGGGGCTGTCCGGTGGCCACCGTGGCGGTGAGCGCGTTGCCGTCGCGGCGTCCCGCGCGCCCGATGCGTTGCAGGTAGTTCGCCTGCGCGGGCGGCACGGAGCACAGCACCACGGTGGAGAGGTCGCCGACGTCGATACCGAGCTCCAGGGTGGTCGTCGCGGAGAGCAGGCGCCCGCCGCCAGCCCATGAGCTGCGCCGCCTGCGCTACCACCACCCGCCGCAGCACTCTTCCTGTGTCCCCGCCGGTGATCGCGCTACCGGCCGCGGATGTGCTCGGTCAGACGATGCACGGTTGTGGAAGGGTTTCCTTCGGGATCTCCTTCCTCTTCACGACGGGCAAGCGAATACTCGGCCCTTCCGACCGCGTCTCGATAATTGCTCTCGATCACCTTCGGGTCATCGAAGATCTTCCCTCCCTTGCCGCCGTAACCCGGATGCAATTCCCCAAGTTTTCTCTGACATTCACGTCGATCGAGAGGGCCGTCGCATTCTTGATAATGAAATATGGCCCAAAGCTCGAAGCATGGATTGGATATGGCGAGTCGAATATTGTTTCCATCTGCCATGTCTCTGGCCTCGTCGAATCGCGGATGGTCGTCCCGATCGAACATCGCCCATACGGAATCCCGGTCGCCAAGTCGATCGCGTTTCGACTCTCTCGATTCTTCAATTGCACGTTCAACCACTGCTCGGGGATCTCCGGCGCCACCAATCAGGACCAATCTTGCGGACGACCGATCTCCATGGAGACGATCGAATTCCTTGAGACAGCCGGGCTCTGTAACGGCTCCTTCGGCAACGACCACGATCCGCAAGGCCGGCCTGCGAACAGGGGCTTTACGGCTTATGCGCCTCGCGGCGCGGTTCTTGCGGCTCACTGCTTTGCCGCCGGAAGCCGATCAGCACCGAAAGCGACGAGGAAATCGTCAGCGGCCGGCACTCCTCCGAAACGTCCGTGACGATAGGCCCTCTCGATGTCGTCGCGCGAGCGCAGCTTGAAGTTCGTCAGCGGCGTGAACTCGGACGCCCCTTCCCGGTTCTTGTCGGTCATCCAGATTTCGTCCTGCTGAATCAGCCCGCTGCCGAGAAGGGTGACGTCATGCGTGGAGAAGACGAGCTGCGCACTGCGCGGGTTGGAATCCTTCTTGTTGAAAAGTGATACGAAAGCCCGTGCGAGATTTGGATGAAGGCTGGTATCCAGCTCGTCGATCACGAGCAACGACCCTCGCGACAGCGCCTCCAGTGCCGGGATGAGCAGTGAGATCAGCGTTCGGGTCCCCTTGCTCTCCGAATCGTAGTCCAATGTTCGAATACCGCCTTAAACAGCCGCTAATGTCGCGAGGCAGATGGCGGTTTCCATGAATGAGTTGACCTCATGATGGAAGAAAACGGTAGCTTGCGGACCACCTCCGTCGCCCGAGCGCAGGGGGGACTTCCGCCGTGACTGGAAGAAGACGGCAGATTGCGGGTCCTTCCCGTCACGGCACCCGTCACGCAACTGAAGGGCATGGCGCCGAAACCCGAGTTCCCGGTCAGCCTGGAGGCGATGGACGAAGCCGTTGCGAGGGCGGCCACGCGCGGGCGATGACAGAGGTGACAACGCCAGGCACCGGTCGGAATCCCCGCGGCGGTCACCTGCGGTCGTTGGCCGGGGATTCGGGATGACGTTCAACCCCTCGCCGTGCGCCGGTACAACAGGGCGTTGCCGGCCTTGCCGCAGATCTCGCTGACGCCGGCCTCGCGGAAACAGAACGCCGCCTGCTGGCCGAGGCGCCGCGGCGAGCGCATCGCGCGGGCGAGGTCGAGGGTGGTGAACGGCTCCGGCAGGTCGGCGTCCACCAGCGCGAAGAGGTCGGCCATGCCCGTGAGGCGGTGCGTCCGCGCCACCTCTACCAGCCGCCGATCGATGCGAGTCCAGTCGCGCCCGTACCTGCGCCTGCGGCCTCGGTTTCCTGTTCCCGAATCTTTCACCCGGACATCCTCCTCGACCGTCATCACCACATCGATGGTCAGGTTGGGGTGGTCCAGCAGGGTGGGGATGCTCGTCAGGCCGTCGAAGACGGCGAACACGGAATCGTGCTTCGGCGACCTGCGCCGCCTGATCGGGACGGTCGGGATATCCGGAATGTTCAAGGTGCTCGGGGTATCGGCATCCGGGGCATCCGGGGCGTCTGGGGCATCCGGGACACCCAGGACACCCGGGACACCCAGGGCGTCCGCGCCGGCCGGTATCGTGACGATGTAGCGATCCTGAGCGACCGGATATACCAGCGTCACGGCGAAGCGTTCGAGCAGCCGTGGCAGCTTCTTCTTCAGCCGCCAGAACGACCCGGTGTGGATTTCGACGATGCGTCCGCCGATCACCACGTCGGCCACGAAGCCGTCCACGGCCTGTTCCGTGACGCTGCCGGGAGCCGCGTAGCGCGCCTTCAGCGCTCGGTGCAGGGACCGTTCGTTCAGCTCGCCGATGGCGCTCTGCTTCTCCAACGGCGTCTCGCGTTGACCGGCACCTGTCCCCCGCGCGTTTCCTGCATTGCACAGAAGAACCCGCGCACCGTGTGGCGCAGGAACAGATTCGCGCCGATTGCGACGATGCCGGTCATTTTCGGGCCATCTCTTCTTCCAGCCGGGCGATCTCATCCACCGGGATGTCGGCCAGCCACTTCGCCGCTCCCTCGCGGCCCCCGCATCCAGTAGCTCATGATGGATTTCTACCGCATTTCCAGGCGGCCACTCCACGGACCGTCCAGCTAATTGGCCCCAGCGCAGGCCCCTTTCTCGTTTCTTCGTACTTTCGCCGGTTCATCGTGGTTCCCGCCCTCGTCTTCCGGTGTTCACCGTCCCTCTTCCAGCTCGAATTCTCCACATCCGTGCGTTGAATGGATCAGAGGCCGAACGACTTTGCTTCCTCCGCCAGCTCGTCCGGCAAGTCGATGGTCAGAATTGCGATAACGTTTGCCGGATCGGTGGTTTCGGCCGATTCCGGTGATTGATGAACGATACAGCCTTTGTCCCGAGACCGAAGGGGAAGGCTCGTGGCGGAGCCGTCCGCGTCAGCCGCCTCCGCCGCCTCCGCCGCCTCCGCCGCCTCCGCCAGAGTCCTGGCGCAGGGAGGGCCGATGGTCATCCGGTCAGCCGCGCGCTCACGAGCCGGTTCAGGCTCACGCCCCGGCGGCCTTGATCGTGAGCGCCCGATGCGTTTCGTGGGGAACCGCATCACGAATCATCCGCTACAGGTGCGGCCCGCGAGGGGTTCCGGCGGGGATTCTCCACTGGCCTGCATGTCCGCGAGCACGCCGCTCACCAGCTCCCGAATCCCCGACAGCGCCTCGCCGGGAGTCGGGGGCCAGCCCAGCTCAGCGGCGGAAATTCGGCGCACAGCCCCAAGTGCTCTCCATCCTCCGCCGACTAAGTGATGCGGCAGGTGTCGTGATCACCCACTCCGAGCCTCCAATTTCTCAATCACCTCAATGAGTTGGCGTATCTGATACACCGTCGCCATGCCCTTGTGGTCCTGGATGTTCACCCTGGGATCGCCCGGCCACGGAGTACGATACACCCGATGCTATCGGACCGCGGCAGCAGGGGTAGATCGTGCGCGGGTGGCCGTTGTATCGTATCAACGGGACGAGGGTGAAGTACCGGAAGAAGGACTTTGAGAGCTCACTCGCCGACGCCGAAACAGCGGGCTGGACGGTGATGCCGATGTCATCCGAGCATCGTTGAGGCGTGATGCGATACGGGGAGGCTAGCCATTCGGGGTGTCGGATCTCAAACATCCCCTCATTTTCGAGCTTGAAATATAGGGCTTTCTTCGCGATCTCCCGTTTGAACTGAGCGATTTCGGCTCTCCGTGACACTCCCCTGAGACCAATTATTTGCTTCAAATGCAGATGTATATTGGTAAATTACGGATGATTCCTAATGTAGAAAATGAAGGGATCTCTGATGTGTCGAATGTCGATCTGGTCCATGCCCCGCAATGTCGGCCTCCACGCCAAGCAGATACGACGCTTCATCAGACGCTGCCCACACGGGTTCGATCGGGGAAAACAGCAGGAACAGTCGATGCCAGATCATTACTTCACCCTGAGCGTCGATGGTTCCGAATCGGCGGAATCCAGTACATCGATTTCGATCGCGAAGTGGCCAGTCTCGACAAAGGGGTTCTGTCGGCAGTCCCGGCGCCGAACACGTCGATGGTGTCAGCGTCGTCCGTGTCGCCGATGCCGGCCTCGTCTCCATTATGGATATCGCTAGCCGCGTTTTAAATTTTTAGATTGATATTAGCTAGAATCAGTTGATTATACCCGATTGTCGTATAAACTCTTATGTATTCGTGCGCAAAACTCCTTTGTACAAGGACTATTCCGTACCTCGGGCGATCTGGCTCACGTTCACTCCCAGTGAGGATAAGCTACCCCGGGTCCGACTCGCGTTCCACCCTGTTATTGCAGCACGAACTACCGTTTTTCATAGCTCTTTATGCTACTGACGGGTACACTACTGTCTAGGTGGTACTAAGTGAAAAAAAGCATATCCAATTCGATCACCAGATCGTTTCGTACTGCTGTGGATAAATTGAAATCGCTGGGTGCGGATACCATTACAATGACTGATGTTATACGTCATGCTAGCGCAGCAGATGACGAAAGCATAGCTTATTTGGCTCAGGTGCTCGCCAGCTCTGGAAGGGTGAACAATCAAAGGAGAGGCTCTTGCGATCTTGCTTCCACGGGGGGACCGTCTTCTTTGTCTACGCTGCTTTGCCCACTTTTCCTCAGAGCATTTGGCTATGTTGTCCCGAAGGTAGGAGTACCGGGTCGCCCAGCAGGCGCTGTGGACGTTTTGGCAACAATACCAGGCTACAAAACAGAGTTAAGCAATGCAGAATTCGAAGCCACACTTAATAAGACTGGTTTCTCTCATGCTATGGCTGGGGACGACCTTGCTCCTCTTGACGGTAATCTCTTTGCACTACGGAAACAGCTTGATGCAGTAGAGATCACTCCGTTAGTAATTTCCAGTCTTCTCGCTAAGAAAATCGCTGTTGGGGTCGAGCAAATCCTACTCGACGTGCGTGTATGGGAGCATGGGAATTTCGGGCGTGATTATTGTGAAGCCCGGGAAAATGCAGAGAAATTTTGTCGAGTCGCAGATCTCATCGGTATCCGCGCCACATGTATCTTGACAGACGCTTCTCGGTTGTACCAACCATTCATCGGTCGAGGTGAGTCATTACTAGCCCTCAATGCCACACTATATGGTGATGCGGATCCATGGATGGATCGACACATCGATCAGTGCTTTCGGATAGCTGCGTCAGCGTCAAGCAGCTTCACGCCTCGTCCCGATCGAGAACAACTACAAGCAGCTTTTGAAGTACACATCGAAGCACAGGGAGCATCATATGAAGCCTTCCGGAATCGTGTTGCTGAGGTTGCATCAGAAGCCACAACCATAGTCCAGTCTGAGTCTAGTGGTTTCGTCGGTACAGACATTAGACTCATTCGCAAACTTCTCGTGAATCGTCAAGTATTGGAAGAACAACAAGGAAAACTTTTTTCCGATCCTGCTGGACTTCGCCTTCTCGTCGACGTGGACGATTATGTAACTCAGGGAACTCCTATTTTAGAGATACGCCACGGTAACCGACAGAATATGAGTGCAGTCATAGGAGGCATAAAGCAGGCGTTCTCTATTTTGCCAGAGCCGTCACGCTCCCCCAGGTTCGATGAGATCATTCGTTCAACATGAATTATGGTGTAATCTGGTATCTTATTCAATTGTCCGCTCAATGATGAACCATCGAGTAGAACCGACACCCTGGGTGAACCGATTGGGATCGAAACTATCGGGTGACACATACCATATTTGTTCGAGTTTGAATGCAGTCGATGCTGCTGCACAGGCTACTGCATGCATCTTTGATCCTGTCAAACCAAATTCTATACTGAAACCTTGGTCAAGATAATACTCGCGAAATTTGCTTGTAAGAAACGATAAGATATTGACAAGATCATTTGAATCAAATTGAGATACTTTGGATTTCTCGATTCCGCGGGTTGCAACGTCTGCTGCGAGCCGAGCAAGTCTACCTCTGTAGCTATCGGAATTTGGAACTAAGATATCAACGGCATCGTAATTTCTTTCTTCCATAAGTGATAATAACCGCTCATGTTTTGCGGAAACTGCAGCGCAAAGAAGACAATGCCTAGAATCATCAGAATCCGAGGAGAGTAAAGGAACAAATCTATATGGGATTCTTTCTCCAGACCATATCTTACCTGCCTGCTCTAAAATTTGATAGATATTATCCGATGTATCTTCTTTGAATACTTCTTTTATATCTGAATCACACGGATAGTGATTTTCAGCTTCTGTGTGAACGACAATAACCTGCTGATCTGATAAAAGAGCATGTTGGATCGAATGAAATATCGCAGGTTTTGCAAGGCCTGTTACGTCGACAACAATCGGACCGGACGATAGCTCGAATGCATCAGGTCTTAGGTTTTTATAGTCAATAATATGTAGATCCTTGCTATAGTGGCGTGCTATTGCTTCAATTTTTTCAGAAAAACCTTTTTCGTTATATCGAATTACTATTGTATTTTCGACAGATCCGACTGCGGCGAACAATTTACGCGCCGAAGCCAAACATCGTTCTTCGAACCCTAAACCGAGCACAGCAATTTGCACGCCAATTTGGGTAACTTGTCTGTCTTCTGTAAGAACTCTTGCAGTAGGAACTCGTATATCTAACGTCATCCATCTTTTATTAGGAGAGTCATTGGAAACAGTTCGCGGTTGTATCCCGTCACCCGGTTGTATTGGCTGATCGAGATCGAGTAAATTCAACTGTTTCGGTGATGTAGCGAGCGGATTGTGGTCGTGATTCTTGGTAGACTCTCTGGCTGTCTCCTCAATCCGAAGTGGGCCGCCTAGGTTTTTCATCAAGATATCCTTACCTTTTGCCGGATTAGACAGCCAATGCTCCAATTGCTCACCAGAAAGCTCAAATCGGTCCGAAAAGGCGAGACCAATATACTGAGTCAGCCCAAAGAGTTTACGGTATGTAAGTATAAATTGAGAGATCGGATCGGAATCTCGGGTCTTCATGCGTGGAGAATCTACGCCACTTTCTAAAACGAATACACCAGCATCGATCAATTCGCGTAATCGATCGAATTGCTGTTGTGCGTCGCCGGTAGTAATCCTGACATAGAGCTGTGCGTACTGTCTAAGCCGTTTACGTTTGACACTGCTGCCGTTACAGGTGTGTGCAGATCGTTGAAGTAAATCATGGGCAGCTTCTGCGAATGCTATTGCGTAGTCCTTTAATGCAACTTTTTGTCTGCTGAGATGATATAGACGTCGACTTGAGTATTCTTGGAACGCTGCATTTTGTACTTCAGCAGGAATCTGACCTCCTCCGTTCCCAGTAATCTTTCGAAGCATAGAATCATAGATGTTGAGTACGTCTCCGATATCACCGACGCAGACAGCAACCAATGCACTAAGACCCCAATAGAGTCTTTTTCTTTCTCCGGCACTTTTTTCGGTTTCGACAATATGTCGCGCAATGTTCTCTAGAGATTCATCTCCTAAAAGCTGTATCGGTTTGGGTGTAGGATGTCTTTTGAATTGTTTCGCACGTAATTCCAAAATATCGGAAAGAAATTGTTTACCTTTCGATGGCTTCTTCAAACGTTCGTTAACGCGCGCAGCTAAATCGAAAGGTTCATAGTCTCGATCCGCCCGCGCTCGTTCTACAAGCCCTGGGCTTTTCAAAGCAAGTTCAAGCGTTTGACCCTCGGTCGTAAGCTTAAATGCGCAGCAATCATCGTTAAACATAAGGGTACTTAATAATGTAGCGATGCTTCGTTCCTCCAAATGTCTCGTCGATACATCATCCAGAAGAAACAAAACCTTGTTTGCTTCCCATGCAGGTGAGACACTACTGATGGCTTTTGCTAGTTCAGGAAACGCAATAGATGGATTTACAAGCAGTTTATGTTCAGATTCGCCGCGATCCAAGGAGAAAAGCATGGCGTGGAGTCGACGTTCAAGGACGTCTGGAGACATTGCGGCCGAAATCCTTTTGGTCTCTGTGTTCGCGATCACTTCGGTGACTGATCTGGCCAATCTCTCCCACCATTTAGGGTAGATGGCCATGCGGTCAATCTCGGCAAGATGACGGCAAGCACGCACACCTTCCCTAGCATAGCCGATCAGAAGCCGTGCATATGGCTCGTGAAGAACACCATCACTTCGGTTCTGATTTTCAAGTGCATCGAGAAGTCGTCGGGCCGACAAGTACAAACCCAAGTATCCGTCTTGACGGATCAAATCGATCACGGAATTCTCATCGTCATTGGAGTCCTGATGTTTGGAGAGACGAACGTGAAACTGCAGTGCCCGAAGGAGCATGGTTTTCCCGCAGCCTCGTACACCGGTGATGACCTGCGGACCGCCGGTACTGACGGCAGCAAGCCACTCACCATCAGGATCGACAAGCAATTTTGGAATAAAGTAAGGATGAAGAGTCTGAGCGTTGTAGGCGTCGTTCAGTCGTCGGAGTCCTACTGGAGAACGCCATGGAGATGACGCATCACTATAAGCTTCCCGAATTTGGTTAATAAATTCGTCATAGTCTGGCGTCCGGATAGATGCTGCATCTCCTGTGATAAAGGTGGAGAGTTCTGCGAGAACGCTGGCAAGACGGTAGTCACTATCGGGTGTTTCGTCAGGATTTGTCAGGAGCGGAGTCGCGAACTCCACAAGAAAGGAAGCGGCAGAAGCCAAATCACCAAGCGCTCTCCGAGGCGGCCCACTACGGCTACGATCTGCGAGCGATCCCAGATCTACAGCCACTAGCCGTATCTCTTCATCAATAGCTTCTGAGCGGAATTGATCTCGAGAAAGTTTTTGGACGATGAGATTTTTATGATGTAGATCATTATGATAGACCTTCTTTCTTTCAAGGAGTTGGAGAAGACGGAAGACGTCTACTGCTAATTGCGCTAATGTCGTCGCTCCGATCTTACTGTCACCAGTTAAAAATTCGTCTAATTTACTACCATCAACGTAGTCAAGGACAGCGATATGACATCGGAGATTTATATTATCACCGAACGAAACGTCTTCATCAAAAAAATCACTGATGCCGACAACATGATCCGTACCTTCCGCAACATCATTATGCATATGACATTCTTGTTTAAAATTCTTATCATGGAAGAGATAGACTTCCGTCGGAATAACTTTCAAAACACAATATTTTTCGAATGGGCCGTATGTAGCAATGTAGATGGCACCATAGAATCCTCTTGATAGCGGCTTCTGGATGACAAAATCACGGATACGTCTTGGATAATTTACCAACGGAAATTCGTAGGGCAGGTTACAATCTGGACACACATCATCGAGACGCTTTCTTTCAAAGCTCGATGACGGATGTCGAAAACAGCCGTAACTCCCAGGTGATTCTTGATGATCTGTTGGCATCTTCACTAGCGCCTATTCAGTCATTGTTGTTTAGTTTGCGAAAATTCTACTGGTCGCCGCTTTCTGATTCACGAAAATGATCTTGCCGTGCAGAATAAATTTCTGATACAATTCGGTTTATTGATGTTTGGAAGTCATTCTCGATTTCATGCTGCCACAATCGTATAACTGTCCATCCCATTTCTTGAAGTATTTGACAATTCTTAGCATCTCGTTCTAGATTTTTAGAAATTTTATTCTGCCAGAATTTAGATACTTTATGTTTCCAGAACAGAAATCTGTAACCGTGCCAAAAATTTCCGTCGACGAATACGACAACTCTCGTTTTGGTAAATACAATATCCGGCTTACCGGGTAGATTTCCAACATGTTTGCGGAATCTGAGACCTCTTTTGTGTAGCTCCGACCGAACGAGCGTCTCCAATTTTGTATCTTTCCCTTTAATACGAGACATACAGTAGCTTCGCTGTTTGAGTGTAAGGTTATCCGTCATCGTTTATTCCAGTATTATGTGTAAATTCTAATTGCTGCTGGCTTTACTTACATCGTTTCTTTGTAACATCTGCATGATATTTCTACTATGCGCTGTGATGAATGGTGGCGGCAAGGCATTTCCGATCATTTCCGCCAAAGCTTCTTTCCCGGTTTCCGATGCAAATTTATAATTGATCGGAAAGCCCTGAAGCAGCGCCGCTTCCCGCATTGTTATTGCACGATCTTCCTTTGGATGCAAAAATCGGCCTTTAGAAGGATTAAAGCATCCGCTTGTGATTGTCGGAGCAACATTATTCCATGCCATACGCCCATAAACATCACTGAAACCGTTACATCTCTTATGACACTCAAGCTGAAATTCCTCAGGAAGATCTGTACGACTTCCACCATCTTTCGGAATAAGCCGAATAATTCGCATAACTTTCTCACTCCGATGTTCCGGCATATCGTGTGCAACATCACCGCTTTCACCTGATTTTGGGAGATCAGATAGAACATCCTTCACTGATTTGTGTTTCCGTATCTTGTCGGCGAAAGGAATCGAGATGCCATAGCCAGCAAGATAAATAAGTCTACGCCGCCGCTGCGGCACACCGTAGTCGGCTGCATCGAGAATTCGATGATCCCCTACATAGCCTAATCTCTTCAGTTCGTTAGAAAAACATAGAAATCGCTCATCATCGACTAAAGGCGGCACATTTTCCATCATGATAGCACGGGGCCGGAGTGCCTTCACGAATCGCTGGAAATCCTGAAGTAGATCATTACGCGGATCATTAATTCTCATTGAGCCATTTAAAGTACGCAGCATCGAAAATCCTTGGCATGGTGGACATCCAGCTAAAAGATCGATGTCTCCTTTTTTCAGATTTAATTGTTTAAGTAATTTTATTGGTTTAAGGTGTTCGATATTCATTTCCCACACCTGGACATCCTTATGATTCGCTTTATATGTCTTGATAGCAAGAGGATTGATTTCTACTGCTGCAATTACCTGAAATCCTGCCTTCCTCAAGCCAGTGGTCAGGCCGCCGCAGCCGCTGAACAAATCAATAGCAGTCAATTTATTTCTATTCGTAACCATTGTCGCATATTTCTTCACACGAGGGCATGGTCAATACCGAAATGTGTCGTAGTTAGGATTACACCGCCTTCTATTTCTATACTGGAACAACGTCTCTCATTCCTCTTTCTGGAGATCCGGTTATGTCTTGGAGCGTTTATCACTATCAGTGCTTGGGTAATACCTTGTTTGACCGAAGCTCAAAGAACAGAATATCGACCTGACAAGCTCATCTCCGCTGTGGTCATGAAAATCACACTTCACTGACTAAATCAAATTCATCAGAGTCCCCTGCAATCGTATGACGGCAGGCCGGAAGCACAGAGAGTATTTCCCGCCTGAACTGCATTGACTATATCACCCACAACATAACGAGTAATGTGGGTCAGACGCCTGTTCAGCCGGGAACTCCTGCACGCTATCCGTCAATCTCACGGTTGAACCTGCTGGAGACCCGTCGCGGATGATAGCATAATCGCCGCCTCTGATACCTCGACGGAGAGAAGATATCTAACTGTATGATAAATATGATTTTTTCCACGATTTCTCAAAATGTACCGAGCAGGGAGAGAACTCTCCAAGCATCTCGATACTTCCGTTCCCGATTGCAACCGTCGAAGGACGCATAGTGCTTCACTGTACGAGTCTTAGGGGAGTCAGACAGAGTGGAGTCAGTGACGTGGGTGACGGTGCCTTCGGGGAGGCCGCGGATGTCCTCCCAGCTAAGGGAGATGCCGGCCTGGGACTGCCGCGGTCTGCGCGTCGTCGTCGGGGTGCGCGCCTTGGCGGTCCCGGGGTGCGGAGGGTGTAGCTGGTGTCGCCCTTGACGGCCTTGCGGGGGAAGCCGACGCCGGGGAGGCCCTTGGAGGGGGTGAAGACGATGCGGCCGTTGGCGTCGTACCAAGTGTCGGCTTCGTATTGACGCATGACGCGGAACTGGACGCGGTAGATGGTGAGGAACTCATCAAGGGTCAGGCCGAGGGCTATGGCGGCGAGGACGTCGATCTCGATGAGGGTCTGACAGCGGGCGTAGTCGGCGCGGAGGGCGCACTCCCATCGCCATTCGGGGGTGAGGATGACGAAATCATCCGGCAGGCGGGGGTCCTGCTTGGTCCAGGCGTCGGCTCGAAAGGCGTCGATGGTGTTCATGGATTCCGGGGCATCAGAGCGCTGGTCGGAAGCGGCGAAGGCGTTACTGGTCGATTCGTCCGTGGCAGTTGTGCCTCCGGCATCACGAGCAGGGTTCCGATCGGAGGCGGCGACGGCGTTTCCGGGCATAGTAGCGTATCCGGGGCGGTCGGAGGCGGCAGTTCGCCATTGCAGATTTCGGACCACAAGTCGGCGTAGTGGCTGGTCAGGCAACAGAGGCGTAGCGCCCTGATTCGCAAGGCGTTCGAAGAAGCGCGGACCCGACAGCACCAGCTCCGCCGGGGTCTCCAGGAATCGCGTCTCCCTGCGGATGGTTCCGTCACGCTGTGAGATCGTCTCGTTCCAATGAGCGGTCACGTAGAACTCGCCTTTCAGGTCGCCGAGACGCTTCGGGTGTGCGGCGAACTTCCGGAGCACCGCGAGCAGCGTTCTTGCGTACAAGGCCGGCAGCCGCGCCTTGAGGGCGGGGTTCCGGGCTCGTCGTACAGCTTCGCGAAGTTGTCGAGCGCATCCCGATCGACCTCGATGGCCCTGTGGGCATGTCCGGCCGTGTTCCAGTCTCCGGCGTTATCCTTCGAGGCCGAGCCGTCCGGCGAGCGCGTCGTCGGGGCGGTCGTAGAGCCGGTCCTTGCGTACCTCGCGCAGGTAGCGGATTGCCTCGTTGCCGATCAGCTCGATGGATTCGTGGAGCGCGTACTTCAGATCCTCGGAGACGGCGAAGGCGGCCTTCAGGGTGGCGCTCTCGCGGCGGCCGAGGATCTCGTCGAAGTCGGAGCGCCACGGCCGGTGGTGGGTCCACTTGCCGCGCTCGATCAGCAGCAGCCGGCTGAAGGAGAGCACCAGCACCCAGCGCGGCGGGCGCTCCTGACCGAAGATGCGGCGGGTGAGGACATCGTTCCAGGTCTCGCGGAGGAGGGCCGCGGGCGGCGGCGCCTCGCCGTAGGGGGTGCGGCCGATTGTGGTTGGGCTGTCGTTTGCAGCGGCATCGCGCCAGCGCTCCACGATCTCCCGGATGTCGCCCGCGAAGACCTCGGACAGGTAGTGATGGCTGTAGAACTCGTTCTCGTTGTGGATGCCGGCGAAGGTGGCGGTGGTCTCGGCGGCGGGCATGGGGTCAGTCCTCCGGTGGCCTCGGAGCGGGGTGGCGGATCCATTCGATCTTGCTCTGCATTGATTGTGATACTGTAGGTAGTATCATCGGCGCCATGACCAGAGCCGAGAGGCTACTCGATTCGATGAGGGCCAATCCGAAAGCGGATTGGACGCCCGGCAACGTCAAGGCGGTGGCGCGGGCTTACGGCTTGGCCTTTCGGCAACGAGGAACCAGCCACGCGGTGGTCACCAACGCTCTGGGCCGACACTTGACGATCCCCATGCACAAACCCATCAAGCCCCTCTATATCAGGCGGTTGGTGGAGTTGATCGAGGCCGCGCGATGAAGTTCGAAGATTATCCGCTCCACGTCGACCCCATCCCCGAGGAGGAGGGTGGAGGCTATCTGGTCACCATCCCCGATCTGCCCGGATGTATCGCGGACGCCGAGACCATCGACGCCGCCATTGCGGAAGCCCGCGACGCTTTCGAGGCATGGACGACGGCCGAACGGGAAGACACGGGTGATCTGCCGGCTCCGAAGACCTGGAGCGGACAGTTCGTCCAGCGCATTCCGAAGACCTTGCACATGCAGCTCGCCAAACGGGCGGCGAGCGAGGGTGTCAGCCTGAATCAACTGGCCGCGACATTCCTTGCCCAAGGACTCGCCGCGCGGCAGGGGCCGGGAGCGGGCTGAGGGCCGCCTCCGGGACCGGCGTGCTACTTCGAAACGACGTTCGGTAATCGAGCAGACAGGCGGTGGGCCGATTCAAACGCCCTCCCCGAGCGACCACGGCATGTCGAAGTGGATGAGCCGGTGGCAGTGGTAGTGCAGGTCGATGCCGCCGCTCCCGTCTTCGTCATCGTTCCCGCGTCCGCCGCCGTTCCCACCCCTGTTGCCGGGACGGTCGCCGCCCCCGTTGCCTTCACCGCTCTTGCTCTCGCTCCCGCTTCCGCGCTCTCGTTTCCGCCACCGCCACCGCCACCGTCACCGCAAGCATGTCGGACCGGGCAGGGCCGTTCCGAAGCCGGCCTTGACCTTGACCGGAGAGGGCAGGACACCGGAGAGGGCAGGACAAGACCGACATTGCCGCTCGAAGGTCGATTTGTTACCGTGCCCTCCCGTCCGGCGGCCCAATCCGCGGCCGTGCGAAGCAGGTGCGATGGCACGCTTCATCTTCATCACGGGCGGGGTCGTCTCGTCACTCGGCAAGGGCATCGCCTCCGCGTCGCTCGCCGCGATCCTGGAAGCGCGGGGCCTCGACGTCACCCTCGTCAAGCTCGACCCCTACATCAACGTCGACCCCGGGACGATGAGCCCCTTCCAGCACGGGGAGGTGTTCGTCACCGCCGACGGCGGGGAGACCGATCTCGACCTCGGCCACTACGAGCGCTTCGTCCGCGTCACCATGGGCAAGCGGAACAACTTCACCACCGGCCAGATCTACTGGAACGTGCTGCGCAAGGAGCGGCGCGGCGAATACCTCGGCGCCACCGTCCAGGTCATCCCCCACGTCACCGACGAGATCAAGTCCTGCATCCGCCGGGGGGCGGGCGAGGCGGAGATCTGCCTCGTCGAGATCGGGGGCACGGTCGGGGACATCGAATCGCTGCCGTTTCTCGAGACCATCCGGCAGATGCGGATCGAGCTCGGGGAGCGGGAGTCGCTGTTCATCCACCTCACCCTGGTGCCGTACATCGGAGCCGCCGGCGAGCTGAAGACGAAGCCCACGCAGCATTCGGTCAAGGAGCTGCGCTCGATCGGCATCCAGCCGGACGTCCTGCTCTGCCGCTCGGAGCGCCCGCTCCCCGATGGCGAGCGGCGCAAGATCGCGCTCTTCACCAACGTCCCCGAGCGCGCGGTGATCGACTGCATCGACGCCGACAGCATCTACCGGATCCCCCGCATGCTCCACGCGCAGGGGCTGGACGACCTGGTGGTCGAGCGCTTCGGGCTGGAGGCCGCGGAGAGCGATCTCTCGGAATGGGACGCGGTCGTGGGCGGCCTCGACAGCACGGACCGGAGCGTGCGGATCGCGATGGTCGGGAAGTACGTCGAGCTCGCGGAGTCCTACAAGTCGCTGAGCGAGGCGCTCGTCCACGCCGGCATCCACACCGGGACCAGGGTCGAGATCCGCTACGTCGATTCCGAGGAGATCGAGAGCGCCGGCCCCGGCCGCCTCGAAGGCGCGGACGCGGTGCTCGTCCCCGGCGGATTCGGCAAGCGCGGCATCGAAGGGAAGATCCGGGCCGTGCGCTACGCCCGCGAGAACGGCGTGCCGTACCTCGGTATCTGCCTGGGGATGCAGATCGCGGTGATCGAGTACGCGCGCCACCGGGCGGGGCTGAAAGACGCCGACAGCACGGAGTTCAATCCCGAGACGCCGCACCCGGTCATCGCCCTGGTCACCGAGTGGATCGGGAAGGACGGGGCGATCGAGCGCCGGGACGAAGAGTCGGACCTCGGGGGGACGATGCGCCTCGGCGCGCAGGAGGTCCGGCTGCGGCGCGAATCGCGGATGCGCGCGGTGTACGGCGCCGACATCATCAGCGAGCGGCATCGGCATCGCTACGAGTTCAACAACACCTACATGGACCCGTTGCAGGATGCGGGGCTGCGGATCGCCGGCAAGACCCTCGACGGCACCCTGGTCGAGGTCGTCGAAGTGTCCGACCATCCCTGGTTCATCGGATGCCAGTTCCATCCGGAGTTCACCTCCACCCCGCGCGACGGCCATCCGCTGTTCAGGGGGTTCGTCGAGGCGGCGAACGATCATCGTGAGCGCGCCGGCGGGAACGTCGGCGAACGAGTTGGTGCGAGTGCCGGCGGGAGCGCCGGCGAGGGACTTGGCAGGAATGGCGGCGGGGATGCCGACGAGGGCAGCGCCGGCGAGGATGGTGGCGAGGGCAGCGCCGGCAGGGGCACCGGCAACGATTCCGGTGAGCCCGCTCGCGCTACCGAAGGCGTCGCCGTCGCATGACCAGGCGTCCCGGTCAGATGGGCGCCAAGCCGGGTATCGAATTCCTTCCTCCCTGCGCTTGCGGACTGCTCGTCGTGAGCCGGTCCGGGATGTTCGACAGCCGCGGTGACGGTGAAGCTACTTCCCTCCGACGGCTCGGAACCGGTGTTTCCCTGCCTCGGCATGGCCGGAACCAGGCGCCTGTTGCGGATCCGGGAACGGCGCATCCCGCGGACGCGGGCGTCCTGTCCGCAGTGGGCCGAAGGTCCAGGGCCGCGGCCCGCGAGCCTCGGGGGCGCGGGCGTTTCGTCCACAAGCGTCTTACTGCGGGTCTCCGGCCTGCCGAGGGCAGGACGCTGCCTTGCCGGAAGGCCCCGAGAGTCCGCGACACCCGAACTCTTGCGGCACCGAAGAGCCCCGGGAGCCCCCGGAGCCGGCCGGGCCGATGAGGATCGGCGCCTTCGAGGCCGGCAACGACGAGAGGCTGTTTCTCATCGCCGGGCCCTGCGTCATCGAGTCCGAGGCGCTGGCGATGGAGACCGCGGAGACGCTGGCGCGCATCGCCGGGCGGCACGGGATCGGCCTCGTCTACAAGTCCTCCTTCGACAAGGCGAACCGGACCTCGCACGAGAGCTTCCGCGGCCCCGGCCTGGAGGCCGGTCTTCGGATCCTCGAGCGGGTCCGGACCGAGATCTCCGTCCCCGTGCTCACCGACGTGCACGAGGACACTCCGCTCGACGAGGTGGCGTCGGTCGTGGACGTGCTCCAGACCCCGGCGTTCCTCTGCCGCCAGACGAACTACATCCAGGCCGTCGCCCGCTGCGGCAAGCCCGTGAACATCAAGAAGGGCCAGTTCCTCGCGCCCTGGGACATGGCCAACGTGGTGGACAAGGCGAGAGCCGCCGGCAACCCCGACGTCATGGTCTGCGAGCGGGGGGCGTCGTTCGGATACAACTACCTCGTCTCGGACATGCGCTCACTGGCGGTGATGCGGCGCACCGGCTGCCCGGTGGTGTTCGACGCCACCCATTCGGTGCAGATGCCCGGGGGGCAGGGCGCGCGCTCCGGCGGCCAGCGCGAGTTCGTGCCGGTGCTCGCCCGCGCCGCGGTCGCGGCGGGGGTCGCGGGGGTGTTCATGGAGACCCATCCGAACCCCGACGAGGCGCTGAGCGACGGTCCCAACGCCTGGCCGCTGGGCCGGATGGAGGCGCTGCTCGAATGCCTGCTCGCGATCGACGAGGCGGTGAAGTCCCGGCCACGGGCGGAGGACGGGTCGGGGGTGGAGCCGGACTCCTCGAATTGATTCATGATCATTCCTGAATTCGGAGACTCGATTCTACGGAAGGGTTCCGTGGCGCAGACTCCTGGAAGAGGGGGACCTCGATTGACGGTCATTCGAGACATTCTCGCCCGCGAGATCATCGACTCGCGCGGCAACCCCACCATCGAGGCGGACGTCGTCCTCGACGGCGGCCTCGTCGGCCGGGCCGCGGTCCCCTCCGGCGCCTCCACCGGCCGGCGCGAGGCGCTGGAGCTGCGCGACGGCGAGCCGGAGCGGTTCCACGGGCGCGGAGTCCGGCGGGCGGTGGCGAACGTCGAGGAGCGGATCCGGCCCGCGCTCGCGGGGATGGACGCGGCCGATCAGGGCCGGATCGACGCCGCGATGCGGGATCTGGACGGCACGGACAACAAGGCGAACCTCGGCGCGAACGCGATCCTCGCGGTGTCGCTGGCCTGCGCGAAGGCCGCGGCGCGCGCCGCCGGGCTGCCGCTCTACCGCCACCTCGGCGGCGACGGGCCGTTCCGGATGCCGGTGCCGATGATGAACATCGTGAACGGGGGCGCGCACGCCGACAACAACGTGGACATGCAGGAGTTCATGATCATCCCCACCGGCGCGGCGGATTTCCGCGAGGCGGTGCGTTGCGGGACGGAGGTGTTCCACGCGCTGAAGGCGGTGCTGGGCGGGCGCGGGCTGGCCACCGCGGTGGGCGACGAGGGGGGCTTCGCGCCCGATCTGCGGTCCAACGAGGAGGCCGTCGAGATCATCCTCGAAGCGATCGGGAAGGCCGGCTACCGCGCCGGGGGCGACGTGCACCTGGCCCTGGACGTGGCGAGCTCGGAGCTCTACCGCGGCGGGAAGTACCATCTCGACTCGGAGGGCGTGGCGCTCGACGCCGCAGAGTTCACCGACTACCTGGCCGGCTGGGTGGACAAGTACCCGATCGTGTCCATCGAGGACGGCATGGCGGAGGACGACCGGGAGGGCTGGAAGCGGCTGACCGGACGCCTCGGCGGCAGGATCCAGCTCGTGGGCGACGACCTCTTCGTGACGGATCCCGCGACCATCGCCGCCGGAATCGCCGAGGGCGTCGCGAACTCGGTGCTCGTCAAGGTCAACCAGATCGGCACCCTCACCGAGACCCTGGAGGCGATCGAGACCGCGCGCGCGGGCGGCTACACCGTCGTGATCTCGCACCGTTCGGGGGAGACGGAGGACACCACCATCGCGGATCTCGCGGTGGCCACCGGCGCCGGGCAGATCAAGACCGGCTCGCTCTCGCGCTCGGACCGGGTCGCGAAGTACAACCGCCTCATCCGCATCGAGGAGAGCCTTGCGCCGCAGGGGCGGTCGAGCTATCCCGGGCCTTCGGCGTTCCCCTGCCTGGCCCGGGAGGTCGTCTCCCCGGATGCTGCGACATGAGTGGACCGGTAGCGAGAGCCGGACGGGTCGGTAGCGAGATCGGCGATGTGGCCTTTGGATGTCGAGGGGCCGGCCGCTCCGGATGCTGCAAGCCGGACAGGCAGGCAGCGGGAGCCGGCGGATGGAGAGTGTGGATCCGGTTCCGACTTCTTCCTGCCGGCCCGGGGACCGAAGGCCCCTCGGTCGTCACCCGTGGCCCCGGATCGGCGTACGCTCCGCCCATCCGGCCTTGCCGCGGGGTGGTTCCCGCAATCGCCCGCGGCGTTCGGCCGGGGTCGCTGCCGGCGGAGGCGCGGGGAGTGGCCGCGGCCGATGGTGATCGGGGATAATCGCCGGGGCAGGGGAGACCGGATGGGCCGATGAAGCCCGTGATCGCCATACTTCTCGCATCGCTCGTCGTGTTGCAGTACCAGCTCTGGCTGGGGAACCGCGGCATGCCCGAGGTGCATCGCCTGAAGGCCGAGGTCGAGCGGCGGGTCGAAGACAACGCTCGCCTCGAAGCCCGCAATCGCCGTCTCGCGGCAGAGGTCCACGATCTGAAGGAGGGGCTCGAAGCGGTGGAGGAGCGGGCACGCACCGACCTCGGGATGATCGGCCGGGACGAGACCTACTATCAGCTCGTCGAACGCTGACCGTCGCCTGGCGAAGGCATCGGACCTCTGGGCGGTCGTGCCCGCGGCCGGCCTCGGGCGTCGGTTCGCGGGCGACCGCCCCAAGCAGTATGCCGCGCTTGGCGACCGCCCGGTGATCGCCCACGCCATCTCGAAGCTCGCCGCGGTGCGCGGGCTCGCCGGCATCGTGGCCGCGGTGGCGCCGGCGGACCCTTGGTGGAAGGAGGCCGCGGAAGGTTTCGATGCCCCGGTGGTCCGGGTCGACGGAGGCGCCGAACGCCTGCACTCGGTCGCGAACGCGCTGGAGTACCTGAGGTCGGTCGCGGCGGACGACGACTTGGTGATGGTGCACGATGCGGTACGCCCGTGCGTGGTGGTGGCGGACATCGAACGAGTGGTCGCGGCGGCGCGCGGTCGGACGCACGGGGCGGTCCTCGCCGTGCCGGTATGCGACACCCTCAAGCGGGCCGGACCGGAGGGGTCGATCGCGGACACCGTCGACAGAAGCCGGCTCTGGCGCGCGTTCACCCCCCAGGTCTTCCCTCTGGGCCGCCTGCGCGCCGCGCTCGGGAGTGTGATCGAGAGCGGCCGCGTGGTGACCGACGAAGCGCAGGCCATGGAGCACGCCGGAGCCCGTCCGCTCCTCGTCGAAGGCTCGCCGGGGAACGTCAAGATCACCTGCCCGGAAGACCTTGCGCTTGCCCGTGCCGTGCTCGCGACGGAGGAGCCGCGGCCGTGATCCGGCTCCGCGTCGGCGGCCGGGCGCTCCGGATCGGGTTCGGCGCCCTCCGGCCTCGCATCGGAGCCACCCCTCCGGAAGATCATGTTCGTGCCCGCCGGACCGGCGCCGAAACTACCCCTCCGGCAGATCCTGCGTTCGCCCGCGTCTTGCCCGCCGCGAAAGCGCCCGCATCGTGATCCGGATCGGTCACGGGTACGACGCCCACCGGTTCGCTCCCGGTGCGAAGCTGGTACTCGGCGGGGTCGCCATCGAGTTCGACCGGGGGCTCGCCGCCCACTCCGACGGCGACGTCGTCGTTCATGCCCTGTGCGATGCGCTGCTCGGCGCGGCGGGGCTCGGCGACATCGGCCGGCACTTTCCGGAGACGAGCCCGGAATTCGCCGGGATCGACAGCCGGATCCTGCTCCGCCGGGTCGTTGCTCTTCTCGACGATCGAGGGTTCAGGGTCGTGAACGCCGACGCCACGGTCATCGCGCAGGCGCCGCGGCTCGCGCCGCACCTCGGCGAGATGCGCGTGCGCCTTGCCTCCGATCTCGGTATCTCCACCGGTGGGGTCAACGTCAAGGCGACGACCACCGAGGGAATGGGCTTCTGCGGACGCGGCGAGGGGATCGCGGCGCATGCGGTAGGGCTGATCGAGATGCGGTGACCATGCCGGGAGGAGGAAGCTCCGGGCATCCGTCATGCCCGGTCCGCCTGCAACCCTTCCACCCGTGGCGGCGGAGCAGGCGTCATTCCGCGCCTTGCATCCACTCGATCATGGATCAGGCCATCGCGGGGGCGCGGCGTTGTGCGGATCCGCGGCCTGTCCGGGTTCCACTCGGGAGGCGGCGCGACGACGGGGCCGGGAGCCCGGACGCGCCGGTCCCCGCGGCCCGGGCGGGCTGTCGCCGCATCACAGACGAGGTGTCCGGAGGCCGGCTCCGCACCCGATCATTCCCGATAGGACTTGAAGCGCAGCACCGCACCGACCTTGGAGAGTTCGCGCGCGAGCTGGACTTCGTGGGACGGCTCTCCGAGATAGAGCAGTTCCAGGTGGGGGATCTGCCGGCCTTCGTAGAACGAGAGCGCATCGAGCACCACCCGGAGCGTCTTCGCGCCCGCGGGTCCGGTCACCATGATCCGCGCCTGCAACGTTTCCGCTTCCGCCATCATCGAGGCGAGGTCGCGGGCCATCTTTCCGGGACCGGCGGTCCGCCACATCGCGAGGAGCGCCTCGTCGGCAAGTCTGCCCTCGCTCGGGACGTACATGTACTGGAACCGGCCGCCGAACGCGGCGGTGGCGGCGGCAAGACGCGGGTCGAGGTCCGGGGGCCGGCCGGAAACACACCCGGCAAGGATGATCGATACGGCGACGGCCAGAGCGGCCCACCGGGCCGCACGCGCTTCCATGATCCTGCAATCCATGTAGCTCCTCGGTCCGGCGGCAGAGGGGACTCCCCACACAGT
The DNA here is from genome assembly GCA_958295465.1 of uncultured Gammaproteobacteria bacterium. GTDB lineage: Bacteria > Pseudomonadota > Gammaproteobacteria > HK1 > HK1 > HK1. The sequence goes on from OY282353.1 coordinate 3,176,527, forward strand.
ACAGTATAGCGGCTCTACGGCGACGGTCCGGAACGAGCGTACGGCCCTCCCGGCAAGCGGATCGGCGGCCACCCCCTGACGATGTTCGCCCGCAGTCGAGGATCGGGCGCGAGGCCTCGCAAGCCATGCGGATCCGCGGAGTCGAGCGGCGCAGCCAGTTGTTGCCGTGTCTCGCTGCCGCGGACGGATTTCTTCTCACGGACGAACGGGGAATGGAGATCGTGAAGCACCGGATCGCCGTCATCGGGCGCAACCGGAACGTGGTTTGCGACGATGCGCGGCTGATGAACGATGCCGACCGGCGACTGCTACTGCTATGGCGGTGGCAGTTCCTGAACGATCTCGCGTTCGAAGGGCTGGAGGGCCGGCTCGACGACGTCATCGGGGATCTGTTCCACGGGCAGGCCCGCGTTTGCATCCTTCACCTGCACGGGTATCACATGCGGGGGTTCGGGTGTAGCATCGCCTCTGATCGGTTCTCCCTTCCCAGCCATGGACTTGACCGTCCTTCCCCCGAGATCCGCCGCGCGGCGGCTGCCGGACGCCGTGCGAAGGAAGGCTCTGCGCCCGGCCACGGGGCAACGGAGCAATGCGAGGCGACGTTCACGTTCGTTGGCACAGCGTCCCGGCAATCGCCGCGCAATGAACGCAACGAATCGGAGGAACGCATGAACCAGCCACGAGGCCGGAATGCCACCGATTCCCCAACCGGCGGCGATGCCCCGGCCAGCGGCGGTCTCCCGACCGGCAGCGCTTCCCCGGCCGGCGCCGATTCCCCGCCCGGCACCAACCGACCCCGGGATCTGCGCGGATTCCTCGACGCCAACCGCGACGCGGTGACGGTCGTCCGCAAGCCGGTGAGCATCGATCACGTCGGCGCCCTGTCGGCCCAGAGCGAGCGGCCGATCCTGTTCGAGAACATCGTGGAATATCCCGGCTTCCGCATGTGCGACATCCTGGTCAAGCATCGCTGGATGCAGGCGCGCGCCCTCGGGGTCACGACCGGGGAGTACCTGCCGACGCTCGCGCGGAGATTGCGGCTGCCGCCGCGGGGGCTGGTGACGGTGGAGACCGGGCCGGTCAAGGAGGTGAAGCTCGTCGGCGAGGAGGCGGACCTCACGAAGCTGCCGGTGCCGTTTCACACCGACTTCGAGAAGTACCCCTACATCACCGCGATGAACATCGTGAAGGACCCGGAGACCGGGTTCTACAATTCATCCCACGCCGGCACCAATCCGGTGGGGCCGCGCCGGGGGCTCGCCAGCTTCATCACCCCGCATACGCAGATCGTCATGGCGAAGCACCGCCGCATGGGGCGCAGGACCATGCCCATCGCACTCTGCTTCGGGCTGCATCCGGCCTACGAGATCATGGCCAACTTCTCCGGCCTGCACATGGACATGTGGGGAGAGATGGAGATGGTCGGCACCATCATGGACATGGACGTCGAGATGGTCCCGTGCGAGACCATCGACCTGACCGTGCCGGCCCACGCGGAGATCATCGTCGAGGGCGAGGTCAACCTGGAGGATCTGTTCGACGAGGAGGAGATCATCGCGCCGACGATGTACGCGCTGCCGAAGAAGCAGAAGCTGCCGGAGCTGCGGGTCACCGCGATCACCATGCGCGCCGACCGGCCCATCTACCGCAACCACCAGGTGGTGCCCGAGACCGACCACCAGGTCCTGCCGCGGCTGTGCCACGAGGCGGTGCTGTACAACCGCCTGACCGAAATGGGCCTGGAGGTGCACGACGTGCGCTTCCCCACCTGGGGCGCGGCGGTGTCGTGCATCATCAAGATCGAGTATCCCCGCCAGGGCTTCGTCAACGATGCGCTGATGCAGTGCATGGGCGCGCCGTGGCTGAACACCAAGATGGTGGTGGCGGTCAGCCCCGACACCGACGTGGACGACCCCGCGGACGTCTACTTCGCCATCGCCTCACGGGTCGATCCGGCGCGCGACGTCTTCATCGTGCCCAACACCCGCTGCAACTTCGGCGACCCTTCAGGCGAGCCGGTGGAAGGCGTCTACCCGCACCGGGTCGTGGGCAAGATCGGCATCGACGCGACCCGCAAGCCCCGGCACGACCCCTCGGATTTCGACCGCGCCTGGCCGAAGGACTGGGGCAAGGTCGATCTGGCCGACTACCTGGATTAGCGCGCCGGATCGGAGTCGGCGACGATGGTGAGCGAGGACGACGTCACTGGATCGGTACCTTGCATCGGCGCCCTGCATCAGCACGCCCGAGACGACCTTCGGCACGCCGCAACATCGGCGGCGCCGTCGCCGGAGCCGCTGCATCAGCACGCTCGAGACAACCCTCGGCATGTTCGAGACGACCCGAAGGAGGTGCGCCATGACCGAACAGACCGGCCTGGAATCCGACCCGATCATCCCCTATGCCGACCCGGCGGACCTGCCCGCCGCGCTCGGATCCGCGATCGAAAGCTACGCGCAACGGATGGGCTTCCTGCCCAATGCGTTGAAGCTCTACATGCACCGCCCGCAGATCCTGAAATGCCTCATCGAGCTCAACAACACGGTCATGCGCGATGCCTCCGGCCACCTCGATGACGGCCTCAAGCGGCGTGTCGCCGCGGTCTGCAGCGCGCTCAACCACAGTCCCTACTGCGTCGCCCACAACGCCAACACGCTGAAGGGCGATCCGGACGGGGACGGCGAAGGCTGGGGCTATTCCGACGAAGACGTCCGGGCGCTGCTCGATCCCGAATTCGAACCGGACGACCCGGCGGAGGCGGCCTGCTTCGCCTTCGCGCGCGCGGCCACGCGGGACCCTTCGGACGTGCCCCAGGCGGTCATCACCCGCCTGACGGAGGCGCTGACCCCGCCCCAGGTGATCGAGCTGGCCTGCGTGGTGGGGTTCTGGCGCATGTACAACTCGATCCACGAAAGCCTCTACGTGCCGGTCGAGGACGAGCTGCTCGGCGGCCGGGACTTCAGCACCGAGGAGCTGCTGGGCGAGGCCGGCGCCCGCGCTGCTGCGGGCGCCGCCGCCGGTCCGCGGCCCGCCGCCACCGCGAAGGTGGAGATCTACACCAGGTCGGGCTGCTCCTTCTGCCGCCGGGCCAAACGGGTGCTGGAAGGGAAGGGCGTGGCGTTCGCCGAGTTTCGCGTCGACGAAGACGAGGCGGCGCTGAACGCCATGATCGAACGTTCGAACGGCCGGCGCACCGTCCCCCAGATCTTCATCGACGGCGGTCACATCGGCGGCATGGACGGCATGCAGGCGCTGGCCAGGGCCGGCGCGCTGGACGCCAAACTCGGAATCGCGTCGTCTTGAGATGGTGGCGTGTTTTTATCGACGGCGACCACATCGGCGGCATGGACGGCATGCAGGCGCTGGCCAGGAGTCTGCGCCGCAGAAAACGATGCGACTGGAGTAGGGGCGACGCATGCGTCGCCCCTATTTTCTGCGGCGCAGACTCCTAGGATCCCACTCCCACCACCGATCCCGGTAACTCCATGCCCTCGGGTTCGCGTGATGGTTGTTGTGCCAACCCTCCCCACACGACAACAACGCCACACCCGGTCGGTCTGCCTGATATGGCGGTTCACCCGCGTCCCTCGAAATCAGCTTGGCTCACCCACCCTGCCGATCCAGCTTTCGCGCGGTTCCTGAACCGGGAAAACGCCGTCCCTGATGCCACCGATCGGGACGAAGCTTCCATCCTTGAACTCCGTGACCGCGGGCAGGGACGTCGCGCCGAGTTTCCGCCACGCGCTCCTGACGATCCCTGCCTTCAGTCCTGGGCGCCTGGCCGCCCGGAGCAGCATTTCCGTCGTCATCGGTCGCCTCGCACCGTACTGCTCCGACTCGCCGTACTGATGGCGTAACTGCCGCGGTCGGCGGGTATTTCCAGGAACCGCGGGAGCGTCGTCAGGCGCAACGCGCCGGTGTTGGCGAGTTCCTTCCTGCCGGTTCCACACCCTCTCCCGGCGCCGCGGGCGCGGTTGATGCCTGCGTGTTCGCGACGGGATGCGGGAGGACGCCGGTCATCCGGTGGGGGCGGGCCGTCGTCCTTCAAACGACGCGCCCTGCGCCGACAAAGGCGGTGCGCCAAGGCGATTTTCGCGCGCCTCCGGTGGGGTCACGATGCACGTCACTCCGGGGGGCGGCCCCGGAGGACGAGAGAGGAGCCCGCAGGGGCTCGTGAACGAGGATCGACCGCCGACGGAGCGCAAGAGGCATGGCCCGGACTCGAACAATGGAAAACGGCAGGCGCGATGCGACGGCGGAACCCGCCCCGGATGCGCTCGCGGCGGCAATCCTTTCATGAGGGAGGCACAGAGAGTGGAGACCTGCAAGACCCGTTCGGAAATCGCGGACCACATTCGCCTGAAGGTCATCTACGAGGGGCTGGAGCTCGACGAGATCGGCATCGCTCTTGCCGACGTCACGGACGACGTCCTCCTCTTCGAAGAGGATGGCCTGAACCTCGACTCCATCGACGGACTGGAGATCCTCGCCGGGGTGCAGCGCGAGTTCGGGCTGTCCCTCTCCAACGTCGACCAGGCGTTCATGGAGGAGCACTGCGCCACCGTCGGACGACTCGCCAGGATGGTGGAAGACCTGTCGCGGCGCGGGGTCGCCGGGAACCCGTCCTCCAATGGGACTGCCGGGAACACGCCCCCCGCCGGGGCCGTCGCGGAGCGGGCCGTCGGCCCCGCGACCGATTCCTGAGCCTTGCCTGAACGGGCGGAGAGACGACCGATGTCCACGCGCATTCTTGCCTTCGACCGGATGGGCACGGTGCTGGGCGAATCCCTGGCCGCGGGCTGGCGGGAGCGGGGAGGGTGCGTCCTGGACGCCTCGGCCGGTGGTGGTCTCGCCTGTGCCCTGGCCGGAGCGGCGCCGCATGGCGTCGTGTTGACCGAGCCCTGCCTGGACGAATCCGCCTTCGTGGGAAAGGCGCTGGCCGCGCCCGATGCGGCGGCGGAGTTCGCCGCGGAGCTCCACCGCCAGACGATGGCGTTCCTCGCGGATTGCCGGGCGGCGATCCGCGCCATGATGCCGGCCGGCCGAGGGTACGTGCTGGCGCTGTGCATCGACGACTTCGCGGCCGGGATCCTGGAACTCCCCCAGACCCCCATCGCCAACCAGGCACGGGCCGCGGCCCTGAAGTCCATGGCCAAGGAGTACGGGCGGATGGGCCTCGGCTTCACCATGTTCGTCTGCCAGCCCCCGCGGGAGATGGTGGAGCGGTCCGCGTGGCGCACCCACCGGGAACAATTGAAGGTTTACGCGTTGCGCTATCGCCCGGTCGGGGTCGGTGGCTATGCCCGGTTCATCCTTTCCATGCTCGACGGCGATCCGACGGCCAACGGCAGCGTCCTGTGCCTCGGCAACGGCGTGATGGAGATGACGGCCTGATCATGAATACCGCCAACATCGTTCTGATCACGGGTGCGACCCGCGGCATCGGGCGGGCGATCACGCAGAGGTTCGCGCGCGCGGGCTGCCGGCTCGCCCTCGTCTACCGCGCCGATGAGTCCGCGGCCCGCGAAGTCCGGGATCTGCTCGCGGACGCGCGCATCGAGGCGGAGATGATCCGGGCGGACCTCGGCGACCTGCAGGCCTGCCGTACGGTCATCGCCAGGGTGGTGGCCCGCTACGGCGGCCTGGACGTCCTGATCAACAACGCCGGCGGCACGCACGACGGCGCTTTCGCGGCCATGCCGCCCGCGAGCTACGCCGGCCTGGTGCGAGGGAACCTCGCCGCCCCCGTCGCGCTGGCGCTCCATGCCGCACCCTGGCTCATCGACTCGGCGCGGGCAGGGCGTGGCGGCGCGGTGGTGATGATGGCGTCGATGGCGGGGGTGGCCGGCAAGGAAGGCCAGGTCCCCTACGCGGCCACCAAGGGCGGCCTGATCGGGGCGGCGAGGCTCGTCGCGCGGCATTTCGGTCCCCGCGGGGTGAGGGCCAACGCGCTCGCGCCCGGGTTCATCCGCACCGGGATGGTCGAAGCCCTCGATCCGGCCATGTACGAGCACGTGCTCGGTGCGAGCGCGTCGCCCCGGATGGGAGACCCCGACGAGGTCGCCGAGGCGGTCTGGTTCCTCGCCTCCGGCGCCTCTTCGTACTGCAACGGCACGGTCCAGCGTGTCGACGGAGGATTCCTGCGTTGAACGACCGCTTCGAACGATACGCCCCTGCGGTTCGCCTCCGGGTTCCCGCGCCCGGCGCCGGAGAAGGCGCCGGCAGGAATGGAGAGCCGGGACGGGGACCAGGCGAACGAAACCTGCCCATGACGGCGGGCGCGCGTGAATGCATGCCCGGCGACGGAGCGAAGCCTGTGTGCTTCGCCGCGGGCCAGAGCCACGAGGCCGTGGTCATCGGAATGGGAGCCTTCTCTCCATTGGGGCGCAACTGCATCGAGATGAGGCAGGCCCTGCTCGAGAGCCGCGACTCCATCGCGAAGGTGACCCACTTCGACGCCTGCCGCTTCATCGGCGAGCTGGCCAGCAGCTTCGGCGACGACGTTCCGGTCGAGATCGATGCGCATGCGCGGTCGTGGATGGATCGCGCCACCCTCCTGACCGTCGAGGCGTACCGCGAGGCGATCCGCCAGGCGGGGGTGGACGTGCGGGACCTCGATCCGGAACGGGTCGGGGTGTGCCTGGGCAGCTCCCACAGCGGCCTCGTGCGCACCGAGGAGCTGGCGCAGCACGTCCTGCGCAAGCAATGGGAGCGGATCCGCCCCCGGATCGTCGCGGCGACCCTGGTCTCCCACTGCACCTCGATCATCAAGCGCATGAGCGGCGCCCGGGGCCGTGTGATGACCATCTCCTCGGCCTGCGCCAGCTCCAACACCGCGGTGGGCATCGGCGCCGACCTGATCCGCAGGGGCGAGCTGGATCTGGTGGTCGCCGGCGGCTCGGACACGGTGTCCCTCTCGGTCATGGCGGGATTCAACGCCCTGCGGGTCATCTCCCGCGACAAGACCGCTCCGTTTTCCAACCCCGCCGGCCTCAATCTCGGGGAAGGCGCCGGAATCGTCGTGCTCAAGCGCGGGGATCTGGAGATGCCCGGATGCGGGCCACCGCTGGCCGCGGTCCTGGGCTACGGGCTCTCCGGCGATGCGTGGCATGCCACCGCGCCGGACCCCGAGGGCATCGGATGCGAGCAGGCGATGATCGCGGCGCTGGAAGACGGCGGCCTGGCCGCCGCCGACGTCGACTACGTCAACGCACACGGCACCGGGACCGAAGCCAACGACGCGGCGGAATCCCGATCGTTGCGCCGGCTGTTCGGCGACACCACGCCCATCAGCTCCATCAAGTCCTTCATCGGCCACACGCTGGGGGCCAGCGGCGTGCTGGAGCTGGTCGCCTCCCTCCTGCTCGCCGGCGACGGCGTGGTTCCGCATGGCCTGCGCATGGACGCGGTGCGCGAGGGATGCGCGCCGCTCGACTACGTGCGCAACGTCCCGCGCAAGGGCAGGCCGGGCGTCATCATGGTCAACAACTTCGGCTTCGGCGGCAACAACAGCTCGCTGATCGTGCGAGCGGATCGGGATCGCGTTTCCCGGCGCCCACGTCCCGTCCGGCGCGATGCGGTGGTGGTGACCGGGGCCGGCGTCATGAGCGCCGCGGGTGCGGGCGTCGCGCGGTTCCGCGCGGCCCTCGAAGCCGGCCATCCCCTGGCGCGCAAGGACCCGGAGAGCGGCATCGGCGCCGCGTACTGTCCGGGGTTGCGTTTCACCCATCCCGATCTCAAGCGGTTCGCCCGCACCGCACCGGCGACGCGCTATGCCGTCGCCGCCCTCGGCGAAGCCCTCGGCGGGAACCGGGCGTTCTACGACCACGATCCTCGTTCCGGGCTCATCGCCGGGGTGGTCTTCGCCGCCCAGAAGCCGACGGAGAAGTACATGGAGAGCGTGCTCGCCGACCCCGCGCTCGCGAATGCGCACTACTTCCCGATGACCACGATGAACGCCACCGGCAGCGCGTGCTCGCTGGCGTTCGGGATCACGGGATACACGGCCACGCTTTGCGGCGCCGCGGCGGGTCTGGCCTACGCGGCGGATCTGGCCTGCAACGGCCGCCAGGACCGGGTGGCCCTGGTGTCGGCGGACGAGCTGTCGCCGCGGCTGCTGAAGATCTACCGGTCCGCCGGCGTGGTACGGGGAGCGGACGACCGGCGTTGCGGCCGGGCCGGCGCGCTCGGGGAGTTCGCGGCGGCGCTGGCCCTGGAGCGGGCCACCGCCGCGCGGAACCGGGGCCTGCGCCCGGTCGCGCGCCTGGCCGGCTGGGCGCACTTCCAGGACCCCGTCGATCTCTCGGTGGCGCGCGACGGCAGCGGCCTTCGCCGGGCGATCGTCGCGGCCCAGCGCATGGCCGGGATCACCTCCGCGCAGGTCGGCCTCGTCAGCCTGCTCGATCGAGGGGTGGCGCCGACGCGCCGCGCCTGCCGCCATGCCCTGAAGGCGGTGTTCGGAGACGCGCCGCCGCCGATCGTCCGGCCTGACGAAGTGTTCGGCTTCGCCCCCTCCGGCGGCGCGGTGATGGCCGTGGCCACCGCGCTGGCAAGCCTGGAGCGCGACGAGGATTCACCGCGCCACGTCCTGGCCGCCGGCTGCGACCTGATCGGGGACGGCTTCGCTTTCATCCTGGAGAGGAACACGCAGTGAACGATCGCACCACTTCGCACGACTGCGCCGCGCCTTCCGCGGCGGTCATCACCTGCCGGGTCATCTTCGGTGACACCGACGCCGCCGGCAACGTCTACCACCCCCGCTACCTGGAGATGGCGGAGCGGGGCCGCAACGAGCTCATGCGGGCGGTGGGCCTCGATCTGCGCCGGATGTTCGAACACCGCCGTCTCGGACTCGCGCTGCGGTCGGCGCACATGAAATTCCACGTGCCCGCGCTGTTCGACGACTGCCTCACCATCCGCACCGCGGTCGAGAGGCTCGGCGCCGCCAGCTCGATGTGGGTCAGCCGAATCCGCCGCGGGGGGACCCTGGTCTGCACCGTGCGGGCCGAGCTCGTATGCCTGGATCGGTTCAGCGGCCAACCGATCCTCTATCCCGACGACGTCCGGGGCATCTTCGAACGGGTCCGCGCGGACGCACCGGGGTGCGGGCAGGAGATCGTCCCATGAGGCTGCTCGAAGGCAAATCGGCAATCGTCACCGGCGCCTCGCGCGGGATCGGCCGCTACATCGCCCTGGAGTACGCGAAGCAGGGGGCGTCCCTGGTGCTCAACGCCTCCCGCGCCTCCGATGCGCTGTCCGGGACCGCGGCGGAGGTCCGGGGGCTGGGCGCAGGCTGCGTCACCGTGCCCGGCTCGGTCACCGAGGCGGCGACCGCCAGGGCCCTGGTGGAGAAGGCGGTGGCGACGTTCGGAAAGCTGGACGTCCTGATCAACAACGCCGGGATCGTTCGCGACAAGCCGCTGATCATGATGGCCGAGAGGGAGTTCGACGAGGTGCTCGCCGTCAACCTGCGCGGCGTCTACCAGTGTTCGCGCGAAGCGGTCCGGGAGATGGTGAAGCAGCGTAGCGGCCGGATCATCTCCATCAGCTCCGTCGCCGCCCTGGCCGGACGGCCGGGGCAATGCAACTACGCCGCGGCGAAGGCCGGGATCGTGGGCTTCACGAAATCGCTCGCCCGCGAGGCGGGCAAGTTCAACGTGCTCGCCAATGCGTTGCTCGTCGGCGTGATCGACACCGAAATGTCCAGGCGCATGCCGCCGGCCGCGAAGCAGGAGCTCCGGCGGGCCATCCCGCTCCAGCGGGTGGGACGGCCGGAGGAGGTGGCCGGCCCCTGTGTCTTCCTGGGCTCCGATCTCTCGACCTTCGTCACCGGTACCACCATCAACATCAGTGGAGGGAGTTACGTCTGATGATCAATACGCTTGTGGAAGCGCGCGCCTACGCCGGGCGGCGCAAGGAACTCACACACCGTCTCAAGAAGACCCTGGTCGAGCGCCTCGACCTCGACCGGCAGATCGACGAGATCCCGGACGATTGCCTGCTCTTCGGGGTGGGGCTGGGTCTCGACTCCGTGGATGCGCTCGAGATCGTGGTCGCCGTCGAAGGCGAGTTCGGTATCCGCGTCGAGGACGGCGACATGCAGGAGATCCGTTCCGTCAACTCGATCGTGGACTTGATCCTGTCCCGTCAAACCCGAGAGGAGAACGTGTGATGACCGACTATCGACGCCTGCGCAGCGATGCGGGGCTGGCCGATCTGCAGGAATGGACCCGTTTCGATCTGTCGGGTCCGGAAGCATGCGACGCGCTGGATGACGTCGTCGGCTGCAACGTCCGGGATCTCTTCGAAGGGCGGGCCGCGAACACCCTGATCCCGTCGCCGGCCGGAGGGGTGGACGCCATCGTCTGGGTGATCGCCCTCGAAGACGGCTTCCGGATCGTCGGCGAGCCCGCCGACCGGGAGGCTGTCCGGTTCGCCCTCGAGGAGAGCGCCTCCGGCCGCGACGCCATGCTGCGGGACATCCGCGACGAGACGTTCGCCCTCGCCCTGATCGGGCCGGAGGCCGAGAAGGTCGCCTGGAAGGCGTTCGGGGACGACGTCCACTCCATCGCATTTCTCAACGTGCTGCCGCTCGGCGACCCCGCGGTCCTGGCCGCGCGGATCGGGTACTTCGGGGAGTACGAGCTGCACCTGTTCGGCGCGGCCGCCCGCAAGCAGGCGGTGATCGACGCACTCAAGCAGGCCGGAGGCGGCGACGCGCTGATGGTGGGGGAGGACGCGTTCCCGGTCATGATGGCCGAGATGGGCACCGTGAGCCGGAAACGGGACATCCCGCCGGAGGTCTCCGTCTTCGAGGCCGGACTGCACTGGATGATCGATTTCCGCAAGGAGAACCTGCGCTCGGCCGGGGTGCTGGAGCGCAGGAAGCACGCGATCGATCGCAAGTGCGTACTGATGATCATCGACGGAGACGCCGCGGATCTGCGGGGGCAACCGGTCTTCATCGAAGACTGCGACATCGGGCGCATCCAGTCCGCCTTCCACTCGGAGACCCTCGACCGCTGCGTCGCTCTCGCCTACCTCGCCGAGGATCTGGGAATGCCCGGCCTGTCCTGTGCGGTGGGCGCGGACCGGCGGGCCGGCAGGACCGTGTCCGCCCCGGCGTTCCTCGGCCGCTCCATCACCGACAACCTCGGCTGAAGGGATCGTCATGGACACCCGGACGGCGGATGCGGTTGCGAGGAGGGTCGCGTCGGTCAGGCTGATGCTGGCCAGTCTCGTCGTGATGGTGGTGGCGATCGTCGCACTGTACTTCACGCCCCTGGCGGTTGCGCCGCTCGTCGCCGCCTCCCTCTACGCCGGTCTGTGGGCGTACGAGCGGCGGCTCGGGGCGGCCTCTCCGGTCACTCTGGTCATGACCGTGCTCTACCTGTTCTTCGCGTTCGCCTTCCACCGGGGCGGCGACCCGTCCTGGATGGTCTGGTTCTCCCCGACGGTCCATTGGACCCTGGCGGCGCTGATCTTCGTGTTGCTGGCGGCGGGTCGGCCGTTCACCGCCATCCACGTGGGAGAGGCCGGTTTCATGCCGCTGCACCGCATGACCTCCCTGGTATGGGGAGGGTTGCATCTCGCGGCCGGCCTCGCCGCGCTGACCCTGATCCCGGGCCCGGGATTCCTCTACGTTCCGTTGGGCCTGATGGCGCTGGGGGCGTTCGCCACGATATGGCTGAACTTCGTCTCGATGGGGCCGGGATACGGGCGTCCTTCCCGGTTCGAGTTCGAAGGCTACTCCTTCCGCGAGGCGGTGAGCCGGGAGGACCGGGAAGCCTTCTACAACGTCATCGCCGAGGCATACAGGGCCGACCTGCAGAGCGCGCTCGGCCCGCGCCGGAAGATCGATGCCGCGGCGATCGTCCGCGAGCACCGGGCTTCCAACCACAAGCGGCAAGGCGAGCTCCTGCCGTTTCTCGCGTTTTCCGGCGGCCGGCCCGTGGGGGGGATCTGTCTCTTCCTCGACCACAAGCGGCGTGGCCTGCCCATCGAGGGTGAAGCGCAGCTCGATCTGGACCCGTGGCGCCGCGCGGGGACGGTGGCGGAGGTCGGCCGACTCGGTGTGCTCCGGCGCTACCGCATCAGCCCGTCGCTTCTGAGGGGGCTCTTCAAATGCGTGGTCGAGGCGGCGGCCGAGAGGCGCGTCCACTTCGTCTTCAACGATTCCTTCGAGTTCCAGGCCGCGATGTACGAAAAGATCGGCTTCAGGGCGCTTCACGACAAGCGGTACGTGTCGAAGGCCGATCACTCGACGGGATACGGGCTCGAGGTCCTGCCGATGATGATGGATCTGGCTGCCATGGTGCGCGCGGACAGTCCGCGCGGCACCGCCGCCGACGTGCACGGCGTCCTGGCCCCCTACGTGATGGAGCGCTTCTTCAAGCACCTCGTCATCCGGGAGATGGTGGACGCCTTCCTTTGTCCGAAACGCAATCCGGAGGAGATCGAGAATGCGAAAGCCTGAAGGCCGCACGATCGGCCGCACCCTTCTCGGGACCTGGCTGGCGGCGGGCGTGGCGGCGGCGGGATATGGCCTCCTGGCGTCCGGCTGCACCCCCGTGACGCCGGTGGTCGAGCCAATCGTCCCGGCCGGGGAGATCGACGGCCTGGAGAAGGCCGAGCAGGCCTGGCGAGCCGAGACCATCACCGAGCACGAGGCGCTCTGGAACGAGGAGTCCGGCCCGGACGGCGATCCTTTCTCGGCCGGACTGGCGGCCTTCAACCTGGCGTCCGCGACCCGGGATCCGGTGTGGTCCAACGCGGCCATCGACGCCTTCGACAAGGTGCTCGAGAACGATCCGGGCTTCGCGCTTGCCCGTGCGTGGCGGGGCTCCGCCCATGCGCTGATGGCCCGCGACTATCCGGTCAAGGGGCTGTGGCAGATCATTCCGGGCCCCGGCTTCGTCCGGCTCTACCACGTGAAGGCGGCCTTCTCCGATCTGGACTCGGCGGTGGGCGCCGCGCCGGACGATCCGGTCATCCGGCTCATCCGCGGATCCACCTATCTTGCGATGCCGCCGGTGTTCGGCGGCGGCGACGAGGGCCTCGCGGACTTCGACAGGCTGCGCGCCTGGACCCGCGATCCGGACAGCAATCCCGAACATGCGGAGGTCCTGCGTTCCCGGAGCTGGCGTGAGAAGTACCACCTCTCGCGGGCCCGTGCGATGGAGGAGATCGGAGAGGACGAAGACGCGCTCCGATCCTGGAAACGACTTTCCGAAACAACGGACAACCCCACCCTCCAGGAGCTGGCGAAATGGCACCGGATCTCGCTCGGCGCGTCGTGATCACCGGCGCCGGCGTCATCGGATCGTTCGGGATCGGCGCCGGGGCGCTGTGGGACTCCATCGGCGCCGGCAAGACGAAGTTCGCCCCGTGCACGCGCTACCCCGCCACGCTTCCCTGCGCCGAGGCGGTGAAGCCGGATCTGCGGCGCATGCTGCAATCGGGCCGGAATTCGAGGATGTCGCTGGTGTCGCAGTTCGCGATCGCGGCGGTGCACCTGGCGCTGAAACAGGCCGACCTTCCCCTCGGCAAGGGGGCGCCCGACCGGGCCGTCGGCATCGTCTACGGCACCTCGCACGGTCCCGGCGCCACCACCCAGGAGATCTACGACGACCTGATCGACCACGGCCCCGCCGCGGTGAAGCCTCGGGCCTTCCAGGAATCCGTCTTCAACGCCCCCGCCAGCCTGGCAAGCATCCAGTTCGGGCTGAAGGGACCGATCCAGGTCCTGGCCGCCAGCGTCTGCGGTCCGACGGTGCTCTACCAGGCACAGATGCTGCTCGCGCAGCCCGGCGTCGATGCGGTGATCGCGCTCTGCGCCGACGAGCTGTGCGGGGCCGTGCAGTCCGCCTTGCGGGTGGTGAGATGGCACCGGCCGGCCGGCGCGGTGGATGGGCGGTCGCCGTCCCGCCCCGCACGGGGGGCGGTCGCGTCGGAGGGCGCAGCGGCGCTGATCCTCGAGCGCGGAGACGATGCCGTGGCCCGGGGTGCGCTCACCCTGGCCGAGATGGCCGGCGCCGCCTCGACCAACGACGCCTGGAAGCTGGTCCGGCCGGCGCAGGACGGCCGCGGACTGATCGCCGCGATGCACGGGTGTCTCGCCGATGCCGAGGCGTCTCCGGGCGACGTGGACATGATCCTCTCGTCCACCGCCAACACCGAGGTCGACGATCGCCTGGAGGCCGCGGCCTTCCGATCGGTCTTCGGGGACGCCACGCCGCCGGTGGCGTCCACCAAGGGCGACATCGGGCATGCGATGGGGGCCGCGGCGATGTTCGACGTCGCACTGGCGGTGGAGATGCTCCGCCGGGGCCGGGTTCCCGTTTCCCTGGACGCGGCCGGGACCCCCGCCGGCGACGTCGGATCGATCCTGTGCACCGGCATCGGCCTGAACGGGATGTTCGGCGCTATTCTGATCAGGAGGGCAGCATGGTGAAGACGGTGCCGGCATTCCCCGGGGCAGGGCGCTTCATGAGCGCGCCGGCTCCATGTGCGCTACGCCGCGCGGTACGGACGGCCGCGGCGGCCGGTTCAAGGGAGGATTGCCGATGATTCCCCGGATGAGGTCGCGGGAGGTGCTGGTGACCGGCGTGGGGCTGGTCAACGCGATCGCGAACGATTTCGAGTCGTTCGTCGAGGCCATGCGCGCGGGCCGGTGCGGTCAGCGGCCGATCGTCGGCTTCGACGCCGGCGGCCTGCGCAACCCGCGAGCCTGCGAGGCGGCGGACTTCGATCCGGGCCCGGTCTACGAACGCCGGGACAAGAGGAAGATGGACCGCAGCTCCGAGCTCGTTCTCGCCGCCTTCGACCAGGCCGTGGCCATGGCCGGGATCGATCTCCGCGGCGTGGAGCCCATGCGGGGTGCGGTGGTCATGGGGTCCACCCTGGGCGGAGCGGTGACCGGATTCCGGTACTACCGCGCCGCCCGGGAGGGCCGCCGCCGCCCGTCCCAGTTGCGAGACCACTCGATGCACGCGCCGGGCTACCGCATGTGCATCGAATCCGGCTTTCTCGGACCCAACCTGGTGTTCTCGACCGCGTGCACGTCATCCAACCTCGCGCTGGCCGTCGCCTGCGATCTGGTGCGGGCGGACAAGGCGGACGTGGTCATCGCCGGGGGCTTCGATCCCTTGTCCCTGATCTCCTGCTCGGGCTTCAGCGTGATGCGCAACGTCACCCCCGGCATCTGCCGCCCCTTCGATCGCAACCGCGACGGCCTCGTCCTCGGCGAAGGGAGCGCGGTGCTGATCGTGGAAGCCGACGATTTCGCGGCCCGGCGCAGCGCACGGGCCCTCGCGGCAATCCGCGGCTACGGGCTGGTCTCCGACGCCCGCAGCATGACCGCGCCCGACCCGACCGCGGCAGGGCCGGCCGCGTGCATGCAACGAGCAATCGAGATGGCCGGCCTGACCCCGGCCGGCGTGGATTTGATCTGCGCCCACGGGACGGGCACGGTGCTCAACGACCAGACCGAGGCCCGGGCGTTGCGCAACGTGTTCGGGCCACGCGGCGCGGAGATCCCCTGCGCGTCGATCAAGTCGATGATCGGACACACCCTCGGCGCCGCGGGAGCGATGAACGCGGCGGCGGCGGTCGCGGCCCGGCGCGGCGGCTACATTCCCCCGACCGTCCACTTCGAGGAGCCGGACCCGCGCGGTCCGGTGGCCTGTTCCGCCGAGGCGCGCCCCGGGAATCCGAGACACGTGCTCTCGAATACCCTCGGCTTCGGCGGGTCGAATTGCAGCGTGGTCATGGAGCTGGCCGACGATTCCGGGGTGAGCGAACGGGCTCGCCCCATCCCTGTGCGAGCACGGACGTGAAAAGGAGAGACCGCATGACTGGATCCAGTCCAGGCAGATACGACATCGAGGCCATCAAGCGGCGCCTGCCGCATCGCTATCCCTTCCTGATGGTGGATCGCATCGAGGAGAGCGGACCGGGGTATGCGATCGGGGTCAAGAACGTCACCGCCAACGAACCCTGCTTCCAGGGACACTTTCCGCAGCGCTCGGTCCTGCCCGGGGCGCTGATCGCCGAGGCCCTGATGCAGACCTCGGCGTTCGTGGGCCGATCCGCCGGGGCGGACGGCGCGAGCGGCGCCCCCGCGGCCGGCGACGGGAGCGGAGCCGATCGGCAGCTCTTCTGCATCGGCCTGAACCTGAAGTTCCGCAGGCCGGTGGTGCCGGGCGACCGGTTGCGCATGGATCTGCGCTTCGTCCGGATGGCGGGGGACATGCTGCGGTTCAAGGCGAACGCGCGGACCGCGGCCGGAGTGGTTGCATCCGGAGATCTGAGCCTTGCCGTCATTGCACCGGAGGAGGACGAGACATGAAGCCCACACATCGCGCGTACGTCTTCGCCGCCGCGCTCTCCCTGGCCGGCGTCCCGGCCCTGCCGATCGTCACGCTGGCGGCCGCGCCGTCCGCCCATGCCGCCGAGGGGGAGCCGCCACCCGAGTTCAAGGCGTTGCGGGAGGAGGGGATCGCACTCCACGACACGGCCCGGGAGGGGGACGAGAGCGCGGCCGAAAGGGCCGTCGAGACGCTTGAACGCTACCTGAAACGATTCCCGGAAGACGCCGAGGCCCGGGCCTATCTCGGCAGTGCCTACGCGTTGATGGGACGCGACGCATCAAGTGTCGTCAACAAGATGCGCTACGCCAATCGCGGCCTGCGCCATCTGGACAGCGCGCTGGACGCGGCGCCCCGGGGGTTCCCCGTGCGCATGATTCGCGCCTACGTGAATTCCAGCTTGCCGAAGCTGTTCGGCCGGGCCGACGAGGCGCTCGAGGACATGCTGGCTCTCGACGAGATCTACCGGGAAGCGCCGTCACCGATGCTCGCCCGCATGATGATCCGGATCTACGAAGAGCTGCAAGACCGTGCTCCGGACGCCGGCCCGTGGGCCGAGCGCCTCGATCACGCCCGCGCGCTCTCCGAAGGGGAGTGAGCGCGATGGACATCATCTCCCTCAGGGCAGTGTCCAAGTCGTACCCCTCGGCCGATACCCGGCTGCAGGTGCTGCGCGAGGTCGACCTCGACGTCGAGGAAGGCGAGTTCGCGGTGGTGGCCGGTCCTTCCGGAAGCGGCAAGAGCACCCTGCTCAACCTGATGGGCGCCCTCGACCACCCGGATTCCGGCGCCGTCCGGATCGACGGCGTGGACCTCGCCGGCCGTAGCGACCGGGCGCTCGCCAACCTCAGGAACGAGAAGCTCGGATTCGTCTTCCAGTCGTTCCACCTCATCCCGGTGCTGACCGCGGTGGAGAACGTGGCCTGGCCGCTCTTTCTCAAGGGGGTGGAACGCCGCCGGCGCGTGGCGCGGTCGAGGGAGCTCCTCACCCGGGTCGGGCTCGCCGAGCACATGCACCGTACCCCGGGCCGGCTCTCCGGCGGGCAGCGCCAGCGGGTCGCCATCGCCCGGGCGCTGGCCTGCGAGCCGAAGATCCTGCTGGCGGACGAGCCCACCGGCAACCTGGATCGGAAAACGGCGCTGGAGATCATGGACCTCTTCGCCTCGCTGAACCGCGACGGCAGGGTGACCTTCGTGTTCTCCACCCATGATCCGACGGTCGTGTCCTACGCCGGGCGGCGCCTGTCCCTGGCGGAAGGAAAGGTCGACGACGAGCCCCTGGGGGTGACCCGCCACGAGGATTCCGCTCATGCCTGATCTCGTTTTCCTGTCGCTCAGGAACATCTTCCGCAACGCACGGCGGACCACCATCACGGTCTTCTCGATCGTGGTGGGCTTCGCGGCCATGGCCTGCTTCGGCGGCTTCATCGAGTTCTCCTTCGAGGGCCTGAGGGAGAACACCATCCGCACCCAGCTCGGCCATCTCCAGATCTACGCGGAGGGATACTGGGAGAAGCGGGTATCGGACCTGGAATCCGTCCTGATCACCGGACCGGAGGAGGTGGAGGAGCGCATCGCCGAGCTGCCGGGCGTCGCCACGGTGACGCACCGCCTCACCTTTTCCGGGCTCGGCACCGCGGGCAACGCGACGGTGAACATGTCCGTGGTGGGGGTGGACCTCGAAGGCGAGCAGGAGTTCTCCGATTTCGAGATCCTGGTCGACGGCCGACCCCTGGACCCGGGGGACCCCGAAGGCGGACTGATCGGCGAGGAGCTGCGGAACGGCCTCGGCGCCAGGGTCGGCGACTGGGTGACGGTGCTGACCAGCTCCTTCGACGGTGTCATCAACGCGGTCGATTTCCGGGTCGCCGGCGTCGTACGCAGCGCCTCCAGGGAATACGACAGCGTGTTCGCCAAGGTCCCGATCGAGCTGGCGCAACGCGCGCGGGAGACCGACAAGGTGGAGCGGATCATCGTCCTGCTGGAGGACACCGGGGATCTGCCCGAGCTGCTGCCCCGGATCGAGGAGATCCTCGCGGGCTTCGACCGCAAGTTCGAGATCCGCCGCTGGGACGAGCTGGCCGGTTTCTACGAAGCGGTGGTCGCCCTCTATACGGGGCTCTTCAGGGTGTTCGCGGGCATCGTCGGGGTGGTGGTGATGTTCTCGGTCGCCAACACCATGACGATGGCCGT
Organism: uncultured Gammaproteobacteria bacterium; assembly: GCA_958295465.1. Taxonomy (GTDB): domain Bacteria; phylum Pseudomonadota; class Gammaproteobacteria; order HK1; family HK1; genus HK1. The sequence goes on from OY282353.1 coordinate 3,195,087, forward strand.
CTTCGAGCGGACCGCGGAGATCGGCGCCCTGCGGGCGATCGGTGCGCGCCGGTCCACCCTGATCGCGATGTTCCTCTTCGAAGGGCTCGGGGTCGGGCTCATCGGCAGCGGCCTCGGCGTCGCCGCGTCCTGGCTGCTCGCCGCGGCGGTGGAGGCGGTGGGAGGGATTCCGATGCCGCCTCCGCCCGGCATGACGCAAGGGTTCCAGGCCTATTTCAACCTCACCGGCGCGGTGCTGCTCAGCGCCTTCGCCGTCACCATGGTGGCGACGCTGGTGTCCTCGGTCTATCCCGCTTTCGCGGCATCGCGGATCCGAATCGTGGAGGCATTGCAACCGTCATGATGCGTTCGATACCCGGCCGCCGGTTCGCCGCGGCCTGCCTCTGTCTCGCTCTGGCCTCCGGCCCGGCCTCGGGGCCTCGGGCCGAAGGGATGACCCTGCTGGAGAAGGTGGACACGGTGCGGGCGCCGGCCGACGACTTCACCTTCATCGCCGCGGTCACCGGGCCGGACGGCGAGCGGTTGAAGCTCTCCGTGCGCGTCGGCGGACGGACGAAGAGCCTGGTCCGCTACCTGGAGCCACGGCGCAGCGCCGGGCGTTCGCTCCTGTTCATCGAGCACAACATGTGGGTGTACGTCCCCGGGACCCGGCAGGTGCTGAGGATCTCGCCGCAGCAGCGGGTGCTGGGCGGCGTGGCGAGCGCCGACGTCGCCCGCATGGTCTTCTCCCTCGACTACAGGCTCGACTCCGTCGAGGAGCTGGCGGGGGAGGGCGGAGAGCGCCGGCGGCGCCTGAACCTTTCCCGGCGGTCGAAGGGAGCGGCCTATGCGCGCATCGAGCTGCTCGCCGGCGGCGAGGAAGCGCGTCCGCTCGAGGCCGATCTGTTCGCCGCCACCGGCCGCCGTCGCTTGAAGACCACGTACTTCGAGGGTTATCGAGAGGTGCTGGGAGGGTGGCGTCCGACCGTGCTGCGGGTGATCGACCACGTGAAGGGGGGCGGAGAAACCATCCTCGAGTACTCCGACTTCGTCCTCGAGGACACCCCCGACGCCTGGTTTCAGCCGACCTACCTCAAGCGCCTGAGATGATGCGCCACCTCCACGCCTTGCTCGCCGCCGCGGCGTTGGCCGCCGTTCCGGCGGCCGGCGCCGATCCCTGGGACTGGTCGCTGGACGGGCTGGTGGACGTCCGCGCGCGCGTCCGTCAGGACAACGTGACGAAGCTCGTGCCGGCGCCGGAGCGGATCGGGCTCGATGCCCGTGTCCTCTCCGTCACCACCGTGGCCGGGCTGGAGGCATGGAGGGGGCCGGTGGCGGTGTCCGGCCAACTGCGCGCCCGCAACGCACCGGGTGAGGGAGAACGCAGCCCGCGGCTCCACGTGGACGAGCTCTACGCCGAATACGCCCTGACCCCGGAGCACTTCCTCCACGCCGGGCGGCGCCACCTCGTGCACGGCCGCTCCCTCGGGGTGAATCCCCTGGACGTCGCCGTCGATCCCCTCGATCTCGACCGATCCAAGGACACGGACCGGCGGCGCAACGAGATCGAAGGGCAGGACATGCTCGGGTTCGAGTCCCTGCTCGGCGAACGGTTCACCCTGGCCGGCTACTGGACGCCGGGCGAGCGCGCCCTGCTGGCGGGCACGTTCACCCTGCCGGAGTGGAGCTCCGACCTCACGGTCCTCGCGTTCGACGACGAGCGTCCCGGCGCGGGGCTCTCCTTCTCACGCACCCTGGGCGAAGCCGTGCTCCTGTACGGAGACGCGGTGGTCCGCCGGGGCCGGGACCGGCCGGCGATCCGGGCCGACCGCCGGCCCGGTGCCGACCCGGGCGCTTTCCTCACCGAGGCGGGTGAGCGTCGCCGGTTCTTCCCGCGGTCCAGCCTCGGGGCCAGCTATACGCTGGAGTCCGGGGCCAGCTTCAACCTCGAACACTATTTCGACGCCAACGGCTACACCTCCGGCGAGTGGGACGAGATCACCGGCCTGATCGCCGAGAACGACGCGAATCGCAGAGCCGGGCGGTTCGGCGGTCTTCCCGCCGGAAACCTTCTGCGGCTTAACGGGCAGCTCGGCCAGTTCACGCTGAGGCGGCATTACGGCGTCCTCAGAGCGCACCATCCAGGCCTGTTCGGCCTCGACCTCGCGGCGGAGATGAACGTCTTCCACGGTCTGGCGGACCACAGCGGGAGCATGGGGTTGCGCCTGGAACGCGGGATGGGTCCGAACCTGGTCCTCGGGGTCGAGGGGCGCTACCTGTACGGCGAGGATCCGGACGAGTTCGCATTGCGCACCGCGAGGCTGTCCGGCTCCGTCCACGTCACCGTCCGTTTCTGAGCGGCACGAGCCCCCGGGCTGTCGCGCAGCCAGCGGTCGACGTGCGCCTTCATGATCGGAGCAATACAATTGAAAACACACGCTCAATTCTCTACATTGGCCTCGTCGTCAGCGCACGCGGGCTCGGACCACCTCTTGCGGGGTCCTTGACGCAGCGCTTCTACAATGAATCAGAACATGTTGAATCTCCTCGATTTTCCTACCAGACTGTTCACCCACGAACAAGGAACGACGATGAAAACGATGTCGAAATGCTTGATGACCGCGTCCGCTGCGCTGCTGATCACGGTAGTGACGGCGCAGGCGGGCCTGGCCCAGATCGTGCTGCGTGCCAACAGTCAGTACGCCGCCATTCAGACTGCTTCGCAGGTCGACAAGTGGTGGGCCGAAGAGATCAACAAGCGCACCAACGGCGAGGTGGAGATCAAGCTGTTCTTCGGCGAAGCGCTCGGCAAGGCGAAGGAGAACCTCGCGCTGCTGCAGGAGGGCGCGCTCGACGTCGCCATGATGTCGGCCGGATACTTCCCCGCCGAGCTTCCGTTTCACGCCGCGCCGAATGCCATCCCCATGGCCATGGCCAATGTCGACGAGGCCTTCGAGCTGATGACGCGGCTGCTGGTGGAAGTTCCGCTGCTGGACGACGAGGCGAAGGAGAACGGGATCAAGACCCTGTTCTTTCACTATCTCAACCCCTACAAGCTGGTGTGCAAGGAGCACATCACGGGCGTGGCGGACATGCAGGGCAAGAAGATGCGCACCTGGGGCAAGGATCTGCCGCGGGCGGTGGAGGCGGTCGGAGCGACGCCGGTCACCCTGTTCTTTCCCGACATCTACGAAGCCCTCGCCCGGAACACCGTGGACTGCATCCCCATCTCGATGGACCTGTTCCTGAACTACAAGTGGTACGAGGTGGCCAAGCACGTTCACGACATCACGATCTGGGAAGGGCCCACCGCCGGCAACTGGATCACGCTCTCCGCCTGGGACAGGCTGACCCCCGAGCAGCAGAAGATCGTGCGGGAGGTCTCGCTCGAGGCCATGAGCCGCGACCGCGACCTGACCGTCGCGGCCGGCGAGGCGGCGCTCGCGGAGCTCGAAGGGCATGGGGTGCAGTTCCACGACTTCCCCGCCGCCGACGCGGCGAAGTGGCGCGAGCTCAACCCGGACTTCTTCGGCGACTTCGTCAAGGACATGGATGCCAAGGGCAAGGGAGACGCCGCCCGCAAGATGATCGAGATCTGGAAGGAAGTCACGGGCCAGAATTGATCCCGGGAAGTCACGGGCCTGACGCGATGCCGGCGCAACGGCCGCTCCCGATGCGGCTCGTTGCGCCGGCCGCTCGTTCGGACTCGTCCCGACCCCGTCCTTCTCCCGGTTCCCTGGCCGAGTGACCGATCGGTTCTCCATCTTCTCGGCCCGGCTGAGGAAGATCAGCCTGACGTTCGCGTTCCTGTCCGGGGGCGCCATGCTGCTGATGATGCTCGCCGGCTCCTTCGACATCATCGGCACCAGCGTGTTCTCCAGGCCCATTCCGGCCGCCTTCGAGTTCATCGAGACCATGACGGTGGTGGTGGCCTTCTTCGCGATATCGCTGGCCCAGGCGCGGCGCGCCCATATCCGGGTCGAGCTGGTCTACAGCTTCATGCCCAGGCCCCTGCAGATCTCGGCCGACGTCCTGCAGTTCCTGCTCAGTGCGGTGTTCTACGGCCTCATCGCCTACTTCGGCTGGAGGGCGGGGGTGCGCAGCTTCGAGCAGGGCGAGATCGTCCCGGGAATCATCAACTATCCGCTGTGGCCCGCGCGTTTCGCGCTCTTCCTCGGCGCGTCGCTGATGAGCGTCCAGTGCGTGGTCGATCTGACAGGGCTTTTTCTGGGACACCGTGACCCCGACCCGCAGGACCGCGAGCCGGTGGCGCCGGCGTGATTCGTGCCTGACCCGCTGATCGTCGGCTACGCCGGCGTCATCCTGCTGTTTCTGTTCCTGGGCCTCGGAGTTCCCGTGGCGGTGGCCATGGGAGTCGTCGGCATCTGCGGCATGTACTTCGGGATCGGCGAGCTGTTCGTCATCGGGCAGCTTCGCACCCTGCCCTTCGCGACCGTCAACTCATACGGTCTCGCGGTCCTGCCCCTGTTCGTGCTCATGGGGGTGCTGGCGGAGGCTTCCGGCATCACCACGGAGGTCTTCAGGACCGCCGATCTCTGGCTGCGGCGCCTCAAGGGCGGGCTCTATCAGGCGGTGATCGTGGGCTCCGCGGCATTTGCCGCGATCTCGGGCTCGACGACCGTCAACGCGCTGGTGTTCTCGCGCATCGCCTTCCCGAAGATGGTCGGTCTCGGCTACTCCAAGAGCCTCTCGCTCGGCGCGATTGCCGGGGCGGGAAGTTTCGCGGCCATGATCCCGCCGTCCATCACCATGGTGATCTACGCCATCATGACCGAGCAGTCGGTGGGCCAGCTCCTGATCGCCGGACTGATCCCCGGGGTGGTGACGGCGCTGGTCTATCTGGCCGGCATCAACGCCTTGGTGCGAATCGACCCGAGGCTCGCTCCCGACATCACCGAGAAGGTGAGCTGGGGGGAGCGGTGGCGCGCGCTCGGCCGGGTCTGGCCCATCGTGATCCTGATACTCCTGGTGATGGGCGGCATCTACACCGGGGTATTTCCGCCGTCGGCGGCGGGCGCGGCCGGCGCGTTCGGCGCGTTCCTGTTCGCCCTGGCCCGTATGAAGCGCCTGCGGGGGTGGCTGGTGGGGGCCCTGCAGGACGCGGCGTTCATCTCCTGCATCATGTTCATGATCCTGGTCGGCGGCCTGCTGCTTTCGCGCATGCTGGTCGTCACCGGAGTCATCGATCACCTGGTGGGGGCGATCACCAGCGTCGCCGACACACCGCTCAAGTTCATGATCCTGGCCTCGGTCCTCTACGTCATCCTGGGCTGCTTCCTGGACACCACCTCGATGATGGTGGTCACCCTCCCGTTCCTGTTCCCGGCGGTGGTGGCGCTCGACATCGATCCCATCTGGTTCGGGATCGTGCTGGTCAAGCTCATCGAGATCTCCGTGATCACGCCGCCGGTCGGCTTCAACCTGTTCGCGGTCATGAGCGCGGTCAGGGGGCAGGCGACCTTCGGCCACGTCTACAAGGGCGTCATTCCCTTCATCGTCCTCGATCTGCTGGTGCTCGTGCTTCTCATCATGTATCCGGAGCTGGCCACATGGCTGCCCGAGACCATGATCGAACGGTAGCTGCCGGAGGGGGTGCCGGAGCTTCGGGGCCACGCTCCGGGCAATTCCCTCAACGCCTGAGCAGCACGTAGAGCGCGCCGGTGCCCCCGTCGGGCGGGAGCGCGGAGCAGAACGCGAGCACCTCGGAGCGGTCGCGCAGCCAGCGGTCGACGTGCGCCTTCATGATCGGCACACCGCTCCGGGACCCGAACCCCTTGCCGTGGACGATGCGCACGCAACGCCGCCCGCGGCGGCGGGAGTCCCGGAGGAAGTGGTCGAGGGCCGGGACCGCCTCGGCCACGATCCGCCCGTGCAGATCGAGGTCCGCCTCGACCTTGAACCGGCCGCGCCGCAGCCGCTCGATCTCGCGCCGCCGCACCCCTCCGCGGGCGAAGCTCAGGACGTCGCCCGGTCCGACGTTCGAGGCCCACTCCGACTCGGCGAGCTCCCGGGACCCGCCCGGCCCCCCGCTCTGCGCCTCGCTCCGGGTGCGCTGCGTCGCCCGGGTCCGCACCGGGGGGGCGCGGTCGTCATCCATGCGCCGCACGTCGCCGGTGGCCCGGCGGAAGAGCGCCCGGTCCTCGTCTGTGATGTGGCCGTGTTTCGCCATTGCTGCCCGGAGGATGATCGCAGGCCGGAATCGCCGTGCCGTCGTCCAGCCGGGTTTTACCGAATCGAGCCGCCGTTGTCAGGCTCCCGCGGGCAATCGCCGCGGACCACGTCTCCGGTGCGCCGGCGCATCGACCCCGGTGAACCGCCGGAGACATGCGCGGCGCGGGCAGGCACGATTCCATGCACGCAGACAGCGATTTCCGCCAACGTCCGGAACTCGATTGCATGATCGGAGTTTCGCGGCCATCCCGTCCGCCGCCTGAGCATCCGGTCATTGCGGTTCATGGGATGTTTTCGGGCTTGACGGAATTTGCCGACTCGCAGAAACCAGGGTTGTTCAGCCAATTTCATATGGCTAACGTGGCCATCTCATGTCATGGAGAAACCAGATGATCCGAGCGACGATTTCCGAGGTCAAGGACGGCATGAGCGCCTATCTTCGTCGAGTCAAAGCGGGTGAAACGGTACTGGTCACGGAGCGCAGAACACCGATTGCGCGCATCGTCCCGGTAGGGCTTGACGCAGAGGGCGGGATAAAGGCGGACAGCGTGGACAAGGATGCGAAGCTTGCACGGCTGGAGCAGGCGGGCATCGTGGTGCGTCGCAGTGCAGGAAACCCCCTCGACGTACTGGGACAGCCCCTGCGCTCGGGGGCCGGGGTTCTGGAAGCCCTGCTCGACGAACGCTTGGAAGAATCGCGGGAAGGCGACCGGTGAACTTCTGGGATACTTCCGCCCTTGTGGCCCTCGGCGTCGCCGGACCGCATCGGCGAACCGCGTTGTGCATTCTCGAAGCGGATGACCGGATGACCGGATGGCGGTGTGGTGGGGCGCCCCGGTCGAGTACGTCACTGCCCTTTCGCGGCGGGAACGTGATGGAAGCCTGACGACGGCCGAGGTTTCGGAGCATCTCGCCCGCCTCCTTGCGTTGTCGCAGGTGTGGTACGAAATACAGCCTGGCCGGCGGATCAGAATCAGGGCGCAGCGGCTGCTCCGCGTGCATCCGCTGAGAGCGGCGGACAGCCTCCAGCTCGCGGCCGCGTTGGCCGTCGCAGAAGGCGATCCTTCGAGCGTCGGCTTCGTTTGTTTCGACGCGCAGTTGAATCGGGCCGCGTCGCGCGAGGGATTTGCCGTTCTTGTGTCGTAGCTTCGTCGTCGTGTCCGGATCCGCACCGGCATGCGGCTCCGCACGCGGTCAGGACTTTCGCAGCTCCGGGAATCCGGACCCGAAACGTCGAGACGGTCAGGACGCCGACGGCGCGGCGCGTCTTCCGGCGCCCTTCGATCGGCGTGCCTGCATCCATTTCACGACGGCCGGGAGCCGTGCCGCGAACAGGATGGCGAGGATGCCGGCGTAGACGAGCGGCTCGCGAAGGTCGGCCTTCACCAGCCACAGGTAATGCAACACCCCGCAGATCCCGGCCGCGTACACGAGGCGGTGCAGCCGGCGCCACCGCAGCGGTCCGAGCCGGCGCACCATCGCGTTCGTCGACGTCGCGGCCAGGGGCACGAGCATCACGAAGGCCGCGAAGCCCGCGGTGATGTACAGGCGGTCCGCGACGTCCTCGACCACGTAGGCGAGGTCGAGCGAGGCGTCGAGCACCGCGTAGGTGGTGAAGTGGAGCATCAGGTAGAAGAACGCGAACAGACCCGTCATCCGGCGCAGCCGGGTGAGCCATACCCATCCGGTCACGTGGCGGAGCGGGGTGATCGCCAGTGTCGCCAGCAGCAGGCGCAGGGTCCATTCACCCGTGGTGTGGGTGATGGTCTCGACCGGGTTCGCACCGAGTTCATCCGTGAACCCGGCGACGACCAGTGCCGTGAACGGGGCGAGGGCCGTGGCGAACAGGCCGGTCTTGATGGCGGCGACCCGCCGTTCCCGGTTCATCCGATGCCCTGCCCGGCGCGTATGGCGGTGGATCCGCGGCTCAGTAGTTCGCCTTGAGATCCATCCCCGCGTAGAGACCCGCGACCTGGTCCGCGTAGCCGTTGAACATCAGCGTCTCGCGCTTGAACAGCTCGCCGATGCGCCGTTCGCGCCGTTGGCTCCACCGGGGATGGGAGACGTCCGGATTCACGTTCGAGTAGAACCCGTATTCGCGGGAGGCGGCCAGGTTCCAGCTCGTGGGGGGCTGCTCTTCGGTGAACTCGATGGCCGCGATCGACTTGATGCTCTTGAAGCCGTACTTCCAGGGGACGACGAGGCGGATCGGGGCACCGTTCTGGTTGGGCATGACCTCGCCGTAGAGCCCGACCGCGAGGAGGGTCAGCGGGTGCATCGCCTCGTCGATCCGCAGCCCCTCGACGTAGGGCCAGTCGAGGATGGGCCGGGACTGGCCGCGCATCTCCTCGGGGCGGAACACCGTCCTGAACGCGACGTACTTCGCCTTCGAGGTCGGGGCGAACCGGGCCAGCACGTCCCCGAGCGGGACCCCGACCCAGGGGATCACCATCGACCACGCCTCGACGCAGCGGAGTCGGTAGATCCGCTCTTCGAGCCGATGGGGCTTCACGACGTCCTCGTAGCCGTACTCACCCGGCTTCTCGCATTCCCCGAGCACCTTGACCGTCCACGGGCGCGGAGTGAAGCCTCCCGCGTAGCGCGCGGGGTCGCGCTTGTCCGTTCCGAACTCGTAGAAGTTGTTGTAGCCCGTGATGTCGGAATAGGGGGTCAGCTCCTCGTCGGTCCGGTAAATGCTCTCGACGACGCCTTCGAGCTTCTGCCCCTTTGCGTCCTTGTCGGTTGCGAGCGCCCGGGCCGCTCGTGTCCCGAGCAGCGAGAGGCCGCCGGCGCCGAGCATCGCCGCGGTGGCGATGCCGGCGGAATCGCGCATGAACCGCCGCCGGTCGCGGAAGATCGAGCGTGGCGTGATGTCCGACGGCTGGACGTCGTCCGGGCGTTTGATCAGCATGGCACTCTCCACAGGTCGGTGATCGAGTCACCGGAAAATCGCCCTCCCGGCGCTACGATGGTTCCATGGTCCGGGATTTGCGATTCGGAGTTTTGCAGTCTGGCGGCCGGACGTCACGAAAAGTTCACGCGGCCCGGCAATTTCCGCCAACGTCCCGAACCCGATCGCATGACCGGGATTTCGCGGCCATCCCGGCCGCCCGAGCATTTGATCGTTGTGGTTCATGGGATGTTTTCGGGTTTGGCGGAAATTGCTGCACGCGGCCATCGCGATTCCGGGCCTGCGCCGCCTTCCTGCCGCCACGGTCGGCGGGGCTTCGTCCCGGATCGGCAGGCGGGAGCGGAACCGGAACTGCGGGCGAGACGCCCGCATTCGCAGGACCGCTTCGCGGAAAATCCGGTTCAATCGCGAAGATGACGGCGCCTCGAGGATTCCAGCCGCTCCTGTCGGGATTCTAGCCGATCCACTTCCGGGCGTTCCTGAACATGCGCAACCACGGGCCGTGCTTCCCCCAGGACCGGGGATGCCAGGAGTGCTGCACGGCCCGGATGGTGCGTTCCGGGTGCGGCATCATGATCGTCACGCGCCCGTCGGGGGTGGTGACGCCGGCCACGCCGGCCTCGGAACCGTTCGGATTGGCGGGATAGCGCTCGGCCGGGCTGCCGTCCGAGGCCACGTATCGCAGGCAGACGAGGCCATCGCGGGTCGCACGGTCGATCGCGTCGCCGTCGAAGACCGCGCGGCCCTCTCCATGCGCGACCACGGTGGGGAGCTCCCAGCCTTCCATCCCCTCGAGGAAGATCGACGGGGAGCCGGCGATCCGGGTCATCAGGAGGCGGGCCTCGAACTGCTCGGAGCGGTTGCGCACGAAGCGGGGCCAGGGGTCCGCGCCGGGGATGAGGTCGCGCAGGCGCGCGAGCATCTGGCAGCCGTTGCACACCCCGAGGGTGAACGTGTCGCCGCGCCGGAAGAACGCCTCGAACCCGTCGCGGCACCGGGGGTGGAACAGGATCGAGTTCGCCCATCCTCCGCCGGCGCCGAGCACGTCGCCGAACGAGAAGCCGCCGCAGGCGGCGAGGCCGGTGAATGCGGTGAGCGAGGCACGGCCGCTCACGAGATCGCTCATGTGCACGTCGAATGCGTCGAAGCCCCCCGCGTCGAAGGCGGCGGCCATCTCGACGTGGCCGTTGACGCCCTGCTCGCGGAGGATCGCGATCCTGGGCCGGGCGCGCGCGACGAACGGAGCGCAGGGACTCGAGCCGGCGCCGGCCTCGACGTCGAACGCCGCCTTGCACCACAGCCCCCGTTCGCCCGCATCGGCGATGCGCGCGCGCTCCTCGTCCGCGCATCGCGGATCGTCACGCAGGCGCTGCATGCGGTACGAGGTCTCCGACCATATCCGGTGCAGCCGGGTGCGGGACGCCTCGTACAAGGTGCGGCTTCCCGACCGGAACCGGACCCTGTCGCCGGGCCGGACCCTGCCGATCCGATGGACGCGGTGCGCGAGCGACGGCTCGGAGTCGAAGATCGCGCGCACCGCGTCGAGATCGGCGTCGCGAACCTGCAACACCGCGCCGGGCTCCTCGCAGAAGAGGGCCGCGATCGGGTCGGGACCGAGGGGCTCCGGATCGACGTCGAATCCCGCGCGGCCCGCGAACGCCATCTCCAGCACGCAGGCGGCGAGGCCGCCGTCGGAGCGGTCGTGGTACGCCAGCACCCGTCCATCCCGCCGCGGGCGCGACGTATCGGGCGGCGGGTACGACGTATCGGATTGCGGGCGCGACGTATCGGACCCTCGGCACGACGTCTCGCGCCGCAGGCGCGCCAGCGCCCGGAACAGGGCCGGAAGCGCCTCGGGCCGGTCGAGGTCGGGCGGATCGGCGCCGAGGCGTTCGTGGGAGAGTGCGAGCGCGGAGCCGCCGAGACGGTTGGCGCCGTCTCCCGGATCCACCAGCAGCAGCGACGAATCGCCGGCGTCGGTGCGCAGCATCGGCACGAGGCTCAGGCGCGCATCCTCGACCGGCGCGAACGCGGAGACGACGAGCGAGAGCGGCGAGACGACCTTGCGGGGACCGGTGTCGTCGCGCCACGTGGTGGTCATGGACAGCGAGTCCTTCCCCACCGGGATCGAGATGCCGAGGGCGGGGCAGAGCTCCATCGCCACCGCCTCCACCGCATCGAACAGGTTCGCGTCCTCGCCCGGCTCCCCGCAGGCGGCCATCCAGTTTGCCGACAGCACCACCCGATCGATGCTCGCCACGTCCGCCGCGGCGACGTTCGTGAGCGCTTCGGCTACCGCCATCCTGGCCGCCGCCCGCGCGTCGAGCAGCGCCAGCGGAGCACGCTCGCCCATCGCCACCGCCTCTCCGGTGAAGCCGCGGAAGCCGCTCAACGTGACCGCGCAGTCGGCCACCGGCACCTGCCACGGCCCCACCATCTGGTCGCGGGCCACGAGCCCTCCGACGCTGCGGTCGCCGATGGTGACGAGGAACGACTTGTCCGCCACCACCGGCATGCGCAGCACCCGTTCCAGGGCCGGGCCGATCTCGATCCCACGGGTGTCGAACCGTCCCCGCACCGGCGGCACGCGCACCGCGTCGCGGCGCATGCGCGGGAGGTCGCCGAGCAGGACGGGCATCGGCATGGAGATCGGGGTCGAACCGAACCCGGCGTCGTCCACCTGGAGGAGCCGGCTCCGGGTCGCTTCACCCACGTCCGCCCACGGACAGCGCTCGCGTTCGCATAGCGCGGCGAAGCCGGCGAGTCGGCCCGGATCGACGGCGAGGACGTAGCGCTCCTGGGATTCGTTGCACCAGATTTCCAGCGGCGACATCGTGGGGTCGTCGCAGGGAATGGCGCGCAGCTCGATCCGTCCGCCGCGCCCGGCGCCGTCCACCAGCTCGGGCAGCGCGTTGGACAGCCCGCCGGCGCCCACGTCGTGGATGGAGAGGATCGGGTTGTCCGCGCCGAGCTGCCAGCAGCGGTCGACGACCTCCTGGCAGCGGCGCTGCATCTCGGGGTTCTGGCGCTGCACGGAGGCGAAATCGAGCCCCTCGTCACCGCCCCCCGATGCGCCGGAGGACGCGGAGCCGCCGCCGAGACCGATGAGCATTGCCGGTCCGCCGAGCACGACGAGGCGGGCGCCCGGCGCGATGGCGGACTTCCGGACCTGGTCCGAGCGGACGTTGCCGACCCCGCCCGCGATCATGATGGGCTTGTGGTAGCCGTACACCCGTGCGTTTCCGCCGTCCCCGGCGCCGCGTTCCTTCTCGCTGCCGCCGTTCCTTCCGGCCCCCTTGCTCGGCGCGGCGGCGGTCCTCCGTCCGTTACCGCCGCTCCTTGCGGCGACGGCGTTGTCCGCCTCCCTGCCGCCTCCCTCGCCGCCAGGCGTCCCGGCCGCGCCGACCCCCGTGATCTCGATCTCAAGGGTGCGGAAGTATCCGCCGAGGGCAGGGCGCCCGAACTCGTTGTTGAACGCGGCGGCGCCGATCGGGCCGTCGAGCATGATCTCCAGCGCGGAAGCGATCCACGAGGGCCGGCCGTGGTCATGCTCCCACGGCTGGACGAAGCCCGGGAGGCGCAGGTTGGAGACCGAGAACCCGGTGATCCCTGCCTTGCTGCGGGCGCCCCGGCCGGTCGCCGCCTCGTCGCGGATCTCGCCGCCGGAGCCGGTGGCGGCGCCCGGGAAGGGCGAGATGGCGGTGGGATGGTTGTGGGTCTCCACCTTCATCAGGATCTCCACCCGCCCGGGCACGGCCGAGTACCGCCGGGTGCGCGGATCCGGAACGAACCAGCCCGCCGGATGTCCGCGCACCACCGCCGCGTTGTCGCGGTACGCGGACAGCACCTCCCCCGGGTGACGCGCCTGCGTGTGACGGATCATGTCGAGCAACGAACGCTCATGCTCGACGCCGTCGATGATCCACGACGCGTTGAAGATCTTGTGGCGGCAGTGCTCGGAATTGACCTGCGCGAACATCATCAGCTCCGCGTCGGTCGGATCCCGGCCGAGCTCTCCGAACCGGACCCGCAGGTAATCGATCTCCCCGGAGCTCAATGCGAGCCCGAGGGAGGCGTTCGCCGCCTCCAGGGCGCCGCGCGGGTCCGCGCCGAGGGTGACCGTGGAATGGGGCGGTGGCGCCCCGTCCAGGAAGATCGCCTCCACTCCGGCCCCCGGGCCGGAGTCGTTCGGAAGGAATGCGTGGCCCGGGGTCGCGCATTGCGTCATGCGGTCGTGGAGCAGGCCCGAGCCGGCGAACGATCTCCGGATCTTGCAGGGGTCGCCGCCGGTATGGGCGATCGACCACGCCACACCGCGCTCGATGCGCGACACCCCTTCGAGGCCGCAGCGGCGGGCGATGTCGGTGGCCTTGCTCGACCACGGCGAGATCGTTCCCGGACGCGGCGCCACGACGATCGTGCCGGCCAGCACCGCGTGTGCCTGATCACGCGGGACCAGCGAGGCGTCGAGGAGCCGCTCGACGATCCACGCCGGGACGTCGCTGTGGCTGCCGCGGACGAAGTAGATCCAGCGCCCGTCGAGATCGGTCACCGAGGGCTCGCGGGCACGCGCACGCTCCAGGAGGCGCTCGCGGCGAAACGCCGGCAGGACGCACCCTCCCCGGAGCATCAGGACGGCGATGACGAGGGGAGCCGGGGCGTCCATTGGGCGGGCGCGATGGGATTCGGATTGCACGGGACCGGCGGCACCGGGCGCGGAGCCGGTCGCTGAGCGTGCGGGTTCGGCATGGTAGCATCCGGGTGACGTCAGGGAGATCGAGCGATGACCGACGACGACATCGGGAAGGACACGGCACGGGATCCCGAACGCGAAGCCTCGGGGCCCCCGCGTGGCGACACCCGGGCCGCTGCCGGAAGAGCCGCCGGGAAGGTCGCGAAGAAGGTCGCGAAGAAGGCGGAACGGAAGAAGACCGCGAAGAAGACGACGGCCACTGCCGGCAAGACGGCAAGGAAAACCGCCGGGACCGCGACGAAGCGGGACAAGCCTGCCTCGCCCAGGGCCGCCGCACCCACGTCCGGGACCACGACCACCAAGGTCTCCGCCGCCAGGCCCAAGGCCGCCGTCAAGGCCGCCGCCACCGCTTCCGGGGCTGCCGCGTTCGGCTCCGCCGCCGTGGAGGACGCCGCGAGCGCACCGGCCGCGCCTGCGACCCCGCCCCACGAGGCCAGGTCGTCGATGGAAGCGCCGCGGCCGCCCGCTCCGATGCACCCCGGCGCGTACACGGATCCGGCGCCGGAGCAGTCAGGCGGCCTCGGGAGCCTGCTGACGCTATGGGGACCGTTGATCATCGTCGGGTTTCTGGTGCTCGTATTCCGTGGAGGAGTGGAGCGCGGGGGCACGGTGGCCGCCGCCTCCGATGCCCCGGCGCCACCGGCCGAGGCAGCGGCCACCCCGGCGCAGGCTGCGCGCGGATCGCAAGTCGGCGGCGCGGCGGCGTCCGCCGGAGCCCAGCCTCCGGAGCGCGCGTCCGGTCCCCCCGGCGCCGCCGGACGCCGGGCCACGGAAGCGTTCGACCGCGGGTTCACCATGCGGACCTCCATGGCCGGCGGCCCGGCGTTTGCGGGCCACGAGCCCGGTACGCCGATGCCGGCGGGTTCGCCGGGGAGGCTCTATCCGTCGCCGCCCGGCCCCTACCGCGATCCGCGGTACCGCGGGTTGCCGGCCGACGAGGGCTGGCCGGCGGCCGGCGTCGGCGACTGGATCACCTGGTCCGCCGGCGCCCGCGAAGACGCCGGGCATGAGGATGGCGGCGATGCGCCGGCGCAATGGGTGCGATGCGCACCGCCGTACTACTGGTGTCCGGCTCCGGGCAACCCGATCTGGTAGGAAGACCGCCGCCCCGCCGCCGATCGAGGCGCCCTCCTGCCGGATGCGGACAATGCGCCGTCGGGGTGGCCGGGGTAACCGTCTATCGTTCGAGAGCCAGCTTCTCGGCTGCGCCCACGTATTTGGTGGGGGTCAGATCGAGGAGCGTTTCCTTCTCCTCCCGCGGGATCGCCAGGGATTCGATGAAGCGCGCGAGCGTGTCGCGATCGACCGCGCGGCCCCGGGTGAGCACCTTGAGGCGTTCGTAGGAATTCTCGATCCCGTGCCGCCGCATGACGGTCTGGATCGGCTCGGCGAGCAGCTCCCACGCTTCAGCGAGGTCGCGGGTGAGCGCCGCTTCGTCCAGGGCGAGCTTCCCGAGCCCTTTCAGGCACGAGTCGTAGGCGATCGACGAGTGCGCGAGGCCCACGCCGAGGTTGCGTTGCGCAGTCGAATCGCTCAAATCGCGTTGCAGGCGCGACACCGGCAGCTTCGCGGCCAGGTGCTCCAGCACGGCGTTCGCGATCCCGACGTTGCCCTCCGCGTTCTCGAAGTCGATGGGGTTGACCTTGTGCGGCATCGTCGATGAGCCCGTCTCGCCGGCCGCCGCCCGCTGGCGGAAGTATCCCAGCGAGATGTAGGTCCATACGTCGCGGCACAGATCGAGCACCACTCGGTTGAACCGCGCCATCGCGTGGAAGAGCTCCGCCGTGGAGTCATGGGATTCGATCTGGGTGGTATGCGAATTCCAGGAAAAGCCCAGCCCTTCCACGAACTCCCTGGAGACGCGATGCCAGTCGACCTCGGGGCAGGCGGCGAGGTGCGCGTTGTAGTTTCCGACCGCGCCGTTGAACTTGCCCATGATCGGGACGTCGGCGAACGCTTCGAGCTGGCGTTCGAGGCGGGCGGCGAAGACCGACATTTCCTTGCCGGCGGTGGTGGGGGAGGCCGGCTGGCCGTGCGTGCGGGACAGCATCGCAGCTCCGGCGTATGCGTGTGCGAGCCCGCGTACCGCCTCGACGAGTGCCCGCATCGCAGGCAGCAGCACCTGCGCGCGCGCATCCCTGAGCATCATGGCGTAGGCGAGGTTGTTGACGTCCTCCGAGGTGCAGGCGAAGTGGACGATCTCCCGTGCGCGGCCGAGCTCGTCCGAGGCCGCGATCCGCTCCCGGATGAAGTACTCGACGGCCTTGACGTCGTGGTTGGTCCCGCGCTCGATGGCCTTCACCCGCCGCGCATCGTCGAGGGAGAAGCCGCTCACGAGGTCGTCGAGGAAGCCTTCCGCCTCCGCACTCGACGGCGCGAGGGCGTCGAACCCCGCGTGCGCCGCCAGTGCTTGCAGCCAGCGCACCTCGACCGCCACCCGGTACCGGATGAGGCCGTATTCACTCACGATCTCCCGCAACGGAGCGGTTTTCGATCCGTACCGCCCGTCCACGGGCGAGATCGCGGTCAGCGGCGACAGCGTCATCGTCGCCCCGGCGTCATCCGTGCTTCGGGTGTCTCGCGTCGTACGCGGCCTGCTGCGCGGGCGTCGCTTCCTGCTGGTGCCTGGACTTCCATTCCGAGTAGGGCATCGCGTAGATGATCTCGCGCGCGTCCTCGTAGCTCATCTCCACGCCCCGATCCTCGGCGGCGGCGCGGTACCACTTGGAGAGACAGTTGCGGCAGAACCCGGCGAGGTTCATCAGGTCGATGTTCTGCACCTCGGTGCGCTCGCGCAGGTGGCCGACCAGGTGCCGGAACGCCGCGGCTTCGATCTCGGTTCGTGTCTGCTCGTTCATGTTCTCGTCTCCGACGTGTCGGGGGGTGGCGCTCGTCTCCGGTGCGCCGGGACCGGAAGGCGGGGCGCCGTTCGCGTGACACCCTCCGGCTTCGTTGAAGTCCATCCCGCGGTCCGCTACGCCGTTCGCGCGGTCTCAGGCCGCGAGCTGGCGAACCACGTAGTGCAGGATGCCGCCGTTCTCGTAGTACTCCCATTCCTTCGGGGTGTCGATGCGCACGCGGGCGGTGAAGCGCGTGCGTTCGCCGTCCGGCGCCGTCGCGGTCACGGTGACGGTCTTCGCTCCCTTCACGAGCCCTTCGACGTCGAACACGTGCCCGGGCGTGAGCCCGAGCGATCCGGCGTCCTGGCCGTCCTCGAACACCAGCGGCAGCACGCCCATGCCGACCAGGTTGGAGCGGTGGATCCGCTCGAAGCTCCCGGCGACGACCGCGGCGACCCCGAGGAGGAGGGTGCCTTTCGCCGCCCAGTCGCGCGAGGAGCCCGTGCCGTACTCCGCACCTCCGATCACGACGAGCGGCACGCCTTCCTCCTGGTAGCGCATCGCGGCGTCGTAGATGGTCATGCGCTCACCGGAAGGCTGATGGACGGTCCACCCGCCCTCGGTGCCCGGCGCGGCCCTGTTCCGCAGCCGGACGTTGGCGAACGTCCCGCGCATCATGACGTCGTGGTTGCCACGCCGCGCCCCGTAGGAGTTGAACTCGCGGGGCGGGATCTGGCGTCCCTGCAGGAAACGGCCGGCCGGGCTGTCCGGCTTGATCGCGCCGGCCGGGGAGATGTGGTCGGTGGTGATGCTGTCGCCGAGCAGGGCGAGCATGCGCGCGCCGCGGATGGTGGGGATGCCGCGCGGGGTCATCGACATGTCGTCGAAGTAGGGTGGATTCCGGACGTACGTGGACGCGGGGTCCCATTGGAAGCGGTCCGCGGCCGGGACCTCCATGCCCTGCCACCGCTCGTCGCCCTCGAAGACGCGGTCATAGCTCGCGCGGAACATCCCCGACGAGATCGAAGACGCGATCGTCTCCTGGATCTCGTGGCCCGACGGCCAGACGTCGCGGAGGTACACCGGCGCACCGGCGGCGTCCTCGCCGATCGGCTCCTCGTGGAAGTCCACGTCGCTGCGGCCCGCGATGGCGTAGGCGACCACGAGCGGCGGGGAGGCGAGGAAGTTCATCTTCACTTCGGCGTGGATCCGTCCCTCGAAGTTCCGGTTGCCGGACAGCGCGGCGCTGACGATGAGATCCCTCTCCCGGATCGCCGCGCTGACCTCTTCGGGCAGAGGGCCGGAGTTGCCGATGCAGGTCGTGCACCCGAACCCCACGATGTGGAAGCCGAGACCTTCGAGGTCTTCGAGCAGCCCTGCCTTTTCAAGGTAGTCCCTGACCACCATCGATCCGGGGGCGAAGCTCGTCTTCACCCAGGGTTTCACGACGAGGCCGCGCTCGCGGGCATTGCGTGCGAGCAGGCCGGCCCCCACCAGCACCGCCGGGTTCGACGTATTGGTGCACGAGGTGATCGCCGCGATCACCACCGCGCCGTCGCGGAGCGCGTAGCTCGCTCCGTCCTTCTCGACGGTGACGCTCGCGGTATGGCCCCCGCCGCTCCCGCTTCCACCCCCGCCGGCGCCGCCGCCGGTCCCGCGTCCATTGCCGCCGCTGCCGCTTCCAGTGTTTCTCTCGTCCCCGCTCCTGCCCGCACTCCCGCCGCTGCCATTGCTTCCCCCGCTTCCGCGCTCGTCCTGCATTGCCCGGAGATGGCCGGCGACGACCTCCTTCGCCTCGTGCAGCGGGATCCGGTCCTGGGGACGCTTCGGGCCGGAGATGCAGGGCTCGACCGTGTCCATGTCCAGCGTGAGGGTATCGGAGTACCGGGCGGCGGGGCCGCCGGGCTCGCGGAACAGGCCCTGGGCGCGGGCATATGCCTCGACGAGGGCGATCTGGGAGTCGGGACGGCCCGAGAGGCGCAGGTACGCGAGGCTCTCCGCGTCGATGGGGAAGATGCCGCAGGTCGCCCCGTACTCCGGGGCCATGTTCGCGATGGTGGAGCGGTCGGCCAGCGGCAGGTGGTCGAGGCCGTCGCCGAAGAACTCGACGAACCTGCCGACGACGCCCTTTGCGCGAAGCATCTGCACCACGGTGAGCACGAGGTCGGTGGCGGTGGCGCCCTCGGGGAGCCTTCCGGTGAGCTCGAACCCGACCACCTGGGGGATGAGCATCGAGATCGGCTGGCCGAGCATCGCGGCCTCCGCCTCGATCCCGCCGACCCCCCAGCCCAGCACCCCGAGGCCGTTGACCATGGTGGTATGCGAGTCGGTGCCGACCACCGTGTCCGGGTACACCCTGGTCACGCCGCCGTGTTCGCGGGCGAAGACGACGCGGGCGAGGTACTCCAGGTTGATCTGGTGGACGATGCCGGTGCCCGGCGGCACCACCTTGAAGTCCCGGAACGCCTTCTGCCCCCAGCGCAGGAATGCGTAGCGTTCCCGGTTGCGCTCGAATTCGATCTCGGTGTTGCGCGAGAGCGCGTCATGGGCGCCGAACCGATCGACCTGCACCGAGTGGTCGATCACCAGCTCCACCGGCGACAGGGGATTGATCTTCGCAGGATCGCCGCCGAGCGTGCGCATCGCGTCGCGCATCGCGGCGAGGTCGACCACCGCCGGCACCCCGGTGAAGTCCTGGAGCAGCACCCTGGACGGAGTGAACGCGATCTCGGTGGCGGGTTCGGCCGCGGCGTCCCATCCCGCCAGCGCCTCGACGTCGCTCGCGGTGACGACGGCGCCGTCTTCGTGGCGGAGCAGGTTCTCCAGGAGGATCTTCAGCGAGAAGGGCAGGCGGCTCGTATCGAACCGGTCCGCGAGACGGTCGAGCCTGAAGATTTCGTACTCCACGCCTCCGACTGCCAGCGTCGATCGTGCATTGAATGAATCGGCCATGCCGGTGCTCCTTCGCGCGGCGGCGGTGGAATGCCGTAGTGCAGCATTATCTTCGAATGCCGTCTGCCGTGGTAGGCGCGGCCATCCGTCCTCGTGGCCGGTCCGCGCCGCCGAACGGCCCGGATCGCATGATGGAGGTCGTCCGGCGCCCGGCCGAGGAGACCGGCACGAAGGGGGCATCGAGCACGCGGGCAATCCGGTCGTCTCCGGTTCCGGCGTGATCGCGGGTCCCGACGCCGGCGAAACGATCGCCGGGGGGGCGCCGTTCGGGCCCGCCGCGGTGGCGAGCCGGCAGCACTGACCCACTGGACCCCGGCTCAGACGTGGATGGCCCGCCCGGCCACCGCGAGGGCGGCTTCGTGCATCGCCTCGGCGAGGGTGGGGTGGGCGTGGATGGTGCGCGCGACGTCCTCGGCGCTGGCGTCGAAGGCCATCGCGACCACCGCCTCGGCGATCAGCTCCGAGGCGTTCGCCGCGAAGACGTGGACACCGAGGATGCGGTCGGTGGCGGCGTCTGCGATCACCTCGACCACGCCGTCGGTCTCCCCGGAGCCCTGGGCGCGACCGCTCGCGAGGAAGGGGAAGGAACCGGTCCGGTGCGCGATGCCGGCGGCGTCCAGCTCGGCTCCGGTCCGGCCGACCCATGCGATCTCCGGGTGGGTGTAGATGACCCAGGGGATGAGGCCGTGGTCCACGTGCGCGGCTTGTCCCGCGATGCGCTCGGCCACCGCGACGCCTTCCTCCGACGCCTTGTGCGCGAGCATCGGTCCGGCCACCGCGTCTCCGACCGCCCAGATCCCTTCCGCGCTCGTGCGTCCGTACGCATCGACCGCGACGCGGCCGTGGGCGTCGAGATCGACGCCGGCCGCGGCCGGGTCGAGCCCCTCGGTGTTCGCGCGCCGCCCCACCGCGACGACGAGTCGGTCGAACTCGCATTCGTGCCGCCCGCCGGCGTCCTCGTAGCCGACCGTGACCCCGTCGTCATGCGGGCGCGCGCCGGTCACCCGCGCCCCGAGCCGGACGTCGAGCCCCTGCCGGGTGAGCACTTTCAGCGCCTCGCGCGCGATCAGCCGGTCCGCGGCGGGGAGGAAGTCGTCGAGAGCCTCCAGGATCGTCACCTGCGAACCGAGCCGCCCCCATACGCTGCCGAGCTCCAGGCCGATGACCCCCGCGCCGATGATGCCGAGCCGCTTCGGAACCTCGGGGAACGCGAGGGCGCCTTCGTTGTCGACGATGCGGTCGCCGTCCACCTCGGCGGCGGGGATGCGGACCGGGACCGAGCCGGTGGCGATGACGACGTGCCTCGCCGTGAGGATCCGGGGTTCGCCGGCGCCGTGCGGCGCCACCTCGACCCGGCCGCCGCCCTTCAAGGTGGCCCGACCCGCGATCGATTCGACCTTGTTCCTGCGCAGCAGCCCGGCGACCCCGCGGGTCAGGGTCTTCACCACCTTGTCCTTGCGCGCGAGCATCCGGCCCAGATCGAGCGTCACCTCACCGGCCTCGATGCCGTGCGCGGGCAGCAGGTGTCGCAGGTTGTGGTAGTGGTGCGAGGAGTCGAGCAGGGCCTTCGAGGGGATGCAGCCGACGTTCAGGCAGGTGCCGCCCAGGGCCGGCCTGCCGTCCGGGCCGAGCCAGGCGTCCACGCAGGCGGCGCCCAGCCCGAGCTGCGCGGCCCGGATCGCCGCGACGTATCCGCCGGGTCCGGCTCCGATGACTACGACGTCGAAGTTGTCCATGGTGTGTTCTCCCGGGGAGTGGAACGATTCGCCCGACTGCTGCATGAACTCTTGTGTATTCGTGCGCGAAACGCCTTTGTGCAAGGGTTGTTCTGCACCCTGATGGTCTGGCTCACGTTCACTCCCGGTAATGAATTCATCACTCGATTATACGATGGGGACCTGGAGTTGACCCGACTGCGTGGACCCATGATCCTTTGGGATGAGGTATCCGCCATGCCGAAATCGTGACCGGGCCATGACCACGGACCGCTACCCGGCCAGCACCTCCACCGTCCACCCCGTCAGGGCGCCGAGGACCACCACCAGCCAGGGGGGCAGCTTCCAGGACACGAGCAGGGCGAATGCGGCGAGCGCGAGGACGAAATCACCCGCCGAGCGGACTCCGCTCGTCCACACCGGATCGTAGAGGGCGGCGAGCAGAAGGCCGACGACGGCCGCGTTGATGCCGAGCATCGCCCGGCGGGCGGTCTCCAGGCGGCGCAGTGCGTTCCAGTACGGCAGGGTGCCGACGACCAGGAGGAAGGACGGCGCGAAGATGGCGGCGAGGCAGATCAGGCCTCCCGGCCACCCCGCGGGCGGCGTCTCCATCACCGTGCCGAGGTAGGCGGAAAAGGTGAAGAGCGGACCCGGCACCGCCTGGGCGGCGCCGTATCCGGCGAGAAAGGCGTCTTCCGAGACCCAGCCTGGTGGCAGGACCTCCGCTTTCAGCAACGGCAGCACGACATGCCCCCCGCCGAACACCAGGGAGCCTGAACGGTAGAAGCTGTCGGCGAGGGCCAGACCTTGTGAAGGCCAGGTCGAGGCAAGCACGGGCAGAAGAACGAGCAGGACGAAGAAGAGCACGAGCGATGCCGCCGCAATCCCCGATACGGGCGCGTCGCGTCCCGAGGCGGGCGGCGGAGGGGCCTCGGCCCGCAAGTACAGCAACCCGATGAGACCGCCGGCGGCGATGGCCGCGACCTGCGTCGCCGATCCGCCGGCGCCGAGCACGGCGGCAGCGGCGAGCACCGCGATGGTGACCCGGGGCGGATCGGGGCAAAGCGTCCTCGCCATGCCCCATACCGCCTGGGCGACCACCGCGACGACGACGGCCCCGAGGCCGTGCAGAAGCCCCGCCGGAATCGCATCGCCGAATGCGACCACGCCGTATCCGAGCGCGATGAGCGCGATCGCCGACGGCGCGGTGAATCCCAGCCAGGCCGCGCATCCACCCGCGAGGCCGGCCTTCGTGAGCCCGACGCCGATCCCGACCTGGCTCGACGTTGGGCCGGGAAGCATCTGGCACAGCGCGACGAGGTCCGCGTAGCCGCGCTCGTCCATCCAGGCCCGGCGAACCACGAATGCCTCGCGGAAGTAGCCGATGTGGGCCACCGGCCCCCCGAAGGAGGTCAGGCCGAGCGCGAGAAAGGCGAGGAAGACGGTGCCTGCCGGCAGCCGTCCCGCGAGGCGCCCGGAAGAGCCGGAAGAAGAGGGGTCCCGTTCCATTCGCGACCTCCTGCCGGGAGCGATCCTCCGGGACGACCCGATCCCTTCTCCGTAAAGTGTTGCGCAAGCTCGCCCCGCACGCCAGGGCGAGTCTTGTCCAACGAGAGATGCGGAGACGAGCGGTGAGCCGGGCTCCGAAACCAACCGGCCTCTTGACCGCGTCGCCCGCGTCGCCGGTCAGCAGACCTTCAGCAACGGCTCGCCCCGGGTCTCGCGTGCTTCGAGCATCCGATGGGCTTCGGCCGCGTCGCCGAGCGGGAATACGCTGTCGATGGTGTCGGCGCAGCTCCCGAGGGGGATGCACCAGGCGACCCGGTCGCCGGGCGCGCCCGGGTCCACGTCCGGCCTGACCCGTTCGACGACCCCGCCGCCTTCGCGCCCGAGCGTGAACGGCGGCAAGTTCGCACAGGTGTGGAACTTCGCGTACATGCCGTTGCGGTGGCAGACGCCGGTGTAGTTGACGCCCGCGTACTCCAGCCGAACCAGCGCTTCGCCGGACCCGGGCCCGGGCGTATCGGCCTTGCGCAACATCAGGTTCTCCGGGCCGCCGCAGGCGTCGATCTGCACGGCTTTCGTATGGTCCTCCGGCGAGTGCCGAGTGCCGGAATCGAGTCCCGATGGGGAGAACGCGGCACAGGCGCCTTCCCCTCACCCTCGGCCGAGCGCCGCCCCGAGCGCGCGTCCGACATCCGACGGGGTATCCAGCACCTCGACCCCGGCCGCTTCCAGCGCCTTGCGCTTCGACGCGCAGGTGCCCTTGTCCCCCATCACGATCGCCCCCGCATGCCCCATCTTCTTCCCCGGAGGCGATGCGCCGCCCGCGATGAAGGCGACGGCCGGCTTGCGCATGTCCTGCATGTACTCCGCCGCCTCCTCCTCCATCGTCCCGCCGATTTCGCCGACCACGACGATCGCATCGGTGCGCTCGTCGGCATCGAGCGAGCGCACCGCGTCGCACGTGGTGGTGCCGAGGATCGGGTCGCCGCCGATCCCGACGAAGGCGGACTCCCCGAATCCCGCCTGCACCAGGTTGAGGCAGATCAGCGTGCCCAGGCTCCCGCTGCGCGACACCACGCCGACGCTTCCCGGCCGGAAGATGCCGCGCTCGAACGCGGGCATGAAGCCGACGAAGCACTCACCCGGGGTCACCAGGCCCGCGGTGTTCGGACCGGCCACCGCGGCGCCGTTCACCCGCGCCGCCGCGAGCACCTCCATCACGTCCTGCACCGGGACGTGCTCGGTGAGGACCACCAGCCGCCTGCACCCCGCCTCGATGGCGTCCAGCGCCGCCGCCTTCACCCCCAGCGGGGGGATGAACAACACCGAGACGTCGAAGCCGGTCTCGCGCATCGCGTCACGGGCGCTCGCGTACACCGGCACGCCGCAGTGCACGGCG
The DNA here is from genome assembly GCA_958295465.1 of uncultured Gammaproteobacteria bacterium. Taxonomy (GTDB): domain Bacteria; phylum Pseudomonadota; class Gammaproteobacteria; order HK1; family HK1; genus HK1. Next base: position 3,219,334 of record OY282353.1, read on the forward strand.
CCGGCCTTCTTCGGGTTCACGCCCGCGACGATGCGCGTGCCGTATTCCTGCATGCGCCCGGTCCAGAACGTGCCCTGTTTCCCGGTGATGCCCTGGACGAGCACCCGCTGGCCGCCGCGAACGATCACGATGCGCCTCCCGCTTTCCCGCCTGCTTCTCCACCGGCTTCCCGCTCCGGCGTCGCGTCCGTTTTCCGGCCAGCCTCCCGCTCCGCTGCCTCGTCCGTTTCGCGGCCGGCCTTCCGGCCTGCCGCCCCGTCCGCTTTCCCGTCCGGCTCCCGTCCCGTCGCCGCGCCCGTTTCGCGGCCGTCCGCCCGGCCCGGTTTACCGGCCTCGCCCGCCTCCCGGGCCGCGGCGACCGCGGCGGCGATCGCCTCGTCCATGGTCTCGTACGGAGTCACTCCGAGGCGCTCGCGGAGCATCGTCCTCGCCTCGGCCGAGCCCGTGCCGTGCACGCTGAAGAAGGCCGGAATGGACGGCGCGAGCGCCTCCCAGGCGTCGAGCACGCCGCCGGTCATCACGTCGGTGCGCGCGAACGCGCCGCAGAAATTCACGACCAGGCACTTCACCCCGGGGTTGTCGAGCACCAGCTCCAGCGCCGGCTTCGCCTTCGTGTACGCCTCCCCGCCGATCTCCAGGAAGTTCGCCGGTCGTCCCCCGTGGTGCGTGATCACGTCCATGGTGGTCATCGTGAGCCCGGCGCCGTTGGCGAGCACTCCCACGTCACCGTCGAGCTCGATGTACTTCAGCCCGAGGGCCTGCCCGCGCGCTTCCAGCCCCGTGAGCCGTTCCGGAGATCCGCTCTTCGCGAGCGCCTCCCGGCGCTTCACGCTGGAATCGTCGAGGGTGTACTTGCAGTCGAGGGCCATCAGCCGCCCGTCCTCGAGCCGGGCGAGGGGGTTGACTTCGAGCAGGTCGGCGTCGTTGTCGCGGTACGCGCGGTAGAGGGCGACAAGGGTGTCGGCGACCGCCGTTTCAGCCGCCGCGGCTTCAGCGGCCGATGCTTCGCCGGCGCCGAGATCGAGACCATCGAGCATCGCGCGGGCGGACGCGAGGTCGAGCCCGCGCGCGATGTCCACCGGCGCGCGCCGCAACCGATCGGGCATCGACGCGGCCACCTCCTCGACGTCCATGCCCCCCTCGGACGAGAACATCACCAGCGGCCCCTTGGACGCCGCGTCGTTGAGGACCGCCGCGTAGTATTCCGCCGCGATCGCCGCCTGCTCCTCGACGAGCACCGACTCGACGCGATGCCCCGCGACGTCCATGCCGAGGATCGCCTCCGCCGCCTCGCGCGCCGCCGCGGGGTCGCCCGCAGCGCGGATCCCGCCGGCCTTGCCCCGCTTTCCCGCCGGCGCCTGGGCCTTGACCATCACCGGCCCCCCGATCGCCGCCGCGTGGCTCTCCGCCTCCCCGGGGCTGCGCGCCGGCAGGCCCCGCGGGACCGCGATGCCCGCCGCTTCGAGCAGAGGCTTCGCCGCGTGTTCTTCGAAGTCCATAGTTCCCCGTCCGTGAAATGTTTCGACAAAACGACGTAGATTCGTTGGCCGACCGGCGTCTGGTTCCGGCGATGCCGGGTCGGGACGTCCGGCTCCCGTATCGCACGGCCCGCGGCGGAAGGGCCGGGAGGGCGTCCGCCACGGGATCCGGAAAAGACCGCCGGGAGACTCCCGGGCGCCGCCTATTTCCCGTACTTCTCCCAATAGGCGCCGAACAGCGCCTCCTCGCGGGGACGGTCCTCCGGGATCGGCACCGCCAGATGGGTGACGTTGAGGAAGTGGCGGTAGTTGAGGTTCTCGCTGATGCTGTTGCCCTGCCACGTCCCGCAGCCCATCGAGAGGGTGAAGTTGAGCCCGCTGTCGAAGCCGCCTCCGTTTCCGAACGTATGCGCCATGTTCACCAGGACGCGCGCCGTATCGAGCTCCTCGGCGAGACGGCGGGCCTGCGCCATCTCTCCGGTGTGTATCCCCACGGAGTGCCCCTTGCCCTTGAACTCCATGATCGCGCGGACCTTGTCCACCGCGTCGTCGAAGGTCCGGGCGCGGTATACGGTGAGGACCAGGGCGAGCTTCTCGTCGGAGAAGGGGTAGCCGGGACCGACCCCGGTCTCCTCGACCATGAAGAACCTCGCCGCACGCGCCCCGCCGTCGAGGCCGCACTCGGCCGCGAACACGCCGGGGTCCTTCGCGATGACCTTGCGGTTGAGCTTTCCGTTCACCCAGAGGGTGTCGCGGATCATGTCCTTCTCGGCCGCATCCGCGAGGTAGCCCCCGGCGCGCTCCAGTGCGGCAATGGCGGCGTCGTAGACGTCCTCGACGATGATCACCGAGTTCTCCGACGAGCAGGACGTCGCATTGTCGAAACACTTCGAGGCGCGGATCTTCTCCGCCGCCTCGTCGAGCCTCGCGCTGGAGTCGATGATGACGGGGACGTTGCCGGCGCCGACCCCGATCGCCGGGGTGCCGCTGCGGTAGGCGTTGCGGACGTTGTTCTGCGAACCGGTGACCACCACGAGGTCGCAGGCCGCCATCAGTGCATTGGTAAGCGCCTTGTCCACCGGTGGCGGCAGCACCTGCACCAGATCCTCGGGGGCGCCGATCTTGCGGAGCTCCGCGCGCATGAGGTCCACCGTGCGGGTGGTGGTGGCGAGCCCGCCCGGCGACGGTGCGATGACGATCGCGTTGCGGCCCTTCAACGCCATCATCGCCTTGTTCACCGGGGTCGCCGCGGGGTTCGTGGAGGGCGTCACCGCGCCGACCACCCCGACCGGCTTCGCGTACTTCACCAGCCCCAGCTCGGGCCGCTCCTCGATGACGCCGACGCTCTTCACCCGCATCAGGTCGCGCAACGTCCCGAAGGTCTTGCGCTGGTTCTTGACGACCTTGTCCGGCGCGTTGCCGATCCCGGTGTCCTCGACCGCCATCGCCGCGAGCGCCTCGGCATGCTCCGGCTTGTAGAGTGACCACGCGAGCGCGGTCACCGCCTCGTCGACCCGGACCTGATCCGAGTCCGCGAAGGCGTCCATGGCCGCGCGCCCGCGGCGGACCAGATCGCCGACGACCGCGCCCGGATCGCGCTCGACGGCTTCGGCTCGGGCTTCGGCTGGCTGACTCATCGTGTCATTCCTCTGGCTTCAGGGAGGACGGGACACCGGACGCGCCCGTCGCAACGGGGATCGAACATGGGGCAGGCCCCGGCGTGGAGTCAAGTATCCCGCGGGCGCCGGGCTGCCGGGATCCTTCGCCGACCCGGACGGGAGAGCGGGTGAACCGCGGCATCGCGTCCCCCCGGACGGCCGGCGTGCCTGCCGCCGGCCGTCCGGGGAGAGCAATCCCCTTCTACTGCACCAGATCCTTGAGCAATTCGGTCAGGTACGCCTGCCGCTCCTTCCACATCGCGGCCACTTCGTCACGCCCCATCACCCGCAACGGGGAGCCGCCGTCCTTCATCTTCTTCGCCACCCGTCTCTTGTTGTTGAACATCTCGGGGACCCGCTCGGCGAGAAAGGCGATGACCTCGGGCGGTGTGCCCGCGGGAGCCATGATGCCGCGGAAGTTCACGCTCGAATCATCCACGTCGATGCCCTGCTCCTTGAGGGTCGGCACGTCGGGCAGGAAATCGTGGCGCTGCAGATCGGCTACCGCGAGGATCTTGAGGTTGTCCCTGGAGCGGAAGGCGTCCGACAGGTTGTTGAAGCCCGCTTTCACCTGGCCGCCCATCACGTCCTTCAACGCTCCCGCGCCGCCCTTCGGATGCGGCACGTAGGTGGTTTCCACACCGGCGGCCCTGACGAATTGCAGGAAGGCGATGTGGTGGCCGACGAACTTCCCCGCGCCGTTGACGGTGAGCCTGCCCGGATTGCCCTTCGCGTACTCCACGACGTCGCGGGCGCTGTCGAACGGGCTGTCCTTCGGCACGATGAGCACCGCCGGGTCCGCGCCCCAGTTGGCGATCGGCTCCAGGTTGCCGATGTTGTACTTGACCTTGTCGGGGAAGGCGATGGACTGGGCGATGAAGTGCGGCACGTTGTACGCGGCCAGCTCGTAGCCGTTCGGCTTGGCCCGGGTCACGAAGTCGTTCCACCCTCTCTGCCCACCCGCGCCCGGCTTGTTGATGATGTAGATCGGCTGGCCGAGGTAATCCTCCTGGGCCGACATCATCGTGACGATGCGCGCCTGGAAGTCGGTCGCGCCGCCCGCGCCGTACGCCACCGTCACGCCGACCGGCCGCTCGGGATAGTCGGCCGCGGATGCCGGCGGTACCGCCACCATCGTCATCATCATCACCGCCGCTGCCAGCGCCGCGAAGCGCCGTTCCAGCAGTTGCAAAGGCTTCATGAGACTTCTCTCCTTTTGGTTGGATAAAACACGGTCACAGGAAAAACTCCCTCGGCACCTGCACCTTCAACACCACGGAGAACATCAGGTACAGGACACCGACGACGGCGCCGGTCGCAATGCCGATGGACGACAGGCGCCGGTGCTCGCCGTACAGGAAGGACAACGCGAAGAACGCCAGGATCGCGGACAGGTAAAAACCGACGTCCTCCGCAAAGAGCACGTAAACCACGATGACGGCGCCGCCGGGGGCGATCTTCCCGGCGAGTTGCATGGTCAGCACCGGCTCGCCGGCGAACCGCGCCAGCGAGCGGCGGATCAGGTTCGCGCCGCAGAAGATCAGCATGAGCGCGGAGATGAGCTGCGGAAACGCATAGGCCGCCGGATCGTCCCCGGCAAACGACGCGGAGGCTGCCACCAGCGCAAAGACGAAGGCGAGGACGTCGCCGCTCGAGGTGCTCATGACGTCGGCGATGCGCTTCATCACGATGCCGCCTCCCGCTCGCGCTGCCGTCGCGCCCTGATTTCGAGGGCCACGCTGCCCGCGATGGACGCGACGATGATTGCAATCAGGATGACGTTCAGGGTCCCGGTGAAGAAGTAGGGAAGCACGCCGTCGCCGGCGGTGGCGATGGTGCGCCCGTACACGAAGTTCTGCTCGGCGATCGGTCCGAGCACGATGCCCAGGACGAGCGGCCCCGCGCCGAATCCGTACTTTTCCAGGAACCACATGCCGCCGCCCAGGACCGCCATGATCAATACGTCGGAATAGGAGTTCTGCACGCTGTAGGTGCCGAAGACCGCCAGCACCATGACCGCGGCGGCAAGATAGTTCTCCGGCAGCAGGATGACCTTCGCGGCGAGCCGGCACAACGCCAGTCCCAGGACGACCATCAGCACCTGGCCGACGAGCAGGGCGTCGATGAAGGTCCACGAGACGTCGGGATAATCGGTGAACAGGTCGGGCCCGGGGAAGATGCCGTGGATCAGCAGGCCGCCCAGCAGCACCGCGGCGGTGGGGCTCCCCGGAATGCTGAGCGTGAGCAACGGCACGAGCGAGGGACCGACCATGGCGTTGTTGGCGGTCTCGGCCGCGATCAATCCCTCCGGCTCCCCCTTGCCGTAGTTGTCCCGCATCCTGCTGAACTTGCGCGACTGGTCGTAGGCCACCAGCCCGGCAATCTGCCCGCCGGCGCCCGGCACGAGCCCGACGATCACCCCGACGACGGAGCCGATGGCCAGCGTGCGCGGCTTGCCCGCCACCTGCCGCAGCGCCTGCCACAGCGAATGGCGCTGCACCGATGCGGCCGAGCTGCGGCCGGGGGCGCGCGCCAGCATGTCGATCACCTGGGGCACGGCAAAGAGCCCCACCAGTGCGGCGATGATGTGGATGCCGCCGTCCAGATGGGAAGTGAAGGTGAAGCGGTGCACGCCCTGCACCCCGTCGTACCCGATGGAGGAGATCCACAGGCCCATGCAGCCGGCGGCGAGCCCCTTGACGACGGAATCGGAAGCGAGGGAGGCAATGACCGTCACCCCGAGCACGGCCATCCAGAAAAGATGCGAAGGTCCGAAACCGAGCGCCCATTGCGCCAGAACCGGCGTGAAGAAGATCAGCACGAGAACACCCAGCAGGCCGCCCACGCCGGAAGACAGGAAGCTCAGTTGCAGCGCCTGCGCGGCGCGTCCCTGCTGCACCATGCGGTGGCCGTCCAGCGTGGTGGCGATGTTGGCCGGGGCGCCGGGGATCCTGAGCAGAATGGCGCTCACCGCGCCGCCCGCGACGGTGGCGGTGTACACCGACCCGAGCAGGATCAGCCCCCCGGTGGGCTCCATGTGGAAGGTGAAGGGAATGAGCAGGGCGACCGCCATGGTGGGGCTCAGGCCCGGCAACGCGCCCAGGATCAGCCCACCCGCCGTGCCCAGAAGCAGGATCAGGAAATTGAAGGGCTCGAAGACGTTGCCCATGTATTGCAGGAAATCGGGCAAGGGATGCGTCTCCTCACGGTGCTCGTCCAGGACGAACGCGCGGCCCGGCGTCCGGTTCGGAAAACTTCGCCTCCGGCCGCGGTCGTCGGCCGGTGACCGGAGGATTGCTTGTACCAAACGTGAGACAGAGCCTCAATACCCGAGCTCCGGCCGCACCACGTTCTCGAGCGGCTTCCCTTCGAGAAGCCGTTCGAGGTTACGGAAGACGAGCTCCAGGGTCAGCGGAACGTAGGAATCGCCGTCGTCGGCGGACACGTGCGGGGTGACGATGAGGCTGGGGGCGCTCCACAGGGGCGAGCCGGAGGGCAGCGGCTCGGGGTCGAAGACGTCCAGGACGGCGCCCGAGAGATGCCCGCTTCGGAGGTTGGCGGTGAGCGCATCGTAATCCATCGTCGCCGCCCGCCCGACGTTCACCACCCCGGCGCCCCGCTTCATGAGCGCCTGCCGGCGGGCGTCGAGCAGGTTGCGTGTCTCGGGCGTGAGCGGCGCCGCGAGGAACACGAAGTCCGCCCGCGGGAGCAGATGGTCCAGTCGGCCGGAGGTGTGCATCTCGTCGACCGCGTCGAGGGGACGGCCATGCCGGCTCACGCCGAGCACCCGCATCCCGAGCGTCCGGCACCGTCGAGCGACCGCGGCGCCGATGCTGCCGACGCCGATCACCAGCAGCGTCTTTCCGCCGATCGGCGTCGAGTACAACGACTCCCAGTGCGCCCGCCGCTGGTTGCCGACGATGGCAGGGAGGCGGTTGTGCAGCATCAGCACCGCCATGAGCCCGTACTCGCCCGCCTTGTCCGCGTGTGCGCCGCGGTTGTTGGCCACGGTGACCCCGGCCGGCACCCAGTCCATGGGGCACAGGTGCTCCACCCCGGCCCCGATGACGTGGATCAGGCGCAGGTTCGGTGCGACCGCGGCCAGGTTCGCGGTGGGGAGATCCCAGGTCACCAGCACCTCGGCCGTGCGCATCGAGCGCTCGAAGTGGTCGAGGTCCCAGTCGATGAACACATCGAGATGCCGCGCCACGTGCGGATACCGGGCCGCGGCGTCCTCGAAGCGTTCGCGGGTGATGGTGAACACCGCCTCGCCTTCCGGCGTCGGTGGAAACGTCTCCGGGGAGGCGTGGTTGTTCTTGACGTGGACCCGCAAGGTTCGGCCTGCCGCCACGATCGGCGAGGAATGCGGGCCGGGGGCTTGGCCGCTCGGAGCGCTCACGGCTCGTCTTCCCGCGCCGGCGGAAGCGTCTCCGCGGAGGCATGGCCGTTCCCGGTGTGGACCCGCGAGATCCGGCTCGCGGCCATGGCCGGGAAGGAACGCGAGCCAGCGGTCCGATCGCCCGGAGAGCGGATGACGCCCGGGGCACTCACGACCCGTCCCCATCCGTTGCCTCCAGCGCCCGCAGCCGCTCGGTCACGAACGCCACCCGCTCGGGCTCGGGCAGGGCGTCGGCGTCGAACTGTATCCGCATGAAGGCGTGGGCAAGCCGGCGGAAGCGTTCGGACTCGTCCGCCTCGCCGCCGCGTGCAAGTGTGAGCACCGAGTCGCCGCCGTAGGTCGGCACGGGGTTCGGCGCGAGGTCGGTCACCCGCAAGGGTTCCCTGCCGGCCGCGACCGTCCTGATCTGCTCCCGGAGCCGCCGGCGCATGAGCGCCACGCCCTTGTCGCTCGGCGCCAGGTGCTCTTCGTCGTGCACGGTGATGCGCCCCATGCCTTCGACCGCCTCGGCATCGCCCGGGAAGCGCTGGCGCTGCTCGTAGGGGCGGTCGAAGACCTCGCCCTGCTCGATGAGCTCCGGCCCTTGCGGGGTGTTCCATGCCGGAGGGTCGCCCCGCTCTCCGAAGCAGGCCCACGCCAGGGCCATGGTGTTCTCGTCGTCGATCGGAACCACCCAGCGCGCGAAGGCGGTGCGCCCGTAGTAGCGCTGCTTCGTGCCGTCGGCGGCGAACGCGGCCCCGGCCTGGGTGAAGTTCGGCAGCACCAGCTCGTTGACCCGGAACCAGACGTTGCCGCCCACCCGGCGGGTGTTCGTTCCCATCAGCCACGCCGAGCGCTCGAAGAAGTCGATCCGGCCGATCTCGCCGAAGCCGGCGGAGAACTGCTCGCGGCTGATGCTGGAGTGCAGAAAGCTGGTATGGATGGGATCGAGAATGGCGTCGAGGACCTGTAGCCAGTTGCACCGGAACGGCGCCCGGTAGGGCACCCTCTCCATGTCCGCGAGCTCCAGCGTGTCGTAGACCGGGAACTCGGGTGTCTCGTCCGGCGGGCCGAGGTAGGCGAACACCAGCCCCTGGTACTCGAAGGCGGGATACGCCCCGAGCCGCACCCGCTCCTTCAGCCGCGCCTGGGCCTCCGGGGACTGGCCCGGGGCTTCGAGCAGGGCGCCGTCGACGTCGAAATGCCAGCCGTGATAGCAGCAGCGGATTCCCCGCCGCCGGCAATCGCCGTATTCGAGCGAGGCCCGGCGGTGTGGGCAGTGCCGGTGCACGAGCCCGACCCGCTCCTCGCCGTCGCGAAAGACCACCAGATCCTCGCCCAGTATCCGGAGTGCGACCGGCAGCTCGGCGATCTCGGAGGACAGCGCCACCGGATGCCAGAACCGCCTCAGGTACTCCCCGCAAGGCGTGCCGGGGCCGACGCGGACGAGCTCCCCGTCGGGCTCGGACGCGGACCGGATCCCGTGGCCCCGGTACCGGCCCTGGCGGGTCGCGCTCTCGGGCCGGAGCGGCCTCCCCGGAGCCGATCTCGTTACCGCGCTCATCGCAGGCTGCCCACGACGAGACCCTGGAAGGTGCGCACGGAGTCCTCCCAGATCGGCGAGAGCACGCCGCCCCCGGCGGCGACTTCGGAGGCGCGGCCCTGCTGGAGCCGTTCGCACATGGCGTGATCCTCGCGGTGCACCTCGCGCCAGAGCCGGACGAGCCGTTCCGTCTGCCCGGCCGAAGCCGGCTCCGGCCCCACGGAATAGATGGCGCGGCGCTGGATGGTGCGGTCCGGGGCCAGCGGCAGGACGATCTGTACGCCGACCTGGTCCGGAACGTAGTACCCGAACACGAAGTTCGGGAACAGGGTGAGGTAGCGGGCGCTCACCGACAGGGTGTCGTCCCGCGTCGCTTCGCCCGAGACGTCGATGGCGCATCCGAGGCAGCCCGCGTCGTTGACCGTGTAGTGGTCGGCCAGGGGCTGCTCGGTGGTCGTGGAGTGCACGAACTGCACGTGGTAGGGCTCGATGAAGTTCTCCATCAGGAGCTTCCAGTTCGCGGCCACTGCCCCGAAGTCGATGGTGGCGAGATGGTGGAGGCCGGCGAGGTCGAACCCGTCGAGCCGGCGTTCGAGCGGCGCCGTGAAGTCCTCGAACGGCGGCGCCGCGCCGTCGGGGTTGACGAAGATCCAGTCGTGCCACGTCGCCGACCTCACCGTCGCCAGCCCGTGCTCCGCGCGGTCGAAGCCCGGCGGCGCCGCGCGCGGGTCCCGGCCGCCGAAGTAGGGGGTGAGCCGGAGGCTTCCGTCGAGGCCGTAGGTCCACGAGTGATAGGGACAGCGGATGGCGCGCCCCACGTTGCAGGGTGCGTCGATGAGCTTCAGGCAGCGGTGGCGGCATACGTTGTGGAACGCCCGGATCCGTCCCCCGGTGTCGCGGACCAGCAGCAGGGGCTTGCCGGCCACGCTCACCGGCATCGCGTCGCCGGGCCGGGCCAGCTCGTGCGCGAAGCCGGCGAAGACCCACGAGCCGGGAAAGAGCCGTTCGTTCTCGAGCGCGAAGAACGCCTCGCTCGTATAGGCGGTGGAGGTCAATCCGCGGGCCACCGGCCCCGGAGTGTCGAACGCGGCCAGCGCCTCGGCGCCGATGACCGCCGGCAGTGATGGACTCATGGCTGATTCTCCCTTGCACGCCGGGCGCCAGGTGGCGCACGGCGCATGAGCAGACACTGGACGACCGGGCGGAAACGCTTGCCCTCGCATGGAACGGACCCCGTTCCCCGGCAGTCGGCGATTTCGCGCAACGGTCGCATCCGGCATGTGACGAACCCGTTCTACGTCAGTCGGTGTGCCGGGCAGCGCTCGTGTCATCATTGACGCCCTCGAAGCCCGGTGGTTCCCGGCGAACGGGTGGATTCACCGCCGACAGTCGAATTGTTGATCTATATGGCTCCCTCATGAAAGATCGATTCGGGGAAGCGACACATCTCCGGGCAGACATTTCATCGGATTCGCAGGCCCCACTTGGACGTTGACCCGGGGCTCAAGAGAGGACGTCAATGAACACCACATCAGGAAACATGGCCGGCGCGCTGCCCGATGTCGAGCGCGTGCGTGAATGCAAGGCGAAGCTCGCCGAGGCGGGGGTCCGTTACGTGTTCTCGTGCTGGATCGACATGCTCGGGGTGCCGAAGACGAAGCCGGTGCCGCTGGCCGACTTCGAGAACCTGTGCATGGGCAGGGGGCCGCAGTTCGCCGTGCACTCGGTCTCGTTCGTGCCGGAGCTCACGCCGGCCGACTCCGACCAGATCCCGGTGCCCGATCTCGACACCCTGGTCATCTGTCCCTGGGACCGCGCCTGCGCGTGGATGTTCGCGGACCTGTGGTGGGAGGACGCCCCCTACAACCTGTGTCCCCGGCACGCGCTCAAGCGCATCGTGCGCGATGCCGCGGCGAAGGGCTACGCGGGGTTCGCGGGCATCGAGCCCGAGTTCATCGCCATGCGCTGGCGGGACGGGCAGCCGGTCAAGGCGTTCGACGACGACCCCCCGCCCGGCGAGGGCCTGCGGCCGAGGCGGCAGGCGTTCGGCTACGACGTCGAGTACTCCATCGACTCCATGGGGTTCCTCGGCGCCCTCATCGACATCCTCGACGAGCTCGGCTGGGGGCTCAAGGACGTGGTGGCCGAGGGCGGCTACTCGCAGTTCGAGCTCGACTTCGGCTACACGGACGTGCTGCGCATGGCCGACCGGTTGGTGTTCCTGCGCGTGTTGCTGAAGGAGGTCGCCAAGAAGCACGGCATGTTCGTCACCTTCATGCCCAAGCCCACCATCGGCGACTGGCGCTCGGGCGCCCACATCAACTACTCGATGCAGCGCACCGGCGAGCCGGGGGTGAACGTCTTCGAGGACGCCGGCGGTGGGTGGAGCGATGCCGTGTACCACGCGGTGGGCGGGCTGCTGCGCCACGGCGGGGCGCTCACCGCCATCGCCTGCTCCACGGTCAACTCCTACAACGGGCTGGTGCCCCGGGTCGGCGGATTCGAGGGCGGCACCGTGACTTGGGCGCCGACCCACATGACCTACGGCAACAACAACCGCTCCTGCATGTTGCGGCTGCCCCAGAACCGCTACTGCATCGAGAACCGCGCCGCGGACATGTGCATGAATCCATACCTCTCGCTCGGGATGACCACCGCCGCCGCGGTGGCCGGGGTGACCGGGGGCATCGATCCCGGGCCGCCGCTCGACAAGGACCTCTACCAGCTCACCGACGAGGAGATCCGCGCCGGTGGCGGGCAGCGCCTGCCGAGGAACCTGCTGGAGGCGACCGAGATCCTGAAGGGCGACCCGCTGGCGGCCGAGGTGCTCGGCCCGGTGATGCTCAACTCCTTCCTGCGGTACAAGGTCGACGAGTGGGAGCGCTACCACCAGACGGTCACCGACTGGGAGGTGCAGGAGTACCTGCGGCTCTACTGAGCGGTGAGCCGCGGCAGGAACGGGGAAGCGGGCCTTCCAGCGCCGCCGGCAGACCGTGTGACGGCGCTCCCGGAGCGCCGCTCACGCTCCGCATCGTGCGGGATGGCGGGAGCCCGTTTCCGTCCGAGCCCCGGCCCCGCTCCCGGCCGGGTCCTGAACACGCACGAGGCGAATCCGAGATGACCCCGGACTACGAGGTGTTCGAGCTCGGCGACGTGACCTTGCAATCCGGCGTCACGCTGCCGGATGCGAAGCTCGCCTACAAGGTCCACGGCTCGCTCGACGCGGGCCGGGACAACGCGATCGTCATGCCGACCTTCTATACCGGCACCCACGCGCGCAACGAAGGCTACCTGCGGGCGGTGCCGGCCCTCGACCCGTCGCGCTGGTGCATCGTGTCGATCAACATGTTCGGCAACGGCCTCTCCTCCTCGCCGAGCAACACGCCGCCGCCCTTCGACGGCCCGCGTTTCCCCGCCGTCACCCTCCACGACAACGTCGCCTGCCAGCACCGGCTGCTCACCGAGGTGCTGGGGGTGGAGCGCATCGCGCTGGTCATGGGATGGTCCATGGCCGGGTGCCAGTCGTACGAGTGGGGCGCGCAGTTCCCCGGCATGGTGGACGCGATCCTGCCGTTTTGCGCCTCCGCCCGGACCTCGCCCCACAACGTCGTGTTCCTCGAAGGGGTGAAGGCGGCGCTCACCGCCGACGCCGCCTTCGCGGGCGGCGACTACGCTTCGCCGCCCGTGACCGGCCTCAGGGCGTTCGGGCGGGTCTACGCGGGGTGGGCGTACTCGCAGGCGTTCTACCGCGAGCGGCTCCACCGGGAGCTGGGCTTCGAGACGGCCGAGGATCTGCTCCTAGACTGGGAGAGCGATCACCTCGCGTGGGACGCCAACGACCTGCTGGCCAAGCTCCGGACCTGGCAGCAGGGCGACGTCAGCGCCAACCAGCGCTACCGGGGGGATTTCGAGCGTGCGCTCGGCGCGATCCGCGCCCGGGCCATCCTCGTCCCGTGCACGACGGACCTCTACTTCCCGCCCGAGGACAACGCCATCGAGGCGAAGCACATGCCGAACGCCGAGCTCCGCCCCTACGATTCGCCTTGGGGGCATTGCGTGGCGACCCCGAGCCGCGAGGGCAGCGGCTTCATGCGTTTCCTCGATGCGTGCGTCTCGGAGCTGCTGGCGGGCTGAGGCCGGCTGGGGCCGGAAGGAAGCCGGAGGGAGTGTTGGCAACAAATAGAACTGTCCGGTTTTGTAGCACATGAATCGTCCGCTTTGCGGGGGTCGGTCGGTGGGCTGACCGTGCCCCGCCTGCCGTTGGCAGACTCGCGGCTGGCGGTCGCGTCCATCGCGAACAGCAGGCGTCCCCGGGTCTTCGTCCGCCCGACTGGCGTGACCGACGCCACGTTGCGCAGGAAGGCATCGACCTCGGCCGACGTGGACCGCGTCGGGAGCTTGTTGCGGTATCCGGTCATCGATGGCCGGTCATCTGGCGGGCGGCTTCGAGCGGCGGATGATCATAGCACCCGCTCCGAGAAGCGCCGGTCCGCCTGAACGTGCAGAGCTCGATCCCTCGGCGTCGGAATCCCGACAGGGCGCGTCTTGCCCGTCCCCGGTTTTCCGGGTGCACCCGGCACACCGCCGGCGCCCGCCAGGCTGGCCGGAGGCTCGGGCGCCGACAATCCGGCTCGGGCGGACCATACTCGGCTCTCCGGCCTCGTGAACACGACAGGATTACATCCGGAGATACGGGATGCGGTAGCCTGTCCTCTCCGGGCTCATCGCCGGGCGCCGGCGACGATCGGTCATTTTTCACGAATACGGGGGCGACGCAGCGGGAGGTCGTCGGATGAAACAGCCGTTCTTGATCACATCCCACGGGGTTCTCTACGACGCCGATTGCCTCCAGGTTCTTGGACGCATGAAATCGGGGGTCATCGATACCGTCTTTGCCGATCCTCCGTTCAACATCGGCAAGGACTACAGGAACGGCTACGACGACACCGCGACACAGACTGAATATCTGGATTGGTGCCGCCGCTGGATCCTCGAGTGCTGCCGCATCCTGAAACCGGGCGGAGCGTTTTTTCTCTATGCCACGCCGGAGCTTGCAGTCCAGTTTGCTCCGGTCATGGGAGAGCGGCTGAACTTCAGGCACTGGATTGCGCTGACCATGAAAGGTACCTGGCCGCGGGGGAAAAAGCTCTATCCGGCACACTATGCACTTATCTACTATACTCGAGGCACGCCGCGCGTATTCAACAAGCTTCGCCTGCCGATCGAGACCTGCCGGCACTGCGGCGGTGAAATCCGGGACTACGGCGGCCATCGCAACAAGATGAATTCCGAAGGGGTGAATCTGACGGATTTCTGGACAGACACCTCTCCCAACCGTCACGCGAAATTCAAAGTCCGGCCGGGCGTGAACGAGCTGAAGCCGATGATACCTGAACGGGCCATTCTGATTTCGACCGATCCGGGAGACGTCGTCTTCGATCCCTTCGGAGGGGGAGGGTCCACTTTCCAGGCGGCGGAAAAGCTTCACCGCCACTGGATAGGCACCGAGCTCCATGACTCGGTCCATATCCGAAAACGTATGGAAGAGAGCTATCCGATCCATACCGGGCAGGGTCCACGTTTCGACTTCGAGAAGCTGTTCATCCATGAAGACAAGCCAGGTCCGGTTCTACGGGGGATCGAGGGAGAAAGTGTGCAGGCTCGGACTGTCGCACATGACACCTTCACCGCCGCATGGAAGCCATGACGCCGGGCGCGTTCATCGCCAAGTGGCGGGCGGCGGAGCTCAAGGAGCGCTCCGCGGCGCAGGAGCACTTCATCGACCTCTGCCGGCTGCTGGGCGAGCCGACCCCGGCCGAGGCGGACCCCGCGGGAGAGCGCTACTGCTTCGAGCGCGGCGCGCGCAAGGACAGCGGCGGCGACGGCTGGGCCGACGTGTGGAAGCGCCACTGCTTCGCCTGGGAGTACAAGGGCCGGCGCGCGAACCTCGACGCGGCCTTCGACCAGCTCCGGCAATACGCGCTGGCGCTGGAGAACCCGCCGCTGCTGATCGTCTCGGACATGGCGCGCTTCCGCATCCGCACCAACTGGACCAACAGCGTCAGCGAGACCCACGAGTTCACGCTGGACGACCTCGCGGATGCGGCGGTGCGGGACAAGCTCAAGTGGGTGATGTCCGAGCCCGCGCGCCTGCGTCCCGGCGAGAGCCGGCAGGCGCTCACCGAACGCGCGGCGGCGGCCTTCGCCTCGCTGGCGCAGGCGTTGCGCGAGCGCGAGCACGCGCCCCGGGCAGTGGCGCATTTCGTCAACCGACTCGTCTTCTGCATGTTCGCCGAGGACGTGGGGCTGCTGCCGGACCGGATGTTCACGCGGATGCTGGAGCAGGCCCGCCTTCGGCCCGGGGAGTTCGCCGGCATGGCCCGCGCCCTGTTCGGTGCGATGGCGGCGGGCGGCCTGGTCGGCTTCGAGCCCGTGGAACGCTTCAACGGCGGGCTGTTCGACGACGATGCGGCACTGCCGCTCCAGCGTGCCGAGATCGAGACGGCGCTCGCCGCCGCGGCGTTGGACTGGTCGGAGATCGACCCCTCCATCCCGGGGACCCTGTTCGAGCGCGGGCTCGACCCGGACAAGCGCTCGCAGCTCGGCGCGCACTACACCGACCGGGACAAGATCATGCAGAAGAGCGCATCCGAGTTCATGAGCCAAGGCGTCGCCTCGAAGCCGTTGAACCCGCCGTAATGGCAGAGCTGCACTGACAGCCCGCCGGCCCGCGCCGCCTCGGTGAACATCTCGCCCTGGATCCGGCACGCGCGGTCCCAGGCCGGCTCGTGGCTGGCGGTCGCATCCATCGCGAACAGCAGGCGTCCCCGGGTCTTCGTCCTCCCGGCCGGCGTGACCGCCGCCACGTTGCGCAGAAACGCATCGACCTCGGCCGACATGGACCGCGTCGGGAGCTTGTTGCGGTCTCCGGTCATCGGTGGCCGATCATCGGGCGGGCGGCTTCGGACGGCGGACACTCATAGCACCCGGTCCGGCAGGCCATCACGATACGCCTACAATCGCCGCAGACAGCGCGGCTGTCCGTCGTCGGCGAAGCCGGATGCCCGATCAGCGTTCCGAGGGCGCTCTCGCATACTGCCGCAGACACACCTGATTCACCCATCGGACGCGAGATGCGTTTCGAACGTCCTTTCAACTCCGTGCAGCCACCGGTCCAGCATCAGTGCGGTTTGGAGTTCACCTTGCTTCCGCAACGCGCATTCCCAGACGATCGCCACTCTCCATCCGGCTTCGAGCAGATGGTGCTGGTTGCGCCTGTCTCGGCTCACGTTGGCATGGAACTTGGCCCGCCAGAATTCCTTGCGAGTGGCCGGGGTGGTGGTGTACGAGCACCCGATGTGACGGTGCCAGAAGCAGCCGTGAACGAAGCACACGGCTCCGAACCGACGAAACACGAGATCGGGGGTACCCGGGAGGTTGCGGTCGTGCAGGCGGTACCTCAAACCGCGGGCATGGAGAGCACAGCGAAGAACGAGTTCGGGTACAGTGTCCCTGCTTCCAATCCCCGCCATCATCCGCGAACGGGTCACCTTGTCCACTATGTCCGGCATCTGTCGCTTCCTCACCGACTCCGAGGAATACTTTCGCAGACGAATCTCGCGCGAGACGTTGAGCATGATCAAGTGTGTGAGCACACTTCGAGCCCCGGTCCCGGGGGCGCCGCGTGTGTCGATTCGGGTCCCGGCGTGCAGGTCGGGCCGCGAGTTCGCAGTCCGCATTCTCGTCCGGAGCGTCCGATCCGAGTCCTCACGGACGATGGTGAGCACATCTTTACCTCCGCAGTCGCAGTTCGGATGTGATCGGTGAGGCGAATCGTACCTGTCGTGGACCTGTTCTCGGGTCCGGGCGGACTGGCGGAGGGATTCACCGGGTTTCGAAGCCCTAAAGGCCGACGCCGTTTCAGTATCGCGCTATCCGTCGAGAAGGACCGCGATGCCCATCGCACGTTGCGCCTGCGTGCGTTCCTTCGCAAGTTCGGCAGCGGTTTCCCGCGGGAGTACTACGATTTCCTGAACGGTGTGGTCGACGAGGAGCCGGATTGGGGGGACCTCCATCCGAATGAGTGGGCCGCTGCGTGTGACGAGACAAGATGCATGGAGCTGGGCACGCGCGACGCCAGCACCTTTCTCCGGAGGCGAATCGAGGCGATCCAGGAGGAACACGGCGGACGGACGGTACTTCTGGGAGGGCCGCCATGCCAGTCCTATTCCGTCATTGGCAGGTCGCGGAACGCGGGAAATCACAAGTACAACGTCGACGAGGACGACCGTCAGTCGCTCTACGAACAGTACGTGACGGTACTCGCTCGGCTACGCCCCGCCGTTGCCGTCATGGAGAACGTCAAGGGGATGCTCTCCGTTCGGAAGGACGACAAGCTGCTCTTTCCGGAGATCATGCACAGTCTCCGGCATGCGGGCGGGAGGAGCGGCTACAAGCTGTTCGCACTGAGTGCGCGCACGAGTGGCTGCTCGTGGGGCGAAGGGCTGGAACCGAATGATTTCCTCGTTCATGCGGAAGACCACGGCGTGCCGCAGTCCCGCCATCGCGTCTTTGTCATCTGTGTCCGCAGCGACCTCGCGGCGACGCTCCCGGACGCATGTCTGCCGCGCCTCGAACCCGAGCGTGGCACGGTGTCAGTGAAGGATGTCATCGGCGCGATGCCGAGGCTTCGCAGTCGTCTGAGCCGTGGTGACACTCCGGATGCGTGGCAACGTGCGGTTCGAGCCGCCTGCGACCTTGTGGACGCGAGCCAGCCGTTGATGTCGCGGGCCGAGGAAAAGCGGTTCCGGAGCGGACTCGCCTGCGCTCGTGCCACGGCAAATCGGCATGCACTGCCCTGGCGCAATGCGCCCGGCAAGGTCGACCTGCCCGAACGGTGTCTGACGGCGCTTCGTGAATGGATCTTCGACGAGAATCTGGAGAGGCTGCCGAACAACGAGACGCGGGCGCACATGGCCGACGATCTTGCCCGCTACCTGTTCGCCGTAGCGTTCGGCCGTGCCTTCCGGCGTTCTCCGAAGAGCTGCGATTTTCCCGACTCACTCGCTCCGAACCACGCGAACTGGTACACCGGAAACTTCGACGACCGCTACAGGGTGCAGATCGCCGACAGCCCATGCACCACCATCACGAGTCATGTCGCCAAGGATGGCCATTACTTCATTCATCACGATCCGGGTCAGTGCCGCAGTCTCACGGTGCGAGAGGTGGCCCGCCTTCAGACGTTCCCGGACAACTACTTCTTCCACGGCAGTCGCACGCAACAGTACATTCAGGTGGGTAATGCTGTCCCGCCGTACCTCGCGTACCAGATCGCTCGGACCCTCTGGAATCTTCTGGATCATCACGACCGCATTGAAGGATGGGCGCGTCGTCATCAGTCGGTCCCTTCTGGCCGAAAACGCGCACCCCGCACGCAGCAGCTACCCCGTGTCGCTATGCGGATGGCATGACGGTGCCATGTGACGCGATGGAGCCGGAGCCTCCGCGGCACGCCGACCACAGCCGTCTCAGCGCAATTCGGGAATGCCCGCAAGAGGCGGCGACAGATGTCCCGCCAGCACCGCGTCCCAGCACTCTGCCTTCTTGGCCCATTCCGAGATCATCCGGCCGTTGGCGCTGGCATGGAGCGTGTCGTTCACTTCACGTGCCCATACCTGAATCTGCTCCCGAAGCCTTTCGGAAATGGCCTGCTCCTGCCAGATCCGTTCGAGATCGAGCCTGCCTCCGATTTTCTTCGACAACACGGATACGGTGTAGGCGGCGACATTGGCCTGGAAGGCGGAGAACATGGGCCTGACAAGCTTCTGTGTTGCCTTGAAGACGATCGCCTTGGCAATCATTTGCTTGTAGGCGGCAACATCCAGAACCTGAGTCTGCTGCCCGCCTGCATCAGTCAGTTCGTTCATGAAGCGTTCGAAATTCTTCTGCGCGCCGAGGCTGACGAGATGGGGACTGCAATCCCAAGCGTTCAGGAACTTCGCAAGATCCGTCTTGGTGATCTTTCGCGAGAAGGGGATATCGAATTTCAGCTTCTTCAGCTTCGCCGGGGTCGTTCCCTCTCGGGCGAGCATGGTCTTGTAGCTGCCCGCGGCCCGTTCGTAGAACCAGCGTCCGACACCGTCCGGACAGTAGACGGTCAGCGAGAGGCGTTCCACGTCGATGTGGAAGGGCTTGTTTGCCGAAAAATCGGACAACCTCACGGAGTTCTGGCTGTTGGCGTATGTCGAGATGTCCGAGATGAGTCCTTCCTCCCTGACCGGATCATCCATGCGCAGTCTGATGATCTTGGCAGGGATCCGAACGCGACCGAGATCGATCTCCGGGGTTTTCTTCTTCGAGAAATAGATGGACGCCGTCGTTTGGCCCCCATTCACGATCTGCATTCCCTTCAGCCATGCGATTCCTGGGGAGCCGTCGGTCGTGCGGGCGAGATGCATCTCGTCGACGACGAGGACGATGCCGTTGTTGTACGCCATGAAGCGCTCGGGACTGGTGCGCAGGGTATCGCGGATCCCTCGATTCACTTTGCCCGTCGCACTGAGAAATGAACGGACATTGGCCTCCAGGAGGCGCGCGCCATATTTCTCGTACATGAAGCGCAGGGCCTCTCCGGGGATTGCGGTCAGCGCGTAGTTGTAGTCGGCCATTTCGCCCTGCACATAGACGCAGGGCAACGCGCTGCCTGACACCGCCTGGAAGTCGACCATGAGTTCGTCGCGCGGCTTGCCCTCGGACCAGTGGCGCCAGAGACGCTCGATGTCCATCACTTCGAGCTTGACTGTCTTGCCCTGAACCTCTCGTGCGCGAAAGTTCTTCGCCTTTGCCTGCCTGTCGGTCACGACGTAGATGCGGATCTGATCGAGCGAGGAATAGCTCTCGTGGATGGTGTGGGCGACCCCGTAGACGTCGTCGGACCGATCCATGGTCGAGGCAAGACGCCCTTCGGCGCATCTTTTCAGGAATCGGAGGCACTGTTCCGCAGCCGTCTTGGTTTCCCTGTCGGCGATCGGCGTCAGCGTCTCCACGCCCCCGTAGAGACTGACGAACAGGTCGAGCTGATCGGCGTCCTCGGACACCGCATAGCCGCCCAGACGCAATCTGGCGTTGCCGATGGTTCTCTCGTAGTGGCACGGCTCCGGTTCGAAGGCCATGCCGATATTCGCCATGTGGTCCATCACGATTTCGGTGAAGACCGTTTCCTCGTAGGGATATTCGCCTCCTGGCACGGACATCCGATCGGCGATTTCCTCCTTGACATCGGCGCGCGTCTGCAAGAGAAATTCGGAAAGTTCCACTCACGTCGCTCCCATCAGCTCGAGTGCCCGCTCCAGATCCACCTTTTCCGCCCCCGCCAAGTCGAGGTCGATCTCGTAGCGGGCCTTCTTCACCACCGGATGGACATTGGCGCGTGTCAATCGCGGAAAGTCACCCTGCACGCGCAGAATGGCACTGGATGCGTGCAGGAATCGCCGTGTGTACCGACCGAGCGTCGAGCTGAGAAGGCCTGCCTGCATCAGCCGGATGTCGAATGTCTCGAGCACTTCCTGGTTGCCGTCGAGACTTCCCCTGATGATCTTGACCATTTCCGGAAGAGTCATGCCGGAGCTATGGAGGGCAAGCTTGGTGGCGGCCACGAAGAGCGGCTGGCGGAGGTTGTCGTCGAGCTGTTCGAGCGAGGACACGGTCGCCGGAAATCCGCTGGCGGAAAGTGTCGTCTTGACCTCGATTCCGCCGCTGCCGAGGATGAAATCCTGAAGTCCGTCGACCGGTCCCTGCCAAGCATCAAGGATGTCTCGTGGTGACAGGCCCGCCTCGATCATGCGTTCCAGCAGGACGAGTTCTCCGAACAGACCTTGCTCGCTCTCCGCGGAAAGCACGCTTTCCCGATGCCGATTCATGAAGTCCTGCCAAGCACGGATGCGCGCGAGGAAGCGCCGGAGCACCGTGTTCTCTTGCGCCGCCGCCCAGCCGTCGACCAAGCTCACCAGATCCTCGGCCATCATGGCGAACAGTTCGGGACTGCCACCCGGCCTGCGGGCGAGCGCCACCACGAGGTGATTTGCGCCGGTCGGGTCGCTTTCGAGCCTGAGGACTTCGAACCCGTGTCCCTGCGGGAGCCTGGAGTTCCGGAAGCGACCGTACGCTACGAAACCCGACCAGCACGGCCTCCTCGCCGCCGGGCATCCTTCTCGCGGCGGAGAGCGAGCAGGGCGCGTGGACCACTACGGGAATGGTCTGCCACCCTTCTCCTTGCCGTGCGCCAGCCAGCGCCCGCCAAGCCGCGTGCAGACCCTCCATGTCATTCGGAGCCACCGAATTCCTGCTCCCAGAGGATGTTGTTGACCTTGTAGTCTACACGCACTCCCGAATTGCTCGCGGGGAAGCTCAGTGCGAAACCGACGACGGGCGGCCCATCTTCGGCCAAGCCGGAGCCCGGGCCGGCCAAGCCGGGGTCCAGGAGATAGAGGAACAGGACACCTCGGGTTTTCGGACGAATCTTCCTGATGGCCGGTCCATTGGGTGCGTTCGGCTCCGTTGGCGAACGGTTCCTTCCGGCGTCCTCATGGAACGCCCTGCGAGTCTCGTTCAGAGCCTCGGTCCATGTGGACTCGTCCAGGTCTATGGCCTCGTCGCGCGGCGAGATGAGGCGGCCGATGGAGTAGCGATCGGGGTGCCGACCGTGCGCTTTGCGCTCGATCATTCTCACTGCCAGCCCGTCATGGAACACATGGTGTTCCCCCTTGCCTCTGCCAGCGCCGATGAGTGCGATGGTCCAGTCTGTCAGTTCATTCTCGCGAACGAGCGATCGGATGAATTCCGCGAGAAGATCGCTGTTGACCTTGTGGGCCTCCGGATGGCTCCGGTAGGCGTCCAGGAAACCGATGACATCGTCGGCATCCGCATCCTCCCACAGATGGCTTCCTTCCCAGACTTGATCCCTGCCGTTGCGTACTCGCTTCGGGTCGGATCGGGCTTGGCCGAGCCTTGCGAGGAGCCTCCGGGCAGCATCGAGATTCCTCTCGATAATGTGGGGCTCCCGATGGAAGGTCAGGGTTTCGAGAAGGTTGCCGCTGAAGGACAGCGCCAAGTTCCGGGCCGTCCTCATCTTGAGCCTCGACGTCACCATCAGCACCGGATGGGACTGTACCTTGAGGCCATATTCGCGCGGCGTCGCGGCGCTTGCCGCCATGAAGTCGAACTCCTCGCGCAACTCCTCCGAAGCATTCCCGATGTGCTCGAACCATTCGACGAGGTCGTCGGTGGTGTAGAGACGGCACAGGTCGATGTATCCCGGCCGGTATCCGAACCAGCGCCCCATCTGCATCAGCGTGTCGTACATCTTCGAAGCGCGCAGGAAGTAGCTTGTGGTCAGCCCTTCGAGCGTGAGGCCGCGCGCGAGCTTGTCGCCGCCGATTGCGATCACCTTCAGCGCGATTTCCTCGTGATCGACATAGTCCAGCGCGTCCTTGGCGGTACCGTTGATCATGCGTACCTGGACCTCGCCGACCACCTCTGTCACGGCGGCTTCGACCTGCTCCCATCGAAGGGCTCGATGGCGATCGAGATCGGGAAACTCCTCGATCATGCGCGCCGTCACGGGTGCGAAGTCCCGTGACCACAATGACCGCAATGCCGCAATCACGGGCTCGTGACCGATGCGCCGTTCGAGTCTCTGTCTGATTTGGCGCAACCGCTCTTCGACCTGTGCATGCACGGCATGCTGTACCGAAACGAAGCGGGTTACATGCACAAGCATCGAACAGTGTTCCCTGCCCTGTCCGCGCAACTGCCTCAATGCGCAGGAAAGCAGGAAGGCGTTGATCGCCTCGTTCAGGGAGGGTGGCGGCTCGTTTTCTCCCTCGTGGAGGGGCACGTGTCCGTTCCTGTGACCTGTCGGCATCCATTGGGCAAAGTCGGTCACGTGCCGCACCAGCGGCAGCCCGCCGCTGCGCCCATTCTCGCTGTGGCTTCCGAATACCTTCGCGGGGCCGACGTAATCGGATGGCGCCGCGAGACTGACGATGAAGGCATCGGGGAAGAGGTCGGCACCTTCTGCGAGCGTTCGACCCTGCTCGTGGATGAAGATGTTTGCGAATGGCGTCGCCGTGTAGCCGACATATGCGGAGCGCGAGAAGCTGTGAAGGATGCGGCGCACGAGACGATTGATCGTCGTCGGCTCATGCTCTTCGTCGGGCAGGCCGTTCACGTCGAGCGGAATTTCCCTTGTGTCGACGCTTGCGTGATCGGCCTCGTCGTCGATCAGGAGAAGCGGCAGGCGAGTGACAACAGGGCGTCTGGTCTTCCTGTCTGCCGTGTCGGCAACAAGATTGCGGATCCAGCCGAGCAGGCGGGTCAGCACCGTCTTGTTCTTCTTGACGACGAAGAGCCACGGGCGTTGTTCCGGCGTGATGCCGAGATTGCGGGCAATGCGTGTACTGAAATCGCCCCTCTCCGTACGGTTCGTGGCGTAGTTCGGCCGTATGCTCTGGTCGGAATCGATCTCTCCCACGCCGATGGGCACAAGGGCGTCACCGTCGATGGCACTTGTCCGGTAGCCGAGAAATGCTTCATCAAGACGTAGCTGCGTCTGGGCACGCAGATTGTTGTGCAGACCAGCGAGAACGATGATGATCTTGTAACCGGCATCGGCGGCCTTGCAGATCAGCCCGCTGTAATGGCTGGTCTTGCCCGACTGGACATGTCCGACGACAAGCCCTCGGCGATCCCACGGACCCTCACGTAGCGGGTTCTCGAGCAGCGAGAGGACGGAGTCGGTAGAACGGTCGAGAGCATCGATGGCCTTGGGCGAGAGCTTGCGCTCCTGCCACTCCCGATAGCGTTGCCAGTATCGCCAGTCCCGCTTGAGCCCCGGTGTCAGCCAATCCTTGTGCCCCTCGTTGTTGCTGAGCGTGGTGTCCTTGCCGATCCAGAGACTGAAGCGGCGGATGAGCTCGTCCGTCACCGCTTGCCGGTCGATTCGGTCTCGCCAATCCGGATGCAACGGCAGGATGCGATCGATGGCTTCGCTGATCAGGGCGGGTGTCACGGGTGTCGTGTCCGCCGCATCGAGAAGCAGCTCCTGGACCATCTTGATGACTCTCTGCTCAGTCGCCGACGCCATCGTCGTGTGCCTCTTGCGGATCATCGGGAAGGGCCGCGACGAGATCCGGACAGTTGTTGAAGGGTTCGGTATGAAGAAGCTGCTCTCGGGCCAACTTGGGCGACATGCCCTTGCGCACGACAAGATTGCGGTAGATGACCATCAGCACGCCCTGCACTTCCGATGACGGTTCTCCGGCAAATCCGGTGCGCGGTGCTTCTCGCCCCTCGGATGTGTCGAGCCAGATCCTCTGTACGGGCACCGTCTCCTGGATGACCCGGAGCATCGCTCTGATCCTGCCAGAAAGCTCGCCGGCGTCGTCGAGAACCGCGCGAACAGCCGGGTGTTCATGGTCGATGCGATAGCGTATGCCGCTTGGGGCATGCTCGGCCTTCCATGCCTGGACCACCGTGCGGCCGGGGTTCACGGACCGAGGCTGTCCGCGGTAGGCGAACACCTTGCGCGCCCGCGCACGGGCATCTTCCGCAAGTCTCGTCAGTTCCGGTCGCAGGCCGACGGGTGGGCTGGCTGCTGATTTCCTGATGTCGATCTTCCAGTCCGCATCAGCAGAGTTCCGGAGATCGAGCCGGATTCGGGCAAGACGATGTGCTTCCTCCTTCGTCCACGAACGGCCTTGTCCGAGACCGAGCCAGCTTCCGGCCAGAAGCAACCTCCGGTTCCGGTAGACATGGAAGCCCTGTTGCGCCGTCCAGCCATGTGGTCCGGCTGCGGACAGCTCCTGCTGTGATGTCAGATGATCCTTGTGAGGCAGCACATGGCACTGCACGTCAACCATTCCCGTCGGCGAGGAGATTCTGGCCACGGGTGAGGACCACGTGGCGGGATGGTTCCTGAGGAAGGGATCCCACGGCTCGACAGGTCGACCGTTGATGAAGATCTGCAGGGATGGGTGCCCACCGCCCAGATAGCGGTGGAACACCATGGCAAGGTGGCGCTCGACATCGTCCACGAGATCGAGAAGGTTCTGCTCGGAAAAGCCGGGGGTCACGATCCTGTCGAGGCGTTCCCAGAGCACGAGCGTCCCCTTCCCGGCGGCGAGCAGCGGTTCCAGAAGGTGTTCCGACCCCGACTCGGTTCCTTCGAGAAGGTGCCAACCATGGTCCGGGCTTGATGCGAGGACATCAAGGTCCCAGCGCAGACAATTCATGCTCCCGTCGCGCATGCTGGCGACGGTCAGCCGCCGGCATTGCGAGAACGAGGCCGTTTTCAGACCCAAGCCGAATCGTCCCAGATCGTCTGCCGCTCGCGACTCCAGAGGGCTGCGTTCGCCGAGACGCATCGCACCATCAAGCTCGACCGCGTCCATGCCGACCCCGTCGTCCAGAATCGCGACATGGCTTGCGTCACCATCCCACGCAAAGCGCATGGACACCGACTGAGCCTGTGCGGAGATGCTGTTGTCGACGATGTCGGCAAGCGCCGTGCCGGTCAAGTAGCCGAGTCCGCGCAACGCCTCGATCATGGCCGAAGCGCGCGGGGGTGCGGGGCGCGATCTTGGCGGAGCGATGGCCGTGAACTGGACGGTCCTCACGGCAGAACACCCCGCAGTTGCCCGATTCGCGCGGGATGGCGCAGTGCCTTCAGCGCCTTCGCCTCGATCTGCCGAATACGCTCGCGGGTCACACCGAATTCCTTGCCGACTTCCTCCAGAGTGTGTTCGTCGCAATCAATGCCGAATCGCTGACGAAGGACGGTCGCCTGCCTCGGTTCAAGGCGATCGAGTTGCTCTCCCAACAACGTCTTCATCTGCGCAACCATCGCCGTCTCCTCGGGAGACGGTGTCCCTTCGTCGACGATGGTGCAGACTTCCTTCGCGATCCCGGGATCACCCATCAGCAACGGATCCTCGGGAACAGCCAACATCTTTCTGATTCGGTTCGGCGGCAGATCGGCGAGAGTCGCGACGCGATCCGCATCGGGCTCATGGCCGTCCTGGAACTCTGCCAGGAGACGCGCCCTTTCGACCTTGCGCAAGCTTTCCGTCACGTGAACGGGGAGGCGAATGATCCGGGAAGTGTCGGCTACAGTCCGGGTGATTCGCTGCCTGATCCACCACACTGCGTAGGTGGAGAATTTCGTGCCCCGCCTGTGGTCGAATTTGTCGACAGCGCGCATGAGACCGATGTTCCCTGCCTGTATTCTGTCCGCCAAGGGCAAGCCGCCATGTTTCTTGGCGACCCAGATCACCAGCTTGAGGTTGGTCTCCACGAAGCGTCGCTTCGCCCTTTTCGCCTTCGCGAGTCCCGCCCGGATCCGCTTCGCGGCGCATTCGCATGCACTGTCCTGCTCCGCGATGCATTGCAGCTTTTCGCGATACTCCGCGGACAGCCCGGCGTCGAACAGCCGTGCTGCCAGTGCAGCCCGATCGACTTCGCGCTGCTGACAGAGTTCGACAATTGCCCTCAAGTGCGTTGAAAGTGTGTCGGGGATCGAAGCCGCACCCGCTTTCTGATCATCCGTCATGTCGTCTGACGAGATTTCGTCGCTGTCTTCCTGAGGATTGGCGGTGTCAAACAGCGCTCGCACCGGGGTATTCTCCTCCATGACACTTCGCGCATCCGAAAGCAGTCTGGAAGCCACCACCGGGCTTTCGACAATGGTGGCAAGCACGTCGCGCAGGCCCTCCTCGATTGCCAAGCCCAGCGCCGTCTCATCGTCCCGAGTCAGGCGGTCGGCCGGCAACGACCTGACGTACGGCACAAGAGGATCGGCATCGCTCGACTGAAGCCTGCCCAGGAAATCGATGACGTCGGTTGCAACATCTCCGAACAGGTCCTCGTCTTCGTCGGTAATCTCGGCGGCAGTGTCGGTGGTGAACGGATCGTCACCAATGACCACACCCGCATCCCCGAGCACGAGACGCAAGTTCGCCTCGACATCCGTGCGCTTCGTGTCCTCGGGTTCGTCGTCCTCCACAAGAGCACTGCGGATTCGATCGCCATCGACACGTCCGTCCCTGAGCGCCTCGCCGACGAGCGCCCGCACCGCCGTTCTCGTCTCCGTGCTGAGGCGGGAACGCCGCCAGCCGACATCTTCCAGTTCAGGCAGATCGATCTCGACATCATCCCAGTTCTCATCGGTATCGATCGGATCGTGGCGCGAGAGGAGATCCTGCAGGGTTGCCGCCTCGTCGGCGCACGACAAGTCGTCAGGCGGAGCCTCTGTTTCGACTTCTTCCTGCCAAGCGGACAAGTCGAACGCATCGTAGTCGGCCGCGGGAGGCTCGGAGACCATCTCGTCCACCGACTCACGGCGATCCATCTGGATCCGCTTCCCGGCGTCCCTGACCGCGCCAGCGGTGATCTCTTCAGTCGTCTTGAACGTGCCCTCCATGCGATCGAGGGAACGATCATTGAGTGATCCTTCGTCGGTCCGATTGCGGTTGATTTCGTCGTTATCGTCTTGATACTCCGCCGTTGATATGCGCGCACGGTGCAGCAGATCCGCAACTGCCGTCTCTCCGCGCAACCGTGCCACGGCAAGGGCATCATTCCCCGCGTTGTCCTTCGTCGTCGGATCTGCGCCGGCTTCCAGCAGCAGCTTGCAGATGTCGTGATGTCCCCTGGATACCGCGAGGATCAGGGGGGATCGCCCCTGAGTATCGGTTGTATCGAGATCAGTGCCAGCACGCAGATGCATTCGTACCGAGTCCACCGCACCTGCGAGCACGGCCATCCTGAATGCCGGGCTCAGTGAATGACGGCGCGATCCTGTTGCTCCGCGCTTCTCATTGTCGGGTCTGCCGAGTCCCCGCATGGCTACGTCATGCTTCCCGTATCGAGGACAGCGCAACAATGACCGGTCTTCGGCTGCTCGTCGTGTGTCGTTGCTGCAGCGTGATTCGGCAAGGACTTGGCTGATGCATGGACCGAATTTAGCACGGGGCCAACGCCATCGCCTCGCGTACACGGGTAGCCCCAGCGCACGGATTCAGTTTGCGAGGCGCGTGAAGTCGCTGTCGGACGACGCCAGCACGAAGCCCTCGCACCGACCAGGAAGCAACTCGGAGGGATAGCGGACGAGGTGCTCGCGATATACCGGGGCCGGCAAGCGGATCCGAATCTGCTGTACCGGATGATTCAGCGAGCGGTCGGGTCAACCGGCGATAAAAGTGGTTCTTCCTGTGCCACCTTGTGCAGGACACCCCTCCGGGATCGGGAGTTATGGCAGCCGGATACAAGTTGCACCGGTAAATCGTCAGTGTGCCTTGCCCCTGCACCAGACGTCAGGCGGTGACACGGGACGAGCGGTGCTCAAACCACCCGCGGGTTCCCGGAGGACCGTGATCCCTACCGTGCCGGTGCAGTGGCCACCGGCTCCCCGGTGTCGCAGTTCCCCGGATCCGTTCGTTTCCCTGAGGCACCGTATTCCGCGACCTCTCTTGCGGCATGCAGATCCACCACTTGCCGGCTTTCCATCCTTTCCTGGGTCCGGAGATGGGCAACGAGCGCATCGACCTCGTATCCATGTTCTCGCGCGATGCAGTCCTTGATCTGCCACAGTTCTTCGATGAGTTCGTCAGGCATCCTTGAATGCTCCCATGAGTTCTCGATGGGTGCGGATTTCAGGGCTGGTGTACCCATACATGACGCAGATACGCCGAATGACGGGTTTGATTTCGGCATTGTCGATGTGCCGAAAATGCCACGTCAACAGGTGGTCGATACCATGCACGGCGGACACCGCTTCGTCCGCGACAGGTCTACAATCGCCGCATACCGGACCGCCGCCGACCCGCGGGCGGGGACAGATGCCCGACCAGCTCTCCAGAGACGCCCTCGCGTACCACCGCCTCCCGGTGCCGGGCAAGCTCGCGATCAGCGCGACCAAGCCGCTGGCGAGCCAGCACGACCTCTCGCTCGCCTACTCCCCGGGCGTGGCCGCCGCCTGCGACGCGATCGCCGCCGACCCCGCCGAGGCGTCGAATCTGACCGCCCGTTCCAACCTCGTCGCGGTGGTGACGAACGGGACCGCGGTGCTCGGCCTCGGCGCGATCGGGCCGCTCGCGGCCAAGCCCGTCATGGAAGGCAAGGCGGTGCTGTTCAAGAAGTTCTCCGGCATCGACGTGTTCGACGTCGAGATCGACGAGCAGGACCCGGAGCGCTTCTGCGACGTCGTCGCGAGCCTCGAACCCACCTTCGGGGGCATCAACATCGAGGACGTCAAGGCCCCGGAGTGCTTCGAGATCGAATCGCGGCTGCGCGAGCGGATGCGCATCCCGGTGTTCCACGACGACCAGCACGGCACCGCGATCATCGTGGGGGCGGCGGTGCGCAACGCCCTGGAGCTGGTCGGCAAGTCCATCGGGGACGTGCGGCTCGTCGCCTCGGGGGCCGGGGCCGCCGCGCTCGCCTGCCTCGACCTGCTGCTCGGCATGGGCCTGAAGCGCGAGAACGTCGTGGTCACCGACATCGCCGGCGTGGTGTACACCGGCCGCGAGGCGCTGATGGACCGGTGGAAGGCGCGCTACGCGGTGGAGACCGAGGCGCGCACCCTCGCCGAGGTCATCGGCGGCGCGGACGTGTTCCTCGGCCTCTCCGCCCCCGGCGTGCTGGAACCGGAGCACGTCCGGCGCATGGCGAAGGACCCCCTCATCCTCGCGCTCGCGAACCCGGTGCCGGAGATCCTCCCCGAAGTCGCGCGCCAGGCGCGGCGCGACGCCATCGTCGCCACCGGCCGCTCCGACTACCCGAACCAGGTCAACAACGTCCTGTGCTTTCCGTTCATCTTCCGCGGGGCGCTCGACGTCGGGGCGACCGACGTCAACGAGCCGATGAAGCTCGCCTGCGTCGACGCGCTGGCCGGGCTCGCCCGCCGGGAGCCCTCCGATCTGGTGACCGCGGCGTACGGCGGCGAGCGGGTCCGCTTCGGTCCCGAGAAGCTGATCCCGCGGCCCTTCGACCCCCGGCTGCTCACCGAGATCGCGCCCGCGGTGGCGCGCGCCGCGATGGATTCGGGGGTGGCCACTCGTCCCATCGAAGACTTCGACGCCTACCGGGAGCGCCTGAGCGGGTTCGTGTTCCGCTCCGGTCTGGTGATGAAGCCGGTGTTCGAACGCGCGCGCGCCGCGCCGAAGCGCATCGTCTACGGGGAAGGGGAGGAGCGGCGCGTGCTCCAGGCGGTGCGGCAGGTGGTCGACCAGGGGCTGGCCCGGCCGATCCTCGTCGGCCGGCCCGAGGTGATCCTGTCGCGCATCGAATCCCTGGGCCTGAGCCTCGCGCCGGAGCGCGATTTCGACCTCGTCAACATCCTCCGGGATGTGCGGTTTCCCACCTACTGGGGCGAATACCACCGGGTCATGGGCCGCAAGGGTGTCTCGCCGGAAGAGGCGAAGAACATCGTGCGGTCACGGGCGACCGCGGTGGCGGCGCTCGCGCTGCGGCTCGGCGACGCCGACGCGATGCTGTGCGGGACCGTCGGGGCGTTCAGCGGCCATTTGCGCTACGTGCGCGACCTCATCGGGACCCGCGAGGGAGTACGGGATCTGTCCACGATCTCGGCCCACATCCTGCCCAGCGGCACGTTCTTCATGTGCGACACCCACGTCACCCCCGAGCCGAGCGCCGAGGAGATCGTGGAGATGACCCTGCTCGCCTGCACCGAGATCCGCGGGTTCGGGGTCGAGCCGAAGGTCGCGCTCCTGTCCCGCTCGAACTTCGGCACGCACGATTCCCCGACCGCTGAGCGCATGCGCCGGGCCACCCGGATGCTCCACGAGGCCGCGCCCGAGCTGGAGGTGGACGGCGAGATGCACGCCGACGCGGCGCTCTCGGAGCCGCTCCGGTCCCGGTTGCTGCCGGACAGCCGGCTCAAGGGGCAGGCGAACCTGCTGGTGATGCCGAACGTCGAGGCGGCGAACATCGCCCACAACCTGCTGCGCGCCCTCGGCGGCGGGGTCTCCATCGGCCCGATCGTCATCGGCGCCGCGCGTGCCGCGCACGTCGTCACCGAGACCATCACGGTGCGCGGCATCGTGAACATGACCGCGCTCGCGGTTTCGCGGGCGGAGGTGGAGTAAGGGCGCGTTTTCCTCGCGAGCCTCGCCGCGCGGCCTCTCGTACGCCGACGTATCGGACGATTGCCTCACGGAAAAGGGACCCCGGTCACGCGGCTGATCACGGGAACGCTCGAACTGTGCGAAGCGCAAGGGATTTGGAACAAGGGGAGAATGAAGCAGCTCGGAGGAATAGCGGGTGAGGTGCTCGACATATACCGAGGCAGGCGAGCGGATCCGAACTTGCTGTACCGGATGATTTAGCGTCCTGCGGTCTGGTCGTAGCGTCCACGCCAATTCGCGTATATGGTTCCGCCCGCAGGACACCCCTTCGGGATCGGGAGTCGCGGCAGCCGGATACAAGTTGCACCGGTAAATCGTCAGCGTGCTTTGCTCGTGCGCCAAGCGTCAGGCGGTGACACGGGACGAGCGGCGCTCAACCACCCGTGAGCTCCCGGAGGACCGTGATCCCTACCGTGCCGGTGCAGTGGGCGCCGGTTCACCGGTGTCGCGGCTCCCTGGATCCGAATCCGCCCGTTTCCCTGGGGCACCGTATTCCGCGGCCTCTCTTGCGGCATGCAGATCCACCACCCGCCGGCTTTCCATCCTTTCCTGGGTCCGGAGATGGGCAACGAGCGCATCGACGTCGTATCCATGCTCTCGTGCGATGCTGTCCTTGATCTGCCACAGCTCTTCGATGAGTTCGTCAGACATCCTTGAAGTCTCCCATGAGTTCTTGAGGGGTGCAGATTTCAGGGCTAGTATACTCATACATGGTGCAGATACGCCGAATGACGGGTTTGATTTCGGCGTTGTCTATGTGCCGAAAATTCCACGTCAACAGATAGTCGATACCATGCACGGCGGACACCGCAACGTGCAGGGAATCATTCAGGGCCTTGGCCGGAAGAGCCTTCTTTTCAAGAAACGCCTTGGATAGCTCCGCAACGGCCTCCGTGACCGGAAGTATGGAAATGTCGGATAATGTTTCAAGGCGTCGTGACGCTGCCTCGGAGTTGCCTCTTCCAGCCTCGTCAATCGTAATCCCGGATGTGTACAGATCGAACCTGTTTCTTTGAATATCCCACCAATCGACAGTAATTTTTTGCCATGCAGCCACCAACAAGTCATTCGACGGTCTGGCGGTCAAATATGACACCACCGAGGTCTCGACATATACAGTTTTCTTGTTCACCACCAGAATACCCGTTATCTTCCCGATTAGCTGCGGCCTCCGGTCATCTATGGTCGGTCATCCAGCGGGCGGCTTCGAGCGACAGGCAATCATAGCATCCGCTCCGGCAAGCGCGGATGGCTCCGGGCTTCCCGATCAACACCGGGGCGTTCCCGCCGCCCGCGCGCGCAAGGTGCGGCGGCTGATCTTGCCGGAGCTCGTGAGCGGGAACTCGTCGACGAACTCGACGACCCGCGGGTACTTGTACGCGGCGAGGTTGCGCCTGACGTGGTCCTGCAGCTCGCGGACCAGTCCGTCGCCAGGGACGACGCCCGGCATCACCCGCACGTAGGCCATGACCACCGAGCCCCGATCCGGGTCGGGCTTCGCGACCACCGCCGCCTCCGCCACCTGCCCGTGGCGCACCAGCGCGTCTTCGACCTCCGCCGGGCCGATGCGATACCCCGCGCTCTTGATGAGGTCATCGTTGCGGCCCTGATAGCGGAAGTAGCCGTCCTCGCCGCAGACCGCGAGATCGCCGGAGCGCAGCCAGCCACCGAGCCTCATGCGCTCCGGCACCCCGGGATCGCCCCAATACCCCAGGAACAGGCTGGGGTCGTCCTCGCGCCATGAGGCGATCTCCCCCGCCGTGCCGTCGGGCTGCTCGTGGCCCGCGTCGTCGATGACCGCGGTGCGCCGGCCGGGGTAGCGGATCCCCATCGAGCCGGGCACCACCGGGTAGAGCGCCTTGCAGCAACCGACCATGTGGTTGAACTCGGTGAGCCCGTAGAACTCGTTGACCACGATGCCGAACTCCTCGTCCGCCCATCGCACCACGTCGCCGGGCAGGCTCTCGCCCCCGGTGCAGATGACCCGGGTGGCGAGCTTCCAGCGTTCTCGCGGTGCCGCGACCTGCGCGAGGCGCTTCAACGCGGTGGGGGTCATGAACGAATGCGTCACCCCGTGGCGGGCCATGAAGCCGAACGCCCACTCCTCGTCGAAGCGATGCCGGCTCGACACCACCGTCTGCCCGTGCTGCCAGGCCGGGAGCACGGTGTCGAGCCAGCCGCCGACCCAGGCCCAGTCGGCCGGGGTCCAGAACACCGCGCCCGGGTGGTCGAGCTCCAGGTCATAGGCCAGGGTCATGGTCGGGGTGTAGGCATGCATGATGCGGTGCCCGTGCAGCAGGCCCTTCGGCAATCCGGTGGAGCCGGAGGTGTACATGAGCAGGGCCGGGTCCTCGGGGCCGGTCGATGCGTACCCGACGCCGCCCGGCTCCGCGGCCAGGCAGTCGTCGAAGGCGCGCTCGCCTGTCCCCGGCTCGCCCACCATCAACACGTGCTCCAGGTCGGTGAAACGTTGCCGGGCGTCGCGCACACGGCTCCACGCTTGCTGGTCGGTGATGACGATCCGGGCTCCGGAGTCCGCGAGGCAGTGCTCGACGGTGTCCGGTCCGTAGAGCTGCGAGAGGGTCATCACCACCGCGCCGATCTTGTGGATCGCGAGGTGGGCGAGGGCGGTCTCCGGCCGTTGTCCGGTGTGCACCGCCACCGGCTCGCCGGGCCGCACGCCCAGAGTGAGCAGGCCCTTCGCGAAGCGGTCGGACAGTCCATCCAGTTCGGCGAACGTGTAGCGCCGCATGGTGGCGTCCTCGTCCTCGAAGACGAGGGCGGGATGGTCGCGGCGGGAACCGCGGGCATGCGCGACCACGGTGTCGAGGGCGATGTTCGCGCGTTCCGGGATCCGGATCCGCCACGCGCCGCGCGACGGGTCGCGATAGAGGTTGGTCCTGGCCGCGACGGGCGCGAATACCGAATCGTCGATGGTCATCGCGGGCGCCTCATTCGGGAACGTGGCGGGCGGGCCTGCGCGGCCTTGCACGGGATGCGGCGGGTGGCGGTCGATGCAAGCCGGGAGCGCATGAATATGGCCTCGCTTATTCCCGCCATTCGGCGCCGGGCATGATGCGGCGCATGAACCGGTCGAACAAGGGAACGGTAAAAGCGGTGTCGCCGCGAGCCGCGCTCCAGATCACGCCCTTGGCGATCAACTGGCCGCGCGTGGGGGCAAGTGAAGTGACCTTGCGGTCGAGCATCCGGGCGATCGCCCCTGAACGATGTGGGCCGGGGCCGAGCTCCGCCATGGCGCGCAGATAGCGCTTCTGGGACGGCGTCAGGCGATCGAATCGGGCCCGGAAGAATCCCCCGTCGAGGGAGGCTGCCACTTCGTCCGATGCGCGCTCGACGTCGGCGGCGGTGATCGGCGGGCTTTCCGCGACGTCCCAGGCGTGCTTGCCCCATTCCTGCAGGAAGTACGGATAGCCTTGTGTTTCGTTGACGATCATCCGCAGGGCGTCAGTGCTGATGTCGGCGTTCCGCGCGCGGATGGGTTTCGCAACCGCATCTTCCGACGCTTTCTCGTCGAGGGGGCCGACTTCCCGAAACTCGAACAGGCGCTCCGCGTACGTCTTGGCCTCGGCAGCCTGAGCCCGGAGCTGCGGCAATCCGGCGGCGATGAGGAGGATCGGAAGCTGCTTCTGTGCGGTACGGTGCAGGGCGGCGATCAGTGCTGCCAACTCCGGCTTCGGGACGTACTGCAGCTCGTCGACGGTCACGATCAGTGCGGTGCCCGAGGCGGACGCCGTTGCGCCGAGAGCTTCGAACAGGGCGATGAGATCGAATTCCAGATTCCCGCTGTCAGCCACGCCCGGTTCGGGAGGTGCATCGATACCCAGCTCGATGTCGCCGTACTTCACTTTCAGTGCCGACACGAACCCGGCGAGCACCCGCAAGGCCCGGGAAGCCATGTCGCGCATCTTCCGCTGGCGGGACAAGCGCAAGAGCACACCGTGCAACTCGGCGGCGAGCAGGGCCGGCAGGGCGCTCCGTTCAGCAGCTTCGATCATGATCGTGGCGAGTCCGGCCCCTTGTGCCTCCCGGTGCACGCGGTCGAGCAGAACGGTCTTGCCGACGCCGCGCACCCCCAGCAGCAATGCGCTTCTCGCTGCCAGCCCACGGCGTGCCCGTTCCGAGGAAACATGAATGGATTCAAGTAATCGATCCCGTCCGGCGAGCTCCGGGGGCGGAACGCCCGCTCCGGGTGCGAAGGGGTTGTCCAAAGGATTCATGATTGTTTTATATCAAAGTCAGTCGATTTATGTATCGCCAATAAATCGGCTAACTTCGTCATAATCCCCGGTGCATGTTGTCTGGCGCACTTGGCCGATGCGCCACCCGCGCCAAGGCACGTCCCAAACCGTGTCCCGGGTGCTGTAGAGCCACCGCGCCGGCCACGGGGGAAACGCACGGCGGGAAACCGGGACGCAACGTCGGGGAACGCTCCCGCACCGGTCGCCGATCATCATGCCGGGCGCCTCATTCGGGAACGTAGCGGGCGGCTTGCGCGGGATGCGGCGGGTGACGTCCGCTCGCCACGAGACGGACCCTGGCGCCCTCCGGCGGCTCACCGCCGAAGCCATCGACCCATCCGAGCGCCAGATTGTCCGCGCCGTCCAGCGCGATGAGGGCCAGCCCCTCGCCGGCCGGAACGTCGCCGAAGGGGAGGGTGCCGCCGCCGCTCGTGCCGGCCACGATCCGTCCGGCGCCGGTGAGCACCGTCCACTGCACGGCGCCGGCCCGAGAGCAGCATCCGGGCCGGGGCGGGAACCAGGTCCGCCCGCAGGCGGCGCAGACCGAGGCGACGGTACGACCGGCAGCCAGCCCTTCGAAGTAAGGCGAGAGCGCGCCGAGCGCATGGGTGTAGCGCAACGCAAGGGTGAGGCCGATCGTCGAAGCGGCGGACACCGATGCAGACACCGATGCAGACACCGATGCGGATGCGGGTCCGGATCGTCGCGCGTTGCTCAAGGTTCCGACCTCACTCCACCGCCTCGAACACCTGGACCACCGCGCTCGTGCATACGCCGCCGTGGGTATCGACGATGCCGCGCCGTAGTGCACGGGGAGGCTGCGCGCCGTCGAAGTAGCGTCCTTCGAGGAGGCGTTGCACCGTCATCGCCTGCACGACGCCGGTCGCGCCGGGGGCGCCGCCCTGTCCGAGCAGTCCGCCGGAGAGGTTGACCGGGATACGTCCGCCGGGGGCGAACTCGCCCGCTTCGCAGGCCGCGCCGCCCGCGCCCTCCGGTGTCAGGCCCAGGGCCTCGACGGCCTGGATCTGCGCGCCGGAGAACGCATCGTAGACCTCCGCGCAGTCGATCTCGTCCGCCGGGGCGCGGATCCCGGCCATCGCGCAGGCGGCGCGCGCGGCGCGGGCCTTCGCATCGAAACGGTCCGGGCGCTCCCGGTCGCCGAGTCGCACATGGTCCGCCGCTGCGCCGCTGCCCGCGATGCGCACCCGGGGGCGTTCGATCCGGGGCGCGCGCGCCGGATGGGCGACGACCACCGCCGCCGCGCCGTCGCTCAGCAGCGAGCAGTCCAGGCGGCGGTACGGGCTCGCCACCATCGGCGACGCGAGCACGTCCGCCACCTCGATGCGCATCGGCTTGTGCGCGAGCGGGTTCGCGCACGCATTGGCGCGATTGCGTACCGCCACCGCCGCGTATTGCGCCGCCGTGGTCCCGTGGCGGGCCATGTGCATCCGCATCGACAGCGCGTAGAGCGCCGCGGCGCTCACCCCGGTGAACCCTTCGACCTCGGCGTCGAACGACATCCCGTAGAGCGTCCGCACGTCGTCGCCCCCGAGATGGCTCGCGACCGGATCGAACCCCACCACCAGCACGCAGCGGGCGAATCCCGCCGCGACGAGGGCATGGGCCGCGCGCACCGCCGCGGCGCCGCTCGCCCCGCCGCTCTCCGCGCGCACCGTCTCGCATCCGTGGAGACCAAGCTCGGCGGCCACCACCGGGGCAGGGGAGAGTTGCAGGGAGAAGAAATCGCTCTCGGTGGCGACGACGAGCGCGTCGACGTCGCGGGCGTCGATGCTCGAATCCTCCAGCGCTGCGAGCCCTGCCTCGCGCACCCAGTCGCGCCACGCGCTGCCGTCCCGGCGGCAGGCGAACGGCACCGCCGCACCGCCGAGCACGTATACGTCACTCGCCACCGGCGCCGGCATCGGCCTCCCCGAACCGGGCGTCGCGCCACGCGCTACCGTCCTGGCGGCGGGCGAAGGGCATCGTCGAGCCGCCGAGCATGTACACGTCACTCGCCACCGGCGCCGGCATCGGTCTCCCCGAACCGGGCGTCGCGCCACGCGCTGCCGTCTCGGCGGCGGGTGAAGGGCACCGCCGCACCGCCGCACCACCGAGCACGTATACGTCACTCGACATCGGCGCCGGCATCGGCCTCCCCGAACCGTCCGTCGCGCCACGCGAGGGCCGCCTTCAGGCCCTGTCCGCGGACCCGTCGCTTGAACTCGGCGCGCGACGGGGTCTCCATCGATTCGATCTCGACCGCGGCGTCGAGCCCGGCCCGCAACGCGCCGTGCAGCCCCATGATCTCGAAGCCGCGGTTGATCGCGGCCTTGGTGCGGACGACCGCATCGGCGTCGAGCGCAGCGATGCGCGCCGCGAGGGCGAGCGCCTCATCGACGTGGGTTCCTTTTGCCACCACCCGGTTGACCAGCCCGATCCGCTCGGCCCGTTCCGCGCTCAGCCGGTCGTCCCCGGAGAGCAGCAGCTCCTTGGTGAGCTTCGGCCCGATGAGCCACGGCATCATCATGTTCACCACCACGGAGCCGAACTTCAGCTCCGGCTCCCCGAAGCGGCATCCCTCCTCGGCGATGGTGACGTCGCACGACATCGCCAGCTCGCACCCCCCGGCGAGGCAGTAGCCGTGCACCGCGGCGATGGTGGGCTCCGGCTGGTTCCAGAACCGCAAGAGGAAGTCGAGATCGCGCTCCAGGCGGGAGCGCCACGCCTCCCCGTCCGCCGGTGGCGCGAGGGCGTCGTCCTTCAGATCGTAGCCGGAGCAGAAGGCGCGTCCCGCCCCGCACACCACCACTGCCCCGAGGCCGTCGTCCCCGGCCACGGTATCGAGCACCGACTCGATCTCGTCCATCATCCGCGCGGAGATGGCGTTGAGCCGTTCCGGCCGGTCGAGGGTGAGCAGCGCGACCCGCCCGCGCCGCTCGAAGCGGATGGTTTCCAGGTCCATGTCGACGGTCGTCCTCTGGTGTGGCCAGTGTATCTCCGAGGCCCCGTATCCCCGAAGTCCGGGCAGCGGAGCGCGGCGCCCGTGCGGGCCGGCTCGATCTTTTGACTACGAGACATCGGGCAACTTACGCTCGACGGTATTGAATCACGCATCTCCGTGGAGGAAACCCCGTGCCCGCCATCCGCTCCGTCGACGACCTTCGCTCGCGCTACCACCGGCCTTCCGAACGCGCGGTGCGCAAGCAGCTCGACCGCCTCGACCCGCACTGCCGCCGTTTCGTCGAGGTCTCGCCCTTCGTGCTGCTCGCGTCGAGCGGGCGGAGCCGGCAAGCGGACGTTTCGCCGCGCGGGGGCGAGCCCGGATTCGTGAAGATCCTCGACGATCGAACCCTCGCGATCCCGGATTCTCCCGGCAACAACCGGCTCGACTCTCTCTCCAACATCGTGGAGAACCCGGAGGTCGCGCTGCTGTTCCTGGTCCCCGGGGTGGACGAAGTCCTGCGCGTGAACGGGACCGCCGAGATCCTCGATGACGAGCCGTTGCGCGCGGAGCACGTGATGCGCGGCCGGGCGCCGGCCACCGTGATCCGGGTTGCGGTGCGCGACGCCTACCTGCACTGCGCGAAGGCGGTGATGCGGGCCCGGCTCTGGCACGAGGACTCGAAGGTCGAGCGTTCCACCCTCCCGAGCATGGGCCGGATGCTCAAGGACCAGATCGGCTCGACCGCACCGGCCGAGACCCGGGAAGAGATGGTCGCCCGGTACGAGGCGCAGCTCTACTGATTCGGGTCCCGCATCCCTTGGCAATGGATGCGTTTCGCGTGCCTGTCAAGACCGGGTCAGGACCATGTCACGCTGACCGGCTCACGGTCGCGGATGCGGACACGCCGCTCTCAAGGGATTCGTCGCCCTGACCCGACCGGCGCCCCTTCATTTCCACGTGCGTCCGTTCGTCGCCGCCCTCGATTGCCATGATCCCGGCGGCAAGCTCGCGCCAGGCGCCGGTGGCGGCCACCCGGCCGGATTCCAGCCGCACGATCTCGTCCGCCGCCTCCAGCAGGGCGGGGCTGTGGGCGATGGCGACGACGGCCGTGCGTCCGCGCAACGATTCCAGCGCATCGAGGATCCGCCGCTCGTTCTCCGCGTCGAGCTGGCCCGTCGCTTCGTCGAGCACGAGCAGGGCCGGCCTTCTCATCAGTGCCCGCGCCAGGGCGATCCGCTGGCGCTCGCCGCCGGAGAGCCGCCCGCCCCGGTCGCCGGTGACGGTGTCCAGCCCGTCGGGCAGGGCGGCGACGAACCCGTCGGCGGCGGCCAGGCGCAACGCCTGCCACATCTCCGCCTCCGTGGCCCCGGGCTGCGCCCACCGCAAGTTCGCCCGAATGGTGTCGTGGAAGAGGTAAGGGTCCTGGGGCACGCAGGCGACGGAGCGCCGCCAGCGGTGCAGGTCCGGTCCGGCCAGGGGCACGCCGTCAACGCACACCTCGCCCCCGCCGGGCGCGAGCAGACCGAGCAGGACGTCCGCCAGCGTGCTCTTGCCGGCCCCGGACGGCCCGGCGATCGCCGTCATCTTCCCGGCGGGGATATCCAGGCTGACGTTCTTCAGCGCCGGCCCGGCGGCGCCGGTTCCCATTCCGAACCCGGCCGCAGCCCCGGCCCCGGCTTCGGACCCGGGCTCCGCCGCGGTCCCGCGACCAAGCCAGTCCTTGACCCCGGTTCCGGCTTCGGACCCGGGTTCCGTCGCGGTCCCGCGACCAGGCCAATCCTTGACCCCGGTTCCGGTCTCGGCCTCGGACCCGGGCTCCGTCGCGGTCCCGCGATCAGGCCAGGCTTCGGCCCCGGTCCCGGATTCGGCTCCGGCCTCGTAGGTGAACGAAACGTCGCGCACCGTCAGCGCGCTGCGCAGCTCCATTCGCGGGCCGCCGCGACCAGCAGACGTCTCCGCCGCCTCTTTCAACGCCCGGTATATCGCGCGCGCATGGGCGTACGCGGGCAGCGCGTGCGCGAGTGCTTGCGCATGCTGCTGCAAACGGAACAGCGCCGGCAGCAGACGCGCGAAGATCACCGTCATGAGCAACAGCTCCGGTAACGGCAGCGCGGCCGTGGACAAGGCAAACCAGACCAGCGCGGCGAGTGCGACCGCGGCGCCCATGTCGAGGCCCGCGCGGGCCGCCGAGCTGATCCGCGTAAACGCCAACTGGCGTTCCCGCATGACCGTGACCGTCTCAGTGAAGTGCCGCACGTGCCGCCCTTCGGCGTTGTAGCCCTTGGCGAGCTTCAACCCACCCAGGAAGTCCGTCATGGAGCCGTAGAGCGCCCGGTTGGCGCCGGTCAGCATCTCGCCGAGGGTGCGCGAACGCCGCATCAGCGAGCGGGTGAGGAACAGCAGCGCCGCCCCCGTGGCGAGGGTCGCGGCGGTCAGGGAGGGGGAAATCAGCACCGCGAGCACGATCTGCGCCAGCGCCAGCAGCGCCGTCACCGCTAGCTGCAGCAGGAGGAACGCACCCTGGCCGATGCGGTTCACATCGCCGGTCAGCACGTGCTGCACGTCGGACCGGCGGCGCCCGAGGAGAAACTCCCACTTCGCTTCCGCGACGGCCGCGTAGAGCCTCTCGCGAAGCCGGTCGGTGAATCCCAGACGCATCCCGGCCAGAAGAACCGCCCGTTGCCAGGCCACCGCCGAGCGCACGGCGGCAAGGACCAGGAAGACCGCGAGCACCGCCGGCAGCGTCAACTCCACGCCGGCGGCGTCCGCGGCGCGCGCCACCGCCTCCGCGACGGGGCTTTCCTCACCGTGCCGCGCGGCGAAACCGACCACGTGCAGGAGGGGAATGATCATGAGGAGGCCGAACGCCTCGGTCACCCCGGCGGTCAGCAACAGCAGCAGCGCCAGGACGCTCTTGCGCGGCGCATAGGTGACCAGGGCGCGCGCGAGTCCCCCTGCCTCGGCGAAGATGGCGGGAGAACGGCTCGACCGGCCGGGGCGCGGACCCGATGGTTCAGGGCGGCGGTCCGCCGGGCCGGGTGGCGAGGCGCCGGCCTCGCCACCCTCGCCCCGAACGTTCATCCGGGCCGCGGTCCGATACCGTCGAACGGCGGCAGCGGCGCATACGTCTCGACCTCGCCCCCTCCGATCACGCATTCCCCACCGACGGTCAGCCAGGCGTGGAAGTCCAGCCCCGCCCTTGGCGTCTTGCGCCGGGCGCCGAAGATGAGGCGGCTCGCGACCCCCCGGCGGCGCAGCATCCACTGCAGCGCCATGGCCTGCGGCAGGCACACGGCGGGAAACGGCACGTGGCGGGCGGCCCTTCGCACGATGCGCGCCACCCTTCGGGGAAGCCGCCGCTGCGGCGCGCGCGCCAGGTGTTCACCGGCGGGCGTCGGTCCTTCGGGGTCGCCGGCGGAGAAAGCAAAGTGCGAGTCCGCCGGCGGTCCGTCGGCGGGCGCCGGTTCTTCCGCCGTGACCAGCCAGCGCCGCCAGCGGCGCATCGGCACGTGCGCGACGAGCAGCCGCGCCAGGAGCAGGAACAGCGCCGCTTCCAGCGCCATCGCCTTGGTCGCAACGGGCGCGCGGACGAAAGCGCGAACGGCTTTCGCAGATTGCCCGAAGCGGGGACCGGCCCCTGTTTTCGCGGCGGGAGGCGCCCTCCCGCCGCCCTTCCTCCTGGTCGCCCAGAGCAGCGGACGCAGCGGGAAATACAGGTAGAACAGCCGGTCGGGGAGATCGAGCCTCCCCCAGTCTCGCGGGCCGACGAACACGCTCGCGATCTCGTGCAGGACGGTCCTCGAATCGGGCTTGGCGATCAGCCCGATCACCTTCTGCCCGGCCCAGTCGAAGCCGCCACTGAAACGGGCGGCGTCTTCATCGCACCAGGTCCGTTCCGAGAAACGGGCGATCCAGGCCGCTCGCCTTCCACCGGCGGGCAACGGCGCCGCACCCCGCGGAAGCCGGACGTGGAGCGCCGCTCCACACAGCAGCAGCGTCGAGGCGAGGATGCTCGAAAGACCCGCTTGCCGGCATCGCGCCGACACCCGTTCGAGTCGTTCCGGCTCCATGGATGCGAGGACGACCGCCACGTCGCACAGCCAGACGAGTTTCTTCCAGTAATGCCTGGCGCCGTGGCACATCAGGTACACGAGGTCGTCCTCCTGCCCCAGGGTTCTGAACGAAAGCGCGCCGATCTCCACCTGGGCGCTGCCCGCGAGGAGACTCTCGAAAGGCACGTCGATATAGAAGGGGTTGTGCGACAGGCGCCGGTGCAGCTCCAGCAATCCGCCCGGTCCGGCGAGCACATGCTCATGCCGGAACCGGCCGTACCAGCGGTTGCGGGCCGGTGTCTCCGGGAATCTCGGCTCGACCCGCCACCAGCCGTTTTCCAGCAGTACCCGCTCGGCGGCCTGAAACGTTCGCGGTGAAACCAGCAGGTCGATGTCCCGCGCGTTTCTCGCCAGCGGGTGCCCGTACAGGCGTTGGCCAAGCGGCAGGCCCTTGAGCACCAGACAGGGGACGTCGGCGGCGGCGAGCAGACCGGTCGCCCGTTTCAGCGCTGCGATCTGGGCCAGTCCACGATGCACGGTTCGTTCGTGGGTCCTCTTGAGCCTCGGCTCGATGCCGGAAGCGGAGAGGCCGGCGGCTCGGGCCTGCATCCCCTGCAAGAGCGGGAACGCCACCCGGTGGCGCCGCGCGAGCGCGGCGACGGCGTTCCAGTCGTCGACCCGGGAGAGTGCCTCCAGGTCGGCTTCCGGGTCGCCGGCCCCCACTCCGAGGCCGAGGCGCAGCCCCGCGAGCAGGCCCTCCAGGGGCGCGGTGACGGGCGGAGGCGTCACGGAGCTCTCGGCGGGTGGGTGCAAGGAGAAGCCTCTCGGGGTCGGCCCGGGTGGGGGATTGGAATCGGCAGAGCGCCGTCATCGGCCGGAACTGCCGGCCAATGGACCGATTCTAGGAGTCTGCGCCGTAGAAAGACAGTTCAAGACACGCGAGCGGATGGACGGGCCGGAAGCGATGCGAGGATGGGCACGAGCACCGGGGCACCGGAGGGCGCAATGGCGCACAGGGCACTCAAGAGGGTCCGAGGCGTCCGGCAAGACCCCCGATGGGAGTGATTCTGGCCATGTCCCACTGGCGAGCCGGCGCCCTTACACTGCCAGAAGCGGTTGCAGGCGCTTGATGTTCAACGCCAGACACACCAAGTCCCATTCCCCTCGCGCCTTGTTCAGACCCCGCACGCTGAACCGCCGGAATCCAAGGACTTCCTTGATCCAGCCATTGGGCGCTTCGGACAGCCATTTGCGTTGCGCGTAGCGCTCCCGCCCCGCTGGTGTCGCCAGCTTCTCGACCATCCGGTGCGTCGCCGGGTGCGTGTGTGCGTCGCGGTTCACCGTCTTCTTGCCCTCGCGCCCCGGCGCCACGTATCCGTCGATACCCCGCGCTTCGAGCTCCGACAAGTCCCGCTCATTGCAGTAGCCGGCGTCCGCAAGCACCGTTCCGGGCTGCGCGTCGAAGGTCTCCTCCACCTCATCGAGCAGCCCCATCATCTCGCCTTGGTCGTTCGCGTTCGAGGTCAACTCCGTCGCGACAATCAACTGATGCTCGCCATCGACCGCCACCTGCGCGTTGTAGCATTGCTGGAAGCCCTCGGCGCTGGTCTTCATGATGGCACTGTCGGGGTCGGTGAAGTTGCTCTGCGCCTTGTCTTCGGGTTCCCCGTAAGCGCGTTTGTATGGCTGCCCCCCCTTGGGATTGCGCTCCCACTCCGGGCGGCGCCCGCGCGCATCATCCGCCTCGCGTTGCGCCGCCTCCAACCGCGCCTTCGCCGCAACAATCGCCGCCAACCGGTCCTCGCGACGGCGCAACTCCTCGGGCAACTCGTCTCCACGCAACGACTCGCCAAAGCGCGCGTCCTCCTCCGCATCGGTCTCCCGTGCCCTGTTCAACAACGCTTCGATTTCCCCCTCCAGCCGACGCTCCTCCTCACCCATCCGCCCATAGCTCATCGCCTTGCGCTTGCTCGCGTTCGCCCGCACCTTCGTCCCGTCTATCGACAGTTTCCCGAAACTCAATAGCCCCACCTCACGCGCCAAGCACACCACCTCCACGAACAGCCCCTTGAACTCCTCCAAGTGCCGGCGGCGAAACTCGCACAGCGTGCGGTG
Organism: uncultured Gammaproteobacteria bacterium; assembly: GCA_958295465.1. Taxonomy (GTDB): domain Bacteria; phylum Pseudomonadota; class Gammaproteobacteria; order HK1; family HK1; genus HK1. Next base: position 3,263,962 of record OY282353.1, read on the forward strand.
GCTCGGAAAGTTCCCCGCCCCCAACACACGAAACGCCACGTCCTCCTCCAGCTTCCTCGCCATCCCCCGCGACGAAAACACCCCCGTCGCATACCCGTACACCAGCACCTTCACCATCATCCGAGGCTCATACGGGGCGTTGCGACGACCGTCTCCCTCATACGGCGCGTAAAACGCACTCAGATCCAGCCCGTCCACCAAGTCGCTCACGTGGTGCGCAAAGTGCCCTTCCGGGAGCCAATCGCGCACATCCGGCGCCAGCAGCAGCATCTGGTCCGGCTCATAGGGGCGAAATGTCGTCGCCATCGGACTCTCTCCCTCGGCTCCTGTTTGCCTATTGTCGCATCGTTTTCTACGGCGCAGACTCCTAGCCAGCGGGCTCTTTCGTGTGCAAACGTGGAAACCCCCACCTGCCGCGGCGTCCGGCCGGTGCGGCGCAACCTGCTGGCGAAGCTGGTCTCGCCGTGTCCGGCCGGTGCTTGAAGCAGTAAGATTGCGCCCGCACCGCGCGGGGACGAACGTCGGCTTTCCCGCACGGCTGCTCCGGAAGCTGCCGGCACTGGACGGATGAACGGAATCTGCGGGATCCACGCAAGCCGGGCCGGCGCCGCGGACGGATCGGCCGCAGAGGGGCTGGACGCCATGCTGGCGGCCCTCGCCGATTACGGGGCGGACGCCGCGGCGTGGACGGAGCCTCCCGTCGCCCTCGGCGGCCGGCGGTCCCCCGACGCCGGGCAACGCCGGTCCGGGACTCGCCTTCGCATCGACCGGGGCACCGGCTTCGCGGTGGTCGCGGACGCACGCCTTGACGACCGCGGCGCACTCTGCGACGCGCTCGGCGTGCCCCACGCCGAACGCGCCGACCTCGACGACCCGGACCTGATCGTGCGGGCGTGGGCGCGCTGGGGCCGGGACTGCCCGGACCACCTGCTCGGCGATTACGCCTTCGCGGTGTGGGACCGGCGCACCCGCACCCTGTTCTGCGCCCGGGACCCCATCGGCGCCCGGCCCTTCTACTACGCGGAAACCACGTATGGCTTCGCCTTCGCCAGCGCCGTGGAGGCGGTGCTCGCCGCGCCCGGCGTCGATGGCCGGCTCGACGAGTCCACCGTGGCCACCTGGCTGGTCCGGCGCAACCCGCTGAGCAACACCCGGACGTTCTTCGCGATGGTGCACAAGCTTCCGCCCGGCCACGCGCTGACCGTGGCCGGTGCCGCGCCGCCGCGGCTGCACCGGTACTGGCGGCCGGAGCGGGCCCCGCGGGCGCGGCGGGCCTCCGACGATGCGTACGCGGAGGAATTCCTGGACCTCTACGCGCGGGCGGTGCGCGACCGCCTGCGCGGCCCCGACCCCGTGGGCGCCCACCTGAGCGGCGGCCTGGATTCGTCCACGATGGTGGTGCTCGCGGCGCGCGAGCTGCGCCGCGAGGGCCGGCCGCCGCCGCTCGCCTATACCTGGCTGCCGCCGCGCGACCGCCAGCCGGCCGCCGCCGGCGCGCCGGAGTACGAAGTCCTCGATGCGGTGTGCGCCCGGGAGGAGCTGTGCCTGTTCCACCATTACGAGGTCACCCCCGAGGAATCGCTCGCCATGTTGCGGCGCGACGGCGTGTATCCGGGCCGGTGGCTCTCGGAGTTGGAGGCGTCCGTCCAGCGCCGGGCCGCGGAGCATGGCGTGCGGGTGCTGCTGTCGGGATGGGGCGGGGACGAGGGCGTGTCGTTCAACGGCCGCGGGCTCTACGCGCACCTGCTGCTCAGCGGGCGCTGGCCGCGGTTGGCCGCCGAGTGCCGCGCCCGCGGGCTGGGGCCGCGGCACGTGCTCGGGGAGACGGTGGGGTCCCTGATACCCCCGATGCCCCGCCGGCTGCGGAGGCCGTGGCGCGACCCACGATCTTTCCCGCGCTCGTTCATCGACCCGGCGTTCGCCCGGCGGCAGCCCCCGCGGCCTTTGCCGCACCGGCAGGCGGTCGGCACGAGGCGCACGCAGTTGCGCCTGCTGCGCGACGGGCATCTGATCCGGGATACGGAACTCCTCGCGGCGAGCGGCGCGCGCCACGGCATCGAGTACCGCTACCCGCTGCTGGACCGGCGGCTGCTGGAGTTCGCCCTGGGCCTGCCGTCCGAACAGTTCCGGCGCGGCAAGTGGAGCCGCTGGCTGATGCGCCATGCCGGGCAATCGCTGCTGCCGCGCGACGTCTGCTGGCGTCTGGCCAAGGCCGACGCCCCCCTGCTCTTCGACCCGCGCGACAACGTTTACGAGGAGGAGGTGCTGCCCGCGGTCCTCCGAGCCCTGGAGGCGGGCGCCGCGTCGTCCACCCGCACGCAATACGTCGACATGCCGTGCCTGCTCGCCAGCCTGCGCGCCGGCAGGGTCTCATCGCCGAGAGAGGAGATGTTGCGCGATCATGCCTTGGCCATCCTCGGCGATTTCTGACGACACGGACCTGTTCTACGGCGCCCGCCAGGGTCCGGAACGCATGGAGCGCGAGATCCGCGCCCTGACGCCGGCCCTCGGCGACTTGAACCTGCGTCGGCGCCTGTTCCGTAAAGCAGGGGCGGTACCACGAAATGCTCACCGACATGAACGCGCGCCAGATCGCGCGCCTGGGCGCCGAACAGTTCGCCGCGTTCAACCGCGTGTTTCAGGAACAGGAAGACCTCCTCGCCTGGTTCGGCTACCGCATCATGGACGCGGCCGCATGAGGCCGGGAAGCGGCGGGCAGGGAGAGCGGCCATGACGGCGCGGGAACCGCCGAAGGTCTGCCTGGCCACGGTCACCACGGAACGTTTCGTGCCGGGCACGCTCGTCCTGATCGGCTCCTTCCTGCGGCGCCATCCGGGATTCGACGGCGATATCGTCGTGATCCATGACCGCGACCTGCCGGAGTCCCTGCGCGAGGTGCTCGCGGCCACCTTCGACGGCGTGTGCTTCCACCCGGTCCTGCCGGAGCTGGTGGACCGGGCCGAGTACGTACATGCCGCGCTGCCGCAACGCGGCTTTACGCCGGCGCGCTTCTTTGCGCTTGAAGCATTCCGGCTCGGCGGTTACCGCAAGGTGCTGTTCTGCGACAGCGACCTGCTGTTTCGAGCCCCGGTGGATTCGCTGTTCGATTCCCCGCAAGCCCTGCTGTGCTGTGGCGACAAGGCGTATCTGGAGGGCTGCCACCGGGATGCCCTCACCTTTCTGCCCGTGTCGCCGGGCGGCCGGGCCGGCGCCGGCGGCGTCCTGGAGCGGACGTTCAACAGCGGCTTCCTGCTGTTCGACGGGAAGCTTGCGGGTGAGTCCTGCTATGCGGACCTGCTGGCCATGGTGTCGCCGGAGACCTGGCCCAGCCCTGACACCGTGCATACGGATCAACTCTTGCTGAACCGGTACTTCGCCGGACGGCAGACACTGATCGGCTCGACGTACAACTTCCTGCTGGCCTCGGCGCGGGACATTCGGGCGCGGGAGGGCGTGGACGTCGAAAGCGCGCGGGTGCTGCACTACGTCAAGGCCGTCAAACCCTGGTCGCCGGACGCCATGCTGCGCTGGGCGTGGGACCCCGGGAGTACGCCCGCCGCGTCCGCCTTCAGGTTCTGGTACGACGCCTGGCTCGACGTGCTGGCGCAGGCGCACGTGCGCACCGGCGTTCTGGGGCAGGCGGGATGGACGTTCGCCAACCGGGCCGTCCCCGCCGATGACGGGGCGAGCGTTACGGCGGGACGGGACGGATGAGGCGCGCCCTGCGCCTGGCCGCCTGGAACGTCGGCCTCGCGCTCGCCGCCCTGGTCCTCATCGCGGCGGGCGGGGAGGCGTGGTTGCGGCTGACCAAGCCGTTCATGCGTAGCGCCGTTCCCATGCGTTTCGAGCCGCGGGTGGGTCTGGTACACGAGCCGGGCGCGGAAGTGCGCCGGACGAACCTGCGCGACTTCTGGACCGCCTCCCGCGCCAACCGCTGGGGCTTCCTCGACCGCGAGCCGCTGCCTCCGGACCGGGCCGCGGCGAGCTGCCACGTCAGCGTGATCGGCGATTCTTTCGTGGACGCGATGCAAGTGCCCATCGCCGCCAAGCTGCATGTCCGGCTCGAAGCCCTCGCCGCCCGGCGCCTGCCCCATCTGGACGTCACCACCTCCGCCTTCGGGATGTTCGACTCGGGCCAGATCGCGCAGTTGCCGTTCTACGACACCTACGTCCGGCGCCTGCATCCGAAGCTGCTGGTGCTGGTGTTCTTCCACAACGACTTCTGGAACAACTCCCCGGTCCTGACGGCGTTGCGGCGCGGCCTCGACCCGGACCGGCTGCCCGGGGCGAGCATCGCGCGCGGCGAAGACGGCGCCCTGACCCTGCGGCCTCCCGATCCCGAGTATTGGAAACACCCGCTGCCACTGAAAATCCGGCCCGCCCCCACCACACTCTTCGACAGGATCGTGCGTCGGGCGACCCGGAGGTCCTGGTTCGCCAGGTGGCTGGTCTTGCCACTGGACCTGGGCCGCCGGCGTTCGCACGTCGCAGAGGGAAAGGCGCTCGAACTCCTGAGCCGGCGTCCCGGCTACGAACGGCTGGCCGGCGAGCGGCCGGGGACGATTGTGGACCACAGGACGGCGCTCGAGAAGGATGTACTGTCCCCGGTGTTCGAGCAGGCGGTGGCGTACACGGGATTCGCCCTGGATCTGTTCAAGGCGCGCACGGACCGCGACGGCGCCGCGCTGGTGATCCTGACGACGCACAGCCTGGGGAAATGGGGGGATCCCGTCTTCGACCGGCTCCACGGCCTGGCCGAGGCGCGCGGCATCCCCGTCATCAGTCAATACGCCTGGATCGAACGCCAGGGCGGAGACGTGCGAGACGCACGATGGCCGCACGATCCGCACTGGAGCCCGACCGGCCACCAGTGGGCGGCGGAAGCCCTGCTCGAACATCTGGCGCGGAACCAGGATATCTGTCACGGGATTTGGTAGTAAGATGCCCTCGGAAGAGCCGAGTCTTCTTGGCTCGTTTTTTTCCGAGGTGAAGACATGATCAATGCTCCCTCCTCCGCACGGAGTAAGGCGAACGAGGCCGCAGCGGCCTCGGCCCCGAAACGCCCTTGGACAAAGCCCGCCATCCGCACGTTGAAAGTCATCAGCACATATTCCGGGAGTAATACAGGGCGGGACGAGGACTCGGGGGGGGCCTTTGGTTCGCCGCGTTACACGCCCAGCGGCTAGTGCCCGGCGACCGCCGCCGGAGGTTTCGCTCGCTGCCGGACCCGATCTCCGGGAACGCTGCGTTGCCGCCGAGCAGCCCCCGGTCCGGACTGGATGGCTCCGGCATCAGACTGCCGACACAAGGTGGAGAACCGCGTGTCGGCGTCCGCCTGTTCGGTATCTCGGCGAACAACAGCGGCTCCACCTTCCTCGGAGCAGCGCTGGCGCCCAGCCGGGCGACCCGGACACCTGACTCGGGAAGGCCAGATGCTCGCCGACATGAACGCGTGCCGGATTGCACGTCTGGGCGCCGGAGAGATCGCCGCGTTCAACCGCGCGTTCCGGCAACATGAAGACGTTCTCGCCCACTTCGGCTACGCCGTCATGGAAGGGGCGGGATGACCTCTCCCGCCGGATGCCGCTTCCCGCGTGACTACGCGGCCTACGGCCTGCGCGTGCGCTCGCCCGTCCCCCTGCCGTTCGCCGATGGCCGCGAGGACGGGCCGGCGTCCGGCGAGCCGGACGTGGTCGTTCGACTCGGCGCGACTCCGGCGACGCTGCCCGAGCCGGCGGACCGGCGCCGAACCCCCGGCGGCCATGCGGTGTGGGAAGCCGCGCCCGGCGTCTTCCTGATCAGCCTGCACGGGGTGGCCAGCTATCTGGTCACGGGGGGCCGCGACGTCCTGGTCCAGCCGCGCGGCGGCGACGACCGCGAGATCGGCATGCGTCTCGCCGGAACGGTGTGGGCGGCGCTGTTGCTACAGCGCGGCATCGTCACCTTCCACGCCAGCGCCGTCGAATTCGAGGCGGGCGCGGCACTGTTCCTGGGCCGCTCCGGCGCCGGCAAGTCGTCGCTGCTCGGCGCGTTGCTGAAACGCGGCCGCGCCATGCTGGCCGATGACGTCGCCGGCGTCGTCCTGGATGCCGGCGGCCGTCCCGTTGCGCTGCCCGCGTATCCCCGCCTGCGGTTGTGTGCGGACGCGGTGGAAGCGCTGGGCTGGCGGGGGCAGGCGCGGGAGAGGGAGTGGATGCAGCCGGGGAAGTATCGGATGCCGGTGCCCCGTTTCCGCGCTTCGCCGCTGCGCGTATACGCCCTCTACCTGCTGGCCGGCAGCCACGGGAACGGTATCGAGATCGAGCGGGTGTCGCCGACGGTGGCGTTCGAGACGCTTGGGCGGCACGCATGGCGCAAGCCGCTGCTGAGCGGGCTGGGGCGGCGACAGACGCATTTCCGCGTGGCGGCCGCGATGGCGCAGCAGGCGCCGGTCGCGCGGGTGGCGCGGCCGGAGCGTTCGTTCCGGCTCGACGCCCTGGCTGATCGCATCGAAGCGCACGTCGAAGAGATTTCCCGGGCGACCGCGTGACGCCGGACAACTCCCGATATATGGTGATTACCGGCGCCTGTCCCACGGAGCACGCCATGACCGCCAGCATCTTCGACACCCATCAAGCCGTGCGCCGCCTTGAAGCGGCCGGCATCGAGACCCGGCAAGCCGAAGCCATCATTTCGGAAATGCGCGACGCGGCCGGCGCCGATCGCGGCGAGCTCGTCACCCGCAGCGAGCTCTACCGCGCCTTGTGGATTCAGGGCGCCGGCATCATCGCCATCCTGACCGCCCTGCGGTTCCTGCCGATCTGACCGCCCACTCACGAACTGGAGTTGCCCCGCTTTCGTGGACCCCTGACCATTGTGCAGAGGAGGTGTCCCGATGGCAGAAAGACATCCCCCCACGCGTCGGAGTACCGGCGCCAGATAGTGGAGTTGGTCCGGCCGGCTCGACGCGGGCTTCGCTGAACCGCGGCTCCGTCGGGCAGAACCCCGGTCTGGATTAGACCGAAGTTCCCTAAGCCGGACAAGTTTCAACTGATTGATCAGGGGTCAATTTTTCAACTTTTGAGAGTTCCCGGTACTGGGAACGTTTCGATGAGGTGTGCGGCGCGACGCTGAATCGGTGTCGGCTCGGTCAGCACAGACAGGGCCGGGGCCGAGGGGTCGGCGGGAACTCGACAGGTGTTGCGGCAGCGAGTCGCGAGTTCGCCGAGCAGGGTATCGAGGCTGTGAAGGGGCCATCCGTCGTCGCTACGCCGGGATGCTTTCTTGTGCCGGGCGCGCTCGGTGGGCTTGGCCGGGGCGACGGGGTCGCGGGTGCGCCGGGCGTCGGCCAGGGTCTCGTCGTCGAACAGCAGCGGCGCCCAGGCGCGACGCAGGTGCCATTCCAGGTAGCCGGCGAGCAGGCAGAGGAACAGATGCGCGCGGACCCGGCGTTCCTCGCGGTGGCGGATGGGGCGCACCTGGATGTCGAGCCCTTTGAGGGTGCGGAACCAGCGTTCGATGTCGGCCAGTCCCTTGTAGGTACGCACCGTGTCTTCGGGGGAGAGCCGCGCGGCGGGCTCGCTGGTGCGAAGCACGTAGATGCCGTCGAGGCGCGCCTCGGCGTCGATGCGTGCGTAGTCGCGCTCATAGACCAGACGCCCGTCGTGGGCCGCCCACCGGAAGTGCTTGGCCATCTTGTGCCGGGCGATGACCCGTCCCACCTTGTGTCCGAGCTGTGCCGCATCGAGCGGCGTGCGGGTGCGCCGGGCGGCCTCGCGCGCGATGCGTTCGAGCCCTGCCTCGGTGGCGGTGAGCAGCGTCTCGCGCTTGCGCGCCCGGTCCTCGGCCAGCAAGGGGTTGTAGCACGCGACCAGGCGCTCGCCGGGGTAGTCGGGGCTGACGAACTCGGCCAGGTGCTGCTCGTCGAACAGCGACAACTGCAACGCCTCGGCCTCGACCAGGGAGCGCACCTGCACCGCCCGCAACGCGCTGACCCATCCGAGCCCCGGATGGCGCTTGAGGTGGTCGATTTGGACCTGTGTGAGCAGGCCCCGGTCGCCGACCAGCACCACCCGTTGGAGTCCGAAGTGCTCGCGCAGCTTCACGACTTGGTCCGCGACGGTGTTGGGGTCGGCGGTGTTGCCCGGAGAGGCCTGGACCGCTACCGGGCATCCGCCTGGAGCGCTCAGGACGGTATAGACGACCTGGGGCTTGCCGCGCTTGCCGTCGCGGTTGTAGCCAAAGCGCATCAGCGGGCAGGTGCGCCCTTCGTAGTAGCTCCCGCTCACGTCGGCGAACACCGGGGCGCCTTCGTGCAGGTGGCGTTGGGCGAGCCGGCGCTCGATGCGCTCCTGGCGCGCGAGCAGCCAGTCCATCGCCTCGTAGAGGGCGTCCTCGTCGGCGTCGCCCAAGTCGAGCTCTTGGGCCAGCGTGGTGGTGTGCCATCGCCGGGGGGTGGCGAGCTTCGAGGCGGGGTGGAGGAGCCGTTGCACGACCATGGCCAGGACCCGGTCGCGCTCGGGCGAGCGTTTGGGGGCGATGAGCCGGTCCAGGCCCAGGCGCCGGGTCATGGCGAGCAGGGCGTCGACGTGGCCGTGGGGGAGGGAGCGTTCGATGGTGAAGGCGTCTTCGGGGCTGACGAGGCGCTGGCCCTTGAGGACTCGGCGCAGGGAATCGACCTTCTCTGCGGGCCAGTCGGTGAGGTTGGCCAGTGTGCGTTTGCGGACTCGGCCGCCTTCGCGCCAGCCTTCTCGCAGGAGGACGGCGGGGCGGGAGTTGCGGTTGGGGACGGTTTCGACGTACATGGGAACGACAATATCTTGTATTCCCGCTCATGTCAAGCTATTGACCTTCAGTTACATGGGAACATGAATCATCCATGATTTCGGCTGTTTCTGATTTCAATTCAATAAGTTATCCTAGATTCAGACCCCGAAATCCCGGGGAACTTCGGATTAGAGATGGCCTTGGCATTGGGCTGCAGCCACGAGGTGGAGAGCCGCGTCGGCGCCCACCTGTTCGGCATCTCGGCGAACAGCAGCGGCTCCTCCTTCCTCATGGCAGCGCTGGCGACGAGCCGGGCGACCTGGAACCTGGACCGGGAAGGCCAGATGATGCTCGGCTACGTAGGGCCGAACATCCTCTGGCCCCATCCCGCGGTCCTGCTCTGGGCTTCCGAGCGGCGCTGGATCGACCTGCTGACGGACCCGGGCAATTACGACTGGCCGCGCACGCGCAAGGCATGGTATTTCCAGGCTTTCGCCCGCGACCCCGATGCGTGCGTGTTCTACACCAAGACCCCGTCGCACCTGCTCCTGGTGGACGAGTTGACGCGGCATTTCCACAACGCGAAGTTCCTGTTCATGGTGCGCAACCCGTACGCGGTGTGCGAGGGCATCTGCCGGTTCTACCGGGGCGCCGCCCCCACGGCAGGCCGTCGACCGCCGCCCGAGAACCTGCCGGAAGCCGCAGCGCGGCACGCCGTCACCTGCATGGCGTGGCAGCGCCGCAACCTGGAAGCGCACGGACATCGCGGCGTCTTCTTCACCTACGAGACGATGTGCGCCGAGCCGGAGCGGGTGGCGCAGGACATCCGGGCGCTGGTGCCCGAGCTCGACGACCTGAACCTGCGGCAACGCCTGTGGGTGAAGGGGCAGTACCACGAGATGCTCACCGACATGAACGCACGGCAGATCGCACGTCTGGGCGTCGAGGACCTCGCCGCGTTCAACCGCGTGTTCCGGCGGCATGAAGACGTCCTCGCCCACTTCGGCTACGCCGTCATGGAAAGGGCGGGATGACCTCTCCCGCCGGATGCCGCTTCCCGCATGACTACTGACGGCGGACCTCGGGGTCCAGCCGAATGGAATTCCAGTGATTCGTTCCTGCCGGGCGCCTACCTCGCAGGCAGGCCGGGTGATGGCTCGATTTCGGACCTGCACCCGTTCTGCTTCAGGTATTCCAGCAGGGCTTGCGCGGCCCATTGGTGGCCGGTGGGATTCCAGTGGCAGTCATGCGCAGAAGTGCCAGCCACGTTCGCGAAGCAGCACCTTCTTCCGTGCCGGGCGGACGGCGCTGACGCCGGAGCAGGTGCAGGTGCCGGTGGCTGCCCACGGGCCGGTCATGGAACGGTTCGACTGTCTGCGGGAGGTCGAGGCGTTTCCGGGGAATGTCGTCCACCGCCCCCGGCCCTTCGACGAAGTGGACGGTTCTCGGGGACGGTTCCTTACGGGTTGACTTGCTTTGCCGTTGGCCCAGAATGTCCGGGAGCCGACAGCAGGCCGCCCTATCCTTCAATGACTCGCCACAGAATGCGCTACACACCCGTCAGTTGGCAAAACCGGAGAATCCCGTGTCCCCCGAGCTCATCGCCATCATCACCGCCTCCGCCGCAATCATCGGGTTCCTATGGAACCTGCATCGCGACGTCGCCGACCTTCTCGAGCGGATGGCCAGGCTCGAAGGATTGTTCGAGGGGTTCACGCGCCGGGACCCGCCCGCCGCTTGACCAGGCGCCGCTGGCCGTTGACTTCCGGTAGCGTATGTTAACGTGGGATTATCGGAACCTGTCCCACGGTGCCGTGACCGCCAGCATCTTCGACACCCATCAAGCCGTGCGCCGCCTCGAAGCGGCCGGCATCGAGACCCGGCAAGCCGAAGCCGTCATTTCGGAAATGCGCGACGCGGTCGGCTTGGTGACGGATCCGGGCAACTACCACTGGCTGCGCGCGCATCGCAGCGAGTGGTGCGGCCGGAACGTGCGTTCCGGCTCGACCCCTGAAGGACCGTAGGGCCGTATCGAAGCCCACCTACGGAAGATTGGGGGGTAGCGCGTGACACTGGAGCACTTCGTCATCACGCGGTTCTGCCTGCGCGACCGCTGGCTGCACCGGCGCACAGCCCTCGCGCCGTTCCGCACCATGGACCCGCTCGCACCCCGTACCGTCGAGCTGCGCCTGAGCCTGCTGGAGACGACCTGCCTGCCCGGTCTGCGCGCGCAGACGAATCGGGATTTCACCTGGGTGCTGCTCATCGACCGCGCACTGGGCCGGGAGGCCCGGCGGCGGCTGCGGGACATGACGCGGGGCATGGACCGCGTCCGGTTCGTCGAATACCGTGCGGATGCGCCGCAGCCACTGGAGCGCCTCGGCTGGCTCGGACCGTTGACGTCCGGCGCCCCGGACTACGTCCTCACGACGCTAAACGATGACGACGACGCGCTGCCCCGGCGCTGGGTCGAAGTGCTGCAATCCCACGCCCGCGGTCTGGCCGCGCAGGATCGGCTGCCGCCGTTCATGCTCGCCGGGGCCAAGCGGATCGTCCAGTGGGACATGGTCTTCACGCCCGACGCGCCCTTCGGATGGGCCGGGCCGTGGCGCGGGCTGGCGTCCGTGGCGTCGTGCGGGTTCTCGCTGCTGGGCCGCTGGCCGGCGTTCGACTTCAGCGTCCTCGGCCTGAGCCATGTGTACGCACACACATACGGTGACTTCCTGAAGCCGCCGCCGGACGAGCACGTGCGCCTGGTCCGGCAGTGGCTCCTGCAGGCGGCGCGGGATGCGCAGGTGGGCTACATCCCGATGGGACGCGACGCCTTCTTCGACGCCAGCCGCGACGCCGGCGCGGTGGTGATGGCGAACCACGGCGGCAACTTTCAGCCGTGGCGACTGAACCGGGGTTCTCGGCCGGGAGCGCAAGGCGCCTGTGAGGCCGGCGTGGCCGGGCCGGAGGCGCCGGCTTCGGGGCGCGACCGCACCGGCGGTCGCCGCTCGCAAGAAGAGATCCCGGCCCGGCGGGTGCAGGGCGCCGCCACGTTCCCGGACGTCTCCATCGACTGGCGGGCCGCGCGGCGCCACCGCCGCCGCTTTCGTCCCTGGCGCGTCCGGGCCAGATTGCTGGAGCACCGTCTGCATGACGGCCGGGAGGCCGCGGCGCGGCGATTGCGCGGATTGGCGGGCGGCGTTCGTTCGTGGCCTCCCTTCCGCGCACCGGGGCCGGGAAGCGGCACGACGGGAGGGGCGACGTGACGTCGGGGAAGCCGGTCTGCCTGGCCACGGCCGCCACCGAGCGCTTCGTGCCGGGAACGCTCGTCCTGATCGATTCCTTCCTGCGGCGCCATCCCGGATTCGACGGGGAGATCGTCGTCATCCACGGCGGCCTGTCCGGAGAGGCGCGCGCGGTGCTCGCGGCAACGTCCGACGCCGTGCGGTTCGCGCCGGTCCCGCCGGCGCTGCGGGAGCGGGCCGAGCGCCTGTGCGCCGCGCTCGCCCCGCTCCCCATGCATCCGGCGCAGTTCTGGATGCTCGAGGCGTTCCGGCTGGCCGGCGCCGCCAGGCTGCTGCTGTGCGACAGCGACCTGCTGTTCCGCGCGCCGGTCGACGAATTGTTCGATTCGACGGAAGAGCTGCTGTGCTGCGGCGATCTGTCCTTCCTCGCCGGCCAGCGGGTGGACGCCGACACCTTCCTGCCCGTCGAGCACGGCGCGGCCCCCGCCCCCGGCCGATCGCTCCTTCGGAACACTTTCAACAGCGGCTTCCTGTGCATCGACGGCCGGCTGGCCGGTGAGCGCGTGTACGCGGACCTCCTGGCCGCCATGTCGCCGGCGCTCTGGCGCGGCCTCGAGGCGCCGCTCGGCGAGCAGCCGCTCCTGAACCGGTACTTCGCCGGGCGGCAGACGCTCGTCAGCTCCACCTACAACTTCCTGATCCCCGGCGCCGCGGCCATCCGCGCGCGGGAGGGCGTGGATCTGCACCGCGCCAAGGTGGTGCACTTCAACACGCCCGCCAAGCCCTGGCGTCCGGACGCCATGCTGCGCGGGATCCGGGGCCGCTGGAACCGGCCCGCGGTCACCGCCTTCAGGCTCTGGTACGGGGCCTACGTCGAGGCGCTGACGAACGCGCGCGTCCGCACCGCGACCCGGGGATGGGCGGGATGGACCCTGGCCCGGGAGTCTGCGCCGCAGAAAACGATGCGACTGTAGGGGCGACGCATGTGTCGCCCCTACTGCGGCTGCGGCGCTCCTAGCCCGCCGGGTCCGGGCCAAGCTGCCACACATGGCCGTTCACGACCCACCGCCCGTCCCCGAAGTCGTCCGTCTCGCACTGCACGGAATGCACCTGGTGCCAGCAGACGCTGGGAAAGAAGACGATGCTGTTGCGGAGCGGGACGATCCGCGAAAAATCACCGTAGGAGTGGGCGCCGGTATCGGTGTCCGTATCGTAGAGCAGCAGATCTCCACCGGAGAAGCGCCTGGGCTGGCGGTGAAAGAAATACACGAAGCTGAGCTTCCGTGAATGATGGGAGGCTGCGCCAGCATCGCGATGCGCCCGGTAGAACCCCCCCGTGTGATACCCGCGCATACGCAGGTCGAGCTGGTATCGGCCGATGCCTTCCATCCGCAGCCGCGCCAGGACCTCCGGCACGAGGCTTCGAATCTTCCGGGCGAACCAGGGGCGGAAATCCTGCATGGTCCGGCTGTCCGCCTCCAGGGTGAGGCGGACCTCGGGGTCCACCCGCTCGGATGAGCCGAATCCCACCTGCGCGGGGACGAAACGTTCCCTCCCCTGGAGCGCGAGGGCCAACAGGCGGTCGCACTGCCCGGGCGCCAGGAAGTTCGTCATCCACACGAACGGCGCGGGCCAGATGCCGCGAGGCGCCGCCTCCGGCGGCCCGCCGCCGCCCAGCACCGCGTGCAGCCAGGCGGCCTTGCGCCGGTCGGGGCCGTGGGCGCCCAGGCGCCGGTACAGGTCACGCGCCGCGGCGAAGTCCCCCTGCCGCCGATGGATCCCGGCGAGCTTCCACCGCGCGTCCGTATCATGGGGGTCGGCGGCGAGCGTCCGGCGCAGGGCCGCCTCGGCCAATTCCTGGAGGCCGCCCGGGCGCAGCAGCGCCGGCATCACCTCGGACAGCGGCCGGTCATCATCGCGCATCGCCGGCGTCCTCCCCGCGGGGCAAGGCCGGCGCAACCCGGACGCCGGCGCGGACGCCGGCGCGCTCGCCCGCGACCCCGTAGCGGCAGCTCAGGGGACAGCATCGCCCCTGCTCCAGCATGAGCGGTTCGCGCAACCCCCACACCCGGTGCGCCCAGGAATCGCGTCGATCGACCTGGTCCGGATGCGTGGAGAGCCGAATGCCCGGGGCCGGCTCCAGCTCGAAATGGATCATCACCCCGCTGAGCCGCCCCGATACGTTGGCGGCGAAGCCGCGCTCCGCGGCGCTGGCGCTCGTGTCCCCGGTGCGCAGGCAGGCGCCGGCTGCGCCGGGTCAGGCCGGCGGCGTCCCGGCGGGCTGCACGTGGACGATCCGCATGGCGCTGGCCGCTTGCAGGAACTCCAGGGTGTCGCGGTGGCAGGTGTCGGGGTCGACGTCGAACTCCGCGGCCAGGGTGTCGCAGAGATCCGCGGCGGATCGGCCGGTTTCAAGCAGGCCCCAGATTCGAGCGCCGACCGGGTCGAGCTCGTAGTACTGCCCCTCGTCGACGTCCATCATCACGATGGTGTCGTCGAGGTCGGTGAAGACGATGGCCTCGTTGCGCGACACCTGGGAGGTGGGGGCGACGGCCACGTCCGGTTCGTCCGGCTTCACGGTATCGTTCTCTGCCATGGGGTTTCCGCCTTTCGAGAGGTTGGGGCGTCAGCGGCAAAATTACAGAACAGAGGTGTCCCGTGTCCAGCCGAAGCCTTTTCCAACAGCAATTCCCGCTAAGCGCGAGAACGTCCGAAGATCCGTCATGATCAGGCGCTCCGGCCATCGGAAATCGCTCGATATCGCATCGTGACATCGCGTATCGGGACGTTAGCGGGAACTGCTGCTTTTCCAATGACACGTGAGCCTGAAGGGGGACGGGTGAATCCAACGAGAAGTGAGCCTGCAGGGGCCCGGAGCCGGGCATCATCGGGAGATGAGACTGTCAGAAATTCCGTGTTTGGGCCGCCGTGGCCGGACCGAGTCGGACCGGTTGAACCCACCGGAGCCCGCGCGGCGGCCCGCGTCCGTCGAGGAGGTCGCGAACGTCGTGGTGTTCCTGGCCTCGGAACGCGCAAGCTACCTGAGCGGGATCGTCGTCACCGTCGACGGCGGCTAGGCAGCGCGCGGCGGCAGCTTCTGAGCCGTTGCGCGCAGCAGGGCCGACGCCATCGATCGGCCGGAAATGAACACGACCCCCATCTCCGTATGCGACGCGCGAAGCCGGAGCTGTCGCGCGCCCGCATCGAGGCCGGTCCCATGCCCGTCGTCGCCCCGACTCGACCCGGGACTGGTCGTACCGGCGTTCGGATCTTTCGGCGCCGGCGGCGTGTGCGGGGATCATTGCGGCCGGCATTGCGATCGCGAGCAGGAAGTTTCGAATGATCATGATGAGATGATCCTCGTTCGACGATCGCTCAGGCCGCTACCTTCACCCACGTCTTCATGCCGCTGACGGAATGCTCCAGCATGTGGCAGTGAAGCAGCCAGTCCCCCGGATTGTCGGCGACGAAGGCGATCTCGGCGGTCTCGTGCCGGTCGATCAGCACGGTGTCGCGTAGCGGCCCGGGCCGGCCGTCCGCGCCGAGCCGGCGGAAATGGTGGCCGTGCAGGTGCATCGCGTGGGGCCAGGCGGTGTCGTTGACCATCGCGATCCGGACGGTCTCGCCGCGCGATGCGGTGAGCAGGGGCTCCCGCGGCATCTCGGCAAGACCGTTGAACGCCCATACGCGGCCCGCCTTCACCAGCTCGCGGGTCTCCATCACCCGCCCTTCCATCATCGCCTCACGCATTCCACCCATGGCCCCGCCTTCCATTCGGAGCGTCACCCTCCGCGCCGCCGCGAGATCGCCGAGCGGAGGAACGGGATTGGGCGGCAGCGCCTCCGCCGCCGGAAGCCTCTCCGGGCGGGCCAGGCCCCCTACGTCCAGGGTGGCGATGATGCGGTCGTGCTCGCGTTCGAACGAAACGAGCAGCGCCCGCGCGCCGTCTCCGGCGGTGACGTCCACGATCAGATCGGCGCGCTGCGCGGGAGCGAGGGCGATCCGGCCGTCCGGCACCGGGACCGGCGCGGGCGTATCGAGGGGCTGGCCGTCGAGCGCCACGATCCAGCCCTCCATGCCCTCCAGCCCGAGGGTGAAGATCCTCGCGTTCGCGGTGTTGACCAGCCGCAGCCGCAACCTTTCCAGCCGCCTGACCGGGAGCCGGAACTCCCCGCCACCGTTGACCGTCACCCAGTTGCCGATGCGTCCGGCGTGCGACCAGTCCATCATCGCGCCGAAGCTCTCGTGGATGCCTGCATCCCCGGTGAGCCGCCAGTCGTCGATCAGCAGGACCTCGTCCCGGTCGACGCGCGGTGGTGTCGGCTCCCCGACGATCAGGGCGCCGTACAGGCCGCGCGCCATCTGCTCCCAGGTCCGGTGGTGCGGGTGGTACCACCAGGTGCCCGCATCCGGCGCGATGAAGTCGTAGAGGAAATCCCCGCCCGGAGGGACCGGCGCCTGGGTCAGCTCGGGCACGCCGTCCATCGGGTTCACGATCCGGATCCCGTGCCAGTGGATCGTGGAAGGCTGCGGAAGCGCATTGACGAAACGGCGGGTCAGCCTCTCACCCTGCGCCACGCGGAGCACCGGACCCGGCACGTGTCCTTCATAGCCCCAGATCGGCGTCTCCGGGTAGTCCGGCGGCGCGAGGCGCGCCCCCGCGCGCATCGCGCGCAGGGCCGGCGGTTCCGGCGCCGTCACGTTCGTCACGTTCGGCACGTTCGGCACGTTTACATTCGGCGCCGCGGCCCGCGCATTCGTCACGCCCGCCAGCGCGAGCGTCGCGCCGCCCGCAAGGAACCGCCTGCGCGAGACGTTCATCCCTCGACCTCCGCGTTGCCGGGCCTGCCTCCGCGATGTCCGGATGCCGTCTTCCTCACGGGGAGGCCGGTGCAAGACGCCGCCGGCGCGACGCACCGGGATCAGTCCCGGGCTTCGATGATGCGCCGCAGGCGCTCGCGCGTGTCTTCGTCGATCGGCGTGCTCGGCATCCGCCGGCGGCGGCGCAGATGCACGGCGAGTACGGCCAGCCCGGCCGCGACGAGCAGGAAGGGTCCGGCCCACAGCAGCACCGTGCCGCTCCGCAACGGCGGGCGATAGAGCACGAAGTCCCCGTAGCGCGCGACCATGAACCCGGCGATCTCCTCTGCGCTCTGTCCGTCCTCGACCATCCGGTACACCTCGCGCCGCAGATCGGAAGCGAGGTCCGCGTTCGAATCAGCGATGGTCTGGTTCTGGCACACGAGACACCGGAGCTCGTCGATGAGGGCGTGATACCGCTTCTCGTGCTCGGAGCTGGTGAAGCCGCGGGGCTCGAAGACGTTGGCCGCGTGCGCCGCCCCGCCCACGAGCCCGATGACGATGGCGAACACGAATGCCCGCAGGCCGGGGGCGCCCGTGATTCCGCGCAGCGGACCCGCCAGGCGACCGCGCCGGCGGTCGCCGCCCGTCCACGGCGTTGGCCGGGGGCACCCGCGATTCCGCGCAGCGGAATCGCCAAGCGACCGCGCCAGCGGTCGCCGCTCACCCATGAACGTGCGCCCCGTCCACCGGGACGGCCGCCCGTGCCGGGCGGGGGGAAGGCCGGTACCGGCGGTCGCTGGCGGCGAGCAGGCCGCCGATCGCCATCATGATCGGACCGAGCCAGATCCAGCGCACCAGCGGCTTGTACTGGAGGCGCATCGTCCATGCGCCGTCTTCCTGAACCGGCTGGTCGCCGAGTGCGACGTAGAGATCGCGGGTGAAGCCCGCGTGGACCGCCGCTTCCGTCATCGGCTGGGCCTGGCTGATGTAGGTGCGCTTCTCCGGGTGGAGCACCGCCACCGGCTCGCCGCCGCGCGAGACGTGCAGCGTGCCGCGCAGTGCGCGGTAGTTGGGTCCGAGGCGCCCGGACACACCCTCGAACCGGAACGAGTACCCGGCGAGTGTCGCGCTCTCTCCGGGGGCGAGCCGCACGTCGCGTTCCACCCCCGCGCCGGTGGTCCAGGTGACCCCGGCGATGAACACCGCGGCCCCGAGGTGGGCGACGGTCATGCCGGTGAAGCCGCGGCCGAGCGCGCGCCGTACGGACCCGCCGCCGTGCCGGTGCCGGAGGCGGTCCCGCAACCCCAGGACGACCCCCGTGGCGATCCACAGCGCGAACCCGGTGCCCGCGGCCATGGCCCACGAGGCCGGGGTCCCGAGCGCCAGCCCCACGGACACGAGCACCACGACGGCCAGCGGCATCCGGAACTTGAGCAGCAGGCGCCGCCACTCGTCGCCCTTCCAGCGGGCGAGCGGCGCGAAACCGAGCAACGCGGCCAGCGGCAGCATCAACGGCACGAAGACCGCGTTGAAGTAGGGCGGCCCCACCGAGATCTTGCCCTGGCCCAGCGCGTCGATCAGGAGCGGGTAGAGGGTGCCGAGGAGGACCGTCCCCGAGGTGGCGACCAGGAGCACGTTGTTGGCGAGCAGGAAGGTCTCGCGCGAGCAGGGCTCGAAGCTGCCGCCGCCGGCGAACCGGGCCGCCCGCCACGCATAGAGCCCGAGGGCGGAGCCGATCACCAGCCCGAGGAAGGCGAGGATGAACACCCCGCGGGCCGGGTCGGTGGCGAAGGCGTGGACCGAGACCAGTACCCCCGAGCGCACCAGGAAGGTCCCGAGCAGGCTCAGCGAGAACCCGAAGATCGCCAGCAGCAGCGTCCATGCGCGGAACGCGCCGCGCTGCTCGGTCACCGCCAGGGAGTGGATCAGCGCGGTGGCGACCAGCCACGGCATGAACGAGGCGTTCTCGACCGGATCCCAGAACCACCAGCCGCCCCAGCCCAGCTCGCTGTACGCCCACCAGCTCCCGAGCATGATCCCGGAGGTGAGGAACGCCCAGGCGACGGTGGTCCACGGCCGGGTCCAGCGCGTCCACGCGAGGTCGATGCGGCCCTCCAGCAGGGCGGCGACCGCAAAGCTGAAGGGCACCACGAGGCCGACGTAGCCCATGTAGAGCAGGGGCGGATGCGCGACCATGCCGGGGTCCTGGAGCAGGGGGTTGAGGTCGCGTCCCTGCACCGGCGCGGGGAGCAGCCGCTCGAAGGGGTTGGAGGTGAGGAGCATGAAGAGGTGGAACCCGACGCTCACCAGCGCCACCACCGCGAGCACCCGCGCCCGAAAGACGTCCGGCAGGGAGGTGCTGAACGTCGCCACCGCGAAGCCCCATCCTGCGAGGATGGCGGCCCACAGCAGCATCGAGCCTTCGTGGGCGCCCCATACCGCGGAGATCTTGTAGAAGAGCGGCAGTGCGGTGTTGGAGTTCTGCGCGACGTAGGTGAAGCTGAAGTCGGAGACGATGAACAGGTGGGTCAGGCAGAGGTAGGAGAGGCCGATCAGCAGGAACTGCGCCCGCGCGGCGGAGACCGCCACCGCGGTCCAGGCCGGGATCCGGCGCCAGGCCCCGAGCAACGGCACCACGCCCTGGATGGTGGCCACCACGAAGGCCAGGATCAACGCGAAATGGCCGAGCTCACCGATCATGTCCGTGCTCCGCGGGGCAGCGCCCGTCTGCGCATCGGGGCCGCCGTGGCCGTCGTACCGGCCGTCCCCGCGTTCTGTGAGATTGATCCCTTGGCGGAGGCAGACGACGACCGGGCAGACATCCCCCGAGCCCCCGTTCCGCAACGCGTCCGGCGAGACTACCACCGACGAGGCCGAGACCGCACCGACGAGGCCGAGACCGGCAACTGGACCGGCTGCGGGCTGGAGGCCGACGTCCGCGCCTGCGTCCCCGAAGGCCGGTGGCGCCCGTGGAGCTACGGAGGGGCGGACCGATGAGCGGCCGCCTCACCGCCGCGTTCGTGAAGTCGGTGCGCCACCGCGGCGCGCGCGCGCGGGCCGACCGCCACCACGACGGACACGACCTGTTCCTACAGGTGATGCCGAGCGGGAGCAAGCAATGGTGCCAGCGCCTGTCCCTCGACGGCAAGCGCAGCGACTACGGCCCCGGGGCGTACCCCTTCACAAGGGCTCGCCGAGGCGCGGCGCAAGGCGTTCGAGAACGCGCTCGCCGCACGCGAGCACCGCCGGGCGGTGGCGCGCGGCGGGCATCCCGAGATACCAGCGTTCGAGGCGAACCGACTCGCCACCGTGGCCAGGCGCAACGGCCAGTCGGTCCCGCTCGTTCAACGACGACCTCGCCGCCCTCGGGCCGCGAGCGCTGGCCGCGCGGCTCGCCCCGCTCCTTGGCCCCGGCCCCGGACCGTGAGCGGCCCCGGCGACGCCCCGCGGGCGCAACGGGGTGCGGCAAGTGCCATAATCGATCCATGCGCTTCTTCAACACCGAAGGGCCGGTGCGCCCGGACGACCACTACGCCATCCCGCCCCTGGACCGGATGGACGTCGATGAACTTCTGCCCCCGATTCTGTAATCGGCTTCAACCCGCAATGAGTGATCGACTTCACCGGAATCCACAGGGAGGGGGCTGATGAAGCGGGAAACGATGGAATAAACATCATGGAAGGACGGCAATGCGTGTAAACATCACTGGAAGGATTGGTTGCCTTGTCGTAGCGGCGTTGGCCGCCGGGTGCGGTGGCGGGGGAGGTGGGAACACACGTACGGATCCGCCATCCGTCCCCCCGGCGTTGCCTTCGGATCCGCCATCCGTCCCTCCGGCGTTGCCTGCGGATCCGCCATCCATCCCCCCGGCGTTGCCTTCGGCTGCGTGGGTCGACCGGCTGAAGTCGCAACCCGTCTTGTCGCAGGTCTCGGCGCGTCAGGCATTGCAGAACCGTGGACTCTCCGGGGCCGGTGTGCGGGTCGCGGTCGAAGACGACTCCGTCGACTTCCTCACACCGCAGCTCGTGGGGCGTGTCGAGACCGATCCAGCCAAGGGCGCGGAGTTCACCTACGCGCATCCCCTGCGCTCGTCGTCAACCCCTGCTCCGCCTTGTGACGGAGTCCAGTGCACGGTCTTGGAGGTCGCCTCCTCCGATGACGTGGAGGCGCGTGCTCGCGACTCCATTCTTGTAGACGGTTATCCCACCGATACTGCTCCGCGTTACATCAAGGTCGTGGATCCCGACGTGCCCGATTCACTGCGGTGGTACCGCATCCCCGGCGTCGGCTCCGCCGGCAAGCGCACGCACGGGACTGCAGTTGCCTCGGTCATCGTCGGGGCCGATACCGGGGTTGCCCCCGGCGCCCGCGTCGTCCCTTGGACCATCCCCCTCGATGAAGACCCTGATGTTCAGGCTGCACAGTCCCGCAATACGGGTTCCATCGTCGACCTTCTTGCCCGCTTGGGTCCTACCCACCCCGACGTCGTCTCCTTCGACCGTGCGATCGCTTCCGCGAGGCGTGACCGGAACGCACACGTGGACATCGTCAACCGGTCCTACGGTATTCCCGTGTTCAGCGACACGGACCGCGATTTCGACGACCGTGCTACCACCCGTGCCTGGGATTGGCTTCGGATGAACCTCCCGAACTACTGGGGCTCACTGTTGCAGACCGGTGTTCCCGAGGCACGGAAGACCCTGTTCGTGACTGCCGCGGGGAACATTCCTGCAGGTCTCCCGGACCCGCCCCAGTCCCCCGGCGCTTCTGCCAGCATGGCTTGGTGGAACATCGAGCTCCGGGGTTTGCACTTCGCCGCCGTCGGTGTCCGCCCGGACGGCAGCCTGCACCCGTCGTCGGTGCCCTGTGGGAGCCTGCCGGCGGACTGGGTTGCGAGCACGCATGGCCGGCACTATTGCCTCGCGGCGCCGTTCACGATGAACGTCGCCAAGACGGGCCGGAACCCTTCCCCTGCGCACGGCTCTGCCTCCGGCACTTCCTTCTCCGCCCCCATGGTCGCTGGGGCGATGGCGCTGGTGATGGAGCAGTCCCGCGGAACGATGACGCCGCGTGAGGTCGGCCGGCGCGTCGTCGATACGGCGGACAACACCGTGGCCGGCTACGACCCGACCAGGATTGGCGCAGGCGTCCTCGACATCGAGGCGGCGACGCGCCCGGTCGGCTCCATGCGGACCGGCCTCCCCGGCCATGAGGCTTCCCCGCGGCGCTCCTGGCTTTCGGTCTCCCGGGCGTACGGGGACAGCGTGGCCCTTGCCGTCGAGGGTTTCGAGCTCGCCTCGTTCGACAGCGCGAACTTCCCCTTCTGGACCCCGCTCTCCGACTCCGTTTCGAGCGCACCCCGCTCGTCGGTCCCGCTCATTCCGCCGGCGCGTTCCGTTCCGACCGCCGTGGACCCCTTGTTGCCCGCCTCGTTGCGATGGGCGTCCGTCGGCTCACCGAACCTGCTGCCCGGCCACCAAGTGCGGCTGGTGACGCCCACGGCGCGCGACTCCGTGCTCGCCGGGTCCACGCGGGCTTCCGGGGTCGAGCTCGTGCCCCGGGCGCGCGGCTTCGGCTTCGGCTTCCTCTACGAGGCCGACGGAGTCCAGGGCGGACGGTCCGCCGGCGCGTTCGGTGCCGGAGCCCGGTCGGCCACCGTCTGGCTCAAGCACCGTGACGGCTGGAAGGTCCCCCTGCCCAACGGCGAGTGGCGTCTGCGCACCGAGGTCGTCTTCGGCGCAGGGCGCGGCGAGGTGTCGTCAGGGGCCATGTTCGAGCCGGGGCCGGGGATGTATTCCTCCGCCACCGTGTCGCTCCTGCGCTCCGCCGCCTCCGGTTCCGCCACGGAGCTCTCCGTCTCCCAGCCGTGGCGGGCGGAGTCGGGCTCGGCCCGCCTGACCTTCCCCGCGACCCGTACCCTCGATGGCGACTGGGTCTACCGCTCGCTCGAGTTCGGCCTCGCCCCCGAAGGGCGCGAGATCGCCTTCGGGCTCCGCCACGACCGCCCCCTCTTCGCTGGCGAGGCCTCCGTGTCGGTCGGCTACAGCCACGACGCGGGCCACGTGCGCGGTGCCGAGGACGTGCGGGGCGGCGTCGCCTGGCGGTTGTCGTGGTGAGCCGGCCGGCCGCCGGGTGGTGGTTCGTCACGCTGCTCGTTCCCTTGCAGGCTTGCGTGCGGCCGGAACAGCCGCCCGTCGCCGGGCCTCCGTGGCTTGAGCACGCCGTACCCGCGGGGGACGGTCTGTGGATGGTGCCCGCGGGGGACGTGCAGGGGTGCGCGGCGTACCTTCCCTGGCGGCCCCATGGCCCCGTGCGTCAGGTCATCTATTTTCGCCGCCGTGGTGGGGGGTTCACCCTCCACCGCGATGGTGCAGTGTGCGAGGCGGCGCGTCCGGGTGGGAGCGGTTCGTGCAGGTGCGGCGTGGACGGTTCGTTGCCACGATGGAGTGCTTATTCCGGTCCAAAGTGATCAGCGATTCCGGTGGGAACATGGTCACTTTTGCGGGATGCATCTCCTCGTCATTCCCGCGCAAGCGGGAATCCATGCCTCCCAGGAGCGGCACACCTCTTCCGTCATTGCCGTGCTCCGTGGGGGGGGACCATCTTGCCGCCTTGTCTGGCCATCTCCATGGCCTCCGCGACCTCCGGCGGCATGTAGTTCTCGTCGTGCTTGGCGAGGACTTCCTCGGCCCGGAGGCGTCCGCCCCCCGCCTCCAGGACCCCGGAGGCCACGATCCCCTGTCCCTCGCGGAACAGATCCGGCAGGATGCCGGCGTAGCGCACGTCCACGGTCTCGGCCCCGTCGGTGAGGGTGAACGAGACCTCCAGCCCTTCCCCGCGCCGCACGCTGCCTTCCACCACCAGCCCGCCGACCCGGATGCTCGGGCCGCTCGGCGCCTCGCCCGCCCGGATCTGGCTCGGGCTGTAGAAGTAGAGCATGTTCTCGCCCATCGCGGCGATGACGAGCCCCGCCGCCACCGCCACCCCGGCGACGATCATGCCCACGAAGAGCATCCTCTGGCCTCTACGGGTCATCGTGGCGGCTCATCACGCGGGTCATCGCGACGGTCTGCCCCGGCCGGAGCGCGCGAAACGGCTCCCGTGTCGGCAAGGCCACCGGAGGGATCGTCCGCGTCGAGCGGATCATCGCCATCCTGTCCGAGGTCCGGGTCCTCCGTGAAGCGGGCCTGCCGGGCGAGGTCGCGGCGCACCCGGCGGAGCCTGAGCGCGGGAGCGGCGAGGTTGAACGCGAGCACCGCGAGCACCACGGCGTACGAGCACCAGACGTAGAAGGCGTAGCCGCCCATGCGGAAGTATTCGGCGACGGGCTCGGGCATGGTCACTCGGACCCCTCCCGGGCGATGAGTGCCCGCACCCAGCCGGCGTTGCGCTCGCGCTCCAGCACCTCGCAACGCGCGCGCATGAGCAGCACCGTCACGTAGAAGAGCTTGAACGCCACCGCCATCAGCAGCAGCGGGACCAGCATCGAGAGATGGATCGACGGCGCCGAGAGCTTGGTCACCGTCGGACCCTGGTGCAACGTGCTCCACCACTCGACGGAGAAATGGATGATGGGAATGTTGACCACCCCGATGATGGCGAAGAGTCCGGCCGCGCGGCTCGCGGTGCGCCTGTCTTCAATCGCCGAGTGTAATCCGATCACCCCGAAGTAGAGAAAGAGGAGGATGAGCTCGGAAGTGAGCCGCGCATCCCACACCCAGTACGTACCCCACATCGGCTTGCCCCAGAGCGAGCCCGTGACCAGGGCGAGGAAGGTGAACGACGCGCCCACCGGCGCGCTCGCGACCGCGACGACCTCGGCGAGCTTCATCCGCCAGACCAGGGCGACGGCGCTCGCGCCGGCCATCACCACGTAGATGAAGAGCGACATCCACGCGCTCGGCACGTGGACGAAGATGATCCGGTAGCTCTCGCCCTGCTGGTAGTCGGGCGGGGCGGCGACGAGCCCGCCGTAGAGCCCGCCGAGCATCGTCCCGAGGCAGGCCCAGCCGAGCCACGGGGCCATGCGTCCGGACAGCCGGTAGAAATGCGGCGGCGACGCGAAGCGGTGGAGAAACGCCCACATGGCCCGCCCCGCCTTCAGCCGCGCGCCGCCGGCCCGCGGCGGACTTCGCGGGCGGAGCCGCGGGCGTCGGATCCGGGGAGAACACCGGCGCGCATCGCGCGTTCGCCGCCGGCCGGAGCGGACCGGCGCCGCGCTCTGCGCGGGTCCCTCCCGCACCGTTCACCGGATCTCATGGTCCATCGCCGTCGTTTCCACGCCTCTCGATGCTCCCGGCGCCGCCCCATCCTGCCGGCGCCGGCGTCATTCTTCTGCATCCGCCGCGGACGGACAACCGCCTGAGCCTTTCGCCGGAGCGGCGGCGGGCGGATTTCCCGCGGAGGGAGCGCCGGTCCGGCCCGGCCCCGGAAACGCCTTGCGGTATCGGAGCGACGGGCGGATTGCCCGCCGACGGCGCAACCGGCCGCCGGTAGCGGTCGTTATCCGGGCATAAGCAATTCCTGGGAGATCGCCTTGTCGAGTTGAACGACAATCGGAGTTCCCTCAGAATCCCGGTGCAACGAATCACCGCGCTCCGGAGAATCCCCTCCATGTTCACCAGCAATCCCTTCGCCGAGCTTCCGGCGTCCATACCACCCGCGGTCATGCAGGCATACGTCATCGTGATGGTGGTCCTGGTGGTGGCCGGCACCCTGTTCGACATCATCCACAAGGGGAGCGCCAAGTATTTCTTCGACAATTGGCGCCAGGCGAAGAACCGGGGATCGAGACGGGTCGGCGGCGGGGAGCTGGCGTCCCTGGCGGTCCGGACCCTCTGCGTGGAAGTGCTGACGTCTGCCGAGTTCTGCACCGTGCGGCGAAGAATCGCCCATCTCCTGACGATGTACGGTTTCCTCGCCTACGTTATCACCACCGCCATCATGGTGTTCGGCTACCCGACCCCGGAGCCTCCCGCGCCTGCCGTCCTGCCGCCCCTGTGGCACATCGGGGCCCTGATGGTCTGCGTCGGCGGGTACTGGTTCTGGTTCTTCATCCGTGCCGACGTCGCGGCCGAGGGCAATTCGCCGTTCCGCGTCATGCACGCGGACCTGTTCATCCTCTCGCTGCTCGCCAGCGTGACCCTGGGGCTGGTCTGGTCGTTCCTGCAGGGCACGGGGGCCTCGTGGTGGACCAACGTGTTCTTCGTCCTGTACGTCGCCGCCACCACCGTGCTGTTCGCATCCGTCTCCTGGTCCAAGTTCGCACACATGTTCTTCAAGCCCGCGGCGGCCTTCCAGAAACGGGTGTCGGAAGCGGACGGATCGAGGAGCAACCTGCCGCCTCCGGCCGACAAGCCGGAAGTCTTCGGAAGCGCGCGCCGGCTGCCCCAGAATTACTGATCACCCCCATCGACTCAATTCATTGGCGGAACAACGATGCCGACATTCGTCTACATGACCCGCTGCGACGGTTGCGGACACTGCGTGGATATCTGTCCGTCCGACATCATGCACATCGACAAGACCTATCGCCGCGCCTACAACATCGAACCCAACATGTGCTGGGAGTGCTACTCCTGCGTCAAGGCCTGTCCGCAAAACGCCATCGACGCGCGCGGATATGCCGACTTCGCCCCGCTCGGGCATAGCGTCCGGGCGCTCCGGGAGGAAGCGAAGGGCACGATTTCCTGGCGGATCGAGTTCCGGGACGGGCGGGTCAAGAACTTCGTCTCCCCGATCCGGACCACGCCGTGGGGGTCGATCCCGTCGCCGGCCGATCTGGCGCCCCCGAGCGCCGAAGCCATGAGCTCGCAGGAACTCGCACACGAGCCGGATGCGCTCAACATCACAAGCTTGCCGGCGTTGACGCCGGACCAACTCAAGCAGGGGGTGGTCTAGTGGGACTGTTCAACCGGCGAAAAACGGTCTTCGTGGATTCCGACATCCTGGTGGTCGGCGGCGGCATGGCCGGCTGCGGCGCCGCCTATGAATCCCGGTACTGGGGACGCGATCTCAAGATCGTCTGCGTCGAAAAGGCGAACATCGACCGCAGCGGCGCGGTCGCGCAGGGCCTGTACGCAATCAACTGCTACATGGGCATGCAGTGGAACGAGAACCAGCCCGAAGACCACGTCCGCTACGCG
The DNA here is from genome assembly GCA_958295465.1 of uncultured Gammaproteobacteria bacterium. Classification (GTDB taxonomy): domain Bacteria; phylum Pseudomonadota; class Gammaproteobacteria; order HK1; family HK1; genus HK1. The sequence goes on from OY282353.1 coordinate 3,290,892, forward strand.
CGGAACGACCTCATGGGGCTCGTACGCGAGGACCTGGGCTACGACATCGCGCGGCACGTGGACGCCACGGTGCACAAGCTCGAGGAGTGGGGCCTCCCCATGATGCGTGACCCGGAAACCGGGCGCTACCAGCGTGAAGGCAAGTGGCAGATCATGATCCACGGCGAAAGTTACAAGCCGATCGTCGCCGAGGCTGCCCGCAAGGCCGCCACCCGGATCTACAACCGGATCATGGTGACCCACCTCCTGATGGACGAGACCAGGGCCAACCGGGTTGCCGGGGCGGTCGGTTTCAACGTTCGCACCGGCGACTACTACGTCTTCCGTGCGAAGGCGGTCATCGTCTGTGCCGGCGGCGCGTCTCACATCTACAAGCCCCGCGCCGTCGGCGAGGGCATGGGCAGGACGTGGTACGCCCCGTGGAGCAGCGCCTCGGCCTATGCGTTGCCGATCCTCGTCGGCGCCAAGATGACCCAGATGGAGAACCGGATCGTCCTCACCCGTTTCAAGGACGGCTACGGCCCGGTCGGCGCCTACTTCCTCCACCTCAAGACGTATACCCAGAATGCGTACGGAGAGGAGTACGAATCCAGGTGGTATGACCACACGAAGGCACTGGTGGGGGATTACGTCGACCGCCATCCGGTACCGACCTGCCTGCGCAACCATGCCTTTCTCGAGGAGGTGAAGGCGGGCAACGGGCCGATCCGCATGGTGACGAAGGAAGCCTTCCAGGATCCGCACAAGGAGACGGTCGGATGGGAGAACTTCCTCGGCATGACCATCGGGCAGGCGGTGGTGTGGGCGTCGCAGAACATCGATCCCAAGCACATCAATCCCGAGTTGACGACCTCCGAACCCTACGTCATGGGCTCGCACGCCACGTGCTCGGGCGCCTGGGCGAGCGGACCGTCGGACTACGCGCCCGACGAGTACCAGTGGGGCTACAACCGGATGATGACCGTCGAGGGGCTGTTCGGCGGAGGCGACACGATCGGCGGCACCGCCCACAAGTTCTCGTCAGGGTCCTTCACCGAAGGCCGGATTGCGGCCAAGGCGGCCGTCAATTACGTGAACGATCTGCGCAATGAGCAGCCCCGGGTCAGTGAACGGCAGTACGAGGATCTCGGAAAGAAGATCTTCCAACCCCTGGAGAACTACCAGGTCGGGCGCAACGAGATCGTTGCAGGGACCGTTTCACCGAGCTACATCCTGCCGCTCCACGGCCTTCAGCGTCTCGAGAAGATCATGGACGAATACGTCGGAGGCATCAGCGCCTACTACAGCACCAACGAGCCGTTGCTCACCCGGGGGATCGAGTTGCTGGGCATGCTGAAGGAAGACCTGGACCATCTTGCGGCCGAAGACCTTCACCAGCTACAGCGGGCGTGGGAGCTCCAACACCGGGTTCTGGCTTCGGAGTCGGTGACGCATCACACGATGTTCCGGACGGAGACGCGGTGGCCGGGGTACTACTATCGAGCCGATCATCCGAAGCTGGACGACCGTGACTGGCATTGCTTCACCCTCTCCCGCTACGACCGGCACTCCGGGGAATGGGAGATGGAGAAGGCGCCGGTGTACCACATCGTCGATTGACCGGTCAGGCGAGCCGGCCGCTCCCGGCATCATCGCCCGTTCCATCATCAAGGGCTTCCCGACGCTTCCTGATGACCATGGCGTCTCCGACCGTCCCTGCCGCTGTCGAGCGCGGCGGGGACGTTGCCGACCCCCCGCCGCCGACGAGGATGGTCTCGCATACGGGGATCGCCGTGTTCATTCGGCCGGCTTCCCGCGCGGCGACAACGGAATCACAACATGGCTCGGGCCGATGGACATGAGCGCTCCATCCGGCCTATCCAACGACAAGACCCATCAAAACGCCAAGGAAACCACCAAGGACCAGGCATTCCGATCCGCCCAACAAGTCGGACGCACAAGCAAACCAAGCTGCCAACGCCGCCACGATGAGGATCACCAACACAGCCACGGCCAGTTTCATGACGCGCACGCCGACCACGCGATTTCGGGATTCGTGATCACAAGCCTGATCTCTGCTCACGCACCGGAGTGTCCCTTCAGCTCTACCTTGACGTTCTCCTCCGCCGACAGGCCACCGTAGTACTCCCGCAGGATGTCGAGGACCTCGGGGCGGCTGAAGGTGTCCGGCACCTCCTCGCCCTCCGAGAGCATCTTGCGCAATTTCGTCCCCGAGAGCAGCAGCCGGTCTTCCGGATCGTGGGGACAGGTGCGCATCGACGCCATCTGCGCGCACCGTGAGCACCAGAAGGTCCAGTCGATCCTGATCGGCTTCGTCTCCAGCGCGTCGGCGTCGATTTCGTCGAAGATGCGATGTGCGTCGAACGGCCCGTAGTAATCCCCGACCCCCGCATGGTCGCGTCCGACGAGCAGGTGCGAGCAGCCGTAGTTCTGGCGAAAGAGTGCGTGCAACAGCGCCTCGCGGGGACCGGCGTAGCGCATGTCGAGGGGATAGCCGGCGTGCATGACGGTGTTCGCGACGAAGTAGTTCTCGATGAGGGTGTCGATGGCGCGGGCGCGCACCGAGGCGGGCACGTCACCGGGCTTGAGGTTGCCCAGCAGCGAGTGGACGAGCACCCCGTCGCAGATCTCGATCGCGATCTTGGCCAGATATTCGTGCGACCGGTGCATCGGGTTGCGGGTCTGGAAGGCGGCGACGGTGCTCCAGCCGTTCGCTTCGAACCGCGCCCGGGTCTCGGCCGGAGTCAGGAACAGCCCGCCGAACTCCTCGGGGAAGCTCCCGGCGGAGAGCACCGTCAGGCGTCCGGCGAGGTTCACCTCACCCTGCTCCATCACCATCTTCACGCCGGGGTGCCCGGCATCCGTGGTACGGAAGACCGTGCGGCATTCATGGGCCTTGTCGATGGTGTACTTCTCGGTGATCGCGAGTATCGCCATCGGGGCCGAGGCGCCGGGAGCGAGGAGTGCGACCTCGCCGCCCGTTTCGATCCCGCCGGCGGTGCCGGCATCCACCGACAACGTGATCGGGATCGGCCAGAACAGGCCGTCGGCGGTGCGCATCCCGTCGCAGACGCCGCGCCAGTCCGCCTCGCCCATGAAGCCTTCGAGCGGTGTGAACCCGCCGATGCCGAGCATCACGACATCGCCGGCTTCGCGAGACGACACCGGTACCGAGGGCAGGCGCCCGGCCCGCTCGCGCGCGGCGGCCAGGGCCTCGCCCTCGGGCATCAGGGGCCGCAGGGAGGTGCCGCCTTGCGGGCCGCCATGCGGGGGAACGAGACTTGCCATCGAAGATCCTCCTGACAGTGATCGTGCAGTCCGTGGTGCGCGCCGGACCCGCTCATCGGTCCGTGACGTGGGTCACGGACAGCGCCGGGATTCCGTGACCGGCCCGGCCGCGCGGCGCGCCGGCCTCACGGACGACATGCAACGATACATCACCGCGCGGTCGGCGGGCCTCACCGTGCCGCAGGGCCGCCACATGGCAAGGCGGGCGTCCCTCCCGCGTCCGCCAGGGCGCGCCGGTCCCAGGTTCACAGCCGGCGCCTGGTTCCGGCTCCGCCGGGTTGGGAGACGTTCGGCGAGGGCCAGGCAATTTTCTCTTGATCCGCCATACACTACGCTTGCCGCCCGAGCAATGCCCGAGGGAAGTGTTCGGCCCGGCAATTCCCGCCAAACCCGAAAACGTCCGTTGAACCGCCACGACCAGACGCTCGGACGACAGAGAAGGCCGCGCAATCCCGATGACACGACCATGTCCGGGGCGATGGCGGGAATTGCCGTATTCGGCCGGCTCGTGAGATCGCTCATTCCTGCCCCTGGAATCCCACCCGGTACGGCGCCCGGGGAGGTCCGCTCCTCGGCGCACGAAGGCGCTCGCTGCTCGGCGCCCGGCTCTCATGGGTCAACCGGACCGCAACCGGACGACGTTCCCGGCGCGCCACGTCCTTGCGCCGCGCCGTGTCCCGGAGGGGTTCCGTCCCTTCGCGATGCCCGGATCGCCCGGATCAACCGGACCGCAACCGGGCGATGTTCCCGGCGCGTCATGTCCTCGCGTGATGCCGCCCCTTCGCGACGTGCCGCCCCCTGGCGCCGCACCGCGCCGCCGCCCACCGGCCAAGCATCATGATCGACCGGCGGCTCCAGGTATTCCACGCCGTCGCCGAGCTCAAGAGCTTCACCCGCGCCGGCCGGCGGCTGCACATGACGCAGCCGGCCGTGACCTCTCAGATCCGGCAGATCGAGGAGCACTTCAACACCCGGCTCTTCGACCGCGAGCACAACCGGATCGAGCTGACCGCAGCGGGGCGGCAGGTGGAGAAGTACGCCAAACGCATCCTCGCGCTGTACTCCGAGATGAACGGCTCGCTCAGGGAGCTGACCGACGACATGGCCGGCACGTTGTTGCTTGGCGCGAGCATGACCATCGCGGAATACGATCTGCCGCGGCTGCTGGTGCGCTTCAAGCAGCGGTTCCCCGAAGTGAACGTCCGCCTGCTGATGTCGAACACCGGCGGCATCGTGCAGATGGTGGTCGAGAACCGAATCGATCTCGGACTCGTGGAAGGACCGGTGCACAACCGCAGCCTCGCGGTACGGCGTTACGACCTCGACAAGCTCGTCGTCGCGCTTCCCCCCGAGCACCCTCTCGCAGGCGAGCCGCGCATCCCGTTCACGGCGCTGCGCGGCGTGCCGCTGATCCTGCGCGAGGAGGGCTCGGGAACCCGTGAGGTGTTCCTCGATCACGCGCACGCGGCCGGCTTCGCGCTCGACGACTTCGACGTGGTCATGGAGCTCGGGAGCCCCGAAGCGATCAAGGGCGCGGTCGAAACCGGTCTCGGCATCACCATCATCTCCATCGCGACCCTGCGAAAGGAGATCGTGCAGGGCACCCTGCGGGCGGTGGATCTCGACCCGCCGATCGAGCGCCCGTTCTCGTTCGTGCACCGGAAGCAGAAGTTTCGAGTCCCCGCGGTGGAAGAGCTACTGCGCTTTGCCACCCACGGCGGAACGGCTTGACGCCGGCGATGCCCGCCGGGAACTCCACGCGACCTTTGATCCGACCACGAGTACGCGACCCCGGTGACGCGCGTGGCATGGCGCTGGTGCTGCTCTCGGCCGTCGGCCTCGGTCTCGCGATAGCAGTCGCACGCTATGCCTACGAAGGCGGCGCCAATGGGCTGACGATCGCCGCGGCGCGGTCGTTCGCGCTCGTCGCTGCGTTGTTCGTCTACTGCCGGGCGACGGGACGCTCGCTCCGCCTGCATCCCGTCGACTGCCGGCGCTGCGCGGGGCTCGGGTTGCTGATGGGGCTCGGGTTCTATGGAAACATCGGGGCGGTGGAGTACATCTCCATCGGGCTCACCGCGTTGATCTTCTTCACCTTTCCGCCTCTCATCGGCCTGATCCAGGCGATGCTGGACCGGGCTTGGCCCGCCCCTGCGAGGGCCGCGGCGCTCGCGATGGCGTTCGCCGGGCTCGCGACCATGCTCAACGCTTCGCTCGGGGCGTCCGATCCGCGCGGTGTGGCGCTGGTGCTCGGCGCGGCGGTCGCGGTCGCACTGAACTCGGTGGGCGTCGTGCGCTGGGTGGGCCACGTCAACCCTCTGGTGGCGATGTTCCACATGGCGGTCGTCGCGGCGGTCGCGCTCCCGACGCTGGCGCTGGCCACCGGCAGCGTGCAGCTACCCGTATCCGGGATCGGATGGGCGGGCATGTTCGGGGTCATCGCATTGCAATGCGCGTCGCTGCCGCTCTATTTCGTCGCCATCGCGCGTATCGGGGCGTTGAAGGGCGCGATGCTGTCGAACGTCCAGCCGGTGACCAGCATCGTTGCGGCGCGGGTGCTCTTCGGTGAGCTGCTCGGCGCCGCACAGCTCGCCGGCGGAGCGATGGTGCTGGCGGGAATCATGCTCATGCAGTGGCACGACGCGCGATCGAGGCACTGACGGAGGGCTCGATCGAGGTCAGGGAGACAGGCGGCGGACCGCGGGGCGCGGCCCGGTTCCTCGAGATCAATCGTGCGGTGCTCGCGGCAGGGCAAGCGCCGGCGCGATTCAGCCTTCGGCGCGCGCGCGCAACCCCTCGACGTCGAGGAGTACGACGTCCTGTCCCTGCACGCGGATCAGGCCTTCCTTCATCAGGCGCGCGGCGACCCGGGAGAACGTCTCGGGCTGAATGCCGAGGCGCGAGGCGATGACGTTCTTCGGCGCGGGGAGGCGGACTCCGGGGGAAAGGGGGACGTCACCCGGCACTTGCCCGACCAGATAGCCGGCGAGCCGGGAAGCCGCGGAGTGCAAGGTCAGCTTCTCGATCTCGTCCACCTGCTGGCGAAGCCGATAGCTCAGGCTCGCGAGCACTCGGAAGCAGGTATCGACGGACCGGCGCAGCACGCCGCGCATCACCTCGCTGTCGAATCCAAGCAGCACGCTCGGCTCGATCGCCTCGGCGCTCACCGGATAGCCGTCATCGGGCTCCATGAACATCACCGCCTGAGCGAACATCTCCTGCGGCTGGATGATCTCGATGATCTTCTCCCCGCCGCTCGGCGAGCTGCGAAAGAGCTTGAGCTGGCCGGTACGAAGGTAGAAGAACTGCCGGGCCGGCTGCCCGTGGTCGAACAACCGTTGGCCGCCGTCCAGGTGAACCACGCGGGTGCTGTCGATCACGACCCGAAGCTGCCCCGGATCGAGCGCCGTGAACAGATCGACCTTGCGCAGCTCGTCTGCAATGTCCTGGCTCGGCCTTTCCATCGATGGTCTTCAGGAGCGAGCCGATTACACATTCATGAGCCCCGGGCGTCGTGTCGCCGGTACGCTCTCCACATCGTCATGGTGGAGCTCGGAACCGACTCCTCGGGGCTGACTTCGCGGGCGAATTCCGTTCCCCGGCAACGCCGCCGTCAGGCGACCTTGCGGCCGGTAATGGCTTCGCGCAGACCTTCCAGGAGCCCTTCGAGCTTCGCCATGCGTTCGCGCAGCCTGCCGATTTCAGCGTGGACTCGATTCATCTCGTCACGAAGTCCGTTCATCTCACCGCGAAGCTGTCGATTGGACGTTGCGATCGCTATCAGGATCACGACCCCGGTGCCAACGACAGTCCAGGCTTCAGGAGTCATCGTCATCCTCTTCCCGTCCGTTGCGTCCGCTCGATGATGCAACAACCCCGATGAGATTCCACGGGCCCCGATCCCCTGTGCTTGTCGGCATCAGGCTACTCCAGTATAGGCGACCGCCGCGATCGAGTGACACCACGCCGCCCTCGAAATGGCGGGCAGGAGTCACCACGATGCGCGGGCGTTGCCCGTCCGCCGCACCACGAAGACCGGCCGCGTCGAGCTTCGGCTGCGGCGGTCCTCTCTCCGAGGCTCAGCGCACGGTGCCCGAATACGAAGCCTGGATGTCGCCGCTCTCGCGGAAGTAGAGCCGCGAGGCGTCGCGCATCGGCTGAAAGTCCCAGGGGGTGCGGGTTCCGGTGTCGAGCGCGGCGCTCACGAGACGGCGCGCCGACTGGCTCTCGTGCACCGCGCGGTCGAGGGCCTCGACATCCCAGGTCTCGGCGACCACCGCTTCCAGCTCGGCGCGCACATCAGCGACGGCTGGATGCGCAGCGAGGTCTTCGAGCTCGTGCGGGTCGGTGTCGAGGTCGAAGAGCATCGGCGGGTCACCGGGGCTCGCGATCAGCTTGTACGGACCCTTGCGGACCATCAACAAGGGGGTACGCACGCCCTCGGCGGTGTACTCCGCACACACGACATCCGGCCAGTCCGCCGCACCTCCCGAGGCGCCCGACGCGAGGGATGCGAGCGATCGGCCGTCAATCGGGGCCGCCAGCTCCGGCAGGGCGCCGTCGCCCGCCGCTTCGAGCAGGGTCGGGAAGAGATCGAGATGGGAGACGTTCGCGCGTACGCGCCGCGGCCCGAAGGCGAACGGCGCGTGCACGATCAGGGGCACCCGGACCGACCATTCGAAGAACGACATCTTGAAGAACAGGCCGCGCTCGCCGAGCGAATCGCCATGGTCCGACGTGAAGACGACCAGGGTGTCGTCCGCCGCGCCGACCTCGCCGAGGGTTTCCAGCAGCCTGCCGACCTTCGCGTCGATATAGCTCGTCAGCGCGTAGCAGGCGCGCCGCATGTGCAGGACGTCCGGCTCGCCGACCGCCGCGCGGTGGCGCCCGGTGAGGAACCAGTGCCTCCGGCTGTGGGGGTCGCGCTCCTCGAGCGGGATATCCCCAACCCGCGGCGGGTCGATCTCGACGCCGTGGTACCGCTCCCACCACCGCGGCGGCGGGAGATAGGGATCATGGGGCGAGATGAACGAGACGGTGAGCGCAAACGGCCGGTCGTCCCCGCCGTCCGCGTGCTCATGCAGCCACCGCACCGCCTCGAACTCGACCTCGTCGTCGTAGGCGACGTTGACGCTGCGCCGGTGCGGCCCGGCTTCGAGCACCCTGCTCATGTCGTGGTACCACTCGAGCCAGGTCTCGTCGTCGAGCCGCCAATCCGGCGTCCACAGGAAGTCGGCCGGATAGACGTCGGTGGTGACCCGCTCCTCGTAGCCGTGGAGCTGGTCGGGGCCGACGAAGTGCATCTTGCCGGCAAGACAGGTCCGATAGCCTGCGAGGCGCAGATAGTGATGGAAGGTGGGCACGGAAGCGGGAAACTCGACCGCGTTGTCGAACGCCCCGATTCGCGAAGGCAGCCGCCCGCTCAGCATCGAGAACCGTGCCGGTGCGCAGAGCGGAAAGTTGCAGTAGGCGTTCTCGAACACGACGCCGTGCTCGGCGAGGCGGTCGAGATGCGGGGTCTGCACCCGGGGGTGGCCGTAAGCCGGCAGCACCTGCGGAGCAAGCTGATCGGCCATGATGAGCAGAAGGTTCGGGCGCTTCGCCATCACCCATCACCACACGCAGCCGCGCGCCACGATCGGCCAGAGCGCTTCCACCCGATCGTCGCGCACGCAGACGTACCAGTCATACAGGTTCACAGTCGGGTCGCAGTGGCCGGGGATGAGACGTACCTTGTCGCCGACCGTGAGGCTTGCATTGGACGCGGTCGGATCCACCACCGCGTGCTCGTCGGACGCCTTGAGCACGGCGGCCGATTCGACGTCGGCCATGCGCGGCATCCCGCAGTCCGTGGCAAACGCCTTCAATCCGGCGTCGAGCACCGCGCGGTCCCGTACCGGCCGGCTCATCACCGTCGAGTAGACGAACAGGGAGTGCTCGAAGGCGGCGAACGGGCGGCCGGCTTCGTCGAGGTTCTTCGCATAGTCCACGTCCATGAAGACGTACGAGCCTGCCTGCAACTCGTCGTAGACGCCGCTCGCCGCCTCGAACTGCCAGGTACCGGTGCCCGCGCCGGATACGGTTTCGCACTCGACGCCTTCCCGCGCGAGCGATTCGACGGTGCCGCGCGCCATCGACGCCGCCGTTTCGATGGCGCGGCCTCTCGCTGCGTAGTCGCGAATGTGCTGCGCGCTGCCGTGATACGCCTGAAGGCCCGCGAACCTCAATCCGTCGATCGACGTCACCCGGCGGGCGAGGGCGAGGGCCTCGTCGCCCGGCGCGACACCGCAGCGGCCGGCTCCGACGTCGATTTCCACGAGCACGTCGATGCTGATCCCCGCCGCCGCCGCGGCCTCGCCGATCTCGGCCGCGTTGCCGGCGTCGTCCACGCACACCCCCACCTTCGCCTCGCGCGCGAGCGCCACGAGGCGAGCGATCTTGCGCCGGCCCACGACCTGGTTGCTCACCAGCACGTCGGTCACCCCGGCCTGCACCAGCGCCTGCGCCTCGCTCACCTTCTGGCAGCACACCCCCACCGCGCCGAGGGCCATCTGCCGGCGCGCGATGACCGCGCACTTGTGGGTCTTGGAGTGCGGGCGAATCCGCACCCCGGAGGCAGAGACGTTGTCCGCCATCGCGTGGAGGTTGCGCTCGAAGGCGTCGAGATCGATGAGCAGGGCGGGCGTATCGACGTCGGCGAGCCGCATCCCGATTTCAGCCGGTGGATGGTTCATCATCGGAGGTCGCCCGCACTCGCAGAACCCATCACAAACCATAGGCTTGCCGATGTCTTGATGCAATGCGGCTTTCCCTGCCGTCCAGGTGTCTGGTCGTAGCGATTCAACGGACGTTTTCGGGCTTGGCGGGAATTGCCGGGTCCGGTGCGGCACGGGAACGGAAAACCCGAGCCTCCCGGCCACAAGCCTCTACATGCCCGCCGGGGGCGACTATCATCCGGTGCCGATGCGCGGTGCGCGATCGCGAGGACAAACGATGCAAGAGAGGGAACGATGAGCGAGAGAGTGGAAATCGGCGGCCTCGACGTCTCCGAAGGGTTGCACGATCTGGTCAGGGACGAGATCGCCCCCGGAACCGGGGTCGAGCCCGAGGCGTTCTGGCGCTCGCTCGCGGACATCGTCCGGGACCTCGGGCCGAAGAACCGCGCGCTGCTCGAACGGCGGGGCCGGCTCCAGGCGCGGATCGACACATGGCATGAGGAGCGCGCGGCGCAGCCCATCGATCCGGCCGAGTACCGCGCATTCCTGGAATCCATCGGCTACCTCCCCCCGGTCGGCAACGAGTTTCAAATCGACACCGCGAACGTCGACGACGAGATCGCGTGGATCGCCGGCCCCCAGCTCGTCGTGCCGGTCGACAACGCCCGCTACGCGCTCAATGCCGCCAACGCCCGCTGGGGCAGCCTCTACGATGCGCTGTACGGCACCGACGTCATCGCCCGCGAGGAGGGCAGCCCCGAATCCGGCCCACGGTCCGGCGGCATCGACCCGGCGCGCGCGAGGCGCGTGATCGCGTGGACGAACGATTTTCTCGACGAAGCGATCCCGCTCGCGGAGGGCTCCCACGCCGACGTCACCGCCTATGCGCTGTGCGAGTCCGGCGCCGGCGATGACGATGACGCCGATGACGAAGCCGGAGGGGGCGACACGGCCGAAGGCGCCGGCGTCCGGCTCGTGGCCGTCCTCGCCGACGGGCCGCAGACCGGGCTTGCGGACGCGGCGCAGTTCGCCGGATACCGGGAGCACTCCGGGCAACTCTCTTGCGTCCTGCTGGAGAACCACCGGCTGCACGTCGAGCTGCACATCGACCGCACGCACGCCATCGGGAAGCTCAGCCGGGCCGGTGTCAGGGACGTCGTGCTCGAAGCGGCGGTGACCACCATCGAAGACTGCGAGGACGCGGTCTCCGCCGTGGATGCCGAGGACAAGACGCGCGTCTACCGCAACTGGCTGGGGCTGATGAAGGGCACCCTCGAAGCCGCGTTCACCAAGGGCGGCCGGGAGGTCGTCCGGCGCCTCGCTCCCGACCGCGCCTACCGCGCCCCCGGCGGCGGCACGGTCGTGCTTCCCGGACGCAGCCTCATGCTGGTGCGCAACGTCGGGATCCACATGTACACCGACGCGGTCCTCGACGGGAACGGCAGTGAGATCCCCGAAGGCTTCCTCGACGCGATGGTCACGGTGCTGGCTGCCAGGCACGACCTCGATGGCCGCGGCCCGCTCGCGAACAGCCGCAAGGGCAGCGTCTACATCGTCAAGCCGAAGCTCCACGGCCCGGAGGAGGTCGCCGCCACCGTCGAGCTGTTCGAGCGGGTCGAGGACGCGCTCGGGCTCGCCCGCGACGCCATCAAGATCGGCATCATGGACGAGGAACGGCGCACCACCGTGAACCTCGCCGAATGCATCCGCGCCGCGAAGTCCCGCGTCATCTTCATCAACACCGGCTTCCTCGACCGCACCGGGGACGAGATCCATACGTCGATGGAGGCCGGCCCGGTCATCCCGAAGACGGAGATGAAGGCGGCGCGCTGGATCGCGGCCTACGAGGACTGGAACGTCGATGTCGGGCTCGCGGCCGGGCTCGCGGGCCGCGCCCAGATCGGCAAGGGCATGTGGGCCGCCCCCGATGCGATGGCCGACATGATGGCGCAGAAGATCGACCATCCCCGCGCTGGCGCGAACACCGCGTGGGTCCCCTCGCCCACCGCCGCCACCCTGCACGCGATCCACTACCACCGAGAGAACGTGGCGGAACGCCAGAGCGAGATCGCCCGGCGCGGGCGCACCCGACTCGGGCGGGCGGATCTCGACGACATCCTCTCGGTCCCGCTCCTCGCGGGCCGGAACCTCCCGCCGGAGGAGATCCGGAGCGAGCTGGAGAACAACGCCCAGGGGATCCTCGGCTACGTCGTGCGATGGGTCGGCCAGGGGGTGGGGTGCTCGAAGGTGCCCGACATCGGCGACGTCGCCCTGATGGAGGATCGGGCGACCTTGCGCATATCGAGCCAGCACATCGCGAACTGGCTTCGCCACGGGGTGATCGACGAAGCGCAGGTGCGCGCCACCTTCGAGCGGATGGCGGCGGTGGTGGATCGCCAGAACGCGGGCGATCCGGCCTATCGCCCGATGGCGCCCGACACCGGCGCGAGCATCGAGTTCCAGGCCGCGCTGGAGCTCGTATTCAAGGGAGCCGGGCAGCCGAACGGCTACACCGAGTGGATCCTGCACCGGCGCCGACGCGAGGCGAAGGCGGCGCGGGCGCGGTCGGAGTGAGGTGAAACGCCCCGCCCGCCGTGGTTGCCGAGGGCAGTGCCCCGTAGCGCGGTATGCACGCCGGCGGATCGAGCGTCAGACGGAGCGTTCGGCGAACCGTTGCCGGATCTGCGCCAGCGTATCCGCTCCCCAGAAGAGCTCGCCGTCGAGGATGAAGCTCGGGACCCCGAAGACCCCCTGCGCCTCGGCGCGGCGATCGATCGCTTCCAGCTCCGCGGCGCCATTGCGAAGGCGCCGGGACCAGGCGTCGACGTCGCCGCCCGCCTCGGCGAGCGCCGCGCGGATGTGGGCCGGGTCGTCCGGGTCGAGCTCGCGGCGGAAGACCCGCTCGAATGCGAGGTCGTGGAAGGCGCGGAAGACGCCGTCGTCCCTGGCCTGCAACAGGCCGACGTGGGCGGGCGTGGGGTCGAAGATCCGCTTCGTGCCCCGGATCGTGAGGCCCTGGGCGGCGCCGAGCCGGCGCACGTTCATGTAGCTGTACCTGATCTTCCGGAGCTGGCGTTCGTCGCGGCCCTCGGCGGGTCCGAAGGCTTCTTCCAGCGGCGTCGTATAGGGCCACCAGTCCACGGCCACCCCGAAGTCCTCCTCCCACCGGTAGACCTCGGCCTTCGCGACGAAGGTGTAGGGGCTGCGGAGGTCGGTGTATGCGGTGATCGTCATCCGGGTTTTCCTCCAAAAATGGCCTCGGTTGTCGGACTCGATGCGAACTTGATGGGAAAAGTCGAAACGAGGCTCAGCGGGGGGAAACAGTGACAGTTGATAAATACGGCTTCCAAAACGAGACTGTAATATGCCATTTTTCCGGTAAAATCGGCATCCATGTACACCAGATTACTGCCTACGCCGACCCGATCCGTCTTTCTGTTCGGACCGCGCGGGACCGGCAAGTCCACCTGGATCCGGGATCGCTTCCCCGGCGCTACTACCTACGATCTGCTCGACACCGGTGAGGCGCTCCGGCTGAGCAAGGATCCATCCGCATTGTACCGGGAGCTCGCGGCCCTGCCCGCCGGCGACTGGGCGGTGATCGACGAAGTGCAGAAGGTGCCCGGGCTGCTGGACGAGGTGCACCGCCTCATCGAGTCCCATCGCCTCCGCTTCGTGCTCTCCGGTTCAAGCGCGCGCAAATTGCGGCGGGGCGGCGCCAACCTGCTGGCCGGCCGGGCCATCACGACGTCCATGTTCCCACTGGTATCGGCGGAACTCTCCTTCAGGATCGACCCGGCACGGGTCCTGCTCTACGGCACCCTGCCCCTGGCGGTCACCACGGACGATCCCCGGGATTATCTTCGAACGTATGCCGAGACCTACCTCGTTCAGGAAATCCAGGCCGAGGCATTGACCCGCAACCTGGGAGCCTTTGCGCGATTTCTGGAAATTGCCGCGCACCGGAATGCCCAGGTCACCAATGCCACCGGCATTGCGCGCGATGCCGGAATCAACCGCCGGACCGTGCAGAACCACTTCGAGATCCTGACGGATACGCTGATCGGATTCTGGCTGCCTCCGTGGAAGCTGAAATCCGCGACGAAGCAGGTGCGGCAGAGCAAGTTCTACTTCTTCGACTGCGGCGTCGCCCGAGCGCTGACCGGCCGGCTTCCCTATCCGCCCACGGCCGAGGAACTGGGTCCTCTTGCGGAAACCTTCGTCCTCAACGAATTGCGTGCATACCTCGGCTATTCGTCCTGCGATTACAGGCTGTGCTTCTGGCGCAACTACGACGGCACGGAGGTCGACGTCCTCTGCGAAACCGCGGAAGGGTTCGTGGCGATTGAAGTCAAGGCGTCCTCGCGATGGGACAAGCGCTTCAACCGCGGCCTGCATCGGGTCCGGGAGGCCCTCGGGAAAGACCGCACGGCATGTTATGGCGTGTACCTGGGGCAGCGGGCGGCTCTCTGGGATGATGTGCGCGTGCTGCCCCTGGTCGATTTTCTCAAGCGTCTGTGGGCCGGCGAGATCATCGGCGCCGCCCGTCTCTTTTCGTAGCCGCGGCGATAGTGCAGCATGGGGATTCCAGGCTGCATTCCAATTCCCATGACGGTTCCCGAACCGATGCCTGCAAGTTCCGGCGATTCGCTCAGGTCTCCATCACGTCGGGCGGTCTCGCGATCGGAGATCGGACCGCCTCTTGCTCAGTCACCTCCGTCTCGTTGCAGATCGCTCATCAGGCTCTCGATCAACGAGATTGCCGCTAGGACGACCGTTGCCGCGAAGCCGACGGTTATCGTCGTTTCCGGGTAATCCCTGCGGTGCTGGCCGAAATCTCCTACCGATTTCAGGTGATCTACCAGCAGGTACGTCGTCCTTGTGACGTATTTGCTCTGACGCGAGGTGCTGAGATCCGAATCGGTGATCAGGCGAAGGACACGGCACTGCTTACCGGACCTGCTGGGTAGTTTGCCTCTATCCTCCGGCAAGTTCCTTTCGCCTCTGCGCCGCCACTCGTCGATCCACTCCTTGGGAAGCGTCTTGTTGGGTGGAAGCTCAGCCTCCCAAATCAGCGCCAGCGCACGTTCCGCGATACCCCTGATCCCGTTAATCGCGAGTTCGGGGTTGCGCCCGATGTCTTCGATGGCACGGCTGACGAAATCATGAAGAGATTGGTCTCCACTTGGCGTTGCAACTTGTTTGAGACGCAGTTCGAGGAAGGTTTGGACATGCGTTTCAAAATCGGCGGGAGTGCCCAAAAGACGAGTCAGATCGGCGAGGGCCGGCGCCTGTTCCTTGGCGTAACGCTGAATGAGCCGGCAGGACCCTCGGAGACGATTTTTCGACTCGCGGCCGAACCCCCGATCCTCAATCGCGCGGAGTCGGTCATTGGACAGCGGTATGTCGGCGCGGGCAAGCGTACCGAGGTCGGCACGCAGCTCGACATCGCAGTCGTCCCACAAGTCCGCGAGAATTTCGCGTCTCCCGATCAGCACTTCCTCGGCGGTGTGGTCGATCTCCGGTTTGGAGAGAGCCGCTCCCCGATGCTTCTCCCACAACTCCTGAAGGAGCGCACAGACGAGCAACGGCACGCCTCCCGTCCAGTTGACGATTTCCTTCCGTGCCGGCTCATCGAACGTACAGCCTGCGTCCAGAAGCGGTTGAAGGAACGGATCCCAATCGGAGTCGTCGAGAGCGGTGACCCGGACCGGCATGTCGTAAAAGATCTCCCAGAAATCGGAGGTTCGGGATTCCTCGGTCCGGCAAAGCTCACGCAAGGGACGCCGGCTCCCGGTGACGAATCTGAGGCTCGTCCTTTGCGCAAGCGAGCGAAGCTGATCCCACAGGTTCCGCGTCAATCCGGTGCCGGCGAGCGCGTAGTCGAAGCCGTCGAGCACCACGAGGATCCGCGCGCCTTCGCCTGCAAGCTCCTCGAAGACGAGATCCAGTGATTCATGAACGGCTGCATCATCGGGATCGATGTATTCGGAAAGCTGCGTTCGTTCCGGCCGCAACGCCGTCTTGACCTCTGCCGCAAGCCGCCGCTTGAAAGCGCCGTCCGATCCGGGGGTGTCATGCCGAAGATCGATATGCACCGTGGTCAGGTAGCCGTCCGAGCCCGCGCGGTAGACGTCCGCAAGGTGGCGCAGCAGGACGGACTTCCCGTAGTGCTTCGGCCCCACGACCGACACGTGATCCGGCGTAGGCTTCGACAAATGGTCCTCGATGCGTTGAACGAGCGCCGCTCGTCCCAGCATGGAAGGAATCGAAGGTCCGAGGACTTGGTAAGGATTCACCGTCACGACCGGGCCTCCGCCTCCTGTTTCGCACGCACCACAAGGGCTTTGAAGTCCTCGTTCATCCGCAGCCATTTCGCCATCAGCGGCACCGACAGCCGATAGGTCCCTCCGCGGTACGAGTCGTCGAAGTCGAGCAGTTCAAGCTCGCGCAACTCTGCGACGTCGCCGTCGAGCTCGCTGTCCCGGCGAAGGGGCACTCCGTGCTCCTGGAGCTTCACGCTGAACAAGTCGAGGTTCACCGCATCCGGCCCTTTTGCCAAGTGGTCGCAGAGCGCGAGGAGGAGTCGGCGCCGGGCGGTTCCGGCGTAGTCCCAGAGCGTACGGAAGTGCTCGTTGTCCCGCACCATCTCGGTGGCCGCTTCCTCCACGGCACCGACCGTGATCGTCCGATTACCTCCCGAGGCCGCCCGCTCGAACACCCGGCTGCACAGCGACTGAACGAGAAACGGATGGCAGGCGCATAGCTCCACAAGGCGATTACACGCCTGTGGCAGGTAGCCGAGCCGCCCCTCGACCGGCTCGGTGACGAGACGCCGGGCGTCGTCGATCGGCAGCGCGCTGATCCCGATCCGATAACCGAGGCCGAAGAGGGCGGACCAGTATTCCTCACGAAGCCGCTTCAGCCGGCGCGAGCCCGTGATGATCGCGGACAGGCCGGGTTGATGCTGCAACAGGTGGCGGATGTTCTCGGGAACTTGGGGACTCGTGATGCCGGCGTCGATACCTTCCTGGAGTTTGTCGAACTCGTCGAGCATGAGCAGGATCCGTCTCGGGCGGGCCGCCTCGACCGCTGCCGCGATGTAGATCTCGAACGCTTCGAAGGGAGCGCCACTGTCGGCGAAGATTCGATCCAATGCGGCGCGGAAGGCCAGCTTGAACGGCAGGCCGGGTTCACGGTCGGGCAGGCCGGGGAACCAGGTTTCGACGCCGGCGTCGCCGAGGGCCCAGCCCGTTCTGCGGGCGAGCAGCCTGAAGATGTTGCGCGTGTTGACACCGGCCTTCGCGCCGTCGCCCTCGGCATCCTGGAACGAACAGTAGACCGGGATCCACCCCGGCAACACATCCGCCTTCTCGAGCTGGCGGAGAATCGAAGTCTTGCCCGTCCGCCGGTTTCCCTCGATCAGTGTCACGTTCGCATGGTTGCTCGCCCCGAGCTGTCGTCGGATATGGTCGATGACGTCTGCCCGGCCGAAGAACATCTCCTGGCGGTCCACGGGACTGCCGACGATGTACGGACTGGCTCCCAGGTCACCCGACCGAACCGCCTCGCGGGTGGAAAGCATGCGGAGGGAGACCTCCGCTTCGCCTCGGACGGTGGCCCCGTCAAGACCACTCGCCTGCCACGACACGGCGATATGAAGGGGTTGCGTGCTGGCGCGCGGACGGATGGTGAGCGGAATGTCGTGAATCCCGCCATCGCTCAGGTAGGGGATTCGTCCGGTCCCGACCGCCGGTCGCGTTTCGACGCGCAAGCTCCGAAGGGGTACGGACGACGAATTGGTCAAACGTAGCCGGACTTCGCTGACAGCACCGACGACCACCTCGGCAGGCTCCACGCCGACATCGAGCGTGATCGACTCCTGCATGGCTCGAATCTCCTCCTCTGCAAACCTGATCATCATCCGCGTGAAGTTATTGAGACGGCTGACGGTCGATCCCTCGACTCCATCGATCATGTGCAGAGCCTCGCGTAATCGAGAGAGAGCGACACCGAGGATCGCGAGGCGTCCCGCACCGCGCGGAACCGATGCAACACCATCCAGCGCCGCGGCGGCCTCTCTCGCGACTGGGAGCCACACCCTGAGCCACCGGTCGCTGTTCTCTATTGAATCAAAATCGGGAAAGCGTCTCGTCCGGTGAATCAGGGATCGGAGTGCATCGGCGGCAGCGACGAGCCCCTTCATCCCGCGCGCGTACTCGCCATCGACAATTCCCAACACCAACTGCGCCACGAGGGGCGTCTCCAACCAGACCGCAACCGGCTCGTTCGCCGCCCGGGAGAGCAGCCGGACAAGAACGGCCATCGCATCCCTGTCAGAGCTCGCGGTCTCATCAAGCACGGCGATTTGCACCGACAGCGGAGGCACGGGGATCCTCAGCCCACGAAGAGTACGGATCGATAGACGTTGAATGGCTATCCCCCGGGCGTGTCCCGACAGCCAGTGGCGGTAGACGGATGAGCGCAAGAGGGTGGCCAGAAACTGCGGTTCGAGATCCGCCTGCGTGCGTATCACCGCTACGCTACCGGTGGCCGCGACCGGCATGAGACGGCTCGCCACCGGAAAAACCAGGACCCGATTCTCCGTAGTGACTCCATTGCTTCCAGCGTTCGGGGTCGGTTCGGCCTCCACTGCCATCTTGATGATCGGAGTCGGAATACCACTGCTTCCAGCGTTCCGAATCGGCTCGAACTTCACCTCCATCGTAGTGATCGATTCCGGAATGAAGGCGATCTTTCCAGCGGTGCCCGACATGGCGACGACGACATCGAGGGGACGAAGGATGAATTTCTCCTTCATCCGGCTTCCCCCCCCCTCCGTGAGAAACAGGATCGGCGGCAGGATCCAGGCGTCCCATACGCCTTTGACGGCATCCTTTATATCTCCGGCACGGAGTAGGCCCACCACGACATCGGGGGCATAACGACCGGTCGTGTAGCGGCGGTTGCCGGATTGTCCGGCGAAGACCTCCGCAACACGCCCCAGCCGTTCGACCTTCAGCGCAGGGTCCAGGGCGACAAGCCGACCGATCTCGGCATCCAGCGCTTCGCTCCCCGACTTCTTGGCGACGAGTTCATGGCCTCGCTGTGCGAGCTCGCGTATCGGGACCTCCCAAGTCTCGACACCGGGCAAGAACGGACCCGCGAGCACTTCATGGCGACTCCGGAGCAGTTCGGACAGGTGCCACAGCAGCTCGAAGCGAGGGACGCGCCTATTGCCAGAACCAACGCCTTCCCCGGACTTGGCGACCGCCTGTCCGGCCCCACCTCTGGCAACCCCTCCATCGGGAAAGCCATGTCCGTAGGCTCCGGTATCGTCGCTTTCACCCCGGTCCTCATCCCGAACCTGATCGACGCCGTCATCGCCAGTTTTCGCTTCCCATGCCTTGGGTGAGATTTTGACGAAACGGACGGTCGAACGTGGCTTGTCGCGGCGGAACACCACGAGGCTCGCAGCCACACCGGTCCAGGGCGCGAACGCGCCGTCCGGCAGGGAGACCACGGCATCCACGCTGTAATCAGACAGCAACGCCTTCCTCAGCCGTCGGTCGCCGGTACGAAAGAGCGCGCTCTCCGGCAACACGACGACCGCCCGCCCTCCGGGACGCAGGTTCGCCATGACGTGTTGCAGGAACAGGCTCTCCGTGTTGCGGCTCGGGAACGGGAACCGGCTCGCGGACGGGTGCTTGATCCGTCCTCCCCATGGCGGAGCGGCGAGGATGCAGTCGAAGCCGTCCGCCGAACGGCTGCGAGGCAGCGGCCTTTCGAGTGCGTCGCCCAGATCGAAGCCGGGACGATCGACACCGGCCAGCAGCGCTCTGCACAGACCGACCGCGTGGGCGACTCGATTGATTTCGACACCGAAGACCTCGGCAGCCTGGACATCGGCTCGGGGCTGTGGTGAGGCGAACCAGGCAGCCTCGCTGAGCCGGCGCGCTGCTCCGACAAGAAGCTCGCCGAGTCCGAAGCAGGGGTCGTAGATCCTGTCGCCGGACTTGGGATTCGCCAGCGACAGCATGAGGGTGGCGACGGGCTCGGGCGTGACGAACTCGCCGATCCGCCTTCCTCGCTCGTCCAGCATCATGCGCAATACGTCATCGAACAGGTGGGCGGCGAGTGTCCGCCCACCGGGCGTCCCGAGGTCGAGTCGGCGTATCCGGTCGAGAAGCCGCTCGTACATCTCCGGTGAGCTTTCGGCGGCACGGGTCACGAGCGGCGCGATATGGGTGACGTAACGTGCGGCAGCACTTTCCGCGCCGTTGCCCGTGGTCATCCCTCGGAGGGCTTCGGCGACGGCGTCCGCATGGTTCGGGCTCGGTGCATCCCACGCCGACAATCCGAGAGCCTCGGGCAATCCGGGAGCGAAGGTTTGTTCGTCGAAGGCGGCCAACGCCTCCCGTTCGGATTCGTCGTGGGCCGCCCACTTGGCGATGAGAAGGCCGGCCAACAGGCCCAGCACGAGGTCCGGGGATACATCAGTCGGTTCCCCATGACTTCGGTTCGCGTCGAGTATCGCCCGGAGATCGCTTCGCAGCACGGCTGAAGCAACACTTGCACGATCGGAAGCCTCGTGGGGCGCTGAGGAACCGTTCGGCATCTACAGATCTCCAGTGAAAGCCCTTGCCAGGATTGTCTTCATGAGAAGATCGGTCTCCGACGAGGTTCGAGCGAGAAGCGCGCGGATCTCATCGACCCGCTCCATGCACTCTTTGACGCGAGCAACGATGCGGCGCTGTTCGGCGAGTGGCGGACATGGTGTCTCGTGAGCCCATATTGCTACCCGGACACGCTTAAAGCTCAAAGTCTCTGGATTCCCGCTTTCGCGGGCGAATCGGTTCAATCGTCCGTGTCCCTTGCCCGGCAGGGGGGCATCATCGCCCCCGATGGATCGGAACGCTACCGCGTGACGCCCCGGAACATGGCCGTTCCTGGTTCTCCGCATCGCCGATCGACATCCGTCCGGATGCCGGCGCCCTTTCCCGGGGTAACGACCCCTCGCCGCCCTTTCCCGGGGTAACGACCCCTCGCCGTCCTTTCCCGGGGAAACGGCCCCTCACCGTCCTTTCCCGGGGAAATGGCCTCCGGCCGCCCTTGCCCGCGCTGTTTCGACACCACCGGGAGGCCTGCTCCACGCCCCACGGCGAACAGGGAATGGCTCTGCGTCCCGGCGCCGGCTTTCCCGCCGGACCGCTCGAAGGCGCCGGCCGCACCGGCTACCATCGGCGCCGCATCGTCGCCGGGGGAGGATCGGACATGCCGGAGCTGCCGGAGGTCGAGCGCGGGCGCGGGCTCGCGCAAGCCGTCGCCGCCGGGCGGCGCATCGAGCGGGTGTGGTGCGCCGACGATCCGATCGTCTTCGATTCGGTCGGGCCGCAGCGGTGGCGCCGCACGCTCGAAGGCAAGCGGGTGGAGGCGGCGCGGCGCTGGGGGAAACAGCTCTGGCTCGCGCTGGACGCGCCGCCGCATCCGCTCTTCCACTTCGGGATGACCGGCGGATTCAAGGCGCCGGGGGCGGCGGCGCTTCAGCTCAAGTCCGGGCCGCGCGAAGACCCGCCGGCCTGGCCGCCGCGCTTCGTGAAGATCCGCATCCACCTCGACGACGGCGGCGAACTCGCGATGACCGACGGGCGCCGGCTCGGGCGCATCCTGCTGCGCGACGATCCCGAGCGCGAGCCGCCGGTCTCGAAGCTCGGCTTCGACCCGTTGCTGGCGATGCCGTCGCCGAAGCGGTTCTCCGAGCTGGTGCGCGCACGCGGGAGCAACGTGAAGTCGCTCCTGCTCGACCAGTCGTTCGCGGCCGGCGTGGGCAACTGGATCGCGGACGAGGTGCTCTACCAGGCCGGGATCGACCCCCGCCGCCGGGCGTCTTCGCTGACGGACGCGGAGGCGCGGCGGATACGGGCCAGGCTCGCCGCGATCGTGAAGCGCGCGGTGGGTGCGAACGCCGACGATTCGCGCTACCCCCGCACCTGGCTGTTCCACCGTCGCTGGGGGAAGCGGGGGGATGCGAAGACCGCACGCGGCGAGCCGATCGAGCACGTGACGATCGGCGGGCGCACCACCGCGTGGGCGCCGTCGGTGCAGCGCTGAGCGTCGAGGCCGCGCCGCGTTCCTCTACTCGCGTCCGCCGTGACACTCGAGGTACGGCGCTCCCCGCTTCCCGCAAGCTCCGTAGCTCAGTGTTCCGTCCTCCTCGTAGTGCGTCAGCGTCAGTGAAACGGGGCGGCCCAGGTGGTGTTGCAGGACCACCGACTTCCCGTCCGCCGTCTCTCCGGAGAAGAACGGACTGTCCCCCGCGCCTATCCGCGCACGCAGCCTCACCGCTGCATCCAGGAAGTGCGTTCGGACGTACGTCCCATCGGGCCGGTGCTCGACCTCCATCCGGCACGCCTCGCCCGTGAAGTGGGCGCCCGTCCACCAGTTGTCCGGATCTTCGATCACCACCTCGCCCCGGTACGTACCTGCCCGGATCTCGCGGGCCGGGTCGCCCGGGATTCGCACCGCCGTCCGGTAGTCCTCCCGGGTCCAGCAGTCGATTCCGGGGTCCACGCATCCGCTCGACGCGACACCGGCGGCCAGGACTAGTGTCAGGACCGTCATCCTCGGGTGTCCGTGGGCGGCGCCTTCCATCCCTTCCCTCACTCTTCCGCGAGCGCGTTGCATTGCCGCTCCGCGCGCTCGAACACCGCGTAGGCCCGTGCCAGCATCCGGCGCGCCTCCTCGTCGTCTCCGCGTTCCCTCGCCTGCCACAGGCGCTCGCCCAGCCGCCCGGTCAGCAACATCGTGTGGCGGGCGATCTGCCGGATGCTCGTGAGATCCTCGATTCGTCCTGCCCGGGCCACTCCCGCTGCCGCCTCCCGGCAGGTCTCGCGCGCACTGTCCGCGAGCCGACCCACCCTGCCTTCGAGGGTTTCGATTGCTTCCCCGGAGGTGTCTCTCGTCTCGCCACCGCTTCCTTCGGACGCCCCCCCGAGGAGGTCGCAGAGCTCGCGCGCGGCGTCCAGGCTCTCGCGGGTCTTGTCGTCCAGGGCTTCCGGGGCCGTGTCCGCGCCGTCCCCCTCCATCGCGTGCCGGCGCTCCCAGCGCAGCCTCGTCTCTTCGATGAGCCATTCGACGGCTTCGATCGCCATCAGGTTGCCGTACTCCCGCCGTGCAAAGGCGTTTTCACCTGCTTCCATGCACGCCCGGACGGCGTCTTCGCCGGGCAGGGGAGGGGGGACGTATCGGGTCGGCGGAGCGCCGTGCTTCCGTGCAAAACTTTCTTCCTCGTACCACCACATGCCTTGCCGGGCCGCCCGTGCCTCTCCCTCCGCCTCGCGCAGCTTCTCACCGGCCGCAAGCGCCCAGCCCATCCGCACCATCCACTCGGCGATGTCGATACCGCCGGCGCGGCAGGCGATCCCGTCCCCGTCCCGCTCGCATACGAGGTCATGTCCGGCCACCGCGTCCCGCAACGCCAGCACGGCAAGCTCCCTGCACGCGGGCCTCTCCGCCGCCGGCCCGCATTGGGCGTCCGGCGGCGGGGGCTCGATCCCGCCAAGCGTCAGTTCCGGGCCGTCCGGCACTCCGGCGAGGGTCTTTGCATCGACCACGCGCACCTCGCCTTCCCAGATCGTCTCGCCGGCCCCCGCGGCGCCCGCCCAGATCCCGAACGCCACGGCCAGCGCCGTCCTTGCTCCCGATCTCATCGCCCGTCCTCCCCGTTCCGACCGTGGACAGTGTCTCTCATGAGGGTCCCGCGCGGGACCTGCCGAGGGAGGCGCAGGTCGTCCCCGGCAAGATCCCTGGCGAGATCCACGGGAAAGGCCGGGCTGTCCCGGCAGTGACCCGGTTCCCCAACCGTTTCGGAGTAAGCTCTTCAGGCGTCGAGCCGGGGAGAAACGGCGAATGGTTCGGAAATCAGCGGTTTGCGGGCCGCATTCCGTGCAGAAAACAGAGCGGTCTCCGCGGGCGCGGCCCCGGAATACGCGGCGGAGCTCCGGTCCCGTCCCGCGCGCGGTGCTCCTCGACGCCTCGGGGACGTTGATCGAGGTCGCCCGCCCGCTCGGCGAGACCTACTCGCTGCTCGCACGGGACTTCGGCGGCGACCTCGACCCCGATACCCTGACGGCCGGATTCCGGACCGAGTTCGCCGATGCCCCGCCGATGGCGTTTCCCGGCAGGCACGGCGCGGACCTCGACCGCGCCGAGCGTGGCTGGTGGTATGCCGTGGTCGAGCGGGTGACCGGCGCGGCCGGAGGCGTCCCCGAGTTCGACGCCTACTTCGATCGCCTCTATGCGCACTACGCGAGCGCGCAGGCGTGGCGGGTCTACCCCGAGGTTCCCGCCGTGCTCGCGTCATTGCGCGAGCGCGGGGTCGTGCTGGCGGTGGTGTCGAACTTCGATTCGCGCCTCACCCCGCTGCTCGACGGGCTGGGGCTCGCGACGTTCTTCGACGCGGTGGTGTCTTCGGGCGAGGCCGGGGCGGCGAAGCCGGACGGCGCGATCTTCACCCATGCGCTCGCGGTCCTCGGGGTCGAGGCGTCGGAGGCGCTGCACGTCGGCGACAACCCCGAGGCCGACTACGACGGCGCGCGCGCGGCCGGGCTGGAAGCGCTCCTCGTCGACCGCGGCGCGGCGGCGAACCACGCCGGCGTCATCGCGGATCTGGGCGGCATCCTGGAACGGTACTGAGGGTGTCGTACACGGCCGGCCGGGCGAGGGCGACGATCACGGGGATCGGGTCGGGGATTCCGCCATGGCGCCTCTTCCGGGGATGCGGGTTCCGGCATCGCTGACGAAGGGAGCGCTCAATACCCCGCCGCGGCGGTACGCCACACCGGCCCCGCACCGGCCCGGAGCACGCCGCGGCGCGGCTCCCGGGTGACGGCGGCAACGCGGGCGAAGTGCAGGCTGCCCGGGTTCTCCTCCACCACCACGACCTCGTGTCCGGCGCGGGCGAGGCGGCGCCGGACCGCCGGGGGGATGCGGGCGTCCACCCAGGTCTCGCGGCCCTGGCAATGCACACGGGGATGATCGATCGCGCGCTGGATGCGCATGCGGTGATCGACGACGTTCATGAATGCGTGCAGCACCGCGGTCTGGATGCGGTAGCCGCCGGAGCCGGCCCCGGCGAAGCGCCCCTCGCCCTGCCGTGCGGCGACCAGCACCGGGGCCGCGAAGATCGGCATCTTGCCGGGCTTGATCGCATTGGGATGATCCGGGCGCGGGTCGAAGTTCTGCATCGCGTTGTTGAGCACGATGCCGAGCTCCGGCACGTGGACGAGCGAGCCGAACGAGCCTCCGATGCTCATGCAGATGCTCGCCATGTTGCCCTCGCGATCCGCGGTGGCGGCTTGGCTCGTGCCCGAGATGCGCGGCGCCCCGGCCCGCGTCTCGATACGTTCCGGCGCATCGACGAACCGTTCGTACGGCCACGGGTTGCCGGCCTCCACCGGCCGTGGCAGCGCCTTGCGGACGCGCATCGCCCGGCGTCGATGGGCCGCGAAGTCTGGGTGCGCGAGGCCGTTCACCGGCGCGTTCTCGAAGTCGGGGTCCCCGTAGTGGGTCATGCTGTCGGTGAACGCGACGGCGAGCGCTTCCGCGGCGAGATGCCGGCAGGTGTGGGAGTCGCTCCCGTAGCGGCGCAGGTCGAAGTGCCCGAGCAGGTTCAGCGCCTCGTAGCCGACCTGGTCGAAGCAGGTGACGTAGTCGTGGCCGCGGTAGCGCTGCGGCCATTCGCGCAGCACGCGGGTGCGGTAGGCGTCGAGGTCGGCGCTCGCGAGGATCCCCCCGTGCGAACGCACGCAGGCATCGATCGCCTTCGCGGTCCGGCCCGCGTAGAACCCGCGTTTCCCGCGCGCCGCGATGCGCCGTAGCGTGCCGGCCAGCGCGGCGCCGTCGATCCGCTCTCCCTCCGCCCTCTGGAACGCGATGCGGGGAAACGCGCCGCCCGGCATCCACACCGCCCGGGTGTCCGGGAACGCATCGAGATGGTGGCTGATCTCGACCAGCGGGAGGAGATCGAACCACGCGATCTCGATGCCCTGCTGTGCCGCCTCGATCGCCGGCGCCATCACCTGCGCGAGCGGCAGGCGGCCGAGCATCGCATGGGCGTCGCAGCATCCCGCCACCGCCCCCGGCGCCGCGATGGAGAGGAAACCGCGCTCGGAGCGATCGCCTACGGTGCGGGGGTGGCCGTAGTACGTCGGCGGACGCGAGCCGTCCGGCTCGAACATGTCGGGGGTCGCCGCGAGTGGGGCGCGCGCGTAGGCATCGAAGCTCAGGAAACCGCCGCGGGCGGGGGCGTAGACCGAGATGCGGGCATAGCCGCCGAGTCCGCACATCGCCGGCTCGACCACGAACGCGGTGAATGCGGCGCCCACCAGCGCGTCGATCGCGTTTCCGCCTTCCTGCATGAGGCGCACGCCGGCGTCGGCCACCGCCGGGTGTCCGCCGGCGCATACGCCGCGCTCCGCTTCGACCGGCGTGCGGGTGTGGACGGGTTCGCTGCGTCGGGAACGGGTTGCCATGCGGATGCCCTCTCGCCGCCTCCTCAGTGCGCCGGAGCCACGATTCCGGGACCACCGCCCAGGGCTTCCGGAGCACCCCGAGCACCCCGAGCGCATCGAGTGCATCGAACGCATCGAGTGCGCGGACCGGCCGCCGTATCGTTGCAGGGTTTGTTCATGATTTTCCTTGGCATGACCGTGGTTGACGTCCGGTCGGCTCAACCGCCGAGCCCCAGCACTTCCGCGATTCCGATGCCGGACTCGCCGCCGCCACAGTAGAGCAGGTACGTGCGGCCGTCCTCCTCGTAGACACAGGGGTCCCGGAGCTGGCGCACGAGGCGGTTGATCTCCCCGCGCATCGAGGACTCGATCGGCTCGCCGGCCCCTTCCCAGGCACGTTCGGGTTCCAGCACCACCTGGCTGCCTTCCTCGCGCCACTCCGTCCAGTCGCCGTCGAGCCGGATGCGCGAGTGGAGAATGCTCTCGGGAGCGTCGCCGACCCTCGACCAGAAGACGTCGAGCGCATCGCCCGCGTGGCGCAGCGCGGCATGGCGCATCTCGGGACAGAAGAGCGTGGGCCCCGGTCCGTATGGCACAAGATTGTTCTTCGCCCGGCTACGGCGTTGCTCGGAGCGCCCGCGATTCCGCGCAGCGGAATCGCCAGGCGACCGCGGCAGCGGTCGCCGCTCGAAGCCGCTGAGCCCGTCGCGGGAGCGGCGCAGCTCCCCCGGCATGACCAGGGCGTAGTGCCATCCCTGGTGCCGGAACACCCGGAAGTACGAGTCGCCGGGGATCTCGGGGCGGGCCTCGAAGTGGATGCCGTCCGCGGACACCGCTACCCGGGTGCGCTGCTCGCCGTCTTCGAGCATGCCGTGGTAGTACATGCGGATCTCGCGGCGGTCGTGGTCGGCGTGCACGTCGGGCGATGCGATGTGGGGATGGAGGTAGTCCTGCTCGATCGCGTTCGCCGCATCCCGGCGTACTCCCTCGCTCACGCGGGCGGGGTCCGGACGCTCGGTCGCGAAGTGCGAAGCCTCCAGGGCCAGCGTCCCCGGCGTGTGCATCCGCCAGGGGCCGGCGAGCGTGTCCGCGCAGGCGAGGCGGATGTACGCGCCCTTGTGGTCGGCGAAGTACAGGTAGTACCGCCCGAGGGGTTCCTCGATCCAGTCGGGGACCCGGATGAGCGAGGGACCGTTGACGTTCGAGCCCATCCGATCGTCCATGTGGGGCCGGATGATCGGCCCGGCGGAGAGTCGTACGGCGCGGACGGTGTTCATTTCTCACACCTTGCTCATGCTTCGGAGACGACCCGAAGCCCGAGCCCGAAATCCGTCGATCGGCGCCGGTTCCGAGGCCGGCGCCGGGCGTGGGGCCATGCGCAGTCCGATCGCATCACCTTCTCCGGATCCCGATGACGCTGCCCTTGTCGGCAGGTGCCGGCAATGCGGCGTGCGCGCGCCCGACGGCAGACAACACCTCCAGCCGGTCCGGTGGGAACGGAGTCGAGCGTCCGGTGGCGGTATCGACGTGCATGCACAGGATCTCGTTCGTTGCCGCAAGGTAGCCCTCCGCATCGTGATGGAGGGAGTGAAAGAGGTGCAGGCGCTTCTCGTCGACGTCGAGGACCCGGGTCTCGAACCGCATCGGCGCGCCTTCCTTCATCTCGCGGTGATAGGAGACGTGCATCTCGCGTACGTAGAGCGTGCATCCGGTACGCTCGATGTAGTCGAGGTACAGGCCGGTGTGGTCGAAGAATGCGTCGGTCGCGAGATCGAACGCGCGAACGTAGAACGCGACGTTGAGGTGATGGTTGTAATCGACCCACTCGGGGCGGACCACGTCCCGGTACAACACCAGCGGCGCATCGGTCATCGGCGGCTGTGACCCTCTCCACTGCGGCTGCAAAGCGCACCGGCGCCGATGTCTCCCTCCGGTGGCGCTTCCCCTTCGGGGGTGGGAATCCGCGATGTCCGGTTCCGGCTGCGTCCGGCCGGGACGATGCGCCACGGCCCATCATCGCGTACCGTGACGCTCGCCGCACGCCCCTTTGGCGGCAACCCGCGGACAGGACAGGATACGTCGCATCGAGTCGGCAGCGGACGAGGCGCGCACCCATGATGCGATACCGGATCGGCGAGAATCCAATCCTTACATCCATGGGACAGGGCAGGAGATCGAAGAGAAGCCATGCGATACCGAATCGACGAAGATCCGACCCTCACCGCTTATGGCACGACGGACGACTTCATCGTCCTGAGTGCGGTCATCGGCCTCGTTGCCGGGGTGTTCCTCACCTGGCTCGGCTGGCGGGGGCGCCAGATGTGGCTCGTGGTCTGGTGCGGCGGACTGGTGGTCGCGAGCATCGCCTGCCTGGTATGGCTGCGATGATGGCAGGGTACGCCACCGGGTCCTGCGCCACGACGACCCTCAATCCTCGACGTCGACCCCGACCGGGCAGTGGTCCGAGCCCATCTCGTGCGGCCAGATGAACGCATCCTTCACCCGCCGCATCGCGCCGGGCGAGGCAAGCACGTAGTCGATGCGCCATCCGACGTTCCTTGCCCGCGCCCCGCTCCTCTGCGCCCACCAGGTGTAATGCCCGGTCGCGCCGGGATTGCGCTCCCGGAACGTATCGATCCATCCGGCCGCCAGCCAGCGGTCCATCTCCGCGCATTCCTCGGGGAGAAAGCCGCTGGTCTTGCGATTCGCCGCGGGCCGGGCGAGGTCGATCCCGGTATGCGCGGTGTTCCAGTCCCCGATGACGAACACGTGGTAGCGCCGCCGCAGGCGTTCCACCCGGTCGAACACCGCGCGGTAGAAGTCGAGCTTGTAGGGGACCCGGCTGTTGTCCCGATCCTTCCCGCTGCCGTTCGGGAAGTAGGCGTTGACCACCACGGTCCTGCCGAAGCGCGCGAGCTGGTACCGGCCCTCGGCGTCGAAGCGCGGCTCCCCGAGGGAGCTCTCGATCCGATCGGGCGCCGCCTTCGTGAACAGCCCGATGCCGCTGTAGCCCGCGCGCTCGGCCGCGACGAAGTGCGTGCACCAGCCCTCGGGAGAGCGCACCGCGTCCGGAAGCTGCGACTCGAACGCCTTCATCTCCTGGATCCCCACGACGTCCGCCTTCGAACGTTCGAGCACATCGAGAAATCCCTTCTTCGCGCAGGCCCGCAGACCATTGACGTTCCAGCTCACGATTCGCATGGACTCTCCGTCGTTCTCCGTGACCCTCCGCGGCTCTGCCCGCACCCCCGGCCATGGCCCCGTGCTGCGCCACGAGCCGGACCCGGCACCGCCGAAGCCGGACTTTGCGGATTCCCGCCCCATTTGTCACGAGGGCAGGCTTTGCACCCACCACCCAGAGGCTAACCCCCATGTCGCCGAAACCCCCGATCGCGCTCCGCAAGCCGGTCACCCGCACCCTGCACGGACGCAGCCGTACCGACGACTACGCCTGGCTCAAGGACGAGAACTGGCAGCGGGTGATGCGCGACCCCGCCGTGCTGCGCGCGGATATCCGGGCGTACCTCGAAGCCGAGAACGCCTGCACCGAAGCGTCCATGGCGTCCGCCGAAGCGCTTCGCGCGGCGCTCTTCGACGAGTTCCGCGGGCGGATCAGGGAGGACGATTCGAGCGTCCCGGCGAAGGACGGCGCGTGGGAGTATTACGAGCGCTACCGCGAGGGCGGGCAGCATCCGGTGGCGTGCCGGCGCGCGGCCGGCGACCCCGCGAGCGAGAAGATCCTGCTCGACGGCGATGCGGAGGCTGCGGCATCGGCCGGAGCCGCGGCCTCGTTGGAGGCGGCGTCTTCATCCGGGACAACGGCTTCATCGGAGGCGGCGGCCTCGTCTGCGGGCGGGACGCCCGCGTTCCCGGGAACGGAGGCGGCGACCATGCCGGAGCCGGCGGCTTCACCCGAAGCAGCGGCCTCATCCGCAGGCGGAACGCCCGCACTCCCGGGAACGGAGGCGGCGACCATGCCGGAGCCGACGGCTTCACCCGAGGCAGCGGCTTCACCCGAAGCGGCGGCTTCACCCGAGGCAGCGGCCTCACCCGAAGCGGCGGCCTCATCCGAAGCGACCGCTTCATCCGAAACCGGAGGCGAGGGCTACTACCGCATCGGCGACTACGGTCATACCTGCGACCACCGGCTTTTCGGCTGGACCACCGACACCAACGGCTCGGAGTTCTACACGCTCCGCGTGAAGGACCTCGACACGGGCCGGCGCCTCGACGACGTGATCGAGCGGTGCTCGGGCGCCTTCGAGTGGGCGGCGGACGGCCGCACCCTCTTCTACACCGAGCTCGACGACAACCATCGCCCGTGCAGGGTCTTCCGCCACCGGCTCGGCGACGATCCCGCGGACGACGCGCTCGTCTACGAGGAGTCGGACCCGGGGTTCTTCCTCAACGTCGCGGCCACCGAATCGCGTCGCTTCCTGCTGATCGACGCGCACGACCACGTCACCAGCGAGGTCCGGCTCGTCGACGCCAACCGCCCAGGCGATGCGCCGGTCCTCGTCGCCGAACGCGAGCCGGGCATCGAGTACGACGTTTCCCACCACGGTGAGCGGTTGATCATCCTCACCAACGCCGGCGGGGCCGAGGACTTCAAGATCGTCGAGGCGCCGCTCACATGGAACGAACCCGTTCCCCGCCCGCCTGCGGCGCCGGTCGGAGCGCCGGATCGCGCGCACTGGACCGATCTCGTCCCCCACCGCCCCGGCGTGCTGATCGTCGCTTTCGTCGTCTTCGCGCGCTGGCTGGTCCGGCTCGAACGCGAGAACGCGCTGCCGCGGATCGTGGTGCGCGACCTCGAAAGCGGGGAGGAGCACGCGGTCGCGTTCGAAGAGGAGGCGTACAGCCTCGGGCTCGTCCCCGGCTACGAGTTCGAGACCGATACCCTGCGCTTCACGTACTCCTCGATGACCACCCCCGAGCACGTGTTCGACTACGACATGCGCACCCGGGAACGCACCGTGCGCAAGGTGCAGGAAGTGCCGAGCGGCCACGACCCCGCCGACTACGTCACGCACCGCATCATGGCGCCGTCGCACGACGGCGAAGCCGTACCGGTCTCGCTGCTGCACCGGCGGGACACCCCGATCGACGGCTCCGCCCCCCTGCTCCTCTACGGTTACGGCTCCTACGGGATGTCGATGCCGGCGTCGTTCGGCACCACGCGCCTGAGCCTCGTGGACCGGGGCTTCGTCTATGCCATCGCCCACGTGCGCGGCGGTACGGAGCGCGGCTACGCCTGGTACACCGACGGCAAGCTCGCGAAGAAGACCAACACCTTCCACGACTTCATCGCGGCGGCGCGGGCGCTCGTCGAGCACGGGTTCACCCGCCGCGGCCGCATCGCGATCCACGGCGGCAGCGCCGGCGGCCTGCTGGCCGGGGCGTGCGCCAACATGGCGCCGGAGCTGTTCCACGCGGTCATCGCCGAGGTGCCCTTCGTGGACGTGCTCAACACGATCTGCGACGACACCCTGCCGCTCACGCCCCCGGAGTGGCCGGAATGGGGCAACCCGATCGAGAGCGAGGCGGCCTACGATTGCATCGCCGCGTACAGCCCCTACGACAACGTCGAGGCGAAGGACTACCCGCACATCATCGCCACCGCGGGCCTCACCGACCCCCGCGTCACGTACTGGGAGCCCGCGAAGTGGGTGGCGAAGCTGCGCGCGACGAAGACCGATGACCGTCTGCTCCTGCTGCACACCAACATGGAGGCGGGGCACGGAGGCGCGGCGGGGCGCTTCGATCGGCTGAAGGAGACCGCGCTGGTCCATGCGTTCGTGCTGCACGTCCTTGGGTTGGAGTGATGGGCGCCCGCGGCGTCATGCGGTGGACGCAACCGGGAGCGGAGCCTTTTACGTCACCACACCCAACCCGGCATAGCCGGAACCAGACGCCGGTCGGCGAACACACCATCGTCAGGAGTGGGAAGCCACGGAAAAGGCAGTGAGACAAGCGCAAGAGCTGGGGACGAACAAGGATCTGGCCCAAGGGCAGGGAAGCGAAAAGCAAAAACGCGCCGTGGAACCGGAAGGAGCGGTTCGACCGTCCGCGGTATCGGGGCGTCGGCGGCGTCCTGATCAGGACTGCGGTCGCATTGCCTCGTGACCCGGGCGATCGTCCCGGATACGGGACCCCACCGCTCTGGCTCGAGTCGGGAACACGGCCTGCTCCTCCGGCGCGCTACGGGCGAGTCGTTGTTCCGTCGAGTGAAGCGCTGCCGTTCCCCGCGACGCCGGTGCCGGCCGGCGGTCAGCGCCGGTATCGGATCGCGCGGATCGGCGTGGGTCCTGCCCCGGTGGCGGGGTTCAGCGCCTCCGGGCAGTTCGAGATGACCACGAGGACGTCCATCTCCGCGCGCAGGGTCAGGTGATCGCCGGGCTTCGACCAGCCGTCATCGATTGCGGCGCTCCCGTCGGCCTTCACCGGGACCCGCATGAAGAAGTTGACGTTGGGCACCACGGCGGTCGCATCGAGCCCGTGGCGGGCCAGCTCGGACTCGAAGTTCTGCTGGCAGGCGCGGGGGTTGCGCGCGCCGTAGCGCACGTCGTCGAGCTCGAACGAGCAGCATCCGAAGAGGGTGTCGTGTCCGCCGCAGGTGTCCTCGACGATGGTCATCATCTTGCGGGCGCGCACCGACCACAGCACCGAGCCCGGCCCGAGGTAGATGTTGCCCTGGAGCTTGACGGTGTTCGGGGCGTGGTAGCGTTCGTGCGGGTCGTGGGCGTTGTAGCAGAGGAAGTCGATGGCCTGCTGCCCCTCCAGATCGACGAGTATCAAGTGTTCGCCCCGGTCGATCCGGCCGCTCCACGGCAGCCCCGCCCCGACGACGGTGTCTTCGAGGACGGTGGCATCGGTGGGTACGTAGTGGTTGGAAGTGGTCATGGCGTCGATTCCTGTGGCTTGGCCAAGCGGGGGTTTCGGGTCACCTTTTCCAGGCGATGGCCGCCTGACTCAAGCAAATCACCCTCCGGGAAACCCGGGGCGGTTCATGATCTCGTCCGAGAGCCGGATGCGGGAGACCCGCACGTCCGGTTCGATGAGCGGGGGTGTGGAAACGCGGCTATGGCACGGACCGAGGCGCCGGCACTGCGAAAGCCGCCGGGAAACGGCTACCCTCCACTGACCTGACGCCACTGCGCCAGTCGTCGACTCTACCCTTTCCGGCCGTATCGGAGCACCGCGCCATGATGCGATCGGCCCCGTGATGCGGCCAGCCACCACGAAGGAGAAATTCGTAATGTCAGATCGCGTGCTCGTCACCGGCGGCGCCGGCTACATCGGAAGCCACGTCGTCCGGCAGCTCGGGGAGAACGGTTACGGGGTCGTCGTGCTCGACGATCTGGGCAAGGGCGTGCGTGACGCCGTGCTCCACGGCGACCTCGTGGTCGGCGACACCGGCGACCATGCACTGGTGCTCGACCTGCTCCGGAAGTTCTCGGTGCGCTCGGTGCTGCACTTCGCCGCGAAGACCGTCGTCCCCGAATCGGTGGCGAACCCGCTCCCGTACTACCGCAACAACACCTGCGCCTCCCGCACCCTCATCGAGTGCTGCGTGGAGGCCGGCGTGGAGCACTTCATCTTCTCCTCGACCGCGGCGGTGTACGGCGCCCCGCAAGCCGTCCTCATCGGCGAGGAGACGCCGGCGAACCCCATCAACCCCTACGGCTCGTCGAAGCTGATGACGGAGCGGATGCTGGCCGACGTCTCCGCCGCGACCGATCTGCGCCACGTCACCCTGCGTTACTTCAACGTCGCGGGCAGCGACCCGGAGGGGCGGATCGGCCAGTCGACGCCGGACGCCACCCTGCTCACGAAGGTGGCGTGCGAGGTCGCGGCCGGGAAGCGCGACCACATGTTCGTGTACGGCACCGACTACCCCACCCCCGACGGCACCTGCGTGAGGGACTACATCCACGTCGAGGATCTGGCCGGTGCGCACCTCCGGGCGTTGCGCCGGCTCGAAGAGGGCGGCGGATCGCTCACCCTGAACTGCGGCTACGGCCACGGCTACAGCGTGCGCGAAGTCATTCAGGCGGTGGAGCGGGCCGCCGGCGCCCCGATCGACGCACGCGACGCCCCGCGGCGCGCGGGTGATCCGCCGAGCCTGGTCGCGGGCACGGAGCGGATCCGGGATGCGCTGGACTGGACCCCGAGGTTCGACGACCTCGACACCATCGCCGCCACCTCGCTGGCGTGGGAGCGCAAGCTCGCCGGGCATCAGGGCATGTGAGGTCAGCGCACGCGAGGGAGGGGATAGTCGAATCTCACCAGCGTGCGGCGTACGAACTCGTACGCGGATCGGCGATCCTCGGGCTGGTGGTCCACAGGCCCCGAACCCTCCACGAAGGCCCGAACCTGCTCCATTGTGCGCAAGCGCTCGGTGTGAATTGTCACGATCATCCTCCAGGTGTAGAGGACTCAGCGCCCTTTCATGCTCACATAGCGTTGGACAGTTCGATCCGGCAGGCGCAATGCCGCCCTGTTCGGATGTGGGGGGCTTTCCGCATCCCCCGGCCGGAAGCTGGCGCTACTCCGCCCCTTGTGACGCGCAGGCCGCGAGCCCGCGCATCGCGTCGAGTTGCTCGCTCTTTTCGAGCCAGAGCGATTCGACTTCCGCGATCTCCACGTCCAGGCGCCCGCGCCGCACGAGCAGCGCGCGCAGCCGCGGGCGTTGCGCATCGTCGTAGACCGTGACGTCGGCCAGGGTCGCCTCGATCGACGCCCGCTCGTCTTCCAGGGTAGCCGATCGGCGCTCCAGCAAATCGATCTCGCGCCTGAGCGGGGCGATCCGGCGCCGTTCCTCCGCCGCCAGCCGACGGCGCTCGCGCCGGTCCGGCGCCGCGGCGTCCGCCGGCGTCATACCACCGGATCGCGATTCGCCGGGCGGGGGCGGGCCATCGAGCAGATCCGCCCCGGCCGGAGGCAGGCGCTCTCCGCCCGCCCGCGCCGCCGTGCCCCGGCCGCGCGTCGCCACCACGTCCGGAGAACGTGATTCCTTCACCGTATCCGAGCTGCCCGCCGCCACCGTGTCCGAAGGACTTGAGCCCGCCATCTTGTCCCGGCCGCCCCCCGCCACCGTGTCCGAAAGGCTTGAGCCCGACACCTTGTCCGAACCGCTCTCCGCCTCCGTGCCCGAAGGACGTGAGCCCGCCGCCATATCCCGGCTGCGCGCCGCCGCGGGACGCTCCGACAGCCAGCGCCGGTAGTCGTCGAGGTCGCCCTCGAAGGGTGCGGTGCGCGCACCCGCGACGAGCCAGAGGGAATCGCTCTCGAACGTTTCGCCGGCAGCGCCCTGCACCGGCTCGACGATCGAGAGTTGGATGCGCTGGAACGCCTGCTCGGGGAACCGGATCAGGACATCCACGCCTGGTTGGTCTCGGCGCCGGATTCTCCGCCGCCGCCGGAGATGCGGGGGATCGTGGCGCTCGTCCGCTCCCATGCGCTGGCGGGGAGGTGAAGCGGGTGTTATGCCATCTCACGCAACGGGCTGCATTGAATAGCGAGCGGACCGGACGCAAGCTGGACGCTTTCGCTCCGAGAACGCCGTGATGGAACCGACACTGACCTGGCTCGATCTGACGGCGAGTGACCGAGACAAGATGCGGCGAGTACTGGACCTGTTCAAAGAACAGGGCACGGTCGACGAGATGGGACTCGGGAGCTTGCGGGACATCCTGTCGGATGCGCTGTTTCCCGGCACGTCGTACATCCAGACCCGGTTGCGGTACGTGCTGTTCATACCTTGGATGTACCGGCGATTGGAGTCTCGGAAAATCCACTCGGCCGATGTGGCCCGACAAGCGCGGAAGGCAGAGACGGATCTGATCGGATCACTCGCGCACGGCCAGGACGCCGAGGGAGTAATCGGAGTACGCGCTCGCGACTCACTGGCGCGGCTACCGAGTTCCGTCTACTGGTCAGCCCTCGTGCGGTGGGGCATCTTCCGGCATCGGCAGAGCCAAGGCTGGTACCACACGAACTTCACGAGGCTTGCGGACGGTCACAACGCCGCCGGACGGCCCGACGACCCCGGCGTAGTCTGGACCCGGCAGCCGAACTGGCATCTGCGGCTACCCGATCCGCCAGCGTCGTTTCCTCAAGAGGCATCGTTCGCACTGACGCCGGATGAGGCGGATTTCCTCCGAGGACGCCTGGAGGAACAGTGCAAGGGCACCTTGCTCGCGTGGTTGGCTCGCAAGGGTTCGGATGCGCCGGCGAAATGCTTCTGGGACGACCCCGATGCAGGACGAGCGAGCGGGAAAGTTCGCGACACCGTGGAATTGGCGCGGAGGTTCTCTCTCCATGTCCAGGGAATACCACTGCTCTACAATCTGCTGCTCGCGGAACGCCGCCATGCCGACCACGGCGGCGACGGCGAGTTGATCGACCGGTACCGGGCGGAGCTTGCCGAGTGGGCGGCCAGTGAGGCCGGAGAGGATGTCTACGAGCCGCATGTACTATGGGACTTCGTCGCGTGTTGTGGAGGCCGTGTGCCCGGTCCGCAACACCGTTTTGTCGAAGCTTGGTCGAGGCGGATTACCGAAACGAGCCCCGATACCGTGGCTGACGACGAGCGGCTACGCAGGCTGGTCGAGGATCGCGAGTACCGACTCAAAGGCGCCCGGGCGCGGCTCGTGAACCCGAACCGCCTGCTGGACTGGAACGGACGTGCCGGCGTCGTCCGTATGGACTTCCGCTGGATTCGCGTCCGGCAACTCCTGATCGATCTGCATCGAGGGCTCGCCGCCTGATGCTTTCCCCCGACGCCCGCACCGTCGCCTTCGATCTGCTCCGGCCGCCCCCGGGCCACCGCCTCGATCTTGCCGTGCTGACCACCTACACCCTGGACCTGGAAGCGCTGCTGGCGCTACCCCTCGGGGTATTGGCTCACGCGGACGAGGGGATGGAGGACATGCTGGCCGACCCGTTGTTGCTGACCCAGGCGCTACGGGAGGCCGGTGACCGCATTCACGTCTTCGTCGACGAGACCGGTATCGCGATTCCCGGCAAGGAAAGAGCGCTGTACGCGATGCTCGAATCGAGCGTGCATCCCGTACGTGCCCCCAACGGCGGTGTATTTCACCCCAAGGTCTGGGTTGCCCGATTCATGGCCGACGGCGAACCCCCGCTGTTGCGGGTGGCGATCCTGTCGAGGAACCTGACCTTCGACCGCTCCTGGGATGTTGCGCTGGCGAGCGAAGCCTCGCCGATGGGCAGACGGAGAGCAAGGCCGAGCCGGCCGCTGAGCGATCTCCTGCAAAAGCTGCCGGGTCTGGCCACTGAAGAATTGGAGCCGCGAGTTGCGGAGCGAATAAGTGCGTTGGCCGAAGAGACCGGACGGACCCGGTTTCCAAGCCCCGAGGGATTCGTGGCTCCCGTCGAGTTTCACTTGTTCGGATTGTCACGACGGCAGCGCCCCTGGCGCCCGCTGCCCGGCGGGTCCCGCATCCTGGCCATTGCGCCCTTCGTCAACCGCACGGCGCTCGACGCGCTCATTGGTGCAGGCAAAGAGGCATGCAGGCTTGTAAGCCGCCAGGAGGAGTTGGACAAGCTGCCTGATGACACCCTGGATGCCTGGGAACAGATCTTCGTCCTGTCGGACGCCGCTCAGGAGGAGCCGGAGGACGGTGCCGGCGCCAGTCCAACCGGGCTGCATGCCAAGGTCATCGCCGTAGAGCATGGGTGGGACGTCACATGGTTCGTCGGCTCGGCAAACCTCACTGCGGCCGCGTTCACCGGTAACAACGTCGAGATGATGGCCTCTGTCACCGGACGCCGGGGACGCAGAACCAGCAATCGCGGCTACGGTATCGATCGCTTTCTCGAATCCGGGTTCGAAGGTCTGTGTACGCCATACCGCAAGAACAATCGAGAGCCCGAGGGCGATGACGTGGTTCAAGCACACAAGCGGCTCGAGGAAGCTCGTGCCGCTCTGATAGCCGCTGAACTGACGGTGGTCTGCTCGTGCGCAGACGAGTCCTGGACCTGGACGCTCAAGGGTCGGATCACGCTGCCTGACGGCGTCGAAGCCGTAGCGTGGCCGATCTCCGTTCCCGAAGAGCAGGCTCGCCCGCTCGACTTGCCATCGAGTTGGACGTTGCCCCTCACCCGACTGACCGCCTTTGCCGCTTTCCGTTTGCGTGTACCGGTCCGAGGGGTGGACGACATTCGCATGACCTTGCGGCTTCCCGCGAGCGGAATGCCCGATGACCGTCTGCATCAGGTACTCAGAATCCTGATCGACACTCCCGATCGCCTTCTGCGCTTCCTGCGGGCGCTGCTGGGAGGGCTCGACGGCATGGTCGGTTGGGCGATGAGCGGGGGCGATGGCAGTGGGGGTGGCCCCTGGGGAGAAGGATTTGCCGGAGAGACGCTGCTTGAGGATCTGGTGCGCGCCGCCGCACGCGATCCGGAGCGCCTGAAGCCCGTACGCCGGCTGATCGGCGATCTCCGCAAGGCGGAGGAAGGACGAAAGGTCGTCCCTGACGACCTGTTTGCCGTCTGGTCGGCGGTGGAAGAAACGCTCCGGGAGGGAAATCCATCTTGAACCGACCCTGCGTCGATGAGCTCCTGAAGCCGCTCAAACCGTTTCAGCGTCGTACGGTAGAGCATGCATTCCACCGCCTGTTCATCGCAAAAGACGGCACCGCACGTTTCCTCGTAGCCGACGAAGTCGGACTCGGCAAGACGCTGGTCGCACGCGGCATCATCGCCCGCGCCATCGATCATCTCTGGGATGACGTCGAACGGATCGACATCATCTACATCTGCAGCAACTCCAGCATCGCCCGCGCCAACCTTCACAAGCTTCAGGTGAGTGGTGCGGGCGAGCAGGCGTTCCCGCTGGCGACCCGCCTTACCATGCTGGTGACGGAGCTCGCGCCCCAGGACGGGAACCCTGGACTCGCGAACAACAAGTTGAACTTCGTCAGCTTCACACCGGGAACGTCGTTCAACATGGGACATTCCTCCGGTCAACGGCGTGAACGAGAAGTGTTGTTCCACCTGCTTGTACCCTGCTTCTCTCGACGGCGACGTACGGCGTTGATGAATCTGTTGCAGGGCTGGATCAAGAAAAAGGACGGTTGGCGACGAGGGCTGAATAACGGCCGTATTCCGCTCGACCCGGAGATCACGAAGCGCTTCCATATAGCGTTCGGAAGACAAACCGAGCTCCGGCGTGAATTGGACGAACTCTTCGACACTTGGTTCTACCGCCATCGGTCGCCATGGCCGGACGAGGCTGGACGGCGGCGAGACATGGTAATTGCCAAGCTGCGCCGGTTGCTGGCCGAAGTATGCGTTCAAGCGCTGGAGCCCGATCTCGTCATTCTCGACGAATTTCAGCGTTTCAAGATGTTGCTCGAAACACGGGAAGAGCGTCGAGGTCCCGCGGCCGAGCTGGCCCGAGAGCTGTTCCGGGCCAGGAATTCCGACGGCGATCCGGTGCGCACTCTGTTGCTTTCCGCAACGCCGTACAAGCTCTACACCGCGGATGCCGAAATCGAGAACGAGGATCACTACGAGGACTTCCTGGCTACTACGCGGTTCCTGTTCGATGAAGACGAAGCCCGCGTCGAAAAGGCAAGGCGCCGGCTCTCCCGTTTCGGCGAGGCGCTCAAGCGCGCTGCGGCTGGCGAACCCGACTCGATCGAAACGATCAAAACCGCCAAGGGTGAAGTCGAAGCTGCCCTGCGAACCATCATGACCCGCACCGAACGTGTCACCGCCAGCAACAAACGGGACGCGATGGTGGTGGAATACCGGCCGACCTCCACACTCATGCCGGCCGACGTGCGGCAGTATCTCGCCGCCGATGCGCTGTTCCGCGCGGTAGGCGACCGAGACCCCATGGCGCTCTGGAAGTCTGCGCCCTACCTCGCCCACTTCATGCACGGCTACAAATTCAACGAGCGTCTTGATGAGACACTCGAACAGTCGCCGGATAAAGTGACCGATGTGTTCCGCCAGCATGCTCACGCCTTCCTGAGCGCTGAGGCGTTGCATGAATGGTCTGCACTCGACCCGGGTAATGCCAAGCTGCGCAGCATGGTGCACGACCTGCTCGACGCAGGACTGTGGCGACTGCTCTGGGTACCTCCCACGCTGCCCTATTGGCCGCTGGAAGGACCGTTCAAGGGCAAGGGAACCATCACCAAGACCTTGCTGTTCTCGGCTTGGAACGTGGTGCCCGATGTAGTCAGCGCCGTTCTGAGCTACGAGGCGGAACGGAGGATGGTCGGTGGCCGGCTCAAGTCCTACCAGGATCCCGCGAAACAACAGGGGCCACTGCTCAGACTCACGCAGTCGGCAACCGGAATCCGGTCCCGCCATCGCCTGTTGCTGCTCCTCATGCCGTGTCTGCCGCTGGCGGACCTGGCACATCCTCTGGAAGCACCAGCGGGACAGGATCGCCGGGGCTGGGTCCGCGAGCGAGTCGAGGGGCTCCTGGCGGATCCCCGATTGCACGACCCTCGGAACGGTGAGATCGATGATCGTTGGGAGTGGGCGGCGCCATTGGTGCTGGACCCGACACTGCGCACGTTCCTGCAAGCGTGGAAGGATTCTGAGTTGCCGGCTCGGGAAAATGGCAAGCCGTTCCCGAGACCCAACCCCGAAGTCTTCGACAAGTATCTCGACGATCTCCTCGAATTGCAGCCATGCCAGCTCGGCCGCCGGCCTCCGAACTTGGCCGAACTGCTCACCGAGGTTGCTCTCGGATCTCCGGCAATCCTTGCATTGCGTTGCCTGAAAGCGTCAACGGGTGTCGGCGACGACGCGCGGCGGGAGCTTGCAAAGAAGATGGCCGACGCATTCTGGAGCCTCTTCAACCAGCCGGCCGTGATTTCTCTGATCCGCCAGCTCGCCTCCGAAGCCGGTGCTTCGCACGACGAAGCCTATTACTGGCGCTTGGTGCTCCGCTATTGTCAGCAAGGCAACTTGCAGGCGGTGCTTGACGAACAGTGGCACCTGCTGTGGGAACAGCACGCCTGGTCCGAGGAAACGGGCGCCGAAGAGATCGCCACCGTGTGCGCACGAAAGCTCACGCAGAGTGTGCAGCCCACGCGATCACGCGTTCATGCGCGGTTCTTCCGAGCCCGGAACCGAGACGCTGATGGT
Source organism: uncultured Gammaproteobacteria bacterium (assembly GCA_958295465.1). Taxonomy (GTDB): domain Bacteria; phylum Pseudomonadota; class Gammaproteobacteria; order HK1; family HK1; genus HK1. Next base: position 3,332,548 of record OY282353.1, read on the forward strand.
CCGGAAGAAATCCGTATTCGCACTGTGTTCGCTCTGCGTTTCGGCCACGTTCGCACTGAAGATAATCAGCACATCAGCCAGGACGCGGTGAGAGCGGCCTTCAACAGTCCTTTCCGTCCGTTTGTCCTGACCAGTACGTCCATCGGTCAGGAGGGGCTCGACTTCCACCCCTGGTGCCACCGACTGGTCCACTGGAATCTTCCGGGCAATCCGGTCGATCTCGAACAGCGAGAGGGCCGTATCCATCGGTACAAGGGGCACGCCGTCCGCCGCAACGTCGCCGCCGCCAACGGCCGGAACGCCCTCGCGTCCTGGCAATCCGGCGATGACATCTGGAGGTTGATCTTTGAGCTTGCCGAGCGGGCGGCGCAAGCGGACGACGAACACGAAGATGGCCTCGTCCCACAGTGGATCGCCTATGGCGAGCACCGCGTTGAGCGCCATGTCCCGCTGCTCCCATACACGACGGAAGTCGATGCATTCAAGCGGCTGAAGCGCCAGCTTGCCGCCTATCGTGTCGCCTTCGGCCAACCCCGCCAGGAGGAGTTGATCACGCTCCTCGACCATGCCGGCCTTGACGTGAGCCAACTCGAAGATTGGGCCATAGATCTTGCGCCGCCAATCCTTGGGAACAAGCAGTAGTGAACCTGGTCGAGTTGCCGGACCTGCGCCGGATCGCGGACCTCTTCCTTGGCCAACTGTCCGAAACGAAGCGATTGCCAGCGGCGGCTGAAGCGCGTACCGCGCTTGAGGAAGGGCTCCGAGTAGCTACCGTGACGCCAGAGGGCGTCGAAGTCACCCGCTTCGATCGGTCGCGGGGGGCGGACGAGGGGCAACTGCGAAGGCCCCCACGTCCGCGGCATCGGCATGGGCGAAGTCTTGCCCCTGCTCATGTCGGTGCGCGCCCGCTACGTCCTGCTCGAGAACGCCAACCCGCGCCCCAGCCTCGCTTCCGTCCGCGCCTGATCGGGCATTCGACTCAGACCGCTACGGGCTCGCCGGTGATCCGCTCGATCCGGATGTGATCGGCCTTCTTCATCGCTTGGGCAAGATCGTAGGCGGCCTGCATCCGGAACCAGGTATCCGCCCCCCCGCCGAACGCCTTGTCGAGGCGGATCGCCATCTCCGGGGAGATGCCGGAGCGGGCGTTCACCAGCTCGGAGAGCTGCTTGCGGCTGACCCCCAACTTCCTGGCTGCCTCCGTCACGCTCAGTCCCAACGGCTCCAGGCAATCGTAGCGCACGGACAGGCCAGGATGAGGCGGATTCTTCATCATTGTTCAATTCTCCTATAGCTGTATAGGTATAGCTGTATAGGTAAGTCGTTTCCATATTCATCCCGCAGTCGTAACGAATTTTGTGCATGATCGTGCTTTCACCCTGAATTGACAGGCTCGACGGGTGTCCGGTGCCGTATGGCTCGACCTCACCTTGAGTGAGGTCGAGACACAGGCTGAAACCGTGTGGAAACTTCATGAGATTTGAGGTTTAAGGCTCACTTTCCGTGATAATCGATAAGATCTACTTCATGGACATTCCCTTCTTCAACGCGGAAGACGATGCGCCAGTTCCCGGACACCTCCACCGACCACTGCCCCGCCCGATTACCCTTGAGCGGATGCAGACCAAAGCCGGGCAGATTCATTTGACTCGGTTGGGTGATCTCATCAAGCCGCGCCAGAATACGCTTGATCTTGTCCACCTTGCCCCGTGGAAGCCCTCGCTGATCGTCGTTCTCGAACGCTCGCTCAAGTTTCTTGGATTTGAGACTCACTATCATCTGGTTCCCTCGGTTACTTGGGAGTACGGACTGTAACCCGTAACCTCTCGGGCAGCAAGTACCGCCTCAGGACCCCGGGCACCGAAAATTCCCCGTAGGGAGCTTGAGCTCCTTGACGAAGAGCCCGGTCATGATCGTCTTTCCCGCCCCCGGATCGTCGGCGAGCAGGAAGCGCAGCCAGGGCTGCGGCAGCATCTTCAGATAGACTGCCTCGATCTGGTGGGGCAGCGTGCGGATGCCGGACAGGCTGATCGCGAACTGGCGGTCGTATGCGTAGGCGAGCCCGATGCGGGTGGACTCCACGATCAGGCGGAGCTTCCCGAGGTCCGCCGGAGGACCTGCCGTTATCGATGGCATCGTCGAATGGTCAAGACTTTCTTACGATCCGTCTACATCTGGTCATCCCGGCCATGCTGCTCTGCTCCGGGTGGCGGTCCCGCCGCGGATCCATGCACCGCGTCGAGTTGCTCGCTCTTTTCGAGCCAGAGCGATTCGACTTCCGCGATCTCCGCGTCGAGCTGTCCGCGGCGCACGAGCAGCCCACGCAGCCACGGGCGTTGCGCATCGTCGTAGACGGCGGTATCTGCCAGGGTCGCCTCGATCGACGCCCGCTCCTCACCCAGAGCGGCCAATCGGCGCTCCAGCAAATCGATCTCGCGCCTGAGCGGGGCGATCCGGCGCCGTTCCTCCGCCGCCAGCCGACGGCGCTCGCGCCGGTCCGGCGCCGCGGCGTCCGCCGGCGTCATACCACCGGATCGCGATTCGCCGGGCGGGGGCGGGCCATCGAGCAGATCCGCCCCGGCCGGAGGCAGGCGCTCTCCGCCCGCCCGCGCCGCCGTGCCCCGGCCGCGCGTCGCCACCACGTCCGGAGAACGTGATTCCTTCACCGTATCCGGGCTGCCCGCCGCCACCGTGTCCGAAAGGCTTGAGCCCGACACCTTGTCCGAACCGCTCTCCGCCTCCGTGCCCGAAGGACGTGATCTCGCCGCCATATCCCGGCCGCGCGCCGCTGCGGGACGTTCCGACAGCCAGCGCCGATAGTCGTCGAGGTCGCCCTCGAAGGGTGCGGTGCGCGCACCCGCGACGAGCCAGAGGGAATCGCTCACCAGCCGCAACAGGTGGCGATCGTGGGAGACCAGGACGAGCGCGCCGGAGTACGACTGCAACGCCAGCGCGAGGGATTCACGCATGTCGAGGTCGAGATGGTTCGTCGGCTCGTCGAGCAGGAGCAGGTTGGGACGCTCCAGGACCAGCAGCGCCAGCGCGAGGCGGGTCTTCTCGCCGCCGGACAGCGGCGCGACGTGGCTCGTCGCCGGCGCAGCCCCGAACCCGAACCCGCCGAGGAAGTCGCGCATCTCCTGCTCCCGCACCCCGGGCGCGGCGGCCCGCGCCAGCTCCAGCGGGGTACGGTGCGGGTCGAGCTGATCGAGCCGGTGCTGGGCGAAATACCCGATCTTCGCATCGGGCGAGCGCTCGACCGCACCGGCGCCCGGCGCGATACGCCCTGCGATGCCGCGCATCAGGGTGGACTTGCCCGTTCCGTTCGCCCCGAGCAGGGCCACGCGGTCCCCGGGGGCCAGGGCCATCGACACCTCGTGCAGCACGTGGGGGCCGCCGTATCCGAACGACGCCGCCTCCAGCTTCACCACCGGCCGGGGCGAGCGCTCCGGTTCGAGGAACTCGAAGGCGAAGCGCCTCTCCACCGGAACGGGCGCCACCGCCTGCATCCGCTCCAGCGCCTTGAGCCGGCTCTGGGCCTGCCGCGCCTTGCTCGCCTTGTAGCGGAAACGGTCGACGAACGCCCGGACCCGCGCACGCTCGCGCCGCTGGCGGTCGGCGGCCCGGCGCGAGTGCTCGATCTCGACGGCGCGCAGCCGTTCGAACGCGCTGTAGTTCCCGGTGTAGAGGGAGATCCGGCCGCCGATGACCAAGGCGACGTGGTCCACGACGGGATCGAGGAACTCCCGGTCGTGGGAGATGAGCAGCAGGGTCCCGGCGTAGCGCCGCAGCCAGCCTTCCAGCCAGACCACCGCATCGAGGTCGAGGTGGTTCGTGGGCTCGTCGAGCAGGAGGAGATCCGAGGGGGTGACGAGGGTGCGGGCGAGCGCGGCGCGCATCCTCCAACCTCCGGAGAGGGTGTCCAGCCGCCGCGGCCCGTCGTCCGGCGCGAAGCCGAGCCCGCGCAGGACGCGGCTCGCGGCGGCTTCCGCGGCGTAGCCGTGGACGGCTTCCAGATCGGCGTGCGCCGCCGCCTCGGCCGCGGCGTCCCCGCGCGCCCCGGCATCCGCGAGCCGGGCGCGGATCGCCGCGATGCGCGGATCGCCGGAGACCACGTAGTCGATGAGGGGGACGTCGCCGCCCGGCGCCTCCTGGGCCACCGTCGCCACCGCGATGCCGGCGGGCAGCTCGACTTCGCCCCGATCGGGCTCCAGCTCCCCGAGCAGCAGCGCGAGGAGGCTGGACTTGCCGGCGCCGTTCGTCCCCACCACCCCGACCTTCCACCGGCGCCGGATCGCCAGGCTCGCGTCCCCGAGCACCTGCGCGCCGCCGCGGCGCAGCTCGACGCCGTCGAGCCGGATCACGGGATGCGCTCCACCGGGAACCGGATGATCGTCACGGGTGTTTCACGGGTGCGGATCGGGACGAATCGGTGCGGCTCCCGACCCGGATGCAGGCAGGGCGGCGTGCCGAACCGTCGATTCCGGAACGTGCCGTCCATGCCGTGCGCCGGACCGGATCATCGACGGCACCGATGATGGATTCCGGGCACTGCACGAAAAGTATGGGTCCACGCCGTGTGCCGCGCCGGATCATCGGCGGCACGCCGTCACGAACGGAAGTCCCCTGCGATCCGGCAGCAACGCGAGCCGCGCGGTTCACCCGCCCCCGCGGCGCCAGGCGTGGTAGCGCTCGACGATGCGCAGCAGGCGTTCCGGCTTGTGGGCGCGCTTCCACTCCCCGGCCGCGTACTTGTTCGCCTCCGCCAGCGTCGGGTAGATGTGGATGGTGGAGAGGATCCTGTTCAGGCCGAACCCGTGGCGCATCGCCGCGACGAACTCCGTGATGAGATCCCCGGCGTGCTCCCCGGCGATGGTGGCTCCGAGGATGCGGTCCTTTCCCGGCACCGTCAGCACCTTGACGAGGCCGTGCGCTTCGCCGTCGGCGATGGCCCGGTCCAGGTCGTCGATGCCGTACACCGTGACCTCGTGGTCGATGCCGCGCTCCTTCGCCTCCAGCTCGTTCAACCCCACCCGGGCCACCTCCGGGTCCGTGAACGTCGCCCAGGGGATCACCGTGTAGTCGACCCGGAACCGGCGGAACGCGCCGAACAGCGCGTTGACGGTGGCGTACCACGCCTGGTGCGCGGAGACGTGGGTGAACTGGTACGGGCCGGCCACGTCGCCGCAGGCGAAGACGTTGGGGACGTTGGTCTGGAGGTATTCGTTCACCGCGACGGTCCGGCGGTCCGAGACCTCGACGCCCAGTTCCTCCAGGCCGTAGCCGGCGACGTTCGCCGCACGGCCGACCGCGACGATCACTTGATCGAACGCGATCTCCGTCTCCTCCCCCCCATGCTCGCAGACGAGGCGCTTCTCACCGCCGCGCACCACGAATTCCTTCGCGCGGTGCCCGGTCTTCACGTCGATGCCCTCCTCGACGAACCGGCGCATCACCATGTCCGAGATCTCCGGGTCCTCCCGGGCCAGGATCCGCGGCAGCATCTCCACCTGGGTCACCTTCGACCCGAGGCGCGCGAAGCACTGGGCCAGCTCGCTCCCGATCGGCCCGCCGCCCAGCACCACCAGGCGCGGCGGCAGCTCGCGCAACCCCCACAGCGTGTCCGAGGTGAGGTAGCCGGTGTCCTCGATGCCCGGGATGGGGGGGACGAAGGGCCGCGCCCCCGCCGCGACGATCACGTTGCGGGTGGTGATCGTCCGCTCGCCGACCCGCACCGTCCACGGGGAGGTGATCGTCGCCTCGCCCTCGACGCAGTCCACGCCCAGCGCGGTGTAGCGCTCGACCGAGTCGTGCGGCTCGATGGCGGCGATCACCCCGTGGACCCGATCCATCACCCGCGCGAAATCGACGCCCAGCGCCGCCGGCTCGAGCCCGTAGCGGTCCGCGTGCCTCGCCTGGTGGAGGAGTCTGGCCGAACGGATCAGCGCCTTGGACGGCACGCAGCCGGTGTTCAGGCAGTCTCCGCCCATGCGGTGGCGCTCGACGAGGGTGACCTTTGCCCTGACCATCGCGGCGACGTAGGCGCTGACGAGGCCGGCCGAGCCCGCGCCGACGACCACGAGGTCGCGCTCGAAACGCGCCGGACGGCTCCAGCCGGCGAAGGCCCGCCGCGCCTTCACCGCGTCCACCACCCGCCTCGCGACGAAGGGAAAGATCCCGAGGAGCACGAAGGAGCCGATGAGGGCGGGAGAGAGGATCCCCTGGAGCGAGTCGATGCGCGCGAGCTGGGTGCCGGCGTTCACGAAGACGATGGTTCCCGGCAGCATTCCGAGCTGGCTCACGAGCGCGAACGTGAGGGTGCGCATCGGCGTGAGGCCCATGACCAGGTTGACGACGAAGAACGGGAAGGCCGGCACCAGCCGCATGGTGAACAGGTAGAACGCCCCGTCCCGCTCCACCCCGGCGTTGATCGCCTTCAGCCGATCTCCGTAGCGCCGCTGGATCCCGTCCCGCAGGAGGTAGCGCGAGACCATGAACGCGACGGTGGCGCCGAGGGTCGATGCGAAGGAGACGGCGACGCTCCCCCACAGCAGCCCGAACACCGCCCCGCCGGCGAGGGTCAGGATGGCGGCGCCGGGCAGGGACAGCCCGGTGATCGCGACGTAGGCGGCGAAGTATGCGGCCAGCGACGCCACGGGGTATTCGCGGTAGAGGGCGTCGATGTCCGCCTGACGCGACTTGAGGTAATCGAGATCGAGATAGCGGCCGAGGTCGAACGCGAGAAACGCGGCGACGAACACCACGATGAGCGCGACGACCGCGATTTTCCCCTTGCTCACGTTACGTTATCCGCCTTTCGCCCCAAGCGCCGGAATTTCCAAGGCAGGGGAGGCGTCGCTGCCGTCGTGCCGGAGCGTCACCACCATTTTCTGCCCGGGGGTGGGCACGCCGGTGATGCCGAGGCCGGGAACCCCGGTGACCAGATCGTAGCTGGAAGTGGATATTCCGGTGACCGATCTGTTTCTGGAATACGCACGCGCCGTCTCGGTCGGGTGAAGGTCAGAGAACAGCAAGACATGGACGTTTCATGCGCATCCTCCCTTCCAGGCTGGACGGAGACTTTGACGCCCTTGTGATCGAGTGTGTTGAAAACGGAGCTGCGAATTGAACAAGTTGGGTGATCAATGTCAAGGTATTCATCCTCACACCCTCCAATGTCCGCACCGCCGGCAACGCCGCATCGCCAGGCACGAACCCTTCGGCCATCTGCCGCGCCCAGTCCGCGAACGCGCGCTTCAATCCATCGTCACGCGGGTCACGCATCCACTCCACCAGCAGCCCCGCCACCCGCACCACGTCCCCCGGCGTGCGGCTCTGCTCCAACCCCAACACCGCCGCCGTCAGGTTCGATGCCGGCAAATCCTCTGCCCCAGTGTGACGCTCGTCAACCACGTGGTAACGCTGCGACGGCTGGTAAGGCGCCAACTCCGATCCCACCGGCACAATCAACTCCCCCACCGCCACCGCCGCCCGCCACCGCGCCTCATCGTTGCAGAGCACGATCGGCAGCACCGCCGGCCTCCGCTCACCCGCATCCAGCGCATCGTTCGGCAGCGTCGTCGAGGGCCTCGCGGGGACCGTCGTCATGGAAGCGCAAGGGCACGACGGCACACGTCTCGCCGGCGACGGTCACGGCTTGCGGTCGGGTTTTCACGATCGACAGACGCCTCCCCGGATTTCGGCGGCCTCGACCGTCAGGATCGATTCCTCGGTGTTCAGCGTGTTACGGTACGCGCCGGTCGCCAACCCGCAGCCGGTCGCCGCCACCGCGTAGTGGCTTGACGCGGACTTGTCCTCCGACTATGGATAGCAGTCGATGTTGACACCATATCAGTTGTCGATTTTTCTGCCCGCCGCTTTTGTCGTGGCCATTTCTCCTGGCGCAAACAATATTCTTTCATTGTCACATGGCGCATCGGCTGGTTTTTACCCGACGGTATTCAGTCTGATCGGGCGCTTTTTTGCATTTTCCTTGATGCTGCTCCTCGTCTCGGCAGGACTTGGTGCAATCATAACGACATCGAATTCCGTATTTCTCACAATAAAATGGATCGGGATTTGCTATCTGGTATATATCGGATTCTCGATGTGGTTTTCCAAGTCCCACTACAGCCTGACCGACCCACCACATGGCTTGGACAATATCTCACTGGCGAAAGAAGAGTTCAGTGTAGCGATGACAGAAGTGGACCCCATCGGTTGGACAGGAATCGCGAATCAGTAAGTGTCTTCTGCCATGATCATAGCAGGGAGAGAGAGGAGCAGAAGAACAGCGTGATCTTCCCGAACGTATGCATCACGATGTGCAGCGCCGCGCCCACCGTCCCCCACGCGCTCGCCAGCACCGCCCCCAGCACCACGTAGGAGAGCTGGCTGATGGTGGAGTAGGCGAGGCGCGCCTTCAGGTTGTCCTTGCTCATCGCCACCAGCGAGCCGATGAGAATCGCAGCCCGAGCGGCTCGACCACGATCCGGAGTGCGACCCCCCGGCACGAGCGGGGCGAGGATGACGTCCGGTCGCGCACCCTGCGAGACCTCCGGGTAGAGCCCGAGCACGCATCCGAGGGCGAGCGCCCCGGCCGCAACGCGGCCAACAGCACGGTGGAGCCGGGGCCGGGGCCGGGGCCGAGGGCCGAGGACCGCCAGGACATGGATCGACAGCGATCCGATCTCAAGAAAACGGATTCATGCCTTGGCGACGGCCAAATGCGTTTGCGTTGTCGCGGCGGAACTGGCTTACCCCTTGGCCACTTCCGGGATCGGGCCAGACAAGACGCCGCGGGCGTCTTCCCGACACTCGCCGGAAGCAACGGCTGGAGAGATGAGATCGTCGATCCCGCGTATCTTGCGGCCATCCGCGAGATACGAGATCCCGCGATGCAAGTGCAGGCGAAACTGCTGGGAGACAGTTTCGGGATCGATGGGAAGAGCATCGCGGCACAACCGCTCCTTCAGGAGTGCCATGTAGAGGTCGGCGTGGCGGCCTCCGAACACCCGCCAGCTCATCTCGACGTTGCTGTCCAACGGGATCTCGGTCGCCGGCGGGACACCCGGTTCCGAAAGCGACAGGCAGAAACCCCAGCGGCACAGCACGTTCCAGTGCTGGATTCCGGTCACGCGCTTGAGCTTGATGAGCTGGTCCTTCGCCCGCCGCGAGACCCTGACGGTGTCGATCGCCATCACGTCGCCTCCGCTCCATCGAAGTACCCTTCCTCGATCCTGGTGCTGCCGCTGGTGTCGTCGTAGGCGAGGCGATAGCTGCGGCCGATGAAGGGCCGGAGTTTCTCCAGGTGCGCGCCGACGATCTCCTCGTCCGTGGAGAACAGCAGGACTTGATGGCTGGCGAAGGGAAAATACCGCTCCACGAGATGCGTCCGGTGTCCGGCATCCAGGCGCCCGAGCGGCGTGTCGATAGCGGTCGGCAAGGGGCGCCCGGAGGTCTTCGCGAGTCCCCACAACAAGGCGATCGCCAGTAGCTGGCGCTCGCCGGCGGACAGCCTCTCGGCGCTCAACTCGCACCCGTCCCGCGCGTACAGCGTGAGGGCGAAGGTTTCCGGATCGATCTCGAGGCTGGTCACGAGAGACGCTTTGCGGAGCAACTGCTGGTAGCTCTCCAGGACTAGCTGCTCGATCTTGCGAACATGTCGCACGATCACGGCCTTGCGGAACATTCCGAGCGTCGTCCGAACACGCACCGCGTGCCGGAGGACGCGGACGCGGTCCTGGCGCCGGCCCTCCGCCCTCGCGTCGGCCTCGACAAGGCGCGAAAGTGCCTGTTCGCCGCGCTCGACGTCCCGGTACAAGCGGTCGATCTCGCCCTGCTTCGCCGCGTAGCCGGCCTCAAGGGCGGCGATGTCGCGAACCAGCTCGTCTCTGCGGCATGCGACTTCGGAAACCGCGTCACCGGCAGGGACGCCAGCCTGGACCATCCGCACATGGTCCGCCCGAGCCCTCGCCTCCGTCCACCGCGCCAGTTCCGAACCGGCCTGCCGCGCGAGCTCCTCGAATCTGCCGTCCAGCAGCCCCCGGAGGTCGCTGCGGACATCGGGCGGCAGGTTCAGGACGGTACTGCGGCCGCCTGCCCTGAGACGCGCCTCGCGATCTGCATCCAGGTAAGCTGCGATGGCTTCGAGGTCGCCGACGGCGATACCCCGGTTGCGTATGAGCCCCAGCAGCCGCTCGTCACGCTCGTCGAGGACGGCCGATACGTCCCGCGACCGGCGGGTTTCTTCTTCCGCAAGATCGCGCTTGAGGGCGCCGTCCAGAAGGCCGCAGACCATCAGCAGTGGCAGGTCGCCCGCCGCGATCTCCCGTAGACGGGTGGCGCTTTCGTCGAGGGCACGTTCCGCCTCCTCCGCATCGTGCTCGATCTCGATCCGCTTCTCGTAGAGCTCCCCCCCGAGATTCCGGTACTCCTCCTCGACCGCACAAAGATCTTTGCGGGCCGGGTCGAGTCGAGTGGCCTTCAGCGCCGCCTGCTCCTGCCTCAGGTCGGAGATCCTCGCACGCAAGACCTTCAGCGCCGCCTCGGATTTCTCGATCTCGCTCCGGTTCGGGTCGTCCTTGTCTTCTGCTCGCTTCCGCCGCTGGTAGGTCTGGAGGTCTTTCTCCAGTTGGTCGACGACATCGAGGCCGAGGAGGTTGCGGATCGCCGTTCCGATGAGCTGCATGGAGCTGTCCCGCGCCGCGTAGCCCTGGACCTGCTCGCCATCGAAGAGGAACAGGTTGGCGATATTCGGCGGAATAAGGTCTTCAACCTGGCTGATCCAGTTCTCGGCCAGCGCGTCGTCGCGGTGCCGGTTCTTGATCACCTCGAAGTGCTCGCGATAGCCGCCCGCGCCCTTGCGCCATGATCGATGCAGCCGGAAGCGGTCCTCCTTGCCGTCGATGGTGTGGCGAAACGCGAGCTCGACGGCGGCCTCGCGCGTATCCGAGCCGCGATGGACGCTACGGGCCAAGTAGTCCTGGTAGGCCAGCCCGTTCCGGTTGGATATCTTCGCGAACGGCCCGTACAGGCAAAGCTGCACGGCGTCCAGCAGGGTCGTCTTGCCGTGGCCGTTGAGCCCGCCGAAGAGGATGATCGACCGGCTGGAGTCGGGCGGCGTCAGGGCGACCGTCTGGCGTTCGGCGTAGAGCCCGAAGTCGTGCAGGACGATCTCGTCGAGGATCATGACGTGACGGTCGGCGCCTCGTCGGCCGGGGGGAGGTCGAGCACCTTCTGAATCATGGGGTCGTTGCCTCGGAACGCCCGCTCGTGCGCATCCTCGACCGCCTTGTGCCGGGACAACGCCCGCTCGGTGGCGTCTTCCTCGTTCTCGTAGAAGTGGCGGTGGAATGCCTGGTCTATCGCATCGAAAAGCCCGGCGCGGCGCAGCATGGACTTGTACTTCTTCTCGACCGACAGGAGTTCCCGCGTCAACTGGTAGCGGAGTTCGTCCCCGTCGCAAGCTTCCCGGAGGGCCTCCATCTCGTCGACGCCGAAGATGCGGTTGTCGTCGAGGCTGCGGCCCGGATAGTTTTCGCCGACCACCTCTTCGTAGATGCGCGGCAGGTGGTCTTCAATCTCATGCTTCTCGACAACCCAGATACGGCGGATCTCCTCGAGCTCCTCGCGGCAGATCAGCTCGATGTCGCGGACCTCGGCAGGACCGTGCTCCCTGATGTAGTGCTGGGCGCGAAGGACTTTGCGGAGCCAGTCCGCGCGGACCTCCTGCTTGTAGGGTCCCGGGATAGGGCGGCCGCGGAATAGCTGGACGGCGCCGCTCATACGCCGGAAGTCGCGCAGGAGCCGGTCGGCGTCCGGGGTGTTGGGCGGATCGAGTTCGTTGCGGAGATCGAGGAGCGGCAGCATCCACTCCTTCTCCTCGTCGTTCCGGATCATGGCCTGCATCGACTTGTCCTTCTCGACGAGCGTGCAGACCCAGCAGCCGAAGCGGCTGTCGCCGCAACTCGGCGTCGTCGTGTCGACGACCAGCGGGCACTCGCCGTCGGCGGACGCACCTTGGTACATGGTCAGGAGATCCTTGTTCCTGTATCCCCACGGGTTGGCAACCTGCATGAGGAACAGCCACACGTCGTCGTTGCTCCAGTCCTCGAGCGGCGTGTAGACGAAGGAGTTGGGCAGGCTGCCGTTGGGACTCAGCTTCTCGCGGATTCGCCTGCGCTCGAACTTCTCCATGACCAGCGCCCGCTTCCGGCTTTCCGCCTTGCGGGAGCCGAGGACCAGGATCGCCTCCCCGTGGATCTGGACGACCGAGCTTATGAAGCGGGTGGACGGCAGGATCTTGAGGCGTTCGGTGCACCAGCGGAACTTGGGCCGGGGGGCGGGGTAGCCGCGGCCGATGAGGTTCACCCAGAAGGTGTTCTCGGGTTCGGGCGTCAGGCGGTGAGCCGTGAGGGGAAGCCCCTGTTCTTTGGCGGCGGCCTCCATCTTCTCAAGGGACTTCGAGACCCAGAGCGCGACGATGGGATTCTCGACCAGGGTGTCGGTGCTGATGACGTGGACGGGCTTGGTCAGCCTGTCCTTCGGGAGTGCTGACAGCGCGAGCCACACCAGTTGCAGGGCCGCGGTCGAGTCCTTGCCGCCGCTGTAGCCGACCACCCACGGGATCCGGTCGCTCTCGTAGAGCGCGGCGACCTCGTCCAGCAGCCGGGCGACGGTCTGCTTGAAGCCCATCTGCTCGAAAGCCGATGCCGCCCTGCGGACGTCAGATCCCGTCATGGTGGTCCCTCCCGAAGGCGTCCTCGATCCGCTGCTCGTCGGGAGACAGCGGCAGCCCGAGGTGGGCCTTTATGGCGTTCGCCGTCAGCGTGACGTTGTTCTGGGACTTCCGGAGCCTGCCGGCCAGCAGCGCACGGCCTTCCCACAATTCGGCGTTGCCGCGTCTCCAGTCGATGTCTGCGATCCTCCCGATCTTCTTCTGCCAAGCCCGGGGATGCCGGCGGATGAGGTCGTTACCCGCGCGGGCCAGCGCCTGCAGGACGACGCCGTGCGTGTGAATGTAGTCGGTCCTGACCTCGCCTGCCGTAGCGTCCCCCGCCCTGACAAGCTCCCATTCCTTGATGTGTCGGGCAACCTCCTCCCAGAAGGTGAGCGCGAGCTCGGCCTCCTCCCTCGGGCCATCGAGATCGAGGTCTTTCACGAGTTCGGCAGTCGCATTGTAGATCGCGCTCAGTGTGAACAGCCGCCTTGAGCGCCGGGAGAGGGTCGTCTTCTCGAGCTCCACGAGACCGCCGAAGATAGCCGATCGCTTGATGAGCGTCTTGGCGAGCTCCGCAGCCTCGTCGCGGTGGTCGTACAGGAGGCCGAGCGACTTGGAGGGGCGGACGGCGTAGCGGTTGAGATCAGCGAACATCTGCTGGCAGCGCTCCAGCCCCACGTCGCGGAAGAAGACGACGGCGATGGTCTCCTCGCCGATCTCGGGCCGGTGCTCCAAGGCCATCTCGATGGCGGCGCGACGGTGCTGGCCGTCATTGATGACGAAGCGGGCGGCCATCGGGACGTGGAGGAGCCCAATCCTGTCGGCTCGCTCCTCTCCGCTTAGATGCTCGAAGGCGACCTCGCCGTCGATGGACGCGGTCAGGGCGGAGAAGACGTAGTCGTCAGGGTTTTCGTGGATGTAACGAGACATCTCCGGGATGCGGGCCTTGTTGAGGTACCGCTGGGCACGGAGCTCGGGGGCCATTTCCTCGCCGTTGAAGATGAACAGCCGCGGGATGAGCCGGAGGGGGCACATGGAGACGTAGTATTCCCTCCGCGACTGTATGCCCCGTATGGCGGGAAAGACGTACTTGAAGTCGGCGGTCATCGGGTGTTGCCTGTTTGTTTGTACTGATGCAAACATACGAACATACTACACAAACATCTGTCAACAGCGGCCGCGACACGCCGGCCGCGGGACTGCGGGCGCTCCGGGGGGACGGCGCGGGTTCGCGGCGAAGCGGATTCGGTTGTGGGGGGCGGGACGAGGTGCTATAGGGCCGGCTACGTTACCGGTCGGAACCGTGCGGACGGACCGGGAGAGGAGGCAACCATGAATCGTATCGGTGCGGTCGCGCACGTCGAGAATGCCGGTCCGGTCTATCTCGATTGCAACGCCACGGCCCCGATCGAGCCGGCGGTACTCGAAGAGATGAATCGGCTCTGGACCGAAGGGCCGGGCAACGCCGGTAGCAGGACTCACGAATACGGGCTGCGGGCGAAGAAGGCCGTCCAGAAGGCGCGCGAGCAGGTGGCTTCGGTCGTTCACGCCGACCCCGAGGACGTACTGTTTACGAGCGGTGCGACGGAAAGCAACAACATCGCCATCCTGGGACTCGCGACCCATGCGGCCGAAGCGGGCCGCCGCCACATCGTCTCGACAGCCATAGAGCACAAGGCGGTCCTGGAGCCGCTGGAAGTGCTTGAGAGGCGCGGCTTCGAGGTCACGTTCGTTCGGCCCGGCGAGTCGGGGGCGGTGACGGCGGACGCGGTGAGCGACGCGCTACGGCCGGATACGGCGCTGGTCTCGGTCATGCACGTCAACAACGAGACCGGCGTCCTCCAACCGCTCAAGGAGATCGCGGCCATCCTTGAAGACCACCCCGCCTATTTCCATGTCGATGCCGCACAGGGGTTCGGCAAGGAGTTCGAAGGGTTGCGTAGTGGCCGCATCGACATGATCGGCGTCAGTTCCCACAAGGTCTTCGGACCCGTCGGCGTTGGGAGCCTGATCGTCCGCCGCCGCGGCTTCCGGAGGGCGCCGCTGAAGCCTATCGCCTTTGGCGGGGGACAGGAGCGCGGACTGCGGCATGGGACGCTGCCGGTTCCGCTCATCGCCGGGATGGGTCTCGCTGCGGAAATCGCCCTGCGGAACCATGCGATCCGGCGCGCGCGATGCCTTAAGATCCGGACCGTCGCTCTTGACGCGCTCGGCCCTCTCGGGATCCACCTGAACGGTGCCCCGGAGCGCATCTTGCCACACGTGCTGAATTTTTCGGTGGAGGGAGTGGATGCGGAGGCGCTCATGGTGGTGCTCAAGGATCTGATCGCGGTCTCGAACGGCTCGGCCTGCACGTCGCAAAGCTACGAGCCGAGCCACGTCCTGACCGCGATGGGGCTCTCCGACGCGGAGGTCGCGGGTGCCGTCCGGATGTCCTGGTGCCACATGACACCCGACGTCGATTGGCTGGCGGTCGCGAGCCGCATCGCGTCGATCGCCTGACTCGTACCCGGCTTCAGCGCGTCCCGTCGCGTTGGGATGCCGGATCAGGCTCCCTCGGGCATCCAGTCCTGCGGATCAAGGGATTGGCCGCCGACGAAGTTCGGATGGGTCCGGGTCAATACGCCCTTCAGCTCGGGGCTGTCGGCGACGCCGACGAGCAGCAGGGGATGAAGACCCCGCCGGGACTCGTAATAGCGGAGGCGTTTGACCGCCGTAGCGATATCGGTGCCGCAAGGGTGAAAACCGTACCGCTCGGGCGGGTCGACCCACGCGACGGCCAGATTGTAGGGATCGACGAACGGCGGCAGCCGCTGCTGCAAGTTTCCCCGGTGCGCCTCCTCCCAGCGGGCGACCGTCCGTGAGCGGTCGATCAGTTCGCGCTTCATGGTCTCGACGGCCTCCCGGTCGGAGCGCTCCCTGTTCGTGAATCCTTCCTTGGCCTGCTCCCCGTGGCTTTCGCACCAGCACGCCCAGAGATGCTGATACCAAGTCCGGATCTGCACCTCGAAACGCACCGTCACATGTCTGTCGAGCAGGGGCTGTCGGAATCTCGCAATCCCGTGAATCGCGCGGTAGCCGACGCCAGCCCTGTGAATGCCCTTGAGGTAGTTCTTCGTTCTGGCCGGCATCTTGTTCTCGATCCGGTGCCCAAGGGCCTCCGCCCCATCAAGGGACTCGCAAACGATACGGAAGCCGATGATGTCGTCCATCTCGTTGACCAGCATGGACTGGTTCGGGTACCGCATCATTTTCCGGTGCGTGCTTTCGAGGCGCTTCAGCCTCGCGCTGACCAGGACCCGTTCGGGTAGTTCGGCTCTCCGGAGAAGGGATAGACTCGTCCGGATGCAGGCGATCCTGTACTCCCGATAGGAGTCCAGGATCGAGCGTGCCTCGATATTTCGGGAATCCTCGCAGAACGCCCTGCTGGCGCGGCGGATGTCGCCCATGCTTTCGAAGCGTAGGCTCGGAGGTGCCGGGCACTCCGCGGCCGACGTGCCATGCATGTCTATCGCCACGGGTCGGGAAGTGAGAATTCGTCGTCCGTCTTCAGATGGCCCGACAAGTCCCATGCCACAGGCTCGCCGGAATCTTCGCCGCCTATCCTTGCTTCGAAGAAGCCATCGAAGAGCTTCTTTCTGCGCTGCTCTTCGTTGTCAAAACCGCCACCGAGAAGATAGATCATCATCTCGACGCAAAGATCTTCGTACCTCTTCTGACGACGTACTTTCCCTTCTATTGTATCGCACAGGATTCCGAACCAAGGCGCCTTCTTGTTCGCGAGATCAAACTCGCCTGACTCCTCATGGCAAGCCAGGATCTCCATCAGATCACCCAGATCGGCTCCCTTGTCCTTCTGAAGCCGGGCGATGGCACGCGCCAATGCTACCTGCGCGATAGGCCGAAACAAGATGTTCCTGTCGCTGCCGCCTCGGAGTTCCGCCGGTGACTTGCCCTCCTGGGCGTCTGAGGAGAAATGCAAGATCATACTTTGGTGGGACGTCAGCTTCGCCAGCGCGTCGAAATACATGGATAGCTGCGTCAGCCCCTTCTCAATCTCGCCGTCCGTGGGTCGGAGAGGCCCGACGCCGCGCCTTCCCTTCAGGTCGAGAACAGTGTCCTTCCATCCATTGAACTCGGGCCTTTCTCCCAAATAGGCTTGCGCGATCGACACGAGCGCGTTGAGCACCGTGTAGTTCGGGGATCTCTCCGGAATCTGGTTGCTCTTGGTGTCGACGTTCAACCCGCCGCCGCCGTCCTTGAACAACGGGTGCTTGGTCATGACCGTTCGTGCCACGATTCTGAAAGCGTCGTTTTCATCAAGCAACGTGAGCTCGCCCTTCTCCAGCCTCTTGGCGTTCTCGTTCACGTCGACGAACACGTTCCGGAGACGCGACACGGATTCTCTGAAGGTCTCACGGGTCTGCACTGCGGGAATGATCTCGACCCCCATCACCTCGTCCATAGTGCTCTGGAGTTCGTTGGGGTCGAGACCCTGCTCCTCGAAGTACCCCTCGATCTCGTCCCGTGTCACGTCCTTGCCGGCGATCGCCGTCCCGTCCTTCTTCCTGGCGCTCAGCCGGCCGTTGTCCAACAGATCCTTCAATCCCTTGATGGCCATGAGGCGATGTTGGCCGTCGAGCGCGAAATATTGTGTGTTCGCGACATCCAAATCCACTACGCAGGCCTTCGTGTCAAGGCCCTCGACGTTGAGAGAATTCTCCCTGGCGCGTCCGTGCGGATCCCACATGTCGTGGGCCTCGTCATATACCCAGTCCTGATAGGCGACCAGCAGAAGCGACGGGAACTTGTGGTGTTTTCGGGTGGCCAGATACATCGCCATCGGTAGCTGCCGCGTGTAGTCGGGCGCCCGCTGCTGAAGGTAGGCGGTGGTCACGTCGTTGATGTCGATCGCCATCGAGTCCTTGCGCAGGTACTTCTTGAAGATGGGAAGGTCGCGGGCGAAATAGACGTTGGCGGCGATCCAGCCGAGAGACGCCGAGACGAGATAGGATTTGCTCGTTCCCATCCTCGCCGGCAGGGCGACATGATGGTCTTCCCTGTCTCTTTGCCAGTCCAGCAGGAGGCGCAACGCCTCCTTGTAGTTGAATTCCCTTTCCAACAGATCTTCGGAAGTCTGGCGGATCCTGTCCGCATCGAAATCGCCATTCATTGCAAGGCCTCCGGTTGTTCAGGAAATTCACAGCGTTCCGACGCCGACCGACGGCTCGGGCTCGTCGTAGTGCCGCCGGGCGAGGGCCGCTGGTTCCGGGACAAGGAACGACCCGCCTGCCGTCGCCAACCGTCGGAATCGTTCGATACCGGGGTGTGCGGGTGGTGGCCCGGGTTCGGTATGGTCCGCGCGACGACGGACGCGCCAATGCAGGTGTGTTGCCGGAGACGTTTCAAGTCCGAGCACATGCGCCCGCTCTTGGACGCCGCATCCGGCGTTGGACGAAGTGCATCCACCGGCTGAGCTCCCTATTCGCCTTCCTTGACCGCGAACGTCTCGTCGATCCGACGTTTGAAGGTTCGCAGAAATGTTTCGAGCGATGTCGGGCGGTCGTCGAACCACTCGCGCAGGACATCGAACCCGCCGAAGGAATACTTGTTCAATTCACGCACTCCGTCGTCGCTCAGAAAATTCTGTGCCTGTGGCTGGACGAGCTCCGACAAGACGTCTCGAACCCTTTGACGCTCCGTCGGATCCACCCCTCTGCTTTTCAGCTCTCGGCTCAGAAAAAGGGAAACCAGGAGGCTACCGCGGCTCTTGTAAGCTTCGGGAAACCCCGGAACGAGCTGTGCGGTCGCTTCCTGCGGCAACGATTCCTTGCGGTTCGCGGCGATACCGGCAATGAAACAGAAATAGAATGCGTCGAAATCCGGCGCGGCCCTCGCGCCCGGCAGGGCGCTGAACTCACCCCTGATGTCCCGGAACCAGACGCGCGCCTCCTTGCGAATGAAGAAGTCCATCAGCCGGGCTCGCTCTCGACCTGGAAGTCGTTGAAGAACGCCTCTCCGATGACGCGGCATCCGTCCCGTGTCTTCTCGACGCCGGACGACATCGCCGAAGCTCGGTCCTCCAGGTGGCTGACGCCCCTCCTGAAGAGCGTAATGTACTGTATATCGTCGTTGCTCGCGCGTTCGAGGCTCGGAAGAAAACTGTCGCGTTCGGTCGAAATCATGAAGGCGACGACCTGTTCCGTGAGCCGGGGCACGAGGCTGCCGATGGTGGGTCGAATATCCCCGTCTATGGGCACGACCGGCGAGTCCACCACAAACGGCAACTGATGATGGTCGCCACGATTGAACAGAGTTGCCAGAAAGGCGTATCCGACCGACAGGTTCTCTCCGGCGCTGCCGCCTGCTTGATCGCGCAACAGCAGCGCATTCTCTATCCTGTCTACCCGGACCGAGTTGTTCGGCATCAATCCGGCGATCCGATCGTTGGTCTCGTCCCGTATCGCGTTGGCGATCGCAAGCTTCGCCTTGTCGCGCGCCTGGCCGAGGATCCGGACGAGAGCGTCGCGCTTGTCCTTGAGCTCCAGCGTCTTCGTCCTTCGCGCGACTTCATCCTCAAGGCTCTCCTTTGCCTTCTTCGCCATCTCGATGGAGAAAACCGTGTCGGGGTCGATCGATCTCAGCCTTTCGAGCGGTATGCTCTCCTGACCGTCCTCGAATTTCTCCAGCTCGCTCTTCATGCGGGCGCGGTCTGCTTCGAGGCGGTCCTTCTCGTTCCTCGCAGTCGCAATGGCAGGATCGGACGCCTCGGCTTCCCGCCGCAGCAGGGTGAGGTCATTGTCGGCCTGTTGGTGCTTCCTGGATTGCTCGGCCAGCTCCCGTATCCGGTCTTCCAGGGCCTGGGCCGGCTGGCGCGTCGACGTCCCCACGGCCTCGGAAATGTCCGACTTGATACGGTTCAACAGAATGACGTCGTCGGACCCGAGATATCTCTCTGCGCGGTCCCGGATGATCGTTCGGATCGCTTCGTCGATGGGACGACCGCACACGCATTCGGCTTCGTCCGACAGCTCCTCGAACCATTCCCGGGCGGCGCTCTCGGGTAGTTTGACGCGATCGAGACCCGATTTGAACGCAAGCATGTCGTCGGCGAAATCAGACGACAGGGCCTGCGGTTCCCGCATTGCGTCGAGAACGGATCTGGTCATCTCGTCGAGCCCGGCTCGAAGGGCATCAACCTGAGCCTGTATCTCTTTCAGCTTCCCCATCCTCACGACTTCCTTTGCCATCTCCTCCCGGTATCTTTCTTCCTGACGGGCGATCCGGCCGTCGGTCTTGTCGAGTGAGCCTTCGAGCTTTTGCTTGCTCTTCTTGAGGTAGATCAGGCGTTCCGCCCACTTGTGGAGGCGGTTCTGGCTTCTCGTGAGACCGGATTGACCCTTGGCGGTTTCCGCTTTCGTACTCCGTTCCCAGTATTTTTCGATCTCGGCGGACATCTGATCGATCAGATGGACCTGGAAGAGGCTTTCGACCGCCTTGCCGGCGTCGGTCTTGTCCCGATCCAGCAAGTCGTCCGCGAGCTCACCGTCGAAAATGTAGAAGTTGACGAAGTCCTCGTTCATGAACCGACGCAGGGGACGCGGCGGGCGGAAGCCGAGTTCCTGTCCGCTCCTCCACGTGGTCTTGTAGTCGACCCGTCCGAGGACGAAGTCGAATTCCAAGGCCACCGTAAGAGGCTTGTCGTCGAGTTGGAGCCTGACTTTGAACGTACCGTGGCTGCTGTCGGAATCCCTCTTCCGGAACCGCCTGATGTCCGCGGACTCCCCTCGCTCTTCGAGGTTTCCCGACAGCGCCGCCCGAAGCAGTTCGAGCGTCGTCGTCTTCCCCGTGCCGTTCGGCATTTGAATCAGGGAGACGTGGAAGGGACGGTCGCGGCGTTCGAGGAGGTCGATTTCGTGATCGGGGCACCGAAGGCCTTCGGCTTTCCACCCCAGTATACGTAGCGTGGTGGTCACGGATCCGACCTCCCCTCGTCGTCGGACTCTTCGCCTACCAACGTGGTGCTGTCGTAGAGGGGCTTGAGGTGTTTTTCCGCGTCGTCAATCCGTTCGTTGCCGGACGAGAGCTCTTCGAACCACGCGATCAACTTTCTCGACAGCGACGCATCTTGGCCGTCCTCTTCGACGGCGACCTCGATCGCTTCCCTGATCCTCGGATCTATCGCCATGCCGTTACTCCGCGGGGCGCACTCGGGACAATTCCGCCAGCCAATCGCGGCGGGTCTCGTCCGCGTTCGGATCGTCGTTGTCACCGCCATCGCGAATGAAGTCGACGACGTTGGCGGTCTTGCCGGGGTTGTCCGGGTCTATGCGCAGGCAGCGCCCGAGGCGCTGGATCGTCTCCAGGCGCGCCCTGTCCGAAGAAAAGAGAATGACCGTTTCCAGAGAGCGGATGTCGATTCCTTCCGACAGGCGATGGCACGCGATCAGGCATTCGAGATCGCCCGTGGCGAACCTCCTGAGCGTTCCGGCGTCCTCGCCCGAGAAGTAAGTGTGAATATCCGCCCGATACTTCTGAACGGTCTCCAGGACGGCGTGGCCGTAGCTCGTGTCTCCGGCGAAGACGATGCACCGCTTCAGAAGGTTCCGGCGACCTGCAATGAATTCGTCGAAGATCGGCAGCTTGGCCGGGGACGTCTTGTAGACGAGGGCGATCTCGTTCCAGACCATCTCTTCCGGCATGGGGTCCCCGGCGGCTTCCCTCGCGGCGCGTCTCCTGAAGATGGCCGCGATGCGCTCACGGTCAGCGGCGGTCAACTCGTAATGGAGAGGGTAGTAGTCGAAAGGCGCCAGAACGCCGCGTCCGATGGCTTCTTCAAGCCCGAAGGTCATGAGGACGGGACCGATGTGTTCCTCGATGAAGGCATTGCCCTCCTGATCGTACATCCGCTCCGGAGTGGCGCTCAGCCCGAGCCGGAAGCGTATGTTGTCCGACAGCCCGGCCAGGCGCTCGCGGTTGCCTTTGCTGCCCAGTCCGTGGACCTCGTCGTGGACGAGGAGCATTCGGGATGCCTGTACGGGGGTCAGGCGGACCAGCGCTCTGGCACACGGCTCCCGCGATGCCAGGAGGATCCTGTGTCCGGTATCGAGGGCGAAGTTGTCGAGCTGCTTGTTGGGGCCGTAGTGGCGGGATACGACGGCCCGCTCCGGGAGGTGCGCCGCGGCCGTCTGGAGTTCCGCGAACCACTGATCGAGCAGATCGGTACCGTGCGTGGATACGATGACGCTGTCGATGGCATTCCGCTCGAACAGGGTTCGGAGGATCCTGATGGCCGTCCGCGTCTTGCCCGTGCCGGTCGCCATGTCGAGCACGCCGCGCTCCGCCGCGAGAAACGCCTTCACGGCTTCGTCCTGATGGCGCCATCTGGTGAAGGCGGCGTCGACCCGCGAGCGTCCGGCGTCGCGTTCCGCGCAGATTCGGATCAGCCGCTTCCTGGCCGCTTCGGGGAAGCTGTAGACCTCGACGCCTTGGTCTTCGCGGTTCCACAGGGCTTCGAAATGCGCCCGCTTGCGCTCGGCACGGTCGGCGCCGTCACCGGATGTCCAGGATGTGAACACGTCGATGCACTCGCGGTTGTTCTCGAATGCGTTGCGGCTCTCGTTCGAGGATCCGGTGAAGGCGACATAATCGCCACCGTCCAGGAAGAGGCCGATCTTCTCATGATAGATGCCCGTGCCGGTCTTGGGGACCGCAATGCGGATCTCCAGGCGGTCCATCTCGAGCAGCCGGACCAAGCGCGCCGTGCCGTCGCCCATGTCGTCGGCGAACTCCTCTTCGACGATCCGGGAGACGCGATCAGCGCAGATCCGGCGCTTCGCCGTGCCTGCCTCGATGGCCTCGAGATCGGCTTCGGAAAGCTCGACCGAGGTGACCAGCCGGATACGGCCGTCGCTCGCGACGAACTCGCCGAGTGGTGCACCGAAGGCTTCGAAGGCCGAGCTGGAGAAGTATCCGACGGCTCGCCAGTACTCCCGCGCCACGCGCAGAGACGGCCGGAAGAAATCCTCGACGATGTTGTCGTGCCCGGACCGATAGTCCTCCCGGTAGAGGACATCCTGAAGGCTCATGGGTGTGGGAACCGACCGATGGCAAGACCCCACGCCCGGCACAGTCCCGAGCCTTGGGTTGGCACGTGACCCGGGGATGCGTGGGCATCGCCGTCAAGCCGCTCTTCGCGGCGCCGACCGGAACCCCAGCCTGCTGTGACGCTCTCTCTCCGGCTATCCGCGGGCACGTGGTCCGACCGACACGTCCGCGGGCACTTGGCATCGGGCTGTCTACGGGGAAGAGCCGAACCGTGAGCGTCCCCGAAGTGGGATCGTGCGTCCCAAGGCTGTGGCTGCGAGACCCGCACCGCGCCGGAAAGCGCAACAAGCACCTCAGCGCTCCCCCGCGACCTGGCTGACCAGCGCGAAGAACGGGTCCGGATACAGGAACAGCGCTACGCACCCGCCCGCGGTAACGAGGATCGCGACCAGGCAGGCCGGCGGCGCCTCCCGGATCTCCCACGCCTCCCCGTTCCCCCGCTCCCCGGCCCCCTCTCCCCGCTCACCCTCTCCCGTGGCCCGTGAGAACGCGCGTATCGGCACCGTGAGCAGATACCCCATGCTCAGCAGCGAGCTCAGCAGCAGCACCCCCAGCAGCACCCACTCCCCCGCGTCCACCGCCCCCCTCGCCAGATACCACTTGCTCCACGCGCCCCCCAGCGGCGGCAGCCCGATGATGCACAGGCTCGCCACCACGAACGCCCCCATCGTCACCGGCATCCGCCGCCCCAGACCCCCCAGCTCGCTCACCTCCGTCTTGTGCGCCGCCACCAGCACCGCCCCGGCGCAGAAGAACAGCGTGATCTTCCCGAACGCATGCATCACGATGTGCAGCGCCGCACCCACCGTCCCCCACGCGCTCGCCAGCACCGCCCCCAGCACCACGTAGGAGAGCTGGCTGATGGTGGAGTAGGCGAGGCGCGCCTTCAGGTTGTCCTTGCTCATCGCCACCAGCGAGCCGATGAGAATCGTCGCGCCGGCCACCCAGGCGATGATCGTCCCGCCCCCGCTCGCGGCGAGCAGGTCGGGACCGAACACGTACACCGCCACCTTCAGGATGGTGAACACCCCCGCCTTCACCACCGCCACCGCGTGCAGCAGCGCGCTCACCGGAGTCGGGGCCACCATCGCGGCCGGAAGCCAGCGATGGAACGGCATCAGCGCCGCCTTGCCGGCGCCGAACGCGAACAGGCAGAACACCACGGCGGCGACGCCCTCGGGCATTCGCCCGGCGAGGATGCCGCCCTCGCGGAAGTCCACGGTGCCGGCATAGGCGTAGGTCCACGCGATCGCGAGGAGCTGGAACGCGATCGAGGTCCCGAGCAGGGTGGCCAGATACACCCGTCCCGCGCGCCTCGCCTCGGGGGTGCCGGCGTGGGTCACGAGCGGATACGTGGACAGGGTCAGCACCTCGTAGAAGACGAACAGGGTGACGAGGTTGCCCGCGAACGCGACCCCCATCGCGGCCGCGATGGACACCGCGAAGCAGGCGTAGAAGCGGGTCTGGTTGCGCTCGTGGTGCGCCCGCATGTACCCGATGGCGTAGATCGTGGTCACCGGCCACAGGAACCCCGCCACCATCGCGAACAGCAGCCCGAGCGGCTCGACGACGAGCCGGAGCGCGATCCCCGGCACGAGCGGGGCGAGGACGACGTCCGGCCGCGCGCCCTGCGAGACCTCGGGGTAGAGCCCGAGCACGCATCCGATGACGAGCGCCCCGGCCGCCAGAGTCACCGCCTCGCGCAGGTTCGGCGTACGCCCTGTCGCGACGATCAGCACGCTCGCCAGCACCGGCAGCGCGATGCAGCCGAGCGCAAGCAGCGACGGGTTCACGGCCCGCCTCCGGCCAGGGCCGCGCCCGCCAGAGCCGCGAACCCCGTGCTGAACGAGGTCTCGACGCCGAACCAGACGTTGGCAGCGGCGAGCGCGACCACCGGCGCGACCATCGTCCAGGGCGCCTCCGCCGCGTGCGCCTGGACCGTGTCGGGGCCGGCCCGCTCGAAGAACGCGACGCCGATCACCCGCCACAGGTAGATCGCGGCGAGCAGCGACGAGATCAGGATCACGATCGCGATCGGCCATAGCCCCTCCTCCAGCGCGGCGCGGAGCAGGTACCACTTCGATACGAAGCCCGCAGTGAGGGGCACGCCGACGAGACTCATCGCGGCCATCAGGAACGCCCCCATCGTCCACGGCATGTTCCGCCCCACCCCCGCGAGGCTCGCCAGCGCCGCGGACCCGGTGCGATAGACGAGATTCCCGACCGCGAGGAAGAGCGCGACCTTCATCAGCGCATGGTTGAACAGGTGGAGGATCGAGGCGGTGGCCCCGGCCGCGGTGCCGAGCCCGAGCCCGAGCACCATGTAGCCGATCTGGGCGATGCTCGACCATGCGAGCAACCGCTTCACGTGGTCCTGGAACACCGCGACGGCCGAGCCCGCGACGATCCCCGCGATCGCCAGCAGGACCAGGAACGTCCCCGGATCGAGCCGCCCGAACGAAAGATCCACCCCGAAGACGTCGAACAGGAAGCGCGCCAGGACGTAGACGGACACCTTGGTCGCGGTCCCGGCGAGGAACGAGGCGGCGCTCGACGGCGCGCATGCATAGGCGGCAGGCAGCCACGCATGGAGGGGGAAGACCGCGGCCTTGAGGCCGAGGCCGAGGATCACGAACACGATGCCCGCGGTCACCGTCCGGGTATGGGCGACCCCGCCCAGCCTCCCGGCCAGATCCGCCATGTTCAGGGTGCCGGTCATCATGTAGAGCAGCCCGACGCCGATGAGGAAGAAGGTCGCGCCGATCGAGCCGAGGACGAGGTAGCGGAACGCGGCGAGCAGCGCCTCGCGCCCGGGGCCGAGGGCGACCAGGGTGTAGGTCGCCAGCGACGAGATCTCGAGGAAGACGAAGACGTTGAACGCATCCCCGGTGATCGCCATGCCCAGCATCCCGGTGAGGCACAGCAGCCACGCGGTGTAGAAGAGCCCGATGCGCTCGCGGCGGACCTCACGGGCGACGCTGAGCCGGGCGTGCACGAGGGTCACCGTGCTCGCCCCGGTCACGATCACGAGCACCAGGGCGTTCAGCGCGTCGATCCGGTACTCGATGCCCCACGGCGCCGCCCATCCGCCGAGGAGATAGGCGATCTCCGAGCCGTCCGACACTGCGACGGCGAGCGCCGCCGCGACCGCGAAGCTCGCCCCGCTCACCGCCGCGGCAAGGCCCCAGGCGAGGGCGGGACGGCGCAGCAGCGAGCACAGCGGCGCCGCCAGGAGGGGGACGACGATTTGCAGGGCGGGAAGCTGCGCCTGCAAGGTGCTCATCGATCCCCGGCCTCCCTGTTCACAACCCGGCATGGCCGGAACCAGATGCCGGTCGGCGAAGATCTTCGTCGTTTTGTCGAAGGCTTCACGGACGAGGGACTACCCCGGCGGAGCCGGAACCGGGGGTCGTTCATGAGTTTCTTCGACGTCATGCATGGGATTCGCCGGAAGCGCGCTCACGAAGTTCTTCCACGTTCCGCACGGGATTCGATCGCCGGGGATCCGGAGGCGCCGCCGCCCTCCCCGGCGGATTCTTCACCGGCCCGGTGATGCACCTGCAAGGGCACTTGCGACGGCGCCTGCAAGGGCTCGGCCTCCGCGCGGGCGATGTCGTCCTCCTCGACGCTGCCGTAGACGGCATGGATGCGCACCACCAGCGCGAGGGCGAGGGCCGCGGTCGCGACCCCCACCACGATGGCGGTGAGGATCAGCACGTGGGGCAGCGGGTTCGCGTAGGCGGCATGGGACGGTCCGGCGATGGGCGCGGTCGCGCCCTCGACCGCGCCTATCGAGATGTAGAGCACGAAGACCGCGGACTGGAACACCGAGAGCCCCATCACCTTCTTCACGAGGTTCCCGCTCGCGGTCACCGTGTAGAGCCCCACGCCGAGCAGAACGATGGCGCCCCAGTAGGCGTAGTGGCCGAGAAAGGTGTCGAGCATCGTCCCGGTCCGCGGCGGTTCAGCTCGTGGAGGTCCAATCCGGCCCGGCCCGGCTCGCACCACCCCGGTCCGCGACGGCCCGCTCCGCGGCAGCCCGCTCCGCACCATCCCGGTTCGCGACCGCCCGATCCGTCTCCGCCCCCTCCACACCGGCGAAGGCGTAGAAGAGCAGGATCATCACCGCGGTCACGGTGAGCCCCACCCCCAGCTCCACGAGGAGGATGCCGAGGTGCTGGCCGGCCACCGGATCGGCCGCCAGGATCCCGTAGTCGAGGAAGTTCGCGCCGAGCAGCAGGGACGCCACCCCGACCCCGGTGTAGAGGAGCACCCCGAGCGCGGCGGCGGCGCGGACCGCGCCGGGCGGGACCACCGCGCGGGCGTGCCCGGTGCCGAACACCAGGGCGTAGAGGATGATCCCGGCCCCGAAGATGACCCCGGCCTGGAAGCCTCCGCCCGGGCCGAAGTCGCCGTGGAACTGGACGTAGAGCGCGAACAGCAGGATGAAAGGCAGGAGCAGCTTCGCGGCGACCTTGAGGACGGTGTGGTGCTGCATGGCTCCGACCCTCCTTCAGTCTCGCCGCGCCCCGCCGCCCAGCCCGAGCAGGGCGAGGACGCCGATGCCGGCGGTGAAGATCACCGTGACCTCGCCGAGGGTGTCGTAGCCCCGGTAGCTCGCGAGCACCGCGGTGACGACGTTGGGCACCCCCGTCTCCCGTGGTCCCTCCTGGAGGTAGCGGGGCGCGACGTGCAGGTTCGCGGGGGCCTCGGGCGCGGCGAAGCGGGGGCGGTCCGAGGATGCCCAGGCGAGGAGCAGCACCAGCCCCGCGGCCAGCGCGAGGGGGCCGGGGCGCAGCCGCGGGCCGGCGCGCTGCCGGGCGTTGGTCCTCGCCAGGGTCGCGAGCATCAGGATGGTCGAGATCCCCGCCCCCACCGCCGCCTCGGTGAACGCGACGTCGACGGCGTCCAGCACCACGAAGACCGCCGCCGACAGGAGGCTGAAGATGCCGAACAGCATTGCGGCGGCGAACAGGCTCCGCGTCAGGGCGATGGCCCCCGCGGTCACCGTCATGAGCGCGAGCAGGGAGACGAGGATCAGGTGCTCGATGACGGCCGGAGGCATCGAAAGGACGTTCATTCCGTGCAGGCGAACAGGGAGATGAGGATCAGGCGCTCGATGACGGCGGCTCCGGCGGGCGGCCCGAGAGCGGGTCCAGGCGTCCGTGCAGCGCCGCCTTGGCGAGCGCGTGGGTCGCGGTCGGGCCGGTGAGCAGCATGAAGCCGAGGATGAGCACGAGCTTGACGCTCGGCAGCGACCACCCTGCGAGGAGGATCAGGCCGATGAGGGTCAAGCCCATGCCCATCGTGTCGATGATCCCGGTGGCGTGGACCCGGGTGAAGAAGTCCGGCAGCCGGACCAGCCCGATCGCGCCGACGAGCAGGAAGGCCGCGCCCCCGAGCAGGCAGGCGCCGGCCGCGAGATCGATGAGGGACGGCACCGTCACGAATTCCACGGGTTCGGATACGACGCCGCCAACGCCGCGCCGGCCGCAAGATCGATGAGGGACGGCATCGTCATGTCTCCGCACTCCCCGCCGCGGGCGGGGCGCAAGGAAGGCGACGGTGGATGCACGGGGACGGCATCGTCAGTCCTCCGTGCTCCCCGTCGCACCGAGGTCGCCGTACTCGAAGAACTTCAGCACCGCCACCGTGCCGATGAAGTTGATCAGGGCGTAGAGGAGCGCGATGTCGAGAAACTCCGGCCGTTCGGTGAGGAATCCGTGCAGGGCGATCAGGAGCACGGTCAGGGTCCCGAAGCTGTTCACCGCCAGCACCCGGTCGTACAACGTCGGGCCGCGCAGCGCCCGGATCAGGGTGATGCCCATCGCGGCGAGCACCGCGAGCGCCGCGGCCCCGGTCATGGCGCCGGCTCCGAGGTCGATGGCTCCGGACGCGACGGCCCGGAGGCCGGCGGCTCCGAACGCGACAACCCCGAGGCCGGCGGTTGCGAGCGCGACGGCCCCGAGGCCGGTGGCCCCGAACTCACCGGCTCCGATGCCGATGGTCGCGGGCGCGCCGGCTCCGGTTCCAGCCGACTCACCCGGTCGTCCATGTCCAGCCCGCCCGCGAGTGCGTCGAGGGATTCCTCGTTCAGCGCATGGACTTCGACCCATCCGTCCACGAGATCGATCGACAGCGTCCCGGGGGTCAGCGTGATCGAGTCGGCGTAGACGACGCGCCCCAGCTCGCTGCGCTGGCTCGCCGGCAGCCACCGCACCGCCGGAGCGATCGGCAGGCCGGGGGAGAGGATCCGGCGCGAGACGTCGACGTTCGCCTTGACGATCTCCCAGGCGAGCCAGAGCAGGTAGCCCGCGAGTCGCCCGAGGCGCAGCACGAAGGGGACCGGCTCGCCGTCGCGGCGGTCGGCGCGGGCCGCGAGCCATGCCACGGCGAGGCTCGACGCGAGCCCGAATCCCAGCAGCAACGGCGAGAGGATCCCCGAGAGCAGCACCCACACACACGCGAGGACCAGCGCCGGTTTCACTTTGTGCATCATGCCGTCGGACCCCATCCACGGCCGGTGGACCGAGCCGGAAGAATACCCCAACGCGGCGGTCATGCCATGCCGGCACGGGGGCCGCCGCTCCATGCGCCGGCTACCCCAGCCGCCGGCAGTCGGACACGTTCGGGAGCTGCGCGAGCCGGTCGAAGATGCGGCTGAGTTGCTCGACGTCGCGCACCTCGACGGTGATGCGCATGTCGACGATGTGGATGTCCGGATCGGTGTCGGAGTCCATCGTGACGATGTTGACACCTTCGTTCGACACCACCGTGGTCACGTCGCGCAGCAGACCCTTGCGGTCGTAGGCCTCGACGGCGATCTCCACCGGCCAGGTCTCCTCCACCCCGCTGCTCCACGCCACGTCGATGAGCCGCGCCCGCTCCGAGCCGGCGAGGTCGAGCAGGTTGCGGCAGTCCGCGCGGTGGATGCTCACGCCGCGTCCCCGGGTGATGTAGCCCGTGATCGGATCGTTGGGCAGCGGCTTGCAGCACTGCGCCATCTGCGTGAGCAGATCGCCGACGCCGCTGATGCGCACGTTGCCGGTGCGTTTCCGGCGCCGCTTCGCAAGTCTCGGCGCCGGCGGCGGGGGCGCGGGCAGGTACGGCTGAAGCGCGCCCGCGAGCTGGGGCACGCTCACCTCTCCACGCCCCAGCGCGGCGAGAAAATCCTCGAACCTCGCCGCGTGGAACCGCTCCGCCAGCGCCTCGCGGGGCGGGTCCCCGACCCCGAGCCGTTTCAGCTCCCGATCCCAGATTTCCTGTCCGTCGGCCACGTTGCGCTCGCGATCCTGGTGCTTGAACCAGTGCCGCACCTTCGCCCGCGAGCGGGCGCTGCCGAGGTAGCCGAGGTTCGGATTGAGCCAGTCGCGGCTCGGGCGCGGGTGCCGGGTGGTGAGCACCTCGATCCGGTCCCCCGAGCGCACCGTGTACGTCAGCGGCACGATCCGCCCGTCGACCTTCGCGCCCCGGCAGCGGTGGCCGACTTCGGTGTGGATCTGGTAGGCGAAGTCGAGCGGGGTCGAGCCGGCGGGGAGATCGACGATGTCGCCGCGCGGGGTGAACGCGTAGACCCGCTCCGACTCGATCTCCTTGCCGAGCGAAGCGAGCGGCGATCCGGCCTCGCCCGCTTCTTCATGGGTCTCCAGGAGTTGCCGCAGCCACCCGATGCGGGTGTCCAGCCCCGGCTCCGGACGCTGCGCGCCCTCCTTGTACCGCCAGTGCGCCGCGACCCCGAGCTCCGCCTGGCGGTGC
Organism: uncultured Gammaproteobacteria bacterium; assembly: GCA_958295465.1. Taxonomy (GTDB): domain Bacteria; phylum Pseudomonadota; class Gammaproteobacteria; order HK1; family HK1; genus HK1. The sequence goes on from OY282353.1 coordinate 3,363,128, forward strand.
ATCTCGCGCGTACGGATCTGCACCTCCAGGGTCCGGCCGTCCGGGCCGACGACCGCGGTGTGCAGCGATCGGTAGCCGTTCGGCTTGGGGTTGGTCACGTAGTCGTCGAATTCGCGGGGAAGGTGCGTCCACAGCCCGTGTACGGTACCAAGGGCCGTGTAGCACTCGGCCTCGGTATCGACGAGCACGCGGATCGCACGCAGGTCGAACAACTGCTCGATGCCGGCCTGCTCGATGCCGAGCGATTTGCGCTGCATCTTGCGCCAGATGCTGTGGATGTGCTTGGCGCGGCCGATCACCTCGGCGTCGATCCCCGCGTGCCGGAGCCGGGCGCCGACCCGGTGCACGGCCTCCTCGACGTAGCGTTCACGATCGACGCGCCTTTCGGCGAGCTGGGCGGCGATGGCCTTGTACGTCGCCGGGTCCGATTCGCGGAACGCGAGGTCTTCGATCTCCCACTTGTACTGCCAGATGCCGAGGCGGCTCGCGAGCGGAGCGTAGAGCTCCAGGCCCTCACGGGCGAGGCGCTCCCGGTCCGCGCGCGGGCGGCCTCGCGCGGTGCGCAGCCGGTGCAGGGTCAGGGCGAGCTGCATGATCAGGATCCGTACGTCGTCGACGACGGCAAGCAGCAGCTTGCGCAGCCGCTCGGCCCGTGCCGCCCGGCTCGCGGACCCGGTATCCTCGGCCTGGATCGACCGCAGCTCGTCGAACCGCAAGAGCCCTTCGAGGAGGGTCACCGCCTTGTCGCCGAGATGCGCCCGCGCGGTGTCGAGCCCGACCAGGCCGCGCTCGACGAGAAGACCGGCGAGGCCCGCGGCGATGCAATCCACATCGAGGCCGAGCGCCGCGAGCATCTTTGCCGCCTCGGCCCATCCCGCCGACTCCTCGGCCGGCACCGCGGCGGCGCCGGCCCGGCCCGCGACGGCGGCGAGTTCGCGCACCAGGTGCACCGCCTCGGATGCGGCGTCGTGCGCGGAACCGTGGGAACGCGTGATGGAGGCCGCGCCGCCCGTCTTCATGGGACGTTCCGATTGTTCATCGCCGTCATCATCCTCGATCGACGCCTCCGCCGCATCGGGTCGGGATGGACGGACGGACCAAGATCGTTTCACGCCACGGTTCCGGACCGACAGGCCCGGATGACGGAACGGATGCCTATTGACGGCGCAGGCGGCGCGTACATGACGCACCACGGGCGCCGTGGTCGTCCGGCCTTCCGCCGGGGGCGAGAGGCTCAGCCCGCCTGACGTGGCCCTCGGGGGTCGGGGGCAGACGTTGGCAGTACAAGGCGAACTCTCTACACTTCGGACCGTCGACATCCTGGATTGCGTAGCCGGGTCGAACCCGCCATTCGGCGGCTGGCGTCACGGCGGAGCCGCGGGCGGTACTGCCGGCGAGACGAGACGAGCCATGAGCGCCGAGTTGCTGGTCAACGTCACCCCGCGCGAGATCAGGGTCGCGCTGATCGAGAGCGGCGTGCTCCAGGAGATCTTCATCGAGCGCGCGAACCGGCGCGGGCTCGTCGGGAACATCTACAAGGGCCGGGTGTGCCGCGTTCTCCCCGGCATGCAGGCCGCCTTCGTGGACATCGGGCTCGATCGCGCGGCGTTTCTTCACGTGTCGGACATCGCCGACGCGGACGCGCAGCAGGTGCGCGACACTCCTGTCTCCGGCCAGGGCAGCTCGGACCCGGCGAGAACGGAGCCGGTGTCGATGCTTCGCAACGGCGCGGCGATCACCGATCTCGTGCACGACGGACAGGAAGTGCTCGTGCAGGTCATCAAGGATCCGCTCGGCACCAAGGGAGCACGTCTCACCACCCACGTATCGATCCCCTCGTGCTACCTCGTCTTCATGCCCGGCAGGGCGACGATCGGGGTGTCGCAGCGGATCGAGGACGAGGACGAACGCAGGCGGCTGCGCGATCTGGTGCGCGACAGCGCCCGGCGCGCCGCCGGTGAGAACGCCGGGCCTGGCGAAGACGACGGCAAGGATTGGGTCCCGGATGACGGGTACATCGTCCGCACCGCGGCGGAAGGGTGCACGGACGCGATCGTCGAGGCGGACATGGCGTTCCTGCGCAAGCTGTGGGCTTCGATCACCGGGCTTGCGGCGTCGGTCAACGGGCCGGGCATCGTGCACGAGGATCTGACCCTCGTCGTCCGGACCCTGCGCGAGCTGTCGTCCACCACCATCGAGAGGGTGCGAATCGACTCGCGTGAAACGCTGGAGCGCGTGCTCGACTTCACCGGCCGGTTCCAGCCCGAGATGAGCCCGCGCATCGAGCTCTACACGGACGAAGGACCCATCTTCGAGCTCTACGCGGTGGAGGACGAGATCCGGAGAGCCCTGCACCGCAAGGTGCAGCTCAAGTCGGGCGGGCACATCGTGATCGACCAGACCGAGGCGATGACCACCGTCGACGTCAACACCGGCGGATTCGTCGGGCATCGCAACTTCGACGAGACGATCTTCAAGACCAACCTCGAAGCGGCCCAGACCATCGCGCGGCAGCTCCGCCTGCGCAACCTCGGGGGCATCATCATCATCGACTTCATCGACATGGGCAACGAGACGCACAAGCGCCAGGTGCTCCGCGCGCTCGAGAAGGCGCTCGCCCGTGACCACACCCGGACCCACATCAGCAACGTGTCGCCGCTCGGCCTGGTGGAGATGACGCGCAAGCGTACGCGCGAGAGCCTGGAGCACGTGCTGTGCGATCCATGCCCGACCTGCAACGCACGGGGCTCGATCAAGTCCGCCGACACCGTGTGCTACGAGATCTTCCGCGAGATCCTGCGCGAAGCGCGCCAGTTCGATACCGAACGCCTGCTCGTCATCGCGTCGCCCGAGGTCACCGATCAGCTCGTCGACGAGGAATCATCGGCCTTTGCGGAACTCGAGGCGTTCATAGGAAAACCCATCACGCTGCAGGTCGAGAGCTTGTACTCGCGCGAGCAATACGACGTCGTGCTGATGTGACCGGCTCGCATGGAACAGACCCGTTCCTCGCCCGTCAGCGCATTGGGCGTGGACGCGACCGCGCCAGCGATCGCATGCTCGCATCCTCTCCGCCCACGCCGGGCGTCGGGGACCACCGCCGCCAATGACCCGACGCCGGTGAGCGAGTCGGGCCTCCCTTCCTTCCGGGAGACGAGACGGGGACGGAGCATGGAACCGGGAGCGCGGAAACGAAGCCGCCGCCGCGGCGCGGGCCGTCGCGCGCCCACCCCCGGCAAGTCATGAGCGCCGGCGTGCAGCCCCCGCGCGGTACGGACAGGCTCGGCCGCAAGCTGTTGCGCTCGTGCGCATACGCGCTGGCCGGCATCGCCCTGCTCGGCGCCACCACGCTTGCCGGGCTGCGGGTATTCCTCCCCGAGCTCGGGCACTATCGTCCGGAGATCGAGGCGTGGCTGAGCCGTATCGCCGATCGGCAGGTCGAGTTCGGAACGGTCGACGCCTACTGGCGCGGCTGGACACCGGTATTTCGAATCAAGGACGTGCGGATCGCCGGCAACGAGGCCGCGGCAGGCGCACCGGCGGAGCCTTCGATCCGGCTCGCCGATCTCAGGTTCTCGATCGACCCGCTCGATCTTCTCCGGTCAGGAGTCTTCCAACCACGCGAGATTGTTGCCAGCGGTGCGTCGCTCATCGTCGTGCGGCGGCCCGACGGAACGTTTGAGGTCGAAGGACTCGGAGAGCTCGCACCGGCCGGACCGCGGGAAGGTGACGGTCTCGCCCGGTGGATACCGGCTCAGGAAAGAATCTCGCTGTCCGCGTCGAGCATCCTCTGGATCGATGAAGGGCACGGCCGGCACCCGCTGCCGCTCGACGGCGTGGCCCTGCATCTGGAGCCCGTGGGCGATCGGTATCGCATCTCCGGCTCGTTCGAGCCTCCCGAGGCCGGCCGGGTCGACTTCGCGGTGGACATGGCCGGCGATGCTCTCACTCCGTCATGGACCGGCGAAGCCTACGTCGCCGCCCGCGACGTGGATGTCGCCCGCCTTGGCCTCGACGCCCTGCGGCCGGAGACGGAGGAAGTCTCCGGAATCATCTCCGGCCAGGTATGGAGCACTTGGCAAGATGGCCGGTTCGTCGAGGCCGAGGGAACGATCCAGGCTCGATCACCGGGCGTCGTGCACGAAGGGAGCTGGCGAAGGCTCGACGAGGCGAGCGCTTCGTTCAAGGCCGAGCGCGGCCCGGAGGGCTGGACGCTCGCCGTGCGTGACCTCGCCGTCGCCACGTCCGGCGGGGTCTGGCCTCCCTCCAGCGGCAGGATGAAGTGGACGCCGCCGCGCGACGGCCGCGACGGCGCGCTGGTGGTCAACGCGGAGCTCGCGCGTATCGAGGATCTCCTGGCGCTGGCCGCACCGCATGGCGATGCGTCGGGCCCGGTGCCGGATATCCTGATCGAAGCCGTTCCGCGCGGCGTGATCGAGGACCTCCGCGTCTCGGTACCGGTCACGGATCGCGTCGAGTTCGAACGCGCCCGGGCCAGCGGCCGGTTCACCCGCCTGCACATCGGTCCGGAAGGCTGGCCGATCTCCGTCCATGCGGCCGGTGGGCGGTTCGAGGCGAGTAGGCGGGGGATGGTGGCAGAGGTGGAGACCGGAGGCCTCCGTCTGAGCGCCCCGGACTGGCTTGCACGACCCTTGGAGGGTGAGAAGCTCGCCGGCGCCTTCGCCGCCGTTCGGTTGCCGGAGGGCTTTCGGATGCGATTCGACGGAGCGAGCCGCACCGTCGAGTGGGGAAGGATCGCTGCGGAAGGCCGGATGTTCGAGCCTCGGGACGGGAGCCCGCCCGAGTTGAGCGTCGCCTTGTCTCTGGACGCATCGCAAATCGCCGCGGTCCGTGCCTTGCTCGCGGATCGGGTGGTGCCGGGGCCGGCGTCGCGCTGGCTCGACTCGGCCGTGCCGTACGGCGACGTCCGCGGGGCGCGGTTGACCTTCGATGGCCGCCTGCCGGAGATGCCGTCCGGCGCCGACGCCGGCACCGGGGCAGGCGCCGGGGCAGGCACACTCGACGCCGCCTCGGAGCAATTCCGAACAGAAAATGGCGCACGGCCCGGCGCCGGAACGCTCGACGTCACAGCGGAGCTCGTCGTGCCGGTGCTCGGCTACGCCCGCGACTGGCCGGAGATCACGGACGTGTCGGCCAAAGTGCGATTCGACGGACGGCGTCTCGACGTGCGCCTGGAATCGGGACGCATCCTCGGATTGGACGTCCGCGAGGGCAGGGTCACCATCGAAGACCTGGGCGCCGAGGCGCCGGTGGCGCAGGTCGAGGCCCGTATCGAGGGCGCGAGCGCCAACGTCGTGCGCTTCCTCGCCGAGAGCCCTCTGCGGGCACGGTTCACGCCGGCGATCGACCACTTCGCGATACACGGCGACAGCACCATCGACCTGGAGCTTGCGATTCCCCTGGACGGGGACGGCCGGTCGATCACCGTCGACGGCAGGATCGCCCTCGACGACAACCGGATCGACGTCCCGGGGCTTCATCGAGGGCTGGCGGCGGTGAACGGCACGATTGTGTTCGACGGCGCCTCGGTCGAATCCGACGGCATCACCGCGACCTGGCTCGGTGAACCGCTCCGCGCCGTCATCGGCGCTTCTCCCGAAGTGCCGGACGCGACGCGCCTGCTCGTCCACGGACGCCTGACGCCACGCCTGCTGGCCGCGTATCTCCACGATGCCGGCCTCGTCGAGACGACACGGCCCGGCGACTCTCCCCTCCTCGCGCGGGTCCGCGGCGAGGCGGCCTGGAACGCAGCCCTCGACGTCCCGCACGCCGGAGGCACAAGGCCGGTGAAGCTGCGCATCGCCAGCGATCTGGCAGGCCTCTCGCTGGATCTCCCGCCACCGTTCGGCAAGGCGAAGGGGGCCGCGCGCATGCTCGGCATCGGCAGCCATGTCACCCCCGGTGTGGAAAGCATCACCGAGGTCCGCTACGGCGACCTTGCGAGTGCGGCGCTGCGGCTTGTCCGGGACCGGGACGCCGGCAGACTCCGGATCGAGCGCGGCGCGATCCGTGTCGGCGCCGGTGACGCGGCGCTTCCCGACACGCCCGGCATGACCGTGCACGGCGCACTGCCGGTGCTCGATACCGGCGCATGGGGCACGTTCCTCGAAGACGCCACCGCCCACCGCACGCCGGGCGCCGACGCCTCATGGCTCGGCCACGTGCGGGAGGTGTCGGTCGACGCCGGGTCGGTGACCGCGCTCGGGGCTCGATTTCCCGAAACCCGGATACGAGTCGCGCACGGCGCCGGTGGGGATTTGCGCCTGGACCTTGCCGGCCCTCATCTGGAAGGCGTGGTGCGGATCCCTCCCGACCCGGGCGCCGAACCCGTGACCGCGGACCTGGAGCGCTTCGTGCTGGAACCCGGCTTCACCGGAGCCGGGAACGCACCGCATCGCCTCGACCCTCGCGCCTTGCCCGCCCTGTCGTTCTCGGCCCGGCGCTTCGTCTTCGGCGATGTCGATCTCGGACACGTCAGCTTCACCACCGCGCCCTCCGAGCACGGAATGCAGCTCGAACGGCTCGACGTGCGAGCCGGCTCGTTCGAGGGCGAGGCGACCGGGAGCTGGTCGGTCGCCGAAGAGGAGCACCGCACCGAGTTCAACACGAGGATCTACGGCGACGACCTCGGGCGGATGCTCGATTCGCTGGGATTCGACGGCAGCGGGGTGGCGGGAGGAAAGACGAACATCTCGTTGGATGGCTCATGGACGGGAGCGCCGGCCGACTTCGCGCTGGAGCGGCTGACCGGCGTCATGCATTTCCTGTCCACCGACGGGCGCCTGACCCGGCTCGAACCCGGCGTGACCGGACGCGCGTTCGGGCTGCTCACCGTCACGTCGCTGCCGCGCCGCCTCATCCTCGATTTCAGCGATGTCTTCAAGGACGGTTTCAGGTACGACCGGATCGACGGCAGCTTCGCGATCGAGAACGGCAACGCCCATACGAGCGATCTGTTCATGGAGAGCGACACCGCACGGTTCGAGGTGGCAGGACGCACCGGGCTCGTAAGCGAGGACTACGACAAGCACGTGACCGTCATTCCGAAGATCTCGTCCAGCCTGCCCCTCCTGGGCCCGGCCCTCCTGAGCACGCCCCTCCTGAGCCCGGCCCTCCTGTCGGCATGGTTTGCACAGAAGCTCTTCGACCGCAGCAACGTCTTCGACAAGGCATTCGCCTACCGGTACACGGTGACCGGCACCTGGGACGAGCCCGTGGTGGAGTTGACCTGGAAGCGACAGAGCGACGACAGGGAATAGGATGTTCGCATCCGCCGTCTCTCGGCGACGGCGCCGGACCGTTCGATGCAGGTGGCGTGCGGCGGCATCATCGCGATGAGGGGCTGGCGCAGCCCCGATGTCGCCTTCGACCCGAAATAGCCCACTCGCGCAGCCCTACCGCCTGGACAGGAACCGCGTCTTGGCGACACCTTGACAATGTCGCCAAGATGGCGTGAGTAGCTACGACAAAACAACACTTTATCGACTACACCACTATCGACCCGCACGGATTCGTGCGTGGCGGGCGCTGATGAAGGTCTTTTCCCGAGGGCTTGCGCTCTCGTGTCCCGGAGTCCCGTCAGTGCGACAGGATCTGGCTCAGGAACAGCTTCGTGCGCTCACTCTCGGGGTTGGCGAAGAACCGCTCCGGAGGCGCGGTTTCGACGATCCGGCCCTCGTCCATGAACACCATCTGGTCGGCCACGGTCCGGGCGAACCCCATCTCGTGGGTGACCACGATCATGGTCATGCCGCTCTGCGCGAGGTCGATCATCACGTCCAGGACCTCCTTGATCATCTCGGGGTCCAGGGCCGACGTGGGCTCGTCGAACAGCATGACCTTCGGCTGCATGCACAGCGACCGGGCGATGGCCACCCGCTGCTGCTGGCCGCCCGAGAGCTGGCCCGGGTACTTCTCCGCCTGCTCCGGGATCCTGACCCGGGCGAGGTACTCCATCGCCCGGTCGCGCGCCTCGGCCTTCGACATCCCCCGCGCCCTGGTCGGCCCCAGCATGCAGTTCTCGATGACCGTCAGGTGGGGGAAGAGGTTGAACTGCTGGAACACCATGCCGACCTCGCGCCGCACCGCGGCCACGTTCCTGGTGTCGTCGTCGAGCTCCTGCCCGTCCACCACGATGCGCCCTTCCTGATGCTCCTCGAGGCGGTTGATGCAGCGGATCACGGTGGACTTCCCGGACCCGGACGGCCCGCACACCACCACGCGCTCGCGCTCGCGGACCTTCAGGTCGATGTCCTTGAGCACGTGGAAATCGCCGAACCACTTGTTGACGCCTTCGAGTTCGATCACGACGTTGTCCTTCACCGGCACGACCTCCTTGCGTTCTGGTCACGGCCGGCCGGGACCGGCGGTTCGGAGCCGCCGGCGAGCGAGCCGGCGGAGGATGGGTTCGCGACGGATCGCATGCGCGAGCGTCCGCCGGCGCCCGGCGGCCCCGGCGGCAGGGAGCCGGCCCGCGCCGCCTTCCGATCCGGGACCCGAGTGATGCGAGGCCGACGCCGCGCCGAACGCGCGCCCGTTCCCGCTCTACCCGCCTTCGATCGATTGGTCATCGATCGACCGCCATGCGCCGCTCCATCCAGTCGAACAGCAGCGCACAGAAATAGCACACGCAGAAGTACAGACCGGCCACCGTGATCCACACCTCGAACACGCGCGTCGTCGACACCGCGGTCTCGATCGCGAGGAAGGTCAGCTCCTGGATCGAGATCAGCGACACGATCGACGAATCCTTCACCAGCGTGATGAACTGCCCGGCCAGCGGCGGAACCACCCGCTGCACCGCCTGGGGAAGGATCACGTAGCGCATGAGCTTGAGACGCGAGAGCCCGATGCTCAGGCCGGCCTCGGTCTGCGTCTTCGGGATGGACTGGATTCCGGCCCGCACGATCTCGGTCACGTACGCGCCCTCGAACATGGCGAGGCAGATGACGCCCGAAATCACGTTGGAGATGAGCTTCGGAGGTCCGAACAGGAATTCCAGCCAGGCCAGCGTCTCCGGCGAGGCGCTGCGCACGAGCTCCTCGATGCCGAGCAGGGGCATGATCTGGCTGCTGATGAAGAAGTAGAAGATGAAGATGAAGACCAGCGGCGGGACGTTGCGGATCAGCTCGACGTAGACCCGGCTCAGCAGGCGCGGAAACAGGCGCCGGCTGGTGCGCATGATCCCGAACACCACGCCGATGAGCGCGGCCAGCACGATGCTCCACAGCGCGAGCCGGATCGTCGTGTAGAGCCCCTGCATCAACAGGTTCGCGACCCACCGCTGCTGCTCCTCGTCCCACCGGTACAGGTAGTGCGGAATGACGGCCCAGTCCCAGCGGTACTCCAGCACCGAATCGACGCGGTACCAGACGTACGCGACGGCCGCGATCAGGATCGCGAAGACCACGTAGTCCATCCACCCGAGACGGGGCGTTCCGCGTCGTGCGGTCATGGATCCGGTCCGTGGAGGAAGCGCGCCGTCACCGCTACCGCGGGACGTGTGGTTCCGCGCCGTGCGGTCATGGGTCCGATCCGAGGAGGAAACGCGCCATCGCCGCCACCGGAAGAGGTGTGGTTCCGAGCCGCGAGGTCATGGGTCTCGTCCGGGGAGGGGACCGGCGCCGGACGGCGCCGGTCCCGCCGGAGGGGTCACCGGGCCGGGACGGGGTTACTGATCCGGATTGACCTGATCCACCCAGTCCCTGGTCTTGAACCAGTAGTGATGACGCTCCGCCAGCCAGCCGTTCGTCGTATTGACGAGGATCCAGTTGGAGAAGAAGTTCAGCGCGTCCGGATCACCCTTGCGCAGACCGAACGCCTCGTCGCCCTGGGACAGGTTGTCCGTGGTCGGAAGGACGATGTGTTCCGGATTGCCGTCGGCCCATTCCACCGGCTTCGGGTACGACGAGAGGACCGCGTGCGCGTTGCCGTTCAGGACTTCCTGGAACGCCTGGATGTCGTCGTCGAACTTGCGGACCGTCGCCTTCGGGAACAGCCGGTCCGCGTCGTTGCACGAGGTCGCGCCGCGCCGGCACGAGAAGGTCACGTCGGCGCTGTCGTAGTCGTCCGGCCACATCATGTTCGCGGTCATCTCCTTGTTGGCCGCGATCCCCATGCCGGAGTGCGCGTAGGGAGTGGTGAAGTTGATGGTGAGGTTGCGCTGGGGACGCACGCTCATGCCCCCGATGATCACGTCGAACTTGCCGGCGATCAGGGCCGGAATGATCCCGTCCCAGGAGGTCGGGATGAACTCGACGTCCACTTCCATGTCTGCCGCGACCTTCTTCGCGACGTCGATCTCGAAGCCGACCAGCTCTCCGTTCTTGTCCCGCATCGCCCATGGGACGAACGTCGACATGCCGACCTTCAGCGCCCCGCGCTTCTTGATCGTCTCGACGACGCTCTCCGACGAAAGCTGCTGCTGGGCGCTCTGTGCGACGGCCCCGGTCGCGACCGCCGTGCCGAGCACCGCTGCCATTCCCAGCTTCAAACCTGCCTCGGTCAATCTCATTGCCTTCTCCTTGCTCTCGTGGTGGGTGAACTACGGGCGGACCGCGACGTTACTCGCGCGCCCGGACGCGGTGCTCGAGGTAGCTCACGAACACCGACAGGGTGACGGTCAGCACCAGGTAGATGGCGGCGACCGTCATCCAGATCTCGAAGCTCAGGAACGTATCCGCGATGATGTTGCGTCCCTCGGTGGTGAGGTCGAACACGGCGATGACGCTGACGATCGCCGAGTTCTTGATGAGCGAGATGACGAGCCCCGTCAGGGGCGGGAGCATCAGCGGCACCGCCTGCGGGAGGATGACGTAGCGGTAGCCCTGCACGCGGCCGAGCCCGATGCCGTCGCTCGCCTCCCACTGGCCACGGGGGACCGACAGGATCCCGGCCCGGATCACCTCGCAGGCGAACGCGCCCTCGAACACCGACAGGCACGCGACCCCGACCCAGAACCGGTCCAGGCCGATGATCGGGCCGAGGACGAAGTAGAACAGGTAGATCTGGATCAGCAACGGCGTGTTGCGGACCGCTTCCAGATAGACCTTCGCGACGATCCTTCCGGAGAAGGAGTTCGAGAGCCGCAGCAGGGCGGTGACCAGCCCGATCGCGAGGGTGATGACGACGCTCCAGGCGGTGATCTCCAGGGTGACCACCAGCCCCTTGATCAACGGTCCCCAGATCAGCTCCCCGTCCACGACTCGGTAGATGAAGCGGGGCACGCGGTACCACTGCCAGTTGTACCCCATGTTCATCGCGCCGGCGACCGTCAGCCACAGCAGGGCGCCCGTGAACACGGCGAACTGGAGGGTGTCGAACCACGGTGCGTTCCACCAGCGCCCGCGGCGGAGGTGCGTCGGCGGCGGGCGGGAAGCGGCCATCGGCGAGTCGATTGGTGGATCCTCCGAAGGCTCGGCCCCCTTCGCCGCGACCTGCCATCGGCGGCGATCGCAGTTGCGGCGGTGCAACGGACGGCGAAGATAGCAGATCCCGGGAGGCGGCGGCGCACACGCCGTCGCGCCTCCAGGGCGATATCGCGTTGCGGAATGGGTCGCGCCCGCAGCGTGGTTCGGTCGAATCAGACCGGCGGACATCCTGGGGACGGCGCGCCGTTCCCGGGAACGGCCCTTCCATGCCTGCATACCAGGCCTGTCCGCATCCAAGCCGCGGTCGGCCAGGATGAAATCACCCTGTCGCACCCCCCGGAATGCACCCGCGGCGCGGCCCCGCGCCGGCTACTCCCGCGTGCCACGCCCGGGGGGACAGGAGATGCACCGGCGCCGGCACAGGCACGAGGACCGGATCGGCACGTCCGTCCTCGCCAGCGCCAGGGCGAGCCGCGGGGCCACCAGCGCCGCCTCGGCCTGCTTGCCCCGGCGCACGAGGCATTCGTGAAAGCCGTGCAGGCTCCAGACGTTGTCGGGATGCCGGCAGGCCCGGAGCGGAGCGTCGCCGCCGAGCCCGAGGTCGGCCCGGTAGACGGCCTCCGCCTCCTCGACCCGGCCCTGCTCCAGCAGGAGCGCCCCGAGCGCGTGCCGCGGCGGCTGCATCCAGCCCCAGGGCTCGTCGTAGGGCAGCGCGTCGGCGAGCCGGACCGCGGCGCGAAGGTGCTCGAACGCGGTCTCGTGATCGCCCGCGCGGTAGCTCACCTCCCCGTGCAGCATCCGCGCCGCGATGGCGAGGATGTCGAGGCAGGTGTTGTTGAACACGATGCGCGTGGCCGGCACCCGGTCCACCGCGGCCTCGAAGCGCGACCGCTCGACTTCCGCCGCGGGCACGTCCTCCAGCACCGCGTGCGCGAGGCCCCTGGCGTAGTGCAGCATCGCGGTGGTGGTGCAGTAGAACGCGCGGTCCTCCGGCAGCGGCATGGCGAGGATCTCGTGCCACTTGCCGAAGCGGATCGGCGCGTGCACCTGCATCGCCACGTAGCCTTCCAGCCAGTCCGCCATCGGCGGGCTTTCCGTGCGGAGCACCGATTCGGGAACGGCCTCCAGCAGGCCCGCCGTCGCGGTCGTCGCAGCCCGGTGATGGCCCAGCAGCATCGCCCCGTAGAGCATGAAGTGGTAGTTGTGCGCGAAGGAGAGCGCGAACCAGGGGCCGGGGGCCTCGCGCTCGAAGTACTTCCGATCGGCGGCGACGGCGCGGGCGTTCCATTCCACCGTCGCGTGGTAGTCCCCGCACTGGACGTCGATGTGGGTGGGCATGTGCCGCAGGTGGCCCGCGTCGGGCACGAGGTCGCGCAGGCGGTCGGCGGCGCGCAGCGCCCGTTCCGGATGCGGAGACATCTCCAGGACGTGGAGGTACATGTGCAGCAGGCCGGGATGGTCCGGCTGGCCCGCGGCTTCGCGGGCGCCGATGCCTTCTTCGAGCGCCGCGAGCGCTTCGAGGGTGTCCGCGCCCTCGGCCGGCTCGCCCGTCCCGAGATCCCACAAGGCCCAGGGCGTGCGGTTCATGAGCGCCTCGGCGAACAATGTGCACACGTCCGGATCGCCCGGGAACGCCCGGTACGCCTCGCGCATCGCATCGGCGTAGTCGTCGTTCCACCGGTCGAAGTCGCCGGCTTCGGCCGGCCCGGATGACGAGCAACGCCGCGCGAGCGCCTCGACGAGCGCCCGCTCGACCGGGCTCGCGTTCCCGATGCGATCGAGCGCCTCCCGGGTGGCGGCGCGGACCTCGCCCAGAGTAGCCGCGAGATCGGCCGGGTCGAACTTGCTCCACGGCTTGTTGTAGTAGGGCCCGGCGGCGTAGCCGATCCCCCACCAGGCCATCGCGCAGCCGGGGTCGTGTCCGGCCGCCCGCCGGAAGCAGCGCACCGCCTCCTCGTGGCTGAAGGCATAGCACCACACCAGCCCCCGGTCGAACCAGCGTTGCGCCTCGGCCGAGCGGGTCGAGACGGCGCGGGAGAAGGTCCCGAGATCGTAGTCGTAGTGGTCGCCGGTGCTCGTCATCTCGCTTTCCATCTCACTGGCCGCGGGGCGGGGCAGCCGGCGCAGCGGCGTCCACGCCCGACACGCCGTCGGGCGAAGAACGGCTTTGTTCCATACCAGCGCCCCGGGCGTCGATCAGATTCGCGAAGTCGGCATCGAGCGACTGCGGGTTCCGGCAGACGAGGAAACGCCACTCGCCGAGCCGGCCCCAGTGGTTGACCGCGGAGACCCAACGCCTTGCCGCCTGGTGCTTGACGTCCGTGTCCTCGTGCGACCGTCCCTTGATTTCCAGAACGACGTTAAGGCCGTTCGCCAGCTTCACGATGAAGTCGGGCTCGTAGGCGCGCGGAGTGCCGTAGAGCTCGAAGGGGATGTTGAACTCGAGGCGGTCGTTGCGTGCGTAGCAGTGGACGATGCCGTCGTTGGCCAGCTTCTCGAGCCGGAACGTCGCGGCCTGCTCCCAGGTACCGGTGTCGCAGGCCACGTGGTTCAGATGGCTGGCGAAGGTCGCCTGGACGGGCTTCACCGTCTTGAAGTGGACGCTGCCGGTGCTCCCGATGGGCCGGTAACGGTTCAACCTCGGCAGCAACGGCGCTTCGTCCTTCGAGTCGTCGGGCATGATCGCGGCGACCAGCAGATCCACGATGCGCCGGGCGTAGGTCTGCAACCCGACGTCGCAGGGATGCAGGCCGTTCAGGTCCACGCGCTTGCGGACGTAGTCCGAGACGATGCGCAGCACTTGGGGAAACAGGGTCCGGCGGCTTTCGCATCGCAGCCGCTCCTTGCCGGGGTGTGCGGCCTCCGTGAGCGCCCGCACGATCTCGACGGCGATGGCGAACGCGATCGTCTGCGGGTGCACCGAGTCGTAGTACTGCCGGCGATCCACTTCCTCGAACCCGAATCCGCCGTATGCGCCCGGGTGGCCGATCTGGTATCCGACCTGCGGGCGCACGAAGGCGGCGGTCGGCGTGGCCCATGGATCCAGCGAAGTCCGCTCCACGGCGTCGAGGTCACAGGCGATGCGGTTCTTCTTCAACGACACGACGTAACCTTCGACGATCGGAAACCGGATCTCGAACGCCTTTCGCTCCGGCAGGGCCATGACCTCGTGCCTGGGGCGGTCTTCCGGTGGCGGCCCGCCTCCCGGCTGGCGGCCCTTGAACGGAATGAGCGAGAACGGGACTCCGAAGACGTCGACGTATTCGGCGGTCAGGAGTCCCGTTTCCGGATCGGGCGTGTAATCCATCCTGCGCAGCCCCCGCCCGACCACCTGCTCACACAGAAGCTGGCTGTGGAACGCGCGCAACCCCAGGATATGCGTGACGTTGTTGGCGTCCCAGCCCTCGCTCAGCATGTTGACGCTCACCACGCAGCGGATACGTTCCCCCGGTTCGCCCGGAGCGCCCACCGTCGAAACGATCTTCCGCAACTCCTCCGCGGCGTGCTTCCTGGTGGCCTTAGGGTCCTCGCTCTCCGCCGCCGCGAGCAGCTTCGAATCGATGCGCAACGTGACCTCGGCGCCGTCCCGGTTCCACAGCTCGGGGAACCCCGGCAGCCCCGCGCCATAACGCTTGACCGCCTTCGGCTTCTTGCTCTTGTTCCTCGGGCTTTCGGGCGAATCGCCGTTGCCGTCGTCGTCGTCTTCC
Source organism: uncultured Gammaproteobacteria bacterium (assembly GCA_958295465.1). Classification (GTDB taxonomy): domain Bacteria; phylum Pseudomonadota; class Gammaproteobacteria; order HK1; family HK1; genus HK1. Next base: position 3,378,225 of record OY282353.1, read on the forward strand.
ATCTCATCGGCCGCCCCGGCCGCCACCAGCTCCTCGCCCGAGATCATCCGGTGGAAATGCTCCGCGACGTCGGTGTTGTCGCAGACCGCGATCATCACCGGCGGGGTCCGGTCCTGCCCCGGGGCCGACGCCTGCACCTGATCGAAGCGTTCCTTCCACTCCCCCGCGAGCGTGAGCAGCGCGGCTTCCGCCTCGCGGTAGGCGGCCTCGGGCTTCGGCTTGCCTCCCGGCAACCGGTCCCCCGGCTTGAGGCGCTTCGCCACGTGCTCCCACAGCCTGAAGTACACGGGATCGGGGCGGCCCGTGCTGTCGATCGCCGGGAGGCGGGGGATCTTGGTGATCCCCGATTCGATGGCGTCCACCAGACTGAAGTCGCTGACGATCCAGGGGAAGGGGGAACCCTCGGGATATCCGCTTCCGTGGAGGTAGAAGGGCGTCGCCGAAAGATCCACGCAGAGCCCGATCCCGCAGGCGGCGTTGATCCGGTCCAGGCCGCTCACCCAGACCGTCGCTTCCTCGCGGTCCGCCTTTTCCTCGGAGGACAGCTTCGTCTTCTCGCCGACCGGGGCGGGACGATACGCATGGTGTCCCTCGTCGTTCAGCACCATCAGCGGCTCGTCGTCCCAGAGATCGCCGAGGCGGCCGCGGGCGAACGCCTCGGGTGTTTCGTCCCCCAGCTTGCCGACCGGCACCCCACCCACCGTGATGACGTCGGATTCCGGACTCAGGACGTGCCAGTTCGTGACCAGCACCTTGCCCTTCGCCAGCTCGGGGCGCAGTGAGGAGGGCACGACGTCGAACTTCTCGTAATAGTTGCCCGGATCGCCGGGCCGCAACACGCTCAGGCGTTCCCTGATCGTCAGGTTCGGACAGACCACCAGCACCCGGCGGGGATAGCGCGGATCACCGGGCTTCGTCCCGCGGTTGCAGAACGCCCACGCGATGAGCATGGACATGACCACGGTCTTGCCGGCGCCCGTCGCCATCTTGCAGGCATAGCGCGGAATGGACGCCGCTCCGGCTTCGTTGGGAACATCGGAGAGCTTGGGATGCTGCGCAACCCTGGCCACCCATTCGTCCGGCCTGGGGTTGCGTCCCGCTTCCAGCATCCTGAATTCGTCCGGGGCAAGTTGCGGCTTCCAGCGCGGCTTCCGTCCCGCGACCAGGATCTCCCGGAGGTAGACGATCGTCTCGGCGGCTTCGAGCTGGCAGAAGAACAGGCGCCGCGTCCGATCCTCGCGCCACCAGTGGCGGAGCAGCTTCTTCGTCGTCTCCGAAGCGTTCTGCCAACCGGATTTCCGCCAGCGCCGCACGTCGTCCCGGAGCGCGTTGACGAGCGGCAGATCGTCCCGTTCTTCCTCGGCGAGCAGGGACCGTTGCGCGCTGCCGGTCCGCTCGCTCTTGTACCAGTAGCTCGCCTCCCTGCGGGCCGGAACCTTCGAGGGCCTGCCCGTCTTCGTGTCGTAGAGCCAATGCAGGCCGGGTTCCTCGTAGGGGGAGCAGAGGATGGGGTCCTCGACCGGCTGGATGGGGATCTGGATTTCCGGCATGGCTCAGGGTGCGGGGTTCGGCGCAGTGTGCGGTGCAGGGTTGAAGGTTCCAGGTGCTTCGAGGTGGGCGGCGATTCGATCGCGCAGGGACTGGAGCTCGGGACAAAGCCGGAACAGGCGAGGCAGGTTGGCCAGCGACGCCGAAATCATCAGATCCCTGCCTGCGCCGGCCCTTCGAGGATCGCCGTGGCTGGCGAGCAGGGGCGCGAAAATCTCCTCTTTCATCCGCGGATGGCGGCGGGCTTCCTCCCAGATGCCCGTTCCCGGGAGTTCGTTGCGGAACGCGGCGCAGGCGTAGATCTCTACTTCAGGCTGTGCGGCACAGCACAGCAACGCGATTCCCTGCTTGGCGACATGTTCCTCCAGAGCCTGCATGGCATCGTCGGTGGCCTTGTCGGCATCCGGGAAGAACAGCCACAAGTCCTTGAAGCGGTATCTTCCCGGAAGCTCGTCTCGGATGACTTGTACGGCGTGGTCGTATCCGCGGAGCCTCGGGTTGCTCAGCACGTCCACCTTCGCGGCCGGTCTGCCCGCATCCGCCATGATGGCCTTGGCCAAGGGCTTCAGGATGTGGCCGTTGAGCATGGGATCTTCGGGAATGACGAGCACGGTGAAGCTCATGACGCCGCTTCGAGCCAGCCTTCCGAGAACAGTTCTGAAGCCGGTGTCTTCTTGATGACGTCCATGAATTGGGGTACGTCGGCCAGGGAGCGGATCTTCGTTTCACCCGTTGATTCATTCCGCGTACACAGGAAGGTGGTCTTGTAGTCTTCTTCCTGAAGCCAGTCCAGAATCTCCGGCGAGTGTGTCGTTGCGAAAATTTGTATCTTCGCGGCTTCGGCTTGGGTGCGAAACAGCTCCAACAGAAGCTGAACGCGGCTCGCATGGATGCCGTTCTCGATCTCCTCGATCGTCATGATGCCGGGCATGTCGGGCTGGAAGAAGGCAGCCGTGAGTGCCGCGAAACGCAAGGTGCCGTCGCTCAGGACGGGCGCCGGATACTCTTTCCCATTCTCCCGAAGCATGAACATCGGTTCACCGACAGCGCCGGTCAAGGTCCCGACGTCGTCCACCTCTTCCGGACGAAGTTGACGCAGCCATGCGAGATAGACGTCCTTGGTTTTTTCGTCTTGACAGAGCGTTTTGATCAGAGCTGCGAAGTTTTCCCCATGGCTACCCATGCGCTGGGTGCTACCATATTGAGAATAAGATCCGAGTATTGCCGGTCTGAGGGCTATAAATTGCATATCCGAAAACAACTTTGGCAAAGATATGAGAGGCGTTAATAACACAGTTTCGTCTTTAATAAAAAAATGCTGAAATAATTCCCACCATTTTGTGCCACCGAGCATTGATTCCAGATTTTTATGTGTAAAAGATAATCTGAAATTAAGTATCGATAGAAATGGCAGGAATGGATCTGCATGTATCTTATTAGCATCCTTGCGGGAATAATTAAATTCATCCTCTATGTCTATGACTTCGTCGATTATTTCCCTTTTCTTTGACGAAAACGCAATTTTATATTCCCATTTCATCGAAGATGATTCTTCCAACCTACCGAATGCAGTGATCGCTACTTCATCTTTTACAACAGGATTGGAGAAGCACGCATATTTACTTCCTCCACGAATACCCGCCCATACCTCGCTGGTCGTACTTCTCGGTTTTCCGTTGAGAATCTCATCGATCGTAAAACCATTACCGATGCCTTCCAGCACTCGCAACGCTTCGAGGAAATTCGATTTTCCGCTCGCATTGGTCCCGATGAACAGATTCACCCGTCCCAGTGACAGATCCACGCTTCGCAGGCTCTTGAAATTCTCGATGACGATACGTTCGATCATGTTCACTCCCCCAAGGTCAACACCCGCAAGCCCTCGTTGCCGCGGGGATCGATCACCTTGACCGCGACCCGCCACGCCTGTCCCTTACCCAACCGGGACGGCTTTGGGAAGGGGAGGCTCGTCAGGCCGCTGAGCGCATCGAATGCGCCCCGCTCCACCGCCCCGACGTCGTCGAGCGCCTTGGCCAGTCGGTCCCACTTGCTCTTGTCGGGAAAGAACGCCTGACAGATGCAGAAGGTCCGGCCGTCGTAGTCCGTATCGAGAAACCATGCCGCGATTCGCTGCCGGTCGGTCGGGTAGAGCATGTTGCTCACCGGGTCGTAGACGTCCATGCCCTCGACCTCGACGGCGTACTCTCCGTCCTCCCGACGCATCGGCCCCTTCACGCGGGGCGCGCTGAAGACGGTGAAGAGCTGGCTGCCCGGCTGCGTCTTCAGCAGGTCGTCCATGGCCACGTCCGGGCGGATCAGCGCCATGTGCAGGCGCAGCTTCGGATGGCTGGCGCTCTCGATGGCGTCCTGCGCCGCCGCGTCGAACCCGAATCCGGCAAACACCACGTCGTCGTATCCCGACCGGTTGGCGCTCCGGATCGCATCCTCCACCTGCATCGCGGCCACGTTGCCGACCTCCGGGCCGATGCTGACGGCGATCCTTCGCTCTTCCCCCGTGCCGTTCAGCCACTCGCCTTCCGCGTGGATCAGGGCCGCGCCGGTCAGCGGCTCGATCCGACTGAACTTCATGTTCCGGTTGCCCGGGAAATCCACACCCGCCGCCTTGAGCAACCGGATGACCTTGTCGAGATGCGCCTCGGCATTTGCTACGGCTACGTCTCCCGCTTCATCTCCGTCGAAGACCTCCATCTCCTCGTCGGGGGCGCCGCCGATGGGAGAGTGCGGACCGTCCAGCGGTCCGGGACCGTTGAGCGGTCCGGGGCCGTCGAGCAGTCCAGGACCGTCGAGCAGTCCAGGACCGTCGAGCAGTCCAGGACCGTCGAGCGACCCGGGGGCGTCGGAGTGGTGCGGACCGGACGGACGGTCCGGGCCTTCCTCCACCGCGATCACGCCCTCCATCGTGAACGGTCCCGAAACGCGCACCGTCCCCTTGACGATCTCCGGCTTGTCCACCAACTCCTCCGAGGTCGCGTTGGCGGCGATGCACTCGTTGACTTCGTCCATCTTCGCCCGCCACGCGGCGCGGTAGGCGGTCAGTGCCTCCCGCAAGGGCTCCGGCCAGTCGGGGTCGGTATCGAAGGGAATTTCCCATTCCTTCCACTCCCCGCGCGGAATCTTCTCGCGGTACTTCTCGACCTGTCTGGCCGTGACGCCCTTGAACGGCCTGCGGGCGGGAGCGGTCCTGATCCGTTGGGGAGGTGCGTCCGGCAGGAGCCAGCGGCGCACGTCTGCGTCCGTGATGGCGCTGGCCCCTTCCTTGCGGTGCTTGTCGATGAGCTTGTCGGCCAGTGCCGACTTCAGGTCCGCGCCGACCTTGGCGGCTTCGCGGTTCAACGTGGCGAGTTTCTGGACGAGGATCGGTTCGTGCCTGTCGAAGATGGGGTCGAGCGAGGTGTTGCGGGCGATGCTGCGCAACGTGACGTGTGGGACAGTTTGGCAGTCGAAGGTCAATCGCCTGCCGGTCGGTTTGCCTTTCCCGTCCAGCTCGGCGATCCAGGTTCCGTGAGGGCTGCGCTCCCTGTCTTCGGCGTTCAACTCGCGAAGCTGGTAGTAGTCGAACTTGGCCGTCATCAGGCGGTGTTTGGCCAGCGACAAGGCTACTCGGCTAGTGTCGGTGGTGATCCAGCGGCGGCCCCACTGTTCTGCTGCATGGGCTGTTGTTCCGCTTCCACAAGTTGGATCTAGTACCAGATCTCCCGGATCTGTGGTCATAAGAATACAGCGTTCGATAACTTTAGATGCCGTTTGTACAATATATATTTTTTCTTCTCCAGAAAACCCGGCTATTGCCGTATCATCCCATCTATCCGTTACAGGATACACAGGATAATCGTCAAAATATCGCTTATAGTTTGGGGATAAACCAAGAAGTAGTAGCCTGTTGGCTGACACTAGGCGTCTTCGTCCCTCAGAATTGGTTTTCCAGTGATGAGAGATTCCGCAATGAAACATTTGTCCGTTCAACCTCAATATTCCATCATCGCCAGAAGTTGCATTTTGTGATCGAAAATTCTGTGCCGATAGTACTCGCCATTTTTCTGGTATGAGTCTGTTAACTTGTATTTCCTCATCAGTCATTCTTCGCCATGTCCCATCTGGAGATTCGACGATTGAATAACTGGCAAGTGCAGTAGTCGTTTTCTTCCAGTACAGTTGCCGATATTTCACCTTATTTCTATCTTTGCAATACCACAATATGTAGTCGCCACTGGACGGTAGTAGAGAGCTGGCTTGCCCTGTGGTTTTGCTGAACCAAATTGTACTAATGCAATTTCCTATACCAAACACCTCATCCATCACACACCGCACGCGATGCAGATTCTCGTCGCTGATCTGCACGAAGATGCTGCCGGTATCGGCAAGCAGCTCCCTCGCCATCGCCAGCCGGTCGCGCAGATAGGCGAGGTACGAGTGGATGCCGAGCGTCCAGGTGTCCCGATACGCCTTGACCATTTCCGGCTCTCGGGTCAGATCCTGCTCCCGATCCTTGACGTCGCGCTGGCCGAGCTGCGGTTGGAAGTTCGATGCGAACTTGATGCCGTAGGGCGGGTCCACGTAGATCATCTGCACCTTGCCCGCCAGGTCCTCGCGGCGCGCGAGGCTCGCCATCACCTGGAGCGAGTCGCCGAGGATCATCCGGTTCGTCCAGTCCACGTCGTGACGGTAGAACTGGACCGCCTTCGCGTAGTCCTGCTGCGGGTCGGCGAAGAGGTCCCGGTGGACGTCCTTCCGTGCCAGCACCCGCAGGATGGCCTGGGTGGAAACCCGTTCGTGCATGTGCAGGGCCACCGGATCGACCTCGAACCACGGTCTCTCCCGCTTGCCGCTCCATTCCAGCCACGGCTCGTAGCGCTCCAGCGCCGCGGCCAGGATGCCCGCCTCCTCCTCGGAAAGCGCACGTTGCCGGGCGGTTGCCAGGAGCTCCTGCAACCCGTCGGTCGCCGCCGGATCGGGTGACGACCGCAGCACCGGAGGCAAGTGCGGGTCGTGCCGGTAGTAAACCGCCTCCTCCTCTTTGACGAAGCCTTGCGCTTCGAGCCCCGCCAGGGGAATGTTCTTCCGGGTCGCCGGATACTTGAGCGACGTGACGGCCTCGCTGCTCGCACTTTCCGGGGCCGTTGGAGTTTTCTTCCGGCGCGGCATGGCTCGATTCCTGGCTTGGGGGCGTGCGGCCCGTACAGGATTTCCGATCGTGTCAGGGCAGCTTTCCGGCCTCAGCCGCCCGACCGTCCTGCCCCGATGCATCCGACTGCTTCGGGAATTCTAGCCGTTTCAGAGAGCTGCCGCTCTTGCCCTGCCAGAGAGAGCGGATCGGCAGCGAGGGGCCGGGAGCTGGCGGCTGCACGCTGCTCCCGGATCAGCCTGCTCTCCACTGGATTCGTCCGATGCCGAGTTCAGGATCCGGCGTTGCCATCCCTCTCGATGCCCGCGCCGACGCGGGACAGCAGTTCGGCGCCGGTGCCGCATTCGATGACCCAGTCGCCTACCTGGAGCATTTCCGTCGTTGAACACGATGCGCGTGGCCGGCACCCGGTCCACCGCGGCCTCGAAACGCGACCGCTCGGCTTCCGCCGCGGGCACGTCCTCCAGCACCGCGTGCGCGAGCCCCCTGGCGTAGTGCAGCATCGCGGTGGTGGTGCAGTAGAGGATGGGATCCTCCGGCAGCGGCATGGCGAGGATCTCGCGCCATTTCCCGAAGCGGATGGGCGCGTGCACCTGCATCGCCACGTAGCCTTCCAGCCAGTCCGCCATCGGCGGGCTCTCCACGCGGAGCACCGATTCGGGGATGGCCTCCAGCAGGCCCGCCGTCGCGGCCGTCGCGGCCCGGTGATGGCCCAGCAGCATCGCCCCGTAGAGCATGAAGTGGTAGTTGTGCGCGAAGGAGAGCGCGAACCAGGGGCCGGGGGCCTCGCGCTCGAAGTACTTCCGATCGGCGGCGACGGCGCGGGCGTTCCATTCCACCGTTGCGTGGTAATCCCCGCACTGGACGTCGATGTGGGTGGGCATGTGCCGCAGATGGCCCGCGTCGGGCACGAGGTCGCGCAGGCGGTCGGCGGCGCGCAGCGCCCGTTCCGGATGCGGGGACATCTCCAGGACGTGGAGGTACATGTGCAGCAGGCCGGGATGATCCGGCTGGCCCGCGGCTTCGCGGGCGCGGATGCCTTCTTCGAGCGCCGCGAGCGCTTCGAGGGTATCCGCGCCCTCGGCCGGCTCGCCCGTCCCGAGGTCCCACAAGGCCCAGGGCGTGCGGTTCATGAGCGCCTCGGCGAACAATGCGCACACGTCCGGATCGCCCGGGAACGCCCGGTACACCTCGCGCATCGCATCGGCGTAGTCGTCGTTCCACCGGTCGAAGTCGCCGGCTTCGGCCGGCCCGGATGGCGAGCAACGCCGCGCGAGCGCTTCGACGAGCACCCGCTCCACCGGGCTCGTGTTCCCGATGCGCTCCAGCACTTCCCGGGTGGCGGCGCGGACCTCGCCCAGGGTGGCCGCGAGATCGGCCGGGTCGAACTTGCTCCACGGCTTGTTGTAGTACGGCCCGGCCGCGTAGCCGATCCCCCACCAGGCCATCGCGCAACCGGGGTCGTGCCCGGCCGCCCGCCGGAAGCAGCGCACCGCCTCCTCGTGGCTGAAGGCATAGCACCACACCAGCCCCCGGTCGAACCAGCGCTGCGCCTCGGCCGAGCGGGTCGAGACGGCGCGGGAGAAGGTCCCGAGATCGTAGTCGTAGTGGTCGCCGGGATTCGTCATCTCGCCTTCCATCTCACTGGCCGCAGGGCGGGGCGCAGCCATGAACTGGAGTTGCGTCCGCCCGGCGTCCGGCGGCAACGTCGCGGATCAGATGTCCAGGAGCAGTCGCGCCGGGTCCTCGACCGCTTCCTTCACGCAGACGAGGAACTGCACCGCCTCGCGTCCGTCGATGATGCGGTGGTCGTAGGACAGGGCGACGTACATCATCGGGCGCACGACGACCTCGCCGTTCTCGACCACCGGGCGCTCCTCGGTCTTGTGCATGCCCAGGATGCCGCTCTGCGGGGGGTTCAGGATCGGGGTGGAGAGCAGCGAGCCGAACACGCCGCCGTTGGAGATGGTGAACGTGCCGCCGCTCATCTCGTCGAGGGACAGGGTGCCGTCGCGGGCCTTCGCCCCGAACTCGGCGATCTGCGCTTCGATCGTGGCGAACGACATGGCCTCGACGTTTCGCAGGATCGGCACCACGAGCCCGCGCGGCGAGCCGACCGCGACCCCGACGTCGCAGTAGTCGTGGTAGACGACGTCGCCGTCCTCGATGCGGGCGTTGACGGCGGGGAAGCGCTCGAGCGCCCGCACCGCCGCCTTGGCGAAGAACGACATGAAGCCGAGGCGCACGCCGTGCCGGCGCTCGAAGCCCTCCTTGTGCCGGGCGCGCAACGCGATCACCGGTTGCATGTCGACCTCGTTGAAGGTGGTCAGGATCGCGGCGGTGTGCTGCGCCTCCACCAGGCGCTCCGCAATCCGCCGACGCAGCCTCGACATCGGCTCGCGGCGTTCGCCGCGGGAGCCGGGCGCCGGTGCGGCATGCACAGGCGCCGATGTGCCTGGCTTCGGGGCAGATGCGGGGACCGGTACAGGGCCGGCGGGGAGCACCGGAGCGCCGGTCGCAGGTTGGGGCGCGATGCCGGCGGAGGCAGGTGCGGGTGCGGAGCCGGCAGGGGAGGGTGGCGCTACGCCCGCGGCCGGTTTCGCGGCGGCTTCGAGATGAGCGAGCACGTCGCCCTTGGTGAGCCGGCCGTCTCTCCCGGTGCCCGCGATCTCCGCCGGGTCGAGGCCATGCTCGTCGACGAGCCGGCGCACCGCGGGGCTCAGGCGCTCGTGGCTAGCCGCTCCGGCCCCGGAATTCGCCGGGGCAGTGGAAGCGGAGGCGGGGTCCTTGGACCCCGGTGCGCCGGGGACAGGAGCCCCGGGATCCGGCGTGGCAACGGCGGCCGGGACAAGTCCGACGGCAGGATCCGAAGCCGCGGCGGATGCACCTCCGCCGGGGTCGATCCGGGCGAGCACTTCCTGGCTCAACACCGTATCGCCGGTCTGCTTCAGCACCTCGGTCAGGACTCCTGCCGCGGGCGCCGGAACCTCAAGCACGACCTTGTCGGTTTCAAGCTCGATCAGGATCTCGTCCTGTGCGACCCGGTCGCCGGCTTGCTTGCGCCATTCAAGCAGCGTGGCGTCCGGGATGGACTCGGCCAGCACCGGCACCTTCACATCGACGGTCACTGCGGTGTCTCCTCAGACGCTGACGATTCTCGAGACGTTCATGATTACCGGATGGTTCGTGGGGGCCGGAGGCCCGCGTTCCCGCGTTTCACCCATTCTCACGCGCTCTTCTTGCGTGAGGCTGCCTGATCGAGGCCCAGTGCGGTCTCCACCAGCGCCTGCTGTTGATCGGCATGCACGTTGTGGTAGCCCGCGGCGGGGGACGCGGAGTAGTCGCGGCCGGCGTAGATCAGCGTGTGCTTGCGTTGCAGGCATCCCACGAGGTGGCGCCGCGAGAGCATGAAGAACCAGCTTCCCTGGTTGCGCGGCTCCTCCTGCGCCCAGCAGATCTCGGTCGCCTTCGGGTATGCCTTGAGAATCGCCCGGATCTCTTCTTCCGGGAACGGATAGAGCTGCTCCACCCGCGCGAGGGCGACGTGCCGCAGCTCCGCCTCGCGCCGCCGCCCCAGGAGGTCGTAGTAGACCTTGCCGGAGCACAGCACGAGCCGCGTCACCTGCCCTGGATCGACCGGATCGATCTCATCGATGAGCACCTGGAACCCGCGCGCGCGCAGATCCTCGCTCGTCGAGGTCGACAGACGGTGCCGCAGCAGGCTCTTCGGGCTCATGACGACGAGCGGCTTGCGGTAGGGCCGCAGGAGCTGCCGCCTGAGCAGGTGGAACATCTGCGCCGGAGTCGTCGGCACGCAGACCTGCATGTTGTCCTCCGCGCAGAGCTGGAGGAAGCGTTCGAGGCGGGCCGATGAGTGCTCGGGTCCCTGGCCGTCGTAACCGTGCGGGAGCATCAGCACCAGTCCGCAGAACCGTCCCCACTTCGCCTCCGAGGAGCTCAGGAACTGGTCGATGACGATCTGGGCGACGTTCGCGAAGTCCCCGAACTGCGCCTCCCAGATGGTCAGCCCCTCGGGCTCGGCGGTGCAGTAGCCGTACTCGAACCCGAGGACCGCGACCTCCGAGAGCATGGAGTTGATGGCCCGGAACCGGGGTTGCCCCTCGAACAGGTGCTCGAGCGGCGTATACGTGCCGAAGCGCTTCTGGTTGTGCAGCACCGCGTGGCGGTGGAAGAAGGTGCCGCGCTGGCTGTCCTGGCCGGACAGGCGCACCGAGTAGCCGTCCTCCAGCAGGGTGGCGTAGGCGAGGTTCTCCGCGAACCCCCAGTCCATCGGCCGCTCTCCCCGCGCCATCGAAAGCCGCGCGTCGATGATCCGCTTCACGCTGCGGTGCAGCTCGAAATCGTCCGCCGGGTACTCGCAGAGCTTCCTGCCGAGGCACTCGATGCGTTCGATCGCCACCGTGGTGTCGCAGGGGGCCCGCCAGCCGGTCCCGAAGTAGGGCATCCAGTTGGCGAGGTACTCGTTCTCTCCGTCGTCGACGAGTGGCCTCGACATCGTCCGGTCCGCTTCCAGGCCGGCGAGGTACGCCTCGGACATCGCCTCCGGCTCGCCGGGCTCGATCACCCCCTCGGCCACCAGCCGGTCCCCGTACACCTTGCGCGGGCCGTGCTGGCTGCGGATCTTCCTGTACATCATCGGCTGGGTCGCCAGCGGCTCGTCGGCCTCGTTGTGGCCGTAGCGGCGGAAGCAGATCATGTCGATGACCACGTCCTTCTTGAACCGCATCCGGAAGTCGAGGGCGACCTGCGCGATGAACACCACCGCCTCCGCGTCGTTGCCGTTGACGTGGAAGATCGGCGCCTGCACGAGCTTCGCGACGTCCGTGCAGTACAGGGTGGAGCGCGAGTCGAGGGGGTCGCTGGTGGTGAACCCGATCTGGTTGTTCACCACCACGTGCACGGTCCCTCCGGTGCCGTAGCCGCGCGTCTCCGAGAGGTTGAGGGTCTCGGTCACCACGCCCTGGCCGGAGAAGGCGGCGTCGCCGTGGATCAGGATCGGCAGCACCTGGCCGCGGGTGGAGTCGCCGCGGCGCTCCTGCCGCGCCCGCACCGACCCTTCGACCACCGGATTGATGATCTCCAGGTGCGAGGGGTTGAACGCGAGCACGAGGTGCAACGGCCCCCCGGGCGTCTCCACCGTGGAGGAGAAGCCGAGGTGGTACTTGACGTCGCCGGAGCCGGAGCCCACGTCGATCTCTCCCTCGAACTCTCCGAACAGCACCTTGGGATGCTTGCCGAGGATGTTCACCAGCACGTTGAGCCGCCCGCGATGCGCCATGCCGATGACCGCCTCGCGCACCCCCCGGCCGCCGGCGTCCTGCACGATCTCGTCGAGGAGGGGAATGAGGTTCTCTCCACCTTCGAGCGAGAACCGTTTCTGGCCGACGTACTTGCGGTGCAGGTAGTCTTCGAGCTTGCGGGCCGAGGTGACCCAGCGCAGGATGTCGCGCTTCTTCGCCGCGTCGAAGTCCGGCTGTCCCCGACAGCTCTCCAGCCGTTCCTGCACCCATCGCTTCTGCTCGGTCGATGAGAGGTGGGTCACCTCGACGCCGATCGGCCCGCGGTAGGTGTCGCGCAGCAGCGCGTCGATCTCGCGAAGCGTCGCCGCCGGCTTGCCGATATGGAGCGTTCCGGTGTTGAACGTGCGGTCGAGGTCGTCTTCGCCGAGCCCGTGGTGTTCGGGATACAGGTCCGGGGCCGGTGGCCGCTCGTAGACCTTGATGGGATCGAGGTCCGCGCCCCGGTGGCCGCGGTAGCGGTTCGCGTTGATGAGCGCGAGCACCTGCATCTGCTTCTCGGTGAACTCGGAGAGGGTGTCGGCGTCCGCGGCGGGGGGGCGGGGGGCGGGGGGCGCGTCGAGGGCGCCGTCGTCGATGCCGGAGAAGAACGTGCGCCACCGAGGCTCGACCGACGCTGGGTCCCGACGCCAAGCGTGGTAGAGCGCGTCGAGGAACGCGGCGTTTCCGATCTGCAGCGGGGAGAGGTCCGTCATCCCCGGGTCCTCTCCGGCACGGCACGGGGGGCAGGCGCCGCGGAAGAGCCCGCCGCCCGCCGCCGGTGGCCGGCGCCTCGCCGCTTCCTGATCCGTGTGCGGAACATCTCTTCTCGAGTAGCGACTCGAGTGGCCGTGAGGATTCAAGCGTCGGCATAGTGTACCGAAGTGGATCCGCGATGGGTACGGAAGCGCGGGGGCGTGAGATCACACGCCCGGAATCATGCGTCGCGGCGCGAAATGTCGCACCCTGGAACCCGGGCACACTTCAGCCATCTTTAGCCGCCATAGGCTAATTATCCACGCTTGGCTAAACTCGGCTAATGACGGTGGAAGACCCTTGGCATTTCGAGCGTACCGGGTTCTCGGCGCGCATCCTCACCCTGCTCACCGGCGGGCCGGCGCAGGCCCTGACCCTGTTCGCCCCACGGCGCACGGGCAAGACGGAGTTCCTGCTCAAGGATCTCGCGCCACTCGCCGAGAGCCGGGGGCATCGGGTGATCTACGCCTCCTTCCGGCAGGCGCCGCTCTCCCCGCTGGCGGTACTGCTCCATGCGCTGGAGACCTCACTCAAGCGGGGGAGGGCCGGCGACGGGATACGGAGTGCGGCACTGGCGCTCGCGCCGAGGCTGAGCCTTTCGGGGCCGGTGTCCGGCGCCGGAGTGAAAGCCGAGATCGACCTCACCGCGCTCGAAGGAGAGCCGCCGGGCGATCTCCTGCTCCACCTCGACGACCTTCTCGAACGCGCCTCCCGGAAACGCAAGGCCACGATCCTGCTGCTGGACGAAGTCCAGGAGCTTGCCCGCGCCCGCGGCAACGCACCGCTGGTGGCCGCGTTGCGGACGAGCCTCGACAAGCGGAATGACCGGCTGAAGGCAGTGTTCACCGGGTCGAGCCGGGAAGGACTCGCGGCGATGTTCCCCGCGCGTCAGGCGCCCTTCTTCCACTTCGCGACCCCGATCGAGCTGCCGGCCCTCGACGCGCCCTTCGTCGATCATGTGCTCGGCGCCTTCAGGAAGGTGGCGCGGCGGACGCTGAAACGGCGCGACATGCTTTCCGCCTTCGAACGGCTGCACGCCAATCCCTATTTCTTCCGGGTCCTGGTCGAGACCTTGCTTCACGATCCGGCCCTCGGCGTCGAAGCCGCGCTCGAACGGGTCCGGGAGCGCATCGCCGCCGACCTCGGCTATCCGAACACCTGGCTTTCGCTGACCCCCGTTCAACGCGCGACCGCGCAGGTGCTCGCCGGCGGCGCCGGCCGGCCCTTCAGCCGGCGATTCCGCGAGATGGTGGGCATCGCGCTCGGAGAGGAAGCGCCACCGGCCGCGCGCATCCAGGCCGCGCTGCGCAGGCTCGAACGGCTTGGACTCGCGGACACCCACACCGGGGACTGGGCGCTCGTCGATCCGGAGTTCGCCGCCTGGATCAGGGAGAACGATGGGGGGCCGTCCGGTGCATAGCCTTCGACCCCTGGGACGTGCGAGCGTGGCCGCTCCGGTTCGTCACCCCTTCCGGCCGTGTGGACGGCCAGCCCTACGTGCTCCTCTGGACATGCGAGCGTGGCCGCTCTGGTTCGTCACCGGCGACGAGTCGAGCCGGATGGCCGGCACGGGTCCTGTGATCGACGGCGGCATGGCGGCCGTCCAGGCGCTGCCCCATTTCGGCAACACCCTTACGACCTTGGGCGAACGAGAGAATGACGGCCATCCATGCGCTGCCCATTGCTTGCCTGATTGAAGTCATATTGCGATCTTGACGAAAAATCGTTAGCGTCGAGAAATGATTCATACATTCTCCGTCTCCAACTACCAATCGATCCGCGAAGAGGTGGTTCTCGACCTGCGCATTCCGGGAACCGCCCCCGACCTGCCACGCTTCCGGCACAGCGCGGCCAGGCCGGATGTCCGGCTCCCTTCCGTCGTGGTGCTCATGGGACCCAACGGGTCGGGCAAGTCGACCTTGCTCAAGGCGCTGATCGAGATCGCCCAGATCGCCTTTTCCGCGTCGCACGTAGTGAAAAACAACCCGATCGAGGATTTCCTCCCCTTCGCCTCGACGAAGACCAGGGGAGAACCGACACGGTTCCTGTTGGAGGTCGAGGCGGATTGGCTGGCGCCGGGCGAGCCCCGGCAACTGTTCCGCTACGAGGTGGTCGTGGGACGCGACAGTACCGGCATCAAGAACCACGTCCTCCGTTACGAAGCGCTGTCCTGTTTTCCGAAGGGCCGCCCCCGCCGTCTCTTCGAGCGTGGCGGTCCGGGGGAACCCATATACGTCTCTCGCGAGATCGGACTCAAACCCCAGGATGAGCGCCTCAAGGCGGTCCGGGCGGACGCCTCGGTGATAGCCACGCTCGCCCTGCTCAACGTGCCCCTGGCCATGCGCATCGCGGAATTGATGCAGCGTACCTGCGTTGCCAGCAACGTCCTGCATTACGGGAAATGGGAGCTGCCGACCAAGAAGGTGATCCAGATGCTCAAGAACAGTCCCAAGCTGAAAGGCTGGATCGAGAAGTACATCCGGTCCAGCGACCTCGGGATTCAGGGCATGAGCATTCCTGGCGACACCGGGGAGGATTCGGTGTTCTTCAACCATCATGGGCTCGACGCGCCGGTCGGTCTGTATGCCGAATCCAGCGGGACGAAACGGCTATTCCATTTGCTGCCCCAGCTCAGATTCGCACTCGACTGGGGCTTTCCCGTTGCTCTCGACGAGGTGGAAGGCGATCTGCACGTGGACATCGCTGGCGAAATACTCGGTTGGTTTCGCTCCCGGGACACCAACCCCCGTGGCGCACAACTTTTCGTCTCCTCCCATAACGTCGGCCTCCTCGACGATCTGGAGAAGGAGGAACTCTTCATCGTCGAAAAGGACGGCGGCGGCGCGACCCGGGTGCACGGCGCCCAGGACGTGCACGGCCTTCGCCGCGACACCCGCCTCTATCCCAAGTACCGGGCGGGGGTGCTCGGCGGTATCCCGAAGATCGGCTGAGAAGCGATGCGCCGCCGCCGACCGGTCGAACCAAGGCGAGTCATTTTCATCGCCGTCGAGGGAGAGAGCGAACGGGCCTTCGCACGGTTTCTTCAACGCTGTTGCGAAAGGGAAGGCCGGCATCTGCACCTGATTATCAAGCCGGGGAACGGCGGCGATTCGGTCTCCGTCGTCGAAGAAGCCGGTCGCCACTTGGCGAGACATTCTGCAAGGAGGCACATCGGCGACCGGCTGGTGTTGCTGGACCGGGATCGGATCGAGCAAGACCTGAGAGCCGGACGCGATGCCCAGGCCGCAGCGTCCGGATGGAACCTGAAGATGCTCTTTCAGGACCCGAACCTGGAAGGATTGCTGTTCAGGCTGCGTCCGGGATGCGAGGAGCGGAGCATAATGGCAGGCCATGCGATGGCGGAGCTTCGAAAGGTCTGGCCCGAATACCGCAAGCCACCGACGGCGGATCAGTTGAGCCGGCGCTTCACCTTGTCCGATGTGCGGCGAGCGGCTCGGTACGACGAGGAGTTGCAAAAACTTCTCACAGTTCTCGGCCTTAAGCCTCGTCGTGAAACCCGCAAATGATCTCGGCTACTCCATGCAGATCAACACATCGGAGTCCTCCCGATTGGCGCATGAATCAAAGACCCGTCACTCTCCCGGTCGAGCCGGGGCAGGCTCCGCGAAAACCCGTCATTCCCGCGAAAGCGGGAATGACGGGAAATGATGGCCTGAAGAAGATCATTGGCAGGTGTGGCTTGACCTCACCGGTGGTGAACTTGACCAACATGCCGTTTTTGGCCAAGAAATCCCGTGTTGTTGTGCAGCGACTGTGTATCTGGATGGAAACATCATGCGACTGGCAGGCCCTCTCTTGACGGGACAAGTTCGACAAATCGGAAGGCCGCGACACCGGACGCCCTTCCGTACCGATGTTCTTGCCGGATCGTAGCGCCGGGATCTCTGCTCGGTTCCGGCGATTCGACCCGTAGTCCGGTGCATTTTGCGTCGGAGGCTCCGATCAACTCAGGACATCGCGTTCGTCCCAGGTCACTACGTGGCCATTCGTTCCGTGGAACCCGATGCAGGGTGGCACATTCACGCGATCGGAGCACGAGATCTCGTTTGCGTATTCCGGTCCAAAGTGATCAGTGATTCCGGCGCAAAGTGGTCAGCGATTCCGGTGGGAGGGTGATCACTTTTGCGGGATGCACCGCACTGGTGCAAGGGGTCTGACCCCTGGAGTTGAGCGACGCGGGACAACCGGTCGCCGTAGGACCCTTCGAGGATTTGAAGGAGGGTCCGACGGTGGCGAACAGGAGGTTGTCCATGCGTAAAGTTCGAGAGGTTCTGCGGCTGTACTACGCTGCGGGGATGAGTGCTCGGGCGATCGCCCGGAGCCTGAAGGTGTCGCCGGCGGTCCCCGCGAAAGCGGGGATGGGGAAGTGCATCCGCCGCGCCGAGGCGCGGGATGTGAGTTGGCCCCTGCCTGACTCGGTGGGTGATGCGGGGCTGGAGCGGCGGCTGTTCCCGGCGTCGGCGCCGATTCAATCGAAGCTTAGGCAAACGGGCCGGAGCAATCAACTGTCCACGAGATCGGAGTAAGTCTACTACATTGGCAATTTTGGCCAAGGGGTCGCCAAAGCCATCAAGTTTCGCAAAACGTCCTTCCAGATCGGAAAATTACAAATGACTAATCCGTGATTTGTTCTCACTACACTCCATTGATATTTTATCCGAACAGAGATCAAAATTCTGCAATTGTGAGGAATTTCATTACGACGATTCCAGACCAAATATTTTCCTAATGCAACGCGAAAGCGAATCCGTGTTCTTTGTATCGCACTCCCAGATGATCTCAACTCTCCATCCTAGATCCAGGAGATCCCCGATAATTCGCCGATCTCGATCAACATTTCCGTCGAATTTGTTTTTCCAGAACCATGTCCGTGTTTTGGGGAAGGTCGCTTTTTTGCAACCGGGATGACGGTGCCAAAAGCATCCATGAACGAAGATTATGACGCCATATTTCGGAAACACGAGATCAGGCGTGCCAGGAAGATCTCGTCGATGAAGACGATAGCGCAGTCCCAAAGCATGAACTGTCCGTCGTACCCGTATCTCCGTCGAGGTGTCTGTCGATCCGATCCGAGACATCAACCACGACCTTCGCTCTCGCGTGAGACGATCCATGACAATTCGCTCGACAGTTATCGGCCTCGAATATCGAGTCGCGCTCCAATCGCCCTGAATATGGCTTTGGCAATAATGGGAGATACGCTGTTTCCAATCATCCTGAACGAGTGCCAGACTGTAGAGTGGAAGCGGTGGTAGTCTGGGAAACCTTGAAGTCGTGCAGCTTCCCTAACCGTGATGACGCGTGGGTGTTCTGGGTGTATCGGTCGGATCGATTGGTGAGACCCCCGGTCAGGGCCTGTTCCGGCTCGAAGAGTAGGGCATTGACCTGACCAAGAGAGACGCGGATGGCGTCCAACCGTGTCGATACCCCCCGGGGGAACTGCATCGAACCGAGCCACAACCTGGCCACAGTGACTGGTCACTCGGTGTCCCGTGAAGAGTCCGTCTGGGGAACGCAAGATCCGGGCGTAATTATAGGGTCGCCCGGTTCTCGTAATCCGCCAAGTGTCGAATCCATCTCTCTGTCCGAGAGCGGCCGCCCCGTCCAGATCGCTGATAGCGGCCTTAACGGTCGCCGGAGCTCGTTTCAGGGTGCCGAAGTGTTTCAAGGTCAAAGCCTCTCCCCTGTTCTTATGGATACCGACAACGAATAGTCGAGAACGATTCGTGGCCGCGCCAAATTCAGCGGCGTTTAGCATGATGGGTCCCAGGATCACGTATTCGTCTTCCACAAGTTGGAGCGCTTCGTCCAGCACGCTTCGGGCATTGGAATAAGCGAGCCCTCGCACGTTCTCCATCGCGAAGAACGACGGTCGTACCTCTCGGACGATTCTGAAGAAATGGCACAGCAATCGACTGCGCGGGTCTGCGGGATGGCGATTTCCGATGTCGCTGAAACCTTGGCAAGGCGGACCGCCGACAATGCCGTCCACTTGCCCCTCCGCTGCGGCACGGACCATGTTGCCATCTACTTCGGTCACATCTCTGAACACCATCCGCGTGTTAGGGAAATTGTACTGATACGAAGATGCCAGGATGCGATCGTTGTCGAAGGCGGCCACTACTCTAAAACCGGCTTTATGGGCTCCGAGAGAAAATCCGCCACAACCGGAAAACACATCGACGATCTTTGGGCCACTCGCGGGTTCGTCTTTCGTCCGTTTGTTTTGTAGTATCGACATAGTGCATGTTATTCCGAGAGATCGACATCTCTAGGTAATAATCTGCGCGAATGCCGGATACTCTCGATAATACTTCACATAGGCTTTGATTTGTTCGTCTTCGAGATCAAATCCTAAATCACGTACCAGTTTTCGGGACAGACCTTCCGGGCTAGGAAGCATGGATTGGAGAGTCATAGCCTCTCGAATTGTCAAAAGTGGAGAGATAATCGGATTTTCCGGTCTGCACTTCCACTCGTTCGCCTCGACGATATTCGAGACCGTGCGGGCCGTGTCTCTGCTGGAGGGCAAGACTCCGCCTACCGTCACCATGGCGGCACCGTCTCTATAGATAATTCGGAATGCCGGAGCGAAACCTCCTGGACGCGCCGCCCTTACCGCCGATGATTTCATGAAGTCGGTAGCCAAATCGGCTAGGGTATTCCGCATATTTGTGGAATCGCACCTACTCATGCAGAGATCATCCGGAACCACATCTCCGAACAAATCTCGAAGTCTGCCGGGCCTGTCTTTTGCGCGGCCATACTTCCGCTCGCTACCGTTGAACGTGATCAGGAAAATGGTATCATTCGGTGCCCTCTCGATGGTGGCACGAATGTCATCAATAGACGTCTCATCGAGAGCACTGTCGTAGTCCAACCACATTACCCATGGCCGTTTGCATATGGTTTCGTCATCGTAAAGAGTCGGAAGAATATCTGAGGAAGCTCCTTGGCAAATTTGTACAGATGCATAGGGAGAATTGAAAACTGCTCGGCGATACAGGATCTCATCTTCCTCCATAGAAATCATCTCGTCTATGTCTAGAATTTTGTGAGCCATAACGAAATCGGCGAACCAAATCGAACCGAAGCCGATGTAGATCGACTCGTCTACATCGAGAGAGCTCCTTAGAGTGCGGATGCCATCAAAAACTATTTGCCTCTGAATGCTCTTGCTGGGCCGGAGGCTGTAGTTTATGTAATGGAGTGAGGACATCATTCATCCTCGACAAGGTCTTCATAGGCGTATTCGAACGACTTGAGACCGACTTCGCGATAGGGCATTTGTATACTACCAAATCCCTTCGCAAGCTGTTTCATCTTGGATACTGGAACCGAATAGTGCACGTTGGCGCGGCGTTCGATCCGTTGTTTAGGAATCATCGGAAGTTGTATAGTAGGTTGGTTCTCCACATTTTGGATTGAAATGACTGCCGCTTTATCTTCCTTCTTTTTAGCGTTCGCTAGATTATATTTTCTTGCATTCGTATAGGCTATCCATCGCTTCGAAACGTCGCGCATCCGCAGGCGGGCACGTATAAAAGTGTTCGATGATACATCGACGCTACGTTTCGTGGTAGTTAATGGAAGGGCTGCAGCATTTGACGCTGTGAAGAGAACGATACCGATAAATCCGGTATACTGACGGTGCCATTGGGGCCAGTTGGGAGTCCCCCATCCGGACACGGCGGACTTGTCCGCAGCGAGAACGATTCTCCCGTTACATGCGACATACCAACCGAACCCCTTTTCGCCATCGATCTTGTCGTCCGGTTCCGTGCTTTCGGGTGGCGGAGCGGCCATTCCGGCAATGATCTCGACCGATACCTTTTTATTTTCTGGGTCGCTTTCGTCTTCTAGTTCATCCTCGTAATGGTTACGCATAGGAACGAACTCGTCGCTTTTACGTAGCTCGATCGATATACCGTCTACAGCTCGATCATTGACCAAGATATTCAGTCCACGCCTCAGATAGAGCGAATAGTCTCGAGCGATTATGCGCCGCAGATTTTCGACAAACTCGGGATTACCAAGCGCTGTTTGAGCTTCTCGTGTGAGTTCTTGTACTACGACTTCCACACCATTCTCATCCAGGTCTTCAGCGTCGTCGATATCGAAATCCCACGGAGGATCGTCGTTATTTAACCATTCGGCTACGTCAATCGGGACGACAAAGGCCGTTCTGGAACCATCGGTATCCGTAAAAGTACTTCTGACCCTTATGTTCCTACCGAGCTTGAAGGCGGCCCGCTTCATCCCGATTCCGTAAACGCCTATGCTGTACGCATCATATGCTTCACTGGTTCTCCTACCGAAGCTGAAGGCGTGGTCTGCGGCGTTGTTGAGTGTCATTCCACCGCAATTGTCCGTTATCGAGAACTTGTCGGACGAAGCGACAATCGAAATCCTGTATTTCGACAAATCGTCACCGTCATCTAAATTTATAGGAGGATTCCCTTCACTCCGAGAGGCCCCGTCGACACTGTTGTCGATCAAATCCAAAATACAATCTTCGAAAGTGATGTCACGAGTGATCATTGTCACGAAGAAGGTTTTTGTAGGGTATGCTTTTGCCGTCTTATTGTTCATTATGCTTCTCCCCTCGCGTTACCAGTCGTGTCGACGTTCACGGTTTCCGAAGAACCCACGGGGTGCGTCGCCGATTTCGTCGCCTTGCTGGGCACTTTCGGGGCGATTTGTGAGATGTTTCGGCAGATCTCGTCGAGTTCCTCCTTGCGCCCGGCGGCGATCATGTCGCGTGCAGTAGCTTGGGCCGTGAACAGGCACGACCGAAGCATCTGGATTTCAAGAGGGTTCTGCGGCCATTCCCTGTTGTCGAGCGCCTCGACGGCCAGCTCGACGAGGAGCTGATTCGGTGTGGTCCGGCGTTCGTTCGCGAGCGATTCGATGCGCCGCCAGTGCTCCGCGTCGATCCGGACGTGTCTGGCGATCGTTTTCGACATGGCCGGTGGTCCCCCTAGCTCGGTATGGTCGGAGGGGCGTCTCGGCGGAAATCCTACCTGATCCGTGTCGGATTCCGCACCAATTCTTTCACGGATCTGCCGGGAAGCCGCTGGTCCGGTGCGAACGGGAGAGCGACCAGAATGCGCCCTCTCACGGCGGAGCGCAAGTGCGGCGAAGGCGCATCCGGGGCGCACACGGCGACCACAACGGTTCCTCGCGGCACCTAAACGTAGAGATATCAATCAGTTGGGTCGAGCGGTGAAGATGGTCGCTGCCGTTTCCGGCACGACAGGACGTTGATTCGGCCGGATTCATCGCGTCCGGGAGCTGTCCTTCGCAGGCTGTCGCGGCTGTGGCATGGCCGGCACCTTTGGTGCGTGGGGTGTGAGAACAGAGACCGCTCAGCGGTGACCATGACCACGGGCCGGTGCACGAGCAGTCGGGCCATCGGGGCCGGGGAGCGCGGCGGAGGTTAGATGAATTGGAGCGGAAAGCCCGGCCGCGAAGCGGCTCGCGCAGAAGTTGAAGTGGGCTTGGCTCGGCAGGAAGGGGGGATTCCTGGAGGAAGGGCCGGAGAGGGTGAGGATGTTGGTCCTTGGGGAGGTCGGTTCGGAACGGAGCGAAGGGAGGCGGCGAGTCTGAAGGCGGGCGGATGGTGTTGTCGGAGGACGATGGAGCGGTGCCTGAGCGGCGACGGAGAGAAGGTGAGAGGGAAACGGTTGGCGACGACCAGAACGAGAACAGGGCACGGAGCCGAAGTGTGCCGATAGGGAAGACGAGGCGAGACGGGGAGGAGAGCGGACGGAGTGCGGGAAGAGTGGAAGAGTTGGCGGGCTTGGTGTCGCATCGGACGACGACCGGCCTGCCGGAATCGTCGGATGGAGTGGAGGGAGGTGAGGAGCGGGAGGAAAGATGAGGAGCAAGGCAAGGGCCGGACTGCGGAGCGGTCCGGCCCTTGCCTTGCGGGGATGGGAGAAGGCGATGCGCCTTGCGTGCGGGAGAGTGTGGAGGTCTCCGCGGTCCGGCTCGGCGTTCGACTCAGAAAGGCAGCGGCTCGCCGAACTCGGCGATTTCCTCGGCTTCGATTTCCCGGCACCGCTCGCAGTCTTCGACCGCGCAGAGCATGGCGCCGCCGTCGTGCCCGCCGTGCCAACCGCACAACAAGGGGCCGGGCGGGCTGCTCATCGGTGGGGAGCCGCCAAGGGGCGCCGGCGTCGGACGTGTAGCACAGGGCGGCGAAGTCGCGCATCGCTTCGAGGGCGCGGCGCGCGTCGTAGCGGCTCCGGTCGAGCCGTGCGGCCTGCGCGTCGAGCCCGTGTTCGTCGGGGGCGGGGCAGTCGTCGTACATGGCGATGTTCTCTTGATGGGCGAAGTGGGTGAGGACGGAGCCGCAAGCCGTTGCGGGCGCCGGATCGCTCCACCGGCCCTTGAAGCTTGCCCGCTCGCCGCATGGCTCCTGCTCTGCGGGGAGGCGGCTCGGCGTTCGGGGGGCCGGCCCGTGGGAGGGCGTCGCGTCAGGCGGCGACGGAGTGGACGGGAATGCCGAGCTGCCTAGCCTTGTCGACCAGGTTGGCGGTAATGCCGGCGCCGGGGAAGGCGACGAGGCCCTTCGGCATGAGGCTGAGGAGGTCGTCGTTGCGGCGGAAGGGGGCGGCGCGTCCGTGGCGGCGGTCCCAGTCGGGCTTGCACACGACCTGGTGGACCTCGTTGCGCTCGGCCCACTTCGCGGCGATGCGCTCGGCGCCGGGTCCACTTCTGGCCACGACAGGCGCGCAGATGGTCGAGCCAGAATGGGTCGCGCGCCTTGGGACGTGCCCTTGAACGGGCTCTCGCCTGAGCCATCACTGTCACCCTCCCACAGGACATTGGAGGGTGCACCGTGGCACGAGCGACACAGCTATGGAATTACGTACTTCTCCGGGCGCTTACGAGCAAGCGCCCGCCGGATCAACGGATTCCGGCGACATCGCTCCGGCCGGACGCCGGTGATACTCTGGCCATCATGGTGCCGCGCCCGGCGCCCTCGGGACAAGGTGAGTGCCTGACGTGTCGTGGCTGCAATTCAAGGGAAGGGTGTTCGTGGAGAACCACCATCTGGCGGTTCCGTTCCACGAAATGCAGCCGGTCCGGTCCAGGGGGCTGAGCCGGAAGGCGAGCCTGCACGACAACCTGATCGTCGAGGGCGACAACCTGGCCGCCTTGAAGGCGCTGTTGCCCACGTACCAAGGCAAGGTCAAGTGCATCTACATCGACCCGCCCTACAACACCGGCAACGAGGGCTGGGCCTACAACGACAACGTCAACTCCCCCATGATGCAGGACTGGCTGGGCAAGGTCGTGGACCGCGAGGACCTCACCCGCCACGACAAGTGGTGCTGCATGATGCTCCCCCGCCTGAAGCTGCTGCGCGAGCTTCTCCGAGACGACGGCGCGATCTTCGTCTCCATCGACGACAACGAGTTTCATAGGCTGCGTTCTCTCATGGACGAGGTGTTTGGCGAAGAAAACTTTGTGGCGACCGCCATCTGGCAAAAGGTTTATGCTCCGAAAAGCTCGGCCAGACACTTTTCGGAAGATCATGATTTCGTGGTCATCTACGCTCGCGACGGAGAGAAGTGGGTGCCGAATCTTCTGGCACGAACCGAGGCACAGGACTCTGTCTATCGAAACCCGGACGAGGATCCGCGTGGCCCATGGCGTCCGAACAATCTTGCGGCGAGGAATTCATACAGCAAGGGCGTTTATTCCATTACCTGCCCCGGTGGCCGAAAAATAGACGGGCCTCCGAAGGGCTCGTACTGGCGGGTCTCGAAAGAACGATTCCTGGAGCTCGATGCGGATGGTCGCATCTGGTGGGGAGAAGGCGGCAACAATGTCCCGGCGCCCAAGATATTTCTTTCCGAAGTGAAACAAGGAAGGGTTCCGCAGACACTGTGGACATATCAGGAGGTAGGACATACGCAGGATTCGAAACGCGAAATCATTTCCATACTCGATTTTGACAGCTCCAATGATGTTTTCATTACCCCGAAACCCTCGTCGTTGATCAGGCGGATCCTGCAAATCGCCACCGACAAGGACTCCATCGTCCTCGACTCCTTCGCCGGGTCCGGCACGACCGCGCACGCGGTGCTGGCGCTGAACCAGGAGGACGGCGGCAACCGGCGTTTCGTGCTGATCGAGTGCGAGGACTACGTGGACTCGCTCACCGCCGAACGGGTGCGGCGCGTCGCCAAGGGTATTCCTTCCGCCAGGGACGAATCGCTCAAGGCCGGGCTGGGCGGCACGTTCAGCTACTTCAGGCTGGGCCGGCCGATGCGCCAGCAGTCGATACTCGACGGCTCGAACCTGCCGAGCTACGAGAAGCTGGCCGGCTACGTCTTCTTCACCGCCACCGGCGAGGAGTTCGAGCCGGAGAAGATCAGGAAGAAGACGTGGTTCATCGGCCGAAGCCGACTCTACGACGTCTTCCTGATCTACGAAGCCGACATGGGGAAGCTCAAGGACATGGCCCTGACGCTGGACGTCGCCCGCAAGCTGCCCCGAGGCAAGCGGAACAAGCTTGTCTTCGCCCCCACCAAATACCTCGACCAGGAGTTCCTGTACCGGTACCGGATCACCTTCCAGCAGCTCCCGTTCCAGATCTATGAAGCGTTCGAGAAGCTGGCAAAGTGATCCTCAAGGAGTACCAGAAGCGGGCGCTGGCCACCGTCGAGGAATTCCTCGAACGGCTGACGGAGTGGCGCGCCAGGGCGGCGGCGGTGCTGGAACAGGACCCCGAGATGGACGTCGACTGGGTGGGCCGGGCATGGGCGAAGACTGCGCCCTCGCATACCTACCTGCCGCGCCGGAACGGGTTGGGCGAGCCGCTGCCCTCGTTCTGCCTCAAGATCCCCACCGGCGGCGGCAAGACGTTGCTCGCGACGAAGGTGATCGACCTCGTCAACACTCACTACCGGAGGCGGCAGACGGGACTGGTGCTGTGGATCGTCCCGACCACCCAGATCTACAACCAGACCCTGAAGGCCCTGAAGGATCGCGATCACCCGTACCGCCGGCTGCTCGATCTGGCGTCCGCCGGCCGGACCCTGGTGCTGGAGAAGACCGGCGGATTCGGCCCCCGGGACGTTGCCGGGAACCTGTGCGTGCTGATGCTGATGCTGCCGTCCGCCAACCGGGAGACGAAGGAGCAGCTCAGGATGTTCCGGGACAGCGGCGGCTTCGAACGCTTCTTCCCGGCGGACGGCGACGCCGCGGCCCACGAATCGTTGCTGGAGGACATACCGAACCTCGACACCTTCGAGCGGGAAGGCGGCTTCTGGGGCCGGCACGCGAAGACCTCCCTCGGCAACACGTTGCGGCTCCTGCAACCGCTGATCATCCTCGACGAAGGACACAAGGCATACAGCCCG
This sequence comes from uncultured Gammaproteobacteria bacterium, assembly GCA_958295465.1. Lineage (GTDB taxonomy): Bacteria > Pseudomonadota > Gammaproteobacteria > HK1 > HK1 > HK1. The sequence continues at coordinate 3,404,369 of OY282353.1, forward strand.
AACGCCAGGGCGACGCTCGAAGGATTCAACCCCTGCATGATCGTCGAGCTGTCGGCGACGCCGCCCGGGGGAGCCAACGTGCTCGTCGACGTCCGGGGCCACGAGTTGAACGCGGAGGAGATGGTCAAGCTCGACCTCCACATCAGCAACCGCGCGAGCGCGAACTGGAAAGACACGCTGCTCGCGTCGATCGAGCACCGCCAGCGGCTCGAAGAGGAGGCGCGGACCTACGAAGCGGAAACCGGCGTGTACATCCGCCCCATCTGCCTGATCCAGGTGGAACGCACGGGCAGGGACCAGCGGCGTCCGGGCGTGGTGCACGCGGACGACGCCCGGGACTACCTGCTGCGGCATCCCGGCATCGGCGCGGAGTACGTCGCGGTCAAGACGAGCCAGCGGGACGAGTTGAAGGAGGTGGACGAGGCCGGTGGCCTGTTGTCCCGCGAGTGCCCGATCCGCTTCATCATCACCAAGCAGGCGTTGCAGGAAGGCTGGGATTGCTCGTTCGCCTATGTCCTGACGATCCTGACGAATCCCGGATCGAGAAGCGCGTTGACGCAACTCGTCGGCCGCATCCTCCGGCAGCCCTGCGCGAAGAAGACCCGCGTGCCCTGGCTGGACGAAAGCTACGTCTTCTGCTTTCAGCGAAGGGGCGCCGATCTGCTCGAGGAGGTCCGCAAGGGGTTCGGCCTGGAGGGATTACAGGGCCTGGAAGGCAAGGTCGTGACCGACCCCGAAGGACCGCACCCCACCAAGACGGTGGTGGTCGAGCAACGCGAGCGGTACCGGAACGCGGTGCGCGATCTCGTGCTGCCCGCGTTCATGATCAGGGACGGGAAGGAATGGCGGCTGGTGCATTACGAGGCGGACATCCTGTCGCGCGTACCGTGGGACGAGGTGGACTTGAGCCCGTTGTTCGATCTGCCGCTCGGCGCCGAGGGCCTGAAGGACTTCGAGCTGCGCGCCGGACTGGATGAAGGGCATCTGATGGAGGATCCCGAAGCCGTGGCCGGCCGGACGTCTCCGACACCGGCTGCCGGAGAAGACGCGATCGACTACTACTTCGCGGCCAGCCACCTGCTGGACGTGATGCCCAATCCCTGGCGGGGCCGCGAGGCGGCCAGGGAAGTCTTCGGCGCGCTGCTCGGCAGGCATCCGCATGAACGGGTGGCCGCGAACTACGTGTTCGTCCTCGAAGAGATCCGCAAGCGCCTGGAGGCGGAGCGGGACCGCCTGTCGCAACGGGTGTTCTCGGAGCTGCTCGACGCGGGAACGATGCGCTTCCTCGTGGTGACGGGCGATCTGGAGTCCAACCGCCTGCCCCGGACCATCGAGACGGCGGAGGGAAAACGGGCCAACCGGGAAGACGGCGGCCAGTACCTGCTCAACCTGTTCGAGCGGACGAACGAGGACGAGTTGAACGGGCTGGAGAACAAGGTCGCGACCTGTCTGGACCGGCAGGAACGCCTGTTCTTCTGGTACCGGAACCGCGCCCGCAAGGATTACTACGTACAGGGGTGGAAGCGGGGACGGATCTACGCGGACTTCATCTTCACGCTGAAGCCGGACGAAGCGGACGCAGGCGACGGATACCACCAGGTCTTCGTCGTGGAGACCAAGGGCCTCCATCTCGGGCAGTCCGCGGACACCGCCTACAAGCGTTCGGTGTTCGACCTCTGCTCCAGGCACGCGAAGAAGACGGACTGGGCCGAATTCGTCCCGGCCATGCGCGGCAAGATCGTGCGCTTCGAGATCGTCGATGAAGACGAATGGGAGCAACGGCTGAACGCCATGCTCGCCGCGTAGCCGCCGCGCGGGGGCCGCGTCCGTTGGATTCGCGCGATTGCGCAATTCCCGGGTGCGTCCCGGGGAACGGCGCGGCCTGGAGGACGCGGGCGTCTCGCCTGCAAGGGAGCTGCCGCGACGCGCACGCAGACCTTCGCCGCTTCGCGCGCCGTCTCATCGGGCCGGCCTTCGACTCGAATGGCTGAACAGCCGGGCGCCCGGACCACCCGGCCGAGCGGACTCGCGACGGGTACAAAAGCGCGGGGGCGTATGAGATCATCCGCCGGCGCGCGGGACCTGACAGCGCGGGCGCCCGTGCTCCCCGTTCGGATCCGCCGCCGCGTCACCGAATCCGGCACGGCGCAGCATCCCCCGAAATCCGGAGCGCGCCGCGGGCGCACACGGAACCCATGTGGCACGTCCGGCGCCGGATTGGCGCACGCCGATGCGCCACGGGCGCACACGGAGCCCGCAAGTTCCGCCCGCGCCGGCCCGTCCCACGTCACGGGAGAGCGACATGGCAGACCGCAAGACCGTCACGATCACCGACAACGCCTCCGGAGAGCGGGTCGAATGCGACGTGATCGAAGGCACCCACGGCCGCCCGGTCATCGACATCCGCTCCCTGCCGTCGACGCTGGGCTGTTTCACCTACGACCCCGGCTTCGCCTCGACGGCGAGCTGTTCGAGCACCATCACCTACATCGACGGGCAGGAGGGGGTGCTGCTGTACCGCGGCTATCCGATCGAGCAGCTCGCCGAGCGCAGCAACTTCCTGGAGATCTGCTACCTCCTGCTGTACGGCGAACTGCCGACCAGAGCGCAATGGGATGCGTTCAACGCGCAGATCCGCCGCCATACCATGGTCCACGAGGGGATCCGGCGCTTCATCGCCGGCTACCAGCACGACGCCCACCCGATGGGGATGCTGGTCGGCATCGTGGGCGCGCTCTCGACCTTCTACCACGACACCCTCGACATCAGTGACCCGAAGCATCGCGAGCTGGCCGCGATCCGCATGATCGCGAAGCTCCCGTCCATCGCCGCCGACTGCTACAAGTACAGCATCGGCCAGCCCTTCATGTATCCGATCAACTCGCTCGGCTACGTGGAGAACTTCCTCCAGATGATGTTCGCGGTCAGGGCCGAGCCCTACCTGCCGAGCCCGGTCGCGAGGCGCGCCCTGGAGCTCATGATGATCCTCCACGCCGACCACGAGCAGAACGCGAGCACGTCCACGGTGCGCCTCGCGGGCAGCTCCGGCGCGAACCCCTACGCCTGTGTGGCGGCGGGGATCGCGACCCTGTGGGGGCCGGCCCACGGCGGCGCCAACGAGGCGGTCATCGACATGCTCCGGGCCATCCGCGATCCGGCCGAGATCCCGAAGTACGTCGAGCGCGCGAAGGACAAGGACGACCCCTACCGGCTGATGGGCTTCGGCCACCGGGTCTACAAGAACTTCGACCCTCGCGCCACGCTGATCCGCCAGGCCTGCCACGACCTCCTCCAGGATCTCGACGCCGGGAACCAGCCGCTGTTCGAGATCGCGCTGCGGCTCGAGGAGATCGCCCTCGGAGACGACTACTTCATCGAGCGCAACCTCTACCCCAACGTGGACTTCTACTCCGGCATCATCCTGAGCGCCCTGGGGATCCCGTTGAACATGTTCACCGTGATCTTCGCCCTCGCCCGCACCGTCGGCTGGGTGTCGCAGTGGATGGAGCTCGTCAACGACGCAGAGCAGCGCATCGGCCGCCCGCAGCAGCGCTACGTCGGCGCGGCGCGGCGCGATTACACGGAGATGAAGGATCGGGGCTGACGGCGCGGCGGCCCGGCCGTCCGGCAGCGGAACGCCCGGCCGACGATGAAGCCTTCAATTCCGGACGGCCGCGGCACGGCCTCGTGGTCGTCGACGAAATACCGTCCCGTCCGGTCGTGGGAGCCACTTCCCGCCTCGAGAAATGCTCCCGTGAATCCAGCAGTTCGTCGGATGTTCCACGCAAGGAGATCGACGCAATGACCTCACCCGCGAGAGTCGCAGTCACCGGCGCGGCCGGCCAGATCGGATACTCGCTGCTGTTCCGCATCGCCTCCGGCGAGATGCTCGGGCCGGACCGGCCGGTGGTGTTGCAGTTGATGGAGATCACCCCTGCGCTGGGCGCGCTCGGGGGCGTGGTGATGGAGCTCGACGACTGCGCGTATCCGCTGTTGCAGGACGTCGTCGTCACCGACGATCCGGCCGTCGCGTTCAGGGACGCCGACTACGCGATGCTCGTCGGCTCGAAGCCGCGCGGGAAGGGCATGGAGCGGGGAGACCTGCTCGCCGAGAACGGAAGGATCTTCGGTCCCCAGGGCCGGGCCCTCAACGATCACGCGAGCCGCGACGTGAAGGTGCTGGTGATCGGCAACCCCGCCAACACGAACGCCCTCATCGCGATGCGCAACGCGCCGGACCTCGCGCCGGCGCAGTTCAGCGCGATGACGCGGCTCGATCACAACCGGGCCGTCGGCCAGGTGGCGGAGAAGACCGGGGCGGCGGCGGCGGAGATCCGGCGGGTCACGATCTGGGGAAACCACTCCGCGACCCAGTACCCGGACCTGAGCCACGCCACGATCGGCGGGCGGCCGGCGGCGGAGCAGCTCGATACCGCGTGGATCCGGGACGAGTTCATCCCCCGGGTCCAGAAGCGCGGCGCGGAGGTCATCGAGGCCCGCGGCCTGTCCAGCGCGGCCTCCGCCGCCCATGCCGGCCTCTCGCACCTGCGTGACTGGGTGGGGGGCACCGCGGGGGGCGACTGGACCAGCATGGCCGTCCCCAGCGACGGCAGCTACGGCATTCCCGAAGGGCTGGTCTATTCCTTCCCGGTCACCGTCGAGAACGGTGCGTACCGCATCGTGCAGGGGCTCGACATCGACGAGTTCAGCCGCGGGAAGATAGATGCGACCCGCGCCGAGCTCGAGGAGGAGCGTGACGCGGTGAAGGACCTGCTCTGATCCGGACGGATGGGTGAAGCGCCGTCTCCATGGCGCGGCAGCGGTGCGAACGACCGCGGCGCTGGCCCCGCGCCGGCTCGAACGTCCCTGTCCTCGACGCGCCGTCCCGGTTCCGGGACGGCGCGTCGAGGCGTCGCACCGGCCGGCCTAGGAGCCTGCGCCGCAGAAAGATAGTTCAAGCCCGGCCCGGAACGACGCGGTAGGGGCGACGCATGCGTCGCCCCTACAGTCGCATCGTTTTCTGCGGCGCAGACTCCTAGCCGCCGATTGCGGCGAGCGCCTGTTCCCGGGAGGCATGAACCGGGATGATCTTGTCGAAGCCGCTGATCTCGAAGACTTCCCGAATCGGATCCGAGAGCGAGCAGAGCATGAACTCCGCATTCCGTTTCCGAAGGGTCTTGGCGATCAGCAGGATGACCCGAAGGCCAGCACTGCTGATGTAGGAGAGGCCCTCGAGGTCCATGACGACGGTGTTGTCGTCCGTGTTGATCGCAGCCTTCAGCGCTTCCTCGAAATCGCGTGCATTGACGCCGTCGATGCGTCCGGTCGCCTTTGCAATCAAGGTTCCATTATCCCTTTCGGTTTGAATATCCATCGGTCTCGCATCCTGGTTGACGTTGTGATCTGCGCCCCCTGATCCTCGCGGCGACATTCTTGGGAAAATAGCCCTGTCGAAGATCGAGGGCAATATCGACCGCAAGCCGGTAGCGGTTCAGCTCGACATCCGTGGCCTGCCGGGGGAGCGAAACCGACCGACCGGTTCGGGGAAGCGCCATTCGAGATTCCGCTTTCCGGGGTCTCATCGACCCGGACAAGAACCCGTGCAGGCCGCATGAGCCGGAGTGTAATCCAACACGGGCCGTGGTGCGATACGGGTTCAGGCCCTCGGTTCTCCCGGTCGTGGCGGCCGGCGGGAACGGAGCTGCGGCCCGTCAGTCTTTCCGGCGTTGACGGAGATTGTCCCTCCGGTCCGGTCCGGCCCACCCGGCGCGGACCCGGCCCCGGCCCCGTTCGGGCAGGCGTGCACCCGTACTTCGACCTCGAGACGGGAGTCTCCGCCGCCCTGGATGACTCCGTGGGTCGGAGACACGTCCCGGTAGTCGCGCCCTGCCGCGATGCGTACGTATCCGTTGCCGGCGAGGGTCCGGTTGGTGGGGTCGAAACCGATCCAGCCCAGCTCCGGCAGCCGGCATTCGACCCAGGCGTGGGTGGCGTTGTCCGGCACCTGCCCGGCGGAATCTGCCGTCACGTGCAGGTAGCCCGAGACGTAACGGGCGGGAATGCCCCAGGAACGCGCGATGGCGATCATGGCGTGGGCGTAGTCCTGGCAGACCCCCTGGTCGGTTTCCAGGAGGCGATCGACGGGAGATTCCACCGAGGTGCTTCCTGGAATGTAGTGCAAGCGGCGGTGGAGGATGTCCGAGAGTTGCCGCAGACTGTCGAGAGGGTCGCTCCCGGGCTCGATGCCGTGTCGCTCGACGAACGCGGCGAGCGCGGGGGAGGGCCGGATCAGCGGGCTCGGGTGCATGAAGTCCCATGCGGCGAAGGATCCTGCAAGGGAGCGGATCGCTTTCCAGGCGCCGGCGTCCAGGCGCTCCGGGAGCCGGGGGCGGGGTATCGACTCGACCGTGGAGCGGGCGGTGATCTCGAAGACCCGGTGCGTGCGGTGGACGTCGAGGACGTGCCGTGTGTTGCCGTGGCAATCCTTCTCGCGGTTCAGGCAGGCCGGAGGGCGCGTCTCGATCTCGAAGTGGAGACGCCGCTGCCTCCGATCCTCGCACGGCTCCAGGCACAGCCGCATCAGGCACTGCCGCACGGGGGCGGTGTAGCAGTACCGGGAGACGTGCTCGATCTCGTAACGGGCGGCGCCGTTCATGGCTTCAACGGACGATGGAGTCCTCGACGTCGTAATCGACGTAGGCGGCGTTCACCAGATCGTGGAGCTTCAGGCAGTGCGCTCTCACCTGGGCGAGGAGGGCCGCCCGCTCCCCCCGGCCCGGCCACTCGGAGCGGACCACGGTGCACAACCGGCCGACGAGCCGTTCGGCCTCGGCGCCGGCGTGCGAGCCCGGGCTCGGACCGATGGCCGCGACCTCGGACGCCAGCGTGTCGAGCGAGCGGCACAGCGAGCTGGGCAGCAGGGGGTCGGTGACGAGCAGGTCCAGGACCCGCTCCGGGCGGACCTCGACACTGTAGCTGCGCTTGTAGGCGTCGAATGCGTGGCAGGCGCGCAGCAGGCTCGTCCAGTCCGCGCCGATGGCTTCGTCCTGCGCTCGAACCGCGGCGAGCTGAGCCAGCAGCAGCGCGACCAGAAGCTGGGAGCGCTCGGTGAACCGTCCGATCCGCATGAAGCGCCAGCCTTCGTCGCGGTACATGGTTGCCTCGGCCACCCCGATGAAGGTGTCGATCTCCTGCGTGGTCCGCGCGTAGAAGCTTTCCGGGGAGACCTTCCAGATGTCCTCGATGTCGAGCTCGCGGATCCGCAGCCATGCCAGGTTCAGGCAGGTCCACATCTCGGCGCTGATGCAGTGGCGCATCTGGCGGGCGTTCTCGCGGCCGGCGGCGAAGCAGTTCCGGATCGAGTCGGAGTTGGTGCGCTCGAACGTCAGATCGCCGGCGAGGGTGTAGGAATCGGCCAGGGTGTAGTCGTCGCTCGCGCCGACATCGAGATCGCCCCCCGGAGGCCGCCGGCCCAGACTGTCGTAGATCCGGTTCCAGCCGAAGTGGATCTCGCGGATTGGCCGGTCCACCAGGGTCTCCACCTGCAACCGCAACAGGCGACACAGGTGCTCCGCCCGCTCCAGGTAGCGGCCCATCCAGTACAAGCCCTGGGCGCTACGCGAGAGCATTCAGTCTCCCAGCACCCAGAGGTCCTTGCCGCCTCCGCCCTGGCTGGAGTTCACCACCAGGCTCCCCCGGCGCAGCGCCACGCGGCAGAAGGCGCCGGGCACGATCCGGGTCTCGCGGCCGTGGAGGACGAAGGGACGAAGGTCGACGTGGCGCGGCTCGGCCCGGCCCTCGACGAGGCAGGGCGCGCGTGAGAGCGCGAGCACCGGCTGGGAGATGAAGTCCGACGGGTCGGCGCGAATCTCCTCGGCATAGGCCGCACGCTCCTCCGGTGTCGCGTGGGGGCCGACGAGCATGCCGTAACCTCCCGATTCGCCGACACGCTTCACCACCAGGTTCTCCAGGTTGTCGAGGGTGTACTCCAGATCTTCCGGCCGCCGGCACAGGTGGGTCTCGACGTTGGCCAGGATCGGCTCCTCTGCGAGGTAGTAGCGAATCATGTCCGGGACGTAGGCATAGACGCTCTTGTCGTCGGCCACCCCGGTGCCCGGCGCGTTCGCCAGGGCCACGCGCCCGAGCTTGAAGGCGTGCAGCAGCCCGGGCACCCCGAGCAGGGAGTCCGGGCGGAATACGAGAGGGTCGAGGAAGTCGTCGTCCACCCGGCGGTAGATCACGTCCACGCGCCGGAGGCCCGCGGTGGTGCGCATGTAGACGAAGCCGTCGCTGACCAGCAGGTCTCGGCCCTCCACGAGCTCCGCGCCGATCTCCTGGGCCAGGAACACATGCTCGTAGAACGCGGAGTTGTAGACTCCCGGGGTCAGCAGGACGATGCAGGGGTCGGAGCGTCCGCCGGGGGCGAGGTCCCGCAACGTCTCGCGCAACACGGTCCCGTAATGTTCCACCTCCCGCACCCGGTAGCTCCGGTAGAGGCGGCGCAGGCTCCTCTTCACCACCTTGCGGTTGGCGATCATGTAGGACACGCCCGACGGCACCCGCAGGTTGTCCTCGAGCACCTGGAAGCCGTCGTGGGTCCGCACCAGATCGGTGCCGCAAACCGCGACCCACGTCCCGTGGGGTACGGAGACCCCGCGCATCTCGATACGATACTGGGCACAGCCGCGCACCACGTCGGTCGGGATCACGCCGTCGGCGACGATGCGGGCCTCGCCGTAGACATCCTCCAGAAACCGGTTCAGGGCGCCGATGCGCTGGGTGAGGCCGGATTCGAGCCGCCGCCACTCGACGCCCGAGAGGATGCGGGGCACGCAGTCGATGGGGATGATGCGCTCATCGGCCTCGTCGTCGCCGTAGACCGTGAACGTGATGCCTTCGTTCGAGAAGGAGCGTGTGATCCGCTCCTGCATGCTGCACAGCTCGTCGCCGGAGAGCCGCCGCAAGGCGTCGTGCAACGCCTGGCAGTGCGCGCGGGGCGTGCCGTCGGACAGGAACATCTCGTCGTAGACCGCAGTATCGAGATCGTAGCCGTCGAAGTTCATCGGGACGACCCCTCAGGGGGGAGCGTCGCGGCCGGACGACGTCGGAAGCGCCGGAGCGCGTTCGGGTCGGGCAGGGCGCATGATCCCGGGCCTGCCCGAATGGGCGCAATGCGGTTCATCGTCGATCCGTTCCCCAATCCGGCGCCGCGGGGGGGATGGCGTCCTCCCGGGCCGGGAGGCCAGATGGTCCCGGCGATGGCCTCCGAGACCCGGCCCGTACCCGCCAGGACCATTCGAGGAGCTTCTGTCCCGAGTGTCGCCTTGTCCTGGTCATCGCGGGTCTCGGCACACTCCCCCGATCCCCTCCCCGCTCTCGGCGAGCACGAGATCGACCACGCGGCGCAGGGCCTCCTCCTCCGTGTCTCCTTCCAGGCGGCGGAGGCGGAAGTAGTCGACCTGCCGGTCGGCGCCGGTCCCCTCGCGGATGATGATGAGCGCACGGCGCACCTCCTCCTCGCAGTCCAGCGCGCGGGCGTCGCCGGCCAGCTCCTCGACGAGGCGGATTGCGTAGTCCTCGATGTCGATCCGCCCGCCCTCGTGCGTATCTCCGAGAAAGGCGAGCACTCCGTAGCGCTGGGCGAGCCACCGGTTCTCGGTGATGATCTCGGTGGGCGGCTCGGGCGGCAGCTCGCCGGCCCGATCCTTGCGCAGGAGCCACCGGATGAGGGACGCATAGAGGGCGGCGATGCACACCGCGTCCTCGATGCGCGTACAGACGTCGCAGATCCGCATCTCTATCGTGGGGTAGGCGTGGGAGGGACGGATGTCCCACCACAGCTCGCTGCCGTCCTTGGCGAACTCCATGCGCCGGTAGTCGTCCAGGAGCTGGTCGTACGCCGCCCGCGACCATAGCGGGCCGGGGATGCTGGAGCGCGGAAGGCTGCCGACGATGTTCAGCCGGTAGGACTTGAACCCGGTCTCGCTCCCCGCATTGAACGGCGACGACGCGGACAGCGCATGGAGCAGGGGCAGGTGGCGCCGCATCGCGGTCATGACCCGGATGCGCGAATCCGGATCGCCGAAGCCGGCATGGATGTGCATTCCGCCGACGAGGAATCGGCGCACGGTCTCCTGGAAGTTGATCGCGAAGCGCTCGTAGCGCTCCTTGGGAGTGGTCACCTGCGCCCGCCACGCCGCGAAGGGATGGGTCGAGGCGGCCATCAGCGCGGCCCCGTGCTCCTCGGCCGCTCCGGCGACCAGCCGACGGGTCTCGCGCAACGCCTCGCGCACGCCGGCGACGGATTCACAGACCCGGGTATTGGTCTCGATCTGGGTGCGCAGAAGCTCCCGCACGACCTTGTGCGGGCCGCTGCTCTTCTCGCAGATCTCGAAGATACCGAGGTCGGGATCTGCAAGAAGGTCGCGGGATTCGGGGTCGACGAGGAAGAATTCCTCTTCGACGCCGAGGGTGATCCCGAGGTCGTCCCCGTTCCCGGCGTCCGGGGGCATCGACGGTGCTTGCGCCATTCGCGGTCGTCCTCCACTGGTGGACGGGACGTTCACGATAGCAGACGCGGCGCGGGCAAGCGCCGGCCGGGGCGCCGGTGGCGGTACATGACCGCCTCAGTCGAGAAAGCTCCGGAGCTGCTCGGAGCGGCTCGGGTGGCGAAGCTTGCGAAGCGCCTTGGCCTCTATCTGGCGAATGCGCTCGCGGGTGACGTCGAACTGCTTGCCGACTTCCTCGAGCGTGTGATCCGTGTTCATCTCGATACCGAAGCGCATGCGCAGCACCTTCGCTTCGCGCGGCGTGAGTCCCGCGAGGATGTTCTGCGTCGATTCGCGCAGGCCCTGTGAAGTGGCCGAATCGACCGGGGAGACGATGTTCAGATCCTCGATGAAGTCGCCGAGATGCGAATCCTCGTCGTCGCCGATCGGGGTCTCCATCGAGATCGGTTCCTTCGCGATCTTCAGCACCTTGCGCACCTTCTCCTCGGGCATCTCCATCCGTTCGGCCAGCTCGTCCGGAGTCGGCTCGCGGCCTTTCTCCTGGAGGATCTGGCGAGAGATGCGGTTGAGCTTGTTGATCGTCTCGATCATGTGCACCGGAATGCGGATGGTGCGTGCCTGATCGGCGATGGAGCGCGTGATCGCCTGCCGGATCCACCAGGTCGCATAGGTCGAGAACTTGTATCCGCGCCGGTACTCGAACTTGTCCACCGCCTTCATCAGGCCGATGTTGCCCTCCTGGATCAGGTCGAGGAACTGCAGTCCGCGGTTGGTGTACTTCTTCGCAATCGAGATGACCAGGCGCAGGTTCGCTTCCACCATCTCCTTCTTCGCGCGGCGAGCCTTCGCTTCGCCGATCGACATGCGGCGGTTGATTTCCTTGATCTCCGTGATGGAGATCATGCCTTCGCGTTCGATTGCTCCGAGCCGGAGCTGGAGACGCTTGATGTCTTTCGAGAACGGCTTGAGGGCGTCGCCCCAGGGGTAGTTCCTGCGTACCTGGACGTGCAGCCACCGCACCCTGGATTCGTTGCCCGGGAAGAGAGCGATGAAGCGCTTGCGCGGCATCTTCGCCTCGCGCACGCACATCCGCATGATCGTGCGCTCGTTGGTCCGCACGCGCTCGATGACCTCGCGCAGGCTCGACGTGAGCCGGTCGATGAGCTTCGGGGTGAGCTTGATCTGCATGAACTGACCGACGAGGGCCTGACGGATCCGGTCTGCCTGCGGAGCCCCCCAGCCGTGTTCTTCCGTCGTGGCGACGAGACGCCGGTACGTGCGCCTCATCCTGTGGAAACGTTCCGCGGCCTCCCGGGGATCGGGTCCGAGATCGACCTCTTCCTCGTCATCGTCCTCGCTCGCCGCCGTACGCTGCTTCGGGGTGGGGATCTCCTCTTCCTTTGCATTCGGATCGATATAGCCGGTGAGCAGATCGGTGAGCTTCGCTTCGCCCGCTTCGACCCGCTCATATTCCACGAACAACGTGCGAATGGTCGGCGGGTAGGCGGCCAGCGCGGCGAGGGCCTGGTTCAGGCCCTTCTCGATGCGCTTCGCGATCTTGATCTCGCCTTCGCGCGTGAGGAGGTCGACCGTGCCCATCTCCCGCATGTACATGCGCACCGGATCCGTGGTGCGCCCGAACTCGCTGTCGATGGTGGCGAGCGCGGCCGCCGCTTCCTCCGCCTCGTCATCGTCGGCGTCGACCGTCGATCCCATGAGCAGGAGCGCGTCCGCATCGGGCAGCACCTCGTGCACGGCGATACCCATATCGTTGATCATCGAGATGATGTCCTCGATCTGTTCGGGATCGACGATGCCCTCGGGCAGGTGGTCGTTGACCTCGGAGTAGGTGAGGTATCCCTGCTCCTTTCCCTTTGCGATCAATAGCTTCAGACGGGACTGCTGCTGGTCGAGATCCATGTTTCCACCCGTTTGATGATGTGGCTGGTCGGGTCGGCCTGAACAAGACAGTTTAGCAGATGACGAACGGATCCGCTCCGCCGGATATCGTACCGTGTGGGACGGACCCCGCCGGGTCGGGCTCACGCTTCGCCTCGGCTTCATCGGCCGCGAGAAACCGCCCCTCCTCGATTCACCGCCCTGCGGGCGGTCAGCTCGGTGAACTCTCTCCGCTCGTCGTTGCTCAGATCGGACGGACGCCGGCTCTTCAATTCATCGACGCGGCGTTGCGCCCTGAGGTGTTCGGCACGGTCCAGTACCCAGCGCAGACAGCCGGCGAACTCGCCGCGGAGCAATTCAGGGTCGGACAGCTCCGGCGTGCCGTGGGCAAGCACCTCGATTCTTTGGAACCACTCGTGCCGGCGATAGTGCTCGAACAGCCCTCCGGTCCTCAGATCCGGGCGTGCGTGCAGAATTTCAATCAGGTCGGCGAGAAGATCCGCGTCTGCGACGTCCGCGGCGCATATCCCCTCGACGCCGGCGGCCTCCGACGCGAGCGACGGTTCGTGGAGCAGCATCCGCACCGCGCGCGTCGCGGGGGATTCCGAGCCCCGAAGGCGCTCGGTGTGCGCCTGCATCCTGTTGCCGAGCCGGCCGAGTCCCCTGGATGAATCGTCTCGCGACAGATCGTCGAACCACGATTCAATCTGGCGCCGATACGGACCGGCAGGCACCCGGGCGGCAAACAGCTCGCCGATCTGCGCCACGAGCTGATGCCGATACGGGCCGGCCGGGGTCCGCTCGAGGTGGGGGCGGAGATGATCGAGGAAGCGTGCGCCGCCTTCCGCCGTGCCCAGATCCACCCCGGCCGCGAGGTGGTCGAACAGAAACCGGCTCAACGGCAGCGCATCGTCGAGACGGCTCTCGAACGCGCCGCTGCCTTCCGTCCGCACGAGGCTGTCGGGGTCCTCGCCCTCGGGGAGGAACAGGAACGACACCTGGCGGCCGGCCTTCATCGACGGAAGCGTGTTCTCCACCGCGCGCCATGCCGCGCGCCGGCCCGCCTCGTCGCCGTCGAAGCAGAACACGACGTCGTTGACTGCGCGAAACAGACGCTGGACGTGGGCTTCGGTCGCGGCGGTGCCGAGGGTTGCCACCGCGTAGTCGATCCCCGACTGCACGAGCGCCACCACGTCCATGTAGCCCTCCACCACGAGCAGCCGCGCCGGGGAGCGACCCGCACGCCGCGCCCGCCACAGTCCGTAGAGCTCGCGGCCTTTCCGGAACACCGGCGTCTCCGGAGAGTTGAGGTACTTCGGCTCGCCACTGTCGATGATCCGGGCGCCGAAGCCGGCGACGCGCCCCCTGGCATCGTGGATGGGGAAGATGATCCGGTCGCGGAACCGGTCGTAGGGGCGATCGCCGTCGCGCTCGACGAGCAGGCCCGCCCGGACGAGCGTGGCGCGCGCGGAGTCGTCGATGCCGAGTTCCCGCAGCACCCCGTCCCGGCCGGGCGGTGCGAAGCCGAGCTGGAATTCGGCCGCGATCCTTCCCGAAAGGCCGCGTCCCTTGAGGTACTCCACCGCCCGCGATGCCCGCGGGTGGCGGCGGAGCTGTCGCTGGAAGTACGCATTGGCCCTTTCCAGCGCGATGAAGACCGGCTCGAGGTCCTCGCGCGGCCCGCGTTCACCGCCGCCTTCGCGGGGCACCTCGCGCCCGGACCGGCGGGCGAGCTCCTCCACCGCCTCGACGAACTCCATGTTGGCGTAGTCCATCAGGAAGCCGACCGCGGTACCGTGCGCCCCGCAGCCGAAGCAGTGGTAGAACTGCTTGTCGGGGACGACGGTGAACGACGGCGTCTTCTCGTCGTGGAACGGGCAGCACGCCTTGAACTCCTTGCCGGCGCGCTTGAGCGGAACGTAGTGCTCGATGATCTCGGCGATGTCCGTCGCCGAGACGAGGTCGTCGATGAAGGATTCGGGGATCCGGCCCGCCATGTTCCGTCGCGATGTTCGAGGGTCCGCCGGACGGAGCCCTGGGGGGTTCAGCCGGACAGCCTGGCCCTGACCGCCGCGCTCACCGCGCCCATGTCCGCGCGGCCCTGCATCCGGGGCTTGAGCAGGCCCATGACGCGGCCCATGTCCTTCATCGTCGCGGCGGCGGCCTCCTCGACGGCGGCCGCGATCATCGCCTCGATCTCGGCGGGGTCGAGTGCCCGCGGCATGTACGTCTCGATGACCGCGATCTCTTCTCTTTCGGCCGTCGCCAGATCGTCTCGACCCGCGCTTTCGTACTGGTTCGCCGACTCACGGCGTTGCTTGAGCATCTTCTCGAGCACGGCGACGACGGAGGCGTCGTCAAGGGATGCGGTGCGCCGGTCGACTTCGCGTTGCTTGATCGCCGCGGTCACCATCCGCAAGATCGCGAGCCGCGCTTTCTCCCGGGCGCGCATCGCGTCCTTCACGTCTTCGAGGATGCGGGCTTTCAGGGAGCCGGTCACGGCATGCGGCAACGGAGGGAAGGACGTTCAGTACAGGCGGGTGCGGCGGATCTGCTCGCGCTGCAGTTTCTTCATGTGGCGCTTGACCGCGGCGGCGGCCTTGCGCTTGCGAATCGACGTGGGCTTTTCGTGGTATTCGCGACGGCGCACCTCGGTCAGCACGCCGGCCTTCTCGCAGGCGCGCTTGAATCGGCGGAGCGCGACGTCGAACGGTTCATTCTCCTTCACACGGATCTGCGGCATCGAGACGGGTTCCTCATCCGGTTGTCGGGGATACCTTACGGTGAATGTGTGAATATACCCCCTTCCCATGTCGCGGCAAAGGCGCAGGGCCCGGGTGTCGGGGCCCGGGCCGCGGCAGAACCTCGGCACCGCGTTTTCAACGACGATGCACCGATGCGTGTCCTTGGAATCGAGACCTCCTGCGACGAGACCGGCGTTGCGGTCTACGACACCGCGCGCGGCCTGCTCGCTCATGCCGTGCATACGCAGAGCGCCATCCATGCCGGGTTCGGCGGCGTGGTGCCGGAGCTCGCATCGCGCGACCACGTCCGGCGGCTGCCGCGGCTGGTGCGGCGGGTGCTCGCGGAATCGGGCTCGGAGCCCGGCGACGTCGACGGCGTGGCTTACACCGCGGGCCCGGGGCTGGTCGGGGCGCTTCTGGTGGGTACCGCATTCGGCCGGAGCCTCGCCTGGGCGTGGGAGGTGCCGGCGCTCGGGGTACATCATATGGAAGGCCATCTCCTCGCCCCGATGCTGGAGCCGGATCCTCCCGCGTTTCCGTTCCTCGCGCTGCTCGTGTCGGGCGGGCATACCCAGCTCGTCGGGGTCGAGGCGGTCGGCGCGTACCGGATCCTGGGAGAATCGGTGGACGACGCGGCGGGGGAGGCATTCGACAAGGTCGCGACCCTGCTCGGGCTCCCGTATCCCGGCGGACCGGCGCTCGCGGAGCTGGCCCGCGGCGGCGACCCCGGCCGCTTCCGGTTCCCGCGGCCGATGACGGATCGACCCGGACTCGATTTCAGCTTCAGCGGCCTGAAGACGTCCACGTTCGACACCCTGGTCCGCGAGCCCCGGGACGAACGCCTTTTCGCGGACGTGGCGCGCGCGTTCGAGGAC
This sequence comes from uncultured Gammaproteobacteria bacterium, assembly GCA_958295465.1. GTDB lineage: Bacteria > Pseudomonadota > Gammaproteobacteria > HK1 > HK1 > HK1. Next base: position 3,420,395 of record OY282353.1, read on the forward strand.
GCGGTCGTCGATACGCTGGTGATCAAGTGCCGCCGTGCTCTCCGGGCCACCGGGCTGCCGTCGCTCGTCGTCTCCGGCGGCGTCGGCGCGAATCGCCGGCTGCGCGCGGCGCTCGCCGACATGGCGCATGAAGAGGGCGCGGCGGTGAACTACCCCCGTCCCGAGTTGTGCACCGACAACGGTGCGATGATCGCGTACGCGGGATGCTGCCGGCTTCTCCACGGGGCCGGCGAACCCCGGCGGTTCGGGGCAAGGGCGCGCTGGACGCTGGGAGAGCTGGGTCCACCCGGCTCCTGAGCGGCCGCCGCGGCTACCCGGCCGCGCGCTGGCCGATCCGGCTTTCGGTGCCGTCGATGAGCCGGCGGATGTTCGCGCGATGGCGCCACTGCACGAATGCCGCGATCACCACGAGCACACCCGGGCTCGCGGGGTCGGGCGCGAGCCACAGTGCGGCGGCCGGTGCTCCAATCGCGGCGATCATCGAGGCGAGCGAGGAGTAGCGGGTCATCGCCGCGACCACGAGCCAGAGCGCTCCCGTCACGCATCCGACCGGCCAGGCCAGGGCGGTGATCGCCCCGAGTGCGGTCGCCACGCCCTTTCCGCCCTGGAACCGGAAGTACAGGGGATAGAGATGGCCGAGGAAGGCGGCGAGCGCCGAAAGCGCCTGGGTGGCCGGTGAGAGCGACAGAGCCTTCGCGAGGAGCACCGGCAGGACGCCCTTCAGCACGTCGCCGGCGAGGGTCAGGGCGGCCGGCCCCTTGCCGCCGATGCGCAGGACGTTGGTCGCGCCGGGGTTGCCGGAGCCTTCGCCGCGGGGGTCGGGCAGACCCATCGCACGGCATACGAGGATCGCCGACGCGGCCGAGCCGGCGAGATAGGCGACGAGGATGACCGCGGCGTCGATCATCGGGCTATTGGAGCGGCTGGCCGAGGCGCCGGTCAAGCGGTCATCCGGAATTCCGGAATCGCGGATTGTTTCGCTTGCGCGCTGAACATGCCGCACTTCGATTGCCGGCCCTGCCAACGGGAAGCGGGCCTGAACGGGGTCCGATTCCGGGAGTGGATGGGCCTTTCGCCCAGCTCCGGACGTGAGCGTGACGCAGGAAGGCACACCGAACGCGTCGGGGTTCCCGGCTCCCGTTCCTCGCCGGCCGGCGCGCTGGTCGTGGATGTGGGCGATTTCACACTGCGGAATCGCGGGGCGACCGCGCCAGCGGTCGGGTGCTCGTCCGGAAGTGCCCCGACATGCGCGCGCGAAGCGGAACGGGTAGAGTCTCGCGCGGCGCGCGGGGGCCGGCGTGGCGAACCGCGCGGGCGTGCATCCGGATGAGCGCCGCGCGAGCCGTGGGTCAGCCGGCGGGCTGCGGCCGGACGAGATGGGAGATCGAGCCCTGGACGTCATCTTCATCGAAGCGTTGCGGGTGGAGACCGTCATCGGCGTCTACGACTGGGAGCGCCGGATCAGGCAGCCGGTGGTCATCGATCTGGAGATGGGCGCCGACGTCGCGCCGGCCGCGGCCAGCGACGACGTCGCGGAGGCCCTCGACTACAAGTCGGTATCGAAGCGCGTGCAGCAGTTCGTGGGGGAGTCGAGCTTCTTTCTCGTCGAGACGCTCGCGGAACGCATCGCGGCGCTGGTGCTGGACGAATTCTCCGTCCCGTGGGTACGTGTCAGGCTGAACAAGGTCGGCGCTCTGCGCGGCGCGGCGGGGGTCGGCATCGTGATCGAGCGGGGACGCAGGGACCGCGCCCGCGACGATGCCCCCGGCGGCGCGGCGGACCCTCGCTGAGCTCCGGATCGCGCTCGCGGGGAAGTGCGAACCGAGCCGCATCGGCGATGCGGCGCGCGGATGAAAAGGGGAAATCCTCCGTGAACTTCTGCTCTCAGTGCGCGGCGCCGGTGGTGCTGCGCATCCCTCCCGGCGATGACCGCCCGCGCCACGTTTGTGACGCCTGCGGCGCCATCCACTACCAGAACCCCAAGATCGTGGCGGGATGCGTCCCGGAGTGGAAAGGAAGGATCCTGCTCTGCCGCCGTGCGATCGAGCCGAGGTCGGGGCTGTGGACGCTCCCGGCCGGATTCATGGAGAACGGCGAGACGATCGGGGAAGCGGCGGTACGGGAGACCCGCGAGGAGGCGAACGCCCGGGTGGAGGTCGACGCCCTGTTTACCTGCCTCGATATCCCGCGGATCAATCAGGTCTACGTGATGTTCCGCGCCCGCCTCGTCGACGGGGCGTTCTCGCCGGGTGCGGAGAGCATGGATGCACGCCTGTTCGAGGAAGGCGATGTGCCGTGGGACGAAATCGCGTTCCCGGCCATCTCGCGCACCTTGGAGCTCTGGTTCCGGGACCGCCGCAACGGCGCGTTCGGCACGCATACCGGCGTGATCCATCGCCGCGCGACGCGCTGACCGGCGGCCGGGCGCACCGGATGGGGTGGAACGGGCAGGGCCCGCGATCCGGTGTCGTCTGCGAACCGGGGTTCAGGGCTCGATGGTGCCGATCCCCCGGCCGCCGTCGACCGCGAGCACTTCCCCCGTCGTGTACGGTGCATCGAGCGCAAGCCACGTCACCGCGTCCGCGACCTCCTCGGCGGAGCCGGCGCGTCGCAACGGAACCCGTTCCACGGCCCTCGCCTGCGTGTGCGCGTCGCAGTCGTTCTCGGGCCAGAGCGCGATGCCGGGAGCGACGGCGTTGACCCGGACCTCCGGCCCGAGCTCCAGCGCCAGCGCACGGGTCAGCATGATCAACCCCGCCTTGGCCGAGCAGTACACGGGGTAGCCGGCGACGGGATTGCGTCCATGAATGTCGGCAAGATTCACGACCGAGCCGCGGCCTGCGGCAAGGAAACGCGCGGCGGCCCTGGTGACGAAGAAGGGCGCTTTCAGGTTGGTGCCGACCACATCGTCCCATTCCGCCTCCGTGGTGGTGTCGATCGGGGTCGGGTAGAAGCTCGAAGCATTGTTGACCAGCACGTCGAGTGCCCCGAACCGCGAGACGACGTCGGAGACGAGCCGTTCAGGTGCGCCCCGGTCGAGGAGGTCGCAGCCGAACGTGGCCGCCGCTCCCGGACGCTCGCGGTCGAGTGCGCGGGACAGCGACCGGGCGTCGTCGCGGGACGTCCGGTAGTGCACCGCGACGCTGAGGCCGCGCCGGTGCAGGGCTCGTGCGACGGTCGCCCCGATGCGCCGTGCGGCGCCGGTCACGAGCGCCACGCCGCCCCGGGCCTCCGCGGCCATGCTCACCGCCGTACCGCCTCGCCCCCGGAAAGCTTCATGCGAGCCGGACTCCGGCGCGTGAGGGACCGGCGCATCCCCGCCGGCGTCGGGGATGCATCGAATGCAGGCTTTTCATGCGGCAGGCGGCGCCGTCCCGCTCCATGCCGTCCTCCGGATCTTCGACGTCCTTGGCGTTACCGTAGCATGAGTCGTTTCTGCGCCTTGCGTCCGAGGGTCTCGACGATCCGGACGATTCCCCGGTCAGGGCCGGTCCGTACGGTCCCGGCGCCGCCGCGCCCGGTCCGGCGCGAAGGGCCGCGGCGTGGCCGGCGTGGCCGGAACCTGGAGCAGCGCCGAAGCTTCCGCTCGTCGTGGACGTGATCATGGCGGCCATATGCAGGGAGACACGATGCGGGTGCTGACGGAGCTCCCCGCCCTCGACGCTGCCGAACGGGAGCACCTGGAGCGGATGCATGCGCTGGTCCGGGCCGAGGTCGAGGCCCGCGGGGAGGCGATTCCGTTCTCTCGATACATGGAGATCGCGCTCTATGCCCCCCGGCTCGGCTACTACCGCGCCGGTTGGCGAACCTTCGGAGCCCGGGGCGATTTCGTCACCGCGCCCGAGGTCTCGCCGCTGTTCGGGCGTACCGTGGCCCGTCAGGTCGAGCAGGCCCTGTCGTTGATCGGCGAGAGAGAGGTCATCGAGATCGGGGCCGGCGCGGGGACCCTGGCGGCACGGATGGTGGCCGAGCTCGTGCCGCGGGGAGGCGTGCGCTACCGGATCCTGGAGCTGAGCGGCGCGATGGCCGCGCGGCAGCGCGAGGCCATCGCCGCGCGCGCCCCCGATGCGCTCGCAAGCGTGAGCTGGATCGACGCGCTTCCCGAGCCCGGGTTCCGGGGGGTGGTGCTGGCCAACGAAGTCGTGGACGCCTTGCCGGTCGAACGTTTCGAGGTGACCGCCGGCGGCGTCTCCATGCACCACGTCGGGTTTGAAGCGGGCCGCCCGATTTGGGAATCACGACCCGCGGACCCCCGGCTCGCCGAGGCGGTGGAATCGATCCAGCACGAGGTCGGGCACGTGCTTCCGGCCGGATACGTTTCGGAGATCGGACCGGCGCGTTGCGCCTGGGCCGCGAGCATCGCGGAGCGGGTCGAGCGCGGTCTCGTGCTCCTGATGGACTATGGATATCCTCGCCGCGAGCTCTATCATCCCGATCGCCGCGCGGGCACACTGCAATGCCATTTCCGGCATCGTGCCCACGGCAATCCCCTCGTGCGATGCGGCTTGCAGGACATCACCGCGCACGTCGACTTCACCGCGCTCGCTCGTGCCGCCGGGCTCGACGTTGCGGGATTCACCACCCAGGGCGAATTTCTGCTCGGCTGCGGATTGCTCGATCCGGCCGTTGGCGTCGCGCCGGGAAGCCCGGAGTTCGTCCGACTGACGACCGAGATCAAGCGACTCACCCTGCCCGGCGAGATGGGCGAGGCGATCAAGGTCATGGCGCTCACCCGCGGCATCGAGGATCCGCTCATCGGATTCTCCGGGCGCGACCACCGCGTTCGTCTGTGAACCGGGAGCGGGTGCCGGACGGCAGGCCCAGACGGCAGATTCGACTCGATCAGGCGCCCGCGGTCCGAGCACGGGCGCTTCACACCGGGGATTCAAGGTCATGGAATGGTTGCAGATCCTCGTTCTCGCCTCCGTCCAGGGCCTGACCGAGTTCCTCCCGATCTCCAGCTCCGCGCACCTCATCCTGGTGCCGGTGCTGACCGGCTGGCCGGACCAGGGGCTCGCCTTCGACGTCGCGGTGCACGTCGGCTCCCTGGCGGCGGTGCTGATCTACTTCCGCGACGACTTTGCGGCGATGCTTCGCGAGGGGCTCCGCCTCCCGCCCGGAGCCGGGCCGCACGGCCGTGTCGCATTCGCATGGCTGGTGGTGGTCGCGAGCATTCCCGTGGGAGTGGCGGGGCTCGCCGTGGGCTTCGGCCTCTCCGAAGCATTGCGCGACCCGATCGTGATCGCCGCCGCCACCATCGGGTTCGGGCTCCTGCTGCTGGTTGCGGAGAGGATGGGAGCGAAGGGCCGCCGGATCGAATCCATCGGCATCCGTGACGCGATCGTGATCGGCTGCGCGCAGGCCATCGCGCTCATTCCCGGCACGTCTCGATCCGGGATCACGATGACTGCGGGTCTGCTGGTCGGACTCACCCCGGCGGCCTCCGCCCGGTTCTCGTTTCTGCTGTCGGTGCCGGTGATCCTGATGGCCGGAGGCTATGAGGCGCAGCAGCTCGCCGCCGGGGCGGCGGATGCGCAGTGGTCCGTGCTCACCGCCGGCGCGCTCGTCACCGCGGTCTGCGCCTACGCCTGCATCCACGTATTCCTGCGTCTGATCGATCGGATCGGCTTCGCGCCGTTCGTCGCCTACCGCCTGGTGCTCGGAGGGGTGCTGCTCTGGCTGTTCATTTGACGCGCGCCCGGTCGCGGTAGGCGGACGCCCGCAAACGGCCGAGCCATGCATTCCTTTCGCTCCCTCCGAGATACGACGGCACGACGCTCTCCACGCTGCGGGGCGTGATTCCGAGCCGCCCGAGGCCGTTGCTGCCGGAGCAAACGCTGTCGAGCTTCGTCGAGAGGTAGTTGTCGGTGCTGAAGGGCTTGCCCGGAAGCCGCTCCAGCATCCGCGCCTGGAGCCGCGACAGCCCGTCACCGAGCCCGACGATCAGCCGCCGCCGGCCGGTGACCTCGGCGGTGTAGGCAACCAGCTCGCGAAGGGTATACGTGCGCGGCCCGCACAGCTCGTAGCGTTGCCCCGCCGTGGAGTCGTCGCCGAGCGCGGCGAGGAACGCCCGCACCACGTCTTCCACGTGCACCGGTGCGAACCGTGCCCGCGGACACGCGAGAGGGAAGGCAAAGGGCGAGAGCGCCAGCAGCCCCGCGAACCGGTTGAAGAAGCTGTCCTCCGGTCCGAAGATGACGCTCGGGCGGAAGCTCGTGACCCCGATGCCGCTGGCTTCGCCCGCGTGTGCGGCCTGCTCTCCGAGAAACTTCGTGCGCAGGTACTCGCTGGGCGCCTCGGCGCCGGCCCCGAGTGCGCTCATGTGCAGCATTCGCTCGATGCCGTGACGCCGGCACGCCTCGACGAGCTGGCGGGGAAGCTCCGCGTGCACGTCCTGGAACCTGTCGCCGGCCCTGGAGTACTCGTTCAGGATACCCGTCAGGTTGACGGCCACGTCGCAGCCCGCGAGGTGGGCGTCGAGGTTCGATGCGACGTGGACATCGATCTCGACGACCTCGCAGGTCGGCATCACCAGCAGGGAGCGCGAGCGGCTGCGCCGCCGCGTGAAGACGCGGGTCGCATGTCCCTCTCGGGTGAGCGCGGCCACGAGATGGCGGCCGACGAAGCCCGAGCCGCCGAGAATCGCGATCCGTTTCGCGGCCATGGTCCGGAGCCCGTGCGGGGGCGGGTAGTTTCACGGCCTCCCGGCGGCACGGTCAAGGCGGGGTGCGGCGGCCGGCCCGGCGCCGCGATTCGTGTATCATCGCCCGCCCGCCACGGGCGCCTCCCGAACGTACGCCACGCCGATTTCGATGACCTCCTGGCTCGACGAAGTGCGCTGGAACGAGCAGGGGCTGGTGCCCTGCGTGGCGGAGGACACGCGCTCCGGGCGGGCGCTGATGCTGGCGTGGATGAACCGCGAGGCGCTGGAACTCACCGCGCGCGAAGGCCGGGCGGTGTACTGGTCGCGGTCGAGGCGGCGCCTGTGGCGCAAGGGAGAGCAGTCCGGTCACGAGCAGCGGGTGCGCGAGATTCGCCTTGACTGCGATGCGGATGCGGTGGTGCTGGTGGTCGAGCAGGTGGGAGGCATCGCGTGCCATACCGGGCGCGAACGGTGCTTCTACCGGCGACTCGAAGACGCCCGATGGGTCGATGTCGATCCGGTGCCGGCGTCGCCGAATCGGATCCATGGCGGGCGCTGAGCGATGGACGACGTGTTGAGAGAGCTCGCCGATGTGATTGAGGCGCGCAAGAACGCTTCGGTGGCCGAGTCCTACGTGGCGTCGCTGTATGCGGGCGGCATCGATGCGATCCTGAAAAAAGTGGGCGAGGAGGCGATCGAGGTGGTCATCGCCGGCAAGGACGGTGATCGTGACGCGCTCGTGCACGAAGTCGCGGATCTGTGGTTCCACTGCCTGGTATTGCTGGCGGCGCGCGATTCGCATCCGAAGGCGATCACCGGAGAGCTGGCGCGGCGGTTCAGGATCTCCGGTCACGAGGAAAAGGCCGGGCGCTGGTGATCGCGACGCGCGGTCAGGCGGCCCGATGCGCCATCGTGGCACTTCCGCGAGGCGCGGCCGGAATCTCGACGCGGTCCGGCTTGCGCCTTGTCCGCCCGACCCGCGCCTGGCGCGGCGGGTGAAGGACGGCGGGGCCTCCTCGCACGGGTGGCCGGTGGGAAACACGGAGTAGGGAGCGGACCGTTTTTGCGCTAAAGTCGCCGCCCGAACGGGCCGCCGAGCCCGGAGACTGCCGGGAGAAGGCGATGGAACCCGGTATCCGGCAGCTCCTGGTCGTGCTGATCCTCGTGCTGCTGCTTCTGAGAAACGCAGTGTAGGGAGCGGATCGGTTTTGCGCTAAAGTCATCGCCCGAACGGATCGTCAGGCCTGGAGACGGCCAGGAGAAGGCTATGGGAATCAGTATCTGGCAGCTCTTGATCGTGCTGGTCATCGTGCTGCTGCTCTTCGGCACGAAGAAGCTTCGCAACATGGGCGGCGATCTCGGCGCCGCGATCCGCAACTTCCGGGGCGCGGTGAAAGAGGGCGGCGACGAAGCGAAGGAGGCGGCGGAGACGGCCCGGATCGACAAGGATTCGGAGCCGGTCCCGGACGCCGCGACGGTGTCCGCCAAGGAGCGCGAGAGCGTTTGACGCCCCCCTCGTCCCGCCCTTCGTCCCCACCCCTTCTCCCGGGGGGAGAGGGGCCTGCGGTCGAACACCGGCGCCGTATCCTTCGCCTCGGCCATTCGCCCCGGACGCCGCGCACCCGCGTGCGCCACGCGTGACGCATCGACTCGACCCGCGATCGACCCTCTCCCCATGTTCGACGTAGGCTTCCAGGAGTTCGCCCTGATCGGGGTGATCGCGCTGATCGTGGTCGGCCCGGAGCGGCTGCCGAAGATGGCGCGCACCCTGGGGTTGTGGATGGGCAAGATTCGCTACTACGTCCGCCAGGTCAAGGACGACATCGACCGCGAGGTGCGGGCGCAGGAGCTCAAGGAGATGCTCGACAAGCCGGCCCGTGAGCTCGATGGCCTGTACAAGGTCGCCGAAGAGACCAAGGGCACGCTCGATGAGGCAAAGGACGCGCTCGGTGAGGCGAAATCCGCGCTCGAGGGTGTGCCTGCCGGCATCTCGACCCCGAACGCGCCTGCCGCGGGAGCGATCTTCCCGACCGAGCTCCCGGGCGCGAGCGTCGGGCCGGCGCAGAGCGGTGCGGCGGCGGCAGGTCCGCCGGAGGCAGGCTCGACGGAGACGGCCCCGGCAGAGACGGGTCCGCCGGAGACCGTCGAGGTGAATTCCGGCGGGCAGGAGGTCCCCGCTGCCGCAACGGATGCCGGCGAGAACGATGAGCGATCGATCGGAAGAATCTGAATCCGGAAAGGGCGCGGACTCGCAGGCCGAGATGACCTTCGTGGAGCATCTCGTGGAGCTACGCAACCGGCTGCTCCGCGTTGTGATTGTCGTGTCGATCCTGCTGCTGTGCCTGATGCCCTTCGCCAACCGCCTGTACGCGCTGCTCGCCGCGCCGCTGCTCGCCCAGATGCAGATGGGCTCGAGCATGATCGCCACCCAGGTGGCGTCCCCCTTCCTCACCCCGTTCAAGCTCGCCCTGGTCGCCGCGGTGCTGATCGGGATGCCCTACATCCTGTACCAGTTCTGGGCGTTCGTCGCGCCGGGGCTCTATCGCCAGGAGAAGCGGCTCGTCTTTCCGCTCATGGTATCGAGCTCGTTCCTGTTCTATCTGGGGATGGCGTTCGCCTACTTCGTGGTGTTTCCGCTCATGTTCGCGTTCTTCCAGGCGGTGGCCCCGGAGGGCGTGGAGATCATGACCGACATCAGCAGCTACCTGGATTTCGTGCTCAAGATCTTCTTCGCGTTCGGGCTGGCGTTCGAAGTGCCGATCGCGACCGTGGTGCTGGTGTGGACCGGATTCACGACGCCGGAATCGCTGGTGGAGAAGCGGCCCTACATCATCGTCGGCGCCTTCGTGGCCGGGATGCTGCTCACGCCCCCGGACCTGATCTCGCAGACGCTGCTGGCGCTGCCGGTCTGGGGGCTGTTCGAGCTCGGGGTGGTCTTCGCGAGGGTCTACGTGCGCCGCGGCGCCGGCAGCGGCGCCAGTGACGCGAGCGCGAGCTGATGCGGCCGCCGCCATTCGGACGCCCGATGTGGTGACCTGACGGGCAATGCGGGATAGACTTCCCGCATCCCGGGATTCGGAGCGAGTTTCGCGCGGGAGCCGGATTCACCGCCGGCGAGGGCGCGAAGCACGAGTCGGGGCGGCGCTGCGACCGGGGGTGGGCCGCCACGGCATCGCAGGGACGGAGGGAAACCCATGTTTTCAGGGCTGCTCGATCTGCCGTGGTGGGGCTACGTCCTCGCAACCCTCGGGATGACCCACGTCTCGATCGTGTCGATCACGATCTACCTGCATCGCCACCAGGCGCACCGGGCGCTCGACCTGCATCCCGCGATTGCGCATTTCTTCCGGTTCTGGCTCTGGCTCACGACGGGGACCGTCACCGAGGAGTGGGTCGCGGTGCACCGCAAGCACCATTCCCGCGTGGAATCGGAGGACGATCCGCACAGCCCGAAGATCTTCGGAATCAGGAAGCTGCTGCTGGAAGGGGCGGAGCTGTACCGGGAAGCCGCGGCTCAACCGGAGACGATCGCCAGGTACGGCCACGGGTGTCCGGACGACTGGCTGGAGCGCAACGTCTACAAGCCGCTGACGGACCGCGGCTACTACCTCATGCTGGTCATCGACGTGGTCCTGTTCGGACCCATCGGCATCACCATCTGGGCGGTGCAGATGTTGTGGCAGCCGGTCTTCGCGGCCGGGGTCATCAACGGCGTCGGCCATTGGTGGGGGTACCGGAACTACGAGACGCAGGACATCTCCACCAACATCATCCCCTGGGGCATCCTCATCGGTGGCGAGGAGCTTCACAACAATCACCACGCGTTCGCCAGCTCTGCGAAGCTGTCGGTCAAGCCGTGGGAGTTCGACATCGGATGGGCGTACATCCGCGTGCTGCGGTTCTTCCGGCTCGCCAGGGTCAAGAAGCTTCCGCCCGAGGTGGTCATGGTGCCCGGCAAGCACGACCTGGACGTCGAGACGGTTCAGGCGCTCGTCTCCAACCGGTTCCAGGTCATGGCCGACTATGCGAAGCGCGTGCTGAACCAGGTGCACGCCGAGGAGATCGCGAAGATCGAGTCGAGCCGGCGCGGATTCCTGAAATCGGCGCGATCGCTGCTCATCCGCGAGGAATCGCTGCTGAGCGGCGAGGCGAGGCTGCGTCTGGAGCGGGCCCTCGCTCACAGTGACGCACTGGAGATCGCCTACAGGTCCAAACGCCAACTCCAGGCGCTGTGGCAGCAGCGCCATGCAACCCAGGAGCACTTGCTGGAGGCGTTCCGCGACTGGTGCCGGCAGGCGGAAGAAAGCGGTGTGCGGGCGCTCGAGGAGTTCGCCCGGACGCTTCCCGCGTATTCGATGCGTCCGGGTAGCGCCGCCGTTTGACACGGCCCCGCACGAAAAAAGCCGCCCCGCGAGGCGGCTTTTTTTTCAATTCCGGAGGGTTGTCCCGCGGCGCGGTAGCTACTTGATCCTGGCTTCCTTGTAGATGACGTGCTTGCGGGCCACGGGGTCGAATTTCCGGATCTCCATCTTCCCCGGCATCGTGCGCTTGTTCTTCGTGGTGGTGTAAAAATGCCCGGTGCCGGCGCTCGACGTCAGTCGGATCTTCTCGCGCATCTCGTGTCTCCAGTGCCTGTTCGGCCGTTTGCCGCGTCTGGGGAGGGGTTCAGATCTTGTGCCCTTGCGACCGCATCTCCGCGAGCACCGCCTCGATCCCCTTCTTGTCGATGATCCTCATGCCTTTCGCCGAGAGACGGAGCCGGACGTAGCGGTTCTCGCCCGGGACCCAGAACCGGTGCGTGTGCAGGTTGGGAAGAAACCGCCGCTTGGTCTTGTTGTTGGCGTGCGAGACGTGGTTCCCGGTAATCGTGCGCTTCCCGGTGACTTCGCAAACTCTCGACATGATTCGATCTTCCGCGATCGGAGGGCAGTGACAAGGCCGCGCCTTATATCAGGCATGCATTCGCGAAGCAAGGCGGCTGCCGGGAGGGGGTGTACGTCAAAAAAATGGTCTATCGGGGAAATTGGGAAGATGGCGGGTAATCTGACATATAATTCGTATGTCAGGCTACGAGGACCCATGCCATGCCTCTCTCTTCGGACCACCACACCCTCCTCCGGCGTCGAGATGAGCTCCGCCAAGCTCTCGCCGGCATCGGGGAGCTTCGCCCAGGCTCGTTGAAGTCCCGCTACCGCAAATGCGGCAAACCGAATTGCCACTGCGCTCGCGAGGGCGACCCCGGCCATGGCCCGCACTGGTCCTTGTCACGCCTCGTCAAGGGCACGATGCACAGCCGGGCCATTCCCGCACACGCAGTGCAAGACACGCAGCGCCAAGTCGAGGAGTGTCACAGATTGCGAGAGCTGACCAGGGAGCTAATCGAGGTCAGCGACCAAATCTGCGATGCGCAACTGCATGCGCACCGCCCGTCCGTGTCGAAAAAAAAGAGGGTCTTGCTCCCCTCATCAGCGCGGAGATCGCCGCCGAGATCGAACGCCTGACCGGGGCCGGCCCTGAGGCCGGCCTGGACTTCGAAGCCGTCGAAACCGCTGCCCGACGCACCGCGTTACAGCTCATGGGGCAAGCACTCGCTCGGGCTCTCAACGCGGACCACGGCGACGACCACAGCCCCCGCCTGCCCTGCGAGTGCGGACACACCACCCGCTATGTCGGTCGGCGGGCGAAGACCTTCCTCACCGTGCTGGGGTCGCTCCCCTTGGAACGCGCTTGGTATCACTGCGAGCACTGCCACCGCGGGTTCAGCCCCCGCGACCGCGCGCTCGGTCTCGAAGGCACCTCGCTCTCACCAGCGGCGCTGCGCATGACGGGCCTGAGCGCCGCCCGAGTCAGCTTCGCAGAGACCAGCGAGCTGCTGCGCGAGCTGGCCGGACTCGACATCGACCCCAAGCAGGTCGAGCGCCACGCCGAAGCGCTCGGACGTGAGGTCGCCGCAGACGAGCGCCGCGTCATCGAGCCCGAGCCCTGCAATGCCCACACCCTCTACCTCGGCCTCGACGGCACCGGCGTGCCGGTGCGCGCGGGCGAACGCGAAGGGCGCAAAGGCAAGCAGCCCGACGGCAGCGCCAAAACCCGCGAGGCCAAGCTCCTCACCGTGTGGTCGTGCGACACCCTCGACCCCTGCGCACTGCCCGTGCGCGACCCACACTCCACCACCTATAACGCCGCCATCGAATCCGCGGCCAGCCGTGACACCGACCCCAACCCCTCGCCCTTCGCACACCGTGTCTTGCGCGAGACCAAGCGCCGCCGCTTCCACGAGGCCGAACGCCAAGTCATCCTCGGCGACGGCGCCGCCTGGATCTGGAACCTCGCCGATGAGCACTTCCCCGGCGCCGTCCAGATCGTCGACATCTTCCATGCCAAGGGACATCTCTTCGAGGTCGCCAAAGCCCTCTACGGACCCGGCACCGACCTCGCCGCGCAGTGGGGGAAACAACGACGCGACGAACTCGACCAGGGCCGCATCAATGCCCTCCTCGACGCCCTGCGTGTCCATGCCGAGACCTGCGAGGAAGCCAGAAAGTGCATCGACTACATCGCCCGCAACCGCCATCGAATGCACTACCCGACGTTCCGGGCCACCGGGCTGTGCGTCTCTACCGGCGTCGTCGAAGCCGGGTGCAGGACCATCGTCGGAACCCGTCTCAAGCGCTCCGGGATGCATTGGACCGTCGAAGGCGCCAACGCCATCCTCGCCCTGCGATGCGCCATCCTCAGCAACCGCTTCGACGACTTCTGGGAGCGCAGAGCTCTCGCGGCATAATGCATCTCATAAATCTGACGTACACCCGCCGGGAGGCCGGCAATTCCCGCCAACGTCCCGGACACGACCGGGTCATCCGGATTTCGTGGCCCTCCCGCCGTCCGAGCGTCTGGTCGTGGCGATTCAGTGGACGTCTTCGGGCCTGGCGGGAATTGCTGACGGGAGGCGGCGTGTGCGGTGGCTCCATACGTCCGTGAAGTCTTGCATGAAACGACGATGTATCGAACGTGACCGGTGGAGCCCCGTTTCCATGGAGCGACGGAGGGCGCTACCCGTTCGAGACCGGGTCGAACGAACGGATCCTCAGCACCATCCGGTTCGAGCCCTCGCCGTCGACGAACGCCGCCCTGCGGTGCAGCACGTTGTTGCAGATCACGCCTTCTCCCGCCTTGAACCGCACTTGCACATGATGCGTCGAGAGCGATGCGATCGCCGTTTCGAGCGCGGCGACGGCGCGGGTGGTGGCTATATCCGAACGCCAGCTTATCGATCGGGTGCGCGCGGTGTAGCGCACGTGCAGCTTCGGCGGATGGTCCAGGAAGCGGAAGACCGGTCCGGTGCGGGCCGGGCGGACCAGCGTTCCATCGGCTTCATGCGCCGGGATGGTCATCGCGCAGGTGTGGGCGAGGGCTTCGACGAGCCCTGGATCCTGTGCGTGCATCGCCGCGTAGACCAGATCCGGATCGAGGAGGGTGGTCTCGCCGCCGTTCAGCGCGGGCGCCGCGCAGTGCATGACCACGGCGCGAACGGACCGCTCCGGGGCGTTGTAGTAGCCGTCGGTGTGCCAGTTCAGGGCACGCGCGGTGAACGGGATCATCTCCCGCCCGCGCGTGTTTCGGGCCACCCGGACCGGCGCGATTCCGAGGTGGTCGGCGTCGAGCGTCAGGTCACGGCGTTGGAGCCCCATCGCGCTCGCGAACGCGGAGAGCGCATCGGGGTCGGTCCCGGTACATGCGAAGCGGTAGAGTGCGAGATTGAACCGCGCGCAACGATCCGCGATCGCATCGCGCTCGCTCTCACGCAGCCGGTGCGGATTCTCGATCTCGATCCACTCCATCCTCTGCCCGCCGCCGCCCGTCGCGTAAGCTTCACGCCGCGTGTCGCACCATCGGGCCACCGCCTTCGGATCCATCGCTTCTCCCGCCGGTGCAGCGCCTGAACCGACATGCAGGCAGAGCCTGCCGAGCCGGCAACTCCGGAGTATGCCGCACACCGGCGGCAGCCTCTCGAATTCCGGCTGTCACGAATGCTGCGGGCCGGCGTCGCCTTGCGAACCTGAACGGCGGCCGGGTGTGCGTCCGGTCTGGCCGGATCAATCGAGCCGGACGATCCGACCTTCGATCCGCGGCGCGATCTCGCCGGCGGTGGCGATCGCTTCGATGACCTGGGCGACCGCCAGGGTGCCGGCGTTGGCGTCCACGATCCGCGGGGCGCCGGCGAACATGGCGTACCCGTCGCCGCCACGCCCGAGGAAGCCGAAGGTTGCGAGGCGATAGGTCCGCGCGGGGTCGAGCGGCACATCACCCACCATCACTTCGGCGACACGGTGACCGGCCGGCTTCGAGGCGTCGAAGCGGTACGCCATCCCGGAGACGTGCGCAAACCTGCCGGCGCCTTTGGCAACCTCACTCACCCCGTGCTCGACCGCCGCCCGAAGATCGGCGCCGCTCACCTCCAGCACGACCGTCTTGTCGCCGAAGGGAAGCTCCGACTGGAGGTCGCGCCGGGTAAGAACCGTGCCGGGCGGGTAAACCTTGTCGGCGCGGATGCCGCCGCCGTTGATCAGGGCGACGTCGGCGCCGGTGGCGATGCGCATGGCATCGGTGATCAGGTTGGCGATGCCGGTCTCGCGGCTGCGCACCACGCGACGCCGGCTGTCGAGCTCCACCGCGGTAGTGCCGATCTCGACGCCGAGCTCTTCCGAGAGACGTGCGAGATACGCCTCCACCGCCGCCTCGATCCCGGGGTCCGGCGCCACCGACACGGTGTTGACGACGCGAAACGACGGCTCCCAGACGAAGCGCGGGCCGTCCCGCCCCTCGACGGTGTCCATCGCGACCTCGACGACGGTGACGAACTCCGCCTGCTCCCCACTCTCGACGAAGGTCGTCTCCGGGCCGACCTCGATCTTCATGTCGTGGTCGTCGCCCGAGAGCAGCAGATCGACCGCGCCCTGACGCATCAGGGCCGCATCCTCGGCGCGGTCGGTGTGGGCGAGGGCGATGACCAGATCCGCCCCCGCCTCGCGCAGCGTCTTCGCCTGCTCCGCCGCGACCGCGACCACGGGCCGGAAGGTCACCGGGGCCGGCGACGACTTGATCGCGGTGGTCGCCGTGGTCAGGCCGAACACCCCGACCTGGTAGGGGCCGACCTCCAGCAGCAGGCGCTCGGTCACGCCGTCGATCGGCGTGCCGTCGGGCTCGACCGCGTTGCTCGACAGCACCGGGAACGCCGCCTCGGCGATGCGTTCGACGGTGACGGCAGGCGTGAAGTCGAATTCGTGGTTGCCGAGCACCATCGCGTCGAAGCCGATCCGGTTGAAGAGGTCGATCATGTGCGCCCCCTTGTCGAACGACGACAGGAGCGAGGGGGAGATCGCGTCGCCGCCGTTGGTGACCAGCACCCGGCCGGTGCTGCCCGCGCGGACCTCCCCGACCACCGTGGCGAGGCGGGCCACGCCTCCGCGCCCGCCGGTGCCGTCGAGGCGGTCGAGGTCGTTGACGTGGACGATGGTGAGGGTCACCGGCTCGGCGCCGGCCGGGAAGGCGAATGCGAGCCCGGCGGCAAGCGCGGCGGCGCGAAGCGCATGGGCCGCGGCGGCGGCGCTGCCGACGGCAGCGGTGGCGGTTCGGCTGGACAGTCGCTGCATCCTTCGTTCCTCCGTCGAGTCGAATGGCGGCGCCCGGGCCACGGCGGCCTTCAATAAGACTCGCATTGTAGGCCACTCCGAACATGCCTTGCCCGTTGCGTCGTGCTGCAACCACCCCCGCAACCCCGGTTCCGTGATCGCCGCAAGGCCAAGGTGGCGATTCCCTGCTCGACCCGAGTTTTCGCCACATCGAGATCAGGGTGCCTTCCTCCTGTCTCCGACCTCGATTTCCACTGCGCATTATATGTAACATCCGACAACATGTTGAATTCATGAAGTATTTTTTGAAGCAAGAAATGGCCCCCACAACCGGGCGGCGCAATGTTTCCTCCGCGACCGCGAGGCGGCAGGGCCGCCGTCGTGGCTTGTATTTGATTGCATCGCTCGCGGAAGTCCAGCCGACAGTCAAAGCGTTCGTATCGACGGTCGCAGTGACTGTGGACGGTGCGGAAACCGGTGGCGGGACACTTGGAGAGGCAGTACCCGTAGCGGATGCCGCTCCGAACTCATGTCCTGACGACGACAGGAGGACAGAGGCGGAACAACCCGCCCCTCCATATGGTGGGAGGCCATCACGGTGGCAGGGAGAGGGTGCCGGCTTCAGGGCCGCTCCCCTTAGAATACGGTCCCTTGCGCACCACGGCGCCGGCCCGAGTGCAAGGGAGGCGGCCGGATCGGATGCGGGCTGCGCCGGGTGAGCGCCATTGGAACCACCCGCCGCCCGCACCGGAGGCGACGGCGGAGCGCGCCGGCCACGCGAGAACGGGATGGCGACGTCCCGGGACGTCCGAGCTCGGGCAGGGCAGGGGAGGCCACGGCCGGCCGTCGATGACGTGCCGGATCGACCATTGCAAGGAACCGGCCGGCTTCCCGCGCCGAACCGCGGGGGCGGCGGGGCTGCGGAAAGAGGAGAACCGAGATGGGTGCTCGAGTGCTTTCGCAAGTCAGGGCCCAGCGCGGCGACGTATTGCGTTGCAAGGGCTGGAAGCAGGAAACGCTCCTGCGCATGCTCGAAAACAACCTGGAAAACGCCCAGGATCCTTCCCGGCTCATCGTGTATGGCGGGATTGCGAAAGCGGCGCGCAACTGGGAGAGCTATCACGCCATCGTCGATACCCTGAAGTCGCTCGCGAACGACGAAACCCTGGTGGTGCAGGCGGGCATGCCGGTGGCGGTGTTCAGGACCGGCCGGCTGGCGCCCCGCGTGGTCATGGGACTGTCCAACGTGATCAACGCCACCTGGCCGGAGTTCTACGATCTCATGGACCGGAACCTCACGACGTTCTCCTCCTATACGGCCGGCCCCTGGGAGTACATCGGCAGCCAGGGCATCGTCGAAGGGACCTTCGAAACCCTCGCCTGCATCGCCGAGGAAAAGTTCGAAGGCGATCTGCGGGGCCGGATCTTCTTCACCGCCGGCCTGGGCGGCATGGGGCGCTCCCAGCCGAAGTCCATGACCATGCACGGCGGCGTCTCCGTCATCGTCGAGGTGCGCAGGGGCATCGTCGAGGATCGTCTGAAGCTCGGCTGGGCCGACGTCGAAGCCGGAAACCTGGACGAGGCCATCACGCTGGCGGCCGAGGCTTGCAGCAACGGGAAGCCGCTGTCGATCGTGATCTGCGCCAACATGGTCGACGTCTGCGAGGAGGCCCTGGAGAAGGGATGGATCCCGGACATCGTGACGGAGATGTGTCCGTTCCACGATCCCTTCGCGGTGATCCCCTCCGGGTATTCTCCCGGAGAAGCCGATGCGCTGCGCAAGCGCTCGATGGATGGATACCTGGCCGAATCCCGCAAGACCATCGTGCGCATGGTCAGGGCGATGAACCGCTTTCTCGACGCCGGAGCGGAGGTGTTCGAGTACGGCACGTTCGTGCGCAAGGAGGCGGTGGACGCCGGCATGTCCAGGGAAGAGGCGTTCCGCTATGCCGGGTTCGTGGCTCGGTACTGGCGGCCGAAGCTGTTCGAGCTGGGCCGTGGTCCGTTCCGATGGACCTGCGTTTCCGGGAACGAAGCGGATCGGGATCGCCTGGACGACCTTGCGCTGGAGCTGTTCCCGGATTGCGCGATCACCCAGCGCTGGGTCCCGCTGGCGCGCAAGCACCTTCCGGCCGAGGGGCTGCCGGCGCGGGTGTGCTTTCTCGGGTTCGGCCAGCGCCGGGAATTCGGGCTCGCCGTGAACGAGCTCGTGCGCAACGGGGAGGTCGAGGGTCCCGTCGCCTTCTCCCGGGACAACCTCGACAGCGGCTCGATCGCCAACCCGGTGATGGAGACCGAGGACATGAAGGACGGTTCGGACGCGATCGCGGACTGGCCGTTCATCAACGCCCTGCTGAACGCCGCGGCCATGGCCGATCTCGTATCCATCCAGTCCAACGGCACCATGGGCGTGTCGCACCACACCGGCTGCACGATCATCGCGGACGGAACGGAGGAGGCGGCGTTGCGGATGGACGCCTCGCTGACCACCGACGTGGGGATCGGCATCGTGCGTTACGCCCAGTCCGGGTACGAGACCGCCCGGGCGGTGGCGGAGGGGCGCGGGGGATTGACCTCGGACCGTATCAAGGTCCCGCTCTGGTGGTCGCCGAACGCGACGTTCGGGCCCGAATCCGGCGGATAGGCGGATCGCGGAAGCCGCCGCCCGGCCAGGCTGTTCGCAACCCTTGCCGAACCGGTGCGGGCCGCGCGCCCTCGGAGACCGCACAGCCGCGGGCCGGCGGCGGGAGACGGGCGGCGGGTAGGGTGATGAACCCGTGCGCATCGGTGCGCGAAACCGGTAATCTCGCAACCGGACCGCTGACCCGCTCCGGCGGAGGGTGAACCGATGCGAAAGCTCGTCTACGGCCTGCTCGCCGTGGTGGCCCTGCTCGCGGCGGCGGCGCTGGTCCTCCCGAGCCTGATCGACTGGAACGCCTGGAAGCCCGAGCTCTCGGCCAAGGTGAAGGAGGTGAGCGGCCGGACCCTCGAGGTGCGCGGCGACCTGAACGCCGGCGTGCTGCCGTCCCTGCATCTGGCCGCGCACGACGTGCGGCTGTCGAATGCGCCGGGCGCCCGATCCGCCGACATGGCGACCCTCCGCATCCTCAAGGTCAACGTCCGTCTGGCGCCCCTGCTCAAGGGCAGGATCGAAGTCGCGGGGATCGAGCTCGTCCAACCGGTGATCGAGCTGGAACGGCTTGCCGGCGGCCGGATGAACTGGACCCTGGAAGCTGGAGGTATGGCTCCGGGCCCCGGCGGGGAAGGGACCGGGGACCGGGCGGCTGCGGGTTTCGTCGAGCCCGATACCGCGGTCCGCGACGGCCCGGAAGGCGTCCGGGAACGGGCGGTCCCGGGGTTGGCGGCGGCCGGTTCCGTCCGGGCTTTCCGGCTGGACAATCTGAGCATCCGGAACGGAACCATCAACTATCGCGATTCGGCGAAGGGCACGGTGGAGAGCATACGGAACCTCTCCGCCGACGGCGCGCTGGATTCGCTGGCCGGCCCGGCCAGGCTTAAGGGCGGCATGACGGTGCGGGGCTTGCAGCTCGCGTTCGACGGCAGCATCGGGCGCCACGTCGAAGGAACCCCGCTCGCTTTCGCTCTGGAGCTCGGCACTCGGGGCGTATCGACGGTGTCGGTGAAGGGGACGGTGACCGGGCTGGGCGATGCCCCCCGCCTGAGGGCCGACGTCAGAGGCGGGGGTCGCAGCCTGCGGGACCTGGTCGCGGCGCTGCCGGGCAGCGCGGCGCCGCGGGCGCCCGATCACTCTTTCGCTCTTGCGGCATCGCTCAGTGCGACGCCGGAGGCGATCACACTGGACGACCTGACCGTCGAGCTGGGCGGGGCCAGGGCTCGGGGCAGTGCGAAAGTCGCCACCGGCAGGGTGATCCGGGCCGACGTGGTGCTCGAGGCGGACCGGATCGACGCGGATGCGTTCCTGCCCGCGGCGGCGCCGGGCTCCCGGACCGGGGATGCGCCGGGCGATGCCGGCAAGGACATGGTGGCGGCCGGCGAGGCCGGGGCGTCCGGGGTCGGGCCTCCCGGCGGCGAGGAGGTGCCGGCGGGCGCCGGCAAGGAGGCGGCAGGGACGGGCAAGGCAGGGGAGGAATCCGGGGTCCGGCTTCCCGGTGGCATCGACGTGCGGGTCGGCCTCGCAGTCGGGGAAATCGTGCTGAAGGGCAGGCCAATCCGGGAGGTGCGTCTCGATGCTTCGCTCGGGGAGGGAGCACTGTCGCTCGACAGGTTGTCCGCGCGGTTGCCGGGTGGCGCGACGTTCGGCGCAACGGGCACCGTCTCCGGCGGCGACGGAACGTTGCGCTACGCCGGCAAGCTGTCCTTCCGTGCGGCTGACCTGCGTACGCTGCTGGACCGGATGGGGGTGGATCTATCCGGCATGGCGGCTGGTGGGTTGGAGAAGGCGACCGCCGTCGCCGACGTGAGCGGCGACCTGTCGCGGATCCGGTTCGGGAACGTCCGGATGCAGCTCGATGACTCCCGGCTCGACGGCAGCGCGTCCCTGGCGCTGGGTGGCCGGCCGGCCTTCGACGCAAGCCTCGACGTCGACCGCCTCGATCTCGACGCCTGGCTGCCGGCGGCGGAGACCGGACGGACCGGAGCCGCAGCCGTCGCTGGAGCGGCAGCCGGGGTCACGACCGAAGTCACGACCGAAGTCACGACCGGAGTCACGGCCGGAGCTGCGACCGGAGTTGCGACCGGGGACGCAGCCGAAGCCGGGGTCACGACCGGAGTCGCGACAGGGGCCGCTGTCCCGGCATCTCGGAAGGAGCCGCCTTCGGAGCGCGGGGATGATCCGCTGTCCATTCCGCGAAACTTCGACGCCGATCTGGACGTCCGGGTCGGAAGCATCGTTTATCGCAAGGCCGAGATCGGGGATCTGCGCTTCGACGGGACGCTGGCGAACGGCAGGCTCACCGTGCGCGAGGCCAGTATCGGCAGCCTTGCCGGCGCCAGCGCCCGCATCGAGGGGGTCGTCTCCGACGTGGAGGGCGCCCCCTCTTTCGAGGGAATCGTGACCGCCGCTTCCGACGACCCGAGCGGCCTGTTCCGAGTGCTGCGCGTCGAGTCTCCGATCGCGGCCGGGAAGCTCGGACCCATGCGCCTGTCGGCCCGGACCACCGCGGTCCGGGGCGGAGTCGCGGTGGACGCCAGGCTGGGGCTGGCCGGGGTCGAGGCAACGGTCACCGGCAGCGTGAACGATCTTGCGAAGACGCCCACGTTCGATCTGCACTTCGACGGCAGGCATCCCGATCTCGCGCGGCTGGCGGCCGTGCTCGGCGCCCGAATCCGCAAGGACCAGGCCGGCGGCGGTCCGGTCGCTCTCGAGCTCTCCGCCCGGGGCAACCTGGAGGCCCTGTCGGTGGAGGCGGACGGAGCGCTGGCGAAGGGGACGGTTCGGCTTTCGGGGACGCTCGATGCGCCCTTCGATGCACCGAAGCTCGACATGGGTCTCGACCTCCGGCATCCGGACCTCGCCGGCCTGATCCGGGCGCTCCGCCCCGGCTACGTCCCCGCCGCGCCCGACCTCGGCGGACTGGCCCTCACGGCCGGGCTGAAGAGCGACGGCGATACGGTGGTCATCGAGGGGCTGAGCGGCAACGTCGGGCCGACGGATCTCGCCGGAAACGGGACCTGGCGTACCGCCGGTCCGCGGCCCAGACTGAAGCTGGCGCTCACCTGCGGCGTGATCCGGCTGAACGACTACCTTGGATCTACCCGGCCTCCCGGATCTGCCGAACCGGCGCGACGGTCGCGGGCCGGGACCGGCGGGGAGGGGAGCCTGCCGGCGGCCGCCGGCGCCGCCCCCAGGGCCGGGCCGGCCGCGGAAGACGATCCGGAACCGCCCGCCGACCCGCAACGCTGGCCGGCGGACCCGATCGACACGACACTGCCGGCGCTGGCCGACGCCGAGATCGAGGTTCATGCGGAGGCGCTGATCTACAAGTCGTTCCGCGTGGATCGGCCGATCCTGAACGCGACGCTCGATGACCGGATACTCAGGATCGAGCGGCTTGCGGGGACCGTGTTCGGCGGTGGCTTCGACCTGGCCGGCGGGTTGGACGGGCGCGACATCCCCGCCATCGACGTCGACGTCGCCATCGAGGGCATGAACGTCGCCGAGGCATTGTTCCAGGCCAGCGCGTTCGACGTCGCCGCCGGCACCCTCGATGCCGGAATGAAGCTGCACGCGCGGGGACGTTCGCAGCGCGATCTGGTCAGGTCGCTCGCGGGTTCCGCCAATTTCAAGGTCAGTAACGGCACGGTCAAGGGTTTCGACCTGCACGAGGTCAGCGATCGGCTGAAGCATCCCGGCGCGTCCGCCGGCTTCATAGGGTTTCTGGATGCGGCCATGAGCGGCGGCGTCACCAGGGTTTCGTCGCTCGATGCCACCCTTGCCGTCGAAAACGGCGTGGTACGGACCAGCGACATGAAGCTCGTCGCCGACGCCGGGGCCGGCGAGGCGCAGGGGATCGTCGATCTGCCGGCCTGGAACATCGACACCCACGCCGTCTTCCGGCTGACCGAGCACGAGGGCGCGCCACCCCTGCACCTGCGCCTGACCGGTCCCCCCGACGCCCCTCGGAGACGTTTCGATTTCGCGGCGCTTCAGGCCTGGGTGCTGGAGCGCGGCGCGGTCGGGCTGGCCGAGACCCTCGCCTTCCCGGTGCCGGCGTTGATCGGGGCCGTGGCCGGCGAGACCGTGGCCGGCGGTGCGGCCGAGACCGTGACCGGCGTGGCCGGCGGCGTGGTCGAGACCGTGGCCGGCGGTGCGGTCGAGACCGTGACCGGCGTGGCCGGCGGCGTCGCCGAGATCGTGACCGGCGTCGCCGGGGCCGTGACCGGTGGGGCCGCGCCGGACCGGACCCGGCCGCAGGAGGCGTCGCCGGTTCCGCGCGGGCAGCGGGAGTCCGAGCCGGGCGAACCCGGCGACGGCGATCCTGCCGGCCATACCGGTCTCGGGGGCTTCGTCAGGGGGCTGTTCGAGGGGCGGTAGGTCGTCCTCATGGACATTTTCCCCGGCAGCATCGACCAGTGTATACGCCGCCGGGAGCGGGTAGCAGGCAGGTCGTCTTCATGGGTTCCTTCCCCGGCGTCGAGGCATTCTGCGCCGCGGCGCCCGGCAGGGCCGGCAACGTCCCCGGGGAGATGGCGGGAGGTTTCTTCCTCGCAACCGCGGTTGCCGTTCGATCGATGAATCCCTGCACCGCCCGGCGTCCCGCGATGCGTTTCAGATCTCGTCCCGGACCCTCAGAAAGCTGGCGAAGCGGGGCACGCCGTTCCGGGTCCTGCCGTAGTGCTTGTAGGTGACGGTCGCCCCCAGGGGCGGCGGGTTGCGGCGTTGTTCGTCGGAGAACCCGGTGCCGAGCCGGAAGCGAAGCCCCCCTGGCGTTTCCACCAGCAGGGCGCCGAGCATGCCGGTGAGCCTCCCCTTCCCGGGCAGATGCCCGATCACCACCGCTTCGGCGTCCTCGTGCGTCTTCAGCTTGAGCAGGTCGTCGCTGCGGCCGGCGGTGTAGAGGGAGCCGCCCTTGTGCAGCATCAGCCCCTCGCCGCCGGCGGCGACCACACGATCGAGCCTCTCCATCAGCTCGGCGCGGTCCGCGACCCGGAACTGCTCGACCAGCGCGACGCAGGGAGAGGCGATGGTCTCGAACATCTCCCGCAGGCGCTGCAAGCGGCGATCGAAGGTCGCCGGGCTCGACGGCAGGTCGAACACCATGAACCGAATCTCGCGCCACTGCGCGTCGTCGGGGCTTTGCCGCCGAACTGCCCCGGACAGGCGTTCGAAGGCGCCGCGCCCCATCCACAGCTCGCCGTCGAGCGGCACGCGCGGAAAGTGCGCCACGAACCAGGGCGGAGCGTTGATCCGGTTGCCCTTTCGAGAGCGGAGCCGCTCGCCGTCCCAGTAGGCGCGCACCCCGTCGAGCTTCTCGCTGACCCAGTACCGGTCGAGGTCGACGTCTTCCCGATAGACGTTGGCGAGCGGCAGTGGCGGGGCGGTCCCCGCTTCGCCGGCCAAGGCGGCGGGAGCCGAGAACGCGAGCAGCGCGGCGAAGACGAAGCGATGCATGACCGTCCTCCTCGTAGTGGCCGGCACGGGGATTTCGATGGTCGTGCCGTGCGCCGCATCGTGGGCGCCGGGGTGTCCCGCGGATAGCGGCCCGGGTCCCGACTTTCGTAGGATGCGGCCGTGATCGCGCATCGCCTCCGGCTGACCCGGGGACGGAAAGGCGCCGGGGAATCGGCGGCCGATTCATCTGCCCATGCCCCCGTTTCATCAGGACCGCCCAGAGATGCGCAAGGAGCTCGAACGAGTCCCATTTCGTTCTTGCGGGCATCCTGAACGGAGCCGCCTGCCTCCGCGGACGTCACGCCGGGCGGAATCGGCATCGCGCCCGCTGCCGGCTCGCCTTGACCGCCAGCGTCGTCCGGCGTCTCGGGGTGAGTCTCCGGCGGCGATGCCTGTATGATCCGCAGGGCAACGGAGATCGGAGGAGGCTGCGGTGCCGGACCGGAACCAGACCAGCAACATGGCGTTGTTCTGCGACTTCGAGAACATCGCGCTCGGGGTGCGCGACGCGAAGTACGACGATCTCGACATCACCCGGGTGCTCGAACGCCTGCTGCTCAAGGGCAGCATCGTGGTCAAGAAGGCCTACGCCGACTGGGAGCGGTACAAGACCTTCAAGCGCGGCATGCACGAGGCCGCGTTCGAGCTCATCGACATTCCCCACGTGCGCCAATCGGGCAAGAACTCCGCCGACATCCGGCTCGTGGTCGACGCGCTCGACCTGTGCTACACCAAGTCGCACGTGGATACCTTCGTGATCATCAGCGGCGATTCGGACTTCTCGCCCCTGGTGAGCAAGCTCCGGGAGAACGACAAGATGGTGGTCGGGCTCGGGGTCAGGAATTCGACCTCGGACCTGCTGCTGGCGAACTGCGACGAGTTCATCTTCTACGACGATCTGGTGCGCGAGCGCGAGGCGCGCAAGAAGAAACGCCGCCAGGGGCGCACGAAGAAGAAGACGAACGGAAAGGCCGCCACCAAGGTCGAGGAGGAGGATCGGACCCAGGAGGCGCTCGATCTGGTGCTGGAGACGGTGGAGGCGCTGATGCGGGAGCGCGGCGAGAACGAGACCCTGTGGGGTTCGATGGTCAAGCAGGCCCTGCGCCGGCGCGACCCGGGCTTCAACGAGAGCGCCTACGGCTTTCGCTCCTTCAACCGGCTGCTGGAGGAGGCGAGCGCGCGCCAGCAGCTCGTGCTGGTTCCCGACGAGAAGTCGGGCGGCTACGTGATCAAGTCCACGCTGCTCGAAGACTGAAGCCCGGCAAGCGCCGGCAGGGAGGCCCGGCGGCCGAGGGTGCGGCGCGCGGCGGAGCCGGGCCACATCGGCGGCTTCGAGTGCAACGATCCGATCGCCCTCTCCTACATCACCCTCGCGGCCTCCGCGGTGGCCGCCTGCTTCACGTGGCGCCTCGAGAACTTGCGGCCCTGCCTCCGAGGCATCTCCCGGCTCAGCTTCCCCCGCCGCCGGGCGCGTATCGCGAGAACGCGCCCGTGTAAGTCTTGGGGCGGGGCAGGGCAGCCGCCGCGCTTCGACGTCCCGATCCCGAGGGTCGTAAGCGCCCCGGGAACGGCGCTATTGACGCGGATTGATAAGGGGGCCTTGGAGCGGGTGTCGAGTGAGGGTATCGGAGTCGAGCCGGGTGGGCAGCAGGGCTTCGACCTCGGCGAGTGATTGCGCCTTGGGCAGTTCGGTGAACACGTGGCGCAGGTAGGCGTAGGGTTCGAGTGCGTTGGCCTTGGCGGTTTCGATCAGCGAGTAGAGCCGGGCGCTGGCGTTGGCGCCGGGCACGGTATCGGCGAAGAGCCAGTTGCGTCTTCCGAGGCAGAACGGGCGGATGGCGTTCTCGACGGGGTTGGTGTCGATGCCGTAGCGGCCGTCGTCACAGAAGCGCACCAGCGCGTTCCACTGGTTGTCGAGGTAGCGCATGGCCTTGCCCAGGGGGCCGGAGGGCAGCACCTTGGGCAGGGTGTCGTCGAGCCAGGCGCGCAGGGCGTTGAGCACCGGGACGCTCTCGGCCTGCCGGGCGCGGTGGCGCTGGTCGGGAGGGGTGTCGCGGATGCGGCGCTCGATGGCGTAGAGGGTGCGGATGCGGTGCAGCACGCTCAGGGCACGGCGCGCCTTCGCGGGTGGGGCCGGAGGCAGCTTGTTCGGATTCAGGCCGAGGCTTTTGAGGGTGTCGGTGAACCCGCGCCGGGCATGGGCCCAGCACGCCAGGTGCACCAGCCCCTGCTCGCGCACCGCCGGGGCATAGCCGCTGTAGCCGTCGGTGTGCAGCGCGCCGGTGAACCCTGCAAGCAAGCGTTTGGGGACGTCGCCGGCGCGGGTGGGGTCGTAGTCGAACACGACGATGGGCGGTTCGGGGCCGGCGCTCATCTGCGCCCAGAGTTGGGACTTCGATTGTGCGCCCTTGCCGGGTTCTTTGAGCACCTGCACGGTGGTCTCGTCCATCAGCAGGTAGGGCCGGTCAAGCAACTCCTCGCGCAACAGGTTGATGAGAGGGACCACGAGTGCGCCGGCGCGCACCATCCACGTCGCCAGGGTGGTGCGTGAGAGGTCGACCCCGAGGCGCTTCAGTTGCTGGTGCTGGCGATACAGTGGCAGCGCATCGGCGTACTTCGCGGTGGCCACGTGGGCGAGCAGCCCGGGGCTGGCGAGGCTCTTGGGCAGCGGCTGCGCGGGCATCGCAGCGGTGCGCAGATGCCCCTCGCAGTGCGGGCAGCGATACTTGCCACGGACATGGCGCAGCACCCGCACCTGGGCGGGGATGATGTCGAGCTGCTCGCTGACCACCTCACCGAAGCGTTCCAGCTCGACCCCGTGATGCGGGCAGGTCCGCTCGTCGTGCGCCAACGGATGCTCGATGTCGATACGCGGTAGGGCGTCAGGCAACGGGGCGCGCTTCGGTGTGGCGCGCCGATGGGCGGCGACCTCGGTGCCCGGAGCGCTCTCGGGCTCCTGCGCCGCGCTGGCCTCGGCCTCGTTGAACAGCCCGAGCTGCCCGTCGGGGAGCTTCTCCGACGAGGGCGCGAAGTGCCGGGCAAGCAGCAGGCGCACCTGCGCTTCCAGGTGCTCGATCCTCGCATCGCGCTGTGCGATGGCCGCGTCGCGCTCGGTGAGTGCGGATTCGTAGCGACGCACCAGCGTGTGCAGCGAGCCGATGTCGTGGGGCAGCGCTTGCCCGAGGTTCGACACCGGGGCGGTGACCGGGAGCGTGTTCATGAACCATAGAATAATGACTCGCGACACGTCGCGTGATCAGATGTTCTTATGGTGCGATCAGTGCACCTTATGACCGTCAGTACATTGAGGCGTAGTGCAAGTGCTGATGCGGGCGCATGCGCCACAGGTCGTAGCCGTCGAGCAGGAAGTTCAGTTGTGCCCCGCTGAGGCTGACCACCGCGTCGGCGCGGCGCGGCCAAGCGAAGCGCGCACGTTCCAGGCGCTTTTGCCACAGCACGAATCCGCACCGCTCCCAATACAGAATCCGGCACTGGGTGCGCCGGCGATTGGTGAACACGAACAACTGGGTCGAGAACGGGTCCATCGCCAAGGTGTCCTGCACCAGCGCGGCGAGTCCTGTCATCTGCTTCCTGAAGTCGACCGGCTCGACGCACAGCCACACGTCGATGCCCTCGTTCGGCGGACGAATCATGACAGCCGGCTCGCGCAATCGAGCACCGTGGCGCAGGCCGCGTTCTCGGCGTGGGCGGGGACCTCGACGACGACGCCGTTGGGCAGATGCACCCGAAACGCGGCGCTGCCCGTGGACAGGTGCACCGGCACGAAGGTGGGCGCCGCCGGGGCCGGCTCGGTAAGCACACCACGGCGCTTGAGCGTCGAGTGCGCGTTGTACAGTGCGCTGACCGACAGCCCGTGCTCCTGTGCATAGGCTTTCAGCGTCTGTCGTTGTTCACGACAGGCGCGCAGATGGTCGAGCCAGAATCGGTCGCGCGCCTTGGGACGCGCCCTTGAGTGGGCTCTCGCCTGAGCCATCACTGTCACCCTCCCACAGGACATTGGAGGGTGCACCGTGGCACGAGCCACACAGCTATGGAATTACGTACTTCTCCGGGCGCTTACCGAGGGTCGCGAGACCTTCGACGATCTTCACCGCCGCAGTGACCCCCTCCACCACCGGCACCGCCAGCTCCTCGGAGAGCGAGCGGGCCATGTCCACCATGCCCGCGCAGCCGAGCACGATGGATTCACAGCCGTCCTCGTCGAGGGCGCGGCGGACCTCGGACCGGAGTCGATCGCGGGCGCCCGACGCTGCGTCCTCCAGCGCGAGCACCGGGATCTCGGAAGCGCGGACCTTGCGGCAGAGATCCGCGTATCCGTAGCGCCGCGCGAGATGCTCGATGGCCGGCGCGGAGCGGGCGAGGGTGGTGACCACCGTGAAGCTGCCCGAGACGATGGACGCCACCTGCATCGCCGCCTGGCAGATCCCGATGACCGGGACGGAGGCCACGCACCGCGCCGCGTCCACCCCGGTGTCGTCGAAGCATCCGACGACGATGCCGGCGACGTCCGGATGGGCGTTCACCGCGTCGAGCATCGGGGGGATCGAGAACACCTCGTCGTAGTACCCCTCGATGCTTTCCGGCCCGTACCCGGCCGTCGCCGCGATCAGCTCGGTCCCCTGCGCCGCGACGGTGGATGCCGCGGCGAGCATCCTGTCGGTCATCGAGGCCGTCGTATTGGGGTTGACGAGCAGTATCCTGATCGCGGGCATGTCCTGCTGCTCCCTGGTCCCTTGTCCGTGAAATCTTCGACAAGAGGACGAAGATTCGTTCGCCGGCCGGCGTCCGGTTCCGGCGATGCCGGGCCGGGATCCTCGATCCTCCGCGCGGCGCCCTCCCGCCTACACCATCCCCTCGCCGGCGTCCGTGCCGTGCTTCAGTCGGCGCCGCTGCATCAGGGAGATGAAGGAGAGGCAGAGCATGATGACGAGGAAGGATACCCCGGTGGTCACGGTGCCCAGCGCATAGAGCACCGGGGTGGTCGCGGTGGTGGTCATCCCGAAGATCTCGAGCGGCAGGGTGTTGTGCACGCCGGCCGCGAGCAGGGTGCGCGCGAACTCGTCGAACGAGAGCGTGAACCCGAACAGGCCCACACCGACCAGGCTCGGACCGATGATCGGCAGCACCACGTACCGGAACACCTGCCAGGGACGCGCGCCCAGATCCCGCGCCGCTTCCTCGTAGGAGGGGTCGAAGCGGTTGAACACCGCGAACATGATGAGCAGCCCGAACGGCAGGGTCCACGTCAGGTGCGCGCCGAGGCCCGAGCTGTACCAGTGCGGCTCGAATCCGGCCCGGTCGAACATCAGGCCGATCCCCAGGGTGATCAGGATCGAGGGCACGATCAGGCTGGCCACGGTGAGGTAGAACACCACGGTGGCGCCGCGGAATGGCTTTCGGAACGCGAGGCCGGCGGCCAGCGAGAACACCACGGTCAGCCCCATGACCACGCACGCCAGGGTGAACGAGCGTGCGAACGACCCCTCGAAATCCCCGACCATCTGCGGCTCGAAGAGCTTCCCGAACCAGTGCAGCGACACCCCGTTCATCGGGAAGGTGAGTCCGCCGTCGACCCCCTGGAACGACAGGATGACGATCGCGATGATGGGGCCGTACATGAACACCACGAACAGCGCGAAGAAGAGCGCGAGGGCGCGGAACTCGACCCTCCGCCTTGCGCCCCGGCGCACGTCACAGCTCCTTGCGCACGTCGACGATCCGCATCAGCGCCGCCACCATCATCAGCACCACGGCGAGCAGGATGACCGCATCGGCAGCCGCGGCCGGGTACTGGAGCAGGGCCCGCTTGTTGTTCATCGCGACCCCCACCGACGCGCTCTGGCCCCCCGACATCATCTGCACGGTCACGAAATCGCCCATCACCAGAGTGACCACGAAGATCGTCCCGATCGCGATGCCGGGCTTGCACAGCGGCAGGATCACGTGCCGGACGGTGCGCCAGGTTCCCGCGCCCGCGTCGTAGGCGGCCTCGATCACCGAGGGGTCGATGCGCATCATGGAGTTGAAGATGGGCACCACCATGAACAGCGTGTAGAGGTGCACGAAGGCGAGCACCACGGAGAAGTCCGAGAACAGCAGCCACTCCAGCGGCTCGTCGATCAGGCCCGCCGCGAGCAGCCCTTCGTTGACCAGGCCGTGGCGGCCGAGCACCGGGATCCAGGCGATCATGCGGATGACGTTCGAGGTCCAGAACGGGATGGTGCAGAGCAGGAACAGGACGATCTGCCATTTTAGATCGGGCACGTGGAAGGCGAGGAAGTAGGCGACGGTGAACCCGATGAGGAACGTGAAGATCCACGTCAGCAGGGCGAACTTGAGGGTTGCGAGGTAGATCGTGTAGGTCACCGACGAGGTGAAGAGCTCTTCGTAGTTGGTCCATACGAAGTCCGGGAGCAGCTCGAACTCGTTGTAGTCCCAGAAGCTGACCACGCCGATCAACGCGATCGGGACGACCAGGAACAGGACCAGGGTGAGGGTGAGGGGCAGGACCTGGAGGTATCGCATGAGCCGCCGGGCCGCAAATCACGAAATTAGGGTTAAACCACCCAACGCAATGGGGCAGGCTGCGACGCGCGGTACACGAGGCATCCACTGAGGAGAACCCCACTCATGGAAACCCCACAGGGAATGCGCACCCGCGTCATCGAGAAGGCAGCCGAGGACACGGAGTTCCGGGCCCGGTTGGTGGAGGACCCGAAGTCGGCCGTCGAACGCGAGCTCGACATCAGTATCCCTGCCGGGATGGCGGTGCAGGTACATGAGGAGAGCGCCGACACGGTGCACCTCGTCCTGCCTCCCAACAGCAAGCTGAGCCAAGCCGACATGCAGGCCATCCATGCGGGGCACCACCTCACCGACAGGTACGGGAATCCGATTTCGCAAGAGCAGTGGGACCGGGAGAACCGGCTGAACTGGTGAGGGGGGAGCCAACGAACCCACAGGGAGAAACGCAGAAGGGAAATGAACCGCCCCGGGAGTCCCGGGACGGTTCTACTCACATCGGTCATCTGGTCGGACTTCTCGGACCCTCTCCCGTGTCCCGCGCGCCATTGCGCACTCCGGTGCCCCGGCGCTCGTGTCCATCCCCGCATCGAATCCGGCCCGTCCATTCGCTTGTTCGTCTTGAACTGTATTTCTGCGGCGCAGACTCCTAGGCCGCGATGAACTCGTTCCACTTCCGCACCATGTACCGGTTCTCGTCCATCACCGAGTTCCAGCACTCCACCGCGCCCATGCGCTCGTAGAAGGAGCCGCCGTCGCGCACCGCGCCCATCGCCTCGCAGACCATGGCCGCGTCCATGATGCCGATGGAGGCGATGTTCAGGATCGACGCCTTGCCCCTGAACTCGGGGTTGAGCAGCTCCGTCCAGCTCCCGATGGGGCGGCCGATCAGGTCGGGCCGGATGCCCAGGGTGTCGGCGTTGTAGATGGTCGGCACCATCGTGTACCAGTTGGTCATCCCCGCCGCGAATTGCTTGTCGCCCGGCTTCTCGACGAAGCTCACGGTATGCGGCGCGGTGCCCTGCGCGATCTTCGAGGTCGGGGTCAGCCTGCCGTCCTTGAAGATGCCCACGATCTTGTCGAAGTACTTCAGCCGCGAGATGTCCATCGGCTGGAGATTGCCCGCCCCCCAGACCTTCTTGAGGGTGAAGTACTCGATGTCGGCGATGTCGAAGCCCTTCGGCTGGGTGACACCGACGGGTTGGTGACGAGTGCGCGCGCGAGCGCGACACGCTGCTACTGCCCGCCGGAGAGCTGCGAGGGCATGCGCTCCATGTAGTCGCCCATGTGGACCAGATCGAGCTTCCCGAACGCGATCTCGTGGCGCTCGGCCTTCGGCACGCCTCGCATCCGCAGGCTGAACGCGACGTTGTCCCGGCAGTTCAGGTGCGGGAACAGTGCGTAGTTCTGGAACATCATGGCGGTCGGGCGGTCGGCTGGCGTCAACCCTCCGACGTCGTGTCCGTCGATGGAGATCCGCCCGGCGCTGAGCTCCTCGTGGCCGGCGATCATCCGCAGGGTCGACGTCTTGCCGCATCCGGACGGGCCGAGCAGGCAGCAGTAGCTGCCGGCGGGTACCGCGAGGTCGACGTGATCGACCGCGGTCACCGTGCCGTAGGACTTCACGACTCCGGCCAGCTCGATGCGGCCCTTCGTTGCGGGCGCCGGGGGGGCGGGTGCGGCCGGAACCCGCGCCGCGGAGCGGCCCGGGGCCCGGAGGTCGACGTTGTCGGTCGCGCGCGCCATCGTCGGTCATGTTGCCACGATGCGGCAGAAGTGGACAACGGCGCGCGGCTCGGCTGGCTGATCGATCCCCCCCGGCCGGCAGGTGTTCGTCCACCGTCCCGGCAAGCCGGTGGAACGCCTCGATGAACCGGAGGGCATGTCCGCCGACCCGGTGCTGTCCGGGTTCCGTCTGGAGATGAGCGACGTCTGGTAGCTTGGCCGGCGCCTTTGCCGTTTCCTGCGAAATCGTTCGCCCGCCGCCCCGGCTTGTGACCGCCACCCGTAGAACGGTCAGTGTGACTTCATCCTGACCGACCCGCGGCCTGGATGCGGACGGGTCTGGTATGCGGGCATGAAAGGGGACCGCTCCCAAGTTCGGAGCAGGCCCCGGTTCCGGCTATGCCGGGTTGGGGGTCTCAGTCGGGGCGCAGCATCTCGAACACGGTTTCGACCGACGTGTAGTCCATGTAGCCGAGCCGTGCGACCGGCCGGTAGGCGGCCATGTCGATCATGCCGTCGCGGATGATGTGCTCGGCGATGTGGGTGCCGACGACCTGGCCGATCACTACGTTGTTCTCGATCGCGGGATGGTCGCTCGGGAGCCGGAGCCGGGTGAGGAAGCGGCATTCCAGGCTCACCGGCGCCTCCTCGACGCGCGGCGCCTTCACGTGCACCGAGGGCGCCGGGGTCAGCCCCGCGAGCTTGAATTCGTCGATCGACGGATCGACGTGGGCGGAGGTCAGGTTCATCGGTTCACGGAGATCGTATCCGGCGAGGTTGACCACGAATTCGTTGGTCTGTTCGATGTTGCGCAGGGTGTCCTTGCCGTCGCCGTTCGGGCGAGGGTTGTTGGGCGCGAACATGACGGTCGGCGGGCGGTCCGCGCAGGCGTTGAAGTAGCTGAAGGGGGCGAGGTTCGCGACGCCGTCGGCGCTCACGCTGCTCACCCAGGCGATGGGACGGGGCGCAACCAGCGCCTTGAACGGATTGTGCCGGAGCCCGTGCTTGCGGTGGTCGTCGAAGAACATCGCCGGCCCTGCCTGTCCGGGAGAAGGCGGCGCACTATCCGGGTTCGCCGGAAGGCCGTCAACCCGAGCGAGGGTCCGGGCGAGACAGGGCGGCATGCCGCAGTACGGGCGCCGGGCAGCCGCGCCGGTTCAGGTCAGGATATGGCAGCGAGGCAGGGCATCACGTAGTTTGCTGGCCTCACTCTCGGTAATCCCTGTCCTTGTCAAATCAAGCCACTGAAGCTCGGTGAGATTCGAGAGCGGGGTAAGGTCCGAAACCGGTGTTCCCTCTAAATCGAGGTGTTGAAGTCCGGTGAGATTCGCGAGCGGGGTAAGGTCCGAAACCGGTGTTTCATTTAAATCGAGGCGTTGAAGTCCGGTGAGATTCGCGAGCGGGGTAAGGTCCGAAACCGGTGTTTCATCTAAATAGAGGCGTTGAAGTCCGGTGAGATTCGCGAGCGGGGTAAGGTCCGAAACCGGTGTTTCATATAAATAGAGGCGTTGAAGTCCGGTGAGATTCGCGAGCGGGGTAAGGTCCGAAACCGATGTTTCATATAAATAGAGGCGTTGAAGTCCGGTGAGATTCGCGAGCGGGGAGAGATCCGAAACCGGTGTTTCATCTAAATCGAGGTGTTGAAGTCCGGTGAGATTCGCGAGCGGGGTAAGGTCCGAAACCGGTGTTTCATTTAAATAGAGGTCTTGAAGTTCGGTGAGATTCGCGAATGGAGCAATATCATCGGTTCTCGTCTTACTTAGATCGATCCCTCGAATCCCCAGCTTCCTCAGTTGATCGCCGATTGCATCGAGCACTTTGGCGTTCCATTTCCGATCATCGACAAGAAGCTCTCTGAAAACATTATCCGATAGGAATCTGTCATACGACTCTGCCGACTGGTATCGGAGCTGTGTCCGGACGCAACCATCGATTGCATCCCGTATCTTCGCAGGAGCAAGCCCCGCACGCGGGTTGACCACCAGTCTCGCGGCCAGGAAAGCCAGATTCAGGGTCTGTTCGTCGGGCTCCGGCGTATCCAATCGCGAAAAGCCCTCTCCGAATACGCAGTCCAGCAGATCGGCATACCAGTCGCGCTTGGGAGCGAGCAGCTCGAAGAGAAACACGAACGTTTCGCGCCAGATGCTCTGTTCCGCCCACTTGGCCAAATCCTCGCGAACGAAGCCCAGGGGAGAGCGCTTGCCCCTCGCCCAGTCGATCCCGGTGACGTCGCGTTCGAGCGCGACCGCGGCGAAGTATTCCTGGAACGAGAGATGGATGAAGGCGTAGCGTCCTTCGGCACGCGGCAGGAACAAGCCGCTCCGCCGCCCGACGAAGTCGAGGAACTCTTCGGGGGAGTCCACCCCCACGGCGGTCCCGCCGCGTTCCATCTCGGCCGCCAGCCAGGCGACGACGTCACCGGATTCGACGAGGATCTCCAAGCTGTCCGGGCTCTCTGCCTTCCCCCGGAACGCCGATGCTTCTCCGTCCGTTTCTTTCGCCAATGTGCGGCGGCGCTGCATTTCGTACCCGACGCGGGCGAGCCAGAACTTCTTTTGCGGCAAATCGTGGGCTCCCGAGTAAAGGCCCCGAAACTTGTCGATCGATTCCAGGTACGCCTCCGCGATGCGGTCGTACAGCAGCGCGCGTCCATGTGGCAGGGTCGTCTCGATGCGGTGGATGAGCGCCATCATGGTCAACAGGTTGGGGACGCGGGCGAGTCTGAGGATCGCCGGGTCCGCATGGACCGCACGCACCAGGTGAGAGGCGTCCGCTCCCGCCCGGGTCGCCGCCGCTTCCCGCTGGATGTACCACTTGCGGGCGAAGGAGGTGATCCGTTTGTCGTCGAAGGGCGCGATGAAGCGGGTGACGACGGGGGTATCGTCGATCCCTCGTCCCGCGGCGGAGAAGCCGCGGGATGCCCGC
Organism: uncultured Gammaproteobacteria bacterium; assembly: GCA_958295465.1. GTDB lineage: Bacteria > Pseudomonadota > Gammaproteobacteria > HK1 > HK1 > HK1. The sequence continues at coordinate 3,455,955 of OY282353.1, forward strand.
CGCATGGACATCTTGCCGTGGTTGGAAGGCGGAGGATCGTTCGAGTATTCGCCGGCGTCCTCGTACACCGCCGGTCCTTCGAAGGGCGAAGTGCGCGCCTTGCCCAACGGCGCCTCGTCGAACGGATTCCTGTCGAAGGACACCTCGTCGTACCCCACGATCCGCGAAGACAACACCCAGAGGCAGTCCGGGTATCGTGCGAATCCGTCGAATACGGCGCGGCGGAGGTTCGTGCGTGCCGCCTGATCGCCGACCTCGTCGATGCCGTCGAGCAGGATGAACGCCTGCCCCGTCGCGAGCATCTCGTTCAGATAGCCGCCTTCGCGCAAGGGCTCGCTCATCGCATGGCCCAGAAAGGCCGCCAGCAGCCCGTCGAAATCCGTGACCCCGCGAAGGCGCATTTCTCGCAGCACCATCGGCACCGGTAGCCGCCAGCCCTGCCGATCGATCAGGACGTTCTCCGACGGTCGCCCAAGCAGCCAGACAAGGTAGTTCAACAGCGTGGTCTTCCCCGAGCCGGGGTCTCCCAGAAGCATCAGCGGCTTGCCGATCATGAGGGCGTCGAGGACCCTTTCCACTTCGTCAAGCCAGTTTGCCGGGTTTTCGTCGGGCGAGACGTGGCGGCGCGTCAGCAGCGGCCAGACGAACAGGCCGCCGATCTCGACGTCCGGATTGTCGCGACGGTCCGGCAGTCCGAGGAAACGGACGTATCCATGCCAGCCCCGCACGTTGGCCAGGTAGGCCCGGAGCGCCGGGTTCCTGAACAGGTCCGACATTTCCAGGCCGGCATACCGGCGGACGGGGCTCTTCATGCCGACGCTCCATGGAGATAGCGCTTGAACCGGCTCGGGTCCACCTCGTTGCCGAGAGCCAGGATCAACGGCTGGATCCAGAAGACGCCGGCTTCGGTCGGATCCGGATAAGTGCTTTCCGTGTCAACATCGGCTTCATCCTGCGGGGGCGTCGTTCGTTCCGTGGAGCCGGGATCGACCTTCCGATTTGGCAGAACCAGCGGAGCGAGAAACGGGAGATCCGTGGCACTTCCTTCGCACCATTCGCGGATCCTGTCGTAGAGGCCCAGTTCGGCTTCCCATCTCACGTACAGGTCATGATGGAACTGGTAGACGTATGCGACAATGACGAGAAGCCGCGCCTCCTGGATCGCGGCCTTGTCGTCCGGGGCGTCTTCCCGGGTGGGCAGCCGCGAGGAAAACCTCCCGAGCAGATTGGCGAGGCCCTTGAGACGGCGCGGGTTGGGCGGCAGGTATCGATGCCCTCGCACCGCGCGCTTGATCCACTCCCGGACGGTCTCGCTCTCGATCGTCTTCGCAAGCAGATCGTACAGCACCTGGTCCGGCTCCCGGACCGCGGGCAGCCGCCATACGTTCTGGCACAACTTCTCCATGTACGCGGCGGCGCGCACCGTCCGGCTGTCGTCGATTTCCATTCGTCTTGCGTCTCGCCTTGCGTCGGCCCTCATTCGCTGTGCAATGGCCTCCTCGATCGCCTTTTGGTTCATGCCCAGGACGAAGACGCAGTTGTCCAGGGTGAGGTAGATCTTCAGCCCCTCCAGCAGGCGGTAGGCCGCCTCGGGCTCGCAGCGGTCGACGTCGTCGATGAAGACGGCGAGCCGGGGCGATGCGCCGTTCTTCCGCCTTCGGGAGGGCAAAAGCTGTCCGATGGCCTCCTGAAGATGCTCTCGCAACGTATGGGATGGGAGCGTGGAGGCGAGATTCTCCGATTCCCACTCGCGGTTCGCCTGCCGGAACCTGGAATACTGGATTCCGATCTTCTTCGTGAGCTCCCCCATCGAGAGGAGCGCTCCCCGCGTAGCCACCTCGGTGGTGCGGGTAGCTTGGCGGACTGCCCGACTCCGCCACGAAAGTTGCGCCCGCATTTCATGCAACAGTGCGACGATGGGCGCATCCTCGTTCTGGTATCGCCAGGCATCGAACCAGACGGCCTGGATCGTCTCGCGGTGCACTCCGCCGGCGAATATCCGCTTCGCATCCTCCGCCGCCGTGCCGGATTGCTGCGGGCAATCGCCGGTGAGGTACCACTGGACCTGGTGCAGAAAGCTCGTCTTGCCGAGCCCCCAGTCGCCATGGACGCCGAACACCTGCGGGGGCACACAGGTGGCGACGGCATCGCCGACTTCCCGGATCAGCGGTCCCCGATCGAGAGCGTCCAGCAGGGTGGGTTCGTCGTTGTGCAAAAGCGGGGTCTCCCTCGTTTCCCTCGTTCCGGGAAGCGATCGGGCGGTGTTTCCGGGCGGAGCATAGCGCGGGAGAAATACGGGATAAACGGAAGTATCGGAACCGTCTCGCAGGCGGGGAGGCCGCCGTTGCGTCGGCGCACGTGATTGCTACCGTCGGCCGGCTTGTCCAGGACCACGCTGCATGATCTGTCCTGTGCGCGGCAGTAGTCGGCTTGGTAGCCGCCGTGCGGCCTTTCTGTTCCCGCGCCGGTCGCGGCCGGCGTTCGGGGCCGGCCAACCCCGGAGCCGGCTCCCGTCACGAGCCCCGCGCCATCGCCCGCGCCGCCTCGCAATGACGCGCCATCAGGGCCTCCAGGTCGAGATCGACGATCCGCCCCTCGATCACCCGCCATGCGCCGCCGACCATGACCCGATCGGCGCGATGGGCGCCGCACAGGACGAGGGCGGCCAGTGGATCTCCCGCCCCCGAGAAGCGCGGCTCGTCCAGCTTGAAGAGGGCCAGGTCGGCCTGCCTGCCGGGTGCGATCCGCCCGACGTCGTCGCGGCCGAGGCAGGCCGCCGAGCCGGCGGTCGCCCAGTGCAGCACGTCCGCATGGCCGATGCGGGCCGCGCCGTAGCGCAGGCGCTGCACCTGTAGCGCCTGGCGCACCTCCTGCATCAGGTTCGATGCATCCTCGGACGCGGAGCCGTCCACGCCGAGGCCGACCGGCGCCCCGGCCGCCGCCAGATCCACGGCCGGGCACAGCCCCGAGGCGAGCACCATGTTGGAGCCGGGGCAGTGGGCCACGCCGGTCCCGGCGCGTCCCAGGCGTTCGATCTCTTCCGGCGTGAAGTGGATGCCGTGGGCGAGCCAGGTCCGATCGCCCAGCCAGCCCACGGCTTCGAGATAGTCGAGCGGACGGCATCCGAACGTGTGCTCGCAGAACGCGTTCTCGTCCGCGGTCTCCGCGAGATGGGTATGCAGGCGGACGCCCTTTTCTTCGGCGAGGCGTGCGGTATCGCGCATGATCTCCCGCGTCACGGAAAACGGCGAGCAGGGGGCGAGGGCGATCCGGACGAACGCGCCTTCCCCCGGCTCGTGGAAGGCGTCGATCACCCGCTCGCTGTCGGCGAGGATGGTCTCGGCGTCCTGGACGACGGACGGGGGCGGCAGGCCGCCGTCATCGACCGAAAGATTCATGGACCCGCGCGTGAGCGTCACCCGCATCCTCATGTCCCGGGCGGCCGCGGCCTGGACGTCCACGGCGTCTTCGAGCCCTTGCGGGAAGACGTAGTGGTGGTCCGCCGCGGTCGTGCACCCGGAGAGCAGCAGCTCGGCCAGCGCGAGCCGCGACGCAACGTCGAGCTGATCCGGCGTCAACCCCGCCCAGATCGGATAGAGGGCCTCGAGCCAGTCGAACAGCTCCTTGCCGAGGGCGGGGCCGCAGGCGCGCGTCAGGGTCTGGTAGAAGTGGTGATGCGTGTTGATCAGTCCCGGCAGCACGACGTGCCCGGAGGCGTCGAAGGTGTGATCGCAGGGCGTGGCGGGCGCGGCGCCGGCGACCAGGCATTCGGCGATGCGGTCTCCCTCGACGACGAGGCCGCCCGCCGCCTCGTCACCGGCCAGGATGGCCAACGGGTCCCGGATCCAGATCCTCACCGTATCTCGGTCCTCACCGTATCTCGGTCCTCACCGTATCCCGGTCCTCACCGTATCCCGGTCCTCACCGTATCCCGGTCCTCACCGTATCCCGGTCCTCACCGTATCCCGGTCCTCGCCGTATCCCGGTTCTCGCCGTATCCCGGTCCTCGCCGTATCCCGGTTCTCGCCATATCTCGGGACTCAACATATCTCGGCCCTCGCCGTATCCCAGACCTCGCCGTAGCCCGGCCCTCGCCGTCTCAGCGCGAGGTCGGACGCGAAGCGCCGCACGGCGGCAGGCACGGAGGGACCGGCGGCCGATGCCTCGTCGTCACGGCGTCTTCCGGTACCGCCGGATCTGCGTCCGGCTTGCCCGCACAGAGCGGCCGATGCCTTGCCGTCACGGCGCCTCCCGGTACCGGTCGTGGTGCCGGAGCCATTCCATGCTGAAACGCAAGCCCTCCTCGTCCCGGCCCTTGGGCACGACGTCGAGCAGATGGTAGGCGCCGATGAACGTGTCCAGCCCCCGCGCGTAGGACGAGTAGGTGTGAAAGACGTCACCCGCGTCGTCCTTGCAGAACACGCTGATCCCCGGACCCTCGGTCATCGGGAACGCCGTCTCGGCATAGTTGTAGACGACCTTCCCTCCGGCTACATCCTCCGGCGCGAAGGTCACCTGGTAGTCCCGGTTGAAGTCGCTGCGAAGCGACGACACCCACTTGAACCGCCAGCCCATGCGCTCCCTGAATGCCTCGATCTTCGCCGGCGGCGCGCGGGAGACCGTGACCAAGGTCACGTCGCGTTGCGCCAGGTGGACGACGGCGGGCTCGTAGTGGTCGGCAAGGAAGGAGCATGACTTGCAGCCCTCGTCCCAGTCCGGGCCGAACATGAAGTGGTAGACGATGAGCTGGCTCCGGGCGCCGAAGAGATCGGCCAGCGTCTCCTCGCCGTCCGGGCCGTCGAAGACGTATGCCTTCTCGACCTTCTCCCAGGGAAGCGCCCGGCGCAGCCGGCTCAACTCGTCGCGCTCCCGGGTGAACGCCTTTTCCCTCTCCAACAGGGCCTTGCGGGCGGAGATCCATTCGTCATGCGGGACTATCGTATGTCGTGTCATGTCCGTGCCTCTCTCGCCAGGGTCGGTCTTGTCCGACATCCCGCGGGATATGCCTCCGTCCCATCGTGGACGCGCGAACGGGGATGAACCGGGGGATGCCGGAGAGATCTCCGATTGAACCTCTTTTGCGCCCGCCATGCACACCGCCGCGTGGCGTACGTACGGTTGTGCGATGCGCTGTTCGCAGCATTCCTCGCTGAACGGCACGGCGGCGCCGGGGCGTCCGGCGCTGTGGATGCGCAATTGACGGACGGTAGCTCGACGGGCACGGTGAGGGGCAGTGCGGTGAATCCGTATCGATGAGCCAAATCCAACAGCTCACGGTTTCGCAAGGTACGCCAATGATGGAAGATCGCGCTTTCCACGATCGTTCCACCGAGGGTTTCCTGCAAAGCCGGCTGCAAGCGAGGTGAAATCCCTGCGTCAGGCAGAACCTTCATACCGGTGGTGTTTGCGCCGGGGCGACCGCATTGATCTCCGCACTCCGTTCGGAGAATTCCGTACCGGCGGCTCGCAAGACCGCTTCCGCGGCTCTCCGGTCGATCCGGAAATCCTCGACGAATTCATCAAGCGGCACGCCGTCTGCGAGCCAGTCGAAGAGTTGCTGTACCGGAAGCCGGCTGCCTCGAAAGCATGGCGTCCCGCTCATGCGATCCGGATCGACCCACACCGCCTCTTCAAGAGTCATCCTGGCGCTCATCGGTTTTCGTCCTCGGGGCATGAGGTCGGTATCTCATTCCCAGCGGGATCCGACAGATACACGATCCGATTGTCCCACATCGATCAGAGCCTCCGTCCTGCACGTTTCGGGGACCGTCCGTGGACGGCGGCGGACACGCGGTCGGGTTGCGCTGGGACGGGATGCGGGCCGGGGCCGGACGCACTCTTGAGCATCGGGACTTCACTTCGTCACCGCGCCGCCATGCTGCGGACAGCATGACGCCGGGCACCTTCATCGCCAAGGGGAAGGCATGACGCCGGACGCCTTCATCGCCAAGGGGAAGCCATGACGCCGGGCGCGTTCATCGCCAAGGGGAAGCCATGACGCCGGGCACCTTCATCGCCAAGGGGAAGCCATGATGCCGGGCGTCTTCATCGCCGAATGGAAGCCATGACCCCAGGCGCGTTCATCGCCAAGTGGCGGGCGGCGGAGCTCAAGGAGCGCTCCGCGGCGCAGGAGCACTTCATCGACCTCTGCCGGCTGCTGGGCGAGCCGACGCCGGCCGAGGCGGACCCCGCAGGAGAGCGCTACTGCTTCGAGCGCGGCGCGCGCAAGGACAGCGGCGGCGACGGCTGGGCCGACGTGTGGAAGCGCCACTGCTTCGCCTGGGAGTACAAGGGCCGGCGCGCGAACCTCGACGCGGCCTTCGACCAGCTCCGGCAATACGCGCTGGCGCTGGAGAACCCGCCGCTGCTGATCGTCTCGGACATGGCGCGCTTCCGCATCCGCACCAACTGGACCAACAGCGTCAGCGAGACCCACGAGTTCACGCTGGACGACCTCGCGGATGCGGCGGTGCGGGACAAGCTCAAGTGGGCGATGTCCGAGCCCGCGCGCCTGCGTCCCGGCGAGAGCCGGCAGGCGCTCACCGAACGCGCGGCGGCGGCCTTCGCCTCGCTGGCGCAGGCGTTGCGCGAGCGCGGGCACGCGCCCCGGGCGGTGGCGCATTTCGTCAACCGACTCGTGTTCTGCATGTTCGCCGAGGACGTGGGGCTGCTGCCGGACCGGATGTTCACGCGGATGCTGGAGCAGGCCCGCCTTCGGCCCGGGGAGTTCGCCGGCATGGCCCGCGCCCTGTTCGGGGCGATGGCGGCGGGCGGTCTGGTCGGCTTCGAGCCCGTGGAACGCTTCAACGGCGGGCTGTTCGACGACGATGCGGCGCTGCCGCTCCGGCGTGCCGAGATCGAGACGGCGCTCGCCGCCGCGGCGTTGGACTGGTCGGAGATCGACCCCTCCATCCTGGGGACCCTGTTCGAGCGCGGGCTCGACCCGGACAAGCGCTCGCAGCTCGGCGCGCATTACACCGACCGGGACAAGATCATGCAGATCGTGGAGCCGGTGATCGTCCGTCCCTGGCTCGCCGGGTGGGCAAGGGCGAAGGCGGAGATCGAAGCGGCGCTGGTGAAGGCGGAGGCGGCGCGGTCACGGGCGGCGCGAACGCGGCTGCGCGCGCTGGCAGAACGACGGCTGCGCGCATTCCTCGAAGACTTGCGGGGCTTCACGGTGCTCGACCCGGCCTGCGGCTCGGGCAACTTCCTGTATCTCGCGCTGCACGCGCTCAAGGACGTGGAGCACCGGGTGCAACTGGAAGCCGAGGCGATGGGGTTTCAGCGGGCCTTTCCGGCGGTCGGCCCGACCAACGTCCGGGGGATCGAGTTCAACGCCTACGCGGCGGAGCTGGCCCGCGTCTCGGTATGGGTCGGCGAGATCCAGTGGATGCGGCGCAACGGGTTCCGGGAGTCGCGCGATCCGATCCTCAAGCCCCTGGACACCATCGAATGCCGCGACGCGCTGCTGGCGCCGGGGGGCGGGGAGCCGGAGGGTGGGAAGCCGGAGGGCGGGGAGCCGGAGGACGGGGAGCCGGAGGGTGGGAAGCCGGAGGGCGGGGAGCCGGAGGACGGGGAGCCGGAGGGCGGGGAGTCGAAGGGCGGGGAGTCGAAGGGCGGGAAGCCGGAGGGCGGGAAGCCGGAGGGCGCGGAGCCGGAGGGCGCGGAGCCGGAGGGCCGGGAGTCGGAGGGCCGGGAGTCGGAATGGCTGGCGGCCGACGTGGTGATCGGCAACCCGCCCTTTCTCGGCGGCAAGCTGCTCAACGCCCATCTCGGAGAGGATTACGTATCGCGCCTGTTCACGGTCTACGAAGGCAGGGTGCCGGCGGAGGCCGATCTGGTCTGCTACTGGTTCGTGAAGGCGGGAGAGCAGATGAGGGCGGGCCGGGCGAAGCGGGTGGGGCTGGTCTCGACCAACTCCATCCGGGGCGGGGCGAACCGGCGGGCCTTGCAGGCCGCGATTCGGGAGTGTCCGATCTTCGAGGCATGGAGCGACGAGCCGTGGGTGGTCGACGGGGCGGCGGTGCGGGTGTCCCTGGTGTGCTTCGCACGGCAGGGGCCGGAAGATGTGCCGAAGCAGGGAGGTGCGTCGGGGCAGGATGATGCTCCGAAGCAGAGGGGGGCGAGGGGGCCGAAGGGTACGCCAAGGCCGGAGAGGCGGCTCGGCCACTCGGCGGCGAGCGGCTCCGCCGACTTCGCCGGGCGGCAGGAGGAGGCGCGAGGACCGGAGGACACACCGGGGCAGGAGGGTACGTCAGGATCAGAGCGGCAGCTCGGCCACTCGGCGGCGGGCGGCTCCGCCGAATCCGCCGGGCGGCAGGGGGATGCGCGATGGCCGGAGGATACGCCGGGACCGGAACGACGGCTCGACGGGCAGCCCGTGGACGCGATCCACGCCGATCTGACGGCGAGGCGGGGCGGTGCGGGGGTGGACCTGACCGGGGCGCAACGCCTGTACCGGAACATGGGCGTCGCGTTCATGGGCGACACCAAGGGCGGCCCCTTCGACGTGCGCGGAGAGCAGGCGAGGGACTGGCTGCGCGCGCCCGCGAACCCCAACGGCAGGCCCAATTCGGAGGTCCTGCGGCCGTGGATGAACGGGATGGACGTGACCCGGCGCCCGGCGGACAAATGGATCGTCGATTTCGGCTGGGACATGGTGCGCGAGGAGGCGGCGCTCTACGAAGCGCCGTACCGGCACGCACAGGAGCACGTGTACCCGATGCGGTAGCGCAACCGCCGCGAGTCCTATCGGGAACGCTGGTGGCGGCACGTGGAGCCGAGACAGGGCATGTGGCGGGCGCTCGCAGGGCTCTCGCGCTACATCGCGACGCCGCGCGTGGCGAAGCACCGGGTCTTCGTCTGGCTCGACGCTGGCATCTGCCCCGACAGCCAACTGATCGTCATCGCACGCGATGACGACACCACCTTCGGCATCCTGCACAGTCGCTTCCACGAGGCGTGGTCGCTGCGGCTCGGCACGTGGCTCGGCAAGGGCAACGACCCCCGCTATACCCCGACCACCACCTTCGAGACCTTCCCCTTCCCCGAAGGGCTGTCGCCCAACCTCCCCGCCGCCGGCGACGCGGGCGGCCCGCACGCTGCGGCCATCGCCGAGGCGGCGCGGCGGCTGGTCGCGTTGCGGGACCGCTGGCTGAACCCGCCCGAGTGGGTGGAGTGGGTGGAGGAGCCGGCCCCCGGCTACCCCAAGCGCCCGTCCGCCCGCGACGAAGCGGCGGCGAAGGCGCTCAAGGCCCGCACCCTCACGAACCTCTACAACGCCCGCCCGCAGTGGCTCGCCGACGCCCATGCGGACCTCGACGCCGCCGTCGCCGAAGCCTATGGTTGGCCGGAGGACGTCACGGACGAGGATGCGCTTCGGGAACTTCTGGCGCTGAACGTCGGGGGTTCCGCGCCGGTGTGACGAGGAGGCGTCATGGAAGCCGCCGGCGCTGAACGTCGGGCGTGAGATTCGGCGAACCTGACCGGATCCGAGCTCGGGAAAACGTCATGAACCGGCAGAACCGCAACTGGAAATCGATTCACGAACCACGGCGGGATCGACTTGTCCGCCAATCCGTGAGCGTCCCATGGACATAGCAATCTACTGCCACGCAGGCCATAAGAAGAACATCGTCGCAAACGACTACGATGGTTGGCCCGAGGAACGGCGCAACAGCATGGATCCCCACCTGCAATGTCCTGCGTGTCGGGCGCCGGCCCACTTCAGAAGAAAAAGTCGTGACGGAAAGGATTTCTGTTTCTTTGCGCGACACGAATCCGGTTGCATCATGGCGTCGTCATCGAAGCACATCGCCGCCGTTGCTACCGCCGCGATCAGGGAGGTAGAACAGATCATCAAGGATACATCGATCCTCGAACTGGATCTGAATTTGCCGGACCGGGACCCGCGGCCGGCAGGTTTCCCGACCCGAATCGTCGACGACCCCGAGGGCAAGCTCAACGAAGTGTATGCAAGCGCTGGCACGCCCTCATCTCTGGACCCCGGACTTCGGACGCTGCAAGCATATTCACTCGACGTCCTGCGGAATGACGACTGGACGTGAAACGGGGAGAGATCTGGTGGGCAGCCTGCCGGATCCCGCGGGCTCGGAACCCGGCTACCGGCGTCCGGTGCTGATCATCCAGACGAACGAGTTCAACCGCAGTGCTATCCGCACCGTTGTTGTTGCCGCGGTCACTTCCAACAGATCTCTGGCCGCCGCTCCGGGAAACGTGAAGCTATCGACACGCGGCACCGGCTTGAACGTGAACTCGGTCGTCAACGTGTCCCAAGTCGTCACACTCGACAAGAGCTGCCTGACGGAGAGGGTCGGTCGGGTGCCGGCGTCGGCAATGCGCCGAATCGAAGACGGTTTGCGACTGGTCCTGGCACTCTGACGAGCAAGGGAGACTCCGGCGAGCGCGGACGCGGGTTTCTGCCGAATGACAGATCCGAACGTCGCCTCCCGGATGGAGCCTGCTTCCGGCTCGACCAGGGGAGTGACGGAACTCTGATTTATGCAGTAATCGGGGCTATTCTGCTCCGGTTTCTGCTTCTTCACCGTTGTCGGACACATTCCCATCCCGAGCACCTCTGAAAACAGCGGCATGGCGGACCTTCGCGTACCGGACTTCGGGCATCGGATCGTTCTCTGCATCCCTCAGCCAGCGCGAAACAACCGGCTCTCCCTCGAAACCCTGTTTCGCCATCGACACCGCGAGCTGAACGCAACGTCGTCTGAGCGAGGGTATGCTGTCTTCATCCCGCTCGTGCCTCCTGTCATACCGCAACTCTTGGAGCAAATAGTCAAGTCCTTGTTGCGCCAATTCGCTGACGGCAGTCCTTTGTTCTTCGCTTCCTTCGTCGAATATCCACTTGGTTATCTGTAGAGCAACATCGAGAGAAATGTTCCTCCGAGAAGCAATGATCACTCCGACTTCGCGCACCAAGTCAATCGGAGGTTTCGGACATGACGCTTCGGAATCACCCGACGCCTTCATCCAATGGAACAATCCCCACGCCGCATTTTCAGCCAGAATCGGTTTATCCGACACCAATCCCACTCGCATCGACTGCACGATCACATCGAAACGATCCGGCAAAGCCCTGACGATGCCTGCCATGAGGGTAAATCCCGGCACCTCGGAATCGTTGAGATCCGGAACCTTCCCGTATAGCTTCTTCACTACTGAATCCGGAAGTGGAATCCCAGATAAGATTTCACATAGCCCGATGATGGCACGGAGAGTAAAATTCTGAAGCTGATCCTCGAAAAAGGGGATACGACGGCGTGGTACAGGAAGGTCCGCCCATCTTTCCACGATCTCGGCCAAGTGGTCTATTTCATCTTTCGTCAAACGCAAAGAACGTTTGCGGTGTTTCAGCCAAATCGCGTATCCAACCTGCCACAGAACTTCAGACAGATTTTCCTCGCTGCCTTGCGGAAGATTGCCAATGTCGAGCCACTTCTTGCGGAAGCATCGTTCCGCCAAACCGGACTCCGGTTCCGGTAAATCAAGAAATACCGCGTCAGCGAGATCCGTTTCCACAGGCAGATAACTATCGCCGACGTGTTGGGGATTCCACAACGCTCGGGCAACATCGACGGATTCAGATTCGGACAATCGGCCCCGCAAGGCCACGTACCTGATCCGAGAGGCGGATCGTTTTCTCGCTTCTCCCCCGGCGCGCAGACCATGTACCAACAAATTGATGATTTGCTTCCACTGCTCCTCAGTGTCGGCCGTACGACAGGGCGTGGGTAAATCATCCCTTACCAGATAGCCCGGATCAGGATCATGGCTTCCGAACGGTTCCTTGAAACCATCCAGCCCAACAATGGGGGCATTGAGCAGGTTCAGAATGCGACATGCCTGCTGATCGGGGAGAAGCGTCTCCCAACTTCGTTCCAACAGTCTTCGGAGTGGAAGTGTCAGCAAGTCATGGTGAAAACGATCATCTCCATAATAGCTCAGCGCCGTGTCGAAGACGATTTCTACCTGTTCCGGATCCAGTCGAAGCACAAGTCGCGACGTCACTTCCAGCGCGACTCGCAGCCTATCGACCCACGACATCGTCCCATCACGTGCCCCAGGGCTCCTGAGCCGGGGCAGCGCATACTTGATTATTCCATCACAGAAATCCTTGAGGTTTTTTGCCGAATCCTGTGGCATGGTTGCTACACGAACGCGGGATAGAACGCGTTGAAGGATCTTGTCCTGATCATAGTCCACAGTTCGAAGCACTAACCGCACTGCCATCTCCGGCTCGACTTCGGCCAGCACGTCAGCAGCGGGGGTCAAAATATCCGAAGCCATGGAAAGATGGAACGCGGAAGGCGGCAGGCCGGCTACTTCGGGAAGGCGGATCGCACGACGCGCCGCTGTCCACCGCCGGTGCTGTTTATCAGAAAAGTGAAATCCTCGGCCACGTCGCACATTCAAGTCGAACACAGGTGGTTCGCTTTTCTCCCCTTGTCCTCTGATGAGGTCATGCAAATTCCTTTTTTCTTCCAAGGGATCACACTTACGAGATGCCAGTTCCCGCCACCTCCTGTGAAACCGGGAGTAATCGGGAGAATTTGTTTTACCCTCCCAAAACGAACCCATCTCATGGGCCATCGCCCAGAAAAGCGCCCAACTCTCTCGCGAAGCACCGGCCACACTGCGGTCATCATCCGGGATTTGGCGAATATGCGAGAATGCGCCTTCGAATCGTTCTATTGCCTCATCCACCCGGTTGGTTTCGACAAGGATGGCGGCTTTTCTCAGCATCCAGATCGGATCGGTGTTCGCCGTTTGCCATTTTTCCAGCAAACCCTCCAACGTCTGGAAGTCCACCGAGTAGATCGCCCAGAGACAACGTTCGTGATGAATCCTCTGTGCAACGTCGGGATCGTCATCCAGAAAGGGCGACAACGCTTCGATCCGTTGATCGAACAACGTCTGCTTCAAGCCATGTCGAGCGACCGTCACGAGCGCGAGCGCGACATGGCGCCATGCCTCCCGAATCTCATCCCAGCGAACCGTCGTGTCGGCAACCCCGTCGATGGTGCGGCCTGGGCAGTCAAACTGCTGGAGTGCATCGCTTGCCGCGGATTCGAGATCGGAGGACATCGGGACGAGGGAAATCTCGCGGCGCCACACCAGCTCTCGAATAGCGTTCAACCGGCGCCCTGGCGCGAGATCGGGCAATGCGCGCAGGATCAACCGCTCCCAATCGTCGGTGTGCCAATTGAATGAACGAAATACGCTGCTCGGAATACTCAACCAGCCGGGATAGATCCTCCTGTTGTGGGTCCAGACTTCGAGAACGGCTTTCGTCTGCTTCAACCAGTCGTCGGGCAGCGGCCTCGGGAGAGGTTCCGGTTCTTTCTTCGGCTTGGCGGAATCGACCCGTGTAACGGGAAGAAGATAATCCGGGATCGATGAATCGATCGACTGTTCTGACAAGGGAGAAGGCCATTCCGTAACGTCATACGGGCGTCCGTATTCGAGCGTGTACAGTATCCACTCGGTGGCGTACCGATAGCGACGATGTTCGGGCCATTCCCTCGCTCTTGGGTGGAGGGAGAGATCGATCGGTACGACGCCCCGATCTTCGAGCATGCGCCGCCGGTGATGCGACAGGTCCAACCACCCTGCCAGATAGATCTTCGGAGCCGATTGTCCCATGTTGTCGCGAACCCACCCCGACCAATGCAGGAAGTTCGGATCGTCGCCGGAAAAGCCGATGAGGCAGAATACCGTCTCCATCATCGCCTGTTGGGCCATGTTGACGAATGGTGCAAATTCCACGGGATAGGTTCGGTAGTCCTCTTCCGTCAGGATCAACGGGAAGTACGACGGAAACGATCCATGCAGCTTGACGATACGCGGTGAATTGCCCACCGGAAATTCATCCTTAGTTCGAACGATGGTGTATTTGCGTTCAGCGATAAAGCGGCATGTCCTCTCCAGGAGCGTATCCCAATTCGTGGTAAACACGTCACTCCACGGGAGGCGCAACAGCCTTCGGTGCATCTCGCCGGGTTCATGGTCTTCGTCCCGAATCAGTTGTCCAATGAAACCGTGCAGCTCGGAGCGCCCGAACGCAGCCTCATATTCTTGCGCAAGACTGAGGTAATTTCCGGTAGACGGTGTCTTCCTTGCGTCCGGCGGCAGGTCTTCGGCACCCTCTTGTGGATATAGCTTGTCGGATATTCTTCTCGTCACCTCCGCCCATGTCGGGGGATCGGATGCGCCGGGCCGGGCCTTCCGGGCACATCTGCTGAAACCGGCCCCAATCATGACGGATGCGCCGCCGCCTGTGTGCTGCCACAGGGCGTTTCGAACTCGATCGATGTGGCTTTGGTCAGGAAAAGTCATGAGACGAGGTGTTCCTGTTGCTTTGTACAGTACCGAGATCGGTCAAGGCGTACTTCGATGTGTCGATCGAATTTCCGGAAAAACGTGACTTTGTGGCGGAACAGGTCCTGATACAGTGGCCCCGCCCGGGTCGGCAAGCGCACCGTCATTGTCGGGTCCATGGTGGCGATCCGCAACGGCGTCCCTGATTGTTGTTCGTTCAGGACTCTTTCTCACCATTATGAAAAGCCTCACGGCATGTCGACCATGAACACGATGAGGACCTGGGACTGGGAACGATCGCCCTTTCCCTGTGCAAGTGGGCGTGCCGGGTGGCGTCCCTGCCTCCATACGCTCGTGCGACCGACGGCATGACGCCAAGCGCGTTCATCGCCAAGTGGCGGGCGGCGGAACTCAAGGAACGCTCCACCCGCGACGAAGCGGGCGGCGAAGGCGCTCAAGGCCCGCACCCTCACGAACCTCTACAACACCCGCCCGCAATGGCTCGCCGACGCCCACGCGAACCTCGACGTCGCCGTCGCCGAAGCCTATGGTCGGCCGTCAGTTCGTATCTCCGATATCTTTGTCATGGGTTTCCGCCTCGGCGGCGATGTGATCGATGTCCGTGCCTCACTGGCTCCTGAAGTCCCGGCCCGTGTAGAGCGGTTTGAGAATGTACTGATCCTTGCGGAAGTCTTCGGGGATGACGAGGACGTTCATGCGTCGCCTCCTTCCTCGCCACCGGCATCGAACAGGATGGCGTCCTCCATCCAGCCGGACGTGTGAAGTCGTCCCAATCCCTGTGACTCTCGCAATCTCCCGGCGTCGGGCAAGTCCGCGATCGGCCTTACGACGGCATCCTCGGTGTCCGGACGGCGGCAGATCACGGAAGTGCTCCGGAACGTCCTGCCGCCGATCATCGACAGCAGGTCGGGCGAATGGGTGGTCGTGACCACCTGGGTCCAGCCTTTCGCGGTCTGGCCCTCGATCAGGTCGAGCAGCAGACGGACGCGCGAAGGGTGGATGCCGTTGTCGATCTCCTCGAAGACGTAGAAACGCGCCGGATTGGCGCCGAGCAACGCCGCGAGCATGGCGAGAAAACGCAACGTGCCGTCCGACGCCGACCAGGCGGATACGATCCTGCCGTTCGCCTCCCGGAAGGCAAGCTGGACACGGCCGGTGATCGTGTCCGTGGGAAATCCGAAATCCTGCACGTCCATGGGCGTCAGTTCGCGGGTCCACTCGATCAGCGCCTCGCGACGTTTCGGATCCTCGCAGATTTCTTTCAACACCGTCGGCAGGTTCTCGCCGCCGTCGCCCAGTATGGTCTGGCCGGGGAATGCGGGCCGCCGCATCCGATCCGGCGACAGGTCGAGAAAGCGCATGTTGGCGAGGGCTTCCGTGACTTGCCCGGCCCAATCCTTATGGAGCCGCACGACGTTCCTGTGTTCCCGGATCTGCGTCAAAGCGGGCTGGTCCGGTCTGACCGCAATCCGATGGCCGTATTTTCTCTGCGTCTCCGTCTTCGCCATGCGCAGGAGAAGATGCGTATCGTCGTCCTGATCCCTGATCGGATCGGGCGAGGGTGGATGACTTGTATAGATAGTCCTCTGTCCAACAGAGAGCCTTTCCCTCATCACCCGGAACGTTCCGGGCCGTTGTTCGTCGCCGCCGATCCTGATCCCATAGACTGCCTTCCGTTGTTTCTTTTCCGAACGTCCGGGCAATTTCATCTTGACGAGCAGGGCGAACCAGGAGGTTCCGAAGCGGACGATCTCACTGGCGGTGCCCCGAATCGGCTCCCATTGCACCTCGCCGCCGGCGCCGTACTTCCCGCCGATGATGTCCGCGAGGCCATACCCCCGGCCAATCCCATGAAGGAACCGGAGCGCGTCCCGGACGTTGCTCTTGCCACTCGCGTTGGCGCCGACGATCACCGTGAACGGCCCCATGCGCAGGGTCTCATCGGCGAAGTTCTTGAAATCAATCAGGCGGAGCTCCGTAATCATCGTGCGCACCTTTGCGAGACGGGTTCACGCATCGGAACCGCTGACATGATGGTTGTCCGCAAGACTCGTGTCTCTCGACAGGATACGGCGGCGAGGTGCCGGACTCCACCAGAGCAGAGGAACCAGCCTGACCCGGCGCCCGGCACACCGGCCTGGCGGGGCCGGAGCCGGGGATCCAAGGACCTGCGTCAACCGTCAAGGCCCGACGGCGTGGATCTTCACCACCGGGCCCCTTGCAATTCCCCAGCATCATCAGCGGTGTCGCCCGCCCATGATTCGTCAACCTTGCAGGATCTGTTTCATGCAGAAAATGAAGGGATCTCTGAGCGCCGGCAGTTCATTTCCCCGTCCGAAACCGGTCGGACAGGGTTTGCCCACGCGCACGCCCGTGCTATTTCACGACGCGAATCGGTGTCGGATCGCGGGCCCTTCCTGCTCACGAAGAACCGCGTCTCCGGGAACACGGGCACATGTTCCTACACCGGCTCGATCCGGTATTCATGGGTGATCTCGACGCTTGCCCGCAGCATCGCGGTGGCCGAGCAGTACTTCTCGGCGGAAAGGTCCACGGCGCGGCGCACCGCGCTCTCCCGCAACCCGGCGCCGCTCACCACGAACACCATGTGGATGCGCGTGAACACCGCGGGTACCGCGTCCGCGCGTTCGGCTTCCAGCTCCACCCGACAGTCCGCCACCGTCTGGCGCGCCTTGCGCAGGATCATGACCACGTCGAAGGCGCTGCACGCGCCGAGCCCGATGAGCAGGGTCTCCATGGGACGCGGCCCGACGTTGCGGCCCCCCGCCTCGGGCGCGCCGTCGATCACCACGGCGTGTCCGCTCCCGGATTCGCCGACGAAGGCCACTCCGTCCAGCCACTTCACGGTCGCGCGCATCGTCTCCACTCCCGCGACGAAGGTCGCTCACCACCCATCGAAGAACAGCTCCCGCAGCTTGGCGCCCGGGCGTTCGGACCGCATGAACGCCTCTCCCACCAGGAACCCGTGAACCCCGGCCGCGCGCAGGCGTGCGACCTCGGCGCGGGTGTGGATGCCGCTCTCGGTGATCACGGTGCGCCCGGCGGGGATGCGGTCGAGCAGATCCAGCGTGGTGTCGAGGGTCGTCTCGAACGTGCGGAGATTGCGGTTGTTGATCCCGAGCAGCAGCGGCTCCAGATAGGCGGCCCGTTCGAGGTCGGCCGCGTCGTGCACCTCCACGAGGACGTCCATGCCGAGGTGCACCGCGAGCCCGGCGAGCTCGTTGAGCTGCGCGTCCCCGAGGGCGGCGACGATGAGGAGGATGCAGTCGGCCCCGAGCGCCCGTGCTTCGTAGACCTGGTAGGCGTCGATCACGAAATCCTTGCGCAACACCGGCAGCCCGGCCGCCGAGCGCGCTTCGACGAGATGGCGGTCAGCGCCCTGGAAGAACGCTTCGTCGGTGAGCACCGACAGGGCCGCCGCGCCGCCCGCGGCGTAGTCGCGCGCGATCGCGCCGGGGTCGAAGTCCTCGCGCAGCAGGCCCCGGCTCGGCGACGCCTGCTTCAGCTCGGCGATGACTGCCGGCCCGCCGGTCGCGATGCAGGATTCGAGCGCGGCGGCGAATCCGCGCGGCGCGGCTTGCGCCTCGGCTCGTTCGCCGAGCACCCGCAGGGGGGTGCGCTCCGCGCGGGCGGAGACCTCACGTGCCTTGTGGCGGATGATCCGCAGGAGGATGTCCGGACAGTCCCGAAGGGCGCCGGCCGCGGTGGGTGCGCCGGCTGCGGCCGGCGTGCCGGACGGTACGTCCGGCTGAACGCTGCGCTCCGTCATGAGTGCGTGCCCGTGCCGACCGGGTTCGTGCATTCCCGATAGCCAGGGGCTGCTTGAAAGCATCCGATGCCGGGCCGGTATCCCGCCACGATCGGCTGAACGCCGCGCTCCGTCATGAGTGTGTGCCCGTGCCGACCGGGTTCGTGCATTCCCGATAGCCAGGGGCTGCTTGAAAGCATCCGATGCCGGGCCGGTATCCCGCCACGATCGGCTGAACGCCGCGCTCCGTCATGAGTGCGTGCCCGTGCCGGCCGGGTCCGCGCGTCGGTGATCGCCACGGGCTGCCCGAAAGCTATCGACGCGGAGCCGGGATATCGTCATGAGCATGTCTTCGTGTTGTCGACCACGTCCCGCCGTCATCTCCCCCGGGCCGCTCGCGCCTGCGCCTTCCCGGCGGCCACGGGCTCCGTTCGCGGATACCGCCAGCCCACGTTCGTGACCGGCTGCGCTACGCATTGCTGATCGCCACGAGCCGGTCGAGGACGCCCGCCGCCCGGCCGGAGGCGATGCTCTCTCTCGCGCGGCCGATTCCGTCCCCCAGGCTCGATGCGATGCCGCTCACGTAGATCGCCGCCGCGGCGTTGAGGATCGTGACGTCGGCCGCCGGTCCCGAATCGCAGGCGAGCACCGAGCGGATCACGTCGAGGCTCGCGGCCGGCGAGTCGATGGTGATCGACTCGACCGGGGCGGATGCGAATCCAAGTGCGCCCGCGTCCAGCGTGTGGCAGCGCACCACGCCGTCGCGCAGCTCCGCCACGTGGGTCGGTGCGCCGAGGCTCAGCTCGTCGAGCCCGTCCCCGGAGTGCACCACCATCACGTGCTCGCTGCCCAGCTCCCCGAGTACCCGGGCGAGCGGCTCGACGAGTTCGCGGGCGAAGACGCCGATGACCTGGCGGAGCGCCCCCGCCGGGTTGGTGAGGGGGCCGAGCACGTTGAAGATCGTGCGCACCGCCATCTCGCGCCGGGGTCCGATGGCGTGCCTCATCGCGCCGTGATGGGCCGGCGCGAACAGGAACCCCACGCCGGCCTCGTCGATGCAGCGAGCGATCCGTTCGGGAGGGAGGTCGAGCCGGACCCCGGCCGCCTCCAGCACGTCGGCGCTTCCCGAGCGGCCGGACACCGAGCGGTTGCCGTGCTTCGCGACCCTCGCGCCGGCCCCGGCCGCGACGAGCGCGCCCGCGGTCGAGACGTTGAACGTCCCGCTGGCGTCGCCGCCGGTGCCGCAGGTATCGACAAGGTGCGTCTTGTCCACCGCGACGCGGGTTGCCAGACGCCGCATCACCGCCGCCGCGGCGGCGATCTCCTCCACCGTCTCGCCCTTCATGCGCAATCCGACCAGGAAACCGCCGACCTGGGCCGGAGTGCACTCGCCGGTCATGATGCCGTGCATGACGCCGGTCATCTGTGCGCCGTCGAGGTCGCGTCGCTCGATGACGGCGCGGAGCGCCGATTGGATGTCCATCGCTATCCCACCCTTGCCTGGAACGACTCGTTCCTCTGCTGTCCATGCGTCGACCGGAGGAGCCGGCGATTCCGCGCCACGGAATCGCAAAGCGACCGCGCCAGCGGTCGCCCCTCGCCGAGACGATGCCGGATGCCGGCCACGGCGTCCGATTATGTCATTGCCCGGCTTGCCCTGCCGACGCCGGTCGGCCGAAGCACAGCACCGCGAGCTCGTCGAGCGAGTCGACGACCGCATCGGGCGCGGCTTCCGAGATGTCCCGCCCGTGGTTGTAGCCGTAGCCGACGCATACCACGCGCATCCCGGCCGCGCGCGCCGCCTCCACGTCGCTCACCGAGTCGCCGGCGAACAGTGAGTCCTCGACGGCGACGTCAAGCGTTGCGCATGCGTGGATCAGCGGCAGTGGGTCGGGCTTGCGGCGCGGGAGCGAATCGCCGCCGAGCACCAGCTCGAAATGGTCGATCAGCTCCAGGTGGGCGAGAAGATCGACGGCGGGGCCGTGCGGCTTGTTGGTGATGCAGGCGAGGACCGCGCCGTGTGCGCGCAGCGCCGCGAGCCCTTTCCGCACCCCGGGGTAGACCCGGCTGCGGTGGCGGCCGTGCGTGGAGTAGAGATCGAGGAACGCCGCGCCCGCCTCGCGGCGCAGGTCCGGGTCCGCCGTCCCGTCCAGCGCGCCGGTGAGGGCACGATCGACGAGCCGCTCCACTCCGTTGCCGACCCAGGTACGCACGAGGGCTTCGCCTCGCGGCGGGACCCCGAACCGCGGCATCGTCCGGTCGATGCACCACGCGATGTCGGGGACCGAGTCGACCAGGGTCCCGTCGAGGTCGAGGGCGACGAGTGCCGGTGGCGGAGCGCCGGGGACGCGCACCTTCCCGGCAGGATCGAGGCTCATTCCTGCCATTCGGCGCGAGGGAGATCGCCCGTGGAGCCTTTCGTTCCCGGCGGTCCGGTGGCCTTGGAGCGGGCGTTCGACGTGGATGGATTCGTACCGCGGGAGCGGTACCGGTGAATTCCACTCCGGATGTCCCGGGCCCCGCAACCCGGGCTGAAGGGAACGGAACGCTCCTCGGAGAACGGAACGCCCTTCCTCCGGCCACGATTCCGGTTGATGTGCAACAAGGCTGTTCCTCGCCCGTCTACGATGCCGGCCGGGGGCGACCGCGCCAGCGGTCGCCGCTCAGAGGCCGCGCACCTCCTTGAGCCGATCGTAGGCGGCCTTGATCTCGCGGGTCTTCTCCGTCGCGACCCGCATCATCTCCTCCGGCAACCCCTTCGCCACCAGCTTGTCGGGATGGTGCCGGTTCATCATCCGGCGGTAGGCCCGCTTGAGCTCCGTGTCCGAGCAGGTCTCCTCCACCCCGAGGATGGCGTAGGCGTCGCCGGCCGAGAGCGAATCCGACGCCTTGCCTGCCCGTGCGTGCCGCTCCGCGCGCAGCATCGCTTCGAGGCGGTCCAGCTCTCCGGCCGGAAGGCGCAACCGCGCGCAGATGGTTTCGAGCAACGCGTGCTCCTGCGAATGCAGCTCGCCGTCGGCGAACGCCGCATGCAGGAGGATCTCGACGAACATGGTGATGAGATGGCGGCTGTACCGGCATTCGCGGCGGAGCTGATCGAGGACTTCGCCGAGGGGGAAGTCGGGAGCCCTCCCCTCGCGAAAGAGCCGCTGGGCGACCTGGCGATGGCGGCCGGAGAGCTGCATCTCGTCCATCACCTGCGCGGCGAGCCGTATCTCGTCGCGGCTGACGAGCCCGTCCGCCTTCGCCAGATAGCCCATCACCGAGAAGGTGGCGGTGAAGAACGCGGTCTGGGTCCGCTCCCGCGGGTCGAGGGTGTGCGCGGAGTCGAGGAAGTCCGCCGGATCGGCGGCGGCGAGGAGGTCGGGATCGGTCCAGCCGTGACCCCGGGCCGATCGTGCCGGGCGGTCGAAGTTGTGTCCGAGCGCGACGCCCGCCAGCGCGCCGATCGGGCCGCCCAGCGCAAAGCCGAGTGCGCCGCCGAGAATTTTTCCGAGCCAGCTCATGGTGTTCGCATGTGCGACGGCGCGGGCGCCGATGCACGGGGATTACATAGGAAGCGGCCGGCTCGGGCAACGTATGCTCCGCCGCCGCCGAACCGTGCACGGGCTGAATCCACCGGATCCGGACGGGATCCACGAGGCTGCGGGGTCGCCGCCCCCGCGTTTATCGGGTCGTCGCGAGTGAGTTGCGGATGCTTTCGACGTGTCCGCTGAGGATGCCTTGCTGCTCGGTCAGCCGGATGATGTGACGCTCGAAGGTTTCGCGGTCCGCGCGTGCTTCGAGCCGCAACGCTTCCCGGTCCGCACGTGTTTCGGCCCGGACGTCTCGAATCTCGGCCCGGATCCCGGCGGTGCTGGTGAGGATCAGGGCGGCCAGCCCGACGCTGGCGCCGATGACGGCGAGGGTTTCCTGGCTGAGCTTGGGCATGTCGGTGCTCGGGGACTTATCGTGTCGTCGCCAGTTGGTTGCGGATGCTTTCGACGTGTCCGCTGAGGATGCCTTGCTGCTCGGTCAGCCGGATGATGTGGCGCTCGAAGGTTTCGCGGTCCGCGCGCGTCTCCGCCCGCAGCGCTTCCCGATCCGCGCGCATCTCCGCCCGCAGCGCTCCCCGGTCCGCGCGTGCTTCGGCCCGGACATCTTGAATCTCGGTCCGGACGGTCTGAATTTCGGCCCGGATCCCGGCGGTGCTGGTGAGGATCAGGGCGGCCAGCCCGACGCTGGCGCCGATGACGGCGAGGGTTTCCTGGCTGAGCTTGGGCATGTCGGCTCTCCGGGAAGCGGCGGCGACCG
This sequence comes from uncultured Gammaproteobacteria bacterium, assembly GCA_958295465.1. Taxonomy (GTDB): domain Bacteria; phylum Pseudomonadota; class Gammaproteobacteria; order HK1; family HK1; genus HK1. The sequence goes on from OY282353.1 coordinate 3,478,390, forward strand.
GCCGCGGGCTCCGGCGAGGCATTCTACCCCGAGGGCCGCGAGCGGGAGGCCGGATTCATGCGGATCGAGACACCTCTCGCGTAGGCGACGGGCGCTTCCGGAACGCGAAGGATGTCCCGGCAAGGCCGAAAGCCGCATTCGCAGGTCGCCTCGCCGTTCGCGGGCGTGGGGTTGGACCGGCGTTCACAGGGGCCAATCCGCGGGTCCGTTCCGGGACGCGCCGGAGCAGGGAACGCACTCCCTTCCCCGTACCGGGCAAGGGGTTCGCGCCGGGCCGGCTCGACCGGCCGTCGAGAGGCTTCGACTACGGGATCGGCTCACGTGGCCTGCGCCGCCTCGCGGCGTTTCTTCGCTTCCGCGTAGAGGGTGTCGAAGTTTACCGGCGCGAGCATGAACGGCGGGAAGGTGCCCTTGACCAGCAGGGCATCGACGGTCTCGCGGGCATAGGGGAACAGCACGTCCGGACACGCCACCCCCAGCGCCTCCCGCCGCTTCTCCTCGTCCATCGTCTCGATGCGGAAGATGCCCGCCTGTTGCAGCTCGACCACGAACAGGGCGCTCTCGCCGGACGTCGCCTCGAGGGTCAGGGTGAGGACGACCTCGAAGCGGCCGTCCTCGAGCGGATTGGCGCGCGTGTCGAGCTCGATCCGGAACTGTGGCTTCCATTCGGAGGCGAACACCCCCGGCGCCCGCGGTGATTCGAAGGAGAGGTCGCGGAGGTAGATCCGATCAATCCTCAGATCCGTCCGGACCGGGGCCGCGGGTGGTGTGGGTGGTGCCGGTGGCCCGGCTGGCGCCGAATCGGCCATGTGCGGAGTCCCTTCCTGTCTCGACCCGGGCGGCACAGGGTAACCGACCCTTGCCTCGCGGTGGAGTGCACGGCGGTACCGGTGCGGTTTCGTTCGAAGGACGAAGGCGTCCGTTCCGGTGGTGGCGGATCGGATCCTGCCGGGGCCGCTCAAACCGGTGGGAGCAGGTTCGGGGGCGGACCGGACCCCGGGGGGACGCGGGGACGTTCGCCCGCGCCGGGACCGAAGAACCGGCGAAAGCCCGACCGGTGGCGTGACCCGAACAGGGCGCGGACCCGCGGCTTCAACCCGTTGGCGATGAAGAACTCGGCCGGAGCGCCCGGAAACAACTCCTTTTCCACCGGCTCCAGCCCCGCGTCCCGCACCCGGTCGAGAAAATCTTCCCCGTAGACCCACGCGTCGCCGTTCGCGGCGAACCAGTCCCCTCCGAGTCCGGGGTGTTCCCGGCGGTGCGCGTGCGCGGTGCGGGTCGTGCCGGGGTGGCGGTGGGTGTCGATCATCGCGAGCCCGTCGCATCTGAGGCAGCGTGCGATCTCGGCCAGCGCGCGGCGGTCCTCGCGGATGTACGGCAGGGTGTTGTTGCACAGGATGAAGTCGAAGCTTGCGTCCGCGAACGCGAGCATCGCCGCACTGGCCGCCACGAACCGGCCTCCGGCGCCGAGGCGCCGGTGATGGTGCCGCCGCCGCACGTCCACCGCGACGCAACGTGCCGGTGCGAACAGGCGGCTCCCGATGACGTGATCGGCGCTGAAGCGGGACGGGCCGATCTCCAACACCCGGTCCCCGGCGGCGAGCCGTGGGCGGATCCGGTCGCGTACCAGCCGCACGAGGGCGCGCGAGCGCGGCTTCGCGCCACAGTGGGGGCAGCGGCCGGGGCGCGGGGGAACACCGTAGGGTTCGAAGCGCGCCACGGACCGCGAGCAGATCCAGCAGGCCATGCCCGAGTGGCCGGCGGGTGCGGCCGGTGCGCCGGTGATCCGGGAGCGTGCCGGGACGTCAGGGCGATCCATACCGCATCCTCGCGTCTGTGCGTGCTCCGGGAGCCGCCTCCCCGGGAGATCGGACCCTCCCGCTGAAAACCCTTCCTTTCCGGAAAGGGGTTTTCCCGCCCGTACCGCCTCCAGGCAGGATGGGAGAGCGTGCCCCGATCGCGGGCATGCACGAGAAGAGGTGCCTTGCGATGCCGTCAGCCCGGTGGAGGCTCGCCGAGCCCCTCGCGCAACGGCCCCAGGAACTGCTCGTAGCGGCGTGCCCGCCCGGCCGAGCTCCGGTACACGGGCTGGCGGACCTGCCACGTGCTCGCGGTGCGCACGGTGCGTTTCACCTCGTGCGGGCGCAGGCAGGCGTCGTCCCACTCCAGGCCGACGTGCGCCACCATCGCGCGCACGTGCGGCTCCGGATCGGCAACCAGCGCTTCGTAGTCCACCGCCAGCAGCCGATTGCCGAGCACCGCCTTCCAGTGCGCCATCAGCGCGCGCATCCCGCGGATCTGGCGTCCGATGGCGTGCAGATCGTTGGAGTACTCGTGGCCGATCATGAAGTCGGTGAAGTAGATGGAGATCGCGTTGTCGAACGGGTCGCGACGGCAGTGGATGATCGTCGCTCCCGGCAGTATGGCGGCGATGAATCCGAGATGCAGGTAGTTGCCCGGAAGCTTGTCCGTGACCCGCGCCGCGCCGGGCGCGAGGGTGTTCAGATGGTCGAGGTACCGTTCGCCCAGAGCCGCGAGCTGTACGCCGTCGAGTGCGCGGACGCATTCGGGATAGGATTCTGCCGATTCCGGGCGCATGGCGGCCTTCATCGAGGCCGCCCCGGTGCGCAACGGATCCACCTCCGCGCCGGCGCGGGCGGCGGCTTCGGTGGTGAGCCGAAGGATGGCGCTGAGCTCCCCGGCGCCGTGCACGGCCGGATGCGCGGCCAGGCACTGCTCGACGAGACTGGTGCCCGAGCGCGGCATGCCGACGATGAACACCGGGGTCGGATCGGCTTCGGCGGCGGGCGGCCGCGTTGCGAACCAGCCCGTGTCGAAAACGGTGCGCATCCGGTCCATGTGCGCGAGGGAGGCGTCGACCTCCTTGGTCGCCGCCGCGGTGAACGGACGGTTGGCCTGCTGGTAGTGCCCGAACGCGGTCTCCCACTCTCCGCGGTCGTCGTGGATCTTGCCGAGTGCGAGGTGCAGATCGCGTTGCCTATCTTCGTCCGCGGCGCCCTGCCGGGCCGCGGCGCGGATGCGGTCCTCGTCCTCGTCCTGCCCCGCGGTGAACCGCTTCGACTTCGCGAGGTTGAGCGCGGCCTTGGCGTTGCCCGGATCGAGCGCGAGCGCTGCCCGATAGTGTTCGCGGGCGGTGTCGAAGTCGCCGATGGTGGAATGGACGACGCCGGCGTCGTTGTGGATCTGGGTCGAACCGGGGTCGAGTTCGATGGAACGGAGCGTCTCGGCCACCGCCTCTTCCTGCCTGTCCTGCTCGACGAGCGCGCGGGCGAGCCGCGCCCGGACCTGCGCATCGCCCGGCGACAGCGCCGCCGCCTGGCGCAGGCAGTGCTCCGCGCGGGCCAGATCGTTCATGTGCAGCAATGCGCGCCCGAGGTTGAAGTACGCGGAGGCGTAGCGGGGGTCGTGGGCGAGGGCGGTTTCGTAGCAGGCGATGGCCTCCTGCCACTCCCCCCGTGCCTGAAGCAGGTTGCCGAGGCTGTTGTGTGCGATGGGGATGGCCGGATGCCGGCGAAGCAGGCGGCGGTACAGGTCGATGGCCGGATCCGAGCGTCCGCTCTCGCGTGCGACGGTCGCGAGCAGGTGTAGCGCGTCGGGCTGCTCGGGGACGGCGTCGATCACGCGCCGGGCGAGCCGCTCCGCCTCGCGCCGGTTGCCGGCCCCGTGCGACTCGAAAGCGCTTCTCAGCCACCGCTCGACGCGGGACGATCCACGCGGAGCACCGCCCCTGCGCCGTTTCTCCATGCTGCCGGTCGGAAGCTGTCGGGGAACGGTCAGCGGTCGTCCCCGGCCGTGGATGTCATCGGAGGAGCACCGTTCGCGGAGCATCGGGTGACCGGGCCGGCGCAACGGGAGGATCGGAACCGGCGGCGGGCGCGACCGTGCCGGCAAGCAGTTCGACCGTTCGCCGCTCCACGGTCCCGGCACGGGTTTCGAGCGCGTCCGCGCGATGCTCCACGACCGCGAGCCGGCCGCCGAGCACTCCCGCATCGTCCCGCAGCGCGGTCTGTCCCGCCCGCCGCTCCGCCTCTACCGTGCGGATTTCCTTCCGCAACCCTGCCTCTACCGCCCGAATCTCCTCCCGCAGCTCGGCCTGTCCGGCCAGCAGATCGGTCTGAATCACCCGCAAGTCCTGCCGGATTCCGGCTTGTCCGGTCAGAACCGGAGCGGCGAGGGCCGCGAATGCGATCATGACCGTCGCCAGTATGCCGAGCTGCTCGATCTTCAACGCCGTCCGCCTCGTGAAACGAGAGATCATCCTAACCTCGGAACCGACTCGGAATCCATCGCGTGGCCTCTCCGCCAGCAATTTCCGCCAACGCCCCGAACTCGATTGCATGACCGGGATTTCGCGGCCATCCCGGCCGCCTGGGCATTCGATCGTTGTGGTTCATGGGACGTTTTCGGGCTTGGCGGAAATTGCTGCCTCTTCGCTTGTGTGCCGCCGGGTTCTCCGTGGGCCGGGCGGGGATCGGCGCCTGCAGGCCGTGGTCTCGACGGTGGAGACCGAAGGCGGTAGCCGGAGCCGGGAGCGGCTCTCGGCGGGTGACGGGGACCTCGCTTTTGAGCAGGATCGCGAACAGGACACCAGGAGATGCCCCGGAGTCGTTCCCCACTTGTCCGCCCCGGAAACGGTCACCGGGTCCCGTGAGATGGCCGCGGTGCGTCTATACGGTGCGTCTATACTCGGAGTCCGCCGGGCCGGAGGTTGGTTCCGGGCACAAGAGCGGCACGGCTCCACCACGTCCGGCGAACGAGACGGCGGGTACGTGCGTGCGACCCGCGCCGCCCGCGGCCGAGTCGGCGAGGGATCGGGTCACCGTGGCCCGAGGCGCGTCCGGGAGAGGCGAGGCGGATCGGGACACCGCACGGGCGGCTCGAGGCGATGACAGCCGAACGACACGAGAGGTGGTCTCCAATGGCGGTTCAATCGACGACACAGCAGGCCGGGTCGATGGAAGAAGTCATGGCGCTCGCTCGCGAGCGGGTAGGCGGCGAAGACATCGATCTCGTCCTGGCCTTCATCACCGGGTACTACGCGGGCGTCTCGCCCGACGACCTCGCCGAACGCGAGGTGGGCGATCTCTACGGCGCTGCGGCGGCACACCTCAACCTCGCCCGGCGGCGCGCACCGGGCACGCCGAAGATCCGGGTCTACAACCCCCGGATCGAGCAGCACGGCTGGCAGTCGACCCATACCATCGTGGAGATCGTCACCGACGACATGCCGTTCCTGGTCGACTCGGTGCGGATGGTCCTGAACCGCCGCGGGTACACCAGCCATCTCGTCGTCCACCCCGTGATGCGATTCCACCGCGGAGAGGGCGGCCGCATCGACGCACTCCTTCCCGTCGGCGAAGCGGACGAAGGGTCCATCGTGGAGGCGGTGATCCACATCGAGGCCGATCGGCAGACCGAGCAGGGGGTGCTCGACGCGATGGCGGCGGAGGTGCGTTCCGCGCTCGATGACGTCCGGGCTACGGTCGAGGACTGGGGCGGCATGCGCGAGGCGCTGCGCCGGAGCATCGCGGATCTGCAATCGTCGCCGCCGCCGGTCGATCGCGAGGAGCTGGAAGAGGTGTGCGCCTTCCTCGAATGGATCGAGAACAATCACTTCACGTTCCTCGGGTTCGGCGCATATCGCGTCGAGCGCACCGGAAGCCGCGATCGATTCGTGCCCGAGCCGGGGGCCGGGCTCGGGTTGCTGCGCGATGAAGGCGGGCCGGCGTCCACGGCGTTCTCCAATCTGCCCCCGACGCAACGCGGCGGGCACGGCCCGGAGCTGTTGCTGATCACCCGCGCCGATGCACGATCCACCGTGCACCGGCCGAGTCATCTCGGCTGCATCGGCATCCGGCAGCTCGACTCCACGGGAAAGGTTTGCGGAGAACGCCGGTTCCTCGGCCTCTACACCTCCGCCGCGTACAACCGTGTGCCGCGCGACATTCCGCTGCTGCGGCGCAAGGCGTCCGGCGTGCTCGGCCGCGCCGGCTACCCGCGCAACAGCCACGCCGCCAAGGCGCTGCAGAACATCATCGACACCTTTCCGCGGGAGCTGCTCTTCCAGATCCCCGCCGGGGAGCTGTTCGAGACCTCGATCGGGATCCTGCACCTGCAGGAACGGCAGCGGATCCGGCTGTTCGTGCACCCGGACCGCTTCGGGCGGTTCTACTCGTGCATCGTGTTCGTGCCCAGGGATCGGTACACCACCCGGAGCCGCCTGGTCATCCAGGGGATCCTCGAGGAGGCGTTCGGCGGCAGGGATACCGAATTCACGGTGCGCCTGTCCGAATCGGTGCTGGCCCGGATCTACTTCGTCATCCGCGCCGACGCGAAACGCGCCCCGAGCTACGACATCGCGGAGCTGGAGCGGCGGCTGCGGGCGGTGAGCAGGACCTGGGCCGACGATCTGCACGACGCCCTGATCGAATCCTTCGGCGAGGAGCGCGGCACGCGCCTGTTCCGGCGCTACGGCGATGCATTCCGCGCCGACTACCGCGAGGCCTACTCCGCGAGGGTCGCGGTGCTCGACGTGGAGAAGATGGAGCGCATCGAAGACGGCGGTATCGAGATGAGCCTCTACCGCCCGCTCGAAGCAGGGGAGGGGCGGCTGCGCTTCAAGCTCTTCCGGGCCGGGCGTCCGGTCTCGCTCTCCGATGCATTGCCCATGCTGGAGAACATGGGTCTCAAGGTCGAAGACGAGCATCCGAGCAAGATCAAGCGCGCCGGCGCCCCGCGGGTGTGGCTGCACGACTTCGGGATGCTCCACGGGGAAGGCCCCGAGTTCGATCCGGATCGCATCGACGAGACGTTTCGCGAGGCGTTCGCCCGTGTGTGGTCGGGTGAGGTCGAGAACGACGGATTCAACCGGCTGGTACTGCGGGCCGGGATCGGATGGCGCGAGATCGTGATCCTGCGCGCGTACTGCAAGTACCTGCGCCAGGCCGGGGTCACGTTCAGCGAGGCGTACATGCAGGACGCCCTGGGCGCGAATGCCGGGATCGCCGCGATGCTGGTGGAGCTGTTCCACGCGCGCCTCGACCCCGCCCGGCAGCGAGAAGTGCCGGACGCGAAGGACGCGGCCATGGAGCGGGTCGACTCGGAGCTGGAGGTCATGACCCGCATCGAAGCGTCCCTCGACGAGGTGGCCAACCTCGACGAGGATCGGATCCTGCGCAGCTACATCGGCGTCATCCGCGCCACGCTGCGCACCAACTACTACCAGCCCAGCGCCGGCGGCTCGCCGAAGCCCTACCTCTCGTTCAAGCTCGACCCGCACCGGATCCCCGAGCTTCCCGAGCCACGGCCGAAGTACGAGATCTTCGTCTACTCGCCGCGGGTGGAGGGTGTGCACCTGCGCGGCGGCGCCGTCGCACGCGGGGGCATCCGCTGGTCGGACCGGCGCGAGGACTTTCGCACCGAGGTGCTGGGGCTCGCGAAGGCCCAGATGGTGAAGAACGCGGTGATCGTGCCGGTCGGCTCGAAGGGCGGTTTCGTGCCGAAGAAGTTGCCGGTGGACGCCGGGCGCGAGGCGGTGCAGGAGGAGGGAATCGCCTGCTACCGGATCTTCATCCGCGGCCTGCTCGACGTGACCGACAACCTCGCCGGCGGCCGTGTGGTCCCGCCCTCGCGCATGATGCGCCACGACGGAGACGACCCCTACCTGGTGGTCGCAGCCGACAAGGGGACCGCGACGTTCTCCGACGTCGCCAACGCGATCGCCGGGGAGTACGGCTTCTGGCTCGGCGACGCCTTCGCCTCCGGCGGCTCCCACGGCTACGACCACAAGGGGATGGGGATCACCGCGCGCGGGGGATGGGAATCGGTCAAGCGCCACTTCCGCGAGCTCGGGATCGATTCGCAGAGCACGGACTTCACGGTCGCAGGCATCGGCGACATGGGCGGCGACGTCTTCGGGAACGCGATGCTGCTCTCCCGGCACATCCGGCTCGTGGGCGCGTTCAACCACATGCACGTGTTCATCGACCCCGACCCGGACCCGGAGGCCACGTTCCGGGAGCGCGAGCGCCTCTTCGCGCTGCCGCGATCGACCTGGGACGACTTCGACCGCTCGGTGCTGTCCGCGGGCGGCGGGATCCACCCGAGGAGCGCCAAGTCGATACCGCTGAGTCCCGAGGCCCGCGAGGCCCTCGCCATCGACACCGAATCCCTGACTCCGAGCGAACTGATCGCGGCGCTCCTCAAGGCGCCCGTCGATCTCCTGTGGAACGGCGGAATCGGCACCTACGTCAAGGCCCGGAACGAATCGCATGCCGACGTGGGCGATCGGGCCAACGACGTCGTGCGGGTGAACGGGGACGAGCTGCGGTGCCGGATCGTCGGCGAAGGCGGCAACCTCGGCCTGACCCAGCTCGGGCGCATCGAGTACGCGGCCAACGGCGGGCGTGTGAACACCGACGCCATCGACAACTCCGGCGGGGTGGACTGCTCGGACCACGAGGTGAACATCAAGGTGCTGCTGAACGAGGTGGTGTCCGGGGGGGACATGACCGGGAAGCAGCGCAACCGGCTTCTGGAGGAGATGACCGGTGAGGTCGCGGAGCTGGTGCTGCGCAACAACTATCTCCAGACGCAGGCGCTGAGCGTGGCCGCGAGCCAGGCGACCTCGCTGCTGGAGGTGCATTCCAGGCTCATTCGCCGGCTCGAGCGTGACGGGGAGCTCGACCGGGAGATCGAGTTCCTGCCCGGGGCGGAGGAGATCGCCGAACGCCTGGCGGCGCAGGGCGGGCTCTTCGCGCCGGAGCTGGCCGTGCTGATCGCCTACGTGAAGCTCGGCTTGTTCCAGCGCCTGCTGGCATCCGCCCTGCCGGACGAGCCGTTCGTGGTGAACGAGCTCCGCGCCTACTTCCCGTCCGCGTTGCGCGAGCGCTACTCCGGCCTGATCCCGGCCCATCGGCTCGCGCGCGAGATCGTCGGCACCGTGGTCGCGAACGAGATGGTGAACCGCTGCGGGATCACCTTCACGTTCCGGCTCGGGGAGGAAACCGGCGCGGACGATGCCGACATCGCCCGGGCGTACCTCGCCGCGCGCGAGGTGTACGGCATGCGCGGGACGTGGAAGGCGATCGAGGCGCTGGACAACGCGGTGGGCACCGACGTCCAGGTATCGATGCTGCTGGAGACCCGCAAGCTCGTCGAGCGGAGCGCGCGATGGCTGCTCAGAAACCGGCCGCGGCCCCTCGACGTCGCACGCGATGTCGGACACTTCGCCGGCGGGGTGACCACGCTTCGCGGGCAGTTGAGGGATCTCGTGGCCGATTCGAGCCGCGCCGCGATCGACGCGGCGATGGGCGGCCTCGCCGGGCGGGGCGTTCCCGAGGACCTGGCGCTGGAGGTCGCGAGCGGCAACGACCTCGCCTCCGCGCTGGACGTGGTGGAGGTCGCGACGAGCGCGGCGATCCCGGTGGAGGATGCGGCCTCGGTCTACTTCACGCTCGGCGAGACGCTCGACCTGCACTGGCTGCGGGAGCAGATCGCGGCGCTTCCCCGCGACAACCGCTGGCAGGCGTTGTCGCGCGCCGCGTTGCGCGACGATCTGTATGCGCAATTGAGCGCGCTGACCCTGGATGCGTTGCGGCTCGACGCGGGCGAGGCGGCGCCGGCCGAACGTGTGGCCGCATGGCTCGCGCAGAACCGGATCCCGGTGGCCCGGTGCCGGCAGATCCTCGGCGATCTGGGAAGTGCCGGGCAGACGGATTTCACGATGCTGTCGGTGGCCATGGGGGAGATCCGCACCCTGCGCCAGGCGGAGTGACCGGCGTCGGCGCCCGGGGCGCCTCGCGAGGACCGCGCCGCGAGGTCGGCGGCGCAGGGGCCCCGCGGACTACCTGATCGGGGCGAGCACGCCGTCCACGTTCAACTCGTCGCAGAGATCCATGAACTCGCCCCAATCGGGATCACTGTCTGAATCACGGTATCTCATTGATGTCAATACATTTTAGTGATGGTGAACTTCCTGGAGTATTGGGAGCACCGGCCCGATGGGCGGGAGCGGCACTTCGCGTGGGTCACCGACCTGCCTATCGATGACACCAAGGTGATGGCGCTGATGCGTGCGGGCAGGGCGCGCTGGCGCATCGAGAACGAGACCTTCAATACCCTGAAGAACCACGGCTACAACTTCGAGCACAACTTCGGGCATGGCAACAGGCATCTGGCGACGGTGTTTGCGTATCTGATGATGCTGGCCTTCCTCATCGACCAGGTCCAGCAGCGCGGCTGTGCGCTGTGTCGCAAGGCGCGGGCCAAGGCTGAGCGCCCGCGCTACTTCTGGGAGAAGCTGCGCGGGCTGTTCCTGAGCTACGAGTTTGCCGATTGGGCGATGCTCTACGGGGCCATCGCCTTCGGGTACCGGGCCGAGCTGGTGGTCTATGACACGTCGTAACCGTTGGACGATGACCGGTTGTGCGACGAGCAGACGGGCAGGGTCTTCAGGGGGAGGTCAGGGGGTGGAGCGATTGCGCGACGACGCGAGGGTCGCGACTGCCCGCCGGTCGCGCCGTCTCCGACCACCGTGGTTCCTGTTCCCCTTACAGAACGACGGATCGCGTTAGCGGGAATTCCTGAGCAACAAATAGATTGTTGACAATAGCTCGGAGATGATGTGGAATACTTCGCAGTGGGATTCACGTTGGATCGGGAGGAGAGATGGACAGATTCCAGAATTCGGCTCTTGCAGCGCTCTTTGCCGCCAGTACAGCGTTCGGGACGGCCAATGCGGCCGAGACCGTCACGCAACGAGCCTTAGGACTGACGGGCACATGCCTGACCAAGCTCTCGGGGGACTGGGGCGACGGCTCACGCTGTCTCTCGGACAGGCTCGGCGGAGTCCTGATGGACGAAGCCGCCCACTATATGACCGAGCAGGGGCAGCGGGTGTTCGGGGAGCACTTCCGCCTCGTGCATCGCATGTCCTGGTCCCCGCTCGGGCAAGGGCTGGCCGGGGAGCTGGATGCGGTCATTCCCCTCTCGTTTCGCGCAGGCGTGCAGCCAGGCGCCGAGTCGGAGGCGTTGCAAGGCAGTGCGTTCTTTCTCCAGCAGGGAATGACCCGCTGGACCGACGAGCACGGGTTCAAGCGCAACGACGTGCGCCTCGGCACTGCGTATCGGCTCGCGCTCCCGCACTTCGCGGGCGCGAACGTGGTAGGGGCGACGGCGCTGGTGCAGAAGAACCTTGAGCGCGGACACCAGCGATTCGTGCTCGGCACGGACTATGCCGGACGATGGGGCCACGTCGCTCTGCAGCACTACGTTCCGACGACCGAATGGCGGCCCGGTCGCTCGGGCTACGAGGACCGCGCGGTCGGCGGGACCGAGGTAAGCCTCCGGCTCGGTTTGACCACTACCTTGTCGCTCGACACCGCAATGGGCCGGTGGGAGCGCGACGACACCGGGCGGTCCACCGTCGACGGGCGCCTCGGCCTCGGCTGGAAGCCCCATCAGTACCTGCGTCTGGACGCCCGCACGGGTCTCGGCCCCGGCGCGGATGACGACTCGTTCACGCTGTCGCTGAACGTCCCGTTCGGGGGCCAGCGCAAACGTCCGAAGTGGGAAGGGCTCGGCGCCTTTGCACTGGCAGGCGGCGCCACGGCGGACGACCTGTTGCGTCCGGTGGAGAACGTGGGGCGCATCCGCACCATTGAGCGCGCCGTGCAGGCGGACGAAGCGCAGGCGGACAGCAGCGTGATGACGGCTCTCTCGTCGTCTCCTCTAATCCCCCACGCAGACTACTTGCGAACCCCGCGCTCGCCACCGACCGGGCTTTGAGCGTCACCGTGGCCCGCGCGGCCTGCTTCCGTACAAGACACACCCCGAATCCAAATACCGACCCGACCCTGCCGGGGGAAAGGAGAGAGAACGATGCTGCGTAACGGACAGGCTCTACTCACTCTTGTCACTCCTTACAAGCGCTTTGCGCAGCTCGCGTTAGTCTGCTTCGCGCTGGCCGGTGTGACGTCTTGTGGCGGCGGCGGCTCCACGACCCCGACCCCGACCCCGACCCCTCCGACCCCGACCCCGACCCCCCCGACCCCGACCCCGACCCCTCCGACCCCGACCCCGACCCCCCCGACCCCGACCCCCCCGACCCCGACCCCGACCCCTCCGACCCCGACCCCGACCCCTCCGACCCCGACCGATGAGTATGGGGCAATCATTTATGGGCACTACACCAGCGCGGATAGGAGGAGTGGCAGGTGGGCCTGGGGATTGGCCACAGGGACCAGCGCCTCTCAGGCCCGGTCGCGCGCGCGGGCGGAATGTGAACGTCGGCTTGGAAGAAGTTGTTCAACATGGACGCTTAATGTGGTTCCCAACGCATGCGGTGCAGTTGCAGAAAGTGCATGCCCCGCAAACCTCTGCATAGTGCCTGCTTCGGGTGGTGCCAGTGCCCGCACAAGACGACAGGCCGAAACTTCCGCAATTAGTACCTGCGAGAGGGGGGTTATTATCCCCTCCGCTCGCGGCACATGCGCCATTAGCACGGACGATAGAGGCGAACCCGGCGTGATATGCGTCGGAACCGCGCGATAGTCGCAGGGAAGGAAAGATCCAGAGGATGGTATCCGCGGAAACGGTTGCATCTGTATGGAACAGGAATTCGGTCCCGAGGCGCCAGGGTGCCGGCGTCAACCGGGCATGGCGTCAAGGGGGGCATGCTTCAGACGGGCTCGGCGCCGGCTTGGCCGGGCCGTTTGAAGGAGGAAGGGGGGAAGGCCGTCCGCCTTCGCAGCCCCTCCGGGCTGCCGCCGGTCCGCTGGCCCCGTTGGGGTTCCGGCAAGTCACCGCCGCCGCCGCAGTTCGTAGAGGTCGACGTCTTTCGGCCCCGCGAGCAGGTCGTCGAGGAGCACAAGGTGGCGCCGCATGTGCTTCTCGTGCGCGGGTCCGCGCGAGGTCCTGCTTCGGACGAACAGATGCACTGTGACGGTATACCACAAGTGTCCCAATAATTAACTGAACAGGTTCAATTGATTACGCAGGTCTTCATCTTTCATCACGATCTCGGATTTTGCAAGCATTCGACAAGAAATCCGAGATGTTGCTTTGCCTCCTTGAAATACACCTCGATCCCCCAACGAAGCGCATAGACCTCCAGCACCTTGCTCATCCCAAGCCTCGCGTCAGTGCACAGAAACAAAGCCCAGTCCTTCTTCCCAACCTCCGCCTCCCCTGGCTCGTTCACACCACGAACGAACAGCAATTGAACCGGCTTCCAGTCCGGGCGCTTCCGGCGACCCTCCGACACGTCCAACTCCACCTCCACCGCAACCGCCCTCCAAGGCATCCCTCGGACTTTCCTCCACCGCCTCTTGACCGCCTTGGGCATATATCTGCCGCGCATCCAGTAGCTGTTTCTCTCCACCCGCCGTCCGCACCCGATAACTTCATCGACCCCTTCTTCATCCGCAACACCGCACATACACCCAAGCTCATACGCCGCCCGAATCATCGTCTTCGTACCAAACCACGCATCCGCCACCAAGTAGTCCGCGTCCACACCGCTGCGCTTCGCTCGTCTCATCATCCTGATGCCCATCTCCGGCTTGCCCTGAGTCGTCGCCTCCCGGTACCTCCGAGCCGCGACACTACGACTGTCCTTGTACGGTCGATTGAGCGCCTGCGCCTTCGTCCGACTCACGTAGAGCTGCGAGTCCAATGGCAGGAACGTCTCGTCCGTGGCCAACCCCAACGTCAATACCTGCTGCCCCATCACGTGCCGGTTCGTCACATGGTCATAATGACTGGAAACGCCCTCCATCTTCTTGCCGCGCCGGGACTTGACGGAGTCGTCCAGGACAAATGCCTTCACACGACTGTCGCCCAATCCTTGCTGCCTGTAGACCTCCTTCGCCGTGCCCATGTTGAACTTGCGCCAATCGATATCCTCACGTTTCAGGAAATCATACAAGACGTCCTTCTTCGCCCGGCTGAACATGCCGAGGGCGTTGCGACAAAACATCGCGACCGAGGAGACGTTCAGCCATAATCGGGGCAACTCCACCCGAAACTTGAGCTCCTAACACTCCTAACATGGGGTCTTGACACCCCAAATGAATCTCGTGCATCCTCTCGTCAGGATTATCGTCCATCTGGGAGGACACAAATGAGGTCGTTACTGGTAGCAGTGGGTTTTGGCGTCTTCTTGGGTGGCTGCGGCGGTGGCGGTGACGGAGGGGGTACTGCCACGGGACCAGTAATGCGTGTGGAGCCGACCTCCATCACAATCGACATCGGGTCCCCGCCCGGTACCGAGAGCGGGAACTTTACGGTCCGCAACGCTGGCACCGGTACCTTGACCTATGCCTTCATTTCTTCCGGTGCCGTAGCCGATGCCAGGGGGGAGGGGAGGCTCTCGGCTGGACGGCGCAACAGTCATGCCATAGAGGCCACGTGTACGGCAGCCCAAGCCGGCTCCACCCTGCAGGGTCGAGTCACCGTCACCGGCAACGATCCCAAGAACCGCTCCAACACCATCAACGTCACCGTCAACTGCGGAGAAGGGGGCGTCACCGGCACCTCCCGATTCCGGGGGGCCGAATGGTATCAGGGTCCAATAGCCGCGGGAGTCGGCAGTGATAATGAAGTGACTTCACATATCGACACCGTTGCGGGCCGAAGCGGGCGGATGGAGCTCCGTATCAGCCATTCCACCGGCGAGGGGCCGTCAGTCACGTTCGCAGTCCGCGCCGGTAGCGAGGCAACGCAGGAAGGCAGCGGGCAGCTCCTCTCGACGAGACAGGTCAGCGCCGGGGAGTGGGAGTCCTCTTACGCCATCGACATCAATGGTGGGGGTGTCCGCGAGGGCGCCGCTTTGGAGGTGAATGCCCCCGACCGAGTCGTACGAATACCTTGGTCCTCCCTGTCGTTGAAGGACGTGCCCGTACTCAAGGTCGCGTTCGTGCCGATGCGTAGTCTTGCTGGTCAAGTGCCCAACATCGACACAAGAGCTTATATGCAGAGGACCCACGAACTGTGGCCATTGGCGGACGCCTCCGTAAGGGTAAAGGATGCAATTCAAGCGGGCGGTACTGCCCACCCAAGGTGCCTCTCACGGAGCGGCGACGGGGCTCGCCAGTGCAGGGCTCTTTTTGAATTGCAGCAAATCTGGCTTACTGAGGGAGGAGATACAAGGGAT
The DNA here is from genome assembly GCA_958295465.1 of uncultured Gammaproteobacteria bacterium. Taxonomy (GTDB): domain Bacteria; phylum Pseudomonadota; class Gammaproteobacteria; order HK1; family HK1; genus HK1. Next base: position 3,493,565 of record OY282353.1, read on the forward strand.
GAATACTATCACGGGATTCTCCCCAAGGAGGATGGCACTTGCCTCGGAGCTCTGGGCATCGGATTTACACCAAACATCTCGCTCGTTCCGCCGCAGAAACTCTTGGCCGCAGTGTCCAGTGTGCTTCTAGGAGGCAATGCAGCATGTCTTGCAGACACCTATGAGACAGTTGCACATGAGCTCGGCCACAATTTTGGAGTGAGCCATGCGCCGTGTGGGTCCGTGGCTAACCCTGACCCCAATTACCCCTATCCTTTGGCAGGCCTCGGGCCCCGGAAAGTCTTTTCATTCGCGGACGGCAGGACCATCACTCCCGTTCCCGATCAGGATCGCAGGCGGAGATGCGAACCTGATGATCGAGGCGATCCGTGCCGCTACGACTTGATGTCGTATTGCCGCCCGTACCTCATCTCCGACTACAACTACGAGAAGGTACTCGACAGCCGGATTAGACTCGGTTACGTCTATGGAGGAGGACTTGCAGCTTCCCAAGGGCCAAGCCTCGCGCTCTCCGGTTGGGCGACTTCGGACGGCGAGTGGGGGATACTGAGCCGCGGCGACAGCGAGTATCCCCCACATGCAGGGGCCGGGCCCTTCTCGCTGTCGTTGTACGACCATAGTGGAACCTCGCTTCACCAAGTGAACATCGAGCGCTTCGAGGTAGACCACCGGCCAGGACTCTATGGATGGGCGGTACGGGTCCCGATGCCCGGGAGGCCGGCTGCCGCGGTGCGGATCACGAGCGAAGCCGGCGGCGTATTGATGAATGCCTCGTTGCCTCAGCGATAGGCCTGAGGGGAAGATCGCGGCCCTCCTTCGTCCGGGCGGGCGGAGGGGGCCGCCGGTCTCTTGACGGTCCGGGAGCGAGTGGACCGCAAAACGATGGCCCGGGCGGACTGCTTCCGGCATCGCATGGGAACGGCGGTTCCGGTGCTGTTGGTGCTCGCGGCTGCGGGCTGTGCCGGCCCGGCCCGGGGCCCGGACATCGACGACACGGTCAGGACGGGCTACGCAGAGGCTCGCGCGGCGTTTGAGAGCGGGCGCTACGACGAAGCCGCGCGACGCTACCGGGCCATGCTCGCCATGGGGCAGACCCGCTCGTTTGCGGGGGCGTTGCGCATCGAGCGGGCGCACGCCCTGCTGCGCACCGGTGACTACGCGGGGGCGCTCGCCGAGGCCGAGACGGCCCTCGTCGCGGCCGTGAGCGACGAAGATGCCCACCACGCGCAGATCGTGATCGGGGTCGCGGGCCATGAGGCGGCAAAGGCCGCCGCCGCGGTCGATGGCGGCGGTGGGGAAACGGAGGGTTTGTTGCGGGACGCGTACGAGACCCTTCGCGCTACGAGCGCGTCGAGTCCGGAACCGGAGACCATCCGACTTCTCACGCAGCGGATGCGGGAGATACGTCGCGAGCTGGCCATGATCGAGCTCGGCCGGCTGAGCGCCGATCTCGACCGACGCGACCATGAGACCGCCGCCCGCCGCGCCGCCTACATCGAACAGGAGTTTTCCGACGTGGCGGTGCTCGAAGCCGCCCGGCCTCTTCTATCGAAGGCGCGTTCCGATGGAAGCGGATCGGCCGGATGGGACGCCGGCTCCGTGGCGCCGGGGTCGAGCGAGCATCCCGAGCGGTAGACGAGCCGCCCCCTCTCGTACCCCCTTCCGGCGCGAACTGTATTCCCGGCAGAACCCCCGCCTTTCCCCGCTCTACGCACCCTTCGCTATTCAGCGAACCAGTTGCCGATGTCGGCGTCGCTCCCGGCGCCTCCCGTCCGTCCGTCCGCCCCGTAGCTGAACACGTCGATCTCACCCCGTGTTCCCGGGTAGAGATACAGATAGTCACGCCCCCACGGATCCTTCGGCAAGCGATCGATGTAACCGTTGGGAGCCCAATTGGGCGGTATCGGCTCCGCATCGGGCCGCTCGACCAGCGCACGCAATCCCTGGGTCACCGTCGGGTAGATGAAATTGTCCAGCCGATACAGCCTGAGCGCGCTCGCGAGGGTGGCGACGTCCTGCTTCGCCCGCGCGACCCGGGCCTGGTCGGGACGGTCAATCACGCGCGGCACGATCGTGAGCGCCAGTATGCTCAAGATAACTACGACGATCATGAGCTCCAGCAAGGAGAAACCCTGCTCATCCCGGTGCCCGCACCTGGCCAACGTCAATTCCCCGTCTCCTGCACTACCTTGCCCTCGCCAACGCCAACGCCACCGGGCGCCGGCTCCCGTCCATCGGTTGCTCCAGCCGGGAGCCCTGGCCTCTGCGGGCTCCGGCCACCTGCCCCGGCCGCCGACGGTCAGCCGCCCGAAGATGCGAAGAATCCCGTGAATACGTGACTGACACGCCATCCACCGTCCCCCTCGGGGGCTCCGAGGGACGAGAAAGGGGGCGCCAGAGCCGATACCGTGGCGTTACGCGGCCTGACGACGAGATCCACGCTCAGATCGCCGTCCGCGTCGAGCCGTGCCTCGCCCGTTGCCTCGAAGTCACCGTCTTCGTTGGTGATCGTCGCTACGAGCGACTCCGGGGAAAGCATATCGAGATCAATCCTCACGGTGCCGAAGCCCATGCCGTCCGGACCGTGCAAGGCCGCGTCATGCCAAGTCATCGAACCCTCCGCAGTATTCGGGGGAGCGCCCAACGCGGGGAAATGCAACACCGCGAGAACGCCCGTCGCCGATCCGGCCGGCGTGAAGAGCCCGGAACGCCATGGTTCGGGCAGCCGTACGAAATCGATGCGGAAGGCGGCCCTCGAGACCTGCCAGCTACCCGAAAGCGGGGCGTAGCGGAGCGTCGCATCCGCCTCGAATCCCGTGGCCGACATCTCGACCCGCGCCACGGCTGCGGGCGGTACCAGGGATGGAACGAGCGAGCGCCATTGGAAGACGATCGGCGCACCGGCGAACCGAACCCCCTCGGACCGCCCGGCGGCAAGACTCGCATCGGCCGCGACGTAGTGCAGCACCCCGGGTGCGCCGTCGTCAAGCGTGGCACGCACGATTCCGGCCGGCACGCCGACGGCGAATGACGTCACCCCACCGGCGGTGAGGGCGAATGCCATCAGGAGACCCGCCCCCCTGTCTTTCATGAGCGGCGCTTCGGCCGTGCGCGTATCTTCGCACGTACGTGATCGAGGTCCTCGGCGGTATCGATCCGGGCTTCCTCGACGCGATAGCCGAGCCGCTCGTCGAGCTGCTCGAGCCAAGCGATCAGCCCCGTATAGGAAACGGCCGTGAAATCGGCTTCGAGGCCGCCGTCCTCGGTCGGGGCCAACCCGGCCAGTGCGCCGTGCAGCGCCGAGCGCCTCAAGCTCTTCTCGACTTCACTCAGCGTCACCACTACGGGTCCGTCCGCCGGACTCCCCTGATCGGCGGCAAGGGCAGCCCGCACTTCCGCCGCCCGTGCCTCCATCCAGATGAGGAGCTCACGTTCGAGGACCATCCGCTCGGCGGCTGCGCGCCGCGCTGCCGTGAGCGGCTCGATCACTCCCAGCAAGAACACCGCCAAGAGCGCCACCGCACCCGTCACGATGAGCAGGGTGCGCTCTCGTACCGTAAGCCTTTCAAGCAAGTCCGCCACGCCACGCGGGCGCAGCCTGTTCGGGCCGGAGGCACCCTTCTCGATGCCGTCGAGCAGACGTGCCCGCAGCCCGGCCATCATCGTCTCCCGATTCGCAGCAGCAGGATGCTTCGTACTCCCTCCCCGGCCGTCGCGCCCGAGCGGACCACCTCCACCGAAAGTTCGGTGTCGGCCAGAGCCGCGACCAAGGCATCGTGGGCGGCGAAGTCGGGAATGACGACCTCGGCTCTCAACCCGTCCCCGTCCCGGAAATGCAATCCGTTCACGGTCACCCGCGGGGCGGACAACGGCACCTCGGCCCGCGACAGCAGCTCCAGGAATCCGTCTCCCCGAGACACCGTCTTCAGCGCATCCAACCGCCGTCCGGTCTGGATGCGGAGATCGACAATGGGCGCGTCAGCGTCGATCGCCTCGCGGAAAAGGGCCACCGTGCGCCCGGCGAAACCGTCCGCCAAGGCCGAGCTGCGGCGGAGATCGACCGTGACGTGCGCGGCCCAGGCCAGCAGTGCAAAGAGGACGAGGATGGCCGGCGCGCCCCATGGCCGAAGAGGGCCGAGTATTCCGGCGGGCGGGGGAACGAGTGACGCTTCCCGCTCCCGCCAAACGAGTCTCGCCGGCAGTGGATCGCCGAAAGCCGGATCATCAGGGCGGCGGCGGACGGCGACCCCCGCGGCCTCGAAGATCGATTCCAGCTCTCCGGTGTCCGCGTCCGGCGCGGCAAGCAGCAACACCGTCTCGGGTGTTCCTTCGGCGAGCCGGCGGGTGAGTACCGCCCGGGCGAGTTCGGGTTCGGCAGAGAAGCCCTCGAATCGCTCGAACCGTACCACCGTCCGGTCCGCGGTCGCCTCGACGGTCCATATCCCGGGCCTCCATGGCGGCGAGAGATAATCGGGTAGCAGCGCGGCGCAGGACCATCCGCCGCGCTCGGCCTCTTCGAGCCATGCGTTCGTCTCGGCGGCATCCGCGATGATCGCGAGGGCACCGTCGCCGGAGGCGCCGATCCCGCCGGATGGCACGGCGTAACGAATGGCGGCCATCGGTTCGGCTACCTTGTCGTGGAGGGCGTGGAAGGCGATGCGTTGCAGCGTGCTCGTACTTGCACGTTGGATTCTGGGTGCGCGGAAGCGCAACGCGGGAGCGCGTTCACCGGGGACCCAGGCCAGGCGGGCGCCGCCTGCCGCCGCGGCCTCGTCGCCCGACGGCGCATCCTCGCCGGTTGCGGCGCCGCAGAATATCTCGGGAACATGGTCCTTCCTCACGGCGATCCGTCCACCCGCAGCCGAAGCACCGCCGTCCCGTCCTCGGCGGAGCGATGGACCACCGAGAAGAGCCGGGCCATGCCGCGGCCAGCATGAGCCTCCACCTCGATCATGAACCAGTCCGATGCAACCACGAGCGGCGCGGACGCGAATGCTTCGAGCGCGAGGGGATTCAGAAAGTCCGCTGCCCTGTCGAGAAAGTCCTCGCGTGAGCTGAAGGGCTGGCTTCGCCGTTGCTGCTTGACGGAGTCGATCTCCGCCGGCGTGAGATTCGGTGCGAGCGCGGCCAGTACGGCATCAGTGGCGGTGTTGATGTTGATCTTCCCCGAGCCATCGAGCGCCGCTACCTGGCCGATCAATCTGTCCGCGACCGCCGCCGGCATATCGACGACGGCGCGCAGCTCGCTCGGAGCGGCCATCGGGCGAAATGGGGGCCGGTGAGGGAGGCCCGCCGCCCGATAGGCCGCCGCGCCCGCCGCTCCTGGAATGTCGGCGTCGGGTGGCGACACCCATTCGGCGATCCGATCCGCCAGCCCTGCATTGCCGCCTGCGTCCTCGAGCAGCCGCTGGAGCCGCGCCAGCGCATCGGAGTCGGGGGCTTCCCCCTTTCGGCTCGCCATCGTGTTCAGATCGAGCCGGCCCCGGAGGTCGACGATCCGGCCGCTGACGACTCCCCCTTCCATCTCGAAAACCTGCTCCGTGGTTGCCCATGCTTCGCCCGGGTGGTCAACGACGCCGTTCCACCAGTCCTGCTCGAGGAGGGAGCTGGCCAACCTCTCGGCGGTAAGCGCCTGATGCCATGCCTGGTTGGAGTGGGTCATCAAATCGAAGCGAGCCATGAACTCCACGTCACGCCGGGTGAGGGTAATGGACAGCGCGGCAATGGCGGCAAGCACGATCAGGGCATTGAGAAGAGCCGTCCCGCGCGGCGCACGCGGTTGCATCACTGCAACGCCACGACTCGCCGCACGATTCCTTCCTGCGGCAGGCGGAGCGTGAGCTCGATGCCCACCGGAAGCGCGGAGCGGAGCGGACCCGCCGATTCGGGCTGGAGCTCGGGCCGCCATTCCTCGAGCCAGCCCGCGTCCTTCGTCCAGACGCGCACTCGTAGACCCGATACATCATCGAGCAGGACGGTCCCCGTGGGTTCGGAGGCTCCTCCGGGCCGATCGAGCGCGTCCCAGACCAGACGCACGAGTCGACCATCGGCTTCCCCCTCTTCATCGACGATATAGGCGATCCGCCGAAAGCCCGACCGAGGCGCGCTCATGGGATTCGCCACCCCGCCACGGGTAAACTCGATACGGCGCCCCTCATCGGAGACGATGAGCGAGGGGGACAGCTTGCCACCTTCGAGGCCGATCGGGCGCGGTGCAATGGCGGCTACGTCCCGGGTCATCCGCGCGACCGCACGCTGCAGCGCGGCGATTCGCGCCTGGCTCTCGGCGATCCTGGCGCTGGCGAAGAGGGTCGCCGCCAAACCCTGATATGCCATGAGTGCCAGAGTAGCAAAGATCGCAACCGCCACGACGAGCTCGAGCAACGTAAAGCCTGCCTCGCGTCTCATCGGCTCTCTTTTTCTTGCCGGGGCAACCAGGTAACGAACATCGCACCGGGCTGGTCTGCGGCGGTCGCGTGGATCTCGACACGGACCAGACCAAGGGGAGCCGGTGAGGACTCTTCGCTTACCGCCCACTCGATCCCACCGATGGTTTCCGGCCCCGCGCCGTTACCGAGCGCAGCGGACCCGAACATCCGCAGCTCCTCCGCACGATTCATCGCGGCCCAATGGGCGAAGGTCCGGCTCCTGACCCCCTCCACTGTACGAACCATCTGGTCGGCCGTACGCAAGACTGCGAGCACCGCGACCGCGAGCATCGCGACCGCGACCACCACTTCGACCAGTGTGAATCCCCGAGCGCGCAATGGCGCGGCGTTCATCGACCCGTGCCGCAATCGAAGCCGGAGTCGGGGTCGATCCCGCAGGACGCGATTCGGCCATCCGACGTGGAAAGCTGGAACTCGAACGCCGATATTCGTCCGTCGGGCAACAGAAAGACATCCGGGCGATCCGTCTCCTTCAGACTGGATCTCAGCACGACGGAACGGCCCTCGATCCGGAGCCGGGCGGTCATCGTCCCGGGCCAGTGTCCTGCCGAGAAGGGATGCTCGGGGGCCACGGGCACCCAATCGCGGACCCCAGGGCGAAAGCGCAGCAAACCCCATGAGCCTTCAGCGAAAGCGACCCCGAAGATGCGGCCTGTATAGAGCATCTCGTCCTGAGCGAAACGAATCGCCTGCTCCAAACCCGATGCCGTGTTCCACGGTTTTGCGTCCGCGCTCTCGAGGGCCGAAAACACCGCGCCCACCGCGACGACCGCGAGGATCGCGATGACCACCAGCAACTCGATCAAGACGAAGCCCCGGGTGCCGCTCCCTCCACTCCGGAGCTTCCCGCAAGCTCGAATGGACACCCTCTGCCTTCCCGGGCAGATCACTTCCGCAGACTCGAGCCGCGACCCGGCAGGTGGCTTCTTGATGATGCCAGGGATGGGGGTGCGGGTCGCTCGGCTACTCCGTGGATCCGGACGTCGTTCCGAACGGTGGCTCGGCGTGCAGTAGAAGATTCCCCGATTCGTCCCGGATCCGGATCCCTCCGATGGGACTCCCCGGAATCGGTATCCGCATCGCCCACCCGTAAAGCTCGCCGTTCCCATAGTCCGCCACCTGGTGGCGATGGAACGTCGTCCGGTAAATCACGGACCCGCTCCGATCCAGCAGCTCCAGGGTGAAAGGACCGGATTCATCTACGTTCGCGGGATAGCTGCTCGCTTCATAGTACAAGAGGGCCCATCTTTGTGCGTCCGCCATGCCCGAGAGGGCGATACTCTTTTCCCCGTCGATGGGCACTCGTTGCGTGCCGGCCACGTCGGGGCCGGTGGGCGAGCCGCTGTTGCAGCCGGCCGCCGCCGCCAGGAAGAACGCCGCCGCCAGCATGATGTGGCACTTCGTGGATTTGAGCCTGCTTTCAAATCCGGCACCGGGAATCGATCGCATGAACTGTTCCTTCACGAGCTTGTCGGCAAGTCCGACTCCAATCTTCCCGGCGTGGCGCGAAGACGTCTATCGAACACTGCACCTTGCCAATCACGGGACTCGCCGGGCCGTCCTCTCCGCCGTTCCGGAAGGCGTCCGACTGCTCATCCCCTTCGCAACGGCCCACATATCATCGTATCAGTCACTCATCGGATTGCAAGGCTGCCTGGCTGCCCATGGTCGAGACCGGGGACGATGATTCATGCGAGACCCGAACGGCTGCGAGGCGAGGAGCTCCGGGCGGCCGCACGAGGATACGCCGGCGCATGATCGTCAAGGGCCGAATGCCGTCTGAAGATCGAAGATCGGCAACAGCACGGAGAGCACGATGGCCAGGACCAGAACGCCTATCAAGAGCATGAGAACCGGTTCGAGCAGGGTGGAGATTCTGTTCATATCCGCGTTGAAACGCTCCTCTGCCATCCACGCCGCCCGCTCGGTCATGACCGCGAGCCGGCTCGATTTCTCCCCGCTGTCGATGAGCCGTATGGTGATGGGAGGAAGCGCGGAAATCTTTCGCAGGCAGGCGGCAAGCGGATGACCGGACTCGAGCATGTTGTGGGCGGCGGCGGCCTCCTCGCGGAGCAAGCCGTTGACTATGGCCTCTTCTGCGCACCGGGTCGCCTCGACGACCGGCAATCGGCTCGTCAGAACCAGCGCAAGGGTCCTCAAGTACTGCGCCGCAGCGGACAGCCGGACCAGCCGTCCTACGCCGGGAAGCCGGAGTACCAGCCGCTCCCAGTGTCGGCGCGTGGTTGATGCTCTGGTCAGGACCCGTGCGCCCAGGAGTCCCAGTACGCCAGCGGCGGCCAACGAAATCCAATGGGTATGAATGAAGGCACCGACTCCGATGGTGAACTCGGTGATGAGCGGTAACGGTTGGCCGGCGGTCTGCAGCATTGCAACGATCTCGGGTGCGACATGAATTACCAGAATAGCGGCCACGATCACCGCTACGCTGGCAACGAAGGCGGGATAGAGAAGCGCATTCGCGATCTTGCCCGTTTCCGTGCGGCGGGTTTCGGCGAACTCCGCCAGCGTCTCGAACACCTCCGCAAGCGCGCCACTACGCTCACCGGCCGCGACTGCGGCACAGAAATAGGTGGGCAACGCGCCCTCCTCCGCCCGCAGTGCACGGGCGAGGCTCTGGCCCTCGCGTATGCGAGCGCTCGACCTCGCCGCCAGACGCTTGACCGCAGATCCGCTCTCGGATTGCATGATCATCTCCAGCGCGGCATCGACCGGCAGACCGGCATCGAGCAGCACCGCCAACTGACGGGTGAAGAGCACCAGGTCCTCGCGTCGCAGGCGGCCGGACACCGGGAAACCCGGGCGACGGCGCTTCCCGGGTACGCTGGATTCGGTGGCATGAATCTCCTCCGGGAAGAGCTCCTGCCGTGACAGTATCTCGCGCACGTGGGTCTCGCTGTCGGCGACCAGTACTCCGCGGCGGCGCTGCCCCGAGTTCGTATAGGCGGTGTAGGAATATGCCGTCATGTGCTGTCAGCGACCGCACGCACCGCTTCTTCCCGGCTGGTTTCGCCGCGGGCAACGGCGCGAAGTGCGTGAGCGAAGATGTGCTCATCCGGCTGCATGGCTTCCGCCTGGATATCGCTCTCGGAAGCTCCGGCGCGGATCATCTCGGGTATCCTTCCTCCTATCTCGAGTATTTCGTAAACCCCCAGCCGGTGGCGATAGGCGAGGCCTGCACAGCCGATACACCCCTCCCCGGGAGTCGACAGGCTCTCGGGAGCTTCCACCTTCCAACGGGCCAACCAGGAAGCGTCGGCCTCCGTCGTCGTTGCCTGCCGACTGCACCCGGGGCAAAGGCGGCGTACCAGCCGTTGCGCGACAACGCCACGAAGTGTCGATTTCAGCAGGAATGGCTCGACGCCGAGATCCACAAGCCGCGTGATAGCGCCTGCCGCGGTGTTGGTGTGGAGTGTAGACAATACGAGGTGACCGGTCATCGAAGCGCGTACCGCGATACGCGCCGTCTCACTGTCACGGATCTCCCCGACGAGGATGACATCAGGGTCCTGGCGAAGAATGGCTCGCAAGCTTTCCGCGAATCCCATTCCGATCTTGCCGTTGACTTGCGATTGGCTAACTCCCGGAAGATCGTACTCCACCGGATCTTCAACGGTCATGATGTTGCGTCCGATGTCGTTCAGTCGCTGCATCAGGGTATACAGGGTGGTGGTCTTGCCGCTACCGGTGGGACCGGTGGCGAGGACGATGCCGTTGGTCTTCGCTATCATCTGATCGAGTGCGGCCTTCTGGTTGGGCGCAAGTCCAATCTGGTCGAAGGAGAGCAGCTCGGCGCTGCGGTCGAGAAGCCGCAGGACCACGCGTTCCCCATACTGCGAAGGCAAGGAGGAAACCCGTACGTCGATGCTCCGGCCGCCGAGGCGCAAGCTCATGCGGCCGTCCTGGGGAAGACGCCGCTCGGCGATATCGAGGCCGGCCATCACTTTGAAACGCGAGACGACCCGGCGGACGGGCACGTCGGGACGCTCGAGTGCCGTGCGCAACACGCCGTCGACACGGAACCGAACACGCAGGCTACCTTCGAGAGGCTCCACGTGGATATCCGAAGCTCCAAGCTTGAGAGCTTCGCGGACAAGACCATTCGCAAGCTGGATCACCGGTGCCTCGACATCGTCCTCCAAGAGGTCGCGAGGACCGATCGCCTGGTCATCTTCTGCTTCAAATGACAGTGTGTCGGCCGGGTCATCGCTCCGTTCGGTCTCTTCACGATAGGCGCGGGTCAGCAGCTCGTCGAAGGTGCTGGCGTCGTAGAAGGCGATCCTGAGCGGCTTGCCGAGGAAACGCCTTGCTTCGCGCCAGGAGTCGTCATCGCTATCGGTGCGTGCCAGAACGCGAACCGAGCCATCGGAGGAAACGGTCAGGTCTTCCAGTACTCCGCACCGGCGTGCAAAGGCGAAAGGCAGGCGCCTCGTTGAGGAAACGGGCAAGTTCATCGGTCCGGAACGGGGAAAAGCAGCCGCGGAGGTAAAGGCGGAAAACCGGATGTCTCCGCCGCAGATGAATCCGAGGAAAAGGGGGCGCCGAGCGGAGGCTCGAGCGGAGGCAACGAAGAGATCATCGGCCTCGGCAGGCGTGGGTCCAATTCCCGCAGGAAATCTCTCTCGGCAGCCCGGGCCTCATTGTATCGCCTCTCCGTGACCCGCTTCGCCACGGTATTGCTGCGTACGATTTTTGGACGAAACAGCAGAAGCAGGATTCGCTTTGTATTGTCCGAGCTTTTTGCGCGGAAAAGTGCTCCAAGGATCGGAATATCGCCCAGCCCGGGCACACGGCCGAACTCGTTGAATGACTCCTCCTGGAGCAACCCTCCGAGCAGGATCAGGTTGCCGTTGCCAACCACGACGTTCGTGTTGATCGCCCGTCGAGTGGTGATTTCTCCCCCTGCTGCGGATGCGCGGGTGGTCAGATTCGATACCTCCTGCTCGATGGTCAGGCGCACCGTATCGGCTGCGGATATCTGCGGCGTAACACGAAGTGTCAGACCGACGTCTTCGCGCTGGATGGTCTGAAAGGGATTTTCGGGTGTTTCGTCATCTCCGACGGTTGAGAATCGTCCGGTCACGAACGGAACGGTCTGGGCAACGACGATTTCGGCTGCCTCGTTGTCGAGGGTCATGATCGCCGGCGTTGCCAGGATGTTGGTCGTGGAATCGCGGGCGAGGGCCGTAATGAAAGCTACTACGTTGCCTCTCCTTAATCCGAGAGCGATTCCGTCGCCGGGGTCGGGCACGTTTCCGGCAAGCAGTGAGGCGGCAAGGCTCGAGAGACCCGGACGGCTTCGGGTTGAGAACTGGATTCCCCCCACCAGGGAATCTTCGGCCAGTGCTCCGAATTGCACTCCGAGATCGACGAACCGATTTACCGACATCTCGAAAATCAGACCCTCAATCAGTACCTGGCTGGGCCGAGTATCGAGCTGACGGACCGCCTGAATCATCGCCGGCAGGAGATCGGGTGGCGCAAGGATCAAGAGCATGTTGGTGCGCGCGTCCGCCACTACCGAGACGCGGCCAGCGGCGCTCGAATTGGTTGAATCCACTGCACCAGCCGTTGCGCCGCGAGTGAAGAGCTGCGAGATCACGGTCGCGAGCTTGTTCGCGTCGGCATAGCGCAACTGGACTGCGGTCACGTCGTTCGCTCCCCGAGGTCTGTCGAGATCTTTCACGAGAGCGCGGATCTGATCGCGAAAGGCGTCAGGCCCACTGATGAGAAGCGCATTGGAACGGATATCGGCGACGGCCGAGACGCCGGGGTTCAGAAGTCCCAGTGATTCGAAAGTGGCGACAAGATTCTCGGCGAGGGCGTTGTCCAGTAGAATCGTTTCGATTTCACGATGCCGCGGTTGATCGATCCGGGAGATCATTCTCTCGATGCGCGACAGATTGACCGCGCGATCGGACACAATCAGCAACCTGCCGGGAGGAAAGGCGGAGAGCACCGCCTCGCCCGGCAGCAGAGGCCGCACCAGGGGAAGCAACTCGTCAATTGAAACATGCTCGACGCGAATCGCTCGTGTCTCGAAACCACCCCGTCCCTGAGTGTCGGTGTTCGGCAGCAGATCGCGGGCAAATCGCAGGGGTACGATACGGTCCGCTCCTTCGCCTTCGACGATCGTGTACCGATTGATATCCAGGACATTGAGAAATATCTGATAGAGCTCCTGCGAAGAAACTTCTCCGGACGAGACCACCGTAATCCTGCCCTCTATCCGTGGGTCGACGATATAGTTGCGTCCCGTCACCTGTGCCACGAGATCGATCAGCGCGGAGAGGTCGGCATCTCTCAGATTGAGGGCACCTGTTCGTTGAGCGGCCGCGGGTTGCAAGGACTCGGAGAGCAAGAGTACGATGAACATGATTCCGAACGTAGCGGCCCGTACCAATCCGAGAGTTTTCATCGGAAGACGTTAGCCCTTTGGAAGCGGAATGATTGTAGAACCGCGCTGCCGATCGCGTACGAATTCGATCTTCAGTTCTTCGGCGCCCTTGAGGTTCGAGAGGAGCGATTCATATACTCCCAGACCTGCAACCGGTCGATCGTTGATCGATATGATGACGTCGCCAGGCGATAGGCCGAGGGAACGAACCATCGGATTTCCCAGTAGCTGATCAATGTGAAGTCCACGCTCACCCGTGTCCATCCGGATAGGCGATGTGTGGAGTCCTTTGTACATGGCTTGAGCGAGGCCTGAGGCGATATGCCGGTCGTTGGCTCCCACGTTTATTTCCCGATCGCTTGCGACGACAGGCGCCACGTCGGTTCTCTCCGCAACGAGCCCAGCGGCCGGTGGTGGCATCAAGGGTACTTCTTGAACCAGTATGATGCGCTCGCGACCTTGGCGCGCTTCGATGATTACACTCTCGTCGTCAAGCGAGAGAAGTCTCTCGCCGTTAGGCAGCATGTCTCCCGTTCGGAATAGACGAGGCTCGTCCTTCTCCGCGATGAGAGCGTAGCCCTCGCCATTGGATTGAGAGAATACCCCCTGTAGCCAGTAGGCTTGGCTGGAGGGCAAGGCTACGGTAGACGAGCGTCCGAAGATCGGTCGCCAAAGTCTCCCGGCTCCACTCCCACCGGCAGTAGATTCCGGTTCAATGATGCTGAGGTGTGCCGTCACGCCTCGATCGGAGGGCAGGAAGCCTGGTGTCATGAGGGCGAGCATGGCAGCGACGGCGTGCCATCCAAGAAACGCCGCCGCACAAAGCGAAACAACGCTACGGGATGTGCGTATCAGAAACGCTGACCACCCTGCATCGCTGCCATGAGGATTCAAGGCCGTCCCCCCGAGCCAAGCTCTACGGTACTGTACCATATGGCAGAGCAACCCTGCGGCATCGAGAGGGCAGCGCGGCTGTCGAGCGTCCCGGCGGCTGCCGTTGATGTTTCAGCGCCGGGCACACCAAGTCCCATTCCCCTCACGCCTTGTTCAGGCCCCGCACACTGAACCGCCGGAATCCAAGGACTTCCTTGATCCAGCCATTGGGCGCTTCGGACAGCCACTTGCGTTGCGCGTACTGCTCGCGACCGTCACCGGTGGCCATTTTCCCGACCATGCGCCGCCTCCTCCTGGGTCAGTCGCCTCTCCTGCCAGCCTCCGTAGGCCTCCTCGAATCGCATCTTCCGCACCTCCTGTAGCAGCTCCGTCCGTCTCATGGGGCACCTCCTCAAGGGACTCCATGAAACCGGACAATCGACGTGCTACTACACCGGACAGACTACGGGCTCCTGACAACTCCTGACACGGGCGTTGTGAGATGGCAAGTATCGACGTAGCATGAGACATTATCTTCCGCGGAATCATCCTGGCCGAGGGCGACATGGCGGCACTCACAATCGGGGCACGGCGACGAAGGGTGCGCGGTGCGGTGCTCGGCGGGGTCCTGGCTGTCGGCGCCGTACTCGTCGGCGGCTGTTCCGGAACCCTGGAAGACGTGTTTCCCGACCGGCAGCCGTCCTACAAGTCCAGCAGGAGTGAGGCGCCACTCGAGATTCCCCCCGATCTGTCGAGCTCCACAATCCGGGATTCGCTGCAGATACCCGGTGTCGACGCCACGTACTCGCGGTATGCGAGTGGCGCGGGAAGTGTCGGGGCGGGGTCCGGGCCCGCGGTCCTGCCCGAGATCGACAATGCCAGGATCGAGCGTAGCGGTGACCAGCGCTGGCTGGTCGTGGCGATGAAGCCGGATGAGGCCTGGCCCCGGCTTCGCGACTTCTGGACCGGGCAGGGGTTCTCCCTCAAGACCGAGGAGCCGGACGTCGGGGTCATGGAGACGGACTGGGCGGAGAAGCACACGTCGCTCCCCGCGGGTGCTCTCAAGAGAATGGTCCGCAGAATCTCCGATGCGCTCTACGGGGTGGCGGTCCGCGACCAGTACCGGACCCGGATCGAGCGCGGGACCGAGCCCGGCACCACCGAAATTTACATCTCCCATCGTGGCGCCGAGCAGATCGTGGTCGGCGACGAGAGCCAGGATGCGCAGCGGGAGGGCCTCGGCCGGACCGTCTGGCAGCCCCGCCCGAACGACCCCGGACTCGAAGCGGAGATGCTCTCCCGGCTGATGATCTTCCTCGGGGCGGACGAGCAGAGCGTGGACGCGCTGATTGCCGGGAGTGCCCCCCCTCGCGAGACGCGCGCGCGTCTCGTGATCGAGGACGGCCGCACGACGGCTCTCGTCATCGACGAGGGCTTTTCGCGCGCATGGCGGCGCACCGGCCTTGCCCTCGACCGTGCCGGGTTCGTCGTCGAAGACCGTGATCGTTCGCGGGGGCTGTTCTTCGTGCGCCATGCCGCCGCCCCTGCGGACCGCGCGCCGGGCGAGAGCAAGGGATGGCTCTCCGGTCTGAAGTTCTGGGGGAACGACGACGAGGAAGAGCAGGAGAGGCAGGGAGAGGGTGCCTACGTCGTTCGCGTGATCGAGGAGACCCCGGCGGCGGCCCGGGTCGTCGTGCTCGACCCGGGCGGGAAGCGCGAAGAGAGCCCGGCCGTATCTCGAATCCTCACCGTGCTTCACGAGCAGATCGAATAGCTCGTCCCCCCTTGCCGCCGCCGGGCTTTACCGGCGGCGGCGCGCGGCATGGCGCAGCAAGCGGTCCCGCCGCCGGCGTTGGCGGGGGGTCAGCGTGTTTCGCCTGCCCTTGAACGGATTCTCTCCCGTGCGGAATTCGATGCGTAGCGGGGTCCCGACCAGGGCGAACGCGGAGCGGAAGCGCCCCGCGAGGTAGCGCCGGTAGGAGGCCGGGACGAGATCCGTCCGGTTGCCGTGCACGACGATGACGGGAGGATTCGCTCCCCCCTGGTGCGCGTAGCGGAGCTTGATCCTGCGGCCCCGCACCAGAGGCGGCGGAGCGTGCTCGACCGCGCGTTCGAGCTCGCGCGTGAGGCCGGACGCGGTGAGCTCGGCAAACGCCGAGCGATGGCAGGCATCGACGTTGCGCAGGAGCTCGCCGAGGCCGGCGCCGTGCAGCGCCGAGACGCGGCACATCGGACAGAAGGGTGCGAAGGAAAGCCTGCGCCGGACGTCGGCCTTCAATGCGGCGCGAGCTTCGCCCGTCGGCAGATCCCATTTGTTGACGGCGACCACCGGGGCCCGTCCGCCGTCGAGGACGAGCCCGAGCAGCGACGCATCCTGGTCGCTCATCCCGATGTCCGCATCGAGCAGGACGATCGCGACGTCGGAGTCCGCGATTGCTTCGAGCGACTTGACGACGCTGAACTTCTCGACCGCCTTCGATACCCGCGAACGCCGCCGGATCCCCGCGGTGTCGATCAGGACGTAACGCCGCCCGCGGTGCTCGAAGGGCACCTCCACGCTGTCGCGGGTGGTGCCCGGCGCGTCGTGCGCGAGCACCCTGGCTTCTCCGGTGAGCCGATTGACGAGGGTGGACTTGCCGGTGTTGGGCCGCCCGATGATGCATACCCGAATGCCGTCGCCGCGGCGTGCGGCCGGCGGCGCTTCTCCTCGGGGGAGCATCGCGGCCAGTGCTGCGGTCAGGCGGCCGATGCCCCGCCGGTGCACCGCCGCAATCGGGACCGGCTCGCCGAGGCCGAGCGCGTGAAAGTCGACGGCGGCGACGGTCTCGTCGAGCCCGTCGACCTTGTTGGCGGCGAGGACCACCGGCTTGCCGCGGCGTCTGAGCCGATCCGCGATGCGCTGGTCCGCACCGGTCAGGCCTGCCCGCGCATCGAGCACCAGCACCACCACGCCGGACTCCTCGATCGCGAGCGCGGCCTGGTCGGAGATGAGCTTCGAGATCGGATCGCCGTCGTCGATCAGGCCGCCGGTATCGACCACGACGGCATCGCGTCCCTGGATCCGCACGTAGCCGTAACGCCGGTCCCGGGTCAGTCCCGGCAGGTCCGCGACCAGGGCGTCCCGGGTGCGGGTCAGGGCATTGAACAGGGTGGACTTGCCGGCGTTCGGGCGGCCGACGAGCGCAATCGTGGGTAACATGCCGCGGGTCCGGCGCCGATTCGCAGTCTCTTGCCGGCCCGCGAAGCCGGGGCGCCGGCAGTCAGGGGAGGGTGAGGGCGGTGAGTCTGCCACTCTCGCCGAGGACGTACACGGCGGTCTCGCCGGCCACCGCGGGGGCGCGCACCGCGCTGCCGCCGGTGCGGACCCGGGCGGCGAAACGGCCGTCACCGGTGCCGAGCCAGTGAACGTAGCCTTGGAAGTCCGCGACCACGACGTAGTCCCCGAACTCGACGGGTCGGGTTACTTGCCGGCGCTCAAGCCCGTCCTGCCGCCACAGCGATGAGCCGTTGCCGCGATCGAACGCCCAGACGTGACCCTGCTCGTCGGTGACGTAGACCAGGCGCCGGCCGATCCCGATGCCCGCGTGTGACGACAGATCGCGTTCCCAGAGCGGCTGGCCGGTGCCCAGATCGAAGGCGGCGACGCGCCCCTGGAACGTGACCACGTAAACGACGCCGTCCGATACGACCGGATCCGCGTCCAGGTCGGCCAGGCGTTCCAGCTCGGTGCGGCCGGTGGGCGCGGTGACGTGGGATTCCCACAGAAGCTGCCCGTCCGCGAGCGAAACCGCAACCAGATGGCCGCTGTCGAAGCCCGCGACCACGACGTCGCCGGCAATCACGGGAGCGCTGGTTCCGCGCAGGGTCAGGACGGGCACGGTGCGGTCGTAGACCCAGCTCCGCTCCCCGTTCGCGGTATCGAGCCCGAAGAGCTTTCCGTCGACGGTGCGTACGACGGCGACCCGCTCGCCGACCGCCGGCGCCGACAGCACCTCGCTCGACACCCGCGCGCGCCATGCGACCGCGCCGTCCGCGCCGTCGAGCGCGACCACGTCGCCGGCGCTGCTCCCGACCACGACGAGGCCGGATCCCGCGCCGGGGCCTCCGGAGACGGGGACGCCGGTGTCGACCTCCCAGAGGCGCTTGCCGTCGAACGGGTCATACGCCGCGACGTCGCCGTCGTGGCCGGCGGCGAACACCCGGCCTCCGGCCACCACGGGGTGAAGCTCGACGTGCCGGTCGCCCCCGCCGGAGGTGGCCCGGCGGCTCCAGAGGGTCTTGACCTTGACCGCCGGCCGGAAGTCCTCGAGCTTCGCGGGCTCCGGCACGTTCTCGTCGTCCCCGAAAAGCCCCGTGACGGCACTGCACCCCGGCAGCGCCAGAATCGCGAGGAGCGCAATCCATCGCGCGATTTCCGTGCCGCGGGCCGTGTCGTGGACGTCGTACGTATCGCGCATGGTGGGGCCGTCCATGTCAGCTCGATGGGGGAAGCGTGAACTCGCCGAGATCGTCGAGCTTCATCCGCAACCGGGTGCGGGTCGAGGGGGAAAGCGTCGCTTCGGCGAGTACCTTTTCATAGGCATCCCGAGCCGCGGCGCGGTCGCCGCGGGCGCGATGGACGTCGCCTTGCAACTCCCTGACACCGCCGTGGAACGGCGCCGAGTCGATTCGGCCGAGCTCCGCCATCGCACCGTCGTAATCCCGGGCGTCGAGCATCAGGCGGGCAAGCCGCAGCCGGGCGACGGGAACGAGCTCGGGGAACGGCGCGTGCTCCACGACCCATTCGAGATGGCGTCTCGCCTTGCCGGGGTCGTTGGCCTGCACCGCGGCGCGGGCGGCGACCAGCGAGGCGAGCGAGGCATAGGCGGAATCCGGAAACTCGCCGGCCAGCGCTTCGGCCTGCGCCAGCGCCTGATCGTGCCTGTCCGCGGCGGCGTCGGCGACGAGCTGCTCGTAGCGCACCGACGCGAGCTCGGCCTGATTGCGTTGCCAGGTCTGCCAGGATGACCATCCAAGGACCCCCGCCAATCCGATCCCGAGACCGGCGAGCACGCTCTTGCCGCTCTCCGACCACCATTTCTTCAGTGCTTCGACCTGTTCCTCGTCGCCCGCCACCGCGGTTCCTCCTCCCAGGGCTCGCCCGCTACCCGGCGAAGACGTTCCGGGTGACGTGGTCGGCAAGCTCGTCGATCGACACCACCGATTGCGGTCCGCGCGCCCGGAGATCCTTCACGGCGATCCGCCCGCTGCCCGCCTCTTCCTCTCCGAGCACGAGCGCGATGCGCGCGCCGCTACGGTCCGCGCGCCGGAGCTTCGCCTTGAAGCTTCCGTGTCCCGCATCGACGACGAGGCACAGCTCCGGCACCGCGTCGCGCAGGCGCTCGGCCACCGCATGCGCGAGGATCGAAGCCCGCGCTCCGGCCGCCGCGAGGTAGGCGTGCGGTCTTGCGGCGGGGAGCTCGACCGACTGAGCCTTGAGAAGAGCGACGAGGCGCTCGAGTCCGATCGCGAATCCGATCGCGGGGCTCGCCGGCCCGCCGATCTCGGCGACGAGATTGTCGTAGCGACCGCCGCCGCACACCGCGCCCTGCGCGCCGAGCTCACCGGTCGTCCATTCGAACACGGTTCCGGTGTAGTAGTCGAGACCGCGCACGATGCGGGGATTCACTCGATACTCGACGCCGGCTTCGTCGAGCGTCGCGAGCAACCGGTCGAAATGAGCGCGCGCATCGCCGTCGTGCTCGTCGACGATCCGCGGCGCCTCCTCGATCAGCGTCTGCATCGAGGGGTTCTTCGAATCGAGGATCCGTAGCGGATTCGTCTCCAGCCGGCGCAAACTGTCTTCATCGAGCGCGGGCGCATGCGCGGAGAAGTATTCGGCGAGGCGGGTCCGGTAGCGCGCCTGGATGTCGCGGCTGCCGAGCGAATTCAGCTCCAGCGCGAGCCCGGAGACACCGAGCGCCTTCCACAGGCGCCGGGTCATCAGGATCAGCTCCGCCTCCGCGCTCGGCTCCGCGACACCGAGGAGCTCGACGTCGATCTGGTGGAACTGGCGATACCGGCCCTTCTGGGGCCGCTCGTACCGGAACATCGGCCCCATCGTCCACACCCTGCGCCCCGGCGTGCGCAGGAGCCCGTGCTCGATGGCGGCACGAACGACGCTCGCGGTGCATTCGGGACGTAGCGTCAGGCTCTCGCCGTTGCGATCGTCGAAGGTGTACATCTCCTTCTCGACGATGTCCGTCACCTCCCCGATCGAGCGCCGGAAGAGCTCGGTACGCTCCACCATGGGCGGCCGGATTTCCTCGTATCCGTACGTGCCGAGGAGGGTGCGTGCGTGGCGCTCGACGTGCTGCCATGCGGAGACGTCGCCCGGGAGGACGTCGTTCATCCCGCGAATGGCCTGGATGGTGTTCATCGGTACGGATCGGCAAGGCTCGAAACCGGCCCGGCACGCGGCGCAGGGACGCGCCGCGTGCCGGAGAGGAGGAGGATTCTAGCCCGTCCGTCTCGCCGGTTCATAGGCCGCGGTTCCGCGGCCGGCAATTCCCGCCGAGCCCGACAACGGAATCCCCCCGACCACACGCTCGGACGGCAGGGAAGGCCGCGAAATCCCGATGACAGGGCGTGTCCGGGACGTTAGCGGGAATTGCCGTCCCGCGGCTGCGAGGACGCCTCCCGAGAATCGGCGACGTCCGCCGCCACGGTATCGGAGGGCTCGACGGGATCGGTGCTGCCCGCCGGAGCCGCGCCGACGCTGAACCGGGCGACGCCGTGCCTGACGTATGGCGTGTGGTCGAACGCTGCTCCATCGATCGCCACCCGGACGTCTTCGCTGTTTCCCAGAAGGACGTCGAACGGCCGGGTGCCCTCGAAATTGAGCACCCGGCCAGGTTGCACGAGGTCGAAGAACAGCCGGGTGCGTTCGCGGTCGAAGACCTCCACCCATGATTCGTGCACGAACGCGAGGACGAGGCCGGACTGTGCCGTTCCCGCCACGGCGGTCGCGCCGACGTCGAGGTCCAGGGGGGCGGAAGCTGTCTCGGAGGGAACTGTCCCGGGAATGGAGGGCGGCGTCTCGGTCTCGGGCGCCGCCGCACCGCCCGGGCCGTCCGTCGCGTCCGCGTGACGGGTTTCGTGCGGCGCCGACGCTTCCGGGCGGCCGGCGTCACCGGAATCCGCTCCGGCGGCGGGTTCGGCTCCGGCCGCGACTTCGGGCCGTGCCTCCGGCGTGGCGGAAGCCTCCGGACCCGTCATGGCTTCGGGGCCGGCGCGTTCGGCCGGAGCCGGGCCGGTACCGGCGATGCCGGCGATCGCGGGGGCTTCGGCGGGAGAGGAGGCCGGGGGCTCGCCGCCCTGGGGTGGCCCGTCGGTTCGGCCCGGGGCCATCGCGACGGCCCGGCTGCCCGCGTTGTCGTCGTCCGGGACCAGCGCGTCCGGGGGGATGCCGGCGTTCGCGGGGGTTTCGGGGGGAGAGGAGGCCGGGGGCCCGCCGCCCTGGGGTGGCCCGTCGGTTTGGCCCGGGGCCATCGCGACGGCCCCCCGGCTGCCCGCGTTGTCGTCGTCCGGGACCGGCGCGTCCGGGGGGATGCCGGCGGTCGCGGGGGCTTCGGGGGGAGAGGAGGCCGAGGGCCCGCCGCCCCGGGACGGCTTCCCGATCCGATCCGGCGCGGTCGCGAAGGAATCAC
Source organism: uncultured Gammaproteobacteria bacterium (assembly GCA_958295465.1). Classification (GTDB taxonomy): domain Bacteria; phylum Pseudomonadota; class Gammaproteobacteria; order HK1; family HK1; genus HK1. Next base: position 3,514,990 of record OY282353.1, read on the forward strand.
CGCCCTCTTCATCGCCGGTCGGGGTCGGCGCGGGTGCTCCGGCGTCCGGGAGCGAGAGCTCGGCGGTGACATCGGGCCACCAGCCGAACAGGTCGTCGCCGATGTCGAATCCGGTGTCCCCCTGGCTCCTCCACCACAGCCCCACGAGCAGCACCAGCACCGCCCCGACGGTATAGGTGACGAGGCGGACCGGCGGGTCGGAGATGTGCGCCTGCTTCGTTTCCAGGACTTCCGGGGCCAGGGGCGGCGGCCCGAACCCCTGGCGGTCGTACATGTCGAGAATCGGTCCGGACGGAAGCCCCAGCACCCGGGCATAGCCGCGCAGGTATCCGCGCACGAAGGTCGGGGCGGCAAGACGATCGAACGTGTCGGATTCGAGTGCTTCGATTTTGTTCGGATGAAGGAAAAGCGCGTCCGCTACGTCAGCGACGCTCATGTTCGCCGCTTCCCGGGCCTGGCGAAGGTGCGCACCCGGGCCACGATCCGCGAAGTGCTCGCCCAGCTTGGGGTCCGTCTTCACCGCAACTGGCTCAGGCCCGCAGCGGGGCCGGCGCGACTTGCAGTCCGCGCCGTTCCGCGACTCGCCGGCTTCGGGGCACCACATGCCCCGCGAGCTGCCCGCAGGCGGCGTCGATGTCGTCGCCCCGGGTCTTGCGGGTGATGGTCATCACTCCTGCCGCCATGAGGACGTCTCGAAAGCGTTCGAGCACTGCGGCAGGCGAGCGCCGGTACCGCGTGCCGGGGAAGGCATTGAAGGGGATGAGGTTGACCTTCGCCGGGACGCCGCTCAACCGGCGGGCGAGGCGACGCGCATGTTCCGGTGTGTCGTTGACGGCATCGAGCATGACGTACTCGAACGTGATCTTCTGCCGGGGCAGAACGTCCGCGAACTCGCGGCATGCCGCGAGCAGCGTGTCGATGGGGTACTTCCGGTTGATCGGCACGAGGACGTCCCGCAGTGCATCGTCGGGAGCGTGCAACGACACTGCGAGACTCACCGGACAGCGGCGGGCCAGCACCCGGATCCCCGGCACGACCCCGGCGGTGCTCAGCGTCACCCGCTTGCGTGCGAGCCCGAACCCCAGATCGTCGAGCATCAGGTCGAGGGCGGGGACGACGTTGTCGAGGTTCAGCAGCGGCTCGCCCATCCCCATGAGCACCACGTTGGTGATGTCCGGGCCGGGGTGGCCGGAGTCCGCGAGGATGCGGCTCGCGGCCCACAACTGCCCGACGATCTCCGCCGCGTCCAGATTCCGGTTGAATCCCTGCTGCGCGGTCGCGCAGAACGTGCAGTTCAGCGCACAGCCGATCTGCGAGGACACGCACAGGGTGCCGCGGTGGCCGTCCGGGATGTACACGGTCTCCACGCAGTTGCCGCCGTCGACCCTGAACAGCCACTTGCGGGTCCCGTCCATCGAGACCCGGTCGGCGACCGCCTCGGGTGCGCGGATCTCCGCGACCATGTCGAGCCGAACCCGCAACGCCTTGCCCAGATCGGTCATTGCGTCGAAGCTCGCCGTATGCCGGTGGTGGATCCACTTCAACACCTGGGCCGCGCGAAACGGCTTCTCGCCGAGGGACGCGAAGAATTCCCGCATTCCCTCCCGCGGCAATCCCAGGAGATTGGTGGGTCCTGGCATTTCTCGAAGCTGCGTCTCGAGCGCGATACGACCGTCAGCGGGTTCGCGGGCAGACGTCGCCCGCGCCGAAGAAGAACTCGATCTCGCTCTTCGCGGTCTCGGGGCCGTCCGATCCATGCACCGCGTTCTCCGTGACCTCGACCGCGAAATCCGCGCGGATGGTGCCGGGAGCCGCCTCGGCCGGATTCGTCGCTCCCATCACCTCGCGATTCTTCGCGATCGCGTCCTCGCCTTCGAGGACCTGGACCATGCACGGCCCGGAGGTCATGAACTCGACGAGCTCGGGGAAGAACGGCCGATCCCTGTGCACGGCGTAGAACGCCTCCGCCCGTGCGCGGGACAGATGCACCATGCGCGCCGCCACGATGCGCAAGCCCGCGGCTTCGAGCCGCGTGCAGATCTGTCCGATGGCGTTCTTCGCGACCGCATCGGGCTTGATGATCGAGAGTGTCCGTTCCATCGTCATGAAGGCTGCTCCCTGCTGTGGTGTCCCGGTGAACGAGGTGAAATGAATCCGGCGGCGAGTGGGTCCGGGGACGCGGCGGGACCGGGGAGCTCGTCCTCTGCCGGGGTTGGCGATGCGTGATCGTATCCGTGAGGCGCAGCAGCCGGAGGCGGCGTTTCCGCTCTGCGCGGCGCTGATGCCCGCACCAGTCTTATCGGGCGAGGAGACGAGGACGGAGTACGGGATACGGAACGCCCGGGTGAAGCCGTCGAGTCATGGAGCACGTTTACGAACGCCTCCAGGGTCGTGGGTCGCCGCGGCCGCGCAGCAGGCTGCGCCTCCTTCGCCTTCAGACGCCGAAGCTCTCGCCGCAGCCGCACAAGTTCTTCACGTTGGGGTTGTCGTAGGTGAACGTCTCGCTCAGCCCGTCGCGCGTGAAGTCGATGTGGGTGCCGTCGACCATGGGCAGGGTGTCCGGGGCGACGATGACCGGGATGCCGTTCGACTCGAATACGCGGTCGTCTTCGCCGATCGTGTCTTCCAGATCGACGACGTAGGCGAAACCCGAGCATCCGGTCTTCTTCACCGCGAGCCGGAGCCCCGTTCCGTGGCCGCGCGCGTCGAGAAACCGCCGAACCCGATCGGCCGCGGTATCGCTCAGGATAATGGGCATGGCGTTCTCCGTGGTCGTTCGTTCGGGCTCAATGCGCTCGCTGCACGTTTCGAGCCCGTGATCCGTCCTGTTCGACCTGTACCGCCACCTGTTGCTGGCGCTGCGCCACCTCCCGCACCCGCTGGCGCTCGACGAGCTGGGCCAGATCGATGCCGCTCAGAAACACCTGGATCTGGTGGCTGAGGTCCGTCCACAAATCGTGTGTGAGACAGCGCTCGTCGTCCTGGCAGTTCTCCTTTCCGTGGCATCGGGTGCTGTCCATGTTCTCGTCGACCGCCCCGATGACGTCGGACACCACGATCGCGTCGGGATCGAGGACCAGACGGTAGCCGCCTCCGGGACCGCGCGTGCTGTCGATCAGACCTCGCTTGCGTAGCTGCGAGAAAAGCTGCTCCAGGTACGAGAGTGAAATCCCCTGGCGTGTCGCGATATCGGCGAGGGCGACCGGCCCCTGGTCATGATGCAGGGCCAGGTCGAGCATTGCCGTCACCGCGTAGCGGCCCTTGGCGGTGAGTCGCATTCGATCGCCCGGACGCTTCCAGTAGCGTCGAAGCCTACAGAACTGAGTAATTCAGTCAAGTATTCACGTGTGGCGGGGTCGCTCCACGCCAGAGGCGCCGGCAGGTATCGGCGATACATGCTGCGCCCCCCGGCGGTCGGCCTTCGGGCACGGTCGCCCCGCCCCGTCACAGCGAGCGAAGCGTTTCGAGCTGCGCCTCCAGCTTGCCGATGGAGGCATCGAGCTCCGCGGCCCGCCGGCGTTCCTTCTCCACCACCTCCGCCGGGGCCCGATCGAGAAACGACGGGTTCGCGAGCTTGGCGTGCGCGCGGTCCAGGTTCTTCCCGAGCTTGTCGAGCTGGCGCTCGAGCCGTTCGATCTCCGCATCCTTGTCGATGAGCCCTTCGAGCGGCACGAGGACTTCCAGCCCGCCGAGGAGTGCGGTCGCGGCCTTCGGAGTCGGGCTCCCGGCTTCGAGGACGTCGATCGTCGCGACCCGGGCCAGCGCCCGGACGTATGCGCTCCCGCCTGCAAGCCGGTCGCGCTCGGTGTCGGACGGACCGGTGAGCACCACCGGTACCTGCCGGCCCGGCGCCAGATCGAGCTCGCCGCGAACGCGGCGGATCGCGAGGACGAGATCCCTGACCCAGGTCATGTGCTCCACCGCCTCCGGGTCGTCGAGCTCCGGCCGCGGCACGGGATAAGACTCGAGCATGATCGACGGACCGGTACGGCCCGCGAGCGGTGCGACGCGCTGCCAGATCTCCTCGGTGACGAACGGCATCAGCGGGTGGATGAGCCGCAGCACCGTTTCGAGCACTCGCACCAGGGTGCGGCGGGTGCCGCGGAGCCTCGCGGGGTCCGCCTCCGGGTCGGTGAGGACGGTCTTCGAGAGCTCCAGGTACCAGTCGCAGTACTCGTTCCAGGTGAAGTCGTAGATGGCCTGGGCCATGAGGTCGAGGCGGTACTGCTCCATCGCGGCGCGGGCCTGCCGTTCCGTGCGTTGCAGCAGCGACAGAATCCACCGCTCGGGGAGTCCGAGCTCGATCTCGCCGTCACCCAGCCCGCAATCCTTGCCCTCCGCGTTGAGCAGCACGAACCGGGCGGCGTTCCAGAGCTTGTTGCAGAAGTTGCCGTACCCCTCGACGCGACCGAGATCGAAGCGGATGTCGCGCCCCTGGGTGGCCAGCGAGCAGAAGGTGAACCGCAGCGCATCGGTGCCGTAGGCCGGAATCCCCCCGGGAAACTGGCGCCGGGTCGCTGCGATGATCTGCGGCGCGAGCTGGGGCTGCATCAGGCCGGTGGTGCGCTTTGCGATGAGCTCGTCGAGACCGATCCCGTCGATGAGGTCGATGGGGTCGAGGATGTTGCCCTTCGACTTCGACATCTTGTTGCCGTCGCCGTCGCGCACCAGCCCGTGGATGTATACCTCGCGGAACGGGACGTCGCCCATGAACCTGAGCCCGAACATGATCATGCGGGCCACCCAGAAGAAGATGATGTCGAAGCCGGTGACGAGGACGGTGGTGGGATAGAACGTCTCGAGGCGGTCGGTGCGCTCCGGCCAGCCCAGGGTGGAGAAGGGCCACAGCGCCGACGAGTACCAGGTGTCGAGCACGTCGGGGTCCTGTTCCAGGGCCAGCGAGGGCGGGAGCGCGAACTTGTCGCGGACCTCTTCCTCGCTGCGGCCCACGTAGACGTTGCCGTCGCGGTCGTACCAGGCGGGGATCCGGTGCCCCCACCAGATCTGCCGGCTGATGCACCAGTCCTCGATGTTGCGCATCCATTCGAAGAACGTCTTCGCCCAGTGATCGGGAACGAAGCGGATGTCTCCGTTCTCGACCGCGCGGATCGACGGCTCGGCCAGCGGTCCCGTCTTCACGAACCACTGGTCGGTGAGATACGGCTCGATGACCGCGTGCGAGCGGTCGCCCCGGGGCACCGTCATCCGGTGCGGCTCGGTGCGCACGAGCAGGCCGCGCGCCTCCAGATCCTCGACGATCTTCGCCCGCGCCTCGAAGCGGTCGAGCCCCTGGTACCGTGCCGGTGCGTTGCCGTTGATTCGCGCGTCGCGGGTGAGGACGTTGATCCGCTCCAGCGCGTGACGTTCGCCGACCTGGTAGTCGTTGAAGTCGTGGGCCGGGGTGATCTTGACGCAGCCGGTGCCGAACCCCGGATCGACCATGTCGTCGGCGATGACGGGGATGCGACGCTCGGTGAGAGGAAGCTCGACCATCGAGCCGACGAGGTCGCGGTAGCGGCCGTCGGCGGGATGGACCGCGACCGCGGTGTCGCCGAGCATCGTCTCCGGGCGCGTGGTCGCCACCTCCAGGTGGCCGCTGCCGTCGATCCGCGGATAGCGGATGTGCCACAGCGCCCCGTCCTCCTCTTCGGAGACCACCTCCAGATCCGACACCGCGGTCTGCAGGACGGGGTCCCAGTTGACGAGGCGCTTGCCGCGGTAGATCAGGCCGTCCTCGTAGAGCCGGACGAAGGTCTCCTGCACCGCTGCCGAGAGCCCCTCGTCCATGGTGAAGCGTTCGTGGGCCCAGTCCACGGACGCCCCCATCCGTCTCATCTGGCTGGTGATGGTGTTGCCCGAGCGCTCCTTCCAGCGCCAGATGCGCTCCACGAAGCCGCTCCGGCCGAGATCCTGGCGGGTCAGCCCTTCCGCGTTGATCTGGCGCTCCACCACCATCTGGGTCGCGATCCCCGCGTGATCGGTGCCCGGTTGCCAGAGCGTGCTGCGACCGTTCATGCGGTGGTAGCGGATCAGGGCGTCCATGATGGTGTCCTGGAACGCGTGGCCCATGTGCAGCGTGCCGGTCACGTTGGGGGGCGGAATCATGATGCAGTAGGGCTCGCCATCGGCTCCGCCGGCGCCGGAGGCGCCGGGGACGAAATATCCCTCGCGCTCCCAGCGCTGGTACCACTGCCTCTCTACCTGGTTCGGATCGTAGGTCTTGTCCATGGCCTCGGGGTCCGGGGTCCGGGGTCCGGGGTCCGGAGTCGGGTCCGGAGCCGGAGTTTTGGAATTCGGAGCTCGGGGTTCAGGGCTCATCGATGGGTCCTGATCTCGAATCCGCGAGCGCGGTACTCGCGAAAACGCTGCCGTCCCGCGTCGCGTCCGGCCCCACCGGCCGGGACCACCTCGGCGATGCGTGCGGCACGGGCGGCCTCCGCGGGCACTGACGGCGTGAGGTTGAGCAGCACGTCGAGCGCGCCCTCCCATACCCCGGGCGTACTGACGATCACCGGCTCGTTCACCGAGGGTTCGCCCGCGCCGAGCCTTCGATGCGGCACGAAGCTCTCGTCCCGGAACGTCCAGAGCAGGTCGTCGAGCCTCCGCGCCGCGGTATCGGAGGCGGTGACGACGAGCACGTGGTGACCGCGCTGCCACACTTTCTCGACGAGCCGGCACGCGAAATTATCGAGCGCATCGGGGCTCGTCTCGGGCCGCACGTAGAAGTCGACCTGCCCGGGCATCGGGGCCCCGGTGTCAGGCGGCTGGCGCCGGCGTACGGTCGGCCGCGCGGGTGCGGTCGAGCAGGTACTGGCAGAGCAGGCCCACCGGGCGGCCGGTCGCGCCCTTTTCCTTGCCGCTGCGCCACGCGGTGCCGGCGACGTCGAGATGCGCCCAGCGCTGCCCGGAGGCGAACTTCGCAAGGAAGCTCGCGGCGGTCACCGCCCCGGCCTCGCGCCCGCCGATGTTCGCCACGTCGGCGAAGTTGCTCTTGAGCTGCTCCGCGTATTCGTCCCACAACGGCATCTGCCACGCACGGTCACCGGCGTGCTCGCCGGCTGTGAGGAGGGCGTCGGCGAGCGGCTGGTGGTTCGAGAACAGGCCGCTCGCATGGGCCCCGAGGGCGATGACGCAGGCCCCGGTCAGGGTCGCGACGTCGATGACCACGTCCGGCTTGTAGCGCTCGGCGTAGGTAAGGGCGTCGCAGAGTATCAGGCGTCCTTCGGCGTCGGTGTTGAGGACCTCGACGGTCCTGCCGGCCATGGTGGTGACGATGTCGCCGGGCTTGCTCGCGTTGCCGTCGGGGAGGTTCTCGCAGGCGGGGGCCAGCGCGACGACGTTGAGGGGGAGCCCGAGCGTCGCGCATGCCTCCATCGCCCCGATGACGCTCGCCGCTCCGCACATGTCGAACTTCATCTCGTCCATGGTGGCCGACGGCTTGATCGATATCCCGCCCGAGTCGAAGGTGACGCCCTTTCCAACGAGCACGATCGGGGCATGGGAACGCGGGGCGCCCCGGTATTCGAGGACGATGAGCCGGGGCGGCTGGCGGCTCCCACGCGCCACCGACAGCAGCGAGCCCATGCCCAGGCGCTTCATCCGGGCTTCGTCGAGCGCCTTGAACCTGACGCTCGGGTGCCGCCCGGCCAGGGCCTTCGCCTCGCCCGCGAGGTAGGTCGGGGTGCAGATGTTGCCGGGAAGGTTTCCGAGGTCGCGGGCGAGGGAGACACCCGCGGCGATCGCCCGCCCCGTCGCGACGCCCGCTGCCGCCTCGTTGCGGTATGCGCGCGCAACGGCGATCGAGGCCCGTCCCGGAGGCGGGACGCGATCGTCATCGGCCTCGCCGCGCATGGCGTCGAAGCGGTAGGCCGCCTCGTTCAGGCATTCGACCGCGACCCGCGACTTCCATTCGAGATCCCGTCCGTCGACTTCGACGTCGCCGAGCGACCAGGCCGCACTCCGGGCGCCGGTCGCGGCGATCGCCTGCGCCGCGGCGCGGGCGATCTTGTGGTACCGCGTCGGGGTCATCGCGCCTTTCGGCCCGCATCCGACGACGAGCACGCTGTCCGCCGCTACGCCGTCGAGCGCATGGACCCGGAGGTGCTTGCCGGCGCCGGCACGGAATCCCGCCTTGCGCACGATCGCCCCGAGCCTGCCGTCGCTGGCGGCGTCGAGCGACCGGTACGCCGGGGTCGGGTCTCGTCCTTCGAACGCCCCGGCGACGAGGCAGCCGGCGCGGATCCGGGGGGCGTCGGTGGCGGTGACGCTGAACTCCATTGTCTGTCCTCCGTTGGTTCATCCGGCAGGCATCGCGACGGGTCCGACTGCTGCCGCGGGTGATGGCCGGGCGGGGGGTTTGATACCATCGACTCCCGCGCCGGCCGATGCCCCGCTCTCGCGGGAGTTGTCTTGCTACGCGGCCCGATCGACCCCTCGAGTGGCCGAATGTGCCGGAATCCATGGTCGGCAGTGTAGTGAGCGCGCGGGGAAGCTGTCCATCCGTGCTCGCCATGCCTCGACCGGATTTCGCCATGGACGTCCCCGATCCCCTCGCTCGATCGGCCGTGGCGGCGGCCGGCGGCACCGGATCGTCTTGATCATCGAGCGCTACCTCTCCCGTGAAGTGCTGCGGACGTGCGTCGCGGTGCTCGCGGTGCTCGTCCTGGTCTACGGGGCGGATCGATTCACGCGCTTCCTCTCCGACCCGGCGGCCGAGGCCGTCTCGCTGGCGCTCATCGTCCAGATTCTCGCCCTGAAGCTCGCGGAGAAGCTTCCGGTGTTTCTCCCGCTGGCACTCTACGTCGCGGTGCTCATCAGCCTCGGCCGCCTGTACCGGGACAGCGAGATCGTCGCGTTCGGCGCGGGCGGGGTCGGACTGTGGCGGCTCTCGCGGGGCGTCCTCCGGGTGGTGGCGGGGTTCTCGCTCGCGGGAGCGGCGGTGTCGCTGTTCGTCTCTCCGGGCGCCGCTTCGATGCGGTGGACGCTGCTCGAAGAGGCGAGGCAGCAGGCCGAGAGCCAGGTGGTCGTTCCGGGCAGGTTCAAGGAGTTCGGCGGCGGAGGCCAGATCATCTACGTGGAGGCGGTGGATCCGGAGAGCGGCCGGATGTCGAACGTGTTCGTGCGGGTCCGAAAGCCTCACCGGCAGTACGTGCTGGTCTCCCGCGCGGCCTACCAGGTCGAGCGCCCCGGCGGCGGGCCACGGTACATGGTGCTCGAGAACGGCCATCGCTACGCGGGCCTGCCGGGACAGGCGACGTTCTCGGTGACTCGGTTCGAACGGCACGCGGTCCGGATCGAGATGCAGCCGAAGGGGATCTTCGCGGGCGGCCGCAAGACGCTCTCGACGATGGCCCTGCTCGATTCCGGCGCTCCGCATCACCTCGCGGAGCTCCACCGGCGGGTTTCCACCGCGGTCTCCATCGTCGTGCTCGGAATGCTCGCGGTGCCGCTCGCGCGGACCTCGCCCCGCGAGGGGCGCTACGGGAAGCTGTTTCTGGCCATCGTCGTGTACTTCGTCTACAGCAACACGATCAGCATCCTCGAGCATCTGGTCGACCGCGGGACGGTGCCGGGTTTCGTCGGAGTGTGGCCGGTGCACGTGGTGATGGTCCTCCTGGTCCTCGCCCTCCTCGTCAACCAGACCACGGGCGGCCGGCGTCTCGGCGCGAAGTTGCGCTCGGTGCAACGGCGGCGCGGCAAGGGCGGATCGTCATGAGGATCCTCGACGCCTACATCGCGCGTCACGTCGTGGTCGGTACGCTGCTCGCGCTCGCGGTGCTCCTCTCGCTGACCGCGGTGGCGACCTTCGTCGACGAGCTCGACTCGGTCGGCAGGGGGCGCTACGGCGTCGCCGGCGCGATCGAGTTCGTGATCCTCACCCTTCCGAGACACGCCTTCGTCCAGTTTCCGCTCGCCGCGGTGATCGGGGCCCTCATCGGGCTCGGGACCCTGGCCGTCTCCTCGGAGCTCTCCGTGGTCCGCGCCGCCGGGGTGTCGCCCGGCCGCATCGCCGGCTCGGCGCTGAAAGGCGCGACGGCGCTCGTGATCGTCGCGGCCCTGTTCGGGGAAGTCGTCGCTCCCTGGTGTGAACGTCTCGCCCGGACCGGGCGCGAGGCCGCGCTCGAGGAGTTGCCGGGGCGGGATGACGGAGCCTGGATTCGCGACGGGCAGCGCTTCGTCAACATGGTTCGCGTGCGGCCCGGCGACCGGGTCGAGGACATGTACATCTACGAGCTCGATTCCTGGGGCGCCCTGCGGGCGGTGATGCACGCCGAGCACGCGCGGTACCGCGACTCCGCCTGGGTGCTGGAGGCGGTGCGCCGCAGCGAGGTCTCGGCCGCGGGCGTGGTGACCCGGTCCACCCCGAGAACGGTGTGGGAGACCCGGTTCGGACCCGATCTCGTGAAGCTCGCCTCTGCCCGCCGGGAAGGCCTGTCCGGACTCGCGCTCGCGCGATACATCGACTATCTCCGGGACAACCGGCTCGACACCGCCGCGTACGAGCTCGCGTTGTGGAGAAAGGTCGCCTATCCGTTCGCGACCGGGGTGATGATCGTCCTCGCGGTGCCGTTGGTGCTGGGACGCCTCGGCGGAGCCGGGATCGGGCAGCGGATCCTCGCCGGCTGCCTGATCGCGGTGACGTTCCACATCGTCAACGAGGCCTCCGGCAAGCTCGGCATCGTATACGGCCTGAGTCCGCCGGTGAGTGCATTCGCTCCGACGTTGTCGTTCCTTGCCGTGGGCATGTGGCTGTTGCATCGAGTGCGTTGAGCGGCAACCGCTGGTGCGGTCGCCTGGCGATTCCGCTACCCGGAATCGCGGGCGCCCCAGCCAGCGCCGCGGGTGGGCGGGGAACAGGGTTGTTCCATGCGGGCGGCGACCGCTGGCGCGGTCGCACTCCGGGCGGCGCCTGGCGCTGCCCGCCATCGGGAACGGGGCTTCATGGACAGGCGAGCGCACCGGCCCGGGGCGGCGCCTCCCCGCGGGTCAAGCCTCCGGCGGGACCATCTCGACCACGGTGCCCGAGAGGCGATCGTGCAGGCTCCTCCGATCCCGGTCGACCGCGACCCACAGCAGGCCGGCGCCCGCCGTGCCGATCGAGACGAGGGCGGCGGCGAATCTGCCGAGCGAGCGCCACCACCCGAGCCGGGTCCCTTCGCGCGTGCACACCCGCATCCTCCACGCCCGCATCCCCAGCGTCTGTCCGCTCCGCGTCCAGCACCAGCCGAACCAGGCGTAGCTCACCGCGAGCAGGTAGGCGGTGAACACCGGGTCGTTCGGATCGACGGCCCGCCCGCCGGTGAAGAGCAGCACCGGCACGGTAGCCGCGAAGAGCACCGCGAACAGGAGCAGGGCGTCGTAGGCCAGCGCGGCGAGCCGGCGGAGCAGCCCGGGACGCGCCGCCGCCTCGCGCGGGGAGCGGGCGGGGGCACGGGTCACGCCGCCGGGAGGCACGTCTTCGGGACCGGTGCGAACCGGTGAGCCCTGCCGGCCCCCCACTGGCCCGGCCGGCCCGCGGCCGCGGGCGTGGGTCACGCCTTGGGCAGGGTGACGCCCCGCTGCCTCATGTACTTTCCCGCACGGTCGCGGTAGGAGGTCTCGCACTCCTCGTCGGACTCGAAGAACAGGACCTGGGCGACCCCCTCGTTGGCGTAGACCTTGGCCGGCAGCGGCGTGGTGTTGGAGAACTCCAGGGTGACGTGCCCCTCCCATTCCGGCTCGAGCGGCGTCACGTTGACGATGATGCCGCAGCGGGCATAGGTGGATTTGCCGAGGCAGACGGTGAGGACGTTGCGGGGAATGCGGAAGTACTCGACGGTGCGGGCCAGGGCGAAGGAGTTCGGGGGGATGATGCATACGTCGGCGCGGAGATCGACGAAGCTCGAATCGTCGAAGTTCTTCGGGTCCACGATGGCGGAGTTGATGTTGGTGAAGATCTTGAATTCGTCGGCGCAACGGATGTCGTAGCCGTAGCTCGACGTGCCGAAGGAGATGACCCGCCCGCCGTCGCGCTCACGGACCTGCCCCGGCACGAACGGCTCGATCATGCCGTGCGAACGCGCCATGTCGTGGATCCAGCGGTCGGATTTGATGCTCATGTCCGATGGGGAACGAGGCGCCGCCCGCGCGTCGTGCCGGTGGCGGCCGCGCCCCGCCGCCTTACTGGATGACGATCTTCGGGAAGGCCTGGCTGTAGTCCTTCGCCTTCAGCGACAGCTTCGCCGCCACCCGGCGCGCGATCTCCCGGTAGCGCCGGCCGACCGGACCGTCGGGGTCCTTGATGACGGTGGGCTGCCCGCTGTCGGCGTCCTCGCGGATCGCCCGGGCGAGCGGGATGTCTCCGAGCAGGGTCACGCCGTGCTCCTCGGCCATCCGCCGTCCGCCGCCCTCTCCGAAGATGTGGTCCTCGTGACCGCACCGGCCGCACACGTGGGTGCTCATGTTCTCGATGACGCCGAGCACCGGCACCTTGACCTTCTCGAACATCGCGAGCCCCTTGCGCGCGTCGAGCAGCGCGATGTCCTGCGGCGTGGTGACGATGACCGCGCCGCTGACCGGGATGCGTTGGGCGAGGGTGAGCTGGATGTCGCCGGTGCCGGGCGGCAGATCCACCACCAGGTAGTCGAGATCGCGCCAGTTCGTGTCCCGCAGGAGCTGCTCCAGCGCCTGGGTGACCATGGGGCCGCGCCAGATCATCGGGGTGTCTTCCTCGATGAGGTAGCCGATCGACATCGACTGGATGCGGTAGCTGGTCATGGGCTCGAGCGACTTGCCGTCGCGCGAGTCGGGCTGCCCCTGCGCGCCGAGCATCCGCGGCTGGCTCGGCCCGTAGATGTCGGCGTCGAGCACCCCCACCTTCGCGCCTTCGGCGGAGAGCGCGAGGGCGAGGTTGGCGGCGATGGTGGACTTGCCGACCCCCCCCTTGCCGGAGGCGACGGCGACGATGTTGCGGACGTCCTTCAGTGCTTCGAGCCCTTGCTGGACGGCATGGGAGGCGATCTTCCAGCCGATCTCGATCTCCACGTCGTCGACGCCGTCGACGGCCCGGATGCGCTCGTCCAGCGCGGCGGCGAGCGCGGTGCGATGCCCGGCGGCCGGGAAGCCCAGGATGACGCCGACCTTGACCCGCCCTCCTTCGATGTCCAGCGACTTGATGGCTTTCGCGCTCTTGAGATCGGCCTCCACGTACGGGTCATGGTACGAGGCGATGGCCTGTTCGATCCGGTCGCGCTGTGGCTCGGGCATCTTCGGGAACTCCGTCGCAACGTCGGGAACCGGGCCGGGATTCTACATGAGTCCCCGGGGGAGGGCGCCTCGATGCGAGTCGTCGTCGATCCTCGCCAAATCCGAAAATGCCTCTTGAATCGCCAGGATCCGATGCCCGGGCTCTGGTGGGAATTGCCGGCGACTCGTTCGCGCCGGCTCCGCTCTCCGGCGTCCTGCCCGAACTGCAAGGCGGCGGTGCGCCGTGCGCCGGGTTTCGCGGCCGGCGCCGTTGTCATGAAAATGTCATCGCCGGAATATGAAATGTCCGCGCACGCGGAGAGCGGAAGGGAGAAGCGGCGGTGGGCAAGCGCATTCTTCTCGTCGAGGACGAGGCGGCCATCCGCGAGATGGTGCAGCTCGCATTGTCGCGGGCCGGGTTCGACATCCGCGCCGTGGCGGATGCCGCGCGCGCGGACCGCGAGATCGAGCAAGCGCGTCCGGATCTCATTCTGCTCGACTGGATGCTGCCCGGCGTGAGCGGCCTGGAGCTCGCACGCAGGCTTCGCCGGTGCGATTCCACCCGGAACATCCCGCTCATCATGCTGACCGCGAAGGGCGAGGAAGGTGACAGGTTGAGCGGATTCGAGGCGGGGGCCGACGACTATGTCGTCAAGCCGTTCTCGGTGAAGGAGCTGGTGGCGCGGATCTGCGCGGTGCTGAAGCGGACCACTCCGGTCGGCGACGAGCACCCGATCGAGATCGGCGGGTTGCGGCTGGACCCGGTGAGCCATCGCGTCACCGGTCGGGGAGAGACGATCCGGACCGGGCCGACGGAATTCCGCATGCTTCATTTCTTCATGAGCCACCCCGAGCGCGTGTTCACCCGCGGCCAGCTTCTGGATCGAATCTGGGGCCGTAACGTCTACATCGAGGAGCGCACCGTCGACGTGCACATCCGCCGGCTGCGCAAGGCGCTGGCCGGACACGGGTTCGACCGGTTCGTGCAGACGGTGCATGGAACGGGATACCGGTTTTCGCGCCAGATGGAATGATCGGCGGACCGTTGCGCCGCCGCGCAACACGCGCCGGCGGGCGCAACGCTGGTTGCCGGCGGCGCGCGGCCCGGCATAATGGGGCGGGCCACGGTCCGGAACCGATCCGATGACGCTCTCGAGAGCCCGCACCCGGGAATGGCGCCGCCTCGTGGCGGGAGCGGTGCTGCTCGGAATCACGGGCTACCTCCTCGGGCTCACCCCGTGGCTGCTGCTCGCCGGCGCCTGCGCGTACGTCACGTGGCACGTCTACCACGTTCATCGGCTCGCCCGCTGGCTGGCGAGCGGTGGCCGCGAGCCCGAGCCGGACGCCCGCGGGATCTGGGGTCAGGTGTTCGAGTCCCTGAGCCGCATCCACCGCCAGAACCGCAAGCGCAAGAAGCGGCTGCGCAAGCTCGTGGGTCGATTCCAGCAGGCGGCCGATGCGATGCCGGACGGTGCGATCGTCCTCGCCGGCGACGGCACCATCCTGTGGATGAACGAGGCGTCGAGCCGGTTGCTCGGCCTGCAGCGCTCGCGCGACGTCGGCCAGCCGGTGTCCAACTTCATCCGCCATCCGAGCTTTACCGATACGCTCGAATCCGGGGCGCTCGACGAGCCGCTCCATATCGAGTCGCCGTTGCGTGACGAGATCAAGCTCCGGATTCGAATCGTTCCCTACGGGGGCAGCAGGCGGTTGATGCTCGTACGCGACGTGACCCGGATCCACAACCTGGAACAGATGCGGAAGGATTTCGTGGCCAACGTGTCGCACGAGCTGCGGAGCCCGTTGACGGTCGTCGCCGGATACCTGGAGACGCTCGAGGACGACGAGCAGTTCCCCGGCGAGTACCGGCGGCCGGTTGCCCAGATGTCGCAGCAGGCGTCGCGAATGGGCCTGATCGTGGAGGATCTGCTTCAGCTTTCACGACTGGAGGCGACGCCCGGCGCCGCGACCGCCGAACCGGTCGCGGTGGTCGAGATGCTCGACGTGATTGCCAGGGACACGCGCTCCCTCAGCGAGGGCGCGCATCGCGTCGTTCAAGAGGCGGATCCGGGACTCTCCCTGCTCGGCAACTGGAACGAGCTCTACAGCGCCTTCTCGAACGTCGCGTTCAACGCGGTGCAGCACACTCACGCGGGCGGGACGATACGGCTGGGGTGGACGTCGGACGAGACGGGCGCGCGATTGGAGGTCACCGATACCGGGGAAGGCATCGAAGCGCACCACCTCCCTCGCCTCACCGAGCGGTTCTATCGCGTGGACAAGGCGCGTTCGCATGAAATGGGCGGCACGGGGCTCGGCCTGGCGATCGTGAAGCACGTCCTCGTTCGCCACGATGCGCGGTTCGAGATCGAGAGCCGGCTCGGTGAAGGCAGCCGGTTCTCCTGCCGGTTCCCGGCGCATCGAGTGGTGCGCTCGGAGGTCCCCGCCGAGCCGGAGCGGCAGGCGGTTGGATGACGCGGTCGACGTCGCCCCGCGCATGGAGGCGCCGGCGGTGGTGGCCGACGCGCCGCCGGTACCCGCGCTGCTCGCCGCGATCGACCTCGGCTCCAACAGCTTCCATCTCGTCATCGGGCGGGTGGTCGACGGTCATCTCGACGTAGTGGATCGACTGCGCGAGCCGGTGCGGCTCGCGGCGGGACTGGATGATCACAAGCGCCTGCGCCGCGATGCAATCGAACGTGCGCTCGCGTGTCTTCGCCGGTTCGGGCAGAGGCTGCGCGGCATGCCCGGGCAGGCGGTACGTGCGGTCGGCACCAATACCCTGCGCAGCGCACGCAACGGCGAAGCGTTCCGGCGCGAGGCGCAGCGCGTGCTGGGGCACTCCATCGACGTCATCGCGGGCCGCGAGGAGGCCCGGCTCATCTATCTGGGCGTGGCTCACGCGCTCGCCAACGACCGCGAACGACGTCTGGTCATCGACATCGGCGGCGGCAGCACGGAATGTATCGTCGGGAGCGGATTCACTTCCCTGTACAGGGAAAGCCTGTACGTCGGCTGCGTCGGCGCCAGCCGGCGGTTCTTTCCCGAGGGCCGGATCGACAGGCATTCGATGAAGCGCGCGCTGCTCGCGGCCCGCGTGGAGTTCGAGCCGATCGAACGGTTGTACCGCGACGCCGGCTGGGGGTCCGCGGTCGGCTGCTCGGGCACGATCAAGGCGATCGCGGCGATCGCGCGCGCGGCCGGCTGGTGCGAGGGCGGCATCGATCGAGGCGCGCTGCGCCGCTTGCGGCGCGAGCTGGTCAGCGCCCGGCACGTCGATGCGGTCAGGCTCAGGGAGCTGAAGGACGACCGCCGTCCCGTGCTTCCGGGCGGGGTCGCGGTGCTCTCGGCTGCCCTCGATGCGTTCGACATCGAGCATCTCGACGTCTCGGAGATGGCGCTTCGCGAAGGGCTGCTGTTCGATCTCATGGGCCGCATCCGCCACGAGGACGTCCGTGACGCGACCGTGCAGCGCCGAATCGAGCGGTATCGTGTCGACGCCGCCCAGGGCGAGCGGGTCGCGGCGACCGCGCTGGCATTGCATCGGCAGGTGGCCCCGGCCTGGGGGATGGATACCGAAGAGGCGGAGCAGCTTCTGGGATGGGCGGCGCGTCTCCACGAGGCGGGGCTCTTCGTCTCCCACAACCAGTACCACAAGCATGGCGCGTACCTGCTCGCCAACGGCGACATGTCCGGCTTCTCCCGCCAGGCCCAGACGATGCTGTCCTCGCTGGTGCGGGGGCACCGGCGGAAGTTCCCGGTCCCGGTCTTCGAGCAATTCACCTCCGGGGACGGGCGGCGCGCGCGCCGGCTCTGCGTGCTGCTGCGCCTCTCGGTGGTGTTGAACCGCTCGCGCGCGGACGACTTCCTGCCGGGCGTCGAAGCGCTGGCGCAGGGCGAGGTGTTGACGGTGGGGTTTCCGCCCGGATGGCTCGACGCGCACCCGCTCACCCGGGCCGACCTGGAGCAGGAGCAGGCGTACCTCGCCGCCGTGGGGATCGGGCTGCGCTTCGGTTGAGCCCGGCAGGCCGGTGAAGCCGGGTGCGGGGCGCAGGTGAAACGCATCGCGAACCGTCGGCCCGAATGGAAGGCACGGACCGGGGCTTTGCTCAGGTCTTCCCCGCGCCGCCCGGCCCCGGCGACTCGCCGCTCAGCTTCTCGAGGAGTGTGTGCTGTGCCGAGACCGCGGTCTCGCCGCCGTGTTCGGCCCGGTGGTAGAGACCGTCCGGATCGAGGCGCCAGGCATGCGTGTTGTCGTCGAGATATGGCATGAGGCCCTCTTCGACCACCCGCGCGCGCAACGCGTCGTCGAGGATGGGGAAGCAGGTTTCGACGCGCTGGAAGAGGTTGCGGTTCATCCAGTCCGCGCTTGCGCAGAACAGTCGGGGAGCGCCGCCGTTCTCGAAGCAGAACACGCGGGTATGCTCCAGGAACCGGCCGACGATCGAGCGCACCCGGATATTTTCCGAGACAGCGGAGACGCCGGGCCGCAGCGCGCAGGCGCCGCGAACGATCAGGTCGATCTCCACCCCCGCCTGCGAGGCGCGGTACAGGGCCCGGATGATCTTCGGCTCGATCAGTGCGTTCATCTTCGCGATGATGCGGGCGGGCTTGCCGTCCGCCGCGCGCCGCGCTTCCTCGTCGATGTACTCCAGCATCCTGTCGTGCAGGGTGAACGGCGACTGGAGCAGTCGTGTCAGCCGCGAGGCCCGGCCGAGCCCGGTAAGCTGCATGAAGACCTCGTGCACGTCCTGCCCGATCTCCGGATCCGCGGTCAGCAGTCCGAAGTCGGTGTATGCCCGGGTGGTGCGGGCGTGGTAGTTGCCTGTGCCGAGGTGGACGTAGCGGCGCAGCTTCTCCCCTTCACGGCGGACCACGAGCAGCATCTTCGCGTGGGTCTTGTACCCGACGACCCCATAGACGACGTGCGCGCCGGCCTCCTGGAGCTCCTCGGCGAGCGAGATGTTCGCCTCTTCGTCGAAGCGGGCCCGCAGCTCGACGCATACCGTGACTTCCTTGCCGGCGCGGGCCGCCGCGACGAGCGCGTCGACGAGCGACGATTCGGCCCCGGTGCGGTAGAGCGTCTGCTTGATGGCCAGCACGTCGGGGTCGGCGGCGGCCTGCTGGACGAATTCGAGCACCGGGGCGAATGACTGGAAGGGGTGGTGCAGGAGGACGTCGCCGGCCGCGATCGCCTCGAAGATGCGGGTGGGCGGCCCGACCCGTGCCGGGAATCCGGGCGTGAACGGCGGGTACTTGAGATCCGGCCGTTCGACGAGGTCCGGCAACGCCATCAGCCGGTGCAGGTTCACGGGGCCGTTGACGCGGAACACCATCTCCCCGGAGAGCCCGAACTGGCGCACCAGGTAGTCGACCATTTCGTCGGGGCAGTTGTCGGCGACCTCGAGGCGGACCTCGTCGCCGTAGCGCCGGGACGGAAGCTCGCCGACCAGTGCGCGCATCAGGTCGTCGACGTCCTCGGCATCGACGAAGAGCTCGCTGTTGCGGGTGACGCGGAACTGGTGGCACGCGGTCAGCTCCATGCCGGGGAACAGGTCTCCGACCCGCGCGTGGATGATGGAGGAGAGAAACACGAAATCGTTCTCGGCGTCGCCTGCCTCGGCGGGCAGCCGGATGAGCCTCGGCAGCGCTCTCGGCGCCTGGACCACCGCCATCCCGCCGGCCTGCCCGAAGGCGTCCTCGCCGGTGAGCGACACGATGAAGTTGAGGCTCTTGTTCAGTATCGACGGAAACGGATGGACCGGGTCGAGCCGGATCGGGGTCACGATAGGGAGAAGCTGCTCGGTGAAGTAGCGCGTGATCCACCGGTCCTGCGCGTCGCTCCACTCGCCGCGACGCAGGAACCGGATCCCCTCGCTCGCCAGGGCCGGGAGGATGGTGCCGTTCAACAGCTCGTACTGTTCGCCGACCAGGGTATGCGCATCGGCGCTGATGCGGCTCAGCACTTCGCTCGGCGCAAGGCCGTCCGCGGTGCCGTACGCTGCGCCGTACTGGATCTGGTGGAGGATTCCCGCCACTCGGACCTCGAAGAACTCGTCGAGGTTGGAACAGGAGATGCACAGGAACCGGAGCCGCTCGATGAGTGGGGTGGCGGGGTCGCGCGCCTGCTCGAACACCCGCCGGTTGAACGCGAGCTGGCTGAGCTCGCGGTTGACGTAGAGGTCCGGGTTGTCGAGCGATGGGGTGTCCACGGTCCGTTTTCGTCGTGTACGGGGCATGAGGGCGGCTCACGATTCCGGCCGATGCGCCTGCCGCGAGGGTACATCAAGGGGAAACGGCGATTCCACGACCCCGCACGAGGCGAGCTTCTTTCGAGCCCGACCGCTCGGAGGAGCCGGTGGGGCGCTGCAATCGTCGGTCAACGTGGCTCGACTCGGACACGCGAGCCCCCGATGCACCCGAGGCGGCTCGCCGCTACGCCGCTCGGGCTTTGACCCCGGTGCCACCGTGGCCGCAATAGCCGAACGGATTCCGGGCGAGGTACTGCTGGTGGTGGTCCTCGGCGTAGTAGAACGGGCCGGCCTCGACAATCTCGGTGGTGACGCGGTCGTATCCCGCGGCCGAGAGGGCCTCCTGGTACGCATCGCGCGATGCCGTCGCCTGCCCGGCCTGCGCCTCGGAGTACGTGTAGACGCCCGAGCGGTACTGCGTGCCCACGTCGTTGCCCTGGCGCATCCCCTGGGTGGGGTCGTGGCCCTCCCAGAACGTCTCGAGGAGCGCGTCATAGCCGATACGCTCCGGATCGAAGACCACGAGCACGACCTCGTTGTGGCCGGTACGCCCGCTGCATACCTCCTCGTAGGTCGGGTTCGGGGTGATGCCCGCCGCGTACCCGACCGCGGTTGCGTACACGCCGGGCAGGTTCCAGAACGCCTTCTCCCCGCCCCAGAAGCAGCCGAGGCCGAATCGCGCGAGCGCCATGCCCTCGGGGAAGGGTGGCTTGATGCGGTGGCCGTTCATGAAATTCACGTCGGGGGTGGGGATCGGTTCCGGCCGTCCCGGCAGCGCCTCCCCGGGGCTCGGGATCTCCGTCATCTTGCGGAACAGGCGCATCGCGTTCTCCTTCTCTCGCCGGGAACCGAGGGGACTCTATGACAGTCGTTCCGGATGGCGCAACACGGTGGAGGTGGATGCTCTTCATGGAGACGGCTTCCCGGTTTCCAGGGCTTTCGCGATCCACGAGTCCAGGTGCCTGCCGGCCATGGTCGCAACGGACCGTGAAACACGACGCGGCAGGTGCCGTGGAACGCGAAATGCTCGATCCGGTGCGGGGTCCGGTTCCGGCACGGCCGAGGTTCGAGCCGGGATCAGCCCTCGGCGAGCACGCGATCGAGGATCCGGCCCGGGTCGGTCCAGCCCGTCTCGTCCTGGACGTCGCGGCACCGTTCGAGGATCGGAGCGAACCCTGGGCCGGGTTGCAGGCCGCGTTCGATCAGGTGGCGGCCGAGCACGACGTCGCGGGGCGCGGCGTGCTCGACGCTGTGGGCGCGGGCGGCGGCGAGGAAGGCGTCGCCGGCGTCGAAACGGCCGGCGAGGGCGTCGACGGTGGTGCGCCCGAGATGATCGGCCCGCGCGACCCGGACGAGCAGCTCCATGCCCACCTCCGCGCGTTCGAGCTTGCGGGCGAGGCGCCGGTAGCCCTTCGCGGTCGCCCCGTTCCTGATGAACAGGGCCGGCGCGAGGTGGTGCTCGACGAGCGCCGCGACCCGGTCGATGAGGGCGCCCGGCGCGTGCATCCGTCCAAGCAGCGCACGAGTCGGGGCGACTCCTTCGACGTCATGCCCATGGGATCGGATCCTGCCGCCGATCGGCTCGGTGGTCGCCGGCTTGCCGAGGTCGTGGCAGAGCGCGCCGAGCATCAGCGCGAGGTCTTCGTCGGCGCGGTCGTGCAGGGATGCTGCCGCCGGTGCCGATTCCGGGTCATCCTTGCCGGTGTCGCCGCCGTGTGGGAACGCCGGCGCGCCGGCACTGCCGCGGTGTGGGGGCGCCGTCACCGGACGGGCTGCATGACCCGGCTCATCCGCCCCATCGCCGGCGTCACGCAGGGTGGCGGCCACGTCCAGGACCATGAGGGTATGCGTCCATACATCGCCCTCCGGATGCCATTCCGGGTCCTGGGCAACGCCGCGCAAGGCGTCGAGCTCGGGGAAGAATCGGAGCTGGTCCGTGTCTTCGAGCACCCTGAAGCCGATCGACGGCTTCGGCGCGAGAAGCAGCAGCTTTCTGAATTCGTCGAATACCCGCTCGCCGGAAAGCTCGCTCGAATCGAGCTTTCGGCACAGTGCGACGAGCGCCTCGTCGGGGGTCATTTCGAGACGGGCCGCGAGCTGGGCCACGCGCAGGCCACGCAGCGGATCTTCGGGGAAATGCGCCGGATCGGTGGCGCGCAGCACGCCGCGTTCCAGATCCCGGCGTCCCGCGTGCGGGTCCAGCACCTCGCCGGTGAGGGGATCGAGGCCGATGCTGTTCACCGTGAGGTCGCGGCGCCGCGCGGCAGCGGAAAAGTCCAGCGACGGGTCCGGCGCCACGTCGAAGCCGCGGTGTCCGGGGCCGCGCTTGCTGTCGCGCCGCGGCAGCGAGAAATCCACGTCGATGCCGCCGACCCGGAACACGCCGAAGGCGCGTCCGACCGCGTACACCTTGCCGAAGCCCGCGAGGAGGGATTCGAGCCGCGCAACGTCGAGGCCGAACACCTCGACGTCGACGTCCTTCGAGCGTATTCCAAGAAGGTGGTCGCGCACCCAGCCGCCCACGACGACGGCCCGTCCGCCGGCGTCACGGACGGCTGCCGCGATCTCGCGGATCGGCGGATCGAACGCCGGGTAGGGAGGGGACATGGTGGTTTCGGCGCTCTCGGTACTCAGCGGTCAAGGTCGGCGGCCTGGCCGTTCGGGTGGTCGGATCCGATCCGACGCACGACATGATCCGGGCCGGCTCGATCCGGAGCGGTCCCACCCGGGTCGGCTCGATCCGGCCCGCACGCGGTCCGGATCGGTCCGGCTCATCCCCGGGTGCCGAGCACCCGTTCGAGCCCCGCGAAGAGCCGGTCGACGTCCGCGTCCGTGTTGTAGAGGTGGGGGGTGACCCGCACCGAGCTTCCCCGCACGCTCACGTAGACGTTCTCCCGCGCCAGCGTCTCCGGCAGGCCGCGCGGGGCCTTCCCGGTAAACTGCAATCCCAGGAAATGGCCGGCCCGCAACGCTGCCGGCAGAGAGCCGAGGCCGATCGTCCGCGCGCGCTCGGCGATGGCCGCGGTGCGCGCGCCCAGCGTGCTCGCGACGTTTCCGACGCCCCAGGCGAGGACCTGCTCCAGCCCGGCGATCGCCATCGGCGTCAGATGGAAATTCGACATCTCGCCCATGTCGTAGCGACGCGCGCCGGGCGCGTACTCGTCGCGGTAGTCGACGAGGCGGGCGAAGTCCTCCGAACCGGCCCGCGGCGCCCAGCCGTATTCGAGCGGCTCGCCGTCGTGGTAGTCCGGGCGGACGTAGAGGAATCCGAACGTATACGGCCCCATCAGCCACTTGTAGCAGGCCGACGTTGCGAAGGCGGGTTGCAGCTTCGCGAGGTCGATGGGCAGCGCGCCGGCGGACTGCGTGAGGTCCAGCGCGAGCGCCGCTCCGACCGCACGCAGGCGCTCGCCGATCGCTTCGAGGTCGAGCAGCGCGCCGTCGGTCCAGCGGCAGTGCGGCAACGCGGCGACGGCGGTGCGTTCGTCGATCGCGGCGAGGACCGCGGCGGTCAGGTCCCCGTCGGGGGCATCGACGGTGACGACCTCGGCGCCGGCCCGCGCCGCCGCCGCCCGCCACGGGTAGAGGTTCGAGGGGAACTGGTCCGCGAGCACCACGACGGTCTGCCCGGCCCCGAGCGGCAGGTTGCGGGCCGCGACCGCCATGCCGTAGCTCGCGGCGGGGACGATCGCGACGTCCTCGGCGCGGGCGTTGACGATGCGCGCGAAGAGGCCGCGGGCATGGGCGCCGTCGGAGAAGAAGTCGGGCGCGGTGATCTCCCACGGGCGCGCCTTGCGCCGCGCGCCCCGTATCCCCGCCTCGACCACCGAGTGCATGAGCGGCGCCATGTATGCACAGTTGAGGTACGCAACGTCTTCGGGCAGATCGAAGAGGTGGCGCTGGCCGGGGATCATCATGTCGCGGGGCTCCTTCGTGGACGTCCCGGAACATTGCCCGCTCGGTGGATGATCCGCAATGCCGGCGGCGAGGCCGCCACACGCCGTGTCGGGGCTGCGTTGCGACGGAGGCTCCGAGCCCGGCGGCGCTCGGTGTGCCGTACGTGGTGGCGGCTTCCCTCGGGAACTTCGGACAGGAGCCGACCCCGGGGCCGGGGGGGCGGCTCTTCAATCGGGCGCGTCTCCGGCGCACAATGGATCGAGGCCGGCACGGTACGGTCGCCGTCCCGCGCCGATCACGCCGGCAGGGAACATCCACGATCGGGGAGCGGACGATGGCCCGGACACGTTGCGGCTGGGTGAACGACGACCCGCTCTACGTCGCCTACCACGACGAGGAATGGGGTGTTCCGGTCCGCGACGACCACCGGCTCTACGAGATGCTGCTGCTCGAAGGCGCGCAGGCCGGCCTGAGCTGGTACACCATCCTGAAGAAGCGCGAGGCGTACCGGCGCGCGTTCGACGGCTTCGACCCCGAGCGCATCGCCCGCTACGACGCGGCGAAGGTCGCCTCGCTCCTCGAAGACCCGGGCATCGTGCGCAACCGCCTCAAGGTGCACGCCGCGATCGGCAACGCCCGCGCGTGGCTCGCCCTGCGCGAATCGGGCCCCGGGTTCTCGGATTTCCTTTGGGACTTCTCCGGCGGGGAGACCATCGTGAACGCCTGGCGCCGAGTGGACGACGTCCCTGCGACGACCCCGACCTCTCAGGCGATGAGCAAGGCGCTCAAGCGCCGCGGGTTCCGCTTCGTCGGCCCGACCATCTGCTACGCCTTCATGCAGGCGGTGGGGATGGTGAACGATCACGTCACCTCGTGCTTTCGCTGGAAGGAATGCGGCAGGCCCTTGCCGGAACCTCCGGGCTCGCGTCGCGTCCGGCGGACCTGAAGATTCGTGTTTCGGGGTTCGAGACGCTTCGGGATCGGCCGGTAGGTTCCCGTCACAGGTTAGTCTCTTACCCATGAAGTCTTCGACGAAACGACGAAGATTTTTCCGCCAACCGGCGTTTGGTTCCAGCTATGCCGGGTTGGGTACTCAAGCTGATCGGTACGGGATATCCGGGCTGAGAACATATTCCAGGACACCGATTCTCGATCGGTAACGTAGATACGGCCCGGCTGACTGGCTTGAGTACTTACCTGTGAGGTTCCCGTTGGCGTGCGGAAAAAGGGGGCGGGCCACGTCGCAGGAATCCGCCAGGCCACGGTAGTCGTCGCGTTGCAGCCTGCTTGCCGAGGTGCGCCGGGACCGGTACTGCTTCCGTTCCTTATCCGGTATCGCGCCCCTTGTCGCGCGCGCCGGGGCCGGTCACCAGCGCGACGCCGGCCGCGGCGAGGACCATGCCGGCGATCGTGAGCGGGGCCAGCGTCTCCCCGAAGCCGATCCATGCCATCATCGCGGTGATCGGCGGCACGAGATAGAGGAGGCTCGCGACCCGCGATGCATCGCCCCGGCGCAGCAGCACGTAGAGCACCAGCGTCGCCCCGATCGAGAGCACCAGCACCGACCAGCCGAGCGCCGCGACGATGCGCACCGTCCACTCGACGGCGCGGTCGTCGATCCACCAGGCCACCGCGAACGCCGCCGCGCCGGCAAACGCGAGCTGCACCGTGGTGCTGGTGACGAGATCGATGTGCGCGCAGCGGCGCTTCTGGTAGAGCATGCCGAGGGTCATGGCGATCACCGCGACCACCACCGCCGCGAGGCCGGCCGGCTCCCCGACCCCGGCCAGCTTGTGATGGATCACCAGGGTGACGCCGAGAAAGCCGAGCCCGAGACCGGCCACGGCCCGCCGGTCGATGCGCTCGCCGATGACGCCGATCGCCAGCCCTGCGGTGATGAGCGGCTGGGTGCCCATCACCAGCGCCGCGACCCCGGTCTCGACCCCGAGGTCGAGTGCGACCCACACGCCGCCCAGCCCGACCCCGTGCAGCAGCAGGCCGACCACCGCCATGTGCGCATAGTCGATCCCCCGGCGCGCCCACGGGGCGCGGAGGACGAATGCGGCAATGGCGAGCAGCGCCGCGGCGGACCCGAACCGCAGGGCGAGGAACCGCACCGGACCTGCATCCGGCATCGCGATCCGGACCACGAGGTATCCCGTGCACCACAGGAGCACGAACGCAGTCGGGAGCAGGGCCGGTCGATTGATCGCCACTTTCGTCCGTCCCATGCCGCGACACCCTCGGTTCTTCGTCATCCCCCGGACAGCCGCCATCCCCCGGACAGCCGCCATCCTCCGGACAGCCGCCATCCTCCGGACAGCCGTCATCCCCCCGAAAGCCGTCATCCCTCGGACAACCGCCATCCCCCCGAAAGCCGTCATTCCCGCGCAAGCGGGAATCCATTTCGGTCAGCGAATCCCGACAGTCGGATTCGTCATTCTGCACGGGACTTCACGGATGGGGGACAACGCGCGTGGCCGTCGCTTCGGGCGTGCCTCTGATATCTTCGGTGCCCAGTCATGGTGCTCCGTTTTCACAACGTCAGGAAACACTACACCGTTGCCGAGCGGCGGATCCCCGCCCTCGACGGCGTCACCCTGCACCTCGACCGGGGCGAGTACGTGGCGCTGGTGGGCCGCAGCGGCTGCGGCAAGACCACGCTGCTCAACCTCGCCGGCGCAGCCGATCTGCCCTCCGGC
Organism: uncultured Gammaproteobacteria bacterium; assembly: GCA_958295465.1. GTDB lineage: Bacteria > Pseudomonadota > Gammaproteobacteria > HK1 > HK1 > HK1. The sequence continues at coordinate 3,541,064 of OY282353.1, forward strand.
GGCGAGGTCGAGATCGAAGGGGTGCGGACCTCGTCGCTGGACGACGATGCGCTGACCCGGCTGCGCCGGACCAGGATCGGGTTCGTGTTCCAGCTCCTCCAGTTGCTGCCGACCCTCAGTGCGGTGGAGAACGTAGAGCTGCCGTTGCAGCTCGCGGGGGTGCGCAACGCACGCGCCCGGGCCCTCCGGATGATGGACCTGACCGGGATCGCGGATCTGGCCGACCGCCAACCCCGGCAGTTGTCGGGCGGACAGATGCAGTGTGTCGCCATCGCCCGGGCGCTGGTGCACGATCCGGGCCTGCTTCTCGCCGACGAGCCGACAGGAAGGCTGGATACGCAGACCGCGGAGACGGTGATGGGCGTGCTGATCGACATCAGGAGACAGCTCGGCACCAGCATTCTCATGGCCACCCACAGCCCCGCGGCGGCAGCCGCGGCCGACCGCCGTCTGATGCTCAGCAACGGGACGCTGGTCCCCGGCGAATCCCTGCCCCCGCGATTGTAGGCATCCTCGCCGGAACCCGTCTCGAGATGACGTTGTGTGGTACGTCATCACAACGGAGGTCCCCATGGCCCGGGCCGTCGTGCTGTTCCGCCTGATCGTCCGTCCCATGGCCGCGGATCCGGTGCGCGCGCTGCTGACGGTGGCGGCGGTGGCCCTGGGGGTCGCGGTCATCGTGGCGGTGGACCTCGCGAGCGAAGCCTCGATGGGGTCGTTCCGGTCGTCCCTGGAATCGCTGGAGGGATCGGCGAGCTACGAGATCACGCAGGTCGGCGGCATTCCGGAAACGGTGTACGGGGACCTTGTGCGCCTCCCGAAGCCGCTCGCGTTCTCGCCGCGCATCGAGGGTTTCGCGCTGCTGCCCGAGACGGGCGAGCAGGTGCCGCTGTTCGGCGTGGACCTGGTCGGGGACGCGATGCCGGGTACGGCGGGCGCCATGCCGCGGCCCGACGTCTCCGAGCTGATCGAGGGACCCCCGGTCTGGGTGGGCGCATCGCTGGGGGTGTCTCCCGGCGACGCGCTGGAGCTGATCGCCGGCGACCGTCGGCTGGTGCTGGAGGTGCGAGGCGTCCTCGACCCCTTGCGCACCGCGGCGGGCCGCTTCGTCGTGATGGACATCGCACTCGCCCAGCGGCTGCTCGGCCGCATGGGACGACTGGACCGGATCTACGTCTACACGCGGGGCGAGGAGCGGGACTGGCGCGTCGTGCTCGCCCCGTTCCTTCCGCCCGCGGCCTCCATCCTGCCGGCCGGCACCGGCACCGAGGACGGCCGCCGGATGCTCAGCGCGTTCCGCTGGAATCTCCGCATGATGAGCTACGCCACGATCCTGGTGGGCGCCTTCCTCATCTACAACACCATCAGCGCCTACATCGTCCGCCGGCGCCGGCAGATCGGCATCGTGCGGGCGGTGGGGGCGTCGCGGGCGATGGTGCAGGCGGCGTTCCTGTTCGAGGGGGCCGTCTTCGGCGCCCTCGGGGTCGCGGCCGGCCTCGTGCTGGGGCGGCTGCTCGCGATCGGCGCGGTCGATACGGTCGGGCAGACCGTCAGCTCCCTCTACGTGAGCAGCACGCCGGGGGAGATCGCGCTGCGCCCCTGGACCATCGTGATCGCGGTCGTTTCCGGGATGGGGGTTTCGGTGCTGTCCGCGTGGTGGCCGGCGCGGGAAGCGGCCGGGGTGGCGCCCACCGAAGCGATGGCCGGAGCCGCGCTCGACTACAACGTCCGGACCGCGAGCCGCCGCTCCACCGCGGCGGCCGTGGTCCTGGCCCTGCTGGCGGCGGCGTGCTGCCTGGCGCCGCCGGTGGATCGGATCCCCGTCGGGGGATATCTGGCGCTGGTCTGCCTGATCGGCGCCACCGCGATGATCTCGCCACGGGTGTCGCTCCTGGTGCTCGGCATCTCCGGCCGGTGGCTTGCGGCTCCGTTCGGGATCATCGCCCGCATCGCGGCCCGCGGCCTCGTCGCATCGCTCGGCCGCACCTCGGTGATCGTCACCGCGATGGCCGTCGCCACCGCGTTGATCGTCGGCATGGCGGTCATGGTCGGCAGCTTCCGGGAGACGGTGGTCGACTGGATCGAGCACCGGTTGCAGGCGGACTTCTACGTGAGCCCGGCCGGACGCGGCTCGTCGTCCACCATGAGCGAGGGGGTGGCGGCGCGGCTTGCGGCGGTGCCCGGGGTGATCGACGTCGGCCGCTACCGCACCTATCCGATCCGCTACCGCGCCATCCCGGCCACCCTCGGCCTCGCCGACGTGGCGCTCTACGACCGGCATTCGGGGATCCGCTTCCTCGAAGGCCCCGCCCCGGAGGCGATCTGGCCGCGGCTCGCGGCCGGCGACAGTGTGATCGTCAGCGAGCTGTTCAGCTACCGCCACGACGTGCACGCGAACGATACGATCCGGCTTCCGCTGGGTGCGGACGTGGTGGAGCTTCACGTGGCCGGGGTGTTCTACGACTACTCGGGGGAGAGAGGATTCGTGATCGGCGATCGGAACCGCCTGCTCCGATACCTGCCCGATCCGCGGGTGTCCACCTCGGGCGTCTATCTCGAGCCGGACGCCGACTTCGAGGCGAGCCGCGAGGCGCTGGTGCGGGCCGTGTCCGGCCTCGACGTGGTGGTGACGCCAAGCCGGACGCTCCGGGAGCGGTCCATCGAGATCTTCGACCGCACCTTCGCGATCACCTACGCCCTGGAGGTGATCGCGGTGCTGGTGGCGGTTCTCGGCATGGCGGAGGCGCTGCTGAACCTGGTGTTCGACCGCCGCACGGAGCTGGCGCAACTGCGCATGCATGGCGCGTCGATGGGCCAGATACGCGGCTTGATACTGGTGCAGGCGGGGCTGCTCGGTCTGGCCGCGTGCCTGCTGGGGCTCGTGCTGGGGGTGGCGTGGTCGCAGGTGAACCTGCTGGTGATCCACAAGCAGTCCTTCGGCTGGAGCGTGCAGCTTCATTGGCCCGTCGCCTTCCTGGCCGCCGCGCTGGCTCTGATCTTCGTGTCGAGCGTGGTGTCGGGCCTGTATCCGGCCCGCATCGGGGCGCGGCTCAACCCGGTCGAGGTCCTGAGAGGAGAATGAGCCGGGTGCGGGTTCCGGGCGGTCGAGACGGTCCTCGTCGGAGCGCGGCTGGATCCGGTCGAGGTCCTGAGAGGAGAATGAGCCGGGTGCGGGTTCCGGGCGGTCGAGACGGTCTTCGTCGGAGCGCGGCTGGATCCGGTCGAGGTCCTGAGAGGAGGATGAGCCGGGTGCGGGTTCCGTGCGTCGCGGCGGTCCTCGTCGGGGCGCGGCTGGATCCGGTCGAGGCCCTGAGAGGAGGATGAGCCGGGTGCGGGTTCCGTGCGTCGCGGCCGTCCCCGCCGCCACGGCGGTCCTCATCGCCGCGGTCGCCGCCGCATCCGGCGCGATGGCCGATACCGCCGGTCCGGCCCCGCCCGCCGACACCGCCAGTACGGCCCCGCGGGCCGGGCAGGTCGTCCCCGGCTATCCGTTCCGGTTCCCGCGCGACCACTTCGGGCATCCCGAGTTCGAGTCCGAATGGTGGTACTACACCGGCAACCTGTTCACCGCGTCGGGGAGGCACTTCGGATTCGAGCTGACGTTCTTCCGCCGGGCGCGCGATCTCGCGCGCGAGATCGATGCGGCGCAACCCTCGGCCTGGGACCTCGACCAGGTGTATCTCGCGCACTTCACGATCACCGACACCGGCGAAGAACGCTTCGTCGTCGGTGAACGCCTGAATCGCGCCGGTCCGGGCATCGCGGGGGCCGACCCGGAGCGGCGACGCATCTGGAACGGCAACTGGAGCGTCGAGTGGCGGCCGGGCGACGAAGCCCGTCCGGCACAGGTGCTGACCGCGATGAATGGGGATGCGGCGCTTCACCTCGTCCTGGAGCCCGTGAAGTCCGTGGTCGTCCACGGCCGCGAGGGGGTGAGCCGCAAGGTGGCCGACGATCCGCGGGCCGTCTCGCACTACCTCTCGTTCACCCGGATGGCGGCCAGCGGGCGCGTCGCGATCGAGGGGGAGGAATTCGCGGTCACGGGTCAGGCGTGGATGGACCACGAGTTCTTCTCCGACTATCTGAGCGATGACAAGGTGGGCTGGGACTGGATGAGCGTCCAGTTGGACGACGGCGTCGATCTGATGCTGTTCGGCATCCGCGACGCGCAAGGCGGCTACGGTCCCGACACCTTCGGCACCTTCGTGGATGCCGGCGGCGGCGCGCATCCCATCGAGCCGGGCGGGGTGGCGTTCCGCCCCGGAAGGCGCTGGCACAGCCGGGCGACCGGCGCGGAGTACCCGGTGGAATGGCAGGTGGTGGTCCCGGCCTTCGATCTGCGGCTGGACGTGCGCCCGCGCATCGACGCCCAGGAGGTCTTTACCGGACACGGCATCCTGCCCGCATACTGGGAAGGTGCGGTGCGCTTCACCGGCGAGCGGCAGGGACGGCCGGTGACGGGCGTCGGCTACCTGGAAATGACCGGCTACGCCGGGAAGCTCGACATCGGCGGCATCGGGGAGCCGGCGCCGGGGACGAGCCCGCCGGACCCGTGACCCGTGGATGCCGGGCGGGTGGCTGCCGTCTCCGCGCCCTCGCTTCGCGCGCCGGGGAGGAACGCGGGCTGGTCATGAACGGCACGTTGCCCGCGCTCCATCGATCTGCCGCGATGCGCCCGGTAGCGCGGGCGCCCCCGGCCAACGCCGTGGACGGGCGGGGAACGGGTTCGTTCCATGCGAGGCATCGTCGACATCGGGACCGGTTCATGCTTCGCGGCTCCGACAAGGGTAGATTACGCGCCGATGAGCAGACGATCCGATCCCCCCTCGGCCCTCGAAGCCCGCGCGTTCGCGGTGCCTCGCCAGCTCCCGGTGCCGGGGATCATCGCCATCGCGACCGGGAAGCTCACGCCCTCGACGCAAGCGGCGCAGCCCGTGCACGTGCGCTATCTCGACACCTTCGATCGGCGCCTGCGCCGCACCGATCTGGTGCTGGAGCACGTCACGCTCCCCGGCGCAACATGGCTGCGCTACCGGGCGTTCGGCCGCACCGCCGGTCTCATGGAGGCGCCGGACGCGCCCCTCCCCGCGTTCGCGCGCGACGTCTCCCACTACCGGCTGCGCTCGCAGCTCTCGGCCTTGATCGACGTCCGGCGCCTGCTTGTCGTCGCCGAGACCCGGGGCAGGCTGACCGTCTCCCGGGGCCACGACCGCGAGGGCAAGACCGTGCTCGTGGTGGAATGTTTCGCCGCGCGACGCGGCCCGTACAGGCTCACGGTCCGCCCGCTGCGCGGTTACGAACGCTTCGCCCGGCACGCGATTCGCCGGCTCCGGGACGTGGAGGGGGTCGTGCCCGATCGGTCCGAACCCATGCTGGCGGCTTCCGACGGGCCGGACGCGGCCCTCGGCGGCGCCGCGGACCCCGCCCGTGTGGATCTCGATCCGGATGAGCGTGCCGATGCCGCCTGCAAGCGCCTGCTGGCGGCGCTCGACGCGGTGCTGGATGTGAACGCGCCCGGCATCGAGGCCGACCTCGACCCCGAGTGCCTGCACGACTTCCGGGTCGCGACGCGCAAGGCGCGGTCGCTGCTCGGGGAGATGAAGCGCGTGTTTCCGCCGAGCGTCACCCGGCGGCTTCGATCGGATCTCGGCTGGCTCGGGCAGTGCACCGGGCCGGTGCGCGACCTGGACGTCCATCTGCTGGAGTTCGGTTCCGCCGCCCGGGACTGCGAAGAAGGGAAGGGCAACTCCGCCGCCGCGCTGCGCGACCATCTTGCGGCGTCCAGAACGCGCGCGTACCGGGCGCTTTGCCGCACCCTGCGATCGGCGCGCTACCGGCGGGTACGGTCGGCATTCAGGAAGTTCCTCGAGAGCGAGCCGCCCGCGCGGCCCCGGAGCGAGAACGCGCTGGTCCCCATCGTGGCCCTGTCGGCGGCACGCATCCTCAAGGTCTACCGCCGTATCCTGGCCGAGGGCCGGGCGATCGGGGACGCGAGCCCGCCCGAGGCGCTGCACGAGCTGCGCAAGTCCTGCAAGCGCCTGCGGTATCTGCTGGAGTTCTTCCGGGGCATCCATCCCGCGAAGCCCGTGGAGCGCACCATTGCCCGATTGAAGCGCCTGCAGGACAACCTCGGTGAATTCCAGGACGTCCAGGTCCAGCGCGCGGTGCTGCAGGAGTTCCGGGAAAGCGCCGGGGCGTCGCTCGACGCCGCCGGGGGCGCCGCCGTCGACGACCAGTGCGCGGCGCTGTCCGAGCGTGAGAGGAAGACCAGAGCCGAGTTCGCGGCCCGGTTCGCGCGCTTCGATTCGAAGCGCGCATACAAGGAGTTCGCGGCGGCGCTCGGCCGTGGGCGGCGATGAAGACCACTGCGCTGTTCAGCATCAAGGGCGGGGTCGGAAAGACTGCGGCGGCGGTGAACCTCGCGCACCTTGCCGCGCGCGGGGGCGCGAGAACGCTGCTGTGGGATCTGGACCCGCAAGGCGCCGCGAGCTTCTACCTCCGCATCCGGCCGAAGCTCGCAGGGGGTTCCAGGCGGCTCCTCGAGCGCAAGAACCGGCTCGGGGAGGCGATCAAGGCCAGCGATTTCACGGGGCTCGACGTGATCCCGGCCGACTTCTCGTTGCGCCGCCTGGTGCTGGAGCTGAACGATCTCGACGACCCGCTCGCGCGGCTGCGGCGCCTGCTCCGGCCGTTGCGTGACGACTACGACCTGGTCTTCGTGGACTGCGCGCCCGGGGTGTCGCTCGTCTCCGACGCGGTCATGCGGGCCTGCGACCTGGTGCTCGTTCCCACCATCCCCACCACGCTCTCGATTCGCACCTACGCGCAGCTCGTCGCCCACGCGAGGGAGAAGGGGCTCGATGCCGCGATCGTTCCCTTCTTCTCGATGGTGGACCGGCGCCGACGGCTGCATCGCGACGTCATGCTGGAGTTCGCCGGCCGCTCGCCCGAGTGCTCGCGAATCTTCATCCCCTACGCGACGGAGGTCGAGCAGATGGGCCCCCGTCGGTCGCCGGTCACCGCGTTCGGGCCGGCCAGCGCACCGGCCCGCGCCTTCGAGCAGCTCTGGTCCCAGGTCGCTCGACGGCTCGGCGCCGATGGATGAGGACGAGCGGTCGGGGATGCGCCCGGCGACGAACTGCTCCTTCTATCGTTGGTGCGTCCGGCCTCGTCGCCGGCGGTGTCGGCAGCGGAATCGCTCGCGGGCGCGTTGGGAGAGGTCGCCGGCCCATTCGGCCATGGCCTGGCGGGTGCGCGCGCCGTGCACGGTCTCCTGTTCCGGAGCAGGGCGCCGTTGATCGACTCGATGCGGCGAAAGCCTGCGGGCGATCGGGCGATCCGCCCATTCCGCGAGTCCCCGGCCCTCCCTCATCCTGTGTCTCCGCCCTCCGGTTGGGGACGCCGCCATGGCCGTGGTACCGTCGTTCGAGACAGTCGTTGCAAGACGACGGACGCTGCCGCACCGTCCGAATCCGAAGGGGACCGCCCATGCGCCGACCCGCTCTGTCCGCCCCTGCTTCGAGTCGCGCACCGTCAACGTAGTCCCGCAACGGCGCGGAAGCTTGGTCCCGGTGATGCCCCCCAACGGGCCGCTGCCGGTGCGGCTACCCTCGCCTCGCCATGACCGCCGCCGCCTTCGATACCTGCGCCGCCGCGGAGCGCCTTCGCGATGCCGGCTTCGACGAGCGCCAGGCGGAAGCCGCCGTGACGGTGGTGCACGAGGCGGTCGGCGCCGAGCAGGACCCACCGGCGACGAAAGTCGATCTCGATGCGGCGATCGCCGGGCTCGAAACCCGGCTCCGCATCGACCTCGCCACGACAACCGACCTCCAGGCCCTCGAAGGCCGGATGCGCGCCGAGCTCGGAACCATCCGCACGACCATCGGCCTGCGGCCTGCTCGCCGCCGTCTTCTTCGCCATCGGCCTTCGCGTGTTCGGGCTCCTCTGATGCTCGCGAAGGCTCCGCGCCTCGCCCGGACATCGTTTCACCGGGCGCCCCGGACCTGGGTTCCCCGGGCGTGGTAGGGTTCGACCGACCGATTGACGTCGATGTTGTTCAGCAGACGGTAGACGGAAATGTCCGATTTGGAAGCAGCCTGAAACTGGAGTCGGTTGGAATTTCAGCGTCCGGCGTTTCATCCTGCCGGCTTGCGCATGGTCGGCGGCATGCTTTCCGACCCCGTGACGAGGGCGCTCGGAAGCGACGCATTCGGATTCCGGGGACCAACCTGGTCCGAAGAAGGGCGCTTGGCCCTGGTTTCCCTCGGCGAGATGTTGTCCGGTGCCCTGACGATGGCGATCAGGAGGGAGGCTCTCTCCTTCCAGGAGAAACCGAACTGGTCCCGGGGATCGTCGGCCATGTACTGGGTCTTCGGACTGGACCGCCGGCATCATCTGTTTGGGTCCGAACCGATCGACTGGAAGGTGAACTTTACCGAGTCTCAGTTCACAAAGGGGTTCGCACGCTTTCTTGGCGTTCCGGAGCGAGCCGCGCGAATCGGGAGAACCCGCGCGCTGTTGAAAGCGCTTGGGGCGGCGGAGCTCATCAGCAAGGATATGAAGGAGGTCAAGGTGACGGCGGAAGCACTTACGTCCGGGAACAAGCGCATAGACCTTCTGATCGAATGGAAGGATTCATCGCGGAAACCGCTGTCTTACGCCGCCGCTATCGAGGCCAAGCTCGGCCACCACGTCACCAGCGGCCAGTTGCCCGCGTATCGTGAACATCTTCATCAAAAGAAAACCTGATTACCATTGTTCCTAAGCAGCATTTATTGTATACTCTATAGCCATGTAATTCTCTGATACACAAGGAAAATTCCATGGCGCGCAATCCCGTACAATTCCAGAAAGGAATCAGCTTGAACGAGTTCCTCTCGCTCTACGCAACCGAAGACCAATGCTTCGACGCCCTCTATCAATGGCGGTGGCCGAACGGATTCCTATGCCCTCACTGTGGCCATGACCAGTGCTGCCAGTTGAGCAGCCGCAAGCTCCAACAGTGCAATCGCTGCCACCGCCAGACCTCCATCACCGCGGGCACCATCTTCGACTCCACCAAGCTGCCCCTCACGGTGTGGTTCCAAGCCATCTACCTCATCACCCAGGACAAGAAAGGAGTCTCGGCGATGAAGCTGCACCGCCATCTCGGCATCTCCTACAACGCGGCGTGGCGCATGCGACACAAACTGATGCAGGTGATGATGGAGCGAGACCGCCCGTTCCCCCTCACCGGCCGGGTCGAGCTCGATGATGCCTGTCTCGGGGGCGAGCGAAGCGGGGGCAAGCGCGGGCGTGGCGCGCCGGGAAAGACGCCATTCGTGGCCGCCGTCGAGACCAACGGGAAGGGGCGCCCGTTGCGCATGAAGCTGACCGTGGTCGAAGGATTCCGCACCACCGGCATCGCCGTCTGGGCGCAGCACCACCTCGGCGCCGGCACTCGGGTGGTGTCCGATGGGTTGGTCTGCTTTCACGGTGTCACCGCGGCGGGTTGTGCGCATGAGAAGGTGGTGGTGGGCAGCGGGCGAGCCAGCGTCCAGCGCCCCGAGTTTCGTTGGGTGAACACGATTCCGGGCAATATCAAGAGCGCGTTGTGTGGCACCTGCCATGCGATTCGACCCAAGTATGCTCAGCGCTACTTGTCGGAGTTCGAGCACCGATTCAATCGTCGCTTCGACCTGCCCGACATCATCCCGAGGCTTGTCTACGTGGCGCTGCGGACGCCGCCGATGCCGGAACGGCTGCTTAAGTTAAACTTAGCTTGAGTGGTAATCAGGATAAATTAACCAACAAGAATTATCATCAATTTGAGTCAATTATTGCTATCCCTAATGGGTGGATGGCTAGCTGCCGAATCAAATGCCAAATTGAATAGAATTTGATCTACAAACCAAGTAGAAAGTATTAATGGAATAGATGCCGGACGGTTCGTGTCCGGCGCGGGGAGCATGCGATCGAGGATCCGATATGTCTAAACTTGTCACATTCCAGGTTCGTGGTTATCGCTCTCTCAAAGAGATAGAGATCAGATTTCGATCCATGAACATCCTGATCGGCGCCAACGGAGCCGGAAAGAGCAACCTGATCTCGTTCTTCAAGATGATGAACGAGCTGATGGCTGGGCGTCTTCAGAAACATATCGCCTTGACCGGACACGCTACCGCAAATCTGCACTTTGGACCGAAGGTGACGCCGCAACTGGAAGCCAAGCTCATATTCGATCTGGACAACGGAACCGACACCTACGACATGCGGCTTTTCCACGCCGCTGGCGACACCCTCATCTTTGCAGAAGAAAATCTGTCGTTTCATCGGACGGGTTACACGCACCCGCGAACCACTACTCTCGGAACGGGCCACAAGGAAACCTTGATCGGAGATGCTGCATTCGATAATAGGGATACGACTGCGAGAACCCTCCGATACATGCTCAACCGATGCCGGGTCTTCCACTTTCACGACACCTCCCCCACGGCGAGAGTCCGCCAGCACTGTTACATCGGAGACGATCGCTGGCTAATGCCGGACGCCGCCAACCTCGCCGCGGTCCTGTACCGGTTGAAATTGCAGAGCGAAGGAATCTACAGGCAGATCGTCGCCACCATCCGCCGGATCGCTCCGTTTTTCGATGATTTCGATCTTGAGCCCACAGGAGCCGGCGACAACAACATCATCCTGAACTGGCGACATCGTGAGTCCGATTTGATCTTCGGTCCCCACCAGCTCTCCGATGGGACACTCCGTGCAATGTGCCTGATTTCTCTGCTGATGCAGCCGGCGGATCAGCTTCCTCTTCTGATTGTCGTCGATGAGCCTGAGCTCGGTCTCCATCCCTATGCCCTGAACGTCGTCGCTTCATTGTTCCAGGCCGCAAGCCTCCACGTACAGATCCTGATCAGCACCCAATCCAGCGCATTCCTCGACAGCTTCGACGCCGATGACGTCGTGGTGGTCGAGCGCGACGGTGAGGCGTCAAGGTTCGTCAGACCCGATGGAGAACGCTTGCGGGAGTGGTTGGAGGATTACACCATCGGCGAAGTCTGGGACAGGAATATCATCGGTGGAGGCCCGCATTGATGTCCCGACTGTACCTGTTCGCGGAAGGCCGGACGGAACAGACGTTCGCAAGTACGGTGCTCAGTCCGCATCTGGCGAGTCACGGCGTATATGTGCAGGGACCGATCCTGGTTGCCAATTCCCGGAGGGGCCGCGCGATCCACCGGGGCGGGATCAGGACTTTCAGTGCGATGCAGCATGACATCGTACGCTTTCTCAAACAGGAATCGGCGGACGACGTATTTTTCACATCCATGATCGATCTCTACGCATTACCTGGAGATTTTCCCTGTTTTGAAGAGGCCAATCGGTATCGTGCCGATCCATACCGGCGAGTTGAAGCACTGGAAGCGTCATGGGCAGATGAGACGGCAGATCGGCGATTCATTCCATTCATCCAATTGCACGAATATGAGGCGTACCTGTTCGCCGATGTTTCACAGTTGTCTCATTTCTACCCTGACAAGAACGCGGAGATTGAAGCACTACGAAGGATTGTGGATATCGCAGGATCGCCGGAACTGATCGATGACGAACCACATACCGCTCCGTCAAAGCAGATCATCGGACAATTTCCGGATTACAAGTACGTAAAGGCCACGGTAGGATCGCAGGCTGCCGAACGTATCGGATTGGCGACGATCCGATGCAGGTGTCGCCACTTTGCGCGGTGGCTCGGACGGCTTGAGCAACTCGGACAAGGGAACACCTTTTCTCAATGTCGATGCTGAGTTGACCGTCTTTGCCTTCGGCATCACCAGCCGAATGTCGCCGTCGCAGCGGGGCCGCCGTAGAACGGCCCCGTCGGACGTACAGGAACGCATTCGGGCGGCTGACCTTGAACTCCCGATGCACCCGGTCATCCGGGCGTTCGCCCTGCACCACGGAGTGCGTGGTCTTCGCCCGCCGGCCCCGCACCGCTCCTTGCAGCCCCATCCGGCGCATCCGCCGAGCCACCGTGCAGCGCGCCACCGCCACCCCCTCGCGGCGAAGCTGGCGCCAGACCTTGCGCACCCCGTACACCTCGAAGTGCTCGGCGTACACCCGGCGGATCTCCCCGCTCAGCCACCCGTCGCGACGCACCCGCGACGGGGCGCGCTTCGGCTCCCCCTCGCGCGCCTTGTGCTCGTAGTACGTCGATGGGGCGATCGGCACCTCGGCACCTCGGCGCAGACCGGCCCGACCCCGTATCGACCCCGATGAGCGTCGATGAACGACACCATCATCTCGCGCGGCGGTCGAGTTCCGCCTGGGCGAATGGTGGAGGTGTTGTCTGCCGAAGGTAGACAAATACGCCGATGCCTTGCGAAGTATCTCGTTCGCTCGGCGCAGCTCGCGGTTCTCGCGCTCCAGCTCCTTGAGCCGGCGGCGCTCCTCGCTCGTGAACCCTGCACGGCCCCCGCGGTCGCGCTCGGCCTGTCGCACCCACTTGCGCAACGTCTCCGCCGTACACCCGAGCTTCGACGCCACCGAGGTGATCGCCGACCACTGCGAATCATGTTCACTCTGGCGATCCAACACCAAGCGCACCGCCCGTTCCCGGACTTCCGGGGAGTATCTTGTCGGTGATTTCATCTGCCCTTTCCTCCCAAAGACTCAACGAGTGGAGTCTCCGGGAAATCCGGGGCGGTTCACTGGCCGGGTCCGCCACCGGCGCCGCCTCGCGGGCCTGACGCCGAAGCTCCTGTCGAATGCAGTCCGCACGGAATGCAGGAATGGCAGGCTCGCTGACGGAATAGACGGGAGGATGGCCGGCCGCTCGCCGTTTCGTCCTCCAGCCGGACCGATCCTCGTCTGCGGAATGGCAGCCTGACGGCTCTCCGGGGTGCTTACACTACGTTGCATCTTTGGCGTATCTTCGGCAGGCAGGTGTTCGAGGCCATGGATTCCCGCGCCCCGCGTTCGCGGGCACATGTTTCGGGGGTACACGTTTCGCGGGGACGGCGGCCTGGGCGAATGTCAGGTCATTGACCGAGGGGCAGGTACCCGCGAACGCGGGGCGCGGGAGCACGCATCGGTCGCCGTCGTGACTGCAACATGACGATTCGGGTGGGAAGCGGATCGGGAGCCCGGGGGTTGAAGTCCCTGTCGCTGGGCGGCTCTTGGCGCCACACCACATTCGACGCGCCCGGGCCCCGGGTCCGGTCATTGACGTACAACGCCCCGCCAGGGGCCGGCATTCGAGGACCCACGAACCATGAACGCACCGGTCATCGCGGCCTACGGCCGCTCTCCCTTCACCTTCGCGCGCAAGGGCGCGCTCGTGAAGCTCCGCCCCGACGACCTCGCCGCGCAGGTGGTGCGCGGGGTCGTCGAGCGCGCCGGGCTCGACCCCGACGACGTCGAGGACCTCATCGTGGGCTGCGCGTTCCCCGAGGGCGAGCAGGGGTTCAACGTCGCGCGCATCGTGGGGCTGCTGACCGGCTCGCTGCCGATCTCGGTGGCCGGCGCGACGGTCAACCGCTTCTGCGGGTCCTCGATGCAGTCGGTGCACATGGCCTCGGGGGCGGTGCGGATGAACGCCGGCGACGCCTTCGTCTGCGCGGGCGTCGAGTCCATGTCGCGGGTGCCGATGGGCGGATACAACCCGCTGCCCAACCCCTCCCTGCACGAATCCTTCCCCGCCGCGTACATCAGCATGGGGGAGACCGCGGAGAACGTCGCGGAGCGTTACCGGATCACCCGCGAGGAGCAGGAGGCGTTCGCGCTGGAAAGCCAGCGGCGGGCGGCGGCGGCGCGGGCCGGGGGGCGGCTCGACGACGAGATCGTGCCGGTCGAGACCGGCGGCGCGCGCATCGGCCGCGACGGCTGCATCCGCGAGGACACCAGCCTCGAAGGGCTGGCCGATCTGACGCCGGCGTTCATGGCGGACGGGACGGTCACCGCGGGCACCTCCTCCCCCCTCACCGACGGCGCGGCGGCCGTCGTGGTATGCAGCGAGGCGTACGCGAGCGAGCACGGGATGGAGCCGCTGGCGCGGGTGAAGAGCATCGCGGTGTCGGGCTGCGCGCCCGAGGTCATGGGGCTCGGACCGGTGGGCGCCTCGCGCAAGGCGCTGGAGCGCGCCGGGATCGGCGCCGGCGACGTCGACGTGGTGGAGCTCAACGAGGCGTTCGCGGCGCAGGCGATCGCCTGCATGCGCGACCTCGGCCTGGAGCACGAGAAGGTGAACCTCGACGGCGGCGCGATCGCGCTCGGGCATCCGCTGGGGGCCACCGGCGCGCGGATCACCGGCAAGGCGGCGGCGCTTCTCAAGCGCGAGGGCGGGCGCTACGCCCTCGCCACCCAGTGCATCGGCGGCGGGCAGGGGATCGCCACGGTGCTGGAGGCGGTGGATTGAACGCCATCGAGCGGGTCGCGGTCATCGGCTCGGGGGTGATGGGCGGCGGGATCGCCGCCCACCTCGCCAACGCGGGCGCGAGCGTCCTCCTGCTCGACATGGCGGCGAAGGACGGGCCGGACCGCTCCGCCGTCGCCCGCGCGGCGGTCGCGCGCCTGGCGAAATCGAACCCCCCCGCCTTCATGCACCGCCGCGCGGCCGGCCGCATCGACGCCGGCAACCTCGAGGACGACCTGTCCCGCGCGGGGGAGGCCGACTGGATCGTCGAGGCGGTGGTGGAGCGCCTGGACGTGAAGCGCGACCTCTACGCGCGGCTCGACGCGGTACGCAAGCCCGGCGCCATCGTCTCCTCGAACACCTCGACCATCCCCCTGGCCCGGCTCACCGAGGGCGCCTCGGTCGCGTTGCAGCGGGACTTCGCGATCACCCACTTCTTCAACCCGCCGCGCTACATGCGGCTGCTGGAGATCGTGCGCGGCCCGGCGACCCGGCCGGAGCTGGTCGAGCAGCTCCGGGACTTCGCCGACCGGCGCCTCGGCAAGGGGGTGGTGGAGTGCAAGGACACGCCGGGGTTCATCGCCAACCGCATCGGGGTGTTCTGGCTGCAATGCGCGCTCATCGAGGCGATCGCGGCGGGGCTGGGCGTGGAGCAGGCGGATGCGGCGCTGGGGCCGGCCGCGGGGATCCCGAAGACCGGGGTGTTCGGGCTCCTCGACCTCATCGGCCTCGATCTCATGCCCCACGTGGCCGGGAGCATGGACGCCCTGCTGCCGCCCGGCGACGCGCTGCGCCGCTACATGGAGGTGCCCGAGGTGCTCCGGCGCATGGTCGCCGGCGGCTACACCGGCCGGAAGGGGAAGGGCGGGTTCTACCGGCTGCGGCGCGAGGGCGGGGAGCGGGTCAAGGAGTCGATCGATCTGGCCACCGGCGAGTACCGCCGTTCCGAGCGCGCCCGCCTCGCCTGCGTCGAGGCCGCGAAGACCGGCGGGGCGCGGGCGCTGGTCGAGCACGACAGCGAGGAGGGACGCTATGCGTGGCGGGTGCTTTCTTCCGTGCTCGCGTATTCGGCTTCGCTGGTGCCGGAGATCTCCGACGACGTCGCCAGCGTCGATGCCGCGATGCGGCTCGGCTACAACTGGCGCGCGGGACCCTTCGAGCTGGCGGATCGACTCGGCCCCGGCCGGCTCGCGGATCGGCTCCGCGCCGAGGGCCGGCCGGTGCCCTCGCTGCTGGAGGCGGCGCGCGGGGGCGGCTTCTACCGCGAGGCCGGCGGGCGCATCGAGCAGCTCCGCGCCGTCGGGACCGACCCCGCCGGAGGCTATGTCCCCATCGTCTCGCCGCGTGGAATCATACGGCTCGCCGACGTGAAACGGGGCCGCGAGCGGGTGATCGGGAACGACTCCGCGAGCCTCTGGGACGCCGGTCGGAACGTCGCCTGCCTCGAATTCCATTCCCGGATGAATACGCTCGACCAGGCGGTCCTGGATCTCATCGGGCAGGCGCTGAATATCGTGCCGGACCGTTTCGCGGGGCTGGTCATCCACAACGACGGAGAGAACTTCTCCGCCGGGGCCAACCTCGGCGAAGCACTGTTCGCGATCGGCGCCGGGGCATGGGACCGGCTCGCGGCGGCGGCCGAGCTCGGGCAGGGCACGTTCAAGGCGATGAAGTACGCCCCCTTCCCGGTGGTGGGGGCGCCGGCCGGCATGGCGCTGGGGGGGGGCTGCGAGGTCCTGCTGCACTGCGACGCGATCGTCGCCCACGCGGAGACCTACGCCGGGCTCGTGGAGGCCGGCGTCGGCCTGGTCCCGGCCTGGGGCGGGTGCAAGGAGCTGCTCGCGCGGTACTCGCGCGCGGGGCCGGGAGGGCCGATGCCGCCGGTCAGCCGCGCGTTCGAGACGGTGAGCCTCGCGAAGGTCTCGCGGTCCGCGCACGAGGCCCGGGACCTCGGCATCCTCCGGCGCGGGGACGTCATCGTCATGAACCGGGACCGCGTCCTCGCCGAGGCCATCGACAAGGTCCACGCGCTCTCCACCGGCTACGTGCCCCCCGAGCCGCCGGTGTTCAACCTGCCCGGCCCCTCCGGGAAGGCGGCGCTGGCGCTCGCGGTGGGGGAGTTCGCCAGGACCGGCAAGGCGACCGCGCACGACGTGGTGGTCGCCGATGCCCTCGCGCGGGTGTTGACCGGGGGGGACGCCGACCTGACCGACGAGGTCGGGGAGGAGGCCCTGCTCGCGCTGGAGCGCGAGGCGGTGCTCTCCCTGGTGCGCACGGAAGGGACCCGGGCGCGTATCGAGCACATGCTCAATACCGGGAAGCCGTTGCGCAATTGAGCGCGGGTCCGGAGGGCGGTGGATGAGTCTCTTGCCCGTGGAATCTCCGGACAAGGTGACGATACATTGTTCGCCACTTGGCTTCTGCCGGTTCCCGGCGATGCCGGATCAGGGCGGGATTCCGATGCCGCCGTGACGTGCGCGGTTCGCACCGGACGCGGCGGGCGGCCGCGAGAGTGACGGCAACCGACCGGAGGAGGGGACAAACGATGGAAAAAGTATGGCTCGACAGCTACACCGAGGGCGTCCCGGTGGAGATCGACCCCGACGCCTACCCGTCGCTGGTCGCGCTCACCGACGAGGCGATCCGGCGGTTTGCGGACCGTCCCGCGTTCGAGAGCATGGGGGTGCGCATCACCTTCGCCGAGCTCGATCGGCTCGCGACGGATTTCGCGGGGTTCCTCGCTGCCAGGGGGCTCGCCAGGGGCGACCGCGTCGCGCTGATGATGCCGAACGTCCTGCAATATCCCGTCGCGCTGCTGGGTACGTTGCGCGCCGGCCTCGTCGTCGTCAACACGAACCCCCTGTACACGGCGCGCGAGCTGCGCCACCAGTTCGCCGATTCCGGCGCGCGCGCGATCGTGGTGCTGGAGAACTTCGCGCACGAGCTGGAGGAGTGCATCGGCGATACCGCGGTGGAGCTCGTGGTGGTGACCGCGCTGGGGGACATGCTCGGCCTTCCCAAGTCGCTGCTCGTCAACTTGGTGGTGCGCCACGTCAAGCGGCTCGTGCCTCCGTTCCGGATCGACGGCACGGTCCGCTGGGGGGAGGCGCTCGCCACGGGACGTGGCGCCGACACGGGACGTAGCGCCGGCGCGGTGGAGCTCTCGGGCGATGACCTCGCCTTCCTCCAGTACACGGGCGGGACCACCGGGGTGTCGAAGGGCGCGATGCTCACCCACCGCAACATGGTCGCCAACGTCCTCCAGTCGGACGGCTTCCTGCGCCCGGTGGCCCGCGAGGGCGAAGAGATCATCGTGACCGCCCTGCCGCTCTACCACATCTTCGCCCTGACCGCGAACTGCCTGACGTACATGCGCTTCGGCGCCATGAACCTGCTGATCGCCAACCCGCGGGACATGCCGGGGTTCGTGAAGACGCTCAAGGGGGTGCGGTTCACCGCGATGACCGGCGTGAACACGCTGTTCAACGGGCTGCTGAACGCGGCGGGTTTCACCGAGCTCGATTTTTCGGCGCTGCGCATGACGGTCGGGGGCGGCATGGCGGTACAGAGCGCGGTGGCGCGGCGATGGAAGGAGGTGACCGGGGTCGCCCTCCTGGAAGCCTACGGACTGACGGAGACCTCGCCCGCGGCGTGCATCAACCCCTTGCACATCGACGAATACACGGGCTCGGTGGGGGTGCCGGTGCCGAGTACCGAATGCCGGGTGATCGACGAGGAGGGGAACGCGCTTCCCGCCGGCACGCCCGGAGAGCTCTGCATCCGCGGCCCGCAGGTCATGAAAGGGTACTGGAACCGGCCCGAGGAGACCGCCGCGGTGCTCGACGATGCGGGGTGGCTGCGCACCGGCGACATCGCGGAGATGGACGCCGGGGGCTTCGTCCGCATCGTCGATCGCAAGAAGGACATGATCCTCGTATCGGGCTTCAACGTGTACCCGAACGAGGTCGAGGAGGTCGTCTCGAACCATCCCGAGGTCCTGGAGGTCGGAGCGATCGGCGTCGCCGACGAGCACAGCGGGGAAGCGGTCAAGATCGTCGTCGTGAAACGTTCGCCGGGGCTCACGGAGGAATCGCTTCAGGCGTTCTGCCGGGAGAACCTCACCGGCTACAAGCGTCCCCGGTACGTCGAGTTCACGCACGAGCTTCCGAAGAGCAACGTGGGAAAGATCCTGCGCAAGGACTTGCGCGAGCAGTTCGGACGGCCCGGCCCGGCCGGCGGCTGAGCCGGACGCGGCCGGCGACTGAGCCGGGCGGCGCCACGTCCCCGTTCCCGGGCCGCGCCGGATTTTGTTCTGCCGACGCCTGTGCCGGTCGAGCGTATTTCGAGGGATCCCACCCGATCGGACTGCCCACCCGATCGGACTGCCCACCCGATCGGACTGCCCACCCGATCGGACTGCCCACCCGATCGGACTGCCCACCCGATCGGACTGCCCACCCGATCGGACTGCATTGCATCCGTCCGGTTCGACCTGGAATCGAGTGCGCCGAAATCTTCATGACACCGATCGCCCATGCCGATGATGCCCCAAGCCCGGACACCCGGTTCCGGGTCGCGATCGTCTCCGACACCCACGGCCATCTCGATCCCCGGATCGCGAAGGTCGTCGAGCGGTGCCGGATCGCGGTCCACGCCGGGGACATCGGCAGCGGTGCGGTGCTCGATGCGCTCGCCCGCCCGGGCCGGCAGGTGGCCGCGGTGCGCGGCAACAACGACGTCGCTTCGAAGTGGGACCCGGGCGAGTACCGGCGGCTGGAGCAGCTTCCATGGGAGGCCGAACTTTCGCTGCCGGGCGGCCGGCTCGCGGTGATCCACGGGCACCAGATCGCACGGGTGGAGCGCCGGCACGGATGGCTGCGCGAGCGCTATCCCGATGCCCGCGTCGTGGTCTACGGGCATACCCACCGGCGGTGCATCGACCGCGGCGCTCGCCCGTGGGTCGTCAACCCCGGCGCGGCGGGGCGCGATCGGACCTTCGGCGGCCCCTCGCTCGTCGTGATCGACGTCGATGCGGATGCCGCCCGCTGGCGGCTGCGCACCGTGTGCTTCGAGCGGGCTGTGCCGCAACCCCGACATGGGCGGGAAGCGCGGCCGAACGGTTCGTCCTCGTCCGTTTGACGCGCCGGCGGCGGCGTACCCACGATGTTTTCGGTCTTGGCGCAGGCGGGGGCGTGTGGAGCACCCGCCGAGCTCGCGGTCACGGAACTCCGGTTCGGGGCGTCGCCATGACCGTGGTACCGTCGTTCGCAACCCGCGCTCAGCGGACGCCGCCACGGCACCACGAGGGCCGCGTTCGGGGAACGCCGGCCCACCGTCACGAGGGGACCGCCCATGTGCCGATCCGCTCTCCCCCGCTCCGCGATCAGGCCGGCAATCCTCCCGGCGAGACGAGCCGGCAGCCCCGCTCGTCCCATACGAGCACCGTGCCCCGGTCGTACCAGTCGCCGAGGACGATGCGGGTCGCCGGGCCGGTCTCCAGCGCGAGCTCATGGACGGCAGGGCGGTGCGTATGCCCGTGGACCATCCATGCCGCGCCGCACTCCGCGAACACCCGCGCCACTTCTTCATCGGTGACGTCCATGATGTCCTCGGGTTTGAGCCGGGACCGGGAGTTCGAGGTGGCGCGTATCGCCGCCGCCTCCCGGGCACGTTCCTCCATCGGCCGGGCCAGGAACGCTCGCTGATTCGCCGGATCGCGCGCGTACCGCCGGAACGCCTGGTACTCGGCGTCGCGGGTGCAGAGGGTATCTCCGTGCAGCAACACGACCCGCTCGCCGGCGGCCTCGATCAGCAGCGGCTCGCCGGCGAGCCGGCAGCCGGTGCGCTCGGCGAATGCGTCACCTAGCAGGAAGTCGTGGTTGCCTCGGACCAGATCGATGGGGACCCCGGCCGCGACGGTCTCGGCGAGCGCGGCCTCGACCTCCGGATGCGGCTCGCGGGTGTCGTCGTCGCCGAGCCACAGGTCGAACACGTCGCCGAGGAGGTAGAGCCGGTCCGCCAGCCGGACCGGACCGGAGAGGAACTCCAGGAAGGCGGCGACCGCACCGGGACGGTGGGCAGCGAGATGCACGTCACTCGCGAACAGAAGCATCACGTGAGGGCAGGGCGCGGTACGGCGGGGCGGGCAGTGTACGTGCGGGGGCGGGCAAGCGCGGCCACCACCGCTCCAGGCTCGCGCGCCCGCCCGATCAGCCGCTCCATCATCTCCGCGCCGACCCGCCGGCCGAATCCGGGGCCGCCGTCGAACAGCATCACCGCGCCACCGTCCCGCAGCACCAGGGCGAGTCCGGTATTCGGGTGCATGGTCTCGTGGGTGACGTTGTGGACACAGTGCGGGATCATTCCGACGCCGTGGCTGTCGTGGCCCCGGAGGTTCGCATCCACCGGATGGCCGGCGACCTGGGCGGTTTCGGCCGGCTTGCCGCCGGCGCGTTCGAGCAGGGTGCGGATCACGCGTCGCAACCGGACGTCGGAGAAGAAGTGCATGGCGGTGGCCATTTTGCCAGGATTGGCGGTGGGACGCCGTGGCCACGGGCGGGCCTTCGCGGCGACCGCACTCCCCGGATCGTGATCTTTCGCGCCGAATGACGAACAATCGCCGGGTACTTCGCGGATCTCCGCTTCCGGGGGGATGACGGCCAGGATGCGTGGCGCCGCTCCTCGTCATTCCCGCGGAAGCGGGAACCCGGGACACCTGGTTCCGGCGATGACATGGCGAGGATGAACCGATGACGAGGACGGCAAGCGCGAAGCGCGGTCCGGAGTTCGGCCGGCAGCGGCTGCCGGAGCGTTTCTGCAACCTGGACCGGCTCCTTGCGGACATGGAGGCGCGGGCGCTCGACGGCCTCGTCGTCACCACCCCGCTCAACGTCTTCTACCTGACGAGCTTCAACGGCATCGCCCACAAGGGCGACGAGCCCAGGCCCTACGTCGTGATCCTGGCCCGGCGCGAACCCGAGCACCCCATCCTGGTGCTGGCCGACTACTACCTCACCACGCCGCTCCACCAGCCGACCTGGGTGAAGGACGTCCGGCCCTGCCGGTCCGTGATGGCGGCAATGGACCGCCCGCCGCGGCCGGACGACGTCGATGCCCACATCCCGCGTTCCGCGGCGGGGGTCGAGTGGATGGAGCGGGCACGAGCCGCCTACCGGTTCGACCTCGGCGAGCAGGTGCGTGGCGCGATGCGGGACCTCGGCATCGATCGCGGCCGCGTCGGCTTCGACGACGAGGGATTCGGGCGGCGTCTCGGTCTCGATGGGGTCGAGATCGCCGACGGCTACGACCCGCTGATGCATGCGCGGGCGGTCAAGACCCCGGTCGAGCTGGAGCTGCTCGCGCGGGCCACCCGCCTCAACGAGAAGGCCATCCGGCGCACCATCTCTCGCTGGGAGGAAGGCTGGACCCGGCAGGATCTGAACCACGCCTATGCCGTGTCGGCGGTGGAGCTGGGCGGATTCGTGCGCGACCCGGGCGGACTGGTGGTGAGCCATGCCACCGGCGAAGACCCCACCCTCACGGTGCAGAGCGGGCTGGAGGACGAGGAGATCGGCCCCGGCACGCACGTCATGTTCGACTGCCACGGGACCCTGGACCTCTACTGCTGGGACGGAGGCAAGTCCTGGGTCGTCGGGGACGAGCCGACCCGGGAAGGGGCGAAGCGTCTTGCTGCCACCGGGGAGGTGGGGGCGGCGCTGGTGGAGGCGATGCGTCCCGGCCGGCGGATCAGCGATCTGGCCGCGATGGGCCGGGAGGTCTACCGAAAGACCGGCATGGCCGATGCGGACAGCGCCTTCATCTTCTTCCACGGGCTCGGCTTGTCCCATATCGACTTCGAGCTTCGACACCCGGACGGACGGCCATACCGGGACTGGGTACTGGAGGAGAACATGGTGCTTCCGGTGCACCTCTTCCATCCCGGCGGCGAGCGCGAGCGGGCCTGGCTGGAGGAGGTCGTGGTGGTGGGCGCGGACGGCGGCCGGCCGCTGTTCAGTTGGGGCTTCGAGCCGCTGACGGGAGACTGATCCGCGTGGCTCGTGCCGCCCGCCGCCCGGTAGACCCGGCCTCCCTCGCCGAAGGAGGATGGGCGATGTGCGTGGCCCGACGCGGCCGTCCGCGACGAGGAGCGATCGTCGTTCCGCCCCGTGCCGGCCTCGACGCCCCGGTGGTGGGATTGTCCGAAGCCGATGCCTTCCACACCCCGGCGTCTCGGGACAGGTCCATCGACAGTCCGGAGAGTGGGCGCGCGGCCGGTTTCAGGAGCGGCCCCGAGCACGCTACCGGTTTCGGGAGCAACCCTGGCCCGAGGGCCGGGCTCCCCCGGGCTTCCCCCTGCGGGACGAGCACAAGGTGAGACGGTTCATCGAACGTCATCCCCTCAGGTCGCTCGCGATCCTGGTCGCGGTCGCGGTGCTGCTGTGGCTGATCCTCGCGCCGTGGCCGGCGGGGCTCGTCGCGGCGTTCGGGCGCAAGAAGATCTTCCTGAACGCCTTGTTCAACGGCATCACCCTCGGCGGTCTCTACTTCCTCGTCGCCAGCGGGTTCACGCTGATCTTCGGCCTGATGCGCAACGTCAACCTCGCGCACGGTTCGCTCTATCTCCTCGGGGGCTACGTCGGGTACGAGATCACCGAATGGACCGGCTCGTGGATGTTCAGCTTCGTGGTGGCGTTCGCCGCGGTCGCCATCTTCGGGATCATCCTGCAGGTCACGATATTCCGCTGGATGGAGGGGCAGGATCTCCGCCAGACCCTGGTGACGATCGGGATTTCGATCGTGATGGCCGACGTCATGCTCTGGATCTGGGGCGGCGACTTCTACCAGATCCTTCCCCCCGACTGGCTGGTCGGCGCGGTCGAGACCCCGTTGATCTCCACCATCAGCCGCCGCACCGGCGAGCCGATCTACCTGAAGTACCCGATGGTGCGCCTCGTGATCTTCGCCGCCGCGGTGGTCATCGGGGTGGTGATGTGGTGGCTGCTCAACCGCACCCGGATCGGGATGACGATCCGCGCTGGCGTGGACGACCGCGACATGCTGGCCGCGAGCGGGATCCGCATCCAGCTCGTCTTCGTCGCCGTCTTCGCCTTCGGGGCGGGGCTGGCGGGCCTTGCCGGGGTAGTGGGCGGGACCTTCCAGTCGCTCGCGCCGGGGGAGGACATCCGCTTCCTGCTCGCGTCGCTGGTGGTGGTCATCGTCGGCGGCATGGGCTCGATCACCGGCGCCGCCCTCGGCGCCCTGCTGATCGGACTCGCCGAGCAGTTCGGCTCGGTGTACATGCCGACCTACGCGGTGGTCGGCACCTTCCTCATCATGGTCGTGGTGCTCGCGTTCCGCCCCCAGGGCCTGCTCGGGAGGAAGTGACCGATGGCGGCGAGCGGGCACGGTTTCGGCGGGGGTGGGGAGAGCACCGCCTTGCTCCCGGAGTGGCTCCGGCGGATCCATCCCGCGACCTGGCTGCTCGCGGTGTTCCTGCTGTTCCTCCCCGCGTTCGCCAACGACTTCATCCAGCTCCAGGTCTTCGGCTGGGCCTTCGTGCTCGGCATGATCGCGCTCAGCCTGATGTTCCTCGCGGGCTACGGCGGGATGGTCAGCCTGGTGCAGATGACGGTGGCGGGGTGCGCGGGCTACATGTACGCGATCTTCGGCCACAGCGCGTTCATGGAGATCAGCCTCGGCTGGCCGTGGTGGGCGACCATCCCCGTCGCGCTGATCGTCGCGGTGGTCTTCGGGACGATCTCGGGCGCGCTGGCGGTCCGCACCGAGGGGATCTACACCATCATGATCACGCTGGCGATCGCGTCGGCGTTCTTCTACTTCACCCGCCAGAACTACACCATCTTCAACGGCTTCAGTGGGTTCAACGCGGTGAAGCCGCCTGCGTTGTTCGGCGTGGACTGGAAGCAGGCGACGCCGTTCTACTACCTGAGCCTCTTCTTCGCGACCGCGAGCTACCTGGCCGTGCTCTACGTCTCGCGGTCCTCGTTCGGGCTGGCGTTGCAGGGGGTGCGGGACAACGCGCGGCGCATGGAGGCGCTCGGCTTCAACGTCACCGCGCACCGGATCGCCGCGTACAGCTTCGCGGCGGTGATCGCCGGGGTCGCGGGGATCCTGCTCACGTGGCTCAACGGCCAGATCTCGCCGGGGACGGCGGGGGTGGGGCCGGTGATCGACATCCTCATCATCGCCGTGGTCGGCGGCCTGCGGCATCCCGTCGGGCCGTTCATCGGCGCCTTGATCTACGTGGTGCTCCGCACCTTCGCGCTCGACGCCCTGGTCGCGGTGGGGCTCCCCGCCGAGCGGTTCCAGCTCCTGATCGGCCTGGGCTTCCTGCTCATCGTGCTCTTCTCGCCGGACGGGGTGCTCGGGCTCTGGGCGCGCTGGCGCGCACGGCTGCGCTTGCGGCGCAGCGAGCCTTACTGACTCGGTCCACAAGAACCGTCATGAAAGCCGGACCCGGAGCGGGTGCGGCATGGGTACGACAAGCAGGGAGTCGGGATCGGGACTCCGGGATCCGGACCCTGGAATCCGGGCACCCGGACCTCGGACCCTGGAATCGGGGCACCCGTACCCCGGAATCCGGATACCCGGTCCAAGCCCGGCGGCAAAGGGGAGCGGAGCCACTCATGGCAGACAGCTTCTTCACCAAGCCGATCATCAACTCTCCGTACGAGTCCCCCGCCCGCCATTGGGAGCTCGACGGAGAGGGGCAGCCGACCCACCGGCTGATCGACCGGCGCCGGCGGGCCGAGTTCGTCACTCCCATCCCGAAGGCGAGGAAACGGAAGACCCCCGGCGCCCAGGACGCGCTGGAGTTCGGGGACCGCACCGGGGTTTCCACGAAGGCCCAGGAGTACGACCCGACGCCCATCATCAACGAGCTGCGCGACCACGTGGACCGGTGGCGCGCGCTGCCGAACCCGGGCGATTGGCAGGTCACGCCGGAGACCACCCGCCTGCTGCGGCACTGGCGCCACCACCGCTTCGGCGGCATCCGGCCCTTCTTCTGCCAAGTCGAGGCGGTCGAGACTCTGATCTGGCTCACCGAGGTCGCGCCGCGGCGCGACCGGCGCGGGAAGACGTTCCTCCACCACCTCGAAGCGGCCAACGCCGGGGCCAACCCGGGGCTGGCCCGGCTGGCCCTGAAGCTCGCGACCGGGGCCGGCAAGACCACCGTCATGGCGATGATCATCGCGTGGCAGACGGTCAACGCGGTGCGCCGTCCCGGCAGCCGGCGCTTCAGCCGCGGATTCCTCGTCGTGACCCCCGGCCTCACCATCCGTGACCGGCTGCGCGTGCTGCACCCGAACGACCCGGACAGCTACTACCGCGGCCGCGAGCTCGTCCCGGCGGACATGCTCGCCGAGTCCATCTCATGGGTTACCTCCTCAAGGGACTCCATGAAACCGGACAATCGACGGGCTACTGCACCGGGCAAGCTATTTGCTCCTGACAGGGTTTGACATCCAGATTGAAGGATGGGCTGCGATCATGGCACAATCACAGCCCCGGCGAAATGGGTGCTGGATTCGCCTCCCCATGGGATGAATGCAATGCTTTACTTTTCAACCAGTCAGTTGATCGAATTCGTATCGACGAAGGTGAACAGGGTTATTCATCCTGCGGATAGTATGTATATAGAAGGCCGTGAATCGGAGTACTTGGGAGTAGGACAATCAGCTATAAATTGTATCAGATTGGCGCTATTTGCTAATTCAAAGACGTCGGATGATGTACAATCGATCCTGGATCTCCCGTGCGGCTACGGCAGAGTATTGCGCATGTTGCAGGCAGAATTTCCAAATGCCGACCTTTTTGCTTGTGATATCAACCGGGATGCTGTCGACTTTTGTACACGCAAATTCAACGCTTTTCCAGTATATTCTTCAAATCCCATATCCGCGGTAAAATTGGATACATCTTTCGATCTCATATGGTGCGGCTCATTGCTTACTCATCTGGATCCTCACGGATGGGACGAATTTATCACCTTCTTCCACAGGCACCTGACATCGAATGGTTGCCTGCTCTTTACTACACACGGCCGAGAAGCCCTGCGTCGATTACGTCATGGTAAATTTTTTCACCCGCAGATGCTGACCGATGAATATAAAGAAAGATTTCTGGCATCGTATGAAGAGAAAGAGATTGCATACATTGATTATCCTTGGATGCAAGGATATGGGATAAGTTTTTCCAGTTGTAGTTGGGTATTGAGGTTTCTTGAAAGAACATTCTCATCTACAAGATTAAGATGGATTTATCTTGAGCGAGGTTGGGCAGGCGTTCAGGACGTATCACTGCTGTCCCACAAAGTGTGCGTGAAAGAGGACCTGAATCATCCTGTGATGTTATGATTGAGTTTGCGAAAGCAACCAAATCACAGGAGATCCAGGTCCATGGCCCACAATAATACCGTGTTGGCGCAATTTCTCAAGTTGGTGCCGAGACATGAATTCGAGAGGGATGCGGCGCAACACCACAAGGGGCGAAAGTTGCGCAAGATGACGCGCTGGAACCAGTTTGTGGCGATGTTCATGGCGCAGTTGTCGGGGCGGAGCAGCCTGCGCGACATCGTGGCCAATCTGGCTACGCATCCCCACAAGCTCTACCACCTGGGGGTCGGCAGCGTAACGAGGTCTTCGTTGGCCCGTGTGAACGAGGAACAACCGTACCGGCTCTATGAGAGGATGTTCGAGCGGGTGTTGGCGCGCTGTCAGAGGTCGGCGCCGGGTCATGGCTTTCGCTTCAAGAGCAAGCTGTACTCGTTGGATGCGTCCACCGTGGACTTGTGCTTGTCGATGTTTCCGTGGGCGAAGTTCAAGCAGACGAAGGGTGCGGTGAAGTTGCATGTGGGCATTGACCACGGAGGGTATCTGCCGACGTTTGTGCGCATCACCGACGGCAAGAGGTCGGACATTGAGGCGGCGAGAGTGTTGGAAGTGCCGAGAGGGAGCATTGTGGTGGCGGACCGTGCGTATGTGGACTTCGCGTGGCTCAAGCACCTGAATACACAGGGAATTTCTCTTGTCACCCGCATGAAGAAGGGGATCAGGTATGCGGTTCGGGAACGTCGTGCGGTGAAGCGAAGGCAGGGCCTCACCAGCGATCAAATCATCGTGTTGACGAGTACGCATGGTGCGAAGAGGTATCCTGGGGCGTTGCGCCGAATCGGATACCGGGACGCTGAGACGGGCAAACACTACGTCTTCTTGACGAACAACTTCGACTTGTCGGCGAAGACCATTGCGGACATTTACAAGGCAAGATGGCAGATAGAGTTGTTTTTCAAGTGGATCAAGCAACATCTGAAGGTGAAGAGTTTTGTCGGTACATCGCGCAATGCAGTATTGACGCAGCTCTGGATTGCGATGTGCGTATATCTGTTGCTTTCGTACGTCAAGTTCGTCAACCGATCAAGTTGGAGTTTGTACGAGATTTTGCGGGTGCTCCAACTGAACCTGTTCGATCGTCGCCCAATGATGGATCTCCTGGAGACACAATCAACACCCCCAGACCCGCCGCCGCAACTCAGGCTGAAATTCACCTGAACTTTATGGGACAGCAGTGAGGACGTATACATTCTGTTAAATCCCAGGAATTGACCCGTTGGTAGCATAAAGAGTTATGGAAAACGGCAGTTCGTGCTGCAATAGTAGGATGGAACACGAGTCGAACCGGGGTAGCTCATCCTCACTGGGGATGAACGTGAGCCGAACCGTCCGGGGTGCGGAACAACCCCTGCACAAAGCCGTTTCGCGTACGAATACACAAGAGTTTATGCAATTGCGCCAGGCGAAGCTGGGTGAAGGGGGAAGGCATATCGAAGGGGTCCTGGCGTGAGGGGACGTGGCGGCGGGCGGATGGCCGGGGATGTTACGGATCGCGAGCATGGAGCATGTACGTGGACGACGCGGACATGAAGCTTGGCAGGAATTCGAGAGCGCCGCGCGCATCACCCGCCATCTGCACGATGCAACGGAGGGTAGTAGAGTTGCTCGGTCACGTTCCCGTATCACCCGCTACGCGCGCGATGCAACCGTTCGAGCAGTTCGCCCCCGGTGCGGCACTCCATGAGCCAATCGCCTACTACGATGAGATCCTCGGCACCGATGTACTCGGCGTTCATCCGGGTGAGGGTGGAGAAGTCCAGTTCGTCGCACCAGTCCGGCGCGACGTATCCGCGCAGGGTGTCTTCGACCATGCGGCGCTGGGAGAAGAGGATCTTGCAGGCGGGGTCGGAGGAGGCCATGCGGGGCATGATGGGGGGCGCCGCGCCCCGGCAATAGCGACTATCGCCTCGCGACGTGTGCGACCAGCGCCGGGGTCGTGCAGGCCCTCGGCCCGGTTGGCGCCGTCCGTCCGATGCCTGCGCGAGGTCGACTTGGCCCGGCGGTCGTGGCCGTGTTCGCCGGACGGTGTGTTTTCCGTCCCTCTGTCCCTTTCAAACCGTACAATCTCGACGTACATCTCTCCCAAAGCCGGATCATGGTCTGACCTGCCGCGGCCGAATCACATGCAAAACGTCGAAGAAATACCCTTGGTTCCGGCTATGCGGAGCCAGGATGATGGCGAGCGTCGCTGAACGGCTCTCCGCCGCGGGCGCGGGGAACGCGCTGGAGCTGCGCGGGGTCAGCCGGTTGTTCGGCGCCCTGGTGGCGCTCGACGACGTGACGATGAGCGTGCGGCCCGGTGAGCGGCGCGCGGTGCTCGGCTCCAACGGCGCTGGCAAGACCACCCTGTTCAACGCGGTGACCGGAGACTTCCCGCCCAGCTCCGGGGTGATCCGTTTCTTCGGGGAGGACGTGACCTGGTTCCCGCCGCACGAGCGGATCCGCCGGGGTCTGCGGCGCACCTACCAGATCTCGCTGCTGTTCGGCGGCCTGCGGGTGCTCGACAACGTCTACCTCGCGTGCCGCGGGGTCTCGCGCGGGCGCTTCTCGCTGCTGCGTCCCCGGCGCAACGAGGGGCTCATGCAATCGGCGATCGATCTCGTCGAGGCGGTGCATCTCACCGGGGTGCGGGACCGGACGGTGGCGGAGCTGAGCTACGGCGAGCAGCGGCAGCTCGAGATCGCCCTCGCGCTCGCCGGCGCCCCGCGCTTCATCCTCTTCGACGAGCCGGCGGCGGGGCTCTCTCCGAGCGAGCGCGCGGAGCTCGTCGAGATCCTCGGCTCGCTCCCCTCGCACATCGGCTACATCATCATCGAGCACGACATGGACGTGGCGCTGCGGGTCGCGGAGAGCGTGTCGATGATGCACAACGGCCGCATCCTCAAGGAGGGGACGCCGGCCGAGATCGAATCCGATCCGGAAGTGCAGGAGCTCTATCTCGGGGGCGGCCATGGCTGAGCGTGCGCGGCGGCGGGACGAGGCGATGGTTCACCGCATCGTGGTCATGCAATGGCCGAGATCGACATTTCGACCAGCCTCGCGGTCATATCGAGCGGAAATCGGCCCCCGATCGGCAAGCTGCCGGGAGCCTTCATGGTAGCGTGCCGGTATCGGCACACCGACATGAAAAAATGAAGAGAACCATCAAGCGGGTGATCAGTATGAAGATCAGCATCTCTCTCTCCGATGACGAGGTGACCTTTCTCGATCACTACGCTCGCTCACGGGGCGTGAAATCTCGATCGGCGGTAGTGCGGAGAGCTGTGCGACTTTTGCATTCGGCCGGTCTGGCGGACGACTATGCGTGCGCCTTCGACGAGTCGATCGAGGATACGGACGTCCACGTCCGGAACCATTCTACCGGTGACGGACTGGATCGAGCGGACACAGAGCGTTGAGGCCATGCACCGCGGCGACATCTGGACAGTAGATTTCAGCATGCCTCCGGGCTCGGAAGCCGCCTACCGCCGGCCGGCGGTCATCGTCAGCAATGACGGCGCCAACATGACGGCCGTTCGACTCGACCGAGGTGTCGTCACTGTGGTGCCGGTGACGACCAACGTGCGCCGAGTCTACGACTTCCAGGTCGCATTACCGGCTTGCCTTTGCGGCCGGCCACGCGACTCGAAGGCTCGAGCGGAACAGGTGCGGGCCGTCGCCGTGGAGCGTATCGACTCCCGGGTTGGGCGCGTGCCGTTCCGGGCATGAGCCTTGCGATACGCGGCATCCTGTTCGACAAGGACGGCACGCTGCTCGATTTCGATGCGACCTGGCTGCCCGCCTATCGCCGGGGCGCGAAGGCGGTCGCAGGTCTCGCCGGTGGGGTCCGAGCGGAGGCGCTGCTCGCGGCCGGCGGCTTCGATGCGGCGACCGGTCGGTGTGCGCCCCGCTCGGTGCTTGCCGCCGGCACGAACCGGGAGATCGCCACGGTGTGGGCGCGGCTCTGTGCGCTCGACGTGGACGTCGTTGCGCGGGAGATCGAGCGGGAGTTCCTCGACGCCGCGGGCCGCGACACCGTGCCGGTCACGGACCTCGATGCGTTCTTCGCGGCTCTGGCCGCCCGAGGTTTCGTGCTCGGGGTCGCGACCATGGACGGCGAGGCGGCGGCGCGCGCCGCCCTCGACCGGCTGGGCGCGGGCCGGCATCTCGCGTTCCTGTGCGGCGGCGACAGCGGATGGGGAACGAAGCCGGGGCCGGGGATGGTCCATGCGTTTCTCGCCGCGACCGGGCTGCGGGCCGGCGAGGTCATGGTCGTCGGCGACACCCCTCACGACATGGAGATGGGCCGCGCTGCCGGCGTCGGGCACCGAGTGGCGGTCCTCACCGGCGCCGGCTCGCGGGCAGTGCTCGAACCGCTCGCCGATCACGTCCTTGCGAGCATCGAGGTGCTTGACGGCGTGCTGCCATCGCTGTCGTCTGGCGGCGGATCCACACGCCGCGGCGCGTAGCGGGTCATGTGCCGCGATGACATCGAGGATGATCGTGCCGGACACGAATCTGCTTCTGTATGCGATCGATTCGACGAGTCCCTTGCACGACGCTGCCCGGTGACCTCTCTCAACTTCACAAGTGACCATCGCGCTCCGGGCGGCCCGTTCACGCCCGCTTGCGCGGCAGCACCAGGTGGTTGATCCAGTTCCGCACCTCCACTCGGCGCACGTCCTCGTTCATCACGTCGTCGTCGATGCCGAGCAGCCATGCGAGGTCACGCCTCGACGGGTCCTGGTGCAGGGTTTCGAGCGTGTTCACGTAGTCGTGGGCGGCCTCGGCGCCGGAGAAGAATCCCATCGCAACGAGCCGGTCCGTCCGGGCGAAGGTCAGCCGGGCCAGCTCGTGCAGGTCGTATTCCGGGTGGTACTGCACCGCCCAGAACTCGCCGCCCTTGTGGGTCACGCAGACCGCCTGCACGTGGGAGAAGGCGTTGCCCGCGAGGTTCAGCGCGCCGGGAGGTCCGCGGCACGCTCGCATATCGCGTCCGCGATGCTGCCGGCCCGGTCGCGGTCGCGGGTGGCGGTGAACAGGATCGCCTTCATACCGAGCGCGTGGGGTCCGCGCACGTCGTTGTGCTCCCGATCGCCGACATGGAGCATCTCGCCCACTTCGACCCCCAGCCCGCCGCGGCCCGCTTGAACATGTCCGGATGCGGCTTCGAGCGCCCGACCTCGTCGGAGAACGCGAGGGCGCGAGAGGTCCGGTGTCGACGCCTCGTCTCGGAAGAACCGGAACATCGGGCCTCCCGGGGGGCCCTCAACGGGTCCGAGTACCGAGCATGAAGGCCAGCCCCTGTTCGAGAGCCGCCTCCGCCTGCCGTTCGAGCGCCTCGTTCGACGCGCTGCTGATGGGGTGCGCAATCACCGCGAACGGGTAGTCGGGCATCCCGAGCGAGCGCCGCATCTCCTGCGCGGCGGTCACGAACCGATCCGTCATGATCCCGATCGCGGGGACCCCCCGGCGTTCGGCCAGGATCGCGTCGTGCAGACTGCACGACGAGCAGCTTCCTCAGTCCCCGACGCCCGCGATCGCCGCGCTCCACTGCGCCGCCTCGTCCATGATCGCGCGTTCGGCGGGCGCGCTGAAGCTGCGTTTGACCCGCAGCACCACCTTCGCCACCCCGTGGCGGGCGCCGAGGAGCCCGGCAAGGTGGTCGAAGAAGGGAGTGGTGCCCTTCTTGCCGTTCGAGATGATGCCCACCGTACTCCCTTCGAGCCCCGGCAACCGGGGCGCGAGCGCAAAGCCGGCCGCGTTTTCCTCCCAAGTCGGATCGAGCACCCGCAGGGTCATGTCGTCATCCTCCTTGTCACCGGTCGGTCCTATCGTACCCCGCCCTGTATCCCGCCCCGTACCCCGTCCGCCGGCGGCCCGCAGTCCAGGCACGCGCCGACCGGGAGGGTCACCGCGCGGCTCTTGTCCCCGAGCCACGGCGGGATGACCGCTCCGAACCCCCCGGCCGGCCCGCCCGCGGCGACCAGCAACAGATGCTCGGGGTCCGGGAGCGCACGGTATTCGCGCTCCCCGTGACGGCCCACCACCCGTCCCTTGCCGACCTCGGCCCATTCGCGGCGCCGGATGCGGGCCCGCTCGAACAGGCGCCCGCGCACGTCCGCGCGCGACCAGCCGGCCGCCGCGAGATGTTCGCGCAACTGGGGAGGCATGACGGCCACGTAGTTGCCGGGCCGGATCGAGTACTGGCGCATGTTGGCCCGCATCTCCGCCGCGAAGGTTTCGAGGATCTCCTCCGGATCGGTGGTCCACTCGTTCATGATCTGGCGGGGCGCGCACGCCGCCATCACCGTGACGGCCGACGCGCCGTGCGGGATGCCGCGCTCCGCCGCGAGCGGCTCCCACGGCGACCCTTCCTCGTCCTCCGCGATGCAGAAGCTGAACTTGCCCGGATGCCCGAGGGTGGAGCGGTCGATGCCGCCCGGGCGCACGTCGAGCAGGTTGATGAGGCACAGGCGGATCGCGCGGCCCACCACCGCGCTCGCCCGATCGCTGTTGCCGAGAGCGTTGAACGTCCCGTCCATGCCGAGCCGGCGCCGCTCGTCGCCGTTGACGATGACGAGCACCGCGCAGCCCCCGGTGCTCGCGCTCGTCCCGTGCAGGGAGAACGCCTTGCGCAGCATGGCCGCCATCGCGGTGGCCACGACCGGGAAATGCAGGGGAAGCCCGCCGGCCATCACCGTGTTGACCGCGACCTTCCCGGCCGTGATCGCCCGGTCCCGGACCGGCTCGACGCCGAGGACGTGGCCGGGCGGCATGGCCGCCGCATCCAGGCAGGCTGCGACCGCTTCCCCGGTCGGCGGGACGACGGGCAGTCCGTCGGTCCAGCCGCGTCCGTGGAACAGCTCCTGCAGGGCGAAGACGTCGGGGGTTTCGTGGACGCTGAAATCGAGATCCATGACGAGGCGCTCGGCTCGGACGGGTTCCGGCGGCTGCCGCCGCATCCGCCAACCTGACTCCGGCACTCCCTTGCCGCGGCAACCGAGGGGCGCCGGATCCGTCCCGGTGCGGGTTTCTCCATGCTCCCCACCGGCACGGCCTGGATCATAATGCGCATCGCCGGCAGACAGGGAATGCCCGGGAGGCCGCCTCCGCCCGGGTCGCGGCGGCGAAGACCGGCGTCGCGACCGCAACGGCGGGTATCGGTTTCGACGCCGGCCCGCCTTCCGGTCGTCTCGCGTGTCGAGAAGTACAGGATATCGATCATGATTCGATCGCTCGTTGGTCTCCACCGCGTTTCGGTCCGTCAACTTCGGCTCGTCCTGGCGATCGACGAGGGCGGCAGCATGGTGCGTGCGGCCGAGGCGATCGGCCTGACACAGCCCGCGGTGACCAAGGCGATTCGCGATCTGGAGAGGGATCTCGGCGTCGATCTGTTCGAGCGCGGCAATCGCGGCGTGACGCCCACCATCTATGGAGAAGCGCTGGTGCGCCACGCGCGATGCGTGCTGGCGCAACTCGTCCACGCCGCGGAGGAGATCGACGACCTCGCGCACGGCGTCGGCGGGCGCGTGGCGATCGGGACACTGCTGGCCGCTTCGGCCCGGCTTTTGCCGAGGGCTGTCGCGAGGCTCAGGGCCGAGCGCCCGCGCGTCGTCGTCGACGTGGTCGAGGGAACCAACGACCGGCTTCAGCCGATGCTCCTGCGCGGCGAGCTCGACATGGTCGTGGGACGGCTGACCGAATTCCGCCACCGTGCCCGCATCCACCAGGAACCGCTCTACGACGAAGAGATCGTGATCCTCTCCCGGCCCGGCCATCCTCTGGCCCTGGACGAACATCTGCGGCTGGCCGACCTTCGGTCCGCCGACTGGATCCTGCCCCCACCGGAGACGACG
This sequence comes from uncultured Gammaproteobacteria bacterium, assembly GCA_958295465.1. GTDB lineage: Bacteria > Pseudomonadota > Gammaproteobacteria > HK1 > HK1 > HK1. The sequence goes on from OY282353.1 coordinate 3,575,707, forward strand.
TTGCGCCGCCAGCTCGAAAAGGCGTTCTTCGATGCCGCCCTGGAACCTCCCCGCTGTGCGGTCCAGTCTGTTTCATTGCTGACCAACCGGCGGCTTCTGTACGAAAGCGACCTGATCGGCGCCTGGCCCCGGGGCGTGGCGGCCGACGATCTGGTGGCGGGCCACCTGGTCTCGCTGCCGGTTCGTCTGAGCGAGATCCTCGGGCCGGTGGGCGTATCGACCCGCAAGTCGGCCCGGCTCTCGCCCGCGGCGCAGGCGCTGCTCACCATACTGCGCGCGGAGGGTTGCGATCGCGGGAGCTGAATCCCCGTCCGCGCGCAGAGGCGCCGGGCGGCGACGTCGCCGCCCGTTTCGTGATGGTCGAATCCATGCCCGCGCAAAGCGGCGGAAAGGCCCGCCTGTCGGAAGACGTCCTGTTCCGGCGAATCCATGCGTGCCCGGAGCGGCGTCGGTGGACTGTGACGCGCAAGAGACCGCCCGGGCTCAAAGTCGTGCTCGCAGGGAAACCGTCATGCAGAGGGAGTGCGATATTCGTTTCTATAATATCCAGTTCCCAAATCTTTCATTGTAGAAATACCGACACTTCCCGCAAACTGTCGGTGACGATGGGGCGAACCACCGGGTGGAGCGATGTACGCGGAACGCGGCGATACGGGGGGAATACTTCAAGAGCCGCCGGCGCCCGATGCCACCGGCGGTGGTTTCGGGAAACCCCTGCACCGGCGTGAAGACGAACGGCTGTTGACCGGCGGCAGCCGTTACGTCGCCGACCTGCACGTCGCCGGTTGCCTCTCGATGGTGTTCGTCCGCAGCCCCTTCGCCCGCGCGGAAATCAGAGCGCTCCATCTGGAAGCCGCGCGGGAGATGCCGGGGATTGCCGGAATCTATACGGGCAGGGACGTCGCCGGCCTGCCGTGGCCCCGGATCAACCCCGTTCTGGGGGACGTCGACCCACCCGACCGGCCGGTACTGGCCCGGGATCAGGTGCGGGCCACAGGCCAGCCCATCGTCGCCATCGCGGCCGAGAGCGAGGCCGCGGCCCTTGACGCGGCCGATCGGATCGACATGGATCTCGAACCTCTGGAGCCGATCTGCGATCCCGAGGCGGCGATCGACGCTCCTCCTCTGTTCCCTGAAACCACCGGCAACGTCGTGGCCGCGAAGCGCTGGCGGAGCGGCGATGCGGAGGCCGCCTTCGGCGAGGCGGCGGCCACCGTCGAGGTCACGATCCGGCATCCGCGCGTCGCGCCCGCGCCGCTGGAGTGCCGCGCGACGCTGGCGCAATGGGATCGGGAGGCGGAGCGCCTGACGATCCGGACCGGGACCCAGACGCCGCATCGGACGAGGGATGACGTTGCCCGTGCCCTGGGGCTCGACCCGAGCCAGGTGCGGGCGGTCGCCTCCGACGTCGGCGGCGCTTTCGGGATGAAGGCGTCGATCTACCCCGAGGACGTCGCCGTCGCCTTCGCGGCCCGTGATCTGCGCCGGCCGGTGCGCTGGATCGCCGGGCGCGGGGAGGATCTGCTCGCCGCGTCGCACGGGCGCGGCGCTTCGAGCCGCGGGCGCATGGCCTTCGATCCGTCGGGCCGGATCCTGGCCGTGCAGGCGAATCTGACCTTCCCTCTCGGCGCCTGGTTGACGTTCAGCGCCCTCGTCCCGGCCTGGAACGCCGGCCGCATCCTGCCCGGGCCGTATGCGATCGGCAACACGGACGTCCTCGTTCGCGCGGTGGTCACGAACACCGCTCCCGTCGGCATCTATCGCGGCGCCGGCCGCCCGGAGGCGGCGATGCTGCTCGAACGGCTCATCGACGCCGGCGCCCGCAAGATCGGGCTCGACCCCGCGGACGTGCGCCGGCGCAACCTCGTACCGGCGCAAGCGCTGCCCCTCGCACGGCCGAGCGGCGCGATCCTGGATTCCGGGGATTATCCGGCCCTGCTGGAGAAGACTGTGGCGCTGGCCGGCTACGATCGTCTTCGCGGCCGGCTGGACCGGCGCCGTGGCCGGGGCGAGCTCGTGGGCCTGGGCTGGAGCTTCTACGTGGAACCCTGCGGCCAGGGGTGGGAGAGTGCGTCCGTGACCCTCGAGGGGAACGGGCGCTTCATCGCCGCCACCGGCTCCAGTGTGCAGGGCCAGGGGCGGGAGACCACCTTCGCCCAGATTGCCGCCCGGGAGCTCGCGGTCTCCCCCGGCGCGGTCAGGATCGTCCATGGAGATACGGCGGCGGCGCCCGACGGCATCGGCGCGCTTGCAAGCCGCAGCACCGCGATCGGCGGGAGCGCCCTGCAGCGGGCCGCCCGGGCCCTGGTCGAGAAGGCGCGTCCGCTTGCCGCCCGTCTTCTGGATGCCGCACCGTCGTCGGTGGTCCTGAGCGACGGAGGGTTTTCCGTGGAAGGAATGCCGGACCGGGTCGCGGCCTGGAATCGGATCGCCGCGAGCGCCGGAGAAGTGCTCCACGCGGACGCGACCTGGGCCGCGGACGGCGAAGCATGGGGATGCGGCTGTTGCCTGGCGCAGGTCTCGGTGGACCCGTCGACCGGGCAGGTGGTCCCGGAACGGCTCTATTACGTCGACGACGCCGGGACCGTGGTCAACCCGCTTCTCGCCGATGGCCAGATCGCCGGCGGCATCGCCCAGGGCGTGGGAGAGGCGCTGCTGGAACGCATCGTCTACGACGCGGACGGCCAGATGCTGTCCGGCTCGCTGATGGATTATGCGCTCCCCCGCGCCGATGACGTGCCGGACGTCCGGCTGGATCGAATGTCCACCCCATCGCCCTTCAATACCCTCGGCGCAAAGGGCGTCGGCGAGGCCGGGACGATCGGCGCGCCGCCGGCGATCGTCAACGCGGTCCTCGATGCGCTGGCTTCGCTGGGAGTCGAACATCTCGACATGCCCCTGACGCCGGAGCGCGTCTGGCGCGCGATCCGCGAGGCCGGGGGCTCCGGGAACCGGCAAGGACGGAATCCATGAAATACCACCGGGACGACGCCAAGGCCCATGCACGGGCCAACATGAAGGGGATCTGGGCGGCGGCCCTGCAACCCTTCAAGCCGGACCTGTCGATCGACGAGGCGGGAATGCGCTCGAACATCCGGCATTGGGTCGAGGACCTCGGGATCGACGGCCTGTTCATCGCCGGAAAACAGGGCGAGTACTTCTCCATGACGATCGAGGAGCGCAAGCGGGTCTTCGAGATCGCGGTGGATGCGGCGCGAGGCACGGGGGCGGGAACCATCATGTCCTGCTCCGACCAGAACATGGACACGGTCATCGCCCTTGCCCGCCACGCCCAGGCGGTGGGGGCCGACTACGTCGTCGTGCACGCACCGATCCTGCACTTCGTGACCGACCGTGACGAGATCGTCTACGAGTACTACCGGACGATCAGCGAGGCGGTGGAGATCGGGATCGCGATGTGGAGCCATCCCGACAGCGGATACCTGATGAGCCCGGAGCTTTGCGCGCGCATCGCCGAGCTGCCCAACGTCGTCGCCATCAAGTACAGCGTCCCCAGGGAGATGTACGCCGGGCTGACGCGCCTCGCCGGGGACCGGCTCCTGGTCAGTACGGCATCGGAAGATGAATGGCTGGACAACGTCCTCGAGCTCGGATGGCGGCTCTACCTCTGCTCCTCCCCGCCGTACCTGCTGCAAACGGCTTCCGACCGCCGGATGCGCGAGTACACCGATCTCGCTTTCGCGGGCAGGACGGAGGAGGCTAGGCGCCTGCGCGACAGCCTCGACCCGGTGCGTCGGGCGTTGAAGGACACCCGGCCCGGCGCCAAGCCGCAGGCGCACCAGAAATACTGGCAGGATCTGCTCGGCCAGGCCGGCGGGCCGGTGCGGCCGCCGATGCTGAACCTGACGGAGGCCGAGAAGACGGCGGCGCGGCAGGCGTTCGAAAGCTGCGGACTGGGATCGGTACGCGGTGCGGCCGATTGAGGAGGACACGATCATGAACGGACACGTTTCGCACCCCCGCTTCAAGCCTTTCGATTTCAATCGCTGGATCGATCACCACCGCGATCTCCTGAAACCGCCGGTCGGCAACAAGCTGGTCTTCGAAGAAGCCGGCATGGTGGTGATGGTGGTCGGCGGACCGAATCAGCGGGTCGACTTTCACGACGACCCGGTCGAGGAGTTCTTCTACCAGCTCGAAGGCGACATGGTCCTCAAGATCGCCGAGGGCGGGCGGATCTACGACGTGCCCATCCGCGCAGGGGAAGTGTTCATGTTGCCGCCCCACGTGCGGCACTCGCCGCAGAGGCCGGTGCCGGGCTCCGTCGGTCTGGTCGTCGAATCGCCCCGCGCCGACGGGATGCGGGACGGTTTCGAATGGTACTGCTTCGGATGCGGCGGCCTGGTGCACCGTGTCGATGTGCCGGTCGGGAACATCGTCACGGATCTGCCACCGCTGTTCGATGCGTTCTACTCGGACGAATCGGCCCGCACCTGCCGCGGATGCGGCGCACTTCATCCCGGCCGGGAACCACCGGCGGACTGGGTGGCCGTGTGAGCGCCCGTAATGCCCGGCCCCGAATGTGCTGATCGCGCACGAAGCCGGGATACCACTTCCAGAGAAACAGGGGAGGGATGGAAAATGAACCGATCGAAACCCGTTCATGCAATTGCCGCCGCCGTGGCCCTGGCCGTCTTCGGTGGTCCGATGGCCGAGGCGAAGGAGTTCCGGCTGGGCCTCATCACCCCGCCGCCACATGTCTGGACCAGGGCGGCCGAGGCGTTCGGGGAGGATCTCGGAGCCGATACGGGCGGCGCGCACACGATGGCCGATGCACAGCCAGGCGCCGTTTTTCGCGCCCTGGTCCCGTTCCTGTCGTCGACTCTTGCGGTACTCGTCCTGCTGAGTTGGCAGCCGGGTCTGGTGACCCTGCTGATCCCCGACTGAATGGAGGGAAGTTTCATGAAAATCGTTCTCATTCATGGTGCGTGGCACTACGGCGAGCTCTGGGAAGCCGTCGCCGAACCGCTGCGCGCGGCCGGCCACGAGGTGCATACCCCGACGCTCGCGGGCAATGGACAAGGGGACGTCGATCGCACGGTGACGCATGCGGACGCCGTGCGGTCGGCCGTCGCCTACCTCGACGAAAACGACCTCGGCGATTTCGTGCTGCTGGGCCACTCCTACGGGGGCACGATCCTCTCGAAGCTGGCGGAAGCCATGCCGGATCGGATCCGCCGGCTGATCTACTGGAACGCATTCGTACTGATGAATGGTGAATCCATCGAAAGTGTGAGCCCGCCGCACTACGGGCAATTGATGGATTCCATCGTCGCGTCGGGGGCGTATGGCCCCGGCGCGGTGAAGTTGCCGTTTCCGGTCTGGCGGGAAGCGTTCATGAACGATGCACCACTCGATCAGGCGCAAAGGACGTACGATCTGACCACGCCGCATCCGATCCGGACACTGACGGACAAGCTGGAGCTCGCAACGTTCTACGACTTGCAGATTCCAAAGTCGTATATCAACTGCACCGAGGACGTCGCCATGCCGCTTGGCGAGTTCGCCTGGACGCCTCGATTCCCGGCCCGGTTGGGGCTGTGCCGTTTCGTGCAGATGCCGGGCGGCCACGAGGCGTGCTTCACCAATCCCGCGCTGCTGGCTCGGAAAATCATCGAAGCGGGGAGGGACTGATCCACCGTCAGAACGGCACGTCGATCGCCTGGCAGAGGAATCGCATGAATCCTCGGGCGTCCCGCATCCGCGCCGCCACGAGGTTCGGGAAATCCGGCTCCAGCGCCTCGGGCAGCGGGACTTCGTGGATGGCGATGAAGTCCTTCCGCCGCAGGTCTTCCGCGAGAGGGTGATCTTTCGGGAATCCGCGCGGGATCGTCTTGAGGCTCTCCCCGCCGAGGGTGAACGACGCCCGGAACGGCTTGGCGTCCCGGGTCCGCCGCCAGGCGCCCGGCTCTTCGTGGATGCGGGCGCGGATCATCGCCAGGGCGCCGGGGCCGGGACGCCAGACCCCGGCCGCGAAGAATGCGCTGTCGGGCTCGACGTGCACGTAGAATCCCGGTGCGTGCACGTCGCGGCCGAGCGCGTGACGGAACTGGATCCCCAGGTTGGTCTTGCAGGGCGTCTTGTCGCGCGAAAACCGGGTGTCCCGATGGACCCGCATCAGCGATCCGCCGGACTTGCGGTCGTCCGCCCGGAAGTGGGGAGAGACGGCGGCAAGGGCAGGGGCCATGGCCCGGATGAACGCGAGGGCGGGCTCGCGCACCGCTTCCTCGTAGCGTCCCCGGTTCGCGGTGAACCAGCTCCGTTCGTTGTTGCTCCGAAGATCTTCCAGGAATGCCGTCAAGCCGGTTCCGAACCCCTGAAACCCGTTCATGTCCGCGTGTCCCCGTGCCCGTTGCTTCGGCGAATCGTCCGACATGGCCTCGCAGGTGAAGAACACCCCGCGATCCCCGCGGGCTTCGACGGTGCGCATCCGCCGCCCGTCTGCACGGTGGATTCGTCCCTGGTGACCCGAAGCGTGAGCATTATGCTCGATGCGTCTCAAGCCGAGAAATGGGTGTGCGCAGTGGCGACATGGCGGGGGTTCGCCTGCACGGCCTTCGTCATCGACGCCTGTGCGCGGCGCATCGTGGGCTGGCGGGTGTCGAAGTCACTGCCCACGGACTTCGCCCTCGACGCCCTCGAACAGGCCCTTCATGACTCAAGTTTCGGGATTCAGAATGACGGAAAGCTGCCCGGTGACCTCTCTCAACTTCACAAGTGACCATCGCGCTCCGGGCGGCCCGTTCACGCCCGCTTGCGCGGCAGCACCAGGTGGTTGATCCAGTTCCGCACCTCCACCTGCCGCACGTCCTGGTTCATCACGTCGTCGTCGAGGCCGAGCAGCCATGCGAGGTCACGCCTCGACGGGTCCTGGTGCAGGGTTTCGAGCGTGTTCACGTAGTCGTGGGCGGCCTCGGCGTCAGAGAAGAATCCCATCGCAACGAGCCGGTCCGTCCGGGCGAAGGTCAGCCGGGCCAGCTCGTGCAGGTCGTATTCCGGGTGGTACTGCACCGCCCAGAACTCGCCGCCCTTGTGGGTCACGCAGACCGCCTGCACGTGGGAGAAGGCGTTACCCGCGAGGTTCAGCGCGCCGGGAGGGAGATGGGTGATCTCGTCCTCGTGGGAGATGAAGGCGTCGAATACCCGGGGTTTCCCGATGTAGAGCGGATGGCCGCGGCCGTCGCCGGTCAGCACGACCTTGCGTGCGATGCCCATCTCCCGGCCGCGCGGGTTCGCCGCACACCGCCCGCCCGCCGCCACCACCGCGATCTGGGCCGCCCAGCAGCTTCCGAAGCTCGGAACGCCCGCCTCGAACGCGGCGCGTGCAAGCTCGACCTGGGGACGCACCGCCGGATCGTCGGAGTGGATGGTGAGGCTGGAGCCGGTCCATGCGATGCCGTCGTAGGCGCCCAGGGCCGCTCCCCGGGGCAGGGTGCCGCCGGGGTCCGCGGGGTAGAGGATGTCGACCGAGGCGTCGGGGCGGCAGCCGAGCAGCATGCGTTCGTAGAGCTTCCCCGCGGTGGTCGCGCCGGCGGCGGCAAGGCTTTCGCGCCCGCTACGGCGGTATCCGTCGATCACCAGAAAGCGCAGTGTCGCCATCGAACGCTCCCAAGGCCGTTGTTGCCGCCGGCAACGGGGTTCTCCCGCCCGCCGTAGCGGTATCCGCCGATCACGAAGAGACGCGGCGCCGCCATCGGATGCGTTACCGGCCGGTGGCGCCGGCGAGGCGCTCCACCGCCGCCGGGAGGTCCGCGGCACGCTCGCATATCGCGTCCGCGATGCTGCCGGCCCGGTCGCGGTCGCGGGTGGCGGTGAACAGGATCGCCTTCATGCCGAGCGCGTGTGGTCCGCGCACGTCGTTGTGCTCCCGATCGCCGACGTGGAGCATCTCGCCCACTTCGACCCCCAGCCCCGCCGCGGCCCGCTTGAACATGTCCGGATGCGGCTTCGAGCGCCCGACCTCGTCGGAGAACGCGAAGGCGCCGAAGTGGTGGAGGAGGCGATGGCGCTCCAGCCATTCGCGCAGGCAGCGCCCCGGGGAATGGATCGCGTCGGAGACCACCGCAAGAGGATAGCGGGCGGCAAGGGCCTCGATGGCGTTGCCGATCCCGGGGACCGGGTCCGGCATGACTTCAAGCTCCATCTCCTCGATCCGGGTGGCGACGCCGGCCAGAACCTCCCGGGGAAGCTCCCGGCCGAGCCCGCCGAGCAGCACCGAGAGCCGATCCGCGACCGTCCAGGTCACGTGCTGATCGTGCCAGACCTTCGTGAACGCGGCGTCGGCGACGTCGTACGCGGCATCGACGATCTCCGCCGCCACCGGGGCGTGGGCGGCGAGGGTGTCGCGCACCAGCGCCCGGCGCGCCTCCCGCTTCGAAGGCAGCCCGGCCGCGGCGCGCTTCGGCTCGTCCGAATCGTCGTGGATGACCGTATCCCACAGGTCGAAGCTGATCGCACGTATCACGGCGTGTTCCCGCTCGAAGCGACGCGGCGGACGGAAGCGGGCATCCCGGTCCTGGCGTCGTGTGGACAAGGGTTCATGAGGCCCGCCCCGTCTCCGATACGGAAACGCCTTCCCGTTTCGCCGGACGGCGCGGCAGCCCGGAACGCTCGGGGAGAAGCCGCTATTCGATCCGTGTCCACACCACGGTCTTGCCGAACAGGGGCAACCCCACGTACCCGCGGACCTCGAGGGTCCCGTCGTCCTGGACGGTCATCCTGCACTTGTAGGTCTTGCCGTCGCGCGGATCGTAGATCGTTCCGCCCACCCATTCCCGGTCGCTCTTGCGGGAGAAGCCGGCAACGAGGTCCATGCCGATGATCGGGCGGCTTCTCAGCGCCGGATCGGGGTTGTTCTTGTCCGTCTTCTCTTTCCCGTCCGCGTCGAGGGGCTCGTCGAGCGCGATGATGCGACCGCAGAGCAGCGCTCCGCATTCGTAGATCTCGACGTGGCTTTCCCCGGTGTTCCAGGCGCCGGCAGGGGATTGCGCCCAGGCCGCGCCGGCAAGGAGCAGCGCGGCGGCCGGAACGGCGGGCATGGCGAGTGTGATCCTTGACATCGTTTCCTCCCTCCGGTCGTGTCGTGCCGCGCGGCAGGTCGGTGGGGATGGGCGTTGAGCGAAGTGTCGCGCGGCCCGCCTTGGTCCGCGGACAGGATACGGCAACCCGAAACCGGCGCGCATCCCCACCACGGGCGTCAAGGGCGGTTCGAAGGGCGGATCGCGACGCCCGAATGCCCGCATCGGGGCAGATGGGGAAGGGAGCGTTTCCATCCGCCCGGACGGATTGGGCGCCGGCCGCGGGATGCCGGAATTCGCGGGCGCTCCGGGCTCAGGCGTCGAAGAACCGGGCCATCACGCCGAGGGCGCGGTCGACGCCTGCGGCGTCGACGTCGAGGTGTGTGACCATGCGGATCGGATCACGGGCCGAGATGAGCACGCGGTGCCGCTTGCAGTGCGCGGCGAAGCCTTCGAGCCGGCCCGGATCGACCTTCGCGAAGAGCATGTTGGTCCGGACCGTGTTGTGGTCGACGTCGATGCCCTCCATGCGGGCGAGGCCGTCGGCGAGGCGCCGGGCGTTGGCGTGGTCCTCTTCGAGCCGGTCCACGTGGTGGGCGAGGGCGTGGAGCCCCGCTGCCGCGACGACCCCGATCTGGCGCATCCCGCCGCCGACGACCTTGCGCCAGCGCCTCGCCTCCACGACGAAGTCGCGCGAGCCGGCGAGAAGGGAGCCGGCCGGCGCGCCCAGCCCCTTGGAGAGGCAGACCGATACGCTGTCGAAGAGCGACGTGATCTCCGCGACCTCCACCCCGAGTTCCACCGCGGCGTTGCATACCCGCGCGCCGTCGAGATGCAGCGCCAGGCCGCGGCGGTCGCACAGATCCCGGGCCTCGCGCATGTACGCGAGCGGCAGCACCTTGCCCGAGAACGTGTTCTCCAGGCTCAGGAGCCGCGTCCGGGCATAGTGGAAGTCGTTTGGCTTGATCGCCGCGGCCACGCGCCCGAGCTCCAGCGTGCCGTCCGCCTCGACCTCCACCGGCTGGGGCTGGATCCCCCCCAGCGCCGCCGCGCCGCCGCCCTCGGTGCGGTAGTTGTGGGCGGTCTGGCCGCAGATGTACTCGTCTCCGCGGCCGCAGTGCGAGAGTAGCGCGAGCAGGTTCCCCTGCGTGCCGCTCGATACGAACAGGGCCGCCTCGTGGCCGAAGCGCTCCGCGGCCATGGCTTCGAGCCGGTTGACGGTCGGGTCCTCGCCGAAGACGTCGTCGCCGACCTCCGCCCCGGCCATCGCGGCGCGCATCGCCGGGGTAGGGCGGGTGACGGTGTCGCTCCGCAGATCGACGATCCGCACGGGGGATTCGGGGGTGTCCGTGATCTTCATTCCATGGTCCTCACTCTTCGTTCCTCGGTGCATTGCGCTCCCGGACTTGAAGGCCCGTATCGTGGAACCGGCCCCCGACGAGGTTATCGGGGGCCGACGCCGGTTGCGAGCGTTCATTCAGGCTTCCTTTCCGGCCGACGCGCGGGCGCGGAGCCGGAAGCTGAAGGCGGTGCCGTGGCCCGGGGTGCTCTCCACTTCGAGCCGGGCGCCGTGCAGCTCCACGATGCGCTTCGCGATGGCGAGGCCGAGCCCGGCGTGGGCGTTGCCCCGGTGTGCGTTCCCGGCCTGGTAGAAGCGGTCGAACACGCGGGGGAGGTGCTCGGGGGCGATGCCCGGTCCGCTGTCGGAGACCGTCACCCGCACCCCGTCCCCGTCGCGGCCGATGGGGATGCGGACCGCCCCGCCGTCCGGGGAATGGGAGAGGGCGTTGTCGATCAGGTTTTCGAGCACGCGCTCCACCAGGGCGATGTCCGCCTCGACCATCGGCAGGCCCTCGCCGGCGCCGACGTCGATGGTGGAGCCGCGGCGCTCCGCCTCCAGCCGGAACTTCTGCGCGACGTCGCTGACCAGCTCGGCCAGCGCCACCGGCTCGCATTCGGGCGTCTGCTCGCGCGCGTCCAGCTTCGCCAGCTCGAAGAGGTCCCCGACGAGGCGGCGCAGCCGTTCGCTCTGGTCGAGCGCCACCGCGAGGTAGCGTTCCCGCTCGGCCGGGGAGAGCGTCGCGTCCTTGAGCTTCAGCGTCTCGATGTAGCCGTGCAGGGTCGCGAGCGGGGTACGGAGATCGTGCGAGACGTGCGCCACCATCTCCCGGCGCAGCGCGTCCGTCCTCTCCAGGGCCTCGATCTGCTCGCGGATCCGGGCCGCCATCTCGTCGTACGCGCGCCCGAGCTGGGCGATCTCGTCGCCGTCGCCCGGGGCGGAGGTCTCGAACGGCTCGGAGGCCCGGAAGTCCCCCGCCCGGAACTGGTCGATGTGGCCGGTGAAGCGGCGCAGCCGGCGGGTCATCGCGCGCAGCACCACCAGCCCGGCCAGCGCCCCCACCCCGAGGCTCACGAGGAGGGCGAACCCGCTGTAGCGCACGATGTGGCTGGTGTCCAGCAGCGCGGCGATCGAATCGACGCGTTCCCCGAGGAGCACCACGTAGAGGTAGCCGTCCGGGCTCTGCTCGTTCGGCACCTCGGTGACCGAGAACGCCTTCTGTCCGTCGTGGCTGCGCGGGTCGTCCCCGAGCAGGGGGTAGTCGTCCTCGCCGGCGAGGAACGCGCGCACCGGCCCCAGCGACACGTACTTGCGCTTGACGGCGCCGGGGTCGGCGGAGAACGACAGGATCCGGCCTTCGAGATCCAGCAGATAGATCTCGATGCTCGGGTTGACGACCATGTAGTCGTGGAACAGGTCCTTCAGCGCCGGCTCGTTGATGCGCCCCTCCTCGACGAGGTTGCGGTCGGCGACCAGATCGCGGGCGAGGTCGCGGTTCAGGCGCTGCTCGGCCGCCTCCAGGTAGTGCCTGGTGCTGACGAGGGCGAAGACCGCGTAGAGGACCCCGATCGCGAGAACGATCGCGACGAGGGCGACCGAGAGCTTCGCGTAGAGGGTCCGCAACATCGCGGGAAGCCCGCCGGCCGCTCAGGAGCCGCCGGGGCCGCGTCCGGGACCGCCACCGGAGCCGCGGCCGAAACCGTCATCGGAGCCGCGACCGGGACCGTCACCGGGGCCGCCGGCGTCGAGGCGGTCGGAGAACCGGTAGCCCACTCCCCACACCGTGAGTATGTACTCCGGCTTGGAGGGGTCGCTCTCGATCTTCGCCCGCAGGCGGTTGATGTGCGAGTTCACCGTATGCTCGTACCCCTCGTGGTTGTAGCCCCAGACCTGGTCGAGAAGCTGCCCGCGATTGAACACCTGCCCCGGCCGGCGCGCGAAGTGGACGAGCAGATCGAACTCCCTGGCGGTGAGGGCGATCTCGCGTCCGCCGATGCTCACGCGGTGCTTGCCGGTCTCGATCCTGAGCGCGCCGCGCTCGATCGTCTCGTCGGCGCTTCCATCCTCCCCGGCGCCGGGAGCCAGCGAGGAGAGTGCCTCGACGCGGCGGAACAGCGCCTTCACCCGCGCCTGGAGCTCGCGCACGCTGAAGGGCTTGGTGAGGTAGTCGTCCGCGCCCATCTCCAGCCCGAGCACACGGTCGATCTCGCTCGACTTCGCGGTCAGCATCAGGATCGGCACGTAGCCGGGCAGGGTGCGGATCTCGCGGCATACCGCGAGGCCGTCCATCTCCGGGAGCATCAGGTCGAGCACCACGAGGTCGTAGCGTCCGCGGGCCGCGAGCTCCAGGCCGTGCTTCCCGTCGGTGGCGACGTCCGCCTCGCACCCGACGTCACGCAGGTGCAGCCTGACGAGATCGGCGATCTCGCGGCTGTCTTCGATGATGAGGGCGCGATGCGTGGCCATGGCCGGAATGATGCCTCGTTGTCTTCCGCCGCGCCGGGAGCCTCCGGTGCGTTTCCGCCTCATTCCCGGTCCGAGCTCCAGCCACCGCGGGCCGGTGTCCGGTCGGATCGGAAGCCGTTTTCCATCACGTCCGTCCGGAGTGGCCCGGAAGCCGGCGGCGGCCGGCCCGGTCACCGGTGGCGAACCCCTCGCCGTCGCAAGCCGAGCCGGGCCGGTCACCCGATCACGAAGGGGTTGGCCATCTCCTCCGCGGTCGAGATCCACACGCTTTTGGTCTGCATGTACTCCAGGACCGCCTGCTGCCCCAGCTCGCGCCCGAGGCCGCTGCGCTTGTAGCCGCCGAAGGGCATGGTGTAGCTGACCGCCCGGTACATGTTGACCCAGACCGTGCCGGCCTGCAGCCGCTCCGACATCGTGATGGCCCGGCGCATGTTCTCCGTCCACACCCCGGCCGCGAGGCCGAAGACGACGTCGTTGCCGATGGCCACCACCTCGTCGTCGTCCTCGAAGGGGATGATCGAGACCCCTTCGAGCGCGATGCCCTGCACCATCGGGTGGAAGACCGGCGAGCAATACGCTTCGAGGTTGTGGGAGAGAGCGTCCATGCCCACCGCGGCGGTGACGCGTGCAGGCCGATGGCGCGTCAGTTCGCGTCCAGAACGGCGTTCAGGAACTGCCGGGTACGCTCCCGCTCGGGGTTTTCGAACAGCTTGGCCGGCGTTCCCTGCTCTTCGACGGCCCCGTTGAAGAAGAAGCAGACGCGGTCCGAGATCTCTTTGGCGAATCCCATCTGGTGGGTCACCATGAGCATGGTGAGGTCGTGCGCGCCGACCAGGCGCCGGATCACGTTCGTTACTTCGCTGATGACCTCGGGGTCCAGCGCGGACGTCACCTCGTCGAACAGCATGACCTTGGGCCGCATCGCGAGGGCCCGGGCGATGGCGACGCGCTGCTGCTGCCCGCCGGAGAGGCGTGAGGGATGTTCATCGCGCTTCTCGGCCAGTCCCACCATGTCGAGGAGCTCCATGGAGCGCTCTTCCGCCTCGCGGCGGGAGAGTCCCAGGACCTGGACGAGCCCCTCCATGCAGTTTCCGAGCGCGGTCATGTGGGGAAACAGGTTGAAGTGCTGAAAGCACATCCCGATCTTGCTTCGAATGCGCCGGATGTGCTTCGAGCTCGCGGGCAGGAGCTGCCCGTTGCGCTCCATGTGGGTGAGCGGCTCTCCGTCGACGTAGATGACGCCGCTGTCGATGGTTTCCAGGGTCATCAGCATGCGGAGCACGGTCGTCTTTCCGGAGCCGGAAGGGCCGATGATGGTCACCATTTCTCCGGTCGAGACGTCGAGGTCGAGCTGGTTCAGGACGACGAGCGGCCCGTAGCGCTTGGTCACGTTCCGAAACCGCACCATCGGGACGTCGTCGCCCTCGAGGCGCAACGGATATCGGCTCATGTCTTCGGTCATTTCACCATTCCCAGCGTCCGGCGGACCCATTTCTCGAACCGGCTGATCAGGTAGGCGGCCGGCAGCGAGATGGCGAGAAAGATCGCCCCGACCATGGTGTAGGGCTCCAGGTAACGATAGCTCTCCGCCCCGACCGCGGTCGCGGTGTGCATCAACTCGGTCACCCCGATGACGGACAGCATCGGCGTGTCCTTGAATATGCCGACGAGATAGTTGCCCATCCCGGAGATTGCCGGGGGAAGCGCCTGGGGGATGACGATCCGCCGGTAGGTCCTGACCACCGACAGATTGAGGGCCTTCGCGGCCTCCCACTGGCCCGCCGGCACGCTCTCGATGCCGCCGCGATAGACCTCGGACAGGTAGGCGCCGTAATGCAGCCCGATGGCAATCAAGCCGGCCGTCCAGGGCGACAGCACCAGCCCGAACTGCGGCCCCACGTAGAACACGAAGAAGACCTGCAGGAGCAGGGGGGTGGACCGGATGAGCTCGACGAATTCCCGTACCGCGAACGTCAGGGGACGGAACCGGGTGCGTTGGGCGAGGACCAGGACCAGGCCGAGGACGACCGCGATCGAATAGCCGCCGCCCGCGGCGAGCAGGGTCTTTCCCGCCGCGTCGACGAACCTCGGCGCGAGCTCCCACACGAGATGCCATCGCCACTCGATCACCGCCTACGCCCTTCCGATCTTGCGCGACATGAACCGCTCCAGCGCACGCATGAACGGCGTCACGAGGAAGCGGGCCAGCACGTAGTAGACGATGAGCGCGGTGCCGAACGCCTGGACGGACAGGAAGGTCGCGATGTTGATCTGCCGGACCTCGAACATCAGGTCGGCGACCGAGATGAGCGCAACCAGCGCGGTGCCCTTGAGGATCTCGATCACCAGGTTCCCCCAGGGCGGCAGCATGATGACCAGTGCCTGGGGCAGGATGACCCGCCACATGCGCTTTCGGTCGGTCATGTTGAGCGCGACCGCGGCTTCCCACTGGCCCCTCGGGACGGCGCGAATCGCGCCTCGGACGAGCTCCGCTCCGTAGGCCCCCATGTTCAGTCCGACGGCGAGAAAGCCGGCTACGAACTTGTCCAGGTTGAGGCCGAAGAGCGGCAGCACGAAGAAGATCCAGAAAAGCTGCACGAGGAGCGAGGTCCCGCGAAAGATCTCGATATAGACGGTCGCGACGCCCCGAACACCGGGGTTCCGTGACAACCGCATCAGTCCGAACAGGACGGCGACGACCACGGCGACGACCGTGGCCAGCAGGAACTGGACTACGGTCAGGACGGTGCCGTCGGCCATCCGGCTGCCGTGGACCTGCAGGAATTCGATGTACGTCACCGCCGGCGCCGGTTCCGTGCGGCGCGCGTTCCGC
The DNA here is from genome assembly GCA_958295465.1 of uncultured Gammaproteobacteria bacterium. Classification (GTDB taxonomy): domain Bacteria; phylum Pseudomonadota; class Gammaproteobacteria; order HK1; family HK1; genus HK1. Next base: position 3,591,383 of record OY282353.1, read on the forward strand.
TTCCGGGCCGGGACCGGCGCGCAAGGGAGTGCGCGCCGGTCCCGGGGAGAAGACGGCTACGGCCCGAGCTCACCGGTTGGCGCAGATCCAGTCGGTCCTGACGTCGCCGGGGACATTCCCCGGGACGTAGTCGTATTGCGCGACGTCGGCCAGCATCTGCTCGGACCCGATGTAGCCGTCCATCGCCGCGTTGAACTCTCCGCGGAACTCGTCGTCACCGGGATGAAAGCCGATGCCGACCCAGTTGAACGTCCATTGCGGCAACGCGTTGGTGTCGGTCGCCTCGACGTCGCCGGCTTCCATCGCGATCGTGCTCGCTTCGATCGCGGTCATGGCTCCGGCGTCCGCGCGTCCGGCCCGAACGGCGGCCAGAACCTCGGTCGTGCCCGGCACTTTGATGATCTTGTCCTCCGCAATCCCGACCTTGCGCGCCTCCTCGATGTTCACGTACCCGGTCACCCCGGCCATGACCGCCCCGGCGTTCCTGATGTCCTCGTAGGTCTGAATTCCCTTGGGGTTGCCGATCGGGACGATGAAGGCGTTTCCGAACTGTCCGATCGGCTCGGAGAAGTCGATGTTCTCGCAGCGGGCCTTCAGGATGTACATGCCCCCGGTGATGATGTCGACCCGGCCGGCGATGAGGCTCGGGATCAGCCCGCTCCAATCGGTCAGGACCGGCTCGACGTCCGTGTGCCCCATCCTCTTGAGCACGTCGATCGTGATGACGTTCACGAACCCCAACGGCTCGCCGTTCTCGCCGGGGTGCGCCCAGGGCGCGGCGGCGGCAAAACCTAGGCGAATGGGTTCACCCGCGGCCACCCGGTCCTCGAGCGGCCCGGCCTGTGCGGCGCCGGCGACGAATACCGCCGCGGCTGCGATGCCGCCTGCGACCAGTTTCCATTTCATTTGAAGCTCCTCCCTCTGTCGTGTCGCCGGTCGCCGGCTTCCCGTGCACGGGAAGCCGGCGACCGGCCGGCTCTTGCCCTTCACGCTTTCCGCGTCATTTCAGGGCAAATGAAAAGTTCCGCCCGTCACCTCCCTTCCAACCGTGAATGCCTCCCCGCCTTGCGGGGCCGGTCGAAACGTCTTCGGGAATCCGGCCCATGCCCTCGATCGCCCCGGTGCCGGGCGTGATTGCGGATTTTGCAGGTATTAGTCCATGTTTTTATAGAACCCAAAGAATCAAGTCAACAAGATTCACACTTCGTCAGCAATTCCCGCCAAGCGCGAGAACGTCCGAAGATCCGTCATGATCAGGTGCTCCGGCCATCGGAAATCGCTTGATATCGCATCGTGACATCGCGTATCGGGACGTTAGCGGGAATTGCTGGCACTTCGTCTTCATGAACCGACTCGCTCTGCGAATTCATCATCCGAACCAGCCGTTGTGGCGGAGGGAAACATCCGATGAACGAGAGACAGCCGAACCCGGCGAACCCGGCGAACCCGGCCCGGTCAGTCCGTCGTCACCACGATGCTGCCGGCGTGTCCCTTTCTCGGGAACGTGCGTTACGCCTGCGCCAGCTCGGCCAGCGGATACACCCGCGCGAGCATTCGTCCAGTGTCACGATGCGCCGCATCGTGCCCAGCGGCACGATCGGTTGCAGCAAGATTCGGGCCGGACGCGGGAGGAGCCCGGCTCGTGCTCAGTGAGGCCGGAGGCGGCCCTCGATCGCATCCTCGTACAGTGATTCCAGAGCCGGCGCGGTCAGCGCCACCGGATTGGTCGCCGACGACGGATCCGCAAGGGCCGCCGGCGCGAGCCGGGACGCCGCTTCGGGAGGGACGCCGATTTCGCGCAGGGTGTGGGGGATGCCGATCCGCGCCCGCAGATCCAGGACCCACCGCATCACCCCCTCGAAGCCCGTCTCGCCCAGCCCGAGGTGGCGCGCGAGAGCCGCCATCTTCTCCTCGATGGACGGGCGGTTGAACTCCAGCACGTAGGGCATCACCACCGCGTTGGTGAGCCCGTGGTGGGTGTCGTATACCGCCCCGCACGGATGGCTGAGCGAGTGCATCGCCCCGAGCCCCTTCTGGAACGCGGTCGCTCCCATGGTCGAGGCCACCTGCATGTGGGCGCGGGCGGCCAGATCCGTTCCGTCCTCGCAGGCCGCCGGAAGCCACTCCTTCACCAGCCGCATCCCTTCGAGCGCGATGCCCTGCGCCATCGGGTGGAAGACCGGCGAGCAATACGCTTCGAGGTTGTGGGAGAGGGCGTCCATGCCTACCGCGGCGGTGACGCGGGCCGGCAACCCGGTGGTGAGTTCCGGGTCGGCGATCACCGCGGCCGGCATCATCTTCGGATGGAAGATGATCTTCTTGGTGTGGTCCCGGGTGTCGGTGATCACCGACGCGCGCCCGACCTCGGAGCCGGTGCCGGAGGTCGTCGGCGCCGCCACCACCGGGGCGATCCCGCCGGGGTCGGCGCGGGTCCACCAGTCCTCGCGGTCCTCGAAGTCCCACAGCGGGCGCGTCTGCCCCGACATCAGCGCCACCGCCTTCGCGGCGTCGAGCGCGCTGCCGCCGCCGAACCCGATCACCCCGTCGTGGCCGCCGTCGCGGAAGGCCCGCACCCCTTCCGCCACGTTCAGCTCCACCGGGTTCGCGCGCACGTCGGAGAAGATCCCGCAGGCGAGCCCCGCGTCACGGCACGACTGTGCCGCCTCCGCCACCATCGCCATCGCCGCGAGCGCAGGGTCGGTGACGAGCAGGGGGCGGGTGGTCCCGGCCGCCCGGCACGTCCGGGCGAGCTCCCGGATCCGCCCCGGGCCGAAGCGGATCGAGGTGGGGTAGTGCCAGTCGCCGGTGAGGGTGTGCGGATCGACGGAGGTCATGGGTTCGTCCCTGGTTCCGCAGGCAATCCGGATCAGCGGTTCGGTCCGTTCGTCCTGTTCCCGCATCCGGCAACGTTATCACGGCTCTTCCTGGCCGCCGCCTTCGATCACCGAGATGGCAGCAATTCCCGCCAAGCCCGAAAACTTCCATCGAATCGCCACGACCAGATTCTCAGACGGCAGAAAAGACCGCGAAATCCCGATGACACGACCCTGTTCGAGACGTTAGCGGGAATTGCTGCCGAGATGGCGAGGCAGCTTGGCGTTGCACGCACCACCGTCGCGCCTGCTGCACGGCCGCATCGGCCTTTCGCCGGAAATGGCTTTGGCCCTGGAGCGCATCGGCTGGAACGAAGCCGGCCACCGGATGCGGCGGCAAGCGGCCTTCGACCTCGCTCAAGCGCGGCTCGGAGCCTCCGCGGCGTAGTACGGCGGGTCAGGGCGGAGGCGAGCGGTCGCTTCGCGTGCCGTCTCGCACGTCTCGACACCGAACGGTTCGCGGCGTCCGACCGGGCGTTTCGAGAGATCCAACCCGAAGTCCCCCGGTCTTCAACCCGAATCCGCCGCGGGGCTATACTCCCGCCGTCAGGGCAGGGGCGCCGACGACGGCTTCGCCTCGGGAAGCGCGGGCGCGACCCTCGAAGCGGCGGACGGCGGGACGGTGTTCCGATACGTCGCGCGCCTCCGGCCCGGAGGCAGGCTCGCCCGAGCCGGCGCGCGGACCATCGGCGGTACGGTCCGCAAGCCGGGGGCGGATCCCCTTTCCCGCTTCGCAAGAAGCGGCCACGCCGACGCTCCCCACAGGGGGGCGGACGGGAACCGGAGGAACGAACACCATGCCGGTAGACATCTCCCTGAACGTGAACGGCAAGGCGGTCTCCGCGCAAGTCGAAGACCGCACCCTCCTCGTGGAGCTGCTGCGGGAGAACCTGCGGCTGACCGGAACCCACGTGGGCTGCGACACCAGCCAGTGCGGAGCCTGCGTGGTGCACGTCGACGGCCGATCGGTCAAGGCGTGCACGATGCTCGCGAGGCAGGCGCAGGGCGCCGCCGTCACCACCATCGAAGGACTGGCGGAAGACGGCAAGCTGCATCCCATGCAGGAGGCGTTCCGCGAGAACCACGGGCTGCAATGCGGCTTCTGCACCCCCGGGATGGTCATGAGCGCGCTGGACCTCGTGGCCCGCAATCCGGACCCGAGCGGCGCCGAGGTGCGCGAGTGGCTGGAAGGAAACCTTTGCCGGTGCACGGGTTATCACAACATCGTGAAATCCATCCTCGCCGGCGCGAACGCGATGCGCGGAGGGAGCTGACATGGCTGAGAACGGCATCGGGGCAGCGGTGCCCCGCACCGAAGACCACCGGTTCCTCACCGGGACCGGCGATTACACTGACGACACGAACCTTCCGCACCAGACGTACGCTGCGTTCGTGCGCTCGACCCATCCCCACGCCACGTTCACCCTCGACACCTCGGCCGCGGCTGCCGCGCCCGGGGTGGTGGCGGTGCTGACCGGGGCGGACTTCGCGGCGGACGGCAAGGGCTCGCTCATCTGCGGCTGGGCGGTGACCGGCAAGGACGGGGAGCCGCACAAGGCGCCGCCCCATCCGGTGCTCGCGGCGGACACGGTGCGCCACGTCGGGGACGCGATGGCGATCGTGGTGGCGGAGAGCGCGCGCGCGGCGCGCGACGCGGCGGAGCAGGTGGAGGTGGACTACTCCCCGCTGCCTGCCGTCGCGTCCATGCGCGAGGCCCTCGCGGACGGGGCGCCGCAGATCCACGCCGAGGCGCCCGGCAACCTCTGCTACGACTGGGAGATCGGGGACCGCGCGGCCACCGACGAGGCATTCGCCCGCGCCCACCACGTGACCCGGCTCGATCTGGTGAACAACCGGCTCATCCCCAACGCGATGGAGCCGCGCGCCGCGATCGGGGACTACAACCCCGCCTCCGGCAACTACACCTTGCGCCTGACCAGCCAGAACCCCCACGTCCACCGGCTGGTGCTCGCCGCGTTCGTCCAGATCGCGCCCGAGCACAAGCTGCACGTCATCGCCCCGGACGTGGGCGGCGGGTTCGGCTCGAAGATCTTCATCTACCAGGAAGAAACCGCCGTGCTGTGGGCGGCGGGCAGGATCGGGCGGCCGGTCAAATGGACCGCGGACCGGTCCGAATCGTTCGTCGCGGACGCGCACGGGCGAGACCACGAGAGCCATGTGGAGCTGGCCCTCGACGCGGACGGGCGGTTCCTCGGCCTGCGGGTCTCGACCCTGGCCAACATGGGCGCCTACCTCTCCACGTTCGCGAGCTGCGTGCCTTCCTACCTCTACGGGACCCTGATGCAGGGCCAGTACACCACCGGGGCCATCTACTGCGAGGTCAAGGCGGTGTTCACCAACACCACGCCGGTGGACGCGCTCCGTGGCGCGGGCCGCCCGGAGGCGACCTACGTGGTGGAGCGCATCGTCGACCGGGCGGCGCACGAGACGGGCATCGATCCGGCGGAGCTCCGGCGCCGCAACTTCATTCCCAGCGACGCCTTCCCCTATCCCACCCAGGTCGCCCTGGAGTACGACTCCGGGAACTACGCCCTCGCGCTCGACCGGGCGCTGGAGCTCGCGGACTATGCGGGCTTCGACGCCCGCCGCGCGGAGGCCGGCGCGCGCGGGAAGCTCCGGGGGATCGGGCTGAGCGCCTACATCGAGGCCTGCGGCATCGCCCCCTCCCAGGTGGTGGGCTCGCTCGGGGCGGGCGTGGGCCTGTGGGAGTCGGGCGGCATCCGCTTCAACCCCACCGGCAACGTGCTCGTCTACACCGGCTCCCACAGCCACGGCCAGGGGCACGAGACGACGTTCGCGCAGCTCGTCTCGGACTATCTCGGCGTGCCGTTCGAGAACGTCGAGGTGGTGCACGGCGACACCGAGAAGACCCCGTTCGGCATGGGCACCTACGGCTCGCGCTCGCTCGCGGTGGGCGGCTCGGCCCTGGTGAAGGCGATGGACAAGGTCATCGCCAAGGGGCGGAAGATCGCCGCGTTCTCCCTCGAAGCGTCCGAGGAGGACGTCGAGTTCAGCGGCGGCGACTTCACGGTGGCGGGCACCGACAAGCGCATGAACATCGCCGAGGTCGCCTTCTCCGCCTACGTCCCCCACAACTACCCGCTCGACGAGCTGGAGCCCGGCCTGGAGGAGACGGGGTTCTACGATCCCGCGAACTTCACCTTCCCGGCCGGCACCCACGTCTGCGAGGTCGAGGTGGACCCGGAAACGGGGGTCACCGAGATCGTGAACTGGGTGGCCGTGGACGACTTCGGCAACGTCATCAACCCGATGATCGTGGAGGGCCAGGTCCACGGCGGGGTGGCCCACGGGATCGGGCAGGCCCTGCTGGAGGGCTGCACCTACGACGCCGGGGGACAGTTGCTCACCGGCTCGTTCATGGACTACACGATGCCGCGGGCGGACGACCTGCCCGACATGACGGTCGACACCACCTGCACCCCGTGTCCCCACAACCCGCTGGGGGTCAAGGGATGCGGGGAGGCGGGCGCGATCGCCGCGCCGGCCGCGGTCATGAACGCGGTCACCCACGCGCTCGGCACGAGCGCCATCGACATGCCGGCCACGCCGCAGGCGGTGTGGCGGGCGCTCGGCAGCCAGAGCCAGGCCCGGGCCTGAGCGAGGAGGAGCGAGGAACATGTACGCATTCAACTACCACCGTCCAGAGACGCTGGAAGCGGCGTCCGCGGCGCTCGCAGCGGCTGCGGACGGGCAGGTGCTGGCCGGCGGCCAGACCCTCATCCCGACCCTGAAGCAACGGCTCGCGAACCCCTCCGACGTCATCGACCTGGGGGGCATCGCGGGGCTCGGGGGCGTGCGCCGCGAAGGCGACGCGATCGTGGTCGGCGCGATGACCCGGCACGCGGAGGTCGCGTCCTCCGCTGAAGTGCGGAACGCGATCCCGGCCCTCGCCGCGCTCGCGGACTGCATCGGGGACCCGCAGGTACGCAACGCCGGCACCATCGGCGGCTCGATCGCGAACGCCGACCCGGCCGCCGACTATCCGGCTGCGGTGGTCGGGCTGGGCGCCACCGTGCGCACCGGCCGGCGGACGATCGCGGGGGACGACTTCTTCACCGGGCTGTTCGAGACCGCCTTGGAGGAGGGCGAGATCGTCCTCTCGGTGAGCTTCCCCGTGCCGCGACGGGCCGCCTACGCGAAGTTCCCCAACCCGGCGTCGCGCTACGCCGTCGTCGGGGTCATGGTGGCCGAGACCGCCAGCGGGGTCCGGGTCGCGGTGACCGGGGCCGGCGGCCACGCATTCCGGGTGGGCGCGATGGAATCGGCCCTCGGCGCGAGCTTCACCCCCGAGGCCATCCGGGACGTTGCGGTGTCGCCGGACGGCCTCAACGAGGACATCCACGCCAGCGCCGAGTACCGCGCCCATCTCGTCGGCGTGATGGCGAGGCGCGCGGTCGCGGCGGCGGCCGGCGGCTGAATCCGACTCGGCGGGATCGAACCCTCCGGCGGCGGCGCGTCCCGGCAGCCATGCCCGGATGCGTCGCCGCTTGCGCCGGAAGGGGAAAGCAGCAATGTGGCTGGATGATCTGAACGAGCTGGTGGGCACGCTCAAGGAGCGTATCGAGCAGCACAAGGACGTGCTGGGCAAGAACGAAACGGCGACCCGCTATGCGCTGATCGATCCCTTGCTGACCGCCCTCGGTTGGGATTTGCAGGACCCGGGGCAGGTGCAGACCGAATACAGCACCGGTGACGGCCGCGCCGACTACGCGATGCTGGCCGGCGGGGATACATCCCGGCCCCGACTCGTCATCGAGGCGAAGAAGCTGGGCAGGCCGATAAGCGACGGAATCAACCAGTCGATTACCTACTGTGTCGGGAGGGGCATTCCGTACTTCGTGGTGACGAACGGGAGAGACTGGGCGGCTTACGAGACCCACAAGCCTGTCCCGGTCACGGATAAACGAATCGTCGATTTCAGCCTGACGGATCCGGCCCAGCCCACCGTGATGAAGATGTTGTGGCTCTGGCGGGGCAATTTCGAGTCGGAATCCCCGATAGTGCCGGTAATCCCTGACAGGCCGGCATTGCAACAGGCAGCTACCTCCACGTCGCAGCCAGTGGCGGCGGCACCGCCGTCAAGTGTGCAGCGGCCCGATCGAAACATTCCACTTGACGAATTCAATCCGAACAGAGGGGATCCTCCGCCTGCTGCCTTGCTCTTTCCAGACGGGACGGAGGAGAAAATTGCCGAGTGGTACAGGATCCAGGCTTCGGTTGTCAGGTGGCTGATAGATACGGGCCGCTTGAGGGAAGCCGATTGTCCCGTCAAGGGTCCCAAAGGCGGTCATTTGGTAGCTGCCTCTCCGATCGGACGCTATGGCAAGAATTTCATAAACCCGAAGCAGATCGGTAATGTATGGATAGAGACCAGTAGGGGTGCGACTGATCACGCAAGGACAGCCAAAAAGATTCTGAAAATCCGAGATGTCGATCTTTCCGATGTTCGTGTCGTGATGGAAACCTGAACCGCCCTTCGCAGGAAGTTTGCCTCTCCACTACACCGCCCGCAGACACCCGTTCCTCCAGCGCCGGAATGCCACGATGCTCTTCTCCCATTCTCACTTCCGGTTCCATTGCAACCCTCGGTCAGTAAATACGTGTCCTGTGCAATGGCTTTGACTGGTTCAGGCACTTATTGGGGCAGTCGTGGTGAAAGCGGGGCTGCACGTCTTCGAGCGTGCAGGCACGGGAGCATCCCGATCTCGGGGGTGGAGTAAGTCATCATGAATTGGTACACATACATCTTCTCGCCCGACACATATGAGGCATTCTTGCAGACGGATCGTAAAAACGCCGGCGTTCGGAAACGGCAGCAGCAGGCTGCCGAGCGTGTGCAACGGGGAGATGTCCTCGTCTGCTACCTAACGAAGGTTTCTCGCTGGATCGGATTACTAGAAGTCGCGGACGGACACCCGAACTACGATCCCGAAGAAGAGCAGTTTCCCGTGCGGCGGCAGGTGAAGCCGCTGGTGCTGCTGGAAGACATCAAGTACGGCCTGCCGATTCACGACCCGGAGGTATGGGCGAAACTTTCGTTCACACGAGAGGAAGAGCCGACGAGCAGCAGGTGGACGGGCAAGCTACGCGGAAGTCTGGTTCGGCTCGATGAGGCGGACGGCGCTTTCCTCGATTGCCGGCTGCGGCGTCAAGACAAGGAACGACGGGCGTATCCCCTGAGCGACGACGACAGGAAGAAGATGACGAGCCCGCGCGTGCGGCGCGCGGACGCTGACGCCGACGTGTCCGTGTCGATACCGGGGCCGGATCTCGAACCCGATGCCGATGGTACGCAAGACGGTGGCGACGATGCCTGGACATCCCATCAGGTGCAGGCGGCGCTTGCGCGGCTGGGCGACGGCCTGGGGCTGCACGTGTGGGTACCGAGGAACGACCGTGAGCGAGTACTGGCGGCGCTCGGAGGCAACGACATCCAATTCCTCGACCGGCTCCCGCTGAACTATGACGAGGCGACGCTACGCACGATCGAGAACATCGACATGCTATGGCTGAGGCGCCGCAGCATCGTTCGGGCCTTCGAGGTGGAGCACACGACCGCAATCTACTCCGGGATCCTTCGCATGGCGGATCTGTTGGCGTTGCAGCCGAACATGGAGATTCGGCTGCACATCGTCGCCCCGCAGGAACGACGGGAGAAGGTGTTCGAGGAACTGCGGCGCCCCGTATTCTCGCTCCTGGAACGGGGGCCACTCGCCGAGCTCTGCACCTACTTGTCCTATGAGGGTCTTGACGAACTGATTGCGTTACAGAACCTCCAGCACATGCGGGACTCCGTGATCGACGAGTACGTGGAGGAGCCGGAGGAAATCTAGCCCAGTGTCTCGGTTCCTCCGGAGGTCAGTGCGGCCTCGTTCACGCCGCCCGAACGGTCATGACTACCGTGCAGAGGAATCGGTATGGCTGGCGGTCCACGACTGCATGGGGGTTCCGTGAACGCTGCCAGACACTCGGACAGTTTTGGTAAAGAGGGAGCAGGGGAGGTATAGCAATGGATCGACATCAGCTTCTCCGACTCCAACGGGTCGAGGTCGATGGACTGTTCGGGATTTACGACCATCGTATCGATCTCAACCTGGACGAGCGGGTCACGCTTCTGCACGGCCAGAACGGCGTAGGAAAGACGACCGTACTGCGGATGATCAACGCCCTTCTGCGCAACGACATTACATATTTCAGCCGAATTCCATTCACCCGATTCCTCCTGATCTTCAAAGATAACAGCAGTCTCGAATTGACGCTCACCGATTCGAATACCGAAAATGTCATGGGCTCTCTCACATTGACAGGGGAGGGCGGTGAAAAGGAATCCGACAACATTGAACTACGGTCTGGCGCAGAGTTCCTGGCCGCACGGACCGGTTACCTGGAACCTCACGGGGGTATCGAGAATACCTGGATCGACGTCCGGGACGGAGAAGTACTCACAGAAGAGGAAGTCCTTTCCAGGCATGGTAGACGAGGGCATAAATATCTTCGCCGCCGGAACTTTGCATGGCTTGACGAGTTTCTTCAAAATGCAGACACGCATTTGATCGAGGCGCAACGATTGGTGCGCACACATTTCGATCCGACGTCGTGGCCTGATTTCGATCCAGGATCTTATCGCCATCCTACCCTGATTTCCAGTGTCGTCGAATGTAGTCAGGATTTCAGACAGCGGCTTGACCATACGATGGCGGCCTATGGAAGACAGGCACAGATACTGGATCAGAGCTTTCCGCAGCGTCTGATTTCGATAACCGATGAGCTCACCGTTCATGAGATTCAAACGCGTATGGAAGCACTGACCAGAAGAACCGGAGATTACAAGAAAATCGGCATTCTCGATGAAACGGCCACACATCCGTTCGACGTCGACAGCCTAGGTGATCTGGATGACACACAGGCTCGCGTCATGACTTTGTACGTTCAGGATACGGAGCATAAACTGGGCGTACTAGGTGATTTGGCGAGCCGAACACACCTTCTTCTGAAGAACGTCAACGAAAAATTCCGCCACAAGATGATTCTTCTCGATAGAGATGAGGGATTGGCAGCACAAGATGAAGAGAATCAGAAGCTGCCACTGCATTCCCTGTCTTCAGGCGAACAACACGAACTTGTGCTGCACTACGACCTTCTGTTCAAGACGCCACCCAATACGGTCGTATTGATCGACGAACCGGAGCTCTCCCTTCATGTGGCGTGGCAAAAGAAATTCCTCCCCGATCTCATGGAGATCGTCCGACTATCGGGCTTTGACGCGGTAGTTGCCACTCACTCGCCCTTTATCGTCGGTGAGAGGGATGATTTGATGGTCGGTCTGGGCGATCCGATTTAGACGTCACGATCGATCATGCCGCAGGGATACAAGACTCCCGGCACTCTGGTAGCCGAAATCAAGATGAGCCGCATGTCTCACGAAGGAGCGTTCCTTCTTGTCGAAGGTAAGGATGACATACGGTTCTGGAGGTCACGGCGCCACGTGGACTGTGAGCTTGTCGATGGCGAGGGCAAACGGAACGTCATCGGAGGAATTCAAAAGCTCGACGCTACGAGTTTCGTCGGCGTATTGGGGATCGTGGACAGTGATTACGATCCATTGACCGGCATAAGTATCGAGTCCGAAAATCTGTTGCTCACGGATGCCCATGATCTGGAGTGCCTTCTCTGCCGTTCATCCGCACTGGACAAGGTTCTCGCCGAATACGGGAACCATCCGAAGATCGAACGGTTCGAGAATAAAACAGGCGACGACGTGCGCACCGGTCTTCTGAAACGCGCACTGGTTTTCGGTCGTCTGAGGTGGGCAGCGGTACGTTCCCATCCCGTGATTGACCTGGGGGGGATTCAGTGTGCGGCGGTTTGTGGATGAGAATACATGGGTGACCAACGAGGAGTTGCTATATGCGACGTTGCTTGGTTCGCCCGATGATGCCCTTGAATTGAGACGTCGTATCGATAAGCTACCGATGGCTGATCCCTGGTATGTCGTACATGGACACGACATGGTCGAAATTTTACGGATAGGACTTCGCCACACCCTCGGAGACATTCCAGCCAGCGTTGGCGTCAAGGAAATCGGGAGAGTGCTTCGGGCGGCGATGACTCCGGACGATCTGCAGGCGACGAAGTTGTGGACCGACATGCGTACCTGGGAAGCCGCGAATCGTCCATACATGGTACTGGCGACAGCCCGCCCGCATGAAGCCTCCTGCATGAAGATTGTCCACGCCGGCTTGCGGAGACTCTACGAACGGGACGATGCCAGGCGGCTGAACCCGGCGCACGTGCGCCGCATCCGTCGGATCCTGACCGATCTCGACGTTGCACGGTCCCCGCGCAACATGGACGCGCCCGAGTACCGGCTGCACCCGTTGAAGGGCGACCGTCGCGGCCGATGGTCCGTGCGGGTCAGCGGCAATTGGCGGATCGTGTTTCGTTTCGAGGACTTCGAGGCGGTCGACGTGGATCTCATCGACTACCACTGAACGGAGGCTGCCCCATGCCCATGCGCAACCCGATGCACCCCGGCGAAATGATCCGCGACATGCTGGAGGCCCGGGCAACCGACGCCGCCTTGCCGCCACCGCCGTCGATTACCGAGATGGCGAGGCAGCTCGGCGTTGCACGCACCACGCTGTCGCGCCTGCTGCACGGCCGCATCGGCCTTTCTCCGGAAATGGCTCTGGCCCTGGAGCGTATCGGCTGGAACGAAGCCGACCACTGGATGCGGCTGCAAGCGGCCTACGACCTCGCTCAGGCGCGACTCAGAGCCTCTGCGGCATAGTACGGCAGAGCAGGCGGAAACGAGCGGCCGGAAGGTGGCTGAATCGAGTGCCCGTCCCCTGCCGGTCTTCCGTCCTCGACTCGTGCGCCGCGGCCGGCTCGGGCGGCAACGTGCATCGCCGTACAGACCCGCCTGTATGGCAACATGCTCTCCTGAAGAGCATTTCATGCTGCTCGATCTCCGACTCCCGGGATCGTGGAGGCTCGGTTCGAGGGACATCCCCTCCGAAGCCGGCATTCGTTCGGAAACCCGCCTGATGGCGTTCACTGCATCGAGGCCATCGGCGTTTGCCACCCCACCACGTGGACCACTCGCATGAAGCCTCCCGTCTCCGTTGACCAAACCATCTCCATGCTCGCGGCGGGGGACTACGTCGCGGAGCGAAGCCTTGCCACCGCCGTGTTCCTCACCCTGCGGATGCAGCGCCCGCTGTTCCTGGAAGGCGAGGCGGGGGTCGGCAAGACCGAGATCGCACGGGTGCTGGCGCGGGTGCTCGGCAGGCGGCTCGTCCGGCTGCAATGCTACGAGGGGCTGGACGTGGCCTCCGCCGTCTACGAGTGGAACTACCCGCGGCAGATGATCCGCATCCGGCTCGCCGAGATGGCCGGCCGGAGCAGCGGGGACGGGGATGGGAATACGGCGGGCGGGGACACATCGATCGAATCGGTCGAAGAGGACATCTTCTCGCGCCGGTACCTGATCGAGCGCCCGCTCCTCCAGGCCCTTCGGCCGGACGAGTCGGGCGCCCCGGTGCTGCTCATCGACGAGCTGGACCGCGCGGACGAGCCGTTCGAGGCGTACCTCCTGGAGCTGCTGGCCGATTTCCAGATCACGATCCCGGAGCTCGGCACGATCGCCGCCGCCGAGCCCCCCGTCGTCGTCATCACCTCCAACCGCACGCGCGAGATCCACGACGCCCTCAAGCGCCGCTGCTACTACCACTGGGTGGACTACCCGGACGCGGAGCGCGAGCTCCGGATCCTGCGGGTGCGGGCGCCCGGGACGCCGGAGGCGTTGAGCCGGGAGGTCGTGGCCTTCGTGCAGAGCCTGCGCGACGTCGACCTGTTCAAGGCGCCCGGGGTGGCCGAGACCATCGACTGGGCGCATGCGCTCGCCCAGCTCGACGCGCTCGCCCTCTCGCCGGACGTGGTCAACGACACACTCGGCTCGCTCCTCAAGTACCAGGACGACATCGCCCGGATCCGGGGCAGCGAGGCGGCCCGGATCATCGAGCAGATCAAGCGCGAGCTCCAGGCATCGGCCGCCGGGTGAATCCTCACGGAGCTCCAGGCCGCCCGGCCGGGCCCGGCCGGCGCCACCGTAGCCCGCACGATCTTCCAGCGGTGCGTCGAAGTCGTCGTCCACCGGGGGGGACTGCCTTGCCGGAAGTCTCCGACCGTCGCCAGTGTCCGGCGCAGGGCATCGCGTCTTGCATCAAGAGAGCCATGTGTGCGGAGCGGAGCATGGGTCACTTCCTGTGCATCGGCCTTGTCCGCGGCAAGACGAGCTGAACAGTCCCGCACCATCAGGCAAATCTCACTTTTCCGACGTGCACCCGGCGACCACACCAATCTTGACACTTCCGGGACCCTGACCTATATTCTCCGGCCCGATGACGCGGGGCCATAGCTCAGCTGGGAGAGCGCTACAATGGCATTGTAGAGGTCGGCGGTTCGATCCCGCCTGGCTCCACCATCAATCCTTCGCGCCGACCGTTCCGGCGCCCTCATGACCTGTCCCCATCGTCTAGTCTGGCCTAGGACACCACCCTTTCAAGGTGGCGACACGGGTTCGAATCCCGTTGGGGACGCCAGGAACATCCTGGCACCCCTTGATTATCTTCTACCCTCTTCCTGGCGACGCGAGGGAGGGGAGCAGATTCATGAACTGAACCGCCGCCCCGGGAAGCCTGGAGGATGCTTTGCTTGAGTCAGGCTGCCATCGCTAAGAGAGCCATGTGTGCGGAGCGGAGCATGGGACACTTCCTGTCCATCAGCCTTGTCTGCAGCAAGACGAGCTGAGCAATCCCGCACCATCAGGCAAATCTCACTTTTTCCGACGTGCACCCCAGCCTGCGGTTGTCGTTTGACGCCGGCCGCGAAGCCCAATACGATTTCCGAATTACAGGAATTTTTTCGTTTTTCGATAAGAATCGAACTCGATCCGGGTCGACGGCCAGGGATGATCATGTCGGGCGGATGGCGGGTGGGGGTCGACGTCGGCGGCACGTTCACGGACGTGATCGCGGTGAACCGGACGCGCCGCGACACCCGGGTCGCCAAGGTTCCCTCCCGCTCCGACGACCGCGTGGCCGGCCTGCTGGCCGCGCTCCGGGCGGTGGATCTCGCATGGCCGGACGTGGACGACCTGATCCACGGCACGACCCTGGTGACCAACGCCATCGTCGAGGACGATCTCGCCGAGGTCGCCCTGATCTCCACCCGGGGGTTCTCCGACACCCTGGCCATCGGGCGCCAGAACCGGCGCCACCTCTACCGTCTCGACCTTCCGCCCAAGGCCGTCCCCCAAGTGCCGGCCGAGCGCCGTTTCGAGGTGAGGGAGCGGCTCGATCATGAGGGGCAGGTTCTCGAACCGATGGATCCGCGAACGGTCGACGAGGCGCTCCGGCGCATCGAGGAGAGCGGCGCCGCGGCGGTGGCGGTGTCCCTGCTGCACTCCTACACCAATCCCGCCCACGAGGAGGCGTTGGGCGGGCGGCTGCGCGAGCGGTTCCCCTTCGTCGCGCTGTCGAGCCGGGTCAGTCCCGAGGCCCGGGAGTACGAGCGCACCGCGACGACGGCGCTGAGCGCCGGATTGATGCCGCTGGCCGCGAGCTACCTCGACCGGATCGAGGCGGCCAGGCCGGCGGACTCCAGGCTGCACCTGTTCCACTCCGCCGGTGGCATGGCCTCGCCGGAGGCGTTGCGCGAGCTGCCGCTCGGCCTCGCCGCCTCGGGTCCCGCAGCCGGCGTCGCCGCGGCCGGACGCATCGCCCGGGACCTCGACGTCGAGCACGCCATCAGCTTCGACATGGGCGGCACCACCACCGACGTCTGCCTGATCTTCGGCGGCGAGGCGCAGATCTCGAGCGATCGAACCCTGGGCGGCCGGCCCCTGCGCCAGCCCATGGTCGCGGTGGAGTCCATCGGAGCCGGCGGCGGCTCCATCGCCCGGCTCGATCACGGCGCCCTGGTGGTCGGCCCGGAGAGCGCCGGCGCCGACCCGGGGCCTGCCTGCTACGCCCGCGGCGGCAGCCGGCCGACGGTGAGCGATGCCAACCTGGTACTGGGATACATGGCGCCGGACCGAATCATCGGCGGGGACATCCGGGTCGACCCCGCTGCCGCCCGGACGGCCATCGCGCCTCTCGCTTCGGCCATGGGCATGAGCGTGGAAGCCGCGGCTCTCGGCGTGGTCCGGGTCGCCAACTCGACCATGCTGCGGGCGCTTCGCCGGGTCACGGTGGAGCGCGGCGTCGACGGCCGCCAATGCACGCTCCTCGCCTTCGGCGGCGCCGGTCCCATGCACGCGGTCGAGCTGGCCCGCGCCTTTTCCATTGCCAAGGTGGTCGTTCCCGCCCACTCCAGCGTGTTCTCCGCCCTCGGATGCGTCAGCGCGCGGATGAGCTATGCGCAGCAGCGCACCCTGCGCATGGCGGTGGATGAGTGGGACGCGCAACGTCTGGAGCGGGCGCGCGAGGATCTGAGGTCCCGGCTCGCCGCTCCCCTGGCCGCGGCCGGTTGCGGTGAAGGCGAGATGGCGGTCGAGGAAGTTGCGGCCATCCGCTACCGTGGCCAGAGCTACGCCATCGAGATCCCCGATGCCGCCCTCGACGATCCGGCGCGGCTGACGCGCGATTTCCTGGACCGCCATCGGGCGCTGTACGGATTCGCGACCGGGGAGCCGTGGGAGCTGGTCTCGATCCGGCTTCGCGTCTCGGCGCCGTCAACCAGCGGGGAGCTCCGGCCGGCGCCCGTCGAGTCAGGCGGGTCCCCGTCAGCCAGGACACCGTCATCGTCTGTCGTGTCAGGCGGGTCCCCGTCAGCCAGGACACCGTCATCGCCTGTCGTGTCAGGCGGGTCCTCGTCAGCCAGGACACCGTCATCGCCTGTCGCGTCAGGCGGGTCCCCGGCAGCCATGACACCGTCATCGTCCGTCGCGTCAGGCGGGTCCCCGCCGGCCAGGACGCTACCATGCACCTTCGAAGCCGGAGCGACGGCCGCGACGCCGCGCTACGATCGCGCCGCCCTGGTGCCCGGTCGTGCGCTTGCCGGACCGGCCATCGTCGAGGATGCGTGGTCGACGGTGGTGGTCCCGCCGGGAGCCACCCTCGTCCCCGACGAGGCCGGCCACCTCCACATCGCCACCGGGACCGGGACATGACCACCTCCGTCGTCCCCGTGACCTCCGCCGATCTTTCTCCCACGGCGATGGCGGTTTCACCGTCGCCGCCATGCCCCCCTCTGCCGACCCCGTGACCTCCGTGGACCCCGTGACCCTGGAGGTCATCCGCAACGCCCTGAGCGCGACGGCGGAGGAGATGTCCCTGGTGGTCATGCGCTCGGCCCGCTCACCGCTCCTGCGCGAGGCCGGCGACCTCTCCTCGGCACTGACCGACGCGGACGGCCATCTCGTCGCCCAGGGCCGCGACATCCCCATGCACATGGGGGTCATGAGCTTCACGGTGCGCGAGTTCCTGAAGCGGGTGCCGAAGTCGCGGCTCGCGCCGGGCGACGTCTGGTTCCTCAACCTGCCGGAGATCGGCGGCAACCATCTGCCCGACGTGAAGGCGATCCGGCCGGTGTTCGCCGATGGCGCGGTGGTCGCGTTCGCGGTCAGCCTCGCCCACTGGGCCGACGTCGGGGGCGCGGTCCCCGGAAGCTACGTCGCCGGCGCCACCGACGCCTGGCAGGAGGGGCTGCGCATCCCGCCGTTCCGCCTGTTCACCGCCCGCGGCCCGCATCGCGAGAATCTGGACATGGTGCTTGCCAACGTGCGCGGGGCGGAGGAGCGCGAAGGCGACGTCCTCGCGCAGATGGCGGCGACCCGGGGCGCGGAAGAGCACCTCCACCATCTCTTCGCCGAGCATGGCGCGGGCACCGTGCTGGCCGCCATCGCCGCCATCCACGATCGGGCCGAGGCCCGGATGCGCGAGGCCCTGGCCGCCGTCCCCGACGGCACCTACGTCGGCGAGGACTGGCTCGACGACGATGCCGCGGGAGACGAGCCGATCCCGGTGCGGGTGCGGGTGACCATCGACGGCGATCGCGCCACGTTCGACTTCTCAGAGACCGCGGACGCGGCCCGCGGCCCCGTGAACACCACGCCGTTCATCGCCGCCGCGTCCGTCTTCTACGTGGTGAAGACCCTCTTCGGCCCCGACGTCCAGCCCGGCGGCGGCTGCTACCGCCCGCTCGAGATCATCACCCGTCCCGGCTCGCTGCTCGACCCCGGGCCCGACCGCCCGGTGGTGGGCGGCAACCACGAGACCTCGCAGCGCGTCGCCGATGCCGTGTTCCGGGCGCTGGAGCCGACCGGGCCGGAACGGCTCTCCGCCGGCGGGCCGACGACGTCCGGCCTCGTGCTGTTCGGCGGGCGGCGCGCGGACGGGGTCTGGACCACCTTCTACGAGACCCACGGCGGCGGCGAGGGGGCCAGGCATGACCGCGACGGCGCACCGGTGGTCCGGGTCCACATGTCGAACGTGATGAACACCCCGGCCGAGGTGGTGGAAGCGGAGTATCCGATCCGGGTCGAATGCCAGCGCCTGCGCCGCGGCTCGGGCGGGGCAGGGCGGCGGCGCGGCGGTGACGGACTGCACCGGGAGTACCGGGTGCTGTGCGACGACATGTCGGTCACCTCGATGTTCGAGCGCCGCGTGGTGCCGCCCTACGGGTTGCAGGGAGGCGAGCCGGGAGCGCCGTTCCGGGTGACCGTCGTCGGTGCGGACGGCCGCCGTCGCGAGCTGCCCGGCAAGGCCAACGTCCGTCTCGGCCAGGGCGACGTGGTGGTGGTCGAGAGCTGCGGCGGCGGCGGGTACGGAGCGCCCGGGACGGCGGATTCCGCGCATTCACACGAAATCCGTCGGTGATCCCACGGGAACACTGTCCGCAGCGAAACAGTGGATCAACGACTTGCAAAGCCCGCGGCTGACGCAGATCCACACTATCTTCGTGTCAACCGTATGAATCAAAAGGAATTCTGTCCCAATCGCCAAGGATTGAAAGAAGATCTGTCCGGGAGGCATCAATGATCGGTTGATAGCGTACGGTCATACGCTATACTCCCGCATACTCGAACCGGAAGGTCGAACATCTCGGATGCAACCCCTGACCGATCGCCAGCGGCAGACGCTCGACTGGATCAAGGCCCACAAGCGGCGCTTCGGAGTGCCGCCTACCCGTTCGGAGCTCGCGAGAGGGCTGGAGCTGCGGGGGGCATCATCCGTCGACGTGCATCTCAAGGCCCTCACCCGCAAGGGCTGGATCGAGCTCGAACCGAACATGCAGCGGGGGATCCGCCTGCTCGATGAGAAAGACCTTCCGTTGGTGGGGCCGGTGGCGGAGGTCGCAGCCGGGCAGCCGATACCGGCCGAACCACATGTCGTGGACAAGATCCCTGCCAAGGTGGCCGAGCGGTTCTCGCCCCGTCCGGACTACTTCCTGACGGTTCGAGGCGACAGCATGGACCTCACCGGGCTGCGCGACGGGGACATCGTGGCCATCCGCTCGAATCCCGATCCGAACAGCGGGGAAATGGTCGTAGGGAGAGTGGATGACGAGGTGACCCTGAAGCGCTTTGTGCGACTCGACCCCAAGCATGTCGAGCTCCGACCGGAGAGCAGCAACCCGGAACACAAGCCCATCAGGATCGACCTCGCGAGAGAGCCGCTTCACATCGACGGGATCGTCGTCGGCGCGTTGATCGGGAAACGGTGAGGCAGACACGGAGGGCAATGCAGTTGAATCAGAAAGCGGAAAGCAGAATGGCAGAAAGAAAACCGATACTCGACCGCGCTTCCGGGCGTCTGATCAGCGCAGGCCCCGAAGAGGTGGATGCCACGCAACCGTTGCTCGACATACTTGTCGACGAATGCGGATGGGATCGAAACCAGATTGTGTCAAGGCCGCAATGGCGAGTGCCCGGGAGTCCGTCGGACAAGCGGCGCTGGCCGGTCGACGTCGCGATCTTCGACAGCCCTGCGCACTGCCGCAAGGAGGAGCACGTACAAATCCTCTGTGAGTGCAAACGCCCGGACGAGAAGAGCGGGATGCAACAGCTCAAGATGTACCTCGACCGCGAGCCACACGCCAGGATGGGGATCTGGTTCAACGGGATCGACTACGCGATCGTCTACAAGACGAAGGAAGGGTATGAACAAGCGCCGGCAGGCACCCGCATCCCCGGACCGACCGATCCGCTGGAACCGGACGGCACGCCGGCGACAATGACGTACGCTCGACTGAGCAAAGCCCCGTCTCTGGTGCCCGTAGTCCGCAGAATCCGCGATCGACTCGCGGCGCAGGACACGAATGTGAACCGGGACGAAGAGATTCTGCCCGATCTGTCGAGCCTGCTGCTGCTGAAGATCCTGGACGAGCAGGCGCACCGGCTGCAGCCGGGCGAGGCGCTGGAGTTCCAGAGGCAGGAGGGGAAGAGAGAGGACACTGCGAAGCACGTCAAGGCGATGCTCCAGCGCGAAGCGAAGAAACATGCGGGGATCTTCGGGCACTCGGGTGTACACCTCGCAATCGACGACGAAAGCATCGGGTACGCGGTGGAACAGCTACAGAGCTATCGAATGCTCGGAAACGATGCAAATGCGATATCGACGGCGTTCCAAGTATTGCGCGGGAGGGCCTACAAAGGGGAGGAAGGACAATACTTCACACCACCGTCCGTGGTGAAAATCGCCGTCGCGGCGATCGCGCCGAAGCACGGGGATCGGGTCATCGACCCGGCATGTGGGAGCGGGAGCTTCCTCGCCGAGGCACTCAACGCCGTATCGGAACGGCTGGAATCGATTGCCGGCGAAGGATCGACGGAACACACTGTCGGGATGCGCGACTGGAGCACGCAAAAGCTGTACGCCATCGACAAGGATACGGTCTCGGTACGACTGTCGAAGGCTTACCTGTCACTACTCGGTGACGGGAGCGCTCACGTCTTCAAGGCCGACGCACTACGCAAGTCCCACTGGTCCAGGCACCTGACGGAAACGATGCAGGATGGAAGCTTCTCCGTGGTACTCACCAACCCTCCCTTTGGAACGCGGCTCCAGCTCGATGCCAACGACGGGCGGGCAGAGGGGTATCAGGTGTGCCGGCAGTGGGTACGTGACACGTCCACCGGCTCGTACGGTAGCGAGGAGGACAGGTGGGTAAACCGGGAAGTCGGCGTGGTGTTTCTCGAGCGCTGTTACAATCTGCTGGAGCCTGATGGACGCCTCGCGATTGTCCTCCCGGATACGTACCTGTTCTCACCGAGCTACCGATGGCTTGTTGAATGGATTTGCACAAAATTCACGGTGACCCATAGTATCAACGTGCCAATCGAAGCATTCGAGCCGTACTGCCGAGCGAAGACCTCTATACTGGTTCTGAAGAAGGCGAAACCTGGAACGGGGCACCGAATCATCGGAATGCTGACCGAGAGCTACGGGCAGGACAAGAAAGGAAATCCGCTGTTCCGTCTGGACGTCGAAGGGAACCGCACAGCGGTGCTTGAGGATGAGATGGCGGAGGCGGCGGCACTGCTCCGATCGCGTTCGAGGCATAAAAGCAAACTTCGCTTCACATTCGAGCAACAGAGGGCGTGCAAGGCGGGGGTGCTGACGGCGTCGTATTACTGGCGGGAACCCTACCTCAAGGCGCTGGATGTGTTCTCGGAAGAGAACAAATGCACTTTGGTGAGCATTGGAGAGTTGATTGAGAACGGAGAACTCACGTACACGACGGGGCACGGGAGTCCGCATGGACAATTCAAGGGCAAGGGAGATGTGCCCTACGTGAAGGTATCGGACATCAAGAATTGGCGCATCAACGAAAACCCTAAATATTTCATCCCGGAAGAGACAGCCGAGAGACTACGCCGGGACCGAAGCCTGGAGGCATTCGACATCGTGATCCCGACGCGCGCGAGCAAGAACATAGGGCTGGGTGCAGTGGTCATGCCGTGGCAGACCCAGGTAGTGCTGACCAAGGAGATCGCGGTGCTGCGATGCACAAGCGAGGGCCGTGTGTCGCCGTGGCTGCTTCTGGTGATGCTCTCGCTGCGTGTGGTGAACGACCAATTCCGTTTCCTTGTGCAGATGCAGACCAACCGCGAGGATCTGGGCAGGCGATTGTTCGAGTTGAAAATCCCCGTACCCGAAAATAATACGGTACGCAAGCGATGGGAACAGCCGGCAGAAGACTACTTCCGGGCGCAGGTCGGAGCGAGGGAGAGCTACAGAACCCTGATCGACAACTTGGGTGCTTCGCACTTTGTAGATCGGCCGTAACGACGAGCGAAAGGGGGCGTGCCGAACCAGGACCACGGATTGATCTTGATCGACAGATCGGTGGACGACGTGATGCAGCATTCAACAGGTCAGGAAAGCTGGATACGATTCCAAGTTCGATACGACTTGAACCACAAGCTCAAGGCAGACGTGAGCGCAGTGCGCTGAAATCCGAAACCACATACTGTCCAGACGTACGGAATTTCTGTAGATGAACGCGGGACGGCGGATTCATGAAAACCAGGGGGGAACGATGCAATGAAGCTCGAAGGCAGGAACGCGATCGTCACCGGCGCCGCGAAGGGCATGGGGGCGGCGATTACCAGGACCCTGGCCCGGGAGGGCGCGGACGTGGTGCTGTCCGCCCGCGACATCGCGCCGTTGAAGGAGGTCGCGGCGGAGGTCGGCGCCATGGGGCGCGAAGGCTGGGTGATCGCCTGCGACGTCACCGACGACGGCGAGGTCAGGGAGATGGTGGACAAGGCCCTGGAGGTCTTCAGGGGCCGCATCGACGTCCTGGTCAACGTCGCCGGGGTCACCGGCCCGATCGAGACCCCGGTGCAGGACATCGACGTCGCCGACTTCGACTACGTGGTCACCGCCAACGAGCGCGGCACCTTCCTGCCGATCAAGTACGTGGTGCCGGCCATGATCGCCCGCAAGGCGGGAAAGATCGTCAACATCAGCGGCACCTCGGGGCTGCGCGGCTACCCCATGCGCACCGCCTACAGCGCGTCGAAATGGGCGGTGCGCGGCATCACCCGCACCGTGGCTCTGGAGCTCGGCCGGCACAACATCAACGTCAACGCGGTCTGTCCGGGCATCGTGGACGGTCCGCGCATGAAGAAGCTCTGCGAGGAGAAGGCGATGGTGCGGGGCTGGACGGAGGAGGAGGTCTACGACGAGTACGTGCAGGACATGGCCCTGAAGCGCGTGACCACCGCCCAGGACGTCGCCAACGCGGTGCTGTTCCTGGCCAGCGACGACGCCCGGCAGATCACCGGCCAGCACATCGCCGTGGACGGCGGGTGGGACGTATGATCGGGATGCTCAGGAAGGGGAGCGAGTGACCATGAGCGAAATGCTTGACCGGGCGGTGGCGCAGGCCAGACGACTTCCGGCGGACCGGCAAGACGCCATCGCCGAGCTTATCCTGGATGCCATGGAGGATGAGCGGCGTTGGGATGCAGCGTTTGCGAGCTCTCCCGATGTACTTGAACGGCTCGCGACCCAAGCCGAGGAGGAAGATCGCCAAGGGCTGACCGAAGAATTCGATCCGGATGCCCTGTGAGATCCCGGACTACCCGGCAGTTTCGCGAGCAGTTGCAGGGACTACCCGGCGAAATCCGGAGACAGGCGAAAGACGCATACCGGCGATTCCAGGCCGATCCGTCGCACAACAGCCTGTATTTCAAACGAATTCATCCATACCAGCCGATATGGTCAGTACGTATCTCGAAGGGCTACCGCTCCCCAGGATTCAGGTCAGCCACCTTGCTGAACGAGGAAGACCGGAGAGCTGAGGACGAACCATGTATGCACCGTTCGAGCTGGAGATGCCGGGAGATCTCGCCGGCGCCCTGGACGCCCTCGCGGCCGGCAGGGACTCGAAGACCGTCCCCATCGCCGGAGGGACCAACCTGATCGTCGACATGCGCGCGAAGCGCGAGCGCCCGGACCGGGTGGTCGCGCTCGGGGAGGTCGGCGAGCTGCGGGGGATGGACTTCGGGGCCGAACGCATCTCCATCGGCGGTCGTACCACCGTCACCGATCTGCTGCGCTCGCCCGAGGTCGCGGAGGCGGCGCCTTCGCTCATCGAATCCGCGCGCCTGTTCGCCGGGCTGATGGTGCGCAACACCGCCACCGTCGCCGGCAACATCGCCTGCGGCTCCCCGGCCGCGGACCTGGTGCCGCCGCTGCTCTCCCTCGACGCCGACGTCACGCTGGCCAGCGCCGCCGGGACGCGGACGGTACCGCTCGACGAGTACTTCCTCGGCTACAAGCGCGACGTGCGCCGGCCGGACGAGCTGATCACCCGCATCTCCTGGCCCCGCCTGCCCGTTCCGTCCGTCAACACCTTCTACAAGCTCGCCCGCCGCAAGGGCGACGCGATCACCGTCACCGGGGTGGCGTTGACGCTCTGCGCCGCCGGCGGAACCTGCACGAAGGCGCGCATCGCGCTCGGGGCCGTCGCGCCCATCGTGCTTCGAGCCCGGCAGGCCGAGGCCCTGCTCGAAGGCCGGGCGCTGACCCCGGCGCTGATCGACCGGGCCGCGGCGGCGGCTGCCGCCGCATCCAGTCCCATCGACGACGTGCGGGCCTCCGCCGGGTACCGGCTCCACACCGTGGAGGTGCTGACCCGCCGGCTGGTCTCGCGGGCCTGGGACCGGTTCGACCGGCAAGGAGATCAGGGGACGGCAGCTTCCGCCGCCGTCCCGGCGCACGAGGTGACGGCGCAACGTCGCGCCGGCTCCGATGGCCGAAGCGCCTGATCGTGTCGGTGTCCGATCGCGGCGGATCTGCGGACATCCCGCGCCTGGCGGGACAATACCGCTCGGTGAGGCACTCGCGCCTGGCGGGAATCGCCGACCAAGGGATCACGTGACAAGGGGATCACCAAGGGGGACGAGGACCATGTCCAACGAACGGACCATCACCCTGCGCGTCAACGGACGTGAGGAACGGGGACGCTTCCCGGCGCATCGCACGCTGCTGGAGGCGCTTCGCGAGATAGGCCACATGGAGGTGAAATGCGGCTGCGAGAAGGGCGACTGCGGCGCGTGCGCGGTACTCGTCGACGGGATGGCCGTGGATAGCTGCCTGACCCTGGCCTGGACGGCGGAGGGTGCGGAGATCACCACCGTCCGCGGCCTCGGCGACCTGGAGTCGCTGCACCCCGTGCAGCAGGCGTTCGCCGATGGCGGGGCCGCCCAGTGCGGGTACTGCATCCCGGGCATCGTCATCGCGGCGAAGGCGATCATCGACGAGCACCCGGAGCCGACGGAGGACGACGTCCGCCTCGGCCTGAGCGGCAACCTGTGCCGCTGCACCGGGTACACGAAGGTGTTCGAGGCGGTCAGCGAGGCGGCCGCCGTCATCCGCGCGGGGAGGAGCGGACAATGACCGGCATCACCAGCGAAGCCCCGTCGCGGCCCAACGTCCGGTTCCGGCAGGTGGGCCGACCGCTCACCCGCACCGACGCCCCCGGCAAGGTCGCCGGCCGCACCCCCTACGCCGGCGACTACGTGATGCCGGACATGCTGCACATGCGGGTGGTCCGGGCCGACGTGGCCAGCGCCCGGCTCGTGCGCCTCGACGTCTCGCGGGCGCGGGCGCTCCAAGGGGTCGCTTGCGCCCTCACCGCCGCGGACCTTCCCGATCGCGCCGTGTCCACCGACATTCCGGGCCAGGTCGGCCGGAAGCGCCTGGACACCGGCCAGCAGATCCTGGTCCGGGAGCGGGTCCGGTACTTCGGGGAGCCGCTCGCCCTCATCGCGGCGGAGACCCGCGACGTGGCGGACCACGCCTTGGAGCTGGTGGAGGCCGAGCTGGAGCCCATCCCCGGCGTCTACGATCCGGTGGAGGCGATGCAGCCCGGCGCGCCCATCGTCACCGAGCCCGACAACATCGTCGCGGAACGCAGGATCCGGAAGGGCGACGTCGAGGCGGGATTCGCCGAGGCCGACGTCATCGTCGAGAACACCTTTCGGACACCGTTCCAGGAGCATGCCTTCCTCGAACCCGAGGTGGGGCTCGCCTGGGTAGACGAGAACGACGTGGTCAACATCCGCGTCTCGACCCAGGTGATCGAGCACTTCCGCCCCATCGCCGACGCCATCGGGGTGCCCCACAACAAGGTCCGCATCCGCGGCGCCCTGGTCGGCGGCGGTTTCGGCGGCAAGGAAGACCTGACCGTCGAGATCTACCTGGCCCTGCTCGCCAGGCGCACCGGCCGGCCGGTGCGCCTCGAATACACCCGCGAGGACTCGTTCGTGGGTCACGGCAAGCGCCACCCCTTCGTGCTGACGTACCGCACCGGGGTCACCAGGGACGGCAGGATCACCGCCCTGGACGTGCGGATGGTGGCCGATTCGGGGGCCTACGTCTTCCTGAGCCCCTACGTCCTGCTCTACGCGCTGGTGGCCGCCCCCGGTCCCTATCGTGTGGACAACCTCGACGTCTTCGCCCGGGCGGTGGCCACGAACAACATGTTCACCAGCGCCTTCCGGGGATTCGGCGCCCTGCAGGCCTGCGCCGCCTACGAGCAGCAGATGGACGAGGTGGCGAAGGCCATCGGCCTCGACCGCATGGAGCTGCGGCGGCGCAACTTCCTCAAGACCGGCGAGCCGATGTCGACGGGCTTCGTGCCCCCCAGCGCCATCTGGACGGATCGATGCGCGGAGCGGGCCTGGGCCGCGCTCGGCGAGCCCACCCCCGCCCGGGGGCCGATCCGGATCGGCCGCGGCATCGGCTGCTATCAGCAGAGCTACGGCCGGCTCACCTTCCTGCACGATACGTCGGAGGCCTGGGTCGGAGTCGAGATGGACGGCACCGTCGTCGTGCGTTCCGGCGTCACCGACATCGGCGCGGGCCAAGTGTCGGCGCTGGGCCAGATCGCGGTGGAGGCCCTCGGCACCACCCTCGACAACGTGGTGGTCTACAACAGCGATTCGGCGGTCACCCCGCTGGCCGGCACCACCACCGCCACCCGCGCCCTGTACATGACCGGCAACGCGGTGAAGCAGGCGGCGGAGGCGGTCCGGGCGCGGCTGGTCGAACGGGCCGCGAGGGCGTTCGGCGTCGCGCCGGACGACGTGGACATGGGCTTCAACGAAGTCTTCGTGGCCGAGCGCCCGGACCGGTCCATGCCCCTGGTCGAGCTGGTCCGGATCTGCGGGGCGGAGGGCATCCACCGCTCCGAGCTCGCCATGTTCCGCGCGCCGTTCACCGACTTCCTCGATCCGGAGACCGGCCAGGGCCAGGCCCATCCCGACTACGCCTACGGCGCGCACGCGGTCGAGGTGGCGGTGGACGTCGATACCGGCGAGGTCGAGGTCCTGAAGAGCGTCGCCGCCCACGACGTCGGGCAGTGCATCAATCCGGCCGCGGTGGAGGGCCAGATCCAGGGCGGCGCCCAGAACGGCCAGGGCTACGCGCTCAGCGAGGAGATGCTCTACGAGGAGGGGCGGCTGATCACGCCGTCGTTCAGCGAGTACCTGATGCCCACGGCCATGGACATGCCCAAGGTCGAATGCATCATCCTCGAATCGCGCAGCGGCGTCGGCCCCTACGGCGCCAAGGGCATCGGCGAACCGGCGATGACCCCGGTGGCGCCGGCGATCGCCAACGCCGTCGCTGACGCGATCGGGGTGCGGGTGTTCGAGATGCCGATCACGCCGGAGCGCATCGTCAGGGCGTTGAAGCGGCGCGACGGGACCGGCCGGCTCGATTCACCGGCATGACCGGCGCAATCACCATGATTGGGGGACCGGGATCGCGGCCCCGGTTTCGAGGAATGCGGGCCGGCATGGCGTGCTCCGAGCCGATGCCCGAGAATGGTCATCGTCGCCGTCTCCTGCCGGATTGGCGGAGATGGGGCGGGATCCGGCCGGCGACGGCCATACCGGAGGCCGGCGGAGCGGCCTCGCCAATCCACAGGGAGAAGACAGCATGAACGCATATCTGAAATCGGGAGCCGTGGCGGTGGCGCTGGCGTTCCTGGCCGGCGCGGCGCAGGCCGAGGGGAAGCTCTCGGTCTATCACTGGTTCGAGTACATCCCGCAGGAGCTCCTCGACAAGTTCGCCGCCGAGCACGGGGTCGAGGTGACCATGGACACCTACGATTCCAACGAGGCGATGCTGGCCTCGCTCAAGGCGGGGAAGCTCGGCGCCTACGACGTGGCGGTGCCGGGCGACTACATGGTCGAGATCATGGCCGGCGAGGGGATCCTCGACGAGGTCGGGCCCGGCGAGCTCGCCAACATCGGCAACGTCGAGCCGCAGTGGATGGACGTGCCCTTCGATTCGGGCCGCAAGCACTCGATCCCCTACCAGTGGGGTTCGACCAGCTTCTCGGTGAACCGGGACGTCTACAGCGGCGACATCGACACCACCAGCATCATCTTCGATCCGCCCGAGGCGCTGCGCGGCAAGATCAACGTGCTCGACAGCCAGGGCGAGGTCATGCTGATGGCCTCGCTGCATCTCGGCATCCCGCAGTGCACCACCGACCGCGAGCAACTGAAGGCGCTCGACGCGCTCCTGCAAAGCGCGAAGCAGCACTGGGCCTCGTTCGGCTCGGACATCGCCAAGGACGTCCTGGTCTCGGGGGATGCCGCCGCCGGCATGATCTACAACGGCTTCTCCGCCAAGGGGCGTGCGGAAGGCGCGAACATCGAGTACGCCTATCCGAAGGAGGGCTACGTGGTGTGGATGGACAACGTCGTCCTCCTCAAGGACGCCCCCAACCGCGAGAACGCCATCAAGTTCATGGACTTCCTGCTGGAGCCGGAGAACATCGCGGCGGTGACCAACTACGCGCGCTACGCCGCGGGGGTCGAGGGGGTGACCGATCTGCTGGACGAGGAGCTCAAGACCTCGCCCGAGTCCGTACCCCCGGCCGACGCCCCGCCGGGCACCTTCATCGCGGTCTGCGACCAGGAGACCCAGGAGGTCTACGACGCGATCTGGACCCGGTTGAAGAAGTAGGCCGTCGCCGGCCTTGCAGTGGAGTCCCGGCCGAGAGAGCCCCGGGGTGCGCCCGCGCCCGGGGCCTCAGCCTGCGAAGCAGAAGGGCGCGACCCGTCATTCCTGCGCTCACGCCCGTGTCCCCCCGGCGGTTGGGATTCTCGCGCTCCGCTCGGCCAGCCGGTCGCCGAACACGAGGCTTGCGACCGCGAGGACCGCGACCCAGGCGCCGGCGGTCATCCATACGCCGAACCGGCGTGCCGTCTCCGGCGGCGGACGCCCCGGATTCACCTGAGCACGCTCATGACCGCACGCGCATCGATGACGTGGACACCGGCCTCGGCCCGCGGAGCGGCGCCCGGCGGGACGAACCGCGCACGGCACACCTCGGCGTCCATCGCGCGGGCCAGATTCCCGACGTCATCACGGGCCGGGTTCCCGACGTCGTCGCGGGCCGGGTTCCCGACGTCGCCGCGGGCCGGATTCCCGACGTCGCCGCGGGCCGGGTTCCCGACGTCGTCGCGGCCCGAGTTCCCGACGTCGTCACGGGCCGGGTTCCCAACGTCGCCGCGGGCGACGGCTCCGGAGGCGGCCGGCTTGATCGACCACTTGGCCTTGCCCACCAGCAGCCGCCGGCCATCGACCGAGCGCGCGACGACGTCCAGTTCCGGCGCGTTGCCCCGCCAGTATCTTTGCGCGGGCTCCCACGGGCCGAGCCCCGCCAGCGTCGTCTCCGAGCGGTGCAGCACGGGCACGGCCATCCGGCACAGCTCCTCCCAGGTCAGGGATTCGAGGCTTGGCCGATGCCGCCGCCAGTAGCGCAACCGCGTCTCGCGGGGTGCGGCGGCAAGGGCCGCCCGATGCGGGGCGACCACCCGGAACCACAGCCGCAGAAAGGGATCGTCGATCCGGTAGAGGCTTCGCTTGCCCGACCTCGGGTCGCTCCCGAAAGGCGTCTCCCGGCGCACGAGCCCCATCTCCATCAGGGACGCCAGCGGCTTCGACAGGCCGGAGGCGGGTTTGCCCAGACGGCCCGCGATCTCGCTGACCCGGTGCGCGCCGTTGCCGATGACGTCCAGCACGGGGCGTAGCGCGGTCGCCGGGGGGGTCTCCTCCCGCAGCAGCCGATCGGGCTCTCCATGCAAGGGTCCCGCGGGGTCGAGGACCAGGGCGTCCACCGCGGTTTCGAGATCGCCCCCGAATGGTTCGGCAAGCTCCCAGTAGCGAGGCATCCCGCCCCACAGCGCGTATACGGAGACCAGGGCGCCGTAGTCGTCGAACGGGAAAGCCTCCGCGAGATACCCGGGCCGCAAGGGACGCACCGCAAAGGCTTCGGCGGCCCGGCCGTACAGGGGAGCGGCGGCGTCGAGGATCGCGCTGTGCATCATGTGCTGGCTCGACCCGCAGACGGCCAGCGTCGGTCGCCGCTCCGGGCGGTCCAGCCAGTTCTGCAGGACGCCGGCCAGGGTGGGGTCCGCGGCAAGGAGGTAAGGGAGTTCGTCGAGCACGACCGGCCCCGGCCAGCCGGCCTGCCCGGCCTCCGCGGACAGCCGCGTCAGGAACGAGCGCCAGTCCGGGTACTCGACGTCGGCGAAGCCGGGGAACCGCTCGGCGACCGCCCCGGCCAGATAGCGCCGCTGCACCGGCGGCGCGGACTGATCGGCCACCGCGTAGAGGCCGTCGTGACGCCGCGACCATTCGATGAGCAGGCGTGACTTGCCGACCCGGCGGCGCCCCCAGATGACCGCGAACGCTCCGGGTCGCGAGAGCACGCCGTCCAGCCGGCGCATCTCGTCACTGCGATCGAGGAACTGCATTGGAAGATTATGCGTGAGAACATTATGTTTGTCAGCATAATACTCGGATCCAACGTCGGTTGCGGCAACGAACGCCGCGCATAGGGTGTGCATGGAGGATGGCGGTAAACTGCGTTGCGCTCATCTCCGATGAGCCGGCAGGCGGGCCGGTACTGATCGGAGTTGGTCGATGCCAGGGGTATGGGCCATGCCTGCCGATGGACGAGCGACCGGCGCCAATCTCGGCGCAGGGCGGAAGATTCCGCTCCGAGCCTGACGGGGAGGAGAGGCGGTGAGTATCGAGCGGGATTTCGACGTCCCCCTGATCGCGGAGATGGCGCTCCGGGAGAAGCAGATCCAGCAGAACTATCGTCCGATCATCGGCGTCCACAAGTGGTTTGCCCGCCGCCCCGGGACCCTGTTTCGCGGCCTGATCCTCTCCGAGTTCGGAGAAGGCCGCCTGGAAGACACTTTTTTCCGTTCGAACGATTTTCCGGGCATCCGGATCGCCGATCCGTTCATGGGGGGCGGAACGCCGCTGATCGAGGCGAATCGCGTCGGATGCGACGTACAAGGCTTCGACGTCAATCCGATGTCGGCCTGGATCGTCCGCGAGGAAATCGAATACCTCGACACGGCGGCCTACGAGCGGGTCGCCCGCGCCCTCGTCGCCCGTTTGCGCGACGATGTCGACGGGTATTACCGCACGTCCTGTCCGCTCTACGGCGATGGTGACGTGCCGGTCAAATCCTTCCTGTGGGTGAAAGTGCTCGAATGCGGCGCCTGCGGGAAGCCCTTCGATCTTTTTCCGGGCTACCTCCTCGCCGAGAACCGGCGGCACCCGAAAAACGTCCTCGTCTGCCCTGGTTGCGGGGACCTCAACGAGGTTGAAGACCGCAAGAGCCCTGGAGATTGCATCGGATGCGGGACCGCGCTTCGCCAAGCCGGACCCGCACGCCGGGGGCGTTGCAACTGCCCGCATTGCGGGCATTCGAACCTCTATCCCGGGCAAGCCCGACAACCCCTGGCGCACCGCCTGTTCGCCATCGAGTACCACAACCCGAGACGGAGAGCCAAGCACCGGGGCCGTTTCTTCAAGAAGCCCGATGCGGAAGACATTGCGCGGATGGCCGCCGCGGCCGATCGATGGGAGCAGGTCAACCCCCGCCATGTGCCAGGGGAAGACATTCCGCCGGGGGATGAAACGGGGCGGCTGCATCGGTGGGGGTATGCCCGCTACCGGGACATGTTCAACCCGCGCCAGCTTCTCGGGCTGGAGCTGAGCTGTCGGTTGATCGCAGAAATCGAAGACCAGCGCATACGCCATGCGCTCGCGACCAACCTTTCCGATCTGTTGCGCTACCAGAACATGTTGTGCCGCTACGACACGATGGCGCTCAAGTCCCTGGACATCTTCTCCGTGCACGGATTCCCGGTCGGACTGGTCCAGTGCGAGTCCAACCTCCTGGGTATCGTCAACGGCGCCGGAGCCAATGTCGGATCGGGCGGCTGGTCCAACATCATCGACAAGTACGTCAAGGCGAAGCGCTATTGCGAGGCGCCGTTCGAAGTCCGGCGCCACGGCTCGCGCAACGTCCGGGTTCCGATCGAGGGCGAGAGGATCGGCGAGAAGCTCAACGGCAGCCGCCGCGCGGTCGCCATCAGTTGCGCGAGCGCGACCGGGAGCAGGCTTCCCCCACGAAGCCTGGACGCCGTGTTCACGGACCCGCCCTATTTCGGCAACGTGCAATACGGCGAGTTGATGGACTTCTGCTATGTCTGGTTGCGTCGCCTGGCCGGAAACACAACAGAGGGATTCAGCCGCGCATCCACGCGATCGCGAGACGAACTGACCGGCAACGTCACCCAGGATCGCGGCCTCACGCACTTCACCGAAGGGCTTTCATCGGTCTATTCGCGTATGGCGGAGGCCCTGAAGCCGGGAGCGCCCCTGGTGTTCACGTACCATCACAACAAGCTGGACGCCTATTGCGCGGTGGGGGTGGCGATCCTGGATGCCGGGCTCGTCTGTTCGGCCTCTCTTCCTTGTCCCGCTGAAATGGGCGGCTCGATCCACATCCACGGCACGGCGTCTTCGATCATGGACACCGTGTTCGTATGCCGGTCGTCGGGCCAGACGCCGGGGCGCTGGTTGTTCGATACGCCGGAACGGCTTGTCGAGATCGCCGGCGATGATCTTGCGCATCTGGCAAGTACCGGCAGGACGCCCACCCATGGCGATATGCGGTGCATCGTCTTCGGTCACCTGACTCGAATGGCGGTCTGGAAACTCCGAGACCACTGGAACCGCGCTTTGCCTGTTTCCGAGAAGCTCGCGGCCTTCGCGGAAGCGGTTTCCACTTGCGGAGACCCCGAGCAACTCGCGCGGTGGGTGATGGCCACCGAACCGGACGCCGCGTTTCCGGGGCTGTTTTATGTCTCGAAAAAGTCCGAAGAGGGTGAGCGCGGTGACGTTTCCTTTTGAAGTCGGCTTCGATGAGGTCCGATCCAACCTGGACGCCTGCGTGGATGCCGTGTTCGAGTGTCTGGAATCCGAATTTCTCGTCATGCCGAAGGGCGCCGGATTCGTCGAATTCCCGGCGTTCGAAGCAGGTTATGAAGCCCTGAAACGCGCCACCGGGGGGTTCCGGGACGTCACCCCGGCCAGGGTCGCGCCCATCGTTTTCGAAACACCGATTGCATTGATCGTCCTTCGCTGCATGCTGGGATTCACGCCGCCGGAGTGGGCCTGTTACGCGAGTCGGCATACCGGCGTTGCAATTACCCAAGGCGCGGCGCGCACCATCGACCGGAATATCCGCATGAGGCCGGAGGCGGCGCGGCCGAAAAACGGGGGCGTCACGGAACAGCGTATCAATGCACTGGTTGCCGCTGCCTGCCATATCCTCGAATCCGGTGCTCCGGCAGTCTCTCCCGATCGTCTCCACAGGTTCGACAAGGCCGATACCAGAGCCGGCCTCGCCAGCCTTCAATCACTGGCGGATTTGGGCGCCCCTTACTCCATCCTGCTTTACGAGCGCTTTCTCGGCCGCCCCTTTGCGGGTCACCGGGATTCGATCAGCGAACTCATCGGCAACATCGTCGAAAACGCCATCGAGGACGTTCTTTGCCGCGCCGGGATCAGCTTTCGCAAGACCGGGCGGGCGGAACGTCTGCCCGGCTTCGATCAAGCCCCCGACTTCGTTGTCCCCAACGAGTTCAACCCGCAGGTCGTCATCGAGGCCAAGCTTACGGAAGACGACGGTACGGCACGCGACAAGGTCACACGTGTTCAGCATCTCGGTGCGCTCGGCACGGCCGGCCGACCATCGGGTCAGCCCAGGTTCGAAGTCATTGCCTGCATCGCCGGACGCGGCTTCGGTGTGCGCCGCGAAGACATGAAGAAGCTGTTGCTTGCGACCCGAGGCAAGGTCTTCACCCTGCAAAACATGGGGCAGCTCGTGGAGAATACCCGGCTTGCGGAGTTCCGCTCGCGGTAGATTGCAATCCCCTGGTGGCAAGGCGCTACTGACATCGCGATTTACATCCTCAAGTTTCGGAATTCAAAATGACGGAAAATCGTGTCTGTAGTGGCTGCCATTGATGAGCACATCTCCGACACTTGAGTTACAAATCTGGAAGGCGCTCGACTTTTGTCCGAGCCCATATCATCGACAAAGATATCTACGAACCGGCCGCTCCGATTCCACGGACCGGCAGGTGTTCCGGCTATAGACAACACATGCGAAGGCTCGGCCCGGGGCCGAGGAATGCTTCGGCGCGGCGTTCTGCCGCAACTACGCCCGCGTCAAGCGCCACGCATACGACGCCTTCCGCCGCCGGGTGCCCGCCTGCGAGCGCGTCCGCTACGTGGAGTGGCTATGAGCCGAGTCGCCACCCCGCTGCTCCAGGAGGCTCCTGGCCAGCTCCCGCGCCTCGTCCATGTCGCCCACGAAGCGATCCTTCGGCAGGCGTCCGAACACGTCGAGGGAATCGAGCGTCCAGGCGACGCCGCCGGACAGGTTGACCACGATGCATTCGGTGTCGCTTTCGGCGGCGGACTCCACCAGATGCTCCATGGCCAGGGCGGCGCTGTCGTCCATACGCGTGGTTTTGGAGAAGTCGAGGATCACGATTTCGTGATCGCGGATGTCCATTCTCGCCATCCAGATCAGCTCTCGGGAGGACGCGACCGAGAAAGCGCCCCGCAGTTCGAGCAGGCCGACCCGGGCGAAGAACGGATCGTCGCTGCCGGTCTCGCCGAGAAATGCCGCGTCCAGGAGCGGCACGGACACCACGCTGTCCATCTCCTCCAGCCTTTCTTCCCGCGCCCGCGCCAGCACCGAGATGATGAAACCGGCGCCGACCGCGGTGAGCAGGTCGACGAAGATCGTGAGCACGAAGGTGGCCAGCATGACGACGGCGAAATCGCGCCGGATTCGGTGGACGCGGGTGAGGAAGCGCCGGTCGATGATGTCCCATCCGGTCTTCATGACGACGACGGCGAGGGCGGCGATCGGAATGGGCTCGGCGATCGGCCCGGCGCCGAGCACCAGCGCCAGCAGGATGACCGAGCGCAGGGCGCCGGAGACTCTCGTGCACGCCCCGGCGCGGATGTTGAGCACGGTGGTCACCGCCGACGCGGAGCCGGGCAGCGCGCCGAGCACGCCGGCCGCGACGTTGCCGAGCCCCTGGCCGGCGAGCTCCCGATTCGAATCGTGCCGATCGCCGGTCAGCGAATCGTGCAGCAGCGAGGACAGCAGGCTGTTGATGGAGCTGATGAGCGCGAGAAGGAACGCGGGCTTGGCCGCCTCCACGAGGAAGCCGGGCGACAATACCGGCGGGTGCAGCGCCGGCAAGCCGGTGGGGAAGTCGCCGAGCACCGGGGCGTCCGTGAACCAGACGACGGCCACGACGGTGCCGACGATCAGGGCCGCCAGATAGGCCGACACGAACCTTTCGGCCCTGACGGGCCAGAAGACGCACACGGCGAGCGTCACCGCGCCCACGGCCGCCGCGTCGGCGTCGACATGCGCCAGCGGGTCGGCCCAGACGCCGGCGGCGCCCGCCGCGATGCCGAGCATGGGCAGGATCTGGCTGACCATGACGAGAACGCCGATGCCCGACATCAACCCCGCGATCACGGAATACGGCACGTAGACGATGAAGCGGCCGAGGCGCAGCGCGCCCATGGCGATCTGCATCAGGCCCGCCAGCATGACGATGGTGAACGCCTCGGCGGGGTTGTCGGCGTGCTGCATGAGGATGACCGTCATGGCCACGAACATGGGCGCACTGGTATCCGATTGCTGCACCCGCGTGCCGCCGAACACCGCCGCGAAGAAGCCGATGGCGATGGTGCCGTACAGGCCGGCCAGCGGTCCCAGGCCCGACGCCAGGCCCACGGCCAGGGCCCACGGCAACAAGATGACCGTCGATGCGACGGCGCCGGAGACGTCCCCCCGAAGCATCCGGTAATCGTAGGAAAGCCGCAGTGCCATCGCCCGCTACGTCAACGAGTGGACCGGTCCACGGACCGGATGATGACGGACGGGCGCCGGCGATTTCGCGAAGCCGGGAAACGGCCGCCATTCGTGAGCGTCGGCATCATCGCGATCCCTGTCCAGCCAATGGGGTCCACCTTTGATTATGCATGAGAACATTGTAACGACCGCTACCGGCGTTGTGTGCGGGCACGGCATGGCATAGGGTAGACGTTGCGTGTCACCATCTACCAAAAGAAGGGCGATGAGCCTCAACATCAAGAACGAGGAGACCTGTCGGCTCGCCGGCGAGCTGGCTCGGCTGACCGGCGAGACCATGACCGGCGCGATCACGGTCGCGCTGCGTGAACGGCTGGAGCGGGAGAGGCATGAGCGCAGTGTCGAAGTCCGTATTCAAAGGCTGCGTGCCATCGCGACGCGTTGCGCGAAGCTCTTGGGTCCGGGACCCTCCGCCGTAGAACACGGCGACGTACTCTACGACGAGAGGGGTTTGCCCAAGTGATCGTCGACAGCTCGGCGGTGCTCGCGATTCTGTACCGGGAACCGGGTGCGGAACGTTTCGAGGCGGCGGTCGCATCGGCCCCGAACTGCCGCATGTCGGTCGCCAACGCACTGGAGGCATCCATCGTCATGGAAGGGCGCGGCGGTACGGCGGCGGGCCACGCGCTCGACCTGTTCCTGAAAGACGCCATGATCGAGCTGGCGCCGGTCACGGCCGAGCATATGGAGGCGGCACGGCGTGCTTGGCGGCGCTTCGGCAAGGGGAATCACTCGGCGGCGCTATCCATGCCCGGAACTTTCCTTGATCAACCGTGAGGGTTCCATCGTCGTTCAACCTTCCGATCGTATTTCGATCGTCATACAGCGCTACCGTACATTTCTGTACAGCGCCGTTGGCCCGGATGACCAGTGAGTTTCCTTGACATGCATAACACACGTATTTCTTGTCATCTGTTTCATTACTGTACAGGTTCGTGAACCACGTTTTTGCTTGCTCTTCGAAGGTTTTTTCGATCGCCTGCCGCTTCTCCTTCTCTTCTACTATTGGTAAGGCGGCGTCGTTTGGACCTCCGAATCGGCTTATGTTCCTGAAGAACAATGTAATCCGATCCTCCCGACCAAAAGTCCGTCCGAGGCGTTCGATGAGTCCCGGTATACTTTCGAGATTCTCCCGATGGTAGTGAATCCGCAGCATTATCCGGAACTCCCGGTCAATCTGCACAATCGCTTCGATATTCTTCAGGATCCGGTCGAACGATCCTCGCCCGTTCGCCCGGATCCGGGTTCGATCGTGCGCTTCCCGATCTCCATCGAGCGAGATCCGGTAGCTCTCCACTTTCTGGTCCAATAACGTTGCTGCTCGTTCCCCGTCGAGCAGATATCCGTTGGTCGTCATGTCCGCATTGTATGCGATGCCGTTCCGCTCACAATGCTCGTGTGCGAAGCCTCCAATCCTCTTCACAACGTCGAACGCTGCAAGTGGCTCCCCTCCGAACCAGCTAAGTTGCAGGTACCGCAGATCGTCTCTTCCTTCGATCAAACGGCACACCGCCTCCTGTATTCCCTGGCTCATCTTCCCGATCTCGAACGCCTCATAGCAGTACGTGCATCGGAAGTTGCATTGCTCCGTCGGCAGCAGGATCAACCGCAGCACGTCCCTGGCGAGTCCTTGCGCCGCCGCTTTTGCCGGATAAGCTACTCAAACTAGGCGTAGCTTGAGTGGTAATCAGGTCTCGTCATGCCGAAGGGCGCCGGATTCGTCGAATTCCCGGCGTTCGAAGCAGGTTATGAAGCCCTGAAACGCGCCACCGGAGGTTTCCGGGACGTCACCCCGGCCAAGGTCGCGCCCATCGTTTTCGAAACACCGATTGCATTGATCGTCCTTCGCTGCATGCTGGGATTCACGCCGCCGGAGTGGGCCTGTTACGCGAGTCGACACACCGGCGTTGCAATTACCCAAGGCGCGGCGCGCACCATTGACCGGAATATCCGCATGAAGCCGGAGGCGGCGCTGCCGAAAAACGGGGGCGTTACGGAACAGCGTATCAATGCACTGGTTGCCGCTGCCTGCCACATCCTCGAATCCGGTGCTCCGGCAGTCTCTCCCGATCGTCTCCACGGATTCGACAAGGCCGATACCAGAGCCGGCCTCGCCAGCCTTCAATCACTGGCGGATTTGGGCGCCCCTTACTTCATCCTGCTTTACGAGCGCTTGCGCGAAGGGCGTCTTGTCGACGTAGTAGCAATCCTCCTCGCGGATCAGCCGGAAGGTCCGGATGCCGGTGGGGGCAGCTTGCGTTTGCGCATCTTCGCACCCGATGCCGCCCTCCTGATCCGATCAACCGAGGGTTGGGTCGATCTTGTCGATGTCCCCCGTATCGCGATGGTTCACCCACCGGACCGACCGCGCTTCGCCCCCCATGCACCCGGCGATCGCCCGCGGGCTACTCTCCGCGCTCGCCGAGGCGGCGCAGGATCGCCAGCACCTCGTCGCGGTTGGTTCGTATGTCCTCGCGCCTCGGGTCCAGGGCCAGCGCGTGCTCCAGGGCATCGAGCGCCTCGTCGAGCCGGCCCAGGTGGAACAGCGCGGTGCCCAGGCCGTGGTGGGCGCTCGGGTTGCGGGGGCTGACCTCGACGAGGCGGCGGTAGAGGTCGAGCGCTTCGCCGTGGCGTTTCCGCATGGCCTTCATCGCGGCCAGATTCTGCAAGGCGTAGGTCGAGCGCGGATTGAGCGCCAGGGCGTGGCGCAACGGCTCCTCGGCCTCGTCCATCCGGTCCAGCATGACCAGCGCGGCTCCCACGTTGGAGTGCTCGCGGGCCTCCTCCGGGGCCAGCTCCACGGCGATGCGGAAGGCGGCGAGGGCTTCTTCCCAGCGTCCCTCCCCGGTCAGCGCCTCGCCCAGATTGCGATGGGCCTCCCGCGCGGTGGGGTTGTGGGCGACGACGTGGCTGAAGAAGGTCACTCCGTCCCGGTAGATCCCCGCCTGCCGCCAGGTCAGGGCGCCCAGGACGAGCAGCACCACCCCGGCCACTCCCATTGCGCCCTTCCGCCCCACCTCCGGCAGTTTGCCCGCGCCGTGCGCGGCGACGCCGGCGATCACCGCCGTCAACCCGATGCCGGCCAGGTACTGGTAGCGGTCCGCGACGAAGGAGAACTGCATGTAGCCGTAGTCCACGAAGCCGAGCACCGGCGCGAGGGTCACCGCGAAGAACAGCACGCCGGCCAGCGGCCCGCGGCCGATCCGGCGCCGAAGCAGCCAGAGCGCCGCGGCCAGGGCCGCCGCGGCGGCGACGTAGCCCCACTCCCGCGGGTCCGTCACGCTCACCTCCCAGTGCGGGTAGATGACGGCCAGGTCCGCCGGCCACAGCAGCTTGCCGGCGTAGAACCAGAGCGCGTGCGCTGCGATGAGCACCCGCTCGATCATCGAGTAGCCGAGGGAAATGGGCTCCCTGGTGTTGGAGAACGCCACGTCCGCGACCGCAAAGGCCAGCCCGACCGCGAAGAACGGCGCCAGCCGGCGTAGATCGGCGCCGCTCAGGCGGCCCTGCCTCCACCAGTGCCAGATGGCGAGGGCCGCCGGCAGGGTGACGACGATCGACTTGGACAGCAGCCCCAGCACGAACGACGCCAGCGCCAGGAGGTAGCTTCTTCGCCGCAGTTTCGGGCGCGTTTCCTCCACGAAACGGATCCAGGCCGAGAACGCGGCGAGGTAGAACAGCCCGGAGAGCACGTCCTTGCGCTCCATGACCCAGGCGACGGACTCGACGTGCAGGGGATGGACGGCGAACACCGCGGCCACCACCCACGCGCCGGGTATCGCCAGCCGCGCCAGCAGTCGCCACAGCAGCAGGGTGTTGGCGAAGTGCAGCAGCACGTTGACGACGTGGTAGCCGGCCGGGGCGTACCCCCACAGCTTGTGCTCCAGCCAGAAGGTCGTGTAGAGCAGAGGCCAGTAGTGCGCTTCGTTCTCGATCTCCGCCGGGGAGAACCAGATGCGCCACAGGCCGGACCAGTCCCGGACCACGGGCGTTCCGGTGAATATGCGATCGTCCCAGACGAATCCGGCCAGGAACGCGGGGAAGTACGCTGCGGCCACCAGCACCCCGAGCGCCGCGGCGGCCATCAGGTGCTGCCGCGCCGCCTCGTTCCCCGGGCCGGCGAGATTCAGGGGAGCAGGCGACGACCGGCCGCCGGCCCGCGGCCCGTTCTTCGGCGGCGGGGAGGCCGCGGCCGAACGTCCGCAGCGAGCCTTGCGCCTCTTCTCTCTGTTCGCCTTTCCCATACGGCGTTCCGTGCGGTCGTCCGCGGTCGCGCTTACTCCCGGAGGTCGAGGTCGAGGGTCAGCAGCGGGCATTGCCCGTCACCCCGTGCATTTTCCCGGCCGGGACCGGGCGAGCGGCGATGGCTGAGGCAGACTCGCTCGCGGCGCCAGAGCCAATCAGGGGCGCCGGGGTCATCCCCGCCGGGAGTGACCCGTTCCCGCTTGCGCCTCATCCCTTCTTCCGCCGTCTGAGCGGCTCCCCGTGGCGCTCCCTGTCCCGCCGCGCCTTCGTCCCGGACGCGCGGTGCGGCAGTGGATCACCCCGATGGCGCCCCCGGTTCGTGGCGAGGCAGCGGGAAACCGGGCGGCAAACTCCGCGCTCCGTCCCGGCTGGCGGGCCGGCCGGCCCGCCGGGCTACAGCGCCGGCGACCGGACCCGCGCCACCCCCGCCTCGGCCATCTGCGCCCAAGCCGCGTCCAGCGAGCCCTCCAGATCGATCCCCCGGCAGGCGTCCTCGACGACCGCGGTCTCGAAGCCTTCCCGGGCGCCGTCGATCGCGGACCAGGCGACGCAGAAGTCGGTGGCGAGACCGGCGAAGAACAGGCGCGAGATGCCCCGGCTGCGCAGGTAGCCGACGAGTCCGGTGGGCGTGTCGCGGTCGTTCTCGTAGAACGCGGAGTAGGAGTCGATCCCGCGCCGGAAGCCCTTGCGCAGCACCAGGTCCGCGCCGTCGGTCTCCAGATCCCGGTGGAAGGCGGCCCCGGCCGTGCCCTGGACGCAGTGATCGGGCCAGAGCACCTGCTCGCCGTAGGGGAGGGTGGTGGTCTCGAACGGCGCCTTCCCCTCGTGGCTCGACGCGAACGAGAGATGGCCGGGCGGATGCCAGTCCTGGGTCAGGATGCGGGCGGGGAAGCGGGGCGCGATCGCGTTGATCACCGCCACCACCGCGTCGCCGTCCGGCACTTCCAGCGCACCTCCCGGACAGAAGTCGTTCTGGACGTCGATGACCACCAGCGCGGCATTTTCAAGCGTCATGACTCATGTCCTCCTTCACCGGGCGATTTCCACCTTCGCATCAGTATCGTCTTCAAGCCGGTTTCCTTCATCCCCCGCGGCCTCCCGGAGCGCGGTGGCGTCGGGGTCGGCCTCGCCGGGACCGGCGCGAGCGGCAGAGCCGGCGTCCCGAAGCGCGGCGGTGGCGGCGGGGTCGACCTTGTCGGGGTCGGCACGAGCGGTGGAACCAGCGTCCCGAAGCGTGGCGGTGGCAGCGGGGTCGGCCTCGCCGGGACCGGCGCGAGCGGCAGAGCCGGCGTCCCGAAGCGCCGCGGTGGCGTCGGAATCGACCTCGCCCGTCTCCGGTGAGAGGCGGACCAGGAACCGTTCCCGCGCCTGCTCGCCCGTGTAATACCCGCGCCCTACGTCCCGCGCGACCCGCTCCGGCGGGCGGGCGGCGGCCGGGCCGTAGCCGCCTCCGCCGGGTGTGCGCACCTCCACGGTGTCTCCCGGGCGCAGCACGATCCCCTGGTCCTTCGAGCGGTGGGGCGGGTGGTACGGGACGCCGCCGCGGGTGACGGTGACCACGTTCACTCCGCCGTCCTCGCCGCCGAGCGCCCCGAGCGGGCCGGTGCGGCCGTGGTCCATCACGAAGGAGGCGTTGGCCGTCCCGCGCCGCAGCTTCACCCGGTAACGCAGCCCGAAGCCGCCGCGATGCTCGCCCGCGCCGCCGGACCCCTCATGGAGCGCGTACTCCTCGAACAGCACCGGGTAGTGCTGCTCGAAGACCTCCACCGGCGTGGACTTCGAGATGCCGATGGTGGAGCACCCGTTCGAGATCCCGTCGC
This sequence comes from uncultured Gammaproteobacteria bacterium, assembly GCA_958295465.1. Classification (GTDB taxonomy): domain Bacteria; phylum Pseudomonadota; class Gammaproteobacteria; order HK1; family HK1; genus HK1. Next base: position 3,633,681 of record OY282353.1, read on the forward strand.
CGGCCGGCGAGCCGCCGTAGCCGCCGCCGGAGATCACGTACATCACGTAGGCCCGGTTCCGCTCCGGGTCGTGCCCGCCGAGCGCGAAGTTGCCGCTGGTGCCGGCGGGGGCGCCGAAGAGCCGATCCGGGATGGCGGGGGTCAGCGCGTTGAACACCGCCTCGGCGATGCGCTGGCTCACCTCCGCCGCGCAGCCCGACACCGGACGCGGGTAGCGCGCGTAGAGGAAGGTGCCCTCCGGGTCGGCCACGTGCAGCGGCGCGAACGTCCCCGCGTTGATCGGCACCTCCGGGAAGACGTGCTTCATCGCCAGATAGATCGAGGAGCGGGTGGTGGCGATGACGCTGTTCATCGGTCCGGCGCAGGGCGGGCTGGACCCCGACATGTCGAAGAACAGGTCCGTACCCTGCTTCTCGATGCGCATCTCGATAGTCAGGGGCGCGTCGACCACGCCGTCGGAGTCCACCCAGGCCCGGCCGTGGTAGCGGCCGTCGGGGATGGTGGCGATGCGCGCGCGCATCTGCCGCTCCGCCCGCGCCTTGAGCTCCTCGATGCCGGCTTCGACGGTGTCGCGGCCGTAGCGGTCGAGCAGGGCGGTCAGGCGGCGCCCGCCGGCCGCCAGCGCGGCGGCCTGCGCCTTGATGTCGCCGATGCGCTGGTCCGCGATGCGGATGTTGGAGAGGATGATGGAGAGGATCTCCTCGTCCATCTCGCCGCGCTTGAAGAGCTTGACCGGCGGCAGCCGCAGCCCTTCCTGCTCCACCTCGGTGGCGTTGGCCGAGAAGCCGCCGGGCACCATCCCGCCGGTGTCCGGCCAGTGGCCGGTGTTGGCGAGCCAGGCGAACAGCTCGCCCCGGTAGAAGTACGGCTTCACGAAGCGCACGTCCATCAGGTGGGTGCCGCCGAGGTAGGGGTCGTTGACGATGTAGAGGTCGCCCGGGGCGAGGTCGCGGGCGCGCTCGATCACCGCCCGGGTGCCGAACTGCATGGTGCCGACGAACACCGGCAGGCCCAGCTCGCCCTGCGCGATCAGCGCGCCGGTGTCGCGGTGGTAGATGCCGTCGGAGCGGTCCAGGGCCTCGGAGATCACGGGGCTGAACGCGGCGCGCACGAAGGTCAGGTCCATCTCGTTGCAGACCTGTTGCAGGCCGTTCCCGATCACCGCGAGGGTGATCGGATCGAGGCGGGCGGCGGGGGAGGGGGCGTCGGTCGTGTCGGTGGCGCCGATAGGGTTGTTCATGGCGTTCGTCCTGCGCGAGTCCGGCGGCGAGATCCGGTGAGATTCACTGCGTCGGAGCGCGAGCGGTCGTTCATGACGGTCGTCCTGCACGATCCTGGCGACGGATTCGGAACGTCCATCGGCACTCCGCTCTTGCAGCGCTGATCTCGCCCGGAGGGCCGGCGGGATGATAAGCGGAATGTTCAGCCGGAGGCGATCCGGCGGCATTTTCCGACCGGATCATTCGCCGATGTCGCGACGGCGTTGCAGGTGGCGTGGACTGCTGCCGGCGTTTTCCGACAGGCCCCGAGCCGATTGTCTACAGGTGGCTTCCAGCGGTCCGCCATGAGATCGATCCGCAAGATCCTGTCGTGAGCGTGCGAGCGGCTGCTGGAATAGTTGTCCGTATGTCATCGGACTTGACGTAAGACGTCCGGACGTCTTAGCTTGCACCCATGCCTGCAAGTCGATACCGGAGACCGCCGGGCGAAGTGCGTGACGCGGTCCTGATGGTCCTGCAAGCGCATCCCTCGGGGGCGCCGGTCGGGGAGATCGTGGCCGGTGTCCGGGATCGGATCGGTGAGGTCTCGGAATCGAGCATTCGTTCCTACCTGCGCCTCAATACGCCACGCCTCTTCGTTCGCCCGCGGCGCGGACACTACCGGTTGTCGGAGGGGCGGTTGTCGGACGGGGGGCAGGACGGAGAAAGCACTCCTGACGGCGGCGCTCCGGCCATGTGCCGCTTCCGCACCAGGGTCTTCGGCCATGCGACCGTGGTTCACGCCGACTGCATGGAATGGCTGAGGCAGCAGGAACGGAACTCGATCCACGCGGTCGTCACGGACCCGCCCTACGGCCTTGTCGAATACTCGTCCAGAGAGCAGGAGAAGCTTCGCAACGGCAAGGGCGGGGTATGGCGCCAGCCCCCGTCGTTCGACGGCGCCCGGCGGTCCCCCCTGCCTCGCTTTACCGTGCTTTCTCCCGCCGACGTGCGGGACCTGGGCGAGTTCTTCTCGCGTTGGGCAAGGCTTCTGGCGCCCGTACTGGTGCCGGGGGCGAACGTCGTGGTGGCCGCGAACCCGTTGCTCTCGCATATCGTCGCCGGAGCGCTCGCCGAGGTCGGGCTGGAGCGGAGGGGCGAGATCGTCCGGCTGGTCATGACGATGCGTGGCGGGGACCGCCCCAAGGGCGCGCACGACGAGTTCCCGGACGTGAGCGTGATGCCTCGCTCGATGTGGGAGCCGTGGCTGGTGTTCCGCAAGCCGCTCGAAGGAAGGGTGCAGGACAACCTGCGCAGGTGGCGCACCGGTGGATTCAGGCGACCGTCTCCCGAGCGCCCCTTCGGGGACGTGATCCGCTCATCGCCGACCCGGAAGGAGGAGCGGAGTCTGGCGCCGCACCCGAGCCTGAAGCCGCAAGGCTTCCTGAGGCAGTTGGTCAGAGGCGTCCTGCCGCTTGGCGAAGGCGTCGTCCTCGACCCTTTCTGCGGGGCGGGCTCGACACTGGCGGCGGCCGAAGCAGTAGGCTACAAGTGCATCGGCATCGAGAGCGATCCCGAGTATTTCAGCATGGCGAGCCACGCGATCCCCCGCTTGGCCGTCTACCGGCGGGAACAGGCCGAGCTGTAAGCCCGATTGTTGCATAAACTCATATGCATTGGTACGTGAAACGCCTCTGTACAAGTAGTATTCCGCACACTGGACGATCCAGTTCATGTTCACTCCCAGTGAGGATGAGCTACACCGGTGCGGCATGCGTTCCACCCTGTTATCGCAGCACGAACTGGCGTTTTCGATAGCTTTTTATGCTACTGGTAGGTAAGCCTTGTGGATCCAGTACTCTGCAAGAATGGTCAAGATCATTTCCTGGAATATCGCAGGCCGTCACACCCTCTGGCACACCCTGCTGGCGATGGACGCCGATGTTGCGCTTTTGCAAGAGGCCGCCCCGCCGGCGCTGAAACTGCCCGCCCGCGTCGAGATTGACCCGTCCCCCTGGCATACGGCCGGCGCCGGACTGAACCGGCCCTGGAAAGCGGCAATCGTCAAGTTGTCCGACCGTGTTCAGGTGGAATGGATCGAAGCCAGGTCCATAGCCGACGCCGAGTGGGCGGATTGTTCCTCCTGTCCTTCGCGATCCGCAGAAACGTGAGCGCCGGTGGTCAATACTTCATGCATACATCAGCCGTCCCCTGGGTTCCGGAACATATCTGCCAAGCTCACGAGCAGTCTCGATCCACTCCTCGATGATCCTTTTCGCATTGGCAACGGCTTCCTCGTAAGTTGCCCCATCGGCCATGCACCCCGGCAGTTCAGGCACTTCTACGATGAAGGATGCATCTTCGTTGCTCCAGTAAATCACTAATTCATACTTGACCGACATCGGAAGCTCCCAGTCTGTATTTGACCAGAATATCTCTTACCTGCTTGACCTGATACGATTTCGCCTTGCTGCTCTTGGGCTGCAAGTTGATAATCTCCACGATACCGCTTCGTGAAAATATATGGTGATCACCCTTGATTCGCTCAACAAATCCAAGGCGTATGAGAAGCCGGCGCATCTCTCCAAAATCAATATTGCCGTCGGTGCTGCCCGAAAGAATTTTCTCTCGCAATTTTGAGTATCTTTTTTTCATTATATCTTCAGCTTCACACCATCATCCAGCGCTTCGAACCGGTTGTAGCGAAATGCCGGCACCGTGCCTCGACGGTGAGGCTCGACCATACCACCTCGACACCCTGCGGTCGATACCGTATTCCGGTTCAACACCTTCGATCGGCGTCGGCATAGCGGCCTGCTTCCCGACCCTTGATCGGAACCGTGCCCAGCGCCTGCCGCGAGCCACTGGAGTTCGCGCTGGGGCGTACCTGAATGTGGGTGCTTCGAACACGGTTTTCTGTGCATCAAGTACGATATCGTCCATTGATTCATATACATCTACCTTGATGGCGCCACTCATTTCGCCCTCGATCGGAGCGATACCGGCGAGGGCGCTGACGAAACCGGAGAAACACCCAACGGCCGCACGGCGCATCATGACGGGCTCCGGGTTTCTTCGATGAATTCGGTGAGATCCGAGAGACGATGGCTCCAGACGATCATGAGGCCCTCGCCTTGGGCTGCTTCCAGGTTGGCCGGATTGAAAACACCGTCGATTACGGCGCAAGGGACGATTTGCAGGCTTCCGAACCGGGTGAGCCAAGCCCGCGCCTTGCCGGCCGCCTCATGGTTGATTCTCTTGAAGGAGTTCACTGCACTGTTCGACGTCTTGCACTCCACGGGCATGACCCGGCGGTCGTGCAGTCGGATCACGATATCGGCACGGGTATCGCCCAACCTGCTTTCGCCGCAGAATTCGCCGAGGGCCGGCGCGTCGTCGAGCATCCGGATGTCGCGGCGCGGAACCTCGACCAGACCGATCTCCCGCAGCACGTTCTTGACGTCATCTTCCTGCATCCTCGATCCCGACTGCCGGGAGGTCTCCACCTTGCGGGCGGCGACGAGCGCGGCTGATGCGACGACGGCGATACGGTGTTCTTCGAGGGTCGGTTCGCGTTCTTCCCCGATCCAGGGAAAGCGGTGCGGATCGATGATGTGCAGGACGATGTCGCGAACACGTTTCGCCTGTTCGGCATCCCGGCGCAGTACGTTGGCGGCCAGCGTCGTCTCGGCCAGGATCTTCAGGTCGTCTTCCGATATGGGCGGCGCCGACAGGTATCTGAAGCCGGTCCGGACGTCATCGTCGGCGACCAGATCGGCCATGACGTTCCGGACGTTTGCCTCGTCGGTCAGGGACGGCAGACGGTCGATGAGGTCGTCGAAGATCGGTGTGAAGGTCTCGAAGAACCGGGTGTACTGTTCCAGCGGTTCATTCAGCCGCGACCGCCGAAACCGGTCCGTGGCCGCTCCGGCGTCTTCCGCCAGCTCGGCCAGTGACCATGCCCTGGGTTCAGCCATGCAATCGTTCCAGCTTCGGAATGGGGATGCGTTCCAGCTCCTTCGGCTCGAACTTCGTCAGGCCGCCGGCATAGGTCCGGCCGGCGGCCACGCCCACGTTGTTCCGCAGCCAGGCGGCCAGACTGTCGAGCACCGCGGGGGGCAGCGTCTCGCGCGGGTAGAGCCCGTGGGCGATGTTGAGGTGCCGTGCGTCGCATCGGTTGCGGACGAACGCCGGCGGCCGACGCGCCATGTAAGTGCACAGGATCGGGGCCGGGGGACGGAGGCCCACGGCCCACCAGGTGCGCCGGTGACGGGCGACGTAGGACCTGTCGGCGCCCATGCCTTCCGCCCAGCGCAGGAAACGGCGGACCTTGCGCCGATCCGCCTCGTCGAGCTCGCCGAGATCGACCGGCAGCTCGATCACGCGGCGCAATCCGCCGGCACAGGATAGAGCCGCGCCGGCGTCCAGCAGCTCTCGTGCGCGTGTGACGGCAGGGATCAGCACCGCGTCCGGCAGTGCGCCGGTCCAGCCGCCGGCGATCCATACGGCGTTGCAGCCGGTGACCTGGCCACGATGGACGCGGCAGATCTCGCCCAGCTCCATCGAGCCGTTCGGCGGGCGCTTCGCCGGCCGCAGGAACGGCGACCAGCGCCGTGCCGCGTCGAGACGCGGCCGGGAGACGGTCCTGCCGCCTTCGAGCGCGCCCAGCTCGCCGGGTGAGGACACCTCCCTGAAGCGAATGCCCCGCTCCCGGCTCCCGACACTGAAACAGGTGATCGCACCCGTCGTCGCCGTCTCGGCGAAGGGCATGGCGGCGGGCGCGATGACGTGCAGCGTCTCGCCGCCGAGACCGTTGACGAGCAGCTTGCGCAGGACCGCGCCGTAGTTGACGTCGAGCCATTCCGAGGAGGTGATGAACGCCCCGTAGTCCCCATCGCGGCAGAGCTGGTACGTCTTCAGGAAGAAATGGACGTGCAATCCTGCGAGCCGACTCGCCCTGAAGCCGAAGCCGGCCGCGGTGCTCGATAGCCAGTGCTTCCACTCCGGCGCGATGTCGTGGTGGCGGACGTAGGGCGGGTTGCCCAGAAAGAGGGACTGTCCGTCGACTTCGGGAAACGCCGCGGCGCGGTAGTCGGTGACCAGCAGCGTCAGCCGCTCCGCCATGCCGCGCACGGCGGCGTTGGCGCGCAGCAGGAGCGCCGCCAGCGGGTCGATCTCGATACCGACCAGCTCGGCATCGGGGAAAGCCTCGCCGGCCGCCAGAAGGAAGCGCCCCGAGCCCGCGCCGGGGTCGACGATGCGTGCCGGGGCGCCTGCGCCGGCGGCCCAGCGGATCATGGCCTCCACGATGGGGCCGGGCGTGTAGACCGCCCCATGCTCGCGTCGGATCCGCGGTGTGCGCAGCCGGCAGAAGGCTTCGCCGAGGGGGTCGCCGCCGTGCGCGATTTCGCGGTGCAGATTCGATAGAAGATCGGTGGGCGGAGCGGGCACTTCGCGAAGGAGAGCGCATTCGAGCCGGGTCGGAGGCGCATCCCGGGAGGCGAGAGCGGCAGCAGCGGCGGCGAGTTCGGGCTCCGAGGCCGGGAAATTCTCCGTTCGCGCGCTATTCGGAACCCCGACATCGAACATCTCCTGAGCTCCGTTCCGGGCAATCCGCGGTGGCATTGCTCTCACGCCGTCCCATGAGGAACGTAAGGCCGACTCGCCCCGATGTTCACGGAACCGGTCGCTTGAGCCGGGGAAAACAACTCACCTCAGGTCGATATGGCCTCGGCGGCGTACGAGGCATCCTCAAGGACACGATCCATCCCGGCCGCTTCATCGCTTGTCCACGTGCCATTCCCGTCAACGTCCGATCCGGACATGTGCCTGGGCGATCCGGGCCAGTGTTCGCAATGCCGAATTGACCGTCTCGGAATCCTTGAACACTTCTGCCACGTCGGGATCCAGGAGAACGACATTCGTACCTTCACGATAGGCTTCGTGGTGTTTTCCTCTCGCGCCGGATGAGAAGTCGTACTCCGAACGCATCGTATCCTGCTCAGGTTCGTTGCTCATATTGTCTCCGTTCCTGTTGTGACGCCGCTCTGGCGCCGATGATGCGAATGCGGCCATTGAAGCGTTCGGTGTACGACACTACAAGCACCCGGTTTCCGGACGAAATCCCCAAACTCGACGGGCGCCTCGCGCGGGGTGTCCAGGTCTCCGGGGCGAAGGCACAGGTTGAAGACCAGCGAGAGGCGATGGCCTTCGAGCACGGGCCGGATCTCGTGCGTGCAGTCGGTGTAGAAGGCTGCGAACGCCAGCTCGGAGGGCTCCTCCGCCCGCATGTCGACGGCAACCTCGCGGTCGTGGTGGCGGACGACCAGCTCGCCGCCGGCGCCCGCGACCGGCAGCGAGACCGAGAGGGTCGCGATCATGCCGTCGGTCTTCTCGGTGTCGCGGTGCGGCAGGAAGAACCCGCCCGGCTCGTAGACGAGCAGCTTGTAGAGCCGGGCGTCGAGCCGCCCGCCGGGGCAGCCGAGACCCGCCGCCATCTCGCCGCTTTTTTCTTCACGAACAAGAGCGCGCCTGGATGGGTGTCCCTGTCCTCGACGTGTTCAGCCGCCGAATCCCCGTTTTCGCGGAGGCAGGCGCCCGGAACATGATTTCCCCGGGGAGAACGAGGCGTCACGGCGCGAAGGTGTGCGCAGGGCGCGGTGACCGGGACGATAACGGAGGCGGGCGGTTTCGCGACGTTCACGGTCAAGCTCGGCGACCAGCCGCCCACGGCGGACGTGACGGTAGCGGTGAGCAGCGGGGACACGACCGAGGGAACGGTGTCGCCGTCGTCGCTCACGTTCACCACGGACAACTGGAACACGACGCAGACGGTGACGGTGACGGACAAGGACGACGACGTTGACGACGGGAACCCGTCCTACGACATCACCCTGAATCCGTCAAGCACGGACACCGGTTACCAGCAATTCCCGCTAAGCGCGAGAACGTCCGAAGATCCGTCATGATCAGGCGCTCCGGCCATCGGAAATCGCTCGATATCGCATCGTGACATCGCGTATCGGGACGTTAGCGGGAACTGCTGACCGGTTACAATGGCCTGTCGGACGAGACGGTGAGCGTGACGACGACCGACGACGATCCCACGCCGACGCTGTCGATCGACTCGCCGAGCGTGACGGAGGGGGACAGCGGTTCGACGACCCTGACGTTCACGGCGACGTTGAGCGCGGCGAGCGGCCGGCAGGTGACGGTGGACTGGGCGGAAGGAACGGGCGGGACGGCCACGTCCGGGACGGACTACACGGCGATCACCGGCGGCACACTGACCTTCCCGGTGGGGACGACCAGCCAGACCTTCAACGTGTCGGTGACGGGCGACGCGCTGGACGAAGCGAACGAGACCGTCGTGGTGACCCTGAGCAGCCCGACGAACGCGACGATCGCGACGGCGAGCGGCACGGGGAGGATCACCCCCCTCCCACCTGGGAGAAGTATTCGATAGAGCCGTGCGATCCGAAGCTGACAATAAAAGTCGGAGTGCAGGCGTTGTTTTCGCGGCGCTGCTGGCCGCGCCGCTGCTGTTCGCGGCATCTCCGGCGAAAGCGCATGGCGACCGCACAGCGGAGAGCTACGAACCACACTATCATTTCGAGATCAAGTTGTCTTCGGACACGATTGCGGAGAATTCAGAGGACACCATTACCGTTACCGCCAACTGCACATCTGCCGAATGCCGCCAATTATTCGCCCATCAGAATCCGGCGTACAATCAGAACGCGTATATAGACGTCTTCATCAGCGGCGGAGAACTCCAAGCAGGCGGCGCCGTTCTGAGCGCCAATAAGCGATTGACTTTCACTGTCGGAAATACTGTCGATCTGCCGCGCAGGTCCAATGGAACGGTGACGATCAAGGTCACGGACGACGGGCTGAGCAACGGCGACCGGAAAGTGACGATATCGGGTTCGCCTCTCTACCACTCGAGCGGCTTCAGTTACTGGTATTCCAACAGTGACGCACCCCCTGTCGTCACCTCCGCCACGCTGACGGTGCAGGACGACGAGCCTCCGGCGGCGACGCTGGCGCTGGGCGAGACCTCGATCAACGAGAGCGGGACGGGCAATTCGACCACGATCGAGGCGCGGCTGAGCCGAGCGACGACGACGGCGACGACGATCACGCTGACGGCGCCGGCGGGAACATCGCTGAGCGGGACGACGCTGACGATCGACGCGGGCGACACCTCGAGCGCGGACGCGGCCACGGCGGGGCGCCGGCAGGTGACGCTCACGGCGGTGGACGACACGACGGACGCGCCGGACCGGATGGTGAGCGTGACGGGGACGTCGAGCCTCGCGGGCGAGCCGCCGCCGCTGATCGCTTCGCTGACGATCGCCGACGACGACGATGCGCCGACGGTGACGCTGTCGCTGTCGAACCCATCGATCTCGGAAAACGGCGGGACGAGCGCGGTGTCGGCGACGCTGAGCCACCCCTCCAGCGAAGCGACCACGGTGACGGTGCAGGCGGCGTCGGGGCTGTACTCGGTGGGTTCGGACGCGACCATCACGATCGCGGCGGGGGACACCGCGAACAGTTCGGACACGGTATCCATCACGGCGGTGAACGACACGGCGGACGAGCCGCACCGCTCGGTGACGGTGACGGGCATGGCGCAGAACAGCCAGGGAGTCGGCGCGGTGTCGGGGGCCGCACTGACGATCACTGACGACGACGATACGCCGACGGTGACGCTGGCGGTGGCGGATCCCACGATCGAGGAGTCGAGCGGCACGGCGAGCGAGACGATGACCACGGTGTCGGCGACGCTGAGCAATCCTTCGAGCGAGGCGACGACGATCACGGTGACGGCGGTGTCGGGGGCGTACGCGGTGGGCGCGGACGCGACCATCACGATCGCGGCGGGGGAGACCGCGAACAGTTCGGACACGGCGTCCATCACGGCGGTGGACAACGACATCGACGTCGGCGCGAGCCGCGCGGTGACGGTGGCGGGCACGGCGCAGAACAGCCATGCGGTGGGCGCGGTGTCGGGGGCCGCGCTGACGATCACCGACGACGACGAAGCGGGCCTGACGGTATCGAAGAATTCGGTGGCGACCACGGAGGCGGCCGGCTCCGGCCGCACGGACACGTTCACGGTGCGCCTGGCGAGCGAGCCGACGGCGACGGTGACGGTCACCATCAGCGTCACCGGCGACGACACGGATGAGGCGGCAGTGAGTCCGGGGAGCCTGAAGTTCGCGGCGGCGGCGAACAGCGGCAACAACGAGTTCAAGTGGGACGACCCGCAGACGGTGACGGTGACGGGCGTGGACGAAAACGTGCAGGACAGCGACCGGCGGTACACGATCACGGTGGCGGCGACAAGCGACGGCGATGCGATCTACAACGACAACACGAAAGTTCCGGACAAGACGCTGGCGGGCACGAATGTGGACGACGATGCGCCGAGGGTGACGCTGGTGCTGGGCAGTACCTCGCTCAACGAGAGCGGGGCGGGCAATTCGACCACGATCTCGGCGCGGCTGAGCCGGGCATCGACGGCCCCGACGGCGATCACGCTGACGGCGCCGGCGGGGACGACGCTGAGCGCGACGAGGCTGACGATCGACGCGGGCGAGACTTCGAGCGCGGACGCGGACACGACGGCGCACCGGCAGGTGACGCTTACGGCGGTGGACAACACGACGGACGCGCCGAACCGCATGGTGTCCGTGACGGGGTCGGCGAGCAACGCCGTGGCCGTGGCGGACCCGGCGCCCGTTCCGCTGACGATCGCCGACGACGACAATGCGCCGACGGTGACGCTGTCGCTGTCGAGCGCATCGATCTCGGAGAACGGTGGGACGGCCACGGTGTCGGCGACGCTGAGCCACCCCTCCAGCGAAGCGACCACGGTGACGGTGCAGGCGGCGTCGGGGCTGTACACGGTGGGTGCGGACGCGACCATCACGATCGCGGCGGGAGAGACCGCGAACAGTTCGGATACGGCATCCATCGCGGCGGTGAACAACGCGAAGGACGAGCCGAACCGCTCGGGGACGGTGACGGCCTCGGCGCAGAACAGCCAGGGCGTGGGAAGGGTGACGGGAGCGCCGCTGACGATCACCGACGACGACGCCGCGCCGACGGTGACGCTGGCGGTGACGGACGCCGCGATCAAGGAATCGAGCGGCACGGCGAGCGAGACGATGACCACGGTGTCGGCGACGCTGAGCAATCCCTCGAGCGAGGCGACGACGGTGACCGTGGCGGCGGTGTCGGGGGCGTACGCGGTGGGCGCGGACGCGACCATCACGATCGCGGCGGGAGAAACCGCGAACAGTTCGGATACGGTGTCCGTCACGGCGGTGGACAACGCCATCGACGACGGCGCGAGCCGGATAGTGACGGTGACGGGCACGGCGCAGAACAGCCGTGGGGCGGGCGCGGTGACGGGAGCGCCGCTGACGATCGCCGACGACGACGAGGCGGGCCTGACGGTATCGAAGAATTCGGTGTCGACCACAGAGGCGGCCGGCTCCGGCCGCACGGACACGTTCACGGTGAAGCTGGACACTGAACCGACGGCGACGGTGACGGTCACCATCGGCGTCACCGGCGGCGACACGGACGAGGCGGCGGTGAGTCCGGCGACCCTGAAGTTCGCGGCAGAGGCGAACGGCGGCAACAACGAGTTCGAGTGGGACGATCCGCGGCAGGTGACGGTGACGGGCCAGGATGACGGCGTGTCGGACGGTGACCGCTCGTACACGATCACGGTGGCGGCGGCGAGCGGCGATGCGATCTACAACGACAACGCGAAAGTTCCGGACGAGACGGTGTCGGGCACGAATGCGGACGACGATGCACCGAAAGTGACGCTGGTGCTGGGCGGGACCTCGATCAACGAGAGCGGGACGGGCAATTCGACCACGGTCTCGGCGCGGCTGAGCCGGGCATCGACGGCCCCGACGGCGATCACGCTGACGGCGCCGGCGGGGACGTCGCTGGACGCGACGAGGCTGACGATCGACGCGGGCGAGACTTCGAGCGCGGACGCGGACACGGCGGCGCACCGGCAGGTGACGCTTACGGCGGTGGACAACGACGTCGACGCGGCGGACCGCATGGTGTCAGTCACGGGGTCGGCGAGCAACGCCGTGGCCGTGGCGGACCCGGCGGCCGTTTCGCTGACGATCGCCGACGACGACACAGCGGGACTGACGGTGTCGAAGAGCTCGGTGTCGACCAGCGAGCCCGACGGGAGGGATTCGTTCACGGTGAAGCTGGACACTGAACCGACGGCGACGGTGACCGTCACCATCGGCGTCACCGGCGGCGACACGGACGAGGCGACGGTGAGTCCGACGACCCTGAAGTTCGCGGCGGAGGCGAACAGCGGCAACAACGAGTTCAAGTGGGACGATCCGCGGCAGGTGACGGTGACGGGCCAGGATGACGGCGCGTCGGACGGCGACCGCTCGTACACGATCACGGTGGCGGCGGCGAGCGCGGACGCGAACTACAACGCCCTGAGCAAGACGGTGTCGGGTTTGAATGCGGACGACGATGTGCCGAGGGTGACGCTGGCGCTGAGCGAGACCGAGATCGCCGAAAGCGGGGAGTTCAATTCGACCACGATCACGGCGTTTCTTGACCGGGTATCGACGGCTCCGACGACGATCACGGTGACGGCGCCGCCGGGAACGACGCTGAGCGAGACGAGGATGGGCGAGACGCTGCTGACGCTCGACACGCTGACGATCGACGCGGACGAGTTCTCGAGCGGGTCTGCGGACACGGCGGCGCACCGGCAGCTGACGCTCAGGGCGGTGGACAACGGCCTCGACGCGCCGGACCGCGTGGTGACGGTGACCGGCACGGCGACCAATAGCGCGGTCGTGTCGGGCCCGGCGGGGGTGTCGCTGACGATCACCGACGACGACGACCCCGCGCGCCTGGTGGCGACGCCGGCCTCGAACCCCCTGAGAACCTACGAGGGGGTCGGGCCGCCGGCCAGCATACGGGTGCGCCTGCAGTCGCAGCCGACGGCGGTGGTGACGCTGTCGATCCGCAGCAGCGACACGGGCGAGGTGACGGTGACCCCATCGACCCTGAAGTTCGCGGCGACGGCGGACATCCGCGATTTGGATGATCCGGTGTACGATTGGAACGTCCCGCGAGAGGTGACGGTGAGGGGAGTGGATGATCTGGAGGATGACAACGATCAGTTTTTCGCGATCACGGTGACGGCGGCGAGCGCGGACACGAGGTACCACGGTCAAAGTTTGAGAGTGGGGGGCGTGAACTTGGATGACGATGATCCGGAGGTGAAGCTGTCGCTGTCGGACGATTCGATTTCGGAGAACGGCGGCACGACCGAAGTGTCGGCGGCGCTGACCGAAGTGTCGCACCAGACGGTGACGATCACGTTCATCCATGCGCCGGGCGCGTACACGGTGCCGTCGGATGCGAACACGATCACGATCGAGGCGGGGGAGACGAAAAGCACGGATCGGGTGACACTGACGGCGGTGGACAACACGACGGATTCGCCGGATCGTTCGGTGACGGTGAGCGGGATCAGCAGCCCACAGGCAGAGGTGGTGGGGGCGAAACTGACCTTGGAGGACGACGACGATGCGCCGACGGTGACGCTGGCGGTGGCGGACAACACGATCAAGGAGAACAGCGGCACGGCGAGCGAGACGATGACCACGGTGTCGGCGACGCTGAGCCATGCCTCGAGCGAAGACACGACGATCACGGTGACGCCGGTGCCGGGGGCGTACACGGTGGGTTCGGACGCGACCATCACGATCGCGGCGGGGGAGACCGAGAACAGTTCGGACACGGCGTCCATCACGGCGGTGAACAACACCCGGGACGAGCCGGACCGTTCGGTGACGGTGACGGGGTCGGCGGCCAACAGCCACGAAGCGGGCTCGGTGACGGGGGCCTCGCTGACCATCACCGACGACGACGACGCCCCGACGCTGTCGATCGACTCGCCGAGCGTGACGGAGGGGGACAGCGGCTCGAAGAACCTGACGTTCACGGTGACGTTGAGCGCGGCGAGCGACCGGCAGGTGACGGTGGCCTGGGCGGAAGGGACGGGCGGCACGGCCACTTCGGGGACGGACTACACGGCGATCACCGGCGGCACATTGACCTTCACGGCGGGGACGACCAGCCAGACCTTCAACGTATCGGTGACGGGCGACGTCCTGGACGAGTCGAACGAGACGGTGGTCGCGACCCTGAGCAGCGCGACGAACGCGACCGTATCAAGTACGGCGGGGACCGGCACGGGGACGATCACCGACGACGATGCGACGCCGACGCTGTCGATCGACTCGCCGAGCGTGACCGAGGGTGACAGCGGTTCGAAGAACCTGACGTTCACGGTGACGTTGAGCGCCGCGAGCGGCCGGCAGGTGACGGTGGACTGGGCGGAAGGGACCGGCGGCACGGCCACTTCGGGGACGGACTACACGGCGATCACCGGCGGCACGCTGACCTTCGCGGCGGGAACGACCAGCCAGACCTTCGACGTGTCGGTGACGGGCGACACGATCGACGAGTTGAACGAGACGGTGGTGGTGACCCTGAGCAGTCCGGCGAACGCGACCGTATCAAGTACGGCGGGGACCGGCACGGGGACGATCACGGACAACGACGGCGCGCCGACGCTGTCGATCGACTCGCCGAGCGTGACCGAGGGTGACAGCGGTTCGACGAACCTGGAGTTCACGGTGACGTTGAGCGCCGCGAGCGGCCGGCAGGTGACGGTGGACTGGGCGGAAGGGACCGGCGGCACGGCCACGTCTGGGGCCGACTACACGGCGATCACCGGCGGCGCGCTGACCTTCACGGCGGGGACGACCAGCCAGACCTTCAACGTATCGGTGACGGGCGACGTCCTGGACGAGTCGAACGAGACCGTCGTGGTGACCCTGAGCAACGCCGGGAACGCGGCCATCTCGACGGCGAGCGGCACGGGGACGATCACGGACAACGACGCGACGCCTACCGCGATCACCTTGACGGTGGATGACAGCAGCGTGGGCGAGGGCGCCGGGGCGACCACGATCACGGTGACGGCCACGGTGGACGGCACGACCCGGTTCGCCGCGGCCACGACGGTGACGGTGAGCGTGGCGGGCAGCGGCACGGCGACGGCGGTGGACTTCGCGGCGGTGGCGGACTTCGACATCGAGATCGCGGCGGGGGCGGCGAGCCGGGCCGGGACGTTCACGCTGACGCCGACGGACGACACGGAGGACGAGACGGACGAGACCATCACGGTGAGCGGCGCGTCGGGCGGCCTGATGGTGAACCCGGCCACGATCAGCCTGACGGACAACGATGGCGCGCCGTCGCTGTCGATCGACTCGCCGAGCGTGACGGAGGGGGACAGCGGCTCGAAGAACCTGACGTTCACGGTGACCTTGAGTCCGGCGAGCGGCCAGCAGGTGACGGTGGACTACGCCGACGCCGGGACCGGCACGGCCACTTCGGGGATGGACTACACGGCCATCACCGGCGACACCCTGACCTTCGCGGCGGGGACGACCAGCCGGACCTTCAACGTGTCGGTGACGGGCGACGTCCTGAACGAGGTGAATGAGACCGTCGTGGTGACCCTGAGCGGCGCGACGAACGCGACGATCTCGACGGCGAGCGGGACGGGGACGGGGACGATCACGGACAATGACGGCGCGCCGACGCTGTCGATCGACTCGCCGAGCGTGACGGAGGGGGACAGCGGCTCGAAGAACCTGGAGTTCACGGTGACCTTGAGCGCGGCGAGCGGCCGGCAAGTGACGGTGGCTTGGGCGGAGGGGACCGGCGGCACGGCCACGTCCGGGACGGACTACACGGCCATCATCGGCGGGACATTGACCTTCACGGCGGGGACGACCAGCCGGACCTTCGACGTGTCGGTGACGGGCGACGTCCTGGACGAGTCGAACGAAACCGTCGTGGTGACCCTGAGCGGCGCGACGAACGCGACGATCTCGACGGCGAGCGGGACGGGGACGATCACCGACGACGACGACGCCCCGACGCTGTCGATCGACTCGCCGAGCGTGACGGAGGGGGACAGTGGTTCGGCGAACCTGACGTTCACGGTGACGCTGAGCGCGGCGAGCGGCCGGCAGGCGACGGTGGACTGGGCGGAGGGGACGGGCGGCACCGCGACTTCGGGGACGGACTACACGGCGATCACCGGCGGCACGCTGACCTTCGCGGCGGGGACGACGAGCCGGACCTTCGACGTGTCGGTGACGGGCGACACGCTGGCCGAGTCGAACGAGACCGTCGTGGTGTCGCTGAGCAACGCGGCGAACGCGACGATCTCGACGGCGACCGGGACGGGGACGATCACGAACGACGATGGGCCGGCGCTGTCGGTCGACTCGCCGAGCGTGACGGAGAGGGACAGTGGTTCGGCGAACCTGACGTTCACGGCGACGCTGAGCGCGGCGAGCGGCCAGCAGGTGACGGTGGACTGGGCGGAGGGGACCGGCGGCACCGCGACTTCCGGGACGGACTACACGGCCATCACCGGCGGCACGCTGACGTTCGCGGCGGGGACGACGAGCCGGGCCTTCGACGTGTCGGTGACGGGCGACACCACGGACGAGGCGGACGAGACCGTCGTGGTGACGTTGAGCAACGCGGCGAACGCGATCATTGGGACGGCCACCGGCACGGGGACGATCACCGACGACGACGGGGCG
This sequence comes from uncultured Gammaproteobacteria bacterium, assembly GCA_958295465.1. Taxonomy (GTDB): domain Bacteria; phylum Pseudomonadota; class Gammaproteobacteria; order HK1; family HK1; genus HK1. Next base: position 3,650,596 of record OY282353.1, read on the forward strand.
CCGACGGTTTCGATCGACTCACCGAGCGTGATGGAGGGGGACAGCGGTTCGGCGGACCTGACGTTCACGGTGACGCTGAGCGCGGCGAGCGGCAGGCAGGTGACGGTGGGCTACGCGGACGCGGGCACCGGCACCGCAACCTCGGGCGCCGACTACACGGCGATTCCCGCCGGGACGCTCACCTTCGCGCCGGGGACGACGAGCCAGACCATCGCCGTGACGGTGACCGGGGACGCGACGGACGAGGCGAACGAGACGGTGGTGGTGACGTTGAGCGCCCCGGTGAACGCGACCCTCGCCGCCGCCGCCGGGACGGGGACAGTGACCAACGACGATGCGGACCTGCGGGTGGAGACGACCGGGCCGGGCACCACCACCCGCACGGTGAACGGGCACACGGTGACGATGGTGGTGGTGGACGGCGTGCCGGCGGGGGTGGTGGTCCTCCTCCCGGTCGCGCTCGACCGGGACGTGGCGCTGCGCTTCGCCCCGCCCGCCCCCGGCGTGCCCTTCGAGAGCACCCGCTTCGGGCTCGGGGAAGACCCCGACCGGCGCACGGTGGTGGACGTGACCGCGCAGCCGGTCCCGTCCGGGGGGCTGGAGCTCTGCTTGCCGGTGGCCGCGTCCTTGCGCGCGGAGGCCGGGGAGCGGGGGTTGCGGCTGCTGCACTACGGCGAGGCCGGCTGGGCGCCGGTGGCGCGCTCGCGCGACGACGCGGCCCGCGGTCTGGTGTGCGCTTCCGGAGTGGCCGCGCTCTCCCCGTTCGCGGTGGGCTACGGCGACCTGGAGCCCACCTTCGCCGATGCGGCGGTCGCACCGCAGCGCTACCGGGAAGGGACGGAGATTGCCCCCCTCGTCCTGCCGGCGGCCACCGGCGGCGACGGGCCGCTCGCCTATGCGCTCGCGCCGGCCTTGCCCGAGGGGCTCGAGTACACCGCCCCGGCTGATGCCACGAGCGGCGGCACCCTCACCGGCACCCCCACCGTGCCCGCGCAAGCCGCCGCCTGGACCCTGACCGCCACCGACGCCGACGGCGACACCAAGACGCTCACCTTCACCATCGAGGTGGCGCCGGACGTGTCGAACCTGATGCCGAGCTTCGGCGATGCACAGGTGCCGCCGCAACGCTACGTGCAGGACCTGGAGATTGATCCTCTCGTCCTGCCTGCGGCCACCGGCGGCGACGGGCCGCTCGCCTATACGCTCGCGCCGGCCTTGCCCGATGGGCTCGAGTACACCGCCCCTGCCGATGCGAGGAGCGGCGGCACTCTCGCCGGCACGCCCACCGTGCCCGCGCAAGCCGCCGCCTGGACCCTGACCGCCACCGACGCCGACGGCGATACCGCGACGCTCACCTTCACCGTCGAAGTGGCGCCAGACCTGGCGCCGAGCTTCGGCGATGCACAGGTGGCGCCGCAACGCTACGTGCAGGACCTGGAGATTGACCCCCTCGCCCTGCCGGCGGCGACGGGCGGCAACGGGCCGCTCGCCTATGCGCTCGCGCCGGCCTTGCCCGAGGGGCTCGAGTACACCGCCCCGACCGATGCCACGAGCGGCGGCGCCCTCGCCGGCACGCCCACCGTGCCCGCGCAAGCCGCCGCCTGGACCCTGACCGCCACCGACGCCGACGGCGATACCGCGACGCTCACCTTCACCGTCGAAGTGGCGCCAGACCTGGCGCCGAGCTTCGGCGATGCACAGGTGGCGCCGCAACGCTACGTGCAGGACCTGGAGATTGACCCCCTCGTCCTGCCGGCGGCCACCGGCGGCGACGGGCCGCTCGCCTATGCGCTCGCGCCGGCCTGGCCCGAGGGGCTCGAGTACACCGCCCCGGCCGATGCGACGAGCGGCGGCACCCTCGCCGGCACGCCCACCGTGCCCGCGCAAGCCGCCGCCTGGACCCTGACCGCCACCGACGCCGACGGCGATACCGCGACGCTCACCTTCACCGTCGAGGTGCTGGACCGCCTGCGGGTGCGCCTGAAGGGCGTCAACGAAGCCCTCCTGCCCGACCTCTCCCGGGCGATGACCGCGAGCACGATGGACGCGGTGAGCGGGCGCATCGGGCAGGCGCTCTCCGGGGACGGGGCCGGCGCCCACGGCGCGATGGCCCCCGCGGACGTGCTCACGGGGTTCGCCGGCCTCCTCCAGGCCAACGAGCAGGCCCTCGAGGACGGCACGTGGTCGTGGAAGCAGGGGCTCGCCGGGCGGCGCTTCGCCCTCGCGCTCTCCGGGGACGGCCCCGCCACGGGCGCCGGGGCGCGCGTGACCGCCTGGGGCGCGGGTGATTACCGGAGCCTGTCAGACGGCGACGGTAGCGGGGTGGACTGGGACGGCCACCTGTTCGGCGCGCACCTGGGGATGGACACCCGCTTCGGGGCCGGGGGACTGGCCGGACTCGCACTCTCGGTGAGCAAGGGGCGCTTCGACTACACCGACACGTCCGCCGAAGCCCTCGGCAAGACGGTCAAGGGCGAGTACGAGAGCCGGATGACGAGCGCGCATCCCTACGTGGGGTGGGCATGGCCGGCGGGGACGCACGCCTGGGCGTCGCTCGGCTACGGCCGGGGCGACGTCACCCTCACCGACGGCGAGGCGGGCCGGCACACGAGCGACAGCACGTTGCGCAGCGCCGCGGCGGGCGGGAGCGTGCGGGTGCTCTCGGGCGAGGGGCCGGGGGTCTTCGGCCCGGTGACCGTGGACCTCAAGGGCGAGGCGTGGACGACGCGGCTCGCCGTCGAGGACAACGGCGAGCGCATCGCGGGGCTTGCGGTCAGGACCCACCGGCTGCGGGTGGCGGCCGAAGGCGCGCGGGCGTTCGCGTTGGGCGGGGGCGCGGCGTTCACGCCCTCGGTGGAACTGGGGATGCGCCTCGACGGGGGCGACGGCGAGACCGGGGCGGGGGTGGAGCTCGGGGGCGGGCTGGACTACGCGCACCCGGCCCTGGGCCTGAGCGCGGACGTGGCGGGCCGGGTGCTGCTCGCGCACGAGGGCGCGACGGAGGACTGGAGCGTGGGCGGGGCGGTGCGGCTGGAACCGGCCTCGGGCCGGGGGCCGTCGTTGCGTCTGGCGCCCTCGTATGGGGACACCGGAAGCGGCCTCTCGCGGCTGTGGGAGGGCGCCGGGGCCGGGAGCGGCGCCGGGGTCACCGGAGCCGGAACCACCGGCGCATCCCCGACTGCACGGCTGGACACCGAGATGGGCTACGGCCTGGCGGCGTTCGCCGGGGTGCTGACCCCCTACGGCGGCCTTGGACTGTCCGAGGGCGGTGCGCGCGGCTACCGGCTGGGGGCGCGCTTCCTGCTCGGTCCGGCGTTCGAGCTGGACCTCGAAGGCGAGCGCCGGGAGAGCCGCACCGAGCGCGCCGGGCACGGCCTGATGCTGCGCGGGCGGGTGCGCTGGTAGGCGGCCCGTCCCGGGGAGGCGCATCCTGACGGACGCGGGCGTCTCGCCCGGCGCGTCGGCGGCTGATTCGGGACCACTCCACCGGGTGATCGGCGCGGACGGACCTTTCCCATGAAGCAGATCGTTGCGACGAAGGAGCCCATCGCGGTCCGGCCGGATCTGCCGACCTTCAGCTCCAAGGGCTGCGACCTCCTGTCCCCGGTGTATCACGGGGTCGGGCGGTTGACCTCCAACATGTCGAAAAGATGGCGCTTTTCCCTCCGGGCTCGTCTTTGACGGCCTCCGAGGCGGGGGCTATGGTGCGCCCATGACGAGGCGCAAGCTGCCCATCGGTATCCAGACCTTCCGCACGATCCGTGAGGAAGGGTGTTACTACGTGGACAAGACAGCCTACGCACGGCGCCTGGTGGAGGAGGGCACCCACTATTTCCTGTCACGTCCGCGGCGTTTCGGCAAGAGCCTGTTCGTGGACACCCTGAAGGAGTTGTTCGAGGGTAACGAGCCGCTGTTCGAGGGATTGGACGTCCACGACCGCTGGGACTGGTCCGTCCGCCATCCGGTCGTGCGGCTCGACTTCAGCGCCGGTGACTTCAACGACCCGGACTACCTGCGCGAAGACGTGGGGGCGCAGCTCGATGCCGTCGAAGAAGGCGCCGGCATCGAATCCCGTTACTCCAGCGGCCCGGCCCGCTTCCGCCGCCTGCTCGCCACGCTGCACGAGCGTACGGGACAGCGGGTGGTGGTCCTGGTCGACGAGTACGACAGGCCGATCCTGGATGCCCTGGGGAAGCCGGAGCTGGCGCGCGCCAACCGTGACTCGCTACGCGGACTGTACTCGGCCATCAAGGCCAGCGACGCGCACGTCAGGTTCACGCTGCTCACGGGGGTGAGCAAGTTCTCCAAGGTGGGCATCTTCTCCGGCCTGAACAACCTCATCGACATTACGCTGGACCCGGCGTACTCCGCCATCTGCGGCTACACGGAACGGGACCTGGACACCGTGTTCGCGCCGGAGCTCCCGGGCCTGGATCGCGACGAGATCCGCCGTTGGTACAACGGCTATGGCTGGCGGGGCAAGGAGAAGGTCTACAACCCTTTCGACATCCTGCTCCTCTTCCGGCAGCGCGAGTTCAAGGCCCACTGGTTCGAGACCGGGACGCCGAGGTTCCTCATCGACACCCTGCTGCGCCGCCGCGTCGCCTCCCCGGAGCTGGACGGCATGATGGGCACCGACGCCCTGCTGTCCGCCTTCGACGTGGACGAGATGGCCACCGAGGCGCTGCTGTTCCAGACCGGCTACCTGACGATCGCCGGCGAAGAGGACTTCGACGGCGAGACCCTCTACCGGCTGGAGTATCCGAACCGCGAGGTGCGCCAGAGCCTGAACGGAAGCCTGCTCCGGGCCATGACGCCGGAGGGGTCGCACCGGACGAAGGACCACCTTCGCCTCCGCCAACTGCTGCGGGAGAACGATTTCGACGGGCTGGATGCACTGTTCCGGTCGTTCTTCGCCGGCATCCCCTACCAGTGGCATACGAAGAACGACATCGCCCGCTACGAGGGCTACTACGCGAGCGTGTTCTACTCCTGGTTCGCCGCCGCGGGTCTGGACGTGCGGGTGGAAGACAGCACCAGCCGCGGGCGGCTGGACATGGCGGTGTTATTCAATGATCAGGTCTACCTGTTCGAGCTCAAGACGGTGGGGAAGGAGCCGGAGGGGACCGCGATGGCGCAGCTCGAGGAGAAGGGCTATGCCGACAAGTACCGCCGTCTCGGGCAGCCGATCCATCTGGTCGGGGTGGAGTTCAGCCGGGAGGAACGCAACGTCGCCGCATTCGCGGCAGAGCGCGCCTGAGCCTCGCCGCCGCCCCTCCTTGCCGCCGCGTTCCTTCCCGGGACGCTTGACCCCGGCGCAGCCTGCAACCGCCCATGCCATGAAATCGCGCAACTCGTCAATGGTGCGCAGCCGTTCGACGTCGAGTCTCGAGATCATCCTCCGATGATCCCGAAACCCCCTCGGTCAGGCTCACCTCTGGTGGGATTCGCACCACCCCTTCAGGCTCATGTCTCATGGGACAAGACTGCCTGCGGTGTTATCCTCTCCAGAGCCCGCGCACCGGAGCGCCGCCGTGACGTCCGATACGATTGCGCTTGTCATCACCATCATCGGCACGGGTATCGCGCTCGGTGTACTCATCGTCCCGAATCTGAGAGAGCTCCGCCGCGACATCGGCGGGATTCATCGCGACATCGGAGACCTTCGCGAGCGGATGGCCCGGCTGGAAGGGTTGTTCGAAGGCTTCACGCGCCGCGAGTCCCCGAACGCGTAGCGCCCCTCGTCACCATCCTCCGAACAGATGCAGGGCGGAAGCGCGTGTTGCGGCGCTGGAGGCGTTCATCGGCGGGAAGCGGGGCTGAGGCAATTGCTTCGAGTCGCGCACCGTCGACGGAGTCCCGCAATGGCGCGGAAGCGCGGTTCCAGCGATGCCCCTCGACGGACCGCCGCCGCTTCTCCGCCCGGCCTGCCGAATGACTGCTGCGTAAGTTCCAGTGATGCCCCTCGACGGACCGCCGCCGCTTCGGCTACCCCTTACGCGCCGGAGTACCGGCGCCCGCACTGGTCGGTCGTTGGATTGGCGCCGTACCGCGGTGTCGCCAAACACGGGGACATCACCGTCGGTAGGGGCGACGCATGCGTCGCCCCTACAGCATCGTTCCGGGCCGGGCTATCTTTCTGCGGCGCAGACTCCCAGATCGGAAAACAAGTTAGCCCATCTTTACCACTGCGAGCCGCGATTGGGTGGGGATTCGTCGCGATTTCGCCGATTTTCGCGTGTAGGTGATTGATGTGTCGTCGAGGAAGCAGATGTAGTGCCATATAACGTATTTGATGTCTTGCGCCTGACCCGCCCCCCGCTACCGTGTGTGCATGTTCATCCGGCGCACCCGTACCCGCAGCATCGGCGAGTCCTTCACCTTCCGCCTCGTGCGCTCCGAGCGCATCGGCTCGAAGGTGCGCCAACGCACCTTGCTCAACCTGGGACGACACTTCGACGTCGCACCAAGCGAATGGCCGGCGACGCGCTCGACGAGGCGAACGAGACGGTGGTGGTGACGTTGAGCGCCCCGGTGAACGCGACCCTCGCCGCCGCGAGCGGGACCGGGACGATTGCCAACGACGACGATGCGGCCCTGCGGGTGGAGACGGGCGGGCCGGGCACCACCACGCGCACGGTGAACGGGCACACGGTGACGGTGGTGGTGGGCGACGGCGTGCCGGCGGGGGTGGTTGGTCATCCTCCCGGTCGCGCTCGACCGGGACTTGGTGCTGCGCTTCGCCTCGCCCGCCCCCGGCGTGCCCTTCGAGAGCGCCCGCTTCGGGCTCGGGGAAGACCCCGACCGGCGCACGGTGGTGGACGTGGCCGCGCAGCCCGTCCCGTCCGGGGGCGTGGAGCTCTGCCTGCCGGTGGTCGCGGCCTTGCGCGCGGAGGCCGGGGAGCGGGGGCTGCGGCTGCTGCACTACGGCGCGAGCGGCTGGGCGGCGGTGGCGCGCTCGCGCGACGACGCGGCCCGCGGTCTGTAAGCGCCCGGAGAAGTACGTAATTCCATAGCTGTGTGGCTCGTGCCACGGTGCACCCTCCAATGTCCTGTGGGAGGGTGACAGTGATGGCTCAGGCGAGAGCCCACTCAAGGGCGCGTCCCAAGGCGCGCGACCGATTCTGGCTCGACCATCTGCGCGCCTGTCGTGAACAACGACAGACGCTGAAAGCCTATGCACAGGAGCACGGGCTGTCGGTCAGCGCACTGTACAACGCGCACTCGACGCTCAAGCGCCGTGGTGTGCTTACCGAGCCGGCCCCGGCGGCGCCCACCTTCGTGCCGGTGCACCTGTCCACGGGCAGCGCCGCGTTTCGGGTGCATCTGCCCAACGGCGTCGTCGTCGAGGTCCCCGCCCACGCCGAGAACGCGGCCTGCGCCACGGTGCTCGATTGCGCGAGCCGGCTGTCATGATTCGTCCGCCGAACGAGGGCATCGACGTGTGGCTGTGCGTCGAGCCGGTCGACTTCAGGAAGCAGATGACAGGACTCGCCGCGCTGGTGCAGGACACCTTGGCGATGGACCCGTTCTCGACCCAGTTGTTCGTGTTCACCAATCGCCGGCGCACCCAGTGCCGGATTCTGTATTGGGAGCGGTGCGGATTCGTGCTGTGGCAAAAGCGCCTGGAACGTGCGCGCTTCGCCTGGCCGCGCCGCGCCGACGCGGTGGTCAGCCTCAGCGGGGCACAACTGAACTTCCTGCTCGACGGCTACGACCTGTGGCGCATGCGCCCGCATCAGCACTTGCACTACGCCTCAATGTACTGACGGTCATAAGGTGCACTGATCGCACCATAAGAACATCTGATCACGCGACGTGTCGCGAGTCATTATTCTATGGTTCATGAACACGCTCCCGGTCACCGCCCCGGTGTCGAACCTCGGGCAAGCGCTGCCCCACGACATCGGCTCGCTGCACACGCTGGTGCGTCGCTACGAATCCGCACTCACCGAGCGCGACGCGGCCATCGCACAGCGCGATGCGAGGATCGAGCACCTGGAAGCGCAGGTGCGCCTGCTGCTGGCCCGGCGCTTCGCACCGTCCTCGGAGAAGCTCCCCGACGGGCAGCTCGGGTTGTTCAACGAGGCCGAGGCCAGCGCGGCGCAGGAGCCCGAGAGCGCCCCGGGCACCGAGGTCGCCGCCCATCGGCGCGCCACACCGAAGCGCGCCCCGTTGCCTGACGCCCTACCGCGTATCGACATCGAGCATCCGTTGGCGCACGACGAGCGGACCTGCCCGCATCACGGGGTCGAGCTGGAACGCTTCGGCGAGGTGGTCAGCGAGCAGCTCGACATCATCCCCGCCCAGGTGCGGGTGCTGCGCCATGTCCGTGGCAAGTATCGCTGCCCGCACTGCGAGGGGCATCTGCGCACCGCCCCGATGCCCGCACAGCCGCTGCCCAGGAGCCTCGCCAGCCCCGGGTTGCTCGCCCACGTGGCCACCGCGAAGTACGCCGATGCGCTGCCGCTGTATCGCCAGCACCAGCAACTGAAGCGTCTCGGGGTCGACCTCTCGCGCACCACGCTGGCGACGTGGATGGTGCGCGCCGGCGCACTCGTGGTCCCTCTCATCAACCTGCTGCGCGATGAATTGCTCGACCGCCCCTACCTGCTGATGGACGAGACCACCGTGCAGGTGCTCAAAGAACCCGGCAAGGGCGCGCAATCGAAGTCCCAACTCTGGGCGCAGATGAGCGCCGGCCCCGAACCGCCCATCGTGCTGTTCGACTACGACCCCACCCGCGCCGGCGACGTCCCCAAACGCTTGCTTGCAGGGTTCACCGGCGCGCTGCACACCGACGGCTACAGCGGCTATGCCCCGGCGGTGCGCGAGCAGGGGCTGGTGCACCTGGCGTGCTGGGCCCATGCCCGGCGCGGGTTCACCGACACCCTCAAAAGCCTCGGCCTGAATCCGAACAAGCTGCCTCCGGCCCCACCCGCGAAGGCGCGCCGTGCCCTGAGCGTGCTGCACCGCATCCGCACCCTCTACGCCATCGAGCGCCGCATCCGCGACACCCCTCCCGACCAGCGCCACCGCGCCCGGCAGGCCGAGAGCGTCCCGGTGCTCAACGCCCTGCGCGCCTGGCTCGACGACACCCTGCCCAAGGTGCTGCCCTCCGGCCCCCTGGGCAAGGCCATGCGCTACCTCGACAACCAGTGGAACGCGCTGGTGCGCTTCTGTGACGACGGCCGCTACGGCATCGACACCAACCCCGTCGAGAACGCCATCCGCCCGTTCTGCCTCGGAAGACGCAACTGGCTCTTCGCCGATACCGTGCCCGGCGCCAACGCCAGCGCCCGGCTCTACTCGCTGATCGAAACCGCCAAGGCCAACGCACTCGAACCCTACGCCTACCTGCGCCACGTGTTCACCGAACTGCCCAAGGCGCAATCACTCGCCGAGGTCGAAGCCCTGCTGCCCACCCGGCTCGACTCCGATACCCTCACTCGACACCCGCTCCAAGGCCCCCTTATCAATCCGCGTCAATAGCGCCGTTCCCGGGGCGCTTACCGCGGTCTGGTGTGCGCCTCCGGAGTGACCGCGCTCTCCCCGTTTGCGGTGGGCTACGAAGACCCGAGGCCCACCTTCGGCGAGGCGGCGGTCGCACCGCAGCGCTACGTGCAGGACCTGGAGATTGACCCCCTCGTCCTGCCGGCGGCCACCGGCGGCGACGGGCCGCTCGCCTATGCGCTCGCGCCGGCCTTGCCCGAGGGGCTCGGGTACACCGCCCCGGCCGATGCGAGGAGCAGCGGCACCCTCGCCGGCACCCCCACCGTGCCCGCGCAAGCCGCCGCCTGGACCCTGACCGCCACCGGCGCATCCGCGTCGAACGGCGCATTCCCGGCCGCGCGGCTGGACACCGAGATGGGCTATGGCCTGGCGGCGTTCGCCGGGGTGCTGACCCCCTACGGCGGCCTTGGACTGTCCGAGGGCGGCGCGCGCGGCTACCGGCTGGGGGCGCGCTTCCTGCACGGCCCGGCGTTCGAGCTGGATCTCGAAGGCGAGCGCCGGGAGAGCCGCACCGAGCGCGCCGGGCACGGCCTGATGCTGCGCGGGCGGGTGCGCTGGTAGGCGGCGCGCCCTGGGGAGGCGGGCAAGGCCGCCCGCCGTTCGGCGTCACCTGGATGCGCTCCCTCAACCTGGGCACGGCGGGCGATCGGCACGGCGCGGAGCGAGGGTTTTCCTGCCCTGCAGGACACACGAACTCCGTCATATGGGGGGCTGTCCACGGAGCGAAGCGGAGTGGCGCGCACGTCATTCAACCCCACAGGGGTGCGGTCCAACTCATGAAGCACTCCTGAAATCCACTGCCCGCGGCTTCACCGACGGCGCCCGGAAACCGGCGCTGGAACGCGACGTGAAGCTTGTCGACCGCGACCGGCTCGGTCTCTGGCCGAACCATGTGCTCGGTTGAGGTATCTCCCCGGTAGCCGCAGGTGCGGCGCAAGTCACCGTGGACAGGGTTACGTACCGCTCGGGGACGGCCGGGCGATGGACGGGGATCAGGTCGACCGCTACCCTCTTGCAGCCTTCCCGTGGACGATCGATCCGATGAACTATCCTGTCGTCATCCGAGCGGAATCCGCACATCGATACGTGGCCCAACCCTTGGGCATCCCGGAAGCCAGGGTCGTGGCGGCCAGCCAGGAGGAAGCCGTTGCCCAGGTCACGGAGACCCTTGGGGACTGGCTTGCTGCCGCCAAGGTGATCCATGTGGCTGTCCCGGGCGAGGAGCCTGACAACCCCTGGCTCCGGACGTTCGGGCGTTCGGCTGCCGATCCGGACTTCCCCGAGTTCCTTGAAGAGCTTCGACGCCAGCGTGCTGACGATTCACCTGCATGATCCGTGTGCTCCTCGATACGGACCACGTGAGCTTGCATGAACGAGGGCATGGTCCGCTACGCACCCGCTTGGCCTCCTTTGCCGCTGGGGAGGTAGCGGTGAGTGCCGTGACAGTGGAAGAAATGTTCCGTGGGCGCCTGGCCATGCTTGCTCGTCGTTCAGAAGGCGAGCGCCGCGTTCATGCTTATGAGAAATTGCTGGAAACAATGCGTTTCTTTGCCACCATTCCCGTCGTGCCGTTCGACATGGCATGTGAACGGCAATTTCAGGCTCTACGCGCGATGCGGCTGTGGGCGGGCAGTCGTGATCTCCGCATCGCTGCTACCGCACTGGTGCACGATGTCACTTTGGCCACACGAAGCACACAGGATTCCGATCAGGTGCCGGGGTTGTTGCTGGACGCTTGGTCCCGGTAACCAGGACGGGTGCCGATATCTCCGGTTTTCCTCCTTGGCAGCGTTTCCCGCAACTACTCATTTCAGAAACCGTCACTACGTCACGTCATCCCGCGCCCGATGCTCCAGCACCCGCCGCACGATGCACTCCTGCGTGCCGCCGAGGTCCTCGTTCACGATCCCGTGGCGGGCAGCCTTGATCATTCGAACCACCGGTTCGGTGCCTTCGAGCCTCTCGGCGATGCGGTACACACTCTCGGGGACCACCACCGGGTCCCGGTTCGCCTGCATCAGATCGACCGGGCATTGGACCGCGGACAACCGCTGCTCCAGCTCGGCGACCATACGGGTCAGCTCGAACAGCCCGTGCACCGGCATGTGGTGGTAGTTGATGTGCGGGTGCTCGGACTTGTTCGCCCGGAAGGGCATCACCCCCTCGAACGACGATACCCACTGCACCAGACGGTTGGCGCGATGCACCAGGGGAACGAACTTCATGTTCGGGTTCCGGAAGTACAGCGGCACGTTGACCGCGATCACCCCCGCGAGCTTCCCGGGATGCTCGGCGGCAAGCAGTAGCGCGAGTGCGCCGCCGCTGGAGAACCCGACCACGCAGACCCGCTGCGCCAGCGCGGACATGATCGCGTACCCGCGCCGTACCGAGTCCAGCCAGTCTTCACAGCTACGCTCGCGCAGATCCCAGGGCGAGGTCCCGTGCCCTTTGAGGCGCACGCCGACCACGGGGAGGTCATGCGCGCCGAGCCGCCGGCCGAGCCCGTACATCTCCACCGGCGAGGCGAGGAAGCCATGCACCGCCACGACCCCGAGCGGGGCCGGCAGGTCCGCGGGCAGGAACAGGAAGGGTTCGCCCGGTTCGGTGGCGGTCTCCTTCGCATTCAGCTCGGAATGGCGCTCGCGGGAGAACGCCTCACGATCCCAGGCCCATTCGAGGCGTTCGTCGTCGAAGCGCAGCTTCGCGATCTCTCCGTCGTCGGGCCGTGTACTGTCGGCGTGGGCGCGCCGTATCGCATCGCGCACGCCGAGGATCGGCGCTACTTCGTTGGCGTAGACCAGCACCGGGTTCTCGAGTCGCACCTCGTCGAACCCGGATTCCTCGCGCAGCTTCGGAAGGAAGTGGTAACTTCCGTTCGACCGCTCCACCAGGGCGCTGTTGCGCGTCGTTCTCAGGAAGCGCGCGAGGCCCCGCGAACGGCCCTCAGGCAGGCCGCCGTACGACTCGGGGTTGCGCAGGCTGCGGTGCAGGCGCACGCCGCTTTCGTGCTGCGCGTGCTTCACCGCCAGATAGAGAAGCCGGTGGAAGTACGCGCACGGGATTTCGCGCTCGCCGGCCTCGATCCGCTCGAAGATCAGGCGGGATGCGAGGTGGCTCAGGTTTACGGTCACGCCCTCGTACATCCGTCGCATGCACTCGTCGCGGGCTTGCCGTGCGTATCCACGCATGAGCCGTCCCAGCACGTGGCTCGTCCAGTGCCGGCCGGGCGCATCGAGCGCGAAGCAGTCGTCGATGGCGGTGATCTCCGGCAGCACGCGTTCGCCCAGGTGCCGTTCCATCCAGCCCCGGAAGTACTCCATGCGCAACGGCATTCCGAAGCGGATGTCCATGTCGGTGTGCTTGAGCAGGAGATTGCCCTCGATCAGCAGCTCCTCGGAAAGCCGCCGGGTCAGCCGCCCGCGCGCGAGCATGTCCGCGCCCCTGCGCAGCAGGTTGTCCCCGATGCGCACCGGCCAGAAGGTGATGTTCGCGGGCACGATGCAGGTGGGCTTGCGCGCCGCGGCGAGCAGCGATCCGGTGTCCGGCATCCCGAACCCCTCGGCCCAGGCTTCGAGCTGCCGCGAGCGTCCGGCATCGGCCGCGGTGCATACCGCGTGCTTGAACGTATCGAGGGCGAGCCCGAGCACCGCCGCACCGGTGTGGTGCCGGCGCCACTCCCGAGCCTTGCGCGAGTACACGCTGAAGTCGCCGTCCTCGCCGAGCACCCGCCGGTCCTTCACCATGCCGCCCTCGGGGAAGATCACCACCTTGCGCCCGCGCAGGATCTCCCCCGCGAGGAAGGGCAGCAGGCGCGGGTGCCGGTTGGAGACGGCGCCCACCTCGGCGAGGTAGTTGGAGAAGGGGTCGTCCTCGACGAAGAAGTCGGCTCCGGCCACCGAGCGGCAGTACGCGCCGGTCTCGACGTAGATGAAGTACTGGGGGATGAAGGTCTCGAATCGCGCGAAGTGGTTGAAGAGGAAGATGTCGCCCTCGGCGAGCTTGTCGCCGACCTCGTGCAGCTTCAGGTTGATCCTGAAGAGGCGGCGCAGCATCGAGAACAGCCGGACCGACCATCGGTACGTCGCGGGGTTGATCTCGAAGTCCATCACCGTTCGAACTCGCGCGCGATCAACGGGCAGGATGATGATAAGCGATCGAGGTTGCGACTTCATGCGCAGGCCTTGGCGGGGCCGCGGGTGTTCAGGCACCGGCGAGAGACCTCGGCTCCCGGTCCTTGCCATCGACGAAGCCCGACTGAACCGCCCTGGGAATCCCGGAGGATGACTTGCTCGGCTCAGGCCACCCGAGCACCGCAGCCGCGCGCGAGCACGCGCCCGTGACCCAGGTGAATGCGAGCGACCCTGCCGTCCGCCGGTCGCAACCCTCCCGAGCGCCGACGGGATGAATTCACCGTCAACCGCGCTGGATCCCTTGCTGCCGTATTCTCTCCCCTGTCTTCGTGTCGAAGGTATGCATCAATTGGATCGAGGTGTCGAAGCTCATTCGTTTTCCGACGTAGTCGAACGGCGGCAGATCGAGCTTCACCGTGAACTCCGTTCCCTCGTCGGTGATCAGATAAGCGAGAGCGTACTCACCGAATTGTTCAATCAACTCGAGCCTTCCGCTGACCAGAGCCGGCTCCTGATCGCAGATGCGCAGGTGTTCGGGCCGGACGCCCAGCGTCGTTTCGTGATTGAAACGTGCCCGGGATCCCGCATCGATATCGGAATTGCGGAAGAAGTTCATCTTCGGGCTTCCGATGAACTGCGCGACGAACATGTTCTGCGGTCGTTCATACAGAGCCATCGGAACGCCGACTTGTTCGATTTGCCCATCCCGGAGGACGACGATCCTGTCGGCCAGGGTCATGGCCTCGACCTGATCATGGGTCACGTAAATCATGGTCGTCCCCAGGCGCTCATGAAGCCGCGCGATCTCGATCCGGGTTTGAACGCGAAGAGCCGCATCGAGGTTGGAAAGCGGTTCGTCGAAAAGAAACACTTCCGGCGCCCGTACGATAGCGCGCCCGATTGCGACCCGTTGCCGCTGTCCGCCTGACAGATTCTTTGGACTTCTGTCCAGGTAATCCGTGATTTGCAGAACCTCCGCGGCGGCGCGCACGAGCCGGTCGATTTCGTCCTTCGGCGTCTTCGCCTGCTTCAGCCCGAAGGCCATGTTCTTGTAGACGGTCATGTGGGGGTAAAGCGCATACGTCTGGAATACCATGGCAACGCCCCTTCTGGACGGCGCCACGTCGTTGACGACGGTTCCCCCGATTTCCACCGTTCCGTCCGTGATGTCGTCGAGGCCGGCGATCATGCGGAGGAGCGTGGTCTTCCCGCAGCCCGAGGGGCCTACGAATACGACGAATTCTCCATCCTCGATATCGAGATCCACACCGTGGACAACCCCGACGGATCCGAAGGATTTGCGGAGATCACGGATTTTCACGTTGGCCATGTCGTTTCCACTTCTTCTATCTTCGATTTGAGAATACATTCAAATTCCGGGTATTGGTGCGGCATGTTCCCCCATAGCAACTCCGATCTGGCGAAGGACGTGAAATTCCCTTCGGCCAACAGCGGTTCGAGGGTGGGCATTCTCGCTTCGACGTAGTTGCAGGGCAGCTTTCCGCTCAGAACCCTTCGCGCAAAGACGTACCAGCTCGCTACCGATCGGATTCCGCGATGCGGCCTTCGTCCCGCGGCAAAACACCCTTCAAGCGTCGGCCTGATGAAAATCGAGAATTTCGCGAAGCCGTCCGCACAAATGCGCTCGAGGGAATCGCCTATATTCCGGTTGCGGAATCGGGCGACGATTTTTCCCAGGTAATCTTCCTTGTCGAAGGGCAGGTGCATGTCCAATGCTGGAAGCACTTCTTCGGTCTCGTATCCCCAGAAATGATCGAACAGCTCGGGATCCGCAATCGCCTGGTCGAAGGTATGGTGGCCCGACAGCGCTCCAAGGTAGGCAAGGCAGGAGTGTCCGCCGTTGAGTATGCGGATCTTGGCTTCTTCGTACGGGTCCACGTTCCCGGTCAGGGTGACGCCGACCTTCTCCAGTTGCGGCCGAGGCCCGGCAAAATCGTCCTCCAGCACCCATTGGGTGAAATCCTCCGCCATCACCGTTCGTCCGCTCTGCCAGGAGAACAACTTCCGTGTCTCCTCGGTATGTTCGAGCTTGGGCTTGGGGGTGATCCGATCGACCATCGAACATGGAAAGCTGGCGTTGGTGGCAAGCCAATGGGCCAGGTCGCCGTCTCCGAGCGCGCGCACGTAGGACATCAGATTCATCCGAAGCATCCTGCCGTTGCGGCGGATGTTGTCGCAACAAAGAACCGAAACGGAACCGGCGCCTGCATTCATCCGTCGCCTGAGGCCGATGGACAGGTAGGCATAGACGGATCTGGGATTCCGCCCTGACAGCTCCTCTGCGATCACGGGATCCCTTCTGTCCAGATTCCCTTCATCATCAAGATGGTAGCCGCTTTCCGTGACCGTGATCGTCACCATGCGCACACTGGTTTCCGCCAATATCCGCTCCGCCCGCGACGAGTCGTTCGACCAGTCCACAAAATCGACATGTGAGCGGACAACCTGAAACCCGGTTTCCCCTGTTGACGATATCGTCTTGAGGACATAGCCTCTGGGGGCGTCCACGTCGCGGACAAAGTTCCGGGAGTCGCACGGGCGCAGGTTGATTGCAGCGATACCCCATCGCAGATCGCCGGTTTCCTGCATGTAACGGTCGACGTAGACAGCCTGGTGAGACCGGTGGAATGCGCCGAATCCCAAGTGCACGATGCCGGTATTGCAGTCGGACCGGTCATAGGTCGAGCTCTTCAACCGATACGCCGATCCTGAATTCATCGGACGACTCTGCCCGATTCCGCTGGATCAGAAACCAGTTCGCGGCGGGCGATCCTCCTGTACTCGGTCGGAGTCATTCCCTTCATCTTGAGGAATTGCCGGTTGAAGTTGGCCAGATTTTGAAAGCCGACCTTGTAGCAGATCGCAGATATCTGATCGTCGGTCGCGTAGATCATGCCGCAGGCCTGACCGACACGGACGCGGTTGACGAACTCCACGAACTTGTTCCCGGTCGTCGTTTGGAAGTTCCTTGAGAAAGTGGACAGGCTCATGCCCGCCATTTGCGCGGCTTCCTCCAGAGAAATCTCTTCGACATAGTGATGGACGATGTGATCGACCACTTTGCCAATCCTTGCCTGCCTGCTGTTGCGGTTCGGTTGCGATGATTTCAACACCGACAAGGTCTTTTTTGAATCGTGCGCATTGATGGCGTTCAAAAAGGAAAGGAAGGCGATGATCCGCTCGGCCCCGTGCGCGTCCCGGATACCGGCCATTCGGGACTGAGCCTCGGTCGGGTCGAAACCGATGAACTCGATGCCCGATTTCGACATGTCCAGCATCGGCCATAGCTCGCTGAACTCGGGAAACGCCGCGATCAATTCCCGCAGACTCTTGTTGTTGAATTGAACAAGCATGTCTCTGATCTCGACCGGGGGCGTTTTGATGTCGTGGGTGATCCAGTTGTGGGGAAGATTCGGGCCCGTCAGGAAAAGGCTCCCCGGCGAGAACTCTCCGATGTAATCGCCGACGAATGCCTTGCCTCGCGTCCGCACGACCAGATGGAGCTCGTACTCCTCGTGGGCATGCCAGCGGCAGAGATCGGTGGGCCATCCATGTTCGAGATAGCGGATGCTTTCGGTTGCCCGGTCGACGACTTCGATTTCGGCCTGAATGATCGGCATCGCCTGCCTCGACATGTCACAGCCGTCGCCGCCGATGGTCGATGCGTTCATGCGGCCGGAGCAGTCACCGGCTGCAAGGGTGCTCCACAAGATCTCATTTGACTGCTCCGAACGTCAGGCCCTGAACCAGTTGCTTCTGGCAGAACCAGCCAAGAACGACGATCGGAGCACATGCGGCCGTCGAAACCGCCGAAAGCTTGGACCAGAACAGGCCCTCCGGACTGGAAAAAGACGCGACCAGGGCCGTCAGGGTTCCCGCATCGGAAGAGGTCAGGTTGATCGACCAGAATGCTTCGTTCCACAGAAGCACGATACTGAGCAGGGCCGTTGAAGCGACACCGCCCCAGCTCAGCGGTATCACGATTTCGACGATTTCATTGAAGGTCGATGTGCCGTCCATTCGACTGGCTTCAAGAATTTCTTTCGGAATTTCCCGAAAGTAGGTGAACAGGAGCCAGATCACGATGGGAAGATTGATCATTGCATAGATTACCACCAGAACAATGCGCGTATCCAGCAGGCCGAGCTTCTGGCTGATCAGGTAAATCGGCATCAGTACGCCGACGGCCGGCAGCATCTTGGTCGAAAGCATCCAAAGCAGAACATCCTTGGTGCGGCGACCCGGAAAGAATGCCATCGCATACGCCGCGGGTACCGCTATTGCCATCGCCAACGCCGTCCCGCCAACGCTGGTGATGATCGAGTTCCAGGCGAATCCGGTGTAGTCGGTCCGCTCCTGAATCAGCGAGAAGTTCTCCAGCGTCGGATCGAAGATGATGGTCGGCGGCACCGCGATGGCTTCGAGCTCGGTCTTGAAGCTCGTCAGGGCCATCCAGAAGATGGGGAAGAACATCAGGATGCCGGCGACCCAGGCCGCCGTGATCGCGGCACGTTCGGACCAGAGAGCCCTTTGTGTATCGTTCATCTGCTCAGACCACCAGATTCTTGCCGATCATCCGGATCAGGAAGACCGCAACGATATTGGCCAGAATGATCGCGAACACCCCGCCTGCCGAGGCCACTCCAATGTCGAATTGCAGAAGCGCCTGACTGAAAATCATGAAAGTGAGGTTCGTGCTTTCGGTTCCGGGCCCACCTCCGGTGGTGACGAATATCTCGGCGAAAATGGACAGATGGAAGATCATCTGGATCATGAGAACGACGGCGATCGGACGAGCCAGATGCGGCAGTGTCAGCATCCAGAACCGCGCCCAGAACCCGGCACCGTCAAGAAGTGCCGCTTCTTTCTGCTCGGTGTCCTGGCTTTGCAATGAAGTGATGAAGATCAGGATCGCGAACGGCGTCCACTGCCAGCTCACGATGATGATGATCGACAACAGCGGGTAGTCGGCCAGCCAGTTCACCGGTTCCAGTCCGAACACCCTCGCAACCACCGCCAGGAGGCCGTAAATGGGATTCATCATCATGTTCTTCCACAGCAATGCATTCACGGTCGGCATGATGAAGAAGGGTGATATCAGCATGACCCGGACAATGCCGCGTCCACGGAAGGGACGGTCCACCAGGATGGAGATCGCCAGCCCGAGAACGACGGAGATGACCAGGACGGATCCGACCAGGCCGAGCGTATTGCCCAAGGCGGGCCAGAATGCCGGATCGGTTCCGAAGAACTCGTAATTGTCGAACCCCATGAAGCCGGTTCGTTCGGGATAAAGCAGGTGATAGCGGATCGTCGAGAAATAGAGCGTCATGCTCAGAGGCACAATCATCCACAACGCGAGAAGGACGATGCCCGGCGCCTGAAGCCATCTGGCCAAGGCCCGGTTCATTGACGTCCTCCGGAAGCGATGCCCCGGTGCGCATGTCGGGTGGGGGGGCGGCAAGGACACGTACACGGCAGCGGTACTGTGCGATGCGCCGGAGGATCGAGTCGAATTTTCAGAACGTCAAGGATGTGCGTTGATGGAGACGTATGCGCGGGTCTCATGGAGCAACGGCCTTGTCGGGGGACGTTCGGTCCCATCCGGAGATGAAACGGGGGAGCGGATGACGCCCCGGGGTCGAGCGATCCCGGGGCAATGATGGGATGTGCGGCTGCCGAGCCGGGTACGGCGATTCAGTAGTAGCCCGCCTTGCGCATCTCGCGATCCGCGATGTCTTGAGCGTTTTCCAATGCCTCCGCAACCGATACCTTCCCGGCCAGAGCCGCGGTCATTTGCTGACCTACGGCGATGCCGATCGCCTGAAACTCCGGTATCGCAGCAAACTGGACGCCGGTGTAGGGAGTCGGATCCTGCGTGGAGTTCGATGGGTCCGCCGAAAGGATTGCCTTCAGCTCGGCCTCGGCAAAGAGCGCCGCATCCAGGAAATTCCGATTCTCGTAGGTCGAGGTTCGGGTGCCGGTCGGAACCGATCCCCAACCATTGGTGGCGGCCACAAGCTCGATGTACTCCCGCGAGGTCGCCCATTCGATGAACGTCTTTGCTTCGTCCGCCTGGTTGGTCCCCGACGGCACTGCCAATGCCCAGGCCCAAAGCCAGTTGGCGCCGCGGGAAGTCACGGCAACAGGGGACTGCGCGAAAGCGATCTTGTCGGCGACCTTCGACTGACCGGGGTCGGTGACGAAGCTGGCCGCGATGGTGGCGTCGATCCACATTCCGCACTTGCCTTCGTTCATGAGCGCGAGGATCTCGTTGAAGCTGTTGGCCTCCGATCCCGGAGGGCCATGGTTGGTGAGCAGATCGACGTAGAAGCTCACCGCATGGTTCCAGGCGGGACTATCCAGTTGCGGTCGCCACTGTTCGTCGAACCAGCGGGCGCCGAAGGAGTTCGCCATCGTGGTCAGGAAGGCCATGTTGTCGCCCCAGCCCGGCTTTCCGCGCAAACAGATGCCGTAAACGCCGTTGTCGCGATCCGTCATGGCGGCCGCCGCATCCTGCACATGGCCCCAGGTCGGATTGTCCGGCATGTCCATCCCCGCCGCGTCCAGAAGATCCTTGCGATACATGACCATCGAGCTTTCGCCATAAAACGGCGCCGCATACAGCGTGCCGTCGTGGGACAACCCGCCCCTCATCGCCGGCAGGATGTCGTCGACACCGTAGTCGGCACCGAATTCCAGCGGTTCGAGCCAGCCGCGCTCGCCCCAGATCGGGGCCTCGTACATGCCGATGGTCATGACGTCGAACTGGCCGCCCTTCGTCGAAATGTCGGTGGTCACGCGCTGGCGAAGGACGCCTTCCTCCAACGTCACCCACTTCACGGTGATGCCCGGGTTGGCTTCTTCGAACACGGACGTCAATTTCTGCATTTCGATCATGTGGCCGTTGTTCACGGTCGCGATGGTCAGCTCGCCGGCTGCCGTTGTCGCCGCGCCGCCGAGGCCGATGGCCAGACCGAGCGCAATACTGCGAAGCGATTTCATGTTTTCCTCCTCGGGAATGTGTGACTTTTCGGTCACTTGCCCGATGAGCATAGATAGTCAAATGACATCTTGTTGATACGATTCATCCAATCTAACATACTTTTTCTCCACATTTCATAGGCAATTGCGCGTATACGGGTCGTGTACTCATCACCGATCATCGTAAGGGTGCGGGCGTGCAGGCGAGGCGCTTCCTGAAGCACATCCTTTCGTGTCGGACCCGGTCGAACGCGACGAGCAGCATCGACGTCGGCATCTCCCGAATCGTCCGCGTCCTGTGATGCAGGTTTGCTCATCCAGGAGTCACGTCGCTCTCCGCCTGGAAGGGATGCGCGGGATACGGCGCTCGCTCCTCGCGCACCTGCACGCTGGCGCGTTGCCGGCGGCGCACGATCCGGGCCACCGCCTCCATCCGCTCGGCGAGGGTTGGACTGAGCCGCACCCCTTCCACCGCATCGCATACGTCGTCCGGCGTGAGTCCCGGGAGGACTTCCGAGGCGGCGAGATTGCGCGGCGCGCTCCCGGGACCCAGGGCGAGGAACTCCGCCCGCAACTCCCTCGTGCCCTTGCGGCCGTGCAGCCGCCACAGCTCCCGTACCTCCATCTCCCCGTAGCGCTCGGCCTTGCCCGCGTCGGCGCTCGTGATTTCGACCTCGACCACCAGATCGGGCGCGGTGCGCTCGATGAAGGCTTCGGCCGCCGCTTCCCCCCCTTCGGTCAGGGCCGCGAGATAACCTCTGGCGCGCTTGCCGACGTAGAACGCGCAGTCGGGCTCCATCCCTGTGCCGGGCGGCTCGCCTCGTCCGCGAAGTCGGGGACTGCGGAGCCCCTTCGACGCACCGGCGAGGGTGCTCCCCGCGGCGTCCACGATGTCATCGAAGATCTTGGTCAGGTCCTCGTGGAGGTTCGAGGGCGCCGTCAGGGCGATGACCCCGCGCACCGGGTCGAGGCAGACCCGGCGGAAGCAGCGGTCCCAGTCGATGGCGGCGAGCTCGGCGATGGTCCCGGCATCGGCGCGCAGGACATGGATGGTGGAGCCGAGAGGCCCGACGTGCGTCGTGGCGGGTTGGTGCATGACGGTCGTTCTCCTTGCGCGGGACGAAGCAGTGTACTCCCGGTATGCCTTCGCCCGACCGGCCTCTCGGAGGGACGCCTTCGCAATTCGAGACGGGTGGCGGATGCGGCGCCGTTTCATGGCGGTCGTTCCGTATCGGTCACCGCTCACGGGGCCGGGACGTGGATGATCAGGTTGCCGGCGTCATCGACGGCAGCGCGAAAGCCGGGCGGCAGCACGGTTGTCGTATCGAGCTGCTCGATGACCGCCGGTCCTTCCAGGGCGTGGCCTGGGCCGAGGGATTCGCGCCGGAGGATCGGGGTCTCGTGGCGCCCGTCCGGGAACAGGACGTCGCGCCGCTCCACAGCCTCCCGGCCGGCGCCGTGCCCCTCGGGCGGCGGCGCGTGTGCTCCATTTGCCGGTTGTCCGGCTTCGTGCCCGGCGTCGCGCCTGCCGGCCGCTTGCACACCCCTGGATCTCCCGGCCTCGTCCCTCGCGCCTCCCCCGCCGGCCAGCGCCGCGAGCGTGATGCCGGGGCGGCGCCCGAGCACCGCCGTGTGCAGGTTCACCAGTACCGCACGGATCTCCGGAAGCTCGACCTCGAAGCGTTTCCAGTAGGCCCGCTCGAAGAGTGCTTGCAGCTCGTCGAGGGCCGGCGTCGCCGTCGCCAGCGGCACGCCGAGGATGTGGCTCTGCCCCTGGAACTGCATGTCCGCGGCGTGGATTACGCGCACCGAATCGAAGGGGACGCGCTCGCGCGCGAGCATCTCGCTTCCGTGCCGGATCTGCCCGGCGAGGATCTCGTGGACGGTCTCGACGTCCAGGGCGGCCAGCGGCGTGTTGACCGTGCGCACATAGTCGTGGCGCAGATCCGCGACCATGCACCCGAGCGCGTTCGTGATTCCGGGACGGGCAGGGACGATCACCTTGGGGATCCCCAGCTCCTGCGCCAACTCGGCGGCGTGCAGCGGGCCGGCGCCACCGAACGCGAACAGCGCGAAGTCGCGCGGATCGTGTCCGCGCGCGAGCGACACCATGCGCAACGCCCCCGCCATGCGGTCGTTGGCGATGCGCAGCACCGCCGCCGCGGCCTCCTCCGCTCCGATCCCGAGCACCGCGCCGATCTGCACCTCGAACCGCGTTGCGATCGCGTCGAGCGGAACCGGCCGCTCCACCGACAGCAGCGTGCGGGGGTTGAGCCGGCCGAGAAGGAGGTTGGCGTCGGTGATGGTGACCCGCTCGCCGCCGCGGCCGAAGCAGATCGGCCCTGGCGAGGCGCCGGCGCTCTCCGGCCCCACCTGCACGAGCCCCGCCTCGTTGACGAAGGCGATGGAGCCGCCGCCCGCGCCGATGCTGTGCACGTCCACCATCGGCACGTGGATGGGCACCGCGTATTCCACCTCCAGCTCCGAGCTGACCGCCGGCACGCCTTCGCGGATGAGTCCCACGTCGCAGCTCGTGCCGCCCATGTCGCAGGTGATCACGTTCTCGAAGCCCGCTTCGGCCGCGGTGCGGGCGGCGGCGATCACGCCCGAGGCGGGGCCGGACATGACCGTGTTCACGGCGCTGTCCGCGGCCACCCGTGCCGAGACGGTGCCGCCGTTGCCCCGCATGACCAGGACGTCGCGCCGGTACGAGCGGGTCGCGAGCTCCTCGACCAGGCGCGAGAGGTAGCGCGCGAGGATCGGCTGCACGCAGGCGTTGACCGCGGCGGCGGTGCCGCGTTCGTACTCGCGGTATTCGGAGAGGATCTCGTGGCCGGCGGTGATGTATTCGTTGGGCCAGAGCGCCGTCACGATCCGCTTCGCCCGCCGCTCGTGCTCGGGGTTGCGGTAGGCGTGCAGGAAGTGGATCACCACCGATTCGCATCCCCGCGCGAGCAGCTCGTGCGCCGTATGGGCCACCGCCTCCTCGTCCAGGGGGACCACCACGCGGCCCTCCGCGTCCATGCGTTCGGCCACTTCCAGGCGCAGTTCGCGGGGGATGAGGGGCTCGAACCATCCGGTCAGCCCGTAGGGTTTCGGCCGGGTGCGGCGGCCCAGCTCCAGCACGTCGCGGAACCCGCGGGTGGTGATCAGGCCGGTCGGCGCGAGCTTGCGCTCCAGCAGGGCGTTGGTGGTGGTGGTGGTGCCGTGCACCAGCAGGTCCAGGGACGCGAGATCCACCCCGGCCCGGTCCAGCGCTTCCAGCACCCCGAACGCCTGGTTGCCGGTGGTGGTCGGGACCTTGGCGAGCCGTACCTCGCCCGATGATTCGTCCAGGTACAGCAGATCGGTGAACGTACCGCCCACGTCCACGCCGGCGAGACGGTGGCTCATGGGCGTGCCTTGGTGATGGCCGGCCGGTGTACGCGGGCCGGCGGCGCTTCGGGTGTCGGGGCCGCCGGGGCGGGCAGGTCGGGCACGAGCCGATGTCCGGAACGGTGGTTCATGCGAGGGTCCCGGCCACCATGGCCGGCCGGTGGGTGGGGGCCGGTGGCGCTTCGGGTGCCGGGATCGCCGGGGCGGGCAGGTCGGGCACGGACCGATGTCCGGAACGGTGGTTCATGCGAGGGTCCCGGCCACCATGGCCGATCGGTGTACGCGGGCCGGCGGCGCTTCGGGTGCCGGGGCCGCCGGGGCGGGCAGGTCGGGCACGGACCGATGTCCGGAACGGTGGTTCATGCGAGGGTCCCGGCCACCATGGCCGATCGGTGTACGCGGGCCGGCGGCGCTTCGGGTGCCGGGGCCGCCAGGCCGGGCATGTCGAGCACGCGCCAGCGTCCCTGCACGGTGAGCGCTGCCCCTTCGATGACGTCCCGGTCCCGCAGCGCGCCGGCCTTGCGAGCCCCGGCAGCGAGCGCCGCGCCGATCGTCTCCGCGTCCAGCTCGGGCACCGCCACCGTGACCAGGCGGTCGCCGAGGTCGCTGTCTTCGTCGAGGGTGCGGGCCGGCACGCGGCGGATGCCGGGATGATCGGCGTCCACCGCGTTCGCGATCAGGGTGGCGGCGGCGTCGGCCAGCGCGGCGCTGCGCGCGAGCACGGTGACCGCATC
Organism: uncultured Gammaproteobacteria bacterium; assembly: GCA_958295465.1. Taxonomy (GTDB): domain Bacteria; phylum Pseudomonadota; class Gammaproteobacteria; order HK1; family HK1; genus HK1. The sequence continues at coordinate 3,675,353 of OY282353.1, forward strand.
CGCGATCCCGAGCGAGTGCGATCGGCCCTGCCATCCGCTGGTCGCCACGCCGCGCACGGCGGAATCGTATGCGATCTCGACGCGCGCGCGGGGAGCCGCCTCGCGCAACGACGGCACCACGCCGACCGACAGGCGCGCTCCGGGGCCGAGGTACAGGGCGACGTCTCCGCCGTTGTTCACGTACGCCCGCTCGATCCCCGGCCGCGCCGCGAGCACCGCCACCGCCTCGTCGGCCACCGCCCCGGCCACCGCCGCCATCGGAGTGGCGAACCCGCTCGTGCAGGCCCGTACCGCGGCGGTCATGCGACGCGCGATCGTTCCGGCCGGCGGCGCAAGGCGTGCGGACTCGGGGCTGCGCAGGCGCGGCAGCTCCTCGACCAGCGCGCCGAGCCAGCCGGGGAAGGCGTCGATCAGTGCGCGGTATGCGCTCTCGACCGCCCTCGCGGCACCATCGGCGTAAACGACCAGGTTGATCGGCCCGTGCTGCAGGAAGAGGCGGTCGCCGTCCAGCCGTGACGCGGTCGCGCCGTCGGCGAGCGCGGATACGTGCGAGCCGGCTCGTGCTGCCGCATCGGCGCCGGCGCTGCTGATGAGTTCCACCGTGAACCGCCCCCCTCATTTCGCACGCGACCGCACCACCGCCCCGATCGTGTACGGCAAGCTGCGCATGATGAGTTCCACCGTGAACCGTTCCTCGTCATTTCGTACACGACTGCACCACCACACCGATCGTGTACGGCAGGCCGCGCACGGTGCAACGCCGGGAGCGGAGGTCCGCGTCGAGATGCCGGGCACGGGTGAGGGCGCCTTCTCCGAATTTTGCATACGACCGCACCACCACACCGATCGTGTACGGCAGGCCGCGCACGGTGCAATGCCTGGAGCGGAGGTCCGCGTCGAGATGCCGGGCACGGGCGAGGACGCCCTCCGAATTTCGCACGCGACCGCACCACCGCCCCGATCGTGTACGGCCAGCCGCGCACGGTTCAACGCCTGGAGCGGAGGTCCGCGTCGAGATGCCGGGCACGGGCGAGGACGCCTTCTCCGAATTTCGCACGCGACCGCACCACCGCCCCGATCGTGTACGGCAGGCCGCGCACGGTTCAACGCCGGGGGCGGAGGTCCGCGTCGAGGTGCCGGGCACGGGTGAGGGCGCCCTCCCCGAAGCGCTCGTGCACCACGTCGAGGGTCCGGTCGAGCCGCTCGTCGTGCTCCCGGCGCGGGGCGTCGAACAGATCGAGCTGATGGATGTGGCCGCCGTCCCCCTCCCGGAGGTCGAACGCGGCGACGCCCACGAGGCGCACCGGCGCGCCGAGGTCGAACTCGCGCAGCAACGACTCCGCCGCTTCGACGATCGGCCGCGTGGCGTGGGTCGCGCCGGGGAGGACGGTTTGCCGCGTATGCAGCCGGAAATCCGACGTGCGCAGCTTTACCCGGACCCCCGCCGCCTTCAGTCCCTCGCCGCGCAGCCGGCGCGCGACGGTGTCCGCGGCCCGCAGCAGCCAGGGGCGGATGGCGGCCTCCCCGATGACGTCCGCGTCCAGCGTGTTCTCCGAGCCGATGCTCTTCGCGTCCCGCTCCGGGATCACCGCACGGTCGTCGCGTCCGTGTGCGAGGGCGTGCACGTGGGCGCCGAGGCTGCCCAGCCAGCGCTCCAGGGTATCGAGCGGGGTCGCCGCGACGTCGCCGATGGTGTCCAGCCCCCGCGCCTTGAGCCGCGAGCGCGTGCGCGGCCCCACCCCCCAGAGCCGATCGATCGGCAATGGATGGAGAAAGTCGATCACCTCGTCCGGGCCGATCACGGTCATTCCGTCGGGCTTGCGGTGATCGCTGGCGACCTTCGCGACGTACTTGGTGGTGGAGGCTCCGACCGAGACGGTGAGCTTCGTGGCCTCGAAGACCGCGCGGCGCACCGCCTCGCCCATCGCCCGCGGCTCGCCGAACAACGCCCCGCATCCGGTCATCTCCACGAACGCCTCGTCGAGGCTCAGGGGTTCGACGAGCGGCGAGAAGTTGCCGAGGGTGCGCATCACCGTCCTCGAGACCGCCTGGTAGCGCTCGAAGCGGGGCGGGAGCACGATCGCGTGCGGACAGCGCCGCCGCGCGACGGCCATGGGCATCGCGCTGCCGACCCCGAACGGGCGCGCCTCGTAGCTCGCCGTGGACACCACCCCGCGCGGTCCCGTCCCTCCGATCAGCAGCGCCTTGCCGCGCAGCTCCGGCCGGTCGAGCTGCTCGACCGCCGCGTAGAATGCGTCCATGTCGGCGTGCAGGACGATGCGTGGCCAGGCCGGGGTCATGATCCGAGGGTACCGGCACGCCGGGCCGCGGCGCGAGGGCTCACCGCCCCGCCACCGGTTTCCACGGCCAGGGGCTCGCCGTGTCGCTGCGGATGATTGAGAGAGCGGCCCGGTGACGAAGGCGCGGTCCCTCTTGAAAGCCCCGCCGTCCCGGACGGCGAAGGACCCGCCCGCGAGCTCTTCGTCCGGCGTTCGTTTCGCATCCAGGCCGAGGCGAAGACAGCGCGGTCCGATTTCATCGAACGCCGGCACGACCCGGCCCGTCGGCATGCCGCCCTGGGCTATCTCGGCCCCGATGACTTCGAGCGCGTCGCGAACACTGTCCCGCTGCGGCGTTCACGACCGCGCCGCGGGCCGTCAAGCCATGCCCATGGGCGCGGATCTGCACGGTGCTCACGATTCGCGGAATATGCCCAGAACCGCCAGCAGGCTCTGTTCAACCTGCCGGATTTCGTCTGCTGAAAGTTCCGTCAGAGGGCCGTCGCCAATCCTTGCGCGATCGAGCGTACGGGGTTGCTCCACGAGAACATGTGAATCCTCACGCAAACCGTCGCGCGATCGGATTCTGACGCGGAGTGGTTCCGTCTCGGGACGGACGCCGGTAGTGAGTGGGAGGACGACCACCGTGCGCGACTGGGCCTCGCTCAACCAGTCTCCCTGGATGATCAGCACCGGGCGGATCTTGCCGGCCTCGGCGCTACGACTGGGATTCAGGTTCGCGACCCACACTTGCCCTCTCTTGATTGGCCTCGTCACTTCGAAACCCGTTTATCCGACGGATTCGGACGTTCGGTCAGGTCCAGGGCTTCATTGTCCAAGGGCAAGGCCTCGGCCGCGACCTCCAGCGCCTCGCCGGCATCCAGCACCCGAGCCGCCCGGGTCAGTCCGGCCAGGAAGCGCTCACGTTTTCGCCGGATCAGGAACTGCTCCAGGGCTTGGCGCACCAGAAAGGACTTCGGTTGGCCGGCGGACCTGGATTCCGCGTTCAGCCGGGCATCGAGCTCATCGGAAAGCCGAATGCTGAGCATCGTCATCGAAGTGCTTCTCGCATTGCTTATTGGAGTGTGAATCGTGGCACAAAATGTCATGCACCCGCCATCCCGCCTTGAGATTCATAGAAGGCGCCGTGGTAGCGGGTGAGGTGGGCGCGCGGTCGTGGAACGAGGGCGGCGAGTCGAGCGATGAAATCGAATGAGGGGGGCGCCGGCACCGTATCCGCCCGGCGTGCCGGGCCGCGGCGCGAGGGCTCAGCGCTGCGTCACCGGCTTCCACGGCCAGGGGTTCGCGCCGTTCCAGGGACGCACGTCGGCCTCCCCGCCGGTTTCCGGAAGCACCTCCGAGAACGGGATCGCGTGGTCCAGGTGCCCGCCGAGCGCCTCGTAGTCGGCGAGCGCCAGCGTGAAGCTGGCGAACCAACGGGAGCGGAGGACATTTATCGGCCTGTCCAATAATCGGGGTCCACTTCTGTACGGCAATGGTGTCAAGCGGGCGGTCGCCGTGCTTGCGGTGGATCAGGCGATACATCCGCTCGACCCGGACTGCCCGAAGCCGCTTTCGGATGCGGGCCGGATCGTAGCCGGTGTTCACGCAAAGTCGCCCTGAACATCTCCTTCGACGGCGGCCGTCACCCGATCGATCTCTCCTCTGCGCAGCAAAGCGATCGGTTTTGCCCCGTCAAGAGAAGGGCGCGGGGTCGTCAGCCAGCCCCACGCCGCATGGCCGTCGTCGAAGTATGGAATGATCCTGTCGAGTCCTTTCAGCGGACGACCGTGTCGATCGAGCTGTGCGGCCGGGAACACATGTCCGCGTTTCGCTCCCTGCCACCCGATGATCCTGCCCCGCTTCAGCCAGTCGTGAACTGACTGACGGGTCTTGAGCCCGACCCGGGCGGCAAGCTCGTCCGAGGTCAACAGCTTTCCCTCCCCGCCAGGCCGGGTTCGCACCAGGATCCGCCGATTGGCTTCCTTGGCGTCAACAACCACCGGCGCTTCCGCGTCCCCGATGATCTCGGCTTCCTGCTCGTCTTCGTCCCTTGCGGACTTCACGGAGAGTGAATCCGCCGCGACGGCCAAGGCCGACCGCACGGCATCCGGATGCGCCACCAATACAGCCACTGCGCGGGCGCTCAGGCCCTCGGCGGCGTCATGCACCAAGGCTGTCAGTTCCCCGATGTTCCGGTTTTTCACGAGCATCACAATCTCCTCTCGCGATGGCGCACTCTCGTCGGGCAAGTCTTGTCTATTCAGTCTATTTCGTCAAGTACCAATCCATTCCTCACCGCCCCGCCACCGGCTTCCACGGCCAGGGGTTCGCGCCGTTCCAGGGTCGCACGTCGGCCTCCCCGCCGGTTTCCGGAAGCACCTCCGAGAACGGGATCGCGTGGTCCAGGTGCCCACCGAGCGCCTCGTAGTCGGCGAGCGCCAGCGTGAATTCGATCGGCGCCACGATGGCCGGGGTCGGCACGTAGCCGAAGGCGTTGGCGGGCAGGCGGGTGACGTCGACCAGCACGGTGATGCCGCCCCCCGGCCAGACGTAGACCGGCGCGCCGCCCATGGTCACCCGCGCCGCCGAGGACTTGATGGAATCGGTCAGCCGGATGGGGTTCTCGGTGACCCCGGCCCGCAACGATCCACCCGCCCCGGCCATGAACAGCACCGAGCACAGCGACGGCTCGCAGTTCTCCCCGATGCGCTCGACCACCCGGCGCACCGCATCCGGGACCGGCGCGGGCTGCAAGGTCTTCCGGTCCTCGTCGAGGAGGCAGTACAGGCTGTCCTCGCCGGTGGTGGTGGTCAGCAGCACCCGCATCCCCGGCCATGCCACCGCCGGGTCGATGCGCCGGATGATGGACAGCGGCTCGGTCACGTCCGTCCCGCCCCAGCCGGTGCCGGGGCGCGCCACCTGGAAGTAGCGGCCCGGTGTGGACTTGCGTCCCCGCACCCGGACGCCGGCCGGCGCCATGCCCAGACAGGCCCCGGCCTGGTGCTCGGTCAGCACCCCGGTGATGTGGTCGTCCACCACGATCACCTCGTCCACGTGCCCGTGCCACTGCCGGGCGAACATGCCGATGGTCGCCGAGCCGCAGCCGGCCCTCATGCGCCGCTCCTCGACGCCGTTCACCAGCGGCGCGCGCCCGGCCTGCGCCACCACCGTGGCCCCGCCGTCGATGGCCAGCTCCACCGCCTCGCGGTTGCACAGCGCGAGCAGCGTCTCGCAGGTGATCCGCCCGGCCTTGCGGGTGCCGCCGGTGAGCTGGTTCACCCCGCCGATGGCGAGCATCTGCGAGCCGTATTCGGCGGTGGTGACGTGCCCGACCGGCTCGCCCTCGGCGCGGATGGTGGCGCATTCGGGGCCGAGATGGCGGTCGGTGTCGATTTTCACCTTCGCGCCGCAGTAGGAGAAGATGCCCTCGGAGACTACGGTGACCGTGTCCACGCCTTCGTACTCGGCGGCGACGATGAACGGTGCCGGCTTGTAGTCGGGGTAGGTGGTGCCCGAGCCGATGCCGGTGACGAAGGTGCGGTCGCTGGTGAAGGCCCTGCCGTCCCAGTCGGCGATGGCCTCGCCCGCGAAGGGCACCACCGGGGCGCCCGCGTCGAGCGCCCGCTCGGTCAGCACCAGGGGATCGGTGCGCACCAGGCTGCCGTTCTCGTTGGCGTAGCGGTCGCAGGCGCCGAGCTTTCCGGGCTTGATGCGGCACAGGATGGGGCAGGCGTCGCAGCGCACGATCCCGGATTCCTCGCGGGCGCCGAACTTGCCGGTGCGGTCGGTGCGAGCGGTGGTCGGAGCGGAGCGGTCGGTGAGGCCAGTGGATGGGTTGGTGCCGGTGAGGCCGGGATCGCCGCGGTGGGTACGGCCGTCGCGTCCGGTCGCCGGGGTTTCAGCCACGACGGCCTCCCGCTTCAAGGCCTTCGCGCACGCGGTGCGGAAGGATGAGTCGATTCAAGAAGATTCATCCTCTCCATCATCGGTCAGCCGCAGTCTGCGTTCGCTACGCCATACCCGCACGACCCGCACGGCGTCCGGGTCGCGCCGATAGACGATCCTGAACGGAGGATGGATGAGTTCCCGGAGCGAAACTTGCCCGAATTCCGGTACGACGCGCCCGATGTCGGGGTGGGACGCGAGGTGCTCGATGCGCTCCATGATTGCACGTGTCACACGAAGTCCCACACTTGGCACTCCTTCGCTGACATACCATTCCCGGATATCTGCGAGGTCGGCCAGTGCTGAGCCTGCAAAGCGGATTCTTGCCGGCACGACTTATTCGAGACCGAGCCGGGACTTGACCTCAGCCAGCGAGAATTCGCGACCTTCTTCGATATCGGACAACCCCGCGATGACCGCGCGCATGAAAGCGCGTTCGTCCTCGGCCGCCTCGAACTCCGTGACGGACTGCATGACCGCAACGCCACGCCCACGACTGGTGACCAGTACCGGGCGACGTGATTCCGCAGCATGTTTCACGACGCGACCGGGATTGGTCTTCAGATCCGTCAGCGGAATAATGTCCTGGGAGAACTTCACGAGCATCGGCATGGCCTCATGCAGAGTGTCGTCGATGGTGCGGAAAATAGGGGCTCTCTGATGGGCTGTCAATCGTGCTGTGAGCCGGAATCAAAAACCGCTCTTGCCGATAAGCGCCTTGGTTTCTGTCGTTCTGTCTGAACCGCCCCGGGTTTCCCGGAGAGTGATTTGCTTGAGTCAAGTCGCGATGGTCGGCTCATGCAGTTGGTCGAAGTAGTACGCCTCCTTTTCCGCCGGAGGCAGGTATGCGATCGGCTCCAGGAGCCGGTGGTGGTTGTACCAGTGGGTCCAGTCGAGGGTGGCGAACTTGCCGGTGCAGTCGGTGCAGTCGGTGCAGTCGGTGCGGCCGGTGGGGCCGCTACGCGGGGTCTCAGCCATGCCGGCCTCCTGCTTCGAGGGCCGCGCGCACACGGTGCGGCAGGATCGGCAGCCGGCGCAGGCGCACCCCGGTGGCGTGGTGGACCGCGTTGAGGATCGCGGGCGCGGTGGGGATCAGCGCGGGCTCGCCGATCCCCTTGGCGCCGTAGGGGCCGAGCGGCTCGGGGTCCTCGACGAGCAGGCATTCGATCTCCGGCACGTCGCCGATCGAGGGGAACAGGTAGTCGTGCAGGTTCTCGGTGCGCCCCGGCACGTACTCCTCCATCAGGGCGAGTCCGATCCCCTGAGCGATCCCGCCCTCGATCTGTCCTTCGACGAGCGTTGGGTTCACGGCGGCGCCGACGTCGTGGGCGGCGACGATGCGGCGTAGCGCCACCGTGCCGAGCTCCGGATCCACCTCCACGCTGGCGATCTGCGCGGCGAAGCCGTAGGTCGCGTACGGGATCCCCTGGCCGTTCTCGTCGAGGGGGGTGGTGGGCGGATCGAACACGCCCCGGCCTTCGAGAACGACGTCCTCGCCCTCGACGGCCGGCAAGCGCCCGAGTGCGACGGTATGTTCGACACCGTTCCCGCCGGTGATGCGCAACTCCCTGCCGTCGAGCCGGAGGCTCGCATCCGGCCCGGCGTTGACCAGGGCCAGGGCCTTCGCACGCAGGTCGGCGCCCGCGCGTTGGGCCGCGCGGCCGGAGACGAAGGTCTGGCGCGAGGCCGAAGACTTCCCCGCATCCTCGGTCAGATCGGTGTCCGAGACCACCATGTCGATCTGCTCGATGGGCAGGCCCAGGGCCTCGGCCATGATCTGGAGCATGACCGTGGATGAGCCCTGCCCGACGTCCTGCGCCCCGTTGTAGAACACCACCTGCCCGTCCCGGGAGAGCGTCACGCGCATCGAGGAGGGGTTCGACATCGAGGTGTTGCCGCAGCCGTACCACATGCACGCGATGCCGACGCCGTGGCGCCGGTGCGGGCGGCGCGGACCGGCCGCGGTCGCGGTGGTGGTGGAGGCTGCGGCCGGTGTCGATGCAGACACGGAGGCGGAGGCGGCGGAGACCGAGGCCGGGGTCGATGCGGACATCGAGGTGGCGACGGAATCTGCGATCGGTGTCGATGCGGGCATTGAGGTGGAGGCGGAATCTGCGGTCGGTGTCGATGCGGGCATCGAGGTGGGGGCGGAATCTGCGGTCGGTGTCGATACGGGCATCGAGGTGGGGGCGGAATCTGCGGTCGGTGTCGATGCGGGCATCGAGGTAGCGGTGGAATCTGCGGTCGGTGTCGATGCGGGCATCGAGGTGGCAACGGAATCTGCGGTCGGTGTCGATGCTGGCATTGAGGTGGCGGCGGAATCTGCGATCGGTATCGATGCGGACACCGAGGTGGGGGCGGAAACCGCGGCCGATGCCGAGGCGTTGAACGCATCCGCCTCCCGGCGCAACGCCTCCCAGCGCGGGCGTAGCGCGTCGAGGCAGGCGACGAGCCCCGCGCTCGCCTCCAGCACCTGGCCGGTGGCGGTACGGTCTCCGGCCTGCAGCGCGTTGCGGCGCCGGAATTCGAGCGGATCGATCCCGCACGCGACCGCCAGCTCGTCGATCAGGGTCTCGTGCGCGATCGCGGCCTGGGGCACGCCGAAGCCGCGGAAAGCGCCCGCCGGCGGCGAATGCGTGAAGATCGCGCGCGCCTCCGCACGCACGTTCGGCACGCGGTACGGACCCATGCAGTGCACCGGGACCCGCCCGGCCACGGTGGGACCCCAGGAGGCGTAGGCCCCGGTGTCGAAGTCCCCGTCGAACTCGTATCCGAGCAGGCGCCCACCGGGCTCGGCCACCGCGCGGGCGCGAATGCGCGAAGGGTGCCGCTTGGTGGTGGCGGCCATCGACTCGGGGCGCGTGTAGGTGCAGCACACCGGCTTGTCCAGCAGCCACGCCGCCAGCGCCACCAGGGGCTGGACGGACTGGTCGAGCTTGCCGCCGAAACCGCCCCCGCAGGCCGATGGGCGGATGCGCACCTGCCCGGGCGCGATGCCGAGCACGTTCGCCACCTCGTCCCGGTCCATGTAGGGGGTCTGCGTGCACGCCGTCACCTCGATGCGGCCGCCCTCGATCCGCCGCGCCCAGCCCGCCTCCGGCTCGATGTAGGCGTGCTCGATAAAAGGGGTCTCGAACTCGCCGCTCGCCTCGATCAGGTCCCCGCTGGCCGGCGGGCCACCGACCAGCAGGCCGCCGGCTGACGGGCTGACGGCTGGCGAGGCCCTGCCTGGCGGATCGTCATCCGGCGAGCCGCTGCCCGGTGAACCGTCGCCAGGCGGGCCATTGCCCATTGAACCGCCGCCATCATCCGGCGGACCGTTGCCTGGGGAATCGCCACCTGGAGCATCGCTGCTCAGTGAACTGCCGCCACTTGGCGGACCGCTGCCGGGCGAACCGGCATCCGGCGAGCCGCTACCCGGTGAACCGCCACCTGGAGAATCGCTGTTCAGCGAACCTTCACTTTGCGGGCCGGCATCCGGCGAGCCGTCACCCGGCGGGCGACTGCCCGGTGAACTGCCTCCACCTGGCAGAGCGCTGCCAGGCGAACCGTCATTCGGCAAGCCCTTGCCCGGTGAGCCCCTGCCTGGCGGACCCCCACCCGGCGGCGGCACTTCCCCGGCGTGCACGCGCCCGCGGGCGAGCACGTTGTCCGGCCGGTCCGGGTTGACGGGCGGAGCGCCGACCGCGAGCGCGTCGCGCGGGTCGGAGACGGCCGGGAGAGGTTCCCATTGGATGGGAAGCCGATCGTCGGTCAGCCGGGCGAGGGTGTCCGCGTCGCCGACCAGCGCGAACATCGCCTCGCCGCGGTAGCGCACGATGCCGGGCGCGAGCACCGGCTGATCCTTGACCTCCGGGTAGATGCCGAACCCGTTGACGCCCGGGACGTCGGCGGCGGTGAGGATGCGGGCGAGTCCGGGATGGCGCTCGTGCAGCGCGGCGCAGTCGCCGAGGGTGAAGCGCGCGTACGCGTGGGGGGAGCGCACCACCCGCAGCCGGAGCGCACCGGCGGGTGCACCGTCCGCGCCGAAGACCGCCCGGCCCGTGACCTTGCCGGGACCGTCCACGCTCGGGAGCCGGCAGCCCACGTACCGTTTGACGTCCGCGTCTTGCGCACCGGGGTTCGTGCCCGCCCGGCCGTCAACGGCGGGCGGCGGCGGATCTGCGTTCCGAGCTCGAAGATCGCATGAAGTCCATGATGAGGGCTGTTCGCCATCGGCGAGCGGTGCCGAGTCCGTCTCTTGCGGGTCGGACCCCGGCCGAAGCGAGGTGGACTCGGGTACGCCGCCCGAAACCCTTTCCCGTGCAACGGTCGACCCCGGCCCCGGATCGGGGATGCTTCCACCGTCCGAACCCGTGTCCCGCGGGACGGATCGCTGGTCGTGGGCTCCCGGACGCCGGTGGGATTCCGATTCCGCGTCGGCCGGGGCGGTTGTCACATCGCCCGTCGCATCGCCCGTCGCACCGCCTATCGCGCCGTCCGCCGCATCGCCCGTAGCACCGTCCACCGCATCACCTGTCGCACCGTCCACCGCATCACCCGTCGTGCCGTCCACCGCCGCGAGCACCGCACGCACGATCTTCCGGTAGCCCGTGCACCGGCACAGCACGCCGCCGAGCGCGTCGAGCACCTCCGGCTCGGAGGGCGGCCGCAGGCGTCCGAGCAGGGTGCTCGCCGCCATCAGCATGCCCGGCGTGCAGATCCCGCATTGCGCCGCGCCGTGTTCGTGGAACGCCCGTTGCAGCCGGCTCAGGCCGCCGTTCCCGGCCAGCCCTTCGACGGTGGTGACCGAGCGGCCCCGCACCTGGCCGAGCGGCACCAGGCAGGCGCAGACCTGCTCGCCGTCCAGCAGCACCGTGCAGGTGCCGCAGTCCCCCGCGTCGCAGCCGACCTTGGTGCCGGTCAGTCCCAGATGCTCGCGGAGCACGCGCGTGAGCCGGGAAGCGGGCGCGGCGGCGACCTCGACCGCCCGCCCGTTGACGTGAAAGCGGTGCGATTCGGTCATGCTCCCGTCGGCAGGGAAAGGATCCGGTCCGGTCACGCGCCCGGTCATCGTCCTGTGCCTTCGGAGCGGGCGGGTGCACCAAGCGTTTGGCGTCCCGCGCCTTCGGAGCGGGCGGGTGCACCAAGCGCCTGGCGTCCCGCGCCTTCGGAACGGGCGGGTGCACCAAGCGCCTGGCGTCCCGCACCTTCGGAGCGGGCGAGTGCACCAAGCGCTTGGCGTTCCGCGTCTTCGGAGCGGGCGGGTGCACCAAGCGCTTGGCGTTCCGCGTCTTCGGAGCGGGCGGGTGCACCAAGCGCTTGGCGTTCCGCGCCTTCGGAACGGGCCGGTGCACCAAGCGCTTGGCGTTCCGCGCCCTCGGAACGGGCCGGTGCACCAAGCGCCTGGCGTCCCGCGCCTTCGGAACGGGCCGGTGCATCCGGCGCTTGGCGTTCCGCGTCTTCGGGATGGGCTGGCTCGCCAAGCGCCCGGCATCCCGTGTCTTCGGGGCCGCCCGGCGCACCTGGTCCCCGGCCCCCTGCTTCTTCGGATCGGCCCGGTGTATCAAGCCTCCGGCGTCTCGCCGTTTCGGAGCAGGTCAGCGCATCCAGCGCCCGGCGCACCAGGACCTGCGCGCCGTACCGGCGGTACGAGGCGGAGGCACGCACGTCGTCGATGGGAGAGAGGGACGCGAAGTCCTCGTCCCGCACCATGTCCGGCGCCTCGACCGCGGGTACGCCCTGAAGGCGGGCTTCCAGGCCCTTCAAGCGTTGCGCGACCTCGGAGCATGCTCCGACGGCGAGGCGCGCGTCGCGGATGCGCCCCTCCTTCAGTTCCAGGCAGGCCGCGACCATCGCGATGGAGATCACGAGGTAGCGCCGCGCGCCGAGCTTGAGAAACGTGGAACGCGCATCCGCGGCGGGGGAGGGGATGATGATTGCGGTCATCAGCTCGTCGGACCGCAGGCGGGTGCGGCGGTTACCGGTGATGAACCCTTCGAGCGGCGACCGTTGGCGCGGAATCGCGGGTGCCCCGGCCAGCGCCGTAGACGGACGAGGAGCGGTCTTGTTCCGTACAAGCGGGAGTTCACGGGAGCCGCTGCGGCTTTGCAGGCGCACGTGCGCGTCCAGGATGAGCAGGGCGGGCACGCCGTCCGCCGCCGGCGATGCGTTGCAGAGGTTGCCGGCCAGCGTGCCGCGGTTCTGGATCTGCCGCCCGCCGACCTCCCGGGCGGCCAGGCGCACGCCGTCGAACCACGCCGGCAGATCGGATTCGATCGCTTCGGTCCAGGTGACGAGGGCGCCGATCTCGACCCGGTCCGGAAAGCGGCGGATGCCCGAGAGCGCGTCGAGGGCGCTGACGTCCAGGATCGGCAGGGTGTCCGGGTGATCGATGCCCGGCTTCCCCCATCCGACCGCGGCGGCATCGGCCGGATATACGTCGGTACCGCCCGCGAGTATTCGATACGGTCGCTCGCTCAGGCTCGCAAGTGCGTCTTCCAGGTTCTCCGGGCGGAGACAGGCGCTCACCGGTGCATCCTCCGCACATGCCTCCGCGGCGTGCGGGTCTCAGGCCGGCCCAGGAGAGTGAGATACATATGCGCGCGGATGATGAGTCCGCGTCCCGGTCGAGGCAAGTGACGTATTCCTCCGATGTCCGTATTCCTTACCCTGATGAATGGCGGTCGAGCGCGTGGCCGGGTAGCCGAGCCGTTACATTATCGCTCATGCTCGGCAAGGGGCTTCCGTATGGCTCGCAGGGACGTTTCATCCGCATCCGGGACGTGCGCCGGATGCGTCCGGAAGGCGATCTCGGGCAAATCAGGCCCGAAGGTGCGGATTCGACGAACCATGCGGTACGGATCGAGACGTGGCGACAGCGACGGCGGGCGGCTGGTCGCGATCGGCGACGATGATTCCGGCCGGGCGGCCTGGTCCATGATGCATCTCACACCTCTCCGGCGCCGAACCCGCGGCCCCGCGCGATGACCGCGACGCATACGGCCCGCCCCGCCCCCGATGCGCCCGGGGCGCAGCACCGGCGGATCGGCATCGCGATGGTCGTGCTCGCCGGCGTGTTCTGGAGCCTGCAAGGGCCGGCGGTGCGGATGATCGAGGCCGCGAGCGGCCCGCAGATCATCTTCTGGCGCAGCATCGGCCAGCTCGTGGTGATGCTGGGGGTGGTGGCGGTCGTCAGCCGGGGCCGGGTGATGAGCGCGTTCCGGCTCGCCGGCTACCGGGCGGTCGCGGGCGCCCTCTGCCATGCGGCGGCGGGCACCTGCTTCGTGCTCGCGGTGCTCCATACCACGGTCGCGAACGTGGTGTTCATCATGGCCTCCGCGCCGCTCGTCGCCGCGGCCGGCGCCTGGCTGCTGCTGCGCGAGCGGATCGAGACGCGCACCCTCGGTGCGATGCTCGCGGCGGTGGTCGGCGTCGCGGTGATGATGTCGGAAGGATTGGCCGGCGGCGACGTGACCGGCACGCTGTTTGCCCTGGTGACGACCTTCGGTTTTGCCGGGATCGCGGTGGTCGCGCGCTGGGGCGGTGGTCTCAACATGCTGCCGGCGGTGTGCCTGGGAGCGGCGCTCACCATCGCCGCCGGCTGGACGATGGCCGATGGGAACGTGGCGGTCACTGCCCCGGACCGGCTCTACGCGCTTGCCTCCGGCGGCCTGCTCACCGCCGCCGGTGCGACCCTGTTCCTCAACGGCGCCAAGTTCGTCCCGGCCGGCGTACTCGTCTTCCTCACCCTGACCGAGGTGGTCCTCGCCCCGGTCTGGGTCTGGGCCGCCTTCGACGAAGTGCCGAGCGCGTACACGCTGGCCGGGGGCGCGATCGTGCTGGGCGCGATCTGCATCGAGGCGGTGCTGCGGGTGCGCCACGTCGATCGGCCCTGATCGCACGGAACAGAGGAGTGGTCGTGGTTCATGGAGGACGGAAGTTGCGAATCGGGAACACACGCGCAATCATCGACGGACAGTTGGCCCGGATGGTTCGGACCCGGCGCGAGGCCGGCGTGGCACGCTCCGAGGTCGTGAACGAACGCATCGAATCCACATACGCAGACCGCCGATGATGCCGCGACCGCCGATCACCAACGCCGCGCTCGCAGACCGGCCGGACCTCGGCGCGGGCGCAAGCGTCGGTCTCGCCCTTCCCCATGACAGCGCCACGCGCCACGTGCAGGGGACCGCTTTCTACATCGACGACCTGCCCGAACCCGCGGGCACGGTGCACGTGGCCCCCGGCTCCGTCCCTGCCGCCGCCCCCGCGCGCGGCGCCATCCGCTCCCTCGATCTCGACGCGGTGCGCGCCTCCCCCGGAGTGCTGGCGGTGCTGACCGCGGCCGACGTGCCCGGGACGAACGATTGCAGCCCCGCGGCCGGCGACGATCCGATCCTCGCGGCCGGCGAGATCCTCTTTCACGGGCAGGTGGTGTTCGCAGTGGTCGCCGAGACCCGGGACGCGGCCCGCCGCGCCGCGCGCCGCGCCCGTATCGAGATCGATGCCCGTCCCCCCGCCGTCACCGTGGACCAGGGCCTTGCCGCCGGGGCCGAGATGCTGCCGCCCTACGAGTTCCGGCGCGGGGAGCCGGCGCCCGCCATCGCCGCCGCCCCGCACCGGCTCGAAGGCCGCGTGCGCATCGGCGGCCAGGAGCACTTCTATCTTGAAGGCCAGGCCGCTCTCGCCATTCCCGGCGAGGACGACGAGATGCGGGTCTTCTCCTCGACCCAGCATCCTTCCGAGGTGCAGCACCTCGTGGCCGCCATGCTCGGCGCACCCAACGCCGCGGTGGTCTGCGAATGCCGGCGGATGGGCGGCGCGTTCGGCGGCAAGGAGTCGCAGGCGGCGCAGTGGGCCTGCCTCGCCGCGCTGGCCGCGCACGTGACCGGCCGTCCGGCGAAGCTCCGTCTCGACCGTGACGACGACATGACGATGACCGGCAAGCGCCACGACTTTCGCGTGGACTGGCGCTGCGGCTTCGACCGCGAAGGCGTGCTCGAAGGCGTCGACGTCGAGTTGAACGCCCGCTGCGGTTGCTCGGCCGACCTCTCGCTTGGCGTGAACGACCGGGCCATGTTCCACGCCGACAACACCTACCACTACCCGGCGGCGCGGATCCACTCGCGGCGGGTGCGCACCGACACGGTGTCGAACACCGCGTTCCGGGGATTCGGCGGACCGCAGGGGGTCCTGTTCGCGGAGCGGATGATGGACGCGGTGGCGATCACCCTCGGGCTGGACCCGCTGCTGGTGCGCAAGCGCAACCTCTACGCGCCGGGGCGGGACGTTACCCCGTACGGAATGCGTGTGGAAGAACATGGCCTCATCCGCCGCCTCGTCCGGCAGCTCGAGCGCACCAGCGGCTACGCGCAGCGGCGGCGGGCGATCGCGCGGTTCAATGCCCGGGCGCAACGCGGGGCGCGCGGCGGGACCTTGCGCAAGGGGATCGCGCTCACCCCGGTCAAGTTCGGGATCTCGTTCACCTTGAAGCATCTCAACCAGGCCGGCGCCCTGGTCCACGTCTTCACCGACGGCTCGGTGCAGGTCAACCACGGCGGCACGGAGATGGGGCAGGGGCTCTACGTCAAGGTCGCGCAGGTGGTGGCCGAGGAGCTCGGCATCGGGGCCGATCGGGTGCGGATCACCGCGACCCGCACCGACAAGGTGCCGAACACCGCGGCCACCGCCGCCTCGGCCGGCTCCGATCTGAACGGCATGGCCGCGCGCCACGCCGCGCGCACCATCCGGGGCCGTCTCGCCGGGCTGGCCGCGCGCCTGTACCAGGTGCGCGAGGCCGACGTCGTGTTCAGAAGCGGCATGGTGCGGGTCGGCGCGGAGTCGGTCCCCTTCGAGCGGCTTGCCGGCCTCGCGTTCACCGAGCGCGTGTCGCTGTCCTCCACCGGCTACTACGCGACCCCGAAGATCTCCTGGGATCGCGACACTGCGAGCGGGCGCCCCTTCCTCTACTTCGCCTGCGGCGCCGCGTGCTCCGAGGTGACCGTCGATACCGCCACCGGCGAGATGCGCGTCGATCGGGTGGACGTCCTCCACGACGCCGGGCGCTCGCTGAACCCGGCCATCGACATGGGGCAGATCGAGGGGGGGTTCGTGCAGGGGATGGGATGGCTGACGACCGAGGAGCTGGTGTTCGGCGAGGACGGCCGGCTGCTCACCCACGCCCCCTCGACCTACAAGATCCCGACCTGCTCGGACGTGCCGGCCGACTTCCGCGTCTCCCTGTTCGAGTCCGGGCGCAACCGCGAGCCCACCATCCACCGCTCCAAGGCGGTCGGCGAGCCGCCGCTGATGCTCGCGCTCTCGGTGTTCTCCGCCGTCACCCACGCGCTCGCGAGCCTCGCCCCGGGGCGCGTGCCGCCCCTCGACGCCCCGGCCACGCCGGAGGCGATCCTGCGCGCGGCGGACGCGATGTGGCCCGATCGGGCCTGATGTGGAAGACTTGGACCGTGATCGGCGCCGGGTCCGCGATCCTGATCGCGATCGCGGCTTCCAGTCGCCGGCTTTGTCGAGATGCGCGGGCTGCACCATGGACCTCGAATGACCGGCGACCGGGACATCGAGCTGCGCGCCTTTGTCGAAGCGTGGCAAGTAGCCGCCGCGAGGCTCGAGGCCCTTCGACGCGAAGGTCTCTGCAACGTCGAGGTGGCTGACCACATCAAGGCCCTGAACGGCGCATTCGAGGCCATGCTCGCACGCCCGGCAAAGAGCAGCTCCGGGCTGGTGGAGCAGCAGGCGATCTTCGCCCGGAAGAGAAATGCAGGATCTGTTCCTCCTGGCAGATGAAATCCAGTCGTTCTGCCAGGTTCGAGGGTGGAGGTTCTGCTTCATCGGCGGCATCGCTTTGCAGCGCTGGGGGGAGCCCCGGCTCACCGGAGACGTCGGTCTCACCATCCTGGCCGGCCTCGGCCGCGAGGCAGACTACATCGAAGAGCTCTGCGGCGCGTTTGCCGGGCGCATCCCCGATGCCGCCGAGTTCGCCCACCGGAGCAGGGTGCTCCTTCTCCAGTCGGAGCGAGGCATTCCGATCGACATCTCGCTCGGTGCGCTGCCGTTCGAAGAGCGCGTGATCGAGCGTGCGACCTTCTATCGATTCCTGGCCAACGTACGTCTGAACACCTGCTCGGCGGAAGATCTGATCGTGCTCAAGGCATTTGCCGATCGCTCCCGCGACTGGAGCGACATCGAGGGGGTGTTGCTTCGCACCGGTCACCGGCTTGTCTGGGAGACGGTTGAAACCGAGCTTCCGCCGCTATGTGAAGCGAAGGAAGCGCCGCATATCATGCCTCGATTGGGAGCGCTACGGGGCTCGCTCGGATAGCGCTTCCCGGCGATGGCGGCAAATCGACGTCGCAGAGCATGGCGCATGAAATGCATCTTTCAGTCACCGTCGAAGTTGTCGCCGCGGCCCCGGTGCGGACCGGAGGCTGAGCGGCGCCGGCTGGCGCGGTCGCCGCGGTCCGCGGCTCCGCGCCACGCCCCCGCCGGAGGCGATCCTGCGCGCGGCAGATGCGATGTGGGCCGGGGGCTGAGCGGGTACGGATTTTCCGGAGTCGGCGATCGCCGGCTCATGGGAGGATGGAACGGCGGCCGGGCCGGGCGGAGGCGTCGCGCTCCTTTCCCACGCCGAGCGACCTCGCGAGCTCCGGGACGCCGGCGATCGGCAGCACCGATATCCTGTCATCCAGCGGATACGCCTCGTCTCCGGGATACACCACCCAGAGATGCGCAAGCTCCAGGTCGTTCAGAGACACCCGCATGGAGCGCGTCGTGCCCGGGGCGTCGGAGAGCTTGCATTCGAAGCCGTAGCGCTTGCCGCCACGCATGATGAGCAGGTCGAGCTCGGCCCCGCCATGCGTCGCCCAGAAACAGGCTCCCGCGACCTCGAATGCGCTCACGATCTGCTCGACCGCGAATCCCTCGAAAGAGGCGCCGACCTTCGGGTGGCCGGCAATCTCATCGCCCGTTTCCAGGGTGAGGAGGGTATGCAGCAGCCCGGTGTCGCGAATGTAGATACGGGGCGACTTGACCTGACGCTTCCTGACGTTCGCGAACCAGGGAGGGAGGGCCCGCACCATGAAGGCGCCGGTCAGGATGTCGAGATACCTCCGCGCCGTGCCTTCGTTCGCGCCGAGGGCGCGGGCGAACTCCGCAGCGTTCCATATCTGGCCGTGGTAATGAGCCATCATCGTCCAGAACCGGTGAAGCGTCTCCGCGGGGACCGTGATGCCGAGCTGGGGGATGTCGCGTTCGAGGAACGTCCGGACGAAGCTCTGTCTCCACAGGGAAGAAGCCCGATCGTGCGGCGCCAGGTATGCGCGAGGGAAGCCGCCCCGGATCCAGAGGGTTCGCCACGCTCCCGACCCGATCTCCGAGAGACCGAAGCCCGACAGATCGACTAGGCCCACACGACCGGCGAGGGATTCCGAGACCTCGCGCACGAGCGAAGGAGACGCGCTGCCGAGCACGAGGAACCGGGCTGGATTGCCGGCGCGGTCGATCAGTACGCGAAGGGTTTCGAACAGCGCCGGCTCGCGCTGTATCTCGTCGATGATCACGAGACCGGACAAGCCGGCCAACGCCTGCTCCGGGGCCTGTAGCCGCCGCCGGTCCACCGCGCTTTCGAGATCGAGGAACGTGCTTCCGGGGGTGTCGGCCGCGATGGCCCGCGCGAGCGTGGTCTTGCCGCACTGGCGCGGCCCGGTGAGGGCGACCGCCGGGTGGACGGAGAACGCTTCACGAATGCGCGCGAGAGCGACGGGGCGATCAATGGCCATATGTCATCGTATTCCTTGAAAATCCGTATTTCAAATGTGGATTTTCAAGAAAAAATACAATTCTGTGGCCTGTACTGCCGGCGAGGAGGCTCGTTTTCCGGATCCGGCGGCCAAAGGGACGAAGCGTCGGGGCTGATCCTCGCCTGTGTGACGCAGGGTCCCGCCCACGATGGATTATGGAATCTTCACAGGCGATTCATCCGCTTGAACAGGCGCTCCGGGACAGCACGCAGGACGAACATGATCGGACGCCAGACCCGGCGCACGTAGATCACATCGCGGGGCCGGTGAACCGCCGCGACGACCGCGTCGGCGACCTCCTCGGGAGTCGCGGTCAGCCGTGCCGGCAGGTCCATCCCGTCGGTCATGCGGGTGCGCACGAAGCCCGGCTTGACCGTCACCACGCGGGCGCCGGAGGCGGCCAGTCGGCTGCGCAGACCGGAGAGGAACGCGGTGAACCCTGCCTTGGCCGAGCCATAGACGTAGTTCGTGGCCCGTCCCCGTTCGCCGGCCACCGAGCTGACGCCGACCAGGACGCCGCCGCCGCGCCGCTCGAAGCGCTCGGCCAGCGCCCCCATCAGCAGCGCGGGGCCGACATAGTTGGTGCGCATCACCCGTTCCGCGGCGGCACCGTCGCGCTGGCTTTCCGCCTGGTCGCCGAGCCGCCCGACGACGCACACAACCACATCGGGCAAGGGATCGAGTGTGTCGAGCAACGAGACGCCACCGTCTTCATCGAGCACGTCGCACCGGTGCGCGGTCACCGCGACCCCGGTGCGCACCCGGAGGTCCCGCGTCTCTCTTTCCAACCGCACCGGGTCGCGGGCCGCGAGCTGCAACGCGCAGCCGTCCTCCGCCAGCGCGTGCGCGACGGCGCGGCCGATGTCCGAGGTGGCGCCGATCACCAGCGCCGTTTGGACCCCGCCGTTCACGGTACGGCTTTCCCGTCATCCTCCGGCTCGACAACCTCGAAGCGGCCCTCCCAGATCCGGCCCTCGCCGGTGAACTGGCCGGTGCGGAGCGCGGCGATGGCGTAATCAGGCAGCTCCCGTACCGCTACGCAGACTTCTCCCTTGATGGGAATACGGTGATTCCCGAAAGCGAAGTCCAGGTTGTCGAAGCCGTACTGCTTGCGGTGGCTGGGGAGGTCGTTCACATCGACCGGGTCCAAGTGGACGAAGAACGTCGGTTCAGCATCCTCCGGGGTACACTGCTCCTTCTTGTAGATGAGACTGTTCTCGACGAGATACACATCCCAATCGGACCGGACTGCCGGTTGGTTGTCTCCGAGCAGCTCTGCCCAGTAATCGTGGTCGAACACCCGCAAGTCTCGTCCGGCAAAACGGTCTAAGACCCACTGCCGGTCGGGAGTGTTAAAGGGCATCCACAGAGCCGGGCCGACCTTTAGGGCGTACTCCGCGCGGCCAAGCGCTTGGCGTCTGCTGGTTGCCGGCGGGTGTATCGTGAAGTTGACGCCCCGCTGCTCAAGGTATCCTACCGGCGGGCGACGGTCGTGGGCCATGTAGCGCTGGTGGTTGGGTTTTTCGACCGGGTTGCGCGCCACCGTCGCGTCGGTCAAGCCACAGAAGTCGATGACCTTCAGGTCGGGAAGATAATAGAAGCGGATTCCGATCGAACAGCCAACCATCAGCGCATCATCGGGAATCACTCCGTTCTCCATGTTCTCGTAGGGTTTCCATGTCCGCAATTGCCGGTTGGCGAACTCGCGGTGTTCCGCGAAAGGCGAAGCGACTCCCTGTGGGGCAAGTTGGCGGCGCAGGTCGTTGGAGATGGCGACGAGCATCGGCATCCCCGGCGCGGCAAGTAACCATCCCGCATTGCCGTCGTTGAGTTCTATGTGCAGCCTCCTGATGCGTTCGCGTATTGCGGCCCCCTCGAACAACAAGGTGCCCTGAATCGTGCTGGTGTAGAACAACACCGGTACGAAGAGAACAAACGCGCACGTTCGCGCACCCACTGCCAACCGGGGGGAGAATCGTCGCAACCACCGGCGGTTGGCAATCCGCGAGCCGAGGTACACGATTCCCATGGACGCGGGAACCGCCAGCAGCGGCCAGTAGAAGTCCAGCGGACGGTACTCGAAATGGTCGCCCCCGATGCGCATCACATAGGCCATGTGGACGCCGACCAGGAGCAGCACCAGCGCCCATATGCCGTCCTGGGATGCTCGCCAGCGACTCCGCATGGCGACCGCGGCCAGGGGGATCAGCAGATACAACCCGGTCTCCAGCGCCGCCGCCCACAGGTAGCGAAAGCCCGACTCGTACCAGGGCCGCACATGCTTGGCGTACCAGGTGTTGGGCAGCCATTCGCCGTAATAGGCGTAGCGCCACAGGAAATGGGCGCCGACCAGGACGACAACGGGCGCCGCCAACCAGAGCAACCGCCACCAGTCCGGATTCCGACGCCCGGTGTCCGCCATCCGCTGGATGACGAACCAGCCGCAGCACAACGCCGCCAACAGCGGGCCTTCGGGCCGCGTCAAGGCGGCAGCGGCCAAGCTCAACGACGCCACCAGCAGGCCCCGGCGGCGGTCTCTGTAAAGGCTCAGGCACATCACGGCCAGGACGACGAAGAAGGTGAACTGCCGCGTCTCCAGTCCGCCGCCGGACGTCCACACCGCGAAGGTGGCGCTGGCGCACACGAGCCCCTGGGCCATCCATGCGACCAGCCCCCGGTGACGCAGCAACGGCAGGCGTGCGATCCACCACATCATCGCGGCGATGGTGCCGGCGGTAAAAGCGACCGACAGCCACGGCGCTGCTCGCTCCGGCGCCACTCCCGACAATCCCCATATCGCTGCCAGCTCCAGCACCCACAGGAAATTGGAATAGCCCTCGACATGTTCGCCGGGGTTGAACACCAGGCCGTGGCCGTCGAGCAGGTTACGGACGTAGCGGAAGCTGATGAACGCGTCGTCGCACAGGAACCACGCAACCGAGGAGAACCATCCCAGCAGTACCAACCACGGCAAATGCAGCAGAACTACTCGCGCGTTGCGGAGGGCATGCTCCTTCATTTTGGATCCTCCACGTGTAGTGCCTCCGATTTATCGGACAGAGAGTTGTAGGTGAAGCTGCCGTTCCAAATTTGGCCTTCGCCGGGGACGAACTGGCCGGTGCGGATCGCGGCGATGGCGTAATCAGGCAGCTCCCGTATCGCTATGCAGACTTCTCCCTCGATGGGAATACGGTGATCCCTGAAAGCGAAATCCAGGTTGTCGAAGTCGTACTGCTCGCGATGGCTAGGAAGGTCGTTCATGTCAACCGGGTCCAGGTGGAGGAAGAACATTGGTTCAGCATCCTCCGGGCTGCATTGGTCCTTGGCGTAGATGAGGCGGTTTTCAACGAGATACACATCCCAGTCGGAGCGGATGATCGGCCGGCCACCACCCAGCAGCCCCGACACCCAATCGCTTACTGACATTGATTCAACCCTGACCGGCGGGAGTGCATTGTAGGTGAAGCTGCCGTTCCAAATTTGGCCTTCGCCGGGGACGAACTGGCCGGTGCGGATCGCGGCGATGGCGTAATCAGGCAGCTCCCGTATCGCTATGCAGACTTCTCCCTCGATGGGAATACGGTGATCCCTGAAAGCGAAGTCCAGGTTGTCGAAGTCGTACTGCTCGCGATGGCTAGGAAGGTCGTTCATGTCAACCGGGTCCAGGTGGAGGAAGAACATTGGTTCAGCATCCTCCGGGCTGCATTGGTCCTTGGCGTAGATGAGGCGGTTTTCAACGAGATACACATCCCAGTCGGAGCGGATGATCGGCCGGCCACCACCCAGCAGCCCCGACACCCAATCGCTTACTGACATTGATTCAACCCTGACCGGCGGGAGTGCATTGTGGGGCAGCACGCGCACGACCACACACAACCCCGTTTGCGTTTGCGTCCAGGAATCGACGGCTGTTTCATCTCCCTGGCCGACCCAGGACCACACTGCCAGCTCGTCCGGCATGCAATCTCTGACGAACGCCTGTGCCATCCGTCCGTCCACAATCAGCCCGACGCCATCCGACCGGTGGTCGAAGTGCGGTGCCATCCGCTGCCAGAACCACTCGGAACGATTGGTCCCGCCTGATGACATGTCCGGCGGCTCGGGGGTCAGGAGCCTGAATTGACGTTTGTGCGGTGCGTTCGGTCTTTTATGGGGATAGGGCGGGCCTTCGAACAGGATCACGCCCACGCTCGGGCGCTCTCGACGTTTTCGAACCAGGTAATCCCGTACTGCCGGCAGAACGTGGGCCTCGGTTCCTTCCAGAGTGGCCCAGATGTTGGCGAAACGGGTGATCCCGTATCGCGGGTAGAACGTGACCTCGGTTCCTTCCCTTTGGGCGCGCAGGTAGCCGTAGGAATTGGCCAGACCGTCCAGGTTCACCACCGGATAGCGAGAGAAATACCCGATGACGCCGGCGTCCCACGACCCGACCACGCTGTCCTCGGGCAGCACACGGTTCATCACCTGCACACCCATATGAGAATTGTCCCCCCAGGCGCGGCGGGTTGACTCGCCGGAACGGTCAACAAACTGGAACGGCCCCGTGAAGTCCGCCTTTGTAAACAGGAAAGCCGTTCCGACAACGACGATGCCCATGCGGAGGAGGTTGGCTGCCTGGGGCGACCTCGGGTCGAGGAAACGGCGGATGAAGTGGATGGCGACATAGCACCTTGCGGGAATGACAAGCGTCTTCAACAGGTATGCCGGAACGAAGTACCAGACATCACTCCCCCAGTTGGGATGCACCGTGAGAACGGTCTGTGCGAACTTGGCGAGGTGGCCGACCGCCAGGCCGAACACGCACACCAGGAAGGCCAACAGCAGCCGGTCTGTCCGGCCCCTGGAACGGCGGGTGAACCACCAGACCAGAACGACGTAGGCGCAGATCTCCAGCGCGACCAGCAGCTCGTAGCCGAAGGCGGGAATCCGCAGTACGTCCCGGAAGTTCTGAACGAAGCGGTATCCGCCTTCCTGCTCCCATAACCATTGCGACCACATCAGCTTGGTCGCGCCGCTCACCGGCGTCACGCCCCCGAAGACGATACCGTTGTATGCGAAGTACACGAGGATGCCGGCGACCGCGCCCAGCAGTGGCGCGACGGTGTGCATCGCGAGCACGGAACAGGCCAACCCCCTCTCCGGGGTGCCGAGGTCCTCCTCTCCCTCGACGGGAAAGGGGGAGGGTGATTCCCGCCTCGACCACTCGATCAGGCACAGCGCGGCGGTTGCCGCCAAGGATATGGCGATGTACTCCAGGCGCACCCAGGGCAGGGCGAAAGCCACCGCGGCCAGCGGCCACTTCCACCGAGCCGGGCTTCGCGCGAAGAGGCAGGCGGTCAGAATGAACAGGCTCAGCATGAACAGCGCCGCCGCCGCTTCCATCCCCAGAAGCAGCGCGCGTTGCTGG
Organism: uncultured Gammaproteobacteria bacterium; assembly: GCA_958295465.1. Classification (GTDB taxonomy): domain Bacteria; phylum Pseudomonadota; class Gammaproteobacteria; order HK1; family HK1; genus HK1. The sequence continues at coordinate 3,699,784 of OY282353.1, forward strand.
TAGAGCATCGGCAGCGCGGCGAACATCAGAACCCACGGCAGGCACGCCAGCCGGGCGGCCGCGGTGACGAGCGCCACGCCGCCGGCGACGAGCATGATCTCGAACGCCTTGATGGCGAACAGCGCCGCTTCCTTGTCGAATATCCAGTAGAACGGCGTGATCAGAAACAGCCAGAGGGGGTGGTATCCGTTGGTGCGCGTGATGCCGCCGTCGAAGGTGGAGAACTTCCCATCGGCCAGGTTGCGGGCGATCTGGAAGTAATAGAAGGCGTCGTCGGTGCTCACGTCGCGGATCAGGTTGATGAGATCGAAGCGGGCGAGCATGTGCCAGGCGAACCCGGCCCCGTAGGCCAGGATGCCCGCGATGAACAGGACGAACAGCGCGTTGCGCGGCCGGGAAGGCAGAGTCCCCCCAAATTCAGGCGGCGGGCGACCAGAGCGCACCAGCGACCCACCGGCGCGGCGCTGTTTACGGTGCGGCGTTCCCGTCATCCGCCGGCTCGACAACATCGAAGCTGCCCTCCCAGATCCGGCCCTCACCGGTGTACTGGCCGGTGCGGATCGCGGCGATGGCGTAATCAGGCAGCTCCCGTATCGCTGCGCAGACTTCTCCCTCGATGGGACGGTGATCCCTGAAAGCAAAGTCGAGGTTGTCGAAGCCGTACTGCTTGCGGTGGTCGGGGAGGTCGTTCATGTCAACCGGGTCCAGGTGGAGGAAGAACATTGGTTCAGCATCCTCCGGGCTGCATTGGTCCTTGGCGTAGATGAGGCGGTCTTCGACGAGATACACATCCCAGTCGGAGCGGATTGCCGGCGGGCTGTCTCCGAGCAGTCTTGCCAGATGATCGCCCAGAGGGACATCCGTTATTTCTACGCTGACCCGTGGGTGCGCATTGTGGGGCAGCACGAACGCGGCCACGCACAGCCCAGTTTGCGGCCAGCCTGTGGCGACCGTTTCCTCTCCTAGGCCAACCCAGGACAACACTGCCAACTCGTTCGACGCACAATTCCTGACGAACGCCAGCGCCAGCCGGCCGTCCACGATCAGCCCGACGCCATCCGACTGATGGTCGAAGTGGGGTTCAATCCTCTCCCAAGTCCTGGCGACGGCATTTTCATCTGCCGGCAAACCGACGGGCCATAGTTGGAGCTCCCATCTATTGAGGATATTTAGTAGTGAACCTTCAAAGCGCGTAATTTTGGCAAAATGAGTTATCCCGAATTCTCGATAGAGAGGAGCATATCCGTCTCTAGCCCGGTTGCGTGCGTGGAAATAGTCGTAGGAGTTGACTAGGCCATCCAAGTTCACCACTGGAAAGCGCGAGAAGTACCCGATGACGCCGGCCTCCCACGCCCCGACCACGCTGTCCTCGGGAAGCACGCGATTCATAAGCTGCGTACCCCCATAAACAGCTTCAGTCCATTCGTTGTAAGAAACGGCTTTAATCCACATGTCGTCAGTTCCGGTTGAGGCACTAGTCGCTTCAACACGCTGAAATGGATCGGTGAAATCGGCCTTGATAAACAGGAAGGCCGCGCCCGTAAGGACGATGCCCAAACTCAGGATGTTGGCCGCGTGCTGCGACTTCGACCCGATGAACCGGCGAATGAAGTAAATGGCGACGTAACATCGTACGGGAACAATCAGCACCGTCATCAGGTACGCCGGGACAAAATACCAAGGCCAAGGCCCCAAGGAAGGGTGAATCGTGAGAACAGTCTGTGCGAATTTGGCCAGATGGCCGGCCGCCAAACTGAACACGCCCACCAGAAAGGCCAACAGCAGCCAGTCCTGCCGACTCCGGGAGCGGCGGGCGAACCACCAGACCAGCAGCAAATAGGCGCAAACCTCCAGCGCAACCAGCAGCTCATGGTCAAAGACAGAAATCTGCAGTACATCCTGGAAATTCTGCGCCAGACTGTAACCGCCTTCCTGTTCCCATCTGAACCGTGACCGGGCAGCCTTGGTCGCGGCGCTCACCGGCACGATGCCGCCGAACACGAGCCAGTTGTAGGTGAAATACACCAGGATGCCGGCACCGGCGGCGAGAAACGGGACGACCGCCTTCACGGAGCGCGCGGAACGAGCCCGCTCTCCGAGTGACGCGCTGGGCGCTCGTTCCTGCCACGACCACTCAATCAGGCACAGCGCGGCAGTCGCCGCCAACGATATGGCGATGTACTCCAGGCGCACCCAGGGCAGGGCAAAGGCGGTCGCGGCCAGCGGCCACTTCCACCGCGCCGGGCTGCGCGCGAAGAGGCAGGCGGTCAGAATGAACAGGCCCAGCATGAACAGCGCCGCCGCTGCTTCCAGTCCTGCAATCAAGAAGGGGATGTGGTAGAGCATCGGTAGCGCGGCGAACATCAGAACCCACGGCAGGCGCGCCAGCCGGGCGGCCGCGGTGACGAGGGCCACGCCGCCGGCCACGAGCATGATCTCGAACGCCTTGATGGCGAACAGGGCCCGTTCGGGGTCGAACACCCAGTAGAAGGGCGTGATCAGAAACAGCCAGAGGGGGTGGTAGCCGTTGGTGCGCGTGATGCCGCCGTCGAAGGTGGAGAACCTCCCCTCGGCCAGGTTGCGGGCGATCTGGAAGTAGTAGAAGGCGTCGTCGTGCGTGTTGGAGATAAGGTTGATGAGGTCGAAACGGTCGAGCATGGTCCAGGCGAACCCGGCCCCGTAGGCGAGGATCCCCCCGATGAACAGGACGAACAGCGCGTTGCGCAGCCGGGAGGACAGAGTTACCCCCGGCGGATTCAGGCAGCGGGCGGCCAGGACGCGCCAGCGACCCATCGGCGTGGCGACGTCCGGCGTGGTCATCTTGTTCATGTCCCTCTCCCTCACAACGCAAGCCTCCGCGAGAGAGCGGAGGCGAACCTGGGCGGCGCCCCCGCCGCCTCGGCGCGGACCGCCTCGAAGGCGCCGAGGCGAGGATAGCCTTCGCGCATCCGTGCCGGCGCGCAGCAGGCGTCCTTGGCGAGATAGACGCGACCGCCGTGCCGGTGGGTGATCTCGTCGAGCCCGTCGAGCAGCGCCGCGGCGCCGCTTCGCACCGGAAAGTCGAGCGCCAGCGTGTAGCCCTCCATGGGGAACGATATCAGCCCCTCCCCGGCGGGGCCGAACAGCTTGAGCACCCCGAGGAACGAGCCTTGTCCGGCCGCGGCGGCGCGCTCCAGCAGAGCGGCGACCCCGGCCTCGCTCTCGCCCTTGGGCAGCACGCACTGGTACTGGACGAACCCCCGCCGCCCGTAGAGACGGTTCCACGCCTCGATCCGGTCGAGGGGAAAGAAGAAGCGGTCGAAATGGACCGGCCGCGCCCCGGACCGCGCTCGTCCCCGTCCGCGCCGGTAGCAGAGCGCGTTGAAGAGGCCGATCGAGACCCGGTTGAGCAGGGCGGACGGCACATCGGCGGGCACCCGGAGCTTGCCCTCGGGGGGCGGGCGCAAGGGGTCGGATGCCAGGCGCGGCGGCAGTGCGCCGCGCTCCATGAACGCGCCGCGCGTCATCACCGCACGGCCCAGCCCCGCGCCCCGCGCCAGGCAGTCGATCCAGGCCACGCTGTGGGGCCAGTCGCGGGAGGCCTCGAACAGGGCCATCGTCTCGTCGAGGTCGCGCGCGGCCCGGGTCTCCGCCATCACGAAGGCGGTCTCGATCGGCCGCAGGCGGAAGCGCGCCGACAGGATCACCCCGGTCAGCCCCATCCCGCCGAGGGTGGCGCGGAAGAGGTCGGCGTTCTCCTCGCGGCTGCATTCCCGTATCGCGCCATCCGCGCCCGCCAAGGTCAGCGATTCCACGTGCGCGCCGAAGGTCCCGTCACGGTGATGGTTCTTGCCGTGCACGTCCGCCGCGATCATGCCGCCGACGGTGACGAGCCGGGTCCCCGGCACCACCGGCGGGAACCAGCCGCGCGGCACGAAGGTCTCCAGGAGGTCCGCGAGCAGCACGCCGGCCTCGCAGTCGAGCAGGCCGGTCCCGGCGTCGAACGCCCGCATCCGGTCCATCGTCAGCATCGACAGCGTCAGGTTCGGGTTGAGCGCGGCGTCGCCGTAGGACCGCCCGTTGCCGCGGGCGATCAGCGTCGTGCCGCGATGCAGCAGACCGGGCAGGTCCTCGCGCCGGCGCAGGCGCTCCAGCCGGCAATCGAGGGCCGGATACCGGCCCCAGCCCGAGAGCATCATGCGGCCCGCTCCCGGAACACGAAACGCAGGGCGAGAACGTACTTGGCGATCAGCCCGGCGAGGGTTCCCGCCGCCATGGCCGCGTACAGCTCGCAACGGCCGGTGTACAGGGTACTGCTGACGTACCGGGTTGCGACGTTGGCCGCCGTCGCGACCGCGGCAAAGGCGGCATGGCGCAGGGCGAAGAACGTGGGCGGCACCATGCGCGCGTCACAGTGCGGCCGCGAACGCGGCCAGGACGCCGAGGCCGACCAGCCAGCTCGTCCGGTCCCGCAGCGAGAAGACCAGCGGGTCGTCGTTATCCGGTAGCCGTTTGGAGTCATCCTCCCCGCGACCGGCGAGGAGCGCCAAGCGCCCCAGCCAGTAGAGCAGCAGCGGACAGATCAGCCACAGGAGCTCCGGGCGGGCATAGCGCGCCCCTGTCTCCGGGCTCTGGATGTAGAGGGTCAGAATCACCACCGAAGCGAAGCCGCTCGCCGCGCCCAGCGCCACCACTACCGGGAAGTCTTCGGCAAGATAGGCCCGACCGCCGGAGGCGGGCCGGCCGGACCCGCGCAGCGTGCGCAGCTCGCCTTGGCGCTTGACGATGGCCAAAGCGAGGAACAGGAACAGGAAGAAGGCGAGCAGCCAGGGCGACAGCGGAACCGACACCGCCGCCGCGCCGGCCAGCACCCGGACCGCATAGAGTATGGCGAGGGCGGTCACGTCGATGAAGATCTTGCGCTTCAGCGATAGCGAGTAGGCGCAGGTCACGGCCAGATACGCGAGAACCCAGAGCCCCGCCGCGGCGGACAGCCAGAACGCCAGGGCGAGCCCGCCGGCCGCCAGCGCGGCGCCGAGGCCGATCATCGGCAGCAGCGGCGCCTTCCCCGCCGCCATCGGGCGGTGGCGCTTGGCGGGGTGCCCGCGGTCGTGCGGGAGATCGAGCAGATCGTTCAGCAGGTAGGCGCCCGAGGCCACCGCCGACAGCGCCACGAACACCCCGGCGGCCACCAGATACGGCCCCGCGCCGGTCTCGTGCGCCGCGGCGAGGGGAACGAACACGAGCACGTTCTTCACCCACTGGTGCGGGCGCAACGCCCGGAACCAGTCGCGCGGGCCGCCGCCGAGCCCGGGCAGGAACCGGGCCTCGCCGTCCAGCGCTCGCACCTCGCGCGCGAGGTCCGCCCCAAGACCGACCCCGATGGCGCGCCGCGCCCGTTTCCAGACCGCCAGATCGCGCCGCTCGTTGCCGATGTAATCGAACCCGCGCTCGCCGAAGCGCGCGGCCAGAGCGGCCGCCTTGGCCTCGCCCGCCAGGTTGGTGCGCCCGTCCGAGGCGAGGTAGCCCGCCGCCCCCACCGTCTCGGCGAGCGGCGAGACCGCACGCGCATCAGAGGCGGAGGCCAGCCACACCGAGCGTCCCGCGGCCTGCGCGTCGGCAATCTCCTCCAGCACGGCCGGGTTCCACGCCAGAGTGTCGGGGGGCAACGAAACCGCCTCCGCGATCCTGCGCTTCAGTCCGGCACGTCCCCTCACCATGGCCGCGGCCAGCCGGAACGGCAGGGCGAACAGGCTGAGCGGCGAGACCGAGAGCAGCCGGGCGATCCCCTCGATCAGCAGATCCCCGCCGATCAGCGAGCCGTCGACGTCGACGACCAACGGCGGCTCGGCAGGTGGCTCGTCGGCCGTCCGGCAAGCTCGCTCACGCTGCATGGCTTTGCGTCGGAGGCTCTGGAAGAAATGGCCGCCGCAGACTCCATCGCAGCAACGAACCGTTCACGCGATCATACACAATTGGTACGCGGAGCTCGGCAACGAGCGCTGGTGGATGGCTGTGCCGGTGTGGCTGCCCCGGCGGCGGGCGGGCTGGTGCTTCGCGCGCCAGCTTCGGGGGTGTGTTCGAGTCCTTGAGCTTCCTCAGCCTTCCTGACGCGCCCCCAGATACGCGCTGTTCCTGATGTGCTGGTAGAGGGCTCGGAATTCGCGATCGACGGTCGGTCCGAAGACGGGATCGGCCTGTGCCTCGAATGTCTGCATGATCACCGGCCAGTCCGCGTCGCCAAGCAGCATCTCGGCTTCGGCGAAGACCGCCTCTTCTTCCAGGCGGGCGTGGTATCGCAGGAATTCCACGTAGTCGCGGCCAGCCGCGAGCAGCTCCTGCCGCTCGACCATCGCTCCGTCGACCACCCGGCGCAGTACATCGTGGAATGCCTCGCCCTTCTTCGCGAGCGCGCCGTGCTCCCGGAGCAGCGCCGCGATGGTGTCCTCGGTTGCCGATACGACTCCGCGGGCGCGCATCCGTTGGAACATCAGGTCATCCTTCGGATGGTGTGTATGGTCGGGGTAGCGGGTCATATAGGTCATGATGTCCCGCATCAGCTCGAAGTTGCCGTTGCTCTCGTCCTCGACCACGTCGAGTTCGCGCGCGAGCAGATCGAGCAGTTGGTTGATGTTGCGGTGATCTTCGTGAAGAGCGCCCAGTACCGTGGACATGCCGCAGCCTCCCGTGCGGATGATCCCGCGTCGCATCCGCATCCATCAGACCATGAGAGCGCGGCGCCCCGTTTGATCCCGATCAATCCGCCGGGGATCTCTCGTCTTCGTCGTCGTCGGAGAGAATCCGCACCGCCGGGGTGTCGAGGTCGTCGAGCTGCCCGGACCGAACCGCCCATACGAAGATCCCGGCGACCGCTACGGCGACAACGGCCCGGTTTTGTCCTCCCGTTTTGCCCTCCCATGGTTCGCGGTCGGTCCGCTTCCTGCAACTTCTGTAGAATCCGACGCCTGCTGCGTCGTGGTGGAGATCGAGCCGATGCGGATCTGGCCGAGGGTCGCGGAGATGGTCGGCTCGCACGGGCGTTGCGCGCTGGTGACGGTCGCGGCGGTCCGTGGCTCCGCGCCACGCGAGCCCGGAGCGCGCATGGTGATCGCGCCGGACGGCGGCTTCCATGGAACGATCGGGGGCGGCGAGCTCGAATGGCGGGCCATCGGTGCGGCGCGCGACGCGCTTTCACGAAATGCACCGGCGGCGACCCTCGACCGGTTCACCCTGGGTCCCGATCTCGGCCAGTGCTGCGGCGGAAGCGTGCGGCTGCTCACCGAGGTCTTCGATCGTGACCGGCTCGATGAAATCCGGACCCTCGCCGCGCGTGAAGCCGCCGGACCCTTCGTGACCCGCGGGCGGATCGGTCCGCGGGCGGTCGAACGCATCGTCATCGACGACGCCGGGCACGAGAGGGGTGAGGCGCGTGAGGCGTCCAGCCCTGCAAGCGGCGACCGCTGGCGCGGTCGCTTGGCGATTCCGCGCAGCGGAATCGCGGGTGCCTCGACCAACGCCACTCCTGCCCCTGCCGAGCGCGTCCTCGGCGGAGTCGTTCCGCACGAGGTTCCTCCCGTCGTGATCGAGGACGACGGCGCCATCGTCGAGCGGTTCCGCAACCCCCGGCGCCCGCTCTGGCTGTTCGGCGCCGGCCATGTCGGCCGTGCCCTGATGCTCGCCCTCGCCCCGCTGCCCTTCGATGTCACCTGGATCGACGAGCGCGAGGACGTTTTCCCCGCCGTGGTTCCTGCCAGCGTGCGCCCGTTGCGAAGCGCCGATCCCGCGGGCGAGCTTGCCCATGCCCCCGACGGCGCCTTCGTGGTGGTGATGACCCACAACCATCCGCTCGATCTGGCCATCGTCCACGCGGCGCTCGCGGCCGCGCCGCCGGGGGCGGCGGGGCGCTTCGGCTACGTGGGGCTCATCGGATCGGCCAGCAAGCGGGCGAGGTTCGCGCGCAGGCTGCGCGAGGCCGGTATCGCGGAGGATCGGATCGCGGGGCTCGTCTGTCCCATCGGCATGACCTCGATCCGCTCGAAGCACCCGGCGGCCATCGCGGCCGGCATCGTCGCGCAGCTCCTCGAACGGGCGGGTGCGTGAGCGCCTGCGCCCGTGCAGGCATGGATTCGACCGTGCGTCGGATCCCTCCGATGCGCCCGAACCGCCGGCCCGCCCCGGAGCCGAGGGTTTCGTGTGTTCGGCGCTGTCAACGGCAAGGGCGAGGCCGGCCCGGAGCACTTGGGCGGCCTGAGCGCGGCGGCTTCGATATGCGTCCGGAGTGGGAGATCGGGCTCGGCGCGAGGGATGGGAGGGTGCCATGAGCGAGCCGTCGTCCGGGATGAATGGGCCGCCGTCCGGAAACGGGGAGTACCTGCTCGAAGCGCTGGACGTCGTGAAGCGCTTCGGCGACTTCACCGCGAATGATCGGGTGACCCTGCGTCTGCGCCCGGGGGAGATCCACGCGCTGCTCGGCGAGAACGGCGCCGGCAAGTCCACGCTCGTCAAGATCGTCTACGGCGCGCTCCAGCCCACGGAAGGGCGCCTGCGCTGGCGCGGCGAGCCGGTGACGGTCGCGAATCCCGCCGCCGCCCGGCGGCTGGGGATCGGCATGGTCTTCCAGCACTTCTCGCTGTTCGAAGCGCTCTCCGTGGCGGAGAACATCGCGCTCGCGCTGCCCCCCGGCCCGTTCGACCTGCGGGCGCTGGGCGCGCGCATCGCGCAGGTCTCGGCGGAGTACGGTCTGCCGCTGGAGCCGACCGCCCTGGTCGCGGACCTGTCCGTCGGGGAGCGCCAGCGCATCGAGATCGTGCGCTGCCTCCTCCAGGAACCGCGCCTGCTGATCATGGACGAGCCGACCGCGGTGCTCACCCCGCAGGAAGCCGAGCAGCTCTTCGTCACGCTGCGCCGGCTCGCGGACGACGGCTGCTCGGTGCTGTACATCTCGCATCGGCTGGCGGAAGTGCAGCGGCTCTGCCACGACGCGACGATCCTGCGCCACGGCAAGGTGGTGGCGAACGTCGATCCGCAAGCCGAGACGGCCGGCTCGCTCGCCCGGCTGATGGTCGGCGCGCACGTGCATACGGTGAGCATGGAGGCGCGCGCAGGCGACGGACCGGTGATGCTTGCCGTCTCCGGCCTGACCCTCCCCGCCGGCGGTCCGTTCGGCGTGCCGTTGCGCAGCGTCTCGATCGAGGTCCGGGCCGGAGAGGTGGTCGCGATCGCGGGGGTGGCGGGCAACGGACAGTCCGAGCTCTTCGAGGCGTTGTCGGGTGAACGGCTCGCGCCGTCGCCGGAGGCCATCGCCGTGGCCGGCGTCCCCTGCGGGACGCAGGGGGTCACTGCGCGCCGCCGGCTCGGCGCCGCCTTCGTGCCGGAGGAGCGGCTCGGGCACAGCGCGGTTCCCGGCTTCGTGCTCTCGGAGAACGTGCTCCTCACCCAGCACGCCTGCGGCCGCGGGATGGTGCGCGCGGGGTTCGTCATCCGGCCCGAGACCCGGACGGTTGCGCATCGCGTCAACACCCGCTTCGACGTGCGCACGAGCCACGAGAATCCGGAGGCGAGCGCGCTCTCCGGCGGCAATCTCCAGAAGTTCGTGGTCGGGCGCGAGCTCGACCGCGACCCGAGGGTGGTGGTGATCGACCAGCCGACCTGGGGGGTGGACGCGGGCGCCGCCGCGCTCATCCGCCAAGCGCTCGTGGACATGGCGCGGGCCGGCGTCGCGGTGCTGGTGGTGAGCCAGGATCTGGACGAGATCTTCGAGATCGCGGATCGCATCGCGGTGATCTCGCGCGGGGAGCTGTCCGAGGCATATCCGGCGGACACGATCGACCGCGAGCGCATCGGCCTGCTGATGGCCGGAGCGCACGAGACCGGCGCCGCTACACCGTAATCCGTAGCTGCATTCCCAACGCCCGCGTGATCCACATCACCGTAGTGAAGGTGGGGTTGCCGTCCTCGGACAACGCCTTGTAAGGAGCGCCCGCACCCGACGCCGGCGGGTCGTACCGGCCGCGAACGAGGCACTGGTATCGCTACATGAGTATCGGGGAAGTCTTTCGGGGCCGCCTGTTCGCAGAGGATTTCCTCGCCGAATCCATTGTCCGCTCGGCCGACTGGTCGGAGCTCGACGATGCGGCGCTCGACGACCTCGAAGCCGCACTCCGGACGATACTCGATCGCTTCCCGATCGCGGGCTCTCCCAACGAGAGCCAGACCGAGGACGACCTGATCTGGCCGGTCCTGCATTGCCTCGGCTGGACGGCGAGCCTGCGCCAACAGAACCTCACACCCCGGGGCCGGGGCGACGTTCCCGACGGGCTGCTGTTCGCCGACGACGCTGCGAAGGATCGGGCCAACCGATTCCGGGAGGAGTGGAGGCGTTACGCGCTCGGGGTCGCGGTGGTCGAGTCCAAGCGCTGGCTCCGGCCCGTCGACCGCCGCTCCGGGGACAAAGAGGAGGGGACCGCGCCCTCGACCCAGATGCTCCGCTATCTCCGGCGCGTGGACGACCTGACCTCCGGAGGGCTTCGCTGGGGCATCCTGACGAACGGCGCGCGCTGGCGGCTGTACTACCAGGGAGCCCGGTCCGTCTCCGAGCAGTTCTTCGAAATCGACCTCGCGGCCGTTCTCGATCTCCCCGGCCACAACGACGGCCTCTTCGCGCTCTCCGAGTCCGAACGCCGCCACGGCCTCAAGCTGTTCGTCCTCTTCTTCCGCCGGGAAGCCTTCCTCCCCGGCGCCGCCGACTCGCGCACCCTCCACCGGCGGGCGCTCGACGAGGGCCGATTCCACCAGGAGCGGGTTGCCGCCAACCTGTCCAACCTGGTCTTCGGCCGCGTCTTTCCCGAGCTGGCCGGCGCCATCGCCGCCGCTGCGCCGGATGCGCCCCTTGGAGAGGTGCGCGATGGCGCCCTCGTCGTCCTCTATCGCCTGCTGTTCATCCTGTACGCCGAGGATCGCGATCTGCTGCCGGTGCGCGACGCGCGCTACGACGACTACGGCCTCCGCGACAAGGTGCGCGGCGACGTGGGGAAGCGCAAGGACCGCGGCGATACCTTCTCGGAGACCGCCGCCCGCTACTGGTCGGCCATCGACGACCTTTGCCGAATGGTTGACGAGGGCGACGCCTCGATCGGCCTTCCGCCCTACAACGGCGGTCTCTTCGACCGCGCGTGCGCTCCGCTCCTCGCCCGGATCCGGCTGGGCGATCGGGTCATGGCCGACGTCATCGACGCGCTGTCGTTCGAGGCCGGGCCGGAAGGTCGTCGCTACATCAACTACCGCGATCTGAGCGTCCAGCAGCTCGGCTCGATATACGAGCGGCTCCTGGAACACGAAATCGTTCGCGACGGAGACGGAATCGTCGTCCGCCCGAACGTCTTTGCGCGCAAGGGATCGGGCAGCTACTACACCCCCGACGAGCTGGTGAGCCTGATCATCGAGGAGACCATCGGGCCGCTGGTGAGATTCCGGCTCGACGCGTTTGCCGCCGAGGCGGCGAGACTGAGGAAGAGCCGGCGGCCCGGTCCGGTCAGGCTCGACGAGCTGAAACGCCTCGATCCGGCCATGAAGCTGCTCGAACTCAAGGTCTGCGACCCGGCCATGGGATCGGGACACTTCCTGGTCGGCTTCGTGGACTACCTGGCCGACCGGGTGATTGCGTCCATGGCCGAGGCGGAGGCGGCGATGGAGGGGTACGTTTCACCGCTTGTCGAAGACATAGACACCGTTCGTGACACGGTCCTCGGCAACGCCGGCGAGCGAGGCTGGACCATTCGACCGGAGCAGCTCGACGATCGTCACGTCGTCCGGCGCATGGTGCTCAAGCGCTGCGTGTACGGCGTGGACAAGAATCCGATGGCGGTGGAGCTGGCCAAGGTATCGCTGTGGCTGCATACCTTCACCGTTGGTGCGCCGCTCGGCTTCCTCGATCACCACCTGCGTTGCGGCGACAGCCTGTTCGGCTGCTGGGTGCGACAAGGATTCGACCGTGCGGAGGAAGGAGGCCGTCTTTATCTGCATGAACCTTTGAACTGGGCGATGCAGGCGACCCGTTCGATGCAGGTGGTCGAGATGTTGAGCGACGCGGCGATTGACGAGGCCCATCATTCGGCCGGGGTGTTCGCCGGCGTTCAAAGGCAGACCGCGCCCCTCGACGCCTTCCTGTCGCTCGTCCACGCTTTCGAGTGGCTGAACGTATGCGATGGGGAGGACGAGGCCGCCCTCCAGTCCTTCTTCATCGGCGCCTTCGGCGATCCGGTGGACATCGCGATGGGGCCGGCTCCGGTTGCGGACAGGACGCCGGGTTTGGTGGAGAACGAAACGTCAGGGTCCGAGGCGAGTGAAACGGCAGAGCTGGTAGCGAGCAGCGCACCGGAACCCGGGGCAGGCGAGGCGTCGGAGCGGGAAGCGACCGAAGCACCGGAACCGGGGACGAAGGAGACGGCGCGCTCGCAGCGGTTCGACTCGTTGCTCGAACGCACCCGGGGGCTCATCGCGCGTGCCCGGGCACTGGCCGCAGAGGAACGATTCCTCAACTGGCAGGTCGCCTTCCCCGGCGTGTGGTCGGATTGGGATTCGAATGAACGGTACGGCGGCTTCGACGCGGTGATTGGCAACCCGCCCTGGGATCGGATGAAGCTGCAACAGGTGGAGTGGTTCGCCGTGCGCCGTCCCGAGATCGCCCGCGCCCAGCGCGCCGCCGATCGCAAGCGCATGATCGAGGCGTTACGAGACGGCGGGGACCCGCTCGCCGCCGACTTCGAGCGGGCGAACGAGCGGGCCGAGTCCGCCCTCCGGGTCGCGCGGACCAGCGGCGATTATCCCTGGCTGGCTCGTGGCGACGTGAACCTCTATTCCCTGTTCGTGGAGCGGGCGATGGCGCTCGTCAGCCCGTGCGGGGTGGTGGGTCTGCTGACCCCGTCCGGCATCGCCTCCGACAAGACCGCTGCCCCTTTCTTCCGTTCAGTCGCGGCCGAAGGTCGCTTGCGGGCGTTGTACGACTTCGAGAACCGCCGTACTCGTTACGACTTGCCGCCGTACTTCCCGAACGTGGACAGCCGCTTCAAGTTCTGCGCCTTCGTCGCGGGGCGGTCTCCGGCCGCCGCGCCGGCCCACTGCGCATTCTTCCTTCAAGCTGTCGAGGAGTTGCAAGACCCCGACCACCGCTTCCCGCTGGCGGCGGAGGACTTCGTCGCGGTCAACCCGAACACCGGCACCGCCCCGATCTTCCGCACTCGGCGAGATGCCGAGCTGACAACCGCCATCTACCGTCGGCTGCCGGTCCTCGTGGACCGTTCCACCGACGAGGAGGTCAAGACCTGGCCGTTGAAATACTCCAGGATGTTCGACATGACGAACGATTCCCACCGGTTTCGCACCCGGGAGGAGCTGGAGGAACGGGAGGGCGCCTGGCCGGTCGGAGGCAATCGCTTCGACAGCTCGGCGGGGGGATGGGTGCCGCTATACGAGGGCAAGATGGTGCAGGCGTTCGACCATCGCGCTGCCGGCATCGTCATCAAGCCGGAGAACCTGCATCGCCCCGCCCAACCCGAGCCTGCCACCCCGGAACAGCACCGCGACCCGAGCTGGCTTCCCGACCCACAGTACTGGGTAGCGGAGTCGGAGTGCGGCTGGCCGGAGGAATCCGGCTGGGTGCTCGGCTTCAAGGAGATCACGGCGCCGACGAACGTGCGGACCTTTATCGCGGCCCTTCTGCCCGCGGTCGGCTTCGGGAACAAGATACCGATCCTCCGGCCGGAAACGGAAGACGACCGAGCCGCATCCCGGTCAGGCGGATCGGTCCTTCGTGGCGACGGCGGCCGCCCGGGCGCACGGAAGTCCCGTCCGCCACCGACCGAAAACCCACGCGCCACCATCACCGACATGCAATCGGAGCGCCGCGAGTGGCTACTGGCCGGCAATCTGAATGCGAAGGTTTTCGACTTCGTGACCCGGCAGAAAATCCAGGGACAGACTCTGAACCTGTTCATCATCGAGCAGCTCCCGGTCGTGCCGCCCGAGCGCTACGAGAACGTCCATTTCGGCCCGAAGACTGCGGCCGAGATCGTGCGCGAGGCCGTGCTGGAGCTGACCTATACCGCCCACGACATGGCCCCCTTCGCCCGGGATCTTGGCTACGTGGACGAGACCGGAGCCGCGAACCCCCCGTTCCGGTGGGACGGGGAGCGCCGACTCCGTCTCCGCGCCAAGCTCGACGCTGTGTTCTTCCACCTCTACGGCGTCACCGATCGGGACGATGTCCGCTACGTGTACTCCACCTTCCCCATCGTCGAGCGGGAGGAGATCAAGAATTACGGTCGCTATCGTTCACGCGACCTCTGCCTCGCCTACCTCAACGCCCTCGCCGCCGGCCGCCCTGACGCCGAACCCGACATATGAGAGCCCAACGCTTGACATTGCACCAGTCGAATCTGCTTCAGGTCGTGTCGCGGGCTACCGGTCCCGCTGGCGCAGATAGTCCCGAAACGCCCGCAGCCTGGGAAGCGACTCACGATCCTTGCTTGTCGATGAACAGGTACCGCACGCCGTGGCGCCGCAATGCGTCCCTGATCTCCTCAGCCTGGAGGTACGTGAACGCGGCCATATCCGAGCCACTCGGGGAGATTGTCCTCGCACCAGCGCCGATACTCTTCCATCGTGTCGAACGACCGATACCCGGCGTCGTCGAGAACAGGCTTGCAGGTATGGATGAATGCGTACCGCCAGCGCACGGCGAGCGGTCGCCGCGCTGCGGCCTCGAACTCCGCCAGCCACTCGGAATCGGGATTCAAATCTTCAGTCATCGCCTGCGAAGCCCTACCCGAGCATGGCTCGCCTCTCAGGACTTCCGAGATTCCCGTCGCAGAAGCTGGCCCGCCAAGTGCGTCACCGCCTCATGTCCCGACTTGGGCGTAGGCTTGAAGTCGTATGCATCAGGCGCCAGCGCAGCCACCAGATCATCGAATGTCGCCGCATTGTGGTAAGCGAAGCTCTGCGCGAGGAGCAACGCATCGGCCCGGGAATCCCAAAAC
The DNA here is from genome assembly GCA_958295465.1 of uncultured Gammaproteobacteria bacterium. Taxonomy (GTDB): domain Bacteria; phylum Pseudomonadota; class Gammaproteobacteria; order HK1; family HK1; genus HK1. The sequence continues at coordinate 3,714,795 of OY282353.1, forward strand.
GTAGCGAGCCGCAAACTGTACTGATGCAGCCGGACCAGAGTCTGCGCCAGAAAGAACAGGATGATCAGGGTCACGACCCGCATCACCGTGAGCTCATCCAAAAGGTCACTGAAAAAGCCCTTGCCGTTACCGGGCTCCGAACCCTCGCCACTGTCGACGTTGCCGTCGGCGCTGAGGACTCGGGCCAGAAACTTGGTGATCTCTCGTCCAATCACGCTCTTGCGCAGGATCTCATCCTCCTGGATACGAATTCGCATCGCGTTCAGCGACCGGTTTTCCCATTCCGCCATATCGGGATATGCTTTCAGGAGGTGAATCCCCCCGTCGCCATCCACCGCCACGAAATCCCGACCCTCGGGGATCGCGCTCACCACGTCAATGAAGGAGGTGCCTTGGTGATCCAGTTCCGTGGAATTCCACCTCAGCCCGCTACTCTGAGTTACGGATGTCTGGGTTACGAATACCGAGCCTTTGCTGCCGGCGACCACGCCGAACCGGTCGTCCGCATCGAATGTCGCCATAACAATCCACTCGTCCTCCTTCAGCTCCAAGTCCTTCGGAACGCTCCAGGTCTGCCCGCGGTCCTGGGTTACGAATACCGAGCCTTTGAGGCCGCCAACCACGCCGTGTCGACCATCCGGGCCAAACGTCGCTGCGACAATCAGCTCGTCCTCCTTCAACTCCAAGCCCTTCGGAACGCTCCAGGTCTGCCCGCCGTCCTGGGTTACGAATACCGAGCCTTTGAGGCCGCCAACCACGCCGTGTCGACCATCCGGGCCAAACGTCGCTGCGACAATCCACTCGTCCTCCTTCAGCTCCAAGCCCTTCGGAACGCTCCAGGTCTGCCCGCCGTCCTGGGTTACGAATACCGAGCCTTTGTCGCCGCCGACCACGCCGTGTCGACCATCCGGGCCAAACGTCGCTGAGACAATCCTCTCGCCCTCCTTCAACTCCAAGTCCTTCGGAACGCTCCAGGTCTGCCCGTTGTCCTGGGTTACGAATACCGAGCCTTTGAGGCCGCCAACCACGCCGTGTCGACCATCCGGGCCAAACGTCGCTGCGACAATCAACTCGTACTCCTTCAGCTCCAAGCCCTTCGGAACGCTCCAGGTCTGCCCGCCGTCCTGGGTTACGAATACCGAGCCTTTGTCGCTGCCGACCACGCCGTGTCGACCATCCGGGCCAAACGTCGCTACGGCAATCCTCTCGCCCTCCTTCAGCTCCAAGCCCTTCGGAACGCTCCAGGTCTGCCCGCCGTCCTGGGTTACGAATACCGAGCCTTTGAGGCCGCCGACCACGCCGTGTCGACCATCCGGGCCAAACGTCGCTGCGACAATCCACTCGTCCTCCTTCAGCTCCAAGCCCTTCGGAACGCTCCAGGTCTGCCCGCCGTCCTGGGTTACGAATACCGAGCCTTTGAGGCCGCCGACCACGCCGTGTCGACCATCCGGGCCAAACGTCGCTGCGGCAATCCTCTCGCCCTCCTCCGGCTCCAAGCCCATCGGAACACTCCAGGTCTGCCCGCCGTCCAGTGCCACGAGAGCCTTGCCATAACTGGTGGCAAAAATGGCAAGTCCCCTTTGGGAGACTTCATGAGTGTTCAAGACGGGCAGTCGAGCGTTCGTCCTGCCACGTAAAGCAAACGCAGGCCACCGCGCCCTCGCAATCTTCGCTTCTTCCGATTCCGAAATCGGAGTATCCCCCAGACCCACATCGGCCACTTCGAACCAGTACCGACCCTCACCGATGAGTTGAAGCCTGCGGCCGAATTGCTGTTTGACCTCTGCCCGTTGTATCTCTGTGGCCAGAAATCGATCGCTTTCCAGAACCTGCGGGATGACGAACAGGACGATATAGATTCCACCGAACAGCAACGCGACCACACCGCCGAGGAGTACGCCCGCCAGCGTGCGAAAAGCGAGTGCGCGTCCCCGAAGCCCCTGAACAACCCACCAGTCGCGAGAGGTCAGGCTGTTCTCGTCTTCGGTCACTTCCCTGATCCTGATCTCCTCACGTAGATTGGCTGACAGATACCAGCGCCAACCCAGATAAATGCCGACGAACGCTGTGATCGAATAATAGAACGCCGGCTCCGTTGGAAGACGCTCCATGAAGTCCAGGACATCGGTAGCTGATTTCTGGGGGCCTTCCGACGACGCACCCAGAAGGGTTTCCTTCAGCCAATCCATGAATGTGGCAACCGGCGACGCACTCAGAAGGGTTTCCTTCAGCCAATCCATGAATGTGGCAACCGGTCCCCCTGAATCTTCCGACTCCGGACGCAAAAAGAGATACGCCAGACAGATCGGAACGAGGGATACGACGATCGCGACGCCGATGCGTCCCATATCCCCCATGAATTTCCAGATGGAGCTGGCAGTATCCCAAGACAAGATGCGCGGGATGATGCGTTTCTGAACGGCCATTGGCCCATCCTCCTTACCCGTGAATCTGGTCGTATCCAGCCGCGACCCTACTCGCGCTTCGAGTCAGGCTCCAGAGTACCGACAAGGCGCGAAAGGCAGTCCAGATCATGCCCGCGCGCGTAATTCGCGAGCCCTTCGTTGATACGCACGCAGAGTACTCCTCGACGGTGGACCCCGACAGGTTGGCGAAGAACCGCGTCTCGGTGAAGTCGAGCGAGGGCAGGATCTCGTCGATGACCGCACGCGAGCGGGGTTCTGCAACCCGATCGAATTGAGCATCCCTCCGGCGTCTCCCATACCCGGTGGGGCGCGTTGCCGAGCCTCGGCTCGAGCGTCGTCCCCTTCAGGCAGACCGCGCCGACGTTCCGGTTCGAGAAGCCCTCGACCCGCGTATACTCCTCGCCGAACCTCACGCAGCCAGAGAGCAGCACCAGCAGGGTGTTGAACGGCAGGCCGCATCCCTTCCCCCATCGCCGTCGCGTCCGCCGCTCCATAGCCGATGCGCAGGTAGCATCCGTCGTCCATCCCGAACGCCGTGCCCGGAATCACCGCGATCCGGTGCTCCCGGATCACGCGCTCGACCAGATCCACCGAATCCTCGCCCCGAGGATCTCGGGCAGTCTGGTCCTGGTTTCTTCGACGCCGGAGACTTTCACCTCGTTACGCATTGCTCATGGCCCTTGCGTATATCTGTACGGATTCGGACTGTACGTCAGTGGGGCGTTACGGCATCGTCAACGGCTGGTGTTGGCCGGCCGGAATCCTGTGAATCGAGGCGTGCGGCGAGTACGCCTCGCCGGGATGTACCGGGCGCTTCATGGAGGGGATGATGCGTCATCCGGGAAGTGGCTCGCGACAGGCGCCTGGTTCCGGCTCTCCGCCGGGCCGGGAACCCCGCGAGCCGTTCGACGAGGGAATCATCCGCATGAAGGGTGAACCCGAGGCATACGCAAGCGGCGCCGCGGCCGGGGGCCGGGGGGAGGCGGCGGCATGAGGTTGATGCTGGAAAGGCGTCCCGAGCACAGCCGGGTCATGGTGGTCGCTTCCCCGCTGATCGCCATCGCGCTCACCGTCGTCGCCAGCGGCATCGTCTTCGCCGCGCGCGGGCTCGACCCGCTGCACGCGCTCTACGTCTACTTCATCGAGCCGGTGACCACGCTGTGGTCGATCGAGGAGCTCATCGTGAAGACCGCGCCGCTGGTGCTGATCGGCGCCGGCCTCGCGGTCTGCTTCCGCGCGAATCTCTGGAACATCGGCGCGGAAGGCCAGCTCACGGCCGGTGCGATCGCCGGGGCCGCCATTCCGATCCTCGCGCCCGGGTGGGAGTCTCCGCTCGTGCTGCCGCTGATGTTCGCCACCGGAATCCTCGGCGGGGCGGCGTGGGCCGCGATCCCCGCCCTGCTCCGCAACCGCTTCGGGGCGAACGAAATCCTGACCAGCCTCATGCTGGTCTACGTCGCCCAGTACCTCCTCGACTGGCTGGTGCGCGGCCCGTGGCGCGACCCCCACGGCTACAACTTCCCCCAGTCGACCAGCTTCCAGGAATGGCAGCTCCTGCCGACCCTGGGCGACGGGCGCGTGCACCTCGGGGCGGCCCTCGCGGTGGTCACGGTCGTGGTGCTGTTCGTGTTCATGTCCCGCACCCTCAAGGGGTTCGAGATCCGGGTGAGCGGCGAGGCGCCGCGCGCTGGCGGCTTCGGCGGCTTCTCGCGCCCCCGCATGGTGTGGTTCTGCTTCCTCCTCGCCGGGGGGCTGGCGGGGCTCGCCGGGATGTGCGAGGTGGCGGGACCGATCGGCCAGCTCCAGCCCTCCATCTCGCCGGGCTACGGCTTCACCGCGATCATCGTGGCCTTCCTCGGGCGGCTGAACCCGATCGGGGTGCTGCTCGCGGGGCTCGTCCTCGGGATCAGCTATCTCGGCGGTGAAGCGGCCCAGGTGGAGCTCGGGATCTCGGACAAGACCGCGCAGGTCTTCCAGGGCATGCTGCTGTTCTTCATCCTGGCCTGCGATACGCTGATCCTGTACCGGGTCCGGTGGAGCCGATCCGGCAGAACGGCCCGGGCGGCTTGAAGACGGCTGCGGGGGAGGGCGGTTCGGCAAGATTGCCCGCTTGTACGAATGATTTTTCCGCTGCCGACGAATGGCTGACAGTTGCCCGGATGGCTGCCGATAATTACCGTCATCGGAAATGAACCGGCCACCGGAACCGGAGCACCGCCATGACCGCCACCACCTTCGACACTTTCAGCGCCGCGCAGGACCTCGAAAGGGCCGGCATCGAGCGCAAGCAGGCCGAAGCCATCGCGAAGGCCGTCCACCGCGGCGACGAAGGCGGGCTTCGGTACACTCTGCGTGAGATGCGCGCCGCTCTCGCCACCCTCGAAACCCGCCTCGCCAACCGGCTCTCCGCCGTGGTGTTGACGGCCGTGTCGCCAGCGGTCGTGTCGCGACTGCGCTGACGCGGCTTCGAGCTTCACGCGACCGAAGCGATCGGAATGACCGCGCTCGAAGCCGTCCTGCTGACGATCATCACCGCGTCGACCCCGCTGCTGCTCGCGGCCGTCGGCGAGCTGGTGGTCGAGCGTTCCGGGGTGCTCAACCTCGGCGTCGAGGGGATGATGGTGATGGGGGCGGTGTCCGGCTTCGCCGCCGCGTACACCACCGGATCGGCGGCGGCCGGTATCGCGGCGGCGATCGGGGCCGGCATCGCCATGTCGCTCCTGTTCGGCTTCCTCACCCAGACCCTGGTCACCAACCAGGTGGCCACCGGGCTCGCGCTCACCCTGTTCGGACTCGGGCTGTCCGGCCTCATCGGCGAGCCCTTCACCGGACTGCCCGGGGTGAAGCTCTCGCCCGTCCACATCCCCGGCCTGAGCGACCTGCCGTTCGTCGGACCCGTGCTCTTCGGCCACGACGTGCTCGTGTACGCATCGATCGCGATCACGGTGCTCGCCGCCCGGGTGCTGGCGCGCACGCGGATCGGCCTCGTGATCCGGGCCACCGGGGACAACCACCACTCCGCGCACGCCCTGGGGTACAACGTGATCGCGGTGCGCTACGCCTGCATCGCCTTCGGGGGGGCCTGCGCGGGGCTCGCCGGCGGCTACCTCTCGCTCGCATACACGACGCAATGGATCGAGAACATGACGGCCGGGCGCGGTTGGGTCGCGCTGGCGCTGGTGGTCTTCGCCACCTGGGCGCCGCGCCGGGTCGCGGTCGGGGCCTACCTGTTCGGCACCGTGTGGATCATGGGCCTCTATGCACAGGGGATCGGGCTCGGCATCCCGCCCCAGCTCCTCGCGTCGCTGCCCTACCTGGTCACCATCGCCGCCCTGATACTGATCTCCGGAAACCGCGCCCTGACGAAAGTGAACACGCCTGCCTGCATCGGCCGCCCCTTCGTGCCGGATCGGTGACGCGGGCGGAGTGCCCGCCGGCGCCGGCGCAATGAGTACGCACCACATGAACGAACGCCGACTACGCCGCCATCGTCCTGCCGGCGTTGCGGGCGTTGCGGGCGTTGCGGGCGTTGCGGGCGTTGCGGACGGGCATCGACTCCAGGGCAGGGAAACCCGTAGCAGCGGTCACGCAGACACAGAATCATCTTGCATCTCGAGCGATTGCGCCGCCGAGCCCCGTGCGTGGACGGCTCCGGAAGCGGGCCCGGGACGAATTCCCGATTGAACGGCAATGAAATCCGCCCGCTGGATCGAGATCACCCCCTCCGAATACGCCTGGGAGCGCGAGGCCCTCGGCTACCTGAAGGCCCGCCTGCCGGACGGCGAGCCGTTCCGCGCGTGGTCGAACTTCGAGTTCATCGCCGAGGACGGCAGCATCAACGAAGTCGATTTGCTCGTGGTGTCGCTCCACAAGGTCTACCTCGTCGAGATCAAGAGCTGGAGCGGGACCATCTCGGGCGACGCGAGCACGTGGCGCCGCGAGGTCGACGGCAAGGAATTCCTGGTCGACAGTCCGCTCCTGCTGGCGAACCGCAAGGCGAAGAAGCTGGCCGGACTTCTGAGAACGCAGAAGGCGCTCACCAGGCAACGCAGACCGTATGTCGAAGCCGTCGTATTCCTGTCCCGCGGCGGAGTGCGGTGCCGGCTCGACGGCCGGGCCCGCACGGGGGTGTACCTCTCCGCGCAGTCCGGGCGGGACACTTGTCCGGACATCCTCGACGTCCTTCGCGGCAACGCGGGCTTCGATCCGCGCCGGCCGCCGCCGCGGATCGACCGGTCGCTCTCCGGGGCCATCGCGCGCGCGATGGGGCAGGCGGGGATCCATCCCTCGCAGCGGCAGCGACGGGTGGCGGACTACGTGCTGCGCAAGCTCCTGCTGGAAACGGACACGTACCAGGACTGGGAAGCCGAGCACGTCTCGGTGCCCTCGTCGAAGCGGCGGGTGCGCATCCATCCGCTCTCGGCGGTCTCCTCCGGGGCGGTGCGCACGGAGCGGCGGCGCGCGGCGGAGCGGGAGTACCAATTGCTCGACGGCGTCGTCCACGAGGGCATCCTGCGGGTGGAGCTGCTCACGAACGCGGAGCAAGGACCGGCCCTGGTCTTCGAACACGATCCAGACGCCGAGCGTCTGGACCACTTCCTTGAACGCCGGAAAGGCGACGGGCTGGACCTCGCGACCCGTCTCGACATGCTGCGCCAGTTGGCGGAGACGCTGAAGTACGCGCACGAACGCCGTCTCTACCACCGCGCGCTGAGTCCGCGGAAGGTCCTGGTGATGGCGCCGGACGCCTCCCGGCCCACGCTCAAGATCTTCGACTGGCGGGCCGGCGAGCATGACGCGCTCCGGGGTTCGGGAGCTTCCGGAGCTTCCGGAGCACGGAACACCGGTGCGGAGACCACCCTCGGCCTCTCGGCCGAGGACGAAGACGACGTGTATCTCGCACCGGAGACGACCTGCGGGGGATACGTCTCCGAGAAGCTCGACGTCTTCTCGCTCGGCGCCGTCGGCTACCGGCTGTTCTCGGACATGCCTCCGGCGTCCACCGTCGCGGCCCTGAACGCGCGCCTGTCCAGCGCGGGCGGCCTCCGGCTCTCCGATGCGCTCGACGGCTTCCCGGGGTCCTTGCAGTTGGTCGTGGAGTCCGCGACCGACCCGGAGGTCGGCAAACGCCCCAATTCAGTCTCGGAGTTCCTGGATCTGCTCGTGGAGGCGGAGCGGGAGCTCGCCGCTGCGGACGAGGCCGAGGAGGCCGTTGTCCACCCGCTCGATGCCAATCCGGGAGACATGCTGGAGCATGGCTTCCTCGTGGAACGGCGCCTCGGCAAAGGCTCCACCGCCGTCGCCCTCAAGGTCGAGCACGACGATGGCGGCGGAGTGCTCAAAGTGGCCCTCGACCCCTCGCGCAACGAGCGCATCGGACGCGAGGGCGAGGTGCTGGGCTTGCTGCGCCATCCGAACATCGTCGCGTTCTACCGCCACGTGGAGCTGTCCGGGCACGCGGCGCTGTTCATCGCGATGGCCGGCACCGAGAACAGGAGCGGCGCCTACACCCTCGCGGACCGTATCCGCGAGGAAGGCCGGCTCTCGCTCGACCTCCTGGAACGCTTCGGAAGCCAGTTGCTGAGCGTCGTGCAGTGGCTGGAAGAGAAAGGCATATCGCACCGGGACCTGAAGCCCGACAACATCGGCGTATCCGCGAGCGGCGCCGACAGGTCGCTCGCCCTGGTCGTGTTCGACTTCTCGCTCGCGGACACCCCCGCGGAGAACATCCGCGCGGGCACGCCGCAGTATCTGGATCCGTTCCTGCGGCTGCGCCGCCCACCGCGCTGGGACGTCTACGCCGAGCGCTTCGCCGCGGCCATGACCCTCCACGAGATGGCGACCGGAAACCTGCCCGGATGGGGGGACGGCCTGACCGACCCCATGCTGATCGAGGAGGAAGTCACTCTCGACGCGGAGTGGCTCGATCCGTCGGTGCGCGGTCCGCTCACCGAGTTCTTCGCCAAGGCGCTGGCCAGGGACTACCGAACTCGCTTCGACAGCGCGGAAGAGATGCGCCGCGCGTGGTCCGGTTGCTTCGGGGCAATCGACGTCCAGGCCACGGGCGACGAGGAAGGCGGCGATCTGCCGAGTCGCTTCGACGGCGTGACCCGCGAAACGCCGCTCCTCGCGCTCGGCCTCAGTCCTCGCCTGCTGAACGCGCTCGATCGCCTCGGGGCGCATACGGTCGCCCAGCTCGTCGATCTGCCGCGCATACGCCTCTACCGCAACAAGGGGATCGGGCAACGCATCGTCAAGTTCATTCGGGAGCTGTCCGAGCGCCTCGCCGAGCACCTCGCGGAGCGCGGAAGAACCCTCGACACCGCCACCACCGTTCACGAAGCCGACCACCCGGTCGATCCCGCCGTCTGGAGCATCGATCTCCTGGCCTCCAAGCTCGTCTCCACGCGCATCCCGGAAGACGAGGCCCGCCTGATGCGCGGCGCGCTGGGGATGGAGGGCAACCTCGGCCTGCTGCCGGCGCATCGCGAGGTCGCCGAATCGCTTGGGGCCACCCCGACCGGGATGGCTCGCGCCATCCGGCGCCTGCGAGAGCGCTGGAATCGTCAGCGCTGGATGACGCGGCTCCGCGATTCCGTGGCGGCGCTGGTCGCGAAACACGGCGGGGTCATGACGGTGCGCGAGCTTGCGGAAGCGCTGGCCGCGACCCGGGGCTCCACCGAGACCGGCGAAGCGCGCCTGCGGCGGGCCGGTGCGGTCGCCGCGGCCGCGCTGGAGATGGAATCGGCCCGCGAGGACAGCCGCTTCCGCCTGCACCGGCGCGGCGCATCCCCGGGTGCGTCCGCCCTGGTCCTCGCCACGGACGCCCTGGACCCGGCGCTCACCGCCTCGGTGGAGGCGCGCGCCGACTGGGTTCGGGAGCTCGGCAAGCTGGCGGACGACCTTGCCGAAGCCGACCCGCTCTTGCCGCCCGCCCGCGTCACCGAAGCGCTCGCGGAGGCCGCGCCTCCGGCGGGCATGCAAGCGCCTGGTCCGGACCGGATCCTGCGCCTGGCGGTGCAATCCGCCGCACGCGCGGCGGTCTCCTCCCGCGGCGAGCTGTATCCCCGCGGCATGGCCGCGGCACGGGCCGCGAAGCTCGGCGCCAGCTCCCTGCTCGGCCCGACGAAGCTCTCCGAGCAAGAGATTCGGAAGCGCGTCGCAAGCCGCTACCCCGAGGCCGATCCGCTTCCGGGACGACCCGTGCTGGACGACCTCCTGGAGACGGCGGGGCTCAAGCTCGCCTGGGATGAGCCGACCCGGACGTACCGCTCGCCCGCGGCGCGTTCGAGCTACGCCAGCAGCTCGTCGTCGGCCCTGTCGTCCGCGTCCGGCGACGACGGCGCGGGCGAGGCGGATACGCTGGACGAGCGGCTGATGCGAGTGGTCGGAACCCGGGGATTTCTTGCGCTCTCCGTCTCTCCACGGCATCTGCCGTGCATCGAGCGGCGCCTCGCGACGGCGCTCGCGTTGACCCCCTTCAGCCTCGAAGCCGGGCTGATACGCCACATGCGGGCGGTGGCCGACGCACTGGGCGCGGATTGGAACGTCGTGGTCGCCGCGGATGCCGCGCCGGCGGGCAGCGCGGACCGCCGGCGCCTCGATCAGCTCGTTCGTCGTGCCGTGCCCGGACTGGAGCGCGAGATCGCGAACGCGCCCGAGCCGTTGCTGCTCACGCGCCCCGGACTGCTGGCCCGCTACCGCCAGCTCGACGCCCTGGCCGACGTCCAGGAGGCATGCCAGCGCGGCGAGGTGCCGGCGGCGCGACTTCTCTGCATCGCCGCGGACGAGACGGTGAACATGCCGGTGATCGACGGCCGCGCGCTGCCGGTGGTCTTCGCCGCCGCCTGGACGCGGCCGAGCCGCGCGTGGATCGCGCGCGCCGCATCCCATCCCTCCCGCGCTCGTGCATCCGGCGGCGCCGGGATGGATGCCGGCGACAAGCGCAGACAGGCGGCATCGCCATGATCGACCGCAAGTCCCTCCTGTTCGACCTGCGCCGGCAGTTGAAGCGGCTTGAACAGGACCTTGCCGAGCGGGCCGGGAGCGTTCCGGAGATGGCCGACGCGCTCGAAGCGGAGTACCGGGCCGCGCGGGAGGCCGAACGCACCGGCGACACCTTCCGCGCTTGGTGCAGCGGCGCGCTGACCCAGGCCGCGGTCGCGTGGCTGCTCGGCTGCGTATTCGTGCGCTTCGCGGAAGACAACGCCCTGATCGAAACGGCGCTGATCGCCGGACCGGGAGAACGCAATGCACGCGCCGCGGATCGGCAGACGCTCTACTTTCGCGCCCACCCGACCGATTCGGACCGCGACTACCTGCTCGACGTCTTCGCCGAAGTCGAGAGCCTGCCCGGAATGGAGCAGCTCTACGACCGCAAGCACAACCCGGTGTGGCGCTACGGCATCTCCGGCGACGCGGCGCGCGACCTGCTGGCGTTCTGGCGCGCGGTGGACCCGGATACGGGCGCGCTCCGCCACGACTTCACCGACCCCGAATGGGACACCCGCTTCCTCGGCGACCTGTACCAGGACCTCTCCGACGACGCGAAGAAGCGCTTCGCCCTGCTGCAAACCCCGGAGTTCGTCGAGGAGTTCATCCTGGACCGCACCCTGACCCCCGCGCTCGACGAGTTCGGCCTCGCCGACACACGCCTCATCGACCCCGCCTGCGGCTCCGGCCACTTCCTGCTCGGCGCCTTCCCGCGGCTGCTGCGGGAGTGGTTCGGCCGCGAGCCGGGCACGCCCGAGCGGGTGCTGGTCCAACGCGCCCTGGACGGAGTCTGCGGCGTGGACGTCAACCCGTTCGCGGCGGCGATCGCCCGTTTCCGCCTGCTGGTGGCGGCGCTCCGGGCCGCCCGCGTCCAACGGCTCGAGGAGGCTCCCAACTTCCGAATCCACGTCGCCGCCGGCGACAGCCTGCTGCACGGGCGCCGCTTCGGCGAGCTGGACCTCGGCAGCGGGGCGGAGCAGCTCGCCGCCCGCGAGGAATTCGGACATGCGTTTCTGGCCGAAGATCTCGATGCCCTGAACCGGATCCTCGGCCAGCGATACCACGTGGTGGTGGGGAACCCGCCCTACGTCACGGTGAAGGACAGGGCGGCGAACCGGTTGTATCGGGCTCGGTACTCGACCTGCCATCGGCAGTATTCGCTTGCGGTTCCGTTCACCGAGCGCTTCTTCGAGCTGGCGCTGCCGGGCGAGGGACTTGAGCGGGCTGGTTACGTGGGGTTGATCACGGCCAACTCGTTCATGAAGCGCGAGTTCGGGAAGAAGCTGATCGAATCGTTCCTGCCGAGGATGGATCTGACCCACGTGATCGACACGTCCGGGGCGTACATCCCGGGGCACGGGACGCCGACGGTGATTCTCCTTGGACGCCACCGGGCGTCCGTTGGCGATGCGGTTCGAACGGTGATGGGAGTGCGCGGTGAACCTTCCACACCACGGGACCCGTCGAGAGGCCAAGTCTGGTCGGCGATTGTCGAGCAGGTGGACGTTGCGAACAGCGAAAGCGATTGGGTGAGCACCGAAGACCTCGCGCGGGGAACGTTTTCCGTGCATCCCTGGAGCATCGGGGGTGGTGGTGCGAGACATCTCCAGGATGCGCTTGAAAAAACATGCACTGAGACATTGGGTGACGTATCAACGGAAATCGGACGGACAACCCATACAGGCGAGGATGATGCATTCTATTTTTCTAATGATAGATTGATGATCAGAAAATTAGGGAAACATTGTGTTCCATTGGTTACTGGCGAGGACGTCAGGGATTGGAAACTGGATCAGACGTATCTATCCATCTTCCCATACGAAGGCGCACAGCCTGTGGCATGGACCAGGATACCATCATCGCTCGTACAACATTTCTGGCGCTTGCGTACGAGGTTGCGAGCGAGACGAGACTTCGGTCAATACATTGAACAGCGTGGATTGAAGTGGTTTGAGCATTCGATGTTCTTCAGGCACCGCTACAGTATCCCCCTCTCCATCGGATTCGCATTCGTCGCCACCCACAACCACTTCGTGTTCGATCGTGGCGGAAATGTCTTCAACAGAACAGCACCCGTGATCAAACTGCCAGCGGATACTACCGAGGCGGATCATCTGGCACTCATATATTTTCTTAACAGTTCAGTAGCATGTTTCTGGATGAAGCAGATTTTTCACAATAAGGGTAGCACGGTAGACGCACACGGTGCTCGCCAAACCACCGACGCATTCGAGAATTTCTATGAGTACACCGGAACCGGGCTGAAGCAGTTTCCGCTTCCAGCGAATCGGCCGAGCGCCCTCGCGGAACTCATCGACCGCCTCGCCACCGAACGACAGGCTCATTTACCCGCACAACTGGCCGATCGCTTTCCAATGATGCCGGATGAACTCGACGCCCACCGCGACACCGCAGCCGATCTGCTGGCGCGCATGATCGCCCTGCAAGAAGAACTCGACTGGGAGTGTTATCGGCTCTACGGCGTCATCGAGGAAGACTGCCGGTACGGAAGCCGGTTGCCCACGGACGGCCTCCCACCCGCCACGCCCACAGACTCGGACCCGGATGCCTCCAGCCCTACCGCTGCCCATGATCACACTCCATCCCCCGCACCGGCGCCCGAAGCACCCGCAAACTCGGACACCCCCAACACCACCGACGACGAGCACTCACTATCCGAAGTGCCGGCGCCGGCGCGGGTGTCCGCGACTCCCGCTGACCCGGACGCCCCCGACACGGCCAACCGCCGCGAACCACCGCCACCGGCGATGGGTGAGCGGGCATCCGAGAGCTTCGGCGAAGAAGATCGCAGACACGTGGACCGGACACCCGCGGGCGACCTCCCGCCTGCCGCTCCCGCAAACCCGGATATCCCCAACGCCACCGCCATCTGCGAGCACTCACTATCCGAAGTACCGGCGCCAACGCTGGCGCCTGCGACTCCCGCGGCTCCGGACGCCCCCGACACGGCCAACCACTGCGAACCGCCGCCGCTGGCGCTGGGCGAACGGGCATTCGAGATCGTCATGGCCCGGCGGATGGCGGCAGGCGAGCTGGAAACGACGTGGTTCACCCGGCACGACTCCACACCGATCACCGAGCCACCCGCCCACTGGCCGGCCGACTACCGCGTCCTCGTCGAACGCCGTATCGAGCTGATCCACTCCGACCGCTCCATCGGCCTGCTCGAAAAGCCGGAGTACAAACGCCGCTGGAACTTCGAGCCCTGGCACGACCAGGAACGGCGCGCCCTCCGCAACTGGCTGCTCGATCGACTGGAATCCCCCGCCTACTGGCCCGAACTCCGACTCGCGACGGTACGCACCCTGGCCGAGCGTGCGGCCACGGACGCCGACTTCCAACAGGCCGCGGCCCGCTACGCGGGCCACCAAGGGGTCGATCTCGCCCTGCTGGTCGCCGCGCTCGTCGAAGCCGAGAGCGTCCCCGCCCTCCCCGTACAACGCTACAAGCCCTCGGGCCTCGCCAAACGGGCAGACTGGGAACGCATCTGGGAGCTACAGCGGCGCGAAGACGAAATCGACGCCGAGGTAGCGGCGACCACTCCCCGACGGGACACCGAACCCGAGGAAGCCTACGCGACCCGCCTCCAGGCCGAACAGCAACGCCGCAAACGGGAAGCGCTCGGCGACCTCGCCCCGCCCCCGCCCAAGTACCGCTCCGCCGACTTCCAGAAGCCGGCCTGGTGGCGCCTGCGCGGCACCCTCGACGTCCCGAAGGAACGCTTCGTCAGCTTCCCGCAGATGAGCCGAGACACCGACCTGACCCTCCTCGTCGGCTGCGCCGGATGGAATGCGCTTGAACTCTGTCAAGCTGTTGCCGCATACTCCGCCGAAGTCACCGAACAGGACGGCTGGCCCTCCGAGCGGCTGACCCCGCTCCTCGCCGTCCTGCAGGAGAACCTGCCATGGCTGAAGCAATGGCACAACGAAATCGACCCCGAATACAACCAGCGCCTCGGCGACTTCTTCGAGATCTTCCTGCACTCCCAACTTTCGGAACTCGGTCTCACCGAAGATGATCTGCGTGCATACGCACCAGTACAGCCGAGCCGCAGCATAAGAAGAATCTGATCGTCTCGCAAATCATAATCCACACAATCTAAGGAATTTGGAAATGAAAATAGGGATCCTCCATCTTAGTGATATTCATTTTCGCAAGGAACAGTTTGAGAAAGATTCCTGCAAAGAAGCAGCAGAGAAGATTTGTGCAGCAGTCAAAACAGAACTGATAGGAAGCACGCATGTTCTCTTACTCGTTAGCGGAGATATTGCATTTTCCGGAATGGCGGAGGAATACGAATGCGCGAGTGATTGGTTTTCCGAGTTGTACACACACATCGACGACACATGTGATGCGACCTGCTGGATACTATTCGCCCCAGGTAATCATGACGTAGATCATTCCGAAAACAGAAAAATACGTACTGCCTTACTTGATCAAATAAGAAAAGATCCGACATTATGTTCTGATCAGCAAGTAATTGATGAATGCACAAAAGAACAAGGAGCATTTTTCCAATTCATCAAAGAAATGGAAACCGATGATATATTGGTCTACGATAATACATTACTTCGGATTCACAGAATCCGGGACGATGTGACTGAAGTTCAGATAAATATCTTGAATAGTGCATGGATGTCGTCTTTGAATGAAACACAAGGATCCATAGTCTATCCGATAGATAATTTCAAAGAACAACTGAGTGAACATGAAGGATTCACAATTACTGTATTGCATCACCCTCTTGGATGGTTTCAGACAGATAACTCGAGAAAACTACGAGATGAACTAAGCCGGCTATCATCGATTGTGTTTTTTGGTCACGAGCATGTACCAGACAGCACACATATGACTACTTCATTTGGAGATCATGTCAAGTTTGTTGATGGAGGTGTATTAGATTTCGAAGACGAAGGGAGAAATAACTCATTCAATTTAGTGTTACTGGAAACTGATGAATGCAAGATAAAAAACCTTATTTTTGAGAAGATTGCCGACCGATATGAATCAGGAAAACACACCGATTGGCAAGATGCTACAAAATTAACAAGTGTCGAGTCAAATCAATTCCGTCTGATTACACAGCGAAGAAATGAAATCGAAAGTATCGGCATAAATCTGCTTCACCCTAGACGAGATCAGCTACTTCTCCGAGATCTGTTTGTCTATCCAGATCTTCTACCTATCAAGAAGGCATCCTCTTCATACGACAAATTGGATCGAATGATCTCTGCGGAAAGATTGATCTTTGAACAGAATTCCTCTCATGTAATTCTTGAAGGCAAAGACGAATCAGGAAAGACGGCGTTACTTAGAATGCTTTTCTCAGACTTCTACAAAAGAGGAAAGATTCCTTTATATATACAAGGATCGAAAATAAACTCTAGAAGTGTAGAGAACATTCGAATATCTCTCAGGAGAGCATTTGAAGATACGTACGAAAGGGAGGACTTCGTCCAGTATGAACAGATCGGTTCATCAGATCGGATCATCCTCGTAGATGATTTTCAATTTTCGAGGAAAAATCCAAAGGCACATGAACGCGTGTTGAAATTCATTAAGCAATTTTCTGATAAATCTATTGTCATTACTAGAGATTTCATGCCACTGGAGCATCTAATCTCAAGAGATAAGAAGACTCTAATTTGGCAAGGATATGATCCATATATCATTCAAGAATTTGGGCACCTGAAGCGAGATGAATTAATTAAGCGATGGTTGCTCCTGGGACGTCAGCATGACGGTGAAAATACATCGTCATTTCTGTATGAGAGAAAGCGTGCACGAACTGTGATAAATACGACTATTGGGAAAAATTTCATGCCTTCTTATCCGATAACCATTCTGGTAATACTCCAATCTATAGAGACAATCTCATCGAATGAAGTAGGAAGTACTTATGGGCATCATTACCAATTTTTGATAACGAGATCCTTGATGAGCTGTGGGGTCAGATCCGAAGATCTTGATGCCTTCTCGAATTATATTTCAGAATTTTCATACTATCTTTTCTCTAAACCAGGAAATACGCGGACGATATCGAACGACCAATACGAAAATTGGCATGATCAATTTTGCTCTGATTACGGTGTGGAGTGGAGAGCAAATGAGATTAGAGCCAAGCTTGAAAAGGGAGAGATATTGATAATTAGCTCAACCGGATCGGTTTCTTTTAAATATAATTACATTTTCTATTTTTTTCTCGCCAAGAATTTTTCTCGTAGGCTTACAGATCAAAACATTCGTAACATCGTACATCATATGTGTAGCCGATTACATATTACGGAATACTCTAATATCATCCTCTTCCTTATTCATCATTCAAATGATCGATTCGTCTTGGATTCAGCTCGGAAAGCAGCATCTTTGCTTATGCAGAAACAAAATTTGTTCAGATTTGAAACTTCCAAAGATAACATGCTACTAGAAATGATCAACCAACTACCTTCCGTCATTATTAAACCGCTTCTGGAGGAACGAGATCCAGAAGAAGTGCAGCGGCGTGAGCTTGAATATAGAGATATTGCTGAAGCTGAAGAAGTAGAAGATCATCTTCAAGATGAAGCTGATTTTGTAAATGAATCTATGGATACTTTAGATATTTTGGCTCAAGCTAATATAGCGGCAAAAACAGTCGATTTACTCGGACAGATCCTCAAAAATTACTACGGATCACTTCCCTTAGATACTAAGGTAATTATCGGGAAAGATACAATAGAACTCGCCTTAAGAGCACTTTATTCGTATATTGATTCCTTTTCTTCGGATAATTTCCAAATAATTGAAATTCTGAAAGAATTGAGACGCAATTACGAAACAGAGAATTTAGAAGAATCATATCGGAAAGACGGTCAAGATCTTGAACGTTGGGGTCGAGATTTCCTATTTCACCTATGCAGCCTTTTGGCTGTGGCTATTATTCAAAAAACAGCGAGGGCGATTGGTTCCAATCAAATCAAACCCACCCTCTCAAAACTCGTTTCTGAGAACGATTCCATTGGATATCAGATGGTTGAGATTGCTGTACTTCTCGATAGCCCATCAGAAATCCCTCGCAGGAACATCGAATCAATGGTACGCTGTTTAAGTAATAATGCGCTTGGATTCCAGATTTTACGTGATCTAGTTGCACAGAGAGTTTATCGCTACCCAACAAATATTGAAGATAAACAATGGATAGCGTCGAAGTTAAATTTTTCCTTAGCCAAGCAACAATATGCTGAATTACACAAATCACGTCGCATACTGCCACGCTGAATCCTTACGGATCATCTGGATAGTGAGTACGGATTTCAGAATGGCACTCGGATGCCTGCTGGATGTTTTTTCACAGCCGGTGGGCTCATAAGCTCCGTTTCTCCGGCTACGCAACAGCGAGGAGAGCCGGCTCTCCAAGCTTCATCCTCATCACGCCCTGCCGTCGCGATCCCCCGCACGCCCCACGCTTCTTGCCCGTTCGAGCAACTCGGCGCCCGTCTCGCATTCGATGATCCACTCCCCGATCTCGGCCAGCCGCTCCGGGTTCGAGAGTCCATGCAACAGCTCCGAAAGTCGTTCGGCCGTCTCTGCGTCGAACTTCCACGCTGCCTGACGGCGCAACAGCGCCCGTTGGCCTTGCGAGATGCCATGCTCAAGGCCCTGTTCACGACCTTCCTCACGGCCTTCCTCGAACCACTGCCTCGTCCATTCCTGCACCTGTTCTTCCAGCATCGTTCTCACCTCCTCCAACTCCGCCGTCCGCTCCAAGGTCGCCTCCGGGAACCGTCCCCGCAACGCTTCCGGTAGCAGGACGCATCGATACCTATCTCGATGGCGAGCTCGCGGACGGAAATACCGGGGGGCATCCAACTGACGCCGTGGGGAATGGTCACGCATCAAAAGCCGGTAACGCCGATGACGTGACCGATCTGCATAATGAAGACATATGTCCCGTATGTAGATCTTTCAACGATGGAAATATACCGCGGCGACGATCATCCATCCGCGACATCCTGGTCCGGCTATCCGTCCGTTACCTGGCTTGCCCTTCCTGCCCGTTCGAGCAATTCGGCGCCCGTCTCGCATTCGATGATCCACTCCCCGATCTCGGCCAACCGCTCCGGGTTCGAGAGTCCATTCAACAGCTCCGAAAGTCGTTCGGCCGTCTCTGCGTCGAACTTCCACGCCGCCTGACGGCGCAACAGTGCCCGTTGGCCCTGCTCACGACCTTCCTCACGACCTTCCTCGAACCACTGCCTCGTCCATTCCTGCACCTGTTCTTCCAGCATCGTCCTCACCTCCTCCAACTCCGCCGCACGCTCCAAGGTCGCCTCCGGGAACCGCCCCCGCAACAGTACCTGCCGGATCCACTCCCCGAACGCCCGCTTCAGCTCGCGCTCGCCCGGACCCGGCACCCAACCCAACAGCGCATCCAGCGCACGCTCCAGCTCCGCCGGCGTGCGGCTGTTCTCCAGCAGGATCAGCGCCGACACCAGATTCCGGTGCGGCAAATCGTCCGCCCCATACCTTCCAACGTCAAGCACGAAGTACCGCTGGGATGGTTGATACCACCCCAGCGCCTCCGCCCTCACCGGCGAACACATCTCCGACACCTCGCGCGCCGCCGTCCACCGCGAGCGGCGGCCGGTGTAGAAGACCACCGGCAGCACCGGCGGCAGCTTCCCGTCCGGGTTCAACTCTCCGCGCCGGAGCAGGTCCTGGTACAGCAACCCGGTATAGGTCAGCAGGCGCACGGCCATGGCCCGGTCCACGGTGGACTGGAATTCCAGCGCCACGTAGAGCCAGGTCTCGCCACAGCGCAGCCGCCACAGCAGGTCGCCGTGGCGCCGGCGCAGGTCGTCGCTGACGAAGGCGGCAGAGCGGTTCTCCAGTGTGGCGAAGTCCAGGGCATCGCTCCACGGTCCGGTGACGAACCCGCGCAGGAGGTCTTCGATCATCCGGGGATGGGAGAACAGGAGCTTGCCGGAGGCGTCTTGGGGCATGCGCGCATCGTGTCATTTGGATGCGGGCACCGTAGGGCTGCATCGGAGCCTGTGTACAGGGCTCCGGGTCGGGGAAGACGTAGGCGATGGGCGCCTGTGCCGTGCGGCGAGCGCTCGGAGGCCGAACGGCCGGTTGCCGAAGTTGGCCAGTGGAGAACGGAGCGAGTCACCAACTGAGGTATATCTTCGAGAAGGCCGCTGACGTCGCGCAGCCTGCAATAATCGGAAATCGTTTTGAACAGAACTTCGCGCAGCTTCCGGTAGCAGGATGCATCGATACCTATCTCGACGGCGAGCTCGCGAACGGAAAAATCGGGGGCATCCAACTGACGCCGTGGGGAATGGTCACGCATCAAAAGCCGGTAACGCCGATGACGTGACCGATCTTCATGATGAAGACATATGTCCCGTATGTAGATCTTTCCACGATTAAAATATACCGCGGCGACGATCATCCATCCGCGATATCCTGGCCCGGCTATCCGTCCGTTACGTGGCCTGCCCTTCCTGCCCGTTCGAGCAACTCGGCGCCCGTCTCGCATTCGATGATCCACTCCCCGATCTCGGCCAGCCGCTCCGGGTTCGAGAGTCCATTCAACAGCTCCGAAAGTCGTTCGGCCGCCTCTGCGTCGAACTTCCGCGCCGCCTGGCGGTGCAACAGCGCCCGTTGGCCCTGCTCACGACCTTCCTCGAACCACTGCCTCGTCCATTCCTGCACCTGTTCTTCCAGCATCGTCCTCACCTCCTCCAACCCCGCCGCCCGCTCCAAGGTCGCCTCCGGGAACCGCCCCCGCAACAGCACCTGCCGGATCCACTCCCCGAACGCCCGTTTCAGTCCGTACTCGCCCGGACCCGGCACCCAAGCCAGCAACGCATCCAGCGCACGTTCCAACTCTGCCGGTGTGCGGCTGTTCTCCAGCAGGATCAGCGCCGACACCAGATTCCCGCGCGGCAAATCGTCCGCCCCGTACCTTCCAACGTCAAGCACGAAGTACCGCTGGGATGGTTGATACCACCCCAGCGCCTCCGCCCTCACCGGCGAACACATCTCCGACACCTCGCGCGCCGCCGTCCACCGCGAGCGGCGGCCGTTGTAGAAGACCACCGGCAGCACCGGGGGCAGCTTCCCGTCCGGGTTCAACTCTCCGCGCCGGAGCAGGTCCTGGTACAGCAACCCGGTATAGGTCAGCAGGCGCACGGCCATGGCCCGGTCCACGGTGGACTGGAATTCCAGCGGCACGTACAGCCAGGTCTCGCCACAGCGCAGCCGCCACAGCAGGTCGCCGTGGCGCCGGCGCAGGTCCTCGCTGACGAAGGCGGCGGAGCGGTTCTCCAGCGTGGCGAAGTCCAGGGCATCGCTCCACGGTCCGGTGACGAACCCGCGCAGGAGGTCTTCGACCATCCGGGGATGGGAGAACAGGAGCTTGCCGGAGGCGTCTTGGGGCATGCGCGCATCGTGTCGTGTGGATGCGGGCACCGTAGGGCTGCATCGGAGCCTGTGTACAGGGCTCCGGGTCGGGGAAGACGTAGGCGATGGGCGCCTGTGCCGTGCGGCGAGCGCCGTGCGACGCCAAGCGGCATGGTGGCATTGGAAAGGCCGTTCCCGGTAAGTTTCCGCTTGGCCGTAGCGCCATCCCCCACCGGAGCCCCGAGACCGTGACCACCATCGCCGACGTCTTCGATCTCCCCGAGCGCGTCCATCAGGGTGATTTCGTGCTGCGGCTCTCGGAGGGGGTGGAGCGGGCCGGGCAGACGTTGAGCGACTACGTGGTGACCCCGCAGCTCGCGCGTTGCTTCGATGATGCGCTGTCGCTGATCGGCAGCGCGGTCGGAGCGAATACCAGCAAGGGCGCGTACCTGCACGGCAGCTTCGGCAGCGGCAAGAGCCACTTCATGGCGGTGCTGACGCTGCTGTTGCGCGGCGACTCGGGCGCCCGTTCGACCCCCGAGCTTGCCGGCGCCGTCGCGAAGTCCAACGCATGGACCACCGGCCGGCGCTTCCTGGTCGTCCCGTACCACATGATCGGCGCGACGAGCATGGAGTCGGCGATTCTCGGGCACTATGCCGAGCACGTCCGCGCCAGGCATCCAGAGGCGCCCACCCCCGGGTTCTATCAGGCGGAACGCCTGTTCGCGAACGCACGAAACCTGCGTGCCAGGATGGGCGACGAGCTGTTCTTCCGGACGCTGAACGACGCGGTCCGGGACGGCGTGGACGGCGGAGGCGGTGGATGGGGCGCGCTTGGAAGTGGCTGGGACGCGGCCGGCTTCGATGCGGCGCTGGATGCAGTGCCCCGCGACGACGAACGCCTGCGCTTGGTGGGCGACCTGATCGACGCCTTCTTCAGCGCCGCTCGCACCGTCGATGCGGCGGACGGCGAGCGCTTCGTTCCCCTCGACGAAGGGTTGAGCGTCATGTCCCGGCACGCGCGGGCGCTGGGCTACGACGCCCTGATCCTGTTCCTGGACGAGCTGGTCCTGTGGCTCGCGAGCCATGCGGCGGACCCCGCGTTCGTCAATCGCGAAGGACAGAAGGTCGCGAAGCTCGTGGAGGCCATGCAGTCCGACCGGCCGATCCCGATCGTGAGCTTCATCGCGCGCCAGCGGGATCTGCGCGAGCTTGTCGGGGAGCACCTGCCCGGTGCCGGGCAGCTCGGCTTCGCCGACGTGCTGAACTGGTGGGAGGCGCGCTTCGACACCATCACGCTCGAAGACCGCAACCTGCCGGACATCGTGGAGCGTCGCGTGTTGCGCCCGAAGAACGAGGCGGCGCGGGCGGAGCTCGCGGCCGCCTTCGAGCGGACCGCGCGGGTGCGCGCGGAGGTGCTGTCCACCCTGCTCACCCGTGACGGCGACCGCGCGATGTTCCAGCAGGTCTATCCATTCACGCCCGCGCTCGTGCAGACCCTGATCGCCGTCTCCTCGCTCCTTCAGCGTGAGCGCACCGCCCTCAAGCTCATGCAGCAGCTCCTCGTCGAGCAGGGCCGTCGCCTCCAGCTCGGCGACCTCATCCCGGTCGGCGATCTGTTCGACGTCATCGCCGAGGGTGACGAGCCGTTCACGCAGGCAATGCGGCTGCGCTTCGACGATGCGAGGAAGCTCTACCGCACGAAGCTCCTGCCGTTGTTGGAGGGTGAGCACGGCGTGGCCGCCGCCGACGTCAAGGCCGGCCGCACCGAAGCCCGCAAGGCGGCGGGCTTCCGCAACGACGATCGGCTGATGAAGACGCTGCTGCTCTCGGCGCTCGCCGAGGGGGTCGAGGCGCTGCGGGCGCTCACCCCGGCGCGTCTGGCGGCGCTCAACCATGGCACCGTGCGCTCCCCGATCCCGGGCCAGGAGAGCCGGATCGTGCTCGGCAAGTGCCGGCAGTGGGCGGCGCAGGCGGGGGAGATCAAGGTCTCGGACGATACTGCCAACCCGGTGATCGCTCTCCGGATCGTGGGGGTGGACACCGAGAGCATCCTCGAGAACGCGAAGGCGCTGGACAATGACGGATACCGGATCCAGAAGGTACGCCAGCTCGTCTACAAGAGCCTGCATCTCGACGAATCCCAGGACTGGCTGCCGCAGCCCTGGGGGATGTCGTGGCGGGGCTCCAGGCGCACGTGCGAGATCCTGTTCCGCAACGTACGGGAGATGAGGCCGGAGGAATTCCACAACTCCGAGGGCCGGTGGCGAATCGTGATCGACTGGCCCTTCGACGAGCCTCGGCATACGCCGCTCGACGATCTGGCGCAGGTACGGAACTTCATCGCCGGGGGAGAGCCGGTCGACACCATCGTCTGGCTGCCGTGGTTCTTCACCGAATCGACCCGGCACGATCTCGGACGGCTGGTGCTGCTCGATCAGGTGCTGACCGGCAACCGCCTCAACGAGTACGGGGCGCACCTTTCGCAGACCGACCGGGACCAGGCTCGCGGCCTGCTGGCCAACCAGCGCGATCAGATGCGGACACGTATCCGCAACTGCCTGCTCACCGCGTATGGCCTCTCTCGGGCCGACACCGACGCGGTCGACGACGGCCACGATCTGGAGGGGCACTTCATCTCCCTGGATCCGGGGATCGAGCTGCGGCCGCCGGTGGCGGCGAACATCGAAGAGGCGCTTCAGGACGTCTTCGGCCAGGCGCTGGCGGCGCGCTACCCGGATCACCCCGAGTTCGGGGTCGAGGTCAGGCGCCCGGCGCTGCGCCGCGTGCTGGAGGTCGTGGAGCGGGCGGTGGCCCATCCCGAGGAACGGGTGGAGGTGGACCGGCGGGCGCGCGACGACGTGCGGCACATCGCCGTGCCGCTGCAGCTCGGCGAGATGGGGGAGCTGCACTTCAAGCTCGGCCGGAGATGGCCGGACGAGCTGGACCGCAAGCGCGCGCAGCATGGCGGCGACACCCTGAGCGCGGGCGAGCTGCGGGCCTGGATCGAGGCGCCGGAACGGCGCGGTCTCGACCGCGACGTGCAGAACCTCGTGATCCTGACGTTCGCGCTGCAGAAGGGGTTGAGCTTTACCCTCCGCGGCCAGCCGGCGAATGCGGCCATCGAGACACTCGACGACAGGCTCGTGCTGGAAGCGCAGGCGTTGCCCGACGCGGGGGACTGGGAGCGCGCGACAGAGCTCGCGAACACCGTGTTCGGGATCGAGGCATCGCGGTTGATGAACGCCCAGAACGTCGCCGGGCTGGCCCAGGCCCTCCGAGGCGCGGCCGCTGAGCCGCATCGCGAGGCCGCCGGCGCGCTGGCCGATTCCCTGCGCACGCGGCTGGACGCGCGCGGCATCCGCGCGGCGGACGCCGATCGCTTCCGCACCGCCTCCGCGACACTGTCGCTCCTGTCCGCGCTCGACCGCGCGGAAGACGACGCGCTGGTAGCCACGCTCGCCGGCGCCAGCGTGCAGACCGGCGCGGTCGCGATGGGCCAGAGTCTGACGAGCGCGCGCTCCGTCGCCGCCGCCCTGGCCCCCGACCAATGGGAGGTCTTCGAGAGGATCGATACGCTCGCCGAGCCGTACCGGGAGCGTGCCCGGGAGATCGCAACGAGCGTGGACGACGCGCTCCGCCATGACGAGCACGTCACGCCACTCGCGGACACCCTGCGGCGTTGCCGGACCCGGGCGCTGGATCTTCTGACCGAGGCTGCGACCACGCCGCCACCCGCACCGCCGGAGCCGCCGAAGCCGCCTGACCCGCCGGAGCCGGAGCCAGAACCACCGAAGCCAGAGATCCCGAAGCCGGAACCCCCGGCAACCCCGGACGAGGACGATCGCAGTACGACGACCGGCCACAGGACGGTGGCGGCAGCCGAGGTCGGTCTCGTGTTCACGGAGATCGAGGACGCCGTGCGTGAGGCCGGCGCCACCCGGGTCGAGATCGAGTGGAAGATCTACTCGGGAGGCACGGATCGGACGCCCTCGCCGTGACGCCCGAGCACTTGACCCGACAGGTGGAGCGGCTCTGCGAGCGCTGGCCCGACACCCGGGTTGTCGGGGTTCATGCGGCGCGGTGGCGGGGCGATGACTCGATTGCCGTCAACGGCGAGACCTTCCCCGTGCGCTGGTGCCCATCTGCGCTGGCGGTGAGCGAGCGGCTCGCCGCGCTCGGTGACGACGATCGGCTGATCGTACTCACGCCGCTTGGCGACAAGGACCTCGGCCTCGACGTCCTGGCCCGCCTGGCGCGGCGCCGGTTGCACCATCCGGAACGGTGGCAGATGGTGCGCGATGCCTACGGCGTGGCGTCCGTGGACCCGCGACTGCCCATGCAGCCATGGATGGCCGACGCTCTCCTCGGCGCGCGGCCGCACCGGCGCAGGTCGCCGGCAAGCGTGCTGGATGCCGGGACTGCCTGGACGCATGTGCTCGCTCACCATCTCGATCTCCCCGACGGCGCCCCCGATACCGGAACCATCATCCGCTGGAGCATCGAGCCCGGCGCCGCGGAACGATTCGCGGCGCTCCCCGCGCCGCTCGCGGAGGCGGTTCGTCTGAGGTTGGGTGAATCCGCGGGCAGCCTTGGCGTGCTGCTGGCCGGAGGAATCGCGGCCGGCCACGCGAGCGATCTGCTGCCGATCGGCCTCGTGTGCGACCTCCTGTTCGGCGATGGGGACGCCACACCGACCACCCCTTCGACACCGCGCGCCAGCGCCGGTAGCCCGGACCCGCCCGAAGGCGCCCCCGTCCGGAGTGACGCCCACCCAGGCAGCCCCCGAGGGAGGAGGTCGGCGGGCATGGATGGGAGTCTGCCCCCGAACGGACCGCATCCGGGACTCGTGCAGGCGACGGCGCGGCTCGAACCCCTGCTTGGAGGCGCAAGCGTGGAGCCGGCGCGCGGACGGGAATGGGCGGCGGCGGCGCGGCGCGTATTTCGGAGACTGCCTCGGGAACGGCGCGGCGAGTGGCTGCGGCGCGCGGAAGGCCGGCTTTCACATCTGAAGGCCGAGGCGTTCGCGGAGCGCAGCTCGGTGCTGCCGTCCGGGCTTCGGGGTCGTCTCGCTCGTTTCGCCGCGGCGGCGACGGCGGCGATCGACGCCCCGGACGCGCTTGAATCGGCGGAACGTGCATTCCGCCGCGTCCGGGAACACGTCGCCTGCGAAGACCAGGGTGAACGGGTACGTCACCTGGAAATGGCCTTGCGGCTCGTGCGCAGCCTCCATCCATCGCGCGAAGCAGCGAACGCTCCGGCTGGCCTGATGGCCCACCACGCCGCGGAAGGCGCCTTCGAAGACTGGGCGCGGCGCCATCTGCTGGGTGGCGACGAGCACCCCGAGGTCGGCGCCCTGTTCGGCGCGATCCATCGCGCCGTGCGTGCGCGCCGCGAGGCGCGGAACCGCGCCTTTGCCGAGGGCGTGCGTGAATACCTGACCGGCGCCGGCGGCCCGGACGTCGTGCCCATCGAGCATTGCCTCGCCCGGACCGTGGCGCCCCTCGGCCAATCCCGCCCGGTCCTGGTGCTCGTGCTCGACGGCATGGACGCGGGCGTCTTCGAGGAGATCGGCGAGAGCCTGCACGAGCGCGGCTGGCGGCGGCAACGCGGCCTTGCTCTCGAGACGGTGCTGGCGGTGCTGCCGACGGTGACGGAGTCGTCGCGCATGGCGCTTCTGTCCGGCAGCGTGAAACGGGGCAGCGCCGCGGCCGAGAAGGCCGCGTTCGCCAGGCATCCCGACTTGCTCGGGATCTCCCGTGCCGCACGGCCGCCGCTCCTGTTCCACAAGGCCGAGCTGACCGACGGCGCGGCGGAAGGGCTTGCGGCGTCCGTACGCGAGGCGCTGCGTGACGAGCGGCGACGCGTCGTCGGCGCCGTCCTGAACGCGGTGGACGACCACCTCGCCAAGTCCGAGCAGATGCAGTTCGCGTGGAGGTTCGATTCGATCCGGCTCCTGCCGGCAATCCTGATGGAAGCGCACGCGGCCGGACGCGCCGTGGTCCTGACCTCGGATCACGGCCACGTCCTGGAGGCTGGCGGCGTCAAGCTGCCCGGCGACGGCGAAGGCCGGTGGAGGAGCGCCGCCGCACCGGCGACGGCGTTGGAGATCGAGCTCGGAGGCGCCCGCGTGCGGGCCGCGACGGGCCTGGAGCGCATCGTTCTCCCCTGGAGCGAGACCGTGCGTTACGGCTCGAAGAGGAACGGTTATCACGGCGGGGTGTCCTTGCAGGAGGCGGTGGTGCCGGTGGGCGTGTACGTCGGGCCGGGCGAGACGCTCGACGGCTGGGAGCCTGCTCCGGTGTCGTATCCTTCGTGGTGGTTCTCCGAAGAGCCCGATCCGGCAGGATTTCATCTGCCGGCGCCGGAACGGAAGCAGGCCGGGACCGAAGCTCCCCGGGACCCGCAACGCGACCTGTTCACCGAGACCGCTCGCTCGCGGTCCGCGGACGCCACACGATGGGACCCGCTCTTCGCGTCCGAGGTGTACGCCGCCCAACGCCAGCTCGCGGGCCAAGGGGCGCCGGACGACGACACCGTGCGCGCCACGCTTGATGCGCTCTTCGAGGCTCGTGGCCGGCTGCCGATCGCCTCGCTCGCGACGCGGCTGGGCGTACCGGCGCCGCGCATGCGTAGCGTGATCGCCGGCCTGCAACGCCTTCTGAACGTGGACGGTTACCCGGTGCTTCGTTTCAGCGGCGGCACGGAGCGCGTCGAGCTGGACGGCGATCTGTTCGCCAGGCAATTCAATCCGGAGACGTAACAGGGGGTCCGGGGACGGGTCACGGGTCCGGGGGCGGCTCCGGAGAGGGGCCAAGGACGACGGGTTGGTGGTCGAGCGTTCCGGGGTGCTCAACCCCGGCTTGGTGACAATCGCCGCCCTGGTGCTGATCTCCGGAAACCGTGCCCTGACGAAAGTGAACACGCCTGCCTGCATCGGCCGCCCCTTCGTGCCGGATCGGTGACGCGGGCGGAGTTCCCGCCGGCGCCGGCGCAATGACCACGCAACCGTGCCTGCGTCTTGACGAAAGTAGACACGCCTGCCTGCACCGGCCGCCCCCTCGTGCCGGACCGGTGACGCGGGCGGAGTGCCCGCCGGCGCCGGCGCAATGACCACGCAACCGCATCTGACAGCAACCGTGTCTGCGCGTCTGCGTCTTGACGAAAGTAGACATGCCTGCTTGCATAGGCCGGCCTTTCGCGCCGGATCGCCGACGCGGACCGAGCCACTGCCGGCGCTGGTGCAATGATCGGGCGCTGGTGCAATGATCACGAGCCCGGGCTTTGCGCCGGATCGTCCACGGAGGCGCAGCCCCCGAATCCACGGCGCAATCCCGGCAACCCATCACGGAGGAAGCAATCGATGAAGAAAATGCTCACATTCGCGGCCGGCCTCGCGCTGGCGCTGGCCACCGTCGCCGCATCCGGCGCGGACAAGCTGAAGGTCGGCTTCATCTACGTCGGACCCATCGGAGACCACGGCTGGACCTATGAGCACAACGAAGGCCGGCTCGCGATCGAGAAGGCGTTCGGCGACCAGGTCGAGACGGTGTACGTCGAGAACGTCGCGGAAGGGCCGGACGCGGAGCGCGCCATCACCCGCCTCGCACGGGACGGCGCCGGCCTCATCTTCACGACCTCGTTCGGCTTCATGGACCCGACCCTCAAGGCCGCCAAGCGCTTCCCGGACGTGAAGTTCGAACACGCCACCGGCTACAAGCGCGCCGACAACGTCACGACGTACTCAGCGCGCTTCTACGAGGGGCGTTACGTCATCGGCCAGATCGCGGCCCGGATGTCGAAGAGCGGGGTCGCGGGCTACATCGCGTCGTTCCCGATCCCGGAGGTGGTGCGCGGCATCAACGCCTTCATGCTGGGTGCGCAGTCCATCAACCCGGACTTCAAGGTGAAGATCGTGTGGGTGAGCACCTGGTTCGACCCCGGCAAGGAGGCGGACGCGGCCAAGGTGCTGATCGGCCAGGGCGCCGACATCATCACGCAGCACACCGACTCCACCGCACCGCTGCAGATCGCGGCCGAGCAGGGCGTGCACGGCTTCGGCCAGGCCTCGGACATGATCGCGTTCGCCCCGAAGAGCCAGTTCACCGCGATCATCGACAACTGGGCGCCGTACTACGTCGCCCGCACCAAGGCGGTGCTCGACGGCACCTGGAAGTCCGAGGACACGTGGGACGGCATGGCCCCCGGCATGGTCGAGATGGCCCCGTACACCAACCTGCCGGACGACGTCGTGGCGATGGCCAGGGAGACCGAAGCGAAGATCACGTCGGGTGAGATGCACGCCTTCGACGGCCCGATCCACAAGCAGGACGGGTCCATGGCGATCGGCGAGGGTGAGCGTCTCGACGACGGCACCCTGCTCGGCATGAACTGGTACGTGCAGGGCATCGACGACAAGCTGCCGCAGTAGGGCAGGGCGGCGACAGGAGAGCCGCGCTCTCTCCAGGCTCGGAGAGAGCGCGGAGGCCGGGGCAGGCGAGTCCGGCCCCCGACCGTCCGACGTGCCGGGCTTCCCTCCCGCAATACCCACCAACGTCATGGACACGGCTTTCCCTGCCGTCCGAGCAACCGGTCGTGGTGATTCAACGGACGTTTTGGAGCTTGGGAATTGCTGGTTTCCCCCCTCCGCGTACCCCGGCCGGACGAGTATCAGACGACAGCTTCCAGATGCGGGACGGACAACGTCATCCCGGATGCCGGCGCACGTCGTCCGTCACTCTCGCCGCCGATCTTCCGCCGTCTCACGGCTCGGACGAATTCCCCGGATCACATCTTCCGAGCGTGGGATGGGCAGAATCCTTCCGGGAGTTTCGGCACACACCGCCGGTAATTCCCGGCGCTTCTCCTCCGTGACTCCCCCGGCGAGCCCCGAGAGCTTTCGCCCGACATCGGCTCGTACCGTTCCGGCCCGATGACCGCGTTCGCCGCCGACTGGATCAACCTGCTGCTGCGCTGGGCGCATATGATCGCGGGTATCGCCTGGATTGGAACCTCCTTCTATTTCATCGCCCTCGATCTCTCGCTGCGTCGCGCCAAGGATGCGCCCGCGGGCGTGGCCGGCACCGCCTGGGAGGTGCACGGCGGCGGCTTCTACCGGGTGGAGAAGTACGCGGTCGCACCGCCGTCGCTGCCGGCGCATCTCACGTGGTTCCGGTGGGAGGCATATCTCACGTGGATGACCGGTTTCGCGCTGCTCGTGGTGCAGTTCCATCTCGACGCCGAAGCGTGGCTCGTCGACCCCGCGGTGATGCCGCTCGACACCTGGCAGGCCGTTGCCATCTCCATTGCCAGCCTCGCCGCCGGCTGGCTCGCCTACGATGCGATCTGTCGTTCGAGAGCCGGGGCGAACGCCGTGGTGCTCGCCTGCGTGGTCTTCGCGCTGGTCGTCTTCGCGACCTGGGGCTACACGCGGGTCTTCTCCGCCCGCGGCGCTCTGGTCCACGCCGGCGCGCTGATCGGCACGCTCATGGCGTTCAACGTGTTCGCGGTGATCATCCCCAACCAGAAGAAGGCCGTCGCGGCGCTGCTCTCGGGGGAGGCGCCGGACCCACGGCTCGGCGCGGTGGCCAGGCAGCGCTCGGTGCACAACACCTACCTCACCCTGCCGGTCCTGCTGCTGATGGTGAGCGGCCATTATCCGATGCTCACCGGGCATCCTCATGCGTGGCTGCTGGTCGCGCTGATCATCGTGGGGGGAGGGTGCGCGCGACATTTCCTCGTCCACCACGAAGTCGGGACGCCGTTCGCCTCCATCGCGTGGACCCTGCCGGTGACGGCGGCGGCGCTGGCCGTCTCGGTCTGGCTGACCGCCCCGGCGCCGCTGGATGCGAACGCCACGCGGGGGCAGCGGGTGAGCGACGTCGAAGTGCTGGGGATTACCGACGCCCACTGTGCTTCGTGTCACGCACGGCAGCCGACGCACCCTGCCTTCAAGGTCGCGCCGAAGAACGTCGTGCTGGAGACGACCGGCGATCTGCGCCGCTACGCGAGCCTCATCGACCTGCACACCGTGCGCACCCGCACCATGCCGCTCGGGAACGAGACCGGCATGACGGACGCGGAACGCTCGCGTCTCGGCGCCTGGCTTGCCGCGCAGCCACGGTGAGCCGGAGGCCGGGAAACAGATCCCGGAGGCGAGGGAGGCGACGATGAACCGGTTGTCGATCGATGCCGTGAACGCGCTCGACGCCGCGGCGTTCGCCGCCCGCTTCGGTGACGTTGCGGAGGACTCGCCCTGGGTTGCCGAAGCCGCCTCCGAGGCGCGGCCGTTCGCCGATCGCGAGGCGCTCGCCGAGGCGTTCGCCGCGGCGGTGCGCTCGGCATCGCGCCGGAAGCAGCTTGCGCTGCTATGCGCGCATCCCGACCTCGCGGGTCGCGCGGCGGTCGCGGGCGACGTCGCGGAAGAGTCGCGGCGCGAGCAGGCCGGCGCGGGCCTCGACCGGCTGACCGCCCCGGAATTCGCCCGGTTCCACGATCTCAACACCCGCTACCGCAAACGCTTCGGCTTCCCGTTCATCTTCGCGGTGAAGGGGGCGGCGAAGGACGCGATCCTCGTCGCGTTCGAGGCCCGGATCGGCAACGACACTGAAACGGAACGTGCGGCGGCCCTCGCGAACGTCGAGCGCATCCTCCGGTTCCGCATCGAGGATCGGGTGGCGCCGTGAGCGCGGCACACCCGACCCTTCCATCCACATGGCCGACGACCAGCGGAATCGGGTGACGCCGTGAGCGCGGCACACCCGACCCTTCCATCCACATGGCCGACAACCAGCGGAATCGGGTGACGCCGTGAGCGCGGCACACCCGACCCTTCCATCCACATGACCGACGACCAGCGGAATCGGGTGACGCCGTGAGCGCGGCACACCCGACCCTTCCATCCACATGACCGACGACCAGCGGAATCGGGTGACGCTGTGAGCGCGGTGCACCCGACCCTTCCATCCACATGACCGACGACCAGCGGAATCGGGTGACGCTGTGAGCGCGGTGCACCCCGGACGGGTGATCCGCGGCGCGGTGCTGACCTTCCGCGACGATCCCGCCGTGGTCGGGCCGCAACGCGCGGTCCGGTTCTATCGCCGGGGCGCAGTCGCGGTCGACGGAAACGGTCGTATCGCATGGCGCGGTCATGCGGCGCGACTGCCGGAGCGGTTCCGCGCGCTCCCGGCCGACGACCACGGCGAAGCGCTCGTGCTGTCGGGCTTCATCGACGCCCACGTCCACTTCCCGCAGTACCGGATGCTGGCCGCACCGGGCAGGGATCTGCTGGACTGGCTGAACCGCTTCACCTTCCCGGAGGAGCGCCGCTACGCCTCGGCGGCCCACGCCCGCGCCGCCGCCGAAACGTTCCTCGATCGCTTGGTGCAGCACGGCACCACCGCCGCGGTGGTCTTCTCCACCGTGCACCGGTCCGCCACCGAGACGCTCTTCGCCGCGGCCGAGCGCCGCGGCCAGGCCATCGTCAGCGGCAAGACGATGATGGATCGCAATGCCCCGGAGGCGTTGCGCGACGATCCGGACTCGGGCGTACGCGACAGCGAGGCGCTGATCGAGCGCTGGCACCGCCGCGGCCGGCTGCGCTACGCGATCACCGTGCGGTTCGCGGTGACCTCCACCGAGGCGCAGCTCCGCGCGGCCGGCGCGCTCGCCGCCCGGCGCCCCGACTGCCACGTACACAGCCACCTCTCCGAGAGCGAGGGAGAGTGCGCGTTCGTGCGGCGGCTGTTTCCGTGGGCGAAGGACTACACCGACGTCTACGACCGCTTCGGCCTGCTCGGCCCGCGCAGCCTGTTCGCGCACGGCATCCACCTCTCGGAGCGCGAGTGCGCACGGCTCTCCGAGGCCGGCGCCACCGTCGTCCATTGCCCGACCTCGAACACCTTCCTCGGCTCGGGGCTCTTCGACGCCGGCCACGTCGGCCGCCCGGACCGCCCGGTGCGCATCGGGATCGCCACCGACGTCGGCGGCGGCACGAGCTATTCCATGCTCCACACCCTCGGCGAGGCATACAAGGTGGCGATGCTGCGCGGACGCAAGCCGACCGCGCACGACCTCTTCCACCTCGCGACCCGCGGCAACGCGGCGCACCTTGGCCTCGACGAGGAGATCGGAACTCTCGAACCGGGACGGTGGGCGGATCTGTTGGTGCTCGACCCGACCGCCACGCCGGTGCTGGAAGCGCGGCACGCGCTGTCCGAGAACCTCGAGGACACGCTCTTCGCCCTGGCGATTCTCGGCGACGACCGCGCGGTGCGGGCGACCTACGTCGCGGGCCGGCTCGCATGCGGCGCGGCGGCGCGATAGTCCCGTCCCGCCGCCGCACGCGGAAGCAGGGGGCAGGAGTCACCGGAGAGCGGCTCTGCCTGAAGGTCCTGCCGTTGCGCACGGAAACAGGTTGGACCGTCCATTGCCTGCCCTGCGGCTCGCCGTCCCGCCGCTACGCACGGGATCAGGGCTTCCCGACGGCGCTGTCGCGATGATGCTGTGGCGCCGGGGCCTGTCCGGCGGAAGTGCCGCATCGCCACGAACCTCGAAGGGCGTGGCCTGATGCACCGTCCCCGGCGTTCAATCAACGGGATATGCCTTTCGGAATACCCGGAGTGGAGCGCCGCCCCCTGTTGGGCGGGTGTCGCCGGCGCGCTCATGCACTAGACTTCCGGGCGCGAAGCTTCGCACGGAGCGGTGGCGCGGCCTCGGGTACGGGCTCGGCCGCCCGGTCCGATCAAGTGGGTCGATACACTCTGGCCGACACGCAGACCGCAACGCGCAGGGAGGGACGACGAGCGATGAAGAAGCACGACACTCCGATGCTGGACCAGCTCGAGCAGGGTCCCTGGCCGAGCTTCATCTCCGGGATCAAGCGGCTGCGGGACGAGCACCACGACGGGCGGGTCAACGGGGTGGCCAACGACCTCCTCGGCCAGCTCGAGCACTCCTACGAGACGCGCCGCGGGTACTGGAAGGGCGGGACGGTCAGCGTCTACGGCTACGGCGGCGGGATCATCCCCCGCTTCTCCGAGGTCGGCGAGCGGTTCCCGAAGTCGCGCGAATTCCACACCCTGCGGGTGCAGCCGCCGGCCGGCAACTACTACACCACCGACATGCTGCGCAATCTCGCCGACTCCTGGGAGAAGTGGGGCTCGGGGCTCGTCACCTTCCACGGGCAGACCGGCAACATCATGTTCATCGGGGCCGACACCGAGAACACCCAGCACTTCTTCGACGAGATCAACGACTACGGCTTCGACCTCGGCGGCGCCGGCCCCTGCGTGCGCACCGCGCAGTCCTGCGTCGGCTCGGCCCGCTGCGAGCAGTCCTGCTGCAACGAGCACAAGATCCACCGTTCGCTGGTCAACAACTTCGTCGACGACATCCACCGCCCGGCCCTGCCTTACAAGTTCAAGTTCAAGATCTCCGGCTGCCCCAACGACTGCATGAATTCCATCGAGCGGGCCGACTTCGCGGTCATCGGCACGTGGCGCGACGAGATGAAGGTGGACCAGGACGAGGTGAAAGCCTACGTCGCGCGCAAGGGGCGCAAGTACGTCATCGACAACGTCGTCACCCGCTGCCCGACGAACGCGCTGTCGCTGAACGACGACGACACCCTGGAGGTGGACGACCGCAACTGCGTGCGCTGCATGCACTGCCTGAACGTGATGCCGAAGTGCCTGTCGCCGGGCGACGAGAAGGGGGTGTCGGTGCTGATCGGCGGCAAGCGCACGCTGAAGATCGGCGATCTGTTCGGCACCGTGGTGGTGCCCTTCATGAAGCTCGACACCCAGGAGGACTACGACCGCCTCGTGGAGATCGCGGAGGAGACCATCGACTTCTTCGCGGAGAACGCGCTGGAGCACGAGCGGGTAGGGGAGATGATCGAGCGTATCGGGCTCGTCAACTTCCTCGAAGGGATCGGCCTCGAAACGGACCCCAACATGATCGCCCACCCGCGCGAAAGCTCGTACGTGCGCACCGACACCTGGGACGAGGAAGCCGCCAAGTGGTTCGAGCGCCGGCAGCGGGCGAAGAACGGCGAGAGCGAGGCGGCGTGAGGCGTATCTCCTTTCCCGTGTAACGGTACGGAGCCGGTGACGGGACACGGGCGATGATGGGGCGCTGCCGGTAACGCGGTACGCGGGTTCCGGGGCGGGCGGGTACAAGGGCCTCGAGACGGGGCTACGGGGGAGGATGCGGGACGAGGGCAAAGAAACGTCGAATGCCGATCGAGTGACGGCACGCGGGCTGCGGGGCGTAGGGTAAGAAGGGGCTCAAGACGGGGCTACGGGGGAGGACGCGGGACGATGGCAAAGAAACATCGAATGCCGATCGAGTCGGGATGCCCGGACGGGTTCCAGTACATGCACCCGGCGATGATCCGGAACTTCGGGCAGTGGCAGTACCACACACATCCCAGGGTCGGGGTGTTGTGTCACATCGCCGAGAGCGGCGACGCCATCTGGACGGTGCGCGCGGGCACCCAGCGCATCCTCGACGTGTTCACCCTGCGAAAGCTCTGCGAGATCGGTGACCGGTACGCGGACGGCCACGTGCGCTTCACCATCCGCAGCAACATCGAGTACATGGTCGACGACGAGGCCAAGGTCGAGCCGCTGATCGAGGCCCTCGAATCCAACGGGTTCGTGGTCGGGGGAACGCAGAACTCCGTCGCCTTCATCTCCCATACCCAGGGCTGGCTGCACTGCGACATCCCGGGCACCGACGCCTCCGGAGTGGTGAAGTCGATGATGGACGAGCTCATCGACGAGTTCCGCAACGCCGAGATGCCGAACCGCGTGCACATCACCACGTCCTGCTGCCAGATCAACTGCGGGGGGCAGGGCGACATCGCGATCAACATCCAGCACACCAAGCCGCCGAAGATCAACCACGACCTGGTGGCGAACGTCTGCGAGCGGCCCTCGGTGGTCGCGCGCTGCCCGGTGGCGGCGATCCGGCCCGCGATGGTCAACGGCAAGCCCTCGCTGGAGGTGGACGAGAAGAAGTGCATCTGCTGCGGCGCGTGCTACCCGCCCTGCCCGCCGATGCAGATCAACGACCCCGAGCATTCGAAGCTCGCGATATGGGTGGGCGGCAACCACTCCAACGCGCGCAGCAAGCCGTCGTTCCAGAAGCTCGTCGCGGCGGGGATCCCCAACAACCCCCCGCGCTGGCCGGAGGCGACCGCGGTGGTCAAGCGCATCCTGCGCGCCTACAAGGAAGACGCCCGCGACTGGGAGCGGATCAACGACTGGATCGACCGCGTGGGCTGGCCGCGCTTCTTCGAGCTCACCGAGCTGCCGTTCACCAAGTTCCACATCGACAACTGGCGGGGCTCGCGCAAGAGCTTGAACGCCTCGACCCACATACGGTTCTGAGCCGAAGCGATTCGTGCGCGATGAAGATCGGATTACTCGTCAACGAAGGCCCGTACCAGCATCAGGCGGCCGACACCGCGTACCACTTCGCGAAGGCCGCGATCGAGAAGGGGCATGAGGTCTTCCGCGTGTTCTTCTACCACGACGGCGTGAACAACGGGACGCGGCTCACCACCCCACCGCAGGACGACCGCCACGTCCAGCGTCGCTGGACGGAGCTTGCGGAGGCGCACGGCGTCGATCTGGTGCTCTGCGTCGCCGCCGCGCAACGGCGCGGCATCTGCGACCCCGACGAGGCGAAGCGCAACGGCAAGGACGCCGACAACATCGCGCCCGGTTTCCGGATCTCCGGGCTTGGCCAGCTCGTAGAGGTGGCCATCGAATGCGACCGGCTGGTAACGTTCGGAGATTGAGATACGCGCCCGGGATTGAAAGATTCAGAAATATTACTGTGCAGGGAAAACATAGTATTCGGAGATATTCCATGGCAAACAAAGAACATGTAGAGCACCTACGCCTAAAGGGCGTCGATGATTGGAATCAGTGGCGTATATCTTCTCCTGATGTGAAGCCTGATTTATCGGATAGGAAGATATCCGATATCATTAGCAATTCGGGGAAGCTCATTCTCGATAAAATCGACCTATCGTATGCAAATCTTAAAAATACTTCGTTTTGCGGAGTAAGCTTAGTTGAAGCTAAATTTTGTAACGCAGAGATGCAAGACGGGGATCTATCTCATACTGCACTAAAGAATGCAGATTTCACTGGAGCTAAATTGGAACAAACTAATTTTTCCCATTCCAAACTGATTGGTGCAAATTTCACTGGAGCTAAATTGGAACAAACTAATTTTTCCCATTCCAAACTGATTGGTGCAAATTTTACAAATGCAAAACCTTGGAAGGCAATTTTGTATCCTCCTCCTCATGATCCTTCAAATCAACACATAACACCAACTCGTATCCAAGATGACGTAGAATCCAAACCTATAAACAATATTAGTGAATTGAACAGTATCTGTAAAGCACTTAAAAATCATTATGAACAATACAGAGAAGAGGAGTATGTTATCTATTTCCGTGGAGAATGTTCCGATTCTTGGAACTTACTACCTTCCGTGAAACGATATCCTCCCACCGTTGAAGAGGGCGAAATGTTGTTTGATTTATTATCACGGCAACCAAAACGATTTAACGATACAACTATGGCTATGGCGCAATGGGTGCTTGCGCAGCATTATGGACTCAAGACTAGGCTTTTGGATATAACACGGAACCCTTTAGTAAGTCTATTTTTCGCCTCCGAATTTCATGCCCAATCGCACGCTGGCAGATTGCACATTTTCGCTGTACCAAAATGGGCCAAGGTATTGTCTGTGTATTATTCTAGATTTATTAAACCGTTCAACAGCGATACCATCAGCGTAATTGCGAATTTTGCCAAACTATCCAGAAAAGAACAAGAAGTTATTTTGGGTTCGGAAGGTACCAGCGGTATGCGTAACGATGACAGAGTCCTAAAGTATGACACTGCTATGCGCCGTCTTTACCATTTTATCAATCAAGAAAGGCCAAATTTCGAAAAGAGAATTGATATTAGAGATCTGTTCTGCGTCTTTGTTGTTGAGCCCCAGAAATTGTTCGAGCGTATTAGAGCTCAATCCGGAGCTTTCATGATCTCGGCATTTCATAGTCGATTTGAAGAAGAAGAAATGAAGAAATTTAATAATGGAACTCCACATCATCATCATTACAGATTGAAGATACCGCATTGTGTCAAGAAAAACATCCGAGATGAGTTAGAATTATTGAATATTACTAGAGAAACACTCTTTCCTAGTCTCGAAGAAACAGCTAGAGCGATTAATGATTCTCACTTGCAACGATCGCAAAGCACATAAGTATCGCGTCAGAAAAACATAAATGAGAGAAATCATGTTTCGGAAGAAGCTCATGTACCTCAACCGCCGCGCGCCCTATGGGACGATCTACGCGGCGGAAGGGCTGGAGGTGGTGCTGATCGGGGCCGCATTCGACCAGGACGTCTGCATGGCCTTCGTCGGCGACGGCGTGTACCAGCTCAAGGCGGGGCAGGACACTTCGGGCCTGGGTCTCAAGAGCTTCTCGCCCGCATACCGGGCGTTGGGCGACTACGACGTGACGCGGCTCTACGTCGAGCGCGAATCGCTGGAGGAGCGGGGCCTGGACGCCGGCGACCTGATGCCCCTCACCTGGGAGGACGAGGACGACGACTGGGCCGAGAAGTCTTCGATCCACGTCGTCGATCGCGCCGAGCTCACCCGCCTGATCGACGCCCAGGACGTGGTGTTCAACTTCTGAGGGCCGGATTTCCGGGGGCCGGCGCGATGCCGATTCTGCACACCGTGAACAAGTCGCCGTTCGAGAAGGACTCGCTGGAGACGTGCATCGCGCACGCCCTCGACGGCAGCGCGGTGCTGCTGATCGAGGACGGCGTCTACGCGGCGGCGAACGGAACGGTGGTGGCGCCCCGGGTCCGCGACGCCATGCGCCGGCTGAAGTTCTACGTCCTCGCGAACGACTGCAAGGCGCGGGGGCTCGGCGAGGACGCGCTGATCGACGGCATCGAGCCGGTCGATTACGCGGGCTTCGTGGACCTGGCCGTCGGTCACGACAACGTCCAGTCGTGGCTGTGACGCGGACAAGGTGCGGTGCGGGCACGGCAATGAACGAAGGACGGTGGTGGTATCCGGCCGGATATCACCACGTTGAAGACGTTTCACGGTAAACCCACGGAGGACGGACGATGGCGCTTCAAATCAACGGCAAGACCCTGGACACGGACGAGGAGGGATACCTCGCGAACCTGAGTGACTGGGAGCCGGAGGTCGCGCAAGTCATGGCGGAATCCGACGAATGCGATCTGACCGACAACCACTGGGAGGTGATCAACTTCCTGCGTTCGTACTACGAGGAATACCAGATCGCGCCGGCGGTGCGGGTGCTCACCAAGGCCATCGGCAAGAAGCTCGGCAAGGACAAGGGCAACAGCAAGTACTTGTACCAGCTCTACCCCTACGGCCCGGCCAAGCAGGCGTGCCGGTACGCCGGGCTGCCGAAGCCGACCGGCTGCGTCTGAACCGCCGGGGCCGGGAAACGGCCGCGGGCCGGGTTGGCCCGGCCCGGTGACGGGCGCCGGAGCGCGCTTCGATGCCGATCCTCACCGTCGCCTTCGCGCTCGCGTTCTACGCCGCTACCGCGATCCTTGTTGCCGGTCTTGCTTACAAGATCGCGCAGTACGCCCGTACTCCCGCGCTGCTCAAGATCCCGACCACTCCGGCGCCCCTCACCCGCGCTGGCGTCGCCGCGCGCATCGCCCGCGAGGTGGTGCTGTTCGAGAGCCTGTTCAAGGCGGCGAAGTGGACCTGGCTGTTCGGCTGGACCTTCCACGCCGCGCTCCTGGTCGTGCTCGTCGGACACCTGCGGTATTTCACCGAGCCGGTCTGGGCGCCGGCTGGCCTCGTCCAGGGGATCGCCCCGTACGCGGGGCTCGCGATGATCGCGGGGCTCGCGGGCCTGTGGGCGCGTCGATTCCTCGTGGACCGGGTGCGCTACATCTCCGCCCCTTCGGACCACCTGATGCTCGCGCTCCTCGTCGCCATCGGCGGCAGCGGGGTCGCGATGCGTTTCGCCGCCCCCACCGACGTCGTCGCGCTCAAGGCGTTCGTGCTCGGTCTCCTGTACTTCGACTGGCAGCCGATCCCCTCCGACGCGGTCCTGCTCCTGCATCTCGGACTCGTCGTCGCGCTGATGGCGGTGTTCCCGTTCAGCAAGCTGCTCCACGCCCCCGGCCTGTTCTTCAGCCCCACCCGCAACCAGGCCGACGACCCGCGCGAGCGCCGCCACGTGGTGGCGAGGACGCCCTGATGGCCAAGGCCGCATTCGACACGCCCCGTATCCCGGACTTCCCCGAGATCCCGGTGGTGGTCGAGGGCGCGATGGGGCATAGCCGACCGTTCGCCGCGGCGCCCGAGCATCAGGAAGCACTCGGCTTCCCCGGCCGGCTCGTCGAGGACTGGCACGACCGGGCGATCGCCCGGATGGGGGAGCTGCTCGGCCGGTCCCGGGGCTTGCGCGTCTTCCTCGACTCATGCGTCAAGTGCGGCGCGTGCACCGACAAGTGCCACTACTTCCTCGGCACCGGCGATCCCAAGAACATGCCGGTGGCGCGGCAGGACCTGCTGCGCAAGGTGTACCGGCGCCACTTCACGCTCGCCGGCAAGCTGTTCCCGAAGCTCGTCGGCGCGGCCGACCTCACCGAGGAGGTACTGGAGGACTGGTACCGCTACTTCCACCAGTGCTCGCAGTGCCGGCGCTGCTCGGTGTTCTGCCCCTACGGCATCGACACCGCGGAGGTGTCGATGGCGGGGCGCGAGATCCTCGCGAGCGTCGGCCTGGGGCAGAAGTACAGCAACGAGATCATCGGCAAGGTCCACAAGATCGGGAACAACCTCGGGCTGCCGCAGCCGGCGCTGGCCGACACCCTGGAAGGGCTGGGGGAGGACGTCGAGGAGGAGACGGGGGTCCCGGTGCGCTTCCCCCTCGACGAGGAGGGCGCGGAGGTCCTGCTCGTCACGCCGTCGGCGGACTTCTTCGCCGAGCCGCACGTCGACGGCCTCATCGGCTACGCCAAGGTGTTCCACCAGGCCGGCATCCGCTGGACGCTCAGCACCCGGGCCTCGGAGGCGGCGAACTTCGGGCTGTTCATCGGCAGCTACGAGAACATGCGCAAGGTGGCGCTACGGGTGCGGGAAGCGGCGCTGGAGCTCGGGGTGAAGCGGCTGGTGTTCGGCGAATGCGGGCACGCCTGGCGGGTCGCCTACAGCTTCCTCGACACCCTGGCCGGTCCGTTCGACTTCCTCGACCCGCGCTACCCGGTACCGCAGCACGTGGTCGAAGTCACCCACGATCTGATCCGCCGCGGCGCGCTCACCCTCGACAGGTCCGCCAACGACGAGCGCCGCGTCACGTTCCACGATTCGTGCAACGTCGCGCGCGCGTCCCGCATGGGCGACGTCCCGGGCGGGCAGTTCACGCTGCCCCGCGACGTGCTGCGCGCGGTCTGCAACCACTTCTTCGACATGGCCCCCGACACCATCGGGGAGGGTACCTTCTGCTGCGGCGGCGGCGGAGGGCTGCTCACCGACGACCTCGTCGAGCTGCGGGTCAAGGGGGCGCTGCCCCGGATGCAGGCGTTCAGGGAAGTCGTCGAGCGCCACCGCGTGACCCACATCGCCGCCATCTGCGCGATCTGCAAGAGCCAGTTCGCCAAGGTGCTGCCGTACTACGGCTTCGAGATGGACCAAATCCTGAGCGTGCACCAGCTCGTCGGCGACGCGATCGTGCTCGGGCGCAACGACTGACGGTGCCTGATCTCGGCCGCCGCCGGGACGGGCGGCTGTTCATCGTGGTTCCGGCGGACGATTGCATCCCCGCTCGACGGCTTCGACGAACACCGGACAGGGACGCCGGAGGCGCGCGCATCCGGGAGGGATGGAGCTCGCAACCCGATTGTCCAAGGCGGACTCGAAACGTCATTTGGTGATCGATGCGGGAGCGTCTTCGCATCGGAAAAGACGATTGGCGTTTGCGGACTTGGGGTTTGGTGTAATGTTCACAAACTTATCCGAGGAAACGCTTCAGGCGCAAGGCCGGCAGTTTCTTCAACCGCTTATTGACCGGATCGACTTCGATACCGGCGGACTCCAGGGCGGTGACCCCCAACAGCGGTTCGGCATCGTCATCACCCATGATGATGCGCCCTGCCGTGAAGTCGCCCATGAATTCGATGTCCGCGGTCGTCACGTCCATCTTGACTTTGCGACCGTCGGCTGTTTCGTACACTCGCAGTCCCTTGGACTCCAGGCCGATGGCCTCGAGGTGGGATCTCGGCGCGAGGGAATCCGTTGCGCCGGTGTCGACGAGAAACAATCCCTCCCAGGATCTCGACGGCTCGGCCGGATTGCGGATGGTGACCGTGACGTGTACGGCGCCCATGCTGGTGTCTCCGTCAGTTTGTTCCACGGCGCGTCATGGATGAAGGGAACTGCCATTTCGACCTGTCCGGAACGCGCCCGAATCTACCACTCGGATGTTCCGCCAACAATTCGGATCCCGACGGGTGTCGGATTCCCGAAGGGTTGTCTTTCACGCCCTTCGCGCGCGTTGGAGCCGCTGGCTGATGCGTTACG
The DNA here is from genome assembly GCA_958295465.1 of uncultured Gammaproteobacteria bacterium. GTDB lineage: Bacteria > Pseudomonadota > Gammaproteobacteria > HK1 > HK1 > HK1. The sequence goes on from OY282353.1 coordinate 3,757,253, forward strand.
GGCTGCGCACGGTCCTGCCGCCGGAGGTCTGCTGGAACCGGAGCAAGACCGACCCGGCGCGGGGCGATCCGCTGCGCGGCGCCTTCGAAGAGGCGTTGCCCGCGGTCCGGGCGCGGCTCGCCGTGTGCACGCCGTCACGCGCCCGCTATGTCGACGTGCCGCGCCTGCTCGAACACCTGGATACGGTCCGGTTCCGGGAGAGGCCGGAACCCGGCCTCTTCAGGATAGCGCTGCAGCTTCTCGACTTCTGAGCGGCGACCGCCGGACGGGTGTCGGCCGCCGACCAGGTCGATCGCCGGAAGCGGCTCCACGGCAGGGGCGGCTGCTTCGCCCGCTTCTGTTTCGGTTGGTCCGGACTGCGTGATCGCGGAGGATGGGGTAGCCTTCCCCGATGGCCATGGGATCTCCGGGAGCCACTGGTGCCGGTGCATGCCGTGCGGGGACGCTGGATACCATGAAAGAGAAATCCGCCCCCGAGCTGCCGGTGCTCCACCGTCTGGCCATCGTCTACCTGATGCTGCCGGTGGTCGTGTGGCTGGTGGGCTGGTTCGAGTGGTGGTTCGGCATTCCGGTCGCCGCACTGCTGGTGTGTGCGCTCCGGCGTCCGCTCTCGGGGTCGTGGCGGCCGCGGGCGCCGTCCGCCGCCGAGGTGGCCGCCCTCGCGGTGGCCGCCGGCGTGGTGATGATGACCGCCGCCGGCGGCGTGTTCGATGTCGGGAGGACCGACTGGCTCGAGCACCGGACGACCCTGCTCGATCTGGGACGCTACCCCTGGCCCACGTACCTGCCCGACCCTCTGGCCGTCTGGCGGCCCGCGCCCGGGGGAGAGGCGCCCGCCCCGCCGCTGCTGCGTTACTACCTCGGATGGCACATGGCGCCGGGGCTGGTGGCCCACTGGTTCGGGCCGGCGGCCTTGAGCTGGGCGGTGCCCCTGTGGACCTGGGCCGGGGTGGCCCTCGTCGCACTGCTGTTCACCCGGGGCTGCCGCGGTCGGGCGGTCGCCGTCGCCCTCCTGGTCCTCTTCGTCTTCAGCGGGATGGACCTCGTGCGGGTGTCGGCGTTCAAGGGATGGGAGTGGGTCGAGTCGCTCACCGAGGGTCGCGGCTGGCAGGCCCTCCTTTATGGCGCGTGGGGACCCGTCAGGCTGGATTCCCGGGTGCACAGCCTGATGTTGGCGCCTCAGCACTTCCTGCCTGCCGGACTGTATGCCCTGCTCTGCCTGCAGCTTCGCCGGCAGCCCCGGTTCCTGGCGGTGCTCGGCGTCCTGCTGGCGGCGGCTCCGTTCTGGTCGGCGTTCGTGGCCGTGGGCCTGCTGCCGCTCCTGGTGGTGCTGGTGTGGGAGAACGGGGTGCGCCCGTTCCTGCGCTGGTCCAACCTGTGCCTGGCGGGGCCGCTGTTCGGTCTGGTGGTGCTCTACCTGACCTCCGGGGCGATGGATTTCCCGCAGGGCTGGATGTGGGAGAAACATGACTGGCTGTGGCTGGCGCGCGTGCTGCCTGTCTTGTACCTGACCGAGTTCCTGCTGCTGGCGCTGCTGCTGTGGGTGGTCCGGCCGGCGTTGCGCCGGGAGCCCTTCTTCATCGCCGGCGTGGCGACGCTGCTGCTTCTGCCCTTGTACCGCTACGGGGGTGGGCAAGACCTCCTGACGCGCGGGTCGCTGCCGGCGCTGTTTCTGCTGAGCTGGTTCTGCGCCGACGCCATCGCGCGGCGCGGCGGTGTGCTCATCCGGCACGGCGGGTACCGCCGCGCCGCCTTCGCGGGGCTGGTGCTCGTGCTCGGCATGGGGGTGCCCACCACGGCAGCGGAGCTGGCGCGCGCCGTCGGCGGGTACGGCTCGTTCTACGGCTCGTTCCGGTATGAACACGCCGGGAACACCACCCTGGTCGATCTGCCCCCTGGATGGCGGCGCCAGAACGTGGCGCGCGACGTACCGGACCTGCTCCGGTGGCTGCTGCGCGAGCCCGCGCCCTTCCCCAAGCGCCGTCCGCCGAGCGAGCCCATCGTCCGATCCGTCTTCGACGTGTACCTCGACGGCGGCAGGCTGATCTACGTCAAGGACCGATGCACCCCGGCGGACGTGAAGAAGCGCCTCTTCCTGTACGTGACTCCGGTGAATCCGGCCGATCTGCCGCGGCACCGCCGGCGGTTCGGATCCGTCAAGTCTGACGTGTGGCTGCTCGATCGCTGGCCCTGGCGCCCGAATGTGCTCGACGGCCGGTGCCTGTTCGGCGCCTCGCTTCCCGGGTTTCCGGTGGCCCGCATCGTCACCGGTCGGCAGATGGGAAAGCGGCCGCCCCGGATCGTCTGGAAGACGGAAGTCGCCTTCGGGGCCGGCCTGGTGCCCGCGCTCGTTCCGTCGCAAGAACCATTGCGCCGCGATCCGCCATCTCGACAAGAGGTTGATTGACAAGGGGCGGGGCGGATGGTCGTCAGGATGGGGCGTCTCCAGGCCCGACGGAGCTTGCAAAGTCGACATGGAGGCATTCGGGGGTAGCAGCCAGGACGCGGGCGTGTCGCCGGTGGCGAAGTTCCAGGACAGGTATACCAGGTGGGAGCGGCTCCTGCACCGCCTCGCCTTTTCCACCGTGGAGGCGCACATCGCGCTTCGCGCTTGGCGATGGTCGTGGAAGTGCGTGCGGTCGAGCCACTCGCATTCGAGGGTTGCGAAGAAGCTTTCGGCCATGGCGCTGTCGAAGCAGTCCCCGACCGAGCCTATCGACGGCGCCACGCTCCATCGCCGGCAGCGCTCGCCGAAAGGGTAGAATTTCCTTGGAAAGAGCCGGATCGGACTTTCATGATTGTCGAATAGAGGCATGAAGATGGGACCATCTGCCGGGGCGTATTCCCGATCGTCCTGTCGGTCCGAGAGATACCCGGGAAACACCAACAGAGACCGAAATCATGGCCACCCCCTGGAGCAAGACCCACCGTAGCGGAAACCATACGTTCCGCAAGTTCCGCGACGGCGATCACCGCTGGCCGGACCTGGAGTCGCAGATCTTCGAGGCGGATCATTCCCACAAGTGCCCGACCTACGTGCACCGCACGCCGCCGTGTCAGGGAAGCTGCCCGGCCGGGGAGGACGTGCGGGGCTGGCTCCAGGTGGTGCGGGGGCTGGAAAAGCCGCCGGAGGGCATGAGCTGGCAGGAGTACGCGTTCCGGCGGGCCACCGACGCCAACCCCTTCCCGGCGCAGATGGGCCGGGTCTGCCCGGCGCCGTGCGAGGACGGCTGCAACCGCAACGAGGTCGAGGATTTCGTCGGGATCAACTCCGTGGAGCAGTTCATCGGCGACAGCGCCATCGCGGAGAATTTCGCGTTCGCGCCGCCCGAACGCGAGACCGGCAAGCGCATCGCCATCGTCGGCGGCGGTCCGGCCGGGCTCACCGCCGCGTACCAGCTCCGCCGGCGCGGGCACCGGTGCACGGTCTACGACGACCACGAGGCGCTCGGCGTGCGGTTCGCCGTCCTGGCGGAAAGCAGCGGTCGTCTTCGCCCGCCAGCGCCGGAGCAGGCGCTTGAAGGGGTACCAGAGCGCGGTGAGCAGCACGAACAGGAAGAACCCGACCCCGCCCAGTGCGACCGCGATCGCGCCCGCTCCCAGACCGGGGCCGATGTAAGCATGAGCGGCCTGTGTGAAGGTCAGCGACAGCACCGCGATTCCGTTGCGCGAAACCAGCGATGCGGGGCGAAGCGCCTCCGACGCCTCCCACGGTGTTCGCATGTGCGCCATGGAGAGAAACACTGTCGATGCGATGGTGACGTTGGTGGTGCTGCGGACGTCCTCGGTGCCGAGGATGCCAATCAGACGCAGGTGGGCGAGCACCGATGCGGCGAGTTCGGGGAGGAGCATCGCGAGCAGATTGCATCCCCGCTCGACGGCTTCGACGAACACCGGACAGGGAATCGCGATGACGGACGGGATGTAGGCGCGGAAAAGGCTGGAGGGGGCGGTGCGGCGGCGGCTGGCGTCGTCGCCGAAGTTCCGGGAGCATTGCCGGGGGACTCCGGGGCGGCGGGCGTGGCCTCCGAGAGTGCAGAACGCTACCGGCCGTCAGCAGGCTCCAGCAGGAACAGTTCCCGCAAGCCGCCTTTCAATTTCAACCGGTCGCGAACGGAGAAGCATCTGCGGACTTCCGATTCGAAGTTCTCGGCGGTGTAGTCCGCGTAGTGCTCCCGCTTGTTCTCCAGGAGTGTTTGGAACATCTCATCGTCGCGTCCGACAAACTCGAGGATGCAGGTCGCGTCCAGGCTTCGCAACCAGCCGATGAACAGCCGCAATGGGATGTTCGCCGCGACCCTCAGGTGATGAGCCAAAGCCAGGCAAAGCGCCATGTCGGGATTTCGCCGCGCATCGAACGCCGGGCGCTCGCGACCGGCCCAACCCTGTCCCGGCGAGAGGTTCGCCAGATCCATCACCAGCGGAATGACGTTCCGCGGCCCGCTCTGCCGCACCTCGCGATAGAACCAATCGACGGCATCGTGATCCGCGTCCACGGCAACGACCATCCCCGAGTACTCGGCGGCGATACGCGCGAACGTGCCGGTATTCGCGCCCAGGTCCCAAGTCAGCCCAGGGCCACGCGCCGCGGTGTGCCGTAGCACGAAGTCCTTCTTCCGTTCGAAGTCGGCCGCGTCGTAGGAATGATTCTGGGCGTACCGCGACCAGGTCGAACGAGCCGGCCCGCTGGACAGACCGACGATGAGCCGCCGCAGGCTGTCCCACAGCGCGAACAGCATCGTCTTCGGCTGTCGTCCACGTGGGCCAGCGGATCGGAGAGCGGCGCGTTCGGCCTTGGCGGGAAACCAGACATGCGACAGGACGCCGCGCTTGAAACGCCCCAGCCCACGGAAGTACCGGCTTGCTTCCTCGGGCGGGATACCCTCGAGGCGCGAGCGGAGCAGCGGCTGGAACGGGATGCCCAGATGCGCCGTCAGCAGCAACGGTGTCAGGAAGGTCGCGCAGAATTGACGATACCCCCGCCAGTACTCGCCCTCTTCCCAAGGAACGAACGACGGTATGTCGATAAACACCGGGCGCACGCCCATCCACTGCACGTTGAACGACGTCGCGTCCTTGAGCAGCCAGCCGTTTCTGGCGCCGGTCTCCAGTATTTGCAATTGCAATAGCGCCGCGTCCTTGAGCATCGAGAACGGCCACTCGTAGGGCCAGGTCACGAAGTTCACCGCCTCATGCTCCACGGCGGCGCTCCAGCCCTCTTTCATCACGTGCCGAGCGTTGGGGAGTTCCGGCTGGATCAGTCGGGTCGCCACGACCTGGCCGCCATCGACCAAGTCCTGGAAAAAGGGCTCGGCAAGCAGGTTCCCCACTATTCCGGCGGCGGATGGATTCAACCCGCGAACGATGCTCGCCTCTCCGGTGTCCCGCATGACCCGGTACACCTGTCCGGCCGGGTCCTTGAACGACCCACCGTCAGCCCTGAGCACTTCCGTCCTCGGGACGTGCGTCCGTGGAATCGGAACCGTCGCGGTCCGCCACCGCCTTCCTGTCCCCATGGAAAACCCGACGTTTCAAGCGGCTCAAGTACCCCCGGATGATATAGCCACCGGCCGCCAGAGCGCCCAGCACACTGGTGATGACGAAGCCGGCGGAGCCGGGATCGACATAGGCGTGAGCCGCGGTCGGCACGAAGACGAACACGGTGGCGCCGATCAACAGATCGCGCCGTATTGGTCTACTCATAGAGAAAATCCTCGTAGTAAGGTTTGTCGCGCCGGGGAATCGGTCCGTACCCAGGCTGCGTATATTTTCGCGGCTTGATGAGTGGGCTTTCGCCGCCGGACAGGCAGCGAAGCAGAGCGTGGACGGCGTCCAGAATCGTCATCCAGCCTTGGGACAACGCTTCGTCGAACCAACCAGCGCACGTGTCACGAGGATAGACGCCGCCCAGAATGCCGTAATTGTCCTGGAAGACGAACTCCGGATCGTCCGCGAACTGCAGCCCCTGAGACAGGAACGGGCCGTGGTCGCCGTACACGAGCAAGATGGCGCCAGGGTCATTTTCTTCCAGGTGCCGGATGATTAAATCCAGGTAGCGGGCTGCCCGTTCGCTTCCGTTGATGTAGTCACGTCTGAACTCCTCGAGCTGTTCCGCATCATCATACCGGAATGATTTAGCAGTATGTCCCGGTGGATACAGGTGGGCCATCACGAATTGAGGCTTGTCGCCGGCATTCACCTTGGTGATCCGTTCGACGCTAAGTGCCTCTCTACTCAACATGTCAATCCCTTTTCCAACAAACCGGCAATATCCCCAGAAAGAGAAATCCCGTATGCTGGCATCCAGTAGATTACAGACGGTGTGATTCCAGATCGTAATGTAATTGTTGATATATTTACCCTTTTTGTCTCCGAAATGGCTGTCTGCATAGATTGATGTTGTCTCGTAGCCGTTTCCATGAAGGATTCCAAGGAGATTAGACGGGTTTCGACCAGAGAAGAGCTGCGGATCAGGGTGGTATCCCATTGCACTCAACTCCTTTCGTTGTGCGGTATACGCATCCACGTCCAGCGCCAGGACGGTGTTGAGAGACTTTTTGGTCTTGACTGAGTTGGCGAAGAAATTTGGGAAGCGGCGGAAATTGATGTCGAACAGATCATGAAATTTGGTGGTTTCCAAACCAAGGTATTTCTTGAGCAATGCGCGTGGGGCCATGGCCTCGAACGAAACGAAATACAGGTTTGGTGTCTCCCGGAAGAAGATGTCCCGAATGTACGTCGTATCTACCGTTGCGGGGACATCACCGGTCTCCGGGTGTTCGCTGGCAATAATCCCAAGCCCGAGCAACGCCGCCGCCGAGAGCGCAATGCCTCCCCAGCACTGCTCGTCGATGACACGGAAGGCGACGAACAGCCCTGCGCCGGATCCGACGCAGAGTGCAATGAGGACGGCCCCGTTTCCGGTCAGATAGAGGTCGGTATGGATGATGTACGCCGTCGCAACGCTGGTCAGCACAATCAGTGACAGGACGGCGTTTGCTATGACCCGGGAGCGCAGGAAGAACAGCGCGCCGAGCAAAAGGACGGTGTTAACCGTCCCGCCGAGTACGAGAATACTTCTCAGGTCCGACTCGGAAAAGGCCGTCGCGGATGACGTATATGTAGCGGCAAAGCCCACCGCCACGAGCAAGCTCGCGAAGACGAACTTGAATGTGGCCTTTCGGACAGGTCTTGATGTGCTCGATCTCATGTATCCGCTCATTTCAAGTTTTGGACTTTCCACCAAGTTTGTGGGTGAACTTCGATCCTGTACATATGTAATTCACTGATTACGTGAGGATTTTCCAACTATCAGAGTGCCCTCGAAGTGACGCTCACATTCATCAGGCGGTTTCCCACAGGGTCCACAAGCCGTTCGTATGGCTACAGAAGCGCCCTCCGGCATGTGGACTTGTGGAAAACCGCCTGATATCTCCCACAGATTCTGCGGACGAGGCACAAATTCATTTAAATGATGAATGAACATGTAATCAATATATTACAGACAACTATTCATGTAAAGAATGAGGGGATCTCTGAGATCCGGGAGGGATGGAGCTCGCAACCCGATTGTCCAAGGCGGACTCGAAACGTCGTTTGGCGATCGATGCGGGAGCGTCTTCGCATCGGAAAAGACGATTGGCGTTTGCGGACTTGGGGTTTGGTGTAATGTTCACAAACTTATCCGAGGAAACGCTTCAGGCGCAAGGCCGGCAGTTTCTTCAACCGCTTATTGACCGGATCGACTTCGATACCGGCGGACTCCAGGGCGGTGACCCCCAACAGCGGTTCGGCATCGTCATCACCCATGATGATGCGCCCTGCCGTGAAGTCGCCCATGAATTCGATGTCCGCGGTCGTCACGTCCATCTTGACTTTGCGACCGTCGGCTGTTTCGTACACTCGCAGTCCCTTGGACTCCAGGCCGATGGCCTCGAGGTGGGATCTCGGCGCGAGGGAATCCGTTGCGCCGGTGTCGACGAGAAACAATCCCTCCCAGGATCTCGACGGCTCGGCCGGATTGCGGATGGTGACCGTGACGTGTACGGCGCCCATGCTGGTGTCTCCGTCGGTTTGTTCCACGGCGTCATGGATGAAGGGAACTGCCATTCCGACCTGTCCGGAACGCGCCCGAATCTACCACTCGGATGTTCCGCCAACAATTCGGATCCCGACGGGTGTCGGATTCCCGAAGGGTTGTCTTTCACGCCCTTCGCGTGCGTTGGAGCCGCTGGCTGATGCGTTACGGGCTGCGCACGGTCCTGCCGCCGGAGGTCTGCTGGAATCGGAGCAAGACCGACCCGGCGCGGGGCGATCCGCAGCGCGGCGCCTTCGAAGAGGCGTTGCCCGCGGTCCGGGCGCGGCTCGCCGTGCGCACGCCGTCACGCGCCCGCTATGTCGACGTGCCGCGCCTGCTCGAACACCTGGATACGGTCCGGTTCCGGGCGATGCCGGAACCCGGCCTCTTCAGGATAGCGCTGCAGCTTCTCGACTTCTGAGCGGCGACCGCCGGCGCGGTCGCCTGCCGATTCCGCTGCGCGGAATCACGGGACAGCGCCTCCCGTGCTCGACCGCCGGACGGGTGTCGGCCGCCGGCCAAGTCGATCGCCGGAAGCGGCTCCACGGCAGGGGCGGCTGCTTCGCCCGCTTCTGTTTCGGTTGGTCCGGACTGCGTGATCGCGGAGGATGGGGTAGCCTTCCCCGATGGCCATGGGATCTCCGGGAGCCACCGGCGCCGGTGCACGCCGTGCGGGGACGCTGGATACCATGAAAGAGAGATCCGCCCCCGAGCTGCCGGTGCTCCACCGTCTGGCCATCGTCTACCTGATGCTGCCGGTGGTCGTGTGGCTGGTGGGCTGGTTCGAGTGGTGGCTCGGCATTCCGGTCGCCGCACTGCTGGTGTGTGCGCTCCGGCGTCCGCTCTCGGGGTCGTGGCGGCCGCGGGCGCCGTCCGCCGCCGAGGTGGCCGCCCTCGCGGTGGCCGCCGGCGTGGTGATGATGACCGCCGCCGGCGGCGTGTTCGATGTCGAGAATTCCGACTGGACCGAGCACCGGGCGACCCTGCTCGATCTGGGACGCTACCCCTGGCCCACGTACCTGCCCGACCCTCTGGCCGTCTGGCGGCCCGCGCCCGTGGGAGAGGCGCCCGCCCCGCCGCCGCTGCTGCGTTACTACCTCGGATGGCACATGGCGCCGGGGCTGGTGGCCCACTGGTTCGGGCCGGCGGCATTGGGCTGGGCGGTGCCCCTGTGGACCTGGGCCGGGGTCGCCCTCGTCGCGCTGCTGTTCACCCGGGGCTGCCGCGGCCGGGCGGTCGCCGTCGCCCTCCTGGTCCTCTTCGTCTTCAGTGGGATGGACCTCGTGCAGGTGCCGGCGCTCAAGGGATGGGAGTGGGTCGAGTCGCTCACCGAGCGTAACGGCTGGCATGCCTTCCTTTATCACGAGCGGGGACTCGTCAAGCTGGATTCCAGGATGCGCGTCCTGATGTGGACGCCTCAGCACTTCCTGCCTGCCGGGCTGTATGCCCTGCTCTGCCTGCAGCTTCGCCGGCAGCTCCGGTTCCTGGCGGTGCTCGGCGTCCTGCTGGCGGCGGCTCCGTTCTGGTCGGCGTTCGTGGCCGTGGGCCTGCTGCCGCTCCTGGTGGTGCTGGTGCGGGAGAACGGGGTGCGCCCGTTCCTGCGCTGGCCCAACCTGTGCCTGGCGGGGCCGCTGTTCGGGCTGGTGGTGCTCTACCTGACCTCCGGGACGATGGATTTCACGCGCGGCTGGGTGTGGGAGAAACATGACTGGCTGTGGCTGGCGCGCGTGCTGCCCTTCTCGTACCTGACCGAGTTCCTGCTGCTGGCGCTGCTGCTGTGGGTGGTCCGGCCGGCGTTGCGCCGGGAGCCCTTCTTCATCGCCGGCGTGGCGACGCTGCTGCTCCTGCCCTTGTACCGCTACGGGGGGGGGTACGACCTCCAGATGCGCGGGTCGCTGCCGGCGCTGTTTCTGCTGAGCTGGTTCTGCGCCGACACCATCGCGCGGCGCGGCGGTGCGGTCGTCCGGCACGGCGGGTACCGCCGCGCCGCCTTCTCGGGGCTGGTGCTCGTGCTCGGCGTGGGGGCGCCCACCACGGCAGCGGAGCTGGCGCGGGCCGTCGGCGGGTACGGCTCGTTCCGGTATGAACACGCCGGGAACACCACCCTGGTCGATCTGCACCCTGGATGGCGGAGCCAGAACGTGGCGCGCGACGTACCGGACCTGCTCCGGTGGCTGCTGCGTGAGCCCGCGTCCTTCCCCAAGCGCCGTCCGCCGAGCGAACCCATCGCCCGATCCGTCTTCGACGTGTACCTCGACGGCGGCAGGCTGATCTACGTCAAGGACCGATGCACCCTGGCGGACATAACGCTGAGAGAACAGAGGCACTTCTTTCTGTCCGTGACTCCGGTGAATCCGGCCGATCTGCCGCGGCACCGCCGGCGGTTCGGATTCGTCAAGCTTCACGTGTGGGCGCTCGATCGCTGGCCCTGGCGCTCGATTGTGCTCGACGGCCGGTGCCTGTTGGGCGCCTCGCTTCCCGGGTATCCGGTGGCCCGCATCGTCACCGGTCAGCGATGGCGGGGAGGGCGGCCGCCCCGGATCGTCTGGAAGACGGAAGTCGCCTTCGGGGCCGGCCTGGCTCCCGCGCGCGTTCCGTCGCAAGAACCATTGCGCCGCGATCCGCCATCTCGACAAGAGGTTGATTGACAAGGGGACGGGGCGGATGGTCAGGATGGGGCGTCTCCAGGCCCGACGGAGCTTGCAAAGTCGACATGGAGGCATTCGCGAGCCGCTCGGAAGGGAAGCATCCGGCGGCCACGCCAAGAGAACCCTCAAGTGTTGAAGGGCAAGCTGAATGGAATTCCAACCGTTGCGAACGCAAGTACACGACCTCACCGAACGGCAGGTCCTTGAGTACAAGGCAGAGAATGCCGCCACCCGTCCGATCCGGTCATCGTATACAGTACGGTCCCCCCGGTGCAGGGACGACCCTGATCGAAACCCGTATGTCGGCCCTCTCCAGAAATCTGGCCATGGGCGCGATCGTGATCGCGGCCCTCGCCGCCGGGCTCATCCTCGGCGGCATGCTCCGTGACGATGCCGCCGGGAGCTTCGAATCCGGCGGCGAGCCGCGGCTCGAGCGCTACGAGATCGGTGGGGAGTTCGAACTCACCAACCAGCGCGGCGAGCGCCTGCGCCTGAGCGATCTCGCGGGCCGTGCGCTGGTGATGTTCTTCGGCTACACCTTCTGCCCGGACGTCTGCCCGGCGACGCTGGCCCGCGTGCGCGAGGTCAAGGCCGCCCTGGCCCCGGAGGACGCGGCTCGATTCACCGGGGTGCTCGTCTCGGTGGACCCGGCGCGCGATACGCCGCAACGGCTCGGCCAGTACGTGGAGTTCTTCGACCCCGGATTCGTCGGGCTGACCGGCAGCGAAGGCGAGCTCGAGGACGTCGCGCGCCGGTACGGCGCCCGGTTCATGATCCCCGAGGGCCAGTCGGAGGAGGGCTATCTCGTGAACCACTCCTCCATCGCCTACCTCATCGACCCGGCCGGATACGTACGGGCGCTCTACTACGGCGACGAGCCCATCGAGGCGATTGCGGCAAACGTGCGAGAGGTGCTCGAAGAGCTCGGCTGAACGGCCTTCCGGGCGTTCAGCCCTCGTCCCAGACCTTGCCGGTCAGGGGCAGGCCCCGGAGATCGTCTGCGCTCAGCGGCCGGTCCGGCGCTACCCCCGCCTGCGCCAGCAGTGACGCGACCTGACGCACGTGCTGCCCGGTGTGCCAGACCGTGCGCTCCAGCATCTCGTGCCGGGTGGTGCCGCCGAAATACGTGGGCACCTGGCGGGAGAAATCTTCGCCGGCCACCCGATCCCACCACGCGGAGAAGCGTTCCCGCACCGCTTCCCCGTGGTCCGTGATGGCCGCGCTGGTGCGCATCCCGGCCGGTGGCGGCTCGGTCAGGGCTTCGTAGGTCAGGGTCCGGCCCTGCTCCTCCATGTCGAGGAATGCGGCCGGGATCCGGTAGACGTGGTGCATCAGCACGCGCCAGGACCGGGGCCGGTTCGGCAGGAGGTCCTCCAGGCGATCGTCGGGCATCTGGCGCGTGAGCCGGACCGCGGTGTCGAGGATCCGGTCGAGCTTCGCCGCGAGCGCCTCGGGCGAGAGCTCGGGCGCGGTGTCGTCCGGCAGATCGAGAAAATCGACGACGTCCCCGATGACCTGCGCGAAGACGAATCGGCCGCCGCGGGCGACGACCGGCACCGAGCGGGCGCCGAGCTTGCGCAACTCTTCCATCCCGCCACCTTCCAGGACGTTGATCGATTCGTACTCGATCCCACGGACCGAGAGGTATTCCTTGACCCTGAGGCAGCTCGTTCAGTGAGGCTGCCAGAAGACCTTGAGGGTGTCGGTCATGGGGCTCCTCCGTGTCGGTGGAGGGAATGCTCGCTCAAGACCTCATCATACCGTTCAGCGGCTACCATGACCCGTGTTCAGCCGAAGGTGGAATGCTGCCGCACCATGGACATGCCCACCGCCGAAGTACAGGCCGCCGTTCAGCAGCTCGTGATGGAGCACGGCGGATACTCGCCGCTGGAGCTGCTGCTGGCGACCAACCGTCTCGGCTACGAGGACTACCGGGCGTGGCGCGAGGGCGATCCGGTGAGCCTGGATGCTGCCCTCGCGGGCGATCCGGACGATGTGCGGGAATGGCTCGAAGCGGCGCAGTCGTGGGCCGGTGCGCTCGGTCTGGACCCCGAGCCGGTGGTTCATCACGGTTGGGAAGAGGCCGCGGGGACCGTTCTGGTGGCGTCTGCCGATCGGTCACTGAATACCTTGCTGAGCACGTGGTTTCGCCGCATACGGGAGCACGATCAGCTCGATCTCTTCATCGATGGCGCTCAGACCGCGGCGGTCAACGCGCTGATCGACGCACTGGCGGCGCGTGACGCCGGCAAGGCGGGGAGGGCGCTCGAACGGCTCGTCGGGATCGAACGCGATCATGGGCAACGCTTTCATGCCGTGGCGTTGATCGCGGCACTGGAGGCGCCGGTTCCCCAGGGACCCGATCAGGGACTCGAACGGCTCCACCGGATGGAGCGGGAGTGGCTCCCCGCCGCCACGGCCCTGCTCGGCGTCCGCCGGCGGGATTTCCTGGCGCCGTTGTGGCGCGACCTCGGCCGGGCGCTCGACCCGATGCACTTCGACCCGCACCATCCCGAGCGCCACGCGAGCCGGGCGTACCGCGAGGGACTCGACTGGGAGCGCCTGAGACGATCGGTGCTCGCGGTCCCGGGCTACGGGAAGGAGCCGGTTCTGCTCACCCGGCTCGCCGAGGCCGAGTGGAGGCTGCGCAACCGCGCCGGGGCGGTCGAGTCCTGGTTCGCTCTGTGCCGATTTGCGCCGGAGGAGTTCGAGCGGCTGGTCGAAGCCTCCGACTTTCCGGACTGGGCCCTGCGCACCGCCTGGCGTCTCGCCCTCGATCAGGACCTGGAGCCGGAGATGACCCCCGAGTGGTTTCCCGCCTGGATGCTGCTGGAAGAGCCGGGGCTCGCCGGTGTACTCGAGCCCTGTCGCGGGGACGACGACCCGTCCCGCGCTTTCGACACGGTGATCGCGCTGCTGGCCCGTCCGGATCCGGACGAGCAGGGCATCGAGCTTCGCCGCGTACTCCAGGCCATCCACCCGGGTCTGCTGGCGCGCTATCTGGCGAAGCGGTCCCGCGCGCCCTCGACCCGTACGGCGCCACGGCTTCGATGCCGGGAATAGAGGCGCCGCCCGTGGCGGTCGTACGCCGAAGGCATACGTGAGTAGTGATTTTCGTCGCGCGGTACTCTCGGATGTCAGCCGGCCGCCTCCGGGCTCGACGGCGCGTCGCCTTCACGGTCCCACAGCGCATGCGACAGAATTCCGACGGAGGCTTCGATGACCTCCATCGCATCGAGGATCAGGTCCTCCCGGAACCGGCGCCCGACGATCTGCACGCCGGCCGGCTGCCCGTCCGCGAATCCGATCGGCACCACCCCCGCCGGAAGGCTCAGGTAGTTGATCCCGGTGCTGTAGACGGCGGACCGGAAGAGATCCTCGACCTGCTCGAACCCCTGTGCGTCGTAGTCCCATGCGTACATCGTGCGCAGCAGGAACGGGCACAGCACGAGCGGATACCGGTCGAGGAAGACGTTCCACTCGCGGGTCAGGGCGGTGCGTTCGGCGATGGCGTCCCGATACCCGGCCGGGTCCACCGGCCTGCCGATGCGCTGGTAGTGATCGAACAGGGTGCGGATGGTCTCGCTGCCGTGGTCGCGCGCGACCGGGCCGAGAAAGTGGGCGATCTCGCTCACCAGCACGTCGAACCACGCCTGGGCCGGCTTCATGATCGACGGCGTGGCCACCCACTCCACCGCATAGCCGGCGTCGCTCAGCACGTCCGCCGCCCGGTCGATGCCGGCGAGGATCTGCGGATTGACCGGATAGCCGTGTGCCTCGCAAGTGACCGCGACCTTGAGGGGCGGGTCGAGCCGCGGGCCGTCGAAGGGCGCCGGTACCCACCACGGATCGCGCGGGTCGCCGCGCGAGAGCACCCGGGCTGCGAGCCGTACGTCGCGCACCTCACGGCAGATCGCGCCCTGGACGGAGATGAGCTGCGCGAGGAGGCCGCGCTCGGCCGACGCGCTGGGGTTGAACGCGGGTACCCGCCCGAAGGTCGGCTTCACCGTTGCCACGCCGCACGCGAAGGCGGGGTAGCGCAGCGATCCCCCGATGTCGTTGCCGTGGTGGATCGGTCCGAACCCCATGGCCGCGGCGGCCGAGGCGCCTCCGGAGGAGCCGCCGGGCGACGCTTCGTCGTCCCAGGGGTTGAGGGTCCGGCCGCGTAGCGGATTGTCCGTCGTCGCCCGCATCGAGAGCTCCGGGGTGTTGGTGCGCCCCACGATGATCGCGCCGGCCTCGAGGAGGTTGCGCACCACCGGGGAGTCATCCGGGGCGATGAGATCCGCGAACGCGGGCAGGCCGTTCGTGGTCGCCTGTCCGGTGACGTCGATGTTCTCCTTGATGGTGACCGGGACCCCGTGCAGCGGCCCGAGGGTTGCGCCGCCGCCGATCTCCCGATCCTTCCGTTCGGCAGACCGCAACGCTTCTTCGGAGCAGTCGGCGACGATCGCGTTGATGCGCCCGTTGTGCGCCGCGATGCGCCCGAGCACCGACTCCGTCACCTCGACGCACGACACCTCGCGCGCCCGGATCATCGCGGCGAGCTCGACCGCACTTCGGCTCCATGGACCGCGATTCGTCCTGCCTCGGTTCATCTGGTCCCGGTTCATTCCGATATGGCTCCTGAATCGCCAGCCAAGGTCGAGGGAGCCGGAAGAGCAAGTCCGTCGTGGCCCCCTGAAGCTGCCCGCGGGGAGACCGCCGGCGGTACGTGCCGGCGCCCTCGCGAGCGAGGGCGATTCGCCCGATGCGGGCCTCCGGACCGGATCATCCGCCCGTGGCCGAGCCTCGGCGTTGCGCCGCTCCGACGTCGTGCCTGGTTCCGGAGCCGCGCTTCGCGCCGAAGCCGCGTTTCGTCCCGAATCGGTGCTCCATCGCGCGCCGCGCCCGCACCGCGCCGAGGGCCGGATCGATCTCGACGTCGTCCCATCCGATGATCTCGCCGGCGCGGATCGCGCGCTTCAGCGCCGTCCCGTGGGCGAGGCCGACGGGCAGGGCGCCGCGTTCGAGCGAGGTCCGGGCCGGCAGGAGCTTCCCGTACACGGTGAAGCCGCCCTCGCCGTCGAGGGTCTCGCCCGCCACGAGATCCCGCTTCGCGGTCGCCACCGCGTCGCCGACGAACTCCCGGGCAGCGCCGGTCGGCCGGCCGAGCAGGGCGGCGGAGAGGATCGAGACGTTCAGCTCCAGCCCGATGAGGTGGAAGGGCTTGTACATGGCCGAATACCGGCCCGTCGCGTCGGTGTTCATGCCGTACTGGCGGAAGCAGGCCGCGGTGTAGTCGTTGGGGGCCTCGATGACGACGTAGACCCCCCAGCGCAGATCGTTCGGGACCGGGCGGCCGTCGCGTTCGATGGAGGACACCACCTCCACCTGTCCCTTGTGGTGAAGCTGCCCCCCGGCCTCGGCGGGCCGCAGCACGTGCGCGAGATCGTCCCGGCCGCAGGGCGGGAACCGGAGGCCGTCCGGCGGGGGGGCGAGGCCGGTGGCGTTCGCGATCGCGGCCATCTCGATCGCGGACTTCGTCCCGTCGAGGAAGGAGTTGAACATCCGGCTGTTCATGCCCGCGGCCCGCGCCTGTGCGGCGGTGAGTCCGTAGTGCTCCCACACCGTATCCGGCGTCGAGCCGTGGTACGAAGGCAGGTACCTGGTGCCCTTTCCCGCCGCCACCACGTCGAAGCCGCTGATGCGCGCCCACTCCACCATCTCGCAGGTGAGCGCGGGCTGGTCCCCGTAGGCCATCGTGTAGACGACCCCTGCGTCGCGCGCCTCCGCCGCCAGCAGCGGCCCCGCCAGCACGTCGGCCTCGACGTTCACCATCACGACGTGCTTGCCGGCCGCGAACGCGGCGCGGGCATGGGCGATCCCGGCCGCGGGGTTGCCGGTCGCCTCCACCACGACGTCGACGTCGCCGGCGCGCATCGCGTCGAGCGCATCGTCGGTGAAGCGGGTGCGGGAGGCGAGGGCGTCGCTCCATCCCACGGTGCGGCACGCGGCGCGGGCGCGGTCCGGATCGAGATCCGCGATCACGCTCACCTCGAGTCCCGTCGTCGAGGGTGCCTGGGCGAGGAACATCGAGCCGAACTTGCCGGCGCCGATGAGCCCGACCCGCACCGGCCGGGCGGATGCGGCACGCTCGCGGAGCGGCTCGTGGATGTACATGGTGCGTTCAGGCCGCCGGGCGACCGCCGGTGCGGTCGCCCGGCGATTCCGCGCAGCGGAATCGCGGCTGCCCCCGGTCAACGCCGTGGACGGGCGGGGAACCGTTTCCTGTTCCACGCAAGGGATCGGCCAGATCGGCCAGGCAGTCGTCCGCGAGCGGTTCGATGGGCCGGAAGTCGCGGTGCGCGACCCACTCCGGGCGCTTGAACCGGCTGATGTGGTTGTCGACGTGGCACAGCGAGAGGTACACGATGCTGCGGTTCATGGGGCTGATGTTCGGTGCGCTCGCGTGCACCAGGGTGGAGGCGAAGACGATCATGCTACCCGCCGGTCCGGTCGGGGCCACGCATCCGCCCTGCTCGGCGAGCCGCGTCACCGTGGCGCGGTCCAGCGTCCACAGCGGGTAGGTGGTGGTCTCCAGATCGTGCCCGGCTTCGAACACGCCCTGCTTGTGGCTCTTCGGGAGGAAGATCAGGGGTCCGTTGGCGGCGGTCACCTCGTCGAGGAACACCGCGATGTTCATCGCGCGCGGCTCCGGCATCTCGTCGTCGCGGTGCCACGTGCCGAAGTCCTGGTGCCACTGCCATATCTCCCCGTCGAACGCGGCCTTGGCGTTGACCTTGTACTGGTGCATGTAGACCGGGCCGCCGACGAGCTGCATCACCGGCTCGATGAGGCGCGGATGGCGCCCGAGGCGGCGGAACGCCTCGTGGTAGGTATGCGCGGCGAAGGCGGTGCGCGCGACCCCGCTCGATTCGCGCCACACTTCCTTGCGGTCCATCGCGTAGACCTCGTCCGCCGCCTGTCTCAACACCGCCACCTCTTCGGGCGAGAAGCATGAGGGCCGGAACAGGTAGCCCCGCTCGTCGAACCGTGTGATTTCTTCGTGGGTCAGCTTCATGTCGAGTCCTCCTCGGGCAGGCGGAGCGCGGTTACGCAACCGCGCTCGACGGGGCTGCATGGCCGGAAGCGTTGCCGGACGGACGCTCCGTGCCCACACCTGTTCCGGCCCAGACTGCATTCCGGTCCGGCCCACGGCTCACCGCGGTCGAGCCGTGCCGTTTCGAGGAACGATTGTACCGTGTGGTGCGCGGCATCGAGCGCGGGGACGGGCGCCGGAAGGTTTCACCGCGGCAATTCCCGCCACCGTCCCGGACATGGTCGTGTCATCGGGATTCCGCGGCCTTCCGTTACCATCCGTTACCATCCGGCTTCCGTCCCGGTTTTCACCGGGCGGGCCGTCCTCAACGGGCGACAGGTCCGGCCTGCCGGATACAATCTGCATCGACACCGCCGATCGACCCATGGCGGTGCGCCGCGGACGCCCCGGGCGTCCGTTCGCCGGCAGTTTCACATCAGGGACGATTTCACGTGCTCGAACACATCTCGACGTTGTTGTACTCGGCCTCGATCTGGGTGCTGCCGGCAGTCACCGCGATCACGCTGCACGAAGCGGCCCATGGATGGGTGGCCTGGAAGCTGGGGGACGATACCGCGAAGCGTGCGGGGCGGGTCAGCTTCAACCCTGCGAGACACGTCGATCCCTTCGGCACCCTGGTGTTGCCGGGGATCCTGCTGGCGATGCAGGCGCCGTTCCTGTTCGGTTTTGCGAAGCCGGTGCCGGTCGATTTCGCGCGCCTGCGCCAACCGAGACGCGACATGATCCGGGTGGCGGCGGCCGGTCCCGGCATCAATCTCGCGATGGCGTACCTGGCCGCTCTCCTGATGTACCTCACCGTGCTGTTCCCCGACATTGCCCGTCCCTGGCTGTTCCAGAACCTCAAGAACGCGCTGCTGCTGAACGTGGTGCTCGCGGTGTTCAACCTGCTGCCGCTTCCCCCGCTGGACGGAAGCAGGGTCGTCCTGGGGCTCCTGCCCCCGGGGCTCGCAGTGCGCTATGCGAAGCTAGACCGCTACGGCATGGCGATACTTATCGGGCTGCTGATCGTACCGCCCCTCGTCGGCATGCAGATCGGCATGAAGCTCGACCTGCTCCCATGGTTGATTCTGACGCCGGTGGAAATCCTCATCGACTCGATCCTGACCCTGGCCGGGCACTGACTCCGGCGACGGCGGCATCCTCCGCACGGGCGTCCGGGCCGGGCCGTTCGCGCCGCGCCGCACGCCCGGCCACCGGCAAGGGGATGCTCCGGTCGGGGGAACCGACCCGGACGGGTATCGCGATCCGGCGCCCGCGGCGTCAGCTCTCCATGCTGTGCAGCATGATGCGCAGGGCGCGGGCCAGATTCTCCTTCTCCCCGATGGAAAGATCCCGCGTCACCATCGCCTCGACGTCGTTGAAGCGCGGGAAGATGTTGCGCATGGCGGAGATCCCTTTCCGCGTCGCCTGCACGAAGACGCGCCGGCCGTCCATCGCATGGGGCTTGCGGGCGGCGAAGCCCAGGCGTTCGAGCGTCTTCACCACTCCGGTGAGGGTGCTCTTCGAGATGCCCGATTCCCTGGCGAGGGCATGCGATTCCTTCGGTCCCCACACCCAGAGCACCCACAGCACCGTGAATCCCGAGAACGACAGGTTGAACTCGCTCAGCAGGGTGCGCTCGGTGTGGTTGCGCACCGCGTTGGCCACCCGGAAGATGTTCGACACCGCGGCGTAGGCGCCGACGTCGATTCCGAGCGCCTCCACGCGCTCGCGGGCTTCGCGCTCGGCGCGGGTGACTGACGCATCCCTCGTCATCCGGCCGCCTCAGATCCCGGCGAGGTTGTTCCACAGCAGGGATGCCCGGCCGGTGCGGGAACGGGGAAACATGAAGCCCTGGACGGACATGGGGAGAGCCGTGATTGCTTGTCATTCCTGGCCGGGCATCATATCGTTCGGAACCTAACGATTTCAAACTTGGTCAACGCCATGCGAATGGCGACCGCCGGCCAACACGTGGACGGGCGAGGAACGGATCTTTTCCACGTGAGTGGCAACCGCCGGTGCGGTCGCTTCGTGATTCAGTTGTGCGGAATCGCCGGAATCGCCGGAATCGCCGATCAACCCGCGGACGGACGAGGAACGGGTTTGTGCCACGTGAGTGGTGGCCGCCGGTGCGGGCCGCTTCGTGATCCAGTTGCGCGGAATCGCCAACCAGTGCCTGGCGAAGCGTCGCCGACTGCCGAGGAAGGAGTCGTTCCATGCGAGAGTACCGGCGGATCCTGCTCGACGGTTATCCGGCCGTCGTGACCCGTGAAGGCGATCGGCTCCATGCGAAGGACGGACGGTCGATCGCGGTCGAGGATGCGGTCCATCTTCCCCCTACCGAGCCGCGCAAGATCATCTGTGTGCACCTGAACTACGCGAGCCGGGTGGACGAGTTCATGACGAAGCTGCCCGCGGCCCCCACCTACTTCCACAAGCCGGTCAGCGCACTGTGCGGGCACCGCGCCCGGGTGGTGCGCCCCGAGCGCTGCCGATGGCTGAACTACGAAGGTGAGATCGCCATCGCCATCGGCCGGCACTGCCGCAACGTCGGCCGGGACGAGGCCGGCGACCACATCGCCGGCTACACGATCGCGAACGACTACGGGCTGCATGACTTCCGCGACACCGACGCGGGCTCGATGCTGCGGGTGAAAGGCTCGGATACGCTCTGCCCGGTGGGTCCGGCGCTCGTCTCCGGCTGGGACTTCCGCGGAAAATCCATCAGGACCTTCGTGAACGGCGAGGTCGTGCAGGACGGGAACACCGACGAGATGGAGTGGGACATGCACTATCTCGTCGCCGACGTCGCCCGCAACATCACCCTGGAGCCGGGCGATCTGCTGCTCTCCGGCACCCCCGCCAACAGCCGGCCGGTCGAGCCGGGCGACGTCGTGGCGGTGGAGGTGGAGGGGCTCGGGAGGCTCGAGAACGAGATCGTCCACGGCCCGAGCCCCATCCGGGACGACGTCGGCGCTCAACCGACCAGCTCGGAGGAGGTGGTGTCCACCGCGCTCGGCGGCGACTGGGAGTTTCGCGGCATCCGGGCGCCGCGCGGACCCGGGTCGAAGCATTACCGGAGTCGGCTGGACGACTGAGCCGGTTCAGTCGGCTCGCCCGCTCGAAACCGGATGCGAAACACCGCTCCGGTTCCCGGTCCAGCCGGACGCCCGCGATTCTGCGTAGCGGAATCGCCAAGCGACCGCGCCGGCGGTCGCCGCCCGCATCAGGCGATGGAGCCTTCCAGGATCTGCAACGTCTTGAGATCGCTGTGGAAGTCGAGGGCGTAGTCGCCGCCCTCGCGCCCGATGCCGCTGATGCCGCAGCCTCCGAAGGGTGCGGTGAGGTCGCGGATCAGAAAGCAGTTGACCCACACCGTGCCCGCGCGCACCGCCCGCCCGATGCGCCCGGCCCGGGCCGCGTCCCCGGTGTAGACGATCCCGGACAGCCCGTAGCGCGTGCCGTTGGCGAGGGCCACCGCCTGCGCCTCGTCGCTGAAGGTCTGGAGGGTCAGCACCGGACCGAAGACCTCGTTCTGGACGATCTCGGATTCGTTGGAGCGCGGCTCGATCAGGGTCGGCTCGTACCACAATCCGCCTTCCCTCGCGATACGCCCGCCGCGCAGCACCCGGTCTCCCGCAGCACGCGACCGCTCGACGAAGCCATGGACCCGTGCGAGGTGATCGGGATGGATCAACGGCGAGATCGTGGTCTCGGGCTCCCGGCTGTCCCCGAGCACGTGTTCATCGGTACAGGCCAGCATCCTTTCCAGGAAGGTGTCCCGAACCGATGCCTCGACCAGCAGGCGCGTCCCCGCCAGGCAGACCTGTCCCGCGTCGTCGTACTGGCCGGCGGCCTTGCGGGCGGCGGCGTCGAGGTCGGCGTCGGCGAACACGATGAAGGGGCTCTTCCCGCCGAGCTCCGCGGTGAAGGGCACGATGTTGCGGGCGGCGGCGGCCCCGATGCGCCGGGCGGCCTCCGGCGATCCGGTGAAGGAGATCCGCCGCACCCTCGGATCCGAGACCAGCGCCGCGCCCACTTCTTCGCCGACCCCCTGGACGACGTTGAACACGCCGGGCGGGAATCCCGCCTCGTCGGCCAGATCCGCAAGCACCGAGGCCGAGAGCGGTGACCATTCGGCGGGCTTGAGAACGACGGTGTTGCCCGCGGCCAGGGCCGGGGCGCACTTCCACGTCGAGAGCATGAACGGCGCGTTCCAGGGGGTGACGATCACCGTGGGTCCGGCCGGCATCCGGTGGATGGCGTTGGCGGTGCGGTTGGAGCGCCAGGTCCGTCCCTCGTATTCGCGGGCGAGGTCCGCGTAGGCGCGAAAGTTCCGGGCGCCCCGGGGGATCACCCGCAGCTCCAGGCTCTCCCGGAGCATCGCCATGTCCAGGCATTCGAGGCGGGCGAGGTCGGGCGCGCGGGCGTCGATGAGATCGGCCAGCCGGTACATGCAGGCCGCCCGCCCGGACACGCCCGATGCCGCCCAGCCCGGAAACGCCTCCGCTGCTGCACTCACCGCGGCCTCGGCGGTGAGCGCGTCGCCGCGGGCGAAGTCGCCGATCTTCAGCGTCCAGTCCAGCGGCGATCGATCCTCGAAGGTGCGGGCCGAGGCGACCCGCCGCCCGCCGATGTAGTGGTCGGGCGAGACGGACACGCCTTCGACGTCGATGCGGGTGGTGCGGCTCATCGTGTCCCTCGGTGCACGGCCGCCATGGTGTTCCCTGGTGAGACCTCCGTACCCCTTGCCGATACCTCGACTGCGGCTGGCGGGACCCCCACCACCCCCGACCAGGGGGGCCTCGGATCCTCCGATGTTTCGTTTACGAACGAGGTGGAACGGCCACGGCGCACCTGGGACCGTCGGCGCGGCCGAGCTTCCTGTCCAGGGTCGCCAGCGGGGCATCGAGCGCCTCGGCCAACGCCACGTACCAGGCGTCGTAGCTGGTCAGGTTGGCGCGCAGTGCCCATACGCGGTCGGCGAAGGGTGCGAAGGGGAACAGTTCCAGGTCGAGCCGCAGCAGATCCCGGTATGCGCTGGTCGCTTCCAGCTTCGATATCTCCCCGGCCCGTTCCAGTCGGCGCAGGATGTTGCCCGCCTCCGCCAGCACCAGTTCCGGCCCGGCCGGGGAGCCCCCGGCCAATGCGGATTCCGCCCATTCCCCTTCGGGCCCCGAGTCGAGCAGGGCCGCGACCAGCACGGACGCATCGACGACGATCGTCACCTGCGGTCCGCATCACGGGCGCGCAGGATGCTGGCAGGCCGCACGCGGGTCCCCGCCGCTGCCTTGCGCTGGCGGACTCCCTCCAGCCACGAACCGATGGAAGGGCGCGACGCGAGTCGCTCCAGCTCGCAACGCAGGTATTCCTGCATGGATTGACGCTGAAGCGCCGCGCGCGCCGCGAGCTCGTCGCGCACTTCTTCGGGGACGCCTCGTATCGTGATCTGAACCGGCATGAACGCATTGTGCAATCATGGACAGCATTCAGCAAGCATCCGTTCGGCGCCACGCGGCGCCGGACCGGGGGCGTTTCAGACGAAGTCCGGGAGCATCTCAGACGAAGTCCAGGTAGCGGGACAGCTCCCAGTCCGTCGTGGCGCCGAGGAAGTCGTCCCACTCCTTGCGCTTGATCACGATGAAGTTCGCGACCAGCCGCTCGCCGAGCGCGGACGCCAGCGCGCCGTCGCCCTCCAGCACGTCGAGGGCCGCCCCGAGGGTCTCGGGAACGCAGACCTCGGTATCGACGGTCTCCAGGCCGTCGCCGGTCTCCGCCGCCGGGAGCGCGTACCCGTGCTCGACCCCCAGACGGGCCGCGTGCAGCGCGGTCGCGGCGGCGATATAGGGGTTGGCGGCGCCGTCGCCGAGGCGATGCTCGATGCGCGTCGCCGGGCCGCGCTCGCCGGGGATCCGCACCGTCACGCCGCGGTGGTCGTATCCCCAGTTCGCCCAGTAGCCGGCCAGACTGGCCGGGCGCAGCCGGCGGTAGGAGTTGACGGTGGGCGCGAGCAGCGCGGACATCGAGCGGTGGTGGTGCAGGAGTCCCGCGATGCACTGCCGGGCCAGCGTCGAGAGTCCGTCTTCCCGCGCGGGATCGGCGAATGCGTTGTCGCCCGATTCGCCGGCCAGGCTCAGGTTCACGTGCAGCCCGTTCCCGCCCCGGTCGGAGAGCGGCTTGGGCATGAACGTCAGCAGGTATCCGCGCTTCGCGACGACCTCACGGGCCATCAGCCGGAACAGGAAGGCGTCGTCGATGGCGCCGAGCGCATCGCGGTAGCGCAGGGTGAACTCGAACTGCGGCCAGTCGTACTCGGAGTTGACGGCCTCCACCGGAAAACCGCAGGACCGGGCCTCGGCCCAGATGGCGTCGAGCAGGCCCTCGGGATCGACCGCGGTCCCGGTCCCGTACACATAGGCGCCGGGAGTGTGATAGGGCTCCCAGCCCCCGGAAGGGCTGCGCTGGAAGATGAACGCCTCCAGCTCGATTCCAATCGAAGGGGACAGGCCCTTCTGCCGCCATTGCTCGACGGCGCGCTTCAGCGCCCCCCGGGCGCAGAGCTCGAACGGCCGCCCCTCGCGCTCCAGCTCCGCCACCACCACGCCGGTGCCGGGCTCCCAGCCGGGGCGGACCCGGTCGAGGTCGAACACCGCCTCCATGTCCGGCAGCCCCTCGCGCCTCCCGGCGCCGGGGGCGTCCAGCATGGCGCGCGTGTAATCCAACGCATACACCCCCACGCAATGCCGGACCGAGCCGGACTCGGCCACGGAGCGGGGCAGGTATTTCCCCCGCGCGAGGTTCAGGTGGTCGCAGAACAGGATACGGATGCGTTCGCAGTCACTCATCGGAATGCACTCTTCACTGGAATCATCGAGACGCCATCATCCTGGCAATCGAGGCAAAACTCGCACAAGGGTCCCTGGGAACGCGGGCATCCCGCCCACCTTGGTCATTCCCACGCAAGCGGGAATCCATGCGTCCTGGAAATGCGTGTGTCTCGCCCGCAAGGGGGGCGCCGCGGCCCGCGGCTCAACCCGCCGTTTCGGACCCCGCGCACTCCCGCGCGGTGCGCCTCCGTTCGCTCTCCCTCGTCCCTTGCACCCGAGGCGCCGTGTGTTCAAGAGATTCCATGAACTTTCCCGTCCGCCCGTGCCACCGGTCCTGGCAACGCGCGATCGCCTTCGCCGTTTCCGGCATCCCCCCCGCCTCGAGGTGGGCGGCGAACCCGCTCAGGATCCTCCACCGCGCGCGCGGGTCCTTGTCCCGGGCTTCGTCCGGGCGGCACACGCCGTAGGCGACTGCGGCTATCCTTCCGTCCAGTGTTTCTTCATCCCCGCCGTAGAGCCGGGCGGTGACGATCTCGTCCCCCGTCCTCACGAACTGCGGGTCCGCGTCCCTGAACCGCCCTGCCGCTTGCGCGCGCTCCACCCACCGTCTGAGCGACGCGCTCCGGACCCGAACCATGTTGTCGCTCCCGACGATCTCGGCTCCGGCCAGTAGCGCCTGCGCGAGCACCAACGGATCGCCGGCGGTGCGGTCCACCAGGGTCTCGTCGTCGAGGAAGGCTTCCGCCGCGATCTCCTGCGCGAGCAGGTCTGCCTGCGCCGATCCCGCGGCCCGCCGGTACGGCCCGTCGTTGCGCCCGACTTCTTCGTCCAACCATCGCCGGAAGCCGGCGACCTTCTCCCGCGTGCGTTCGAGGGTGTGGCGTTTGACCGCCTCCCTCTGTTCCTCACTCCAATCCGCGCCCCACTGATCCGTCGCCTTCCACTGCGTCTCGCGCCGCGCCTGGCCCGCCGCGACGCGCACGTAGACCTTCGCCGCTTCGCGCGCCGTCTCGTCGGGGACGAGGACGCTTCCCCCACAGACCTCCTGCACGGCCGCCAGCATCCGGCGCGGCGTCTGCTTCACCATGATCACGGTGTCGAAAGCGACATCCCTGCACGCGGCTGCGTTCACGGGACTGCTTCCTGCTCTTGTTCCATGGCGAGCGCCCATTCGTCCGCCTCGGCCGTCCGTCCCTCCCGATCGAACTCGTATTCCTTCCTCGTCCAGCCTGCCGGGGGGAGCCAGAGCTCGGTCTCCGGTAGCGCGGCCGCACGGGCGTTTGCCGATTCGTCCTTCATCTTGCGATCCCCCTGGGTCGTAATGTCCCCGGGTGCGGCATGGTCACGCTCGCAAGTCATTCGCTGCACGTTGCGCGCTCCTGATATATCTATCACCGGCTGTTTTCCCTGAAAAGCGTCCGGAGGGGTGCTGCAACCATTCTACGCGCTTCCCTTCTTCCGACTTCTTCCCGTCTGCACATCCTGCTTACGCTCGGGGGTCCGTCACGTCGATCACGCAGACCCTGATCATGCGCGCCTCCTCCGCCGAGAGTGTATCGCGCAAATGCTTCTCGAGCTCGGCGGCGCTGCCGGGGCGCGATCCCGACTTCGGGGGCTGGCAACAATCCTTGCCGAACCAGAACACCAGATAGATGCCATGTCCACTCGCGCCCGGATCACGGGTATACTTTGCAATCAACTGATTCCGGATCGCGCTCCACAGGTTTCGGTGATTGCTCTTCTTGATTTCCACCGGTACATTGAAGCCATCGCAGGAAACTCGAATGTCGGACCGTTTCTCATCGGCGTAACGGCCTTCCGGCGCCGCGTCGATGCCCAACGGTCCGACTCGGCTCCGTAAGTCGGACAACAGCCTGTCCCGGCAATGATCCTCGTGCATGGGTCCCAGACACCGCCGATGCGACTTCCGATCCCAGTTCCAGTATTGGCGCCAGTCACTGGTGCTGCCATCACGAATGTTCCAGGAGATTTCAGTCAGGAAATCGAACGTCAGCGCAGCCAGATCAGCGACGTTCGCGGGGTTACCGCGATCAAGCGTTTTCTGCACCTGATCGACGTCGGGGTGATGGAAGCCAGCCTCACGACGGATGGTATTTTGCCGATCCATCGCGCCGACAAGATACGGTTTCCAGGACCGCAAAGCATCATCGCCCGAGAGTGACTTGAGAGCTTCCGCAGCCGCCAGTGACGGAATAGATACCAACCTGTCTATGAATTTATAGATAAGGTGCGATCTCGAATCAAGTATTGCAGGTCCGTATGAACTACCCATGAGCTTGATCAGGAGCCGTAGTGCCGGTGTATCCAGATCACGGATATATTCCGGGTAAATCCAATCGGCAAGCCGGTCCATAAACTCCTTCAAACATCGGATCCGGCGTTCGTTTCCGGAAACATATTCCCTCAGTTGTTCTCGATATGATTCCGCCGAATCCGATGCGAGAACCCCCGCAGCCAGCCAGTAGACACGCTGGCCTGTATTCATGCTTCGGCTGACGAGCTTCCTGTCCGTCAATTCCAAAATCAAGGCTGCTTCACAAAGGCGAAGTGCAGTGCCCAGAAGAGTTCCCAATGCATCTAGTTGCCGCATGGAACAACGTGCAGGAAATGTCCTCAATAGAGGCATGGATGCCAACCGGGCGATCTCATCACTATCCCGTAGCCGGCCCAGTCCGGAGATAACTTCAGTGCCGCTCCTTATTTCTGCTCGAATGAGTCGAATCAGAACCTCGGCTGCGACATCCGCATGAGTTGCCAGAACAGAATTGTACCAAACAGGTGGCTGATCATCGTACAATCCGGTAGGCCGAGTGTAATATACGGTGAGTGCTTGACGCACTTGCCGTTCGTGAGCAGGTCCTTCACTCATTTCCAATCCGATCAGGAATGGAAGAGCCATGTAATGAATTTTCTTTTCTTTAACAAATAAACATATAACCTCTTCTGCATCCGGAATGTCAGATCGATTTACCGATCCGCGTAAACTGTCCAGGACGACTTCGAGCAAATCCTTACCGCCACCAAAGACATCATGAAGTCGATCTTCGGGTGTATCGCCTTCACCTTCAATATGAGAGTATACTCCATAATAAATCTCAGCCAATCGGTGAAGTATCACAGGGGCACATTTGTTTTCTCGCAATGCGGTCCAATGGTGTTTCATCTCGTTACAGCGTTTCTGCTGTTGCTGCAATTTCCCGGCGTCGTATTCTTCTCCAGTTCTTTTCTGCCATTCTTGTTCCTGTTTGTCAGTATGTTCACGGTTCCTCAGTTTTTCTGTGAATACATCTAGAATGGCACGATCATCGGCGAGACGTTCCTCGACGATTTCACGGGAAAATCCTTCATCATGGAGATGGCCATACACCGAATCGGCGACTTGGTGGATCAAATACTCTTTGATTTTGGTATCGACTGAAGAAATCGCCTGTTCCAGACACCAACGCCCAAAATCCGGAGGTCGCGTGACGCCATGAAATCGTCGGCGTTCGATCTTGTACATGCAGTGGAAGAAATTGCGTGATTCCAAACAACGTCCCATCCCTATCTTGATCATCTCCTTGTATTCGTCCGGATGAGAATTCATCCAGGATTTGATAGTCTTTGCTCTCCGTGAATGAGCAGGTGTTTCATCCAGGACCATCTTCAACCAATCGAACAGGTGTTCTACGGAGACAACCGAGAAGACGGGCCTCTGCGCAGTTTCAAGGAAACGGGCAAGCAAGCGTGCCAGCAGTTTTCCTCGGTTGAAAGATTCAATGTAACGGAGAACAGGAGATAACTGGTCAAATCGTTCGGTGATCGCGCCGAGAAGTTCGGCAAGCTGCATATTGGTCGAACTTTCCGGAAGGTGCCTGATCCAGAATGATACGTATTTTCCATTGAGAGATGGATCCTCCGGTATTTTGAGATACTTCAGAAGATCCGATGCCGACAATACCTTCGGATAGAGCTCTTTCAGCAAGACACCGAGCAATTCGTCATCCGGATCCGACACCGATCCTGCGTGTATGTCCTCCAGCAGTACCCGCAGATCCACGGTATCTATGCCTTGTTCCACGTATCCGATCAACGCATCAAGAGCTTGACACCTTACGCTCGGCCACCAGCTATCGTCCCTGACTGTCCTCATGAGAAGGTCGGATAATGCACCGATTACCTGCCCATGTGTGAGCGATTGAAGCACGATGAGGACGAACCGTTGCCGCGCGCCGTCTCTTGCTGGATTGGTCAGGATTTCATGGAAATCTTCCTTCATGTCGTTGGTTGCAAGGTCACCGAACCTGGAATCCATCCGGGCCACGTTTGAAAACCAGGGATTCTTCTTCGTCTCTCGATGCATACATTTCAATATCTGGTGCTTATCTTCGCGGGAAAACCCTCGAACATCACCATAAAGGACTGTTCCGAAGGGATCGCGATCGATAATTTCCCCCCGGCTGGTCGTGTCATGGGCCGCAAGCCAGGCGGAAAGACCACGCAATTCCGATACGACACCGCCATCCTCACCGGTCATCAGGGCGAGCACTCGCCCGACCGGAAGGCCGGTCCCGACTCGTTTGGAGAGATACCGGCCGGCGAGGAATTCGGCGATCTGCCGGTGGGTCGGAGCGACGTGGTTTTCTCCGGGTGACTCGAACAGCCTGGTCCTCAGTACATGACGGAGGGTCGCCTGATTGCGGCCGGAGATCTGTTGCAGTCCAAGGTATTCGGAGTCGCCTCCATCACCGAGAAGAGCGTATCCCGCACTGCCGGTGAGGAGTTGGACGGCGCAGAGCCGGCCCGCCGCATCCAGCGCTTCGGAGTCGGAAGGGAGGTTCCGATTTCGGTTTGCGGAATCATGTTCACGGTTATGTTCTCGAACGAGTCGCTTGCAGGCCAGATCGAAGGTTTCCCTCCGGGTTTCCGGCCAGGACCCGCCCAGAACCGCCTGCGCCAGCATCAGCAGGCTCTGAGGATTCGCCAGCAGGCCGCCGATCCCTCGTTCGTGGGCCGAGGCGCTGAATTGGTAAGCATCCTCGATGCCGGAATGGTGGGCGAGGAGATCGCGGATACCGTCCTCGGACAGCGGATCGAGGCGCAGAACCTTGACTTCGCCTCCTCCCGATACGCTCTTCAAATGCTCCCGGTCGTTGGCTCCGAACCAGTCGGCTTCTCGGCAGGACAACCGGAACCGAGGACGCCCAAGCCGATCGAGCTTGGCGCGAATACCGTCCAACGGCGTGCGGCCGTTCGCCGCTCCGGCCCGCATCTCGTCGAGCCCGTCGATGAACAGCGTCGCCTCGTGCCACTCGGGTCTGTCGTCGGCGTCGAATGTAATGAAATCGCGTGCGGTGACGTAGTGCCCCCGGCCGCATTCAGTCTCCTGCCTGAACGACATGGTCTTGCCGGCGCCGGGAGCGCCGAGCAGCACATAGGCATCACTCTCCCGGAAATGTTCCAGAGACCGAGAGGAGCCCTCGGATTCGGCAGGGGAATCGTCCCCGCTCTGCACCTTGGACCGGTCGGTGGAGTCAGGAGAGTGCTCCGGTTCGAGCTCAAGATCGTCCCAAACCTGATCTTCCGTCTCGTCGGTGGAGTCATCCGAAGAACGCTTCGGTTCCACTGGAGAACCGTCGTCACCGATCTCGGTGCATGTCCGCGGAACGAAATGACTCATGAGCTTCCGGGATTCCCGGGGCGGTTCAGGCGGTTCATTTCGAACCACTCCCGAGCCGGCGTCGACAGAAACTCCGAAAGAGGGATCCCCCCTTCGCCGGCAAGGAGGGAGGCGGTGACGTCGAAGCGCTCGCCGAACTCCGCGAGTCCGCTCAAGCTTTCCCGGCGCGCGCCGCTCTTGACCTCCACGGCGACCAGCCTCCGGCCTCGCACCAGGACGAAGTCCACCTCGCGGCCGTTGTTCCTCCAGTAATGGAGGCGTATTTCAGGTGCCCCCGTGTTGAACAGATGGGCGCCGACCGCGCTCTCGACCAGACGCCCCCAGAAGCTCCGGTCGGCCCTGGCTTCCTCGAACGTGTATCCGGAAAGCGTCGACATGAGCGCCGTGTTGAGCACGTTGAGCTTGGGGCTGGAGCCCTTGCGGAGGTGCTCGCCCCTGGCGTACTTCGGCAGGCCCGCGATCAGGCCGGCGTTCGCGAGCAGGTCCAGATAGCGCGCGAGGGTCGTCGTATTGCCCGCGTCCTGGAGCTGACCGAGCATCTTGTTGTAGGACAGGATCTGCCCGGAATACCCGGCGTCGAGCTCGAACAGCCGCTTCAGCAGCGAAGGCTTGTCCACCCGCTGCATCGCGAGGATGTCGCGTTCGATGTTCGGCTCGACCAGCGATTCGGCGATGTATGCGCGCCAGCGGTCCTGCTCGCGAACGAGCGGGACGGCGCCCGGGTAGCCACCGAAATAGACGTAGCCCGGAAGGTCGAGGTCGAACGCGGCGGACATTTCGGAAAACGACCAATGCATCACACGGATGGTCTCGTACCGCCCGGCCAGGCTCTCGCTCATTCCCCGCTGCATGAGCAAGGGCGCGGAGCCGAGCAGGACCACGTGGAGGCGGCGGCCGTCCCGCCGGTCCGCATCCCACAGCCCCTTGACCGCCTCCGACCAGCCGGGAATCTTCTGGATCTCGTCGAACACCAGGACGAAGCCCCGCTCCGAACGCTCGGCGTCCGTCCGGGCGCGCTCCCACTGCCGCACCAGCCACCGTGCGTCCTTCTCGTCGGCGATCGGCATGGTGGCGCCGTTCGAGAGCGCGAACATGTCTTCGCGGTCGAGGGGGAAGGAAGGGGGCGTGGCCGGCACGGGCTCGTCTGCCGGCAGGTAACGGTGGGGTCGGTCGGTCCGGTCCAGGGCCTGCCGGACGAGCGTGGTCTTGCCCGTCTGGCGCGGTCCGGTGACGACGATCAGTCGTTCGGGGGCCTCGTCCAGACGGTCGAGGAGGGTCGAAACTTGCGCGCGTTCATAGGTCGTCATGAGGCGACGTTGCTCTTATGAGTAATTTTACTCAATAGCGTAATCAACCAGAACAGAACCGACAACGGTAGAACCCGACCCCGGAACGGTGCGGGTCTCCACGGAGTGGTTCCCCGAGAAGTTGGAGTTGACCCGATGTCGTGGACATATATGCTCCGAACCCATCTGTCAGATCGTCATCTCAGTTATCACAGTGAATTATTTGAGAAAATAGACTCCTGGTTCCGCCCGGAAATCACATTTTCGGATCCGTGATCATAACGAAAGCGGACTCCTTCAAACCTCTGCGCGTCATGGCGAGCCGCTGTCGGTCCATTTTCCCGCTGCCTCCCACGCCGGCGGCCGTTCGGTGATGTCATGGTGGCTCGGCGGATAGAGGTGGTGAATGTCCGCTGAGCCAGGAGATCCGTCGGTTGAGCCCGCTACGAACGATCTCCTGAAGGCAGTAGGATCGAGAAAGGAGGCGACATGGGTTCGATGTTGCACCAGAGTTCGGAGAGGCACACCGGGGCTTGCGGGGAGCGTCCCGTCAACACGCGCCGCAGCACATAGCCGTCAACGACGACAGCTACATCGCGCCCGTTCCGTGCCCGGCACGGGGGTGCAGCGCGGGCGTCGACGAAACCGTGTGCGCTGCGCGGAGGGCGGCTCGCCCGCCGGGAGAATGCGTAACCGGATCGCGTTGCACATGCGCGCATTCGAGTTCTTGTGCCGAGCTCCGTACCCGGCGGGCCGTTCTCCCAAAGCCCTGTGTTCGCAGTACACGCAAAGCGATGCCTGCCCGCCGGACATGACCTTCCGCAGCTTGCCCTTGTCGAGCCGATCGAACTCCGTTCTGGCGAACCGGGTCTTGTTGGCGCTGCCCGGGAGAGCCGTCAGGTACTCCCGCTCGGCATCCACGAACCGCCGCGGCGCTTGGCCGTCAGGGCTCACATCTCTGGGCGGCCACAGCTTCGACAGTCCCCGCATCTACTCTTCTTCCTCCATGAACCCTCGGGCTCGGATGAGCGCCGGATCGTCGTCTTTCCACCCTCGGGCGGATCGATCGGGCGGCGGAGCGCGCGGCGCGCGAGGTCCGGGCGGACGAGTTCATCCGGAACCTGCCGGGGGGCTACGACTTCGAGGTCGCGCACGGTGGCGCGAACCTCTCCACCGGCCAAACCCAGCTCGTCTCCTTCGCGCGGGCGGTCGCGGTGGGCGGGGTGTGGTGCAACAAGGCGAATTCATTTGATGGCACTACATCAGGCTCTCCGACGACACATCAACAAGTTACGCGCAAAGATCGACGAATCGGGGCGAATTCCCATCCAATCGCAGCTCGCAGAGGTAAAGATGGGCCATGCGGGGTCGCCGCGGCGATGGTAGCCTGCATTTCCCGCCGGTCCACGGTTGCGGGCGCAGGATGCTCCATGCTGCGGCTCCGGCGGGGGCGCCGTCTGCCGCGACCGTTACCGGTGCTCGACCGCGGTGGTCCCGGGGACGGCGGAGCAGGAGCAGTGCAACCGCAAGACGATGGACCACTTCGCGGACATCGATCCCGCCTGCCATTTTTCCGAGAGTCCGTAGCGCCCTGACGGGCCTGTTCCCATACCTGCCGGAGAAAGCGATGAAACCTCGGCGCTGGTCCAACCCGGACAACAGGCTGTTCCCCTTCCAGGTCGGCTTCACCGCACCCCCGCACGACTTCGACGCGGCGCCGAGCGACTTCCTGCGCATCGCGCCGGAGAGCGTCGGCGTGCATGGGCGCATGCTGCACGTACCGGGCTATGCGCATGAGCTGCGCCAGCGCGCCGATCATTTCCACCTGCTTGAAGAGGTTGTGCACTGCATGGCCAACAACGGCGCCGACGTGGTGGGCCAGGTCGGCACGAACTGGGTGCATTGCAACGGCTCGACGCCGGACGACATCCGCGCGTTCTGCGACCGTCTTGGCGAGAAGTACGCGACCCCGTTCCACATGGCCGGCATGTGCCTCGTCGAGGGGCTGCGCGCGCTGAACGCGGAGAAGATCGCGATCAACTCGGTGTATTACTGGCCCGACTGGCGTGACGGCATCGCCCGTTTCCTGCGCCAGGCCGGTTTCGACGTGCTGTACTGCGGCAATTTCGTCGACCAGGGCTTCTACGCGACCCAGGAGGAGGTGAACGCCCTGAACTGGATCTTCCCCGGCGAACTGGCCGGCCGGTCCATGTGCCGCGTGGCCGGGCAGGCGCCGGGCGCCGATGCCGTGGTGGTCAACGGCATGCCGAACTGGCGCCGCGCCGACGGCCTGCCGCAACGCGCGCTGAGCCTCCTGGACGACTTCGAGGAGGCCATCGGCAAGCCGGTCGTCGCGTCCGACGCCGCCCTCTACTGGCGCATCTTCAAGACGCTGGGCGTGACACCGACGAAGATGCCCGGGTGCCTGCTGTCCAGCCTGGCCTGACCGGCGCATGAACCGGACCCTCACACTGCGGGCAGGGTCGGCGCGCCGGCGGCGGAAGATGTCGTGCATCGGGCCGGGCGCATGAACCGGATCCTCGCGCTCTGGGCGGTGCCGCGCTCGATCTCCACCGCCTTCGAATGGATGATGCGGATACGCGGCGACATGGCCTGCTTCCATGAGCCCTTCGGCGAAGCCTGGTACCAGGGCGAGGAGCCGTTGTGGCCGCGGGTGCGACCGGACAGCGTGCGCACGCCGGGGCTGACCCTCGACAGCGTTCGTGCAAGGCTGTTCGCGGCGGCGAAGGCCGGCCCGATGTTCATCAAGGACTTTCCGCTGTACCTCGACCACTACTGGGACGACGAATTCCTCTCGCACTTCAACCACAGTTTCCTGATCCGCCATCCCCTGAAGACGATCTCGTCCCTGCACCGGGGATGGCGGGAGATCCACCCGAAGGAGCTCGGGTTCGCCGAGCAGCGGCAGTTGTTCGACCGCCTGAGCGACGAGGCCGGTGCGCCGCCGCCGCTGATGGACAGCGACGACCTGCTCGAACGCCCCGAGGAGATGGTCGAGCGGTACTGCGAGGCGGTCGGCATCCCCTTTCTTCCCGAGGCGTTGCACTGGCAGCCGGGGGCCCGCGACGAGGTGGGCTGGTGGGACGGCGGCGCTTTCCATCAGACCCTGCGCGACTCCGACGGCCTGAAGCCGCAGCCGCGCAAGCGCGTCGATCACGATTCGGCGCCCGATGCGGTCAAGCGCCTGTGCGAGCTCGCATTGCCGCACTACGAGCACATGCACCGATACCGGTTGCGCGGCACGCGGGGCTGACTTCCGGCGGCAAACCGGGCCACCGCAACAAGACCTGTTTGCTGTTGCCCCCGAAGAACTTCAGTCCAGAAACAACCAGGATCAGAAACTGTATACGAGAGGCTTCCGCGAGACGAGGGCCCGGTGTCGGAGTGTTAGGAGCACGTAGTCTGTCCGGTGTAGTAGCACGTCGATTGTCCGGTTTCATGGAGTCCCTTGCAGCGTGATTGTGGGCCGGCGGCGGCTCGCGGCCGTGCGCCATGCCTCCGTACCGCCGTTGCCGGTGAGGGCGGCGAGCCGCCCGCCGCGGGCGAGCGGTTCGGCTTCGCTACGGGGCGGAGGAGGCCGGCGTGGCTCAGCCATCGGCTTCGAGCGGCGTGTGGGTGTGAACCGGCGACGGCTCATGGCCGCGAGCAATGCCTCCGCGCCGCTGCTGTCGATGGGGGTAGCGAGCCGCGTGCCGCGGACGAGCGGTCCGGCATCGCCGCTGGGTGGAGGAGGGCGGCGTGGCTCAGCCATCGACTTCGACCCGCGTGAGTGCGAACCGGCGACGGCTCGCAACCGCAAGCAATGCCTCCACGCCGCCGTTGTCGGTGAGTGCGATGAACTCCAGGGCACGGGCGTCGACTCCCGCATCGTCTCCCGTACCGGTCGATCTCGGCGTCCCATTCCGAACGCCAGAGCCGTCGACTCCCGAATCGTCCCCCGTACCGTCTCTCGCGTTCGGCACGTCACACCAGCGGATCTCTGTTCCGCGCCCGGCCAGATCCGCGCACACCGAAACCAGGTCGGCGATCGCGTGCTCCGGCGCGTCCGCGGTCGCGAACGACAACCGCACCCCGATCGCGGCGGTGCGCGGTCGTGGCTCGGGACGGCGGGGGAGGACGGTCCCCGCGCCCAGCGCGAAGACGGTCGCGCGTCCCGGCCCGCGGGTGGTATCGCCGCCGACGAGCTCGACCCCGCTTGCCTCGCATACCGCGGCGGCGGCGGCCGAGAACCGTTCGAGCCAGTCGGGATCGGCCGCTTCGAGGGTGAGCGCGAGGGTCGCCCAGCGCGGCGTCACCGTGCGGGCGGCGAGGCGGAGCAGGGCGGCGCCGAAAACGCGGCGGGCGATGTCGGCCGCATCGTCGCAGGCGGAGAACGGCGCCGTCGCCCCGGCGTGGACGAGGGGCAGGCCGCCGGTGTCGAGCAGCGCCGCATCGTCACCGATGCCGAGTACGGTGTCGGGGCGCCGCGGGGTGCGGTCGCGGAAGCAGTGCTCGATGAGTTCGAATTCGCCCATGAATCGAGGAGCCACGGCGGCCGGAGGCGCGCGTCGACGACGCCTGCCTCCAGAGGGTGTCGCTCAATCTCGTCGCCGGCATTCCATGATCCGGCAGACTCAATCCATGCACCGGTCGAGACCGTCGTAGCGGCCACCGCTTCGACGGGCCACCTTCGATGCCGTCCAGGTGCGCCTGACGCCACGCGAGCGTCCGGAAGGCCGCGCCGTCCGCCCCATCTCGTGCAGCGGCGCCGAACACGTCGGCCTCTACCAACGACTGCCCGGCGAAGGTGGGGGCGCTTCGATGAGGCTGGCCCCGCGCGAGGGTGTAGATCTCGAATTGACGATGCCACAGCCACACAAGACGGTGTTGAAGACGACGCTCTGCGCGGAGCTCGAAGCGGTGCTCGGCAAGCGCCCGGCCCTGCACGTGGTGACGATTGCCGACAGGGCGCGCGACAACTGGAGCTTTCTCGATACGTTGGCGGCGCAGGGGACGGCAATCGTGGACTTCTCCCACGCGGCCGAGCCACTGAAGTCGGGGCTCGATGCCTGCTATGGAGAGGGCGATGCCAAGTCGGCCCCTGACCGGTCCGGCGCAGGCCCTCTGTGGTCTGCGTCGAGCTTCCTACCCAACCCGTCGCTTACAACAGTTGGGGTGCCAGATACTGCTGAGGGGCTCCCCTCGAAGCCTCACGGCGGTTGCGCGGGTTCGGTTACGTCCTTGGTTAGCAGCTTTTGTAGCTCGAATCGCGCGGCAAGGCCTGCCAAGAATACTGGAATAATTGTGGGCGCGACAAAAATCAAATCAGATTCTGTTTCTAGCCATGCGCAGTAGATAGGTCCACAAAGAGGCAATCCAAACAAGATAAATCCTGCCACAAAGGAGACTAGTATTTCCCAACCCGTCAGTGCTGGCCCGTGGCCGAGAACGTTCCGACAGTAGATCCCCATGAAGAAGAAAACGCCGACTGCGAAAAAAACGGCCACTTGGGGTACCATCGTGTGCACTCCGGTGTTCCTGACTGTCTGCACGATCGCGATTACTGGGCTGGATGAAGTTTGGCGAATTCATCCCGCGCGACGAAGCCCTCAGCGCTTTCACTTCGGTGCCATCCAAAGAACGCCCAACATCCAGCGCGCCAACACGAAGCCGCCTCCGGGCTTTGGTCCCCCCAAGTTTCGGACGGGGCTGATTCGGGTCTGAGCTTGATCCAAACCTGATTGCCCGAGAAAGATGGGTATTCTTTGTAGAACTCGCTTTCCATCACAACGTAGGTCTCGCTTTCCTTTGTCGTCCAGATTTTCTTGTTGAGCAAATTCCCATAATACTTCGACGGCTCTTCAGCGTAGATCTCGACGCCCTTATTTACCTGTACCGTTGAACCTGGAGTTAGATATCCAAGCGTGCTGTTCACCTTCACGACGCTGTTGTCGCCAACGACCGACGGCGTCAATACGACTGCACACATCAACCCGACCGAGATACTTGTGACCAGTCGATGGCTGACGGGGAGCATTCGGTTGGCGCGTTTCTGGACGCAATTCGAGCGGGTGGTTCCCTTTGGCGTTGTATTCATTTCGTTTCCATCCGTTAGGGTGGACGTGTTGCTTAGCGCCTTGTGACGGATCGACGAGGAGGTGCTCTCCCTGTTCTCGCCCCAGTGCACGAGGCGGTGCCCCGACACCCGACCCTTCAGGCGGTGGGCGGGCACGCCCCTCGGTCGGTCTCCTGACCGAAGCCTCCATGGCCCGAACCGCCGGACGGGCCTGTCGGCGGTCGGAGAGCGGAGCACCTGACGGTTCCCTGAGCATGGCGCCGTTATCCGCCCCTGCGGACCTCGCGTCAAGTCTCCTGGAGCGCTTCCCGTGTCAGCCCGCGGCCATCGCCTTGTAGGTAGGCCGGTGGTTCCTGGCGCTGGCATTCAGCGACGCTCTCGATGCTCTTCGGGCGCTGCTGCCCAGCCTCGATGAGTCCGCTCGTCGCGATCCAGTGCGCGATCCGCCGCGCGTCCGTCGGGTGTGTCCGCAGGAACCCGACGAGCCCCCTCTGTCCCTGGGCTGCGGCTTGCCGCTCCGCGCGCGCCATACGGAGGAAGAGCTTGCGCGCCGCCCGCAGGTCGTAGCCTGCCTCTCGTACGAGACAGGGGGCGTGCGTGCGCCCGCACCCGCGTCTTCTCGTCTTCGGTGGGCATCTGGATCCCCGCGCGGGGGCGCTGGCTCCGCCCCCTGTGTGCGTCAACGCCCGTCGTCCAGGCTCGCGCTCCGCGTCCTCCTGGACGTCTCCTGTGACGGTCTGCCGTCGCTGGTCGCAGCCCCTGCTTGCCGCTCCCTGCTGGCCTGCCCTTCGCGCACCATCCTCAGTACCACCCGCCTCATGAGGTCTTTCCCACGTCTCGCCCCTGATGCCCGCGCCACCTCGTGCCCCCCGCGAACAGCACCAGGACCGGTGTGTTCGTCCTCCCCAGCGCTTTCATCATCGCCAAGTGGTCTGGCTGCTTTTTGTCGAGCCGCATCACCGTCACCTCCGCGAGCGCAGGCTCGCGCTTGCTGAGCTTGCGGCGCGCGTTCGAGTCCCGCCAGTCCGGAGCGGCGTCACCCGCGAGCGGGACGGTGCATACGTAGGTCGATTCGAGCGGTCGGCGGTCGGGTCCGACCGGGATGGTCTTCAACTCGATGGAGATCAGCCGGAAGTCCGGCTCCGGCCGCGAGCCGGCGTTCGCGCCGAGCGCGTGTTCGATGACGGTGCCGGTCCAGCCCTTGCCGCGGCGGGTGTTCGCCGGCACGGCCAGCCCGTGCTCGACCGCGACGTCGCCGAGGGTGCGCCCGGCCAGGGCGTCGGCGCGGGCGAGGAGCTCGGCTTCGCTACGGGGCGGAAGGACGCGGCGCGGTCAGGCATCGGCTTCGAGCAGCGTGATTGTGGGCCGGCGGCGGCTCGCGATCGTGCGCCATGCCTCCGTACCGCCGTTGCCGGCGTGGGCGGCGGGCCGCGTGCCGCGGGCGAGCGGTCCGGCATCGCCGCTGGGCGGAGGAGGCCGGCGTGGCTCAGCCATCGGCTTCGAGCGGCGTGTGGGTGTGAACCGGCAACGGCTCATGGCCGCGAGCAATGCCTCCGCGCCGCTGCTGTCGATGGGGGTAGCGAGCCGCGCGTCGCGGGCGGAAGGTTCGGCTTCGCTACGGGGCGGAGGAGGGCGGTGCGGCTCAGCCATCGACTTCGACCCGCGTGAGTGCGAACCGGCGACGACTCGCAACCGCAAGCAATGCCTCCACGCCGCCGTTGTCGGTGAGTGCGATGAACTCCAGGGCACGGGCGTCGACTCCCGCATCGTCTCCCGTACCGGTCGATCTCGGCGTCCCATTCCGAACGCCAGAGCCGTCGCCCCCCGCATCGTCCCCCGTACCGTCTCTCGCGTTCGGCACGTCACACCAGCGGATCTCCGTTCCGCGCCCGGCCAGATCCGCGCACACCGAAACCAGGTCGGCGATCGCGTGCTCCGGCGCATCCGCGGTCGCGAACGACAACCGCACCCCGATCGCGGCGGCGCGCGGTCGCGGCTCGGGCCGGCGGGGGAGGACGGTCCCCGCGCCCAGCGCGAAGACGGTCGCGCGCCCCGGCCCGCGGGTGGTATCGCCGCCGACGAGCTCGACCCCGCTTGCCTCGCATACCGCGGCGGCGGCGGCGGAGAATCGTTCGAGCCAGTCGGGATCGGCCGCTTCGAGGGTGAGCGCGAGGGTCGCCCAGCGCGGCATCACCGTGCGGGCGGCGAGGCGGAGCAGGGCGGCGCCGAAAGTACAACGGGCGACGTCGGCCGCTTCGTCGCAGGCGGAGAACGTCGCCGTCGCCCCGGCGTGGACGAGGGGCAGGCCGCCGGTGTCGAGCAGCGCCGCATCGTCACCGATGCCGAGTACGGTGTCGGGGCGCCGCGGGGTGCGGTCGCGGAAGCAGTGCTCGATGAGCTCGAATTCGCCCATGAATCGAGGAGCCACGGCGGCCGGAGGCGCGCGTCGACGACGCCTGCCTCCGGAGGGTGTCGCTCAATCTCGTCGCCGGCATTCCATGATCCGGCAGACTCAATCCATGCACCGGTCGAGACCGTCGTAGCGGCCGCCGCTTCGACGGGCCACCTTCGATGCCGTCCAGGTGCGCCTGACGCCACGCGAGCGTCCGGAAGGCCGCGCCGTCCGCCCCATCTCGTGCAGCGGCACCGAACACGTCGGCCTCTACCAACGACCGCCCGGTGAAGGTGGGGGCGCTTCGATGAGGCCGGCCCCGCGCGAGGACCGGAAAACGCCCTTGACGAACAAGCCCCCTTCCCGGGCGGGAAGGGGGCGATGATTCCAGCGGAAGAGGCTCAGTTGAACGTCACGCGCATCCCGGCGAGGATGATGCCGGTATTGTCGTTCACGCCGTCTTCCTTGATCTGCCGGTAGCCGGCATAGGCGGTTGCGCCGGCGCCGACGTTGTGACCGATGCCCACGCCCCAGAGCGAGCCATCCCGATTCGGGTACAGGTCCCCCCCTGCTGTGTAGACGTCTTTCAGCTCACCGCTTCGCCAGTACACGCCAACACTGCCCTCGCCGTAGCTGTGGTCGAGTTCCAGATAGGTGTATTCGTGGTCACCACGGTGCTTGACCGCATCATCCCCCGTCCCCCACGTCATTTCCTTGTCCTGTTCCTGCCCCCACGCGAAGGCGACGGACGTCCCCTGGCCGAAGGAGATCGCGCCGGACGCGGTAGTTACATCGCCCTTCGTGTCGTTGTCGTACTCGCCGATATGGCCAACGCGGAAGTCGTAGCCCGCGTCACCGACGGGACCCGCAACCCGGAGCTGAACATCCCAATACTCATCGTCACCTGACGAAACGGCGACCGTGGCCGGGCCAAGCGCCGGCGTGTCGTACCGCAGGACCTCACTACGCCCGCCGTCATTGGTCGGGCAGGCAACCGCCACGTCGCCATCGGCATTCTTGGAGTGGTAGGAACACCAGTTCGTCACTCCGCCCAGCCAGGACGGGCCACCAAGCCGCGCATGAGCCATGTTGTCAGCGGCGGTCGAAGTGTGCCCCGCGGTCAGCTTGCCCCCGGCGGTATCGAGATAGACGGCCGCATGGCGCGTTGTCGTCCCGTCCCCGCTGCCGGTCAAGATGCCCATTTCCAGGTTGACGCCGACGCTCATCCCGCCATCAAGCTCATCGCTTCCGGTGAAGCGGACGCGGCTCCCTGACGAGTTTCCGTCAAGGTGCCGCAGTTCGTCCTTGTCCGAGCTGTCGTCCACGCTGATGATCGCGCGGTTGATGTGGCCGGAGACGTCGAACTCCACCGCCTGGGCGGCCATCGGCAGGGCCAGCGCGCTCGACACGGCCGCTGCGACAAGTTTGCGTTGCATGATGTTTCTCCTCTGTGCTTCTGTCGAATGAAAGCCCGAACCGCAGCCTTCGCTGCCCCCCGTGTCGCCGGGAGGATGGCCCGCAGTCTACGGACGGCGGGACGGTTGGCAATGGTCGGCGATGGGTTTCTCCGGTTATAACGGCAAATTGTTGTTTTTATGCGACAAGACGCCCTGTGCGCCACCCCGCCCCGAGCC
This sequence comes from uncultured Gammaproteobacteria bacterium, assembly GCA_958295465.1. Lineage (GTDB taxonomy): Bacteria > Pseudomonadota > Gammaproteobacteria > HK1 > HK1 > HK1. The sequence goes on from OY282353.1 coordinate 3,798,957, forward strand.
CTTGGACTCACCCGCGGCCCTCGGCCCTCGGCGAACGGCAGCGGCTCGACTCCGTGCCGCGCGGCTCCAGGGCCGCCTCCCGACCCATGCCCGCGGCCACCCGGGAACATTGCCGGCCTGCGCCGGCGGGGTACGGGCCTGCGTCGACGCGGCGCCGGAGGCTCGGTGTGATCGGCACCGATTCCAACCACTCCGCGAAAGGCCGGCGGGCCGCCTCCCGTCCGGCAGGCTGCCCGGCCATCCGCCTTGTCCGGAATCGCGCCCACGTGTCGAACGTCTCCGCCCCGGTGCCGCATTGGTCGCAAGACCAGCGCCGCAGCCGATTCGTCGCGCAGGCGGCTGCATCCCGGATCCCCCGGGCGACCGCATTCCGGGCATCGTCGCTGCGGTTCAGCCGCCGAGCACGTACCGCGCCGCGTGGAGCGCCGCGCCGGCGAGTGCGCCGGCGAGCAGGTCGTCGAGCATGATCCCGAGACCTCCGCCGACCCTGCGGTCGGCGAGCGAGACGGGCCACGGCTTGGCGACGTCGAGGATGCGGAACGCCACGAAGCCGGCGGCGATCCACGGCCAGTCGAAGGGCAGCGCGGTCATCGTCACGAGGAAGCCTGCGATCTCGTCGAGCACGATGCCGGGGTGGTCGTGCACGCCGAGCTCGCGCGCGGTGCGCCCGCATACCCACACCCCGGTGGCGGCGATGAACGCGACCGCGAGCAGGTAGAGCGTGATCGGCTGCGTCGCGAGGACCGCGTAGATCAGGATCGCGACGGCGGTGCCCGCGGTGCCCGGCGCACGCGGCGCGAGCCCCGCTCCGGCGCCGAACGCGATCCAGTGCAGCACGGACCGTGGCCGCGGCAGGCGGTTCGGGCTGCCGCTCATGGTTCGGCTCATGGTTCGGCCCGAGGCTTCGGCCGGCAACCGGGGTCGCCGCTCATGGCCCGGCCCGGAAGTGCCGGTAGCCGGGCGGCACGGCGCTCACCGTACCGCCGTGGCCGGTGAGGCGCAGGCCCGGTTGCGCCTCGACGATGCCGATCCCGGTAATCGCGTCGCCGGTCCCCAACCCGGCATGGCCGGAACCAGACGACCGCTGGCGAAAATCTCCGTCGTTTTGCCGAAGACTTCCCGGATCAGGGACTGGTGTGTCCGGGCGTTTCCCGAGGGCGTCGGGGTGTTTCCCGAGGGCGCCGAGGCGGCCCACCCGGTCCGGCGGGACGGTGAACAGCAGCTCGTAGTCGTCGCCGGCCGAGAGCGCGAGCGCCCGCGCCGCCGCGTCGCCGGCCACTTCGAGCAGCGCGGGAGAGAGTGGCACGAGATCCGCGTCGATGCGTGCGCCCACGCCGCTCGCTTCGAGCACGTGGCCGAGGTCCTGGCACAGCCCGTCGGAGATGTCGATGGCGGCGCTGGCGATGCCGCGCAACGCGCATCCGAGCGCGAGCCTCGGCGCCGGCCGGTGCAGCCGGGCCAGGAGTGCCTCGGCGCTCGCGGCGGGCCGGGCCGGACGCCGCCCGAGCGCGATCTCCAATCCGCCCCCGGCATCGCCGAGGGCGCCGGAGACGAAGATCCGGTCTCCGGGCCGGGCGCCGGCGCGGGTCAGCGCCTCCCCGGGCGGACAGCGTCCGTGCGCCTCGACGCTCACCGAGAGTGCGCCGGCCACGGTGTCGATGGCGGCGACGGCGACCCCGTGTGCGCGGGCGAGCGATTCGAACCCCACCCGGAACGCGGCGAGCCACGCTGCACCGAGACGTGCCGGGAGCGAAACGATTGCGACCGCCTCGGTCGCGTCCGCCCCCATCGCGGCGAGATCGCTCAGGTTGACCGCAAGCGCCTTGTATCCGACGTCGCCCGCAGGGGTGTCGTCCGGGAAGTGGACGCCGCCGACGAGGGTGTCGACGGCGACCGCCGTGTGATCCGCGCCCGGTCGCGGCGACGGTGGAGGATGGCTCATCGCCCGGCATCCGGCTGCGGCGGCAGGAATTGCCTCGTCGTTCGGAGCCACGCACCATGAATCGAACCACCGGGCCTCATTTGCGTCAGGCCCGACTCGCCGCACTCTTTCGCGCCCTTCCCGCGCCGGCGCCATCGCGTACCGCGCATTGCCGTTCATTCGCATCGGGCACGGCCCGCCGCATTCGCATCGTGGCGGCGCATTCCACGAATCGAGCCGGCGCCGGAACGGTGTCGTGCCGCATCGGCGTATGGTTCCGCATGAACGCATGGCCGGCCTGGCAGCCAGCGGCTTCCGGCCGCGTGGTGGCGCATTCCACGAATCGAGCCGGCGCCGGAACGGTGTCGTGCCGCATCGGCGTATGGCTCCGCATGAACGCATGGCCGGCCTGGCAGCCGCTTCCGGCCGCACCCGCCACCGGCCACATCCCGGTTCAGTCCGCCCGCAGGTTGCGGGCGGCCTTGTCGAGCACGCCGTTGACGTACTTGTGGCTTTGTTCGGCCCCGAACGCATGGGCGAGCTCCACCGCCTCGTTGATCACCACCCGCCAGGGGACGTTGCCCGCCGATCGCAGCTCGTACACGCCCATGCGCAGGATCGCCCGCTCCACGTGGTCGAGCTGGGCGACGGGGCGGTCGGTGAGCGGGGCGAGCACCGCGTCGAGGGCCTCGAAGTCGTGGATCACTCCGGTGATCAGCTCGCCGAAGAACTCCGGATCGAATCCTCCGGGCGGCGGGTTTTCCCTGAACTGGGCGCGGAGATCGTCCACGGAGTGCCCGGTCATCTGCCACTGGTACAGCGCCTGCAACGCCGCCCGGCGGGTGCGGGTTCGACGGCTCAGAGGCACGCGCGGGCAGCCGGATCAGGCGCCGAGGCGGCGGCGCAGGGAGACCATCTCCAGCGCCGCGAGGGCCGCTTCACGGCCCTTGTTGCGATGCCCGGAACCGGCGGCGGCCGGCCTGGAGCGGCCGGCGGAGTCGGAGAAGTCGGAGTTGGGCGGATCGAAGCCGGAGGGATCGGCGGAGTCGTCGCGCGTCGGCGTCGGCGCGGACGGTGCAGGCCCGCCGCCCGCCCGCTCAAGCGCCTGCACATGGTCGTCGCAGGTGAGGACGCCGAAGATAATCGGAACGTCGAGCTCCAGCGAAACGGCCCGGAGGCCGCCCGCGGCCTCCGCGCAGACGTAGTCGAAGTGGGGTGTGTCCCCCCGGATGACCGCTCCGAGGGCGATGACCGCGTCGGCCGTGGCGTTTTCCGGGATCATGACGTTTCGCGCGGTCCGCGGCTTCCCACGTGACCCGCCATCCCCGCCGGCCCGCTCGTCACCGGGAGTCGCCGCCCCTCGCCGCCCTCGCGCTGCCGACGATGGGTCGCCTCTCCCGCGGCCGGCCGAGGTCGCCGGCATCGGTGGGCGAGCCGCCGCCACGCTGTCCTCGCCGGCCCGCTCGTCATCGGGAGTCGCCGTCCCTCGCCGCCCTCGCGCTGCCGACGATGGGTCGCCTCTCCCGCGGCCGGCCGAGGTCGCCGGTATCGGTGGGCGAGCCGCCGCCACGCTGTCCCCGCCGATATGCGCATCACCGGGAACCGCGGCTCCATGAACGATACGCCGCCTCTCCCGCGACCGGCCGAGGCCGCCGGTATCGGTGAGCGAGCCGTAGCAGGTGGCGAGCCAGCGCGCGGCCAGTGGCAGCTCGAACGCGCCGGGAACGCGGGCGACGGGGATGCTCTCCCGGTCCAGTCCGTGGCGGGCGAGGGTGTCGAGCGCCGCTTCGAGCAGCCGGGACACGATGTCGTCGTTGAACCGCGCCGCGACGATCCCGATCCGCGCGCCGGCAGCGTCGAGCTCGGAGGGGAGGATGTCGTAACGCGCCACGGGCGGGGCCGTCTCTGTCCGAATGCGGGCGTCAGCCCGCCTCTTTCACCGGTTCGAGGCCGTACGCTTCGAGCCGCGTACCCTCCGGCCGAAGAACACCGTCTCCGCACCGCATCTCGACCTGGTGAGCGAGGCAGGCCGACTCACGTACTCGACGATTTCGAGGGCGAAGACGGAGATGCTCCACCCCCGCCGGCTCCCGGCCGCACGTGCCGGCCCGCTTGCACTCCAGCCGGCGAACGCCGCCGCCGTCACCGCACCCTCGCCCCTCGATCCGGTGAACCATGCCGGTCAACTCACGTACTCGGTGATTTCGAGGGCGAAGACGGAGATGCTCCACCCCCGCCGGCTCCCGACCGCACCTGCCGGTCCGCTTGCACTCCAGCCGGCGAACGCCGCCGCCGTCTCCGTACCGTCGCTTCGTGGCCCGGTGAGCCATGTCCGCACTCTCGTTTCGCGCTCCGGTGATCCACGTCGGTCAACTCACGTACTCGACGATTTCGAGGCCGAAGCCGGAGATGCCGTGCAGGCGCTTCGGCGCGCTCAGCACCCGCATCTTGCGCACCCCGAGGTCGGCGAGGATCTGCGCCCCGAGCCCGAAGGTGCGCAGATCGGTGCTTCCCGAGTCGTGCAGCGGGGGCGTTTCGCCTTCGTCCTCCCGGCGGTAGTGGTCGATGCGGGCGGCAAGCCGCTCCGGGGATTCGGGGGTGCGCAGCACCACCACGACGCCGCTTCCTTCCTCGGCGACCCGGCGCAGAGCGTCGCCGATCGGCCACCCCGCGTCCCGCCGCCGGCTGGCGGTGAGGTCGCAGAGCGAATCGTGCACGTGCACCCGGATGAGGGTCGGCGCCTCGGGGTCGATCTCGCCGGCCACGAGCGCGAAGTGGATCTCGCCGTCGGTCCCGGCGCGGAAGGCGATCAAGCGGAACTCCCCGAACTCGGTGGGCAGCCGGCATTCGCCGGCGCGCTCCACCGTCTTCTCGTTGAGCATCCGGTACTCGATGAGGTCGGCGATGGTCCCGAGCTTGAGCCCGTGGGTCTGGGCGAAGCGTTCGAGATCCGGGCGCCGGGCCATCGTCCCGTCCTCGTTGAGGATCTCGACGACCACCGCGGCCGGCTCGAGCCCCGCGAGGCGCGCGAGATCGCAGCCGGCCTCGGTGTGGCCGGCGCGGGTGAGCACCCCGCCGGGCTCCGACATCAGCGGAAAGACATGGCCCGGCTGGACGAAGTCCGAGGGCTTCGCGCCGGGGCGGACCGCGGCGAGGATCGTGGTGGCGCGGTCCGCGGCGGAGATGCCCGTGGTGATCCCGCCGGCGGCGTCGATGGAGACGGTGAACTGGGTGCGCTGCGCCTCCCGGTTGTCGCCGACCATCAGCTTCAGGCCAATGGCGTCGCAGCGCTCGCGAGTCATCGGAAGGCAGATCAGGCCGCGGCCATAGCGGGCCATGAAGTTGATCGCCTCCGGCGTCGCGTGCGCTGCCGGCATGACGAGATCGCCTTCGTTCTCGCGGTCCTCGTCGTCGACGAGCACCACCATGTTCCCGTTCCTGAATTCGGCGATGAGCTCGCTGGTGGGATCGAATGACATGAGCCGGGAACCCTTCGCGCGGCGCCCGCCGTGCGGTGTGCATGGTCGTGCGGGGCGGGCATTATAGAGGACGACTCACGCCGGCGGCACGACGGAAACGAGGGGGAAACGGGAGAGACGGGCATGACGTGCTGCCCCGGGACTATGCCCGCCCCGCCCTCGACAAGCAGCGGCATCGCCCGCGGAGGCCGTTTTACTGCTCTTTCTCCGTGCCGGCGGCGCTCGACGAAGTGCGCCGGCACGGCCACGTGCTGACCCCTGGCCGCTACGTGGGCGCGGAGCTGCAGGCGGACGACGGCGAGCCGTTCGAGGCGAAGATGACGCGGCTGGTGGCGGAGCTGCGGGCGCAGCAGGCCGAGGGCGCGCGGCTGGACGCGGCGATTGCGGAGAGCCTGCACCGCCTTGGATTCGGAAACGATGGGAAGGGCGGAAAGCCGCCTTGACATCCTTTACGGAGTAATTACCGTGCGTACCAGTTCCATGCGCAAAGGAGACTCCGACATGGGAAAAGCGGCGGCCACCGCGGACATCGAGCTGATCGCCATCGGCAACTCCAAGGGCATCCGTCTTCCCAAGGTCCTGCTCCGGAAATACGGCTGGAGCGACGTTTGGCGGAGCGCCGGTTCGATCCCGAGACGGTGGCGCAGCTTTCGGAGCTTCTGGCGGACGCTGATGGTGTCGATCGGCTTGCGGATTGACGTGGATTCCAGCGGACGGACGCCCGGCAATCCGAACGCGTGAAGGAGGATCTCGACGTGGACGACGCGAGAGAGCTGATCTTGCAGGACGTGCGCTGCTTTCACGACGAACAGCGTGGCCGCTTGCGGCCCATCACGCTGCTCGTGGGCGAGAACAGTACCGGCAAGACCACCTTCCTGGGCTGTTTTCGGGTGTTGCATCGGATGTTTTCCGGGCTGACACTCGACGAGTTTCTGGATTTCAACGAGGAGCCTTTCGCCATGGGCTCGTTCCGCGACATCGTCCGGTCGCGGCGCGGCCCGAGCGGTCGTATCGACGAGTTCAAGATCGGGCTCCGGATCGATCGGGCGCCGGACGACATCATGTCGCCGTATGAGCTGTCGGTCACTTTTTACGAAAAAGGTTCGGAACCCGTCGCCTCGTCCTTGCGTTTTCAGTTCGACTCCGATGCGTTTCTGGAGCTGAGATCGGGCGAGGACGGAACCATCGTGCAAATTCCGGACTGTGCCGAGGAGATGAACGGTGTTCCGCTTGTTCATGCGATGCTCATGCTGAATCTCCTGATCGATCCCCCGGATTGGACACGGAGTCGTCCCGGATTGCCAACCCTGAAACCGATCGCCGACTATCTCCACGGCCTGTTCCCCCGCCGGGAAGTCACAAGCCGCCCGCCTGCAATTCCACGGAGTATCGGCGTCGAGCTTCCGAATCTGCCCGAGCTGATTTCGGTCGCGCCCCTGCGATCGAAGCCCAAGCGCACCTACGATCCGATCCGCGAGACCGCTTCTCCGGAAGGCGAACACGTCCCGATGCTGATGATGCGGCTCGATCGCACCGATACGCCCCACTGGAAATCGCTCCATGACGATCTCGTCAAGTTCGGCCGGGGCGCCGGACTGTTCGCGGACATCAAGGTGAAACGTCACGGCAAGCAGACGAACGACCCCTTTCAGTTGCAGGTCAAGGTCCGATCCGGATCTCATGCGAACCTCATGGACGTCGGTTATGGCGTCAGCCAGAGCCTGCCGATTCTCGTCGACGTGCTGGAACGCTCCGATCGCCGCCGAGAGCACAAATGCGCGTTCCTGCTCCAGCAACCGGAGGTTCACCTGCACCCCCGGGGCCAGGCGGAACTCGCCAGTCTTTTCGTCCAGGCGTTCAAGAAGAGCGGAAACCGGTTCCTGATCGAGACCCACAGCGACTACATCATCGATCGCGTGCGCATTTCGGTCAGGAAAGGGCTTCTGAAGCCTGATGACGTGTCCGTTCTCTACTTCGAGCCGAGGGGTAGCGCCGTCGCGATCCACAACATGACCCTGGACAAGCATGGCAACCTGCTTGACGCGCCGGGGGGATACCGTGACTTCTTCGTGAAGGAAACCGACGAGCTGCTGGGGTTCGCGGACTGAGGGCCGCCGCGGATGTGCATCATCGTGGACACCAACAAGCTCGGGGCCTTTCTCGCCGATCCGGCCGACGAGGATTCCAGGCCGATACGCAAGTGGCTGGATCGGGGCGCGGGGAGCATCGTGTATTCGACGGGCGGCAAGTTCGCGCAGGAGATTCGAGGCCGGATCAGGGCCAGGCTGGCCGGCTACGTTCGGGCCGGCAGGGCGAAGCTCATCCCCGAGAGCCTGTTCGCCGACGATGAGCGCAAGCTGAAAAACCGCGCGGACCTCCGCTCCGATGATCCGCACGTGCTCGCATTGGCGAGGGCGGCCGGCGTGCGTCTCCTCTACACGGCAGACGGCGACCTGATCTCGGACTTCAAGGACAAGAGTTTCATCGACCGACCGAGGGGCAAGGTTTATTCCGGTGCGCACAATGCCGAGCTGCTGACCGGTTCGGTATGCGCGCCACCAGGGCCCGACCCTGTCCGGTGATCACACACTGAGCGCAGTCGCCCCGGCCGGCCCCCCGTCAACCGGATTGAATCCTTCACCACACTCGCACCCAGGAGGAGAGCAATGTCCATCATCAAGAGACGCACCGCCTCGATGTTCGTCGCATCGAGCATTCTGTACGCGGCGCAAGTGGCTGCGGCGGGCGAGAGCGGCAGCTTCAGCTACGTCGCCAGCCTCGTCTACGACTACACCACCCTGGAGCACGCGGAGCAGACCTTCACCGGCGGTCCGCTGCACGGGACGGTCACCGTGATCGAGAGCAGCGGCGGCCCCTTCGCGGAGGGGCAGCACAGCGTCGTGACGTGTTTCGTCTACTCCAGGAAGTCGGATGCCGGGCTGGATCTGGAAACCCCCTGCACGAACACCGATGCCTCGGGTGAGCAGTGGTTCCTCATGGCGATCAGAAAGGCGGGCGACATACAAGCCGGCGGTGGCGGGGAAGGCCGCCAGGAGCTCATGGGCGGCACCGGGAAGTACGCCGGCCTGAGCGGGACCTGCGTCTACACCGCCGACTATCTGTCGGACGACCAGGTGGTCAGCCCGGCGCGTTGCGAATGGCAGAAGCCGTGAACGAAGCAGCGGCGGGCCGGCCGCGAACCTGAAGCGTCCGGGCTTTGGAGATCGGCGGTGAGTTACCGCACCGAGGACATCCTCCGCCAGCTCCGGGCGGGCGAGGACAGCGCCTGGGAGTTCAAGCAGATCGTATTTACCGGGCACCGTCCGATCCGCCCGAGCCGGGACGACTGGGCGGACGAGATCGCGGCGTTCGCCAATGTGCGCAGTGGCGCATCGCGACTATTCGATGCGCGGCAGCCGGATCCGCCTGTCGATGTTCGAAGACCGCCTGGAGATCCAGTCCCCCGAATCGCTGCCGAACAATCTGACGGTGGACAGCATGGCGACCCGGCAGGCCGCCCGCAACCAGACGTTGACCTCCATGCTCGGGCGGATGCCGGTGGAAGGAATCCGGGGCTCCGAGGACAGACGGTATTTCATGGAGCGGCGCGGGGACGGCGTTCCGATCATCCTGCGGGAAACCCGGGGGCTTTGCGGGAGACCGCCCGAATACCGGGTGATCGACGAAGCGGAGATCCGCCTCGTCATTCCTGCTGCGCCGCAGGAGCACAGTCCCGCCCGCGCCGTCGTCAACGTGCGAGGCGTCGACGCCGGGGAACCGCTGGCCGGCGTCGACGTCCTGGCGCTGTTTCCCAACGACACCTGGAAACGCGCCACCACCGACGAACACGGAGAGGCGATCCTGGATCTGCACTCCAGCCATCTGCCGATGACGGTGTTCGCCGCCGTCACGGGTTTCTCCGCCCGAGTCCGGCATGACTGGATGCCCGTGGAGGGTCGTCTTTCCCTTGCACTGGACGCCTTGCCCGGCGGCGGCGCAATCCTCATCCCCGAGGATACCGGCGCGCTCCCGGGGCTAAGGGGCAGGCTGAATCCCACCCGCGACGCCCTCGACCGTACTTGGCTGTACGCCTCCAACATCGCCGTCAACCAGGGCCAGCCCCAGCCCGTCCACTTCATTCCCGGTGAGAATCTGCGCCTCACGGACGCCGACGGAAACGAACGGTGGGCGCGCATCGTCGCCGTCACGGGCCGGTCGTCGCTGGTGGAGTATCGCCCGGTGGCGGGGAGGTAGGGCGGAGCTCGGAGATCAGGCGCCCGTGAGCGGCGACCGCTGGCGTGGCCGCCCCCCGTCCAGCGCCGTGGACGGGCGAAGAACAGTCCTGTTCCATCCAGGCACCGCCTTCCGTCCGTCTGCCTTTGGCTCGGGACGAGGGGAGGATTGCCCGCGAACCGCTTCCTGTCGGTCCGCCTCCTTGCCGTTGCCGTTTGCCAGAAGGTAAAGCAAGCTCTCATGACGAAAGGAAAAGAGAGATTTCGCCATGATCACGTCCGCGATTACCGCGAAGGGACAGACCACGCTGCCCAAACCGGTTCGGGAGGCGCTCGGGGTGGGGGCCGGGGACCGTGTGCGCTACGTCATTCTCGACAACGAGGTCCGGGTTCTGCCCGTGCGGCCTGTCGGGCGATTGTTCGGCGCCCTGAAGCATGACGGCCCGCCGGTGACGCTGGAGGACATCGAGCGCGCCATCGCGGAGGGGGCATGCGAGGAATGATCGCGCTGGATACCAACGTTCTTGTCCGCTATCTGGTGGACGACGATGCAGAGCAGGCGGAGGCTGCCCGGACGTTGCTGGAAGGACTGACCTCCGAACGGCCGGGCTTCGTCTGCCGCGAGGTCATGGTCGAGCTTGTCTGGGTGTTGCAAAACACCATCGTCATCGAGGAATCGCCGAGGAACTATGCCGCCTACGTACTCGACCTGCCCGGTTGCGTCGCAACCGGGGCCACCAAGGAGGAAGTGGTCAGCGAGATCCGTCAGGCGATCCTGTTTCACATCGAGAGCTTGCGCGAACATGGCGAGCCGGTGCCGGAGCCGCGCTGTACGGCCACTGTTGTCGAGGTGGCGGCGGTCGTCGGGTGACGACGGCCCGGATCCGGGATGCTCCAATGCGCTCGGGAGGGACATGCACACCATCGCCATCGTTGCCGCACAGCGCCACCGGCGGGCGTCATGGGGATACGCGGACTGGAACGGTCCACCCCTGCGATGCGGGCCGAACCGCGGGAGGCCGCCGCGATTGAGCATGATGAGCATCGACACGGCCTTTCTCAGGCGCTGCCTCGACGCGCTGGAACGCGCCCTGGAGGGACTGCGGCGCCATGGGTCGGACGACGTCCTCCACGAGGTGTTCCGCGCCGCCTGCGTCAAGGAATCCGAGCTGGTGCTGGAGCAGAGCGGCAAGCTGCTGAAGAAGCGCCTGCGCCCCTGGTTCGCCAGCAACCGGCAGGCCGACCGGCTGGCCTTCAGGGACGTCTTCCGGCACGCTGCCAAACACGGGCTGATCGACGCGGAAGCCTGCGAGCGTTGGCTTCGCTACCGAGACAACCGCAACGACACCGCGCTCGACTACGGTACGGGCTTCGCCGAGGCCACCCTGAAGCTGTTGCCGGGCTTCCTGACCGACGCCAGAGCGCTGGCCGACGTGGTCGAGGCGGCGGACGATGGCTGAGACGACCGGGCGGCAGCATCTGAAGCCGAGGCATCGGGCGGTGATCGAGGGGTTGCTGAAGAAGCACCTGCCCGGCGTCGAGGTCTGGGCCTACGGGAGCCGTGTGAACGGGCGAAGCCACGACGGCAGCGACCTTGATCTGGTGCTGCGCGGTCCGGATCTGGCCACGATTGATGCGTCGCGGCGGATCGATTTCACCGAGGCGCTGCGGGATTCCACGATCCCGTTCCTGGTGGAAGCGCACGATTGGGCAGACCTGCCGGAGAGGTTCCACCGGGAGATCGAGCGGGACCACGTGATGCTGGCGGACCGGACCGGAGGCGGCGAGTGAACGGCGAAGGACCAGCGGCACCGGCGACGATCGACTACGACAAGTTCCGCCTGTCGCTCAAGGATCTCAAGGAGCAGTACGCGAACTATCGGAACCCGGTCGTCTCCCGTTCGGATCTCGATCAGGAAGGGATCGCCGAATCGGTCATCCAGCGCTTCGAGACCTGCCACGACTGCCTGTGGAAGGTGCTGAAGCGCTACCTGATCGAGGTTCTCGGCGTTGCGGACCCACCCAACAGTCCGAAGTCGATCTTCAGACTGGCGTATCAGAACCACCTGTTCAGCGCGCCAGTGGAGCAATGGTTTCTGTACACCGACAAGCGCAACGCCACCGCCCACGACTACGACTGCGAGAAGGCCAAGTCCTGCCTCGACGTCATGGCCGACTTCATCGACGACGCCATCGGCCTCTACCAGACCATGAGCGGCGAGACATGGGAATGACCCCCGCCATCGACATCACCGCCGAGCAGCGCCGAACGATCCTGGCGCTGCTGAACCGGTACCTGCCGGACACCACCGCCTGGGCTTACGGCTCCCGCGTCAAGTGGACCTCGCGACCGGAGTCCGATCTGGATCTGGTGGTGTTCGCCCGACCGGAGCAGAGCGCCCGGGTGGCGGAACTGCGGGAGGCGTTCGAGGAGAGCGACCTGCCGTTCCGGGTGGATTTGTTCGTGTGGGATGAGGCGCCGGAGAGTTTCAGGAAGCATATCGAAGCGGAACATGTGGTGCTGATTGAAGGTCAAGTAGAAATCGGACATATACGGAAACACGGATGGCAAGAGCATGAGGTGAGCGATCTCATCAAATCAGGTTCGCTTGAGATAGGCGATGGATATCGCGCCAAGAATACCGAACTGGCAGCTTCGGGAGTACTGTTCGCTCGCGCGGGAAACATCAAGGATGGATTTCAATTCGATGATGCCGACTATTTTCCAGAAAAAAATATAAATCAAGTAGAGAATAAAATAAGCAGGCTAGGCGATGTTGTTTTCACTTCAAAGGGAACCGTCGGGCGGTTTGCATTTGTTCAGGAAAATACACCCAGATTCGTCTATTCCCCACAATTATGTTTCTGGAGATCGCTCAACCCAGAATTGATCGACTTTCGCTTCCTATTTTATTGGATATCTGGCCCGGAATTCTTCGACCAATTCAAGGAGATTTCAGGGCAGACGGACATGGCGGAGTACGTAAGTCTGAGAGACCAACGCAGGATGCATATCACCCTGCCTCCCATTCAGCAACAACGGACTATCGCCCACATCCTCGGCACGCTGGATGACAAGATCGAATTGAACCGTCGCATGAACGAGACACTGGAGGCGATGGCGCAGTCCCTGTTCAAGTCCTGGTTCGTGGATTTCGATCCCGTCCGCGCCAAGATGGAAGGCCGCGATATCGGCCTGCCCAAGCTGCTCACCAACCTGTTCCCTGATCGCTTCGTGGACTCTGAATGCGGCGAGATCCCCGAAGGATGGAAAGCAGGACGTTTGGCCGACGTCGCGATTGCTCCGCGGCGGAACGTCGATCCTGTAAATCTGGATGATGAAACTCCCTATATCGGCTTGGAACATATGCCCCGCCGTTCGATCGCCCTTGCCGCATGGGGAAGGGTCGGGAAGGTGACGAGTAACAAATCGGCTTTCAACAAAGGTGAAGTTCTGTTCGGCAAGCTCAGACCTTACTTTCACAAAGTCGGCGTCGCGCCGATAAATGGCGTCTGTTCCACGGACATCGTAGTAATAGCTTCAAAGGTCGTGGAGTGGTCCGCTTTCCTCCTGGCCTGTGTTTCATCCGTCGAATTCGTCAGCTATACGAACCAAGGCTCCACAGGCACCAAGATGCCGCGTACGAACTGGACGACGATGGGGGATTATCGAATATGCCTGCCGACCGCCCGAGTCGCAGGGGCTTTCCAGCACGCCATGCAGCCGGTGCTTGGACAGATCGCCGCTAACGTCCATGAATCCCGCACCCTCGCCGCCCTGCGCGACACACTGCTTCCCAATCTCATCTCCGGCGAAATCCGTCTCTGCGACGCCGCGAGACAGGTGGAGAGTGTCGCATGACCGGTGCATATTTCAGGCGACGACAACACGCGATGGCGCAAAAGGACGCCGCCGCCGATGTCGAGATTTCGCGCCGTTTCAACGAACTCAGACGCGAATTGCTGGACGATCGGGCAAAGAGCATCGGCTGGTGGCTCGGCGTCATAGCCATCTTCTTGGCGCTGTTTGGTGTCGTCGCCGGCGTCGCCGGCTATCTCAGCTTCGAGAGATTCGGCGAGATCGAGGTCGAAGCACGCAAGTACATGGAATTATCCAGAAAACATGCTGAAGACGCCCGGAATCTCATCGGCGAGATCAAGGCGAAGCGCGATGAAGCTGATAAGGCTGCATCGTATTTGAAACAGTTGACGGCCAAGGCCGTCCATGACGACCCGGACGAGGCCCGCAAGGCCGCGGAGAACGTCCGGGAGGATCCATTGGCATCTCCGATTTCCCAGGTGGTTGCCGCCGCCGTCTTGCTCCAACGGCAAGGAAACATCAAAGAAGCCATCGAAAAGTGGCGTGCCATCGCTAATGTTGTGGATGGAACCGACAAGGAGCTCGGAGCCCGGGCGTGGTTTTCCGTAGGCTATCTCCTTCATAGGGATGAAAGAGATGATCTCGAAACAATGATAGATGCCTACGACAGAGCAATCCGGCTGAAGCCGGACTTGGCCGAAGCCTATAACAACCGGGGTAACGCCAAGAATGACCTCGGCCGGCATGAGGAAGCCATCACGGACTACGACGAGGCAATCCGGCTGAAGCCGGACTCGGCCGAAGCCTACAACAACCGGGGTATTGCCAAGAATGACCTCGGCCGGCATGAGGAAGCCATCGCGGACTACGACGAGGCAATCCGGCTGAAGCCGGACTCGGCCGAAGCCTACAACAACCGGGGTAACGCCAAGAGCGACCTCGGCCGGCATGAGGAAGCCATCGCGGACTACGACGAGGCAATCCGGCTGAAGCCTGACTATGCCAAAGCCTACTACAACCGGGGTAACGCCAAGAGCGACCTCGGCCGGCATGAGGAAGCCATCGCGGACTACGACGAGGCAATCCGGCTGAAGTCTGACTATGCCGAAGCCTACAACAACCGGGGTAACGCCAAGAGTGACCTCGGCCGGCATGAGGAAGCCATCGCGGACTACAACGAGGCAGTCCGACTGAAGTCTGACAACGCCGAAGCCCACAACAACCGGGGTGTTGCGAAGAATGACCTCGGCCGGCATGAGGAAGCCATCGCGGACTACGACGAGGCAATCCGGCTGAAGTCTGACTATGCCGAAGCCTACAACAACCGGGGTAACGCCAAGAATGACCTCGGCCGGCATGAGGAAGCCATCGCGGACTACGACGAGGCAATCCGGCTGAAGCCTGACTTTGCCAAAGCCTATAACAACCGGGGTAACGCCAAGAATGACCTCGGCCGGCATGAGGAAGCCATCGCGGACTACGACGAGGCAATCCGGCTGAAGCCTGACTTTGCCAAAGCCTACAACAACCGGGGTATTGCCAAGAATGACCTCGGCCGGCATGAGGAAGCCATCGCGGACTACGACGAGGCAATCCGGCTGAAGCCTGACTTTGCCAAAGCCTACAACAACCGGGGTAACGCCAAGGATGACCTCGGCCGGCATGAGGAAGCCATCGCGGACTACGACGAGGCAATCCGGCTGAAATCTGACTATGCCGAAGCCTACAACAACCGGGGTGTTGCGAAGAGTAACCTCGGCCGGCATGAGGAAGCCATCGCGGACTACAACGAGGCAGTCCGGCTGAAGCCGGACTTTGCCGAAACCTACAACAACCGGGGTGCTGAGAAGGATGACCTCGGCCGGCATGAGGAAGCCATCGCGGACTACGACGAGGCAATCCGGCTGAAGTCTGACTATGCCGAAGCCTACAACAACCGGGGTAACGCCAAGAGCGACCTCGGCCGGCATGAGGAAGCCATCGCGGACTACGACGAGGCAATCCGGCTGAAGTCTGACTACGCCGGAGCCTATAACAACCGGGGTGTTGCGAAGAATGACCTCGGCCGGCATGAGGAAGCCATCGCGGACTACGACGAGGCAATCCGGCTGAAGTCTGACTACGCCGGAGCCTATAACAACCGGGGTGTTGCGAAGAATGACCTCGGCCGGCATGAGGAAGCCATCGCGGACTACGACGAGGCAATCCGGCTGAAGTCTGACTACGCCGAAGCCCACAACAACCGGGGTGCTGCGAAGAATGAACTCGGCCGGCATGAGGCAGCCGTCGCGGACTACGACGAGGCAATCCGGCTGAAGTCTGACTATGCCGAAGCCTACAACAACCGGGGTATTGCCAAGAATGACCTCGGCCGGCATGAGGCAGCCGTCGCGGACTACGACGAGGCAATCCGGCTGAAGTCTGACTTTGCCAAAGCCTACAACAACCGGGGTAACGCCAAGGATGACCTCGGCCGGCATGAGGAAGCCATCGCGGACTACGACGAGGCAATCCGGC
This sequence comes from uncultured Gammaproteobacteria bacterium, assembly GCA_958295465.1. Lineage (GTDB taxonomy): Bacteria > Pseudomonadota > Gammaproteobacteria > HK1 > HK1 > HK1. The sequence continues at coordinate 3,814,926 of OY282353.1, forward strand.
TGAAATCTGACTATGCCGAAGCCTACAACAACCGGGGTGTTGCGAAGAGTAACCTCGGCCGGCATGAGGAAGCCATCGCGGACTACAACGAGGCAGTCCGGCTGAAGCCGGACTTGGCCGAAACCTACAACAACCGGGGTGCTGAGAAGGATGACCTCGGCCGGCATGAGGAAGCCATCGCGGACTACGACGAAGCAATCCGGCTGAAGTCTGACTACGCCGGAGCCTATAACAACCGGGGTGTTGCGAAGACGGGCCTCGGCCGGCATGAGAAAGCCATCGCGGACTACGACGAGGCAATCCGACTGAAGCCGGACGTTGCCAGAACCTACAACAACCGGGGCAAGGCGAATGCCTTCCTGAACCGCATAGACGAAGCCCGTGAGGACTTCGAGACCGCCATCGTGCTAGCCCGAAACGCGCACGACGAAACATTGGCGAACGATGCTGAACGCGCTCTCAAGAAACTGTCTGACGAGCAAGACCCGTGACGTCGCTCCCACTCACCATGCGGACAGCCTCTGTCCGGTGTCGCTCGGTGGCTTGGTCTACCTTTGACGTCTCTGTCCAGTCGGGGAGGTTCGGACTTTGCCTGCCAGCAGAGTCAGTGGTGTGCGCATTACAGAGCACTGCCCAATCGATGCTGGAACACGTCATGGCATCCATGGTCCACGAATCCCGTCCGTACCCTCGTCGCCTTGCGGGATGCTCTATTACCGGATCTGGTGTCGTGGTCCGGCTGGGAAACGGATCGTTCGCGTTTATCGGTCGCGATGGACTGACCGGAAGCACCGGATTCGCCGTCCTTCGTCCATACGAGTCGAACGATCGTGAAGTCGTCTGGTGTGCGGCGACATCCCGAGACAACATCGATCGCTTGGCTCATCTCGCCGACGGGGGCGCCTATCCGGCGGTCCGCCCGCGGGCTGTTACGGGAACCTTGGCTGCCTCGGCTGACCTTCCCGTGAGACGAGCATTCTCGTCGATGACTACTCTTTGGATTGAACGGATTGAACACAACAGACGAGAGTGCCACGCCCTCGCCACAATGCGTGATGCGCTGCTGCCGAAGCTGGTTTCGGGGGAGCTACAAGTAGAGAATGCCGCAGGGTTTCTTGAGGGAGTTTCCTGATAGCTGGCGCCAATCTCACGCAGACGGAAGCCGATGCGTTGATCGCAATGGAGAAGCGCCGCAGCGATGACACGGAGTGGAATTATCCCGACCTCGGTGGAAATGTCACGATTCCGCTGGTTTCAATCGATCGACGCGAGTCGTTGCTTCTCGACCTGCGTCGGGGGCGGATCGACCTGAGCAAGGGCACTTTCCAGAACCGGGGACGGCAGGTCGTGGTCCTTGCCCGGCTCGACTTCGGCGGCGCGCCACATCGCAATCCGGACGGTGAGGAAATCGGGTCGCCCCACCTGCATCTTTATCGTGAGGGTTTTGGCGATAAATGGGCGTTCCCGGTTTCGGGCGATCATTTTTCCAATCCGCACGACGCGTGGTAAACGCTCCAGGACTTCATGCAGTATTGCAACATCGTGGAGCCGCCCATGATTCGACAAGGTATCTTCACATGATTGGCGAAATTCAATCGTTGTTGGATCAGTATTGGATCTGGCTGCGGGATCGCACGAGTCTTCGTGAGATTGGTGGCTGGATGGAAATAACCACTCCCTATCTGGATCGTCATAACGATTGCCTTCAGATTTACGCCAAGCGGTCCAGTGGCGGATTCGTATTGACCGACGACGGTTACATCGTCGACGATTTGGAGCAGTCGGGCTGCAAGATCGATAGCGGAAAAAGGCGCGATCTGCTGAAAATGACCCTCAATGGTTTTGGCGTACAAATGATCGATAAGGCACTCGAAATTCGGACTTCCTCCGATAATTTTGCACTGCGTAAACACAATCTGATACAGGCGATGCTTGCTGTCAGCGACCTGTTCTATTTGGTTTCACCTGTCGTTACCAGTCTGTTTTATGAAGATGTAGTGGCGTGGCTGGATTTTTCCGATATTCGATATACGCCGAACGTCAAATTTACCGGCAAGAGTGGTTACGATCACCGATTCGATTTCGTCATACCCAAGTCAAAGATCAAGCCGGAGCGGATTCTACGGACGATCAACCGTCCAAGCCGCGATACTGCACAAGCTGTCGCATTTTCCTGGGTTGATACGAAGGAGGTGCGTTCGCCGGGCTGCCGCGCCTATGCGCTCCTCAACGACACGGAAAATCCGGTTTCAGAAAACGTGCTGGCAGCCATGCGCAGCTATGACGTGCATCCGATTCCATGGTCGGCCCGGGATGAGGTGCGCGAGGAACTTGCCGCATGACCGATGAATACTCGACTCTTCCGGATAGCGAGATCGTCGTCTACGAAGGCACCGACACCGGAGTGGCGGTGGATGTCCATCTTGATCGGGAGAAGGTCGGATCGGTCCAACTGCCGATGAGACAGGGATTCAGAACACCGACCGCAATACCCATTTTCATCTCAATCACGGGCTCGTGTCATGATCGATGCATTGTTGACCAAACCTGATCGAGGAGAAGCGTTGTCCCGAATCTACGCCCAGGCAGTGGCCGCGCGGGCTGGTTACGTCACGGCCGAGTACTCGCAAGATCGTGACAGCATCGATCTCCGGATTCAGGCTGGCGGCGCAATGCGGCCGGCGCTTGAATTGCAACTGAAAGCAACCATCAATCTGATCAGGTCGGATGATGGATACGTTCGGTTTCCGTTGAAACGGAAAAATTACGACGATCTATGCGAAGACACGCAGACCCCGCGACTGCTCGTAGTACTTGATTTGCCGAAGGATGAACATCGGTGGATAACGATCACCGCGGATGAGCTCGTGCTGAGGCATCGGGCCTATTGGCTGAATCTGAAGGGATTGGATGGGACGACCAACCAAACCTCCGTCACGGTTCGGATTCCCGAACAAAACATCTTCAATGTCGAGAGTCTGCGAAGGTTGATGGAGCAATCGAGACAGGGGAGCATCCGATGAGAGCAACCATCCGAGACACCGAAGCCCTGAAGGCTGTTTCGCCTGCCGCACTGTCGGCATACGCCCGCGCCGCCGGGTGGAGCAGGGTCGAAACCTACGGCGATCATTCGGACGTATATTCCGCCCGCGAGCGGCCAGAGGTCATTCTGCCGCGCACCGAGCGTCTGGGCGATTACGCCGATGTCGTGTCGCGGCTGATCGAGATTTTCGCGAACGCTGCGGAGACCGATGAACTCTCCCTGTACCGAGACCTCGTGACAGCCGATCGTGACGTGATTCGCGTACGGGCTGCGGAGAACGGCGATGGCGCGGTGGCCGTTGACGACGGGCTCGCACTCTTGCGCGGTACGCGTGACATGCTTTTGGCAGTGGCCTGTTCTCTGTGGAATCCGCGCCCGCTGTATCGGACGGGCTCGAACCGGGAAGCCGTCGAGCAAGTGCAGCGGATTCGCTTGGGGCAAACCGAGCAAGGCAGTTTCGCGGTTACGTTACTGACCCCGGTGGTCGCGCCGCCGATGCAGCCCTTTCTTACCGCGGACCGGGGACTCGAGGACGATCCGGTGGAGCGGCGGCTGACGCGCCGGCTGACCGGCGCACTGGAAGCTGCTCGGACAGCCACCGAACGAACGGTTGTCGGCGGTACCGATGTATTCTCCGAAGCGGTTGTAGAGGGCGTCAGCGCCAATCTCTGCGACGCTCTCGCAACGCTGATCGAACCGTTCCCGACACTGGACGTGAGCGTGACCTGGGCGCGTACGCTACCAAGGCGGATAGCCCGAGAGATCGTCCGATTCGGCCAAGCCGATGCGCCGATCCTGCGCGAGGGTGCGCGGTCGTTCCGCAGCCGAGAGCCCCGCCCGGACGTACAGGTGTCCGGCATCGTGCAGAGGCTGATTCGGGACGAAGCGGAAGTCGGTGGGAACGCCACGTTGCGGGCGTCTATTGACGGTCGGAACCAGTCGGTCACGGCAATTCTCCAATCGTTCGACTACGAACGGGCAATCCGGGCGCATCAAGCGAAGGCGCCAATTGTCATGGAAGGCGACCTCGAACGAATCGGACAACGATGGCGTCTACTGAATGCTCGCGTCGTGGACATCATTTCGACTGAAGACGAAGTTGACGGTGGGTAGCTCGGACCGCTATCCACGCCGATAAGACATCGTGCGGTATCTGGGCGAGCAACCTCATCGCGTGGTATCTGCCGGTCCCGATCCCCGACTGGCCGGCGCTCATGCAGGTGGGCACCCCATGACCTCCGAGTCCTGGATCGTGGATTCGCTCGGCGTGGAGAAGTTCCACCACGCCGCGGAGGAAGCGGGGCGCCGCCGGCTCGGGGACACTCTCGGCATCGGTGGGACCGGACGCCTCGACGACGATCACCTTCGCTTCGTCGCCAACGCCCTCGAACTCCGCGTCACCCTTCTGCTCGACGACGAAAACCCCGCCGACCTGTGCGCTGCCGCCGCGGAGGCTTTTCAGGTTGCCCGTGTCCTGCGGCATGACGGCACGCCCACGGAAACGGCGCAATCGCTTGTGCGGCTTGGATGCCTCGGCGTCCTCGGTGATCGGGGCGCGGACGTCAGACGGCTCCTTGTTGCGAACGGATGGCCGGCGCTGCCGGTGGACGCGGACGATTGGGGACAGCGCGTCTGGTCCACGATCCTGGACGTGTGGCTGCGGCTGTTCCGCAAGCAGGGATGGGACGATCTCGATGCGGTACAGGGGCGAGTCGCCGACCTTCGAGCGAGCCAGCGGGAGTACGAGCCGCGGTTTCTGCACGACGCAGAGCAGCGGCAGGATGCCGGACCCGCGTGGGAGCTCATGACCACGTATCACTTGCGAAGGCGGCAGAGATCCTGGGCCAGTACCTGTCACAGGGAGCCGTCGATGGGCGCTACGACGTCCGGGAGCAACTCGAAGCGCAGTTCGACCGAGCCGTCGCGGCCGCTGCCGCCGGCCGGCTCATGGAGCGGGAAACGTTCGTGCGCCTGCTCGCCCGCACTGCACGCACACTCGTCGGCAACAGCGTCTGGACGGCACCCGCACCGTGAACAGCCGCGTCTCGACGTTCGTCGAATCGATGACCCCGCGCGACCGTCGGCGACCGATCTTCGAGTGGCGCGGGGTCGAACATACGGCGATCGCCCGGACGTGTACGTCGTCCGCGAGCGACCGGAGATCATTCAATCCGGGCGCATCAGCCGGAGGCCCCGATCGTCATGGAAGGCGCCCTCGAACGAATCGGGCAACGATGGCGCCTTCTGAACGCTCGCGTCGTGGAGGAGGCGCTGGCGCGTTTCCAGCCATCGCAGCGGTATTTCCTGCTTGACCAGGGACGCCGCGGGGAAGACGATTTGCCGCGCCGCAATCTGGTGTCGGCCCTGATCGCATTCGAGAACAGCCGTTCGGCGGCGGAGCTGCCGAAGTTGCTGGCCGCGCTGTCCGATTGGGTGCGTGGGCCGGGGGAGGACGAGCTGCGGCGTGCGTTCGTGGAGTGGATTCGGCAGGTGCTGCCGCGGGGGCGGTTCGCCGGGGCCGCGCTGCCGAAGGTGCAGGATCTGGAAGGGGGAGGGGCGATGCTGGCGGAGCGAGCGAAGGAGTGGACCGAGCAGTGGCTGCGGGAAGGCCGCGAGCAGGGACGTGAACAAGGTCTGAAAGAAGAACGGGCGCTGCGGCAGCGCCCTCATCGCTCGACCTGATTACCATTGTGTCCAAGCCACGTTTATTTGTATAATTCGCCATGTAACTCTCTGACGAGAAAGGGAGATTTGTCATAGCGCGCAACCCGGTGCAGTTCCAGAAAGGTATCAGCCTGAGCGAGTTCCTCGCACTCTACGGAACCGAGGACCAATGCTTCGATGCCCTGTATCGGTGGCGATGGCCCAATGGCTTTCAGTGCCCTCACTATGGCCATGACCGCGCCTGCCAACTGACCAACCGGTTTTATCTGCCCGAACTCATCCCCAGGCTTGCCTACGTGGCGCTCAGAACTCCGCCGATGCCGGAAAAGCTGCTCAAACCAGGCGTAGCTTGAGTGGTGATCAGGAGACCCGTTGAAGCAACGTCCGACCATGGTCCTGCTGTGCTCGGCGGTCTCGTTCAACGCACGGCCCCGGCGCGCGGGGCATCGGTTCGCTCCGACCGGCGGCCCGGTGGCGCAGGAGGCGCGGAGAACTTTCCCCCGCCGGCGGGTCTTACCTTTCCCGCCGCCCAAATCTTTCCGCGGGTTGGCCAACCCCGAACCGGAGGCACCGATGATGAACCGATGGCTGTGCCGTCTTGTCGCGATCGCATGGATTGCCGCCGCATCCCACGCCGGCGCCCAGTCCGCGGGAGTCGACGTCGAGGGCAGGTACGAAGTCCTGCAACCTCCCCAATTGACCGAGACCGGCGATCGAATCGAGGTCGTGGACGTGTTCTGGTACGGCTGCCCCGCCTGCTACCGCTTCCTTCCGGCGATGGAGGCGTTCGAGCGGGACAAGCCCGAGTACGTCGAGGTCCGGCGGCTGCCGGCGGTCTTTCGCGAGAACTGGATCGCCCACGCCCGCGCCTACTACACCGCCCGGCTCCTCGGGGTCGCCGAGGAAACGCACCGGGCGCTGTTCGACGAGATCCATGCGAACCAGCGGCCCACCGACACCCGGGAAGCCCTGGGTGCGTTCTACGAGCGGCACGGCGTCGATCGGGCCGAGTTCGATCGGACCTACGATTCGTTCGCGGTGGAGTCCCTGGTCCGCAAGTCCGTCCTGATGCAGCAGCGCTACGGGATCCGGGGCACGCCGTCGGTCGTCGTCAACGGCAAGTACCGGGTCACGGGCCGCCTCGCGGGCAGCTACGAGGACATGATCGAGATCGCCCGCGCACTTGCCGACAGGGAATACGAGGCGCAACGCGCATCGAACTGAACGGCGCCTCCGAGGGCGGGCCGTCCCCCCGGCATGCCCCGGACCGGGATCCTCGTTCGCCCGGCGCCGCGCCTCCCTTCCCCCGGATCCCGATTCAGCCGGCGATGCGCACCAGCGCGCGGCCGGTGACCGTGCCCGCCATGTAGCCGCCGAACGCGGAGGGCAGGTCGGAGAGCGCGATTTCCGCCGTCACGATCCTGTCCAGGTGGCGCGGCCTCGAGTCGGAAGCGAGGCGCTGCCACACCCGTTCGCGCCGGTCCCGCGCGACGTGGACGCTGTTGATGCCGAGGAGGTTCACCCCGCGCAGGATGAAGGGCATCACCGTGGTCTCCAGCTTGAATCCCCCGGCGAGCCCGATGGACGCGATGTTCCCCTCCGGCTGCATGGTGCGGGTCAACCAGGCGAGCTCTCCCCCGCCGACGTTGTCGACCGCCCCCGCCCACCGCGTTTTCTCCAGCGGGCGCGTGCCCATCTCCACCTCGTCTCGGTAGAGGATGCGGCTCGCGCCGAGGGCGCGCAGGTAGTCGTCCCGGTCACGCTTGCCGGTGAACGCAGCCACTTCGTAGCCCAGCCCCGCGAGCATGTCGATGGCGAAGCTGCCGACCCCGCCGGTGGCGCCGTTGACCAGCACCGGCCCCCGGTCCGGGTGCTGGCCGTTGAGCTCCATCCGATCGACGGCGAGCGCGGCGGTGAATCCCGCGGTACCGATCGCCATGCTGTCCCGGAGCGACATTCCGTCGGGGAGCCGGATCAGCCAGTCCCCCGGCGCACGCACGTACTCGGAGTAGCCGCCGTCGAAGTCCTCGCTCAGGCCGAAGCCGGTGATCACCACCGGATCGCCCTCCGCGTACCGAGGATCGTTGGAGGCGTGCACGGTGCCGGCCACGTCGATCCCGCCGACCATCGGGAACCGGCGCATGATCCTTCCCTTGCCGGTCGCGGCCAGCGCATCCTTGTAGTTGATGCCGGACCACGCGGACCGGACGACGACGTCGCCCCCGGAGAGATCGTCGAGGGTGATGCGCTCGATGCGCCCCTCGATCTTCCCGTCCTCGTCGTGCACGCGGTATGCGAGAAACGGCTCCATGTCCTTCTCCTCCTCGTGAAAGGCGCTACGCTGCCGGGGCCGCGAATCCTATACCATCGGCCGGAGCCGGACGAAGGGCAGGACGGGGCGGCGGCAATTCCCGCCCGTGTCCCGATACGCGATCTCACGACCCTCCACCCGCTTTCCGTCCGGCGGCCCGGGCCTCTGCCCACGGCGGCTTCGCGGGTGCCTTCGGGCCTGGTGGGCGTTTCCGCGGAAACGAGCGAGGTCCGATTCGAGCGCGGCGAGCCTTGACCCGTCACCGGAGCGCGGTCATCGTGCAGGCGGTCCGCGGCGCAGGTGATCGCCGCCTCGATGCACCGAACCACCAACCACCAGTCCGGCGCCCCGGCCGGGCCACCATCGGCAAAAAGGCGGGACATGCGGTTTATCGAGGAATCGCGCCTCACGTTCGACGAGACCCGGGAGCGGTTCCGGTGGAACGTTCCCCGGCGCTACAACATCGGCGTCGACGTCTGCGACCGGCACGTGGGCATCGGCGACCGGGTCGCCGTCTACGTCGAGAACGCGCAGGGTGCCGAGCGGACCTTCACGTTCGCGGACCTGAAACGGCTCAGCGATCGTTTCGCCAACGCGCTGGCCGGGCTCGGCGTCCGGCGCGGGGACCGTGTGGGCGTCATCCTGCCCCAGCGCATCGAGACCGTCGTCGCCCATATCGCGATCTACAAGCTCGGGGCGGTGGCGCTGCCGCTCTCGGTCCTCTTCGGCTCTGATGCGCTCGTGTTCCGGCTCGCCGACAGCGGGGCGCGGGCGCTCGTCACCGACGCCGGGAGGCGCGACCTCATCGAGTCCATCCGCCCGCACCTCGACGACCTGCGGTACGTCATCCCCTGTGACGGCGAGCCCGGCGGCTTCTGGGATCTGGTCGGCGCCGCGAGCGATTCGTTCACTCCCGCCGACACCGGCGCCGACGATCCGGCCCTGCTCATCTACACCTCGGGCACCACCGGGCCGCCCAAGGGCGCACTGAACGCCCACCGCTGCCTGCTCGGCAACCTCCCCGGCTTCGAGCTGTCGCACGACTTCTTCCCCCACGAAGGCGATCTCATGTGGACGCCGGCCGACTGGGCCTGGACCGGGGGTTTGCTCGATGCACTGGTGCCGGCGCTACGCTACGGCGTGCCGGTGCTCGGCTACGACGGCGGCAAGTTCGACCCCGATCGATCGTTCGCCCTCATCGCGAAGTACCGGGTGCGCAACGGCTTCATCCCCCCCACCGCCCTCAAGCTCATGATGCAGGTGCCGGACGCCACCGCCCGCTACCCGGTGTCGATGCGCTCGATCATGTCCGCCGGCGAGCAGGTCGGCGCGGAGGTGGTGCGCTGGGCCGACGAGGCGCTGGGGGTGAAGGTCAACGAGATGTGGGGGCAGACGGAGGCCAACTACCTCGTCGGCAACTGCTCCGCGATCATGGAGGTACGGCCCGGCTCGATGGGCAGGCCCTATCCGGGGCATACCGTCGGCGTCATCGACGACGCCGGCGACCCCGTCGCCGACGGCGCCGTCGGCGAGCTGGCGCCCCGGCGCGGGGATCCGGTGATGTTCCTCGGCTACTGGGGACGCGAGGAGGCGACGCGGGAGAAGTTCACCGGCGACTGGTTCCGCACCGGGGACCTCGGCTTCCGCGACTCCGACGGCTACTACTGGTTCATGGGCCGCAAGGACGACGTCATCTCCAGCGCGGGGCATCGCGTCGGGCCGGGCGAAGTCGAGGACTGCCTGCTGAAGCATCCCGCAGTGCGTCAGGCGGCGGTGATCGGCAGCCCGGACGAGTTGCGCGGGCAGAGCATCAAGGCGTTCATCGTGCTCGCGCCGGGGCACGCCGGGTCCGATGCCCTCGCCGAGGACATCCGGAACAGCGTGCGCGCCCGCCTCGCCGCGCACGAATACCCCCGCGAGATCGAATTCATCGATGCGCTGCCGATGACCACCACCGGCAAGGTGCGCCGGATCGATCTGCGCGAGCGCGAGATCGCGCGCCGGCGAGAGGGCGGGTGAGCCGCGCGTTGTGCGAGGCTGAGCGGCGGTGGAACGGCGGATGAATCGCACGTTGCGCAAACGCGAGGGTGTGCGCGACTCGGCCCGGTGCGCGGAGGGCTCGAGTGCACACGACCCCGGCGCGGCCCTCCCTCCCGTGGCGTTGAGGGGGGTGACGAGCCGTGGCTACGATTGGGATCGTGCGCTCGCGCATCTGGGGCGGCGAGACCGTGCGCTCGAGCGGATCATCGGCGTGATCGGGCCGGGCAAGCCCTCGCGCCTCGGGTCGGCGCAGACCCCGTTCGCGACGCTGCTGCGCTCCATCGTCTACCAGCAGCTCTCCGGCAAGGCGGCCGGCACCATCCATCGCCGCCTCCTCGGACTGTTTCCAGGCCGCCGGCCGAGCGCCCGGGCGCTGCTCGCGCTCGGCGACGACGCGCTGCGCGGAGCGGGCCTGTCCCGCCCGAAGATCCTCGCGGTGCGCGATCTCGCGGCGAAGGCGGCGGCGCGCAGGGTCCCGAGCCGGCGGGCGCTCGACGGCATGGAGGACGAGGCGATCATCGAGCGGCTGACCGAAATCCGGGGCGTCGGCCGGTGGACCGTCGAAATGCTGCTGATATTCACGCTCGACCGGCCCGACGTGCTCCCCGTCACCGACCTCGGAGTCAGGCGCGGGTTCATGGTCTGCCGGCGCACGGGCGAACTGCCGGAGCCGGCCGACCTGCTCGCGCAGGGGGAGATCTGGCGACCCTACCGCAGCGTCGCGAGCTGGTACCTGTGGCGGGCGAGCGAGCTGCCGGTACCACCGGGCGCGCCTTTTCCCGCTCTGCGCGCCATCGCCTGTTCGTGACCCCCTGTCCGTGACGTCTTCGGGATGTGCGACGTGACCATGAACGAGACGAGGCCCTTCCCCTGGTTTCCGCCGGACATGGACGGCACGAAGAATGAAACGTGAACGGGACCCACGGGGAGCACGCGCGGGCGGGTCCGCGGCCGGCCCGCCGGCCATCGAGCTTCGCGGCGTGGTGAAGCGCTACGGGTCCGTGACCGCGATCAGGGAGGCCAGCCTGGAGATCGGGGACAACGAGTTCTTCACCCTCCTCGGTCCGTCGGGATGCGGCAAGACCACGCTGCTGCGCATGATCGCGGGGTTCGAGGACGTGACCGAGGGCGCGATCTTTCTCTACGGCGAGGAGATCGAGGGGCTGCCGCCCAACCGGCGTCCGGTGAACACCGTCTTCCAGCAGTACGCGCTCTTCCCCCACATGACGGTCGCCGAGAACGTCGCGTTCGGGATGCAGCGGCTGAAGCGGCCCGCGGCCGAGACCGAGGCGCGCACGCGGCGCATGCTCGACATGGTCGAGCTCGGCGGCTTCTCGGAGCGCAAGCCGCACCAGCTCTCGGGAGGGCAGCAGCAGCGGGTGGCGCTCGCCCGCGCCATGGCCCCGGGCCCGAAGGTCCTCCTGCTCGACGAGCCGCTCTCGGCGCTCGACCTGAAGCTGCGCCAGGCCATGCGCGTGGAGCTCAAGCAGCTCCAGGAGGAGGCCGGCATCACCTTCGTGTTCGTCACCCACGACCAGGAGGAGGCGCTGACGATGTCCGACCGCATCACGGTGATGTCGGCGGGCGGGATACAACAGGTCGGCACGCCCCACGAGATCTACGAGAAGCCCCGCAACCGCTTCGTCGCGGACTTCATCGGCGAGACCAACCTGCTGGACGTGACGGTCGAGGAGGTCTCGGGCGGCGGGCGCTGCCTGTGTCGTCTCGCGAACGGCGCGCGGCTCGAATGCGAAGCGCCGGGGGCGCCCCGGCAGGGGGCCGCCGTATGCATCTCGATCCGGCCCGAACGGCTGTCGATCGTGATGCCCGGGGGAGACTCCCTCGCGAAGCCCGGCGGCGGCGCCCGGGCTCCCCGAACGGTATTTCCGGACTCCCCCGCGAAGCCCGGCGGCGGCGACTCCCTCACGGGGGTGATCAGGCGCATCGTGTATCTCGGGACCGACACCCAGTACCTGGTCGGCCTCGAAGGCGGGTCCGGGATCACCGTCCGCACCCGGAATGCGGACCACGCGGCGCTCGGTCTCGGCCCCGGCGACCGCGCGGCCCTGAACGTGGACGAAGGCGCCGCGCGCCTGCTGGTGGACTGATGGCGGGCGGCGGAGACGTCGGCGGCGCCCGGAGCGGCAGAGCCGCTTCGGAGACCGCTCCGGGGATCTGCGCGCCGCCGTGCGGACGGCCGCTCGGGCTCCCCCGGCTCGGGGCCGGCATTCCGGTGGACTGATGGCGGGCGGCGGAGACACCGGCGGCGCCGGCAGGATCGCTTCGGAGAACACACCGGGGACTTGGGCGCCACTGCGCGGATGGCTGCTCGCGCCCTCGTGGCTCGTGATCGGCGTCTTCCTGCTCGCGCCGGTGGGCATGATGCTGGTCTATTCGTTCCTGACCAAGGAGTTCCGCGGCGGCGTCATCTGGGAGCTCTCCCTCGCCGCCTACGACCAGTTCATCTTCGACCGCGGCCTGTTCGGCGACGAGCCGCCGCAGCTCGAATGGACCTACATCACCATCTTCGGCCGCTCGATCGCGCAGGCCGCGGCAGCGACGGTGCTGTGCTTCCTCATCGGTTTCCCGACCGCGTTCTTCATCGCCACCCGGCCGGTCCACACCCGCTCGGCCTGGCTCTTTCTCGTGACCGTTCCCTACTGGGTCAACCTGCTGATCCGCACGGTGTCGATGAAGTTCCTGATCCGGGACAACGGGCCGCTGAACGAATTCCTGCTCTGGACCGGGGCCATCTCCGAGCCGCTGGCGCTGGTGAACACGAACCTCGCCGTGCAGCTCGGCCTGTTCTACTCCTACCTGCCCTTCATGGTGCTGCCGATCTACGCTTCGGTCGAGCGCTACGACTTCACGCTGTCGGAGGCGGCGGCGGATCTGTACGCGGACCGCTGGACGACGCTGCGGCTGGTGCTGATCCCGGCCGTCATCCCCGGCATCGTCGCCGGATGCATCCTCGTGTTCGTCCCCAGCCTCGGCGCCTTTCTCGCGCCGGACCTGCTGGGCGGGGCGAAGAACTTCATGATCGGGTCGCTGATCGAGGAGCAGTTCAAGGGCAACGCCGGCAACTGGCCCTTCGGCGCCGCCGCGTCGATGATCCTGCTCTCGATGGTGCTGGTCGCGCTCCTGTACTACGCCCGCCAGCAGATCCGCGGCGAACGGGCCGGATGACCGCTCTTGATGACGCAGCCCCGGGAGCGCGGGCGTTCCCCCCCGCGGGAACGGCTGCGGCGGCACGCCGAAAGCGGATGCGTAATCCTGGGAACGCGGGCGTCGTCTCGCCCGCATTGTCTTGCCGGATACCCCGCCCTTCGGGAGAAGGGACGGGCATGTGGGGCATGGGGCGTGAAATGAGCCGAGCGCGAACGAAGCCGTCGTGGTCGGCGCGGCCCCGGTGCGGCACAAATCCACGGGCGCGCATCCGGGGGCCGAAGTGACGGCAGGCCACGACGTCCGGCGCTATCCGGGCTTCCTGCCGGTGACGATCCTCTGCCTGATCGTCCTCTACGCACCCCTGATCGTGGTGATGGTCTACAGCTTCAACGACTCCCCGTCGATCACGATCTGGGGCGGGTTCAGCCTGAGGTGGTACGAGGACGTCTTCTTCGGCCTGGAGGCCGGGAAGTTCAAGGACGCGGCCTGGAACTCGCTGTCGATCGCGGCCATGGCCGCGACGGCCTCGACCGTCATCGCCACCTCGGCGGCGGTGGGGATGGTGCGGGGCGGCGCGTTCCGGGGAAAGTCGGCCAGCTTCGCGCTCCTGAGCCTGCCCATCATGGTGCCCGAGATCGTCACCGCCGTGGCCACGCTGATCTTCTTCAGCGCCATCGGCTTCACCCTGGGCTTCGCCTCCATCCTGGTGGCCCACGTCGTGTTCTGCATCCCCTTCGCCTACCTGCCGATCTCGGCGCGGCTGCAGGGGATCGAAGGCGTCTACGAGGAGGCCGCGCGGGACCTCTACGCGAGCCGGGCGGAGGCGTTCCGGCACGTGCTCCTGCCGCTCATGGCCCCCGGCATCCTCTCCGGGTTCCTGCTCGCCTTCATCATCTCCCTCGACGACTTCATCATCACGAACTTCGTCAAGGGCGCGGGCGTCGAAACCCTGCCGACGGCGATCTTCGGGGCCGTCAAGCAAGGCATCAAACCGAACATCATGGCGCTCTCCACGCTGATGCTCGCGGTCTCCGTCGTCTTCGTCACCGTCTCCTGGCTCGTGGGGAGGAGCGGGACGAAGCCCGGAGGATGACGGCGCCGCCCGCCCTGGCCATGACCGCCCCATCCATACCGGATCCCGCGGGCGGGCGGCAGAATGCGCGCCGGTCACCGGATCAGCGGATGATCATGTCGGGCGGATGACGGGTGGGGGGGCGACGTCGGCGGTACGTTCACGGACATGATCGCGGTGAACCGGGCGCGTCGTGACCTTCAAGGCGTCTCCGAGTCCGCCGGCTTTCTTCGGTTCCGCCGGCTTTCTTCGGTATCGTCAATCACCTCTTTAGAATGTCCGCCGTTCTCGATCGTGCCAACCGGAGCCGCGGCGGAGGGCGGCAGGGGGAAAGCGCTTGGGGAACCCTCGGGGTCTGAATCTCTGCGCGCGGCAATGGTTAGTGCAATTATCGGGAGTTGTTCGGGGCGAGGGAAAGAGCGTGCTCGCCGGGCACGATGAGGGACAGGCGGATGTGCGGCCGGTTTACGCAAGTCGTGCAGGTGAGGGAGCTCGCCGTGATGTACGGGGCCGCGGTTGCAGTTCCGGACAACCTGGAGCGCGACGGCAGGGGATACCGCCTAAGCGTTTCTGCCCTGGCGGCCTGCGCGCCAGTTGACCCAACCAGCATCACCGAACGGAGGGAAACATGAAGACAACGAACGGCATATGCGTGAGGTGCTACGTCGGCGGCAAAAGAGAAGGCGGTGGGCTGTGTGGCGCGAGGGACGTTGGGTGGAGAAACGGCCGCCTGATGTCCCGGCCGCGTCCGACCTGTGGCGCGTCCGCGGCAAGCCGTTCATGACGTCAACCGGTCGTGGCGCTGTCCGGAATCGGAAATCATGGAACGCATGGTGACTGCCAATCCAACTGCGGACGCATCCGGACCCCGGCTCGGCGCCGATCCCGGATCCGCTCCCGACACCACCCACGGACTTGGCCCCGAGCCTGGCCCCGGACCCCACTCCGGTTCCGGCCCCGAGCCGCCGGGCCGGCTCGCCGCCAACCTCATGCACTTCGCCCGCACCCTGCGGGCGGCCGGCCTCCCCGTGGGCAGCGGCGCCGTCCTCGACGCACTGCGGGCGGTCGAGGCGGTGGGACTTGCGCGGCGGGACGATTTCTACTGGACGCTGCACGCCGCCTTCGTCCGGCGGCGCGAGCACCGGCCCCTGTTCGACGAGGCGTTCCATGTCTTCTGGCGCAATCCGAGGCTGCTGGAGCGGGTCACGAGCCTCCTCCTTCCCACCGTCCATACTCCGCCGCGCGGAGACGCGAAACCGCTCAGCCGGCGGTTGAGCGAAGCGCTGTTCGCGGGAGGCGAAGGTCGGCCGCGGGCGAAGGAGGCCGGGGAGGAGGTCGAGCTCGACGCCACGCTCACCTGGTCGGACCGGGAGGTGCTGCGGGTGCGCGACTTCGAGCAGATGTCGGCGGCGGAGCTGGCCGCGGCGAAGGCGGCGATCGCGAAGCTGCGGCTCACCGTGCCGCCGGCTCCGACCCGGCGCTACCGCCCGCATCCGCGCGGATCGCTGATCGACATGCGGACCACCTTCCGGCGAAGCCTCCGGACCGGTTCGGGCGCGGTCCTGCTCGCCCGCCGCCGGCGGCTCCGCAAACCCGCTCCCGTCGTGGTGCTCTGCGACATCTCGGGGTCGATGAGCCGCTACTCGCGGGTGCTGCTCCACTTCACCCATGCGCTCGTCCGCGACCGGGCCCGGGTGTCCTCCTTCGTCTTCGGGACCCGGCTGACCAACATCACCCGCCAGCTTCGGGACCGCGACGTGGATGTGGCGGTCGAGCGGGCGAGCGCGGAGGTGGCGGACTGGAGCGGAGGCACCCGCATCGGGCATTGCCTCGACGTGTTCAACCGGGAATGGTCCCGCCGGGTCTGCGGCCAGGGCGCGGTGGTGCTGTTCATCTCCGACGGACTCGACCGCGACGCCGGCGACGGCCTCGAACCCCAGGTGGAGCGGCTTTGCAAGTCATGCCGCCGGCTCGTGTGGCTGAACCCCCTGCTGCGTTACGACGGATTCGAGCCGAAGGCGGCCGGAATGCGCGCCCTCCTGCCCCACGTGGACGAGCTGCGCCCGGTGCACAACCTGGAGAGCCTGGAGGACCTCTGCGCGGCGCTCGCCGAATCCCCCGCACGCCCGCCGGAGCGGCGCCCGTAGATCGAGTCTGCCGGCGCGCTCGAAGTGCCGTGGGCGCGGCAGGTGGTATTCAGGGGTGTCGGCCCTGCCGGCCGTCGCGGCGAGCGGGGCGCCCGCTCCCGGGCGCGCGGCGCATAGACCGGGAGCTGGCTTTCACGCAGGTCGAAGCCGGAGGCGCGACGCCGTCCGCCCGCTCACACGGGCTCAGCCGCCGGACAGCAGCGCCCGTTTCGCCGGCTCCCAGGCGCGCGGCGCGTAGGCGGGGAGCTGGCTTTCGCGCAGATCGAAGCCGAAGGCGCGCTTGCTGAGCACGATGATCGGCGGCGCCTGGATGCGTTTGAAGCAACTGGCGCGCAACTGCCCGGCGACCCATTCCAGATCCTCGACGAAGGCGCGGGCATCGGGGAAGTACGCCCGGAGCCGATCCTCGTCTCCCCATCCGATGCGCTCCGGCAGCGCCCCCGCGCGATACCACTCCAGGAGATCGAGGGGATGGCGCCGGTACTCGACGAGCTGGCGCAGCAGGGCGTCGTGGTATCCGTACCGGATCGGGTCGCCCAGCCCCCGGGTGACGTCCTGGGCCTCGGACAGCTCCGCGCTCGGCACGATCCCGCCGTCGATGAGGTTGCGGGGAATGACCTCGCGCCCGAACACCGTGTCGTTGAGATGCCGGGCGAGGGTGAAGACCTGGGTCTTGTAGAGATCCGCGATCGGCGCCACCGCGCCGTTGACGTCGCCGTAGAGGGTGGCGTAGCCGAGCGCGACCTCGGTCTTGTTGCCGTTGTTGGTGAATACCAGGCCGCACTTCGCGGCGATCCCCGCGAGCATGTCGGAGCCCCGGATCCGGGCCTGGACGTTCTCGTCCACGAGCCGGGTGTACGTTCCGGGTTCGTGTTCGAATCCGGCGGCGCGGATCCGTGCCGACAGTGCGCGGTAGAGGTCCTCGATCGGGCAGCTCAGGTAGGCGACCCCCAGCGCCTCGCACAGCGAACGGGCGTTCTCGCGGGTGACGCCGGCGTTGAACCGGGTGGGCATGTTGACCGCGAAGACGCGCTCCGGCCCGAACGCGATCCGGAGCATGCACGCGACGACGCCGGAGTCGATGCCGCCGCTCACGCCGATGAGGTAGCGGTTGCCGCATCCGCGGACGTGATCGAGGTGCCGGAGCCCGGTCACGATCGCGTCGTGGATCGCCTCGATCTCCGTCTGCTCCGGCGCGATTCCGGTGCTCCCGATGTTTACGGTGTTCCTGGTATTCCCGGTGTTTTCAGCGCTTCCGGCGCTCCCGCCGAACACCAGCATGGCTTCGCGCCAGGGTGGCGCCCGGCCCGCGAGCGAGCCGCCGGTGCGGTACCCGCAGGTGTCCCCGTCGAACACCAGGACGTTCTTCCCGTTGTTCTGCGCGCCGACCTGGTTGACGTAGAAGAACGGCACCGGCGAGCGCGCCATCGCCTCGCGCACCACGCGGTGGCGCTTGTCGTTCTTCTGCCAGGTCCAGGGCGACGCGGACAGGTTGATCACGAGGTCGGCGCCGGTCCGGTGCCAGGCCCGCAGGGTGTCGAGCGCCTCGTGACGGTCGCGGTAGTCCTGGTGCCAGACGTCCTCGCAGAGCTGCACCCCGAGCCGGAGGGCGCCGCGTCCGGCCGGGATCTCGTAGGGGATGGTCCAGTCGGAGACGCGGGTGCCGGTCTCGCCGGCAATCTTGCGCAGCGAGTAGAAGTGCCGGTCGTCGTCGAAGAACCGGTAGTTCGGATGCAGGGTCTTCGGGTGCACGCCGTGGGGGAGGGGGGCGGGGAGACCCGCGCGCTCGACGAAGCGCTCGTCGTGGCAGACCCATGCCGCGTTGAGCTTTCGTACCCGGCCGTCCTCGCCGATCGCGGCGCGGTCGAGCGCGACGTTGCCGAACACGACGGCGATCCCGCGGCTCGCCTCGCGGATCGCGTCGCTCCAGCCCTCGAAGTCCTCGACCAGCGCGTCGATCTCCCACGCATCGCCCAGGATGTAGCCGGGGATGCACATCTCCGGGAACGCCACGATCGCCGCCCCCGCCGCCCGTGCCCGCTCGATGAAGCCGAGCATCGACCCGACGTTGAGGTCCGGCCTGCCGGCGCGCACCTCCATCTGCGCGAGCGCGACCGCCGGGAGGCCGTCAGGCACGGCAGGCGTCCCGCGCACCGGATACGGGGCGCAAGGAATGGCGGGGTGCTGCGGAATACACTTCCGATCGCACGCCGGGGGCATCTTCCCCGGTGCCGGCATGGCGCGAGGAATGGCGGAGTGATGCGGAATACACTTCCGATCGCACGCCGGGGGCATCTTTCCCGGTGCCGGTATGGCGCAAGGAACGGCGAGGTGATGCGGAATACACTTCGCGCGCCGGATGCAGGACGCGACCGCGCCGGCGCGGTCGCCCCACGATTTCGTTGCGCGAAATCGCCGGATGCAAGGCGCGGCCGCCGGCGCGGTCGCATCGGCGTCCAACGCGCTGACAGGCGGGAAACGAGTTTGTTCTATGCAGGGCCAAGGGGGACGACATGGCCGAGGTCACGAGGGGATCGAACACGGTGCGGGTGCTGCTCACCGCGGCGGCGTTCGTGGTGGTGGTGGCGGGGATGCGCGCGGCCGAGGCCATCGTCGTGCCGTTCCTGCTCTCGATCTTCATCGCGATCATCAGCGCACCGCCTCTGTTCTGGCTGGAGCGCAAGGGGCTGCCCCGCTGGCTCGCCATGCTCGTCGTCATCGGCGTCATTATAGCGGCGGGCGTCGGGTTGACGGCGCTCGTCGGAACGTCGATCCGGGAGTTCTCCCGCGATCTCCCGGTGTACAAGACCCGGATGAACGAGCTGGCGGTTCCGCTCTTCGAGTGGCTTGGCGCCTGGGGCGTCAGCGTCTCGGCCGGTGACTTCGCGGGCTATTTCAAGCCGGGCGCGGCGATCCAGCTCGCCGCCGACCTGCTCAACGGGTTCGGCGGCGTGCTCGGCAACGCGTTCCTGATCTTCCTCACCGTGGTCTTCATCCTGTTCGAGGCGACGAGCTTCCCGCGCAAGTTCCGGGCGGTGGCCGGAGACCCCGGCCACGCCCTCGACAAGTTCGCCGTGTTCAGCGGGAACGTGAAGCGCTACCTCGTGATCAAGACCGCCGCGAGCCTCGGGACGGGGGTCGCGATCGGGCTCTGGCTCGCGGTGCTCGGGGTCGACTACCCGGTGCTCTGGGGCGTGCTCGCGTTCCTGCTGAACTACGTCCCCAACATCGGCTCGATCATCGCGGCGGCGCCGGCGGTGCTGTTCGCGCTGGTCCAGCTCGGGCCGGGCGCGGCGCTGTGGTCGGCCGCGGGCTACCTCGTCGTGAACGTCCTCGTCGGCAGCGTCATCGAGCCCCGCTTCATGGGCCGCGGTCTCGGTCTCTCGACGCTCGTGGTGTTCCTGTCCCTGATCTTCTGGGGCTGGGCCCTCGGCCTGGTCGGCATGTTCCTCTCGGTCCCGCTGACGATGATGGTCAAGATCGCCCTCGACTCGCGCCCGGACACCCACTGGATCGCGGTGCTGCTCGGACCGGAGGGGCCGCGGCGGACGAGTCCGCCAGACGGGGGCGGAGGCCGGGCTCCGGGCATGAGGCTCGAGGGTGATGTTCAAGGGGGGACGGGAACCTTCCCGCGGGGCCTCGATCGGCCTCGGGACGGGGGCGACGGCCGGTGGAGGTGACCCGATTTCGTGGACACCTGACCCTTTTGGGAGGAGGTGCCCACGAAATCGGGTCGACCCCACCTTGAAACCCCCCGGTCGATTGGATAGCTTCAACCCGCCGTCGCGGTGGGTGTCCGGCGTCCAGCAATTTCCGCTAACGCCCCGAACTCGATTGCATGACCGGGATTTCGCGGCCATCCCGGCCGCCTGAGCATCCGATCGTTATGGTTCATGGGACGTTTTCGGGCTTGGCGGAAATTGCTGTCCGGCCTCCGCCCCCGCCGTCCCCACGGTTCGCACCGCCGGCCCCGAAGCGCGTCCGCGCCAATCCGAACGAGGTGTCCATCATGAGTGCAGTTCCCGCCGAATTTCTCAGCCGGACGGCCAAGGTCGATCCGGATTCGGTGCAGCCGTTTCCGAGCTCGAAGAAGGTGTACCGGACCGGCAGCCGGCCCGACCTGAACGTGCCGTTCAGGGAGATCACGCTCGCCGAGACGCACTCGTCGCAGGGCGTCGAGCGCAACGATGCCGTCTACGTCTACGACACCTCCGGCCCGTATACCGACCCGGACGCGCGGATCGACGTCCGCCGGGGCCTGCCGCCGTTGCGCGCCCCGTGGATCGAGGAGCGCGGGGACACCGAGCCGCTCGGCGGGGTGTCCTCCGAGTACGGCCGGCAGCGGCAGGGCGATCCGAAGCTCGCGCCGTTGCGCTTCGTCCATCTGCGCGTGCCGCGCCGGGCGCGGCCCGGGGCCAACGTCACCCAGATGCACTACGCCCGGCAGGGCATCGTGACCCCGGAGATGGAGTTCATCGCGATCCGCGAGAACTGCATGCGCGAGGCGTACCGGGCGGAGATCCGCGGGCATCGCCATCCGGGCATGGGGTTCGGGGCGAGCCTCCCGGAGGACGTCACGCCGGAGTTCGTGCGTGACGAGGTGGCGGCGGGCCGCGCGATCATCCCCTCCAACGTCAACCATCCGGAGAGCGAGCCGATGATCATCGGCCGCAACTTCCTGGTGAAGGTCAACGCGAACATCGGGAATTCCGCGGTCACGTCGAGCATCGGGGAGGAGGTCGAGAAGATGACGTGGGCGATCCGCTGGGGCGCGGACACCGTCATGGACCTCTCCACCGGGAAGAACATCCACGAAACGCGGGAATGGATCATCCGCAACAGCCCGGTGCCGATCGGCACCGTCCCCATCTACCAGGCGCTGGAGAAGGTCGGCGGGGTGGCCGAGGACCTCACCTGGGAGCTCTACCGCGACACCCTCGTCGAGCAGGCCGAGCAGGGCGTGGACTACTTCACGATCCACGCCGGGGTCCGCCTGCCCTACGTGCCGCTGACCGCGCGCCGGGTCACCGGCATCGTCTCCCGCGGCGGCTCGATCATGGCGAAGTGGTGCCTCACGCACCACCGCGAGAGCTTCCTCTACGAGCGCTTCGAGGACATCTGCGAGATCATGAAGGCATACGACGTCGCGTTCTCGCTCGGCGACGGCCTGCGCCCCGGCTCCATCGCCGACGCCAACGACGAGGCGCAGTTCGCCGAGCTGGAGACCCTGGGCGAGCTGGCCCGGACCGCGTGGAAGCACGACGTGCAGGTGATGATCGAGGGTCCCGGCCACGTGCCCATGCAGCGGATCCGGGAGAACATGGAGAAGGAGCTCAGCGAGTGCCGGGAGGCGCCGTTCTACACCCTCGGCCCGCTGGTCACCGACATCGCGCCCGGCTACGACCACATCACCTCGGGGATCGGGGCGGCGATGATCGGCTGGTACGGTACCGCGATGCTCTGCTACGTCACCCCGAAGGAGCACCTGGGGCTGCCGAACAAGGACGACGTGAAGACGGGCATCGTGACCTACAAGATCGCGGCCCACGCCGCCGACCTCGCCAAGGGGCATCCCGCCGCCCAGCTCCGGGACAACGCGCTGTCCAAGGCCCGCTTCGAGTTCCGCTGGGAAGACCAGTTCAACCTCTCGCTCGACCCGGACACCGCGCGCCACTTCCACGACGAGACGCTGCCGAAGGAAGGGCACAAGCTCGCCCACTTCTGCTCGATGTGCGGGCCGAAATTCTGCTCGATGAAGATCACCCAGGACGTGCGCGACTACGCCCGTGAGCACGGGCTCGCGGAAGTGGACGAGGCACTGGCGGAAGGGATGAAGGCGAAGGCGGAGGAGTTCCGGGCGAGCGGGGGCGAGGTCTACCGGGAGGTCTGAGCCTCGACGCGAGGGGCATACGGCACGGAATCTGCCCGGCGCGGCGTACCGGAAGCGGTGTCATGCGCCCGCAACGCTCATGATCGCCCGCCCCTCCGGGCGTACGCAAAAGCGCGGTGGGCTGCGTCGAGTGATCCCGCCGGCGGAATTCAGGCTCGGATTCGCGCGTCGGTCTCGGAAAACCTCCTCCGTTTCAGCAAGCGTCCCCGACCGGCTTCCGCCAGCACCTTGCCGTTGTCGACGATCACCTCGCCACGCGACAACGTCATGCGCGGCCACCCCGTGACCTCCCCGAAATCCGGACCGAGGATGTAGTTGATGAAGGATTCGGCGGCTCGCAGCCTGGCCGGATCCGTCACTCCCGAGCTGATGCAGTTGTAGTCCGCCCAACCCACGGCGCCTTCTTTCGGGACCGCCAAGTCGATCGCAACCCCCTGGTCCTGCAGCTCATAGACCGGAGTGACCCATGAATAGGCCATCAACAAACTGGTCCGTTTGATCAACGGATGATTTTCTCGACGGTACGATTCCGGTTCGTCATGAACCGGCGCCCCGCAAGAGGACGCGATGTCTGAAGTCGCCCTGCCTTCCCATGCCTCCGTCGTCGTCATCGGCGGCGGGGTCATGGGCTGCTCGACCCTCTACCACCTGGCGAAGGCGGGGGTCTCGGACGCCGTCCTCCTGGAACGGAACCAACTGACCTCCGGCACCACCTGGCATTCCGCCGCCCAAGTGCGGGCGCTGCGCTCGTCCCGCAACCTCACCGACCTCATCCGCCATTCCATCTCCCTCTACGCCGGGCTGGAGGAGGAGACCGGCCAGGCGACCGGCTGGATCAACAAGGGCTCGCTCTCGATCGCCACCACCGAGGACCGGCTCGTCCATATCCGGCGCCAGGAGGCGCTGGCGCACCTGTTCGGGGTGTGCGCCCGATCCGTTTCGGCGGGGGAGGCGAAGGAGCGCTGGCCGCTGATGCACGCGGAGGACGTCATCGGCGCGGTCTGGTCCCCCGACGACGGCCGGGTCGGCCCCTCCGACCTCTGTGCTGCCCTTGCCAAGGGGGCCAGGGCCCGGGGCACGCGGATTCACGAGCACACCGCCGTGACCGGCATCCTGACCGATGGCGGGCGGATCACCGGCGTCGAGACGGACCGCGGCGTGGTGCGTTGCGACGCCATCGCACTCTGCGCCGGTCTGTGGAGCCGCAAGGTGGCGTCCATGGCCAACGTCGAGGTTCCGGTCTGGCCCTGCGAGCATTTCTATCTGCTCACCAGGCCCATCGACGGCCTCGAAGGCAACCTGCCGACCCTGTCGGACCACGATGGTCATCTCTATGTCCGGGACGACTCGGGCGGGCTGCTGATCGGCTGCTTCGAGCCGATGGGCAAGGCCATCGATCCCGACCGGCTCGGCGGGGACTTCGCCTTCCGGTTGCTGCCGGAGGATTGGGACCACTTTGAGCCGATGATGCTGAACGCCCTGCACCGGCTCCCGGCGCTTGAAGCCGCGCAAGTGAAGATGCTGCTCAACGGCCCCGAGAGCTTCACCCCGGACGGCGCCTTCCTCCTCGGCGAGGTGGCGGAAACGCGGGGGCTGTTCCTCGGCTGCGGCATGAACTCGGTCGGCGTGGCCACCGGCGGCGGGGCGGGCATGGCCCTGGCCCATTGCATCGTCCACGGCCATCCGCCGATGGATCTGCACGAGGTGGACCCGAAGCGCTTCCCGGCCTGCTTCAATTCCGCGGCGGCCCTGGCCGGGCGGGCGCCGGAGGTGCTGGGAAAGCATTACGAGATCAGCTACCCGGGGCGTCAATGGACGACGAGCCGGAGGCTGAGGCCGGGGCCGCTCGATGGGCGATGGCAGGCGGAGAAGGCGCACTTCGGCCAGCTCTACGGCTTCGAGCGGCCGCTCTGCTTCGGCAGCACCGGGGAGCCCGCGCTCACCTTCGGCAAGCCGGCCTGGTTCGAGCAAGTCGGCCAGGAGGTGAAGCAGGCGCACGAGCACGCCGCCGTCTTCGACCAGTCCACCCTGGGCAAGATCAGGGTCACCGGCCGGGACGCGGAAGCCTTCCTCGACCGGGTGTGCACCAACGACATGTCGCGGCCCCCGGGCCGTGCCGTCTATACCCTCATGCTGAACGGGCGCGGCGGCATCGAAGGCGATCTGGCCGCGTTACGGCTCGGCGAAGACGACTACCGGCTCTGTGTCGGCACCGCGGCGATCAGGCGCGACCTGGCCTGGCTGAGGCGGCACCTGGGCGTCGGCGAGGCGGTGGCCCTCGAAGACGAGACCGATGCGTACGCCGTGCTCGGCCTCATGGGACCGGAGGCCGCGCGGGTCGCGGAGGCGGCCGGGGCCGGGGAGCTGAACGCGCTCGGCTACTACCGGCACGGCGAGGCCCGGATTGCCGGCGTCAGCGTGCGCGGCGCACGGCTCTCCTACGTGGGCGAGGCCGGATGGGAGATCACCTGTCCCGCGGGTCGGGCAGGCACGGTATACGACGCGCTGCACGAGGCCGGCGCCCGGCCCGCCGGCGTGCTGGCCCAGACCTCGATGCGGATCGAGAAACGCTTCCCGGCGCATGGCCACGATCTCGACACCGACACGACGCCGCTCGACGCCGGGCTCGGCTTCGCCGTCCGTTGGGACAAGGACTTCGTCGGCCGGGAGGCACTGATGCGGCTCGAAGGTCGGCCGCTGAAGCAGCGTCTGGCCACCATCATCTTCGATGACGCGGACGCGGTGCCGCTGGGCGGCGAGCCGGTCCGTCT
Organism: uncultured Gammaproteobacteria bacterium; assembly: GCA_958295465.1. GTDB lineage: Bacteria > Pseudomonadota > Gammaproteobacteria > HK1 > HK1 > HK1. The sequence goes on from OY282353.1 coordinate 3,840,032, forward strand.
CGGCGAGCGGATTATCGGCAAGACCACGTCGGCCGCCTTCGGCTACCGGATCGGGCGGCCCGTGGCCTTGGCCATGATCGATCCCGGGCGTCCTGCCGGGGCACGGGGGCAGCGCGTCGAGGTCGATATCGCCGGAAACCGCGCATCCGGCGCGGTAGTCTTCGAAGCCGCGTTCGATCCGGGGGGTACGCGGATGCGCCCGTGATCGGCAAAGAGGACATGGAGACGAATTCACACGAGACGCTGGTGTTGTCGATATCGACGAGTCATGGGCGAACGTCGCCGCTCTCAAACCACAGGAAGATCGGATCGTGGACCTGAACGCGATAGTTGAACATCTGACAGGGCTGTATCCCGACTTGACACCTCAGGTGCGCAAGGCCGCCAAATACGTTCTGGAAAACCCGGCGCGCGTTGCCACCCAGTCGATGCGGCAACTCGCATCCGGCGCAGGCGTCCCACCGCCGACCATGGTGCGACTGGCCAAGGCCGTGGGGTTCGAAACCTGGAATGAGCTTCGAGGCGTCTACCAATCGGATTATCATCGATTGTCTTCCGGTTTTCCGGATCGTGCCCGCCAGCTCCAGATCCAGGCGCGAGCCGATGGCCAGCAACCACTTTGGCCCAACCTGGCGGATGCCGCTTCGAACAATCTTGCCGAGCTGGTGCGGATTACACCGGTGGATGATTTGATAAGCGCGGCCAACATCCTGACGAAGGCGCGCCGGGTTTTCGTGATGGGCGTACTGAGCTCATTCTCTTTCGCCCATTATTGTTACTACATTGCACAGATGGCCTTGCCGAATTGGCAGCTACTTCCCGCGAACGGCGGCATGATCGCGGATCACCTGACCGATATTGCCGAGCAGGATGTCTTGATTGCGATTGCCTTCCCGCCATACGGTCGCAGTACCGTCGATGCAGTCCGTTTCGCCACGAAGCGCAAGGCGCGAATCATCGCGATCACGGATTCTCCGGTTGCGCCCGTGGCCCGAAAATGCGCCAACGTCTTCGTGACACCGACGGCGAGCCCACATTATTTTTCATCCTTCATCGCAACCACGGCCCTGATCGAGGCGCTCGTCGCCTACGTAATCGCCCAGGGCGGTGACCGCCTCGTCGAGAACATTGCACAGATTGAACGTATAAGAGGTGATCTGAAAGAATACTGGGTCGAGGACTGAAGGACACACGGGCCGATGGGACACCTCACACTTCTCGCGTGCCAGGTCGGGATCCCCGATACCCGAAGCGACGGAGAACGGGCCCGGCACGTCGGCGCACTGATTTCCAGGATCGATCGACGCCTGGCGGAGAGAAAGGCGGATATCGTCGTGCTTCCCGAACTGTCGAGCGTCGAGTATTCACGCGCTGCATTCGATCGTCTTCCGGAGATTTCCGAACCCCTGGACGGAGCGAGCCTGGGAAGTTTTGCAAGACTCGCTGCTCGACACGGAACCCACGTCGTGTTCGGCATGCCCCGCCGTGACGGTAACAAGTACTACATTTCAATGGTTGCCGTCGGGCCGGAAGGAAATCTCATGGGGCATTATGACAAGTTGCACATAGCCCAATTCGGAGCGTCGATGGAGAAGGAGTATTTTCAACGCGGAAAACACCTTCTCGTGTTCGAGATCAACGGATTCCGAATCGCTCCGATCATCTGCTACGACATCCGCATGCCGGAGCTGACCAGAACGTTGTGCCAGGATCATGGAGTCCATCTGGTTCTCCATTGCGGCGCATACGCACGCGATGAATCATTCTATAGCTGGCATCACTTTGCCGTCACCCGCGCCATGGAGAACCAGTGTTTTCTCGCGAGCATCAATCGAGCCGGGGACTTCTTCGGCGAATCGATCGTATGCTCGCCATGGGTGAACGAAGATCGGCCGCCCGTGATCTTCGGGACCGATGAAGAGTTTCGCCATATCGATCTCGGTATGGAAGAACTCGACTCGGTCCGTGCAAATTACCCCTTCATCCCGGACAAGAGGGACGATTACCGTTCCCTTCCCGTACAAGCGCCGTGAGACGCCTCCGGGACGTCCGCCCTTTCGTTCCAGCCGCCGAGGCGGGCGCCGTCGAACTCGGTGTCCGCGAGCGCGTTGAGCAGGTCGCGGCCCGCGTCGTTGTCCAGCGCGACCATGGGCGGGCGGACGGCGCGCCACGCGGGATCGTCCCGGTAGTGGGCGATGAGGTACTTCTGGGCCGGGATCCCGGGGTATCGATCGATGGTGCGGCGGATCGCGGTCGCCGCCGCCTGCTTCGCGTCGGGGTCGCCGTGCCCGCTCTCCCAGACGTCGAAGATCGCCCGGGCGCCGGCCGGGTTGACGTTGGAGGTGGCGGTGATGCAGCCGGCGGCGCCGGCGCGGAGCCCGTCGAGGAGGAAGATCTCAGAGCCCGGGAAGATCGCCAGATCGGGGAAGCGGTCGAGCATCATCCGCGTGTTCGACCACTCGCCGGAGCTGTCCTTCACCCCGGCGACGGTCTCCGGGAACGCATCGGCGAGCCGCCCGATCAGTCGTTCGGTGACGGGCACCCCGGAAAGCCTCGGGAAGTGGTAGAGGAACACCTGCAGGGCGGGCTCCCCGACCCGCTCGATAACCTCGGCGAAGGCGCGGAAGAGCCCTTCGTCGCTCACCCCCTTGTAGTAGAACGGCGGCAGCATCAGCACGCGGCGGCAGCCGGCGTCCAGCGCGTGCCGGGTGAGCTCGACGCTGTCGGTAAAGGCGCAGCAGCCGGTGCCGACCATGAGCCGGTCGGGCGGGATGCCGGCCTCCGTCACTTCATCGACCAGCGCCTTGCGCTCGGCCACCGAGAACGAGTTCGCCTCGCTGGTGGTCCCGAACAGCGCGAGGCCGTGGCAGCCCTGCGCGAGCAACCGGCGCGCGTGGACGATGAACCGTCCGGAATCGATACTCAGGTCCGGGCGCAACGGAACGAGCACCGGCGACCACACGCCGTGTGCGGCCGGCGAATCGATGGGGTGGGGCGGGGTGGTGGCGGCAGGTGCGGTTTCGGCGTGCATGGGCGGATGGTCCCGGTTTTGCTCCGGCCTGACAAGGTTATGCGGCTGCATGGACTACACCTTGGATCAAACGATCGAACCGGGCGTGATTTGACGGTGCCGGAACGTGGTCTCCGTTCTCGCGGCGCCTCCGGATGCGGAATGCAGCGGTGTTCTGCGTCGAGTTCGAGTTTTCCGCTTCGATTCGGATATCCACGGCAGCTACACGACCTGGGCACAGGCCCGGTGCATATGCCGGATGACCGTTACCGGTTTGCTCGATGGCCACGGCGTTCACATGGATGAATCGATCGCCGTGGCTGGCCGTGCCGCCGCCGCCGGTCCTGCCGGCCGGGGACGTTGGGCGAAGTAACGTTCGAGATACTCGGTGAAGGAGATGCGGTCCGCGGCCTCGATCTCGCGCTGGGCGCGCAACGACGCGGCGGCCTGCGCTTCGAGCGCGGCCCGGCGTCCGGCGGGCAGCGGCGTTGCGAGCAGGCTCGCGCGATGCTCCCCGGACTTGCGCATGGCGAACTCGAAGAACGCCTCGGACCGCGCACGGAGCTCGTCGAGCACCCGGGCCGAAGGCAGCCGCCGAGGATCGTCGAGGGTCGCGCGGCAGGACTCGACCGCGGCGGCGTAGCGCCTCGTGCGGCTCCCGGCGTCGAGCACGCCGGCGACCTCCGCCACCGCGTCCACGATCTCCCGGGCCCGGTCGAAGATCGCGACGTCCTGTCCGGCGCGCCGGAGCCGTAGCGCCGGGTCGCGCCCGCGGACCGCGACGAGGCGCTGGTTGTCCTCGATCTCGTCCTGCTCCGACCGCGAGATCGGGGGGCTCGCGTCGAGCACGCAGTGGATGAGGAACGCCTCCATGAACCGCATCGTGTCTTCCTCGATCCCGATCGGGGAGAACGGGTCGACGTCGAGCGCCCGGATCTCCACGTAGCGCACGCCGCGGCGCTGCAGCGCGACGGTCGGCTTCTCCCCGGAGCGGGCGATCTGCTTCGGGCGGACGAAGCTGTAGTACTCGTTCTCGATCTGGAGCAGGTTCGCGTTGAGCTGGCGGTACTCCCCGTCGACGACGACTCCGATCTCCTCGTAGGGCGGGTGCGCGGCCTCCGTCGCCGCGTGCAGGGTGCGGACGTAGGCGGCGGGGGAGTCGTAGGAGACCCCGAGCCGCCGTTGCGACTCGTTCTTGTAGCCGATGTCGCTCATGCGCAGAGAAGTCGCGAAGGGCTCGTAGAGGGTGCCCCGCCCGAGCTCGGAGAACGGATGCGGCGTATTGCCGAGAAACGAGCGGCAGATCGCCGGCGAGGAGCCGAACAGCAGCGGCACGATCCATCCGTTTCGATGGAAGTTGCGCACCAGGGCGAAGTATCGATCGGAGGCGAACGCGCCGAGGCGCTCCGCGCTCCGGCCCTCCATCTCCCGGTACGCGGCCCAGAACGGCCGCGGCAGGGAGAAGTTGAAATGCACGCCGGAGATGGTCTGCATCACCCGCCCGTAGCGGTGGCTGAGCCCGCACCGGTACACGTGCTTCATGGTGCCCACGTTCGATCCGCCGTAGCGCGCGATGGGGATGGAGCGGTCCCCGGTGACCATGCAGGGCATGCTCGCCGCCCACAGCACCTCGTCCCCGATCAGCGGGTAGGTGAACCGGTGCAGGTGGCGGAGGCTGCGCGACACCTCGCGCACGCCGCGGTACGCGGGGGTGACGAACTCGATGAGTGCCTCGGAGAAGTCGGTGGTGATGGTGGGGTGGGTGAGGGCGGAGCCCAGCGTCTCGGGGTGGGGCCGTTGCGAGATGTAGCCGGCGCGGTCGATGCGCAGGCTCTCCTTCTCGATGCCGACCCGCCTTCCGGAGAACAGGGAGGGGTCGATCGCATCGACGAGGATACGCGGCCGGCGCTTCACGACATCGGACAAGTCGGCAGTCTCCGCGGATGGAATGGGGGCCGAATCGAAAGGCGCGGATTCTGCGCGATCTCCTCGCCGATTGCATGATGCAGGTGGAATGGCCAGGGCAGGATCATCAAAAATATACTGACATCAACATGTTGGATGAACCCGGGTGCATTGGCGTGGAGGGCGTTCCACGGCTCGCACGAATAAGCCTGACCGAGCACCGGTCTCTCCGCGCGTTGCTGATGGGAATCGCCCCGGCCGGAATGCAGGTGAAGTACCTGCCGATCACGAGGCAGGAAAAAGGCTCCGTTCCGAACCATTACGAAGCCCCTGCCGTTCACCTCAGCTCATGCTGATCCTCAGCGCCGCCGCCGCCGCCGCCGGCGCAAGGCTGAACGACAATGCGGCCAGCGCGCCGAGCACGTAGAGCTGGCCGGAGGCCGGGAGTCCGTCCGCGGCGGCGGCCACCGCGCTCGCCGCGAAGACGAGCACCGGAACGTAGAGGGGCAGAACGAGCAGGGACAACAGCATCCCGCCGCGGCGCAGCCCCACCGTCAGGGCCACGCCGATCGACCCCACCGCACTCAGCGCCGGGGTTCCGAGGGCGAGGGTCGCCAGCAGCACCGGCAGGCTCCCGGCCGGCAAGCCGAGCAGCAGTGCGATCAACGGTGCGGCCGCCAGCAGCGGCAGGCCCGTCACCAGCCAGTGGGCGAGGATCTTCGCCAGCACGATGAGCGGCAGCGGCCGCGGGCTGACCAGCATCAACTCCAGCGAGCCGTCCTCGAAGTCCGTTCGGAACATCCGCTCCAGCGAAAGCAGGGTGGCAAGCAGCGCCCCGATCCAGACGACCCCCGGCGCGATGAGCGCCAGCACCTCGCGGCGCGGGCTCAGCCCGAGCGGGACGAGGGAGACGACGACGAGGAAGAACAGCAGAGGATTCGCCGCCTCCGCGCGATGGCGCACCGCCAGGATCAGGTCGCGGCGCACGATGGCGGCGAACGCGCTCATGTCTTCGTATCGATCCGGACGAGCCGGGGGGTCACCCCGGACAACGTCACCGGATGATGGCTGGTGAGCATCGCGGCCCCGCCGGCCTCGGTGTGCTCGCGCAGCATCGCGTCGACGATCGCGACGCCACTCGTATCGAGCGCGGTGAAGGGCTCGTCGAGCACCCAGAGCGCGGCGCCGCAGGTGAGCAGGCGGGCCAGGGCCACGCGCTGGCGCTGGCCGGCCGACAGGGTGCGCAAGGGAACGTCCCGGATCCTGCCGACCCCCAGGCGGGCCAGGGCGGCGCCCGCCGTCGTTCCGGTCGACCGGGCGCCGAGGGCCATGGCGACGTCGAGGTTCTCGCGCGGGGTGAGGTCGAGCTTCGCACCGCCGGCATGGCCGACGTACTGGACGTCGGCCCGGATCTCCGGCGCCCCCGGAGGCACGTCCCGCCCGCGCCAGCGCACGTACCCGCCGGCCGGAGGCTGAAGACCGCAGAGGATACGCAGGAGGGTCGTCTTGCCGCTGCCGTTCGGGCCGTGGATCTGCACCACTTCCCCGGCCGTGACCTGCACCGCCAGATCCTCGAACAACAGGCGGTCGCCGCGAAGGCAGGACAGGTTGACGGTCTCCAGGAGGGGGGGGCTGGCGCTGTCGTGCTCCTTCGGTTGCACCGGAAGGTCCTGGCGTTCGGCTCGAGCCGGCGGGCGCGGATTATACGCACCGGGCTCCGGCCGCGCCCCGGCGCCGGTGGGAGCAGGGCATGAGCGCCTGCTTTTTTCGAGAGTTTCCATCGTGGGCCGGAAGGTGTAGATTCCGGCGTTAGCAGGATGCAGTGCTCGACCAAAGGGAATTTCTCCGCAAGACAACACGTCATGCTTGCTGACGCCAGACGCTTCCGGCTGCGATACTCGGCGGTGATGGTAGCCCGGAGCGCGAAATTGACCGGGGAGGTGCCATGCGAACCCTGCAATTGATGCTGGGCGCCCTCTTCATCGTTCCTCTGGCAACCCCCGTACCGGCGGCCAAGTACCAGGAGGGGGAGGTATCGGGAGGGGGAGCGGTCCAGGGCAAGGTCGTCTACCACGGGCCGGTCAGGACCCGTACCGTGCTTCCCACCAAGGACAAGGGCGTGTGCGGCGGCATCCGCAAGGAGCCGCTGGTGGTCGTCGGCGACGACGGCGGCGTCAAGGACAGCGTCGTCTTCCTCAAGGACGTGGCGGCCGGCAAGCCGTGGCCGGAAACATCCCGCGCCCGGCCGTTGCTGGACCAGGAAAAATGCAGGTTCGAACCCCACGTGCAGGTGGCCCGCCGGGGCAGGATCGACATCGTGAACTCCGATCCGGTCCTGCACAACACGCACGGCTACTACGGCAAGCGCACGGCGTTCAACGTCGCCCTCCCGATACAGCACGGAAAGGTCACCAAGCTCCTCAAGTCTCCCGGAGAAGTCCGCGTCGACTGCGACGCCCACGGCTGGATGCTCGCCTGGATCTACGTGGTCGACAACCCGTACTTCGCGCAGACCGGGGAGGATGGCACGTTCTCCATCACCGACGTGCCGCCGGGTGAGTACACGTTGGCCGTTTGGCAGGAGACGATGGGGCTGACCGAGAGGCCGGTCTCGATCGCGGCCGACGAGACCACGGAAGTCCCCGTGGAGTTGACGGGGAAGTGAAGCAGTGAGGCGCCAGGGTGCGGGCGGGAAGGCGACGCCGCCTGGAACCACCCGAGTATCACCACTACGACAAAGGGGGAGACGAGATGCAGAAGAAACAGCCGCACGACAACGGGGGTTCGCGGATCGAGATCTCTCGCCGGACCTTCCTTCACAACACCCTGCTGACCGGCGGCGCGGTCGCCGGCGCGGGGCTCTTCCAGACTTTCACGACCATGAACGTCGCCCACGCGGCGGCCGGCTCGTTCAGCTTCGCCTGGGTGTCCGACACCCACCTCTACCCGAAGACGCTGAACACGCGCTTCATCGAGAAGGCGGGCCGTGCCTTCAAGGAAATCGAAGAAATGGGCTCATCGTTCGATTTCATGATCTTCGGCGGCGATCTGGCGCAAAAGGGCGATCCCGTGGAGCTGCAGCTCGGCGTCGACATGCTGGCGGAGATCACCTCGGTCAAGAAACACTTCATTCCGGGAGAGCACGACTGGTACCTGGATATGGGAGAAGCGTGGAACCGGCACTTCGGCGAGTCGCCGTGGATGTTCGACCACAAGGGCGTGCGCATCATCGGGTTGAACACGGTGGGCTTCGCTCCCGATTACTGGACCGCCAAAGGCATGTCGCCGAAGGAGCGCATGGGCCACATGGAGGCCCTGGACGGCTCCCAGGCCGGTCCCTGGTCGGGGCTTGGCCGGGAACAGATGCAGTGGTTGTCGACGGCGCTGTCCGACTGGCCCAAGAACGAGCCGGTCATCATCTTCAGCCACACGCCGCTGTACGAGGTCTATCCGGGCTGGAACTTCTGGGTGCGTGACTGGCGCCAGGTGCACGAGGTCCTCGCGCCCTACGGCAACGTGACCAACATCCACGGCCACGTGCATCAGCCGCTCTACCACGAGACCGACAACGCCCGCTTCATCGGTCAGCTCGCCACCTCCTGGCCGTGGCCGTATCCTCCCACCGGGGTGCCGGCACTCACTAGGCCGATGATCCGCGTCGATCCGGGCGACATTTTCGACGGCGTCGGCTGGGGCACGTTCGACGTGACGGATGCCGGGGTGGAGAACGAGTACAAGATGTGGCGCAAGGAGGTCTTTGCCGTCGCCCAGCATGATTCCGGCACCGGCGACAACGGAAACCAGATCCTGACGCCGCGCATCGCCGACCGTGACTGGACGGGCAACTGAGCGAGGAGGAATGAACCGTGAAAGGAATGAGCAAGCGTTATCTGCTGGCGGCCGGCTGCGCGGTGTGCGTGGGTCTCGGCGTGTTCGGTGCCGTCCAGGAGTCCGCGGCACACAAGGATCCCCATGATGCCGCCACCCTGAAGGCATTCCAGGACCTCTTCATGGAGCAGGTCATCCTGGGCGACAGGCTGTTCCACGGCGATCCTGAAGCGCAGCAGGAGATGGGCGTGAACCTGTCGAAGACCGGCATGGCCTGCGCCATGTGCCATCCCATTTCCTCGGACATCCATCCCCATGAGTTCCCGAAGTTCCAGGAGCAGATGAGCGAGTTCGCGACCCTGCGCGACATGGTCAACTGGTGCATCGAGAAGCCCAACGAGGGGGAGGTCATCGATGTGAACAGCGAGGCCATGAAGGCGCTCGAAGCGTACATGTACTGGTCCAACAAGGGTTCGGTCCTGGATCCTGGCCGCCACTGAAGCGGGGCTGCGGATCGGCAGGCCGGCGCCGGAGTCGTCGTGGCCGGCGCCGCGCTCGGGAGATCGACGACGACCGCCCGTCCGGGCGGTCGTCGTGTTTGAACAGGAAGGCAACCGACGTTGAACAGATCGATCGCGGTGGCGGTGGTGGTGGTGGTGCTCGGGCTGATCGTGGCGATGAGTTGGGTGGTGCGGTGGCGGACGAGCCTGCCGCCCCATCCCGACTCGGTGTTCAACCTGTCGGCCGCCATCGGAAACATCGAGCCTGTCGGCGAGCCGGTGCCGCCGAATCCGACCCTCCTTGCGCACGGCGAATGGGTATACCGCGGCCTGTGCATCGGCTGTCACGGCGTCGCCGGTGACGGGAACGGCGCGGTGTGGGAGCTTGCCGACGAGTATGCGCCCGAGCACAAGCTGCCGCGCAAGCCGCGGGACTTCACCGAGGCGGTGTTCAAGATCCGCTCCACGCCGAGCGGCTCCTTCCCCACCGATACGGACTTGTTCAAGTCCATCTCACGCGGTCTGGTGGCCGACCACGACATGCCGTCGTTCAAATTCCTGCCCGAGCGCGACCGCTGGGCGGTGGTGGCCTACATCAAGACGCTGTCGCCGCGCTGGGAGGAGGAAGCGGAATACCAGGAGGATCCGGTGGAGATTGCCGAACCGCCCCTCCCCGACCAGGCCATGCTCTCGGCGGGCAAGGGCGTCTACGAACGCATGCAGTGCGCGGAATGCCACGGCCCGCTGGGCAAGGGCGACGGACCCTCGGCGCCCGATCTCGAAGACGACGCCGGCCTGCCGATCAAGCCCCGGGATTTCGGCGATGCAGCGCAATTCGTCGGCGACAGCAGTCCCAAGGGCGTGTACCAGACGTTCACCACCGGGCTGGACGGTACGCCGATGCCCTCGTTCGCGGACTTTCTCGACGAGCAGCAGCGCTGGCAGCTCGTCTGGTACGTCATGTCCCTGAGACCCGACTGGGATCTGCATGGGACTCGCGTCGCCATGTTGCAGGAGCGCGGAGAAGACGTGGCCCTGGCCGCGTTGCCTCCGGCGGCAGCGGCCCCGTCGGCCCCGGCGTCGCAGGAAGGCGTGTCATCGGCCGCCGCTACCACGGATGGGGAGGATCGGAAGGCCACCGAAACCGCCGCGGCTGCCTCACGGGTCGCTGCCGCTTCGCCGACCGGGGACGCTTCCCGGCCCACCGACGGCGGGGCGCCCGCCGTGGATGCGGGATCCGGCGAGGTACGGAAGGAAGCGGCGTCGCCCCGGCCGTCCGAATCGGAAACACCGGTATTCATGGACAAGTACCGGGAAGTGGAAGTCAGCGACGGCGGCGCCGTCCAGGGCAAGGTCGTATTCAACGGTGCGGTGAAGAAGAAGACCGTGCTGCCGACGAAGGACAAGCGGGTATGCGGCGGCATACGCAAGGAACCCCTGATCCTCGTCGGAGGCGGGGGCGAGGTGAAGGACAGCGTCGTGTACCTGAAAGGAATCGGGTCGGGCAAGGCATGGCCGGAGATGATGACGAAGGTCCCGGTCCTCGACCAGAAGAACTGCCGGTTCCAGCCTCATGTGCAGGTGGCCCGTCAGGGCAGCCTCGACATCGTCAATTCCGACCCGGTGCTGCACAACACGCACGGCTATTACGGGAAACGGACCGCGTTCAACGTGGCGTTGCCGGAACAGGATCAGAAAGTCACCAAGGTTCTGAAGCGGCCCGGCACGGTGAAGGTGGATTGCGACGCCCACGGCTGGATGCTGGGCTGGGTGCAGGTGGTGGACAACCCGTATTTCTTCCAGACCGGGGAAGACGGCACGTTCTCCATCACCGACGTTCCGCCGGGTGATTACACTCTCGTCGTCTGGCAGGAGTGGTTGGGCGACACCGAGGTCCCGATCACCGTCACGGCGGGAGAGACGACGGCCCTCGACGTCGAGTTGACGAAGTAGCGGCGGGAGCACAGGCGATGCAGAGGCAGGTGCGCGGCGGCGGTCTGGGAACGAGTCGGTGAGCGATGCGGCTTCCACCACCATCATCTTCTGCGCCGGCCTCGTCCTCGCCGTCGTGCTCGCGCTGGCCGCCTTGGCCTTCGTACCCGAACAGCCGATGGCGGAGCCTCCCATGAAGGTCGCGCAGCCCGTGAACTTCGACGTGCTGAACCGGGGCGCGAACATCGCCGACCTGGAGCGGGGCCGCAGCTACTACGCCCAGCTCTGCCTCCCCTGTCACGGAGCGTCCGGCCGCGGATACGGAGAATGGGCCTACCGCATGACGCCCCGCCCCGCGGACCTCACCGGCGAGCGAACGAGGGGGCGTAGCGACGAACGGCTCCACGCGGCGATCGGCGAAGGCATCCCCGGCACCGCGATGAGAGGCTGGAAGGATCGCCTTTCCGACCTCCAGCGCGGCCAGGTGCTTGATTACGTGCGGCACCTCGGCCGCGTCGAGAGCACGCGGACCGCCCCGTGAGCGCCGTGGCGGACATCGGCGGCCGAGCCGGGCACTCCGCCGCCGCACGCGCGCGGGGCGAGGTCCGGGCGGAGGGTCACGTCGTCCTCCGTTTTCTGGTGCTGTCCGTCATCCACCTGTTCATCGGCACGGTCCAGGGGGTGATCCAGACCTTCCCGGGCGTCGCCCAGTGGCTGCGGGAAGCCGGACCGGCGGGACATCTGATCGACCCCCTCGCACACGCGCACATCAACCTGGTGGGCGGCGTGACCATGGGCATGATGGGACTCATCTACTACGTACTGCCGGGATTGGTGGGACGAAGCGTGTACAGCCCCGCGCTGGCCGGCGCCTCGTTCTGGCTGTCCACCGTGGGGGTGCTCGGTTTCTTCTTCTCGCTCGTGGGGCTGGGGATCGTGGAGGGGAACATGATCCACGGCGGCATGACCAACGCCGAGGCGCTGAACGCAGTAGGATCGGTCCACCATGTCCTGATCATCACCACCGCCTTCCTCATGGGCTTCGGTTACTGGGCGTTCATCTCCAACGTCCTGCTGACGGTGGCGAACAAGCGCGGAGGCTGACATGCACCGTCTCGTCAACATCCTGTACAGCGGCTTCATGGTCGGCATCGGCATCGGAACCGTGTTCCAGCTTGCGTTCCTTCCCCTCATGGGCATGCGCAGCCACGACGACTGGACCGGATTGCTGGTCTGGGGGTTCGCCATTACCCTCGTGACCGGGGTGCTGTCGGCGCTGAGCTTCTGGTTCATGAATTCCGTCATGGTGCGCCAGGGCAAGTAGCCAAGTCCGGCGCCGCCCGAACGGAGGCAGGGGACATGATTGAAAGATTCCTGACCGACAGGGACTACGCCGAGGGCACGGCGGCGAAGCATTTCTTCTTCTCGTCCATCGTGATGCTGAACATCGGGGTGCTCATGGCCCTGGGCACGTCGATGCGCCTGGCCTGGCCGGACATCCTGCCCAACGACGTCCCGTGGCTGCACTTCGGCCGCATCCGTCCGGTGCACGTGCACTTCGTGATCTTCGGCTGGATCTCCATGGCCTTCGCCGGGGCCATGTGCTACATGACCCCGGCGCTCTGCAAGACCAGGCTGTGGAGCGAGAAGCTCGGGGTGTGGAACTGCTGGGCCTGGAACCTGGGCATGGTCTTCGTGTTCTTCACCCTGATCAACGGGATGACCACCGGACGCGAGTACCAGGATCTGATCTGGCCGCTGGACGCCTACATCCTGCTCTTCGTGTTCGGCCCGCTGGCCGTCAACATCTGGATGACCATGCTGAGGCGTCGGGCCGACGGCCTGTACGTCACCCTGTGGTTCTTCGGCGCGTCGCTGCTGTTCATCATCCTGAGCTATTTCATCGGCGCGGTGCCGGACTTCTTCCCGGTCACGGGCTTGAGCGAGGCCTACATGACCTGGTGGCACGCCCACAACATCCTCGGCCTGTGGATCACCCCGGTCTCCGCCGCCATCGCGTACTACATCATCCCCAAGGTCTCCGGGAACACGCTGTACAGCCACAAGATCGGGCACCTGCACTTCTGGTCGATCGCCGCCTTCTACTCGACCCCCGGCGCGCACCACCTGATGGGGGCGCCGATCCCCGAGTGGCTGAAGTCCTTCGCCTCGGTGTCGGGGGTGCTGATCATGATCCCGGCGCTGGCCTTCGTCGTGAACATGCTGATGACCATGAAGGACAAGTGGTGGATGTTCACCCGCAGCATTCCGTTGCAGTGGGCGTTGACCGGCGTGCTGTTCGCGATACCTCTCAACATCCAGGGTGCGTTTCAGCAGACCCGCGCGCTGAACTGGTACATCCACGGCACCCACTGGATCGTGGCCCACGCCCACCTGGCCCTGCTGGGCTTCTCGACCTTCATCGAGATCGGGGCCATCTACTACGGCCTGCCCAAGCTGCTCAAGCGCGAGCTCTACAGCGAGAAGCTGGCGCGCCTGCACTTCTGGATGATGGCCATCGGCTTCCTCGGGTTCTGGGCCGTGCTCACCGCGGCGGGACTGGTGCAGGGGGCGGCCAAGGTGTACGAGATCCCCTACATCCAGTCCGTGGTCGCCACCCATCCGTACATGGTCGGCAGGGTGCTCTTCGGTTCCCTGATCATCTTTGCCCAGCCGATCTTCCTCTACAACATGTGGATGACGGCACGCTACGGCAAGAAGATCGTGCCGGAGACGCCCGCCGCCCCCACGCCGGCCCCGGCCGCCGCGTGATTCGGAGGTCAGCAGACATGCCCCCCAAATACGTCGTCGGCTGTTGCCTTCTGGTGGTGGTCATCTTCGCGTCCATCGCCATCACCGTGGTCGGGGGCTCCACCTACATGAGCCAGATCCCGCCGACCGAGCTGGCCAGGGAGAAGGAGAAGATCTGGGGGCATTCCGCCTGGTCCGTGCACGACCCCTGGATGACCGGCAACCACGCCCCGACGCTGGCGGGCAAGGGCAAGGTCATCTTCATCCGGGAAGGGTGCTGGTGGTGCCACACCCTGCTCCCGGAGCAGACCCAGGACTGGGCCTACTTCGGGGAGCCGCCGCTCGCCGGCGACGTGCAGGGCGAATCCCCCAGCCTGTTCGGCTCCGACCGCAAGGCGCCCGATCTGTTGCACATCGCCAGCCGCAACCGGGTGAAGGCGTGGCACTACGTGCACCACCGCGATCCGCGCGCCGTCACCCCGGGCTCCATCATGCCCGCGTTCAAGCACCTGACCGACGAAGAGCTGGACGCGATCATCGCGTTCCTGGAGAGCCTGCACTGATCCGCCCCGAGGGGACCGTACGATGGCCGAAATCGAACACGAATACGACGAGCTGGAGGACAAGGGGGAGGTCTTCGGGCGCTTCTCCGACGAAGACTACGACGGGATCAGGGAGGGCAACGGCAAGATCCCCTGGTGGCTCATCATGATCGTCGCGGTCACGGTGTTCCAGGCCTTCCTGTGGACCATGCCGTGGCCGGGGTTCGGCCAGCGCTACGACTCGGTGACCACCACCTTCGTGAGTGCGACGGGTGCGCAGCCGTGGTGGGACTGGGGCTACTACATGATCATGCTGCAGATCATCATCATCCTGTGCGGCATCGCGGGCGTGGTCTGGACCATCAACGTGCGGAAGGCAAGGGAACGCAAGGAGAATGAGCGCGGGGACGGGGAGGGCGCGCGGGACTGACGAGACCGGCCGGCGCCGAACGGCGCGGTGGAGCTGACGGACACCATCTCGGCGCTGATCTTTGCGCTGATCCTGATTGCGGCCGTGGTCTACGTGGTCATGTCGCGGTTCGTCACCGGTCCCTTGGCGGGGTTGAAGCGCGGCGAGCGGATCATCCTCACCATCAGCGTGGTGGGGATCCTGCTGGTGGTGGTGTATGCCGCGGTGGAGCTGCTCTTCCACGTCGTGTTCTGAAGATCGGCGGGCGCACGCGCACACACGCATGAAGCTGGGGGAAAAGCTGATGTTCGGCTTCGCCGTACTGGTCGCGGTGGCGGCGGTCGGCAAGGGCGTGCGCCAGTTCGGCGACACGGAGCCGGCCAAGCCGCGCAACTACTACGAATGGGACGAGGCGGGCCTCGAGGGCCACGTCCTGTACCGGCGCATGGGCTGCAATAGCTGCCACCGTGCGCTGGGGGTCGGAGAGATCGGCGTCGCGCCGGTGCTCGACGGCGAGGGGACGCGCCGGACGCGGGAGTGGCTTGCGGAATACTTCCGGGATCCCGCCGCCCTGGTGCCGGGCACCGCCCACGACGGCAGCCTCGGGCCGGATTTCCGTACGCTACGCACCGGCGAGCGCGCCCTGCTGGTCGCTTTTCTGGCCGGACTGAAGGCGAATCCCGGCTCGCCGAACCACCCCCGGCCGCCGCCGGAGGCGGTGGTGAAGGACGAGGGCTGACGGCTCGGGAGGGCAGGACATGGGTGAGGTGCTGATTCCATACATCTGGGCGGCGACCGGGCTCGTGATGCTGGTCGGCATCGTGCTGGCCATCTTCTGGGCCTACCAGCACAACCAGTTCGACGAGGACATCAAGGGGCAGATATTCACCGAGGGAGACGACGACCGGTACGACGCCTGATCCGGTGCATCGCGCGGGCGGGTGCGAAAGGCGCAGGACATGGAGCAGAGCCGGTAGCGGTTCGGAGCGGACGGGTGCGGGGAGGGACATGGTCCGACCGATGGGTCACCGCCCGGTGAGCGCGGGTTGCCGGCATCGCTGAGCAACCCGAATCGCGGGGCGCCCGACGTGCAGGGGACCGATCACCGGTGAGAGCCGGCGGTCGGCGTCGGGGAACGGCCCCGTGAAGCTTCGGCTTGCGGAGAGGATGGTGCTGGTTGGTGTTGCCGTCATCGCCGTCTATGCCGTTGTCGTCGGGACGCTGATCTACTTCAAACCCCCGCCGGTGCGTTTCGTGTACATGGAATCGGCGCCGGCGAGAGCCGGAGAGGTGATCTTCAGACGCGAGGGCTGTCTGTCGTGTCACGAGCTGTTCGGCAATGGAACCGGCTATGGCCCGGCACTCGATGGGGCGGGCAGCCGGCGGGATCGGGTCTGGCTCGGGGAGTATCTGCGCTCGCCGCGGCCGGGCGTCGGCGACAGGCCCTACCGGCTGCGCATGCCCGCCTATGACACGCTGGAAGCCGGCGAGCTGGACGCCCTGGTGGCTTATCTCGGAGCGCTGCGGGAGCTCGACGCCGACGGCCGCATCATCGATCCGCGGTGATCGGGGCGGGCCGCCGGGCCGGGCGCTGAAGATCGGGACTTATTGATATTTCTTGTCCTTGTCGTAGAGTCCGGTCCCGATGCACGCCCAGGGCACGATGGCCAGAGCGACGACACCACCGAGGCCGAAGATGATGAGAGCGATCTTCACGGCGAAGCTGATGGTTTCCGTTTCCATTGCCGTTCCCCTCCGAGGGCGGGAGATCCACCGATGCCGGACATGATACCGATGTTCATATGCAGATGGGCGTCCCGGAGTCCGGGCGCCTTGCCGATCACGTCAACGTCGAGGTCCGCACTGCCGGCGGCGTTGCTGGCCGTGGTCCTCGGCGCGGGCGCCGCCCTCCTGGCAGGATGCGGGGAGGAGGCGGGGCGCGGCGTTCTGCACGCCAAGGTCGGGGTCGGCGACCAGGTTCCCAGGAGCCGCAACCGCATCGTGGCCGATTCGGCCGACTGGTATCGGGTGTCGAGCATGGACACCCGGGTGGATCTGTACCGCTGGGAAATCGCCGACCTGCTCGATCGGGGCAAGCCCTTCCTCGTCGTGTTCGGCACGCCCCAGCACTGCACCATGTGCGTGGACCAGATCGTGCGCATCCAGATCATGCAGGAAAAATACGGCGACCGGTTCGCGTTCGTCCACGTGGACGGCTACAAGGACAACGCGGTCTGGGTGGAGTGGGGGGTGACCGGAGAGCCCTGGACCTTCATGGTGGACGGCCGGGGCAGGGTCAGCAAGGTGTTCCCGGGACAGACCGAGATCGCCCTGCTGGAGGAAGAAATGCAGCGCTTGCTGAAGGACGCGGCGTAGCCCACGCCCCGCGTGAACCGTGCCCTGCGCAGCTCGTGTTCGTCGTGAACCGTACAGGGTCGGGTATGCGCCGTCACATGCCGATGCGGGGCACACCGGCCATGTCCGGCGTGAGCCTCCGGGGGTACGCTGTCACCTGCGAGCGTCGGGGCGGCCATGAGTGACGTGGACCGTGCACGGTCGCGCGTGAGCCATTACCGGCTGACACATGGCGGCGCCATGCGTCGGAAGCACCGTGTGGGGTGGCTGGCACTGCTCTGCCTCCTGTCGAGCGCCGCCGGGTGGTGCCAGGACAACAACCCCTACGTCTACGTCAAGATGTCCCTGGCGGTGCCGTGGACCCTCTACTTCGTGTTCCTCGGAGCCGTGCTGATCCCTTTCCTGGTCATGATCGCCCTCGCCTGGCGCGGGCGGGCGCAAGACGCCCCCGACAACGACTCCCCGTCGCGGTGAGAATGTTCAGGATTCAGGGGCTGAAGACCGGAACCGGCACGAACTGAAAGCCGAGTCATTCTTTCCATGGATCGTTTCCTGCGTTTCGGGCTGCCCTTGGTGCTGCTGTTGGTCTTCGTGGTCATCGCGCTCTTCGTGCTCAACGCCTTCGAGGCCACCGAGCTGATGGAAACCGAGCGGCGAGCCGGCCCCACGCTGCTGAACCACTGACTGGGAGGGGCAGGAGGTGCGGGTCAACGCAGCCGCAGGCGGCGGATTTCGCCCACGCCGATGCTCGTCATCACCGAAGGACGCCCCCACGACCCGATCGACCGCTATGAAGGCCGCTATGCACTCGATGACACCCGGCGCGCATTGCAGGAGATGCGCGGGCACGGGTTGCATTGCTTCGGGTTGACTATCGACCGGCGCGGGCGGGCCTGGCTGCCGTATCTGTTCGGACCCGGACACTACGCGGTGTTCTCCCGTCCCGATGCCTTGCCCACGGTGCTGCCGCGCCTGTATGCACGTATCACCGCTCCGGGGGAGTGAATGCCCGTGCCGTCCATCTTCAGGATATCGCGCGTCCTCGTAGCGCGCCCGGGCGGGAAGTCCGGGACGGCGACGGCGACGTTGCTCCTGATGCTCGCGCTCCCGTGGCCTGGATGGCCGCGGCCGGGCATCCCGGAGCCGGAGTCGGACGCGGGGACGGTGATCCTGGTCGGCGGCGTACTGCCCTTCAACCAGCGCAATGTCTGGAGCCGCATCGTCGGGCAGGCCCCCGATCTGGTGATCATCGCCGCCGCCAGCGGCAGACCGAAGCTCTACGGCGGCTTCGCGCGGCGTGCACTGGAGCGCCACGGCGCGTTCGCCGAGCTCCTTCCCGTCGCGGTCGATCCCGCCGAATTCGGGGTCGACCACCGGCGCGCGACCGGCGATCCGGTACTGGTCGGGAAGGTACGCGAAGCGGCGGGGGTCTTCTTCGTCGGTGGGGCGCCGCAACGTCTCGCCGAGGTGCTCTTTCGCCCGGACGGCTCACCGACCCCGATGGCCGCCGCCGTCGCCGAGGTGTACGCGGCGGGCGGCACCGTCGTCGGAGGCATCCCGGGAGCCGCCGGACTCTTCACCGGGATCGATGCCCTGGAGGCGCTCACGAAAGGCCGTATCCCTCCCGCGCGGTTCCATCGGGGGCTTGGGCTGATGGGGGAAGGATGGCTTGTCGACCAACACGTCTTCACCGCGGGACGCTTTGCCGAAATCCTGGTGGCCATGCGCCAGCTCGGGCTCGCACGCGGGCTCGGCATCGGTACCAGCACCGCCGCCGTGGTCGAGGGCGGACGGTTGGAGGTCGCCGGCGCCGAAGGCGTCCTGCTGATCGACCTCTCCGCGAGCCGGGACGAGTCCGAGGATCGGAGTCGGGGAGTGACCGGCTCCGCGAAAGGGTTCCGTCTCGCGGGCGCACGCCTGAGCTACCTGGAGCATGGCGACGGCTTCGACATGGCGACGCTGGAGGTTCGACCCGCCGCCGTCAAGCTGGACGGCTTCGAGATCGAGCCTGACGAAGAGGATCGCCAATCATCCGAACCGGGCCGGCTGGTGGCCGCCGATCTCTTCGGCAGGGGCCGATTGCTGCGACTGTTGCGCGAGGTGCTGGACGGGTCTCGAGGCGAGGCGTTCGGCCTCGTGTTCCCGGAGGGCGCGGGCGATGACGAGCGAGGCTTTCGTTTCCGCTTCCACTCCCTGGCCGAGACCGTCGGTTGGCTCTCCGTCCACACGGGCATCGAGCGTTACACCATTCTGAACGTCGGCCTCGAGGTGACCCCGGTCAGACGGAAGGACGTGCCGGAGCCATGAGACGGCCGGAGCACCCGTCGCGGCCGGCGGGAAGGCGCATTGCCCGGAGCTTGCGCCGCTCCCTTCCCTGTTGTAGAGAGGAGTCGGGAATCGGCCCGAACGATGACTTCCGCACCGGAGCCTCTCGAATCCGTCCGGATCGGATCATCCCCCGAGCATGATTCACCCCGCGGGCGCTCTCCTTGAACCGCTCGATCGAGCGAGATTCTCCGGACGCCGCGGGTATCCGCCCCGCGGAGCCACGGCCCCCTGGTCGTCATGGCAGGCTGCGGGTGAGCCTTGGCGGACGGAGCCGCACCGACGTTCGGGAGGACGGGCTGCGTCGGCTCGAGGCTCGATGCCGACCGCGGAGCATGAGATGACGGAGAACCACTTCGACTTTCTCGCTATCGGCGGCGGCAGCGGAGGAATCGCGGCGGGGGTCAGAGCCGCCGGCCACGGCGCGCGGGCCGCGGTCGTCGAGCATGGCCGGCTCGGCGGCACCTGCGTCAACGTCGGCTGTGTCCCGAAGAAGCTGATGTGGTACGCGGCGTCTCTCGGCCATACGATGGGCGAGTACGCGGGATACGGATTCGACGTCTCCCGCGAGGGGTTCAGTTGGCCGGCGCTCAAGCACGCCCGCGACGCCTATGTGGAGCGGCTGAACGGGATCTATGCCCGCCGGCTGGAGACCGAAGGTGTCGTGCGTTACGAAGGCACCGCCCGTTTCGTGGGCGTGCGCACCGTCGCGGTGGGCGATACCCGCCTGTCCGCCGACCATGTGGTGATCGCGACCGGGGGGCTGCCATCCGTGCCGCCGGTGCCGGGAGCGGAGCTCGGGATCACGTCCGACGGCTTCTTCGAGCTCGAGGAGCGCCCGGGCAGGGTGGTCGTGGCTGGCAGCGGGTACGTTGCGGTCGAGCTCGCAGGGGTGCTCCGGGCGCTCGGCAGCGAGGTCACCATGGTGTTGCGTCGTGACCGGGTGCTTCGCGTCTTCGACGAGATGCTGAGCACGGAGCTGATGATCGCGTTGCGCGACGACGGCATCGAGATTCTGACCGAATGCGAGCTGGAGATGATCGAGCGCGATGAACGCCGCAACACGCTGACCGTCCGAATCTCCGACGGTACGTCGATCGAGGCGGTGGATTCGGTCCTGTGGGCGGTCGGGCGCAAACCCAACATCGCCCCACTCGATCCGGCGGCCACCGGCGTGGACACATCGCCGGGCGGCGCGGTCATCACCGACGAGTTTCAGTGCACGTCAATCGACGGGGTCTACGCGATCGGGGACGTCACCGGTCGTGCGCCGCTGACGCCGGTCGCCATCGCGGCGGGCCGGCGACTTGCGGACCGCCTGTTCGGCGGGCAGGCGAATCGAAGGCTCAGCTACGACTGCATCCCGAGCGTCATCTTCACCCATCCCCCGATCGGCACCGTCGGCGCGACCGAGGCACAGGCTCGATCCGACCACGGTGATGCGGTCAAGGTGTACAAGACGCGATTCAACTCGATGTACTACGCATTCTCCGACCATCCTCGCACGACGGCGATGAAGCTGGTCACGGTGGGCGGCGAGGAACGCGTCGTCGGCTGCCACGTGATCGGAGAGGGCGCCGACGAGATGATGCAGGGGTTCGCGGTCGCGGTGAGGATGGGCGCCCGCAAATGCGACCTCGACGATACGGTGGCGATCCATCCGACGAGCGCGGAAGAGCTCGTGACCATGCGATGATCCACGTGGTCGTGACGCGGGCGGGGGTCGGTGACCGCCGGGAAACCGCGCCGGTGGGGGGCCTCGTGCGCGTGCTCGCGGGTATGTTGCTGGTGGTGCTGCTCGCCGGGCCGATGAGCTCGATCGCCGATCAACGGGATCCGCGTCTCGGGGAGTTGTTCGTCGCGCTCGCCGGCGCTCCGGATGCGGCGGCGGCCCTCGCGATCGAAGCCACCATCTGGCAGATCTGGCTGGATGGCGGAGATTCGACGCTGAACGAGCTCATGGTGCAAGGTATCGAGGCCGTGAGCGCGAATCGGCTCCGCGATGCGGTCGGGCGTTTCACCGATCTGATACTCGCCGCCCCGGCTTTCGCGGAGGCATGGAACAAGCGGGCGACCGTCTACTACCTCATGGATCGCCATGAGGATTCGGTGCGCGACATCGAGCGCACCCTCGCCCTCGAGCCACGCCATTTCGGCGCGATCTCGGGGATGGGATTGATCTTTCTCGAGCGCGGAGACGAGGAGGGTGCGCTCCACGCGTTCGAGAAGGTGCTGGAGATCCACCCGCACGCACGGGGCGCCCGGTTCCAGGTCGAGCGGCTTCGCGAACAATTGCAAGGC
This sequence comes from uncultured Gammaproteobacteria bacterium, assembly GCA_958295465.1. Lineage (GTDB taxonomy): Bacteria > Pseudomonadota > Gammaproteobacteria > HK1 > HK1 > HK1. The sequence goes on from OY282353.1 coordinate 3,861,890, forward strand.
AAGCGAATCTGAGGGTGTCGATCCCCCGGTTCGAGATCGGCGTCGCATTGCCCGCCACGTGCCGGACCGTTCACGCCCGGAGTGTCGTTGCTGGCCGCGGTGTCGGCGCTGGTGGGCCTTGCGCTCGCGCCTCGGCCGGTCTCGCGACGGTTCCATCGGGACTGCAGTTCCTCGCCACGATGTCGTTCCCGTTCCCCGCGTCGCTCTACATGCAGCGATTCGGCCGCCGGGTCGGATTCATGAGCGGGGCTGCGCTCGGGCGGGTCGGAGCGGCGGGGGAGGGACAGGGCCGCATTCACCCGCTGCCGGCTCCGTACGGATGGGCTGGGGATTTGCGCACGAATCGCCCCGCGCCTGCAGGCGAATGCCTCCGGAGCTTGTCCGGGCGCACGGCATTCGGCCGGCTCCGGGGCTATACTGCGAAGCACGGGTCCGACGGGATCGGAGCGGGGTGGTCAGGCGGGTCTCTCAAACCTCACGGGAGTCGGATCGAAATGAATGAGCCAGTCATTGCGCAACGCGCCCCCTACGGGGTCGAGCTGGAAGCCGGCGATTACTTCTGGTGCCGATGCGGGAAGTCGTCCCGGCAGCCCTTCTGCGACGGTTCGCACAAGGACATCGGGTTCACGCCGGTGAAGCTTTCGCTGGCCGAGGCGAAGAAGGTCTGGCTCTGCGGCTGCAAGCGCACCGGCGGCGCGCCGTTCTGTGACGGCACCCACAACTCACTTCCCGGCGAGTAGCCGCGCCCGCCGGGGACGGTCGGGCCTCGGGGGCAACGGATCGCGAGCGCCCCGCCGGCTACGAGCGGGAAGGACGCGCTCCCGGTAAGGAACGTCCGCCACACACCGGGCCGGCGGTGTCGTCATGCGGTGTGGATGTGGCCGCAGGCATTCCGGCCGGAGACGTGCCCGGCGCTGCCGGGCAAGGGGTGCGGCGCCTCGACCGGAATCCCGGCCGCGACGTTACGCCGCAACTACTCGTTGAACTCGATGGTGTAGAGCCCTCCACCCTGGCTCGCGTACCAAGCGGCCAGGTCCTCTCGATCCTGCCTGGACAGAGCCGCCGCGAAAGCGGCCATGACCGGGTCCTGCCGCGCCCCCGTCTTGTAGTCCTCGAGCGACTGCACGATGTACTTCGCATGCTGCCCGCCGATCTTCGGGAACTGGGGGGTCGGGCCGTTTCCATCGAGTCCGTGGCACTGCTGGCATAGTGCGGCCTTCTCCTTGCCGGCCGCCGGGTCGCCGGCGGCGGTTGCCGCCTGCCCGAACGCGACGCCGGTCGCGGCGGCAAGGATGAGGAGCATGCGGGTCATCGGAGCCTCCGGGAAACGTATGGAACGAGCGAATCTCGGCATCGACGTGCGGTCATTCGCCGGTCGCCGATGCGAAGTACGCCGCTATGTCCTGCATGTCCTGTTCGCTGAGCGACGCGGCCTGGGCCTGCATCGTCGGGTGGTCTCGCTGCCCGGACTTGTACGCCTTGAGCGCGACGACGATGTACTCGGGATGTTGCCCTCCCACCCGCGGCACCGGATAGTTGGGATACGCGTTATGGTAGCCGGGGATCCCGTGGCAGCCCATGCAGGTGATGGATTTCACCTTTCCCTTCGCGGCGTCTCCCGCCGCGTGCACCGGCGTCGCGAGGGCGAGCGCAATTCCCGTCACCGCGGCGCCGATCAGCATCTTGCGTTTCATTCGTTTCCTGTCCCGACGGCATCAAGGTGGGTGTCCGTCTCGGCGTCGCGGTTCCCGGCCGGTGAATGCCGTCGCGGCGCAAGACGCGGCGCAGTATACCCACTCGAAGTCGGCTCACCAACAATCCGTGTCACGTGATTGACGGTATCGGTACCATGCAACCGCGCATCGGACATGGAGCAGGGGATGGCTGAGACGAAGGAGACCCGTGCGGCGGCGCAGGACGGGGTGCCCGCGAATTTCATCCGCCAGGCGATCGACGCCGACATTGCGGCGGGAAAGGTGCCGGGAAGCGTCGTGACCAGGTTTCCGCCCGAGCCCAACGGCTGTCTCCACATCGGGCATGCGAAGTCGATCTGCCTGAACTTCGGCATTGCGCGCGATTACCCCGGAGCCGCGTGCTACCTGCGCTTCGACGATACGAATCCGACGAAGGAGCGGATCGACTTCATGGAGGAGATCCGGGGCGACGTCCGCTGGCTGGGATTCGACTGGGGCGAGCGCCTGCGTCACGCCTCCGACTACTTCGAATCCCTGTTCGGCTACGCGGTGCGGCTGATCGAGTCGGGGCACGCGTACGTGTGCAGCCTCGACCCCGGTCAGATTCGCGCCTACCGGGGCACCCTCACCGAGCCCGGGCTCGACAGCCCCTACCGCTCCCGTCCATCCGGCGAGAGTCTCGACCTCTTCATGCGCATGCGCGACGGCGAGTTCGAGGAGGGCGCCCACGTGCTGCGGGCGAAGATCGACATGGCGTCCCCGAACATGAACCTCCGGGACCCGGTGATCTACCGCATCATGCACACCCCACATCCGCTGACCGGCGACGTCTGGCACGTCTACCCGATGTACGACTTCGCCCAGGCGCTGTCGGATACCATCGAAGGCGTCACCCATTCGCTGTGCACCCTGGAGTTCGAGGATCACCGCCCGCTCTACGAATGGTTCCTCGAGGTGCTCGACGTCCCCTCGCCGCCGCGCCAGATCGAGTTCGGCCGGCTGAACCTGACCCACACCGTGATGAGCAAGCGCTATCTCACCCGGCTGGTGGACGGCGGATACGTGGACGGATGGGACGACCCGCGCATGCCTACCATCGCGGGCATGCGCCGGCGCGGGTTCACCCCGGGGGCTCTGCGCGACTTCTGCGAGCGGGTCGGGGTGACCAAGAACGAGAGCGCGGTGGAATTCGAGCGGCTTGAGATCTGCGTCCGGACCGCCCTCGATCCCGTGGCGCCACGGGCAATGGCGGTGCTGCGCCCGCTGAAGCTCGTCATCGAGAATTATCCGGAAGATGCGGTCGAGATCTTCGAGGCCCCGAACCACCCCGCGGACCCGTCGCTGGGCGTCCGCGAGGTGCCGTTCTCGCGCGAGCTGTTCATCGAGCGCGACGACTTCATGGAGGATCCGCCGCGCAAGTTCTTCCGGGTCGCGCCCGGCCGCGAGGTGCGGCTGCGCTACGCCTGCCTCGTCACCTGCACCGGCGTCGTCAGGGATCCCCGGACCGGGACGGTGGTCGAGATACGCGGCCGTTACGACCCCGGATCGCGCGGCGGCAAGGCGCCCGACGGCCGCAAGGTCAGGGGCGCCGTCCACTGGGTGTGCGCGCGCCGGGGGGTACGGGCGACGGTCCGGCTCTATGACCGGCTGTTCCGGGATCCGGCGCCGGACCACGACGTGGAGCGCCTTGCGCAACAGCTCGACCCGGATTCGCTGGAGGTGCTGGAGTCCGCCGTGATCGAGCCCGCGCTTGCCCTCGCAGGCCCCGGCGCGCGCTTTCAGTTCGAGCGCCTCGGCTATTTCGTGGCCGATTCCAGGGACCACGCGCCGGGGGCACCGGTGTTCAACCGTACCGTCACCCTGCGCGATACCTGGGGGAAGGTGCGGAAGAGGGGGGCGGACGGATAGCGGGGTGTGCCGGCCCGCCGCCGGGTGACCGGCGTTACGCAGCCTACGGTCCGCCGATGACAGGAATGTGACCGCGCCGGTGTGCGGCGGATGGACTGATGAGGTAAGGTGTCCGCATGCCTTCGGGCAAGGCAGTCACGTCATTTCAACATAGAGCGGGAGGCTCCGACATGAAAAAGCTCGGATACATCACGGCGGCTGCGCTGGCCGCGGCGCTCGGCGCCGGCGGCGCGCAGGCCGCGGACCAGTTCATTTCCATCGGCACCGGCGGCGTCACCGGGGTCTACTACCCCACCGGCGGCGCGATCTGCCGGCTGGTGAACAAGATGCGCAAGGAGACCGGGATCCGCTGCTCGGCCGAATCGACCGGCGGCTCGATCTACAACATCAACACGATCCGGGCCGGCGAGCTGGAGTTCGGCGTCGCGCAGTCCGACTGGCAGTACCACGCCTATCACGGCACCTCGAAGTTCGAGGACAAGGGCAAGTTCGAGGATCTGCGGGCGGTGTTCTCCGTGCACCCGGAGCCCGTCACCATCATCGCCCGCGACGACTCCGGGGTCATGAACATCACCGATCTGAAGGGCAAGCGGGTCAACATCGGCAACGTCGGCTCGGGGACGCGCGGCACCTGGGAGGTTCTCGAGGAAGCGATGGGCTGGAAGCGCAGCGACCTCAGGCTCGCGTCGGAGCTGAAATCGGCGGAGACCGGGCAGGCCGTCTGCGACAACAAGATCGACTCCTACTTCTGGCTCGTCGGCCATCCCTCCGCGCTCACCCAGGAGTCGCTGGCGACCTGTCCGACCCATCTCGTGAACGCGACCGGGCCCGTCATCGACAAGCTCGTGGCCGACAATTCCTACTACCGCACCGCCATGATCCCGGCCGGGATGTACAACAACGAGAAGGACGTGATGACCTTCGGCGTGGGCGCGACCTTCGTCACCAGCGCCAAGGTCTCGGAGAAGGTCGTGTACACCGTCGTCAAGGCGGTCTTCGACAACTTCGACCAGTTCAGGAAGCTGCACCCGGCGTTCGCGAACCTGAAGGAGCAGGAGATGATCAGGGATTCGCTCTCCGCGCCGCTGCACGCGGGGGCGGAGAAGTACTACAAGGAGCGGGGCTGGATGTAGGCAGGACCGGCGGTGGCCGATCGGGGCGGCGGCCATCCGCCGCTTCGATCGGGCGCATGCGGTTCGGCTTGGCGCCTGCCCGTTCCGTCGAAGCGGCAGGCAGGCGCATCGAGCCGGCAGGGTTCCAGCCGGCGGTCATGGAGCCGCCGTAGCGTACGGCGCGATCGGCAGGCGCCGGTTCCGCCGGCCGGTCGTATCGAGGGAACACAGACTTCCGCCGGTCGTGCATCGCCGTCGCCCGGCCCCGCGCGCGCCGGCGCCCGAGGGAAGAGGGGAGGGCGAGAGTGACGCAGTCGAAGATCGGCACGGCCGGCGCCGGCGATCTGGTCGCGCAGGTCGATACCGGGGGCCGCGACCCCGACGGCTGGGAGGGAAGGTTCATCATCGGACTGGCGTTCGTCTGGTCCCTGTTCCAGCTCTACATCTCCTCCAACATCCCCTTCTGGCTGACCGACCTCTCCGGGGTCAACGTCATCGTCAACACCGATCAGGCCCGCTTCATCCACCTCGCGTTCGCCATGTTCCTCGCGGCGCTCGCCTTCCCGCTGTTCAAGACGAGTCCGCGCCATGCGATCCCCTGGTACGACTGGGTCCTGGCGGCACTGGGGGCCGCCTCCTGCCTCTATCTCCTCGTGTTCAAGGACGACATCGCGGTCCGGGCCGGGGTCCCCGGGCCGAGCGACCTGATCGCCGCGAGCGTGGGGATGATCGTGCTTGGGACCGCGGTGTACCGCGCGCTCGGGCTGCCCCTGGTGGTGGTCGCGAGCGTGTTCGTGCTCTACGTGTTCTTCGGGCATTCGGAGCTGCTGCCGGACGCGATCCGCTGGAAGGGGGCGTCGTTCGGCAAGGCGATGTGGCACTACTGGATCCAGACCGAAGGGGTCTTCGGGGTCGCCCTGGGGGTGTCGGCGTCGATGATCTTCCTGTTCGTCCTGTTCGGGGCGATCCTGGAGAAGGCGGGGGCGGGCAACTACTTCATCAAGCTCTCGTTCTCGCTGCTCGGCCACTTCCGCGGCGGGCCGGCCAAGGCCGCGGTGGTCGCCTCGGCGATGAGCGGGATCTACTCCGGCTCGTCGATCGCGAACACCGTGACCACCGGGACGTTCACCATCCCGCTGATGAAGCGCACCGGCTTCTCCGCGGAGAAGGCGGGGGCGGTGGAGGTCGCGTCATCCACCAACGGCCAGCTCACGCCGCCGGTGATGGGCGCCGCGGCGTTCCTGATCTCCGAGTTCACCGGGGTGAGCTACCCCGAGATCATCAAGCACGCGCTGATCCCCGCCGTCGCCTCGTACATCGCGCTCGTGTACATCGTGCACCTCGAAGCGATGAAGCTCGATCTCAAGGGGCTCCCGAGGCCGCCGGCGACGATGACCCTCGCGCACAAGGCGATCGGCTTTCTCAGCGGGTTCATCGGGATCTCCCTGCTCGGCCTCGCGGTGTACTTCGGGCTCGGATGGATGAAGATCGTGATGCCCGGGTTCGCGTTCGCGGCGGTGGCGATCCTCTGTGCGGGCATCTATCTCGGCCTGCTGTGGCTGGCGTCGAGGACCCCGGATCTGGTGGTCGACGCCCCGGACGCACCCATCACCGAGCTTCCCCGGCCCGGCCCGACCGCGCTGTCCGGGCTGTTCTACCTGCTCCCCATCGTCATCCTGATCTGGTGCATCATGCTGGAGCGCCTGTCGCCGGCGCTCTCGGCGTTCTGGGCGGCGGTCGCGATGGTCGTGGTTTCGCTGACCCAGCACCCCCTCAAGGCATGGATGCGCGGCTCCGGCGACGGTACCCGCGGCGGTATCGATCTTGCCGACGCGTTCCGGCGCGGCGCGCGCGAGTGGTTCGAGGGCATGGTGTCGGGGGCGCGCAACATGATCGGGATCGGGGTCGCGACCGGGGCGGCGGGGGTCATCGTCGGCACCATCTCGCTGACCGGCGCGCACCAGGTGGTCGGCGAATTCGTGGAGTTTCTGTCGGGCGGGCATCTGATGCTGATGCTGCTGCTCGTGGCGATCATGAGCCTCATTCTCGGGATGGGGCTGCCCACCACCGCGAACTACATCGTCGTTTCCTCGCTGATGGCGCCGGTGATCGTGGCCCTCGGCGCGAAGAGCGGCCTGATCGTGCCGCTCGTGGCGGTACACCTCTTCGTGTTCTATTTCGGGATCCTCGCCGACGACACGCCGCCGGTGGGTCTCGCCGCGTTCGCGGCGGCGGCGATCTCCGGCGGCGATCCGATCAGGACCGGCGTACAGGGCTTCATGTACGACATCCGTACCGCGATCCTGCCGTTCCTGTTCCTGTTCAACACCGAGCTGCTGCTGATCGACGTGACGGTCTGGAAGGGCGTCTTCGTGTTCCTGATCGCGGTGGCCGCGATGATGCTCTTCGCGTCGGCGACCCAGGGGTATTTCTTCTCGCGCAGCCGGATCTGGGAATCGCTGCTGCTGCTGCTCGTGGCGTTCACCCTGTTCCGGCCCGGGTACTGGCTGGACCGGATCTCCGAGCCCTTCGATCTGCGTCCGGGCATCGAGGTGCTCGACGCCGCGGCGGCCGGGCCGTCGGATACGGAGCTGCGGGTGACCGTCGCCGGCCCGGATTTCAACGATCCGGATCTCCGGACCTCCACCGACGTCACCGTACCTCTCGGGGACGCGGGAGCCGGCGCCTCCACGGGAGGCAGCGCCCCGGCGGAAGACGGCGCCACGCGCCTGGAGAAGGTCGGATTGTTGCTGATGATCAAGGATGGGAAGGCCAGGCTGGAGGAGCCGCTGCCCGGATCGCCGTTCGAGAGCCTGGGCCGGACCTTCGATTTCTACGCCGACGATCCCGTCGAGATCGCATCGATCGCGCTGCCGCGCGACCGGATGCCGAAAGAGGTCTTCTACCTGCCGGCGATCCTCGCCGTCGTCCTCGTGATCTTCATGCAGCGGCGGCGGGCGATGACGGCGCGGGCGCTCCACCCACGTTGAGGATGGCTCGCCGGAGTGGAGTTCCGGGAACGTGCGCGGCCCGCGGACGGCGCATCCGGAGGACGCGGGCGTTTTGCTCGTGGCGGGCCGATGCTCCGGGGGCGAAGGCCCGCCGGATGATTCATTCGAGAGAGGCGCCAGAGGCGCCCGCGCTCCCGGGAGCTGTACCGATCCACGGCAGGCGGTTTCTCCGTGGTCCTCTTCGAACGTGGATGAACGCCGCCGCCATGTGTTCCCGACATGTCTCGGGGACTGCCTCTGCCTCGGCTCAGCCCTGTAGCCGGACGCCGCCTTCCGGTTCGAACAGATGCACGCGGCCGGGGTCGGGCACCAGGCGGATGTGCTGGCCGGGGGCGAAGGCGTGCCGTTCGTGGAATACGGCCTGGACTTCATCGCCGCCCGTGGTGCGTCCGACCACCACGGTGTCCGAGCCGGTGGGCTCGACCACCGACACCTCGACGGAGATGCCGGACCCTTCCGAACCGAGCGCCAGATGCTCGGGTCGGATGCCGTAGACGACCCCGCGTCCGTTCCCGGCGCTACGCGGTTCCGGAAGCGGGAGGATGACGCCGGTCCGTGTTTCGACCGCACCGTCGCGTACCGTGCCTTCCAGGAAGTTCATGGAGGGGGAGCCGATGAAGCCGGCGACGAACCGGTTGGCCGGGATGTCGTAGAGGTCCAGCGGCGCGCCCGTCTGCTCCACCAGGCCCTCGTTCATGATGACGATGCGGTCCGCCATGGTCATCGCTTCGATCTGATCGTGCGTCACGTAGATCGTCGTGGTCTTCAGATTCAGGTGGAGCTCCTTGATTTCGGCGCGCATCCGGACGCGCAGCCTGGCGTCGAGATTGGACAGCGGCTCGTCGAACAGGAACACCCTCGGATCGCGGATGATGGCCCGCCCCATCGCGACCCGCTGCCGCTGGCCGCCGGAAAGCTGGCGCGGGTAGCGCTCGAGGAGATCGCCGAGGTTGAGGATGGCCGCGGCCTTCTCGACCGCCCGGTCCATCTCGGCGCGGCTTGCGCGCCGCAGCCGCAGGCTGAACGCCATGTTGTCGTACACCGTCATGTGCGGGTAGAGGGCGTAGTTCTGGAACACCATCGCCACGTCCCGCCCCTTCGGAGGGACGTGGTTCACCACCCGCCCGCCGATGGAGATCTCGCCCGAGCTGATCTCCTCCAGCCCCGCGATGAGGCGGAGCAGCGTCGACTTGCCGCAGCCGGAAGGCCCGACCAGCACGACGAACTCGCCGTCGGGGATCTCGACGTCGACGCCGTGGATGACCTCGGTGGAGCCGAACGACTTGCGGACTTGCGAGATACCGACGCTCGCCATCGAGACATGCCTCTTCAAGGAGCGGGAGTGCTCATGAGATTCAAACCGCCGAGGGACTACAGGCGGACGGCAGCTCCGGTGCGCGCCGATTCCCCGGCCGCGAGCGCGAAGCGCAGGATCTCGCGGCCGTCCGGGCCGGAGAGTCGAGGCTGGCGGCCGTTGCGCAGCGCTTCGATGCCATGCCTCGTCGCGTGCACGAAGCTCGTCTCCCAGCCGGTCTCCATGTCGGTGTAGTCGGTCAGCATCCCATCGCGGAAGAGCTGAACAGGCACCACCTCGCAGCCGAGCTGCCCGTGCCCCCGGTTGATCCGGATCACCCCCTGCGTGCCGGTGATCTCGACCCGATCGTCCTGCGCATAGTGGTCGGTCACCACGTCCAGCTCCGGGGAGTAGACGATCTCCAGGTTGCCGTAGCGGTGGCCGGGGAAGCGGAACGAGATCATGGCCGGGGCGTCGAACACGAAGCCGCCTGGGGCGGTGGTGTGGCTGATCCAGGCGTGCACTTCCTCGGCCGGCCCCATGAAGTGCCGGACGAGCGCGAACTTGTGGTGGCCGTCGTCGAACACCAGGGGGCCGCCTCCGTTCTTGCCGGTGTCCTGGCGCCACGCCCGGGCGGACGCGGGGACCTCCCACGCGGTCTCGCTGCGCCCCGGGTTGCTCTTGACGCGGATCGTCAACGGCTCCCCGATCGCGCCCTCGTCCACCAGGGACTTCGCCTTGGCCACCGGCGGGTAGAAGACGAAGTTCTCGAACACCCGCAAGGGGCGGCCCGCCTGTCCGGCCGCGTCGATCAGCCGGTCGGCGTCGGCGAGGGTGGTGCACATGGGCTTCTGGACGGAGACCGCCTTGCCGGCCGCGAGCGCGGCGAGGGCCGCCTCCAGATGCAGGTGGTGGGGCAGCAGAACCTCGACCAGGTCGACCGTATCGAGCGCCACCAGCTCGCGGTAGTCCGCGGTGATCGCCACGTCGCCGAGTCCCCATGCCCGGGCGCGCGCTTGCGCGAGCTCCACGTTTCGATCGCAGAGCGCGACGATCCGGGCGTGCGGATTGTCCCGATACTCGATCGCGTGCAGATCCGAAATACGGCCCGTCCCGATGAAACCGACCCGAATCGTGTCCACGGCCAGACCTCCTGCGCCGCCGTCCTCGCCCGCGCGCCATGCGTCGCAGGTCGGGGGGAAGGATATGAAAATCGAGACGGTGATGTCGCCGTAATTCCCGCCAACGCCCCGGAATACGATTTCACGGCCCGGTCCCATGGGTGTTCCGGCGGATCGGGGGTCACGTCGCGGGGCTCATGCGGACACCTTCGGGCCCGGCGGGAACTGCTGATCTCGAGACTGCGATTTCCGCGTACTCTCTGAAGCACGATTTCACGGTTTGGCTTCGCGGCTACTCTGGAAGCCCGAGTGTCGCATCGAGGCGCTCATGTGGCCGCTTTCGGGCTCGGCGGGAATCGCCGGCCTTGAGGCGGGTTCGTGTTGATGCGGGTTTGTTGACAGGCACGGAGTTCGGGCGCGTAATGCCTTCAGGCAGGATGCTTCATGAGGGTTGTCTCGTATACGAAGGGGCGATTGTCGAGTCGCGAATCGAATCGGAAAGAGGGGAGGGCGAACGATGCGAGAAAGCGGATTCCCGAGAGCGGTGGCGCTTGCCGGTGCGCTCGGGCTGGCGGGGACGTTCGGCAGCGGCGGCGCGCTGGCCGCGGGCGAGGTGACCATCAGCCACTACTTCACCGGTGAGCTCGGGCGGGCCGGGCTCGAGGAGATCTTCGGCAACTTCAGGGAAGCCACGGGGGTCACGGTCAAGGACAGCCCCATCGGCCACGAGGACTTCAAGACCGGCATCCTGGTGCGGGCGGCCGGGGGCAACCTGCCCGACGTCTTCAGCTATTGGGCCGGCGCCCGCACCCAGTTCGTCGCCGACGCCGGCAACCTGGGCGCGATCGACGAGATGTGGGCCGCCCGCGGGCTGGACGCGGTGGTGGCGAAGTCGGTGGCGGACGGGGCGACCATGTACAACGGCGCCCGCTACCTGGTGCCCTTCGGCTACCACTACGCCGGGATGTTCTACAACACGAAGGTCATGGCCGAGGCAGGAGTGACCGAATTCCCCACCACCTGGGAGGGATTCCTGACCCTCTGCGCGGATCTCGAGGCCAGGGGGGTCACTCCCATCGCCCTCGGTTCCAAGAATCGCTGGCCCGCCCAGTTCTGGTTCGACTACCTGCTGCTGCGCACCGCCGGCCCCGGCTACCGGGCGAAGCTCATGGCCGGCGAGGCGGCCTACACCGACGACGAGGTGAAGGCGGCCATGGGGCTGTGGAGGGATCTGGCCGACGCCGGATACTTCGCGCCGAACGCGAACGCGGACGACTGGACCGACGCCTCCGACAAGGTGGCGCGCGGCGACGCCGCGATGACCCTGATGGGCACCTGGATCACCGGGTACTGGGGCGGCAACGGCCTGAAGGCCGGCGAGGACTACGACTTCTTCGAATTCCCGGCCATCACGCCGGGGGTGCCGAACGCGGTGGTGGGGCCGGTGGACGGGCTGCTGATCTCGGGCAACGCGGCGAACCGCGCCAACGCCGAGGAGCTGGTCGCCTTCCTGGTCTCGGACAAGGCGTCCCAGGCCACGTGGGCGAAGGCGCAGGGCGCGCTGTCGCCCAACGTCGGGGTGGACGAGGGCATCTACACCTCGGTGATGAAGCGGGCGCTTGAAGCGATCGGGAACGCGGACACCTTCGCGTTCAACTACGATCTGGCCACGACCCCGCCCATGGCCGAGCACGGCCTGTCCATGTTCGCCCGCTTCATGGACGATCCCTCCGGCTACGAGGGCTATCTCGCCGACACCGAGGAAGGCGCCAAGGAGGTTTTCGGCAAGTAGGGCAGGGGAGCGGACGGTCAGGTCGCGGACCCGCGGGAGGAGGATCGGACCGGCACAGGTCCGGTTCTCACCCATCCCTTCGATCGGGTGAGCCTCGGGCCGGAGTCCATCGGGTCCGCACGCACATCCCGGAGCCTCCGCCGCACGATGAAGCGACAGGCGCACTTGCGGCGGGTCGCGCTGCCCGGCCCCCCGCCCGCCGTGCTCGGCGCAGCGTCCGAGCCGTGTCCGTCGGTTCCGGATCCCGGAGCCTCCTCCGCACCACGATGAAGCGACAGGCGCTCTTCTGGCGGGTCGCGCTGCTCGCCCTCCCGCTCTCGGTGTTCGGCTGCTTCGTCGTCTGGCCGCTCCTCGACTCCTTCTACTACAGCTTCACCGACTGGAACGGCTTCGATCCGCGCTACCGCTTCGTCGGCGCCGACAACTTCGTCAAGGTGGCCACCGACCGGTTGTTCACCAACGCCACCCTGAATACCGTCATCTGGATGGTGCTGGCCCTTCTCCTGCCCACTCTGGGAGGGCTGGGGCTCGCCTTGCTGCTCGATTCGCAGGTGCGCGGCGCGAACGTCTTCAAGTCCGTCTTCTACCTGCCGATCTGCCTCTCGGCGGTGGTGGTCGGCCAGATCTGGGTCTGGATCTACCAGCCGGACTGGGGGCTGCTGAACACCGTCATCGGGACGGTGACCGGGGAGCCGGCGACCTTCGCGTGGCTGGCCAGGCCGCAAAGCGCGCTCTATTCGGTGATCGTCGCCTGGTCCTGGCAGCAGATGGGTCTTTCGATGGTGATCTTCCTCGCCGGACTGACCGCGATCCCCTCGGATCTGCTCGAAGCGGCCGCGATCGAAGGCGCGACGCGCTGGCAGAGGACGCGGTACGTGGTGCTGCCGCTGCTTCGTCCGGCCACGGTGGTGGTGGTGGCCCTGTCGGTGATCAACTCGCTGAAGGGGTTCGACATCCTCTACATCATGACCGGGGGCGGACCCTTCCATTCCTCCGACACCCTCGCCATGCACATGTACAACGAGTCCTTCAAGAAGTACAAGATGGGCTACGGCAGCGCGATCTCCGTCATCCTGTTCCTCCTGACCCTGATCATCGTCTTCATCTACTTCCGCCAGCTCCGGAAGCTGGACGAGCTCCACGGCTGACGCGGCCCGCACGGTGGACGTTCGATCCGGCCCCATGGCTGAAGTGCTCCGCATGATCGGCATTCGATCCGGCCCCATGGCTGAAGTGGCCCGGACGATCGGCATTCGACCCGGCCCTGCCTTCCAGCCGGACGAGTTCCATGGCTGATGCAGCCGCGGCCGGTGCGCGCAACGCCGAACGGCCCTTCAATCCGTGGCCGGCGGCCGTCTTCGTCTGCCTCGCCGTCCTCGCGGTGCTGTTCCTCGCCCCCACCCTGGGGGTGCTCCTGAGCTCGCTCAAGAGCACCCGCGAGATCGCCCTCGGCGAGCTGTGGGCGCTTCCCGGCGGGGTCTACCTCGACAACTTCAGGGAAGTGCTGGACCACCCCTCGGTCAGGACCTACTTCATCAACACCTTCCTGGTCACCGTGCCGGCGACGGTGGGGTCGATCGGGCTCGGCGTCCTGGCCGGATACGTGTTCTCCAAGCTGCCCTTCCGCGGCAGCGAGTTGCTGTTCCTGGTGGTCGTGTCGGGCATGTTCTTTCCGCCACAGATCCTCCTGATCCCCTTGTTCCGGATCTTCAACGGGCTCGGCCTGCTCGACACGCTGTGGCCGATGATCATCGTGCACGTCGCGATGGGGATCCCGATTTGCACCCTCCTCATGCGCAACTTCTTCGCCACCGTCCCGAACGCGCTGCGCGAGGCGGCGATCGTGGAGGGGGCCAATGAGTGGCAGGTGCTCACCCGGGTCGCGCTGCCGATCAGCCTGCCGGCCCTGGCGGTGCTCGCAACACTTCAGTTCACCTGGATCTGGAACGATTTCCTCTGGCCGCTGATCTTCACCCAGAGCGACGACAAGCGGACGATCATGCTCGGGATCGTGTCGCTGAAGGGACAGTACAGCGTCGCGTGGGGTGTCCAGGGCGCGCTATCGCTGGTGGCCAGCCTCCCGACGCTGATCGTGTTCCTGTTCTTCCAGCGCTTCTTCATCAAGGGCATGACCATGGGCGCGCTCAAGGGCTGAGCGCATTCCGGAAGCCTGCCGGAGTAGCATATCGGGGGAGCAAGGCATCGACCGTCGCCGGGGAAGCGGGCCGCAAGACCGGCTTCCGATCGTGGCGCTCGACGTTTCGGCATGGTGGATACCTCCTCCCCAAAGGGTCAGGTGTCCACGAAATCGGGTCAACTCCACCGCGGCCGTCGCCATGCCTTCACGGCGCGGCTTGGCAAGCGGTGGAGCGGATCCGGATCGTCCGTCACTCACCCTGTGGCGCCGATGCGTCCGGTGGGCCGGCCCCCGTCGGAGCAACCCTCACCATCCGGCCCGCCGGCGTGCAGGGCCAGATACTCCTCGACGGAGCGCGCGATCCCGGCCGCATCGAGCCCTGCGTCCGCGAGCATGTCGTCGCGTCCGCCGTGCTGGATGAAGCGATCCGGAAGCCCGAGGTGAAGCATCCGGACCGCGGCCCCGCGGGCGGCGAGGCATTCGCCCACCGCGCCGCCGGCCCCGCCGGCCGCGTTCTCCTCGACCGTCACGAGCACGTCGTGGCCGCGCGCGAGCGACAGCACCGCCTCCTCGTCCAGCGGCTTGACGAAACGCATGTTGAACACCGTGGCGTCGAGCCGCTCCGCCGCCTCCATGACGTGGTGGAGCAGCGGGCCGAAGGAGAGGAACGCGATGCGCGAGCCCCGTCGCCGCTCCTCGGCCCGGCCGATGGTCAGCGCCCGCATCTCCGCCTCCACGGGGACGCCGGGGCCGGCGCCGCGGGGATAGCGCACCGCGCACGGCCCGTCGTGGAGGAAGCCCGTGTACAGCATCTGCCGCGTCTCGTTCTCATCCGCCGGGGTCATGACCACGATGCCCGGCAGGCAGCGGAGGAAGGTCACGTCGTATGCGCCGGCATGGGTAGGCCCGTCGCCGCCCACGACCCCCGCGCGGTCGATCGCGAACAGCACCGGCAGGCCCTGCAGCACGACGTCGTGGACGGCCTGGTCGTAGGCGCGCTGGAGGAACGTCGAGTAGATCGCGACGACGGGCTTCAGCCCCTCGCAGGCAAGGCCCGCGGCGAAGGTGACGCTGTGCTGCTCGGCAATCGCGACGTCGAAGTAACGATCGGGGAAACGCTCCGAGAACCGCTCCATCTTCGACCCCTCGCGCATCGCAGGGGTGATCGCGACGAGTCGTTCGTCCCGCGCCGCCATGTCGCAGAGCCAGTCGCCGAAGACCTGGGAATATGTCGGCCCCGCCGCCGGTGCCGGGCCTGTCACGATCCCGACCGCCGGATCGAATGGAGACCCGATGCCGTGGTACTTCACCGGATCGGACTCCGCGGGTGCGTAGCCCTTGCCCTTGCGGGTGACGACGTGCAGCAACTGCGGGCCGCCAAGCCGCTTGAGGTTCGTCAGGTTGGGGAGGAGGGCGTTCAGATCATGCCCGTCGATGGGCCCGACGTAGTTGAAGCCGAACTCCTCGAAGAGCGTGCCCGGGACGATCAGGCCCTTGACGTGTTCCTCGGCCCGGCGCGCGATCTCGTGAATCGGCGGCATCCTGCCGAGGATTTTCTTGCCGCCCTCCTTGACCGTCGCGTAGAGGCGGCTCGACAGAAGCTGTGAGAATCGGTTCGTGAGCGCCCCGACGTTCGGCGAGATCGACATCTCGTTGTCGTTGAGCACGACGAGCAGATTGGCGCCGGCGCCCCCGGCGTGATTCAACGCCTCGAACGCCATGCCGCAGGTGAGGCCCCCGTCGCCGATGACCGCGACGATTCTGCGATCGCTGCCGGCAAGCTTCGCCGCGACCGCCATACCCGCCGCCGCGCTGATGGAAGTACCCGCGTGGCCGACCCCGAACGTGTCGTAAGGACTCTCGCCGCGCTTCGGAAACGGCGAGATCCCGCCCCACTTGCGCACGGAGTGCATCCGGTCACGCCGTCCGGTGAGGATCTTGTGCGGGTAGCTCTGATGCCCCACGTCCCAGACGATTCGGTCATGTGGGGTGTCGTACAGGTAATGGAGCGCGATGGTGAGCTCGACCGCGCCGAGACCGGCCGCGAAATGGCCGCCGGATCGGGAGACGCTCTCGATCAGATACCGGCGAAGCTCCCGGGATACGTCACGCAGCGCATGCTCGGGTAGCTGGCGGAGGTCCGCCGGAGAGTCGATCGTCGAGAGCAGGGGATAGTCCGCTTGCAGATGCATGTTTTCGCTTCCGGATGACGTTTCTCGCGGCCACCGCCGACTCAATCTGCCCGGTCATTATCCGGACCGGGCGCGACGCGCTGCAAGGGCGGGCCTCGTCCATCGGGAGGCGAGCCTCGAAGGATGAAGTCACTCCACCGCGACATGCCGACGAGGCACGCCAGGGTCCGAACCCGTTCGCTTCGTAGCGTCAGGATCATCCTCCGATGATCCCGGACCCCGCCCCGCAGGCTCACCTCCCGTCGGATTCACGCCCTCACCTCAGGCTCATGTCTCGTCGGACCGGCCTTTGCGCTTGCCGCACATCCCGATTAGGATCGCATGGTCGGGGGAATCTCCCCGGAAAACAACAAAAGCACTTCCCGCACGGCGTTCGAACGAATTGGCCAAACCTTGCTGCCGGGACCGGCAGTTGGTGACGACTGGGTTCGATGCCATTGCCTGACCATTGCAGCGCGTGCGCCCGCTTCGATGTTCGGCGTACCATCACCGCGCGGCCTGCCCCAGCGAACGGTGCAGGATCTCCAAGACGCCGCCCGGCGTCGGGCCGGAGCCGTGTCCAATCTTCCCGTAACATCGAGCCCGGGCAGATGAACGGGCGGTGGCCGCAACCGGAAGAGCGCTCCATCCGGTGATGAACGCGACGTACGACGCCGCCTCGATCGAGGTGCTCGCCGGGCTCGACCCGGTCCGCAAGCGGCCGGGCATGTATACCGACACCACGCGCCCCAATCATCTCGCGCAGGAAGTGATCGACAACAGTGTCGACGAGGCGATCGCGGGGCAGGCGAGCCAGCTCTCGGTCGTCGCTCATGAGGACGATTCGCTGACCGTCGGTGACGACGGGCGGGGGATGCCCGTCGACGTCCACCCGGAGGAAGGCATTCCGGGCGTCGAGCTCATCCTCACCCGACTCCATGCGGGCGGCAAGTTCTCGCAGGGGAGCTACCGGTTCTCGGGCGGTCTTCACGGGGTCGGGGTCTCCGTCGTCAATGCGCTGTCGAAGCGTCTCGAGGTTCGGGTGAAACGCGAGGGCGGCGAATATGCGATGGCATTCGAAGGCGGCGAGAAGGTGGCCGATCTTGCCGTGATCGGCCCGGTGGGGCGCCGGAACACGGGAACGACGATTCGTTTCTGGCCGGACCCCGGGTACTTCGATTCGCCGAAGTTCTCCGTGCCCCGGCTCCTCCATACCTTGCGCGCCAAGGCGGTCCTCTGCCCGGGATTGCGGGTAGCGTTCGAGGACGAGGCGACCGGCGAACGGATCCGATGGCACTACGAGGACGGCCTGAGCGCGTATCTCCGGGATGCCGTCGAGGTCGCCGGCGTCATTCCGGAATCGCCGTTCACCGGAAGCCTCGAAGGCAGTACGGAGGCGGCGGACTGGGCGGCGGTGTGGCTGCCCGAGGGAGGGGAGGGGCCCACCGAGAGCTACGTCAACCTGATTCCCACGACGCTTGGAGGAACCCACGTCAACGGCTTCCGGGCCGGTCTCCTGGAGGGGTTGCGCGAGTACTGCGAGTTTCGCAACCTGCTGCCGCGAGGGGTGAAGCTCGCGCCCGAGGACGTCTGGGACCGCTGCCGTTACGTGCTGTCGGTGAAGATGAGCGAGCCCCAGTTCACGGGACAGACCAAGGATCGGCTGTCGTCGAGAGAGTGCGCGGCGTTCGTCTCCGGAGTCGTCAGGAATGCGTTCAGCCTGTGGCTGGGGCAGCATCCGGACACGGGAGATCGCATCGCCGAGATCGCGATCGCCAGCGCCCAGCTTCGCATGCGGGCGGCGAAGCAGGTGGTGCGAAAGAAGGTCACGTCCGGTCCTGCCCTTCCCGGCAAGCTGGCCGACTGCGCGTCGCAGGATCTCGCCCGGACAGAGCTCTTCCTCGTCGAAGGCGACTCCGCCGGGGGCTCGGCCAAGCAGGCCCGGGACCGCGAGTTCCAGGCGGTCATGCCGCTGCGGGGCAAGATCCTCAACACCTGGGAGGTCGAGTCGAGCCAGGTGCTCTCCTCTCAGGAGGTGCACGACATCGCCATCGCCATCGGTGTCGATCCCGGCTCCGGTGACCTGAGCGGGCTGCGGTACGGAAAGATCTGCATTCTTGCGGATGCGGACTCGGACGGCGCCCACATCGCGACCCTTCTCTGCGCATTGTTCCTGCGGCACTTCCGATCCCTGGTGGTGGACAACCGGGTCCACGTCGCGATGCCCCCGCTGTATCGGATCGACGCCGGCAAGGACGTGTTCTATGCCCTCGACGACGACGAGAGAAGGGGCATTCTCGATCGCATCGCCGCGGAGAAGTTCAAGGGCAAGGTCAACGTGCAGCGCTTCAAGGGCCTCGGAGAGATGAATCCGCTGCAGCTTCGCGAGACCACCGTCGCTCCCGAGACCCGGCGCCTCGTCCGCCTCACCGTGGCCCCCGGCGACGACACCGACGAGGCGATCGATCTGCTGCTTGCAAAGAAGCGGGCGGCCGACCGCCGCGGCTGGCTGGAGCGCAAAGGGAACCTCGCCGAGCTCTGAGCCGCGCGCCCCGGCTCGACCCGACGCCTTCCGGACCCCGACGCCATGCAATCCACCATGTCCTTCGATTTCGACGACGTCGAGCGGCGCCCGCTGAAGGAGTTCGCCGAGAAGGCATATCTCGACTACTCGATGTACGTGATCCTCGACCGTGCCCTGCCTCATGTCGGGGACGGCCTGAAGCCCGTGCAGAGGCGGATCGTCTATGCGATGTCGGAGCTGGGCCTGACCGGCGGAGCCAAGTTCAAGAAGTCCGCGCGCACCGTCGGCGACGTGCTCGGCAAGTTCCACCCGCACGGCGAGAGCGCCTGCTACGAGGCGATGGTGCTGCTCGCACAACCGTTCGCGTCGCGCTATCCGCTTATCGACGGCCAAGGCAACTGGGGGACCGCCGACGATCCGAAGTCGTTCGCGGCGATGCGCTACACCGAGGCGAGGCTCACGCGATTCGCGGAAATCCTCCTGCGCGAGCTGCGCGAGGGCACCGTCGACTGGGAATCGAACTTCGACGGCACCCTGGATGAGCCGGTGCTGCTGCCGGCGCGGCTTCCGCACGTCCTGTTGAACGGAGCGGCAGGGATCGCGGTGGGCATGGCCACCGACGTTCCTCCGCACAACGCGCGCGAGATCGCCCGCGCCTGCGTCCGGCTCCTGGACGATCCGGATGCGTCGGTCGCGGAGCTGTGCGAGCACGTCCGCGGTCCGGACTTCCCCACCGAGGCCGAGATCGTCACTCCGCGCGAGGAACTGATGGCGATGTACGAGGGCGGATCGGGAAGCGTTCGGATGCGCGCGCGCTTCGAGCGCGACGACGGCGCGATCGTGGTGACCGCCCTCCCGTACCAGGTCTCGGGCTCGAAGGTGCTGGAGCAGATCGCGCAGCAGATGCTCGCGAAGAAGCTGCCGATGGTGGAGGACCTTCGCGACGAGTCGGACCACGAGAGCCCGACGCGGCTGGTCATCGTTCCCCGGTCGAATCGTGTCGACGTCGATCGACTCATGTCCCACCTGTTCGCAACCACCGATCTGGAGCGGACCTTCCGGGTCAACATGACCGTGGTGGGGCTCGACAACCGCCCCGGACAGTCCGATCTGAAGGCGATCCTCGGCGAGTGGCTGGAATTTCGAATCACGACGGTGCGCCGCCGCATCGAGCATCGTCTCGACCGCGTCAGCGACCGGCTGCACATTCTCGACGGCCTGCTCGCCGCGTTCCTGAACATCGACGAAGTCATCGCGATCATCCGCCGGGAGGACCGTCCGAGGCCGGTGCTCATGAGCCGTTTCGGGCTCACCGACGTTCAGGCCGAGGCGATCCTCAATCTGAGGCTTCGCAACCTCGCGAAGCTCGAGGAAGTGAAGATCCGGGCCGAGCAGTCGGAGCTTTCGGCCGAGCGCGAGTCACTGGAGGCGATCCTGGAGAGCAGGCGACGGATCGCCGGGGTCGTTCGAGAGGAGCTCATCGAAGACGCCGAGCGCTACGGCGACGAGCGCCGCTCACCGCTGGTCGAACGCGACGCCGCACAGGCGCTCGGGGAGACGGACCTCGCGCCGGTCGAGCCGGTCACCGTGGTGCTCTCCGAACGAGGCTGGGTGCGCGCCGCAAAAGGCCACGACATCGAGCCCCGTGGCCTGAGCTATCGGCCCGGCGACGGCTATCGGGCGATGGCCCGGGGCCGCAGCAACCAGCTCGCGGTGTTCCTCGACTCGACGGGCCGTGTGTACTGCATGCCCTCGCATACCCTCGCATCGGCGCGCGGTCAGGGCGAGCCGCTGGCGGGACGCATCAACCCCCCCGATGGCGCAACCTTCGAAGGAGTCATGATCGGACCGGCCGATCGACTCTACGTGGTGGCGACCGACGCGGGTTACGGATTCATCGTGCGTCTGGAAGACCTCTGGTCGCGCAACCGCGCGGGCAAGTCATGTATTTCGATCGGCCAGGATGCGAAGCTTCTCGTTCCGCGTCCGGTGGACGATCCGGAGGTCGCGCAGCTCGCCGCGGTCTCCAGCGCGGGAAGGCTGCTCGTCCATCCGCTCGCGGACCTGCCGCAACTGGCCAGGGGCAAGGGCGTGAAGATCATCCAGATACCGAAGGCGAGGGCCCGGGAGGAACGGGTGGTCGACATCGAGGTCGTGCCGCCCCGCGCCTCGCTCACCGTCCACGCCGGCAAGCGGCACATTACCCTGAAGCCGTCCGACCTCGCGCACCATGCGCTCGGGCGCGGGCGCGCGGGGAAGATGTTGCCCCGGGGATTCCAGCGAGTGGATCGACTGGCGATCCAGGGCGCCTGAACAGACGTCGAGGAAGCGGATTCATGCCGAACGTCAGCACCAACGAGTTCCGGTCGGGGTTGAAGCTCATCATCGACGGGGACCCGTGCTCCATCATCGAGAACGAATTCGTCAAGCCAGGGAAGGGCCAGGCCTTCGTTCGCGCCCGGTTCCGGAACCTCAGGAGCGGCAGGGTCGTCGAGCGCACGTTCAAGTCGGGGGAGTCGGTGGAGGCGGCGGACGTGCTGGAGGTGTCCTTGCAGTACCTCTACAACGACGGCGACCTGTTCCATTTCATGGACGAGCAGACCTTCGAGCAGCACGCAGCGGACGCCGGGGCGGTCGGCGACGCCTCGCGTTGGCTCAAGGAGCAGGACGTCTGCGCCATCACCCTCTGGAACGGCACGCCGATCGTGGTCAACCCGCCGAACTTCGTGACCCTGGAAATCACCGAGACCGAGCCCGGCGTGCGCGGCGACACTGCGAGCGGCGCCACCAAGCCCGCGACCGTCGAGACCGGCGCGGTCATCAAGGTGCCGCTGTTCGTCGAGCAGGGCGAGCTGGTCAGGATCGACACCCGCACCGGCGAGTACGTCTCCCGCGCCAGGGAATGAGCGCGTCGTTCCCACCTCGCCGGGTCGTGATGCGCATGCATGAGCGCGCCTCCGAACCGGCGTCGGGCCGGGCGGGTTGCGACTGGCGCCCGAGCGCGGGCATCGACGCGCTTCGGCTGCGCGCGCGCCTCCTGCGCGCGGCCCGGGCGTATTTCGACGCTCAAGGGGTGATGGAAGTCGAGACCCCCGCCCTGGGCGCCGCCACCGTCACCGATCCGTCGATCGAGAGCCTCAGGGCGAACGGCCGGACCGGGCGCTCCTGGTACCTCCAGACCTCGCCCGAGTTCGCCATGAAGCGGCTGCTGGCGGCGGGAAGCGGATCGATCTACCAGATCACCCGCGCATTCCGGGACGGCGAGCGCGGGCGGCATCACAACATCGAGTTCTCGATTCTCGAATGGTACCGGGTGGGATTCGATCATCACCGCCTCATCGATGACGTCGACGCCCTGCTCGATCGGATCCTCGGTTCCCGTCCGTCCTCGCGCCTGACCTTCCGGGAGGCGTTCCTGCGCCATCTCGACCTGGATCCATTGACCGCGACGACGGTGGAGCTTCACGACGCTTGCGAATCGAGAGGTTTCGCGAGCCGGGCGGCGTCGGCGACCCGCGACGAATGCCTCGACCACCTCCTCGCCGCCGCGGTGCAGCCGGCACTTGGGCCCGGACGTGTCTACCTGCTCGATTTCCCGGCCTCCCAGGCGGCACTGGCGCGCATTCGTAACGGGCCACCGGAGGTTGCCGAGAGGTTCGAGTTGTACATCGACGGGATCGAGGTCGCCAACGGCTATCATGAGCTCCGGGACGCCGGCGAGCTGCACGGTAGGATGCGGCGCGACATCGAGACACGACGCTGCGGAGGACGGCCGGCGCCAGCGGTGGACGCCCGGCTGCTCGCCGCCCACGAGGCGGGGCTGCCGGCCTGCGCGGGGGTGGCGGTGGGTTTCGACCGGCTCGTCATGCTCGCCGGCGGCTACCGGGCCCTGCGCGAGGTGCTGGCGTTCCCGGAGGATGCCGCATGACCGCGCGGACGAAACTCTGCGCCGGAGATCCGGTCTCACCGGATGACGATACGGGCGGATCCCGGGGTGGCGGATGGCACTCCGCCGTGGCAGTGGCCTGAGAGTATGATGATCGCGCAAACGATGTCTTCCTGCGACCGGGAAATCGACGGGCCCGGCGTTCGGCGCTGCCCGCGACGGGTGGTTGCCCGGCAATCGGTACGAGACGCCGGTCCGCCGGTCGGGACGAAGCCTGGAGCCATGGATCGGCGTGATGCCCGACAATGTTTCAGACCGCGAGCTGGTCGAGCGGGTGCAACGCGGAGAGCGCAAGGCGTTCGACCTGCTGATGCTCAAGTATCAGCACCGGATCGCCAAGCTCATCGCCCGCTACGTCCAGGATCCTTCCGAAGTCCTGGACGTCGCCCAGGAAGCGTTCATGAAGGCATATCGCGCGATTCCGAAGTTTCGCGGGGACAGCGCGTTCTATACCTGGATGTACCGGATCGCGATCAATACCGCAAAGAACCATCTGGCTGCGCAGGCCCGCCGCCCGCGGGAATCGGGATTGGACGTGGCGGATCTCGAGCAATTCGACGGTATTCCCGAGCTGAAGGAGTACGTGACCCCGGAAGGGCTTGCCCTCACCGAGGAAATTCAACAGACGGTGATCGCGGCCATCGATGCGCTGCCGGAGGACCTCAAGGTCGCGATCTCGTTGCGGGAGCTCGAAGGGTTGAGCTACGAAGACATCGCGCGCGTCATGGAATGCCCCATCGGCACCGTCCGATCGAGGATCTTCCGCGCCCGGGAGGCGATCAACGCGCGGCTCGAGCCGCTGCTCGATTGAGGTCGAATGACCGTGAACGCCCCTGATTCGAACGAACAGGTTTCCGCATTCGTCGACGGCGAACTCCGGGGCCCGGCGCGAGACCGTGTCGTGGATGCCCTGTATGGAAGCTCGGAGCTTCGCCGCGCATGGGCGCACTTTCATCTCATCGGCGACGTGGTGCGCAAGATCGGCCCCGTTCCCGGCGCCGGCTCCATCGCCGGGAACGTGAACGCGGCGCTTTCCGCCGAGCCCGTCGTTCCTTTCGAACCACGTCCGCGGCGCCCGTGGCTCGTCCCGCTTCCCGGGCTGGCGTTTGCCGCGGCAATCGCAGCCGTTGCGGTCCTCGGAATCCGCAGCCTCGATGACGGCGGCGTGCAGCCTCCGCCGGTTGCCGGGGCATCGCGCCCCGAAGTCGAGGCGACGAGTTCCCTCCCGGCCGCTCCGGATCCGGCCGCATCGCGCATCGCGTCCGCCGCGGCGCCGCCCGCCGGCTCCGAGGCGGCCCGCCGGCGGTGGAGCGACGTGGCGCCGAATGCGGAAGCCCGTCTCAACGTCTATCTGGTCAATCACAACGAATACGCCGGCAACGGGGTGCGCGGCGTGCTGCCCTACGTGCACATCGTCGGCTACCAGCCTGCGGCGGGAGACTACCGCTGAACGCTGCCGGGACATCCGCGCCGAGTCCGTCGCAACGGAGCCGGCCGGGGGTCGTGCGCCTGGCTGGCGCGACCTTGTTCGCGACGCTGACCGCCGGAGCCGCCGCATCGCAAGCGGCGGACGAACAGCGGGAGATCCGCAGCCTGCTCGATCGGATGGTGCGCGCCTCCCGCACCCTCGACTACGTCGGCACGTTCGTGTATCGCAACGGCTCGACGATCCAGTCCATGAAGATCATCCACCGCGCGGACGCGGACGGGAGCCGGGAGCGGCTCGTCGCCCTCTCGGGCGCGGCCCGCGAGGTCATACGCGACGGACGGCGCGTCACCTGCATCCTTCCCGACGATCGGACCGTGGTCGTCGCCAAGCGGCGACCCGGCCGTCCGTACCCGTCGACCGTGTTCGGGCCGGAGGTCGCAATTGGTCCGGACGTCGCCGAGTTCTATTCCCTGTCGATCGCCGGGGTCGAGCGGGTCGCGGATCGGGAAGCGACCGTGATCGACGCCCGGCCGAAGGATCGGTACCGCTACGGACTGCGGCTTGCCGTCGATCACGAGACCGGGCTGTTGCTGAAATCGGAGTTGCTCGACGACAGGATGACGGCCCTCGAGCAGATCGTCTACACGCATCTCGACCTGCCCGAATCGATTCCCGACGAGGCCCTGGAGCCGCGAATCTCCGATGCCGGGTTCACGCGCTACGAGACCGAGGCCGCGGAGGGCGCCGGAGACAGCTCGACGGCACGGACCCAGGAGTGGACGATCGGCTGGCTGCCGGCGGGCTTCAGGATGACGAACGAGTCCCAGGATCCGATCCGGTCCGGCCACGACCCGGTGGACCATCGGGTTTACGGCGACGGACTCGCATCGCTGTCGATCTTCATCGAGCGGGGGCTCGACGAGGGCGATCGGTTCGAAGGGCCATCCTCGGTCGGTGCGGTCAATGCCTTCGGCCGTATCGTCGAGGAGTTTCAGCTCAGCGTGGTCGGCGAGGTGCCCGGGATCACGGTCGAGAAGGTCGCGGCGTCCATCCTGAAACGATGAGCCGATTCGAACGAGAGGAACGCCGACCTTCGATGTATCATTCAACCGCCATGCGGCCGCGAATCCACGAGGTCCAAGTGAAGCCGTCAGGAGCACCCGCCCTGTTCGCCGCGGTATCCGTCGCGGCGGCCTGTCTCGTCGCCGGGCCGGCGCTCGCGCGTTCCCTCCCCGACTTCACCGGGCTCGTCGAGCAGAACCGGGCGGTCGTCGTCAACATCAGCACGACACAGCACCGAACGGTTCCCACCGATCGGCCGCGCCTGCCCAAGGGCTTCGAGATGCCCGATCTGCCCGAGAACAGTCCGTTCCGGGAGTTCTTCCGTCGATTCTTCGGGGAAGGGGAGATCGAAGAGTTCGACACCCAGTCACTGGGATCGGGATTCGTCATCTCGCAGGACGGATACATCATCTCGAACAACCACGTGGTGCGAAACGCCGATGAGATCATCGTGCGGCTGAGCGATCGCCGGGAGTACAAGGCGGAGGTCGTCGGCACCGACGAACCCAGCGACGTTGCCCTTCTCAAGATCGACGCCGAGGGGTTGCCGGTGGTTCGCCTGGGGACCGACTACGAGCTGAAGGTCGGTGAATGGGTCCTCGCGATCGGCTCCCCGTTCGGTTTCGACCACTCCGTCACCGCGGGCATCGTGTCCGCCAAGGGCCGGAGCCTTCCCCGCGAAAACTACGTTCCGTTCATCCAGACCGACGTCGCCATCAACCCGGGAAACTCCGGTGGCCCACTGTTCAACCTGCAGGGTGAAGTCGTCGGGGTGAACTCCCAGATCTTCAGCCGCACCGGTGGATTCATGGGGCTGTCGTTCGCGATTCCGATCGACGTCGCGATGGACGTCGCGGACCAGTTGCGCGACAAGGGGCGTGTGTCCCGGGGATGGCTCGGCGTCCTGATCCAGGACGTCACCCGCGAGCTCGCCGAGTCGTTCGGCATGGCCAAGCCCCAGGGCGCGCTCGTCGCCAGGGTGCTCGACGGCAGTCCGGCCGAGCAGGCCGGATTCGAAGTCGGCGACGTCCTCCTCTCGTTCGATGCGAACCCGATCCAACGCTCGTCGGATCTTCCCCCCATCGTCGGGCGTACGCGGGTGGGCCGGGAGGTGGAGGTCGAGATCCTGCGGGGCGGGCGGTCGATGACCTTGATGGTGACGACCGACGAGTTGCCCGCCGACGAAGACGTCCGGATCGCGACCGCGCGTCCGCCGGGCGAGGTGGAAGCGGATCGGCTCGGACTCGCGGTGCGGGACTTGAGCGACGAGGAACGAGCCTCGTTCGACGTGGCCGATCACGGTGTACTGGTGAGCAGGGTTGCGAATGGCCCGGCCAAGCGGGCCGGGGTTCGTGCGGGAGACGTGATTCTCATGCTGAACAACGAGAAGGTCTCGAGCAGTGGTGACCTGGAACGGCTCGCGGCCGGCCTGCCGGAAGGCAAGGCGGTGTCCGTGCTGGTTCAGCGGCAGGGCAGCCCGATCTTTCTCGCATTGAAGCCGGAGTAGCACCGCGTCGTGGGATTCGTGGGATCGGCTGCATCAGGGCGTCTTCCCGGCGCCCTTTTTCGTGCCGGCCCGGCGATGTTCCTTCGTGGTTTTGCCGTCATCGGGCGTGTCGATCGCGGGGCATCGGCCCTCATGGCTCCCGGCGTCGGACCATGCGTCGGACGAACCGCGGAGAGCCGGAGGCGGCAAGCATTCGAACCGGCGGAGCCCGGACCCGGGACAGGGCTTCGCCATGGTGAGCCAACCACACGGTATGAAACGGATCGGGCACGTCGAAATTCCGCGGGAACCCGTTCTCGCATTCCCCGATGGCGGAGATGAGCGATGAGGTTCGATTTCCCCACCCTCATCGTGTTGCTCGTGTTCGCCACCGGTCTCATCTGGGCGTTCGATGCCGCGGTGCTCACGCGCCGTCGCCGGGCCGCGGCCCGTGAAGGCGAGGGCGAGGCGGAGGGTGTGGCCGCCGCGCCTCCGTCCCGGATCGTCGAGTATTCGAAATCGTTCTTCCCGGTCTTCCTGATCGTCCTCGTCCTCCGGTCGTTCATCGTGGAGCCGTTTCGCATTCCTTCCAACTCGATGATGCCGACGTTGCTCACCGGGGACTTCATTCTCGTCAACAAGTTCAACTACGGTATCCGCCTGCCGGTCATCGACACCAAGGTTCTGGACGTGGGCCTGCCGGAGCGCGGTGACATCGTGGTCTTCCGGTTCCCCGAAGACCCGTCCACGCCGTTCATCAAGCGGGTGGTCGGCGTTCCCGGCGATCGGATTGCCTACTATGACAAGAGACTGTACGTCAACGACGACCCGATGGAGCAGAGTCCGGTCGGGCGCTACGTCGGGGTCGGGTCCGGAGCGGTGATGAGCGGTGCGAGCCTGCGCGTGGAGCATCTCGCCGACGTCGAGCACCATATCCTGGTTCAACCGCGGGCGCGTACCGTTCAAGGCACCGCCGTGGTGCCCGAAGGCCACTACTTCGTGCTGGGTGACAATCGGGACAACAGCCGGGACAGCCGCTACTGGGGCACGGTGTCCGAGGAGCTCCTCATCGGCAGGGCGTTCCGGATCTGGATGAACTGGGACATCGGGCATGGAATCGACTGGAAGCGGATCGGCAAGCGGATCGACTGAACCACGGCGCCGGGAGCCACCGGCGCGCTCGCGGTGACCCCGGCCCAGCGCCGGCTCGCGGCGCGGCTCGGCCATTCCTTCACCGATGCCGGGTTGCTCGTCCGTGCACTGACCCATCGCAGTGCGGGGGTGCGCAACAACGAACGTCTCGAATTCCTCGGCGATTCGATTCTGACCTTCCTCGTCGCGGAGCATCTTTACGGTATGTGCCCGGACGCGCCGGAAGGCAAGTTGACACGCCTGCGCTCCCGGGTCGTCCGGCGCGAGAGCCTCGCCGCGGCAGCGCGCAAGCTGGGCGTGGGTGATGCCTTGGTGCTCGGCGACGGCGAACGAAAGACCGGAGGCCGCGAGCGCGAATCCATTCTCGCCGACGCCTTCGAGGCGATCGTCGCAGCCCTGTATCTCGATTCGGATCTGCCGGCATGCCGGGACCGCGTGCGAGCGCTCCTGGAGGACTGGTTCGATGCGGCAGCGCGCGACGATGGGGGCAAGGACGCGAAGACGCGCCTGCAGGAACTCATGCAGTCACGGGCAAGGCCGTTGCCGGCATACCGGCTGGTGGAGATCGAAGGCGCGGCCCATCGCCGGTCGTTCACCGTACGCTGCCATGTCGAAGGTGTCGACCAGGACACGATTGGAACCGGGTCGAGTCGCAGACGTGCGGAGCAGGACGCGGCGAGCCGGGTCATGGCCATCCTCGATGAACCCGGCGACTGAGCGCGATCATCGTTGCGGTTTCGTCACCGTCGCCGGGCGGCCGAACGTCGGCAAGTCGACGCTGGTCAACAGGATCCTCGGCCGGAAGCTCAGCATCACCTCCAACCGGCCGCAGACCACCCGCCATCGGATCCTGGGGATTGCGACGAGCGGCACGTCGCAGATCGTCTTCGTCGACACCCCCGGGATCCACAGAGGGCGCGCCCGCGCCCTCAACCGATACATGAACCGCGTGGCGTCGAGGGCGTTGATCGGGGCCGACCTCGTGGTCATGGTCGTCGAGGCATCGGGCTGGACGCCGGACGACGATCACATTCTCGAGAGGATCGGCGCCGAGGCGGCGCCGGTCGTCCTGGCCCTCAACAAGATCGATCGGATCAAGCGTCGCGAGACGCTGCTTCCCATGCTCGCCGAGACCGCCCGACGGTATGAATTCGCGGCCATGGTCCCGGTCTGCGCTCGAACCGGCGAGAATCTGGACCGGCTCCGGTCCGTGGTCGAAATGCACATGCCGATCGCTCCACCGGTGTTTCCCGAAGAGCAGCTCACCGATCGCAGCGATGCGTTCCTCGTGGCCGAGATCGTCCGGGAGAAGCTCATCCGCAGGTTGGGCCAGGAGCTACCCCACCGCCTCACCGTGGAGACCGAGCGATTCGTCGAACAGGAGCGGCGCACCCTGATCAACGTGCTGGTCTGGGTAGAGCGGAAACAGCACAAGGCGATGGTCATCGGCAAGGATGGCGGGCGGCTCCGGGACGCAGGGATCGCGGCGCGCCGGGACATCGGCCGCATGCTCGGGCATCCGGTCCATCTGGAGATCTGGGTCAAGGTCAGGGAGGGGTGGTCGGGCGACGAGCGCGCGCTACGGGGATTGGGGTTCGCCGAATAGCGCGCCGGGTGTCGAACCGAATTCCCCCATGAGCAAGCTCGAACGCATCGATCTGGAACCGGCGCTCGTGCTCCACGCCCGGCCCTGGCGCGAATCGAGCCTGCTCGTCGAAGCATTCAGCCGCGGCCACGGCCGCCTCGGGTTGATCGCCCGCGGCGCCCGGCGTCCGAAATCGAGGATGCGCGGACTGCTCCAGCCGTTCATTCCGTTGCTGTTGTCGTGGCGCGGCAGAGGCGATCTCGCGACCCTGACCGGCGCCGACACCGAAGGCCGCTTCCCGCCCCTG
Source organism: uncultured Gammaproteobacteria bacterium (assembly GCA_958295465.1). Lineage (GTDB taxonomy): Bacteria > Pseudomonadota > Gammaproteobacteria > HK1 > HK1 > HK1. Next base: position 3,891,621 of record OY282353.1, read on the forward strand.
GCCGGCTCCGCCGCGATCGTCGGGCTCTATCTGAACGAGCTCCTGCTACGCTTTCTCCATCGTCACGATCCGGAACCGGTGTTGTTCGACCACTATCTTGCCGCACTCGACGGGATTGCGCATGGAAGCGACCCGGAGCCCATTCTCCGGATCTTCGAGAAACGTCTCCTCGAGGCGGCCGGCTACGCGCTGGAGCTGAAGCGCGAGGCGCATTCCGGCAGGGCGATAGAGCCGGGAGGCCGATATCGATACACGACGGATTCCGGGCCGGAACGCTGGTCGGGCGATGCATCTCCCGGGGTGGGTGTGAGCGGGTCGACCCTGCTCGCCCTCGCCCGCGAGGAGATCACCGGTCGCCGCGCCCTCGAGGAGGCCAAGTATCTCATGCGCTCGATCATCGACGAGCGTTGCGGCGGACGCGCCCTCGTTTCGAGGAGGCTGTGGAGGCGATAACCGATGCCCCGTCCGTCCGGGCGGGCAATGCCCGGGGTTGCGCGATCCATGCGGCGCTCCGCCGGCCGCGCGCTCAGTCATCCGTTGTCTCTGCGCCCGCATCCGCCTCCGCGGAACGCCGCAGCGACGCACTGGTTTGCCCGGCGGATCCTGGTTCGGCCGTCGAGGGGGGAGCCGCATCCAGCCGCTCGGCCGCGGGGTCCCGTGATCGAAGCCCTCCCGGCGCCGCCCGTGCCGCAGGTACGGGACGAACGGGGTCATGACCCGCTTTCGGCGGTGAGCCGGGCGCCGCCGGTACGGCAGCGCTCCCGGAGGACATGCGTGTGGTTGGACCGGCCGGTGGCGAGCCGGACGCTGCCGGTACGACGGCGCCGCTCCCGGCCGCGGACTCGACGCCGGCGTGTCCGCGTACCTTGCCGGTTCCTCCCGGCGTGGCGGTGGTTTCGATCTCCACGGGGTCCGGGAGGCCGCCAGCCGCTCCGGGCGTGACCGTACGGGGCGCGTCCGTTGCTTCAACGTCACCTGGAATCGCGTGCGTGCCTTCACGGCCGCGATTCCGGCCGCCTCCGCGGCGTCCGCGGCGATTCCCGCGCCTGGCGGAACGCGATCGGCCCTCTCCGCCCGGCGCGGTCGACTCCTCGGACGTGGAAACGCCGCGTTCGCCTGCCGCCTCCGCCTCCGCTTCGGCGGCGGCGGGCGGTGTTCGCGCTCCACGGCGCCGGCGACCGTCACCATGGACGGAATGGCTCTCGCCGTTGCGCGTTGCACCGCCGTTGCGCGTTGCACCGCCGTCGCGCGTTGCACCGCCGTTGCGCGTTGCACCGCCGTTGCGCGTTGCACCGCCGTTGCGCGTTGCACCGCCGTTGCGCGTTGCGCTGCCGCGGCGCCGGAGTTCGGCGTCGTCCCTTCGTCCGCGTCCCGTCGAGTCGCGGCGGGCGCCATGACGGCCGGGACGTACCGGCGTCCGCGACGAGGACGGCGGAGGCGCCGGTTCCCCGTTCCCGCCGAACAGCAGTTTCCGGAGCCTTGCGAGCAACCCGGGCGCTCGCGGTGTTTCGGCCGGCGAGGGCGGGCGCGCGGGAGGAGGGGGAGCGGACGGAGGCACCACCTTGACCGCCGGTTCGTCCGCCGGAGCGGCCGGCTGCGTCGCGAACGCGGGAGTGGCGTCGACCTCGGTGGTCAGCTCGTAACTCGCTTCACGAGCGGAATCATGCCGCTGATCCTCCTCGCGCACCCGCTCCACTGCATAGTTCGGCAGGATCACCGCCGGATCGGGCACCAGGATGATCTGCACGCCCGTCCGTTTCTCGATGTCGAAGACCCCTTCGCGTTTCTCGTTGAGGAGGAAGGTGGCGACCTCGATCGGGAGCCGTGCGACGATGCGGCCCGTCATGTCCTTCATCGCTTCTTCTTCGACGATTCGCAGTATCGACAGTGCAAGGGACTCCGGACCGCGGACGTGGCCGCGTCCGTTGCAGGTCGGGCACGTCCGCAAGCTCGATTCGCCGAGCGACGGGCGCAGCCGCTGGCGCGACATCTCGAGGAGCCCGAAACGCGAGATGCGCCCGAGCTGGATCCGTGCCCGATCCTGCTTCAGCGCTTCGCGCAGCCGGCTCTCGACGTCGCGCTGGTTTCGGACCGGACCCATGTCGATGAAATCGATGACGATCAAGCCCCCCACGTCGCGCAGCCGCAACTGGCGGGCAACCTCGTCGGCGGCCTCGAGGTTCGTGTTGAGCGCGGTTTCCTCGATATCCCCCCCCTTGGTCGCCCGCGCCGAGTTCACATCGACGCTCACCAGCGCCTCGGTGTGATCGATCACGATGCTGCCGCCCGAGGGCAGGCGGACCGAGTGGGAGAACGCGGACTCGATCTGGCTCTCGATCTGGAAACGGCTGAACAGGGGCACCTTGCCGTCGTAGTGCTTCACCTTGCCGGCGCTTTCCGGCATCACCTGGGCGATGAAGTCCCGGGCCTGCCGGTACACCGCTTCGTCGTCGATCAGGATCTCGCTCACGTCCTTGCCGAAATAGTCGCGGATCGCGCGGATGATGACGTTGCTTTCCTGGTAGACGAGGAACGGCGCCGGGCGCTCGTTCGACGCGGTCTCGATCGCGTCCCACAACTTGAGCAGGTAGTCCAGGTCCCACTGCAACCCCTCCTGCGACTTCCCGACCCCCGCCGTGCGCACGATGAGCCCCATGCCCGGGGGCACCTCGAGGGCGCTCAACGCCTCGCGTAGCGCCGTCCGCTCTTCGCCCTCGATGCGGCGCGAGATCCCCCCCGCCCTGGGATTGTTGGGCATGAGGACGAGATAACGGCCGGCAAGGCTCGGGAACGTGGTGAGCGCGGCTCCCTTCCTGCCGCGTTCCTCCTTCTCCACCTGTACGAGAAGCTCCATTCCTTCCGCAAGGGCGTCCTTGACGGACGCGCGCTCCCCTGCCCCGGTCTTCTCGTCGACGTAGTACTCGCGGGCGATCTCCTTGAACGGCAGGAAGCCGTGCCGCTCCGCGCCGTAGTCCACGAACGCGGCTTCCAGGCTGGGCTCGATCCGCGTGATCTTCGCCTTGTAGATGCTTGCCTTGCGCTGGCTGCGCGCGGCGACCTCGATGTCGAGGTCGTAGAGGAACTGGCCGTCCACCATCGCGACCCGGCATTCCTCGGGCTGGGTCGCGTTGATCAGCATTCTTTTCATTGTTCGATCCGAGCGCATGCGGCGACGCTGCCGCGGGGTCCGGCGCCGGAGTCGGGAGAGGGGAGGGCGAAGAAATCGAAGACCTGCACACGCCGCCGGTACGGCGACGCTGCTGCTACGGCCTGCATCGAACGAAGCGTCAAGCCGCTACGTCCCGGTGCTCGCTCCGCACGTCCGGCGCGCCGCGGTCCTGGGCTCCCGGGGGGGTCATGCAACCCGCACCGCGGGGTATGTCGGGACGATTCCACGATCGGCGGCGATCCCGTGTGGAATGCGTCGTTTCGAAGCCCGTGCGCGCGCCCGAATCGATCCTTGCGGGTTGAACCGACTTGAGCTCCGGACCGATCAGCGACGGTCCCTTCGAATCCTGATCTCTACACCGCTCCGCCTTCGATTGCCGGCGTCGCGTCGGTAATTCGGCGACTGGTCCGCGGCTCGCCCCATCCCCGCCGGGGTTCCCTTCCTGTTCGGCCGCTCACGGCCGAATGGGGCGATCCCCTTCCAGTCCGCACGACTATATCATGAGTTCCACCTGCACCACACGGACACGATCCTCACGATGGACCGGGGACACGGGCAGCGCCTGGAAGCAGCGCGGAAAATCGTCGTGGATGCACCGGCTTCCGGGCAGCGCATCGACAACTTCCTGGCGGCCCGTCTCAAGGGCGTTCCACGCTCTCGAATCTACCGGCTGCTGCGTCGCGGCGAGGTTCGAGTCAACCGGGGCCGGGTGCGGCAGCATTACCGTCTGGCTCCCGGCGACGTCGTGCGGATCCCCCCGGTGCGGGTCGTCGAGCCCCGGCCGCGGAAGTCGCCGAGCGAGATGATGCAGCAGGCCATCGAGCGGGCGATCCTCTACGAGGACGACGGACTGATCGTGTTGAACAAGCCGGCCGGATGGGCGGTGCACGGCGGCAGCGGGCTCGATTTCGGGGTCATCGAATGCCTGCGCGCGGCCAGACCGGACATCGGCCGGATCGAGCTGGTCCACCGAATCGATCGCGACACGTCGGGATGCCTTCTGATCGCAAAACGCCGCAGCGTGCTCGCCTCGCTGCACGAGGCGTTGCGCAAGGAGCGGGTGCGCAAGCGCTATCTCGCCCTCACGCGAGGCAACTTCGGCTCCCGGCCGCGCCGTAGCGAAGCACCGCTGCTGCGCGAGCAGCGCCGCTCGGGGGAACGTATCGTGCGGGTCCACGCCGACGGCAAGCGTTCGGTGACGGATTTCGTTCCAGTCGACGTGGGTAACGTTGCGAGCCTGGTCATCGCGCAACCGCGTACCGGACGTACCCACCAGATCCGGGTGCACGCGGCGGACCTCCGTACGCCCCTGGCCGGAGACGAGAAGTACGGCGACCACGGGTTCAACCGGTCGATGCGCTCCCATGGCCTGAAACGCCTGTTCCTGCACGCTGCTTCGATCGCGGTCCACACCGGGGAAGAACGGATGGAGTTCGAGGCGCCGCTGGTTCCGGAACTCGTGGCGGTGCTCGAATCCCTGGGGCTCGGCGCCGATCCGATCCGCCGGTGAACGAACGGTCCGCCCCGGAGATCCGCCGGGCGCTTCCACCCCCCGCGGTCGCGACGGACCCGCAGGGGCCGAGGGCAGCGGACCGGAGGATCAACGCTTCCATGGTTCGCGGGGTGATTCGCCGGCGGCCGGGTCTCTTCGCGCATGGAGCACGTCGAGACCGGCCACCCGCAGCATCTCGCACAGCCGGATCATCGGAAGTCCCAGCAACGCGGTGGGATCGTCTCCGCGCATGCGCTCGAAGAGCGCACACCCGAGGCGCTCCGCCCGGAAGCCGCCTGCGCAGTCGTAGGCACGCTCCTGCGATACATACGCCTCGATGTCGCTTGCGGTGAGCGGTCTGAACCTCACCGCGAACGGGACCACGTCGGTCTGGATCCGGCCGCTGGCGGTGTCCAGCACCGCGACCCCGGTACGGAACTCGAGCCATCGCCCGCTGGCCGTCGCGAGCTGCGCGACGTTGCTCGCGTAGTCGCCGGGCTTGCCGAGCACCGCGTCGTCGAGCAGGGCGACCTGGTCGGATCCGATCACCAGTCCGGTGCCGACCCGTGCGCCCACCGCGCGGGCCTTCTCCTCGGACAGACGGTTGACGAGCATGTCCGGCGTCTCTCCATCGTGTGGAGATTCGTCGATGTCGGGGTGAACGACCAGGAACGGAATCGAAAGACGCTCCAGGAGGTTCCGGCGTGACGGAGAGCGAGAGCCGAGGACGAGCCGATGCATCGCAGGATCAGGATTCGTTACGTGATGACGGCGGCTTATAGCCGGTGGCGACCGGCGTTGGCAACGTGCCCGGGACGCCTCGGCCGGAATCCGGGCGCATTCTCCGGGTTTGCCGAACGTTTTGACACGGAAAGCACGGGCTCTTTACCATCCGCAACGCGGACGATGCCGTCAAGTCCGCGTCCGCAGCCGAGGTCTGGTGAGAAATGCGGAAATCCGCGAGCACTCGACGGTTCCTGGACGTAGAAGAGCTCGCTTCCCGACGGGCGATTCTGGCCGGTATCGTCGATCCGGCTTCGATGCCGCGGCTCCTGGAGGCCGTCACCGATACACCGGGCGCGATTGCATATCGCATCGAGTTCGCACGGGATGCCTCGGGACGGCCGAGGATGATCGGATGCGTGGAGGGAATGTTGCCACTCATCTGTCAGCGGTGCCTCGAAATGCTCGACTGGTACTTCGACACAAGGTTCGAATTTCTTGTGATCGGCAACGAGCAGGAGGAAACGAACGGACGGGATGCGGTGGTCTGTTTCGGCGGCCGGATCGAGCTGGGACCGATCATCGAGGACGAGCTGCTGCTCGCGTTGCCGAACGCGCCGGTCCACGCACAGGGAGCGTGTGAAGCACCGGCGATCCCGACCGTCGGCGGGCAGCCTCCGCCACGACGCTCCAATCCGTTCTCGGCTCTTCGTGCACTGCGTTCGTATCATGGCCGAGAGCGATCGAGCTGATCGGCGCAACCGGCTGCCGCGCCCGGTTCTCGAGCCGGCGCCCGGCGACCGACCAACAGGAGAAACGGAATGGCGGTTCAGCAAAACAGGAAGTCGCGGTCCAGACGTGGCATGCGCCGGTCGCATGACGGGTTGCGCGCCCCGGCAACGTCGGTTGAACCGACGACCGGAGAAACCCATCTCCGCCACCACATGAGCCCCGACGGGTACTACCGGGGGAGGAAGGTCGTCGAAGGCCGGGAAGACTGACGGCTGGCCCGGGTGGATCCACGCCGCACGATCGCCCTCGATGCGATGGGCGGAGACTACGGTCCGAAGGTCGTGGTTCCCGCCGCGCTCCAGGCCGCCGCCGAATTCGCCGACGTCGATCTGGTCCTGGTCGGAAGCGAGCCCGCGATCGAAGCCGCGCTGGGGCGCACTTCCGCCGCCCTGGACGGACGCATCGCGGTTCGGCATGCATCGCAGCGCGTGGAGATGGACGATCTCCCTTCCCAGGTCCTTCGCTCGAAGCGGGACTCGTCGATGCGGGTTGCGCTCGATCTCGTGAGGGATGGCGAGGCCGACGCCTGCGTGAGCGCGGGCAACACCGGCGCGCTGATGGCGACGGCGCGGTTCGTGCTGAAAACCCTGCCCGGGATAGACCGCCCTGCCATCGTCTCTGCGCTCCCCACGAAGACGGGTCACACCCACGTCCTGGATCTCGGCGCCAACGTGGAGTCGACCTCCCGCCACCTGTTCGAGTTCGCGGTGATGGGCTCGGTGCTCGCCAGCGCGGTGGACGAGATCGTGCGTCCCAGCGTCGGGCTGCTCAACATCGGCCAGGAAGACACCAAGGGCGACGAACGGGTGAAGGAGGCCGCACGGCTTCTCACGGCGAGCAACCTCCATTACATCGGATTCGTCGAGGGCGACGACATTTACCGCGGTACGGTGAACGTCGTCGTCTGCGACGGATTCGCCGGCAACGTCGCGTTGAAGTCGAGTGAAGGCGTGGCGCACATGATCTCCGATCTGATCCGCGACGAGTTCGAACGCACCATGGCCAGCCGCCTGGCGGGCCTTCTCGCGCGCCCGGTGCTGAGACGGCTGGCCGCGCGCATGGATCCGCGCAGCTACAACGGCGCGAGCTTCGTCGGCCTGCGCGGGATCGTGATCAAGAGCCACGGAAGCGCGGACGTCGTCGCCTTCAAACGCGCGATCCTGGAAGCCGTCGCCGAGATAAGGAAGAACGTGCCCGAACGCATCAGTGAGCACATCGCCTCCGTGCTCGTCGAGAAGGAGGCGGTGTGAGCTATCCGAGAATCGCCGGAACCGGCTCGAGCCTCCCTGAACGCATCGTCACGAACGCCGAGCTCGCCGAGAGCGTGGATACCAGCGATGCGTGGATCCGGGAACGCACCGGGATCGGGCAGCGCCATATCATCGACGAGGCGGAATCCACCTGTGACCTCGCCGAACGTGCGGCCCGGAATGCACTCGATTCGGCCCGGATCGATCCGGCGACGCTGGACCTCATCGTGGTCGGCACCACCACCCCCGACCGCATCTACCCGTCGACCGCCTGCCGCCTGCAGGCACGGCTCGGAGCGGGTGAATGTCCGGCGTTCGACGTGCAGGCGGTCTGCACCGGCTTCATCTACGCGCTCGGGGTCGCCGAGAAGTTCTTTCGCGCGGGCGGGGTCGGCCGGGCCCTCGTGGTCGGCGCCGACACCCATTCACGATTGCTCGACTGGTCCGACCGGGGCACCTGCGTACTGTTCGGCGACGGCGCCGGAGCCGTCGTGCTCGAAGCGTCGGACTCCCCGGGGGTGATGTCCACGCACCTCCACGCGGACGGCCGCTACGAGCCGTTGCTCTACGTGGACGGCGGAACCCCGCGCGGAGCCGGCCACATCGCGGAGGGCGGAGCCTATACGAAGATGCAGGGCAACGACGTCTTCAAGGTCGCGGTGCGGACCTTGAGCCGGATCGTCGACGAGACGCTGGCCGCGAACCGCATGGGGAAAGTCGATATCGACTGGCTGATCCCCCACCAGGCGAACGTCCGCATCATCGAGGCGACCGCGCGCAAGCTCGGCATGTCGATGGACAGGGTGATCGTCACCGTGGAGGATCACGGAAACACGTCCGCGGCATCGGTGCCGCTGGCGCTCGACACGGCGATTCGCGACGGCCGGGTGCAGCGGGGACAAGTACTCCTTCTCGAGGCGTTCGGTGGCGGCTTCACCTGGGGATCGGCGCTCGTCCGCTATTGACGCCGGTCGGAGTCACCTCATGTTTGCAGCGACGTTCCCCGGGCAAGGCTCTCAATCGATCGGGATGCTTTCGGGTCTCTCCAAGGCGTGCGGGGAGGTGCGCGGCACGTTCGACGAAGCATCGCACGCACTCGGTTACGACCTGTGGAAGCTGGTGCAGGAGGGTCCGGAAAGACGCCTGAACTCGACCGAGCAGACGCAGCCGGCAATGCTCGCTGCGGGGGTCGCCGCGTGGCGGTGCTGGGCCGCGCGCGGGGGACCCCGGCCTGGGGTGGCAGCGGGCCACAGCCTGGGTGAGTACTCGGCGCTGGCGGCGTTCGGAGCACTTGATTTCGTGGATGCGGTTCGAGCCGTCTCCGCCCGGGGCCGGTTCATGCAGGAAGCGGTTCCCAGGGGCGAGGGGGGCATCGCGGCAATCATCGGCCTCGACGACGACACCGTCGCCGGACTGTGCGCGGGCGTCCGCAAAGAGGCGGGGCTCGGCCACGTGTCGGCGGTCAACTTCAATGCGCCGGGGCAGGTCGCGGTCGCCGGAGCGTCGCGTGCGATCGACCGGGTGATCGAGGTGGCGCGCGAGGCCGGGGCCAGACGGGCGATCCGCCTTCCGATGAGCGTCCCGGTGCACTGCCCGCTGATGGCGCCCGCGACCGGGCGGCTGGAGGCCACGCTGGCCGCCGTTCACATCGGGCCGCCCACCGTGCCGGTCCTGCACAACGTGGACGTCACGAGCCACTCGAACGGCGGATCGATCCGCAGCGCCCTTTCGCGGCAGCTCGCGAGCCCGGTTCGATGGCGCCATACCGTGATCGCCATGCGCGAACGGGGAGCGGCGACGATGGTGGAATTCGGGCCGGGCAGGGTGCTCACGGGCCTCGCCCGGCGAATCGATCGGGGCATCGCGGCGCTGGCGGTGCATGACGCGAAGTCACTTGGCGTCGCCCTGGAGACGGTCGCGAAGCAGGCGGACGGATGATGGATCTGACCGGAGAGGTCGCCGTCGTCACCGGTGCGAGCCGAGGCATCGGGGCGGCCATTGCGCGGGCCCTCGCCGAACATGGAGCCATGGTCATCGGCACCGCCACCACCGGCGACGGAGCGCGGCGGGTGGAACGGATGTTGGGCGGTGCCCGGTCTCCGGGGCAGGGGCTCGTGCTCGACGTCGCCGATGCCGCTTCGGTCGATGCGGGGTTCTCGTCTCTCGCAGACGGCGATCTCATGCCGGGGATCCTCGTCAACAATGCGGGGATCGCCCGCGACACCCTGCTTGCCAGGATGAGCGACGAGCAATGGGACGCGGTCGTCAACACCGATCTCACGTCCCTGTACCGCACTTGCAAGGCCTGCGTGCGGCACCTGATGAAGCGCCGTGGCGGGCGGATCGTCAATGTAACGTCGGTGGTCGGCTTCACCGGGAACGCGGGGCAGGTCAATTACGCCGCGGCGAAGGCCGGCATCGTCGGGTTCACGCGAGCGCTGGCGAAGGAGCTCGGTGGGCGATCGATCACCGTCAACGCCGTCGCTCCGGGGTTCATCGACACCGACATGACCCGGCAGCTCGGGTCCGGGCAACGCGCCCGGCTGCTCGAGGGGATACCGCTGGGGAGGCTCGGCGCCCCGGAGGAGGTCGCTGCCGCGGTCGCCTTCCTCGCTTCACCGGGGGCCGGCTACATCACCGGCGAAACCCTCCATGTCAACGGTGGACTGTACATGGGTTGAGTCCGCGGGTTCGCGCGGGGCGTCGTCGTGCGCGGGCCGGGGCCGCCTTGAAACTCGATAGCGTTTGAATACACTAGCTTGCCGTTCCGGATGATGCGATCCCGGCGCTCGACTCCGGATCCTCCGGGAGGAAGGGGCGGGGATGGAGTGTGGGGCACGGAGCGCACGAGCACGGTGCCACGTGAAAGGGCACGATTGCGAACACACGTTCAGCGTCGGGATCTCAAAGGTCCCTGGCCATTGCAGAGGAACATCCGCAAATGAGCACAGTGGAAGAGCGAGTCAGGCACATCGTCGTCGAGCAGCTTGGCGTCAAGGAAGAGGAGGTGAGCCCGGATTCCTCCTTCGTCGATGATCTCGGCGCGGATTCCCTGGATACCGTCGAGCTCGTGATGGCGCTTGAAGAGGAATTCAACTGCGAGATCCCCGACGAGGAAGCCGAGAAGATTACGACGGTGCAGGAAGCGATCGGCTACATCGAAGCTCACGCCGGGTAATCCGCGTGCGCCGGCACGCCGGACGTTCCGGGAAGGCCGCGCATCATCCATGATGCTCGCGGCCTTTTTTCGTTGCCCGCCCGAGTAAGAGCCCGATGCGTCGAATCGTCGTCACCGGCCTCGGGCTGGTCACCCCGGTCGGACATACCGTTGACGAGGCATGGAAGAACATCGTCGCCGGCAGAAGCGGCGTCACCGCTATCGACACGTTCGACGCCAGCGGCTTCGCGAGCCGCATCGGCGCGGCGGTCAGGGATTTCGACCTCTCCCCCTACATGACCCCGAAGGAAGCCCGCAAGACGGACACGTTCATCCACTACGGCATCGCGGCGGCCAAGCAGGCGATCGCCGACGCCGGACTCGAGGTGACCGAAGAGAACAGCGAACGGATCGGGATCGCGATCGGCTCCGGCATCGGGGGCCTGCCGGGCATCGAGAAGGGCCACGACGGTTATCTCGCGGGAGGGCCGCGCAGGATCTCGCCGTTCTTCGTCCCTTCCAACATCATCAACATGATTGCCGGGAACCTGTCGATCGAGCTCGGCATCCGGGGGCCGAACTACGGGATCGTCACCGCGTGCTCGACCGGCACCCACAACATCGGCGACGCCGCGCGCATGATCGAGCGCGGTGACGTGGACGTGATGATTGCCGGGGGCGCCGAGATGGCCACGTCTCCGATGGGGCTCGGCGGATTCGCCTCCGCCCGTGCGCTGTCGACGCGCAACGACGACCCGGAAGGCGCGAGCCGCCCTTGGGACAAGGGCCGCGACGGATTCGTGCTCGGCGACGGCGCCGGCGTCGTGGTGCTCGAATCCCGGGAGCACGCCACCGCGCGCGGGGCCGGGATCTACGCCGAGTTCGCGGGCTTCGGCATGAGCAGCGACGCCTGGCACATCACCCTCCCGCCCGACGACGGCGACGGCGCGCACCGCTGCATGACCCTCGCGTTGCGCGATGCAAGACTCGATGCGGACAGCATCGACTACATCAACGCCCACGGCACCTCGACCCCGGCCGGCGACGTCATCGAGACCCGGGCCGTCAAGCGGACCTTCGGCGCGCATGCGCACGCGCTGGCGGTGAGCTCGACGAAGTCGATGATCGGTCATCTCCTCGGGGCAGCCGGCGGGGTCGAGGCGGTGTTCTCGATCCTCGCGATCCGGGACGGGGTCGCCCCGCCGACGATCAACCTGTACGAGCCCGACGACGAATGCGATCTCGATTACGTCCCCCATACTGCGCGCGAGATGGCGATCGACGTCGCGATGACGAACTCGTTCGGGTTCGGCGGGACGAACGGCACGCTCATCTTCAAGCGGGCAGAGTGATCCGGCGCCCGCGGCATGAGCGGCATTCTCCCGGACCGGAGGTGGCGACCGGCGACTGCTGGCGCAGTCGCTTGGCGATTCCGCTGCGCGGAATCGCGGGCGCCCTGGCCAGTGCCGTAGACGGGCGAGGAACCGTCTTGTTCCACACAAGCGGGCCACGGTGACGGGTCACCACGCTGCTGCGGGAGCCGGTTTTTGGTCCCCCAAAATAGCGCCGTGAATTCAACAGGTTGCCAGATGTTACATATAAGCAGGATCCAGGCGACGGTTGACGGTTGAAGCTCCTGCGGCGCATCGCGTTCCTGGGATTCGTCCTCGTCGCCGGAGGCGCGGCCGGCGGAATCTGGCTGGTCCACACGCAGCAGCGGGCGATGGAGCGACCGCTACGCGTCGGGAGCGAGCCGTTCGTCCATACGGTGCGGAGCGGCGCGACGATCGGGCGCATCGCCCGGGATCTGGAGGCGGCAGGGTTGCTGGAATCGGCACTGCGTCTGGAGCTGCAAGCCCGGTGGAGCGGCGCCGCGAGCCGGATCAAGGCCGGAGAGTATGCCTTCGAGCCCGGCCTGACCCCGATCGGGCTGCTCGATCTGCTCGTCGCGGGCACCGTCGTCCAGCACCCCTTCACCATCGTCGAAGGGTGGACGTTCCGCGGTCTTCGTCACCGTATTGCCGAATCCGGAACACTCGTCCACACCCTCGACGACCTGTCCGGCGAGGAGGTGATGAGCCGGCTGGGGCTCGAAGGGCTGCATCCCGAAGGGCGTTTCTTTCCCGACACCTACCACTTCCCCCGCGGCGCCACGGACGTGCAGCTTCTGCGCCGCGCGTCCGACGCGATGGCCTCCTACCTCGAGTCGGCCTGGGCGCGGCGGGCGGCGGATCTCCCGCTCTCGTCACCGGACGACGTGCTGGTGCTCGCGTCCATCGTCGAGAAGGAAACCGGCGCCGCGGAGGAGCGCGCGCGGATCGCGGGCGTATTCGTCTCCCGGCTGCGCCGGGGCATGAGGCTGGAGACCGATCCGACGGTGATCTACGGCCTCGGGGACGCCTTCGACGGCAACCTGAGGAAGGCCGACCTGAAGCGCGACACCCCCTACAACACCTACGTGCGCAAGGGACTCCCGCCGACCCCGATCGCGATCCCCAGCGCCGCCGCGATCGAGGCGGTCGTCGCGCCGCTCGAAGACGGCTCGCTCTATTTCGTCGCGAAGGGGGACGGCAGACACGTGTTTTCCACCAACTACGAGGACCACCGCCGGGCGGTCCGCCGCTACCAGCTCCGGCGACGGCGCCCGGAGCGCGAGGCGGGGGGCAGGGAGGAATGAAGCGCGCGGTCCGGACGGTCAAGGCCGGGCGCAACGACCGGGGCGGCCTCGGGGAGGAGATCGGGTGGAATGGAGTGCGTGCGGTCGGGCCGCCAGGGCCGGGCGCGACGGCCGGGGCGGTTTCGGGGAGGGGGCCGGGGGAATGAAGCACGTGCGATCCGGGCGGGGCCGGTTCCTGGTGTTCGAGGGCATCGAGGGCGCGGGCAAGTCCACGCAGTTGCCCCTGGTGGAGCGCCGGTTGGGCGACGCGGGGGTGAAGACCCTGGCCACCCGAGAGCCCGGCGGCACGCCGCTCGGCGAGTCCTTGCGCGCGGTGCTGCTCGATCCGCGGTTCACGGGCATGTCGCCGGCGGCGGAGCTGCTCGTCATGTTCGCGGCCCGGGCCGAGCACCTCGCAAAGGTCATCGAGCCGGCGCTCGCGGCGGGCACATGGGTGCTCTGCGACCGCTTCACCGACGCGACGTTCGCCTACCAGGGCGGCGGGCGCGGGGTCGATGCGACGCAGATCGCAGCTCTGGAGGAGACGGCCCAGGGCGGGCTGCGGCCCGACCTGGTGCTGGTGCTCGACGTCCCGGTCGAGGTCGGGCTCGCCCGCGCCGGGCGGCGCCGGCAGATGACGATGGGCTTCCCGGCAGCCCCGGCCGAGGCTGGACTCGCGCGTGGCATGACGGACCGCTTCGAGCGCGAGGACGCCGACTTCTTCCGGCGCGTGCGCGAGGTCTATCTCGAACGCGCGCGAGCACGTCCCGAACATTACGCGATTATCGACGCGAGCGCCGATGAGGACACCACCGCCGAGCGCGTGCTGACCACGATCTCCAAGCGGTTCCCGTACCGGCGCCATAGTACGAGGCAGGCATATGAAGCAGGAATATGATTTCTCCGGAGGGGAGCGCGGGAAGTTCTTCCGCGAGAACGCCAAGCTCGGTCTGCCCGTTTATCTGGATGAGGACGTGCAGCGCTATCTTCAGGAACAGGCCAGCTCCTCCGTCAACCGCCGCAACTTGGCCCCGCTGATGCGGATGGTCGAACCCGGCCTTTGCCCCGCACGGCCGACCCGCCATCCTGTTGTACCGCTACGGGGTCGCGCGGTCCGATGCCGCGCAAGTCCTACAGCGTCCAGACGACCACCCCGCACCCGTCCAGCCGGCGACCGCCTCCATCCGCCCCGCCCTCGCCGCCCCGGCGGTCCGCCCCGCCCTCGCCGCCCCGGCGGTCCTCCGCGCCCTCGCCGCCCCGGCGGTCCTCCGCGCCGGTGCGGCGGTCGATCACGACCAGATGCCCTTCCTCCGCCCCGCACTTCTTCATGTAGCCCAACGTCTGCTCCATGCCCCGCTCGATGGTCCATTCCAGGCCCTTGCGGTCCGAGTCCCGCAGCACCTTGCACTCGACCACGAAACGCTCCCACAGGTCCGACGGCTGACCCGCTTCCCGCGGCCACAGCACCAGCAGGTCCGTCCGGCCTCGCCCCAACCCGTACTCCCGCTCGATGCGTCCGCCCCCGTTCACTACCCGCTGCAGGTACGCCTGCAAGATGAGCTGCGGACCGGCTTCGGGGTAGTCGCCGAAGCGCCCCAACCAGTGCTCGGCGTGCTCGCCGAAGAACGTGCGGAACGCCGTCAGCAGCTTCGTCATGTCCAGCCGGCCGTCGTCGTCCACGTACCATGCCACCTGCACGTCCAGGCTGTCCTGCAACACGTAGCCCAGCTCCCGCGGCACTACCTCCGCGTACATCGGGTTCGCCATGCGCGGCGGCGAGTCCGGCGCGATGAGGCCCAGGTCGCGGACGTACTCCAGGTCGCGGGCATGGTGCTGTACCTCGCCGCCGCTCAGGAGGGGCTCGATGACCCGACGCACCCGCGCCTCCTCCAGCTTGTGCGTCAACTGGTCCAGGTGCGTGCGCCGCGAGAGAATCAGTTCCTCCCGGGCTGCGTAGACATCGTCCGCTTCGATGGTCCGCGAGCGGTCCCTTCCTGCCTTGTTGTCGAAGCACGCCCCCGCGCACAGCGCGTTCACCAGCCATGGCTGGCCCCGGGTCTGCGTCCACACCGAATCCAGCGCCGACGACGAGAACCGCTGGCTGGTCTCCTCCGTGTGCTGCGCCATCAGCGCCCGCGTCTCCGCTTCGGTGAAGTCCCCCATGCGAAGCGACTTCGCCGCGACGTTGAACGGACTGCCGCCGGCGATGACCTCGCCGGCGCTCGACCGGATGCGGTAGTCGCGGATGTCGCGCACCCCGCACAACACCACGCTCTGCGGGAAGCCTCCGGGGCGTTGCTGGTAGCCGGCGCGCAACTGGCGCAGCACCGAGAGCAGGGTGTCGCCGACCAGCGAGTCGATCTCGTCCACCAGCAGCACCAGCGGCGTCGGGTTCGCCACGCACCAGCGGGCGAGCACCTGCCGCAAGGCGTTGTTGGCGCCCGCCTTGGCGAGCGTGTCCGGCCAGATGCCTTCCAGGGAGTCGTCGCCGAGTAGCTCGGCGCTCATGGCCAGGCTGCTCAGGATGGCGCGCATGCCCTCCGCCACGTCGTCGCGCGCCACCTGACCGACCTCCACGTTCACGTCCACGCAGCGGAAGTTGCCAGCCGCGCCGCTGTTCAGGAGGTCGCGCAGGGCGATGAGCGCGGAGGTCTTGCCCGTCTGGCGCGGCGCGTGCAGTACGAAGTAGCGCTTGGCACGAATCAGGCCCAGGAGCTCGCCGACGTCCATGCGCTCCAAGGGCGAGATGGCGTAGTGGTCGTCCGGGCGCACCGGCCCTTCGGTGTTGAAGAAGCGCATGCGTCGATTATGGCACTTGCCGCGCCAGTGTGCCGGAGACGAGGCCGCTGCTGCCCGAGTGCGCCGCGGCCCGCACCCGTACCGCTATCGTGACGGGGGTGCTGAAGCCGTAGGTGGTAAAGGTCAGCGTGGCGCTCGTGCTCCCCGACGCCCCGCACCATCACGGACCGCTTCCGGTCCAACCCTCGTGCCGGTTTCGCAGGTGCGCGTCCGCTATGCAGTCCAGGTAGGCGCCGTACCAGAGCTTGAAGTGGGGCGCCAGCTTGTACCCGGAGCACTCGTCCACCTTGTCGAGCATGGCGTCCAGCATCCAGGGCTTGATGGGCGCCTTGAAGTGCAACACCTTGGCATCGCCCACGTCCAGACCCTCTCGTGCCCGGATCTGCGCCGCATGGGGAATCAGGAAGTTGTAGGTCGAGCTGATCATCGTCTGTCGCCCGGCGAAGTACCGGTTCAGAAGGGGCTGGTCGCCGATCCGGCATCTGACGTCCCGCAAGCTCTCCGGCGACACCCCGGCCAGGAGGTCCGAGTACACGGACCCTCCCGTGAGACGTTCATCGACGAGCAGGAAGCCGCTGTTGAAAGCGCTCTCCACCACCGTACGCTTGCCCGGCGGAGGATCGCCTCCCTGGCGCCCTTGATCGAGCGGCCCCGAACGATCCGGCGTCCTGATCGGCAGGAAAGTGGCGGCGTCCAGCCGCCGGCCGAACAGCGATGCCCGCTCGGCGCAGCAAAGCAGCGCCGCGGTCGAGTCGAACAGCTCCCCGATCGGTGCGCGGAACAGGAGGTCGCTGTCGCACACCAGCACCTTGCGGTAGCCGGCAAGCCGGAACGCGTCGAGCATGTAGAACTGCGCCGGGGTGATCCGACGATGCGGAAGTGCGGCGGCGAGACGTACCGCCCGGTCCCGCAGATCGGGCGCGACCGATGCGAATCGCACGCCGTCGAACGCGGCAGCGAGCATTTCGCGCTTCGCCTCGGTCAGTCCGTCGTGGATGACGACGACGTCGCCGTTGAAGCGGGGGTGGTGCTTCAGGAAGGTGCCGACCGTCACCAGGGTGCCGGGCACGAAGCGCTCCGTGGTCGCCGTGACCAGGCAGATCTTCCCGTGCCGCAACGTCATCGGCCTGCTTCCATGAGGTCGTAGCCGAAGTAGTCGAGCGTGTCCCGATGCGCCCGAAACACGCGGTTGAGCGTGGCGATCTGCTCCGCGTCCAGGCGTGCGATCTGCCGCGCGTTCATGTCGGTGAGCATTTCGTAGTATCGATGCTTCGCCGGCAGGCGTTGGCGCAGATTCAGGTCGCCGATCGCCGGAACCAGCGTGTGGATCTCCCGCGCCACCCGTTCGGGCGCGGCGCACATGGCCTCGTAGGTGAAGAACGCGCCGCGGTTCCCGTGCGTCTCGAGGTTGCGGCGCTGCCATTCCAGGCAGTTGACGATGTGGGTCGCGGCCGCCTCCAGCGGATTTACGCCCTCGCCCGCCCGGGGTGCGATTGGAAGCGGCCTGGGAGCGAAGCTCCGGCAGATGCCCTCGCAGACCGCATAGGGATTGCGCACCATGAACAGGAATTTCGGGTTGCGGAAGTGCCGGACCAACTGGTCCACGATAAGCAGGTGCGACGGCGACTTGGTGTAGAACACCGACGCCCCGGAGTCGCGGGCGAAAGCCAGGAAGTACCAAGCCTTGCGTATGCGCGGCCAATCGTAGTGGCGAGGGTCGGTGAAGACGTCGATCCACTGTTGCCTGTACGTCCAGAACAAGCCGGTTCTGGGGAGACCGGCGACGGAGGATGCCTTGCCGGAGGCCGGGCCGCGGAAGCCCAGCACGCCCTGCCCTTCCTTCGGGAGGTTCCAGGTTGCCCGGGAGGTGGCCAGGGCCTGCATCAGGAAGGTGGAGCCGCTGTTGTTCGGACAGATGCCGAACAGGTGCGTGTCGACGAGGCCCTCCAGGTCGTGGTCGACGCCGTATACGAAGCGCTCGACCCCTGCCGCGCGCATGGGAGGAGACCGCGGGCGGAGTATCAGGACAACGGTGGTGCGTACGGATCGCCGCCTTCGATGGCACCTTCCAAGGGGCTCCCGCTCTTAGCCATCCTCGGGCCGCCCATGATGGTGATGGTCGGCTTGGCTCAAGGCCGCTTGGGCGTCGGCGTCACCGCCGCTTCAGGCTCGTGCGAGGGGACGTGCTTCTCATTGCTCATGTTCTCGCTCCCGTGGGGAATGGAAGATCGGACTGTCGCCTGCCGCCAACTTCAAGACTGACGAGCAGTCGGTTCCCGCCGGTCGGACACGGTGCTCGGCAGGGTTCACAAGTTCACAAGGGACCCCGGCCATCTCCGGCATGTCGGTCCCCGATCCCTTTGTGGCGACGCCACGCGCTGCGGACATGGCCTCTCGCGAGGCAGCGCACATAGGCATCGTACCAGAGCTTGAAGGCCGGCTGCGGCTCGCGTGCGGGATCTCCTTGCAGCCAGTGGAGCATGGCGTCCGTCATCCAGGGTTTGATGCGGAGATTGAAATGCAGGACCTTGGCGCTCTCGGCGTCGAGGCCCTCCCGCGCGCGAATGGCCCTGGCCGAGCCGAGCAGGTAGTTGTACGTCGAGCTGACGAGCGTCTGGCGACCGGCGAAGTACCGGTTCAGGAGGAGCTGGTCGGTGTGCGGACTGCCGGCGTCGAGCCAGGTTTCCGGCGACAGCATGGCCAGCAGGTCCGCGTAGCAGTGCCCTCCTCGAAGCTGCCCGTCGATGATCAGGAAGCCGCCGTTGAAGGTCTCCACGAGGGCCGGCGCCCCCTCACGCGAGCCGCCGATGCCTTCTCCGGCGCGGAGGGACACCCGGTCGCGGCAGCAAAGCAGGACCTCCTCGGAGTCGAACAGCTCGCCGACCGGCGCCCGGAACAGCAGGTCGCTGTCGCAGTACAGCATCTTGCGGTATCCACCGAGGCGGAACGCTTCCAGGAAGTAGAAATTCGGCAACCGGTTGCGGAACACGGGAAGCGCGGCCAAACGCTCCAGCCGCTCCCGAAGCTCGTCGGAAACCGGCTCGAACCGCACGCGGCCGAACGACTCCGCGAGCGCGCGGCGGAGCGCTTCCGGCAAACCGTCGTGGACGATGACGATGTCGCCGCCGAACCGGGGATGGTGTTCCAGGAAGGTGTCGAGCATCACGAGCGTGCCCGGAACGAAGCGCTCCGTGGTCACCGTGAACAGGCAGGCTTGCGGATCACGCGCCGGCATGGGCCTCCCCTTCCCGCTCAGAAGTCGAGAAGCTGCAAGGCAGTGCGAACCGGGGTCATTCGCGGCTTCGCCCTGAAGCGGTCCGCGTCCAGACTGTCCAGCAGGCGCGGCATGTCCACGTAGCCCGCCCGCGACGGCGTGCGGGTGAGGATCTCCCGCCTGAGTGCGGGCAGCGCCTCGGCGAAGGCGTCGAGCAGCGGTTCGATCCGGGCCGGATCGGCCTTGCTCGGATTCCAGCAGACCTCCGGCGGCAGCACCGGGCCCTCGGCCGGAAAGCACCGGACGGAGCTCCCCGCATGGCAAGCGCCCAGAGCGTGGCGCATCAGCCAGCGTCCCCATCGGCCGCGCCGGAACTGCCCGGGCGGCAGACCCAGGGCGAACTCCAGCAGCCGGCGGTCCAGCAACGGATAGCGGTACTCGATGCCGCGGCGTGCGCCGCTCGCGGCCCAACCCTCCATACGCTCGCCCAGATGCCCGGACCGGAGAAGCCGCAGTTGCGCGTGCCGGACGCTCAATCGCCGGAAAGTCCGCTCGGGCAAGGGCTTCGCCCGCGGCGCGAACGCCGGGTCGATGAGCCAGCGCCGGCGGCGCGGACCCTTGCCCCGCAGTAGCCGGCGGAGGCTGCCGGGCAGGTCCGGATGCGCGAGCGGCAGCAACACCTCCGCCAGGAAGCGACGCGTGCCCTTGCCGCGTGCGCGCCACTCGGCGCAGAGCCTCGCCCAATGCCCGCGGAGCAGCAGGCGCTCGTAGTATCCGCGGCCATTGCAGGAAACGCCCTCGTCCCCGCCCCACCCCGACAGCAGCACGCGCACGCCTCGTTCCGCGGCGCAACGCTGCACGACTTCCTCGTTCATGCAGACGTGCACGCCCGGGCAGGCGACGTCGTGCCGGAGGACGGCGATCACGTCCTGGGGTCCGAGAGACCGGTGGAAGACCTGCAGCCCTTCCTGCTCGCATACCGCGTCGATGAGGGCGTATTCCGGCGCATGGCCCTCGCCGGGCGGTTGGCCGCCAAGCTCCGGTATCCAACTGAAGGCGAGCGGCGACGGACGGCTCTGGCGCCGCAGCTCGCGGGCCGCGAGCACCGCGACGCTGGACGAGTCCAGCCCGCCGCTCAGATGGACGCCCACGGGGTCCGGGCCTCGCAGACGGTCCTTCACCGCCCGCGAGTAGAGGTCCAGAAACGCCTCCGCGTAGACGTCGTCCGTGGCCGGCCGGGCCTTCGGCGCCTGCTCCGGGCGCCAATACCGGTCCAGCCGTGTCGTGCCGCCCTCGATCGTGAGCGTATGGCCGGGAGGCAACTTGCGCAATGCCTGGAAGAACGTGCGGTCCGGTGAACGGAAACCGATTCTGGTCAAGTACGCCGCCACCGTGGCTTCGTCCAGCTCGCAGGAGACTCCCGGCGCGGCGAGGGCGGCTTCCACCGTACTGGCGAAGATGAAGCGGTCCGGCGTCCGGGCGTAGTAGAAGGGCCGGACACCGACAGGGTCCCGGGCGCAGAACAGCAGACGGTTGCGCGCGTCCCACACGGCAAAGGCGTAATCGCCGAGCAGGTGGTTCGGGCAGTCCCGCCCCCAGCGGGTGTAGGCCCGGAGGATCAGGTCACTGTCCGTCAGGCCGGTGCGTTCCGCGCGGGGCACGCCGAGCGTGGCGCAGAGCGTACCCTGGTCGTCGAGCCGGGCGTCCGCGGCCAGGACCAGGCCCGCATCACGGTCGAAGTGCAGCGGAGGTTCGGCCCGGTCTCTCCCGGTGACGGAAGCGGGAAGGCGCCGACACCCCAGGCCGACCGTCCCCTCCGTCCACCGCGCGCCGTCCTCCCCGGGGTCGCCGAGCGCCGCCAGCATGGCGTCCAGCCCGTGCGCTTCACCCGCCTCGCGCAGACGGAACCCGCAGATCGCGTTCATGAAGCGGCGGCGTCCACGGGACGACGACGAGGCGTCGGGGCGGGCTTTGCGGCCCGCGGCAAGGCCGGGGCGCCGCGGGGAGAGGACCGCACGACGGCGGCGTGCGGACCGCCGCCTTCTGGTACCTTCGGTGTTCCTTCCATCATGATCTTGTATGTAACATCCGGCAACTTGTTGAATTCATGGAAATACGTTTTGAGGCAAGTGGTGGTCTCCACAACCGGGCGGCGCAATGTTTCCGCCACGACCGCGAGGGGGCATGGCCGCCGTCGTGGCTTGTATGGATTTCCCGTTTCCTCGCCGCGGAGGGCCAGCGCGGTGGTCCCTTCATGACGCCGTGAAGAAGTCCGCCTGAACCACTCCGGGGTCCCTGGAGACTACAATCGTCGACTCATCGGGAGGAAGGAGCGGATGAATCCATCGACAGGATGCTCCCCGGAAGCCCGGGCTCGGGCGGTGCGCATGGTCTTCGAGTACCGTTCGGAACACGACCCGCAACGGGCGACGATCCGGCCGGCCCCGGCCACCACCGGGCATGCGGCGGCCACGTTCCCGGAGCGATTGCCGTGATTCCGGACCGTTTGCCTTGGCACGACCGGCAGTGGTGGCGGGTCGAGCGCGACATCCGCGCCGCGAGGGTGCCGCACGCGCTGCTGCTGCGCGGGGCCGCGGGGGGCGGGAAGGCGCTGTTCGCGGCCCGTCTCGCGGCGGCCCTGCTGTGCCGGTCGGACGATCCGCCCTGCGGGGAGTGTGATTCCTGCCGGCTCTGCGCCGCCGGCAGCCACCCCGACCGGATCGCCGTCGCGATCGCGGAGGACCGCCGCGAGATCGTCGTCGATCAGGTGCGCGACCTCATCCACACCGTCGGCCTGACCGCCCGGTTCGGCGGGCGCAAGGTGGTGGTCGTCGATCCGGCGGAGCAGATGAACCGGCACGCCGCGAACACCCTCCTCAAGACGCTGGAGGAGCCGCCGGGGGAGACGGTGTTCCTCCTCGTCTCGTCGAACCCCGCGCTGCTCCTCGCGACCATCCGCAGCCGCTGCCGGATCATCGACTTCCCCGCCGCGGACCCCGGCATCGCCCTCGCATGGCTGCGGGGCAGGGTGCCGGACCCGGCCGCGGCGCTGGCGCTGGCCCCCGGCGCGCCGATCCGCGCCGTCGAGCTGTCCGAGGGCGGCCTGATCGAGGTGCGTTCGGGACTCGAACGCGATCTCGACGCTCTCCTCTCGGGCGGCGACCCGATGGCGGTCGCCGCCCGCTGGAAGGAGCTCGGGCGCGCAACGGTCTCGCTGTGGCTCGGGGACGTCCTCGCGGCACGATTGCGCGAGAGTGTCCTCGGCGGTGCGGACGCCGGCCGGCAGGGTGCTGCGCCGATCCGTTTCTCGCGCCTTCTGCCCATGCTCGACCGCTGCCTGGAAGTGCGGGGCGGCGTGCTGGCGCGCTCGAACGTGAACGAGCAGCTCGCCCTCGAACGCCTCGCCCTGGGGATCGCCTCCGAAG
The DNA here is from genome assembly GCA_958295465.1 of uncultured Gammaproteobacteria bacterium. Classification (GTDB taxonomy): domain Bacteria; phylum Pseudomonadota; class Gammaproteobacteria; order HK1; family HK1; genus HK1. Next base: position 3,914,298 of record OY282353.1, read on the forward strand.
GAGCCGCCTGCCGCTCGGCCGGTCGAAGCAAAGCGTGAGGGAGACGTCGTCGGGCCGTACCACATGACTGTATAGTATGCCGTCATTTTTCGCCTATTTATGACGACATGACAGCGGCCTACGATCGCCTGATCGAACCGCCCCGACAGAGCTTCTTCCTGTTCGGGATGCGAGGCGTGGGCAAGAGCACCTGGGCGCGGGTGGCCTTCCCGGACGCCGTGTACGTGGACCTCCTCGACGAGAGGCTGTACCAGGACCTGCTCGGAGACCCCTCGCTGTTCGCGCAGTCCATCGGCGATACGGCGCCGAATGGCTGGGTGGTCGTGGACGAGGTCCAGCGGCTGCCTTCGCTGCTGAACGAAGTCCATCGGCTCATCGAGGCGCGGCGCCTGCGTTTCGCCTTGCTCGGCTCCAGCGCGCGCAAGCTCAAGGCGGCGGGGGTGAACCTGCTGGCCGGGCGGGCGCTGCGGAAGAACATGTTTCCGCTCACCGCAGCCGAGCTCGGCTCCGCCTTCGATCTCGACCTGGTGTTGCGCCACGGGTCGATCCCGCTGGTCTGGACGAACGAGGCACCTCGCGAGGTCCTCGAAGCATACGTTCAGCTCTATCTGCGTGAGGAAATCCGCGCCGAGGCCCTGGTTCGCAACCTGCCCGGATTCGTCCGTTTTCTGCCCGTTGCCGCCCTGTTCAACGGGCAGGTCGTCAACGTCGCCGGAATCGCCCGCGACGCGGGAGTCGCCCGCACCACGGTGCAGGGCTACCTCGACATCCTGGAGGACACGCTGCTCGTCCATCGCCTGCCCGCTTACGACGCGAAGCTACGGGTGCGGGAGCGCAAGCTGCCGAAGCTGTACTGGGTCGACCCGGGCGTCGTCCGGGCGGTCAAGCGCCGGTTCGGGGACGTAGCGATGGAGGAGCGCGGACCGTTGCTCGAGAGCTGGGTCGTCACCACGTTGCGCGCTCATGCCGAGACACGGGAGCTCTACGACGAGATCTTCTACTGGTCGCCGCACCGGACGAACGTCGAAGTCGACCTGCTCCTGCAGCGGGGACGTGAGCTGCTGGCCATCGAAGTCAAGTCCACGGAGCGGTACCATGCCAAGTTGCTGAAGGGCCTGCGCGCGCTCGCGGACCTGCCTCGCGTGGTCCGGCGCGTGCTGGTCTACATGGGTCGGCGCTCCTTTCGCTCCGCCGACGGCATCGAGGTCTGGCCGGCCCACCGCTTCGCATCGGCGGTCGCCGCCGGCGAGCTCTGGCCCGGTTCCGGTTCGTGCGACGGCGGATGAGCGACAGGGTTCCCGGCGTCCCGGTGGCGGACACCTCCGAGCGCGAATTCGTCGTTGCCCTGAAGAATCGACATGCCCGGAACGAGTGGGCCGGCCTGCCGGAGTGCGGTTTTCCTGCTCCGCGACCGCGGGACGTGGCCACTGCCCGCGTGGCGTATACTCCCACCCCTTGCATGGAACAAGACAGTTCCTCGCTCATCTACGACGCTGGCCAGGGCGACCGCGATTCCGCGTAGCGGAATCGCCAAGCGACCGCGCCACCGGTCGCCGCCTGCATGGAACAAGACAGTTCCCCGCTCGTCTACGACTCTGGCCAGGGCGACCGCGCCAGCGGTCGCCCTTCGCATCCGTTATCGCGTCTTTCGAAGCACCCGAGGGCCCGGGGTATCCGATGAACGAACCCTTGAACAGGACCGTGCTGCACGACCGGCACGAGGGCCACGGCGGGAAGATGGTGGACTTCGCCGGGTGGCGGATGCCGGTGCAGTACCGGACCGGGATCATCGCCGAGCACCTCGCGACCCGGCGCGGGGCGGGCCTGTTCGACGTGAGCCACATGGGCCGCTACCGGGTGAGGGGCCCCCGGGCCGAATCCTTCCTGCTGAAGACCCTGACCAACAACGCCACGGGGCTCGCGCCTCTGGAGGCGCAGTACACGTTCATCGCGAACGAGGCGGGCGGGGCGGTGGACGACGCCTATCTCTACAAGCTCGCGGATCGGGACTACCTGCTCGTCGTCAACGCCGGGAACCGCGCGGCGGACTGGGAATGGCTCGGCCGGTACCTGCCCGGAAGCGACGTGGAGCTTGCCGACGAGAGCGATGCGCTGGCGATGCTCTCGCTCCAGGGGCCGGCCGCGGGCGACGTGCTCTCGCGGATCGTCGCCCCCTCCGATCTGCCGGAGAACAAGCGCAACCGGCTCTCGGTGGCCGGTTTCGAGGGAGGACCCCTGGTCGTCGCGAGGACCGGTTACACCGGCGAATCGGTGTGCTTCGAGCTGTTCCCCGAGAGCGGCGCCGCGGCAGCCCTGTGGCAACGGCTCGTACAGGCCGGGGCGACGCCGGTGGGACTCGGGGCCCGGGATTCGCTCCGCCTGGAGGCGGGGCTGCCGCTCTACGGGCACGAGCTCGGCCCGGGACCCGACGGCTGCGACATCCCGCTGTTCGCGAACGCGATCGCGCGCTTCGCAGTCAGGACCGGGGCCGCGGCCGGGGAGGACTTCGTCGGCGGCCCGGCGTTGCGGGCCCAGCGCGCGGAATACGAGCGGATCCGGCGCCGCGAGATCGCGATCCCGCCGTGTGATCGGCGGCTGACCCATCTGGTCCAGCCGGTCGCGGTCTTCGACGGCCGGCGGCCGTTGCGCCAAGGCTACAAGGTCACGTATCGGGGTGAGGACGCGGGGTGGATTACCTCGGGCACCACCGTACCGTACGCGGTGTTCGAGGGCGAAGGGCTCGCGGCGAAGCCCGGGGACGCCCATGCGATGCGTCCGATCGGGCTCGCGCTGCTGCGCTCGGACCTCCTGCCGCGCAGCCACGAGGCGCTCCACGTCGAGGTGCTCGACGGCCGGGGCAATGCGATGACCGCCGAAGTGGTGGAGCGCAACGCCTGGCCGCTGTCGCCCTTCGTGCGGCCCTTCCGCGGCTTCGAGGCTCCTGCCGAGGGCGGGCCGCCGGTGTCGGCCCGTGGGCCGGCATCGGCCCGTGGGGGCGCCCCGGCCGCGGAGGCCGAGTCGCGGGCTGCCCGACTGGCCTTGGAGGCCGAGCGCAACCACCGGTGGCGGCGCACCGAATGCGTCAACCTCATCCCTTCCGAGAACTGCGTCTCGGAGTTCGTCGAGCGGCTCTGCGCCTCGGACCCGGCCGGGCGCTACAACGAGCACAACCGGCTCCGCGCGCTGGGCGTGAACTCCGACGAGGTGCGTTACTACAAGGGCACCGGTTTCAGCATGGAGAAGGAGGAGGAGCTCGTCGCGGCCCTGCGGACCTTCTTCGGATGCCGCGACGCGGAGGTGCGGGTCATCAGCGGGCAGATGGCGAACGACACCGTCTACGACGCCCTGAAGCAGTTCCGCAACCGCCACCGGGGGCGGCGCACGCCGCTGCCGCTACGCCGCGTGCTCGTCCACGACCTCAACAAGGGCGGGCACCTGAGCGCCCAGACGGGCGGGGCGCTCAGGAACTACGTCGCCCACGACCCGCGAACCGAGCGGCCCGCCGTGGACCACTTTGCGCTGCGCCGCGACCTCCCGCACGCGATCGACGTGGAAGAGACCGCGGCGCGCATCCTGGAGGGGCGTCCGGACCTCATCGTGTTCGGGCGCAGCGTGATCATCCATACCGAGCCGGTGAGGGAGATCGTCGAGTGCATCCACCGGGGGTTCGGGGCCGACAACCCCGAGCGACCCCTGGTCATGTACGACGCAGCCCACGTGCTCGGCCTGCTCGGCGGGCACTTCCAGGACCCGCTGGCCGAGGGGGCCGACGTGGTCACCGGGTCCACCCACAAGACCTTCTTCGGCCCCCAGCGGGGGGTGATCCTCACCAACATCACACCCGGCCACGTCTTCGAGGAGTTCTGGCAGGCCGTCGCGTCGCGCGCGTTCCCCGGGCACGTGAGCAACCACCATCTCGGGACCCTGCTCGGACTGCTGGGCGCGACCTGCGAGATGATCCGCTACCGCGACGAGTACCCGCCGCGGGTGATCCGCAACGCCAGGGCGTTCGCCCGCGCCCTCGCGGGCCACGGCCTCGCCATCGAGGGCGACCCGGCCGCCGGTTACACGGACACCCATCAGGTCCTGGTGCGCGGTGCGCGCGGGGCCGGCGAGGAGATGGCGGATCGGCTGGAGCGGAGCAACGTCATCACCAACCCGCAGGCGTTCTACGACGATGCGAGCTTCGCCGCCGCCTCCGGCATCCGGCTGGGTACCCAGGAGATGACTCGGTTCGGCATGGAGGAGGCGGATTTCGAGGCGCTGGCGGGGCTCGTCGCGGCCATCCTCCTCGAAACCGCCGCGCCCGGAGCGCGCCGCGAGGACGTGATCCGGTTCCGGCGGCGCTTCACGCGGATGCGCTACCGTCTTCAGCCCGCATTTCTCACCAGCGCGCGAAGCGAGGCCTGCGCCCAGCCTTGACCGGGTGGCGCGAAGGGGCGGCAGCGGCAAGGCGAACGCGAGTCGAAGCCTGCCCCCGTGTCAACGGGGAGCGCACAGGCGTACTCGACAGTACGTCGAGCACCTTGGCCGCGTTCAACGCAGCCGATGCCTTCGATCCGCGTCCGCAGCCGGGGGCTGGTGAGAAATGCGGGTTGGAAGACCTCCGCGTTCCGTGCCGGAGCGCCGTCGCGGTTCGGCGTTCGGGCGTCCGGAGTACCCGCAAAATCGAATCCTGGAATCGTGTTCGGGACGCCGGCTTGCCTTGCCGGTGGCAAGTGCCCGGATTGACAAGAGGAACGCACGAACACCAGACTGATCACCGGGGAGCGAGCGGTCGCCGCACGCGAAACGGCACTTGTGCGGCGTATCGACTCGGTGCACGATTCAAACAGACCGTTTCACTCGAATGCGCCCGTATCGAGCCGATACGGCGACTGCCGGAGGGATCCCGATGGCCACCGCCGAAACCGACCTCGCCGCCGAGCTCGCGCGCATCAAGCAGGCGCGGGTCGTCAAGAGCTTCTGCTACACCTGCCCGTGGCAATGCCCCACCGAGGTGTACGTCCGCGACGGCAGGATCGTCTACCACAAGGGGAACGCCCGGGCGCCGAACAACATCGGCTCGCGCTGCGCCAAGGGGATGGCGAGCTGGTGGGTGACGGAGGACCCGGACCGGCTGAAGTATCCCATGCTGCGCACCAACCCGAAGGGGGAGCCGGGCCGGTTCCGGCGCGCGTCCTGGGACGAGGCCCTCGACTTCATCGCCGGCAAGCTGGCCGGGATCAAGGAGCAATGGGGGCCGGAGGCAGTCGCGTTCACCTGCCACCACGACCCGAACACCGTCTTCTACTGGCACCTGCTCCGGGACCTCTACGGCAGCCCGAACATGTACACGCATACGTCCGGATGCGAACAGGACCGGCGTTCGGCCTGCCTCACCCTGTTCGGCCACGTCTTCCCGATGCACGACTTCATCAACTCCCGCTACGTGATCCTGTGGGGCATGAACAACCTCGGCGCCAACCAGGGGCTGTGGGAGAGCCGGGAGCTGATCGAGGCGAAGAAGCGGGGCTGCAAGCTGGTGGTCGTCGACCCCAACTTCACCGAGACCGCGCAGAAGGCCGACGAGTGGCTCCCGATCCGGCCCGGCGCGGACGGGGCCCTCGCGCTGGCGATGTGCCACGTCATCATCGAGGGGGACCTCTTCGACCGGGACTTCGTCTCCCGGCACTGCGAGGGCTTCGACGGGTTCCGCGAGCACTTGCGCGAGCGTGGCTACACCCCGGAATGGGCGGAGCCGATCACCGGCATCGAGGCCGGCCGGATCCGGCGCATCGCGCGCGAGTTCGCGACCACCAAGCCGGCGATGTCGGCGATCTTCAAGGGGTCCGGCTACTACACCAACGGCGCGGACGCGGGCCGCGCCTGCTACCTCCTCGACGCCATCTGCGGCGAGGTGGACAAGCCGGGCAACCTGGTGCTCAAGGACTGGGCCCCGCTCGGCGCCCCGGTGGAGATCCCCGAGGACGCGAAGGCCGCCCCGTCGAAGGACCCGCTGCACGTGGCGATGGGCTACCCGCTCGCCCCGGATCTGCCCAACTCCCGCCTGCCCGACGCAGTCATCGACGGGAATCCCTATCCCGTCAAGGGGCTGTTCGTGCAGTCGAGCAACCCGGTGATGAGCGATCCGAACCGGGATCGGGTGAAGGAGATGTTCGCCCACCTGGAGCTCGCGGTGACCTGCGAGCTGTTCATGAGCGAAACCGCGCTGGAGAGCGACGTGGTGCTGCCGGAGACCTCGTTCTACGAGCAGGCGGAGATCCGCCAGGGCATGTGGAAAGGTCCGGAGGTGGTGCTGTGCCAGCCGGCGGTCGAGCGCGTGGGGGAGGCGAAGCCGGCCTACGAGATCGTCAAGGCGCTGGCCGAGAAGATGGGGTTCGGCCGGTACTTCCCCTACGAGAAATGGGAGGACTGGGGCGAGCTGGTGATGAAGGACGTCCCGATGTCGCTCGACGAGCTCAAGGAGCAGGGCTTCTGGGCCGGGGAGATGCGCTACCACCGCGTGCCCGAGGGGCTGCCGACGCCCTCGGGGAAGATCGAGATCCGTTCGAAGCAGTACGAGGACGCCGGCTTCGAGCCCTATCCGGTGTGGTCGGAGCGCAGCGTGAAGCCCGACGCCGACTTCCCGCTGCAGCTCACCCACTCGAAGCTCAGCATGCACTGCAACATCATCACCCAGAACAACCCCCTCCTGATGGAGATCTGCGGCGAGAACTGGGTGGAGATCAACCGCGCCGACGCCGCGAAGTACGGCATCGAGGACGGCGGCTACGTCATCGTCGAATCCCCGAAGGACAGGATCCGGATCCTGGCGCGGGTGGTGGAGGGCCTGGTTCCCGGATGCGTGAGCGTCCGGCACGGGCACGGCTTCGGGCACTGGGCCATGGGCTCGGTGGCGCGGGGGCGGGGCGCGCATTCGAACAACCTGATGGAGACCCATACGAGCCCCGTCACCGGGGCCAACTGCTACAACGAGTGCAAGGTCAGGGTGTACCCGGCGCAAGTGCGGGCCGATTCACGACCACGGCGGCGGTGACGACGACCCGCCGGTGGCAGGTCGGGGTGTACCCGGCACAGGCGCGGATCGACTTCGGAGGAGGTGGGGGATGCAACATGGTTTCTACTTCGATCACACCCGCTGCGTGAAATGCCACGCCTGCGAGATCGCGTGCAAGAGCTGGAACGAGGTCGAGGTCGGCCCCCGGTGGCGCGAGGTGGTGAAGATCGAGAGCGGGACGTTTCCCGACGTCCGGGCGATGAACGTGTCGATGGCCTGCATGCACTGCGGCGACGCGCCGTGCCGCAGCGCCTGCCCGGTCACCGCGATCACGAAGCGGGCCGAGGACGGGATCGTCGTCGTCGACCCCGACAAGTGCATCGGCTGCGGGTTCTGCACCTGGGCCTGTCCCTTCAACGCCCCGCAGCTTTCCGCCGCGGCGGGGAAGATGGAGAAGTGCAACTTCTGCCAGACCCCGGGGCGCGAACGCCCGCTGCACCTGCCGCGCGCGTGCGAGGAGATCTGCCCCACCGGCGCGATCCGTTCCGGCCCGATGACCGAGCTCGCGAGGCTCGGCCGCGAATCCGCCGCGGCTCGGCTCGGCTCCATGCAGGGGTTGCCGGGGCTGATGATTCAAGCCCAGCAGTCGTTTGGGTCCGGAGGCGCCGACTGAAACGATCGCGAAGGTCGCGAGCAAAAGTCCGTCTAGACCGGGACAGGTATCCGGCGATGGGGTGCGCGCGCCAGTGGCGGATGCGCTCGATGACGGCCGCATCGTGTTCGGCTTGGTGGCGGCGGCCCGTGACCGGGGCGTGCGGGTGTCCCTGACGGCCGATGAGGCCCGGGCGCTGGTGGACGGGGACCGCGCGGCGATGTTCGAGGCGGCGCGGCGGCGTCTGGTTCGATGAACCGGCGCGGTCAGGGTTGTAGCAGCCGCAACGCGCCGAACACCAATACGGCGGTCAACGTTGCGTTCGCGATCACGACTCCGATCGCGACTCCGATCGCCACCTTGAGCATGTCGGCCTTGAGGTCGGCGATGGCGGTCACGAGGTCGGCTTTCGTGGCGAGCTCGCCACGGTCGGCGGCGGTGGCCTGCCGGACCGTGCCGGCGATGGCTTCGGCGTGCTCGGCTTCGATGCCGGCGGCTTTGAGCTCACGGGCGGCGCTGAGGGTGTCGAAGGTGCTCGCAGTCATGGCGTTTCCTCCGGTGGCGCCGGCGCGGTGAACGGCACGTGTACGAGCGGTCTATCCCCGCGAGGGCGGGGAACGGAGGAGCCGGAGCCCCGGCACCATCCATCGTCACGGTTCATCCCCGCGTGGGCGGGGGATGGTCGAGCTACCGGGCCGCGGTGGCGTGCTCGCTCGCGGTCCGCCGGTAGACGGCGGCGAGCGCATGAAGGCTGGCCGCGTCGAGCCGAATCGTCTTCCCCGTTGGTCAGTGCCGGGGCGCCGGCCAGGGAATTCGCCGGGTGACTGACCATTGACTGACCAATCGAAATTTCCGAATCGCTGAAATCTTCCTGAGTCGTTGTTTTCTTTGGCTCCCCGGGACGGGCTCGAACCGCCGACCTAGTGATTAACAGTCACCCGCTCTACCAACTGAGCTACCGGGGAAGGAGAGGCGGTGCATGCTACGCGCCGCACGGGAGGCGGTCAACGAATTCGCCTCCGGGAGCGGGCGGATCCCGGGTTCACAACCGGCACCTGAAGGCCGGGCATCCCGCGCCGTTCGCAAGGTTCGGGGGTTAAGATACCCTGCCGTGCGCCCGCCCGCCGCCACCGGCAGGCGGCCACGTATGTCCGCGTCGTGCGACCGCGCCGCTGTGCGATGGCATCCATGAAACCCCGAACCCTCGCCGTCGTCTCCGACTTCGCCGCCGCCGGCGATCAACCCGCCGCGATCAATCGGCTCATCGGGGGGATCGGGGCCGGCCTCGCCCACCAGACCCTGCTCGGCGTCACCGGCTCCGGAAAAACGTTCACGATGGCGAAGGTCATCGAGAGCGCGGGGCGGCCGGCGCTGGTGCTCGCCCCCAACAAGACGCTGGCCGCGCAGCTCTACGGCGAGATGCGCGAGTTCTTCCCCCACAACGCCGTCGAGTACTTCGTCTCCTATTACGACTACTACCAGCCCGAAGCCTACGTCCCCTCGACCGACACCTACATCGAGAAGGACGCATCGATCAACGACCACATCGAGCAGATGCGGCTGTCGGCGACGAAGGCGCTGCTGGAGCACGGCGACTGCATCATCGTGGCCACCGTGTCCTCGATTTACGGCCTCGGCGATCCGGTCGCGTACCACGGGATGGTCCTGCACCTGGTCCGGGGCGAGACCGTCGACCAGCGGTTCATCCTCCGGCGCCTCGCCGAGATGCAGTACACGAGGAACGAGGTCGAGCTGCATCGCGGGACGTACCGGGTGCGCGGCGAGGTCATCGACGTGTACCCGGCGGAGTCGGAGAAGGACGCGGTGCGCATCGAACTCTTCGACGACGAGATCGAGAACCTGAGCCATTTCGATCCCCTGACCGGGGAGGTCGCGCGCCGCGTGCCGCGGCTCACGATCTATCCCAAGAGCCACTACGTCACGCCGCGCGAGCGGGTGCTGGAGGCCATCGAGGCGATCAAGGAGGAGTTGATCGGGCACCTCGCGGTGCTCCGCGGCGAAAACAAGCTCGTCGAGGCGCAACGCCTGGAGCAGCGGACCCGGTTCGACGTCGAGATGATGACCGAGATCGGCCACTGCAAGGGGATCGAGAACTACTCGCGTTTCCTCTCGGGCCGCCGCCCCGGCGAGCCGCCGCCGACCCTGTTCGACTACCTTCCGCCCGATGCGCTCCTCTTCATCGACGAAAGCCACGTGACCGTGCCGCAGCTCGGGGGCATGTACCGCGGCGACCGCTCGCGCAAGGAGACCCTGGTCGAGTACGGGTTCCGGCTCCCGTCCGCGCTCGACAACCGGCCGTTGCGGTTCGACGAGTTCGAGCGGCTCTCCCCCCAGACCATCTTCGTGTCCGCGACGCCGGGACCCTACGAGGACCGGCACGCGGGGGAGGTGGTCGAGCAGCTCGTCCGCCCCACCGGGCTCGTCGACCCCCACGTCGAGGTGCGCCCCGCATCGGCCCAGGTGGACGACCTCCTCTCCGAGATCCACCGCCGCGCCGGCGCCGGCGAACGGGTGCTGGTCACCACGCTGACCAAGCGGATGGCCGAGGACCTCACCGACTACCTCGCCGAGCACGGGGTGCGGGTGCGGTACCTGCACTCCGACATCGATACCGTCGAGCGGGTCGAGATCATCCGGGATCTGCGTCTCGGCGAATTCGACGTGCTGGTCGGGATCAACCTGCTGCGCGAGGGCCTCGACATGCCCGAGGTCTCCCTGGTCGCGGTGCTGGACGCCGACAAGGAAGGATTCCTGCGTTCTGATCGATCACTGATCCAGACGATTGGAAGAGCGGCCCGCAACATCAACGGCGCCGCGATTCTCTACGCGGACACCGTCACCGGCTCGATGCAGCGCGCGATCAACGAGACGAACCGGCGCCGGAAGAAGCAGATCGCGTTCAACAAGGTGCACGGGATCACGCCGAGAGGGATCCGCAAGGCGGTCGCGGACATCATGGAAGGCGCGCGCGCGGGTGCGCCCGGCTCATCGCGGCGCTTCGCGAAAGTCGCGGAATCGCTCGGCGAGTACGCGGCCATGACCCCCTCGGCGCTCGCCGCGCGCCTGCACAAGCTGGAGCGGGAGATGTACCGCCATGCCTCGAACCTGGAATTCGAGGAGGCGGCCCGCGTGCGCGACCGGATGCGCGAGCTGCGCGACAGGGGGCTCGCGGCGTCAGCCGCCGGCGGCTGAACTCCCCCGAAACCGCGTCGCGCCTCCGGCGCCTGCACTTCTTCCCCGGACGCCGGCGGCCACGCGATCCGGCGGCCCCCCGTTTCGGCCGTGGAGCGCGCCGGGGCTCGACCCGGCCTCGAGTGGACCTCGGCGATTTCCGCCAACGTCCCGAACTCGATTGCATGACCGGGATTTCGCGGCCATCCCGACCGCCTGGGCATCCGATCGTTGCGATTCATGGGGCGGTTCCGGCAAATCGCGCGCCGGGGAGTCTTTTCCAATACGAAGATGAGCCTGAAGGGAGAGAGGTAGAAGGAGCGGTAGGCGGAGTTGGGTGAGTGAATGGAAGGGGGATGTTGAAGGGCACGAAGGACCTGTGCAAGCCCTGAGCGGTCCCCTGCTCGGGTGCTGAGGGGGGGACGATGGGACAGGGGAGGCGTTGGGGAGAGTGGAGTGGCAACAGAGGGGGCCACCGCCCGGATGAGGCCGGACGGTGGATTGTGCGGGTGGTGTGGAGGGTCAGGCCGCGTCGCGCCAAGCGCGCCCGATGGTGCGGAACAGGGCGTCGCGGGCATCGTTGAGCGCGTGGGCGGCCTCGAGGTCACTGACGGCGTGGGCGAGGGCGTCGAGTTGGTCGAAGGTGACGCCGGGGTTGAGGAAGCGCTCGGCGTTGTCGAGGGACTTGAGCTTGTCGTAGGGGGTCATCACGTCGCTGTCGCGGTAGCGCTTCGTGACCCGCCCCTTGTCGTCGAGTGTGTCGGCGGGGAACAGGCAGGGGCGGTGGGTGTTGAGGAAGGGCGAGAGCACGTGCTGGGTGAACTCGTTGACCACAGGTGCGAGACGGCGCGGGATGTGGCCGTGGCCGAGGTGCTTGCGCACCACGCTGGCGTTCTTGCTCTCGGCGAGGGCGTTGTCGTTGCAGTGGCGGGGGCGGGATTTGGTGAACGTCCCGATGCGCAGCTTGTTGAGCAGGGCGGCGACGCGGTGGTTGATGTACTCGGAACCGTTGTCGGCGTGAATGCCCTGAATCACGAAGGGAAACGCCTTGATGAGCCCTTCGAGCACCGGCAGCAGGAAGCGCTCGGAGATGGCCTCCACGGTCCCCACGAACTGGAACTGGGTCACCTCATCGACCGCGTTGATGTGGTAGACGCCCTTGGCGCCGTCCTGGTCGCCCTGGTGCACGGTATCGACGCGCACATAGCCGGGTTGGCCGTCAGGCTGGGGCTTGCGCCGTTGCCCGATGGTGCGGTGTGTCGCCTGGGTCTTGGCCACCACCGTGCGCCGGCGCCGATACGTCACCGACCGGCGCAGATTGTACAAGTGACCGTTCGACAGCCCCGCCAAACGCTCGAATCGCTCATCGCCGAACACCGCATACTGACGCCGCATCAGCGCCCGCGTCGCCGGCCCCGACATCTGGCCCAACGCCGCGTCCACCGCCGCCAGTTGCCGAATGTCGGCCCGCGTGTAGCGCCGCTCGAAGGGGCACGCCGGAGCGCCACCGCGCCGGTCCTCGATGCGCCCGGTCTCGCGATGCTGGCCTATCAGCCGGGTCAGTTGCGCCCTCGACAGCCCTGTCACCTTCGCCAAGTAGCGCCTGACCAGCCCCTTGTCGGGCTTGCCCAATCTCTCATAGCTCAACCGCACCAGCGTGCGGCGCACGAACTCGTAGACGGACTCCCGGTCGGCTCCCGTGAAGTCCACCGCCTCGCTGCCCTCGACGAAGGCACGCACCTGGTCCAGCGTCCGGACCCGTTCGGTCTGTAGCGTCACGATCATCCTCCGATGATCCCAGACCCCGCGCTACAGGCTCACTTCTCGTTGGATTCACACCCTCCCTTCAGGCTCATCTCTCGTTGGACAAGACTCGGGGTGGTCAGGATGGTAAAGATGGGTTAATATATCTGGATAGATCGATATATCTGCCGTCGCGCGTATCAGCGTCGAAGCCTTTACGCATTCCAAAGAGGGAGGGTGCGCATGACATGAAAGGCCTGTGGCTTGCCGTTCTCCGTCGCGCCTTCGCGCGGCGGTCCTCATGAAGTCGAGCTGACCGTCAGGGAACCCCTGACGAGTGGCCGTGAGACCTCACCCTTGAGGGGAAGGCCGGCTGGAGCTGCTCGGCGCCGCGTTGGCCGGCGCGCCGGCCGAGGTGGCGACGCAGACCGTGAACTTCTGCTCGCGGACCTCGCAGGTCGTGGAGGCGATACGGGCCGGCCTCACCCGAAATCCCGGCGGCGACTGGACCGCCGCGAGCAACGCCACCGCCACCCAACTGGCCAGTATCAGCAACACTTTCAACCCATGCGTGGTGTCATGTCGTTGAAGACGGGCGATTTCGCCGGCCTGAGCAGAATAAGACCTTTCGCCTTTAGAGTAGTTCCCACTAGGCCGTGTTGACGAATTATCGAAGCATGATCCAGGCCGACACGATATGAATAAACGCCAGGAACGTCCGACTGAGCTTGTCATAACGGGTGGCAATACGGCGGAATTGCTTGAGCTTGTTGAAGAACCGCTCAACCTTCTCGCGCAGCTTGTACTTCTGCGCATCGTGATGAATCGCCTCGGTCCGGTTCGCCTTCGGCGGGATGACGGCTTCAATCCCCTGCATTGCCAAGAATTGACGAATGGCATTGCTGTCATATGCCTTGTCCATCACCACCGCCCCCAGCCCAGGCAACGCTGGCACCCCCTCCCACACTGGCTCAAATCCCACCGCATCATTGCGCTGTCCACCAGTCAACACGAACGACACCCCGGTACGCTCGTCCGTGCAGGCCGCGTGCAGCTTGGTGGAGAGCCCACCCCGAGAGCGGCCCAGAGCCTGGGCCTGTTGCCCGCCGTTTTTTTTGATGCCCCGGCGGCGTGCTGATGTGCCCGCACAATGGTCGAATCGATGAAGAGTTCGTGGAGTTGTTCATCGTCGAGGGTCTGGAACCGCTGCCAGAGCCGTTTCCACAGCCCCCGCTTTTCCCAACGGCGAAAGCGGTGATAGACAGCATTCCAGTTGCCGAACTCACCGGGCAGGTCCCGCCAAGGGGTCCCGGTGCGGGCCTGGTACAGGACAGCTTCGATGAACATCCGGTCGCTGAGCCTCGGCGGGCTGCCGGCGGCGTGCTTGAGTTCCCGGAGCACGGGCTCGATTTCCGACCACAGAGCATCGCTGATGAGCAAGCGTAAGGCCATGATTGTTCTCCGAAGAACATCGACGGAGAACAATTGTCCAGAATTCCATGAATTCGTCAACACAGCCTAAGAGTAGTTCCCACGAGATGTCCCTGCCGGAAAGCCTGTTCGACGGGTTGACGGCATGAGGACCTTGCGCCTGCGGGCTACGGGGGGTGACCTCCCTGCCCACGGGCATGTTCGACAATCTGGCCAACCTGAGATTTATTCAACCGCCCGGCACCACCACATCGCCGCGGGTTCGAGGACCAGCGCCGTGTTCGGTATGGCTGCCGCGCAGAACGTCACGATCGCCCTGAGCGGCCCCCCCCCCCCCCCTCCCGGCCTCAGTGAGAGCACGTCGGACTACTCCGGCTCTTTGCGAGGGTTCCAGCTCGGTCTGTCCTCGACCGCTGCGTCGGTGACGATCCCCGGAACCGCGCTGATGAGGCCGCCGACCGTCGACCAGACGTCGCTGGTGCTGTCGCCGATGTCGATCTCGGAGAGCGGCGGTATATCGACGGTGACGGCGACGGTATCGAACGACGTGGGCACGGGGACCCGGTCTCGTGCGTGTGAGGAGGCCCGCCCATCCCTGTCTGCTCAACGCCCTGGCGGACCGGGTCGAGGAATGGGAGGGACGAGATCGTTGATAGTGTCGCACAGATACAAGTTCGTCTTCATCGCCGTACCCCGCACCGGCAGCCACGCCATCGGCGCGGCACTCCAACCGGACCTCGGCCCGGACGACTGGCAGCAGGAACAGCGGATAACGGGGGCACTCAGCCCGATACCGGCGTTCGCGCGGATCCGCCACGGACACGTCACCGTGCGCCAGGCACGCAAGCATCTGCCGGAAGCGGTCTGGCGCGAGTACTTCAAATGGTCGGTCATACGCGAGCCGTACGACTGGTACGTATCCGCCTGCGCGAGCTTCGAGCGCCGCAACCCGGCCTGGGCCGCCGGCAATCGGACCGAAATAATGAAACGTGGGCTCATCGGCATGAAGGGAGGGCCGGTCACCGGGAGGGAATTTCGAAAGCTGAGGCAGCTCAGGCCCCAGACGAGCTTGCTGCTGGACGAGAACGGCCGACTCGGGGTGGACTTCGTAGCTCTCTACGAGCATCTGCAAGCCGACTTCTCCCATGTCTGCCGAACAGTGGGCCTGGCCGATCGGAAGAAGCTGCCCGTGGTGAACGCAAACGAGCAAAAACCGGCCGTGGAGTGCCTCGACGACGAGCTGCGGGAGCTGGTGCGGGACGTCTACCGGCGCGACTTTGAAATGTGGGAGGGGATGAACCGTCCCGGGGATCAGGGAAGACCATCGGGATGATCACCGCAATCTGTGGAACGTGCGGCGCCGCCGGATACGTGGAGCGGGCGCTGGACGCGATGCTGGAGACGCTCTCCGATCACGGTCCGCACAGCGGAAGGTGGACACGAAACACCATCGGTCTGGGACGCCGGGCTGCTCCGGTCGCCCGGGGCGGGTGCGCGGAGCCCGCGTTCGCCGTCGATGCGGACACCCGGCTCGTGACGGTCGCGGCCGCCCGGCTCGACGACCGCGACGCGCTCTGCGATGCACTCGGGATCCCGCGCCCCGAACGCGCCGGCCTCGCCGACGCCGAGCTGATCCTCCGGGCGTGGGCGCGCTGGGGCCGGCAATGCCCTTCGCATCTGCTGGGCGACTACGCCTTCGCCGTATGGGACGCGGGAAGGCAGACGCTGCACTGCGTTCGGGACCCCGTAGGCATTCGCCCGCTGTACTACGCCGAGACGAGGCATGGCCTCGTGTTCGCAAGCACGGTCGAGGCGGTCCTCGCCGCCCCGGAGGTCCCGTGCGCGCTCAACGAGGCGGCGGTGGCGGAGCATCTGTGCAGCCAGGGGCTGCGGAGCAACACCCGCACGTTTTACGAGGCGGTGCGCAAGGTCCCCTCCGGGTCGATGCTCACGGTCGAAGTGGAGGAAGGCGGGGAGGAGGGAAAGCCGCGGCGAATGCGCACCCGCATCACAAGGTACTGGCATCCCGAAGACACCCCGGCGGCGCCGCCCGCGTCGGACGGCGCGTACGCGGAGGAGTTTCTCGACCTGTATGCGCGGGCGGTGCGCGAACGCCTCCGCGGCGGCCCCGTGGGCGTGCATCTGAGCGGCGGCCTGGATTGCTCGAGCATTGCGGTGCTCGCGGCCCGGGAGCTGCGGCGGATGGCGGCCCCGCCGCCGATCGCCTTCAGTTGGCAGCCGCCACGCGAAGACGTGCTGCCGTGCAGCGCGTGCGCGCATGAGTACGCCCTCATCGACGCGGTGTGCGAACGCGAAGACCTGCAGGTGCTCCACTGCCCGCCGCAACCGGAGGACGTCCTTCAGGTGCTGCGGTCCGACGGGACGCTGCCCGGAGTCCACGTGCATATGAACGAGGAGCCGGTGCAACGTTGCGCGGCGGAGAAGGGCGTGCGGGTGATGCTGTCGGGCTGGGGCGGCGACGAGGGAGTGTCCCACAACGGCGCCGGATACCGGCAGGAGCTGCTGCTGGGTCGGCAGTGGCGGAAGCTGGCGGCGGAGTGCCGCGCGCAGGATGCACCCGCGATCTGGTTCCTGGGACACATCTTGCTGCCGCTCGCATTCCCGCGGCTCGCGTCCGGCATCTACAGATGGCGCAGGGGCAAGCGGTTCCGGCGGGACTGGCTCATGGATCCGGCGTTCGCGCGTCGCGCCAAGCGTCCCGCCGCCGCGGGACGGGGAAAGATCGGGTTGCGCAACGACCAACTGGAACGCATGAGGGACGGAGGGGTCACGAGGCGCATCGAAGGATGGGCCGCAAGCGGCGTCCGCCGGGGCATCGAGTATCGCTATCCGTTGCTGGACCGCCGGATCGTGGAGTTCGCGCTGGGTCTGCCGCCCGAGCAGTTCCGCCGGAGGAGATGGGGGCGGTGGCTGATGAGGCAGGCGCTGCAAGGTGTCCTGCCGGAGCAGGTGTGCTGGAACCGGCGCAAGGGCGAGCCGGCGAGACAGGGGGCGCTGATGCACGCGCTGGCCGAAGCCGTGTCGGCGGTGCGCAGGCGGATCGACGAACGCGGGGGCGGAGAACGCGCGCAGTACGTGCACATGCGACGGCTCATGGAAAGATTGGAGGCGCACGAGCGCGAATTGCTGCGCGAACCGGGAGTGGTGAGTAACGCGCTCCTGCTGCTGGATTTCTGAGGACGGAGGCAGGGAAATCGGACGGCCACCCGGGACGCGCAAAGCGCGGGCGGACCCAATGTTCAATGAGCGGCACGAACACAAACGGAGGAAGACGATGAAGAACCTCGAACAGAACACTTCGGAGACCACGACAGCCGGGGGGGGGGGACGTGGGACGAAACGGCCCTGGAGCAAGCCGTCCGTGCGTATTATGGATGCGCCGCACGACAGGATCTACTCCATCGAGGGCACGGGCTCGGGGCCTCATGATTGTGTTACCAGGGGGAGTTTCTGCCACGAAGACGAATTCTATAACCCGGTTTCGTAGCGCCCTACCTGCCTGACTACCGTCGGCGGTGCCCTCGCGCGGGAATACGAGGGGCATGTCAACATGAATAGCAAAGTAACGATTCCGATGGCGGCGGTGTTTTTGATGGGCATCGTAGGGTGTACACGGTCGGTTGAAGAGGCTGCGCGCGAGTCGCCCTACGGATGTGATGTGTGCCCCCACGGTACTATCGACGCAACCTGCTACGGAACGACGACTTGATGAGGCGAACCCCGTCAAAGCCTGGTATGGAGGCGGTCGAAAAGCCGGACAGGGTGCGACGGCTCGTCCCGGGGGAAGTGGCGGCGTTGCGCGGGCAGGTCGCAAGACTCTCGGAGCGGGTGTGGCGGAAGGAGAGCGGGATCAGGGAGAACGACTACCCGTGCTTCGGGCATACGCGCCACATCGTCTTCCGGTTCGTGCCGCGGGTGCGGGCGGTCACCTGTTGGTACGCCAACCCGATCTGGTTTGTCTGGAACGGGATGCTGCTGCCGCTGATGGACCGGGCCGCGGCGGTCTACGGATACTCGCAGCCCGTGTATCCTAAGGCCATGCTCGCCCGGCTCGCGGCCGGATACGGGATTGACACGCACGTGGACAACGGACGCCTGAACCCTTACACGCACAAGATCCACGTGCCTTTGGAGACGAACCCGCAGGCGACGCTGACGGTGCGAGGCGAGGCGTTCCACCTGGAGACCGGCTACGCGTGGGAAGTGAACAACCTCGCCCCGCACGGGGCGTTCAACGGCGGCGCGCGCGACCGCGTCCATTTCATCTTCGAAGTGATGGAGGGCGCAGGAACGCAATGGGTGGAGACCCGGACGGCGCCGACCGCGCGAGTCGTCGACTGAAGCCCGGGTGGAGTTGACCCGATTTCGTGGACACCCGACCCTTTGGGGAGGAGGTATCCACCATGTCGAAATCGAGACCGCCGTACCCGCCGGCCTTCCGGCGCCAGATGGTCGAGCTGGCTCGCACCGGACAGACTCCGGAAGAGCTGGCTCGGGAGCTCGAAGATTTCGACGCCATGCGAGAGCAACATCCGCCGCTTGCGGGGGCAGGGCCGACTCGGTATCGTTGCCCGCCTTCGCAACAGGCGCGTAGCTCAGTGGTAGAGCACCACGTTGACATCGTGGGGGTCGGTGGTTCAATCCCACTCGCGCCTACCAGACGTCCGATGCAGGTCCACCGGGGACGCCTCGCAGGCCGGCGGCGGAATTTCGTTCCGCCGGAAGCGGATCATGGGAAAGACCATCCCATCGAGATCGGAGGTTGAGTCTCCCCCGCACCATCAGTAGAATCCCGCCGCTTCGCCCGGCAGGTACGGCGGTTGGGCTTCGCGTGATTCGGCCCCACGCTCGACGCCGGCGGACGAAATGGCAGGAGGAACGCCTGCGGTCGCTCATGCGCTCCCCCTTGCGCCGGCCGTCCTTTCGACATCAGGAGACGTGAGAGATCGCCGCGGAAAAACGCAACCGGATCAACGCCGAGATCGCCGCAGGGTCCATGCGGCTCATTTCCGGCGATGGGGAGCAGATCGGTATCGTCGATCGGGCCGAGGCCCTGGCCGCCGCCGAGGAGGCGGGGCTGGACCTCGTCGAAATCTCGCCGAACGCGGAACCGCCGGTATGCCGGCTGATGGATTTCGGGAAGTACCTCTTCCAGCAGAACAAACGCCGCACCGCCGCCCGGAAGAAGCAGGCGCAGGTCCATGTCAAGGAGGTCAAGTTCCGGCCGGGAACGGAGGAGGCCGACTACCAGACGAAGCTCCGCAACCTGAAACGGTTCCTGGCGCACGGTGACAAGACGAAGGTGACGCTCTGGTTCCGGGGTCGGGAGATGCGCCACCAGGCGCTCGGGGCGAAGCTCCTGCAACGGGTCGAGGCGGACCTGCAGGAACTGGCGAAGGTCGAGCAGTATCCGAAAATGGAAGGCCGGCGGTTGTCGATGGTGTTCACGCCGAGGAAATGACGTACCGGGACACGACGGCAGCGAGGAGTTGACCGGGAAATGCCGAAGATCAAGACGAGTCGAGCCGCGGCCAAGCGTTTCAGGCGTGCCCCTGGTGGACGTCTCAAGCGCAACCAGTCGCATCGCCGCCACATCCTGACGAAGAAGAGTCCCAAGCGAAAACGGCAGCTACGGCCGCATGAGACCGTGGCGGCGGTGGATTCGCCCGGCGTCGAGCGGATGTTGCCCTACGGCTGAGGAGGACTTCGATGCCACGTGTCAAGCGGGGGGTGACGGCCCACGCCCGCCACAAGAAGATCATCGCCCAGGCCAAGGGCTACCGGGGACGCCGCAAGAACGTGTTCCGGGTTGCGAAGCAGGCCGTGATCCGGGCAGGCCAGATGGCATACCGGGATCGGCGCCAGCGCAAGCGCCAGTTCCGCTCCCTGTGGATCGTGCGCATCAACGCCGCGGCCCGGGAGAACGGCCTCTCCTACAGCCGGCTCATGAACGGCCTCGGCAAGGCGGGCATCGAAATCGATCGCAAGCTTCTCGCCGACCTCGCGGTCTCCGACAAGACCGCATTCGCCCGGCTCGCCGAGCAGGCCGGGGCCAGCCTCTGAGGCGCACCCGTTTCAATCGCCGGAAGACGATGAAGGGGGAAGGCCGAACGTCCTTTCCCCTTTTTTCGTGCGAGAGCCGTCGCAATGAGCCATCGAATCGCTGACATCGTCCGGGATGCGGAAACGGCGATTGCCGCCGCCGGGACCCTCGGCGAGCTCGACGACGTCCGCGTGCGGTTCCTCGGGCGACGTGGGCGGATCACCGCGGAGTCGAGAGCCGTCGGGACCCTGGCGCCCGGGCTGCGGCCGGAGGCCGGGAAACGGCTCAACGACGCCATGCAGGCCATTCGGGCCGCGCTCGACGCACACAAGGCCGCGCTTGCCGCGGAAGCCCTCCGGTCGAGGCTCGCATCCGAACGGCTCGACGTATCGCTCCCCGGGCGCGGCCAGTCGAGCGGCGGCCTGCACCCGGTCACCCGCACCCTGGAGCGTATCGCGTCGCTGTTCCGAACCATCGGCTTCGAGGTGGCGGAAGGCCCCGAGCTCGAGGACGAGTACCACAACTTCGAGGCGCTCAACATCCCCGCGCACCATCCCGCGCGCGCCATGCAGGACACCTTCTACTTCCCGGACGGGCGGCTGCTCCGCACCCACACGTCACCGGTGCAGATACGGGTCATGCGGTCCCGCCGGCCTCCGCTCAGGATCATCGCCCCCGGCCGTGTCTACCGGTGCGACTCCGACCAGACCCATACCCCGATGTTCCACCAGGTCGAGGGGCTGATGGTGGGCGAGGACGTGAGCTTCGCCCATCTCAAGGGGATCCTGCACGATTTCCTGCGGCGGTTCTTCGAGGCCGACGACCTGGAGGTGCGGTTCCGTCCGTCGTACTTCCCGTTCACCGAACCGTCGGCCGAGGTCGACATTCGCGGTGAGCGCGGCTGGCTCGAGGTGCTCGGCTCGGGGATGGTGCATCCGAAGGTCCTCGAGAACTGCGGGGTCGACAGTGAGCGTTACACCGGATTCGCATTCGGCATGGGGGTCGAGCGCCTGGCCATGCTTCGTTACGGGGTCGACGACTTGAGGTCCTTCTTCGAGAACGATCTCAGGTTTCTGAAGCAGTTCGGGTAGCCCTCGGGGACGCCGGGCATGAAGTTCAACGAACGCTGGGCCCGGGAATGGGTCGATCCGCCGATCGATACGGAAGAGCTGGTCGCGCGGCTGACCGCCATCGGTCTCGAGGTCGAATCGGCCGCCCCCGTTGCCGGACCGATCGGGCAGGTGACGATCGCCGAGATCGTCGGCGTCGCGCCGCACCCCGGCGCCGACAAGCTGTCGCTCTGCGAAGTGGACGACGGCGGTGGCGACCTCCGCCGCGTGGTATGCGGCGCCCCCAACGTTCGCCCCGGCCTGCGCTCCGCCCTTGCGCGCCCCGGCGCGCGGCTCCCGGACGGGTCGAAGATCCGCAAGAGCAGGATCCGGGGAGAGGTCTCGCAGGGCATGCTGTGCTCCGCGCGGGAACTGGGTCTCGGGGACGAGGCGGACGGGATCCTCGACCTCGGCGACGGCGCACCGGTCGGGAGGGATCTGGCCGAGTGGCTCGAGCTCGATGACGTGGTCATCGAAGTCGGGCTCACCCCGAATCGCGGCGACTGTCTTTGCATCGCCGGAATCGCACGTGAAATCGCGGCCGCAACCCGGGTGGCGATGCGGCGGCGCGAGCGCGTGCCGGCGGTGGTGTCCCGAATCGACGACGCCCTGCCGATCGCGCTCGATGCGCCGCGGCGCTGCCCTCGCTACGTCGGCCGCGCCATCCGCGGCATCGATCCGGGGGCGAAAAGCCCCCTGTGGATGACGGAGCGCCTGCGGCGTTGCGGCGTGCGTCCGCTGTCCGCAGTCGTCGACGTCACCAACTACGTCATGCTCGAGCTCGGACAACCGATGCATGCATTCGACCTCGGGAAGCTCGATTCCGGGATCCGGGTCCGGAACGGCCGCGAGGGTGAATCGCTCACCCTTCTGGACGGATCGATCATCGGGCTGGATGGTGACGCGCTCGTCATCGCCGACGAATCGCGGCCGGTGGCGCTCGCGGGGGTCATGGGGGGGCTCGAAAGCGGGGTCACCGGCGCGACCCGGGACGTGTTCCTCGAGAGCGCGTGGTTCGACCCGCGCACCATTGCGCTGGAGGCCCGCCGCCGTGGAATGCACACCGACGCCTCGCACCGCTTCGAACGCACCGTCGCGCCGGATCTGCAGCGCGAGGCGATGGAGCGGGCGACGAAGCTGCTCATCGAAATCGCCGGCGGCGAGCCGGGCCCGATCGTCGAAGCCGCCGACGAAGGGCACGTCCCGCGCCCCGGGCCCGTCGTCCTGCGCCGCGCGCGCCTCCGGCGCGTGCTCGGCGCCGAGGTCCCCGCGCATGAGGTGCACGACATCCTCACCCGGCTCGGAATGTGGGTAGAGGAGACACGGGACGGCTGGGTCGTGACCCCCCCGCCGTATCGTCCGGACGTCGGCATCGAAGTCGACCTCATCGAGGAGGTTGCGAGAATCGTCGGCTTCGAGAACCTGCCGGGGACGGCGCCGAGCGCCGATCTGGGCATCGCCGTGCGGGCGGAGGGCGATATCGGCGTAGCGCGCGTGCGCGGGCGGCTCGTGGATCGCGGATACCACGAAGCGGTGACCTACAGCTTCGTGGACCCGGCGCTGCAGTCGCGCATCGCGCCGGCGCCCGACGGCGTGGCGCTCGCCAATCCGATCGCATCGGACATGGGGGTCATGCGCACGACGCTGTGGCCGGGCCTGATCGGTGCGGCGATCCACAACGTGAACCGGCAACAACCCCGGGTCCGGTTGTTCGAAACCGGCCTCGTCTTCATCCCCGACGGCGAGCAGGTCCGCCAGCCGGGGATGATCGGCGCGATCGCGGCAGGACCGGTGGCGCCCGAACAGTGGGCCGATGAGCCCCGAATCGTCGATTTCTACGACGTGAAAGGCGATGTCGAGGCGCTGCTCGCCCTGTCGGGCCGGCCGGCCGAGTTCGTCTCGGACACGCACCCCGCGCTGCACCCGGGGCAGACTGCGGCCATCGTGCGGTGCGGCGAGCGTATCGGGACCATCGGCGCGCTCCATCCGGCCCTCGCCTCCGAATTCAGGCTTCCCGACGCGGTGCTGTTCGAGCTTCGCCTCGACTCCGCCGTCGCCGGCACGGTTCCGGAATTCAAGGCGTTGTCGCGATTTCCGGCGGTGCGGCGGGATCTTTCGCTCATGGCGCCGGAAGCAGTCACCGCCTCGTCGGTTCGTGCCTGCATCGAACAGGCCGGTGTCGGAGTACTGGCAGGCCTGGAGCTGTTCGACTTATATTCCGGGGAGGGCATCGATCCGGGAATGAAAGGTATTTCCCTGGCCTTGACCTTCCAGTCTCCGTCCCGCACGCTTGATGATGCCGAGATCAACACCGCCCTGTCCGTGATCCTGGACTCCCTGGCCGGCAAGCTGGGAGTTGCATTGAGGGAATGAAATGGCACTCACGAAAGCCGACATGGCGGAAAAGCTGCACGAAGAGCTCGGCCTGAACAAACGGGAGGCCAAAGAGCTTGTCGTGATGTTCTTCGAAGAGATATGCGCTACCCTGGAGTCGGGCGTCCAGGTCAAGCTGTCGGGGTTCGGCAACTTCGGCCTGAGAAACAAGAACGAACGACCGGGACGAAATCCCAAGACCGGCGAGGCCATTCCGATCACCGCTCGCCGCGTGGTCACGTTCCGTTCCGGACAGAAACTGAAGGCCCGCGTGGAAGCCTGTGCTGGAGCCGACGACAGATAAGGATCTCCCGGTCATCCCGGGAAAGCGCTATTTCACCATCGGTGAGGTCAGCGATCTCTGTGGCGTGAAGCCGCATGTCCTGCGCTACTGGGAGCAGGAATTTCCACAGATCGAGCCGCTGAAGCGCCGGGGCAACCGGCGCTACTACCAGCGGCAGGACGTGATGCTCATCCGGCAAATCAGGAGCCTCCTCTACGAACACGGGTTCACGATCGGAGGCGCCCGCCAGCGGCTCTCCGGTGAGGAAGCCAAGCTCGACATCAGCCAGAGCAGGCAGATCATCCGTCAACTCTGCCTGGAGCTCGAGGAAGTCCTCGTCATCCTCAAACGGTGAATTGAGCGGTTATTCAACGTCTTCGGGGCGTAGCGCAGCCTGGTAGCGCACCTGAATGGGGTTCAGGTGGTCGGAGGTTCGAATCCTCTCGCCCCGACCAGTCCGCGGGTGGCGCCGGTGAGGCGGCTTCGATCGGAAAGGTTCGATGCCGGCTCCGCCGGCATGGCGAATATCGCGATCGCCGGTCCCGTCCACTTCACATGACCGAAGACCGACCTGCTTGCTCCCCCTGTTACGCGAAAATTGCCCGACCGATCCACGTATCACACCCGGATGACGACCAACGATGAATCATGCGGATTCGCGACACCCTCCAGGAGCGGTCTCGCGAGCGCCGCGGGGATCGTCGCCGCCTTGCTCCCCGTCCTCGCGCCGGTGCCTGTCGGCGCCGATGATTTCGATGTGGCGATCCAGGCGGTCGAAACGGGGGATTTCGAAACCGCGCTCCACGAGTTCGAGGCGCTCGCCGCAGGTGGCGACCCACGTGGCGAGAACGGACTCGGGGTGCTGTATCTGCGTGGACACGGCCTGGAACGGGATCCGGAACGTGCGTTCGCGCTGTTCCGCTCCGCTGCGGAGAAAGGGTTGCGTGCCGCGGAGAAGAATCTCGGGGAGCTATACACGGAAGGTGTCGGTGTACCCCGTGACGACGTGGTGGCGGCGCACTGGTTCGGCCTCGCGGCGGCGCAAGGGGATGCAGGGGCGCAACTGAACCTCGGGGTGATGCACGTGGAAGGCAGAGGGGTGGTGCAGGACTATTCCCGGGCCATGGACTGGTTCCGCAAGTCCGCCGGGCAGGGCAATGCGGAGGCGCAGGCGCACATCGGGCATCTGTACCGGGCCGGATATGGTGTCGAGCGGGACTACGTGCTCGCCTATGCCTGGTACGGGGTGGCGGCCGCGAGCGGATTCGAAATGGGTCCCGAGCTGCGGGAGTCGGTGGCCGAGCTGCTCACCCCGTCACAGCTCGAGCGGGGGCGGTCGATTGCCCGCGGGATGTGGAAGGCACTCGGAGCCGGGGGTTGACGCCGGCGGGGGAGCGCGTGATTCATGTGGGCCGAGTGCAGGGTGGCCAGGTGCTGAACCTCGATTCGGCCGGGGACTGGTTCGACGACGCCCGGCGTGTCGCCTCACCGAATTACGATGCCCGGCCGCCCGGCAGCGGCATCGACCTGATCGTCGTCCATGGGATCAGCCTGCCGCCCGGTGAGTTCGGGGGGCCGCATATCGAGCGGCTCTTCTGCAACCGGCTCGATCCGGACGCCCACGACTGCTTCCGCCCCATCGCCGATCTGAAGGTATCCGCCCATCTGCTGGTTCGGCGCGACGGCTCGCTCGTCCAGTTCGTCGCCCTTTCCGATCGGGCCTGGCACGCGGGCGAATCCTGTTTCGGGAACCGTGTCCGCTGCAACGACTTCTCCGTCGGTATCGAGCTGGAGGGCGCGGACCGCACGCCGTACGAGACCGCCCAGTACGAACGTCTGGGCGACGTATGCCGTACCCTCATGTCCCGCTGGCCGGGGATCACCTCGGATCGGATCGTCGGACACAGCGACGTCGCGCCGCACCGCAAGACCGACCCCGGACCGGCGTTCGACTGGCGGCGCCTGAAGAACCTGCTCGCCGCGGCGTGACGTTGCGCGCCGGGCCGGTTCCTGATCCTGGCAAGAGGAGCTTCCCTCCATGAAGAGCAGGCGCCGCGAACGAATGCGGCCGGCCCATGCGCCGGCGGCCGTCATCCTCCACGGAGCGCGGGTGGGGATGAAGACCGATGCGTCCGGCCGGGAGGCCCGGTGATGCGACGGCTGGCCGTGCTCGCCGTCGCGATCGCCTGGGCGCTCTGCCCACCGCGGCTCGATGCCGGTGTGGAGTGCCCCGCGGCGCCGGACGCCGCGAACCGCGCCGCGTTCATCGAGGCGGAGCGATCGCCTCCGAGGAACCCTGGCGCCTGGGAACGGCTGCGGAGCGCGCTCGGCGACTACCCGCTGCTCCCGTACGTCGAGCTTGCGCGGTTGCGGGCCGGCCTGCCGCACGTCGCGACGCCCGAGATCGAGGGGTTCCTGGAACGCCATGACGGGGAGCCGGTGACGTTCCACCTGCGAAGGCGGTGGTTGCGCCAGCTCGCCGGCCGTCGCCAATGGCGCAAGTTCGTGGAGTGGTATCGCGGGGGAGATTCGGTCGATCTGCAGTGCCACCATGCCCAGGCGTTGCTGGAGGTCGGGGACGAGTCCGCCGCGTTGTCGGCGGCCGAAGGGTTGTGGATGTCGGGCCGGTCCCGCCCGAAAGCGTGCGATCCGGTGTTCGCGGTATGGCTCGAATCGGACCGGTTCTCTCCATCGCTGGCGTGGGAGCGGATCGGCTTGGCCATGGCCCGCGGCAACGTCCGGCTCGCGCGCTATCTCGAACGTTTCCTCGACCCGGCCGGCCGGCGGCTGGCGGCCGCGTGGCGCGCGGTCCACCGGAATCCGCAGCGTGTCGGCGCGGTCGAGCTCGACGGCGAGTCGTCGCGGGTCGAAGTGGTTCTCGTGCACGGGCTCGATCGCCTCGCGCGCCGCGACCCGACCGCCGCGGGGAAGGCGCTCGCGAAGGTGGAGGCACGGATCGGGCTCGGCGCCGCCGCGCGCGCCAAGGTCGAGCGGGGTATCGGACTGTCGTTCGCGAGGCGGCACGAGCCGGAGGCGATCGACTGGCTGTGGCGCGTCGATGCGGCGCAGGCCGATGACCATCTGCTGCGGTGGCGCATCGCGGCCGCGGTGCTCCACTCCCAATGGGGCAGGGTCATCGAGGGCGTCGCTTCCCTGCCCGCCGCGGAACGCGACCGGGAACGCTGGCGATACTGGCACACGCGCGCGCTGGAGGCGATCGGCAGGAAGGATGAAGCCCGTGCGGGCTTCGAGTCCCTTGCACGCGAGAGGGACTACTACGGATTCCTCGCCGCGGACCGGTTGGGGAAGATATACCGTTTCAACCATCGCCGACTCGAGATCCCGGCGGACCTCGCCGAGCGGGTCGCGGCGATGCCGGCCGTGCGGCGGGCGCTGGAGTTCCTTGCGCTTGGGCGCCGGGTCGACGCCCGAAGGGAGTGGCATGCGCTCACCCGCAAGCTCGGTGAAGACGAACTCGAGGCCGCGTCGTGGATCGCCCGGTGCCGGGACTGGCACGGGCGTGCAATCCTCACCATCGCCCGCACGCCGGAGCGCGACGATCTGGAGCTCAGGTTTCCGATCGTCTACCGCGACGTCGTCGAATCCGCGTCGGATCGCCGCAGTCTGGCGCCGGCGACCGTCTATGCGCTCATCCGCCAGGAGAGTGCTTTCATCCCGGATGCCCGATCGGCTGCTGGTGCGCTTGGACTGATGCAGATCATGCCGCGTACCGGACGTATGTTGATGCGGAAAATCGGCCGGAAGCTGCACAGCAGGAATCAGCTTCTTGCTCCCGGACTCAACGTGGAGCTCGGAACGCATTACATCCGATCACTCCTTTCCAGGACGGGGGGGCGCCATGTCCTGGCCGTGGCGTCCTACAACGCCGGCCCTCATCGAGTCAGACGCTGGCTCCCGGCGGATGGTGAGGTCGAGGCCGCGGTGTGGATCGACAACATCCCGTTCACCGAGACGCGCCGCTACGTCAGGCGGTTCCTCGCCTACAGCGCGATCTACGAGCACCGCCTCGGGCAACGACCCACCCGGCTGAGCGAGCGGATGCCGCCGGTGCCGTCCCGCGCCGCTCTCTGATGGCGTGCCCGCCGTACTGCCGGGCCAGCTCCGCGAGGGTCTTCTCACCCCGAACCGCCGCCACCGCCACCTTCGCCTTGAACGCCACCGAATGATTCCTGCACTTGCGTCTCACCTTCCGGTCCTCTCTCCGCCTTCCATGATCATGGCAGAAGACACTTGCTGAATCGCGATTCCTGTCCGACCGATGGGGTCCGCCTCACTCTGGCCCTGGCGCCCGAATGGGCTCGACGGCCGATGCCTGTTCGGCGTCTCGCTTCCCGGGTATCCGGTGGCCCGCATCGTCACCGGTCAGCGAATGCGGGGAGAGCGGCCGCACCGGGTCATCTGGAAGGCGGAAGTTGCCTTCGGGGCCGGCCTGGTTTCCGCGAGCGTTCCATCGCAAGAACCATTGCGCCGCGATCCGCCATCTCGACAAGAAGTTTATTGACAAGGGACGGGGCGTGTCTCCAGGCCCGACGGAGCCTGCCCTCGCGAAAACGGGAGGGCGGTCTCGATGTCGGCATGGTGGATACCTCCTCCCCAAGGGGCAGGGTTCCACGAAATCGGGCCAACTCCAGAGTAGAATTTCCTTGGAAAGAGCCGGATCGGACTTTCGTGATTGTCGAATAGAGGCATGAAGATGGGATCATCTGCCGGGGTGTATCCCCGATCGTCCTGCCCGTCCGAGAGATACCCGAGAAACACCAACAGAGACCGAAATCATGGCCACCCCCTGGAGCAAGACCCACCGTAGCGGGAACCATACGTTCCGCAAGTTCCGCGACGGCGATCACCGCTGGCCGGATCTGGAATCGCAGATCTTCGACGCGGACTACTCCCACAAGTGCCCGACCTACGTGCACCGAACCCCGCCGTGCCAGGGGAGCTGCCCGGCCGGGGAGGACGTGCGGGGCTGGCTCCAGGTGGTGCGGGGGCTGGAGAAGCCGCCCGAGGGCATGAGCTGGCAGGAGTACGCATTCCGGCGCGCCACCGACGCCAACCCCTTCCCGGCGCAGATGGGCCGGGTCTGCCCGGCGCCGTGCGAGGACGGCTGCAACCGCAACGAAGTGGAGGACTTCGTCGGCATCAACTCCGTGGAGCAGTTTATCGGCGATACCGCCATCGCGGAGAGCTTCGCGTTCGCGCCGCCCGAACGCGAGACCGGCAAGCGCATCGCCATCGTCGGCGGCGGTCCGGCCGGGCTCACCGCCGCGTACCAGCTCCGCCGGCGCGGGCACCGGTGCACGGTCTACGACGACCACGAGGCGCTCGGCGGCATGATGCGCTACGGCATCCCCGGCTACCGCACGCCACGGCAGTACCTCGACCACGAGATCGACCGCATCCTCGCCCTCGGCGGCATCGAGACCCGGCTTTCGACGCGGGTCGGACGCGACGTGGGCATCGAGGAGATCGAGGCGGAGCACGACGCGGTGCTGTGGACGGTCGGATGCCAGAGCGGGCGCCCCCTTCCGGTGCCGGGCGGGGATGCGCCGAACTGCGTGAGCGGGGTGAAGTTCCTGGAGGCGTTCAACGAAGGCAGGTTGCAGGTGGCGGCGGACCGGGTGGTCTGCGTCGGCGGCGGCGATACGTCGATCGACGTGGTCTCCGTGGCCCGCCGGCTCGGACGGATCAACCGGATCAACCCGAAGGATCGCCCCGAGATGGTGGTGCACGGGTTCGTCGCCCACGACGTCGCGGTGACGGCGGCGCGCACCGGTGCGACGGTGACCCTGACCTCGCTGCTGCCGCGCTCCGGCATGACCGCGGCCGAGCACGAGGTCGAGGACGCGCTGAAGGAAGGGGTGACGGTGCTCACCGGGGTGATGCCGACCGAGGTGGTGCTCGCCGGCGACGGGCGGGCGCGGGCGCTGCGCTTCGCCGAATGCGACATGGTCGAGGGCCGGCCGGTAGCGCGCGAGGGCACGGAGTTCGAGATCGAGGCGGATCTGGTGGTCTCCGCCATCGGTCAGGGCGGCAATCTCGAAGGACTCGAAACGCTGGACAACGGCCGGGGGCTGATCGACGCCGATGCGTTCTACCGGGTGTCCGGCCGGCCCGGGCACTTCGTCGCCGGCGACATCGTCCGCCCGCATCTGCTCACCACCGCCATCGGCCAGGCGTCCATCGCGGCGGGCTGCATCGACCAGCACCTCGGCGGCCTGGAGCCGGCCCGTCGCCCGAAGGTGGACGTGCACCACTTCAGGCTCCTCGACAAGCTGCGCGAGCAGCGCCTCGCCCCCGAGGACTATGACCACCGGCAGGAGTGGGGCACCTGCTTCTCGAACTATGCGGTGCACAACTTCGAGGACCGCTCCGCCCACGAGATCGTGCCGGCCGACGAGCTGTTCCTCGGGCATTTCCCGCCCACGCCCCGCCACCGGCGCGAGGAGCGGGTGCCCTCCGGCGAGGCGGTGCTCGGGCACTTCGAGGAGCGCATCGTCGGGCTGGGCGAGGAGCAGGCGATGGCCGAGGCGGCGCGCTGCATGAGCTGCGGGCTCTGCTTCGAGTGCGACAACTGCGTCATCTACTGCCCGCAGGACGCGGTGTTCCGGGTCAAGAAGGACAAGGGCACCACCGGGCGCTACGTGGACACCGACTACACCCGCTGCATCGGCTGCCACATCTGCGCCGACGTCTGCCCCAGCGGCTACATCGACATGGGCATGGGCGGATAAGCCGACATGGGCCTGGGTGGACAGGCTTCGGCGACCCCGATGCGTACTGCCGCGGCACCACGGCAAGGTGGTTTTCTGGCTGTTCGCGGTCACCGTCCGCCGATGGTTCCCCGGCGACGACACACGGGCCATCGTGCGGCCATCGTGCTGATGCTGGCCGTCGCGGGTATCGCGTTCGGCGCCGGTGTACGGGCGGCGGACGGTGTGCCGCTGCCGGCACTCGTCAAGGCGATCAGGGGCGCGGCGTGCGTCGAGCCGCTCCCGGTCATCCGGCGCGAGCACATGACGTTCCTCATGCACCAGCGCGACGACACCGTGCACGAGGGGATCCGCACCACGCGCCACAGCCTCGCCGGGTGTATCGACTGCCATGCCGCGAAGGACGCGGCCGGGCAGTGGGTGCGCATCGACGCCCCCGGCCAGTTCTGCGCGAGCTGCCACGCCTACGTCTCCGTGAAGATCGACTGCTTCGGATGCCACGCCGCGGTGCCGGCGGTGGCGTTCGGGGAGGGGGCCGAATGAGCGACGGGCAGGAAGGTCTCAGCCGCGCGGCGCGACGCTGGTTTCCGGTGCGGGCGGAGCAAAGGACTGCGGTCGGCCTCGGAGATTGCGCGAGGGGACCGGCGGCGGCGTTCAAGGAGGCGGTCGGGTGAATGGTGGGCGCGGGAGCCTCGGGAGTGCGGCGCGCCGCCGGTTTCTCACGCGAGCGGGGATTGCGGCCGGCGCTGCCCTCGCGTCCGGACTCGCCATGATTCCTCTCGCTCGCGCCCGTCGGTCCCGTGAGCTCCATGAGCCGGTCAGCGGCGAGGTGCGCTACGGGATGCTCGTCGACGCCGGCAAGTGCGCCCGCGACTGCGATGCGTGCGTGCGCGCCTGCGGCGATGAGCACGGCCTCGATCCCGTGCACGGTCCTGCGACGGATCCGCGGTGGATCCACAAGGTGACCCTGCGCGATCGCGCGACCGGCCGGATCAGCACCTTGCCGCTGATGTGCCAGCACTGCGCGGACCCGCCATGCGTGGACGTCTGCCCCACCGGCGCGTCGTTCAGGCGCGCGGACGGCATCGTGCTGGTGGACAAGCACACCTGCATCGGCTGCCGCTACTGCGTGATGGCCTGCCCCTTCCAGGCGCGCGCATTCGTGCACGAGGCGGTCGCGAACCCGAGGCCCTGGTCGCCGCGGGGCAAGGGGACGGTGGAGTCGTGCAACCTCTGCGTG
The DNA here is from genome assembly GCA_958295465.1 of uncultured Gammaproteobacteria bacterium. Lineage (GTDB taxonomy): Bacteria > Pseudomonadota > Gammaproteobacteria > HK1 > HK1 > HK1. Next base: position 3,946,116 of record OY282353.1, read on the forward strand.
CACCGCGTGGACGGGGGAGACGGGCGCGAGCCGGCCTGCGTCGAAGCGTGCGCGGAGGCGGGGCATCGCGCGCTTGTCTTCGGCAATCTGAACGACCCGGAGAGCCCGGTGTCGCAAGCGCTCGCACGCGGCGCGAGCGCGGAGCTTCGTCCCGACTTCGGCCTCGATACGGGGGTTCGCTACCGAAGCGTCTGAGCTTTCACATGGTCCGACGGGACCATCCCCGGTCTGTCCGGATATCGAATGGCGGTCGCGAACCGCCGGCAGGGTCGCCGCGTCATCAGGAAACGACGTCGCGGACTACGATGCTTCGAACGGATTGAGGAGCGCGAGGCCACAGCCCTGGAAATCACGCGCGTTTCGCGTCGCGAGCGTGAGTTGATGCACCTGCGCGGTCGCGGCGATGAGCATGTCCGCCTGCGTTCGAGGCCGACCGAGGGAGCGGAGCTGTCCGCGTAGTGTACCCGCGCGGCGGGCTACCGGTTCCGTGATCGGGAAGGTCTTGCACCGGTCGCTGAAGAAACGGACCAACAGAGTCTCGATGCGCGGATTCGGCTTGCAGGACAAACCGAAGTGGATCTCCTCGATGGTGACGACGCTTATCCCGAACGGAGCCTCCGTCACGGCAGCCCAACGTTCGACGACCGGGGCCGGACGATGCCGGCAAAGCTCGGAAACGATATTGGTGTCGATCAGGATCACGACTCGTCTGCTGGCCAGCCGGCTCGATTGCTCCGCTCGGCAATCTCCAGCTCATAACCGTCTTCCTCGCAAATCTCGCGGATCTCGGAGAAAATCTCGGCCAGTGTGCATCTCGACCGCTGCTCGCGAAGGTGGTCGAGCATTTCGAGTGCGGTGGGGCTCACGACGGCGGCCACGAGCCGCTCGCGGTTGTAGATCTTCTGCGGCTCGGCTTCGGATCGCCGGATGATCTCCGAAAATCGCTGCTTCGCCTCATTGACTCGCCATCCGTCCATCATGGACATGCTAGATGGACATGGAGATCCGATCAAGCACATCACATCCTTGCATGATCTTCTGATTGAGCCACCGCGGGCTCGGCTCGGTGTCACCGTGCAAACCGATACGGCACGAGGAACCGCGGTCCGATCGGGATCCGGAAGATACGAGATCGGAAACATTGTTTCGGTACGATTCGATGCGCCGGACAGGGTGGCAACGGGACAGGTATCCCTCCCTTCATGCTCGGAAACGGTTCTGGCCAACCCACGCACTCCCTTCTCTCCCCAAGGGCCGCGTTGATCCATGCGCCATATCGAATACCGCGAGATTGAAGGCAGGAGCGCCGGCTATGCCGCGCTGGTCGTGCTGCTCGCGCTGGCCGTGCTCGCCGGGGGCCTCGCCGGGCATCACATGGACGTGGAGGGGCACCACGTCACCGGCATGAACAACCGGATCGTGTGGGGGTTGCCCCACGTGTTCGCGGTGTTCCTGATCGTGGCCGCGTCCGGCGCGCTCAACGCGGCCTCGGCCGCGTCGGTGTTCGGGCAGGCCGTGTACGAACCGCTCGCGCGGCTGTCGGGGGTGCTCGCGATCGCGTTGCTCGCCGGCGGGCTCGCGGTGCTCGTGCTGGATCTGGGGCGCCCGGATCGGCTCGTCGTCGCCATGACCCATTACAACTTCTCGTCGGTCTTCGCCTGGAACGTCCTGCTGTACACGGGCTTCATGGCCGCCGTGGCGGTCTACCTGTGGATGCGGATGGAGCGCCGGATGCACCGGTATGCGCGCCCCGCCGGCATCGTCGCGCTGGTGTGGCGGATCGTGCTCACCACCGGCACCGGCTGCATCTTCGGCTTTCTCGTCGCGCGGCAGGCGTACGACGCGGCGATCATGGCCCCGCTGTTCGTGGCGACGTCGTTCTCCCTCGGCTCGGCGGTGTTCATCCTGGTGCTGCTGGGCGCGGTGTCGGCCACGGCCCGCCCGCTCGACGATCGCCTGTTGCACAGGCTCGCACGCCTGCAAGCGATCTTCGTGTCGGTCGTGTTCTATTTCGTGCTCGTGCGGCACCTGGCGAACCTCTACGTGGCCGAGCACGCCGCGGTCGAACGGTTCCTGCTCATCGACGGAGGCGGGGGCGTGTATCCGGCGGTCTTCTGGGGCGGACAGATCCTCGCCGGCTCCATCGCGCCGCTCGTCATCCTGTGGGGTGGCGGGCGGATGCGCTCGCGGAGGTGGATCGGGGCCGCGGCGGGACTCGTGGTGGTTGGAGGATTCAGCCAGCTCTACGGCATCATCATCGGCGGTCAGGCTGCCCCGCTCCTCATCTTCCCCGGCAAGGAGATCGTGGAGGGTGCCCTCATCGACGGCGAGCCCTCCCGCTACCTGGCCAGCGCGCCCGAGCTGCTCCTCGGCCTCGGGGGCGTGGCGGTCTCGTTGTTGATCCTCGTGCTCGCGATCAGGGTGCTGAGGATCCTCCCGGAGCGGTTCGGCGGGGAGGACGATGCCGGCGGCGGCTCGCAGGCATCACCGGCATGAGCGAACCGCTGTTGCCGCACCCGGTCCTGAAATCCGCAATGCTTGCTGCCGGTCGGAGCCACTCGACTCAGAACCGGCGGCGAGACATTCATGACCCGGGTGGCCTGGTCCGACAGCCAGGCCCGGTTGGCGTCGCAGGCGATGGAGTCCATCCCGCCGATGCCCTCGCACATCGAGTGGCGGACCCATCCGCTCCCAAGGATCACCCGTTGTTGTCTACCGCCTCGACGAATGCGCCGATCATGTCCTGCGAAGCATTGACGACGTGCTCCGGCCCGGGGAAGCGGCCTTCCCGGAGGTCCTTCACGGTGCAGTTGCGGGTTCCATACGCACCGCCAAGGGTCATGATCCTCTTCAAGCCGCGCTTCGCCGCATCGCGCGGCGGCAGTAGGGAGATGGGCACCGCACACATCCTTGCCACGGCATCGCCGGCACAGTGGAGAGGGCGTTCTTCGGCAACCCTTCGATCACCTTCGCCGAGTGGACGAGATACACCCGAGGCGGGCGGCCGCGCCGGGTAACCCCCCGCCGGGAGGATCACCGCATCCGGGAGCGCCCCTGTCCCCTGTCCCCTGCGCCCGCGTGCAACCGGTCGTCCGTATCGCCCCGTCATGCCGGCGCCCGCGCCTAATCGTAGACCACCCGGAGGCCGATGTCCGGCGAGCGGTGGTTGAGCGGCACCAGGCGCCCGAAAGAGCCGTGTGCGGTCCCGCGCCCCGGCAGCAACCAGTTGCCGCCCTGCACCCACATGGCGTAGTTCCCGCGATCGACCGCGATGCTCTGCGTCCACTCCGAGACGTTGCCGGCGAGGTGCAGCACGCCGGCCGCGCTCGCGTCGCGAAGCTCCGGGGCAGGGCAGGGCCGCGGCCCATGCTTGGGCAGGTCGGCGGTGACCGCCGCTCCGGGGTCGTACCGGTTGCCCCAGGGGTAGAGCCGTGCCTCCGGGCCCGCCGCCAGCAACTGCCATTCCCTCGACCGCGGCAGGCGGCCTCCCGCCCAGCGCGCGAAGGCGTCCGCCGCCCACCAGCTCATGCCGGACACCGGGAGGTCGAGGTCCGCCGATTGCCGCTCCCAGTCGTCCGGGACATAGTGCTCGTCTTCCGGCTCCTGCGGGTTCGCGAACAGCCCGGAACGGGCCAGCGGATCGTTCAGGAACGCCCGGTACTCGCGGCGGCTCACCTCGCATCGCCCCACCGCGATCCGGGGGGGCGTCCGTTCCGCCGAGGCGAGGAGGGCGCGCGCCTCGCGCAACTGCGCGTCGGGCAGGATGACCGCGAGCCGCGCCAGGCGTACGTCGGGGGGGAGGCCGATCGGAAACTCCCCGCCCTCGATCCGGGCGGGCGAGCCTGCGCTGTCGCCCCAGGGCCGCTTCCCGGGAGGCGGGGCGTCGTATACGCAACGGAAGCCGAGGTGATGGCTGCGGGTCGCCGGCTCGATGGGAAGCCACGCCGCGTTGAGTGCGTAGAGGGATCGCGCCCGGGAACGAACCGCGGGCGCTCCGTGCGCGGCCGGCTGCCGGGTGTCCGGCGGCGCCGCGAGGCTGCCCGCGCTCCACTCCATCGCGTTCCCGTTGAGGTCGTGCACCCCCTGCGGCGAGTCCGAGGCGGGATGGGAGCCGCATGGACGGGCCGCGTTGCGCCAGGCGTCGAGGTAGGGCCAGGGCCCCGGATCGAAGGTGTCTCCCCAGGCGTAGAGCCGGCCCTCCGTACCACCGGCCGCCGCCTCCAGTTCTTCCGCCCAGGGCAGGCGCCCTCCCACCGCCGTGCAGTAGAGGGACGCGGCAGAGAAATCGACACCGGTGGCGGGCGAATTCAGCAGCCCCGCGATGCGATGGCCGGTGGAAGCGCTGGCGGGTGGAACCGGGCGCGGACCCGGTGAGGCCGGCTCGCCCACGGCGCCGGCCGGTCCGCCTTCGGCCCGGCGCCACTTCGCGAAGCGCTCGAAATCGATCTGCCGCACCTCGCATCGGTCGATGAGGAACGGCGCGAGGGTCACCCGTTTCGACGGGCGGTCGAGGCGCAGCCGGAGTTCGCGGCCGAACGCGAGGGATTCGATGCCGGCGAGGACGTGCTCGTCCACGATGCGGGCGCGCTCGCTCGGAGCGGGGAGGATGCCGAGGTCGGCGGTGACCGTATCGGCGCGCAGTGAATGGAGGAGCGGCCGGGTGAGGAGCGCGATGACCGCGGTCAGCACCGCCAGCCCCGCGGCCGCAACCACGCCACGCCTCATGCGGCGCGCACCGCCAGGAACCGCCAGCCGGCCCCGAGCAGCAGCAGCCCCGCCGCGAGGGCCGCGTAGAGCGAGACCAGCCAGCCGCGCGATCCGAACGCCGATTCCCGATACTCGGTGAACAGGGGCCGCCCGTCCAGCCGTACCCGGTTGGCGTCGGCCTGGATCCGCAATCCTCCCTCCAGGTCCACGGTGGCGAAGACGAAGCCGACGATGACGTCGTCCAGCCTGGGCGTCATGTAGGCCACCGCGCGCCAGCGCATGCGCTCGGGCTCGCGGACCTCGGGGGGCATGAGCAGCACCGACCAGGGCTCGACCCGGATCTCCAGGCCCTTCCAGATGCCGGGATAGGCGTTGAGCGCCAGAGCCGCCCGGCCGCGGCCGGGGAGGCCGGGTTGACGGTCCCGTTTCCCGCTGCCCTGTGCTTCGCCGCGTGGCGCCTGGCCGTCCCGGAGCTCGCCTCCCTGTCTCCCATCTTCCCGCTCTGCCCCGGCCGCCTCCCCGGCGCCCCGGCGCCGGGCGCCGCGGTCCACCCCCACCACGTCGTTCAGGCGGTTGGGCTCGATGGTCAGCGCCGCATCCGTGTCCGATCCGGGCGGGGTGGGGCGGAATACAAGCGGGTTCGGCCGGAAGGCGGGATCTCCGAGATGGGGGAGGAGGGCGAACTTCAGGGCGAGATCCCGGGCGATCCTCCGCTCGGCCCCGGTGATTGGGGGCGGCGTCCGAAAGGCCTGCCGTATCCGCTCGGCGAAGCTGTCGATCTGCCGGCCGGGGGTCCCTCCGGCGTCCAGCGAATCCTGCAACCCGCCGAGGTAGTGGAGGATGATCCCGAACAGCTCTTCGAGCACGGGGGCGCCCTCTCGACCGGACTGCGCCGCGCGCCGGATCGTCTCCGGGAGGGCGATGCGAAGGTTGATCCGCGATCCGTTGCCGCCTCGGTCCGTACCGGCGCGCGACGGCCGGCCGCTGCCGCTTCGACCCTCGCCGCGCGGCGAACCGCCGCCTCCGTCGGCGGAAGGCTCCGCCCCTTCCTCGCGCCCACCCGGGAAGCTGCCCAGAGCCGCGGCCGTCCCGGGGTCAAGCCCCGGCTCCGAGCCGAATCCCCGGCTTCGTTCCGCCGCTTGCGGACCGGAGCGCAGCCCGGCCCCCGCCTCACCGGGGTCTCCGCCGCCGGCGCCACGCACTGCCCCCGTCCCCGTGTTCCCGCCGTCCGCCCGGAGCCCGCCCCCCGCCGATGCGGAACCCGCATCCTCCGCCGGGAATCCCGCACCCGTCGCGCCGGCAATCCCCGGAACGACGCCGCCCGGCATGGGGCCGGGGACGGAGCCCGTGCGGCCCGGTACGCGCTCGACCAGGCCGCCCTCGCGGCCGGATCCTCGTCCCGTCCCCGCCGGCGGCTCGAGCAGCGGCGATTCAGGACCCTCGAATCCGCCGGAGCGGTGGTCCTCCAGGGCGAGCCGGGGCAGTGGCGCAGCCCGCTCCACCTCGCCGCCCGTGCAGTCCTTCGCGGCCACGCCGGGAGGGCAGCGCGCCGCCTCGCCGGGGGAGAGCGCCCCGGTCAGGAAATGCCAGTGGTGGACCTGGATCCCGTGTTCTCGGAGGATCGACATCGTGAGGTAGAACTGGGGGATGTCGTAGACGTCGACCCGCAGGCGCGCCTTCCGATCGTCGCTGAATCCGGCGAGCCAGGCGCTCAGCCCGTTGTGCTCCCGGAGCAGCTCCCGGCGGGTCAGGATCGCCCCCGAATAGAACTCGCGCACGAATCCTCCATGCAGCTCCAGGATGGGGAGAACTTCGGGGTCTAGGATCTGGTCCAGGGGCGAAGTCTCGTAGTCGTGCAGGCGGGCCGGGGGGGACGCGGCGAGGCTGTTCAGGACGAGAGAGGTGCTGAACTTGTGGCTCATGACCGCCGCCACCTCGCTCGCCTGCTCGGCCTGGCGTTCCTCGCGCTCCATCCGGGCCGCGATGCTCACCACGATGACGATGATGAGCATCGCGACACCGTTCGCGAGGATGTCGACGAGGGCGACTCCCGCGAAATCGGGCATGCGCCGGAACGTGCGGGCCACGGCGGTCGCCCGGGTCACGGCGGTTGCTCGGCGTAGTCGCGGATGTAGGCGGGGATGTCGTCGAGCGAGACGGACTTCAGAAGCTCGTCGTCCGCGACGACCCAGCCGATGGTCAGCACCTGGTCCGGCCATGTGCCGCGCAGGCATTCGCGCGCCTCGGACATGGCGCCGACGCTTCCCCGGAGGAGGAAGAACACGAGCTGGTCCTGTTCCTGCTCGTAGATGCGCCGCGCGTAGTCGACGAAGGCGCTGCCGGGCTCGCAGATAGCCCCGGCGGGCACCCCGGCCCCCGTCTCCACGATGCGGATCGCTTCCGGAAACACGATCACCACATAGCCGGCTCCGCCGTCCATGCGCTCGATCCGGTACAGGCCGTGCTCGGAGGCCCGATCCAGGCGTTCCCGCACCGCGCTGCCGGAGAAGAGGTTGACCAGCAGCAGGAAGACGAGCATCAGCGCGAACACCCCGCCGAAGATCGCCATCATCGGTGCGTTGCTCTCCTCCTGGCGGGCCAGCGCGGAGAGCGGCCCTCGCCGCTCCCGGTCGATCACGGCGCGCCTCGCACCGCCCGCCCGGCCGTAGCGCCCAAGCGCCGTCCGGGCCTCGCACGAGGGAAACGCAACGTGCCGGGACCCATCCCGGCCGGTACGTCGCCCGATGACCCGACGGCGCGACCGGATGGCGGCATGCGTCCAGCCGCCTCAGCCACCGCGCGATCCCCGCACTTCCCACTCGATGGTGGCCAGGATGCGCTCCTCGTCGCGTTGCACGAGGGAGAGGAAGAGCGTCAGCACCACGCTCAGGGAGAGTGCGATGAGGGTCGTGTCGAAGGCGATTCCGAGGGGCGCGATGGCGCCGCTCAGATCGCTGGAGAGGCCGGAGAGCCCGGCGTCGGAGGCGATGATCCGGCGGATCCCGTCGGCGGCGAGCGAGATGCCCAGCACGGTGCCGATGAAGCCCAGGATCGGCACCGCCCAGCTAATGTAGCGCGGGAGGAGGTAGGACTCCTCGTACCGTCGCCACAGCAGTGCGAGGCTTTCCTCCACCCGCGGAGTCCCGGCCGCCAGCGCTTCCAGGCTCGCCACCACCGGCGCCGCCGCGCCGCCCGGTTCCCCGCTACGCCAGCGCCGCAGGGCCCGGCGCAGGTACCAGCCGTTCCACCGCTTGCCGAACAGGAGCAGCAGCCCCCAGAAGAAGAGCAGTACGGTGATCGGCGGAATGATTCCGCGTTCGAGAAAGCGGTGGGTGACGACCCGCGCGTCTTCGGCGCCGCGGGCGATCCATTCCAGGGCGAGGACGAAACCCGCGGTCAGCAGGAGTGCGGTGATCAGGGCGGGGAGCAGGCGCGGGCCGGAGAGCAGGCGCGCGATCCGCTCCAGCTCCTCGGCTCCCGCACCGGACAGCGTGGCGTCGAGCCAGAGGTTCGCCCCGTAGAGGGCGAGGGCGGCGGCGAACATCGGGGCCATGCGGCCCGCGCCGGACACGCTGGCACCGGTGTCGATCACCTGCCATGCCGGCGCCGCGAGGGTAGCCGCCACCGCCACCAGCCCCAGGGTGCCCAGCACCTGGAGGCAGGCGAGGAGCGCCGGACGTCGTCCGGGCGCGACGGCCCGCACCAGCGCCAGCGCGCCGGCCGCGGTCGCCACCGGCGCCGCGGCCGTCCACGGCGGCCAGTCGAGCACGTACACCGCGTTGACCGCGACCAGCGCGAGGAGCAGGAGGTAGAGGAGCAAGGTGATTCGTATCGACATGGGCGGAAGGTTTCTCCGGCAGGGGGCTGTGCCGCGGACCGATTCACGGGCGGGTGCACTGTATGATAGGGGTCCTTGGCCGTCATGGGTCCCCGCAATTCGGTGAGGATAGCGAAAATCCGGAGAGGTGCCTGGAATGCGGAGGCGCGTCGCCGGCAATTCCCGTCGGGCCAGAAAACGTCCGCCGCATCGCCACGACCGGGCGCTCGCGGGGCCGGGAAAGCCGCGAAATCCCGATGACACGGCTCATGTCCGGAACGTCGGCGGGCATTGCCGACATGCCGTACGACAACGGGACACGGCATACCATGGGCGCCGGTCCCGCCGCCGGACGGCGGCGAGGAGGATGGATGGCCGTGGTTCGAGCGCCGATCGAAATCCCGCCGTCCGACGCCGGCACGGGTATGACCGAGGTGAGTGGAGTGCCGCGGCTGTTCGTGTCCGCCGCCCACAGGTCGTCCGGGAAGACCACCGTCTCGGTGGGCATCGCTGCCGCATTGCGCGCACGCGGGCTCGTCGTGCAGCCGTTCAAGAAGGGGCCGGACTACATCGACCCGATGTGGCTCACCGCCGCGGCGGGTCGGAGTTGCCGCAACCTCGATTTCCACACCATGGGACGGGCCGAGATCCGGGCCGAACTCGTGCGGCGTTCGGAAGGCGCGGGATTCGCCCTCGTCGAGGGGAACAAGGGCCTGCACGACGGGGTGGCGGTGGATGGCGCCGACAGCAACGCCGCCCTTGCGAAACTCCTCGCCGCGCCGGTGGTGCTCGTCGTGGATACGCGGGGCATCACCCGCGGGATCGCGCCGCTGCTCCACGGCTACCGCGACTTCGACTCCGGGGTGCGGATCGCCGGGGTCGTCCTGAACCAGGTCGGCGGGGAGCGACATGAGGCGAAGCTCGTGCGCGCGGTGTACGCCTATACGGACATCCCGGTGCTGGGGGCGATCGGCCGTGCGCCCGAACTCGCGCTCGGCGCCGCGCATCTCGGCCTCGTCCCCCCGGCCGAGATCGAGGACGCCGGCGAACGGGTGGAACGCGTCGCGCGTCGCGTCGAGGCGGACGTGGATCTGGATCGACTGCGCGAGATCGCCGCCCGGGCGGAGCCGCTCGATGCCGCCCCCGCCCCCCGGACTCCCGCCCCCCGGACCCCCGACCTGCGTATCGCCGTCGCCCGCGACGCGGCGTTCTGCTTCTACTACCCGGGCGATCTGGAGGCGTTGGAGGCGGCCGGGGCGTGCCTCGTGCCGTTCGACACTCTGAGGGATCCCGCACCGCCGGAGGCCGACGGCATCTTCATCGGCGGCGGGTTCCCCGAGCGGGCGATGAGCGCCCTGGAGGCGAACGCGCCGATGCGCGCGTCGTTACGCGCCCGGATCGGTGCCGGGATGCCGGTGTACGCGGAGTGCGGGGGACTGATGTACCTCGCGCGCCGGATCCGCTGGAACGGGAGGAGCTGCGAGATGGTGGGGGCGATCCCCGCCGACGTGGTGATGCACCGCCGTCCCCGCGGGCGCGGATACGCGGTGCTGGAGCCGACCGGGGACGCACCCTGGGCGCCGTGGACGCGAGGGCCGGTGCATGCGCACGAGTTCCACCACTCCAGCCTCGAGAACCTGGACGGATCGAACTGGCGCTACGCGTACAGGGTCCGGCGCGGGTACGGCATCGACGGGGAGAGGGACGGCATCGTCATCGGCAGCCTGCTCGCGAGCTACGTCCATCTGCGTGACGTGGAGGGATGCCGCTGGGCGGAACGTTTCGTCGCCTGGGTGCGCGTCCGCGGGAACACGCTGCCCCGCGCGGCGACGCCGGCTTGACGAACTGCGCGAAACCTGCTGCTACACCGGACAGACTGTTTGCTCCTGACACCTGTCCGTCGGGGCCGCGGAGCACCCGTGCCGCGGGCGCGAGGCGCGTCTACAATCACGGAAGCCGGACGCGGCTCGGGGGTTCGTCGTAGCGAAGATGCCCCGCCGCGAGGAGGACGTACGCATGTTCACCGTCACCAGGGCCGCCGCGAAGCAGATCCGCCGCTCCGCCGCCTCCGGCGATACGGAGGAACTCGCGTTGCGGGTCGCCGCGTCGCGCGCCGGCGACGGCGGCATCGACTACCGCATGGGGTTCGACGACGTCGGCGCCGGCGACGCGCTGCTCAGCACCAACGGCGTCGACGTGGTGATCGCCGCTGCCGACAAGGCGCTGCTCAACGGAGCGGTGCTCGACTACGTCGAGATCGAGCCCGGCGACCACCGCTTCATCTTCCTCAACCCCAACGACCCCCACCACCGTCCGCCGGCCGAATGAACGCATCGCGAGCCGCGCCCGCCGAGGGTCCCGATGGTGTCGAGGGGCCGCGCCCCGGATGCCGCCGGCCCGCGACATGAACCACCCGCGGCCAGATCCCGCCGAGCCCATCGCGGCGATCCATGGCTCCCGGCCACGATCGCACGACGTGAGCCACCCGCGGCCGGACCCCGCCGAGCGTCCGGATCCGCCCGACGTTCCCCGCACCGTGCTCAGCCGGTTCACGATGCCCGCGGACGATTGGGCGCGGGACGACGCGGCGCGGGGGCCGCGCACCGTCGATGCCCTGATGTGGGCGCTGCTCGCGGCGCTGATTGCCGCCGCAGGAGCGGCGGCGGCCTGGTACCGGGGGGACGCCGGCGCCGGCGCCGCGCTGGCGGTCATCCTTGCCGCGCTCGCGGGGGCGGCGGTGCTGGCGTTCGCCGCGATGCGCAAGGTGCGCCGCGATCTGCACGAACCGCTGTCCGAGCTCTATGCCTGGGCGTTGGGCATGTGCTCCGGGGATTTCTCCACCCGGGTGCCCGCGGAGGGGAAGGTCGCATACCGCAAGCTCGCGTTCCACGTCAACCGGTTGTCCGAGGCGCTGGAACGGCTCGCGAACGACATGGACGACGTGGTGTGGCGCCAGACCGAGCGGTTGCGCGAGAAGAATGCGTCCCTGGAGCTTCTCTACGAGGTCGCGGCGTCAATCCATCGGCTCGATTCGGTCGACGAAATCCTGCGGGTCACGTCGCGGTCGATGATGGAAATGGTCGGGGCCCGTGGCGCCATGGTCTGCGTGCGCGACGCGGCCGGCGAGATGTCCGTCGCGGCGCGAATCGGCCGGTGCCCCGATGGATCCGAGCCCGGCACGGACGGCGCCGGGGTCCCGCCGCCGGCGCCGGACCCGGACCCGGTTCGCGCCTGCTCCTCCGTGCCGGCATCGGAGGAGGTTCCTGCCGGAGCACCGGAGTCCGTTGCCTCGATCGATGCCGGCATCGACGGGGGGGCCGCGGCCGACGGGGGCGGGGTCGATGCTTCGCCGCGGGGGCGGCGCGGGAGCGGTCACGGCACGGTGGAGGTGCCTCTCGAACACAAGGGCGCCGATCTCGGGATCATCCGGCTGTTCGCCGAGTCGCCCGCCCGCGCCGGGTCGCGCGAGCGACATCGGCTGCTGCTCAGCGTCGGCCGCCACCTCGGCATGTCCATCGCCAAGGCCCGGACCGACGAGGAATCGAAGACGTTGTCGATCGTCCGCGAACGTGCGGCGATCGCGCACGAGCTGCACGATTCCCTGGCGCAGACGCTGGCGAGCCTGCGCCTGCAAGCGGACGTGCTGGCCGATTCCCTGGCCGGGACCGGCGCCGGCCGCATCCCCGCGGAGCTGGCGCGGATCCGCGCGACGCTCGAATCCGCGAACGTCGAGCTGCGCGAGCTGATCGCCGGCTTCCGGGCGCCGGTGGACGGGCGCGATCTGCGCACCGCCCTGGAGGAGATGAGCGCGCGCTACACCGCGCAGGGCGCCATGACCGTGCACCTGCAGCTCGACGACGAGCTGCCGGAGCTTGCGGCCGGCGCCCGGCTCCAGGTGGTGCGCATCGTGGGCGAGGCGCTCGCCAACGCCTGCGCCCACAGCGGGGGGAATCTGACCCGGGTGCTCGTCCGCGGCGAGGCCGCGTCGGTGCGGGTGCTGGTGGAGGACGACGGGAAGGGATTCTCCCTGCCGCCTTGCGACCGCGCGCCCGGCGAGCACATCGGTCTGTCGGTGATGCGCGAGCGGGCGCGCTGGCTGGGCGGCACCCTCGTCATCGAGAGCGAGCCGGGGGAGGGGACCCGGGTGAGCCTGGCCTTTCCCAGGGCCGGCGCCGGAACGTCCGGGCAGCCCCATGCCCACTGACGGGGCCGGGTCCCGGAGCACATCGGGCCGCCATGTGGGTCGGCCGGGCTCGCGACGCTGTCTCGCGTTCACGGATCGCTCCCGGTGTGGGCGTCCCGCGGGGGAGCTCGAAGCGGTTCCAGCGTGCGACCGCATGGCGATTCATGTCCACCGGAGCGGAGGGGCCGGGCCGGCGTTCGGATTGCCCGGTTTCGCCCCCTGAATCCCATGCCCACCGGCCGCTCCCGGCTCCGCGTGATGGTGATCGACGATCACACGCTGTTCCGAAGTGGATTGAGCGAGCTTCTGGAGCGGCGGGGTATCGAGGTGTGTGCCGCGGCCGGCGACGGCGAGGAGGGATGCCGGCTCGCGGCCGGGCTGGAGCCCGATGTCGTCCTCCTCGATCTGCGTATGCCCGAGCTCGACGGGCTGTCCGTGCTCGAACGGCTCGTGGCGCTCGATCCGGGCCGTGCGGTGGTCATGCTGACCACGAGCAGCGACGAACGCGACCTCGTCAGGTCGCTGCGTTCGGGCGCGCGGGGCTATCTCCTGAAGGACATGGAGCCGGAGCACCTCGTGGATGCCCTCGCCGCCGTGGTCGATGGAGAGACGGTCGTCGCGCCGGAGATGACGAGCGTTCTCGCGAGGGTCGTCAAGGGAGGAAAGGTGGAGCCCGGCCGACGGGATCGGTTCTCGTCGCTCACCCCGCGCGAGCGCGAAGTTCTCCGCCATCTCGCGGAAGGGCAGAGCAACAAGGAGATCGCCCGCGCCCTCGGCATCACCGACGGGACGGTGAAGCTCCACGTGCGCGCGATCCTGGCAAAGCTCGAAGTGCGATCGAGAGTGGAGGCGGCGGTCATCGCGGTCGAGGAGCGGATCCTTCAGCGCTGAGGCCGGGTTCCCGGCGCGGGGTCCGTGGTGCGGGAGACGAAAGCCGATTCCGCGCTCCGGCGCGGGCGATACCATGCCAGCTTGTCCCGCAGGCGGACGACTTCACCGACGATGACCAGGGTCGGCGCCCGCGGGCGTCTCCCCTCGACGATCGACGCCAGCGTGCCGACCGTGCCCGTATGGACGGCTTGCGCGGAGGTGGTGCCCTGCTCGATGAGGGCGGCCGGGGTCTCCGGCGGCAGGCCGTGGCGCAGCAGGCCGTTGCAGATGGTGTCGAGGCCGGCGAGCCCCATGTAGATCACCACGGTCTGGTTCGGGCGCACGAGGCTGTCCCAGTCGAGGGTCTCCTCCCCGATCTTCCGGCGTCCGGTGACGAAGATGCACGATTGGGCGTATTCGCGATGGGTCAGGGGGATCCCCGCGTAGGCCGCGCATCCCGATGCGGCGGTGATCCCGGGGACGACCTGGAACGGCACTCCGATCGCGGCGAGGGTCTCGATCTCCTCGCCGCCGCGGCCGAAGATGAACGGATCGCCGCCCTTCAGCCTCAGCACCCGCTTTCCGTCCAGCGCGAGCCTGGCGAGGAGATCGTTGATCTCGTGCTGCGGGATCGCATGGTAGCCGGGCTGCTTCCCCGCATAGATGCGCTCGGCGTCGCGGCGCGTCAGATCGAGCACCGCCTTCGACACGAGGCGGTCGTAGACCACGACGTCGGCCTTCTGCATGAGCCGCAGCGCCCTGAAGGTGAGCAGGTCGGGATCTCCCGGCCCGGCGCCGACCAGGTAGACCTCGCCGGTCGTTCCGGGACCCCGGCGTTGGGCGAGCGCGGACTCCAGCGCGGTGCGTGCATCGTCCTCGCGTCCCGCGAGCACCTGCTCCCCGATCGGGCCGTCCACGATGCTTTCGAAGAAGCGGCGCCGCTGCGCCGGATCGGGGATCCGCCGGAGCACGGTGGCCCGGACCTCGCCGATGAACCGGGCGAGCCGTCCGAACCGGGCCGGGATGATGGCCTCCAGGCGCACGCGCAGGATGCGGGCCAGGACGGGGGCGGCGCCGCCCGTCGACACCGCGGCGACCAGAGGGGAGCGATCGAGGATCGAAGGCAGGATGAACGAGCACAACGAACGCCGATCGACGACGTTGACCGGGATGCCCCGCCGCCGCGCCGCGCCGGCCACGGCGTCGGCGAGCGCGCCGTCGCCGGCCGCGACGATCACGAGCCGCATGCCGTCGAGGTCGTCATCGCGAAACCCCCGCCGGCGCCACGTGACGCCGGGTTCGCCGGCCAACTCGCGCAGTTCCGGGGTGAGGGTCGCCGCGACGACGACGAGCCGCGCACCGGCCCTGAGCAACAGCCGCGCCTTGGGCTCCGCCGCCGGTGAGCCGCCGACGAGCAGGCAGGACTCGCCCCCGAGAGCCAGAAAGATCGGCAGATAGTCCATGGATGTGCTCGACCCGCGGTGGTTGCGATGACCGGGCGTCAATTCGACCGTCCGGGCCGCGTTCGATCAAGAGCCGTGCAAGGCACCCCGAATCGGGCCGGCGGGTCGATGCCCCGCGGCGGCAATTCCCGCCTATGTCCCGGGCACGGCCGTGTCATCGGGATTTCGTGCCCTTTTCTGCCGACCGGGCGCCCGGTCGGGGTGGTTCGACGGACGCTTTCGGGCCTGGCGGGAATCGCCGCCCCCAACCCGGCAGAGCCGGAACCAGGCGTCCGTCGTGAACCAGGGAGCGGTTTCACGGAATCAAAAGCCGGTCGGAGAGCAATTCCTCGTCGTTTCGTCGAAGCTTTCATGGGTCGAGGACCAGGGAGGTGGATGCCGTCATGGTGTCCGATCTGGCGTACACTGGCGCGCCTTCGCCGCAACTCGGGTCCGATTGCCAGATGCATGGCGGCATGGCAGGCTCATGCCTGCGCGGGACGAGGGTACAGGTCCCGCCAGGTGCCCCGGTACCGACGGACCCTGAGCCGCCCCGGCATCCGGATCGAGTGAGGAGGCGGTCGATGACTTCCATTCAACGGTGGTTCGCCGTCTTGACGATTGTGGTACTTGCATTCCCGGCCGGCGCCGGCGTGCGCCATCCGGCGGCATGCGCCGGTGCGGACGTATCCCCTCAACAGACCACCGACGAGCCCACGGAAGAGGACGAGCTCGAGGAGGACGAGGAGCCGGACTGTGAGTGAGCGAGGCCGTCCCGGCGGGGATTTGCCGGTGGAATGGCCGCATCCGGGGATCAGGCGCCGCGGTTGCGGGACGTTGCATGTTCCGGGGTGATCCGATGAAGGATCACGAGCGTTCGACAGACTGAAGGGAGGAAATGACGATGCGTACGACAAAGACACTGTTCGCAGCAGCAATCGCGACCGTACTCGTGGCCCCCGTGGGGGCGGAGGACATCGCGGTGCAGATCACGGCGGGTGTGGGGTCCGTGGACGTCATGCACGGCGGCGAGACGGTCACCATCATGCGCAACCAGGATCAGAAGAACACCGTGAATCCTGCGTTTGCGAAGACGTCGCGCAAGTGCCCGCCGTTCTGCATTCAGCCCTCGAAGCTGGCCCCCGGCGTCGAGACCATCGGCGAGTCGGAGATCATCCGGTACGCGAAGAGCATGAGCGACGGCGACGACACCATCGTGCTGGTCGACTCGCGCACGCCGGACTGGGTGGGCAGGGGGACGATTCCCAGCGCGATGAACGTTCCCTGGACGAAGCTCAACCCCGCCAAGGGCGCCGATCCGATCTCGATCGCCGAGATCATGGAAGGCGTGTTCAACGTCAAGTCGAACGAGGAGCTGATGGACTTCTCGGACAGCAAGACCGCGGTCATGTTCTGCAACGGAATGTGGTGCGGCCAGTCTCCGAACAACATCCAGAACCTCCTGAAGTTCGGCTACCCCGCCCACAAGATCAAGTGGTATCGCGGGGGCATGCAGGACTGGGAGATCCTGGGGCTCACCACGGTTCCGGGAGGCTGACGGCGCTGGCCGGTGGGCGGCGGCCCCGCCGCCCACCGGCGCCCTGAATCAGGGTTTGCGAACGTCCCCGCGCGGGCGGGATGGTCCGGATGCCCTATTTCGTCTACCGGCTGCAACGGCCGCGGGCGCCGGAGAAGGCGGGCGTCTTCGCAGGCTACCGGGAGGCCCGCGCCGCAGTGAGAGAGATGCGTCGCGCCCTCGACCGCGACGCTCCGGCCGCCGTGCGAATGGTGTTCGCCGCCAGCGAGGCCCAGGCCGAACGGCTCCTGACCGAACGCCGCGAGCCGCGTCCCCTCGGCGAGGACGCCTGAGCCGATCCGTGGATCCCGCCGCGAACGCGAAGGGAAGGCTCCGGCGCGCGGCGCAGGACGCGGGATGATTTCATCCTGGCCGACTTGCGGCCTGGATGCGGACGGGCTTGGTATGCGGGCATGGCAAGGGAGCCGTCCCCGGAATATCCGCCGGCTTGGCTCGACCGGCCCGCGCCGCATGCGCGACCCGTTCCGCAGCATGGAATGATCCTGCATCGGGCGTGCCGGACGTTGTAGGGCTCGACGTTTTCGTATAGAAGTCCCTCCACCTTGCGAGCCATGACGAGGATCTCCCGATGGCGGAATACGATCAGGAACTCGATGCATGTGGCCTCAACTGCCCGCTGCCGATCCTCAGGGCGAAGAAGGCACTCACGAAGATGGCGAGCGGCGAGGTCCTGCGCATCATCGCGACCGACCCGGGGTCGGTGAAGGACTTCGAGGCATTCTCCCGTCAGACCGGAAACGATCTGCTGGAATCGTTGGAAGACGGTGGGAAGTTCTACTACCGGTTGAGAAAGGGCTGACCGTCCGTCAGCTCGTTCGTTGCCGCCCGAGTGGAAGCGTCCGACGCGGGAGCAAGGCGTGACGTCGAGAACCGGCGGCGCTCGAGCTCACGCTCGAAGCTCACCAACCGGCGAAGCAACGCGTTGTACCGCGAGTGAACGTCGCCGGGGTGCTTCCGTCCCATGGCGCGATAGAGCGCGAGCTCCGGGTGCCGCGGCAACTGTCGTCCGGCGTCCGGCACCGCGACTCCCAGCGCTCGCAGCCGCGGCGCCCCGACCGCCACGAGAAGCGCTTCGACGCTGTGCTCGCCCCGTCCGAGCGCTTCGAGGCCGGCTGCCACGAGCTCCCCTCCGGGAATGCCGTCACCGGGCGCAGGCATCGTCCAGGTCCCCGATGAACCGTTCGACCTTTGCCCGGAACGCATCCGGATCGATGGCCGGATAACGGGCGACGTGCGGCGCAATCTCCTCGAACCGGCGGGCGAGGGCCTCCATGCCGACCAGATCGCGTTCTGCCATCGCCCGGACGTCCAGGAGGTCCGTCGCATGCCCGCGCTCGATCTTCGCGAGCGCCTGCGCGTAGAAGTCGTAATGGAAGAAGTCGACCGGCCCGTGGCGTGCGATGAAGGGGCTGCGCTCCCTCCAGCCCGGTACCGGCGGTATGAAGTCGTCCGGCGCCGCCAGCTCGACGTTCACGTCGAGCTCGTCCTTCAGCTTCGCGATGGCCTCGAAGACGCCCCCGGGCTCCGGATCGAGCTTCAAGTCCGCATCCACGGTGGCCAGCCGCCATCCGAGCGTCACCGCGGATGCGCCCCCGACCAGGTACACCCGGCCCGGCCCCCTGACGAGGCGGCCGATCCCCTGCATCAGCCGCTCGATCTTCGCCGCGTCGCTTGCCGCACGCATGTCGGAAGTCTACATGACCCAAGGGCCGCCCTTGCCCAGGTCCGCGAGCACCCGCCGGCTGGCGTTGTGTCCCGGGGCGCCGGTGACGGTGCCGCCGGGCCAGGTGGAGGAGCCGCAGGCGTAGAGGCCCTCGATCGGGGAACGGTAGTCGGAGAAGCCGGCCAGCGGACGCAGCCCGAACATGTGGCGTGGCGTCATGTCGAGATGCGTGATGTTGGCGCCGGGCAGGCCGAACTCCGCCTCCAGATCGGCCGGGCTCCAGAACCTCTGCTCGACGATCCTGTCCCTCAACCCCGGCAGGTACTCGCCGAGGACGTCGATGCAGTGCTCGCCGAACCGGTCGCGCTCGATGGCCCAGCTCCCTTCGCGCAGCTCGGCCGGCGCATGGAAGATGTTGGCGCTCAGAATGTGCCGGCCGGGCGGAGCCAGGCGGGGATCCGCCATGGTCGGGAACAGCCCCCAGAACACCGGACCCCGCGACGGCCGGCCGCGCTTCGCGTCGTCGAACGCCCGATCCTGGTACTCGATGCTGGGCGCGATCCGGAACTGGCATCCCGCGCAGGCCCGCTCCAGGCCCTTGGGAGCGGCCGCGAAGCCGGGGATGCCGTCGAGCGCCAGCGCCACCTTGAACGCCGAGCCGCGCCGCGGCAGCCGCTCGACCGCGGCGCGGAATCCGGGCTCCAGGCAGGAAGCGTCGATCAGATCCAGGTACGTCGTCCAGGGGTCGAGGTTCGAGATGACCGTGCCGGCCCCGATCTCCTCACCGTCCGCCAGCACCACACCGGCCACGCGCCCGCCGGTGACGAGGACCCGGCGGACCTCGCATTCCGTGCGCACCTCCCCGCCGGCGGCCTCGAACGAACGGCGCATGGCCCGCACGATGCTCCCCATTCCCCCGAGGGGAAGCCCCGTGGAGCCGCGCAGGACCTGCCGTCGCGGGTCGTGATCGGCGGCGACGCTCGACGATGCGAGCGACATCGGGCGCATCATCAGCCACGTCGCGGAGCCGGGGGACAGCGGACTTGTCCAGTTCGACATGACCCCGAGCATCGCGAGCATCGACTTGAGGTGCCCGGATTCGAGGAACTCGTCGAGCAGGTCGGCGACGCTGCCGAGGAATACCCTGGCGAACGCCTCCTCGTCCTCGGGTGTCTCAAGACGGGCGGTGAGGGCACGAAGCGTTGGCGGCGCCTCGAACAGCGAGACGCCGAGGCGTTCGGCGAAGCGGTTCAGGAAGTCGAACAGCGCGGCGTAGCCATCGACGTCCCTGGCCGAGAATTGGCGGATCTGCTCCGTGGCCCGTTCGCGCTCGCGCCATCCGATGAACGCGCGGCCGTCGGGGAACGGGAACATCAGGGTCGGGTCCGGGTGGGTGAACTTCAGGCCGTGGCGCTCCAGCTCCAGGTCCGCCACCACCTTGGGCTCCAGCGACCCGGGGGAGTTGGTGATGGACGCGCGGTAGCCGGGGAAGTACTCGTACTCCGCGCACGGACCGCCCACGACGTGGCGCCGCTCGCATACCAGCACCCGCATTCCGGCGCGGGCCAGGTAGGCGGCGCAGGTGAGGCCGTTGTGGCCGCCCCCGGCCACGATCGCGTCGTAGCGCTTCACCGCGGAGATCCGCGACGCCGGCAGCGCCTTCCGGCGAGGGTGGCGGCGGGTGGCGGCGGGCGCGTCCGGTCCCGTGGACGACGTCCTTCCCGCAAGGTCGGGGCGCCGGGGGGCATGGGCATCAGCGCGCGGCCAGCACCGCTTGCATGGCCCGGCGAAAGATCGCCCTGGACTCCGGGCCGTGCACGACGTCCCAGCGGTACTCGTAGCGGCCGCCGGGGACGACCTTCAGATCGACGAAGGTCGGGCCGGGCGCGGCCACGAGCCCCGGCAGCGCCTCGGCCAGCGCTTCCATCTCCGAGAACTCGTGGACGTTCGGGATCCCCGCCGCTTTCGCGATGCCGGCGAGGTTCACGACGCCGGCCCCGGGGATCGGATGCGCACCGTTCGCCTCGTAGGTGCCGTTCTCGAACACGAAGTGGACCAGGTTCTCCGGTGCGGCCTCGGCGATGGTCACCAGGGCGCCCAGGTTCATGAGCAGGCTGCCGTCTCCGTCGAGCACCCAGACCTGGCGCTCGGGCACCCCGATCGCGAACCCCAGTCCGTGGGAGGAGCCCTGGCCCATGGCCCCGAAGGCGTAGTAGGTGAGCGGCCAGGGCTTGATCGCGTACCACTCGAAGGCGGCCTGGTAGAGTGGCACCACGATCTCGTCGGTGTGGTGGACGGCCAGGAGCCGGATGCAGTCGTCCCGCCTGATCATGGGATGACGGGACGGGGCCGGTGACGACCTGCCGGCGATGGCGTGTTCGCGCTCATGGGCCCGGCAGCATGGCGCCGACGAACAGCGCGACCGGCCTGGAGCGCCGGTAGGCGCCGTCGATGGCGGGAACGATGGCCGGGACGTCGCCCGCCCGGCGCAACAGGCGGTGCTCCACTTCGACGGCGTCCAGGGCCGGCAGGGCGCAACGCACGATATGTTTCTCCGAGCGGCGCGGGTCTTCGTCGGCCACCGCCCCCTGCAGGCCGATCAGCATGCAGACCGGCAACCCGTAGCCCGCGGCGATGGCCCGTATCGCGTTCATCGAATCGTACATGCCGGTCTGCTGCATCATCAGGAGCGCGCGCGTGCCGCAGTAGGACAGGGCGGCGCAGATGGACACTCCTTCATCCTCCTTGCAGACCCGGACGTGGCGAAGGTCGGGGTCGGTCGAGATCGGCCGCAGCAACCCTTCGCTGGTCACGACGTCCGGCACCGAGACCACGACCTCGATGCCGCTCGCCTTGAGCGTGGAGAGGATCCGCGGGCCGTTCAGGGTGTCGTTCATACGCTCCTCCGCACCTCGCACGGATACGACCGGAGCGGGACCGAGCCGCTCACCGGGTCCGCCTGTTCCGCCCCGGACAGTCGCAACGCGACCGGCACAGTGCGCACCTGCCCCGGACACGAGTGTCCTGTATGTCGCCTTCAGCCATCGCGGCCTCCCTGGTCCGGCGTGTTCAGGGCTGGAATCTTCGAGCGATCCTTCGCCATTTTGTACGAGAGTCCGGTCACGGGAGGTCATTCTCCCGGAAGCAGGAAGTGGGCATGGGCGGCCGCCACCAGCTTGCCGGGGTCCGACTGCCACGCATCGACCCGCACGTTCGCGACCCGGCGGCCCTGGCGGATGATGACCCCCCGGGCGAACGTGTCCTCGAGCAGGCATGGGCGGAGGTAGTCGATCGAGATGTTGACGATTTTCGGCCGGCGATCGAGCCCGAGCCCCAGCTCGAAGAAGAGCTGCATGAGCGCGGCGTGCTCCAGCAGCGCCCCCACCGCGCCTCCGTGGATCATCGGCATGACGGGATTGCCGACGTTGCCGGCGTCCTTGCGCAGGATCGTGAGCGCCCGCCCGTCCCGGATCTCGACGTCCAGGTGGATGAAGCCCGCGTAGGGAAGCTCGCGGTTGAGGCCGGAAAAGCCTTCCCGCACGCCGGGCCGGCGGGCGCCGTGGACGGGCTCGGACATCAGGGGGCGCGCATCGAGAGCCCGAGGCTGCCGATCATGAACGATGCGGCGCAATGCGCGACCTGGTTCCCGGGATCATCCTGGTAGGCGGATGCGCGGACGAACGCGATCCGGCGGGTGAGCCGATAGAGCTCGGCGCTGGCGTAGAGCCGTTGGTCCGGCTCCGCCGGCTTCAGGTAGTCGATGCGCATGTCGAGGGTGGCGAGCGACATCCCCTCGGGGATGGAGGTGTACACCGCGGCGCCCGCGGTCGCGTCGATCAGGGTGGTGACCACTCCGCCGTGCAGCACCCCCCGGCTCGGGTCGCCGACCAGCTCGGGGCGGAACTCGATGTACATGGTGCAGCGTCCCGGCGCCATCTCGACCATGCGGATGCCGAGCTTCGCGTTGTGCGGCAATGATTCGAGCACTGCCCCGATGCGTTTCGCATCGTCCGCGGGAAGAGGGATGTCGGTGGACGCGGACATGGCACGGGGGCGGGAAGGCGGCGGGAGTATACCGGTCCCATGCGGCTTGGCGACGGGCGTGCGCGGATCGCCCCGGACGGGAAATGCGGGTACACCGTCCGGATGGAGGCACTTTCGCTCCCCCTCGCATTCGGCACGCGTCCCGACCGTGCGGCACCGGCGCAGCGGCGCAGCGGCGCAGCGGGCGGACAGGGGGTCAGGGCTCGACGTCGCGCGGCTCGGCCTCGCCGAGCTCGGGGGTGGGACCCGGATAGTACGGCAGCCGATCGATGCGGGGTGTCCAGGCCCCGGTGTCGATCAGCGTCCGGACGTGGTTCGCGATCTCTTCCAGTGTCGCGAACCAGACCCGGCCCTCCATCTATCACCACAAGCCCATCCGCGCCGAAGGCCATCTGCTCATCTCCGTCATCGCCTGTCAACTCGTCCAGGTAATTCGCCGGCGCCTGCGCCAAACCGGCCGGTGCGCCAGTTGGACCACCCTTCGCCGGACCCTGGAAGGACAACAACGCATTACCGCCACCTTCCGCCAAACCGACGGGCGCACCCTGCACGTGCGCAAAGATGGGCTGACATTGAAGCGCTTTCTCCCTTGAATATGGGATCGGGCGCCAGCATATGACGGAGCGCGCCTCGGACGTGCCGGGGAAACTTCCAAGGACATCCAGATGATCAGCCTCCCTCCCCGCAGTCGCCGGATACCCATCGCCGCCGTCGCCGCGCTCGCTCTCTCCGGCTGCGCCACCACCATGACCGGTTCCGGTGATTCGGCAGGCGATCCGGCCGACCCGTGGGAGCCCGTGAACCGCAAGACCTACACGTTCAACGACACGCTGGACCGGGCGTTGTTGAAGCCCGTCTCCAGGCTGTACCTCGAGCTTCCGGGCGGATTGCGCAACAGCGTCGGGAACTTCTTCGACAACCTCGCCTATCCCGGCACCGCCGTCAACCAGCTCCTCCAGGGCAAGGTCGAACTCGCGATGGAGGACTCCATGCGGTTCGTGGTCAACAGCACCCTGGGCATCGGCGGCCTGTTCGACGTATCGACCGGACTCGGTCTCGAACGGCACGAGGAGGATTTCGGCCAGACGCTCGGAGCATGGGGGATGGGAGCGGGGAACTTCGTCAACCTCCCGCTCTTCGGGCCGAGCTCGGTGCGGGACGTGCCGGGCCTCGTCGTCGATGCGTTCACCAACGTGATGACCTACGTCTCGCTGCCGGTGCTTCCCCTCACGGCGCTGGAGATGGTCAATACCAGGGCGGAACTCACGGACGTCATCGAGTTGCGGGATCAGGCGCTCGATCCTTACGCCTTCACCCGGGAGGCGTACCTCCAGCGGCGGGAATTCCTCATCCACGACGGCAACCCGCCGCTCGACGCCTTCGACGAGGAAGACGAGGAAGACGAGGAAGGCGAAAAGTTGGAGTAGGCAGACCGGAGCGGCGGCCCGGCCGCATGCATGGCGAGCGCGGCCGGCCCCGTCCCTCCCCCACCACTCCCCCACCGATCGACGCGGGATCGATCCTCGCCGCTCCCGCGGGAACGCAGGCATGGCCCGGTACGTCTACACCATGAACCGCGTCACCAAGGTGGCGCCGCCGAGGCGTGAAATCCTCAAGGACATCTCCCCGTCGTTCTTTCCGGGCGCTAAGATCGGGGTGCTCGGCCTGAACGGGGCCGGGAAGTCGTCGCTGCTGCGCATCATGGCGGGGTTGGACCGGGACCACCACGGGGAGGCGCGTCCCCGGCCGGGGCTCCGGGTGGGGTACCTGCCGCAGGAACCGGCCCTCGACCTCGCGAAGGACGTGCGCGGCAACGTCGAGGAGGGTGTGGGCGAGATCAAGCGGTTGCTCGAACGCTTCGACGTGATCGGCGCCCGCTTCGCGGAGCCGCTCGACGACGGGGAGATGAACGCGCTCCTCGAAGAGCAGGGCCGGCTCCAGGACGCGATCGACGCGGCGGGAGGATGGGAGATCGACCGGCGGCTCGAAGTCGCGGCGGAGGCGTTGCGGCTCCCGCTCTGGGAGGCTCCGGTCGAGCACCTCTCGGGCGGCGAGCGGTGCGTGTGAGGCAGTCCTCGAGTGACGGTCCTCCGTCCTTCTGGTATTTCCCGCGTGTGCCGAGCGCCTGTGCGAAGTCCTCCTGGTGGATCCCGCTCCCGTCTTCACTGCGGTCGAACCGCTCGATTCCGGTCACCGCCGAAAAGTGATCGGCTTGGCCCGGAATACGCAGGATGGGGGGGCGGTGGTCGGCGCGGCCGCGGCCTTCTTCAAGGCGTCTCCGAGTCCGGCTTTCTTCGTCATCGTCAATCTCCTCCTGTGAGCAGGTCGGGTTGTCTCGCGTGCTGGCAGGTTCATTCGTGGAGGCGTGCGATTTCGCGGGCCGCCTTCCCCGCGGGTTCGAACTCCTGAACCCCTTGCCCGGCCGTCATGGCGTGGACGAAGGCGGTGCGGTGTCCGATCCGCTCTGGCGCGACGGTGAAGCCGTGGGCGTGCAGGGCGTCATGGGCTTTGCCGGCGAGCGAGCCTCGGGCCCGGGACTGCGGCGAGGATGGCGGCGACCGGGGTGCTGGCGAGGGTGGCGATGTCGCGCGAGGCGGTGACGGCGCGCAAGTCGAGGATCGAGGGCTGGCAGGGGACCAGGACCAAGTCGGCCGTGCGGGCCGCGGCCCGCACGGCGGATTCGGCGTGCGGGGCGGTGTCGATGAGGGTGAGTGCTGCGCCGTGCTCGCGGGCGGTGGCGAGGACGTCGTCGAGGCGTGCGGCCTGGGCGGACACTACTACGGGGGTTTCAGCCTGGCGGTGGTCGGACTAGGCGGACGTCGGCCTCCAGCCCGCAGCCGGTCCAGTTGCCGGTCTCGGCCTCGTCGGTGGTAGTCTCGCCGGACGCGTTGCGGAACGGGGGCTCGGGGGCTGTCTGCCCGGTCATCCTGTTGTGAGCTCTGTATACTCCACTCGATACCCCACATGAAAGACTTTACCAAACGATTTTCAACTGTGATCAAGCGGTTTCATCCATGAATGTTCCGGGACGGTAGCCGATTGATTTTAGCTGGGAAATCACGTGAATGGGCGGAGAATTCAAGGACTTGCGGATTGATGGAGGAAAGTGCATCCGAGAAGCCCGCGTTCCCAGGTGCTGCACCAATTCCCATCCGCGTTTTCGAGCCGAGCCGGGTCGGCTCCGGAGGTCACTTGGCGTCGCGCCACGCCAGCCATTCCTTCACCGCGCCGAAGTCGAACTCGGGGCCGGCGACCCCCACCGTGATCTCGTCGGCGCCGGCATCGGCGATCGCATCGGCCTGGTCGAGCGCTTTGGCGTCCACGCCGATGGTCCGGTCGATGGATTTCGGATCACGCCCGATCTTCGCGCACCAAGCGTCGAGCACCCCGTTCTTGTGCCGCACCTGTTCGGCCGGCGTGCGCCTGCCGGTGCTGTCGCTCGCGAATCCATGCCAGATATCCGCGTGCTCGGCGGTCAGACGCAGGGTGACCTTCTCGCCTCCGCCCCCGATCATCAGGGGCAGCGGACCCTTCGGCGGCGGGTTGAGCTTGCCGAGCCGGGCCTTCATGCGCGGGATCGCCGCCGCGAGATCCTTCAGCCGGCTCGCCGCGGTGCCGAATTCGTAGCCGTACTCGTCGTAGTCGCGCTCGAACCATCCCGACCCGATGCCGAGGATGAAGCGCCCTCCCGAGACGTGGTCGATGGTGCGGGCCATGTCCGCGAGCAGTTCCGGGTTACGGTACGAGTTGCAGGCGACGAGCGGCCCGAAGCGGATCGTGGACGTTGCCTCCGCGAGCGCCGCGAGCATCGTGAAGCACTCGAAGTGCGCGCCACCGGAGTCTCCGAACAGCGGAAAGAAATGGTCCCAGGTATAGACGCGGTCCGCGCCGGCCTCCTCCGCGGTCAGGAAGGCGCGGCGGATGTCGGCGAATTCGCAATGCTGGGGATACACCTGAACGGCGATTCGGGTCATGAACTCGGTTTCCTGTGTCGCAAGGGATATGGGTTCGGGGACGGATGCGGCGGTCCGTAGCGGGGGCCGCCTTTCTTCCTCTCCCGGGTTCCGGGTTGACGAAGTCCGCGGCCGGAACTGCGGCTTCGTTCAAGCGTTCAGCCTTTCACCACGCCCGGCGCTACTTCGCCATCCAGGTCGCCATGCGGGCCGAGAGGCTCTCGCGGTGGTCCGCCCAGAACGCCTCATCCATGAGGAAGTAGTGCTGGGTGTTCTGCGGGGCGGTCGGCAGGTGCGGAAGGATGTCCGGGTTCACGAACTTGTCCGCGCCCTTCACCATCGGGCCGTAGGCGATGTAGTTCGTCTGGTCGCCCTGCCGGTCGGGACGCGACGCGAAGGCGAGGAACTTCCACGCGAGATCCTTTTCCGGGTGGTCCTTCGGCACGAACCAGTAGTCGAAGTCGAGCCCCTGGCCGTTCCACACGATCGCGAAGGGCTGGCCGTCGTCGACCATCGCGTTGTAGAAGCGCCCGTTCCAGCCCGAGGACATCACCACTTCCTTGTCCGCGAGGAGCTGTGGGGCGTGGGCGCCGGTCTCCCAGTACAGAAGGTGATCCTTGATCTCGCCCATCTTCGCGAACGCGCGATCGATGCCGCCCGGGGAGCGCAGCACCTTGTAGACGTCGGCGGGAGGCACGCCGTCGGCGATGAGCGCGAACTCGAGCGTGCCCTGCGGTTTGTTCGCTCTCAAGGCGCGCTTGCCGGGGTACTTCTCGACGTTCCAGAAATCCGCCCAGGACTTCGGCGGGTCGTTCGGGAACATGTCGGTGCGGTAGGCGAACACGGTGCCGTAGGCGATGGTGGCAATCCCGCATTCGGTCGAGCCGCCGGGCAGGAAGTCGTCGGGGGACATCCCCGTCGCCTCCCAGTCGATGGGCTCGAGGAGACCTTCGTCGCAACCGGCGACCGCCACCGCGACGGAGCCGTCGAGGACGTGGCTCTTGTAGTTGCCGGTCTCGACCATCCCCCGGATGATGGCGACGCTCCCGTCCCATTCGTCCTCGAGGATGGTGAGGCCGGTCTCCTTCATGAACGGCTCGTAGTAGGCCTTGCGCTGGCTCATGCTGTACGAGCCGCCCCATGACGTGATCGTCAACTTCTGGGCGATGACCGTCTGTGGCACGGAGGCCGCGAGCAGCGCGATCGCCGCGCCGGCGGCCAGGATGTGCTTCATTCTCATTGGCTGATCTCCTTGATGGAAGGGGGCCCCGGGGTTCCAGTCGCGTGACCGGTCCCTGCCGCGCCGGACGGTGCCGGCTGACTTGTGACGGGGCGGGCTCGGACCTCGCGGATGGATATTGAACGATTCGCGGGACGTTGCCAATCGGGCGCCGGGCGGAAGCCCTGCACGTCCCCGCACTGCGCCGAGTGCTATGCTCATCCTCGTCATCCGTGGCCGACCGGGAGGGATAAGCGTCGATGGACGCCGCCGTGCGACCCTGGCGGAAAGCGCCACTTCCACCGTCGCATCCCCTCGATGGCCGCGCCGATGCGGCCGGCTGGCATAAGACGGCTCGGGCGCCGGACACGCGCGTGGGCCGCCCGTTGCGATGCGCACCGCCGCTGTCGCCCTCGTGCTGCTCCTCGCGGCGTTGCTGATCGTCCGCGAGCGCCTTCACGATCGCTCGCCGAGCGTGCTGCGCGACACCGCGGGCGAGCTCGACCGGCTCGAAGCCGCTACCGGTTCAGCCTCCCGCCGAGCGGCTTCGAGCCGGGGCATCTCCTGTTCGGCACCCTGAAGAACGAGCAGCTCCAGCATCCGCCGTACATCGCGATCGGCATCTACGCTTACCGGCGTTTCCTCATTCTGCCGAGGCGCGAGCGCGAGGCGATCCGCGCCGGTATCGAGGCCTCGGTGTGGCCGGTCGAGCGCTGGATCGCCGCCCTCGCCGAGCGTCCGCCGGGCTTCCTCTGCATCGGGGGGTCGCACCAGGACAGCTACCGCGACTTCCTCGCCCTCCGCTTCTTCGCGGCGTATCCCGTCGACGTGCTCTACCTCGAGGCGGTGGATCGCGCAGTCCCCTGGCTCACGCTGAGGAGCGACTTCGGGGAGCTCGATGCGGTTCCGGATCGAGGTCCGGTTTGACGCTGAGTGTCGCGAACTCGAGCACCCCTCCCATCTTCTGGGCCATGGCCGAACAGGCGCGCAACGAAAGCGCCAGAGCGGCGGCGGTCAACAGCGAAAACTGCCTGGACATGGTCTGCCTCCTCATTTCCTGGGCGTCCCTGTCGTCGAGCGGGCGGCGGCCGTCCGTCACCGGACAGGCTTCCCCCGTGGTGTCGTTGAACCTGTGCAAAATCGCACGAGAACTGCTACCGTCCGTCGAGGTGCAGGTCTGAAACCGAATACTCCAAGTGCACTCGGCCCTGTGTATGCAGGAGCGCAGCATGGCGTGTGTCTACACGTCGGGCCATTCGGTGACACACTGCTGGCGAAGTGTTGTGCAGACGCCAAAAAATTTCTCTAACTCTTTGATTCTGAATGTCAATCTGAGATCAGCACCCGTCCGTCGTTGCATATAACGGGCTTCATCGAGGACCGGGAGTAACCCATCCCGCTCTTTCAGAGTCCTGATGGCCGATCCGGCTCAGGCCCTGCCGAGGCAGGGCTCGAACGTCCCCTCATTTTCGAGCTTGAAACATAGGGCTTTCTTCGCGATATCCCGTTCGAACCGAGCGATTTCAGCTCTCCGTGGCGCTCCCTTGAGATCAATTATTTGCTTCAAGTGCAGATGAATATTGATGAATCAATAAATTACAGACGATTTCTAATGTAATAAATGAAGAAATCTCCAAGGAGGCAGGGGAGAGACGAGCGGCGGCGAGTCGCGGTCCCGCGACCTTGCCGTCGTGTGGCAGGCCGCGTGACTCGTCGAGGACGCCTGCCGCATGTCCGGACCACGCATGTCTTTCAGGCGATGAGACATACCGACACCGCCGAGACTCGGACCATGGCGAACGTCGAGGACGCCAGGCACGGGCCCTGCCGGAAGGCTCGACCGCTCCCATGAAGGTTCTTCTCACCGGGGCGGCCGGATTCATCGGCGCCGCGCTCGCGCTTCGCCTGCTCGAGCGTGGCGACGAGGTCGTGGGCATCGACAATCTCGATCCGTACTACGATGTCGCTCTCAAGCAGGCGCGGCTCGACCGGACCCGGGCGTTCCCACGCTTCCGCGACGTGCGCGCCGACGTCACGGACTGCGCGGCGGTCGCGGAGATCTTCGCGCGCGAACGGCCCGAAGCGGTCGTCAACCTCGCCGCGCAAGCCGGCGTCCGGTACTCGCTGGAGAACCCTCACGCCTACGTCGACACCAACCTCGCCGGCTTCGTCAACGTCCTCGAAGGATGCCGTCGCCATCGTGTCGCCCATCTCGTCTATGCATCCTCGAGCTCCGTGTACGGCGCCAACCGGACCCTGCCGTTCTCGGAGCGGCACAACGTCGACCATCCGCTGTCGCTCTACGCGGCCAGCAAGAAGGCCAACGAGATGATGGCCCACTGCTACAGCCACCTGTTCGGACTCCCCGCGACCGGGCTGCGGTTCTTCACCGTCTACGGACCGTGGGGCCGTCCCGACATGGCGCTGTTCCTGTTCACCCGCAACATCCTCGAAGGCCGCCCCATCGACGTGTTCAACCACGGCCGGCACCACCGGGACTTCACCTACGTCGACGACATCGTCGAGGGCGTGGTCCGGGTCCTCGATCGCCCCGCGGCCCCGGACGGAGACTGGCACGGGGAGTCGCCCGACCCGGCCACCAGCGCCGCACCGCACCGGATCTACAACATCGGCAACGGCGAATGCGTGGCGCTGGAGCGCTACATCGAGGTGCTGGAGGCATGCCTGGGCCGGAAGGCGGAGAGGAACCTCCTGCCCTTGCAGCCCGGCGACGTCCCCGACACGCTGGCTGACGTCGGCGATCTGGCCAGGGACATCGGCTACCGGCCGAACACTCCGGTCGAAGTCGGGGTCCGGCGTTTCGTGGACTGGTACAAGGCGTTCTACGGGGTCTGCTGATGGGGCACGGGCGGACCATCTCGGTCATCGGGCTCGGATACGTCGGGCTGCCGGTGGCGGTCGCGTTCGGGGAACGGTCGCGCGTCGTCGGCTTCGACGTCGACGCCGCCCGGGTGGAGGAGCTGCGCCGGGGGGTGGACCGCAACCGTGAGGTCGAACCGGCCGATCTCGCCGCGGCCGACGTGCATTTCACGAGCGATGCGGAGGCGTTGCGCGAGGCGGACTTCCACGTCGTCACGGTGCCGACCCCGGTCGACGGGACCCACCGGCCGGATCTGCACCCGCTCCTCGGCGCCGCGCGTACCGTGGGGCAGCGGCTCAAGGCCGGCGACATCGTGGTGTTCGAATCCACGGTCTACCCCGGAGCGACGGAGGAGGACTGCGTCCCGGTGCTCGAAGAGGCGTCGGGGCTGGCGTGCGGGGCGGACTTCACGGTCGGCTACTCGCCGGAGCGCATCAACCCCGGCGATCGGGAGCGCGTTTTCACACGGATCCCGAAGATCGTGGCCGGGCAGGACGCGACGACCCTCGAAGTGGTTGCCGGTGTGTACGAGTCGGTGGTGACCGCGGGCGTCCACCGCGTCGCGTCGATCCGGGTGGCGGAGGCGGCGAAGGTCATCGAGAATACGCAGCGCGACCTCAACATCGCCCTGATGAACGAGCTGGCCCTGATCTTCGGGCGGATGGGCATCGACACCCGCGACGTGCTCGCCGCCGCCGGCACCAAGTGGAACTTCCACCCCTTCGCCCCCGGCCTCGTCGGCGGACACTGCATCGGGGTCGATTCCTACTACCTGACGCACAAGGCGGCGGTGCTGGGCTACCACCCGCAGGTCATCCTCGCGGGCCGGCGCATCAACGACGGGATGGGCGCCCATGTCGCCGGACAGGCGGTGAAGGCCCTGGTCCGGCGCGGCGCCGCGATGCGCGGAGCGGTGGTGACGGTTCTCGGGTTCACGTTCAAGGAGAACGTCTCCGATCTGCGCAACACGCGGGTGATCGACGTCGTGCGCGAGCTGGAGGGCTATGGACTGGACGTCCAGGTGCACGACCCCCGCGCCGATCCGGAGGAAGCGCGTCGCGAGTACGGGGTCGAGATCGCCGCGGCAGAGGCGTTGCGCCCGGCCGATGCGGTGATCCTGGCCGTCGCCCATGACGAGATCGTCGCCGGGGGCTGGGCCGGGGTCACGACCCTTCTGCGCGACGCGCGGGGGTCCGTCATCGACGTGAAAGGCGTGCTCGACCGGGCGTCCCGCCCCGGCGGGGTCGATCTCCGGCGGCTCTAGCGCCTTGGCGATCGGATCCCATACGCAATGTCAAAGAGGCTCATGGACAGGTCCCCAGCGTCCAGTCATGCCAGAGCAGGGCGGATCCACTGGGCACGGCGCGTCTTGCAGGCGGCGCGTCTTGCGACGCGGGCGTCTCGCCCGCTTTGCCTTGCGGAGGACTGTGGCGGGCTTTCAGCCCGCTTGCGGGCGAGACGCCCGTGTCCCCACGGGACATGCCGCCTCCAGGATCGGGACCGACCCTTGGCTCCGGCTGCGACGGATCGGGATGAAGCCTGATGAACATCGCGATGATCGGCTCGGGCTACGTCGGCCTCGTCTCGGGGGCGTGCTTCTCCGAGTTCGGCGCCTCGGTGACCTGCATCGACATCGATGCATCGAAGATCGCCCGGCTCGAGGAGGGCCGGATCCCCATCTACGAGCCCGGTCTCGACGAGCTCGTCGCCCGCAACGTCGAGCAGGGGCGATTGCGCTTCACCACCGGGTTCGAGGAGGCGGTCAGCGAGGCGGAGCTGATCTTCATCGCGGTGGGCACGCCGTCGCGCCGCGGGGACGGGCATGCCGACCTGTCGTTCGTGTACGACGCGGCGCGCCGGATCGCTCCGTTCCTGCGCGATTACAGCGTGGTCGTGGACAAGTCCACCGTCCCTGTCGGCACCGCACGGCAGGTCAAGCGGATCGTGGCGGAGATCAACCCGGAGGCGGACTTCGACGTCGCCTCGAATCCGGAGTTCCTCCGCGAAGGCGCGGCGATCGGCGACTTCACGCACCCCGACCGGATCGTCATCGGTGTCGAGAGCGACCGGGCCGAGGCCCGGCTGCGCGCGCTGTACCGGCCGCTGAACCTCATCGAGGTCCCGATCGTCGTCACGGACCTGGAGACGGCGGAGCTCGTCAAGTACGCCGCCAACGCTTTCCTCGCGACGAAGATCAGCTTCATCAACGAGATGGCGGCGCTGTGCGAGGCGCTGGGCGCCGACGTGCACGACGTGGCGCGCGGCATGGGGCTCGACGGGCGCATCGGGCGCAAGTTCCTGCACCCGGGGCCCGGGTACGGAGGCTCCTGCTTCCCCAAGGACGCCCTCGCCCTGGTGCGCACCGCGCAGGAGTGCGGATCGCCCAGCCGGATCGTCGAGTCCGTGGTCGAGGTCAACGCGGCGCAACGCGCCCGGATGGCCGCCAAGATCCGCGGCGCGCTCGGCGGGGATGAGGCCGGGAAGGTGATCGCAGTGCTCGGACTGACCTTCAAGCCGGACACCGACGACATGCGCGATGCCCCCGCGCTGGCGATCCTTCCTCCTCTCGTCGAGAGGGGTGCGCGGGTTCGGGCGACGGACCCGCAGGGCGTCCCGGAGGCGAAGACCCTGCTGCCCGACTCCGTCGAGTACGTCGAGGACGCCTACGAGGCCCTCGACGGCGCCGACGCGGTCGTGCTCCTCACGGAGTGGAACGTGTACCGGGGTCTCGACCTGAAGGAAATGAGGCGGCGGATGCGGGGGAGGGTGTTCGTCGACCTGCGCAACGTCTACGAGCCGGAACAGATGCGCGCCCTGGGGTTCGAGTACACGTGCGTCGGACGCGGGTGAACCCGGCGGCGTGGCCGGGAGCGGGGGACGCGCACCGCCGCCGCGAGGCCGCATCCAGGGATCGAGTGGCGGCCCTTTGCATCGGGCGGCGGCGCTTGCCGCCGCGCATGCACGCCCGCGGACTGGGAGGCGGCCTTTTGCATCGAGTGCCGGCGCTCACCTCCCGGCGCGGGTGTATACCCGCGGTATCTCCGTATTCTGCGAGGGCAGGGCGGCGATGAAGAGGCTCCGAAAGGCGGTATTCCCGGTGGCGGGTCTCGGCACCCGGTTCCTGCCGGCGACGAAGGCGCTCCCGAAGGAGATGCTTCCCGTCGTCGACAAGCCCCTCATCCAGTACGCGGCGGAGGAGGCGGTCGAGGCCGGGATCGACCATCTCGTATTCGTGACCGGGCATACCAAGAAGGCGATCGAGGACCACTTCGACCGCTCGCCGGAGCTGGAGGCGGCCCTGGAGGCGAAGGGGCGGGACGAGCTGCTCGAGCGCGTGCGGTCGATCCTCCCGAGCCGCGCGACCTGCCTGTACATCCGCCAGCCCGCGCCGCTGGGGCTCGGCCACGCGGTGCTGTGCGCGCGTCCGGCGATCGGCAACGAGCCCTTCGCGGTGCTTCTACCCGACGACCTCGTCGATTGCGACGGCCCCGGATGCATCGCGCAGATGGCGCGGCGCTTCGAATCCGCCGGTCATGCCCTGATCGCGGTGCAGTCCGTGCCGCGGGAGGAGACCGACCGCTACGGCATCGTGAGCCTGGCGCCGCCGGATGGGGGCGGCAGCCGGATCCGGGGCATCGTGGAGAAGCCGGCGCCGGCGCAGGCCCCCTCGACGCTGGGGGTGGTGGGACGGTACGTGCTGACCCCGGGGATCTTCAACGCACTGGAGAATACGGCGGCAGGGGCGGGCGGAGAGATCCAGCTCACCGACGCGATCGCGGCGTTGCTCGAGCGCGAGACGGTCGGCGCGTTCCCCTTCGAGGGGACGCGCTACGACTGCGGCTCGAAGGGCGGGTTCCTGGCCGCGAACATCCGGCTCGCGCTCAGGCGACCCGAGCTTCGCGCCGTGGTGCAGGCGTCTGCCCGGGAGGACGGCTGAGAGCCGCCGTCAGGCGGGGCGCCGCCGGCGGCGCCCCGGAGGCGGCGTATCTTCTTTCGCGTGGGCGACCGCCGCCTCGGTCCCGGCCGTGACCGTCAGCGGGCCGAGCCGCGCCTCGATCGCCGCATGATCCGGCACCGCAGCCCGCGGGCGCCGTTCCAGCGCATCGCGCATCGCCCCGAGATGGGATGCCGTCGTACCGCAGCAGCCGCCGATGATTCGCGCGCCGGCATCCCGAGCCATGCAGGCGTACGCGGCCATGAGCTCCGGGGTCCCGTCGTATCGCACCTGCATGTCAGGGCCCATCCGGGGGAGCCCGCAGTTGCTCTTCGCGACGATGATCGTCTCTCGTTCCGCGGTTGCCCGAATTCCGAGAATCGAATCGAGGAGCTGGGCGGGGCCCACGCCGCAGTTCGCTCCGATCCCGAGGGGCCGATGCGCCTTGCAGGGCGCGAGATTCGGCAAATCCCGGGGCCGGATGCCCATCATCGTGCGGCCGCCGGTATCGAACGTCATGGTCGCAAGGAACGGCAACCCGACCTCCCCGACCGCGAGAATCGCCGCTTCAAGCTCGTTCTCGGCATACATCGTCTCGATCCACGCCACGTCCACGCCACCGCGCCGGAGACCCTCGGCCTGCTCGGCGAAGGCTTCGATCGCCTCGGTGCGGGTGCGTTCGCCGAGCGGCGCCAGGACGTCCCCGGTCGGCCCCATGGAGCCGGCGACGACGACCGTCCGGCTTGCCGCATCCGAAACGCGGCGTGCGATTCCCGCCCCCGATTCGTTGATTTCGAGAACCCGATGTCCAAGGCCGTGCAGCGCCAGCCGATATCGATTTGCGCCGAACGTATTGGTGAGGATGATGTCGGCTCCCGCTGCGGCCATGCCCTGGTGGACGGACGCGATCTTCGCCGGATGGTCAACGTTCCACCGCTCGCCACATGCGCCGCCGGTCAGTCCGAGATCGAACAGATTGGTGCCCATCGCACCGTCCGCGAGGAGCCACTCGCGTTCGATCAGCAGGGCTTCGAGTGGATGCATCGGCTCGCATTCGTCGTTCGTTTCTGACACGGGGATTGTTCGTGATGTTCCCATAGGATCATATAATTATAAGAATTATTTCATGTAGAAAATGAGGAAGTATCCGAGGGGTGGGAGCCATCCGGCGCCGGTTGAGAAACGCCACCTGGTTGCTTCATGGATCGTCGCACATCGGGACGAATCGGGCACGGCCGGCGCGCGGGTGTGCAAGACTTCCGCGCCTCCGCCTCGCGTACCAGCTCCTCGCCCTGGAGGAGGGCTGTCCGCAGCTCGTCTCCGGAAAGGGAAGCGCCCGTCACATGCATCTCTCCCGGCCCCGTGACCATTCGGCCACCGCCTCGTATTCGGCGTCGAGCGGTCGTGACGACAGTCCCGGCGGGTGGCGTTCGAGTTCCAGGGGTTTCGGGTAGAATCGCCGACCTCGCCTGCCGCTGCAATCCGTGACGGAGAACGATGCCCACCACCATTATCGCCGGTGCCGGCCACGCCGGCGGCCAGACCGCGATCAGCCTGCGTCAGGCCGGGTACGACGGCCGGATCATCGTATGCGGCGCCGAGCCGGCGCCCCCGTACCAGCGCCCGCCGCTCTCGAAGAAATACCTGTCCGGCGAGCTCGCGCGGGAGCGCGTATTCCTGCGGCCGGAGAGCTTCTATTCCCGTCACGATGTCGAGCTCCGCCTTGGAAACGCGGTCCGCGACGTCGATCCGGCACAGCGGACGGTGGTGCTCGACGACGGCGGCTCGCTTTCGTTCACCGACCTGGTGATCGCCACCGGCAGCCGCCCCCGCCGGCTCGACGTCCCCGGCTCCGATCTCGGAAACATCTTCTATCTGAGAACGCTCGAAGACGCCGATGCAATCGGGAATGCGCTCGTGGCGGGGCGCAGGCTGGCCGTGGTGGGTGGAGGATACATCGGCCTGGAGATCGCCTCGACGGCGAAGGGGCTGGGGCTGGAGGTCTGCGTCATCGAAGCCGCGGATCGGATTCTCGGACGGGTGACCGCCCCCGAGATGTCCGGCTACTACGCGCGCGCCCACCGCGCCCGCGGCGTCCACGTCAAGTTGTCGACCGCGGTCGCCGCCTTCGAAGGAGACGGGACGGTCCGGCGCGTCGACTGCGGAGCCGAGACCATCCCCGCCGACGTCGTGGTCATCGGGATCGGCGTCGTCCCCGAGGTGCGGCTCGCGGAATCGGCGGGCATCGCCTGCGACGACGGCATCGTGGTGGACGAACGATGTGCGACCTCCGCCGCCCACGTCTACGCGGCCGGAGACTGCACCCGCCACCCGAACCCGATCCTCGGCCGCTCGTTGCGGCTCGAATCGGTGCACAATGCGCTGGAGCAGGCCAGGACGGCGGCGGCGAACATCGCGGGAACCCCCACGAGATACGAGCAGGCCCCCTGGTTCTGGAGCGACCAGTTCGATCTGAAGCTCCAGATGGCCGGGATCTCCGACGGGTACGACACCATCGTGCAGCGTGGCTCGATGGACGCGGACGACTTCGCGATGTTCTACTTGAAGGACGGGGTGCTGATCGCGGTGGACGCGGTCAACCGCCCGCG
Source organism: uncultured Gammaproteobacteria bacterium (assembly GCA_958295465.1). Taxonomy (GTDB): domain Bacteria; phylum Pseudomonadota; class Gammaproteobacteria; order HK1; family HK1; genus HK1. The sequence goes on from OY282353.1 coordinate 3,983,035, forward strand.
GGAGTTCATGGCCTGCCGCAAGCTCGTGCCGCAACGCCCGAGCATCGACCCGGTGAAGCTGGCCGACGAGTCGATCCCGATGCAGGAGATGGCCTGACGCATGCCGAGAATCACCTTCATTCAACCTGACGGGGCGGCGGCGACGGTGGAGATCGCGAACGGACTTACGGTGATGGAAGGGGCGATCGAGAACGACATCACCGGGGTCGTTGCGCAATGTGGGGGAAGCTGCTCCTGCTCGACCTGCCACTGCTACGTCGCGGATGACTGGATGCGCGCGTTGCCGCCCCCCGAGGAGGAGGAGTCGGGCCTCATCGAGTTCGCCTGGGAGCCGCGGGAATCCAGCCGTCTCACCTGCCAGATCCGGGTCACCGACGCGCTCGACGGGCTCGTCCTGCACGTTCCGGCCGAGCAGCTTTGATCGACTTCGACCCCGCGGCGGAGGTCCGGGTGGTGCGATGATTCCGGTACGGATACATGACGAGGCGGAGGGGAGCCGCGATCGATTCGGCCGTCCGCTCCATGACCTCAGAATCTCGGTGACCGACCGGTGCAACTTCCGGTGCACCTACTGCATGCCGAAGGAGCTGTTCGGCGCGAGCTACCGCTTCATGCCGCGCAGCGAGCTGCTGTCGTTCGAGGAGATCACCCGGCTGGCGTCGATCTTCGCCGGGCACGGGGTCCGGAAGATCCGGCTGACCGGCGGGGAGCCGCTCCTGCGCCAGGGGCTCGACGATCTGGTCCGGATGCTGTCCGCGGTCCCGGGGATCGAGGACCTGACCCTCACCACCAACGGCTCCCTCCTCACCCGGCGGCACGCCCGCTCGTTGCGCGCCGCGGGGCTGAGGCGGCTGACGGTGAGCCTGGACGCGGTCGACGACGCGGTGTTTTCCTCGATGAACGACGTGGGGTTCCCCGTCGAGCCGGTGCTGGAGGCCATCGAGAACGCCGGGGGGGAGGGCTTGAGCCCGGTCAAGATCAACATGGTCGTCAAACGGGGCGTGAACGAGCACGACGTCGTGCCGATGGCGGAGCGCTTCAGGGGGACGGCCCACATCGTGCGCTTCATCGAATACATGGACGTCGGCAACACCAACGGATGGCGCCTGGACGACGTCGTGCCGGCCCGCGAGATCGTCGAGACGATCGGGCGGGCGCATCCGCTCCGGCCGGTGGAACCGGAGTATCCCGGGGAGGTCGCACGGCGCTGGCGCTATGCCGATGGGGCGGGCGAGATCGGGGTCATCTCATCGGTCACCGCGCCGTTCTGCGGCGCGTGCACCCGCGCGCGCCTGTCGGCGGAGGGTCGGCTGTACACCTGCCTGTTCGCGAGCGAGGGCTTCGATCTGCGCCGCCTCGTGCGTAGCGGCGCATCCGACGAGTCCCTGTCCGCGGCGATCGGATCGGTGTGGGGCCGGCGCGACGACCGCTACTCCGAGCTGCGCACCAGCAATACGCCCTCGGAGCCGCCAACCTCGGAGCGCCGCATCGAGATGTCGTACATCGGGGGATAGTCTCCGAGAGCCTTGCCGGAAGCCAGAACGGCCGCTCCGGCCACGGGAGACAAGTCAAATCATGACCGCCAGCACCTTCGACACCCTCAGCGCCGCCCGCGACCTCGAAGCGGCCGGCTTCGAGTCGGCGCAGGCCGAAGCCCTTGCCGCGCAACTGCGTATCGCGGCAGGCGCGGTCCATGACGCGCTCGCCACCAAGGCTGACTTCGGCGCCGCAATCGCCGGACTCGAAGGCCGTATCTGCCGCGCCTTGTGGATGCAGGGTGGGGCGATCGCCGCGCTCATCCTCGCCGCCAGGCTGCTTTGACCAACACCCGCGGCCGGAACCGGCCGGAGACACATCGGAGCGGATCCCCGGACATGACGGAAGAAGCATACGGATCGGGCCCGGAACGGCATCGGCTGACGAGGCGGCGCTTCATCCGGACGACCGGGGCCGCGGGCGCCGGCGCGGTCGCGGCGGGCATGATCCCGTCCCGCGCCGCGGCCGCCGGGACGGGGACGGCGGGCTATCCGGTGCAACCGATCGTCGAGCTCTCGGCGCTGGCCCCGGAAACGACCGTTCCATTCACCTATCCCGACGATCGAGCGCCGGCACTGCTGCTGCGCATGAGCGAGTCGGCGCTCGGCGGGGTCGGGCCGGACTCGAGCATCGTCGCGTTCTCGACGCTGTGCACGCACAAGGGCTGCCCGGTGAGCTACAGGCCGGAGCATCGCCTGCTTATCTGTCCCTGCCACTGGAGCACCTTCGATCCGGCGAAGGCGGGCGGCCTCGTCATCGGCCAGGCGAGCCAGGCGCTGGCCCGGATCGAGCTTCGCATCGAGTCGGACATGGTGGTCGCGACAGGGGTGGACGGACTCATCTACGGCCGGCACACGAACCTCATCTGAGAGCCCCCGGCGACCGCTGGCGCGGTCGCTTGGCGATTCCGCTACGCGGAATCGCGGGTGCCCCGGGCTGTACGTCAAGGAAGCCGATGATATACGAACCTCATCCGAGAGCCATCGGCGACCGCTGGTGCGGTCGCTTGGCGATTCCGCTAAGCGGAATCGCGGGTGCCCCGGGCTGTACGTCGAGGAAGCCGATGACATACGAACCTCACCCGAGAGCCATGATCCGCGCATGACCCGCGTGCCCATTCCCCCGGCCGACGCCGAGCGTCGCAACACCGTCTGCCAGTTCTGCATCGTCGGGTGCGGCTATCGCGTGCTCAAGTGGCCGGAAGGCCGCGAAGGGGGACCGGCCCCGGGGGAGAACGCCCTCGGACTCGACCTTCGCGAACCCCTGCCCCCGAATTCCGACTGGATCGCGCCGGCGATGCACCGGATCATCACCGAGCGGGACGGCCGGCGCTTCCACGTCGCCATCCTTCCCGACGGCAGGTGTTCGGTGAACCACGGCCTGGCCTCCGTTCGGGGCGCGGGTCTGGCGCAGACCCTCTATGCGCCCGACCAGGAGACGAAGGCACGGCTCCACGTCCCGATGATCCTCGGGCCGCAACGGCACGAGCGCACGAGCTGGTGGGAGGCCGTCGATCTCGGCAGCCGTGTGGTGAAGGCGGTGATGGACCGCTGGGGGCCGGACACGGTGGGGATGAAGTTCTTCGACCACGGCGGCGGGGGAGGGGGCTTCGAGAACAACTGGGCGGTCGGGCGGCTCTTCTTCTCCGGCATCGGCACCCGCACCGCGTCGATCCACAACCGCCCCGCCTACAACAGCGAGGTCCACGCGGCCGGTGACGCGGGGCTCGCGCCGCTGACCAACGCCTACCTCGACGCCCGGCTCGCGGACACCGTCGTCATCGTCGGCGCGAACCCCTACGAGACCCAGACCAACTACTTCCTCGACCACATGGCGCCGAACCTGCAGGGCGCCACCCTCCGGAGCAAGCAGGCCGCCTTCGGCGCCGAGCCGGTGGAGCCCGGTCGCATGATCGTCATCGACCCGCGCCGCACCATGACGGTGGCGGCGGCGGAGGCGGCGGGCGGAGCGGACCGGGTGATGCACCTCGACCTCGAACCCGGCACCGACATCGCGCTGCTCAACGCCATCGCGCGCGTGATCCTCGACCGACGCTGGCATGACGTCGACTTCCTGCGACGACATTGCGAGTGGCAGACCTTCGAGTCCTACCAGCGCTCCACCCTCCAGGTCGATCGGCCGGCCGGCGAGGTCGTGGCCCACGCCGCCCGCCGATGCGGGATCGCGCCGGAGCGGATCCGCGAGGCGGCGCGGTGGATCGCGGCCCCGAAGCCCGGGGGCTTTCGCCGCCGGACCCTGCTGCACTACGAGAAGGGGCTGATCTGGGGACTGAAGAACTACGAGAACATCGCCGCGATCGTCGGGCTCGGGCTCCTCGCCGGCAACGTCGGCAAGCCGGGGACCGGCATCAGCCGGCTCGGCGGCCACCAGGAAGGCTACGTCAGGCCGCCGTATCCCGGCGGGCGGCCGGCGCTCAACGTCGATGAATCGGTGCGCCGGGGCGAGGCCAAAGTCTTCTGGGTCGGCGGCTGCAACCCGGTGCTCACCACCTTGCGGGCCGAGGCGATGGAGCGGGCGCTGAAGCAACGCGGCCGCATCGTCACCGACGCGCTTCATGCCACCCACGGCGCTCCGGTCGGCGAGCGGGTCGCCGCCGTGGTCGAGGCGATGAAGCGCGGCGGGATGTTCATCCTGGTCCAGGACATCTACCTCACCGCCACCGCCCGCCATGCGCACCTGGTGCTACCCGCCGCCCAGTGGGGCGAGATGAACCTCACCTCGATCAACGGTGAGCGGCGGCTGCGTCTCTACGAGCGGTTCATGGACCCGCCGGGAGAGGCGATCCCGGACTGGGCCATCGCCGCACGGTTTGCGAAACGGCTCCGCGAGCTCTATCTCGACGACCGCAACCCATTGATGGCCAACCGGTTCCTCGATTTCGAGTGGCGGAGCGACGAGGACGTCTTCATCCACGCCCGCTACCAGTTCGACGGCGGTGCGAACGATCCGATGGAAGGCTACGCGGGGGTGACCTACGACCTCCTGCGCCGGCTCGGCAACGAGGGGATCCAGACCCCGGTACGCATGGTGAACCGGGTGCCCTCCGGCACCGTCCGGCTGCACGAGGACGGCCGGTTCTTCACCCCGTCGGGCAAGGCGCGCTTCATCCCCGCGCCGCTTCCCTGGCCCGGATACGGCGCGGCGTTCGAGGCACAGCGCCGCCGCTACCGGTTCTGGGTCAACAACGGGCGCACGAACCACATCTGGCAAACCCTCTACCACCACCGTCACGTCCCGTTCTACCGCGATCGGGTGCCCTTGCCGTACATCGAGATGCACCCCGAGGACGCGCGCTCCCTTGGTGTCGAGCCGGGCGATCTCGTCGAATTGTCCAACGACGTCGGCACGGTCCGGGCCACCGCGTACCCGACGACGGCGGTGAAGCGGGGACATACCTTCATGGTGTTCGGACAGCCGCGCGGCGCAGCGGGAGACCTCGTGTCGGATCATGTCGATCCGACCACGACGATCCCGTATTACAAAGGCGCGTGGGCCGACATCCGGCGCATCGGACCCCAGCCGGGAACGCGACATGTCTCGTTCCGGCCGCAGAACGTGGCGGGCTGAGGTGAACAGGCCGATTCCGATGGTCAGGGGTGCGCGCGGCATGGCGTCATGCCTGCCTGCCGCGGTCTCTCACCCGATTCGGCAAAACCGGGACCGGGGGGGAGGAACGGTCATGAACACAAGAGGTCTGCGCCTTTCCTGGGGAAGCCGGTGCCCATCGTCCTGATCCACCACGGCCAGTCCACCACAATCTCCGAAGCCGTCCCTACTCCCGGCTGTTTCGTCCGCGCGGCCCGGGGGAGGGCGCTCCTGGCGGTAGCACTCGCCACGGCGGCCGTCGGGCTGGCCAGCCCGGCAGCGCCGGCGGACGAGACGGATTTCCGGGGAGCAGATCTCCGCGGGCGAAGCTTCGCCGGGCAAGTGCTCGACGGCGCGGTGTTCACCGGCGCAAGTCTCGTCGGCGTCGACCTCCGGGGGGCTTCGCTGAAGGGAGCGGATCTGCGCGAGGCGTACCTGCGCGAGACGGACGGCCGCGACGCCGATTTCACCGGAGCCGATCTCGGCGGCGCGGATCTCACCCGCGCCCGACTCGATGGGGCGATCTTCACGGATGCAAGGCTGCTCCGCACGACCCTCGATTCGGCATCGCTCACGAACGCGTCGATGGGGCGTGCGCTCCTCGCCGGCGCGTCGCTGGTGCGCGCGGACCTCGAATCCGCGGATCTGGCCGGCGCGCTCCTGAGCGACAGCGACCTCTCGCAGGCAGTGCTGCGGGCCGCGATTCTGGACGGGGCGGAGCTGGGGGCATCGGGGGCAGGGCACCCGGGCCCGCGCGGAGCGCGGCTGCGGGGCGCGGATCTCGCCGGGGCGAGCCTCGAGGAGGCCGGCCTGGTCAGTGTCGACATGGCCGAGGCGGTGCTGGAAGACGCGAACCTGAGCCGCGCCCGGCTGCAGCACGCCGACCTCACGTGGGCTCGCGCGTCCAAGGCGCAGTTCGACGGCGCCGACCTCGCCTGGGTGCGCGGATACGGAGCCGATTTTACGGCCGCCGGTTTCCGCGAGGCGAACCTCGCATCCGCCCAACTCGTCGGCGCGGACCTGAGCGGCGCGATCATGCATGGTGCGCGGCTCGAGGAGACGAACCTGGAGCAGGCGGTGTTGACGGGGCTTCATGCCGACGGCGCCCATCTGGCCGGGATCCGGCTCGGTGCCGCCACCGGTGTACCGGATGCTTTACGTCAATGAGACCGGGCCGGGTTCCGGTAGCGAGAACCGGCGGAGCGTGGATTGGTTCAAGCTTCCTGCGCCCTCCGTATGCGCTGCCCCGACCAGGAAGCACCATGACGACAGCCGCGGATCCTGTCGTGACGAGGTTCGGTAACGCCCCAAAGACCTGCGTCCTCGACGTGGCGAGCCGTTACGGCAGCCTCGCGGACCGACCTCTCAAGCCTCGCGGCCCTGGAATCGTCCCGCGTCGATGTTGCGTTGAGTTTTCCCGGAATCGTCCCGTATCAATGAGGAGAAGAACTTGAGCGAGAGCAGCACACCTGCCTCCGGCGATGCCACGGCCGAAGCAGAGACCGAGGCCGGGACCCCTTCGGGTTTGGCGGCCCTCCCGCTGCCCGGTGCTCTCGCGGGAGAATTCTTCGGAACCTTCGTGCTCGTCTTTTTCGGGGTCGGAGCCGTCAATGCGGCGGTGGTGACCGGCGCGCAGGCGGGCCTGTGGCAGGTCGCGGTGGTGTGGGCGGTGGGCGTGAGCCTCGGCATCTACACCGCAGCGGCCCTGTCGGGTGCGCACATCAACCCCGCGATCACCGCCGCGGCCGCGGTCTGGGACGGGTTTCCATGGCGGCGGGTCGTGCCGTACTGGGTCGCCCAGACCCTCGGGGCGGCGGCAGCGTCCATCGTGCTCTACGGCATGTTCTTCGAAGCGATCATCGAGTTCGAGCGACAGCACGGGCTGCTGAGAGGCGGGCCGGGGAGCGAGCTCAGCGCGATGGTGTTCGGTGAATACTTCCCGAACCCCGCGATCTTCGGCACCGATGAGCAGGCGTGGCGCGTCGTAGGCCCCGTCTCCGCGTTCATGGCGGAGCTGATCGGCACCGCGATGCTCGCCTTCCTGGTCTTCGCGGTGACCAGCCCCCGGAACCCCGGGCGCCCGCCGTCCGCCGCCGCTGCGGTGGTCATCGGCATCGGGGTCGCCGCCATCATCTCCGTCGTCGCTCCGCTGACCCAGGCGGCACTCAACCCCGCCCGCGACTTCGGGCCGCGCGCCGTGTCGTGGTTCCTCGGCTGGGGCGACGTCGCCATCCCCGGGCCGCGCGGCGGCTTCTTCACGGTCTACATCCTCGCGCCCATCGCCGGCGCGATCATCGGGGCCGGTGTGTACAAGGCGCTTTCGTCGCTGCTTCCGGCGGCCCCGAAGAACGGCGGCTGACACGCGTCGCCACGCCCGGGCTCGTCGGTTTCCGGGTCGCTGCCTTCGAGCGCGGTCGGGCAGTCGCGCTGTGAAAGTACTCCTTCGGCATCGGCGTTCGAGAAAGAACCGGAGGTAGCCGCGCTCCGAGGCGGGGCGAGGGGAGGGTGGCGCCCACCACCGCCTGCGCCGCAATCATTTCTTCGGCCACCGGCAGGTCGAGGCGACGCGCTCAGGATACGACGGCCTGCGGGCCGGCTCCGGCGCATGCGGTGCTCGTCGCGGAGGCCGGCCGCCGTGACTCGGCCGCGCATGCCGCCTTGGCGAAATCTCCCTCGTCAAAGCCGTACAGGTGGGCGCCGCCCATCAGGATCTGCGCCGCCGTCTCGCGCCTGACGTTCGAGAGCAGGTTGCTCGACACGTTCGGGAAGTTGGAATCGAAGTGCGGGTAATCTGTCGAGATGCACATCCGATCGGCGCCGATCAGACCGGCGGTGGCCTCGATCTCCGGCTCGCTGCCTTCGACCGCGGCCCAGCAGTTGCGCTGAAAGTACTCCTTCGGCGTGAGCGACAGATAGGGGGCGTGGGAGTCGCGATACTGGGGATAATCCCACTCGATGCGGGTCAGGATTCCGGGCGCCCATGAGTTCTGCGCTTCGAGGAAGCCGACCCGCAGCGTTGGATGGAACTCGAAGACGCCCGCGATCAGCATCGCGATCAACGCCTGCTGCATCTCGATCCAGTGGCTCGCGACGTGGCGGTAGAACCGGTTCTCACCGTACAGGACGTTCATGTGCGAGTACGGCGCACCGGTTCCCTCGTGAAAGCCGAGGGTCACGCCAAGCTCCTCGTGCAGCGCGAAGAGCGGGTTCCAGTAGTTCGAGTGCCAGAAATGGCCGTTGAGCCGGTTCGGCCGCACGAACGAGCCGACCGCACCCAGCTCGGTCACGCATCGCACGAGCTCCGCGCAGGCCAGGTTGACGTCGTGCAGCGGCAGCATGGCCACCCACTTCATCCGTTCCGGGCTGTACCGGGTGAACTCGTGGATCCAGTGGTTGTATGCCTGACAGACCGCCAGTGACAGGCGGGGGTCCATCCCGTCCCGGGCGAGGTAGCTCAGGCCCGCGGTCGGGTACAGGACCGCGATGTCGATCCCCTCGAGCTCCATCCCCATCACTTGCGCTTCGGGGTCGTAATCGCGCTCGATCGCGAAGTCGAGCCGCCCGCTGTCGGCCATGCGTGAGCCGGACAACGGCTGTGTCGTCGGGATTTTCGGTGGCGGGAGGGATCGTTTGCGGTGCTGCTGGAGTTCGTGGTCCAGGGTGGTCGGCTGGCCGTCGATCACGATCATGCCGCGCACGGGCCTGCCGTCGGCTCCTACGGGACATACGATTCGACTGCGGAACGCGGGGTCGAGGTAGCGATCGAACAGATCGGGGGGCTCCATCACGTGCATGTCGCAGTCGACGAATCGCAGACCTTCCTTCATGGTCGGGTTCTCCTTATATGTAACATCACTTAATCTGTTGAATTTATGGAAGTATTTTTTTGAGGCAAGAACTGGTCCCCACAACCGGGCGGCGCAATGTTTCCTCCGCGACCGCGAGGCGGCATGGCCGCCGTCGTGGCTTGTATCGATGATCTCGGTGTGTGGCTGAACGAACTGCCGGCTGAGCCGGGCTCGCGTATCGGCGTTCTCATCGTCGCGCCGGGGAAGGTCCGCGCCCGGAACCGAAGCCTGCCACCACGTCTTCCGCCTGGATGGGCCTTCGAGAAATAATGCGCATAATCAATATTATGTTAAATTAACATCACACCGATGCCGATTCGGGACAAGTCGGTTTGCTTCATCGGTTGTGGTGCCCGGGACCGGAATCGAACCGGTAAGGCCATGCGGGCCGGCGGATTTTACGTACCACCATAGCTTTCGCTACCACGCTCCTTCAGCGTGTTTCGTGGTCTGGACTATCCCTTTGCCATATGCCGTCCGGCACTTAGGCAGGGGCCGTCTAGTCTCTACACTTTCCCATACGAATCATGGGCTTAGCTCGGGATCGCCATCAGCTCGATCTGTTAAGGGTTCCCCGAATTTGACCCCTGTGCACCCACGGGTTTCCCCGTGAGGGACCCCGGCGAGTCCGCTGCGTCTGCCAGTTCCGCCACCCGGGCGATGCGCAACGGCAGCATAGAGAGGCATCACCGGAATGTAAACGACTCGATTCGGCGGGTAGAAACCGACACAGGGTCATTTCGCGCTACACCGGCGGACGCGGACCGTCCGGCACCACGGGTTCGGGGCGGAGCCGGCAGCGTGAAACTGGTTCTGGAGAATGGAGGCTGAGGTCGGAATCGAACCGGCGTACACGGCTTTGCAGGCCGCTGCATGACCACTCTGCCACTCAGCCTGTAGCGTCGATCGACGACGGTCCACCGTCGTCGATTGGTGACGTGTTTGGAGCGGGAAACGAGATTCGAACTCGCGACCCCAACCTTGGCAAGGTTGTGCTCTACCAACTGAGCTATTCCCGCAGAATCGGTCAGATATTGTAAAAATGGACGACTCGCTGTCAAGCGATCGTTCACATCGGGCGACTGCCGCCGGTGTTTCCCGACGTCATCACCGGCCAGGCCGCACGCAGGTAGACCACCATCGACCAGATCGTGAGCACCGTCGCCAGATAGAGCAGTACGGTTCCGATCCGGTACACCGGGATCGGGCCAAGGTCGTAGCGGTACAGCATCAGCAACAGAGCGGCCATCTGCGAGACCGTTTTTATCTTCCCAAGCGTCGCTACGGCCACCGTCGCACGCTGTCCGAGTTCGGCCATGAGTTCTCGCAGCGCGGACACCACGATCTCGCGACTGATGATGATCGCAGCAGGGATTGCCAGCCACAGCGTCGGGTCGCGTTGGAGCAGGAGGACGAGCGCGACCGCAACCATCAGCTTGTCGGCCACCGGATCGAGAAACGCCCCGAACGTGGAGACCTGTGACAGCCGGCGGGCGAGAAAGCCGTCCGCCCAGTCCGTGACCGCGGCAAGGGCGAAGATCGCGGCACACGCCATCGGCGTCCACGAGAACGGAAGGTAGAAGACGATCACGAGCACCGGCACGAGGAATATGCGGGCCTCCGTGAGCGTATTCGGTACGTTCATGACGCATCCCGGAAAGCTTCGTGTATCACGAGTGCGAGATCGCGGCTGATGCCCCTCACCCGCATCAGATCTTCGACACCGGCCCGAGAGACACCCTGTAATCCGCCGAATTCGCTCAACAGCCGCTGCCGGCGACGGACCCCGATCCCCGGAATCTGCTCGAGCACCGATGCCCGTCTGGCACGGTTGCGCCGAAGTCGATGCCCGGTGACCGCGAAACGATGGGCTTCATCGCGGATCCTCTGGATCAGGTGCAATGCGGGGGAATCGGGAGGCGGCATGATCGGCGCGGCGCAACCGGGAACAAGGATCTGCTCGAGCCCGGGCTTTCGGGTGGTTCCCTTTGCGATTCCGACGGTGACGATTCCGGATATCTGCAGCTCTGCGAGCACGTCTCCCGCCTGCTTGAGCTGTCCCCTGCCGCCGTCGATCAGAAGCAGATCCGGGAGAACCGCATCCTCGCGCCTCAATCGTGCATAGCGTCGTTCGATCGCGCTGCGCATTGCTCCGTAATCATCGCCCGCCTTGACCCCCGTGATGTTGAAGCGGCGATAGTCGGATTTCTTCGCTCCGTCGTGCCCGAAGACGACACAGGACGCGACCATCGACTCGCCGCCGGTGTGGCTCACGTCGAAGCACTCGATCCGCTCCGGAGGGTCCTTGAGGCCAAGCAACTCCTGCAGCGCATCGAACTGACTGCGCAGATCCGCGCGACTTGCGATCCGTTGCCGTAACGCGAGCTCCGCGTTGTCTACCGCCATCGCGACCCACCGAGCCCGCTCGCCGCGCACGTTGCATCGAATGGCGACCCGGCGGCGGGATTGCTCACTGATGGCTTGTTCCAGCACATGAAGTCCATCGACGGGGCGACTGAGCAGGATCTCGTCCGGAATCGGACGTTCACGGCCCGAACGCGAGAGGTAGTGCTGCGGGAGGAAGGCGCGCAGCAATTCCTGCTCGGTGGCGTCCGCGCCATGCACCGGTCGCAGCGTGCGCGACCCGAGGCTCTGTCCGTTACGGATGACGGAAAGCTCGACCACCGCGATCCCTTCGCGCACGCGGGCTGCGATGACATCGACGTTTCCCTTTGCTCCCGAGACGTATTGCCGGGCCTGGACCCGTCTCAGGTTCGCGATCTGATCGCGGTAGCGTGCGGCCAGCTCGAATTCGAGTGCGTTCGACGCCGATTCCATGCGGCACACCAGCTCCCCGACCATCTCCTCGCTCTTGCCCTCGAGGAACATGACGGCATGGCGCACGTCTTCGCCGTATGCCGTCTCGTCGATCAGGCCGACGCACGGAGCGGTGCAGCGCTCGATCTGATATTGCAGGCAGGGCCGGGAACGGTTCTCGAAGAACGAATCCTCGCATTGGCGCACGCGGAACAGCTTCTGTAGCTGACCCAGCGTGCTGCGCGTCGCCCCCGCGCTCGCGAACGGACCGAAATAACGGCCTCTCCCGCGCCGTGCTCCACGGTGGAAGGTCAGCCGCGGAAACCTGTCCCCGGTGGTGACGTGGATGTACGGAAAACTCTTGTCGTCCCGGAGCACGATGTTGTAGCGTGGACGATGCTCCTTGATCAGGTTGTTCTCGAGCAGGAGCGCCTCGGTCTCGGTGTGCGTGACGGTGACCTCGACCGAGTGCGCGTGGGACATCAGCGCGCGTGTCTTCGGTGCGAGCTGCTCGGGGAGCCGGAAGTAGCTTGCAACGCGCTTCTTCAGGCTGCGCGCCTTTCCGACGTAGAGGATGCGTCCGAACCGATCGAGCAGCCGGTAAACACCCGGATCGTTGGTGAGGGCTCGAAGGAAAGACTGCGCGTCGAACCTGGCGGGATACTGTTCCACGGCGGAGGACGGGTGCGGTGACCCTCGTACTGTACCGTGCGGCCCACGGGAGCGAAATTCGCTGCCCGTGGAGCCATTGCAAGGACTGCAACGCCTAGTCTGTTTCGAGCAGCTCGAGCAGCCCGTGCCGATAGGACAGATGGGTAAGCTCGACATCGTTCGACGTGCCCAGCTTGCGCATGATCCGCGTACGGTAGGTGCTCACCGTCTTGGGACTCAGGCACAGGCGCTCGGATATGGTCTGCCGATCGTATCCGTTGCTGACCATGACCATCACCGTCAGCTCGCGGGCGGTAAGGGTGGCGATAGGAGAGCTTCCGGGGTTCAACTTGTCGATGACCATGCCCTGTGCCACCTCGGCATCTACGTAGCGCCGCCCCTCCGCCGCCCTTCGCACCGCCGTCACGACCTCCACCGGCGCACAGCCTCGCGTAAGGTAACCGCACGCACCGCTCTCCAGCGCACGAGCCGGAATCGGGCCTTCCGCATGGACCCCGATCAGGATGACCTGCGGCAGGCCATCGCCTTTGCCCAGCCTCCTCGCCACCTCGAGACCGCCGATGTCGGGGACCTCCATGTCGATGAGAAGCACGTCGGCTCGATGCTCGCGCGCCAACCGTATGGCGTCTTCGCCACGGGCGCACTCGCTGGCCACCTCGATGTCTTCCTCTTCCGTGAGCAGTCGAACCAGTCCATTTCGCGACAATTGGTGGGTATCGCAAACAACGACGCCGATCTGTTGTTTCATATGTACTGCCCTCCTCTCCTTTCGTTTTTGTACGGATGCCGCCAGCTACGACTGGCTGTACGAAGTCTAGGGGCTTCGACAACGCCGGCTGTAGCGGCCTGAGGCTGATCGTGTGCCGTTTGCAAGCCTCCGGCTACGTAGGCGTGGGTCGATTGGTGCGGATCTGCGCAGGTGCTCCATCCGGAATCGGCGCGGAGGCCCCCTCGCCGACCGTCAAACGCCCAGGATGAGAGCGCGTCGTAACACGTTCGAAGGGGCCGCGGGCCGGTCTCGCGACCGGCAGGCAGGCCCCGATTCAATCCGTCAGAATGCGATCCAGCACCGGGAGGACGAACGCGGCGAAGCGATCCGGGTTCTCACTCATCGGAAAATGCCCGATACCATCCATGATGATCGCCTCCGCCCCGGGGATCCGCGCAGCCGTCTCCCGCGTCAACTCGGGTGTGCACGAGTAGTCGTACTCGCCCGTCATCAGAAAGACGGGGCAGGTGGTGGTATCGATCCTGGAGCCTGCACGCCGGTATTCCGAGTCCGCTCGATAGAAATGCATGTCTCCCTTGAATCCCTCGGATCCGCTCTGATGGTAGTGCCATAGTGTCTCCCAGCGATATTCGTCCGGGCTCTGCGGCGCGATCAGTCCGGACACCAGGGCTGCGCACTCGCACCAAGCCAACTCGCCGGCACGGATTGCAAAGTGCCAAGCCCGCATCTTGACAGGAACTCCACATCCCGGTAGCGCCCCACTCGCACCAGGTCGGGGCAGGCATTCGCCGCCTCCGGTGGTTGCTTGAAGATTGTGTCGATTGCCATGAATTCACCTGACGTTCGATGCAGCCATAACGGCTACAATGTCGGGCAGGCTCGCAACGACGAAAAATCGGTGAATCATGACGAGCTCTCCTGTGCGTGGCGAGACGAGGAAGAACGGGCGGTGTGGAGCGCGCCGTATCGTCGATTCTTGACCGCGATGCCTGCCGCCGGCAATTGGAAATTCGCGAAGCATCTGATTATTTCGCGAGCGAAAAAGTGTGCACGGCTCGCGATTCGCGAGTGGCAGGGCACCCACCGTCTTGGATTGCACCTGATCGGGTTCCTGGTCGCGGTTGCACTGCTTGTGTATCTCGGCCCCTTCGGTACCTGGGCCTCGCTGTCCGTCTCCGATCGCCTGGTGTTCTGGATGACTTCGGTGGGAGTGAACTGGCTCGTTGGACTGGCCGTGGCCAACGTCACGATACGGGCATTCCAGGCCCGGAAGTGGTCACCATGGGCCGGGCTCATGCTCGCCAGCCTGATCGCGGCTCTTCCGGGCACCGGCACGGTGTGGATGGTGGTGGTTGCCTACCTGGACTATCGACCCTCCAGTCTCTCCAGCATCGCCGGTCTCTATGCACAGGTCCTGGTGCTTCACCTGCTTGTCTCGTCCCTCGTCTTCCATCTCATCGAGAGGTCGTTACGGCAACGGGAGGCCGGGATGGAATCGTCTCCCCCGGACCGGACAGTGGATCCGGCGCCACTCCCCGCGCCCGAAGCAGCCCTGCTCGCCCGGCTGCCTGCGCGATCGAGAGCCGAACTGCTCCACCTCCGCATGCAGGATCACTACGTCGAAGTTCATACCGCGGCGGGTTCGGAGATGTTGCTGCTGCGCTTTCGCGATGCCTTGCGCGAGGTCGAGCACATCGATGGACTGCGGGTGCACCGTTCGCATTGGGTGGCCCGCGCCGCCGTTGTCGGAGTCGAACGGCAGCGAGGCGGCCGTATCGCCTTGCGTCTTGTGAACGGCACCAAGGTCCCGGTCAGTCGCTCGTTCGCTCCCGCCGTCAAGGCGCGGGGCTGGACCTGACCGGCAAGCGGCCTTGGTAGTGGGTGAATCGGGGAGCGACTGACGATCTCTTTCTCGTAGCAACGCCTCACTCGCCTCCATCTACCGGGGATACCCAACGGTGTTCCGGGGGCTCTGAGTGAGACGCGTCCGGCAGGACCAGGACGGCCCCCTGCCCATGGCCAGCTCAGCCCCCGGCGATCCTCGGTATCAGGTGCACGTCGCTGTCCGGCCCGATCGGCGAAAAGAGGGCGTCCTGGTGGATCTTGCCGTCGATGGCCAGCGCGACGCCGTCGTCGAGGTGCGGGGCGAGCGCAGGGTAGCGCTCGCCCAGCTTCGCGAGCAGGTCGCGCACGTTCGCCGCCTCGACCTCCGCCTCGGCCTCGCCGCCGGCATACCGCCGGAAGCTGCCGGTGAAGATCACCCGCGCCACTGCCGATCCTCAGTCCGCGGCCTCCGGGAGGCGTGCCTCGTCGAGGGCCTTCAGCACCCTCGGCGGGGACATGGGGAGATCCGTGAAACGGATCCCCAGCGCGCCTTCCACCGCGTTGGCGATGGCCGCCATCGGGGGAATGATCGGGGTCTCGCCGACGCCGCGCACGCCGTAGGGATGGGTCGGGTTCGGCACCTCGACGATCACGGTGTCGATCATGGGCACGTCGGAGCAGACCGGGATGCGGTAGTCGAGGAAGCCGGGGTTCTCGAGCCTCCCGTTTTCGTCGTAGACGTATTCCTCGTTCAGCGCCCAGCCGATGCCCTGCACCGCCCCGCCCTGCATCTGCCCTTCCACGTAGTCCGGATGCACCGCCTTGCCGGCGTCCTGGATGACGGTGTAGCGCAGGATCTCCACCCTCCCCGTCTCGCGGTCGACGTCCACGTCCACCACGTGCGTCCCGAAGCTGGGTCCGGCGCCCTGGGCGTTGATCTGGGCGCGGCCGACGATCGGCCCGCCGGTCTTGCCCGCGAGTCCGGCGAGGTCGGCGAGCGGCAGCGACTCGAACTCCCCGGCGTTGGCGCCGGCCGGCCGCGCCTCTCCTTCGACCCATTCCACCGCATCCACGGGGATGTCCCAGATCTTCGCAGCACGCTCGCAGAGCTGCCCGATCATGTCCTTCGACGCCTCGATCACCGCCATGCCGCTCGCGAACGCGGTCCGGCTCCCGCCGGTGAGGAAGGTGTAGCCGAGCGAGGAGGTGTCGGCGATGAGGGGACGGATCGTCTCCACGTCCACCCCCAGCGCCTCTGCCGCTTGCAGGCACAATGCCGCGCGCGAGCCGCCGATGTCCGGCGTGCCGGCGACGAGCGCGATGGTGCCGTCCTCGCCGAGGTTGAGGTTCGCGCAGGTCTCGCCGCCGATGTTGAACCAGAACCCGGAGGCCACCCCCCTGCCCTGCCCCGGCGCGAGCCGCGCGCGGTAGTGCTCGTGCGCCCCGGCCGCTTCCAGCGTCTCGACCAGTCCCACCGGCCCGAACGTCGGACCGTAGGCCGCCCGGGTGCCCTCCTTCGCGGCGTTCTTCAGCCGTAGCGCCACCGGATCCATCCCGATGGCCTTGGCAAGCTCGTCGATGACGGATTCGACCGCGAACTCCGACTGCGGGGCGCCGGGGGCGCGGTAGGCGGTCGCCTTCGGCCGGTTGGCCACCACGTCGTAGCCCGTGACCTTGACGTTCTCCAAATCGTAAGGGGCGAACGCGCACATGCAGCCGAGCTGCACCGGCGAGCCCTGGAATGCGCCCGCCTGGTACTTCAGCTCCGCCTCGCCCGCGGTGATCCGGCCGTCTCTCCGGACCCCCACCCTGACCCGGATGCAGGTGCCCGGCGCGGGGCCGGAGGCGCGGAAGACCTCCTCGCGGGACATGGTCATCTTGACGGGGTTGCCGGATTTGCGGGAGAGCATCAGCGCCAGCGGCTCCAGGTACACCACCGTCTTCCCGCCGAAGCCGCCGCCGATCTCGGACGCGGTGACGCGCAGCCTGGACACCTCCATTCCCAGGAGCTTCGCGCAGTGCCCGCGCACGATGAAGTGCCCCTGGGTCGTGCACCACAGCTCGGCCTGGCCGTCCTCGGAGAAGCTCGCGACGCATGAATGCGGTTCGATGTAGCCCTGGTGCACGGGCCGGGTGCGGAACTCGCGCTCGACCATCACGTCCGCCTCGGCGAAGCCCGCCTCGACGTCGCCATGCCCGAACTCGACGACCTTCGCGACGTTGGAGGGCGTCTCCGGCGCCGGCTCCACCCCCGCGGTGATCATGTCCTCGTGCAGCAGCGGCGCGTCCGGGGCCATGGCCTCCTCCACGTCCATCACGTGCGGCAGCACCTCGTAGCCGACCTCGATGAGGTCCAGCGCCTCCTTCGCGGCCCGCTCGCCGACGGCGGCCACCGCGGCCACCGGATGGCCTTCGTAGAGGACCTTCTCGCGCGCCATCACGTTGCGGACGATGTCGCGGTAGTTGACCAGCATCTCCCCGGCCGGCACGAACTCGGAAGGGAGATCTTCGAAGTCGTCCCGGGTGACCACCGCCTTCACGCCGGGCAGGGAGCGGGCGCGGGTGGTGTCGATCGACTTCAGCCGGGCGTGGGCGTGGGGGCTGCGCAACACCTTGCCCACCAGCATGTTCGGCAGGTGCACGTCCGCTCCGAAGCGCGCGCGGCCGGTCACCTTGTCGACGCCGTCCGGCCGTACCGGCCGGGTCCCGATCCATCGGGTGGCGCCGTTCGCCTTCTCCTGGGAACCATCGGTCATCGTTCAGCCTCCTCGCAAAGCGACCGCGTCAGCGGTCGCCTCTTGCATGGAATACACCTGCTCTCCGTCCGTCCACGGCGCTGGTCGGGACCTCCCGCGATTCCGCGCAGCGGAATCGCCCAGCGACCGCTACGCGGTCGCCCCCCGCATCTCGGCCGCCGCGTCCAGCACGGCGCGCACGATCTTGTCGTAGCCGGTGCACCGGCAGAGGTTGCCGGCCAGCCAGTAGCGCACTTCGGTCTCCGTCGGGTCGGGGTTGCGATCGAGCAGCGACTTCGCGGCGACCAGGAACCCCGGCGTGCAGACCCCGCATTGCAATGCGGCGTGCTCGAGGAACTTCGTCTGCAACGGGTGAAGCCGGTCCCCGGTCGCCATCCCCTCGATGGTCTCGACGCTGTGCCCCTGCGCCTCCACCCCGAGCATCAGGCAGGCGCAGACAAGCCGCCCGTCGACGACGACGCTGCACGCGCCGCAGTCGCCGGACGCGCATCCTTCCTTGCTGCCGGTCAGGTGCAGCTCGTCCCTGAGCACGTCGAGCAAGGTCTGCTCGACGTCGCAGAGGAACTCGACCGGGTCGCCGTTGATGGTGGTGGTGACGTGTGCCTTGGCCATCATGCGTTCCTCGCTCTTTCGACGGCGGTCCGCGCCGCCCGGGCCGCGAGCACCCCCGCGACCTTCGTCCGGTACTCGGCGGTGCCGCGCTTGTCGTCGATCGGGCGGCAGGCGGCGCGCGCGGCGGCGGCCGTCGCCTCGATCGCGGCGTCGCCGCAGCCGGTGCCGATCAGCGCCGCGCCTGCCTCCTCGACGAGGATCGCGGTCGGGGCGACGGCGCCGAGGGTGACCCGCGCCGCGGTGCACCACCCGTCTTCGTCGAGGCTCAGGCTCACCCCCGCGCCCACCACCGCAATGTCCATTTCGGTCCGGGGGATGAAGCGCAGGTAGGCGTCGGCCGAGCGAGGCGGTGGTTTCGGAAGCTCGAACGCGACGACGAACTCCCCGTCGCCGAGCGAGAGCTGTCCGGGTCCCGTGCATACATCTTCCACGGGGACGTTGCGTGTGCCGCTCGGCCCTGCAACCGTGCACGTTGCGGCGGCGGCGATCAGGGCGGGCACGGTATCCGCCGCGGGGGATGCGTTGCAGAGGTTGCCGGCCAGGGACGCCCGGCCCTGGATCTGGGTCGAGCCGATGAGTTCAAGGGCTTCGACCACCCCCGGCCACATCGCTCTTGCGGTTGCATGCTCGCCGAGCTCGGCTCCGGTGACCGCGGCGCCGACGACGAGGACGTCGCCGTTTTCACGGATCTCACGGGTCTCCCCGATCCCCTTGATGTCGATGATGACGTCGGGAGCGATCATGCCGGCACGGAGTTGCACCAGCAGGTCCGTGCCTCCCGCCAGGACGCGCCCCCTCGGCCCATCGCCCGCGAGCAGGCTCACTACCTCCCCGACGGATTCGGGTGCTTCGTATCGCAATGCGTTCTCTCCTCTTGAACTTCCGGGAATCGAGGCCTTCAGTGCATCAGTCATCGCAGAGACCGAGACCTGCATCGAAAATCGGTGAGACGTCGATGCGTGGGTAGTGTCTGTTTTTACGGCAAAACCTCGTCCGCCGGCACCCCTGCCGGGAGACGTCGAACGTTTCGTTGTACGACGGGGGTACGACGGGGATTATCGCCGGGATGCAGGAAAGCGTCCCGGCGTGGCTGCCCAACGCCCGACAGCCTCCGGCTGCCTCATTTCCCACCACGGGATCGGAGCGCGGCAAGGAACTGCGCCTCGTCCGCACAGGCCGTCGCCGCCTCGAACACCGCGTCCTCGGACGATGCGGCGAACGCCGGATCGGCGAGGAAAGTTTCCGAAACCACCACCCCTCGCGAGAGCAGCATCCGGCGCGCCATCTTCGCCAAGGTGCTCGTCCGGCCTTCCGCCCTGCCCTTGCGCTCACCCTCCGCCCGGCTCTGTCCGCGCAGGGAACGCAGCATCGGATCGTCGTCCGGTCCCGTCCCCTCCCGCGCCCCCAACGCCGACCCCACCCGCTCCAGCACCTCACACGTCCGCTCCGAACGCACCCGCTCGTTGAACGCCACGTGCAACTCCTCCGCACTCCACCCCGGAAACGCACGGCTCTCCGGGAACTCCCGGTACACGCCCCCCTCCAGCACGTGAATCGTCAGCCCCGCGCGCCGGCGCTTCGGTCGGCTCGCCGCTCGATGATTCGGCACCTCCAGCCACACCTCCGGGAACCCCCACGCCTCGTACAGCCGCAGCTTCCCCCGGTACACGTCCGTGGTGTGGTCCACCTCCAGCACCACGTCCGGCAAGTCGTGCTCCCCCACCTCCATCGCCACCGCCCCCGGCAACCGCGCCCGACCGGGATGCAGGTACACCGACTGGTCCGCCTGCAGGATGCGCCACGGCAAGCCCCCCTCGTTGCGCACCATCAGGTCCATCGAGCCGTAGCAGGTGATGGGCGAGCCGCGCACCTGGGCGATACGTTCCGCCAAGCTCGGCAACGCGCCCCCCGGCTTCTCGTGGTAGGGACTGTTGGGCTCGCAGACCCAGGCGGTTTCGGTGGCGCCGTCCCAGAACTCCAGCCGCCCGTCGTAGAGTTCGAGCTCCTCGCGCGGGAGGCGGACGGGCTTGCAGCCGGGGAACGCCAGCTCGGAGGAGGGTGGATAGCTCACCAGCGGTTTGCGCGGGCGCCTCGGCGCCTCGTCCGCGCCAGTTTCGAAGAGTTCGATGGCGGCCATGGCGGTATGGTACGCCAGCGTAGCGGGTGAATCCAAATATCCGTCCGCCTCTCCATGGCGGCGAGGTGCTCGTCATGTCCGCACCGGCGTACTCGGAGCCGTGGATTCGTGCGGCGAGATGCGCCTGGAAGACGATCTCGGGCGAATCAGGGCCGAAGTGCGGGTTTGACACGATCCATGCGGTGCAGGTCCGGGCGCGGCGACAGTCTCCGGAGCCCGGAGGGCGAGCAGAACGGCCCTGCCCGAGGGTGGCCGGAACTTGCAGGCCCCCTCCGTCCCACGCAACATGAACTTGTCCGTCGGTAACGCCCCGCGGCCCACGGTTTCATCCTCATCTGCGCCCGGATTCATCTGTTCGTATTGGAAAATGCCTGATCACCGGGAGACACCCGCCATGTACATCGACACCCCGTTACGAGAGCAGGTCCCTCTGGCCGGAGTCGGTGCGGAAGCCGTCCGGCTCGAACGGATCGGGTTCGACGCGCTCTGGTCGGTCGAGACGCGCCACGATCCGTTCTTCCCGCTGCTCCAGGCCGCGCTTGCGACCGACCGGCTCCGGGTCGGGACGAACATCGCGGTGGCGTTCGCGCGCACCCCCTTTTCGATGGCGCATAGCGCATGGGACTTGCAGGCGGCGAGCCGCGGCCGGCTGCTGCTCGGGCTCGGCACCCAGGTACGGCCGCACGTCGAGCGCCGCTTCTCCGCCGAGTTCGACCATCCCGCCGCGCGGGTGGTGGACTACATCGACTGCCTGCGCGCCGTCTGGAACACCTTCCAGACCGGAGCGCGCCCGGACCACGAGGGTCGCTTCTACCGGTTCACCCTGATCAACGACTTCTTCAACCCGGGGCCGATCGACCATCCCGACATCCCGGTCTACCTCGCCGGGGTCAATCCCCGGATGGCGGCGGCGGCGGGAGAGGTGGCGGACGGCTTCAGCGTGCACCCCATGCACTCACCGGAGTATCTCCGCGAGGTCGTTCGCCCCGCCATCGCCGAGGGCGCGCGAAAGCGCGGCAGGCCGGTGCAGGACTTCACCCTGGTGACGAGCTGCTTCGTGGTGCGCGGCGCGACCGAGTCCGAGCGCCGACGCTCGGAACGCGCGGTGCGGCGGCAGATCGCGTTCTACGCATCGACCCCGGGCTACCGGACCTTCCTCGAATTCCACGGTGAGCTCGACGCCGCGAAGCGGCTCAGCGCACTCATGCGCGAGCGCCGCCTCGACGAGATGCCGGATGTGGTGAGCGACGCCCTGCTCTCGGCGGTCGCGGTCTCCGAAGCCGACGGCGATCTGGGCAAGAGCCTCCGGGACCGCTATGCCGGCAATCTCGTCCGGAGGGTGGCTCTCTATGACGGGGTGCCGCCGGAAGCGGACGAACAGCGATGGCGAACGTTCGTACGGTCCGTCAAATCCAACGTGTAGATCCCTTTATATCAGAGGAATACAGTCGGTTTCTCGAATTTTTCGAGAACCTGGTTTGAATCAGGTGTCCGCGTCGGCGTACGCCGGCGGCAAACCACGGGAACCGCGCCCGGCGCAAATCGCGGCGGTTCTTCGGTGCGCTGCCGTGTATCGCCTTGCGGCTGATGCCGCACTCAGACCGAAGCGGACCCCCTGCCCCGTGCCGGAAGGAGGAGCCGGCGGGTGAATGCTTCAAAGAGGAACTTCAACGCGGTGTCCGAACGGGCCAGCGCGTTGGTGACGATGACCGTGGCGCGTACGCTGCGCCGCGAGATCTTGACGTCCCGGGAATCGGTGAACGCCGGATGCGCGTGGATGCGGCGCAGGGTGAGGACCGCCATCCCCAGCGCCCACAGGCAGAATCGGCGGATGCCGACCTCCCGGGCGGGAATCAGCAGGGTAAACCTCAATGCATTGGCAAGGTGGCCGCGGGCGACCGCCACCAGACCGAGCAGGCCCTCCACGAACCCGGGATCGGTCTGCCCGGCAGACAGGGAGCGCAGCTCGAACCCCGCCGAACGAAAGACGTCCCGCGGGAGCCAGCAGGCGCCGCGGCGGTGGTCCTCCCACACATCCTTGAGGATGTTGGTCATCTGCAACCCCTGCCCGAAGGAGACCGACAGCGCGTGCAACTCCTCTCTCCGTTCGCCGATCTCGGAGGAGTAGTCGCAGAACAGCTCGGTAAGCATCTCGCCGACCACCCCGGCGACGTGATAGCAGTAGCGGTCGAGTTGAGCGAGATCGTCCAGGCCGTCGGCTGTCGCATTTCGCTGAAATTCCGCCATTCCGCGCGACATGACCGTGACGCAACGCTCCAGGGCGTCCCGCTGGACGGCCCGGAATCCGTGGGTGATACGAACGACCCTGGCCGTATTGGCGATCAGGTCATGCTCGCTTCGAAGCATCGCGTGCGGCAGCACGGACTGAAGCTCCCGCACGAAACGCTCCGCCGCCTCGCGGCCCGCGACAACCTCGATGAAGCGTTCCGAGAACACCTGCTTCTGCGCCACCGACAGCACCGGCTCGTCTTCGATGGTGTCGGCGATTCGGCATAACAGGTAGGCATTGCCCACCACGTCGCGCAGCGGAGCGGGGAGCTGTGGAATGGTGAGCGCGAAGGTGCGGGAAACGCCTTGCAGGATATCGGTCTGGCAGGCCAGATCGTCGCTTGCCGGCTCTCGTGATTCGGAAATCATCGCCGGCGCCTTCCGTCATGTCCCGACCGGAAACACATCGAACGACACGCCGTCACCCCGGTTCGGCCTGCCATGGCGGCATCCCGGCCGTCACGGCACGAGGATGGTCGAGCCCGTCGTCTGCCGCGATTCGAGCGCCCGATGCGCGTTCGCCGCCTCGGCGAGAGGAAAGGTCTGGTTCACGGTGATGCGCACCGCGCCACCGGCGACGACGTCGAACAGCGCCTGCGCCGATCTCTCCAGGTCCGCCCGGCTCGCGGTATATGTCATCAACGTCGGCCGGGTGACGTAGAGCGACCCCTTCGCGCTCAGAATCCCGATGTCGAACGGATCGATCTTTCCCGACGACTGGCCGAAGCTCACGAGCATCCCCCGGGGACGAAGGCAGTCGAGGCTGCCCGCGAACGTGTCGCGCCCAACCGCATCGTAGACGACCGGAACCCCGGCGCCGTCCGTCAGCTCCCTGACCCGATCGGTGAAATCCTCCCGCGTATAGACGATCGGGTGATCGCAGCCGTGCGCCCGAGCGAGTTCCGCCTTCTCGTCGCTGCTCACGGTGCCGATGACCGTCGCTCCGAGATGCCTGGCCCATTGGCATGCGATCAGGCCCACGCCGCCCGCGGCGGCATGGAACAGGATGGTCTCGCCGGACTGTACCGGGTACGTCCGGCGCAGCAGGTACTCGACGGTCATGCCCTGCAGCATCATCGCCGCGGCCTGCCGTGGCTCGATGCCGGGCGGAACCTTCACCACCTTGTCGGCCGGCATCAGGCGTTCCTCCGCATACGAGCCGACCGGTGGCGCCGCGTACGCGACCCGGTCCCCCACCGCCAACGAATCGACGCCCTCCCCGACCGCCTCGACGACCCCGGCGCCCTCCATCCCCGGGGAGAACGGAAGCGACGGCGCGGGATAGAGCCCGGTGCGGAAATAGACGTCGATGTAGTTCAGTCCCACCGCTTCGTGCCGGATCCGTATTTCACCCGGTCCTGGAACGCCGACCTCGACGTCTTCCCACCGCATCGCATCGGGACCGCCGGTCCGATGGATTCGAATCGCCTTGACCATCATGTCTGTTCCTCGTGTCGGGGTTACCCGACCGCCCTCCCCGCGCAGCAGGCCGTTGCGGCCTCGACAGGGTATCGGCGGGCTCGGGTGATGGAGGATACTACTCGGGAACCGCCGGCTTCGATCAAGCCCGTATCCGCGCTCCCGGACGATTCGAGGATACGCTCCCATGCTCGGTGCGAAGCCGCGGCGGATGCGAATCGATGGGGATGTCGCCGTTCTCGCCGCCGAGGCGTGTCCCGGCTCGACACGGATTCACGCCGGGACCACGGACGAGCCTGCGTCCGCTTCCCTGTGAACGACACGAGCGCCGACCGACCATGCGTAGCTGGCTCTCGCGGGCATCGAGACTCGAGCGCAAGGCGGCGCATGCCTTCCGGCTCAAGAGCTACCGAGCCGCGATCCGCCATCTCGACGAGCTTCTTCTGCACGTTGGCGAGAACCCCAACACGCTCCATGTCCTCGGGCTCTGCCACGAACGGCTCGGCGCCGACGAGAAGGCGTTCGAGTATGCGACGCGATCGGTCTCCGCCGACGGAGATCACTTCGAGGCGCTGCGCCTGCTCATTCGACTCCACGTTCGCCGCGGCGAGACCGATGCCGCCCGTGCCCTGGCCGTGCACGCGCTTGCCCGGCTGCCGCCTCCGGCCGGACCCCGCGGTCTCGGCCGCCTGACTCGCGCCCTCACCCGGGAAGGCGATCCGTCGCTGGCCGGATATGACCGTGAGCTTCGCGAATGGATCCGATGGGCGCGCGCACTCACCGAGCCGAATCCCATGTGCGGTGAGTAGAGATTCAGACGAACGTGGAGCTCGAATATACATGAGATATAATCAATATCTTGTTGATTTAATATTAATTCACCATCACCGATGAATACAGCAAGATCCGAAACACGAGGGCCGGGAGCCGATCGAGCCCGATCCACAACGAGGCGACCATGAACGACGGCGCCCCTCCAGGCAGGTAGACTACCCGTATCGGGCCGGGTCGAGTCGTCCTGCGGGAGTACGCTTGCAGTCATGATCTATTCCCTTGGCAATCGTCACGTCCGGACGCACGGGGACTTCTACGTCGCCGACAACGCCGTCGTTGTCGGCTCCGTCATCCTCGGCCACGGCGCCAGTGTCTGGTTCAACAGCGTCGTTCGCGGCGACAACGACGTCATCACCATCGGCGGCGGCACCAACGTTCAGGATGCGGCGGTGCTCCATGTCGACGAAGGCGTTCCCCTCACCCTCGGCGCGGACGTGAGCGTGGGCCATCATGCAATGCTCCATGGATGCACGGTGGAAGACGGGGCGCTGGTCGGAATCAACGCGGTGGTGCTCAACCACGCGGTCATCGGCCGTGGAAGCCTCATCGGCGCCGGGGCGCTCGTTTCCGAGGGGAAGGTGATCCCGGAGCGCTCGCTCGTGGTCGGATCGCCCGCCCGGGTCGTGCGCACCCTGACCGAGGAGGACGCCGCCGGCATCGAGCGGATTGCCCGACACTACGTCGAGAAGGCCCGGTGGTACCGCGCGGAGCTGCGCGTGCAGGAACGAGGCGAACGATGACCACGGGATTTCTCTACGACCCCCGATTCCTCGATCACGATGCGGGCCGCGGACACCCGGAAAGGAGCCAACGTCTCGTCTCCTCCATCGACTGGCTCCGGGATCGCGCATGGTTCGGCGACCTGGCGCGCATCGACGCGGTGGCGGCGGATCCGGCCTGGATCGAGACGGTGCACGACGCGGGCTACATCGCCCGCGCGGAGGAGACTTGCCGGGCCGGCGCGCCGTTCCTCGACGTGGCCGACGTCGGAGTCTCGCGCCGGAGCAGCGACGTGGCCCGCCTCGCGGCGGGCGGAGCCCTGGCGCTGACCGATCGCATCGTGGCGGGAGACGTCGAGAACGGCTTCGCCCTCAGCCGCCCGCCCGGACACCATGCCGAGCGGGGCATGGCCCTGGGCTTCTGCCTCTTCAACAACGTGGCGATCGCGGCCCGTTACCTGCAACGCGCCCACGGCGTGGACAAGGTCCTGATCCTCGATTTCGACGTCCATCACGGAAACGGCACCCAGCACACGTTCGAAGACGATCCATCGGTGATGTATGCCAGCATCCACCAGTTTCCGTACTACCCCGGTACCGGGGCCGCATCCGAGACCGGCATCGGCCGCGGCGCCGGCGCCACCGTCAACTGCCCGGTGCCGGCCGGAGCCGGGGACGAGGAGTACCACCGCGCGTTCGCCGACCGGATCCTTCCCGCCGCGGACGCCTTCGCCCCGGAGTTCGTGATCGTCTCCGCCGGCTTCGATGCACATGCCGCCGATCCTCTCGCGCAAGTCCGCCTGAGCACGGAATGCTTCGGCTGGATGACCGCGAGGATCGTGGAGATCGCGGAAAAGCACTCGGGCGGGCGCATACTGTCGCTGCTGGAGGGCGGATACAACGTCGAGGTGCTGCCGAAATGCGTGGCGACGCACCTCGAGGTCCTTGCCCATATCGACACGTCGTAGCCATCGCTGCGGCCGATGGGCATCCCCTCCCCTCCGGCTCCCCCGCACGACGGCCCCGATCGGTTCATGCGGCAAGGGCGGAAGCGGTGGGCACGGCGCCGGATCGGCCCGCCCGGAACGCCGGACGTCCGCTCTCCCGAAGCCGCTTTGCGTTCTGCGCCGACGGCGCGGCATGCCGCCGGCCCGAATCAGGGTGCCGGAGTGCCGGTAGAGGGACCCGCTCGGGACGGAGCCGTGCCGGTCGCGGGCCGGGATGACTCGGAGGACCAGTGCACGGCGAATCCATCCTCTTCACGATCTTCCTGATCTTCACCGGGGCCGCGATCATCGCCGGACTCGCGCTGTTCGCGCGCCAGTCCATGCTGGTCGCATACATCGCGCTCGGGGTGCTGGTGGGGCCGTGGGGGCTCGGTCTGATCGAGGACGCCACGACGGCGCAGGGGATCGGCGAGGTCGGGATCATCTTCCTGCTGTACCTGCTCGGCCTCAACCTGCATCCCCAGAAGCTTGCACGGATGATGCGCGAGGCGACGGTGGTCACCCTCGCGAGCTGCCTCGTGTTCGCGGCGGCGGGCGGGGCGGTAGCCCTCGCGTTCGGCTTCTCCCTGCCCGAGGTGCTGGTGGTCGGCGCGGCCTCGATGTTCTCCAGCACGATCATCGGGCTGAAGCTGCTCCCCACCACCACACTGCACCACCGGCACGCCGGGGAGATCGTCATCAGCGTGCTGCTGCTCCAGGACGTCATCGCGATCGTCATCCTGCTCGGCCTCGACGCGGCGTCCCGGCCCTCGCTCTCGGCGCCGGACGCCCTGCGCCTCGCGGCGGCGCTGCCGGCGATCGTCGCGGTGGCGGCGGCGATGGAGCGGTGGGTCCTGATGCCCCTCATCGGCCGCTTCGACCGGATCCGGGAGTACGTCTTCCTCGTCGCGATCGGCTGGTGCCTCGGCATCTCCCAGCTCGGCCACGCCATGGGGCTCTCGCACGAGATCGGGGCCTTCGTCGCCGGAGTCGCCCTCGCCCGCAGCCCTATCGCCACGTTCATCGCCGAATCCCTCAAACCGCTGCGCGACTTCTTCCTCGTGATGTTCTTCTTCGCGCTCGGGGCGGGGTTCCCGCTCCCCGTGCTCGCCGACGTCGCGCTCCCCGCGGCCTGCCTGGGCGGCCTGATGCTGGTGCTGAAGCCGGCGGTCTTCCGGTGGCTGTTGCAGCGAGAGGGTGAATCGCAACGGCTCTCGGGGGAAATCGGCGTGCGGCTGGGGCAGATCAGCGAGTTCTCGCTGCTGATCGCGGTCATCGCGTCGGGAGGTGGCGTCATCGGCCCTCAGGCCGCGTACACCGCGCACGCGGCCACCATTCTCACCTTCATCGTGTCGAGCTACGTGATCATGCTGCGCTATCCGACCCCGATCGCGGTCACGGACGCCCTGCGGCGGGATTGAGAAGTACGCGCGGACTGTCTCTCCATTCCCTGTTGATGGCGCAGCCCGACGAGCTGGCTCGTCATCCGCGCCCCACGGCGTCGATCCGGTACCCGGTCGAGGATCATGCCGTGCATCCCCTTGCACGGGGCCGCCCTTCCCATGTCCATCGTGCGCTAAGATCCCGTCGCGCAACGACCCCACCGCGATCGACGAGATGAACGACGCAACGCGCCCGGAACAGGAGGCGTCGACGGCCCAACGTGCGTTCGCGCAGCTCCGCGATGCCCTGCGCACACGGATCATCGGCCAGGAGGCGCTCGTCGACCGGCTTCTCATCGCCTTGCTGGCCGATGGCCATCTGCTGGTGGAGGGCGCACCGGGACTCGCGAAGACGACTGCGGTGAAGGAGCTCGCAGCCCGCATCGAGGGCGACTTCCACCGGGTGCAATTCACCCCGGATCTGCTCCCCGCCGATCTGACGGGCACCGAGATCTACCGGCCCGAGAACGCGAGCTTCGTGTTTCAGCGCGGTCCGCTCTTCCACAACGTACTGCTCGCCGATGAAGTGAACCGAGCCCCCGCGAAGGTGCAGTCCGCGTTGCTGGAAGCGATGGGGGAGCGCCAGATCACGGTTGGACGCACCACGTACAGGCTCCCGCCGCTGTTCCTCGTCATGGCCACCCAGAACCCGATCGAGCAGGAGGGCACCTATCCCCTCCCCGAGGCGCAGCTCGACCGGTTCCTGCTCTTCGTGCGGATCGACTACCCGGCGGGCGAGGCCGAGCAGGCAATCCTGCGTCTCGCGCGCGAAGAGGCGCACCGCTTGATCGAGGGGCATGACGAAGCCCGCGAGGTGACCCGGGTGGAGGCCCCGGTCATCTTCGAAGCGCGGCGCGAGGTGCTCGACACGCACCTCTCGGAGCCGCTCGAGCGCTACCTCGTCGAGCTGGTGCTCGCAACCCGGATCCCGACCCGTTACGGCGACGATCTCGCGCGCTGGATCGCATTCGGCGCCAGCCCGCGCGCGAGCATCGCGCTCGATCGTTGCGCGCGCGCCCACGCATGGCTGGACGGCCGCGACTACGTCGCGCCCCACGACGTCCAGGCAATCGCCCATGACGTGCTCCGGCACCGGGTGCTGCTCAGCTTCGACGCCGAAGCCGACGGCGTCGACGCGGACCACGTGGTCGAAGCGCTGCTCTCGATGGTGGCGGTGCCGTGAGCGCGGAGCGCCCTCCGCGCGGGCTGGCAGGGGTGACGTTCTCCACCGCCGATCTCGTCGGCCTGCGCGCGCGCGCGACCGGCCTGCCTCCGGATGCGCATCGCTCCAGCCGCGGCGGTCGAACCGGGGTGCGGGTGTCGCGGCTCCGAGGTCGCGGGATGGAATATTCGGAGTCGAGAATCTACCTGCCCGGCGACGATCTCCGCAGCATCGACTGGCGGGTGACCGCACGCACCGGCCGCGTCCATACCAAGCTGTTCCACGAGGAGCGCGATCGCCCGGTCCTGTTCGTCGTGGACCTTGGCGAACATATGCGTTTCGGCACCCGCCGGGCGTTCAAGTCGGTGGTGGCGGCCGAGGCGGCCTCGCTGCTCGCATGGGCCGCGGTGGCCAACGGCGATCGCGTCGGCGGGCTCGTGTTCGCCGGTGGTCGTACCGCCGAATCCCGCATCGAGGGGGGACGGCACGGTGCGCTTGCCTTCTTCGGGATCCTCGCCGGGTTCCAGGACGAGGCCCGGGACCGAAACGCGACCGGCGGCCTCGAGATCGCCCTGTCACGCGCGCGCCGGGTTGCACGGCCCGGAACCCTGATCATCGTGATCAGCGACTTCAGCGGATTACGGGACCCGGTGGCCCGGCAACTCGTCAAGCTGCGGGAGCACCACGAACTACTCTGCGTATGGGTCTACGACGGGCTCGAATCCGTCCCCCCGCCACCGGCCCGCTACCCGATTGGCGACGACCGGCGCACCACCACTCTCGATACGCGATCGAGCGAGGTCGCGCGTGCCGTTTCGCGTCGTTTCGATGCCATCGAGTCGCAAATCACCTCCGCGTGCAGTCGCGGCGGTGCGGTGCTGGTGCGCATCCAGTGCGGCGACGACGTACCGGCCGTGCTCCGCGAGACCCTGATTGGGCGGGGTCGCCGCCCGGGCTCCCGCCCTGCCGGCTCGGATGGCGCCAACCCGCGCGTTCCGGCGAATCCCCTCCAATGAACCCGGCCGATCCGCTCACCATCGTGCACGACATCCACGCCACCGGCTTCCCCCGGATTCGCGTCATCCTGTTTCGTGGCGGCGGCCTTCGCCGCCGATGCGGTCATCGCCTCCTGATGAACCCGCTCCGATGAATCCTGCCGATCCGCTCGCCGCCCTTCGCGACATCCATGTCCCCGACCCGCCGGAATTCTGGCCCCCGGCGCCAGGGTGGATCGCGGTCTGCATCCTCGTGGCGGCAGCAGTGCTCGCTGCCGCAATCATCGCCACCCGCCGGTGGCGTGCCGGATGGGCCCGGCGCGAGGCGCTCGCGGGTCTGCGGGCCCTGCGCGCGCGCCACCAAGCCGGCGCCTCGGGCGCGGAGATCGCGGTGGAGCTGTCCACGCTCATGCGCCGCGCCGCCCTCGCTCGCCACCCGCGCGAAGAAGTGGCGGGACTCACCGGCGAGCGATGGATCACCTGGCTCGAATCGGGCCTTCCGGGGCTCGGGGCCTCCGCCCGCACCGCCCTGCTCGACGCCCCCTACGCGCGCGAGCACCCCTTCGACGTGCCGCGCGCCCTCGCCGCGTGCGAGCAGTGGCTCCGGCGCGCATGAAGCCGCGGGCGCTTCCGGGCACGGCCGCTGCGGTGGTGGCCGTGACGCTCGCGGTGTTCGTACTCGGCGAAGTCCGGGCCCAGACCCTCGGCGCCCGTTTCGAGCGCAACCCGATCCGTGCCGACGAGACGGTGCGCCTGATCGTCGAGTCGGACGCCGGGACCGGCGGCGCGCAGCCCGACGTCGAGTTGCTCCGACCGGACTTCGAAGTCCTCGGACGGTCGACGAGCACGCAGATCACCATCGACAACGGCCGGCAGAGCACCTTGACCCAGTGGATCTTCGAGCTGGCTCCCAAGCGTTCGGGGCGGCTCACCGCCGGTCCGTTGCGGGTGGGAACCATGACCAGCCCGGCGATCGAGCTGGAGGTCCTCCCCGCCGTCGCGACGAACGTGCCGGGCGGGCGCGACGTCTTCATCGAGACGGACGTGGCGCCGGATGAGGTCTACGTCCAGTCCCAGCTCGTCTACACCTTCCGGATCTACCGGGCGGTGGAGTTCCTCGAGGCCAAGCTCTCGGATTTCGCCCCCGAAGGCGCCGTCACCCATCGCCTCGGCAAGGATACGACGTACACCAGGGTCGTCGGCGGCCGGCGCTACCGGGTCATCGAACGCCGCTTCGCGATATTCCCGCAGACGAGCGGGCGGCTCGTCCTGCCCGCGCTCCGGCTCGACGCGCGCGTCGCCGAGGCGGGCGCCGCGCCGGCCATCGGCCGCCTGTTCGGCGAGGGGCGCCGGGTACGCCTCGTGTCGCAACCCGTTGACATAGTGGTAAAACCCCGTCCGGCCGGGGCCGCTACGCCATGGCTGCCGGCCCGCGCACTCACACTCGCCGAAGAATGGCCCGAGGACCCGCCTCGCCTCGTGGTGGGCGAGCCGGTGACCTGGACCCTGCGGCTCGAAGCGGCGGGGCTCACCGGAGAGCAGCTCCCGCCACTCGATCTCCCCGACCTCGGTTCCGTCCGGGTCTATCCCGACCAGCCGTCCATCGTGACTCGCGCCGGCGCAAACGCCGTGCACGGAGAGCGTGTCCAGCGTATCGCGATGGTGCCGGGTGCGGCGGGAACGCTGGAGATCCCGGAGTTGCGGGTGGAGTGGTGGGATGTCGAGGCGAACGCGCCGCGCACCGTCCTGATCCCGGCGCGGACGATCCCGGTCGTTCCCGCTTCGGCTTCGACCGGGCAGCCGTCCCGCCCCGTGCTCGCTGCTCCACCGGCCGCGCCGGAGACGAGCCCGCGACCCTGGCCGGCCATCAGTGCGGCTCTCGCCTTCGCCTGGCTGGTGACGCTGGGGGCGTTGCTGCGCGTTCTCGGCCGGCGGCCCCCCCGCGATACCCGATCACCGATATCCGCGCCGGCCGAAGAACCGCTGCGGGGCACTGCCGCGGCGCGGCGCCGCGTGCTGAACGCCTGTCGTGACGCTTCCCCGCGCGCGGCGCGCGACGCCCTGCTCTTCTGGGCCGGACTCGCCTGGCCCGAGTCGCCCCCTCGCGATCTGATCGCTCTCGCGGCGCGGACCCGCGGACAACCGCTCGCCGAGGCGATCCTGGTCCTCGATCGCGCGCTGTGGTCGGCTCGGGACATCGGTTGGAGCGGGCAGTCGCTGGCCTCGGGGCTCCCCCGGGAGCTCTGCCCCCCGCCGTCGCAACGCGCGGGGGCGGATCGGCTGCCGTCACTGCACCCCGCGTGACGTGCGGCTCCCGGATCCGCGCATCGAATTGTTCGCCCTTTTCGAGCCAGGCCGATCCGACGGTCGTGCTCCCACCTGCATCGAGCTTCCCGCACCGCACCGGCAGCGAGGACGGCCGCGAGCCCTCGTCCTCTTCATGGATCGCACTGTCCGGGAGGATCGATTCGATCGACGCCCGCTCGTCGCTCAACGCATCCGGCCGGCGCTCCGGCGTCTCGACATGGAACCGATCGCGCCCGGGGAGCATGAATCCCCGGGCGACACCACTCAGAGGCCCACCGCTTCCCGCACCGGCCGGGTCTCCGGAGGACGGAGCCTGCTCCCCGCAAACGCCCGTTCAAGCAGTCGCTGCACGAGGCCGATGTCCGAGCTGTATGCGGCGAGGTCGTCGAGACGGTACTCCGTGCCCTCGATGATCGATTCCGCGGCGCGATGGCCGCTTGAAATCGCCGGGCCGATCCCTTCGCAGAGGTCCCGTGTCGCGAGGCCGGCCGAGTCTCCGGTGATGAATGCATCGCCGGTTCGCACCACCTCGACGCCACCGCGCAAATAATAGCTGTATCCCTTCGGGGCGAACCCGGCTCCCTCGACGAGCCCGCGGCGCGCAAGGATCCCGATGAAGTGGTTCCAATGCCGCTTGACGTCGTCCCCGCGCGCCTTGAGCTTCTCCGCCATCCCTCCGATCCCGCAGTTCAGGTATCCGTCCGCCTTCGGGACGTACCACGCATATCCGGGCAGGCCCTTCTCGAAGAACCACAGATGGCACCGTTCGTCGCGCCACCGGTGGGCGAACTCATGTTCGTAGGTTGCCGCCTGCAGCTCGCGGGCGCGCGGATTGGCGTCGCGAAAGAACGTGCGATAGACGGGACATCGGGTACCGCCGGCCCCCACGAGATATTTCGATCGGAAGGCGCCGTCCACGATGAAGCCGTCCGGAACGCGCTCGATGCTGCGCACGTTGTGGGTGCGGAGCCGGGCGCCGCTGCGGCGCAGCAGGTAGTCGTCGAACTCGAAGCGGCGGATCGAATGCTGCACGCTCGGAAGCGTGAACTTCAGCCACTTGAGGTGCACCACGATTCCGTTGAAGGTGTTGAATCGGTGCGGATATCCCTCCACGTCAAGGTCCAGATCCGCGACCACCTCCGGGGTGATCCACCCCGCGCAGAGCTTGGTGCGGGGGAACTCCTCCCGGTCGAGCACGAGCACCGAGGCGCCGGCCTGCACGAGGCGCTCCGCGCAAGCGGAGCCGGCCGGACCGCCGCCGACGACGATGGCGTCGAAGGTCTCCACCGGTCAGCCGCCCGCGGGCGCGGATTCGGACGCAGGACCATTCCCGGCTGTCCGCGGGTAGACGTGAGCGCGGGTCCAGGGGACGTCGTTGTTGGCGGACGGCGCGCAGACCACCTGGAAGAGCTGGAGGGAGTTGGCGTAGAAGGCGGCCGAGCAGCCCGCAAGGTACAGCCGCCATGCCCGGACGAACTCCTCGTCGTACATCTTCCGGACCGTGCCCACCGCCCGGTCGAAGCGCGCCAGCCACTCATCGAGGGTGCGCGCGTAGTGGAGCCGGAGGTTCTCGACGTCGATGACGGAGAAGTTGAAGGGCTCGAAGATCGCCATCATCTCGCGCAGGCTCGGGGGGTAGCTGCCGGGGAAGATCCGCTGCTCCAGCCATGCGTTGACCGGAGTGGGGCGGTTGCGGCCGACGCTGTGAACGAGTGCGAGGCCGTTCGGCTTGAGGGTGCGGGCGATGACGCCGCCGAGGGCTTCGTAGTTCCGGACCCCGACATGCTCCAGCATGCCCACCGAGACGAACGCATCGCAGGTCCCCTCGACGTTGCGGTAGTCGTCCTGCACGAACTCCACCATCCCGTCCATGCCTTCGCGCGCCGCACGCTCGCGCGCGTAGGCGATCTGCTCCTGCGAGATGTTGAAGGCGCGGACCTTGACACCGTAATCGCGCGCCATGTGCAGCGCGAGGGTGCCCCATCCGCAGCCGGCTTCGATGACCTGCTGGCCGGGCCGGAGCATCAGCTTGCGGCAGATGTGGTCGAACTTCGCACGCTGCGCCTGCTCCAGGGTCGCCTCCGGCGTGTCGTAGTACGCACAGGTGTAGACCATCTCCTCGTCGAGCCACAGGCGGTAGAAGTCGTTGCCCAGGTCGTAGTGGTGGCGGATGTGGCGGCGCGAGCCGGTGGTGGTGTTGGGACGCGGCCTCGGCAGCCGGCCCAGCAGGCTGCGCTTGCCCGCGGTCGGGCCGTGACGGTCCATGGACCGGTAGCAGCGTACGAGTACGTCCACGAGGTCACCGAAAATCTCGATCCGTCCCGCGCTGAACGCATCCCCGAATCCGAGCTCCGGGTTGAAGACCATGGAAAGCAGGGCGCCGCGGTCGCGGAAGGTGATACGCCCGTGGCTCTCGCCCGGGGGACGCCAAACGTCTTCGCCGTTCCACAGCGCGAACGCCACGTCCGGCCCGCCCGCCTTCGCCGCGATTTGCCGCAGCAGCCAGCGGTCGAATCCGCTCGGGCGGGCGCCCTCCCCTCCGGTGGTCCGATCCTTCGCGATTCCCGGGCCGAAGGCGCCCGGCAGGCCCAGTGGATGCGGGCGTTGTCGTCTCACCGCCATCTCCTGCCTCCTGTCTCGAAGCAGCGGTCGAACCGTCGCGCCAACCTCGTCGCACACGTTCCCCGAATATGAAGCATTCGGTGTGATTTCGAACTCGAAGCGAGGATTCCGCGAGATCGACCCCGCTCGTTCAGTGAATTATAGCGAGTCATGTTCCGGCCGCGAAGGCGAAGTGACGGATTGAAACGTGAACTTCGCGCCGCACGCAATAGTCATCCCGCATCACGTCTCGCCGCGGCGCCAGCCTCGCGCCGCGCCATCGCGGCACCGGCGATCCGGTTCGCAACGAGCAGGGTGACGGCGATCACGGATCCCGATGGAGGAGGCGATCACGGATGAACGTGCACCGAATCCTTGCCGGCGCACGGGGCGCCCGATAGATTCATGGTCGTGGACCGCGCCCAGCGCGGATCGGTCATCTTTCAGCGGTTCCCCGATGCTGCTTTTCTGGATCCTCGCCTCGCTCGCGATACTGGTCGCGTTGCTGTTGCTGGTGCCGCCGTTGATGCGCGGCGGCGCCGGCCTCGATGTATCCGGTGACGCGAACGTCGCGCTGTATCGCGAGCGTCTCGCGGAACTGGATCTGGAACGCGACCGGGGCGAGGTCGAGGCCGATCGATACACGGTGCTGCGCGAGGATCTCGAACGCGGATTGCTCGCCGACGCCGGGAAACGCGACGCGGCGCACGCGGTCGCGCGCCCACCGGCCTGCGGGATGGCGGTCGCGGTCGCGGTCGTGGTGCCGGTGTGCAGTCTGGCTTTCTATCTGTGGCTCGGCTCCCCGCATGGGCTCGACATGCGGCCCCCGCCCCGTGACGCGGCGGCCGGCGCCGGGCCGGCCCCGCCGGTGGAAGCGATGGTCGCCTCCCTTGCCGCGAAGCTCGCCGGCGACCCCGACGACGCCGACGGCTGGCTGCTTCTGGCTCGCTCGCAAGTGGCGCTCGAACGCTTCGATGACGCGCTTGTCGGCTTCGAGCGCGCCCACGCGCTTCTCGGCGACGAACCCGCCCTCCTGACGGACTGGGCGGAAGCGGAGGCGGGGAGCGCCGGCAACCGGTTTCCGGCAAGCGTCCTTGATCGGCTCGACCGTGCCCTGGAGCTCGACCCCGACCACGAGAAGGCGCTCTGGCTCGGGGGATTCGCCGCGGCTCAGAATGGACGCACGGGCACCGCCGTCGCGCGCTGGGAGCGGCTGCTCGCCCACCAGCCGCCCGGGTCACGGGAGGAGTCCGTCGTCACCGAGCTGCTTGCGCGG
Organism: uncultured Gammaproteobacteria bacterium; assembly: GCA_958295465.1. Lineage (GTDB taxonomy): Bacteria > Pseudomonadota > Gammaproteobacteria > HK1 > HK1 > HK1. Next base: position 4,019,603 of record OY282353.1, read on the forward strand.
GTCCGCAGCGCCGGGGACACGACGCCCGCCGCCCGTTCCGGGGCGGCCGGACCCACCGAGCCGGGCGGTGCGCGGATCGTGGTGGAGGTCAGCCTCGCGCCGGATCTCGCGATCGAGCTCGACGCCGGTGAACCGGTGTTCGTCTTCGCCCGCCCGCCGTCCGGGGCGGGTCCCCCGGTGGCCGTGGCGCGCACGGTGGTGGGCGCTCTGCCCGCCACCATCGCGCTCGATGAATCGAATGCGATGATCCCGTCGCGATCGCTTGCGAGCGTGGAAAGGGTCCTGGTGGCCGCACGCGTGGCGCGCTCGGGGACGGCGAACCGAACCAGCGGCGACGTCGAGGGCGTCGCCGGACCGGTCGCAGTCGCCGATACCGCGCCGGTCGGGGTCGTGATCTCACGGATCGTTCCGTGATCGAGCCGGCCGCCCGGGCTGCCCGCCACGCATCCGGTTCCGACGCGGGCTGGCACCGGGCCGTTCGGACGCGGCTCGGTTCACGCGCGTTCCCTGTCCCGCGCTCCATCGTCATGCCCCTCCTCCCGGGCGATGCCGGCCGGCGGCGGGCAACGACATGGGCGGGGCATCGCCGGAGTGGCGCCCGGGGTTGCGATCCGGTACCGCCCGGACGCTCCGCGCAGTGCATGATCGAATCCTCGCCGGGTGGCGTGGCGCGGTGAACTTCCTCGCCCACGCGCTGCTGTCCCCCGACGACGACGAGATACGGGCGGGGAACGTCTGTGCGGACCTCATCAAGGGCAGGGTGGACGGGGTCGCGACGCCAGGAATCGTGACCGGGATCGCGCTGCACCGCGCCATCGATCGATTCGCGGACCGCCACCTCGCATTCCGAACCTGCATGTCGCATGTCGCCCCTCCCCGCCAGCGCTACGCCCGGGTGATCGTCGACGTATTCTTCGACCACTGCCTCGCCCGGAGCTGGGCGCGCTACTCGCCGGTGAGCCTCGGTTCCTTCGTCGAGCACGTCTGCGCCCGGATGGCGCAACAGGTCGACATCATCCCGATCCGGGACCGGGCACGGTTCGCGCGCATGCTCGAAAGTCGATGGCTCGGTATGTATGCGACCCGGGTCGGGCTCGATCGGGTGTTCGCGGGGCTCGCCCGCCGGGCGAGGTTCGGCCATCGGCTCACAGAGGCGGCGGTCGACCTCGACCGGCACTATCCGGCGATAGAGACGTCGTTCCACGCGCTCATGCCGCCGTTGCGCGAGCACGCGGACCAGGTGCTCGCGAGCCTCCTCGACTGAAGCCGGACCGGTCCGGGACGGATCGGCCTCCGCGGCGCACGGCTCGAAGATCCTGCGCCGCCTCCGGGCCCGCACCCTCCCCGCTCGATTTCGACCGGCGGATCCCGGCGAAGGAAGGCCGACAGAAACCGCAGCGGGGAAGTTATCCACAGGTTTTGCCGTAGTGTCCACCGTCCTGTCCACCAATCGATACACAATATCTTGGGTTTCACGAGTCGCTTGACTACCAGCACTGGTGCTATAGACTCTCTCCGTCACCGGACGGGACGAACGCTTACAAGTTCAGCGGCCATTTCCGATTGTCCTGGCAGGCTGGCGCTGATCGGCGAGCCTCTTCGACGCAGGGTGATCGGCTCCCCGTAGAACGGCACGCGCCGCCGGTCCGGGGCAGGCGGCACGGCCGGCTCCGTCCCCGGCAAGCGGAGGCACGGACACCGGGGACGCAGGCATCATCGGAGCCGTTCGACGGGAAGGAACATCGATGGCCATCGAGGCCGCTCGCACCGGCCGGTTATCCGGCAAGGGGACATGACGATGAAGCTGGCTCGGCGGATCCATGTCGAAACGGAGGGCTCCGGTGTCGCCGAAATCCCTCTGCAGGCGGCATCGCTCGACATCTGGGACGGCAAGTACCGCCTGAAGAAGCGCGACGGCGCGGTCGTGGATCGCGAGATCGACGAGACCTACCGCCGTGTCGCGCGTGCGATCGCCGACGTCGAGGCCACCGGCGAGCTACGCTCGTTCTGGTGCGAGCGCTTCCTGTGGGCGTTGCGACAAGGTGCGGTTCCGGCCGGGCGCATCGTGTCGAATGCGGGGGCGATGGAACACAAGCCGGCGACGTCGACCATCAACTGCACCGTGTCCGGCACCATTCTCGACTCGATGAACGACATCCTGGACAAGGTCCACGAGGCCGGCCTCACCCTCAAGGCCGGCTGCGGCATCGGATACGAATTCTCCACCCTGCGGCCCAAGGGCGCGTACGTCACCGGCGCCGGAGCGTACACGTCGGGACCGCTTTCGTTCATGGACATCTACGACCGGATGTGCTTCACCGTGTCATCGGCAGGTGGACGCAGGGGGGCGCAGATGGCCACCTTCGACGTCGGCCATCCCGACGTCCTCGATTTCATCCGCGTCAAACGAGAGGACGGGCGGCTCCGCCAGTTCAACCTCTCGCTGCTCATCACCCGCGAGTTCATGGAGGCGGTTCGCGACGACGCTCAGTGGAAGCTCGCGTTCCCGCTCATGCCGGTGGAGGTCGAGCACGACGGTGTCGATCTCGACGATCCGGAAGCGGTGGTGTGGCGAAGCTGGCCGGTGAACGACGGCTACGTCACCAACCCCTTCGGAAAGGTTGCCTGCCGGGTGTATCGATCCGTGTGGGCTCGACGGATCTGGGACGCCATCATGTCGTCGACGTACGACTTCGCCGAGCCGGGGTTCATCCTGATCGACGAGATCAACGAGATGAACAACAACTGGTTCTGCGAAAACATCCGCGCGACCAACCCTTGCGGCGAACAACCCCTTCCGCCGTACGGCTCGTGCCTGCTCGGTTCGATCAACCTCACCCGGTTCGTGCTCGACCCGTTCACGGACCGCGCCCGCTTCGACTGGGAGACCTTCCGCGAGGTGGTCGCCGTCTTCACCCGGATGCTCGACAACGTCGTGGAGGTCAACGGACTTCCCCTCGATCCCCAGCGCGAGGAGATCATGCGCAAGCGACGCCACGGGATGGGCTATCTGGGCCTGGGCTCGACCTTGACGATGCTGTGTCTGAAGTACGGCTCCGATGCGTCGATCGAGTTTACCGGGCAAGTGACGCGCGTGTTGGCGGTCACCGGCTGGAAGACCTCCCTCTCCCTCAGCCAGGAGAAGGGGCCGGCGCCGCTGATGGAGGAAACCTTCACGGTGACGGCGGAAATGCTCGCGAAACGCCCGGAAATGGCGCGGGACGGCTTGCGGGTCGGAGACCGGATCAAGGGCAGCCTGCTGCACGCGAGGTACAGCCGCTACATGCAACGGCTTGCCGAGATCGAGCCCGGGCTCGTCGACGCGCTCGCGGAGCAAGGCGCGCGATTCACCCATCATACGTCGATCGCTCCAACCGGCACGATCTCCCTTTCCCTCGCGAACAATGCGAGCAACGGGATCGAGCCGAGCTTCGCGCACCACTACTCCAGGAACGTCATTCGCGAAGGACGCAAGACGAAGGAGAAGATCGACGTGTTCTCCTTCGAGATGCTCGCCTACCGCGAGCTCGTCGATGCCCGGGCGATGCCCGGCGGCAATGGGGCTCACGCGCTCCCCGACTACTTCGTGACCGCCGACGACATCACTCCCAGGCAGCACGTCGACGTCCAGGCCGCGGCGCAGCACTGGATCGACTCCTCGATCTCCAAGACCGCGAACGTTCCCACCGACTATCCGTACGAAGATTTCAAGGACATCTATCTCCATGCCTTCGAACGGAACCTGAAAGGCTGCACGACGTTCCGTTTCAACCCGTCCGCATTCCAGGGGGTGCTCGTCAAGGAGAAGGATCTCGAGAATACGACCTATCGGTTCACGCTCGAGGATGGAACGGTCGTCGAAGCCAGAGGCAATGAAGATATCGAGTACGACGGCGAAGTTCACACCGCCGCGAATCTCTACGATGCAATCAAGGAGGGCTATTACGGCAAATTCTGAATCCGGCGGCCTGTGCCACCGGACTCCGGACTCATCCAGCTTGTGAGAAGCACGTTTGGACCGGCGATGGGCTCGACCGTCCTTCCCGGAACCGGCGCGCGAAAAGCGCTTACGGATCGCGAGCGCGGGACAGGTTGCCGGACACCTCGGACGTTCGCAGTAGGGGATTCTGCGAATGGAGGCCGAGTTCCATCCATGTCCGCCGGAAAGGATGACTTCCACGCAAGAGGACAAGGCCATGGCCATCAGGATCAACCAGAAGATCGTCGAGTACGGAATCGAGCCTCGGGAAGAGGCATCCGCCGCGCCGCCGTCCCGGCCCAAGGCGGACGTCATCCAGATGCACGAGAAGATCGAGCGGCCCGAAACGCTGCTCGGCTCGACGTACAAGATCAAGACGCCGCTGTCGGATCACGCCCTCTACGTGACGATCAACGACGTGGTATTGAACGCGGGCACCGAGCATGAGCAGCGGCGTCCGTTCGAGATCTTCATCAACTCCAAGAACATGGAGCATTTCCAGTGGATCGTGGCGCTCACGCGGATCGTATCGGCGGTATTCCGCAAGGGCGGAGACGTGACGTTCCTGGTCGAGGAACTGCGCTCGGTGTTCGACCCCCGCGGCGGATACTTCAAGAAGGGGGGGCGCTACATGCCGTCGCTGGTGGCCGAGATCGGCGATGCCATCGAAGCGCATATGCGCACGATCGGGTTGATCGAGGACGAGCCGCTCGACGAGGCTCGACGCCGGCTGGTCGAGGCGAAACGGGCGCGGTACAAGAGCGCGGTCCCCGCCGGCAATGCACCCCGGCCACGCACATTTCCCGAGGGCGCGCAGTTCTGCATGAAATGCCAGACGCAGGCGGTCACTCGAATGGACGGGTGCATGACCTGCCTCAACTGCGGCGATTCCAAATGCGGGTGAGCATCACCGGCACCGCCGTTCGATCCCGGATTCCCTTCATGAAGGGAAGGGGCGAGGGTCCGGGAGAGCGAACGGGTGTGTGTGGGCGGACGCGCCCCGGATCGTTGCAACGGCGAACACGCACGCGGCCTTGTACATGGCTGCATCAGGTGTCGTGACGGGCGCCGACCAGGATGTCGGCACTGACATCCACCGGGTATCGGACGGCTCTGGCCGAGCCGGTGCCCGGTGGATCTTTTTTCCCGTTGCGTGATGGTTCATTCGACACAGCGACCCCCGGCCGACACGTCCGCTCCCGCCCGATGTCGGGCGGAAACGCAGGCCCCGGTCAGGCCGTTGTCGTCCAATCCGGTGATCTCCACCGGTTCGATGCGCGCGTCCCCTGCCCCTTTCCCGAGGTCGACCCTCAGGTAATTGTCGGTCCATCCCCCGATGCGGGCCGCACCGCCGTGCCGCGACGGCTCGATGAGCACCTCGACGATCCGTCCCACGTGCTGCCGTGCGAAGCGGCGGTGCTTCTCGGCCGAGAGCCGCTTCAACGCGCGGGTACGGCGCTTCCTGATCTCTCCCGGCACCTCGCCGGGGAAATGCTCCGCCTCGGAGCCGGGGCGCGGCGAGTACGTGAAGGCGTGGACGTAGGTGATGGGGAGCTTTTCGACGTGCTCGAAGGTACGGAGGAAGTCCTCGTCGGTCTCTCCGGGGAAGCCGCAGATGACGTCCGTTCCGATTCCGCAGTCCGGCACGCGCTCGGCGATACGGGTGACGAGGCTTGCGAACTCCTCGGCGCGGTACCGCCGCTTCATCCGCGTGAGCACCGCGTCGCTGCCGCTCTGGAAGGGGATGTGGAAGTGCCGCGCGAACTTCGGGGATTCGGCCATCAGGGTGATGACGTCGTCGCCGAGGGACGCGGGCTCGACCGAGCTGAGCCGGAAGCGCTCCACGCCCTCGACGTCCAGGATGCGCTCGATCAGAGCGGGCAGCAGGCGCCGCCCCTCGGGGAGATCGAGCCCGTAGTCGCCGATATGCACTCCCGTGAGGACCACCTCGACGTATCCGGCGTCGACCAGCCGGCGCACCTGATCGAGCACGCTCGCCAAGGTACGGCTCCGCGAGGCGCCACGCGTCTGGGGGACGATGCAGAACGTGCAGGATTCGTTACAGCCTTCCTGCACCTTGACGAACGCCCGGCTGTGCTCGGCCATCTCGGTGATCGGCACGTCCAGGAAGCTCCTTGCGGTGGAGATCGGTGACACCGCCACGATCGGGGGGCCGTCCCCGATGCCGTCGATGAGCTCCGCGACCCGGGCGCGGTCCGCCGCCCCCACCACCAGCGCGACCCCTGGCAACGCCGCCAGCTCCCCCGGCGCGCGCTGGGCGTAGCAGCCGGTCACCACGATCTTCGCGGCCGGGTGCTCGGCGTTGATCCGCCGGATCGCCTTGCGCGCGGTGGCGTCGGCCCGCGCGGTCACGCTGCACGTATTCACCACGTAGACATCGGCGGCCTCGTGCAGGCCGGCCGTCTCGCCGCCACCCCTCTCCTCGACGAGGGTGCGGATCGCCTCGGTGTCGTACTGGTTCAGCCGGCACCCGAAGGTGCGGTACGCGATGCGCCTGTTCATGATCCGGTCCGGGAGCCGCGCGGCCTGCCGCGACGTGATTCTAACCCTTCCCCGGCGCGGTATCGTCGTGCCGCCGGCAGGCTCCCCCGCATCATCTCCGGGCGGTCCGCGCTTCAAGTGGTGGCAGGCACGGTCCATACGGAACGGCGCAAGGTGGCTGACGGGGTTCGAGGACGAAACCGCTTCGGAACGACTCCGATATCGGCGACCATCCGACGCCCCCGAGGCCGCCACGAGGCTCGGGGCGTTCCGGCATACCGCTCTCGGGCTTCCCTTTCAGACGTCTCCGGGCCGCGGAGTCCACACGACGCGCCACCCCGGTGCTCCCGGCGCCGCCGCGAGCCGGGGGGCGATCCACTCCGAACCGATGGCCGCGAGCACCCCGTCCACATACACGAGGGGGATGCGGCCGCGCTCCCAGGGAGGGATCCCGAGCTGCTGAAAGCGTTTCCTGAGCGAGCGCACCCGTCCCGCCGGCCCCTCGACTCCCTCGGCTTGTCCATGACGATCCTTGTCCGATTTCGAGCACCCGTGCGCCCGCGGAGCTCCCCTGCCGCGGAACCGCACCACGATTTCCGCGTTGCGAACCGCATCGTCGAGCCCTCCGTCACGACAGCAGGCCCACGCGAGGCGTCCGTGGTCGAACGTAAGGGTTTCCGGGATCGTCCACCGGCGAGCGGTCTCCGGGACCGCGGGACGGTCCCACGGCACGATCCGGACACCTCCCCGGTAGCGCCGGACTTCGACGTCTCCGAGTCTCACGCACGGCTGCGCTTCCGGCCCCGCCCCGATGACCCCGTGGACGATCTGCTCGATCCGGCGCACTCCCGGCGTCGCGATCCCCCGGGCTCTCAACCAGGCGGCGACGGCGTTGCGCCGCCGCATCGGTTCGAGGGCTGCGACCGCCACGGCGTCGAGCGTGCCGGCGTGTACGCCGCCGGCCGGCGCGAGGTCGATCGCGGCCAGTGCGCCCAGCAGCTCGGCGGACTCCCGGCCGAGCGCTGCGGTGCGCGCCAGCGCCGCCCGCGCCCCCGGCCATCGCATCTCGATGACGGGCATCACTTCCCGGCGCAACACCGCTCGTGCGAAGCGTTGGTCCTCGTTCGCGGGATCGCGAATCAGCGGGAATCCGGTCTCCCGGGCGTAGGCATGCAACGCCGCGCGGGGAACGTCGCGAACCGGCCGTGCCACGATCCCCTCACCCTGGCGCCGCTCCCGGGGGATCCCCGCGAGGCCCCGGGGACCCGCGCCGCGCAGCAGGTTCAACAGGACCGTCTCGACGTGGTCGTCCTCGGAATGGGCAGTACAGAGCACATCCCCGGGTGAGAGGAAGCGATCGAACGCCTCGTACCGGGCCGCGCGCGCCGCTCCTTCGTCGCCGCGTCCGCCGGCATTCGCCCGAGCACCGGCATCGAGCACCGTCAGGTCGACCGCAAGCCGGCGGCAGACTTCCGCGCACCGGCGCGCCCACCGCCCCGAATCGAGATGAAGGCGATGGTCGACGTGGAGGGCGTGCAGGCGCAGGCAGCCGTCCTGCCCCGCTCCGCCGGACGTGTCCTGTCGCACCCGGACGAACATATGGAGCAGCGCCAGCGAATCCGCGCCTCCGCTGTAGGCGACGACGAAACGGGTGTCCGGGGGGAACCGGGCGGCGAACTCGGCGATCAGCCCCGGCCCGAAGCGTCCGGTCGTGTCCTTGCCGCCTCGGCGGCGCCGTTCCATCGCACCCGCGCGGCCCGACTCAGTAGGCGTGCCGGCGCAGTCCCGTGCGCAGCAGCACGCGTGACGCGATCTCCTCGACCGACGCGGCGCTCGTATCGAGGGACGGGATCCCGTGGTGCGCGAACAGCGCCTCCGCTTCACGGACTTCCGTACGGCAACGCGACGGCGATGAGTACGCGGTGCCCGGTCGCCGTTCGGAGCGGATCGTCCGCAGCCGTTCCGGATCGATGGTGAGGCCGAACAGCCTCGTGCGATTGTCGAGCAGTGGGGAAGGGAGCGCTGCCCGGGACAGGACTTCGTCGGTGAGGGGATAGTTCGCGGTCCTGATGCCGAACTGCATCGCGAGGTAGACGCAGGTCGGCGTCTTTCCGGAGCGGGATACGCCGATCAGGATGACCTCGGCGTCCTCGTAGTTCCGCGTGCCGGCGCCGTCGTCATGGTTGATCGCGAACTCGACGGCGCCGATCCGATCCGCGTAGGACGCCTTGTCGGTGACGGCATGAAAGCGGCCCAGGGCGTGGCTCGATCCGACGTGCAGCTCCTGCTCCAGGGTCCCGATGAACGCCTGGAAGATATCGAGGACGAGCGCGTTGCTGCGCGAGAGGATCTTGCGCAGCCCCGAATCGGCAAGGGTGCTGAAGACGATTGGGCGATCGCGATCCTCGCCCACGGCCGCGTCGACTCGCGCGGCGACCTCGACGGCTTGCGCTTCATCGGTGACGAAGGGGATCGTGGCGGTGACGAACTCCACGTGATCGAACTGACTGAGCAGGGCGTTCCCGAGCGTCTCGACGGTAATCCCGGTACTGTCGGACACGAAGAACACGTGCCGGTGGACCGGTTCGGGATTCATGATCCCATGAGCCGATCGGAAGCGATCCCGGCGAGATCGTCGGCGAGACGCTCGACCTCGGTGCGCACGGCACCCTCGACCATGATCCGCACCACCGGCTCGGTCCCCGACGGCCGCACCAGCACCCGCCCGCCGTCGCCGAGCGCCGCCCGCGCCGCGGCAAGCGCGTCCCGGAACGCGGTGTTCGAACCGGGATCGACGTGCCTCGCGGCCGGGACGTTGCGCAACGCCTGCGGATACTTCGACATGTCCCGCTTCGCATCGGCCAGCGTCCGTCCCGACTGGACCAGTATCCGGAGAACCTGGAGGGCGGAAACGATCCCGTCCCCGGTGGTGGTGCGATCCAGGCAGATGATGTGCCCCGACGCCTCGCCGCCGATCGCGGAGCCGTGCTTGTACATCAACTCCAGCACGTAGCGGTCGCCGACTCGCGCGCGGCACAGCCCGATCCCCCGCGAGCATAGTGCCTCCTCGAGCCCGAGATTCGACATCTCGGTCCCGACCACCGGCCCGGCGAGCTGCCCGTCGGCATGGCGGGCTGCGGCGATGATGAAGAGGAGCTCGTCCCCGTCCACCACCTCCCCTCCGGCATCCACCATCACCACCCGGTCGCCGTCGCCGTCGAACGCGATGCCGAGATCCGCGCGGCTGTCCCGTACCGCCTTGCACAGCGCGCCCGGCGCGACCACGCCGAAGCCGTCGTTGATGTTCAGGCCGTCGGGCGCGCAGCCGATCGGGATCACCTCGGCGCCGAGCTCCGAAAACACGCTCGGCGCGACGTGGTAGGTGGCACCGTGGGCGCAGTCGACGGCGATCCTGAGTCCGTGGAGATCCAGGCCGGACGACACCGTGCTCTTGCAGAACTCGATGTACCGGCCCGCCGCGTCGCCGACCCTGACCGCCTTGCCGATGTCGGTGCTGCCAGCCGTCTCCATCGCCGAATCGATCGCCTTTTCGATCTCCAGCTCGGCGTCGTCGGACAGCTTGGCGCCGTCCCCGGAGAAGAACTTGACGCCGTTGTCGGAGTAGGAGTTGTGGGAGGCGCTGATCACGATGCCCGCCGTCGCATGCAGGGTGCGGGTCAGGTAGGCCACTGCGGGCGTCGGGATCGGCCCGAGCAGCATGACGTCCGTCCCCGCCGCAGTGAGTCCGGCCTCCAGCGCGGATTCGAACATGTAGCCCGAGATCCGCGTGTCCTTGCCGATGATGACCTTCCCGTGACCGCCGCCGGCCAGCACGGACCCGGCCGCCCAGCCGAGCTTGAGGATGAAATCCACGGTGATCGGTGATCGGCCGACCTCGCCGCGGATCCCGTCGGTGCCGAAGTATTTCCTGGTCCCGGTCATCGCCGCGCCACCGCTGTCTCAATCCGGTACGACGACGTGCGGCGGCACGCCGCAGCCCGTCCGGCGTTCGTCATCGGTTCGGACGCCCGGCCCGGGCGACTCTCGGGAAGGGGCGCCCTTCCGGGCCACGACGTCATCCGCGATGGCAGGAAACGATCGGAGCAGAACGCTGTCCGGAGGTGTGCCGGCGATCAGTGCAGGCTCGCGGGTCCGCCGATGGAGCCCGATCCGGATGATGAAGGCTCTCCGTCGTTCCCGTCTTCCACGACCGGGGAATCGCCGCCGGAAGGGGTCTCGTCCGAGGGATCCTGCGGGGGTCTCGGCTCACGGCCTTCCATGATGTCGTTGATCTGGCCGGTGTCGATCGTCTCGTACCGGATCAGCGCATCGGCCATGACGTGGAGCTTCTGTTCGTTCTCCCGGAGGATCGTCGTCGAGCGCTTGTAGTTGCGATCGACGATGTTGCGTACTTCCTCGTCGATGAGATCCTGCGTCTGTTCGGAGACCGTCTTGTGCCGGGTGACGCTGTGGCCGAGGAACACCTCGCCCTCCTCGTCGCTGTAGGTCAACGGACCGAGCTTCTCCGACAGCCCCCACCTGGTCACCATGTTCCGCGCGAGCTCGGTGGCCCGCTGGATGTCGTTGCTCGCGCCGGTGGTGACGCTGGCCGGGCCGAAGATCAGCTCTTCCGCGATGCGTCCTCCGAACAGGCTCGATATCTGGCTCTCCAGGCGCTCCTTGCTGAAACTGTAGCGGTCCTCCTCGGGAAGGAACATGGTGACGCCGAGGGCGCGCCCACGCGGAATGATCGTGACCTTGTAGACGGGGTCGTGAGACGGGACCAGCAGCCCGACGATCGCGTGGCCTGCTTCGTGGTACGCGGTCAAGCGTTTCTCCTCGTCGCTCATCACCATCGAGCGCCGCTCGGAGCCCATCATGATCTTGTCCTTCGCCTTCTCGAACTGCTCCATGTCGACGGTGCGCCGGTTCGCACGCGCCGCGAACAGGGCCGCCTCGTTGATGAGGTTGGCGAGGTCCGCGCCCGAGAAACCCGGTGTCCCCCGTGCGATCACGCTCGCCTCGACGTTGCGGTCGAGCGGGATCTTGCGCATGTGGACCTTGAGGATCTGCTCGCGGCCCCGAATGTCGGGCAACGGCACGACGACCTGGCGATCGAAGCGTCCGGGCCGGAGCAGGGCCGGATCGAGGACGTCGGGACGGTTGGTGGCGGCGATGACGATAACGCCCTCGTTGCCCTCGAACCCGTCCATCTCGACGAGCAACTGGTTGAGGGTCTGCTCGCGCTCATCGTGCCCTCCGCCAAGCCCCGCCCCGCGGTGGCGCCCGACCGCATCGATCTCGTCGATGAAGATGATGCACGGCGCGTGCTTCTTGGCTTGCTCGAACATGTCGCGCACCCTCGATGCGCCGACGCCCACGAACATCTCGACGAAGTCCGAGCCGGAGATCGTGAAGAACGGGACCTTCGCCTCGCCCGCGATGGCGCGTGCGAGAAGGGTCTTGCCGGTTCCGGGGGATCCCACCATCAGCACGCCGCGGGGGATCTTGCCGCCGAGCTTCTGGAACTTCGCGGGATCGCGCAGGAAATCGACGAGTTCGGACACCTCCTCCTTCGCCTCGTCGACCCCGGCGACGTCGGTGAACGTGACCTTGACCTGATCCTCGCCGAGCAGGCGGGCGCGGCTCTTGCCGAACGAGAGTGCGCCCCGGCCCCCGGCCCCGCCCTGCATCTGGCGCATGAAGAAGATCCATACGCCGATCAGCAGCAACATCGGGAACCAGGAGATGAAGATCTGCATCAGCAGCGACTGCTGCTCGGGTGGGCGGGCATCGATGACGACCCCGTTCTCCAGCAGATCTCCGACCAGCGCCTTGTTGTCGGTCTCCGGGGTGTAGGTGCTGAACTGCTCACCGGTCTGCAGAACGCCCTGGATCGTGCGTCCTTCGATGGTGACCTTCTGGACCCTCCCCTGCTTCACGTCGGCGATGAAGCGGGAGTAGTCGATCCGCTCCGTTCCGGTTCGACGCGGGCCGAAGTTGTTGAAGACGGACATCAGCACCAAGGCGATGACCACCCACAGGATTAGATTCTTTGCCATGTTGCTCAATGCCGGTGCGTGCGGTGGAGATCGTCGATCAAGGGATGTTCGCGGCCGTTCACGGCAGGGAGTGCGAGCGTCAGGGAGTACCGTCTTCCCGGATGCAGGGCGTGACCGTCGGCGCACCGAGTGGCGAGGAACGGGTCTGTTCCATGCAACCGACTGAATCCGCGCACTGTCCTCGTCTCGATTCTCGCCCGTCCCAATCCGAATGTCCATGCGGGCGAAGTCAGGCCGGCACTATACCCCATGCGCACGTGCCTCGAGATCCGTCACGTGTCGGTTTCCGGCTCCTTCTCGCGTCGCCCGGGGCGCATCCTTCCCGCCCGGCTTCAGGCCGCGCGCGAGGACATAAGTCTCGGCGGAATGCTTGCGCGACGCCGCCGGTTTTCTGACCACGACGCCCGTGAACCGTTCGCGTAACGCCCGCAGGTACGACTCGGTCTCCTCGCCCTGGAACAGCTTCACGAGAAAGGCGCCTCCGGGCTTGAGCACGGCGCCCGCGAACACCGCGGCGCTGTCCGCCAGCTCGCGCCAGCGCGCCTGGTCACTCGCCTTCATGCCGGTCAGATTGGGCGCCATGTCCGACATTACAAGGTCGGCCGCCCACGGGCCGACGCTGGCCTCGAGCCGGGCGGCCGTCTCCGCGTGGAGGAAATCGCCCCGGATGAACTCGACCCCGGCGAGCGGCGCCATCTCCGCGACGTCGAGCGCGAAGACCCGGCCCCCGGGCGCGAGTGCGTGGCGGGCCACCTGCGACCACCCACCCGGCGCGGCGCCGAGGTCCACGACCACCCGTGCGCCGCGGAACAGGTGGTCGCGTGCATCGATCGCTTCGAGCTTCAGCGCCGCCCGCGAGCGCAATCCCCTCCGGCGCGCCTCATGGAAGAAAGCGTCGCTTTCGCGCTCGCGATGCCACGCGCCGCCGCCCTTGCCCTTGCGCCCCACGGTCAGAGCCGGGCGGGCAGGCAGGTGCGTGGCCCGCGCATACGCACCGGGTGGTTCCTGCTCACGCACGGCCCGCCCGCGGGCGGGACGTACGCGCTCCCAGGACTCCGCACCCGCTTCCGGTGCGCCGTCGCGACTGCGCACAAGACGCCCGCGCTTCCGGGACTCGCCGTCTCCGGACCGCACACTTCCCTCGCATGGCTCCCGGTGTGCCCTTCTCAACGATATTCGACGGAGAGGATCTCGTACTCGATCTCGCCGTCCGGCGCGACGACGGTGACGACGTCACCCTCCTTCCTCCCGATGAGGGCGCGGGCGATCGGGGAGCTGATCGAGACGAGGCCCGCGCCGATGTCGGCTTCCAGGTCGCCGACGATCTGGTAACGCACCTCTGCGTCGGTGGAGAGATGGAGCAGCTCGACCATCGCGCCGAAGACCACCCGGCCGCCGGCGTCCACGGCCCCCGGATCGATGATCTCCGCGCTGCCGAGCCATTCCCCGATCTGGGCGATCCGCCCTTCGATGAAGCCCTGCTGCTCCTTCGCGGCGTGGTACTCGGCATTCTCGCGCAGATCCCCATGCGCCCGGGCCTCCGCGATCGCCTGTATGATCTTCGGCCGGGCCTCGGTCTTCAGCACCTGCAGCTCGTCGCGGAGCTTCTGCGCCCCGCTCTTCGTGAGCGGACGGCGGTTCACGGCCCCCCCTCCGCGTGGAGCGTCTGCATCGCGCGCACCGCCGTCGCATCCGGCGCCCGGATCGCCTCGACGAGCGCCCGCGCCCCCGCGATCGTCGTGAAGTACGGCACCCGGTACTGCAGCGCGGTGCGGCGGATCGCGTACGAGTCCGCGATCGCCTGCCTGCCGTGGGTCGTGTTCACGATCATGTCGATCTCGCCGTTCTTCAGCATGTCCACGACGTGGGGGCGGCCCTCCTGCACCTTGTTGACGGTCCGGCACCGCACTCCGGCTGCCTCCAGGGCGTTCGCGGTACCCCGGGTGGCGACGATCCCGTAGCCGAGCGCTTCGAGATCGCGCGAGACCTCTACGGTAGCGCGCTTGTCGCCGTCGCGCACGCTCACGAAGACGGTTCCCTGCGCCGGCAATTCGTCCCCGGCCGCGAGCAGCGCCTTCGAGAACGCCTCGCCGAACGTGCGCCCGACCCCCATCACCTCGCCGGTCGATTTCATCTCCGGGCCGAGCAGGGAGTCCACCCCCGGGAACTTGATGAAGGGGAACACCGCCTCCTTCACCGCGTAATGCCCGGCGCCGCGCGCCCGACCGGAATCGAGGCCGCGGAGTCCATCCTGTCCGACCATGCACAGCGCCGCGATCTTCGCGAGCGGCACGCCGGTCGCCTTGGAGACGAAGGGCACCGTGCGCGATGCCCGGGGATTGACTTCCAGCACGTGGATCGTCCCGTCCTTGATCGCGTACTGGACGTTCATCAGGCCCACCACGCCGAGCGCCCGGGCGAGGATCCGGGTCTGCTCGCCGAGCTGCGCTTGCATGTCTTCGTCCAACCCGGCCGGGGGCAGCGAGCACGCGGAGTCCCCGGAGTGGATCCCGGCCTGCTCGATATGCTCCATGATGCCGCCGATGAACACCGCCTCTCCATCGCTCACGCAGTCGACGTCGACCTCGACCGCGTCGTCGAGGAAGCGGTCGAGCAGCACCGGCGAGTCGGGCGAGACCTCCACCGCCTGCTCCATGTACGCCAGGAGGTCGTCCTCGTCGTAGACGATCTCCATCGCCCGCCCTCCGAGCACGTAGGAGGGGCGCACGACCAGGGGGTAGCCGATCGCCGCCGCCTGCTCCGCCGCCGCGGCGGCGGTGCGGGCGGTGCGGGCGGGGGGCTGGCGCAGCCCGCAGGCCTCGATCAATTGCTGGAAGCGCCCGCGGTCCTCGGCGAGATCGATGCTGTCCGGGCTGGTCCCCACGATCGGGACCCCCTGCGCCTCCAGCGCTCTCGCGAGCTTGAGCGGGGTCTGGCCGCCGTACTGCACGATGACCCCCTCGGGCCGCTCGACGCGGACGATCTCGAGCACGTCCTCCAGGGTCAGCGGCTCGAAGTAGAGGCGGTCGGAGGTGTCGTAGTCCGTGGATACGGTCTCCGGGTTGCAGTTGACCATGATGCTCTCGTACCCGATCTGGCGCATCGCGAACGCGGCCTGCACGCAGCAGTAGTCGAACTCGATACCCTGGCCGATCCGGTTCGGGCCGCCGCCGAGCACGACGATCTTCCGCCGGTCGCTCGGCTCGGACTCGCACTCCTCCTCGTAGGTCGAGTACATGTAGGCGGTGGCGGCGCGAAACTCCGCCGCGCAGGAATCGACCCGCTTGAACACCGGATGCACCCCGAGGCGCTCGCGCCGCGTGCGGACCGCGCCCTCCTCCGCTCCGATCAGGGTGGCGATGCGGGCGTCGGAGAAGCCCTTGCGCTTGAGACGGCGCAACGCGCCGGCATCCAGCCGGTCCAGATCGAGCGCGGCGAGCGCGCGCTCCTCGTCCACGAGGTCCGCGATCTGGGCGATGAACCAGGGATCGATCCGGGACAGGCGGTACGCTTCGCCGGGGTCCATGCCGAGGCGCAGCGCATCGGCGAGGTAGCGCAGCCGCTGCGGGCCGGGCTCCCTCAGCTCGCGGCGGACGCGGTCGAGGGTCCCGTCGCCGTCGCATCGACGATGTCCGGTTGCGCGCGCGGGGCTCGCGGCACGGTGGACGGCGCCGGACTTCCCGTCGCCGTCGCGGACGCGGCCAGGGTCGGCCGTCACGATCTCGTCGAGCCCGGAGAGGCCCGTGTCGAGGCTGCGCAGCGCCTTCTGCAGCGATTCCTGGAACGTGCGCCCAAGGGCCATCGCCTCCCCCACGGACTTCATCTGGGTGGTCAGGCGCGCGTCGGCCCGCGGGAACTTCTCGAAGTCGAAGCGCGGGATCTTGGTGACGACGTAGTCGATCGAGGGCTCGAACGAGGCCGGGGTCGCACCGCCGGTGATCTCGTTGCCGAGCTCGTCGAGGGTGTACCCGACCGCGAGCTTCGCGGCGACCCGGGCGATGGGAAACCCGGTGGCCTTCGAGGCCAGGGCCGAGGAGCGCGAGACCCGCGGGTTCATCTCGATGACGACCATGCGCCCGTCGGCGGGGTCGATCGCGAACTGCACGTTGGACCCGCCGGTGTCCACGCCGATCTCGCGCAGCACCGCGACCGAGGCGTCGCGCATGCGCTGGTATTCCTTGTCGGTCAGGGTCTGCGCGGGGGCGACGGTGATCGAATCCCCGGTATGGACGCCCATCGGGTCCAGGTTCTCGATCGAACACACGACGATGCAGTTGTCGCGCCGGTCGCGCACGACCTCCATCTCGAACTCCTTCCAGCCGAGCACCGACTCCTCGATCGACACCTCGGTGGTGGGGGATGCTTCGAGCCCGCGCTCGCAGATCTCCACGAACTCCTCGCGGTTGTACGCGATGCCCCCGCCGGTCCCGCCCAGGGTGAAGGAGGGGCGGACGATCGTGGGGAAGCCGACGTCCGCCTGCACGGCGACGGCCTGGTCCAGATCGCGGGCCGGCGCCGCGCGCGGGCATTCGAGCCCGATGCGGGCCATCGCGGCGCGGAACCGCTCGCGGTCCTCGGCCTTGTCGATCGCCTCGCGGCTCGCCCCGACGAGCTCGACGCCGAACGCCTCCAGCACCCCCTCGCGCGCGAGGTCGAGCGAGCAGTTGAGGCCGGTCTGGCCGCCCATCGTGGGCAGCAGGGCGTCGGGACGTTCCTTCTCGATGATCCGCGCGACGACCTTCCAGTGCACCGGCTCGATGTAGGTCGCATCGGCGAGTCCGGGGTCGGTCATGATGGTGGCCGGGTTGGAGTTCACCAGCACCACCCGGAAACCCTCCTCTGCGAGCGCCTTGCACGCCTGCGTGCCGGAGTAGTCGAACTCGCAGGCCTGCCCGATGACGATTGGTCCCGCTCCGACGACCAGGATCGATTCGATGTCGCTACGCTTCGGCATCGCCGCCTCCTCCGGCCGATGCATGCGCCGCCATCAGCTCCACGAAGCGGTCGAACAGGTGATCGGGATCGTGCGGCCCCGGGCTAGCCTCCGGGTGGCCCTGGAAGCCGAAGGCCGGGACGTCGATGCGGCGCAGGCCCTGGATGGTGCCGTCGAACAACGAGCGGTGGGTGACGGCGAGGTTGCCGGGGAGGCTCGACTCCTCGACCGCGAATCCGTGGTTCTGGCTGGAGATGAGGATCCGGCCCGATTCGAGGTCCTCCACCGGGTGGTTCGCCCCGTGGTGGCCGAACTTCATCTTCATCGTCGCCGCCCCGCTCGCGAGCGCGAGCAACTGGTGCCCGAGGCAGATCCCGAACACCGGCACGCCCCGCCCGAGAAGCTCCCGGATCGACTCGATGGCATAGCCGCAGGGCTCCGGATCGCCGGGGCCGTTGGAGAGGAACACCCCGTGCGGCGAGCGGGCCAGTACCTCCCGGGCCGGGGTACGGGCCGGCACCACCTCGACCCGGCACCCCCGCGACGCGAGCGCGCGCAGGATGTTGCGCTTGACCCCGAAGTCGTAGGCGACGACCCGCCACGGCAGCGCGTCCGGCTCGGGGGCGTGGAAGCCGCGCTCCCCCGTCCACGGCCCGGCCGTCCATTCGTAGGGCTGCTCGACGCTGACCACCCCGGCGAGGTCCATTCCCGCGAGCCCGGGGAAGGCGCGGGCCTCGGCCACGGCCGCGGGCGCGTCGATCCCGGGGCCCGCGACCACGGCGCCGGCCAGGGCGCCCTTCTCGCGCAGCCGCCGCGTCAGCCTGCGGGTGTCGATGCCCGCGACCCCGACCACGCCGTGGCGTTCGAGAAAGGCGCCCAGCGACGATTGCGAGCGCCAGTTGCTCGCGAGCGCCGGGACGTCGCGCACCACGAGCCCGCTCGCGAAGATGCGGCGGCTCTCCTCGTCTTCCGGGTTGACCCCGGTGTTTCCCACGTGCGGGTGGGTCAGGGCCACGATCTGGCGGCAGTACGACGGGTCGGTGAGGATCTCCTGGTACCCGGTCATCGCGGTGTTGAACACCACCTCGCCGGTGGCGATACCCTCGGCGCCGATGGAATCGCCGTGGAACAGGCTGCCGTCTTCGAGCGCGAGCAGGGCCTCGGCGTGCGAGCTCATCAGCGCAAGCCGAGGACGTCCTGCATGTCGTACAGACCGGGCGGCCGACCCACGACCCAACGCGCCGCCCGGACCGCGCCGGCCGCGTAGTTCGCCCGGCTCGACGAGCGGTGGGTCAGCTCGATCCGCTCTCCGTCGCCCCCGAACATCACCGTATGCTCGCCGACGATGTCGCCGGCGCGGATCGTCTCGAAGCCGATGGTCCTTCGGTCGCGGGCGCCGGTATGGCCTTCCCGCCCGTAGACCGCGCACTCCGCGAGGTCGCGGCCCAGCGCGCCGGCGATGATCTCGCCCATGCGCACCGCGGTCCCCGAAGGCGCATCGACCTTGTGGCGGTGGTGGGCCTCGATGATCTCGACGTCCACGCCGTCGCCCAGGGCGCGTGCTGCGACGTCCAGGAGCTTGAAGCAGAGATTGACCCCGACGCTCATGTTCGGTGCGTGCACGACGGCGACGTCGCGGGCGGCGTCCGCAAGCGCCGCGAGCTGGCCCGCGGACAGGCCGGTGGTGCCAACGACCATGGGGCAGCCCCGCGACCGGCAGGCCCCGGCATGCTCGACGGTCGGCTCCGGCAAGGTGAAGTCGATGCAGACCTCGGCGGCGGCGAGCGCCCGATCCAGCGAGCCCTCGATCCTCACCCCGATCTCGCCGATGCCGGCGACCGTCCCGGCGTCCGCGCCGAGGTGGGGGTCGTCCTCCCGCTCGACGGCGGCCGCGACCGTGACGCCGGCCTCGACGTGGACCGCCTGCACCAGCATCCGCCCCATCCGGCCGGCTGCGCCGGCGATCGCGACTGGAATGGTATCCATGACCTCGGGCCTCTCCTCGCCGCCGGACTCGAGCAACGCCGAATGTGTCACATCTTCCGGACCGAACGGATCCGACTCACCGACGACCTGCTCCGAGTCGATCGTTCGTCTTGATGGAAAAACTATTTATCAATATGTTATTTATATTACTGAATGTAAGACATGAAGAAAGGTCAGGGATCGTGACAATCACGTTCTCAGCCCCTCGAAGAACTCCTTGACGGAGTCGAACCACGACGTCGCCTTCGGATCGTGGGTGTTCCGGCTGTCTCTCATCGCTTCGTCCAACTCGCTCAGCAGCTCCTTCTGGCGCTGGCTCAGATTCACCGGCGTCTCCACCGCCACCTTGCAGACGAGGTCGCCGGTCGTAGTGTCGCGCGCGGGCCGAACCCCCTTCCCGCGCAACCGGAACAATCGTCCGGTCTGAGTCTCGGCCGGGATCTTCAGGTTGACGCGCCCGTCGAGGGTCGGCACCTCCAGCTCGCCGCCGAGCGCGGCCATCGTGAACCCGATCGGCACCTCGCAGTACAGGTTCGCGCCGTCGCGTACGAATATGGGATGCGCACGCACCTGGATTTCGACGTAGAGGTCGCCCGGGGGTCCGCCCTGCTCCCCCGGCTGGCCCTCGCCGCCGACCCGGATCCGATCACCGGTGTCGACTCCTGGGGGGATCGTGACCGACAGGGTCTTCTCGCGCTGCACCTTGCCGCGGCCCCGGCACTCGCGGCAGGGATCGGTGATGATGGTCCCGGCGCCACGGCAGCGGGGACAGGTCTGCTGGATCGAGAAGAACCCCTGTTGAACGCGGACCTGTCCCTGACCGCCGCATGTTCCACAGGTCGAGGGTGAGGTGCCGGGTGCCGCGCCGGTCCCCGAGCAACCCTCGCAGACGGCTTCGGTGGGGAAGCGTATCCGTGAAGTCGTGCCGGCCACCGCCTCTTCGAGCCCGAGCTCCAGCTCGTAGCGAAGGTCGGCACCCCGGTAGACGCGCTGCCCGCCGCCGCGCCCGCCGAAGATGTCGCCGAACACCTCGTCGAAGATGTTGCGAAACCCGGCGCCGCCCGAGAACCCGCCGGCGCCCGCCTCCACTCCGGCATGACCGAACTGGTCGTAGGCGGCGCGCTTCTGACGATCGGAGAGGACGTCGTAGGCCTCCTTCGCCTCCTTGAACTTCTCCTCGGCTCTGGCGTCGCCGGGGTTCCGATCGGGATGGAATTTCATCGCCAGGCGGCGATATGCCTTCTTGAGCTCGACGTCTCCGGCATCGCGAGACACGCCCAGCACGTCGTAGTAGTCCGATTTCGCCATGCCTCACCGCCGCCCGCCGTCTGCCTTGCGCCGGAACTCGAACTACCGGGCCACGCTCCGCATCGCAGCGTCGGGTGTTCTGCCCGCCTCTGCGTTCGCTTGCACGGGGGGATGAACCGCAATGTGCGGGGCCGCCACCCGGCAGGCTGGACTCCGCTCAGGGGCGGTCGTCGCGCACTTCCTCGAACTCGGCGTCCACCACGTCGTCGGCACCCGCGGCACCTGCATCGGAGTCGCTGCCGTCCGCCGCCGGGGAGCCGTCACCGGCCTGCGACTTCTGATAGGCGCGTTCGGCGAGCTTGCCGGAGAGCTCGGTGAGCGCCTGCATCTTCGCTTCGATCTCCGCCTTGTCGTCGCCGGCCACGGCCGTTTCCAGCGCCTTGATCGCCGCCTCGACCTCTCCCTTCTCCTGCTCGCCGACCTGCTCGCCGAGCTCGCCCAGCGACTTCTTCGTGGCATGGATCAGTCCGTCGGCCTGGTTTCTCACGTCCACCAGCTCCCGGAACCTGCGATCCTCGTCGGCGTGCGCCTCGGCGTCCTTGACCATGCGCTCGATCTCGTCGTCGGCCAACCCCGACGACGCCCGGATCACGATCGATTGCTCCTTGCCCGTCGCCTTGTCCTTCGCCGAGACGTTCAGGATCCCGTTCGCGTCGATGTCGAAGGTCACCTCGATCTGCGGGACACCCCGCGGAGCCGGAGGAATGTCGGTGAGGTCGAACCGGCCCAGCGACTTGCTGTCCGTGGCCCGTTCGCGCTCGCCCTGCAGCACGTGCACGGTCACCGCGTGCTGGCCGTCCTCCGCGGTGGAGAACACCTGCGAGTGCTTGGTCGGGATCGTGGTGTTCTTCTCGATGAGCTTCGTCATCACCCCGCCGAGGGTCTCGATTCCCAGTGAGAGCGGCGTCACGTCGAGCAGCAGCACGTCCGTCACGTCTCCGGCCAGCACCCCGGCCTGGATCGCCGCTCCCACCGCCACCGCCTCGTCCGGATTCACGTCGCGGCGGGGGTCCTTGCCGAAGATCGACTTCACCATCTCCTGCACCTTCGGCATCCGCGTCTGTCCACCCACCAGGATCACGTCGGAGATGTCCGAGCCCGACACCCCCGCGTCCTTCATGGCCACCCTGCACGGCTCCATCGTACGCACGATCAGATCCTCGACCAGGGATTCCAGCTTCGCGCGCGTGAGTTTCATGTTCAGATGCTTCGGACCGCTCGCATCGGCCGTGATGTACGGCAGGTTCACCTCGGTCTGCTGGCTCGAAGACAGCTCGATCTTCGTCTTCTCCGCCGCCTCCTTCAGCCGTTGGAGCGCCAGCGGGTCGTTGTGGAGGTCGATCCCGGACTCCTTCCTGAACTCGTCGGAGAGGTAGTCGATGATCCGGAGGTCGAAGTCTTCTCCTCCCAGGAACGTGTCTCCGTTCGTCGACAGCACCTCGAACTGGTGCTCGCCGTCCACCTCGGCGATCTCGATGATCGAGACGTCGAACGTCCCTCCGCCGAGGTCGTACACCGCGATCTTCGAATCCCCACGGCGCTTGTCCATCCCGTACGCGAGTGCCGCCGCGGTCGGCTCGTTGATGATCCGCTTGACGTCCAGGCCCGCGATCCGGCCTGCGTCCTTCGTCGCCTGGCGTTGCGAATCGTTGAAGTACGCCGGCACCGTGATGACCGCCTCCTTCACCTCCTCGTTGAGGTAGTCATCCGCGGTCTTCTTCATCTTCTGCAGCACCCGCGCGGAGATCTCCGGCGGGGCCATCCGCCTGCCCCTGGCCTCGACCCAGGCGTCACCGTTGTCCGCGCCGACGATCCGGTACGGCACCATCCCCGCGTCGCGCTGCACTACCTCGTCCTTGAACCGGCGGCCGATCAGGCGCTTGATCGCGAACAGGGTGTTCTGCGGATTGGTCACTGCCTGACGCTTCGCCGACTGTCCCACCAGCACCTCGTCGTCCTTGGTGAACGCCACGATCGACGGCGTGGTGCGGTCGCCTTCGCTGTTCTCCAGGACCCTCGTCGAGCCTCCTTCCATGACCGCCACGCACGAGTTCGTCGTGCCCACATCGATGCCGATGATCTTGCTCATCTTCAGGTGCCTCCGGTGCTGTCCGTTCGAGTTGCGGAATACCGGCTCGCGAGCCAGCCGCCGATCCTCGGTACGGGCGGGATATTTGGGTCCGCGGCCGGGGATTCAACCCCGGTCACGCCTACTCCGCGACGATCACCATCGCCGGCCGCACGAGACGATCGTTGAGCAGATAACCCTTCTGAACGACGGTGAGCACGGTCCCGGATTCGGCGGTGTCGCTCTCCTGCATGGTCATCGCCTGATGAAACCGGGGGTCGAAGGGATCGCCGGCCGGGTCCAGGGTCTCGACTCCGAACTTGTCCATCGCCTGCTCCAGCATACGCAGGGTCAGCTCGACGCCCTCCGCGATGCCGGCTGCGTCGGCCCCCTCACCGGCGGAAGCCGCGAGCCCGAGCTCGAGGCTGTCCCGGACCGGAAGAAGCTCGGAGACGAAGCTTTCCAGCGCGAATCTGTGCGCGTGCGCGAGGTCACGCTCAGCGCGCCGGCGAACGTTCTCGAGCTCCGCCTGGACGCGCAACGCCCGGTCCAGGTTCTCCTGCGCCAGGCGCCGCGCCTCGCTCAACTCCTTCTCGACATCCTCCAGCGGCGCCCCGGATGACTCGGACCGGGGCGGCGCACCGTCCGCTCCCGCCTCCGGGACGGCGGCCTCGCCGCCCGCGGATGCGGCTTCATCCCCCGGCATCCCGGTCTCTCCGGCCGCGGTCTCGTCCCTTTCCCCCCCGGCTTCCCGGCCGGCCGCTTCATCACCCGCCGCCTCGGCAACCCCCGGCGCCACGGCCTCGCCGCCCGGCGTTCCTGCCGCTCCGTCCTCCCGCCCGTGCTCTTCGTCCGTCATCCTTCCCTCCCTTTCGGTGCTGCCCGCGGCCGTCGCCGCGGCGTGATCGCGAGTGACCGCTCCACCGGACGGGCCCGGTGCGCAGTGCGGCGAACGGACATATTGGGAGTCAGTGATGTTGATTCAAGGCGGCGCCGAGCAGGCGCGCGGTGACGTCCACGATGGGGATCACGCGGTCATAGGCCATGCGGGTCGGGCCGATGACCCCGAGCACCCCGAGCACTTCGCCTTCGCGCTCGTACGGCGCGGTGATGACGCTGCAGCCGTCGAGCACCTCGAAGCCGGATTCTTCGCCGATGAAGATCCGGAGGCCGTCCGCACACAGGCACCGATCGAGGATGTGGAGCAGATCCGTCTTCTCGCGGAAGGCCTCGAACAGGTGCCGGAGCTTCTCCATGTCGGCAAGCTCTCCGTACTCCATGAGATTGGTCTGTCCGGAGACGAGGAGCGCCTCTTCGCCGCTGGTGTCCCGTACGAACGCCTTGTCCGCCATCTCGATGGCGGTGAGCATCAGCTCGTTCAGGCTGGCTCGGTGCTCCTTGAGCTCCGCGAGCAGCGACTCGCGGACCTCCGGCAGATCCCTGCCCGCGCACACCTCGTTCAGGTAGTTGCCGACCTGCTGCAACACCGCCTGGGAATAGGGGCGGCCGAGGTGGATGACCCGGTTCTGGACGTCGGATCCGTTGACGACGAGAATGACCAGCACACGCTCGGGCGAGAGCGCGAGAAATTCGACGTGGCGCAGGATCAGGCGCTCCTGCTTCGGCAGGGTCACGATCCCGGCCATGTGGGTCACCTCGGAGACGAGCGACGTCGCGGCGTCCATCAGCGACTCGCGTTCGCCCTTGATCTCCAGACGCGAGCGCAGGTGCTCCAGCTCGTCATGGTCGATCGGCGCGACCTTGAGCAGGCTGTCGACGAAGAACCGATAGCCCTGGACGGTGGGAACCCGGCCGGCGGAGACGTGCGGCGAGCACAGCAGGCCGAGGTCCTCCAGGTCCGCCATGACGTTGCGCACCGTCGCGGGGCTCAGATCGAGCCCTGAATCGCGGGACAGGGTGCGGGAGCCTACCGGCTGTCCGCTGCCGATGTGGCGTTCCACGAGCACCCGGAACAGGTGTTGGGCACGTTCGTTCAACACCGCCTCCGGCGCCGGGAACCCCTTGTCTCGAAGTTCGGGCGGCCGAACGGGGGGAGGCCGGGGCGGCATTCGTCAGCCGCTTGTGGCCGGAGGCTCGGAGACGCCGGAGATGGCGGACGTTCCGGAATGCGGTCCGACACGGAGGCAGACCGGGGAGGGATGGCGCATCCGTCTTCTTCCGGCTCGCGACCTGATCCGCGCCCGCATCGGGAAGTCCGGCGCCATCTCCACATCCTCGCGTTGCGGGCGGGTGAGGCGGGCAGGCTAGCACCCGTCCCGCGGCAGTGCAAAAGCGCCGCCCGCTCGCACCTGTCGGAACGGTCATGATACTGTCGCCCAAGGCTTCGACGACCCCGACCATGGCGTGGCCACCGAGCACGCACAGACTCTGCACAGTCCCATGTTCCGGACCGTCGGGCTCATTGCGAAGCATGGCGATCCCCGGACAGGCGAAACGCTGGGACGGCTGATCGGGTTGTTGCGCGCCCGCGGACTGGACGTCGTGCTCGACGACGAGAGCCGCGGCGCATATCCCGGCGGTGACCTGCCCATCGTCGCGCGCGGCAGGCTCGGCCGACGGTGCGACCTCATCGTGGTGGTCGCCGGCGACGGGACGTTCCTGAGCGCGGCCCGCTCCCTGGCCAATCAGGAGGCGCCGCTGCTTGGCGTGAACCTCGGCCGCCTCGGCTTCCTCGCCGACGTGATGCCGGACGAGATGCCGGTCCGACTGAACGAGATCCTCGACGGCGACTTCATCGAAGAGCGGCGCTTCCTGCTCGACGTGACCGTCGAACGCGGGAACGGCCGCGTCTTCTCGGGCCTCGCCCTGAACGAGGCGGCCACCCACAAGGGCAACATGGCCCGGCTCGTGGAGTTCGAGACGTACATCGACGGCCACCTCGTGAACAGCCAGCGCTCGGACGGGCTGATCGTCGCCACCCCGACCGGATCGACCGCGTACGCGCTGTCCGGGGGAGGGCCTATCCTGCACCCTTCGCTCGATGCCGTCGTGCTGGTCCCGATCTGCCCGCATACGCTGTCGAGCCGCCCCATCGTGGTCGGTGGCGGGAGCGTGGTCGAGGTCGTGCTGGGACACGGCGCGGAGACCGGCGTGCAGCTCTCCTGTGACGGGCAGACGGCGGCGGAACTGGCGGCCGGCGACCGCATCCTGATCCGCAAGCACCGCCCCGATCTTCGCCTCATCCATCCCCCCGGCCACGAATACTACGCGACACTGAGGACGAAGCTGCACTGGGGCCAGGGGTTTTGAGCGCGAATGCGGCATCGGGCCGGGGGATCCGGGTGGTATGCCAGGGGATCCCGACGGCGCGTCCGGAAGCAACGGCATGGGACGAACGGCGCCCGTCGTGCTCTCGCACCTGACGATCCGGTCGCTGGCGGTCATCGACCGCCTGGAGCTCGACTGTGCGCCGGGGATGACGGCGCTCACCGGCGAGACGGGCGCGGGGAAGTCGATCCTCGTCGACGCGCTGGGGCTTCTCGTCGGGGCCCGGGCCGGCGTGGAGATGATCCGCGCCGGCGCCGAGCGTGCCGAGGTCTGCGGCGTGTTCGAGACGGGCTCGAACACGCCGGTCCGGGCATGGCTCGCCGGACGCGAGCTGGACGACGGCGCCGGCGAGTGCATCGTGCGGCGCGTGATCGGCCCCGGCGGCCGATCCCGTGCGTTCGTCAACGACCGTCCGATACCCGCACAGGCGCTACGCGAACTCGGTGGGCATCTGGTCGACATCCACGGTCAGCACGCGCACCACCTGTTGCTCGACCGGGATCGCCAGCGGTTCCTCCTGGACGATTTCGGAGGTCACCACGCGCTGCTCGACCGGGTGGCGGAGGCGGCCGGGCGGTGGCAGGAATTGCGGCACGAACTGGCCGGACTCGCCGCGATCGGCACGGACCGCGCCTCCCGACTCGACTTCCTGTGCTTCCAGCTCGACGAGCTCGAAAGGCTGGATCTCGGCGAAGGCGAATCCGAGACACTCGCGGCCGAGCAGCGCCGGCTCGCGAACGCAGGATCGATCCTCGACGGCTGCCGCCGGGTGCTCGAGCGGCTCGACAGCGATCACGAGCACTCGGCGGCAGGCATGTTCGGCGACGTGCGCCGCGACCTCGAAGCCGTCGCGCGCCACGACCCCCGCGCCCGCGGGATCCTCGACATGATCGAGGCTGCGGCGATCAACGTGACCGAGGCGGCCTCCGCCCTGCGCGACATGACGGAGGGGTTCGACCTCGACCCCCGGAGGCTCTCCGAGGTGGAGCGCCGCCTCGGGACCATCCACGATCTCGCCCGCAAGCACCGCGTCCCGCCGCACGAACTGCCCGCCCACGCCGGGAATCTGCGCGAGCAGATCGACCGGCTCGCCTCCGGCGAGCAGCGGGCGGGCGAGATCGAGCGGGAGATCGCGGACGTCGAGGAAGAGCACCGTGCGCTGTGCGGCCGGCTCACCGCGTCGCGCGGCAAGGCCGCCGGCGCGCTCGCGCTGCGGGTGACCGCGAAGATGCGCGAGCTGGGCATGCCGGGCGGGAGCTTCGCGGTCGACGTCCGGGCGCTGGACGGCGACACCTTTTCGAAGAGCGGCACGGACCGGGTGGAGTTCATGGTGAGCGCGGGTCACGGCCAGCCTCCCCGCCCCCTCTCGAAGGTGGCATCGGGGGGCGAGCTGTCCCGGATCTCCCTGGCGATCCAGGTGTCGAGCGCGCACGGTTCGGTGGCGCCGACCCTGGTGTTCGACGAGGCCGACGTCGGCATCGGTGGCCGGGTGGCGGAGATCGTCGGCCGACAGTTGCGCACGCTGGGGGAATCACATCAGGTACTATGCGTGACCCACCTTCCCCAGGTCGCCGCACGGGCCCACCATCAGGCCGTCGTCGAGAAATCGCTCGCGCGTGACGGGACCCCCGGCGTCGGGGTCATCCCGGTATGCGGCGACGGCCGGGCCGAGGAGATTGCCCGCATGCTCGGGGGCGAGAGGATCACGCCGAAGACGCTCGCCCATGCGAGGGAGATGCTCGATGGACCATGACCGGAACGCCGTCTCGCGGACGAGGCGGCTCCCACCGAAGGCCGCCATGCTGTTCGCGATGGTAGCGGCCGGTATCAGCGGCGGATGCGAGATGCCCGCGCTGCCGGAGCTCCCAGCACTACCGGAGCTTCCGGGATTCCCGGGCGTCTATCGCATCGACATCCAGCAGGGGAACGTCGTCGACAAGGAAATGCTGGACCGGATCGAGATCGGGATGGAGCGCCGCAAGGTACTTTTCATCCTGGGTACCCCGCTCCTCGTCGATCCGTTCAACCAGGGCCGATGGGACTACGTCTACAGCCTGCGCCGAGGCTCCGGAGAGGAAGTGAGGCAGCGCGTATCCGTGTACTTCATCGACGATCGGCTCGTCCGCATCGAAGACCGCCTCGATCCCGGCGTCGCACCAGGGTCGGCGGCGGAACGCACCCAGACGCTGGTCAAAGTCCCGAATCGCCAACCCCGCGAAGGGCTCCTGGACAAGTTCACCCCGGACTTCCTCGAACGGGACGACGATCCGGCGGACGCCGACACCGCGGGCGGCACGCAGCCGGCGGCAGAGTAGGCACGAAGGACTCCGGGCGACAAGGGGGATCGAGGTTCGCCCGAGGCCGGGAAGCCGGCCACGCATCAGCGTTGCGCAGCAACCGATCACGCGCCGCGTGAACGACGTGCACGCAAGCGGCGAGCTTCTTTCGGGTCGATCCGCAGGGGACGCAGCACCTCGATGCGATCACCTTCCGACACCGGGGCGGCCGGCTCGACGCAACGGCCGAATATCGCGAATCGGGGTCCGGCGTCGCGCAGCCCCGGCGCCAGATCGAACAATCCCGAGCGCTCGACGCAGTCGAGCACGGAGCTCCCGGGGCGCGCCTCGATGCCGATCAGAACCTCTCGTTCCGGGTCCGCGTAGGCCAGCTCGACGCGCATTCTTCCACTACCTTGAACCGTACACCTGGCAGGCGCGCCGGCAGAACGCATCCACCATGGTTCCCGCGGCCTCTTCGAACCACGGCGTCAGCACCCGCGCCAGCATCCGGTTCGATACCTCGAACCGCATATCGAGTTCTACCTTGCAGCGGCGTGCCGCGATCCCGGCGAACGACCAACGGCCGTCCAGATGGGAGAACGGTCCATCGACCAGCTCGATGTCGATACGTTCCGCATCCACCATCCGGTTGCGGGTCGTGAGCGACTTCCTGAAGGGTCCGCGCGCGATTTCCAGGCTCGCGGTCACTACCGTCGGGGTGCGGGCGTGCACCGTCGCGGATCGGCACCAGGGAAGAAACCGCGGGTAACGCTCGACGTCGGCGACGAGGCTGAACATGTCCGGTGCGGGAAACGGGACGTCGGCGGATCGGGAGATTCGGGGCATCTTCGATGGAGGCCTCGTGTCGTGCCCGGGCCGGCGTCGTGCGCGACGAAGATACCCGGCAACTGCACCGCGTGGCGCGGTTCAGCTCCCTGGCCCATTGCGCCCTCTTCAGGGATCGCGGGAGATCGGGGCGGGAACAGGGGGCCGGCCGCCCCGGGGCCTTGGCACGACGCCACCTTCCCCCATGGGCCTTCAGCCGGCAGGGTAGCACAACGCGGCCACGTACCCCGACCCTCTGCCCCGGCCCGCAAACGGAACCTCGGCAATTCCCGCCAACGCCCCGGACACCGTGGCGTCATCGGGATTTCGCGACCTTCCCGACCGTCCGAACGTCGGGCCGTGATGGTTCGATGGGCGTTTTCGGACTTGGCGGGAATTGCCGGCGGAACCCCCGTCCGCGCAACCACGGCGCCGCCAGGGGTTAACATGTGCAGCCCCTTCCCCCTGCCCTCGGACCATGGCCAGAAGCGCACCATCGAACGTCATAGCCCGCAACCGCAAGGCGCGGCACGACTATGCGATAGAGAGCACGCTCGAAGCGGGGATCGCGCTGGAGGGATGGGAGGTGAAGAGCCTCCGTGACGGGCGCCTTCAGCTTCGCGACAGCTTCGCCACGGTCCGGGACGGTGAGATCTGGCTCCTCGGAGCGCACATCACCCCACTCCCCACGGTGTCGACCCACGTGACCGCGCATCCGCTACGCGACCGGAAGCTGCTGTTGAAGCGCGACGAGATCTCCCGGCTCACCGGCGCCGTCGAGCGGCGCGGCTACACCTTGATCGCCCTGGACATGCATTGGACGCGAAGCCGCGCGAAGGTTCTTCTCGCGATGGCCCGGGGCAGGAAGCAGCACGACAAGCGCGCGGCGGACAGGAATCGCGACTGGGAGCGCGAGCGCGCAAGATTGCTGCGCGCGCGCTGAGACTTCCCCCGGTTCAGCGGCTCCGTGGACGTCGAGCGAACGCAAGGCGCAATGGACGACCGGCGCACAACGGCCCCGGAACCGCGTCCTCACGATGTATCCGGAGCGCTTGCCGCTCCCGGTGACGTGCGCACGCCACTGCCGGAAATTCGCGACACCGTCGCGGCAGCGCGGTCGCGCCTGGAGGCGCGCTTCCGCCGGGGCGACCCGGTTGCCGCGCTCGTCGAGGCCCGTTCGCGGGTCGTGGACTGCGTCCTCGCGCTCGCCTGGCACCGGTTCGGACTCGACAGTCACACCCGCCGCGCGCTGGTCGCGGTCGGCGGCTACGGCCGCGGCGAGCTGCACCCGGGCTCCGACATCGACTTGCTCGTCCTCACACCCAGGGCGATGGGTGGCGGTGAAAGCGAGAAGGTCAGGGATTTTCTCGCGTTCCTGTGGGACATCGGGCTTGCGGTCGGAAACAGCGTACGGACCGTAGGCGAGTGCGTGAACGAGGCGAGGCGCGACGTCACCGTGGCCACCAACCTCATGGAGGGCCGGCTCGTATGCGGGTCCGCGGACCTGCTCGCGCGGATGCACGAGCGAACGGGCCCGAGGTGGATCTGGTCGAGCCGGAGGTTCTTCGAGGCCAAGATGGCGGAGCAGCGCGCCCGCCATCACAAGTTCGACGACACCGGCTACAACCTGGAGCCGAACGTCAAGGAGGGTCCGGGCGGCCTGCGCGACATCCAGACCATTGCCTGGGTCGCGAGGCGGCATTTCGGGACGGAGACCCTCGGTGAGCTGGTCGATCACGGCTTCCTCACCGCGAGCGAGCTCGACGCCCTGGAGTCCGGCCGGCGGTTCCTGTGGCGGGTGCGTTTCGCGCTGCACCTCCTGACCCGGCGCGCCGAGGATCGGCTCCTGTTCGATCACCAGCGACACCTGGCCCGGATGCTGGGGTTCGAGGACGACGGCGATCGGCTCGGGGTCGAGCGCCTCATGAAGCGCTACTACCGCGAGGTGATGGAGCTGTCACGTCTCAACGAGATGCTGCTCGAGCACTTCGAGGAAGCAATCCTCCACGTCCGACGCCGTGATCGCATCAGGCCGCTCAACCGGCGTTTCCAAGCCGTCAACGGCTACGTGGAGGTCACCCGCAAGGACGTCTTCCGCCGCTATCCCTTCGCCCTGCTGGAGGTGTTCCTGCTGTTGCAGCAGCATCCCGATCTCGAAGGGGTGCGCGCCTCGACCATCCGCCTCATCCGCGCCAACCGGCACCGGATCGACGACGGGTTCCGGGCCGACATCCGCGCCCGCAGCCTCTTTCTCGAGATCCTGCGCCAACCGCGGGGCATCAACCACGAGCTGCGCCGGATGCACCGCTACGGAATCCTCGGCGCTTATCTTCCCGTCTTCGACCAGGTCGCGGGGCAGATGCAGTACGACCTGTTCCACGTCTACACCGTCGACGAGCACACGCTGTTCGTGGTCCGCAACCTGAGGATGTTCGCCGACCCCGCGCGTTACCACGAATTCCCCCACTGCGCGGATATCTTTGCGCGGCTGCCCAAGCCGGAGCTCATCTACGTCGCGGGGCTGTTCCACGACGTCGCCAAGGGGCGCAACGGCGATCACTCCGAACTCGGTTCCGATCTGGCTCGCGAGTTCTGCGCTCTGCACGGGTTCAGCGAATACGACACCGGGCTGGTCGCGTGGCTGGTCCGGTATCACCTGCTGATGTCGATCACCGCCCAGCGCCGTGACATCAGCGATCCCGCGGTGGTGTCCGAGTTCGCCGCGACGGTCGGCGACCACGTCCACCTCGACTACCTCTACCTTCTCACCATCGCGGATATCCGCGGCACGAATCCCGGGCTTTGGAACGACTGGAAGGGCGCCCTGCTGCACGACCTGTACCGATCGACGGTGCGCGCGTTGATACGCGGACTCGAGAACCCGATCGAGCGGGCCGAGCTCGTACGCGAGACCCGGGATGAAGCCGGCCGTCTCGTCGCCGATATCGGAATCGGCACGGAGCAGGCTGCGGCGCTGTGGGATAATTTCGGGGACGACTACTTCCTGCGCCACTCCGCGGACGAGATCCGCTGGCATACCTCGAACATTCTCGATGCTGGCGCTGCCGACGTCCCGCTGGTGCTGGTCCGGAACGGGCGCGGAGGCATCGAGATCTTCGTCTACGCGCCGGATCGGGAGTTTCTCTTCGCGGCCAGCGCTTCGATTCTGGGACGGCTGGGGCTCACGGTGCTCGATTCCAGGATCATCACCGCGAATCACGGCATGACCCTCGACTCGTACGTGGTCGAGGACATCGCGGCGTCCTCCGCGGTCAGGTCCCGCCACGAGGAGATCCGTACCGCCCTGCGGCTCGGACTGCGCGAGCCGGCCGGCGTGCCGAGAAAGGTGCGCCTGCTCGCGAAGCGCCAGCTCAAGCACTTCACGATCCCGGTGGAGGTCAACTTCACGCGGGACACATCGAACCAGCACACGGTCATGGAAGTCATCGCGGCCGACCGGCCGGGGCTGCTCGCGCGCATCGGCTGGGCGCTCGCGGATGCCCGGGTCCGCATCCACAACGCGAAGATCGCCACCTTCGGGGAACGCGCGGAAGACGTCTTCTACGTCACCGACCGGCACAACCGGCCGCTGGCCGACGCCCGTCTCGCCGAGGTGTACCGCGGCGTCCACGCGGCGCTCGACGTTTGAGCCCGGCGCCGTCCGGAGCCCGCGCCTGCCCCCGAGGCATGTTCCGCCCGGAGCCTCCGATCATCCTCCTCACTGCACGGACGGCGCGGCGGCTTGGCTTGCAGGTGCCTGATCCGGCTCTCCGAATCATCGAGAATTATTTAATGATTTACATTAAATTTCCGAATTTATGAATTGATAAATATCATATTTTTCATATATTCTGTATTGATGTGGCTCCGGCGATCCGGCGCGCGGCGCAGCGCCAAACGCTTCAACCTCCGGTGACCGGCGGGAAGAACGCGACTTCGTCACCGGCCTGGACCGATGCGCCGAGGTGCGTGTACTCCAGGTTCACGGCCACGAGGACGTTGTCGGGGATCGGCTTCCCCCCGGCCGCGAGGCGCCACGCACCTTCGGCGGTCTCCGCGCGGGCGGCATCGACCTCGACCTCCCCGCGGCCCACCGCTTCGCGCAGACTCGCGAAGAACTTCACCGTGATCGTCATCTGCGATCCGCCGTCGAATGATTCAGGCTGATATTATCGCCGGGCAAGGAGGAGTCGGCACCCCTATCCGTCCATCACCGCGTGTCCCGCACCCGATGAGCGACACCCTGACCCACTTCGACGCGCAAGGCCACGCCCGCATGGTCGACGTGGCGGCGAAGCCCGCCACCCACCGCGTCGCGGTCGCGCGGGGCGGCATCCGGATGCAGGCCGACACCCTGCGGCTCATCGTCTCCGGAGGCCATCGCAAGGGCGACGTCATCGGGGTAGCCCGACTTGCGGGCATCATGGCCGCGAAGCGTACCGCCGACCTCGTACCCCTGTGCCATCCGATCGTCCTCACCCGGGTCGAGGTCGAGCTGTGGCCGGACGAGCCGCGCAGCCGCGTGGAATGCCGCGCACGGGTCGAGACGATCGGCCCGACCGGAGTCGAGATGGAGGCGCTCAACGCAACCCAGGTCGCCCTGCTCACGGTCTACGACATGTGCAAGGCGGTGGATCGGGGGATGATCATCGAGTCGGTCCGCCTCGTCGAGAAGCGCGGCGGAAAATCCGGCGACTGGGTCCGTTCCGGGACCGAACCCTGACGCCAAACGCGGGGGGCAGCGAGTCGGCGGCGCGGCTTTCCGCATCGATCCTCGCGAAACGGGTCGGCCAAGCATCCTCGTATCGCCGGTCCGGCAGTTGAAAAGCAGGAGCCGGCGGGAAGTGACGTTTCGACCTGGTCGACAGGCGCTTGGAGCAGATTCAGGAACGCCTGACCTCCGTGGAAAAGGTAACTTCGCGGATTGGTGGATTGCTCGATGGGATCGGCCTCTCCGGCGTTGCCTTGCCGGGCTCGCTGGCGTAACGTTCCGTGCATGGAAGGCCTGTCCCAGGAA
This sequence comes from uncultured Gammaproteobacteria bacterium, assembly GCA_958295465.1. GTDB lineage: Bacteria > Pseudomonadota > Gammaproteobacteria > HK1 > HK1 > HK1. Next base: position 4,053,850 of record OY282353.1, read on the forward strand.
ACCATCGCCGTCATCGGCGCTACGATCGCCCTCGCCGGGCTGATCCTCCGGCAGGGCTCGCGCATCGACAAACGCTTCGAGCAGATTGAAGAACGTCTGACCTCCGTGGAGAAGGAAACTTCGCGGATTGGCGGATTGCTCGAGGGGCTCGGCCTCTCCGCCGCATGAAGTCCGAGCCGTCCGACGACGCCGACTGAACCCGCGCCGTCCGGGGCGCCCGCCGCCATCCGCCTGCCATCCCCGGAAACACGGGGCCGGCCCCAAGGAGCGCCCGCCATGCCCGCCGCGCCCTCCCCCGTCGAGCAGTGCCTCTCCACGTTCGGGACGTATCTTCGCAAGCTCCCGGGTCTTTCCGGGAAAGGCAGCCCCTCCGCCATCGAGGACCGCATCGCCACGCTCGAAACGCATCTGGAACGGGAACATCCCCTGCTCCTCGACGTCGTGAAGAGCTTTCGCAAGCTCGACCGGGTGGCGTACCGGTTGGGGATCCTCTCCCGCGAGGAGTCGTTCGCGACCCGGATCCCGTGGTGGCCGCTGGTGGCCGTGCTCGGCACCTTCTCCTCGGGAAAGTCCTCGTTCATCAACTACTTCCTGCAGGTTCGGCTCCAGACGAGCGGGAACCAGGCGGTGGACGACAAGTTCACGGTCATCTGCTTCGGCGCCGACGATCCGCCGCGGACGCTCCCCGGCCTCGCACTCGACGCCGACCCGCGCTTCCCGTTCTACCAGGTCAGCCGCGACATCGAGAGCGTGGCCGAGGGCGAGGGGCGGCGGATCGACGCCTACCTCCAGCTCAAGACCTGTCGGAGCGAAGCGTTGAGGGGGAAGATCCTCGTCGATTCCCCGGGGTTCGACGCCGACGAACAACGCAACGCGACGCTGCGCATCACCGACCACATCATCGACCTGTCCGATCTGGTGCTGGTGTTCTTCGATGCCCGGCATCCCGAGCCGGGGGCGATGCAGGACACCCTGCGCCATCTGGTGGGGAACACCATCCACCGGCCGGATTCGAGCAAGTTCCTCTACATCCTCAACCAGATCGACAACGCGGCGCGCGAGGACAACCCCGAGGACGTCTTCGCGGCATGGCAGCGCGCGCTGGCCCAGGCCGGCCTCACCGCCGGCCGCTTCTACCGCATCTACAACCCCGACGTCGCCCCGCCGATCGACGATCCGCAGCTCCGGCAGCGCTTCGAGACCAAGCGCGAGGAGGACGCCGCCGAGATCTACGGGCGCATCCACCAAGTGGAGATCGAGCGCGCGTACCGCGTCATCGGTGTGCTCGAGAAGACCGCGAAGGCGATCGAGCAGCGCGTCGTGCCGGCGGTCGAAGCGGCGAAGGCGTCATGGAAACGGGCAGTGCTCTGGAGCGACGCCGCGGTCTTCGGCGTACTCCTCGCCGCGTTCGCGGCATGGACCATCCCGGCGGGCTGGTGGGAAGGGCTCCGGTTCTCCGCACCGTGGTTCGAGCCCATCTCCTCGACGCCCTGGCTCATGGCGCTCGTCATCGTGCTCGTGGCGGCCGGCGCCTACCTGCACCACCTCGTCCGCAAGCTCTCGGCCCGGCTCGTCGCCCGCCGCATCGCCCGCGATCCGAACCTCCCCGACGATGCACGGGCATGGGCCGCTCGGGCTTTCAACCACAGCACGAAGGCGTGGCGGCCGATCATGGCCGGCTCGCCGGCCGGCTGGGGCCGGGGTGCGCGCCGGCGTATCGCGGAGGTGGTGGCGGACGCGGACCGGTTCGTGCAGCGCCTCAACGACAGCTTCGCCGATCCGTCCGGGGGCGCGAGGGCGGCCGCCGGCTCGGATGAAACCCGGCTCGGGGCCGTCGAATCGAAACCGGACGGCGGGATTTCGCGCACCGATCCGCTGGCGGCGGCGATCGGCGCGGGATCGTCCCCGAGCGCCGGGGGGTAATCGACGCGGACCGTCCCCGAGCGCCGGGGGGGATCGACGCGAACCGTCCCGAGCGCCGGGGGGATCGGTGCGGACCGTCCCGAGCGCCGGGGGGTGATCGGCGCGAACCGTCCCGAGCGCCGAGGACGTTCGTTCCGGATCGACGGGATGGCAATCCTTCGGGTCCGGTCAGGATCCATATCGAGACCATTCCCGTCAGCCGCATCGTCGGCCAGTGCCCCTTCGCCGTCCGGATTCCGGCTCCCTTCCTTCGGGAAACGGCTCCTCGCCGCCCTTGCCCGGGCCGGTTCAACGCCTCCGGGAGACCCGATCCGGGTCACGCCGCGGACAAGGAACGGCCTTGGAATCTGTACCCGATTGTTGCATAAACTCATATGCATTGGTGCGCGAAACGCTTCTGTACAAGTAGTATTCCGCATACTGGACGGTCCAGTTCATGTTCACTCCCAGTGAGGATGAGCTATACCGGCGCGGCATGCGTTCCACCCTGCCATCGCAGCACGAACAGGCGTCTTCGATAGCTTTTTATGCTACTGGCAGGTGTATACTACCGGCGCGATACACACGGCAGGCAGGCTCCGCGATGGATTTCGAGCGCGCGCGCTTCAACATGGTCGAACAGCAGATCCGGCCTTGGGAAGTGCTCGATCGGACCGTGCTCGACCTGATGGAGCGGGCGCCGCGCGACGCCTTCGTGCCGAACGAATACCGCCGCCTCGCCTACGCCGACACCGCCGTCCCCATCGGGCACGGAGAGGCGATGCTGCCTCCCAAGGTCGAAGGCCGGCTCCTGCAAGCACTGGGGATCGGGTCCGAGGAACGGGTGCTCGAGATCGGCGCCGGCAGCGGGTTTCTTACCTGGCTGCTCGCCCAGCGTGCGGCCCACGTCACCGGTGTCGAGCTGAAACCTGCGCTCGCGGAGCGGGCCCGGGCGAACCTCGCCGCCCATCGCGTCGGAAACGCCACGGTGGAAGTCGGCGACGGCCGCCGCGGTCGGGACCGGGGTGCGCCGTACGACGCAATCGTGGTCGGCGGCTCGGTGCCGGTGCGGGAGCCGGCGTTCGAGGAGCAGCTTGCGGTCGGCGGCCGACTCTTCGTCGTGATCGGGGCCGCGCCGGCGATGGAAGCGACCCTCGTGCAGCGCATCGGAGAACGCGAATGGACCCGGAAAAGCATGTTCGAGACGGTGTTGCCTCCGCTCGCGGGCGCCGACGCGCCGGGACGGTTCGTTCTGTGACCACCCTCGCCGGACGTGTGGCGCGGGCGCTCGGAGCGGGTGCGTTCCTGGTGGCGGCGTCGTCGGCGGCACCGGCGGAAAACCTCGTCGAGGTCTTCAGGCTCGCCCTCACGAGCGACCCGGAATTCCTCGCCGCGGGCGCGATCCACCGCGCCGCCCTGGAGGTCCGTCCGCAGGCGCGGGCGGACCTCCTCCCGAACGCCAGCGTATCGGTGGCCAGGCTGTGGAACGACACACAACAGCGGCCCGATTTTCGATCCGACAACGCCACCCTCGAAGTCGCGCAGCCGATCTACCGCCGCGATCGGCGTATCGCCCTTGCCCAGGCCGACAGCCGGATCGCGAGGGCCGACGCGCTCTACGCCGCCGCACGCCAGGATCTCGTGGTGCGGGTGGCCGAGCGGTACTTCGGGGTGCTGGAGGCCGAGGACGAGCTCGGCTTCGCACGGGCAACCCTGGAGGCGTTCGAGCAGCAGCTCGCGCAGAGTCGGCAACGGTTCGAGGTCGGACTGATCCCGATCACCGACGTCGAAGAGGCCAAGGCGGGGTTCGACCTCTCGAGAGCCCAGCTCATCGCCGCGGAGAATGCGCTCGACATCGCCCGCGAGGCCCTGCGGGAGACCACCGGCAAGTACCAGGAGGAGCTTGCGCGGTTGACGGAAATGCATCTCGTGACGCCCGAGCCGGAGGACATCGACAAGTGGACGGAGATTGCACTCGACCGGAACCTGCGCCTCCTCGCCGCGAGGCACGCCACGGAGACGGCCCGCCGGGAGATCGAGCGAATCCAGGCCGGCCACTCCCCCACCCTCGACGCCGTCGGCTCGTTCGGTCTTAATAACGACAGCACGTCGAGAGTCGGCCGGACCAGGCCCGTGACCGTCGGCCTGCGGCTGAACCTCTCCCTCTATGCCGGCGGGTCGATTCTCTCGCGCACCCGTGAGAGCCGGCATCGCCATCAGCAAACCCTCGACGTGCTCGAACGCGAGCGGCGCCGCGCGCAGCGTGAGACGCGGGGCGCATATCTCGGCGTCAACTCCGGCATCTCCCGGGTGCATGCGCTCGAGCAGGCGGTTCGGTCGAGCCAAGCGGCCGCGGAAGCGGTCGAGGCGGGATTCCAGGTGGGAACCCGGACCTCGGTCGACGTGCTCGGCGCGCAACGCGACCTGTTCCGCGCACGCCGCGACCTCGCCGAGGCGCGGTACGGCTATGTCCTCGACGTGCTCCGGCTCAAGCGTGCGGCCGGCACCCTCTCCGAAGACGATCTGGGGTTGATCGCGATCTGGCTCGGCTGAGAGCCACGGCCGGTTGCCGCCGGCGATCGATCGCCGGCCCTCCACTCATCCGTCGCGCGCCCTGCCCTGGGCCGCCACCGATTCCATGGCTCGGCGGACCTCGTCCGGATCGCCGAGATATTCATGGGAGATCGCGTTCAGATCGTCGTCCAGGCGGTACACGAGGGGGACCCCGGTGGGGATGTTCAGGTGCACGATCTCGTCGCCGGACACGCCGTCGAGATGTTTGACCAGCGCCCGCAGGGAATTCCCGTGTGCCGCGATCAGCACCCGTTTCCCGGCCCCGAGCTCGGGCACGATCCGCTCGTGCCAGAAGGGGAGGAACCGTGCCACGGTGTCCTTCAGGCATTCCGTCAGGGGCAGCTCGGCGTCGCTCAGAGCGGCGTAGCGCGGGTCGCCGCGCGGATGGCGTTCGTCACCGGGTGCGAGCGCGGGCGGCGGCGTCGAGTAGCTGCGCCGCCAGACGAGCACCTGCGCGTCCCCGTATTCCGCGGCCGTCCGTGCCTTGTCGAGACCCTGCAGGGCGCCGTAATGGCGCTCGTTCAACCGCCAGCTCCGGTGGACCGGGATCCACGTCAGGTCCATTTCGTCGAGGACGAGCCACAGGGTCCGTATCGCCCGCTTCAGGAGCGAGGTACAGGCGACGTCGAACGTATGGCCTGCCTCCGCGAGCAGCCGGCCCGCCCGGCGCGCCTCCTCCTCGCCCCGGGGGGTGAGATCGACGTCGGTCCATCCCGTGAACCGGTTCTCCCGGTTCCAGACGCTCTCGCCGTGCCTGAGCAGTACCAGATCGATCACGCCGCGCCTTCCTTTGCCTCCCAACAACCATCCCCATGACGGCGTCCGGTCCTGGGCGGCAGCTTCCCCGATGGAAACCATTCGTTGAATTCAAGGGTGCGCTCCACCGCGTCTACCAGCGCAGGCGCTGATTGAGGCTCACCCCGTGCTCGGGACGGTCCCCGTTCCGCGGCTCGCGGCGCCAAGCTCCCAGATCCAGCTCGAACGCATCTCCCGAACGCCCGTTCAGCCGCCACCCCAACCCGTAACGATGCTCCTCCCGCGCCTGCCCGAACCGGGTGTAGGGCGTCGCCACCCCGAATCCCCCGAACGCAGTCACTCCGTACCCCACCTCCGCCTCCAGGACCGCCCCCGAACGCTCCTCCGACGTCTCCCCACGCCCCGCCGCCATGCCTTCCTCCCACAACCGCGACGTACCGCTCCCCGCATTGCCCCACGCCGGACGCACGCTCAGCGACAACCCACGACCGTTCGCCCGAGGCTCGAGCCTCAACCCGCCCGACAGACCCCACTCCTCCAGAGCGCTCCGGTGCGCCAACAGCCAACGCCCATCGACCTCCAGCGTCAGACCCCGGCCCGGACCGGTCCACGACACCCCCCCGCCGACCTCCACCCCGGCACCCGTCGCTCCGTCTCCACCGTCCCAGCGCACCCCCAACTCCCCCGACGGCGACAGCCGCGCCCCACCGTCCAGCGCGTACTCCCTCGACCCTTGCGCCGACACCCGCAGCCGCTGCGTCTTCACCGACAACCCCGCGATCAGATCCCCGTTGTCGTCCACCGCGTAGCGCGTCACCTGCCCTTCTCCCTTCAGGTCCACCCACCCCGACCCGTCCGACGCCAGGCGCATCGCGCCTCCCGCCGCCGCGGCCACGAACTCACTGTCGCTCGTCTGCCGCCCGAAACGCTCCAGCAGGTCCTTGTCGTCGATCTCGATCTCCCCCGAACCGTAGCCCACCGACCCCCACAGCCGCGAGCCCTCCTCCCACGACCACCCCACATACGGACTCACGCTCGCCATCCGGCTCCGGTGCACGCCCTCGACCGGCTCGTCTTCGCCACGGTCCACGTAATCCACACGGCTCTCGAACCACGAGACCCCAACCCCGCCCGTGACCCCGGAGCCGAAGTCCGCGTCCGCCCCCAGGTGGGCCGCGAACAGCTCACCCGACCACTTCAGCGAGGGGACGTCCCGCGACAGGTGGCGGCGGTCCCCCGCACCCCACACGGTGACGGACTGCCCAATGCCCGTTCCCGCCCCTTCACCCTCGCCACCAAGGGCCGCCGCGAACGACTGACCGCTCAACAACTCCTTCCACGACTCGCCGTCCTCTTCCAGGGCCTGTTCGTTGGCCCGCAAGAACCCGGCCAGCGACGCGGCCAGACCCTCGCCCGAACCGCCCGAACCGTCTCCACCCCCCGAAGACTCCAACCGGCCCGTCACCGCCGACGTCCAGCTATCCCACGACGCCCGCGACACCTCCGGCAGGATCGAACGGTTGATTCGCGCCAGACGCTCCCGCGCCTTCGCCCTGCCCTCTTCCACCTCGATCGTGAAGCCCACCGGCGGCTCCGTCTTGTCGCCGTCGCGGTCCTCCGCGGTCCATTTGTAGGTCCTCGGCGTCTCCACCACTTCCGTCGGCGTCCCGCACAGGGTGCGCGCCTTCCTGCACGCGCCGGTCCCGTCGAGATCGAAGGACAGGCCGGACGGCAGTGACTCCTCCGGCGTGAGCGCGTAGGTCACCGGCGGGTCTCCCGTCCCCTCCTTCACCAGAGGCAGCGTCATCGGATCGATGGCCTCGTCCACCGTGAACACCAGGGAGGTGATGAAGAAGTCGCCGAACTCCGGCTTCGTATCCCCGTAGCCCACCGCAAACGGCGAGAACAACATCACCATGGAAGCGCAGACCATTGTCCCGCCAGAGGTCGCCTCCGCTCCTGGGACCGACTCCCAGGCGCTGCCGTCGTGATGCAGCAGCAGCAACGTTCGGTCCCCTGCCTCGGCACTCAGGCCATCTTCCACCGGCAGGCACACCTCCACCGACAGCATTTCGGAGGCGGCGATGTCCACCACCGTCCGCGACCCCTCCGGTCCCAGGCTGAAACGGTCGCTCTCCATCGGCACGTTGTCGTCAGGCGGCCCGAAGGTCAGCGTCAAGGGCGGCCCCGATGCCAGACCCGCCAGGTCCACCTCGATTCCTTCCGGCACGCCGGCCGTGTCCTTCACCACCACCTGCACCACCACTTGGCGGCCCGCGATCCTGTAGGTCCTCGTCCCGGACGCGCCGCCCACCCTGACCCTGGTCTCGCCCTCCACCGACACCGGCAGCGACCCGGACACCCCGCCATAGCCGCCGCCCGACGCCGTGTGCGACACCGACGACGACTCCGCCACGTCGTTCCCGTCGTCCTGCGCCGTCACCGTCACCGTCTGCGCCTGCTTCCAGTCCGCCGCAGTGAAGGTCAGGCTGGGGGGAGAGATCGAGAGGAAGGCGTTGCCCTCCGCGGCGACCGCCACGGCCACCGCCCCGTCCGGCTCGCTCGTCAGCGCCACCGTGTACGCGACGGGCGCCCCGCCCTCCGTCACTTCGATAAACTCCGCCGGCGCGAACGCGAACCCCTTCTCGTCGTCGTCGGTAATCGTCAGCTCCGCGGGGGTGACGGCCACCGTCATCGAATCGTCGGCGGCCCGGGCGTTCTGCGCCGTCCCCGAGACCGTCACCGTCTTGTCCGCCGCGTCCACGTCGTTGTTCTTCGCCGTGACCGTCACCACGCCCGCGCTCGTCGTCGAGCCCGCCGCGATAGTCAGCGTCTTCGCCGCGCTCAGCGTGAAGTCGCCCGCCACCGCCGGGGCCTCCGGCACGGCCGCCACCGTCACCGTCGTCGCCGCGACCGACGGGTGCGAGAGCGTCGCCGTCACCGTCGCGACGGTGTTCGCCGTCCCGCCCTCGTCGATGCTCGAAGGCGTCAACACCAGCGTCGCCGCCGGCGCGTCGTCGTTGTCCTTCGTCGTCATCGACACGTACTCGTCCGAGAGGCCGTCGTAGTTGGCGTCGTCGCCGCTCGACGGGTCCAGCCGCACCGCCCAGGTCACGTCACCGTCGTCGGTGGCGTCATCCACCCCGGTCACCGTCACCGTCCGTGCCGTGTTCCAGGTCGAATCCGTGAAGGTCAGCGACGCCGGCGACGCCGTGCCCTCGCTCGGATCCCGGCTCGTCACCGACACCGTCACCGCCGCCGAAGGCTGGGTGACGAGCGCCACCGTGAACGTCGCCTGACCGCCCGCCTCCGTCGCCTGACCCGTCACCGTACCCACGTCCAGGCCGTACTCGTTGTCCGCGTTCACCGCGTACACCATGACCGCGGAAAGCCCGTCATACGTGTCGTCCGCCGTGCTCATCGCGTTCACCGTCAGGGTGACGATGTAGGGCCGGTTGCCGGCGGAAGGATTGGGATTGGAGGGAGTGGGAGAATCGTCCACGCCGGTCAGGGTCACCGTCTGCGCCGTGCTCCAGTCCGACGCCGTGAAGGTCAGCGACGATGCGGACACCGTGCCTTCCGTCGTGTCCGAACTCACCACGCCGAGCACCACGTCCCCCGTCGGCTCGCTCGACAGCTTCACCGTGAACGCCGCCGTCCCGCCCGACTCCGTCGTCCGCAGCCGCGACGTCGACGACGGCGCCGGCGACACCGCGAGCCCCGCCGTGTCGTCGTCGGTCAGCGTCAGCGACGCCCCGGTCACCGCCACGGTCTGCGAATCGGCCGCCGCCCAGGCGTTGACCGCCGTGCCCGTCACCGTCACCGAGCGGTCGCCAACATTGTCGATGGCGTCGTCCACCGCGGTGATCGTCGCCGTGTCCGCGCTCGTCGTCGAGCCCGCCGAGATCACGATGGTCGCCCCCGAACCCGAACCCACCGTGTAGAGGCCCGACACCGGGGTCACCATCACCGTCGTCGCCGCGCTCGACGGGTGCGACAGCGCCGCGCTCACCGTCGTCGAACCCCCGTTCTCCGGGATCGACGACGACGTCACCGACAACGCCGCCGTCGGCGCCGCGTCGTCGTCCGCGATGGTCAGCGTCACGTCGGATGGGTCCGTGACCCCCTGGGTGTTGGACGCCGAACCCGAGACCGTCACCTGCTTGTCCGGCGCATCCGTCGCGTTGTCCACCGCCGTGACCGTCACCGTGCCGGTGCTCGTCGTACCTCCCGCCGCGATCGTCAGCGTCGTCGCCGTGCTCAGCATGTAGTCGCCCGACACCGCGTTCGTCCCCGGCGCCGCCGACACCGTGACCGTCGTCGCCAAGCTCGAGGCCCGGTTCAGGCGCGCCGTCACCGTCGTCACGTTCGAGGTCCCGCTCTCGTCGATCGTCGCGGCCGACAACGCCAGCGTCACCAGCGGCGGACCCTCGTCGTCGCGGATCGTCAGCATCGCGCTCGACGGCGCCGCAACACCGTTGCCGCCCGAGACCGTCCCCGACACCGTCACCCGTATGTCCGGCTCGTCGTCGCTGTTGTCTACCGCCGTGATCGTCACCGTCCCGGCACTCGTCGTATTCCCCGACGCGATGGTCAGCGTATTCGCGCTCGACAGACTGAAGTCGCCCGACACCGCCGGGGCCACCGCCGCCGCCCCCACCGTCACCGTCACCGCTTCGCTCGACGCCCCCGACAGCGTCGCCGTCACCGTCGAAACGTTCGACGCCCCGCTCTCGTCGATCGACGACGGCGACAACGCCAGCGTCACCTCCGGCAGGTCATCGTCGTCGGTGATGGTCAGCGTCACGCTCGACGGCGCCGCCACCCCGTTACCCCCGGCCGCCGTCGCCGAGACCGTCACGCTCTTGTCCGGCGCATCCGTCGTGTTGTTCACCGCCGTAATCGTCACCGTCCCCGCGCTCGCCGTCTGCCCGGCCGCGATGGTCAACGTGTTCGCCGTGCTCAGCGTGAAGTCGCCCGACATGGCACCCGTGGACGATACCGGCGCCGCCGACACCGTGAGCGTCACCGCCTCGCTCGACGCGCGGTCCAGCGTCGCCGTCACCGTCGATACGTTCGACGCCCCGCTCTCGTCGATCGACGACGGTGACAACGCCAGCGTCGCCTCCGGCAGGTCCTCGTCGTCGGTGATGGTCAGCGTCACGCTCGACGGCGCCGCCACCCCGTTACCCCCGGCCGCCGTCGCCGAGACCGTCACGCTCTTGTCCGGCGCATCCGTCGTGTTGTTCACCGCCGTGATCGTCACCGTCCCCGCGCTCGTCGTCGAACCCGCCGCGATCGTCAACGTGTTCGCACTCGACAGCGTGAAATCCGTCCCCGACCCCGGCGATGCCGACACCGTGAGCGTCACCGCCTCGCTCGACGCGCGGTCCAGCGTCGCCGTCACCGTCGAAACGTTCGACGCCCCGCTCTCGTCGATCGACGACGGCGACAACGCCAGCGTCACCTCCGGCAGGTCCTCGTCGTCGGTGATGGTCAGCGTCACGCTCGACGGCGCCGCCACCCCGTTACCCCCGGCCGCCGTCGCCGAGACCGTCACGCTCTTGTCCGGCGCATCCGTCGTGTTGTTCACCGCCGTAATCGTCACCGTCCCCGCGCTCGCCGTCGAACCCGCCGCGATCGTCAACGTGTTCGCCGTGCTCAGCGTGAAGTCGGTCCCCGACCCCGGCGATGCCGACACCGTGAGCGTCACCGCCGCGCTCGACACACCCGACAGCGTCGCCGTCACCGTCGATACGTTCGACGCCCCGCTCTCGTCGATCGACGACGGCGACAACGCCAGCGTCGCCTCCGGCAGGTCCTCGTCGTCGGTGATGGTCAGCGTCACGCTCGACGGCGCCGCCACCCCGTTACCCCCGGCCGCCGTCGCCGAGACCGTCACGCTCTTGTCCGGCGCATCCGTCGTGTCGTTCACCGCCGTAATCGTCACCGTCCCCGCGCTCGTCGTCGAACCCGCCGCGATCGTCAACGTGTTCGCACTCGACAGCGTGAAATCCGTCCCCGACCCCGGCGATGCCGACACCGTGAGCGTCACCGCCTCGCTCGACGCGCGGTCCAGCGTCGCCGTCACCGTGCTCGACCCGGGGTTCGTCCCGTCGTGCTCGTCGATCGTCGCCGGCGACAACGCCAGCGTCACCTCCGGCAGGTCCTCGTCGTCGGTGATGGTCAGCGTCACGCTCGACGGCGCCGCCACCCCGTTACCCCCGGCCGCCGTCGCCGAGACCGTCACGCTCTTGTCCGGCGCATCCGTCGTGTCGTTCACCGCCGTAATCGTCACCGTCCCCGCGCTCGCCGTCTGCCCGGCCGCGATCGTCAACGTGTTCGCCGTGCTCAGCGTGAAGTCGGTCCCCGACCCCGGCGATGCCGACACCGTGAGCGTCACCGCCTCGCTCGACGCGCGGTCCAGCGTCGCCGTCACCGTCGATACGTTCGACGCCCCGCTCTCGTCGATCGACGACGGTGACAACGCCAGCGTCACGGTGGGCGTAGCTTCGTCGTCGGTGATGGTCAGCGTCACGCTCGACGGCGCCGCCACCCCGTTACCCCCGGCCGCCGTCGCCGAGACCGTCACCGACTTGTCCGGCGCATCCGTCGTGTTGTTCACCGCCGTAATCGTCACCGTCCCCGCGCTCGTCGTCGAACCCGCCGCGATCGTCAACGTGTTCGCACTCGACAGCGTGAAATCCGTCCCCGACCCCGGCGATGCCGACACCGTGACCGTCACCGCCTCGCTCGACGCGCGGTCCAGCGTCGCCGTCACCGTGCTCGACCCGGGGTTCGTCCCGTCGTGCTCGTCGATCGTCGCCGGCGACAACGCCAGCGTCACCTCCGGCAGGTCCTCGTCGTCGGTGATGGTCAGCGTCACGCTCGACGGCGCCGCCACCCCGTTACCCCCGGCCGCCGTCGCCGAGACCGTCACGCTCTTGTCCGGCGCATCCGTCGTGTCGTTCACCGCCGTAATCGTCACCGTCCCCGCGCTCGCCGTCTGCCCGGCCGCGATCGTCAACGTGTTCGCCGTGCTCAGCGTGAAGTCGGTCCCCGACCCCGGCGATGCCGACACCGTGAGCGTCACCGCCTCGCTCGACGCGCGGTCCAGCGTCGCCGTCACCGTCGATACGTTCGACGCCCCGCTCTCGTCGATCGTCGCCGGCGACAACGCCAGCGTCACCTCCGGCAGGTCCTCGTCGTCGGTGATGGTCAGCGTCACGCTCGACGGCGCCGCCACCCCGTTACCCCCGGCCGCCGTCGCCGAGACCGTCACGCTCTTGTCCGGCGCATCCGTCGTGTCGTTCACCGCCGTAATCGTCACCGTCCCCGCGCTCGCCGTCTGCCCGGCCGCGATCGTCAACGTGTTCGCCGTGCTCAGCGTGAAGTCGGTCCCCGACCCCGGCGATGCCGACACCGTGAGCGTCACCGCCTCGCTCGACGCGCGGTCCAGCGTCGCTGTCACCGTGCTCGACCCGGGGTTCGTCCCGTCGTGCTCGTCGATCGTCGCCGGCGACAACGCCAGCGTCACCTCCGGCAGGTCCTCGTCGTCGGTGATGGTCAGCGTCACGCTCGACGGCGCCGCCACCCCGTTACCCCCGGCCGCCGTCGCCGAGACCGTCACGCTCTTGTCCGGCGCATCCGTCGTGTTGTTCACCGCCGTAATCGTCACCGTCCCCGCGCTCGTCGTCGAACCCGCCGCGATCGTCAACGTGTTCGCACTCGACAGCGTGAAATCCGTCCCCGACCCCGGCGATGCCGACACCGTGAGCGTCACCGCCTCGCTCGACGCGCGGTCCAGCGTCGCCGTCACCGTGCTCGACCCGGGGTTCGTCCCGTCGTGCTCGTCGATCGTCGCCGGCGACAACGCCAGCGTCACCTCCGGCAGGTCCTCGTCGTCGGTGATGGTCAGCGTCACGCTCGACGGCGCCGCCACCCCGTTACCCCCGGCCGCCGTCGCCGAGACCGTCACGCTCTTGTCCGGCGCATCCGTCGTGTTGTTCACCGCCGTAATCGTCACCGTCCCCGCGCTCGTCGTCGAACCCGCCGCGATCGTCAACGTGTTCGCACTCGACAGCGTGAAATCCGTCCCCGACCCCGGCGATGCCGACACCGTGACCGTCACCGCCTCGCTCGACGCGCGGTCCAGCGTCGCCGTCACCGTCGATACGTTCGACGCCCCGCTCTCGTCGATCGACGACGGCGACAACGCCAGCGCCACCTCCGGCAGGTTCTCGTCGTCGGTCAGCGTCAGCGCCCCGCCGCCCACCGCCATGGTCGTCCCGTCGGCCGTGGCCCGGGCGTTCGCGATCGTCGCCGTCACCGTCGTCGAACGCCCGCCGACGCCCTGGTGAACGTCGTCGTTCGCCGCCGTGACCAGCACCGTGTCCGTGGCGTTCGCCGTCTCGCCCGCCGCGATGACGATGGTCGTGTCCGAACCCACCGTGTAGAAGCCCGTCACCGCCGACACCGTCACCGTCGTCGCCGCGCTCGACGGATGCGACAGCGTCGCCGTCACCGTCGATATCCCGCCGTTCTCGGAAATCGACGACGGCGACAGCGCCAGCGTCACCCCCGGCGCCGCGTCGTCGTCGGTGGTGGTCACCAACACGTCCACGTTCGAGAGGCCGTTGTAGCTGGCGTCGCCGCTCGACGGGTCGAGCCGCACGTCCCAGGTCACGTCGCCGTCGTCGATGGCGTCGTCCGCCCCGGTCACCGTCACCGTCTGCGCCGTGTTCCAGGCCGTCGCCGCGAAGGTCAGCGACGATGGCGACGCCGCGCCCTCGCTCGTATCCCGGCTCGTCACCGATACCGTCACCGCCTGCGACGGCCGCGTCAGCAGCGCCACCGTGAAGGCCGCCGTCCCGCCCGCTTCCGTCGCCGTCCCCGTCACCGAACCCACGTTCAGCGCGTATTCGTTGTCCGTGTTCCTCGCATACACCGTGACCGGGGAGCTCGCGAGCGCGTCGTAGTTGGCGTCCACCGTGCTCGTCGTGTTCACCGTCAGGGTGACGGTGTAGTCCTGGTCGGTGTCGGCGGCGGCGTCGTCCACCCCGGCCAGGGTCACCGTCTGCGCCGTGCTCCAGGTCATCGCCGTGAAGGTCAGCGACGAGGCGGACACCGCGCCTTCCGTCGTGTCCGAGCTCACCACGCCGAGCACCACGTCCCCCGTCGGCTCGCTCTCCAGCGCCACCGTGAACGTCGCGAGCCCGCCATTCTCCGTCGTCCGCAGCCGCGACGTCGTCGTCGTCGACGGCGACACCGCGAACCCGGCCGTGTCGTCGTCGGTCAGCGTCAGCGTCAGGCTCGACGGGTTCGCCACGCTGTTGCCGCCCGCCGCCGTCCCCGAAACCGTCACCGTCTCGTCCGTCTCGTCCCTCGCGTCGCCCACCGCCGTCACCGTCACGGTCCCCGCGCTCGTCGTCGAACCCGACGCGATCGTCAGCGTCGTCGCGGTCGACAGACTGAAGTCACCCGCCGACGCGGTCGCGCCCGCCGCCCCCACCGTCACCGTCACCGCCGCGCTCGACGCATCCGACAGCGTCGCCGTCACCGTCGTCACGCCGCCCGTCTCCGAGATCGACGTCGAAGACAACGCCAGCGTCACCGTCGGCAGGGCCTCGTCGTCCGTCAACGTGATCGTGGCCGAGTTCACCGTCAGGCTGCCCGACGAGCCGCTCACCGTCACCGTCTCGATGGTCTCGTCCACCGCGTCGTCCGTCGGCGTCAGCGTGAAGGTCCCGGTCTTGCTCTGTGCCTCCGCGGCGATCGTAATGTCGAAGTCCGACACCGACGCGAAGTCCACCGCCGACGCCGTGCCGCTCCCCCCAACGCTCACCGTCACCGTCGTCGCCCCGGCGAACCGGGTCGTGCCGTCCACCGTGGCGGTCACCGTGATCGTGGTCGCCCCGTCGTCCTCGGCCACGCTGTTGTCGTTCACCGTCAGCGTGATCGAGGGCGTCGCGTCGTCGTCCGTCAACGTGATCGTGGCCGAGCTCACCGTCAGGCTGCCCGACGAGCCGCTCACCGTCACCGTCTCGTTGGTCTCGTCCACCGCGTCGTCCGTCGGCGTCAGCGTGAAGGTTTCGGTGCCGCTGGCCTCCCCGGCGCCGATAGAGATGTTGAAGTTCGACACCGCGGCGAAGTCCACCACCCCCGCCGTGCCGCTGCCCGCCACGCTTACCTCCACCGTGGTGTCATCAACGAACCGGCTCGCGCCATCCACCGTGGCGGTCACCGTGATCGTGGTCGCCCCGTCGTCCTCGGCCACGCTGTTGTCGTCCACCGTCAGCGTGATCGCGGTCGGGGCATCGTCGTCGTCCGTCAACGTGATCGTGGCCGAGCTCACCGTCAGGCTGCCTGACGTGCCGCTCACCGTGATCGTCTCGTTCGTCTCATCGAACGCGTCGTTCGTCGGCGTCAGCGTGAAGGTGCCGGTACCGCTCGCGTCGCCCGCTTCGATCTCGATGTCGAAGTCCGACACCGCCGCGAAGTCCACCGCCCCCGCCGCGCCGCTCCCGGCCACGCTCACCGTCACCGTCGTGTCCGTGATGAACCGGGTTCCGCCATCCACCGTGGCCGTCACCGTGATGGTGGTCGCCCCGTCGTCCTCGGCCACGCTGTTGTCGTCCACCGTCAACGTGATCGCGGTCGGCGTCGCATCGTCGTCCGTCAACGTGATCGTGGCGTCGTTCACCGTCAGGCTGCCCGACATGCCGCTCACCGTCACCGTCTCGTTGACCCCGTCCAACGCGTCGTCGATCGGCGTCAGCATGAAGTCGCTGGCGCCGCTCGCCGCCCCCGCGGCGATCGTAATGTCGAAGTCCGACACCGCCCCGAAGTCCACCGCCCCCACCGCGCCGCTCCCGGCCACGCTCACCGTCACCGTCGTGACCGCGGCGAACCGGGTCGTCCCGTCCACCGTCGCGGTCACCGTGATCGTGGTGGCCCCGTCGCCCTCGCTCACGCTGTTGTCACTCACCGTCAAGGTGATCGCGGTCGGCGCCGCGTCGTCGTCCGTCAACGTGATCGTGGCCGAGTTCACCGTCAGGCTGCCCGACATGCCGCTCACCGTCACCGTCTCGTCGGTCTCGTCCACCGCGTCGTTGGTCGGCGTCAGCGTGAAGCTCCCGGTCTTGCTCGCCGCCCCGGCGGCGATCGTGATGTCGAACGACGACACCGCCGCGAAGTCCACCGCCGTCGCCGTGCCGCTGCCCGCCACGCTCACGGTCACCGTCGTGTCCTCGGCGAACCGCATCGTGCCGTCCACCGTGGCCGTCACCGTGATCGTGGCCGCCCCGTCGCCCTCGCCGACGCTGTTGTCGTCCACCGTCAGCGTGATCGCGGTCGGCGCCGCGTCGTCGTCCGTCAACGTGATCGTGGCCGCGTTCACCGTCAGGCCGGACGAAGTACCCCTGACCGTGATCGTCTCGTCGGTCTCGTCCACCGCGTCGTCCGTCGGCGTCAGCGTGAAGCCGGCGGTGTCGCTCGCCGCCCCCGCCGCGATCTCGATGTCGAACGCCTCCACCGCCGCGAAGTCCACCGCCCCCGCCGTGCCGCTGCCCGCCACGCTCACCCGCACCGTCTTCGCCTCGGCGAACCGGGTCGTCCCGTCCACCGTGGCGGTCACCGTGATCGAGGTCGCCCCGTCGTCCTCGCCCACGCTGCTGTCACTCACCGTCAAGGTGATCGCGGTCGGGGCCGCGTCGTTGTCCGTCAGGCTGATCGTCGCCGAGTTCACCGTCAGGCCGGAGGACGTGCCGCGCACCGTGATCGTCTCGTCGGTCTCGTCCACTACGTCGTTCATTGGCGTCAGCGTGAAGTTTGCGGTACCGCTCGCGTCGCCCGCGGCGATCGTAATGTCGAACGCCGACACCGTATCGAAATCCACCGCCGTCGCGGCGCCGCTGCCCGCCACGTTCACCCGCACCGTCGTGGCTGAGCCGAGCGTCGAGCCGTCCAACGTGGCCGTCACCGTGATCGTGGTGGCCCCGTCGCCCTCGCCGACGCTGTTGTCGTTCACCGTCAGCGTGATCGAGGTCGGCGTCCCGTCGTTGTCCGTGAGGCTGATCGTGGCCGGGTTCACCGTCAGGCCGGTCGAAGTACCGCTGACCGTGATGGTCTCGTCGGTCTCGTCCACCGAGTCGTCCGTCGGCGTCAGCGTGAAGCTTCCGGTACCGCTCGCCGCCCCGGCGGCGATAGAGATGTTGAAGTTCGACACCGCGGCGAAGTCCACCGCCCCCGCCGTGCCGCTGTCCGCCACGCTCACGCTCACCGTCTTGGCCTCGGCGAACCGGGTCGTGCCGTCCACCGTGGCGGTCACCGTGATCGTCGTCGGCCCGTCGCCCTCGCCCACGTCGTCGTCGTCCACCGTCAGCGTGATCGTGTCCGGCGCGCCGTCGTCGTCCGTGATCGTCCCATCGACGCTTAGCCAATTGACGGTGACCCCGGTCTGCGTCGAGATCGTCGCGTTCGCCGCGTCGCTCCACCTCACCTCCACCGTCTCGTCCGGCTCGGCCACCGTGTCGCCCGTCACCGACACGTCGAAGGTCCGGCTGGTCGTCCCCGCCGCGAAGGTCAGCGTGCCGGCGGTGATGGCCGTGTAGTCCGTCCCGGAAGTGGCCGTCCCCGTGCCCGTGTCCGCATACCGCACCGTCACCTCGCGTCCGGAGGCGGCGCTCAGGGTCACCGTATACGTTAGCGCCGCGGAGCCACTGTCGCCCTCCGTCACGCTCGGCGAGATGATCGACAGCGTCGGCGTCGCGTCGTTGTCCGTGATCGTCCCGGTGCCGGTGCCCGCCGTGGTCGAGACCGCCGCGTTCACCGGATCCTTCAGCCGCACTTTCACCGTCTCGTTCGCCTCGTCCAGAACATCGCCCGTCACCGCCACGTCGAAGGTCTGGCTGGTCGTCCCCGCCGCGAAGGTCAGCGTGCCGCCTGGGATCGCGGTGTAATCCGTCCCGGAAGTGGCGGTGCCGGTGCGGGAGTCCTCGTACTCCACGGTCACCTGGCGTCCGGAGGCGGCGCTCAGGGTCGCCGTGAAGGTCAAGTCCGTCGAGCCGCTGTCGCCCTCGGTCACGCTCGGCGAGTCGATGGAGAGCATCGGCGCGGGATCGTCGTCGGTGATCGTCAGCGTCACGCTCGGCGGCGCCGACACGCCGTTGCCGCCCGTGGCCGCCCCCGAGACCGTCACCGTCTCGTCCGCCTCGTCCGTCGTGTCGTCCGTCGCCGTCACCGTCACCGCGCCCGTGCTCGTCGTCTCCTCCGCCGCGATCGTCAGCGTGTTCGCACTCGACAGCGTGAAATCCGTCCCCGACCCCGGCGATGCCGACACCGACACCGTCACCGCCTCGCTCGACTTGCCGGAAAGCGTCGCCGTCACCGTGGAGATCCCGCCGTCCTCCGAGATCGACGCCGGCGACAGGACCAGCGTCACGGTGGGCGTACCTTCGTCGTCGGTGATGGTCAGCGTCACGTCCGACGGCGCCGCCACGCCGTTACCCCCGGCCGCCGTCGCCGAGACCGTCACGCTCTTGTCCGGCGCATCCGTCGTGTCGTTCACCGCCGTAATCGTCACCGTCCCCGCGCTCGTCGTCGAACCCGCCGAGATGGTCAACGTGTTCGCACTCGACAGCGTGAAGTCGGTCCCCGACCCCGGCGAGGCCGACACCGTGAGCGTCACCGCCTCGCTCGACGCGCGGTCCAGCGTCGCTGTCACCGTGCTCGACCCGGGGTTCGTCCCGTCGTGCTCGTCGATCGTCGCCGGCGACAACGCCAGCGTCACCTCCGGCGGGTTCTCGTCGTCCGTCAGCGTCAGCGCCGCCCCGGTCACCGTCACGGTCTCCGAATTGGCGGCGGCCTGGGCGTTGGCCGCCGTGCCCGTCACCGTCGTCGAACGACCGGCCGTCCCCTGGTGCACGTCGTCGTTCGCCGCCGTGACCAGCACCGTGTCCGCGGCGTTCGCCGTCTCGCCCGCCGCGATCACGATGGTCGCGTCCGAACCCACCGTGTAGAAGCCCGTGACCGCCGTCACCGTCACCGTCGTCGCCGCGCTCGACGGGCGCGTCAGCGTCGCCGTCACCGTGGACCCGCCGCCGTTCTCCGAGATCGACGACGCCGACAGCGTCAGCGTCACCCCCGGCGCCGCGTCGTCGTCGGTGATGGTCAGCGTCGCGTCGGACGGAGCCGCCGCCCCGTCGCCGCCCGCGACCGTGGCCGAGACCGTCACCGACTTGTCCGGCGCGTCGGTCGCGTTATCGACCGCCGCGACCGTCACGGTTCCGGTGCTCGTCGTATCCCCCGTCGCGATGGTGAGCGTATTCGCGCTCGACAGGCCGAAGTCGCCCGACACCGCCGGGGACACCGCCGCCGCCGACACCGTGACCGTCGTCGCCTCGCTCGCCGCCTTGTCCAGCGTCGCGGTCACCGTGGCCACCCCGCCGTTCTCCGAGATCGACGACGCCGACAGCGACAGCGACACGACCGGCTTGTCGTCGTCGATGACCGTGACCGTCACCGCGAGCAGGCGCGTCGCCGGCGTGTCCGCCACGTCCCCGACCCCATAGTTGGCCACCGCGTATCTGATCTGCTTGGTCTCGTCCTGGAGGTCGCTGTCCCCTTTGGCCGTGACGGTCACCGTCTGCGGCGTGTTCCAGCTCGACGGCGTGAACGAGAGGTTGTACGGGTACGTGAGGGCTCTGTTCAGATCGAGCTCGATGTCGGGGGGAGTGAGATCGGCCCCGGGGGGAGTGAGACCGACCCATGTTGTTCCCAATCCGGGGGCGGGCTCGGAGTCCAGGACCACGGTGAACGTCGCGCCGGCGCCTTCCTCGGTCACCGTGATGGTGGTGGGGTTGAAGGTCACGCCGGCGGTGTCGTCGTCGGTCAGCGTCAGCGTCGCGTTCGACGGGTCCGCCACGTTGTTGCCGCCCGCCGCCGTGCCCGACACCGTCACCGACTTGTCGGCCACGTCCACGTTGTTGTCGTTCGCCGTCACCGTCACCGCGCCCGCGCTGGTCGTCGAACCCGCCGCGATGGTGAGCGTCTTCGCCGTGCTCAGCGTGAAGTCGGTCCCCGACCCCGGCGATGCCGACACCGTCACCGTCACCGCCTCGCTCGACGCGCCCGACAGCGTCGCCGTCACCGTGGAGACCCCGCCGTCCTCCGAAATCGATGTCGGCGACAGGACCAGCGTCACGGTGGGCGTAGCTTCGTCGTCCGTGATCGTCAGCGTCGCGTCCGACGGCGCCGCCACCCCGTTACCCCCGGCCGCCGTCGCCGAGACCGTCACCGACTTGTCCGGCGCATCCGTCGTGTCGTTCACCGCCGTAATCGTCACCGTCCCCGCGCTCGTCGTCGAACCCGCCGCGATGGTCAACGTGTTCGCACTCGACAGCGTGAAATCCGTCCCCGACCCCGGCGATGCCGACACCGTGACCGTCACCGCCTCGCTCGACGCGCGGTCCAGCGTCGCTGTCACCGTGCTCGACCCGGGGTTCGTCCCGTCGTGCTCGTCGATCGACGACGGCGACAACGCCAGCGTCACCTCCGGCGGGTTCTCGTCGTCCGTCAGCGTCAGCGCCGCCCCGGTCACCGTCACGGTCTCCGAATTGGCGGCGGCCTGGGCGTTGGCCGCCGTGCCCGTCACCGTCGTCGAACGACCGGCCGTCCCCTGGTGCACGTCGTCGTTCGCCGCCGTGACCAGCACCGTGTCCGCGGCGTTCGCCGTCTCGCCCGCCGCGATCTCGATGGTCGCGTCCGACCCCACCGTGTAGAAGCCCGTCACCGCCGACACCGTCACCGTCGTCGCCGCGCTCGACGGATGCGACAGCGTCGCCGTCACCGTCGCCACCCCGCCGTTCTCCGAGATCGACGCCGGCGATACCGCCAGCGTCACCCCCGGCGCCGCGTCGTCGTCCTCGATCGTCAGCGTGGCCCCGGTCACGCTCCCCGTCGTCCCCTGGTCGTTGGCGGCCGTCGCCGTCACCGTCACCGTCCGGTTCGGCTCGTCCTTCGCGTTGTCCGCCGCCGCGATCGCCACCGTGTCCGTGGCGTTCGCCGTCTCTCCGGCCGCGATCACGATGGTCGTGTCCGACCCCACCGTGTAGAAGCCCGTCACCGCCGTCACCGTCACCGTCGTCGCCGCGCTCGACGGGTGCGTCAGCGTCGCGCTCACCGTCGTCGAGCCGCCGTTCTCCGAAATCGACGCCGGCGACAGCGCCAGCGTCACCCCCGGCGCGGCGTCGTCGTCGGTCAAGGTCAGCGTCAGGCTCGCCGGGGCCGTCGCCCTGTTGCCGCCCGCGGACGTGGCCGAGACCGTCACCGACTTGTCCGGCGCGTCGGTCGCATTGTCCGTCGCCGTCACCGTCACCGCGCCGGTGCTCGTCGTCGAACCCGCGGCGATGGTCAGAGTCGTGCCGGACAACGTGAAGTCGCCCGCCGCCGCCGGGGCCACGGCCGCCGCCGACACCGTGACCGTCGTCGCCTCGGTCGCCCTCCGGTCCAGCGCCGCGGTCACCGTGGCCACCCCGCCGTTCTCCGAGATCGACGACGCCGACAGCGCCAGCGACACGACCGGATTGTCGTCGTCGATGACCGTGACCGTCACCGCGACCTCGTTCGTCACCCCGCCCGCATAGCCGGCCACCGTGTACCTGATCTCCTTGGTGTCGTTCTGGACGTCGCTGTCCGCGGAGGCCGTGACGGTCACCGTCTGCGCCGTGCTCCAGTTCGTCGGGTCGAACGAGAGGTTGTACGGGTACGTGCGGACGCCGTTCAGATCGATCTCGGCGTCGGAGCGACCGAGACGGACCGACGTGGTCCCGGGGGGAGGCTCGGAGTCCAGGACCACGGTGAACGTCGCGCCGGCGGCGTCTTGCTCGGTCACGGTCAGGGCGGTGGGGTTGAAGGTCACGCCCGCGGTGTCGTCGTCCGTGGTGCTCACCCTGACGTTGGCGTTGGGGACGGCGATGTCGCTGCGGTAGTGCGCGTCTCCCGCCGGCCCGCTGTCGGGATTCAAGATGACGTTCCAGGTCACGTCGCCGTCGTCGACGTCGTCGTCGACACCGGTCACCGTCACCGTCTGCGCCGTGTTCCAGACGCCCGGCGCGAAGGTCAGCGACGACGGCGACACCGTGCCCTCGCTCGCGTCCCCGCCCGTCACCGTCACCGTCACCGTCGCCGTCGGCCGCGTCGCCAGCTTCACCGTGAAGGTCGCCGTCCCGCCCGCCTCCGTCGCCTGCCCCGTCACCGCGCTCACCGTCAGCCCGGCGACGTCGTCGTCCTCGTTGGTCGCCGACACGGTCTGGGTACTCAGACGGTTATACGGCAGGTTACCGGCGCCGGTCTCGCCCGGGTCCACCGTCACCCGGCAAATCTGGTTGCCGTCGTTGACATCGTCGTCCTTGCCCCGCACCGTCACCGTATGCGGCGAATTCCACAGGCTCGCCGCGGCCGCCGAGGCGTCGCCGCCGGTGGGCACCATGGCGACGGTCCCGGAGACGCCATACGTCGCGCCGCCGTCCGCCGACACCTCGCATTCGGAGGTGTCCTGGCTGGTAACCAGTACATTCACGGTCTGGCTCGGGTTGGACGTCAGGCGCACCGTGAAGCTATCCGTGCCGCCCGCCTCCGTGGTCGCGGTCGAACCGCCGCTCTCGACCACGGTCAGCCCCCCTTCGTCGTCCGTGACGGTCAGCGTCGCGTCGGGCGGCGCCTTCACGTCGCCGCTCGCCGTTGCCGAGACCGTGACGGTCTTGTCCGGCGCGTCGGCCGCGTTATCGACCGCCGTCACCGTCACGGTTCCGGTGCTCGTCGTCGAACCCGTCGCGAAGGTCAGCGTATTCGCGCTCGACAGGCTGAAGTCGGCGGACAACGCCGGGGCCACCGCCGCCGCCGACACCGTGAGCGTCGACGCGGAGAGCGCCATCTTGTCCAGCGTCGCCGTCACCGTCGAGACCCCGCCGCCCTCCAAGATCGACGACGGAGACAACGAGAGCGTCGCCTTGGGCAGCGCTTTGATGGGCACCCACTCCGTGTTGTAGTAGATCACCCTCCCAACGCCCCACTCTAACGCGAAGAGGATGACGATGCCGTCGTTGTCGATCATCGCCTGCGTGAGCTCGATCGTCACGGACCTCGTGGACCCGATGTCGTTGGCGAGTTTCGTGCACTCGGTGCGGCTCGGCTCGGGGGTGCCGGTAAACGCGATCTGGGTGACCTGCTTGTTGGCGCACGCCCAGACGTCGGTACCCTGTTGCTGGTAGCCTCCCGTGAACGAGATCGTCTGCGAAGTCGTCTTGGCGACCAGCGACGGCGTGGTGACGTCCCAATTGGTCTGTGTCTGGCCGGGGTTGCGCCACGTCGTATCGCTGCCGGTCGGCACGGAGCCGTCGTTGTCGGTAATGGTCAACGTCAGGCCCGCCGGGGCCGACACGCCGTTGCCTCCCGACGCCGTGCCCGAGACCGTCACCGTCTTGTCCGCCTCCATCGAGACGTCGTTGTTCACCGCCGTGAGCGTCACCGTCCCCGTGCTCGCGGTCGAGCGCGCGGCGATGGTCAGCGTCTTGTTCGGGCTCAGCGCGTAGTCGGCCACGACCGCGCCCGACAACGGCGCCGCCGACACCGTGACCATCACCGCTTCGCTGGATGCGCCGGAGAGCGCCGCGGTCACCGTGGTCACGCCGCTGCCTTCGGAAATCGACGACGACGACAGGGCCAGCGTCACCGTCGGCAGCGCCTCGTCGTCGGTCAAGGTCAGCGTCACGCTCGACGGCGCCGCGACATTGTTGCCGCCCGATACCGTCGCCGAGACCGTCACCGTCTCGTCCGGCTCGTCCGTCGTGTCGTGCTCCGCCGTCACCGTCACCGCGCCCGTGCTCGTCGTGTCCCCCGACGCGATGGTCAGCGTGTTCGCCGTGCTCAGCGTGAAGTCGGACCCCGAGATCGGCGTCGTCGACACCGTCACCGTCACCGCCTCGCTCGACGCCACCGACAGCGTCGCCGTCACCGTCGAAACGTTGCCCGGCCCGCTCTCGTCGATGATCGCCGGCGACAGGACCAGCGCCACCCTCGGGAATGCCTCGTCGTCGGTCAGCGTCAGCGTCACGCTCGACGGCGCCGCGACGCCGTTGCCGCCCGAGACCGTCCCCGAAACCGTCACCGACTTGTCCGGCGCATCCACCGCGTTCCCGTTCGCCGTCACCGTCACCGCGCCCGTGCTCGCCGTCTGCCCCGCCGCGATCGTCAGCGTCGTCGCCGTGCTCAGATCGAAGTCCGCGGCGATCGCCCCCGTTCCCGCCGCCGCGTCCACCGTCACCGTCACCGCCTCGCTCGACCTGACCGACAGCGTCGCCGTCACCGTCGCCACGCCGCCCGTCTCCGAGATCGACGCCGGCGACAGGACCAGCGCCACCGTCGGCGGCGTCTCGTCGTCAGTCAGCGTCAGCGCCGCCCCGGTCACGCTCCCCACCCCCTGGTCGTTGGCGGCCGTCGCCGTCACCGTCGTCGAACGCCCGCCGCTGTGCGCGGCGTCGTCCCCCGCCGTGACCAGCGCCGTGTCCGCGGCGTTCGCCGTCTCGCCCGCCGCGATCACGATAGTCGCGTCCGACCCCACCGTGTAGAAGCCGAACGCCGCCATCACCGTCACCGTCGTCGCCGCGCTCGACGGATGCGACAGCGTCGCCGTCACCGTCGCCACCCCGCCGTTCTCCGAGATCGACGACGGCGACACCGCCAGCGTCACCCCCGGCGCCGCGTCGTCGTCCTCCAGCGTCAGCGTGGCCCCGGTCACGCTTCCCGTCGTCCCCTGGTCGTTGGCGGCCGTCGCCGTCACCGTCACCGTCCGGTCCGGCTCGTCCTTCGCGTTGTCCGCCGCCGCGATCGCCACCGTGTCCGTGGCGTTCGCCGTCTCCCCGGCCGCGATCACGATCGTCGTGTCCGACCCCACCGTGTAGAAGCCCGTGACCGCCGTCACCGTCACCGTCGTCGCCGCGCTCGACGGGTGCGTCAGCGTCGCGCTCACCGTCGTCGAGCCGCCGTTCTCCGAAATCGACGACGACGACAACGCCAGCGTCACCCCCGGCGCCGCGTCGTCGTCCGTCAGCGTCAGCGTCACGCTCGACGGCGCCGCGACGCCGTTGCCGCCCGAAGCCGTGCCGGAAACCGTCACGCTCTTGTCCGGCGCATCCACCGCGTTCCCGTTCGCCGTCACCGTCACCGCGCCGGCGCTCGTCGTCGAGCCCGCCGCGATCGTCAGCGTCTTGTCGCTCGACAGGCTGAAGTCGCCCGCCGCCGCGTTCGTCCCCGCCGCCGCGCCCACCGTCACCGTCACCGCCTCGCTCGACACGCCCGACAGCGTCGCCGTCACCGTCGAGACCCCGCTACTCTCCGAGATCGACGACGGCGACAACGCCAGCGTCACCGTCGGCAGATCCTCGTCGTCGGTCAGCGTCAGCGCCGCCCCGGTCACGCTCCCCGCCGTCCCCTGGTCGTTGGCGGCCGTCGCCGTCACCGTCGTCGAACGCCCGCCGACGCCCTGGTGAACGTCGTCGTTCGCCGCCGTGACCAGCACCGTGTCCGCGGCGTTCGCCGTCTCGCCCGCCGCGATGACGATGGTCGTGTCCGAACCCACCGTGTAGAAGCCCGTCACCGCCGACACCGTCACCGTCGTCGCCGCGCCCGACGGATGCATGAGCGTCGCCGACACCGTCGCCACCCCGCCGTTCTCCGAGATCGACGCCGGCGATACCGCCAGCGTCACCCCCGGCGCCGCGTCGTCGTCCGCGATGGTGAGCGTCAGGCCCGACGGGTCCGCCACCCCGCGCCCGCCCGTGGCCGCGCCCGTGACCGTCACCGACTTGTCCGGCGCATCCGTCGTGTCGTTCGCCGCCGTGACCGTCACCGCGCCCGCGCTCGCCGTCGAGCCCGCCGCGATGGTCAGCGTCGTTCCCGTCAGCGTGAAATCCGTCCCCGCCCCCGGCGAGGCCGAAACCGTGATCGTCACCGCCTCGCCCGACGGGTGCGAGAGCGCCGCCGTCACCGTCGCGACGTTGCCCGAACCGCTCTCGTCGATGGTCGAGGCCGACAGCGACAGCGACAGCGTCGGCAGCGCGTCGTCGTCGACGATGGTCAGCGTCGCGGCGGGCGGAGACTCGGCCCCGTTGCCCCCCGACGCCGCGCCCGAGACCGTCACCCGCTTGTCCGCCGAATCCGTCGTGTCCGGACTCGCCGTCACCGTCACCGCGCCGGTGCTCGTCGTGTCCCCCGCCGCGATGGTCAGCGTCGTTCCCGTCAGCGTGAAATCCGTCCCCGCGCCCGGCGAAGCCGACACCGTGATCGTGGTCACCTCGCTGGAGACGCCGGAGAGCATCGCCGTCACCGTCGCCACCCCGTTCGCCTCCGCGATCGACGCCGGCGAGAGCGCCAGCCGCGTCGTCGGGGTCGCCTCGTCGTCGGTGAGCGTCAGCGTCAGGCTCGCCGGCGCTGCGATCCCGTTGCCCCCCGTCGCCGTGCCCGAGACCGTCACCGCCTTGTCCGGCGAATCCACCGCGTTGTCGTTCGCCGTGATCGTCACCGCGCCCGTGCTCGCCGTGGCGCTCGCCGCGATCGTCAGTGTCGCCGCGCTCGACAACGAAAAGTCGCCCGCCGCCGCGCCCGTTCCCGCCGCCGCCGACACCGTCACCGTCACCGCTTCGCTCGACGTGCCGTTCAGCGCCGCCGTCACCGTCGCCACGCCGCCCGACTCCGAGACCGACGACGACGACAGCACCAGCGACACCGTCGGCGTGCCGTCGTCGTCGCGGATCGTCAGCGTCGCGTCCGGCGGGTCCGCCGCCCCGAGCGTCCCCGACGCCGACCCCGAGACCGTCACGCTCTTGTCCGGCGCGTCGTCCGCGTTGCCGACGGCCGTCACCGTCACGGTCCCCGCGCTCGTCGTCTGCCCCGCCGCGACGGTCAGCGTCGTCGCGCTCGACAGCGCGAAGTCGCCCGCCACCGCCGGGGCCACCGGCGCCGCCGAAACCGTCACCGTCACCGCGGCGGCCGAGGGGTTCGAGAGCGTCGCCGTCACCGTCCCCACGCCGCTCGACTCCGAGATCGAGGCCGGAGACAGCGCCAGGGCCGAGCGCGGCCGGGCGTCGTCGTCGGCGATGGTCAGGGTCAGGCCCGAAGGCGCCACCACCAGACCGTGCCCGCCGGCCACCGTCCCGCCCACCGTCGCGGTCTCGTCCGGCTCGTCCGTCGCATCGTCCACGGCCGTCACCGTCACCGCGCCCGAACTCGTCGTCGCCCCGGCCGCGATCGTCAGCGTCTTGTCGCTCGACAGGCTGAAGTCGCCCGCCGCCGCGGTCGCGTCCGTCGCCGTCACCGTCACCGTGATCGCCTCGCCCGAGGTCCCGCCGTCCAGGCTCGCCGTCACCGTCGTCGCGTTGCCCGCGCCGCTCTCGGCGATCGTGTCGGGATTCCCCGCATCCGGATCCGACAGGGCCAGCAAGAGCGTCGGCGTCGGGTCGTCGTCCGTGATCGTGCCCACGCCGGTGACGGCGCCCCAGAGCTGCGCCGGAGGGTGGTTCAGCGAGATCCGCACCGTCTCGTCCGGCTCGTCCAGCGCGTCCCCCGTCACCGTCACGTCGATGGTCCGGCTCGTCTCCGACGCGGCGAAGGTCAGCGTCCCGCCCGTGATGGCCGTGTAGTCGGTCCCGGAGGTCGCGGTGCCCGGGTTCGTCGCGGCGGCCCAGTCCACCGTCACTTGCCGCCCCGGCGCCCGGTGCAGGGTCACGTCGTATTCCAGGGTCGCCGTCGCGCCCGCCGCGCCTTCCGCCACGCTCGGCGAGGAGATGAAAACCACGATCTCCTCGATCCCGATGGAGAAGGTCAACCTCCCACTGTCGCCGTCCGCGTCCGTCGCCACCATCGTGTAGCTCGTCGCCCCTTGCGTCGCGGTGGGCGTGCCGGAAATGGTTCGCGTCGCCGCGGCGAAGCTCAGCCCGGCCGGCAGGCTCCCCTCGATGGCGTAGGTCACGCCGCCGTCGCCGCCCGTCGCCGCCGGCAGCACCTGCGAGATCGCGGTGCCCCTCACCCAGCTATAGGACGGGGTGGAGCCGAAGCCCGGCGTGGTCTGCTGCCCGCGCACCTTGTGGTTCGCGTCGTCCGGCGTCGACGCGAAGTTCCGGTTCACATACTCGGAAGGATCTGGGACGGGTCCGCGGCGCCACTGGAGACTGCTGTGCCTGCCGGCGCCCATCGGATTCGTCGGGAAGGAGATGCCGTCGCGGTCCCAGTCGCTCGCCTGCACCGCGTAGCTGAAATCGAGCGTTCTGCTCCTATCGGTATGGCCGGGATTGCATACCCGGCGGTTGTTGCTCCCGAT
This sequence comes from uncultured Gammaproteobacteria bacterium, assembly GCA_958295465.1. GTDB lineage: Bacteria > Pseudomonadota > Gammaproteobacteria > HK1 > HK1 > HK1. The sequence continues at coordinate 4,082,453 of OY282353.1, forward strand.
CCGGATGGTCAGGCACGCATCGCTCCCCCTGACAGAGATGAGGTCGTGCGTGAAGCTCACCCTCACCGTGATGTTGTCGTTGCTCCCGAATGGCGCGACCTTGCCATAGGTCCTGTCCGCGCCCGGACTCGACGTGATCTCGATCTTCTCGAGCCCCGGTTCGTTGATCACCGCCAGGGTGAAGGCCAGATCGGCCGTGCGGCTGAACCCGTCCGTCGCCCGCAACGTGTAGGTGGTCTGCGCCAACGCGCTGGGAGAGATCGCCGGGCGCGTCGTGATCGTCGCCGTGGACGAGTCCAGCGAAAAGTCGCTCGGCAGGGCCGGCGTCACCGAATAGGTGACGTTGTACACGTCGTCCGCGTTGGCCACCGGCGGCAGCCGGTAGTTCACCGACGCAGCCACGTAGAAGATGACGTCCGGGGCCGTCACCCCAGAGAAGCTCGGCGCCGGGTAATCCGCCTGGTTCTGCGCCGCGGCCGGCGCCGCGACGAAGGCCGACAGGAGGGTGATGCCCGCGAAGGCCGCGTCGCGAAGGCCCCTCCCGGGGGCGCGCTTCACACTGCCGCCTCGCACGGGGGAGCTATCATGATGTCCACCCACTACGCATGGACGCCGCCCAGCCGTACGGTTTCACACTCACCACACTCTCGCGCCTCTCGCTCACAAGCTCCCCAGGAACAACCATAACCGTTCCAGGAAAACCGGTCAGCAGATTAACCGCCACATGCACAGTATGTACCGTTGCGTAGCGAATTCATAATTCGAGGAGCCGGGTGGGTGTACGTCAAAAAAATGGTCTATCGGGGAAATTGGGAAGATGGCGGGTAATCTGACATATAATTCGTATGTCAGGCTACGAGGACCCATGCCATGCCTCTCTCTTCGGACCACCACACCCTCCTCCGGCGTCGAGATGAGCTCCGCCAAGCTCTCGCCGGCATCGGGGAGCTTCGCCCAGGCTCGTTGAAGTCCCGCTACCGCAAATGCGGCAAACCGAATTGCCACTGCGCTCGCGAGGGCGACCCCGGCCATGGCCCGCACTGGTCCTTGTCACGCCTCGTCAAGGGCACGATGCACAGCCGGGCCATTCCCGCACACGCAGTGCAAGACACGCAGCGCCAAGTCGAGGAGTGTCACAGATTGCGAGAGCTGACCAGGGAGCTGATCGAGGTCAGCGACCAAATCTGCGATGCGCAACTGCATGCGCACCGCCCGTCCGTGTCGAAAAAAAAGAGGGTCTTGCTCCCCTCATCAGCGCGGAGATCGCCGCCGAGATCGAACGCCTGACCGGGGCCGGCCCTGAGGCCGGCCTGGACTTCGAAGCCGTCGAAACCGCTGCCCGACGCACCGCGTTACAGCTCATGGGGCAAGCACTCGCTCGGGCTCTCAACGCGGACCACGGCGACGACCACAACCCCCGCCTGCCCTGCGAGTGCGGACACACCACCCGCTATGCCGGTCGGCGGGCGAAGACCTTCCTCACCGTGCTGGGGTCGCTCCCCTTGGAACGCGCTTGGTATCACTGCGAGCACTGCCACCGCGGGTTCAGCCCCCGCGACCGCGCGCTCGGTCTCGAAGGCACCTCGCTCTCACCAGCGGCGCTGCGCATGACGGGCCTGAGCGCCGCCCGAGTCAGCTTCGCAGAGACCAGCGAGCTGCTGCGCGAGTTGGCCGGACTCGACATCGACCCCAAGCAGGTCGAGCGCCACGCCGAGGCACTCGGACGTGAGATCGCCGCAGACGAGCGCCGTGTCATCGAGCCCGAGCCCTGCAATGCCCACACCCTCTACCTCGGCCTCGACGGCACCGGCGTGCCGGTGCGCGCGGGCGAACGCGAAGGGCGCAAGGGCAAGCAGCCCGACGGCAGCGCCAAAACCCGCGAGGCCAAACTCCTCACCGTGTGGTCGTGCGACACCCTCGACCCCTGCGCCCTGCCCGTGCGCGACCCACACTCCACCACCTACAACGCCGCCATCGAAACCGCGGCCAGCCGTGACACCGACCCCAACCCCTCGCCCTTCGCACACCGCGTCCTGCGCGAGACCAAGCGCCGCCGCTTCCACGAAGCCGAACGCCAAGTCATCCTCGGCGACGGCGCCCCCTGGATCTGGAACCTCGCCGATGAGCACTTCCCCGGCACCGTCCAGATCGTCGACATCTTCCATGCCAAGGGACATCTCTTCGAGGTCGCCAAAGCCCTCTACGGACCCGGCACCGACCTCGCCGCGCAGTGGGGGAAACAACGACGCGACGAACTCGACCAAGGCCGCATCAATGCCCTCCTCGACGCCCTGCGCGTCCATGCCGAGACCTGCGAGGAAGCCAGAAAGTGCATCGACTCCATCGCCCGCAACCGCCATCGAATGCACTACCCAACGTTCCGGGCCACCGGGCTGTGCGTCTCTACCGGCGTCGTCGAAGCCGGGTGCAGGACCATCGTCGGAACCCGTCTCAAACGCTCCGGGATGCATTGGACCGTCGAAGGCGCCAACGCCATCCTCGCCCTGCGATGCGCCATCCTCAGCAACCGCTTCGACGACTTCTGGGAGCGCAGAGCTCTCGCGGCATAATGCTCATCTCATAAATCTGACGTACACCCGAGCCGGGTGCTCGAATCGGGCACGCCCGGATCTGTGGGAGCCGCGAGGGGTAACCGCACGCGGCCACCCGGCGCAGGATAAGGCAGGTGTGATTGGAAGCGATGGAGAAGGGCCGTGCTCCTTCCCTACGCATGGCTTGCATGTACCCGGCAAATCATGGGCGGAGCCTTCAAGGCCGCGACTCTCCTCTCCTCCCGTCTTCGTCCAGCACGAGCGAGGCCGAGTTCATGCAGTAGCGCAGCCCCGTCGGCGGTGGCCCGTCGGGGAAGACGTGACCGAGATGGGCGTCGCAGACCGCACAGAGGACTTCGGTGCGGCGCATCCGGAACGAGTGATCCTCTTCCTCCGCGACGTTGCTCCCGGCGATCGGCTCGCAGAAGCTCGGCCAGCCGGTGCCGGAGTCGAACTTCGTCGCGGAGTCGAACAGCGGCGAGCCGCAGCAGCGGCACCGGTAGATGCCGTCGCGCTTGCAGTCGTCGTACTCGCCGGTGAAGGCGCGCTCGGTGCCCTTCTCGCGTGTCACGTGGTACTGCTCCGGCGTCAGCATGGCACGCCATTCCCGGTCCTGCTTCACCACCTTCTTCATGTCGTGCTCCCCATGTCGTCTTCCCTCACGGATTCGTGAGGATGCATCATCGATCGCCCGCGTTCGGCAACACCCTCGGCATCGAATCCTCCCGACGCCGTGCCGGGAAACACCTCATGCGATGTCCGGATGGATGATCACCGCTCCATCTTCAGCGCGACGACGAGATCCAGGACGTTGGTGCCGGTCGGTCCGGTGCGCACCAGATCGCCGCTCGCTTCGAGAAACGCCCCCGCATCGGCGCCACGCAGGCAGCGATCGGGGTCGAGACCCGCCGCGGCTCCACGCGCGACCGTGCCCGCGTCCACCAGTGCGCCCGCATCTTCGCCGGGACCGTCGGTGCCGTCGGTTCCTGCCGCGAGCACCCATGCCCCCGCGCTTTTGCGGATCTCCAGCGCCGCTGCGAGCGCGAGGCTCTGGCACCGCCCTCCCCGTCCGGGGTTCGGAGGCAGCACCACCGTCGTCTCCCCCGCCCGGACGTGGGCGGCCGGCTTTGCCTCCGCGATCGCGCGCCCGATGCGGCGGCCGGTCTCGATCGCGTCCCCTGCCAGGAGATCCGGATGCTCGACGACGTCGACGCCCGCCGCCCGGTACACCGCGGCGGCGGCGGCGCGCGCATCGGCGGGGCGGGCGACGATCTCGGTCCGAACGTGACCTGCCGTCTCCTCGCCGGGGAGCAGGGGCGCTTGCCGTCCCATCTCCGCCAGCCACGGCGGGAGGTCGAGATCGCCGATTCCGAAGTCCTCGCCCGCATGCGGGACCAGCAGTCCCGACCCGATGATCTTCGGATCATCGCCCGGCACGTCCGAGATCGCGAGGTGGAGGGTGCGGCGCGGGGCGATGCGCCGCGCGAGACGGCCTCCCTTGATGCGCGAGATGCGCTTGCGCACCCGGTTCATTGCGCCGATCGGGAGGCCCTCGGCCAGCAGGTACTCGTTCACCCGTGCGAGGTCCCCGGCGTCGAACCCTTCCGGCAGGACCTCGACGAGTGCGGAGGCGCCGCCCGACACGAGGGCCAGCACGTCCGCGCCGGCGGGGATCGCGTCGACGAAGTCGACCAGGACCCGTCCCGCCGCGAGGCAGGACTCGTCAGGCACCGGATGCGAGGATTCGACGACCTCGACGGGCCAGCCCGGATCGAGCAGGCCACCCGCGTGGCCATGCTTGGTGACGACGAGCGCGCGTTCGATGCCTGCTCCGAGGACGTCGAACGCCCCGGCCATCATGGCCGCCGCCGCCTTTCCCACCGCGATGGCGAAACGCGGCGCGAGTGCGTGCTCTTCGAGTGCGTACTCTGCGAGTACGTGCTCTTCGGCGAGGCGGCGGCGCACGCAGGCGCGCCCTCCCGTCGCATCGAGCGCGGCGCGATAGCCGTCGAGCAGGAGACGGCGCGGATCCCTCACCGCATTCGCGGAGTCCATTCCGGATCGGTGGTGCCTCAGCCGGTGGCGGCACGAGGCCGAGGCCCCACCTCCGCCAGCCGGTCGAGTCCACGCGCCAGATCGGCGCGGACGTCCTCGAACGTCTCGAGCCCGACCGCGACCCGCACCAGCGATTCACCGATCCCCGCCGCCTCGCGCTGCTCCGCCGTAATCCGGCTGTGGGTGGTCGAGGCGGGATGCACGATGGTGGTCTTCGCATCCCCGAGGTTCGCGGTGATGGACAGGGTCCGGGCATTGTCGATGACCGTCCATGCCTCGTCCCGGCCGCCGTGCACGTCGAAGGCCACGATACCGCCGCCGGCGCTCTGCTGCCGCGCCGCGAGCGCGTGGCCCGGATGGGATTCCAGTCCGGGGTAGTGGACGCGGCGTACCGCCGGATGGCCTTCGAGCCACCGCGCGAGCCGCGACGCGCTCTCGCTGACGGCATGCATGCGAATGCGCAACGTCTCCAGGCCGTGCAGGAAGACCCAGGCGTTGAACGGACTCATGCTCGGTCCCGCGGTGCGCAACAGCGAGAACAGCGCGTCATGGTGCGCGGCGTCGTTCGTGACCACCGCGCCGCCCACGCACCGGCCCTGCCCGTCGAGATACTTGGTCGCCGAGTGCACCACGATGCCGGCGCCGAGCTCGATCGGCCGCGACAGCGCCGGCGTGCACAGGCAGTTGTCGACCACCAGGGTGGCGCCGTGCTCGCGCGCGAGCGCCCCGAGAGCGGCGACGTCCACGATCTCTCCGAGCGGATTGGTCGGGCTCTCCGCGAAGAGCATCTTCGTCTCGGGACGGACGGCGCCGGACCATGCGTCGACGTCGGTGGCGTCGACGAACGTCGTCTCGATGCCGAACCGGGGGAGGACGTTCGCGAACAACGAGACCGTCGAGCCGAAGAGACCGTTGGCGGCGACCACGTGCTCACCGCAGCGCAGCAGCGTCATCGCGGTCATGAGGATCGCGGACATGCCCGATGCGGTGGCGATGCACCCGGTACCGGCCTCCAGGACGGCGAGCCGCCGCTCGAACGCGCGAACGGTCGGGTTCGTGAACCGGGAGTAGACGTTGCCGGATTCCTCGCCGGAGAACCGGGCGGCGGCTTCCCGGGCATTCGCGAACACGAAGCTCGAGGTCAGGAAGATCGGGGCGTTGTGCTCCTGCTCGCCGGTGCGGGACTCTCCGGCGCGCACCGACAGGGTATCGAATCCGAACGCGCGGGCATCGAGCTCGTTCATGCTGGACTTCCCCGGGCCGGCCCATGGCCGAGCCCACGAAAAACCCGCTCCAGCGAAAGCTTCCGCGGGCTCGTCTTCGCTTTGGCCGCATTGATCGAGCGCCCGCAAGCTGAAGCATCAAGTCGGCGCTGGCAGGCACTATAGCCCGTATCCCGCGCCGAATCACCCGCGGGGATGCAGTAGCAGCAAGCCCCACCAACGACCGGGCACGGACCGCGGGCACCGGGAATTCCCGGCCTCCACGGCCGCCCGGGCATCCGAACCCGGCGATTCGAGGGACGGTTTCGGATTTGGCGGGAAACGAAGAAACGAGGACGCGGGCCGGGAAAGGCGTCTCCGGAGTCAGACCTGATCTTGCAGCTCCGGACCGCCCCGGAGAGCCGCCGCTCGGGTACTCCTGGCGGCGTCCGCCCGATGCTCGGCGATCCGCTCGAGGTAGCCCGGGGACACGCCGCCGGTGACGTACTCGCCGGTGAAACACGAGGTGTCGAATTCGTGCAGCCGCGGGTTCCCGCGCCGCACCGCATCGACGAGGCCGTCGAGCGATTGATAGATGAGCCGGTCCGCGCCGATGGCGCGGGCGACGTCCTCCTCGCTGCGGTTGAACGCGACGAGCTCGCCCGTCGCCGGCATGTCGATGCCGTAGACGTTCTGGTACCGCACCGGCGGCGCCGCCGACGCGAAGTAGACCCGCCGCGCGCCCGCGTCGCGTGCTTGCTGGACGATCTGCCGGGAGGTGGTGCCTCGGACGATCGAATCGTCGACGAGCAGCACGTTCTTGCCTTCGAACTCGAGCCTGATCGCATTGAGCTTGCGCCGCACCGACCGCAGGCGCTCCTTCTGCCCGGGCATGATGAACGTGCGCTCGACGTAGCGGTTCTTGATGAAGCCCTCCCGGTACTTCACCCCGAGATCGTAGGCGAGCGGGAGGCAAGCGGTCCGGCTGGTCTCGGGGATGGGGATCACCACGTCGACGTCGTGGTCGGGCCAGTCGCGGACGATCTTCTCCGCCAGCGCCGTCCCCATGCGCAACCGTGCCTTGTAGACCGATACGTCGTCGATGATCGAGTCCGGCCGCGCGAGGTAGACGTACTCGAAGATGCACGGCGCATGGCGCGTCTCCCCGGAGCACCGGCGGGCATGCACCTCCCCGTCCAGGGTGATGATGAGCGCTTCACCGGGCGCGAGATCGCGCACGAGTTCGAATCCGAGCGCATCGAGCGCGACGCTCTCCGACGCCACCATGTACTCCCTGCCGCCGGCCGTCTCCCGAACGCCGAAGCAGATGGGACGAATCGCGCAGGGGTCGCGAAACGCCACCACCCCGTAGCCGAAGATCAGCGCCACCACCGCGTAACCGCCGATACAGCGCCGGTGGACGCTGGCCACCGCGTCGAAGACGGTGTTCTCGTCGAGCGCGAGCCGGTGGCCGTGCGCGAGCTCGCTGGCGAAGATGTTGAGGAGGACCTCGGAGTCCGACTCGGTGTTCACGTGCCGCAGCTCGTCGCGAAACATCTCCTCGGCGAGCTCCCCGGCGTTGATCAGATTGCCGTTGTGCGCCAGCGCGATGCCGTAGGGTGAGTTCACGTAGAAGGGCTGCGCCTCCGCCGGCGACCCGCCCCCGGCCGTCGGGTAGCGGATGTGCCCGATGCCCACGCGGCCCCGTAGCGCCTCCATGTGCCGGGGCTGGAAGACGTCGCGCACCAGCCCGCTGGCCTTGCGCTGGTGGATGGTGCGATCGCAGGTGAAGATGCCGGCCGCATCCTGCCCGCGATGCTGCAACGCGGTGAGCGCGTCATACAGGTCCTGGTTGACGTCGGATCGACCGACGATTCCGACGATCCCGCACATCGCAGCCGTATCCGTTGGAGATGGCGATCGGCGCCGGCGATCGGCCGGGGCGGCGATCGCGGGAGATGATACCGGGTGGCGCCATGGGAGAGAATCGAATCCGGCCCACGCCGGCGCCGCTCAGGATTCCGGCTCGAAGTCGAATTCCGGCTCGAAGTCGAACTGTTGCTGAACGTCCGCGGGAAGAAAGGTGCGGATCTCGCTCGCAAGCTCCACGAAATGCGGCAGGAACGCCGATTGGCTCCACCATGGATCCCGGGGCAGCGGGGTCAGCCCCGCGAGCAGCACCAGCAGTCCCGTGATCACGATCCCGCGCAGCACGCCGAATACGATACCCAGCGTCCGGTCGGTCCCCGACATGCCGGTCCGGTCAACGAGCACACCGGCCAGGCGGAGCACGATTCCGCAAAGCAGAAGCACCCCGATGAAGAGCACCGCGAACGCGATGCCCACCCGTACCGAAGGCACCGTGATGTACCCTTCGAGCCAGACCGCGCCCTTGCCGGAGAATGCGATGGCCATCCAGAACGCCGCGATCCAGCCGGCCAGCGACAGGGCTTCCCTGATGAATCCGCGCATCAGGCTGATCACGCCGGAGATGCCGACGATGGCGAGGATCGCGTAATCGATCCAGATCATGCGGGAGCCGCCCTTCCGGCCATGACGAACGAGGCGCGCCCGGGACCGTGCGCCGGCGGCGCGCTCCGGCCGCGGTCAGCCGCCGGGATAAGGCACCACGATGCCCTCGAGCGCCATCTCCCGCCGCAGCTTCTCCGCGGAGTCCTTCGCCTGCTCGTGGCCGGGGATGGGTCCGACGAAGACCCGGGAGACCGCGCCCTGCGCGGAGGGTCCGGATTCGACGAACGCGGGGTATCCTCCGGCCTGGAGGCGTTTGCGCAGCGCGAGCGCGTTCTCCGGCTTCCGGAAGCTCCCGAGCTGAACCATCCATCCGCCCGACGTCGCCGCGGGCGCCTCCACCGCCTGCTTCCTCCCGGACGCATCATCCGACGGTCCTGCCGCCGGCGCCGGGCTGGAGCGTTCGGGGGATGGGCCGGACCGGGACGCCGGCGCCGGCGCCGGCGGCTCGGAGGCACGGGGGAGCGATATGGACACGGTGGTCACGGAAGAAGGGGAAACGGAGTCGGGTCCCGCGGCCTCCGAGGCGGCGGGGATGGACGCCTGCCGGTTGCGTTCGCGCTCCATCTCCGCATCGAGGCGCGGCGTCTCCGGGGCTTCGACGGTGTTGCCCGCCGGCGACTCGAACCCGTCCCGCGGGCGTTCCGGGATCTCGACGACCGGCGCCGGGGAGATCTCCTCGTTCAGCTCACGAGGTGCGTCGAACAGGATCGGCACGAACACCACCGCCAGCGACACCAGGACGATCGCACCGACCAGACGTTGCTTGAGACGTTCCTCCATCGTTCAAGTTTCGGGACAGATCCGCGAAGTTGCAAGGCGAAACGCCCGTTCGACGCTCACGAACGAGCCGAAGACCACGATTTCCTCGCCTTCGCCCCGGTGTCCGAGCGCCGCCTCGAACGCCGCTTCCACCGAATCGAAGGCCAAGCTCACCGCCGCGTACGGGAGCTTGCCCGCGAGCTCCCGCGCGTCGCGCCCACGAGACCCCGGCAGCGAGGCGAAATACCACACACCGATCTCCGGTGCCAGAACATGAAGCATGGCGGCGGCATCCTTGTCGCCGAGTATCCCGCATACCGCACGACGCATCGGCCGGGGACGGAACGACGCCAGGTACGCCGCCAGCGCCTCCGCCCCGAGAGGGTTGTGAGCCACGTCGACGAGGACCCGCGCCGGCATGTCGAGCCACTGCAACCTTCCCGCGATCCGGGCGCCCGCGATGCCGTTGCGCACCGCATCGTCGCTGACGGCCACGCGCGGGGACAGCGCATCGAGTACCGCGAGGCACGCGGCGGCGTTGTCCACCTGATGCAGCCCGGCAAGCCCGGGAGGCGGTAGAGCACCGACCGCGCGTCCGGGGCCCCACCACCGCCAATGATCCGGTTGGCGTTCAAACCCGTAGTCGCGGCCCAGGATCCGGCACGGCGCTCCGATCGTGCGCGCGCGGTCGATGACGCTCTCGGGCGGCGAGCGCTCACCGATGACGCAAGGGACGGCGGTGCGCATGATACCGGCCTTCTCGCGTCCCACCGACTCGCGATCGTCCCCGAGCCATGCACGGTGATCGACGCCGATCGCGGTGATCAGGGAGACGCTCGGCTCGAACGCGTTGACCGCGTCCAGCCGGCCGCCGAGGCCGACCTCCATGACCGCGACGTCGACCCGTGCCCGTTCGATGATGTCCGCCGCCGCGAGGGTTCCGAACTCGAAGAACGTGAGCGATACGTCCCCGCGGGCCGCGTCGACGCGCTCGAACGCCTCGACCAGCGCCGCATCGGACACCGCCCGCGCTCCTATCCTCACCCGCTCGTTGTAGCGCAGGAGATGCGGGGAGGTATAGGTCCCGGCCCGCAGTCCGGCCGCGGTCAGCATCGCTTCGAGAAACGCGACGCACGAACCCTTGCCGTTGGTGCCCGCAACCACGATACGCGGCACCCGGGACGTATCGAGCCCCATCGCGTCACGGACCCGCCGGCAACGTTCCAGGCCGAGATCGACCGCGCTCGGATGCAGGGTGGACTGCCATTCCAGCCACTCGCGGAGCGAGCGCCGCCGCATCGGTCTCACCGCACGCTCCGATCTCGTGCGTCGCACCGCCCGATCGAGCATCAGGATCGCGCGATCAGGGCGGTGGCTGATGGGTCAGCATCGCGAGCAGGCCGGCGATGGTGTCACGCTGCTCGCGGCGATCGACGATCATATCCACGGCCCCGTGCTCGAGCAGGAACTCGCTGCGCTGGAAGCCCTCGGGGAGCGTCTCCCCGATCGTCTGCTCGATGACCCGCGGGCCGGTGAAGCAGATGAGGGCGTCGGGCTCGGCGATGTTGACGTCACCGAGCATTCCGAGACTGGCCGAGACGCCCCCGGTGGTCGGATCGGTGAGCACCGAGACGTAGGGCAGCCGCTTCTCCCGGAGCCGGGCGAGGGCAGCGCTGGTCTTCGCCATCTGGAACAGCGCGAACAACCCTTCCTGCATTCGCGCCCCGCCACTGCATGCGAACGCCACCAGGGGAATGCCTTCCCGGATCGCGGTGTCGGCGCCGCGGACGAAGCGCTCTCCCACCACGGAGCCCATCGATCCCGCGCGGAATCCGTACTCGAAGGCGACCGCAACGATCGCGATGCCCCGTACCCGTCCCATCATCGCCACCAGCGCATCCTTTTCGCCGGTGGCCTTCTGATCCTTCGCGATCTGATCCTGGTACTTCTTTCCGCTCTTGAACCTGAGCACGTCGACCGGCTCGACCCCGGCGCCGATCTCCACCCTCGGCTCCTCGTCGAGGAACAGGTGAAGCCGGCGGCGAGCGCTCTGGCGCATGTGGTGCCCGCACTTGGGACAGACGTCGGCGTTGCGCTCCAGCTCCGCCCGGTAGAGCACCGCGTTGCACTGGGAACACTTCGTCCACAGTCCTTCGGGAACCGACCGCCGGCTGCCGCCCTCGGTGCGGATCCGCGATGGCAGCAGCCTTCCAAACCAGCTCATGGTGTCTCCGCGTCCATTGCGGCGCGCAGCTCCCCGATGAAGGCGGCCAGAACGCCGGGGAGCGCGTCCGGGGATTCGGCGTTCGCTTCGACCCTGGCGACGACCGCGCTTCCGACCACCACCGCATCGCCGATCCGCGCGACCCGGGCCGCGGATGCGCCATCGTGAATCCCGAACCCTACTCCGACCGGGAGGTCGGTGACGCGCCGGATGCGCGCCATGCGCTCCGCGACCTCGCCGGTGTCGAGATTGGCCGCGCCGGTCACCCCCTTGAGGGAGACGTAATAGACGAACCCGCTCGCCTCCCCGCATATTCTCTCGATGCGTTCGTCGCTGGTGGTCGGTGCGACCAGAAATACCGGATCGAGCCCCCTGGCGCGCACCTCGCGCACGAACCCCTCCCCCTCCTCCGGGGGCAGGTCCACGGTGAGGAAGCCGTCGACCCCCGCCGCCGCGGCGCGCTCCGCCGCGCGGGCGTAGCCGGCCGCCTCCAGGGGATTGAGATAGCCCATCAGCACCACGGGGGTCTCCCCGTCGCGCGAGCGGAACTCGCGCACGACGTCGAGTACCTTCCCGAAGCTCATGCCCGCCGCGAGCGCCCGCTCGCTGGCCCGCTGGATCACCGGGCCGTCCGCCATCGGGTCGGAGAACGGGACCCCGAGTTCGATGAGGTCCGCGCCCGCCTCCACCATGGCGTGCATCACCGGCACCGTCGCGTCCGGGGTCGGATCGCCGGCGGTGACGAACGGGATGAGGGCGGTCCGCTGCTGCGCCTTCAGCGCGGCGAATCGGTCCGTGATGCGGCTTGCATGTAACAAGATTGTTCCCCCTCCGTCTGCGGCGCTGGCCGGGGCGCGATTCCGTGCAGCGGAATCGTCAAGCGACCGCGCCCGCGGTCGCCGCTCACAGGTGAATCCCCTCGATTGCCGCGACGGTCTGGATGTCCTTGTCCCCACGTCCCGACAGCCCCACCACGACGATGTCGTCGGGTCGCATCCCCGCCGCCAGCTTCACTGCATACGCCAGCGCATGGCTCGATTCAAGGGCGGGAATGATCCCCTCGGTCCGCGTGCACGCATGAAACGCCGCGAGCGCTTCGTCATCGTTGACCGCGACGTAGGTCGCACGCCCGGTATCCTTGAGCCAGGCATGCTCCGGGCCGACCCCGGGGTAGTCGAGCCCCGCGGAGATCGAGTGCGCGGGCGTGATCTGCCCGTCGGAGTCCTGCATGAGGTAGGTGCGGTTGCCGTGCAGCACTCCCGGACGCCCCGCACTGAGGGGCGCCGCGTGCTTGCCCGTCTCCACCCCGGAGCCGCCCGCCTCGACCCCGTAAAGCGCCACGTCCGCATCGTCGAGGAACGGGTGGAACAACCCCATCGCGTTCGAACCCCCTCCGACGCAGGCGACGCAGGCGTCGGGCAGGCGGCCTTCCCGTTCGAGCACCTGGGCCCGCGCCTCGTGTCCGATGACGGAGTTGAAGTCCCGCACCATCATCGGATACGGATGCGGACCCGCCACCGTGCCGATGATGTAGTACGTGTCGTCGACGTTGCCGACCCAGTCGCGCATCGCTTCGTTGAGCGCGTCCTTGAGGGTCTTCGAGCCGGACTCCACGGACACCACCTCGGCGCCGAGGAGCTTCATGCGGAAGACGTTGGGCGCCTGGCGCTCGATGTCTTCGGCTCCCATGTAGACCACGCATTCGAGCCCGAGCCGCGCCGCCACCGTCGCGGCCGCCACCCCGTGCTGGCCGGCGCCGGTCTCCGCGATGATGCGCGTCTTGCCCATCCGCTTCGCGAGCAACGCCTGGCCCACGGTGTTGTTCACCTTGTGCGCACCGGTATGGTTCAGGTCCTCGCGCTTGAGGTACATGCGCGCCCCGCCGACCGCCTGCGACCAGCGATGCGCGTGGTACAGCGGCGAGGGCCGGCCCACGTAGTGCCGGAGCTCCGCATCCAGCTCGGCGAGGAACTCGGGATCTTTCGCGTAGCGTTCGTATGCGTCGCGCAGCTCCGCCACCGGACGCATCAGCGTCTCGGCGATGAACGTTCCGCCATAGGGGCCGAAGTGGCCCCGCTCGTCGGGATGGCGCCCGATGAGCCGCTCTTCAGCCTTGACGTTCGTCAGCTTCGGCACCGGCCACCTCCTTCATGAACCGTTCCATGCGCTCGGGATCCTTCTCTCCGGGTGTGCTCTCGACCCCGCCGCTCACGTCCACCGCGAACGGCCGCACCAGGCGGATGGCGCCGGCGACGTTCTCCGGGGTCAGTCCCCCGGCGAGGACGATCGGATGGTCGACGTCGTCCGGTACGACGTCCCAGTCGAAACGCGTGCCGGTCCCGCCCCACAGCGCATCGTGATGAGCATCGAGCAGCAACGCCCGGGCATCGGCATAGCGCGCCGCCGCCTCCACGACATCGTACCGGGTGAGTACGCGCACCGCCTTCACATACGGCTTTCCCGCCCCCGCGCACAGCTCCGGAGGCTCCTCGCCGTGGAACTGCAACAGGTCCACCGGCAACCCGTCCACCATCGCTTCGATCTCGCGCGGCGCGGGGTTCACGAACACCCCGACGACCGAGACCAGCGGCGGCAGCGCCGCGCAGACCGCCGCCGCACGCGCCCGGGTGACGAACCGCGGGCTCGGCTCGTAGAACATCAGGCCGATCGCGTCCACCCCCGCGCCCGCCGCCGCCCGCGCATGCTCGGGGCGGGTGATTCCGCAGATCTTCACTCGAGTGCGGCTCATCGCATGGGTTTCGGGATCATGCGGCGGATCGATGGCGCTCGTGCCGGTACCGGCCAGGGCGCGAGCCCCGCCCATGGCCGCTCTCGGCTCCACCCGGCAGACTGCTGCCACCGCCCGCCGATCGATGCAAGTCCGATGGAAGGGCCACGGCAATTCCCGCCAAGCGCGAGAACGTCCGAAGATCCGTCATGATCAGGCCTCCGGCCATCGGAAATCGCTCGATATCGCATCGTGACATCGCGTATCGGGACGTTAGCGGGCACTGCTGGAAGGGTCACGCTACCAGAGCGCGTCCGAGGGTACCGTGGGGATGCCGGCTTCCTCGGGGTAGTCGACGCCGGCCAGATAGAGCCCGCCCGGAGCTGCCGTCACGCCTCCCACCCGCCGATCCCGCGCCGCGAGGACCGATGCGACCCAGCCCGGGTCATGCTCTCCCGCCCCCACCGCCACCAGGGTGCCCGCGATGTTCCGCACCATATGCTGCAGGAAGGCGTTGGCGTGCACATCGATGACGATCCTGTCCCCGGTCCGAATGACCTCGATCCGGTGCACGCGGCGCACCGGATGCCGTGCCTGGCATCCCGCGGCGCGAAACGACGAGAAGTCGTGCTCTCCCGCGAGATGCCGGGCGGCGAGGTGCATGAGCCGGGCATCGAGGCGGCGATACTCCCATGCCGCTCTTCCCGCGAGAAGGGCGGGGCGCGTGCTCCGGTTCACGATGACGTAACGGTAGCGGCGCCGCAGCGCCAGGAACCGGGCGTGGAACCCGGCATCGACGATGCGCGCCCACAGCACCGCCACGTCCGGGGAGAGCCAGGTATTGGTCCCGCGCACCCAGGCATGGACCGGGCGGGATGCGCCGGTGTCGAAGTGCACGACCTGGCCCATGGCGTGCACCCCGGCGTCGGTGCGTCCGGCGCATACCACCCGCACCGGCGCCGCCGCGACCCGGGCCAGCGCCTCCTCGACCTCGCCCTGCACCGTACGCCGGCCGGGTTGGCGTTCGAAACCGTGAAAACGGCTGCCGTCGTATTCGAGACCGAGCGCGATGCGCATGCCTGTACCGCTGATTTCTCTCGAACGCCGTTCCATCCGCTCCCCGGATCATGAACTTTTCGGCTGGCGTACACGCGAATCAGGACAACTTCGAGAGCATTTCCCGGGCGGCGTCTCGCTGATCGGCATCTCCTTCGGCCAGAACCGCCTCGATGAATCCACGAGCGCGATCGGTATCGCCCATCTCCATGTACACCTGGGCAAGGTCGAGCTTCGTCTGCACCTCGCCTTCGCCGAAATCCTCCATCGAGAACGCCCCGGCCTCGCCATGATCGGCCGGATCGTCGAGCAGCGCGTGGGGCGTCACCTTCGAGCCGCCGGAGTCCTCATCCGGGCCCGGCTCGAGATCGGCACGTTCATCAGCCGCCGCGGCAGACTGCCAATCGGCGCCGCGCTTTGCCGTACCGGCGTCGGGGGACCTCGCATCCACGGAGGCCTCGCCGGCCGGAGTCACCAGGGGCGTGTCCTTCCGCCGGTCATCGGGGATACCGTAGACGAGATCGGCCGGATCTCCGGCGCCGGTTGCCGATGCGGGCGCAGATGCTGCAGGGTCGGCCGCCCGCGCTTCGTGACGGCTGAGGTGAAGGTCGGGATCGCCGGCCGCCTCGCTGGCGGGTCCGGTCGAATCCCCTTTCCATTCCGAGGCGAGATCCCCGGTGTCGAGATCGTCGCCCGCCTCGCCGTCTGCCGTGCTCGAACCGGAATCCTCGCGGGCGAGGGCGTCGATGTCGAAGGAGACGTCGGCCTTGCCATCGTCTGCCTCCGGCTCCGCGGAAGGGGTGTGCTCAGTCTCCGGGAGGGCCTTCCACAGATCCGCTATCCGCTTCTCCGCAAGGCCCTCGGGCACGGAACGCACCGCGTCGCTGCCCACCGCCGCGGACACCATGCCTCCCGCGGGGCCGGCGGCCGGCGCAGCACGCGAACGACGGTCCCGCGGATCAACCGTTTCGTCCGCGAGATCCGCCGCTACCGCCTCGAGCTCGACGAGAAGATTGTCTTCACCGGGGGAAGGCGGTTCGGCAGGGCCGAGCGCGGCGTCCTCGCCGGCCGAAGCGCGGCGGCGGAGCAGGGCCACGACACCGAGCAGTATCAGCAGCAGCCCGGCGCCCCCGACCAGGAACACGGGATTGACCGGCAAGGCGGCCAGACCGAAGGGCATCGACTTCGACTCCACCACCGGCGGCGCCGGCTCGGGCTTCGACTCCCCCTCGGGCGGCGCCGGAGCCGGTTCGGGCTTCGCCTCCGGCGGCGCCAGGCCCGGCTCCGTCTCCGGCGGCGCCGGCTCGGGCTCCATCTCTGCCATCGCCCGCAACTCCGCCTGCAGCGCCGCGATCTCCTCGCTCTTGAGCGCGACGAGCCGATTCAACTCCCTGACGTGGTCTTCGACTTCGGCGAGACGAAGCTTGAGCTCTTCGTTCTCGCGGCGACCCACATCCGCCTCCTCGATCGCGAGGGCAAGCTCGTTGCGGAGCGTCTGGATATCGGCGCGCTCTTCCCGTCCCACGGCGTTCATGGCCGTTTCCGGCGACACGACCTCGATCCGGCCACTCGGCTCCGGTTCGGTCTTGCGCGACGACGACGCGGGCGCCGGGGCGGAGGGGACGGGTGCCGCGCGCACGCTCTCGCGATGCCGCGCCCACGCTTCGTGCTGGCGCTTCACCTCGGCGATCGCCGCCTCCGGACCGTCCGGCCTGATCTCGTCCCGGGCCGGAATGCGCAAGATCGCGCCTGCATTCAGCGCGTTGACGTTCCTGATGGCGAATGCTTCGGGATTCGCCTCCAGAAGCGCCAGCATCATGCGCTGGACGCTGACGGAATCGTCGGGCCGCAAGCGGGTCGCGAGCGACCACAGCGTATCGGACGCTCTGATCGGTCCGTAGGTAGCGCCTCCGGAGGCGAGCACCGGAGCCGGCGTGGAGACGGACGCACCGGTCCCGGGCTCCCGCTCCACCTCCGGCGCGGGCGGGCCGTTCGCGGGTGCACCGGTCCCGGGCTCCCGCTCCGTCTTCGGCGCGGGCGGGCCGTTCGCGGGTACACCGGCCGTGCCGGCGACCGCCTGTGCGAGACGCAGCTTGTACCCCCGTACCGTGCGCCCGCGCGGCCAGTCGACCTCGACGAGGAACGTCAGGGACGGCTCGACGATCGGTTCATCCGTCCACACGCGAATGTAGCCGCGTCCGCCCTCCTCGACGACGGTGAACTCGAGGAGCTCGAGAAAGTGCAGCCGCGCGACCCCGGCGAGCTCGAACTGGGCCGGTGAGCCGAGCTCAACCCTCAGTCCTTCAACGTCGCCGCTCTGGGTGCGGCTGAGAGGAATCCGCGCCTCCAGAGGTTCATTCCGCGCGGACCGGACGTCGATCGCGCCGAGGCCGAGCGCCGGGGCAAACCGTGGCGCGAGCATCAGCAGGCACACCACGCAGACGAGGAGTCTATGCATCATGGTCATTGCTCGCATTACCCCGCACCATCGACGAACCGCAGCTGCTCGTTCCGCACTGCCCACCGACTTCCGCAAGACCCCTCATGGGTGTCGTGGTTCCGGCGGGATCCTTCCTGCCCGCGACCCGAGCGGCTCTGCCTGGTTCAAAGGTGGTCCTTGGCCAGCATCTCCGCGATCTGGACGCTGTTGAGCGCCGCTCCCTTGCGCACGTTGTCCGACACCACCCACATGTCGAGTCCGCGCGGGCAGGAGATGTCTTCGCGAATGCGTCCCACGAACACCGCGTCCGTTCCTGCCGACTCGGTGACCGCGGTCGGATATCCACCGTCGGCCCGCTCGTCCATCACCACCACCCCGGGCGCCGCGGCGAGGATCTCACGCGCCTCGTCCGCGCCCAGCTTCTCGCGGGTCTCGACGTGGACCGCCTCGGAATGGCCGTAGAACACCGGGATCCTCACCGTGGTCGGATTCACCCGGATGGAGTCGTCCTCCATGATCTTGCGCGTCTCCCACACCATCTTCATCTCTTCCTTCGTATAGCCGTTGTCCATGAAGACGTCGATGTGGGGCAGCGCGTTGAAGGCGATCTGCCTGGGGTAGACCGCGGCCTCGGCGGGCTTTCCGTTGAGCAGGGCCGTGGTCTGGGCCGCGAGTTCCTCGATCCCCTCCTTGCCGGTGCCGGAGACCGACTGGTAGGTCGCGACGTTGATGCGTTCGATGCCCGCCGCGGCGTGGATCGGCTGCAGGGCTACGACCATCTGGATGGTGGAGCAGTTCGGGTTCGCGATGATGTTGCGGCTGGTACAGGCCCCGATCGCGTGCGGATTGACCTCGGGAACGACGAGCGGCACGTCGCTTTCGTAACGGAACCGCGAGCTGTTGTCGACGACGATGCAGCCCGCTTCCCCGGCCCGCGGCGCATGCCGGGCGGAGACCGACGCGCCGGCGGAAAACAGCCCGATCTGCGCCCGCGAGAAGTCGAATTCCTCGAGATCTCCCACCGTGTACGGCATTCCCTTGAACAGAATGCTCGATCCTGCCGACCGGCGGCTCGCCAGCGGATAGAGGTTCCTGACCGGAAAATGGCGCTCTTCGAGGATCGAGAGCATGGCCTCGCCGACCACTCCGGTCGCCCCGACCACCGCGACATCGAACATGTTGCTCATCTTTCGTTCCGACTCCTGACTCGTTCACCTGCCCTGAGCATGTCACAGATTCACCAAGCGAGGCGCGGGCGGGCCGGAGCCCGCCGAGCGCCATGCCCGGCACGCTCCCTGAAGCGTCGCGACCACTGCGTCGCCCATCTCCTTCGTGCCCACCACCGTGGTGCCCGGCGACTCGATATCCGGGGTGCGCAGCCCATCGTCGAGCACGCGGCCGACCGCCGCCTCGATCCGATCCGCGAGCGCGGGCGCGCCAAGCGAGTAGCGCAGCATCATCGCCGCCGAGAGGATGGTCGCGAGAGGATTGGCGACCCCCTTGCCGGAGATATCCGGCGCAGCCCCATGGATCGGCTCGTAGAGTCCCTTGCCGGAGGCATCGAGCGAGGCCGAGGGCAGCATCCCGATCGACCCGGTCAGCATCGACGCGAGATCCGACAGGATGTCTCCGAACATGTTGCTCGTGACGATGACGTCGAACTGCTTCGGAGCGCGAACGAGCTGCATCGCCGCGTTGTCCACGTACATGTGGCTCAGCTCGACGTCGCCGTAGCGGTCCGCGACCTTCGTTGCCACCTCGCGCCACAGCTCGCTCGCCTCCAGCACGTTGGCCTTGTCGACCGAGCAGACCCGGCCGGCGCGCCGGCGCGCGGCGTCAAACGCGGCCAGACACACCCGCTCGATCTCGTCCTCGGCGTATACGAGGGTGTTGAAACCCTCCCGCCGCCCGTCGTCGCGTTCGCGGATCCCGCGCGGCCGGCCGAAATAGATCCCGCCGGTCAGCTCGCGGACGATCAGCACGTCGAGCCCGCGGACCACGTCGGGCTTCAGGGTCGATGCGCCGGCGAGCTGCGGCCAGGAGACGGCGGGACGGAGGTTCGCGAAGACGCCGAGCTCGGACCGAAGAGCGAGCAGCCCGCGTTCGGGCCGGATGCTGCGCTCGATTCCGTCCCACCGCGGCCCTCCGACCGCTCCGAGCAGGATGGCGTCGCAGGCACGTGCGCGCTCCAGCGTCCCCCCGGGCAGCGGCACTCCACAGGCGTCGACAGCCTCTCCGCCGATCGGCGCCTGCTCGATCTCGAAGCCCGGGTCGGCGTCTCCCCGCAGGGCTTCCAGGACCTTCAGCGCTTCGGCGACGATCTCCGGACCGATACCGTCGCCGGGAAGCACCAGAATCTTTCGGCTCATGTCGCGTCCTTGCAGGGCGTGCGGGAATGGGTGGTGGGAGCGAGCTTCAAGGTCGGGAGCGCACAGTCGACGCCGCCGCCGGGGGAACGCTCTCTTGCAACGAACGACCGCCCGGCCCGGCGTCGCCGGAACCGGAAAACCAGCGGGCGAACAATGCATCGTCACTTGTCCGGTGCTCTGCGGGCAAGGCGCTAGAATAGCCAAAGTTGCGAACCCGCGCATACCTGCGCCACTACGCCGCCACGTGCAACCGCCTCTCGTGTCCGATCATCTCCGCCGCCCCGACGTCGACTACGCTGCGCTCACCGAGTCGGTCCGGCGCCGGGGGGCGGAGCTCGGCTTTCAGCAGGTCGCGATCACCGGCATCGACCTGAGTGACGACGAGGCCGCGCTGCTCGCGTGGCTCGACGCAGGCTACCACGGCCAGCTCCGATACATGGCGCGTCACGGAGCGCGCCGGGCCCGGCCCGCGGAGCTGGTGCCCGGGACCATCCGCGTCATCAGCGTGCGCATGGACTACCGCCGCGGCGGAGCCGGCCCCGATGCCGTCCTCGCGGATCCGGAGCTCGGCTACGTCTCCCGCTACGCGCTGGGGCGCGACTACCACAAGCTCGTCCGCCGCCGCCTCCAGCGGCTCGCCGACCACATCGAATCCGAGGCCGGCCCCTTCGGCTACCGAGCCTTCGCCGACAGCGCCCCGGTCATGGAGAAGCCGCTCGCGCGCAACGCCGGGCTGGGATGGATTGGCAAGCACACCAACCTCATCAACAAGGCGGCCGGCTCCTGGTTCTTCCTCGGCGAGCTCCATACCGACCTGCCCCTGGAGACGGACGCCCCGGCGACGGACCATTGCGGGACCTGCCGCGCCTGCATCGACGCCTGCCCCACCGGTGCGATCGTGGCTCCCTACCGGCTCGACGCGCGCCTGTGCATCTCGTACCTCACCATCGAGCTCCACGGGCCGATCCCCCCTGCCCTTCGCCCCCTCGTCGGCAACCGTATCTTCGGATGCGACGACTGCCAGCTCGTCTGCCCGTGGAACCGCTTTGCCCGCACCAGCGCCGAGGCCGATTTCGATCCGCGCCACGGGCTCGACGCCGCCGCCCTCGTCGATCTGTTCGCGTGGTCGCGTGAGCAATACGAAATGCGAACGGAGGGCATGGCGTTGCGCCGGCTCGGCTACGAGCGGTGGCTGCGCAACGTCGCGGTGGCGCTCGGCAATGCCCCGGCCTCTCCCGCCGTCGACGCTGCGCTCGCGAGCCGGCGCGACGACCCGTCGGAGCTCGTGCGCGAACACGTTGCATGGGCATTGTCGCGCCACCGGGAAGCGGCGGCGGCCGGAGCCTCCCCCGCGTAAAACCGTCCACACCCTCCGCCGGTGCCGCGGATGCCTGCTCCTCTCCACACCGGCCGGGTCGCCGGAATCATGGATCCCGGCAGGGCCACGGACAGTCTTTTCCAATACGAAGATGAGCCTGAAGGGAGAGAGGTAGAAGGAGCGGTAGGCGGAGTTGGGTGAGTGAATGGAAGGGGGATGTTGAAGGGCACGAAGGACCTGTGCAAGCCCTGAGCGGTCCCCTGCTCGGGTGCTGAGGGGGGGACGATGGGACAGGGGAGGCGTTGGGGAGAGTGGAGTGGCAACAGAGGGGGCCACCGCCCGGATGAGGCCGGACGGTGGATTGTGCGGGTGGGGTGGAGGGTCAGGCCGCGTCGCGCCAAGCGCGCCCGATGGTGCGGAACAGGGCGTCGCGGGCATCGTTGAGCGCGTGGGCGGCCTCGAGGTCACTGACGGCGTGGGCGAGGGCGTCGAGTTGGTCGAAGGTGACGCCGGGGTTGAGGAAGCGCTCGGCGTTATCGAGGGACTTGAGCTTGTCGTAGGGGGTCATCACGTCGCTGTCGCGGTAGCGCTTCGTGACCCGCCCCTTGTCGTCGAGTGTGTCGGCGGGGAACAGGCAGGGGCGGTGGGTGTTGAGGAAGGGCGAGAGCACGTGCTGGGTGAACTCGTTGACCACAGGTGCGAGACGGCGCGGGATGTGGCCGTGGCCGAGGTGCTTGCGCACCACGCTGGCGTTCTTGCTCTCGGCGAGGGCGTTGTCGTTGCAGTGGCGGGGGCGGGATTTGGTGAACGTCCCGATGCGCAGCTTGTTGAGCAGGGCGGCGACGCGGTGGTTGATGTACTCGGAACCGTTGTCGGCGTGAATGCCCTGAATCACGAAGGGAAACGCCTTGATGAGCCCTTCGAGCACCGGCAGCAGGAAGCGCTCGGAGATGGCCTCCACGGTCCCCACGAACTGGAACTGGGTCACCTCATCGACCGCGTTGATGTGGTAGACGCCCTTGGCGCCGTCCTGGTCGCCCTGGTGCACGGTATCGACGCGCACATAGCCGGGTTGGCCGTCAGGCTGGGGCTTGCGCCGTTGCCCGATGGTGCGGTGTGTCGCCTGGGTCTTGGCCACCACCGTGCGCCGGCGCCGATACGTCACCGACCGGCGCAGGTTGTACAAGTGACCGTTCGACAGCCCCGCCAAACGCTCGAATCGCTCATCGCCGAACACCGCATACTGACGCCGCATCAGCGCCCGCGTCGCCGGCCCCGACATCTGGCCCAACGCCGCGTCCACCGCCGCCAGTTGCCGAATGTCGGCCCGCGTGTAGCGCCGCTCGAAGGGGCACGCCGGAGCGCCACCGCGCCGGTCCTCGATGCGCCCGGTCTCGCGATGCTGGCCTATCAGCCGGGTCAGTTGCGCCCTCGACAGCCCTGTCACCTTCGCCAAGTAGCGCCTGACCAGCCCCTTGTCGGGCTTGCCCAATCTCTCATAGCTCAACCGCACCAGCGTGCGGCGCACGAACTCGTAGACGGACTCCCGGTCGGCTCCCGTGAAGTCCACCGCCTCGCTGCCCTCGACGAAGGCACGCACCTGGTCCAGCGTCCGGACCCGTTCGGTCTGTAGCGTCACGATCATCCTCCGATGATCCCAGACCCCGCGCTACAGGCTCACTTCTCGTTGGATTCACACCCTCCCTTCAGGCTCATCTCTCGTTGGACAAGACTGACCGTTTCGGCGCCGGACGGAAACGCGGATAATCCGGGGGCGGGCGACTGGCGCCCCCATCCGGCGCAATTTCCGAGGAGAAGGGATCATGGACGATGTCAGGACCGAGATCGAAGCGGCGTTCGAGCACCGGGGCGACATCTCGCCCGAGCATGCCGAACCCCGCGTGAAGGAAGCCGTCGCCGAAGCGATCGCCCTGCTCGACGCGGGAAAGGCCAGGGTCGCCGAGCCCGCCGCGGGCGGCTGGATGGTCAACGAGTGGCTGAAGAAAGCGGTGCTGCTGTCGTTTCGTCTCGACGACAGCCGAGTCATGGAGGGCGGGTTCACCCGCTACTTCGACAAGGTCCCGGCCAAGTACGCCACCATGGACGAGGGCGGCTTTCGCGAGCGCGGCGTCCGCGTCGTGCCGCCGGCCGTGGTGCGGCGCGGAGCCTACGTCGCACCCGGTGTCGTGCTCATGCCGAGCTACGTGAACCTCGGCGCATACGTCGACAGCGGCACCATGGTCGATACCTGGGCGACGGTCGGTAGCTGCGCCCAGATCGGAAGGAACGTCCACCTGTCGGGGGGAGTGGGCATCGGCGGGGTACTGGAACCGTTGCAGGCAAGCCCGACGATCATCGAGGACGATTGCTTCATCGGAGCCCGCTCCGAGATCGTCGAAGGGGTGGTGGTCGAGCGAGGCTCGGTGGTCTCGATGGGGGTCTACATCGGCCGGAGCACACGAATCTACGACCGTGAATCCGGAGAGGTGTCGTTCGGACGGATTCCCGCCGGATCGGTGGTCGTCTCCGGCAACCTTCCCTCGACGGACGGCAGGTACAGCCTGTACTGCGCGGTGATCGTGAAACGCGTCGACGAGCGCACGCGCTCCAAGGTCGGCATCAACGAGCTGCTGCGGACGCTGTAATGCGTCCGGCCACACCATTCCAACGCGTGCGAAAGCAGAACGATCCGGGGACGGCCGGGCCCGGCGATCCAGGGTTGCCTTCGCCCGGATCCTGCAATCACGCCGAAGTTTTCACGACCGTGACGAACCGGCACGCGCTCGGCTCATTACGAATCACGAAATCCTTCGCAGCACGTCGTTCCCAACCGGCCTGCCCCGGGAGGACCGGGGCGAAGAATCCGATCTTCAAAACTCTGCTTCGTATTGCATGAAGCCCGTCGGCAGCGGCTGACCGAAGCCGGATCCGTCCAGGATTTCTTCGGTCATCCAGCGGCCGGCGAGACGGCGGCCGGATGCAACATGCCTCGCGGAATCAGGCCACCATGTCCTTCAGGGCCTTCAGCGGCTGGACCTTGACGACGGTGTGGGCAGGCTTTGCGGCGAATGTCGTCTCCTCGCCCGTGAAAGGATTGATGCCCTTGCGGGCCTTCCTCGCCGGCTTGCGCACGGTCTTGATCTTCAACAGACCCGGAAGGGTGAAGGTGCCCGGACCACGCTTCTTGACGTGTCGCTGGATCTGTCCGCCCAATGAGTCCATGACGTCGACGACCTGTTTCCTCGTCAGGCCGGTCTCCTCCGCAATAGCGGACAACAACTGGGCCTTCGTCATCGGTTGCTTCACCGCCGTCGCTTTGGCCATGTATTCGCTCTCCCGTTGATTGGTTTCAGATGGTGGATGTCTCGCATCACCCGTTCCTGCTCGATTCCGGGCTTCCGCTCGCGTCCTTGCCCTCTACCCCCGCCTGCCGTTCCCGCCGCGCCGCTCGGGTTCCGAGGGCCGGAGGGAGCTTCGTGCAGCGAATTCGGAGTGGATGATGATAGCCATCACGTCTGCCGATTACCACTACGTCAAGGCTCGATTCGGGCGGCGGCCGGGCCACGCCCTCCCGCCCGGCGTCAGGGCGCTGCCCGGAGGCTCCGCATCGAGCGTCCATGCGACGCATGCCGGCGCCGCCGTCGGCCTCAGCACGCAAGACGCCGGTACTCGGCGATCAATGCCGCGGTCGACGCATCGTGCGGCCGCGCTTCATCCGGACTCTCGAACTCGCGCGCGATCGCCGTGGCGAGCGTCTTGCCGAGCTCGACCCCCCACTGATCGAACGAGTTCACCCTCCAGACGGCGCCCTGGACGAACACCTTGTGCTCGTAGAGTGCGATGAGCGCTCCGAGCGTGAACGCATCGAGGCGCTGGAGCAGCAGGGTGTTCGTCGGACGGTTGCCGCCGAACTCCTTGTGCGGCGCAAGCGATTCGATGCGCCCGGCCGGAAGCCCGTCCGCTTCGAGCTCGGATCGGACCTCGTCCGCGGATTTGCCCCGCATCAACGCCTCGGCCTGCGCGAAGCAGTTCGCGACCAGGAGCCGGTGCTGATCCGGGAGGGCGTGGTCGCAGTGCGCGGCGACGATGAAATCCGCGGGCACGAGCCGTGTTCCCTGATGCAGCAACTGGAAGAAGGCGTGCTGGCCGTTCGTGCCCGGCTCGCCCCATACGATCGGCCCGGTCGCGTAGCCGACGGCCGCCGACTCCAGGGTCACGCACTTTCCGTTGCTCTCCATGTCGAGCTGCTGCAGGTGGGCCGCGAACCGCTCCAGCCGCTGGTCGTACGCAAGCACCGCCTGGGTCTCGGCCCCGAAGAAGTTCGCGTACCACACCCCGAGCAGGCCGAGGGTCACCGGCATGTTCCGCTCGAGCGGGGCATCGCGGAAGTGGAGGTCCATCGCATGCGCACCGGCGAGCAGCTCGCGGAACCGTTCCATGCCCGCCGCGATCGCGATCGGCAGTCCGACCGCGGACCACAGCGAGTATCGTCCGCCGACCCAGTCCCACATCTCGAACACGTTGCCGGGGTCGATCCCGAACTCCACCGCCGCCGCGCGATTGGCCGACACCGCCGCGAAGTGCCGCGCCACCACGGCGCCGGCGCCTTGGGCGGCAGAGCCGTCCCCGTGCAGGAGGCGGGGTCCGGGTTCGGGAGCCGCGGCATCCGCGCCCCGGACGGCAGGGCCGCCCAGGGCCGAGACGAGCCAGCGGCGCACAGCGCGGGCGTTCGTCATCGTCTCCAGGGTGGTGAAGGTCTTGGATGCGACGATGAACAGCGTGCGGGCGGGGTCGAGCCCCGCGAGGGTCGAGGTCAGGTGCGTGCCGTCGACGTTGGAGACGAAGTGCGTGCTCGGCCCGCCGGCGTGCGGCGCGAGCGCGCGGCAGACCATCCGCGGACCGAGATCGGACCCGCCGATACCGATGTTCACGACGTCGGTGATCCGCTCGCCGGTATGGCCGCGCCATTCTCCCGAGCGCACCGCCCCGGAGAAACGCCCCATCGCCTCCAACCCGCGCTCGACCCCGGACCGCATCGTGCCATCGACCTCGCAGACCGGCGTCTCCCGCGAATCGCGCAGCAGCGGGTGCAGCACCGCGCGGTCCTCGGTGGCGTTGATGCGTACGCCCGAGAACATCGCGCGTGCCCGCTCCGCCACCCCCGCCTCGGCCGCGAGCGCACGGAGCAGGCGCATCGTCTCGCCGGTCACCCGATTCTTGGAGTAGTCGAGCAGGATCCCGCACGCGCGCAACGAACAACGCTCGACCCGGCCCGGATCGCTCTCGAAGAGATCGCGCAGGTGCAACGACCCGGCGAACGGGTAATGCGCGGCGAGTGCGCGCCACGCGGCGGAATCGGTGAGATGCGTCATGTGGTGTTCCGATGGCCCGTCCCGCGCCGGCCCCGTGCGGCCGTACCGGCGATGATAGCCCTCCTCGAGCGTCAAGCCTCACGACTTGCATGGGTGCGGGCCGATCCGCCGGCCGGGCAGCGCTCGGTGACGAGCTGTCGCCGACATGATCCGGTTCTCGAAACGGGGGCGTTGCGGGACATCGATTCGGGCGCGGCGCGTACCAGGGACGCCAGCCGTTCGCCGCCGGCGGCAACTCGAGTCGAGCGGCAGCCGTCCGGCTTGGCACGGGCGCCCCGCACGCGCGTACCATCGTGGATTCCCGCTTTCGCGGGAATGACGGCGTTCGTCGGTGTCTCGCATGCGCGTACCATCGACGGGGCAACCGACCGGTTCACGGCGTGGAAAATCGAGGCCCGCGACATGTCCGACACCCCGCTCCTTCTCGCCATCGATCAGGGCACCACCAGCTCGCGCGCGATCGTGTTCGACGCCTGCGGCGCGATTCGGGCCGCCGCCCAGCGCGAGTTCACGCAGCATTACCCGGCCGGCGGCTGGGTCGAGCACGACCCGGAGGAGCTGTGGTCCGCGACCCTGGCCGTCACCCGCGAGGCGCTCGCCGCGGCAGGCGGGGCGGCCGCCGCGATCGGCATCACCAACCAGCGCGAGACCACGGTGGTCTGGGACCGCGCGAGCGGCGCACCGATCCACCGCGCCATCGTATGGCAGGACCGTCGCACCGCGGAGCGCTGCCGGGAGCTACGCGCGGCCGGGCACGAGCCGATGGTGAGCGGGAAGACCGGGCTGCTGCTCGACCCGTATTTCTCCGCCACCAAGCTCGCATGGGTCCTCGACCACGTCGACGGTGCGCGCGAGCGCGCGGCGGCCGGCGAGCTCGCGTTCGGCACCATCGACACCTTCCTGATCTGGCGCCTGACCGGCGGAGCGGTGCACGCCACCGACGCCACCAACGCATCGCGCACCCTGCTCTTCGACATCCACGCCCAGGCCTGGGACGACACCCTGCTGCGGCTCTTCGACGTGCCGCGCGGCGTGCTCCCCGAAGTGCGCGACAGCGCCGCCGACTTCGGCACGACCCTGCCCGAGCTTCTCGGACACGCCATCCCCATCGCCGGTGTCGCCGGCGATCAGCAGGCGGCGACGGTCGGACAGGCGTGCTTCGAGCCCGGCATGGTGAAGAGCACCTGCGGCACCGGCTGCTTCGCGGTCATGAACACCGGCGCGGAGGCGGTCCGGTCACGGCACCGGCTGCTGACCACCGTCGCCTGGCGCCTCGGGGGCGAGCCGGCCTTCGCCCTGGAAGGCTCGATCTTCGTTGCCGGCGCCGCGGTGCAGTGGCTGCGCGACGGGCTGCGGATCATCGGTCATGCGCCGGAAACCGAAGCCCTCGCGGCCGGCCTCCCCGATTCCGGCGGCGTCTACCTCGTTCCCGCGTTCACCGGCCTCGGCGCGCCGCATTGGGACCCGGATGCGCGCGGCGCGATCTACGGACTCACCCGCGATACCGGTCCCGCGCATCTCGCACGCGCGGCGCTGGAGTCCGTCTGCCTCCAGACCCGCGACCTCATGGCCGCGATGGAGGCAGACTGCGGAGCCGCGATCGGTCGCCTCCGGGTGGACGGAGGCATGGTCGGGAACGCCTGGCTGCTGCAGGCGCTGGCGGACATCGTCGGCGTCGCGGTCGAACGCCCGCGGATCATCGAGACAACGGCCCTCGGCGCCGCCTGCCTCGCAGGGCTTGAGATCGGGGTCTTCCGGTCCCTCGACGACATCGGGGAACGATGGGTTCGCGCCGCGGAGTTCGCGCCGCGGATGCCCGGCCACGAGCGTGAACGGCTCGTGCGAGGTTGGGAGAGCGCGGTCGCCCGCACCCTGGAGCATCGCGGTTGAGTCCGGCGCGGCGGCCGGACTCCGTCCCGGCGAACGGCCTCGGGGCTCCGTCCGGCGACGTCGCCCGGACTCCGCCTACTGCGCGACCGACTTCGGCGTGGGCACGAGGCGGGTCACCCGGATCGCGGAGCGGTCCATCAGCTCGGTGACCCGCGGCGCGACGTCGTTCTTCCAGTAATCGCTCTCGTACACTGCCTTGTACAGACGCTCGCGCTCGGCCTCGGATGCGAAGCGCCGCATCCACACGTAGGAGGTGTCGTCCTCCTCTCCCCGCCAGCTCCCGGTGATGACCATGCCCCGGGAGACCTGGAACGGAATGATGTCCTTCTCCATGAACTCCACCCACTCCTCCATGCGGCCCGGATGGATCCTGTACTGGCGCAGCTCGTAGAACATCGATTCTCTCCCGAGTCCGGTAACGTTCCGTCATTCCATGTGTATGGATCAAGCACCATCGGTGTCCCGGGTGCACGGACATCGAGGGCATGGCCTGGTTCCTGTCGAATTCGCGATGGAGACGGAGCCCGGCCCCTTCAGGATCGCCTCGCCAGCTTGCGCAGCCGCTCGATACCCGCCTCGATCGTCTCCACCGAGCGGCAGAATGCAAAGCGGAGGTATCGATTACCCTCGTTGCCGGTGGCGTAGAAGTTGTCCCCCGGCACCGTCGCCACCCCGACCTCCCTGACGAGGTACATCGCAGCGTCGGTGGGCGACATCGCCGAGAGCGCCGGCACGCTCCGGTAGTCCGCGAACAGGTAGTAGGCGCCCTCCGGCGGGGTCACGGCGAAGCCGACCTCGCGCAGGCCCTCCACGAGCAGGTCGCGCTTCCTTCGATAGTCTTCGGCGATGCCGGCGAAGAACGCCCGGTCCCGGCACAGCAACGACACCGCCCCCTTCTGGAGCGGGGTCGGCGCCTGGACCACCAGGTTGTCGTGCACCGCGCGCAGCCGCCGGGTGCGCTCCGGCGGGGTGACCACCCAGCCGATCCGCCATCCGGTCGAACGCCCGGTCTTGGAAATCGAGTTCACCACCAGGGTCCGCCCGGCCATCCCCTCGAAGCCCGCCAGATACGAATGGCGGTGCCCGTCGAAGGTGATGTGCTCGTAGATCTCGTCGGTGATCGCGAAGAGGTCGTGCGTCCGGCAGAGCTCCGCGATGAACGACAGCTCGTCGTCGTTCAGGACCTTGCCGGTGGGGTTGTGCGGCGTGTTCACGACGAACGCCTTGACCGAGGGATCGGAGACGGCGGCGCGGACCTCGTCACGATCGAGCCGCCAAGTGCCCGCGCCGCGGTCCTCGCGCAGGGTCACGAACCTGGGCACGAGCCCGAAGATCGCGGCCTGGGAGGGGTAGAGCTCATGGTAGGGCTGCATCACCACCACGCCGTCGCCCGGCTCGAGCAGCGAGCGGAACGCCACCGCCATGCCTTCGCTCGCCCCGAGCACCACCGTGATCCGATCCTCCGGGTCCGGCCGATGGCCGTAGAGCATCTCGACGTAGTCCGCGATCGCATGCCGCAGCTCCGGGATCCCGAACGGGAACGAGTACTGGTTGAGCTGATCGCGCGGGTTCCGCATCCCCGCGAGCAGTTCCTTCAAGGTGAGGTCGAGGGAGTTGCTGCCGGCGTCCCCGCGCGCCTCCAGGATCTCGCGCAAGGTCATCGTGTCGAGCCGCCGAACCCCCTCGTCCGTCCCGCCGAGCATCGCGGAGACCCCGCCCCACACCATGTCGTACACCGGCGCCTCATCGGTGAACCCCTGCGAGAGGTTCACCGCCCCGTGCTCGATCGCGAGCCGGGTCATCAGGCGAATGACGGTTTCCTTGACTTCCACGGGTGGTCTACCTCCCGGGTGCGCGAGCGTATCCGGTTCGGCGCCGGGTACGCTGCCCGTCGCCGCGAACCGCGGGGATACGGGGCGGCGGTCTTTCCTGCATTCTGTCCAATTCGACGTTCTGCACACAACCGCCTCGTCGTTTCACCGGCCGTTCCCGCTGTTCCAGCCGAGCCCGCCGACATCCATCGAACCACTACGCCCGGGCGGCTGAAACAGCCGCGAAACCCCGACGACCACACGACCGCTCCGGGACTCGAGCGGGAATCGCCGTCGTTTCACCAGCGCCCTGCCGGTGTCTTCCGGGCGGCGCGGACCGGATCCCGCTCCGCGCCGCGCCACGCCTTGGAGACGGTCGGTTTCGAGTAGACTCCGACAGGGCGGCAAGACCATTCCCAGGACACGGGCGGGCCACCGTCCGATCCGGCCATCCTGGCGAACGTCCTCGACCCATTCCCCGGACACGGGCGGGCCAGCGCATTGGATCAGAACGTTCCCGGAGCCGGCGTATGCTTCGTCATCCCGACGTACAACGAGGCATCCGACATCGTACCGCTGCTGCGGCGGCTGACCGGGCTGTACCGGGACGCGGACACCACCTTCCTGATCGTCGACGACGAAAGCCCGGACGGCACCGCCCGCCTGGCCCGGGAGTTCGCCGCGTCCGATGATCGCGTCCGCCTCCTGGAAGGCCCCCGGCGCGGATTCGGACAGGCCTACGTGCGGGGCATGATCCACGCTCTGGACACCCTGGGCGCGGACGTGGTCGTGCAGATGGACGCCGACTTCTCCCATGACCCCGCGGACGCGGCAAGGCTGCTGGCCCGCCTCGCGGGCGGCGATCCCGGGCGGAGCCTGCCCCCGCAGGTGTCAGCGGGAGGGGGGGCGGACGTGGCGATCGGCAGCCGCTACGTCGCCGGCGGTTCGCTCGACCCGCGCTGGCACGTTGGACGGAGGCTGCTGTCCCGATGGGGCAACCGCTTCGCCCGGTGGGTCGCCGGGGTGCGGGGGGTGCGCGACTGCACCGCCGGCTTCAAGGCGATCCGGGCGGACGCGCTCCGGGCCGCGAAGGTGGGGGACATCCGGGTGCGGGGCCATACGTTCCAGGTGGTGCTCCTGCACCGCCTGATCCACGCCGGCGCGCGGGTCGTGGAGGAGCCGATCCATTTTCGCGACCGCGAGCATGGACAGACCAAGCTCGGCATCGGGAGCATCCTGGAATTCTTCTACAACATCTGGTGGCTGCGCCTGGCGAGCCATCGCACCCTCGTCAAGTACGGCCTGACCGGCCTCGTCGGCGCGCTGGTCAACCTCGGGTCGTTCCAGATCCTCCTCGAACTCGGGCTGCACAAGTTCCTGGCGTCACCGATCGCGATCGAGGTGTCGATCGTCTCGAACTTCCTGATGAACAACTACTGGACCTTCGCGGATCGGGCCATGCTCGGCCGAAAGCGCATCCGCGGCCTGAAATACAATCTCGTCGCATTGGCGGCGCTTGCCTTGAGCTACGCCACGTTCGTCGCCCTGTCGATCCCGTTTCCGCAAGCCTCGCCGGTGCTGCTGCAGGCCTGCGGCATCGCCCCGGCCGCGGCGTTCAACTATTTCATGAACTCCTACTGGACGTTCCGCCCCGCGCCGCAGCCATGAAGCGCGACAAGATCCCGGCAGCCGGCAGGAGTGGGCGGGCGGGACGGCCTCGACCCCGCCCGGGCAGTATCGGATCGAGGTTTCGGGACTGCTGCCGGGGGACGAACGGACGAAGCCCTGAACCGCCATGTAGCCGAAATGGTCCGGATTGCCCGTTTGAATGAAAGATGAAACGCCGAGGTCGCCGGCCCGGTAGCACGTTCATTCCCGATGCGCGCCGTCCGGAGCCGCGCCTCTCCCGAAGTCGTCGTCGAACCTCACGATGTCGTCTTCACCGAGGTAGTCCCCGACCTGCACCTCGATCACTTCGAGCGGCGCATCGCCGGGGTTGCCGAGGCGATGCCGGCTCCCGCGCGGGATGTACGTGGACTGGTTTTCGGACAGGGTCAGATCGGATTCGCCGCACGTCACCCGCGCGGTCCCGCGAACGACCACCCAATGCTCCGATCGGCGCCGGTGCATCTGCAGGGAAAGTCGGGCGCCCGGCTTGACGGTGAGCCGCTTCACCTGGTATCCGTCCCCGGTCTCGATCGTCTCGAACGATCCCCACGGACGGTAGACGCGCCGGTGGGCCTGGGGCTCCGGGCGGGAGAGCGCCCTGATGCGCCCGACGGCGTCCTTCACCCGCTGGGCTTCGTCCCAGTCCGCCACGAGCACCGCGTCCGCGGTTTCGACGACGATCAGCCGATCCACGCCCACCGTCGCCACCAGCCGGCCGGAGGCGCGCACCAACGAATTGGTGGTGTCCATCGCGACGACGTCGCCGGCCAGTGCGTTGTTGCCGCCGTCCACGGCGCTGACGGCGTGGAGCGCCGGCCAGGAGCCCACGTCGCTCCATCCGGTGTCCAGCGGTACGACGGCGGCTTCGCCGGTTCTTTCCATGACCGCGCGGTCGATCGAGACGGCGGGGGCGCGCGCGAGTTCCGGCCCCGGCCGGAAGAAGTCGAGGTCCGCCGAACCCGATTCGACCGCGGCCCGGCAGCATTCCAGGACCGCCGGCGCATGATGCGAAAGCGCCGCGGCCCAGACGCTCGCCCTGAACAGGAACATGCCGCTGTTCCAGAGGAATTCGCCCGATTCCACGTATCTCCCGGCCGTTGCGCGATCCGGTTTCTCGACGAATTCCGCGACGTGACGCACGGGGCCGTCCAGCGTTTCCCCGCCGCGGATGTATCCGTAGCCGGTTTCCGGCGACGACGGCGGGACCCCGAACGTCACCAGACGTCCCGCCGCTGCCGGGCCGAGTCCGGCCACGACGGCCTCCCGGAACCGGCCGGCGTGCTCGACGTAGCCGTCGGAGGGCACGACGAGCAGCACCGGATCGTCCCCTGCGCCAAGTGCGTGGCAGGCGGCGAGCGTAGCGGCGGGCGCGGTGTTGCGGGGCGTGGATTCAAGCAGCATGGTGCTCCAGGAGCACCCGATCTCGCGGCACTGCCCGGCCGCCAGGAACCGGTGTTCCTCATTGCAGACAATACAGGGGTCCAGGGCGTCTTCCAGCGGGGCCAGGCGCAGCAGCGTCTCCTGCATCATCGAGCGGCTGCCCGTCAGGGCGAGGAACTGCTTCGGATGGAGCTCGCGGGAGAGCGGCCACAGCCGCGTACCCGAACCGCCCGCCAGCACCACCGGGAGGATCCGCGTCATGGGGAGAACGTCCCGCGAGGGATCACGGCAGGCCGGACGCAGCGCCCGGACCCGCGCGCGGCGCGTCTCGATTCCGATCCGGATTCCTGCCCATGGTTCGCCATGCTGTCCAGGGAAGCGGCCGTTTGTTCGTTCATACTACCCGTTTACCGTATCCGCTTCCCCGATACGCGAGGGCGGGGGTGGTTCGTCCTCCGGCTCCGTGTCGAGACGCGGGTTCCGGCGTCGGGCGGCGGCCGGCCGCGCCGGAGCAGCCGGTTCTCCCCGGAAGACGTCCGAAACGGGAGGCGCTGCCGGCCGCTCGTCCGCACCGCCTTGGGGCAGGGCGGCGACGAGGCCGGAAAAAGCGGGCGGAGCGGCGCGCGCGGTCGTCGAACGCGGAACGTCGGCATGGACGGGCAGGCGGAGGATGTTCCGGCGCATAAATGGGTTGAGCTGATTCGGGGACTAGAATTGTCCAAGAAACAACGGCTTGGCATCTTGAGAGTGCTGAAAACACATGAACGTATTTCTGGCCCGGTACAAGAACGTACCCGCGTCGCACCGGGGTCCGCGAAGACCGGTTCCCTTGCGCTGAAGGGGAGCACTCCGATGGGCAAGGCGAGGGAGGGAAGGATGGCAGGCGGCGCGCGCCTCCCGCGGGCGCGGGCGTTGTCCCGCCCGTAGCGCAGGCCGAAGGCCCGCCACATGACGAAGCGGGCGGGGTGCCCGCACTTCCGGGGATGTTGAACGCAGGGCGCGGGGATGGGCAAGGCGAAAAGGGAAGGACGGACGAGGAAGGCACGCCGGGAGGAGCGGCTCCGGCCGCGCGGCCGGGCTTCGCCCGCCCCCTCGAAACCGCGCGAGCGCGGGTGGGCGCGGTTGCGCTCGGCGCTGGACGCCGCCCCGGACCTCCTGCTGCACCCGCAACCCCCCGTCGGACCAGTCTGGAAGCTGCTGTGGCCGGTGCTCGCGCTGGCGTTCGCGGCGCGCGCGGCCGTCGCCCTGTCCGGCGATTTCATCCTGCATCCGGACGAGCTCATGCAGTACCTGGAGCAGGGGCATCGCCTGGCCTTCGGCAACGGCATCCTCTACTGGGAATTCTTCTACGGCGCCCGCTCGTGGCTGACGCCTGCCCTGATCGCCGGGGTCCTGAAGCTGTTCGACGCCGCCGGCCTCGGCCAGCCGGTCTGGTACGTCGGCGGGGTCAAGCTGGTGTTCTGCGCGATCTCCCTGGCGATCCCGGCCGGGATGTATTTCTTCGCGCGCCGGCA
The DNA here is from genome assembly GCA_958295465.1 of uncultured Gammaproteobacteria bacterium. Lineage (GTDB taxonomy): Bacteria > Pseudomonadota > Gammaproteobacteria > HK1 > HK1 > HK1. The sequence continues at coordinate 4,117,323 of OY282353.1, forward strand.
CTTCGACGAGACCGCGGCGCGGGTGGCGCTGCTGGCCGGGGCCTTCTGGTACGAGCTGGTCGGCTTCGCCCACAAGCCGCTGACCGGGTTCACGGCCACCGCGGTGCTGATGGCGCTGCTCGCACTCTGCGTACGCCCGTCCCCGCACAGGCCGGGGACGGCCTGGCTGGCGGCCCTGCTGGCGGTCCTGGCGGGAGCCATTCGGATGCAGTACGCGCCGCTCGCCGTCGCGCTCCTCGGCCTGTACTTCCTGCGCGCCGGGAAGGGCGCGGCGCCGGCGCCGCCCGGGCCGATGACCGCTTTCTCAAGGAAGGGCACGACGCCGGGGGTGGGCGCAACGCCGGGAGAGGGAGGAACACCGGGGAAGGGCGTAGCGCCAGGGAAGGGGGTGACCGGGGCCAGGACGCAACTCGTTCTCGCCTCGGGCATGTTCTTCCTCGCGGTCGGGGTGTTCGATGCGCTCACCTGGGACGGCGGGCTGTTCCATTCGTATCTCACCAACGTCCGCTTCAACGTCGCGCTGAGCGGGGTCGGCGGCTCCAGCGACAGCCCGGCCTACCAGTACCTGTGGTGGCTGGCGCTCGCCGGTGCGGGCCTGAGCGCACTGTGCGTGGCGGCGGCGTTGCGCGATCTGCGCCGCTACGGGTTCCTGCTCTCCCTCGTCGCCCTGGTCCTGATCCTCCATTCCGCGCAGGCGCACAAGGAGTATCGTTTCATCTTCGCGGTCATTCCGCTCTGGCTGCTTGTCGGCGCCGGCGTCGCAGCCCGGCTGGCGACGCCAGCCGCGCTGGCCTCGACGGCGACACCGGCCGCGCTCGACGCGCACGCTGCCGGCACGGGCCGCCGCCCGGTCCGGGTGTACGCCGTGGTGGCCGGCGCCGTGTTCGCGGGGGTCTCGCTGGCCGGAATCCTGAACGCCCTGCCCTGGCAGCACCGGGTGTACGAGGGCGCCTATACCCCGCAGGGCATCGTGATCCGGTTCATCCGCGACCAGGACCCGGTGTTCCGCGCCTACCGCCACCTCGCCGAAGCGCCGGGCGTCGACGGGGTATGGCATGTCGACCGCCACTACCACAGCCTTCCCGGCTACTACTACCTGCACCGGAAGATCCCGTTCTACGACGTGGCGACCGGATACGGCAACGAGATCCACAAGGACCCGGAGACGATTCGGGCCTCGGCCAGCCACCTCGTCTCCGGGGACCCGGACGTTTCCGTTCCCGGCTACACGCTGGAGAAGGCGTTCGGCGGCATCCGCATCCTGCGCCGCGAGGGGAACGAACCCCCGATCCGCCGCTGGCGGGACTTCACCCCGACCATCACCGGGGAGCTCGACCACCGGCTCATGCGCCGGATCGACCCCGGTGCCCCGTCTCCACCGGCCAACCTCGGGATCCGCTTCGCCGAGCCGGAGTAGCGGAGATCAATTTCCGGAGGACTTCGCCAGCTCTTCGAGCGCCTGGCGGGCCGGGTTGGACGGGTCCCGATCGATGCGCAGGGATTCGCGGTACAAGGTCCTCGCCCTGCCGGTATCGCCCTTGCGCCACGCGATCCGTCCCTCCACGAAGAGCTCCGTCGCCCGCTGCTCCTTGCCACGGTCGTCCCCCGCGAGCTGCATGGCCTTTTGCAGGTACGTTTCCGCCAGCCGCAAGGGCCGGTCGCCTCCCTGGCTCGCGAGCGCCTTGGACATGCCCATCAGCGACCAGTAATTGCCTTCCGCCAACGGCAGGACGTCCGCGGCGTAATCGTCCAGCGCGGACCGGGGGTCCACCTGCGCCAGACCCAGGTATTCCCCGTAGCCTCTCATCATTTCATTGCGGTGCACGGCGCTCGGCAGGTCCTTCGGCTCCGGCATCGTGACCAGTTTCCTGAAGAGCTCCCTGGCCGCGTCGTTGGCCCGGATCTGGATGCGCCCCGGTCCGATCTCCCTGTAGACCTCGACGAAGAATCCGAGATGCGCGAGCCCCGCGGCCGAGAAGGCCGGGCCGAACCACAGTGAATACACCGGTTCCTCCGTCTCCCGGAGAAACTCGGCCCAGCCGGCGGTCTTCTGCTGCGTGGTGGACAGGGGCTCCACGACCCGATCGGCGAAGACCAGGCCGTGGTACTCGAGCAGCCGGAGGTCCGGGCGCCGGCCTTCCACCCAGTGGAGATAGGTCATCGGACCCACGAAGGGGTCCGCGTACAGCACGAAAGCCCCATCCTTCCCGGCGGCGTCGAGCATCGCCTGGGCCTGCTCCTCCGCGAACCGGTCGTGGGGCCGGTAGTTGACCCTCCCGTTCCAGACGCCCAGTGCCGCCACCGCGAGCGCACACACGGCGCAGGCCACGGGCAGCAACGGCCCGGCGCCCTCGCGCCCGCGCCGCGCCAGCGCGTGCAGACCGTGGTGCAGGCCGTAGCCCAGCCACAGCGCGAGGATGCCGTAGGCGACCAGCGGATACGGGCGGAAGGTGTAGATCCTCAAGGGTTCGTAGTTGAAGCCGAGCAGGGCGACGAGCAGGAAGCTGCTGGCCGCGAAGGCGAGCACTTCGCAGGAGAGCCCGAGACGCCAGCCGCTCCGGTACGACGCGAACGCGCCCCACAGCGCGACGAGACCGCCCACGATGCCGAGCTGCGACAGCGCCTGCGTCGCGAAGTGTCCGGCATAGAGGAACTTGTCGGCGAGACCGGCGTTGACGTTCTTGTCGATGTGCCCGTAGATGCTGCGGTCGACGAAGGAGAGGAACTCGCTCCAGGACCCGATGGGTCCCAGGAAGTTGATCGGCAAGGGCTGGTTCGAGCGCCAGACCATCCAGGCGTAGAGGGCGGCGGCGGGGAAGGCAGCGGCCGGGACCAGGTAGTGGAGCCGGCCTCGGAAGTCCTTCCCCGCCGCGACGGCCCAGGCGAGGAAGAGGGGGCTGGCCAGGATCAGCAGCGGATAGTGGTTGGCGAGGCCCAGGCCGTACACCGCCGCGGACGCGACCCACAGCCGCGTGCTGCGCCTCTGCGCCGCCTCCTGCACCAGCGCCAGGGTGAGGAACACCACCGCGGTGTTGGTGGTGTAGACGTCGGCGATGATCGCCTGGGACCAGAAATGCTCGGAGACCGCGAAGGCCGCGCCGGCGAGGATCGCGGCGGGCCGGTTGCCGGTGCGGCGCAGCACGATCCAGGCGATGCAGGCGCAGGTGAGCGCACCCATCAGGCCGCTCAGCGCATGTACCCGCCAGGCGACGCTGCCGAAGGGGACGAGGGAGGCGAGCCAGCCGAGCGCGATGTAGAGGGGATAGCCGGGCGGGTGGGCGACGCCGGCGAAGGTTGCGGTGGTGATGAACAGGCCGTCGTCCTCCAGCATCACGGTGCGCGGAGTGGAGGCGGCGTAGAGGACGAGCACGCCGGTGAAGAGCAGCGCGAGGCCGAACAGGTCCGGTCGGGGACGGAGCGGGTGCAGCTCGGGGAGCGACAGACGAATCAGCGGTTCGCGGCGTTGCGGCGGCGGTTGCGGCGGTGATGGCTGCCTCGCCGGCCTGCCGGCCGATCTCCGTTTCTTTCGGCCCATGTCCTTCCGGCCCCTCGTAGTCACGTTCGGATTCCGCCGGTCAACGGGACGGCGCGACAACGGCGACTCCCGCCCACTCTCCGAAGCAAGGTTCCCCAGCTCGATTCTGCGGATATTCTGGCGTCTCGAGCGTCGGATCGCGGTGATTTTACGGATGTTTTCCGGGTGTTGGCGGGAATCGCCGGCGTAGCGGCAATGCGCCGTGATTGCTCCTCATCTCCTCGGGCGAGAGGAGCCGTGGCGGTCGCCCGCGGGCGGGCACGACACCACCGGCGGCGTCAAGGGCGCGAAGCTCCGAAGCGGGACCTTCGACTCCGTCGGGAAATGCGCATGGTTCAGGGCCGAGCCGGGACTCGGATCCGGCCACGGGGCGATCCGTCGCATCGCTCCGTTCATGAAGGGCACGGCGTATTCAACGATCGGCCGCCTGGCGCAGGATCGTCAGCGCCGATTCGCGCAAGACCCGCACCGGTTCCAGGGCCGGCTCCAGCGCGAGGGCCCGGTCGAGGCTTTGGAGGGACTCCTCGTAGCGCCCGAGACGAAACAGGGCGTCGCCCATGCCGGCGTGAGGCATGGCGTTCCCGGCATCCGTCTCCATCGCGGCGCGATAGTGTTCGAGCGCCTCCTCGAAGCGACCCTGCTTCCTGAGCGACTCCGCGAGGTTCTGGAGGACGATCGTATGGCGCGGGTCGAGCGTGAGGGCATGGCGCAAGCGTTTCTCCGCCTCGTCGAGCCGGCCCATCCGCACGAGCGCGGCGCCGGCGTTGGCATGCGCCTTGACGTCGTCCGGGGCCTGTTCCACGGCGATACGAAAAACGGCCAGTGCCTCCTCCGGGCGTTGCGCCTCCAGCAGTGCGGTGCCGAGATTGCCTTGAGCGCCCCGCGCGGTGGGGTTGTGCGAAACGACGTGGGTGAAGAAGGTCACCTCGTCCCGGTAGAGCTCCGCCTGCCGCCAGGTCAGCGCCCCGAGGACGATCAACACCACCCCGGCGATTCCCGTTGCGCCCTTCCGCCCCACCTCCGGTAATTGGCCCGCGCCGTGCGCGGCGGCGCCGGCGAGCACCGCCATCAACCCGATGCCGGCCAGGTACTGGAAGCGGTCCGCGACGAAGGAGAACTGCATGTAGCCGTAGTCCACGAAGCCCAGCACCGGCGCGAGCGTCACCGTGAAGAACAGCGCTCCGGCCAGCGGTCCCCGGCCGATCCGATGCCGGATGAGCCAGAGCGTCGCCGCCACGGCCGCGGCGGCGATGACGTACCCCCAGGCGAGCGGGTTTGCGGCGCCCACCTCCCAGTGCGGATAGATGATGATGAGATCGGCCGGCCACAGCAGCTTGCCGGCGTAGAACCACAAGGCGTGCGCCGCGATCAGCAGCCGCTCGACGGGCGGGTAGCCGAGGGAAAGGGGCTCCCTCGCGTTGTAGAACGACAAGTCCGCGACCGTGATGGCCAGCCCCGCCGCGAAGAAAGGCGCGAGCCGGAGCAGGTCCGCACCGGTCACGCGGCCCCGTTTCCACCACTGCACGATCAGGAGCGCCGCGGGCAGGGTGACCGTGATGGATTTGCTGAGCATCGCGAGCACGTACAGCGCCAGCGCCAGGAAATAGTGCCTCCGCAGGAAGCCGCGCCTTCCGGGAAGGTGGTCCCTCTCCGAAAGGCGGTGCGATTCCCGGAAGGGAGCATCCCCATGGGAGGTGGCGCCTCCGACCGTGTCCGGTGGCTCCCCCGTGAATCGCACCCAGGCCAGGAACGCGGCGAGGTAGAACAGCCCCGAGAGCAGGTCCTTGCGTTCGATCACCCAGGCGACGGATTCGACGTGCAGGGGATGGACGGCGAACACCGCGGCGAGGAGCCAGGCGCCGGGCACGGCCAGCCGCCCCGCCAAGCGCCAGAGGAGCAGTGTATTGGCGAGGTGCAGTGCAACGTTGACGGCGTGGTAGCCGGCCGGGGCGAACCCCCACAGCTTGTGCTCCAGCCAGAAGGTCGTATAGATCAGTGGCCAGTAGTGTCCCTCGTTCTCGATGGCGCGGGGAGAGGACCAGATCCGCCACAGACCGGACAGTTCCCGGACCGCCGCGGCCTCCGTGAACGCTTCGTCGTCCCAGACGAAGCCGGCGAGGAAGGCGGGGTAGTAGCTGCCGATCACCAGCAGGCCGAGGACCAGGGCGGCCAGGACGCCCTGCCGGGTGAATCCGCGGTCCGCGACGCGGGCCGGGGCCGGCAGCGGGACGTCCCGCCTCGGCGCCGCCCGCCCGCGCCGCGCCCTTCGTGTCTTCTTTTCCCTGCCCGCCTTTGCCATACCACGATCCGCCCTGATTGAACCGACGTGCATCCCGAACTCGCAACCATTGAACGCCGCCACCGGTCCGGGCGTACGGACGGGGAATGAAGTTGCCCCGTTTCAGTGGACGGTCAAGGGGTCGGGTCTATGACATCGGCCTGCTTGTGCCCGGTGCCCGTGACTTCGAGGTCGCGGGCGGCGCCGAGCGCATCGAACGTGGTGATGTGTATGGTCGGGCGCTCGAACGATGCCCGACAGCCGGGCGGCCGCCATCACGAGAGAGGTGGGCCGGAAGCCGAACATCCGTCGGATCTCGGCTTTCGTGGCGAGCGGTCCGACGCCGGCACGCGTCACTCTCCGGGCGGCAGCAGCCGATGCAATGGCGGAGAGGGAGGGATTCGAACCCCCGGTCCCCCGAGAGGGACAACTGATTTCGAGTCAGCCCCGTTCGGCCACTCCGGCACCTCTCCGGCTGTGAGGCGGGATTGTAGGGGATCGGCGGGTGCACGGGAACTTCCGGCCCCGGCGGGACCGGCCCACGCCTGGCATCCGGGGCGACGGCGAACGTGGGGTTCCGGCCATCCGGTGCGCGGCCCGCGCTACACCCTCGGGGAGACCACCCCTTCAGGCGCCGGGTGCATCGGGACGTGTCCGGGCTGCGCCGCCACCCGCGCGAGCCAGGCGGTGACGTTCGGGTAGTCCGAAAGATCGAAGCCGCCCTCCCCGGCCACGTGGGTGTAGGCGTAGAGGGCGACGTCCGCGACGGTCATCGCCGCCGCGCCGAACCAGGGCCGATGCCCGAGGTGGCGCTCCATGACCGCGAGCGCGGCCCGGCCGCCTGCCTGCCGGGAGGGAAGCTGGGCGCGTTGCGCCTCGGTCATCTCGACATGCCGGAGCCAGTGGCGGGCGACCGCGATGTTCGGTTCGTGGCTGTACTGCTCGAAGAACATCCATTGCAGGGTCAGGGCGCGGGCCAGCGGATCGGCCGGCAAGAAGGGGGTCCCCTCGGCGAGATACCACAGGATCGCGTTGGATTCGGCGAGACACGTACCGTCTTCGAGCCGGAGCACGGGGATCCGGCCGTTGGGGTTCATCGCGAGGAACTCCGGCGTGCGGCTCCCACCCTTCAGGATGTCGATCTCGACCCGCTCGTAAGATCGCACCAGGTGCGCGAGCAGGAGGCGCGGCTTGTAGCCGTTGCCCGAAAGGTGGTTGTCGTAGAGGCGCATCATGGGCGGGCGCTCCCGGTATACGGACGAAGAGCCGGCGGCTACGCCTCGATCACCACCTTCGTTCCCGCTTCCACCCGGTCGAAGAGGCCGATGACGTCGTCATTCCTCATGCGGATGCAGCCGTGGGAGCCGGGGGTCGTGATGTCGGTGTCGTCGGGACAGCCGTGGATGTAGATGTAGCGGCGCATGGTGTCGACGTCGCCCAGGCGGTTTCTCCCCGGCTCGGTGCCGGAGAGCCAGAGGATCCGGGTGAGGATCCAGTCGCGTTCGGGATGTGCGGCTCCCAGCGCCGGGGTATAGCGTTCGCCGGTCGGTCGGCGGGCGACGAAGACGGTGCCGGGAGCGGCGCCGGCGCCAATCCTGGCGCGAATCACGTGGCTCCCCCGCGGGGTGCATTCGCTGCCTTCCTGCTCGCCGGGGCCGTTGGCGGCGGTGGACACGGGCCAGGACCTGCGCAGCTCTCCGCCCACGCGCAGCTCCAGGCGCTGCCGGTCGAGATCGATGCGAACGAGGGTGCGGGGCGCGCGGACGCGGGCCGGGGCAGCGGCCGACCCTTCGCCGGCGGGGCGGGCGCGGAATGCGGCGGCGAACTTCTTCGAGACCTTGCGGGACATCCGGATTCCGGCCCGTATGGCCACCGGGCGCGAGGCGTGGACCGGCGGGGGCATGAAGCATCTTGCAGAATATCGTCGAATGCATCAATCGACACCGGCGACGGCAGCGATTCGCGCCAGACTCGAAAACGTCCGTTGAACCACCGCGACGGCGCGCATCGAGCATTCCATCGAGGCACTCGCGTCGCTCGACCCCGCATCCGTCGCGCGGTGGCGGGAGCAGGTTGCGGGGCGCGCCCGCGCGTTCCGGGGCACGACCCACGTGAGCGTCATCGACGCGGCCGGCAACGTCGCGAGCGCGACGGCCTCGAACGGCGCGGGTTCCGACTACGTCGTGCCCGGAACCGGCATCGTCATGAACAACATGCTGGGCGAGACCGACCTCAACCCGGGTGGGTTCCACCGGTGGTCCCTCGACGAACGCATGACGTCGATGATGACCCCCACCGCGCTGGCGTGGCGCGACGGGCGCAAGGTGGCCACCGGCTCGGGCGGATCGAGCCGGATCCGCACCGCGCTGCTGCAGGTGCTCGTCAACCTCGTGGATTTCGCGATGGCCGTCGAGGAGGCGGTCGCCGCCCCCCGGATCCACGTCGAGGATTCATTCCTGAGCGTGGAGGGCGGGTTCGACCCCGAGCGTATCGCGCCGGTGCTCGAAGCGTGGCCGGACCACCAGTTGTGGGACGCGCCGAACATGTTCTTCGGCGGCGCCCACACCGTCGCCTCCGGGCCGCGCGGCGTCGAGGGAGCCGGGGACCCGAGGCGGGGCGGGGCGTGCGTGATCGTCGCATGACCTGCCTGACCGGAGAGTGGATCGGCACCCAAGGCCGGTTCGATGAACGAGGAGGCTCCGGGAGCGGGAACGTCTTGCCGCCGCCGGGCTTCGACGGCACGAGCGGGAACGAATCCTGATAACTCTGGCAGGCAAGGATTTTGCCGTAGCCGATGCCTCCGTGACGGCGTTTGAGCCGGAGTTGACCGGCCGTTGACCGAACCGCCCCGGCAAGCGCCTGGCTCCACACGAGCGGGAGCAATCCTGACGACCGTTGGCAAGGCAAGCCTTTGCCACGGCCGAGGCGCTGGTGACGGCGTTCGAGCCGTAGTTGACCGGCCGTTGACCGAGCCGCCCCGGCAAGCGCCTGGCTCCATACGGGGAATCAGCCTGCACCTGAAGAGCCGTGTCCGGGTGCGCTGCATTGCAGCCGCACCGCCCGATGCTCCCGGGCCGAGCGTTTCGCGGCCACCGCAATCTCCAGCGCCTTGAGGCCGTCCTCCCCGTCCGGGCTCATCCGGCTTCCCGAGGCGAGTGCATCGACGAACGCTTCGAGCTCGCGCCGGTAGGCGTCGCGGTAGCGCTGCATGAAGAAGTCGAGCAACGGCTCGCGGCGGTAGCCTCCGGCGCCGGCCACGGTGACCGTGGTGTTGCGGCGGTTCCCGGCCGAGACCATCCCCTTCGATCCGTGGACTTCGAGTCGCTGGTCGTATCCGTATGCCGCGCGGCGGGAGTTGGAGATCAGGGCGATCCGCCCCGAAGTGGTCTTCAGCGTGGCCGCCGCGGTGTCGAAGTCGCCGGCCGCACCGATGCCTTCGTCGATCAGCACGGAGCCGGCGGCGGAGACCTCGACCACCTCTTCCCCGAGAAGGAAACGGGCCATGTCGAAGTCGTGGATCATCATGTCGAGGAACAGGCCGCCCGAGCGCGCCACGTAGTCGATGGGCGGCGGCGCCGGGTCCCGCGAGGTGATCTGCACGAGCTCGACGGCCCCGATCGCGCCGTCGTCGATCTGCCGGCGCACTTCCGCGAAGTCGGGGTCGAAGCGGCGGTTGAAGCCCACCATCAGCCGCGCCCCGGTCTCGCGCACGACCTCAAGGCAGGCGCGCGCGCGCTTCGGTTCCAGAGCGATGGGTTTCTCGCAGAAGATCGCCTTCCCCGCCCGGGCGGCGGCCTCGATGCCGGCGGTATGCCGATCGGTGGGAGTGGCGATGAGGATCGCGTCGACGTCGGGAGCGGCGATGATCTCCTCACCCGACGCCCGCCGGGCGCCGGTGGCGCGGGCGACCTCTTCCTCCGCGGCGTCGGCCGGATCGTGCACGGCCACGAGGCGGGCCTTCCCGATCCGGGCGAGCGCGCCGGCGTGAGTCCGCCCGATCCGGCCTGCGCCCAGAAGTCCGATCCGTAACGTCATCCGTCTTCTCGATGCCCTGCCACGGCGGGGTGAGGAGTCCTGGGAACGCGGGCTTCTCGGATGCACTTTCCTCCATTAATCCGTAAGTCCTTGAATTCTCCGCCCATTCACGTGACTTCCCTGGGGAGATCAATCGGTTACCGTCCCGGAACATTCATGGATGAAACCGCTTGACCACGGTTGAAAACTGTTGGTAAGGTTCTTCATGTGGGGTATCGAGTGGAGTATACAGGGCTCGCAACAGGAGGCGGACGATGACCGAACAGACAGCCCCCGAGCCCCTGCTCCGCAACGCATCCGGGGAGACTACCACCGACGAGGCCGAGACCGGCAACCGGATCGGCTGCGGGCTGGACGCCGGCATCACCGAGGGCGCAAACCAGTGGCGCCCGTGGAGCGACGAAGGGGCGGACCGATGAGCGGCCGCCTCACCGCCGCGTTCGTGAAGTCGGTGCGCCACCGCGGCGGGCGGGCACGGGCCGACCGCCACCACGACGGCGGACACGGCCTGTTCCTCCAGGTGATGCCGAGCGGGAGCAAGCAGTGGTGCCAGCGCCTGTCCCTCGACGGCAAGCGCAGCGACTACGGCCTCGGGGCGTACCCCTTCATGGGGCTCGCCGAGGCGCGGCGCAAGGCGTTCGAGAACGCGCTCGCCGCACGCGAGCACCGCCGGGCGGTGGACCGCGGCGAGCATCCCGAGATACCCGCGTTCGAGGCGAACCGCCTCGCCACCGTGGCCAGGCGCAACGGCCAGCCGGTCCCGCTCGTTGCGGCGCCGGTCGCAGGCATCCCCTTTGCCGCGGCCTACGAGGCGTGCATCGTCGAACGCGCGAAGCACTGGCGCGACCCCGCGACCGCGCTGCGCTCGTGGCGGGCGAGCCTGCGCGACCACATGGCGGAGTTCGCCCAGCTCCCCGTCGCCCGCGTCGACGTGGGCCATCTGCGGCGCGCCCTCGAACCGCTCCCCCCGAAGACGGCCGACAAGGCGCTGCGCCGCATCGGGACGGTGTTCGAGTGGGCCATCGCGGGCAGGCACCGCACGGACAACCCGGCCCGGTCGCTGCGCAAGACGTGGGCGGGGCTCAAGCGCGAGGAGGCGCAGCACCGCAAGGCCATGCACCACTCGAAGGTCGGCGCCCTGCTCGCACGGGTGCGCACCTGCGACGCACGCGCCGACGTGCGCCGGGCCTTCGAGCTGATGGTGCTGACCGGCCTTCGCCCGGGCGAGGCGATGGGGGCGCGCTGGGAGGAGATCGACTTCGACGAACGCACGTGGACGCTGCCGGGGGGGCGCATGAAGGATGGTCGCCAGCACAGGGTGCCGCTCTCCGCCCAAGCCGTGGCGCTCCTCCAAGCCTCCGGTCCCGCCTGCGAAGGCCGCGTCTTCCGCGCACCGCGGGGCGGGCCGCTCGGGGAGAAGGCGTTTCGGGAGTTGCTGGCGCGGCTCGGGGTGACCGATGCGACGCCCCACGGGTTCCGGTCCACGTTGCGCGACTGGTGCGCGGAGACCGGCGTCGCGCGCGAGGTGGCCGAAGCCATCCTCGCGCACCGCGTCGGGAATAGCGTCGAGGTTTCATACGCCAGATCGGATCTGCTCGCGCGCCGTCGCGCCGCAATGTCGGCCTTTGCCGCCTACGTCTCGGGCTGAACGATGTTCTATCCCAAGGGGTGGTCAGAGTCAGAGCGCACCCAGGAACGTGAGTACGTGCGCGGGGAGTTCGATGCGAGTGTGGACTATATGAACAGGAGCGATGCGCTGAAAGGGTTGGGGCCCATGAAGGTCGGCCGTTTCGTCAGCTTCGACCCGGTGCAGCATACCCGCGAGCTGATCGACGCGGTCGGCGGGGCGCAGTGCCTGTGCGCGACGGCGGCCTCCCCCGGGCGGGGGCGCCCACGCAAGGACAACTTCAACAATTTCGTCGTGATGATGATGAATTTCTTGATGCCGCCTTGGGCGGCGCCGAAGAACAGGGCAGAGGCACGGCGCCGCCGCAAGGGGGTCGCGAAGCACGTGCCCGCGAAGCACGTGGCGGTCGCAGCCACCGGGGAGCGTCGCTCGCCGGAGGAGCGGGCAGCCCGGTTGTTGGTGGTGTGGCCGGTTCCGAAGGAAGCGGCGCCGAAGCGCGTGTCCGCCGCGACCGTCGTCACCATCGCCGTCGCCGAGGCGGGCGTCATCCCCGCGCCGCACGACGAGGCGGACTTCACCCGCGCGCGCAAGCGCATCGAGGCCGTCTACCGGCGCTGGTACGACACCTGCTTCCTGCCGTGCCCGGACGGCGCGATGGAGGCGCTAAAGGCTTGGTTCATCGCGGCGCTGCGGACGCGGCAGGACGCGCGCCCCTGATTTTTGTGGATTTTTGACTTGCCGGCGGAACAGGGCTGGAGATTATTCGTGCTCCCGTGCAACCACACAGGCGCGCGAACAATGTCCCGCAAACGACTGTCCAAAGAGGCGTCCCCCCATGCCGACCCACTGCTCGGGATCCGCCAGGTGGGGGACTGGCTGGGGATCTCTCCGTCGACGATCCGGCGTAAGGTGGCATTGGGCACCTTCCCGGCGCCGATCCTGATTGGGCGACAGCTCCGCTGGCGCACGAGCACCATCGAGCGCTACATCGCCGAGTGCGAGGCGCGGGCGGGCGTGTCGTGAGCACGGCTCACCGGCGCGAGTGCCCGGCCCGCTTCGACCGCGCGCCCGGGGTGCCCCGCGTGTTCCGGTGGTTCGCCAGTGAGACATGGCCAGAACCACTCCCATCGGGCGTCTTGCCGGACGCCTCGGACTGCGGCGATGTCGTTCCTCGCCCCGAACGTCAACTCCTACCGCCGGATCACGAAGTACCTGGCCGCGCCGATCAACGTGCAGTGGGGGATCGACAACCGCACCGCCGGCCTGCGGGTGCCGCTGGGCGACGCCGCCTCGACACGGGTGGAGAACCGGGTCGCGGGCGCCGACGCGAACCCCTGCCTGGCCATCGCCGCGTCCCTCGCCTGCGGGCTGCTTGGCATGACCGAGGGGGTCGAGCCGACTCCCGCCGTCGAGGGCAGCGCGTACAGGATGCCCTACGCGCTGCCGCTCAGCCTTGCCGAGTCGCTGCGGGCGTTGCGTGAATGCCCGCCCCTCATCGACGTGCCCGGCGAACGCTTCGTCCGCGCCTGGAGCGCGGTGAAGGAATGCGAGCTGCGGGCGTTCCTCCAGGTCATCAGCTCGTGGGAGCGGGAGTTCCTGCTGCGCAACGTCTGATCCCCCGGCGGAGCGGCCTGATCTTGATACCCGCCCGGAGCCTGCGCCGCAGAAAGTTCATGGAGCAAATGTCCCGTGTTCAGTCGGTTTTCGCGTGCGGGAGTGCCTTGAAACGAGAAGTCACGCGGAAGTGTCGTTTCGGGCAACGTATGGGCGCGTTGTGCCGCCGCAATGTTTTCTACGGCGCAGATTCCTCGATGGGTGCTACAGTTCCCGGTGCCGCCTGTGCATGGTCGGGTCAACGCCCTGGGCCTTATCTATCAGACACTTGTTGGAGAGCGTGATCATGGCTGACGAAATCCACCAACCAACCCCCCCCCCCCCCCCCCCCCGCTGACCGGCGCACCCAGAAAGCCGTGGGCCAAGCCGACCGTCCGGGTCATTGGAGAGACGATGGACGATATCCAATCCGGTCCCTATACGGAAACACAAGAGAACACCCACTACCATCCAGCTTCGTAGATGCCCGTGCTCCCGCAAGCTGATCCTCCCGTCGCCGCAGGTCGAGACACGGCTCCCCGACCGGCTGCGGCCCGGAGCGCGTGATCAGAATCCGCATGAGTTACGCACCAATCAGGGCGTGCTGCGCCCCTCCGTCCACGATGTCGTAGCCGAAGTAGTCGAGCACGTCCCGATGCCGCCGGAACACCCGGTTGAAGGCCGCGAACTGGTCGGCGTCGAGGCGCGCGACATGCCGGGCGTTCATGTCGGTGAGCATCTCGTCGTACCTCTTCACCGCCAGGCGCCGGCGCAGGTTCAGGTCGTCGAGCGCGGGGACCAGCGCCCGGATCGCGTGCGCCACCCGCTCGGGCTCCGCGCACATCGTCTCGTAGGTGAAGAAGACCCCGCGCTCGCGGTACGCCTCGACGTTGCGGCGCTGCCAGGCCAGGCAGGTGGCGACGTGGATCGCAGCGGCCTCGGGCAGGTGGCGGGCCGGGATCCCGGCACGGGCCGTGGGGCTCGCGCAGGCCCGGCAGATGCTCTCGCAGACCGCGTAGGGGTTGCGCACCACGAACAGGAACCTGGCATTGCGGAAGTGGCGCGCCAGCGCGCCGACGTTGAGCAGGAACGGCGGGGACTTGGTGGTGAACACCGATGCGGCGGGGTCGCGGGCGTATGCCTGGAAGTACCACGCCTCGCGGGTGCGGCGCCAGTCGCAGGCGCCCTCGTCCGTCAAAGCGTCGAGCCAGCGTTGCTCGGCGGCCCAGATCCAGCGGGGAACCGTCGGTCCGGGCAGCGGGACGCGCCGCCAGGTGGCGGGTCCCGCGAAGCCGTGGACGGCCTGTCCTTCGCGCGGCAGGTTCCAGGTCGCCCGGCTGGTGGCGAGGGCGTGCTGCAGGAAGGTGGAGCCGCTGCTGTTCGGGGAGATCGTGAACAGGTGGGTGGTGATCGTGCGTTCCAGGTCGCGGCCGGCGCCGTAGACGTGGCTCATCGGGCTTCCTTCGACCGCCTCATGGCGCACCGTCCTCGCGAGCGGGGCGGCCCGATCTTGATATTCGCTCGATTGCGGCTACTATGCTTGGCGCTGCCAGAGGGAATTCGGACAAAACCCCGGACCTTCCGCTCAGACGCTTCCCAGAGGACATAGTGATGGCTGACGAAACTCATCTCGCCCCCCCCCCCCCCCCCCCCCGCTGACCGGTGCGCCCAGAAAGCCGTGGGCCAAGCCGACCGTCCGGGTCATCGGAGAAACAGTTGGCGATACCCAATCCGGTGTCAACCCGGAATTTAACGAGATAGGCACTTACAATCCAAATTCGTAGACGCCCAAGTTCCAACAAGCTGATCCTTCCCTCGCCGCAGGTCGAGATACGGCTCCCCGACCGGCCGCGGCCCGGAGCGCGTGATTGGAATTCGCTGACCTGGCCGGGCGCCTCGCTGAGCGGCCGCGGCGTACCGCAACCGCTCACCAATCGAGAAACTGCAAGGCGTTGCACACCGGCACGTTCTGCTGGCCGGCCCGCACCCGGTCCGCATCCAGGCTGTCCAGCAGACGCGCCACGTCCACGTAGCACGCCCGCGACGGCGGCGATGCCCGGGCGGCAAGATCCTCCCCGACGGCCGGCAGCGCCCGGGTGAGAACATCACGCAACGGCTCGTACCGGGCCGGATCATCCTTGTCCAGGTGCCGGCAGACCTCCGGCGGCAGCACCGCACGCAGCGCGTGGCGCATCAGCCACCGGCTCCACCGCCCCCGCCGGAACTGTTCCGGCGGCAGGCCCAGGGCGAACTCCAGCACCCGCCGGTCCAGCAACGGATAGCGGTACTCGATGCCCCGGCGCGCCCCGCTCGCCGCCCACCCCTCCATGCGCGCGCTCAGATGCGCGCTCTGCAACAGCCACGACTGGGTGTACCGCACGCCGAGATAGCGGGGCGCCGGCTCCGCCCGCGGCTTCAGCCGCCGCCTGAACGCCGGGTCGACAACCCCCCGCCGGGAGCGCAACGTCTTGCCCCGCCGCAGCCTCCGAAGGTCGAGCATCAGGCCGGGAAACGCGAGCGGGAGGACGCAGTCGAGCAGGAACCGCCGCGGGCCCATGCCCCGGGCCCGGCATTCGACCGCCAACCTCCGCCAGCGTCCGCTCAGCAGCAGATGCTGGAGATGCCCGCGGCCGTTGAACGACGCGCCCTCGTCCCCGCCCCAGCCCGACAGCAGCACCCGCACCCCCGATGCCGCCGCGCCGCGCTGCACCGCTTCCTCGTTCATCTGGACGTGCACCCCGGGCAAGGCGCCGTCGCGACGCAGCACCGCAACCACGTCACCGGGGCTCAGCGCGCAGTGCGACACCTGCAAGCCTTCCTGGGCGCACACCGCGTCGATGAGCGCGTACTCCTTCGCATGTGCCGGCGCCGGCGCCTCGCCGTCCAGCGCCGGCAGCCAACTGAACGCGGGCGGCGGCGGGCGACCCCGGCGGCGCAGCTCCCGGGCCGCGAGCACCGCGATGCCCGACGAGTCCAGACCCCCGCTCAGATGCGCGCCCACGGGGCCGGGGCCACGCAACCGGTCCTCCACCGCCCGCGTGCAGACCTCCAGGAACTCCTCCGCGTATGCATCGTCGGAGGCCGCCCGCGCCCGCGGCGCCTGTTCCGGGCGCCAGTACCGTTCCGGCCGGGCCAGGGAGCGCAAGGAGGAAGCCCCTTGCCGGAGGGAATCGCAGTCCACGGTGAGCGTATGGCCGGGCGGCAGCTTGCGTACTTCCTTGAAGAACGTGCGGGTGGTCGTCAGCAGGGCGATGCCCGTCAGATGCTCCGCCACCGACTCCTCATCCAGCTCGCCGGAGACGCCCGGCGCGGCGAGGACGCCTTCCACCGCGCCGGCGAAGACGAAGCCGCCCGGAGTCCAGGCGTAGTAGAAGGGCCTGGCGCCGACGTGGTCCCGGGCGCAGAACAACGTGCGCCTCCTCGCGTCCCACACGGCGAAGGCGTAGTCGCCGAGCAGGTGGCTCGGGCAGTCCCGCCCCCAGCGCCTCCAGGCCCGCAGGATGAGGTCCCCGTCGGCGAGGCCGCCACGGGCCGCGGGAGGCACGCCGAGCGCGCCGCAGAGCGCGTCGCGGTCGTCGAGCCGGGCGTCCGCGGCCACCGCGAGGCCGGGCTCGACGCACAGCGGCGGATCGGCGCCCTCGTCCGATGGCCCGCGCCGGCAACCGAGGACGACGGGACCATCCGACCACTCGTCGGCGTGCGCTCCGTAGCCGGCGAGCGCCGCCAGGACGGCGGCCATGCCCTTCGCCTCGCCCGGCGCTTCCCGAAGGAGTCCGCAGATCGCGTTCATCGGGGACGGATTGTGAACGATCGCATGACCGCGGGTACGCCTTGATCTTCGACGATGCGCATCGCGCCGGCGACCTTCGCGAGCGGAGGGCGCGGCTTGAAGGGTTGTTCGAAGGGTTCACCCGTCGCGAGTCCCCGAACGCATAATGCCCCTCGGCGGCCGACGTCGCTTATCAGAACGCCGGCAACGGTCCCGCGGATCCTCAGCTTTGCCCGATCGGGCGCGAGTCCCCCATGCGGGTTCCCGCGAGCTCGAAGCGGCCGGCATCGAGCGCCGCCACGCCGAAGCCATCGCCGATGGGATGCGCCGCGCCGCCGCCGACCATGACGAGCTCGCCACGAAGGCGGACCTTGATGAGTTCCGGACTGCCACGAAAGGCGACCTCGCCGCGTTGCGCGTCGAGCTCCGCATCATCGGCGCAATCGTGCTTGCCATCGCCGCCAAGCGGTTCAGCATCTTCAACGCCGTTGCCAGCGTCCTTTCCTGACCCGGCGCCCGCGCCATGAACGACCTCGCCACTCCCGCCGCGGTCCCCGTCCCCGTCACCCCGGCCACTGACCGCCTCATCCGCGACTCCACCAGCGCCAACACCCGCCGCGCCTACGCCGGCGCCCTCGCCCGGCTGGATGCGTCCCTCGACGACCGCCCGCCCGACGATGCCGGCATCGCCGAATACCTCGGCACCCTCGACGCCGCGGGGAAGTCGCCGGCAACCGCTTCGATGGTCATCGCCGCCGTGCGCTTCCGCGCGAAGCTCGCCGGCCAGCCCGATCCGGTCGGGCCGATCGCCGACCGGGCGCACAAGGGGTTCCGCCGCGCGGGCCGCAACGAGCGGGGCCGGGGCCAGGCGCCCGCCCTCGACCTCGACGCCATCCGCGAGATTGCCGGCCAGTGCACCCCGCGCGACCGCGCCATCGTGTTGACGATGTTCCAGGCGTGCCTGCGCCGCTCCGAAGCCGCCGCCCTCGAATGGCGCGACGTCGAACCGGCCGCAACCCCCGGCGCCCTCCGGATCACGGTCCGGGCCTCGAAGACGAACCAGGAAGGGGCGCCGGACGTGCGCCTTGTGAAGAACGGGGCCGCCAGGGCGCTACTCGCCATCCGCCCGGACGACGCCGACCCGGCCGCAAGCGTGTTCGGGTTGTCCGGCCAGTCCATCGGGCGCCGGTTCAGCGCCGCCGCGAAGCGGGCCGGATACCGGGCCACCGCCCACAGCGCCCGCGTCACCTACGCCAGCGAATTGACCCGGCTTGGCGCGTCCACGACCGAAGTCATGCGGGCCGGCGCATGGAAGACCGCCCGCATGGTCGCCCACTACAGCGCCGGAGTCGGCGCCGAAGACAACGCCACCGCGAAGTACCTCTAGCCCTTCTGCCAGACAGCAGTTGTCGTCTTGCCGCCGGCTAAACGGACCGATCGGTCGCTTTCCACCAATACAATGCCCAGCTCTGTTTTGTGGTCGCTAAGGAACTTCCCTATCCGAGCATTGCGGCGACAGCCCGGACGATATTCTCTCCCGTCGAATTCCTGGATGAAGTCAACCGTGGTGAACTCGTGACACCGTGGCATCAAGTCGATAATCCTTCTGGCGTCTTCCAGCGTAGGGAGCCGCTCTTCCGGGGCGTTGGACACTTGGTTCTCCTCGCTGCTGTCCAATGAAATATGTTATTCAATCGGCCGCCTATTGTCCAAAGAACCCGAGCGCTTCCTGTCCCGGTTCGGCCGCCCGCGACGGCGTCGCGCGAGGTGGTCCGCGCGAACCGTGCCCACGGATTGACCACGCTCGACCGTCCCGAGTACGTGAACCGCCTCGACGAGGTCGCGACCAGACTCGACCGCACCGTTGACGCAGTGCGCAAGCGGGCGCAACGGATCGGCGCCTACAGCTACAGACCCGCACCCGCGCGCGGCGATTGACGCGGCAACGTCCAATTTCCGTTGTCATCCTTCTTCCACCCGTCCGACTGCAAAAGGCCGCGCTCGAACAGCCACGACTCCCCGCCGGCCTGCTTCCCAATCGCCTGCAAAAGGTCTTCCCCAAGCGGAACCGTGACGAGCCACCGGCCCGCCAACTGCTCACGGCGAATCCGACGCTTTTCCCGTTCCTCCGAGTCATGGGTCAACCGTCGCTGCTCATCCCGCGCTTCAGTCAGACGGGCAATTTCAGCATCAATCTCCTCGACAGTGTTCAACACCCGCGGCTCGCCGCTCATGCCGGTTCCTCCGTTGATGTTTGTGTTGTTTGTATTGGCGGTCCGTCCCACCCCTCGAACGCCTTCGCGGCGGGCGCACCGAGCGCGACTCTGATACGGCGGTAGACCGCCACCGCTTCCGCGTCGCCGTCCTTCACCAGCGCCAGCAGCCCACCGCCGAGGAGGATCTTGCACCGCGCGTCCCGCTTGCGCTCGCGCGCATGCTCGCGTGCCGCGACTGCCGCGCGCCGCTCCTTGAGTTGCGCTATCCGCCTGTCGAGCGCTTCGAGTGTCGCCATTTCCAGCCTCCAGGTGTATGGTGTTGGCATTAATCCTAACACGGCCGGTGATGGCGGGTTGACCCCGTAGGGCGCGATTACGCAAACGTGCCCTGTCGGGCACCCCTACGGGGCCGCTTCGCGGGTTTGCATCGCGGTCAGGGGCTTCGCCCCCGACACCCCCGCCGCGGGGCGGACCGCATCGCCTGTTCGGCGATCGCGTTCCGGCCCACGGCCACAGGAGGCGCCGATGGCCATCGGGCATCTCGCAGTCCGCCCGCACTCGCGGGCGCAGGGCCACAACGCCGCCGCCGCCGTGGCCTATCGCTGCGGCCTCGCGCTCACCTGCACGCGCACCGGAGAGCGCCACGACTTCACGCGCCGGGCGCAACGTGAAGACGTGGTCGCGTACGGAGTCGTGGGCGGGCACATCGAGTCCCCGGCCGCGTTCGCCGCCGCCGTCGAGTCGGGCGAGAAACGCCGCAACTCGCGGATCTGCCGCGACGTGCAGATGGCGCTTCCGTCCGAGCTGGACGACGACTCCCGGATCCAGCTCACCAAGGCGTTCGCCGCGGAGCTCGCCGAGCGCTACGGCACCGCCGCCTGTTGGGCCGTCCACCGGCCGGATCGGCGCAGTGACCGGCGCAACCACCACGCCCACATCCTCCTGCCCACCCGCGCGCTCGCGGGCGACGGATGCACGTTCGGGAAGAAGCTCCGAGTCCTCGACGACCAGCGCCGCGGTCCCGAGGAGATCACCGAGATCCGGCGGCTGTGGGAGAGCCGTGCGAACGAGGCGCTGATCGCGGCAGGACAGGACGCCAGGGTTCACACCGGACGGACGACCCATCCGGAACCGTCGCTGGGCGCCAAGCACATCGCCATCGAGCGCCAAGCATGGCAGCAGAGACACACAGACTTCCCGAACGGCTTGGAGTGGGCCGGCGGACTCTCAGCCGCCCAGCTGGTCATCGACGACGGCGTATGTGCTACCCGTCGCGGGCGCGCACTCGCCTTTCACGTGAGGCAACGTGCATTCATCGCTCACGCCATCGGCGAGCGTGAGATCCCCCGATCCCGCCCGGTCCGGGCGCCTGCCCCTGAAGCCGCCCAGGACCTCGCCCACGCCGTGGTTGCGGTGGTGCCCGTGGAGGAGCCCCGCCCGGTCCGGGCGCCTGCCCCTGAAACCGCCCAGGACCTCGCCCACGCCGTGGTTGCGGTGGTGCCCGTGGAGGAGCCCCGCCCGGTCCGGGCGCCTGCCCCTGAAGCCGCCCAGGACCTCGCCCACGCCGTGGTTGCGGTGGTGCCCGTGGAGGAGCCCCGCCCGGTCCGGGCGCCTGCCCCTGAAGCCGTCCAGGGCCTCGCCCACGCCGTGGTTGCGGTGGTGCCCGTGGAGGAACCCCGTCCGGTCCGGGCGCCTGCCCCTGAAGCCGTCCAGGGCCTCGCCCACGCCGTGGTTGCGGTGTCGCCCGTGGAGGAACCCCGTCCGATCTGCGTCCCCAGCCTTACAGCCATCATGAAACACCTGGAGGCGCTCATCGAAGGAAGAAGAACACTCATATTCAAGAGACGTATGGAAGCCAACGAGGCACTCGAGCGTGAGGAACGCCAGCGGATGGAGTACGCCGCCAAGCAGAAGCTCGAATCCGCATTCACCCCCGAGGGGATAGAGAAGGTCGGCGAGGCGCTCATCAAGCAGCACGTTGGCTATTCCAACGCCTACCCTTCCTTCTCCGGACTCGGGAGGCAAGCCAACAAGGCCGCCCTCGACGAGCTACACCCACACGCACGCAAACACTACGTCGCCGGGAAGCACCAGTTCAAACGCGGGATGGCAGGAAACGACTACCTGCACCACCGAAAGGCCCTGGACGTGGCGCTAGAGCGATGGCGCCGGTGGTGGCGCGGTGGATTGTTCTCGAAGCCGCAGAAGCAAATCATCCCCGAGATGATCCGGAGAGTCTGGCCGGTCCACTGGCAGGAGACCCAAGACAACGCCGAGAAGGCGGCGACGGATGCGCAAGCCGCCGCCGATCAGGAACGACGGAAACGGAAAGCACTGGCGAGGCAGGCGCGCAAGCGCCGCGACGAACTCGCTGCCGCGCCCGTATCACAACGTCCGAAACGTCGGAAGGAAGGCAAAGGCTTCGGTGTCGGTTGCTGAACCGTTGCCGTCACCAGAAATTCAGGCCCCACTCGCCTCGACCAGAGGCTCGACACCAAGTTCAAGCTCAGCCAGAACACCCGACCGTTGGCCTCGCGCTGGCTGGCTTCGACATCACCAGCGGCCACCGCGGCCGGAGCGAAATCCAAGCCGCTCGCGCTGAAGCACGCGCCTCGGCGGCGCCACCCCCCCAGTGCATCGGGACCCGGCGCCCGCACCGTCGTCGTGCGGACACGTCCCTTCGGGCGAACCCCTCCCCCTTGGCGCTGGAGCCCGCAGACGACGCGGTGCAGGGCCGAGGCATTCAACCCCCTGCCAACGACGGGATGCGGCAGTCGGGCTCAGCCGGCCTCCACACCTCCGATCCAGCGTCCACGCACGTGGAGGAGAGATGCGCGGGCGTTGTCCGGCGATGCGGGGGAAAGCGTGCCCCCTTGTCCGCCGCCCCTTCGCGGGGCGCGCATGGACCGGCAGCGCCCCTGCGCCCTGCTCCGACCGGCGCAGGGGCGCCCCGCACGACGCTTCAGGGACACCCCCTGCGGTTCGGGTGCGGGCTTGCTGTCCGGGGGCGGGGCCAAGTGCCACATCCCGCCTGCTGCCCGAAGCCCCTGACACCCTCTTTGGTGCGCCGCCGCGCCTCGCCCGCGCGGTGCAATCGCCTTGAGGGGGGACGGGGAGGAAATGCAGCTTGTGGCTTCGACGGCATCACATCCAAGGAGACGGACGATGGACATCCACGAGGAAGGGTTGGCCGGAAGGGCGTATGCCGGGGTCGGAAGCAGGAGCACCCCGGCGAAGGTACTGCAATGGATGGAGTCGATCGGGCGGGCGATGGCAGAGGCGGGGATGGTCCTGCGCTCGGGGGCGGCGGAGGGGGCGGACAGTGCATTCGAGAGGGGCTGCGACAGCGTGGGCGGGGACAAGCGCATCTACCTGCCGAGGGCGGGGTTCAAGGGGCGCCGGGCGGACGGGGTGAAGGTCCTGGTCGGTGCTGGCGCCTGGGCACAGGCGCTCGGCAGGAAGCACCACCCGGCCTGGGACAGGTTGGGCGGCGACGTGAAGCTGCTGATGGCGCGCAACACCCACCAGGTGCTGGGGGACGAAGGCGCACGGGCGCCCAGCATCGTGGTGATTGGATGGACGCCGGGCGGGAGCGGGGGCGGCGGCACCGGGCAGGCGTACAGGATAGCGCGGGCGTATGGGGTCCCGGTGGTGGACCTGGCGAGGGGCGGGCGGTTCGACGCGCACACTCCGGCATGGGTGCGCCGGATGGTGGAGCAGGCGCGGTAGGCCGCACCGGCCCACGCGGGGGCGGTGCGTCAACGCCCGGCCCGGGTCGATACGCCCTGCCCCCGCCGACGCCCTCGACGCCTTCGGGTCCTGCAAGGCGCGCTCCGCTTGCGTGCGCCTCGGCGGCGCCCCTTGACCCTCGCCGGTATCGCGCACCGCTGTTCGCCATTCATCCGCGGTTTGACGTAGCCGCCAACAGCCCCTGACGCCCGGCGGCGCCCCCGTCGTGCAAGGCCACACCCGGCCCCTCCCGTCCACGGATGGGAGGCGGCAGCCGGGGGAGCCGACCCCACACACACACCCGGCTCCGGCGCCCGCGCTCCCGGAGCGGGCGGCGTCCACGCCCGTGGACGGGAGGGGGAGCGCCGCCATCGAGCCCGGGGGGCGGGGAAAACGTCGCCCGGGGCGCCCCTGGCGGGGCGCGGTCGTGTCGGGGCGGGCGCAGCCGACACGGGACGGGCGGGGCGTTCCGGGCCGGGAGTGAGGGGAGTCGGGGATGAAGGGAAGGGGGAGGAGGAAAACGAGGCATGAGGCGCCCCCGCGGAGGGGCATCGTGCCTGTCGCGCGTCCACGCGCATTTGCCGATACGGGAGATACGCCGATGGTGAAGTACGAGTCACTCCACGACCACGCGGTCGTCATGTTCAGCGGCGACGTCGACTGGACGTCGATTTGCCAGCTCACCGACCTCGTCGACACGCTGGTCGAGCGCCACTTCCACACCCGCATCGAGCTGGTCGTCGCCTCGCCGGGCGGGGTGGTGGCGGCGCTCGACCACTACCTCGAATGCACCGGTCGTTGGCGGGCGCAGGGGGTGCGGCTGCGCACCCGGGTGGTCTCCCACGCCTTCAGCGCAGCGGCCGTCATGCTCTCGCTCGGCGACGAGCGTGTGGCCGGGCGCGGGGCGCGGCTGCTCTACCACCCGGCGCGGGTCCACGACGCGGGGCCGATTACCGCGCGCGAGAGCACGGAGATGCACGACGCGCTGCGCCGCATCGACGACGTGATGGTGGCGCGGCTGGTCGCGCGGGTGCTCGACGGCGGGGCGTCCGTGCGTGTGCCCTACGGGGCCGAGTCCTCGGACCGCCGGGTGCTCGACGCCCTGGCCGCGGGCCTGGTGGGGGGCGCGAAGCCGCCGCGCCGGCTCGGGGCGCTGGCGCAGTGTGTCGGGCGGGCGGTGACCCGGGCGGTGCAGGCGGGGGACCGGGAGACGCTGGCCGCGCTCTACCGCCGCCTCGCCGAGCCCGACCGCACCATCTCGGCGACGCTCGCGCGGACGCTGCGCCTGGTGGACCGGGTGGGGGTGGACGAGACGGCGGAGCGCGGGGGCGGCGGGGACCGTCCGGGGCTCACCGTTACCCAGTGGCGGGCGCTGTACCCGCCGCACGGGGTGGTGCCGCGCGCGCTGCTGACCCGCCACACGCTGGTGCTCGGGGAGACGGGCTCGGGCAAGAGCGCCTCGGCCGTGCTGCCGGTGTGTGCGGCGATGGCGCAGGCGCCGCCCGGGCGGGTGGGGGCGGCGCTGGTCATCGACCCCAAGCGCGAGGCCGGGCCGGTGCTCGAAGCGCTCGCCCCCGGGCGGCTGCGCCACATCACCGCACAGGGGACGGTGCTGAACCTGATGGCGAGTCCGGCGTGGTCGCTGGAGGCGGACCTCGCGGCAGGGCGGTGGCTGGGCGCGGCGACGCGGGTGCTCTTGCGCGTGCACTCGCTCCTTCCGGCGACGCCGGCGCGGGTGCTCGTCGAGCACGCCGTCAGCGACGGGAACCAGGCGTTCTTCGACCGCGAGGGGGTGGAGCTGCTGCGGGCGGTGCTGGCGTTCGTGCTGATGCTCACCGACGGGCGGGCGCCGGCGCCCGAGGAATGGGCGGGCGGGGAGGTCGCGGCCTGGGTGCGGGCGCTCGTGGCGCGGGCGCGGGGCGAGGTGGGCGGGCGCGGGGCGAACGTGCTGGCGCTGGCCGCGTGGGCGCTGACCGGCCCGCTCACCGCGCTGGTGCCCGACGACCACACGGTGACGCTCCCCGGCGAGGCGAGTCCTCCGCCGCGCGGGTGGCTGTTCGCCCGGGCGGCGCGGTACGCCCGCGCGGTGTGGGGACGCGAGCCGGGCGAGGGCCGCGACGTGCTCGACCGGGTGGCCGAGTACTGGGCGCCGATGAGCCGCATCGAGCGCCAGTATGCAGGAGTGCTCGCGACGGCGCGCACCGCGTGCAGCGCGCTCGCGGACGCGGCGGTGGCGCGGCGCCTGTACTTCGGCTGCGAGCCGGGGTACGCGGCGGCCCGCGAGGCGGGCGAGGTGCTCGACTTCGCCCGCGCGGTCTCGCGCGAGGGCGGCGGGCCGCTGGTGCTCTACCAGCCCGCACTGCACGGCCCCGACGAGCTCGTGGCCCGGGCGCTCAAGGCGGCGTTCTTCGAGGCGGTGCTCCACGACCCGGACCGGGCGCGGGGGTGCGAAGACCTGCCGCTGCTCGGGTACGTGGCCGACGAATTCCATCGTTTCGTGACCAGCGACCGGGTGCACGGGGAGCAATCGTTCCTCGACACCTGCCGCTCGTTCGGGGCGTTCTGCGTGCTGGCCTGCCAGTCGGTGGCGGGCATCGAGCACGCGCTGGCCGAGGGCGCGGGGAGCGGCACCCGCAACGAGGCGGCGGTGTCGATGCTGATGACGAACACGGCCACCAAGCTGGTCTTCCGAAGCACCGACCCGAAGACGCTGCAGCCCCTGCACGAGTGGTGCCCGCACCACCCGGGGCTCGACGCGGTGACGCGGGTGCGCCCGCCGACGACGCTCGCCCCGGGCGAGTGCTACGCGCTGCTGCCCGACGGGCGGTTCGAGCGGCGCCGGCTGGAGCCCTTCGAGACGCCCGCCGGGCGGGCGCGGGGCCGCCAGGCGTCTCCCGCCCGCTCCTGATTCCGAGTCCCTTCCCCATTCGCACCGGCCTGTCCCGCGAGGGGACGGGGCGGCGCACCCCTGCGCGCGGAGTCCGTGCGCGTTTGCCTGTCCACCCCCCTATAGGAGAGCCCTTGCCATGACCCGTTCCACCACCCCAATCACCGCCGACTACTCGCTCCGCCCGAGCGCGCTCGCCGACGCCCTCGCACGGCTCGTCGAGGCCCGCCAGCCGGTCATCGTCTGGGGACCGCCCGGGTGCGCCAAATCCCAGATTGCCCAACAGGTCGCCGCGGCCTCGCAGCGCACCTACCTCGACGTGCGCGCCCTGCTGCTCGACCCCGTGGACCTGCGCGGCATTCCGTGGCGCGACACCGACGGGCGCACCCGTTGGGCGCCGCCTGCGTTCCTGCCCCCGGGCGATGCGCCGGGGCGCTGGCTCGTGAACCTCGAAGAGCTGCCTTCGGCGGTCCCGATGGTCCAGGCCGCCCTCTACCAGCTCGTGCTCGACCGGCGCTGCGGCGAGTACGTCCTGCCCGAAGGCGCCGCCCTCATCGCCTGCGGGAACCGCGAAGGGGACCGGGGCGTCGTGCACCGGATGCCGACCCCGCTGGCCTCGCGCTTCGTGCATCTGGAGGTGCGCGTCGATGCCGCCGACTGGTGCGCCTGGGGGGCCGGGAACGGCATCGCCCCGGAGGTGCTGTTCTTCATCCAGATGCGCCCCGAGCTCCTGCACGACTTCGACCCCCGGTCGGAGGAGAAGGCGTTCCCCTGCCCCCGCACCTGGGAGTTCGTCTCCCACGTCGTGCGCCACCGGAGCGGCCTCGACCCCGGCGCCGAGCGGGCCGTGGTGGTCGGGACCGTCGGCCAGGGCGCGGCGGTCGAGTTCCTCGCGTTCCTGAACGTGTGGCGCGAGCTCCCGCACCCGCGTGCGGTCTTCGACGACCCCGAGCACGCGCCGGTGCCGGAGAACGCGAGCGCGCTGATTGCGCTCTGCGGCGCGCTCTACCGCCTGGCCGATGACGTCAACTTCCCCGCCGTCGTCGCCTACGCCAAGCGCCTGCGCCGCGAGCTCGGGCACTTCCTCATCGGGTCCTGCACCCGCCGCGACCCGGCGCTTCAACACACCGAGGCGTACATCCGGTGGCAGGCCCACCGCAACCCCTGAGTTCACCCGCACAAGGAGATTCCGCCATGGACCTCACCCGCGACGCGATGCTCGTCACCCTTCGCATCCACCACTGGTCGGGCAAGCGCTACGACCGCAAGGCGAGCGAGCACGTGGCCTACCACCACGACGCCGACACCGATGCCGGGCGCTACACCAAGCGGCTGCTGCCGAAGGCCGCGTTCGCCGCACTGACCAAGGCCGTCAGTGCCGCCCGCAGCGCCCACTACGACAACACGCTCCCTTGGGACGACCAGGGCAAGCGGCTGCTGAGCGTGGACAACTTCGACTACTACACCGCCACGCTCGACGGCTGCATCGAGCAGATGGTCGGTGCCCGCACCCGCTTCATCGAGGACTACGACTTCCACGTGGCCCGGGCGCGCGCGAACCTGGGGCGGCTGTTCGACCCCGACGACTACCCCCCGAAGGAGGCGCTGGGGCGCAAGTTCCGCGTCCGCTACCAGGTGACTCCCGTCGAGGATGCGGGCCACTTCCTCGCCCGGCTCGGGGCCGAGGATGCCGCGCGGGTCAGGCGCGACATCGAGCGCGACGTGGAGGCCCGCATCCACGACGCACTGGGCGACCTCTACCGCCGGCTCGGGAGCGCGGTCGAGCGTGTGAGCGAGCGGCTGGGAGACGGGGATGACGGGAAGCCGCTGGTGTTCCGCAACACCATGATTGAGCACCTGCGCACGCTGGTGGACGTGGTGCCGCGGCTGAACCTGTTCGGGGACGCGCACCTGGCGCGGCTCTGCGAGGAGGTCAAGGAGCGCATCGCGGCGGTGGAGCCGGACATGCTCCGGCCCTCGCGCAGCTTCGACCCCGGGACGCGCGAGCGGGTGCGGCGCGCGGCGGCGGAGCTGGCGCCGCAGTTCGCGGGCTACTTCGAGGAGGCCGCGTGATGGGGATGCACGATGAATCGGCCCGCCGGGTGAGCGACTGCGTAGGCGCGTTGCTCACCGAGCAGCCCTTCTTCGGGAGCCTGGCCCTGCGGCTCCCGCTCCGCCCCGACCCGACGCGCGAGACGCTGGCGAGCGACGGGCGCGAGCTCCGCTACTCGCCGGCGTGGGTGGCCCGCACGGACGGGGACCGCATCAAGGCGGCGGTGGCGCGGGTGGTGTTCGCCTGTGCGCTCAAGCACCACACGCGGCGCGGCGAACGGGACCCCGGACGCTGGCAGCGGGCGTCTCAACTCGTGACGCACGGGGAGCTGCGCCGGGCGGGCTTCGTGCTGCCCGCGGACGCGGAGGCGTGGGAGGACCTGAGCGTCGAGGACGCCTACGAGCGGCTGGCCGGGGATGCGTCCGGGTCCGGCGATGAAGGGGCGCCCGGGGACGATGCGTCCGGGTCCGGAAGTGACGCCGGTGGTTCCGATGGTTCCGGGAGTTCCGGTGACCCGGGCGATGCGTCCGGGTCCGGCGATGAGGGGACGCCCGGGGACGATGCGCCCGATTCCGGGGACGGCAGCGATGATTCCGGAGGGGCGTCCGGGTCCGGAAGTGACGCAGGCGGTTCCGATGGTGCCGGGAGTTCCGGTGACCCGGGCGACGCAGCCGGCTCCCCCGGCCAGGACGCCCCGCCCGGGGACGGCGACCCCCCGAGCCACGACCCCGCCGGCACCGGCGAGGTCATGGACGCTCCCGCGCGCGGGGAGGAGGACGGGGCATCGTCCGGCGACACGCCCCTGGACGTCGCCGCCGAGGAGCAGGCGTGGGACGAGGCCATGCACCAGGCGGTGAGTCTCGCCAAGACTCAGGGCAATCGGCCCGGGCGTATCGAGGAGACGCTTCACGACGCCCACCGCAGCCGCCTCGACTGGCGTGTGTTGCTCCGCCAGTACCTCGTCTCCGCCTCGCGCGACGACTACCGCTGGAGCGTCCCCAACCGGCGCTTCATCGACGCCGGCCTCTACCTCCCGTCGATGCACTGCGAGGGCATCGACACCCTCGCGGTGCTCATCGACACCTCGGACTCGCTCGACACCGCCACCCTGGCCACGTTCTGGACCGAGCTGCGCGCCGTGGCCGAAGCGCTCCGGCCCCACACCCTCGCCGTGGTGCAGGTCGACACCGAGGTGCAGGACGCGGCCGTCTACCGCTTCGGGGACCTGCCTGAAGAGCTCGTGGTCAAGGGCCGGGGCGGAACGGACTTCCGCCCCGGGTTCGCGTGGCTCGACCGCGAAGGCATCACCCCCCGGTGCTGCCTCTACCTCACCGACATGGAGTGCGACCGCTACCCCGAGGCGCCGCCGCCCTACCCGGTGCTGTGGTGCAACTGGGGGCCGGTGCCGCCCGAGCACCTGCGCGAGCCCTGGGGCGAACGCATCGACCTCGCCCCGTAGGCCCCGCACCACCCGTTCGACGCCGTATCCGGCGCCCGCGCTCCCGCGGGCGTCCGTCTCCACTCGTCCCCGTGGAAACGGGGAGCACATCCACCGAAGGAGGAGCCCATGTCCGACACCCATATCACGCCGGAGCACCGGCGTGCGTTCGAAGCGCTCACCAGCGGCGAGTGCGGCAACTTCGCGCTGTTCAGTTGCACCGTCAACGGCGCCCCCGCCTCGGCCATCGTAGCGGTCTGCGCCGACGGCGGCGAGCGCCTCATCCACCCGCTGTTCGTGTCCGTGACCCCGGACATGCACCTGGCCGACCACGACGGGCAGGCACCGCGCTGAGCCGCCCCTGCCCACCCATCCCTACCGCAAAGGAGAACCCCCCATGCACGACCTGACCTGCACCACCGTCCGCGAGCTCGCACTCGACACGCTCGAGCCCGCGCCCGAGAACGTGCGCACGGCCCCGCCCGAGGCGGCGGCGCTCGCCGAGCTCAAGGCGTCCCTCGCCGCCCACGGCCTCCTCGCCTCCCTCGTGGTCCGGCCCGTCGAGAGCGTCCGCCCCCGCTACGCGGTCGTCGCGGGCGGGCGCCGGCTCGCGGCCCTGAAGGCGCTGGCCGCCGAGGGCGTCATCCCCGTGAACCACCCCGTGCCCTGCCGCGTGGACGGGAGCGACATCCCGCCCGGGGAGCTCTCCCTGGCCGAGAACGTGGTGCGCGTGGCCATGCACCCCGCCGACCAGGCGCAAGCCTTCGGGCGCCTCGCCGCCGGGGCGCCTCCGTGGCTGCCATCGCCGCCCGGTTCGGCGTCTCCGAGCGGGTGGTCGCGCAGCGGCTGCGTCTGGGCAACGCCGCCCCGGCGCTGCTCGACGCCTACCGCGCGGGCGACCTCGACCTCGACACCGTGCAGGCGTTCGCGATGACCGCCGACACCGCGCGGCAGATGGCGGTCTACGAAGAGCTGCGCACCGGGCGCGTCCGCCCCTCGCCCTGGCAGGTGCGGCGGAGACTCGCCGAGGGCCGGGTGCCGGGTGCGTCGGCGCTCGCCCGCTTCGTGGGCGTGGAGGCGTATACGGCCGCGGGCGGTGCGTTCGACCGCGACCTCTTCGCCGATGACGCCGAGGGCGAGGGGCTGTGGTTCGAGGACCCGAAGCTCCTCTCGGACCTCGCCATGCAGCGCCTGCGCGTGGCCGCCGATGAGCTGGAGAGCCACTGGAAGTGGGCCGAGCCGGTGCTCGATGCGGACTGGAGCACCACCGCGCGCTTCGGACGGGTGCATCCCGCGCCCGCGACCCCGACCGACGCCGAGCGGGCCGAGCTCGACCGTCTCGAAGCCCGGCTCGACGAGTTGGCGCAGCAGGACGCCTGCACCGCCGGCGAGTCGATGGAAGAGCGCCGGCTGGCCGAGCGCATCGACGCCATCGAGACCGCGGTCGAGGCGCGGGGGCTGTACTCGCCCGAAGTCCGTGCCCTTGCCGGGTGCATCGTCTCCATCGGCGACGACGGCGCGATGGCCGTCATCCGGGGACTGGTGCGCCCCGAGGACGTGCCGGCAAAGCCGGCGGCTCCGGCGGCTCCGGCGGCTCCGGCGAACGGGGCGGGACAGGTCTGGGCGGGCGGACCTTCGGGAGACGCGACCCAGGCGCACGCCGCCCGCCCGGACCCGCGCATCAGCGCCCCGGCCCGCACGCCGCCCCCCGCCGACCCCGAGGCCGAGGCCCGCAAGGCGGCCGGAGTCGGCATCGGCCTCGCCGACGACCTGCGCGCCATCCGCACCGCGCACGTGAAGGCCCATCTCGCCTGCCGCTTCGAGGCCGCCTTCGACCTCCTGCTCTTCCACTTGACCCGCAGCGTCTTCGGGACCGGGTACGACGACGGCGCCCTCGACATCGCCGCGCGCCCGACCCCGGACGTGCCGGCGGTGCGGGCGAACGACCCGGCGTTCGCCAAGGCGAGCGTCGGCATCGCCCATCTGGCCGGGGACCGCGTGGCCCAGCCCCTCGAGTGGCTGGACCAGCCCGCGGGCGAGGCGTTCGCCGCGCTCCGTGCGATGGACGACTGGCACAAGCAGCAGCTCTTCGCCTCGTGTGTCGCGAGGACCTTGAAGGGCCAGCTCGCCTTCGAGCCCGGGGCGCGCCCCGAGGCCGAGGCCACGGTGGCGCGGCTCGACATCGACTTCGCCCGGCTCTACCGCCCCGACGCGGCGCTCCTCTTCGGGCGGCTCCGGAAGGACCGCCTGCTCGCCATCGCCCGCGCGACCCTGGGCGAGGCGTGGGCGGCGGCGCACCGCAACCACCGCAAGGCCGCGCTCGCCGAGGCGATGGAGACGGCGTTCGCGGCCGGGGCGGCGGTCCCCGCCGGGGTGAGCCCCTCCGCACGCGCGGCGGCGCTCGCCTGGGTCCCGCCCGGGTTCCGGGCGTTCGACACCGGACGGGCGGCGGAGGACGAGACCGCTTCGGGGGAGGCGCCCCCGCCCACCGTCCCCGGCGTCCCGGAGGAAGGAGGCGCTGGGGAAACCGCGCATGAGGACGGCGCCGGCGCCGCATCGCAGACGCCGCCCGCACTCCGCGGCAACGGCCACGACCCCGGCGCGCTCCCCGCCTTCCTGCGCCGCACGGCCTGACGCCGTGTCTACCGCGCACGCCCTGCCGGTCCCGGCCGGTGGGGCGCCTGCCCGCACCCCCTGGACGAGGAGGACTCATCCCCATGACCGCACCACATCCCCCCGCCCCGCCGGGCGCGCTCCGTCCCTGGCGCCCGGACGTGGCCGACCCCGGCCGCTTCGACCCGCCCCCCGAGCCCACGCCCGTGGACCGGGACACCCTGGTGATGGAGGCCGAGCTCGAGCCGCCCGAGGCACAGGCGCTCTTCCGGGCGCTCGACCGGGCGGGGCTCGCCCCGAGGGTGCGCGCGCCCGAGCCCCGTTGCGCGGGCTTCGCCTGGTACGACCGGCTCGCGCGGGTGCGCGGCGTCTCCACCCGCGTCTCCGTGGACGGGCGCACCTGCGCCCCGTCCGAGGTCCCGGTGCCCGAGGGCGCCATCCGAGAGCCCCGGCCCGAGGCCGTCGTCATGGCTCTCCGCATCGTGCACCCGCCGGCCCCGGGCGGGGAGGCGGCGTTCGAGGAGACGCGCACCCTCCCCGCGGACCTCGCCTTCGCCGGCGCCCCCTGGGCCCGGGTCGGGGCCGCGCGCCCGCTGGTGACGCGCGACTCCGGCATCACACCCGAGACCTTGGCGGGGCTGCTCCGCGCCGCGTTCTTCTGCCCCTCCGACGCCGCGGACGCCGACTCGTGGGAGACGCAGAGCACGCGCTTCGACAAAGAGGCGCTGCACACCGCGCTCCTGCTGCTCGCCTCCGATGACGAGGCCCGCCGCCGCACCATCGCCCGCGCGGTGATCCGCGAGCTGCTCTGGCTGCTCCCCACCGACCGGCAGGCGGTCATCACCGTGTGCGCCGGGCAGGTCTCCGTCGCCTTCGGTGCGCCTGTCCATCCGACCCTCGCGAAGGAGGACCGCCCATGAAGCTCATCACCGCCCCGCTGCACAGGCGGCTGCTCGCCAACGGCACCCGCCCCGGCGCCGACCACGTCCCGGTGCTCAAGCTCTTCGACCCTTGCGGGTCCGCCACCTGGCTCTTCACCGAGAGGGACCCGGACCACCCCGACCGGCTGTTCGGCCTGTGCGACACCGGCTGCGGCCTTCCCGAGCCCGGGCACGCGAGCCTGGCGGAGCTCGCCCGCGTGCGGGGCCGCTTCGGGCTGCCCCTTGAGCGCGACCGCCACTTCACCGCCTGCGCTCCGCTCTCCGTCTACACCGCCGCCGCCCGCCGGGCCGGGCGCATCGTCGAGCGCGGGGCCGAGCTTGATGCCGCCCTGCGCGCATATCGGGAGGGCACGCCATGACCGCCCACACCGGCCGTCCGGCCATTCCCCCCTTGCCCCGCCATCCGGTCCCCAAGGCCGGGACGGGGTGTGTCGTTCCACCATGAGGAGACTGCCATGCCTGCCGCTGAACCTGCCGTTGTCCAGGAAACCGTTGCACCGCCGGACCCCCATCCGATGGACCCGCGCCGGGGGAAGGAGCTCTCGCCCCGCTTCGCCGCACTGCTGTGCTGGCTGCTCGGCCTCCCGCCCATGACCCGCCCGGCCATCACCAACGTGGCCGTCTCCGGCGAGTGCGTGCTGGTGGCCACCGACGAGGACCCGTTCTTCGACACCCCGCTCGGCGACTGGGGCGACGTGGAGCGCAACCTGCGCGAGTGGGGCGCGGTGTGCGAGGCCGACGCCGCGACCGTCGAGGCGCTGGTGCGCAAGGCACGTGGAGCGGGGCCGTGAGCGGCCCCGACGCCCTGCCCCCGGGCTTCGACCGCCACGCCGACGCCCTCGCCCTCTGGGCGGCGGCGCCTGCAACCCCTCGGGCATCGCGCTGACCCTCATCCACGCCTGCCGGCAGGTGTACGAGGCGGGCGCCGACGTGCGCACCGACCCCGCGGTGCGGCTCATCGCGACGCAGATTGCGTTCGTGCTGAACGCGAACGCCGATACCGACGACTACGGCGCGCTGATGGCCGCCTGCCGCGCGCGCGCCGGGACGACGCCGGCCTCTTAGCCGTCCCCGGGCGTCGTGGAAGGGAGCGCCTTCCTCCCCCGCTGTCCGGTCCGCCTGTCCCTTTCCATCCTCTCTCTCAGGAGAACCGCCATGCTCGACGCCTCCCCGGCGGCGGATGCGCCCGTGCGCCCGCCCGCCGTGCCTGCTCGCCTGTTCGCCGACGCCCCCGAGCCCCGGGGCGTCCCCGCAAAGCCTCGCGCCCTGCTCGCCGCCGCCGCGGCCCTCCTGCCCCGGCTGGAGGCGGGGCAGCCCCTGGATGCGCCGGCCTTGCGCGCGGTCCTGGCCCGCGCCTTCGGCGGCTCCGACGCCCAAGGCGCCTGGGTGTGGAAGGACGCCTACGAGGCGGCCGAGGCGGCGCTCGTGCTGTTCCTCAAGCGCTGGGGCCGCACCATGCGCCGCGAGGCCGGGTCCCCCGAGAGGATGCTCGCGATGCTGGAGGCATTGGCGGCGTTGGAGCCCTCCCACACCCGGCGCTCCGAGGGGCAAGTTGCGCGCCAGCAGTTCTCCACCCCCCTGCCGCTCGCCTACGCGGTGCTCCAGGCCGCGCGGGTGCGCCCGGGGGACGTGGTGCTGGAGCCCTCCGCCGGGACCGGGATGCTGGCCGTCCTTGCCGAGTGCGCGCTCGGGTCCCGGGCCGCGGGGGCGCTGCACCTGAACGAGCTCGCCGCCGTGCGGGCGGGGATGCTGGAAGGACTGTTCCCCGACGCATCGGTGACCCGCCACAACGCGGAGGCCATCGGGGACTGTATCCCCCACGTCCGGCCCTCGGTGGTGCTCATGAACCCGCCGTTCTCCACCACCCCGGGCGTGGACCGCAGGCGCCGCGGTGCGGACCTCCTCCACGTGCGCGCGGCCTTCTCCATGCTCCCCCCGGGCGGGCGGCTGGTGGCCTTGACCGGGCACGGCTGCCTGCCGGGCGCCAGGGACTGGGCCGGCGCCTTCGGGCGCCTGGACCCGCCCCCGCGCACCGTGTTCTCCGTCGCCGTGGACGGGCGCGCCTACGCCCGGCGCGGGACGGGGTTCGCCACACGCCTCACCGTCGTCGACCGCGACCCCGGGCGGACCCCGAGCGTTTCCATCGACCCCGACGCGCGGGTCAATGATGCGGGCGCGCTCCTGCGGGCCGTCGCCGACGGGGTGCCGCCGAGGTTGCCGCTCGCGCCCGTGCCCGGCGACCTGTTCGGCCCGAGACCTGCGAAGGCGCCCGCGGTCCGGGCGGAGGGGCGCACACGCAAGGCGCAGTCCGAGCCCCGGAGTGCCGAGCCCGAAGCGCCCAAACCGCACGGCTGGGGACCGGTCGCCGAGCTGGCCTACGAGACGGGCGGGGTTGACGGTGATGACGCGAACGCCGGCGATGCGCCCGAGCAGGCCGGGGCGGTCTACGAGCCCTGGCGCCCGCGCACGGTGCGCGTTGCGGGGGCGGCCGAGCACCCGACGCCGCTCGTGCAGTCGGCCGCGATGGCCGCGGTCGCGCCGCCCGCGCCGTCGTACCGTCCGCGGCTGCCGGTGCGGGTGGTCGCGGAAGGGGCGCTCTCCGACGCCCAGCTCGAGAGCGTCGTGCTCGCGGGCGAGGCGCACTCGCGGCGCCTGGCCGCCCGGGTGCGGGTGTCCGCGGACTGGGAGACCGTCGCGCGCGTCGCGGACGAGGACGTCTGTGTAGCCGGTGCGGTGGATGACGACGGGGAGGCGCTCTCCGCTCCCGTGCGCTTCCGCAGGGGCTGGATGCTCGGCGACGGCACCGGCTGCGGCAAGGGTCGGCAGGTGGCCGCGGTGGTCATCGACCAGTGGCTGCGGGGCAGGCGCCGGGCGCTGTGGCTCTCCCAGTCCGACAAGCTCCTCGAAGACGCCCGCCGCGACTGGGCCGCGCTCGGGGGGCGCGAGGCCGACGTCGTCGCTCTGGCGAAGGTGCGCTCGGGGGATGAAGTGCCCCATGACGCCGGCATCCTCTTCGCCACCTACGCGACGCTGCGCAGTCCGGCCCGCCAGGGGCGGCGCTCGCGCTTGGAGCAGGTCGTCGCCTGGCTCGCGGGTGGCTTGGATGAAGCGCACCGCCATGCCTTCCAGGGCGTGGTCGTCTTCGACGAGGCCCACGCGATGGCCAACGCCGCCGGGGGGATGGGGAGCCGCGGGCGGGTCGCGCCCTCGCAGCAGGGCCGGGCGGGCTTGAAGCTCCAATCCGCGCTGCCCGATGCGCGGGTGCTCTACGTCTCCGCCACCGGGGCCACCACCCTGCCCGGGCTCGCCTACGCGGGGCGGCTGGGCCTGTGGGCCGCGGGCGAGACCCCCTTCGAGACCCGCGAGGCGTTCATCTGCGCGATGGAGGCGGGCGGGGTCGCGGCGATGGAGGTCGTTGCACGGGACCTGAAGGCGCTGGGGTTGTACCAGGCCCGCGCGCTCTCGTATGCGGGCGTCGAGGTGGAGGTCGTCGAGCACGCCCTGACCGCAGAGCAACGGAGGATTTACGACGCCTACGCGGGCGCGTTCCAGGTGATTCACGCACACCTCGACGCCGCCCTCCAGGCCACCGGCGTGACCGACGGGCGGGAGACCCTGAACCGCAACGCCAAGTCCGCCGCGCTCTCCGCCTTCGAGGGCGCCAAGCAGCGCTTCTTCGGCCACCTGCTCACCGCCATGAAGTGCCCCACCCTCCTCCGGGCGGTGGAGGCGGACTTGGAGGCAGGCCGCGCCTGCGTCGTCCAGCTCGTCTCCACCGGCGAGGCGCTGCTCGAACGCCGGTTGGCCGAGCTCCCCGTGGACGAGTGGAACGACCTGAGCGTGGACCTGACCCCTCGGGAGTACGTCATCGACTACCTCGCCCACGCCTTCCCGGTGCAGCGCATGGCGCCCTTCACCGATGAGAGCGGGAACTTGATGAGCCGGCCGATGTTCGACCGGGACGGGCACCCGGTGCTCTCCCAGGAGGCGCTGGCCGCCCGCGATGCGCTCATCGAGAGTCTGGCCGCACTGCCGCCCGTACAGTCGGCCTTGGACCAAGTTGTCCATCACTTCGGCCACGAGGCCGTCGCCGAGGTCACCGGGCGCAGCCGCCGGGTGGTGAAGCTCGTCGATGCGGGTGGCGAGCGCCTGGCCGTGCGCAGCCGCCCCGGGTCGTCGAACCTCGCCGAGACCGCCGCCTTCATGGCCGGGGAGAAGAAGGTGCTCGTCTTCTCCATGGCCGGGGGCACCGGGCGGAGCTACCACGCGGACCTCTCGTGCGGGAACCCCGCCCGGCGCGTGCACTACCTGCTGGAGCCCGGCTGGCGCGCGGACCAGGCCATCCAGGGGCTCGGGCGCACCCACCGCACGCACCAGGCATCGGCCCCGCTCTTCCGGCCCGTCTCCACCGACGTGCGGGGCGAGCGGCGCTTCATCAGCACCATCGCCCGGAGGCTCGACGCCCTCGGCGCCATCACCCGCGGCCAGCGCGCAGCGCAAGCCGGGGGGCTGTTCCGGGCCGAGGACAACCTGGAGAGCGTCTACGCGAAGGCGGCGCTGCGGCTCTTCTACCTCGCCCTTGCCCGGGGGGACGTCGCCGGCTGGACCCTCGAACGCTTCGAGACCGCCACCGGGCTCTCGCTCCTGACCGGGGAGGGGGCGGTGCGCGAAGCCCTGCCGCCCATGTCGCGGTTCCTCAACCGCCTCCTCGCACTCCCCATCGACGACCAGAACGCCCTGTTCGCCGCGCTGGAGGTGCGCATCGCGGCGAAGGTCGCCGAGGCGGTCGAGGGCGGGGTCTACGAGCAGGGGGTGGAGACGGTGCGGGCCGATTCCCTCGTGCTCGAATCGCGCGAGGCGGTCTTCGTGCACGACGCCTCCGGGGCCGCCACCGCGCTCTGCGCCATCCGCCGCCGCGACCGGCTCAAGGCCCTCACCGCCGACGGGGCGCTGCGGATGCGTGACGAGGCGCTGGCCGCGGGGAGAAGTGCCCGCCTGGTGGCGAACCCGCGCTCGGGACGGGCCGCGCTCGTGGTCCCTGCTCCTTCGCGGATGCTCGACGACGGCGGGGTCGAGGACCGGGTGAGGCTCGTGCGCCCGGCCGGGCGCGACACGATGGCGGGCGAGGCGCTGGCGGCGTCCAGTTGGCAGGAGACGGCGCCCGAGCACTGGCGCGCGCTCTGGGAGGCGGAGCTGAAGGCATTGCCCACCCACGCCGAGTCCCGCCTGTGGCTCGTCTGCGGGCTCCTGCTCCCCCTGTGGGACCGGCTGCCCACCGACAGCGTGCGGGTGCGCACCCTCACCACCGACGCGGGCGAACGCCTCATCGGGCGCACCCTCGGGGCCGCGCAGGCGCAGGCGCTACGCCTTGCGCTGGGGCTCGGCGGCGGCGTCGCCCTCACCGCGGGCGAGGTCCACGAGGCGGTCATCGGCTGCGGGACCGCCTTCGCGCTCGCCAACGGCTGGCGGCTGGCGCGCCGGCGCGCGATGGGGATGGACCGCCTCGAGGTCGAGGGGCCGGCCGACACCGACCTGCCGGCACTGA
Source organism: uncultured Gammaproteobacteria bacterium (assembly GCA_958295465.1). Taxonomy (GTDB): domain Bacteria; phylum Pseudomonadota; class Gammaproteobacteria; order HK1; family HK1; genus HK1. The sequence goes on from OY282353.1 coordinate 4,155,582, forward strand.
AGCGCCTCGGCTGCACCACCGAAATCGTCGCCTGGCGCACCCGCGTGTTCGTGCCCGGTGCCGCGGTGCTCGAACGCCTGCTCGCGCGCTGGCCGCTCGGCGAGGGCGCCGCTGCGGGTTGAGACGCCGCCCCCGTCCGTTCCGGCCGGCTTGTACCGCCGGTCCCTTCCCCTTCGTTCCACACCGCCGCCCGCCGCGCGGGACGGCGGCCTCGTGCCGTCCATCCAGGGAGACTCCCCATGACCGACCTGACGACCCCGTCCTTCCGCCCCTTCGCAGGCCCCTGCGCCGCCGTGCACTCCGAAGACCCCGCCGTGTACGGCGCCGGGGCCGCCCCGGCGTCCACCGAGGCCGAACGCCTCGACCGCCTCGACCGCGCCGGCCCCGCCGCACTCGCCTCCCACGAGCTCCTCGCCCTGCTCGGGCTGCGCCTCGACGCCCCCGCGCTGGCCGCCGCCGGAGGGCTGCGCGGGCTCTGCGACGACCCGTGCGACGCCCTGCGCGAGTCGGCAGTCCCGCGCGACGACCTGCTGCGGGTCCAGGCCCTCCTCGAAGTTCACGCCCGCTGGATGGAGGCGCGCCTGCACCGCGACGGCTTCATCGGCGGCCCCGGCGACACCCGGCGCTACGCCGAAGCGCGGCTGCGCGGCTTCAGGGCCGAGGTCTTCGCCGCCTTCTTCCTCGACACCCGCCACCGCGTCATCGCCTTCGAGTCCCTGTTCCGCGGCACCGTCGACAACGCGAGCGTCCACCCGCGCGAGGTCGTGCGCCGGGCGCTGGTGCACAACGCCGCCGCGGTCATCTTCGCCCACAACCACCCCTCCGGCGTCGCCGAGCCGAGCCGCCTCGACCGCGCCATCACCGACCGCCTCGTCGACGCCCTCTCCACCGTCGGCGTGCGGGTGCTCGACCACCTGGTCGTCGGCGACGGCGAGACCGTCTCGTTCGCCGAGCGCGGATGGCTCTGAAACGGAGGGAGCCACGCCATGCACCCCCGCACCGCCGCGACTCTCGCCGCTGCACTCGCCCAATGCCCCGAGGCGGTGTGCCGGCGCTACCTCCCCCACGGGCGCCGACAGGGCCGCTACTGGGTCGCCGGCGACCTCCACGGCGCCCGCGGGCGCTCCCTCTACGTGCGCCTCCGTCCCCCGGGGCCGCCCGGCAAGTGGACCGATGCGGCCACCGGCGAGCACGGCGACCTCCTCGACCTCATCGGCCACCGCATCGGCGCCTCGACGCTCGGCCCCGCCCTCGACGAGGCCCGCGCCTTCCTCGCCTTGGCCGTGGGGGTGCGCAACGTCCCGGAGGCCGCTCGGGCGGACCCGCCCGCGTCCTGGGACGGCGCCGCCGCGGCCCGGCGCCTGTGGAGACGCTGCCGGCCCCTCGACGGCACCCTGGCCGACGCCTACCTCCGCGCCCGGGGACTGGGTGATTGCCGCTTCCCGGCGCTGCGCTTCCATCCCGCGCTCGCCTACCGCGACGCCGCGGGCTGGCGCCGCTTCCCCGCCCTCGTCGCCGCCGTCTCCGGTCCGGGCGGCGCCCTCGAAGGCGTGCAGCGCACCTGGCTCCATCCCGCCCGTCCCGCCAAGGCCCCGGTCGCCCAGCCCCGCAAGGCGCTGGGGCGCGTCCACGGCCACGCCGTGCGCTTCGGGGCGCCCGGGGGAACCAGCACCACCCTGCTGGTCGGCGAGGGCATCGAGACCGTCCTCTCCCTCGTCGCCGCCGTCCCCGCACTGCCCGGCGCCGCCGCGCTCTCGGCCGGCAGCCTCGCCGCCTTCGTCCCGCCCCCCGGCGCCGCCCGCCTCCTCATCGCCGCCGACCGCGACCCCGCGGGCCGGCGTGCCGCGGCCGGGCTCGAAGCCCGGGCGATGGCGCAGGGCCTCGCCGCCGTCGTCCTCGTGCCCGCGCACGGCGACTTCAACGACGACCTCGCCGCCCTCGGGCCGCGGGCGATGGCCGCGCGGCTCGCCCCGCTCCTCGGCCTCGGGGCCGGGCCATGAACGGCCCCGGCGACGTGCTGCGGGCGCAACGGGACGCGGTAGGCGTTATAATCGGCCCATGCGCTTCTTCAACACCGAAGGGCCGGTACGCCCGGACGACCACTACGCCATCCCGTCGCTGGACTGCTTATTCCAGTCCAAAGTGGTCAGCGATTCCGGTGGGAGCATGACCACTTTTGCGGGATGCACCGGAATGGTGCAAGGGGTCTGACCCCTGGAGTTGAGCGACGCGGGACAACCGGCCGCCGTAGGACCCTTCGAGGCTTTGAAGGAGCGTCCGGCGATGGCAGCCTGACTCAAGCAAATCCCCCTCCGGGAAACGCGGGGCGGTTCAAGTCAGGTATGCTGTTAGATCTACCCGAAAGATCAGCCGTGAATTACTTCATGGCTCACAGGAGCAAGAGATGCCGTTAATCGAAAGGAAGCATCTGCTACAGAGGTTCAGCAAGTGTCTAGCTGAAGCGACACAGGTGGACATCGCGGTCGCATGGGCTACACCATGCGACGCATTGGAAGCCTTGGCTGAGGGTGCCGACAACAGAACTACTATCCGCATTGCAGTCGGCGTATCGGAGAACATTACGGTTCCAACCACTCTCCGGCGTCTGCAGTGCTTTGCAGACCTGCGCATTGCACCTTCATCACCACAGCCCACATCGCTACAGCCCGGAATTTTTCATCCAAAATATTTCAGCTTTCATGGCCCCGATGGGACCATATGCTGGATTGGCAGTGCGAATTTAACCCGAAGAGGATTCGGCGAAAACTATGAGCTAGTACACGAATTCGACGACAGCACTGGGGAGGGCCGGCGCTGGTTCGAATCCCTCTGGAAAAAATTGGATCCGGACCCTGGTCCAGCAATCGACAAATACGAAAAAGGATATCGGCCACCGAAACGTGACCCGCGACCACACAGGGGCAACATACCGGTTCGGGTGCCGTTGGCCAAGCAATCGACATGGAATAAGTTTGTTGAACAACTGCGAGCGCTTGACGATTACTGGCGCTGGGAATCAGATGGCGGATGGGACGTTTTGGGGGAAACACATAGCTGGCTCCATACAATCGCTACTGGTCGGGAGGTTGTTCGACTCCCGGATTGGACGAATTTGACGAAGCGCGAGCGCCACATCCTGCACGGAAAGGGAGTAGGAGAAGGAGATTGGGGGCTCTTGGGAAATTTGCGAGTAATTGGGCAACTTCGCAATGTGTTCCATCCTAAATATATGCTTGGTGTCGGTCCAGTTCGGACGCAACTACGTGATTACGTGAACCAAGTGTTGAATTCAGACGACAACAGTATTGCACAGGATGCACATATGGCGGTGCAGGCAATCACGAAGAATAAAAAGGAATTCCGTGATTTTGGACCTGCTGCCGCCACCCGCTTGCTTGCCCTTGCGCGTCCGGATCGCTTGGTCTCTGTGAATGGACAGTCGGCAAAGGAGCTCGGGAGGCTATCCGGACTGCCGACAACACCGAACAGTCTCGCCAACCATTATAAGAAACTTCTGAAATGGGTGTACAAACAGCCTTGGTTCAAAGCCCCACCGCCCGACGATCCCTTGGAACGGACGATCTGGAATAGCCGCGCGGCGCTGCTTGATCCCTTCGTATACAAATTCGTATACGAGAAGCCCGACGTTTGATTTCAGGCATTAACTGAATCGTGGTTCTCTCTACCGGGAATGCGTACGGCCGCGGTCGCGTGAGACGGATTGTGAATTACGCCTTGCGTTCGGCGGGGGGAATCCGGCCGGTGACCGATTCGACGCGGACCTTCTCCGGTAGCGCGCCGCGCAGGTGGCGCGCGACGTAGTCCGCGGTATTGACGAAGCGGCAGAAGACGACCGGATGGAAGCCTTCCTTCAGGAACGCCTTGACCTCGCGCACCGCGCCCTGAAGCTTCCGGTCCTCCGCAGGGGCGATGGCGCCGGCGCGGCGGGCGAACTCCAGCAGCTTGCGGCGGGTCGCCGCACGGCCGCCTTCGGTGTCCGAGCCGGGGCTCAGATCGAGGGACAGAGTGTCGTCATCGTCGCCTTGGTCGAGGACGGTGCGGCGGCCCACTTCATCCACGTCTTCCCATTCTTCGGCCTGATCGGCGGCGGCCCGGCTGTGCAGGGTGGCCACCGCAGCGTAAGCGCCCCGGGAACGGCGCTATTGACGCGGATTGATAGTCTCTTACCCGTGAAGTCTTCGACAAAACGACGAAAATTTTTCCGTCAACCGGCGTTTGGTTCCGGCTATGCCGGGTTGGGGACTTATATGCGATAGTGCCCACGATGAGGCAGGAAGCGACAACCACGCTCCATCTCACCGAGGGGAAACAGTGCGGCATTCCGGGCGGGGACTGTCCGGGGGCGTCGGAGCAACCGCAGCGTCGCACCTGCGGCCACCCAGGCCGGTGAACCACCTTTGGGCCGCTCGAACGGGCTGTAGAGGATTGGCATATCCGGAATGGAGTCCATTACAGCGGAAACCCTGAACGAGGGGTACTACCGCATATAAGTCCCGATTGATAAGGGGGCCTTGGAGCGAGTGACGAGTGAGGGTATCGGAGTCGAGCCGGGTGGGCAGCAGGGCTTCGACCTCGGCGAGTGATTGCGCCTTGGGCAGTTCGGTGAACCCGATTGTTGCATAAACGTGCGACAAATAGACGTCAGGCGACGGCGTTCAGTGTTGCGAGAGCCTGCCGGAGCTCTCTTTCGAGCCTTTCGTTGCTGTTCATGGAGAGGACCAATTTGCCGGCGGGGCGAATCATGCGCCCGGCGCGTTGGATGAGGGTACGGCGAAGGATTCCAACCTCCCGGAAGCACCACAGCGCGGCGCGCTTTGCGGTGGTGCCACGGGCGCGAGGGTCGAGTTGGATCTGCAGCTCGCGAGTGAGGTTGTGAGCAACAATGCCGGCGAACATGTACAGTTGGTTGCCGACTCGGGTCTTGACCGGTATGTAATCCATCTGGCAATGCGTCTTGAGTTCGGCGAAGATACCCTCCTGCGAACCGCGGCCTTCGTGGAAGGCGACGACCTTGCGTGGGGTCATTCGTTTGTTGGTGACGATGACCTTGAATTCGTACCCGTATTCGGTGGGCTGGAACAGGTCGAGTTGGATCGGCAGCTTGTGTTGGCATCTGACCTGCTTTCTGATGAAGATGAAGCGATAGCGGGCGTTCCACGACTTCGGCTTCCAGCGGGTCTCGAAGTAATCGAGCCCGACCGCCATGCGTCGCCATCGTTTTCTGCCTTCGACCAGTTCCTTGAGGGCGGCAAAGCGCTCGAAAGGAACCGAGATGGTGAATTCGACCCCCGACGAATGCAGTCGTTCAGCGATGGTTTCGTTGAAAAATGCGCTGTCGATGCGAGTCTCTACCTTTGCACGGGGAAGGCACGAGCGCACGTGGCTGATACAGTGGCCGATGAAGGTGTCGGCCCCGTTGGAGTCGTGTACGTTTCCAGGACGATGGTGAACGTCGAGGATCTGGTCGGTCTGGGCGACGGTGCAAAAGAGGGGGTAGTAGCTGCGCGCGCCCTTCTTTTTCTTGTTGAAACCCACTGCGGTTCCTTCGGCATGCCGCCCGGTGCTCAACACCGACCCGTCGTAATCGAGCGTCACTCTCGAAAATCCCTCGTCTACCAGACGCTCCATGACCAGATGTCTCGATTCACTTCGCACTTTGGCGACACTTTGTTCATCTGCACTGGCGAGCGACCGGCTGAGCGTGGATACGTCCGGCAATCGCTTCAGACCGAGAACCCGTTTGACCATCTCGTCATCACGGTAGTAGTCCACGTCTCGCAGCCGCCGGTGTCCGATGATCAGATGCACGACCAGCAGCATCATGATCATATGATGGCCGTAAATCGGATTGGCCTTCAGGTGGCGGAAACATCGCCACAACCGTTCTTTGATGCCGATGAGAGAGAAGAGGTGTTGAAAGACGATGAGTCCCGAATACGATGTCAGGCTCTGCTCTTCGAATCGGATGTCGAGACCCAGCTTGGCTTTACCTCGAACGTCGGCTCGGCTATGCTTCATCTTCGTGGTCTCCGTTTCGCTTGGTACGTTGTTGTTGGCAACGACTATTGTACCAGCTTCGGAGACCACGTTTCTCTCTATTACATTCGTTTCACAAATGACTCCGTACGACTTTGCACAAGATTCAGGAATATCGCGTGTGGCTTATTCTCACTGGCAGTGAACTTGAGCCACACGCTGTTTCGGTCTGAAAACCCCGTGTTTTGTGCAGCGAACGCATGTCTGGGTGGAAATGTTATGCAACTGGCAGGTGAACACGTGGCGCAGGGAGGCGTAGGGTTCGAGTGCGTTGGCCTTGGCGGTTTCAATCAGCGAGTAGAGCCGGGCGCTGGCGTTGGCGCCGGCCACGGTATCGGCGAAGAGCCAGTTGCGTCTTCCGAGGCAGAACGGGCGGATGGCATTCTCGACGGGGTTGGTGTCGATGCCGTAGCGGCCGTCGTCACAGAAGCGCACCAGCGCGTTCCACTGGTTGTGGAGTTGACCCGATTTCGTGGACACCCAACCCGGCATAGCCGGACCAAAGAGCTATTGTCAAATCTGGTGTACGACGGGTTGTTCATGCGGCGGCTCTGCTGTCCTTGATGACCTCGATGCCGTCGTTGAACTGGACTCCCTCAATGACCTTCGCGAGGTGGCGGAAGCCACGCGGCCGGCGCCAGGATTTCTCCGCGCACCGGCCCATCTTGTAGATCATCGAGAGCATGGTCTTTCGGGTGACGCAGCCTTTGGCTCGCGAGCTTCGATGGCGGATCGTGGCGAAGGCCGACTCGATGACGTTGGTGGTTCGAAGGTGCGTCCAGTGCGCGGCGGGGAAGTCGTAGAACGCGAGCAGTTCGTCGCGGTCGCGAGCCAGGCAGGCGGTGGCCTTGGGGTACTTGTCGTCGTACCGTTCGAGCCACTGGTCGAAGGCGCGCTCGGCCTTCGCCCGGGTCTCGGCCATCCAGATCTCGTGCAGCCCCTGCTTGGCCTTCGCCTGGCCGGACTTGGGGAGGGAGTTCAGGACGTTCCCGGTCTTGTGCATCCAGCAGCGCTGCGTGCGGGTGGATGGAAACACTTCCGACAGTGCTGCCCAGAACCCCATCGCCCCGTCGCCCACGGCGAGCTTCGCCGGGCGGGTGAAGCCGCGCTGCTTCATCGCCAGCAGCACCTCGCGCCAGCTCTGGGTGGACTCACGCACCCCGTCCTCGATGGCCAGGAAGTGCTTCTCCCCGCGGGCGTTCACGCCAATGACCACCAGCACGCATAGCCGCTCGCCTTCACCGCGAAGGGCGCTGTAGATGCCGTCCGCCCACAGGGAGACTCACTCGTCGCCCAGGCGCCGACGGCACCACTGCCGGTACTCCTCGTCCCAGCTCCGCTTGAGCCGACTGACCACGTTCGCCGACAGCCCGCGCGCGGCCTGCTCGCCCACCAGCGCCGCGACCGCCTCACGCATCTGCCCGGTGGACACCCCGTGCAGGTACAGCCACGGAATCGCCGCATCAAGACTCGCGCAGCGCCGAACGTAAGGCGGCGCCACCGAGGAGCGGAACGGCTCCGGCGCACCCGAGCGGCTGCGCGCCTTGGGGACCCGCACGTCCACCTCGCCGAGTCCGGTGAGAATCTTGCGCTCGGGGAGGTGCCCGTTACGCACCACCCGCTGGCGCACGTCGGGCAGCTTTTCATGCCCGAACGCCGACAGGTACTCTTCGAACTCCGCCGAGACCGCGGCCTCGATCAGCCGCCTCGCCCCGGACCGCAGAAGCTCCGTGAGGGGGTCGGGAACCAGCGCTGGCGCCGCCAGTGAAACCACAGTATCGTTGCTCATGTGCGGTGTGCTCCTCTTGCCGAAACCGTGCCGTTCACAACTCGATTTCAGCAAAGACACGCCGCACGTCTCAACTCATCCGTACACCACTTTCGACCATAGCTCGGAACCAAACGCCGGTTGGCGGAAAAATCTTCGTCGTTTTGTCGAAGACTTCACGGGTAAGAGACCAACACTGTGCCTGTCCAAACGGTGCCATCCGTGCTCTACTGTGCGCATCCGATACCGTTTTTTTCGTGGGGTACGGGTGAACGGATCGCGTTTCGTCCTATGGATACATGGGTTTCATGGAAGACGCCCGTTTCCCAGAGGGATCGCGGCGAAAGGCTCTTGGGGATGGACTGCTCGTGTTGCCGGGGATGGTCCGGCGAAAAGCTCATGCGGGCGGGACGCCCACGGGCAGAGTCCGCATAAGTGCATGATTTTCCTTTGAAATTCGCCATTGATGGAAAACCGTTTCCCCTGTCATTTCCCACAAATGGATCGCGATACATCCAGCTTGCGCGATCATGCCGGATAGGCCATCATCGCGCTACCGTCGTCCGAAGCCTCATTGAAGCAACCGAACGGGCATCGACGTTCGGAACGCAATCATGCACGTTCCTTCGAACGTGCGGTACTCTCTCAAGCTCGCAACGGCCGGCGCTCACGGATGGACTGGCGCAACCAGGAACGAACGGACCGGGTTCGACTCGAAGCGCTCACGACGGCGCTCGCAAGGGGGCAAGAAATGAAGCAGCGAAAATTGGCGCGTAAACTGGAAGTTGAGTACGATGGCGCACCGAAAGACGAAAAAGTTGCGCATATTATCTTGTTCGGCATCAAATATGCCGAGGAACTGAAGGCCGCGACGAAACAGGCTGGTTGCTCGATATGGAAAATAATAAAATCGAGCGGCATAACAAAATCTCAAGGCTTGGAGAAATACACCTATACTTCAGAGATCAATTATGGCATGACACTGGCGCAGTACGTGAAACCAAAGAAATAGGGACGGACCGGGTTCGATTCGAAGCGCTCACGGGCGGACTGTAGCAACTATCGAATAACGCCATGCTGGCGCAGTTTCGCGATAGCCTCTGTCATGGTGCCGGTTCCTTTCGTCGAATTGCAAGCTCCGCAAAGCAGTGGGTCTCGAGGTCGGCCTTCGTGGCGAAGGTGTCCATGCGTGCCGTCAGCCGGGTTTCGAGCTCGGCGAGGTCGGTGGAGGTTGCTGCACGATGCTCGGCGAGGTCCGCCTTCGTGTCTGCCCGGAGCTCGCCGAGGTCCGCCTTCGTCGCCAGTGCGGTCGGCGGCGGTGGCAGTGTGGACCGCGTCGGCGATGGCTTCTGCGTGCTGGCGCTCGATGCCGGCCTTTTCGAGGCCACGTGCGACGCTGAGAGTGTCGAAGGCGGACGCGAGCAAGGCGGTTCTCCAGAGGACGCGGGCCGGACGGTCGGGACCGGCGACAACCATACCTGTCGACCGCCATCCGTGCCATCGGCACGGTCACCACCTTCCTTCACCCGCAAGGGTGCCTGCGCCGGCAGCGCTCGCCTGCCTGTCGGGGAGCGGTAACGTTTCCGTGTTGACGCGCGGCGCCTTCGGCACGCGCATACCGCCGGCGTCAATCAGTCCGTGAGGGCGTCCGTATGCGTCTCTGACGGCGAAACGGGCTGCCCCTAGGGGAAGGGGGGGCGAGCCTCGGAGGGCGAGGGCTCGCCCCGTCGCGGCTTACCAGTTCAAGAGGCTGTTTGCCTGCCCCATACTGGAGCCAAAGAACCCTCCTGCGACCGCGTGCAAGTCGCTCTCGCTCAACTTGCTGGGGGGAGGAAGGACGAGATGTGCCGTCTCGGCGCTCTCCTCGTGGACCTCGACGGTCAGTCCTGCCGGCAGGCTGACGCCGAGCTCTGCGCCGATGGCTGCCTTCGGGTCGCTGACCAGCCGGGCGCGGAAGTCGGCGTCCGTGGATGCCTTGTGCGTGACCTTCATTCGCATTTCATTCGGCGTTTCCATTGGTTCTCTCCTCTTGGGTGGTGCTGTGTAGTCCAGCGTCCTGTCGCTGGATGCGTCGCGGCATGAATACCCTTGGCGACGACCGCATGGGCGTCAACCCTAAAAGGCTGCGGCCTTGGGGTCGGGTGCCTGCACCGGCATCGCGAGCCCCCCCGCGGCGAGGATAATACCCAACATCAACCGTTTCATCGTGCTGCCCTCCATCGACTGCCGGTGACCCTGGGGCACCGGCATCCAACATACCCTGCCGACCGCCGTCCGTGCCATCGGCACGTCACCAACCTGGCATTCGTCGATGGAGCCTCCATGCAGCCGCGCGAAGCGTGGCCAATGGAGCCGGAATCGGTGCCTGCGCCCAGCTGGCGCCCGCCGTTGGGGTTCGTGTCGTTCTGCGACACGTCACCCTGCTGTTGGCCGACCGCCCCGAAGTGTCCTGTAGTCCGTGGGAGGAACGAGCCGGACGGAGGGGCGCGCAGGGGCGGCTTGCTGCGGCTGCAGCACGCGCCGAGTTGACAGAATCGAGATTGCCCGGCGCACAGCGCGGACGGTGACTGGTGCCTAGCGATAGCGAGCCTTTGGGCACCAGGCATCGCGGGCAATCCCGTTTATGTCTCATCGGCCCGCGCGTGCTCTGCTGCAGCGCGCTCCCGTCTCTCTCGCCGGCGCCGATCCCGGTTGCTCTCAGCCGCGTCCCCCCTGCCATGTCACACTCCATCCCAACGAGAGAGCGCCCAACGGCCGCTACTGTGACAATGGGGAGACTCGGCATGAAGCGCATCTTCGACTTCACCTGCTCCGCCGTTTTTTGGGCTGTGTGGGCTGTGTGGGCTGTGTGGAAGGTGTGGGATGTGTGCGCTCCGTGCAGCCTCGCGGGCCGCCGCCGTGCGCGCCGCGCGCGCGAGGAACGCGACCGCGACGAACGCGAGGAGGGACGCGACCGCCGCGAGCGCCGCGATCGCGAGGAGGAACGCCTCGCGAGGCGCGAGGAACGCGAGGAGGAACGCGAGCGCGACCGCGACGAACGCGACCGCGACGAACGCGAGGAGAAACGCGAGCGCAAGGAACGCGAGGAGGACCCCGTCGTGGACCCCGTGGACTTGCTCGCGCAACGCAAGCGCGAGAAACGCGAGCACAAGCGCGAGAAACGCGAGCGCAAGCGCAAGCGCGAGGAGGAACGCGACCGCGAGGAACGCGACCGCGACGAATGTGCGGAGGAACGCGACCGCGAGGAACGCGACCGCGAGGAACGCGAGGAGGAACGCGAGCGCGCACGGCGGAGAAGCCGAATCCGGTGGACCTGGGGCGTGGCGGTCGGGTCGGTGCTCGTCCTGGGGTACTTCCTGGTGGATGGGCTCTTGCGATGAAGCTCGCAAGCCACGGGACCGGCGGTGCCCGAAGGCGGGAGCGCTGGCACTGCGACCAGCACCGGCCGCTTGAGTACCGCGGTCGGGACGGGGATGCGCTCGTCTACCACGTACTCGGAACGGATGGACGAACCTACGTGCTGACGCTGAATGCCGGCGACGTGGAAGCGGTCGCGGAGCGGGCGTCCAGCCAACGTAATCTCGGCGTTTGAGCGGTCGCGACAACGAATCCGGTGGTGCCCGGTCGGGGGCGAAGTCCGACCGGGCACCGTGAACCCGGAGCCCTGTTAGGGAGGGCGACATGAGAGTACTTCAATCGAACCTGCTTTCCAGCCTCGGTGAACCGCCCCGGGTTTCCCGGAGACTACATTCGTTGAGTCTTTGGGAGGAAAGGGCAGATGACTTCACCGACAAGATACTCCCCGGAAGTCCGGGAACGGGCGGTGCGCCTGGTGTTGGATCACCAGGGTGAACATGATTCACAGTGGTCGGCGATCACCTCGGTGGCGTCGAAGCTCGGGTGTACGGCGGAGACGCTGCGCAAGTGGGTGCGGCAGGCCGAACGCGACCGCGGGGTCCGTGCAGGGCTGAGCAGCGAGGAACGTCGCCGGCTCAAGGAGCTGGAGCGCGAGAACCGAGAGTTGCGCCGAGCGAACGAAATTCTTCGCAAGGCGTCGGCGTATTTTGCCCAGGCGGAGCTCGACCGCCGCGCGAGATGATGGTGTCGTTCATCGACGCTCATCGGGGTCGATACGGGGTCGGGCCGGTCTGCGCCGAGGTGCCGATCGCCCCATCGACGTACTACGAGCACAAGGCGCGCGAGGGGGAGCCGGAGCGCGCCCCGTCGCGGGTGCGTCGCGATGAGTGGTTGTGCGGGGAGATCCGCCGGGTGTACGACAAGCACTTCGGGGTGTACGGGGTGCGCAAGGTCTGGCGCCAGCTTCGCCGTGAAGGGGTCGCGGTGGCGCGTTGCACGGTGGCGCGGCTGATGCGCCGGCTGGGGCTGCAAGGCGCGGTGCGAGGCCGGCGGGCGAAGACCACGCAATCGGTGGTGCAAGGCGAGCGCCCGGATGACCGGGTGAATCGGGAGTTCAAGGTCAGCCGCCCGAATGCGCTGTGGGTGTCGGACTTGACCTACGTGGCCACGTGGCGAGGGTTCGCCTACACGGCCTTCGTCATCGACGCCTATGCGCGGCGTATCGTGGGCTGGCGGGTGTCGCATTCACTGCACACGGACTTGGCCCTTGATGCCCTCGAACAGGCCCTTCATGAGCGCCGTGCGCCCCGTGAAGGGCTCATCCACCATTCCGACAGTGAGTATGTGAGGGCCGGTTCCCTGGGGTGACCTGACCCGCATAGAGACTGACGTATCTTAGGCTTGCAGGGCCGGTCGCCCCTGGGTGGCTTGACCCGCACTCTGACTGACCGAGATGTCATTCCCTGGACATGTCGGCCACCCAAGGGCAACCGGTTGAGGCGCCGACCTCGACCGACCTCGTGACCTGATGAGAGCCTGGCCCAAGGCGTCCCTTCACTGTCGTGTCCGACCTCGGTTTTGTTCGCCGCCCATCCCTTCGCCCATCGTAGACCAGGGGGGCCGACATGACGAACACGACCAGCGAACGCACCGCCATCATCGGGGGCGTTGATACCCATCAGGACCTGCATACCGCGGCCGTTGTGACCCTCGACGGTGCGGTGCTCGGCGGTGAATCGTTCTCCACGACGCGGGCCGGCTACCGGGCCATGCTGCGCTGGTTGCGCTCTCATGGGGAGCTGCTTCGCGTCGGGGTCGAATCCACCGGCAGCTACGGCGCGGGCATCACCCGCCACCTGGCGCTGTCGGGGGTCCCGGTGCTCGAAGTGACCGGCCCGGACCGGGCGGGGCGAAGAGCCAAGGGCAAGGACGACTCCCTTGATGCGATCGCGGCAGCGGAGGCCGCTCGCACCGGGCGTCGAGTCCAAGTGGCCAAGGACCGTGCCGGCGCCGTGGAGGCCTTGCGGGTGCTGCGCACCACGCGAAAGACCGCCGTCAAGTGCCGCCGTGCGACGTTGCAACAGCTCCACAACACCATCGTCGCCGCACCGGAGGAGGTGCGCGACCAGGTCCGCAACCTCACCCGCATGCAACGCCTGCGCACCTGCGCGGCTTGGCGACCGGACATCGTCGGATACCGCGACCCGGCCGTCGCCACCAAGCTCGCGTTGAAATACCTCGCCCGCCGGGTCCTCGACCTCAACGACGAAATCGCCGAACTCGACCGGCTCATCGCCCCGCTCGTCGAGGAACTCGCCCCCAATCTGCTGCGCCTCGAAGGCGTGGGCGTCGCCAACGCGGGCGAACTGATGGTCGCCGCCGGGGAGAATCCCGACCGGCTACGCTGCGAAGCAAGCTTCGCGATGATGTGCGGCGCCTGTCCAATCCCTGCATCCAGCGGAAAGACCCAACGCCATCGCCTCAACCGCGGCGGGAACCGACAGGCCAACTCCGCCCTGCACATGGTTGTCGTGTGCCGGATGCGAACCGACCCGCGCACCCGAGCCTACGTCGAACGCAGAACCCGCGAGGGCCTGTCCAAACGCGAGGTCATGCGATGCCTGAAGCGTTACGTGGCTCGCGAGATCTACCGCGTCATCACCGCCCCACCTGCTACTTGACAAACATGAGAGCGTCCGGGGCGTGCAGTACCTCTCGTTGCGCTACACCGAGCGCTTGGCGCAGATGGGCATCGCGCCCTCGGTGGGAAGCGTGGGCGACTCCTACGACAACGCGCTGGCCGAGTCCATCATCGGGCTGTACAAGACGGAACTCATCGCACGGCGTGGCCCGTGGCGTCACGGCGAGGCGGTGGAACTCGCCACCCTCGAATGGGCGCACTGGTACAACCACCAGCGCCTGTTCGGACCCCTCGGGCATGTGCCTCCGGCACAGTTCGAGGCACACTACTACCATCAACTGCAAGAGTCGGCGATGGCCGCCTGACTCAAGCAAATCACCCTCCGGGAAACCCGGGGCGGTTCACGCTGACCTGGTGCGCCATCATCTGCGCACGATGCGCGCCTATCTGCTCAAAGAGGACTTCCAGTCGTTGTGGGGGTGCGTGTCGCCCTATTGGGCCGGACGTTTCCTCCGTCATCCCCGCGGAAGCGGGGACCGATGGTGTACCCGAACCATGCACTCTCGCATCGAGCCGATAAAGAAGGTTGCACGCATGATGCGCTCGCATCGTGCGCTGATCCTCAACTGGTTCCACGCCAAGGGGCGTTGGTCCAGCGGCGCAGTCGAGGGGTTCAATAGCAAGGCCAAACTGACAACCAGAAAAGCGTTCGGCTTTCGCACCTGCGAGGCGCTGAAAGTCGGCTTGTATCATACACTTGGCGACTTACCCGAGCCCGAACTCACCCACAAATCCTGCTGACGAGGCCGAAGATCTTCCGGGCTCGCGCCGCCCTCGTAGTGGGGCGTGACTTCTGACAGATAAAGCTTATGATCGTCATGGTCTCTGAAGATGCTTTTTTGTTTCTTCCCAGAAAAATTCGATGAAATAAGCCATTTCCACCATGCCAAAATCTGTGTTTTTCTTATCAATAAATTCCTTAAGTATTGTTTCAATATTATTTATCTTGTTGTCAATATTTTCCCTGGATTTCAAATGAAAGCAGTAATTTATTGCATTGTATAGATCTCGTGTTTCTATATAAATACAGATAATTTCTCTATATTTTTCCTCTATATATCCTTCGGGAGGAGAATCTATTTTAGATAACAATGTATTCATGATCTGATTTACCATTCTGACTTTTTTCTCCATTAAAGTGTTAGCATCTTCTAATTTCTCTCGTTGACTGAGTTTGATTTGATGAATGTGTTCTTTCTTCTGAAGATATCGAGCATTCAAAATAGTAAAAATAGCCACTCCCACGGAGATGACCAATGCCAAAAATGAAATTATTGAATTCCGATCCATTTTCCGGTTCCTCCGATCCAGAACGGCAGAAAAGTTACGGATGCTCAGAGCTCGAATACACCTAAAATCGGCCGGTGGCTTCGTCTCTTCTCGGCCTCGGCCTTGGTGTCTCGGTGTGATTCGAGTCGGATCGCACCGTAACGTAGATGATGTCTGCGCGCGAATGGTTTTAGTGGACTCATGGACTTGGCTTCTGCGGGAGACCCTCATGCTTGAGTGAACCTGCCAGTAGCATAAAAAGCTATCGAAAACGCCAGTTCGTGCTGCGATAGCAGGATGGAACGCATGCCACGCCGGTGTAGCTCATCCTCACTGGGAGTGAACATGAACTGGACCGTCCAGTGTGTGGAATACTACTTGTACAGAGGCGTTTCGCGCACCAATGCATATGAGTTTATGCAACAATCGGGTGAATTGTTATCCCTACCCGACTTATCTGTCAAGTCGCGCTGATTTCGCCCCACCGGCCGCTCTCTCGTTCTGGGCGAACACACCGTCATATCCTGAGAGCTGGCGGCGGCGCCCTCAACCTTCCTGACCGTCCACAGCACCTTGCCGACGACGTGCGCCTCCTCGGCGAGGCAAGTGTACGCGGGATAGTCCGGGTTGGCGGAAAGGAGCCGGAGCCGGGGCGGGTCTTCGTCGGGGACGATTTCTACGCGCTTGACCACCAAGCCGGTCGCCGGGGTGCGGCGGGCGAGGTCGACGAGCAGCCGGTCGCCCTCGCGGAGCTGGGGCTCCATCGAATCGCCCTGCACCCGGAGGATGCGCAAGTTTTCCGGGCGTGCGCCGCCCTCGTGGCGGAGCACATGGCCTCGGGCAGATACGAGCGGGCCTTCTGGACCGCACCATCGGGCGCGCTTGGCGCGACGCGGCCTGACCCTCCACCCCACCCGCACAATCCACCGTCCGGCCTCATCCGGGCGGTGGCCCCCTCTGGTGCCACTCCACTCCCCCTCCCCCCAACCCCTCCCCTGTCCCCATCGTCCCCCCCTCAGCACCCGAGCAGAGAACCGCTCAGGGCTTGCACAGGTCCTTCGTGCCCTTCAACATCCCCCTTCCATTCACTCACCTCCCAACTCCGCCTACGGCTCCTTCTACCTCCCTCCTTCAGGCTCATCTCCGTATTGGAAAAGACTCTGGGTCGCGCAGGCCGACCGTGACGCAGGCCGGCACGCTGATGGATTAAGCACCGCAGAGCGCGAGGAGATACGCCGGCTTCGCCGTGAGAACCATCGTCTGCGTGAAGAACGGACGATAGCTTGGTCGGCGGCCACGTCCATGTCGCCTTCAAGCCTGTCCTCGCGCAAGCGGGGGGTGGTGGCATCTATCTCGCATGGACTACGATCGACGACCTTGCGGGCCACGATCTGCTCTCGTAGTCTTGCTCAACCGTGCTCATTCACGCGCATTTGATAGCGTCGCAAGAGTGGGGTACGGATGTGGGGTAGAATAACGTCATCATGTGTTCGCCCTATGGAACAAGGGGTTTCATGGCGTGCTATCGGGAACGCGGGCGTCCCGCCCACCCTGGTCATTCCCGCGAAAGCGGGAATCCATGCGTTCCGGGAACGCGGGCGCCCCGTCCGCATCGCTTTGTTGACTGCCGTGCTACGGGCCTCCGGCCCCGGATCTTCGGTCCGCTGCGGGCGGGATGCACGCGCCCCCAGGGCCGGCATCCGGGTGACAGGTGCCCGCCAACGCTCCGCTCGCCGATGTCAAGCCCCGCCGGACCGCTCATCCCCGCCCCAGAGCCCGGCTTCCCGCGCCATCTTCCGCAACGCCGCGAGCCCCATGGACTGGTACGCCTTCGGCTCGCGCATCCTCGGATCCTGCTCCGCCTCGATGACCAACCAGCCTTCGTAGCCGCCGGCCACCGCCCGAAGCACGGGCATGAAATCCACCCCGCCTTCCGCGTCGCCCGGAACGGTGAACACGCCGGCCCTCACCGCGTCGAGGAAGCTCCGGTCCTTCTCGATCGCCTCGCGCGCGACCGGGGGCCGCACGTTCTTCAGGTGGAGGTGGCGGATGCGCCCGGCGTGCCTCGCGGCTACCGCGCCCGGGTCCATGCCGGCCATCGCGGCATGGCCGGTGTCAAGGAGCAGCTTCAGTTCCTCGCCGGCCTGCGCGAGCAGGTGTTCCAGATCCTCCCCGCTCTGCACCACGGTGCCCATGTGGTGGTGGTAGACCGGGGTCAGCCCCTCGCCGGCGACGTGACGGGCGATCTCGGTGAGCGCCCCGGCGAAGCCCGGCCACTCCGGCCCGGAGAGGGTCGGCCGGGCGGAGAGCGGGGCGTTGCGGTCGTTGTGGACCGTGTTCGAGGTCTCGCACACGATGCAGACCTCGCAGCCCATCTCGCGCAGCAGGCGCAGGCGCGCGTCCAGGGCCGCCTTCTCGGCCTCCACGCCACGCGAGAGCAGTTCGAGCGAGCACCAGGCGGAGACGAGTTCCAGGCCGTGCGGCGCGAGCACCGCGCGCAACGCCCGAGGGTCGGCGGGCATCTTGCGGCCCATCTCGATTCCCTCGAAGCCGATTTCCGCCGCCTCGCGCAGACACTGTTCGAGCGGGATGTGATCGCCCAGCGAGAGGTCGTCGTCGTTGATCCACCCGATGGGGTTGACGCCGTAGCGGATCATTTCACGCGACTTGCTCGAGAGCGTGCTCGATGACCTGTTGCAGGCAATCGGACTCGTCGAGGAAGTAGACGCCGTCCTGCTTCCATTCGCTCGCGGAGCGGGCGCCGTCGTCGATCTGGGCGGCCGGGGTCACGGACAGGACGTAGGCGCGCAGGTGCAGGTTCGGGTCCTCCTTGCGTACCCGCTCTTCGACCTTCCCGATCTCGTGGTGCAGCGCCACCTTTCTGCGCTCCCTGCCGCCGAAGCGGCTCAACCCCTTCGGGTCGAGGAACAGGACGTGCTGGCGGGCGTCGTCCTTCAGCCAGACGATGAAGTCCGGGTAGTAGCCGAAGTCGTCGAAGAACGACACGCCCCGGCCGCGCGTCAGGTTGCGGATGAGGTAGAGCTCCCGGCCTTGCAGGCAGGCGTGGCCGAGCGCGGCGAGCGATTCCAGATGATCGACGACCCGTTTCTCGTTCTCGTCCAGGGGGACGGGCTGCACAGTGACCGCGCAATCCTTTCGTACGTGGAGCAGCGGCTTGTATGCGTGAGCCTTGCTCGGGATGAGGCCGACCTTCAGGGTGCCGTACCAGAATCTCAGGTCGTCGAAGCGGCCTTCCTGGAGGGCGTCCGCCAGCCCGCGCGCTTCGCCCACCAGCCGGTCCCGGGCTGCATCCACGGACAGCTTCCAGGCCCGGACGTGGTTGGGATCGTCCTCGTCCAGGGTGACGATCTCGATCCGGTCGTGCTCCCAGCGCCGACGCTCCCTCCGCCAGAAGCGATCGGCGTACTCGGTGATCAGGTCGAGGGCGACGTCTTCGAGCGCGCGTAGCTGCCGGAACCCGGCGGGGTTCAGCCGTTCCGGGGGCAGGCGCAATTCGTACCAGTCGTCGTTGCGCAGCAGTCGATCCACGGTGTCCCGCTCGATGACCAGGTTATGCCAGCCCCGTTGCCGCTTGCGGCGCAGCAGCCGTTCGTGGAGGCGGGCCGCGTCGAGGAAGGCGGCATGGCTCGCGAACCTGAACCGATCCGGGCGCGTTTCCGCCTCTTCCTTTTTCTCCTCGCCCGAAACAATGGCGACCGATCGGGATTGGGTCGGGGCCGGGGTCGGGGTCGAGATCGAGACAGACCGGCCAAGGCGCGGTCGAGCGAATCCGGCGCCGGCCGGGTAACCGTCGGGTCCGTGAGGGGCCGGGGCGTTCCCTCCAACCGCGTCGCCCTCCGCGCCGCCCTTCTCCTCCTTGCGCGCCGCGGCGCCAGCGGACGCCACCGATTGCAGCCGCGAGTAGAGATCCAGGCTCACCGGGGGGAGGCCGCCCGCGGCGGCCGGGGCCGGGGCCGGTAAAACCGGGCGTTCGCCGGAGAGCTCGTACTTGCGGTCTTCCTTGAGCCGGATCAGCTTGAGGTCGGTCTTCCGCGCGAAGTTCCAGGTGGTCGGCAGGGAGAACGTCTCCCGCTCCACGCCCACCCCTTCCCGTTGCAGCAGGTCCCGGAAGGTCTGCATGTAGTTGGCGCGCAGCCCGAAGATGTAGAGCTTCTCGAGCTCCGTCAGCCGGTCGGCGTCCGGCGGCGGCGCCGCGCCGCTCTCGCGGTGGCGCTTCAAGCTCATGTTCCAGCCCTTCAGGCGCACTCCCCGCCCGAACATCTGGATGATCTCCGGCCCCTCGCCGACCCCGACGTGCATCAGCCCCATCGTGCTCACGCGCCAGGAGTTCCAGCCCGCGATGAAGCGGCGCGCGCCGATGACCACGTTCACCGTCGAATCCGGCCGGTCCACGCTCGCGAACAGCCGCTCCGCGAAGCCCATCTCCCGGTCGACGTCGAAGTCCGGGTCGGGGTCGGGGTTCTCGGTGAGCAGCCTGTAGAGCGCCGCCGAGTCCCCGACGTTGACCACGCCGAAGGGATCGTTGTCGGCGGTGCGAAGGTGCAGCTCGCCTTCGCCGGCGGTGAGGTAGACCACGTGCAACCTTCCCGCGCCGTGGAACAGGGTCTCGCAGAGGTCGGCGTAGATCTGTTCGGACGTGTCTTTCCCGGTGCGCGGCAGGTGGGAGAAACCGCCGTCGAAGAAGTCCCGGTCCTCGTCGTCGAGCAGCCCCGACTGCCCGTCGAGCAGTCGCGCGATCATGGGCCGCACCGCGTCGCCGCGGGCCAGCACCCAGCCGAGGAAGCGGAGGATGCGGACCACGTCGGAGCGGGTCGCGCGGTCCGCCTTGCTCGAACCGGTCACCGTCTTGCCGAGGAACACCCACAGCGGCTTTGCCGGGTGGAACGCCTGCCACTGTGCGCCGCCGTCCCGCCAGATGCGGAGCTGCTGGTAGAAGGTGAGCAGGCAGCCGAGCAGGTACATGTCGGCGTTCTCGTCCTGCACCCCGCCCGGCAGGTTCAGGATGGCGTAGTCCTTGCCGTAGCCGTCCTCGTGGAAGCGGCGGTAGGGGTAGTCGAACAGCAGGCACTTGCCGTAGGCGTGCAGCAGGTCGGGGTCCTTCTTCGTCGCCACCTGGTTGAAGGTGGCGGAGTACTCGAACGTGAAGCCGCCGCGGGACAGCTCCCGGCGGCGCTCGCGCCACACCTTGCCGGTGGCGCCCAGGTGCCCCTCGTCCACCAGCACCAGGTTGTCGTCGCCGAAGTCGCGGACGGCGACCCGCTTCACGCCTTTCTTCTCGGCCAGCTTGTTGAGGTCAATGATCTCGACCGGGGCGAACAGGTCCGAGCCGGCCTCGCTGGAGAACACCCGCGCGTGCAGGCCGCTTTCCCGCAACTCGCGCTCGTGCTGCCCCGACATCTGTTCGTTCGGGGTCACCAGCACGACATTGTTGAGCCGCCCGCCGGACCGGGTCAGGTAGTGCCGGTATTGCAGGATGTGGGCGTGCATGAGCAGCGTCTTGCCGGAGCCGGTCGCGCTCTGGAAGGCGAGGGTACGCAGATCGTCCGGCTGGTAGTCGGGGAGGCGCGAAGTCGGCCGGTGGCGGAACTTCGCCTGGTTCAAGTCGGCGCGGAGCGCCTCGGCGTCGTCGAAGTAGCGCCGGAGGTAGTGCTCGGTGAACAGCAGGGCGAGGTACTGGTGCGGCTTCCAGGTCCGGCCGTGCTCCCCGGTCATGCGCAGCCGCCGGCTGAGCGCCCCGATGTTGGCGTCGTACTCGGCGAACCGGTCGAGGGTGACCCGCGCGGCGGGCGTCAGGTAGAGCGCCCGGAAGTATTCACTCTCGCCGCCGGTGGCGCCGATCTCGCCCGGTGCGCGCCCCACCTGCGCGAGCATCTCGCCCATGTCCTCGTAGCCGAACTCCCGGCACACGAAGCGGTGCAGCGCGAGGCGGTTCTGAAGAGCAGTCATAGGCTATAGCCTTGTTGTTGAATCATCCTTCAGGGAAGGCTGCGAAAGGCAACTTTGTTGCGTTGATGGCCGCCTTCCCCGGGTTGTGTCGTGCCGTCTTGTCGTCAAGCTGGCCACCATTTCTGACGGAAACCATTGGCTCGAAATCTTAGCACTGTCGATTCCTCATTGAACTCAAGGCGACTGCTGGTAGCCCGGCCCGTACTTGTATTGGCGAAAATCTTCCCATTACGCACTCCAATGAAGTGATTCGGCCATTTTTCTGTTCGAGGATTAAATAAGGTACACACTCTCTTATGCTTGGAATCACAGCCTGTAACACTCGAACCCTTTTTATGGTTACATCTCAAACACGCCCAAGTCAGATTTGTCTCCTGCGTAGCCAGATGTGGAGCTATAGATCTTGGAATTATATGCTCTGCATGAAAACCTGCGCTACCCATAGCCGTTTGCCCAAACGGAAGACGACAATATCCACACGGCGTCGACTCCGTCAAGGGAATCGCCCTTTGAAGAATTTGTCGATACCTTCGACTAGCCATGGGGCTCTCCGTCGGCGACTTCGGACTTGTCAATAGATAGTTCGTAGTCTTCGCCTCGAATTATCCAGTATTCATCCTTCTCTCGTTCAGAGAGAATCTTCAAGTACAACCGCGATCGTTGTTCAGAGTCGAGAGGAAGACTTTCTAGTTCATCTGCCATCCGACGAAGCTTGATTGGATCAGATGCATATTTTCGGATCCAACCACGTGGTATCGCCTGATTGTATCCGAGGATATAGGATAGTGCGAGAATTATCATTCCTTCCCTTTCATCGAATCCGTAGGATGCGCAAATCCTCAGTTCATGTTCCAGGGACATATGTGGACAAATCAGTTCATAGGATGCGGATCCAAATTGAAAATGCGAAACACTGCCTGTCGTACCGATCTCCTCGATTTGACGTTTTTCCAGCAATGGCAACTGTCCGAGAGTTTTATTTGACAGATGTCTCCCGGCACCAGCAAACAGATAGAGCCACAGGCGACCCAGCGAACTAGCTAGAATCGTGGCGATACCGTGGGCAAACGTCATCGTTGTTTCTCCGTGCGGCGTGCAGATGAGAAAACTTTTACTTAATAGCATCGGTTGATCGAACACCATCGCTCGCAGCCGCGCGGGACCTTCGTAGATATGCCTGGGAATCGCGATTTGAGGTAGCACTTGGAGTTCCTTTCTATAATCATAAGCCTGTCGAGTAAAGTGATTCTTTGCCCATTTGCTACCATATTCGACATCGGCAGCCCCAAGATAGTCCGGCCGTTCCTCATCTCTTCCTATCCGACGCAACGATCTCATGAAAGGAATTTTCCCTCTTGTAATTCTATCCGGACAATTCAGTTCAATTCCGACTCTTACGTTATACCAATCTTGTAATTTTGGACAATTAGCCAATCGTCGCTTTAAATAGCGCGCGTCCGACGATGGGAAAAAATGGCCGGCAACTCCTAGGTGCGCTGGACTGTAGCCGATTGTATGGATTACTCCTGTCAAACTCTGACGATTCCAGACAGTCGTGGTTGCTGGTTGTCCTCGGGAAAGCACGGTAGCAATAGCCTGTGCACGGCCGCCTCTTATGGCTTCCCATGGAAGTTCCCACGCCGACTCGATCTGGAAATTGGAATCTATGCTCTCGCGAAGGGCGTCCCCGGTCGAATCTCGACTCGTCCAGACAGATCGAGGAACAATCGTGGCGATCCACCCCGAATCTCTCTTGGACAAAACATCAACATACAGAGCCAATATCTTAGCAGCTTGATTTTGAGATCGGCCACGTCCCGACCAAGGTAGATTTCCGACCAATACCCACTCGCGTTCGCGAGACAGCTTGGGTACCGCGATATCAGCCCGCGCCTCAGCGATTCGCCAACCTATATCGTTCCACCCGAAAGCCAAGTCAAGAGTGATGTGTGCGAGATCGGTCGACAGAGACGATTTGTCCGTGCCGCGAAGTGAATTCCGGATCTGTAGCAATACGTCGTCCTCCGACGACCATCTGGTCCAGAAGGCATGTCCGGCAGCTACGAGGAACGTCCCGGTTCCGACTGTCGGATCGTATATTCCCATTCCTTCGCGAAGAGGGATCGATGCCATCATGTCCCAAGCGTATGGTCTGGGTGTCGGAAACAGATCGATGTCCGCACGTATCTGCCTCAGTGCTGGAGATCCGAATGCTTTTACGATAAATATCGGATCCACTGTCGAGAAGTCGAAATCGATCAATGCTTCCAGGACACACTCGGATATCGAACTGCGTTTATTGATGGACAAATTTGTACTCATATTTGGCCATGGTCTTGGATAGTGTTCTGCTCGTTTCGTGAACTCGGAGATCGCCTCCCGTCCTAAATCAGAAGCAACGTCCCAATTACGATCTTTGCCCACTCTAAGGGCTAGTACTCGAAACAGCCAACGAATCACACTTTCGTTTTCTTCACTGGACGCGCTGCTGCCGGAATAGGTCATGACGTTGGCGACAAGTCTGGATAGATTTTCGCTGGCTTGCTCAATGCTGGGCCTGACTGCCCATTCACCAAACGACTGGCCTTTCGGGTCGGCTTCATACAGCGCATACTGTCGAAGACGAATCTTCTGATCTACTACGATGGAACGTTCGAGCTTTGTGCCATAACTGTCAATAAGGGATTCAATTTGTCTAATGGGTACCCGACTTTCATGCCTTTTGATATCTTTGGAATCCAGGAGCCAGAGTTCAACTTCCTCACCGTCACACAGTAAGACATGGCTCAAGGTGCGCGAGGCGATTCCTTTCGCAAGATCTTTCGCAGGAATACCGTTCTTCTCGACAACAGTCACTGCACTTCTGAATTGATCAAATGGGTGCCCCCAGAATGCCGTTAACGGAAGATCCGGTGCATCTTCTTCCGGAAGCACACTATGCGGTACCCAACTTCTCTTGATGAATTCATCTGAATATCCGAATTCGTTGAGTGACTTGTGGATCGCCTCGATTGAATCACTGGAAAGCATGTCTCTCTCCTGTTCGTCAGTCTTTTTCTCGGCAGGCAAAGTTGTTCCTGATTACGCACAATCATCAGCCTGGTCGCAGACACGACGAGCGGTCAACTTCGAATGCCCGCAGGAGAGCACGAAACGACCGTCCAACTACCAGCCGGAAAAGCCGTGATGCCCCATTGAATCCGGGTTTGCGCGACCCGGCAACAGGAAGCTGAGCTTCGTACGTAATCAGGAAGCTGTTTGCGCAACGAACGCGCTTATTCAGGCGAAAATTTGGCCGTATGGAAAATTTCAGAGAAGGATGGAAACACCTTGACCCACGGAATGGTTGTAGATGCATTGAAAAATCCCTCGTTCAAACAAGGTGTACAAGCCAGAGTCTTGGTGAATCTGATGACACGACATAACTCCGATGCTGTATGCGGGCACCGCAGGATGGGGTTTGGTTGAAAGCCTCTCGATTATCGTTCATCGTTGGATTCCTCGAACATCAGGTCCCGGAAGACGGGTTCGATGGTTTCGGCAGTCCAGGTTTCGCCGGGCCGCTGCATGGCGTTCAGGGTGTGGTCGCCGTTGGTGTAGATGAGGTCCAAGGAGGAGGCGAATCGCTCGCGGTTGCGATCGAACCAGGCGTCCAGGGCAGCATGGTCAATCTCGTCGAGGTTGCGCCAAAGGATCAGGCAGTGCCGCCCCTCGGCGTCCGTGCCCGTGATAGCGAGCACGCCGTCGATCCATCGACGGGATTCCACGCGGAGGCCGATCAGGTAGTTGAAGGTCTCGGGCAGATCGACCCGGGCGTTGTCGTCGCGTATCCCGTCGCGCACGACGGAAAGGGTGTAGGCGAAGGGGTCCGAGAAATCCTTGCCCAGCAGGGAGGCGCTGCCGGAGGTTTCCACGCCGAGCGCGTAGCGCAGTCGGTAGTCCTCGGCCAGGGCGGGGTTGCTTTTCAACAGCACCACTCGTGATTCCGATGGCGGCGCCACTACGAGGCTGTCCATCGTGTCTTCGTAGGATTCTAGCCGGATGTATTTGAAGACTTGTGTGCTTCCTTTGCAGGAACCCGGCTTGCCGTCCTTCCAATCCTGTGAATAAACGATCTTCTTGATACGTGGTAGCAATACTGTGTCGAAATGATTCCCAACCTCCACGAGGATATATTTCCGGTTCCCACCATGCTCCCGGTTCAGATTGATGACGGCGTGACCAGTGGTGCCGGAGCCCGCGAAAAAATCGAAAACATGTGCATCTGTCCGTGAAGCTCCTGCCGTGTATATTGCATCTGCCACCGCATGAATGGATTTCGGATACGAGAAAACAGTCCCCCCGAACATGGCCTTAAGCGGAGCTGTGCCATGTTCAACAGCGGAATATTTTGCATCGAACCAGCAGGATATGGACATCACACCTTCATGATGAGGCCGTCTCTTGTAATAGACGTAATCACGACCAGACCGGTCTTTACGTACGGCAACATCCTGTAAATCTCTCGTTACCGTGCTTCCTTCCCAGCGCCATGTCTTCTCGACGCCCTTTTCGTCATCCGGGAATACCACTTGTTCTCCAGCCTGCGGATTTTCTTCAACAATCCATTCCTGGCTGGTTTGACTCCATGTCATTTCAGGGACACGTATCGTATTTCCTTGTATATATATAGGATAGTAGAGTGCGGGGCGTGCGATGCGATCCGAATTCGATCCCTCTCGTCGCAGATTCCTCCATTCGAATACTCCTCTGTCGTCGCACTCCGAGAAGCGAGCCAGTTGTTTCTTTGTCGGCGGCATACGTCCGATTCCTGCATTCTGCCCTCCGCCGACATATAGGAGGTACTCATGCGCGACCGAGTATCCCTTCTTGGTAGGGCGTCCCGATGGATTCGTGCGAACCAGAATCGTTCCGAGAAACCAGTCGTCGAAGATACTGGAGATCAAAAAGCTCAACTCCCGATGTTGTTCGTCGTCTATGGCCGCAACCAGAACACCGTCGTTTACGAGTAGTCCACGTGTAGCCCGGAGGCGATTCTCCATCATGGAAATCCAGGCTGACGATTTGTATCCGTTCTTGTAGAGGATTGGTGATGCATCCGTATTGAAAGGCGGGTCGATGTACACGCACTGCACCTGCCCTCGATATCGGGCTTGCAGCAGGTTCAACGCCTGGAAGTTCTCGCCGTGGACCAGCAGACCGTCCGTCTGCTCGTCCAGCGGTCCGGCATCGGAGAGGACGGCCAGCAGCCGATCGGTGAAGTCGCGGCCGAAGTGCCGCGTGTCCAGCACCAGGCAGGGATTGGCCTTGAGGAAATCGATGCTCGGCGGATCGCTCCAGGCCACGTTGCCGTTCGTCAAATCCCCCGCTATCTCGTCGACCGCGAACAACTCGGCCCACTCCTCGCACTGCGCCCGGTTGGCGGCGATCTCCAGATAGAGCGCTTCCGGCACCCGGTCCAGGGTGACGCACCAGTGCGTTTCCAGCACGAACTTCTTCTTGCGCCAGAGCTGCTTCTGGAAATCCTCCAGTTGGGCCAGGAAGTCGATGATCTTCCCCCCGATGTGTCGGATCGCCCGCACCCGCGCCAGCGCCCGATCCAGGCGGGCCGTATCGCCCAGCTCCAGGTCGTCCAGATTCAGCACCTGCGTGTTCAGGTACAGATCCAGCTCGCGGCGCAGGAAGCCGCCCAGGTCCTTGTGGATGAAGTAGTCGAAGCTGTTCTTCGCCGTGTACCGATCGACGTGCTTCGCGAGCAGGGTGCGATCGCCGTTGGCGTCCGTCGGGGCCGGCGCGGCCAGCGCAGCCTGCCAGTCGGGCTCCACCGCGTTCAGGATCCGCTCGACCGTCGCCTCGTTGATCCGGCCCCGCTGGGTGCTGCCGTTGCCCGGCCACCGCTTCTTCTCGCCCTCCGTCAGCGGCCGGTGCTCGAAGCGGACGGCCAGCGCCCCGCCCTCGACGGCGACGGCGTTCCTGCCGGTCGCGAGCACGAAGCGGCGCTGGCGGTCGTCGGCCTCCTTGACGTTGTCCTTCTCGTTGTCGGCCGCGGCGATCTCGAATCGGACGCGCCGCGCCGTTTCGCCCGCGCCGGCCGTGAAGGCGTAGCTGGCGTAGTTCTCCGTCGTCTTGACGTAATACTGGTCCGCGTTCGCCCAGTGCAGCTTCACTTCCTCGCCGTCGTAGGGGATGAGGTAGGCGGACCGGCCGCCGCTGGAATAGCGGCGCTGTGAGATGAAGTCGCCTTCGGTGTAGTAGCGGGCGAAGAAGTTGGTGAGGTGGTTGTAGACGTCAGCCTCGGCGTCCGCATCCTTCTTCATCTCGGCGAGTTGGCGGCTCAGGTCGGCGATCCTGGGCGGAGCCGTGGTTTCGAGATTGATACCCAACCCCCACGCCGCCATGCGCGCCTCTTTCAGCTTCTCCTCCAGTCTGGCCTGTTCCTCCGCGCTGGTCAGGTTCAGCTTCGTCTTCACCTGCGGCAGCAGATCGCGGTCGAGGAACGCGACGATCTCGGCCGTCTTCAGGTTCATGATCCGGTACAGGCCGAAATCCAGATCGCCCCGGTCGAGCTGGAACATCTCGCGCAGCAGGGCCTTCAGCCGGTCGAGCTTGTCCGCGGCGCCCGGGGCCGGCCGCACGGCGCCGTGCGATGCGGAGTCGGATGTGGTCGAGTTGGTCATGGCGGAATCATGGGAGGCTCGGATGAACCGGGAAAGTACGCTGCCCGGACGGGCCGGGAAAGGGCCGGAGGTCGCATGACGTGTCGGACGCCGGCGCTATCCGGTTCCACCTCCGCAACCCACCGGCTGCGGGCGTCCCGTCCACCTTGCCATGTGGCGGGCCTTCGGTGGCGGACCTCCGGTCCACGCTTGCGGGCGAGACCGCCCGCGCTTCCAGGAGGCGCCGTTCGGCGCAGAATCGGAGGAAATCGAGCCGGTCATGGAGGCATCATAGAAGGCTCCGATGGACCGGGAAAGGGCCGGAAGTCGCGCGGAATTTCGGACGACGGTCTTGACCCCGAAGCACCGGGTCAGGTCGCCGTGCGCGGTCGCGACGGGGCGTCGGCGCCGGTCGATATCCTCGATGTGCATCCGCGCTGCGGTCCCCTCATTCGGGCGGGATGAGAACCAGCTTGCCGGTGAACGCCTTGGCAGCGCCGGGTCAGGTCGTCGTGCGCAGTCGCGACGGGGCGTCGGTGCCGGCCGATACCCTTGATGTGCGCCCGCGCTGCGGTCCCCTCTCGGGCGGGATGAGAACCAGCTTGCCGGTGAACGCCTTGGCCAGGAATGCTTCCTGCGCCTGACGGATCTCGTGCAAGGGGAACGTCCTTGCGACGAGAGGGCGAATTTCGCCGCGTTCGACGTAGGAGACCAGGTTCTCGAAGACCTCGTCTTCCTGAAAGGTGCAACCGAACAGCGTCAGGTCCTTGAGGTACAGCGTCCGCACGTCCAGCTCGACCAGCGGACCGGCAATCGCGCCGGCCGTCGCATAACGCCCGCCGCGCCGGAGCACGTCGAGGAGTCGCGGCCAGGATGCTCCGGCAACGAGATCGACGACCACGTCGATGCCGTCATGCCCGACCGCGGCGGCGAGGTCGGCGTTTCGGTCCACGACCTCGTCCGCGCCGACTGCGCGCACGGCATCGGCCTTCCCGGTGCTCGCGACGGCGATGACGTGGGCGCTGCGCCGTTTCGCAAGTTGAACCGCGGCCGATCCGACCCCGCCCGAAGCCCCGGTGACGAGCACGCGCTCCGCCCCCACCGAGGCCCGGTGGAGCAGGTTCTCGGCCGTGGAGTATGCGCACGGGATCGAGGCCAGCTCCGCGTCGGACCAGTCGCACTCGACCTTGTACGTTTCGCGGGCAGGCGCTCTGGCGTATTGCGCGAACGCGCCGTCGCATTCCGATCCGAAGGTCCGGCACCCGAATGGGCGGCCATCGGCATCGCGCATCATGCTGCGGACGATCACGCGCTCCCCGATGCGGCTCCGGTCCACGCCTTCGCCCGCGGCCACGATCCGGCCACAGCAGTCGGCGCCCTGGATGCGGGGGAAGCTCAGCGGAACGCCCATCCAGCTTGCATCCGCGTCATCGACCGTGTCGAAGCCGTCCGCGCCGCCGGTACCGGTGGCGTCGCCGATCGTCTTCGAGTACCACCCGATGCGCGTGTTGACGTCGGTGTTGTTGACGCCCGCGGCGGCCACCTCGATGAGCACTTCACCGGCACGCGGCGCCGGCGTGGGGACGTCGTCGCGATAGTGGAGCTTCTCCAGTCCGCCATGGCCGACAAGCTGGACGGCGGACATCTTCGATGAAATCGTGGAAGTCATGTCAGTCGCGGCTCATTGGCGAATTGGTGCCCCAGGAGGGGATCGGACATCCGCGATGGAATTGTGGAAGTCATGTCAGCGCTCCGGGTAGCGGCGTTGCGAGACGATGAACACGGCGGCCATCGCCCTCAGTCCCCCGGGCGCTGCCGGGCGATCGCCTCCTCGTAGCCCGCGCGCGCGGCCCGTACCTCCTCGCGCTCGGAGACCTCGGGCACGGGGACGTCCCACCAGTGGCCGCCCGCTTCCGTGGCCATCGCCGGATCGGTGTCGATCACGATGCAGCAGGAATGGTCGCAGTCTCGCGCCCGTGCGATGGCCTGCTCCAGCGCCTCGATGGAACCGGCCTTCTCCGCCACCGCGCCCAGCGACCGGGCATGCGCCACGAAATCGACGCGCGGCGGTTCCCCGCGGCTCACGTCGTCGAGCAGGTTGTTGAAGCGTGCGCCCCCCGCCGCGGCCTGGAGGCGGTGGATGCAGCCGAAGCCCCGGTTGTCGAGCACCACCACGATGAGCTTCACGCCGAGCATCACCGAGGTCGCCAGCTCCGAATTCATCATCAGGTAGCTGCCGTCCCCGACCATCACCACCACCTCCCGATCGGGCAGGGCCATCTTCACCCCCAGCCCGCCGGCGATCTCGTAGCCCATGCAGGAGTAGCCGTATTCGAGGTGGTATCCGCCGGGGCGCTCGGCCCGCCAGAGCTTGTGAAGCTCGCCGGGCAGCCCGCCGGCGGCACAGACCAGCACCGTGTCGGGACCGGTGCTGCGCTGCACGGCGCCGATCACCTGCGCGTCGCTCGGGAGGGTGTTGCCGCCGGGCGGCGCGGTGACCGCGTCCACCGCCGCGGTCCATGCGGACCTGGCGGACTTGCGCGCGCCGTGCGCGCCGCCGGCCCCGTCGGGGTCCGGGGCACGCCAATCGCCCAGCCCCCCGACGTTCTCCGTGACCGATCCGCCGATCGATACGTGGTCGGGGTCCGGGGCACGCCAATCGCCCAACCCCTCGGTGAGCGCTTCGAGCCCGGCCTTCGCGTCGCAGACCAGGGGAAGGGCGGCGTGCTTGGCTGCGTCGTAAGCCGCGGCGTTGATTTGCAGGATGCGGCGCTCCGGGTGCGCGAACAGTGACCACGAACCGGTGGTGAAATCCGTCAGGCGCGTGCCGGCGGCGATGATCAGGTCGGCCGCCGCCGCCGCCGCGTTGGCCGCGCTCGACCCGGTGACCCCGACCGAGCCGAGGTTGAGAGGGTGGTCCCAGGGAAGCGCGGACTTGCCGGCCTGGGTCTCCGCCACCGGCAGGTCGTGGGTCTCCACGAAGCGCCGCAGCGTCTCCGTCGCCAGCGCGTAGTGCACGCCGCCGCCCGCGATGACCAAGGGCCGCCTCGCACCGCGGATCGCTTCGAGCGCCGCGCGCAGCTCCCCGGTGTCGGGCCGCGGACGCCGCGGGCGCCGGAGGCGCGGCTCGAAGAAGCGCTCCGGCCACTCGTGGGCCTGCGCCTGCACGTCCTGGCACAGCGCCAGGGTGACCGGCCCGCATTCGGCGGGGTCGGTCATCGTGGCGAAGGCGCGCGGCAGGGCGGTGAGGAGCTGCTCGGGGCGGGTGATGCGGTCGAAGTACCGGCTCACCGGCCGGAAGCAGTCGTTGGCGCTCACCGTGCCGTCCCCGAAATCCTCGATCTGCTGGAGCACCGGGTCGGGGGCGCGGTTCGCGAACACGTCGCCCGGCAGCAGCAGGAGCGGGAGCCGGTTCACGTGCGCGGTGGCGGCGGCGGTCACCAGGTTCGTGGCGCCGGGGCCGATGGACGAGGTCACGGCCATGGCCCGCCGCCGGTTCGACGCCTTGGCGAAGGCGACGGCGGCGAGCGCCATGCCCTGCTCGTTGTGGCCGCGCAACGTCGGCAGGCGGTCGCCGGCCGCCGCCAGCGCCTCGCCGAGGCCGGCCACGTTGCCGTGGCCGAAGATGGCCCATACGCCCGCGATGAAGGGCACGCCCGGCTCGATCTCCTGCGCCGAGAGATAGCGGACGAGCGCCTGCGATGCCGTGAGCTTCACGGTCTTCATGGAGCACCTCGATTCATGAGCATTGCGATTCGTGGCCGTTTCGGTTCGCACAGGTTCACAAGTATGCGTCGGAGTCCCGGTGTCTGCGACTCTCCGGCTTGCCCGCAGGGGCCGCCACGGCATCGAGCGGCCACAAGGTGGGCGGGGGACGCCTGCGCTCCCAGGCGCGCCATTCCCAGATGCACGACAGGTGCCTGGTTCCGGCTCCGCCGGCCCAGCCGGGCCGGGCAGTTTCAGGGCGATCGCGCCCCCGCGTTACTCGTTTCTCAGATGCGGTGAGGCCGGCTCCCCGAGCGCGCGCCAGGTTCCGAAGAGCCCGAGGCCCAGGGTCAGCAGGACGCAGAACCCGGCGGCGCCCGCGGCGGCGCCCGGAAGGAACACCCAGTCCTGGTCCAGCACCTGGGTGGTCACCGCCCATGCCGTCACCGTGCCGGCGCCGGCCGCGATGACGCCGGTGACGATGCCCAGCAACGCGAACTCCGCTGCGTGGATGAACACCACGTCGCGCCGCCGCACCCCCAGGACCTTGAGCACGACGCTTTCGTAGGTGCGCCGCCGGTGGCCCGCGGCCACCGCGCCGGCCAGCACCAGGGCGCCCGCGAACAGGGTGACGGCGCCGACCGAGCGCGCCGCGGCGGCGATGCTGCCCATGAGTTCGGCGACGCGCCCGAGGGCTTCGCGCACCCGCACCACCGTGACCTGCGGGAACTCGCGCGCCAGGATGCGTTCGATGCGGGCCTCCGCCTCCGGGGTGGCGCTCACCGTGGCGATGTAGCCGTGGGGCGCGTGGCGCAACGGCTCCGGGGAAAGCAGCAGGGCGAAGTTGAGCTGCATGCCCTGCCACTCGATCGCGCGCACGTGCCGCACCTCGGCGGTCAGCTCCCGGCCGAGGACGTTGACGGTGATGGTGTCCCCGAGGGCGAGATCGAACGCTTCCATGACATCGGCCTCGACCGACAGCAGGGGCGGTCCCGCGTAGTCCTCCGGCCACCAGCTTCCGGCGACGACAGGGTTGTCGGGCGGGGCGGCGGCGTAGC
Source organism: uncultured Gammaproteobacteria bacterium (assembly GCA_958295465.1). GTDB lineage: Bacteria > Pseudomonadota > Gammaproteobacteria > HK1 > HK1 > HK1. The sequence continues at coordinate 4,188,120 of OY282353.1, forward strand.
TGAGCCCGCGGTCGCCCTGGATGAGCCAGGCGTGCTCGTCCTGCACCAGCGCCTGCTCGGGGTCGAGGCCCTTCACCCGGACGATGCGCCCCCGCAGGAAGGGCACCGAGCGGAAGCGGCCGGCGCCGTCGATTCCGGTCACCGCCCCGGTAAAGCGCTCGATCCGATCCGCCTCGACGCCCACGAAGAAGAAGGCGGGCGCATCCTCGGGAAGGGAGGCGGCGATGCTGCGCCGCAGGTTTCCCTCGACCAGCGCGACCGCGACGAGCACGGTGAGGCCGAGGCCCAGCGACAGCACGATGTCGGCCGTCGCGTTGCCGGGGCGGCAGAGGTTCGAGACCGCCATCCGCAGACGCGGCCCGAGCCACGGGCGGCGGGATGAACGAGTCTCGTCGCTCTCCGGCCTGCCACCGGGCCGGGTGGTCCCGAATGAACGAACCTCGTCGTCGTCCGCCCCACGTCCGGGCCGGTGCACGGCGCGGGCCGTCCGCACCACCGCCCATCCGGCGGCACGGAAGGCGAGCAGGGTGAGCGCCGCTCCGCCGATGAACCACGTCGCGAACCACCGGTCGGGCGCGCTCACCACGGCGAGAGCGGCCAGCGCCACACCGCCCGCGAGGGCGGCGGCGAGGTGTCCCGGACGCCCGGGGCGGGTGCCGAGGCCGGCGCCGCGGAACAGCGCGACGGCCGGGGTCTCGTGCGCCCGGGAGAGCGGCCATATCGTGAACGTGACGGCCGTGAGGAGGCCGAACAGGGCGGCGAGGCCGAGCACCCCCGGATAGACGCCGATCGCCACCGGCGTGGGCAGCAGCGTCTCCAGCAGCCGGCCTGCCGCCAGCGGCGCGAGGGCCCCGACCGCCAGCCCGGCGGCGACCCCCAGACCCGCGATCACCGTCAACTGGGAGAGGTAGGTCGAGAACACGACCCGGCGGGAGGCGCCGATGCACTTCAGGGTGGCGATAGCTCCGAGCCTCGTATCGAGCCAGGCCCGCACCGCGTTGCCGACCCCCACGCCCCCGACCAGCAGCGCGGTCAGGCCGACCAGGCTCAGGAAGGAGCCGAGCCGTTCCACCATGCGCCGGACCTGGGGCGCAGCGTCCTCGAAGGTGCGCACCTGCCATCCCGCGTCCCGCAACGTCTTGCCGATCTCCGCCTGCACCGCGCCCGCGCGGACGCCCTCCTCCAGGCGCAGCGCGTACTGGTGGTAGACGAGGCTGCCTTCGCGCAGGAGCTCCGAGGCGGCGAGCGCGTCGAAGCCCACCAGGACCCGGGGCCAGAATCCGAAGGGTCCGCCGGAGCCCGCGCGGTCGGGCTCGCGCTCGATCGTCCCCCGCACTTCGAGCGCGATGCCGCCGATGGCGAGCGGATCCCCCTCCTTGAGATCGAGGCGGTCGACGAGCGCGGGATCGACGAGCGCGCCCCACGTCCCGCCGGTCCGCGCCAGCGCCGCCTCAAGAGGAACGGGCGTGCCGTCGTCCCGCCGTGCCTCGACACGGCCGAACAGGGGATAGCGGCCGTCCACCGCCTTGAGCTCGACGAGCACGCCCGTCTCGGCGTCGTCCGGAAGACGCGCCATGGTGCGCATCTCCGCGAAATGGGTGGTCGCCGCCGCCGTGCGCTCGATCAGCGCCCGGTGGTCCGGGGCGAGGTCCCGGTAGACGGCGCGCAGGGCGAGGTCACCCCCGAGGATCTCCCGACCGTCCGCGCGCAGCCCCGTCACGATCGAGCTTGCCGTGGACTGCACCCCGGCGATGGCCGCGACCCCGAGCGCGAGGCAGCCGAGAAAGACCCCGAACCCGCGCAGGCCCCGGACGCCGTGACGCAGCTCGCGGGCCGCGAAGCGGAACGCTACGGAGCGCATGGCGACGGCTACCGGAGTCTGGCCGGCACGGGGCTATCGAGGTCCGGCCGTGCGGGAGGTGCGGGGATGAATGCCGGAGCCGGCGGGCACGGCTGGAGACGTGGTGTGGTGGTCGGGCGAGTCCTGCGCCGGAGCCGGGGAAACCGCCCGCTGCGCTTCGACCGGCGGGGACGTGGTGTGGTGGTCGGGTGAGCCCTGCGCCGGAGCCGGGGAAACCGCCTGCTGCGCTTCGACCGGTGCGGCGGGACCGCCGGACGTATCCATCGCCGGTTCCGGAGGCTTCGTCTCCCACGCCTCGATGCGTCCGTCCGCGATGCGGATGGTCCGGCCGCAGAGTCCGGCCAGCCGCGCCTCGTGGGTGATCAGCACCAGCGTCGCGCCCTTGTCGCGGCTGCGGGCGAAGAGATGGTCGATCACCTGGTCGCCGGTCGCGGCATCGAGGTTCCCGGTGGGCTCGTCCGCGAGCAGAAGGTCCGGCCGGTTGACCAGCGCGCGGGCGATCGCCACCCGCTGCTGCTCGCCGCCGGACAGCTCGCCTGGGTAGTGCCCCAACCGGTGATCGAGGCCCACCGCGGCCAGCTCCTCCCGGGCCCGCTCGAAGGCGTCGGGCTCGCCCGCCAGCTCGCGCGGTGCCGCTACGTTCTCGAGCGCGGTCATGGTGGGGATGAGGTGGAAGGACTGGAACACGATACCCACGTGCCGGCCCCGGAAGCGGGCGAGCGCGTCCTCGTCGAGGGCGCGGAGATCGTGGCCGGCCACCGTGACCCGACCGGCGGAGGGCCGCTCCAGGCCGCCGATGATCATGAGGAGCGTGGTCTTGCCCGCCCCGGACGGCCCGACGACGCTTACCGTTTCGCCGGGGGCGAGATCGAGGTCGATGCCGCGCAGGACCTCCACCGCCCCGGCCGCCCCGGTCAGTGTGACGCCCAGGCCGCGTAGCGATACGATGCAGGGACGGGAGACGGGAATCGGCATGGCGAACGTTTCCTGGGTATCCGGGCAGCCGCACGGAAAAGTCTTCCGACACGGGCGCGGCGGCGAAATTCAATCGATCCGGTGATGGTCGAGGTGAGAAAGTCCCGCGATCCGTCCGAGCGCGTGCGGGCGCAAGGGTACCAGCCGGCGACGACTCCGCGGGCGTGCGGCCGGGCGAAGAACGTTACGGGGGCGTTACCTTCGAATATTTTCTGATTTTCTACATGAAATAATTCTCATAATTATATGATTTTTTGTAAACATCACGAACACTTCGTATCAGAAATGGATGACGAACGCGAAAGTACGCGGGCGCTGCCGGCGGCCCGGCCGCCGGCGTGGCTGGCGCCGGTCGCGGGAGGATTCCGAGTGGCGAGCGCTACGCGGGCGCTGCCGGCGGCCTGGCTGTTGGCATGGCTGGTGCTGGTCGCGGGAGGGCTTCGGGCGGAGACCGGCGCCGGGGAGCTTCGCATCCTCATGCTCGGCGACAGCCTCACCGCGGGCTACGGGCTCGCCTCCGGTGACGCGCTGCCGGCCCGGCTGGAGGCGGCGTTGCGCGAGCGCGGCCTCGACGTGCGGGTGATCGACGCAGGGGTGTCGGGCGATACCACGGCCGGGGGGCTCGCGCGGCTCGAATGGGCGCTGGCCGACCGCCCCCACGCGGTGATCGTGGCGCTGGGGGCGAACGACGCCCTGCGTGCGATCGATCCGGACGTCTCCCATTCGAACCTGGACCGGCTGGTCGGCGCGCTCACCGAGCGGCGCCTCCCGGTGCTCCTGGCCGGGATGCTGGCCCCCCGCAACCTCGGGCCGGACTACGGTGCGCGATTCGACGCCATCTACCCCCGGGTCGCCGATCGATACGGGACGCTCCTCTACCCGTTCCTGCTCGACGGCGTCGCCACCGTGGCCGCCCTCAACCAGGCGGACGGGCTCCATCCGAACGAGGCGGGGGTGGAGGTGATCGTGGAAAGCATCCTCCCCGGCGTGCTGTGCCTCGTGCGCCGAACCGGCCATCCGGCGGCCGGGACCACGCGGGCGGCGGGTGAGGAGACGGACTGCCCCGCCGGTCGTTGACATCGCAATCGACATGGCCCGCCCGCACCGCCGCGGCCAGCTCGCTCAGCCGCTCCCGGGGCGCGCGCTATGATCCTGCCCGAATCCGGGCGCCCGGCCGGAACCCGATGATCTCGAGGCAGCCCATGTCCCTGCACGCCGATCCGATCGATTTCGAGCTGTTCAAGAACGCCCTGTTCGCGGCCGCGGACGAGATGGCGGTGACGGTGTGCCGCACCACCTACTCCGGGGTGCTGCGCGACAACATGGACTTCTCCACCTCGATCACCGACGCCCGAGGCGAGGTCATCGCCCAGGGCCTCACCCTGCCGATGCACCTCGGCTCGGTCCGAACCGCGCTGGCCGCGGTGCTTGCGCACTACGACGACGACATGCGCGAGGGCGACGTCTACGCCCTGAACGACCCCTTCGAGGGCGGGATGCACCTGCCCGACGTCTTCATGTTCAAGCCGGTGTTCGTGAACGGCGAGCGCGTGGCGTTCGCCTGCTGCACCGCGCACCAGGCGGACGTCGGCGGCCGGGTCCCCGGCTCGAACGCGGCGGATTCGACCGAGATCTACCAGGAGGGGCTGCGGATCCCGCCGATGAAGCTGCTCGACGGCGGCGCCCGCAACGAGACCCTGTGGCGCCTGATCGAACGCAACGTGCGCATCCCCGTCCAGGTGTTCGGCGATCTGCGCGCCCAGCTCGCGGCCTGCGAGATCGCCGAGCGGGAGATCCGCGTGCAGATCGCCCGGTACGGCCTCGAGCCCGCCCGCGCGATGATGCGGGAGATGCTCGACTACACCGAACACATGACGAAGGCGGCGCTCTCGAAGCTCCCGGACGGCGAGTACGACTTCGAGGACTGGATCGACGACGACGGTGTGGATTTCGGCAAGCCCATCCGGCTCTTCGTCACCGTGCGCAAGTCGGGCGATCGCATCGCCTTCGACTGGGCCGGCAGCGCGCCGCAGGTCAAGGGCGCGATCAACGCGACCCTCTCGGTGACCCAGGCCACCTCGTTCACCGCCATCCGCTCGATCCTCCCCCCTGACATCCCCAACAACGACGGCACCTTCCGCGCCGTCGAGGTGACCGCACCGCGCGGGTCGATCGCGAACATGGAGCTGCCGGGCGCGTGCGCGGCGCGCGGGCTCACCGGATTCCGCATGCTCGACTGCGCATTCGGGGCACTCGCGAAGATGGCGCCGGACAAGGTCTGCGCGGCCTCCGACGGCGGCAACGTGGGGATCTCGGTGGGGGGCTACCACGCCGACCGCAGCCCCTTCATCTACGTGGACTTCACCTGCGGCACCTGGGGTGGGCGGCCTTTCGCGGACGGGCTCGAAGGCAACTCGAACCTCCTCGCCAACATGGCCGCGCAGTCGGTGGAGGTCTCCGAGATCGAGAACCCGGTCGAGATCCTCGCCAACGAGCTGGTGGCCGACGCCTGCGGGGCGGGACGGTTCCGGGGCGGCGCACCCTTCTACCGCGACTACCGGATGAGCGAGGAGGAGGCGATCGTGCAGGTCCGATCGGACCGCCAGACCCACCGTCCCTACGGTCTCTTCGGAGGCAGGCCCGGCGCGCCGGGCGCGGTCGTGCTCAATCCGCGGGAGGAAGCGAGGCCGTTGACGTCGAAGGTCACCATGACCTGCCGGCGCGGCGACGTGGTGCGCTGGGTGCTGCCCGGCGGCGGGGGCTGGGGCGATCCCCTGGAGCGCGAGCCGGAGCGCGTGCTCCGTGACGTGCGGAACGAGCTGGTGAGCCCCGCCGCGGCGGAGCGCGATTACGGGGTCGTCATCGACACCGAACGACGGGCGGTGGACGAGGCGGCGACGGTGAGGCTCCGCGCGCGGCGCAGGGCGGCACGGGGCGGCGGCACGATCCCCTTCGTGACCCGGGACGACGCGTGAGCGGCTACCGGATCGGCGCCGACATCGGGGGCACGTTCACCGACATCGTGCTGCTCGACGAGGACGGGAACGTCATCTCGAAGAAGATCTCGTCGAGCGTCGAGAACTACGCGCTGGCCATCGTGGAGGGGCTGGAATCCGTGTTCGCCGGGCACGGGGTGGCGCCGGGCGAAGTCGCGGAGATCATGCACGGCACCACGGTGGCGTCGAACGCGATCCTGGAGCGGGCCGGCGCGCGGGTGGGACTGGTCACCAGCAAGGGCTTCCGCGACGTGCTGGAGCTGCGCAACCTGCGGATGCCGCGGCTCTACGACCTCACCTGGGAGAAGCCCCCGCCGCTGGTGGAGCGCTACCTGCGGATGGTGGTGGACGAGCGGGTGAACGCCGCGGGCGAGGTCGTGCGTCCGCTGGCCCGCGACGACGCGAGGCGGGCGGTGCGGCGGTTGCTCGACGAAGGGGTCGAGGCCATCGCGATCTGCCTCGTCAACTCGTATGCGAACCCGGTGCATGAGCGCCTGATCGCCGAGGTGGCCGAGGAGCTCGCCCCCGGGCTCCCATGCTGCACGAGCTTCGACGTGCTGCCGGAGATCAAGGAGTACGAGCGCACCTCGACCACGGTGGTCAACACCTACGTGCTGCCCATCGTCGAGCGGTATCTGAGGACCCTGCGCGAAGCCCTCGACTCCCGCGGCATGGCCGTCCCCCTGCTCATCATGCAGTCGAACGGCGGCCTCACCCCGGCCGCGGAGGCCGCGGTCAAGCCGGTCAACATCGTCGAGTCGGGTCCTGCCGCGGGGGTCGTGGGGGCGCGCGCCATCGCACGGCAGTCGGGCTTGGAGAACGTCATCAGCTTCGACATGGGCGGGACCACCGCCAAGGCGTCCCTCATCGAGCGCGGCGAGTACACCCGCACCCGCGAGTACTCGGTGGGGGGCGGCATCATGGCCGGCTCGCGCCTGCTCACCGGCGCCGGCTACCTGCTGAACGTGCCGGCCATCGATCTCGCGGAGGTCGGCGCCGGCGGGGGCTCGATCATCCGCATCGACTCCGGCGGCTCGATGCAGGTCGGCCCGAGGAGCGCGGGCGCCCGCCCCGGGCCGGTGTGCTACGGACTGGGCGGCGAGGCGCCGACGGTGACCGACGCGAACGTCGTGCTCGGGTATCTGAACCCCTCCTTCCTCTGCGGCGGCGAGCTCCGGATCGACGCCGCGGCCAGCGCCCGCGCCATCGAGGCGGCGGTGGCGGAGCCGCTCGGGTTTGCGCCGGAGCATGCGGCGTGGGGCGCGCGGCAGGTGGCGATCGCGAACATGATCCGCGCGATCCGCGCCGTCTCCTCCGAACGCGGGCGCGACCCGCGCGAATACGCCCTGTTCGCATTCGGCGGCAACGGGGCACTGTTCGCGGCGGGGATGGCGGCGGAGCTCGGGATGAAGACGGTCGTCGTACCCCCCGCGGCGGGGCTGTTCTCGGCCTTCGGCCTGCTCTACGCGGAGATCGAGCACCATTACTCGCGCACCGTGCGGCGCGTGCTCCGCGACGCGGATCCGGCGGCGATCGACGCCGTCTACCGCGCGCTCGAAGCGCAGGCGGTCTCGCAACTCGCGGCGGACGGCTTCGACGCCGCCCATCGCGGGCACGAGCGCACCGCGATGCTGCACTACCAGAGACAGATCTACGAGCTCGAAGTGCCGGCGCCGGCCGGCCGCATCGACCGTGCCGCGCTCGACACCCTGGCCGAATCCTTCGGGCGCGAGCACGAGCGGACCTACGGGCATCGGGCCGGAGCCGGCGAGCCGGTGGAGCTGGTGACCGCGCAGGTGCTAGGCCGGGGCTTGAGCGAGCGCCCCCGGGTGCCGGAGCGGCTGAGCCTCGCCGGACGGGAGACCGGGACCGGCGCGCGGCGAGCGTATTACGGACCGGCGCTCGGCTGGGTCGACACCCCGGTCGTCCCCCGCGAGACGCTGGCCCGCGGGGGCGGCGGCGAGGGGCCGTGCATCGTCGAGGAGTACGATTCCACCTGCCTCGTGCCCCCGGGCGTCCGTGCGAGGGTCGATGCGAGGGGCAACCTCGTGCTGTCGCTGTGAACGAGGCGCGCAGCCACGTCGTTCGAGGGCACGTCCGGAACGATCTTCGAGGAATCCGCTTTCTCCGACGTCCACCCCCGAGCATGAGGCTCCTCTCCTGCGCCCGACGCCCGGCAAGTCCCCTGGGGAGGTGACGGACGGAGCTGCCACGGCCACGGGCGACGCCGTGACCGGCTCGCCGAAGGAGCATTGCCGGCAACCATCCGGAGCGGCGCCGTGGACAAGCGAAGGCGTCCCAATAGAATACGTGCCGCCCCGGCCTCTCCCCATGTCCCCGACCGTCCGCGAACCAGCCATGCACGCATCCGCATTCGCGCCCGGCAACGTCTCGGGCGTATTCAAGATCGTCCGTGACGACGACCCGCGGCGGATGCACTCGCTGGGCATGGGATTCACCGTGCTGCACGGGGTGACCGCGACGGTGAGCGAGGCGCCGGCCGTCGAGATCGCCTTCAACGGCCTGGTGTTCGACTTCGTGACGGTCCGCCACGTCGTCGAGGCGCTCGTGGATCGCCCGGTCAAGGTCGCGCTGGAGAGCGCCCTGCCGCTCTCCGGCGGATTCGGGCTGAGCGGGGCATCGGCGCTCGCCACCGCGTACGCCCTCGACGCAGGGTTCGAGCTGGGGCTGGACGAGCGCACGCTCGCCATGGCCGCGCACGTCGCGGAGGTGAAGAACCTCACCGGGCTCGGCGACGTATGCGGGCAGTTCCACGGTGGATGCCTCGCGAAACTGGCGCCCGGGGATCCGCTCGCGGCGGTGGCCCTGCCGGTGGCCGAGCAGACGGTGTTCTACCGGTACTTCAGCCCCATCCGGACGCGCGAGATCATCGGCGACCCCGGACATGCCGAGCGGATCAACGCCGCGGCCGACGCCGCGCTCGCGGACCTCGCGGCGCTCGCCGAACGGGAGGTGCCGGAGTTCCGCGAGTACGTTGCGGTCGCGAAGCGGTTCTCCGTCACGAGCGACCTGCTGCGCCACCCCGGCGTGCAGCGGATCATCGCCGAGGTCGAAGCGGCAGGGGGGGCGGCGTCGATGATCATGCTCGGCAACGCGGTGTTCTCCACCGTCGCGTTCGAGGGCGCGCGCGAGACCCGGCTGTCGAGGCACCGGGTGAGGATCGTCGATTGACCGGCGGCGGAAGCCGGCTGCCGGCGGGGCGTCGTCCCGGAGCGGCGATGCGGGGTGTCGGGTGACCGCTCCGGCCGGCGACCGCCATGTCTCCGGAGAAGGCGCGGGGCAGGACTCCGATACGCGGGGCGTGGAGTGACGGACGTCCCCGCATCCCATCCCCGCTACGCATCGCTACGCACCCGGGATGCGATCGTCGCCGGGGTCGAGGCGGGGGTGACCTCGATCCACGGACTCATCGCGCACGGCCGCGGCGAGGCGTTCGACTATCTGCTCGGCGAGCGTACCCGCGGTTTCGCCCACGAGGCCATCGACGCCGCGGCGGCGATGCTGGCCACCGCCGTGCGTCCCGTGGTCTCCGTCAACGGCAACGCGGCGGCGCTCGTTCCGGGCGAACTCGCCGCCCTCGCGGCGGCGCTCGATGCGCCTGTCGAGGTCAACGTCTTCCACGCATCGAAGGAACGCGAGCGAGCGATCCGCGAACACCTGCTGGCGCATGGCGCCCGCGAGGTGCTGATGCCCACCGGGCACGCGGTGCTCGACCACCTCGATTCGAACCGGCGTTTCGTCCACCCGGACGGGATCGGCGCGGCGGACGTGGTCTTCGTGCCGCTCGAGGACGGGGATCGGTGCCGGGCGCTGGTGCGATCCGGCAGGCGCGTGATCGTCGTCGACCTCAATCCGATGTCCCGCACGTCGAGGACCGCCACCATCACCATCGTCGACGACGTGACGCGGGCGATGCCGGTGCTGCTGGAACGGGTCGCGGCGCATCGTGGCCACGCCGGGGCCGCGCGGGCGGCGCTCGGGCGTTACGACAACGCCCGGGTGCTGCAAGCGGCGGAAACCGCGGTCCGCACGGGCTGAGCCGGGGATCGGAAGAAGCTCGGCGCCCGGACGTCACGGAGACGACCTCGTATGGAGCAGACTCGTTCCCCGGCGGCCGGCGACGCTTCGCCCGACGTTGGCGATTCCGAGTACGCGGAATCGCGGGACGACCGCGAAGCGGCCGCGTCGCCTTGCAGGGCGGTGACGCACCCGCCCGTCACGGAGACGACCCCGATGTCCGGTGTGTGGGTGTTCGGCTACGGGTCCCTCATCCGGCGACCCGACATCGCATTTCGCGAGCGGCGGGTCGCGCAGGTGCGGGGCTGGAAGCGGCGGTTCTGGCAGGGATCGCACGACCACCGTGGCGTCCCGCGGGCGCCGGGGCGCGTCGTCACCCTCGCGCCCGACGCGCGGGCATGGTGCGAGGGCATGGCCTATCTCATCGACGATGCGGTTGCGGACAGGACCTTCGCAGGACTGGACTATCGAGAAAAGAACGGTTACGAGCGCCACGAGGTGAGGCTCGAGTTTCGTGGCGGAGGAGCGTGCACCGGGATCGTCTACATTGCTTCGGCCGGCAACCACGCCTGGCTCGGCCCGGCGCCGCCCGGCGAGATGGCCAAGCAGATCCGCCGCTCGGCCGGACCGAGCGGCGCCAACCTCGAGTACCTGTGCGAGCTGGCGGCGGCGCTGCGGGATCTGGGGATCGACGATCCCCACGTATTCGAGCTCGAACGCCTGGTGCTGGCGGCCGGCGAGCCGGCGGGAACGTAGCGCGGCGCCGGCCGGCGCCGCCTTCATGCAACGAGACGTTTCAACGCGCTTCACCCGGAGCGGACGCAAGGCGTACGGCCGCGGCGCGCCTCACGACAGGCGTTCCTCCCCCGTGCGGTTCACGAGCGGGCGCCGGTACAGCGGGTGGTGCAGGCTCCGCACCTCGTGCTCGATGGAGAACAGCACCTTCCTTCCCCCTGGCGCGACGATGTCGACGAAGCGGAACTGGTGAGGGTTGTCCTCGCGGGTGACGAGACCGCGTTCGGCAAGCGCATGGTACGGCCCGGAGAAGTCGGCGACGTAGATCGCCAGATGGTGTCCGTCGTACTCGGCGTCGTGCCCCTTGCCTTCCCGGAACACGAGGCTCTGCCCCGGACCCGCGTTCACGCACACCCTCGCGCCCTCCACCCTGGCCGGGGCGCCCATCACCGAGCGGTAGAACCGCGCGACCCCCGCCGCCGCGCCCTTCGCGATCGGCATCTCGACATACGGAATGCCGAGCGGCCCGCCATGGCCCTCCCCGGCCGCGTGCACCCGGAACCGGTTGCCCCAGGGACACGTCACCTCGACGTGGGCGCGCCTTCGCCGCCACGAGAACCGCGTGCCGTCGAGCCGCTCCGACACCCGTCGCAGCCGGTTCTCGAGCGCATCGAGGTCCGGCACCACCAGCCCCATCACCCCGCGGAAGCGCTGCGGCTCCCCCCTCGGGAGGTGGAATTGCTGCCGGCCGCAGTTCACCCACATGTTGCGGGTGCCCACCATCAGGTACGGATCGCGGGTGAACCCGAGCCCGTCCACGTAGAAGTCGGTCGCGGCCCCCTGATCCGGGACGGTGAGGTTCACGTGTTCGAAGAAGACGATGTTGCCGACGTCCTGGGAAGCGGGGTCGAAGCGCATTCCTGATACCTCTCGTTCGTTCGAGTTGTCCCGGCAGATGAAAACGCGGTCCATACCGGTCTCGGGCATGGAGGAACCCCGCTACGGGCGGGGTGCAGTCCATGCTTCCCGCGAACCCGCCTCGACGACGGCCTTTCGGCGGCTCCGGACGGTCAGTTCAGCGGCTTGCCGGCACTCGGCGGCACGCGGCGCGCCTCGGTGCGCAGCGTGTAGTGGCTCGCCACTTCCGCGACGGCGGCCCGCCCGTCATAGCGTCCGGTCATCCGGGTCATCGCGTCGTGACGCAGGGCCGCTTTCAGGAGTGCCGCGAACTCCCCGCGCTGCCCGTCGTCCAGGGGGTGCTGCTGGGTGCGGATGATCTCGAAGCCCCGGTCGCCGAAGAGCCAGGTGAGGCGCGGCTGCCGGGAGAGCAGGTCCAGCGCCTCGAAGTGCGTGCCGCCCTCCCCCGGGGTCACCAGGACCTCGCATACGAACGGATCGAACGGCCCGGTATGCACCTCGGGCCGGAGCACCACCACCGCGCCGTGGACGGTCTCGATGACGTCGCTGTCGAGCCCGAGGGACAGGGGGCCACGCCATTTCCGGAGGACCCTGCGGTCCGCCTTGCTCTCCGGTCCGGCGAGATCGATGAAGAATGCAGCCTCCGGAGCGCCGCCGTCGAGCTCGACGGGAATGCAGGTGGCGGCCGCCCCGGAGGCGGTCATCGCCTTGCGCACTGCGGCAGGGAATCTTCGGTTGGACGACATCGGCGCCGGCACTCGCAGATACGACGATTCATGATGCGCAGTCTATCCGGGCCGCCGCGGCCGGTCACACCGGAAAGGACTTTCGGCAGCAATTCCCGCTAAGCGCGAGAACGTCCGAAGATCCGTCATGATCAGGCGCTCCGGCCATCGGAAATCGCTCGATATCGCATCGTGACATCGCGTATCGGGACGTTAGCGGGAACTGCTGGACTTTCGGTAGCGTCAACGCAAGGCAGGTGGCTCGAACGGGCGGAATGGTGGGGCGGCCGCACCTCGCTCCGGAGCCCCGCCGGGACGTGCCTTCCATCTTCGGCAGCGTGACGGCTCCGATGTCTCCCTGCCTCCCGTCGGCCGGACGAGTCGGCCGCCGATCCCGAACTGAACCACTTCTCCATCTCGGATGGATTGCAGAAATCTATGAATCAATGAAATATGTCATATATTTAATGTAAATTATACTATTACATCAAGTATCCGGTCCCGGCACGGATGGAGAGGCCGAGCTCGGCGATCGAGCGCGCCGGGTTGATCGCGGCGCCCGGAGGACGAATGATCGCGCTTGACGGCGAACGACACGGGAGCATGACGATGGGCAAGGTGCTGGATGTGGCGGCGGTCGAGCAGTTTCACCGGGACGGCTTCTACGCGCCGGTCCGGGTGGCCTCGGGGGAGGAAGCGTTGCGGTTGCGCGAGCGGCTCGAGGCCCACGAGGCCGGGCACGGCGGGCCGCTCAAGGGCCCGGTGCGCTTCAAGAGCCATCTCCTGTTCAAGTGGCTGGCGGACTTCATCCGCTCGCCGCGGGTGCTGGATCCGGTCGAGGACGTCATCGGCCCCGACATCATGGTCTGGTCGACGGACTGGTGGCTCAAGGAGGCGAACTCCCCGAGCTACGTCTCCTGGCACCAGGACAGCCAGTACTGGGGGCTCGACAGCGACAAGCTGGTCACGGTGTGGGTGGCGCTGTCGCCTTCGAACGTCGCCAGCGGCTGCATGCGCTACATGCCCGGCTCGCACCTGGGACCCGACCTGCCCCACCGGGAGACCTACCACGACGACAACCTGCTCACCCGCGGGCAGGAAATCACCGAGGGGATCGACGAGAACAAGGCGGTCAACGTCGAGCTGGAGCCGGGCGAGGGCTCGCTCTTCGCGTTCCGCATCGCACACGCATCGCATCCCAACCGCACCGATGACCGCCGCATCGGGCTGGCGATCCGCTTCATCCCCCCCGATGCGCGTCAGGTCCGATCGGATCAGGACAGCGTGGCGCTCGTGCGTGGTGTCGATACGCACGGCCATTTCGAGCTGGAGCCCGAGCCGGAGTGCGACTTCGATCCGAACGCGGTGGAATTTCACCGCTGGGCGGAGGAGGAGCGCCGCAAGATCCTCTACCACGGCACGGACTGGCAGACGCACCGCACCTGAGCTCGCGAACACCTCCCCGATCCACCCCCACCGGCATCACCGGGGCCGGCGCCGGGCGTCGACCCGGGGGCGCCCGGTCCCGTGCGCCATCGTCACCGCCGGCGCCGCGCCTACAGCACCCGGCAGAGCCGGAACGCATCGAGCACCGCGGCGTGGATGTTGCGGCTGGAGACCGCGTCCCCGATCCGGAAAAGCCGAAAGCCGCCCTCCCCGCCCGCGTCCGGTTGGGGCCGGCCTTCGAGCAGCGCCGCCTGATCGACGACGCCGCGGTTCGAAGACCGGTCCCGCAACCCCCGAAAGAGCTCGTCGGCGGGGCGCGTCCCGTGCTCGACCACGAGCTGATCGGTCTCGTGCGTCTCCACCGCATCGGTGAGCTCGTTGCGGAACGTGGCGCGCAGCCGGTTGCCGTCGCGCTCGACCCGCACCAGACGCCGGTCGAGCCTCGGCTCGATGCCGATCTCGAAGGTTCGCCGGCGCCATACGACCTGCTCGGAGTAGGCCATCTCCATCGCCAGATGGCCGTCGAGGCCGAAGAACGCGACCTTGCCCCCCGACAGGCGGATCGTCTCCGCCGCGGTGAGCGCGGCGTGGCGCCCGGTCCCGTCGTAGACGATCACGTCCTCGCCCGGCCGCACCGCACCGGTGAGGACGTCCCATACGCTCGTGCAGTGTTCCGCGCCGTCGATCCAGTCGAGATCCGGAACGCCGCCGGTCGCGACGATCACCATGTCGGCCTCGTCCTCGCCGGCCGAGCCGGGCTCGGCGTAATGGTTGAAGCGCACGTCCACTCCCAGCCGTTCAAGCTCCCCGCTCCGCCAGTCGACGATGCCGATGAGATCGCGCCGCCAGCTTGCCCGCGCGGCGAGGAGCACCTGTCCGCCGAGCGCACCGGACGCCTCGACCAGCCGCACCTCGTGGCCGCGCTCCGCGCATACCCGCGCGGCTTCGAGACCGGCCGGCCCGCCACCCGCCACCAGGACCCTGCGTTTCACCGCGGCCGGTTCGATCTCGTGCGGCAGCTCGCGCTCGTGGCCGGTCGAGGGGTTGTGGAGGCAGGTCGGACGCAACTCGCTCATGCAATGCGTTGCGCCCACGCAGGGGCGCACCCTCGCCTCCTCGCCACGCGCGAGCTTCGCGACGAGCGCAGGGTCCGCGATCTGGGCGCGGGTCATCGCCACCATGTCGAGCAGCCCTTCGCGGATCGCGTAGCGCGCGGTCGCCAGCTCGGTGATACGCGTGGCGTGAAAGACCGGGAGGCGTACCGCCCGCTTGAAGGCCCCGGCGCGGGCGAGAAAGGGCGCCATGGGCGACGCCATGCCCGGCATGCAGTCCACCGCGAGCTTGAGCTGGGTATCCATGCGGCCGTAGATCGCGTTGAAGAAGTCGATGGTCCCCGACGCCTCGAAGATCCGCGCGATTTCCAGGCATTCCTCGAAGTCGAGACGGCCCTCGCCGGCCTCGTCGATCACGAAGCGGATGCCGACGACGAAGTCGTCCCCGACCCGCTCGCGGATCGCCTCGTGCACCATCAGCCCGAAGCGGCAGCGGTTCTCGACCGATCCGCCGAAGCGGTCGCTGCGGTGGTTGGTCGCCGGCGAGAGGAACTGCCCGATGAGATGGGCGCCGGCCAGCGTCTCGATGCCGTCGAGTCCGCCTTCCCTGCACCGCGCCGCGGCCTGGGCGTAATCGGCCACCACCCGCGCGACGTCGTGCTCGTCCATCTCCCTCGCGAACGCCCGGTGCAGGGTCTCGCGCAGCGGCGACGGCCCGACCGGCGCGAGGCGTGCTCCCGCATAGGGTTCGCCGCGCCCGCCCACATGGCTCACCTGGCACATCAGGAGGGCGCCGCGGGCATGGATGCGGTCCGAGAACCGCCGGAAGTGTTCGACGATGCGCTCGTCGTGCAGGTTGATCTGCGGGGAGTTCCACTGCGAATCGGGGGAGACGTTCGACGAGCCGCCGAACATCGTGAGTGCGATCCCGCCCCTGGCCTTCGCCTCGTGGTAGCGCTGGTAGCGCTCCGCGGGCATCCCGCCCTCGGCGAGGCCGCAGGCATGGCTGGTGCTCATGATGCGGTTGCGGAAGGTGAGGTGCTTCAGCCTGAACGGCTGAAGCAGCGGATCGGCGGCGGGCGCACTCGAAGGGGGGGCGGTGCGGGTCACGTGAACGGTCTCCGGTTCGGAAGCGCCGATGGGTTCGCTCCGGTCGTCGCGAAGGATACGGCGTGCGCCCCGCCGCCGTGAACCGGCCGGCGATGCCCGCCCGTCCCGCATGACGTGCAGGAAGGAGGCGGATCGGTCCATGTTTCCCGGCACGATCATTTCATTCGGCATCCGGGACGTGTTCCGGATGCGCCCGGGAAACGATTTCGGGCGAATCGGGGCTGACGGTGCAGGCCGGTATACGGCGACGGCTCCGGGAGCTGCGGGGAGCCGGAGATCGAGCAGAATGAAATGCTCCTGGTTTCCTGATCTCCCTCGTCCACCCGACCCCCGCAAACCTGTTATCGTGACCACCTTCGAGCAAGCCCGGCGACACGGCCCGGCAACGGGAGGAGCCATCCATGGCCACCGGCAAAGTCGCCATCGTTACCGCCGCCGGGCGCGGCATGGGCGCGGCCATCGCCCGCGAGCTCTCCGCGCAGGGCTATGCGCTCGCCCTGCTCTCCCCGTCCGGAGCGGCGGCGCAGCTCGCGGGCGAGCTTGGCGCGATCGGGTTGACCGGCTCGGTCACCGAGCCCGCCGATCTGCGGCGGCTGGTGGACGCGACGCTCGAACGCCACGCACGGATCGACGCGGTGGTGAACAACACCGGCCCCGTCCCCAAGGGCGAGCTGCTCGATCACGACGACGATGCGTGGCACGCATCGCTCGACATGGTGCTGCTCAACGTGGTGCGGATGGCGCGGCTGGTCACCCCGGTGATGCGCGCACAGGGTGGCGGCGCGATCGTCAACGTCTCGACGTTCTCGGCGTTCGAGCCGTCGCTCGACTATCCCGTGTCGAGCACGTTGCGCGCCGGGCTCGGGAGCTTCACCAAGCTCTACGCCGAGCGCTACGCCGCGGACAACATCCGCATGAACAACATCCTCCCCGGCTTCATCGACAGCCTGCCGCACGGCGGGGACAAGGCGGCGAAGGTTCCCATGCGCCGCATCGGGACGGTGACGGAGATCGCGAAGACCGCGGCCTTCCTTCTCGGCGACGACGCCGGCTACATCACCGGCCAGAACCTGCGGGTCGACGGCGGCCTGACCCGTGGAGTGTGACCGCACGCGGTGGCCGCGATTTCGCCGGAGACCCCCCCGCATGAACCGCAACTCGACGGCTGACGTCGAACGTGCACCGCACCGCGAGGACGCAACGTTGAAGGCCGTGGTGCGACGCCCGGCCCGCATTTCTCCTCGGCGCGCGAAGCGAGGCCTGCGCCCGGCCCTGACCGGGCGGCGCGCGGAGGGCGGCATCGCCGTTCGGGGTGGCGGAGAGGCTCGTAGTCCCGTGGAAGCCGGGTCATGCCGGCGGAGGGAAGGGGCCTTGGTTCGAGAGGAGCGCAGGCAAGGAGGAAGGGAGATGGGGACTGGCAGGAGCCTGACAGCCCCGGAACGAGTTCGGAGACTCCCGGGCGGCGCTCCATGCGAAAGCGAAGGAAGCAGCCGGCAAACAGCGACTCTCCATGCCTGCGGCAAGGCGCGCCACCCTCCGACTCTACCCCCTGATGAAAGTCCGTTTCGGGCGCGGGCCGGACTCGGTACCATGCCCTCCGAGCCGCCGCGGGAGCGCGCGAGATGTCCGCTACCGATCCCAACATCTTCGTCTTTCAACACATCGCGATCGAGCACCCTGGGGTGTTCAGGGATTTCCTGCGTGAGGACGGCCTCGGGTGGACCGCGGTCGAGCTCGACGAAGGCGAGCCGATCCCGGACCTCGGCGCCTATGACGCACTGCGGCTCTGCGTCCCGGGACCGCTGCATCACGTCACCGAAGCATCGAGCCTCCGCCGGATACCGAATCCTCGCCCGCAACGGAGATGACAAACGGAGAATACCCATGCCCCTTGGTACCCCCACCCCCGACGATCGTGACTTCATGCGTGAAGCGTACGCACAGGCCCGCACGAGCTACGAGGAGGGCGGCGTCCCGGTCGGCGCGGTCATGGTCGAGCACGGCGAAATCGTCGGCCGCGGGTACAACCGCCGGGTGCAGGACGCAAACCCCGTCTCCCACGGCGAGACCGACTGCATGAAGAACACGGGCCGGCGCCCCGATTACTCCAGCGTCACCATGTACACCACGCTGAGCCCGTGCATGATGTGCACCGGGACCATCCTTCAGTTCGGCATCCGAAGGGTCGTGATCGGTGAGGCGAAGAACTTCGCCGGCAACATCGAGTTCCTGAGCGGACGGGGCGTCGAGGTGGTGCTCATGCACGACAAGGCGTGCATCGAGCTCATGTCCCGGTTCATCGAAGAGCGTCCGGATCTTTGGTACGAGGACATCGCGGGCAACGAGTGAGGCGGCGTCCTGCTTCGCCCCGTAGAGGCGGCCCCCTCTATCGCCCGTTCCGTGGAGTTGTCCCGTTCAGTGGACAGTGAAGGGCTTGGAGCTTGTACAGCTTTCTGACAGGTCTTCTCGCAGGTCATCGGCGCCCTTGCGCCTCGCTTCCCGAGCCGGCACTTCGCATGCTTCTCTCGAGCAACGGCGCGATCCGATCGACGCCGCCAGCCTCTGGGCAGCCAAGGAGGTGGCATCCACACTGGCGCCGGTCAGCCAAGCGCGCGCCACAGATCGGCGAGATCGAGGATGCGCGCGACATAATGATCGCAAACGCGGAAACGTCCCGGGTCGCCTCCCTTGAGGTCGCTCTTGAGATCATGGCCGATGGCGTCGATCAGTTTCTTCAGCCGCCGTTGATGCAGGCCGAGCCGCCTCTGCGCCGGGTCGGCGAAGACGCCCGCGAACGCCGACAGCAGGCTGAAAGCAAGTACCAATCCACCAGTGACGCCGACGGTCGTCGCCGCTCCCACACTCGCCGGAAACGCGCCATACCAGATGCTGCCCAAGCCGGCGCCGAGAGGGAAGCTCGCAATGGCGGCGTGTTGCGTGACTGCTCCGGCGAGAACGGATCCCAGACTCAATGCCCCGGTCGTCATCTGCTTGAACCCCGCCCCCACCGCCACGCTGAATATCGCGGTGGTGATTTCCGACGCCGCGGCCCGGCTTCCAGTGTAGACGGCGAGCTTGCTTTCAAAATCTTCTCGAAAACCGGGGTCGTCGGCTCGCCGCCCCATGATTTCGAGAATGTCGCGGCCCGCAGCCTCTATTCGCGGATCGGTAAACACCGCCTCGGCCAAAGCATCGCGGGTCGCTTCACGGTAAGGGGGGTGTTCTTCGCGATAAGGCAATTGCAGCAACTCGGTACGGATCAGCCAGTCGAGCTCGCGGGCGACGTCGGTCTTCAGGATGAATTTCTGTTCACACTTGTCCAGCCTGCCGTCCCGGTCCCATCCGGCACGCCGCGCCGAACGGGAGCCCATCTGCAACATGAGCCGAGGAACCGCCAACACCACATTGGCCGGAGCGCGCGCCAAATCCCAACCGATCGCCCGCCGATGCAGGTCACACGCGCCGGGGAACGAAAAGTGATCATCGACGAAGGGGGCGATGCGTTCGTGTGCCGCCGCCAGGTAGCGATCGATCGCGGCCTCGACGATTTCGCGAGCGAGAGGCTCGTCGAAGCCTTTCAACGATTCCATCGCGCCAGCGGACTCGGGCATGACGGCCACGAGGCGATCGGCATCGAGCGAGGAGCAAGACCGCGCGCCACGATCACGACTCGCCGTCACCCGGACAGGTGATTCCATGGATTTGCTCTCCGTTCGTTGAGGGCTTGGACTGGGACCGGGCCGATGCGGCGGCAAGCATATAGCGAACCTGGTGAAGGGTGAGTAGGACATGACGTTGGCGCGGGCCAGCGGGTCGTCCATCAGGTACAGCCGCGGCTTGCGCAGGACCCGGGCCAGAAACCCGGCAAGCGGCGTCCACTCATAGATCCGGTGGACCGCGGCGCCGGTCATCCGGTCGTCGCAGAGGGTCCGGTTCACGGTCTCGAAGCGGCGTAGCGCGGGGTGGTCCTCCGTGGCGCCCTCGCCGCGGTCCAGGAAATAGACGTTGTGCGAGCGGGCGTGCCGGAAGGAGGCGGTCTCCATCAGCGGCTTCAGATCGGCCACGCAGCGCGCGACGGCGGTCGGCCGCATCAGGCCCTCCAGGTTGAACAGGCGGTCACGGTCGAGCGCGGCGCGGCATTCCGCCACCAGCGCCCTGCCCCGCGGGCTCGCCGGCCTGTCCAGCGGATACCGGTCCAGGTCGAGGACGTCGCCGATGTCCTCCATCTCTCCCACCTCCCGCTGTCCCCTGCCTGTCGGCGGGTGTGAAAAGCTTTCGGACTCGACCGAAGCCGAGCCCGCCCCGCCACAGTCGCGCCACGAAGTCCTCGGCCGGCAGCACGTCGATGCCGTCCTCGGTGCGCCTTGGCCGCGGCTCCAGGCACACCGGCACGCGACGAGCGACCTCGGGGTGATCTTGCGCGAAGCTGCGCAGCCCTTTCAGATGGCGATTGGCGATACGCGCGTCGGCCCTGGCCTCCCCGGCCGTTGGGCCAAGCGCGGTCCGAGGTCCCACGTTTCCGGCTGCCGGGTCTCCGCCGCCGAATTTCCGGCCGGCTCGGCTCTCGTGCAGTGGTTCGCCTGAGCCGTCGTCCGGGATCCCCGGTCCCACTCGGGAGTCGCGTTCGGAACAGCTCCGTTCACTCCCCCGGCAGGACGTGGACGTCCTCCGCCGGCCACGACGCCCACATCGTCGCGCCCACTTCGAGAGCCAGCGTATCGAGTTCGCGCTGCTGCTTCTGCGCCCGGAACGGGCTGCCGTCGGAGGCTTCGAAGTGCAGCGTCACCACCGAACCGATGAACTCCTCGCTGATGAGTGCGAGGCGCACTTCGTTGCCCGCTCCCGCGGGCTGCCCGCTCAGTGCGATCCGATCGGCGCCGACCACGAACGTGATCCCGCCGCCCGGAGTGCGCGCAACGTCGCCGGTGACCGTCGCCCGGAGCATGCCGAGCGCGGTCTCCGCCGTCACGACGCCTTCGCGGTAATCGGTGACGATGCCGGAGATGATGTTGTTGGCGCCGACGAATTCCGCGACGAACCGGTTCGCGGGGCTGCGATAGACCTGCTGGGGCGTACCGATCTGCTCCACGACCCCGCGGCTCATGATGACCACGCGGTCCGCCATCGCGAACGCCTCGGACTGGCTGTGCGTCACGTATACGAAGGTGATCCCGAGATCGCGCTGCAGGCGTGCGAGCACCGCCTGCATGCGCACGACGAGGTTCGCGTCGAGCGCGCTCATGGGCTCGTCGAGCAGCAGGATGCGGGGCTCGGTGACCAGTGCGCGGGCCAGCGCCACCCGCTGGCGCTGGCCGCCGGAGAGCTGGGCCACGTCGCGATCGGCGAGCTCCGCGATCTCCATGCGATCGAGCCAGGCCATCGCCTTCTCGCGCCGGGCCGGCGCAGGGATGCCGCGCATCCTGAGGCCGAACTCCACGTTCCGGCGCACGTCGAGAAACGGAAACAGGGCCAGCGTCTGCCACACCATGGGGGTGTCGCGCTCGGCCGGGCTCAGCTCGTTGACCCGGCGGCCCTCGATCCGGATCTCGCCCTCGCTCGGGCGCTCCAGGCCCGCGAGCATGCGTAGCGTGGTCGTCTTGCCGCAGCCGCTCGATCCCATGATCGCGACGAACTCGCCCTCGCCGATCGCGAGGTCCATGCGCTCCACCGCGACGGTGTCGCCGAAGCGCCTGGTCACGCCCTCGAAGACCACCAGCGGCTCATGTCCGGGCTCAGGCACGCCGGGGCGCCTTCGTCATGATGAGGATCTGGGCGACGACCACCAGGGTCATGGAGGTGATGAACACGATGCTCCCGATCGCGTTGATCTGCGGATCGACGTTGCCCTGGAGGATCTCGAGGATGATGACCGGCACCGTCTTGTTGAGCCCGGAGACGAACCAGGCGACGGCGAACTCGTCGAACGAGACCGCGGCGGTGAGGCAGAGCGCCGCCACGATCGCGGGCGCGGTGAAGGGGAGGATCACCGCCCCCATCGCCTGCCATTCGCTCGCTCCCAGGTTCCACGCCGCCGCCTCCAGGCTGGGGTCCATCTGCGCGAGCCGGAGCCGGATGACGGCCATCGCGAAGGGCGAGCAGAGGACGACGTGCGCCACGATGATCGAGTCGAGCCGGCCGGACATCCCGATGCGCGAGAGCAGCGCGAGCATCGCGAGCCCCATGATCACGAGCGGGATGGTGGGCGGCAGCAGCGCGAGCCCGAGATATGCGCTCTTGCCGAAGAACCTGAAGCGGTAGTCGGTATACGCGGTGCAGAAGCCGATGAACGTCGCGATCACCGCGGTGCACGCCGACACGATCGCGCTGTTGGCGAACGCTTCCCATACGTCGGGGTCGTTGAAGATGGTCTCGTACCAGTGCAGCGTGAAGTGTCCGAGCGGAAGGGTCGGAAAGCGATCGGAGTTGAACGAGAACACGAAGCTCGCCGCGATGGGCGCGAACACGAATGCGAACACCACCACGACGTAGCCGCGGAGGAACCAGGCGGTGGCGCGCTCGGCGCTCATGCGCGCCTGCGGTACGCGAGCGCGACCGCGGTGAAGGCCACGGCGAACAGGGTGGCGATCATCGTCACCGCGACCACCGCCGCGCGCGGCCACTGCTGGCCCGACTTCGTGGTGTCGACGATGAGGATGCTCAACGTCGGCGGCTTGCTGCCGCCGAGGTAGTAGGGGCTCACGAAGTCGCCGAAGGAGAGGATGAAGCAGAACGTCGCCGCGATGATCAGCCCCACCTTCGCCAGCGGAACGATCACCACGAACACCGCCTTCAGCCGGCCGCAGCCGAGGTTCCACGCCGCCTCGACGAGATTGCGGTCCACGCTCGCCAGGCTGAAGAGCTGCAGGACCACCACCAGCGGAAGGCTGAGCGTGAGATAGCCGATCAGCGTCCCGAACCTGGTGTTGAGCATCGGCCAGGGACCGACCCCGACGGCCGAGAGCAATCCGTTGATGACTCCCGTATCGCCGAGAAAGATCTGCCACGAGTAGGCGCGCACGAGGTAGCTCGTGAAGAACGGGATGATGAGGAAGAACATCGCCCACCGACGCACCGCCGGCGAGGTCCTGAACGCCAGCGCGCAGGCGCAGGGGAAGGCGAGGATGCTGGTCACCGCGGTCGAGAGCAGCGCCATCGTGAAGGTGAAACCGAAGGCGTCCCAGAAATATCCGCGCGAGTACATCTTGACCCAGTTGACGGTGTCGAACCCCGGCACCATCCGGTAGTTCCTGACCAGCCAGAACGTGAGCGCGAGGAGGAAGCACAGCGGAAAGACGAAGAACACGAGCTGCCACAGGACCATCGGCATGGCCCAGGTGAGACCGTAGAACGAGACGGTTCTGACGCCTCTGGCCTGCATTGCTCACCGATTCCCGTCTGCCGCCGCTCTCGGCACGACGCCGCCCGGCCCGGGGCAGCCGGAACCGGAAGCCGGTTCACGAACGCCTCCGCACCCTGTGTCGAAATTCGAGCGCCAAGGGTTCGAATTGCCCGCGGGCTCCGGCTCCGCCCTCTCCGGCGAATCCGCCCGCCGGCCCGGTGGTCTGCCGGTCCATTCCACTGCTTCCGGCCGGTCCGTGTCCCCGCTACGCCTGCCGGCGGGAAATGCAGGCCGGCCTCGGTCCGGTTTCGGGAGATCCGCGAGGAGGGCACACATTCCCGATAGATCGGGACGGGCGGCGGCAGGCCGCCCGCCCGCGCCACGTCATGCGTTCTTGTATTCGGACCAGAAGTCGTTCCAGTCCTCGAGGCTCTGCTGCCTGGGGATGTCGCGGAAGTGGATGTGTCCCTCCCGGCGGAGATCCACGGCGTTCCTCTTGCCGGAGACCATGCCCTGGCGCTCGGCCTCCGCGGGGTTCGCCGCCTGCAGCGCCTTCCAGCCCGACCGATAGGGGAGGATGCCGGGGTATGCCGCCATCTGGGCGGAGCGCACCTGGCCCGGACCTGAGGTCATGTACTGGATGAACGTCTTCACGAGGTCCTGCTTCTTCGATCCCTTGCCGATCGAGAACGACTCCGTCCACTGGATGCCGCCCTGCTTCGGAACCACCGAATCGACCGGCGCTCCGTCCTTCTGCAGCACGCCGGTGATCCAGTCTCCAATCCCGCACATCGCGTGGATCTGGCCGTTCTTGAGCGACGAGAACGTGCCGCCGTAGTCGAAGAAACCGCCGACCTGGGGTTTCAGCGAGAGGGTCGTCTCCCGGAGCCGTTTCCACTGGCCGTCGCCGATGTCGAAGGGGCTCGGGTCGTTGTTCCCGTCGCGCAGGCTCAGGCAGCCGAGGTTCGGCAGATGCCAGTCGAAGTGACCGACCTTGCCCGCGAGCTTTTCCTCCCACAGCACGTTGTAGTCGCTCGCTTCCTCGTGGCTGACGATCGTGGTGTTGAACGACACCCCGAGATAGCCGAAGCGGACGATCACCGAGTAGAGCCTGCCGTCCTTCCAGTGCCCCGGGAAGTTCCGGTACTCGGGAAACAGATCGTCGAGGGGATAGTCGGCGGGGTTCATCTCCTCGATGTAGCCGGCCGCGTCGAGCTGCTGCACGAACTCGGCGTCGGAGAGGATGACGTCGTACGTCCCCGGCGGCGACTGTGCGATGAGCGCCAGCATGTTGTCCCCGCCCGCGTAGTACTTGGGCTTGAACTTCACGTTGTGCATCTTCTCGAACTCGTCGACGACGTCCGGCTCGCCGTGGCCGTACCAGGCAAGCATGTTGATCTCGGTCGGGGCCGCGAACGCCTTGCGGCCGGTGAGTACGAGCGGCGCGGCGAGCACGCCGGCCACTGCACCGCCGGTCTTGAGAAAGTTCCGGCGGGAGGTCTGCTGGAGCGCCGTCCGGCGCCGTTTCTCGGTCATTGGATCCTCTCCTCGTACGAATGGCGTGCTCTCATGAATTT
Organism: uncultured Gammaproteobacteria bacterium; assembly: GCA_958295465.1. Classification (GTDB taxonomy): domain Bacteria; phylum Pseudomonadota; class Gammaproteobacteria; order HK1; family HK1; genus HK1. Next base: position 4,212,892 of record OY282353.1, read on the forward strand.
TCCGGGGGCGGAGCCGCGGCAGCGAGCGGACCGGCCCGCTACGCGGGATCGCCGCGGCGATGGTAGCCTGCATTTCCCGCCAATTCACGGTTGCGGGCACAGGGCCGTGTCCGATGGATGTTCCGGGAGGGGGCGACGCCGTGAACCGATTCGAATTCCGAAAACGATTCAAGACGGTGGGACCCGCGGTGCTGCCGGTCATCCACGCACGGGACCGCGGGCAGGTCGTTCGCAACGTGCGGGTCGCGGTGCGCGAGGGCGCGCACGGTGTTTTCCTCATCAACCACGATTTCGAGCTTGAGCGGCTGCTGCCCATCGTTCGCGAGGTGCGCGAGCGGTTCCCCTCGCTCTGGTTCGGTGTCAACTTCCTCGCCGTGACCGGGGCGCGGGCGTTCCCGGTGCTGGGGGACCTCGAACGCTCGGGCTGCGTGGTCGATGCGTACTGGGCCGACGACGCCCGCATCGACGAGCGCGCGGACGTGCAACGCGAGGCTGTCGCGACCGCCGAGGCGCGCCGGGAGAGCGGCTGGAGCGGACTCTATCTCGGCGGCGTCGCCTTCAAGAAGCAGCGGGCGGTGGCGCCGGAGGACTTCGAGACCGCGGCGAGGATCGCGGCCCGGCACATGGATGCGGCCACCACCTCGGGGGCCGCGACGGGACGATCGGCGGAGCGCTCCAAGATCGAGGCGTTCCGCGCGGGATGCGCGGATCAGGCGCTCGCCGTCGCCTCCGGCGTCACGCCGGACAACGCCGGCTCGTACGCCGAGCTCGTGGACGCGGTCCTCGTCGCCACCGGCATCAACCGCCCGGGGAACTTCTACGACATCGAGCCGATGCGGCTGCGCCGGCTCCTGGCGGTATGCCGCGAGGCCGGCGCGGGAGAGCCGGAGCCGGGCCCCGACGCCGGCTGGTACCTGCCGCTCATGGCTCCGAACGTTCGAGGCGAGCGGTTCGCGTGGCTGGATCCGTCGTCGATCTACATCAACGCGAGCGCATTTCATGCACTGGTCGATGATCTGGCCGCGCCCTTCGACCCCTCGAAGATCGACGTGGTCGCCGGCTTCGACGCCATGGGGTTCGTGCTCGGAAGTGCGATCGCGACCCGTCTCGGCAAGGGGTTCCTGACCATTCGCAAGGCCGGGAAGATGCCGGTCGACACCGACTCGGTCGATTTCGTGAACTACTCCGGCCGCACCCAGCAGATGGAGATGCGCAAGCCGGCGTTCGCGCCGGGGACCCGGGTGCTGCTCGTCGATCAGTGGGTGGAGACCGGCGGCACGATGGACGCCGGCATCCGGCTCGTCGAGCGTCAGGGGGGTGTGGTCGCAGGCGTCGCCGCCGTGTGTATCGAGGAGACCGGCGGGGGCGCCGTCTGCCGCGGCCGGTACCGGTGCTCGACCGCGGTGGTCCCGGGGACGGCGGAGCAGGAACAGTGCAACCGCAAGACGATGGACCACTTCGCGGACTTCGATCCCGCCTGCTGTTTTCCGGAAATCTCGTAGCGCCCTTGCGAACCGGCCAATCCGGGCTTCAGCGTGACGTGGCATGCCGTCGCCGGACGCTCGCAACGAGCCGTCCCGTGAGGGTGCCGAGCGAACGGTGGCCAACACCGAAGACCGTCTCACCGCGGGTGACCGGGACCTCCGGCGAGCAACACGATATGGGGCGGTCGCCGCATGCCGTCGCCGGGCGCTCGCAACGAGCCGTCCCGTGAGGGTGCCGAGCGAACGGTGGCCAACACCGAAGACCGTCTCACCGCGGGTGGTCAGAACCTCCGGCGAGCAACACGATATGGGGCGGCAGTCGAAGGCGGCGAAGCAGGCAGCCAGGTGCCGGGGGACGAATGCCGCCGCCTCGCCGCATCGGGGAACGGATGCGGGGCGCGCATCGATCACTCGTGCGGCCGCCGGCGCCTGAAATCGTCGGCGACCTCACGCATCGTGACAAAGCGCACCCCCGGCTTCGAGCGCATGTGCTCGAACAGCCGCTCGTGCATGGACAGCACCTGCGGCCGACCGGAGACGTCGGGGTGAATGGTCATGGGGAAGACCGCGTAGTCGTACTTGCGGTAGACCCAGTCGAACGCATCGCGCCACGTCTCCTCGACGACTCTCGGGCTTTCGAACCCCTGGCTGTTCGGCACCGTCTTCATGAACATGAGCGGCACCATGTCGTCGAGATGCCAGCTCGCGGGGATTTCGACGAGATCCGTCTCCCGGCCCCGCACGAGCGGCTTCATCCAGTGCCCGGCGGGCTTCGAGTAGTCGATCTTCGTCCACGTGTCGCCGGTGCGGACGTAGTACGGGTGGAAGTCGTCGTGCATGAGGCTGTGGTCGTACTCGATGCCGCGGGCGAGCAGCAGCTCCGCCGTCACCGCGCTGAACTCCCACCACGGCGCGACGTAGCCCGCGGGCCGCTCACCGGTCAGCCTTTCGAGCAACTCGATGCAGCGATCGAGGACCGCCTCTTCCTGGTCCGGCGTCATCGCGATCGGATTCTCGTGGCTGTAGCCGTGCAGGCCGACCTCGTGGCCGGCCTCGACGATCGCGGCCGCCTGCTCGGGAAACGTTTCGACGGAGTGTCCCGGAACGAACCAGGTCACGGGGATGGCGAACTCGCGGAAGAGGTCCAGCAACCGCGGGACGCCGACCTCGCCGGCGAACAGTCCACGCGAGATGTCGAGCGGCGAGTCCTCTCCTCCGTAGGAGCCCAGCCAGCCCGCGACGGCATCGAAATCCACGCCGTAAGCACAGAGAATCTCTTTCTCGGCCATGTGTCGTCTCCCGATCGGATGGACAGCATGCTCCCCCAGTTTCATGCGGGCGTCCATTTCTCAGCGTGATCCTGACCGCCATCCCCGGTCTCTTGATCTCGGTGGAGTGCGCCCTGACTCATCTTTACCACCCCATCCCACAATTTCTCATTGTGCGCAGGCCGAGCTGGTCCATCGTCCACAGGCCGGCGTGCTCCACGCCGACCGAGCGGGGGCGAATCAGCTCCAGGGAGTCGACGTCGACGGGTTGGAAGTCGCGCCTCTGGCTCGCCGGCGAGGGTGCAGCGCCGATGCGCTTATCGGCGAGCAGCAGCGCGGTGATGCGTTGGGCGTGTGATTCGAGCGCCGGGGGCCATCGGGTGGCAGTGGCCATTGACCGGTGAGGAGCTCGTCGATGCGCCGGCACAGCACCGGCCATTCGCTTGGTGCGACGTCGAAGTGTCGTCCCAGGTTGAGCAAGGTGCGTTGGCGCACCTTCGAGCCGATGCGCTCGGAGCGCACGAGGCGGAAGGTGAAGGACTCGCCGATGCTGCGGGTACGGGTGCGCCGGATGAACATGCACACACGGTATCGGGGGGCGGGTCAGGCGCAAGACATCAAATACATTACATGGCACTACATCTGCTTCCTCGACGACACATCAATCACCTACACGCGAAAATCGGCGAAATCGCGACGAATCCCCACCCAATCGCGGCTCGCAGTGGTAAAGATGGGCTAACTTGTTTTCCGATCTGGGAGTCTGCGCCGCAGAAAGATAGCCCGGCCCGGAACGATGCTGTAGGGGCGACGCATGCGTCGCCCCTACCGACGGTGATGTCCCCGTGTTTGGCGACACCGCGGTACGGCGCCAATCCAACGACCGACCAGTGCGGGCGCCGGTACTCCGACGCGTAAGGGGTAGCCGAAGCGGCGGCGGTCCGTCGAGGGGCATCACTGGAACTTACGCAGCAGTCATTCGGCAGGCCGGGCGGAGAAGCGGCGGCGGCCCGTCGAGGGGCATCACTGGAACCGCGCTTCCGCGCCATTGCGGGGCTCGCGCGCACCCGCGATCGCACCGAGCTCCAGCGGATGTTCGACACGTACCGAGCGCCGTCCTTGCTCGAAGTTCTTCAACATCGTGGTCCCACCACCGGCGGCGCGTCATGAGCCACACCGCCAGCTTGTTCGCGGCATCGCTCCACTATCCGCCGGACCTCGTCCTCCACACCGCGGCATCCGGCGCGATCGCCGGGCTCGATGAGCTCTACCTGCTGATCGAACGTGACGGCGAGACCGTCGGACTCGGCGAGGTTCGGGAGAACGTCGAATACCTGACCGGCGTTCCCCCGGCTCGCATCCGCGCCGACGTGGCCGCAATGCTCGAATGCATCGACTGGAGCGTTCCGCCCCCACCGGAGGAGATCCACGCCCGGTTCCCCGACACCTGCACGCCCGCGCGCTGCCTCATCGACTGCACCCTGCACGACGTGCACGCCCGCCGTGCAGGGATCCCGCTCGGCGAGTATCTGGGCGGAAGGTTCACCGGGCGGATCGCCTCCAACCACTGCATCTCCTGGGGCGACGACGCCACTCTCGAACGTCTTGCGAAGCGCTGCGTCGACCGCGGATTCGAGAAGCTCAAGCTCCGGGTCGGGGTCGCGAGTTTCGACCGCGATCTCGAACGGCTCGCGAAGCTGCGCGCCCTCATCGGGAGCGGGCGTTCATTGGCGGTCGATGCGAACGCGCGCTGGACCGCCGGCGAAGCCGGAGAGCGGATGCAGGCGATGCGGGTGTTCAATCTCGACCATGTCGAACAGCCGCTCGCGCGCGACGACTGGAAGGGTCTCGACATGCTGGTCGAGGAGCTGGACACACCGATCATGCTCGACGAGGGCGTCGACTCGCTCGCGGCGGTGGACCGCGTCATCGGCTACCGCGGCCGCGTATGGGCGCACCTCAAGCTCGTGAAGCTCGGCGGCATCGTCCCGGTGCTCGAAGCGGCACGGCGCCTGCGCGCGCACGGAGTGCCGTTCATGCTTGGGCAGATGAACGAGGGAAGCGCCGCCACCGCCGCGGCGATCCACACCGCGATGGCGGTGCGCGCGCCGATGGCGGAGCTCTACGGCGCGGACGGGCTCCGCGACGATCCCGTGACCGGAGTCTGGTACGAGCGGGGCGGCGCGTGCGTGAAGCAAGGCGCGGGGCTCGGTACGGCTCTCGACCCCCGGGGGCTGAGACTGATTGCCCGATTTCGATAAGAGCCGGAACCCCGGCACTCACCGGAAGCCCGCACTTCCCTGCTTTGCGTCGGAGGTGGCTTGCGGGTGTGCCGGACCCGTATCCGGCACTGCAACGAGCCCCGCCGGCCACCCCTCGGCATGGACGGGCGCGACCCGCATCGCGCGAACGTCGCTCGGACCGGCGAACGCCGGCCGCGGGACGGCGCGCCTCCGCGTGAGCCGGGGCGGACGTCCGCTCGCCGGATCACATCGGGCAAGTTCCGTTGTCTGGTCCTCGCGCGTGGAGTAGCGTTGGGACGAGCGGCTCGAACACACGAAAGGGCCGCGAAGCGGTGATACCGCCGGCATGCGTCCGGCTCTCGAATCCGGGCGAAAACGAGAAACCGAGGAGATCGACGATGGCCGAGGTCGAGGAACTGCGAAAGGTGGGCTACGTGCGGATGGATGAAGGCACGGTCGAAGATTACGCACTCGAGGCGGCGCTCGCAAAGCCGTTCATGGCTGCAACCCCGGAGCGGATTCTCGCCTTCATGGAATCGCTGCACTACACGTTCCCGGGCGGGCGGATCGATCGCCATGCGCACTGCCTGCAAACCGCGACCCGGGCCGAGGACGCAGGCGAGTGCGAGGAGGTCATCGTCGCGGGACTCCTGCACGACATCGGCGATTCGCTCGCCCCGCGCAACCACGCGGCCGTCGGCGCGGACGTCCTGCGTCCGTTCGTGTCGCGGCATACGTACTGGATGCTCACGCACCACGACATCTTTCAGGGGTATTACTTCTGGGACAAGATTGGACTGGACAAGAATGCGCGCGATCGCTTCCGGGACCATCCGGCGTACGAGATGACGGTGCGTTTCACAGGCGACTACGACCAGATGGCGTTCGACCCGGGCTATGAGACCCGTCCCCTCGAGTACTTCGAGCCGATGGTCAGGCGCATCTTCGCCCGCGAGCCCTGGGGCGCACAGACGAGGGAGGACTGGCCGGTCGAGGATTGATCCGGGGCATGCTGAACGGGCCGGCCAGCGGAAGGGTGATGGCGGAGCTGCTCTGCGACTGAGCATCGTCATGTACGACCAGCTCCGGTGGGACTACCTGTCCTGCTACGACCACCCGCACCTGGAGACCCCGAACATCGACCGGCTCGCCGCACGCGGGGTGCGGTTCACCCGCGCCTGCTGCGATGTCGGCGGACTTCCTGTTCGGGATGGGACCGGAGCGCGACGCGCGTCTCGGGATCATGATCGATCACTGGTAGCCGCTTCCAGCGCCCGGTTCCGGTTACCCCGACTCACGGGAGGACTCCGCCTCCGCGCTCCGGCGCTCGCGGATCAGGGCGCCCACGTGGGCCAGCAGGCTCACCACGATGATCGCGAAGATCGTCGCGGAGATGGGGCGGTCGATGAAGTCGAGCGGGGTCTCGACCCGCGCGAGGCTCGCGCGGAACTTCTCGTCCATGATCCGGCCGAGCACCATGCCGAGCACGATGGGGACCAGCGGCAGGTCGAGCCGCCGGAGAATGAAGCCGAACATGCCGAAGGCGGCGGCCACCGCGCAGTCGATCAGGTTAGCGCGCAGCGAATAGACCCCCACCAGCGACAGGGTGAGCACCGCGACCCCGAGATACCGGGACGGCACCCTGACCACCTGCACCAGCCATCCGGTGGAGAGCTTCAGGAACGCCAGCACCAGCACGTTGACGGCGAGCAGGACGACGAACAGGCTTTGCAGGAAGTGGGGCTGGGTCTCGAACAGCTTCGGCCCCGGAATCACCCCATGGACGTGGAACACCGACAGCATCATGGCGGTCAGCGCCTCGCCGGGGATCCCCAGCGCGAGCAGCGGGATCATGGCGGCGGCGGGCACCGCGTTGTTGGCCGCTTCCGAGGCGATCAGCCCTTCCGGTGAGCCGCGGCCGATCAGATCGGGATGACGCGAGGTCTTCTGGGCGAAGGTGTACGAGAAGAACTGCGCAAGGAACTCGCCGACCCCGGGGATGATGCCCATGACCACGCCGAAGGACGACGAGACACCGGCGAGCCGCGGGTGTCGTGCGATCTCGCGAAACCCGCCACCGCGTCCCGGCTCCATGCGCGGCAACCGGGGCGGGGGCTCCCGGTCCACCAGCAGCTTGAACGCCTGCGAGATCGCGAACAGCCCCAGGATGACCGTGATCAGGTCGAAGCCCGGGTTCAGCCAGGACTGCCCGAAGGTGAACCGGTGGCTGAAGCGAACCCCTTCGAGGCCGACGGTGTTCAGGAACATGCCGAGCGACACCAGCATCGCGGCGGCGACGGTCTGCCGCCGATGCGCGAGCACGACCATCACCACGCCCAGCAGTGCGGCCATGAAGACGTCGCGCGAGCCGAAGTACGGCGCGACGCGCGCGAGGTACGGGGACAGGGCCAGCAGGCAGGCCACCGAGAACACCCCGCCGACGAACGAGGCGCTGCAGGCGACGGACAGCGCCCGCCTCGCCTCGCCGCGCCGGGTCATCGCGTATCCGTCGTAGGTGGTCAGCGCGTTGACCGGCGTGCCGGGGGTGTTGATCAGGATGGCCGGCACCGCCCCGCCGAACATCGAGGCTCCGTAGATGCCGAGCAGCAGGGTGATCCCGACCAGCGGCTCGAACTGGAACGTCGCGGGCAGGAGGATGGCGATGGCCACCGCCGGCCCCACCCCCGGGATGGCGCCGATGACGACGCCGCCCACCGCCCCGATCGTGACCGCCAGCGCCACGTCGAGCCGAATGATCTGCTCGGCGACCGCGATCGATTCCTGCATGGATCCGTGGCCCCGGTCAGAAGTTCCGGATCAGGAAATTGCGCACTTGCGGAGGAAAGAGGTCGTAGAGCGCCCCGGGCGGCATGCGCACCTCCAGGCCGGTCTTGAAGACGAGCACGATCCCGATGCCCAGCCCCGCCAGCAGGCCCAGGCCGGAGGGGGAGCGGATGCCGGTCCGCAGCCCCAGCAGCGGCATGAAGACCGCCGTCGAGAGCAGATACCCGAGCCACGGTATCGAGGCGGCGTAGGCGACGAAGTACAGGGCGAACTCCAGCGGGCGCAGCCAGCGCAGCAGCTCGCCGGCCGGCAGCAACGAGGTGTCGAGATGGTCCGGGCGCCCCCCGGCCAGCGGCGACCGCTGGCGCGGTCGCCTGGCGATTCCGCTACGCGGACTCGCGGGCGTCCCGGCCAGCGACGTAGACGGGCGTGGTCGCCTCCCAGCCGACGCCGCAGATGGGCGAGGAACGGTCCTGTTCCATGCGAGCCAGCTTTGCATCAGGTGGAGACCGGAGAAGAGCGTGAACGCGCCGAGGACGACCGCGGGCCAGAAGCGGGGCTGCAACGGCAGATCGACCCGGTCGAACCACCGGGTCTCGGCCGGGAGCCGGCTCAGCAGGAACAGGGCGAGGACGAACAGGAGGCCCGCGAAGAAGAGGTCTCCGGGGCGGCGCCGAACGGCGAACAGCTCCGGCGCCGGCACCGCGCCGGCTTCGGTGTCGGCGCCGGAATTGCCGTCGTCCTGCCGCATGGCGTCACCCGCTCCGCAAGCGAAGATACGAACGTCTCGCGGGCGAAACGCCCGCGGCGGCGCGACGATCCAGCCACATGAAAAGCGACCGACGTTACTCGGCAGTTGGCCGGGGCGCGGCAAGATCGCGAGTTCGGCCTTTACCGAAGACTGCTCATCCTGTTCGTGTTCGAGCCAAGCGCGCAGGAGGATGACTTCGACGAGAAAACAGAACGGCACATCGCGTCAGCGAGAGCCGCACCGGGGCGACGCTGACGAACACCCCGCCGGGCGCCGATTATGGCGACGTGTCCGCGGCGGGCGCGGCTGGCCGAGGTGCCGCGGCGGCGCCATCGCGTTGCCGACGTTCCCTCGCCAGTTCATGGGCTGCCTGCATCCGCATCCACACTTGCGCGTTGCCTATGCCTTTGCCCTCGAGGTCGAGCGCCAACCGCGCTGAAACGCCCCCATGCCCGTTCAGAATGCGCGAGAGCACTTGACGGGTCATGCCAACCTCCGCAGCCGCTTTCGAGACCGTCCACCCCAACGCTTCGATTTCCTCGCGCAGGATTTCACCAGGATGGGCCGGATTGATCATTGCTACGCTTTCGTCCACGTTCGCCTCCGCTTCAGTGGTAGTCCACAAGGTCCACCTCCACCGCTTCGCCGCTCTCGAAGCGGAAGACCACGCGCCAATTGCCGGATGCTCGCACGGCCCAGTATCCGCGACGGTCACCCTTGAGAGGATGCACTCGCAAGCCCGGCCAATTCGCCAGTTCGGCTGGACTGGTCGCGGCTTGAAGCCTCGTGAGGATGTGCCGCAGTCGCGGCGCCAGATTGGCAGGAACACCCGCCGCCGCATCGGTCATCGCAAGCGCGCGCAGCCCCTTGTGCTTGAGCTTCATACCCACATTGTCATATGTCGTATGACAATGGCAACCGAATGACGGTCCCGGGCTCCCCGGGACCGTCGCCGGATCAGGCTACAGATCGCCCATGCGTTCGAACATCTCCCGGATCTTCTCGTAGTCGGCGTCGATGCGGGCCGCAGCCTGGTTCGCGTCCTGCCAGTAGACGAGCGCCCCGGTCTCCTTCGAGAGCTTGCGGGCCTCGTCGCTCATGACCACGCGCCTGGCCACCGCCGCGAGCTTGTCCTTGGCCGCCTGCGGCGTGCCCTTGGGGACGAACAGCCCGTTCCACAGCGAGATGTCGAGTCCCGGCACCTGCTCGGACAGGGTGGGGGTGTCCGGCAGGAGCGCGATGCGCTCCTCCGTGATCGCCGCCAGCGGCTTGATCCCGTCCAGGCAGGGAAGCACGAGCTGGAGCGTGGTGTTGATGACGTCGGCGTCGTCGGCCGCGAGCGTATTGCAGTCCAGGGCGTCGAAGGCGGCCTCGCTGCCGAACTCGAAGCCGAGCTCCATCGCCGCGATGAGCGAAGCCCGGGTCGGCACCAGGCCGTAGCCGAAGTGCCCCAGCGCGACCTTGTTGCCCTTCGCATGGGCGGCGAGACCGGCCATGTCGGAGTACGGCGCGTCCCCGCCCGCGGCCAGCACGAAGGGATAGGTGAGGAAGATGCCGACCGGCTCGAACGTGTCACGTGTGATGCCTTCGATCCCGAGCAGGGCTCCGACGGTGGGGACGCCGATGACGAACGAGCCCACCGTGTAGCCGTCGGCCGGCGCCCGCGCGACCTCGGCCGCGCCCGGGAAGGGTCCCCCTCCCCCGCCCGGCTTGTTCACCACCGCGGCGGCGACGCCGGTCTCGTTCTGGAGCTCCTCCGCGATCATGCGGGTCAGCACGTCTTCGAGATCGCCGGGGGGCCAGGGCACGATGAACTGCACCGGCTTCTCGGGATACTCGGCACGTGCGGCGCCGGCCGGAGCCATGGCCAGGGTCGTGGCAAGCACCGTGGCGAAGGTCATGGCGGCGGCGCGCGCCGTCGCGCCCGGTGTCGACCTGTGTTTCATTGCTCTCCTCCTGTAGTTGAAGTGATCGAATCGCCGGAGTTGCTCCAGCCCTCGGCCGGGCGGTCGAACCAGACGTGCACCTGGCCGGTGCCGGCGGCGTTCTCGTAGGCGCTGAACCGCCTTCCGGCCGCGATGCAGTCGCGGCCGCCCAGAGCGGACACCATCATCAGGTAGTGGCCGAACATCCCCTCGGGCTTGTGCGGGCGGTATGCGTCCATCGAGTCGATGACCGCCGCGTGGTCGCCCTGCGCCCACCAAGCCAAGCGTTGCTCGTCGGCGGCCCTCGCCTCGGGGGTGCGGATATGGATCGGATCGGAGGCCTCGTGCCGCTCGAACTCGGACAGGGGCCAGAACCGATGGCTCATGCCTCCGCTCGCGAGCAGGACCACCCGTGCGTCCGATTCGCCGACGGCCTGCCCGAGGGCCGCGCCCACCGCCAGGAAGTCGTCGTCCCGCGCGGTCTGGCAGATGCTGACGGAGATCCACCGTTCGCCGCGGTCGAGGTAGTGCGCGAGGTTGACGGTCGGGTAGTGGATCGGAAGGCAGTCGTCGTCGTTGGCGGTACAGCGAACGGCGGTGTGCTCGCCCACCTTCGCCGCGATGCGCCTCGCCAGGGCCGGATCCCCGGCGAGATCGTAGGGGAGCCGGCGGATGACGCGGGGAAGCTCTTCGGACGTGTAGCGGCCCGCGCGCCGCGCGTGGGCGGTCACCACGAACTCCACGGTGGTGAACCAGTGGGTGTCGAAGACCACGAAGGTATCGGGCCGGATCTCGTCGAGCACCTCGCGGCGAAGCCGTTCGAGCCCGGGCACGAGGCTGATCTCGTGGCCCTCGTTCAGCGCGCGCCGGGTCTTCTCCGGCAGCATGATGGTCGGCACGTGCGACAGAAAGCCGGCGCCTGCGATGTCTCCCAACGTCCTCTCCTCCGGGGTCGCGGCAGCCGTCGCTGCCGCGTCTGCCGCCGGGTCCGTCACCGGCCTTGCCGGCCACTCCCGCCACGCCCCGGTCCGGTATCGAGACTCGATTCCCGACCCGGCATGACCGGACCGGAGGATCCGGTATCCATCCCGATTCTGCGCCATCGGAATCAAGAGCCGGTTGGAGAATCACCCCTCGTCATCTTGTTCGAACGTTCATGGGCAGGAATCCGGCACGGTCCGGCGATCCGGACGTCGAACCGTGGCTGCTTCCGAATGTTCTGGAGAATCACTCCTCGTCATCTCGTTCGAACGTTCGCGAGCAGGAGACCGGCATGTTCCGGCGATCCGGACGTCGAACCGCGGCTGCTTCCGAATGTTCTCGTGCCCGACGGAAACTCCCCCGGCTCATGCCCGCGATGGACATTTCGTTCGGTTCCAAACTATCATGCCGCCGGTTCATTCGCAACCGAACGACAGCCATGCCGGCAATGCCCGCCAAGCGTGAAAACGTCCGAAGTTCCGCCACGATCAGGCGCTGTCGGAACCGGCGCGACATCGCGTCGTGGCGTTGGCGGGAGCCGATGTAGCCATGTCCGTCTCCGTATCCTCCGCATCCCCTGAATCGCGGGACGTCGCCGATCTCTCCTCCCACGATGCGTTCGTTGCCGGCGTCCCCCACCGGACCTTCGAGACGCTGAGGCGCGAGGACCCGGTGGCGTGGTTCGAGGAGCGGGAGGGCTCCGGATTCTGGGCGATCACCCGCCACGCGGACATCGTCGCTGTCAACCGGAACTTCCGGCGCTTCAGCTCGCGCCAGGGGATCCGGCTGGAGGAGATGTCGGAGGAGGAGCGCGTCGCCCGGCTCACCATGATGGAGCACGATCCGCCCGAGCACACCCGGCTGCGCCGCTTCGTCAACCGCGGCTTCGCGCGCCCGTTCATCGAGACCTGCGAGAAGCGGGTGCGGGACCTCGTGGGCGACATGCTCGACAAGGCCCTGGTCCGGGACGAGTTCGACTGCGTCGCGGAGATCGCGAAGCCCCTTCCGTTGAAGATGCTGGCCAGCGTGCTCGGGGTCTCCGAGGAGGACGGGGCCTGGCTGGCCGCCAAGGGCGACGAGATGATCGGGAACAGCGATCCGGACTTCACCGATCACGTGGTCGATCGGGTCGATACCGACGCCTTCCGGCTGATGCCCTTCCGCTCCCCGGCCGGGGCGGAGGTCTTCGAGTACGCGGAGCGCCAGGCGGAGGTCCGGCGCCGGCAGCCGCGCGACGACGTGATCAGCCTCCTGCTGGAGCCGCTCGCCGACGGGAAGCCTCTCGACGATCTCGAATTCAAGAACTTCTTCACCCTGCTGATCGCGGCAGGAAACGACACCACGCGCTACGCGATCGCCTCCGCCATCCACGTCCTCGCCAACCGCCCGCCCCTGTTCGAGCAGCTTCGCGGCGCCGGCGAGCGGCTATGGAGCACCGCGGTGGAGGAGCTGCTGCGCACGAGCTCCCCGACCATGCACTTTCGCCGTACCGCGACGGAGGATTGCGAGATGCACGGGCGCACCATCGAAGCGGGCGACAAGGTGCTCCTGTGGTTCATCTCCGGCAACCATGACGAATCGATGTTCGAGGATCCCTTCCGCGTCGACCTCACCCGCGATCCGAACCCCCACATGGCCTTCGGCCGGGGCGGGCCGCACGCCTGCCTGGGCATGTGGCTGGCGCGCCTGGAGCTTCGGGTCGTGCTGCAGGAGCTCGCGGGACGGGTCCGATCCATCCGCCAGGCCGGCCCCGAGGCACGGCTCCGCTCGAACTTCATCAACGGCATCAAGTCCCTGCCGGTGGCGGTGGCCCGGGAATGAAGCGCGCTGACGGCCTCGAGGTCGCTGACGGCGTGGGCGATGGCGTCGAGCTGATCGAAGGTGACGCCGGGGTTGAGGAAGCGCTGGGCGTTGTCGAGGGACTTGAGCTTGTCGTAGGGGGTCATCACGTCGCTGTCGCGGTAGCGCTTCGTGACCCGCCCCTTGTCGTCGAGTGCGTGGGTGGGGAACAGGCAGGGGCGGTGGGAGTCGAGGAAGGGCGAGAGTGTGTTGCGGGTGAACTCGTTGACCAGGGGGGCGAAGCGGCGCGGGATGTGGCCGTGGCCGATGGATTTGCGCACCACGCCGGCGTTCTTGCTCTCGGCGAGAGCCTGCCCCCGGCTTGACCGGGGGGCGTTGTCGTTGCAGTGGCGGGGGCGTGATTTGGTGAACTCCCCGATGCGCAGCTTGTTGAGCAGGGCGGCGACGCGGTGGTTGATGTACTCGGAGCCGTTGTCGGCGTGAATGCCCTGAATCACAAAGGGAAACGCCTCGATGAGTCCTTCGGGCACCGGCAGCAGGAACCTCTCGGAGATGGCCTCCACGGTCCCCACGAACTGGAACTGGGTCACCTCATCGACCGCGTTGATGTGGTAGACGCCCTTGGCCCCGTCCTGGTCGCCCTGGTGGACGGTATCGACGCGCACATAGCCGGGTTGGCCGTCAGGCTGGGGCTCGCGCCGTTGCCCGATGGTGCTGTGCGTCGCCTGGGTCCTGGTCACCACCGTGCGCCGGCGCCGATACGTCGCCGACCGGCGCAGGTTGTACAAGTGACCGTTCGACAGCCCCGCCAAACGCTCGAATCGCGTGTCGCCGAACACCGCATACCGGCGCCGCATCAGCGCCCGCGTGGCCGGCCCCGACATCTGGCCCAACGCCGCGTCCACCGCCGCCGGTGGCCCGATGTCGGCCCGCGTGTAGCGCCGCTCGAAGCCGATGCCTGAGCCGCGCCGCGTCCTTCCGCCCCGTAGCGAAGCCGAGCTCCTCGCCCGCGCCGACGCCCTGGCCGGGCGCACCCTCGGCGACGTCGCGGTCGAGCACGGGCTGGCCGTGCCGGCGAACACCCGCCGCGGCAAGGGCTGGACCGGCACCGTCATCGAGCACGCGCTCGGCGCGAACGCCGGCTCGCGGCCGGAGCCGGACTTCCGGCTGATCTCCGTCGAGCTGAAGACCATCCCGGTCGGACCCGACCGCCGGCCGCTCGAATCGACCTACGTATGCACCGTCCCGCTCGCGGGTGACGCCGCTCCGGACTGGCGGGACTCGAACGTGCGCCGCAAGCTCGCGCGCGTGCTGTGGATGCCCTTCGAAGGAGACCGCGCGATCACGCTGCCCGAGCGCCGGATCGGCGCCCCGCTGTTGTGGAGCCCGTCCCCCGGCGAGGAGCTGGCGCTGGCGAGCGACTGGGAGACGCTGATGGATCGAGTCATGCTCGGGAGGGTGGAGGAGATCTCGGCCCGGGAGGGCGAGTGCCTTCAGATCCGCCCGAAGGCCGCGAATGCCGCGTCGCGGCGCCTCGCGGTCGGTGCGAGCGGCGCGCGGGAGCCGACCCTGCCGCGGGGGTTCTACCTGCGGGCGAGCTTCACCGCCGCGATCCTGGAGCGGTACTACGCATGATCCGGGATTCGGCGAACCCGGCTACGTCCGCACCTGCCGCACTGCTTCGCCCTCGCCATGAAGCGGACTACACTGGATGACTACCGGCAGAGGGAACGAGGAGCCATGCATACAAGCCTTGGCCAAGGCGAAATCGAGGCGTGGCGGTCATACGGATCGTGCGGCGTGATCCGTTCAACCGATCATCAGGATCATCAGCACCACGAACCCGGCCACGAGCAGGATCGGCACGAGCGCCGCCTTCCAGTCGCCTGCATCGGCCTTCGGCGCCTTCTCCACCGCCCGCTTCGCGCCCGGCCCGAAGAAGAACAGGACGATGAGCACCAGCACCCCGGCGAGGATCGCTTCCCAGAGCTCGATCTGCATTGACGTCTCCGTCGTGTCCAGGATCTTTCGTCGTGCGCTCCGCCCTGCTGCCGGCGCGGCCATCCGGAGCGGAAGGGTCCCTCAGCGGCGCAGCTCCAGCCCGTAGACCGAGCGCCAGAGCTTTCCCGTCACGTAGAGCAGGCGCCCGTCCCAGGCGATGCCGTTGGCCACGCCGGCATCACCGGCGTTGCGCTCGCGCTCGGCGATCGGCGCGAGATCGAGCCATCCGGTGACGGCGCCGCCCGCCGGGTCGATGCGCGCCACCCGGTCGGAGCGCCAGACGTTGGCGTACACCGCGCCCTCGACGAATTCGAGCTCGTTGAGCGAGCCGATCGCGCGGGCGCCGTCGCGCACTTCGACCTCGCGTTCGACGCGGAAGGTGAGCGGGTCACGGAACCGAAGCGTCGCACTGCCGTCACTCATCACCAGCTTCTCGCCGTCCCAGGCGAGACCCCAGCCCTCCCCCGCGTAGCGGTGCTCGCGCACGAGCGAGAAATCCTCGACCCGCAGCACGAACGCCCGGCCCGCGGTCCACGTGAGCTGGTACAGCGCGTCGCCGACCAGCGCAAGACCTTCGGCGAAAAGGCGGTCGGACAGCCGCCGCTTGCGGACGACCCGTCCGGTGGCCGGCTCGACCTTGCGCAGCGACGACCGCCCCCGCAGACCCGTGCTCTCGTACAGGGCGCCGCGGTGGAAGACGAGCCCCTGGGTGAACGCCGCCTTGTCGTGGGGATGTTCGACGGCGATCCGGTAATCGATCGGCGGCGCCTCGGCGCGGATGGAGCAGGAGACGAGCAGGCACGCGAAGAGCGCGTACCCCCGGCCCGCCACGGCATGCATCTATTCGTCGGTCACGCACCCGCGCGAGGCGTCGGACACGTTCTTGATGTACTTGTACAGGGTGCCGCGCGTCTCCTTGTACGGGGGCATGGTCCAGGCTGCGCGGCGCCTCGCCATCTCGCCGTCCGGGACCGCGACGCTGATGGAGTTCGCCTCCGCGTCGATGGCGATGACGTCACCGGACTCGATCAGCCCGATGGGACCGCCTTCCTGCGCCTCGGGCACCACGTGCCCGATGATGAAGCCGTGCGACCCGCCGGAGAAGCGCCCGTCGGTGATCAGGGCGACGTCGGACCCCAACCCGGCCCCCATGACCGCCGAGGTCGGGGTCAGCATCTCCGGCATCCCCGGCCCGCCCTTCGGCCCTTCGTAGCGGATGACGATCACGTCGCCCTTCGCGATCTTCCCCTCCTCCAGGGCGCGCAGCATGTCCTCCTCGGAGTCGAAGACCCTGGCCGGACCCTCGAAGCGCAGCCCTTCCTTGCCGGTGATCTTCGCCACCGCCCCGCCGGGCGCGAGGTTGCCCCGCAGGATGCGGATATGCCCGCTCTCCTTGATGGGGGCGGCGAGCGGGGCCACGATGCGCTGGCCCTCGGCCAACGGGGCCGCGCCCTCCAGGTTTTCGGCGATCGTGCGGCCGGTGCAGGTCAGGCAGTCTCCGTCGATCAGGCCCTCGGCGAGGAGGTACTTCATGACCGCCGGCACCCCGCCGACCCGGTGCAGGTCCTCCATGACGTACTTGCCGCTGGGCTTCAGGTCCGCGATGTAGGGGATCCGGTCGCTCACCGACCGGAAATCGTCGATGGCGAGCTCGACCCCTACCGCACGCGCCATCGCGATGAGGTGCAGCACCGCGTTGGTGGAGCCGCCGAGCGCCATGACCATCACCATCGCGTTCTCGAACGCGGCGCGGGTCATGACGTCGCGCGGCTTCAGGTCCTTCTCCATCAGCGCCCGCACCACGGCGCCGGCCCGCCGGCATTCATCGATCTTGGCGGGGTCCGTGGCGGGGGTGGAGGAGCTGTAAGGCAGGGACATGCCCATCGCCTCGATGGCGGTGGCCATGGTGTTCGCGGTGTACATGCCGCCGCAGGCCCCGGCCCCCGGGCAGGCGTTGCGCACGATCTCGGCCCGCTCGTCCTCGTCGATGGTGCCGGCGAGGAGCTGGCCGTAGCTCTGGAAGGCGTTGACGATGTCCACGGTCTGGCCGTTCGCGGTGCGCCCGCCCCGGATGGTGCCGCCGTAGACCATGATCGACGGGCGGTCGATCCGGCCCATCGCCATCAGGCATCCGGGCATGTTCTTGTCGCAACCGGGGATGGTGACGAGGCCGTCGTACCACTGGCCGCGGGTCACCGTCTCGATCGAGTCCGCGATGAGATCGCGCGACTGGAGCGAGAACGACATCCCCTCGGTGCCCATCGACATGCCGTCCGACACCCCGACGGTGTTGAAGCGCATCCCCTTCACCCCGACCGCCTCGACCCCTTCCTTCACCTTCGCGGCCAGGTCGAGCAGGTGCATGTTGCAGTTGTTGCCCTCGTACCAGACGCTGGCGATCCCGATCTGCGCCTTGTCGAGGTCCGCCTCGGTGAACCCGGTGGCGAAGAGCTGGGCCTGGGACGCGCCTTGGGACTTGGGCTGGGTGATGCGGGCGCTGAAACGGTTGATCGGGCCTGCCATGACGGACTCCGGTTCGAGTGGGATGGTACGCGCCGACTGTAGTAGCACGATTCCGAAAAAACCAGAACGGCGCGGCGTGTCGTCCCATGCAGGGCGTTCGATCGAGATCCCTGGCGCCGGCGGCCTGTCCGCGCCGCCCTTCGCCCACTCGTATTCACCAATGGAAGCGGTAGTGCCCTTTCATGCTCACATAGCGTTGGATTCAGCCCTTTAGTTCATGCTCATATAGCATTGGACAGTTCTCCTGACCTTGACGGCAACTCGATAGGGAAAGATCCTCGTGGACGACAGCATTCTGGAGCCGCGCCGGAGGAAGAGTTGGCGCTCTGGGAAGGCCGTGCGCAAGCGATGCGCCTCTTGCTGGACACGCACGCTTTCCTCTGGTGGCCGGCTGGAAATGCGCGGCTGTCGATGAGCGCCCGTCGCGCCATGGAAGATCCGGACAACGATGTCATCGTGAGTGCCGCGACCCGTTCAGACTCGCCACTCGTACGGTGCGCCGAAGTATGATCCCGCCGCCGCGGTTTCGCGATCCGGACACCGGCGTATCGTTCGGCCGCGCGGTTGCAGTGCGGGTCACCATTCGGGCAGCGCCCGATCCGTGCCGCGAACCGCTTCGACCCGCTTTCGATTTCGGGATGACGGAGCCCAGGTGAAGCAAGGCGCCACGTCCATTCGCCCCGCCGGACCCCGGCGCCGAACCGGCGCACGCGCGCGCAAGCGGCGGCGAGCCTTCGCCGGCCCCCCGGCGGTGGCCGGAGTGCAACGCAAGATTCCGGTCTATCGCCTGTTGAGCGAGGAAGGGCTGGATCTGATCGATCGGACCACCGACCGGATCCTCAGGGACGTTGGCATCGAGTTTCGCGGCGATGCCGCCGCGCTGGCGTTGTGGCGGGAGGCAGGCGCCGACGTACGGGGGGAGCGCGTGCGCTTCGACCCCGGGTTTCTCAAGGCGATCATCGCCGGGACGGCTCCGCGGAGCTTCGTCCAGCACGCCCGCAATCCCGAGCGTTCCGTGCTGATCGGGCAGGACAACGTGGTCTTCGCGCCGGCTTACGGGGCGCCCTTCGTGCACGACATGGACGGCGGCAGGCGATACGGCACGCTGGCCGACTTCGAGAACCTCGTCAAGTTGACCTTCGATTCGCCCTGGCTGCACCACTCCGGCGGCACGATATGCGAGCCGGTGGATCAACCGGTCAACAAGCGCCATCTCGACATGGTCTACGCCCATCTGCGCTACAGCGACAAGCCCTTCATGGGGTCCGTGACCACTCCGGAGCGGGCGGAGGACTCCATCGCCATGGCCCGCATCGTGTTCGGCGAGCGGTTCACCGACGAGCACTGCGTGGTCATGGGCAACATCAACATGAACTCGCCGCTGGTCTACGACCGCGCGATGTCCGGCTCGCTGAGGGCCTATGCCCGTGCGAACCAGTGTCCGGTGGTGGTTCCCTTCATCCTCGGCGGTGCCACGGGTCCGGTGTCCATGGCCGGCGCGGTTGCGCAATCGCTCGCCGAGGTCATGGCGGGGGTGGCGCTGGGCCAGCTCGAGCGCCCGGGCTCCCCCGCGGTGTTCGGCAACTTCCTGACCACCGTGAACCTGAAGACCGGCTCGCCGACCTTCGGCACGCCGGAGTCCGCCCTCGGCTCGTTCGCCGCCGCGCAACTGGCGCGCAGGATCGGGCTCCCGCTTCGATGCAGCGGCGCCTTCACGTCGTCGAAGCTTCCCGATGCCCAGGCCATGCAGGAGAGCGTCACGTCCCTCCATACCGCGCTCCTGTGCGGCGCCAACTTCATTCTGCACGCGGCCGGTTGGCTGGAAGCGGCGCTCACCATCGGGTACGAGAAGCTGGTGCTGGACGCGGACCATCTGGGCGCCGTCCACACGCTGCTCGCCGGGCTTGCGCTGGACCCCGGCGCGCTTGCGTTCGATGCCTTCAGGGAGGTGGGCCCCGGGAACCACTTCTTCGGCTGTACCCATACCCTGTCCCGCTACGAGACCGCCTTTCACGAGTGTGAGATCGCCGATACCGGCTCCTACGAGAGCTGGTGTGAAGCCGGCAGCAAGGATTCCATGATGCGCGCCAATGCGAAGTGGAAGGAGACCCTGTGGGCCTACGAGCCGCCACCGCTCGATCCCTCCGTGGACGAGGCGCTCGGGGAGTTCATGGCCAGAAAGAAGGCGTCCATGCCGGATATCTGGCATTGACGTCGTTTCGGCACCCGCGGCCCGGTCTCCGCCGCGGGTTCCGGCTCCGTGCGCACGGCGCGTTGTCCGGCTCTTCCGGCACGACCTGCAATGCCGGCATGACCGGCCCGGAAGCATTGACCGCCGCGCCCCGCGCGACGCGGGCGCCGGAGGCGGACGAACCCCCGACGGTGCCTGTGGCGTCACCGATGTGTCCACGAAGCCGGGCAGCGTCCACGCTGCCAGCCGCCCGGAGATCCCGCCACACGTTCCGGACACAATCCCCGGCGACTCCGGGCCCCGAAAGGCGGGCACGGGGCGGAGGCCGGTGAACGTGGGGGCGGACAAGCGCGGAAAGCGGAGGCGCTGGTATAAGATCGCCGCGGTTCCGGCCGGAGGCCGCGGCGGAGGCGCCGCGGAAGGCAATCCCATGAACCGTCCCATCGTCGGCATCACCGCGTGCCGGATCGAGGTCGATGGCCGCATCCACCACGCCGCCCTGGAAAGGTACGTCGGCGCGGTGAGCGCGGCGGCGGGGGCGCTGCCGCTCCTCGTCCCCGCCGTCGGGCGCACCGTCGCCGGCGACGACCTGCTCGACGCGATCGACGGCCTCCTGTTCACCGGCAGCCCTTCCAACGTGCTGCCCCGCCACTACGACACTCCGCCCAGCCGCCCCGGCACCCGGCACGACCCCCATCGCGACGAGACCACGCTGCCGCTCGTGCGCGGCTGCCTCGAGCGCGGGGTGCCGCTGCTCGCGGTCTGCCGGGGCTTCCAGGAAGTGAACGTCGCGCTCGGCGGGACGCTTCACCAGCACGTCCAGGAGCTGCCGGGGATGCTCGACCATCGCGTGGACCCGTCCCTCGACCTCGCCGGCCAGTACGCGCCGGTACACGCGGTGCAGGTGGTGCGGGGCGGATTCCTCCACCGGCTCGTCGGCCGGGAGGCGATCGAGGTCAACTCGCTGCACTCGCAGGGCATCGACCGGCTCGCCGGGCGGCTGGTGGTCGAGGCGCGGGCGCCGGACGGTCTCGTCGAGGCGGTGAGCATTGCGGGAGCCGCGTCGTTCGCCCTCGCGGTGCAGTGGCATCCGGAATGGAACGCGCTGAAGGATCCGGCCTCGCGCGCGATGTTCGAGGCGTTCGGGGCGGCGGTTCGCGAGCGCGCCGAATGGCGGCACGGCGGCCCGGCCGAGACGCCACGGCTCCGGAGCGTATGACGACGGGTAGGGAGTGTTTCGCGAGGGCGCAATCGTAGCGATTACGGGACAAACAGCCTTACCGCCGCGAACGCGACTCCGATCGCCGCCGGTACGGCCACGCCAATGGCCGCAATCACACCAACCAAGAACCATACCTTGATTTTCTGGATGTCTTCGCGCGTCGCCACGTGTTCCATCTGCGCTTCGATTCTGGCGAGCCGCTTTCCGAATTCGTCGTCCCGAAGGCCATTGCCCGATGGACCCTTGGCGCCAGGGAAGCGGGAAATGTTGTTCTCGTGTTCGCCACTCATTGGTGTTTCCGCAGCCATTCCCATATCGCCTGCCGCTTTTGGGTGGAGTCTCCGATCCCGCATTTCGATATTCCGGTATTCTGCGAAATGGCGCAACATCCCTGCCAGGAGCATGCGATCACCGAGGTCGAGGCGCTCATGCCCGACATGGCGGGGTCGTGCCATGAAACACGCGATGCGGCAAGCGGCATGAACTCCATCGAGCACTGGTGCCGGGAGCACGCGATCACCGAGGTCGAGGCGCTGATGCCCGACATGGCGGGGGTCGCCCGCGGCAAGATCATGCCGGTGGCGGCCTATTGTCGGGGCCTCGCGGTCAACCTCCCCGAGGCGCTGGTGCTCCAGACCGTGACCGGCGACTACCCCGAGGACTGGAGCGCGGTCGATCCCTCCGACCGCGACATGGTGCTGCGCCCCGACGAGCACACCATCCGGCTCGTGCCGTGGGCGGCGGAGCCCACCGCGCAGGTCATCCACGACTGCTTCCACGCCGGCGGCGCTCCGGTGACCACCACGCCCCGATACGTGCTGCGCCGGGTGCTCGATCTCTACCGTGAGCGGGGCTGGCGGCCCGTGGTCGCGCCGGAGCTGGAGTTCTACCTCGTCAAGCGCAACAACGACGCGGACTACCCGCTGGAACCGCCGGCAGGGCGGTCCGGGCATGTGGAGCGGGGGCGCCAGTCCTACGGCATCGACGCACTGAACGAGTACGACCCGCTCATCGACGACGTCTACGACTTCTGCGAGGCCCAGGAGATCGAGCTCGGCACCCTGAGCCACGAGGCCGGGGCCGCCCAGCTCGAGATCAACCTCTCGCACGGCGACCCCCTGGAGCTCGCGGACCAGGCGTTCCTGTTCAAGCGCACCGTACGCGAGGCGGCGACGCGGCACGGCGTCTACGCCACGTTCATGGCCAAGCCCATGGAGCGCGAGCCGGGCAGCGCCATGCACGTCCACCAGAGTGTGGTCGACGCGCATACGGGCGAGAACGTGTTCGCGACCCGCGACGGCGAGCGGACCCCGCTGTTCCACGCGCACGTCGGCGGCCTGCAACGCTACCTGCCGGCGGCGATGTCGTTCCTCGCCCCCAACGTCAACTCCTACCGCCGGATCACGAAGTACCTGGCCGCGCCGATCAACGTGCAGTGGGGGATCGACAACCGCACCGCCGGCCTGCGGGTGCCGCTGGGCGACCCCGCCTCCACGAGGGTGGAGAACCGGGTCGCGGGCGCCGACGCGAACCCCTACCTGGCCATCGCCGCGTCCCTCGCCTGCGGGCTGCTCGGCATGACCGAGGACGTCGAGCCGACCCCCGCCGTCGAGGGCAGCGCATACAGGATGCCCTACGCGCTGCCGCTCAGCCTCGCCGAGTCGTTGCGGGCGTTGCGTGAATGCCCGCCCCTCATCGACGTGCTCGGCGAACGCTTCGTCCGCGCCTGGAGCGCGGTGAAGGAATGCGAATTGCGGGCGTTCCTCCAGGTCATCAGCTCGTGGGAGCGGGAGTTCCTGCTGCGCAACGTCTGATCCCCCGGCGAGGAAGGCAAACCCACGTAGGTCTGGATGATGGTCCACGGATGGTCCTCTGCCCATGAGCGCATAACGAAACCCTGACGGGTAAGGGGAAGTGGCAAACACCGACGAGCGGCTGGACGTGTTCCTGCATGGCGAGCGCGTCGGGGCACTGTGGAAGACACGCGAGAGCCTGGTGTTCGCGTACGAGCCGACATACCTCGCGCGGCCCGACGCGACGGCACTGTCCGCGCGGCTGCCGCTGAAGGCAGGCCCCTCGGCGTGGCGCGAGGCGGGCAAGTGGTTCGAGGGACTGCTGCCCGAAGGCGAGCAACGCGAGCGGATCGCTCGCCAGGCGCCCGCCGCCTCGATGTCCACGTACTCGATGCTCCGGGCCATCGGAGCGGAGTGCGCGGGCGCGGTGGAGGTGCGCGTCCCCGGGGAGCCACGACGCGCAGGGAAAGAGCCGGCAAGCACCGAGGAGATCGAACACTACATCCGCCGGATGGACCGGTTCCCGCTCCGTTCGGGGGAAAGACGCCTGACGCTGTCGCTGGCCGGGGCGCAGGCCAAGTTCGCCCTCGTCAAGGAGAAGGAAGGCTGGAGCTGGCCGATCGGAGGGTACGTCTCCAGCCACATCGTGAAGCCGGAGCAACAGGGGTTCCCGGGACTGGTCGCGAACGAACACACCTGCATGGAGATCGCACGACGGGCAGGTCTGCGAGCCGCGAAGACGAGTATCGAACGGTTCGGAGCATGCAGCGCCCTGGTCATCGAGCGGTTCGACCGCAGTGAAGACGGGAGCAGGATCCACCAGGAGGACTTCGCACAGGCGCTCGGCACACGCGGGAAATACCAGAAGGACGGAGGACCGTCACTCGAAGACTGCTTCACACGCACCGGAGTCGGTGGATGGGAACTCTGGGACCATGTGATGTTTGCATGGCAAGAACTTCTCGATCCAATCCCAGCGGGGAGGCGCGCCGCCTCGCACCGTCTACGATGCCGTATTGCACCCTTGCGTACCCGGCGGAGCTGGATAGAGGGATGGCAATGAAGATCGGCAGAGCCTGGCAAGTACGGGAGGTCGATGCGAAGAGCGATCCGGAACGAAGCCGGGAAGTGCGGACTGCGGCGGATGAAGCGGTCGAGCGGCTGCACGCACTCGCCGGGCGGGTACGAGGACGCCGTGGAAGAGATGAAGGAGTCGGGATGGGACCTCGGGACCTTGGAAGCCGCTGAATCGACACCGCCTGGATTCCTCGAAGGCAACAGCAGGCGGCTCCAGTTCGCCCGAACGATGACTGCTCCCAGCCAATTCCCGCTAAGCCCGAAAACGTCATCGAGCCGCCCGCAATGTCTTCTACTGCGCAGACTCCTTGATGGCTGCTATAGTTCCCGGTGCCGCCGTGCATGGTCGGTGTCAACGCCCTGGGCCTTTCGACCAGACACTTATCGGATGAGCGTGATCATGGCTGACGAAAACTCATCCCCCCCCCCCCCCCCCCCCCCCTCCGAGACCGGGCTGACCGACACGCCA
Organism: uncultured Gammaproteobacteria bacterium; assembly: GCA_958295465.1. Classification (GTDB taxonomy): domain Bacteria; phylum Pseudomonadota; class Gammaproteobacteria; order HK1; family HK1; genus HK1. The sequence continues at coordinate 4,237,404 of OY282353.1, forward strand.
GAAAGCCGTGGGCCAAGCCGACCGTCCGGGTCATCGGAGAGACGCTTCACCATATCAATCGGTGTCTATCGGAACAACTCGAGAACGACACATACAGTCCAGATTCTTAGACGCCCAAGTTCCAACAAGCTGATCCTCCCGTCGCCGCAGGTCGAGGACACGGCTCCCCGACGGCCGCGGCCCGGAGCGCGTGATCAGAATCCGCATGAGTTACGCACAATCAGGGCGTGCTGCGCCCCTCCGTCACGATGGTCGTAGCCCGAAGTAAGTCGAGCACGTCCCGATGCCGCCGGAACACCCGGTTGAAGGCCGCGAGCTGTTCAGCGTCGAGGCGCGCGATATGCCGGGCGTTCATGTCGGTGAGCATCTCGTCGTACCTCTTCACCGCCAGGCGCCGGCGCAGGTTCAGGTCGTCGAGCGCGGGGACCACCCCCCCCCCCGCCCCCCGCCCGGATCGCGTGCGCCACCCGCTCGGGCTCCGCGCACATCGTCTCGTAGGTGAAGAAGACCCCGCGCTCGCGGTACGCCTCGACGTTTGCGGCGCTGCCAGGCCAGGCAGGTGGCGACGTGGATCGCAGCGGGCCCCTCGGGGCAGGTGGCGGGCGGATCCCGGCACGGGCCGTGGGGCTCGCGCAGGCCCGGCAGATGCTCTCGCAGACCGCGTAGGGTTGCGCACCACGAACAGGAATCTGGCATTGCGGAAGTGGCGCGCCAGCGCGCCGACGTTGAGCAGGAACGGCGGGGACTTGGTGGTGAACACCGTTGCGGCGGGGTCGCGGGCGTATGCCTGGAAGTACCACGCCTCGCGGGTGCGGCGCCAGTCGCAGGGCGCCCTCGTCTCGTCAAGGTGTCGAGCCAGCGTTGCTCGGCGGCCCAGATCCAGCGGGGAACCGCCGGTCCGGGCAGCGGACGCGCCGCGCCAGGTGGCGGGTCCCGCGAAGCCGTGGACGGCCTGTCCTTCCCGCGGCAGGTTCCAGGTCGCCCGGCTGGTGGCGAGGGTCGTGCTGCCAGGAAGGTGGAGCCGCTGTTTGTTCGGGGAGATCGCGAACAGGTGGGTGGTGATCGTGCGCTCCAGGTCGCGGCCGGCGCCGTAGACATGGTCATCGGGCCTCCTTCGACCACCTCATGGGCACCGTCCCCGCGGGCGGGGTGGTCTGGCCTGCTGTTGGCGATCCGGTCTTGATACCCGCTCGATTGCGGCTATTATCCTCGGCGCTGTCAGAGGGAGTTCTGACAAAGCCCCTGAACCTTCCGCTCGGAACGCTTCCCGGAGGACATGAGGATGGCTGACGAAACTCATCTCGCCCCCCCCTCCCCCCGAGACCGGGCTGACCGACACACCCAGGAAGCCGTGGGCCAAGCCGACCGTCCGGGTCATCGGAGAGACGATGGACGATATCCAAAGCGGCCCCTACGGCACAGATCCTGTCGAGACGGCATCCTACACTGCCGAGAGCTGATCCTTCCCTCGCCGCAGGTCGAGACACGATGCCCCGACCGGCCGCGGCCCGGAGCGCGCGATCGGAATCCGCGAACCCGGCCGGGCGTCTCGCCGAACCGCAGCCGCGTACCGCAACCGCTCACCAATCGAGAAACTGCAAGGCGTTGCACACCAGCATGTTCTGCCGGTCGGCCCGGATCCGGTCCGCATCCAGGCTGTCCAGCAGACGCGCCACGTCCACGTAGCACGCCCGCGCCGTAGACATGGTTCATCGGGCTTCCTTCGACCACCTCATGGCGCACTGTCCTCGCGGGCGGGACGGCTTGGCCCGCTGTTGGCGATCCGGTCTTGATATTCGCTCGACTGCGGCTATTATCCCCGGCGCTACCGGAGAGAAGTCGGACAAAGACCCCGGGCCTTCCGCTCGGATGCTTCCAAGAGGACATGAGGATGGCTGACGAAACTCATCTCGCCCCCCCCCCCCCCCCCCCCCCCGAGACCGGGCTGACCGACACGCCCAGGAAACCGTGGGCCAAGCCGACCGTCCAGGTCATCGGAGAAACGATTCTCCATACCCTATCCGGTGCCACCCCGGAAAACAACGAGATACGCTACTACAATCCACAATCGTAGACGCCCAAGTTCCAACAAGCTGATCCTTCCCTCGCCGCAGGTCGAGACACGGTTCCCCCACCGTGCCGCGGACCGGAGCGTGATCGGAACCCGCTGACCTAGCCGGGCGCCTCGCCGAACGGCCGCCGCGTACCGCAACCGCTCACCAATCGAGAAACTGCAAGGCGTTGCAAAGCGGAGCGTTCTGCCGGCCGGCCCGCATCCGGTCCGCATCCAGGCTGTCCAGCAGACGCGGCACGTCCACGTAGCACGCCCGCGGCGGCGGCGATGCCCGGGCGGCAAGATCCTCCCCGACGGCCGACATCGCCCGGATGGAAGCATCGCGCAACGGCTCGTGCCGGGCCGGATCGTCCTTGACCAGGTGCCGGCAGACCTCCGGCGGCAGCACCGCACGCAGCGCGTGGCGCATCAGCCACCGGCTCCACCGCCCCCGCCGGAACTGTTCCGGCGGCAGGCCCAGGGCGAACTCCAGCACCCGCCGGTCCAGCAACGGATAGCGGTACTCGATGCCCCGGCGCGCCCCGCTCGCCGCCCACCCCTCCATGCGCGCGCTCAGATGCGCGCTCTGCAACAGCCACGACTGGGTGTACCGCACGCCGAGATAGCGGAGCGGCGGCTCCGCCCGCGGCTTCAGCCGCCGCCTGAACGCCGGGTCGACAACCCCCCGCCGGGAGCGCAACGTCTTGCCCCGCCGCAGCCTCCGAAGGTCGAGCATCAGGTCGGGAAACGCGAGCGGGAGGACGCAGTCGAGCAGGAACCGCCGCGGGCCCATGCCCCGGGCCCGGCATTCGGCCGCCAACCTCCGCCAGCGCCCGCTCAGCAGCAGATGCTGGAGATGGCCGCGGCCGTTGAACGACGCGCCCTCGTCCCCGCCCCAGCCCGACAGCAGCACCCGCACCCCCGATGCCGCCGCGCAGCGCTGCACCGCTTCCTCGTTCATCTGGACATGTACCCCGGGCAAGGCGCCGTCGCGACGCAGCACGGCAACCACGTCACCGGGGCTCAGCGCGCAGTGCGACACCTGCAAGTCTTCCTGGGCGCACACCGCGTCGATGAGCGCGTACTCCTTCGCATGTGCCGGCGCCGGCGCCTCGCCGTCCAGCGCCGGCAGCCAACTGAACACGGGCGGCGGCGGGTGCCCCCGGCGGCGCAACCCCCGGGCCGCGAGCACCGCGATGCCCGACGAGTCCAGGCCCCCGCTCAGATGCGCGCCCACGGGGCCGGGGCCACGCAACCGGTCCTCCACCGCCCGCGTGCAGACCTCCAGGAGCTCCTCCGCGTACGCATCGTCGGAGGCCGCCCGCGCCCGCGGCGCGTGTTCCGGGCGCCAGTACCGTTCCGGCCGGGCCGGGGAGCGCGGGGAGGAAGCCTCTCGCCGGACGGAATCGCAGTCCACGGTGAGCGCATGGCCCGGCGGCAGCTTGCGCACCGCCTTGAAGAACGTGCGGGTGGTCGTCAGCAGGGCGATGCCCGTCAGATGCTCCGCCACCGACTCCTCGTCCAGCTCGCCGGAGACGCCCGGCGCGGCGAGGACGCCTTCCACCGCGCCGGCGAAGACGAAACCGCCCGGAGGAAAGGCGTAGTAGAAGGGCCTGGCGCCGACGTGGTCCCGAGCGCAGAAGAGCGTGCGCTTCGCCGCGTCCCACACGGCGAAGGCGTAGTCGCCGAGCAGGTGGTTCGGGCAGTCCCGCCCCCAGCGCCTCCAGGCCCGCACGATGAGGTCCCCGTCGGCGAGGCGGCCACGGGCCGCGGGAGGCACGCCGAGCGCGCCGCAGAGCGCGTCGCGATCGTCGAGCCGGGCGTCTGCGGCCACCGCGAGGCCGGGCTCGACGCACAGCGGTGGATCGGCGCCCCCGCCCGATGGCCCGCGCCGGCCACCGAGGACGACGGGGCCGCCCGCCCACTCGTCGGCGTGCGCTCCGTAGCCGGCGAGCGCCGCCAAGACGGCGGCCATGTCCTTCGCTTCGCCCGGCGCTTCCCGAAGGAGTCCGCAGATCGCGTTCATCGGGAACGAATTGTGAACGATCGCATGACCGCCGGCACGCCTTGATCCTCGACGATGCGCATTGCGCCGGCGACCTTCGCGAGCGGAGGGAGGCTACCGCCGACGATCCGCGGTTACGGTCGATCCGGACTGCGCCCTACAGACTTGGCTTGTCCGGCTCAACCTCCCGCTGCTCGCCGTCGTCCGCGATCTACAGTGCCGAGCGCCTGGCGGCGCCCTTCGGGTTGCTCATAATCGCCGATTACGCGCTATGCCTGTCCCGCAAAAGCTCGCTTCGCTACGGGACAGGCACAGTCCGCTTTGCCGCGTAATCAGCAATATGACCAATCGGCGCGTCGCATCTGCCGATGCAGGCACTCACCTACGTATCCCTACGGTCGGCTCGTTCCTCGCACGACCTTCGGGACACTCCGGCGAGTGATGACCAACGGCCGGGGTTGATTGTGCAGCGCCTCGACCTCGAGCGCGCCAGCGCCAAGTTATACCGACCGGAGCGGTCCCCGAGGAAGGCGTTCGGCAGGATGGTTAGGTCGCGGCCGTCTTATCTACGCCGATTACGGTCCGGCCAGGGCAGTGACGGAGCCCTCGAAATTGGGGTTGACACCCGATCGGTGGTCGCCAAGGGTATTCACGCCGCTTGAAGCGCGGCATCAACCGACAGGAGAGAACCGATGGAGACACCGGATGAAATGCGGGCGAAGGTCGCGGACAAGGCAGCCACGGATGCCAACTTCCGCGCCCGGCTGGTCAGCGACCCGAAGGGCGCAATTAGGCAGGAGCTGGGCATCACCATCCCGGAGACGCTGACGATCGAGGTTCACGAGGAGAGCGCCGAGACCGCTCACCTTGTGCTTCCCCCCGACGGCACGCTGAGCGAAGGCGATCTGCAGCAGATCAGTGGCGGTTTTGGCATCGTCAACGAACAGCATCGCCGGGAGCTCAACTGGTAATCCGGCCAGACTGGTAATCGTGACGGGGCGAGCCCTCACCCCCCGAGGCTCGCCCCGTCACCGCTCCGGCCAGGGCGCTACATCAGCAGCAGCCCGGCAACCGCCAGCCCCAGAAGCGCCGACCGCGACCATGACCGCGCCGAAGCCACGGCAGCGGGCGCAGCCGGAGAATCCCGGCGTCCGCCATATCTGACGTTATCGGGTATCGGGAGCTGTCCTGCGGAGGGGCGGTGCGGCAGGCACTGGGTCAGATCAACCCGAACACTCGAAGGCCGATGGCGAACAGGAACGCGGCGATCAAGCCGACCGTCCATCGGATCGTCCCGAGCTCGGAGCGCACGCCGGCGATCTCTGCCTTCGTGGCGGCCCGGAACTCGGCAAGCTCGTTTTTCGTGGCGAGCGGTTCGACGGCGGCGTGAAGGTTCGCCTGCATGTCTGCCCGAAGCTCGGCGAGGTCGGCGCGGAGCTCTGCGAGGTCCGCCTTCGTCGCTAGAGCTTCCCGCTCGGCGGCGGTGGCGGTGCGGACCGTGCCGGCGATGGCTTCGGCTTGTCGGCGCTCGATGCCGGCCGCTTCAAGGTCGCGTGCGGCGGTGAGGGTGTCGAAAGCGGTCGCGAGCAAGGCGTTTTCTCCGGTGACCGTGCGACGGGCAGGATAACCGTCGTTGCGCCATCGTGCTACTCGACCATGCGGCATCCCCGATGGCGGGCGCTGTGGGTCCCGTGCTGTTACCCGCCGTTGCGCGGCCGGTGCCGGTACGCAGTGCTCGACGACGTCGGGCACGCGGGGGAACGCGCGACGTGCCATCAGGCGCGACGTTCCGCCCCGCACTGGTAGGACTTCGGGGGGCCCGTGGCTGAGAACGGCGTGTAGACGCCAATCCTGCGAAGTAGCGCGGAGGATGCGCGCGGGCAGGCGCGAGGCAAGGGCCGGAGGCGGTGATGGAGCGGGCTCGATGAGGCGCATCGTGAACCGCGCGGCGCTGGTCGTGGCCGTGGCGCTGGCGTTGCAGGTCGTGGGGTGGGCGCTGGCCAGCTTCCTTCACGCTACGGGATGGTGTTGGACGCTAAACCCTGCGCCTGCGGTGCGCCGGCGACGCCGGGATTCTCCGGCTGCGCCCGCTGCCGTGGCTTCGGCGCGGTCATGGTCGCGGTCGCGCTTCTGGGGCTGGCGGTTGCCGGGCTGTTGCTGATGTAGCGCCCTGGCTTCCTGCCGAACGCTTAGCGGATGGTTCTCGGACGGTGACGATGAGGCGTGCCCTGCCGTGCCCTCGGTGCTACAGGTGGCGGCGCATCCGGGATGGTGACGCCCAGCTCCTGCCCGATCGCTTCCTTGCGGCGGGGTGGCCAAGCCCGCGCCAGTCCTATCTTCAATGAGGGTGGCCGAGATGGCTGCTATAGTTCCCGGCACCGCCCGTGCATGGTTGGGTCAACGCCCCGGGCCTTTCGACCAGACACTTATCGGAGAACGTGATCATGGCTGACGAAACCCATCAGCCCCCCCCCCCCCCCCCCCGAGACCGGGCTGACCGACACGCCCAGAAAGCCGTGGGCCAAGCCGACCGTCCGGGTCATCGGAGAGACGATTCACGATACCCAAGCCGCCTCCGATCCAAACGCCGCGGAGCAAGGTAATGACATTTACACTCCCGAGAGCTGATCCTCCCGTCGTCGCAGGTAGAGACACGGCTCCCTGACCGGCCGCGGCCCGGAGCGCGCGATCGGAACCCGCTGACTTGGCCGGAAGCCTCGCCGAACGGCAGCGGCGTACCGCAACCGCTCACCAATCGAGAAACTGCAGGGCGTTGCAAAGCGAAGTGTTCTGCCGGCCGGCCCGCACCCGGTCCGCATCCAGGCTGTCCAGCAGACGCGCCACGTCCACGTAGCACGCCCGCGACGGCGGCGATGCTCGGGCGGCAAGATCCTCCCCTATGGCCGACAGCGCCCGGGTGAGAACATCGCGCAACGGCTCGTACCGGGCCGGATCATCCTTGACCAGATGCCGGCAGACCTCCGGCGGCAGCACCGCACTTAGCGCGTGGCGCATCAGCCACCGGCTCCCTATGTGCTCTTGGCGCCTGCCTCGGCCGTTTTGCTGCCCGAGAACGACTCGATTACAACCGCGCATGTTACTGACCCGTTCAACATCGCGAGGTCATACGCGGTCCACCCACCTTCCGTTGTTCGGATGCTCGGATCAGCTCCGTGCTCGAGCAGTGCCATGCACACTTCTGTGAGTCCTTTCACGGCTGCCCGGTGCAGTGCCGTTTGTCCTTTCCAGTCCCCTTCTTCCCGCCAGTTGGGGTTTGCCCCTGCCTCAAGGAGAACTTGTATGCATGCAACGTCGCTCTCTTTTGCCACAGCGATGAATAGTGGGGGGACTCCCCATCCATCCACCTCGTTCGGATCGGACCCCAGCGCGAGTAGCTTCCGGCACTTCTCGGTGTCTCCCTCATGTGCTGCGAGGCAGAGGTGCCCTTTCCCTGCTACCAGCCGTGCGAGGTGTTTCAGCATCCCCATGATGAGTTACTCCTGTCCGTTCGTATGTGATCCCCTCTACGTCGGGGTCATTCTTCGCACAGCATACTCGCGCCGCGGTCCCCCCTTCGTGTGTGTTGTGTGTGTTGCACCGCAAATTTCGGTAGCTACCGCTCTCCCTTTCGGCTCGCCCGGACAAGGGTCGAGGGGCCAACGGCACCCTCGTCCGCGGTCTGGCGGTCCAGCTTGTACGCGCCACGTTTTGGTATCTCGCCTGTCTCGTCGTGTCCGCCTGGGCGCATTCCTGCCTCCGGTGCGGCCGGACGGACCATCAGGCAGCCAGCCCAGAAAACGCGCCGGGAGGCACGCCGAGCGCGCCGCAGAGCGCGTCGCGGTCGTCGAGCCGGGCGTCCGCGGCCACCGCGAGGCCGGGCTCGACGCACAGCGGCGGATCGGCGCCCTCGTCCGATGGCCCGCGCCGGCCACCGAAGACGACGGGGCCGTCCGACCACTCGTCGGCGTGCGCTCCGTAGCCGGCGAGCGCCGCCAGGACGGCGGCCATGCCCTTCGCCTCGCCCGGCGCTTCCCGAAGGAGTCCGCAGACCGCGTTCATCGGGAACGAATTGTGAACGATCGCATGACCGCGGGCACGCCTTGAGCTTCGACGAAACGCATGCGGCGCCGATACGTCCGCCGTGACGACAATCCTCCGGATCGGGCCGGCTTGCCACGACACGATCGCCGGAGACCCTCCACGGCGCCTATAATTACCCAATCCTCCGGACGTACGTGAAGGCGCGGTGAGCGATTCCAGCCCGGCAGGCGGCGCGGTGGGCTTCGTCGAGTGGTTCCGCCGCGCCGCGCCCTACATCGGCGCCCACCGCGGGCGGACCTTCGTCATCGAGATCGGCGGGGAATCGATCGACGATCCCCGGCTTCACGGCGCCGTCCACGATCTCGCGCTGCTGCGCAGCCTGGGGATGGATCTCGTGGTCGTCCACGGCGCCCGGCCGTGGATCGAGCGGCGCATCGAGGCCCAGGGCCTCGCGCCACGCCACGCCGGAGGCGTGCCCGTCACCGACGCCGGCGCCCTCGGCGCGGTCAAGGAGGCGATCGGCGCGGCGCACGTCGAGCTCGAAGCGCTGCTCTCGATGGGGGTGGCGAACTCCCCGATGGCCGGCGCGAGGGTACGGGTCGCTTCCGGCAATTTCGTGACCGCACGGCCGATCGGGATCCGGGACGGGGTGGACTTCGAGCACACCGGCGAAGTGAGGCGCATCGACGTCGAGGCGATCCGGCAACGCCTCGCCGGCGGCGCCATCGTGCTCGTCTCCCCTCTCGGCTACTCCCCCACCGGTGAGGTCTTCCACCTGCGAGCCGGGGAGGTGGCGACGGCGATCGCGGCCGAGATGCGCGCCGCGAAGCTCGTATTCCTCTGCGACCGGCCCGGGGTGCTCGACCCGGGGGGAACGCTCGTACGCGAGCTCACCTTCGAGGAGGCGAAGGCCCTCGCCGCCGATCTCCGCCGCGCCGGAGACGGCCGCGACGACGATCTCGGGAGCCGGCTCGAGCTGTCGATCCACGCCTGCCGCAACGGGGTCAGCCGGGTCCACGTCATCGACCGGCGGATCGACGGAGCCCTGCTGCTGGAGCTGTTCTCCCGCGACGGCATCGGCACCATGATCAACGCCGACGCCTACGATTCGATCCGGCGCGCGACCATCGACGACGTGGGAGGCATCCTGGAGCTGATCCGCCCGCTGGAGGAATCCGGCGCCCTGGTGCGCCGCTCCCGCGAGAAGCTGGAGACGGAGATCTCCCACTTCAGCGTCGTCGAGCGCGACGGCGCGGTGGTCGCGTGCGCCGCGATGTACCCCTACCCGGAGGACCGGCTCGCCGAGCTCGCCTGCCTCGCCGTGGACGGCGCGTACCGCGGCGGGCAGTACGGCGAACGGCTGCTCGATCTCGTCGAACGCGAGGCCCGGGCGGCCGGGGCGGAACGGCTCTTCGTGCTGACGACCCAGGCGTCGCACTGGTTCAGGGAGCGTGGCTTCGTCGAGGCCGGCCACTCGGCCCTGCCGCGCGAGCGGCGGGACCTCTACAACTTCCAGCGCCGTTCCCGAATACTCGTCCGAGCGTTGTAGACGCCGCACGGATGCGGGGGCGCGGGGATGCGGGGGGCGCGGGAGACGGCCGCCTCCCACGGACCTGCTTTCCGTTTCTTCGCGGGCGCCGTGCAGGCGCCGGAGTCCGATCAGTCGTCGGCCGCTGCGACATCGCGCTCGATTGCGTCGAGCACGGCAAGCGGATCCCGCGCCCTGGTGACCGGCCGGCCGACGACGAGATAGTCCGCGCCGGCGCGAACCGCATCCCCGGGGGCCGTGACCCGGCGTTGATCGTCCGTGCCGCCCTTGAACCTGATCCCCGGGGTAACCCGGAGGAAGCCGGCATCGAGACGGTCGCGCAGATGCCCGAGGTCCGCGGCCGAGCACACGATCCCGTCGAGGCCGCAGTCGTACGAGAGCCGCGCGAGCGAGCACACCTGGTCGGACAACGCGATGGTGACACCGATCTCCAGGAGATCGCCGCGACCCATGCTGGTCGGTACCGTCACCGCGATGACCAGCGGCCGGCCGTCACCGCCGCCTGCCGCCTCACGGGCCGCTTCCATCATGCGCCTCCCGCCGCCCGCGTGGACGTTTACCATCCATACGCCGTGCGAGGCGGCGGCCCGGCACGCACCGGCGACGGTGTTCGGGATATCGTGAAGTTTGAGATCGAGGAAGGTGTCGAAACCGAGCCGGTGCAGGCCCTCCAGGATCGCGGGACCGGCCGCGGTGAACAGCTCCATGCCGACCTTGACCCGGCATCGCATCGGATCGATCCGCATGGCCATCGCCAGCGCCTCGCCCGCCGACGGGAAGTCGAGCGCGATCACGATCCGAGGACCGCCCGCCCGGGCCTCGCTACGCCCCAACGTCACTCTCCTTCAACGCCCTGGATGGGTCTGATCGAGGTCCAGTGCTTGCAGCCCGGGCACTGCCAGTGCAGCGACTTCGCGGGGAACCCGCAGTGACGGCACTTGTAGACCGGGCGCTCGAACAACAGCTCCGAGGTCAGCCCCTTCAGGATATCGAGATGCCCGCCCATTTCGCCGGTATCGGACCGGTCCTCGATCTCCAGGTCGAGCAAACGATCGAGACTGCGCACCGACGCGCGCTGGCGCAGCCGATCGGTGATGAAGCGAATCGCCTCGCGACGACCGTCGCACTCACGCTTGATGTCCGCCAGCGCCAGAGCCAGGCTGCTCCAGCCGTAGCGTCTCAACAGCTTCGAGAGGTAGTCGTCGAGCGCGCCGATTCGGTCCAGGGCATGGAACGAACGATACAGCCGGCCGACCGCCTCGGGCAGGTAGTCGGGATCCTGCTCCTCTATCCGCTGCAGTGAGTGAATCGCCCGTTCATGCTCTCCGCGTTCGGCATGGATGTCCGCTTCGAGCAGGCTTGCCCGCACGCACGCGGCGTGTATGTTGCGCGCTTGCTGGGCGTACTTGAGCGCACGCTCCAGATCGCCTTCGGCGCAGTGCTGGCCGGCCTGCTCGCAGCAGTAGTGCGCGATGATCCATCCGAGCTGGTTCCCGGTCGCCTGCTCGAGCTTGCGCGCGCTCGCGATCGCCTTCGGCCAGTCCTTCTCCCGCTCATAGATGTCGACAAGCTGGCGTAACGCCTGCATGCGATAGTCCGCGTCCACCGCAATCTCGCTGAAGAGGTCCTCGGCACGGTCGAGCACACCGGCGCTCATGTAATCCTGTCCGAGCTCGAGGAGCGCCTCGGTGCGTTGCGAGGTACTCAGGGACTCACGGGCGATGAGATTCTGGTGAATACGGATGGCACGGTCCACGTCGCCACGGCGACGGTACAGGTTCCCGAGCGCGAGATGCGTCTCCACCGTGTCGCTGTCGACTTCGATGAGCTTGATGAAGACTTCGATCGCCTTGTCCGGCTGCTCGTTGAGAAGGTAGTTGATGCCCTGGAAGTAGTCGGATCGGAAACCGCCGCTCTCGCGCTCCCGGGTCGCCCGGCGCGTGGCGTTGCGTGCCGCCCACCAGCCGGTACCCGCTGCCACCGGCAACAGCAGCCACAACGCCTCGAGCCCGATGAGCGACTCGATCATCGCCGGGCGCGGCCCGCACCGGCAGGCGTCGCCGGGCGCGAGAATACGGCTGCCGTGCCGGCCGTCGTTGGTGTGCCCGCCAGGCGGGACGCATCCATCTGCGTATGCCGGCGACGGCCCGGTGGCCGATCAGCCCGGCGTGACGTCGATGGCGGCGTCCGGATGCGACTCGGCCTCCCGCTCCGATGGAGCATTCCGATTGACGCGCTCGCGCAACTTCTTGCCCGGCTTGAAGTGGGGAACGTGCTTCGCGGGAAGAAACACCGGCGCACCGGTCTTGGGATTTCGGCCGACCCGCCCGGATCGGAAATGGAGGGAGAAGCTGCCGAAACCCCGGATCTCGATCCGGCCGCCACCCGCGAGACACTCCCCCATGTGCTCCAGAATCGTCTTGACGGCCAGCTCGACGTCATGGGGGACGAGCTGGGATTGCTTGTATGCAATCCGTTCGATCAGTTCCGACTTCGTCATCTCCTCGTTCTCCCATCATCCGGCGCGAAGTCACGACGGTCCGGCGCTCCTCGGTCTTCAAGGGATGGTGAAACGGTTGACGACGCAACGCCGGGGGGTGCTCTCCGGCGCCCCCTCCCGTCTGTCGATTCCCGTTCAGTCGTCCTGCGCATCCTCCGCGCGGCTACCGCTCATCTGCTCCTTGATGAGGTCGCCGAGGGTCGTGGCGCCGGACGGAACGCTCGTGGCGTATTCCTGTATCGCCTGCGCTTCCTCGTCGCTCTCCTTCGCCTTGATCGAAAGGGAAGGTATGCGCTTCTTTCTGTCGACGCCCACGAACTTCGCCTCGATCTCGTCACCGACCTTCAGGACGGTGCGGACGTCGTCGGCCCGATCGCGCGCAATCTCCGACGTGCGGAGATAGCCTTCGACGCCCTCTGCGAGCTCCACCAGCGCACCCTTGGCGTCGACCTCGATCACCCGGCCGCGAACGATCGCCCCCTTGGGATTCCGGGCCAGGAAGCTGGAGAACGGGTCCTTGTCGAGTTGCTTGACACCGAGCGAGATCCGCTCACGCTCCGCATCCACGCTGAGCACCACGGTCCGGAGCTCGTCTCCCTTCCGGTAGCGCCGGATGGTCTCCTCCCCCGGCTCGTTCCAGGAGAGGTCGGACAGGTGCACGAGGCCGTCGATTCCGCCGTCGAGTCCTACGAAGACCCCGAAATCGGTGATCGACTTGATGGCGCCGGTCACGTGATCGCCCTTCTTGTAGTTCGCCGCGAAGTCTTCCCAGGGGTTCGGTGTGCACTGCTTGATGCCGAGCGAGATCCGGCGGCGGTCCTCGTCGATGTCGAGCACTACGACCTCGATCTCGTCGCTGAGCTGCACGACCTTGTTCGGGTGGATGTTCTTGTTCGTCCAGTCCATCTCCGAGACGTGGACCAGCCCCTCCACGCCCTCTTCGATCTCGACGAAGCAGCCGTAGTCGGCGATGTTCGTCACCCGTCCGAACAACCGCGTGCTCTCCGGATAGCGCCGGGAGATGTCCACCCATGGATCGGCGCCGAGCTGCTTCAGCCCGAGCGACACGCGCGAACGCTCACGATCGAATCTGAGCACCTTGACCTCGATCTCGTCGCCGACGTTGACGACTTCGGTCGGGTGCCTGACCCGCTTCCACGCCATATCGGTGATGTGCAGGAGGCCGTCGATCCCGCCGAGGTCCACGAATGCGCCGTAGTCGGTCAGGTTCTTGACCACGCCGGGCAGCACCGCCCCTTCCTGGAGACTCTCGAGCAACGCTTCGCGCTCGGCGGAGTTCTCCTGCTCGACCACCGCCCGCCGCGAGACGACGACGTTGTTGCGGCGGCGATCGAGCTTGATCACCTTGAACTCCAAAGGCTTGCCTTCGAGGTAGGAGGTATCGCGCACCGGACGCACGTCGACCAGCGATCCGGGCAGGAACGCCCGGATGTCGTTGATATCGACGGTGAATCCACCCTTGACCTTGCCGTTGATGACCCCGGTCACGGCTTCCTCGCCTTCGAACGCGGCCTCTAGCTGACCCCACGCCTTGGCTCTCTTCGCCTTCTCTCGCGAGAGCCTGGTGGAGCCGAACCCGTCTTCCACCGTGTCGAGCGCTACCTCGACACGGTCGCCGACCGCGACCTCCATCTCGCCGTTCTCGTTTCTGAACTGATCGACCGGGATGGTCGATTCGGATTTCAGACCCGCGTGGACCGTGACGTATTCGGACCCGACCGCCAGCACCATCCCCTCGATGATGACTCCCGGCCGCATCTTCTTCTCGACTTCACTCTGCTCGAGCAGATCCGCAAAGCTTTCCATACCCGTAAGAGACTCTCCCACCCTCTCGTTCGTCGCCGAACCTCATGCCGTTCCGCGCGCCGGGGGCAATGCGCACGAAAGGCGTTCCCGATCTTCATTCATCGCGAGACACCACCGCCATCCGCAGCCGTGCGATTTCGAGCACTCGTGCCACCACGAAATCGACATCCAGCCCGGTCGTATCGACGACGACGGCATCCTCGGCCGGTTTCAGGGGAGCGACCGCACGCTCGCGATCCCGTCTGTCGCGTTCGGCCAGTTCCCTGAAAAGGCGAGCGACACTAACATCGATACCTTTAGCCATCAATTGTTTATGCCGTCTCTCGACCCTCACCCCCGGGGCCGCGGTCAGAAACACCTTCACCGGCGCATCGGGAAAGACGACGCTCCCCATGTCCCGCCCGTCCGCGACCAGCCCCGGGGGACGGCGGAACCCTCGCTGCCGCACCAGCAACGCATCACGCACCTCGGGACAGGCGGAGACGTGCGAGGCGTCGTTTCCGCACTGCTCGGTGCGGATTTCGCGGGTGACGTCCACTCCGGCGAGCAGGGTGCGCACAGGATCCGTGGCGTCACCCGCGGCAAACGCGACGTCGAGGCGATCCGCCAGATGCGCAAGGGTCCCGGCGTCCTCGAAGGACGCTCCCCGCGCGCGAGCCGCCAGCGCGAGAACACGATAGAGGGCGCCGCTGTCGAGGAGCAGGAACCCGAGCTCGGCGGCGACGCGATGGGCCACGGTGCCCTTCCCGGAGCCGACCGGACCGTCGATCGCGATCACCGGAACATCCTCAGCCGCCGGCATCGACGACCTCGACGTCGAGTCCGACGGAGTTGGCCAGGGTCCGGAAGCCGGGAAAGGAAGTCGCCACGTTGCGGCAGTCGCGTATCCGCACCGGAGCCGCGGCCGCCGCCGTCGCGAACGCCATCGCGATGCGATGGTCTCCCGCGCTGTCCACCTCCCCCCCCGACATCGTTCCGCCCTCGATCACCATGCCGCCGTCGCCGGTGGTCCGGGCCCGGACCCCGAGCGCGGCCAGGCCGGCGGCGCTCACCGCCAGCCGATCGCTCTCCTTCACCCGCAGCTCCCCGGCCCCGGTGACGCGGGTGGCGCCGCGGGCGGTGGCCGCGGCGGCGAACACCGCCGGGAACTCGTCGATCGCCGACGGCACCAGCGCCGGGGCGACGTCGACACCGTGCAGCACCGTGCCGCGCACCCGCAGATCCGCAACCGGCTCCCCCCCGGAGGTGCGACGGTTCGATTGCGAGATGTCCGCTCCCATCTGCTCGAGGATGGCCAGTATT
The DNA here is from genome assembly GCA_958295465.1 of uncultured Gammaproteobacteria bacterium. Taxonomy (GTDB): domain Bacteria; phylum Pseudomonadota; class Gammaproteobacteria; order HK1; family HK1; genus HK1. Next base: position 4,252,681 of record OY282353.1, read on the forward strand.
CCGGTACGGGTGGGGTTCACCCCGACACCACGGACGAGCAGATCCGAACCGGGGCGGCCCGCTGCCGCCGCGAGAAGGAACGCGGCGGAGGAGATGTCCCCGGGCACGTCGATCTCCGTCGCGGCGAGGCGCCCTCCCCCCTCGATGCGCACGCGCGATCCTTCGCCGGCGGGTGCCCGCTCATGAGAGGGCAGGCCCTCGCGGGTGGAGGCGTCCTCACGTGTGAGGGCGGCGCCGAACGCGGCCAGCATCCTTTCGGTGTGGTCGCGCGTCGGCACCGCCTCCGTCACGCAGGTCCGCCCGTTCGCGTACAGCCCCGCGAGAAGGATGCTCGACTTCACCTGGGCGCTGGCCACCGGGGTCGTGTAGCCGATCGGCGCAAGCCCGTCGCGGGCACGGATCACGAGTGGCGGGGTGCCTCCGTCCGCGGTCTCGATCCGCGCCCCCATGCGCGCCAGCGGCTCGGTGATCCGGCGCATGGGGCGGCGGTTGAGCGAGGCGTCGCCGACCAGCGTGCAGTCGAACCCCTGTCCCGCGAGCAGGCCCGCGAGCAGGCGCATCGCGGTGCCGGAGTTTCCGAGGTCGATGGCCGCCGCCGGCGCGCGCAGCCCCTCCCGTCCGACCCCGTGAACGACCGCTTCGCCATCCTCCGGTCCGTCGATCTCCACGCCCAACGATCGGAACGCCGCCACCGTGGCGAGCACGTCTTCTCCTTCGAGCAGCCCCCTGACCCGGGTGTCACCGTCGGCAACCGCGCCGAGCATGATGCACCGGTGGGAGATCGACTTGTCGCCGGGCACGCGGATCTCGCCACGCAACGGACCCGAGGGGCGCACGATGTAATCGACGTTGGCAGGCGCGGATTTTTTCACGGAAAACATCGAAGAACCTGTCTGTCGAGAATCCCGCGTCAAGTCCGAAGAAATGCGTGGGTCGGGTTCCGGAACCGGCGCTGCCGGATCAAGAGTATTCGTCACGGACCGACTTCGCACGGGTGAACGCCCGGTGTACGAACTCGCCGTCCCCGCGGCGGATCGCGCCGGCGAGCCGGTCGAGCTCGGAGCCGAAACGCTCGATGGCCTCCGCCACCGCGTCGCGGTTCGCGAGGCAGATGTCACGCCACATCCGCGGATCGCTGGATGCGATGCGGGTGAAGTCGCGAAGCCCGCCCGCCGAAAAACGGAAGATCTCGGCCCGCTCCTTCATGCCGCCGAGCACGTCCACCAGCGTGTACGCCAGCATGTGCGGCAGATGGCTGGTGGCGGCGAGGATCTCGTCGTGGCGGGTGACGTCCATCTCGACCACTTCCGCCCCGACCGTCTCCCACATCCGCGACACGCGCTCGAGCGCGTCCGCGCCGGTTTCCGTGGTCGGCGTCAGGATGACCCGCCGGCGTTCGAACAGACGCTCGATCGACGCATCGACCCCGAAGTGCTCGGTCCCGGCGATGGGATGCGCGGGCACGAACCGCGGCAGCCGCGGGCCGAGAACGGAGCACGCCGCGGCCACGACGCTGCCCTTCACGCTCCCGACGTCGGTGATGATCGCGTCATCGTCGACCGCGTCGCGAATTCGCTCGAACACGCCCGGTATCGCCCCGAGCGGCACCGCGACGACGACCATGTCCGCGCCGGCCACCGCGCGCGCAACGTCGACGTCGAAGCGGTCGATGACCCCGAGCTCGACCGCACGCTCGAGGTTGGCCGCGTGGCGGCTCGAACCCACCACCTCCGCGACCTTTCCCAGTCTTCTCAAATCGCGCGCGAGCGAGCCCCCGATCAGGCCGGTCCCGACGATGCAGAGCCTGCGGATCATTGGGCACTCTCTTGCGCCGGCCGCTCCGTCGCTGCCGTGCTCATACCGGGCGCCCGTCGGCGCCGGCGTTCGGATACGCGCCCAGGACCACGCCGCCGCACTCCGCAACGAGCCGCATGAGCCGCGATTCGTCCGCGTGCATGGACACCTCGACGATGGACGACGAGGCCCGGCCCGCGATCGGAGTCGAACGCAGGCGCAGACCCGAGGCGCCGCACCAGGACTCGATGGTCGCCGCCCGCCGCGTCGAGACCACGAGTGACGTCCAGTCGTCCCCGGTGGGGGGGACCGGCTCGTGCCCGATCACCACGTATCGCCGCCCGTCTCTCGCGTACCACTCGCCGCACAGCGCAAGCCCCCATCGGGGAAGGTCCGCGATGTCCGGGGACGCGGCGCCGGCCGGGGAGAACTCGATCACCGCGTAGTCGTAGCGGGAGGCGGCGACGGCGGCGGCCGCTTCCGGGGTATCCGGCGCCGCATGGATCTCGACGGCGCCACCGAAGTGGCCGGCGGCGGCGCAGGCCTCCCCCACCGTCGTGCAGCCGACCACCAGCCGCTGCTCCAGCGTGCGGCAGGTCGAGACGATCTCGCGAAACAGCCGCATCACCTCGGCATCGGGCAGCGGCCCCTCGTTCATTGACGCGAGGCGCCGGAGCAGCGCCGCCTCGCGCTCCGGACGATAGTAACGGGGCTCGGCTTCGCGGCTCTTGACCGACGCCACCTCCAGCACCGCGCGCCCGCGCCGGTTGAGCAGATCGAGCAGCTCGGCGTCGAACGCATCGATCTCGCGGCGAATCGCATCGAGCCGGGCGTCGCGATCGGTCACGATGCGGCTCCGGACCTCGGGCGACATGGACGGCGGAGACGCCGCCTCAGCCGGATCCTGACGGATCTTCGTCGATCTCTTCCTGATCGTCGGCGATCCGCTCCAGGCCGACAAGGCGCTCGCCGTCCGCGAGACTGATGAGCTTGACCCCCTGGGTGTTGCGTCCGAGCACGCGCACTTCGTTCACCCTGGTGCGCACGAGCTTGCCGCCGTCGGTGATCAGCATGATTTCGTCGTTCTCCTCGACGAGCTGCACGCCGATCACCGCCCCGTTGCGCCCGCTCGTACGGATGGAGATGATTCCCTGCCCCGCCCTTCCCTGCCGCCGGTACTCCGCTGCCGGCGTGCACTTGCCGTAGCCGTTCTCGGTCGCGGTCAGCACCAGACCCTCGGGCGCGATCATCAGGGAGATGACCCGCGTCCCGCGTCCGAGGCGCATGCCGCGCACGCCTCTCGCGGTCCGGCCCATCGCCCGCACGTCGCTCTCGGGGAAGCGAATCAGCTTGCCGTCGCTCGCCGCGAGCATGACGTCGCAGCCGCCGTCCGTCACCGCGACCCCCACCAGGTGATCGTCGTCGAGCAGATCGACGGCGATGAGCCCGGTGGAGCGAGGCCGGGAGAAATCGGCGCACGGCGTCTTCTTCACGATGCCCAGCGACGACGCCATCAGCACGAAGCCGTCCTGATCGACCTCCCTCATCGGCAGAACGGCGCTGATTCGCTCGCCCTCGTCGAGCGGCAGGACGTTCACCAGCGGCCTGCCGCGGGCGGTGCGCGTTGCCTGCGGCAGCTTGTAGACCGGGACCCAGTAGACCTTGCCCCGGCTGGAGAAGAACAGCACAGTGTCATGCGTGTTGGCGACGAAGAGCCGCTCGACGAAGTCCTCCTCCTTCGTGGTCGCCGCGGTCTTGCCGCGGCCGCCCCGGCGCTGCGCGGAGTAGTCGCCGAGCGGCTGCCATTTCACGTAGCCGTGGTGCGACATCGTGACCACGACGTCCTGCGGCTTGATGAGGTGCAGAATGTCCATTCCTTCGCGATGCGGCTCGATCTCGGTGCGCCGGGCATCGGCGAACTGCTCCTTCACCTCCAGCAGCTCGCCACGCACGACCTCGCGCAGGCGGTCGGGGTTGACGAGGATCTCGAGCAGCCCGCGGATACGGTCGAGGAGCCCGTCGAACTCGTCGATGATCTTCTCCTGCTCCAGCCCGGTCAGGCGGTGCAGCCGGAGATCGAGGATCGCCTGGGCCTGCGCCTCGCTCATCCGGTAACCGTCCTCGCCGAGCCCGAACCCCTCCGGAAGGTCGTCGGGCTTCGAGGTGTCGGCGCCGGCGCGATCGAGCATGTCCCGCACCGATCCGGGCGCCCAGACGCGCTCCTGCAGACGCTTCCTGGCCTCGGCCGGGTTGGCGGAGGTGCGGATGAGCGCGATGACCGGATCGATGTTCGCGAGTGCGACCGCCAGGCCCTCCAGGACGTGCGCCCGTTCCCTCGCCTTCCGCAGCTCGAAGATGGTCCGCCGCGTCACCACCTCGCGGCGGTGGCGCACGAACGCCTCGATCATCTGCCGGATACCGAGCAACCGGGGCTGTCCGTCCACCAGCGCGACGAGGTTGATGCCGAACACCGTCTCCATCGAGGTGAGCTGGTACAGGTTGTTCAGCATCACCTCCGCGTTCTCGCCGCGGCGCAGCTCGACGACGACGCGCATCCCGTCCTTGTCGGACTCGTCGCGCAGGGCCGAGATACCCCCGATCCGCTTCTCCTTCACCAGCTCCGCGATCTTCTCCAGCAACCGCGCCTTGTTCACCTGGTACGGAAGCTCGCTGACGACGATGCGCTCGTGGACTCCGCCTTCGACCGCCTCGACCCCGGCTCGCGCGCGAACGTAGATCCGTCCCCGCCCGGTGCGGTACGCCTCGTGGATCCCCGCCGCCCCGTTGATGATCCCCGCGGTCGGGAAGTCGGGACCCGGCATGATCTCCATGATCTCGTCGGCGCCGAGGTCGGGGTCGTCGATGAGGGCGATGCAGACGTCGACGACCTCGGCGAGGTTGTGGGGGGGGATGTTGGTGGCCATGCCCACCGCGATCCCCGACGAGCCGTTGACGAGCAGGTTGGGGAATCGGGTGGGGAAGACCGAGGGCTCGACCTCGGAGCCGTCGTAGTTGGGGGCGAAGTCGACCGTTTCCTTGTCGATGTCGGCAAGCAGCTCGTGCGCGACCTTGGCCTTGCGCACTTCGGTATAACGCATCGCGGCCGGGGGGTCGCCGTCGACGGAGCCGAAGTTCCCCTGCCCGTCGATGAGCATCACCCGCATCGAGAACGGCTGTGCCATGCGCACGAGCGCGTCGTACACCGCGCCCTCGCCGTGGGGGTGGTATTTGCCGATGGTGTCGCCGACGACCCTGGCCGATTTCTTGTAGGGCTTGTTCCAGTCGTTCCCGAGCTCGCGCATCGCGTGCAGCACGCGCCGGTGGACCGGCTTCAGGCCGTCCCGGACATCGGGGAGCGCCCTGCCCACGATCACGCTCATGGCGTAATCGAGGTAGGACTGCTTCATCTCCTCCTCGATGTCTACGGGAACGACTTCCTTCGCGAAATCAACCATATGGGAATACCTGTGCTCGCGCCGCGCGGGGAGCGCGGGTACCCGCGCCGGCCGTGTCCCGGCGGACGCGCGATCTTATCACGAGGAGCCGCCCGGACCGTCGCGACCGGGGCCCGGGCAACAATCCCCGCCAGGTCCGAAGACGCCCGTCGAACCGCCACGACCGGACGGCAGGGACGGCGACGAAACCCCGATGACACGGCCGGGTCCGGGGCGTTGGCGGGAGTTGCCGATGCCCGGGTCAGTGGCCGGATGTGGATCCGGGAGGTTCCGGCCCGCTGTCCCGGACATCGGAATCCCGCGATCGGTCCGCCCCCGGGATCGCCCACTCGGCAGGCAGGGTGCGCTGTCCGGTCATCGGCGCATGGGGGCCGACTACTCAGCCATCGGCAAGCAGCGCGGCAATTCGCTCACGGTCCGGTGCCTGCACGACGCCGCGCTCGGTCACCAGCGCATCGACCAGGGTGGCCGGGGTGACGTCGAACACCGGGTTCCACGCCCCGGCCCCGACGGGGGCGACGCGGGCGCCGGCGTGCGAGAGCAATTCGTCCTCCCCGCGCATCTCGATGGGGATGTCGGCGCCGCTCGCGCAGCCGGGATCGATCGTCGAGGTGGGGGCGACGACCATGAAGCGCACGCCGTGGTGGCGCGCGCTCACCGCAAGCGAACAGGTGCCGATCTTGTTCGCCACGTCGCCGTTGGCCGCGATCCGGTCCGCCCCGACGATCACCCAGCGCACCCGTCCTTGGCGCATCGCCCAGGCCGCCGCCCCGTCGGCGATCAGGCTCACCGGGATGCCGGCTTCGACCAGCTCGTAAGCGGTGAGCCGCGCTCCCTGGAGCCATGGCCGGGTCTCGCCGGCGAAGACGTGCGCGATCCGGCCCGCCGCATGGGCGGCGCGGATGACCCCGAGGGCGGTGCCGTAGCCGGCGGTGGCGAGTGCGCCCGCGTTGCAGTGGGTGATGACCTCGCAACGCGATGCGATGAGGGCGGCGCCGAGCTCGCCCATGCGCCGGTTCGCGGCGACGTCCTCGGCGTGCATGGTGCGTGCGGTATCGAGGAGTGCAGGCTCGGGATCGATATTGGCCGGGATGGCGCCGATCGCGCCCCGCATCCGATCGAGCGCCCATCCGAGGTTGACCGCCGTCGGCCGCGACGCGGCGAGGCGATCGAGATCGGCTTCAATCCGCTCGCGCCACGCGGCGGGCGACTCCGCGTAGCGTTGCCGCGCCGCGAGCACCACCCCGTACGCGGCAGTCACCCCGATCGCGGGTGCGCCGCGCACGACCATGTCCCGGATCGCGTCCGCCACGCCCGCGCAGTCGGTGTAGCGCCGCGTCACCGACTCCCCCGGCAGGAGGCGCTGATCGAGGAGCGCAAGGGCGCCGTCGCGCCAGGCGATCGCGTCCAACGGCGGTTGGCCGTCCCCTGATTGGGCGTCCCTGCTCAATGCGCCGTCTCCTCTTGCACCGGATCCGCCCGCCCGAGGCCGTAGCGGGCATCCGATCCAGGGCCGGATCGCCGGGCGGAGTTCATGGCCTGCTCCCGGCTGGAAGTGAAGGCATATCCCAATCTGCCATCCTGAAACATCGATCGCGGTGCCGTGCCGGCACCCGTCCCCTCGAAGTCATCACTGATCGCAACCGGCCGAAACCTCAGGCGAAGCCTGTTGGCCGATGCCCTGTGCGAAGCCCGTAGGGTGATCCAAGCGAACCGGGAGGCGTCGTGCCGGGCATCACACCGTCGTCATCGATACCTGCCGCCCCGGCGCGATCCTACCCCACGCCCAAGCGCACTCGGCCTGTTCCGCATACCGGATCGGCAAGCACCGCGGCACGTGGTCCTGCCTCGACTCGCCAACGCCCACATCCATGCAGGCATGACCCTGCCGTGGGGCTTCGCCGACGATCTGCCGCTCATGCGCCGGCTCGAAGAGCACGTCCGGTCGGTCGAGCGTACACGGGATCGACATCGGCGCGATCGGGGCCGGCCAATGGCGGAACGTCCTTGCCGGCGCCCATCGGCCTCGGGATTGCCGTCAACAACCGGAATGACTACTCTGACGAGCGGAACCGGCGCACCTTCGATGGATGCCCGTGTGGCCCCGGATACTCCGGCCTCTTGGTGATGGATCGATTTTCGAAGATCGCACGAGGATCGAATGAATTTCACGAATAGCGCCCTTGCCGGCTTGATGGCGGCACCCCCCGATGCACTACAAGCCCGATGCACTACAGATCGCGGCGGAGCAAGCCAATCTTTGCATGGAGGAACGGATCAGCGCGGCGCGGCAGGCGACGTACGAGGAGTGAATGGGAGATCCGGAAGCATGGGATGACTGGCGAAGCAACCACCACCGCTACGTGCAGAACGAGGTTCGCCGCCGGGATACGCTCAGTGCCGCCTTCACCGACGGGGAGCCTTCGCTCAGACCCGGCATCGAGCCGAACCAGTGCCTTTGCCGCGTGGAGCGGATCGATGGATTGCTCGACAGATACCCGCCGGCGACGGGCGGGCCGGTGGGAGTCGAGCAAATCAACGGATGGATCTCGGCCCGAGACTCCGCCCTGTCGGGTGAGAGGACAGTGGACAGTCTCCAGGATCTCGGCCGTTTGGTGTCCGGTGATTCGCCTTCTCCGGAGGTTGCCGCGTTGCAGGGGTTGACGGAGTTCTTCAACGCCGAACGCAGGGACAGACGCCCGAGCTTCGTCGTCTTCGAAGCAGAATTTCCCCGGCTGAAGGAGCGCCCCGACTGGGCGGAACATCTATGCGAGCGTTGCGGGCTTGCGCATTTCTTTACGGATGGCCCGGTGACGCTCGCCCTGTTCCGCTACCAGGCACAAGAGGTCCTGGACGCTCGCTCCGATGCCGAGAAGAGGATGAACGCAGCCGTGTTCGCCGTACCCACCGTGATCGACCAGCCGATGTCCGACGTCTATTTCACTGCGCCGAAGGCCATGGACTGGGGACACGCGGTCGGTTTGCAACCGGAACCGGATTGCCGTCATCTTGCCGCCGAGCTGATCCACGCCAGGATGGACTATCGGCCGGACCATTGGGTTGCGGTGGATACGCTGGAGAGGAGCAGCCTGTCCACCGGAGACGTCGCGCGGCTGCGCGAAGCGCACCTCGACTGCATCCGTCGCAGTCCCGGTAATGCCGACTACGGCAGGAATTGTTGAGGCAGGGGCGGAATGGGCACTTTCGGAGACGCGATGGGCCGGGATTCCACAACCCCCCGGGATTCCATAAACCCCTTTGTCTTATGGGGCAATTTGCTGCTGGACGACCCCGGAGTCGGCCTCGACGATCTCCTCTCCGGACGGGGCGCGCGCGGTGCGCAGCAACGCGCGGAGCCCGAGGATTTCCTCGCGGATCTCCTGGCCCACCCGGTCTGGGCAGGGGCGACACGTGAGAGGTTGATCGGGAAGTTGGATACGGCTTTGCTGAATTGGCTCAAGGCACGGTTCGGCTGGTCTTTATCCGACATCGGCACGTTCGGGACGCGAGCCTATGCAGCCCAGATGTCGGACGCCCTGACGGTCGCCGCACGGTTGCCCCTGACGGATACGGCGCAGGATCTCATCCACGATCAAGCCATATGGGACAACCGCTTCCGCGGCCTTCGCTGGCCCGGTGACATCGACCTGCTCCGACAGTTCAACCTGGTGCTGGCACGACATCAAACCGACACTCGCTTCGTGTCCCGCTGGTTCGCTACGTGTGACGATGCCGCCTGGGGCAGCCCCCACTGGCGGACCGATCTGAGCACCGGTCTCCTGGGGCTGAGAAAGCTCCCGGAAACGGCCGATACCGAACCGGAGAGAAGGGTGGCTGCTGCGCTGGCGCGGTTCGGGGTGCTGGCGCTCGAACGAGGAATGAATTCCCTGGAAGTCGAGGCCACGATTCGGCGCCGGGCTGCCACCTTGACCGTGCTGTATCCCCGCCATGAAGGGCATTGGCAGGATGTCTGGGGCAGAGTGCTCGAAGGCCTTCCATCGTCGATCCAGGAAAATACGTCCGCCATGCTTGCGCATTGGCTCGGCCCTGTGCCGACCCGAGGAGGCGCCGGTGACGTACGGCCGCTCGGAGGCCGTCAACGGGTTGCCGATCGTGTCGCCGTACACCGAGCTCCGCTACCCGATGCGGAGAGACGTCATCAAATTGCAGGCAAAATAAACAGAGCGCAGTCCCTGTATGACGGGCTTTGGAAAGAAACACAGACGCTGATTCGCGAACACTGGCTCTATGCATCGGTGTCCGGCGAGACATACTACGCCGTTCGCACCACCCACAATCTTTACGATCGGATCCTGCAGCTCCGGCCGGCCAGGGCGTGTCTCGCCGAAATGCACGTTCGGACCTTGCAGGCTATCGAGGCAGAGCCGGGAAACCCATACATCTGGGATCTCTGGGCGAAGGTGCTCTCTGCATCGGGCCGGGACGAGACCTCCCTTTCGGTCCGGTGGGAATCGGCGCGAAGGTTTCCGGAAGACTGTGTGCTCAGAAATTCGCTGGCCGAGGCTCTGCGGGAACACGGCCGAATGCCACTCGCGGAGCATCTGCTCCGGGAGACCATGCGGGACTTCCCGAACGACGAAGTATGCCGGGACATACTGGCCAGACTGTTGATCTCGACCGGGCGCAGGGCCGAGGCGGAGGATCTGCTCAGGGAGGCCATTCGGAACTTCCCGAAGAACGAAGTATTCCGGAACATGCTGGACGAATTATCGAGCACGACCGAACGCCATGAGGATCGTGGCGCGGAAACCGATGCCGCTACGAAGGGTCGACTCGCCGCTCCCGGACAAGCAGAGGAACAGGAAATCGAGGGTGACAGCGGCGGGATGGATTCGGCGATCCGGACATATCTTGGTCGATTGATGGATCAGGTTCCTCTGCTGGAAGCCTACTTTGCGCCTTCGGCGAGCGCGAGTGACGCCGGCGCCATGCTCGAAACGCCAAGTCCGGAGACGGCTCTGCCCCTGGAGCTCGCACTGGTGGCGGCGCACAGAGCCGGACGGATGGAAGGCTCCGGACGCGAATATCTTGAAACTTGGGTAAAGGCACGCCCCTTGTCCTACAGTGCACGGCTGCTACTCGCCTGGCGGGGAGGGGAAGGCAATGGACTGGACGATGCGGCCATGTCCGGAATCTCCGCGGATTTTCCGGAAAATCACCACTGGAACAAGTGGTTGTGCTACGGATTCGTCTCCGGGGAAGAACGCGGCAAACTTCGGCGGGAGGCCATGAACGGCGGAGATGGCAACGGCAAGACTTCCTGGCGAGGGCGCTTGAGCGTGGTCTACCCGGACTTGCAGACGGAGGGGGAAAGCAATGAAGATGGGATGAGCCATGACCCGGTCGCGATGAGGCGGCTGCTGGAGGACGTTGCCTTCGCCGGCGCCGATCGGACCGTGCCCAGCATCCCGCTCCCATGACTGCAAAGGAATTTCGCTTGTCGATGATGACGGCACTACCGTTCATGCCTCAAGGACCAGGACCGTCTTCCCGGCTGGAAGCGAAGGTACGTCGCGATCCGTCATCGTGAACCACCGCCCGCGTCACCGCGCCGGCGCCTGCCCTTCCGAACCCACCACCTCGCAACCCGCCACCACCATTCAATCGCTGCCGCCACCATGCAATCGGTCGATACCCTGATCGAAGCCCGCTGGGTGCTCCCGGTCGAGCCGGAAGGCGTGGTGCTGGAGCATCACACCGTGGTCATCGACGATGGCCGCATCGGCGCGGTCCTGCCCCACGCGCAGGCGCGCTCGGCCTTTTCCGCGAACCGGACCGTCGAGCTCGGCGAACACGTGCTCCTGCCGGGGCTCGTCAACGCCCACACCCATGCAGGAATGACCCTGCTGCGGGGCTTCGCCGACGATCTGCCGCTGATGCGCTGGCTCGAAGAGCACGTCTGGCCGGTCGAGCGGCGCTGGGTCAGCGAGGAGTTCGTGCGGGACGGGACGATGCTCGCGGTCGCCGAAATGTTGCGGGGCGGCACGACCTGCTTCAACGACATGTACTTCTATCCGGGCGAGGCGGGGCACGCAGCGGCGGCGGCCGGGATGCGCTGCGTGCTCGGCATGATCGTGCTCGACTTTCCCTCGGTGTGGGCGAAGGACGCGGGCGAATACCTGTCCCGCGCGACGGAGATCCACGACGAGTTCCGCTCCCACCCCCTGGTCGATACCGCGTTCGCCCCGCACGCGCCGTACACGGTGTCGGACGGGCCGCTCGAACGCATCCGGACCCTGGCCGACGAGCTGGACGTGCCGATCCACATCCATCTGCACGAGACGGCCGGGGAGGTGGAGGATGCGCTCGCGCGGGGAGACGTGCGCCCGTTTGCACGCCTGGACCGGCTGGGGCTCGTGTCGCCGCGGCTCATGGCGGTGCACATGACGGCGCTGGAGGACGGCGAGATCGGCCGGCTCGCGGAGTGCGGCGCGCACGTGGTGCACTGCCCCGAGTCCAACCTCAAGCTCGCGAGCGGCTTCTGCCCGGTCGCGAAGCTGCTCGCGGCGGGGGTCAACGTCGCGCTGGGCACCGACGGTGCCGCCAGCAACAACGACCTCGACATGATCCAGGAGATGCGCACCGCGAGCCTCGTCGCCAAGGCGCTCGCCCGCGACGCGACCGCGGTGCCCGCCCACCGGGCGATCGCGATGGCGACGATCGCGGGCGCCCGTGCGCTCGGCAAGGATGACGCCATCGGCAGCCTCGCGCCCGGAAAGGCGGCGGACATGATCGCGATCGACCTCTCCGCGATCGAGTCGCAGCCGGTGTACGACGCGGCCTCGCAAGTGGCGTTCTCGGCGTCGCGGCGGCAGGTCAGCCACGTCTGGATCGCCGGCCGCCCGGTGCTCGCCGAGGGAGCGCTTCTCACCGTCGATGAAGGCCAGGTGCTGGAACGGGCGGCGCATTGGCGGCAGCGGATCGGCGGGGAGCCGCGATGAGTCTCGACCCTCACCCATCGGAGCGGGCTTGCCACCGCGTCGGGACTCGGCTGCTACGACTTCGGCGCGGCCCGGGCCGCGTCGAGGCATTGCGCCGGCGCTTTCAGAGCGGATAGCCGAGACGTTCGAGCCCCGGCCTGCACGCTTCGGCGAGTGCGGCCCGATCAACGGCTCCGAGCTTCTCGAACTTCGACGGCGTGGGCCGCGGAATCGCGGACACCTCGCGCAGCCATACCTCGTCTTCCAGATCCGACCCGATGAAGCGGATGAGACGCCGGATTTGAGCGTCCGGCGCCGCCTGCACGTCCTCGAACCTGACGTTCAACAGCCGCCCGGTCGGGAGGTGGCCGAGCATGCGGTTCCCCCTCTCGATCATGGCGCTCCAGAGCATCCCGAAATGCGGGAGGGTCAGACTGTCCCAGGGCAACCGTTCCGGGGTGCACAACACCCTCGTCAACGGCTCCAGCCGGAAGCTGAGTCGTTCCCAGTGCTTCCCTCGCGCCAGGGAAGTCATGGCGTCGAAGCCGAACGACCGAAGCGCCAGCATGGTCGCCGCGATCAAGCGAAAGAGGTAATGGCGGCTCATCGAGATGGCCGTTTCCCGCCCGTCGCGGAACACGTGGATCACCCGCGCATCGGGAAACTCGTGCAGCAGTCGGGACGCGAACAACAAGGAGCCACCCGAACGCTCGACCCAGACGGTGCAGCCGAAGCGTTGGCACAGCCATTCGAAGAGATGCCGGAAGTGGCCGGCAGGCGGCTGCCGGGGTTGATCCCGGACGACCGGCTCGATCTCATCGAACAGCTCCTCGTACCGTTCGGTGAGGTGCGGGAGCGTGGCGCACAGGATCGGAGGCACGTCGTGCTGCGAGAAGCGGGCGAGCGGATCGTCGAGAGGATAGAGCAGCTCCTCGTACCGTCCGCGCAACATGAGGCGGGTTCGATGCTGTTGCCGGCTATAGAGGTTCCACATCCAGTTCCCGGTCGGCCGGCGACGGCTGAACGATCGGATCCCGATGTAGCTGATGAACTCGGAGAGGCTGAGAACGCGCGGATGCCGGTTCAGGATGTTCGACACCATGGTCGAGCCGCAGCGTCCGGTGCTGAGAACGAAGACGGGGGGACCCGCGACGGAAAGCCCTACCACGGGCTGGTCTTCTCCGCCTCCAGCCGATCCGGCAACCGGTAACTGAGATCGGGGATCATGGAAGCGTCGAGCAGGAAGGCGAAGTTGTTCCCGCGCCAATGTCCGGCCATGCGCGGGGCCAGCCGGTGGGCAACCCCCAGGATGCCGCGCTTCCACCGCAGCCATGCCAGCAGCCCTGCCGTCCGCTGCCGGGGAAACCGCAGTCGATCGGCCACTTCGTTGCCGAGCAGGGCACGGGAGACCCGGAATACGTGAAGCGCCATTTTCCGCTGCTCGACCGGATCGACGACGCCGGCCACCTGAGGCACGGCGTTGACCAGCGCATTTGCGATGACGGCCGATTCGTCGCCGGGAGGCGGTTCGCAGGCGGTGGCGATCCGGTGCAGCTCGGCGGTTCTCGATTCGTCGCCTTCGAACAGAAGCGGCTCCGGAGAGCCGATCAACCATGAGGCGTAGCGCCATATCTGCATGAAGCTGGCACGGGACTCGGCGCCCGGACGCGCTCCGAGCCGCTCTGCCTGCCACAGCATCGTTGCGGAGAAGTTGGCCGAAGAGAGCGCCATGTGCGCGGCGCTGAGCGGCACGCCGAACTCCGCCTCGTCCCAATTGCCCGAAACGCGAAGAAGCCGCCGAACCTGCGCATGCACCAGCCGGATGCGCACGGACAGCTTCCAGCCTTCGCCGTGCCGTTCGAGCGCGCCCGGAAGCATGATCTCGATGAAGTGCCGGGTGTTCTGCCGAATGCGGCGGAGGCCGTGCGTGGTCTTCACCCGGCCCGTCATGTAAAACGCCTTGCTGATCAACGTGGCGGCGTTCTGCAAGGTGACGACGAAGAACGCGGGGATGAACAGGTCCGAATACTCGTGGAAGGCGCGGCAGCCGGCATGGACCGAGTCCGGATCGAACCATGGGGGCGGCGTCTCGATCCTCTCGAAGAACTCCCGAAGTGCCAATGGCGCGTCCGCCAGGGCCTTTGAATCCTGTTCCATGCCGGCCTGGATGAACCGATGCGCCTCCCGCTGATCGAAGGAGGCCAGCGCGTCGACGACGTCATCGGCTTGCGGATCGCCGACGGCCGTATGCTCGACGTATTCCGCGGCAAGCTCGGGATTCAGCGCCCGCGCTTTTTCGTATCCGCTCCGATATGCCGAGGGGATCTTCATTGGGCCTCCGAGGGTATTTTGTGGTTCCAATGCTTTGAAGCTACTCTGTTTCAGTGGGCAGTCAAGAGCCTGGGTTCCATGCAGCATCCTGGTATGTCTTCTTTGAAAACCATCAAGGACCGTCGCCCGAGGCAGGGAAGGATGGCGCCGATGACTTCAGAGGGCTCGATGCAGGCGATGAGGCGCAGTCGGCTTCCACGGTGGGGGCAGCGTTCCATTTCATGCAAAGCCATTGTGAGCCGCACACGAGCTTCCGGCCGGGGGCGGGCCACCCGTGCAAGGCGCCTCCCCGTCCATCCGGGCCGGACGTCCGGGCGGGCGGAGTGCCGGCGGCAGCGGATCGGGGGGGAGCCGCGGTGAGCCTCGACCCTCCATCGGCGGGCACGGCGGGTACGGCAGGCGCCAACGTCGACGAGGACGAGGTCGCGAAGTTCTCCGCCCTCGCCTCGCGCTGGTGGGATCCGGACGGCGAGTTCCGCCCGCTGCATCGGCTCAATCCGATCCGCACCGACTACGTGGCGAGCCGCGTCGATCTCGCCGGTGCGAGCGTTGCCGACGTCGGCTGCGGCGGCGGGCTGCTCAGCGAATCGCTCGCGGCCCGGGGCGCGGTGGTCCTGGGCATCGATGCGTCCGCGGACACCCTCGCGGCCGCCCGCGCGCACCTGGAGGAGTCGGGCCTCCACGTCGACTATCGCGCGACCACCGCCGAGGCGCTCGCCGATTCCCATCCGGGGCGCTTCGACCTCGTCACCTGCATGGAGCTGATCGAGCACGTGCCGGACGCCGCCGGTCTCGTCGCCGCGTGCGCGCGGCTCGTCCGCCCGGGGGGGACGGTGGTCTTCTCGACCATCAACCGGAACCCCAGGTCCTACGCGCTCGCGATCGTCGCGGCCGAGTACGTCCTCGGCATGCTTCCACGGGGCACCCACGACTACGCCCGCTTCGTGCGGCCCTCGGAGCTCGCGGCGTGGGGCCGCGCCGCGGGCCTGCGGCTCGCCGACGTCACCGGCGTCGCCTGGTCCGCCCTCACGGACCGCTTCCGGCTGCGCCGGGATCCCGCGGTCAACTATCTCGCGGCGTTCGAGGCGGATGCAGGCTGACGCGGCGGAGCCGGCGCGGCGGCTCGAAGCGGTACTCTTCGACCTCGACGGCACGCTGGCCGACACCCTCCCCGATCTGGCCGGCGCCCTCGAAGCGGTGGCCCGCGAGACCGGCGCCGGCACGGTGGACGAGGCGCGGCTGCAGCCTCTGGTGTCGCGCGGCACCCGGGCGATGCTCGCGAGCGTGTTCGCCCACGAATCCGACCACGCGCGGCTCGACCACGCGCGGCGCCGGTTCCTCGAACGCTACCGCGAGGGCGTCGCGGTCCGCACCCGGCTCTTTCCCGGAATGGACGCGGTCCTGGACACCATCGAACGGCGCGGCGGGCGCTGGGGCGTCGTCACCAACAAGCACGCCTGGCTGACCGAGCCGCTGCTCGAAGCCCTCGGCCTGCGCCGGCGGGCGGCGTGCGTGGTGAGCGGCGACAGCGCGGCGCACCCCAAGCCCCACCCCGCCCCGTTGCTGCTCGCCTGCGAGCGCCTGTCCATCGCGCCGGGCGCCGCCGCCTACGTGGGAGATTCCCGCTCCGACGTCGAATCGGGCCGGGCCGCCGGGATGGTCACCCTGAGCGCGGGATGGGGCTACTTCGACCCTGACGATCCACCGGAGAGCTGGGGGGCCGACGTGGGCGCCGGCACGCCGGGCGACTTGCTCGACTGGGTCCGGTCGGCGCTCGCCGGGCGGGGAGGATGATCTCCGGAGCCGGCATGGATCCTTGGCGTTCCGATCTCATGTAAGGTTCCGAAGGAATTCATGGACGCATTCCAGGTTCCGGGGATGCCGGAGCGGACAAGCAACGAGAACTTCCCATGCGCGCGCTCGACAGCATCACCGTCAAGGGATTCAGGAGCATTGCTTCCATCGAATGCCTGCGCCTCTGCCCGATCAACGTGCTGATCGGCGCGAACGGGTCCGGCAAATCCAATTTCCTGGAAATCTTCTCGTTCCTTCACGCCATCCGCGCCGGACATCTGCGAAATTATGTGTCCAGGGCGGGAGGAGCCGACAGAGTCCTGCACTTCGGCTCCAAGGTCACGCAGGAGTTGACGATCCACGTTTCATTCGAGGACAGCAGGCATGAATACGGCATCACGCTTGCCGCATCCGATACCGACGAGCTCTATCCGCTGTCACTCTATCCGCTGTCAGAGGATCTTTTCTTCTGGAAGAGGGAGAAGTACTCCAAACCCGTTCGGCGAGGGCTTTCCCGAAGCGGTGGCGAAGCCGGGATCAGCGATCCCGAGAGAAACAGGAGAAACATGATCGGCCGATACGTCCGCGAGCACCTCGATCGCTGGCGTCTCCATCATTTCCAGGACACGAGCGCCACGTCGCCGATCAGGAAGACGACCGACCTGAACGACAACCACCATTTGCGCCCCGACGGATCGAATCTCGCGGCGTTTCTGTATTACTTGCAGCGCAAGCATGAAGCCTCATACGACATGATCCGGCGTACCGTGCGGCTCGTCGCGCCGTTCTTCGATGATTTTCACCTCCGACCCCAGGCGCTGAACGAAGACAAGATCCGTATCGAGTGGCTTCACAAGGGATCCGAGGCGTACTTCGATGCCGCCTCGCTCTCCGACGGCTCGCTCCGGTTCATCGCCTTGGCGACGTTGCTGCTTCAGCCGGTATCGCATCGCCCCTCGGTCATCCTTCTGGACGAACCCGAGCTGGGGCTGCACCCCCGCGCGATCACGGCTCTGGCCTCCTTGGTCAAGCAGGCTTCGGTGGAGACCCAGATCATCCTTTCAACGCAGTCGCCGCTGCTCCTGGATCACTTCCGGCCGGACGACGTACTCGTCGCCGAGAGGATGAACGGCGCCACGGAGCTGACCAGACTCAACGGAGCGGACCTCGACAGGTGGCTGCAGGACTACAGCCTCGGCCAGCTCTGGGAGAAGAACGAGCTCGGCGGCCGCCCTGTCCCGGAGGGAGTGGACGGAGGACCCCCGACATTGACCCCGGAGCGGTGACGGTGGCGGACCCGGCAGGCTCGAATGGAACAAAACCGTTGTTCTCCCCTCATCCGCTGCGCTGGTTGGGGCGCCTGCGATTCCGCACAGCGAAATCGCCAAGCGACCGCGCCAGCGGTCGCCGCTCGAAGGGAACAGGCAGGGGAGGAGCCCTGCATTGACCCGGCTGCTGGTCCATGTCGAAGGCGAAACCGAAGAGAGCTTCGTCAATGAAGTGCTCTCAACGCATCTCTACCGTCGGGGCTACTCCATCGTCAGCGCCCGCCTGATGGGAAACGCGCGCCAGAGACATCGACGAGGCGGGGCCAGGGCTTGGACGGCAGTACGAAAAAACATCCTGAACCACCTGCGGGAAGATTCGGAGAGCTTCGCCACCACCATGGTGGACTACTACGGTTTGCCGAAAAGCGGACCCCGAGCCTGGCCCGGTCGCGAAACCGCGGCCGGAGTCGCGTCCTCCGACAAGGGGAAGACAGTCGAAGCCGCACTCCTTGCGGACGTCCGCGAACAGATGGGCGCTGGCTTCAACCCGCACCGGTTCCTTCCGTACGTCATGATGCACGAGTTCGAGGCACTGCTGTTCAGCGACTGTCAAGGGTTTGGCCGCGGTATCGGCCGTCCGGAGATCGCCGCGGATCTTCAAAAGATCCGGGACGACTTCCCGAACCCGGAAGCGATCGACGATTCACCGGACACCGCACCATCCAAACGTGTGGAGGCGCTGGTGGCCGGATACCAGAAGCCGCACCTGGGGGTCCTGGCTGCAATCGAGATTGGCCTCGATCCAATGCGCGCCGAGTGTCCGCACTTTGGAGGATGGCTGGACCGTCTGGAACGCTTGCCGGCCGCGCCCGCCGGGCGGTGAGCGCGCGTGGACCTCGATCGCCACTGTCTCGACGAAGCGGCGCCGTCCGGCTCGTCGCTCCACTATGCGACGCTCTTCATCGGCCCCCGCGAACGTGCGGCGCTCGTCGCGGTCCACGCCTTGAGACATACCCTGTTCGGGATCGTGGACACCGTCGCCGACCCTGACGTGCGCGCCCGCAAGCTCAACTGGTGGAGCAACGAGATCATGGAGGCACGAGACGAACGTCCCCGCCATCCCGTCGCGGTGGCGATTACCCGTCACTGCGCGGCGCAGTTCTGGCGCCGCCCGGAAGTGCTCGCGATGCTCACGGCGATCGGTCGCGCATCGGCCGCGGGCGGGTTCGAGTCCGAGGCGGCCAGGGACCGTTTCTGCGAAGACGTCGGAGGCGGTACGGCGCGGCTTTGCGCCGCGGCGGTCGCGGCCGGCACATCCGATACATCCGGCCCACATGACGACGTCGGCGCGCTCGGATCCGCCCTCGAGTACGCGATGCTGGCCGGCGCCCCGATTGCGCGATCCGGCCTGATGCGCATCCCGAACGCCACCACCCCCTCTCAACGGATCGCAGAGGAACGCGCCCGCGCTCACCGGGCGCTTGCCGGTGCGGTCCGTGACGTGCCGCTTCGCGCCGGTCCGGCGGGGCTCGTCTACCGAACCCTCGCCCATATCCAGCTCGCGGCGCTGGCGGGCGTGCTCCGAAAACCAGCTCCGGCGGCGCCGCTCCAAGCGTCTATCACACCGATCCGCAAGCTCTGGATCGCATGGCGGACCGCACGTCGCGCCGAGTGAACACCTTGCCGCGAATGACCCTGCACAACGCCTCACCGAGCGCCCTGCGAACCGGAGGGATTGCGCGATGCAGCCGGCGTAGACACCACCGGAGGCCATCACGGAGCGCCTTGCGAGCCGGAGGAGTTGCGCGATGCAGCCGGAGTAGACGCCACTGGAGGCCATCACGGAGCGCCTTGCGAACCGGAGGGGTTGCGCGATGACCGCCCTGATCTCCGGCCGCTCCCCGACGGCGGCTCCGGCAGCACCGCTCTCGACGGCGATGCGGAACACCCCACGAACCGCAGCCGCACGATGGATCACCGTTCCGTCCGTGGCGCGAAACACCCCGCACGGCGCCCCGCAAACCAGCGGAGCCCCGCGATGACCACCTCGATCCCCGGCGACTACTCTCCCGCCCCCGACGCCTTCGCCGGCCGCGCGGTGCTCGTCACCGGCGCCGGCGACGGGCTCGGCCGCGAGATCGCGCTCGGCGCCGCGCGCTGCGGCGCCGAGGTCATCCTGCTCGGGCGTACGGTGCGCAAGCTGGAGGCGGTCCACGATCGGATCGTCGAGGCCGGAGGCCCACCACCCGCCATCTGTCCGATGGACCTCTCCGGCGCGGGTCCCGAGGACTACACGGAGCTGGCCGGCCGCATCGCGCAGGCGTACGGCCGCCTCCACGGCCTCGTACACGCCGCCGCCGCCTTTTCCGGGCTCGCGCCGCTCGCGCACCTGGAGCCGGCGGACTGGCTGCGCACCGTCCACGTCAACCTGACCGCACCCTTCCTCGTCACGACCGCCTGCCTGCCGCTGCTCCAGTCCGTGCCGGACGCGACGGTGGTCTTCGTCGGCGACGCCCTCGGCCGGCGCGCCCGTGCGTACTGGGGCGCGTACGCGGCGTCGAAGTTCGGGGTCGAAGGGCTCGCCCGGACTCTCGCCGAGGAGGTCGAGGCCGCCGGCACGCCGCGCGTCGCCTGCGTCCACCCGGGGCCGATGCGCACCGCGCTGCGCCGGCGGGCCTTCCCCGCGGAGCCGCCGGACGGCGTGCCCGAACCCGCCGCGGTCGCCGGAGGATTCCTCTACGCCCTGGACCCCGTCGCCCCGATCCCCCACGGCGCGAGCGCCGGCGTCTCGATATCCTGACTGGCGGCATGGGCCGGCAGCATCGTTCTCAGCCCACTCCACCAGAGGCGCCCTCCCCCAGCCAGAGGCTTCAGGGCACTGCCGATCAGGACCCAGGGAATGCTGCTGACGATCCCGAGCAGAAGGATGCGGGCCATAGGAGGATTTGAGGCAGCGAAAGCAAAGGAGTACTGTTTTCTTACATTCTTTCAAAGAGTTCGCCATGCTCGCCAAACTGACGGCCAAGAACCAACTGACCCTCCCGAAGGCGGTAGTGGCCGCATTTCCCGAGACCGAGTATTTCGACGTGACCGAGGAGAACGGCCGCATCGTGCTGGCCCCGGTGCGCGTCACCCGGGCCAACGCCGTACGCGCCAAGCTGGCCGACCTCGGCCTGACCGAGACCGACGTGGCCGAGGCGGTGGCCTGGGCGCGCCGGGCTGGATGACCTGTCCGCGCCTCGTCCTGGACGCCAACGTGCTGGTCTCGGCGCTGGTATTCCCCGCCGGCTCGACGTCCTGGCTGCGCGTCGCATGGCAGGCGGAAACCGTCCGGCCACTCGCGAGCCGCGAGACCACCACGGAGCTCATCCGCGTACTGGCGTACCCGAAATTCCGCCTGGGCAAGGATGAACGTGACGATCTGCTGGCCGACTACCTGCCGTGGTGCGAAATCGTCGTCGTTCGCGACATGTCCGCCGTCCCGGACTGCCGGGACCGTCACGACCGCATCTTTCTGGCACTGGCGTTGGCAGGCCGTGCAGATGCACTGGTAACCGGCGATGGGGATCTTCTTGCGCTCGCCCCGGTGTTTCCGATTCCCATCGTCTCTCCCGCCGCGCTCCTGGAGAGGCTGAACGACCCCGCATCCCCGATACCGGACGCCTATGAGGATTGACTCCACCGAATACAGAACCAGAACCTCCGTCGTTGGTGACGACGACGAAGAGCACCGCAAGCGCGAATCCGACACCGGTCACGCTGATCGTTTCCTGACCGAGCCTGTGAGCAGCGACCGCTAGTGGGGTCGCTTGGCGATTCCGCTACGCGGAATCGCGGGCGCTCCAGTCAGCGCCGTAGACGGGCGGGGGGCATTCAGGGACAGAGCGGCACAAGGGAGACCGCCAGCCTCAGCCCGCAAACGGCAAGACCCCGGCTGCGTTCTCAGCCCGCTCCACCAGAGGCGCCCTCCCCTCTCCGGCAGCTTCAGCCCGCTCCGCCGGACCCGCCCTCCGCCTCCTTCCCGGACAGCCGCACCCTCGCCCCGGCCAGCAGGTCCCCGAGCCTCTTGCGGATGGCCCACAGGCACACCAGCGACGGGACCACCATCAGCGTCGTGATCACGAAGAACGTGCCCCAGTCGCCGTCCAGCCAGTCCACCAGGGCGCCGGAGGCGGCGGCGAACAGGGTCCTCCCCGCGGTGCCGATGGAGGCGAGCAGCGCGTATTGCGTGGCGGTATAGGTCCGGTCCACCAGCATGGAGATGAAGGCGACGAAGGTCACGGTCGCGAACGCGCTGGTGAGATCGTCCGCCACCACCGCCGCCGCGAACAGCACCTCCGACTTGCCCGTCCACGCGAGCACGGCGAACAGGAGGTTGGTGAGGGCCATGGCGATGCCGGCCAGGAACATGGCCCGCACCAGTCCCATCCGGATCGCGAAGAGCCCGCCCAGCACGGTGAACGCGACGGTGGTGATCCAGCCCAGCCCCTTGGAGTAGAGGGCGATGTCGGACTTGGAGAACCCGATCTCCTTGTAGAAGAGCAGGGACATGCGCCCGAGGAACGCCTCGCCGATCTTGAACAGGAAGATGAAGCCGAGCACCGCGACGGCGATGGCGAGGCCGTTGCGCCGGAAGAAGCTCATCAGGGGGCCGGCCACGGTGCCCGCGAGCCAGGCGGCGACACGGCCGACCCGGCCGGAAAGATCCAGGCGCGAGGCGACCAGGCGTTCGTCCTGCGCCTGGGCGGCGATGCGCTCCGCCGGCGGCGGCTCGCGCACGAACGCGAGGCCGACGTTGCAGAGGACGACCACGCCCCCGAGCACCAGGAAGGCAGCCTGCCAGTAGTCCTCGACCCCGGCGTTCTGGAAGGCTTGCGCCGTCTCCAGCGCGAGCGCCCCGCCGAGCTTGTATCCCGTCCACCAGCCGACCACCGCGACAGCCGCGCCCGCGGCCATGGACTCGCCCTCCGTGGCGCCGATCTGCTCGATCCGGAGCGCGTCGATGGTGATGTCCTGGGTCGCGGAGGCGATGGCGATGACGAGGCCCACGGCGACCACGCCGGCCAGGTTCGTCGCCGGCTCGATCATGCTCCACAGCACCAGGCACACCAGGATCACCCCTTGCAGGGAGACGATCCAGGCGCGGCGGTGGCCGAGCCGCTCCGTCAGCCAGGGCACCCGGAGCCGGTCGATCAGCGGCGCCCAGAGGAAGTTGACCGCGTACACCCCGAAGATCAGGCCGGCCCAGCCGATGGCGGTGCGGCTCAGGCCCTCTTCCTTCAGCCAGAGGCTCAGCGCGCTGCCGATCAGGACCCAGGGAAACCCGCTGACGATCCCGAGCAGGAGGATGCGGGCCATGCGCCGCTCGAAATAGACCGACAGCGATTGCGCGGTGCTCCGCATCATGTCTTCCGCCGCCGCATCCCCCCGGTCACCGGCGAATCATACCTTCGCGCCGTCACCGGCATCGAAAGCGGCGACCGCTGATGCGGTCGCTTGGCGATTCCGCTGCGCGGAATCGCGGGGAAAGCGGCGACCGCTGATGCGGTCGCTTGGCGATTCCGCTACGCGGAATCGCGGGTGCCTCAACCAGCGTCGTGGGCGGGCGGGAAACAGTGTTGTTACAACAAGTATCGGAACTCGATGACGATATGACCGCGTGATACCGTGGCGGCATGAACGTCAGGCCCACATCCGCACGCACATGAAGCTCTCGGCATTCGGCAGGCGGCTGACGGGTGAGTCGGGGACGCGCCTGCTCATGGACGATCTCGGCGAGGCGGTGACCGCGGGCGGCGGGATCGTCAATCTCGGCGGCGGGAACCCGAGCCACATCCCGGCCGCGGAGATGGTCTTCCGGGTACGCATGCAGGCGCTCATGCAACGCGACGGCGCGTTCGAGCGGGCGATCGGGAACTATGACGGGCCGCCGGGGGATCGGGGCTTCGCCCGCGCGCTCGCGCGGCTCCTGCGGCGCGAGCAGGGCTGGGACGTGAACGAGCGCAACGTCGCCGTCACCAACGGCAGCCAGTCCGCGTTCCTCGCCCTGTTCAACCTGCTCGCGGGACCGGACGGCGACGGAGGAATGCGCCGCGTCCTCCTGCCGCTCTCGCCGGAATACATCGGCTACGCCGACCTCGGCTTCACCCCCGGCCTGTTCGTCTCGCGCCGCTCGACCATCACCGATCTCGGAGACATGCTGTTCAAGTACGGGGTGGACTTCGAGGGGCTCGACGAGATCGAGGACATCGGCGCGATCTGCGTGTCCCGGCCCACCAACCCCACCGGGAACGTGGTGACCGACGCGGAGATCGAGCGCCTCGGCGACGTCGCCCGCGCCCGCGGCGTGCCGCTCATCGTGGACAACGCCTACGGGCTCCCCTTCCCCGGCATCGTCTACGGGGACGCGACGCTCACCTGGAACGAAGACACGGTCCTCTGCATGAGCCTCTCGAAGCTCGGGCTGCCCGGGCTTCGCACCGGGATCGTGATCGCGAACGAGGAGATCGTCGCGGCCCTCGGAGCGGCCAACGCCATCTTCTGCCTCGCACCGGGGAGCCTCGGTCCCGCCCTCGCCACGGATCTGGTCGAGAGCGGCGAAGTGCTCGCGCTCGGCCGCGACGTCATCCGCCCGCACTACGCCGAGCGGGCGGAGCGCGCCCTCGATCTGCTGCGGGCCGGGCTCGACGGCTGCGGCGTCCGTATCCACCGCCCGGAAGGCGCCTTCTTCCTCTGGCTGTGGATGCCCGGCCTTCCGATCGGCAACGCCGAGCTGTACCGGCGGCTCAAGGCGCGCGGGGTCGTCGTCGTATCCGGCCACTACTTCTTCCCGGGGCTCGAAGACGACGACTGGCCACACAAGCGCGAGTGCATCCGCATCAGCTACGCCGACGACTGGGACCGGATCGAGCGCGGACTCACGATCCTCGTGGAGGAAGTGCGCCGCGCCCGAGACGGCGGCTGAGGGTGGGCTGATAGTGACCTCTCCCTGTCCTCGCCCCCTACGGCGAGGCGGTGCTCCGGCGCATCCTCTCACCGTCCGCCATCGACGGCAGACTCGGCGAGTGGTTCCTGTACACCACGGAGCAGCATATCCCGCTCCACATGCTCATTGACGAGTACGACAACATTGCCTCCGGTACGTTTCTTGTCCGACGGTTTTTCATCACATGACGGCTGTATGACAAGCGTGTGAAGCGGACTTGCCCGGAGAGGTCCTCAAGTGCCGTCAGCGCGCGAGCTTCCTCGATAGTCCTCTTCACTACCGCGCGACGCAGCACGGACAGCACCTCGACGTCCATCAGTTCGGGAGCAATCAGAAAGGCGTCTTCCAGTAGATCGGCTACCTGAAGCCCTGCCGGTGTTCGGAGCAGATATTCGACCGCGACCGATGCGTCGATGACGTATCGCGTCACTCCGGCTCCCCGTCTCGAAACCGGCGCTCCTCTTCAAGGAGCGAAGCCGCCGAAATGCCCGGATCGGTCCGGGGGCGCGTCGCGAGCCGCGCGTTCCACTCCTGCCTCGCCACTTCTCGCTCAACGGCGGCAAGCACCATGTCGCTCATGGTTCGATGATGCTCGCTGGCGCAACGGCGCAGTCGTTCATGCAGCGAGTCCGGTACGTTTCTTACCTGAAGGTTTCTCATCGCATGACATTAGCATGACAGGTGCATGAAGCAGAACCGACACGGGCGACAGATCCAGGATCACGCTACGGAATCGGCTCACTCACCCAGCCTCGCTTCGGGCAAGACGGAGCAGACGCCTTCAGCCGTCCTCGGCCCGCCGGAGCAACTCGGCGAGGCCCCCCTCGCCGAGCACCGGCACACCCAGGCTCTGCGCCTTGTCGAGCTTCGAGCCGGGGCTCTCCCCGGCCACGACGTAATCGGTGCGCTTCGAGACGCTTCCGGTGACCTTCGCACCGAGGGCCTGCAACCGGCGCTTGGCGTCGTCGCGGGACATCGAATCGAGGGTGCCGGTGAGCACGAAGGTCTTGCCGGCGAGGGGCGGCGGGGGGGCCGCTGTCCGACTCGGGGCCGCCGCCTGGCCCAGGGCCGCTGCCTGGCCCGCCGCCTCGCTCCCGGTCTCGGTCCGCACCGGCTCGGTCTCCTCCCACGACAGCTCGCGGGTGAGGGCGTCGACGATCGCCTCGTTGCGCGGATCGTCGAAGAACCGGCGCACGCTCTCCGCCACCACCGGGCCGACGTCGGGCACCTCGGTGAGCGCATCGGCGTCCGCTTTGCGTAGCGCCGCCAAGCCGCCGAAATGGGCGGCGAGGGCCGATGCCGTCGCCTCGCCCACGTCGCGGATGCCCAGCGCATAGAGGAAGCGGTCGAGGGTGGTGCGGCGTGCCCGTCCGATGCCTTCGACCAGGTTGCGCGCCGATTTCTCCCCCATGCGGTCGAGCTCCGCGAGCCGGTCTTCTTCAAGGCCGAAGATGTCCGCGACCGTGGACACCATCCCCCGCTCGACGAGCTGATCGACGAGCTTCCAGCCCAACCCCTCGACGTCCAGCGCGCGCCGGCTCGCGAAATGGCGGATGGCCTGCTTGCGCTGGGCAGGGCAGACCAGTCCGCCGGTGCAGCGTACCGCCACCTCCCCCTCCGCCCGCGCCGCCTCCGAGCCGCATACCGGGCAGCGGCCGGGAAGCCGGAACGGCTCCGTCCCCTCGGGCCGGCGCTCGGGGACGATGCGGATCACCTCGGGGATCACGTCCCCGGCCCTGCGCACCCACACCGCATCCCCGACCCGGACGTCCTTGCGCTCGATCTCGTCCTGGTTGTGCAGGGTCGCATTCGTGACCGTGGCTCCGCCGACCATTACCGGTTCGAGCCGCGCGACGGGGGTGAGGGTCCCGGTGCGGCCCACCTGCACGTCGATGCCGATCAGGCGGGTCAGCGCCTCCTGGGCCGGGAACTTGTACGCGACGGCCCAGCGGGGCGCCCGCGACACCTGGCCGACGACCTCCCGTGCCCGGAGGTCGTTCAGCTTGAACACGACGCCGTCGATGTCGTAGCCCAGCGAATCGCGGCAGCGCCCCATCTCGGCGTGGTACGCGAGGCAGGCGTCGGCGCCGTCGAGCACCTTCGTATGCGGTGAAACCGGCAGCCCCCACGAGGCCAGGGTGTCGAGCACGTCACTGTGCCGATACGGCAGCGCCGCGTCGTCGCTCACCGCGCCCATGCCGTGGCAGTACAGGCTCAGGGGGCGACCCGCAGTCACCGCGGGGTCGAGCTGGCGCAGCGCGCCGGCCGCGGCGTTGCGGGGGTTGACGTACGTCCGCTCGCCGCGCTCGCGTTGCACGTCGTTCATCCTCTCGAACCCGGCCCGGGGCATGAAGATCTCGCCCCGCACTTCCAGCCGCGCGGGCGGAGCGCCGCCGAGGAGCCGGAGGGGGACGGCCCGGATGGTGCGCACGTTCGCGGTGACGTCCTCGCCGCGGGCGCCGTCGCCGCGCGTCGCGCCGCGTACGAGCCTGCCGCCTTCGTAGACGAGACTGATCGCGACCCCGTCGATCTTCACCTCGCCGGTGTACTCGACCGCCGGCTCTCCGCCCTCCTCCGCGCAGTTGTGCCGCGCGCCGCTGCCCTCCCCCGCGCAGCCCTGCTGCGCGCCGCTGCTCTGCTGCGCGCCGCTGCCCTGCTGCGCGCCCAGCCGCTCACGGATCCGCCGGTCGAACGCGCGGACCTCGTCGCCGTCGAAGGCGTTGGCGAGCGAGAGCATCGGGACACGGTGGACCACCTCGGGAAACGACGCGGACGGCGCGGCCCCCACCCGCTGCGTCGGCGAGTCGGGGGTGACGAGGTCGGGGTACTCCTCCTCCAGCGCCACCAGCTCGCGCATGAGGGCATCGTACTCGTGGTCCGCGATCTCCGGATCGTCGAGGACGTAGTAGCGGTGGTCGTGGCGGCGGATCGCCTCGCGCAGTGCAGCGGCCCGCGCGGCGGCGTCTCCCGGCCCGGACACCGGCCGGCCTTTCAGATCCGGTCCCGGCGCAAGACGTCCGCGACCTTCTCGCGCAGATGGTTCTCGGTCTGGGCGGTCAGGGTGCTGCGGGTCTCGTCGCACAGCGTCGCGTCGAGCCGTAGCGCAAGTCGGCGGCCGATCGCGACCATCGTGTCCAGGGTCCTGAACGCGGATGTTGCATTCCCCGGGATGCTCATGAACGGCACGAGCCCCGGCGCCTCCGTCTCGGGCAGCGTGTCCGGATCCAGCACCCCGGGCTCGACCATGTTCGCCACTCCGAACACGACGGACGGCTCGACATCGCGGCGCCAGTAGTAGAGCTGCATCAAACCCGGCCGGAAGCCTTCGGCATCGAGCGCATCCAGGATCACACGGCCTGAAATCCACCCCTGCTTCGAGACCAGCGTGAGATAGATGAGAGGGCGCGACATGTCGACCGCCAACGGCGCCACGCCGGGGTCCGGGGACGGGATGGGCGGGCCAGGCGGGGTGGAAGCCTCGACAGAGTCTTCCGAGGCACCGTCCGGGGGATAGTCCAAGGGGTCGTCCAGGGTGTAATCCGAGGCGCCGTCCGGAGGGTGGTCCAAGGGACCGTCCGGAGCGCCGTCCGGGGCGTGGTCCGGGGGGTTGTTCAAGGTGTGATCCAAGGCACCGCCCAAGGAATGGTCCAGGGTGCGTTCGTACGTGGCCCGCAGGCCCGCGAGAATGCTCATGTCGACGGAGAGCTCCGCGTCCGAGGTCTCTCGCCGCAGCGTGAACATGCCGCCCAGCGTCCCGACGGCGATCCGGTCGCCGGCGGCGTCCTCCCCCGACCGCGTATCGAGCGACGCATTCGAATCCAGGGAATCCCCGCCCTCGCGGGACGGCTCCCGGGCGATGAATTCCGGTTCGTCCTCGCGCTGCGCGGCGTTGTGCCGCGAAAGGCGGGTGAACACGTAGATCCCCGCCACGATGACGATGCCGGCTATCAGCAATGCGAGACGCAGATCGTCCAAACGTCACCACCTGTACAGTACGTTGCGCGCCGCACTCGAGCGGCGCCGGGAGCGTCGGCGGCCCGCTCCGCCCCCGTCCATGCGGTCCCGAGGAGGCACGGCGGAGGTCGCACGGACCGAAGTCCCGGGAGCCGGCGCTGCCGCCTCGGCCCTGCGCCGGGATTTCGCGAAGAGGCTCATGCCTGCGCCATCTCCATCGCCTCCTCGACGTCCACCGCAACCAGGCGGGACACCCCCGGCTCGTTCATGGTGATGCCGACGAGCTGCCCGGCGATCTCCATCGTAATCTTGTTGTGCGTCACAAGCACGAGTTGGACACGCTTCGCCATCTCCTCGACGAGTTCGCAGAACCGCCCGATGTTCGCGTCATCGAGCGGGGCATCGACCTCGTCGAGGAGACAGAACGGCGCCGGATTCAGCTCGAAGATCGCGAATACCAGCGCAATCGCGGTGAGCGCCTTCTCGCCGCCCGACAGCAGGTTGATGCTCGTGTTGCGCTTGCCCGGCGGGCGGGCCACCACCGTCACCCCGGCTCCCAGGAGATCTTCGCCGGTGAGCTGCAGAGCGGCGCTGCCGCCCCCGAACAGGCGCGGGAACATCGTCCCGAGCCCCTCGTTGACCCGTTCGTAGGTTTCACGGAAGCGGGTCCGGGTCTCGCGATCGATCTTCTGGATTGCGGCATCAAGGGTCGCGAGGGCTTCTTCGAGGTCGGCGTGCTGCGCATCGAGGTAGCGCTTGCGCTCGGCCTGTTGCTCGTGCTCCTCGATCGCGGCGAGGTTGATGGGGCCGAGCCGCGCGATCCGGCGCGCCATCGCCTCGAGCTTCTCGGCCCATACACCGGTCTCGGCATCGTCTCCGACGCGCGCGAGCAACGTATCGAGCGCCTGCCCTGCGGCTTCGAGGCTCTCCTCCACGGCCTTGCGCCGAACGAGGATCTCCTGGCTTTCCACTCGAAGCCGCTCCAGCGCCTCGCGCTCCCTCTGCACCTCCGCCACGTGCCGCTGCCGCTCCTCGTCGGTGCGGCGCACCAGTCCCTCGATCCTCTCGACCTCGGCCCGGGCCTCGCGCACCACCGATTCGAGCGAGGCGCGCCGGGCGAGCTCCTCGTCGAGCATCTCCGTCGCCCGCGCGAACGGCGCCTCGGTCTCCTCGAGAGCATCGCCGGTGGCCCGCAGGCGTTCTTCGAGCTCCTCGATCCGCCGTTGCTCCCGCCCGCCCGCCTCCTCCGACGCCGCGAGGCGCGAACGCCCGCCCACCATGCGCAGCTCCAACGCATGCGCGTCGTCGCGCATTCCCTGCCACCGGTCCCGCGCGAGCGCGAGCTCCTCGCGCCGAACACGGCGCCGTTCCTCGCGTTGCGCCCGCTCCCCGGCCAGATGCGACAGCTCGTTCGACGAATGCTCCAGATGCGCGCGCGCCGACGCAAGCCGCTCGCGCTCGGCCCCGAGCCGGGCAGCGACGTCCGCAAGCTCGGCGGCCAATTCGATCGAGCGACGCGACGCCTGATCCGCCGCGACGGCGTGGGCGGCCAGGTCCGAACGCATCGCGGTGCACCGGCGATGGCCTTCGTTGAGACTGCGCTGGGCGGCGGCGTACGCTTCTTCGGCGATACGAAGCTCCCCGGAGAGCTGGCGCGCGGCGCGCGCGCGCTCCTCCTCCTCCTCGCTGGCGCGTTCGATCTCCCGCCCCAACGCCTCGAGCATCCGCTCGCGTTCGAGCACGCCATGCTCCCCGGCGCCGCCCCGCCGGACGTGCAGCCAGGTCGACCCCAGCCACACGCCGGGCGCGGTAATGACGCTTTCGCCGGGCGCGAGTCGCGCGCGCGCCTTGAGCCCCTCGTCGAGGCTTGCGGCGCAGAGCACGCCGTCGAGCAGGCCGGCGATCGGCCAACGGGTGTCGACCTTCGAATGCAACGTCGCGAGGCCGTTTGCGCTTACCGCGGCGGCCGGCTCCGGGACGCCTGCATCGACGACGGTGAACACCCCCTGCTCCAGCGTATCGGCCGCGTCCACCGCAACTGCCTCGAACGCGTCGGCCCGCACCGCCTGGAGGCGCACGCCGAGCACGGTCTCCACCGCGTGCTCCCAGCCCGGGGAGACACGCATCGACTGCGCGAGCCGGGGGGTGTCCGCAAGCCCCCTGGCTTCAAGCCATTCGCCGAACGCGTCGGTCGCGGCGCCGAGCGCCTGCTGTTGCAGCGCATCGAGCGACGCGGCCCGGCCGCGGTGCTGGCCGAGCACGTCGCGTGTATCGTGAAGCGCCTTCTCCACGGCATGAACGGCGTCGCGCAATGCT
Organism: uncultured Gammaproteobacteria bacterium; assembly: GCA_958295465.1. Classification (GTDB taxonomy): domain Bacteria; phylum Pseudomonadota; class Gammaproteobacteria; order HK1; family HK1; genus HK1. The sequence goes on from OY282353.1 coordinate 4,283,519, forward strand.
CGTACCGCATCCTGCGCGCGGGACTGCTCCGCCTCGGCCGCTTCCAGCTCACGCTCCATCGCCTCGAGCTGCCGGTGGGCCGGCGCCGCGTCGCGTTCCAGCGAATCGGAGTCGATCGTGCCGCGTTCGGCTTCGAGTGCCCGCGCGCGCGCCTCGAACTCGCCGATGCTCGATTCGAGATGCCCGATACGGACCTGCTCCGCGTGCACCGCCTGCGCCGGTTCGCGCTCGCGTTCGTTCAACGCCTCGATCTCGCCGTGCAGCACGTGCACGTCCTCTTCGATCGCACCCAGCTCGCGGTGCGCGTCCGACGCTTGCGCGAGCAGCTCCGCGAGCGCGGGCTCGTCGAGCGCAAGCTGCGCGGCGAGCGCATCGCGCTGCTTGCGCTCGACTTCGATCTGAAGCCTCGCCGCTTCGAGGCGTCCGGTCTCCTGGCGCAGCGTGCCGGCGAGCTCCGCCCGGCGCCGGCGGATCGATTCGATGGATTCCTCGGTGCGTGCGATCTCCGCTCCCGCCTCCAGCACGTCCCGATAGCGGCGGTTGTACGTATCCACCGCCTCGGCGTGGGCGGAGCGCGCCTTCTCGAGCTCCGCCTCGACCCGGCGCTGGCTGGCCAGCGTCGCGTCGAGCCGGCTCTGCTGGCCCGCGATCCGCCTGGCGTCGCGGCCTGCTTCCTCGTCGAGGGCGCGCCACTGGAGCGCCAGATGCTCGGCTTCGAGTTCGCGTTGCGCCGCCTTGAGCTCACGGAACTTCTCGGCCAGGGTCGCCTGGCGCTTCAGGTGCGCCAGCCGTTGCGCAAGCTCCTCGCGCAGATCGTTCAACCGGTCGAGATTCTCGAGCGTGTGGCGCATCCGGTGCTCCGTCTCGCGCCGGCGCTCCTTGTACCTGGAGATCCCCGCCGCCTCCTCGAGGAAGTCGCGCAGATCCTCCGGTTTGGCCTCGATGATCCGCGCGATCATTCCCTGCTCGATGATCGCGTAGCTGCGGGGACCGAGCCCGGTGCCGTGGAATACGTCCATGACGTCGCGCCGCCGGCACCGCGTCCCGTTCAACCAGTATGAGGACTGCCCTTCGTGCGCGAGCTGGCGACGCACCGCGATCTCGTTGTACGCCGCGAAGCGGCCGCCGGCCCGGCCGTCCAGATTGTCGAAGACCAGCTCGACGCTCGCGCGGCTCACCGGCTTGCGCGTTCTCGAACCGCTGAATACGACGTCCGCCATGGTGGCGCCGCGCAGACTGCGTGCCGAGACCTCCCCCATCACCCAGCGGACCGCGTCGATGACGTTGGACTTGCCGCAGCCGTTCGGCCCGACGACGCCGACGACGTTGCCGGGGAACTCGATGGTGGTGGGATCGACGAAGGACTTGAAGCCCGCGAGCCGGATCTTTCGTAGCCGCATCAGTCGAGGTGCCTGGAAACGGCGCTCACGCGCATGGACGAATGGTACGCCATGACATGTGTTCTTAGAAATGCCCCGTCATGGAGCGGCTTCACTCGCGCACTCCGGCCCGGCCGCCCATCTCCGTTCCTTGCGCTGCAATGCCTCCCGGACCTGACTGCAACCCGCCCCAGGCCGCATGTACGTCCCGGAACCCGGAACGACGCGAGCAGGCGCGCGAGGTACGACGACAGGGCACACGGTACACTCTCCCCGAGCGCGACCACGTGCCGCGCACGCGCCAGATCCCTTGCTCCTGAAGAATCAACACGCATCGGGCCTGAGATTCGGAACGCCATGACCAAGGCAACGGCCACATCACCGAGACCCCCGATCTCGGCGGCGCAACCGCCGCGCCGCAGGCGGAACAACCCGGTCAGCGGGGCGCTGTACTTCGCGCGTGGCTTCGCCATCGTGACCCGCCCCGGGATCCGCGCCTACGTTGTCATGCCCCTGCTGATCAACACCTGCCTCTTCACCGCGGGCATCTATTTCGGCGCTTCGTGGCTGGGCGGCTTCACCGAGGCCATGCTTCCCGGTTGGCTCGACTTCCTCGCCTGGATTCTGGTACCGGCCTTCGTCCTCGCCGCGCTCATGGCCGGCTTCTATACCTTCAACCTCGTCGCGAACCTCATCGCCGCGCCGTTCAACGGCCTGCTCTCGGAGGCGGTCGAGCGTCATCTGACCGGCCGCTCGCCGCGGTCCGCAGGCAGCGACTGGCGAACCTTCCTCGCAGAGCTCGGAGCGACGCTCGTCGCCGAAGTGCGCAAGCTCGCCTACGTGGCGGTCCGCTCGCTACCGCCGTTGCTGCTGTTCCTCGTCCCCGGGGTCAACGTGGTGGCGCCGATACTGTGGTTGCTGGTGGGAGCGTGGATGCTCGCCGTCACCTACGTCGACTACCCCATGGCGAACCACGGGATCAGGTTCGACGAGCTCCGGGCGCGCTTGCGTGAGCGGAGTCTGCTGGGTTTCGGCTTCGGCGGCGCGGTGATGGCCGCGCTGGCCGTCCCGGTGCTCAACTTCCTCGTCATTCCCTGTGCCGTCGCCGGTGCGACCGCGATGTGGGTGGAGCAGCTCGAAGGCGCCGCAAACGCCGTGCCGACTGCCGTCGCCGGAGAGGACGACAGGCGCCGCTGACGAATTGCGTACCGTTGATTTTTTGGGTATACACGCGCGCCGGGCCTCGATGCCGCTCGACGGGATCCGATCGAGTGAACCCCATGCCGGCCGCCGGCCGAAGCCCGTTCGAGTGCATGATCGTCAGGAGCGAAAACGATGGCCGCCGATATGAACGTGTCGGGCGTGCTCGATTTCAAGCCCTACGAGCAGAAGCAGGGCGAGGAGTACATGAACGATGAGCAGGTCGCTCATTTCCGGGCGATCCTGCTCGACTGGAAGTGCAAGCTCATGGAGGAGGTCGACCGCACCTTGCACCACATGCAGGACGAGGCGGCGAACTTCCCCGACCCCAATGATCGTGCCACCCAGGAATCGGAGTTCACGCTCGAGCTGAGAACCCGTGACCGCGAGCGCAAGCTCATCAGGAAGATCGACGAGGCCATCGCGTCGCTGGATGGTGGTGACTACGGCTACTGCGAAGTGTGCGGCATAGAGATTGGGATCCGGCGCATGGAGGCGCGCCCGACCGCGAGCTTGTGCTACGACTGCAAGGTCCTCGACGAAATCAGGGAAAAGCAGATGGGCTGATCTCGCGTCCGGGAGATTTCCCTGTCTCCCGGCCCTCCACCGCTTCCTCGCACGGCCAGGCGCCGGCAGGTCCACCCTCCACGCCGCTCGCACGCGTGTCGCCCCGGTTCCGCGAGAGGCGGATGCGTACACCAGCGTCCGGAGCGGTCCCCGACCTTCGAGTCACCGCCGCTCCGTCCCCGGCGAGGCGCCAGGGGCTCCCGCATCGTTCATGCGCACGTCACCGGCGATTTCGTGGTGCTCCGCGCGGACGGAGCCGTCGCCTGCCACCTTGCGGTGGTCGTGGACGATAACCGAACAACGGGTCAGCGAAGTGGTGCGGGGCTGCGACCTGCTCGAATCGACGCCGCGCCAGATCCTGATCCAGCGCGCCCTCGGGCTTCCTGCCCCGGACTACGCAGGCGATCCGCGGCTCCGCTCATGCCTCCAGTAGACCTCGCCCGAACCGGCGCGCGCGAGGATGCGCGCCACTACGAACAGGTAGTCGGACAGCCGGTTGACGTACCGGCGGCTCGCCTCGTTCACCGGCTCGTCTCCAGCGAGCACGACGAGCCCTCGCTCGGCGCGGCGGCATACGGCGCGGGCCACGTGCGCCGCGCCCGCGCCGGGACCCCCGCCGGGCAGGATGAACTCCTTGAGTGGCGGCAGGCCGGCATTCAGCGCATCGAGGGAGGCTTCGAGCGCCTCCACCCTCGCATCGTCGATGATGCTCGCGGCAGGCATCGCGAGCTCGGCGCCGATGTCGAACAGCGCGTGCTGCGCGTCGACGAGGGTTTCACGAATTGCATCCGGGAGCGGATTGGCGAGGACGACCCCGAGATTGGCGTTCAGCTCGTCCAGATCCCCCATCGACGCGACCCGGGGCGCGTCCTTGGCCAGACGGCTCCCGTCGGCGAGGCCGGTGGTGCCGCCGTCGCCGGTGCGCGTGTAGATGCGTGACAGCCTGTTTCCCACGAACATGGACCCTTCGTTTGCAACCCCCGGCACGGTACCGGGCCATCCGGGCGCCGATACTCACTCTCCTGCGAAGGCAGCACCCTTCCACTCGCCGCCCCCCGTTCTCCCGCGTGCGGAGATTACCCGGTGAGGCTGCCGATATCCGACCGTCCGCGCCCTCACGCGCCAAGACCCCTCGACTCGGGCGAGGACGCGGCCGACGTCCCACATTCGCTCGACAAGGTCATACCAGAACGGCGCGGCCCCTGCCCTCACGCATCCAGATCCGGAATCAACCGGCTCTCGATCAACGCGATGAAGTCCTTGAGCTGCAACTTGCGCTTCTTCAGGCGGCGGAGCTGGAGCTGATCGACGTACGGTCCCTGCTCCATGCGTGCGATGGCGTCGTCGAGGTCGCGGTGCTCGATCCTGAGCGCCGCGAGCTTCTCGACGAACATGCGATCTTCGTCGATCATGCAGCAATTTCCGCTAACGCCCCGAATTCGATTGCATGACAGGGATTTCGCGGCCATCCCGGCCGCCTGGGCATTTGATCGTTGTGGTTCATGGGACGTTTTCGGGCTTGGCGGAAATTGCTGTCGATCATGCCATTCGCTTGCCTGATCCGTCCCGTTTGACGAACGATACTCCAATTCTTGCGGGCACGCGGGGGTAGACGCCGTGACCCATCCGCCCATCCTCACGACTGCCGGGGGCCAAGCATGGACGACCTTCTGCGCAACGAATGCGACAACGACTCGATCGCCATCGTTCCGATCGGATCCGATCGAGTGGAGGAATGGCGAGCGAACGCCTCGCCGGAGGCGGCGGCCTGGGTCGGCCGCACCGGCTTCTCCGCCAAACCCGGCTCGACCTGTCTGGTGCCCGGCCGGGGGGGCAGGCTCGCGTGCGTCCTGGCCGGTGTCGGCGCCGGCGACGATCCGTGGGCGCTCGCACATGTCCCGGAGGCCATTCCCGCCGGCGCCTATCACCTCGACTTGAAATGGTCCTCCCGCGGGCTTGAACGGACCGCGCTCGGCTGGGCCCTCGCCGCGTATCGCTTCGAGCGGTACAAGAAGGCGACGCCACCGGCCGCGCTGCTCTTCCCCGGGTCCGCGGCAGCCGCCGACACGGCGCGCGGGCAGGCCAGGGCGGTGGCCCGCGTCCGCGACCTCATCAACACCCCGGCGAGCGACATGATGCCGAAGGATCTCGCCGCCACGGTGGCCGATCTGGCGGCCGGGCACGGCGCGGAGCTCAGGGTGGTGACCGGAGAGGCGTTGCTCGACCAGGGCTACCCCGCGATCCATGCGGTGGGACGCGCGAGCGTCCACCGCCCGCGGCTCATCGACCTGGCCTGGGGCGATTCACGCGCCCCACGCCTGACCCTGGTGGGGAAAGGGGTGTGCTTCGACTCCGGCGGGCTCGACATCAAGCCCGCGAGCGGGATGCGGTTGATGAAGAAGGACATGGGCGGAGCGGCCCATGCCATCGGGCTCGCCGACCTGGTCATGTCCACGGCGCTGCCGGTGCGGCTGCGCCTGCTCGTTCCCGCGGTGGAGAATGCGATCGCCGGCAACGCCTACCGGCCCGGCGACGTGATCCCGACCCGCAAGGGCCTGACCATCGAGGTCGAGAACACCGATGCGGAGGGGCGGATCGTGCTGAGCGACGCGCTGGCGGACGGCGCCGCGGATGCGCCCGATCTGATGATCGACTTCGCGACCCTTACCGGCGCGGCACGCGTGGCGCTGGGCACCGACCTGCCTGCGATGTTCTCCAACGACGAGGCGGTGGCCGGCGGCATCGCGGACGCGGGACGCGACGTCCACGACGAGGTCTGGCGAATGCCGCTGCACGCGCCGTACCGCGAGCTCATCGAGAGCGGGGTCGCGGACATCATGAACGGGACGAGCCAGCCCTACGGCGGGGCGATCACCGCCGCATTGTTCCTGCAGGCGTTCGTGCCGGACGAGATCCCGTGGGCACACTTCGACATCATGGCGTGGACGACTCGCGCGAAGCCGGCCCGGCCCGTGGGAGGCGAGGCGATGGCGCTGCGCGCGGTGTTCGAGTTCATCGAACGACGCTATCGCGCCTGAGCCCGGGGGTGCGGGTCACGAGCGGCAGGCCGGAGCACGGGAGGCGGCGGACGCGGGCCGGCCGCGCCGACGGTCGCCGCTCAGAGGTCGATCTCCATCCAGACCGGCTGATGATCCGAGCCGTCGGCGTCCGCATCGACACGGACGGCACGGATCCGATCCCTCAGCCCCGCGCTGACGAAGCAGTAATCGAGCCGGACCGGGCAACCCCGCATCTCGGCCGTCGTGCCGGCGCCGGCGTCGTTGCCGGCCTCGACCCAGGCATCGACGAAGCCTTCCGGGTTCGTGATCCGGCCGCCGTACGGGGACATGGGTCCCACGATCCGCTCATACTCCTTCGAGTCCGGCTCCATGTTGAAGTCTCCGAGGAGAATCGCGCCCCTCGGCATCGGCGCCGGCATCCCGTCCAGCGTCCATTCCTCTCTCAGACCACCCCCCGAAACCGGCGGACCTTCTCGGACCGCATTCACGTGCACCCCGAGCAGCGCTTCGACCTGCGGAAGCCGCGTCTCGGCCGAGAGATGTGTGAGGTGCACCGAGTACAGACGCACGTGCCCGCCGCGCACCGCGATCACGGCTTCGAGGGCGGAGCGTTGCAGACTCATCGGTCCCAGGCTGCCGTACTTCGGGAGGAGGTGGTGGCGCACCGTGAGCAACGGTGTGCGGGAGAGCAGCATGTTTCCGAACTGCCGCCGCCGGCTGGCGCCCTCCTCCCCCGATCCGGCCCCGGCGAGATGGAGATCGACACCCGGTCCGTATGCCGGGTAGTGCTCGGGAAAGCGGCGGGCGATGAGGCGCGGCTGATCGACTCCGCCGGACCGGGTCCAGAAGCGCTCGACCTCCTGGAGCGCGATCACGTCAGCCCCGGAGACCTCCCCCGCGATGCGGTCGAGGTCGAAGCGCCCGTCGCGGCCCCGGCCGTACTGGATGTTGTAGGTGACGATCTTCATCGCGGGAGCCTCACGACCGGCGCATGATCCGTTCGAGTGATGGCGATAGCCGTCGGCCTGCAAGGACCGGGATGCATTCCGACACCGAGGGCGCCGCGAGTCACGGCACGAGTCGCAACGGACCTGATTGTAACTTGGTACTATCCTGGAGGCGTGGCGGGTTTGCGGCCGGGGCGCTTGAAGCAGGAGGTGGCGAGTGAGGACGGGCAGCCGGGAGCGAGAAGGTTGGAAGCGAACCACGGGGTGACGCCATCGGGCGCCGGCGCTCGCGGGAAGCGTTTGGAGCTGTCCGCGGAGCTGTTGTCGATCCTGCTGGTCGGCGTTGCGCTGGCCGCGCTGATACTCACCGGGATCGGGGGAATCCGGGAGGACATGCGTGAACGGTTTTCCGCGATGGAAAGTCGGATGTCCTCGATGGAGAGCCGGCTTGCCGTGGTGGAGCGCGAGCAGGGGGAGATTCGGGGCCTGCTCGAAGGAATGCGCGATGCCGTCGCGGGCCGGGGAACGCCGGCCGCGCCGATCACCCGTCAGGCAACAACGGACGCACCGCGTCCTTGAACCCGTCATCGTCGTTCGACCGGACCACCTCGAACCGCGCACGCATCGACGCCGGCGCATTCGAGACCACGCACGCGCGGTCCGCCCATTCGAGCATGTCGAGATCGTTGTAGTCGTTGCCGACGGCGATCGTGCGGGCGCGGCCGATCCCGTGCCGCGTCCGGATCCAGTCCGCGGCGTGCGACTTCGACACCCCGATCGGAAACAGCTCGATCCAGGTCGAAGCGTGGTCGAGCGGAGAGGTGGTGCGCACCACGTGCACGTCCTCGAACTCCCGGGCCAGGAGATCGAGACACGACGCGCTCCCCGGCGGCTCGACCACGAGGAGCTGACTCACTTCGACCCCCTTGGGCGCCCCGTCGCCCAGGCGTCGCGAGAAGCGGGAGTAGCGCTCGATACGGTGTTCGAAGTCGGTGTTGCCGCACGTCGAGCGGAAGAAGTGGAAACAGTGCGTATCGGGCACCGCGTGGTGCACCATGAAGTCGAGTGCGAGGGTGCGCAGTCGCGCGACGAGTCCGGAGACGACGGCCGGGGCCATCGCCCGCGAGCGAAGAAGCCGCCCGTCCGCCCACGACACGACCCCGGCGCCGCTCGAGAACACGAGATAGTCGATGGGGAAGTCCGCGGGCATCACGGTGCGCGCGGAGTAGCGCGAACGGCCCGTGGCCACCGCGCGCACCGTCCCGTTGTGGCCCAGGGCTTCGAGCGCCCCGCGGTTCGCGTCGCCGAGCCGCGAGGCCGAGTCGAGCAGCGTGCCGTCCAGATCGGTCACGACGAGATGAGGCGGCGTCATCGGCAAGGCTCCCTGAAAGGCCATCGATGAGAAGACACCGATCGGCTTCAACGCAATGCGCGCCCCGCGGCGGCGCGCGACGTTCGCCCGCCACAGGGGCGTCCTGGCCGATACTATCCGCATCCTGACGGATCGACCCGATCGAGACCGGAGCAGCCATGGCCACCTTCGAATCCCGAATCCACGCATTGCGCATCGAGCCCCACCCGAACGCGGACCGCCTGGAGCTCGCGGCCGTCGGCGGGTTCCGGTGCATCGTCGGCAAGGGCTCCTTCGCCGACGGCGACCTCGCCGCCTACGTCCCGGAAGGCGCCGTCTGTCCCGACTGGCTGATCGCCGAGCTCGGCCTCGAAGGCAAGCTGGCCGGAAAGCGGCACAACCGCGTCAAGGCCGTGAAGCTGCGCGGGGCGCTCTCCCAGGGCCTCGTCTACCCCGTACGCGACGGCGCGATCCGCGGCCGGGCGGTGGCCGAGGGTGACGACGTGACGGAGCTTCTGGAGCTCGTGAAGTACGAGCCGCCGATCCCCATCGCCATGCAGGGCGAAGTCCGGCCGGTGCACGGGGCGACGCTGCACTACGACATCGAGAACTTCAAGAAGTACCCGGACGCGCTCCGCGCCGGCGAGCCCGTGGTCATCACCGAGAAGCTGCACGGCTCGTGGTGCTGCCTCGGCTGGCACCCGGACCACGGCCCCATCGTCACGTCCAAGGGCATGTCCGACCGGGGCCTTGCGCTCAAGCTCGACGAGGCGAACCGGAACAACCTCTACGTGCGCGCATGGCGCTCCCACGAGGCCGCGTTCGAGCGTGCGCGGGCCCGGTTCGCCGCACCGGAAGAGCCGTTCTACGTGCTCGGCGAGGTATACGGGCGCGGGGTGCAGGACCTGCACTACGGCGAGCCCAACCCGGCGTTCGCCGTATTCGACGCCTACCTCGGCGCGCCGGGCCGGGGCCGCTACCTGGAAGCCGGAGAGATCGGGGAACGCTTGGGCGACCTGTTCCCCCTTGTTCCCGTCCTCTACGAGGGGCCGTTCAGCGAGGCGGCGTTGCGCGAGCACACCGGCGGCGTGACCGTCCTCGGCGGCAGGCACGTGCGCGAGGGCGTGGTGGTGAAACCAGCGGCGGAGAGGGATTCCGCCGAGTTCGGGCGGGTCATCCTGAAGAACGTCTCCGGCGACTACCTGACGCGCAAGGGAGGAACAGAGTACAACTGAGCGCCCGGCCCGGCTCGAACGGAAGACGACGAAATTCGGCAGGGCCGAGCGGCACCGCCTTGCCGCGTCCGAAGACATCCGGCATGCAACGATGCGCGCGGTCGAGCCGCATCCCGTAGCAGCTCCTTCTGCAGACGGATAACGGTGGGTCCGGCCGAGGTCATGTCCACCGTGCGGAAGACGGCGGCGTCCAGCTCCTCCCCGGAACCAGGGAATCGAAGATCCTCCATTCATACGCCTGCCTCGCCCCGATGATCTCGCCGGTGTGGACGAGCCGGGCGACGCGGCCCCATCCCATGAGCCGGGGAAGGAGGGCGACCTCGATGACGGAAGGCATGCCGACCCTGGCCGTCGCGTCGGCCACTCGCAGATCGCAGGAGGCCGCGATCTCGAGTCCCGCTCCGAGGCAGTAGCCCGACATGCACGCCGCCACCGGGACCGGCGACGGCTCTCCTTGACGACACCGGGCGGATGCTACAGACTCCGCCGCCGGAGTCAGGTGTCCGGGGGCGGCTTCACGAAACGGCCCCGGATGAAACGGGAAGTCGGTGCGCAACGCTAGCGCAGGGTGCAAGGCCGACACTGCCCCCGCAACGGTAGGCGAGCAGGCCGCGTCGTATATGGTCCGTTCGCGAGTCCGGAGACCGGCCTGGTTCCAGTGAAGTCTGCGTTACGGGCAGGTGATGCAGGCGACTTCCGGCCAAGGCTGCTCCCGCCTTGACGCCGTCCTCTGAAGTCGCATGTTGAGCCTCAGCACGATGGACGAGGAGAACATGATGCACTCGGCGCACCCTCGAATCGGCCTTCAGGCCGTCCCCCACACGAAACGTCTGTTGCCGGCGCTGGCCGCCGCGATGCTCGGCATGGCCATCCTGTTCGGCGTGGCACTGGCCAACAGCGACACCATTCACAACGCCGCCCACGACACCCGGCACGCCGCCGCGTTTCCCTGCCACTGACCGGCTCCCGGCCTGATGTTCAGGCGGATCGTGTTCTCGGCCGTCCTGGCCGGGGTGGTTGCCGGTGTCCTGCTGACGGGGATCCAGCAGCTCCGGGTCGCGCCGATCATCGTGGAGGCGGAGACCTACGAGGCCGCCGGGCCCGCGGCAGCAACCCATACCCTCGATGCCGATGGCAGCCGCCACGAACACGGCGACCACGCGCATGGAACATGGTCACCAGCGGACGGCCTCGAACGCACGTTCCGGACCGGCGTCGCCAACGTCGGGATGGCGATCGGATTCGCCTTGCTGCTCGCCGCCGCGTTCTCGCTGCGGGACGACGTAAGCTGGCGACAGGGCATGCTGTGGGGGATCGGCGGCTACGCGGCGTTCTTTGCGTTGCCGGCGCTCGGTATGACGCCGGAACTGCCGGGCACCGAGGCGGCGGCGCTGGAAGACCGCCAGGGGTGGTGGCTGGTGACGGTCACGCTTTCCGCGATCGGAGTCGCGCTGATCGGCCTCACCCGCGGTTGGCCCTGGAAGGCGGCGGCGGCGGTGCTGATCGTCATCCCCCACCTGATCGGCGCCCCGCATCCCGATACCTACCACACCCTCGTCCCGGCCGAGCTCCTCCGGACGTTCATCGTCGCCACGGCAATCGCCAACGCCGTGTTCTGGGTGGTGCTCGGCGCCGGTTGCGCGATCGCCTTCAGGAAGCTCGCATAACGCGAACGGGGACCCCCGCCGGCCCGGCGCCGCACGGACAGGGGTTCAAGCCCTCGGAGTGTCCGGGTTCGATCCTGAACCGAAACGTCATGGCGCAATCACGATATCGGCTCAATCAGCGGCCCGTGCGGCGGACCGGGACCTCCCTGTCGCGGTGACGGCCAATGGAGGGAGTGATGCCCGACGAACGTTCCGAAGAAGAAGTCAATCGCAGGGCGAACGAGAAGGCGCGCAAGCGCAAGGCCGCCCGGGATCGGATCCTCGCCACCAAGACCATCGAGAAGGGTCTCCTGATCGTCCACACCGGAAAGGGCAAGGGGAAGTCCACGGCCGCGTTCGGACTGGTGGTGCGCGCCCTCGGCAACGGCATGAAGGTCGGTGTCGTCCAGTACGTCAAGGGCAAGTGGCAGACCGGCGAGCGCGGGGTGCTGGAGAAGTTTCCCGAGCAGGTCGAGATCCGCACCATGGGCGAGGGCTTCACGTGGGAGACCCAGGACCGCGCCCGCGACGTCCGCGCGGCCGGAAATGCGTGGGAGGTCTCCAAACAGATGATCGAGGCATCGCGCGGCGACGATCCGAAGTACGACATGGTGCTGCTCGACGAGCTCAACATCGTGCTGCGCTACGGCTATCTGGATCTGGCCGAGGTGGTCGAATTCCTGTCGAACCGGCCGGAGAACCTGCACGTCATCGTCACCGGCCGAAACGCCAAACCCGAGCTCGTCGAGGCGGCGGACCTGGTCACCGAGATGACCATGGTGAAGCATCCGTTCCGGGCCGGGGTCAAGGCGCAGAAAGGGATCGAGTTTTGACCGCTCCCGGCTTCATGCTGCAGGGCACCGGCTCCGACGTCGGCAAGTCCCTGCTGGTCGCGGGGCTGTGCCGTGCGTATACCCGCCGGGGCCTGCGGGTGCGTCCCTTCAAGCCGCAGAACATGTCGAACAACGCGGCGGTGACCGCGGACGGTGGCGAGATCGGACGCGCGCAAGCGTTGCAGGCGCGGGCGTGCGGGGTGCCGGCCTCGCGCGACATGAATCCGGTGCTGCTCAAGCCGCAGACCGACGCGGGCTCGCAGTTGGTGGTGCAGGGCGAGGTCTGGGGCAATGCCCGGGCCAGGGAGTATTACCGGCTCAAGTCCAGGCTGCTCCCGCGGATCCTGGAATCGTTCGAGCGGCTGGGACGGGATGCCGATCTGGTCCTGGTGGAAGGCGCGGGCAGTGCGGCGGAGGTGAACCTGCGCGCCGGGGACGTCGCCAACATGGGCTTCGCCGAAGCCGCCGATGTGGCGGTGGCGCTGGTGGGTGACATCGACCGGGGCGGGATCATCGCGAGCCTCGTCGGAACCATGGCGTTGCTGTCTTCCTCCGAGCGCGCCCGGGTGACCGCCTACGTCGTCAATCGGTTCCGCGGCGACGTCCGGCTGTTCGACTCCGGGATCGAAGTCATCGGCCGCAAGACGGGCCTGCCGTGTCTCGGGGTCGTCCCGTGGTTCGAGCCGGCGGGACGACTGCCGGCGGAAGACTCGGTGGCGGTGGGCCGCAACACGCAACCCCGGCCCGGGGCCGCGCTCAGGATCGCGGTCCCGGTGCTCTCGCGGATCGCCAACTTCGACGATCTGGACCCGCTGGTGGCCGAGCCCGGCGTCGAGGTGCAATTCGTGGAACCGGGCCGCGCCCTGCCCGGCGACGCGGATCTGGTGGTGCTGCCGGGCTCGAAGGCGACCATCGGCGACATGCGCTTCCTGCGCTCGCAGGGGTGGGACGTGGACCTCCACGCGCATCTGCGCCGCGGCGGCTGGCTGCTGGGCCTGTGTGGCGGCTACCAGATGCTCGGCCGCACGATTCGGGATCCGGACGGGATCGAAGGCGAGCCCGGCGAAGAGCCGGGGCTTGGCGTGCTCGACCTCGATACCGAGCTCACCGGCGCCAAGCGGCTCGCGGAGGTGAGCGGTACCGAACGTCTGACCGGGCAGCCGGTACGGGGATACGAGATGCACGTGGGGCGCACCTCCGGCCCCTCGCGGTCCTCGCCCATGCTGGATTTGAACGGACGCTCCGACGGCGCGGTCTCCCCCGACGGCAAGGTCATGGGTTGCTACCTGCACGGACTGTTCGCCAGCGATGCGTTCAGGGCCGCCTTCCTGGAGCGTCTGGGCGTCCGGGCCACCTCCGGGCTCGCCTATGAACGGCGGATCGATTCGACCCTCGACGCGCTGGCCGGGCACCTGGAGTCGAGCCTGGACCTCGACGCCATCATTCAGATGAGCCACCAGAGCAATGCCAGGGTCAGCGCGACCAGGCTGCCCGCGGTGATGTAGAGATGCAGGCAGCGCGTGACGTCACCGGCGCCGAGCCGGGTGCGGCCATCGCCCATCCAGGCGTCGTCGACGGTCTCGTGGGGATAGCGCCGCGGACCCGCGACGGCGACGTCCAGCGCGCCGGCGACGGCGGCTTCCTGCCAGCCGGCGTTCGGCGAGCGGTGCTTGCGGGCGTCGCGGATCATCACCCGCCATGCCCGGCCTCCATCCGCGGCGGGCAGCAGGCAGGCCGCGGCCACGAGGTACAGGCCCGCCAGGCGGGCGGGCAGCCAGTTGGCCAGGTCGTCGAGACGGGCCGCGACGGTGCCGAAGTGCCGGTAGCGCTCGGTGCGATGCCCGATCATGCTGTCCAGGGTGTTCAATGCCTTGTACGCGAAGAGCCCCGGCAATCCGGCCACCACGTACCAGAACAGGGGCGCCACCACCCCGTCGGAGAAGTTCTCGGCCACGGATTCGACGGCGCCGCGGGCGACCCCCGCCTCGTCCAGGACGGCGGTGTCCCGGCCCACCATGTGGCCCACTGCATCGCGGCCCGCGGCGAGGCTCCTGTCCAGACCGCCGACCACCGCCCTGGCATGGTCGTGAAGGCCGCGGAATGCGAGCAGGGTGCTCGCGATCACCGCCTCCAGCAGCCAGCCGTGGGTCCGGCCCTCGACCAGGAAGCGGTCGATCGACCAGGCTGCCCCGACGCCGGCACCGACCACCACGATCACCGTCACGGCGCCGCCGAGCACGCAACGCCAGGGCGGCGACGGCGCATACAGGATGCGTTCCGCAAGCTCGGCGAGCTTGCCGAGCATCACCACCGGATGCGGCACGCGCCGGTAGAGCCACGGCGGATCGCCGGTGGCGGCGTCGATGAGCAGGGCCGCCAGCACCACGTGGAATTCGAAGCCCGGTCCACTCATGGCGGCGGCATCAGACCACAGGGAACCGGGCGACACCAGGAGAGGACGAGATGAGCAAGGTCGGGGTCATGATCTGCGGTCACGGCAGTCGTGACGTGAATGCAGTGGAGGAATTCGACGCCGTCGCCCGGGGCCTGCGCGAACGGCTGCCGCAGTACCGGGTGGAAAGCGGGTTTCTGGAGTTCGCCACCCCGATCATTCGCGACGGTCTCGACAAGCTGCATGAAGCCGGACACGACCTGGTGCTGGCGGTGCCCGGCATGTTGTTCGCGGCCGGCCACGCCAAGAACGACATCCCGTCGGTGTTGCGCACCTACGAGGCCGGTCATCCGGGCATGGAGATCCGCTACGCCCGCGAGCTCGGCATCGATCCGAAAATGCTCAAGGCAGCGGGGGATCGAATTCAACAGGCACTGGACGGGGCGGAGCACGACGTGCCCTTGCATGAAACCATGCTGGTGGTGGTCGGGCGGGGCACCTCCGATTCCGACGCCAACTCCAACGTCAACAAGGTCATGCGGATGCTGTGGGAAGGATTCGGGTTCGGCTGGGGGGAGGTCTGCTACTCCGGGGTGACCTTCCCGCTGGTGGAGCCCGGGTTGCAGCACGCGGCCCGGCTCGGCTATCGCCGCATCGTCGTCTTTCCCTACTTCCTCTTCACCGGGGTGCTGGTCAAGCGGATCTACGACCACACGGACAAGGTGGCGGCCCGGCATCCGGGGATCGAGTTCCTGAAGGCCGGATACCTGAACGACCACCCCATGGTGCTCGACGCCTTCACCGATCGGGTGAACGAGATCCTGGACGGCGAGAACAACATGAACTGCAAGCTCTGCAAGTACCGCGAGCAGATCCTCGGCTTCGAGGCCGAGGTGGGTCTGCCGCAGGAGAGCCACCATCACCACGTGGAGGGGATCGGCACCGGGGACCACCCCGCGCATGACCACCCACATGCCGGCGGCCACCACCACCATCACCACCATGAACATGGGCATGACCACCACCATGGTCACGATCATCACCACGGGCACCATCCATACCCTCATGCCGATCATCCGCACGGCCCGCGCAGCATGACCGGCGACTGAAGGGGTTGCATGAGCCGCTACGAGTACGTCCGGGACCCCGAGGCCATCTACCGGCTGTCGGCGGAGCGCGTGGCGGCGGCCACGGACGTGAGCGGATTGCCCGCGGACCTCGCCACCCTCGCCTACCGGCTGGTCCATGCCTGCGGGATGCCCGACGTCGTCGGCGACCTTCGCTGGCAGGGGTCGCCGGCCGGCGCCGCCGGGCGTGCGCTTCGGGCCGGCGCCCGCGTGCTGGTGGACTGCGAGATGGTCGCCCGCGGCGTCAACCGCCACCGGCTGCCGGCCGGGAACACCGTGTTTTGCAGCCTGAACGATCCCCGTGCCCGCGAGATTCAGCAGCGCGAGCGAACCACCCGCTCCGCCGCCGCGGTGGAGCTGTGGCGCGAACACCTGCAGGGCTCGGTGGTCGCCATCGGCAACGCGCCCACCGCGCTGTTCCGGTTGATGGAGATGTTGGCCGATGCGCCCGGGAGGCTCCCGGCGGCGATCCTCGCCTTTCCCGTCGGTTTCGTGGGCGCGGCGGAATCGAAGCTCGCGCTGGTAGAGGCCGGCCTCGCCGTCCCCTACGTAACCCTCCTCGGGCGCCGGGGCGGCAGCGCCATGGCCGCGGCGGCGGTCAACGCCCTGACCGGACCCCTGGCCGGATGAAGCAGGTGAAGCCCTGGCTCACGGTGGTGGGCATGGGCGACGACGGTCCGGACGGGCTGGCGCCCGCCGCCCGCGCGGTGGTCGAGCAGGCGCGGGTGGTGGTCGGCGGACAGCGCCATCTCCATCTGGTGGGCCATCTCGATCTGCCGGGGCCGGGGGAACGCGAATCCATCCCTTGGCCGAAGCCGTTCAGTGCGCTGGCCGAGACCCTCGACCGGCTTCGGGGCCGCCCGGTCTGTGTGCTCGCGACCGGGGATCCGACCTGCTACGGCGTCGGCTCGATTCTCGCCCAGCGGTTCGGGCGCGATGCGGTGCGGATCATTCCCGCCCCGTCCGCATTCAGCCTCGCCCGCGCCCGACTCGGCTGGGCGGCGCAAGAGGTGGAGGCCCTGAGCCTGCACGGCCGGCCCCTGGCGCTGGTGCAGCCCTTCATCCAGCCCGGCGCGAGGCTGCTGGTGCTGAGCGCGAACGCGAACACCCCCGCCGAGGTGGCGCGCGTGCTGCGCGAGCGCGGCTACGGCCGGAGCCGGCTCACGGTGCTGTCCCATCTGGGCGGCGGGAACGAGCGGATGCACGCGGGGACCGCGGATTCGTATCGGTCGGAAGACGCGGTCGCGGACCTGAATACGCTGGCCATCGAGTGCGTGGCGGACCCCGGCGCCCCGCTGGCGCCGCGCACCCCGGGCCTTGCCGACGAGCTCTACGAGCATGACGGCCAGCTCACCAAGCACGAGGTGAGGGCGATCACCCTGGCCGCGCTGGGGCCGGTGCCGGGCCAGTTGCTCTGGGACGTCGGCGCCGGCTGCGGCTCCATCGGCATCGAATGGATGCGCACGCATCCCGAGTGCCGGGCGATCGCCATCGAGCCGGACGGCCGGCGCCTGGAGATGATCGCCGCGAACAGCGCCGCGCTGGGCGTCCCGGGGATCGATGTCGTGAACGGTCGCGCGGTCGCGGCCCTCGAAGGTCTGGCCGCACCCGACGCGGTCTTCGTAGGCGGCGGGATCACCGAGCCCGGCCTGCTGGATGTCTGCCGGGCCGCGCTCGGGCCCGGCGGGCGTCTGGTGGCGAACGTGGTGTCGGTCGAAGGCGAGGCCATCCTCGACCAATGGCAGCGCGCGCACGGCGGCAGCCTGACCCGCATCGCCGTCACCCGGTGTGAGCCGCTGGGCCGTTTCCGCGGCTGGCGCCCGATGGCGCCGGTCACCCAGCTCGTATGGACCAAACCCGTTCCCCGCCCACCCGCGACGCTGGATGAGGCACGACCGCCCCGGCGGTCGCCTCGCACCGAAGCCCCCGCGATTCCGCGTAGCGGAATCGCCAAGCGACCGCCCCGGCGGTCGCCCCTAGCCTGGAGCAAACCTGCTCCCCGCCCACCCACAGCGCTGGATGAGGCACGACCGCCCCAGCGGTCGCCGGCGGCAGGGGCCGATCGATGAAGGGCACGCTGTACGGCCTGGGCATCGGTCCGGGCGACCCGGAGCTGATCACCCTGAAAGCGCTCAGGATCCTCCGGCGCACCAGCGTGCTCGCCTATCCCGCCCCGGAGGCGGGTGAAAGCCTGGCCCGCGGCATCGTGGCCGGCCACCTGGATGGACATCACCGGGAGGTCTGCATCCGGATGCCCATGGTGGCGGCCCGCTTTCCCGCCCAGGAGGTCTACGACCGGGCCGCGGTGGAGCTGGGCGGGCACCTCGACGCCGGCCGCGACGTCGCGGTGCTGTGCGAAGGCGATCCGTTCTTCTACGGATCGTTCATGTACATGTTCGGCCGCATGGCCGCGCACCATGCGGTGGAGGTGGTGCCCGGGGTGTCTTCGCTCATGGCCTGCGCGGCCACCCTGGGCGCGCCCCTGGCGGCGCGCAACGACGTGCTCACCGTCCTTCCAGCCACCCTGTCGAGCGATCTGCTGGAGCGGCGCATCCGAGAGGTCGACGCGGTGGCCGTCATCAAGGTCGGCCGACACTTGCAAAAGGTCCGGGCGGTGATCGAGGCGATGGGCCTGATCGCGAACGCCCGCTACGTCGAGCGTGCGACCATGGAAAACGAGAAGATCCTTCCCCTCGCCGACGTCGACGAGGACGAGGTGCCCTACTTCTCGATGATCCTGCTGCACGCCCGCGGCGACGCATGGAACGTGTGACGCGCCGCCGGTCGTTGTGCCGATCGAGCGGGTCGATACGGAATGTCTGACGAGGTAGCCATCGTCGTGCTGACCGGGCCGGGCCTGGCCACCGCCAGGCGGATCCGGGCATGTCTCGCCGGAGCACGGATCCACGGCTATGGCCCCCGTGTTCCGGACGCCGACGTCCGGTTCGACGACACCGGCGCCGAGCTGCGGCGGCTGTTCGCGGCGGGTGTCGACGTCGTGGGGGTGTGCGCGGCCGGTATCCTGATTAGGACCCTGGCTCCTGTGCTTGCCGGCAAGCACGGGGAACCGGCGGTCATCGCCGTGGCGGAAGACGGTAGCGCGGTCGTGCCCCTGCTCGGCGGCCACCGCGGCGCCAACGCGCTCGGCCGCCGCCTGGGCGACGCGCTGGGCGTCCGCGCCGCGATCACCACCGCCGGCGAGATCCGGTGGCAGGTGGCGCTGGACGACCCGCCACCCGGATGGGTGCTCGCGAACCCCCACCACTACAAGCGGTTCGCGGCCCGGCTCCTGGCCGGAGAACCTTGCCGCCTGGAGGGGAAGGCGGAGTGGTTGCAGCGTTCCGGTCTCGAATTTCAAGCCCATGCGGCGCTGGCGCTGCGGGTGACCGATGCCCCGGATCCTGGTGATGAAGACACCCTGGTGTTTCACCGGCGGCGGTTCGCGCTGGGCGTGGGTTGCGAGCGCGGGGTTCCGGCAAGCGAGCTCGGGGATCTGGTCGAGCGCACGTTGGCCGGCGCGAACCTGTCCGCCCGATCGCTGGCGGGGGTGTTCTCGCTCGACTTGAAGGCGAACGAGCCGGCTGTCCATGCGCTGGCGCAGACCCTCGGGCTGCCGGCGCGGTTCTTCGACCCCTCCACCCTCGAAGCCCTGACCCCCCGGCTCGCCAACCCGTCGGCGGCGGTATTCCGGGAAGTGGGCTGCCACGGCGTCTCGGAGGCCGCCGCCCTGGCCGCGACCGGCGCTGAAGGCACGTTGCGGGTCGCCAAGACCAAGTCGGGGCGGGCCACCTGCGCGATCGGCGAAGCGCCGTCGCCGATCGACGCCATGCAGATCGGACGGGCCCGCGGGGTGTTGACGGTGGTCGGGCTCGGACCGGGCACGCCGGCCTGGCGAATCCCCGCGGCGGATCGGGCCGTCGCCGCCGCCACCCATCTGGTCGGCTATCGGGGTTATCTCGACATGCTGCCGGCGGGCGGCGGCCAGATCCGCCATGCCCATGCGCTCGGAGAGGAGACAGAGCGCGTGGATCGGGCGCTCGCGCTGGCCGCCGGCGGTCACCGGGTGGCGCTGATCTGCTCGGGCGATCCGGGGGTGTACGCCATGGCCGCGCTGGTGTTCGAGCGGCTGGAGACGGCGACCGATCCGGGCTGGCGTCGCAGCGAGATTGTCGTGCTGCCGGGGGTGTCCGCGATGCACGGCGCGGCGGCGCTGGCCGGGGCGCCGCTGGGCCACGACTTCTGCGCCGTCTCGTTGTCGGACTTGCTCACCCCGTGGGCGGTGATCGAGCAGCGGCTCGAAGCGGCGGCGGCGGGTGATTTCGTCGTCGCCCTATACAACCCGGCGTCGAAACGCCGCCGCCGCGGTCTTGCCCGGGCCATCGAGATACTGGCGGCGAAGCGCCCGGCCACCACCCCCGTCGTGGTTGCGCGGTCGATCGGCCGCGACGGGCAGGCGGTCACCGCCACCTGCCTGCGGGACCTCGACCAGTCGTCGGTCGACATGATGACGTTGCTGATCGTCGGCTCCACCGAAACGCGCGCGATCGACGGTCACGTCTACACGCCGCGAGGCTACGGGACGAAGGACGGCTCGGAGGGGGGCCCATGACGGCGCGGCGTATCGACCGTGCCGAGGCACGTCCGGTCCGCGGCCACGGCCGCATACCGCGAGGCCACCGGCCGGGGCGCCCGCGACTCCGTGCAGCGGAATCGCCAAGCGACCGCGCCAGCGGTCGCCGCCCGGAGGGGCGTACATGACGGTGCATTTCATCGGCGCCGGCCCCGGCGCACCCGACCTTCTCACATTGCGCGGGCGGGATCTGATCGCCGCGGCCGACGTGGTGCTCTATGCCGGCTCGCTGGTGCCGGCGGCGGTGGTGGCCCATGCCCGCGACGACGCCCTCGTGATCGATTCCGCCGACATGACCCTGGACCAGCTCGTCGAATGCATGAGCGAAGCGCACGAGGCAGGGCGCAGCGTGGCTCGCGTGCACTCCGGCGATCCTTCCCTCTATGGCGCCATCGGCGAGCAGATTCGCCGTCTGGCGGAGCTCGGGATCGACCATGACGTCACCCCGGGGGTCCCGGCCTACGCCGCGGCCGCGGCCGCCATCGGCCAGGAGCTCACCCTGCCCGGGGTCAGCCAGACCGTGGTGCTGACGCGGACCGCGATGCGCAGCTCCGTCATGCCCGAACGCGAATCCCTGGAAACGCTGGCATTGTCCGGAGCGACCCTCGCCATCCACCTCTCCGCCAGGAACACCCGGCACGTGGAGGAAAGCCTGATCCCCCATTACGGCGCGGATTGTCCGGTGGTCGTCGCGGTGCGCGCGAGCTGGCCGGACGAGCGGATCATCCGCTGCCGCCTGGACGCGCTGCATCGCACCGTCAAGGCCGAGCGCATCCGCCGTACCGCGCTGATCCTGGTCGGCCCGGTGCTCGGCGCCGCGGACTACGGCGACAGCAAGCTCTACGACGCGGAGCACTTTCATCTGCTGCGCCCGAAGAAGAAGCGCCGGCGCGTAGGCTGACCGGGAATCCGCCCCCCGCTCCACATCGCCGGGACGGGTCTCCCGTGAAGCCCGAACTACACGCCCCCGGTCTCGAATCGCCCGGCCGGGCTTCCCCGCGGCCTTGGCTACACGCTCTCGATCAGCCAGCGAAACGCCCGTTCCGCGGTCTCGACCCGGGGGCCGGCCTCCGGATCGGGCCGCTTGATCATGATCACCGGAATCCGCAGCTCACGTGCTGCAACCAGCTTCGGATACGTGGCGCCGCCGCTGTTCCTGCTCACCAGCAGCTCCACGCCGCGTTCGAGGAACAGCGTTCGCTCCGACCCGAGGGCGAACGGACCGCGGCCGACGATCAGCTCGGACCTCGCCAGCGGCAGAGGCGTTCGCGGCGCATCGACCAGCCGAACCAGAAACCTGATCGCCCGCAGGTGGCTGAAGACCGGGAGATCCCTTGCGCCGGTGGAGAGGAATACGCAGCCGGTCTGCGAAACCGGCGTATTCGCGACCACTTCGGCCGCCGCATCCGGGCTCGCCGCCTCGGTCCACCGATCCCCTTCGACTGCCGACCAGGCGGGTCTCCAAAGCTGCATCCGCGGGATACCGAGCGCATCGCACGCTTGCGCCGCGTGACGGGAGATGTTCGCGGCGTAGGGATGGGTCGCATCGACCACCGCATCCACCCCTTCGGCGTCGAGGCAGGCGGACAGGCCCTCGACCCCGCCGAAGCCGCCGGTACGCACCCGGCCCGGCACCGCGGCCGGGCGGTGGGTTCGACCGGCAAGCGACGTGACCACGTCGAATTCCGTCCGGGGCGCGAGCCGCCGCGCGAGATCCGCCGCTTCGCCGCTGCCCCCGAGTATGAGAACCCTGCGCCTTGTATGGAACAAGACCGTTCCTCGTCCGTCTACGGCGCTGGCCAGGGCACGCCCGCGCCAGCGGTCGCCGCTCAAAACCCTTCCGACCTGCCCGCCGGTCCACCCTGCCGATCGAAGACGATGACCTCGACCTGCGTCTCGCCGTCCAGCATCGAAAGCGCCCGGGACCGAGCTTCCTGCGCCACTCTGGCGGCCAGGGGCAAGCCGGCTTCGTCCGCGATCTGCAAGACCTGGTACGCCGTATTGGCGGCTTCCACTCTGCCCGCGAGAGCCGGTGTGCCACCGAGGTCCCGCGCCCACGCAGCCAGTTGCGCCATATCCACCTGGCTACGCCCGGAGTGGAGGTCCATGTGTCCCATCGCGAGCTTCGAGAGCTTGCCGAAACCGCCTCCGATGGTCAGCCGCGGCAACGGACGGCGGCGCAGGTACTTGAGCAGGCCGCCGGCAAAGTCCCCCATGTCGAGCATCGCGGTATCCGGCAGGCCATACAGCGCCTGCACCGCGCGTTCGGAGGTCGAGCCCGTGCAACCTGCAACGTGCGGGTAGCCGGCCGCGACCGCCACGTCGATGCCGCGATGGATGGAGTGGATCCAGGCCGAGCATGAATAGGGGATCACGACGCCGGTGGTGCCGAGGATGGAAATCCCCCCGACGATTCCCAGTCTCGGATTCCAGGTCTTCTGCGCCAGCCGCTCACCGTCCGCGACCGAGATCTCGATGACCGCGTCGGGGGCGGCCCCTGCCGCAGCCGCGACCTCCTCCACCGCCGCCCTCATCATCCGTCTCGGTACCGGGTTGATGGCCGGCTCCCCGACCGCGACCGGCAGTCCCGGCAGGGTCACGGTCCCGACCCCCGGCCCGGCCCGGAACACCACGCCCTCGCCGGAGCCGGCGCGGCGGACCTTCGCGCAGATCAACGCCTGGTGGGTCACGTCGGGATCGTCACCAGCATCCTTGACGACGCCCGCGAACGCCGCGTCCCGGTCGAGCCGTTCGGTGGCCAGCGCGAACGCGGGCTGCTGTCCCCTGGGCAACGTCACGCTCACCGGATCGGGAAACTCCCCCGTCAACAACGCGGTAAACGCCGCCTTGGTCGCAGCGGTCGCGCATGCGCCGGTGGTCCAGCCCCGGCGCAGGGGAGCGTTCGGTTTGCGAGCCATCGGGCATTGTAGACAGAATGCCCGGTCATGAGCCGCGGAGTGATCATCGCCGCACCCGGCTCGGGGAGCGGCAAGACGACCCTGACCCTCGCGTTGTTGAGGGGCTTGCGCGACGCGGGGGTCGCGGTCGCCTCCGCCAAGGTGGGACCGGACTACATCGATCCGGCGTACCACGCCGCGGCCAGCGGCCGTACCTGCCACAACCTCGATACCTGGTCGATGTCGGACGGGACCCTGTCGGCGCTGATCGCCGACTTGCAGCGCGATGCCTCCGCCGTCGTGGTGGAAGGGGTGATGGGCCTGTTCGACGGAGCGCCGGACGGCCGCGGCTCCGCCGCCGATCTGTCGCGACGCACCGGCTGGCCGGTGGTGCTGGTGGTCGATGCCTCGGGCATGGCGGCGTCGGCGGCGGCGCTGGTGCACGGCTTCGTGAGCTACGACCCGGGGGTCGAGGTCGCCGGCGTGATCTTCAACCGCACCGGAAGCCACCGGCACGGGGAGTTGCTGCGCCGCGCCATGCCGCCTCGGGGCATCCCGGTCTTCGGTTGCGTCACCCGCAGTGAATCCCTGACGCTGCCGGACCGCCATCTCGGCCTGGTGCAGGCCCGGGAGCACCTGGACCTGGAGGGCTTTCTCGCGCGGGCGGCCGAACAGGTCGGCCGGGAGGTCGACACCGAGGCCCTGTTGGCGGCGGCGAAGCCGGCGCGCGCCGAGCCGCCGGAAGATGCCGGGGAACCTTTCACAGCTACGGCACCGGATGCAACCGTGGCGAGGCCGGCAAGCGTCGAGCCGTTGGAAGACGGGCACGGTTTGCCCGTACTCGGGCAGCGCGTCGCGGTCGCCTGCGACGATGCGTTCGCGTTCTGTTACCCGTGGGTGCTCGATGCCTGGCGCCGGGCCGGCTGCGAGATCAGCTTCTTCTCGCCGCTCGACGACCAGCCGCCGGCCGCGGATGCCGACGCCGTGTACCTCCCGGGCGGGTACCCGGAGCTGCACGCCGCCCGGCTGGCCGCGGCGGGGCGGTTCAGGGCGGCGCTCGGGCGTTGCGCCGGGCGCGGAACCGTCATCTACGGGGAATGCGGCGGGTACATGGTGCTGGGCGAACGGTTGATCGACGGCGACGGCGTGCCCCACCGGATGGCCGGGCTGTTGCCGGTGCAGACGTCGTTCGAGTCACCGCGCCTGAGCCTCGGCTACCGCGAGGTGGCGCTGGCGGAGGACGGCGTGTTCGGACGCAAGGGCGTTCGTTTTCGGGGCCATGAGTTCCACTTCGCGTCGGTGGTGGCCCAGTCTCCGGACACGGCCCTGTTCCGTACCTTCGATGCGGAGCTGAAACCGCTGGGCGATGCGGGCCTGCGGATCGGCAGCGTGATGGGGTCGTTCGTCCATCTGATGGACCGGTGCGGGGGTGGCGGCGCAGCCGCCTGAGCGCACCCCCTCGACGGCGGTCCCAGCGGAGCCCGATCCCACGGTTGGCCCGAGGCACTCAACGTCGTCGCGTTGCACGCCGCCCGCTTGGACTGGGGGACCGGCGGTGTACGGCTCGCGGGGAGTGCGACAGGTCATGGCCGGAAGTCCCACTGCTCGCGAGGCTCGGTACGCATCGACGGCCAAGCTAGCCGGGGTGCGCCTCCCGGTTGACAACAACCATGTTCAGAATCAGGTAGCTGCTTCCGGTCGTACTTGAATTGCATGAACGGCAGTCCGCACTTCGTCGTATATGTTCACATCGAGTGCCTCGGCGATCTCCAGCGTTATGGCGAGCGCGTAAGGGACCTCGTCCTCCAGGGTTCCGGCATTGGCCCGGCAACTCACCTGAATCTCCAGATTCGCATTATTGAGGAACACGCCCGCTTCTTCGCCTTCGAGGATCTCGTGCTGCAAGGTTCCTCGCTGAACTGCCCGCCAGTCCGCCTGCTGCCGTCTCACTCGAAGCGGCTCTTGCGGAGGGTCGAACCAGAGATCCGCCCTGCGCCAAGCCTGGTGCCGTTGGTTGACCGGTGACAGCCACGCAAGCGTGATAGCCAGCCTTCGATGACCGCGTCGGCCGCTCAAAGACGGCGGCAATGGAAAGCGGTGAATATGCGACTCATCCTGTCCGAGGGTCCCGCCACCGAGGGCGGTTACGCGCCGAGCGGTGCATTCTTTCACCCGGTTGAGGTCCACCGCGCCGTAACCGAGCAACCGCGTGACGTATTCCTTGAACTGCCGGCTGTTGTTTTCGTCCTTCAGTATTCGAGTCAGTATCGCGCCCGCTTCCCCCCACTCTGCTCCATGTGCGACCAGCGCCTTGAGCCAGACTGCGCGAGGGAGGCCGTCTATGATCTCTCCCCCGGGCTCTTGACGAAGCTCGTCCATGACGTCGTAGAGCAAAGCGCAGGCGCGGCTGACCAGCGCGGTCGCATTGCTCGTGCCCCTGGAATGCCGCACGGCTCCTTGGTCGCCGGGGGTCGCACCTGGGGAGGCCGCCAGTTGTCCGGGCGGAAGCGCTCGGTCGTAGGTTTCGAGCGTAGCTCCGCCCGTCAATGCTCGCCGCACGACAGTCCGTCCACCGACTGCCAGCACGTCGGGCTTGATCCCGCGGCGATACCCCATGCCCTGGGCGTTGATCGGGCTGGGAAGACCCGCAGTGGTATACGGATCGCTCCATTCGGGCGGTGGTGGTTCCGTCGATGCATCCTCGTGGATCGCGGCCACGGTGAGCGCATTCACTGCCTCCGCAGGCGAGAGGAGACGACGATTCCGGGTGTCGGCAGCGACTGATCGGATCACCTGCTCCTGGATGTCTCCCAACAATGGCTGCCCCGGTTGGTGTGCCGGCAACAACTCGATCCCCCCGGCGTAGTTGCCGGCGCTCACGACAAAAAGCACCCGGTAGCGCCATGCCAGCCAATCGAGCAAGCGTGCGAGGGGGCTCAAGGCTTGGTCGAAGGGCCGATCCCCGATGCCGATCGACAGGTTGATGATTGATACATGCGGCGCCACCGGCGCTTCGCCTCCATCCCCCTCGAACAGACGGCGGACCGCCCGGTGAACCAAGTCGACCACAAGCGCTCCTTCGGGCACTGTCTCCGTGTGATTCCGCCAGTCACGCGGGTCCTGTCGAAGGATCGGGCGGACGTACAGCGGCCTCGGGAGAGGCCCTTCGCTTGCGGCCAGGTCGCCATGGAGAATGAGCGACGCCATGGCCGTGCCGTGCCGGCGGGTATCGACCGGATAGTCACGTTCGAAGTCGTCCGGGTCATCGACGACGAGCCGTCCCTGAAGCCAGCGGTGTGCCTGCAATGGAAGCCCATCGAACAAGGCGACGACGGGGAAACCGGCAGCCGGTTCCTCGGGTAACGCTTCCTCGTCTTGATCTTGGAATTCGTCCGCCAGCGAAGCGGACATTTGCCCGCTGGCGCGAAAGAACTGGATTTGTTCGCACTGGACGAGCTCGATGTCGCTTTGGATCGACTCGAACAGCGGGCGAACTTGAACCACGGGGAGATGAACCAGAAGCGCGTGATAGGCGATTTCCTCGATGTCCGCCTCGGCAATCACTTCTCCGGCCATATCTTCGACAAGGTCGCCAACCCGGCTCCGGGCCGTGCGGCGCTGCTCCGAGTTTAGCCGACGCCAAAGCTCGATTTCGCATGGCACCAGATCCTGGCCGTACTCGACGCGCTCTTGCCAGTCTTCGAGTACGCCCGTTTCCTGAAGTCGGTCCTGGACCCCCCAACACCGCACGTCACGAAGCTGTTGAAAGAGGGCTTTCCACCTTCCCAGACCCCGTGGAAGCCTCCTGTCGGACGACCACCTTTTCCAGAGCGAGACCATCTGCTGCAGGGCAGCCTGATTCGTCAAGACCATGAATACGCGGCCCCGAAGATCCCTGTCCGGCCGTGCCTCGCCATCACTGGCCAAGGCGAAGAAGTCGTCATCCGGAGGGATTTCTTCGGCCTCGACCTCGGCAAGCCACTCCATTCCCGGCACTTTTTCTACGGCGCGAATGAACTCGCCTACCGTTCCCACCGTCTCCAGCACCACAACTTCCTCGGGGACGAGATCACGGGCCTCCATCTGTAGCCGCACCCGTCGCTCCTCCAACGTCTGTTGCAGGCGTTCGAACTGTGGTGCCAGCCGTTCGGTTTGGCGCTGGGGGCTTGGAAGGTGGAGTTTCCCGCCGCCGGCGCTCCTCCTTCGCCGCGCTACAGGCTCTCCCGGACTCGGGAGAATCAGCAGAGGACGTTCAGGCATCGCTTCTTGGCGCCCGCGCCGGCTCAGGCGTCGTCACCGGCGCCGAAGATCGGTTCTGCCACTGTCTCAACCGCTCGGTGACGATCGCGCGTACATCACGGTCGGGGAGCGTGAGTACGTATTGCCGCTGCACATCGAGAGCGAACTGCTCCAGCTCGGAGAAGCTCAGGCCCTTGAGACGCTTCGCCAGAGTGGCGGGCTTGTACCCCAAGCTCTCGCCGAGGCGCTTTTCGAATCGACAGAACCACTCCTCTGCCAGCGAGAGAGTGGGCGCCGGAAGATTCAGCCGAAGCTGAAACCGGCGCCAGACTGCTCTGTCCAGTAATTCAGGGTGGTTCGTCGCCGTGACGACGACGACGTGGCTCGGCAAATCGTCGATCTGTAGCAGGAGCGAGCTGACGACCCGCTTGATCTCCCCTGTTTCGTGAACGTCGCCGCGTTCCTTTCCAACCACGTCGAACTCATCGAAGAAGAGCACGCATCGGCGGGTGCGCACCTCGTCGAAGAGCCGGGACAGGCGCACCGCCGTTTCGCCGAGGTAGCTGGCGATGACCGACTCGTAGCGCACCGCGAACAGAGGAACCGCGAGCTCCGTGGCGAGCGCTTCGGCGAGAGAAGTCTTCCCGTTGCCGGGCGGCCCGGTGAGAAGCATCCGATGCCGGGGTTCCAGATTGTGCGCTCGCAAGAAGTCGGCGCGTCGAAATTCTTCGACCAGTTCCCGGGCGGCGTTCGTTACGGAAGCCGGAAGGACGAGGTCCCCCAGCCGCCGTTCGGGATACATCTCATGGAACGACCCGGCGACCGGCCCGTTGCGGCGCGTCAAGGACGGCGAAGCGTTGGCGCTCGGCGGACCGCCGGCGTTGAGATGGGCGGCCAGGCGATCCGCCAGCACATGGTGCTGCTTTGCGCGTTCCTCGGCGACGAGGGCCTCGAGGGACTTGCGGAACAGGGGCTGGTCTCCCTTGGCGCCCGCGCGCACGAGATCGAGGAGCAGGTCGGCGCGCGCCATCTCAGTCACCTCCCTTGAATGAGGCCGACCGCTGCGAGGGGGACCACGGTTCGCTCAGGTCAGTCATCGATCAACCCGAGTTCCCGGAGCGGTTCGAGAACACCGTTTTCCAGCTTGGCCTTGTCGAGTCCGGCTTCCGACGTGGCCGTGACGTTGACTGAAACCTTCCCCGCGATATCCGCAAGGTTGGCGAGAGCGCTCCATGCCGCGTACAAATTGCCCCTGTCGGCGACGAATGAGACGGTGAGATTGTGCGAGCCGCCGGAGACCGGAGGTGGTTCATCGCCGGCGCCATTGTCTTCTCGAACTTCGTCTTCTCCTGCCGCCCCGGAGTAGCCTCCAGCGTCGTCTTCGACACGATCGGGATGGTCGGTCGTTGTCAGAGGCTTGGCAGGCAGGGCGCTCGGAACGATCAGGAACCCCGAATCCAGATCGATCTCGTCGTCTGCAACCACCCTCTCGAAGGCGATGCGGTTCCAGTCGAGTCGATAGCGTCCATCGTCCCCAAGCTCCGGCTGCCCCGTCGTGTAGGCGAAGAGGCCGGTTTCCACGCCGCGGACGATTGCCTTGCGTACCACGTCACCGGAGAGCAGTCGCGGGAACCCGAAGAAGGAGAAGAATCCGGCGACCACCTTGCCGGTCTCGATTCCAGGCTTGGCGGAATCGCCTTCTCCCAACCTGAACAGCTCGACGATCTTCCCCGGCGCCACGGTTCCGAAGACCCTGCGCTGCACCGTCGTGAGCAGCTCCATCAGGCGTTGGTGGATCAGGGCGCGCTTCTTTTCGTCGAGCGTCGTCTGAAGCGGCCGGCCTCCCATGCCGACTATATCCAGCGACAGCGAGCCGTTGTCCGTCTCCGGCAGCCGGATTTCACCGTACAGCTTGAGCAGCGCGGATTCAGCCGCCGCCCTCTCGGTGGCCTCACGCTCCTTGAGCTGGCTCTTCTGTGCATCCGTGAGGTTGTGCTCCCGCCACTTGTCCCGGACGCGCTCGACGGCCAGCAGGTAGCGGACGGCGCGACGCAGGATTTCGACCTGATCGCTCGACGGTACGGCAAGTCCGAGGCCGTTGCGGAACTCGCGGGCACGATTCCCATGGTGTTCGCAGAGGTCTCTCGCCGCCGCCTGTTGCTCCGCCGCGGTCCTGGCGGCGAATTCGATCGGCAGGTACGCGATCAGGAACTGCGCTTCCCTGTCCGCAACGTCCGCGGACTTCGCCGGCCACACGATCGCCGAGCGCTGGCCCGCAAGCCGCTCTTCGATCATCTCCTTGATCCTGGCTCGCACGCGGTGCTCGTCCCGGGCCACGGCGTCGGCTTCCTGCTCGACCAGCAACGTGACGTTGGGGTCCCGCTTGAAGCAGTACCGCACACCGTCGAAGTGGAGGTAGAGGCACTGCTCCCTGAGTTCCTTGAGACAGGCCTGGACGGTGGTGCTGTCGAGGTCCGGGCCGATGCTGACGCCCAGCAAGTCGGACTCGCCGATCCCGGGGGGCAACAGGCCGCCGTCCGCCTCCCCCGAACGGCGAAGGCCGCCGAAGGAATACATCAGCATGCACGTCGCGAGGCGGGTTGCCGGCTGCTTGCCGGCCTCGGAGGTCACTTCCCGCGCGCGCCGGGCGTCGATCCTTCGCGTCCGCGCGTTGGCGCCGACGAAGTCATGCTCCAGGCAGGCCTGAAAGTCCTCCCGCTGTCCGACCTCCTTGAAGAAGGCGAGGCGCACGTCCGCATCGTGGACGGGAACGTCGCCCGGACCCAGCAAGAGACGCGACCCGCCTGCACGATGGGCGGCACGCAAGCAGGACGCCAGGAATCTCAGGGCGCCGCGGGTGCGCTGAAAGTCCGGAATGGCCGCCCATCGCTCCCGCATCACGTCGATGAGAGCGGGGTGGAAGGGATAGGACGACTTGATGCGATCGCGGAGCGCCAAGCCGTCTTCTTCCGCCTGCCGGCGCTCCGGCTCGCCCTGGGCGTAGGCCCGCCGCATCCGGGTGAACACGTGCCCGCAGGCTTCGGCGACGCTTCCCGCCACCTCCCGGTCCGGGGTCTTCGCCAACAGCCGCCGCTGGATGACGTTGAGGATCTCGTTGCCTTCGACGGGCTCCCGGCGCTGGTCCTTGCGGGCCGCGAGGTGCTCCACGGTCCGGAGCAGGCTGGTGTATTCGAGCGATTCGCGGTTGCTCGACTGCAACGAGTACACGAGCACCGCGTCGTCCACGTTGCCGACCGCGACCGTGAGCCGCTTGAGAAACGACAGCATCTCGTCGCGAAGGGTGGTTTGCTCGACGCGCACACCCCCTGCGCTGATGAGGTACTCCAACACTTCGTCCAGAAGGATCAGGCTCGGGCCGCGCTTGAGCAATTCGATGATCTGGTCGGCGCCCGGAGCGACGCGCGCCTCGTCCTGCTCCCGAACGATCTCGTAGCCTTCCCGGCCGCCGAGCGCCCACGCAATCCAGCCCCAGACGGTTTTCGCCACGAAGCCTTCCGCCGGCACGCGCTTGCCGACCTGCGCATCGAAGAACTGCCCATCGACGACCGCCACCCGCACCCGCTCCGGGCGGGGAAGCCCGGCCGCTTCCGGCAGGGCGTCCAGCGCCGCCCGCGACCGGGCGCCGTGGAGCAGTGCGGCCAAGGTGTGCGACTTGCCGCCGCCGAAGGGGGTCAACAGCTTGAGCACGCGGT
This sequence comes from uncultured Gammaproteobacteria bacterium, assembly GCA_958295465.1. Classification (GTDB taxonomy): domain Bacteria; phylum Pseudomonadota; class Gammaproteobacteria; order HK1; family HK1; genus HK1. The sequence goes on from OY282353.1 coordinate 4,314,695, forward strand.
TGCCCTGGGAGCCGGCCAGCCGTCCCAACACGTCTTCGAGCAGGGATTTCAGGCCACCGGTGAGGTAGGACGCACCGAAGAAGCTGTCCGCGTCCCGGTAGACGGCCGGAACGCGCGGCAGCTCCGAAGGCGGCAAACCGAGATCCTTTCCGATCAGGTAGTCGGCCAGCGCACCGAGGTCGAGCGCGAAAATGTCCTCGGAGAACTCCTCCGAGAGCACGTCGGGATGCAGATCGACGCACTCAAGCCAGGGACGGTTCGCCGCGTTCATCGGTTGTTGCTCTCCAGGTCAACTCTTCCTGTCCGCTGCTCCGAGCTTCGACCTCCCGATCATACGCGGCTCCTTCGACGATACCCCGCCAATTGGCGTTCAGCTTCGAGAGCGCATGTAGCACAATCAGCCACGCGAGACGCCGTCGTCCGGCGGCGAGCCGGCCGATAGTGGGCACGCGCAACCAAGCGCGCCTCATGCTCAAATAAACCACGGCGTCGTCTCCAGCGAGGGATGCAGCTTGAACGGCTCCGACTGGCGTAGAAACGCCGCCGTCAGGTAGGCGATGTCCCCGGCGTATTTGAGCGTAATCGGCTCCCCACAGAACGCATCCGTGGAAGCCCAATTCAGCTTCGTGAGACTGAGCACTTGCAACGCAAGTGCGCGCAAATCCGGTCGACGGTCACCGCCGACCGGTCGTTCGACCCACGCAGAGACTTCCAGTGGCTTCGGCGTTCCCATCACTCGGCGAAACGGGTTGTAACCGGTGGTCGACAGGTAGAGTTTGTTCGCGCTGGCCTCGACGTAACTGCCTCGGCGAAGACTTCCGTCCGTCTCCGGCCGGCGGTCATAGAACCGTACGTTGTGATGGGAGTTGATCCAGACAAAAGTATAAGTGCCCTCGGGACGAATTTTCCGCGCCGCCTCGAGAATCGCCTCACGGTCGAACTGCGAGAGCTTCGCCGAGTATTGGAACACGACACGGGGAGTCGAGGACAGCCGGGATTCGAGCCTCGTCAACGTTTCTTCAACCAGTCCGGCGAGACGGATGTTTCGATCCTCGAAATCGAAATAGGACGTGTTTCCGCGATAGAACTCCCATCTCCCATAGCTGTTGAATACACTGGCGAACCCCATGATTCGCCGGCCGTCGCCGGACTGCGTATAGGACAATCCTACGAAGAAATCCGCTTCCGGAATGGCATCGGGCAGAACCCAAGGTCGAACGCCGCATTTCGCGCAGATGTTCAAGGCCAGGTTCAGATCCTTCCAGTCCGGGTTCCTGAGCGTTGGTGTATCCACCATCTGACACGGCGCGCCTCTTTCCAGCAACAGCCGCTTGTTGACGTAGTACGGCGCCGTATGGTCATCGCGAGAGTAACCCTCCTCCGGGGTGTGGACGAGAAAGAGCGATCTCGTGCGAGCGTTCGTCTGGTCCTCCGGGCGCTGGGCCAGCAGACGTTCGACTTCTCCCCGGATATCTTCGACGTGATCCACGGCGATAATCGTCGAGTATGAGAACTTCGTCGCAAATGTACGCTCCGACCCGAGGTATTTGTATCGTCCCCCAATCAGGCGGGCGATCAACTGTTCCATTCCCTTGCGCATCGAACTCACACAGACGGGAACCAGCTCTATCTGCTGCGGTTCACCGTCATAGGCGCCATACTTCGTGATGCCGATCCGCACGTCCGGCGACAACTGGTGCTGCCGAAACTCCACCGTCGGCTCCGGCAATCGGCGAACGATCAGTTCACTTTTCGAAGACCGTTGTCGTTCGGAAAGATGAATCGGATCGGATACGATATCCACCACGAGGTCGCTACATCGCAGTGGAAACACCGTTTCCGCAAGATGGTTCACCATGGTCAGCGTTTTCTCCGCGCGCTCCCGCGCGGCATCCGGCCTCGCGACCAGGCTATGCCTTCGGAGCGCGGCGGTGAGATCGAATGAGGACCCTTCCTGTTTCAGCATGGATTCCAGCATCGTAATGGAGCAAACGGGGATGACGTCACCAACGGAAACGGATTCTTCCGTATCCGTGTCGAAGAACCGCACCTTCGCGAATTCGTCGCCGAATTCCGATAGCCGGCCCTCTCGCCATCCTCCCTTGTCCGCAATGCAACGGCGGCCTTCCAGATCACGCTGTGCGAAGTGCTGCTTCACGACGGCTAGCTTTCTCACGTTGAGAGCCAGGCATCTGTAATCGACACACAGATAGTAGTACCGATGGTACTGCCGAATTTGAAGCTCGTACGCCGGATAGAACCGCAGAATGGTTCTCACCTCCACCGGTGTGTTCAGCTCGATGCCTCTTCGGTGTGCCAATATCCTGCTGAATCCATCCCTGTCGATGTGCCACTCATTTTCCTTCAGAGCATCACGCAGCGTCTTTACAATCTCTCCATAGCGTGATCCGAAGACCTCGTATCCGACCGGATTGTCCTGCCGTCGCAATCTCAGGAGGAACAGATTGCCGAACTCCGTTGCTTCATTCGCGGCCAGGAGCGCAGCCTCACGTTCTTCGGCCCTGCTTTCGATCTTGATCAATGTCTCGTTCAGGGCGAGTCGGTACGATGGAGCGGGCAATCCGAGATCTTCCATCGCGGTGACCATCTGTTTCGTACCCTCGCTGATGGCTTGTACATAGGCGACGCCGCCGGGGTCTCGCATTAGCTTCAGCCACTCCAGCAGCTTGGGATTCCTGGGCATCGAGTCTAGCGCGACCTCGGCCAATGAGAAATGGGATGGAAGGTCCGCGGCGCGTTGTGTCATCCGACCCGGATTCTTCACCACGAAGGCATCCGTGTAGGCTTCGCACTCGATGGGTATGGCGGTTCGATAGTCTCGGTGCGCAACGGCGTTCACAATCGCCTCGTCGATGACGGTGGGGGGAAGCTCCGGTTCTTCGATGAAGCCGCCCGCCGCCAGTCGCTTTTGATAGCGCTTGAAGAACGCGGACTCTCTGAAGAACGTCCTCGCTTCTCGGATCTGCTTCGTGACCGGACCCGTGAACTTCTGATCGAAACTCGGCAGGCCACGCTTGGCGAAATCTTCGGAAACCACTCCGAATCGCAGCAGGCGGATATAGGATGCAGGAAGGACGCGCTGCGGATTTGATCCGAAGAACAGAAGCCCGGCATGTGTGAACCAGTACTCTCCATCCCGGCGAATCAACGCGCCTGCTGCATAGAGTAGCCGTTCGTCCGAGAAGTCTCCGGTCGCGTCCGGAGAAAACACCTTGCGGAACTCCGCGAGAATGTCATCCGATAGGTCGGCGCGATCGTAGGGACAACAGAACGTGTTCTCGAAATCGGAAAGGCTCTTCCTGTCTCTGAGCCGATCTCGCGTCGCCTGCGTAACGGGCACGTTTTGAGGGCCGCGCCGCTCCCACGCCTTCGGCACGGATCCTGGCGTCTCACAGATACCTCTGTCGGCATAGGGGGTAAAGATCAAGCAGATGGCGTTGCCTTGGTCGCCGCCATCCTGGCATCCGTGAAGTTTTGCTTCAGCCGCCTGATTGTGGAGGAGAGTCTCGATATTCGTGAGGCTGTTCTTCTGTTGCTCCGTCAGATGGTTGATGCCTTTAACGTCGCCGTTGGACGCAATCCCGATCACGAGAAGGCCGCCCTCGACGTTGCTGTTGGCGAAGGCCGAAATCGTCTCGGTGATGCCCTCTCGGAGTCGTCTCAGTTGAATTCCGAGTTCCTTGGCATTACTCGTCCTCTGGCCCGCTTCCTTGCGGTCGAAGCGCTGGCCTTCGAAGTGGTCGTCCGAGGGGTGGGTCAAGAAAGCCCAGTGGCGTGCCGGGTCGTCGTAGACTGCCCGTGGGGACGGTTCCATTACCATGTCCTCTTCGTCAAACGCCTCTCAATGCGCCAAGAGCATCGCTTCAGCGTTTGCCGGAAAGCCGGGATTCTTCCCGATCAGGTAGTCCGACAGGCTGCCGAGGCCGAGCGCGAAGACATCCTCGGAGAAATCTTCCGACAGAACATCGGGATGCAGATCGACGCATTCGAGACAGGGACGGTTCGCCGCGTTCATCGGTTGTTGCTCTCCAGGGTCAACTCTTCCTGTCCGCTGCTCCGGGCTTCGACCTCCCGATCATACGCGGCCCCTTCGACGATACCCCGCCAATTGGCGTTCAGTCGGGCGAGGGCGCGCAGCTCGGCGGTCGGTGTGGCGTCCTGTGTCTCGAGCCTCCCGAGGACGGGGGCACAGAGCGCCTGGGTGACCAGACGAAACTGCTCCTGGCTCGGCCGCGCCGCCTTCAGGAACTCCTGGACCCGCGCCGGCCGGTGGTCGAGCAGCCAGAGCAGCCGGTGGATGACGTCGACCAGCGGCGCCGGTTTGCCGTCCCCACCGATGCCCATCTCTTTATCGCCGCCGCGCTCCTCGAAGGTGCGGACGCGGAACTTGCTACCGGACTTCTCGACCAGCGACGGAGCCGGCCCGGAAAGCCCGTCCGGGCCGTCGATCTCGATGCCCTGTGGATAGCAGAAGACGTAGGCGTCGCCGGCTTCGATGGCGGACTCGCGGTAGGTGAACCTCCACAGGATGTAGAAGCGGGTAGGCGGGTCCACCGAGCCGACGGCCGCGCCGCGCAAGCCGAAGATCTCATCCAGCATCACGTCGAGAACGACGCCCTCGACCTCGCGGAGGTAGCGTTCGGCGGGCACGGCCTCGCCGTTGGCGTACTCGACCTTGGCGAACCGGGTGTAGGCGCGCAGGCCGGCGCCGACCGCGGCCATCAGGAGATCGGCGCCTCCAATTCCCTTGCCTCCTGCCCACAGAGTGGTCACGCGCTCGCGCGCGATGCGGTGCAACTCCGGCTCCACCTCCGTTTCGTACTGCCCGGCGCCGGCCGCTTCGCGACGGCGCGCGACGAAGAAGATGCTGTCGGAGAGCGCGGCGGCCCCGAGTGCGTTGACCCGTCCGCGGGACTCCGTCTGCACCGGCCACGCCTCGGTGACGGTGAGCCCGGCGGCGACCAAGGCGCGGATCAACGTGGCCCAGCCTTCCGTCGTCCGGTGGGCGTAGACGCAGACCAGCGGCGCGCCCGGCTTCAGGACGCGACGGGCCTCCGCGAACGAACGCTGCATCATGTCCTGGTAGTGCGCGGTCGCCTTCTTCGCGTCTCCGCCATGTTCGCTCGGCTGGGCGACCGCCTCCCGACGCTTCGGGGGTGCCGGCAGCGTGAAGTGCTCGGGGTACAGGTCGCCGACGATGCGTTTCAGCCAGACGTAGAAGAACGCCGAGAGATCCGCGTAGTAGATGCTGCTGTAGTAGGGCGGGTCAGTGATCACCGCGTCGAACGTTTCGTCGTCGTAGAAGAGCTTCTCCGCGTTGCCGCGGGTGACGGTCGATGGGTTCCTGACCTTGGCAAGCTCGCGAATGCAGTACGTTTCCCGGTCCAGCGCGAAGGGCAGGCTTCCGGCCGTGTGCGCGAATGGATTGATCTCGGAGAAGCTCCAGACCATTTTCAATGCTTGATTCGGGCCGATGGCGCCATCGGTGATCTGATCGGACGAAAGCCAGATTCCGAACTTCGTGAACTGCTTCGCCAACCGTCCGAATGCCATTGCGAAGTAGGTCGCGAGTGCCCGTGCCCGATCCGCGGCCATGCCCGCGTTGCGCATCTCGGCATGAACCTTCCGGATGTGCTTGACGAGCGTGAACAAGACCAGAAGTTGCCGGGGTGTGAACAACTCGCGGTAGGTATCCACACCATAGTTTGGCAGTTGGTCGCGAAGTTTTCCTTGAAGCGCTTCGTGAGGACGTTCGCAGTCAAGTTCCCTTTCAAGAGCACGAAGGCGTTTCTCGATCGTGTCTCCCGAGGGCATCGTTGTGGCGGACGTGACCGGATTCAGATACAACTTCGACCGTTTCCCTTCAACGACCACGGCGGCAAGGGATTCCCCCATCCGTCCGGCAACCGCCATTTCCTTGACGTGATCGGCAGACGCGGGTGCGTGGCACGCGACGCAGACCGCCTGTCCCGCACCGGTCTGCTCCTCCTGCCCGGAGACGTCGCGGGCAGCGGCCCCGGAGACGATGCGCCATCCCAACCGACCGCCGTCCTCGATTTCAGGGATAGCGACCACGACACCCCTCTTCTTGCGCAGCCACGCCTGGCGAACGAGCGGCACCGGGGCGGTGCAGCCGGGGCGGCGGCAGGGAACCGTGCGTACCCAGATGCAGGCCACGGGGTTGACCTGCCCGACAGTGGGCGGCGGATCGCCGACGCCCCCGAAAAGCTCGGCCTGCTTCGCGACGTCCTCGGTCGCGGGCACCTGAACACTCGGGTACAGGTCGCCGACGTCAGCCCGCATGCGTTCGAGAACGACGCGGCTCCAGTGCTCGAAGTCGTCGGCCAGCTTCGATCCGAACGTCTGCGGATACACCAGCGTGCACAGCTCGATCAGATGCGCCACCGGGTTGTAGTCGAGGGCGTGGCTCTCGCAACCGAGGCGCGCGGCCTCCAGCGGAATCGCGCCCCCGCCGGCGAACAGATCCAGCACCTTCGGTGCCCGTCCGCCATGCGCCTTCCTGATGCGATCGCCGGCCTCCCCGACGATTCCCGGATCGGGTTTGAACGCGGCGAGTTTGGTGACGAAAGATGCAGCTTCCGTACGTTCATCATCGGAGTTCGGCGCGGGAACCAGTGCTGCATAGATCGTGGCGCGCGAAGCGGTGGTCGGCCGTCGGGCCGGCCAGTAGTGGACGAGCGCCACCGGGTGTTTGGGATGCTTCTTTTCCTTGGCCGAGATCGCGTTGAGGGCGTCCAGGGGAAGGTAGTCTTCGATCAGCCGGCGGTCACTCGTGGCCGCCATCATCCGATCCGCCCTGCTGCCGTGTCGGACCCGTGGTCGCCCAGGCAACCCATCTCGACGAGAAACCGTGAAGGTGCCTTCGACCACCCCCGGTAGCGCAGAGCCCGGGACAGAATCGGATGCTTTCTGGCGCGCGTGACGGCGACGAAGCACCCTCGGCGCTCTTCTTCGAGCGCGGCGCCGCCGCTGCCCTTCTCAACACTGTGCCGAGCGGCTTCGGGGGGCAGGTTCCGCGGGTAGTGCATTGCGGACTCCCGGCTGACCGTCTCCGCAGGCCGCCGACTCGGCCTCGTCTCCGGCTACTATCCTGATTCCGTTCCAGAGTGTGGGCTCTGCGTGGCCCGCATCCGCGACTCCAGCTCCTGCTCCAGTCTCCGCTGCTTCTCTGCTTCGTCCGCTTCCGCCACGATCCCTGCCCCTACGTACGCCCGTACCGCTTCGGCCACCGACTCGACCTGTACGACACGTCTCAGGCTGCCGTCCCGCCCTGATCGCCAGTGGACTTCCACGCCGGCGTCGGGCACCAATTGCAGCTTCGGCTCGCCCAGTGGATCTTCCTCCTTCAGCGTCGTCAGCAGTACGACGGCTCCTCGCCACACCTCCATGAACCGGTCGCGCTCCGCCCTGCCCGGCATCTTGCCCCGTGGCTCGCGCTGTATTTCGGCATGCGCTCGATTCCCCGGCACAGGTCGATCCGTGATGCTCCAAAGCCTGTTCCCTTCCGCATCCGTCAGTCTGCGGATGTCTCCCGCCTTGGCCTTGATCGTGCTCCGCGTTCCTCGCCAGCCTGCGATTCCACCCTGTACATATCGGCTCCGGTCTACCGATGCCCCGCCTTCCTCCTCGGTCCACTGGAGCTCCCTGCGGGGAAACGCGGTCCGGGGAATCGCGCCGCCGCCGGTCTCTCGCTCTCCGGGGGGTAGTCTGCGTTCCAGCTCTTCGTCGTCCTCGACGGCCCCAGGCGATTGTGCTCCGTGCGTTCGTTTCTCCTTCGGAAACTTCTCCCCGCGCCTGGCCAACCCTCATATCTCCTCGGGCGCCTCGTCCAGCCATGACATGACCCGGCTTAGCTCTTCTCTGCTGTGCTCCCGAAAGTTTCCTTCCCTACTCTCTTCGCTCAGGGTGCGGCTGACGTAGTACCCGACGCTGCCATCCTCCTCCGTGCCGATCTCGACCCTGCCGTACCCGCTACGCCAGATGATGCAGATCTCCCATGCCTCGTCGGCGTAAACCTCATCGGGCCGCTTCCACTCCTCGTACAGCCCGAGCAACGCTGCGATCCGGTCCCTGTTTACCTCAATCTGCGGGCTCGTCCCTCCCTTGACCCGGGCTGCCCGCAAGGTGTCGGCGTCGATCGTGTCCAGGATCTCCCGGGTCGTCTTCGTCTCCCGGGCGCTTCCACTCGTGTCGATCGTCCATCCAAGACCTCTCTCATCTGCCTGCCGTGCGGTTCCGTTCATACGTTGCGCTTGCGGCTCGGCAACGTCTCCTTCCTCTTCCTGCCTCGGTGCTTCGATGGGCTGTGGCGGACGGCTCGCTCCTCGCCTCGGCGCCATGCCTCCGTATGGGATCGCGGGTACTTCGATCCGGACCTGCCCTGTGCTTGCGATCGAGTTCATGTCGACTCTCCCGGTTGGCTCAATCCGATCCGGCCGGCCATCTCCTCCGTGATCAGGTTCCCGAACAACGCATGGGTTCGCCTGTGCAGTCCTTCATACACGGATCGACCGTCGTTGTCCTTCCCGTCGACGGATTGGATGTTCCCGAACGCTCTGTCGAGCTTCAGGCGAGCGCTTGTCTCTCCGAATCCCCAGATCGCGGTCGTCACCACCTGGATGATTGGGCGTATCCGGTTTCCTTCCCCGCGCAGCTCCGCCCCGATCTGAAACCGCTCCAGGATTCGTTTCCTTTCGGGGTCTTCGACCCATCCCTCCCCTATGTGCCACTCCCTCGAATTCCTTGCCTGCACGGGGACCCGGCTCTCCCGGATCGCGAGCTTCGGATCGTAAGCGTCGTCAGCGCCGTCCCAGACGAGCAGGTCCTGGTAGGTCAGCTCCATACTGCGGATATGCGCCAGCGGGTGGGTGCTTCCAAGGGTCTTGCCCAAGCTGGCGAACAGCTCGTAGGCTTTCCTGCTTACGCTCTTCCACCCCCCGTACTGTGCACAACCGATCGTGATTGTCGGCCCGACGATCTCCATCCACCACGCGGCCTTGCCCGTGCGCATGAATTCGACGTAATGCGTGGGCGCCAGTGGTTTCACCCGGCCCTCCACCAATGGCATCGGGCCCATGGCAATCTCCATCACGGGCGCCTGGTTCACCGTCGGCAGCACTGCCTTCCAGTACTTCTCGTACCCTTCGTCGAGGATCGACCGCTCGTGCTCCGTCATCTCGCCACTCCCCGTCAGCCGGAGAATCACGCTCTCGATGGCGTGGTCCTGGTGCAGTGGCTTGAACATGCTGCTCCCGTTCTTCGTGTGCTTGGCGTCCTGGCCCCGCTGGAGGATTGGCAGCTCTCCCGCCCCCATCTTCCACCTTTTCGTCTGCCGCCGTGAGGGCATTGTGCCGTCTCGACATTTTGCCGTCCACGTTCCTGGCCACGTCGCGGTTCTTGGGAAGACCATGCTGTGCCGGATCCGCCGTTTCGGACGAGCGCCCCTACTCCTTGGGGGACGCCGACGACATGGAGGCCGGGGTCATGACCCTGCTACCGTGGATCTCCGAGTTCCTGTCGCACGCTGATCGCAGCGCGCTGCGGTCGTTCTACTCCCGCTCCTGGGTCCGAGACACCTGCTCCACCGCCTCGGCGGGGAGATCATAGTACCGGGCAGCCACGACCTCCCTCTTCGCGTAGTCCAGATGCTTGGCGGGGTTGCGGATCATCAACGGAGTCGGGTCCGGGTCGTCCAACGGGTCCCAGACCACGTACAGCCAGTACGTGTCCCCGAGCTGCTGCGCCTTGTACCACTCGTTCGTGGTCAGCCGTACCGGCTGCCCGCGTTTGCGGCCCTTGACCTCGATGCGGCGCACGCCGGTCACCGGGTCCCGGTAACCCGTCTGCGGGTCCGGCGGCGCGAGGCTGCGAACGTCGAAGCCGATCTTCTGGTGCCCGACCCGCTCGCACTCGCGGCCCTGGGCCTCCTCACAGGCGACGACGACATCCTCCGCGGCAAGCTCGACCCGTCGCGTCAACGTCGGATCAGGCTCCTCGACGAGCTCCAAGAAGCGATCCGTATCCGTGTCCGGCGGCAGCACCAAGCAACTGGCGACGTGGAGCACCGGTCCATGGCGGGCGATGCGAAGCCGCTCGATGCCGGCGAGGCGTTCCCTCTGCGTGCGTTCGAGATCCGCCAGATCCTGCTCCGCGCGCTGGCGGGCCAGCGTCACTTCCGGCTCCTTCGGCTCCCGGGCGCGCAGCCCCATCACCCGATCCTGTGAGGCCCGGACGCGGGCGGCGAAGGACTTCTCCAGATACTCGCGCGCCACGTCCGCATAGCGGCCACGCTCGACTTGTGCCTCCCGCCGCCGTTCCATCTGGATCGTCGCCTTGACGTAGTCGCCGATGGGGCCTGGGTCGATCTCGGGCAACGTCGCGGGCGGGTGCGGATGAGCGGGCAGATCGATGAGGGCATCCGCCGGAACGGCGCCGTAGCGGCGCGCGGCGTCGATGCCCTCTCCGATCTCCTCCCGCAGGGCCACCAGCTCGGCGTGTATCGTCGTCGACTCGCCCCCGGTGGTCTGACCGCGTATCGAAATCTCGTAGAAGTGGAGGCGATAGGGCGTTTCCCCGAGCGGGTCCACGTAGACCGCCGTCCGCACCGCAAGCCGCTCGCCAAGGAGCTCCTGCAACCTCTCGTCCACGGCCCCGTAGACCGGGTGTCCGGGGCCGAGCAGCACGGCGTCGAGGTGCCGATCCTGGTCCAGGTGTTCCTTGTAGAAGGTCAGCTTGCGGTAGCCCGCCTCGGGTTTCCCGAGGCGGCGGACCGCGGCGAGGCGTTCGGAGCGGAGATCGGCGCGCACGTGCTCGATCCGCCACAGTCCGTCCGCTCTCGCCTCCGTCCGAAGCCCCACCGCCTTGGCCGCGTTCAGGAAGTGGGATTCGACGTAACGCGGCATGAGCCGCCGCTCCTCCGCTTCCAGGTTCGCCCGTGCGAAGGCAGAGAAGTCCACGTGGGCGCGGGCCAGGGCGATCCCGGTCGCGTCCTCGTACAGTTCGAGCTGCTTCGGATCGATCTGCTCGATCGCATCGAGATAGTCGTCGAGGCGCCGCGGCTCATAGGCCACTTCACGGAGCATTTCCGGCAGATTGACCTTGTTCAGGGAGAGCACCTCGCCGACGACGTCGAACACGCGATCGCCGAGCGCATCGCGCATCCGGTCCAGCTTGCTCAACAGGCGCTCCAGGATGCGCCCCTCGATAACCGGCTGGCCGTCCTCCGACGAAATGGCGACGAAGTTGAACGCATACACGTCACGCGACTGTCCGATGCGGTGGATGCGGCCCAGCCGCTGCTCGAGGCGGGTCGGGTTCCAGGGCAGGTCGTAGTTGACCATCAGGTGGCAGAACTGGAGGTTGATGCCTTCGCCGGCGGCCTCCGTCGCCACGCAAATCTGACGGCTGGTCCGGAAGTGTTCCTGCGCCTGTTTGCGGTCGCGCGGATTCATCCCGCCGTGGATCTCGCAGGTCGAATAGCCCCAGGATTCGAGGTGGTCCCGCAAGTGGTTCAGCGTGTCGCGGTGCTCGGTGAAGACGAGCAGCTTGCCCCGTCCGTCCTTCAGCTCCTCGAACTCCGCCCGCTCCAGGCACTCGCGCAGCGCGATGAGCTTGGAGTCGCGGCCGTCTTCGCGCACCCGGCCGACGCGCGCCGCCAAGTCCCCGAGCGCCGCCACCTCGATCCGGATCTGATCCAGTTCGAGGGCCGCGGTGGTTTCGCCGATGAGCGCGTCACGGGAGGTCTCGTCGAGATCGTCCTCGTCCTGCTCTGCGTCGGCGATCCGGCCGGAGATCTGTGCAAGCCGCCTGGCCCGCTGCGCAGGGGGTAGCCGGTCGAGCTCCTCGACGAGGGCTTCGAGCCGGGTCCGGCGGCGAAGCAGCGATTCGTGGATCGCACGGGTGGAGCTTGCCAGGCGGCGCTGGAAGACGGTGCGCACGAGGGCGACGCTGTTCTTTCGTCGCCCGGTCGCCTGCGGCAGGAATTCGTTGATGTACGCGGTGACCGCCTTGTAGATGGCGTACTCCTGCGCGCCGAGGTCGAAGCGGACGGTGTGCACGTGCCGATCCGGAAACAACCGGCGCCCGTGCAGGTCCTTGAGATCTTCCTTCAGCCGCCGGAGCGACCACGGGCAGTCCTCGCCGAGTTGCAGGACGTCGCGCCGGACCCGCCCGGCTTCCTCGCCGAAGCGATGGGGTTCCGGGAACAGATCACGGTCGATGAGGCGGATGAAATGCGCGAACCGGTCGTCGTCGCCGTGATGGGGGGTGGCGGTCAGGAGCAGCAGGTTGTCGCAATGTTCCGAGAGCCGTTCGGCGAGCTGGTAGCGCTTCGTGCGCTCGACCTCGTCGCCGCGGCCGGCGGAACGTTTGGTGTAGGCGCTGCACTTGTGGGCTTCGTCGATGATGACGAGGTCCCAATGCTGTTGCCATACCCGCTCCCGGACGTCGTCCTGCTTCGCGTAGTCGATGGAGGAGACGACCTGTGCCTCCCGCTCCCATAGATTCAATAGTTGCTGCTGGTCGTTCGCGGAGTGGATGATCTGGAACGGCTCGCCAAAGAAGCGCAGCAACTCGTCCTGCCACTGGATGGTCAACGGCGCCGGAACGAGGATCAGGCAGCGGTCGACGGCCTCGCGGAGCTTGAGTTCCTTGATGAGGAGACCGGCCATGATCGTCTTGCCTGCGCCGGGGTCGTCGGCGAGCAGGAAGCGCAGCCGCGGCTGCGGCAGCATCTTGCGGTAGACCGCCTCGATCTGGTGCGGCAGGGTGCGGATGCCGGAGAGGCTGACCGCGAACTGGCGATCGTAGGCGTAAGCGAGGCGGATGCGGGCGGACTCGATCAGAAGCCTCAACTTTTCCGGGTCCGCGGGCCGTGCCGCCGTGGTCTGTTCCGCGCCCGCTCCGGCGGCGCACACGGCCGCGGCCTCCTCGGGGGAAATGACCGCCTCCTCCAGCGCGCCGCCGGGCAGTCGGACGCGGCATTCGTAGCCGGTGGAGCCGTCTGCGCCGAGCGGCCTCACGTCCTCCAGGATGACGGGTACGTCGAAATGCCCCGGCAGGGAAACCCGGCGTCCGATCTGCGCTGAAAGAGGGGCTTCGGCCATTGTTCCGGGTCCTGCTCCCACTCCGTTCTCCGCCGTTCCCTCATCCGGAACGAGGGCTCTGCGGCCGTTCAGGGCGCCCGCGGCCCGGGCGATGGTCGGGAGCCAGCGGCGGCGCCGGCAGGGATTATGCGGCCAAACTCCCGCGGTGCCGAAAGCGGTCCTCTCCGAGTATCACTGCCGGGGTGAGAGGGGCCGATGAACGCCGCATTCTCACCGGCATCGCCGGCGCCGCCGTTGTCTCCCGGAGGCCGCGGTGACGGGTAGTGACTCAGTTTGGAACTTTCCCCGTCAGTACCGCCCGGCTCGTCTCCCGCGGGGCCATCGGTCGTGGCTGGCTCTTCGCGATCCGGACCTCTCGCACCACGACCAGCCTGTTCGCGTGCTTCTTTGGGGCTTTGCGCCAGCGGTCGATCGCTCGGGCCACCGTGCGTGCGTCGTCGCCGCGCAGTCCCTCCTCGCGGAGTACGATACGTTTGCGCTTCTCGGTCTCGATCACGATCTCGTACCAGCACCGAAGCCGCATCCGAAGTGGGGGCGCGCTACGCGGTCCGGTGAGCCCGCGTGCCCCAATCCAGTTCACATACCGGAAGCATTTCTCCTCGTCGATGTCCTGCCACCGTCTCCTGGGCTCTCTGGGCAGCAGCCACCAGCCCTCCGCGCGTACCTCCTCCACCTGCCGCACAGCGTCTACGAGCGCGATCCGGTGTTCGACCCAGGTTGCCTCTCCGATCCAGGCGATCATGGTCGAGTACCGTCCAGAGCCGATCGCCCCCGCGACCCGGGGCTGCGCGTAATCGTACGCCCCGCGCACCCAGATACCGTTCTCGCCGTACCCTTCGGGCACCGGTTGTCCGCAGGCGTCGTGGCCAAGTTCGATCCGGTCGATGAAGATCTCCCCGATCGATTCGAGACCTTCGTCCTCGATTTCGAACCACTCGTCCTCCAGAATCGCATCAAGCTCCGCCATCGCGCCTTCGATCCGGTACACCGCCCCCCTCGACTTGAGCGCGCGGAGCACGAGAACCGGCCCCGGGTGCTCGGGTGGCGCCTCCTCGACAGGCACCAAGCCCTGCCGCCCGCTCCTCGTCCACCTTCGACGCGCGTGTTCGAGTGCATGTCGTGCCTGCCGAACCCGAGGTCCTGCGGTCCAGAGCGTGTATCCGCGCACCGCGCGTCGGTGAACCGCCTCGTCGAGCCGAATCCCCACTTCGCCGAGCGAGGACCTCGTCCCCGAGAGCGCCGATCCGATCCCTTTCACGCTCCGCGCTCCGAGTATGGCGGCGACTTCCTCGCTCGTGAGCCCCGCCCCGGTCTCCGAGAGCCGCTCGAGGACCGCGAGTCCGGACCAGTACCGCGCCATGCCGTGTTCGTGCGCTTCATTCATGTCGCTTCCCCTTCCCCTGGATCGTATTTCAAACTCAACCACAACCCGGCGACGATGCGGCAGCAAGACCGCGATCCGGCCCGATTCAGGAGGCTACACGTCATCGGCTTCAAGCTCGTTGGCCCTTGCCTCGACATCGGCGCATCGCTCGATGAGCGCTTCGAAGGGCTCGCTGTCGTCGGGCAACATGCCGTCGCCAAGCATTGCGCGGTAGTCGTCGGCCAACGCCTCGCGCGCGAAGCCGGAGGGGACCAGTTGCAGTCCGCCCGAGACCGCCGCCTCGTAGTCGATCCGGTTCCCGGCCGTGTCCTTCTCCGGGAAGAACATCGCCTTGTGACGCGCGACCGAACGAGAGAGGGCACGGTCGGCCAGGGCCGCTGCGGCGATGCCCGCGTCGTCCAGCCGGACCAGATCGTGCCAGTGCCGGGACAGACGCTCCCCGCGGCGCCGTTCCTGCCGGCAGAAGACGTGCCCGAAAGCGCCTGGAATGCGGCGTCAACCATGCGCGATCAATGCGCTCAGGAGCTCCGCTATCCATATCGGCAGGACCGCCCGTGCGGCGGCCAGTTCGCCGAAGTCCTCGGCGGAGAGCTTGGGCATGATCGCTTCGAGTCCGGTTTCGACCTCCCGGGGGCCGAGCCAGGCAAGGGCGCGGACGGCATCGCCGGCCGGCCGATGGGGCGCCACCATCTGCCAGCGCGGGGCATGACGCAACTGCACGGTCAGCGCGTCGAAGCGCAGCCGGCGGCTCGGGCCGGAGGTCAGATAGACGGAGCGCACCGGGTTCTGGGCGGTGAGGCCGAGAGCGTTGGCGGCGGCCCCGCCGCATGGGACGATGGCCTCGCCCCATAGCGACGAAAGCGAGGCGATCGCCTTCTCGACGGATGGGGCGCAGGGGCCGAAGCGGGTCTCGACAGGCCGCATGTAGACGCCCTGGCAGATCCGCATGAGTTGCCCGGATCGGGCGAGCCGGGAGAGCGCTTGGTCAACCGCCGCCCGGTTTCCCAGGTGAAGCAGGGCGCCCGGGCACAGCGGCGCGGCCTCGGGAAGGGCCGAGGCGTGCTCCAGGATTCGGCTCGACAAGCTGGACATCGTGGTGTCCGTTCACGGTATTGTCAGAAAACTGATGGCTATAGTGACAGTTCGCAATGACCTGCATCGACTCCCCTCCGCCGAGATCGCCGGCCTGCCCCTGGTCCCGGGGACTCGGACTCATGTTCATGCTCAGCCAGGAAACGATCGTCATCATCACCGGCGGCCTCGCACGCACCGCGGAACGGCGCTCAGCGCGGGACGAGGCGCAGGCGCCCGAGGGCGTCCGCCTCGAACGCTTCGCGCCTCGTGGGGATGGTGACGTACTCGCCGCTTCGCCACCGGGCCTCGAAGTTGCGGTAGAGGGGGGAGAGCACGTTGCCGGACTGGCCGCTGGAGTGGATGAACAGCGAACGGTCGAGATCGGCGAGGTCGTAGATGGCCCGCAGGCTCGGCCCGTGGGTGGAAACGAAGGGCTCTTCGTCGTCGAGCGGGTCGAAGTCGAATGAGTTGACGGTGTACGTGCTGCCCGGAGCCGGACCTTCCAGGTTGAAGATCCGGGCAAGGGGCGAGCGGGCGAGCGGGCGATGCTCGCCGCGCGCGCGATGTTCCTGCCCCCAGCGCCAGGCGGCCGGATCGTCGCCCTGGCGGCCGGCGATCCGATCCACCGCCCGTTCGAGTGAGCGGACGAGCATTTCATCGCAGGTCTCGACCCGGACGGTATCGCCATCGTCGCACCAGACTTCGCGCGCTTCGAGTATCCGCAGGATGAACGCCCCCTTTCGGCCCCATGCCTCGCGCTGGAGCGGGCCGAGCTCGTCGGCGGTCACGAGGCGCGCGAACTCCCATATCCAGGCGTGAAAGATGAGCGGCTCCGGCCTTTCGGGCTCCATGCCGCCCTCCCAGCCGTCGAGCAGACGCCGAGCGCGCGCCGCGAGCGTTCCCGCGTCCGGCCCGAGCACGACGCCGCGAAGGCGGGGCAACAGCGCACGGGCGAACAGCGAGGCCCGGTCCTGCTGGAGCGAGCGGAAGCTCCGGAGGTCGTGCCGGGGCCGGGCCGCGAGGCGCTCCATGATCCTTTCCGCGCGGAATCCCGCCGCCCACTCGTGGGAGAGGTGGTGTGGATGGTCCCGGGTGACGACGGGGTGATTGGCGGTGACGATGACCCCGCCGGGCGGGTTGTAGACACGGGGGAGCGCCTCGAAGGGGATGAACCCCTGCCAGTCGTGGCGCGCGTCCCAGCCGGGGCGCGGCATGGTCCCGGCACGGACGCCGCCGGCGCCCCGCACCGGGACCCGGCCAGGCGCGAGGAAGCCGATGTTGCCGTCCACGTCGGCGTAGGTGACGCTCTGCTGAGGCGAGTGGAAATCGCGGAAGTTGGTGACGAAGCCGGCCCAGTCCCTGACTTCCGGAAGGCCGAGGCCAGCCTGGAGGGTGAGGTCGTCGTCGCGCAGGGCGGTCCACGCGAGGGCGAGCACATGGCCGGCGGGTGAAGCGCCGGCGGCCGGGTCCAGGGCGTCGTCGAGGACCGGGCCGTGGCGGGTCTCCCGCACGTGCACCACCACGTCCTCGCCGTCCTTCACCTCGATGACTTCGCGGCGCACGTCGAACCGCCGGTAGCCGGTGGGAGTCAGGTAGCGCCGGGGGTCTTCCGGATCGAGCTGCTCGATGAAGAGATCCTGAGCGTCGGCGCCCGTATTGGTGAAGCCCCACGCCACCCGGCCGTTATGCCCGAGCACCACCATCGGCATTCCGGGAAAGGTCGCACCCACCACCTCGCGGCCGGGCCAGGACAGATGGGCGAAGTACCAGAGCGACGGCACGGAGAGGCCGAGGTGGGGGTCGTTCGCGAGAAGCGGCTTGCCGGTCGCGCTCCGTGCTCCGCCGACGACCCAGCTATTCGAGCCGGGATGGCCGCTCCGGGGCCGGAGCGCGGACAGGAAGGACGCCGCGGCGTCGTCCGCAGGGAGGGACAGGCGGTCCGGCCATCCGCCGGGAAAGCCGGCCTCGGACGGCGGGAGGGCCGCGGCGGTTGGCGGCCGGCCGGTCCCGCGCGCGGTCTCGCGGGTCGAGCGGAGTCCATGCGGAGAGCGCCGGGGCGACGGGTCCGCGTCACCCCCGGCCGAGTGCATTTCCGGCCGGCGCGCGGGCGGGGACGGGTCCCGCGGCATGGGCGCCGGCCGGGAATGCGCACCGGCCGCGTGGAGAGCGGGCGTCCGGGCGGATGCGGGCGGGGACGGCCCGGGTAGCACGACGCCGCGCGGTTTGTCGGGCCGATAGGGCGTATAGAAGTCGAGGATCCGGTCCGGCGGCAGGCGCTCCGACAGGCGAAGCCGCATGAGGTCGCGCGTCCACTCGCGCCCGAGGTCGAGCGCCATCACCTTTGCCCAGACCAGGGTATCGGCCGCGCTCCACGGCTCGGGTTCGAAACCGAGGAGCAGGAACTCCGGGGGCAGCGGACCCTCCCGCGCCTCCATCCGGGCATTGACGCCGCCGGCGTAAGCCGCGATGCGGCGTTGCGCGCCCGGCTCGAGGTGTGGCAGCGTCGCTTCCGCCCGCCGGTAGAGCCCGAGCACCCGCAACAGCCGATCCGTGTCGAGGGCGGCCGGCCCGAGCACCTCGGCGAGCCGTCCCGCCCCGATCCGCCGGTTCATCTCCATCTGCCACAGCCGGTCCTGGGCGTGGACGTAGCCAAGCGCGAACAGGGCGTCCTCCTCGCTTGCGGCGAGGACGTGCGGGACACCGTGGCGGTCGCGCACGATCTCCACCGGCGCCGCGAGACCGGAGACGGCACGTTCGCCGTCGATGACCGGCAGCGAGCCGCGCATCCACAGGAAGCCGGCGCCCGCTGCCGCCGCCGCCAGCAGGAGGAGGGCGAGCGCCCCCAGGCCGACCCGTTTCAGCATCGCCGCCACGTGAGCTCCCCCGCGTTGGCGCCACCCGCCGCCGCCGCGGCGCCGGATGGTGCACGGGGCCGTCGAGTCATCGCCGAGTGGGACGACGATCTCGGACAAGGCGGTGAACCGCTTGTATCGGGAGCGATACTCGACCTGCCACGACTCGCGATCGCCAGGGCCTCCCACCAAGGCGGCAACGCATCCGGAACACGCTCCGGCTCCGCCAACCTGCGGCTGCCCTCCAGCCCAATCCGCTCCCGGCAGGTACGCCGTCCGGAATCTGCGATCGGAAGTCTCTCAACCCCCGATCGACGGGTGCAGATAGCGTGCGATCATTGCCACGACGACGCCGATGACGACCGCCAGCGGAGGCAACTCCATCAGTCCGCGCAACGCCCCCTTGCCCGTGAACGGCAGGAAGGCCGTCGCCGCGTGAAGCCGTTCGAACCCTGGGTCGCCCGCGGCGAGCTTGCGCCGGTCCTGGTGCCAGGAGCCGACGAGGACGAAAGCCACGATCCCGCCGAAGAACGCGACGTCGCTCGCATGGCCGTTCGAGATCACGTGAGCGAGGGCCCAGATCCCCATACCCATGAATACGGGGTGGCGAGTGATCCGCTGCGCCCCGCCCGGCTCGTCGCGGGGCGCCCCGGTGAGCGATGCCGGGTTCGGCGTCATGACCCCGGCCACGAGCAGCACGAAGCCGATCACGTTCGCCAGCACGAGGAGAAACTCGACCGCACCGGAGTCGGGCCCGGACCAGAGCAGCGGCCCCGCGTGGCGGTGCGTGAGGTAGTAGTACACAAGGGGCGCGAAGAACAGGAGGGCGACGCTTGAATACGCGGCGCGGAACCGCTGGTCGCCGAGCCGGGCGATGAGCCGGGTCCGTATCGCCCGGCTCGAGAGCAGCATGTGGCTCGATGCGAAGAGCAGCAGCAGAACGACGACGACCGCGGTGTCTTCCATTGGCTCGGTCCTCCATCCCGGTACAGCCGGACCCGGGCTCTCGGGATTGTGCTACCCGCTACCCGCTTTCGCGGGCGCAGGCTTCGCGGGAATGACGGCAAGCGCGGTGGTTTCCGTTTCCGCAGGAATGACGGAATACACGCCGGTCCACGATTCGTCTTTCCCGCGCAAACGGGAATCCACGAGTCATGAACGGTTCCTCTTCACGTGCGCAAGACATCACGGACAAGGATCGGGTCACGCCTCGATCTCCCGATCGAGGCGTTGGCGTCCCTGCTTGAGCTGCGAGCGCTGACGCTTGTCTTCGATTCGGCGCTGCTGCGAAGCGCGGCTCGGCTGCGTGGCCTTTCGCGGTTTCGCCACCACCGCGGCCCGGCGCACGAGCGAGACGAGCCGCTCCAGCGCGTCTTCACGGTTTCGCTCGCGCGTGCGGAACCGGTGCGCGTCGATGACGATCACGCCGTGCTTCGTCACCCGCGTCCCCGCGAGATCGATCAGCCGCGCGCGCACGTCCTCGGGAAGCGACTCCGATCCGCGCGCGTCGAAGCGGAGCTGGACCGCCGTCGCGACCTTGTTGACGTTCTGCCCGCCGGGCCCCGGAGACCGCACGAACTGCTCGCTCACCTCGTCGTCGCCGAGGCTGATTCGATCGTTGACGAAGATGGCCATGTGCGGACCTGTCGCGAAGATGCGAATTCCTGGCCGGAGCATCCCTCGCGCCTCGAATCCGGGATGCCGCGATACACACGCGAAGCGCCTGCACGAAAGTGTACATCCCACGCGCTGCCCGCCGCGCGTGGCGTGGGCGGCCCGGACCCGTATGACCGCCGGCATGGCGGTCCTGGAAGCCGTGAGCTCGATATCCGTATGACCTTGCGGAGACAGGTCGCCGGGCATGGTGGTCCTGGAGGACGTGAACGGCGCGGCGGGCGCGATCGCATGAGAACCACCGTCCCCGTCCGCCGCACTTCGGCGTCCCCCGCGCAGAACGGTGGCGTTCAGGAGCCGCTGCCGTCCTTCCCCTCGTCCGTCTCTTCGAGCGCGCGTGTGAGCTCGTCCATGCGCTTGGCGATATAGTCGCGCTTGAACGATGGGAGCTCGTAGGCCCAGCCCTTCCACCGCGCGTTCAGCCGCTCGGCCTCGGCCCGCACCTCGTCGAGTGGCCGAAGCGCTCCTGCCGTGTCCTCGGGCTCCGTGCCGGCTCCGTCTTCGGGCACGGCAGCATCGTCTTCGGGCACGGCGGCATCGTCCCCGGACACCTCGATCAACCCCTCGTCGACCTCCGCACGCAACCGCGCCCACGCCTCCCCGTCGCGCATCACGGTTTCCAGGCGGATGCGCAGGCCGTCGAACGTGGTGGCCTGCACGCGCTTGTCCACGGAGCCGGCAAAATCCAGCGACGACACCGGCGCGACGTCCTCGAAGCGCAGATCTTCGAGGAAGCGCCCGACGTCGTTGATGCGGTACTGGGAATCGACCTCGCGGCCGGCGGGAATGCCTTGCAGCGTGAAATCGGTGTCCGCGGGAGCCGACTTGCCCACCGCGATGACCGAGCCGTCCGCGTGTACGACCTCGGCGGCGCGCAGGCGCTCGCGGCCGATGCGCGCCACGTGCCGGTCCAGCCAGTCGATGATCGTCGGCCCGCCGGGGACCGAGCCTTCGACGAGCCACGCCATCGGGTCGCCGGCAACGCGGATGTAGAGCTCGGTGCGGCCGGCATCGGACTTCGAGGGCCGGCGGTCGCCGAGCACCCAGTCCGCAAGCACGGCGCCCGATGCGTCCTCCAGCACGTAACGCACCGACTTCGCATCCTCGCCGGACGGATCCTCGAGCCAGAGCTTCGGGTAGAGCTCCGGGTTGGCGGTCTTCGGCTCGACCCGCTTCATCCCCGCCGCGCCGAGGAGCAGCCTGTGAACCCGGTCCGGATCCGCCGCGTACCGATCCTTGTCCTCGACCACCCACGTGTCACCGTCCCGCCCGAGGGTGAACGTGCCCTCCTTCCCCGTCACCCGCACCCGCGCCACGGAGTTCACCTGATCGAGCACCGCCGGGAAGACGGTCTCGCCGCCGTGTTCCACCGTGTCCGGCTCCCGCTCGACGAAGAACACCCCGCCGATCGCGGCGGCGGTCACGCCAGCGAGGATCATTATCGAACGAGCACTGCGCATCGGTCGCGTCCTCCTTGCCCGCGTTCCTACGCCGCCGCGCCCGCGGCCCGCCGGCGCCGAAGCTGCACCAGCCCCGCCACCAGTCCGCTGAGCCCGATGAGGATCGGCACGAGCCCGATGTTCGCGAACTTGAGCCATGACTCCAACGCCTCGATGTCGGCGCGAAGCCGCCGCCGCACCTCGCGCAGCTCCTTGCGGATACTTACCCGCTCCTGGCGGAACCCGACCAGCTCGTCGCGCTGGGCGTCGGTGAGGATCAGGCTGTCGTTGCCCTGGTTGCTCTCTTCGAGCTCCACAAGCCGGCGCTCGGTCTCCTCGAGTTGCGCGATCAGCTCCTGCTCCTTCGTGCGAAAGGCGCGTTCGGCCTGCTGCCTGAGCGCGACCACCCGGATGAAGGGCCGGGTGAACGTGCCGCGATTGCGCACGCTGATGAGGTCGCCGGAGCCGGTAAGGTTGTCGATCACGTTGTTCACGAACGATCCGTTCGCCGCGCTCGGCATCGCGATCCGGCTGCCGAGGAACTCCTCCACCACCACCCAGAACCGATCCGCGAGCATGTCGGCGTCCGCGATGAGGATGATCTGGGCGTCCTCGGTGGACTCGGAGAGGTGCTCGGCTTCCGGGTCCGCCTCGGCTCCGTCCCCCTCGGCCGCCCCGGTCGTCTCGGTCGGGCCGTTGCCTTCCTCTCCCGCCCCGTCGGCAGGGTCCGGAAGCGGACGTCCCTCGGGGAAGGCGGTGCGAACCTTGCCGGAGACCCGCGCGACCAACGTGTAGGCACGGTCCTGCGGCGTGTACTCGTCGAGCAGGTCGCGCGGGTCCGTGGTCACCGCGGCGACCTGCGCGGTCGTGAATTGCGCCGCGCGCGGCGTCGTGGTCACGAGCGGCGTGAACGTGGTCGCCGCTCCTTCCGCGGGCTCGAGATACCCCGGGGTGCCGAACCCGAGATTGCCGAGGTTGCCGGTGACGATGTCTTCCTGGTCGAAGGTGTCCGGGATCACGTTCATCCACACCGGGTAGTCGAAGGTCACCACGCGCCCGCCCTGCTCCATCCGCACCTTGAGGGCGAGGTCGAGATCCGCGATCACCTCCTCGCCGAGCGTCACCCCCCACGCGGTGAGCAACTCGCCGATCTCGGAGCGGCGCGAGCCGGCCGGCGGCATGAGGCCACCGGCCATGCCTTCCTGCTGCGTCTCGGAGTACGGGTCGACGAACGCGACCACCCGTCCGCCGCGCAGCACGTACTGGTCGATGGCGTAGAGCGCCTCGGCCGGCAGGGCCTGCGGGTGGACCAGCATCAGGACGTCGACGTCATCGGGGATCTCGTCGAGCTTCGGATGCAGCGAGCGGACTTCGAAGAGCTGGCGCATCTGCTCGACCACCATCCAGGGCGGCGCGTTCATGCCCCCGAACGCGGCCTGCATCTGCGGCGGGCCCTGGCCTTCGATCGGCAACGAGCTCAGCAGACCCACGATCTTCTGTCTGGGACCGGTGAGGTTGTACACGAGCTTGGTCACGTCGTACTCGAGGAACTGCTCGCGCTCGGTCACGAAGAAGGGGATGACCTCCTCGTCGTCCACCGAGTTCGTGCCCGCGAGGCCGAAGTAGAAGCTCCCCTCGTCGAGTCCCAGCGGCACCCCGCGCATGCCGTACGCGACGGCGCGGTCCTCGTCCTCGGAAAAGGGCTCGGGGTCGATGACGTGCACCCTCACCTTCCCGCCGGAGAGCCGTTCGTACTCGTCGAGCAGCGCGCGCACGCGATCGGCGTAGCCGCCGATACCGGGCACCCGCCCCAGCTCGCGCTGCGAGAGATAGAAGCGCAGGGTCACCGGCTCCTCAAGGCTCGCGAGGGTGTTGCGGGTGCCCTCGGAGAGGGTGAAGAGGCGGTTCTCCGTAAGATCGATGCGCACCGATCCCAGGATCCGGCTCGCGAGGATGTTCACCGCGAACAGCAACACGAGAGCGAGCACGACTCCGGTGGTGGTCATCAGACGGCTGGCCATTGCGTCACCCTCCTCGCTCTCCATTGACCCCTGGTTCTCCTTGCGCCCTCACCCGGTACCTGCCCGGTCCCTTCACCTCGATCGCCGGCCTTTCGCTCCGCCGGCCTCGGGTCATGCCCGGCTTGTCCCGCCACTCCCGCCGGTATTCCATCCGGCCCGTTCTCACCCGGCCTTGCGCCACTCGATCACCACCGCATTGACGAACAGCCAGAACACGATGAGGGAGACGAAATAGATGACGTCGCCCGCGTCGAGCACTCCCTTGCTGATCGCCTGGAAATGGGTGAGGAAGCTGAAGGAACGGACCGTGTCCACCACGATCGGCGGCGCGACCGCGCCCACGAAGTCGAGCACCAGCGGGAAACCGCTCAGGACGAAGCCGAGGCAGACCACCCCGCTCACCACGAAGGCGATGACCTGGTTGCGGGTCAGGGCCGAGATGCACGAGCCGATGGCGAGGAACGCCCCGGCCATGAGCAGGCTGCCGAGATAGCCCGCGAGGATGACCCCGTTGTCGGGGTCGCCGAGGTAGTTGACGGTGATCCAGAACGGGAACGTGAGCGACAGTGCGATCGCGGTGAACTTCCACGCCGCGAGAAACTTCCCGAGCACGACCTCGGTCATGGTGACCGGCAGCGTGAACAGGAGCTCGATGGTGCCGGCGCGCCGCTCCTCCGCCCACAGCCGCATCGAGAGCGCAGGGATGAGGAACAGGTAGAGCCAGGGGTGGAACTGGAAGAATGCCTGGAGATCCGCCTGCTCGCGCTCGAAGAAGTTGCCGATGTAGAACGCGAAGATGCCGCTCAGGAACACGAAGATGGCGAGGAAGACGTAGGCGATGGGCGTCCCGAAGTAAGCGGACAGCTCGCGCTTGTAGATGATCCAGACGTTGGCCATTGCTCTCACCGGCCTCCTGCCGCATCCGCCCGCACCCGGCGGGCGCCCGCCAGGCGGTGGGTCCGGACATCCCGGTGGGTCGGAGTGTTTCGCTGAATCCGGGCGTTCCGGTGGGTCCGGGTCTCAGCCATGGCTCGCGCCTCCCTCTCCGACGGTGATCGCCCGGAACACGTCGTCGAGGCGGCCCCGCTCGACGTGCAGCTCGGTCACCTCCCATCCGTTCGCGCGCGCCGCCTCGCCGGCCGGACCGGCGAGCGGGACACCGCCGGCCGGGAAGAGCATCACCTCCAGCGCGTTCCCGGATTGTGCATCCACCTCGACCAGCGCCACGCCGGGGACGGCCTTGAGCGTCTCGACCACGCCCGCGCTACCCGCGTCCCCGACCACCAGGCCGAGCCGGAGCGCGTTGTGCATCCGAGAGCGGCGCAGCAGCTCTTCCGGGGTCCCGTCACTCACGATCCGGCCGTTCGCGATGATCGTCGCCCGCGTACAGACCGCGTCCACTTCTTCGAGGATATGCGTCGAGAGCACGATCACCTTCTCCGCCGACATGCCGCGGATGAGGGTGCGCACCTCGTGCTTCTGGTTCGGGTCGAGGCCGTCGGTGGGCTCGTCGAGGATCAGGATGTGGGGGTCGTGCAGGATGGCCTGGGCGAGTCCGACGCGCCGCTTGAAGCCCTTGGAGAGGGTATCGATCGGCATCTCGAGCACGGTGCCGAGGCTGACCTGCTCGATCGCGGAATCGATGCGGCGCCGGGCCTCCGCTCCCCGGAGCCCGCGGATCTCGGCGATGAAGCGCAGGAACGCGCGGACCGTCATCTCGCCGTAGAGCGGCGCCCCCTCGGGCAGGTAGCCGATCCACCGCTTGACTTCCACGGGATCCGACGCGACATCCAGGCCGCCGATGCGGATCGTGCCGCCGTCCGGCGCCAGGAAGCCCGTCACCATCTTCATGGTGGTCGACTTTCCCGCCCCGTTCGGTCCCAAAAAGCCGAGCACCTCGCCCCGGCCGACGTCGAACGAGACGTCATCGACCGCGGTGAGCGATCCGAAGCGCTTCGTGAGGTTCCTGATCTCGATCATGCGTGGTACGACTCCTCAAGCTTCGCTGCACCCGCCGGGGCGCGCGGCCCCCGGGGCGGCGGAGATGCCGAGGCGCCGGCACCGGGGATGCCGGAACGTATTCTCGAACGCCGTGAGGCCGTTCGTTCCTCCCTGTCTGTCCGCGGCCCGGAGGTCACCGGAAGACCGTGCCCCGGCCGGACCGCTCGCCCGGCCCGATGCCGCACGGCGTGGCGCGTCTCGGAGGCCGCCGGCCGGGCACCCGATCAAAGGTGCATCAATGGGGTTGCCCGGACGTATTTCAACCCTTGCCGGGCCGGGGATTTGACAATGGCCGGCCGGACCCTCATATCCGCGCGCATCACCCGGATTGCTCCCGGAGGAAGCTCCATGAACGGCCAGGCGAAATCATTTCCATGGCGGTGGGCGGCCGCCGCGACGGTCGCCGCGACATGCGCCCTCGCCACGAACGGCACCGTGCACGCGGCGACCCCGCCATTGCCGCTGCGCGACGGCGTCCCGACCCTCGCGCCGCTGCTGGAGAAGGTGACCCCCGCGGTGGTCAACATCTCGGTCGCGACGATGGCTCCCGAACGCTACAACCCCCTGTTCCGGGACCCCTTCTTCCGCCGCTTCTTCGATCTGCCGGACGACGCGCCGGCGAGACCGCGCCAGAGTGCGGGCTCCGGGGTGATCGTCGATGCCGGGCAGGGTCTCGTCCTGACCAACCATCACGTGGTGGAGAAGGCCGAAGAAGTGATGGTCACCCTCAAGGATAGGCGCCGCTTCGAGGCCGACATCCTCGGCAGCGACCCGGGCACCGACATCGCATTGCTGAAGATCGAGGCGGAGGGACTTGCCTCACTCCCGTTCGGAGACAGCGACGTACTCCGGGTCGGCGATTTCGTCATCGCCATCGGCAACCCCTTCGGGCTCGGCCAGACCGTCACCTCCGGGATCGTGAGCGCGCTCGGGCGCAGCGGGATCAACGTCGAGGGCTACGAGGACTTCATCCAGACCGACGCCTCGATCAATCCGGGCAACTCGGGGGGCGCGCTCGTGAACCTGCACGGCGAGCTGGTCGGCATCAATACCGCGATCATCGGGCCGTCCGGCGGCAACGTGGGTATCGGCTTCGCGGTGCCCGTCAACATCGCCACCGCGGTGATGCGTCAGCTCGAAGAGCACGGCGAGATGCAGCGCGGGCGGATCGGGGTCATGATCCAGGACCTCACCCCGGACCTCGCCGAAGCGCTGGATCTCGACGTCGCACGAGGCACGCTCATCTCCCGCGTCGAGTCGGGCTCGCCGGCCGAGGACGCGGGACTCCAGGCCGGCGACGTGATCGTCGCGGTGAACGGGTCGGAGGTGGAGGGCTCGCGCGATCTCAGGAATGCCATCGGGATGGTTCGAGTCGGCGAGGAAATCACGGTCGAGGTCCAGCGCGAGCAACGCCGCATCCGGCTCGCCGTCCGTGTCGGCGGTGCGGAGACCGGAATGCGCCTTGGATCCGTGGACATTCCCCCCGCGCTTCGAGGGGCGGCGCTTCGCGACCTCCGGCCGGGCGACCCGGGCCACGACCGCATCGAAGGTGTCATCGCCGCGGAGGTCGAGCCCGGCTCGCCGGCCGCCCGCAACGGCATCCGGCCGGGCGACGTCATCGTGGCCGTGAACCGGCGCCGCGTGCGTAACAGCGAGGAGCTGGAAGCCGCGTTCGAGCAGGCCGGCCGCGTGCTCGCGCTCAACATCGTGCGTGGCAACGGCCAGTTGTTCATCGTCATCCGCTGATCGGCGCCGTGCTGCGGCTTCCGCCCCGGCGCTCCTCGGATCATGGCCTGGGTGCCGCCGGGGCACTGGCCAAAGGGCTGAGCGAAAGCGGGAGACGTGGCCGGAGCGGGAGATTCGGAAGGGCGTCGCGGGCTCGGAGGCATCCGAGCCCGAAAGGCTGGAGGCGCTATGACTCGCCTGGCTGCGCGCGTCCGGTGAATCCGAGCCCTTCGAGCAGTCCGCCGATTCGGGCGGTTTCCTTCTCGACGGCGGCGAGCCGCGCCTCGACCCGGTCGATCCGTCCGCCGAGTCGAAGCACGAGGCCGGCAAGCGAGATCCAGCCGGCGAGAATGGCGATGAGTTCCGGCGACATGGGCACACCGTATCATGGACTCATGCAGGCCACACTTCGCGGCGAGCCCGTCAGACGTAGGACAAGGCCCCGAATTTCGCGAACAATCCATGATCCCGATCGCCGCCGCGGATCGGAGGTCGTCCGTCCTTCCGCGTATCCATCCGCCCGGCTGTCCTGCAAGTCCCGGATTTCGGGAGCGCCGGAGCACCGGATATACTTGCCGGCCTGACCCACACGCCCATCTTTCGACCATGACCGCATCCCTGTTCCACATGATCCCGGGTGGAGCCCGGCCGGTGGCGCCGTACAGCCACGCGGTCGAGGCGGACGGCTGGGTCTTCCTCACCGGCCAGATCCCGAACCATCCCGAAGACGACGCGCGGCCGTTCCCGCCGGCCATCGAAGACCAGACGCGACGGGTGATGGACAACCTCGCCATCGTGCTCGAAGGCGTCGGGCTCGGTCTCGGGCACGTGGTGGCGGCCCGCGTCTTCCTCACCCACTTCGAGGAGGACTACGAGCGGATGAACGACGTGTATCTGTCGTACTTTCCGCCGGACCGGCTGCCGGCGAGGACCTGCATCGGGGTGACCACGCTGGCGCGCAATGCGCGGATCGAGATCGACTTCATCGCGCGCCGCCCCGATTGAACCGGGCCAATCGCTCGCCACGGCGGGTATCCCGGCCGAGTCCCCCGGCCATTCCGAGCCACCCGAGCGGATCCCCGTCGGCGCGAGCCGCTGCCTGCTCGGCGATGCGGTCCGCTACGACGGCGGACACAAGCACGACCGTTACGTCGAGATGCAGCACTCCCTGGAGATGCAGCACTACCTGGAGCCGTATCCCGATGACCTTGGGCTCGGGAACCATCTCTGACTCCGCAACCGGGGACGCAACGGCGGGGCGGACGACCGCTGCCGCCGGAAGACTGCGCGATGCGAGTCCGGCACGGACGTCCCGAGCTTGCAGGCCCTGGTCCGGCTTGGTCAGGACGCAGGGACCGGCCGGCCGTCGGCTCCGTCGTATGCGACCCCCAGGAAGTCCAGAATGGTGGGCGCGACGTCCACCGCGTTCGTCCGCGTCTCGATGCGCCGTGCCCGGCCGGAGCCGTCGTCGATGATCAGCACCGGGTTGGTCTCGTACCGGCCGAGCCCGCCATGCTGGCCCCGTCCGGGCGCGTCGATACTCGAGAACCGGCAGCCCGCGACGTGGGAGATGCCGGGGATGCCGAACCGGTTCGGCGCGTCGCGCCCGGCCATTGCGAACGCGATGGCGAGCCCCCCATCTTCGCGCTGCCCCACCTCGGCGAGCGCGGCGCCCGCGAACACCGGACCGCACCACGGCTGGCGCTCCAACCACTCGACGACGTCGTCGCGCCGTGGCCACGCCCCGTTCGACAGGTAGACCAGCGCGCCCATGCCACTGGATGCGAGGACCACGTCGCTCGATCCGGCATCGGCCTTGAGCCCCGCATCGATCATCAACGCCTCGACCGGGATGACCTGGTCGGTGGTCTCGTGCCCATGGTCGGAGCACACCACGAGCAGCACCTCCTCGCCACGGTCGCGCATCCGCCCGACCGCCGCGACGACGTCCGCAACGTTCGCGTCCGCCGCCCGCACCAGCGCGCGGTGTTCGCCGGAGCCGAGCTCCATGACATGCTGGGAGTGGTCGGGCTCGCAGAGCCACAGCGTATGCAAAGCGTATCCGCCCGGTGCGTCGAGCGCCGCGCAGAACCGGCGGGTGGTCTCGCGGTCGCCGGAAGCGTCATACGTGACGTCGAGATGCTCCGGCCCGTCCACCGGCTCGAACCCCGACCGGTGGGACCCGCTGCGGTGCAGCAGCAGTCCGTGTCCGTCCGGGTCCTGCATGTGGGCGGCGCCCGCCGAGGAATTGAGCCAGCTCGCCGCCCCGCCGTGCCCGCGCAGCCGCTCGCTCAGGGTGGGCCGGCGCAGGGTGCGCCCCGTCGCCCGGCGAAGCCTCTCGCGAAACTCCGGCGGCCCCACCGGCACCGGAACGAGACCATCTCCTTCGTCGAGCGCGATGACGTTGCCGTGCAGCCCGTGGGAGGCGGGAAAGCACCCGGTGGCCAGCGATGCGGAGTTCACCCTGGTCGCAGAGGGGAAGACCGATCGGTGGTCGGGGTACCACCGCGCGCTCGCCGCGAGCCGATACAGGTTCGGCGTGAACGCATCGCTTACCAGGTCGCCGCGCAATCCATCGACCACGACGAGGACCGCGCGACGCTCAGACGGCATGGGCTGCCGTCCCATGATTAACGACTCGGGGGGAGCCGGTGCTCATCGGCGGTCGTCCGGTCTGCTCGACTTGTCAGATCCAGAGATCGTCGAGTGAGATTGATACACCGGGTAGCATGGACAGGGCAACGGATTCGGAGTTCTCCGGGCGGAGCAGCTCTCGATACCCCCTTCTTGTCGGATGGCGATGGACTTCCAGATTCCGTGCGTTCAAATCGACCAGCCAGACCTCCGGAATGCCGTGTCGCGCGTAAAGAGGCATCTTGATATCCCGATCATAGCCCAGGGAAGTGTCGGCGATTTCTACGAGCAGGAGGATGTCCTCCGGCGCCGGATGGGAGTTCCTGTAGAAGTCCGCCCTGTTTCGCAAGACGGCAATATCCGGCTGCGGTTCGGATCGCTCTGCCAGCAAGACAGGGTTCCGGGGAGACAGGATTGCACGCCCGTCCAGTGCTTGATTGAACAAGCTGGTCAAACGCATGACCGTGCCGGCATGGAGACTTCCGATCGGAGCCATGTCGATCAACTCCCCTTCTATAAGTTCGACACGGTCGTCTTCAGAAAAAATACCGACCTCTCCCATCCTGTGAAAGTCATGGGTCGTGAGGAGATGCCGAATGGGTTTCCGGACCGCTTGAATCGCCATCGGAGCACTCCTTCAGATAGATCGAGGTCCGACATCCGGTGCGCGTCGGCTCCACCACGACCATACTGACGAATGCGAGTTGTCCTGTCCAACCGGCAATGCCGTCTGCCGGCTCATTGTATCGACGGAACGGCGTTCACGGATCTCGACAACCCTGCCACCCCTTGAAGTCCGCTCAGAAGAAGCGCGACAGAGTGAGCTGTACGTAGTCGTCGCGTTGGAGCGGAAACATCGGGTCGTCGCCTTCGACTCCAATCCAGGCCCGCGCCTCGAGCTCGACCTTCCAGCGTTCGCCGATGCGTCGCGACGCTTCGAGACTGAGGGTCGTCGCGTCGCCTTCGACGTCGGCGATGACGCCCGCGAGGAAATCGGTGCCGGCCTCGTCGTTGAGCGCAAGGCGCACGCCCGCGAAGACGTCGTTCTCGAGCGGCTGCGGGGCATTGCCGCCCCGCCCGTCGAACAGGTGCTCGACGAGCAGGCCCAGGTCCGTGCCGCTCTCGTCGATGCCGAACCACGTGTACTCGAAGCCGGCGACCCATGCCAGGTAGGAACCTCCCGGCCCCGATTCATGGAGCGCCTCGAGCTTCCACAGCATGGCGTCCCGGGTGGCTTGCAGATCGAGCGAGGTGCGATGCACGACGTCGTAACGGGGCGCAAGCACCGCCCCGGCCGGGCGGCATCCGGATGTGAGCGCCGGCCTGCCGTCGGCGCAAACCGGCAGGGGCCGGAGCCGCGGCTCCCGGCTCGTGCCGTGGAAGTGGGCCACGCCGACGTCGAAATCCCCGATCGCATGTGACCACCGCACCGCATGGTCGACACGCTGCCGGCCCGCACCGGACTCGTAGGTGGCGCGGTCCGTATCGACGAACGGCTCGGAGCGCAGGCGCCCCTCCCGCCCCGGAAAGGTCCGCTCGCGAAACCCCGGCAGCACGAAGAAGTCGAGAGTGCCCCAGTCGCGGATGAGGGTGAGGTTGACGAGGGGCTGCCCGAGCTTGTCCTCGCGATCGACGTTCTCCACGAGGTCCGTTTGATTGACGACGTCGACGAGATGGCGGGACTCGGTGACCCCCCAGAACACGCGGCCGATGCCGATGCGAAGCTCCGACGCCTCGAACACCCGCTGGTAGAGCAGCTCCCGCACGTCGAAGTGCGTGCGCCCGTCGTCCGCGGTGTCGAGTCGCAGGAACGGCGTGAACAGCAGGCTCTGCCGACCGTCGTCGAAAGCGTGATGGAGCTCGGGCTGAACCGCGAGCGAGAGGCCGTGGCGGTTCTGGCCGGGATGCGCGGGGGACTGCGTGAAGCCGCGTGGTTCGAACGCGAGGTGGCCGCTGAGCTCGACCGCGCCGGATGAGGGCGCGAGCGCGAGCAGCGTCGCCGCCGCGAGAACCGCCCGGCTTTGTTTCACCCCGGGTTCGACCCTGACCCGACGAAGCCGGAAGCAGGCGCCTGTCTTGAGCCTCGGAACGGCGCGTCCTGCGCGGACGCGGGCGTCTCGCCCGTTTGCCATGTGGCGGGCCTCCGGTGGCGGACCTTCGGTGGCGGACCTCCGGTCCGCGCTTGCGGGCGGGACGCCCGTGTCCCCATGGGGTACGCCGCTCCCAGGATGGCCCGCGGTCCCAGGGCGCGCCGCTCCCGGGTTCACCCCCACCTCACCGCGCCCGCTTCAGCGCGTTCCGGTCGAAGTCGCGCTCGCCGAGCCCGGTGCCGAAGCGGTAGTCGCTCCACCGGAGCTCGGTGCTCTTGCCGTTCTGGTGGTTCACCATGTGTATCAGGCCGGGACGCCAGTATCGGCCGGCATACTGCCGGTAGTCCTTCATCGTGAGCGTCTTGAGCAGCGCGTCCTTCCGGTCGTGGAACTCGATCCTGACCACTTGCCACATCTCGCCGTCGATCCACGCGATCTGGCGCGTATACCCGGAATGCTCGTATTCGGGATAGCGCTCGACGACCATCGTCTTCCTGCCGTCGAGCGCCTCGTCGCGCAGCCACTTGTAGCGGTACTTCTCGACCTCCTGGGACGTGAGATCCTCGTAGGCGAACTCGCTGCCCATGAACGGCCCCGACTTGTTCGCGGACGAGATCCGCTTGACCCGCTTCAGCGCCGGCAGGTAGAGCCACTGGTCGTCGGGCTTCGTCGCATGGGTGATGCTCAGGAACGCGGAGCCCTTCACGTCCCGCGGGCTGTCGAACACGGTGAGGCTCCGGTCGCCGTCGCCCTCGACCTCCAGGGTGCTGACGCGGATCGCCCGGCGGCTCTCCTGCCCCTGCCGGTTGCGCAGGATCATGGCCAGCTTTGCGCGCTGGTCGCCCCAGCCGCGGTCGCGGCGGTCCATCTCCTGGGCGATCGCGAGGCCCTTCTCCTCGGGCGATTCCGCCCCGGCGTCAGGCGGGAGTGCGACCGCCAGCAGCGCGATCAACGGCAGCGCTTTCATCGCTGCCTTCATCGGAGTCTCCTTCATTCGGTGTGTCCCTCGACCTTCATGGGTATTCTCCTCGGGTGATTCCGCACCGGCTTCAGGCGGGAGCGCGACCGCCAGCAGCGCGATCGACGGCAGTGCGTTTTTCGCTACCTTCACCGGTGTCTCCTTCATCGACGTGTCCTTCGACCTTCATGAGCAGAGGGGGCAGAAGGAAGAAATCGGCGATGAGCGCCAGGGCGATGACCAGCGCGGTGAGCTGGCCCATGCCGGAGTTGAGCTCGAAGCTCGACAGGCTCAGCACCAGACAGCCCGCCACGAGCACCACCGAGGTCGTGAGCAGGGCGCGGCCGACGGTCACGAACGCATAGCGCACCGCATCGGGCGGCGCGCAGCCGAGCTCGCTCCGGGCGCGGCGGTACTTGCTGAGGAAGTGCACCGTGTCGTCGACCACGATGCCCAGCGTCATGGTGGTCACCACCGACAGGGAGAGCCCGACCTCTCCCACCGCCAATCCCCAGATACCGAAGCCCATCGCACCGGGCACGAGATTCGGGACGAGGCTCGTGAGCCCGAGCCGCAGCGACCGCAGCGCGGCGATGAGGACGATGGAGATCCCGATGAGCGCAAACGTGGCCCCGATGAGCATGGAGCGGATGTTGCGCCGGCCCAGGTACGCGAACATCAGGCTGGTGCCGGAACCCTCGGCGCGGGCGATGTTCGGCGCATGAGCGGCCAGCCATTGCTGCGCGCGCCGATCGAGATCGAGCACCTCGTTCGACGAGAGCGTCTGCGTCGCAACCGACATCCGGGTCGCCGACTTGTCCACGTCGAGCTGATTGTTGAGATCGAGGCCGTAGGGAAGCGACATCTCGTAGAGGAGCAGATACTGCGCGGCGAGGTCGCGGCTCTCGGGAAGCCGGTACTCGGACGGGTCGTCGCCGTGCATGCTCATGTTGAGCCGCCGGAAGGTGTCGGTGATGACGTTGACGTGGATCGTCTCGGGTTGCTGCTCGTACCACTCGGCGAACGCCGCCACGTCGGCGAGGAAGGCGGGCTCGCTGACCGCGCCCGGTTCACCGGATGCGATCGAGTACTCCATCGTGTACAGGCCGGTGAGGTTCTCGACCGTGAAATCCGCGTCGCGCCGAAACTCGATGCTGTCGTCGAAGTAGTGAAGGAAGACGTCGTTCAGCTCGTTACGCGATATCGACACGACGAGCACCACCACCACCGCGACGGACCCCCACAGCAGTCCCCTGCGCCAGCGCACGACGAACTCCGCGAGCTTCACCATCGCCGCATCGTGGCGGTGTCCGGTGGCGCGCGCCCGCACCGGCAGGAGCGAGAGCAAGGCCGGCAGAAAGGTGACCGAAAGCACGAACCCCGCGCCGACCCCGAACGCGGCGAACGTCCCGAGATGGCGGAAGGGCGGCACGTCGGAGAAGTTCATGCTCAGAAGGCCGAGCGCAGTGGTCAGGCTCGCCAGGAAGACCGGCTGGAGATTGATCCGCAGCGACTCGACGATCGCGGCCCGCTTCAGGTCCCCGGTCCGCGTGCGCCGGAGCAGGGCGCCGGCGCCCCGCTCCGCGAGGGTACGGGACGCGTCGGCCTGCATGCAGTGGAGCAGGGTCACGAGGACGTGAACGCAGTTGGCGATCGCCACCGTCAGCACGATGACCGGCGCGGCGGCCGAGGGCGGGGTGAGCGGGAAACCGGCCCAGCCGCCGAGACCCATCGCGGTCATGATCGACAGTGCGACGACGAGCAGCGTCGCGAACGTTCCGCCGAACCCTCGGGTCAGCAGCGCGAGCATCACCGCCATGACCGCGAAGCTTGCCGGTACGAGGGTCTTCAGGTCGAGCTGGGTTGCTTCCACGAAGGCGTTGTTCATCATCACCAGCCCCGTGATCCGGACGCCGACGCCCGGGAAGCGCTCCCGGACCTCGTCCGCGAGACCGCGTGCGAATGCGACGACCATGGGGCCTTCCCGCGTCTCGTCCTCGCCCGGCAGCCGCACCACCACGTTGACACCGCTGACCCCGCCGTCGCGGGCGATGAGGCGTGCTGCAAGCCGGGGCTCGGCGAGGGCGACGGCGCGGATCCGGGACCGCTCGGCGGCATCCGCGCGGACCGCCTCGTCCACGAGATCGCGCACCACGAGATCGTCGCCGTCGGCGGTGGTGTGCTGGAAGTTGGTGAGGGAATCGACACGGGTCGAGTACGGGATCTGCCAGGCCCGCTCGGTGAGCCAGGCAGCCGCGTCGAGGGCCAGGGCCGACGTGGCGTCCCGGTCACCGGGGACGATGGCGAAGAAGACGTTGCCGGCCTCGGTGTACGTGTTCTCCAGTGCTTCGAAGGCGAGGAGCTGCGGGTTGTCCTCGTTGAAATAGACGCGATAGTCCGACGAGAATTCGAGGAACCGCGCACCGCTCGCCGCGGCCGCGACCAGGATCAGGGTGACCGCGATGATCGGCCATCGCGCGGCGATGACCCACCCTCCGAGCCGTGCTTCGATCTCGCGCACCGTCTCCATCCCTCGCTCAGGCCTCGGATCGGCGTCCGCCCGGCGCCGCGGATCCGCGGAACGATTCTACGGAGGCGCGGGGACGTGGAATCGGCGGCGTCGCACCACCGACGCGCCCGCGATTCCGCGTAGCGGAATCGCCAAGCGACTGCGCCAGCGGTCGCCCCTCGCATGGAACCAAGCCGTTCCCCGCCCGTCCACGGCATTGGTGGAGGCACTCGCGATTCCGCGCAGCGGAATCGCCAAGCGACCGCGCCAGCGGTCGCCCCTCGCATGGAACCAAGCCGTTCCCCGCCCGTCCACGGCGTTGGTGGAGGCACTCGCGATTCCGCATAGCGGAATCGCCAAGCGACCGCGCCAGCGGTCGCCGCTTACCAGCGGTTTCTCAGCTCGCGCAGCTTCAGGAAGACGGTCTTCGGATCGAGCGGTTCGGCAAGGTCGGGGAACGCTTCGCGCAGCTTCGCGATGACGCTCGGGCTCGTGAGGCGGAAGAACGTGTTGACTTCCTTTTCGAGCCCCAGTGTCGAGACGAAGGTATCGTCCGGACCGCACGCGCTCACGTCGCGCAGCAGCTCCGCCGCCTTCGCGTTGTCGGGTTCGCGGTCGAGGGTGAAGCCGAGGTTGTTCTCCCAGTAGTCGTGGCCGGGGTAGATCCGCGTCTCGTCGGGCAGCTTCGCGAGCTGCCGGACGAACGTCCGGTAGAGCTCGTGGGGATGCCCGCCGTTGTGGCAGTTGCCGGCGCCGGCGTTGAACAGCGTGTCGCCGCAGAACAGCACCGGGGTCTCGGTATGCGAGAGCAGGCAGATGTGGCTCATCGTATGGCCGGGGGTATCGAGCGCTTCGAGCTCGACGGTGCGGCCGACCTTGACGACGTCGCCGGCTTCCAGCCCCTCGTCCATGCCGGGGATGCGCGAGCGCGCGTTCGCGTGGGCGAGGATCTTCGCGCCCGTCGCCTCGACCATGGGACCGTTGCCGCCGATATGGTCCCCATGCTCGTGGGTGTTGAGGATGCGGGTGATCTCCAGCCCGCGCGCCTGCGCTGCCGTCAGGCACTTGCGGTGGTCGAGCGGATCGACGGCGAGCGCCTCGCCGGTCTCCGGGCAGGCGATCAGGTAATTGAAGTTGCGGTAGGCGTTGGCGGTCCAGATCTGCTCGACTATCACGGCGCGGCTCCGGGGAGATTCGGGAGCGGCATGTTACCGCGGCGAGATCATCGAACGAAGGGCGTGGGCTCCACGAACGGATAGCGTGCCCTGGCCTTGGTGCCGACGGCGCTGGCGTTGCGCACGAAGCGCTCCCCGTCTCCCGAACGGTACTCGTAGGCGTAGCCGGGCTCGCCGCCGGTCGATTTGTGGATGAACAGACGTTCCTTCTGGCTCCGGAGGCAGGCGTCGTGAATCAGGCCGGGGTCCCAGTCGCGCAGGACTTCTTCGCGCAGCTCGCGTTCGACGGCGGCGTACCCGGCCCGACCGATCAGGTTGTCGAGCTCCAGCGGGTCTGCTTCCAGGTCGTACATGAGGTCCGGATGGCCGTGGGTGTAGATGAACTTCACGTGGCCGCGGCGCACCATGCGGCACGGTGCGCAAACGCCCTCCCCGGTGTACTCGGACACCACCTGGTTGCGCCGGTCCGCCTCCCCGCGCATCAGCGGCACCAGGGAGTTGCCGTCCGCGGGGGTGACCAGCTCGGGAACGTCGCCGTCTTGCGTGGCCACATCCAGGAACGTCGGCAGCAGGTCGACCAGGGACACCAGCTCCGGGACACGCGGGACCGGTTGCAGGCCCGGGATCCGCACGATCAGCGGCACCCGCACCGACCATTCGTGGAACGACTGCTTGAACCACTGGCCGCGCTCGCCCAGCATCTCGCCGTGGTCGGAGGTGAACACCACGGCCGTGTCGTCTTCGATACCCAGGTCCTCGAGGGTGTCCAGCAGGTGCCCCAGCTTGTCGTCGATGTAGGAACACATGCCGTAATAGGCGTGCCGGGCGTTGCGGACGTGCTCATCGGTCACGTGATGCAGATCGCCGCCGTGGGCGTAGTACAGCCAGCGGCTCATGACGTCCATCTCTTCGACGTCGATAGGGGGAACCGCGGGCATGTCGACGGCGTCGTGGTCGTAGCGGTCCCAGTAGCGCCGCGTGGTGATGAACGGCGAATGGGGGTGGGTGAAGGAGACCCACAGCAGGAAGGGCTTGTCCTTGTTGAACCGGGCCAGGTCGTACAGCTTCTGTACGCCGGCGAACTCCACTTCCTCGTCGTAGTCGATCTGCAGGCCGCGCACGCAAAGCCCGGCATCCACCACCGCCCGCAGGTTGATGCCGGTCGGGCGATAGCGCTCGCCGGCGATCCAGTCCGGCGTCCATGCGAAGTTGGCGGGATAGATGTCGGTGGTGATGCGCTCGTTGAACCCGTGCACCTGGTCGGGACCGATGAAGTGCATCTTGCCGCAGAGCACGGTGTGGTAGTCCCGGTCCCGCAGATAGTGGGCGAGGGTGGGGACCGACGCGGGCATCTCGATGGCGTTGTCCCACATCGAGATGGCGTTGGCGTAGCGGCCCGCCAGCATCGACATGCGGGACGGCACGCACAGCGGGAAATTGCAGTACGCGTTCTCGAACACCGTCCCGTTCCCGGCCAGCCGTTCGAGATGCGGCGTCTTGACCTGCGTGTGGCCGTACAGGGACAGCGCCAGGGCGGTCATCTGATCCGCCTGGACGACGAGGATGTTCGGTGCTTTTCCGGTCATCTGGACGAATCCTCGCGAGGATTGAAGCCGGCGCCGGAATTGCCGGCGCCGGCGAGGGAAGCTACTGGATGGTCATGCCCAGCTTCTCGGTCAGGGTCTTGAATGCGTTGTACTGCTTCTCGACGAAAGCTTTGG
Organism: uncultured Gammaproteobacteria bacterium; assembly: GCA_958295465.1. Lineage (GTDB taxonomy): Bacteria > Pseudomonadota > Gammaproteobacteria > HK1 > HK1 > HK1. The sequence goes on from OY282353.1 coordinate 4,353,097, forward strand.
TGTCTTCCGGGCTCCGGACGTACGGAATGGACCCGAGGCCCTGGGTGAGCTTGATCCATGCCTTGTCTTCCTTCAACTTGCCAAGCACCTCGACCCACTTGTCCACAGCTTCCTGGTTCATGCCGGGAGGACCCCATACACCGCTCCAGCCGACCACGGTTTCCAGCGCGGGATAACCCGCCTCCGCGACCGTGGGAACGTCGGAGAGGGACGCGACACGCTCCGGGGTGGAGACCGCGATCGCCCTGAGCTTGCCCGCCTGGATGTGGCTGATCACGCCGGAAAGGTTCTGGAACATCATGTCCACGTGTCCGCCCACGACCGCCGCCGCGGCCTTGCCGCCGCCCTTGTAAGGCACGTGCTTCATGGCGTCCGGCCCCATCCCGAACTGGTCCAGGACCATGTTCATGGCGACGTGCAGCAGCGTGCCCACGCCGGCCGAGGAATAGCTGAGCTTTTCGCCGCCTTCCAGCGCCGCCTTGAGGTCGTCCAGGGATTCGACGGAGGACTCGGCGTTGACCACCAGGACGAAGGGGTTCAGTTCGAGGAGCCCGAGAAAGGTGAACTCGTCCCATTTGTATGGAATCTTGCGGTTGATGGCCGGAACCGCCGCCTGTGATCCGACCCGCGCCAGGAGCACGGTGTAGCCGTCCTTCTTTCCCTTCGCCACGGAGGTGGAGCCGGTGACGCCGGCGGCGCCGGTGCGGTTGACCACCAGCACGGCATTGCCCATGTACGCGGGCACGGTGCCGGCGAGGGTGCGGGCGGCGAGATCGGCGGCGCCGCCGGGGCCGTACGGCGAGACCATGGTGATCGGCTTGGTGGGATAGTCCGCCGATACCGAGGCGGCCATCGCAAGGCACGCCGCACCGGCCGCCATACGAGCCAGGTTGTTCATGGATTTCATGGTCTTGCTCCTGATTTTCGAGGGTGAGGAATGCCGCGGGGTCATGCTTGACACGACGATCGCATCTAACCATGATCCGATCCTGCCACGCAACCGGAGAGGCAGTGCCTCATGACCCGTGAGCGTTTGACCGGCGCCGGGGTATTGATACTCGGTCTCCTGATTTTTTTCCTGCTCATCCCCCGCGGCATCGATAAGCCGGGAAGCGTCGAGCACGCCGCCCTCGCGCCGGACTTCTGGCCGAAGATCATCGCCGCGATCATCATCCTGATGGGCCTGCTGCTGACCGTCAAACCGGCGGAGGAAGAAGACGAAGAAATCGAGGGAGGGGGGGATGCCGGTGGATGGCTGCAACGCCTGCCGGGGCTGGCCGTGGCCCTCGGCACCCTGTTCGCCTTCTATTTCCTGATCCCGCTCCTCGGCATGGTGGTGCCCGGCATGGTGATGGCGCTCGGCCTGATGGTCTATGCCGGCGAACGCCGCTGGCCGCGGGGAATCGCCATCGCCGCCGGCGTGCCGATCCTGCTCTACTTCTTCTTCGTGTACGTGGCGAGCATACCGATACCGCTCGGCGTGTTCGAAATCCTGCGCGGATAGGGAACCGGCATGTACGAAAACCTCCTCGAAGCGATCTCGCTGTTCCTCACCTTCCAGAACGTCGCCATCCTGTTCGTCGGTGTGCTCGTAGGAGCGGTCATCGGCGCGATTCCGGGCATGACCACGCCCATGGGCGTCGCCCTGGCGCTGCCCTTCACCTTCACCATGCAGCCGGTCACCGGCATCCTGCTCCTGCTCGGGATCTATAAAGGCGGCCTGTACGGCGGCTCCATCACCGCGATCCTGATCAAGGCGCCGGGCACCCCCGCGGCCTCGTGCACGGTGCTGGACGGCTACCCGATGACCCGCAAGGGCGAGGCCCGCAAGGCCCTGGACATCGCGCTGTACGCCTCCTGCTTCGCGGATTTCATCTCCAACCTGTCGCTGATCCTGCTGGCCGGAGTGCTGGCCGGGTTCGCGCTCAAGTTCGGCCCGCCGGAATTCTTCACCCTGATCGTGTTCTCGCTCACCATCATCGCCGGGGTCTCCGGGGAGAACCTGGTCAAGGGGGTGGCGTCCGCAGCGCTCGGGCTCCTGTTCGCCACCATCGGCCTCGACATGGTGTACGGCACCAACCGGTTCATCTTCGACAACTGGAACCTGATGGGCGGCCTGAGCTTCATCCCCGTCCTGATCGGGCTGTTCGCGCTGCCGGAGATCATCCACTACTTCACGCAGAGGCTGCGGGACTCCCACGAGGCCGCGAACATGGCCGGCATCGGCGCCGGCTTCGCGGACTTCAAGCGTTGTTTCAAATCGATATTCCGCGGCAGCGTGATCGGCGTGGCCCTGGGAGCGATCCCCGGCATCGGCGGCGCCCCCGCAGCGTTCCTTTCCTACAGCGAAGCCAAGCGCACGTCACGGAACTCGGCGAACTTCGGCAAGGGCGAGATGGAGGGCGTCGCCGCGGCGGAGGCCGGCAACAACGGCGTCGCCGGCGCGACCATGATCCCGCTGCTGGCCCTCGGCGTGCCCGGCGACGTGATCACCGCGGTCATCCTCGGCGCGTTCATGATCCACGGCCTGCGGCCGGGGCCGGTGATGTTCGTGGACAACCTGCCGATGATCTATGCGCTGTTCATCGGCATCATGCTGAGCAGCGCCTACCTGTTCGTGATCGGCAAGTTCTCCATCAAGGCCATCAGCCGGATCTCGGAAGTCCCGAACCGCATCCTCTACCCGGTGGTGCTGGTGTTCTGCCTGTTCGGATCGTTCGCCATCAACAACAGCATGTTCGACGTGCTGGTGATGGTGCTGATGGGATGCGTCGGCTACCTGATGATGGTGCTCCGCTTCCCGGCGCCGCCGTTCCTGATCGCGTTCATCCTCGGACCGCTCCTGGAAGACAACTTCCGGCAATCCATGATCCTTTCGGAGGGCAGTCTGGGGATCCTGATGCGTAGCGGCATCTGCTGGTTCTTCTGGGCGTTGACGCTGCTGTCGGTGGTGTTCCTGGTCAAGAGCAGGAAGAAGAACATCCCGCTGAGCGGATAGCGAAGTCCGCCCGCCGGCATGATCAGAGCCACCCGCGCTCGGCGAAGGAGACCACCTCCCCGTCCCCGATCACGAAATGGTCGAGGAGCCTCACGTCCACCAGCGCCAGCGCGTCACGCAGCTTGTCCGTGATCGCCCGGTCCGAGAGGCTCGGCTCGGCAACCCCGGAGGGATGGTTGTGCGCGGCGATCAGGGCCGCCGCGTTGAGCTCCAGCGCACGCTTCGCGACTTCGCGCGGATGCACGCTGGCGCCGTCGATGGTCCCCCGGAACATCTCCTCGAAACGGATGATCCGGTGCCGGTTGTCGAGAAACAGGCATGCGAAGATTTCGTGCGGCCGGGAACGCAACCGGGCGCACAGGAACCGGCTGGTGTGCGCAGGGCTGGTGAGGGCGTCGCTACGCCGCACCCGCTCTTCGAGGTAGCGGGCGGCGAGCTCCACCGCGGCCTTGAGCAGCGCCGATCGGGCGGGTCCGATACCGGGGAGGGTGGCGAGACGGCCGGGGTCGAGGTCCAGGAGTCCGCGCAACCCATGCTCCCGGTCGAGTGCCGAGCGCGCGACGTCGACGGCGGAGGAGCCGCGGGTGCCGGTCTGGATGAACAGCGCGAGCAGCTCCGCGTTGGACAGCGCGCCGGGACCGTGGGCGAGCAGCTTCTCGCGTGGGCGCTCCTCGCGCGGCCAGTCGGTGATGGGCATACCCGCCTCCGTGCCTGTCGGATCTCCAGCCGGTCCGCCCCCGGTGGTGAGCCGGCAGGACTCCCGGGTTAAACTCTAGCCGTCATGTCGAGGCTACCCAACCGCAGGATCGTGCTTGGCGTCGCCGGCGGCATCGCGGCCTACAAAGCCGTGGACCTTGTTCGACGGTTGCGCGACCGGGAATTCGAGGTGCGGGTGGTGATGACCGCAGCGGCCCGCGAGTTCGTGACCCCTCTCACCTTCCAGGCGGTCTCCTCCAACCCGGTGCACTGCGACCTGCTCGACGAGCAGGCGGAGGCGGGGATGGGACACATCGAGCTCGCCCGCTGGGCGGACCTGGTGCTCGTCGCCCCGGCCACCGCCAACGTGATCGCGCGGCTCGCCCACGGGCTCGCCGACGATCTGCTCGCCACCCTGTGTCTCGCGACCACCGCTCCGATCGTGCTCGCCCCGGCGATGAACCGGCAGATGTGGCAGGCGGGCGCGACCCGGGCGAACGTGCTGGCGCTGCTCGATCGCGGCGTCTCGATGCTCGGCCCCGGGGAGGGCGATCAGGCGTGCGGCGAGGTGGGTCCGGGACGGATGCTGGAGCCGGAGGAGATCGCGGCTCGAATCGCGGCCCGGTTCCGCGGCGGGGCGCTCGAAGGCGTCGAGGTCCTGATCACCGCCGGCCCGACCCGGGAGGCTCTCGACCCGGTGCGCTATCTCACCAACCACAGCACCGGGAAGATGGGATACGCGACGGCGGCGGCGGCGGCGGCGGCGGGCGCCCGGGTATCGCTGGTGAGCGGTCCCACCGCGTTGCCGGCGCCTCCCGGCGTCGAGCGCATCGACGTGACGAGCGCCGAGGAGATGTACGCCGAGGTCATGGTGCGAGCGGCCCGCTGCGACGTCTTCATCGCCGCGGCGGCGGTCGCGGACCATCGACCCGCCCGTTTCGCGGAGCAGAAGATCAAGAAGGGAGACACCCCGGCCGCGCTCGATCTGGTGCGGACGCCGGACATCGTCGCCGGCGTGGCGGCGATGGACGGCGGCCCGTTCACGGTGGGGTTCGCGGCGGAGACGGAGTCGGTGCAGGCGCACGCGCGGGACAAGCTCGAGCGCAAGGGACTCGACATGGTCGCGGCGAACCACGTGGGGCTCCCGGACCGCGGATTCGCGAGCGAGCGCAACGCGCTCAGCGTGCTGTGGCGGGACGGCATCCGGGAATTCGCTCTCGCCCCCAAGGCCGAGCTCGCCCGGGACTTGATCCAGCTCGTGGCCGAGCGGTATCGTGCAGAGCATCCAGCTTAAGGTCCTCGATCCGAGGATTGGCCGCGAATTCCCGTTCCCGCGCTACGAGACGCAAGGGGCGGCGGGATTCGATCTGCGGGCCTGCATCGACGCACCGGTGCAGATCGCGCCGGGCGAGACCCTGCTCGTCTCCAGCGGCATCGCGATCCACATCGCCGACCCCGGCCTCGCGGCGGTGGTGCTGCCCCGCTCCGGCCTCGGCCACCGGCACGGCATCGTGCTCGGCAACCTCGTCGGACTGATCGATTCGGACTACCAGGGACCGGTCGGCATCTCGGTGTGGAACCGCGGTGACGAGCCCTTTACGATCGAGCCGGGGGACAGGATCGCCCAGCTCGTATTTCTCTCCGTCGCGCGTGCCCGGTTCGAGGTGGTCGGCGCCTTCACGGAGACGGAGCGAGGGGAAGGTGGATTCGGCCATTCGGGCCGGACGTGAAACGTTTCCGCCGGGTGCGGCGAGGATTCCGAAGATGACATCGCCCCCTGCGCTCGACCGGCGGCACGACGGTCCTCCCGCATCGGCGCGGACCACCGGGACGGGAAACGACGGGCCGGCGCGTCCCTGCCCTTCGCCGGACGGAGACGAGGCATGACCCTCGGTTCGCCGAGCCGGCTTCCCGCCCTCATCTTCCGCGCCTACGACATCCGCGGCATCGTCGGCGACACCCTGACCCCGGAGATCGTCCGGTGGATCGGGCGCGCCATCGGCGCCGAGGCACACCGCCGCGACGTCCGGACGCTGGTCGCGGGCCGCGACGGGAGGCATTCGGGCCCCGAGCTGCTCGCGGCGCTCGTGACCGGAATGCGGGAGAGTGGCCGGGACGTCGTCGACGTCGGGCGGGTCCCGACTCCGGTGCTCTACTTCGCGACGGAACATCTCCGGACCGCCAGCGGGGTGATGGTCACCGGCAGCCACAATCCTGCCGATTACAACGGGCTGAAGATCGTGATCGCCGGCGAGACACTGCACGGTGGCGCGATCCGGGACCTCGGGCGCCGCATCGAGGAGGACGATCTCGACACCGGAGGGGGCGCTTCCGCGCGGGGCATGCTGCGAAGCGCGGAGGTGATCGACGACTACATCGACCGGATCCGCGAAGAGATCCCGGCCGTTCCCGGCCGCGAGGCCAGGAAGATCGTCATCGACTGCGGCAACGGCGTCGCGGGAGACGTCGCGCCGAGGCTGTTCAGGGCGCTCGGGCACGAGGTCGTCGAGCTCTACTGCGACGTCGACGGCGACTTCCCCAACCACCATCCCGACCCCAGCGTGCCGGCGAATCTCCGGGATCTGATCGCCTCGGTGCGCGAGCACGGGGCGGATCTCGGATTCGCCTTCGACGGCGACGGCGACCGCCTCGGCGTGGTGGACGGCGACGGGACCGTCATCTGGCCGGACCGGCAGATGATGCTGTTCGCCCGGGACGTGCTGTCGAACCACCCCGGGGCCGAGATCGTCTTCGACGTAAAATGCTCGAGCCTGCTCGCGGAGGAGATCGAAAGGCACGGAGGCAGACCCGTCATGTGGAAGACGGGCCACTCGCTCATCAAGACCAGGCTCAAGCAGACCGGCGCGCCGCTCGCGGGCGAGATGAGCGGGCACATCTTCTTCGCGGATGGCTGGTACGGCTTCGACGATGCGCTCTACGCCGCGGCCCGCCTCGTGCAGATCCTCACCGCCCTCGGCGAGCCCTCCGCCCGGGTCTTCGCGCGGCTCCCGGCCGCGAAGAGCACCCCGGAGCTTCGGCTTTCGGTCGGTGAGGGCGGACAGGCGCGGCTCGTCGAATCGCTGCTTGCCGGTGACTACTTTGCCGGTGCGGGGAAGACGACCATCGACGGCCTGCGGGTCGACTTTGCCGACCGGTGGGGGCTCGCCCGTGCTTCCAACACCGAGCCGAGCCTGGTGCTGCGTTTCGAGGGAGCGGACGACGATGCTCTCGAACGCATCAAGGGGGAGTTCAGGCAGGCGCTGCTCTCCATCGACCCCGCGCTGGAGCTGCCGTTCTGAGGGAGACCGCCATCCCGTGACCCACGATGCGAAAGCAGCGGTGCGAACCGCGAAGGTCCTCGCCGAGGCCCTGCCCTACATCCAGCGGTTCCAGGGCAAGACCGTGGTCATCAAGTACGGCGGGGCGGCGATGGAGGGCGATGCCCTCAAGAGCAGCTTCGCGCGCGACGTCGTCCTGATGAAGCTGGTGGGCGTGAACCCGGTGGTGGTGCACGGCGGCGGCCCGCAGATCGGCAGGCTGCTCGAACGCATCGGCAAGGAATCCCGCTTCGTCGAAGGCATGCGCGTCACCGACTCCGAGACCATGGACGTGGTCGAGATGGTGCTCGGCGGCCTCGTCAACAAGGAGATCGTGAACCTCATCAACGGGCACGGCGGCAACGCGGTGGGACTCACCGGCAAGGACGGCCGGCTCATCCACGCCCGCAAGCTCACCATGACCCGGAGCCGCCCGGAGCTCGATGCTCCCGAGATCATCGACATCGGCCACGTCGGGGAGGTGGCGAGCATCGACACCGGGGTGCTGGAGCACCTCGCCCGCGCCGACTTCATCCCGGTCATCGCTCCGATCGGGGTGGGCGACGGGGGCATGTCCTACAACATCAACGCCGACCTCGTGGCGGGAAAGCTCGCCGAAGCGCTGGCGGCGGAGAAGCTCATCCTCCTCACCAACACCCCCGGCCTGCTCGACCGGGACGGCGCGCTGATCACGCACCTGGACGTGAAGGGAGTGGAGGCGCTCGTCGCGGACGGCACCGTCTCGGGCGGGATGCTGCCGAAGGTGCGGTGCGCTCTCGACGCGGTGCAGAGCGGCGTCCATGCCGCCCAGATCATCGACGGCCGGGTCGAGCACGCGGTGCTGCTCGAAGTGTTCACGAGCGCGGGGATGGGCACGTTCATCAGCCGGCGGGGCAGGCCGTGACCGATCCCAGGCCGGTTCCGCGCCGCCAGCAGATTCTCGAGGCCCTCGCCCGGGAGATCGAGCTGCGTCCCGCGTCGAGGATCACCACCGCGCGCCTCGCCGGGGTGGTGGGGGTGTCGGAGGCAGCGCTCTACCGCCACTTTCCCGGCAAGGCGGCGATGTTCGAGGCGCTCATCGGGTTCGCCGAGGAAGCGGTGTTCGGACTCGTGAATCGGATCCTGGCCGAAGAGCCCGAGGCTGCGCGGCGCTGCTGCGAGCGGATCGTCGGGGTGGTGCTCGGATTCGCCGAGCACAACGCCGGGATCACCCGGGTGCTCATCGGGGAGGCGCTGGTGGGTGAGGATCGGGCGCTCTCGGAGCGGGTCGCACGGTTCTTCGACCGACTCGAGACCCAGCTTCGGATGGTCATCCGCGACGCCGGAGACGCGAACCTCACCCAGCGCAGCCGGGCCGGCGCGAGTGCGAACCTCCTCGTCGCATTCATCCTCGGCCGGATGCACCAGTTCAGCTCCAGCGGACTGCGCCGCCGCCCGACCGAGGATCTGGAGCGCCAGTGGGCGATGCTCGCCGGCGCGGTGTTCGGTTGAGCATCGGTGGGGCTCGTGAGGCGGAGCATCGGGTTGGGCTGCGGCATCTGAGGGACCGGTCGCGGGCTCCGCCATGCCCGGAACCGGCGCGGTTTCCTCGCCGGGCCGTGGAGAAGGCCGGGCGGCCGGAAGACAGGATGTCCCACGATGCCCGGAACCGGCGCGGCCCTCTCGCCGGATCATGGGACGAGAACGCGCGGGATGCGGCGAATGAAATCCGGCTTCACCCACAAGTAACGGAGACCGACGTTGGGAGCGACGATCGAGCGCAGGGACGTGGTGCGCCTGGGTGCGGTCGAGGTGCCCTATGCGTTCAAGCGGGTGCCGCGCCGGCGCCACGTGCATATCCTCGTCAACGAGGAAGGGGCGATCGAGGTGCGCGCTCCGTGGCGGTTCAGCCTGGCGAAGGCCCGGGAGGTGCTGCGCGAGAACGCCCGGTGGGTGGTGCGGACCCTGGACGGTGCGCGGGAGAGGCTCGCGCAACGGCCGCCTCTGATCACCGGCACCCGCCTTCCCCTGCTCGACGCATCGTTGCGGCTCGAGGTTCGGCCGCGGGCCCAGATGGATCTGTTCGCCGGCGCCAGGAAGGGACAGGGGCGCGTGGAACGCCGGGGAACGGCCCTTCGGGTCAGCACCGCGTCGCTTGGCGAGGGTGAGCTGCGCGGGCTGATCGAGCACTGGTATCGACGCGAGGCCGCCACTCATCTCGCCGCTCGGGTCGAGCATTACTCGCCGCGGCTCGGGGTGCGCCCTTCCAGGGTGACCATTCGCGGGCAACGCTCGCGATGGGGAAGCTGCTCCGGCAAGGGAACCGTGAGCCTGAACTGGCGCCTGATGATGGTGCCGGGCGCTCTGGCCGACTACGTCGTCGTCCACGAGCTGTGCCATCTGCGGCACATGAACCATTCGCCGCGGTTCTGGGCCATGGTGGGCGGCGCAATCCCCGACTACCGGGACCGCCGCCGCCGACTGAACGCGCTCCAGGGACGCCTTCCGCTATAGGCGAAGCGGTCGGGCGGCACTTCATCCTCCGCTCGCAGAGTCGAGAGGCGGGGCGTGCACCGCGGCCTGCTCCCGGCCCACCCCCTCCCCGCATCCCGGCCGGCTCATGGATTCGCTTGAACCTCCGCCGGCGTTCCAGGCTCCTCCGACGCCCGCGGGCGCGGGCGGCTCGGACCCTCAGCCGAGCATCCCGGCAAGCTGGCGAAGAGGGCCGACGAAGAGGATCGCGACAAGCTGGAGGGCCACCATCACCACGATCGGTGACAGGTCGAGCCCTCCGATCGGCGGAACGAGGCGCCGCGCCGGGGCGAGCAGCGGCTCGTTCAGGCTGTAGAGCAGGCCGAGCACCGGGTTGTAGGAGCCGGGGTTGATCCAGCTCATGACCACCTGGATCAGGATCGAGAACAGGAAGATGTAGATCGCGAGCTGGAGAAGTTCGGCGATCGAGAACACCAGCAGCGCGCCGGCGGGGACACGCCGGTCCAGTATTTCCATGATGATCCACAGCTCGCCGAACTGGAGGGCGACGAGAAGGACGACGCATGCGAGGTCGATGCCTCCGACGGCCGGAAGCGTGCGGTGCATCGGTGCGAGCACCGGCCGGGTCGCCTTGACGATGAACTGCGAGAGCGGGTTGTAGAAATCCGCCCGCACCCACTGGAGCAGGAGGCGGAGCATGACGATGAGGATGTAGAGCCCGAACAGGGTCTCGACGAGGAACGTCGCCGCGTTGCCGATGTGTCCGCCCATGCCCCGGCCGCTCGATCAGGCAACGGTTCCGGATGGTGGCCGCGCGGACGTCCAGCCGCCCGCGGACCCCCGGCGCCGATCCGGCCGTGGCCTGCGTTTACCCGCTCCGATCACCTTCCACCGCCTTCATTCCCCGAATGCATCCCCGAGCTCGATCGACCGCCGTCGCGCCCCGTGGATGCCGTCCGCCACCACCTTGTCGATGCCGCCCTCGCGCATGGTGACCAGCGCCCGCTCGGTGGTGCCGCCCGGCGAGGTCACCCTCTCGCGCAGCACCGCGGGCGGCTCGTCGCTCTCGTTCGCGATGCGGGCGGCGCCGAGCGCGGTCTGCAAGGTGAGGCGCCGGGCGGAATCCGCGTCGAGGCCCATCGCCTCCCCGGTCGCCTGCATGATCTCCATGAGCAGGAAGTAATAGGCGGGACCGCTCCCGGACAACGCGGTGACCGCATCGAGCTGTACCTCGTCGTCCACCCAGATGGTGATGCCCACCGCTTCCAGGATCGCGCCGGCGCGCTCGCGCTGGCCGGGGTCGACCTTCACGTTCGCAAACAGCGCGGTCGCCCCGCAACCGACGAGGGCCGGCGTATTCGGCATGGTGCGCACGATCGCCATGTCCCCGCCCGCCCAGCGGTTGATGTCCGCCTCGCGCACTCCGGCCGCGATCGACACCAGAAGCGGCTCGTGATCGCCGAGCACCGGTGCGAGCGCCTGTACGACGGTGTGCATGATCTGCGGCTTGACGGCCAGGACCAGGGTGGCGCAGCGCAATGCCACGACGCCGTTGTCGCCGCTGGCGTTGACCCCGAAGCGCCGGGTCAGGTCGTCGAGCTTGGGGGTGTCCGGATCCGACACCCAGATCGTGCCGGGCGGCGTTCCATTCGCGACCAGCCCGCCGATGAGGCTGGCGGCCATGTTGCCGCCCCCGATGAATCCGATGTTCGACTCGCTCATTCCGGCCACCGCGCACTCGACCCGTCACCTGCCGGGCATTATCGGGCATTGATGCATCGCCGCAACCCGCGCCGCCGATCTTCGGACCCGGCGCCCCATGCGTCGCGGCCATCGGTTCGGCGGGGCCATCGAGCATCGGACAAGCGGCATCCATGAGCAGGGCGACGCCGTCGGCCCGGGCCGGCGATCCTTCATATCTCCCGAGCCGCGACCGCCATCGAGGGGGTGACCGGCACCACCCGGCATCCCGCCTCGGCCAGGTGCCCGGCCGCGGCCTCGCTGGTCCGGGACCGGGCCGGGGGCGGTCACCGGCACCCGGCACCGAAGCAGCTTCGGACCGATCCGGATCGGTGGGAGCAGATGCGGGAAACGCGGGTGCGGCGCGGGATTCGGGGTCATGTCGCCGGTGGAATGAAGGGACGCGGAAACATACTATAAGACCCTTCCGTGAGCGTGGCCCGAATCCGTCCGGGCCAGCCCTCCGGGCAACGCTTCGAGCCGGGAGCAGCCGGCGGCTCGGCGCTTCACGCGAACGCCATGACCGTCGAAGCGCAGGCCGGTTGGCCTTGGATGCGAGAGGATCGCGGGCGACAGGAAGGCAGCGGGCCGGGATGACGCACGGTCACGGCTTCCGCCTCCCACCGGATACCGAGGGAGCATGATTGGAAAATGGGTGCGGCGATTGTCGATGCGGCCGGCCTGGTGGCCGTCGCCGGGGTGTTCGGCGCCATGGTGTTCTTCGCGTTCGTCTACGCGCCGCTCGTCTTCATCAAGCTCGGCACGGAGGCCGGCGGCCGGTTCATTCGCGAGGTGTTTCCCGTCTACTATCTGGCGATGGGCGCGGCGAGCATCGCGGCCGCGGCACTGCTCCCCTTCGCGAGCGCCGCGCGCGACGCCGACGCACTGGCGATGGCCTGCATCGGTATCGTGTTCCTCCTCGCCCGCTTCGTGCTGCTCCCGATCGTCAACCGCAATCGCGATGCGGGACAGGCAGGCGACGTCGCGGCGAAGAAACGCTTCGACTTGCTGCACCGGGCGAGTGTGACGGTGAACGCGATCCAGATGCTGGGGGTGCTCGTGGTGCTCGTACGCTACGTGGCGCACTGACCGCGACCATGAGCGCCTACGAGAACTACACGGCGGTCGCCGACGACTACGACCGTACCCGCGTCCCCATCGGGGTCGAGATCATCCTGGGTTGCCTGGCCACCGGCGGACGGCCGCTCGACTCGTTGCGTCTTCTCGACGCAGGATGCGGGACGGGCAGCTACACCGCCGCTCTGCGTCCATACGCAGGCGTTATCGACGCGGTGGATCTGAACCCGTCGATGCTCGGCGTCGCACGAGCAAAGCTCGATCGCACGCCGGGATGCGCGGTCGCGCTGCACGAGGCGGGCCTCGATGCGCTACCGTTCGAGGATGCCCGCTTCGATGCGGTGATGGTGAATCAGGTGCTTCATCATCTCCCGGACTCGCCGCACGACGGCTGGCCGATGCTCCGGCGGGTGCTCGCCGAGCTCGCGCGGGTGCTGCGCCCGGGCGGCGCGGCGATCATCAACACGTGCTCCCACGGGCAGCTTCGCCACGGCTGGTGGTACGTGGGACTGGTTCCCGGCGCAGTCGAGGCGATGTGCCGGCGTCACGCGGACACCGGGGTTCTGGCCGGGCTTCTCGCGCAAGCCGGACTCGCTCCACGCGGCCGGTTCGTACCGAGCGATGCGCTCATGCAGGGCGATGCGTACTTCAACGGGCGCGGTCCGCTCGATCCCGTATGGCGCCGCGGCGACTCGTTATGGTCGGTAGTGTCCGAATCGGAGCTCGAACGCGCCCTTGATCGGATCCGCACCCTCGACGAAGCGGGAACGCTCGACGCGTTCGTCGCCGAGCAGGACCGCATGCGGCCTTCTGTCGGGCAGATCGGATTTCACTATGCGGCCCGTACATGAAACTCCGTCATTCCCGCCGAAGCGGGGATCCGGAAGGTGTGGTTCCGGCTACGGCGATCCGCTCGACACGCTGAAGCTGCGTTCCCGTCCAACCGGGCTGCTGTCGTTCGCGGAAATCGCCTCTATCCGCTCTCCGCCGGGCGGGCGGCGCACGAGCCGGAGCGCCGCGCCGCGGCAGGACCCCCGGAGCGGCGGATGCACGACCCTCGACAGGAGTGGGCAATGGATTTCGGATACTTCGGCCTGATGGGATGCGGCGTCCCACCCATCGGCGTCCCGCTTCCCGAGCCCATGAGCGAGGCCGCGGACTGAACCGGATTGACGCACCGCATCCCCCATCACCCGCCAGCGGAGATCGATTCCACATGAGCCGCACCACCACCGTTCACCGCGGGCGCGGAGCCGTGATCGCGGTCATCGCCGCCGCCTGCCTGATCTCCCTGGTCGGCTTCGGGATCAGGTCGAGCTTTGGCCTTTACCTCGACCCGATGACGGCCGCGAAAGGGTGGTCGCGCGAGACCTTCGCGCTCGCGATGGCAATCCAGAACCTGTTGTGGGGGATCGGCGTACCCATCGCGGGCGCAATCGCGGATCGATACGGACCCGGACTGGTCATCGCACTGGGCGCGGTCATCTACGGCATGGGTGTCGCGGGCATGGCGGGATCGGACAGCGGGCTCGCGCTCCATCTCAGCGGCGGCCTCCTCGTCGGCCTCGGCGTCGCGTTCACCTCGTTCTCGCTCGCGCTCGCGGCCATCGCGCGGGTCGTCAGCCCGGAGCGCCGCTCGTTCGCGCTCGGCTTCGGCACCGCGGCCGGCTCGCTCGGCCAGGTGATCTTCTCACCGCTCTCCCAGGCTCTGATTTCGAGCTACGGATGGTACGACTCGCTCGTGCTGGTCTCCTTCATCACCCTGGTCATGATCCCGCTGGCGTTCACCCTGCCCGGCACGGGCAAGGCGCCCGGCGAACCGCCCTCGGACCAGACCATCGGCGAGGCCCTGGGAGAGGCGATGACCCACCGCGGCTACGTGCTGCTCACCATCGGATTCTTCGTCTGCGGGTTCCACGTCGCGTTCATGACCGTGCACTTTCCCGCCTATGTGACCGATCTCGGTCTCCCGCCGCACGTGGGCGCCTACGCACTGTCGCTCGTCGGGCTGCTCAACATCGCCGGCTCGTTCCTGTCCGGCATCGTCGGCCAGCGGTTCAGCAAGAAGGCAAGCCTCTCCGTCATCTACTTCGCCCGTGCGGTGGCGATCGCGGCCCTGCTGACGGCTCCGGTGAGCGAGACCACCATCTATCTGTTCGCGACCGTGATGGGGCTGTTGTGGCTCTCCACAGTCCCGCTGACCACCGCCATCGTCGCACAGATCTTCGGGCTGAAGTTCATGGCGACGCTCTTCGGCGTGGTGTTCCTGAGCCACCAGATCGGAAGCTTTCTCGGGGTGTGGCTGGGCGGGGTGTTCTACGACCGCACCGGCTCGTACGACATGATGTGGTGGGCCGGGATCTTCTTCGGAGTATTCGCGGCCATCGTCCACTGGCCCATCGACGAGAAGCCGCTCCCCCGGCTCGCGCTGAGGGCGGCGGCATAGGTCCGGCGGGATGGAGCAGGCTCCGCGCAGGCGGGAATTCATGCGTTCCCGGATGTCCGCAGGCCTGATTCGGCCGAACCGCGCCACGTGCAGCGACCCATTCCGCGGCATGAAATGGCCTTGGCAAGGAAGGGAGGCGCATCCTGCCCCCCCCCCCCCCCCCCCCCCCCCCCCGGAAGCGGGGGAACGATCAGGGCGGGAGGGACGCCCGCGTCCGGAGGACGCGCCGCCCGCGCAGGATACGCATTCCCGGGAACGTGGAGGACGACCCGAGGAACCCGGGCGAGGCGGCGATGGAAAGCCTCGTGCAGTTCGGGTAGAAACGTTATGCAACTGGCAGGTCTACCGCCCGGCGGGCGAGAAACTCGATCTGCCGAGGGCGATACCCCGATCCGGCGGCGGCCACGAACGCTACCGGGCCGCCACCCGCTCAGAGCCTGAGATACAACCGGCCGGACTCGTTCCTGATCTCGAAGGTCTCCAGGTCGATGCAGACGGGGCCGGCGAGGGCCTCCCCGGTTTCTATGTCGAACTGCCCCATGTGCAGCGGACATTCGATGATCCCGTCCATGACCGTCCCGTCTTCGAGGTGTTGCCGCTCGTGCGTGCAGTGGCCGTCGGTGGCGAAG
The DNA here is from genome assembly GCA_958295465.1 of uncultured Gammaproteobacteria bacterium. GTDB lineage: Bacteria > Pseudomonadota > Gammaproteobacteria > HK1 > HK1 > HK1. The sequence goes on from OY282353.1 coordinate 4,368,472, forward strand.
AACCGCCCGCCGAGGTTGTAGATTGCGAAGGAGCGCGCGCCGTGGTCGAAACGGCGCACACCGTCGCAAGGGACGTCGGCGGCATCGCAGACCGGGATCCACCCTTCCCCGCTCATCGCCTCCGTGCTCCGCTCATCGTCTCTCCGTGCTCCCGATACGGATCGTGCCCCTCAGCCCGTTCGCCGGGCGGGCGTTCTCTTCCCCGCGTGCATCCGGATGCGGCGTTCCCTGATCCGGGCGTCGGCCTCCGGGGTGCCGTCGTGGAAGCTCCCGAAGATCCTGTCCCAGGGGTCTTCATGAGTACCGTAGTTGCAGTCGATGAAGCGGTGGTGCAACTGGTGCATGAAATCACCCAGTTGCAGACGGATATGCCTGGTGAGCTTGACCTCGTGGTAGCCGCAATGGGAGACCGGCCCGCCGATCGTGTGCAGCATGGCGTTGAAGATCACGTGGATCGGGTGGCTCGCCACCAGGAAGTAGATGATCAGATCGGAATAGAGCCCGGCGTGTTCCAGCGGGTGCATGGCGTGTCCCGACCACGGCCCCACGTTGACGTTCTTGTGATGCCAGGAATGTACCCGGCGATATATCGGACCGACGTGCAGCAAGCGGTGGAACCAGTAGAAATGGAAGCCGCTCCATAGCGGGATCACCAGCATCAGGCCGGCGAACCGGAACGGATTGTCGGTGAAGGTGGCGAGGGTCGCGTACCCGTTGGCGTAGCCCCAGAGCAGCAGGCATTCCCACAGGGTGCCTATCGGCACCGAGCCGGCCAGGGTCCAGAACATGTTGTCCCGGACCTGGTCGCGAAAATGAAAGATCTTCGAGTTCGTCGCCAGCGGTCTGGCGTCGTAGCGCAGATCGTCTCCCTGCTTGCGGCAGGTATAAAGGAACAGGTGCAGGCCGCCCGCGACGGTGAGCACGATGCACAGGTTGCGCAGCAGGATCTCCAGCATCCAGCCGGGTTGAAAGGTGGCGGCGCGCTCCAGTGACGGCGTGAACCAGGTCCAGGCCGCGATCGCCACCAGCAGCATCAGGAAGCGCGGCGAAAAGGGACGCCAGACCCCGAACAGGTACTTGATGCTGTCGGCGATGCTGAACGGGCGCTCGAACCAGGCGGCCTGGGTGACGGGCAGCTCGGGCGTGAAATCCCAGATCCTGCGCGACGCCCGCTTCGGAGCGGCGGAACCGCCGGACGCCGTCGGGGGGGCAGCGGTGGTGGTGGCCATGCCTCGGTCCTCACGATCGGCGACACCGACTTGATGGGGGTATGGAAACAGCATCGGCGTCCGTGAGGAAGCAAGATTTCATTGTCCTCGGGTCCAGGCAAACTTCACCATGCACGAACTCCCGCCACCGTCCGTGGCCGCGCCGTCCCCGCATCCTTCCCATTCAGCCGCGCATCCGCCTGCCTTCCGGATCGACAGGGGGCCGTTCGAGCCGGCGCGCGGGAACGGGCCTGCCGATCACCTCCACGTCGCAGGCCGCGTTGGAGGTCACCACGTCGCCGCGGACGTAGCCGAGGGCGAGGGTCCTGCCGGTGGTATGGCCGTATCCGGACGAGGTCGGGTAGCCCACGCATTCGCCCTCGTGGAGCACCGGCTCCCCGCCCCAGGGGTCGGCGTCTTCGGCATCGATCTCGAAGAGCACGAGGCGCCCGGCCTCGTTCAGCGTCGGGATCAGCACGCTGCAACCGGTGATCCCGCCGCCGATGACGACGACCCGGGCATGGGATTTCATGGTGGTGGAGGCTCCTGTCGGCGGCCCGGCTCGGGCGTGCGGCGGGGTCGCCCCCTGCCCGTCCAGCGCTCATGATGCGGCAGGCGCGGCTGCCAGGGAACCGCCCGGCACGATTCAGGCTACACTCCCGCCTCCCCCGTTTTCAGAGGACGTCGTGCAATGAGCCGGATCTGTCTGGTGGTGGACTTCAAGGTCCAACCGGGAACGAAGGCGCGGTTTCTCGAAATCATCAGGGAGCACGCGGCGCAGACGCTCGCGAACGAGGAAGGCTGCCTCCGGTTCGAGGTGTGCGACCCGATCGAAGGCGGGGACCGCGTCTTCCTCTACGAGATGTACGCCGACGAGGCCGCGCTGGAGGTCCACAAGGCATCGCCGATCCTGGCCCGCACCCGCGAGCGCTACGCGGACCTCATGGAGTCGCGCGACATCCACGTCTGCAAGGTCCTGTAACCGATCACCGAAGGGAAAGGAGACGGAGATGATCACGCTCTACGGCACACCGGTCTCGGGCAACGCCTGCAAGGTGAGGCTGCTGCTCGGCTTGATCGGGTTGGAGTTCGAGGAGGTCGACGTCGACCTCATGGCCGGCGAGAACCGGACCGGGTCGTTCCTCGCGCTGAACCCCCGCGGCCAGGTCCCGGTGCTGGTCGACGGCGAGGTCACGGTCTGGGACTCGCAGGCGATCCTCGTCTACCTCGCGCGGCGCTACGGCGAGGCGTGGCTGCCGGCCGACCCCGCTCCCATGGCCGAGGTGATGCAGTGGCTGGCGGTCTCGGAGAACGAACTGCTGTTCGGCCTCGCGCGGGCCCGCGCGGTCCTGCGCTTCGGCCGCGACTTCGACCTCGCCTCGTGCCAGACGTACGGCCGCGCCGGCCTGAAGGTGCTGGAGCAGCGCCTCGCCGAAAACGACTGGCTCGCCGCCGGCAGGCCCACCATCGCCGACCTCGCCTGCATGCCCTACGCCGCGCTTTCCCACATGGGAGGCATCTCCCTCGACGATCACCCGGCGGTCCGCGCGTGGATCGACCGCATTCGCGCTCTGCCGGGCTTCATCGCGATGGAGGGGATGTGAGCGGGGACCGGACGGCAGAACAGGAGGGCGGCCGGTCTTCCGGGGTGGTTGCATCCCGACCGACCCGCGGCCTGGATGCGGCGGTTGCTTCCCCCCGCCGGAGGAGCCGGGCAGGACCGGCCGCCTCCCACGCTCGCAGTCGCCGTCGAACCGCCCGGGGTTGCGGCGTCACCCCGCCGGGACCGGCCGTTCCCCGCGCAGCATGATGCGGTGGAGGTAGCGCCGTTTGCCCTGGTCGAAGTCGAACGTCGCCTGGTGCAGGGCGCAACGGTTGTCCCAGATCAGCACGTCGCCCGGCCGCCACCTGTGGCTATACTGGAAGCACGGTTGATCGCAGTGCTCGTAGAGGCGATCGAGCAGCGCGTCGCCGTCTTCCCGGCCCATGCCCTCCACCGCGTCGCAGCGCATCGGATTGAGATAGAGGCTCTTGCGGCCGGTCTCCGGATGGAGGCGGACGAGCGGTTGCCAGCATCCGGAGCTGCCTTCTTCCTCCTCCTTCGTGCGGGTGAGGAGCTTTCTCGGCGCGCGGCGCGAGAGATAGGCGTGAAAGGCCCGGCGTCCCCGGACCGCTTCCTTGTCCTCGTCCGCCAGCGCCTCGTAGGCCAGGTAGAGGCTGGTGAACTCCGTGTTACCCCCTCGCTCCGGCACCTCGATGGCATGGAGCACGGTCGCCTTGGGCGGACGTTCGAGGTTCGAGTGGTCGGTATGCCATGAGCCGCCGCGCCTGAGCGGCGCGCGGTCCCCGGTACGCCGGTCGGTCGCCTTGTTCGTCAGCTCCTCGATCACGTCGAACCCCGGCAGGCGGTAGGTGGCGGTGACCGGCGGCATGGGTTCGCCCAGGTTCATGACGGCGGCGCGGAACTGCTCCGGGCGCTCGATCTTCTGGCCGCGAAAGCACAGCACCACGTTCTCGGCGAAGGCGCGGTTGGCCGCCTCCCGCTCGCCCGCGGTGAGCGGCGCGGCCAGGTCCAACCCCCGGACCTCGGCGCCGAACGGACTTTCCAGTGCCCTGACTTCCATCGCTTCCCTCCGTGCCCGATTCCGCCCGCGGGGCCTGACCGTCAAGGATCGCACGTCCTTCCCCGGCATCGTCAATGGATCCGGGCCCCGGGACCCGCGGCCGATCTCCGGCCATTCGTCTCCCGGAGACGAGGATCGGGCCGGCTCGCGGCTGCCGGGCACGCAGCGGACCGGCTGCACGCTCGGTGCCGCACTGAGCGGCGTCATCGCCAACGCGCCAGCTTCGAGCAGATGGTCCGGGCCGATGGATACCGGACGGTGGCGTTCCGGCTCTTCGCGGGGTTCGTGCCGCCGGCCCTCCCCGGTGACCTCATCGCCTGGCGTTTCGCCAGCCGGGTCGGGACCGGAGAGGGGCCGTGGCCGCGAGGCGTCCGCCGGCCGCGGCTCTCCGCTCAGCCGAAGACCAGCACCGGCTCTCCCAGGACCTCGGCGCGCGGCCTCACCCCGAGGCCGGGCCCGGCCGGCGCCGCCATGCGCCCGCGCGTCCGCCGCGGGGCGCCGGCGGCGATGCTCACCGTCACGTAGCTGTTGAAGTCGGTGGCGGTGAACAGGAATTCGGGCGGGGTGCTGTGCGCGAGATGGGCGATCGCCGCGGTGACGACGTCGCCGCCCCAGGTGTCCTCCAGGGTCATGGCGATGCCGAGGGTGAGGCAGAGGTCGCGGGCCTGCCGCGCCCGGGACAGGCCGCCGAACTTCCCGATCTTGATGTTGACCACGTCCATGGCCAGGTCCGCGTGCCCGCGCAGCAGCGTGTCGATGCCGTCGATGGATTCGTCCAGCACGAAGGGACGATCGGTGTGGCGGCGGACCGACAGGCATTCCTCGTAGCTCGCGCAGGGCTGCTCGATGTACACGTCCACGTCGCGCACCGCCGCCGCCACGCGCATCGCCTCGTGGCGCAGCCATCCGGTGTTGGCGTCCGCGATCAGCTTGTCGCCCCGGCCGAGCACCGTCGCCGCGGCGTGTATCCGCTCGACGTCGGTGTCAGGATCGCCGCCGACCTTGAGCTGGAAGCGGCGGTAGCCCTCCTCACGATACCTCGTGACGCTCGCGGCCATCGCCTCGGGCGTCTCCTGCGAGATGGCGCGGTAGAGCACGAAGTCATCGCCGTAGCGCCCGCCGAGCAGCTCGCATACCGGCATTCCCGCGACCTGGCCGAGCACGTCCCAGGCGGCCATGTCGATCGCGCTCTTGACGTAGGGATGGCCCTTGAGCGCCGCGTCCATGGTCCGGTTGAGCCGCTCGATCTGGGTAGGATCTTCGCCGATCAGTTGCGGCGCCAGCTCCTCCAGCCCGGCGCGCACGCCGCGCGCGTAGGAAGGCAGGTACACCGGCCCGAGCGGACAGACCTCGCCGTGGCCGCTGACCCCCGCGTCGGTGTCGATACGCACCACCGTGCTGTCGAAGACCTCCACCGACTTGCCGCCGGACCACTTGTAGCTGCCCTCGTGCAGCGGAAGGTCCACCTGGAACACCGAGATCCGCGTGATCTTCATCCGCCGCTCCTTTCAGTTACAACGGCCGCTTCGTGGTGGCGACGGCCGCCCGTCGCTTCACCGGATTGGGAGCATGCAACCGGCATCGAAAAAGTGGCCCCGATCCGCGTGAGCTTCATCCGTCGCTCCTTTCAGTTACGACGGCCGCTTCGTGGTGGCGACGGCCACCCGCCGCTTCACCGGATTGGGAGCACGCAACCGGCGTCGAAAAAGTGGCCCCGATCCGCGTGATCTTCATCCGTCGCCCCCTTCGATTCCGACAACCGATTCGCCATGGCGACGGCCGCCTGCCGCCTCGCCGGATTCGGAGCCCGCAACCGGGGGCGAAAGAGTGGCCCTGCCGCTCGATGGATGAATGACCCGCCCGGGATCATGAAGGTTCGAGAGGCCAGATCCGGCCTTGCCCGATTTCAGGATTCCTGCCGTTCCGGAACCGCGGCGGGATGCAGTTGATGAATGGCAGATCGCGCACCGCCTTGCCCTGGCCCGGACCGCCGATCGTTCGCGCCATCGACTTCGGCAGGGGAAACCGCGGATCCAGCATCCACAGGGTGCAGCTTTCGTCCGGCCCTCTGATGCCGCGTCCGATGCCCTGGGCCAGCTTTCGGCGAGCCGCCGCGCTCCGGTCCCCCATGACCAGCCCTTCGACCGCGCCTTGGGCCAACCCCAGTCGCGACAGGAAGCTTCGTTTCGCTTCGTCCTCCACGGTGGGCGGCGGGAAAGGAATGCGCGGGATGACGAGGTGGTCGACCATTCCCGGCAAGCTGACCCCGGCCCATGCCGCGGGAGTCAGAAGCACGCTGTCCGGCGCCGTCCGGAAAGTGTCGAGGTAGCCGTACAGGCGGGCGCCTCGTTCGTGGACGATGGCGGCTTCCACCCTCGACCCGAGCTCTTCGGCCAGGGCGTAGCTGGTGCACAGAACGAGGACCCGTCCGCTCTTCCTCGCCTCCTCGACCGCGCTCGCGACGTAGCGGAGATGCGCCGGGTCCGCTTCGGCGGCATCGTCCTCCCCCCTTTTGAACGGGCCGGGCGCCGAGCGGTCGGCGAACCGGAACCGCATCCGGCCGTACCGCCGGGGCTGGAGGTCGTTCCATCCCGCGTAGTTGATCCTTGCCGGCGTCTTCATTCCCGGCGCGATCCCGAACGCGCGGAGCAGATCGTTGGGATGCGGGCTCGCGGAAGGCGCGGCGAGCGTCGCGCTCACGAAGAACGCCGCCTCCGCCTTCTCGAAGACGTGCCCGAGAAGCCGGACCGGCTCCCGATGGACGACGGCGAGGGCAGGCGTCGCGCCGGCCGCGACCGCGGCGACGGCCCTTCCGCTCTCCGCGCTCTCCAGGAAGTATCCAAGCCGCGCCTGAAGGAGCTTCGCCTCCCCGGCGACGTCGTCATCCGGGAAACCGGCCGCCCCCAGCGCATCGCGCACCTCTCCCACGAGCTCGACGATCCTGGGCCTGGAGGCGCAGTGTGCGAGAAGCCTGTGGTCCCGGGCGGTCTCCTCCGCGCATCGCCGCGCCAGCTCCCGGCAGGCGTCGCCGGCGCCCGCACCGGCCGCCTCGACCACGTCCGCGACCAGGCCGAGGCCGATCCGCTCATCCGCCAGGCTCCTCGCGACCTCCGGCAGCATGTCCGCCTCGTCGAAAACGACGGTCGAGACGACGTCCCCGGTGCCCAGCACCCCGCCGCGGTAACGGCAGTCCGTCAGGGCCAGCGCGTGGTTGGTGAGCACCAGATCCGCTTCCGCGGCCGCCTGCTTCCGGGCCATGAACGCGGCGGACGCCAACTTGCCGCTGCGCGGCGTCAGGCACAAGTCGTCCGTGGTGAAGCCCGCAGGGATGAACATCTGGTGGTCTTCCGCCTCGGCGAACGTTTCAAAACCGGCCATCGGCTCCAGCGAGCGCAGATCGGGGCCGTCACGCCGGTCCCGGGACTCCCGTACCGCCCTGTCCACCCGATCGGGATCGATGAACTGGCGCCGGCCGACCCGCGGAGCGACGGTGAGGACCGGATAGCCGAGCTTCTCCAGCGCCGCGTTCACCTTGGGGGCGTCGTCCTCGCGGATCTGGCGGGCGAGATGGTTGGTGAACGTCGACAGCACCGCCCGGTTCGACCGGACGCCCTGCTTCTTCTGCAGCGCCGCCAGCGCCATGAGCGGCGCGAGAAGCGCGATCGTCTTGCCCGTGCCCGTCGCCGCCTGGGTCAGGGTGACGAAGGCGCCCTCCCGCGGCGGCGCGTCCAGCGCCCCGGCGACGATGCGCGCGAGGCGGAGCTGCTCCTCGCAGAAGGCGGGCAAGGGTCCGCCCGCGGCCAGGATGCGTTCGACGACACCTTCCACCGCACGGACCGCGGACATGCATCAATCCTCGCGCCGGTCGGTCAACGCCCGGAGCTCGACGTCGGTGGCCGGCAGGAGGAGGTCATGCAGCTCTCCCGCGTCCCGCCGCCACCGCTCGGCCAGCCGCATGAGCGCGACGTCGACCGGCGGCGTGTCGGCCGTCAGTGCCCGGTCCCGGCACAGCCCCCTGAACTGGACAAGGTCCTTCCGTTCCGGGCGGACGTCGGCAAAGACGCTTTGCAACCGGCGGTACCGCTCGGTGTCCACGTAATCGGTCCGATCCGGATGGCAGACGGCGAAGCGCCGGCGCCCGCTGAACGCGAGGCGGGACGGCGAGAAGGCGGATTTTCCGGCGACCGCGATGATGACGTACCCCTCCGGCGGGTCGGCGACGAGCCGCCGGATCAACGCGCCGAGACCGTCCTGGTGCATCCATCTCTGTTCGACGAAGCCGGTGCTCCAGCGGACGTTGCCGATGGTGAACGGCCTGTCGTCCCCCCGCGCCACGACGACGGTGCCTTCCGCGGGCCGCCTCTCCTCGGGACACGGCTTCGCCGGACCTTTCTTCCGCCACGTGCCGCGGGCCTTTTCCAATGCCGTTTTCTCGCCGTCGGTCGCGTCGCCGATCTCGCCCGAAATCACGTCGTCCACGATGCGGTACTGCGCCAAGGGCGCAAGCTTCTTCTCCCGTTCCGGCGCCCGCGCCTGCCGCGCCTGCTGCAACGTCTTGAGGGCGTACTCCTCCATGGGCATGCCGTAGGGGTAGGCTTTGTTGAACGCCGCGCCGGCGGCTTCCCAAGGGTCTTCCTCCGTGCCGGCGATCAGGTGTTTCGCGGCGTTCTCCGCGAAGAACGCAACGGGGTCGAACGTCACGTCCATGGCAGGACGGCAGGGATCGGCGGGTTGGCGGGATCGTAGTAGGGCTGGCGGACGCGCTCGACGGCGATCACTTCATCCAGCGGATCGCCTCCCAGTCGCCGGAACGTCTCGATCGGCAGGGGCCGCCGGGGCGTCACCCGATCCGTTGCGAAATCGGGATCGTCCGGCCCGCTGACCAGGCCCCAGGTGTTCGGATCGGCATCCACCGGCTCCAACACCAGCGATTCCGGGTCGATCATGCCCCAGCCGGACTGGCGGCGCTTGCCGATGCCGATGACCGGATACAGAAGTTCCCGGACCTCGTCGATCCGCCCCGTGCCCAGCCAGGCGCCGCCTTCGCACACCCGCGCTTCATACCGGTTCAGGAGGTTCTTCGCCCAGGGACGATCCGCGCGTCGGCGCCCTCTTGACACCCGGTCCGGATCGATGTCGTAGAAGGCCGACCGGCTCTTCCGGACGACCGGCACCGTCCGGGCGACACCGGTGTCGTCCAGGAGGATGAGGGACGATCCGTGGGAGACGCCGTCCGTACCGGCCAGCGGCGTCATCCGGATCGCCGTTTCGAGCGCGCCGACGCCCCGTGCGATCTCGCCGCCCAGCACGGCATCGAGCGTGCAGGCGCCGCGCAGGATCGGCATGGTGGCGAAACGGAACGTGACGATGAAGGGCTGCATGTCTCCGACGTCTCCGTTGTGCGCACGGATGGATACCGGGTCCGGCGTCAGCGCCGTGCCTTCAAGTTCTTCCGCCGCCCCTCGAACTCAGGGGCACCAAGACCACCTCCTCCTCGTCGTCGTTGAGCGAGTTTCCGCCGCCCCTCGAACTCAGGGGCACCAAGACGTGGCGGCGGGAGTGCCCGCGGCATCCTCTGTTTCCGCCGCCCCTCGAACTCAGGGGCACCAAGACTACCCATCGTCAACCCCATGTTCTTACTCACGATAACACTCTCTGGAGCCGGAATTTCCAATGTCCGCGCCATGCAAACGCGGCCAGTGGAGGCGGTTTTTCGGGAGACGGAGGCTCGTGCCTTCCAGCGCGCGATACCACGGTGGAACGGCGACCACCGTGTAGCCGCGGCCGATGACGAGCAGGCCGGCGTCGAACAACTTGTGCAGATCCGCCCGCAGCAGGATGCCCGCGCCGGTATCGTTTTCGGATCGCCAGTCGGCCACGTGCGCCGCCTCCAGGGCCGGCTCCGCGTCGCATCCGGTGATGGCGCAACGGCCTTCGTAGGCGAGAAGCAGCGTCTGGCGAAACGCATCCTGCCTCGGCCTCCGCTCGTGCCCGGTCTTCTTCGCCTCGGCGACCGGGGTGTTGACGTCCTCCCCCTGGGCTTCCAGCCAGCGCGCCACGTCGAAAGGGCGTTCCGAGCCGGCGTAGCCGTACTTGCGGAGGGAGGCGGCGATCGATCCCGCGTTCTCCGTGGCGACGACGTCACTGAGACGTTTCGGCGGAGTCATTCCAGACTTTCAGCCATGCTTCGGGCCTGCCGCTCAGGCTCAGGCTGCTTTCGTCTTCGTCCCATCGATCCGGATCGATGGTCACGGCGCCCACCGGATGCGCGGAGGCCCCCTGGATCCGCTTGACCTGGTACTCCACGCAGACCTGCCCGCAGCCGTGCGCCCGGTGGGCGCCGAATCGAGGGTCCTCCGCGAACCGCGCCAGACCCGCCATGAAGATGGCCAACTGGCGTTGCGACACGTTCTTGAGGAACATCCGGTGGTTCAGCACCGTGCCGGACGGGATCGCCTCGTAGCCCGGAAGCGGAAGCAGCAGCGAGACGTCGCTCCCGATGATTTCCGATTGCTCGCCCCTGGCCTTCCGGACCGCCTGTTTCGCCTCCTCCAGGCTCCGCTCGAGCTCCGCGGTGTCCTCCGCCCTGCCCGCTTTCTTTTTCTGTGCGATTTGTCGTTTGATGTTCTTGGCTTCCGCCTCCTTCCGGCTGCGGGTGCGGTTGGCCTCCAATCCCTTCAGGACCTTGTCGATTTCGTCCGCGTCCAGGACTTCGAGGAGGACGGGATCCATCGTCGCATCCCTGCGGACCCCCTTGAGGACGATCGGTTCGATCTGCTCGGGGGGAATGGCGGCGCCGACGTCGAGGCGGCTGTGGATCCAGCCGATTCGGGAGCTTCCCGCACCGAACAGATCCATGAACGGCTCGGCTTCGAGGAATTCGACACGCTTCCGCAAACCGACGCGTTCCTCGTCCGAGCTGCCCTTCACTCCGCCGACCTTCAATTCGAGGTAACGTTCGTAGTCGACCGGTTGCTTTCGAGCCGCTTCGCGTTCCAGGTAAACGTCCGCGCAGGCGTGGCGAAGCTTCCCTCGAATGGTGCTGCCAGAGACGAACACGGTGGACATCGGCCCGGAAGCAGTCGGAATCGTCATCTTCGGGAGCTTCGATCTTCTGTCTCTCCGATCCTGGTGGTCCGGCGGGGAATAGGCGAGTGGCTGTCGCGTGGTGATCGTGCCCGTGAACAGGTAGGTCTCCATCGGCGGCGGCCCTCATGCTTCCCGGAGCACGATCATACCGCAGCCCCATGCCCGGCCCTGTCCGAGCCCCCGGATGTACGCATCGGTGAACTTCCCGGGCTCCGCGACCCGGATCGGCGCCCGGTAGATGCAGGCATTGAAGGCGAAGGGGGTCTTCGCCTCTTCCAGCCGGACGCGCTCCACCCGCATCTCGGGGTCCGACAGCAGGTCGAAGCCGTTCTCGCGTCCCCGCGCGCGGATCCAGCGCAGCCTGAGCGAGTCCTTGGAGCGGCCGGCGCCGATGCTGCGCCGCCTGCCGTCCGTCTTGACCGAGGGCATTGCCCGCAGGGTCATTTGAAAGCGCTGTCCCTCGGCGAAGCGCGTCCTCACGTCGCGGGAGCGGACGAGAACGACGTGCAGGCCGCCGGTGACCGCGAACGGCGCGAACAGGAAATCCCGGACGCCGTCCTTCGCGAGCGCTTCGTAGATCAACCGGTGGACGTGGTAGCCGTCGTCGGCGACGAGGCGCACGACCCGATCCCGCTCGAAGGCGTCCGATCGGCCGGAAGGGATGGACTCGGCCCAGGTCATGACCGGGCGCAGTCGTCCCGGCCGCGGCTCCTCCGGTGCGGTCCACCGGCGTCCCGGTATGCCGGACCATGGACGGACGGACCGGCCGCGGGCACGTTTCCCGGTTCCCCTTCGGCGCAGTAAAGACGGACGTACATGGACTCGCCTCCTGCCACCGCATTCGATGGCTCGGGTGAGTGGCCTCACAAGGATCTCGCAGGGCCGCTTGTCATGCACCACCAAGCCGGCGGAAGACCGCCGCGACGTCGGCCGGGTCGCTGTCGGGGGGCTGAAAGAAGAGGACGTCCCGTTTGTTTCCCTCGTCCTGTTCGAGCGCGGTCAGTGCCTGCTGGACGAGGGCGGTCTTGCCGATACGGCGCCGGCCGCGTATCGCTCCGAAGAACCAGCGCCTGCCGCGCAGGATCTCGAACAGGCGGCCCAGCTCGTCCCGCCGCCCGTAGAATCCCCAGTCGTTCGATCCGGCCATGAGCCGGAAGATAATTATTTGTTCCATACAATACGAGCCATCATCGGCATCCGCCCGTCACCGAGAATCCGCAAATGCGACGCAACCTCGACTCTCCCTAACTCAAGCCGCGCACCTCTCCCTACCATCACCTGGTGATTGCCGGCTCCGACTATTTCATCGCCGGCATCGTGGCGGCGGACATCCCGGGCGGGGACGCGCTCATCGGCAGGGTCGAGGAGGAAACCGACCTCATCATGCGCACCATCGGGAAGATCCTCTCGGATCACGGCGTGGGCATGGCGGATCTGGTGCGCGTCGACGTCCACCTGACGGACCTCGACGAGATCCACGTCATGGACCGCGCCTACCGCCGCCATCTGGATCCGAACGCGATGCCCACCCGCACCACGACCCAGTCGGCGAAGCTCTACGGCGGCAGCCGGGTCGAGATCACCTGCATGGCGCGGCGCCGCTGACGGCGGAGCCGTCCTTGCCCTCGACGAGGGGTTCAGCCGCTCCGGGCGCCGGCAAGGTCGTGGCGTAGCGCGAACGCCGCGACGGCGCACCGGATCGGGGACGACCTCATGACCCGCTCCTCCATGGCGGGTGGGTATGGCGCCCCGGAAAGCACGTTCCCGGGCCGTGGACGACGCCGGCCGGCGGGGCACGGCGTTCCGGGCCCGGGGTCTCGGGACGCGAGTCGCGTCATGCGGGCATTGTCAATCGGGGGCGCGGCAAGCAACCATGGGTTCGAAGCCGCTACAGGCACGACCGGGTGGAGGACGGAACCGAATGTCGAAGGACGAGATCCGGATCGTATCCACCGGTGGCCCGCTCGGCGCCGACGCCTGGGGGGTCGCCCTCGAACGCATTTCGGACGATGAATTCGAGGTCCTGCACCGGGCCTGGCTCGACCACGACGGCGTGCTGCGCATCCCCGGCCAGTTCGTGCCGGCCGAGACGCTCCTGGCCTTCGCCGCGCGCTTCGGCGAGCTGGACCTCGCGCCGGTCTCCGCGCAGGGAGACCGCGCGCTCTACCGGCCCGACCTCCCGCACCTGGTCGTCATTTCGAACATCGTCGAGAACGGCAAGGCGATCGGCGGACTGGGGAGCTACGAGTCGAAGTGGCATACCGACATGTCCTACAACGAGGTGCCGCCGAAAGCCAGCGTCCTGCAGGCGGTGGAGATCCCGGTCAAGGGCGGGGACACCGGCTACGCCAACATGTACAGGGCCTGGGAGACGCTGCCCGAAGCCACCCGGCGGCGGATCGCCGGGCTCACCTGCAAGCACGACGCATCGCGCAACAGCGTCGGCGAGGTGCGGCGCGGTTTCAAGACCGTCTACGAACGGCGCGAGGAGGTGCCGGGTGCGGTGCATCCGATCGTCTGCACCCATCCGGAGACCGGCCGGAAGTGCCTCTACCTCGGCCGCCGCGACCTGGCCTTCATCCCGCAGCTCCCGCCGGCGGAGAGCGACGCCCTGCTCGACGCGCTGTGGGCGCACGCCACCCGAGACGAGCTCACCTGGTACCAGCGCTGGCGCCTCGGCGACGTCGTCATCTGGGACAACCGCTGCACCATGCACCGGCGCGATGCGCTCGACCCGAACGAACGCCGGCTGCTCAATCGCGCCCAGGTCAAGGGGGAGCGCCCGATGGCCGCCGCGGCCTGAGCGCCGCGGGTCATCGGCCGTCGGGGGGACGCTCGCAGGACGACCGGTAGCCCGCGTGCCGGTTCACGCCCATGAGCCCGGCGCCCTTGTCCACCGAGCCCCTGCCCTTCGCTGACGGCGCCGTCGTGCCGGAGCCCGGCTATCGGCCCCGGCCGGACCCCGGCCGGCTCGAACGCATGACCACCGTGAAGGAGCGCTTCAGCGCGGCCTGACCGAAGCGCGGCGGCGGGTCTTCGTCCTCCGGGCGCATGGCCCGCCGGTCACACGGTCCATTCCCACCTCTTCGGCCGTGCTCCGCCCCCCCCTTCCGCCGGGCGCGTGGCCTGCCGATCACGCGGCTCACTCGCCCCATACCTCGCCGAGGAAGCACAACCGGTGCTCGCCGAGGATCTTGCGGCGGCGACCGGCCTTCGTCCTCCGGCGTGGCCTGCCGATCACGCGGCTCACTCGCCCCATACCTCGCCGAGAAAGCGCAGCCAGTTCTCGCCGAGGACCTTGCGGATGCGGGTCTCGGTCCAGCCGCGGCGGGCCATCGCGGCGGTCAGGTTGGAGAACTCCTCGATGGTGGCCAGCCCTTCGGGCAGGCGCGGCACGCGCGGCGTTCCAGGCACCAGGAGCCGCCCGTGGCCCTTGTCTCTGCGCAGCCACTCGAAGAAGGATACGTCCTGGTCCTGCGTGAAGTCGGTGCCGATGCCCACCGCGTCCTCGCCGGCGACGTCGATCACGTACTCGAAGACCTCGACGCATTGCCCTACGGTCGTCCCGTCGCCCCAGGGCAGGAACGGCGGGTAGGTCGCGACGCCGATGAAACCGCCCCGCTCCACCACCGCCCGCATCTCGGCGTCGGACTTGTTGCGCGGATGCTCCATGATCCCGGACGGGCAGCAATGGGTATAGGCGACCGGCTTCGCCGAATGCGCCACCGCGTCCGCGCTCGTCCTCGGGCCGACGTGCGAGAGGTCCACGAGCACCCCGCACCGGTTCATCTCGTCGATCACGTCGCGCCCGAAGTCCGAGAGCCCCCCGTCACGCGACTCCCAGCATCCGCTACCCACCAGGTTCTGGGTGTTGTAGGTGAGCTGCATCACCCGCACCCCGAGATCCCGGAACACCTCGACGAACTCGGCCCGGTCCTCGAGCGCGGAGGTGTTCTGCCAGCCCAGGATGATGCCGGTGCGCCCCTCGCGCTTCGCACGCCGGATGTCGCCGGTGCAGTGCACCTGAACCAGCAGATCCTCGTGCTCGCGAAACCACCGTTTCCACTGCGCGACGTTCTCCATCGTGGCGCGGAACCCTTCCCACACCGAGCAGGTGCAGTTCGCGGCGGTCACCCCGCCCGCGCGCATCTCCTCGAACACGGACCGGCTCCATCTGGAGATGATCAACCCATCGATCAGGATCGCGTCCTCGTGCAAGGCAATCGGGTCCATCGCATGGCCTCCGTTCGGGCTCCGCTCCACGGGCGGAGAACCTAGCATGGCAAGCATCGGTCATGGACGACGTCATCGCGAGCAAGGCGGCTTCCAAGCGCCGAGGATCACGGCAATGCCTGCTGACCCCGAAAACGTCCATTGAATCGCCACGACCGGACGCTCAGGCGGCGGAAAAGGCCGTGAAATTTCGATGACACGATCATGCTCGGAACGTTAGCGGGAATTGCTGCGAGGATCATGAGTCACTCCCCGGGTGTCGGGCATTTCGGGAATACTTGCGTCGGCGGGGCCGCTGACCTGGCAGGATTCATGGCGGCCGGTTACGCTTCCGGCCGCGCGGGGCCCCACCGGCATGCTCGACGGCCCTCCCGGACACGGGCGCGGCCGGGTTCGGGCCGAGTGGACCGGGAGCACCCCCGAGCCGTTCGCGGCGCCCGCGGGCACCGGCTGCCGGACGGCTGCGGCCGGGGGCTCGACCGGGTCGCGACCCGGTAGCGGCGCACCTCTCCGATTCCGAAACCGGACAAGGCCACGATGCCCGACGACACAGTTCGACCCATTCGTATCGCGATGATCGCCACCGGCAGGATCGCCGGCAACGCGCTCGCGCCGGCGATCGAGCGTGCGGCCGGCGCGGAGCTGTGGAGCGTGCTGAGCCGCGATGCCGGGCGCGCGCGCGATTTCGCCGAGCGCCACCGCGCCGCGTCCCCCGAGCCCGCGTACACCGACCTCGACGCCCTGCTCGCCGACCCCGATCTCGACGCGGTGCTGATCGCATCGGCGGACGGGCTGCACGCCGGGCAGTGCATCGCGGCGGCCGACGCCGGCAAGCACGTGTTCTGCGAGAAGCCGATGGCGACCACTGCGGCGGACGCGGAACGGATGACCGCGGCCTGCCGCCGCGCCGGGGTCAGGCTCGGCATCGCTTACCACATGCGCTGGCACCGGGGGCACCGGGACCTCGCGGTCGCCGCGCACGCCGGCCGGTTCGGGGTCCTGCGGCACATGCGCGTGCAGTGGTCGATGCGGGTGCCGGACGATTCGAACTGGCGCGCGCACCCCGAGGTCGGACGCTGGTGGGGACTGGCCGCGGTCGGCACCCACTGCCTCGACCAGGTGCGCTGGTACATGCTGCCGTCGTGCGGGGAGATCACCCGCCTCACCCCGCTCGTCACCCGCAACGCCTTCCGGGGTCCGCACGACGAGACCGCGCTGCTCGCGCTGGAGTTCGAGTCGGGCGCCACCGCGGAGATCTGCACGTCGGTGCTGTTCGATGCGCCGAAACGCATGGAGGTCTACGGCAGCGACGGCCATGCGTTGTTCGACGACACCCTCGGCCGGTTCGGCACGGGCCGCATCGTGACCCACGAGGGCGAGCATGCGTTCGAAGCCGCCGACCCCTACACCGGCGAGGTCGAGGACTTCGCGGCCGCGGTACGCGAAGGCCGCGACCCGGAAGTGAACGGGGAGGAAGGCGCGCGCAACGTGGCGCTCCTCGAAGAGGCCGTCGCCTGAGGAACGCCTCCCGCGCCCCGGCGACGCATCGAACACACTGCTTGCGTTCCGCGATCTCCCAAAACCCGGCGGAGCTGGAACAGCCGCCGGTTGTGAACCCGGGATCGGTGTCGCGGAATCGAAAGCCGGCCGGCGAACGGTTTTTCGTCGTCTTGTCGAAGATTTCATGGGTAAGGGGGACACCACGCCTCCCGCACGCGCCGCATCAGGCACGGCGACGGCGGACGCCCTCCGGCAGCACCTCGACGAGCGCGGCGGCGACGATCAGCATCGATCCGACGGCCTGGGCCACACCGAACGGCTCGCCGGCCAGCGCCGCCGCGGACGCCAGCCCGGTGACCACCTCCATCATCAGCAGGAGTCCCGCGCGGCCCGGGCTGACGAGCCGTGCGCCCCGGAGGATCCCCCACGCGCTCGCCACGCTCAGCACCGCCACGATCGAGATGATCGCCGCCGCGTGAGCGGTGGCCGGAGGCGCCGGGGCCTCCGTGACCGGCAGCGCCGCAACCACCGCGATGATCGCCGTGCCGCCGATGAAGAGGGACGTGACGTGCGCCGCCGGGGAGACCGCGGCGTCCTGGTGCACGCGCAAGGTCCCGAACGCCCACGTGACCCCGGCGGTCAGCGCGCACCAGTCGCCGGGGTTGCGGGGCAGCGGCATGCCGCTTTCGCCGCCCAGCACCACCCACAGCCCGCCGAGCCCCAGGACCAGTGCGGCG
Organism: uncultured Gammaproteobacteria bacterium; assembly: GCA_958295465.1. Classification (GTDB taxonomy): domain Bacteria; phylum Pseudomonadota; class Gammaproteobacteria; order HK1; family HK1; genus HK1. Next base: position 4,385,863 of record OY282353.1, read on the forward strand.
AGCCGGACGCCGGTGAGCCTTTCGGCGAGCAGCAGGCGGCCGAGCACGGTGGCCCAGACCGGGCTCAGGTAGAAGAGCAGGATCGCGGTCACCACGTCGGTGAGGACGATCGAGATCGAGTAGAGCACGAAGGAGCCGCCGGTGAGCAGGCCGGTGGCGGACATGCGCGGCGTGAACGCGGCGCGCGCGGGCGGATGCCGGAGCAGGAGGGGGACGAGGAGCGCCAGCCCCACGACGAACAGCCCGAGGGTGGTCCACACCACGCCCACGCCGCGGGCTTCGAGGTGGCGCACCGGGATCCAGTACAGCCCCCACAGCGCACCGGAGATCGCGATGACCGCCTCGGGGCCGGTGAGCCACCGTGGGTGCATCACCCGATCCTCGGGAGTCAACGCAGCACCGTCGGCTCCAAGGGCGGCCTGTCCAGGATCATGTCCGCCGCCTTCTCTCCGATCATGAGGGTCGCCGCGTTGGTGTTGGCCGAGGTCATGAGGGGCATGATCGAAGCGTCGGCGACGCGCAGGGCCTCGATCCCGTGGACGCGGAGCCGGTCGTCGACCACGGCGCCCGGATCGGTGGCCGGCCCCATCCGGCAGGTCCCCATCAGGTGGAACGCGGTGGTGCCGACGCCCCGGGCGAAGTCCAGGACTTCGTCGCCGGTACGCACGTCGTCGCCGGGCAGCACCTCCCGTACGAAATACGGCGCCAGCGGTTCGGTGCGCATCAGCCGGCGCGCGAGCCCGATGCCGCCGGCGATCACTCGCCGATCCGTCTCATGGGCAAGATAGTTCGGCTGGATCAACGGCTTCTCGAGGGGGTCGGCGCTCCGTGCCCGGACGTATCCGGTGCTCTCCGGGCGTTGCTGCCATACCGCGACCGTGGCGCCCGGCTCGTCTTCCAGGGCCGACTGCACTCCTCGCTTGTAGCTCGCCGGCGTGAAGGTCAGTTGAAGATCGCCTGAATCGAGGGCCTCGTCCGATTTCCAGAAGCAGTGTGCCAGAGTCGGCTGCAAGGTGAGGATCCCGGCGCCCAGCGCGAAGTACTTCAGGACCTCCACCCCGAGCCGCCAGCCTCGCGCGAGCTCGTTGATCGTCCGCGTGCCCTTGACCCGGAACGCGGTACGGATCGCGTAGTGGTCGCGCAGGTTCTCGCCCACCCCGGGCAATGCCTTGCGCACCGGGATCCCGAGTTCGCCGAGCAGTGCGGGCGAGCCGACCCCCGAGAGCTGCAGGAGCTGCGGCGAATTGACGGCGCCGCCCGAGACGATCACCTCGCGCGCCGCGCGCACCACCCGACGCTCGTCCCCGCGCAGAAACTCCACCCCCACCGCGCGGTTCCCCTCGAACAGGATGCGCGTGGCGTAGGCATGGGGACGTACGTCGACGTTGCGCCGCTGCATGGCGGGGCGCAGGTGCGCCCGCGCGGTGCTCATCCGGCGGTTGCGGTGGACACTGCGCTGGAAGTAGCCGACGCCCTCCTGCCGTTCCCCGTTGTAGTCCGGATTGCGAGGGATGCCGATGCTCTCGGCTCCGGCGATGAACGCCTCGCACAGCGGATCGCGCCAGGCGAGGTCCTCGACCACGAACTCCCCGTTCCGGCCCCGGTATCGGTCGTCGCCCGGGCCGATGCGGCGTTCGCTACGCTTGAAATAGGGCAGCACGTCGGCATGGCTCCAGCCCCGGTTGCCGCGCTGCGCCCAGGTGTCGAAGTCCATGCGCTGGCCCCGGTTGTAGATGTGGCCGTTGATCGAGCTCGATCCCCCAAAGGTCCTGCCCCGCGGCTGGGCGATCCGGCGCCCCGCGCTGCCCTCGCCCGGCTCGGTCTCGTAGAGCCAGTTGACGGAAGGGTCGGTCATCGTCTTCATGAACCCGGCGGGGATGTGGATGGAGGGATTCCAGTCCCGTCCTCCGGCCTCGAGCGCGCAGACCCGGTGGCGCCCGTCCGCGCTCAGCCGGTTCACGAGGGTGGCGCCGGCGGTCCCGGTGCCGACGACCACGAAATCGAAGGCGTCCTCGTTCGGCACGATGCGTCAACCCCGCCCCACGAACGGCATCTTCGTCGCCATGACGGTCATGGTCTGTACGTTGGCGTCGAGCGGAAGGCTCGCCATGCAGACCAGCGCACGCGCCACGTTCTCCGGATCCATGAGCGGCTCGACCGCGACCTCGCCGTTCGCCTGCGGCACCCCCTCGGCCATCCGTGCCGCCATCCCGGTCAGGGCGTTGCCGACGTCGAGCTGCCCGCACGCGATGTCGTACTTGCGCCCGTCGAGCGACGTGCACTTGGTCAGCCCGGTGATCGCGTGCTTGGTCGCGGTGTACGGGGCCGAGTTCGGCCGGGGGGCGTGAGCGGAGACCGAGCCGTTGTTCACGATGCGCCCGCCCATGGGCCTCTGGCTCTTCATCAGCCTGAACGCCTCCCGGGTGCACAGGAACGCTCCGGTCAGATTGACGTCGACGACGCCTTGCCACTGCTCGACGGTGAGCTCCTCCATGGGGATCCCGGGTGCGTTGACCCCGGCGTTGTTGAACAGGAAGTCGAGCCGGCCGAACGTCTCCTTCGTCTTCGCGAAGAGCGCTTCCACCGACGCCGGATCGCTCACGTCGGCCGGCGCGACCAGCGCCCGCTCTCCGCCCGTCCCCGCGTCGGCCCTGGTTTTCTCCAGGGGCTCGGGGCGGCGCCCCGCCAGCACCACCGAGTACCCCTCGTGCAACATCGCAAGCGCACAGGCCCGGCCGATCCCGGTGCCGGCCCCGGTGATCATCGCCACCTTTCCGTTTCCGTTCATTCCGCTTCCTCCTCACCTTCCCGCCGAGCCGGCAGAGCCGCAACCGGGGGGCTGTCCGTCGTTCCGTCGCGATACCCTGCATGAGATTCGATCGCCGGAGGGCCGGATTCCAAGCGCAGCTCGACGGCCCGACGTCGAGCGGGGCGGAAGCGGACGGGCGACGGCGCGGACGTGCGTTCCGGACCGGCCTGCCCGGGCCGGCCGCCGCCCCTGCTCCGGCTCGACCGTCCGCTGCGCAGAAGTCTCGTCATACCGGACGGGCAGGCGCTCGTCAGGCGAACGATGCTTCTACGATTCCCAGCGCCCCGAAGTCCGCCCGCGCCTCGTCGCCGGGGGCGATGGGCAGGATGCCGCCGCAGGTGCCGGTCATCACCACGTCCCCGGCGCGCAGTCCGCGTTCCGCGACCAGCGGATGGGCCGCGAGCCAGCCCACCGCCGCGAGGGGATCGCCCCAGGTCAGCAGCGAGCCCGCGCCGCGCGCCTTCTCCTCGCCGTTGACGGTGACGGTGAGCGCGCAGGCCGCGAGATCGATCGAGCGCCAGTCCTCCCCCCTCTCGCCCTCGACGAACGCAACGTTTCCCGCGCCGTCGGCGATGAGCACGAGGCCGCCGTTGGCGAGGCCGCCGGGCAACCGGCAGCCGACGATCTCGAACGACGGGGCGACGTAGTCCACCGCCGGCGCGATCTCGTCCGCCGGGTACGGATAATCCCGCGCGGGCACGTCGCCCGCGAGCTTGACGAGAAACTCGGTTTCGAGTCCCGGTGCGAAGGCCGTGGGCAGCTCGATGCACGCGCCGTTACCGGACCGGAACGGCCCCAGCAGCGGGCCGGCGAACGCATCGTCGAGCTTGAGCATCGCGAGCGCCTTGTCGTTGGTGGCGCCGAGCTTCCAGCCGATCTGCACGGCGCCCGACGCCGCGGTCTGGATCGTCTGGATCGTGTACGCCGCCGCGGTGTCGGCGGGTCTGTCGCCGGCGCCGAGCTCGATGGTCTCGCCGCTCATGCGCGCGTCCCACAGCGCTACCGCGATCTCTCTGGGGGTCATGGCGGTCTCCCGAAGAACGATGTGCGGATGTCCGGTTCCGAGCGGTCGCGGCTCTCTCCACCGGCCACCGCGTCCGGACATCCTGGAGCGAGGGTGCCAAGGCGCCCGCGCCGGCGCAACGCCGGGGGCGCGAACGCCCGGAGCCAAACGCATGTCGAAGGGCGGTATCATTCGCCGTGCATGAATGAATGCGTGGATCATCGCACAATGGCGACGACCCTTTCGATTTCCAGGCGACCCCCATGATCGCGCCCGCGCGTGGCGATACACGGAGCCGTGGACGCCTGCCGCCGCCCCGCGCGACAGCCGCGGGGTTCCTCATCGCCGCCGCCGTCGCGGCGCACGCCGGTGACGCCGGGACCTGCGCTCCGGAAGCCGTCCACGCCGATACCGAAGGGCAGCCGCTGACGCGGGCGGAGAGGATCGCCCGAATGGATCGGGCGTTCTACGATTCACTGGCCCGGTTCGACGAATGCCAGGGCGCCGCGACGGGCGCGGGCGCCGCGGCGGGCGCGGCGGGACGGAACGGCGGCGCGGCTGGTGCGGACGGCGGTGCGGACGGCAATTCGGCAGGGACGGACGACGGCGCTTCCGTGGAATCGGTCGCGGCGGAAGGTATCCAGGGCGCTGAAGCTCCGGAACCCCCCGAGGCGACGGCGGACGATACCTCCATCGAATCGGTGGCGGCCGGAGGCATCCAGGGCACGGAGGAGGCTCCGGAGGACGGCGAGAGGACGGCCGCGGACACGGACCGCCCGCCGGCCGTGGGCTCGGGCCAGGCGCCCGACGACATCCCGGCGCCGGACAACGACAGCGTGCTTGAAGCGCAGATACGGCGGGCGGCGATGGAAGAGACCGATCCGCGCATACGGGCCGAGCTCTGGAATGAATACCGCAAGTACAAGGGACTGCCCCTGAAGCCGCTCCCGGGAGAAGAAGGAGAGAGCAACGATGCGCAGACATAGCGCCATTCCCGCTACCGCTCTCGCTGCCGCCGTTGCGGTGCTGGCCGGCTGCGGGGCAATGGGGACGATAACGGGGGGAGCGACGACGGGTGGGACGCCGGCGGGTCCGGCGGTCGGCCCCGCCATCGACCCGCCGGCCTCGGCCGCCGCGGACCCGTATCGAGGCGTGCGGCTCGACGTCATCGTCCCGGTCTTCGACCCCGGGCTCCCCGACGATCCCGACGACTACGAAAAGGAAGGCGTCTGGCCGGAGCTGCGCCGGGCCGAGGCGAACCGCTTCGCCGTCGCGCTCAAGAAAGCGCTCCAGGCCACCGGAGCGTTCGGTGACGTCCGGGTCTCGCCCGACGGCAGGGCCGCCGGCGACCTCTACGTCATCGGCGCAATCGAGAAATCGGACGGCCAGGACGTCAAGATCGCGGTCGAGGCCGTGGACATCGGCGGCAAGCGCTGGATGCGGAAGCGTTACCGGCATCGGGTGAAGGAATACTTCTGGCGCGACCCCCGCAACCGGGGCGAGGACCCCTACCAGCCGGTGTTCGACGAAGCGGCCGGGGACGTCGCGAAGCTCGTCATGAAGCGTTCGTCCGAGGAGCTCGCGACCTTGCGCCAAATCGGCGAGATCCGGTTCGCCAAGACGTTCTCCGAGGAAACCTTCGCCGGGTACGTCGAGGAGCGGGGCGGGCGCGTCACCCTGACCGGGCTGCCGGATCGGGACGACCCCATGCTCGCCCGCATCCGCGCCATCCGGGTCCGGGACGGGCTGTTCATGGACCGGATGCAGACCCACTACGAAGGGTTCGCCCAGCGCACCGACACGAGCTACGCGGCCTGGCAGGAGCACAGCCTGACCGAAGTCAAGGCGAGGAACAAGGCACGGGGCAAGGCCCTGGTCCAGGGCGTGATGGGGGCGGCGCTGGCGGTCGGCGGCGCCATCGCCGTGGTGAAGGGCGGCCACAACCGCGACGCCGGAACCGAGGTCGCCGGCATCGCCGCCGCCGTCGCCGGCGGCCTGCTCGTCGCGAAGAGCTTCCAGAACAGCGCCGAAGGCAGGGTGCACGCCGAGGCCCTGTCCGAGCTCGGCGAGTCGCTGGACGTCGAGGTCGCCCCGCAGGTCGTCGAGCTCGAAGACACCACCGTCGAGCTGACCGGTGACGCGCGGGAGCAGTTCCGTCAGTGGCGGTCGCTCCTCAGACGCATCTACGACGAGGAAGGCGTCCCGGAGACCGCCCTCTGAATCCTTGAATGAACCGGGAACATGAGAACGGCGCGATCCGGAACCGGGTCGCGCGCGCTCGTGTGCATCAGGCGTCGGGCAGGAGACGCCTGCTGTGGGCGCTCGCGGGCCTGGCGGCCCTCGCCGCCGTCGGGGGCGGGGGCGTCTGGACGGGATTTCATCTGGCCCGGGAGGCTGCGCCGGACCCGGGCGTGGCCGAAACCCCGATTCCGGAGCCCGGACAGGCCGAGCCGCCCGCGGCCGAACCCGCATCCGGGCCGGCGCAATCCGCCGGACGCGGACCGGAACGGTTGCACGAGACATCGGATCCCGAACCCGGGCGCGTCGAGCCGCCCCCGGCCGAGCCCGCATCCGGGCCGGCGTACTCCGCCGGACGCGGACCGGAGCGGTCGCACGAGACATCGGCCTCCGAGCCCGGGCGCGTCGAGCCGCCCCCGGCCGAACCCGCACCGCGGCCAGGTCGCGCCGCCGGACATCCGCCGGAACCGGCTTCCGGGCCGGCGCCGCCGGCCGATCCGGCCGGGCAGGCCCCATCGGGACCGGCGCAGGTCGAGGAAGCGCTACGCCGTCTCGAAGACACGCTGAAGCCCGCCTCGACCGCAGGATCGCCCTTGTCCGAACACCGGACGGCGCTGGAACGGATCGCGCTCGGCAAGGCAAAAGCTCTCGAAGCGTACCGCGACGGCGACGCCGGTTCGGCGCTCCGGCTCCTGGCCGCCGCGCAACGGGAGGCCGATGACGTCGCCCGGGAAGAGGAAGCCCGCTACCGGCTCAGTCTCCGGGCGGCGAAGGACGACTACGCCGCCGGGAACCCGGAGGCCGCCCGGATGCACATCGCGCAAGCCCTGGAACGGCGGCCCGGCTCGGCCGAGGCGAAGGCATGGGAAGCGCGCATCTCGCGACTCCCGGAGCTGCTGGCCGAGCGCCGGAAGGCCGAGGACGCCCGTGGCGCCGGAAAGCTCCGCGAGGAGCGGGCGGCGTTGCGGCGCATCGTCGAGCTCGACCCCGACGACGCCGGCGCGAGAGGGCGCATCCGGGCGGTCGAGCGGCAGATGCGGGAACGGGCATTCGAGCGGGTGATTGCCCAGGGCCGGCAGGCGGTCGAGGGGAAGCATCCGGAGCAGGCGAAACAGGCCGCCGCCGAGGCGCACCGCCGGCGGCCGGGGCATGAGGACACCCGGCAGCTTCGGGCGCAGGTCGCGGCGCTCGAACGCACGCTGAACCGCGACCGGCGCCTCGCCGAGGCCGAGCAGGCCGCGGTCCGGGATGACTGGGAGGCCGCGCTCCGCGCATTCGAGGAGGCCGGGGCCATCGAGCCGGCCCACGACGGCGCGGCGAAGGGCAGCGAGCTCGCGGCTCGCATCGTGACCGTACAGCGGGCCGTGGACGGCTTTCTGGCCCGCCCCGAACGACTCGGCTCGCCCGAGGTCGCCGGCGCCGCCAGGGAGACCCTGCGCGAGGCGAAGGCGATGGTTTCGCTCAGCGCCCGGCTCAAGACGGGCGCGGAGGCGCTGGAGCAGGCCATCGAAGCCGGACGGACGCCGGTCCCGGTCCGTATCCTGTCGGACGGCCGGACCGAGATAGGGATCCGGGGCGTCGGCCGGGTCGGGCGCACCGGGGAGCGCACCATCGAGCTTCGTCCCGGCGACTACGTGTTCGAAGGCAAGCGCCCCGGATACCGCTCCAAGCTGGTCAGGGTGGCGGTGACGGCGGGCGGCGGTGCTCCCGTCGAGGTGCGGATCGTCTGCGATGAACGCAGTTGAGCACACGCTCTCGCAAGCGCGCCGGCGCCGGCGGCGGACCCTCGGGATCAGGACCACGATCGGCGCCGCCGTCATCCTCGCGGCCGCGCTCGGCGGCGCGCTCGCGTATTTCGCGGGAGAGGTCGGCCGGCTCGAAGTCGCCGTCGCACCGGCCGAGGCCGCGGCGACCGCCACCGTCGAAATCGCCGAGGGCCGGGGCATCGTCATCGGGACCGGGGTGTGGACCTTGCCGGGGCCGCTGGCGCTGCGCATCGGCGCCGAGGGCTTCGTGCCCGAAACCCTCGCGATCACGCAAGCGGCCAGGGCCCGCGAGCTCGTCGACGTCATCCTGCGCGAGCGCCACGCCACGCTCCGGGCGGCCACCGAGCCCGGCCATCCCGCGATCCGGTGGTCCCTCGACGGTGCGGTCGTGGCCGAAGGACCCCGCCTCGAAATCGAAATCCCGGCCGGCGAGCATACCGTCGGCGCCCGGCATCCCTGGTACGTCCCCGCGTCGCGGCGGTTGAACGCCGAACGCGGGGGCGCCTACTCCCTGACGCTGCCGCTGGCGCCGGTCGAGGGGCGGATCACGGCCACCTCGGAACCGGACGGGGCTCGGGTGACGTACAACGGCCAGGCCGCCGGGAAGACCCCGCTGACCCTCGCTGCCGAGGGCGGCGTCCATACGCTGCACATCGCCCACGACGGCTACGAGACCCGCACGGACACGATCGCCGTCACCCACGACGCCCCCGGGGCGGAACGCCACTACCGGTTGGCCCGCGCGCGGGGCCGGGTGTCGTTCGCCCTCTCGCCCGAAGGCGGCACGCTCTCCATCGACGGGCGGGCGGCGACGGCGACGGAGAACCTCCACCTCTCCGCGGGTGTGCCCCACCGGATCCGCTACGCGAAGCCGGGCCATGCTCCGCGGGAGACCGAATTCACGCTGAACCCGGGAGAGCACCGCTCCATCGCACTGGCCCTCACCCCGATCTTCGGCGCCGTCTCGGTGCGGTCGGAGCCCGAGGCCGACGTCGAGGTCGGGGGGCAGAGCATGGGCCGCACCCCGAAGCGCCTGATGCTCCTGGCCGTTCCCCAGACCATCCGCCTGAGCCGCGACGGTTACCGCACCGTGACGCGCACCGTCACCCCCGACCCCGACACGCCGCAGAACGTCGCCGTCACACTGCGCTCCGAAGCCCAGGCCCGGCTCGAAACGGCGCCGCCGCACTACACCAACCGCGCCGGGATCATGCTGAAGCTGTTCAAGAACCCCGGAACCGTGACGCTCGGGACGCCCCGGGGGGAGCCGGGGCGGCGGGCCAACGAATTCGTCCGCGAGGTCCGGCTCACCAGGGCGTTCTACGCCGGCGTGCACGAGGTCACCGCCGGGCAGTTCCGGTTGTTCACGCACCCCGGCCAGCCTCCGGTCGCCGACATGCGCCCCGTCACCGGGATCGGCTGGGAAGACGCCGCCCGCTACTGCAACTGGCTCAGCCGGCAGGAGGGCCTGACCCCGGTCTACCACTTCGCCAACGGCCGCCACCGCGGCAGCAGCGCCGCCGCCGACGGCTACCGGCTCCCCACCGAGGCGGAATGGGAGTGGCTGGCCCGCAAGGCCGGACGCGGCCGGGAGACCCGGTTCCCGTGGGGGGACGACGCCCGGGTGCCCGCCCGCGCCGGCAACCTCGCCGACGAGTCGGCCCGCGGGCGGGTCCCGGTGTACATTCCTCGCTACAACGACGGTGTCGCGCAGATGGCCGAGGTCGGCAGGTTCGACGCCAACGCCGCGGGGCTCCACGACCTCGCGGGCAACGCGAGCGAGTGGACGCACGACAACTACGACCTGCACCCTCCGCCCCCGGACCTGGTGGAGACCGATCCGATGGACGTCCGCCCGGACCCGAACCAACGGCATACCGTGAAGGGATCGAGCTGGCGGTCCGGGACGCTGAGCGCGCTGCGCGCCGCCTGGCGCGACGGCAGCAGTGCTCCGAGAGACGACCTCGGCTTTCGTATCGCCCGCTACCTCGCCGGAGGACGATGACATGAAGGGGAACCGCACATCGCACCGGATCCGGATCGCCGCCGGGGTGGCGGTGGTGATCGCCCTCGCCGCCGCCGTCACGTTCGCCCTCCAGCGCGCGAGCGTCGCCCAGGGAGGGCCGTCCATCAGCCTGGAGGCCCCCGTGAGCTTCCCGGTGGACATCTGACGTGAACGAGCTCGTGCGGGGCGCCGCCATCCTCGCCGGCAGCGGCGCGGCGATCCATCTGTTCTACGTCCAGGTCATCCGGCCGGGAGCCGCAGCGGCCATCGAGGCGGCCCGCCTCGCGGGGCAGTCGGCGCCCCGGGAGTGGACGGTCATCCTCAAGGACTGGGAGCAGGAGGTCTGCCTCGTGCTGATGGTCTTCTGCGCCATCCGCATCCTCATGATGATGTGGGCGCTGGCGTCCGAGCAGTACCTCTTCGGCGTCGACGTCTTCGAGGAGGCCGACGACGGAACCGCTCCGCTGGCCGAGGCCCTCGACGAGCTGGAGGCCCTGCCCGCCGAGACGACCGGGACGCAGCTCGTGGAGGCGTTGAAGGCGAGCCTGCGCCGCTACCGGATCACCGGGGACGTCCAGAACACCTCCGACGCCATCCGGACGAGCGTGGAGGCGCTGGGGATGCGGTTCGAAGCCGACAACGCGATGATCCGGTACGTCATCTGGGCGATCCCGTCGATCGGCTTCGTGGGCACCGTGCGGGGGATCGGACAGGCGCTCTCGCAAGCCGACGAGGCGCTGGCCGGGGACATCGCCGGCATGACCGCGAGCCTCGGAACCGCCTTCAACTCGACGCTGGTGGCGCTGCTGGCCAGCCTCGTGCTCATGCTGCTGCTGCACGCCCTGCAACGAGCACAGGACAGGCGCCTGGTCGACATCCAGGCCTACTGCGAAGAGTTCCTGCTCAAGCGCATCAGCCGCTGACCGCCGCCATGCGGACCAGACGACGGGAGCCGGGGGGGATGATGGCCTTTCTCGACGTCATGGCCTGCGGCCTGGGCGCGGCGATCCTGCTCTTCCTCATCGTCAAGCACCACACCGGGACCGCGGTCGAGCCGGACGCCGGCGAGCGGGCCGCGGCCGGGGAGGAGACGCTGGCGGCGCTTCGCCGGGAGGCGGGAACGCTGGCCGGACGGATCGAGGAGGCGCAACGCCGGAGCCGGGAACGCCGTGACGGGCAGGCTCCGACCGGCGGCGAGGGCCGGGAAGACGCCGGCCGGGCGCGGCTCGCCGAAATCGAGCGCGCGCTCCGGGATGCACGGGCCAGGAACGCGGCGTTGCGCAACGAGGTGGAGTCCATCGACCCGGACCAGGCCGGCGACGTCATCGAAGACGTGCAGGGCGGCGAGGAGGAGTACCTGCTCGGTCTCAGGGTGGAAGGACGGCGCATCGCGATCCTGCTCGACCGCAGCGCCTCGATGACCGACGAGCGGCTCATCGACGTCATCGCGCGCAAGGTCCGCTCGGATGTGGAGAAGAAGCAGGGGCCGAAGTGGCGGCGCACGCTGCGCACCGCGCGCTGGCTCCTGCACCGGCTCCCCGCCGGGAGCGAAGTCGCGGTCATCGCGTTCAACGATCAGGCGACGGTGCTTCACGGCGCGGCCTGGGCCGACGGCCGGGACCGGGTGGCGCTCCGGGGACTGTTCGGGGAGCTCGACCGGCTGGTGCCGACCGGGGCGACGAACCTGGAGGCGGGGCTGCGGGCGCTCGGCCGCCTCTCCCCGCCCGCCACCGACGTCTACGTGGTGACCGACGGACTCCCGACCCGGAGCCTGTCCTCGCCCGGACTGCTCTCCGGCTGCTCCGGGAACGCGAGGGGCAAGGTGAGCGGCGCCTGCCGCAAGGCACTGTTCTACGCGAGCCTGCAAGCGTCCGCCCCGCCGCCGGGCCGGAAGGTCCACGTCATCCTGCTGCCGCTGGAAGGGGATCCGGAAGCGGCGCCGGCGTACTGGAACTGGGCCGCGCAGGCCGGCGGGCTCCTCATGACCCCGGCGAGGGGCTGGCCGTGAAGAAGGCCCGCTCTTCCGGCGAGGTCTTCGGCCTGGCGTTCCTCGACGTCATCACCTGCGGGTTCGGCGCGATCGTCCTGCTGCTGCTCATCTCGAGACCGGCCCCGATCGACGCCGGCGGCGACGCCCGGGCTCCGGTGCCCGAGTCCGAGATCCGGGAAGCCGCGGACCTCGTGGCCCGGCTGCGTGAGCGGTGGGATGCCCTCCGGAGCGCACTCGCAGACGAGGCGGAGCGGCGGCCCGCGCCCGTGGAAACACTTGGCGAGGACCCGGCCCTCGACGAGGCGATCCGGGCCGCCGGCCGGAAGCTGGAACAACTGCAACGGGACAACCAGGGGCTGGAGCGGGTCCGGGAATCGCTCCGTCGCGCAACCCTGCGGGTGCGCGCCCCGGTGAGCGAGCGCGACCCCGAAGTCGGAGGGATCCCCGTCGACAGCGAATACGTCATCTTCATCGTGGACACGTCGGGGAGCATGAAGTCCATCTGGGACCGGGTCATGGAGGTCATGGACCAGGTCCTGGACGTCCACCCCCGGGTCAGCGGGTTCCAGGTCCTGAACGACAACGGCGGCTACCTCGTCAGCGCCTACCGGAGGAAATGGATCCCCGACACCCCGAGGCGGCGCCGGAGCATCCTGGACCTGGTCCGGAGCTGGGGCGCCTTCTCGAACAGCAGTCCCGTCGAGGGGCTCGAGACCGCGCTGCGCGCCTACGCGCGGCAGGACCGGAAGATCGCCATCTACATCTTCGGCGACGACTACTCCGGATCGTCCTACGACGAGGTCATCGAGACGTTGCGGCAGCTCAACACCGAGCCGGGGACCGGCCGACGCCGGGTCCGCGTCCACGCCGTCGGCTTCGTCTCCACCCACAGCACCGAACGCTACGCGACCCTCATGCGCGAGGTGACCCGGACCAACGAGGGCACGTTCCTGGCCCTGCCCGTCCGGGACCCCTCGGGCAACACCGGCGTCCCCCGGCCGGACTACCGGGCCGGAGTGCTGCGGGATTCCGCGAACTGAGGGAACGGCCCGCCGTCATGGAGCCGCGGGTGCTGTTGGTGGACGCTGCGGGAGCCCGCGAACCGAAGGAACGCTCCGCCCGATCGCCGGCCGTCACCCGTCGCAGGCCGGCGCGCGGCCTTCCGCCCTCGCCTGCCGGTACAGATCCATCGCCGCGGCCATGCCCGACTGCAGGGCCCTGATCCGGGTTTCGTGCCCGGGATGGGTGGACAGGAACTCGACCGGCTGCCGGCCCGCGGTCCGGGCCATGTTCCGCCACAGGTCCACGCTGGCCCGAGGGTCGAAGCCCGCCCGGGCCATGAGCTCCAGTCCCATCCGGTCCGCCTCGGTCTCATGGCTGCGGCTGTAGGGCAGCAGGACCCCCACCTGTGCGCCGAGCCCCAGCACCGCCATCAGCCTTCGCCTCTCCGGCGATTCCCGCGACCTCGTCAACGCAGCCGCCGCCGCCATGCCGGTCTGCACCATGAACTGGCCGGACATGCGTTCGTTGCCGTGCCGGGCAAGGACATGCCCTATCTCATGCCCGATCACCGCCGCGAGCTGGTCCTGCGTCTCCGTCACGTCGAGGAGGCCCTTGTACACGCCGATCTTCCCGCCCGGCAGGGCGAACGCGTTGGGTTCGTCCCGATCGAACACCCTGACCTCCCAACCCTGCGACCCGCGGCCGGGCAGGACGCCCACGATGGGGTTCGCGACACACTCCACGTAGCGGTTCAGGAACGCCCCGGCGGCGGGGGTCTCCGCCTTGATGTCGTTGAACGCCGCCGCGCCCATGTCCTGCATGGCGGCCGGCGAGAAGAGGGTCAGTTGATCGCGTCCGGTAGGGGAGGTGGCGCAGCTCGCGGTGGTCACCGCGGCCACGACGAGGATGGCGGTCCGTATCCGTTTCACGACTTGTCCGGCCTCCGTTCACGGTCAGGTCGGCCGATGCACAGCCGGGAAGGGACACGTGGAATGGCAACCGATGGCGATCATCTTCGACCACGAACGCTCCGGCAAGCCGATCGCGTCGTGCGCTGCCCACCGAGCGCTACGTGTGCGCCGAGTGGAAGCAGGTCCGGGGCAACTCCGGACACGTGATGCAGCCAGGCGCAGGTGATCGTGGTGGCGACAGGCAGGACGTTTCCGATCCCCCCATCGCCATCGCCACCGCCTGCGCCCCGCGCAGCCACGGGTCCAGGTGAGAGTGGCCGCCATGTTTCGGATGCTTACTGCTACGCCCCCCGCAGCCGCGGGTCCAGGGCGTCGCGCAGGCCGTCGCCGATGTAGTTGACGCTCAGCACCGTGAGCGAGATCGCCAGTCCCGGCCAGATCACCCGCGCCGGCGTGATGGTCATGAAGTTCACCCCGTCGAACAGCAGCCGGCCCCAGGTCGGGAAGTCCGGCGGGAACCCCAGCCCCAGGAACGACAGGGCGGATTCGGTGATGATCGCATTGGCGATCCCCAGCGTCGCGGAGACCAGGATCGGGCTCAGCACGTTCGGCAGGACGTGGCGGGTGATGATGCGCCGCTCGCGGGTGCCGGTGCTGTGCGCCGCGGTCACGAACTCGCGCTCCTTGATGGCCAGGACGTCGCCGCGCACGATGCGCGCGGTCTGCATCCAGCTCGTGATCCCGATGACGAAGACGATGAGCAGGAAGATCCCGGTCTCCGGGCCGAACGCGGTGCGCAGGGTGTCGCGGAACAGCATGATGATGACCAGCAGCAGCGGCAGGAGCGGGAGCGCGAGGAAGAGGTCGGTGGTCCGCATCAGCGGGCCGTCGAGGCGGTGGTAGTAGCCGGCGAGCACCCCCACCACGGTGCCGACGACGAGCGAGAGCAACATCGCGGTGACCCCCACCGCGAGCGAGATGCGCCCCCCTGCCAGCACCTGCGCGAACATGTCGCGGCCGAGGTTGTCGGTGCCCATGGGGTGGGCGAGCGACGGCCCCTGGTTCTTCACCCGGATGTCGAGGTATTGCGGGTCCACGTCGTGAAGCCAGGGGCCGGCGAGCACCGCCAGCGCGACGATCGAGAACACCACCATCCCGGCGACGGCCCCGGTGTGGTTGCGGAAGGCGAGCCATACGTCCGTCCACTGGGAGCGGTGGACGTGCGCTTCTCGCAGCCCGTTCCCGGCAGGCGGCGATACCGGCGTCGTCGTCATCGTTCCCGGCTACTGGTAGCGGATGCGCGGATCGAGGATCCCGTAGAGCACGTCGGCCACGAGATTGAATCCCACGATCAGGATCGCGAAGAGGAAGGTCAGGGTCTGGACCAGAGGGATGTCCGCCCCCTGGATGGCGATGATGAGGAGCTGGCCCAGGCCGTTCACCCGGAAGATCTGCTCGGTGATGATGGCGCCGCTGAAGATGGTCGGGATGCCCAGCGCGATCAGCGTCACCACCGGGATCATGCTGTTGCGCAGCACGTGGATGAACAGTACCGCGCGCTCGGTGCTCCCCTTGGCGCGGGCGGTGCGCACGTAGTCGAGGTTCAGGTTGTCGAGCATCGCCGAGCGCATGAAGCGGCTGAGCTGCGCCGCGTTGAACAGGGCGAGCACCATCACCGGCATGACGAGTTGCTTGATCTGCATCCACAGGCTCGCGAGATCCGTCACCTCGTGGGTGGTGTCGTAGATCGACGGCAGCCACTGGAGCATGACGCTGAAGATGAGGATCGCGAGGAGCCCGGTGAAGAAGGTCGGCACCGAGAACCCCACCATGGACACGAAGGTGCCCACCTGATCGAACCAGGAGTACTGCCGGTAGGCGGAGACGATGCCGATGGGGATGGCGATGAGGATCCCCACGACGTAGGACAGCCCCACCACCCACAGGGTCTGCGGCATCCGCTCCACGATGAGGTCGACCACCGGACTTCGGGTCGCCCACGATCGCACCCGGAGGCGCTCGCTCGAATCGCCGATCTCCACCCCGAACGCCTGCTCGACGACGTTGAGCGGCTCGTTGATGAAGAACTGCTCCATCCACTTCAGGTAGCGGACGTGGAAGGGCTGGCCGAGCCCGAGGGATTCGCGGATCTGGGCGCGTACCTCCGGCGGGATGGTGAGCGGAAGCTGCCCGGTGGGGTCGTTGGGCGCCAGATCGAGAAGCGCGAAGACGATGAAGCTGATCGCGATGAGGGTGGGAATCGCGAAGAGCAGGCGTCGGATGATGAAACGGATCACACGCGATCCTTACCACGGCGATGCACTGCGGACAACGCGGATTCAGGGGAGATTCAAGGGGGATGACGGGTCGAGATGTCTTCCGGCCAAGCGCACGTACCATATGGGGCGAGCTTGATGGAGCAGGACAGGCCGAAGCGAGAGCAATATCCCGATCGGGTCGTCAATCCACCCCGATGACTTGAACCAGGGAGCCGCCGCGGTCCGCCGGGCAGGCCGGCGGACCGCGGCGAAGAGAGCACCGTGGCGTTCCGGCGGCCTACCGGTGCCAGTCGGCCACGTTCCAGAGCCCCGAATCCCACGGATTCTGCCGGACTCCCTTGAGGGTGTTCGCGTACGCGATCACCGAGCCGCGCCAGATGAGCGGGATCATGTAGTGGTTCTGCACGATGATGTCGTTCATCCGCTTGGCGAGGGCGGCCCGCTCCTCCAGGACCGCGGTCTGCGACATCTGCGCGACCAGATCGTCGTACTCCGCCACGCATTGCCGCTGGATGTTGTTGCCGAGCCACTGGTTCTCGGGGCCGGGGATCTCCGAGCAGGCCCAGTTGGCCATGTAGGACTCGGGGTCCGTGCCGTCGAAGTTGTTGGTGTACATCTGGATGTCGGCGTAGAACTTGTTGTAGGTGTCCGGGCTCGCCGGGTCGCCGCCGAAGAACACCGCCGCGTCGATGTTGCGCAGCTCCGTCTCCACCCCGATCTGCTCCCACATCTGCTTGACCAGCGCCTGCGTCCCCTGGCGCACGGAGTTGGTCGAGGTCTGGTAGAGGATCGAGATGCGCACCCCGTCCTTCGCCCGCACCCCGTCGTCGCCGCGTATCCATCCGGCCTCGTCGAGGATGCGGTTCGCCTCGTCGACGTTCTGCGTGAGGCATTCGTTGTTGGCGGCCGAGACGTATACCGCGGGCGCGGGCAGGATGTTGCAGGTGGGCTGGCCGGCCACCCCGTAGCCCGCGTCGACCAGGATCTGGCGGTCGATGGCGAGCGAGAGGGCGCGGCGCACCGCCGGATCCGAGAGGAAGGGATGCGGATTGGCGCCGTCGAGGTGGAGCGAGCGCTTGTCCGCCCCGAGGCCGGTGTCGTCGTTGGTCTGGTTGACGATCAGGCGCTCCACCCAGGTGCCGAAGGCGGTGCTGGCCTTGCCCTTGCCGGCGGCGGCCATCTGCGCAAGGACCTCCGGCTCCACCTGGAGGTTCCAGGCGTAGTCGAACTCGCCGGTCTCCAGCACCGCGCGCGCCGCGGAAGCGGCGTCGCCCCCGCCCTTGAAGGTGGCGGTCGCGAACGCGGGCTTGTCCGCTTCCCGGTAGCGCTCGTTGGCGGAGAAGGTGATCACGTCGTTGGCGCGGAACTCATCGACCTTGAAGGGGCCGGTGCCGATGGGGCCGAAGTTCTGCTCGGTGCACTCCTGGGCCCTGGCGCCCATGCAGTCCGCGAACTGGGCCTTCTGGATGATCGGGGAGGTCGAGCCGACGAAGGGACCGTAGGGAAAGGGTTTCGCGACCCCGAAGCTGATCTTCACGGTGTGGTCGTCGAGGGCCTCGAACCCGGTCACGTCCGTGAAGTAGGAAGCGGCGTTGCAGCCCGCGTCCGGGTGCAGGCAGTACTCGCCGGAGAACACCACGTCGTGCGCGGTGAGCGGGGTGCCGTCGGACCACTGGACGTCCTTCCTGATCCTGTAGGTGATGGAGCGCAGGTCCGAGGCCACGCCCCCGTTCTCCACCGTGGGGATCTCCTCGACGAGCACCGGCACCATGTTGCCGTTCTCGTCGTAGTGGACGAGCGGATCCAGCACCATCGAGCCCGCCTCGATGTCCTTGGTGCCGCCGGAGAGGTAGGGATTGACGGTCGAGGCCGCCTGCCAGTAGAGGATGTTGAGGTGCCCGGCGCTGCCGCGCTGGGCCAGGGCGCCGGCGGACAGCATCGCTGTTGCCACCGCCGCCGTGATCACACCGGTTTTCCTGAGCATGGTCGTAGTTCCTCCAGTGGAAAGATGAGGCGGGGAGATGGGCATGGGCGCCCTTCCCCGCCGGGGAAGTATCCTAACACTCATCATGTCGGGCGACCGGCGACCGGCGACCGGCGACCGGCGACCGGCGACCCCGGTCCCGATCCCGGCCCGCGCCCGGCGGGTCGTCGCTCGGGATGGCGTGATCGCGTCATACAGGCACATTGCGGTGTGGCGCCACCTGCGCCTCCAGCGTCTTTCGGTTCGTTCGATCCACTATCCCGGCGTCCTGGCGTCCCCAGGGCCGGAGTCGGCGAGGCGTGCCGGCCGCCGGTGCGCCGGCAACAGTGCCCGGGCGAGCTCCACCCAGTAGGAAGCGCCTATGGGGAGGATCTCGTCGTTGAAGTCGTAGTGCGGGTTGTGCACCATGCAACCGCCTTCCTCGCCGTCGCCGTTGCCGATCATGATGTAGTTGCCGGGGCGTTCGTCGAGCATGAAGGCGAAGTCCTCCGAAGCCATGATGCGCCGGGCATCGGTATCGACGTTCTCCGCCCCCACCACCCTGGCCGCCGCCCGGGCCGCGGCCGCCGTCTCCTCCTCGCTGTTCAGGAGTGGCGGGTAGTTCTTTTCGTACACGACGTCCGCGGCGATACCGCGCGCGGCGCAGATCCCGCCGACGATGCGGCGCAGGCCCTCGTCGAACTGATCCCGCACCGAGCCGGTGAACGAACGGACCGTGCCGGCGAACTCGACCGAATCGGGGATGACGTTGATCGCGTCGCCGCCGTGGATGCGGCCCACCGTGAAGGTGGTCGCGTGCCGGGCGTCGATCTCCTGGGCGAGGAAGTCGTTCAGGGCATCGATGATCGCGCAGGCGGCGTTGACCGGGCTGCGTGCGAGATGGGACATCGCGCCATGGCCGCCGACCCCGTTCACCTTCACCCGCACCGTGTCCGCACTGGCCAGGAAGGGACCGGCGCGGGTGATGAACTTCCCGACCGGTACGGTCGGGAAATTGTGCATCCCCCATACCGACTCTACCGGGAACTGTTCGAACAGCCCGTCCCGGATCATCGCGGCGGCGCCTCCCGCACCTTCTTCCGCCGGCTGGAAGATGAAGTGGACGGTGCCGTCGAACCCCCCGTGCCCGGCGAGATGGCGGGCCGCGCCGAGGAGCATCGTGGTATGTCCGTCGTGCCCGCAGCCGTGCATCCGGCCGGGATGCCGGGATACGTACTCGAAGGTGTTCATCTCGTCCATTGCGAGCGCATCCATGTCCGCGCGCAGCCCGATCGCCCGGTTGCCGTGCCCACACTTCAAGGTCCCGACCACCCCGGTGCCGCCAAGGCCGCGCGTGACGGGGATACCACAGGCGCCGAGCCGCTCCGCTACGACATCCGCGGTGCGGTGCTCCTCGTAGGCCAGCTCGGGATGACGGTGCAGGTCCCGGCGGATCTCGATCATCTCCGCATGGGCGGAGACGATTTCATCGAACAGGTTCATGTTGGACTCCTTCGCGGTGTGGCGGTCGGGGGTTCACGTTGCGAGAACGTGTCTCGACATTGGATTTCATGACATCCGAACCATAAGACAAAACTCGACGGACCCGCGATGATCCTCGCCTTCGGAGCAGGCGGTGCGCACCGGGCCGAATCCGCGCGCGGACCGGAGGCGCCGCCCGTGTCGTCACGCGAACCGCCCGCCATGCGCCGTGACCCCGTCGACGAATTCGCCGAAGGCCGTGTTGAAAGCCTCGGGACAACTCAGAAACGGGGCGTGATCGCCTTCGGCGAAGTCGTATGGCGCACCCCTCCAGATGTTTGCATAAGGCAGCGTCTTGCAATAGTCGTTGTTGACGAAGGGATCCTTCCTGCCGTTCAACATCGCAAACGGCACTTCCGACTCGCACAGAACCCGCATTTGCCGTGGCCAGTCGATGGTTTTGAGCCGATTGAAGAACTGCTCGCGCGCCTGGCCGTCGGTACGCCAGACCGCAGCGCGTATCATCGGATCAATCGCAGGATCGGTTCCGGCCGTATGCAGCGCGTACTGGTTCTTTTCGTATGGAGAATGGAAGCGCTTCGCCGTCAGCTCCATGGACGGCGTCGGTATGTAGGCTCGCGGCATGTCATCGGGAAACTTGCCGATCGGCGACGTGCCGCAGATCGCCAGTCCGCTCAGCGGGTAGCCGCGCGCGGCATATTCCAGTGCGACGTAACCGCCGAGCGACCACCCGAAGACGATGGGGCGGCCCAGATCGAGCTTGACGACGAGCTCGCCGAGAATTCGTGCGAAAGCGTCCAGTGCATAGGCGGTCTCCGGGTTACCGTTCGGCGACACGCCGTGGCCGGGGTAATCGAAGGACACGACGCGATAGCGCTGACAAAAAACTGCATACTGGCGATAGAAAGCCTCCTTGCAGGATGAATTTCCATGCAGCATCACAATGGCCTGGGCCCCGGCGCCATGATCGAAAACCGAAATACGCCCGAAGGAGGTCTCGACCAGCCTGTCCGGTGCTCCGCACAGCATGGCGCGGCGTTCTGCCTGCCAGTGGCGGCGGAACCGGGCGATGGCGCCGCACTTGATCCTGTCGAACGCGCCCCAGCATTCCTGCAGGACCGCGTGAAGACCCCCGGGATAGACGACCACGACCGCGATGATCACCACCGCGACGGCAATGTCCCGCCATGCACCGAAATCCGCCAGGGCCTCGGTAAAGATGGTGACCGCGAAGGCGGCGATCAGCGAGCCCCAGATGGTCGCGATCCCGCCGACGAGCAGGATTGACAGAATGATGGTCAAGAAGCCCAGCCCGAACACGTCCGGCGACGCCACCCGCACGTAGGACCCGTAGAAGCCGCCGGCAAGGGCGGGGAAAATAGCGGACAGGCACAGGGTGTAGAGCCTGATCCTGGCTTCCGACACGCCACGGGAAATCGCGTAATACTTGTTGTCGTGGAGCGCCTTGATCGCCCGCCCGATTGCGGATCGTTCGATCCCGTACAAAAAAGCCGTCGATGCGACGAGCAAGGCGAGCGCGCAGTAGTAGTAGCCGATGCGGCCGTTGCTCGACAGCTTGAAGTCACCGATCGTCAGGCGAGGCAGCAGGACCATTCCGCTGGTTCCGCCCGTAAAATCCGATTGGCTGACGATGATCCGCGCCAGCAACTGCGTCGCCGCGACCGTCACGAGAATGATGTATACGCCTTCCAGCCGAAGAATCGGAATCGAGAGCAGCGCTGCGAAGATAAGGGCAACGGCCGCGCCCAGGATGATGGCGAGCCAGGGATCGACTCCGAGGATCTTGGCGCTGATTCCATAGGTGTAAAGGCCGATGGCGAAAAAGGCCAGGTGCGCGAAGTTCACGATGCCGCCATAGCCCAGCGACAGATCCCAGTTCGACGCGACCACCGCGTAGACGAGGGCCAGGATCAGGACGTGCCGGACATAGGTGTCCGTCTGCATCCACGGCAGGGCGATGAGGCCGGCCAATACCAGAATGATCGGCCAGAAGCCGTTGGTGTGGTGAAAGGGCGGGTCGTACTTCACCGGACCGCTTCACAGCGTCTTCGTTCGACGGGAGAACAGGCCTTCGGGTTTGACGACGAGAACGGCGATCATCATGCCGAACAGGACCGCCGGAGACCAGTAAAGACCGAGGAAGAAGGTCGAGAACGCTTCGGCCAGGCCGACGACGAACGCCGCGGCGATGGGGCTGGTGAACCGCGCCACGCCACCCAGGATCACCACGATCAGCGATTTCATCAACGGATCGGCTCCGAAGCTCGGATTCATGAACCGCAGGGAACCGATGAAGACGCCGGCCAGCGCCGCCATCGCCGTGGAAATACCGATCGTCAGCGCGAAGAGATGGGATGTCCGCAGCCCCATGAGCTCCGCGGCCTCGCGGTTCTGGGCGACGGCGCGCATGGAACGGCCGGTCGCCGTGCGGCGCAGGAACGTCGCCAGTACCACCAGAGCGGCGAGGGCGGTCACCAACGCCAGAATGTCCTGGTAGCGGAGCGCCGAGCCGAAGAGCTCGAAGCTGCCCTCGACTGCGGCGGGCACCTGCTTGTCCCGGGGACCCCAGATCAGGAGGATGGCGTTTTCGATGATCGCCGCCGCCGCCAGTGTAGTGATGACCGACAGCAGCACCATGTTCTTTTTGCGCTCGAACGGCTTGACCAGCGCAAAATGGGAAACATAGCCGAGACAAAACAATACCGCGGCGGAGACGCAGGCGGCCAGCAGGAATGTCGCCGGCCCCCCGCTGCCGTCACTGACCTGCCAGGCGACATAGGCGCCAAGCGCCAGGAAGGCTCCGTGGGCAAAATTGAATACACCGAGGGTCGTCCACACAACGGCCAGACCGGTGGCCATCAGGGCGTAGAGTCCCCCCAGGATGAGCCCGGACGCGCCGACGAAGAAAAACGTATCGGCCGACATCAATGCCTTGCCTCGAACATCATGGCCATGATCTCCTGCCGGCTCGGCATGCGGCCGCTGCCGATTTCGCGATCGACGGTGCCGTGATCGAACAGGTAGAGCCGGTCGATCAGCCCGGTCAGGAACTCGATGTTCTGATCGACGATCAACAGCGCCATGCCCATTGTGCGAATGCCGGCGATGGCCGCGGAAAGTTCGACCCTCAGCTTCGGGGACAGGCCCAGCGTCGGCTCGTCGAGAATCAGCAGGCGAGGCAACGCCAGCAATCCCACGGCGATCGAAACCATCTGCCTCTCTCCGCCGGACAGGTAACGGATCCTGGAGTGCCAGCGCTCGCCAAGACGCGGAAACAGCTCGTCCACCATATCCCGCATCGCGGCAATGCCACTGCGCCCGACGGATGCGGCCGGGGCGATCTCGATCACTTCCTTCACGGTCATTTCGGGAAACAGAAGGTTGCCCTGCATGACGTAAATCACGCCCGAGCGAACCACGTCGCGCGCCCGTATGCGACGTTTGCGGAACAGATCGTAGTTGAGGTGCCTCGACGTTCGGGAGCGCATCCGGCCTTCGGCGTTCAGCCGTTCGCCGTCGACGCGGACGTCACCCTCCCAAGGGTCGAGCGTCCCCGCGACCGTCTTGAGCAGCGTGGTCTTGCCTTGGCCATTGGGGCCGAACAGGCCGACGGATTCCGTCACGGCGACGGTCAGGTTGACGTTGCGAAAAACCGCTACAGGAGGGTATCCCCCGGCCAGGTTGCGCAGTTCCAGCAACGGCGCCGTCATGCGACGGCGCCAAGATAGGCTTCGATTACCCGCGGATCACGGATGACCTCCCGCGGATCACCCTCGGCGATCCCGGCGCCCTGCTCCATCACCAGGAGCCGATTCGACACCGACGTGAGCAACGGCAAGACGTGTTCGATCAGCAGGATCGTAATCCCCTGCCGGTTCAGGCGCAGGATGACCTCCCGGACTCGTTCGATCTCGTCATCGACCAGCGAAGAGGCCGGTTCGTCCAGCAGCAGCACCTTCGGCCGTTGAGCGACCGCGGTCGTGAGCATAAGCTGCTTCTGGTGGAACACCGTCAGCGCTCCGGCCGGCTGGTTGTGGAAGTTTCTCGGAAACCCCACCGTCTGCGACGCCTCATCGGCAAGCCGTTGCGCCTCCTTGCCACGTACGCCCAGAGTCTGCTCCAAGGCGACGAGGATGTTGTCCACGCAACTCATGGAAGCAAAAACGGCCTCGCGCTGAAATGTGCGCACGACACCCCGGCGGGTGATTTCGATATCCGACAGTCCGTGGATCGGTTCACCGTCCAGCAGCACTTCGCCCGCTGTCGGGCCGAACGGGATATGGGTGATGATGTTGAACAGAGTTGATTTGCCGGACCCGTTCGGCCCGGCAATTCCCAGGATTTCGCCCTTGTCCACCGTGAAGCAGAGATCGTCCACGGCCGCGAGGGCGCCGAACGATTTGGTAAGGCCCCGCGCCTGCAGACAAGGCACGGATGTCATCGACGGAGTTCGCCGAACCTTATTCTCCCCTCATTCGCTCATCCAGGGCGGGCGCTGAAAATCACCCGTCTTGTAGGCTTCGGGCGCCACCATCACCCCGACTCCGCCTTCCTGGATCTGGAAGAAGGTGACGGGGATGTGGTCCGGTGACTGGATAGCCACGTGCGTGTCCGGGTCGAAGGCGAGAAGACCGGCGGCGATCGGACGGCTGATCGATCCCAATGCCTTGCCGATGGCGTCGTGGTCCGCCGGATCGCCGACCTTTTCAAGCGCCTGGAAATACTGGATGGCCATTTCATACAGCACCGTGCCGTAAGGGCCGGCCGGAACCTCCCGGTACTCGGCTTCGTACCGATTCGTGATCTCGACCCCGCGCGGCCAGTTTTCGGATACCAGGGGAGCTCCGATGGCGTTGTAGAGCACACCGGTCGAGTTCTCCCCGGTGAGCTTCACGAATTCCGGCACCAGAGGGGCGTATTGCAGGAACATCACGGAGTCCGTCGGGTTCTCCTGGAACTGGTTGACGAACAGCGCCGCATTGGCGGGAAGGAAGTCGGTGTTGACGATCAGTTCCGGCGGGGCTTCCCGCACCTTGGCCAGGATCGGGCGCCAGTCGCTGACGGGGCCGAAGGGAACCAGCTCATCGACCGTGATCGTCCAGCCTGCGTCGGCGAAGGCGACTTTCATGCCTTCGGAAATCGTCCGCGAGTAGGGATTGTCCGAGGAGATGATGGCAACCGTCCTGTCCTTCAGATCGAACGTCCCGGCGGCGGACAGCGCCTCGACTGCCGGCGTCACGTCCGTTTCATATCCCTTGAAGTCGGCGGTAAAGGACCAGCAGCAGTCGTAGGCTCCCGGGTCCCGGCCGACGATCGCCGCGAACTGCGGTG
This sequence comes from uncultured Gammaproteobacteria bacterium, assembly GCA_958295465.1. GTDB lineage: Bacteria > Pseudomonadota > Gammaproteobacteria > HK1 > HK1 > HK1. The sequence continues at coordinate 4,410,684 of OY282353.1, forward strand.
AAGGACCCGCGGCGAGGTAGGGCATGCCTGCATCCGCCATCAACTCGACTTCGAACATGGACAGACTTGCATACCCGGTCAGGATCACGTGCACGCCTTCGGTGCCGAGCAATCTTTCGCCGGCCGACGTCACGGCGGCGGCGGAAGCGTCCTTGGTATCCGCAACAACGACCTCGAAAGTGTGTCCGGCAACCCCACCGCCGGCATTGGCCTCTTTGACGGCCAGCTCGACGCCACGCACGAAATCCTGGCCGTCGCCGGCATTGGGGCCTGTCATGGGGGCGAGCAAACCGATTTTCACGACGTCCGACCAGGCGAGCGAACTTCCAAATCCGAGGTTTGCGGCGATCACCAGGAAAAAAGCTGCGAAAGCTGTCTTGGACATTCGATCCTCCCGTCATGCGTTGGACGCGGGTGGATTGTCTTCCCGGATACACGGCTCGTCAACACGGGCTCCCGCCAGGCGGCGATTTCCGCCAAGCCCGGAAACGTCCCGTGAATCGCAACGATCGGATGCTCGGGCGGCCGGCATGGCCGCGAAATCCCGGTCATGCAATCGAGTTCGGAACGTGAGCGGAAATCGCTGCCCGCCAGGTAGTCGGCTGGTTTGAATTTCCCCGTTTGCGATTCAATGGCACATCCCGAACCCATACGGCTTCGAGAACCCCCGCACGCTTCTTACTCCGCGAAGTGGCAGGCGACCCGGTGGCCGGGGCGGAGCTCGCGCCACGCCGGCTCGCGGGCGGAGCATTCCGGCGCCGCCAGCGGGCATCGGGTGCTGAAGCGGCAGCCGGACGGCGGGTCCGCGGGGCTCGGCACGTCGCCGGTGAGGATGATGCGCTCGCGCCTCGCTTCGAGCTCGGGGTCGTGGATCGGCACCGCGGAGAGCAGCGCCCGTGTATAGGGGTGGAGCGGCTCGCGGTACAGCACGTCGCTCGGGGCGAGCTCGACGATCCTGCCGAGGTACATCACCGCCACCCGATCCGCGATGTGGCGGATCATGCCGAGATCATGCGAGATGAACAGGTACGTGAGCCCGAGACGCTCCTGGAGGTCCTCCAGCAGGTTCACCACCTGGGCCTGGATCGAGACGTCGAGGGCGGCGATCGGCTCGTCGCAGACGATGAACTCGGGGTCGAGGGCCAGGGCGCGGGCCACCCCGATGCGCTGGCGCTGGCCGCCGGAGAACTCGTGCGGGTAGCGGTTGGTGAAACGGGGGTCGAGGCCCACCGACTCGAACAGCGCCTCCACCCGCTCCGCCAGCGCCTTGCCCCTGGCCGTCCCGTGCTCGCGCAAGGGCTCGCCGACGATGCCGCCGGCCGTCATGCGCGGGTTCAGGCTGTCCTGCGGGTCCTGGAAGATCATCTGCATGCGCCGGCGCAGCCGGCGCAACGCCTCGCCCTCCAGCGCCGTGATGTCCTTCCCGCCGAACTCGATACGTCCCGCCGTCGCGGGATGGAGGCGCAGGATGACCCGGCCGGTGGTGGACTTGCCGCAGCCGCTCTCGCCGACGAGGCCGAGGGTCTCGCCCTCCGGGATCTCGAAATCGAGGCCGTCCACCGCCTTCACCGTGCCGACCTGGCGGCGGAACACGCCCTGCATGATCGGGAAGTGCCGGGTCAGGTTCTCGATCCGGAGGAGCGGTCGGGGTCCGGCGCTCACGGCGGGTCCGATGTGCATGGGAGGACTCCGGGAAGGAAGCTCACGGAGGAGGAGGCTTCACGGAGCACTTCCTCCCCGGCGGCGAGGCAGGCAGGCCACTCGGGACCGCCGCTCATGGAAGGCATACGAAACCGGGTTCATGGACGGGCAGGCTCACGGAGCAGAGGGCTTTCGCGTCGACGTCGAACCGACAGGCCGTCCACCGGCGCACGCACGGGAGCCCATACGAAGGCGCAGACTCACGAATGGGCAGGCTCACGGAGCGCTCCCGTGTCGATGTCGAACCAGCAGGCCACCTCGTGCCCCTCGGCGGCCGGGCGAAGCGGCGGATTCTCGCGCCGGCAGCGTTCCGCGACGTGCGGGCAGCGCGGGGAGAACGGGCAGGCGGCGGGCGCCCGGGTGAGATGCGGCGGCTGTCCGGCGATGCTCGCCAGACGTTCGGCCCGCGCCCCGTCGAGCCGCGGCAGGGTGCCGAGCAGGCCGCGGGTGTAGGGATGCCGCGGGCGCCCGTAGAGCGCCCTGACGCCCGCGCGCTCCACCACCAGCCCGCCGTACATCACCATCACCCGATCCGCGAGGCCGGCCACCACCCCGAGATCGTGCGTGATCCAGATGATCGCCATGCCGGATTCGCGCCTCAGCCGCTTCACCAAGTCCAGGATCTGCGCCTGGATGGTCACGTCGAGCGCGGTGGTCGGCTCGTCCGCGATCAGCACCTTCGGGTTGCAGGCGAGCGCGATGGCGATCATCACCCGCTGGCGCATCCCGCCCGAGAACTGGTGCGGGAAATCGCCGAGACGGCTCGCCGCCGCCGGGATGCCGACCCGCTCCAGCAGCTCCACCGCCCGTTCCCTCGCCGCCGCCCGGCCCATGCCGAGATGCACCCGCAAGGGTTCGGTGATCTGGTAGCCCACGGTGAGCACCGGGTTCAGCGAGGTCATCGGGTCCTGGAAGATGAACCCCACCCGGACGCCGCGCACGCGCCTCAGCGCCTCGACGTCGAGTGAGATCAGATCCTCCCCGTCGAGGCTCGCCCGGCCGGACACGATCTCGGCCGGCGGCATCGGCAGGAGCTTGAGCAGCGACATCATGGTCACGCTCTTGCCCGAACCGCTCTCGCCCACCACCCCGAGCAGCTCGCCTTCGTGGAGGTCGAAGCTCACGCCGTTGACCGCGTGGACGACGCCGTCCCGGACGCGGAAGCGGGTGCGGACGTCCTCCACCTCCAGGATCTTCCGGCGTGCAGGCGCCTCGGCCCGGCCGTCGTGCCGGTCACCGGTCACGGGAACGGGCCGCCGTGCCGGGTCGAGTCCGCAGGCGTCATCGACTCGTCGAGCCGTCCGGCGCTCAATTGTCCTCCCTCCGCCCGAACCGCCCCGGGAGTCCCGGAGGCCGGGCTTCGTGCCCGGGATCATGATGCGCCTCCGGCTCCGCCGCGGGCAACGGTTCGCCAGCCATCCCCGCCAGGCCCGGAAACGTCCGTCGAATCGCCGCGACCGGACGCTCGGGCGGCAGAACCGTGCCGAGATAGTAGGTATGGCAGGTGAGCAGAAAGGACGGGCGGAGGGTCGGGCCAGGATGGTGCGCCAGATGCTGTCGTCGCGGGGCATCGAGGTTTCGGAAGGCTTCCCGTTCAACGTGCCCGGGTTCGCCGAATCGCCGGAGGCGGCCATCGTCGCGGCGGCGTTCGCCTGCGACAGCGAGCGCGAATTCCACGCCCGCATCCGTGACCGCTGATTCCGCCGCCATTGCCGTATTTCCTGGATATACGGGCGACGTCCTCCGCGAGGTGCTGCCCGTCCGCGTCCACGGTGACGATGCTCACGATCACCTCGCCGCCCACGCAGGAAGCCATGCCGTTGCGCGCTCCCATTGACGCAGGATGTCGGAGCGATAGTACCCTAGGCCCTTCGGCGAGCCGGCCCCCGGCCCGCACAACCGGAGGAACCCCGTCATGAGCCAGACGTTGCCGGAGCGCGCCAGCGCGGTGGTCATCGGCGGCGGGGTCACCGGCGCCAGCGTCGCCTGGCACCTCGCGAAGCTCGGATGGTCCGACGTGGTCCTTCTCGAACGCCGGCAGTTCGCCTCCGGCACGAGCTGGCACGCGGCGGGGCTCATCGGCACCGCGCGGGCCAGCGACACCCACGCCGAGCTGTGCACCTACACCCGCAACCTCCTTCCCGAGCTCGAAGCCGAGACCGGGCAATCGACCGGGTTCCGGGAGGTCGGCAGCGTGAGCATCGCGCACAGCCGGGACCGCCTGGCGGAGCTCAGGCGGCTGGCCGATTCGTACAACGCGTTCGGGCTCGGGCGCATGGAGGTGATCACCGCCGAGGAGGTCGGGCACTTCCATCCGCTGGTGCGCACCGACGACCTCCTGGGCGGCACGTGGCTCGCGCACGACGGGATGGCGAGCCCGGTGGACGTGGTGAACGCCTACGTGAAGGGGGCACGCGGACGCGGGGCGCGCTGCCTCGAGAACGTGAAGGTCACCGGCGTCCGCACCGCGAACGGCAAGGTGGCGGGGGTGGAGACGGAAGCGGGCGACGGCGCGCGTGATTTCATCGCGTGCGAATTCGTGGTGTGCGCGGCGGGCTTGTGGTCGCGCCACCTCGGCCGGCTCGCCGGGGTCACGATCCCGCTGCACGCCTGCGAGCATTACTACGCCCACACCGAGAAGCTCCCGGACCTGCCGCCCGATCTGCCGGTGCTGCGCGACCAGGACAAGTGCGCGTACTACCGCGAGGACGCCGGCAGCCTGCTCGTCGGCGGATTCGAGCCGGCCGCGCGACCGATCCGTCTCGACGCGATCCCCGAGGACTTCTGCTTCGACGAGCTGCCCGGTCATATGGAAGACCAGCTCATGCCCGTGCTGACCGATGCGATGGACCGTGTGCCGCTGCTCCGCGAGGTCGGCTGGCGGAGCTTCTTCTGCGGCCCGGAGAGCTTCACCCACGACGACCAGTTCCACGTGGGCGAATCCCCGGAGCTCGGGAACTTCTACGTCGCCTGCGGGCTGAACTCCGTCGGCATCGTCACCTCGGGCGGGATCGGCAAGGTCTGCGCGGAGTGGATGGACAAGGGCCATCCGCCGCTCGACCTCACCGGCAACGACCTGCGCAGGACGTTCGTCTTCCAGGGCACGCAGGCATACATCGAGGACCGGGTGTCGGAGACACTGGGGCTGCTCTACGACCGCCACTACCCCTACCGCCAGTACGCCAGCGCGCGCGACGTGCGGCACTCGCCGGTGCACGAGCGCCTCGCGGCGCGCGGTGCGTGCTTCGGCGAGGCGGCGGGCTGGGAGCGGCCCAACTGGTTCGCGCCCGAGGGGGTCGAGCCCCGCTACGAGTACAGCTTCGGCCGCCAGAACTGGTTCGAGCATTCCGCCGCCGAGCACCGCGCGGCGCGCGAGGGCGTCGCCCTGTTCGACCAGTCGAGCTTCTCGAAGTACCTCGTCAAGGGCCGCGACGCCTGCCGCGCGCTGCAACGCATTTGCAGCAACGACGTCGACGTCGAGCCCGGACGGCTCGTGTACACGCACTGGCTGAACGAGCGCGGCGGGATCGAGGCGGAGCTGACCGTGACCCGGATCGCCGGGGACGAGTTCCTGGTGGTGAGCGGGGGCCGGGGCGACGCGGCGCGATCTGGCGTGGCTCGACCGCCACATCGACGGCGATGCGCACGCAATCGTCGTCGACGTCACGGGGCTGTGGGCGGTATTCGGGGTGATGGGTCCGAAGAGCCGCGACGTCGTCGGCGAGATCACGGGGGCGGATCTGTCCACCGGGGCCTTCTCGTTCGGCGCGGTCCGCGAGGTCGAGATCGGCTGCGCGCCCGGTCGTGCGGCCCGGGTCTCCTACGTCGGGGAGCTCGGCTGGGAGCTGTACGTCCCCGTCGATCAGGCGCGGCACGCATTCGACCGGATCATGGCGGCGGGCGAGGCGCACGGCTTGAAGCTCGCCGGGATGCACGCGCTCGACTCGGGCCGGATCGAGAAGAAGTTCGTCCACTTCGGACACGACGTTGCGGACGTCGACACCCCGGTCGAAGCGGGGATGCGCTGGGTGTGCCGGATGGACAAGCCGGCGCCGTTCATCGGGCGCGACGCCGTCGCCCGCCAGCTCGACTCGAACCGGCCGATGCCGAAGCGGCTGCTGCAATTCCTGCTCACCGATCCGGAGCCGCTGCTCTTCGGACACGAGCCGGTGCTGCGCGACGGCGAGACGGTCGGCTACCTCACCTCCGGCAACTACGGGCACACCCTGGGCGGAGGCGTCGGCCTCGGATACGCCAGGCACGAGGAGGGGATAAGCCGCGAATGGGTCGAGAGCGGGACCTGGGAGGTCCTGGTCGAAGGCGAGCGGGTCCCCGCAAAGGCTTCAACGAGCGCGCTGTACGACCCGAGAGGCGGGCGGGCGCGAGGATAATCCGGACCCGCCGGCAGGCAACCGCCCGGCGTACCGGCGGCGCCGAGTTCGTGTTCTTCGCCCACGCCGTGGAGGAGCTGCACGACCCCGAACGCCGCTTCACCCTCTCTCCCGAAGACATCGCGCTCCTGAACCCCAACACCCGCACCTGCCCGATCTTCCGCTCCCGCAAGGACGCCGAGCTGACCAAGGCCATCTATCGCCGGGTGCCGGTGCTGGTCCGCGAGCCGCGGCCCGGGGTGGTCATGGTCACGCGGGGTCCCGGCGCCTGCCACGCCGCGGTGGGGCTGCATACCGCGGCCCAGGACTCGACGCCGATGGTGTCGACTACGCGCTGCCGGTGTATCTTGCGCCGGACGGACATCTCCGGGAGAGCGACGTGGATCTGGAGCTCGAAGGCAAGGTCGCCATCGTCACCGGCGGCAGTGACGGGATCGGCAAGGCAGCCGCGGCCTCACTCGCCCGGGAAGGGGCCAACGTCGCCATCGCGGCCCGCACCCGCGGCAGGCTGGACGAAGCCTCGGCCGAAATCGAGCGCGAGACGGGCCGCCCGGTGCTGGCAGTGCCCACCGACGTGCGCAACGAGTCGGACGTCGAACGGCTGGTGCATACGGTCGTCGAGCGCTGGGGGCGCCTCGACGTCCTGGTCAACAACGCCGGCACTTCGGCCGCGAGGCCGTTCGATCTGCTGACCGACGAAATCGTCGGCGAGGACTTCCAGCTCAAGGTGTATGGAGCCGTATACTGCATCCGCGCCGCGTTGCCGCACCTGCGCGCGGCAGGCGGCGGGGCCATCGTCAACGTCACCACCCATGGCGGGAAGGCGCCGCCCGCGGCCAGCAACCCGACCTCCATGGCCCGCGCCGCAGGACAGGCGCTGACCAAATCGCTGTCGAAGGAGTTTGCGGCGGACAACGTTCGCGTCAACACGGTGTGTATCGGGCTCGTCAAGAGCGGCCAGCACCGTGACCAATGGGCGGCGCGCAACCGGAAGGAGCCCGGTTACTCCCTGGACGACCACTGGGCGCGCCTGGCGGCGCGCGTCCCGCTCGGCCGGATCGGCGAGGCGGTCGAGGCCGGCGAAGTCATCGCCTTCCTGTGCTCCGCACGCGCCTCGTACGTCACCGGCGCCGCGGTCAACGTCGATGGTGGGGCATCGCCGGTGCTGTGAGCGGCGACCGCTGGTGCGGTCGGCAACCGCTGACGCGGTTGCCAGGCGATTCCGCCACGCGGAATCGCGGGCGCCCCGGCCGGTGCCGTAGACGGGCGAGGAACAGTCTTGTTCCATACAAGCGCGCGCCGCCGGCGCGCGCCTTCTACTCGACACGGCCCCGCGCCTGGCGCCGCGTTGCGCCGTCGATGCCTCCGGCGACGGCCCATTCGGCGAAGTGCTCCGGCGTACGCTCCCACGCTTCGGCCTTCCACCCGGCGGTGCAGTAGTCCTCGTCGGCGTAGTACTCGGCCAGGCCGCCCGCCGGGTTGTGCACGTACCAGAAATAGGCGGACGAAACAGGATGGCGGCCGGGTCCGATCTCGGTCCGCCACCCACGGCGCGCGATATGCAGCCCGCCGCCGAACACCTCGTGGATGTCCCGCACCGTGAAGGCAACGTGATTGAGGCCACGCCGGCCATCCGGAGTCCTCAGGAGAAAGAGGTCGTGGTGCCCGCCCTCGGGCGCACAGCGCAGGAAGTACCCGGAATCAGGGTAATAGTCCGATACGACGAAACCGAGCGTGTCCTCGTAGAACTTCACCGTCTCCGCCAGTGCAGGCGTGAACAGCACCACGTGCCCGATCTCCACCGGCTCCGCACGCTTGTAGACCTGCGCTCGCCGATCGATCCGCGCGATCCTGCCGGCGGTGTTCGCCGGCGAGCCCACGACCCCCGCGTCACGGCGTTGCGTGATGCGGAAGCACTGGCGAAGGCCGTTGGGGTCGGTGCAGCCCGGACCGTCTTCGTCGGAGTCGATCGTCACTCGGGCTGCGAGCCGGCCGACGATCCAGGCAAGAGCCTGCTCGCTCTCGACCCCCCAGATCACGCGGCGCAAGGTGGAACCCGATTCGAAAGCCGCCGGCAGCGCGGCATCGTCCACGGGGCGCAACTCGACCTCGCCGCCGTCGAGTGTCTCGAAACGCATCCGCTGCTCGTTCTCCTCGGCCGGAACGAGACCCCAGTCGTGGAAGAAGCGGCCGCACGTCTTCATGTCCTCGACACCGTAAACGACCTTGTCGATCCCGGTGATCATCCCGTCCGCTCCGCTGCTGGATGCGTTCCCTGCTCCTCTGAACGGAGGGTCCCTGCGGAATGCGCCGCCCTCGGAGCCGGTCCGCCGGTCGTCTTCCCACCGTGCTTTCCGGTGTCGAATACCCGGATCGACGGCTTGACGCTACCGGCAGGTCAACCTAGAGTGACTATAAGGCAGAAATTCGTTTCATGTAAAAACGAACCAAGGCCCGGCAAGGACGACGGAGGGTGACGGTGCCGGACGAAGCGGCAATACGCGCCGATGCCGCCGCGCTTCTGGAGCAGGGGCTGCGCAACCTCTGGTACCCGATCGCTCCGAGTTGGCAGGTCGGCGAGAATCCGCTCGGGGTCGTCCGGCTCGGCGAGCGCATCGTGATCTGGCGCGACCGCAACGGCGTCGCGCATGCATTGGAAGACCGCTGCCCCCACCGCGGCGCACGCCTGTCGCTCGGCTGGAACCTCGGCGACCGGCTGGCTTGCTGGTACCACGGTGTCGAAATCGGCCCCGACGGAACGGTCCTCGACGTCCCGGCGGTCGAGTCCTGCCCTCTGATCGGCCGGCCGGCGGTGCGCCGCTATCACTGCCGCGAAGTCAGGGGGGCCGTCTTCGCCTGGTTCGGCGACGCCCTGCACGAGGAGCCGGCCGAGCTGGCGCCGCCGGAGCCACTGGCCGACGACCGCTTCGCCACCATGCTGTGCATCGCGACATGGCGGTGCAACTACCGCTATGCCATCGACAACGTGATGGACCCGATGCACGGAGCCTATCTGCACGCCCGCTCGCACTCGATGGCGCGCGGCAACCGCCGAGCGCGCCTGCGCATCGTCCCGACCGGTACCGGATTCGTATGCGAGAAAGAGGACCAGCGCAACGTGAACTTCGATTGGGTCGAGTTCGGCAGCACCGGCTCCCAATGGATGCGCCTGGAGATTCCCTACGGCAGGGAAGCCGGGCCGGGCGGCGCTTTCGGTATCGTCGGCTTCGTGACGCCGGTCGATGCCGGAACGTGTCAGGTCTATTTCTGGCGGGTACGCAAGGTCAGCGGCTGGCAGCGCGATCTGTGGCGGTTCATGTATCGCCTGCGGCTCGAATCGCTGCACTGGGACGTGCTGGAGCAGGATCGTGTCGTGCTCGAAGCGATGGCGCACGATGCCCGCGATCACGAATCCCTCTACCAGCACGACACGGGACTGGCGCGCGTCCGGCGCCTGATGGCGAAGGAGGCGGAGCGCCAGGCCGCCGCGCTCGCCGAAGACTCGGGCCGATCACGGCTGAATGACGGGCGCCACGGCCGGGAGGGGGCAGGCGCGGGACCGCGATCACCGAACGCCTCCCCGGCCGGCCGGGGAGGAAGACACGAGACGGACTACAACCCGTGGCTGGCCGAGCCGCGCGGCAACAAGGGTGACGCCGGCACCGTCGAGAACCCCGGCGATCCCGAACTGCTGCGCTGGCAGACTCGATCGCACCGGCCGACCGCTTACGAGAACCGGTTGGCCGACGCCTTGACGACGATCTTCGGCGAAGAGGTCTGCGATCTCGCCGGCATCGTTGTCCGGCTCAACGATGCCGGCATCCCCGATCCCGGCGGCATCCCCTGGACCGAAGCCGGATTCGAAGCCGCCATGCGAAGGCTGGACGTACCGTGACGACGGCGATCCGGCTCGAGTTCGCCGAGGTGTCCAAGGTATTCGCCGGACCCGGCCGCGATACCGCCGTGACGGCGGTCGAAGACGTTTCACTCAAGGTGGCGGACGGTCAGGTGGTGTCGCTGATCGGGCCGAGCGGCTGCGGCAAGTCGACCCTGCTCAACCTCGGCGCGGGACTCGATCGGCCTACGAGCGGCGAAGTCCTCGTCGATGGCGGGCGGGTCGGCGGGCCGAACGATCACGTCGCCTTCATGCTGCAGAACGATCTGCTGCTACCGTGGCGCACGGTCAGAGCCAACGTCGAGCTCGGTCTGGAAATCCGCGGTGCACCGGTCGGTCAGCGGCGAGAACGCTCCCGGACCCTCCTCCGGCAGTGCCGGATCGCCGATTTCGCCGGCAGCTTTCCGCACCAGCTCTCCGGCGGCATGCGCCAGCGCGTCGCCCTGGCGCGCACGCTGGCGGTCGATCCGCACGTGCTGCTGCTCGACGAACCGTTCTCGGCGCTCGATGCGCAGACCAGGATGGTGTTGCAGCAGGACCTCGCCCGGAACCTCGCCGCCAATGACAAGACGGCGTTGCTCATCACCCACGATCTCGCCGAGGCGGTCGCGCTCTCCGACCGCGTCCTGGTCATGAGCCGGCGGCCCGGCCGCATCGTCGAGGAGCTTGCGGTCGATCTGCCCGACCGTGATTCACCGATCGCGCGGCGGCAGCATCCGCGGGCCGGCGGCTACGTCGCGCACCTCATGGAGTCGCTCGACATCCACCATCTGGAGCTGGGAGCCGCCTGAGCGGTGACCGCCCCACAACCCGGAGGATCATCCATGCACACCGTTCATCCCATCGCCCGTATCAAGCGGGCAGCCCTTGGCGGCGTCCTCGCCGCGGGGCTCGCCGTTGCCGTCACGACCGTTGCGCAGGCACAGCAGAAGGTCACCTATCTCTTGCCGGCGCCGGCGTTCCTGCCGGCCTTCGGGCCCTGGATGCTCGCCAAGGGCAAGGGCTACTACGCCGCGGAAGGTCTCGACGTCGAGTTCAAGACCGCACGGGGCGGCGCCGACGTCGCCAAGCAGGTCGGCGCCGGCAACGCCGTCATCGGCGGCGGCATCGGCGACACCCCGCTCATCGTTCGCGCCAACGGAATTCCGGTCAAGGCGGTGGCCGTCCTCGGCGGCGGCTCGCTGATGATCCTGGCCGCCAGCGAGGGCATCAACCGGCTCGAGGACCTGAAAGGCCGCACGGTGACCACGATGTCGTACCAGGACACGACGTTCTACGCGCTGCTCGGGATGCTTGCCAGCGTTGGTCTGACCCGTAACGACATCGACGCCCAGGCGGCCGGCCCGGCCAACACCTGGAAGCTCTTCATCGCCGGAGAATCCGATGCGATGGCGGCGGTGCCCGACTGGATCGCCATCGCCCAGGCTCAGGGCAAGAAGATGAAGCTGTTCCCGGCGGACGATCACTTCCGCTCGATGGCGCAGGCCATCATGGCCGCCGACGACACGATCGCCGAGCAGCCGGAGCTGATCGGCAAGCTCGTGCGCGCGACGCTCAAGGGCCTGAAGGACATCATGGCCGATCCCGCCGCCGCGGCGGCGGACTACGTGAAGGCGGTGCCGCAGCACGAGGGCAAGGAGAAGGCGATGGAGGCGGTGTTCCGGCTCTACAACCGGTACGTCTATCCAGGCCAGGAGACCCCCGGCGCGATGGACGAGGCCCGCCTGGCGGCGCTCCAGAGCTTCTACGTCGAGCAGGGGATCGTGCGCGAGGCGGTACCCGTCGAGGATCTCTACACCAACCAGTTCGTTCGATAAGTGCGGACCTGGGCAGCCATGCAGTGGCGATGGGGGGTAGCGGCCAGCACCGCGTTGCTGGCCGTCTTCCTCGCGGCGTGGGAATGGGGACCGGCCCGGCTCGGGGTCCCGGCGTACATCCTGCCGCCGGCGTCGTCGGTCATCGACGAGTTCTTTCGCATGATCGGGACCGACCGGGTGTTCTTCCACACCGCGGTCACGGCCGGCGAGGTGGTCGCGGGATTCCTGCTGGGAGCGCTCCTGGGGATGACCGCCGGCTACGTCCTCGGCATGTCGCCTTCGGCCGAGTTCGTGCTGTCGCCCTACATCCTGGCCCTTCAGATCGCCCCGAAGGTGGCGTTCGCGCCGCTGTTCGTCCTGTGGTTCGGCTTCACGGTCACCCCCAAGATCCTGGTGGCGATCCTGATCGTGTTCTTCCCGATCATGATCAACGTGCTTGGCGCGCTGCGCGCCGTCGATCCCGACATGCTCAACCTCGCCCGCTCGTTCAAGGCGAGCCGCGCCCAGATCTTCTGGAAAATCGAGTTCCCCGCGTCCATGCCGGCACTGTTTTCGGGGCTGCGCATCGGATCGACCCTGGCCGTCATCGGCGTCGTGGTCGGCGAGCTGGTCGGTGGCAACATGGGCCTCGGCTACCTGCTGGTGTTCGGAGAAGGCGCCGGGAACACGGCGATGGTGTTCGTGTCGATCATCCTGCTCACGGTCATCGGCATTGCCGCCTACGTCGTCGTGATCTTCGTCGAGCAGCGCGTCCTGCACTACCTGCCACGGCGCACCTATCAACACTTCTGAGACGGGAGAATCGGAAATGAGTACCGGAGCTGGTGACACCGCACCCGGCGTCGTTCCGCAAGGCCGGTCGCTCGCCGACTGGATCACCGGCCGGATCGCACGCTACGAGACGCGCACGCTCGACTGGGAGGCGCTCGAGTTCCAGGCCGACGTCGATCCCCGGTACCGGCGCGCGCAGATGCGTTACGTGGGTACCGGCGGCACCGGGGTGTCGAAGGATTCGAACACCGTGCCGGCCGAGCACTTCACCTTCTCGACGATGGTGCTCCCGGCCGGCTGCGAGGGGCCGATGCACGTCCATCGCGACGTCGAGGAGGTCTTCTTCATCCTGCGCGGCAGCCGCATCCGCCTGATGTTCGAGGCCGGCGGAGAGCGGTGGGAGACGATGCTCGGCGAACGCGACCTCGTCTCGGTGCCGCCCGGCGTCTATCGCGGCCTCGTCAACGAAGGGCTCGAAGAGGCGCTGATGTGCGTGATGCTCGGCACCGCCTCGCCGGAACGTCCAACCTACCCCCCCGACCATCCGCTAGCCGGCGTCGGACGGCCGTAGCGGCAGGGCGTGCGGACCGGCACCGGCAGGACGCGGATGGGGCCACTGGACGACCGTATCGTGGTGGTGACCGGCGCCGGCCGCGGGCTGGGGCGGGCGTTCGCCGAGGCATGCTGTGACGCCGGGGCCACGGTCATCGTGGCCGAGGTCGACACCGAAACGGGCTCCGCGACCGCCGCGGCACTCGTCGAGGCCGGCTACCGGGCGACGTTCGCATACGTGGACATCGCTTCGCCGGATGCCGTCGCCGCACTCGCGGCCGGCGTTGCCCGCGATTACGGGCGGGTCGATGGGCTGGTCAACAACGCCGCGCTCGCGACCGGTATCGGCGGTTCGACGTTCGAGGAGATCGACGTCGAGACCTGGGACCGCGTCATGGCGATCAATACGCGCGGCACGTGGCTGGTCGTGCGTGCCTTTGCCGGCCTGTTGCGGCGCTCGCCCGGAGGGCGGATCGTCAACCTCGCCTCCGACACCGCGCTGTGGGGCGCTCCCCGCCTGCTGCACTACGTCGCGAGCAAGGGTGCGATCATCGCGATGACGCGGGCGCTCGCGCGCGAGCTCGGCGACGACGGGATCACGGTCAACGCGGTTGCACCGGGACTGGTGCGGGTCGAGGCCACCGAGTACGTACCGCGGGAGCGCCACGCGCTGTACGAGACCGGCCGGGCAATCGCCCGAGCGCAGTATCCGGAGGACGTCACCGGCGCCGTGGTGTTTCTGCTGAGCCAGCGGGCGGGCTTCATCACCGGTCAGGTGCTGCCGGTCAACGGGGGCTTCGTTCTGAATTGAGCGTGACGTCCGACACCGATGAGACGCCCGAGCGCCGGTACCCGCGCGCGGAGAAGGCACGCTGCCTGCATTTGGGATCACCTGTCCGGCAACGACGGTCTCTGCGTGCGGGGGAGGCGCGCTTCAGCTATCTCGCCGCCGGCGCCGGTGCGCCGCTGGTGTTGCTGCACGGCATCGGTTCGAACGCCCGATCCTGGCACGGGCAGTTGGCCGGTCTCGCCGACATCGGGCTGATCGTGGCCTGGGACGCACCGGGCTACGGTGCCTCGGCGCCGCTCACGCCGGCGCGGCCGAGCGCCGCCGACTACGCCGGTCATCTGGCGCTGTTCCTCGACGGTCTCGGATTCGACCGCGTCGATCTGCTGGGCCATTCGCTGGGTGCGCTCATCGCCGGCGCCTTCGCGGCATCGCGCCCGCACCGTGTCAAGCGTCTGATCCTGGCCGACGTCGCGCTGGGTCATGGAGCGGATCCGGACGGGCCGCTGCCGGCGCGCGCGCAAGCCCGGCTCGACGATCTCGCGGCCTTGGGGCCGGCCGGACTGGCGGCCGAACGCGCGCCGCAGCTCCTGTCGGCGGCGGCGACGCCGGCGCAGATCGCCTGCGTGCGCGAGACGATGGCGGACATCGATCCGGCCGGCTACCGGCAGGCGGTGGCGATGCTGGTCCGAGGGGACCTCCGCGCCGACGCCCGCACCATCGACACGCCGACGCTGGTGCTTTGCGGCAGCGACGACGGCGTCACGCCGCCAGCCGGCAACCGCGCGCTCGCTGCCGTCATGGCGAACGCCCGGTATTGCGAGATCGGGAATGCCGGGCACGCGAGCTACATCGAGCAACCCGCCGCCTTCAACGCAGCCGTGCGCGAGTTCCTGCTCGGATCATGAACGCCGGTGACGTCGTCGCCGCCGTGCTCGAGGAATGCGGCGTGACCGCGGCCTTCGGGGTCATCAGCGTGCACAACATGGCGATCCTCGATGCGATCGGCCGCCGCGGCCGGATCCGATTCGTTACCGCGCGCGGCGAAGCGGGCGCGGTCAACATGGCCGATGCCCATGCCCGCGTCAACGATGCCTTGGGGGTCGCCGTGACCAGCACCGGGACCGGCAGCGGCAACGCCGCCGGCGCACTCGTCGAGGCGCTGTCGGCGGAAACCCCGCTCCTGCACCTGACCGGGCAGATCGACACGCCGCACCTGGACCGCGGCCACGGGTTCATCCATGAGACCAAGGCCCAGCTCGACATGCTGGCGGCCGTCTCGAAGAGGGCCTGCCGCGTGACGGACCCGCGCGAGTGCGCGGCGGTCATGCGCGCCGCGGTGCGCACTGCGCTGACCCCGCCATGCGGTCCGGTCAGCATCGAGCTTCCCGCCGACGTCCAGACCGCCGGGGCCGGACTCCCGGGAGATCCGATGCCGCCGCCCGCCTGCCACGAATCTCCTGACGAGGATGCACTCGATCGGCTCGCCGAGCGCATGGCCGGCGCTCGCCGGCCGCTGCTGTGGCTGGGCGGTGGAGCGCGCCACGCCGGCGTCGCCGCACGGCGCCTCGCCGGCATGGGCATGGGCATCGTCACCAGCGTGCGGGGGCGCGGCACCGTGCCCGAAGACCATCCGCTGACGCTCGGCGCCTTCGGCCAGTCGCCCGACGCCGAAGCGTTCTACGGGACGGTCGATCTCATGCTCGTGGCCGGCTCGCGGCTGCGCAGCAACGACACCCGCACCTACCGGCTGAATCTGCCGCCCGCACGCCTGCACGTGGATATCGACGCGGCGGCCCGGGGGCGGCCCGCCTACGCGGCCGACGACTTCGTGCGTGGCGACGCGGCGGCGGTCCTCACCGGTCTTGCCGATCGCCTGGATGGCGCGTTCGTTCCCGACCCGGCCTTCGGCGACGATCTGCGCCGTGCCCGCGCCGCCGCCGAGGCCCGGCTGCGCGACGCGATCGCACCCTATGACGGGCTCGTCGATGCGCTGGCGGCGGCCATGGGGCGCGACGCGCTCTGGGTGCGCGACATCACGGTCGCCAACAGCACCTGGGGCAACCGCCTGCTGAAGGTCTACGGTCCCTTCGACTCGGTACACCCGGCCGGCGGGGGGATCGGCCAGGGGCTGGCGATGGCGATCGGGGCGGCGGTCGCGGCGCCGCGGCGCAAGGTCGTGTGCCTGACCGGCGACGGCGGCCTGGCGCTCAACATGGGCGAGCTGTTGACGGCGGTCGAGGTGGCGGCCGATCTGGCGCTGCTGGTCATGAACGATCGCGGCTACGGAGTCATCCGCAACATCCAGGACGCACAGTTCGGCGGGCGGCGCTGCTTCGTGGATCTCGAGACGCCCGACTTCGCCGGTCTGGCGGCCGCCTGCGGCATGGCTTACCGCCGTATCGTCGCGCCGGCCGGGTTCGCCTCCACGATCGGCGATGCCCTGGCCCGACCGGGGCCCGTATTGATCGAGGTCGACATGACGTCGATCGGGCCGATGAAGGTGCCGTTCGCGGGGCCGATGGGAGGCCGCTCGTGAGGACGCCCGCGCCCGGCGGCCGACAACCGCGCGGGCGAACGGCTGACTGCCCCGGCCCGCGGGCATCGGCAGCCGTCCTCCGGATGCCGGGTGTCGAACCGGAGGCCCGGCTCGGACCGGAACACCATCGGATGCCACCGCGGCCCGTCACACCGGCAGACCTTGCACGATCGGTTCGCCCTCACCGGGCCGACGGGCCGACGGGCCGATTTTCTTGTCGAATGCTTCGCGGCGTCATTGTGTGCGCTGAACGATTTCGGCTCTCCGCGGGACTTCTTCGGATCCCGTCGTTCGCTTTTGGTGTCGCCGAAGGTCGAGAAATCCTTGCGTGGATTCACCATGCGCTGGCGCTCCGAATTCGATTCCATAGCCACGAACGTCCACGGCCCGTCAGACCGGAACGCGATCATCCGTCTCGACGCACTGAAATCTGCTATCGGCTACCTGCCGATCACGACCGACACGATGCTGAAGGCCGCTGAATTCCGGGCGGATGCCAGACGAAAGGGGCTTCCGACCGCTCCGGAGACGGCGTTGGACGCCGATGTGATTCTCGCCGCGCAGGCGATCCTGCTGAACAACGAAGGTAAATCGGCCGGCGCCACGATAGCGACCGACAACATCGGCCACCTGAGCCGGTTCGTCCAGGCACGGCGCTGGCGGGACATCCATTGAAGCGCGAGCGGACCACCCTCCGTCGCCTTGTTGCGCGATTCACGCTTCAGGCTTGCAGCTCCTGGAGAGCCGGATTGAAGGCGTCGCGCATTCTTCCCATTGCTTCGACGAGCCAGGGCAGGGCTTCGGGCCAGCGTTCCTCATCGGTAACCTGGATTTCCTCCGGGAAATAGAGTGAAACCCGCGACCGTCGCCTGTCGTCGATTCGATCCCACTCGAGATTCTCGCCGACGGCCTCCTCTATCTGCTGCTTCCGAAGATGCAAATCATCGAACGCCGCCTTCGTGGTCTCCGTGTCTCCAGTATCGATATACGCCTCGGCTCGCAGCCGGGATCTCCCGTCAGATCGACAGAACGCCGCACTGTATCTCAGGCCGGAGCGCGAAGACGGGAACGTCATCCAGGAGGCTTTCCGGGGGGCGACAGCTCGGGTCCACCCGGGATACCTGTTGCGGAACGCGGGTAGGAATTCATCCCAGAATCGCTGGTATGTCCGCTTTCTTTCACTCGGTTCCGAGTTGACATGGGCGGCTCTCACGGAACGGCCCCAGTTATCGGGCTTGACCGCGACCCGCAACCGGGGGGCTGGGAGCGAGTCGCCGATGCGCCATGCTTCGAGAACCACGCCGAAGAACCCGAAATCGTCAGCGGAGATCGAGTTGAGCCAGCTCAGGGCGGAACGATGTTCTTCCCGGAACTCGGGTGAGAGCAGGACGGCATAGCTGGCCTCCAGGCCGGCGGCGTAAGTGATCAACTTGCCCAAATGATCATGGTCGGTGGGGTCGAACATGTTCTCGACGACAACGAATCTGTCCGTGGACACTTCGCGAAAAACCAGATCGGCGCTGTACCGGCCGACCGCCGCTTCGGTTTGCTCGTGAATCAGATCCATGCCCAGCGCCTCTCCGAGCTGATCGGCGTTCTCCGCCAGCCACGGCGTGAAGTCCCTGGACTCGCCTGCCCAGACCTCCCGGACGTTCACCGGTGAGAGGGTTCCGAGATCATCCATGCGTCACTCGCCTCCTGCCGCATCGAACACGCTGCCGACGTCCACGCTGCATCCCGAAAGAGCCGGCGAGCTTGCCCGGTCCCCCCGGCCGTACACACCGCAGTCGACGTAGCCGCCTCCTTCCAGATCGAGGACGGTGATGGTCTCCTTCCCCGGATCGACGATCCGGTACTCCGGGATCGCCGCCTCGGCGTAGTCGCCGCGTTTGTGGACGAGATCTCTTTCCGGGCTGTCCGGGCCGACAACCTCCACCACCACATCGGCCCCGGCCCAGAAGCGGTCGCCGCTCCGTGCATCTCGCGCATCCCGCACCAGCAACTGCCATGCTCATTCGTCCGTGCCGCTCGTCGTGCCTCCCGGCAGAATACGGCGGCGACGTACCGGATTCCACCCGGCCCCGGAATCCGCCAAGGCAGTTTCACACTTGCTTCTTTCCAAGCTCCTCCGGAGGCACTGCAAGCCCGGAATCCGCCAAGGCAGTTTCACACTGTTCCCCAAGCCATCGAGGAGGCGATTCGGTCCGGGACCGTTTCACGCTGACCGCCCCGCGGCCCGCACCGGCTCACCTCCCCCTCCATCCGGGAAA
Organism: uncultured Gammaproteobacteria bacterium; assembly: GCA_958295465.1. Lineage (GTDB taxonomy): Bacteria > Pseudomonadota > Gammaproteobacteria > HK1 > HK1 > HK1. The sequence continues at coordinate 4,429,407 of OY282353.1, forward strand.
CAGGACAAGCCTCCGGTTTCGATGAAAGAGCCGACGTATCATCGCCGGATGGAACTCCATGACCGGTCCTCTTCGGGTTCTTCGCCATCGCGGCCGGGGACGACGATGGAGCCTGGGGTGGGATCTGAAGAAGGTGCGAGATGGATGTCTTCGACCTGAGAAACCGCCTGGTCTCCGACTACCGGGACTACACCCGCAGCTTCATCAAGATCCGCGATCCCCGGATCGGGGCATTCGTCGACGGCATCCTCGATGCGGAGGGGTTCTGGCCGGAACCGCTCCTCCAACTGAACCCGACGTTCAGCCCCGGCGGCACGATCGACGATCTGGTCGCGGAAGGGGTGCTCCACGAGGAATGCTCTCGCATCTTCCGGATCGGCAAGTCCGACGCGGACCACCGCGGCAAGCCGCTCCACCTCCACCGCCACCAGCGCGAGGCGATCCTCAAGGTGGCCGAGGGACGCTCCTGCGTACTGACCACCGGCACCGGCTCCGGCAAGAGCCTCGCCTACATCGTGCCGATCGTGGACCACGTGCTTCGGAACGGGTCCGGCCAAGGCATCCGGGCCATCGTCGTCTACCCCATGAACGCCCTCGCCAACAGCCAGGCCGAGGAGCTCGGGAAGTTCCTCGACAAAGGCTACCCGGAAGGCCGGTCGCCGGTGCGCTTCGCACGCTATACGGGGCAGGAACGGGGCGCTGACCGCGAGGCCATCCGCGACGATCCGCCGGACATCCTCCTGACGAACTACATGATGCTGGAGCTGATGCTCACGCGCAGCGAGGACCGTGAGCTGGTGAGGGCCGCCCAGGGCCTCAAGTTCCTCGTCTTCGACGAGCTGCACACCTACCGGGGCCGCCAGGGGGCGGACGTCGCGATGCTCATCCGCCGCTGCCGCCACGCCCTCGGCAACCGCGTCGCCTTTGGCGACGGCGCCGTCTGCATCGGCACCTCCGCCACGATGGCGAGCGGCGGGAGCAGCGAGGAGCAGCGGCGCGAGGTGGCGAAGGTGTCACAGGCCCTGTTCGGGGTGGACTTCACGCCCGAACAGGTGATCGGCGAAACGCTGGAGCGGGCGACGCCGGAGATCGACCCCGCGGACCCCTCGACGCGAAACGCCATTCGAGCGGCCATCGTCTCGGACGAAGAGCCGCCCTCCGACTACGAGTCGTTCCGGGCGCATCCCCTCGCCTCCTGGATCGAATCCACCTTCGGCGTGCGCGAGGAGGCGGACACCGGCAAGCTCCTCAGACAGACGCCCCGCAGGCTCGACGGGGACGTCGAGGCGGTCGGGCGCGGCCATGGCGAGCCGGGCGGGGATGGCCAGCCGTCCGCCGCGCTGGAGCTCGCGGCGCTCGTGGGCGCCGCGTCGGAGAGCGGCGCCGGAGCACCATCGTCGCTGACGGACGCGGGGATCGCGGACGCCAGATCGCGACGAGCCGTGTCGGAGAGCGATGCCGGAACGTCATCGCCGCTGGCGGACACGGGACTCGCGGACACCAGGCCGCGCCGAGCCGTATCGGAGAGCAGTGCCGGGGCACCATCGTCGCTGACGGACGCGGGGGTCGCGGACGCCGCACCGCAGCGGTTCGCGTCGGAGAGCGGCGCCGGAGCATCATCGTCGCTGACGGACGCGGGGATCGCGGACGGCGGGCCGCAACGTTGCGCCCAAGTGCTCCGCCGTTGGCTCCTCAAGGGCTCCGGCCTCCGTCGATACGAATCCAGCCGCTTCTCCCTCTTCGCCTTCCGGCTGCACCAATTCCTGACCCGGGGCGATACGGTCTGGGCGTCGCTCGAACCCGAGGCGCACCGCCACCTGGAGATTGCCAAGAAGGCGGCCAAGCCCGGCGAACCGGACAAGCCGCTTTTTCCTCTCGTCTTCTGCCGCCATTGCGGGACCGCCTACTACCGGGTGCGGGTTGCGGCGCCGGCGGCGGACGCGCACGGCCAGGCGACACTGCTCCCCCGCGAAGACCGCCGCGAGGCCGATGACGACGGCAGCCACGACGCCTACCTGTACCTCTCCGAGGAAGCGCCCTGGCCCCGTGCCGCCGGTCCCGTGCGTCTTGGGCGTCTGCCGGAGGCGCTCAAGGAAACGACCGCCCAAGGCGTAGAACGGATCCGGCCCAACGCCCGCAAGGACGTCCCGAAGCCGGTCTTCGTCGATTCCGCCGGATGCATCGTCCCGGAGGGTGAGGGAGCGCCCGCCGCCCTGATCCACGGCAACTTCCTGTTCTGCCTGGAGCCGTCCTGCGGGGTCGCCTACACCAGGGGCCAGCGATCCGAACGTTTCAAGCTGGCCACCCTCGGCGTGGACAACCGGAGCACCGCCACCACGATCCTCGCGATGCGCTCGCTCATCGAACTGCAACACGACCGGAGCCTCGCCCCCGAGGCGCGCAAGCTCCTGAGCTTCACCGACAACCGCCAGGACGCCTCCTTGCAGGCGGGCCACTTCAACGACTTCGTACAGGTCGCCCTGCTGCGCTCGGCGTTGTATCGGGCCTGCGAGGGGCGACTGCCGGCGCAGTCGCCTGGCGACTCCGCTACGCGGAATCGCGGACACCCCGACCAGCACCACGGACGGGCGGGGAGCAACGGTTTTGTGCCAGGCGAACCAACACGCGAAGCGGGGCTTCGCCACGGCGAACTGTCACGCCACGTCTTCGACGCCATGCACCCGCGTTTCGAGGACTATGCGGCGGATCCGGAAGTGCGCGGTCCGGCACGGCAGAACACCCGGGACGCCCTGCGGCGCGTCATCGAATACTTCCTCTACCGCGACCTCGAACGCGGCTGGCGGGTCACCGCGCCCAATCTGGAAGACTGCGGGCTGCTGCGCTTCGAGTACGAAGGGCTCGGAGGGGAAGACGGACTGTTCGGCGAAACGGAATTGTGGGAGTCGGGGTTCTCCGTACAGGAAGGCCGCGGGAGCCGGCGCTTCATCGAAGCTCCGGCGGCGCTCCGTCAGGCCCCGGCCGAAGCGCGGGAGGAGATCGTCCGCACCCTGCTCGACGTGCTCCGGCGGGCGCTCGCGGTGAAGGTGGACGTGCTCGACCCCCGGAAACAGCACGATCTCGTCGAGCAGACGAAGCCACGTCTCCTCGAAGGCACGGTCTGGTATCTCGACGACGAGCGTGAGCTGACCGGCTCCGTCGTCGCCTGGCCCCGCCCTCGAAGGAAGGGCGAACGGGGCGGCTTCTTCGTCTCCTCTTACGGCGCCTACGGACAGTACGTGAAACGCACCCTCGAATCGTATCCGGCGCCGGGGCAATCCCGGGAGCAGTCCCGGGCGCAATCCCTCGGGCGCGCGGACACCGGCGAGGTCATCCGGTTCCTGTTCCTCGCGCTGAAGCGCTACGGCATCGTCGAGCAGGTGCGCAGCGGACCCGGACGCGCCGGCGACGGCGCCGTCGAAGATCCGGGCTATCAACTCAACGCCGATGCGCTGCGCTGGCTGCCGGGCGACGGCGAGGATCGTCCGCCCGATCGCACGCGCCTGCTCGAAGAAGGCGGGCTTCCCGCGGAAGTGAACCGCTACTTCGTGGAGTGCTACCGGCGCTTCGTGGATCTGAGGCACGTCCTCGAAGCGCGCGAGCACACCGCCCAGGTGATGCCGGAGGACCGCCTGGAACGGGAGGAACGCTTCCGCGAAGGAGATCTGCCGCTGCTGTTCTGCTCGCCGACCATGGAGCTCGGTGTGGACATCGCCCAGCTCAACCTCGTCAACCTGCGCAACGTGCCGCCCACGCCGGCCAACTACGCGCAGCGCAGCGGGCGAGCGGGGCGCGGCGGACAGCCCGCCCTGGTCTTCACCTACTGCGCGGGGCGCAGCCCCCACGACCAGTACTTCTACCGCGAACCCGCCCGGATGGTCGCCGGAACGGTGGCGCCGCCCCGCATCGATCTGCGCAACCGCGACCTCGTCCGCTCGCACGTCCACGCGATCTGGATGGAAGGGGCGAGGCCGGACCTGGGCAGAACCTTGACCGCGGTCCTGGACCTCGATGATGCCGGGAACGGGAACGGGCGGCGGCCGTTGCCGGTGAAGGGGGCGCTCAGGGACGAGCTGCGAAGCCCGGTCCACCGGGGCGCGGCGCGCGCCAGGGCCGATGCGGTGATCGCGGAGATCCGCCCGGAGCTCGAGGGGACGGCCTGGTTCCACGATCGATGGGTGGACGAGGTGCTCGACCGGATCGAGCGCAGCTTCGATTCCGCGTGCGACCGGTGGCGCGGCCTCTACCGCGCCGCCGTCCGCCAGCGCGAGCTTCACCATGCGGTCATCGGAGACCACTCCCGGCCGGAGGCCGAGCGCAACCACTCGCGAAGGCTGCGCGCACAGGCCGAGAGCCAGATCCGTCTGCTCACCGAAGCCGAAGGGGTCTACGAGGGAGATTTCTACTCCTACCGCTACTTCGCGACGGAAGGCTTCCTCCCCGGCTACAACTTTCCCCGGCTGCCGATCTCTGCCTACGTGCCGGGTCGGCGCCGGCGCAAGGGGCGCGACGAGTTCATCTCCCGCCCCCGCTTCCTCGCCATCTCGGAGTTCGGCCCCCGCGCGCTGATCTACCACGAGGGCGCGCGCTACCGGGTGTACAAGGTCAACCTCGACTTCGCTTCGGACGCCGCCGAGGACACCCACCGGCTCGCCACCGACACGATGAAGCGCTGTCCCGGATGCGGCTATGCCCACCTCCAGGCGGGCGAAACCAACCTGGCCGAGGTCTGCGACCGCTGCGGCGCCGCCCTCGATACGCCGTCCCGCATCGACGGTCTGGTCCGGTTGCAGAACGTGAGCTTGAGCCTCGCCCAGCGCATCACCTGCGACGAGGAGGAGCGGCAGCGCTTCGGCTACCACTTGGTCACGGCATACCGCTTCCCCGAGGTCAACGGCCGGCTCGACCGCAAGGATGCGGAGGTTTACTGCGACAACGTGCGCGCGCTCACGCTCAGCTACGGCGACGCTACCGATCTCTATCGCGTCAACCTCGGCTGGACGCACCAGGACGGGAACCAGCCGCGCGGCTTCAACCTCGACCTGGAGCGCGGCTACTGGTCGCGCAACCAGGCCGACACCGAAGACCGGGACGATGCGGCGGCTGAAGGACGGATCGCGCGGATCGTGCCCTTCGTCAGGGACACCAGGAACGCGCTGGTCATGCGCTTCGAGCCGCCGCGTGCCGCTCCCGAGATGGCGAGCCTGCAAGCGGCCTTCAAGCAGGCCATCCAGCAGCATTTCCAGCTTGAGCCGCGCGAGCTCTCCTGCGAGGCGATGCCCTCGCCGCACGAACGGCGGGAGGTGCTCTTCTACGAGGCGTCGGAAGGAGGCGCCGGCGTCCTGCGCCAACTCGCCGAAAGCCCGGCGGTGCTGCCCGCGCTCGCGCGCCGGGCGCTGGAGATCTGTCACTACGATCCCGACACCCTGGAGGACCGTGCCGAGGACCGGTGCGGCCGGGCGTGTTACGAATGCTTGCTGGACTATGGCAACCAGCCGGATCACCGAATCCTGGATCGAGCCCTGATCCGCGATCTGCTCGCGGAACTGGCGCGAGCCGAATGCCGCCCCGCCGGCGGCGCAGGCTCCCGCGCGGAACGCCTGGCTGCGCTTCGGAAGCGCTGCGACAGCCGGCTCGAACAGCGCTGGCTCGACAGGGTGGAGTCGCTGGGGCTGCGGCTGCCAAGCGACGCGCAGTACGCCATCCCCGGCCACTACACCCAGCCCGATTTCTTCTACCGGGAGGCGAACGCCGCGATCTACATCGACGGTCCGCCGCACGACGCCCCGGACCAGGTCCGAGAGGATCAGGCGAAGACCCGCGCCCTGATCGAGGTCGGCTACATCGTGATCCGATTCCACCACGCGGCCGACTGGCCGGCCGTCTTCCGGCGCCACCCCGACGTTTTCGGCGTCCCGAGTGAATAATCGATGTCTGGCGCCATCGCGCGCCGAGCAGGTCTTCACGGCCCGAACAATCATCCCAATCCGCGTCGGAGATGAGTGAGGTGGGCCGTTGAAAACAGGGATGAACAGTGACTCGCGATGAAGCTGGCCAAGTCCGTTCGACAGCCGAACGGCGGCCTTTCGCTGCCGGCATGTCGAAGGCCGTGGGTGAGGGTGGAGGTTGAAGCGATCCAGACGAGTCACTAATGTAGTCATATCGAGTCTTTCAGTGATTCACTCGAGGGAACAGGCGTGAACCAACTCACGATAAGAGGCTTTGACGACGAGTTGGCCCACCGCATCCGGCAGCTCGCAAGCCGGGAAGGCATCTCGTTGAATCGCGCCGTGCTGAAGCTTCTCCGCCGGGGCGCCGGTCTGGGGGAACGCAAGGGCGACAGCGACACCGTGGGGTCTTCGCTGGACCATCTGATCGGCACCTGGACACATCAGGAAGCGGTCGAGATGGAGCGGGCCCTCGAGGATCTCTCGTACATCGACGACGCCATGTGGAAATGAGGATTCTCCTGGACTCCAGTGCGTACTCGCATCTGAAGCGGGGACACCACCGAGTCGCCGAAATCGTGCGCGCATCCACCGCCGCCATTCGAAGCACCTGGGTGTCTCATGAACGAGCCGTTGAACAGGGCCGTGCTGCACGACTGGCACGATCTCATCAAGACTGTCCGGCGCGTCGCGGGGGCGATGGGCGTATGATGGCATTCGTCTTCCAAGGCACGTTGCCATGACCGCCACAAGTGCCATCGTCCGGCAAGAGCCCTCTCCGAGGGTGGATCAGGAGCCCGGCCCTTGTGCGCAACCTGCTGCACCGGAAGCGATGCGGAAGGAAGGTTTGACGGACTGCCGCGCCGCAGCCATGGCGAGCAAGTACGTCTGGTGGCAGGCTCCCAGTCTCACCTTGGCCGATCCGCGCCTGCTCATCGCCCAACTAATGACGCTCGGCACGCTGGACGACGTGCGGTGGCTGATCGACCAAGTGCCCGCGGACGCGCTGCGGCGAGTGCTGCGGGATCCGCCGATCGGTATCTTCAACGAACGCTCGTGGCGGTTCTGGCATCTGCGCCTCGACTGCCGGCCCATCTCTCCCCTGCCGGTCAGGCAATCGCCACCGGCAACATGACCTCATGACGTTCCGGCCGAGGCTCGACATCCTGCCGGCGGCGCAACGGCGACTCTGGCCGGCACTGGCCGACGTTCCCGATACTTTCGTTCTCTACGGCGGTTCAGCGCGATGTTTCCTCCGCGACAGTGGAGCCACGAGGGGCCGTCCGGGCTTCCATGACGAATCTTGACGATGTAACGGCGCCCGGTTACGTTGCCGGCCCATGATCACCGTCGGCGTCCGGGAATTGCAGAATCGGCTGAGCGAGTATCTCCGCATGGTTCGCGCCGGGGAGGAAATTCTGGTGACGGATTGCGGCAGGGCGGTGGCGGAGCTGCGCCAGCCTGTCAATGGGCTCGATAGCGCGGCGTACCCCGAATTGGCCCGCCGCGCCCGCGCGGGCAAAGTGCGCCTTGGGGGGCGCAATCACCCCGGCCTCTACCCGCGCGTCAGCCCGTCTTTGCCGCCGGGCGTCGCACGGAGGCTACTCGACGAAGAGCGGGGCGATCGCTGAATCTCTACGCGGAGTCCAGCGCGGTTCTCGCCTGGCTGCTCGGCGAGAACCACGGGGACGGTGTACGCGAGCGGCTGTCTGCCGCGCGGCTCGTGGTGACCTCCGACCTAACGTTCATCGAGTGCGATCGGGTCCTCCATCGCGCCACGGCTCTGGGCGAGCTGGACAAGGCCGAGGCCGCCGCGAAGCGCACGCTCGTCAGCACCCTCGCCGAGCATTGGATCGTGTTTTCGATCGATGGCGAGATAGCGGAGAGGGCACGACAGTCTTTTCCGCGGGAACCGATCAGGACACTCGACGCCATTCATCTCGCGACCGCACTGGCGGCTCGCGGTCTGGTGACGGAGATGCAGCTATTGTCGCTGGACGAACGCATTCGCCGGACCGCCGCCGAGCTCGGATTCGAAGTCGTGCCAGCGGACTGAGCCGGCCCCGGAACGGGGAGAACACGTGGCCGGTGCATCGCCCCGCCGTAAGGATGCGAGAACACCGGACACCTTCCACCGCATGAGCACCGCCTCCCTCTCCAAACCGGGCGCCCTCGTCCAGGCGCGGGGCCGGGAATGGGTCGTCCTGCCCGAGTCCACGGACGAGTTGCTGATGCTCCGCCCCGTCGGCGGGCTCGACGAAGAGGTCACCGGCCTGCTGCCGGCGGTGGAGCCGGTCGAGTCGGCGACGTTCCGGCTGCCCGGCCGGGAAGACCTCGGCGACTTCGCCTCGGGCCGGCGGTTGCGCGATGCGGCGCGTCTCTCGACCCGCGCCGCCGCCGGCCCCTTCCGCAGCTTCGGCCGCATCGCCGTCGAGCCCCGGCCCTACCAGCTCGTGCCGCTGATGATGGCTCTTGAACTCGACCCCGTGCGCCTGCTCGTCGCCGACGACGTGGGCATCGGCAAGACCGTCGAGGCGTGCCTCATCGCGCGCGAGCTGCTCGACCGCGGCGAGATCCGCCGGATCGCGGTGCTCTGCCCGCCGCACCTGGCGGAGCAGTGGCAGCGGGAGCTGGCGGAGAAGTTCCACCTCGAAGCGGAACTCGTGCTGTCGAGCACCATCCAGCGCCTCGAACGCGATCTGCCCCTCGGGGTCTCGGTCTTCGAGCGGCATCCCTGCACGGTGGTCTCCACCGACTTCATCAAGGCGGCCCGCCGCGCCGAAGACTTCGCCCTCAAGTGCCCGGAGTTCGTGATCGTGGACGAGGCGCACGGCTGCACGCTCGCCGGCGGCGCCGGCCGTGGCCGTCAGCAGCGTCACGACCTCCTGCGCCGCCTCACCGCCGATCCGGAGCGCCATCTCGTGCTGGTCACCGCGACCCCGCACAGCGGAAACGAGGAGGCGTTCCGCTCGCTCCTCGGCCTGCTCGAAGACGATTTCGCCAACCTGCCGGCGGACCTCGACCAAGCCGAGCGCGAAGGCGTTCGCCGCCGGCTCGCCCGTCATCTCGTCCAGCGCCGCCGCGGCGACATCCGCCGCTACCTCGCAACCGACACCGCGTTTCCCGAGCGCAAGGACAAGGAGGCCACGTATACGTTCAGCCCCGCCTACCGCCGGCTCTTCGACGATATCCTCGCCTTCGCCCGCGAGTACGTGAGCGAGGACGGCGGCGGACGGCGCCGACAGCGGGTGCGCTACTGGTCGGCGCTCGCCCTGCTGCGCTGCGTCTCGTCGAGCCCTGCCGCGGCCGTGGCCACCCTGCACAGCCGAGCCGCCGCCGATCAGGCCGAAGAATGGGAAGACGTGGATGAAGTGGGCCGCCGCACCGTCCTCGACCAAGGCGACGATGACGACACCTTGTCCCTCGACCTGAGCCCCGGCTCGGACACCGAAGGCGGCCGTGCCGCGACCCGCCGCAAGCTGCTGGAGTTCGCCCGCCGCGCCGGGGCCATCGCCCCCGCGGAGGACCGGAAGCTTCAGGGCGCGGTGCGCGAGGTCAAGGCGTTCCTGAAGGAAGGCTTCCATCCGGTCGTCTTCTGCCGCTTCGTCGATACCGCGGACTACGTCGCGCGCCACCTGCGCGACGCGCTACCGGAGCAGGTCCGCGTGGAATCGGTCACCGGCCGGCTTCCCCCCGCCGAACGCGAAGCGCGCATCGATTCCCTCACTGCCGACGGCGGCCGGTTCGTGCTCGTCTGCACCGACTGCCTGTCGGAAGGTGTCAACCTCCAGGAACACTTCGATGCCGTCCTGCACTACGACCTGGCATGGAACCCCACGCGCCACGAGCAGCGCGAAGGCCGGGTGGACCGGTTCGGGCAGGAGAAGCGCGAGGTGCGGGCCATCACGTACTACGGCGCCGACAACCCGATCGACGGCGTGATCCTCGACGTCCTCATCCGCAAGCACAAGAGCATCAAGAGCGATCTCGGGGTGACGGTCGCGGTGCCGGGCTCCGGCGAGCAGATCGCCGAAGCGCTGTTCGAGGGCGCGTTGTTCCGCGAGCAGGCGGGTGCTGGACGGCATCAGCTCGCCCTCGACTTCATCGACGATCTCGACGCGGAGACGCGGGCGATCCACGCCGAGTGGGAGAACGCGCGGGACCGCGAAAAGGCCAGCCGCTCGCGCTTCGCCCAACACACCCTCAAGCCGGAGGCCGTGGCCGCGGAGCTCGAACACGTGCGCGCGGCCATCGGCCGGAGCGAGGATGTGGCCCGGTTCTTCACCGCCGTCCTGCGGGCCGCGAACGTGCCCGTCCGCGTCCGGGCCGCCAACAGCGCCGCCGACATCACCGACGCCACCGACGCCACCGACGCCACCGACGCCACCGACGCCACCGACGGGCGGACCCGGACACACGCCAATAGTGCAGCCGGCATCGCCGGTGGCCAGACCCGGACATACGCCAACGGCGCCGCCGGCAAGACCAGCGCCGATGCCCGGACCCACGCCAACGGCACGGACGATGTAGCCAGCCCGGTCGATGCGGCCAGTGCGGCCAGCCCGGCGAACGGCAAGCCGGATCACGGGAGACCGGACCACAGAAAGCCGGATCACGGCAGGATCATGGTCCACGTCAGCTCTGAAACACCCCGCGCGCTGCGCCAGGCCATCGGGCAGGAGGAGCCCTTCACCGGGCGCTTCGATCTGCCCCTGCCGGAGGGCGAGATCCACCTTGGGCGCATGAGTCCGGTGGTCGAAGGTCTTGCGAGCTGGACCCTGGATCAGGCCCTCGACCCGGAGTCCCGTGACGCCGCCGGAGCCGTGGCCTCCCGTTGCGGGGCGATCGTCACCTCAGCGGTGAGCGCGCGGACGACGCTGCTGGTCGCGCGCTTCCGTTATCACCTGAGAAGAGCCACCGCCGGCGCCGAATCCGGACACGGCGGGGAAGGACCCGGATTCAACGAGCCCGGACACGGTGGACCCGGGCATGGCGGAGCCGGACACGCCGGACCCAGGCCCAGACCCGGCGCCAACGGCGATACCATCCTGTGCGAGGAGATCGCCCCGCTCGCCTGCACCGGTCCGGCGGAGGCGCCGCAATGGCTTTCCCCCGAGGAGGGCGAACGCCTGCTGGCTGCCGAACCCGAGCGTAACCTGCTGCCCACCGCCGTCGAGCAGCAACTCGGGGTGCTGCTGCCGGCCCTGCCCCGGCTCCAGGTCGCCCTTGAATCCGTCGCGAACGAACGCGCGAAAGCCCAGCGTGCCGCGCATGAGCGGGTGCGGGCGGCTTCCCGCACGAGGGCCGCGCGGGGAGGAAGCCGGGGCCGGGGCCGGGGCCGCATCGCCGTCGAACCCGTGCTGCCCGTGGACGTCCTGGGCGCCTACGTCCTGTTGCCGGTGCTACCCTCTGTCGCCGGTCCTGCCGCCGGCGCGGCCCTGAACCGGACTGAGCCTGCCGGAGCCGAGCCGCTGTGACCCGAAGGCGTAACAGCCAGGAATTCCAGACGATCCGCTCCGAAGGCGGATTGCTGCCGCCGGATCTTCTGCGGCGCCTGATCGATTCCCGCTCGAAGCTGCCGGGCGCCCGGTGAGAGGACTACGCGCTTGCGGCCCGCGAGCGGCGTGTTGCCACGCTATACACAGCCAAACACCGATCACCAATATGTTGCAGAAACTGAAGCCGAGGCTACCGGCTGAACGTTCAACGTCCCAGCGCAAGCGCTCCGGCACTCCCGCGATCAATCCGCCATCCGCGAACTCACGTTCAATTCTTCGAGGATGCGTCGAGTGCTTTCCTGCGATGCCGGTCCCGGGTTCAGAAATTCCTCACCCGCGACCAGATGAAACCACACCGACTTCGGTCCCGAGGCGGGAGGGGTGGTGTCCACCTTGAGTCGATTGTACCTTTCCAGCAACCCGCGCAGCTTGGGCCACATCGGAGATGCGATGACTTTTTTGGATGCCGGATCCATCTGATCTACAACGGACCGTATCGAATACTGCCGCATCGAGATACGTGCGAATTTCTCCAGCAGGTACCATCTCTCGTCCGGACCCGTATCGTTGCGTTCGAACATCGGCGTTTTCCCAGCGATCCAGTCCGACGCTTCTTTGTTGAACAGACGATTTTCCTTGACGTGTTCATACACAATAATGGAGTGGATGTCCGGAACACTTGCCCCGAACTTCACGAAAGGATCCGCAAGCAACTCGAATACTTCGGTGTTCGAAAACAGCACCTTGCCGAGATCCGCTCCTCGAACGTCCAGACGGTGTATATTGCAACCGTTCAGATTGATCTTCTGGGTCCCAAGAAGATCAGCCATCCAGACGTCCCGCAACTCCAGATGTGAAAGAACGAGCACATCGTCTTCGAATCCATCCTCCTCCAGGGGTGCGAACGACAGGAGAAGCCCTCCGATGTTCGACCTCAGATAGTCGTAACCACCTGGCTCGCGAAGCTTCGAGAGCAGGTTCTCGCGAAGTCGTCCCTGATCGCTCATGAACCTGCGCCGCGCAACACGGTTGAATATCCGAAAGTCGTCGGCACTCAAGGGGACACGATGCAGGCCGGTGGTCGCTCCATATTTTGGAAAATAGTCGAAGACATTCTGGGCAAAGAAATATGATCGGACCGTCTCATGAGGAAACATACGCTTATTGTTCCCTCCCCTTCCTTCCTCCAGCAGAGCCAGTGCCCTGGCGCGTTGAACCAGCGCGTTGACCATCTCCGGATTCGCATGACCGGTGAACACTTCTTCGAGCAGCAATTCGACGAGATCTGTTTCTATCTCATTGGTCTCGTCGTCCATCATCATACGGGCCACTTCAGAGAGAACTTCACCGTAAAGCTTGGCGGCGAGTTCAGTGCTGATGTCGGCCGAAACACCAGTCAATTTCTCGCCCTCTCTTCGGACGATACCCTCCATGAGCTCGGCAATAGGTTCCCCTTGCGCATCCTGGAAGCGTTCCGGCCCGAGATCAGCGATTTGGGAAATAAAGAAAGGACGACTGAGATATTCGCTGCCCTCGATTCGTCTCTCAAGAGAATTCAATATCGCCCTCTCGTCGCGCCATTCCTCGTGGTTGGACAGCCAGACCCGGACCTGATCTGCCGGGGGATGCTGGACGCGCAGAAAAACGATGTCGCCATCGCCGACCGTATTCCCCAACCCCTCCTGCACGGTGGCCGGATCCAGCATCGTGTCTCGTCCCGCCAGCACACAGGTGCCCTTGCCCTCGAGATCGCGGATAAAATCCCGCAATGCGCCCCAGGCGCGGACGTATCCCCGGCTGTCGGAAAGCTCGTCGAAGCCATCGATCGCCAATTGAACCGCACCGCGCCGGATAAGCGGCTTCAGCTCCTCCTCGAAGAAGCTTGCGCGCAGGCTCGAAAGGGTGCCCGCGATCCGGTCGTTGAGTGATGTAAGAACCTTGCCACGGCTCTCGACATGGAGAAGCAGAGGCTTCCCCGACTTGTACGACATGGGCTCCGCTCGACGTCGCACGATCCGTTCGATGAGGTGGCTCTTGCCGACTCCTGCGCTTCCATCGATCACAAAAACACGCAGCCGGTCTTCAGGCCGTTCCAGCATGTCGCAGGCGCGATCGAACGTCAGGGGCTCGTCGGGGCTGTCGCTCCGACGGATCTCGCCCGCGACCGGCAAGAATTTTTTCAGGCATCCGGTATCCGGATCGGCAAGATTCGCGGTGCGATGCATCAGGGTGCTGGCAAGGCGTTCGAGATTGGCGAATGTCTCGCTGACGAGCAATCCCTTGAAATTTCGATATCTCTGCTGTCCCGGCCCGGCCAGCTTCCGAATCGCTCCATTGGATTCACGCTGAATCGATATTTCTTCTCCTTTGCGTACGAAGCTCGCCGTCCATCCGTCGGCACGCGACCCGCTCTTGAACTCCTCGAACGGATCGGCGAAGAGTTGAAGGTCCGCAAGTTCTTTCTTCAGGAGCTCATTCATGTCTTGACGTTCTGGTACGTGTGGACAAGATCGGCCGCATGAGCCATGAATCTGCTGCTCATACCCGGACGGCTGAGCATCATGCTTGCAGCGCCTGCAGCTTCCGCCGCGAAGATTCCCGGCAACATGTCGTCGTCATCGGAAACCACCAGGTATCGATCGGCCTCTCTCCGGTTCACGAGACCGAGAAGGTCCGCGACGAGCGCCGTATCCACCATCTTCTCCTCTGGTTTCCCATCTCGGCGGCGCCTCAATGTGTCGAGAAGGTGTACGCCATGTTTGCGCGCCAACCTCCCCGGAACGCAGGCGAGCTTGTCGCCCAATTGAATGCCGCCGTTTCCTCCCCGGAACGCCACGCGACCTGCATGATAGGAACGGGTCTTGCTGGCATATGTTCCTACACTGCTGTCCCATAAAGTTCAGGTGAATTTCAGCCTGAGTTGCGGCGGCGGGTCTGGGGGTGTTGATTGTGTCTCCAGGAGATCCATCATTGGGCGACGATCGAACAGGTTCAGTTGGAGCACCCGCAAAATCTCGTACAAACTCCAACTTGATCGGTTGACGAACTTGATGTACGAAAGCAACAGATATACGCACATCGCAATCCAGAGCTGCGTCAATACTGCATTGCGCGATGTACCGACAAAACTCTTCACCTTCAGATGTTGCTTGATCCACTTGAAAAACAACTCTATCTGCCATCTTGCCTTGTAAATGTCCGCAATGGTCTTCGCCGACAAGTCGAAGTTGTTCGTCAAGAAGACGTAGTGTTTGCCCGTCTCAGCGTCCCGGTATCCGATTCGGCGCAACGCCCCAGGATACCTCTTCGCACCATGCGTACTCGTCAACACGATGATTTGATCGCTGGTGAGGCCCTGCCTTCGCTTCACCGCACGACGTTCCCGAACCGCATACCTGATCCCCTTCTTCATGCGGGTGACAAGAGAAATTCCCTGTGTATTCAGGTGCTTGAGCCACGCGAAGTCCACATACGCACGGTCCGCCACCACAATGCTCCCTCTCGGCACTTCCAACACTCTCGCCGCCTCAATGTCCGACCTCTTGCCGTCGGTGATGCGCACAAACGTCGGCAGATACCCTCCGTGGTCAATGCCCACATGCAACTTCACCGCACCCTTCGTCTGCTTGAACTTCGCCCACGGAAACATCGACAAGCACAAGTCCACGGTGGACGCATCCAACGAGTACAGCTTGCTCTTGAAGCGAAAGCCATGACCCGGCGCCGACCTCTGACAGCGCGCCAACACCCGCTCGAACATCCTCTCATAGAGCCGGTACGGTTGTTCCTCGTTCACACGGGCCAACGAAGACCTCGTTACGCTGCCGACCCCCAGGTGGTAGAGCTTGTGGGGATGCGTAGCCAGATTGGCCACGATGTCGCGCAGGCTGCTCCGCCCCGACAACTGCGCCATGAACATCGCCACAAACTGGTTCCAGCGCGTCATCTTGCGCAACTTTCGCCCCTTGTGGTGTTGCGCCGCATCCCTCTCGAATTCATGTCTCGGCACCAACTTGAGAAATTGCGCCAACACGGTATTATTGTGGGCCATGGACCTGGATCTCCTGTGATTTGGTTGCTTTCGCAAACTCAATCATAACATCACAGGATGATTCAGGTCCTCTTTCACGCACACTTTGTGGGACAGCAGTGATGTTCCTATCACCTTGTCGATGCCATGGAAGTAATCGGTGCGCGTCTTCCCACTGTGCCATCCCGCATACAAACGCAACCGTACCTCGAACTTCCATCCTTCCGCAGACGTCTTCAGGCAGTCCGATACGATGCGTTCCACGTGCCTCAGTGTCTTCTCCGCGATGGTGTCCTGGCGGCCGGGCCGTGTCGCAGCACCTGACGCGAGGACGGCGGTATGCCAATCGACAAAGCCAATCGCTCTCTTGAAGGGTCTGACCGTCACATCTGGATTCCCGGTGGAGGCGGCAGTTGTATCAAGATTCACTCAATTTAGCATGGCCCGGTCTCGGCGTATGGTCACTCGGCGGGTCGAAGTGCCATCGAGTCGTAGGCCATCTGCTTCGTGATCCGTCGACTTTTTCATAGCTGAGACGGTGAGGACGTGCCCCAGGGGCCGAATTCGGCGGCGACGGATTTCGTAACCCCTTGATTCATCGTCCCGTTGCGGACAGTATTCCTGTGAGGTCATGGATAGAGTTCGTGTGGATGCACAACCTGCCGCAAGCTGCCCGATTTCATCCGCCGCACCGGGACCGTCTCCCCGGCCGCATCGCCGTCGAACCCGTGCTGCCCGTGGACGTCCTGGGCGCCTACGTCCTGCTGCCGGTCCTGCCGCCGGCGCGGCCCTGAACCGGACCAAACAGACCAAACCACCGTGGCCCGCGGACGCAACAGCCAGGAATTCCAGACGATCCGCTCCGAAGGCGGATTGCTGCCACCGGACCTTCTGCGGCGCCTGATCGACCCCCGCTCGAAGCTGCCGGGCGCCCGGCCGGAGGACTACTCGCTCGCGGCCCGCGAGCGGCTGAACGAGGTTATCATCCAGTCCTGGAACCGCCTGCGCCGGCACTGGTCGGAGTTCCGCGCCGCCGCCGCGAACCTGTCCGCGGGCGAGGCGGGCACCGGCCTCACCAACGACAGGTGGAGCCTGCCGCTGCTGCGCGAGCTCGGGTTCGGCCTCCTGCCCGCCACCGCCGGCCCCGAGATCGGCGGGCGCACCTACGCCATCCGCCGCTTCTTCGGGCCGGCGCCCGTCCACCTCCTCGGCTGCGGCCTCTCGCTGGACCGCCGCGCCGCCGGACAGCGCGGCGCGGCGTCCGCCAACCCGCACGGGCTGGTGCAGGAATTCCTCAACCGCAGCGACGCCCACCTGTGGGCCGTCGTCTCGAACGGCCTCCGCCTGCGCATCCTGCGGGACAACCAGGCCCTCTCCCGCCAGTCCTGGCTCGAATTCGATCTCGAAGCGATGTTCTCGGGCGAGGTCTACTCCGATTTCGTGCTGCTCTGGCTCGTGGCCCACGCCACGCGCTTCGCCCCGCGCGACGGCGGCCGGCCCGAGACCTGCTGGCTGGAACGATGGACCCGCGAGGCGGACAGTCAGGGCGCGCGGGCGCTCGGGGAGCTGCGCGGCAGTGTCGAACGCGCCCTCGAAATCCTGGGCGCGGGCTTCACCGGCCACCCGAAGAACGCCGCGTTGCGCGAGGCCCTGCGCACCGGGGAGATCGGGCTGGACGACTTCCACGGCCAGCTTCTGCGCATCGTGTACCGGCTGATCTTCCTCTTCGTCGCGGAGGATCGCCTTCTCGACGGACAGCCGCTGCTCCACCCCCGGGACGATTCCGACGCCGCGCGGATTGCCCGCGAACGCTACGCCGCGTACTACGGCGCCGGCCGGCTGCGCGATCTGGCGGGCCGGATCAAGGGCTCGCGCCACGGCGACCTGTGGCGCCAGTTCCAGCTTCCGGTGGGAGCGCTCTCGGGCGACCCGCGCTTCGAGACCGCCCGCCGCGCCCTCGCCCTCCCCGCCCTCGGCAGCTTTCTCTGGGACCCGGCCTCCACCGCCGCCCTCAACGACGCCGAGCTGGCCAACTACGACTTCCTGGAATCGCTCCGCCGCCTCGCCTTCGTCCGTCAGGGCCGGGTCCTGCGGCTGGTGGACTACCGCAACCTCGGCGCGGAGGAGCTGGGCGGGGTCTACGAGAGCCTGCTCGGACTCACACCCCAGCTCGGCGGCGACGGCGCGCGCTTCACCTTCGCGGAGTTCGCCGGCAACGCGCGCAAGACCTCGGGCGCCTACTACACGCCCGACGAGCTGGTGCAATGCCTGCTCGATACGGCCCTCGACCCGGTGGTCGAAGCGACGATCCGCGACAAGACCGGCGCCGAGGCGGAGCGGGCGATCCTCGACCTCAAGGTCTGCGACCCCGCCGTGGGCTCCGGCCACTTCCTCGTCGGCGCCGCCCACCGCCTCGCCCGCCATCTGGCCCGCGTGCGCGCGCATTCGGCGGGCGACAGCGAGCCCTCCCCGCTGCTCCATCAGCACGCGCTGCGCGACGTGATCGGCCGCTGCCTCTATGGCGTGGACATGAACCCGATGGCCGCCGAGCTCTGCCGCGTAAGCCTGTGGCTGGAGGCCCTGGAGCCCGGCAAGCCGCTCTCTTTCCTCGACCATCATATCCGCGTCGGCAACAGCCTGCTCGGGGCGACGCCGGCGCTCATCGAGGCGGGCCTGCCCGACGAGGCGTTCAAGCCCATCCAGGGCGACGACGCGAAGGTCTGCTCCGGTCTCAAGAGGAAGAACAGGGTAGAGCGCGAGGACGTGCAGCACGTCATGGACCTGATGGTGGCCGAGCCGCGGCCGGAGTACGGCGGCATCGCTTCACTCAGCCGGGACATCGACGAATCACCCGACGACACCCTGGACGAAGTGCGGCGCAAGGAAGCCCGGTTCCAGCGCCTGATCGTCTCTCCCGGATACCGGCGGAAGCAGCGCGTCGCGGATGCGTGGTGCGCCGCCTTCGTGTGGCCGAAGCGGACCGGCGATGATCCCGCCCTTTGCATCACCACCAGGACGGTGAGGAGGCTGCAAGCCGGTCTGGACTTCGGCCTCGACCCCGACTTCGGCGCTGGCGCCGGTGCTGATGCTGGCCTCGACCCCGGCACGAACCCTGGTAAGGACTCCGGCAGGGACTCTGGTACCGACTCTGGCACGGACCTCGACTCCGGCGCCGATGCCCTGTCTCCCACGCAACGCCGGGAAGTCGAACGCCTCACTCGCCGGTATCGATTCTTCCATTGGGATCTCGCGTTCCCGGAAGTGTTCGAGAACGGCGGTTTCGACTGCGTGCTCGGCAACCCTCCGTGGGAAAAGGTCAAGCTCCAGGAAAAGGAATGGTTCGCGGAGCGCAAGCCGGAGATCGCGGACGCCCCCACCGCCGCCGCGCGCAAGCGGATGATCCAGGCGCTGAAGACGAATGACTTCCCCCTCTACCGGCGCTTCCTCGACGACTTGCGCGAATCCGAGGGCTGGAGCCATCTGATGCGCAACACTGGCCGCTACCCCCTGTGCGGTCGGGGCGACATCAATCTGTACGCCGTCTTCGCCGAAGCGATGCGGAACGTCGTGAACGAGCACGGCCGTGCCGGATGCGTGCTGCCCACCGGCATCGCCACCGACGACACGACCAAATTCTTCTTTCAGGACGTGGTGGAGACCACTGCTGTCCCATAAAGTTCAGGTGAATTTCAGCCTGAGTTGCGGCGGCGGGTCTGGGGGTGTTGATTGTGTCTCCAGGAGATCCATCATTGGGCGACGATCGAACAGGTTCAGTTGGAGCACCCGCAAAATCTCGTACAAACTCCAACTTGATCGGTTGACGAACTTGATGTACGAAAGCAACAGATATACGCACATCGCAATCCAGAGCTGCGTCAATACTGCATTGCGCGATGTACCGACAAAACTCTTCACCTTCAGATGTTGCTTGACCTGCCAGTTGCATAACATTTCCACCCAGACATGCGTTCGCTGCACAAAACACGGGGTTTTCAGACCGAAACAGCGTGTGGCTCAAGTTCACTGCCAGTGAGAATAAGCCACACGCGATATTCCTGAATCTTGTGCAAAGTCGTACGGAGTCATTTGTGAAACGAATGTAATAGAGAGAAACGTGGTCTCCGAAGCTGGTACAATAGTCGTTGCCAACAACAACGTACCAAGCGAAACGGAGACCACGAAGATGAAGCATAGCCGAGCCGACGTTCGAGGTAAAGCCAAGCTGGGTCTCGACATCCGATTCGAAGAGCAGAGCCTGACATCGTATTCGGGACTCATCGTCTTTCAACACCTCTTCTCTCTCATCGGCATCAAAGAACGGTTGTGGCGATGTTTCCGCCACCTGAAGGCCAATCCGATTTACGGCCATCATATGATCATGATGCTGCTGGTCGTGCATCTGATCATCGGACACCGGCGGCTGCGAGACGTGGACTACTACCGTGATGACGAGATGGTCAAACGGGTTCTCGGTCTGAAGCGATTGCCGGACGTATCCACGCTCAGCCGGTCGCTCGCCAGTGCAGATGAACAAAGTGTCGCCAAAGTGCGAAGTGAATCGAGACATCTGGTCATGGAGCGTCTGGTAGACGAGGGATTTTCGAGAGTGACGCTCGATTACGACGGGTCGGTGTTGAGCACCGGGCGGCATGCCGAAGGAACCGCAGTGGGTTTCAACAAGAAAAAGAAGGGCGCGCGCAGCTACTACCCCCTCTTTTGCACCGTCGCCCAGACCGACCAGATCCTCGACGTTCACCATCGTCCTGGAAACGTACACGACTCCAACGGGGCCGACACCTTCATCGGCCACTGTATCAGCCACGTGCGCTCGTGCCTTCCCCGTGCAAAGGTAGAGACTCGCATCGACAGCGCATTTTTCAACGAAACCATCGCTGAACGACTGCATTCGTCGGGGGTCGAATTCACCATCTCGGTTCCTTTCGAGCGCTTTGCCGCCCTCAAGGAACTGGTCGAAGGCAGAAAACGATGGCGACGCATGGCGGTCGGGCTCGATTACTTCGAGACCCGCTGGAAGCCGAAGTCGTGGAACGCCCGCTATCGCTTCATCTTCATCAGAAAGCAGGTCAGATGCCAACACAAGCTGCCGATCCAACTCGACCTGTTCCAGCCCACCGAATACGGGTACGAATTCAAGGTCATCGTCACCAACAAACGAATGACCCCACGCAAGGTCGTCGCCTTCCACGAAGGCCGCGGTTCGCAGGAGGGTATCTTCGCCGAACTCAAGACGCATTGCCAGATGGATTACATACCGGTCAAGACCCGAGTCGGCAACCAACTGTACATGTTCGCCGGCATTGTTGCTCACAACCTCACTCGCGAGCTGCAGATCCAACTCGACCCTCGCGCCCGTGGCACCACCGCAAAGCGCGCCGCGCTGTGGTGCTTCCGGGAGGTTGGAACCCTTCGCCGTACCCTCATCCAACGCGCCGGGCGCATGATTCGCCCCGCCGGCAAATTGGTCCTCTCCATGAACAGCAACGAAAGGCTCGAAAGAGAGCTCCGGCAGGCTCTCGCAACACTGAACGCCGTCGCCTGACGTCTATTTGTCGCACGTTTATGCAACAATCGGGTTGATCCACTTGAAAAACAACTCTATCTGCCATCTTGCCTTGTAAATGTCCGCAATGGTCTTCGCCGACAAGTCGAAGTTGTTCGTCAAGAAGACGTAGTGTTTGCCCGTCTCAGCGTCCCGGTATCCGATTCGGCGCAACGCCCCAGGATACCTCTTCGCACCATGCGTACTCGTCAACACGATGATTTGATCGCTGGTGAGGCCCTGCCTTCGCTTCACCGCACGACGTTCCCGAACCGCATACCTGATCCCCTTCTTCATGCGGGTGACAAGAGAAATTCCCTGTGTATTCAGGTGCTTGAGCCACGCGAAGTCCACATACGCACGGTCCGCCACCACAATGCTCCCTCTCGGCACTTCCAACACTCTCGCCGCCTCAATGTCCGACCTCTTGCCGTCGGTGATGCGCACAAACGTCGGCAGATACCCTCCGTGGTCAATGCCCACATGCAACTTCACCGCACCCTTCGTCTGCTTGAACTTCGCCCACGGAAACATCGACAAGCACAAGTCCACGGTGGACGCATCCAACGAGTACAGCTTGCTCTTGAAGCGAAAGCCATGACCCGGCGCCGACCTCTGACAGCGCGCCAACACCCGCTCGAACATCCTCTCATAGAGCCGGTACGGTTGTTCCTCGTTCACACGGGCCAACGAAGACCTCGTTACGCTGCCGACCCCCAGGTGGTAGAGCTTGTGGGGATGCGTAGCCAGATTGGCCACGATGTCGCGCAGGCTGCTCCGCCCCGACAACTGCGCCATGAACATCGCCACAAACTGGTTCCAGCGCGTCATCTTGCGCAACTTTCGCCCCTTGTGGTGTTGCGCCGCATCCCTCTCGAATTCATGTCTCGGCACCAACTTGAGAAATTGCGCCAACACGGTATTATTGTGGGCCATGGACCTGGATCTCCTGTGATTTGGTTGCTTTCGCAAACTCAATCATAACATCACAGGATGATTCAGGTCCTCTTTCACGCACACTTTGTGGGACAGCAGTGGGTGGAGACCAAGGCGCTCGCCAGCCTGTTCGACTTCGAGAATCGGCGTGGTCTCTTTCCCGATGTCGACAGCCGCATGAAGTTCTGCCTGTTCACCGTCGGAAACGGCCCACGGCCCATCACCGACCAACGGCCCGTCACCGGCCGACAGCTCGACGCCGGCACTGGTCAACAACCCACCACCGGTGGCGCCGAGTTCGTGTTCTTCGCCCACGCCGTGGAGGAGCTGCGCGATCCAGAACGCCGCTTCACCCTCTCCCCCGAAGACATCACCCTCCTGAACCCCAACACCCGCACCTGCCCGATCTTCCGCTCCCGCAAGGACGCCGAGCTGACCAAGGCCATCTATCGCCGGGTACCGGTGCTGGTCCGCGAGGCACGGGACGGACGACCCGCAGAGAATCCGTGGGGCATCCAGTTCAACAGAATGTTCGACATGTCCAATGACTCCAATCTCTTCCGCACGCGGGAATACCTCAAAGCCGAAGATTGGGAATTAGTGGGCAACGTGTTCCGCAAGGACAGTTCGGAATATCTGCCTTTGTACGAGGCAAAGATGCTCCACCACTTCGATCACTGGTGGGCTGATTATCACAAAGAGGGAAAGAAGGATGTTTTCTCCGATGTATCTTTACCAGATAAGCAAGACCCAACTCTGACTGTACTCCCACGCTATTGGGTAGAAGCGCGAGAGGTACATTTGCGAGTCGCCGATCTGCCCAAGGGATTGTTGACCGCTCTGCGTGACCGCAATACGTACTCAATACTTCTTGGAGTTGCTCATCTGTTGTTTGCAAATTGGCTACGACAACATTTCGGTGCTTCGACTGAAGCCGTGTTGAAGGCTCTTTTCTATAACTGGATCGATTTTGTAGGGTATCATTCATTTGCTTCAGATTTTGCCCCGATCCAAATTGGATTATGTGGAAACAATCCTGCTTGCATAGAACCACTTGGACCAAACTATCTACCTGCTGAATCTATCAAGAAAATAAAGACCGATCATCGTATCCGTACTGCTTGGTACGCCGCTGATAAATCTGCCATATCGACATATTTGCATTTTGCTTCCCGCTACATCCGTATTCTCGGCTCTGTGCCACCTTTGCATGATGAAGCCGAGGTAATGATCTTCGCCGAGAGTCTTTTACATCACGCCTCACCACGCTGGCTGATGGGTTATCGTGATGTCACCGCAAGTACCGATGAGAGGACAGTTATCGGTGGAGTGTTCCCCCTTTCGGCCGTCGGGAACAACCTTCCAGTATGGACGGTATCTGCTGAATCAGCGGAGGTATTTCCGTCTCTATTATCAAGCTTCGTCTGTGATTTCGCCACGCGACTCAAAGTGGGTGGTAAACATCTCAGCTTCTTCATCGCCAAGCAAATTCCCGCTTTGCCTCCGACGATATTCGGCAAGCCGGCGCCTTGGATAGATAGCGGAGAAACGATTCATGATTGGTTGCTTACCCGCGCTCTGGAGTTGACCTATGTATCCTGGGAGCTTGAGCCTTTCGCGAAAGACTGCGGGAGGGACAGCCCCCCATTCCGTTGGGACGAGAACCGCCGCTTCCTCCTCCGCTGCGAGCTGGACGCCGCCTTTTTTCATCTGTACTTGCCCATAGACGAGCGTGGCAACTGGTGCCCCGCACGGCGTTCCGAGGGCTGCCCTTGCGATGAAACGTTCGCAGAGCTTGTGGAGCTTGAACGCCATTTCCCCAAACCGCGTGATGCCGTCGCCTACATCATGAACACCTTCCCCATCATACGTCGCAAGGACGAGAAAGAGTTTGGCGAGTTCCGTACCAAACGCGCCATCCTTGAGATGTATGATGCGATCCTGGAAGCTGTCAGTATCGGCGAATCCTACCGTACCCGTCTCGATCCGCCGCCTGCCGATCCCCGCTGTTGCCATCCACCCCGCACAGTTAGACGTAGAGTTGCCTTGGTCGAACTGACGGACTTGCCTGATGGAGCATGGGCCAGACCGACAACGGATCATATCGGCGAAGAACTGGCCGTCCTTGCGGCGGTTTTGAAGGCTGCTAGTGGTCCTGCGCCGATACGTCGAATCCGACTCGCGGCACTTTTAGCGATGGAACCCACGTTGATCATACCTTCGTTGCCGGAAACGGAAGCGGCACACTGGCGGCGCTTGATCGGTTCCCAGGCCGATCCGTTACCCCTGGATGTAACCCCGCTTCAACCTCCGGCTCATGCTTGGGGAAACGCTGTCAGGCAGCTTCGGGGCACCGGTGGCTTGATCGAAGACCTGAACACGCGGACCTGGGCGCCAGGGCAGGGCCTGGATGATATTCATACCGAAGGATGGCCCGATGGGCGTGTGGGCGTAGTATTGAACACCCTGCTTCGGCGCGGCGACGACGAGATCGTTCAGATGCTTCCAGCTTTGATTCGGGATTGGGTCGATGAAGAAGCAGCTTGACCTGCTTGGGTATGCAGACTTGGAGATCGAACCCGATGTAGTCCGGTCCGAGCCGAGGTTCTGGGTGGGCCGTCTTGTGATCTGGAACAAACCGGGAGTCATGCTGCGTGAAATCAGACTACGCCCGGGCCTCAACATCATCTGGGCGCCTGACCCCGCTGACCGGGCCAGTACGTTGAATGAAGATGCCATCGTCGGTCATGGTAGCGGCAAAACACTGTTTTGCCGTTTGCTTCGATATTGCCTCGGAGAGGATCGCTTTGCACCGGATGAGCAACGCGATCGTATCGTCCAGGCTTTCCCGGAAGGGAGGGTCGGTGCCGAAGTGGTGATTGATGGAATCAAATGGTCCGTGATCCGGCCAATTGGAACGGGACGGCACCATTTTGCCGTCAAGAACGTAGACCTGGATCAGGCAGCGAACGGGAGCCTCACAGCAACGGGTATCGAGCCGTTCCTCGATGCGATCGCAGCGAACTTTCTACTCGACGATTTAATGAGAATTGCTGCTGGAGATCACTCCCGGGACGTGTGGCTGTCGGCACTTGCCTGGTTGTCTCGTGATCAGGAGTGCCGGTTCGACAAGCCTTTGGACTGGCGATCTGCGGATTCTAATTCCGGATCTCTAGTGCGCAACCTCTCGGTCCAACAACTTTTGGACACGCTGAGAGCGTTGATTCGTGCTATCGTTCCAGAGGAGTATGCACTCCGTGCAGAAATCAGAAAACTGGAAAATGATCACGGAAAAGCCAGCCGAGACATTAACCGGACGGCATTGGAGGTAGACCGTATACGCTCCCGATTGATCAAAGCACTTCACTTGGATCACGAAGAGTTACTTCCGGGGCGGATGGCCGTAGATCCTCTACGAACATCCGCAAAATCCAATTTGGCTCGATTGGTCGGAGTCAATTTTGACGCAGATGTAGCCAATCTTGACGCATTACGCTCAGAAACTGATGTAGCACGGAAGCGAATTAATGATTTGGAAAAGAATTTGTCTGTACTTAAAGCACAAGAGCCAGAAATTCAGTCACTGATTCGCCGTATCGAAGGGGAGTTACCGGCCGTGTCGGCTAGTGCTTACAACTCGAAGCACTTGATATGTCCAATTTGTGAAGTGCCTGTCGATCGAACACTGGCCGAAGGCTGCAAGCTGTCACACAAACTTCCGAATCTGACTGAGATCAGGGAACGATTGGCAAATCTGCAGAAGGAGCAGGCACAAGAACAGAACAGACTGAGGAAAAATCACAGCGAGCAAACCCGAATCACACGGGCGTTGAAGCCCGCGCGCGAACATGCTGATATTTTACATAAACGGCTGCGAACGACGGAACATGCGAGAGATACCCGGGTAGAGGATTGGTTCAAAGCTCGCCAGTTGATCGACGACGTCGAACGATTGAATCACCTATTGAACGAACAGGAACAGGCTCAAGTTTGCGCCAGCGCGATCGGAGAAGAAATTGAAACAAAACGTGGTCGAGCGGAAGCCTTCCGTGATGCTCAAGGAAATGTTTTCAATAAACTCTCCAGATTTTTTAACGCCATTATCCGAGAGGTTGTCGGAACGGACGCTACGGGAACAATTTCACTCGACGGCAACGGTCTCCGATCATCCGTGGAATTGGGTGGTGAAAGAACAACTGCGGCTATCGAATCGCTCAAAGTCATCGCTTTTGATTTGGCGGTCATGTGCATGAGT
This sequence comes from uncultured Gammaproteobacteria bacterium, assembly GCA_958295465.1. Classification (GTDB taxonomy): domain Bacteria; phylum Pseudomonadota; class Gammaproteobacteria; order HK1; family HK1; genus HK1. The sequence continues at coordinate 4,455,631 of OY282353.1, forward strand.
ATCGAGGGACGTACCCATCTACCTGCTTTTCTGATCCACGATAGTCCGCGTGAGGCCGATCTTGGTCTCAGCGTCTATCAACGGCTGTTTTACTTCACTTATAATTTGGAAACTGCGACTACACAGCCATTGTTTCAATACATAGTAACCACCACCACGAGTCCACCTGATGAGCTGCGAAAAGAGCCTTGGCTATCGGAAACTCTCGGAGGTGTCGCAGCGGAAAGACTCATGAAGCGAGATCTGTAGATCTCCATATTTGGCGAGCGCCGTACGTGCCCGCTCATCGCGCATTGGGGTTACCTCGTTACGGACGAGCTACGCATCGACGCAACACCGTACTGCTTCCGCCATCGAGATCCCCACGCGTCGGGAATAGCGGGTCAGTTCCCGATGCTGGTCTTCGGTCAGATGTATCTGGGTACGTACCATGGCGTCATCCCTCTTTCAATGCGCACCGAAAATCAGATCACCGGAACGTGGCCCCGGTGAATGCGCCAGCGGCGCAATTCGGCCAATTTCCGGCTATATCCGTAGTTCGGGCTCCTTGAATTACCTGATTATCCATAATAATCAAAGAGTTGTGCGACTATCGGCTCATTCCGGCGTATTCCGGCGTATTCCGACCCACCCGATTTGCCCGATTGGCCCTTCCGTCCAGGTACGCCCCCGACCCGGCGATCTACGATCACGAGCTACGACAGCCCTCGACCTCCGCCGCCGCCGCCGGCGCCAGCAACCACTCGCACGCAGCCTGGACCTCCACGTCCGCCGGCGCCTCGGCGGGAAGCCCGTCTCGCGTGAGCGTCAACAACCGCTTGCGGGCTTGCGGAAACAGAACGCCCCCGGCGGCGAGCGCGCGGAACTCGCGAGCGGCGGTCGCCGGATCGGAGAGATCCGCGCACACCTGAACCAGCTCCATGCCGCCGCCCGGGATCCGGGCCAGGAAGTCGACTTCGTAACCTTCCGGCGTGCGCAAATACGTGACGTCGAACCCTCGGCGCTCCAGCTCCACCAGGACCGCCGTCTCCAACGCATGGCCCGTATTCGCCCGTCCGGTGCGGTCGAACACCGGAATCAGCCCCGGATCGACGGGATATGCCTTGCGCGGATTCACCATGCGCTGGCGCTCCGAATTCGATTCCATCCACACGATCCGCACCAGAAAGCAATCCTCCAGATGCGAGAGAAGCTGGTGCAGGGTGTCCCGCGCGATCGCGAGGCCCTGTGACTTGAGCGCCCCGTGGAACTTCTCGACGCTGAACCGCGACCCGGCGTTCCCCAGCAGATGCCGCACGAGCCAGCGCAGGCCCGCTACGTTGCGGACGTCGTGGCGTTCGACCACGTCGCGCAGCATCGCCACGTCGACGTAGTCCCGCAGGAGCCGCTGCCGGGTCGCCGCGTCGAGTCCCTGCACCTCCGGAAAGCCGCCGGCCTCCAGCCAATCCAGCAATGCCCGCTCCAGCCACGAACGTCCCCGGCCCGTCAGAAAGGCGGCAGCCTCGGATTCCGACCCCTCCTCCGAGCCTGAGCTTCCCCGGTGGCGAATCGCTTCCTCGAAGCTGAAGGGATGGATCAGGACCTGCCACGCCCGTCCCCGAAGCGCGGTGGCGATCTCCCGGGACAACAGGGCCGCCGACGATCCGGTGATGAACACTTCGGCTCGTTCGCCGTCGAGGAGCCGCCTGACGAAGCGCTCCCAACCGGGGACGAGCTGGATCTCGTCGAAACACCACGTGACGGCCGCAGCGGCCCCATGGGGACCGGGGAACCGCCGGTGGTATTCGTTGACCAGCACACCGAGGTGGGAGGCATCGAGGCCCGCGAGGCGTTCGTCCTCGAAGGAAAGGTACGGCAGCCGCTCCCTGGAGGTGCCACCCTCGATACGCTCGCGGCGGAGCTGATGCAGGAAGGTGGTCTTTCCGGCCCGGCGCATCCCGACAATCGCCGTGGCCTTGCCCGGCAACCCTGCCGGTCCGAAGATGCGGCGCCTGGTGTGCACGGGCAGAGGCATCCGCACGGATGCGGCGAGTTGTTCGCCGAGAATCCGCGTCAGACGAGGTAGAGACGTTTCCGCCATTGTCCCGATTCTCCTTTCCAGAAGGAGAATTTAAGCGATAATTCTCCTTATTGAAAGGAGAATTCCTGGGCGAGAACTACCATTCGACAGCGGACACCGCCGGTCAGCTCTGGCGCCGAAAGCGTTCGAGCCGTGCCCGGAAATCCGACTCGTCCTTGCTCTCGATCAGGGTGCCGATGACCTCCCCTCGGCCGATTCCCGGCGATGTCCGCAGATCGGGATCCTTTCCGCCACCGCCATCACCACGAATTGCGCGCAGCCTCCGCCCCCCCTGAAACGGCATCGCGCATCGCATCCGGCAGGATCCAGCTTGTACCTTTGAGGTAGGACAAGTGCCGCCACCCCCTGAACGGCATCGTGCATCGCATCCGGGACATCGCCTCCTCGACATATACATCTTTCCGCTTGTTCCATGCGAAGATCCGCGCCCCCACGATCCACCCACGCCGGTGACGGACATGACGCAAGGCAATCGGCGCACCGGCGGTCGGGTCCTGGTCGATGCCCTCCGGATCCACGGCGTCGACACCGTCTTCTGCGTGCCGGGCGAGAGCTATCTCGCGGCCCTCGACGCCCTCTACGACGCGCGCGATGCGATCGCGACCATCACCTGCCGGCACGAGGGCGGCGCCGCGAACATGGCGGAAGCCTGCGGCAAGCTCACCGGGCGGCCCGGGGTGGTCATGGTCACGCGGGGTCCCGGCGCCTGCCACGCCGCGGCGGGGCTGCATACCGCGGCCCAGGACTCGACGCCCATGGTGATGTTCATCGGCCAGGTCGAGCGCGGGCACTCCGATCGCGAGGCGTTCCAGGAGATCGAATACCGGCGGTTCCTCGCGCCGCTGTGCAAGTGGGTCGTCCAGATCGACGATCCGGCGCGGATCCCCGAGCTCGTGAGCCAGGCGTTTCACCGTGCGTGCTCAGGGCGGCCGGGACCCGTGGCGGTCGCGCTGCCGGAAGACGTGTTGGTCGAGGAGACCACCGTCGCGGATACGGGCCGGTACACGGCGGTCACGCCGGGGGTGGCGGGCGATGCGATCCCGGCCCTGCGGGCGTTGCTCGCCGGCGCGTGCCGCCCGCTGGCGATCGCCGGCGGCGGAGGCTGGTCCGTGCGGGCGAGCGAGGATCTCGGACGGTTCGTGGAGGCGAACGCGCTCGCCACCGCGGCGTCGTTCCGCTGCCAGGATCGCCTCGACAACACCCATCCCTGCTACGCGGGCGATCTCGGGCTCGGGATCGATCCGAAGCTCGCCGAGCGGGTCCGCGATGCCGATCTCCTGCTGGTGATCGGGGCGCGGCTGGGCGAGATGACCACGCGCGGCTACACCCTCGTGGCGCCGCCGAGCCCGCGGCAGACGCTCGTGCACGTCCATCCCGACCCCGGCGAGCTCGGCCGGGTGTACCGGCCGGCCCTCGCGATCTGCGCGGGCTCGGCCGAGTTCCTGCGGGCCGCCGCCGCGATGCCCCCGGTGGATTCGGGCGCGTGGCGCGAATCCACCGCCGTCGCCCATGCCGAGTACCTCGAATCGGTCGAGCCGACCGCCGGCCTGCCGGGACCGGTGGAGATGGGGAAGGTGATGGCCTGCCTGCGCGAGCGGCTTCCCCCGGAGGCGATCCTCACCACCGACGCCGGCAACTTCTCCGCGTGGATGCACCGCCACTACGTCTACCGCCGGTTCCCGACCCAGATCGGCCCGACCAGCGGGGCTATGGGCTATGGGATTCCGGCCGCGATCGCGGCCCGCCACGTCTACCCCGACCGCCCGGTGGTGGCGTTCTGCGGCGACGGTGGCGCACTGATGACCGGGCAGGAGATCGCGACGGCGGTGCACTACGGGATCGACCCCGTCATCCTCGTGGTGAACAACTCGATGTACGGGACGATCCGCATGCACCAGGAGCGGGAGTATCCCGACCGCGCGATCGCCACCGGCCTCACCAACCCGGACTTCGTGGCCTGGGCGGAGAGCTTCGGCGCCTTCGCCGCGAGGGTGGAGCGCACCGGCGAGTTCCCCGCCGCATTCGAGGCCGCGGCGTCCGCCGGGCGCGTGGCCCTCGTCGAGCTGCGGATCGACCCGGAGCTGATCACGACCCGCGCAACCCTTGCGCAGATCCGCGGCGCCGGCGCGCGCGCCTGAAGCCGGTCGCGTTCCGCTCCCTCCGCGTCCGCATCCCGGTCCTTCCGCGTCCGCGTTCCGCTCCTCCGCCTCTCCGTTCACCTCCACGCCCCGCCTCCCCGCCATGCTCGCCGCGATCGCCAGCGCCTGGGCCCTGCTCCTGGGCATCGCCCTCATCATGCTTGGCAACGGCCTCCAGGGCACGCTGCTCGGGGTGCGGGCCACCCTGGAAGGATTCGGCACCGGCACCACCGGGCTGGTGCTGACCGGCTACTTCGCCGGGTTCATGGCCGGCTCCTGGATCGTGCCGCGCCTGCTCGCCAAGGTGGGCCACGTTCGGGTCTTCGCCGCACTGGCCTCGTCCGCGTCGGGGGCCGCCCTGCTGCATACGCTCTTCGTCTCGCCGCTGTCCTGGGGCCTGATCCGGCTGGTGACCGGGTTCAGCATCGCCGGGCTCTACGTCGTGGCGGAGAGCTGGCTCAACGACGCGGCGACGAACAAGACCCGGGGCCAGTTGCTGTCGGTGTACATGATCATCATGATGGGCGGCCTGGGCGGCGGCCAGCTCCTCATGAACCTCTACGATCCGCTCGGCTTCGAGCTGTTCGTGCTGGTCTCGGTCCTGATCTCCTTCGCCCTGATCCCGATCACGCTGAGCGCCGGGCGCGCGCCCGCGTTCGATGCGCCGGAATCCATCGGCGTCCGCGCCCTGTTCCGGGCGTCTCCGCTCGGCGTGGGCGGCGCCTTCCTGATCGGCATCGCGCACAGCGCCCTGTTCGCCATGGGGCCGGTCTACGCCACCCTCATCGGGCTGGCGGTGGACCGGCTCTCCTTCTTCATCGCAGCGGCGCTGCTCGGGGGGCTGATCCTGCAATGGCCGATCGGCTGGCTGTCCGACCGTTTCGACCGGCGCAAGGTGATCGTGGCGATCGCCTGGGTCGCGACCGGCGCTGCGCTCGGCGCGGGTGTGGGCGGCGCGGATTCGTACGCGGCGCTCATCGGCCTGACCGCCCTGCTCGGCGGCACGTCACTGCCGCTCTACTCGTTGTGCGGCGCACATACCAACGATCACCTCACGCCGCGGCAGATGGTCGCCGCGAGCGCCACCCTGGTCCTGGTCAGCGGCGCGGGGCTCACCCTGGGGCCCTCGATCGCCGCCTTGGCGATGGGCCTCACCGGGCCACCGGGGATGTTCTGGTCGCTGGCCGCCGCTCACGGCTGCGTCGGCGTATACGGCCTGTACCGGATGGTGCGCCACGACCCGGTGCCGCTCGAGAAGCAGCGCCGCTACTGGCCGGTGAGCCTGCGCACCTCGCCGATCGTGCAGGCGCTGGCGCTCCGGGAGGTGCGCGATTCCCGGGACCGCGACCTCGCGCGGTGGAGCGGCTGGTGAAGCGTGCGCCGGCCCGTGCCCGTTGATTGGCGCATCGGCGGCAAGCCCCTCCGGCCCGTGCCGCCCGTTGCCATCGTTCCGTGCAGGTCCGGTGCAATCCCCTCTGCCTGCGATGCCGTCCGCGCTGCCTCGAATTGCTCCGTGCGTATCCGGTGGAACCGGTCACCCCCGGCCTCGGCGCCGAAGTGGTCCTCACCTCCGGCGTCCGTGCGTGTCCGGTGGAGCCGGTCACCCCCGGCCGAGCCGGCGGGCCATGTACCGGTAGAAGTCCCAGACCGTGCCTTCGACGTCGGGCGGCCCCAGCGGGCCGGGCCGGAAGCTGCGCGCACCGAGGCCACGCCGGAGGTTCGCGAGCTGCACCTTGTCTTCGGCCATCGTCCGCTCGAAGAGGTCCACGACCGCCCGGCGTTCGCCGTCCCCGATGTCGGGACCGCCGAAGATGATCCCGCGCTTGCCCCGAACGCGGTCCACCGACTCCGGCTGCATGCAGATGAAGGTCGTCATGTGCCCGGCCGCGCTCGCCACCAGCCCGGGCATGATCGCGAACATCACCGAGCAGTTGCGTTCCGCGTCCGTGAGGTCCGGGTGGTACCGGCCGCGTTGAGGCAGGCCGGGCGGGAACCTGGAGTAGTAGCCGAGGTATCCCTCACCCGCCGGGAAGTGCTCGCAGAGCCGGGTCGGGGTGATCGGGTGCAGGGTCTCGTAGTGCACGGTGGAGAGGTGGTAGCCCTCCATGAAGTTCTCGGTCAGGCACTTCCAGTTCGTCCCCCACGCCTCGGTCTCGCAGTGGCCGAGCACCATCTCTTCCAGGTGGTAGTTGCGCACCAGCGGCAGCAGGTCTTCGAGCCGCGGCGCGAGGGGCGGGGCCTGCCCGTCGAGATTGACGAAGAGGAAACCCTGCCATGCCTCCGTGGCAACCTCGGGCAGGCCGCAACCGGCCTGGTCGAAGTCCTCGCGCGCCTCGATGAGCGGCGCTCGCAGCAACCGCCCCCGCAGATCGTAGGTCCATGCGTGGTAGGGGCATTGAAAGTGCCGGGCATGGCCGCGCCCGCCCGCGACCGGCATGCCGCGGTGCCGGCAGACGTTGGAGAACACCCGCAACCGCCCGTCCCCGGCGCGTACCACCAGCAGCGGCTCCCCGAGCAGATCGACCGTCCAGTAATCGCCGGGCGCCGCGGCCTCCTCGACGCGGCCGATGCAGACCCATTCCTTGCGGAACAGATCGTCGACTTCGAGCGCCAGGAACTCCGGCGAGGTGTAGAAGCCGGCCGGCATGCCCCACGCCTGCCGGTGAGACCGGCCGAGACAGGCGCGCAACGCCTCCCGGACGCTCTCCACGGAATCCTCCCCCGGTGCGTATCCGGCTGCCCTCATGTCCGCCTCTCCCGCTGTGCCCGGCGACCCGCTCCAACGATAACACCCGCGGCCCGCTTCTCCGGCTCCGCGACCTGGCCCGCATTTCTCACCAGCCTCCGGCTGCGGATGCGGATCGAACGGCATCGGCTGCGTTGAACACGGCCAGGGTCCCGCAGCAGATCGAGGATGGCCCGGGCGACCACAGTCATCCGGCCCATATCTCCTTTGGCGAACGATTCGGAGCCCTCGCGGGTATGCCGGCTGCACGAATAATCGAGTGCGCGCCGACCAATCGCGAATCCTGCGCGCTATGATTCACCGGTGACGAGAAGGCGATCGTCGGCGCGGTGCTGGACGGCGACCGCGGCAGCGTGATCGAGCTGCCGTTCACGGCAGGCACCCTGCTCATCTTCGGTGGCCGGCAGACGCTGCACCGGTGACCCGGGTGCGCGGCGCCCGGCCTCGCCTGGTGCCCGTACTCTGCTACGGCGAACGGTCCGGGCTCGAGAACAGCGAAGCGGTGCGCGAGCTGTTCCGGGGCCGCACGGGGACTGAAAGCGACCCCGACCGCCACCGGGCCGAGGCTTGATGGTCACGATCGCCCGAGGCGATTCCGATGCCGCGATGCACGGCGCCCCTCGGGTCCCCGGGCGGTGCGCGTAACAGGAAGGCGCGCATGACGCCCTTGGAGCGTGAGCATCCGGCTCGACCGGATCATGCACCGACAGGAAAGCAATGAGCGACACGACGACGTCCGCGGACCTCGATGAGCGCAAGCGCGCCCTGCTCGAAGCGTTTCGCCGCTTCCTCCCCCAAGCCTCCGTGCTCCACACCGAGGAGGCGCTGAAGCCCTATGAATGCGACGGGCTCACCGCGTACCGGCAGGTCCCGCTGGTCGCGGTACTCCCCGAGACGGTCGGGCAGGTGCAGGAGGTGATGCGCACCTGCTCGCGCCTCGGCGTCCCGGTGGTGGCGCGGGGGGCGGGCACGGGGCTCTCGGGCGGCGCCCTGCCGCTGGCCGGCGGGGTCCTGCTGAGCCTCGCGAAGCTCAACCGGATCCTGGAGGTGGATACGGTCAACCGCGTGGCGCGGGTGCAGCCGGGGGTGCGCAACCTCGCGATCTCCGAGCACGTCGCGCCGCTCGGGCTCTACTACGCGCCGGACCCCTCCTCGCAGATCGCGTGCAGCATCGGCGGCAACGTCGCGGAGAACGCGGGCGGGCTCCATTGCCTGAAGTACGGCCTCACCGTGCACAACGTCCTGGAGCTCACCGTGATCACCGTGGACGGGGAGCGCATGACCATCGGCAGCGGCGCCCTCGACGCCCCCGGCTACGATCTGCTGGCGCTGATGACCGGCTCGGAAGGGCTGCTCGGGGTGGTGGTCGAGGTCAAGGTGAAGCTCCTGCCGAAGCCCGCCTGCGCGAGGGTGCTGCTTGCGGCGTTCGAGGACGTGGAGAGCGCCGGCGCGGCGGTGGGCGCGATCATCGCCGGGGGCGTCCTCCCCGCCGGGCTGGAGATGATGGACAACTTCGCGATCCGCGCCACCGACGACTTCTGCGGCGCGGGCTATCCGACCGATGCCGCCGCCATCCTGCTCTGCGAGCTCGACGGCATCGAGGCGGAGGTCGAGGACCGGATCGCGGAGGTGCGCGCGGTGCTCCACCGCTGCGGGGCGACCGAAGTGCGGGTGGCGCGCGACGAGGCCGAACGCGCGCGCTTCTGGGCCGGGCGCAAGGCCGCCTTCCCCGCCGCCGGCCGGCTCTCGCCGGACTACCTCTGCATGGACGGCACCATCCCGCGGCGCGAACTGCCGGCGGTGCTCAACCGCATGAAGGCGCTCTCCGAGGAATCGGGCCTGCGCATCATGAACGTGTTCCACGCCGGCGACGGCAACCTGCACCCGCTGATCCTCTACGACGCGAACGTGCCGGGCGAGCTCGAGACGGCCGAGCGCGTCGGTGCACGGATCCTCGAATTGTGCGTCGAGGTCGGGGGGACGATCACCGGCGAGCACGGGGTGGGGGTGGAGAAGATCGACCAGATGTGCGTGCAGTTCGCGTCCCCGGAGCTTGCGCAGTTCCACGCCGTGAAGGGCGCGTTCGACCCGCACGGGCTGCTCAACCCCGGCAAGGCGGTGCCGACCTTGCAGCGCTGCGCCGAGTTCGGCGCCATGCACGTGCACGGCGGCAGGCTGCCGTTCGCGGAGATCGAGCGGTTCTGAGTAAATCCGGCGAGCCCGACGGGTAAATGGATGGTTGCGCCGGGCAAAGCCGTATCGACGGAACGCGCGTCCTTCGTCTTCGAACGCCAAACGCCTGCATCATCCTGGCCGTTGCACGAGTGACGGCCATCTCCGCCTCCGCTTCCCGCCATGCAACAATCCATTCCCCGGCCTGCGACGCATCGAGCATGATATGCATACTTCGGGTCACCGGGGGACGGATCCGCCATGCGGACAGGCGACGGATGCGCACCCGCCGGACGCGGTCCCCGCGGCGCTCGTGCAACTCGTCCGTACGGCCGGTGCGCAGAGGCCCGAACTTCACACGCCCCGTTGCCGAAGGCATCATGAAGGATGCGCCCGGCCCCGTTTCGCGCGGGCTCGACACCGCCTCCGCAATGGACGACCGACGGGCCGGAGGCGGAAGGCGCAAACCCGTTTCCATCGAAAGGAAGAACGAGCATGAACATCGACCCCTCCTCCGTGGTCGCACGCAACGAGGCGATCGTCTTCACCGACCTCGACGACACCGTCGTGATGATGGACGTCGACGAGGGGCAGTACTACGAGCTCGATCCGATCGGGGCGAGAATCTGGACCTTGATCGAGGCCGCCCGGCCCGTGGCCGAGATCTGCGACGCGCTGGCGGGCGAGTACGACATCGATCCCGATACCTGCCGCCACGACACGCTGGAGTTCCTGCAAACGGCAGGCGAGCACCGACTCGTCCGGGTGCAGTCCGCCGAGGCGTGAGGGAGGCGCGAGCCCGGCTTCCGGCCGCAGCCTCGTCGAAGGGGACCGATGGGCCTCGTCGAAGGGGACCGATGCCCACGAGCAGGACGGCGAATCCCGCGTGAGCCGCCCTGCTCCTGGCGCGGCGGGTGGGTTCGGCGTTGACGAAAGGCAGCGGGCCGCTGTCCGGTCCTGACATGGCCCTGTCCGGCACACCTCCCGGCCTGACGGAGCCCGGGCCCGATCCGGGGGGCGAGCATCGAAAGGTCTGCCTCGCCACGGTAGCCACGGACGGCTTCCTGCCCGGAACGCTGGTGATGGTCGCGTCCTTCCTCAAGGCACACCCCGGCTTCGACGGGGACGTGGCCGTCATCCACGACGGGCTGTCCGAAGAAGCGAAAGCGTGCCTCGGGGCGTTGTACGACCGGGTGCGATTCGAGACGCCCTCCGCCGAGCTCAAGGACCGGTTGGCCCGCGTGGGCGCCGCCCACCCCCGCTTCGCGCCCATCCTGTGCCATCTGCATGCGTTCGAAGCGTACCGGCTGGCCGGGTATCGGAAGGTGCTGCTCTGCGACGGCGACCTGCTGTTCCGGCAGCCGATCGACGAGCTGTTCGATGCCGAAGACCTTCTGCTGTGTTGCGGAGACCAGGTTTTTCTGGCGGGAGGATGCCGTGACGCGGCGTCCTTCATGCCTCTGGCCGCCCCGTCATGCGCGGGCGCCGCCGGCGCCCTTGGACAGACGTTCAACGACGGGTTTCTGGTCCTCGACGGCAACCTTCCGGGAGAGCGGCGCTATGCGGACCTGCTGGCCCTGGTGACGCCGGAGACGTGGCGCGACACCGACACGCCGCATTTCAAGCAGCTCGTCCACAACCGGTACTTCACCGGGCGGCAAACGTTGATCAGCTCCGCGTACAACTACATCCTGCTGGCCGCTTCCGCCATTCGGGCGCGGGAGGGGCTTGCCGCGAGGGACGCCAAGGTCCTGCATTTCAATCTGAACGCGAAGCCCTGGATGCCGGCGACGATGCTGCGCTGGATGAACGGCGGGACACCGGTCCCCGAGTTCAGGCTCTGGTACGACGCCTGGATGGACTCGCTGTCCGTCGGTCATCTTCGCGCTTCGAAGCGATCCGTGCGATGGACGGTCGTTGCGTGAGGGGCAGCGGCTTCCTGCCGGCCCATCTCCCGCAGCCACTCCTCGATCCGATCCGCCAGCGGCTCGTCCCGGAACCGCTCCACGGGGACCAGATACTTCTCCGGCACCTTCCGCACCTTGCCCCGCGTCCGCCCCTGCGCGGATATTACGCTGGCCTGCTGCTGAGTGGACGTTGGGCCGCGGGCCGGCGCCGTCCCGCGGGCGCGGCAGTGCGCGGCAAGTGTCATAATCGGCCCATGCGCTTCTTCAACACCGAAGGGCCGGTACGCCCGGACGACCACTACGCCATCCCGCCCCTGGACCGGATGGACGTCGATGAACTTCTGGCCCTGATTCGGGCCAAGCGCTACTTCGTGCTGCACGCACCGCGCCAGACCGGCAAGACCTCCGCCCTCATCGCCCTGCGCGACCTCCTGAACAGCGGGGAGGTCGGCAACTTCCGCTGCGTGAACGTGAACGTCGAGCCCGCCCAGGTGGCGCGCGACGACACCGCGCGCGGCATTCGCGCCATCCTGAGTAATCTGGCGGAGAGTGCGCTGCTGCTGGGCGACGACTACCCGGACGGTGTTTGGTCGGACTTCCTGGCGAAGGCTGGACCGGAAAACGCACTGAAGGTATTGCTCGCCCGCTGGTGCGTGGCGAACCCTGTGCCGCTGGTGCTGCTGGTGGACGAGATCGACTCGCTGGTCGGCGACACCCTGCTCTCGGTGCTGCGCCAGCTCCGCGCCGGCTACGAACAGCGCCCCGAGGGCTTCCCGCAGAGCGTGGTGCTGTGCGGGGTGCGCGACATCCGCGACTACCGCATCCGGTCGAGCGCCGGCGAGGTCATCGCCGGCGGCAGCCCCTTCAACGTCGCCGCGAAGTCGCTACGCATGGGTGACTTCACCGAAGCGGAGACGCGGGCGCTGATGGCGCAGCACACGGAGGAGACCGGCCAGCGCTTCTCGTCGTCGGCGCTGGATTCGGTGTGGACGCAGACCCGAGGCCAGCCGTGGCTGGTGAACGCACTGTGCGCGGGGGCGTGCTTCGACAACAGGCGGGAAGGGACCGCTCGCGGACCATCGAAGTGGACGACGTCTACGCGGCACGGGAGGAGCTGATCCTCTCGCGGCGCACGCACCTGGACCAGTTGGCGCACAAGCTGGAGGAGGCGCGGGTGCGGCGGGTCGTCGAGCCGCTGCTGAGCGGCGGAGAGGCGCGGCACGAAATTCGGGACCTGGAGTACGTGCGCGACCTGGGCCTGATTGACGGGAACCAGCCGCCGCGCATCGCGAACCCGATCTACGCGGAGGTGGTGCCGCGGGAGCTGGGCTACATCTTGCAGAGCAGCCTGGACCAGAACCCGGCGTGGTACGTGGACGATGACGGCGGCTTGAATATGGACAAGCTGCTGACGGCGTTCGGCACGTTCTTCGGGGAGCATTCCGAGCACTGGTTGGGGCGCTTCGGCGAGTACCCCGAAGCCGGTCCGCAGCTCATCTTGCAGGCGTACCTGCAACGGGTGGTGAACGGGGGCGGTCGCATCGAGCGGGAGTACGGGTTGGGGCGAGGCCGGACGGACCTGCTGGTGCTGTGGCCGCGCGAGGCGGGGCAGCCGTCGGACCTGTGGGAGCGCTTCGTGGTCGAGTGCAAGGTGCTGCGGGACTCGGACCGCAAGAGCCTGGAATGGACGGTCGAGCGGGGCATGGAGCAGACGTTGGGCTACATGGCGAATTGCAGGGCGGAGGAGGGGCATCTGGTGGTGATCGACCGCCGTAGCGAGGACCGCCGGGACGGCGAGGGCGGAGCGGATGGAGGCGGTCGCCGGCTGGACGGGCGCGGGGTGGTCGTCTGGACGCTGTAGGGCTTGCAGCGCATCAGCCCACAGCTTCATGCAGGGGAAAGGCGGACAGCGCCACCGGACTGCCGTCCGCGTCCGGCACCACCCCCGTCACACGGCGCCGGCGTCGCCTCCTGGACCGATGCCGGCGTGAGCCTCGGATGCCACCGCCCTCGACTCGATACCGCCCGGGCGCGCTCGTGCTCGATGTGGTAGGTTCGTGCCGCCCACCGCAGAACAGACGGATACCTTGAATACCTCCACCTTCGATACCCTCACCGCCGCCCACACCCTCGAAGCGGCCGGTATCGAACGCGATCAAGCCGAAGCCATCGCGCACGCCATTCGCAACGGACAAGGCGACCTCGCCACGAAGGCGGATATCACCACCGTGAGGGCGGAAATCACCACCGTGAGGGCGGAAATCGCCGCCGTCGCAAGCCGGGTCAACACCCTGCAATGGGTTGTCGGCATTCAATCGGCCATCACCCTCGCCACCTTCGCCATCGTCGCCGCCAAGCTGCTTTAGGCTGGCGCCGGAGGCTCGCAACGGGCGCCGGGGTCACGCACGGGGCTCGGTGGCGAGTCCCGCACCCTTCCCGCCCGGGACTTCCTGCCGGCCCATCTCCCGCAGCCACTCCTCGATTCGATCCGCCAGCATGTCGAGCCGGAACGGAGACGCGGGCCTCCTCACGCCCACGACCGGCACGCGCCTCGCCAGCGCCACGACGGTACGGAAGTGGGCCGGCTGCTGCCCGAGCCCGCGCAGGTACCTCCCGCGGTAGGTGTGCCTGCACAGCCATCCGAAGGCGTCGGCGGGCGGCGCCGTCCGGACCTCGATGTGCTCCCGCTGGTGGCTCCCCAGCACACAGACGGCGCGCACCGCCAGCGGCGTGGTCCGGAATCGCTCCACCGGGACCAGATACTTCTCCCACCCCTCCAGCACCCTGCCCCGCGCCCGTTCCTGCCAGGCCAGCTCGTCCAGCGTGTCTGCCCACAGCTTCATGCGGGGAAAGGCGGACAGCGCCACCGCACCGCCGCCCGCGTCCGGCACCACCCCCGTCACGCCGTCGGCCAGCATCGCGTAGCCGCGCTCGACGAGCGCCGCGAGCAGCGACGACTTGCCGCTGCCCGGATCGCCCGCGAACAGCACCGCGCCCGCCCCGGTCTCGATGGCGCCGGCATGAAGGAGGGCCACGCCACGCTGCTGCAACAGGGCGGCGAACACCGGGCCGGTGAGGAAGAGGCCGACCACGTGGTCGCTGCCGCCCCTCGGCTCGACGAGGATGTCACGGCCGCCGGTGACCAGGAATCGGGCGCCGTCGCGCACGTTCCTCAGGTAGGCGCCGGGGGCGGTCTCCCACGGGCCGTGGCTTTCGACGGGCGCCGGGAGCGCCTCCGGGGTCGTGCCGATGCGGATCGTCACGTCCGGTTCACCGGACGGGGGGACGGGAACGCGGATGAACGGCAGGACGATGGGCGAGCGCACCCACAGCCCGTACGCCCGGTAATCGAGCATAAGGCGGCTCATGCGGGACCCACCGTCTTGCCCGTCCGGCGCGGTGCGTGCAGCACGATGCATTTCTTCATCCGGACGAGCGCCGGCGCCTCGTCGAGGTCGAAACGCCCGAGCGGCGGGAGGCAGTGGTGGTCCGCGGGTCTGGCGGGACCGGTAATGTCGAAGAAGCGCATGGCCCCAGTTCCTTGGTTCCTCGTTTCCATCGGCAACGTCCCTGCCGGTGGTCGTTGCAGATCGCCGCCGGTATGACCGCTTCCGCACGGCGATGCTTCCGGTATCATCCGGCGCGGCCTCGGTCTCGTGCAACCATGATCGGGCAGCCGTACCATCGTCGGCCGCGAGCGCCGACACGCCTTGGAACCTCCGGTCGATTCCGCAGCACATGTTCGCACGATGGACTCCGTCGAGGCATTCTCCAGCCGAACGGCGGCGGGCGATGCGCCCGCCGCCGGGACGCTCCCGCACGTTGCCCATGCGCCGGACGGCGTCGGCGCCCTGATGCGATGACGGCGATCTGCGGCATGGTCGGGCGCCACGAGGCCCCGGCGGGCGGGGTGGACGCCATGCTGGCGGCAATGACCCACCACGGCGCCGACGTCGCCTCCTGGACCGATGCCGGCGTGGGCCTCGGGCGCCGCTGCGCCGCGGGCGACGGCGCGGGGCCGGGGCGCCCCGGCCCCGCGCCGGACGTTCCCGGCACGGTCGTCGTGGCCGATGCCCGGCTCGACGACCGCGATACGCTTTGCGGCGCGCTGGGCCTGCCGCCCGCCGCCCGCGCGGCCCATGACGACCGCGCCCTCATCGCGAAGGCGTACCGGCGATGGGGCGCCGACTGTCCGCGCCACCTGCTCGGCGACTACGCCTTCGCCGTATGGGACGCGGCGAAGCGCACGCTGTTCTGCGCTCGGGACCACGCCGGCGTGCGGCCGTTCTACTATGCCGAGACGCGGCGAGGGTTCGTCTTCGCCAGCGCCATCGAAGCCGTGCTCGCCGGCCCGGACGTCGGCCACGAGCTCGACGAATTCACGGTGGGGATGTGGCTGATGATGAGGGACGCGGCGCTCCCCGCCACAAGCACGTTCTTCCAGGCCGTGCGCAGACTGCCGCCGGGGCATGGCCTTGTCGTCACGAACGGCGCGGTGCGGCTGCAACGCTACTGGCGGCCGGAGGACATGCCGCGGGCGGCGCCGGCCTCCGACGACGACTACGCCGAGGAGTTTCTGGCCCTGTATTCGCGGGCGGTGAAGGACCGCCTGTGCGGCCCCGGCCGGATAGGCGTCCATCTGAGCGGCGGCCTGGACTCGTCGAGCGTCGCGGTCCTCGCCGCCCGCGAATTGCGGCGCCAGGGCCGTCCGCCGCCGCCTGCCTTCACCTGGCTGCCGCCGTTGGGCGAAGAGCCGCCGGGGGAGGGCGGTGAACGGGAGTACGATGCCGTCGGCGCGGTGGCCGGGCAGGAGGGGTTGCAGGTGTTCCTCCAGCCTCCAACCGCAGCGGACACCCTCGCCCTGCTGCGGTGCGACGGCGCCTTTCCACAAGCGCACGTTGGTTCCAACGAAGCGACAGTGCAGCGCGCAGCCGCCGCGCATGGGGTGCGCGTGCTGCTGTCCGGCCAGGGGGGCGACCAGGGCATCTCCTTCAACGGCCACGGATATTACGCCGGCCTGCTGCTGGGTGGACGTTGGGCCGCGTTGTTCGCCGAGGCGCGCGCGCGGGGGGACAATCCGCTTCGGGTGGCGGCCGGCACCGCGTTGAGGGTTCTTCCACACGGCTACAGGCTGCTCATTCCCAGGAACAGGCTGCGCAAGTGGTTGCAGGGGGACCCGGAACCGAGGGCCCGGCGCTTCATCAACCCGGCGTTCGCACGGGAAAGGCCGTTCCCGCCCCGAACGAGACGTTGGCCGACAAGTGCGCGAAGGGGTCAATTGAAGTTGTTGGGCCACCGGGATCTTGGCGCGATCCTGGAATACTGGGCCGCCAGCGGCGTTCGCCACGGCCTGGAGTACCGGTATCCGCTGCTGGACCGCCGGGTGCTGGAGCTCGCCTTGAGCCTCCCGCCGGAACAGTTCAGGCGCGGGCCGTCGAGCCGCTGGCTGATGCGCCATGCGCTGGCCCTCGATGCCGTCCTGCCGCCCGAGGTGTGCTGGCACGAGTCCAAGGGCGACCCGGCGCGTTTCAACGCGGCATCCGACGCATTCCTCGGGGCGCTGCCGTCGATTCGGCGGGAGCTCGCCGCCCGTGCAGTACCGCCGGGCCGGGCCCGCTACGTCGACATGCCGCGCCTCGTCGAATGTCTGGAGGATCCGGCCCTGTCCAGGAGGAGACGTTGGTGGTTGGGGCTTGCGGCGACCTTGTCGTTTCTTGATTTCTGACACCATCGGACAGCACGCCGGACGTCGGCGAGCAGGCCGCCGGCTCGGGCAGGCGCCGCAACTTGAGAAGAAGGCGATTGCGCGGCCTTGAAACCACCTGACCCTCCGTTGACGCCGTGGCCCGGTCGAGTCTAGAGTTGCATTCCCTGTTCGTACAGCGAAGCCCGGATGGTGACGCCGAACTTTGGCAGAAGGAGAAACGAAGTGACACATCTACCCCCCTTCGAATCTGATCCCGAGGACCCGCAGGACTCCGAGCGCTCGCGGACGCAGAGTTCCGGACGAACGTGGTCCAAGCCCCAAGTGAGGCGGGTGATGCTCACCGACACAAGCGGTGCCGACTACAACCCAGTTGGTGATAGTGAAAATGGGGATCTTCCTAGAGCATACAGACCCCCCAGCTAGCAGCCGAAGCAGTCTGGAGCGTATCGAAGCAGACTTTCATCGGGAGTCGACGGCTGTCGGCGTTGTCTCGACCGCCTCGTCCAACGCGTCGGAGACGTCGGGCACCGCGAGGACCGCTTCCACGGTGCCGGCGAAGACGAACCGCTCCCCCGTCAGGGCATACCGGCCCTGTCAGAAAATTTTCTTCAATCCAGCTTGCACGAGGACGGCGTTGGCCGTGTGCCGAGACTTGACGTCACCGCCCACCGGGAAGCTCCGATTCGAGATCGGACTGAACCAGATTTCGTGATCCCGCGTCCTTGACGGACGAAGCGGCACCCGGACGCCCTGAGGTGCTTCCTCAAACGGGACGTATAACCTGCCATCAACCGGCCGTGGCGAGCCGGATCGTCTCCAGGCGTCTGGCAGTTACCTGAATCGGGACGTCTTTGCGGAAATCCCCAGTCACCAAATGCCGGTTGGCTTCGTACAGTTCGGGAACCAGTCGATGAATCTTCCGGATCAGCTCCTGTTGTGTCCCGGCCTCCGCGACCAAGCCAGGGAAGTTGGTTTCCGAGACATACCAGACGTCTGCGTCTGCATCCCATGAAACCGCTGCAAAATACGTTTCCTGCTCCATTTTTCTCTCCGATTTTTCTCCGACCGCCACATTTACCACGCCCGGAAACGGTATCGCGTCAGGAAGGGCCTGACAACGTCCTGGTTCAATCGAGCATCTCGTAGCCGAAGTGGCCGAAGAGGTCACGATGCTCGTGGAACACCCGGTGGAACGCGGCGACCTGTCCGGCGGTGAGGCGGGCGATCTGCCGGGCGTTCATGTCGGTGAGCATCTCGTCGTACCGGCCCTTCACCGGCAGGCGCCGGCGCAGCTCCAGGTCGCCGAGCTCCGGGGCCAGCGCCTGTATCTCCCGCGCCACCCGCTCCGGCTCGGCGCACATCGCCTCGTAGGTGAAGAACACCCCGCGGCGCCCGTGGACTTCGACGTTGCGGCGCTGGCGGGCAAGGCAGTTCACGACGTGCACGGCCGCCCATTCTTCCAGGCCGCGTCCCTGCCACGTCGCCGAAGCCGGGTCCGCACCGCGCCTTTCCCGGTAGCTTCGGCAGATCCCTTCGCAGGCCGCGTAGGGGTTGCGCACCATGAACAGGAACCTGGCGTTGCGGAAGTGCCGTGCCAGCATGTCCACTTGGAAGAGCGCCCGCGGCAGGTGCACGACGAACACCGACGCCTTCGGGTCGCGGGCGCGCGCCATGAAGTACCACGCCTTGCGGTTGCGCGGCCAGTCGTAGCCGGCGGCGCCGGCCAGCCGGTCCATGCGTGGCCGGCTGGCCGCCCAGAGCTTGGACGGTCTCGGCATGTCGGGTGACTCCACCCGAGCGGGCTGGACGAAGCCCGGCATCCGATCGGCCTCGCCGGGCAGGCTCCAGGCCGACCGGCAGGCGGCCAGCGCTCTCCCAAGGAACGTCGAGCCGCCATGATTCGCCGAGATGACGAACAAGTGGGTCCCGATCGCGGGCTCCAGGTCGCGGCCGGCGGCGTACACCATCCCCCCCGCTCCGTCGTCCGCGCACCGGCCGTGCGCACGAGTTGCGCAAGCGCCGCGGGGGCCGGGTCCGGCGGGTGCGCATCCGTCGCCCGTCCGCATGGTGGACCCGCTCCCGGTGACCCGAAACGTGCGTATCATGCCCGATGCGTCCCAGGCCGGGGAACGGATGGTTGCATGGGAGAAGCGGAGGCGGAGATGGCCGTCACTCGTGCAACTGCAAGGATGATGCAGGCGTTGCTGGGTCCGGGCGGCGTGCAGGACCAAGCCGAGGCGGCGGTGCGGCAGGCGCTCGCGGCCGATCCGGGCGATACCGCGGTGCTGTGGAAGCTCGGTGAAATCCATCGCAGGCAGGGCAACCTCGCGGCGGCGCATGACGTGTACCGGCGTCTGGCTGCGCTCGGGCCCGACCGGCGGAAGGCGTCCTGGCTGAGTGCCTCGCTGGGCGGCGGCCGATTGCCGGAAACGGTCGTGCCGCGCGGCGTCTGGCCCGCGCCGTTCGTGCGGATGACGAGCTTCCTGACGAGCGAGCAGTGCGATCGCCTGATGGCGCTGGCATACGCGGAGCGCGGGCGCCTGCTCTCCGCACGGATGGGATTGGGGAAAGGCGGCCGGGTGGACCCCGAGGCCCGGATCACCTTCGAGGCGGACGCTCGGGTTCGTCGAGACGTCGGTCCCTGGTTCCTCCCGAAGCTTCGAAGCGCCGTGCCGGAGGTCCTGGCGCGGTTGCGGATGGAGGGCGACGACCAATACGATGTCCAGTACTGGAACATGCGCGTGTACCCTGCGGGAGGATTCTACTCCGCCCACCACGACGCCGTAGCGAATCGAAAGCTCAGCTTCGTGTATTTCTTTCATCCCGAACCCAGGCGTTTTTCCGGCGGAGATCTGCTGCTCTACGATGCGGACGCCGAAACGGCCCACTGTCCCTTAGAGGCTTTCTCGCGGATCGTGCCGCTGCGCAACAGCATCGTCTTCTTCCCCAGCCGCTCCTGGCACCAGGTCACCCCCGTGACGTGCGACCCGGATGACTTCGGGAGCGGGCGTTTCGTGTTGAACGGCCATTTCCGAAGCCGCCTCCCGACGGCGAAGCCGGAAGGGTGACCCACCCATTCCCGTCCCCGCGAATTGCCGCAGCAATTGCCACGGCAGTTGCCGCGGCCGCCGTGATGCGGTGACGGCGATATGCAGCATGGGCGGGCGCCCGGGACGGAGCGGTCATCCAGCCGCGCCGGAGGCGCCCGCGCCCCGATGCGCATCGGGGCGCCGGAAGGCGCTGCGCAAACGTACGGCCGCCAGGCAGTCCACGTAGGCGCCGTACCAGAGCTTGAAGCACGGCGTCATCGCGTCCCGGGCCTTCCCGCCCGCCCACGCGAGCATGGCGTCCGGCCTCCACGGCTTGATGGACGCCCGGAAATGCAGCACCTTGGCGTTCCGGATGCCGATCCCTTCGCGCGCCTGGATCACGTCGGCCCGCGGGAGCAGGTAGTTGTAGGTCGAGCTCACCAGTGTCCGGCGCCCCGCGAAGTAGCGGTTCAACACGAGTTGATCGGCGATCCGGACCCTGGCGCGGCGCCAGGTCTCCCCGGACACCATCTCCAGCAGGCCGGCGTAGCAGCCTGCCCGCACCAACCCTTCGTCGATCAGGAGCAGGCCGCTGTTGAACGTTCCCGCCAAGGTGGAGGATTCCCCGGCGACCGCCTCGGGGCGGCTCCCGACTGCGGACGGCCGGCCCTCCGGCGCTCGCCGGCCGGAGGCGTCCTCGACCGGCAGGTAGGTGACGGCATCGCGGGGCAGCCCGCGCAGATGCGGCTCGTCACCGCAGCAGAGCAACGCATCGCGGGAATCGAACAGCTCCGCGATCGGTGCGCGGAACAGCAGGTCGCCGTCGCAGTACAGCACCTTGCGGTAGCCGTGCAGGCGGAACGCCTCGAGGGAGTAGAAATGCGCCAGCCTGTCGCGCAGCCTCGGCTGCTCGGCGGACAGGCGGGCCAGCCGATCCCGGAGCTCGGGCGAGATGGGCTCGAAGCGCAGGCGTTCGGACAGAGGCGCCAACGCCTCGCGCGACGCCGCGGACAGGCCGTCGTGGATGACGACGACGTCCCCGTCGAAGCGGGGATGATGTTTCAGGAAGGTGCCGAGCATGGCGAACGTGCCCGGCACGAAACCATCCGTGGTCCCCGTGACCAGACAGACCCTCGAAGGGCGGGGGGCGACCGCTGGCGCGGTCGCTTGGCGATTCCGCTGCGCGGAATCGCGGGTGCTGCCGGCGACCGCTGGCGCGGTCGCTTGGCGATTCCGCTGCGCGGAATCGCCAACGTCGGGTGAAGCGTCGCTGACGGGCGAGGGAGGGGTTCGTTCCGCACGAGGCGTGGTAGCGGCAGCGGCCGGCCCGCTCCGAGGCGGGGCTTCCGCGAAGCGTTCGCGTTCGGGCCGCCGCCACGGCCCCCGGAACGGGGCGGGGTTCCGGGGAACCACGGCGATGCCCGGCCGGCCGAGCGCGTGGCGCAGATGCGCGTCCGCCAGGCAGTCCACGTAAGCGTCGTACCAGAGCTTGTAGCCCGGGGCGAGCGGGCGGGCGGCGTCCCTGCGCGCCCAGTACAGCATGGCGTCCGGCGCCCAGGGCTTCATGGGGAGCTTGAAGTGCAGCACCTTGGCGTCCTCGACGCCGATCCCCTCGCGGGCCCGGATGGCGTCGGAGCAGTCCACCAGGTAGTTGTACGTCGAGCTGACCAGCGTCTGCCGCCCGGCGAAGCGGCGGTTGAGGACGAGTTGGTCGTCGCCCACCGCCTTGACCCCGCGCCAAGCCTCCGGCGAGATCCTGGCCAGCAGGTCCGCATGCGCGCCCTCTTCCATGAGCCGCCCGTCGAGGAGCAGGAAGCCGCTGTTGAACGTTTCCGCCAGGGTGGGCGCGGCCGGTGCGGCAACGGGGACGGCCGGATCGTCGGCCGGCAGGTAGGTCACCGCGTCGCGCCGCCGGCCGCGCAGGGAGTACTTGTCGCGGCAGCAGATCAGCGCCTCGGGGGAGTCGAACAACTCCTCGACGGAGGCGCGGAACAGCAGGTCGCAGTCGCAGCACAGCACCTTGCGGTAGCCGTGCAGGCGGAACGCATCGAGGACGTAGAAAGCTGCGCGCCGGGCGCGGAGCTCCGGACGCACGGCGCACAGGCGCGCCACCCGATCCCGGAGCTCGGGAGAGACGGGCTCGAACCGCAGGCGGTGGAACGACGCCGCGAGCACTTCGCGCGATACGTCGGACAGGCCGTCGTGGACGATGACGACGTCCCCGTCGAAGCGGGGATGGTGCTTCAGGAAGGTGCGCACCATGACGAACGCGCCCGGTACGAAATCGTCCGTGGCCACCGTGAGCAGGCACGTCTTCGACCGCCGCATCACTCTCTCCCTCCGGGAGCGGCGCTCTTCCCTGGGAGCGATGCTCCCCCCGGAAGCGGCGTTTCTCCCGGCCGGAGCGCCCCGCCATCGAGCATCTCGTAGCCGAAGTGGTCGAAGAGATCCCGGCGCTCGCGGAAGACCCGGTTGAACGCGGCGATCTGCCCGGCGGTGAGGCAGGCGATCTGCCGGGCGTTCATGTCGGTGAGCACCTCGTCGTACCGGCCCTTCACCGGCAGGCGCAGACGCAGGTCCAGATCGTCCAGCTCCGGGACCAGCGCCCGGATCTCCCGCGCCACCCGCTCCGGCTCGGCGCACATCGCCTCGTAGGTGAAGAACACCCCGCGGTCCCCGCGGGCTTCGACGTTGCGGCGCTGGCGGGCAAGGCAGTGGACGACGTGGGCGGCGGCCGTCTCTTCCAGGCTCCGTCCCGCCCCTGCGGCCCGCGGCAGGTGGTCCCCCCCGAACCGGCGCCGGAAGCTCCGGCAGATCCCCTCGCAGACCGCGTACGGGTTGCGCACCATGAACAGGAACCTGGGGTTGCGGAAATGCCGGGCGAGCTGGCCGACCTGGAAGACGTGCTGCGACGATTTCTCGACGAACACCGATGCGCCGGGGTCGCTGGCGCGGGCGAAAAAATACCATGCCTTGCGGGTGCGCGCCCAGTCGTGGCGGCCCGGATCGGCGAAGAGGGCGATGTCGCGCGGCTCGACAGCCCAGATGGCGAGCTCCGGGCCCTGCGTCGTGACCGGCCCGGCGTAGCCGGGTATCGCCTGCCCCTCACCGGGGAGGCTCCAGACGGCCCGGCAGGCGGCCAATGCGCCCGCCAGGAAGGAGGAGCCGCTGTTGTTCGGGCAGATGACGAACAGGTGAGCGGCGATCGTGTTCTCCGGGTCGCGGGTGGCGCCGCGGACGAGCGCACGCTCCGCTCCGGCGGCCCGAGGCGGTCCGGTCCCGTGTGCGGGTGCGCGTTCGTCGGCCGTCTGCATGGTGGACTGGTCCGATGATCCGGAATGTGCGGGACGCCGCCTGCGCGGCGCCGGCGGCGGTGCGGCCCAGGCGCCGCTTCAACCTTCTTGATCGAGCGAATTCGACGAGTCGCGGCAGCCCTCGGCGAATTGGCCCGAATTTTCGAAAGGTTCCCTTATGATAGAACTCGGGGAGTCGTTCAAGGACACGATTCTTCTGCGAAGACCATCGGCAGAGAACGATCGTTCAGCATTCCATGAATTCATCGACACGGCCCGGTGAAGGGAGATGGCGTGCAGAGACACCGGCGGAACCGCCACCTCTGCCCCGTACATCGCGGCGGGTCCACTCACCGTCGCCACTCGGGTCAACCTTTCCCGCATCCGACGTCGCCCTGCCACCAGCCCGTTACGATGGATTCGATCGATGGACGCCGACCTGACCGAATCCCTGTCCGCGAGGGTCCGGGCCGCCGCCGATGACGGCACGCCGCTGGCGGTCGCCGGGGGCGGCACCAAGGACTTCCTGGGCCGCATCACCCAGGCGGAGCGCTTCGACGTCTCCGGCCACCGGGGCATCGTCACCTACGAGCCCACCGAGCTCGTACTCTCCGCGCGCGGCGGCACCCCGCTCGCGGAGGTGCGGGCGGCGCTCGCGGAGAAGGGGCAGACGCTCGCCTTCGAGCCGCCCGCGTTCGGCGAGGCGGCGACCATCGGCGGCGCCGTGGCGACCGGGCTTTCCGGCCCGGCCCGGCCCTACGCCGGGGCGGCGCGCGACTTCGTGCTCGGCACCCGGGTGCTGAACGGCCGGGGCGAGGCATTGCGCTTCGGCGGCGAGGTGATGAAGAACGTCGCCGGCTACGACGTCTCGCGCCTCATGACCGGCGCGTTCGGCACCCTGGGGATGCTGCTCGAAGTCTCGCTGAAGGTGCTGCCGCGCCCGGCACGGGCGCGCACCCTCGCATTCGAGACGAGCGCGGAGGAAGCGATCGCGCGATGCAACGCCTGGGCCGCGAAGCCGCTGCCGATCACCGGCGCCTGCTACCACGGCGGACGCCTGTACGTGCGGCTCGCGGGCACGGCGGGGGGCGTCGTCGCCGCGGCCGATGCCCTCGGTGGTGAGACCGTCGACGGCGAGACCGTCGATGGCGATGCGTTCTGGCCGGCGCTCCGCGAACAGACCCTCCCCTTCTTCACTCGGTCCGGCCCGCCGCTGTGGCGGGTGTCGGTCCCCCCCGGCGCCCCGGCCCTGGGCATCGGCGGCGACCGCCTCATCGACTGGGGCGGCGCCCAGCGCTGGCTACGCACCGACGCGCCGGCCGCGGAGGTGCGCGCCGCCGCCGGGCGCGCCGGCGGACATGCGACCCTCTTTCGCGGCGGCGATCGCACCGGCGTGGTGTTCCATCCTCCGGCCCCGGCGGTGCTGAAGCTCCACGAGAGGATCAAGGCCGCCTTCGACCCGGCCGGCATCCTCAACCCCGGCCGGATGTACGAGGGGATATGAAATGCAGACCCGGATCGCCGATCTCGACCCGACCGGCGCCTTCAGCCCCAGGCCGACTCCCGACAGGTCCTGAAATGCAGACCCGGCTCGCCGACTTCATCCGGGACACCCCCGAAGGGCGCGACGCGGACGCGATCCTGCGAAAGTGCGTGCACTGCGGCTTCTGCACCGCGACCTGCCCCACCTACCAGCTCCTCGGCGACGAGCTCGACGGCCCGCGCGGGCGCATCTACCTCATCAAGCAGTTCCTGGAAGGCGCGCCGGTGACCGCGCGCACCCAGACCCATCTCGACCGCTGCCTCACCTGCCGCGCCTGCGAGACCACCTGCCCGTCCGGCGTGCGCTACGGGCGGCTCGCGGACATCGGGCGGGGGCTGGTGGAGGAGCGTGTCGGGCGCCCACTCGCCGAGCGCATCAGGCGCCGGGCGCTGCTCGCGGTCATCCCGCATCGCGCACGGTTCGCCCCACTGCTCGCCCTCGGCCGGCTCGCGCGCCCGCTGCTTCCCGGCCGACTCGCCCGCCGGATCCCGCCGCGCGAGCCGGCCGGCCGCTGGCCGGCCCCGAGACATGCGCGGCGAGTGTTGGCGCTGGGTGGCTGTGTGCAGGGCGCGATCGCGCCGGGCATCGACGCGGCGGCGGCGCGGGTGCTGGACCGGATCGGTATCAGCTACGTGCCGGCGCCGGCTTCCGGCTGCTGCGGAGCGGCGAGCCGCCACCTGCACGCGCACGAGACCGCGTGCGCGATGATGCGCCGGAACATCGATGCCTGGTGGCCGGAGATCGAGGCCGGGGCCGAAGCCGTCGTGCCCACCGCGAGCGCGTGCGCGTTCGAGGTCAAGGAGTACGCGGAGCTGCTGCGGCACGACCCGGCCTACGCCGGAAAGGCGGAGCGCGTCTCCTCGCTCGCGCGGGATCTGAGCGAGATCGTGGCGGCCGAGGACCTGTCCGACCTCGTCCCCGCGCATCCGCCGGCGCGGGTCGCGTTCCACTCGCCGTGCACGTTGCAGCACGGGCAGAAGCTGCGGGGCGTGGTCGAAGGCATCCTCGAACGCGCGGGGTTCGAGCTCACTGCGGTGGGCGACGCCCACCTGTGCTGCGGCTCCGCCGGCACCTACTCCATCCTGCAGCCGGAGCTTTCGCGCGCGCTGCTCGCACGCAAGATCGACAACCTGGAGGCGCAAGGCCCGGAGGCGATCGCCACCGCGAACATCGGCTGCCTCGCGCACCTCGCCACCGCGGCGTCGGCGCCGGTGCGGCACTGGATCCAGCTCCTGGACCCCGGCGGCGGGGTGTGAGATCGAGGTAGAAGAAGGCGCCATCCGCCTCATTTCCGCACGAAGGGCGACCCGCCGGGAGCGGATTGAATATGAAGCTTGAGAAGTTGAAAAAACGTCTGGACAAACGCCGGCCGATGACCATGGTCTCCATGCGGTTCCCCGAGGACGTCATCGACGACCTGAAACGGGTGGCCCCTCTCAGGGGCTTTACCGGCTACCAGCCTTTGATCCGCGCCTACGTGGGCCAAGGGCTTCGGGTGGATCTGGAGCAGCTCGACACGGACCAGGTGACCTGCCTGGTGGAGAGCCTGAAACGCCGCGGGGTAAGCGAGTCCACCATCGAGGAGGCACTGGCCGAAGCAGTCCGAAGGTGATCGGCGAACGGCCCCACTCCGTCGATCCCATGAGATTCGGTCCAGCGGTGGGGGATGCAGGATGGCCCGCCACGGGACCTGCGCCCGCCTCCACCCCGGAGAACCGGATTGCCCGCTGTTACTACCGGTGGGAACGGCGCACGTTCAACCTGTTGCCGGACCGTCTGCCCACTGAAAAGAGGCAACTCCATTCCTGAAAAGGAGACGGAAATGGACATGAGATCGTTTGTCCGTAAGCGCCCGGAGAAGTACGTAATTCCATAGCTGTGTGGCTCGTGCCACGGTGCACCCTCCAATGTCCTGTGGGAGGGTGACAGTGATGGCTCAGGCGAGAGCCCACTCAAGGGCGCGTCCCAAGGCGCGCGACCGATTCTGGCTCGACCATCTGCGCGCCTGTCGTGAACAACGACAGACGCTGAAAGCCTATGCACAGGAGCACGGGCTGTCGGTCAGCGCACTGTACAACGCGCACTCGACGCTCAAGCGCCGTGGTGTGCTTACCGAGCCGGCCCCGGCGGCGCCCACCTTCGTGCCGGTGCACCTGTCCACGGGCAGCGCCGCGTTTCGGGTGCATCTGCCCAACGGCGTCGTCGTCGAGGTCCCCGCCCACGCCGAGAACGCGGCCTGCGCCACGGTGCTCGATTGCGCGAGCCGGCTGTCATGATTCGTCCGCCGAACGAGGGCATCGACGTGTGGCTGTGCGTCGAGCCGGTCGACTTCAGGAAGCAGATGACAGGACTCGCCGCGCTGGTGCAGGACACCTTGGCGATGGACCCGTTCTCGACCCAGTTGTTCGTGTTCACCAATCGCCGGCGCACCCAGTGCCGGATTCTGTATTGGGAGCGGTGCGGATTCGTGCTGTGGCAAAAGCGCCTGGAACGTGCGCGCTTCGCCTGGCCGCGCCGCGCCGACGCGGTGGTCAGCCTCAGCGGGGCACAACTGAACTTCCTGCTCGACGGCTACGACCTGTGGCGCATGCGCCCGCATCAGCACTTGCACTACGCCTCAATGTACTGACGGTCATAAGGTGCACTGATCGCACCATAAGAACATCTGATCACGCGACGTGTCGCGATTCATTATTCTATGGTTCATGAACACGCTCCCGGTCACCGCCCCGGTGTCGAACCTCGGGCAAGCGCTGCCCCACGACATCGGCTCGCTGCACACGCTGGTGCGTCGCTACGAATCCGCACTCACCGAGCGCGACGCGGCCATCGCACAGCGCGATGCGAGGATCGAGCACCTGGAAGCGCAGGTGCGCCTGCTGCTGGCCCGGCGCTTCGCACCGTCCTCGGAGAAGCTCCCCGACGGGCAGCTCGGGTTGTTCAACGAGGCCGAGGCCAGCGCGGCGCAGGAGCCCGAGAGCGCCCCGGGCACCGAGGTCGCCGCCCATCGGCGCGCCACACCGAAGCGCGCCCCGTTGCCTGACGCCCTACCGCGTATCGACATCGAGCATCCGTTGGCGCACGACGAGCGGACCTGCCCGCATCACGGGGTCGAGCTGGAACGCTTCGGCGAGGTGGTCAGCGAGCAGCTCGACATCATCCCCGCCCAGGTGCGGGTGCTGCGCCATGTCCGTGGCAAGTATCGCTGCCCGCACTGCGAGGGGCATCTGCGCACCGCCCCGATGCCCGCACAGCCGCTGCCCAGGAGCCTCGCCAGCCCCGGGTTGCTCGCCCACGTGGCCACCGCGAAGTACGCCGATGCGCTGCCGCTGTATCGCCAGCACCAGCAACTGAAGCGTCTCGGGGTCGACCTCTCGCGCACCACGCTGGCGACGTGGATGGTGCGCGCCGGCGCACTCGTGGTCCCTCTCATCAACCTGCTGCGCGATGAATTGCTCGACCGCCCCTACCTGCTGATGGACGAGACCACCGTGCAGGTGCTCAAAGAACCCGGCAAGGGCGCGCAATCGAAGTCCCAACTCTGGGCGCAGATGAGCGCCGGCCCCGAACCGCCCATCGTGCTGTTCGACTACGACCCCACCCGCGCCGGCGACGTCCCCAAACGCTTGCTTGCAGGGTTCACCGGCGCGCTGCACACCGACGGCTACAGCGGCTATGCCCCGGCGGTGCGCGAGCAGGGGCTGGTGCACCTGGCGTGCTGGGCCCATGCCCGGCGCGGGTTCACCGACACCCTCAAAAGCCTCGGCCTGAATCCGAACAAGCTGCCTCCGGCCCCACCCGCGAAGGCGCGCCGTGCCCTGAGCGTGCTGCACCGCATCCGCACCCTCTACGCCATCGAGCGCCGCATCCGCGACACCCCTCCCGACCAGCGCCACCGCGCCCGGCAGGCCGAGAGCGTCCCGGTGCTCAACGCCCTGCGCGCCTGGCTCGACGACACCCTGCCCAAGGTGCTGCCCTCCGGCCCCCTGGGCAAGGCCATGCGCTACCTCGACAACCAGTGGAACGCGCTGGTGCGCTTCTGTGACGACGGCCGCTACGGCATCGACACCAACCCCGTCGAGAACGCCATCCGCCCGTTCTGCCTCGGAAGACGCAACTGGCTCTTCGCCGATACCGTGCCCGGCGCCAACGCCAGCGCCCGGCTCTACTCGCTGATCGAAACCGCCAAGGCCAACGCACTCGAACCCTACGCCTACCTGCGCCACGTGTTCACCGAACTGCCCAAGGCGCAATCACTCGCCGAGGTCGAAGCCCTGCTGCCCACCCGGCTCGACTCCGATACCCTCACTCGACACCCGCTCCAAGGCCCCCTTATCAATCCGCGTCAATAGCGCCGTTCCCGGGGCGCTTACGTTTGTCCGGGGCCTGCCCAAGGCCGAGTTGCATCTGCACCTGGAAGGCTCACTCGAACCGGACATGCTGATGCGCCTGGCGGCCAGGAACAAGGTCGGGATCCCGTTCCGCTCGGTCGAGGAGATCCGCGCCGCCTACCGCTTCACCGAGCTGCAGGACTTCCTCGACGTCTACTACCAGGGCATGAACGTGCTGCGCGAGGAAGAGGACTTCTACGATCTCACCATGGCCTACCTGCAACGCGCCGCCGCCGACGGCGCCGTCCACGTCGAGGTGTTCTACGATCCCCAGGGGCATACCGCGCGCTGCATCCCTTTCCCGACCGTGACCGACGGCATCCTGGCCGCGCTGGCCGACGGGCGTGAACGGCTCGGCATCACCTCGCTGCCCATCCTCTGCATCCTGCGCCACCTGCCGGAGGACGAAGGCTTCACCACCCTCCGCCAGGCCGAGCCCTACGTCGCCGACCGACGGATCGCCGGTCTCGGCCTCGACTCGACCGAGAAGGACAATCCGCCCGCCAGTTCCGGCGACTCTTCGCCGCGGCCCGGGAGGCCGGGCTCAAGCTGGTCGCCCATGCCGGCGAGGAAGGCCCGGCCGCCTACGTCGCCGACACGGTGGACCTGCTGAAAGTGGACCGGATCGATCACGACAACCGCGCGCTGGAAGACCCGGCGCTGGTCCGCCGCCTGGCCGCGAGCGGCATCCCGCTGACCGTCTGCCCGCTCTCGAACCTCCGGCTGCGTGGGGTCCCCGACCTCCGGCGGCATCCGCTGAAGCGCATGCTCGACGCCGGACTCAAGGCCACCGTCAACTCGGACGACCCGTCTTACTTCGGCGGCTACCTGCTGGACAACTTCGCCGCGGCCGCCGAGGCGCTCGGTCTCGGCCGGCCGGATCTGATCACCCTGGCCCGCAACTCGATCGAGGGCTCGTTCCTCGACGAGCCCGCCAAGGAAGCGCATCTGGCCCGGATCGACCAAATCGCCGTGGCCGCGGGGTGAACGAAGCGCAACGCCCGGTCCGGGTCCCCGGCAGAGGCGCTGGCCAGCGGCCCGGCGGCGGGGCGTGAGGCCGATCGTTGATGACGTAAATGCAGATGTTCGTGTCGAGCATGTAGCGATGCACCTGCATGCCCTCCCGTTCCTGCATGGGCGGTTGCGCACGATCGCTCATGAAATCATCCGAAATCCGGCGGCGCCACCGGCTCCCGGTCATGCCGAAACGTCAGGGCGCTAACGCCAGGTCCTCTTCCAGGCATCGAACTCCCGCGGCGTGAGGCGGAACCGGGCGACGTTGCCCTCGTGCAGGCCCATGATCTCGGTTTCGACGACCTCCATGAAACGCGCCCGGCCGGCCGGCGGCATCGCGTCCTGGGCGCGCCGGCGGAAAAAGGCCACGGCGGTCTCCCGGTCCATCGTCTTCGTGACCACGGTCCTCACGGCCTCGGCGATGGCCTCGCGATACCGCAGCCGGAACGGATCGGGTTCGCCCAGGGACCGGCGGACCGCGGAGTAGCGGGCGCAGGATCGCTCACAGGCCCAGCAGAAGACGTCGCGCAGGAGCTCGACCCGGTTGAGCTCGTAGACGCCCAGAATGCCGTCGACGTAAGCCCGGTCCGGGACGTCGGCGAACGACAGCGGACACAGGTTGTCCCGAACGAGGGGCAGGTTCGCGGCGAGGCGGGACACCCGCTTGTTGACGTCCTCGAAGGGCTGGAGATAGGGAAGCTGCACCATGGCGAAGAACGCCTGCTCGAAGGGATCCTCGATCGCCGTGGCCGTGTCCAGGATCTGCCGGAAGCATTCTTCGACGAGCTGCGGGATCTCCAGGGGATGGTACGGCGTGCCGCCGATGGCCACCCCGATGGACCGCAGGCGGCCGCAGGCTCGGGGATCGGCCAGCAGGTTGTCCGCCAGCAGCGCATGCAGGTTCAGGATGGTGTACCGGTTGAAACCGACGTGCCCGGCTTCCTCGACCAGCAGGTCGATCGCGGCCTTGTGGTTCAGGATCATCTGCGTTTCACGCGCGTCCTTGCCCCCGCTCGCCTCTCCGAGTTCCAGCAGGCGCTCGGTCTCCAGCAGCGAGTAGGTGTTGCCTTCGAGGCGGCTGGAGTTCCAGGAGAGATCGATCAGCAACCGGTGATGGATCGTTCGCGCATAGGTCCCGGCGGGACGCTCGCCGCCGGGGGAACGGCCCATTTCGAGCAGTCGCCGGCGAGCGTCAAGAGGAAGGTAGAAGGTCTCGTTCGGCCGGTAGCGGTCGAGGAACGTCCGGTCGTATCCGACGGGCCGCCGGTCCTGGATGGGCGTGCGCACCGCCCGCCTGACCGCCTCGCCTTCGGCGGAGACGGGAATATCGTCTCCGCCAACCCGTGCGTACCCTTCGGCGGTCCGTGCGCGCTCCCTGACGGCCGATATGTCCGCTGAAGGTCTCGGCGAAGCGCCCGGAGGTGGCGGCGGGCGACGTGCCTGCCCTTCGGCGATCCGTGTACCCGCCGAAGACCGGGCGGCCTCGCCATCGTTTCGCGGAACCCGGTAACGGCTGCCGCGGCCCCGCCCTCCCCGGCTCAGCCTTCCACCTTCCACCAGCCTCGCCAGCCAGCGCTGCAACGTACGGCGGGGCAAGTCGGCCCCCAGGTCGCGGCCGATGTCGTCGAGCGAGGCCCCGTCGGGGAACCGGCCGGCGATCTCGATCAGGATCTCGAACTCGGAGCTTGCGATCTGCTTCGGCATGGCGCTGCTTTTTGTGGCGCATTACGGATAATTGCGCCATAAAACTACCTATGTGGCGCGTTTCCGGGATTATTGCGCCATATAAACGGCCTTGCAAGCAGAATTGCGCCACTATGTGCCACTACAAAATGGAACGGAATCCAGACCACCGGTTCGGGGGGCTGGTAGCGTGCCCGCAGCGCTGGTCCGGGCACCCGCGATTCCGCATAGCGGAATCGCCAAGCGACCGCGCCAGCGGTCGCCATTCGTATGGAATAAACCTGTTCCCCGCCTGCCCGCAACGCTGGTCCGGGCACCCGCGATTCCGCACCGCGGAATCGCCAAGCGACCGCGCCAGCGGTCGCCGCTCGCCCATCGTCCTGTATCCTTGCCGGTGCTGCACCCGGCGGGGGTAACGCGGACCCACCGGCCGAGCGCCGTCGCGGCTCCCCGGCGCCTCCCTGAAGAAATCAATCCGTAAGAGGCCAGTCATGAGCGGACCCGGATACATCAAGTTCGACACCCTGAGCCTGCACGCGGGCCAGAAACCCGATCCGGCCACCGGCGCGCGTGCGACGCCGATCTACCAGACGACGTCCTACGTCTTCCGGGATTCCGACCACGCCGCGGCGCTGTTCAACGCCGAGCGGCCCGGGCACGTGTACTCGCGCATCACCAACCCCACCACCGCGGTGCTGGAGGAGCGGGTCGCCGCGCTCGAAGGCGGGGTCGGGGCGATCGCCACCGCCAGCGGGCAGGCCGCGATGCACTTGGCGATCGCGACCATCGTCGGAGCCGGCGAACACATCGTGGCCTCATCCGCGCTCTACGGCGGCTCGCACAACCTGCTCTCCTACACCCTGCCGCGCTTCGGCATCGAGACGACGTTCGTCGATCCGCGGGACCCCGCCGCGTTCCGCGCCGCGATCCGCCCCGAGACCCGCCTGGTGTTCAGCGAAACCCTCGGCAACCCCGGCCTCGACGTGCTCGACGTCCCCGCCGTCGCGGAGGTCGCGCACGCCGCGGGCCTGCCTCTGCTCGTGGACTCGACGTTCACCACGCCCTACCTGATGCGCCCCTTCGACCACGGCGCGGATCTCGTCTTCCACTCGGCGACGAAGTTCCTCGGCGGCCACGGGGTGGCGATCGGCGGCGTACTCGTGGACGGCGGCACGTTCGACTGGGACGCCTCCGGCCGCTTCCCGACCCTGAGCGCGCCCTACGCCGGCTTCCACGACCTGGTGTTCACCGAGGAGTACGGCCCGGCCGCGTTCATCATGCGCGCGCGCAAGGAAGGCGCGCGCGACTTCGGGGCGTGCATGAGCCCGACCACCGCGTTCCACATCCTGCAAGGGGTGGAGACCCTCTCGTTGCGCATGGAGCGGCACGTGGCGAACACCCGCAAGGTGGTCGAGTTCCTGGACGGCCACGACGCGGTGGCGAGCGTGGTGTACCCGGAGTTGCCCGATCACCCGGACCACGAACTCGCGAAGAAGCTGCTGCCGCGCGGCTGCGGGGCGGTGTTCAGCTTCGAGCTCGAAGGCGGACGGGACGCAGGCCGGACGTTCATCGAGTCGCTGCGGGTGTTCTCCCATCTCGCGAACGTCGGGGATGCGAAGTCCCTCGTCATCCACCCCGCGAGCACCACCCACCACCGGATGGACGCCGAGGCGCTCGCACGGGCCGGGATCTCGGAGGGGACGGTGCGGCTTTCGATCGGACTCGAAGACATCGACGATCTGCTCGGTGATCTGGGGCGGGCCCTGCACCTGTCGCAACGCGCCGTGAAGCGGCGCGCCGACACGGCACGGCACACCGGCGCGAAGCGGGACGCCGGCGTAGCGCAGAAGGAAGCCGGCCCACGGAGGGCGGCATCGTGAGGTTCGAGGCGGACGGCTTGGTGGGCCATGCGTACACCGGCTCGCGCCCCTTCGCGCCGGACTCGCAACGCGCCGGCGTAGCGCAGAAGGCGGCCGGCCCACGGAGGGCGGCATCGTGAGGTTCGAGGCAGACGGCCGGCCGGGCTGTGCATACACCGGCTCCCGCCCCTTCGCGCCGGACTCGCAACGCGCCGGCGTAGCGCAGAAGGCGGTGGGTCCGCGGAGGGCAGCGTCGTGAAATTCGAGGTGGACGGCCTCGCGGCCTACGCATACACCGGCTCCCGCCCCTTCGCGCCGGGGCAGCCGGCGGCGGTGTTCGTGCACGGCGGCGGCCTCGACCACAGCGTGTGGATCCACCAGAGCCGCTACTTCGCGCACCACGGCTTCAACGTCGCCGCCCTCGACCTGCCGGGCCACGGCCGATCGGCCGGCGCCCCGCCGGACACCATCACCGGCATGGCGCATTGGGTGATGCGCGCGGCCGATGCGCTCGGCATCGGGCGCCTGTCCGTGGCCGGGCACAGCATGGGCTCGCTGGTGGCCCTGGAAGTGGCCGGCCTCTACCCGGACCGCATCGAGGCCGCGGCGCTCGTTGGCTGCGCGGTGCCGATGGCGGTCACCAGCGCGCTGCTTGATGCCGCGAAGGCCGGCAGCCATGCCGCCTTCGACATGATCACGCTGTGGGGACACCGCATGGATGCGCAGCTCGGCGGCAATCCGGCGCCCGGCATGTGGATGACCGGCGGCGCGGTGCGGCTGCTCGAACGCAGCGGCCCGGGCGTCCTGCACAACGACCTGAACGCCTGCAACGAGTACCGCCACGGGCTGGACACCGCGGCGAAGGTCGCCTGCCCCGCCCACCTCGTCCTCGGCCGGGAAGACGTCATGGCTCCGCCGCGCGCGGCCCGCGACCTGGTCACCGCCCTCCGGGTGGTGCGGGTCATCGAGCTCGCGGACTGCGGCCACATGCTGATGGCGGAGCAGCCCGACGCGGTCCGCGACGCGCTGGCGGCGGCCTTTCCGAGGCCGGGCTGACGCCGGCAAACCGGCCGGCCGCGCTTCTCGCGGAGGGGTGCTTGCGGTTCCGCGACCCGAGCTTCGGCGGCTTGGCGGGCGGTGACTTCCCGTGACGACGGCGGGCCGGAGCGGGCCGCCGTTCA
This sequence comes from uncultured Gammaproteobacteria bacterium, assembly GCA_958295465.1. GTDB lineage: Bacteria > Pseudomonadota > Gammaproteobacteria > HK1 > HK1 > HK1. The sequence continues at coordinate 4,490,374 of OY282353.1, forward strand.
CCACTCCATCGGTCCCGGTTCTTGCACCGGCGGCGCCGATCATTCCTTGCCGGACTCCGGCCCGCGCCCGCATCCGATAGACTTCGCCACCACGTAGCGACACGGCCGAAGGCGATGGCGGACAAGGAACAGATCGGATTCCAGGGCGAGCCCGGGGCGTACAGCCACCTCGCCTGCCGGGAGGCCCGCCCGGAGATGGAGCCGGTCCCGTACGCGAGCTTCGAGGATACGTTCGCGGCGACGGAAGGCGGCGAGGTCGGGCTCGCGATGATCCCCATCGAGAACTCGCTCGGCGGCCGGGTCGCGGACATCCACCACCTGCTGCCGGAATCGAGCCTGCACATCGTCGCCGAACACTTCCAGCCGGTGCGGCATCACCTTCTTGCGGTGCCGAGCGCGACGCTCGAAGGCATCGAACGCATCGAGAGCCACGCCCAGGCCCTCCGGCAGTGCCGGCGCTTCGTCCGCGGCCTCGGCGCGCAACCGGTGGTCACCGCGGACACCGCCGGGGCGGCCCGGCATCTCGCCGAACGCGGGGATCCGAAGGCCGCCGCCATCGCGTCCAGCCTCGCGGGGGAGATCTACGGGCTCGATACGTTGCGCGCAGGTGTCGAGGATCATGACGCGAACACCACGCGATTCGTGGTGATGGCGCGCGAGCCGATCCGCCCCGATCCGGTCTGGCCGTGCGTGACGTCCATCGTGTTCCGGGTCCGAAGCGTTCCCGCCGCGCTCTACAAGGCGCTCGGGGGGTTCGCGACCAACGGGGTGAACATCACCAAGCTCGAGAGCTACATCGTGGACGCGAGCTTCACCGTTGCGCAGTTCTACGCCGAGATCGAAGGGCACGTCGAGCACCGGCTCGTGAAGCTCGCCCTGGAGGAGCTGGAATTCTTCTCGGACTCGTACTCGATCCTCGGCGTCTATCCCGCCCACCCCTTCCGCCACGGCGTGGGGCGGCCGGACGCCCCGCACGTTCCTTCATCTTCATGACCCCGAGCGATTGACCATGCCCCACCCGACAACGAACCCGGCGCCGATGCGCGGCCGGAACTTCCTGATGACCCCGGGGCCCACCAACGTCCCCGACTGTGTGCTCGCCGCGATGCACCGCCCCGCCGTGGATCTCACGGACACCGACTTCAAGACACTCACGCACTCGTGCCTCGACGATCTCGCCAAGTTGTTCAAGACCCGCGGCCGGGTCTTCCTCTACGCCGCCAACGGCCACGGCGCGTGGGAGGCGGCGCTCGCGAACGTGATCGGCGAAGGGGATCTCGTGCTCGCGCCCTCCACCGGCGTGTTCTCCTGGGCCTGGGGGGAACTCGCGAAGGATCTCGGCGCCGAGGTCGAGGAGCTCCCGAGCGACTGGCGGAGCGGGTTCGACTCCGCTCGCATCGAGGAGCGGCTGCGCGCGGACCCCGGGCATCGCATCAGGGCGGTGCTCGCGGTGCAGACCGACACCGCGACCTCGGTGACCAGCGACGTCGCGGCGGTGCGCCGGGCCCTCGATGCCTGCGGCCATCCCGCGCTTCTCATGGCCGACGTCGTCGCATCCCTCGGCTCCACCGACTTCCGCATGGACGATTGGGGCGTGGACGTCGCGGTCGCCGGCTCGCAGAAGGCGCTGATGACGCCGCCCGGGCTCGCGTTCAACGCGGTGGGCGCGCGCGCGTTGCGCGAGAGCCGTGCCGCCGGAACCCGCCGAGCCTACTGGGACTGGCGCCAGCGAATGGGAAAGGAGTTCTACATGCTGTTCTGCGGCACCCCGCCCGAGCACCTCATCTGGGCGTTGCGCGAGGCGCTCGACATGATCTTCGAGGAGGGCCTCGACGCCATGTTCGCGCGCCACCGCCGTCTGGCGCGCGCGGTCCATGCCGCGGTGGAGGTATGGGGACAGGCGGGGGCGCTGGAGTTCAACGCCGTCAATCCGGCCGAACGGGCCGACTCGGTCACCACCGTCCGGGTCGCGGACGGCATCGACGCCGACCGCGTCCGCCTGCTGGCCCGCGACGGGCTCGACGTCTCGCTCGGCGGGGGCTTGGGGCCGCTGGAAGGCAAGGCGTTCCGCATCGGACACATGGGCTGGGTGAACGAGCCCATGGTGCTCGGCGCACTGGGGGTGGTGGAGATGGCGCTCAAGGCGTGCGGCGTGCCGTACGGGAAGGGGGGCGTCACCGCCGCGGTGGACTCCCTGGCCGCGGCCCGCTTCGGGGTAGCGGATCCCGCGGACGGCGCCGCCTGATTCGGAGGCGCCCGGCCGACGCTTCGACGCACTGGCGCCGCCGGGCCGGCCACCCGGCCGGCGTCGCGAGACCGATCTCCCTACCCGGCGCCCCCTTCAGCCCGGGCTGATCCCGCGCAGCCGCTCGCCCCGGCGGCGTAGCGCCTCCATCGTGAACATCAGGGCGATGGACACGATGACGAGCAGGGTCGCCGCCGCGATGATGGTCGGGCTCAACAGCTCGCGGATGCCGCTCCACATGCGCCGCGGCACGGTGTGCTGCTCGGTGCTCGCGAGGAACAGCACCACCACGATCTCGTCCCACGACGCGGCGAAGGCGAAGAGCGCGCCCGAGACCACTCCCGGGGTGATGATCGGCAGGGTGACCTTGCGGAACACGCGCAACGGCCCCGCCCCGAGGATCGCGCCGGCCCGCACGAGGTTGTGGTCGAAGCCCTGCAGCGTCGCCGCCACGGTGATGACCACGAAGGGGACCCCCAGCGCGGTATGGGCGAGGATGATCCCGGTGAGCGTGCTCGCGAGCCCGATCTTGGCGTAGAAGTAGAACACCCCGATCGCGATCACCACGATGGGGACGATGATCGGCGAGATGAGCACCGCCATCACCAGGCTCTTGCCGGGGAACTCCGCCCGGGTGAGCCCCAGCGCGGCCATCGTACCCAGCACGGTGGCGAGCGCCGTCGAGCAGATCGCGATCACCACGCTGTTGACGATCGAGCGCTGCCATAGCAGCGACTGGGGCGAGTCGCCGAAGATCTCCTCGTACCACCGCATCGAGAAGCCTTCCATGGGGTACGTGAAGAAGGGCACGGAATTGAACGAGAGCGGGATGATCACGACGATCGGCGCGATCAGGAAGAAGAAGATCAGGCCGCAGATCACACGGAGCGCGTAGTACCACGACTTCTGCAGCGGCGTGGCGTAGGGAGGCGCGGCCACGGTCAGCCCAGCTTCACGTTGCCCACGCCGACGAGCCGCTGGTACATCGCGAAGAACACCGCGACGCAGCACATGAGCACGAGGCTCAGGGCCGCGGCCATGCCCCAGTTGACGGTGGTGTTGGCGTGGAAGGCGATGAAGTAGCTCAGCATCTGGTCCCTCGGCCCGCCGACCAGGGCGGGCGTGATGTAGTAGCCGAGCGAGAGGATGAACACGAGCAGCACCCCGGCCCCGACCCCGGGGATCGTCTGCGGGAGGTAGACCCTGAGAAACGCGCGCAACGGGTTCGCGCCGAGCGAGGCGGCGGCGCGCAGGTGGTACGGGTCGATGCCCTTCATCACGCTGAACATCGGCAGCACCATGAACGGCAGCAGGATGTGCACCATCGCCACGTAGACGCCGAGGCGGTTGCGCACGAGCTGCACCGGGTCATCCCAGAACCCCACGGTGATTGCCAGATCGTTGACCAGCCCCTCGTTCTGAAGCAGCACCAGCCACGCGGTGGTGCGCACCAGCAGCGAGGTCCAGAACGGCAGCAGCAGCAGCAGGATCAGCACGTTGCTCTGCCGGGTCGGCAAGGTGGCGAGCAGGTACGCGATCGGGTAGCCGAGCAGCAGGCAGAGGATCGTCACGTTGACGCTGATGAACACCGTACGCCCCAGGATGTCGACGTGGATCGCGCGGTGCTCCCCGACCTTGACGACGTTCTCGTCCTCGTCGAAGTCGCGGTCCACCGATTGCAGCAGGTAGAACGCGGTATGCGGCGGCGACGCCTGCTTGAGGATCGTCCAGAACCGCCGCTCGCCCCAGCGGGCGTCGATCCCCTTGAAGCGCTCGATCAGATCCGGCCCCGCGAGGAGTGCTTCCATCCCCTGCTGCTTCGCGGCGCGCTCGAGCCGGCGGGCGGTCTTCATCGTGAGCGAGCGATAGCCCGCGACGTGGTAGTTGAGCCGCTTCGCGGCCTTGCCGATGGTCCGGTCCCCGGCCGCCGCGACGAACTCCTCGACGACCACCGCAAGGGTCTCGTTCGGCGGGAAGCCCCGGCCGTCCCAGGCTTGCATCCGGGCCGCGGTGCGGGGCAGCACGAGCCCGATTTCCGGGTTCTCCACGCTGCGCCACAGCATCGTGAAGATGGGCAGGACGAAGCTCACCATCAGGAACAGGAACAGCGGAACGATGAGACCGATGGCGCGGAGCCTGGCCCACCGCTCCGCCCTTCTCAGCTTGATCTTGAGCGGGACCCCGTCGACGGTGAAGACGCCGTTGGCGTCAGCGGCGCTGGGGGTGGTGGCGGCGCTGGGGGTGGTGGCGCCGTTGGCGTCGGCGCCGCCGTTTGGCGGCGAGGCGGTGGCCACGCGGCGCGCCCCGGCTCAGGCCACGTCCAGCGCCCGGCAATCGCCCGGATGCCAGCCGATGGTCCGCGTCTGCCCCACCGCGAGCGCCGGCGCCTCGCGCGAGCGGGGGACCTTGACGATGAAATCGTCGTGCCCGCAGACGTCGACGCGCACCCGCACGTGATCGCCCATGTAGAGGATCTCCTCGATCCGGGCCTCGAAACGGTCGGGGTATCCGTCGGCCGGCGGGTCGATCCGCACACTCTCGGGGCGTAGCGAAAGGGTGGTGCGGGAGCCGGTCCCGCCGATGTTGATCGCGGCCGCCGCAACCTCCCCGCCGCCGTCGATCGCCACCATGCACTCCGAGCCGTTCACCGACTTCACCACCCCTGTCAGCCGGTTGTTCTCGCCGATGAACTGGGCGACGAAGGCGTTCTCGGGCTCCTCGTACAGCGCCGAGGGGGAGGCGAGCTGCTGGATCGCCCCGTCGTTGAAGACCGCGATCCGGTTCGACATGGTGAGGGCCTCACCCTGGTCGTGGGTGACGTAGACGATGGTGACTCCGACGCTCTCGTGGATGTGCTTCAGCTCGTACTGCATGTTCTCGCGAAGCTGGCGGTCGAGCGCGCCCAGCGGCTCGTCCATCAGCACCAGCCGCGGCTCGTAGACCAGCGCCCGCGCCACCGCCACCCGCTGCTGCTGCCCGCCCGAGAGCTGGCCGGGGCGGCGCTTCTCGAAACCGGTGAGCTGCACCATCTCCAGCGCCCGGCCCACCTTGCGCGCGATCTCGGCCTTGCCGGCCTGGCGGCTTTCCAGGGGGAAGGCGAGGTTCTCCTCCACCGTCATGTGCGGGAACAGCGCGTAGTTCTGGAACACCATCCCGATGTTGCGCCGGTGCGGCGGGGTGCTCTTCAGTGATTTCCCGGCGAGCAGGATGTCGCCGTGGGTGACGGTCTCGAACCCCGCCAGCATGAGCAGGGTGGTGGTCTTGCCGGACCCGGACGGCCCGAGCAGGGTGAGGAACTCGCCGTCCGCGACGTCGAGGTTCAGGTTCCTGACGACGAGGGTCTCGCCGTCGAAGGTCTTCTGGACGTCGATGAAGCGGACCAGTGCGTCGTTCGACGTGGTCACCGGCACCCTCCTCCCTGCATCGCCGTTGCCGCCGCCGTCCCTTTCGGCTTGCGCGCGGGCGCCACTTCCCTGCCGGGCATCCTAATTGAAGCCCGGCGTACTTTGAAACCTGACCGCGGCTTTCCAGCCGGAGCCGGGTACATGTCGGAAAAGTGAGATGTGCCTGATGGTGCGGGACTGTTCGGCTCGTCTTGTCGCGGACAAGGCCGATGCACAGGAAGCGACCCATGCTCCACTCCGCACACATGGCTCCCTTGATGCAAGACGCGATGCCCCGCGCCGGGCACTGGCGACGGTCGGAGACTTCCGGCAAGGCAGCCCGACCCCCCGATACATCACGTGCGGCGAGGCGAGCTGCCACCGTGCACACGACGGTGCGCAGGGACACGGGCCGTACCGGCCGCCGACCCGCAAGGTCAATGGCAAGACCCGCACGAGCCGTTCCCGAGACCGCGGTCGAACGGGTGCGCGAGCAGATTGCCGAATATCATCGACCCCGGTCTCCGGTCATGGACATGGTCGAGGTCAACCGCCCGTTGTGCGATGCGCGGATGGATGAAGACCGCCAGGCGGTGTCAGGACTGGCCCGACCGTTCGCGCACGCGGGCGATGGCGCGGTCGATCCTCGAAAGCGCGGCGTCCCGCCCGACCATCTGCAAGGTCAGCTCGATCGCGGGTGAGGCGGCGGCCCCGGTCAGGGCGACGCGGAGCGGCTGGGCCACCTTCCCGAGGTTCAGCGACAGGGCCTCGGCGCATTCCGCCACCGCGGCGTGCAGGGCCGCCGGCTCCCAGTCCGCCAGCGCGTGCAGCCGCGCGCGCGTCGCCTCCAAAGGCTCCAGGGCGGCCGGGCGCAGGTGCTTCTTCACGGCGCGCTCGTCGAACTCCACGTACTCCTCGAACGCGAAGCGGGACTTCTCGGCCATCTCGGCGAGGGTGCGGGCGCGCTCGCGCTGGACCCTGGCGAGCAGCGAGGGCGCCGCCCCGCCCGACATGTCGATGCCCATCCTCTCGAACTGCCCGGCGAGCAGCGCCCCGAGGCGTTCCGGGTCCGCCTGCCGGACGTAGTGCTGGTTCAGCCAGCCGAGCTTGTCGTAGTCGAACGAGGCGGGAGCGCGGTTCACGTCCGCCACGTCGAACAGTTCGATCATCTCCTCGCGCGAGAAGATCTCCCGGTCGCCGTGCGACCAGCCCAGCCGCACGAGGTGGTTGAGCAGCGCCTCCGGCAGGTAGCCGTCGTCGCGGAACCGGGTCACGCCGACCGCGCCGTGGCGCTTCGAGAGCCGCTGGCCGTCCGGGCCGAGGATCATCGGCACGTGGGCGTAGCGCGGCGGCGGCGCGCCCAGCGCGGCGACGAGGTTCAACTGCCGGGGGGTGTTCATCACGTGGTCGTCGCCGCGGATGACGTGGGTGATGCCCATGTCCAGGTCGTCGACGACGGCCCCGAAGTTGTAGGTCGGCATGCCGTCGCCGCGGGCGATGACGAGGTCGTCGAGCTCGCGGTTGTCGAATGCCGCCGGCCCTCGCACCAGGTCTTCGAAGACGACCTGCCCTTCCGTCGGGTTCCTGAACCGGACGACGGGATCGACCCCGGCCGGCGACGGCCCGGTCCGGTGGCGGCACCGCCCGTCGTAGCGGGGTTTTTCGCCGCGCGCGCGCTGCGCGTCGCGCATCGCCTCGAGCTCCTCCCGGCTGCAATAGCAGCGGTACGCCTTGCCGTCATGCAGCAGGCGTTCAACGTGCTCTCGATAGAGCGGCAGCCGATCGGTCTGGAAGAAGGGGCCTTCGTCGGCGTCGAGCCCCAGCCACCGGAGCCCGTCCAGGATCGCGTCCATCGACGCCTGCGTCGAACGCTCGCGGTCGGTGTCCTCGATCCGGAGCACGAACGCACCGCCCCGGCGGCGCGCGAAGAGCCAGCAGAACAGGGCGGTGCGCGCGCCGCCGACGTGCAGCAGCCCGGTCGGGCTCGGCGCGAATCGGGTGCGGACGTTCATGGGACCCGCATCATATCAGCCAGGCGGGCGCCGCCACCGGCGGGAGGACGAATCGCCGCCGGCAGCAGGCGCACTCCTCGCGCCCTGCGTCCCGGGAGCGCGCCGCGCAATGATCGCAGCCAGGCGCACGCGCACTCCTCGGCCGGCCTCCGGGCGCTGTCCGGATGAGTGCTTCGCGAATGCGGCGGATTCGCCTGCACGTCATCCCCCGTACCGCTTCCATCTCCGGTCCCGCTCTTCGAGAGGAAAACGATCCGGATGTCGAGCGGCAACTCCCCCAACCTCACGGACATGATCGTGGCATGAGGATTTCACGGCTTTCTCTGCCGTCCGAGCGTCCGGTCGCGGTGATTCGGCAGACGTTTTCGGGCCTGGCGGGCATTGCCGGATTTCGAGCGCCGGGGAGTCGCGCCATGCCGTGCGGTCATTTACACTGCGTTTCCCCGGGGCGCGTAGCTCAGTGGGAGAGCACCGTCTTCACACGGCGGGGGTCGCTGGTTCAATCCCAGCCGCGCCCACCATCACACCCGGGGCGGCGGCGCGGCCGAACGGGCACGAAGTCGCCGGCGGGTCCGGCATGATCCCGGGAAGATGAAACGATGACCAGGTTCGAGCTGATCAGCATCCTGATCGCGGTGGTCGGTGTCGGCGCAGTGCTCGCCGGGCTCATCGTCAATGGGCAATCGACGATACGGGCCGAGGCTCGCGCAGACCGCGCCGAGGCACTGGCCGCACGGGAAGCGTTGCGGGTCGAAGCACGAGCGGATCGCATGCAGTTCCAGACGGAAATCAAGCGCCTGCTCGAACGGCAGGGAAAGGTCGAGGGTCTGGTCGAGGGCCTCACGCTGGTGACCCCATCGAAGTGACGTCCGGTTGGCCCCGCTGTCTCCGGATGGCTGAATTCAGGCCTGGAAACCCATGTCGTGAGAACGTAGCCGGAGCGCAGGCCCGCTGTCCCGCGTCGCCGCCCGTGCGCCGGGTCCGAATCCACCGCACCACCCTCATCACGCATCTTCACCGCCAGTCTCCACGCGGCGCGCCGCCGTCCGGCACCGCGCCGCCAGCGGGCATCCCGTGCATCGCGGGGAAGAGCGGCAATGTCGCTTGCCATGTTCGACGAGCAGCGCATGGAGCTCGCCGAGCACCGCGGCATCCCGGCCGAATGCACATGCAACCGCGGCCGAGAGCTGCTCGCGGGGCTCTTCTCCCCCCGCCCAGCCGTAGCGCGAGAAGATGCGCCGCGCATAGGCGTCGACGACGAACACCGGCCGGGCGAAGGCGTAGACGAGGATGTCGTCGGCCGTCTCCGGCCCGATGCCCGGGAGGGCGAGGAGCTCCGCGCGCAATTCAGGGGTCGTGCGCTGCTTCAGGGACTCCCGGCCGCCGGCGTCGACGTACCACCGTGCCAGGATCCGGAGCCGCGCAGCCTTCGTCCGGAAGGTTCCGGCCGGCCGTACGAGCGCTTCGAGGGTGGGTGTGGGGAGGCCGGCCAGGACCTCGGGCGACAACGCTCCGGCTCGGCGCAACGACTCAATCACCCGCTCGGCGTTGCGCCAGGCGGTGCGCTGGGTGAGCAGCGCGCCGGCCATCATCTCGAACGGAGCGCGCGCGGGCCACCATCCTTGCCCACCGTACGCGGCGGCGAGCCGGTCGAAGATCGTGCGCAGCGTCGAAGCCCGATCCTCCCCTCTCCGCCGCCCTTTCACCCCGCATCGGTCGCGGGCGGCGGTGGGCGCAGGCATCGGCTCCCTCGTCACCGGCGGCGCGAACGCGACCGGGGCGCCGGCTTGCGCCGAGGACCGGCCGACGATCCGACGGGACCCGCCGGCTCGCGCCGGGGACGCGCGGGGGGTCGAGCCAGACCCGCCTCGCGCAGGAGCGCCCGGGTCTCATCGCGGTCCACATCCTCGTAGCGCCCGGGGCGCAGATGGCGCGGCAACGTCACCGGGCCGAAGCGCACGCGGATGAGCCGGCTCACGACGCAACCCACCGCCTCGAACAGCCGCCGCACCTCGCGGTTGCGACCCTCCCGGAGGACGACGTGGAACCATCGGTTCGCACCCTCTCCCCCTGCCGGCCGCAGTGAATCGAAGCGCGCTTCCCCGTCTTCCAGGACGACTCCGCCGGTGAGCTGCGCGAGCGCCTCGTCGCTCGGCGCGCCACGCACCCGGACCGCATATTCGCGCTCGATCCCCCGGCTCGGGTGCATGAGCCGGTGGGCCAGCTCGCCGTCGTCGGTGAACAGGAGCAATCCGGTGGTGTTGAAATCCAGCCGCCCGATGGCGATCCACCGGGCCCGGCCGAGTCTGGGAAGGTTGTCGAACACCGTCGGCCTCGCGAGCGGATCGTTGCGCGCCGTCAGCTCGCCGGCCGGCTTGTGGTAGCGGATGAGCCGGCGCCGGGGCGCGGCGCGGGGCACCGGCCGGCCATCGACGCGCAGGACGTCCTCCGGGCCCACCCTGTCGCCGAGGGACGCGGCGCGTCCGTTGACGGTGATCCGGCCCGCGGCGATCCAGCGCTCGGCTTCGCGACGCGACGCCAGACCGGCGGCGGCGAGGATCTTCTGCAGCTTCTCGGTCGAGCCGCCGTCCCCCGGCGCAGACGACCGCCGTTGCCGGGGCGGACGGATCAGTCCGCCCTCCGGCCGGCGCCGGAAGCCGGCATGGATGAACCGCCATCCATCGGGGTCTGCTCCGGGCGGTGATCGGAGCCGTGCGGTGCTCGGGGTGCGAATTCCAGGCGGTCACCGGTCTTTCCGGCGGGTTCCGGGCGGCCATCCGCGAGCTGCGGGTCCGGGAAATGCGGGTCCGGCCCGACATTCCCGGGTGCGGCGACCCCGGTGCTCTGCATGTCGGCCGCGATGCCTCCGCCGGAGGACTCCGCTACTTCTTCCACCGCTTGCACAACGGGCGCTTCGGCAGGTTCCGGTGCGTCCTCGGCGGTAACGCCGCCTTCCCCTGACGCGGGCGAACCGGGCGCCGCGTCGGCATCGGCAGCGTGTGCTTCAACCACGGCGCTGCTCCCCGGCGGTTCCGGACCCTCGCCGGCCGCCGGCACGTCCGGGAATTCGGCAAACAAGTCCGGTGGCGGGTCTTCGAGCTCTCTCAGCTCGGCCAGCGGCGGCAGGGCCTCCAGGCTCCTCAGGCTGAAAGCGTCGAGAAAGTGCTTCGTCGTTCCGTAGAGCGCCGGCCGCCCCGGCGCCTCTCGGTGACCGACCACACGCACCCACTCGCGTTCGAGCAGGGTCTTCATGATGGAACTCGATACGCTCACCCCGCGAATTTCCTCGATCTCGCCGCGGCTGACAGGCTGACGATAGGCGATGAGGGCAAGCGTCTCCAACAATGCCCGCGAATAGCGCGCCGGCCGCTCCCGCCACAACGCGGAGATCGTCTGCGAAAACTCCTTGCGGATCTGGGCACGAAATCCGCTCGCGACTTCGCCCACCTCCAGCGCACGGCCATGCCACCGCTCCGCGAGCGTGGCGACCGCATCCCGGATCGCCCTCCGATCCGGTGCATCTTCCCGGCCCTCGAACATCGCGACGAGCTCGTCGACCGCTACCGGCCGCCCGGCTGCAAGCAGCGCCGCTTCGACGTGCAGAACCAGATCGTCCCGGATCATTCTCTCGCCACCTCGCCACCCGCCGCCCTGACGTGGATCGGTCCGAATGGCCTCGCCTGCACGAAGTCGACGAGCGATTCCCGAAGCAGCTCCAGCAGCGCCATCAGGGTGACCACCACTCCTTGCCGGCCCTCCCGGGGGGTGAACAGGGCGGTGAACTCCACGAAACCCGCCCGCTGCACGTGTTCCAGCACCATCGACATGCGTTCGCGGACCGACAACGACTCCATCCGCACCCGATGGTGGCGGTAGGCCTGCGCGCGGGCGAGCACGCCGGCGAGCGCCGCGAGGAGATCTTCCAGCTCGACCCTGGGTTGCAAGCGCTCGATGCGGGCGTAGGGTGTGGCCGTCCGTATCTCGATGATGTCGCGCCCGACCCGGGGCAGCCCGTCGAGCTCCTCCGCCGCCTGCTTGTATCGCTCGTATTCACGCAGCCGGCGCACGAGTTCGGCGCGCGGATCCTCGTCGTCGTCGATGCTCTCGGGGCGCGGCAGAAGCAGGCGGGACTTGATCTCCGCCAGCATTGCCGCCATTGCAAGGTACTCGGCGGCAAGTTCGAGCCGGAGCTCCTTCATCAGCTCGATGTACTCCATGTACTGTCTCGTGATCGTGGCGATCGGGATGTCGAGGATGTCGAGGTTCTGGCGCTTGACCAGATAGAGCAGCAGATCGAGCGGACCCTCGAACGCCTCCAGGAAGACTTCCAGGGCGTCCGGCGGAATGTAGAGGTCTCTGGGCAGCTCGACGACGGGCTCGCCCTCCACCACCGCGAACGGCATCTCCTCCTGCCGGGGCCGCCGGGACGGCTCGGCCGGCCCCGATCCCGGGGCCGTCGTCTGGTTCCCGTCCATCTGTCTTCCTTCTTCCGCGCCCGGCTCGCGAGCACCGCGGTCATCGATACACGAGCCCCATCGCCTGGCGTACCGCTTCCATCGTTTCGCGTGCAGCGTCACGCGCCTGGTCACAGCCGTCGGCGATGATCGAACGCACCAGATCCGGCTGCGATTCATACTCCGCCGCCCGCTCGCGCATCGGCGCCTGCTCGGCGAGCACCGCGTCGATGACCTTCTGCTTGCAGTCGAGGCATCCGATCCCGGCCGTGCGGCAGCCTTCCTCGGCCCACCCGCGCGTCTCCTCGTCCGAATACACGAGGTGGAACTGCCACACCGGACACTTCGCAGGATCACCCGCGTCGGTGCGCCTGACCCGGGCCGGGTCCGTCGGCATCCTCCGGAGCTTCTCCCGCACGTCGTGCGGATCTTCACGCAGTTCGATCACGTTGCCGTACGATTTCGACATCTTCTGCCCGTCGAGACCCGGCATCCTCGACGCCCCGGTGAGCAGCGCCTGCGGCTCCGGCAGGATCACCCTGCCCCCGCCTTCGAGGTAGCCGAACAGCCGCTCGCGGTCGCCCAGGGTGACGTTCTGCTGGTCCTCGAGGAGCGCGCGGGCGGTGTCCAGCGCGGCGGCGTCGCCCTGCTCCTGGTACCGGCGCCGGAGCTTGCGGTAGAGCCTCGCGTTCCTCTTCCCCATTTTGGCGATCGCGGCTTCGGCCTTCTCCTCGAAGCCCGGCTCCCGCCCGAAGACGAAGTTGAACCGCCGCGCGATCTCGCGGGTCACCTCCACGTGCGCGACCTGGTCCTCGCCCACCGGAACCAGTCCCGCCCGGTAGATCAGGATGTCCGCGCTCTGGAGCAGGGGGTAGCCGAGGAACCCGTAGGTCGCGAGATCGCGATCGTGCAGCTTCTCCTGCTGGTCCTTGAAGCTCGGCACGCGCTCCAGCCAGCCGAGCGGGGTCACCATGGAGAGCAGCACGTGCAGCTCCGCGTGCTCCGGCACCCGCGACTGGATGAACAGCCTGGCGTCGCCGGGATCGATGCCCGCCGCGAGCCAGTCGACGACCATGTCCCAGACGTTCGCGGCGATGACGCCGGAGTCTTCGTAGTGGGTGGTGAGCGCATGCCAGTCCGCGACGAAGAAGAAGCACTCGTACTCGTGCTGGAGCCGCACCCAGTTGCGCAGCACGCCGTGGTAGTGCCCGAGGTGCAGTCTTCCGGTGGGGCGCATCCCCGAAAGGACGCGCTGGTGCTGGCGCGGGACGGTGTTCACGTTCACGTCGTTCTCCGGCGAGCGAGCGGGGAAAGTCCAACTCGCTCCCGCATTGTAGAGAGCCGTTCACGGCGGCGCGACACCTGCCCCGGAAAACGGTTGCCGGCGCACCCGGATCCCGCACCCGGGATCGCACTTCCCTTTCCTCTCGCTATAATCGCGCGCCCGACCCGGCGGCGGGCGCCGGCGCCTCGCGAACCCACACATGAAGCTTCTCTTCGATTTCTTCCCCGTCGTGCTGTTCTTCATCGTGTACAAGATGCACGACGACCCGCACCAGGGGTTCATCGTCGCCACCGCGGCCATCATCGCTGCGACCGTGGCGCAGGTGCTGGTGCTGTGGCTGCGCGAGCGCCGCGTGGAGAAGATGCACCTCGTGGTCCTGGCGCTCGTCATGATCTTCGGTGGGATCACCCTGATCTTCGACGACGAGATCTACCTCAAGTGGAAGCCCACCGCCGTCAACTGGCTCTTCGCGCTGGTCTTCCTCGGCAGCGAGTTCATCGGCGGGAAGAGCGTCGTGCGCCGGCTCATGGAGTCCAAGGTGAAGCTGCCCGGCCCGGTTTGGATCCGGCTCAACGCGAGCTGGGTGATCTTCTTCGCGGTGTGCGGGGCGCTGAACCTCTACGTCGTCTACAACTTCGACACCGACACCTGGGTGGACTTCAAGCTGTTCGGGCTGATGGGGCTCACCCTGGTGTTCATCCTCGGCCAGGGCGTGTACATGGCGCGGCACATGCCGAAGGAAGAAGGCGCCGGGTGAGCCGGATGATGGCGGCGCTTCACCCCTCGCCCCTCCGGCCCACGACGCAACGGGGGTCCGGCGTCGATTTCGCGCCCTGCCCGTTCCACCGCCCACCTCTCCGGCCCGCGGCGCAATGAGCGCATCCCCCACCCTGGCGCTCGCTTGCGAGCTGATCCGCCGGGCCTCGGTGACCCCGGACGACGCCGGCTGCCAGACGCTCGTCGCCGGCCGGCTCGCACCACTCGGGTTCCGCGTGGAGCCGATGCGCTTCGGCGACGTGGACAACCTCTGGGCCCGGCACGGCGACGGCGCCCCGTTGCTGCTGCTGCTCGGGCATACGGACGTCGTGCCCACCGGCCCGCTCGACGAATGGAGCAGCCCGCCCTTCGAGCCGGCGATCCGCGACGGATACCTCTACGGCCGCGGCGCGGCGGACATGAAGGGGGGCGTGGCCGCGATGGTCACCGCGATCGAGCGCTTCGTCGAACGGCGCCCGCGACGTCGCGGCTCCCTCGCCCTGCTCCTTACCAGCGACGAGGAGGGGCCGGCGGTCGACGGCGTGCGCCGCGTCACGGACGTGCTCGCCGAGCGCGGCGAGCGCATCGACTGGTGCCTGGTCGGCGAGCCGTCGAGCACCGGGCGGCTCGGCGACGTGGTGAGGAACGGCCGGCGCGGCTCCCTGAGCGGCAGGATCGTCGTGCAGGGGATCCAGGGCCACGTCGCCTATCCCCACCTCGCCCGCAACCCCGTGCACGATCTCGCGCGGCTGCTGTCGAAGCTGGCCGATACGGTATGGGACGAAGGCAGCGAGCACTTTCCGCCGACGAGCTTCCAGGTGTCGAACGTCACCGCCGGCGCCGGGGCGGACAACGTGATCCCCGGGCAGGCCGAGGCGGCGTTCAACTTCCGCTACTCGACCCGCCACGACCGCGGTTCCCTCGTCGCGGCGGTGGAGTCCGCCGCGAGGGCGCTGGGCATCGACTGCCGGATCGACTGGCGGCACTCCGGCGGTCCCTTCCTCACCGAGCCCGGCCGGTTGATCGAGGCGGTCGGCGACGCGGTGGAATCCGTGGCCGGCTACCGCCCGGAACTCTCCACCGCCGGAGGCACCTCGGACGGCCGCTTCATCGCGCCGACCGGGGCCGAAGTGGTGGAGCTCGGCCCGGTCAACGCAACCATCCACAGCATCGACGAGCGGGTGCTCGCCACCGACCTCGACCGCCTGAGCGAGATGTACGAAGGCGTGATCGACCGCCTGCTGGGGGGCTGACCCGGCCCCCTCGGCTACGCGCCTGCCACCGGCCGCGACCGCCCGGGTGGGGCGCAAGAGGGAGTAGCCCCGACCGCCGGAGAGCACGGTGATTCACATGCGCAAGAGATTGTTCAGAATCAAGCCGGTCGGGAAAGACGTTCTTTCCATTTCTCACCCTCCTTGGTGAAAACCTCGATGTGGTTGTCGTCGGCCACGGCCGTCCCGCCGTCCCTGGCATTCGCCGTTACCGCCCCGCGCAGTGCGCGCCGCGGCCTGCGCCCCCACCCGGTCGAGCAACTCGGCGCCGGTGCCGCACTCGATGATCCAGCCACCCACTTCGAGCAACTCCTCCGGCGCGGTCAGACCGCCCAGCAGGCCCGACAGACGCTCTGCCGTTGGCGCGCCGAACTTCAACTCCGTCAGGCGGCCGAGCAGCGCGCGTTCTTCGGCGCGACCTTTCTCGATGCCCTCGGCAAGCCACTGCGCCTTCCACTCCTCCGCCCGTGTCTCCAGCAACGTCGCCATCTCTTCTCCTTGTCGCGCGCGTTCTTCGGCGCCGTTGTACACCACCACCGCCAGCACCGGCGGCGGGCCGCCCTCGCGCCTCACCGTCCCGTTGCGGGTCAGTTCCTCCAGCAGCATCGACGTGTACTCGCGCACCCGTTGCGCCACGCGCCGATCCACTGTGGACTGGAACTCCACCAGGAGCAGCAGCCACGGCCGCGTGCCGCCGGCAAGCCGCCCGCGCCTGAAGCACACACGCCACACCATGTCGCTCACGCGGGTGAGCAGCCGGGTGTCGACGGACTCCCCCGGCATTCTCTCAAGGGTCGAGAGGTCGAGCTCGTCCGCCAGCTCGGAGGCAGCCAGGCGCAGAAGGTCCGCTACCACCTCGGGCAGGGCGTGGTAGGGGCGACGCATGCGTCGCCCCTACCACGGCGTCGTGGTCCATGGCCCCACGATAGGCCGGGCGTAGCGGAAAACGGATGGCCCTTCAGCCCGCGTCGTGTCAGACATCCGCGCATCCGGCTCCGATCGCCCTGCCTTGACGACGGACTGGGCCCGGTTCCACCAAGTGAAGCCGGACATGCTGCTTCGCATCGCCGGAATCATCGGCCGCCACGGAGCCGGGATCGCGTTCCCGACTTCCCCCGTGCACCTCTCCGGCGGCATGCCGTGCGCGGAGCCGACGCCCGGCGGCCATGGCTTCAGCGCCCGTCATGCTCCACGAAACTCCGATAGCAGCGGATGAAGAACGGCGGCGCCCACCGGCCGTGCAGGAACCGGGTTACGTACGAGCCTCTTTTTCGGGGCTCCACTCCGCCAAGAGAGCCGGATTCGGGCGACTACCCGATTCCGCGTACACCGGACACGCTCCGCCTTACCGGCGCCGAGCGCGAACGGTGCCGTCTCGACCGACGGCTGAAACAGAGTCGAGTTCGGTGCGAGGCGGCCGTCCAGCGCTCCGCGCCGTCGTACACCACCACCGGCGGCAGGCCGCCCCCGCGGCGGGCACCCGGCGGCGTCAGCAGAGGCCGGCGTTCACCGCCTCGGTCAGCGCGGCCTCGAATCGGTCCATCCCGTCGTCGAGCTCTTCGTCGGTGACGTTGAGCGGGGGCAGGAAACGCAGCACGTCCGGCCCGGCTTGCAGCACCAGCACCCCGTGACGGCGGCACGCCTCGACGAGGTCGCCGGCCCGCCCGGCCCATTCGCCGCGCAGCACCGCGCCGAGCATCAGGCCCTTCCCGCGCACCTCGGCGATGATGCCGATCGTGTTGTGTAAAGCAGTGAGGCGCTTGCGCAGCCTCTCGCCCTGGCGCTCGACGTTGGCGAGCAGCTCCGCGGAGCGCATCCGCCGCAGCACCACCCGCGCCACCGCGGCGACGACAGGGTTGCCCCCGAAGGTCGAGCCGTGGCTCCCCGGCTGGAAGGTCTCGGCCGCCCGGGGGCCGACCAGCATCGCGCCGATCGGCAGCCCGCCGCCGAGCGCCTTCGCGAGGGTGACGACGTCCGGAACCAAACCCTCTTCCCACTGGTAGGCGAACAGCCGTCCGGTTCGCGCGAGCCCGCTCTGGATCTCGTCGAGCATCAGCAGCGCGTCGTGGGCCCGGCAGCGCTCGGCGATCGCCGCGAGGAAGCCGCTCCCGGCGGGGACGACCCCCCCCTCCCCCTGCACCGGCTCCACCAGCACCGCGCAGGTGCGATCCCCGATCGCGTCGTCGAGGGCGGCGGCATCGTTGTAGCCGCAGTACCGGAAGCCTCCCGGCAGCGGCTCGAAGCCCTCGTGGTACTTCGGCTGCGCGGTGGCGGTCACCGTGGCGAGGGTGCGGCCGTGGAACCCGTTGCGGAAGGTCACGATCTCGCGCTTCTCCGGGCCGTGGCGGAGGCTCGCATGCTTGCGCGCGAGCTTGATCGCGGCCTCGTTCGCCTCCGCGCCGGAATTGCAGAAGAAGACCCGTTCGGCGAACGACGCCTCGCACAGCTCCTCGGCGAGGCGCACCGCCGGCTCCACGAAGTAGAGGTTGCTGGTATGCCAGAGCCGGCCCGCCTGCTCCGAAAGCGCCCGCGCCAGCTCCGGGTCGCCGTGGCCGAGCGAAGTCACGCTGATCCCGGTGCCGAGGTCGACGTACTCGTTGCCGTCCGTGTCCCATACGCGGGCGCCCTCGCCGCGGTCGAGGATCATCTCCTTGGGCGCGTAGTTGGGCACGTACCGGCGCTGCCCCGCCGCCACCAGCTCCGCGGTCTTCGCTGTCTGCGGTTCCAATCCCGTCACCTCCGCGTTCCGCCGAGCGCCGGATGATACGGGCGCCTGCAACGCGATGCACGGCGCCCGAAATGCCCTTGACGGGACCCGCGGCCTCCGGACACCGGCGCGGTCCGGTACTGCTGGCGCGCGGCATCCCCACGATGCAATCATCGGGGCATCGAGCATCGAGACCGTCGATGCCAGGATCCCCCAACAGGACGGCGGCGCACGAGGCGGATCGGATGACCACCCGGCGTTTCTACTACAAGCAGAACCGGCTCAAGCAGCTCCGGGCGTTCTGCCACGCGGTGCAGACGCGGAGCATCTCCAAGGCGGCGGACCGCATCCACTTGAGCCAGCCCTCGGTCTCGCTGCAGATCCGTGCCCTGGAGCAGGAGATGGGCACGGTGCTGTTCGAGCGCCGGGGGCCCAGGATCTCGCTGACGCCGGAGGGCCGGGCGCTGTACGAACTCGCCTCGCCCCTGGTCGAGGGCATCGACAACCTGCCCGGCGCGTTCGCAGACCGTTGCGAGAACCTCGACACCGGCGAACTCGACATCGCGGCCGGCGAATCGACGATCCTCTACCTCCTGCCGGACTTCGTCGAGCGCTTCGCGGCCGAACATCCGGGGATCGAGATCCGGCTGCACAACGTGACGGGGCGCGAGGGGCTCGAGCAGTTGCGCGGCGACAGCGTCGACTTCGCGGTAGGAGCGATGTTCGATACGCCGAGCGACATCGTCTACCGTCCGATCTTCACGTATCCGACGGTCCTGATCACGCCGGGCGACC
This sequence comes from uncultured Gammaproteobacteria bacterium, assembly GCA_958295465.1. Lineage (GTDB taxonomy): Bacteria > Pseudomonadota > Gammaproteobacteria > HK1 > HK1 > HK1. The sequence goes on from OY282353.1 coordinate 4,509,282, forward strand.
ATCCCCTGGCCGCCATGGAGAGCGTCGCCCTCGACGACATCGCGCCGTACGGGCTCATACTTCCTCCCCGGCACCTGAGCACCTGGCGCATCGTCGACATCGTCTTCCAGCAGCACAAGGTCGAGTACCGGGTGACCATCGAAGCGGGCGGCTGGGAGGTCATCAAGCGCTACGTGGCGCGCGGACTCGGGGTGTCCATCGTCTCCAGCATCTGCATGACGGAGGAGGACCGTCTGGCCTCGATCCCGCTCGATGCCTATTTTCCGGACCGCACCTACGGCGTCGTGCTCCGGCGCGGGAAATTCCTCTCCCCGGCGGCGCGGCGGTTCCTCGACATGCTCGATCCGGATCGCCCCGCCTCCGCCCCGACAGGATCGGAGGCCGGAACCCGCGTGCTATAGTCCGCCCCGCCCGGCAGGCAGCAGCCTCTTCGCAGGCCGCCCTCTTCGGCAGACCGGTCGAAAGGCGCCCGCGGACGCGCCCGGAGCCGATTCGACGATTCGGAACCCGGACATGGCAGATCGACCCGATCCTCTCCACGACGACGGGGTGGCCGTTCAGGAAACCAGGCCGGAGCTCAAGCAACCCCCGCTCTACAACGTCGTCCTGCTCAACGACGACTACACCCCGATGGAGTTCGTCGTCCACGTGCTGGAACAGTTCTTCGGGCTGCCTCGCGAGCAGTCGGTCAGGATCATGCTGCACGTGCATACGCGCGGCAAAGGCGTATGTGGATGCTATTCGCGCGAGATCGCGGAGACCAAGGCCGCCCAGGTGAACGACTACTCCCGCGAGAACAATCATCCACTTCTGTGTACGATGGAGCGTGCCTGATGCGAGGCCGAGGATTGACGCCATGCTGAGCAAGGAGCTCGAATTCACCCTCAACAGCGCCTTCCGCGATGCTCGTGAGAGGCAGCACGAATTCATGACCGTCGAGCATCTGCTGCTCGCGCTGCTCGACAACCCGGCCGCGGGCAAGGTGCTGCGCGCGTGCGGGGTCGAGATCGAGAAGCTGCGCCGGGCACTCGGGCGGTACCTCGAAGAGGCTACCCCGACGCTTTCGTCCAGGGACGAGCGCGAGACCCAGCCGACCCTCGGATTTCAGCGCGTGCTCCAGCGCGCGGTGTTCCACGTGCAGTCCTCGGGCAAGAAGGAAGTGACCGGTGCCAACGTGCTCGTCGCGATCTTCGGCGAACGCGAATCCCAGGCCGTGCACTTCCTCAAACGGCAGGACGTCACCCGGCTCGACGTCGTCAACTACATCTCGCACGGGATCTCCAAGGTCCACGACCACGAGGAGAACGACGCCCTCAACTCCGCCGGCGAGGACGAGAAGCCGGGCGAGCCGGGCAGGAAAAGCCCGTTGGAGGCATACGCCACCCACCTCAACCGACAGGCACGGCTCGGCAAGATCGATCCCCTCATCGGTCGCCGCGACGAGGTCGAGCGCACGGTGCAGATACTCTGCCGGCGCCGCAAGAACAACCCGCTCTTCGTCGGCGAAGCGGGGGTAGGCAAGACCGCGATCGCGGAGGGGCTCGCGAAGATGATCGTCGACGGGGAAGTGCCCGACGTGCTCGCGCGATCCGACATCTACGCGCTCGATCTCGGCGCCCTGCTCGCCGGCACCAAGTACCGCGGCGATTTCGAGAAACGGCTCAAGGCGGTCCTGGCCCAGTTGGACAAGGAAGACGGTGCGATCCTCTTCATCGACGAGATCCACACCATCATCGGCGCGGGAGCGGCGTCCGGCGGGGTCATGGACGCCTCCAACCTCATCAAGCCGATGCTCGCGACGGGCGACCTGCGGTGCATCGGCTCGACCACCTACCATGAATATCGCGGGATCTTCGAGAAGGATCGGGCGCTTTCGAGGCGGTTCCAGAAGATCGACGTCCGCGAGCCGACGGTCGAGGAGACGGTGAAGATCCTCAGCGGTCTCAAGTCCCGGTTCGAGGAGCACCACCAGGTCAAGTACTCGAAGCCGGCGATGCGCGTCGCGGCGGAGCTCTCGCACCGCTACATCAACGAGCGGTTCCTGCCGGACAAGGCGATCGACGTCATCGACGAGGCGGGTGCATCGCAAAAGCTGCTGCCGCCGTCGAGGCGCCGCAAGACCATCGGAGTCGCGGAGATCGAGCACGTGGTCTCGAAGATGGCGCGGATACCGTCGAAGACCATCTCCACCTCCGACAAGGACGTGCTCCGTACCCTCGCGCGCGACATCAAGCTGGTGGTCTTCGGCCAGGACCCGGCCATCGAGACCCTCGCTTCCGCCATCAAGATGGCGCGCTCGGGGCTGCGCGAAGGGGAGAAGCCGATCGGCTCGTTCCTCTTCGCCGGTCCCACCGGGGTCGGCAAGACCGAGGTCACCCGCCAGCTCGCGCGGATCATGGGCATCGAGCTGGTGCGCTTCGACATGTCCGAGTACATGGAGCGGCATACGGTCTCGCGGCTCATCGGCGCTCCCCCCGGCTACGTCGGGTTCGACCAGGGCGGCCTGCTCACCGAGGCCATCAACAAGCACCCGCACGCGGTGCTGCTGCTCGACGAGATCGAGAAGGCCCACCCGGACGTGTTCAACCTGCTGCTCCAGGTCATGGACCACGGCACCCTCACCGACAACAACGGCCGCAAGGCGGACTTCCGCAACGTGAGCCTGGTGATGACCACCAACGCCGGCGCGGATCGGATGAGCCGGCCGTCGATCGGGTTCACCGTGCAGGACCACTCCGGCGACGCCATGGAGGCGATCCAGCGGATGTTCAGTCCCGAGTTCCGCAACCGCCTGGACTCCATCGTGCAGTTCGCCCCCCTAGACACGGGCACCATCGCCCATGTGGTGGACAAGTTCATCATCGAGCTGGAAGGGCAGCTCGAGGAGAAGCGGGTAATCCTCGACGTGGACGCGGAAGCGCGTGCCTGGCTGGCCGAGCACGGCTTCGATGCGCTCATGGGCGCCCGCCCGATGGCACGGATCATCCAGGAGCACATCAAGCGCCCGCTTGCCGACGAGCTGCTGTTCGGACGGCTCGAAGGCGGCGGGCACGTCAAGGTCACCGCACGCGACGGAGCGCTCTCGTTCGAGTTCGAGCAGGAAGAGGAAAGCATCGGGGAGCCGGGCTGAGGGGCGGCTTGCCCCTGTCGGAGTGCGCCGACGCCGGCCGGGCGCGACGCCGACGCCACCGCGGACCCGGGGCGATGGCGTGGAGCCCCCGATTCATCGAGACTCGAGGGCGCCGCGTGCACGGCGCTCCGTGTGAAAGGACGCGGGCAGCGCCTTCACCCACCGGGAACACCGCACGCGGCCACGGCCCGCCACCCGTCGCCGGAACCGCCCGCACCAGGCGCCGCCCGGGACGCGCGCCGGCCCGGACCCGACGGCGATCGATCCGGTACGACCGAACCATGAAACCCGGAGCGGTATACGCTTGGAACGTTCCGCACCCCTGGCCGAACCTCCCCCGACCCGGATGCGGGCCGGCCCCGCCGACCGGCAGCCGGCCGCCGCCGCGGGCATCCACGACGTCGAGGTCTGGCGGCTGGACTGCGCACGGCATCAGGGCGCGGGCCGGGTGTTCGATTCGGCGCTCGACGTGCCGGAGCGCGCCCGGCTGCGCGCCATGCGCCGCGCCGATGTGCGGCTGCGGTTCTCGGCCGGGCGCTGGCTCGTCCGTCGCATTCTCGCCCGGCGGCTCGGCTGCACCGAGGCGGAGGTCGAGCTGGCCGTCGGCGCGCACGGGCGGCCGTCGCTGGCCGCCGGCGGTATCGACTTCAACCTGTCCCATGCCGGCTCGCTCGTGGTGCTTGCCCTCAGCACGACGCGGGTGGGAATCGACGTCGAGGTGACGAACCGGACCACCGACTGGCGCGCGATCGCGCGCCGGTTCTTCTCCCCCGTCGAGTTTGCCGCGATCGAGGCATGTGACGAAGCCGAGCGGCGCACCGCGTTCTTCCGCGCCTGGACGCGCAAGGAGGCGTTCGTCAAGGCCCTCGGCACCGGACTCGCGACCGGATTCTCCCGGTTCGACGTAAGCATCGGCCCACGGCCGGCCCTCACCGGTGCCCGTATCGACGGCGTCGAGGCGAGCGAGTGGTCGATTCGGGACCTCGAGCCGGGCCCGGGCCACCTCGGGGCGGTGGCGGTGCACACCACGCGGCCACGGGTGCGGACCCACGACATCGAGCCTTGATGGCACGCCGCAGGCGCCGTACCGTCCCCCCTCCCCCGGCTCATGGCCGGCGTGGTGCGGGAAGCTCGATGCCTCACGTCCGCGCCAGGCGGCCGCCGTACTGTGCCGGATTGCGACGATCGTGGCGTCGAGCGGTTGGGTAGGAAGGTTCCGGACCCGCCCCCGCTCGCGACGGCACTGCATCGGCTACGACCGAATGCGACGCTCCATGCCGTCCGTGCCCCCGGCGTCGAGCAGCGTGCGCGGCAGCCTGAAGGTGACGTTTTCCTCCGCACCGTCGAGGTCGGCCACGGTGATGTCGAACATGTCGCCGAGACGGTCGATCAACTGCTCGACCAGCACTTCAGGGGCCGACGCGCCGGCGGTGATTCCCACCGTCCGCGCACCCTCCAGCCAGGCCGGGTCCAGGCTCCCGGCATCCGGAATGAGATAGCTGTGGGTTCCGGCCTCCTGGCTGATGAGCTGCAGCCGGTTGGAGTTCGAGCTGTTGTCGGCGCCGAGCACCAGGACCACGTCGGACCGATCCGCCAACGACCGCACCGCGGTCTGCCGGTTCTGGGTGGCGTAACAGATGTCCTTCACGTCGGGGCCGCGGATCGCCGGAAAACGCGCCTTGAGCGCCGCGATGATCTCGCGGGTATCGTCGACGCTGAGCGTCGTCTGCGTCACGTAGGCGAGCTTCGCGGGATTGGCGGGCGCCAGCATCGCCACGTCGGCGAGATCCGACACCAGGAACACCTCGCCCGCCACCTGTCCTATCGTTCCCTCGACCTCCGGGTGGCCGGGATGTCCGATGAGGATGATTTCGTGGTCCTCCCGCGCATAACGCCTCGCCTCGTTGTGGACCTTGCTGACGAGCGGACAGGTCGCATCGATCACCTGCAAGCCGCGCACGCCGGCATCGTCCTCGACCTTGCGCGACACCCCGTGGGCGCTGAACACGGTAATCGCACCCTTCGGGATGTCCGCGAGGTCTTCGACGAAGCGGGCCCCCTTGGCGCGCAGGCTGTCGACGACGTGCTTGTTGTGGACGATTTCGTGCCGGACGTAGACCGGCGCACCGTAGATCTCCAGCGCTCGTTCCACGATGTCCACGGCCCGAATGACCCCGGCGCAGAACCCCCTCGGCTGCGCCAGGATGACCTGCAAGGATTGTCTCGCCACTCGGAATCTCCGGTCGTCCCTTCAAGGCGGGGCGTCCACCACCCGGCACTCTACATCATCCGGAGCCGGACGCCGCGAATGCATCACCGGCCGGAGGCGGCCCGGCGCATCGCGAACCGGTGCTTCAGCGCCGATGGCTCCGCAGATGTCTATGGGAGGATCTTGCCCGGATTCATGAGGTTTCCGGGGTCGAGGGCCTGCTTGACCTGACGCATCACGGACACCGCCTCGGTGCCGTGCTCGCGGTTGAGGAACCCGATCTTTCCGTAGCCGATGCCGTGCTCGCCGGTGCAGGTGCCGCCCATGTCGAGGGCCCGGGCGACCATGCGCTCGTTGACCGCCTCCGCCCGCGCGAGCTCCTCGGCGTCGTCGGGGTCGAGAATGAACGACAGATGGAAGTTCCCGTCCCCGACGTGGCCGACGATCGGGGCGAGCAACCCGGACGCATCGACGTCGGTGCGAGTCTCGAGGATGCACTCCGCGAGGTTCGAGATCGGGACGCAGACGTCCGTCGGCCAGCCCTGCGCTCCGGGACGCAGCGCAATCGCCGCGTAGTACGCATCGTGTCGCGCCTGCCACAGCCGCGATCGGTCCTCCGGGCGGGTCGCCCACCGGAACTCCCCGCCGGTGTTCTCGCCGGCCAGCGCACCGACCGTCTCGACCTGCTCGCGGACCCCCTGCCCGCTTCCGTGGAACTCGAAGAACAGGGTCGGGGACACCGGGTAGTCGAGTCCCGAGTACCGGTTGACGGCGTCCATCTGGACCTCGTCCAGCAGCTCGATCCGCGCCACCGGCACCCCGCATTGAATGGTCTGGATGACGGTATCGACCGCACCGGCGAGCGAGCCGAACGAGCACACCGCGGCGGAGATGGCCTCGGGGATGCCGTACAGGCGAAGCCGGACCTCGGTGATCACCCCCAGGGTCCCTTCCGAGCCCACGAACAACCGGGTGAGATCGTAGCCGGCGGCGGATTTCCGCGCCCGCCCTCCGGTCTTCACGATGCGTCCGTCGGCCAGCACCACGGTCAGCCCCAGCACGTTCTCCCGCATCGTCCCGTAGCGCACCGCGTTCGTGCCCGAGGCACGGGTTGCGGTCATCCCGCCGAGCGACGCGTCGGCGCCCGGATCGATGGGGAAGAACAGGCCGGTGTCGCGCAGGTATTCGTTGAGCTGCTTGCGCCTCACCCCGGGCTGGATGCGGCAGTCGAGGTCTTCGGCGTTCACTTCGAGGATGTCGTTCATCCGCGTCACGTCGATCGAGACCCCGCCGTGCAGCGCCTGGACGTGCCCTTCGAGCGACGTCCCGGTCCCGAAGGGGATCATTGGACAGCGATGCCGCGCGCACAGGCTCACGATTTGCGCCACCTCCCCGGTGCTCTCGGGGAAGACGACGACGTCGGGAGGGGCGGTGCGGTGGTAGGACTCGTCGTGGCCATGCTGCTCGCGCACCGCCGCGGCGGTGGAGACCCGGTCCGGGAGGAAGGCGCGCAGTTCGTCGACGATCGACGTGATCTCTGCTGCGGGAACGCTCATCGAACGGCTCCGGCGATGGGTGACGAAGCCGGAGCATAGTGCGCGCGCGGAGCGGACGGAAGGGCGGGCTTCGTCAGGCCGCCGGCCACGACGGCGCGGCCGGCCTTGCCCACGGAAATGGCGTGCATGTGGTTCGCGAGGCCGGAGGAACGGAGAACGCCACCTTGAGTCCGGGAGAGCGCATGATCGATCATCGGGCGGAGTGACCTTCGTTCCATCGAACACCCTGGAGGATGCAGTGACTGGCGAAACCACCGGCTGGCAGTTCTGGATCGACCGCGGCGGGACCTTCACCGACGTCGTCGCCCGCCGTCCCGACGGCGCCCTCGTCACCCACAAGCTGCTCTCCGACAACCCGGAGCATTACCGGGACGCCGCCATCGCGGGCATTCGCAAGCTTCTCGGCATTCCTGCCGGCACTCCCATCCGCGGGGTCGACACCGTCAAGATGGGTACCACGGTCGCCACCAACGCCCTTCTGGAGCGCAAGGGCGACCGGACCCTGCTCGTGGTCAATCGTGGTTTCCGCGACGCGCTTCGCATCGGCTACCAGACCCGGCCGCATCTCTTCGACCTTCGAATCACCCTCCCCGAGATGCTCTACGAGCGGGTGGCGGAGGTGGACGGCCGGGTGGCGGCAAACGGCGAGGTGCTGGCGCCCCTCGATCGGTCCGCGGCCGAGGCGGCCTTGCGTGAGGCGTACGCGGACGGGATTCGCTCCGTCGCCATCGTGCTCATGCACGGGTACCGGTATCCGGAGCACGAGTTGGCGCTGGCCGGTATCGCTCGCGCGATCGGGTTCGTGCAGGTGTCCACCAGCTACGAGACCAGCCCGCTGATTAAGCTCGTCGGCCGGGGCGACACCACGGTGGCGGACGCCTACCTCTCCCCCCTGCTGCGCCGCTACATCGACAGGGTGGCGGACGAGCTCGGCGACGGAGTGCGGCTCATGTTCATGCAGTCGAACGGCGGCCTCACCGACGCCAGGTTGTTCCAGGGCAAGGACGCGATCCTCTCCGGCCCCGCGGGGGGAATCGTGGGAGCGGTGGAGACCGCGGCCCGCGCGGGCCACGGGCGCATCGTCTCGTTCGACATGGGCGGGACCTCGACCGACGTCGCCCACTGTGACGGGGCCTACGAGCGCACATTCGAAACGGTGGTGGCGGGGGTGCGCATGCGCGCCCCGATGATGATGATCCACACGGTGGCGGCGGGCGGCGGCTCGATCTGCTCGTTCGACGGGGCCCGTTACCGGGTGGGGCCGGAGTCGGCCGGTGCGGACCCGGGGCCGGCCTGCTACCGGCGGGGCGGCCCGCTATGCGTGACCGACTGCAACGTGCTCCTCGGCAAGCTGCAACCGGAGTTCTTCCCGCGGGTGTTCGGCCCGAACCAGGACGAGCCGCTGGATCATGACGCGGTCATGGAGAAGTTCGCCGCCCTCGCCGGCGAGATCGGGGAGCACACCGGCCGCCGGCCGCCGCTGGTCGACGTGGCGGACGGGTTCCTGCGCATCGCGGTCGACAACATGGCGAACGCCATCAAGTCGATCTCGGTGCGGCGCGGCTACGACGTGACGAGCTATACCCTGAACTGCTTCGGGGGCGCGGGCGGCCAGCACGCATGCCTGGTGGCGGATGCGCTGGGCATCACCCGGGTCATGATCCACCCCTTCGCGGGCGTGCTGTCCGCGTACGGGATGGGACTGGCGGACGTGCGGGCGCTGCGCGACCGCGCGGTCGAGGTCCGGCTCGACGCCGAAGGTGCGGGAGCACTCGACGAGGCGCTGGACGCGCTGGCCGGCGAGGCCTGCGCCGAGCTCGCCGGCCAAGGCATCGCGCCGGAGCGGATCACGGTCCACCGCCGCGCCCACGTCCGCTACGAAGGGACCGACACCGCGGACCTCGTGGAGGCGGGCGCCGCGCCGGAGATGAAGATCCGGTTCGAGGACGCCCACCGGCGCCGCTACGGATTCGTGATGCCGGAGAAGGCGCTGGTCATCGAGGCCGCTTCGGTGGAGGCGGTCGGCACGGTGCGGGAAGCGTCGAATCCGTTCGCGGCCCCCGCCCATGGCGGGACTCCCGCCGGCGGCGGACGATGCCCGCGACCGGAGCCGGTGGCCACCGTCGCCGCGCACTTCGGAGGCGTGGAGCACGAAACACCGGTCTTCCGGCGCGATGCGCTCGCGGCGGGCGATGCAGTGGACGGACCCGCCATCATCCTCGAATCCACCGCCACCACCGTGGTGGAGGCCGGCTGGCGGGCGCGCCTTGCCGCGAGCGGCGATCTCGTCCTGGAGCGGGTGGTGGCGCTCGCCCGCGAATCCGCGGTCGGGACCGACTGCGACCCGGTCATGCTGGAGGTCTTCAACAACCGGTTCATGTCCATCGCCGAGCAGATGGGACTGACCCTGGAGAACACCGCCTACTCGGTCAACATCAAGGAGCGGCTGGACTTCTCCTGTGCGCTCTTCGACCCCGAGGGGATGCTGGTGGCGAACGCCCCGCACATCCCGATCCACCTCGGCTCGATGAGCGAGAGCATCCGAACCGTCATCCGCGAGAACGCGGGGAGGATGAAGCCGGGCGACGTGTTCTGCGTGAACGCCCCCTACAACGGCGGCACCCATCTGCCGGACGTGACCGTCATCACCCCGGTGTTCGACGATGGAGGCGTGGGCGGAACCCGGAGTGCGTCGCAGGACGGAGGCGATCATGCAGAGACGGGAAGCGCTCCCGGTGCGGCGGCGGGCGCGGCCCGCGGAACACCCGCCGGCGCAGTTCCCGGCGCGGGGACGGACCGGCGGATCCTCTTCTTCGTCGCGAGCCGGGGACATCACGCGGACATCGGCGGCTCGATGCCGGGCTCGATGCCGCCGGATGCGCGCACCGTCGAGGAGGAAGGCGTCCTCTTCGACGACTTCATGCTCGTGGACGGCGGACGTTTCCTCGAAATCGAGCTTCGCACGCATCTGGGAGCGGGACCGTGGCCGGCGCGCAACCCGGATCAGAACGTGGCGGATCTCAAGGCCCAGATCGCGGCGGGCGAGAAAGGCATCCGGGAAGTACGCCGCATGATCGGGGATTTCGGGCTCGACGTCGTCCACGCCTACATGAAGCACGTCCAGGACAACGCGGAGGAGCAGGTCCGGCGGGTGATCGACGTGATGCGGGACGGCGAGTTCGAGCTTCCGATGGATGACGGAAGCGTCATCCGGGTGCGCATCACCTTCGACAAGACGAGGCGCGAAGCCACCGTCGACTTCACCGGCACGAGCCCGCAGCGCCCCAACAACTTCAACGCCCCCTCGGCGGTGGCGCGCTCCGCGGTGCTGTACGTCTTCCGCTGCCTGGTCGATGACGAGATCCCGCTCAACGAAGGGTGCCTGAAGCCGATTCGCATCATCATTCCGGACGATTCGATGCTGGCTCCGAAGTACCCCGCGGCGGTGGCGGCCGGCAACGTGGAGACGAGCCAGGCGATCACCGACGCCCTGTTCGGCGCCCTCGGGGTGGCGGCGGAGAGCCAGGGCACCATGAACAACGTCCTCTTCGGCAACGACCGCCACCAGTACTACGAGACGGTATGCGGCGGAGCGGGAGCGGGTCCCGGCTACCATGGCACCTCCGCCGTGCACACCCACATGACCAATACCCGCCTGACCGATCCCGAGGTCCTGGAATGGCGCTACCCGGTGGTGCTGGAGAGCTTCGAGGTGGACCGCGGCAGCGGCGGGGCCGGACGCTGGCGGGGCGGCGACGGCACCTTGCGCCGCATCCGGTTCCTGGAGGCGATGGACCTCACGGTGCTGTCCCAGCACCGCCTCATCCCCCCTTACGGCCTGGCCGGAGGCGAGTCCGGCCGATGCGGGCGCAACCGGGTGGAGCGCGCCGGCGGGACGGTGCACGAGATGGGCGGGCAGGGCCACTGTACGGTGGGACCGGGCGACGTGTTCGTGCTTCGGACGCCCTCGGGCGGCGGCTACGGCCTGCCGCCGGTGTCCGGCGGCAGGCCGTTCGAGCCATGAGCACCACGGGTCAGGCCGAGGATCGGCTGCGGGCGTGGAAGCTGAAAGACAGAGGACAGACCTTCATGGTCTGCGACCCCGAATTGCAACGCGACGACAAAGCCGACATGGTTCGGCTCCGGTACGCCGGCGAGACACTGGAAGTCCGCCACGATCAGGCGTTCCGGCCATCGGAACCGGGGCGGCGGCGCGACGCGACGTCGGGTGTCGGATCGTCGGTGAGAGCCCGCGGAACTGCGGAGTGACATCGGGTTTCAGCGCAGCCTGCCCCGCCGCCGCCGGCGCCCGACGCCCTCCCCGCCCGCGCGGGCGGACTTGCGCGCCGGCAGCACGACCGCCTTCGCGAGTTCCGGGTACGCGGCGGTCTTGTGGGGGATCGCCATCGCCTCCACGAAATGCGCCTGGAAACGCGGCTCCACGGCGGTCTCCACCTTCTCGATCCGGCGCACCACGCGCTCGATCTCGGGCCGCGCGCCCCGGTCGAGCAGCGCGATCCGCGCACCGGTGCCGGCCGCGTTCCCCGCCGAGGTGACGTGCTCCAGCGCGCAGTCCGGCACCAGGCCGAGCACCATCGCGTACTTCACGTCGATGTGGCTCCCGAACGCCCCCGCCAGCCGGATGCGGTCCACCCGCTCCACCCCGAGCCGGTCCATCAGCAGCCGCACCCCGGCGTAGAGCGCAGCCTTGGCGAGCTGGATGGCCCGCACGTCGTTCTGGGTCACCCGCACCTCGACGTCCCCCCGGTGCAGCACGTAGGCGAAGGTGCGCCCGTCCTCGACGATGCGGTCGCTGCGCCCGGCGCCGCCGGGGAGGATCACGCCGTCCTCGTCCACGATACCGGCGAGGTACATCTCCGCCACCACCTCGATGATCCCGGAGCCGCAGATCCCCGTGACCGCGACGCCAGCATCGGCGGCGGCGAACCCGGGCTCGTCGGACCACGCCTCGTTCCCGATGACCCGGTAGCGCGGCTCCAGGGTGATCGGGTCGATCCGCACCCGCTCGACGGCCCCCGGCGCGGCCCGCTGGCCGCAGCTTATCTGGGCACCCTCGAACGCCGGGCCGGTGGGGCTCGACGCCGCGAGCATCCGCTCGCGGCTGCCGAGCACGATCTCGGCGTTGGTGCCGACGTCCACCACGAGGTTGATCTCGTCGCGGAGATATGGCGCCTCGGAGAGGATCACGCCCGCGGTGTCGGCGCCCACGTGCCCCGCCACGCAGGGCAGCACGTAGGCCCGCGCCCCCGGATGCAGGCCGAGATCGAGGGCGCCCGCCGCCAGGTTCACCGCGGCGTCCACGGCCAGGGCGAAGGGCGCCTGGCCCAGCTCCACCGGGCTCAGGCCGAGCAGGAGGTGGTGCATGATCGGATTGCCGACCAGGGTCACGTCGAGGATCTCCTCCGGCGCGATGCCGGCTTCGGCCGCCGCCTCGTGGAGCAGGCCCCGGATCGCGGCGCGCACCGCCGCGGTCATCTCCCGCTCGCCGCCGGGGTGCATCATCACGTACGAGACGCGGCTCATGAGGTCCTCGCCGAACCGGATCTGCGGGTTCATCGCGCCGGCCGAGGCGACGACCTCGCCGGACGAGAGCTCGCTCAGATGCGCCGCGATGGTGGTCGAGCCGACGTCCACCGCCGCCCCGTATGCCTTGTCCCGGAAGCCCGGCCAGACCGCGATGACGTCACGCCCGTCGTGTACCGCGACGGTGATCCGCCACCCGCCGGAGCGCAGGGTCGTCTGGAGGGTCTCCAGCACCGCGAGATCGCAGCGCACGTCCTCCACGCCCCATTCCTCGCGCAACGCCGCCTCGACCCTGCGCAGATCCCCGGCCGGCTCGTGCATGTCGGGCGGCACGACCTCGATGAAGTGCAGCCGCACCACGGGGTCGACCCGGATCGCGTGCACCTCGGCGCGCTTGCGCACCACCTGCCGATGGACCTGGCTGTCGGGGGGGACGTCGATCACCACGTCGCCGCGGATCTCCGTCGAGCAGCCGAGGCGGCGTCCGGCGGCGAGCGGCGCACGCTTGTCGTGGTAGCGCTGCTCGATCGGCCCGAATTCGGAGAGGTGATCGGCCCGGGAGGCGACCCCGTGCTTGGGGAACTCCCCGATGCTCTGCACGACCTGGCAGCGCCCGCAGATCCCCCGCCCGCCGCAGACCGAGTCGAGGTCCACCCCGAGGGCCCGGGCCGCGTCGAGGATCTTCGTCCCGGCCGGGAACCGCCCCCGACGCCCCGAAGGCGTGAAGACGACCTGCGCGGCGCCGCTCCGGGAGTGGGAGTCTTCAGCCATCACCGCGACCGCTGGTGCGCCGGGAGTCTTCACCCACGGCGGCGGTGATCGCCGGTGTGCCGGAGGGTTTCATCCACCACGGCGACGGCAGCCACTGGTTGCACCGGAAACTTCACCCGCGACGGCGGCGCCGGCCGCTGGTGCGCCGGCCCCGCTCTCCCTCGCTGCCGGGCACGGGCGGTTCGCGGTAGCGCGCGATCCAGCGCCGGCAATCCCGGTCCTGCCCCATCATGACGTCCGCGGCCAGGCAGGTCTGGACGATGTCGCCGTGCATGGGGTTGGTGATCGCGGAAGTCATCCCCGCGGTGATCGCCATCGAGAGGAAGGTGCTGTTGATGCCGTTCCGGTTCGGCAGGCCGAAGCTGATGTTCGAGGCGCCACATGTCGAATTGACCTGAAGTTCCTCTCGTAATCGCCTGAGAATATGCATGACTTGCCGGCCGGCCTGGTTGATCGCTCCGATCGGCATCACCAGCGGATCGACGACGATGTCGGCGCGCGGGATGCCGTGGTCATCGGCCCGCTCCACGATCTTCCGGGCGACCGCGAACCTCTCGTCGGGGTCCTCGGAGATCCCGGTCTCGTCGTTGGAGATCGCCACCACCGCCGCGCCGTGCTTCTTCACCAGGGGGAGGACCGATTCCAGCCGCTCCTCCTCGCCGGTGACGGAGTTCACCAGCGCCTTGCCTTCGTACACCTCGAGCCCGGCTTCGAGCGCGGCGACGATGGATGAATCGATCGACAGGGGGACGTCGGTGACCGATTGCACGAGCTTCACCGCCCGCGCGAGCAGGGCGGGCTCGTCCGCGAGGGGAATGCCGGCGTTGACGTCGAGCATGTGCGCGCCGGCCTGCACTTGAATCCGGGCATCCGCCTCGACGCGGGAGAAGTCGTCCGCCGCCATCTCCTCCGCGAGCACCTTGCGTCCCGTGGGGTTGATGCGCTCGCCGATGATGACGAACGGCCGTTCGAAACCGATGACGACCTCGCGGCGCGCCGAGCTGAGTACGGTCTCCGTCAAGGGCCGTTCCCCGCGAACGGCGACCGCTGGCGCGGTCGCTTGGCGATTCCGCTGCGCGGAATCGCAGGTGCTACAGCCAACGCAGTGGACGGGCACGGCGACCGCTGGCGCGGCCGTTTGGCGATTTCGCTGCGCGGAATCGCGGGTGCTACAGCCAACGCAGTGGACGGACAAGGAACAGTCTTGTTCCATGCAGGCGGAGCTTCCATCGGCCCGCGGCCCGTGCGGCCCATCATGCCGGGCGCCGCGCGCCCCGGATGTTGTGCTGGCGGGCCATGAACTCCTTGGCCGTCTCCACCGCGACCGCCGCGTCCCGGCAGTAGGCGTCGGCGCCGACCGCCTCGGCGAACTGCTCGTTGAGGGGGGCGCCGCCGACCAGCACCGTGTAGTCGTCGCGCCAGCCGCGCTCCTTCAACGTGTCGATGACCACCTTCATGTACGGCATGGTCGTCGTGAGCAGGGCCGACATGCCCAGGATGTCCGGCTTGTGTTCCTCCAGGGCGGCGAGGAACTCGTCGGCGTCGGTGTTGATGCCGAGGTCGATCACCTCGAAGCCGGCGCCTTCGAGCATCATCCCGACGAGGTTCTTGCCGATGTCGTGGATGTCCCCCTTGACCGTACCGATGACCACCTTGCCGATCGTGGCCGCGCCGGTCTCGGCCAGCAGGGGGCGCAGGATGGCCATCCCCCCCTTCATCGCGTTGGCGGCGAGCAGCACCTCGGGAACGAAGAGGATGCCGTCGCGGAAGTCGATCCCGACGATGCGCATCCCCTCGACGAGCGCGTCGTCGAGGACGCGCTTCGCCGCCCACCCGCGTTCGAGCAGGATGTTGGTGCCTTCCACGATCTCTTCCTTCAGGCCATCGTAGAGATCGTCGTGCATCTGCTTGACGAGCTCGTCGTCGGGCAGCGTCCGCAGGTCGAGCTCCTCGTCCTCCCCCGTACCGTCTACGCGATCGGCGTCTTCACTTTGCACGGCTGTGGCTCCTCGATGGCAATCCGGCGGACCGGCCATGCGCCCCTGCCCTCGCGACCCGCGGTCGTGGCGCGCAACCGGCCGATCCAATGCACACGATCCGTCGCGAACACGGCACGTTCGTGCCGGAATCCGACGGTCGCGCGTAGCGTTGCGGCCAGCCTCCTCCGAATGTCTCCGGGACGTTGGAGCACGGTGGACGAACCTGCTAGCCTGCGCCGCCGCGCGAAGACTACCGCCGCCGCAACGCGCGCTGCAATCACTAAATTCCTGATTGAATTCCCAACCCGGCATAGCCGGAACCAAACGCCGGTCGACGGAAAAATCTTCGTCGTTTCGTCGAAAGACTTCACGGGCAGGAGACTGACAGGGAGATGCGCATGAACGACACCACCGCGGACCCACGGATCATCGACGGCAAGGCGTTCGCGGCCGGGCTGCGCGCGAAGGTCGCGACCCGGGTCGGGGCTCTGAAGAGCCGCCACGGCATCGAGCCGGGGCTCGCGGTCGTGCTCGCCGGCGAGAACCCGGCCAGCCAGGTCTACGTGCGCAACAAGGCGAGGCAGACCCGCGAGGCGGGCATGCAGTCGTTCGAGCACCGGTTGCCGGCGGCGACGGCGCAGGATGACCTCCTGGCCCTGGTACGCCAGCTCAACCGGGACCCCCGGGTGAGCGGAATCCTGGTACAGCTCCCGTTGCCGGAGCAGATCAGCGCCGATGCGGTGATCGCGACCATCGACCCGGCGAAGGACGTCGACGGCTTCCATACCACCAACGCCGGCCTGCTCGCGGTCGGTGGCGAAGGCATGGTCCCGTGCACCCCACTCGGCTGCCTGATGCTGCTGAAAAATCGCCTCGGCGACCTCACCGGGCTGCGCGCTCTCGTGCTCGGGCGCTCGAACATCGTGGGCAAGCCGATGGCCCAGTTGCTCATCCGGGAGAGCTGTACGGTGACCGTCGCCCACTCCCGCACCCGTGACCTCGCCGGGGAGTGCCGGCGCGCGGACGTCCTGGTGGCGGCGGTCGGCCGGCCCCGGATGGTCCCCGGCGACTGGATCAAGCCGGGCGCGGCGGTCATCGACGTCGGCATCAACCGGGTCGACGCGGGGAACGGAAAGACGAAGCTCGCCGGCGACGTGGACTTCGAGAGCGCCCTCCCGGTCTCCGGGGGCATCACCCCGGTGCCCGGCGGAGTCGGGCCGATGACCATCGCCTGCCTGTTGCACAACACCGTGCTCGCCGCATGCCGCCGGCACGGGGTCGAGGTCCCGGAGGGCTGAACGGCTCTCGAACGAGGCAGGCAAACCGATGGCCCGTTCGTCCATCCGGAAACACCGCGAACACCACGCTGTGCATGGAGCCCCCGCCCTGCCCGCCGCGAGCCGGGCTCGCTCGAACCGCCGTGATGATGGCATCATGCCTTGCCAATTCCAGGGAGCGCCCGCATGAAATATCCTCGCATCCTTTCGATCGTCATCGCGGCCATCGTCGTGCTGCTCCTGCTCGGCTCGCGGCTCTACGTCAGCGTGCCCGCGGGCCATGCCTCGGTCGCCACCCTGTTCGGCGACGTCCGGCCCGAGCCCTACGAACAGGGCCTGCACGTCCCCGTCAATCCGCTCTACGACTGGCACCGCTACGACGTCCGGCAGAAGAGCCACAAGGAGACCGCCAACGTCCCGTCCCAGGACCAGCTCCAGACCAGCGTCGAGGTGAGCGTCCAGTACCGGCTGGTGCAGGCGGATACGCCGCGCATCCTGCAAGGGACGGGGATGGCCTCCGACGTGCTCGCGGTGCACCTGATCCCGAAGCTGCGCTCGCTCCTGCGCGAGCAGGGCAAGACCATCAAGCGCGCCGAGGATTTCTTCCTGGAAACGACCCAGGATTCATTGCAGGCGAGCATCCTCGAAGGGTTGCGGGCATACCTGCGCCCGAAGGGGGTGGAGGTGGAGGCGGTGCTGATCCGGGACATCTCGCTGCCTCCTTTCATCACCAAGGCCATCGAGGCGAAGAAGGAGCGCGAGCAGGAAGTGGAGAAGCAGAAGGCGGAGCTCGAACGCTTCCGCACCGAGCAGCAGCAGAAGATCGCCGCCGCCCAGGCCGAACGGGCGGCCGCCGAGGAAGATGCCGAGCGCCGCCGGGTGCTGGCGGACGCCCAGGCCTACGAGATCGGGCGCATCAACAAGGCGATCGGCGACAACCCCAACTACGTGCGCCTGCAGGCCCTGGAAGCGCTACGCGCCATCTCCAAGGACCCTGCCTCGAAGATCTACTTCATGGATGGGTCGAGCCCCATGCCGTTGCCGTTGATGCACATGGGGGAAACGGGGGCGTTGACGCGCTGAGGCTTTTCGGTGCGCACCGTGCCGGGGCCGAATCCGGACACGCGCACGGGAAACGGCCGGCCGCCGGCGTATCGCCATGCGGTACGCTGGCTCGAATCCCTCGTTCGCACCCCGCCTCGCACGCGAAGCGAGCGCGAGCGGCTGGGCCTCGCGCCGGTCGAGTCGCTGCTCCACCGAATCGGCAATCCGCACCACGGGGTTCCGGCGATCCATGTCACGGGTTCGAAAGGCAAGGGATCGACCGCGCTCTACACCGAGGCCCTGCTCACCGCGGCCGGAATCCGCGCCGGAACCTTCACTTCTCCCCACCTGGAAGAATGGAACGAACGGATCCGGCTCGACGGGGCGCCGATCGGGGACGCCGGGTTCGTCGAGACGCTGGAGAAGCTCCGGCCGGCCGTCACCGCGCTGCACGAATCCGATGCGGATGCCGCCCCCGCCTTCTTCGACGCCCTGGTCGCCACCGCGTTTTCGGTCTTCGCCGATACACCGGTGGACGTCGCGGTGGTCGAGGCCGGGATCGGCGCGCGGCTCGATCCGACCCGCGTCTGCCGGGCGGTGGCCACCTGCGTGACCGGCGTCGAGCTGGAGCACACCGAGCGGCTCGGACCAACGATCGCGGACATCGCGCGCGAGAAGGCGGCGGTCGCGCGCCCCGGCGTCCCCCTCGTCGCCGGCTCGATGCCCGAGGAGGCGCGCGCGGTGCTGGAGCGCGAGGCCGCACGCGCCGGCGCGCCGCTCCTGCGGCTGGGCCGCGAGATCAGGATCCGTCGCGGCGTCACCTTCCGTTCCGGCGACATGGCGCGAGCCGGTCCGCGTCGTGATACGGCGAGCCTTCAGGAGATCCCCGGCCGGAGCGGGACCGGGAGCCGCGGGGACCTCGCGCGTACGGGCTCGCTCGCAAGCGGCGACCGCTCGCGCGGTCGCTTGGCGATTCCGCTACGCGGAATCGCGGGCGCCTCGACCAGCGTCGCCGGCGAGCGGGAAACAGTGTTGTTACATACAAGCGCCGCCCCGGCCGAGATCGCCGTGGCCGGACGAACCATCCCGGTCTCGCTCCGCCAGCCGGGGCGGCACATGCTCGAGAATGCGGCGCTCGCGCTCGCGCTGGCCAACGAAGCCGGTGCGCTGGACCGACTCGACGACGCAGCGGCGCAAGCCGCGCTCGAAGCCGTGGTGCTGCCCGGCCGCGCGGAAGTGTTGCGGGAAGCCCCGCTCGTCATCGCCGATGGCGCGCATACCCGCACGTCGATCGAGGCCCTGGTCGAGGTACTCGACGCTCGGGCCAGGGCCGGGACGGCCGGGCTCGTCGCGGTCGTCTCGGTCACCCGCGGGAAGGACGCGACCCGCGTTCTCTCCCCTCTCCTGCGGCGCGCGGACACCGTCGTCGCCACCGCGGCGGAAGCCTCCCGCTCGCTCCCCGCGGCCGAGCTCGCGCGCACCCTGGAGGCATTGTGCCCATGCGCCACGATCACCCGCGCGGACACCCCCACCGAGGCGATGCGGACGGCGATCGACGCCGCCGGTCGCGACGACGTGGTCTGCGCGACCGGCTCGATGTACATGGCCGGGGCCGCGCGCCGCGTGCTCCGGGGCGTGCAACGGGATGGAGTCGGCCCTCGGGGCTGAAGGTGTCCCCATGACCGGCCGTGTGAGGGCACCGCAGTGCAGTCGGGGCCCTGGGGCCGAGGGCTCCCGACCGGGCGCCGGCAGGGGGCGCCGAACCGTCCATTCCGGAGTCGTCGGACATGTCGAGTGCCGGACCGCTGCCGGACGGTGTGACGGCAGGACGTTGCGTGATGTGTGAGGCCCGGAGCCGCACCCGCTCGATGAAGGCTGAAGGCACCCCGGAGCGCGGTACGCCGGCGCAGGCTGGCCCCTACTCCATCGGCGCGATCCGCACCCCGAACTCCTGCCCGGCGTCCATGAGCCATGTCCAGGCATACTGCGCGAAGCTGCGGTGGACGTGGATCTCGAACGCCGGCGCGGCGCTGACGTGATGGATCAGCGCCTGGCACCTGGCGAGCCTCGATCGCGCGCAACGTCCCGGAGCGAACTCGCGGGGATGCAGGTCGAGCGGACAGCCTTTCGCGAGGACGGCCCGCGCATGGGGTCCGGAGAGGGTCAGGATGGCGCGGCCGTGCGATACCTCGGTCAGCGCCGCACGCTGTCCGGCGAGCGCGTCGCGCAGCGTGCGCTCGATGCGGTCGACCCGGCGATCCGGAGTGACGAGGAGCCACTCGTCCGGCCCCAGCCACAGCATCGTCACGTCGCGCTTGCGGGCCGTGGTCAAGGGCTCGGCCACGGGAACGAGCCCGAGCACCTCGGAGACCGCGCTCCGGAACCCGGCGCTGGCGACGTCGCCGCGCAGCAGCAGCAGGCCGCGCATGCGGCACTCGCCGAGCACCACCCCCGCGTGCGGCACCGCGGCCGACGCCCTCACCTCCAGTCCGAGGTGGGCCAGGGCGCTCCGGCGCCGGTACCGTTCAGCCATGCGCCCGCTTCCCCTCGGGGTCGAAGAACCGCGGCTCGGTGATGCGCGCGGGCACCACCGCCCGCTCCAGCGGGACCATCACCGGCTCGCCATGACGGTCGCGGCCGCCCCGAACGAGTGCAAGGGCGATGGACCGTCCGAGATTGGCGCTGAAGTAGCTCGAGGTGACGTGGCCGATCATGCGCATCGGAGGCTTGGTCACGGTGTCCACGATCTGCCCCCCCTCGGGCAGCACCTCCTCGGGATCGTCGGTCAGCAGTCCCACGAGCTGCTTGCGCTCCGCTCGCGTGGTGTCCGCGCGGCCGAGCGACCGCTTGCCGATGAAGTCCTTGCTCCGGCTGACGATCCACTCCATGCCCAGATCGATCGGGGTCACCGTGCCGTCGGTGTCCTGCCCGGCGATGATGAACCCCCTTTCCGCCCGCAGGACGTGCATCGCCTCCGTGCCGTAGGGGGTGATCCCGTAGCGCTGGCCGCTGTGCATCAACGCCGTCCACAGCGAGAGGCCGTAGCCCGAGGGCACACTCACCTCGAACGACGATTCGCCGGTGAACGAGACCCGGGCCACCCGGGCCGGAAGTCCCGCCACGTGCCCGTCGCGCCAGCTCATGAACGGAAAGGCGTCCCTGCCGAGCTCGACGTCGGTGGTCAGCTCCGTGAGAAGCTGCCGTGCGAACGGCCCCGAGATCGAGGCGGTCGCGAGCTGCTCGGTCACCGAGTTGCAGTACACGTCGAGATCGGGCCACTCCGTCTGCAGCCACTCCTCCATCCAGGCGAGCACCCGGGCCGCGTTGCCGCTGGTGGTGTGCACGAGGAAGCGATGCTCCCCGAGCCGCAGGGTGACGCCGTCGTCGAAGACCATGCCGTCCTCGGTGCACATCAGGCCGTACCGGCATCGCCCGACCGCGAGCCGCTTCCACCCGTTCGTGTAGATCCGGTCGAGGAACTCGGCCGCGTCCGGTCCCTGGACGTCGATTCTGCCCAGCGTCGATGCATCCAGAATGCCGACGGAACCGCGCGCGGCGAGACACTCCCGATCGACGGCCTCGCGCATCGACTCGCCGTCGCGGGGGTAGTACCACGGCCGCTTCCACTGCCCGACGTCCTCGAATGCCGCGCCCTGCTCCACGTGCCACTGGTGCATCGGCGTGGTGCGGACCGGATCGGAAAGTTCGCCGACGTCCCGGCCGGCGAGCGCGCCGAAGGTCGCCGGGACGTAGGGCGGGCGGAACGTGGTGGTGCCGGTGGCGGCAATGTCCGCGCCGAGGGTCTCGGAGAGGATCGCCAGTGCGTTCACGTTGCTCGTCTTGCCCTGGTCCGTGCCCATTCCGGTCGTCGTGTAACGCTTCAGATGCTCGACCGAGCGGTAGCCCTCGCGCGCCGCGAGTGCGATGTCCGCCGCGGTGACGTCGTTCTGGAAATCGACGAAGTGCTTGTCGAGCCGGCGGCCGAGATGGCGCGAGGGCACGGTCCAGAGCAGCCTGATCGGGGTCTCCTCCACGACGTCGACCTTCGGCAGCGGGGTGCCCCCCCGTTTCCGGAACCCACAGGCCGCGGCGGCCGCCTTTCCCGCCTCGCGTCCCTCGGACAAGGCGAATGCGAGTGCCCCGGTCCCGTTGCAGCCGCCGGCCGAGAACTGCGCCGGACGTGCCTCGCCGGGAACGAAGGCGCCCCTGGCCTCGTCGAACGCGAGCCGGCCGCCGGACTGGGAGAAGAGATGGATCGCCGGATTCCAGCCGCCGGACATGCATACGAGATCGCATCGAATCTTCCGGTGCCCGCCGGCGTACGCGGATGCGGAGGAGTTCAGCGCCGCGACCGAGACGCCGGTCACCGCCTTCGCGCCCCGCACGTCGGTGATCGCGTGTCCCGCCAGCAACTCGATGCCCCGGCGCCGCAACTGCGAGCGCCGGGCGTCCGACAGCCCGGTCCGGACGTCGGCCAGCACCACGCGCAAGCCGGCGTCGGCGAGGTCGAGGGCGGGGTCGTAGGCGGTGTCGTTGTTGGTGAACACCACCGCGCTGGTGCCGGGGCGCACCGCGTACCGGTTGACGTAGCTCCGGGCCGCCGATGCCAGCATCACCCCCGGGCGGTCGTTGTTCCTGAACACCAGCGGGCGCTCGTGCGCTCCGGTGGCGAGCACCACCTGCTTCGCGCGCACCTTCCACAGGCGCTGGCGGACCCGGCCGCGGCGCTCGCGATACGGAAGATGGTCGGTACGGCGCTCCAGCACGGTGAGGTAGTTGTGATCGTAGTACCCGAGGGCGGTGGCCCGCGGCAGGATCCGCACCTCTTCCATCGCCGCGAGATCGGACACCATGGCCGAGACCCACTCCTCGGCCGGCGCATCGTCGATCGATTGACTGGTGCCCGGCAGATGACCGCCGGGCTCGGGCCGCTCATCGACCAGGAGCACGCGCGCGCCGGTCCGGCCCGCGGCGTGAGTCGCGGCCAGCCCGCTCGGGCCGGCCCCGACCACCAGGACGTCGCAGTGGGCCCAGGACTTGTCGTAGGTATCCGGATCCGGTCCGGTGGGGGCACGCCCGAGCCCGGCCGCCCGCCGGATGAAGTACTCGTACTTCATCCACCACCGTCCGGGCCACATGAAGGTCTTGTAGTAGAACCCGGCCGGAATCAGGGCGCTGAGCAGTCCGTTCACCGCCCCGGCGTCGAACCCGAGGCTCGGCCAGCGGTTCTGGCTCGCGGCGGCCAGCCCGTCGTGGATCTCCACCTGGGTCGCCCGCGCGTTCGGCTCGCCGGACGCGCCGATGCCGAGCTGGACGAGCGCGTTGGGCTCCTCGACGCCATCGGTCACCACCCCGCGCGGACGGTGGTACTTGAAGCTCCGTCCGACCAGACGCACGCCGTGGGCGAGGAGTGCGGAGGCGACGGTGTCCCCGGCATAGCCGGTGTACCGCTCACCGTCGAACGAGAAGCTCACGGGGCTCCCGCGGTCGATGCGCCCGCCGGAAGGAAGCCTGAAGGGCGCGTCGGTCATCGCTTCCTTCCGGGCGCCGCGGACGGATTCGGTGGCGGTCCGCCCATGCGGTACACCGCGGTGATCTCGTGGGTGACGGTGTCGCGCTCGACGTTGAACCACCGCCCGCAACCGGCCTCGTGAACCCATCGTTCACGGTGCGGCCCCTTCGGATTGGAACGCATGAACAGGTAGTCCGCCCACTCTGGATCCGAGAGCTGCTCGGGGTGCAGCGGGCGGACGATGTGCGCCTCGCCACCGCAGTGGAACTCGCTCTCCTCGCGCGGCCCGCACCATGGACACTCGATCAGCAGCACCCGGAATGCCCTCCCCCGCTCAGTGCGCGACCGCGGCGGCGCCGTGCTCGTCGATGAGCGCGCCGGTCGAGAATCGATCGAGGGTGAACGCGGCATTCAGGGCGTGGGGCGCGTCGTGGGCGATGGTGTGGGCAAAGACCCATCCGGAGCCGGGCGTCGCCTTGAACCCCCCGGTGCCCCATCCGCAGTTGAAGTAGAGATGTTTCACCGGCGTCTTCGAGATGATCGGGCTCGCGTCCGGGCAGGTGTCGACGATCCCTGCCCAGTGCCGGAGCATCTTGAGGCGAGAGAAGATCGGGAACAGCTCGACCAGGGCGCCCATCTGGTCCTCGATGACCGGGAAGCTGCCGCGCTGCGCGTAGGAGTCGTACCCGTCGATCCCCGCCCCGATCACCAGCTCGCCCTTGTCGGACTGGCTGACGTAGACGTGGACCGCGTTGGACATCACCACCGAGTGGTGGATCGGCTTGATCGGCTCCGACACCAGCGCCTGCAACGGATGGCTCTCGATCGGGAGCCTGAATCCGGCCATTGCCGCGAGGACGCTGGCGTGCCCGGCCACGACGACCCCGACCTTCCTGGCCCTGATGTAGCCCCGCGAGGTCTCGACCCCCTCCACCGCGCCGTTGCGCTGCCGGATGCCGGTCACCTCGCAGTTCTGGATGACGTCGACGCCGCGGGCATCGGCGCCGCGTGCGAACCCCCAGGCGACGGCGTCGTGCCGGGCGACCCCGCCGCGGCGCTGGAGCGATGCACCCAGCACCGGGTAGCGGACGTCCGGCGAGGTGTCGAGGATGGGAACCATGGCCTTGATCTGCACCGGCGTGAGCACTTCCGAATCGATGCCGTTCAACCGGATCGCGTTGACCCGCCGCGACAGCTCGCGCAGGTCGTGGAGGTTGTGCGCGAGGTTGAGCACCCCGCGCTGGCTCAGCATGATGTTGAAGTTGAGCTCCCGGCTGAGCCCCTCGTAGAGCTTCAGCGAATGCTCGTAGAGATGGGCGCTCTCGTCCCACAGGTAGTTCGACCGGATGATGGTGGTGTTGCGACCGGTGTTCCCGCCGCCCAGCCAGCCCTTCTCGATCACCGCGACGTCCCTGATGCCGTGCAGCGCCGCGAGGTAGTACGCGGTCGCGAGCCCGTGGCCGCCGCCGCCCACGATGACGACGTCGTAGGACTGCTTCGGCTCGGGACTGCGCCATGCGGCCGGCCAGCCCTCGTGATGGCCGAACGCATTGCGGGCGAGAGAGAAGATCGAGTATCGCATCGTCGAAGCAGCCAATCTCCGCCGCCGGGGCGGCCGGGCAGTGTAAGGATACGGGCGCCGGCGTGCCACGGAAACGCGGGAGCCGGGTGTACGTCAAAAAAATGGTCTATCGGGGAAATTGGGAAGATGGCGGGTAATCTGACATATAATTCGTATGTCAGGCTACGAGGACCCATGCCATGCCTCTCTCTTCGGACCACCACACCCTCCTCCGGCGTCGAGATGAGCTCCGCCAAGCTCTCGCCGGCATCGGGGAGCTTCGCCCAGGCTCGTTGAAGTCCCGCTACCGCAAATGCGGCAAACCGAATTGCCACTGCGCTCGCGAGGGCGACCCCGGCCATGGCCCGCACTGGTCCTTGTCACGCCTCGTCAAGGGCACGATGCACAGCCGGGCCATTCCCGCACACGCAGTGCAAGACACGCAGCGCCAAGTCGAGGAGTGTCACAGATTGCGAGAGCTGACCAGGGAGCTAATCGAGGTCAGCGACCAAATCTGCGATGCGCAACTGCATGCGCACCGCCCGTCCGTGTCGAAAAAAAAGAGGGTCTTGCTCCCCTCATCAGCGCGGAGATCGCCGCCGAGATCGAACGCCTGACCGGGGCCGGCCCTGAGGCCGGCCTGGACTTCGAAGCCGTCGAAACCGCTGCCCGACGCACCGCGTTACAGCTCATGGGGCAAGCACTCGCTCGGGCTCTCAACGCGGACCACGGCGACGACCACAGCCCCCGCCTGCCCTGCGAGTGCGGACACACCACCCGCTATGTCGGTCGGCGGGCGAAGACCTTCCTCACCGTGCTGGGGTCGCTCCCCTTGGAACGCGCTTGGTATCACTGCGAGCACTGCCACCGCGGGTTCAGCCCCCGCGACCGCGCGCTCGGTCTCGAAGGCACCTCGCTCTCACCAGCGGCGCTGCGCATGACGGGCCTGAGCGCCGCCCGAGTCAGCTTCGCAGAGACCAGCGAGCTGCTGCGCGAGCTGGCCGGACTCGACATCGACCCCAAGCAGGTCGAGCGCCACGCCGAAGCGCTCGGACGTGAGGTCGCCGCAGACGAGCGCCGCGTCATCGAGCCCGAGCCCTGCAATGCCCACACCCTCTACCTCGGCCTCGACGGCACCGGCGTGCCGGTGCGCGCGGGCGAACGCGAAGGGCGCAAAGGCAAGCAGCCCGACGGCAGCGCCAAAACCCGCGAGGCCAAGCTCCTCACCGTGTGGTCGTGCGACACCCTCGACCCCTGCGCACTGCCCGTGCGCGACCCACACTCCACCACCTATAACGCCGCCATCGAATCCGCGGCCAGCCGTGACACCGACCCCAACCCCTCGCCCTTCGCACACCGTGTCTTGCGCGAGACCAAGCGCCGCCGCTTCCACGAGGCCGAACGCCAAGTCATCCTCGGCGACGGCGCCGCCTGGATCTGGAACCTCGCCGATGAGCACTTCCCCGGCGCCGTCCAGATCGTCGACATCTTCCATGCCAAGGGACATCTCTTCGAGGTCGCCAAAGCCCTCTACGGACCCGGCACCGACCTCGCCGCGCAGTGGGGGAAACAACGACGCGACGAACTCGACCAGGGCCGCATCAATGCCCTCCTCGACGCCCTGCGTGTCCATGCCGAGACCTGCGAGGAAGCCAGAAAGTGCATCGACTACATCGCCCGCAACCGCCATCGAATGCACTACCCGACGTTCCGGGCCACCGGGCTGTGCGTCTCTACCGGCGTCGTCGAAGCCGGGTGCAGGACCATCGTCGGAACCCGTCTCAAGCGCTCCGGGATGCATTGGACCGTCGAAGGCGCCAACGCCATCCTCGCCCTGCGATGCGCCATCCTCAGCAACCGCTTCGACGACTTCTGGGAGCGCAGAGCTCTCGCGGCATAATGCATCTCATAAATCTGACGTACACCCGCGGGAGCCGGCTCGCGGACCCTCGCGGCACGGATCCGGCATGGCGCGATCTTCCACCGGAGACGTCCCCTGCCGTCAATCGGCCGCGGGCTCGCCGTGCATGAGGACAACGTCCCGTTCCGGTGCGCCTGCCGCCGCATCGGGCTTGCGATAGTCTTTTCCAATACGAAGATGAGCCTGAAGGGAGAGAGGTAGAAGGAGCGGTAGGCGGAGTTGGGTGAGTGAATGGAAGGGGGATGTTGAAGGGCACGAAGGACCTGTGCAAGCCCTGAGCGGTCCCCTGCTCGGGTGCTGAGGGGGGGACGATGGGACAGGGGAGGCGTTGGGGAGAGTGGAGTGGCAACAGAGGGGGCCACCGCCCGGATGAGGCCGGACGGTGGATTGTGCGGGTGGTGTGGAGGGTCAGGCCGCGTCGCGCCAAGCGCGCCCGATGGTGCGGAACAGGGCGTCGCGGGCATCGTTGAGCGCGTGGGCGGCCTCGAGGTCACTGACGGCGTGGGCGAGGGCGTCGAGTTGGTCGAAGGTGACGCCGGGGTTGAGGAAGCGCTCGGCGTTGTCGAGGGACTTGAGCTTGTCGTAGGGGGTCATCACGTCGCTGTCGCGGTAGCGCTTCGTGACCCGCCCCTTGTCGTCGAGTGTGTCGGCGGGGAACAGGCAGGGGCGGTGGGTGTTGAGGAAGGGCGAGAGCACGTGCTGGGTGAACTCGTTGACCACAGGTGCGAGACGGCGCGGGATGTGGCCGTGGCCGAGGTGCTTGCGCACCACGCTGGCGTTCTTGCTCTCGGCGAGGGCGTTGTCGTTGCAGTGGCGGGGGCGGGATTTGGTGAACGTCCCGATGCGCAGCTTGTTGAGCAGGGCGGCGACGCGGTGGTTGATGTACTCGGAACCGTTGTCGGCGTGAATGCCCTGAATCACGAAGGGAAACGCCTTGATGAGCCCTTCGAGCACCGGCAGCAGGAAGCGCTCGGAGATGGCCTCCACGGTCCCCACGAACTGGAACTGGGTCACCTCATCGACCGCGTTGATGTGGTAGACGCCCTTGGCGCCGTCCTGGTCGCCCTGGTGCACGGTATCGACGCGCACATAGCCGGGTTGGCCGTCAGGCTGGGGCTTGCGCCGTTGCCCGATGGTGCGGTGCGTCGCCTGGGTCCTGGTCACCACCGTGCGCCGGCGCCGATACGTCACCGACCGGCGCAGGTTGTACAAGTGACCGTTCGACAGCCCCGCCAAACGCTCGAATCGCGTGTCGCCGAACACCGCATACTGGCGCCGCATCAGCGCCCGCGTCGCCGGCCCCGACATCTGGCCCAGCGCCGCGTCCACCGCCGCCAGTTGCCGAATGTCGGCCCGCGTGTAGCGCCGCTCGAAGGGGCACGCCGGAGCGCCACCGCGCCGGTCCTCGATGCGCCCGGTCTCGCGATGCTGGCCTATCAGCCGGGTCAGTTGCGCCCTCGACAGCCCTGTCACCTTCGCCAAGTAGCGCCTGACCAGCCCCTTGTCGGGCTTGCCCAATCTCTCATAGCTCAACCGCACCAGCGTGCGGCGCACGAACTCGTAGACGGACTCCCGGTCGGCTCCCGTGAAGTCCACCGCCTCGCTGCCCTCGACGAAGGCACGCACCTGGTCCAGCGTCCGGACCCGTTCGGTCTGTAGCGTCACGATCATCCTCCGATGATCCCAGACCCCGCGCTACAGGCTCACTTCTCGTTGGATTCACACCCTCCCTTCAGGCTCATCTCTCGTTGGACAAGACTGCGATTGGCGGACGCGAGGGTGATGCCGTATCCTCGCGCCCGGCCATGTCGCATCGCAGCCTCCGGGCGCCTTCCCGGCGAGTCGGACGCCTGTGGGAGCAACGTCGTGAGTCACCTGAGAACCGCACTCGACGGCGATGGATTCGTCGTCACCAGCGAGCTGACGCCGCCGAAGGGCACGTCGCTGGAACCACTGCTGGAGCGCGCGCGGGGCTTGAGCCGCCACGTCGACGCGTTCAACGTCACCGACTCCCACGCCGCGCGCATGGCGATGGCCCCGATGGCGGTCTCCCACCTCCTGCTCGACCACGGAGTGGAGCCGATCATGCAGATCACGGGCCGTGACCGGAACCGGATCGCGATCCAGGCGGATCTGCTCGGCGCCTGGGCCCTGGGGGTACGGAACATCGCCTTCATGGGAGGCGATCCGCCGAAGAACGGAGACCACCCCGAGGCGAAGGGCGTCTTCGACGTCGTATCCGCGTCGATCATTCGCGCCGCCGCAGGCATGAGCGGGGGGACGGACATGGCCGGCAACGCCCTGGATGGGTCGCCGGAGTTCTGCATCGGCGCGGTGGTCAACCCCGGAGCCGGGGATCTCGACAAGGAGATCGAGCGGATGGTCGAGAAGCGCGAGGCGGGGGCGACGTTCTTCCAGACCCAGGCGGTCTACGACCCGGGCGCATTCGAGCGGTTCGTGAAGCGGGTGGAGCCGCTGGGCATTCGCCTCCTCGCCGGGATCCTTCCGGTGAAGTCCCCGAAGATGGCCGCCTACATGAACGAGCACGTGCCGGGCATCGAGGTTCCGGAGACGTTGATCCGGAAGATCGCGGACGCGGACGACCGGGCCGCGGCGAGCACCGGGATTTCGGCCTCGATCATCGCGGAGATCCGCCCGATGTGCCGGGGCGTGCACGTGATGGCGATCGGGTGGGAAGACAAGGTCCCGGGCATCCTCGAAGCGGCCGGGGTACGCTGACCCCTCCGGAGACGGCGCGCGAATTCGACACCGGCCTCGCCGACGGTCATCCCCTGACGATTGAATCTCAGGCAGAATATCGAAGACACCCATGCCCGGCTCCCTGGTTCCGGCTCCGTCGGGCCAGCCTGTCCGGCTCGCCGGCTTCGCCGGAACATCCCCTCTTCGACACATCATCAGGAACCCGTCATGGCAAGCCACCTGTTCACGAGCGAATCGGTCTCGGAAGGACATCCGGACAAGGTCTGCGATCGAATCTCCGACACCGTCGTCGATCTGTACCTCGGCGCCGACGCCGGATCGCGCGTCGGGTGCGAGACTCTGTGCACGACGAACCTCGTCGTGATCGCCGGAGAGGTGAGAGGCCCCAGGTCGATCGGCAGCAAGGACGTCGAGGACGGCGCGCGCGAGGTGATCCGCGACATCGGCTACGAGCAGGACGGATTCCACTGGGAACGCGCGACCGTCCAGGTCCACCTCCACCAGCAGTCCGGCGACATCGCCCAGGGCGTCGATGCGTCCGGGAACAAGGACGAGGGGGCGGGCGACCAGGGCCTGATGTTCGGGTACGCATGCCGCGAGACGCCGGCGCTGATGCCGGCCCCCATCCACTACTCGCACCGGATCCTCATGCGCCTGTCCGAGGCGCGGCACGCGGGCGAGGTCCCGGGGCTCGGCCCGGATTCGAAGAGCCAGGTCACGCTGCGCTACGAGAATGGGAAGCCCGTGGAGGCGACGTCGGTGGTGGTGTCCACCCAGCACCATGAATCGCTCGATCAGGTGCAGGTGCGGGAGCTTGTCCGCCCCTATGTCGAGGAGGTGCTGCCGGACGGATGGATGTGCCCGGAGGATGAGTTCTACGTCAACCCCACCGGCAGGTTCGTCATCGGCGGACCCGACGGCGACTGCGGGCTCACCGGACGCAAGATCATCGTCGACACCTACGGCGGCTCGGCCCCCCACGGCGGAGGCGCGTTCTCCGGCAAGGACCCCTCCAAGGTGGACCGCTCGGCCGCCTACGCCGCCCGCTACCTCGCGAAGAACGTCGTCGCCGCCGGCTTGGCCGAGCGCTGCACGATCCAGGTCGCCTACGCCATCGGGGTGTCGAAGCCGCTGTCCGTCTACGTCGACACCGGCGGGACGGGGCGCGCCGACGAATCGAAGCTGTCGGACGTGCTGCGGGAGCTCGTGGACCTGTCGCCGCGCGGCATCCGCGAGCACCTCGGCCTCAGCCGGCCGATCTACAGCCGTACCTCCGCCTACGGCCACTTCGGCCGCGAGCCGGACGCCGACGGAGGCTTCTCCTGGGAGCGGACCGATCTGGTTCCCGACCTGAAGAGCGCATTCGGAGCCTGAGCCGGGAGCGATACGGCCACGACCTCGGCCCGGCATGGTCGGAACCGGGAGCCTGTCGTGAACCTGGAAGCGGCGCGCTCGGAGAGCGCGGGCGTCCCGGAGCTCCGGCGTCGAGGAATCAGGAGCCGAACGAATTCCCGGCGCCGGACGGTGCATCCGCCGGTCCCGGCGCCGGATAAACGATTGATCCACCAGTGAAGCGAGAGAGATGACGGCCAGCGAAGACTTCAAAATCAAGGATCCGGCCCTCGCCGGGTGGGGACGGAAGGAGATCGCCATCGCCGAGACGGAGATGCCCGGTCTGATGGCGTTGCGGGATGACTACGGCGCGGAGCAGCCGCTCGCCGGGGCGCGGATCGCCGGATGCCTGCACATGACGATCCAGACCGCGGTGCTCATCGAAACCCTGACCGCGCTCGGCGCCGAGGTCCGCTGGAGCTCGTGCAACATCTTCTCCACCCAGGATCAGGCCGCGGCGGCGGTGGCGGCGGCCGGCATCCCGGTCTTCGCGTGGAAGAACGAGTCGGAAGATGAGTTCTGGTGGTGCATCGACCGCACCATCGAAGGTCCAGGGGACTGGCGCCCGAACATGATCCTCGACGACGGCGGCGACCTGACCGCGGTCATGCACGAGAAGTTCCCGGCGCTGATGGACGGCGTGCGCGGCCTGTCGGAGGAGACCACCACCGGCGTGCAGCGCCTCTACGAGATGGAGAAGGCCGGGGCCCTCCGGGCCCCGGCGATCAACGTCAACGACTCGGTCACGAAGTCGAAGTTCGACAACCTCTACGGATGCCGCGAAAGCCTGGTCGACGGCATCAAGCGGGCCACCGACGTCATGGTTGCCGGGAAGGTCGCGGTGGTCTGCGGATTCGGCGACGTCGGCAAGGGCTCGGCGCAGAGCCTGAGAAGCCAGGGCGCGCGGGTCGTGGTCACCGAGATCGATCCGATCTGCGCCCTCCAGGCGGCGATGCAGGGCTACGAGGTCCGGACGATGGACGAGGTCGCGCCGGTGGGGGACATCTTCGTGACCGCGACCGGCAACGTCGACGTGATCACCATCGATCACCTGCGGCGGATGAAGGACCGGGCGATCGTGTGCAACATCGGCCACTTCGATTCGGAGATCCAGATCGAGGCGCTTCGCAATTATCGGTGGCACAACGTGAAGCCGCAGGTCGACGAGGTCGAGCTCCCGGACGGCCGCCGACTCATCGTTCTCGCCGAGGGAAGGCTCGTCAACCTCGGCTGCGCCACCGGGCATCCGAGCTTCGTGATGAGCGCATCGTTCACCAACCAGGTGCTCGCGCAGATCGAGCTGTGGCGATACCCCGAGCGCTACGAGAGACGGGTGTACGTGCTGCCCAAGCATCTCGACGAGAGGGTCGCTGCACTGCACCTCGACAAGCTGGGGGTCAGGCTCACGAAGCTGAACGGGAAGCAGGCGACGTACATCGGCGTCGACCCGGCCGGGCCGTTCAAGCCGGAGCACTACCGGTACTGAGCCGCCGAGGAGGATCCAACCATGAACGACGCACGCCGCCACCACGACATGGGGGGGCTGGAAGCCGGCGCCATCGATCGGGGTGAGCACGACAAGGCTCCATGGGAGAAGCGCGTGGATGCGCTCATGGTGCTCCTGGGACAGCGGAAGATTCTCTGCGTGGACGAGCTTCGCCGCGGGATCGAAGAGCTCGGCGCCGATGCCTACGAGCGCTACGGCTACTACGAGCGGTGGATGGCTTCCATGACCAACATCCTGCTCGAGAAGAAGATCATCGAGGTCGGCGAGCTGGGCGCGCGCATGGCCGAGATCGAGTCCGGCCGGCGGGAGGCGCTGCGATGACCGGCGCGGCTCCGCGGTTCGCCCCCGGCGCGCGGGTCCGGGTGTACGAGCGCTTTCCTCCCGGACATGTGCGCACCCCCTGGTACTGCCGCGGGAAGACCGGCGAGATCGAGCGAATCTGCGGCCGATTCCGCAACCCCGAGCAGCTCGCATACGGCAATACGGAAGCGGTGTACGAGGTGCTCTATCGAGTCGGCTTCGCAAGCCGCTCGCTGTGGCCGGCCTACGACGGATGCGAGCGCGACCGCGTGGAGATCGAGATCTACGAGCACTGGCTGGAACCCCTCTCGGGAGACATGACATGAGCCGGCACGAACATACCGGCGGACCCGCTCATGCGCACGGACACGACGGGTACGACGCGGACCCGACCCATCGCCACCCTCCCCGGCCGGATCTCGAAGATACCCCCCTCGCCTACCACCAGGTCATGCAGATGGCGGTGGTCTCGCTCCTCGTCGAGAAGGGGGTCGTCAGCGCGGACGACATGCGCGCACAGATCGAGCGCATGGATGCCCTCACCCCGGCCCGCGGAGCGCGGCTCGTGGCTCGCGCCTGGGTGGACGGCGGCTTTCGCGAGCGGTTGCTGGCGGATTCGAAGGCCGCCGCGGCGGAGCTCGGCATCGACCTCGGACCCATCCCGATCCTGGTGATGGAGAACACCCCCGAGACCCACAACCTGGTGGTATGCACCCTGTGCTCGTGCTATCCGCGCTTCCTGCTCGGCCTTCCGCCCGACTGGTACAAGTCGCGCAGCTACCGCAGCCGGGCGGTGCGCGAGCCGCGCCGGGTGCTGGCCGAATTCGGGACCGATCTCGACCCCGATTCGCGGATCCGCGTCCACGACAGCACCGCCGACATGCGGTACATGATCCTGCCCATGCGCCCGGCCGGCACCGAGGGCATGAGCGAAGAGGCGCTGGCAAGGCTCGTCACCCGGGACAGCCTCATCGGGGTGGCGGTGCCGCGCGCGGGCTGAGCCTCCTTCGGCTCGTCGAGGCCGAGAACGCGCCCTGTGGTTCCGTCCTGCTCCGGTCACCCGGCGGGGATGATTTCTCCGCTGAACTCCGCCGCTTCGTCCCTGAGCATCTCCCACGTCGCGAGTCCGAAGCTGCGAAAGACGTAGAGCCGGAATTCTTCGTTTTCCGTTTTCACCAACTGGACGTTGAAGGGGCCGGCCAGGGTCACGGCGCTGTCGCCGGTGCGCATGACCTCGACGTCGATGGGGCAGAGCTTCGCCAGCAGGTCCGCCGCCGCCGTTCCCGACACCTGCAGGACGGTTCTGGCATGGCTCAGATCGGTGGCGCTCGCCCCGTGGGGCCGGAGCGCCGCCTCGATCCGCCCGATCAGCTCGCCCGGATGGTGCTCGACGCTCTCGGCGAGCCACTGCCCCGGACCGTTCCACGCGTACCTCACCGCACCGGCATGAAACGCCCGGTTGGGGGCCACGTCGGCGTCCGATACACCGAGCGCCTCCGCGAGTACGCCGGATTCGGGGGCGCCGTTCACCTGTACCAGCGACCGCGGCCGGCGCTCCGCGAGCGCGACGCCGGGGACATCCTCCGGGCGCGCGCCGAACCGCCCGATCCGGTAGTGCCCTTCGAGCGCGCTCCGTCTCGCCGGCTCGCTCATGTCACCTCCCTCTCGATGAAGTCCGGAGTATTCCCATCCCCGCCCGGCCGGAAATCGAGCCTTCCGGATTCCCGCTCCCCGTATTCGCGGGCACGAGCCCCGCACGAATAGGAACAGCGACGCTCCGTGCGCTTTCCGTCATTCCCGCAACGCTCGCAACCGCGAAGACGAGGGCCCGAGGAATTGCGAACGATTCTTCGGAATTACATTAATAACCCTCTACAACTTATTGATTTATCAATATCGAAATATGACAGATTTCGCATCGGCTTCGTGGTGAGGGGCACGACGATTCACCATCCCCGATCACCCCTTCGGCCGCCGGTTCTCCGGGTCGATGAACACGTGATCGGTGATCCGGACCGGGACGAAGCTCGACGTGAGGGGCGACGCGGCGTAGAGCACCCTGCCCTTCCAGTCGGCCGCGTCCTCGATCAGGGCGAGTGCGATGTGGCGCTCGAGCGAAGGGCTGTAGCAGCTCGACGTCACGTGGCCGAACATCCGCATCGGGCGCGGCGCGGTCGGGTTCCACACCAGATGCCCCCCGCGCGGGATCGCATCGCCGTTCTCCGAGACGAGCCCCGCGAACGTCTTTCGCTTCCGCCCGCCCACGCGGAACCGTTCGAGCGAGCGGCGGCCGATGAAGTCCTCGTCCTTCTCCATCCGATCGAAGCCGAAATCGGCGGGAATGGTTCGCCCGTCCAGCTCGTTCGGGACCACGTGCCCCTTCTCGATGCGCAGCACCCCGAGCGCCTCGGTGCCGTAGGGCATGACGTCGAACGGCTCGCCGGCCGCGAGCAGCGCCTCCCACACGTGGACACCGTAATCGGCCGGGCAGTGCACCTCGAAGGCCCGCTCCCCGGAGAAGGTCATGCGGATGATGCGCACCGGCGCGCCGGCGACCGTCGCGTCCTTGCAGCCCATGAACGGCAGCGCGGCATCCGAGACGTCGGCGCCGTCGCAGGCCGCCGCGAGCAGGTCCCGCGATCGAGGCCCGGCCACCGCGGCCCCGGCCCACTGGTCGGTGACCGAGGTCAGGTGCACGTCGAGGTCCGGCCAGACGATCTGTGCGTAGCGTTCGAGATGGGCCATCACCACCGCGGCATGGCCGGTGCCGGTGGTGAGGTAGTACTCGTCGTCGCGGATCCGGGTGACGGTGCCGTCGTCGAGGACGAATCCGTCCTCGCGCAGCATGAACGCGTAGCGGCAGCGCCCGACGCGGAGGTTGCGGATGCGGTTGATGTACACGCGGTGGAGGAACTCCCCCGCGTCGCGGCCACGCACCTCGATCTTGCCCAGGGTGGAGACGTCGACGATGCCGGCCGAGCGGCGCACCTGCCGCGCCTCGCGGTTGATCGCGTCCATCATCGACTCGCCGGGGTGGGGGTAGCACTGCGCGCGCATCCACGGCCCGACGGTGACGAAGGACGCGCCGCGCGCCGCATGCCAGTCGTGCATCGGCGTGCGCCGGATCGGGGTCTGATCGATGCCGACCTCGCGGCCCGCGACCGCGCCGAGGGCGACCGGCGAGTACGGCGGCCGAAAGGTCGTGGTCCCGACCGCGGGGATCCCGGCGCCCAGGGTCGCGGCGAGCACCGCGAGCCCGTTCACGTTGCTGGTCCGGCCCTGGTCGGTGCCCATGCCCAGCGTGGTGTAGCGCTTGAGGTGCTCGACCGAGGTGTACCCTTCCCGCACCGCGAGCTCGATGTCGGCCACCGTCACGTCGTTCTGGAGATCGACGAAGCGCTTGCCGTGCCGCCAGGACGGCAGCGGCACCGCCCAGAGCGCCCGCACCGGAGCGCAGTCCTCCCACTCCTGGACGGCCGGACAGGGGGGCTCCGCCTCCGCCTCGAAGCCTGCGGCGCGGGCTGCATCGGCGCCGGCCGCGATCCCGTCGGCAAGGCATTCGGACAAGCGGACGAGCCCGCGCGCGGCGCCCGCCGAGCGTTCGCGCCCGCCGCGCTCGCGCGGCGCCCCCTCCTCCGGCACGAACGCCGCGCGTTCCTCGTCGAACCGCAGCCGGCCCCGTGATTGCGAGAACAGGTGGACGGTCGGGCTCCAGCCGCCGGAGACGAAGACGAAATCGCAGGGCATGCGCCGGGAAGCGTCCCCGACCGATGCGCCGTCGGACGACAGCGAACGCACTTCGACCCCCTCGACGGTCCGGCCGATGGCGCGCATCACCACGCTGCCCGGGATGAGCTCGATCTCGAAGCGTTGCAGGAGGGCGAGCGCATCGCCTCCCGGCCCGCCCTCACGTGCGTCCACCACCGCGATGACGTCCGTCCCCGCATCCAGCACCGGCTCGATCGCCTCGTAGGCCGAATCGTTGTTGGTGAACACCACCGCCCGGCCAGCCAGCCGGACCCCGTACCGGAGCGCGTAGGTCCGCGCGGCGGAGGCGAGCATGACCCCGGGAAGGTCGTTGTCCTCGAACGGCAGGGGACGCTCGATGGCCCCGGTCGCGAGCACCACCTCCCTGGCCCGGATCCACCACGTCCGCTGCCGCGGGCAGTGCGCGGGCGGCGCCGGAACGTGGTCGGCGCGCCGCTCCACCGCGACGATCATGTTGTCGTCGTAATACCCGAACGCGGTGGTGCGGCCCAGCACCCGGAGGTTCGGGCACGATGCGAGCTCCTCGCCGATGCGGGACACGAACCCCATCGGGTCGCCGCCGTCGATCGAGGCGGTGGACGCGAGGAGGCTGTCGCCGAGAGCGGGCGCGTCGTCCGCGATGATGACCCGGGCGCCCGAGCGCGCCGCGGTGAGCGCGGCCATCAGCCCGGCCGGCCCGCCTCCCACCACGAGCACGTCGCAGAAGGCGTAGCGGCGATCGTAGTGGTCGGGGTCGGGCTCGACCGGGGCCCGGCCCAGTCCCGCCGCCTTGCGGATGAAGTGCTCGTAGAACCGCCACCACGAGCCCGGCCA
Source organism: uncultured Gammaproteobacteria bacterium (assembly GCA_958295465.1). Classification (GTDB taxonomy): domain Bacteria; phylum Pseudomonadota; class Gammaproteobacteria; order HK1; family HK1; genus HK1. The sequence goes on from OY282353.1 coordinate 4,546,287, forward strand.
CATGAAGGTCTTGTAGTAGAAGCCGGCCGGAAGCAGCCACGAGGCGACGTTGCCCAGCTCCCCCACGTCGAGCTCGAGCGAGGGCCAGCGGTTCTGGCTGCGGGCCGTGAGCCCGTCGTAGAGCTCGACCTGCGTCGCCTTGATGTTCGGCTCGGCCCTGGCGCCCTCGCCGATGCGAACGAGCGCATTGGGCTCTTCCCCCCCCGCTGCGAAGATGCCGCGCGGGCGGTGGTACTTGAAGCTGCGGCCGGCGAGCCGGACGCCGTTCGCAAGCAGCGCGGAGGCCAGGGTGTCGCCCCGGTACCCCTCGTAGCGTACGCCGTCGAAGGTGAACGCGAGCGGCGCGGATCGATCGATACGCCCTCCCCGTTCCGTCCGATGGGTCTGCCGGTTCATCGCCGCCCACCCCCGCCGGAGACCGTCCGGGGACGGAGGGGCGGAATCGATACCGGCCGCGGATGCCGGCTCATCGGTGCTCGTCCCCGCCGAGATTGGCCTCGGGCGGCCCGCTCCCGTGCACGCGGTGGGTCCACGTATCGCGCCTGACCTTGATCCAGCTCCGGCAGCCGGAGGTGTGCTGCCACCATTCGTCATGCGGCCCGCGGGGGTTGTCGCGCAGGTAGACGTGATCGAGCCACGCTTCGGCGGTCACCGCATCGGGGGCCGCGGGCCGCGCCACCGTCGCATCGCCCCCGTAGGTGAACTCGACGTGGGCGCGCGGCCCGCACCACGGACACGTGATCAGCATCATGTCGGTCGCTCCCTCTGCATGGATGCGGCGCCGGTCTCCGGCTCGCGCGCCGGTGGGGGATGCGGTCAATGCGCCTGCGGGCTGGCCCCGGCGCCCTTCTCGTCGAGGATCTCGCCTCGGTGGAAGCGGTCGAGCCGGAACGCCGCGTTGAGCGGATGCGGCTCGTCGTTCGCGATGGTCCAGGCATGGCACCAGCCCGCCCCCGGCGTCGCCTTGAAGCCGCCGTAGCACCAGCCACCGTCGATGTACAGGCCCTCGACGGGGAGCTTTCCGAGGATCGGGCTGCCGTCCATGGTCATGTCCATCACCCCGCCCCAGGTCCGCATGAGCCTCAGCCGGCTCAGGAAGGGGAAGAGCGAGATCGCACCCTGGATGACGTGCTCCAGCGCCGGCAGGTTCCCGCGCTGCGCGTAGGAGTTGTAGAAGTCCAGGCTGCCCCCCATCAGGATTTCGCCCTTGTCGGTCTGGCTGATGTAGACGTGCGCCGCGCCCGAGGTCACCACCGTGTGGATCGCCGGCTTGAGGGGTTCGGTGACCGCCGCCTGGAGCACGTGGGATTCCATGGGCAGCCGGATCCCGGCCATCGCCGCGAGACGCGAGCTGTTGCCCGCCACCGCGATCCCGACCTTCTTCGCCCCGATGTAGCCGCGGGTCGTCTCCACCCCGACCACCCGGGCGCCGTCACGGCGGATGCCGGTCACCTCGCAGTTCTGGATGATGTCCACGCCGCGGGCATCCGCGCCTCGCGCGAACCCCCAGGCCACCGCATCGTGCCGCGCGGTCCCTCCGCGACGCTGGACGAGGCCGCCGTTGATCGGGAAACGCGCGTTCGGCGAGCAGTCGAGCAGGGGGATCATCGCCTGCACCTCGCCGAGTGACAGCCATTCCGCGTCGATGCCGTTCAGTCGCATGGCGTTGCCGCGACGCCGCGACGCGTCGATCTGGGCGTCGGTATGGGTCAGGTTCACCACCGCGCGCTGGCTGAACATCACGTTGTAGTTGAGGTCGTGCGCGAGCCCCTCCCACAGCTTCAGCGAATGCTCGTAGAAGTGCGCGTTCGGCTCCAGCAGGTAGTTCGAGCGCACGATGGTGGTGTTGCGCCCGGTGTTTCCACCGCCGAGCCAGCCTTTCTCCAGCACCGCGACGCGGGTGATGCCGTGCAATTTTGCGAGGTAGTACGCCGCCGCGAGACCGTGTCCGCCGCCGCCGACGATCACGACGTCGTACTCCGGCTTCGGCTCCGGGCTGCGCCACGCCCGCGGCCACCGCCGGTGGCGGCTCAGCGCGTTTCTCGCAAGGCTGAATATCGAATACCGCACGCTCGACGTCCCCGGATCCGGGCCGCGCCGACTATACACGGGATCGCCCGGCCCTCATCGTGACTCTCGGGAATCAGGCGCGTCTTCGGACTTCGGTGTGTGCCCCGCCGGTCCGGCGGCTGCGCCCACCGCCATTCGACGTCCTGCCACGCTCCCGGCGACGGCATTCACCTGGAGACGCGCACCGGGTGGTAGCGCGATTGCACGGATGCCGACGGGAGGGCCAAGTCGTTCCGACCGCCGCGCGGCCGGAGTTGAAGGGAGGCGGCCCGCACCAGCCACACCCCGGCACCCGCACCCGCCGCTACCGCTGCTCCCTTCCGGGCCTGACGGGGTTTACGACTTGGCGATGCGAGGGGACCGATGCGGACCGCCATCGACCGGATGATGCCCGGCGGCCACCGGCGGACGGCGGCGAGGGTATCACGAGTCCGGCCGCTCCCGGGCCACCTGGGCCAGGGATGCAATTCGTGTCCTGCTACCATCGTTCCCGGCCGGCGGCGGCCGTTCTGCCCCGGGGTCGCGCTGCGCCTTCCGATCCGTGCCGGCGGCTCGCCGTGCTCACCGGCCGGATGGTGCCGGTGCACGCGGTCAGGGTCGCCGCGTCGTACTGTGCGGGAATCGGAACGAACTGGAATGGCGCAGCAATCCGCCCTGGTCATCGGCGTCGGGGTCGCCGGAATCGCCACCGCCTGCTACCTGTCGCTACGGTCGGAGATCGGCGGCTTTGTGGCGGAAGTGGTTACAGCCGAGGGCTCATGCCGCGTGGCCGCCGACCTCGCATTCAACGCGGCGGGGCACCTGGCCGCCGCATTGGCCACGGGAGCGGACGTGCCCGACCATGCCGGTCTGCTCGGCTTGCCCCGTTACGAAGACTCGGACCTACTCGCCCACCTGGAGATCATCGCCCGCCGGAGCATCCTGTAGCCGGACGCATCGCACCGAGGGTCGGTCGCCGGCGGGCCGCGGGTTCTTCCATTGCGTCCCCGGAGCATCTCACTTAACCTTCCCGACACCAGGAGAGGTGTCCGAGCGGTTTAAGGAGCACGCCTGGAAAGTGTGTGTACGTTGATAGCGTACCGAGGGTTCGAATCCCTCCCTCTCCGCCAAGTATTTCACTCAACCGACTGGAATGACTATATTTTGATGCTCCCGGCGTAGCGCCCGCCCTCGACGGCCGGCGCCGCGTGCCACACCGGAACCTCGCGAACGTCCACCAGGTCCGCCGGGTGTCGGCTTGGTGTCAGCGCCGGAAACCGAGCCGTTCGGACCGGCCTCGAAGTCATGGCGAACCTCGAGGCCATCCGCAAGTTACTCGATTCACGTACTCGCCGAAGGGGGCGCTCGCCTCCCGAAGGCTGGCCGCATCCGGGAGGATCGCAAATGACCGGAAGCACCTGGATCAGGGCGGCGTCTCTCGGCGCCCTCGAGGACAAGGGCCGGCTGGTGTTTCGCAAGGCGGGACGCCAGATCGCGCTGTTCGACACGCCGGGCGGCGTGCTCGCCTGCAACAACCGTTGCCCCCACGAGGGCTATCCCCTGCGCGAGGGCAACCTCGACAACCTCGACGACCGGTGCATCCTCACCTGCAACTGGCATAACTGGAAGTTCGACCTGCAAAGCGGCAGGAACCTCTACGGCGGCGAGGGGCTGCGCACCTACCCGGTCGAGATCCGCGGCGGCGAGGTGTGGATCGACCTCGCGGACCCGCCCTTCGCCGAGCGCCGCGCCGGGATCCTCGCCAGCCTGCGCGAAGCCGGGGAGGACAACGCCTACGATCGCATGGCGCGCGAGATCGCGCGCCTGCACCGGCTCGGCGCCGATCCCACACCCGCCGACTGGCACAAGCTCGGCATCGGGAAGGCGCTCGCGCGCGCCGCCTCCCTGAGCGCGGCGCCGCCGATGCGCCTCTTCCACGCCCTGCTCGGCGCGAACGCCCGCAACCTCCTCACCTTCGATGCCGGGCAGCAGCACCGGATCCGCATCGCCATCGACGACAACGTCGGTTGGCTCGACTTCACCCACGGGATCACGTTCGCGAACGCGGTGCGCGTGCAGTGCGCCAGATTCCCGGAGCTGTGGCCGGCCGCCCTGCTGCAAATGGCCTGCTTCAGCGGACGCAACGCGCCTTACACCGAGAGCGGGACGGATGTCGGGTCATGGCGGGTCGAGGATGCCGGGGCGTTCATGGAGGAAGCGGTCGAGGGGCTCTTCGACCATGGCATCGACGAGTTCATCGTGTCGGTGCATCGGCTGAAGACGGTGATGGCGGCGAGGGAGGAGCTGCGCGCGGATCCTCCGGCCGAGGTCGCCGATCTGATCACGGCCGGACTCAACCGATTCCTGCACGCGCGCCTGAAGCGCAAGCAGGTCCGGCGCAACGTCTACCAGGCGATGAAGTTCGTCGCCCGCGACGGCTGAGCCGGATCGCCGTCGCGACAACGCTCATCGCCGGGCCGGCGTTTCCGATGGCGTCGCCCGCGCCTCGGACCTGTCCGCCGCCCCGAGCCATGACGTTCCGGGCGAGGCATGAACGCGCCTCTACCCAAGCCGTTCGTCAAATAGGCGGAGGGCCGGGAAGCGGCAGGCGTGCCACCGGCCCCGCGTCAGGGCCGGGGCCGGAAGGCGGCGGTCCGGATCGGCCTCTCCCGGTATTCAGCGGTGCCCGCGCGGCAGCGGGTCCGGGCGGGAACGCGGGCCGGATCAACCCTCGGCAGACAGCTCCACGAGCTCGCGCTTGAAAGGCACCTCGTCGCCGGTGACGGGCGGGCCGTCGAGCTCCTCGGCGTAGCGGCGCCCCGCGTACACCGCGTGGGCGATGGTCGCCGGGGCGAGGGCGTCGCCGATCGTGACCACCGATTCGATCCCGGCATCCGGCCAGTCCGCGGCCCGTGCCTTGAGATCACGCGCAAGGCGGTCCTCCGGCGCGCGCGAGGTGACCAGCACCACCGCATCCGCCTCGACCTCCTCCGTCTGCCCGGTGAAGACGCACGACGCGGTGATTCCGCCTTCCGAGACCGCATCCAGGTTGGCGAAGGCGTGGATCTTCACCCCCATCTCCAGCAACCGCGCCTGGATGAAGGGTTGCTCCATAGTGTTGCGGGTCCACGTGGACGCCTCGCAGGCCGGCGTCAGGTAGTGCGTCTCGCAACCCTTCTCCGCGAGCACCTCGGCCATCAGGCCGCCCATGTAGTAGTGGTCGTCGTCCCAGACGATGACGCAACCGCCGTCGGGCAGCGTCCCGTCCATCACGTCGTCCGGGGTCAGCACCCGCGCGCCGTCCGCGACCGGCATGGGCCGGGTCCATTGGTGCCCGACCCCGTCCTTCCGCCAGCGCGCGCCGGTGGCGACGACGATGCGCGGGAAGCCGAACTCCATCACCGCATCGGCGTCCAGCCCCGAATCGAAGTAGACCTGCACGTTCGCGAGCTTGTGAAGCTGCTGCTCGCGGTAGTCCCGGACCCGCGCCCAGGCCGAGAGCCCCGGCAGCCGGCATTCCCGGCTAACGCGCCCGCCGAGCGCCGTGCCCTTCTCCGCCAGCGTCACCTCGTAGCCGCGCTTGCCCAGCGCCTGCGCCGCCTCCAACCCCGCCGGACCGGCGCCGACGACGAGCACGGGCTTGTCGGACGCCTTCGCGCGGATGCGCTCCGGATGCCAGCCCTTGCGCCATTCCTCCCCCATCGTCGGGTTCTGGGTGCAGCGGATCGGCGACATCGTGAAGTCGCCCGAGACGCAGATGTTGCAGCCGATGCACTCGCGGATGTCCTCGAAGCGTCCTTCCTCGATCTTCTTCGGGAGGAAGGGATCGGCGATCGACGGCCGGGCGCAGCCGATCAGATCGGCGAGGCCCTTGTTGACGACCGACACCATCCGGTCGGGCGAGGTGTAGCGCCCTACCCCGACCACCGGCTTCGTGGTCAGCTTCTTCACCCCCTCGATGAAGGGCTCCTGCCGGCCCTCGGGGCCGAAGCGCGAGGTCTGGGAATCGTTCTCCCAGGGCGCCAGGGCCACGTCCCAGAGGTCCGGGAGCTCGGCGAGGAGCCCGATCATGTCCTCGACCTCGGCCTTTTCGAGGCCGTCCGGGCCAAGCATCTCGTCGATAGAGAGTCGGCACGGCACCGCGCAGGCGTCGCCGACCGCCTCCCGGGTGTCGATCAGGACCTCCCTGAGCAGGCGGACGCGGTTCTCGAGCGAGCCGCCGTACTCGTCGGTCCGGTGGTTGTAGCGCTTCGAGAGGAAATGGTGCAGGAAGGTCAGGGCGTGCCCCGCGTAGACGTAGACGAGATCGAACCCGGCCTTGCGCGCGCGGAGCGCCGCCGCCCGGTGCCATCTGCGCAGGTTGCGGATGTCCTGCTTGTCCATGGTGCGGGCCTGGACAGGATCGTAGGTGAAGGAGGCCACCGGCATGCCGGTCGGGGCCATCGGCACCTCCCGTGTGTGGAGGTTGGGGCCGTTCACCCCGTTGTAGGCGAGCTCGATGCCCGCCAGCGCGCCGAACTCGTGGACCCTGTCCGCCATCCGCGCCAGCATCGGGACGTCGCGGTCGTCCCACAGCCGCAGCTCGATGAAGGGGGTGATGTCCGAGGTGTGGTGGAACTCGACCTGCTCGGTGCATACCACCGCCCAGCCGCCCTCCGCCTTGACCCCGCGCATGTGGGCGAGGGCGGTCGGATCGCGGTAGCCCATGCCGTTGCAGTGCGGAACCTGGTAGAAGCGGTTCTTCGCGGTCACCGGCCCGATGGCGACCGGCTCGAACAGGACGTCGTAGCGGGGGTCACGTCTGGTATCGCGGGTCATCTTGCCTCCAATGGCTGGTCGTGGAGATCGTCACGGGCGGCGGACCGGACCGGTGGCGGACCGGAGCGGTGGGACCGCCACCCTGCCGCCCGTTCCGGGAATCATCGAACGGGGCCGGTGTCTTTCGGCCACGCGGCAAGCCTCGGTCGAGACCGATCGGTGTACGGATCGCCGGCGCCGGCTCGATGGCGAATCGTTCTCTCATCCCCGTATGCCGTACCCCGACGTTGCACCGATGCAGATCGCAATGTCCCAGTATCACCGATACGGCGAGGAAGCGGGTGAGTCGGCGGCAGTCGGCTCGGGAGTCCCCGGACTATGCCCTGAACAGTGCGTATAGAGCATCCCATCCCGGCTCCGGGTACCGATCCCCGAACTTGCACACCGGATCCAGCCCGCTCGCTTGCAGCCAGTCTTCCTGATGCCGCAGAAGCAGTTCGTCGCATCGCTCAGCCCCCGCCTCGTCGAGATGGGCTGGGCGCCGCCCCCGACCGGTGGGTCCGTGCCGACTCGCCTCGCGCGCATCTACGACACGAACATGCGCACCGCCAACGCGGCCGGGCAGTGGGACCGCATCCAGCGCGTGAAGGAGGCGATGCCCTTCCTGCTCTACCAGCTCGGCCCCTCGCTGGTGCACCGCGAGCAGCACCAGCAGTGGGAAGGGCTCATCCTGCCGGTGGACGACGAGTTCTGGACGTGGGCCTACCCGCCCAACGGCTTCGGCTGCAAGTGCCACGTGCGCCAGATCACCGAGCAGGAAGCCGACCGCCTGGAGAAGGACGGCATCGAGTACACGCAGCAGCGCACCATCGGCGCGGACGGGAAGACGGTCACCTACGAGGACCGCACCGTGAAGGTGACCCGCGAGCGCCCGGCGCGGCGGCGCGGGGAGTGGACCAACCCCGCCACCGGCGAGATCATGCGCATCACCGAGGGCATCGACCCGGGGTTCGACTACAGCACCGGCCGGCACCGGCCGGAGGGGGTGCGGGCGGCGCTCAGCCGGCACGTGCGGGGGCTGGTGGACGCCCTCTGCCCTGGGGAGGCGTCTTCGTGAGCATCGAGCTCCGGGCGCTCGCCCTGGCCCTGCTCGCGCGCCGGCGCCGGACGCCGGTGGTATGCACGCTGCCGCCGGACATGCGCGACGACGTGGCCCGGCGCACCGTGGCCGATTACGTGGGCGGCCCCGACTTCAAGCGCTTCGTCGAGAAAGCCGCAGCGGGACGATTACCGGTGGATGATGCGGTCTCTTGGGCCATCCTCACGCCGGCGCTGCGGCGCACGACCGGACTGCACAGCCGGAAGATGCCGCTGTTCGCATGGGCCGCAGGGCATATCATGCGTCATCACGGCCCGCAGGCCGGGAATGAGAAAGCATGGAAGCGCCTGCAATGGCCGGACTGGCTGCTGGCGCAACGGGTGATTGACGAGGTCACGCCGGAGCTGCAGCCGGATGGCCGGTGGCGATTCGACAGCGGCCCGTTGCTCCAGCTACATCGCCCCGTGGGATTCAGGCTGATCGCGGAAGGGCGGGAGGGTGTGTTGACCCTCCAATCACCTACTTCCGCGTCGGGCTGTGAGTGCCCGGGAACCATCCGAAGATGCCCGCGCCCCGGGTCAGCGCCGGGATTGCAGCCACCGGCGGGACGATGAGCCCCGACGCCTGAACGGGAGTCTACCCCCAAAAACGAACGCGCGTTCGTTTTTGGCAATTTGGACAGCCAGCGGGCGATTCAGGCCGCCCGCTTGCGCAGCCGATGCGCCCCGAGGTCGACGAGGTTGGCGGGCCAGCGCTGCCACCATCGCAGGTTCGAGCGGTGGACGTCCTCGATGCCGAGCGCGGTCACCAGCTCGTCGTGGCACATCGTATCCAGCACCCGCAGCACCGGCGGCTCGCGCGCCTCGATGTCGAGGCGGACCGCTTCGAGCTCGCGCAGGCGCGATTCCGGAAGCTCCTCACCGGCCAGCACGCGGAGGCGGGGGTGTGGGCTTGTCGTTGGTCTTGCGCTTGGCCATGTGCCAATCCTCATTGTGAACGTGTCGGGGCGGCGCTCAGCCCGCCTCTCCGGATGCGCGCTCAGCCCGCCCCGAGACTACCCGCCAGCCGAGCCAGGCGACGACCCTGGCGAGCGAGCAGCCTCTCTCTCTCAGGTCCGGGTGCAGGCCCCAGAAGCGCAGGGTCAGGGACTCCTGACCGCGCGCGTCGAGGGTCTCGAACTCGTCGGCGAGGACGGCCAGCATCTCGGCGAGGCGGCGGTCGGCGACCGGGACGCCGGCGACGTCGCCGGGTGAAGTACTTCTCCCGGCGTCAGGAGCGGGGGAGGCCGCGCACGGGCCGCGGTGCATTGGGCCGTCGCCGGTAGCTAGCCACTCAATTGAGACACCCGCGCCGGCACAGATCGACACCAAAGCCTCCATACCCGGCAACGACCGCCCGGACGTGTAGTTCGTCACCGTAGACGGCCGCAGAGAGCATTCAGCCGCAAAATCAGCATCAGAGGTGTCTCCTTTGATGCGCTACAGGCGCTCCGCAAATTCCTCTTTCAATTGGGTTGACATTTTCCTCAATTGAAATATTGGCTCTCAATTTCGATCATGAAGAGGGCCGGCCGGAAGCACGCCCGCTTCTTCAACGGCGCGGCCTGCTCGTTCCCGCGCATGGTTCCAGTAGTACCCGAGGTCCTGGAAATCTTCCGGCTCACGATCCGGCGCGGCGCACGCCGACGTAGCGGATCAGCGGCTCCGGATCCCGGGCGAGGCTCTCGGCCGTCGCGTGCTCGCGGACCCGACCGTTCTCGATGAAGGCGATCCGGTCCGCCACCGCGAGCGCCGCCTCCACCTTCTGCTCCACCAGCAGCATCGCCGTCCCGGTGGCGCGCAGCTCCGAGACGGTCTCCAGGATCCGGTCCACGTAGCTCGGCTGAAGCCCCTCGGTCGGCTCGTCGAGCAACAGCACCCGGGGGCCGGCGGCGAGCGCGCGCGCCATCGCCACCATCTGCTGCTGACCGCCGCTCAGACGCCGTGCCGGCGTGTCCAGCCGATCCTTGAGCGCCGGGAACTGATCGAGCACGAAGGCGAGCCGTCCGGCGGCGTCCTCGCCGCGCCCGGCATCCCCGCTACGGCCGGCGCCCCTGCTACGCCCGGCATCCCCGCTGCGGCCGGCGCCTCTGTCGCGCCCGGTATCCCTCCCTCGCCCGACATCCCCGCCACGTCCGGCGAGCAAGCCCAGGCGCAGGTTCTCCCCGACGCTCATCTCCGGGAACAGCCGCCGCCCCTGCGGGACCCAGGCGATCCCGTGGCCGGGGATGCGATGCGGGTCGCTCCCCACCAGCTCCGTACCATCGATCCGGATACTCCCGCGCAAGCCGTCCACGAGACCCATGATCGCGCGGATGGTGGTGGTCTTCCCGGCGCCGTTGCGTCCGAGCAGGCCGAGGATGCGTCCGGGCTCCAGCGCGAGGTCGATGCCGTGGAGCACTTCGACCCTGCCGTAGCCGGCGCGAACGTTCTCGAGTTGCAGCATCATCGCCATCCGAGACGGACGGGCCGTGCCTTCGGGTCCGTTTCCGTGCTCACCGGGCAGCCGCCCGCGAGCATCCGGCGCCGGGCCAGGGCCATCGGATTGGAAGCGGCACGCAGCATCACCGCCGGCCGAGATAGGCGCGCTGGACTTCCGGGTCCGCTTCCACGCTCGCCGGGTCGCCGTCGGCGATCACCCGGCCCCGGTCCATGACCGTGATGCGGGTGGCGAGCCGGAGCACCACCTTCATGTTGTGCTCGATCAGCATCACCGTCGCGCGCGAGGCGACGTCGCGCACCCGTTCGCAGAAGGTCTCGATTTCGTGCTCGGCGAGTCCCTGGGTGGGCTCGTCGAGGATCAGCAGCCGCGGTTCCAGCGCGAGCCCCATCGCCACTTCGAGCAGGCGCTGGTGCCCGTAGGGCAGGTCGCCGGCGCGGCGGTCGCGGTGGACGTCCAGGCCGAGGGTGTGCAACGCGCCCTCGACACGCGCCGCGAGCGCCGCCTCGTCGAGGCGCAGCCATGCCCCGGGGGAGCCCATCAGCCGGCGTTGCGCCGCCAGCGCGACGTTGTCCCGCACCGCGAGCGTGCCGTAGATGCTCGTCACCTGGAAGGTGTACACGATGCCCGCGGCCACGCGCTTCCAGGCCGGCACCCCGGTGACGTCGCGGCCCTCGAAGCGCACCCTTCCCGCGCTCGGCCGGACCCGCCCGCAGATCATGCCGACCAGGGTCGTCTTGCCCGCCCCGTTCGGCCCGATGACCGCGCGGATCTCTCCACGACGGACGCCGATGGAAACGTCTTCCACCGCGCTCAGGCCCCCGAACCGGCGCCCGAGCCCTTCCGTCTCCAGCAGCGGCCCGGCGGTCGTCGCCGGTGGCGTGTTGCTCACGGCAGCCACATCCGTTTCACGAGATGCCGGTGCGGATACATCGCCCGGCCGCCGGCGGCGCGTTGATCACGGCAGCCACAGCGCGGACGAGGCGAATGCGGCGCTTACGCAGATGGACGGCCAGCCATGACGCGGCGCGCTCACGGCAGCCACGGGGCGAGCCTTGCGCGCACCGCTCCCATGATGCCCAGCGGGAAGAAGAGCACCAGCACCAGCAGCGCGCCCCCGACCACGAACAGCCAGGCGCTGGTCCAGCCGCTGGTCACGTCCACGAGGTAGAACATGAGCCCGGTCCCCAGCAGCGGTCCGACCGTGGTGCCGGCGCCGCCCAGCAGCGTCCACAGCAGCGGGTAGATGGAGTGCAGGATCGCCGCGAACGAGGCGCCCACGTAGGAGAAGAGCAGCGCGTAGGCCGCGCCGGCGGCGCCCGCCATCGCCCCCGAGACCACCAGCGCGAGCAGCTTGCAGGCCCAGGTGTCGTAGCCGAGCAGGCGGGTGCGCTCCTCGTTCTCCCGGATCGCGACCAGGACCCGCCCCAGCGGCGAGCGCACGATGCCGAGGCTCACCAGGAAGCACACCGCGAACACCGCCAGCGCCACGTTGTACTTGACCCCCGGCTCCACCAGCGCCTCCGGGAGCCGGCCGGAGAGGATGAAGCCCTGGTCCCCGAGGGTGATCTCGTTGAAGTAGAGGATGGCCAGGTAGCAGGCCTGGCCGAACATCATGGTCACGATCAGGAACGAGACCCCGGTGGTGCGCAGCGCGAACAGGCCGAACAGCGCCGCCAGCCCGGCCGCCGCGAGCACCCCCAGGCCGAACCCCGCGAACGCCCCGAACCCCAGGTAGTAGATGCTCAGGCCGGCGCCGTACATGCCGGCGGCGAAGAACATCGCATGCCCGAGGCTCATCAGGCCGGTGTAGCCGAGCAGCAGGTTGTAGCCGAGGGCGTAGGCGGCGAGCACCATGATGCGCGCGACGTTGGTGTGGTGGTACTCGCTCAGCACGAACTGCGCCGCGAACAGCGCCGCGATCACCCCGAGATGCAGCGCCAGCACCCGGCCGCGCGGTTCCGTCATCAGTCCCTTGTCCCTGAAGTCTTCGACATTTCGATGCGATCGGCATTGAGCGCCAGCCGCGCTTCCCGTCATCAATCCCTTGTACGTGAAGTCTTCGACATGGCGTCGAAGAATCGTTCGCCAGCCGGCGTCCGGTTCCGGCCATGCCGGATCAGGGATGCCCTCATCACGTGATTCCCTCGGGGGAGCGTCGAGGATGCTCTTCGTGTTCTCACGTCACCACGCCAGTCCCGCCCCGCACTGCCTCAGCTCCTCCCGCCGCCGTTCGTAGTCCGGCATGACCCGTCCGAGAGCCTGCCAGTAGTCGCGATCGTGGCCGCGGTGCCGCAGATGTACGAGCTCGTGGACCACGACGTAGTCGACCAGGCGCATCGGAGCCTGGACGATGCGCCAGTTCAGGCGGAGGGTTCCGGTCCGGCCGCAGCTTCCCCAACGCTTGCGCTGGTCCGCGATGACCACCCGGGGCATCGCGACCCCGGCCTTCGCCCGCCACGCCGCCACCCGTTCCGGCAGCCGTTCGGTCGCGTGACGGCGGAGCCAGGAGATGACCGCTTGTCGGACCTCGTCCGCCCGCCGCGCTCCCTCCGGCGCGGGCACGTGCAGCCAGCCGCCGCGCAGCTTCGCGCCACTGGGCGCGCCGTCGCCGGTCGCGTGCGGATGCACCTTCAGGCGGTAGTGACGCCCGAGGTACAGGACGCTCTCGCCGCTGACGAACTCGCGCGCCGCAAGCGGCGGGCCATGGGACCCCGTGCGCCGGAGGCGCCGCACGATCCATCCGGCCTTCCGGGTCACGATCCCGTCGAGCCGGTCGGTGGCGAGGTGTTCGGGAGCCACCAGCAGCACCCCGCCGGCGGGGTCCACCGTCACCGCCACCGTCTTCTTCCGCATCGGGCTGCGGCGGATGGTGTACGAAAGCCGCGTCCCGCCCCAGACGATCGCGGAGGTCTCCACGGCGGGGGGCTCGATAGTGGAGATCTCCATGGCGGTCATCGGTCGGTTCAACGGCCGGTCCGTACCTTGGCGAAGTTCATGGTGTCGGCGATCATCGGCCAGCCCGCACCGTAGCGAGGCTCACGATGTCGGCGGTCATCGGCCGGCCCGCACCCTGGCGAGGTTCACGATGTCGGCGAGCATCGGCCAGCCCGCACCGTGGCGAAGTTCATGGTGGTGGCGGTCATTGGTCACTTCGTACCCGGGCGAGGTCCACGATGTCAGCGGCGAGGGATTCCACGGCATCGACGGCGACTCCGCCGGCGCGGAGCCGGCGCTTGATCCGGCTGCGCATCTGCCGTTGCAGATCGTCCTTCTGCCACCAGTCGACCAGTTCCGTGAACGGTGCGACCTCGTCATCAATCAGCGACGCCAAGTCACGGTTGGCCACGTTGCATGCGGCGTCGTACACGGCGCCATCTTCGCGTACCGCATCATCGCGCACGGGCGTCGGCCGCCGCCGTTCCAGCAGGCCGTAGATGGCGAAGCCGCGCGCGTCGAGCCCGAGGTCCTGCGCCAGGGTCTGTTCGCCTTTCAGCTCTTCGCACAGGTGGTTCAGGAGCGAGAGCTGCCGGGCGGCATCCAGCCGCTGCCGGCGCCGTTCCTCGACGATCTCCTCCAGCCGCTCGCGCAACGACCGGTAGAAGGCCGGGTTCTCCTCCACGCGGACGTTGATCTCGTGGCGGATGGCGTGCTCCATCTCGCTCGCCTTCGCGTCGTCGGTCGCAAGCGCATCGATCTTCTCCTCGAACTCCGGCGAGAAGAGACGGACCTCCTTGACCAGGATCTCGATGCCGTCCGCGGCCACCGCGCCGGCAATCAGCGTCCGGACCTTCTCCCCGCAACCCGAGAGGTCCAGCCGGTCGTCCCGGTAACGGGCGCGCGCGGCCCCACGAATCTTGCCGAGCCGTTGCAGATCGGCGCAGTACGCCAGCGCCCTTGGGTCCGGCAGCAGCATGTCCATCGACCGGCTGAAGCGGCGGAACGCGAGGTCGAACCCGGCTCGGACATCCTCCGGTTCCAGCATCCGCACGCAGGCGTCCAGGTCGTTCGTGTCGGCGACCGGCCGGTCGGTGACTGGCCGGTCGATGACCGGCGGCAGGAAGAACCGCATCGCCGCCGCGTGCCGGCTCTCCAAGCGCGGCAGCTCGTCCACGTTCGGCGTGAGCGCCCCCTGGACGTCCGCGGTCGAGAAGACCGCCAGCGCCTCTTGCAGCTTCGCGGACACGCCCCGGTAGTCCACGACCAGGCCGTAGGTCTTCTCTTCGCCGCAGGGGCGGTTCACGCGGGCGATGGCCTGGAGCAGCCCATGTTCCCTCAGCGGCGCGTCGAGATACATGACCTGCTCCACCGGCGCATCAAAACCGGTGAGCAGCATGTCGCAGACCACCAGGATGGACAGCGGGTCGCCGCGGTCCTTGAACCGTTCGATGAGCCGGTCCTGTTGCTCCCTGGCGAGATGCCGGCGCGCCAGCCGTTCCTCGTCGTTGTGGCCCGCCGACATGATCATCGCCGACTCGGGGGCGTTCAGCCGGTCCAGCGTCTCCTTGAAGGTGACCGCGTCGTGGCGGCTCGCGGCGACCACCTGGGCCTTGAACCGGTTGGGGGCGATGAACCTGGTGAAGTGGTCGATGAGGTCCAGGCAGATCGCCTCGATGCGGCGCGGGGCGCCGGCGATCGCCTGCTCGGTGGCGTAGCGCTGCCTGATGGCGGCCCGTTCCTCGTCGGAGCGGTCGGCGAAGACCCGGTCGAAGACCTGATCGATGGTCTGCCCGATGATCCGGAGCTCCGGGAGCCGGCCCTCGTAGAAGATCGGCACCGTCGCCCCGTCCCGGACCGCCTGTTCGATGGTGTAGGTGTCGATGTAGGGGCCGAAGGTCCGGAGCGTGCTGCGGTCCTGCTTGTCGATGGGGGTGCCGGTGAAGCCGAGGAAGCAGGCGTTGGGGAGCGCCCGGCGCATGTTCGCGGCGAGGCTCCGGTACTGCGTGCGGTGGGCTTCGTCCACCAGGACGAAGACGTTGGCCGCCTCGGACAGGGTGGGGTGGTCCGCCGCCCGTTCCGCGGCACGGCCAGCGCCGCCGGCACCGGCGATCTCCTGGAACTTCTGGATCGTGGTCATCACCGTTCTGCCGGTCGGGTGTTCCAGGAGCCGCCGCAAGCTCCGCACACTGTCCGCCCGTTCGGGGTTCGGGAACCCGCACGCGGTGAACACCCCGGCGATCTGCCGGTCGAGCTTCGTCCGGTCGGTGACGATGACGATGGCTGGCTGCCGCTGCGACTCGTCGCGGCGCAACTTGAGCGCGAGCCACAGCATCGTCAGGCTCTTCCCGGACCCCTGGGTGTGCCAGACGATCCCGCCCCGCGCGCCCGGTTTCCGCGCCGTCCGGATTCGGCGCATCGCCTCGTTCACGGCGACGAACTGCTTGTAGCGCGCCAGCTTGCGGACGGTCCGGCCGCCTTCGACCTCGAACACGACGAAGCTCCGCACGATATCGAGCAGGTTGCGCGGTTCCAGCAGACCGTAGAGCAGGACATCCTGCGGCGTCGGCGTGCGTGCGAGCTTCCGGCCGAGCTGCTTCACGCTCAGGGGATAGGGCTCCTTCCATTCGAGGAAGAAGCGCTCCGGCGTGCCGACCGTGCCGTAGACCGCGCGTTCGCCGCAGGTGCCGATGAGCACTTGGGCCGCCTCGAAGAGGCGCGGCGCGCCCTGGTCCTTCCAGCGCGCGTCCGCCTCCTGGTAGCGGCGGAGCTGCTTGACCGCCTCCGCCTTCCAGGCGTCGCCGATGGTGGGGCTCTTGCACTCGACGACCGCGAGCGGCAGGCCGTTGACGAACACCACCATGTCCGGGATGACGTGCTTCTTCGACCCGAGCACCCTGTACTGCCGGGTGACCACCCACTCGTTGCGGCCGGGATCGTCGAAGTCGAGGAACCGGACCGTATGGCTCCTGCGTCCTTCGCCCCGATCCTGCTCCAGCGCGATGCCGTAGGTGAGCGACGTGTAGAGCGCCTCGTTGGCCTCGGCGAGACCGGTGGCGGGAACCTGCGTGACCGCCTTCACGGCCCGGGCGACGTTGGTGTCGGAGAGCCAGGGATTCAGCCGCTTGAGCGCCGTGGCGAGGCGGCCGGTGAGGATGGCCTCCTTGAAGCTCGTGCGTTCGCCTTCGAGGTCTTCCGGCGGGACGTAGGTGTAGCCGAGGGATTGCAGGAGATCGACCGCAGGGTTCTCCGCGAGGTCCTGCTCGTTCCATCCGGTTGGCTTGGGCGTCATGCGGCTTCGGTACGCTACCGTGATCCGTTCATCGGCTCGATCAACACGAGTCCTTCGGCGACGGCGGCTTGGGCGAGCGCGGCATCCAGCGTGGCGAGCGCTGCGTCGCGCCTTCGAGCCAGCTCCAGGTACACGGCGTCGTAGAAGGACAGGCGGCGCGCCCTCGCCAGGGCGAATGCCGCCCCGAGATCCGGCTCCGTGTCCGTCCGGATGGGGAGTTCCCGCAGGAAGCGCAGGCGTTCTTCAACTTCGTCCACCCCGATGCGTCTCCGACGTTCCGCACCGAGCAGGGCGCTCCGTACTTCCAGATGCCAGAGTTGCGGGACGAACGTCACGTCGTTCTCGAGGTGGGTCAACGCAGTGTCCGCACGCGGCTCGTCCTCGTCGTCGAAGAGCCACGCTACGGCGACGGACGCGTCGAGCACGAATGCACTCACCAGCGCTGGCCTTCACGGCGCACGGCGAGGATTTCGTCCGTCGACATCTCGATAGGCCGCCACTGGCGACGCCGATTGCGGAAGCGCATCACCGCATCCTTCCTGTGGGCGCGCTCCCGATCCCGAGCCGGAATCAGATGCGCAATCGTCCGGCCATGGCGGGTGATCGCCACCGTTTCGCCGTACTCGACCGCCCGCAGCAGCTCTGCCAAGCGCGCCTTGGCCTCGGTTGCCTGGATTTCACGCACACGACACCTCTAAACCGGTCATTCCGACTGGTCAAAATATCACAAACCGCTGCCCGCGGCAAAACGCCGTCTCGAAAGAACGGCGTGGGGCGGAACGCGGTGGCTTGGCAGCCTGTGGCGAAGCCCACCTTGCCCGGAAATCGTCGCTGCGCTCCGAGCGTGTGTCCCCGTTCAGGGGCTTCGGGCGGGACGCGGGTGTAGCCGAGGGATTCGAGCGACTCGACCGCCGGGATCTCCGCGAAATGCAATTCCTCCCATCCGGTGGTCTTGGGGGTCATGCGGCTTCGGGGTCCGGGGTGACGCGGAGCTCGCCGGTGAGGAGGATGGCCATCAATGCTTGTTTCAACTCCAAAAGACCTCTTTCGACTCGCCCATGAGTCTCCGTCTGTTTGCCTAGCGCCTCCATGCCGTCGGCGATTGCCGAGCGTTCCGTCTCCGACGGCATCGCAACAGGCAGGCGGCTCAGAATCGATGTATTGAGGTTCAACATCGTTTGTCCCACCGCGTGCTCGTTCAGCCACGCTACCGATGTGGGCTGACCTATCCAGTGCCGGAGAAAATGGGAAACGGTTCTATCTTTCGGACGAAATCTGAAACATCCTGTTCCACACACCCACCCATCTTCGTGCTCCGTGATGAGACCAGCCCTTCCGATGTCGCCTCGCCTAGCGAAAAGCATGTCCCCGGCGCGTACCCGGTGCCGTTGCAATTCCTCCGCCCGTTCTTCGGGAATCCGAGCCGAATGCGCGTCCGAAACGTCCCCGTTCGTCATGTCTTTCGGCATGATGACCGGCACGCCATGCGCCACGTAGTCGGAAGCGTGCAACTGGCTACCAAAGGGACCGGTTTGAATGCCGTTGTTCGGTTCAGCCAAGTCCGCGAGCGAGAGAAGGCTCCATTCCTCCGGAATCATTCCAATCTCCGTCCGCTTGAATCGCGTGTGCCGCCCCGGCAGGCCCCGCGTCAGTAGCTCCTGCATCAGGCCGCGCTTGACGATCTGCACCTGATCGATAACCGCTTGGGTCTTCTCTACGGCGTCGTCCACCGAGGAGAGGATGGCGGCGATCTTGCGCTGTTCAGGAAGGGGAGGGAGCGAAAACGCAAAATTCCCAAGTTGCTTCCACGACGTTCTGGGCATCTTCGTGCCGGATGCGGTAGCAACCGCGTGCTGCTGCAATCGATTCCATTGTGCAAGTTGCAGCAGGTAGTGCGTGTCAAGGCCGTTTTTACCGAACAATGGCAAGATGTCGGTCGAACATAATCCGTCGAATGGAGCAGCAGCGGCCTTCCGTAGATTGGGGCGAAGCTTGCCGAACAACACGTCTCCTGTGCGAAAGACGGTCTTCGCACTGGTCGCTCTACCGGCGGGAGACCAGCCGAGGAGCGCGGGACGTCCCTGCGCAAGATGCTCAAGGCCGACATACGGACGGGCGTCCGCTACTGCCGGGGTGATCTTCTCGGTTCGCTGATCAGCGCACTCGGAAAGCCTTCGATGTGTCCAAGCCTCAGACGCCATATCCCAACTCCGCCGGATGCCGATTTATTGTCATCGTCTCCGCCGTCGATTATTCGTGTTCCAACGCTCTTAATCCGACGGAGCCGGAACCGGGAAGGGTCGGCTCCGATCCTGGGAACGCGGGTGTCCCGCCCGCTTTGCTTGGCGGCGGGCCTCCGGCCCGCTTGCGAACGAATCGTCTGTGTTGTCAGTTAACATACAACTAATTGATATAACACAGAATTTGATTCGGTTCCAATATCCGATTCTCACACTCGAAACGGCATGGAATGGCCATGGATGATAGCAAATGGGCGAGCATGATCGGATCCTCGCCCACTGCGGTTCGTGTTCTGTTTGGTGCTCGAACACCATGCGCCGCATCGCTTGTTCATATGGAACAAGACTGTTCCTCGCCCGTCTACGGCGCTGGCCGGGGCGCCCGCGATTCCGCATAGCGGAGTCGCCAAGCGACCGCGCCAGCGGTCGCCGCTCAAAGATGCTGCGCGGCGCCCTGTATCGGAGCGAACTGGCCTGGGAGCCGAGGACGGTCGGTTACCGGACCGAGAAGGCCCACGTCGTCAAGGCATTCTCGACGCGACACGCCGAGACCGAGGCGGTGATGGCGGAGCGTGACCTCGGAGATTCCGCCGCCAGCCCGCGTTTCGCCGAGCGCGCGGCCCTGATGATTCGCTCGCACAGGTGCGACATCGACAAGCAGGCGCTATGTGAAAATCGGCTGAAACAGGTGGCCGATCCTGGATTCGACGCACAAAGCCTTGCGGTCAGCGCCGTTGCAGAGGGAGGGAGGCGAGGACCACGGCGGGTTTCTCTCCGTCGCTTCCGATGACCTCCGGGACGCCGGACGGCGTATGGAGGATAACGCGGAACGGGCGGTTGCCTGAGCGGTCCGGCATCTCTCCGAACGAGAGACAGTGCTCGCGTGCGCCGATCTGCTCGCCGCGGCAGTCGCGGTCGTCTGGAGACTGGGCGCGGGCTCGGTCGACGACGACGAGGAGGCCCGTGGACCGGCTGGAGCGGGCGGGCGTCTTGCGCGCGAACCCTCGGAGGTCCTGGACGATTCGCTCATCACCGACAAGACTGTCTCGCCGACGAGAAGGAGATCATCGCACTCATGGAGCGTGGTCGGAGCGCATCGAAACCCCTCGTGCGGATCTGGATGATGGGACCGAGGCTGCACAACGGACGGACGGTCGTGGATCGGAAGGAAGCTATCTCATCCTCACGGCCGGGACCAAGTGGTCGGCGTGCAGGGCTACGCCGGCATCGGCAAGGACACCATGCTGGATTGCGCCCGAGCCCTTGCGGAGAAGAACGGCTATCGTGCGGTCGGTCTCGCACCGTCGGCGCCACATGCGGGCTTCAGGCTCCCGGACGATGAACACGAACACACCGGTCCCAAGGCACGGGGGCACGTATTGCGCCGGAGCATCAACAGCCATATCCGGGACCCGTCTCTCCCGTGAAGGCTCAATCCATGGGCTGGTCCTGGAAATCGAACGGCTGGCATTATGCGGCTACACTACGGTTGAGCAATCGGTCACCGCCCACTACACGCCCGTGGACATGGTACGATTTCAGCGGGACTACAGAAACCTCTGTGTCGGGGAGGGAGATGCGCGGCGCGTCATCGGCGTCAATTACGCGACCGGGACGGCGGTGTCGGAAAGCAGAAGGGGGCAGGCGATCCCTTGGCGGCCACGCCGGACCGGCGGCTGGCGCGGGACCGTCGAGGACTACTGCCGAATCGATCAAGCTGCACGCCGGTGTTCGCATCCGCTGGAGCCGGAATGATGCTGGTCTCGGACTCGACAGCAGCCACACCGTCGAGGTGCGTTCGCTGAGGGTGGTCGCATCTCGTTCCACCTCAAGGGACAGGCGGATGACGGAACTCGGCAAGAACAAATCCACAACTGCGCCATCTCGACCATGTCTTTCAGGAACGTACGGTGGACTCGACCCCGATGAACCCCCCATGGGAACGTGCGAGGAAGCTTGGGGACGCGGTATCCGGTTGCGACTTGTCGATATGCGCCGGATCTCGACATGGGCTCGGAACCGTTGCGAATCAAACCGGCACTCACTCAATCGCATGCGGCCGATTCTGGACTCGCAGAGCCGGAGCGGAGAGCCTGCCTCGTCAGTCAAAACGATCGGCGACGGCCCAATGACACGGCACACGGCATGATTGGAGCGGCTGCGTTCCAGACTAGGGCTCGGACGGTCGATCATCTCGGCCGTGAGCAAATTGCTGATTGCCCCACGGCCATCTCGGAGCTGTGGAAGAACGCATTCGACGCTTATGCGCGAAACGTCGAACTCAATATTTATGGCGGGAAGGATCCGGTAGCGGCCATCATCGACGACGGCCACGGAATGAATCGCGACGAATTCATACGCCGCTGGCTGGTCGTCGGAACCGAATCCAAAGTTACAGTAGACAGGACACCTGTAAGGGATCGAAATGGCCTCAAGGTCCGACCACGTCAAGGACAGAAAGGCATTGGACGGCTTTCATGCGCTAACCTCGGACCGATCCTTCTATTGATTTCGAAGCGTACGAAGCATCCGTTCATCGCTGCGCTGGTCGATTGGCGTTTGTTCGAAAACCCCTTCATCAATTTGTCCGATATATTCGTTCCGATGACGGAATTCGACACGGATAATGATCTCTTCATGCAGCTTCCCAATCTTATTGCAGGTCTATCGGAAAATATCACCGGCGGATCCGAAAAAGATCGGAAAAATCGTATTCGCAAGGCCTGGAAGGATCTCGATGAGGTGGAGGGAAACGAGCTACAGCTACCGTCCAAGGATATCCTGTCCTCCATTTCTCGGATATCCTTCGAGCCCCGACATCTCATGCAATGGCCGGCATGGACCGGAGTTTCCGATCACGGAACGGCATTGCTCGTCTCTCATATCAACTACGACTTGCGTGTTCAACTCAATGAAGGAATTGCCGATACCTCTGCGCGGGCGGCACGAGAGCGCTTTTTCGAGACACTTTCCAGTTTTGTCGATCCGTTTGTGGACCCAACCGATCCCGCAACCATCGTGGAAGATCCTCACTTCTCCTATGTTGTGCGTGTATGGGAAGGTGATGTACCTCGGGTAGTGGTCGGCACGGAAAAGCAGTTTGACAAATATTTAATCGACAATATGGAACATCGTATCGAGGGAAAGATTGACTCCGCCGGGGCCTTCGTCGGTCGCGTGAAAGCCTTCGGAGAATGGTTGCCCGACAATCAAGTTATCGAACCTCAGAAGGATCTCGTGATTCCGCATCGCCGCGACAATGAAGTCGGGCCTTTGGATCTCTACATCGCGTCGATGGAATTTATACAAACGAATACGACTCATCCTCCGTTGGAATTTCGGCATTATCAGGAATTGGCCGAAAAATATTCCGGCTTTATGGTGTTCAGGGACGGCCTACGTGTGCTGCCGTACGGTCGAACCGACAACGATTTCTTCGAGATCGAATCCCGCCGGAGCAAAAGTGTCGGCCGCGAATTCTGGAACCATCGCCAGATGTTCGGGCGTATTGCGATCACACGGGAATATAATCCGAATCTGAAGGACAAGGCTGGACGGGAAGGTTTGCTCGACAATCGGGCGGCGAAGACACTCAAAGCTCTGATCGCGAATGTGTTGATGCAATCGGCTCGTCTATATTTCGGCTCGGCATCCGAAATACGCAATGAGCTGTTGCCCAAGATATCCGCAGAAAATAGACGTAAGCGTGCCGCGGAGGCCAGAAATAAGCTGCGAAGGCGTCATCGACGGGAGTTTCGATCAAAACTAAAGAGATATTCTCAAGAATTAACGGATTTGATTCATGACATCGAGCATTATGCAGATACTTTGGAAGTCAATAGGGAATCACAGATTTCTCAGGTACAACACGTACTAGAAGGTTTTCGGGAACGCCTGTCAGATTTCAAACTTCCGGGAGCTCCGAAGAATTTGGGACCGCTTGAAGAAATGTATGCGAACTATAGGGATTCTATTCGAATAGTGCGGATGACCGTCGCTTCTTTGAGTGAAAGGATCGATCAGGAAATCGAAAAAATCAAACCTACAAGACCTGAAGTTCTTCTGGAAAAACAATTGATGAGCCATGCCGGGCGGATCCATCGTAGAATTCGAAAGTGGAAGGAGATGCTCTACACACTTCAGAAAGCCGAATATAAAAGAATCCAGGAAGTCGTAGAACAACGAAATAAGCTGTTCCATGCCGAAGCCAAACCTCTCCTTCACCGTTTCCGGATCGGTGAATTTTCCTATGCAGAAGCATCGAATATGATGGATCTTCTGAAGCAGCGAATAGATGAGGAAAATAGGGAGATTTTTCTTTCATATATCGGTGCACTAGAAAGTTTGCAGGACAGTATCGATCTGGAACATTTAGCAACATTCGGCATGGAAGAGCTTGGCGAGATACGAGACGAGCTGGAAAGATTGCATAGTCTTGCTCAACTTGGCATAGCGGTGGAAATCGTAGGTCACGAACTGCAATCCTATGATGATATCATCGGATCAGGACTAAGACGATTACCGGAAGATATTCGCATCAGTTCCGCGGGTCAGGATATCGAATTCGGCTATGAAGGGTTGACTGATCAATTGAGATTTCTTTCACCCTTGCGCCTTGCGGGACAAAAGATCCAACGTTGGATCACAGGAGCCGAAATTTCAGATTATGTTTCCGATTTCTTCAAATTGACTATTGCAAAGAATCATATTATTTTTTTCTCTACGGAAAAATTCCAAAAACTTAGAATATTCGATCAACGATCACGCCTCTATCCTGTATTCATCAATTTGCTGAACAACAGTATCTATTGGATCAGTGTAAGTAATACTGAAGCTCCTAAAGTAATTCTCGACGTTATAGACTCGGAGGTGGTAATTTCCGACAATGGACCCGGTGTCGATTCGGAGGATCTGGATAGCCTGTTCAGGCTCTTCTTCACCAGAAAAATACGAGGTGGACGGGGCGTCGGCCTATATCTCTGCCGCGCCAACCTAGCAGCCGGAGGTCATAGAATCCGGTATGAACCTTCGACGGCAAACATGCCTTTGTCCGGGGCGAATTTCCTGATTTCATTCAGAGGAGCGGAATTCAATGGCACCTGAACACTATAGAGAATTTATCGAAGAGGCATTCATAACTCCTATTCGGTCAGTTCTCATAGTCGACGATGATTATCCGACTTATGCCGATATCCTCGGCGGCACGCAGCCTGAGCACAACACTCATAGTGCAACGGATAGGCATAAAGCTTGGCGTGACGATCCTGGGCGCATCGAGCGTGTGATCAGAAAATTTAGGGAGCGCACCCCACCTCTTCTTGTAGATATCCATGACGGTTCCAATGTTCTTGTCGGGGATGAGAACACGGTAGCCAAGCATCTGCACCAATCCGATCTCCTCGTTCTCGATTATCAATTGGAACCCGACAAACAGGCTGATGGGACGCGTGCGGTTGGAATTCTTCGTAGTCTGATGTCCAATGCTCACTTTAATCTGGTGATTATCTATACAAGGAAGGAAATTGATTCAGTATTCGACGAGGTTCGATGGGGACTGATCAACTCTATCCTGGACACATTCTCTAAAGACGAAATTAACGCTGCCGAGCAATTGATTGATGCTGGTGAGGATGAATTTGACGGCTTTCGGCAACGTATTTCCGGGAGTATAACCTCTGCTCAATATTTCCACTTCCGACTCCATCGACAAAGCTATCGCCGAATGATGGCGAAGGATCAACAGCCCTATTCAGCCTTTAAATTTGAATGCGACAGAGTTGGATGGGATAAAGACCAACGAAATCTTGTCCTTCTATACTTTCTCAGGAAAGTAGAACGAGAGAACAGAGTAGACACTGCTGATCTTCCTGGTGCCGGTGATCTGTCATGGTCCTTTGAGTCGATCAAATGGATCAAATCTGAGTCCGTATTCGTCGCATTTTCGGAAAAGACCGACGACGATGATCTGTTATCTGATCTTCAGGCTGCGTTGATTGGCTGGAATCCAAGGCCGTCGAGGCTTCTTCTTACCAAACTCAGAGCAGAAATGGATGAGCACGGTATCGCTCTTCAAGGCCAGGCACTAAGCAACCACCATGCATTGGCGTACTGGTATTATCGTCTTTTGCGCGCCGCCGACAAACCGGAACGTCGATGGCGTATAGCTGAAAGTGTCTCTCGTCATTCAGATCACCTTGTTAGCGGTATCCTTCCGCGCGTCGAGCGCTTTGTCGCGCGCCTAATCGATGCAGAATGGAAAGCATCCGATAGTGAAGCCAAACAGATATGCAATGATCACTTCAAGGTAAATTTAGCTGACAAAGAATCCAGGAATCTAGCGGCCCTTCAACATAATGCATTCGTCTGCTCTATGGCACCGGAGGGATGGCATCTCGCGACCGGCCACATTTTTTCGATAGGCGATGAACACTGGATCTGCCTTTCGCCAGCGTGCGACATGGTGCCGTCACAGATTCCGAGATGGAGACGTGATGCCTTCGGTGAGCAGATACTTCCGTTTATTGCGATCAGGTTACAGCCCACATCCGAAGAGATACTACTACGGTATATTCAATCCAATAGATTCGTGGCTTTACAGATTTACGGAGAATTAAGATGTTTTTGTTTCAACCACCCGTCGAGAGATAGTTCGGCACCCTATTGGGACATATTTTATGCAGGGAATAGCGGCGTATTTCTCAAGGATGGTTTTCGACTCTCCATATTTCGAACTGAAAAAGGAAAAACTCGACTGATCTCGAACCGTTATGACGCTACAGTCGTCAGCCAACTTCGGTACGAATACGCACTTAATCTGATACAGAAACTCGGTATTTCTCTCACACGGGTCGGATTGGATTTCGTCGATGGGCAGGTGCAGACATGAAGGCTCCGAGACGAAAATCCTTTTCTGCGATCGATCTGTTCTGCGGTTGCGGTGGGTTATCGCTTGGGCTTCTCAGAGCTGGATTCAACGTTGTAGCAGCCATAGATAACGATGATCTTTCGATCGAAACTTATAGACAAAATCACCGGAATACGTATCTGATCGAGAAGGATATTCGTTCGGTAAATCCTCGGATTCTAATGAATAAACTGAATATGGAACCGGGCGATCTTGATTTGCTGGCCGGTTGCCCCCCTTGCCAGGGATTTTCGACTTTACGGACACTCAACGGTGGGCGAACTATCATTGAACCGATGAATGAGCATGTTTTTCAATTTATCAGATTCGTCCAAATCTTTTTGCCGAAAACGATAATGATGGAAAATGTACCTGGATTACTCTATGATGCTCGCATGAAGAAAATCAAGAAGGCGCTCGACAAGCTAGGGTATGAATCTGAAGCCGACGTTTTCGATGCCGCAAAATATGGCGTTCCCCAACGTCGCCTACGTATGATTATGATAGGTTTTCGTCGCGGTTATCCATCGTTCGCACCGCCCGTTCGACGAAAGCGGACTGTGGCAGAGGCTATTCGAAATCTTCCGGCGCCGGGTATTTCAGGGGATCCTGCGCACGACTACTCCGTTCGCCGAGCTGCTCACGTAATGTCGTTAATCCGTCGCATTCCCCAGGACGGCGGAAGCCGTACCGCCCTTCCAAATAGGGAGCAGCTTCGATGTCATCAGGAATTCGACGGATTCAAGGATGTATACGGTCGAATGGCATGGAATGAACCAGCTCCGACTATAACCGGAGGATGTATCAATCCATCAAAGGGGCGGTATCTTCATCCGGAAGAAGATCGGGCTATCACCTTGCGCGAAGCCGCACTTCTACAGAGTTTTCCGAGAAAGTATATTTTCGAAATGTCCAAGGGCCGCTATCCCGCAGCACAGTTAATCGGTAATGCCTTCCCTCCAAAATTCGCCGAACATCATGCTCGTTCCATTTATAGGCACCTCGACTCGACAAGTCCATGAATGTTGCATTTGAGTCGAAACCAAAATAACAATTACACAATCGCTTCAGGGAGACAATTCTTTCTCCGGTCGCAGAAAACTCTTGATTCGATCGACCAGCCCCTCCGGATTATCCGTTTCGCATTCCCACACGATCAGAACCGACCATCCTCGGTCTTCCAGATGATAAATGTTTTCCCGATCTCTCCGGACATTCTTATCAAGTTTAGCATTCCAGAATTCCTTATTTGACGACGGTCGTGCGCCGCGCAGACAATCATGCTGGTGCCAGAAACAACCATGAACGAAAATGATTTTTTTCCGGCTCGGGAATACCAAGTCCGGGGTTCCCGGCAGATCCCGACGATAAAGACGATACCGGAATCCCATTCGATGAACCAAGTGGCGGACTCTCATTTCCGGTTTTGTATTCTGCCCCCGTATACGCCCCATGAGGCGGCTGCGAAGTTCGGAGGAAATATGGTCCGTCATTACACAGAAAACCGATAAGATTGTATAGTGGCACGCAGTGCGAACGCATAGAATGCCACCTGTTCCGCTATGGATTTGTACTTGATGTTGTGCACTCCGTAAAAATCCTCGGTTGTGGAACCGGACTGCAGCATATCGGGCAATGGTTCAGAATATATGAATCCTGCTATACATATTATTCATAAATGTCGTGGCCAATAATCCGTTTCCGTTTTTTTGCAACAGTTTGTCTGGTATCTTCCGCTTTCTTGACGTCACGTTCCTTCATCGCTTTTACCGGTCTATTGTATTCGTTCATCGCCAAGGGGGCAGGTTTCAATTTGTCATCAAAAAATGCGCGGCACCACAATGCCATTCGACGCCTATGAATCGCTGATCCAGGCGAGCCGGTGGTTCTGGATCTGGTGGCCGATCACCCACGCACTGATGCCGTAGTGGTGGGCCAGCTCGTCGATTCCACGGGAAGATACGCTCCCGCCCAGGTGTTGCGACAGTCCCGCCGCCGGAGCCAGGAACTCGGCGGCGAACGCTCGGGACGCGCGTTGCTCCCGAGTATGCGCCTCGGTCACGAGCCGCCGGTCCGCTTCCCGATTACGGCTGAAGTGCCGGAAGAAGATCGATCGCGCGAGCCGGAACCGGTGACCGTTCATGTCCGTCTCGGCATTGCCGACGATCGCCACCGGGGCGCCATCCTTGCTTCGAGTCACCGCGGCCTCCAGTGGGCTTTCGGACTCGGGTTCCATCGTCCGATAGGGAGATTGCGCCCAACCGAGGCGAACGAGAATCTCATCCATGTCTTCAATGGGCTCGTGTCCATCTGCCGGTGACAGGTGCTGCCGGAGGGCGGCCGCGCACGCATAGCCGAGACCGTGGGCCGTCCCGATGTCGGCGTCCGACCGGACAGCCTCGGGATTGCGGGCTGCCGCCAAGCCTCCAACCGGAGGCAGGTGGCTTCGAGGCTGGAGTGTGGGCTCGCGATGACTGGCACGGCCGGCGTCGGCCGCGAGTGCTTCGGCCCGGCACAGCCATTCCATATCCCTCTGCAAGGTCTGCGGGCGTTCCGCGTCGAGGAGATCGTCCCTGAGCGGAGTATCGAAGTCCGACACCAACCGGGGAAGGGTCTCCGCCAGCTCGTCCGTGAGCTCCTCCGGGTCGAAAGGGTCGATACCCAGACGAGCCGACCACTCGCAAAGCCTGCGCTCCTGCTCCGTCGCTTTGGTGATTGCCGCCCAATCCTGGCGGAAAGCCCTGACTTCCGGCTCTTCGAATCCTTCGAGCCTGGCCATGACGGCCTGGACCGCTTCCGCCAATCCTCGTTCGGCGTCGGCCACGTCCAGATGTATTTCACCCTCGCCGGTGAAACGGAGAGGCGGGTGAATCGAGGCGGTGCCGTCCGGCGTCCATCGCACGACGACCTTCTGCTCGTCCCGATGGAGGGTGAGATCGGGCAGCGCTACTCCTTCCCGAGCCGCCAGCAGGCTATGTCGCTGCACCCACGCCCGATCCTGCAACGTTCTTGCGAGATCGCGCGAGGCGTAGCGGGCGGGAAACCGATACGATTCGTTCAGGAGAAACCACCAGTTCTCCACGATCCACCGGCCAAGGGGAAAAGCGGAGCCATAGATACCGCCGCGCAAGCTCTCGGAGGCGCCATGAACCGCTTCCGTCACCAGACGCCCATCCGCCTCGATCACGAAGCGGCACCAGGAACGGGCGAGAACCGTATCCCTTACCCCCGGGGCGTCTTGCCACTCCATGCGAAATCGGATCATGCGCCGATGCTCCGGTCCAAGCGCTCTTCCGGGTCACGAGGATACTCCACTTCTTCGAGCCGATAACCTTTGTAGGTCCCGGCCGGACCGTTGAGATGTCGCGCCTCGTAGAGATGTCCATCGAGCCATCCCCAGACGTACTTCGGAAAGCCCTGCTCGAAAACCGCGCTCGTGCAGCGCCGTCGGATGGCTTCCTGCAAGGCGGCGTTGATGTCGTCCCACTCGATCCTGGGGTCGCAAGGCGTCGCGTCCGAGCGAAGCGCCGGCGAACCTGCCGGGCTCGGATGGCCCTTGTGCTCCGGGCTGCCCACGTATCGCGCTCTCGACGCCGTGTTCTCCGGGGATGCGTCGCCGTTCCACGGGCCGATTGCACGACGCTTGGGTCGCCGATGTCTCATGGTCAGTCCTGCTCCATCACGCTCGCCATATGACGATTCGGCAATTTCGGCTCACACGAATAGCGGGCAGCATCACCCAGCCCGCCCCGCGATTCGGCACGGCCTCCAGTGCCGGGTCCAGTGCTCGTCACTCTGCACATGTCCGGGACGGACGCTCTTGCAGACGTTGTCCTGGAATTCCGTCGCCGCAAACCCTCGCGCCAGCCGCATGACGACGCCCTCCCGCTCACCCCCGAGCATGGACGGCTCAACGTGGGCCTGCTTCATGAACGCGCTGATCTCGGCAACCGACCGGAAACGCCCCCTGAACAGCACCGGCACCACCGGAATCTCCCGGTGCTTCGCGTACCCCTCGACCTCGGCGAAGGCGGCAAACGCGCCGTCACCGTTGCGCAGCGCAAAAGCGTAGAACGTTTCATGCTCCGCCACGGGCTCGTACTCGATACTGTGCACGCCGTAAACATCCTCGCCGTAGAGCCAGACGTCGGGCTCGTTCACCTTCCAGGCGTGGTATTTCTTCACCATCGCCATCCACTTCGCGTCGGAAGGGGCGGATACGCTGCGCGCGTAGACCTTGCCGGCATGAAGGAGCGTGTTCCCGCCGTCCAGCTTCTCCGTCACCACCATGTCTTCGCCGACGAAGCGAGCCGGATTCGCGTGCACGTCGTCGCCACGGCCGATGCTCGGGGACCAGGGCCAGTACGACGTCTTGGGATACCTGACGTTCAACGCCGGATCGGAATCGCTTTCAGCCGTCACAATTACACCCGTTGCGGATTCCGGAACCGCGACGATTGTGCCGCATCCACCCGATCCGCCGAAAACGGCTCGTCAGGCGTCATAGCCCAGCTCGGCGAGATACCGGTTCATCGTCGCCTCCGCCGCCGCGCGCTCCCGTTCCAGCGCCCGGAGCTTGCGCACCGCCTCCGCCACGTCGATGCGTTCTTCCTCCTCCGAGGTATCCACGTAACGGCTGATGTTCAGGTTCCAGTCGTTGCGCTCGATCTCGGCGAGCGGCACCACCCGCGCGTACTTCTCTTCTTCGGCGAAGGCGTGGAACGTCCTGGAGACGTGCTCGACGTCGCGGTCGCGCAGGCGGTTCTGGTTGCTGCCTTCCTCGAATTCCCCGGAGGCGTCGATGAAGAGCACCTTGCCCCTGCGCGCCGCCGGCTTGTCCCGGTTGAGCACCAGGATGGACGCCGGGATGCCGGTGCCGTAGAAGAGGTTCGGGGCAAGGCCGATGACCGCCTCGAAGAGGTCCTCCTGCAGCAGCCCCTGGCGGATCTTCCCCTCCGCGGCGCCGCGGAACAGCACGCCGTGGGGCATGACCACGCCGAGCCGGCCGGCGGCGTTCAGTACCGTCACCATGTGCTGCACGAACGCCAGGTCGCCCCTGGTCTTCGGCGGCACGCCGAACCGGAAGCGCCCGTAGCCGTCGTTCCCGGCCACATCGCGGCCCCACTCGTCGAGGCTGAACGGCGGATTGGCGATTACCCGGTCGTACCGCAGCAGCTCTCCTTCCTCCACCAGCTTCGGGTCCCGGATCGTGTCGCCCTTCTCGATGCGGGCGTCGGGCAGCCCGTGCAGCAGCATGTTCATCTTGCAGATGGCCCAGGTGCCGAGGTTCTTCTCCTGGCCGTGGAGCGTCAGGTTGCGCGGATTGCCCCCCTGGCGCTCGATGTGGTGGGCGCATTCGATCAGCATGCCGCCGGAGCCGGCGGTCGGGTCGCAGATGCGCATCCTTTCGGCCGGCGCCAGCAGCTCCACGATGAGCCTGACGACCATCCGCGGGGTGTAGAACTCGCCACCCTTCTTGCCCGCGTCGTCGGCGAACTGCTCGATCAGGTACTCGTAGGCGCGACCGAGGAGGTCGGGCTCGGCCATGCGGTCGTTGCGTAGCGAGACCTGGGAGAAGTGCTGGACGAGGCGCGCGAGCACGGTGTCGCGGTTGCGGGCGTCGCCGAGCTTGCGTTCGTCGTTGTAGTCGATCCCGGCGAGGACGCCTTCCAGCGCGCCGTTCTGCTCCTCCAGCGCCGCGCACGCCTTGTTCAGGGTCTCCCCGATGTTCGTGGCCTGCCCCCGGATGGCGCCCCACCGTGCCCGCTCCGGCACGAAGAACTGGTGTTCGTCCGGGTCCGTCCACGCGACGGGGGCGGGCAGACCCTCGGCGATGAGCTTCTCCGCCTCCTCCTCGAAGCGGTCGGACAGCCGTTTCAGGAAGAGCAGACCGAAGATGTAGGTCTTGTAGTCGCTGCTGTCGATCGACCCGCGCAGGATGTCCGCCGCCGACCAGAGGTACTGTTCAAGCCGGGCGATGCTCAGCATGTCGCCGGGTGGATCCGGGGTCTCGGCCCTCGGGCGGGACGCCGCCGGCGGCCCGTCCGCGTCGCTGGTCAGCGGGTAGCCGCGCGCGAGTGTCTTCGCCCTGGAACGGGGCACCGCCGACTGCGCGGAAGTGTTCACGACCGGCGAGGATGCCGCCGGAAGCCTGTCCCCTTCGGCGCTCTTCGATACCACGGCTGGCGACGCCGCGGTTGACCCCGTGAGGCGCGCAACGAGGTCCGCCTTCTTCCGGCCGGAGTCATCGAGGTCGAACGCTCGGCACAGCGCCTTGAGGCGGTCCCGCGAGAGCGCCTGCAACATCTCCTCGACCCGGGTCTTCCGGGAACCGGCCAGCGCGTCGACGAGCTGCGCCTTGACGCGGCGGTCGCCGACCCGCAGTTCGTAGAAGTCGAGACCGGCTCGCAGCTCGCGGCGGGTGAACTCGGCAAGGACGGCGCGTTTCGTCGGCATCGGGCGAGGTTACCTGTCTGTCCGCCGGTCGGTCTCGACCTCCGCGTCGGGTATCCAACGAACAGTCACCGCACCCGAGCGGATCCTCGGGGCGTTCAGCGCCGGGGCCGGGCGATGGTAGCCGCACGCCCCCACCATCAACCGCGCTCCCCGAACAGGCCGCCGGGGCGCACCACGAGCACCAGCGCGACGAGGAGGGTGGCGAGGATCTTCGCCAGCGTAGGCGAGAAGAACATCGAGATCACCCCGTCGCTCAGGCCGATGACGATGGCGGCCACGATGGTGCCGCGCAGGCTGCCCAGCCCGCCGATGATCACCACGATGAACGAGAGCAACAGCGGGTCGAGCCCCATCAGGTAGTGGGCCTGCCGGATGGGGACGATCAGCACCCCGGCCACTGCGGCCAGCATGGCCCCGGCCGCGAACACCAGCGCGTACACCCGGCGTACCGGCACCCCGTGGGCCAGCGCCATCTCCGCGTCCTGTTGCGTCGCGCGCATGTACAGCCCCGCCTTGCTCTTCGCCATCACCGCCCAGGTCCCGAGCAGGAGCAGCACGGACGCCCCGATGACCACCAGCTTGTAACCGGAGTAGCCGAACCAAGGGAAGACGACGCGGAAGTAGACGGGCGCCTCGACCGGGCGCGCATCCGGCCCGTACCCGCTCAGGACCGCCTGCTGAAGGAGGTAGAGCAGGCCGATGGTGGCGACGATGGTGCCCTCCGGGTGGTAGTTCACCCGGCGCAGGATGAGCCAGTCCGCGGCCAGCGCCAGCGCGCCCACCACCAGCGGGGCGAACAGGAGCGCGAGCAGGAAGGCGCCGGCCGGGGAGCCATCGACCATCGATGCGCAGAACCACGCGAGCACCGCCCCGAGCATGTAGAACTCGCCGTGCGCGACGTTGACGATGCGCATCACCCCGAAGACCAGCGACAGGCCGAGCGCGGTGACCGCCAGCACGCAGGCGGTCACCGCGCCTTCGAGCAGCGCCAGCAGCAGGTGCGGGCCGAAGCTCACAGCGCCGACAGGGGTTACAGGGACTGCTGGGTGTAGTCCGCCTCCGGCTCGTACCTGCCGTCCTCGATCGAGGTGGTGTGCACCACTTCGAGCCCGCCGCCCCGGACCTCGGAGATGAACTGGCGCCCGTAGCACTGGTGCAGCGCGCCGTTGAACTCCTTGTAGCCCTGCGGGTGGCCGATCCCCTCGTTGAAGCCCCGAAAGCCCTCCATCGCCTCGATGAGCGCCGCGACGTCGCCCGGGGTGCGGCTGCGGTACCCGCTCTGCTCGACACCCTGCTTGATCGCGTAGAGCGTCTCCCAGCAGCCGAACATGTGCGAGTTGGTGGAGACGTCCTTCGGGTCGTCGACGCTCGCGCCGTCCGCGTTGATGCCGACCTTCTCCCGGTAGAGCCGGTTGGCCGCGGTGTCCAGGCCGCCGGCGTAGCGCGGCATCGCCTCCCACAGGTAGGTGCCCTCCAGGAACGAGAGGCCGGGGCTCGCGATGTCCACGCCTTCGAGCGAATCGATGAAGCCGAAGATCCGCGGGCGCTTCGAGCCGAAGTGCTCGCCCATTTCCTTCACGAAGGTCAGCACCCCCGGTCCGACCATCACGTGGTAGAGCACCTCGGTATCGGCCGGGATCTGCGGGAAATACCTGGTGAACGAGGACTCGGTGGGCGGGATCGCGATCTTCGCCGCGACGCTGCCGCCGCGCGCCTCGACCGCGGCGCTGAAGTAGTCGCGGTGGTCGTACCCGAACGCATAGTCGGGGAAGATCATGGTGACGCGCTTGCCGAGGTTGTCCGTCACCCACGGCGCCATCGCCTGCACCTGCGCGCGCACGTCGGTGATCCCCGGCTGGAACACGTAGCGGTTGAGGGTGCCCGAGGCGACGTGGTAGCCCTCGCTGACCACGAAGTAGGGGATCTTCAGCTCTCCCGCCCGCGGCGCCGAGCCGATCACCACGTGCGAGAACAGCGGGCCGTAGACGAAGTCCACCTGGTGCTGATTCGCGAACTTCTCCACCACCTCCGCACCGCGCTTCGGATCGGTGCCATCGTCCTCGGGCACCAGCTCCACCGGACGGCCGGCGATCCCGCCGTTCTCGTTCATGTAAGCCGCCGCCGCGTTCGCGGTGCGTTCGTACCAGCGGCCGTAGGTGGCGCCGATGCCGGTGCGGTGCACCTGGAATCCGACGCGGATCGGAGCGTCGCTGCCGGCCGCGTAGGCGCTGCGCGCGACCGGGGCGGTCGCGATCGAGGCGGTGCCGGCCATCGCGGCCGCCCCGGCCGTGGCCGCGCCCGCTTTGAGCAGGCCGCGGCGCGTGATCTTCGGTCCGCCCGTGGCGGTGGGTCCGGCCTTCATGGTGTCGTCGTTCATCTCCCTTCCTCCTGTTCTGAAGCGTCTTCCGCGGGGGGTTGCGCCGGACGATCCGGGCCGTCCCGCCGGCTCCGATCCATAGCACGCCCCGGCGCCTCGATCCACGGCGCCGGCTCAGGCGGCGTGAAACCAACTAAGGCCGACCTTACCGGCCTGTCTCCGTACTGGCCAAAGCCCGAAATCACCGTCGGGTATGTCCTGATCACGTCGCTGAAAGACCATTTACGACCGGAGAACAGCTACGGCTGCAATGACGACACATATCGAAGGCTTGTCGACAATCGTCCAAGCTGGCGGTAATCATTTACCTTACCTATATTTTACGCGGTGAATAGTGGAAGTAGCGGCTGATGGTATTCAGGATCTCCCAAGGACAGGATCTTGTTGATTTTACCTGGTTGAGCCCAATTGCACTTCCCATCTCCGTTGAGTTGTCGAAGCAAGGTCGGGATACTTGGATGCTGAAGTGCAGAGTGAATTCGTTTCGCATCGCCCTCGTCCCAACAAGGGATGAAGGCATGCATAGCTTGATTCGCTTGCCATTCCTGACTATCTTTGTTGCTCAAAATTACCGGGCGAAAATGACTTTTACCATACGCTTCCCAGATAACTTTATAGGGCGCAAAAGAATATAGGCCAACGCCCAACAAAGACCACCAGATGCCTTTTTCAATAGAAGATCGGATCAGAGTACCTTTCCGAATCTCGAGTTTATCTCTGGTTTCAGTGAGATATCGTTTGAGTCCTGCGTGCTGTTCAATATCGG
Source organism: uncultured Gammaproteobacteria bacterium (assembly GCA_958295465.1). Lineage (GTDB taxonomy): Bacteria > Pseudomonadota > Gammaproteobacteria > HK1 > HK1 > HK1. Next base: position 4,581,643 of record OY282353.1, read on the forward strand.
ACCATGTAAGAGGTTTTCCTGTGTTTCTATTGTAAGGAAGTAGAATCCATTTGTGTGAGGATAAATCCTTTCTCTTCCATATTTCTTTTGTCGCAAGTGGAAAGAGATATTCTCCAGGAAGAGATGGAGGTTTATTATCGAAAATAAAGACTGCATTGGCACCACATGTATTGACACCCTGGCGCGGCTTCTGATCAGGAGATAACTGCATTTTTATATGATTATCAAGGGCAGAGGAATCTCCGTTTTGAAGAATTCGCCACTGATCGCTGGATATTTTCAGAGGAACAGCGCGATGTTCGATCCAATTACCTCTTTTTTCTCTGAAATATCTAACTGGGAATTTATGCGGCATATCCATGCGAAATTTGGCACAACAGTAAGATGTACTTATGTTCTTGAATACCTTGGTTGTGGTAAATTCATAAACCTCATCCACTGCAAAATTTCTATGATTTGCAGTGTAATCTCTGAATCCTTTATGGGCATCACCACCAGAGAAGAGAGAAAGTGGTGTATAGAAGCATCCGATGCCGCCTTTGCGAAGTAATTTACCAAGGACTACTTTCAATACCAAAGCTGCTATATCGATTCTGGAAGCACCGAGCAGAGCCTGTTGTTTGTCTGGAACCAAACCTTCCTTCAAGAAATAAGGTTTGAGTTTCTCTTTGTATGGATCAGATAAATCCGAAAAGTTCGACCATGGGGGATTACCACACAGAATATCATATTTGGCAGTTGGGGGATTTCTGATCACATCTAAAGTAAGAAGTTGAGATGACGGGAAATCAATTTCAAATTCCTGACGAGCTTGGAATTTGAAAGCATATAGATGTGATGGATGTATCTCGATCAGAGTCAGTCGCGAGAGAAGTTCGGGTGATATCCAAATCTCTCTTGATCTGGCAAGACGGAACAGCGCAAGTGCAAAAATGCCCTGCCCCGCAGTCGGATCACAAATAGAAGCTCCGTTAACCCATGCATCAAAAATTCCCCACCGGATAATGAGCCATTCCGCCCATGTGAGAGGAGTGAAGACTTGTCCGACTTCAACGTCGTGTGAAGGTAAAATATTTGTAATCATTTTTTCTGAATTCTTCCAATGCTGCAATTCGCCTTGCGGCATCTCGGCTCACTCTCTGATAATGCAGATACACTCCCAGTTGTCCGTGATTCTCTTCTCGACCATGGCGCCGAAAGATCGGGAATCTTCGCGTTCGGATATGCCTGAGCGTAGCTCCTCGAAAAGGCTGGATAGCTTTTCTTCAACTTGGCCAGATACTGCTTTCAGATCCATTACATCTCCTTTTCCCATACTGGTGGGTTGCAGGCGATGGCCCCAACGTGTCTCCTTCATCATCGTCGAGTGTCGCCCTCGCCGTGCTGGCCGACTGCGCACCATCCAGCATCAAGACGCACAGTGTCATCGATTCGACCCTCATTCACTTGACCGCTCGTCAGAACGGCCGAGCACATCATGTTCATTGCCGCCGGACTCAGGCCGGATCGAATCGGCGGCATCAACATCGTTCATCCCTTCCCGATCCGTTCATCGGTGCAGGCTGGCCACTATCTTCCTTCGTTCCTCCCTGTACCGGGAGCATACACGTCGAACTTCTCTGTGTCGAAGGCAAGCAGAACAACCGACAGGGCTGAACCGCTCTCGGGCTTAGGGCATTGCAGCATCCCCGGCCAGTACTCGTTGCGGACGTTGTGGATCACGGAGTCGGCACCTCGTTCAGCATCTCCGGACGATTCCGGGCAGAAGCTCGGGACCACCGGTAGCGCAGCAGGCGGACTCAAACAGCATTAATGTCCCCAGGGCACCACAGAATCTTCAAAAATCCCACCCACTCCGTTCATGTTGCCTGAATCATAACTTGGCGGGCAGGTGCACGAGCGAGTCCTGGGGCTTTTCCGAGTTGCCGCCGACGGCGACCTTTTCCTGGCTGCTTCGCCGGTTCGGCCTGAGCCATGTCCAGATCCATGTCACCGCCGGGGAGCATCCGATCGAGCCGGACGGCGCAGGCTCAGGCGGCGACGGGGGTCGACAGCAGCCAGAGCCCGAACAGGGTGTAGCCGATCATCAGCACGGTGAGCGGAAGCTCGCCCAGGACCGGCGCCAGCCGCCCGCGCCCGGACTCCCCCGCGAGGGCGTGCAGGACCACCACCGCGGCCACGTGCGCGGCCACGATCGCGCCGGCCTGCGCGTACCAGATGATCTCGACCGATGCGTGGTGGGTGAGGAAGGAGGCGGTGACGTGGAGGTCGCGCGCCCCGAGCAGGTTCCAGCCGCGGGCCAGCGGATCGGAGAGCGCCTTCAGCGCGTACTGCGCATCGACGAGGAATGACGGCAGGTAGTGGGCGAAGTGGTAGCCGAACGCGATCGGCACGATCGAGACCACGAAGCGCCGTAGCGCCGGGGCTGCATCGGTTCCCGCCCACCGCGCCCCGGCCGTGGCGGTGATTGCGAAGGCCACGAGCAACGTGGCGGCGGCGCCGAGCAGGCCCAGCGTGTTCCGCCCCATCAGCGCCGTGCGCCCCGGATGTTCCAGCGGGTTCTCGCCGGCGAGATCGAGCCACCAGAAGGTGCGCGAGAGCCCGTCGAAGGAGACCGTGGCCAGCGCCACCACGACAAAGACCACGCCGGCCGCGGACAGCGAGCCGATTCCGAGCAGCCGTGCACCGGGAAACATCACCGCGAGCCGGTGTGCGCCGCCCTCTTGCACGGTGCGCAGCGGCGCGAGCCAGCTCACGATGCGGAAGAAACGCGAGAAGATCTCGACGCGACGCCCCCACGCCTCGTCCCCGAACAACACCATCCCCGCCACCGTGAAGACCGAGTACCCGGCGGCGGCGAAGGCGAGGATCGCGGGGTCCCGCGGCGCGGGGAACACCAGCTCGAACCAGGCGAAGAGCAGCAGGAGGACGACGGCCGGCCAGTCGCCGAGCGCTTCCGGCCAGGGCAGCAGGCCGTCGGTATCGTCGCCGCTCCGGTGGTCCCGATCGTCTCGATCGTGTCGGGCGTCCCGGCCATCCCGGTCGTCTCGGCTGTCTCGGCCATCCCGGTCGCCTCGGCCATCCCGGTCGCCTCGGCCATCCCGGTCGTCTCGGCCATCCCGGGCATCCCGGGCATCCCGGCCATCTCGGGCATCCCGGCCATCCCGGCCATCCCGGCCATCCCGGTCGTCTCGGCTGTCCCAGGCATCCCGGTCGCCCCGATCACCTCGGGCATCCCGACCGCTTCGGGCGCTCCGGTCATCTCCGGCATCCCGACCGCCTCGATCATCCTGATGGTTGCCTCCATCTTCCCGACCGCCTCGCCGTCCACGGGCCATCCGGCGGACCACCCGACGCACCGGCCGCGCGAGCGCCGTCCACGGGTTGAGGTGCGGCCACACGTTGCCTAGAACCGCATGGGCGAAGGTCAGCCCGACCCAGAGCAGCGTCCACACCGAGAGCGGGAGGGGGTTCGCGAGCGGGTCCCGGCTTCCCGTCAGGCCCGCCACGACGAGGGTGACGAGCACTGCCGACGCCGCGGCGTTCGATCCCGGGATGCACCGAGGCACGGGAAACAGCCGCCACCGCGCGGACTCGACCGCGCTGCGCAACGTCTCGGCACGGAACCGGATGACGACCAGGAACGACACCGCCACCGCCATCGTGCCTGCCGCCTGGAAGAGGCCGGTCGGCAGCAACAGGATGAAGCCACGCTCCCCGGCGTGCCCGAACGCCGGGGACGCCGGCACCAGCGCCAGGGCGATCAGGGCGAGCACCGTCGCGGCGGCAAGGGCGATCCCCGCAGGCCCCGCGGCGGCGAAGCGGCGGGACTTCGCGGTCGGCTCCGCGCCAACGGCCCCGGGTCCTGCCGGCATTCCACTCCCGCCGCTTCGCATCATGAACCTCGCACGGAAGATCGGGCGTCCGGCCCGCGCATCCCGGTATCGCGATTCCCGCCAAGCCCGAAAACGCTCATCGGACCACCACGACCGGGCGCTCGAACGGCGGAGAAGGCCGCGAATTCCCGATGACATGACCATGTCCGGTACGCTGGCGGGAATTGCCGTCCCGGTCTCACCGTGCATGATCCGCCGGGAGAGGATGGCATAAGATCGATACGCGGTTTCCCGGCACACGGTCCAGGAGTCGCGGCGTCGGACGATGTGGCCACAAGAACGAGTCGGGAGCCGCCGCCCGCCGGGGGGATGAACCGTGCCGCGCCTGTTTGTCGCACTGGAGCTGCCCGAACCACTGAGGCAGGCCGTTCACGAGCTGCAATTCGGGTTGCGAGGCGCCCGTTGGCTGGACGGCGACAGCCTCCATCTGACCCTCGCGTTCATCGGGGAGGTCGACAGCTCGGCGCGGCACCGAATCGAGTCCGCCCTGGGTGATGTGACGGCGCCCTCGCTCCGGATGGAGCTGCACGGCCTCGGGTGTTTCCCCCCGCGCGGCGCTCCCCGCGCGCTTTGGACCGGCGCCTCGCCGAAGGTCGGGCTCGCCTCGCTCGCCCAAGCGGTCCGGCGCGCTCTCGGGCGCGCGGGCTTCACTCCGGAACGGCGCAAGTTCATGCCTCACGCCACCATTGCCCGGTTCCGCCATCCGCCGTCCCCGGCCGACATGGAGAGGTACCTGGGCGCCCACTCCCTCTTCCGAACGCCCCGGGCCGACGTCGCGTCGTTTCACCTGTTCTCGAGCGCGTTGCGGTCCTCGGGTGCGCGGTACACGATGGAAACGACCTTTCCGTTGACCGGTACGCCACACGAAATGCGGGAGCCGGAGACCTGGAGCAGGTGAGCGGGCCGGCCGCCGGCGCAGCCGGGGGGGGGGGCAGGCTCTGCGAACACCCGTCATTCCCGCGAAAGCGGGAATGACGGGGAAGGACGGGGAATGACCGCCTGAAGAAAACCATTGGCGCGTATGGCTTACCCTCACTGGCAGGGAACTCGAGCCACAACGCGGCTTCGGTCTGAAACTCCCGTGTTTCGTGCAGTGAACGCATGTATGGGTAGAAATGTCATGCAACTGGCAGGTATATGCACCCCATGACCGAACGCTCCACCCCCACGCTGCGCGGGCGACTCGCCGCGATCGCCGAAGATTCACGGTTCCAGCGCGCCATCATCGTGCTGATCGTCGTGAACGCGGTCACCCTCGGCCTGGAGACTTCCCCCGAGGTCATGACGGCCGCCGGTCCCGTGCTCGTCGCGCTCGACCATGCGATGCTCACGGTGTTCGTGATCGAGCTCGCGATCCGGATCGGGGCTTACGGGCGGGGCTTCTTTCGCGACCCCTGGAGCCTCTTCGACTTCGTCGTCGTGGCGTTGGCGCTGGCCCCCTCGACGGAGAACTTCTCCGTACTGCGCGCACTCAGGGTGCTCAGGGTGCTGCGCCTCATCACCGCCGTGCCGCAGATGCGGCGAGTGGTCGGGGGGCTCCTGTCGGCCCTGCCCGGGCTCGGAGCGGTGGTGGCGATCCTCGCCCTCATGTTCTACGTCGCCGCGGTGATGGCGACGCAGCTCTTCGGAGATACTTTCCCGGACTGGTTCGGCACCCTGCCCAAGAGCCTGTACTCGCTGTTCCAGATCATGACCCTGGAGAGCTGGTCGATGGGCATCGTCCGCCCGGTGATGGAGGTCTATCCGTACGCATGGGCGTTCTTCGTCCCCTTCATCCTGATCGCGACGTTCACCATGCTCAACCTCTTCATCGCGGTCGTCGTCAACGCGATGCAGAGCTACCACGAGATGGAGGCGGAGCACGCGCAGACCAGCCACGCGGAGCATTCCGATCTCCTGGCCGAGATCCGGGCGCTACGCACCGAGCTGCAGGCGCTGAAGTCCGAGCGTGAAACGGGCTGACCGGCAAATCGCTCATCGGATTGCAGCGTGGGGCAGTCGGCCTCATCGCCGTAGGGGAAGGGCCGCTCTGCGATTTGGCGTCTCCGGGATGAACCGGTCGGCCCCATCGCCGTGGGGGAAGGGCTGACCGGCAAATCGCTCACCGAGTTCCGAAACAGGGGAGCGGAGACGGCGCCCCGAGGCGAACGCGAACCGGGGCGCCGGTCAGACTTTCAATTCGGGCCGGTTGGCGAACTGCTCCAGGGCCTGCGGGTTCGCGAGCGCTTCCCTGTTCTTCACCGCGCGGCCGTGCACCACGTCGCGTACCGCGAGCTCCGTAATCTTGCCGCTTCGGGTGCGCGGGATGTCGGTCACCTGCACGATGCGGGCCGGTACGTGGCGGGGCGTCGCGTTGGCGCGGATGCGCGATCGGATCTTCGATTCGAGCGCTCCGTCGAGCATGATTCCCTCGCGCAAGATGACGAACAGGACGATCCGGACGTCGCCTTCCCACTGCTGGGCAATGACCAGACTTTCCACCACCTCGTCGAGCTGCTCGACCTGGCGGTAGATCTCGGCGGTGCCGATGCGCACCCCCCCGGGGTTGAGCACCGCGTCGGAGCGGCCATGGATGATCACCCCGCCGCGCTCGGTGACCTCCACGTAGTCGCCGTGGCGCCAGACGTCGTCGAAGCGGGCGAAGTAGGCGTCATGGTACTTGCGCCCGCCGGGATCGTTCCAGAAGCCCACCGGCATGGACGGGAAGGCGCGCGTGCAGACCAGCTCGCCCTTCTCCCCGACGACGCTGCGCCCGTCTTCGTCGAAGGCGTGCACGTCGAGCCCGAGCCCGAGACACTGGATCTCCCCGCGATACACCGGCGCGGCGGGGTTGCCGAGGACGAAGCAGGAGATGAGGTCGGTGCCGCCGCTGATCGACGACAGGCAGAGGTCGCGCTTGATGGATTCGTAGACGAAATCGAAGCTCTCGGGGACGAGGGGCGAGCCGGTGGAGAGGATCGCCCTGAGCTTCGACAGATCGTGGGACTTCGCGGGCGCGAGCCCCGCCTTCTTGACCGCGTCGATGTACTTGGCCGAGGTACCGAACGTCTCGATGCCCTCCTCCGCCACGTAGTCGAAGAGCGCGTTGCCGTCCGGATGGAAGGGGGAGCCGTCGTAGAGGGCGAGGGTCGCCTCGCAGGCCAGCGCGCTCACCTGCCAGTTCCACATCATCCAGCCGCAGGTGGTGAAGTAGAGGAGCCGCTCGCCGCGCTTCACGTCGCTGTGCAGGGACAGCTCCTTGAGGTGCTGGAGCAGCGTCCCGCCCGCGCCGTGCACGATGCACTTCGGCGCCCCGGTCGTTCCCGAGGAGTACATGACGTAGAGCGGGTGGTCGAAGGGGGTTCTCTCGAACACGATGTCCACGGGGGTCCGGCCGGTCGTGAATTCGTCGAGGGTGACGGCTTTCTCCACCGGAGCGAGGTCGGGGGCACCGGCGGTATCGCTGGTATAGGGCACGACTACGATGCGCTCGATCGAGGGGATGCGCTCCGCGATCGGCGCGAGCCGCCCGATGGAGTCGTGCCGCTTGCCGCCGTAGAAGTAGCCGTCGGCGCTGAACAGCACCTTCGGCGCGATCTGCCCGAAGCGGTCCACGACCCCCTGCACGCCGAAGTCCGGAGAGGCGGAGGACCAGATCGCGCCGATGCTCGTCGTGGCCAGCATCGCGATGACCGCTTCCGGCATGTTGGGCAGGTAGCCGGCGACACGGTCGCCCTTCGCCACCCCGGCTGCCAGCAGCGCCTGCGCGAGCACGGATACCGCATCGTGAAGCTCGCGGAAGCTCAGCGAACGCCGGACCCGGTCTTCGCCGCGGAACACGATGCCCGGCGCGTCGTCGCGGCGGCGCAGCAGGTTCTCGGCGAAGTTGAGCCGCGCGTCGGGAAACCACTTCGCGCCCGGCATCCGGTCGCCGTCCACGAGCACCGGCCCTTCGCCTCGCTCGCCGATCACCGCCCCGTACTCCCAGACCGCCGACCAGAAGGCCGCGCGGTTCTCGATCGACCAGCGGTGCAGGGCCGCGTAATCGCCGGTGTCCACCCCGTGGCGCTCGCACACCAGCGCCGCGAAGCGGGTGACGTTGGCGCCGGCGATCCGTTCCGGGGAGGGTTGCCAGAGCATCTCGGCCATCGCCGCCTCCGATGGGTTCGGGCTGGCTCGATCCTACGGGAAACCGCCGGTGCGGGAGCATGGCGCGGTCCGGGCAGACCGCGGATTACGGGAAGAAGCCCGGACCAATCGCGTTCACCGCGAACGACACTTGAGCAGCGGCGTCCGCCACGCATTTCTGGAGGCGGCTCTCAACCTGTTGGGCGGCTTCCGACTGTCATATTGGTCCCGTATCCGTGAAATCTTCGACAAAACGACGAAGATTCGTTGGCCAGCCGGCGTATGGTTCCGGCCATGCCGGGTTCGGAAGCGGCGGGTGACAATGCAACGGCGCAGGGAGCGGGCAGCCAGCGATGCATAATCCGTATCGCGGTATCGGTGACGGCGCCGTATCAAGCAACCGTTCTCCGAGCACACGAAGTCATCAGGCATACGTGACCGCGCCGCACCAAACGGGCGGTGACAACAGTGGAACGCACGGTGCTCGGAGCGATGCCGTCGATTCGCCGAGCTTCGGTGACCGTCGCATCATGCGCACCGGTCGAGTGGCCTTCGACAACGATGCGCATCACGGTCGGGGTTGCGAGGGTGGGGGCTTATACGCCGCGTAGTGCTCGGCGGCAGCAGGAACGATGACGGGAACGAACACGCGATTGACGGCGGCGGTCGAGAGCTACTTCGCCGATCTGCGGCGGGTGCGCGCCTCGGGCGGCGCCACCGGCGAGCGGTCCAGTTGCACCCCGCTCGCGAACCTGCTCGATGCCGTCGGTGCGACCCTCAAGCCCAAGGTGTACTGCCATGGCGAATTTCGCCGGATCATCCTGGGTGCCTGTAGTACGCGCTTGCCAGCCGCCGACCGCGTATCAGCAGGGGATAGTTCTGTGAACGCGCCGCCGAAATCGTAGCTGCCGCCGTTCGTCGCATAGCTCACCCCGCCCTGAAGCGTGTACCACCATCATCCCAGGCGTGCATGCCGTTCAGACCCAGGCGAGGCCAGTCGCCCTGGTCACCGGCGAGAGCTGAATGCATGGCACGGGACCCCTTCTTTGACATCAGGACATCAAGCTACCTATGCTTGGATGCATGAGAACGACCCTGACCCTCGATGCGGACGTGGCTGCCCTGCTCCGGCGGATGCAGCAGGCCCACGGACGCAGCTTCAAGGCCGTCGTCAACGATGCCTTACGGCAAGGTTTGCGACAGATGGCTACTCCCTCCGAATCGCCGGCTCATTACCGAACCCCTGTCGTCGATCTCGGACGATGCCTGACGGGCAGCCTCGATGACGTTGCGGAAGCGCTTGCGGTGGCCGAAGGGGAGCAGTTTCGGTGATCCTCATTGACGCCAACCTGCTGGTCTATGCCCATGTCGGCTCGTTCCCGCAACACGGCGCGGCTCGAGAATGGCTTGATGAAAAAATCAACGGCACGGCGCCGGTTGGTCTGCCTTGGCCCAGCCTCCTGGGTTTCGTCCGGCTCGTCAGCAATCCGCGGATTTTCGAGCGCCCTTCATCGATCATGACGGCATGGCGGCAGGTGGAGTCGTGGCTGGCCGCGGACTCCACCTGGATCCCTCTCCCGACCGAACGTCACCGCGAGGTACTCGGGCCACTCATGAAGAGCGCGGAGGGCCGGGCCAACCTGGTCCCGGACGCCCATGTCGCCGCCCTCGCCATCGAACATGGGCTCGTCTTGTGTTCGACCGACGGCGATTTCGCCCGCTTCGACGGCCTCGATTGGCTCAACCCGCTCAAGTAGACCCTCACCCGGCCGGCGATGCCTACCGGCTGGGAATCATCCTGGAGGTCTCCCGGCGGACGCTCGAAGCCCGCCGCTTCGAGATCGCGGGCGGGGCTCAGTCCCGAACCCGGAGGCCGTAGCGCTGCCTGCGCGCCACCCCTTGACGTTTCCCCGACGCTTCAGCAGCCTCCCGACGATGCTGCGAGCGCAACAGATGGGGCGGCGTCCGATGGGACGAATCATCGTACAGACCGAGGGCACCAATCCGTTCGACGGGGACAAGTCCATTCGGTGCGGGATGCTCGTCGATACCGGCGCCGGCGCACTGATCCTCCCCTTGGCATGGAAGGAACGTTTCGGAAACTTCCGGCATTCGAAACCGGTCGAGTTGCAATTGGCCAATCGGGAGATCGTGCACGGCGAGGCCTGCGGCCCGGTGCAAATCAGGATGGACGGTTTCCGTCCCATCTTCAACGAAGCGATTTTTTCTGGATTCGGAGGATGGAGACCCGAAACCCCTCCTCGGCTACGTGATCCTGGAACAGGCACAGGCCGCTGTGGACATGCCGGGCCATCGCCTGGTTCCGGTGAGGGACATCGATCTGAAGTGACGCCACTCCCGATACGACGTGCGCGTCATCCCCACCGGACCCGAGCCGGCAAGACCGGAGTGGCTCATTTCGCCGTGCATGGAATCCGACAGGGCCGGCAGGTAGCGGGATGCGGTGGCGGTGTACTTCAATCGATCCGGCTCACCGGCCAGCCCCTTATCCGTGGAATCTTCGACAAAACGACGAAGATAAGTACGCCAACCGGCGTTTGATTCCGGTGATGCGGGTCAGGAAGACGGCACTCGAAGATCGATGGCATCGTGACCTTGCCCCGGCACCGGCAGGTCACTCCTGCGGTCGCCCGTTCCATCGCAAGGAAGGCGGGGGGGCTCGGCCTGCAACCGATCGGGAGAACGCAAGATGACCCGGTATCCTGCGCTGATCGATGGAGAAACCGGCGCCTACGGCGTCACGTTCCCTGACCTGCCGGGCATCGTCGCCATGGGCGCGACCCTGGACGAAGCCTTGCTGAACGCCGAAGAAGCACTCCGCGACTACGCCACCGAAACGGAGAAGGACGGACAGCCGCTCGTCGTTCCGAGCATGCTCGAAAACGTATCGCCTGTCGCGGGCTCCACGCTCGTCACGGTTCCCTTGATTCGTCTCTCCGGTCGCAACGTCCGCGCCAACCTGACCCTCGATGAAGGAGTTGTCGCGTTTATCGACGGCGAAGCGCGAAGGAGGCGCATGACGCGCACCGCGTTCGTGGAGTGGATGGCGCGCCGCATCGCGCAGGATGGCGGATAGAGCCGGCGGGAAGCCCGCTGTCCGATGGACTGGACGATCTGCGCCGTGCCCGAGGTACGCGGGCGGATCGTCGCCACCCCCGACGGCCGCCTGCTGAGGCGCGTGGGCGGCGACGCGCAACCCCTGCGCGGCGATACGATGGCCCGGTTCGTGCGTGAGCGGGAACATCGTGCCGGCGAAGACCAGCCTCTGGTCATGGCGCAGACCTCGGCATTCGATCCCGGCGCGATCAACCAGGCCCTTGCCGCCGATAGCCGGCCCCCCGTGAGGCAGGGCCGGATGGATCGGGAGATGGAATCGCGCCTCATGGAGCCGCCGATCTTCGAGGCGACCTCGAACTCCGTGACGGTCACGGGGGAGCGTGTGCCCGGGCCGCCCTCACCGCTCGATCGCGCGCTTGACGCCGCCCTCGCCGATGGCGACGAAGGTGAACATGCCCTCGGTGACCCTGATCTCCTCCGGCGCCCGGCCCGCCCGCGTGCGGCGCACCCAGGTCTCGACGTGGACGGTGATCGAGGTGCGGCCGATGCGCTCGGTCCGGCAATGGCAGCTCACGCGGTCGCCGACGTAGACCGGCCGGTGGAAGCTCATCGCCTCGATGCCCACCGTCGCGACGCGCCCGCCAGCGCGCGCCATCGCGTACGAGCCGCCCGCGAGGTCCATCTGCGCGAGCAGCCAGCCGCCGAAGATGTCGCCGAACCGGTTGGTGTCGGCGGGCATCGCGATGGTGCGCAGCTCGGCCTCGGTCCGCGGCGGGGATTGCGGGTCGTTCATGTTCATGCTTCCTTGGCCCCTTGCCCATGACATTTCCGACAAGACGACGAAGAGTCGTTCGCCCACCGGCTTTCGATTCCGTGACGCCGGACCTCCGGGAGCGGCGTGTCCCGGGAGGACGCGCCGCTCCCAGGATTGAATCTCGGCCGGCTCGCGCCTCTCCGGTTCACGGCAAGGCCGGCCTGCGCTCCCCGTACCGGGTGGCCTGCTCGTAAGCGTAAGCGACCTGCAACACCTGCAAGTCCGCGCCCGGCCGTCCGGTCACCTGCAAGCCCCGTGGCATCCCTCCGGCCGAAAAGCCGCAGGGCACCGAGATCGCCGGCAGGTTCAACAGCGGCGCGACGAGGAGCAGGCTCCAGTCGTGGTTCATGGACGTGACTTCATCGTCATGACGATAGGGATCGGTCAGGTCGGTCGGCCATACGAGCACGTCATGCGACTCGAAGGCGGCGACCACGTCGCGCCAGAGCCGCAGCCGGTATTCCTCGGCCGCGGCCATGTCGGCGCCGGTAAGGTCGGCGAACCATTCCTGCCTTTCACGCAGTGAAGGCGCCAGCCGGCCGCGATCGTTTTCATAAACGGGGGCGGTGTCTGCGCTGACCCGGTAATAGGCCAGCACGTCGTAGGCCGCCTCCAGCCCGACGAGGTCGAGATCGCAGGGTTCGATCCGGCAGCCGAGGGAATCGAACACACCTTTCTGGGCGTCGAAGTTGCGGGCGACGTCCGGGTCCACGTCCAGCGAGCCGTGGTCGGCGCTCCAGCCCACCCTGAGACCGGACGGATCCGTCTCCAGGTCCGGCAAGCCCGGCGGAAACGGCGCGGCGACGGGCACCGGGCAGCGGAGGTCCGGGCCTGCCAGGGCCGAGAGGAACAGGGCCGCGTCGGAGACCGTCCTGGCCATCGGGCCGGCGGTGTTCATGTTCTGCCACAGCCGCGGGTTGGGGACGTCGGGGATCATCCAGGTGGTCGGGCGGTGGCCGACGACGTTGCACCATCCGGCCGGGTTGCGGATGGACCCGCCGATGTCCGAGCCGTCCGCCAGCGCGCACAGGCCGGCGGCCAGCGCGGCGCCGCTGCCTCCGCTGCTGGCGCCCGGACACCGCTCCGGGTCCCAGGGGTTTCGCGTGGAGCCGAACACGGGGTTGCTGCAGGTGTTGCGAGCCATCGTGAATTCAGGGGTGTTGAGCTTGCCGAGGACGATCGCCCCGGCCGCCTTCTCCCGTTCGACCACCAAATGGTCGAACTCCGGCACGTGGTCCCGCAGCGCCAGGCAGGCCATCGTGGTCCTGGTGCCCTTCGTCTGGAAGCAGTCCTTCACGCCGACGGGCAGGCCGTGCAGGACACCCCTCGCGTCATTCCGGGAACGTGCCCGATCGGCCGCCTTCGCCTCGTCCCGGGCCTCGTCGAGGCGCAAGGTGACGAAGGCGTTCAGCGCCGGATTGACGCGCTCGATACGCTTGATGTGCGCATCCACGAGCTCCAGCACGCTCACCGCCCCGCCGTCGAGCAGGCGCTTCTGCTCGACGGCGGATTGATGGCAAAGTTCGTTTTCGTTCATCGTGGATCACCGTGGATGGCAAAGTCTCGGCAGGTTGCTTCGTCTCCGGCGTTGCCGGCAAACGATACCGCGGGCGCAGATGTCGAGCCGCGTCGTGTTGTCCCGTACCGCGGGCCTTCACGGCAGCAGGCGGACGCCCGCCGCCCGTCCGCTGTCGCGGAGGATTGTCGCCCGCTTCGGGGCGGCTGTCATCGCGTCAGGCACGCCATACGCCGTCCGGCGGGCATGGGTCCGCGGTGGCGATATTGACGATCGTGGCACCGGCTTGCACCCTGTCCGAGGTGAAGCGGACGGGCGACGAGAGGAGCATCGAAAATGAACCTGGAACGTGGCGTCAACCCCTTCGAGACCGCCCTCCACCGCACCCCGGCGAACTACACCCCGCTCACCCCGCTCACGTTCATCGAGCGTGCCGCCACGGTCTGGCCCGACCACCCCTCGGTCATCGACGGCGAGCGTCGCTTCACCTGGGTAGAGACGTATGCGCGCTGCCGCCGCCTCGCCTCGGCGCTCGCGAGACGCGGCATCGGGGTTGGGGACTGCGTGGCGGTCTTCGCGCCGAACGTTCCGGCGATCTACGAGGCCAGCTTCGGCGTACCGATGCTCGGCGCGGTGCTCAACACCATCAACGTCCGGCTCGACCCGGCGACCATCGCGTTCATCCTGGAGCACGGTGAGGCGAAGGCGCTGCTCACCGATCGCGAGCTCTCGCCGGTGATCGCGGACGCGCTCTCCCGGATGGAGCGCCCGCCACTGGTCATCGACGTCGACGATGCCCTTGCGTCGGGCGGGGAGCGCATCGGCGAGGTCGAGTACGAGGCGTTCCTCGAAGAGGGGGACCCCGGATTCGAATGGTCGGGTCCCGACGACGAATGGCGCGCCATCTCCCTCAACTACACCTCGGGCACCACCGGGAACCCGAAGGGCGTCGTCTACCACCACCGCGGCGCGTACCTCAACGCGCTCTCGAACGTCGTCGGCTGGAACCTCGCACACCATCCCGTCTACCTGTGGACCCTGCCGATGTTCCACTGCAACGGGTGGTGCTTCCCGTGGACGCTGGCGGCGGTCGGCGGGACCAGCGTCTGCGCGCGCAAGGTGGAGGCCGCCACGATCTACGAGGCGATCGCCGGCGAAGGGGTGACGCATCTCTGCGGCGCGCCGGTGGTGCTCGGGATGATCCTGAACGCGGCCGAGGACGAGCGGCGCCCCTTCTCGCATCCGGTGCACGTGATGACCGCCGCCGCGCCCCCGCCCGCCGCGGTGCTGGAGCGCATGGAGCAGCAAGGGTTCAAGGTGACGCACGTCTACGGCCTCACCGAGACCTACGGACCCGCGGTGATCTGCGCGTGGAAGAAGGAATGGGACGATCTCCCGATGGCGGAGCAGGCGGAGCGCAAATCGCGCCAGGGCGTGCGCTACCACGCGCTCGACGCCCTGGAGGTGATGGACCCGGAGACGATGGCCCCGGTGCCGAGGGACGGCGAGACCCTCGGCGAGGTGATGTTCCGCGGCAACATCGTGATGAAGGGCTATCTCAAGAATCCGGCCGCGACCGGGGAGGCGTTCGCGGGTGGCTGGTTCCACTCCGGCGATCTCGGGGTCGTGCACCCCGACGGCTACATCCAGCTCAAGGACCGGTCGAAGGACGTCATCATCTCGGGCGGGGAGAACATCTCCTCGATCGAGGTCGAGGACGCCCTCTACCGCCACCCGGCGGTGCTCGAAGCCGCGGTCGTCGCCCGCCCGGACGAGACGTGGGGCGAGACCCCCTGCGCGTTCGTGACCTTGCGCGAGGGGGCGGGCGCCGTCACCGGGGACGACGTCATCGCCTTCTGCCGCGACCATCTGGCGCGGTACAAGGTGCCGCGGACGGTGGTGTTCGGCCCGCTGCCGAAGACCTCGACCGGCAAGGTGCAGAAGTTCAAGCTGCGCGAGCGCGCCGGGGCGCTGTGAGCCGCCGATACCCGTACAGACGACAGGGGCTGATGGAAGATGGAAGATGCGGCCGGAGCAGCATCGGAACGCGGGCGAAATCCGACCGCGGGATCGTCGATGCAGTAAATACTTACCTGGTCTGTATCGCACACGGCCTCGACGTGAGGAATGCCCGCATGTGAAACGTCGCCTGCGGGACGCCGTAGGCCGCATTGCGCCCGGCCGGGCAGGCGTGCCGGGCGAGGCATCCTCCGCCGAAACACCGTGCACCGGCGGGATGCTCGATATGCGCAACACATCGATCGACGTCGTAGCCGCTCGTGGAGAACGCACCGACGGGACAGGCGGAAAGGCATGGGCGCTCGACGCAACGCTCGCAAGGACTGCCGCGCTCGTCACGCGGGGGCAGGTCGAGACGTTCGCGAAATGCGATTGCGCCCCGGTAAGCGTGCCACAGGCCGTAGTCCGGGTGCACCAGCGGTCCGATGGGCGAGGGGTATACGGAGCCGGCCCGCTGCGCCCACCGGATGAACGGCAGCCAGGGCGGACCACCGAACGGGAAGTGCGCGGCCCCGTCCAGGGTATGCGCAAGGCGCGAGACGATCCGCCGGCTCCATCGGTCCAGGGCGTCCGGCGCACCGTCGTTCGCTTCCTCCGAAGCCGCAAAGACAGGCCACATCCCGGGTCCGGCGTTGCCGACGAGGAGGAGCGTCCCCGCGCAGGCGCCGTCGCCGAAGCGTGGGACCGCGTCGTCCGGGACAGGGTGAAACGCGCCACGGCTCGCGAGCCCCTCGGCTTCGACGGCGGCGACGATGGTATCGATGGTTCGCACCAGGAACGCCTTCCGGATCCGGACTTTCAGTCCGTGGAGCAATGCTCCTGTCTCAATGATTTTCCAATGACAATCGCTGATCTTCGGAATCAGACACCTTTATGGTCACCTTGACGGTGTCGCAGATTCGAACGACCCGGACTGTATTGGACGCGGCGGGCGAAGTACACTGGCCCTTGCGAAGCAACCATCGGGGGAACGTCATGAGCGCCGCGACCTTCGACACTCATCGGGCCGTCAAGGCGCTCCGGAAAGCCGGTGCCGATGAAGCGATGGCCGAAGCCATCGTGGACACGGCCAGCGTTGCGGCTGGCGCCGCACGTGACCAGCTTGCGACGAAGGCGGACCTCACCGAGCTTCACACCGCGATCGCCGGACTGGAAGGGCGCATGTACCGCGCCTTGTGGATTCAGGGGGGCGCGATCGTCGCCATCCTCGCCGCGTTGAAGCTACTCGCGTAGCGTCCAGGCCAAGCTGTCGCTCCGGGCTGGGAATCGCGTCGTTTGCGACGACTCGGGATGCGCTGCGCTTACCGGCTCGCGAACCTCTCCGCTTCGATGCCGCAACGATGGCATCGAAGGATCGCATCGGAGAAACGCTGCCGAATCCCCGCTACTCGTAGGTGCGGGCGTCCTCGATCACCTTGCCGTCGTTCGCGAGCGAGCCCGCGGCCACGATCTCGATCTCGCCGCGGAGCTTGCACACCTCCCGCACCGTCGCCGCAACCGCATCGGCAAGGCTCGGATCGTCCGCCTCGCTCTCGCAACGCAAGGTCATGACGTCCTGGTTGCCGGCGCTGGTGACCACAAGCCTCGCCCGGACGATCTCGCCGTGCCGCCGCACGATCTCGGCGATCTGGGACGGGTGCACGAACATCCCCCTGATCTTGGTGGTCTGATCCGCGCGTCCCATCCATCCCCTGATCCGGGTGTTGGTGCGCCCGCACGGGCTCGCGCCCGGCATCACCGCGGAGAGATCGCCGGTCGCGAAGCGCACGAGCGGATAGTCCGGGTTCAATGGAGTCACCACGACCTCGCCGACCTCGCCTTCCGGGACCGGGTCACCGGTGCCCGGGCGCACGATCTCCACGATCGCACCTTCGTCGAGGATCATCCCTTCCAGCGCCGGCGATTCGTAGGCGATCAGCCCGACGTCGGCGGTGGCGTAGCACTGCTTCACCGAGACCCCGCGTTCACCGATGGCGGCGCGAAGGCTTGGAGGAAGCGCCTCGCCCGAGACGAGGCCCCTCCTGATCGAACTGACGTCTTCGCCAAGCTCGGCCGCCTTGTCGAGGAGGATGTCGAGAAACGACGGGGTGCCGACGTAGACGTTCGGGCGAAGCCGCGCGATCGCCTGCACCTGGAGTTCGGTCTGGCCGGTGCCGGCGGGAAACACCGCGCAGCCGAGGGCCCGGGCGCCGCTCTCCAGCATCGCGCCGGCCGGCGTGAAGTGGTAGGAG
Organism: uncultured Gammaproteobacteria bacterium; assembly: GCA_958295465.1. Lineage (GTDB taxonomy): Bacteria > Pseudomonadota > Gammaproteobacteria > HK1 > HK1 > HK1. The sequence goes on from OY282353.1 coordinate 4,599,304, forward strand.
AAGGCGTTGTGGGCGAGGTCGCCTTTGCGCACCCCGGCCGCGAAGAGCGCGCGCGCCATGCGGAAGGGGTCGGCGCGGCGCGGCGCCGGCTCGAAGATCGGACCGGGGGAGGCGAACACGTTCGCGTAGTCACCGACCGGGCCGGGGGTCAGTCCTCCCAGCGGCGGCGAGTCGGACTGCATCGCCATCAGCGCCGGCTTCCGGAGCACGGGCAGCGCCGCCAGGGCGGCGCGATCCGTCACCGTGTCCGGGTCCACTCCATCGAGGATGCGCTCGATGGCGGGGGCCTGCATCGCGGCCCGCAGGTGGTCGCGGAGGGCGGCGAACAGCTCCGCCTCGCGCATTTCGGGGGCGCGCGTTTCGAGGGTGTCGTAGTGGTCGATGATCATTTCCGCACAGTATGCAGCCCATCTCTACTCTTCACTCGACCGAGACTTTCGACCCTGATGATATCCCCATCCATATCCACCAAAGAGAATTACCAAGAACGAGATGAGTTTGTCCAATAAGTCGGAGTGTTTCATAAATACCAGAAATACACCAAAAGAGATCAGCAGGAAGATCACGATGACACCAAATATTGTATTCCTCTTGTGCCTCCTGTCATCCGCGTCACGCTGCCCTTTGCGATCAATAGCTTCTATATTGGTCAGTTCTGTAGCATATGTCAGATGATCCTCCGTTTCTTTCTACCGAATCTTCAATTTCTCACGATCAAGTTCAAGTTCACGATTTTGTATTTCTAGCCAACTTCTAAAATCTTCGGAGTAATTCTCTTCCACTTCCTCTAAACGACCTTCCTCCGAATCTGAAACCAAAGGACGAATATCCTGCTTCTTGTCCATCAAGAATTCCTCCAGAATCGCATACGTCTGGAGCGCAACTCAGGATGCTTGTATCGTACATGAATTCCGCCGAATCGACGGCTACCGAGACGTGGCAGCACAATATCGCTGGACGCGATGTTCGTTATCCCCTTATCTTCTATGTGACGCAAGAATTCAGACGCTGACAATGTCTCTTCCGTCACTGGGATCGATACTAGACTGGATCGCTTCATCGGTCACCACCTCTCCATCATCATCTACGCCAGCCAGCGCTTGCGCCGGCGGTAGTGCTTGGTGTCGCGGAAGCTCCTGCGCTCGCCCCCGCTGGTGCCCAGGTAGAACTCCTTGACGTCCTCGTTGTCGGCCAGCGCGCCGGCTACGCCGTCCATCACCACGCGCCCGTTCTCCAGGATGTACCCGTACCGGGCGTAGCGCAACGCCATATTGGTGTTCTGCTCGGCGAGGAGGAACGTCACGCCTTCGTTCTCGTTGAGCTTCTTCACGATCTCGAAAATCTCCTCGACGAGCTGCGGGGCGAGACCCATCGACGGCTCGTCGAGGAGGATCATCGACGGCCTGGCCATCAGCGCGCGGCCGAGCGCGGTCATCTGCTGCTCGCCGCCCGAGGTGTAGCCGGCCATCGCACGGCGGCGCTCCCGGATGCGCGGGAAGTAACCGTACACCATCTCCAGGTCCCGCTCGATCTCGGCCCTGCCGTCGGTGCGCGTATACGCGCCGGTGAGCAGGTTCTCCTCGACGGTGAGATGGCCGAAGCAGTGGCGGCCTTCCATGACCTGAATGACGCCCATCTTGACGAGGTCCGAGGGCGTGCGCCCGTCGACGCGTTCGTCCCTGTACATGACCGATCCCTTCGTCACCTCGCCCCGCTCGGCGCCGAGCAGGTTCGAGATGGACTTCAGCGTCGTGGACTTCCCGGCGCCGTTGGCCCCGAGGAGGGTGACGATACCCCCCTCGGGAACGTCCAGGGACACCCCCCTGAGCACGAGGATCACGTGATCGTAGATCACCTCGATGTTGTTGACGCTCAGCAGGGGCGTCCCGTTCGTCTCCATGGCCTGTCTACCCGTGTGTTTCGGCCGTCTCTACCGCCGACCGGGATTCGCGCCGCCGATCAACCATAGCCGACGTTGGCGGTCAGCCGCGGCTGACGTTGATGGTCAGCCACGGCTGACGGTGTTGGTCAGCCGCAGTCGCTGTCCATCGACATCCCGCTGCGCGGGGTGATGCCCTTCTCCTTGGCGTACTGCGCGGAGGACGCCTGGATCATCGGGTCGACGATCGACTTGTCGGTCTCGATCCAGTCGGTGACCTCCTTCCACCTGGTTCCGGTCCATTCCAGGAACTTGACCGCGCCGCCGCCCTCGTGGTCGGCGCAGCTCACCTTGAGCGGGGACATCAGCCCCTCGGCCCCGAGCTCCTTGATGCGCTCCTCGGTGACGTCCAGGCTCTCGATGCCCCAGCGGATCTCCTCGCCGGTGAGCGGCTTGGCGCCGAACTTGCCTTGCGCATTGCGGATCGCCTCCATCGTGAGGAGCCCCGCGATGAGGCCGCGGTTGTAGTAGATCGTGCCCACGCGCTGCGGCGAGATGTGGCCCTTGCCGGCCCCGTGCACCTTGTCGAGGATCTCCTGGATGACCGGGAAATCCGGTCCGGAGGGATGGAAGCCGGCGGCCACGTAGCCCACCGCCGCCTTGCCGGCGGGAATGACGTCCTCCTCGGCGCCGCTCCACCACACGCCGACGATCTGCGTGGCCGGGAAGCCGACGCGGGACGCTTCCTTGAGCGCGGTCGGATTCATCACGCCCCAACCGCGCAGGATGACCCAGTCCGGCTTGTAGCGCCGCGCGATCTCCAGCCACGTGGCCTTCTGATCGAGCCCGGGATGCGGGATCGGGAAGTGGCGGATCTCGAAGCCGTACATCTCGGATTGCTTGTTGAGGACCGGGATCGTCTCCTTGCCGTAGCTCGACTCATGGTAGAGGTTGGCGATCTTCTTGCCCTTCAGGTTCCCCATGCCGCCTTCCTTCATCCCGATGTACTTGATCTTCGCCGTGTTCTGGCTCCAGTAGTTGGTCACCAGGGGGAAGACGTACGGGAAGACCTTGCCGTTGGTGGCGTCGGTGCGCCCGTATCCCATCGAGATGAGCGGAATCTTGTCGGTGGTGGCCCGCTCGATGAGCCGGTACGTGATGCCGGTCGAGAGCGGATGCACGATGCTCGCGCCGGTCGGGCCCTTGCCCTTGAGGCGTTCGTAGCACTCCACCCCGCGGTCGGAGTTGTACGCCGTCTCGCACTCCTCCCAGGTGAGCTTCACGCCGCCGATCCCGCCGTCGCGGATGTTGAGCAGCTCCATGTAGTCTTCCATGCCGCCCCAGAACCCGGAACCGCCCGCGGCATAGGGGCCGGTGCGGTACACGAGGGCGGGGATGAACTGCTCGTCCTGGGCCTGCGTGGCCGTGAAAGGCCCGAGCACCAGGCTCGCGGCGACCATGGAGAGCAGAGGTCTTGTGATTCTCATCGGTGACTCCTCCTTATCGTCGGTTGTGAACCGCCTCCGGGCCGGTAGCGGATCTTCGGTGACCGCCCCCGGAGACACTGACAGGGGATTCTAAGGCACCCGGGCCGCTGCCGTGAACGACGATCCCCATGCGTCGTCCGCGGCCCACCGCACTCTCGCGACGGCCCGCCGTACACCTCCGGCGGGGCCGGCTCCGGAAACGCCGCACGCTTGGCGATTCAACCGGATCGCCCGCTCGCACCGGCGGCGGAACCGCCTGCGCTTCCGGGCTGCCGCTCCTGACGTTCGGCTCGTCCTCGCCGCCCGGCCTCCTCAGTACGGAAACGGCCACTGCCTCAGCTTCTCCTTCGCGATCTGCCACAGCCGGGCGAAGCCGTGCGGCTCCACGATGAGGAAGAAGATGATGGCGCCGCCGAACACGATCAGCTCCAGGTTCGCCAGCACGTCGCCCGACAGCGTCCCGCCCATCACCGTCGAGGCGAAGATGTTCAGCCCCACCGGCAGCAGCACGATGAACGCGGCGCCGAGGTAGGAGCCCATGATGCTGCCCAGCCCCCCGATGATGATCATGAACAGGATGTTGAACGAGCGAATGAGGTCGAAGGCCTCGGTATCCGCGTTCCCGACGTAGGTGAACACGTACATCGCGCCGGCGACGCCGCAGTAGAACGAGCTGATCGCGAACGCGATCAGCTTCGTGCGCAAGGGACGGATACCGATGATCTCGGCCGCGATGTCCATGTCCCGTATGGCCATCCACGCGCGCCCGGTCGCACTGCGGACCAGATTCTTCGCAAGCAGGGTAAGGACGACGACGACCCCCAGGGTCACCAGGTACTTGACCTCGGACGTCGCACGGGGGCCCGAGACGACGACGTTGATCGGCTCGAGGAAGTCGAGCGGACCGCCGGCTTCGGCGAGGCGGCCGAAGAACGTGGTCTGAGGCGCCGAGGCGACCCCTGCCGGATCATGGTTGGTGAACCAGCCGACGTGGTCGAACAGCCAGAGCAGGAAGAACTGCGATGCCAGCGTGGTGACCGCGAGGTAGAAGCCCTTGATGCGCAGGCTCGGCAGCCCGAACAGGACCCCGACCAGCGCGGCGAACAGGCCCGAGATGATGAAGCTCGCGACGAGGGGGATCTCGGGAAGGCGCAGGACCAGGTTGTAGCAGGCGTAGGCACCTACCGCCATGAACCCGCCGGTGCCCAGCGAGATCTGTCCGGCGTAGCCGGTGAGCAGGTTCAGCCCCAGCGCGGCCAGCCCGAACACGAGGAACTGGGTCAGGATCGGCCCCATCAGGTATTGCGATCCGGTGAGCGGGGGGACGACGCACGCGAACGCGACGAGCCCGATCACGAACCAGTAGTCCTGGCGAATGGGGAAGATCGCCTGGTCGCTTGCGTAGGTGGTCTTGAACTGGCCTGCTTCGCGGTAAAGCATCTCTTGTCTCTTCTCAGCCTCGTCAGAGTTCGGGCGCCGATACTCCGCGGCGCACGGTGTCGTCACACGCGCTCGATGATCTTCTCCCCGAACAGCCCTTGCGGCCGCACCAGCAGGAACAGCGTCCCGAGCATGTACGGACTCCAGTTCTCGGTGCCCCCGCCGAAGAACGGGATCCCGACGTAGATCTCGAAGAGCTTCTCCGTGGACCCGACGATCAGGCCGCCGATGATGGCGCCGGGGATGGAGGTGAACCCCCCGATCAGGATCACCGGCAGGGCCTTGAACGCGAGCAGCGAGATCGAGAACTGCACCCCCAGCTTCGATCCCCACATCAGGCCCGCGAACAGCGCGACGATCGCCGAGGCCGACCACACCACGGCCCAGATGTTCTTCAGCGGGATGCCGACCGAGAGCGCCGCCTGGTGGTCGTCGGCCACCGCGCGCAGCCCGCGCCCCACCCGGGTCTTGTTGAAGAACCAGGCCAGTGCGGCCACGAGTGCTCCCGCGGTCACCGCCGCCACGACGTCGAAGATGCTGACGAAGAGGCCGAGGCTCTCGCGGAGCCAGGCGATGGGGACGTCGGGGATGCCGATGTCGAGGGCGTGCACGTCGGCGTCCCATACCCCCTGCGCCACCCCCTCGATGACGAAGTTCAACCCGATCGCGGCCATGAACAGGATGATGGGCTCCTGGTTGACGAGCGGGCGGAGCACGATCCGCTCGATGGCGATGGCCATCATGATCATCACCAGCAGGGTCACCGCGAGCGCGCGCCACAGTATCGCCCCGTCGAGGAAGAAGCAGGCCGCCGCGAGGCCGAGCAGGACGCCGGCCGCCCAGTTCGGGGTACGGGCCCCGACGGTGAGCATCAGGAAGGCCAGCTCGACGATGAAGATCGCCCGCCACATCGGCTGGCCGCCGTCGAGCAGGATCGGCAGCAGCACCACGGCGAGCGCCGCGATCACCACCGGGGTACGGCCGTACCGCTTCGGTGCGTCGAGCACGGTGGTGTAGCGCCGCAATCCCCAGATGCCCGCGGCGAGCAGCGCGAAGGCCACCGCGAGCCAGCCGGTCCAGCTCCAGAAGCCCGGCCCGACCTCCAGCATCAGCACGAAGGTGAGGGCCGCGAACAGCACGAAGGCGCCCTGCGCGAAGTTGAAGATCTGGGACGCCTTGAAGATCAGCACCAGACCCAGGGCGACCAGTGAATACATGATGCCGGTCAGCAGCCCGCCGAGCAGCACCTCGAAGAAAAACAGGAGTTCTTCCATCATCTGCGCTATCGCTCCGTTCGTCCCCGCTCATCCCTCGCCGAGATAGGCGCGGATCACCACCGGGTCGTTGCGCACTTCGTCCGGTGTCCCCTCGGCAATCTTCACGCCGTGGTCGAGCACCACCACGTGGTTCGAGATGTCCATGACGACGCTCATGTCGTGCTCGATCAGCACCACCGTCGTCCCGAACTGATCGTTCACGTCGAGGACGAAGCGGGCCATGTCCTCCTTCTCTTCGAGGTTCATCCCCGCCATCGGCTCGTCGAGAAGCAGCACCTTGGGCTCCATCGCCAGCGCCCGCGCGAGCTCCACCCGCTTTTGCAGGCCGTAGGGCAACCGGCCGACCGGGGTGCGGCGGATCGCCTGGATCTCGAGAAAGTCGATGATGCGCTCGACGAACTCGCGATGCCTGATCTCTTCCTTCTGCGCGGGACCGAGGTACAGGGCGTCGGTGAGGAAGTTGTATTTCATCTTGAGCAGCCGGCCGGCCATGATGTTGTCGAGGGTGCTCATGCCCCGGAACAAGGCGATGTTCTGGAACGTCCGGGCGAAGCCGAGCCGCGCGGCCTCGAACGTCTTCAGATGCGTCCGGTCCTGACCCTCGAACAGGATGCGCCCGCTCGTCGGCCGGTAGAACCCGCTGACCACGTTCAGCATCGAGGTCTTGCCGGCACCGTTCGGCCCGATAATCGAGAACACTTCCCCCGGATGCACCGAGAAGCCGACGTTCTCCAACGCGGTGACCCCGCCGAAGCGGAGCAGGACGTCCTCGACCTTCAGGAACGATTCCGCGGACGCGGCGCCGGCCGTCTGGTGGCGTTTGCGCATGTCGGCGAGGGCGAGGATCGCCGCATCGCGCGACTCGAACAGGTTGGCGCGAAACTGCGCACTCCGGGCGTGGGACCGGATCGATTCGCGTACCTCCACGTTCACGCCGAAGCGGGCGGTGCCGAGCCCGTGGGTGATGTTCGCGCGCTTGCCGCGCTCGGCAAACGTGGCCCACGCCTCGGGCGCGATCTCGCAGTGCTCGTAGTTGACGAGGAAGTACCAGCGCGAGCCGGTCTCGCCGAGCCGGGCCTCGATCTCGTCGTAGAAGGCATCGACGTCGGCGCCGCCACGGAAGGCCAGCCCTGAAAAATCGACTTCGAGGATCTCCCGGCCTTCGTGGAACGTGATCCGCTCTGCCGTCGATCGCTCGCTCATCGGTGCGCTCCCTGGCCGGGCGGCGCCGGAATCGAGGGCCGGTTCCGATCCTGGAAAAGGCGTGTCCCGGGAACGGCGCATCCCAGGCCGCGGGCGTCCCGCCCGCAAGCGTGTGTCGCGGATCCGTGACCGGCCGGCATCAGCTCGCCTTCGCCATCGCGCCGGAGAACACTCGGGCCTCGTCGATCTTCAGATCCGCGCTGATCTCGCCGCGGCGGCCGTCCTCGAAGACCACCTCGGTGTCGATGTGGCAGGTGTCGGCTCCGGAATAGAGCGCGTCGATGAGCGGCGCGTAGCGTTCGGCGATGATGCGGCGGCGGACCTTGCGCGTGCGGGTAAGCTCCCCGTCGTCGGCGTCGAGCTCCTTGTGGAGCACGAGGAAGCGCTTGATCTGGGAGGACGAGAGCTGAGGGTCGCCGGCGAGATCCGCGTTCACCGAGGTGATGCACTCCCCGATCAGCGCGTAGACGCGGGGATGGGCGGCGAGCTCCTGGTAGCTGGCGTGCACGATGCCCTGGCGCTCGGCCCAGTTGCCCACCGCGTCGAGGTCGATGTTGATGAACGCGGAGACGTGGTCGCGTTCGTGCCCGAAGGTCACCGCCTCCGCGATGTGCGGGAAGAACTTCAGCTTGTTCTCGAGGTACTTCGGCGCGAACATCGCGCCGTCGTTGAGCTTCCCCACGTCCTTCGCGCGGTCGATGATGCGCAGGTGCCCGCCCCGGTCCAGGAGCCCGGCATCGCCGGTATGCACCCAGCCGTCTTCGGTCTTGGTCTCCCGGGTGGCCTCTTCGTTCCTGTAGTAGCCGTGGAAGACGCCGGGGCTGCGGTAGAGGACCTCGCCGTTGTCGGCGATCTTCAGCTCGACCCCCGGGGCGGGGCGACCGACGGTGTCGGGGCGCACCTCGCCGTCGGGCTGCATGGTGACGAACACCGCCGCCTCGGTCTGGCCGTAGAGCTGCTTGATGTTGATGCCCAGCGATCGGTAGAAGTCGAAGATGTCGGGGCCGATCGCCTCGCCGGCGGTGTATGCGATGCGGATGCGCGAGAAGCCCAGGGTGTTCTTGAGCGGGCCGTAGACCAGCAGGTTGCCGAGCCGGTACATGAACCGGTCCGCGGGCGACACCGGCCGGCCTTCGAGGATCCCGACCCCGACCCGATTCGCGAGAGCCATGAAGTAGTGGTACATCCTGCGCTTGATCAGGCTCGCGTCCTCGATGCGGATGCTCACGGTGGTGAGCAGGTTCTCGAAGACCGCGGGAGGGGCGAAGTAGTAGGTCGGACCGATCTCCTTCAGGTCCTGCATCACCGTCGCCGCGCTCTCCGGGCAGCTCACGCAGAATCCGCTCACGTAGCTCTGCCCGAACGAGAAGATGTTGTCGCCGACCCACGCCATGGGCAGATACGCGAGCACTTCGTCATCAGCCCTGAGCTTGTCGAACTCCACCGCATTGCGCGCGGTGACGAGGACGTTGTCATGGGTGAGCATCACCCCTTTCGGATTGCCGGTGGTGCCCGAGGTGTAGAGGATGATCGCGACGTCGGTTCCGCTCCCTTTCGCGACCTCCTCGTCGAAGCGGCCGGGGTTGTCGCCCGCGAACGCCCTGCCCCGCTCCCGGATCGACGCGTACGAGTGCAGGAAGGGCTGGTCGTAGTGGCGCATCCCTCGCGGTTCGTCGTAGAGGACGACCTCCAGCGAGGGGCACTGCTCCTTGATCTCCAGCAGCTTGTCGACCTGCTCCTGGTCCTCCGCGATCGCGAACCGGACCTCCGCATGCTCGACGACGAACTGCAGCTCCTTCGCCACGGCATCCTGGTACATCGGCACCGGCACCCCGCCGAGGGCCTGGGCCGCGCACATCGAGCCGTAGAGCCGCGGGCGGTTGCGTCCGATGATCGCGAGCTTGTCGCCCCGCTCGAAGCCGAGCGCCGCGAGCCCGCAGGCGAGCGCTTCCACCTCCGCCTTCAGCTCGCTCCACGTCCAGCTCTGCCAGATGCCGTACTCCTTCTCGCGCGCCGCGTGCCGATCCGCGAACCGGCGGGCGTTGAGGGCGAGCAGTTTCGGAAAGGTGTCGAGGGCGGCCGGCGCGTCTGCACCCGGCTCGGCATCTGCTGCTTCGGGCATCGTCTCCTCCCTTCCCTTGGACGCGCCGCCCCTCCGCCCAGCCTTGGAGACGACCCGTATCGTTCGCGAGGCCGACTCTGGAGCGTGCGTCACGAACGCCGTCCGTGCGGTGGCTAATGATAATTCATACTGCGTGCCAGTAAAGCGGAAGTCTTGTCCAACGAGAGATGAGCCTGAAGGGAAGGCGTGAATCCAACGAGAAGTCAGCCTGTAGCGCGGGGTCCGGGATCATCGGAGGATGATCGTGACGCTACGGACCGAACGAGTCCGGACGCCGGAGCAGGTGCGTGCCTTCGTCAAGGGCAGCGAGGCGGTGGACCCCCGTACCCGCTTTCGCGGGGCGGCTTTTGCGGAGGCCGACCGGGGATCGGTATGCGAGTTCTTGCGCTGCACGCTGGTACGGTTGAGCCATGAGGGCTTGGGCAAGCCCGACAAGGGGCTGGTCAGGCGATCGTGCGATGGACACCGATCGAGTCACGAAAGGCCGCGGATGGCCGAGGCGGTGAGAGTGACGAGCCTCACCGCCGCCCGTCACGCAGACCCTCATTCCATATCGCGCCGATGATCGGCGACCCGTTCCACCAGCCACCGCCACGCTTCGCGCTCATGCGGGCCGGCGGTCTTCTCGACCGCGATCCGAAGATAGTCCATCTCACGGTCGATCTTCTCCGCCGGCAGCATGTGCAGGCGGCTGACCAGTATCGCAGCCTCGACCACCGCCGCCTGCGCCCGGTTGAAGCCCCGGAAGGCGGCATGGTTTTCGCGCGCCAGCGCCCGGCAGTAGATGCGCGGGCGCAGCTCGTCGTCTTCCCACCGCGCCACCTCGATCTCCACGTGGGCCAGCGCCTGCGCGAGCCGGACCCCGGAGACCGTTCCCGCCGGGATCGTGGGCCAGTCCCTGCGCCCCGTGTGGCAACCGGCGAAGACGCGCACGTCGTCGGTGTAGTTGATGACCGCCTGGCCGCTGCGCAGGAGGTTGTCGAGGGTGGTGGAGGGACGAAACGGCGCGATCAGGTAGAGATCGCCCTCCCACCGGACCCCCATGGGTGCGACGTAGGGCACACCGTCGGTTCCCAGCGTGGTGATGATGGTCTCGCGGATCATTCTCCGGTAACGCTGCCGTCTCCGGTGGCGCCGCTACGGTGGATGCCGTCGTTCGCGCCGCGGACCGCCACCCCCCATTCCAGCTCGTTGTCCTGGAGGTAGCGCTTGCCGAGCTGCCATGCGATCTGGGCCCGGCCGAGCTCGACCCCGAGGTAGAACGCATGGCTCGCGTCCCCGTCCACCGCGAGCGCGGGATAGAGCGCGAAAGGGTCGGTCGCGAGCTGCCGGCCGTCGCGGTTGTAGACGTGGATACCCTCCCGGGCAAGTTGGATCCGGAAGCTGGGATCCTTCACCGCGGCCGCGGTCTGCGCCACCTCGTCGGACGTATGGGGAAAAGGCTTGCGGTCCCTCAACGCCATCAGGCCGGGGTGGTAGCGTCTCGGCAGATTCCCGTCGCGCTTCGCCGCCCACATGATGCGGCGCGCGATGTCCGCCTCCCGCACCGACGTATGCGCGTGGGGACTGACCTCGGTGGTCAGGACGGCTCCGACGTCGAGCTCCGACACCACCCCCATCAACACCGCGGTGATCCCCGTGGTGTCGGCGTCGGTGAGCTCGGTCAGGTTGCCGATACCCATCATGATCTCGGCGTCGGGATATCGCCGGCGGACCGTGTGGTACCTCAGCAACGACTCGGTGAAGCCGAAGTGGATCGGCTCCAGGACGGGGTCGAGCAGGAAGCGCCGGCCTTGCGCGGCCAGTGCCTCGGCCGCGCGGTACAGGGAGGGCAGATCCGAGGGCCGCTCCGGGATCAGCACCGGCGTGCCGGCTGCCTCTCCGGCGATGTGCAGGGTGCTTTCCTTGAGGCTGAGCAGGTAGTCGGCGCCCGCGGCGGCCCCCCGTTCGAGCTCCGACGGCTCCAGCGAATCGACGCTGACCGCATGGCCCTCGTGCTTCAGGGCCGAGATCGAATCCTCCAGATGGGGGAAGGCGACGCCGGGCAGGCAGCCCAGGTCGATGACGTCCGCGCCGTCCGCCCGGTAGGCAGCAGCCCGCTCCAGGATCTGCTCGACGCCCATGTTCGGCGCGTCCACGATCTCGGCCAGGATCGTGACCCGGTGCTCGCTCAGATCGGGCCGACGGCCCGTCGTGCCGAAGTATTCGGGAAGGTCCTTGAGGTCCTTGGGGCCGCGCTCCACCGGCACCCCGTAGGCTTGCGAGAGGGCTTCGACGTCGCCGCCGCACAGCCCCGGAACGATGATGCGTTGCGCGTCCCCCGGATCGGCGAGGCGGCGCCTGATCATGTCCGCCGTCATCAGGCCCGCCACCTGCAACCCCAGCTCGTGCACGCGACAGGAGAAGTGCCTCTTCTTCAGCCCCTCGAGCTCCCGGCACAGGCTGTCGTGCGCGAGGCGGCCGGTGAGGAAGAGGATGCGCTCGCCCATTCAGTCGTACTTGATGTAGCGGAACCTCTGATCCCTGGGCGTCCCTTCCAGGGCGCCGCCCTCCTCGCCCGGCTGCCAGTGGACGAACTCCTCGATCTTGCGTGCCAGCTCGAAGTCCTTGTCGGTCACGCCCTTGGCCGCGTGGTTCATCAGCTTGACGATGACGAAGGCGTAGGAGGCGGTGATGTCGGGGTGGTGCCAGGCGGCCTCCGCGAGATGGCCGACGGCGTTGATCACCATCAGCGTCCCCTTCCAGCCGCTGGTCCGGTAGCGGCGCCTGATCCAGCCGTCTTCGTAGTACCAGTGCGGCAGCCCGGCTTCGAGCTTCGCCTTGATCTCCGCTTCACTGTAGGTTCTGTCCTCTCGCCGGTCGCCGGTCATGACGGGGTTCCTCCTGCGGTGGGCCGGGGGCAGGCCAGTGTAAACCAACCGGACGTGGCCCCCGCACCGGCCTCGGCGGCATCTCTCCGGCGACGTACCGGACATGGAGCCCGTCACCGTCCGGCGGGCCCGGTTTCAGCGCCCGCCCGTGCAGGCCCAGGGCGGGCGCCGCCCTGCATCGACACCCCCGCGCCGAGGCGCGGCGCCCCGTAGCTTCTCCCCCGGTCGTGCGCGTGAATCGCACGCACGCGGGCAGTGTAGTGCTTCGTCGCTGCGCTCTCGTGCCGAACACCCTCGTTGACGCCACGCATGGAACCCGTTCGTGCCTGGGAGGCTCCGGGCACTCGGGCCATCGTGGCGATACGGAATTGGGCCTGATTCGATTTCGGCATGGTGGATACCTCCCCCCCAAAGGGTCAGGTGTCCACGAAATCGGGTCAATTCCACGACGCTCGTCTTCCCGGAAACGGACAAATTCATTTGCTGCCGACCTGCTCCGGGAGCGCCGTTTCCGGGGCGTTGTGCCAATCCGCCGGGCGCGGGTCCCCCTCCTCGATGAAGGGTTCAAGCTCGCACGTTCAGGCGGACCGGCGCTTCTCGGAGCGGGTGCTATGATCGCCCGCCGCTCGAAGCCGCCCGCCAGATGACCGGCCACCGATGACCGGAGACCGCAACAAGCTCCCGACGCAGTCCACGTCGGCCGAGGTCGATGCCTTCCTGCGCAACGTGGCGTCGGTCACGCCCGTCGGGCGGACGAAGACCCGGGGACGCCTGCTGTTCGCGATGGACGCGACCGCCAGCCGCGAACCGGCCTGGGACCGCGCGTGCCGGATCCAGGGCGAGATGTTCACCGAGGCGGCGCGGGCCGGCGGGCTGTCGGTGCAGCTCTGCCATTACGGCGGGTTCAACGGCTTCGAGGCGACGCCCTGGCTCATGAGCTCGGATTCGCTCTTGCGCCACATGAGCGCGGTGCGTTGCGCCGCGGGCATCACCCAGATCGAGCGCGTGCTGCGCCATGCGAAGACCGAAGCCGAACGTTCCCGGGTGAATGCGGTGGTCTTCGTCGGCGACTGCGTCGAGGAGGACGTCGATCGGCTGTGCGCGGCGGCCGGCCCCCTGCGCCTGCTGGCCGTCCCGATGTTCGTGTTCCAGGAAGGCCACGACCCCGTAGCCGAACGCGCCTTCCGGGAAATCGCCACCCTGACCGGAGGGGCGTACTGCCGCTTCGATGCGTCGAGCGCGGCGGAGCTGCGCGACCTGCTGCGCGCGGTGGCGGTCTACGCGGCGGGTGGCCGCGAGGCGCTGGAGGATCTCGGCCGGCGCGAAGGCGGCACGATCAAGCGTCTCACGCATTCGCTCGGCCCGCACAGATAGCCGGACATGCACCCGATCCTGCTGCTCGCCGCCCTGGTCGCGGTGCTTTTCTTCATTAGCTGGTACAAGCGCGTCCCCAAGTCGAAGCAGAAGCGGGTCCGCAACCGCGCGCTGCTGATCGGAGGCGGGATCGTCCTGTTCTTCGCACTGATCACCGGCAAGCTGCATCCCCTGTTCGCCGGTCTGGCCGCCCTGGTGCCGCTGGCGTACCGCGCGGTCGGACTGTTCCAGACCTTCAACACCATCAGGGCGTTCACCAGCCGCATGAAGGCCGGCGCCTCCCCGGGCCCCACCCCGGGCCAGACTTCGGAGGTCGAGACCGCGTTCCTGAGCATGCGGCTCGACCACGACACCGGAGAGATGGACGGCGCCGTGCTCCGGGGCAGGTACGAGGGGCGCGCGCTCGGCTCGCTCGCCCTCGAAGACCTCCTCGCGCTGCTCACCGAGTGCCGGTCGGACCGGCAGTCCGCGGTGGTGCTCGAAGCGTATCTGGACCGCACCTGCGAGGGCTGGCGCGAGCGCGAGGAGCCGCCGTCCGGCGATGCTTCGGGCGAGATGAGCGAGAACGAAGCGCGGGCGGTGCTGGGGCTCGGGCCGGAGGCGACGCGGGAGGAGATCATCGAGGCGCACCGCCGCCTCATCCAGCGGCTCCACCCCGACCGCGGCGGCTCGGACTACCTCGCAGCGAAGCTCAACGCGGCGAAGGATCTGCTGCTCGGCGGGTGACGCCCCTGCCCGCGGCGCCGTCCGGAAGCATTCGTCAGCCTTCGTATGGGACGTCCAAGCGGCGGCGCCGGACCCACCCGGCCCGCCGTGCCACCGTGCAGGGAGCGCCCGTCAGCCGTCGAAGGCGACATCCACGCGGCGGTTCTGCCCGCCCCCTCCAGGACTTGCCGCCCGGCGGTGCCGGACCCACCCGGCCCGCCGTGCCACCGTGCGGGGAGCGCCCGTCAGCCGTCGAAGCCGACATCCACGCGGCGGTTCTGCCCGTCCCCTCCAGGACTTGCCGCCCGGCGGGCGCCGGACCCGCCCGGCCCGCGGTCTCACCGTGCAGGGAGCGCCCGTCAGCCGTCGAAGGCGACATCCACGCGGCGGTTCTGCCCGCCCCCTCCAGGACTTGCCGCCCGGCGGTGCCGGACCCACCCGGCCCGCCGTGCCACCGTGCGGGGAGCGCCCGTCAGCCGTCGAAGCCGACATCCACGCGGCGGTTCTGCCCGTCCCCTCCAGGACTTGCCGCCCGGCGGGCGCCGGACCCGCCCGGCCCGCGGTCTCACCGTGCAGGGAGCGCCCGTCAGCCGTCGAAGGCGACGATCACCCGGCGGTTCTGGCGGCCCTTCTTCTCGATCTTCGTCACCCGCACCGGCCCGATCTCGCCGGTGGAGGCCACGTGGGTGCCGCCGCAGGGCTGCAAGTCCACGCCTTCGATGTCGAGCAGCCGCACGCTTCCCCGACCGCGCGGGGGCGCCACCGACATCGTGCGCACCAGCGATGGGTTCGCATCGAGCTCTTCCTCGCTGATCCAGCGCGGATTCACGGGGTGATCTTCGGCCACGAGCCGATTGAGCCGGGTGGTGAGGTCCTGCTTGTCGAGCGTGCTCTCGGGGAGGTCGAAGTCGAGCCGGCCGCTCCCGTCCCGGATGGACCCGCCGGTCACCGGCGCCGGAATGAGCGAGCACAGGAGGTGCAGGCAGGTATGTATCCGCATCAGGCGATGCCGGCGATCCCAGTCGATGCGAGCGGTGACCCCGGAGCCGGCGAGGGCGGGATCGGCCGATGCTTCCGGAACGTGGACGATCTCGTCCGGGGCCGCGCCCTTGCGGGTATCGACGATGCGGATGGCGGTCCCATCGTGGAGGACCAGCTCGCCACTGTCGCCCGGTTGACCGCCTCCGAGCGGGTAGAAGACGGTGCGGTCGAGGCGAATCCCGGCTTCATCCACCGCGGTGACGCGGGCTTCGCAAGACCTTGCGTACGCATCCTGCCTGAACACTTCCTCGGTCATCGGTATCGCTCCGTTTCGATGCCGATGCGCCTCACACGCTCGAACTGGAGCCGCGGCGGCCGCGGGCCGCGGGAGCCCGTCCGGCGCCGCCTGCGATTCGGCTCATCGGCGTCCATGCGTCGAGTATACGTTCCCGGTCGGAAGCGTCGGCGTGAGAGGCAGCGGGGCGGCTCGACCCGCCCCTTCCAACGGCGGGTGGCCGGTCTGCCGTCGATGTTCTCCTGAAGGGAGGCATATCGAGGAGAAACCGCCCCCGCCACCGGCGGGGGCCGCGGGGCGGCCCGCGGGAGGACCTTCGAACGAATGTCTCCGTCGCCGGGGAAGCCCGCACGACGGATCAGACGTGCTCTCGCCGGTACTGCTCGATCATCGCCGCCATCTTGTCCTTGGCGAGGAGCTTTTCCTTCTTCATCGTGCCGAGGCTGAGGTCATCGAGCGGCAATACGCCGATCTCGGCATCGCGGACTTTTGCCTTGAGTGTGTTGTGCTGCTTGTAGAGGATCTGGAACTGCTCGTTGTCGTTGAGGAGCACCTCAACGATGTCCTGGTCGTACTCGAACATTGAACCTCCCGGGCGCGATGGTTGAGGAGCGCGGTGGACCCTCCCCCTGGAGCACCCGTTCCCGACGGGTGCACAGTGGATACCGTAGCCCATATCCGCCCCCCTCTCAACGATGCGGCCGTGCAACTCCCGGCAGCCGCTCGATGCCCATACTCCCTGGAAACCGCGCGACGGCCGATCGGAATCGCCCCGTCTGCGCGCGGAGCCTCCCAATCGGGATCCGGCGCACCGGCACCTGGAAGAAGCGGGGCAGGCCCGAACCGGCCATGTCGGGACGGCGTACCGCGGCGGAATACGGCCGGGACCGTCCTGCCCACTTGCAGCCGTGTCGTTTACACTCGCATGGAACAAACCCGTTTCTCGCCCGTTGCCGCGCCGGCCGTGGATGCCGGCGGTCCCGCGTGGTGGAATCGCCAGGCGACCGTGCCGACGGTCACCATTCGCATGGAACGGCGTCACGGCACGCGGAGCCCGCCACCTCGAGCACATGACCCCATGAACAGGATGCCGACCGGGAAGTACCAGCCGTTCAAGCCGATCGACCTGCCGGACCGGCAGTGGCCGGGCCGCACCATCACCCGCGCCCCGGTGTGGTGCAGCGTCGATCTGCGAGACGGCAACCAGGCGCTCATCGACCCGATGGACGGCCGGCGCAAGCTGCACATGTTCGAAACCCTCGCCGGCATGGGCTTCAAGGAGATCGAGGTCGGCTTCCCGTCCGCCTCGAAGACCGATTTCGACTTCGCGCGCAAGCTGATCGACGAAGGCCGCATCCCCGAGGACGTGACCATCCAGGTGCTCACCCAGGCCCGGGAGCCCCTGATCCGGCGCACCTTCGAGAGCCTCGCGGGCTGCCGGCGCGCGATCCTCCATCTCTACAACTCGACCTCCACCGTGCAGCGCCGGGTGGTGTTCGGCCTCGACCGCGACGGCATCGCCGACATCGCGGTCAGCGGCGCCCGGCTCGTGCGCGAGCTCGCCGAGGGCATGACCGGTTCGGAGATCGTGTACCAGTACTCGCCCGAGAGCTTCACCGGCACCGAGCTCGACTTCGCGGTCTCGGTCTGCGAAGCGGTCTGCGACGTGTGGGAGCCGACGCCGGAGAAGAAGGCGATCATCAACCTCCCCGCGACGGTGGAGATGGCGACCCCCAACGTCTACGCGGACCAGATCGAGTGGTTCATCCGCAACTTCCGGTACCGCGAGCGCTGCGTCATCAGCCTCCATCCCCACAACGACCGGGGCACCGGGGTGGCGGCGGCGGAGCTGGCGGTGATGGCCGGGGCGGATCGGGTGGAGGGCACCCTGTTCGGCAACGGCGAGCGCACCGGCAACGTGGACGTCGTCAACCTCGCGATGAACCTGTTCACCCAGGGGATCGACCCCGAGCTCGACCTCTCCGACATCGATCGGCTCAAGGGCGTGGCGGAGTTCTGCAACCAGCTTCCGGTCCACCCCCGGCACCCGTGGGCTGGCGAGCTCGTCTACACCGCGTTCTCGGGATCGCACCAGGATGCGATCAAGAAGGGCATGAACGCGATGGAGCGAAGCAACTCCGGCCTCTGGGAAGTGCCCTACCTGCCGGTGGACCCGCAGGACGTGGGACGCGACTACGAGGCGATCATCCGGGTCAACAGCCAGTCCGGAAAAGGCGGGGTGGCCTATCTCCTCAAGGCCGACCACGGCCTGGACCTGCCGCGCGCCCTCCAGGTCGAGTTCAGCCGCATCGTGCAGGACGTCACCGACCAGAGCGGCACCGAGATCAGCTCCGAGGCCATCTGGAAGCGGTTCGAATCGGAGTATCTGCGCGAGGACGGCCCGTACGAGTTCGTCGAGCACTGGTCGGTGCCGGACACCCATGCCTCGGAGCGCCGGAAGATCACCGCGACCATCCGCCGCCACGGCGAGGCGCTCACCATCACCGGCCGGGGCAACGGACCCATCGCCGCCTTCGTGGACGCCCTCGAATCCGACTGCGGGGTGAAGATATCGGTCAAGGACTACCACGAGCACGCGCTTGGGCGGGGCGCCGACGCGACGGCCGTGGCGTACGTCGAGGTGGCCGGCGAGTCCGGGGACGTGCTGTTCGGAGTGGGGAGGCACCCCAACATCACGAACGCGTCGCTGCGCGCGATCCTCTGCGCGGTGAACCGCCTCCTCGCCAGGGCCGGCTGAATCGCGGGGGTCCGGTCATGACCGGTGCACTGAGGCTGTGGGAAGGCGAGGTGCTCACGGAGTGGGTCGACGCCAACCGGCACATGAACGACGGCTGTTATGCGGTCGCATTCGGCGAGGCGAGCTGGCGGGTCCAGGATCATCTGGGGCTGCACGCGGATTATCGGGCGCGAACCGGGGGGACGCTCTACTCGGTGGAAGCCCATCTCACGTGGGCGCGGGAGCTCTCGCTCGGGCAGCGGCTGCACGTCGAGAGCTTCGTCCTCGGCGCGGATGCGAAGCGGCTGCGTGTGTTCCACCGCTTGTTCGCCAGCGGCGAGGGCTACTGCGCGGCCACCATGGACGTGATGATGCTACACGTCGTCCAGGGCGAAGGCGGGGTGCGCACCAGCCCGTTCCCCGGCGACGTCGCCCGCCGTATCGAGCTGGTCGCGGCGGAGCACGCGACGCTCGGCGTTCCGGAGGAGGCGGGCCGTTCGGTGCGTGACATCGGGATTCGAGGGTCTTGACGCGCGCACCGGACCGATCCGACGACAACCACCGGACGGCGCGTACCGCGGCGTCCTGACACGCGAACCCGGCGCTCGATGCTCAATCCAGCGATCTGGCAACTCGGAACCCGGCGTCGAAGTACCGGGTTCCGGCGGGATACCCGTAGCGGTTCGCGGAACGCATGAAGTCCGGAGCGCTGCACCACGAGCCACCACGCAACCCCCGGCGGTCACAGTCACCCTCACAGTCGTCGACCCACTCCCATACGTTCCCCAGCGTGTCGTACAGACCAAAAGGATATGGCGGCCCCCTGCTCCTCAACCCTCCTCAGCCGGCACGAATTCGTTGTCGTGGCGCTCGACGTACCGGACGATCCGTTCGAGCCCTTCGCGCAGGCGCCCGTGTGACTGCGCGAAGCACAGCCGGAAGTGCTCTTCGTTGCCGGGGCCGAACGTATATCCCGGAGCGATGCCGACGTTCTCCTCCTCCAGCACTCCCTGCGCGAACGCGAGGCTCGACCGCATCCCCCGTACCCGGGGAAATACGTAGAACGCGCCCCGCGGCTCGGTGAGCTCGATGCGCGGGCAGCGGCACAGCACCTCGGACACGATCGCCCGCCCCCGGGCGTACTGATCGCGCAGCCGCGCGACCACCTCCTCCCCGCGCTCCAGCGCGGTGACGGCGGCGCGCTGCACGAAGACGGTCGCCCCGGTGTTGAAGCACTCGGAGAGGATCGACCACGCCTCGGCGAACCGGCTCGGCGCGACCACCCATCCGATCCGCCAGCCGGTCATCGCCCAGGCCTTGGAGAAACCGTTCACGACGATCACCGGATCGTCATTCCTCGCGATGGACAGGAACGACGGCGCGACGTCGCCGTCGAACACGTTGCGGTGGTAGACCTCGTCGGCGATCAGGAGGATGTTGCGCTCCCGGCAGAGCTCCAGAAGCTCGGCCTGCTGATCGGGCGGCATCACCCAGCCGGTGGGGTTGCAGGGGGTGTTGACGAACAGCGCCCGGGTCCTCGGGCGTAGCGCGGCGCGGACGTCGTCGAGGTCGAGGCGCCATCCGGTGCCCGTCCGCCGCTGGCGCACGTACTCCACCTCGGCCCCGGTGGTACGGAACGTGCTGTCGATGTTCGGCCATGCCGGACCCACGATGATCGCGTGGTCGCCGGTGCTCAGCACCATCTGGGCGGCGATGGTGAGCCCGAGCATGGTGGCCCCGGGCACGGTGATCCGATCCGGGTGGAGGTCGATCCCGTAGAGCGCGTCGAGGTAGCGCTTCAGCGCGTCGCGCAGGTCCTGCCGGCCGCGGGTGTGGGTGTAGAACGTATCGCCGTCGTCGAGCGCCTGCTTCGCGGCGTCGCGGATGAACCCCTCGGTGGCGAGATCTCCTTCGCCGAACCACAGCGCGATCACATCCGGATCGTCGATGCGCGGCAGGGCGACCCTGGTGATTCCGTTCTGCTCCAGGGTGGCGATCTCGGGGCGAAGCAGGTTCATGGCCAGGTACCGGGGGCGGCAGGAGCGGATCGGCGCGCCGATCCGGCGCACTGTATCGGCTCGCCGCGTGCAGGGACAAGCGACCGCGCGTACGGGCGGCGATTCCCGCCGGCGTTCCGGTCATGGTCGTGCGATCGGATTTCGCGGCCTTCCCTGCCGTCCGGGCGTCTGGTCGTAGCGGTTCAACGGACAGCTTCGGGCTTGCCGGGAATTGCCGGGAATTCCCGGCTTGAAGGAAATCCGTTGCGCCGGCAACCGGCCAACCGCCTGGCCGGCGCGGGGCACCGTCGGGCGCCGGATCGATGCGCATGTCCGCTCCCCTTCCGGTCCTCCGGAATCCGGCCCGGATCACCCCGGCCACACCGCTCGCGCGAGGAGGAGCACGGAGAGGGCCATCAGCACGAAGAGCGCAACCCTCTTGAAGGTCTCGGGATCGGTCTTGACGAAGCCGCGATTGCCGGCCACGACCCCGGCGAGCAGGATCGGCACGAAAACCGCGGTACGCCACCAGACGCTCTCGTCGATCAGCCCTCGGGCCGCGAACATCAACGTTCCGACGCTGTCGGTACCGATGAAATAGGCGATGATCGAGGCCCGTCCCGCGACCACGCCGATCGGCGAGGAGAAGTAGAACAGGATCACCGGCGGGCCGACGATCCCCATGCTCCCGTTGAGCACTCCGGCCATGAGTCCGACGCCGGCCGTCGCGGGCCGGCCGGGCTCCTTCGCGAGCGCGAAGCCGCGCAGGATCAGGATCGCGGCGACGAGGACGACGACCGCGAGCGCCATGCGGATGGGCGCCGCGGGCAGACTGGAGAGGACATGGATGCCGACAGGCGTCGCGGCCCAGGTGCCGAGCAGCAGAAGCCCGATGGACCGCCATCGCACGTCCTTCCAGATCCGTGGCAGAAGGGCGATGCTGGTGACGACCTCGAACATCAGGACCATCGGAACGACCTGCAGCGGCGGGAGCAGGAGCGAGAGGCTGGTCATCCACAGCATGGATGCACCGAAGCCGGTGTAGCCCTTGAGCCAGGCGCCCGCGAGCACCGCGGCCACGCCGTACAGGAAGCCCGGCCCGTCCAGGCCCGTCGCTTCGAGGATCCAGCCCGGCATCTCGTTCACGCCTTCACCTCCCGCGCACCGCGACCAGGGCGTGATCGAGCCCAATGAAGTCTGGTTCCATCCGCCGTCGTCAGCCAAACTACACCGGCGGATCGCCATCCCGGCTCCCCGGTCATGCGGCGCCGCGGGTGATGGAGCCGGACGATGGCGGAAGGACGCGCGGGCGAAGCCTCGGCGCCGGGGATCCACCGTACATTTCACACAACAGGGAGGCCGTCTCCATGCTCATCGGAGTACCGAAGGAGATCAAGAACCACGAATACCGGGTAGGACTCACGCCCGACAGCGTGAACGAAGTGATCCTGCACGGCCACGAGGTGCTCGTGGAGCACGGCGCGGGCGATGGCATAGGCGCCGGGGATGCCGAGTACGCCGCGGTGGGAGCCGTGATAGCCGCCAGCGCGACGGAAGTCTTCGAGCGGGCGGAGATGATCGTCAAGGTCAAGGAGCCGCTGGCCGGCGAGCGCGCGATGCTGCGCGAGGGGCAGATCCTGTTCACCTACCTCCATCTCGCCCCCGATCCCGAGCAGACCGCGGACCTGGTGAAGAGCAAGGCGGTGTGCATCGCCTACGAGACGGTGACTTCGCCGGCCGGCGGCCTGCCCCTGCTCGCACCGATGTCGGAGGTCGCGGGCCGGCTCTCCATCCAGGCCGCGGCCCATGCGCTCGAGAAGGTCAACGGCGGCAAGGGGATGCTGCTGGGCGGGGTACCCGGCGTGCTGCCCGCCAAGGTGGTCGTCATCGGCGGCGGGGTGGTCGGCACCCATGCTGCCCACATCGCGATGGGGATGGGCGCGGATACATGGGTCATCGACCGCTCGCCCGAGGCGCTCAAGGCCCTGTGGCGCCAGTTCGGGCGCCCGCTCGACACCGTGTACTCCACCCGCACCGCCATCGACCGCCACGTGACCGACGCGGACGTGGTCATCGGCGGCGTGCTCATCCCGGGCGCCGCCGCCCCCAAGCTCGTCACCGCCGACATGATTCGCCGGATGAAGCCGGGTTCGGTCGTGGTCGACGTCGCCATCGACCAGGGCGGCTGCATCGAGACCTCGCACCCCACCACCCACAGCGACCCGACCTACATCGTCGACGACGTGGTCCACTACTGCGTCGCGAACATGCCGGGCGCGGTCCCGCGGACCTCGACGTTCGCGCTCAACAACGCCACCCTGCCGCATGTCCTCACCCTCGCGGACAAGGGCTACCGCCAGGCCCTCACCGGCGATCCGCACCTGCGCAACGGCCTGAACGTGCACGCCGGCGAAGTCACGTGCAGGGAGGTCGCCGAGGCGCTGGGCTACGACTACCGGGAACCGATGGAGGTGCTGGCCGGCTGACCGCATCGCTTCTCCCGAGGCGGTGGACGGCGGCGCACCGGGCGCGGTGTCCGGATCCATCGCCGAATTCAAGGTCGAGACAGGGCGTTTCCTGCCGAGCAACGCCCGCACGCCGGCTCCGGCGAGTCCCGCCGACGCTCCGGGGTCTTCGGGTCCATCCCTCAACCCTTGCAACGCGGCGAGCGAGAGGATGAACGGGGTCCACTGCCGGACGTCCGCGGTGATGACGGAGGTGAGCGACCATCCCGGATCGGAGAGCCAGGGAGCTGGCTCGAAGCCCCTTGCCTTGAGCGTTCGGTTCAGCCGCGCGCCGCGTCGGCGCGGACCATGTCAGCGGCCTTCTCCGCGATCATGATGGTCGGGGCGTTCGTGTTCCCGGAGGTGATCGCCGGCATCACCGAGGCGTCCACGACGCGCAGCCCCCCGATGCCGTGCACGCGCAGCCGCTCATCGACCACCGCGTTCGGTCCCTGCCCCATCGCGCACGTCCCCACCGGGTGGTAGATGGTCTCCGCGATGCCCCGTGCCGCCTCCAGCAGCTCCTCGTCGGTGCGTGCTTCCGGTCCGGGGAGCAGCTCCTCCTCCACGAAGGGGCGCATCGCGCGCGTGCCGGCGATGGCGCGCGTCATCCTGAGCCCGGCCACCGCCGTCTCGCGGTCCAGCGCGGTGGCGAGGTAGTTCGGCTCGATGGCCGGGTAGGCGTAGGGGTCGGGATGCTTGATGCGGACCCGGCCGCGGCTCTCCGGGCGGAGCTGGCATACCGATGAGGTGAACGCCGAGAAGCGATGCAGGCCCTCCCCCGGCTTGTCGGCGCTCAAGGGCTGGAAGTGGAACTGGACGTCGGGCGTCTCCAGCTCGGGGCGGGTGCGGGCGAAGGCGTAGACCTGGCTCGCGCCCATGCTCATCGGCCCGCTGCGCTTCAGGATGTACTCGATCCCGATGAGCATCTTGCGCAAGGGGTGGTTCACCTCGTCGTTGAGGGTCGGCCGGGTGCACTTGTACACCGCGCGGAGCTGGAGATGGTCCTGGAGGTTCCCGCCGACGCCGGGCAGGTCGTGCACCGGCTCGATCCCGTGGCGCGCCAGCAGATCCGCCGGTCCGACCCCCGAGAGCTGGAGGATCTGCGGCGAGCCGATCGCGCCCGCGCAGAGCAGCACCTCCGCCCGCGCCCGCGCCTCGTGCACCTCGGCCCCGATGGCGTAACGCACCCCGACCGCGCGCCGGCCCTCGAAGCACAGGCGGTGGACGTGCGCGCCGGTGACGATGCGCAGGTTGGGGCGCCGGCGGGCAGGACGCAGGTAGCCGGCCGCAGTGCTGCACCGAAAGCCCTTGCGCATGGTGAGCTGGAAATAGCCCGCGCCTTCCTGGTTCGCCCCGTTGATATCATCGTTGCGGGGGATCCCGATCTCCTCCGCGCCGGCGATGAACGCGTCGCATACGTCGCGCCGCACCCGCATGTCGCTCACCCCCAGGGGGCCGCCGGCGCCGTGCCACTCGTCCGCCCCCCGCTCCTGGTCCTCGGCCTTGATGAAGTAGGGCAGCACGTCCTCGAACGACCAGCCGGCGTTGCCGAGCTGGCGCCAGTGGTCGAAATCCCGCGGCTGGCCGCGGACGTAGAGCAGGCCGTTGATGGAGCTCGACCCGCCGAGGACCTTCCCCCGCGGCCAGTCGAGGCTGCGCCCGTTGAGCGAGGGCTCGGGCTCGGTGCGGTAACACCAGTCCGTGCGCGGGTCGTGCATGGTCTTGAAGTAGCCGACCGGGACGTGGATCCAGGGATTGGAATCCTTGCCGCCGGCTTCGAGCAGGAGGACGTTGGTCGAAGGGTCCTCGCTCAGGCGGGCCGCCAGGGCGCAGCCCGCCGAGCCGGCGCCGGCGACGACGTAGTCCGCCTCGACGATCGGGGGGCGTGTCGCGTCAGCCATCGGCCATGCCTCCACGCGCCGCCGCCGTGCGGCTCCGGTATGGCGCCGGCCGCGCCCGCTCATTACCCTCGCGGATGCGGCACGGCAGGGAGCTGTCCATGGACGTCATCGAACACCTCATCGAACGCGCAAAATCCCGTCCCCGAACCGTCGTCCTGCCGGAGGGCGAGGACCCCAGGATCCTCCATGCGGCGAGACGCCTGCACGACGGCGGCATCGCCCGCCCCATGTTAATCGGGGAACGCGCCGCGCTGGAAGCGGCAGCGGCGGCGGCCGGCGTCCCGCTCGATCCGATCGAGAGCATCTCGCCGCCGGAGAGCGATGCACTCGATGCATACGCGGTGCTCTACGTCGAAGGCCGGCCGAAGACGAGCGAGCGGGTGGCGAAGCGGCTGCTCGCAAGACCGCTGTTCTACGCGGCGATGGCGGTGAAGGCGGGCGACGCGGACGCGCTCGTGGCCGGAGCGAACCAGCCCACCGCGCGGGTCATCGAGGCCGGGTTGATGTCGGTGGGCCTCGCTCCGGGCATCGCGACCCCGTCGAGCTTCTTCATCATGGCCCCCCGCGAAGGCGGGGACCCCCGCAGAAGCGGGGACCCGCTCGTCTTCGCCGACTGCGCGGTCAACGTCGAGCCGGACGCCGAGGCGCTGGCGGACATCGCGATCGCCTCGGCCCGGAGCGCCGAGAAGCTGCTCGGGGTCCCCGCGCGGGTGGCGATGCTGTCGTTCTCCACGCACGGCAGCGCGAAGCACGTGCGGGTGGAGAAGGTCCGCCGGGCGGTGGAGATCATGTGCTCGCGTGCACCGGGGCTCGCGATCGACGGCGAGCTCCAGGCCGACGCCGCGATCGTGCCGAGGGTCGCCGCGCTGAAGCTCAAGAGCCCGAGCGAGGTCGCGGGAAGGGCCAACGTCCTCGTGTTCCCGGACCTCGACGCCGGCAACATCGGCTACAAGCTGAGCGAGCACCTCGGCCGGATGCGCGCCATCGGCCCCTTCCTGCAAGGCTTCGCGCGGCCGTTGTGCGATCTGTCGCGCGGCGCGACGGTCGACGACGTGGTGGCCGCGGCGGCGATCACCGCGGTGATGTCCTGACCCTGCGCGGCCCGAACCACGGTCTTCCGGATCCCCGCTCACGCCATGTCGTTCAGATGGCAGGCCGACCAGTAGCCCGCGGCAACCTCGCGCAGCCAGGGGGCCTCGGCGCGGCAACGCGGCACGGCGTACGGGCAGCGAGGATGGAAATGGCAGCCTTGCGGGGGATCGAGCGGAGAGGGAATCTCGCCGCGGATGGGCTCGAATGCGCGGTGCCGCAAATCCATGCGCGGCACCTCCGCGAGCAGCGCCCGGGTATAGGGATGGTTGGGCCTGCCGAACAGCACCGCGGTGGGCGCGCGCTCGACCACCCGCCCGAGATACATGATCACCACCCGATCGGAGAGATGCCGGACCACCTCGAGATCGTGGCTGATGAACAGGTACCCCGATTGCTGCATAAACTCACCTGCGCGGCGCTGGATGCCGGATAAGCGGCCGCGTTGTGCGGCCCCCGGCTCGTGCCCGGCATTCCTGCAAGGGCTCGGAAGTCCGCCGGCCGGCGTTCGGGATCGGATTGGTGACGTCTCGCGTCAGAAGTCGGTCGGCGCCCCGCCTTCGCACTTGCGCCGCTCCACGAAGGCTTCGAGCTCCTCACGGATCGCCTCGTCGAGCGGTGGCGCCTCGAACTCGGCGAGGATCTTCTTCCAGATGGCGTTGGCCCGCCGCGGGGTGTCGATCGCGCCGCGCTCCTCCCAGCTCTCGAAGTTGCTCCAGTCGGAGAGGAAGGGGCCGTAGAACGCGGTCTCGTAGCGATCCTGGGTGTGCCGGCAGCCGAAGAAGTGGCCGGCGGGGCCCACCTCCCGGATGGCCTCGACCGCGACGTCCTCTTCCGTGACCGGCACCGGCTTCAGGTAGGCGATGATCTGTTGCAGGGTCTCGCAGTCCATCACGAACTTCTCGTACGAGGCGCACAGCCCCCCTTCCAGCCAGCCCGCCGCGTGGTAGACCACGTTCACCCCCGCCGCCACCGCCGCCCACAGCGAGAACGCGCTCTCCCACGCGGCCTGCGCGTCCGGGCAGTTCGCGGCGCAGGCGTTGGAGGCGCGCAGCGGCAGCCCGTAGAAGCGGGCCATCTGGCCCGAGATCTGGGTCGCGCGGATGTACTCCGGGGTCCCGAAGGCGGGCGCGCCGGTGCGCATGTCCACGTTCGAGGTGAACGACCCGATGGCGCAGGGCACGCCCGGCTTCACGCACTGGAGCAGCACGATGGCGGCGAGCCCCTCGGCCACGAACTGTGTCACCGCCCCGGCCAGGGTCACCGGGGCCATCGCCCCGGCCAGGGTGAAGGGGGTGACGATGACGGGCTGCCCGCGGCGCGCCAGCCGCATGGCGCCGTCGAGCATCGGCCAGTCGTGCTTGAGCGGCGAGGAGGAGTTGATGTTGGTGTACATGCGCGGTGCCGCCTCGAACGCCTCGGGCGTGAGCCCGCCCGCGATGCGGACCATCTCCATCACGTCCTCGATCCGCACGGTGCCGAGCGCATAGGCGTGGGGGACCTTGTCGGTGAGGGTGAGCTTGTCGTAGAGGCAGTCGAGATGGCGTATCGACGGGTGCAGATCCACCGGCTCCACCGGATAGCCGCCGGCCATGTGGATGCAGTTGAAGTACTGGGTGAGCTTGAGCAGGTCGCGGTAGCTCTCGCGGTCGCCTACGCGCCGCCCGCGGTCGAGGTCCGAGCAGTTGGGCGGGCTGGAGACGTTGACGAACGCCATGTGGCGCCCGCCGATGGGAACCGCCCGCCCGGGGTTGCGCGGGGTGATGGTGAAGCGCGGGGGCGCGAGGGCCACCTTCTCCATCACCAGCTCCCGGCTCATGCGCACGTTGGTGCTGCCCGGGCGCGTCTCGCAGCCGGCGGCCTTCAGGATCTTGCGGGCCTCCTCGTTCAGGAACTCGATCCCGATCTCCTCGAGCACCCGCATCGCCCCGTCGTGTATCGCCTGCACCTGCTCCCCGGTGAGCGGCTCGGTGGGAGCGTCGGTGTTCACGGGGATCTCCCAGGGAAGCTGCCTGACCGCCGGCCCCGCACCGCGAAGATTGGCGCTGCGCCCGCCGCCCCGGCGCGAGCGCCGGCCGGCTCTCCCTTGTGCCGCTTCCATTGCCTTCCCCCTTCCCTGTCCCGAGTCAACCCACCGGGATGCCGGCGCCACCGCCCTGCTCCACCGCCGGTCCCGCGAGGACTGCGATCGCTCGGGAATGGGCGATCCGTCCCTCGTTGACGAATGCCTCGTGGTTGGCCACCACCGCCGCCTCGTCATAGACGTAGTTCACCATCATGCCTGCGGACTGGACGAGGCCGGCCGGAGACGGATCGCTCATCCAGTTGATCCGTTCGAGCCGGGCACCGTTGCGCAGGTGGAACCGCGCCACCGGGTCGAGCGGATGGATCCCCCTCCTTGCGCGCAGCAGGTAGTGTGCGCAGAGCCGCGTCAGGCTGCCTTTCAGGTGCTCACCGGGGGCGGCGTCGGCCGGCCAGCCGGATTTCTCGATGCCGTCGAGCTCCACGGCTGCGCCGGCCGGCCCGGCGGGCAGCCGCCCCTGCTCCGCCACCCGGACCAGCCACTTGCGGAAGCCGGGGATCGGGGAGAGGGTGGCGAACCGGCGCAGCCTCGGAATCTCCGCCGCCAGCTCCCGCACCACCTGCTTGATGAGGAAGTTGCCGAAGGAGACCCCGGCGAGTCCCCGCTGGCAGTTGCTGATGGAGTAGAAGATGGCGGTATCCGCCTCGACGTCCGGCTCCACCTCCCCGAACAGCAAATCCGTGACCGAGCCGGCCAGCCCCTTGCACAGCGCGACCTCGACGAAGATGAGCGGCTCGTCGGGCAGCGAGGGGTGGAAGAACCCGAAACAGCGCCGGTCCGCTTGCAGGCGGCGGCGCAGATCGTCCCAGTCGAGCACCTGGTGCACCGCCTCGTACTCGATGATCTTCTCCAGCACCAGCGCCGGCGTGCGCCAGTCGATGCGATGCAGCTCGAGGAATCCGCGGTTGAACCAGGAACGGAGCAGATGCACGAAGTCGTCGTCCACGAGCTTGAGCTCCGGGCGCCGGGACAGCGCTGCGAGCAGGGCCACCCGCATCGCCACGATGTCGCGCGTTCCGTCCGGGGCGGTGTTCATCAGGCGCAGCAGCTCCTGGCGCCGCGGCTCGGCCGCTGCCGCCAGCGCCGCCGCCGTTTCCGGATCCGGCGACGCGCGGTAGCGTTCGAGGGCCGCGTCGAGGGCGGCGGGATCGGCGCCGAGGTCGCTGCGCAGGAACTCGAAGAACTCCCCCCGCCCGCCGGCATCGAGACGGGCGAATGCATCGAGCGTGCTCCGGGCGAGGGTCACCACCGACGCCTCCCCCTTGGTGCGGAGCAGGGCGCGGCACAGCTCCCGGATGTCCTCGCCCGATCGCCCTCCCGCCCGCCGGCCGAGGAGCCCCTGCCCCGCCGCCGTGAGGCTCGCGATGATGTCCGACCAGAATGCTCTCCGGAGTCTCATGGGGGGACGTTCCTGCCGCACCTCGGCCCGGGAGTCTACCCCTTCGGGATTCGCCGGTGCGCGGAGATCGTGTGCCTCGCGAGAGCGGAAGAGCGGACCGATCGGGACCACCCCGTTTGTCCACCCCCCCGGGCCTGTGGAAGAATGCCACCGTCGGCTCCTCCCTTCATTCACCGGCCCACCGGCGCCTCCTTCCACCCAAAGGCTCGCTTCCCATGTCCGGCAACATCGAGATCCCCTCCGACGGCGGAAAGATCACTATTGAAAACGGGGTGCTGAACGTCCCCGACAACCCCGTCATCCCCTACATCGCGGGAGACGGCATCGGCGTGGACATCTCGCCCGTCATGCTCGAAGTGGTGGACGGCGCAGTGGCGCGCGCCTACGGCGGCGCCCGCAGGATCCACTGGGTGGAGGTGTACGCCGGGGAGAAGGCCAACCACCTGACGGGGTCCTGGCTCCCGGACGAAACCATCGAGGTCATGAAGGAGTACCTGGTCTCGATCAAGGGGCCGCTGACCACGCCGGTCGGCGGCGGCATCCGCTCGCTGAACGTGGCGGTGCGCCAGATCATGGACCTCTACGTCTGCCTGCGGCCGGTGCGCTGGTTCGAGGGAGTGCCCTCGCCGGTGCGCAAGCCCGAGCTGGTGGACATGGTGATCTTCCGCGAGAACACCGAGGACATCTATGCCGGCATCGAGTTCGAGGCCGGCGGCGAACAGGCCCGCAAGTTCCTCGATCTCATGAAGGAGACCTTCCCCGCCTCCTACGACAGGATCCGCTTCCCCGAGACCTCCGGCATCGGCGTCAAGCCCGTCTCCCGGGAAGGCAGCGCGCGCCTGGCCAGGGCCGCGATCCGCTACGCGATCGACAACGCCCGCAAGAGCGTGACCTTCGTGCACAAGGGCAACATCATGAAGTTCACCGAGGGAGCGTTCCGCAACTGGGGGTACGAGGTGGCGGAACGGGAATTCGGCCCCGAGACCTATACCTGGAGTCAGTGGGAACGCACCGTGGCGGACCAGGGACAGGACGCCGCCAACGCGGAGCAGGCCGCGGCGCTGGCCGCCGGTCGGGTCCTGTGCAAGGACGCCATCGCGGACATCACCCTGCAACAGGTGCTCACCCGCCCCGGCGGGTTCGACGTCATCGCCACCACCAACCTCAACGGCGACTACCTCTCCGATGCGCTGGCCGCCCAGGTCGGGGGCATCGGCATCGCCCCCGGCGGCAACATCAACTACGACACCGGGCATGCGGTGTTCGAGGCCACCCACGGCACCGCGCCGAAGTACGCGGGCCGCGACATGGTGAACCCCGGCTCGCTGGTGCTCTCCGCCGAAATGATGCTGCGCTACATGGGCTGGCGGGAGGCGGCGGACCGGATCATCTCGGCCATGGACGGCGCCATCGCCGGCCGAAAGGTGACCTACGACTTCGCCCGGCTGATGGACGGCGCCAACCGGGTGTCCTGCTCCGAGTTCGGGCGCATCATGGTCGGGATGATGTGAGCCGGGCGGTGGCGGGCCGGCGGCCGGACATCGCGCGCTGCGCGCGGCTCATCTACGAGGGGTTCGAGCGTTACAACCGGCAGTTCAGACGCATCACCGACCGCGCGCGGCGGCGTTTCGAGGAGCGCGACTGGAAGGGCCAGATCCAGGACATCGGCGAGCGCCTGGAGCTGTACGACAGGTGGTGCCTGACGATACAGCGCCAGTTGCGCCGCGAGCTCGACGCCGGGGCGGACCGGCGCGAGTGCTGGCGGCAGGTGCGCGATCTCTACGGCTCGCGGCTCGAGAACGTGCCCGACGCCGGCTTCATGAAGACCTTCTTCAACTCCATCAGCCGGCGCACCTTCGGCACGGTGGGCGCCGACGGCATGCTCGAATTCATCCAGCCGCCGCCGGACGAAGGGCTGGAATCGCTGGCCAGGCGCCGCTATCCATGCTGGCACGAGGTCGAGACCGGCTTTCGGCGGATACTCAGGGACTTCAAGTTCCGCGAGCCGTACCGGGACGCCGGCCGCGATGCGCATTTCATGGCCGCCGAGGTCCTCGACCACGCCGGCCGGCTCGGGATGGACGCGGGCGGTTTCCAGCGCCTGGAATTCATCGACTCCCATTTCTTCCAGGGCGCGCGCGCCTATCTCGTGGGACGCATCATCCACGAGCGCCTCACGCTTCCGATCGTGGTGGCGCTCGAAAACACCGGAGACGGCATCCGCGTGGACGCGGTGCTGCTCGAGGAATCCCAGGTCTCCAACGTATTCAGCTATACGCGCTCCTACTACTTCACCGACCCCACGTCGGTGGTGGGTGCGGTGCAGTTCCTGCACTCCATCCTGCCGCGCAAGCCGATCGACGAGCTGTACACCGTGCTGGGCAGGCTGCGCCAGGGCAAGACCGAGCGCTTCCGGACCTTTTCCGACCACCTGGGCCGGAGCCGCGACCCCTTCGTGCACGCCGAGGGCGACCCCGGCCTGGTGATGCACGTGTTCACGCTCCGCTCCTTCAACCTGGTGTTCAAGGTGATCCGCGACCTGTTCGGTTATCCGAAGAACACCACCCGCGAACAGGTCGTCTCCAAGTACCGGCTCGTGTCCCGGCACGACCACGCCGGGCGCCTGATCGACACCCAGGAGTTCCTGAACCTCAAGCTCCCGGCGGATCGCTTCGAGCCGGGGCTCCTCGCGGAGCTGCTGGAAGGAGCGGCGGAAACCGTCCAGCGCGAGGGCGGCGACCTGGTCCTGAACCGTGTCTATATCGAGCGCCGCGTGCGTCCCCTGAACCTCTACATCCGCGAGGCGGCGCGGGACGGCGCCGTCGCCGCGATCCTGGATTACGGGCAGGCGATCAAGGATCTGGCGGAGACCAACATCTTTCCCGGGGACCTGTTGCTGAAGAACTTCGGGGTCACCGCCTCGGGCCGGGTGGTGTTCTACGACTACGACGAGGTGGCGCTGGTGACGGAGTGCCGCTTCCGCGAGCTGCCCGAGCCCGACGACGACTTCGACCTGATGGACCCGGGGGCCACACACTACATCGGGCCGCACGACATCTTCCCCGAGGAGTTCATCAAGTTCCTCGCCATGGAGGCGGATTTGCGGAAAGCGTTCCTCGCGGCCCACGGCGACCTGCTGACCGCGCGGTACTGGCGGGACGTGAAGCACCGCCGGCTGGCGGGGGAGATCACGCACGTCATCCCGTACCGGCGGCCGGTGTGCGTGAGTGCGGCCGGGACGACCACCTCGAGGCCGGCTTAATCCGGCATCCGATCGTATTCCGGTGGTGGCACGTCCGGAATCTTCGCCAGAACCGCCTCGAAGTCCCTTCTGCTCCCCCGCCGGGCCCTCTCCTGAGGTAAGAGGCCGTGCGCAGAGCGGAAAGCTTCTCCGCCGCCGCGCTCGCAACGAATTGATTGATGGAAATGCCCTCTCTGTCCGCCAGTCGTCGCAGCTCGTCGTGAAGAGAGTCGGGGAGTCGGAGACTGAGGGTGCTCATCGTCTTGTACCAAGGCCGGTCAGGTAGTCGCCGGGAAGTGACCACTTTCACCTGCAAATCCTCCGCCCCCTTGAAGTCACGGACATTGTGCGTCACCAGTTGACCGGCATCCGCGGTGACAGCCAGCTCAAGAACCATGTCGTCCTTCGGGTCACGCAAGAACGGACGCCAGAGGAAAAATATCTCCTGATGGTGTGCTTACCGATACAACATAGTCCAGGAACATCGCTACGTCTCGACGTCCAAATTGCAAGCGTGCACGCGCACATCCGGCAATTCTCGCATTCTGCCCTCCGCCGCAGGCGCGAGGCATGGCATTGAAACGGACCCGGGCGCTTCGCCCGCCTACCTCCCGCCCCGTGCACGGGCCGCCCGGACGCCCGCCACCGTCTCGAACGCCGTGGCCAGCGCGTCGGCGAACGCCGGGTCGTTGACGTGGTGGGGCAGCCGCACGAGCTGCCGCGTCCCGGTCTGGCGCACCGTTTCCTCCAGCGCCCCGAACAGGGCCGCGCGGGCGCCCGGATCGTGGAACGCCATCCCCGGAGCGTCGAGCTGGGACACCCCGCCCTCGGGGAGGAGGAAGCGGACCGGACCGTCCATCAGGTTCAGACGCGCGCCGATCCACCGCCCCATCCGGTCGTTCTCCTCCGCCGTGGTGCGCATGAGGGTGACCTGGGGGTTGTGCTCGTGGAGGTTCCGGCTCCGGTAGCGTTCGGGCACGCTCTCGCGCGGACCGAAGTTGACCATGTCCAGCGCGCCGCACGCGCCGACGTAGGGCGCACGGGTGCGGATCACGGCACCGAAGCGGTCCTCGGTCGCGGGGAACACGCCGCCCATCATCATGTCGCAGACCTCGGTGGTGGTGACGTCGAGCACCCCGGCCAGCTCCCCGGAGTCGAGCAGCTTCTCCATCGAGCGCCCGCCGGTGCCGGTCGCGTGGAAGACGAGGCAGTCGTAGCGATCCTCGAGCCTCGCGCACACCTGCCGCACGCAGGGCGTGGTCACCCCGAACATGGTGAGGCCGATCGCCGGGCGTTCCTGGCGGGCGGTGGTACGGGCGCCCGCCCGTGCACGGGCGCGGGCCGAGGTCTCGTCGCCGCGGTTGGCCACCATCCCGGCCAGCGCGTGCGCCCCGTTGGCCAGCACCTTGCGCGAGATGGCGTTGAGGCCCTGCACGTCCGTGACCGAGTACAGCATCATGATGTCCGACGCGCCCACGTAGCGGCTCACGTCGCCCGAGGCGACGGTCGTGACCATGATCTTCGGCACCCCCACCGGCAGCGCCTGCATGGCGGGAGCGGCCAGCGAAGCGCCGCCGGAGCCGCCCGCGGAGAACACCCCCGAGACGCCCGGCTGCCGCGACATCCAGCGCTCCAGCGCGAGCGCCATCTCGCGCACCGCCGTCCCGCGGTCGTTCGTGAACACGGCGTTCGGACCTTTCGGGTGACAGGCGGCGATCTGGTGGGGCGGGACGTCCGCCGCCGACGGCCGGCCCGAGGTGGAGACGTCGACCAGCTTCACCCGCTGCCCGGCCTCCACGATCCGGTCCCGGACGAACTTGAGCTCGGCCCCCTTGGTGTCGAAGGTGCCGATCACGAGCACCACGGGATCGCCCTCCGGCGAAAGCGGCCGGAGCGGCCCGCCCCCCGCGGCACGCCGGACGCCCCCGGCACGCGGGACGCCCCTGGGATGGGGACCGTCCGCATGGCGGGCGCCGTCCGTATAGCGGACACCGTCTGCATCGCGGGCGCCACCCGTATAGCGGGCGCCGTCCGCGTCATGCAGGCCGCCTGCACCACGCAGGCGCCGCGATCCGGCGAGATCCGCCGCGGCCGACTCGTAGTCGGCGACCGGCACCGGCTTCGACCACCGGGTCGGCGGCTCCGGGTTCGACATCCAGATCCGGCCGGCTCCGTGACCCGATACGAGCCGCAGTGCAGGGGTCTCCGGCGCCGATGCTCCCGGTACGCCGGCGCCACCGCCGGCTCCGGAGGCTCTGCCTGCCCTGCCGGCGCCGCCGGCGCCAACGGCATCACCAGTACCGCCCGGCCCCGATTCATCTTCGCCGTGGCGGCCGACACCGAGGAGCCGCTGCTGGAGGTCGCGGTCGGCCGCGAGCGCCGCCGCATCCATGATCCGGTGGATCCGCCCGTTCACCATGATCGCGACGTCGTCCGACACCGCGGTGGCCACCCCGATGTTCTGCTCGATGACGAGGACCGAGACCTCGCCCTCCTCGCCGATCCGGATCAGCATGTCCTCGACCTGCTGCACGATCACCGGCGCGAGCCCTTCGGTCGGCTCGTCCATCACCAGCAGGCGCGGGTTGAGCAGCAGCGCGCGGGCGATCGCGAGCATCTGCTGCTCGCCGCCCGAGAGCTGGCCGCCCCGGCTCGTGCGCCGTTCCGCCAGGCGCGGAAACGCGTCGTAGATGCGTTCCCGGGTCCATCCGCCGCGCGCCCCGCGCTCGCACAGCCGCAGATGCTCGTCCACGGTGAGCGAGGGCCACAGCCGCCGCCCCTGCGGCACGTATCCCACCCCGTGGTGCGCGATCCGGCTCGGGTTCGAGCCGGCGAGCTCGTCGCCTTCGAACTGGATGGAGCCGCGCGCGACCGGCACAAGTCCCATGATCGCATTGCACAGCGTGGTCTTGCCCATGCCGTTGCGGCCGACCACGGAGACGACGCCGTGCGCGAGATCGAGATCGATCCCCTGCAGCGCGTGGGACTGACCGTAGTAGACGTGGAGCCCCCGGATACGGAGCACCGCCGCCGCCTCCCGCCGCCGCGCGCGCTCAGCCATGGCCGCCTCCTTGTTCGTCGAACCGGTGTCGAGTTCCTGGAAAGCGCGTGTGGTTTCGCACTGTATTGCCGGTTGTGAGATGCATCATCGTACGCGCTGCAAGGGCAGGATCGCACTGGCGCCGTCTCTGCTTCCACCGGCGGGAGCACTTGGCATCACGCGCGGATGAACTCGATCTCGACATCGCTCTCAACCGTGATCCGTACCTTGTCTCCGGTGAGCGCGTGCCGCCGGTATATTTTGCCAGCGCAAGACACGCACGGTCACCCTGCGACAATCTGCCGGAACGAGTCGCGCGGCGCAGCTTCGCCTTCTTCCCGGCCCCGACCGGCACCGCACGGTCTGCCTCCCCGAACGAGAGCCGCGCGAGAGCCAGGGTAAATTGGTTCTGACGTCATGAGGCGGTTATCTCTGAGGGTTCAGGGTGAATCATCCCGGATTTTCCGGAGATTACACTCGGCGAGTCACCGGAAGGCAGGAGCGAATGAAACCAACAACGAAATACTCTGCGGAGGTGCGGAATCGAGCCGTGCGGTTGGTCCTGGACAACCAGGGTGAGCACGACTCGCAATGGCCGGCGATCGCGTCGGTGGCGTCGAAGACAGGCTGCACGGCCGAGACGCTGCGCAAGTGGGTTCGTCGGGCGGAGTGTGGCCAAAGGGCTCGTGCGGGGCTGATTCCCCAGATATTCTCGAAGGGTGTCGAACGGACAAAGGAATACCTGGGCGAATGCCCTCTGGAATCTCTGTCGGTCCGTGCGCATCTCCGTCATCGGTAAAAGATCTGCGCCTTCGTCGGCTACCAAGTGATCGCCGATGATTCCGGCAAGCGCGAACCGTCTGCTGGCAGGGTGACGCTTCTTGAGGACTGCCTTGAGAACGCAGCTCTCTTCAAGATTCCGGAAGCCGGCTGGGATCGGAGTCCTTTCGTCATCTGCAAAATTCGTAATCCAGCTCGGAGGAACATCACACAACTCTGCCAAGCCCTCCG
This sequence comes from uncultured Gammaproteobacteria bacterium, assembly GCA_958295465.1. Lineage (GTDB taxonomy): Bacteria > Pseudomonadota > Gammaproteobacteria > HK1 > HK1 > HK1. Next base: position 4,635,942 of record OY282353.1, read on the forward strand.
TGCGGATCGGTTCGATTCCATACAACCACTCTCTGGTCGCTGCTTACTGACCAACCCCCGCAGAATGCCTTCGCGCAGCAGTCGCAACGCGACCGCCGCTCGGTGATCCCGACCCAGTCACATTTCGATTTGTCCGCCCGCGGCCGGGCCGGCGGCGTCAATCCGAAATCGCCGGGGTCGTGCTTGTGTTCGGGGTTCCGGCATCGGGCAGCGTAGCGCCGGCAACCATCTCCGGTGCTCCGCCACCGGGACGCGGATCGACGGGGCCGTGGCCCCGGCCGAACGTCCCAATCGAATTCTTGACCCATTTGATCGGGTACTCGTAGAATACCTGACCGTTTTAGTCGGGAATTCGGCGGACCGGGAGCCCGATCCACCGGAAACCCGGAGCAGCCATCCGCCCACCGAGGAGAAGCCGGCGCATGGACACCCCCAACACCGAAATCGACGCCCTGGTCCGGCGGGAGTACCAGCACGGCTTCGTCACCGACCTGGAATCCGACACCGTCCCCCCCGGTCTCGACGAGGACGTCGTCCGGCTCATCTCGCGCAAGAAGCAGGAGCCCGCCTTCCTCACCGAATGGCGCCTGCGGGCGTACCGGCACTGGCTCACCATGTCCGAGCCCCGCTGGGCGAACCTCCACCATCCCCCGATCGACTACGACGAGATCTCGTACTACTCCGCCCCGAAATCGAAGGACGACGGCCCGAAGAGCCTCGACGAGGTCGATCCCAAGCTGCTCGAGACCTACGAAAAGCTCGGGATCCCGCTGCACGAGCGCGCCGCCCTCGCGGGGGTGGCGGTCGATGCGGTGTTCGACAGCGTCTCCGTCGCCACCACCTTCAAGGACAAGCTGGCCGAGCAGGGTATCGTCTTCTGCTCGTTCTCCGAAGCGGTGCGCGAACACCCGGCGCTGGTCGAGGCGTATCTCGGCACCGTCGTGCCCTACACCGACAACTTCTTCGCGACGCTGAACTCCGCCGTCTTCAGCGACGGCTCGTTCTGCTACGTGCCGAAGGGCTTGCGCTGCCCCATGGAGCTGTCCACGTACTTCCGCATCAACGCGGCCAAGACCGGGCAGTTCGAGCGCACCCTCGTCGTCGCGGACGAGGGGAGCTACGTGAGCTACCTCGAAGGGTGCACCGCCCCGGCGCGCGACGAGAACCAGCTCCACGCCGCAGTGGTGGAGCTCGTCGCCCTCGAAGGGGCGGAGATCAAGTACTCCACGGTGCAGAACTGGTACCCCGGCGACGAGCACGGCACCGGCGGCATCTACAACTTCGTCACCAAGCGCGGCGACTGCCGCGGCAACGGCTCGAAGATCTCCTGGACCCAGGTGGAGACCGGCTCGGCCATCACCTGGAAGTATCCGAGCTGCATCCTGCGCGGCGACGACTCGGTCGGCGCGTTCTACTCCGTCGCGCTCAGCAACCTGCGCCAGCAGGCGGACACCGGCACGAAGATGATCCACCTCGGGCGCAACACCCGCAGCACCGTCGTGTCGAAGGGGATCTCGGCCGGGCGCGGGCAGAACTCCTACCGCGGCCTCGTCCAGATCGGGAAGGGGGCGGAGAACGCCCGCAACTACACCCAGTGCGACTCGCTGCTCATGGGCGACCGCTGCGGCGCGCATACCTTCCCGTACATGGAGGTGAAGAACCCGAGCGCGAAGGTCGAGCACGAGGCGACCACCTCGAAGATCAGCGACGACCAGCTCTTCTACTGCCGCCAGCGCGGCATCGGCGAGGAGGACGCGGTCTCGATGATCGTCAACGGCTTCTGCAAGGAAGTGTTCCGCGAGCTGCCGATGGAGTTCGCGGTGGAGGCCCAGAAGCTGCTTGAAGTCAGCCTCGAAGGCGCGGTCGGCTGATCCGGCCCAGCGCCGAATGGCCGGGCCATCCGCCCCGCCCCGCTTGGCGCGCAACCCTCAATCCCCCCACTCCCCACGGACGACCGGTGATGCTCGAAATCAGGGACCTTCGCGTTGCGGTGGACGGCAAGGACATCCTCACCGGGCTCGACCTTCGCGTCGCGCCGGGCGAGGTCCACGCGATCATGGGCCCGAACGGCTCGGGCAAGAGCACCCTCGCCCACGTGCTCGCGGGGCGCGACGGCTACGAGGTCACCGGGGGGGAGATCCTCTTCGAGGGCCGGCCGCTGCTCGATCTGGCGCCGGAGGAGCGGGCCTGCGCGGGCCTCTTCCTCGCCTTCCAGTACCCGGTCGAGATCCCCGGGGTGAACAACACCTACTTCCTCAAGGCCGCGGTCAACGCGATCCGCAAGCACCGCGGGGAGCCCGAGCTCGACGCGATGGACTTCCTCGCCCTGGTGCGCGAGAAGCTCGCCGTCCTGCACATGGACGAATCGCTGCTCAAGCGGGGGGTGAACGTCGGTTTCTCCGGCGGCGAGAAGAAGCGCAACGAGATCTTCCAGCTCGCGATCATGGAGCCGCGCCTCGCCATCCTCGACGAGACGGATTCCGGCCTCGACATCGACGCGCTCAAGGACGTCGCGAAGGGTGTCAACGCGCTGAGGAGCCCGGAGCGGGCGATCATCCTCGTCACCCACTACCAGCGCCTGCTCGACCACATCGTCCCCGACCGCGTCCACGTGCTGAGCGGCGGGCGCATCGCGACCTCCGGGGGGCAGGATCTGGCGCTGGAGCTCGAATCGAGGGGCTACGAATGGGTGCGGGAGGCGGCGGCCGGGGCATGAACGGCGCGGCGGCATCGGCGGCCCGGTACGCCGAGGCGTTCGCCCGGCGCGAACCGGCGCTGCCCGGCCACGATCTGGCGTGGCTGCGCGACGTGCGGCGCGCGGCGGCCGATGCATTCTCGCGCTCGGGCTTCCCGACCCCCCGCAACGAGCACTGGAAGTACACGAACGTGGCGCCCATAGAAAAACGCGCGTTCGACCTCGACGGCGCCGGGGCGGCTCCCCGCGCCGCGCCCGGCAACGGCGCGAGCGGAACGCTTCCCGGCGGTAACGGCACAAGTGGCGCGTTCCTCGACGGAGGCGGCGCCCCGCGCCTCGTCATCGTCGACGGGCGGCTCGACCCCGGGCTCTCGAACCTCGAGGCGCTGCCGCCCGGCGTCACCGTCGAGGACTTCCCCCGCGCCCTCGAACGCGACGCCGCGTTCTTCGAGAGTCTGCTCGCGCGGATCGTGCGCCCGGAGAAGACCGCGTTCGCCGCGCTGAACACCGCGTTCATGGACACCGGCGCGGTGGTCCGGGCCGCCCCGGGGGCGGTCGCCGACGCGCCCGTGCACCTCGTCTTCGTCTCCGGGGCGGAGGGGCGCGAGCGCGCGTACTCCCCGCGGATCGTGATCGCGGCAGGCGCGGGGGCGCGTATCGCCGTGGTCGAGCACTTCCTCGGACTCGACGGCGCCGTATACCTGGACAACGTCGTCACCGAGATCGACGTCGCCGAGGATGCCGCCGTCGAGCACTACAAGGTGCAGCAGGCGGGCGCCGCCGCGTACCACGTCGCCGCGCTCGAAGCGAGGCTCGCGCGAGGCGCGTCGTTCCACTCCTGGGCGGTATCGCTCGGGGGCAGGCTCTCGCGGCACGACATCGACGTCACCCTCGACCACGAGCACGCGCGCTGCTCCCTCGACGGGCTGTATATGGCGAACGGACGCCAGCACACCGACTTCCACACCAACGTCGAGCACGTGGCGCCGCACTGCGCGAGCCACGAGTACTACAAGGGCATCGCCGGCGGGCGCGGGCGCGGGGTGTTCAACGGGCGCGTGCACGTGCACCCACACGCGCAGAAGACCGAAGCCCACCAGACCAACCGCAACCTGCTGCTGTCGCGCAACGCGGAGATCGACACCAAGCCCCAGCTCGAGATCCACGCCGACGACGTCAAGTGCTCGCACGGCGCCACCATCGGCCAGCTCGACGAGCAGATGCTGTTCTACCTGCGCGCGCGCGGGATCGCCGAGAGCGCGGCGCGCGGCATGCTCACCTACGGGTTCGCGCGGGACGTGGTCGAACGAATCGCCCGTCCCGGGCTCCGCGGGCCGATCGGGGCGGCGGTGCTCGGGCATCTTCCGGGCGGCGGCGACCTGCGGGAGATCCTCCAGTGAACGCGGCGGCGGACCGTCCACTGCAACGGGGGAGCAACCTGTTCGACGTCGAGCGGGTGCGCGCCGAATTCCCCATTCTCGGCCAGGAGGTCAACGGGCATCCGCTCGTCTACCTCGACAACGGCGCCACGAGCCAGAAGCCGCGCCGGGTCATCGACGCGATCCGCGGCTACTACGAATCCGACAACGCGAACGTCCACCGGGGACTGCACGCGCTGAGCGAGCGCGCCACGAACGCCTGCGAGGGGGCGCGCGACACGGTCAGGGCGTTCCTCAATGCGGCGGATCGGCGCGAGATCGTCTTCGTGCGTGGCGCCACCGAGGGGCTGAACCTGGTCGCGCAGAGCTGGGCGCGGCCCCGCCTGGGGCCGGGTGACGAGATCGTCATCACCACCATGGAGCACCATTCGAACATCGTCCCCTGGCAGCTCGTCTGCCGGCAGACCGGCGCCCGGCTCCGGGTGGCCCCGATCCACGACAGCGGCGCGCTGGACATGGAGGCGTTCGCGAAGCTCGTGAACGAGCGCACCAGGATCGTCGCCGCCGCCCACGTCTCCAACGCGCTCGGGACCATCAATCCCGTGAAGGAAATCGTCGAGGCGGCGCACGCCGCCGGCGCGATCGCGGTGCTCGACGGCGCCCAGGCGGCTCCCCACGACACCATCGACGTCCGGGCGCTCGATTGCGACTTCTACGTGCTCTCGAGCCACAAGTGCTACGGCCCGACCGGGACCGGGGTACTCTACGGCCAGGCCACGCGGCTGGAGGAGGCGGAGCCGTACCAGGGCGGCGGGGACATGATCCGCACCGTCTCGTTCGAGGAATCGACCTGGAACGATCTTCCGTACAAGTTCGAGGCGGGGACCCCGAACATCGCCGGGATGATCGGGCTCGGCGCCGCGGTCGAGTTCATGACCGAGCTCGGTATGGACGCCATCGCCGCGCACGAGCGCGACGTCCTGGAGTACGCCACCGGGGCGCTCGACGCGCTCGACGGGGTGCGCATCGTCGGCACCGCGCGGGAGAAGGCGGGTATCCTCTCGTTCGTCGTCGAGGGCGTGCACCCGCACGACGTCGGGACTATCGCCGACCAGCACGGGGTGGCGATCCGGGCCGGACACCACTGCGCGATGCCGCTGATGAGGCGGTACGGGGTGCCGGCGCTCTCGCGGGCCTCGCTGGGGCTCTACAACACCCGGGCGGACATCGACGCGCTGGTCGGGAGCCTGCACAAGGTGAAGGAGATCTTCGATCGATGAACGATCTTCGCGAGCTCTACGAGGAAGTCATCCTCGACCACAACCGCAACCCGCGGAACTATCCGTGCCGGCCCGAGAGGACGAACCGCTCCGCGCACGGCTTCAACCCGGTATGCGGTGACGAGTTCTTCGTCCACCTCCACGTGGACGAGGGCATCATCAGGGACATCGGCTTCGACGGCGCGGGCTGCGCGATCTCCACCGCCTCCGCCTCGCTGATGACCGAGGCGCTGAAGGGCCGGCCGGCGGAGGACGCGCAACGCCTGTTCTCGGAGGTCCACGCGCTGCTGACCGAGGAGCGCCAGATCGGCGGACCCGGCGAGTTTCTCGGCAAGCTCACCGTGCTCACCGGGGTCAAGGAATACCCGATGCGGGTGAAGTGCGCGACGCTCGCGTGGCATACGATGAAGGCCGCGCTCCACGGAAACGACCAGACGGTGTGCACCGAATGAACGGGTTCGAGGACGACCGGGCGCCGGGCGCGGCACCGCCTTCTCCGCCGCCGGAGGACGGGGGCATGAAGCACGGAGCGGAAGGTACGGCTTCTTCCGTTGCACAGCCATCCGGAAAATGGGAGGGAGAGATGGAACCCACGAGTGATCATACGGCCGCTTCCGCCACGCCTTCGTTCGAGCCCTGGGGCAGGCAGCGGACGGTAACGGGTGGCGCGACCGGCGCGACCGGCGAGACGGGCGAGACGGCTCCGCTCGACGATCGGATCGTCGCCGCGCTGCGCGAGGTCTACGACCCCGAGATCCCCGTCAACATCTACGATCTCGGGCTCATCTACCGCATCGACCACGACGACATGGGGGTGGTCGAGATCGACATGACCCTGACCGCGCCCGGATGCCCGGTCGCGCAGACCTTCCCCGGCGTGGTCGAGGCCGCGGTGCAGAACGTGGAGGGCGTCGCGGCGGCCGAGGTCGAGCTGGTCTGGGAGCCGCCCTGGACCCCGGACCGCATGAGCGAGGCGGCGAAGCTGGAGCTCGGATTCTTCTGACCCCCGGCGTCTGTGGGAGATACATCGACGGCAGGAGACGGAAGACACCACCCGGCTCGGGGATGCAGTCCGGCCGGCTCCGCCGCTCCCGAGTCCGCGGCGCTCCGGGAGGACCTGTCCACACAAACGGACAACGACCGATGAGCGACTGGAAGAACGTCGCCGCAGCTAGCGAATTCGGCCCCGGCGAGTACCGGGTCGTCGATGTCGACGACGTCGACGTCGCGGTGTTCAACCTCGACGGCGAGTACTTCGCGATCGAGGACGTATGCACCCATGACTTCGGCACCCTCACCGGCGGATGCGTGGAGGACGGCCAGGTCATGTGCCCGCGCCACGGCGCCCGTTTCGACATCCGCACCGGGGAGGCGCTCACCCCGCCGGCCTACGAGCCGGTCACCACGTTCCCGGTGCGTATTCACAACGGTGCCGTCCAGGTACGCAACAACCTGGAAGACTGAACTTGCCAGTAGCATAAAAAGCTATCGAAAACGCCAGTTCGTGCTGCGATAGCGGGGTGGAGCGCATGCCGCGCCGGTGTAGCCCATCCTCACTGGGAGTGAGCATGAGCTGGACCGTCCAGTGTGCGGAATACTACTTGTACAGAGGCGTTTCGCGCAGCAATGCATATGAGTTCATGCAACAATCGAGTAGGCCCGGACCGTTTGCTCGTCCAGCCCCACCGTACTGACGCAGTACCCCCGGACCCGGAAGTGATAACCCGTAAACCGGCGTTTCCGTCCCAAGTGCTCCCGGTGAATCCGTATCACCGACCTCCCCTTCAGAAACCCCACCGTGTTGGCAATGCCGTACTTCGGCGGAATGCTCACACACAGGTGGACATGATCCGGCATCGTGTACCCTTCGACCAGCTCTACCCCGTGCTGCCGACACAACTCCCGCAGGATCGACCCCACGTTGCGCCGCAGTGTCCCGTACAGCGAGCACCGTCGATACTTCGGCACGAAAACAATGTGATGTCTGCAGTACCATCGCACATGAGTTCGGCTCTGCCACTCTCTCATGGTGACCTCCTTCCGATTGAATTTGACGGTTCATTGGAAGGGAGTCATCTACTACACCGCTTCGCACGACGAAGCGGCGGCGATCACCGCGGTGATGTCCTGACCCTGCACGGCCCGAACCGCGCCTTCCTGATCCCCGCTCACGCCACGTCGTTCAGATGGCAGGCCGACCACTGGCCCGCGGCAACCTCGCGCAGCCGTGGAACCTCGCTGCGGCAACGCGGCAGGGCGTGCGGGCAGCGAGGATGGAAATGGCAGCCTTGCGGGGGATCGAGCGGAGAGGGAATCTCGCCGCGGATGGGCTCGAATGCACGGTGCCGCAAATCCATGCGCGGCACCTCCGCGAGCAGCGCCCGGGTATAGGGATGGTTGGGCCTGCCGAACAGCACCGCGGTGGGCGCGCGCTCGACCACCCGCCCGAGATACATGATCACCACCCGATCGGAGAGATGCCGGACCACCCCGAGATCGTGGCTGATGAACAGGTACGTCAAGTCCAGATCGGCGCGCAGGCGCATGAACAGGTTGAGTATCTGCGCCTGGATGGACACGTCGAGGGCGGCGACCGCCTCGTCGCATACCAGGAACTCCGGCGCCACCGCGAGCGCACGGGCGATGCCGATGCGTTGCCGCTGTCCACCCGAGAACTGGTGCGGGTAGCGGCGCTTCAACGCGGGGGCGAGACCGACCCTGAGCATCACCTCGTCGACCCGGTCGTCGAGTTCGTCCCGCCTCCAGATCCCGTGGACGTCCGGCGCCTCGCCGATGATCCGGCCCACGCGCTGGCGCGGGCTCAGGGAGGCGTAGGGGTCCTGGAAGATCATCTGGACCTTGAGGGTGTAGTCGGCGCGCTCCTCCCGGCTCATCCGGGGCACCGGGCGCCCGCGGAACGCGAGGGTTCCGCTCGTGGGCTCGTGGATGCCGGCCACCACGCGGCCCAGGGTCGACTTGCCGCAGCCGGATTCGCCGACCAGACCGACGACCTCGCCGGCCTTAATCGACAGATCGACACCGTCGACGGCGCGCACCACTTCTTCGCGCAGGTTCGCGCCCAGCCGCCCGGCCGCGCGGGCGACCAGGTCCAGGGGCTTGACGAAATGCCTCGACACGCCGTGCAGGCTCAACAGCGCCGAGGTCATCGCCCGCTGCCCGGGTGGTGACAGGACACCAGGCGCTCGCCGCCGGTCGAGCGCGGCGCCGGATCGTCGTCGCGGCATCGATGGGTCGCCCGCGGGCAGCGCTCGCGGAATCGGCAGCCCGGCCCGACGTCGATCAGCGAGGGCATCATGCCGGGGATCTGCGCAAGCGCTCCGCCCGCGGCATCGTGGCTCGGAATCGAGCCGATCAGGCCCTCGGTGTAGGGATGCTCCGGCGTATCCAGCACCTCGTCGACGCTGCCCTGCTCCACGATGCGCCCCGCGTACATGACCGCCACCCGGTCGGCGAGTCCGGCCACCACCGACAGATCGTGGGTGATCCAGATCAGCGCCATCTCCCGTTCGCGGCGCAGGCGCTGCATCTCGTGGAGGATCTGGGCCTGGATGGTCACGTCGAGGGCGGTGGTCGGCTCGTCCGCGATGATCAGGTCCGGTGCGTGCAGCATCGCGATGGCGATGACCACCCGCTGGCGCATGCCTCCGGAGAACTGGTGGGGATAGGCGCGCAGCCGCTCTTCGGGAGACGGAATGCCGACGAGGCCGAGGGCGTCGCGCGCCCGTCGCCACGCCGCGTCGCGGCCGACCTTCGAGTGCGCCCGGATCGCCTCGATCATCTGCGTGTCGATGCGCAGCAACGGATTCAGGGTCATCATGGGGTCCTGGAAGATCATGGCGATGCGCGATCCGCGCAACCGGGCGAGGGCCGGCTCCCCGGCCGCCAGGAGGTCCTGGCCGTCGAACACGATCCTGCCCGCGGTGACGCGGCCGGGCTCGTCGAGCAGGCCGATGATGGAGAAGCCGGTGACCGACTTGCCGGACCCCGATTCGCCGACCAGGCCGAGGATCTCGCCGCGCCGCAGGCGGAGATCGATGCCGTCCACCGCTCTCACGGTCCCGGCCCGGGTGGCGAACTCGGTGTGCAGTCCCTCGATGCGCAGCAGCTCCCCGCCCGCCCCGTTCGTATGGAACAAGACCGTTCCTCGCCCGTCTACGGCGCTGACTGGAACGCGGGCGCGCAGCGGTCGCCGCTCACCAGAGTCGAGGCGCTGACCGATGCACCCGCGATTCCGCGCAGCGGAATCGCCAAGCGACCGCGCCAGCGGTCGCCGCTCACCGGAGTCGAGGCGCTGACCGATGCGCCCGCGATTCCGCGCAGCGGAATCGCCAAGCGACCGCGCCAGCGGTCGCCGCTCACCGGAGTCGAGGCGCTGACCGATGCGCCCGCGATTCCGCGCAGCGGAATCGCCAAGCGACCGCGCCAGCGGTCGCCGCTCACCGTTGCAGCCTCGGGTTGAGGATGTCGCGCAGCTCGTCGCCGACGAGGTTGATGGCCACCACCGTGATGAGCAGCGCGACGCCGGGCGATACGCTGATCCACGGGTAGCCCGAGAGCAGATAGTCGAACCCGTTGGAGATCAGTAGTCCCAGCGAGGGCTGGGTCACCGGCAGGCCGAGGCCGAGGAAGCTCAGGGTCGCTTCGAGCGAGATCGCATGAGCCACCTCCAGCGTCGCGATCACGATCAACGACGGCGTGCAGTTGGGCAGGATGTGGTACACGATGATGCGGGCCGGCCCGAGGCCCAGGCAGGCGGCGGATTCCACGTACTCCTTCTGCCGCTCCGCCAGCGCGACGCCGCGGGCGGTACGAGCGTACAGCGCCCATTGCACGATCACCAGGGCCAGCACCACGTTGAAGATCCCCTTGCCGAGGATCGCCAGCAGGATCAGCGCCACCAGGATGGTCGGGAAGCTCAGTTGAAGGTCCACCACGCGCATGATGAGCGCATCCGCGCGGCCGCCGTGGTAGGCGGCGTACAGGCCGACCAGGGTCCCGAAGCTCAGGGCGATCAGCACCGAGACGAGGGCCACCCCGAGGCTGATGCGCAGGCCGTAGAAGATGGCGCTCAGCATGTCGCGGCCCTGGTCGTCGGTGCCCAGCCAGTAGGTCATCAGGTGCCGTTGCGTCCCGCCGGACGCGGTCAGGGTGAACCGGACACCATCCCCGGCCGATGCCGGCAGGGTGACCACCAGATCCCGCACGTCCTCGCCGGTGAGCTTCCACACGTTGCGGAACCGGTCCTTCTTGCCCGCGGACAGCTCAGTGCCGCGCGGCAGGCCCCGAAGCTGCGCGTTGCGCAAGGGGTCCAGCGGACCGGCGGGCGCCGGGACGAGGGTCATCTCGAAGCGCCGGGCGCCGGTGCCGTCCGGCGCCGCGACGAGCCGCAGTTCGAGCGCTCCGGCGGGGGCGTCGCCGGCGCGTCCACGGGCCTTGACGTCGTAGCCCGGCCGATCGCCGGTCAGGCGATCCCGGATGATGACGGTCATCCCGACGTCCGCCGGCCGGGAGAGCTTCGCCGACCCCGGCGGCAGGCGGCCGTCCTCGATGTCGATGGCCCGCAGGTCGTATGGATTCTGCGGCGCGATCAGCGGCGCGGTCACCGCGATGACCGCCACGGCCGACAACGTGGCCAGCGCCAGCATCGCGATTCGGCTCTCCGCATACTGGGCCGCGATCCGGCGCAACGGCGACCGCGTGTCGCCGGCCGGAGCGGTGCTCGGGGTGGTCGCGGCGGCCGGGCGCGCCATCGTCAGTCCCCGCCGCTCCGGGCGGTCCGGATCCGTGGATCGATCACCGAATACAGGACGTCGACGATCAGGTTGATGGTGATGAACAGCATGACGATCACGATCAGGTAGGCGACGATGACCGGCCGATCGAGGATGTAGACGGAGTCGATGATCAGTTTGCCCATGCCCGGCCAGGCGAAGACCGTTTCGGTCACCACCGAGTACGCGATCAGGCCGCCGAGCTGCAGGCCGATCACCGTGATCAGCACCACCAGGGTGTTCTTGAGAATGTGCACGAACACGATCCGGCGCCACGCCAGACCCTTGGCCCGCGCGAACCTGATGTAGTCCAGCAGCACGATCTCGCGCACGTTCGCCCGCACCAGCCGGATGATCAGCGTGCACTGGAACAACGCGAGGTTGACCGCCGGCAACAGGACGTGCCGCCAACCGTCCGCCGTCCACAGGCTGGAGGTGATGCCGAACACGGTATCGAGCTCGCCCCGCCCGCCGGACGGAAACAGCCCCCAGCTCACCGCCAGCACGAAGATCAGCATCAGGCCCTGCCAGAAGTTGGGGATCGACACCCCGATGATCGACGTACCCATGATGAGCCGCGCGGGAACGGTGTCCGGATGCAGGCCGGTGTACATGCCGAGCGGAATCCCGGTGGCGAGCGCCATGACCATGGCCACGAACACCAGCTCCAGGGTCGCGGGCATGCGTTGCACCACGAGCTTCAGCGCCGGCTCGCTGAACGCGAAGGAACGGCCCAGATCGCCCTGCACCAGGTTCGAGATATAGACGAGGATCTGCTTCCAGAGCGGCTGATCGAGGCCCAGAAGCCGGACCATGCGCTCGAACTCTTCCTGGTCGGCCTCGGTGGACACCATCACGTCCACCGGATTGCCGATGACGTACACGCCGACGAAGACCAGCACGAGCATGATCACGACGACCAGCACGCTTTGCAGCAGGCGGCGGACGATGTACAGGGTCATCGGTTCAGTTGGATCTGATCCGCTGTTGTGGGTGACCTGGAGGTCGGGGAGGCGGCCGGGTCGTATGCAGGATGCCCGAGTGCGTGCAAGTCTTGCCGCAGCTTTCCCCGTGGTATGACGACATCGTGGAGATCAGCGGCGAAGACGGCGAGCGCAATCCCCCCATGCGCACGTCATCGCGCAGCTTCACCACACGATGCCAAGAATCCCGGGGGCCAGGGGGCGTGCCATGGTGCGCTCTCTCATCTTCCGCAAATGATGGTTTCGAGGCGCTGGGCGAGGGCATCGAAATCATCGGGACATTTCTGCCGGATCGCGTCGATTCGCGAGGCGGCCTCTCGGCCCAAAGCCCTGCGGCCACCGCCGGGACCGTCGGCGACACTGCGACGTTTGGCAAGCTTGTCGAAGTACTCCTCCTTGACGTGCACCTCCGAGCGGATGTCCGCCCAACGCCAACTGCGAGGCAAAACCAACCCCGCGAGAACCCATGTCTCAAGCTCCTCCCAGGTGTTTTCCGCCAGGAAATCACTACCGACCCCGAACTCTTCTTCGATGTCGTCGAGCCTCCGGCGGCGTCCCCGCTTGCCGTCACGGTCGACGCAGAGGACAAAAACATCCGTCATCCCGTTATAGCGCTCCACAATCTCCGCAATGCGTTCCGACTTCGTTGCCTTTACGATACCGCCGAGCAGCGGATCCTGGCAGATTCGGACGCGCGCATTTCGTCTGCCCATGGAGCGCAGCAACCGTTCGAACAGCGGTTTCAGGATGTACTGATCCTTGCGAAAGTCTTCGGGGATGACGAGGACGTTCATTCCGCCCGCTCCTCGTCATCCCCGGCGAAGGCAAGCGCATCCTCCATCCAGCCGGAGGCATGGAGTCGCCCCAGTCCCTGGGAACGTCGCAACTTTTTCGAGTCGGGCAATTCGCATACCGGATGAATCACGGCATCGTCGGTGTCGGGCAGGCGGCAGACGACGGACGTGTTTTTGAACGTGTCGTCACCGATCATGGCAAGCAGGTCCGGGGAATGCGTGGTGGTGATTACCTGGATCCTGCCCTTTGCGGCCTGCCCTTCGATCAGATCGAGAAGCAGCCGCAGTCGCGACGGATGGATGCCGTTGTCGATCTCTTCGAAAACGTAGAGACGTGCGACATGCCTGTCGTGCAACGTGGGATGTTCGCCGAGCAGCGCCGCCAACATGGCGAGGAAACGCAAAGTACCATCCGATGCGCTGTAAGCGGACACCTCTCTTTCGTTCGTCTCGCCAATCACGAGTTGGACCAGTCCGGTAATCGGATCACGTGGAAAGTCGAAATTCGCTACATCCATTGGTGTAAGCTCGCGCGCCCATTCGTAGAGCACGGCCTCACGTTTCGGATTCGTGCAGATTTCCTGCAAGACCGTCGGCAGATTTTCACCGTTGTCCCCGAGCACGGTCTGCCCGGGAAAAGCCGGTTTCCGCATCAGATCCGGCATTGGATCCAGGAAACGGATGCCGGCAAGAGTATCAATCACCAATTGGACATAGTCTTTGTGAGTTCGAACAACGTTCTTGTGCTCCCTGATTTGCGTCAGGGCCGGCTGATCCGGCCTGACTGCGATCCGATGGCCGTACTTTCTTTGTTCTCCGGTCTTCTCCATGCGAAGAAGAAGGTGTGCATCGTCGTCTTGAGCATAAACAGGATCGGGTTCATCCGGACGGCTCGTATAAATGCATCTTGACCCGAATACGAGCGCCTCTCCCATGACCCGAAACCCACTCCGACTGTCCTCGTCATATTCGACCTCGATTGAATATCGGATCCTGGTCTTGCCCAACTTCAGCTTGTCTCGAAGGGTCTTGCCCAACTTCAGCTCGACTCGAAGGGAGAATCCAGACTGCTCGAAACGGATGATTTCACTCGCCGCGCCGCGAATCGGCGTCCATTCGACCTGGCCGCCGGCACCGTACTTGCCGCCGATGATTTCCGCCAGGGTGTAGCCGCGGCCGATGCCGTGGAGGAAACGGAAGGCGTCGCGGATGTTGCTCTTGCCGCTCGCGTTCGCACCCACGATGACGGTGAACGGACCGGCGCGCAGGGTCTCGTTGGCGAAATTCTTGAAATCGACGAGTCGGAGCGAAGTAATCATGATGCCTCTCCGAGTTTCAGGACTGCTTGTGGTGACGCCGAGATACCGCCCGCACGGCGATGTGGCTCGAATCCGCCACCGGGACCTATCGAGCGGGCTCGACCCTGCCACCGCGATACTTCGCCGAATACCCGGATCAGCGGGTTGTTCGGCCTGTCCTCTCATCCGTCGTTTCGACTTGATGGTGCAACCCGACGAGCTGGCTCGTCACCCGCGCCCTGCGGTGCCGATCCGGTATCCAGTCGAGGATCATGCTGTTCTTCACCTCCTCGAAACGACTGACGAGCGTGCCCGCATCCGGCTGTGCTGCCGATCTCTGCGGTGCGCTTCGTCCAGCGCCGTTGCCGAGCCACTCGATCTGCTCGACGATGGGAAAACCCACCTCCATGGCGCACGGCATCATGCCCTGAATGTCGTCGGCCAGCGCCCGTATTTTCGTCTGATAGACGCCCCCTGTTCGGCGTACAGCCGCACGTTCGTATCGATGACGTACAGGCTGCCGCCGGGAATGTCGTCGAGATTCAAAGGTCCCATGCATCCGCTTGCAGGATTTCTCGAAGCTGCTCGTGCGAGATCCGTATCGGCTGTTCACAAAACAGGCGATAGGCCGCTTCGCGCTTGGCCGGCGTCGGCATTCCGGCCATCAGGTAGCGGCCCAGGGCGTCCTGGATCAGATCACTCAATGGCCGACCCTCGTCGATAGCTCGACGTTTGGCGCGACGCAGGACATCAGCTTCGATAACGGTTCCGATCTTCTGTTTCATGTGTGGATTTCCGGGATGTGTGTAAGCGCTCGATGAAACCGGTCCCGGGACGGATGGCCGCCAAGTCGTTCCGGGCGGTGGGCATCCGCCCGGAACGACCGCCGGCCCGCTCGCCCCCGACGCGCCTACCGCATGACCTCCAGCGATTCGGCCAGCGTCGATTCATCGGCGCGAGGCACGTAGGCCAGCCCCTTGCGGGTCGCCCAGCAGGCGACCTGGAAGTGGGTGGGGATGATGGGCAGGTCCTCCATCGCCACCGCGGTCGCTTCCTTGAGCTTGCTCTCGTACTCGGCCAGGTCGACGGTGCTCAACGCGCCCTGAATGAGCTCGTTGAACCGTTCGTTCTCCCAGCGCCCGTAGTTGTTGCGCACGCCCTTGGAAAGGGCCGGGTTGAGGATCGCGGACGACTCGCCGGTGGCCGACGCCCAGCCGATCTGGGCCATGGTGAACTCGTGCTTGCGCGCCTTGCCGTAGTAGACCGCGACCGGCATGGTCTCGACGGTCACGTCCACCCCGATCCGCGACAGCAATTGCGCGACCGCCTGGGCCAGCCTGGCGTCGTTGACGTAGCGGTCGTTGGTGGAATGGATGGTCAGCTTGAAGCCGTCCGGGTAGCCCGCCTCGGCCAGCAGCGCCCTCGCCCGATCGAGGTCGTGGTCCGGCATCGGGATGTCCGGATTGTGGCCCCCGAACCCCTCGCCCGCGATCTGGTTCGCCGGCACCGCGAGCCCGCCCATGACCTCATCGACGATCACGTTGCGGTCGAGGGCCATGTCGAACGCCTGGCGCACCCGCCGGTCGGCCAGGGGGTTGGGGATCGCCCCACCGTCCCTGGCGGTGACGTGCTCCGCCTGCGCGCGATGCACGTCGAGCGACCAGTACATCACGCGCGTGGACTGGTCGCAGAAGACGTTGACGTCCGGGTCCGCGTCGAGCTTGTCGACGTCGGTGGTCGGCACCGAGGCGATGGCATCGACGCCCCCGGAGAGCAGCGCCGCGACCCGCGCGGGCCCGCTCTTGATCCAGCGGACGGTGACCTTGTCCCACTTCGGCTTGCCGCCCCAATAGTCTTCGTTGGCGACGTAGGTCACGTGGTCGCCGGCCACGAATTCGACGAACCGGTACGGGCCGGTCCCGTAGAGCTTGCTGCCGTCGTTGAACTCCGTGGGCTCGGCGTCCATGCCGACCGCGCGGCTGACGACCGGCACCGACGCCAGGGAGTTCGGCAGCAGCGGATACGGGGTCTTGGTACGAACGTGCAGGGTGTGATCGTCGATCGCCACCGACCCGGCGACCTTCGCGGTGCGCCGCTTGTAGGTCGAGGGCGCATTGGGGACGTTCGGCGCGCGTTCGTAGGTGAACGCCACGTCGTGGGCGGTGAACGGCTCGCCGTTGTGGAACTTCACACCCTTGCGCAGCTTGAACTCCCACACCAGCGGATCGTCCGTCGGCCCCCAGGACTCGGCCAGCCCCGGCTCCAGCTCGTACTTCGGCCCCGGCTCCACTAGCGAGTTGAAGGCGTGCTTGGCCAGCTCGTGGTTCGATCCCAGCGCCTGGAACAGCGGGTCGAGCGAGGTCGGCTCGGTGGCGACCGCGATCACGACCTCCTCGGCGACCGCCGGCGCGGCGATGCCCAGGGCCGCCACGGGGGCCGCGATCCGCCGGGTGATGCGTCCGATACGTCTCATGGGAATCTCCTCCTTGTCATTGCGTACGGGAACGGTCCGTCAGGGGTGCGGGAACGGCCCCGGCTCAGGCGCCGATACGCCGCAACGCGATTTCGACCACTTCCCTGCCCCGCTCCCAGACCATCGTCTTCCACTTCTCCTCGCCGGGATACGAAGCGTCCTTCACGTCCCGCTTGATGGCACGGCCGAGGTCGCTGTCCAGCTCACCGTGGGCATGCAGCCAGGCATTGGCGAGCATGCAGCGGCGCATGTGCTCGCGCTCCCGGGTGCCGTACTCCAACCCTACCGCCGCCCATTCCAGGCCCGCCACCGGCGGCCTGAAGCCGGCCAGGATGCTGCCCTTGGACCCGGCGTAGGCGGAGGCCCCGGCGGTGGTGCTGTGCACCTGCTCGCCGTACCAGTCGAAGAACAGGTCGTAGACCGGCTCGCCCGGCTTGCTCGGGGTCATGAGCTCGCCGTAGCCGTACGGGCCGAGACCGGTGTGCACGTCGATCATCGCCCCGCGTCGCGCGGCGCCCAGAAACTCGCCGCAAATCCGGCCCAGGGTACGGTTCGACCAGGTGGCGGTGCCGCCGCCGTAATGGATGCTGTCGGGGTGACGGTACTGGCCCTTGTGCATCGCCTTGCGCACCGGGACCTCGCCGTACCTGTCGTTGAGCGCGCCGATGGCGGCCTTGTAGCGCTCGTAGGCGTCGTCGTCCCAGACCTTCGGCACCAGGTGCTCGACCAGCTCCTCGAACAGGTCGTTCTCCGGGTAGTTGCCGCCTTCGTGATCCACGAAGTTGCGGTTCAGATCGACGTTGTCCTCGTTCTCGCGGCGCAGCCAAGCCATCCCGTGGGGATTGATGGTGTGGATCAGCAGCAACGCGGTGTCGGACGGCGGTTTGGGCGCATCCGCATCGCGCAGCAGGCCGACCTGGATCCCCGACCCGGCAAAGCCCTCCACACCGTGGGTCGACGAGGTCACGACGACGACGTTCTCGGCGTCGGCCCGGCCGACCAGGGCGGCGTCCGTGTACAGGGCCTCGCCCTCCGGGCCGGGGTGCGGATTGCGATAGCTCGCGACCGGCGCCCGCGCGTCCAGGCATGCGGAGAGGAATCGTGCGCGGCCGTCGCAGTAGGTCGCCGGGAAATAGTCCTCCACCATCATCCTCACCTCCTGTCGTGAATTCGGATCGACCTCTCTCGCGGCATCGAGCATTCACCCGCGCGCTTCGATCGGAACGTACCGCGGACTCCACCGGCGGGGTTCATTCCGGGATCCGCCCGCGCGCCTCCTGCCTCGAATCCGGATTCCGCCGCCGCGCCGGGGATTCACCCGCGGGCCTCGATCGGAACGTACTCCCGGGCCTCGGGTCCGGTATAGAAGAGGCGCGGGCGGATCAGGATGTTGTTCCCGAGCTGCTCCATCGCCTGCACCGTCCAGCCCGGGATGCGGCCGATGGCGAAGATCGGCACGAAGAGATCCTGGGGGACCCCGTGCAGGTGGTAGACGACGCCCGCGTAGAAGTCGACGTTCACGTTGACGCCATGTCGGGCATAGGGCCGCATCGCCTCGACCAGGGCCTCCAGGATCTCGTACCAGTGGGGCTGCCCCATCTCCTCGGACAGCCGCTTGACCCCCGCCCGCATGTGCCGCGCCCGCGGGTCCTCGGCCCGGTAGACCCGGTGGCCGAAGCCCATGACCGGCTCGCGCGCCTTGCGCTTCGCCTTGACGTAGGCCGCCGCCTCCGACGAATCGCCGATCTCCCTGGCCATCTGCATGACGTTCTCCGCCGCGCCGCCGTGCGCGGGGCCGGACAGCGCCGCCACCGCCGCGGTGATGCCGGCGTGCAGGTTCGCCTCGGTGCTCACCACCACCCTGGCGGCGAACGACGATGCGTTGGAGCCGTGCTCGGCGTGCAGCACCATGTCGGTGTCCATCAGCGCCGAGGCGTCCCCGCTCGGCGCTTCGCCCTTGAGCATGTGGAGGAAGTTGGCGGCGTGGCCGAGCCCGGGGTCCGCCGGCACCGGATCCCGGCCCTGGCGGATGTGGTGGTGCGCGGTCACGATCACCGGCACCTGCGAGGTCAGCCGGATCCCCTTGCGGCGGGTCGCCTCCGGTGAGTTGTCGCCGGTCTCGGGGTCGAAGGCGGAGAGCGCGGACACCGCGGTCCGCAACACGTCCATGGGATGCGAATCCTTCACCGCGCGGATGATGTCGTAGACGGGGCCGGGCAGCGCCCGCGCCTCCTTCAGCGCCGTGTCGAAGGCGTCGAGCTCGGCCGCGGTGGGAAGCTCGCCGTACAGCAGGAGGCAGGCGGTCTCCTCGAACGAGGAGTGTGCGGCCAGATCGTGGATCGAGTAGCCGCGGTACCGGAGCTCGCCGGCCCGGCCGTCGATGAGGGTGGTGGGTGAGCGGTCGAAACACAGATCCTTCAAGCCGCGATGCACCGCGGGCTGGTTCGCATCCGTCATGAGTCGCATTCCTCTCTTTCGGGCGCTGGTTGAAAACCGGACCCGGACCTTCGAAGATTCGTAGCACGCGGCTCGGAGACAATGCAATGGCGAAGAAAATGAAAGGCCCCGACCGCTTCCGCGCCGCCCTCGAAGCGGCCGCCCTCGATTGCGAGATCCGCATCCTCCCCGGCTCGGTCCGTACCGCAGCGGAAGCGGCGGCAGCAATGGGATGTCCGGTGGGTGAGATCGCGAAGTCGCTGGTGTTTCGCGCCGGCGATCACGCGATCGTCGCCGTGATGAGCGGCGACAACCGGCTCGACCCCGGCAAGCTCTCCGATGCGCTCGGCGAGGCGGTCAGCCGCGCCGACGCGGACTTCGTACGGGAGAGGACGGGGTTCGCGATCGGCGGCGTCCCACCCTTGGGACACGCCACGTCCATGGACGTGTTCATGGATGCCGACCTGTTCCGTTTCGATCGGATCTGGGCGGCGGCGGGCGGACCGTTCAGCCTGTTCGCGATCGAGCCGGTCCGGCTGCGCGACGCCAGCCGGGCGACGGTGATGGACCTCAGGGCGGGGTGACGGATCGCCCGCACCGTCAACCCTCCGGTGATTGGACGGACGAAGCCTCTGGAAAACCCGGTTGCGGTGTCCCTCGTCATCTCGACCGCGGCGAAGGCAGGCGGGAGGACAAGACGTTCCACTCGCCTCCCCGTCAGCCGATCTTCAGCAGCAGCTTGCCCCGCGTCTCACGCGCTTCGAGCATCCGATGGGCCTCGGCCGCGGCGCCGAGCGGGAACACGCGGTCGATGGTGGCCACGATGCGCCCGGCCGCGTAATACCCGAACATCGACTGCCCGCGCCACGCGACCTCGTCGGCATCGTGCATGTAATCCGCCATATGCGGCCGGGTGAAGAAGGGAGAAGTCGTTGCAGCGGTCGCGGCCCTCGAAGCGGGATTCGCCCGCGTGCCAGGCCCGGCCGGAGAGGGCGACGAACTGGACCAGCGAGCCGTCGCGCCGGATCAGGAAATGGGCGGATACCCGGAGATCGGCGATCGCGCGGAAGCAGTCGTGCGCCTCCGGATCGAGCCGGTTGCAGAAGAGCCTTTCGATGTGCGGTCCCCCGAATTCCCCGGGCGGCAGGCTGATGCCGTGGACGACGATCAGGTCGATGCCGCAACCGGGCGGCCGGACATCACAGTTCGGGGACGGGACGCGGCGGACGTCTTCGAGCCAGTCTCCGGCCGAATCGAGGGTCAGCACGCCCATCCCTTCCCTGTGAAGCATTCATCGAATTGGCCGGATTGGACCTCGCCCGAACCGAAGGCCGGCCTCTCTCCGATCGCTTCGCTCCGTGGCCCGGTCAGACCGAACGGGTGATGCCGCCATCCACCCGAAGGTTCTGCCCGGTGATGTAGCCCGCGCCGTCGGAGGCGAGGAAGGCGATGACCTCGGCGATTTCGCCGGTCCTGCCGTAGCGCCCGAGCGGCACCCGGCGGCGGAATTCCTCCTTTTCCGGCAGGCTGTCGATGAATCCGGGCAACACGTTGTTCATGCGGACGTTGTCCGGCGCGTACCTGTCGGAGAACAGTTTCGCATAGGCGGCGAGACCGGCGCGAAACACGCCGGAGGTCGGAAACACCGGATCCGGCTCGAACGCCGCGAACGTCGAAATGTTGATGACGACGCCGGACTTCTGCCGCAACATGACCGGAGTCACGAGCCGGGTCGGGCGCACGACGCTGAGGAAATACACTTCCATTCCGTCGTGCCAGTCTTCGTCGGACAGCTCCAGGATCGACGCCCTCGGCCCGTGGCCGGCGCTGTTCACGAGCACGTCGATCCGTCCCCATCGATCGACCACCTGGTCGACCAGGCGCCGCAGGTCGTCGTTCGACCGGTTCGAGCCGGTGACGCCGATGCCGCCGAGTTCCTTCGCCAGCGCTTCACCCTTGCCGGACGAAGACAGGATGCCGACGCGGAATCCACGCTCGGCCAGCTTGCGCGCGGCGCCCGCGCCCATTCCGCTGCCGCCCGCGGAGACGATTGCGACTTTTTCAATGCTCATTGATTGTCCGGTTGGATGAGTATCGGGGAGCTGGTCATGTTACCCGAATCGTGTTCCCTGTTCGCGCAGGAGCTTCTGCCGGAGCCGGGAGCATCCGGGAAAATCGCCGGTTACCGTGGATGGTAGAGGAACCGGGTCGTTCCTTCGAGTCCGGCCGCGTCGAACGGAAGGGGGATCATCGCCGGAGCCTCCACCCGGTCTCCGCGTACCCGCGCACGAGATCGCGTTGCGACAGCGCCTCGAGCGACCCCGCCTCGGCGAGCGCGAAGGGCTCGATGGATTCCACCGCGCCGGATGCGGCGCCGAAGTTGACGAGCATGCCGCGCCGGGCAAGCGAGCGCATCGACCCTTCGATGGTCGCACGGCCGACCGAATCGTAGACGACGTCCACCCCGCGTCCGGCCGTGGCGTCCCGTACCCGCGCGACGAAGTCCTCCCTGTGGTAGAGGATGACGTGGTCCGCGCCGAGCGCGGCGGCGATCCGCGCCTTCTCGTCGGAGCCCACGGTGGCGAACACCTCCGCCCCGCGGTGCTTCGCCAGCGCGACGAGATGCTGCCCGACCCCGCCTGCCGCAGCGTGCACCAGGCAGCGTATCCCCTCCTCGATCCGGAACAGCGAATGCGTGAGGTAGTGAGCGGTGCAGCCTTGCAGCATCAAGGCCGTCGCCGCCGGCGTCTCCACCGCGTCCGGGATCTTCACCAGCCGCCATGCCGGCACCACCGCGGCCTCGGCGTAGCTCCCCAGAGGGAGGCACCAAGTGACCCGGTCGCCGGGCGCGACCGAATACACGTCCGGCCCGACCCGCTCGACGACCCCGCCTCCTTCGCGCCCGAGCGTGAACGGCGGCGAGTTCGCGTAAGTGTGGGACTTCGCGTACATGCCGTTACGGTTGTAGACATCGGTGTAGTTGACGCCCGCGTACTCCAGTCGAACCAGCGCCTCGTCGGACCCGGGCTCGGGCGTGGCGATCTCGCGCAGCACCATGTTCCCGGGTCCGCCGTAGGCGTCGATCTGCACGGCTTTCATGTCCATCGCCTCCAGCTCGATGGCCGATGACCGGCCACTGTCAGTCGTATGACAATCCTGTCTTGAACGCCACCTTGGCTTTTCCCGGAGCCTCCAAATCGCCTTGCACGCCCTCGGCATCCGGCTCGGCTGGCTCCCGCCCACCACCCTGCGGTGCGGATCGCGAGAAATGACGCGGCAGAAACTGCTCCCGGCCTTGTGTTCCTCCGCCGGTATCCGACGCAGCTCGGTGTCGAATTCCCCTTGCTCGAATCCTTGGCTTATATGTCACATTCGACAACCTATTGAATTCATGGAAATATTTTTTGAGGCAAGAAATGATCCCCGCAACCGGACGGCGCAATGTTTCCTCCGCGGCCGCGAGGCGGCATGGCCGCCGTTGTGGCTTGTATGCACAGCGTAGCCTCCGTTCAAGACGGACTCGGGTCTCCGAGCGCCGCCCCGAGCGCGCGCCCCACGTCCGACGGGGTGTCCAGCACCTCGGCCCCGGCCGCTTCCAGCGCCTTGCGCTTCGATGCGTAGGTGCCCTTGTCCCCCATCACGATCGCTCCCGCATGCCCCATCTTCTTCCCCGGGGGCGACGCGCCGCCCGCGATGAAGGCGACGGCCGGCTTGCGCATGTCCCGCATGTACTCCGCCGCATCCTCCTCCATCTGCCCGCCGATCTCGCCGACGATGACCACCGCCTCGGTGCGCTCGTCGGCATCGAGCGAGCGCACCGCGTCGCGCGTGGTGGTGCCGATGATCGGATCGCCACCGATCCCGATGAAGGCGGATTCGCCGAAGCCGGCCTGCACCAGATTGAGGCAGATCAGCGTGCCCAGGCTCCCGCTGCGCGACACCACGCCGACGCTACCCGGCCGGAAGATGCCGCTCTCGAACGCGGGCATGAAGCCGACGAAGCACTCGCCCGGGGTGACCAGGCCGGCGGTGTTGGGGCCGGCAACCGCGGCGCCGTTGGCCCGCGCCGCCGCCAGCACCTCCATCACGTCCTGCACCGGGACGTGCTCGGTCAGGACCACGAGCCGCGGGCACCCTGCCTCGATGGCGTCGAGCGCCGCCGCCTTCACCCCCAGCGGGGGGATGAACAGCACCGAGACGTCGAAGCCGGTCTCGCGCATCGCCTCGCGGGCGCTCGCGTACACCGGCACCCCGCAGTGCTCCGTACCGGCCTTCTTCGGGTTCACACCCGCGACGATGCGGGTGCCGTACTCCTGCATGCGCTCGGTCCAGAACGTGCCCTGCCTGCCCGTGATCCCCTGGACCAGCACCCGCTGGACGCCGCGAACGATCATGATGCGCCTCCTACACCCCGGTCCGTTTCCCGGGCCGTGTCCGATTCCCGGTCTGCTGCCCCGTCCGTTTCCCCGCCTGCTTCTCGCCCTGCTGCCGCGCCTGCTTCCCGCCCTGCTGCCCCCTCCGTTTCCCGGCCAGCCTCCCGGCCCGTGTCACGGGCCGCGCCTGCTTCCCGGGCCGCCGCACCTGCGGCGGCGGCGACCGCGGCGGCGATGGCCTCGTCCATGGTCTCGCAAGGCGTCACTCCAAGACGTTCGCGGAGCATCACCCTCGCCTCGGCCGAGCCCGTGCCGTGCACGCTGAAGAAGATCGGAATGGACGGGGCGAGCGCTTCCCAGGCGTCGAGCACCCCGCCGGTCATCACGTCGGTACGCGCGAACGCGCCGCAGAAGTTCACCACCAGACACCTCACCCGAGGGTTGTCGAGCACCAGCTCCAGCGCCGGCTTCGCCTTGGTGTACGCCTCCCCGCCGATCTCCAGGAAGTTCGCCGGCCGCCCCCCGTGGTGCGTCACCACGTCCATCGTGGTCATGGTGAGCCCGGCGCCGTTGGCGAGCACCCCGACGTCACCGTCGAGCTCGATGTACTTCAGCCCCAGCGCCTTTCCGCGCGCTTCGAGCCCGGTCAACCGCTCCGGGCTGCCCTTTTCCGCCAGCGCCTCCCGGCGCCCGATGCCGGAATCGTCCAGGGTGAACTTGCAGTCGAGCGCGACCAGCCGCCCGTCCGCGAGTCGGGCGAGGGGGTTGACCTCCAGCAGCTCGGCGTCGTTGTCGCGGTACGCGCGGTAGAGCGCGACGAGGGCGCCGGCCACCGCCGTTTCGGCCGCTGCGGTTTCGGCGGCCGATGCTTCCGAGGCCGGCGCCTCGCCGGCGCCGAGATCGAGCCCGTCGAGCATCGCGCGGGCGGATTCGAGGTCGAAGCCGCGTGCGATGTCGACCGGAGCGCGTCGAAGCCGATCGGGCATCGAAGCCGCCACCTCTTCGACGTCCATGCCGCCCTCCGGGGAGAACATCACCAGCGGCCCCTTCGATACCGCGTCGTTCAGGACCGCCGCGTAATACTCCGCCGCGATCGCCGCCCGCTCCTCGACGAGCACGGACTCGACGCGATGCCCGGCGATGTCCATGCCGAGGATCGCCTCCGCCGCCCTGCCCGCCGCCGCGGCGTCGTCCGCGGTGCGGATCCCGCCGGCCTTGCCCCGTTTGCCGGTCGGCGCCTGTGCCTTGACCACCACCGGCCCCCCGAGCTCCGCCGCTGCCGACCGCGCCGCGTCGGCGCTCCGTGCCGGATGGCCGCGCGGGATCGCGATGCCTGCCGCCCGAAGCAGGGGCTTCGCTGCATGTTCTTCGAAGTTCATGGTTTCCGATGTCCTGTCATGAGTGAGGTCCGTGCGCTTCCCCGGGGCCATTATCACCCCGCCACCAGCAGCTTGAGGCCGATGACGCCGAGCCCCACGAGCAGCCACCTGCGAAACGTGGCCGGAGCCAGACGGGCGCGCAGCCTCGCGCCAATCATCATGCCGGCGATTGCCGGCGCCACCGCCGCCGCGGACACGAAGCCCGCGTCGACCCGGTATGCGCCGTGCAGCACGAGCACGCCGGCCAGTGCGGCGGTCGAGACGCTGAACGTGACGCCCATCATCTGTACGAGCTCGTCCCGGTCGAGATCCAGCGCTTCCAGGTACATCACGATAGGGATCACGAACGTCCCGGTCACGCCGGTGATCAGTCCGTTGGCGAAGCCGGCGAGCGGGGTGAGCATCGGCTCCGCTCGCGCCGGCACCGGGATCCGCACCGCCCGAAGCCCGAGCCACGCATAGACGAGCAGAGCCGCGCCGAGCATTCGGTCCATCGCTTGCGGCGCCTCGGCGAATACGTAGTGATACCCGATCCACGTGGCCACCGGAATGATCGCGAGGGCGACGCCGAAGCGCCTGAGCAGCGCTGCCAGGTGACCGCCGACCGCTCCCTGCCAGACGTTGGTCACCAGCGACGGGATCACCAGCAGCGGCAGCGCGGCCTCGATCCCGAACGCGGCCGACAGCAGCGCGACCGAGGCCGTCGGGAGGCCGAGTCCGACCACTCCCTTCACGCCTCCCGCGAGAAGGAACGTCAACATGACGATCGTGATCGAGAGCGCGTCCATCGCACCATCGCCTCGCAACGTGCCGATCAGGGAGGCCCGGCGGCGGCGCCGCGCGGGTGGCGGCTGAAATGGTACATCTCATGTCCGGAAGCACCACCGTACAGGGCTCGGACCCGCGCCGCCCTCCTCCCGGCGTGTGTCGGGATGCGAGTGCGGGACGAGGCTTTCGCGTTCCTCCCCCCACTCTCCCCGGCGGGTGCCGGGATACGAGCAGGAGGCGGCGGGGGCGTATCGCCGAAGAAGCTCCCCCTGGCGTATGCCGGGATACGAGACCAGCCGCCCGGTTCGTTCACCGCAAGTTCGCTGTTCCCCCATGTGTACCGGTGTAATAGAGTCTCGCCGCCCACACGGCGACGATGCCCAATCGGAGGAAGACTGATGGACGACCGCATGAAGACCCACGGCCACATCGGATGGTGCGATCTGATGTCCGATGACGTCGACAAGGCGCGCGACTTCTATGCCGGCGTGCTCGGATGGGACACCGAGGTCATGGACGTCGGGAAGGGTCCGTATACCGTGTTCAAGGCCGGCGATCGTCCCGTGGCCGGCCTGATGGCCAAGCCGCCGGAGGGGCCGGCATCCTGCGCCCCGACCGCGTGGACGTCCTACGTGACGGTGGACGACGTCGATGCACGCGCGGCCAGGGTCGCGGACGCGGGCGGCGTCGTGATCGTCGCCCCGGTGGACATTCCGACGGTGGGGCGCATGGCGATCATCCAGGACCCCACCGGCGGCGTCATCGGGATCATCGAGTACGCGGATCCGGGCGGGTGACGCCGGGCGCCGGCCGGGAGCGCGGCGGGACGTTGCATAAGGGCCGGGTAGCGTGCTGGCGCACAAATGGGCTGAACTAATTCGGGGACCAGAATTGTCAAAGAAACAACGAGTTGGCATCTTGAGAGTGCTGAAAACACGTGGATGTATTTCTGGCCCGGTACAGTAGCGTGCCGGTTTCGGAACTGAACGTGCCTGCGCATCGGCTGATGGGCATTGCAGACTGACCTCCGCATCGAACGCCCTCCCGACCACCATGCCCCCGGCACCCCCCTTCCCCCACCTCTTCAGCCCGATCCGGGTCGGCTCGAAGACCCTCAAACATCGCCTGAACTTCGGCGCCCATACCGCCAACATGAGCGCGGAGGGCCTGCCCGCCGAGCGCCACCTCGGCTACTACCTGGAGCGCGCCATCGGCGGGGCGGCGATGATCGTGGTCGAGCCGGTGCCGGTCCACCGGACCGCGGTGCTCACCCGCGGCAACTTCCGCCACGGCGACGACGCCGTGATCCCGCACTTTCGCCGGATCACCGACGCCTGCCACGAGCACGGCACGGTGATGATCCAGCAGCTCTACCACGTCGGCGCCCACGGCGACTTCGACCTCTCCTACCAGCCGAACTGGTCGCCCTCGGGCCTGCCCTCGATGCACGACCAGGACGGCAGCCACGCGATGACCCGCCCGGAGATCGAGGAGCTGATCGAGGGCTTCGCGCAGGCCGCGCGCCGGGCGAAGGAGGCGGGCTTCGACGGCTGCGAGATCATGGCCGCGTACAACGCGCTCTTCGAGCAGTTCTGGTCGCCGTTCAGCAACCGCCGGGACGACGACTGGGGCGGGGCGTTCGAGAACCGCATGCGCTTCTCGTCGCGGACGCTTGCGAGGATCCGCGCACTGTGCGGCGAGGACTTCGTGATCGGGGTGTGCGTGAGCGTCGACCCGACCCGGCCCGACGTGCTCTCGGTCGAGGACCAGCAGGCCATCGCCGCGTGGCACGACGAGCGCGGCCTCTACGACTACGTGACGGTGGGCACCGGCAGCTACTTCGAGTTCACGCGCCTGATGCCCACCTTCGTCTACGAGGACAAGCTCGGCCCGCCTTTTGCCGAGCGGATCAAAGAGGCCGTCCGTCACGCGAAGGTGCAGTCGGAGAGCCATATCCGCACCCCGGAGAACGCGGACGCCGTCATCGGCGCCGGGCAGGCGGACATGGTGAGCATCGTGCGCGGCCAGATCGCGGACCCGCACATGGCGAACAAGGCGCGCGAGGGGCGGGCCGAGGACGTGCGCCCCTGCCTCTCGTGCAACCAGATGTGCTGGGGGCGTCGCTCGCGCGACTACTGGATAAGCTGCCTGGTCAACCCTTCGGCGGGCCGCGAGTTCGAATGGGGCGGGGACCGCTTCACCCGGACGGATGCCCCGCGCAAGGTGCTGGTGGTGGGCGGCGGCCCGGCCGGGCTCGAAGCGGCCCGGGTGGCGGCGGAGCGCGGCCACCGCGTCACCCTCGCCGAGGCGTCGGACAAGCTGGGTGGACAGTTCCGGTTCGCCGGGATGCAGCCGCGCCGCGCGCAGATCCTCGACCTCATCGACTGGTACGAGCGCCAGCTCACGAAGTTGCAGGTGGTCGTGCGGCTCAACACCCCGATGGAGCCGGACGAGGTCGAGGGCTTCGACGCGGAGGTGGTGGTGCTCGCCACCGGCTCGCAGCCCGCCGGCAACGGCTGGCAGCGCGGGCTGCCCACTGTCGATCGGCTCCCCGGCGTGGACCGGCCCAACGTGTTTTCGGTCGAGGACGTCATGAGCCGCGCCGCGCGGCCCGGACACCGGGTCATCGTGCTCGACGACACCGGCACGTGGCGCGGAGGCGGCACTGCATGGCATCTCGCCGAGCGGGACTACAAGGTCACCCTCGTCACCCCCGACCCCTTCGTCGGACGCGAGATCGTGCGCACCTCGGCCGACTGGCCGTTGCGCGAACGGCTCCGGCATCTCGGGGTCGAGTTCGTGGTGGAGTCCGCGATCGGGGAGTGGCACGGTGACGGGGCCACGGTGGTCGGCCTGCTCGACGGTTCCGAGCGGCGGATCGACGCGGATGCGCTGGTGCTCGCGACGGTGAACGCACCCGAGCGCACCCTCCCCGATGCGCTGGCCGGCTCCGGCCGCGAGGTACACGCCATCGGCGACTGCGTCGCGGCCCGCCAGGCCCCGGCCGCGATCCACGAGGGCCGCAAGCTCGCGCTGGAGCTGTAGACGGAGCGGATCGGCGTTGATCGAACGTACCGTCTATCGGTACGCTGCATCGTGATCAAGAGCTTTGCCGACAAGCGTACCGCGGCCGTGTTCGCCGGCTACGCGGTGCGTGGTCTTCCCGGGCAGATCCAGAGGCGTGCGCGTGCGAAGCTCCTTGCGATCGATTCGGCCGGCCGGCTCGACGATCTGCGCGTGCCGCCGGGCAACCGCCTCGAAGTCCTGCGGGGTGATCGCCGGGGTCAGCACAGCCTTCGCATCAACGAGCGATGGAGAATCTGCTTCGTATGGGAGGGCGGTGAAGCCTGGGAAGTGGAGATCGTCGACTATCACTGAGAAGGAAAGAGGCATGGCCATCAAGCGCGCAGACATCGACAACGGACTCGTCGACTTGTCCGAGGTGACGGTCGGACGCCGGTTGCCGCCGGTCCATCCCGGCGAAATTCTGCGCGACGACTTTCTGGCGCCGCTCCGACTCAGCGTCTACCGGCTTGCCAGGGAACTCAAGGTGCCCCGCTCACGGCTCAACGACCTCGTGCGGTGCCGGCGCACGATCTCGACCGACACGGCGCTTCGTCTCGCCCGCTATTTCGGGACGTCTCCCGAATTCTGGATCAACCTCCAGATGCGCTATGACCTCGACACCGCTACGCGCACGACGCACCGGCAGATCGAACGCGAAGTGGCGCCGCGCGCTGCATGACTCCGGGTTCGCCCTCGCCGGGCTCGAACGATCCGCGGCGTTGACGCCCGTCCCGAATTCCCAGGTTCAGTGAGCGATCCTCCGAAACCACGCCGGATCGAATCACGACACCGCCTCCAGCCCGTCGAGGATCCGCGGCAGGCGTTCGACCAGATACAGCGGCAGCGACAGCAGCGGATACTGCACCCGCTCGGAACCGCCGCCGCGCCGGACCCTGGTGTCCACCGTTTGCAGCGACGGGGGGCTGGCGTCGAAACGGACGGTCAGGCCCACGCGCTTCTCGGCCACGAACTGGTGCAGGGACTTCAGGGCGCCGGCGCGGCCGGCCTTCACCTCGATGGGCACGACGTGGCCGCCGAACTCCGCCACGTAGTCCACCTCGGCATTGTTCGACCGCCCCTCGCGGAGCCAGTAGTTGAACTCGCGGTTCGGCCGTTCGGCGAGAAGGTATTGCAGGTGCTAGGAGTCTGCGCCGCAGAAAGATAGTTCAAGACACGCGAGCGGATGGACGGGCCGGAATCGATGCGAGGATGGGCACGAGCACCGGGGCACCGGAGTGCGCAATAGCGCACAGGGCACTCGAGAGGGTCCGAGGCGTCCGGCAAGACGCCCGATGGGAGTGATTCTGGCCATGTCCCACTGGCGAGCCGGCGCCCTTACACTGCCAGAAGCGGTTGCAGGCGCTTGATGTTCAGCGCCAGACACACCAAGTCCCATTCCCCTCGCGCCTTGTTCAGGCCCCGCACGCTGAATCGCCGGAATCCAAGGACTTCCTTGATCCAGCCATTGGGCGCTTCGGACAGCCATTTGCGTTGCGCGTACCGCTCCCGCCCCGCTGGTGTCGCCAGCTTCTCGACCATGCGATGCGTCGCCGGGTGCGTGTGCGCGTCCCGGTTCACCGTCTTCTTCCCCTCGCGCCCCGGCGCCACGTATCCGTCGATGCCTCGCGCTTCGAGCTCCGACAAGTCCCGCTCATTGCAGTAGCCGGCGTCGGCGAGCACCGTCTCGGGCTGCGCGTCGAAGGTCTCCTCCACCTCATCGAGCAGCCCCACCATCTCGCCCTGGTCGCTCGCGTTCGATGTCAACTCCGTCGCGACAATCAACTGATGCTCGCCATCGACCGCCACCTGCGCGTTGTAGCATTGCTGGAAGCCCTCGGCGCTGGTCTTCATGATGGCGCTGTCGGGGTCGGTGAAGTTGCTCTGCGCCTTCTCATCAGGCTCCCCGTATGCGCGTTTGTATGGCTGCCCGCCCTTGGGATGGCGCTCCCACTCCGGGCGGCGCCCGCGCGCATCATCCGCCTCGCGTTGCGCCGCCTCCAACCGCGCCTTCGCCGCAACAATCGCCGCCAACCGGTCCTCGCGACGGCGCAACTCCTCGGGCAACTCGTCTCCACGCAACGACTCGCCAAAGCGCGCGTCCTCCTCCGCATCGGTCTCCCGTGCCCTGTTCAACAACGCTTCGATTTCCCCCTCCAGCCGACGCTCCTCCTCGCGCATCCGCCCGTAACTCATCGCCTTGCGCTTGCTCGCGTTTGCCCGCACCTTCGTCCCATCTATCGACAGCTTCCCGAAGCTCGCCAATCCCATCTCGCGCGCCACACGCACCACCTCCACGAACAGCCCCTTGAACTCCTCCAAGTGCCGGCGGCGAAACTCGCACAGCGTGCGGTGGCTCGGAAAGTTCCCCGCCCCCAACACACGAAACGCCACGTCCTCCTCCAGCTTCCTCGCCATCCCCCGCGACGAAAACACCCCCGTCGCATACCCGTACACCAGCACCTTCACCATCATCCGAGGCTCATACGGGGCGTTGCGACGACCGTCGCCTTCATATGGCGCGTAAAACGCCGTCAAGTCCAGCCCGTCCACCAAGTCGCTCACGTGATGCGCAAAGTGCCCTTCCGGGAGCCAATCGCGCACATCCGGCGCCAGCAGCAACATCTGGTCCGGCTCATAGGGGCGAAATGTCGTCGGCATCGGACTCTCTCCCTCGGCTCCTGTCCGCCTATTGTCGCATCGTTTCCTACGGCGCAGACTCCTAGGCCGATGAACTGCTCGGCGCCGGCCCCGGCGTGGACGACGCTGACGGCCGCAGGCTGGCGGACTCGGCGTACACGCCGACGGCATCCGGAAAGGCCCGTGATGCATTTGGCGGTGCGACGCAGGCGTCGCCCTGCGGCTTTCAGAACTCCTTGCACAGCCGCAGCGAGTCGTAGAGCGCGGCGTGGATGTTGCGGCTCGCCACCGCGTCGCCGACCCGGAACAGCATGAACTCCCCGCCCGGATTCGACGCGACCTCCTGCGCGCACCCCGCGATCAGCGCCTCGATGTCCAGGGTCCCCCCGTTGCGCGCCCGCGGAGCGAGCTCCCGGAAGAGCTCCGCCGCCGGCAGGGTGCCGTGCTCGACGACGACCTGATCCACCACCCGCGCCTCCTCCGCGTCGCTGTACTCGTTGCGCAGCACCGCCCGCAGCCGGTTGCCCTCGCGCTCCACCGAGCGCAGCCGGTGGTCCGGGGTCAGCTTCACCCCCTTCGAGTAGAAGTTCCGCAGATACACCGGAAAGTTCGTCGCCCCGACCTCGTGGGCGCTCATGCGGTCCGGGGTCGCCAGCTCCACCGAAGACCCGCGCGAGGCGAGGAAATCGACCACGCTCGGCCCCTGGTGGTCCCCGTGGTCGTCGAACACCAGCACCTCGGCGCCGGGCTCCACCTGCCCCCCGAGCACGTCCCAGACGCTCACCACGTGCTCCGCCCCCTCCACCCACTCCACGTTCGGCACCCCGCCGGTGGCCACCACCACGACGTCCGGCCGCTCCGCGAGCACGTCCTCCGCCTCCGCGTAGCGGTTGAGGTGCAGCATGACGCCCAGGTGCTCGACCTCGGACGCGAGCCATTGGGCGATGCCGAGCAGGTCCTTGCGCCACGTCGCCTTCGCGGCCAGCACGATCTGCCCCCCCGGCTCGCTCGTCGCCTCGAAGAGCATCACCTCGTGCCCGCGCAACGCGGAGACCCGCGCCGCCTCCAGCCCGGCCGGCCCCGCCCCCACCACCACGACCTTGCGCCGCGGGCCGGGACCGGGCTCGACGACGTGCGGCATCGTCCGCTCGCGTCCCGTGGCGGGGTTGTGCAGGCAGAGCGCATCCCCGCCGACGTAGATGCGGTCGAGGCAGTAGCCGGCGCCGACGCAGGGGCGGATGCGCTCCTCCTCCCCCCGCATCATCTTCGCGGCGATGTGCGGGTCCGCCATGTGGGCACGGGTCATCGCCACCATGTCCACCAGACCCTCCCGCACGCAGTGCTCCGCCGTCGCAAGGTCGGTGATGCGGGTGGCGTGGAACACCGCGAGTCCGGTCTCGCGCTTCATCTCCCCCGCGATGTCCACGAAGGGCGCGCGCGGACCGGCCATGCTCGGAATGGCCTGCGACAGCCCGCGCTCGTCCCCCACCTGCCCCGCGACCACGTTCATGAAGTCGCACAGGCCCGTGTCGGCGTAGAGCTTCGCCAGCGCCAGACAGTCGTCCCGCGTAAGCCCGCCTTCCTTGAGCTCGTCGCCCATCATCCGGAAGCCCACCAGGAAATCCTCCCCGACCCGGCGGCGCACCTCTTCGAGGACTTCGAGGCCGAAGCGGGCACGGTTCTCCAGGCTCCCGCCGTACTCGTCGGTGCGCCGGTTGACCAGCGGGGTCCAGAACTGGTGGATGAGATGCCCGTGGGCGAGCAGTTCGGTGCCGTCGAGCCCGCCCTCCTTGCAGCGCGCCGCGGCGTCGCCGAACGCGCGCACCACCCGCCGGATGTCGTCGCGGTCCATCTCCTTGGGGAACGAGCGATGCGCGTGCTCGCGCACCACCGAGGGCGCCAGCGGCGGCAGCCAGTCCTCGACGTTCCACAGGGTGCGATGCCCCATATGGGTGATCTGGCACATGATCGCGCAGCCGTGCCGGCGGATGCGCTCGGAGAACTCCCGCAGCACGGGAATGATCGAGTCGTCGCCGATGTAGATCTGGCCGAACGCGGAGGGCGAGTCCGGCGCGATGTTGGAGGAGCCGCCGAACATGGTGAGCGCGAGGCCGCCCTTCGCCTTCTCCTCGTGGTAGAGCTGGTAGCGCAGCTTCGGATGCTTGTCCTCGACGTATCCGGGGGCGTGGCTCGTGCTCATGAGCCGGTTCCTGAACGTCACGTGGCGGAGCCGGAAGGGCTCGAGAAGGTGCGGGTACGACGGATTCAGGCTCGGGTTCGGGCTTGCGCTCGGGTTCGGGCTCGACTTCATGCTGGTTGGACTCCGGTGGCCGGTTTGCCCGCATCATGACGAATCCGGGGCGCCGGGGCGAGGGGGAAGCGGAGCAGCAGCGCATGGAACCGGGGCCGGTACATTCGGCTGTGGTTGCCTGCATCACCACACACCAGGCGAAAGCCCATTACCTGTCCACGAGATCGGGGCAACTCCAGTTATTTTCATTCTTTGCATTCACCCGCCGCCGTCCTGCCTTGGCGCGGCCGGACCCCGGGAGCCGGTCGGCGAACGGTGCTTCCCGGTATGGCAGGTAAGGGGCAGGGCGGAACGGGCGCCTCACATCCCCCAGACCTCCACCGGTACACCGCCCTTCGACCGCTCTTGCCGGCGGAACACCTTCTCCTCCCAACCCCGCCCCGCGCGCTGATCGATCACCACCAGATGTCCCGCCTCCGCCGCGCATCGGGCCATGTACCCCGCCGTCTGCTCCACCCCCTCCCCGACCGTGCTCTCCAACCCGTCCCCCGCCCGCACCACCTTGCACTCCACCACGTACTCCCGCATCCGGCCGCCCCCTGAGGGCGGGCTCTGCGGCCACATGATCAACAGGTCCACCCGCCCCCGGCCCAACCCGTACTCCCGCTCGATGCGACCACCCCCGTTCACCACCCGGTGCAGGTATGCCTGCAACAGGATCTGCGGCCACGCCTCCTCGTACATGAACCGGTTCTTCCAGTGCTCCGAGTGGCGGCGGAAGAAGTCCTGGAACGCCTCCATCAGCTTGTCCAGGTCCAGGCTCCCGTCCGCGTCCACGTACCACTTCGTGTTCAGGTCCAGCTCCTCCTGCAGAATCCAGCCCAGCTCCCGCGGCACCACCTCCGCATAGATGGGGTTGGCGATGCGCACCGGCTTGTCCCGGGCAATCAGGCCGAGGTCGCGCACGTACTCGACGTCGTGGTTGGTCGCGCGCCGCTCGTCCGCCCCGCTGAGCATCGGCTCGACCACCCGGCGCACGCGGTCTTCCCGGAGCTTGTCCGCCAACTGGTCCAGATGCGTCACCCGGCGCACGATGAGCGCTTCACGCGCCTCGGCGACGTCGTCCGCGGTCACCGCACGGGTGCGGTCCCGCTTGGCTTTGCTCTCGAAGCAGGTCTCGTAGGCCAGCGCGTTCACCAGCCACGGCTGGCCCAGGGTCTGGGTCCATATCGCCTCGCGGGCATCGTCCGTGAACGCCTGCCCCGTCTCCTCGGTGTGCTGGTCGAGGAGGGTCAACGTCTCCTCCTGCGTGAAGTCCCCCAGACGCAGTGACTTCGCCACGATGTTGAACGGGCTGCTGGTGGACCGGATGCGGTAGTCGCGCACGTCGCGCAGCCCGCACAGCACCACGCACTGCGGAAACGCCTCCGGGCGCATGGGGTAGCCGGCGCGCAACTGTTGCAGCGTCGAGAGCAGCGGGTCGCCCTGGAGGGTGTCGATCTCGTCGATGAGCAGCACCAGCGGCTTCGGGGATGCCTCCGACCAGCGCTTCAGCGCTTCGCGAAGCGCCCTGCTCGGGCCGAACTCCGCGAGGATGCCGGACCAGTGCCTGGCCAGGAAGTCGTCGCCCAATGCCGACCGCGCGTCCGAGCCCAGTGCGGAGAGCACCACCCGCATCGCCTCCACCATGTCGTCGCGGGCCGTGCGCGCCTCCTCGACGGTGGTGTACACGCAGCCGTAGCCCTGCGCGTTCAGCAGGTCGCACAGCGCGAGCAGGGCGGAGGTCTTGCCCGTCTGGCGCGGCGCGTGCAGCACGAAGTACTTCTTCATCCGCACGAGCGCCAGGACCTCGTCGAGGTCGAAGCGTTCGAGCGGCGGGATGCAGTAGTGGTCGGCGGGTTTGACGGGGCCGGCGGTGTTGAAGAAGCGCATGGTTCGGTTCCTCGCTTTCATCGGCAGGACCTTCGCGGACCTCCGCCGACACTCGTCGCAGGCTGCCCCGATTATCACCGCCATCGCACGACAGGGCGAGGCCGCCCCTGGCCTTCTCCTCGTGGTAGAGCTGGTAGCGCAGCTTCGGATGCTTGTCCTCGACGTATCCGGGGGCGTGGCTCGTACTCATGAGCCGGTTCCTGAACGTCACGTGGCGGAGCCGGAAGGGCTGGAGGAGAGAGGGGTACCGGCTTTGGATCTGGTTCTGGCTCATGCTCGTAGGCTCCCGAGAATTGGCTGCCCGCATCATGCCCGAATCCGGGGCGCCGGGGACAACCGGGGGGCGGCGTGCGCCGGACCACGGGATCCCCACGTAGCGGCGAGTGAACGCAGACGCGCGCCTTTCACACGCCCCTCGGATCGATACGTCGTCGATTGCGGATTTCACCGACATGTACTTCGACGGCTCCATGAAGCCAGAGTACCGGAGGAAGATCCGGCAGCCATTAAGCACTGGAGGAGAGGCGGTGGAGATCGAGCGACGGAACGCCAAGGAGTACAAGGAGCCACGCACCCTCACAGTGGTCCAATTGCTCCTGACACATCACGGAAGGGAAATTGTATCTTCAATTGGGCACGTGTAGATTGGATTTCGCCTCTATAAATGACGGAGACCAAAATGCCGGTGCAAACAACCTCGCTGAATGAAGTGACTTCCTGGTTGATGGACGAGTTGAGAAAAGAAAGGGCTCCCTGGATAAAGCCGTGGGCGGACCTTTCCGTCCGTATCGGCGGGGAGAGCTTTCCGATAAACGGCTGGCCGAGCAACATTCGATCACCGCGCTCTTACTACGGACCTCTCAACATGTTGCACCTGACGCAGCAATTGCGGGCAAGAAAGGCCGATTACCGGTCCAACCTCTGGATTACCCCCCAGGCACTCGAGAAACTGAAAATACCAGCTACCGGGGAAGACCCGTACAAGATCTTCAACTTTATCCAAGGTCGTGGTGGTTACGCTTTCACGTTCCGGGAAGTCTTCCATGTCGAACAGTTCGACGACTGCGAGAAAGTCATGGGATTCAGCTTTGTCGATTTCGATGCAGGTAAACATGGATATTCCTACAAACGGTCAAAGAATGCTCTGGAAGCATTGGAGCAGAAGCACCGGCTGCATGTCCGCGAAGGCCAGCGATATGCCGCGTTTCATCCGGAGACCGAGTACGTGTCGATGCCCGGTATCGGCCAGTTCATCGAAAAGCACGGCAAGAATGACGGCGAAGCGCACTACTGGGCGACCATGTGGCACGAGGTCGTTCATTGGACCGGACATCGCCGCAGGCTCGATCGAACCCTGACCGGCATGGGCGGGGATGAGGCGGCCTACGCGTTTGAGGAACTCGTCGCGGAGATCGGATCTGCATACCTGTGTGCGAACTTCGGGATCAGGGGCGAGCTGCAGCATGCGGAATACATGAAGTCCTGGTTGCAGGTTCTCGAAGACCGGGGGGACGAGGCCCTGGCCAAGGCGTTCATCAGTGCGCAGAAGGCGGCCAGTTGGGTGTTGAAGGAGTCCAGGAATCAACGGCGACGTGCGGATGAAGGCCAATTCGGCGACTTCCGGGGCGAGTCTTGTTGATTGAACAGGGGACCGATTGAATCATTGGAGCGATACCTGACAGGCCGGGAGAGTTTGGCTAGCGCACCCTCTTCCACCAGGCGCTTCAGGCAAACCCGGACCTGCTTCCCGGAAAGCCGAAGCGTCTCGGTGATCTCGGCCTCGGTCTTGCACACGTCCGCGCCCTTGAATAGCTCCCTGATCTTCCCTTCGGCGAAGCGCACGAGCCAGATTTCGGCCTGCTGTTTCGAGACTTGAAGATCTTCGGCGACATCGGTTTCCGGCCTGGGTCCATCCATGCGCTCGATCAATTCCCTGACCTTGGCGAACAACTCGTCGGCGGGGGTGGAGTCCGCGGCAGCGCAAGGCTCGGGGGGCCTTGCCGGCGCCGCCTGCCGATCGTCCTCCGACGGCGCCGATTCTTCCCGGATATCTGTCGAAGACGCCCGTTGCGCCGGAGCACCGTATTCCTCGCTTGATGCAGTGTCCGGCGCCTTTTCGAATGCTTCCG
The DNA here is from genome assembly GCA_958295465.1 of uncultured Gammaproteobacteria bacterium. Lineage (GTDB taxonomy): Bacteria > Pseudomonadota > Gammaproteobacteria > HK1 > HK1 > HK1. Next base: position 4,673,607 of record OY282353.1, read on the forward strand.
GTCCATCCCGGACGTTCGTCGAAAGCGCCTGTTGCCCTGAAGCGCCGTATTCCTCGCCTGCCGCCGCATCCAGGATCTTTTCAAAATCCTCCGGAGTCCCCGGCTCCGGCCATGGCCTCGCCCCCCGTTCCCGAAGTCCCTCGAGGCCCTTCCCCATCTCGCCGTTGGCGCGAACATGGACGGGCACCAGCTTCAGCTTGTCGAGCTGCTCGACCGCTCCGGTCCAGGTGCCTCCTTTCCCGTAGTCCGAATTGACGACCAGCGCTGCGTCCGAGAGCGCATAGATCAGCTTGTTGCGTTGCATCGCGTGTCCGACCTGGAAGCGGACCGCGGGATCGTATGGAGAAATCAGGACCAGCCGCCCGTCCATCAGCGCTTCCCGATGTTCCCGGAGCATCGCCGCCTTTTCGAGGCCGTCGGCCAGGACGCCCGCCACGTGCCCGCCCGCATCCAGGGCTCCGCGCATCGCAGCCCGATCGACGCCCCGGGCGCCGCCCGATACCAGGCAGCGCCCCGCCGACGCGGCGAGTCGCCCCACGTCCTCGGTGTATTGAATCAGAGCCTCGTGCACGTTCCGGGAGCCGACGACCGCCAGGCCGCCGGTGCCCAGGATCGCGGCGTCGCCACAGCCGTAGAGCACCGGGGGCGCATCCTCTCCAAGGCGCTGCTTCAGGCGTCGCGGGTAATCGGCATCCGCCCGGCTCAGGACCCAGATCGCCCGCGTCCGCCAGCGTTCCACCGCCTGGGCGAGGAGAAACCCGCGGCCGAGCAGCCGTTCGAGTCGTTCGGAATCCAGCTCGACCCGGCACTCGCTCACGATCTCGCGCGCCCCGGGATCCAGCAGATCGGCGGGTTGGCGCTGCAACTCACGGAGCCGGCGGGCAAGCTGGCGGTATTCGCCGGCGGCGAGCGGTTTGACGGAAGGCTTGCCTCGTCCGGCAATCAACGGCGCGGTCAGCAGCAGGATCGCCTGGGTGTTGGAAGACAGCTCGAACGTCATCGGTCGTGACCCGCCAGTGCGAGGGCAAGCGGCCATACTTCGCCGCTGCCCTTCGAGCGCAACAGCCACGCGGCGACCGTCAACGTCCAGCGCGAATCCACCATGTCGTCCACCAGCAGCACCGGTCCACCGGGCAGCGGCTCCAGGGAGACCGCGAGCGAGCCATCCACGTTGCGCGCCTGCTGGACGCTGTTCGCCATCGATTTCTGCTCCGCCCGATCCTCGACCTTAGAAAGCGATCGATGGAACGGCAGTCCCATCTCCGTCGCCAGGCGGTCGGCGAAGTCCGGGACGAGGTCCGGATGCCGTCGTGACGGGATGCAGGTCACCCACTCCGGCGCCGGCTGCGGGATCCATTGTGCCATCAGCGCAGCGCAGGCGCGGACGAGATCGTCCGCGAATCGGCCGTCCCGGTATCGGCCGTCCCGATACTTGCCGTGCCGAACCAGCCCACCCCAGCCGGCGTCGCCCCAGATGCAGAGCGCCTTTCCGGTCTCGGCCCGGTGCTCCGAGGGGATCGATCCGCGAACGTCGTATTGCGGCAGACCGCCCGCGGGCCATTGCTTGCGCGGTTCGATGGGCAGGCTGGTGCGGCGGAGGAACGTCACCGCCTCCTGCAAGAGCCCCGGCTCGACCTCCGTGGACAGCGGCGGCAGGTTCGGGGGTCGAGCGGTCTCCGGATCTCCGTCCAGCGCCCGGATGAGGAATTCCATATGCCCGGATTCGAGCCTTGCATACTCCTGCATCTGGCGCTGCTCTTCATGCCGCAGGGCGGTCAGGCGCTCCGCCCGCTCCCAGAACCCGCCGCTCAGGTCTGCGGCGATCAACTGCCACTTGGTCCCCCGTTTTGCGATGGGGGCCGGTGATTCGAGCGAGAGCAGCGCCATCGTCTTCTTGATGCGTCCAGAGCTGAGATTGACCCTTCCGAGCAGGTCCGGGATGGAGAGGCCGACGTCCGGCGCCGCTTCGAGCGCTTCGATCACCTGCCGGACTTCGTCACGGGTCGGGAACGCACTGGCGATGAAGTAGTCCGTGATGTCGGTCTCTTCCTCGCCGCTCAGCAGCACGCCATAGGCCCTGTCGAGCGCACGGCCGGCACGGCCGACCTGCTGGTAGTACGCCACGACCGAGCCCGGTGTCTGGTAGTGGATCACGAAGCCGAGATCGGGCTTGTCGAAGCCCATCCCGAGCGCGGTCGTCGCCACCAGAGCCTTCACACGGTTGTCGAGCAGCAACTGTTCAAGAGCCTCGCGCCCATCTCCGGTTTGTCCCGTATAGGATTCCACCGGCAGTCCTCGCGACTGGAGCCATTCCGCCACCTGGACGGCATCCCGGACGGTGAGCGTGTAGATGATCCCGTGGCCGGACAATGCGGGAAGCTGCTCCGCAAGCCATGCCAGCCGTTGCGACTGCCGGGGTAGCCGTATCGTCTGGAGCATGAGCGACGGCCGGTCGAGGCCGCCGCGCAGCACCTCCAGGTTCGGGCCGAGCACCGCGGCGAGATCGTCCATCACTCGATCGTTTGCGGTCGCAGTGGTTGCGAGCAGTCTGAGGTTCGCCGGAAGGGTGCGGGCGATCCGCTCGATCAGCCGGTAGTGGGGTCTGAAATCATGCCCCCAATCCGAGATGCAATGAGCTTCGTCGATGACCAGCAGGCTGATGCGTTCGGCAATCTCCGCCAGTACCTCGGTGCGGAAGTATTCGTTGCCCAGCCGCTCGGGAGAAATGAGCAGGATGTCCGCCTCGTCGCGCCGCAGGCGTTCTTCCTCATCCTGCCAGTGTTCGCGGTTGTCGGAAGTGATCCTGATCGCACGAACCCCCATCCGCTCGGCGGCGGCGATCTGGTTCCGCATCAGGGAGAGCAGCGGGGAGATGAGAAGCGCGGGTCCTGCCCCGGCTTCGCGCAGCAGCCTGGTCGCGATGAAGTAGACGAAGCTCTTGCCCCATCCGGTCTTCTGCACGACGAGGAGCCGGCCACGAGCTTCCACGACGTGCCGAATCGCCTCCTCCTGCCCCTCCCGGAATCCGGTGTCGCGTTGCCTCGTGCCCGCCCTCAGTAGTGCCAGAGCGCGCCGGGTGTCGTACCTCAAGGATTCTTTCCTCCGTGGACTCCTGATGAGCGAAGGATCGCAGAGTGTGCGGTCATACGGTTCGGGGCAACCAACTCCACCACCAACCCGGCTCCCCTCACCACAGCCGTCTTGCGCTGCGGACCGGAACCAGGCAAGGGCGGGTCTGCATGGTCGCGAGCAGGCGGGGGGCGTGTCGTCGGATGACGTAGCTGCAAATATCCGTATCGAACATGTACCGCATCAGAAGAGGATCCGGCCCTCGCCCATCCAATCGGGCCGCTCGGCGCGACGAACCGACTGGAAAGCTTGAGCGGTGCGGTTGACAATCGAGCATAAATGCTCGACTTTTCGTCCGTGAACGGGTCTGAATTCATCAAGCGCACCAAACGCTTTGCCAGGAAGTCCGGTCGGTCCTGGCGTTTCGATCCGAGCGTCGGCAAGGGAAGCCACGGCCGCCTCCACGTTGGGGGCCGCTTCACCACCGTTCCGCGCAAGGAGATCGGCAAGGGCCTGCTGGCCGCCATGTTGAAAGACCTCGACATCGACAAGGAGGCGCTCTGATGCGCTACGTATACCCCTGCGTTCTCACGCCGGAGGAAGGCGGCGGCTTCTTCGTGTCCTTCCCGGACGTTCCGGGCGCCAACACCTGCGGAGACGATCGAGCCGAGGCGCTGGAGATGGCCGAGGATGCCCTGGCGGTCGCACTGGCCGGCCACGTGCACGAACGGTGGGAGATCCCCGCTCCGAGTCCGGCCGCGTCCGGCCAGGTCCTGGTTGCCGTGCCGCCGCTGGTCGCGGCGAAGCTCGCCCTCTATTCCGCGATGCGTGAACAGGGGATGAGCAAGACCGCCCTGGCCCGGCGACTGGGGCTCAGCGAATCCGTCGTTCGCCGGCTCCTCAATCCCGACCACCGTTCCCACATCAGTCGGATCGAGAAGGCGCTTCGGGCTGTCGGCCGCCGGCTGGCTGTCGAAGACCGGGCGGCGTAGTGGCGACAGATGGACCCGGACAGCATTCCCGAGGCAGCCGGGCACAAGCCTCTTTGTGCCGCCGGCCGTTGACAGTATCCTTTCACCGCCGCCGGCTGCTTGCCGGCACGAATCAGCCATGCCGTGATTTCCGGCCGATCGATCGCGGGAGCCGCCGGTGCGCGGCGTCACCGTATGCCTCGGAGCCGTGCATGGGTCGGGATGGGACCGGACCGCATATGAGCACTGGAACGGACGTGCACTCTGGAGACAGACATGAACAAAAGTGGATATGAACCGGCGCAGCGCAACGGCCGCGGATTCACCCGCCGCATCGTCGTGACGGCCGGGAAGGCGCTGGCGGGCGCCGGCCTCCTGCTCGCGGCGGGGAGCGCCGCGGCCGCGGTTCCGGACGAGTCGCAGTTCGTGCTCAACACCTTCTCGTTCCTCATCTGGGGGGCGCTGGTGATGTGGATGTGCGCGGGCTTCACCATGCTCGAATCCGGGTCGGTGCGCACCAAGAACGCCTCCGTGATCTGCCTCAAGAACATCGGGCTCTACTCGATCGCGGGTCTGGCCTACTACCTGCTCGGCTACAACCTGATGTACGTCGACGTTACGGGCTGGATCGGCTCCGTCGAGCTGCTCTACGGTCCGTCGGCGGACGAGCTTGCCCTGTTGTCCCTCGGCGACGATGCGACGGCAGAGGCGCAGGCGGCGGCGACGGCGGCCGTCGTCGAGAGCGGCTACTCCACGATGTCGGACTGGTTCTTCCAGATGGTGTTCGTGGCGACCACCGCCTCCATCGTCTCCGGCACACTGGCCGAAAGGGTGAAGCTGTGGTCCTTCTTCGCCTTCATCGCGGTGCTGACCGCCGTCATCTACCCTGTCGTCGGCGCCTGGACGTGGGGCGAGGGATGGCTCTACAAGATGGGCTTCCAGGACTTCGCCGGCTCCACCATCGTGCATTCGACCGGCGGCTGGGCCGCGCTCGCCGGGGCCATCGTGGTGGGGGCGAGGCGGGGGAAGTTCCGGCCCGACGGCAGCGTCAAGTCCACCCCTCCCTCGAACGTCCCGGTCGTGACCCTGGGCGTGTTCATCCTGTGGCTCGGATGGTTCGGCTTCAACGGCGGGTCGGTGCTCGCCCTCGGCGACGCGGCCAGCGCGGTGGCCATGAGCAACGTGCTCGCCAACACCAACCTCGCGGCGGCGGCGGGGGTCATGGCCGCCATCAGCACCGCGAGGCCGTTGCTCGGACGGGTCGATCTGCTCGCGGGACTGAACGGCGCAATCGCGGGCCTCGTCGCGATCACGGCGGGACCCGACATCGTCGACCACTACTGGGCGATCGTCATCGGCGCGATCGGCGGTGTCATCTGTACCGCGGGAATCAAGCTGATGGAGACGATGAAGCTGGACGACGTGGTCGGCGCGGTCCCCGCCCACCTCTTCGCCGGGGTCTGGGGCACGCTGGCGGTCTGCATCGCGGCCGGCGGCAGCTTCGTCACCCAGCTCGTCGGGGTGCTCGCGGTGGGCGTGTTCGTGTTCGCGGCCTCGTGGATTCTGTGGCTCGTGCTCGAGAAGACGGTGGGGGTCCGGGTATCGGAGACGGTCGAAGAGCTGGGCCAGGATACGGCGGAGCTGGGGATCGAAGCCTATCCCGAGTTCATGCTCATGCCGGACCAGGACGACATCGAAGCGTTGCGGCGCGACTGATCGACCCGCCCGCCCGGCAGGGAGCGTCCCGGCGTGCCTCGGCCCGATCCGGGATGCTCCCCGCTTATTTCAACAGCAATGACCGCCAACGCCCCGGACCCGGACTGCATGACCGGGAACCCCCGGCCTCCCCTGCCACCCGGGCATCCGATCCCGGCGATTCAAGGGACGTCTCCGGACTCGGTGGGAATTGCCGATGCTTCGACAAGGGGCCGCGGCCCGGGAGCCGGACAGGCACGCTCCCGCCACCCGTGCACCGGAGCGTCCGGCTCTCCGGCGCTCGTGACCGGCAGGAGTGACACCGCCGATGATTCACCGCGAAGACCGTGACGGCATCGCCGTGCTGCGCATCGAGCACGGCAAGGCGAACACCCTCGACATGGAGTTGTGCAACGCGGTCGTGGAAGCGTTCGAACACGCGGGCGACGCCCGAGCCGTCGTTCTCACCGGCGCCGGCAGGATCTTCTCCGCCGGCGTCGACCTGTTCCGGGTGCTGGAGGGAGGCAGGCGCTACATCGAAGCTTTCGTGCCCGCGATGTGCCGTGCGTTCGAACGCGTATTCGTCCACCCCGCCCCGGTGGTGGCCGCCGCCAACGGACACGCGATCGCCGGCGGCTGCCTGCTCGTCGCGGCGGCGGACCAGCGACTGATGGCGGCAGGCGCCGCGAGGATCGGGCTCCCCGAGCTCCAGGTCGGCGTGCCGTTCCCGCCCCTCGCGCTCGAGATCATGCGGTTCGCAACCCCGCCGCAGCACTTTCAGACCATCGTCTACCGCGCCGGCACCCACGAGCCGGAGGCCGCGCTCGCACTCGGACTGCTCGACGAGGTCGTGGAGCCCGACGCCCTGCTCGACCGTGCCCTCGCCAGGGCCGAGCGTCTTGCCTCGGTGCCCGCGGACACCTTCGCGATCACGAAGCGCGAGATCCGGCGTCCCGCCATGGTCAGGGTCCGATCGCTGGCGCAGACCGCCGCACGGGAGGTGCAGGCGCAATGGCTGGAGCCACGGACTCTGGACGGCATCCGCGCCTATCTCGACCGGACGATCCCGAAAGGCCGCTGATCCGGCGCGGCGCCCGACCGGATCCTCGCCGATGACCCGGTACGGCGCACGTCTTGCGTAAACGTCGGCCGGCGCGAGCCGCACGTGTTACCGGGAGCGGGCCGGTTGCCGTATGATGACCGTCTCCCCCGAGCCCATCCGCATACATGACCCAACCCCGCGAGGCTCTGGTCGTCGAGGACCTCCACAAGAGCTTCGGCGAGCTCGAAGTGCTCAAGGGCATCTCGATGACCGCCAACGAGCACGACGTGGTCTCGATTCTCGGCAGCAGCGGCTCGGGCAATCGCGGCCGGCGCGTTCTACCTGGGTCTGACCTTCCTCATCGCGTGGCTGTTCAAGCTGTGGGAGCGGCGCTGGCACGCTCATCTGCGCGCCCGCGACGGCGCCGGTGCTTCCTCCGATCCGCAAGCCACGTTCCCAGCCCGATGACACCGCGGATGTGCGCTTCGGACGTTGGAAATGCGCGGACCGCCGGGATGATCCGACCGCGATCACGGTGGCGCGGCGGCACCGCAATCCCGGGCACGACGCCAACCGGCCGCGTACGAAGGGCGTTCGGATCGTCCCGGCCGCTGCCGGTCGCCGGGCGATCCGCGGCAAACCGCCGGCAGGCAGGGAGGTCACGGTGGGAAGCGGTGCCGGCTCTGGTGCTGTCGGTTCTCCTGGCATGTTCATGGGCAGCGGTTCGTGCGGCGCCCGACCCGCCGCTCCCCGATCCGTTGGTCGAGGCGGTCCAGCGAGCGCTCACCGAAAGAGGATACGATCTGGGTTCGGTCGACGGCTTCATGGGGTGGCGCACCCGAGGTGCGATCAGAAAATTCCAGCGTTCGGTCGAATTGTTCGACACCGGGCAAATCGACGATGCGACACTGGCAGCCCTCGGACTGGGACCCCTCGCCGGGACGAAACCGACGGCCGGCTCGGATACGGCCGATACGCCCCGGGCCGAACCGGCGCCCGCACCGGAGACGCCGGAGATGCCGGAGACGCCGGAGACGCCGGAGGCCCGGGCGCCGTCCGCCACGCTCGCGACGACGCCGGGCGCGGACACATCCGGAGCCGAGGCTCCCCGAGGCGAACCGGCCCCGGACAGCGCCGGTCGGAGGCTGAGCTTCGCGACACTCGGTTGGCCTCCCCCCCAGACCGGCGTCCAGGCGCTGGCTCGCTTCAATGCAATCGGGGCGCCTCCGGGATTCAAGCGCGGAACGGAGACACTCGTCGTGCCGAAAGGCGAGCTGATCTTCGTGCTGAAGGCAGGGGAACGGATCCCGGGCCTCGACTGCGATCCGGGTTCGGGAGGGCTTTCCATCGAATTCATCTTCGGGCCGGGCGGCCCGGTCATGTTCACCCCGTCCTCGGACGGCGAATACTGTCAGACGGGGATCGGCATCGCGCTCGAAGTCGGACGAACGTTGGAGATGGGGCAAGTCGAATGGGGAGACACCCGGTACCCGCGGGGAACGGTGCGGATCACGAACCAGGGGCTCGAATACGTCAGGTAGCCGGGCGATCGATACGGTGCCCGAGCGACGGCGCGGCGTTCGAGACGGTCGAGATCACGCGCCCCACCTTCCACAAGACAGATGCCGCCATCTGCGGGCATGTGTCCTGTTCGTTTCTGGCGCTGGTGCTGCGCGACGAACTCTTTCGTCGCATGGACAACGCCGGCCCGAGAGCCGAGTGCCCGGAATCACGCCTTCGCCAGCGCCTGCTCCAGATCCGCGATGATGTCGTCGACGTCTTCGATTCCGACCGACAGCCGGACCAGGCCGTCGGTGAGGCCGCGTGCGCGGCGCTCTTCGATCGGAACGTCGACGTGGGTCATCGTCGCCGGATGCGTGATCATCGTCTCCACCGCCCCGAGGCTCTCGGCGAGGCCGGCGAGCTCCACCGCGTTCATCACCGCGCGGCCAGCCTCGACGCCGCCCTTGAGCTCGAACGTCATCATCCCGCTGAAGCCCGACATCTGCGCGCTCGCGAGGGCGTGCCGGGGATGGGAGGCGAGGCCCGGATACGTGACACGCTCGACCTTGTCGTGTCCTTCCAGAAATTCCGCCACCGCCTGGGCGTTCTCGGAGTGGCGCGGCATGCGCAGGTGCAGGGTCTTCACCCCGAGCAGGGTGAGCCAGCAGTCGAAGGGGCCCGGCACCGCGCCGATGGTCTTCTGGATGAACTTGAAGCGATCGAACAGGTCCTCCCGGTCGGTGACCAACACCCCCCCGATGATCTGGTTGTGTCCGCTCAGGTACTTCGTGGTGCTGTGCATGACGATGTCCGCGCCCAGCTCCAGCGGGCGCAGGTAGACGGGGGTCGCGAACGTCGAATCGACGGCAAGGTAGATTCCCGCCTCCTTCGCGATCACCGACATCGCCTCGACGTCGGTGATCTTCAGCAGCGGGTTGGACGGGGTTTCCACCCAGAGCATCTTCGTCTCCGGGCGGATCGCCTGGCGCACCGTCTCCGGCCGCGCGCTGTCGACGTAGGTGAACGCGAGGCCGTGGTTCGCGAGTACGTTGTTGAAGTGGCGCGACACCCCACCGTAGACGTCGTCGGAGCACACCACGTGATCTCCGGCTCCGAGCAGCTTGAGCGCGGCGTCCACCGCGGCCATGCCGCTCCCGAACATCACCCCGTAGCGGCCGCTGTCGAGCGCGGCGAGGTTCTCTTCGAGCACTTGGCGGGTGGGATTCGAGGATCGCGTATAGTCGAAGCCCCTGTCGCGCCCGACCTCGTCGAGCACGTAGGTCGCAGTCTGGTAGATCGGGGGGACGATCGAGCCGGTGGTCGGATCCGGGCGGATGCCGGCGTGCACTACTTTGGTGTCGAATTTCATCGGATTCCTCCGCCGGTCACCTCGTCGATCGCGGCTTGGTGAAGAGTCGTATCCGTTCGGAAGCTTGTTGGCGCCTGGTTCGACGCTCCGTCCGACACACGGTTGGACGTATGGATCCGGCGTCCGGGGAAGCACTCGTCGATCACGGCCCGACGATGAGTCGCGTCCGCTCGCAAATGCACCGGCGCCCGGTTGGGCGCTCGGAGAGCCATACGGTCCGGCGCGCGGTTCCAGCGCTCGAACCGACGCCTGGAGTGGCGCTCAGGCCGGACGCGCCCGGAAGAACGCCCGCCGGTCACGGCGTGGTGAGCAGTCGCATCAGGCTGGAGGTGTCCCAGCGCCCACCGTCGCGCGCCTGCACCCGTGCATAGAACTCGTTGACGAGCGCGGTGAGAGGCAGAAGCGCTCCGACCCGGTGCCCCTGGGCAAGGCAGATGTCGAGATCCTTGCGCATCCAGTCGACCGCGAATCCGAAGTCGAATTCGTCGTCCACCATCGTGGTCCCGCGGTTCTCCATCTGCCAGGACTGCGCGGCGCCCTTCGAGATGACGTCGAGCACAAGCCTGGCGTCGAGCCCGGAGCGTTGCGCGAGGTTCAGCGCCTCGGCGAGCCCCTGCACGACCCCGGCGATGCAGATCTGGTTGGCCATCTTGGTGAGCTGGCCTGAGCCGGCCGGTCCGAGGAGGGTGACGGCGCGCGCGTAGGCGTCGATGACGGGCCGGCATCGCTCGAACTCGGCCTGCCCGCCCCCGACCATCACCGTGAGCACTCCGTTCACGGCGCCCGCCTCGCCGCCGGACACCGGCGCGTCCATGAACCCGAGGCCACGCTCCGCGGCGGCGGCGGCGAGCTCCCTGGCAACGTCGGCGGAGGCGGTGGTGTGGTCGACGAACACAGCGCCGGAGTCCATCCCCTCGAAAGCGCCGTCCGCGCCCACCGTCACCGAGCGTACGTCGTCGTCGTTGCCCACGCACGCGAACACGATCCCGTTCCCGGCCGCGGCCTCGGCCGGGGTCGTCGCCCTACTCCCTCCGAACTCTTCGGTCCACCGGGCGGCCTTCGATCCGGTCCGGTTGTACACGGTGACGTCATGACCCGCCTTCGCGAGATGCCCCGCCATGTGGTAGCCCATGACCCCGAGACCGAGAAACGCAATCTTCCTTGAAGCGACGTCCGTTGAATCGCTCATGCTCGACTCCCGATCGGTTGCCCGCGGCCCGGCGCCGGGACAGACATGGATTATCAGGGCCGCCCCGGACTCGATTCAAGGCGCTGCTTCGCCGGTTGGCGGCTGTTTCGTGGATTCGCTGCCTGCGCGGCAACGATACGAGCAAGCCACGGGGCTTCGAGATCGCGGACGGCTGGATTCCGGCGTCGGGGGGAACGACTGCCTGCTCGCCGCTGTGGACGGGCGCCCTCGACGGGGTCCCGACGTGCACGGGAGCGACGCCATCGCGGAACGAGGCCCCTGCCGGCGTTCGCCGCGGGTCTCCGCCCACGGTGAAGCCGGTTGCACCGGGTCGAAACGATGGGCCGGGACCACGACACCAGGCACAACACACGCAAACCTCGCGCGTGCGGCGCCAGGAGATCCACCCTCACCACATCAACTCGTCGGGGACCTCGTATCCTTCGTAACCCTCCTCCACCGTGCCCGCACCGTCCTCGCCGGCCGTGATGAACACGAACACCTCCGGACGCAGCTCGCGTACCCGCTCCCCCGCCGCCCGCGGCACGAGATGGTGTCGGCCCCGGAAGCCGACGATCGCGAGCTCGCCGTTCGAGAGCCGGCGGCGCTGATCCCCGCTCACGTAGAGCCGCTTGACCCGGTCCCCGCGGGTGAAATGAAACGGGGTATCGCTCTCCGCCTCGGCCTTCTCCGCCTCGGTGTCGAGGATGTGTCGGATCTCGACGTTGAGCTGCCTGACCTGCGCTTCCGGATCGGCGGCCGGAGGCGCGGCCGGACCCGGGCGCTGGTCCGGAAAACGTCGCTTCGATGCATCCCGGGACCGGCGTTTCACGGTGCCGTCCGCCGCCCGGCTCTTCGCCGCCTTGCTCCTTGCCGGCTTCGAGGGCGGCCGGCTGCCCTCGATGCGGGCGGGACGCCCGCGTTCCCAGGAAGTGCTGCTCCCCGCCGGTTTGGAGGGGGGCCGGCTGCTCCGCTCGGCGCGCGCCGCCTGCTCGCTGGTCACGAGCCCCGCTTTCAGCAGCTCGTCACGAAGCGATCTGGCCATCGTTCGATCTTTCCGGAATCCGGCGCGTTCGACCGTCGCACGCCCGGGGCGTCACGCGTGGCCATGGAGGCGAGGTGAACGGCTACCCTGGCGGAGTCGGTGCATGGCGGTTACTGAGTGGTGGCGCGTTCCGTACGAGCCCGGCTCGCTTCCGCGAGCGACGGGAGGGCGAGGGAGAGTTGACCACGGACGAAGGCGACCTCGCGTTCAACCCGATCCACGCGCTCCGTCAACGCGCCGATGTCCGCCTTGAGCCACGCGAACAAGCCCAGTTGCACCGTGACGATGACGGTGCCCGTGGCGATGACGACGCCGCGCAGCTCCATGAGGAGACTATCGCATCACTGTCGTCCGAGATCATCTCGTCCTCTCCCGGCGGAGCGAAGCGCCCATTGCACGCATGACTCACGATGCGCTCGATGCCTGCTACAGTACCCGCGCAGGCCCTCGGACGCTACGCGGCGTGAAGCATCTCCTGATCGTCTACCATTCGCAGTCCGGCAAGACCGCCGCGATGGCCCACGCCGTCCGTCGCGGCGCGATGCATCCCGACATCGAATCGGTCGAGGTGCGGATGCGCGCCGTCGCCGATGCCGGACCCCTCGATCTGCTCTGGTGCGACGCGGTGATCTTCGCGACTCCGGAGAACTTCGGCTACATGGCCGGGGCGATGAAGGACTTCTTCGACCGCACCTTCTATCCGTGTCAGGGGCGCCTCGAAGGGGTGCCCTGCGCGGTGGTGGTCGGCGCCGGAAACGACGGCACCGGCGCGCTCGGCGCACTCCGGCGCATCGTGCGTGGATTTCCACTGAACGAAGCACAGGAGCCGATCATCTGCCGCGGCCAGATCGACGAGAACGTCATCGCCCGCTGCGAGGCCCTTGGAACGACGATGGCGGCCGGTCTGGAGATCGGCGTGTTCTGAGCCGCATCGGCCGGGTCCGCCAGCATGTATCGTTCGTCTCCCTCCCGCATCATCGGACCGCGATGGGTCACCTGCGAGATTTCGTGAGCAACTTCGGCACGTTGCGCGTGCTGCTCGTCATCAGCGTCGTCGCGCTCATCATCGTGGCGCCGTTCTCCGGCGGCCCGGCCCATGCGACGGGGTGGCCGCTCGTGCGCAGCGTCATCGCGCCGACCCTGTTCGTGATCATGGCGTTCGTCCTTCCGCTCGACATCACGATGACGCTCATATTCATGTCCGATCGGCAGGGGCCGGAACGACGCCGGCTTCGGCGTATCGCGCAAGCCGAGACCGTGCTGCTCGTTACCATGGCCGTCGCGTGGCTGCCGCTCCTCATGCGGCTGCTGCGAACCCTCGACTGAGGCGGGGGCGGAGGCTTGATCGAAGTGGCTTCGAAGTCCAGAGTCCGAGTCGCGGCATCGAACCAGACCATCCGGAGGGACCCACCCGCGATGAACGAGACGCTTCATCAGGCAAGGATCGACCTCGCCGCGGCATGCCGGTGGGCGGCTCGGCTCGGCTACCACGAGTCGGTCGCCAACCATTTCACGTTCGCGGCCGACGACGACGGTACCCGTTTTCTCGTCAACCCCTGGGGCAGACACTTCTCCGAGATGCGGGCCGGCGATCTGCTCGTCTCCGACTCCCGGGGCGAGATCCACGAAGGCGAGGGCGTGGTGGAACGGTCCGCAACGTGCATCCACGGCCCGATCCACGAGCGCATCCCGCACGCCAGATGCGTGCTCCACACCCACATGCCCCATGCGACCGCGCTGGCGTGCATCGAGGACGGCAGGCTCGAGATGTGCCACCAGAGCTCGGCCCGGTTCTACGGCCGGATCGCCTACGACGACGCATTCAACGGCATTGCGCTCGATGACGATGAAGGGGATCGCATCTGCAACGCGCTCGGCAACAAGCCGATCATGTTCATGGCCGGGCACGGGGTGCTCGTGACCGGCAACACGATCGCGGAGGCGTTCGACACCCTCTACTATCTCGAGCGCTCGTGCCGGCATCAGGTCATGGCGATGTCCACCGGACGCCCGCTGCGGCTGATGTCCGACGAAGTCGCGCGCAGATCGGCCGAGCAGTGGCACGGCGAGGGGTGGGACGCGGGAGAGCGGCACTTCGCGGCCCTGAAGCGCATCCTCGATCACGAGGAGCCGGACTATGCACACTGAGCCCGCCTTTGCCGGCGCGATCACCGACGCCGCCACCGCTCGCGAGGCGGCGCTTCAAGCCGGCGGATCCCCCGGACCGGCGCCGCGAAGCCGCGCCGGTGGGAGCCCCGGCGCCTGCCTGCGGACCGGAAGGCACGGGGCTCGGTTGCCGCTCCCTGCCACGTGCTCCGCGGCCCGATCCATCCACCGGAGCCGGGCGGCGCCGCTCACGAACTCCAGTGTCCCATCGACGAAAGGGAACAGCCATGCGCGTCCGATATCGAGCCTCGTCCTCATCATCGCTCTGAGCGGCGCCGCTACGGCCGAGGAGCACGCGCCGGGAGGTCTTTCAATCGAGCGCGCATGGTCGTTCGAGCTTCCGCCGGTGGCCCCCAACGGCGCCGCCTACTTCCGGGTCGAGAACGGCGGGCGGGATTCGGACCGACTCGTCTCCGCGCATTCGCCGATCGCCGGCCGCGCCGAGATGCATGCGCACGAGATGGATGGAGGGGTGATGCAAATGCGCCAGGTCCACTCGGTCGAGGTGCCCGCGCAAGGCGGGGTCACGTTCGAGCCCGGAGGACTGCACATGATGCTGCTGGGACTGAAGAAACCCCTCGTTGCGGGAGAGAGCTTTCCGCTCGTGCTCGGGTTCGAGGAGGCCGGAACCATTGAAGTGTCGGTCGAAATCAAATCGAGGTAACCCGCAAGACCCGGGCCGGGCGTCCCGGGGTCAACCGGCCGTCTCCTCGACCCGAGCCCGCAACGCCCGCGCCTGCGTGATCTCCCGGGCGGCCTCCCCTTCCTCGAACCATTGCAGCGACGTATCGATCGCGTTGCGGACCTCGTCGTTCCTCCCCGCGCGCATCCACAACGGGGCGAGGTCCAGCAATACGCGCAGCTCGTGCATGCGCGCGGTCTGGTAGCGCGCGATCTCACAGGCGCGCATCAGCAGATCCTCCGCTTCCGGCTCGAGCTCCGCGGAGCGGGCCAGCAGCAGCGCCGCGCGAATCCGCAACAGCTCCGATTCGTGCTCGTGCGCGTATCCACGCTCGTGGCACAAGGCAAGCGCCTCGTCGACGGCTTCGAGCCCGCGCTGCTCCTGTGCACCGGCCAGACAAAGGCGCCCGAGGGTGAGCAGCGCATAGATTCGACCCCCATCCGCACCCACGTTGCGCAGCCCGTTGATACCGTCCTGGACGCGCACGACACCCTCGTCGAGGTCTCCGGTCGCGGCGGTCACCAGCCCTTCGAGGACCGCACCCCACGGCAGCCACTCCGCAAGCGCATGGCCGTTCGCGACCCGCACGAGCTGCCGGACCGCATCGCGCGCACCCGTCCAGTCCCGGCGCTCCGCACGAATCCGCGCCGCTGCCGCATGGGCGACGGCATCGCTGGGGGGATGCTCGATCCGGTCTGCCAGCGCCAGCGCCTCGGACAGACGTTGCTCGCTCAGACGCAAGTGTCCGAGCGCCCAGAAGTTCGAGGCGAGGCAGGCAAGCGAGACGACGCCTGCGTCGTAGGCTCCGTTGACGGCTCCGGCGCCGGACTCCGGCGGCTCATATCGCTCGATGACCATATCGAGGTGCGTTCCTCCCGCCGCGCGGTCGCCGAGCGTGCTGAGGGCCAAGCCGGCGATGCGATGCGCTTCGACGAACAACGGCGTGGTTTCGCGCTCGCGCGTCGCGGCGAGCAGCTCGCGGGCGATCTCGAGGGCGCTGCCGCATTCCCCCCGAGCCAGCGCCACCGCCCCCGCGAGTCCCAGCGCCGGCAGCCGGGTCCCGTCGTCTCCCTCCCACTCCACCAACATCAATGCCCGGGCCAGGGAGCGCTCCAGCACGGGGTGCGCCGGCCCTTCGACGAGCAACAGTGCGTGCACGAGACCGATGTGGATCTCGGCTTCCGCCACGGCGAGGGTGTCCGAAGTGCTCACCGCTCCCAGCGCGGTCTCGAATCGCATCCTCGCCCGCAGGTAATGCGCGTGATCGAGCGCCTCGCGGCCGTCCTGGAGACAGACCCGGACGTCGAGCGGCTCCACCGTCACCGACGCCACGCTCGCGCCGGTCTCGACGACCGAGGATTCCTCCAGAAACACCACGTGGTCCATGCCGGAGCGCTCGGTGTCCGCGCCGGCGGCGGTTCGGAGAAACCCGCGGAGATCGTCGGCGAACTCCCGCGCCGTGTCGTAACGCTCGGCGCGATCTTTCGCCATCGCGCGAAGGCAGATCCGCTCCAGGGCCTCGGGCACCTCGGCGTCGATCCGCGACGGCGGCTCGGGTTGCACCTCGAGGATCTGGCGATAGAGCTTCTCCCTGTCGCCGGCGACGAACGGCAGCGTGCCGCAGAGCATCCGGTAGAGGACGACCCCGAGGCTGTAGATGTCGCTGCGCGCGCCGATCGCATGCCCTTTCCCGCTGATCTGCTCCGGCGACATGTAGCCGGGCGTGCCCGTGGCCCGCCCCGGGACCAGCGCCCCGGCGTCGCCCTGGTTGAAGGCGAGACCGAAGTCGATCAGGACCGGACCTCGATCATCGGTGAGGATGACGTTGGACGGTTTCACGTCGCGATGCACCACCCCCTGCGCATGCGCGTGGGCGAGCGCGTCGGCGATCTCGGCAACGGTACGCGCGGTTTCCCGGAAATCCGGCCGGCGCTTCTTCAGGTGCGACAGCAGGCTCCGGCCGGAAAGCAGCGCGGAGACGATGTAGCGGTGCTCGCCTTCGACGCCGGCGTCGAACACGGTGACGATGCGGGGATGCTGCAGGCGGGCGAGCTGGCGCGCTTCCTTGACGAAGACCGCGTGACCTTCCGGGGAGTCGGTTCTTCCGACGTGCGAGACCTTGATCGCGACCGGCCGCTGCAGCTCGCCGTCGAACCCCTCGTACACGGTCGCGAAGCCCCCGCGCCCGATCGCCCGGCGCGCGACGTAGCGGCCGAACCGGCGTGGCCCCGGGCCCTGCGATGCATCCCGCCCCCGGTGTCCGGCGCTCATGGCGACGTGTGGCGGTCAGCCGGTCGGGCGGCGTGAAACGATCTGCGGCACGATCAACGTCATGACCGTCTCCCCGCACTGGTTCCGGGCGGTATAGCGCAGCCGCACGATCCCGCGATCGGGCTTCGATCTCGACGGCCTGACCTCGATCACTTCCACCTCGGTGTGCAAGGTGTCGCCCGGACGCACCGGAGCCACCCAGTGCAACTCCTCGATCCCCGGTGCCCCGATCCCCGATTCCCGTATCACGCCGAGCTGGAAGAACATCCGGAACGACAGTGCGAGGGTCTGGAAACCGCTTGCGATGATGCCTCCGAAAGGAGTCCGTGCGGCCGCCTCCCGGTCGATATGGAAGCGCTGAGGATCGTAGCGGGTCGCAAAGTCGATGATTGACGCTTCGGTGAACGTCACCCCCTGGGACACGAAACGCTGCCCGGCCTCGAAGTCCTCGAACCACTGGCTGCCCATGTCGATCTCCTGTGCGAATCGTGAACGGCGGGCTCCTCACCACCGCGCATCACGCCCCTCCGGCGTCCCGGGAGCTGTCGGACCCGATCGGCGAATCCCGCCTCCTGGCGGAAGGCCGGGAACGTGGGTCGGCTGCGAAACGTCCCGGGATCGGCGATCCGGTGAGGAAACAGGACGCCGTCGCGGCGCCCGTTCCCGTGCTGCGAGGTCACGAATCGGACCGGATGGATATCGCGGGACGCCGGAACACATCCCCCACGAACGGCGGCGGGTCGGGCCCGGGCGATGATCAGCGAGAAAGGTGAGAAAACTCAAGCAAGGGCCGCGCCGGTCAGCGCGTCCTTGAGATCCCGCAACGCTTGCGCCTCGATCTGGCGCACGCGCTCGGCGGATACGCCGTACTCCTCGGCGAGCTCGCGCAGCTTCGCCCTGGGTTCGGTGAGCCAGCGCCGCCTCACGATGTCCCGGGCCCGTTCATCGAGGGCTGCGAGCGCGGAACGCAAATGCCTGGCGGCAGACTCGTTCCACTCCTCATCCTCGACGGTTTCCGACGGGTCGAGCGCCGGGTCGGCGATGAATACCGCGGGGGGCGGATGGTCTTCGTCGCCGGCCAGACCGTCGAACGCCGCGTCGCGGGCCTCGAGCCGGCGTTCCATCTCGACCACGTCTTCGGGACGGACCTCCAGGTCGCTCGCGATCTCGTCCACCTCGTCGCGGGTGAGCGCACCCAGACGGTGCTTCGCCCCCCGAAGATTGAAGAAGAGCTTGCGCTGGGCCTTGGTCGTCGCGACCTTGACGATGCGCCAGTTGCGGAGCACGAACTCGTGGATCTCGGCCCGGATCCAGTGCATCGCGAACGAGACGAGACGGACCCCGAAGCCGGGGTCGAAGCGCTTGACCGCCTTCATCAGGCCGATGTTGCCCTCCTGGATCAAATCTTCCTGGGGCAGTCCGTAGCCGCGATAGCCGCGGGCCACCTTGGCGACGTAACGCAGATGGGAGGTGACGAGGCGCCAGGCCGCGTCGAGGTCGTCGTCGCGACGGAAACGGGTGGCCAGCTCCCGCTCCTCGTCGGCGGTCAGGAATGGAAACGCCTGCACCGCCCGCAGATAGCCCTGCAGGTCCGCGGCCGGTGCCGGAAGCCGGTGGGCAAGAGTCCCCATGATGCGTCGAACCTTTGCTTGTGGATGCCGGCGGAGCCCGCCTCATCGTGGAGCGCTCCGGCTCCCGCGCGTGCTCCCCCTCTCGACTCGCGAGATGGAGTCGATGACCGAAAATTCAAGCCGGTCACGGACCCGGAACCGGACGCCCCGCGGCGGTGTCCTGCCCGCGGCCGGCGGGCATCTCGAACGGCTTCGGATCGAGGAAGCGGTCGAGCACGTTCCCGAGCAGCCGCGAGACGTCGTTGTCGAAGCCGTTGCTCGGCAGGCTGCCGCAGAAGGTGATGGAGCCGGTGGAGAACACCGCCCCGCCCTTCGGGGTTTCGAAGAAGGTGAGATCGGCGCGGATCAGCTTCTCGGCCGGCTCGCCCGGCCACGTGACGATGTGGGTGAGATGCTCCTCGGGTACGAGCACCCACGGCGTATCGGGGGGGTGGTTCTCCGAGCTCGCGGCGACCACTGCATGGGAGGGGGTGCCGAGCCGCTTGTCGGCGCGGTCGAGCTCGAACCCCGCCGCGCCGTGGCCGCCGAGTCCGTGGTCGCCGAAGGTCTCGCCGCCGATGCCTTCGAACATCCACGCAACCCGCGAGTCGTCCGCTTCCGGTCGCTTGCGGTAGTACGACCCCACGTAGTTGCCCTGGGCGGTGAAGCCGACCCCGGTGAGGTGTTGCGGGGGACGGCCGTTGCGGCGCCACAGTCCGCCGTACTCGCCGTCGAACTGGTTGTAGTACTCCCCGGGCTCCGCCGCCCACGCGCGGATGCCGCCCTCGCCGCGCCGGATCTCGATGACCCCGCGCTTCTCCGGCGACAACGCGACCTTCCAGTAGAACCCGTTCCCGCCGAGGTAGCACAGCCGGCCGCCGCCGTCGCGGTACGCTTCGAGCGCATCCAGGGTCTCGCGGGTGTGGTACTCGGGGTGCGAACCGGTGGCGACCACCGTGTAGTCCTTCAGCACCTCCGCGCCTTCGTCGTGCAGCTCCTGGTCGGTGACGATGTCGTAGTCGTAGCCCTTCGCCTCCATCCACGCGGTGAGATGGGTGTCGGCGGGGAAGTGGCGCAGCCCCGAGCCGCGGATCTCGGGGTACGGATAGGTGATGTAGCCGATGCGCACGTTCAGCATCGGGCGATGCCAGGACGCGATCGAAATCCCGCTGCCGTCGGTGTGGTGGTTGTAGGTCGAGAGGCCGTACTCGACGTGGTCGCCGGGGTTGTGCGGACAGGCCCCCCAGGCCGCCGCCTGCGCCTTCCAGTCCGCCTTCCACCGCGGGTCGCGCGACCACTCGGGTCGGGCATGGTTCGCGTAGATCGTGTACGTGAAGGTCGAGACGAGCACCGCGACGGGCGCGGTGGCCGCGCCCTTCGGCGGCACCACGAAGAACGGGATGTTCTCCCGCGCGTCCGCCGCGGAGAGCAGCAGCGCGCAGGTCGACGAGCGCATGCCCTCGGGCACCGTCCACTCGAACGCCACCGGCCAGCCGCAGTCGTCGATGTCGTCCTCGTGGAAGTGGATCGCCGCGTACTCGTGCGGAGCGTGCCGCCAGCACATCTCGCGCCCCGTCCACCGGGAGCCGGTCACCCCCCGCGCCGGCACGTTGACGAGCCGGCCGTGGAGCCCGTGGGGGCCGGTGTCCTCGATCCGGCTGGACCTGACGCCACGCGAGAAGTCCCAGCCCGCGCTCGCGCCGGGAACAGGGCCGCCGCCCGCGAACGTGTCGATCTCGCCCGCAGTGAGCGGGCGATCGAAGACCGTGGGGGCTTCGAGCTTGCCGTTGAAGTGGCAGGCGGGCAGCAGGTGGTTCGATGCCGCGAGCAGCATCGGAGCGTCCGCCTCCGCAGCGCCGGCGGGGAGCGGCGCCCGTGCGGTATGCGGCGATGGCGTTTCGCCGAGCCGGGGCGACGTCGCTGCCCACCCGATGTGCACCTCGCCGGCGCCGGTGTCCACGACGAGCCACACGGCATGCCATGACCGTTCCGTGAGGGGGCGTGGGACCGCCGCCACGTCGCGCGTCGTTTCCCCGTCTCCGATCGATGCGCACAACCGGTCCTGCTCGTCGATCGCCAAGATGAATCCACACCCGGGCACGACGGCGGCAGCGGACGGTGCACCGCCGGGCGGATCGCCGGTACGTGAGCCATCGGCCCCCGAAGCGCCGGTATGGGAGGCCCCGACACGCGAACCACCGGTTCCCGAAACGTCGATGTCCGACGCGCCGGCATGGCGGGTACCGGTACGCGAGACGATCGCCTGCCGCGCGCCCGCGAGCCGGGTCGGATGGACGAGGCAGGTGATCGAGAAACCGCCTGCTCCGAAGCAGCGCCGTGCGTCCTCGATGCGCGCGTACGATCCGCGCGGAACCCGCTCCTCGCCCGCCGCCCCGCACGCGACGGGGGTGCTCGCGACGGGCTCGACGAGGATGCCGGGACCGGCCGGATTGGCGTCCGCGCAGACGACCCGCACGAGCTTCGCTTCGACCTCCGCTCCCGTGGCATTGGCGAGATGGAATCGGATCGTCTCTCCGGGACGAACCGACAGGCGATCGGCATATCCGGTCAACGGCAGCAT
The DNA here is from genome assembly GCA_958295465.1 of uncultured Gammaproteobacteria bacterium. Lineage (GTDB taxonomy): Bacteria > Pseudomonadota > Gammaproteobacteria > HK1 > HK1 > HK1. The sequence goes on from OY282353.1 coordinate 4,694,800, forward strand.
GGCGATTGGCTCCTGGGCTCCGGTCTCGGTGCAGGCCGGGAGGCGGCATTCTCACAGAACCGGCGGGGCCGGGTGAACGTTCCGTATCCGCACGCGGAACGGACAGCACCCGAACATGCGTTCGCGGCCCGGGAATGACCTCGGACTCCCGGCCGCCGCGCTCGTCTCCATCGAGGCGGCGGCCCCGGCCCGGTGCACGAACACGTTCTCGACCACCGACGCCGGCCCCGGGAATCGAATTCGTCGGCCTCGAAAATCTCCCGGCCGCAAACGAACCGGCCGGCCGCGCGCGGCAGGCGCCGTCCCGCTCGCGCTACGCGGCCTCGACGTCGCGTGCCGGCAGGTAGAGCAGGAGCGAGATCACGATCATCAGGGCGAGAAAGCCGAAGACCGAGCGATAGGCGATACCGGGCGCAGCCTCCCCCACCACCGTGAAGCTGCCGATGATGACGCCGGTTGCGCTCTGCATCGCCGCGACCCCGAAGAACACCGCGACGTTCTGCAACGTGAGCCCGCGCCCGACGAGATGGTCGGGAAGCACCGCACGGGCGTGGGCATGATTGAGCATGATGTGGGCGCTCGTCACCGCGAACGCGATGAGCAGTCCGGCCGCCGGCCACGGCCCGATACCGGGCCACAGCGCGAGGACGAGCAGAATCGCCGCCGACGCGACGCTGCCGGCGGCAATGGCCCGCTTGCGTGAGCGGAGCTTGCGCTCGACGACGCCGTAGCCCAGAACGCCCGCCAGCATCACGAGATTGATGACGAACAGCACGTTGCCGCGGAGGACCCCCTGCAACCCATGAATGTCATTCAGATACGGACCGGCCCACAGCCCGACGATGGCGATGATGCTCCCGTAGTTGACGAACTGGATGGCGCATACGTGCCAGAGCTGCCGGTTGGCGCATACCGCCCTCACGCCGCCGAGCATCTCGCCGAACGTCTCGCGCGTGCTCTCGACCTCCTGCCCCGGCGGCGCATCGCGCACCATCGCGAAGAGCATCACCGCGAAACCCAGGGTGACCGCGGTCGTCGCCCAGAATGCTCCGCGCCAGCCGATGGTGTCGGCCGCAGCGGCAAGCGGGGTCGTCGCAAAGAGCACCCCCGCGCCGCCGACGACATAGACCATCGCGCTGAGCCGCGCGAAACGCTCCGGCGGGTACCACCGGGCGATCGCCACCAGCATCCCCATCAGTCCCGCCGCGCAGCCGATGCCGATGAGGGCGCGTCCGATGGCCAGCCCGGCCACTCCTTCGGCGGTTGCGAAGACCGCGGAGCCGGCCGCCGCGATCACGAACAGCCCGGACATGGTGCGCCGGGGACCGAACCGATCGAGCAGCATTCCGGTCGGGATCTGCATGATGCCGAACGCGAGGAAGAACGCGCCGGTGATCACGCCCATCGCCTCGGAGGAAATGGACAGCGTGCGCATGAGCTCGGGCGCGATGACCGCGTTCGAGACCCGGAAGAACTGGCTGGCCATGAATGCCGCACAGAGCACCGCGAGCATCCGCGCCGCGACCCGCGACCGTGCCGGAGGAATCGAAGCAGGGGTCATCGCCGGTCCCGGCCGGGGCTGTCCCGGAGAGGCCACGAGTGGCTTCACGCCGCCTCCGCCGCGCTCAATCAGTCGAGCCGCACGTACTCGAAGTCGATGGGCTGATGATTGATGCCCCGCGAAGGCGGTGCGATCCAGTTGGCGAACCGGCCGGGCTCGGTGATCGCCTCCGGCATCAGGGAGCGGACGTAGGCACGATCGGAGGCGGACGGCAACCAGTCCTCCTCCCCGCGCCGCCAGGCGCCGGCATCGATCACCGCGCCGTTCGGGGTCACGTCCATGCCGGCGAACGCACCTACCTTGCGATTGAACGCGACGTGCGGGAGGGTGATCTCGAAGTCCACCTCGAAGCCGCGGACCACACGGTTGATCCGCCCGACGCCGGCCTCCACGTCCGCGATGAAGTCATCGCGGAGGCGTTCGTTGAGGGCGTTGAGGGCGGGGGCGCCGACCTTGCGAAACGCCCCGTCCTGCCAGCGCAGGACCGGGTAGCGGGCATGGTTCAGACGGTGATCGTCCTCGATACCGGTCTCGTGGAAGCGGCCCTTCAGTCCGCCCGTGTAGCTCGCCGCCGCGTTCGTCGAGACCTCCGCGCCGAACAGGTCGAGGGTCACGCTGAAGTGGAAGTTCAGGTACTTCTGGAAGGTCGGCAGATCGATGACCCCGAATCTGCGTACGTCGCCGGTGCCGTGCTCGCGCATGATCTCGCAAGTGCGCTGCACCACGCGGGTGAGCCCGGTGATGCCCACGAACATGTGATGCGCTTCCTCGGTCAGCATGAAGCGGCAGGTGCGCGACAGCGGGTCGAAGGCGGACTCGGCCAGGGAGTGGAGCTGGAACTTGCCGTCGCGATCGGTGAGGAAGGTGAACATGAACAGCGCGAGCCAGTCCGGCGTCCGCTCGTTGAAGGCGGTGAGGATGCGGGGCCGATCCGCATCCCCGGAACGGCGCTCCAGCAGCGCCTGCGCCTCCTCGCGCCCGTCGCGGCCGAAGTAGGCGTGCAGCAGGTAGACCATCGCCCAGAGGTGGCGTCCCTCCTCGACGTTGATCTGGAAGAGGTTGCGCAGATCGTAGCCCGAGGGACAGGTGCGGCCGAGATGGCGCTGCTGCTCCACCGACGCCGGCTCGGTGTCGCCCTGGATCACGATCAGCCGGCGCAGCGCCGCGCGATGCTCGCCCGGCACCCGTTGCCAGACCGGCTCGCCCTTGTGATCGCCGAAGGCGATGCGCCGCTCGGGCTCCGGATCGGCGAGGAAGACGCCCCAGCGGTAGTCCGGCATCCGGGTGTAGCCGAAGTTCGCCCATCCACTGCGATCGACCGAGGTCGCGGTACGCAGGTACACCTCGGGCACGGCGCCGTGCGCCGGCCCCATCTCCCGCCACCAGTCGAGAAAGGCCGGCTGCCATTGCTCCAGCGCCCGCCGCAGGCGGCGGTCCGATGCGAGATCCACGTTGTTGGGGATACGATCGTTCAAGTCGACGGAAGACATGTCCTGCCTCTTCGATGGCTGCCCGGGCACCGTGGTGGCCGGTGAGCGGAGTGGCTCATACGCGGCGGCGGTCGAAGTCGGCACGCACGCCGGAGCCGTACAGGGTCAGCGCCCCGCGCTCGCCGACCGCGTTCTCGCGCTGAAAGATCCAGTTCTGCCAGGCGGTGAGCCGCCCGAAGATGCGCGACTCCATCGTCTCCGGCCCGGGGCAGCGCAGGCTGGCCTCCATGCCCGTGAGGGCGTCGGGCGAGAAGCTTGCGCGCTCTTCCAGCGCGAGACGCACCTCGTCCTCCCAGTCGATCTCGTCGGGGGTGAAGGTGACCAGCCGGTGCGCCTCGGCCTCGGCCGCCGTCAGGTCACGGCCGATCCGCTGCCGCGCGCGGGCCAGCGCCCGGCCGTCGTCGAGGCAGCGCGAGGCGAGACGGGCGAGGCCGTTGACGCCAGGGAAGCAGCCGAAGTTCGATTCGGTGAGGCGCACCGCCGGCGCGCCGCCGCTGCCGCCATTACCGTCCCTGTCCCTGCCATCTCCATCGCTGCCGTCGCCGTCGTCTCCGAAAGGACCGTCGAGCATGTAGACGCGGTCCGCCGCGAGCACCAGTTCCAGCAACAACCCGGCGAAGCAGCTTCCCGGCTCGACCAGGGCCACGATGCTGCGGGAGGTCAGGTCGATACGCTTCAGCAAGCGTTTCCAGTAGAGCAGGATCTCGCGGGCGAGCCAGTGTTCCCGGTGCGCGAGCAGGAACGCGTCGTGCGCGGCGACCGCTTCGAGCGCACCCTTGGAAGTGAACACGAGCGTGCCGATCTCCGGCTCGTTGTGACGCAGGTGCAGCACCAGATCTTCAAGCTCGCGGGCGAGGGCGAGGGGCCAGAACGCATCGCCCGCCTCCACCAGTTCTTCGATGCCCGCGGGCGGCGCCCCGGCCGGTCCCCGCACCCGGATCCGGCACGCGCGGATCTCGCGCTCCCGATCGATCTCCGCTTCGACGGATGCGTAGGCGATGCGCTCGCTCTCGATACGGCGTTCGACCTCGCGGAGACGGATGCCGCGCGCGACGGACGGCCGGTCGGTGGTCGCCGCGAGCACCCGGGCGCGCGCCGCCACCGCGTCCTCGAAACGCGACGAGGGCGCAATCTCGTCCACCAGACCCCATTCGAGCGCCCGGGCGCCGCGGACGCCTTCCTCGGTGGTCGAGAACACGTCGGCCCGGTCGCGGCGCACCCTGCGCTTGTCGACCACGCGCACCAGCCCGCCGGTGCCGGGCAGCACGCCGAGCAGCGCCACCTCCGGCAGCGACACCGCGCTCGTGCCGTCGTCGACGAGGAGGATCCAGTCGGTGGCCAGCGCGAGCTCGTAGCCGCCCCCCGCCGCGGTTCCGTTGATCGCGCACAGATACCGTTGCCCGGAGTGCGCGCCCGCGTCCTCGATCGCGCACCGGGTTTCGTTGGTGAACTTGCAGAAGGCGACCTTGTGGGCGTGGCTCGACGCCCCGAGCATGGGGATGTTGGCGCCCGCGCAGAATACGCGCTCCCTGGCCGAGCGGATCACCACCGCCGCCACCTCCGGGTGCTCGAACCGCAACCGCTGCACGGCGTCGGCGAGCTCGACGTCGACGCCGAGATCGTAGGAGTTGAGCTTGAGCTCGTAGCCGGGCGCAAGGGCGCCGGATTCGTCGACGTCGAGTTCCAGCGTGGCGATTCGGCCTTCGGTGCGCAGGCGCCAGTGACGGTAGCGATCCGGCGCGGTACGCACGTCGATCGGCCTGCTGTCCGCGCGCGCCGGCGCTTCGGTGGTTTCCGGCATGAGTTCCCGATCGAGGCGATTCCGGGCAGGTGGCTTCGACGCTACCACCGCCCGGCCGCTCCGTCGAGACGGAGTCTTGTCCAACGAGACATGTGCCTGAAGGGAGGAGCTGAATCCAACGCTATGTGAGCATGAACGGGCGCCGAGTCCTCCACACCTGGAGGATGATCGTGACGATTCACACCGAGCGCTTGCGCACAATGGATCAGGTTCGGGCCTTCGTGGAGGGCTCGGGGCCTGTGGACCACCAGCCCGAGGATCGCCGGTCCGCGTACGAGTTCGTACCCCGCATGCTGGTGAGATTCGACTACCCCCTTCTCGGGCGCGCCGACCGGGGCCGCGCACGGACGCCGGTGGCAAGGGGCTCGTCCGGGCAGACGACGAGCCGGTGCGACTCGCCGTTGACGTCGAGGGTCATCGACTTCTTCACGTCTGCCGCCTGGCCAGAACCACCGAGCTTTCGATCTGGCGTTCGGAGATCGTCCAGTAACGGCGCAACAGCGCCTCCGCGTCGGCGGCAGGCCGAAACCCGTGCCGCTCGTAGAAGGCGATCGCCCAGCTCGCCGCCTTCCAGGTCCCGACCAGCATCGGCCGCCGCGTCGCTTTCATCAACGCCGTGATCAGCCCCGACCCGATGCCGCCGCGGCGCCTCGCGCCCAGTACGTAGGCATGCCGGATCAGGGTGACGTCCTGCACGTCCTGCGCGCCCATGACCCCGAGCAGCGTACCGGGCGGCGAGTACCAGCCGAGAAAGCGGACCCCGGCCGCGACCTCCGACTCGAGCTCCGGCTCGGTCATGTACGGCTCGTGCCATTGATCATCGGGAATGACTCCGCGATAGGCGAGCGCGGCGTCGTTGATGATGAAGTGAATGCGCGGGAGCTCGTCCGTCGTGCAGGCCCTGATTCGCGCACCACCGGTGTCCGCATGTCGATTGGGCATGTTCCTTCCTCACGAAAGCCTGCGTTCGGGCGACCATGGTGCGCGCTTGCGCCTCCGCAGCGCCGCGGTCAGCGGCGGCCAGGTTGCCCTCGTGACCACGGTCCCGGTCCGACTCAGTCATTTCCGAGTCGATCCGCCGCCTGCTCGACCGCGGCTTCACGCTCGCCCTGACGTGCCGCTGCGGCTTCACGCACCGTGGCCACCAGCGACGCATCCGCGCGTTCCGGAGTGCCGGCATCGAATGGCGGGCGGGGGTCGTACTCGATGCCGAGCTGGATCCTCCGGGCGGTGTCGGCCCCGAACAACTCGCCGGCCACCGTCAACGCGAAGTCGATGCCGGCAGTGACCCCGCCGCCGGTGATCACGTTGCCGTCGACGACCACGCGCTCGGCCACCGGCTCGCAGCCGAATGCGGCAAGCATCGGCAGCGACATCCAATGCGTCGTCGCCCGCTTCCCGCGCAGCAGTCCCGCCGCGCCAAGCACCAGCGACCCCGTGCATACGGACGTGACGTAACGCGCCCCCGATGCCTGCCGGCGCACGAAGTCCAGCGTCTCTTCGTCGTTCAGCAGTCGATTCATGCCCGCGCCGCCCGGCACGCAGATGAGATCGAGCTGCGGGCTCTCGGCAAACGTGGTCGCAGGCAGCAGCCGCAGGCCGCCGGCGGCCGTGACCGGATCGAGGGTCTTCCACAGCAGATGAACCTCGGTGTCCGGAAACTTGGCGAAGACCTCGTACGGACCGGTCAGATCGAGCTGGGTGACGTCGGGAAAGAGAAGAAGGCCGATATGCAAGCGCATGGACAGGCTCCTCGTTAAGGCAGTTCATCAAATCCGGCGGAGCTGGAACCGGGAAGGAGGCAGAGCCCTGCAGGCGGCTCAGCTCGTCGCGTTCGAACCGGGTCAGCGGAGCGCCGCCGGTGAAGGTGACCCCGCGTCCGGACCCGGCCCGGCCGATGACGGATACGGCCCGGCCGGCGCGCACAAGGTCGTGCAGTGCCTCGTCGAGCCGCTCGGGGGCAAATCCTGCCAGCAGCGTCCCCGAGGCGAGGGTTCCCCACGGATCGAGCCCCGCCGCGGCGCACAGCGCCACACCGGGCTCGAACCAGAGGATGCGCTCGGACTCGATGGCCAGCGCCACTCCGGACGCGCCGGCGATCTCATGCAACCCGGCGGAGAGACCGCCTTCGGTCGGATCATGGAGCGCGGACGCGCCGGCCAGGGCGGCGGCGAGAGCGGGCTCGACCACCGAGATCCCCGGCATGTCGAGGGCGGATCGAGCCGCCGCGAGCACCGGCGCGGGAACCGCGGCGAGGCATTTCGGCGGCAGGACGCCGGCGAGCACCGCCGCGCCCTCCACCGGTGCGGATCCTATCTGGAGGACGGCGTGGCCCGGACGGAGCCCCCCGGTCGGCACGGTCCGCTCCGCCGCGATTCCAAGCATCTGCCCGACCACGAGCGGCTGGCGTACCGCGCCCGTCACCTCGGTGTGTCCCCCCACGAGAGTTGCTCCTACCTCGTCGAGCGCGCGCCGCATCTCCGCGAAGAGCGCCTCCGCATCGTGGCGCGTCGATCCTTCGGGCAGCAGCACGCACGCGAGAAACCATCGCGGACGCGCTCCGGTCACCGCGACGTCGTTCGCATTGACCGCGACCGCGTGTGCCCCCACCCCGGCGCCGGTGAGGGTGATGGGGTCCGTCGCCGCCACCAGCGTTCCCGCCTCGATCTCGATCGCGCACGCATCTTCGCCGATGCGCGGTCCAAGCACGACTTCGGCCGGAAGTGAGCTTTCGATGAGCCTCGCAAGGAAATCCGGCGCGAGCTTGCCGGGAGGGAGAGGGACGGACAGGCCCTCGGGCGCCGCGAGGGTTGCCTCGTGCTCGACACCTCTCGGATTCGGAGGTCGCTTGCTCACCGGACCATGGTACCGCGCATCTTTCGCCATTCGGGCGGCGGCGGAGCGGCGGGCGCAGTGGTGGCCTGCCCGCATCGAAAACCGCTTCGTGGCCGGCAGATGCGCGTGCTCCGTGTCGCCGCTCCACTCGACGCCGCCGCGTATCCTCGCAAACCGCGGCCACCGGACCGTGGTACGAGATCGGCACCGGGAGTGTGATAGCTTTCCGGTCGCCCTGTCCCAGGAACCAGAAGGAGAGCCGTACCATGGAGACCCGAGCCGCCGTTGCCCGCGAGGCGGGCAAGCCGTTGACCATCGAGCCGGTGACCCTCGCGGGGCCGAAGTCCGGTGAGGTGCTGGTCGAGATCAAGGCCACCGGCGTATGCCATACCGACGAGTTCACCCTCTCGGGGGCCGACCCCGAAGGACTGTTTCCCGCCATCCTCGGTCATGAGGGCGCAGGAGTCGTGGTCGAGGTCGGCACGGGCGTCACCAGCGTGAAGCCCGGCGATCACGTCATCCCGCTCTACACCCCCGAGTGTCGCCGGTGCGAGTACTGCCTGAGCGGCAAGACCAACCTCTGCCAGGCGATCCGCGAGACCCAGGGACGCGGCGTGATGCCCGACGGCACCAGCCGCTTCAGCATCGGCAAGGATTCGATCCACCACTACATGGGGACGTCGACGTTCTCCAACCATACGGTGCTGCCGGAGATCGCGGTGGCGAAGGTTCGCGAGGACGCGCCCTTCGACAAGATCTGCTACATCGGGTGCGGCGTCACCACCGGGATCGGCGCGGTGATCAACACCGCCAAGGTCGAGCCGGGTTCGAACTGCGTGGTGTTCGGGCTCGGCGGGATCGGGCTCAACGTCATCCAGGGCCTGCGTCTGGTCGGGGCCGACATCATCGCCGGCGTGGACCTCAACCCGGCCAAGCGCCCGCTCGCGGAGAAGTTCGGAATGACGCACTTCGTCAATCCGAACGAGGTCGGAGGCGATCTGGTGCCCTACCTCGTCGACCTCACCAGGGGCGGCGCCGACTATTCGTTCGAGTGCATCGGGAACGTCGGCGTCATGCGCCAGGCGCTGGAGTGCTGCCACAAGGGCTGGGGCGAGAGCATCATCATCGGGGTCGCCGGCGCCGGGCAGGAGATCGCCACCCGCCCGTTCCAGCTTGTCACCGGACGGGTGTGGCGCGGCACCGCCTTCGGGGGCGCCAGGGGCCGCACCGAGGTGCCGAAGATCGTCGACTGGTACATGGACGGGAAGATCAACATCGACGACCTGATCACCCACACCATGCCGCTCGAGGACATCAACAAGGCGTTCGACCTGATGCACGCAGGCGAGTCGATCCGCAGCGTAGTGCGGTTCTGACGGGATGGAGGCGCTCTCCGAACAACGCTGCCACGGCGGCGTGCAGGGCTTCTACCGGCACGATTCGCAAGAGACCGGCACGCTGATGCAGTTCGCGGTCTACCTGCCGCCGGCCGCGAACCAGGCGCCGGTACCGGTGCTCTACTTTCTCGCGGGGCTGACCTGCACGGAGGAGACCGCGACCATCAAGGCAGGCGCCCAGGCCCACGCGAGCCGGCTCGGGCTGGCGCTGGTGATGCCGGATACCAGTCCCCGGGGCGCATCCATCGAGGGAGAGGACGACGATTGGGACTTCGGGACCGGCGCCGGCTTCTACCTCGACGCCAGCCGGGCGCCATGGTCCGCGCACTACCGGATGTACGCCTACGTCACCGGGGAGCTACGCGCCCTGGTGGCGGCGCGGTTTCCGATCAGGGACGACGCCACCGGGGTGCTCGGCCATTCGATGGGCGGGCACGGCGCCTTGACCATCGCACTCAAGAAGCCGGACGCCTACCGGACGGTCTCCGCCTTCGCTCCAATCTGCGCTCCGGCGCAATGCCCTTGGGGAGGGAAGGCGTTCAGCGGCTACCTGGGCGATGACCGCGCCGCCTGGGCGGCATTCGACGCGACCGCCCTGATCGGCTCCGGAGCGAGGTGCGCACCCATCCTCGTCGACCAGGGCCAGGACGACCAGTTCCTCGAGGCCCAGCTCCACCCGCATCTCCTCGAAGCGGCGTGCACGCGAACCGGACAGCCGCTGGAGCTCCGCCGCCACCCCGGTTACGACCACGGCTACTACTTCATCCAGACGTTCATCGCCGAGCACCTGGAACACCATGCCCGAGGGCTGGCCGGCTGACCCGGGCTTGCGGAGGCGCCGGAGAAGGGAGCCTGCAAGCCCGCGATCTGCTTCCTGCAAACCCGCGGGCCGGTCAGCGGCCTTCGCCGCTACCGGCGAAACCCGTACTCCGGGGAAGGCAGACCGAACGAGTGCTGCGCATACGTCCCGGGAGTTCCAAGGGCCACGATCGGCCGGTTCAGCCCAGATAGGCGCGCTTGACCTCGTCGTTCTCCAGCAGCTCCCGGCCGGGGCCTTCGAGCACGATCTCCCCGGTCTCCACGACGTAGCCCCGATCGGCGATCTGCAGGGCCATGAAGGCGTTCTGCTCGACCAGCAGCACCGGCACCCCTTCGTTGCGGATCGCCAGCACCGCCTCGAAGATGGTCTCGACCAGCATCGGGGCGAGGCCCATGCTGGGCTCGTCGAGCAACAGCACCCGCGGCTTCGACATCAGGCCGCGGGCCATCGCCAGCATCTGCTGCTCGCCGCCCGAAAGCGTGCCGGCGACCTGGCGGATGCGCTCGCGCAACACCGGGAACATGGTGAGCACGTGCTCCTCGCTTTGCCGGACCTCCCGCTTTCCGGTGCGCAGGAAGGCGCCCATTCTGAGGTTTTCCCCGACCGTCAGGCGGCCGAAGATGCGCCGGCCCTCGGGCACCTGCACGATGCCGCGGCCCACCACGTCGTGGGGCGGGACGTCGGTGAGCGCATCGCCCTCGAAGCGCACCTCGCCCTCGGCCGGGGCCAGGATGCTGCTGATGGTGTTCAGGGTGGTGGTCTTGCCGGCCCCGTTGGCGCCGATCAGGGTGACGATCTCGTCCTTGCCGACCTCCAGGGAGAGCCCTCTCAGGGCGTGGATGTTGCCGTAGAAGACGTGCAGGTTGTCGGCTTCGAGGACCGCCACTTCAACCTCCAGCCGCCGCGGCCCCGAGCTTGCCGATGTCCGGGGAGAGTCCTCCCGGAGCAGGGACGTTGCCGGGGAAGACGCGCAGGGTGTCGGCTTCGAGGACCGCCACTTCAACCCCCCGCCGCCGCAGCCCTGAGCTTGCCGATGTCCAGGGAGAGCCTTCCCGGAGCATGGACGTTGCCGGGGAAGACGCGCAGGGTGTCGGCTTCGAGGACCGCCACTTCAACCCCCCGCCGCCGCAGCCCTGAGCTTGCCGGCGCCGGTGCCCAGATACGCTTCGATCACCCGCGGGTCGGCCTGGACCTCCGCGGGGCTCCCTTCGGCGATCTTCTCCCCGTGGTCCAGGACGGTGACGGTGTCGGACATCCCCATGACCACCCGCATCTGGTGCTCGATCAGGAGGATCGTGATCCCCATCTCGTCGCGCACCCGGCGCACGAAGTCCATCATGTCGCTGCTCTCGCGCGGGTTCATGCCGGCCATCGGCTCGTCGAGCATCAGCAGTCGGGGCCGGGTCGCCAGCGCCCGGCCGATCTCCAGCCGGCGCTGCTCGCCGTAGGCCAGGTTGCGGGCGTAGACGTCGCCGCGTCCCGCCAGCCCGACGAACTTGAGCAGCTCGTAGGCGTCGTCCAGCGCACGCTGCTCGTCTTCGCGGGTGGCGCGGGTGTTGAGCACCGCGCCCCACCAGGTGGACCGGAGGTGCAGGTGCATCCCGACCAGGATGTTCTCGATGGCGGTGATGTTGCTGAACAGACGGATGTTCTGGTAGGTGCGGTTGATCCCCGCCTTCGCCACCGCGTCGGGGGTGATGCCGTCGATGCGCTCGCCGAGAAACCGGATCTCCCCTCCATCCGGCGGATAGAACTCCATGATGCAGTTGAACACCGTGGTCTTGCCGGCGCCGTTCGGCCCGATGACGCTGTGGATGGCGCCCTCGGACACCGCGAGGTTCAGGCCGTCGACCGCGACCAGCCCGCCGAACCGCTTGGTGAGCCGGTCGCAGACGAGGATCGGTTCGCCGGCCGCGCTCACCGGCTTGCGCCGCCGCGAAGCTCCGCCTCGATGGCTGCCCGGCTCTCCTCTTCCAGCATCCTCTCGCGGCGCCGGGCCGCCGACGGCCACAGGCCCTCCGCCTTCAGGCGCATCATGACCACGATCACCAGCCCGTAGAACAGGAAGCGGTACTCGCCGAACTCGCGCAGCAGCTCCGGCAGGCCGATGAGGGCGGCGGCCCCGACCACCACCCCCGGGAGGCTGCCCATGCCGCCGACGATGAGCAGGGCCAGCACGTTGATCGAGATGAGGAGCTGGAAGCTGTGCGGGAAGATGGAGGCCAGCATCACCGCGAAGATGGCGCCGGCGACCCCGGCGAAGCCGGCGCCCAAGCCGTAGGCGAGCAGCTTGACGTTGACCAGGTTGATGCCCAGCGCCTGCGCCACGTCCTCGTCGTCGCGGATGGCGGTCCAGGCGCGGCCGAGCCGCGAATTCTCCAGGCGCCACGCGAAGTAGGCGGCCACCGCGGAGGCCACGAGGGTGATGTAGAAGAGGTCGACCGGATCGTTGAACTCGAAGCCGCCGATGCTCGGGCGCGGGATGCCGAGCACCCCTTGCGCACCGCCGAGCACCGGGGCGGCGAAATCGGAGAGCACCAGCACCCGCACGATCTCGCCCAGACCCAGGGTGGCCACCGCGAGATAGTCCCCGCGCACCTTGAGCACCGGGATCCCGAACAGCACCCCGATGACCACCGACAGCACCACCGCGATCGGCAGCGCCTGCCAGAAGCTCATGTTGGCGATCGCGATGTCCGCGTTCGACGTGAGCAACGCGGTGGTGTACGCACCGACCGCGAAGAATGCGACGAAGCCGAGATCGAGCAGCCCGGCGAGCCCCAGCTCCAGGTTGAGGCCCATCCCCATGAGCACGTAGAGCCCCACCAGCATCAGGACCTGGCCGATGAAGTTCCCGGCGAAGGCCGGGAATCCGATGATGAGCACGAGGCCGATGAGGATCTTGAAGCCGAGCAGCATCCTCGCCTGCCCGGGGGTCGCGTTCTCCCTGAACGAATCGTAGCGCGGCCGGTACGCCTGCCACGCCGCGGCGGTGACCGCGGCGGCGGCGAACACGATGAGCGCGCCCTGGGGCTTGAGCCCGTCCCAGGTGAAGAACAGCTCGCGGAACTTCATCAGGAACTCGTATTGCAGCATCAACTGGATGAGCTCCTGGAACAGCCCGACGAAGAAGGCCCACGTGAGCCCGACCACCAGCGGGCGGCGGAGCTTGCGCGGCATGAGGTAGAGCGCGGCGCCGAGCAGCCCGCAGAGCGCCCCACCGATGACGAGGACGGCGACGGCGGCGCCGATCGATTGTTCGAAGGTCAGGATGTCGAGCAGATCCTTCTTCAGCGCGATGAACACCCGGCGCAGCTTGAACAGGTGGATCGAGAGGGCCAGCAGGGCAATGAGCGCGCCGGCCACCGTGCCCGCGCCGAGCCCCTGCGCCACCCGCGCCGCGAGGCCGGTCCGGCTCGACGCATGCGTCACCCACAGGCCCGCGAAGAACGCCGACATCGCGATGGTGAGGTGCGCGAGGCTCAGGGTCTCGGCGATGACCTCGCGCTGGCCGAACATGGTGAGGATGCCCACGAACCCCAGGAACACCGCCACCCCGCCGAAGGTGACGCCCGCCATCACGGTGCGGTAGGGCGCGGAACGCTGGCGCTCCCGATGCCGGTAGCTCGCTGCGACGACGGTGAACGTCATGACGGGTCTTCAATCATTCGCACGTGCGGCGGCCGCGGCGGCCGCCGTGACGATGGCCGCGACAGTGTCCAGGTGGCCGGCCGGAATGCCGGTACGCTTCCCTTCCCCTTCGACATTCGCTTTCAGGTCCTCCGTCGTCCGTCTTCGGATGCTGCCGGCCTCGCGCGCCGGCCGGGTCAGGCTCTCTGGCTTGCCAGCCGCTCACCCAGGATGCCCTGCGGCCTGAAGATGAGGATCATGACCAGCATGGTGAACGCGATCAGGTCGCGTAGCTGGTAGGGCGCGGTGATGCCGATCCCGTCGAGGAACAGCGCCGGCCCCACCGACTCCACCACGCCGAGGAAGAAGCCTCCCACCATCGCCCCGGGGATGTTGCCGATCCCGCCCAGCACCGCGGCGCAGAACGCCTTGATGCCGGGGAAGAAACCCGTGAAGTAGTAGATCTGCTTGTAGACGAAGCAGTAGAGCACCCCGCCGATCCCGGCCATGCAGCCGCCGAGGATGAAGGTGAAGATGATGACCTTGTTCACGTCGATGCCCATCAGGGCCGCCGCGTCGCGGTCCTCCGAGACCGCCCGCATCGCCGTCCCCATCCGGGTCTTCTGCACGATGAGGTAGAGGAACAGCATGGCTCCCAGCGCGGTGAGGATCACGATCGGCTGCACCACCGGGATCTCGAAGCCGAACAGGTCCAGCCTGCCCTTCATCCATTCCGGATCCGGATACGAGCGGATGGTCGAGCCGTACATGCCGCGGAAGGCGTGCTGGAGGAAGAACGAGGCGCCGATCGCGCAGATCAGCGGCGCCAGCGACTTGACGTGGCGAAACGGGCGGTAGCAGATGTGTTCGACGATCAGCGCGATTCCTGCGCACACCCCCATCGCCAGCGCCATGATGGCGAGCATCGCGAGCAGCGGAAACGCATCCAGGGTCCCGGCGCGATCCAGCGAGGAGGCGAGGAAATAGGCGCTGAAGGCGCCGGCCATCGTGATGTCGCCGTGGGCGAAGTTGATCAGCCGCAGGATGCCGTAGACCATCGTGTAGCCGAGCGCGATCAGCGCGTAGACGCCGCCGATGGTGAGGCCGAACATGAAGAAGTCCACCCACTGCGCGGTGGTGTAGGTGCCCTTGACGAAGGTGCCGATGGTGCCGCCGACGACCACCACCACCACGATCACGCGCAAGGCCCACAGGACCACGTCGACGAAGGTGATGCGCTTGAGGGCCTTGAGCCTCGTGCCGGCAGGCGCGGAGGCGGCTTGTGCGGTCAAGGGAGAGTTCTCGCTACGCGGCGGCGGGGTTCGCGCAACCCCGCCGCCGGGGCGCTCCCGGGAGAGCGCCCCGGCTCGGGGCGACACGACTCGATCTGCTCAGGGGTAGATCTTGATCGGGTTCTTGCCGATCTCGAAGCTCTCAGGATCGGCATCGACGAACTTGTAGGCCGCGAACTTGAAGCCCGCGCAGTCACCGTGCTCGTTGCAGGTGACCTCGCCGCCCATGCCGTCGAAGCCCTTGGTGGCGAACAGCGTATCGCGAAGCGCCTGACGCCCGATGTAGGTGTTGCCTGCGTCGTCCTTCACCGCCACCTTCTCGATCCCCATCAGCGTCACCGCCATGCCGTCGTACGCGTTCTGGTGGAACGCCTGGATCGGGGCCTCGCCGTACTTCTCCTTGTACTTCTTCACCAGCTCGGGGTAGCGGTTGCCCATCGCGTCCGGCGAGGTGTCCGGGTTGGTGAACACGAAGTCCACCGCGCTGTCGCCCGCCGCCTCCAGGAACCCCGGCGCCATCAGCGCGCTGCCGCCGATCGGGGTAGTGTCTTCGAGCCCCTTGATCTCCCCGAACTGGCGCACGATCTGGGCCGCGGCGGCCACGAAGATCGGGAAGTAGACCGCGCAGGGCTTGGTGGTGGCGATGCGGGTCAGCACCGGGCGCATGTCGACGTCGGTCGGCGCCACCGCCTCCGCTGCGGTCACCGTGCCGCCCAGCTCCTTGAAGCGGTTCTCGGCCACGCGCACCAACTGCTCGGCGTAGGGGCTGCCGTCGTGGATGGTGGCGAGGCTCTTGCACTCCATCCGGTTCCAGAAGTACTCGGCGTCCGCGGCGCCGGCCGCGAGGTCGTTGTAGATGGTGCGCATGTAGCCGTGCAGGCCCTCGGGACGGTCCGCCGCGGTCAGCGACGGTGCGGTGGTCGAGGTGGCCACGCTGGGGATCCCCGCCTTCCAGAGGATCGGGCCGCCGGGGGTGCCGGCGCTGGAGCAGTCGGGGCCGACCACGACGACGATGTTGCGGTTCGAGGCGAGCTTGGTGGCCGCGGTCTGCCCGCCCTCGGCGTTGCACTGGCTGTCCTCGGCGTAGAACTTGATCGGATGCCCGGCCACCATGTTTCCGTGGTCGTCCATGGCGATCTCCGCGCCGCGCTTCTGGTCCAGACCCAGGTTGACGTCCGGCCCGGACAGGGTCCAGTAGCCGCCGATGTGGATCGGCGCCCCCTTCGGAATCTTGACCACGCCGAGCGGGTCGGTGACGGGTCCCACCGTCTCGGCGGAAACGCCGGACGTGGCGCCGATCGCGACGCCGGCCGCCACGGCGAGGGCCTTCATGACGAGCTTCGTTTTCATGGATTCTCCTCCTGACTGATCGAGCGGTTCTCGATCTCGATTCGGTTCTCGCGAGCCACGTGGCTCCGTGCCTCCCGTTCCGCGAACGGGGTTCAGGGAACCTCGGGCCACGCCGGATTGTGTGGGTCCCTCCCTCGTCTTGTCCAGTGTGTGCTTCCCCGTCCGTGCGCTTTCCCGTCCGGTGTACGAAGCCGGTGTCGCCATCGGCTGTCCGCCACCATCGTACACGGCACGATGGCGCCCGAGCGCGCTCGGGCCGGTGATCGACGAGAGGCGCCGGATGGGCGTGCGGGACCCTTGGCTCCTGGCTGGCGCCGTACCGCGATCAGGGTTCGCAGCCGAGAATCGCGGCGGCGAACGCGGCGGCATCGGCGTTCGACGGGGCGACCGTCACCCCCGCGGCGCCGAGCATCGCGGCCTGGCGCTCGCGGTCCTGCGGATCGTCACCGGTGCCGCACACCGACGCAACGACCACGGGTCCCTCCCCGTTCGCATCCGGGACCGCGTCGCAGATCGGCCGGGCGGGGTCGGGGTGCGCACCGAGCCCGAGCACGACGTCGAGCAGCACCACCGCGACCTCCGGATCGGCGAGGGCTTCGCGCAGCTTCGCGGTCCGAAGGGCAGGATCGATCATCGGATGCGGCCGGCCGACGGTGTACTCGTCCGCACCGAGGTCGATCACGGTATGCAGAGCCGTCGTGCCGGTCCGCGCGGGCGAGTCCCGACCGCCCTCGCGCGGTGGAATGCCGGACTCGTCCGTCCCCGCCTTCACGGATGGGGCGGCATTCGAGCCGACGTCGAGCCCCGCCGCGGCGAGCACTGCATGCGCCTCCGTCGCGAGGGTGCCGCCGCAGAAGAGGCCGCGTAGCAGGTGACGCCCCGGTTCCAGCCTCGCCGCCTCGCGCCGGGCTACCGCGCCGGGGTCGTAATCCGCGGCGATCGTGCATCCGGTGGCGCGCTCGACCGCGGCCTTGAGCGTGGGGACGAGCACCGGTCCCACCGGCGGCGCCTCGATCACGCTTGCGCCAGCCCCGAACACCACCGCGGTGCACGGCTTGCCCGCCGCCGCGAGCCGTGCGAAGACGGTACGCGCGGTCCGCGGGCCGGGAGGCTTGGAGACGAGGATCAGATGATCGGTCCCGGCGTCCGCCGCCAGGAGGTCGATGGCGTCGAGGGTGCTTACCCCCCCGACCGCATCGGACAGATCGCGCCCTCCGACCCCGATTCCGTGCGAGATGCCGGCGCCGGCGCGCGCGAGCAGCACCGCCACTTCCTGCAATCCGGTCCCCGACGCCGCGATCACCCCCACCCGGCCGCGGGGAACGACGTTCGCGAACGCGAGCGGCGTCCCGGCGATGTACGCGGTCCCGCAGTCGGGTCCCATCACCAGCAGTCCGCGCGCGTGGGCGCGCTCCTTGAGCGCACGCTCCGATTCCCGCGGCACGTTGTCGCTGAACAGCATCACGTTCAGCCCACGGTCGAGCGCGTGCCTCGCCTCGCGGGCCGCGTAGGCCCCGGGGGTCGAGACGAGCACGAGGTTCGCATCCCCCATGCGGTCGAGGGCGCCGTCGAGGGTGCGGGGCCGCCATTGTCCACCCTCGGCGGGCGCGCGCTTTCGTTCGAGCGCTTCCCCGGCCCGGGCGAGCGCGTCCTCGGCCGCCGCCTCGCCGCCGGCGCGGATCGCGACGACGAGATCGTTCGGTCCCGCCGCCTCGCCCGCCGAGGCGAGCAGACCGGCCTCGCGCATGATCTCCAGGTTCGCCGGCGTGCCGACCATCGCCACCGCATCCTCGACCCCCGGCAGCGCGGCGAGGTCCCCCGAGATCCGCATCAGCGCGACCGAATCGAGGTAGAAGCCGCGCCGCACCTCGTTGACGACCACCGTGTCCGTGTTCACTCCGCGTCCATCCCCTCGGTGAGCGCCGCCACGGCCCGCTCGAAGCAGACGAACGGCGCGTTCACGATTCCCCGGTTACAGAACCTTGCAGACGTGGATGTCGCGCGACTCGATGACGTCCGCGTAGCGCTCGCGGGTGCGGGCGAGGATCGGCGATGCCTTGTGGGCCTCCGGCGCAGCCTCGCCGGCGTACATCTCGTAGAGGAAGACGCGGTCCTCGCCTTCGAGCGGATCGCATACCTCGAACCGGAGACAGCCCTCTTCGCTCGCGAGCGTCTGCACCGCGTGCTCCCTGATGATTTCGAGAAACCGCGCCTTCGTGCCCGGTTTGACCTTAGAAGTCCACCACGAGGCAGATCCGGCTCATTGCACGGTGCCTTCCTGACGATGGGGGGCAAGAGTGTAGCCCGAATCGCGCCGGGCGGTTCCCTGCCAGTCACGCCTGCCGCATCATGGGCGCGGGGCGGATACGGGGCGTCATCGCCCGGACGCGGCGTCGCCCGGCGGTCCCGCGGCGGGGCCGTGCACCACCACCGGCGGCTCCGCCTGTTGCATCATGCTCCACCCTGCCGCCCGAGCGGCGTCACCCAGGCGTTCGCGAAGGGCGCGCGCGGCCGCGCCACCGGCAAGGCCCTCGCCCTCGGCTACGTCCGGGTCGACGGGGTGACCGCCAACGCCGCCTGCGACGTGGAGGTGATCGGCAGGCCCGTTCCCGCGCGCCGGCTCGAACGGCCTCCCGCCGATCCGGAAGGAAAGCGGATGCGGGGCTGAACCCGGCCATCGGCAACGAACTTCGGAGGAGACGATGAAACCCATCGGCATGAACGCCATTGGCCGCGATGCTTCCGCCAACCCGGCCTTCCCGCCGGCACCCGTCCCCGGTCGGCCCGACGTCGCCCTCGACCGCGTGGCCGCCTGGCGCCTCGGGCGCCTGCGGGAACAGCTCCACCGCGCCGATGCCGCGCTTGCCGTCCTGACGAGTCCGGTCAGCCTGCGCTACGCCACGGACTTTCGTGACTACGCGCTGTTCCAGTCCCATATCCCGATCTTCTACGCATTCGTCGCCGCCGACGGACGGGTGATCATGCACGGCGCGAGCCGCACCGCGGCCGGCCGCTTCGACGAAGTGCGCCCCGCGCGTGCGGTGAGCTTCTTCAACGCGGGCGCGAACCTGAACGACGAGGCGCGCGCCCTCGCCCGGGACGTCACGGACTTTCTGACCGGCATCGGCGCCTCCGAGCGTCGCGTCGCCGTGGAGTACGTCAACCCGAGCATCACGGGCGCGCTGATGCAGGCCGGGCTGGACGTGATCGACGCCGTCGATCTCGTGGACCGGGCGCGGTCCGTCAAGTGCGACGGCGAGATCGAGTGCATGCGCTGGTCCCTGCGGGTGGCGGAGGCAGGCATGAGGCGGATGGAAGCGGCGCTCGCGCCGGGAATCACCGAGAACCAGCTATGGGCGCTGCTGCACGAGACGAACATCTCCAACGACGGGGACTGGATCGACGGGCGGATGCTCTGCTCCGGCCGCAGAACCAACCCCTGGTTTCAGGAGGCGACCGCCAAGACCATCGATGCCGGCGAGCTCGTCGCCTTCGACACCGACATGGTCGGGCCGTTCGGCTACTGCGCGGACGTCTCCAGGACCTGGCTCTGCGGGGACGGCGCGGCAACGCCCGGGCAGCGCGAGATCTATCGGCGCGCCTTCGATGAAGTACAGCACAACATCGCACTCATCAAGCCCGGCATGAGCCTGCGAGAGGTGAGCGAGCGAGGCTTCCGGCAGCCGGAGATCTTCATCCCCAACCGGTATCCCTGTCTCGCCCACGGCGTCGGCATGAGCGACGAGTATCCGAAGATCCACTACCGCGAAGACTGGGAAGCCTGCGGCTACGACGGGATCATCGAGGAGAACATGGTGCTGTGCGTGGAGAGCTACACCGGCGCGGTTGGCGGCGCCGAGGGGGTCAAGCTGGAGGAGCAGGTGCTCGTCACCAGCCACGGCTGCGAGGTGCTGTCGGACTATCCGTTCGACGCCCGGCTGCTCGCCGGTCACGGCTGAGCGCCGATGAACGGCTCCGCACCGAGATGCACCCCCAGCGCCTTGATTTGCCGGCTGACCGCCGAGGTGCTCATGTCCAGGGATTCGGCGGCACCCACGAAGCTCTCCGTGCGGGTTGCCGCCTCGCCGCCGGTGACCGGCGCCGGATGCCGTTCCCGCGCACCGGCCGGACACCGTTCGGCACAACGCCCGCCCTCCGGCCGGCAGCCGGCCCCGGCCGGGCCGATACGCCACGTGGCGCACCAGCGGGCATGCGTCGCGGGTCCGCCGCACCAATCCGGCCACCGTCGAATCGAAGTGAAGCCGGGGTGATCCCGCGCCCTGCAACTCACCCGCGCCGGGTCACGACCATGAACAGCCGGCGGAAGGGATAGAGGGTATGGCCTCCCGTGCGGCGCGGGTACGCGGCGCGCAGGCGCTCGCGATACACCTCGACGAAGCGTTCGCGGTCCGCGTCCCCGAGCCCGTTCAGGATCGGGCGAAGCCCCGTCGCCTCGACCCATTCGTACACCGGGTCCTCGCCTTCGAGGCGCTGGAGGTACTCGGTCTCCCATACGTCGATCGCCGCCGCCTCGGGTGCGAGCAGATCATGGTACTCATCGGCATCGAGCACCCACTTGCGGGCGACGGCCGCCGCGAGCGCCTCGTCACCCAGCCGCGAGCCGTTCACGCCGCCGTCCGCGAGGGTCTTGCGCATCAGCACGTGCGAAGGCATCGAGAAGCTCAGCGGCATCTGCACCGCGAGGCACCCGCCCGGTGCAAGGAAACCGAGGAGCCTCGGAAAGAGCGCCGGGTGGCCGTCGAGCCAGTGCATCGCGGCATTGGAGTAAACGAGGTCCGGCGCCTGCTCCGGCTCCCAGTCCGCGACGTCGGCCCGTGTCCACTCGATACGGCTCGGTGTGCCGGCCGCCTTCGCGAGCATCTCGTTCGACAGATCGACGCCGATCACCCGGGCACGGGCGAAGCGCTCGGCGATCAGCCGGGTGACGTTGCCCGAGCCACATCCGAGGTCACAGACGAGGGACGCCTCGGCGATCGGGACGCGGTCCAGGAGTTCCAGGGCGGGGCGCAGCCGGTGATCGGTGAACTTGTGGTACTGGCCGGGATCCCAGCGTGTGCCGGCGGGACGAGAGGGATGTGCTTCGTTCATCGGCTCGTCGATTCGCGCCGCGCAATGCACGTTGCGCACCGTTCGGATCGCATCCCGCCCTGCCGCTCGCGACGTGCGCCTCATCCGGGGTGAAATTCGATCGGGGCGCCGAACGCATCGGCCGGCGCGATGCACCGAGCCTGCCGCGGCCGATTCGCCGTTCCGGCTTCAGCCCCGGTCATTGCCGGTTTCCCCGATACCGGCGGGCGCCGCAACGCTCACCCCCACCAGATCCACCAGCTCCGCCACCACCGCGACCTCGCCCTCGTCCCTGCCGGTCAGGACGATGGGCTCGAACTCGGGGTTGTTCGGCTTCAAGGTGATCCTCGCGTGTCGCCAGGAGTCGCCGTCCCCGGTTCTTTCGCTCTCGTAGCGCTTGACGGTGTACCGCGCTCCGGTCTCGGGATCGGTGGCGTCGCGGAGCTGGACGAGCACCGTCTTCCCCTGCCGCGTGCCCTGCACGGGCGCGCGGAACAGGCCATAGGCGCCGTCGGGAATCGCGGGCTCCATCGACCTGCCGGCGATCCGCGCGACGAACATCCCCGGCCTCAAGCGCCGCCCGCCACCCACCTCGATCCACTTCCAATCCTCCTCGGCTTCGACGCTCCGGGGATCGCCGAAGGCGCCGGCCGCGATCGCCAGCGGCACGAGGGGGATGCAGGTGACGTAACGCTCCTCGGGCCGTCCTTCGACGATGCGGAGGCCGCCGGAATCCGAAGCCTCCGCCTCCCGGCCGGCGCCATCCGGTCGAAGCGGCAGAGGCCCGAGGGGCTGGGAGGAGCCATCGGTGCGTTCCGCCTCGATACCCTCCGGCCGAGCCTGTCGAAGTCCGGCGGGCAAGGGGAATCCATCGGTGGGCTCGGATGCGATACCGTCCGACTCCGCCGGCCCGGCCGGCTTGTCCATGGCGGTCGGCGCGGACGGCCCAACCGACCCGGCCGGCTCCCCTGATTCGGACAGCCCGCCCCGCCCGATCAACCCACCCGGTCCTGCCATCTCGCTTGGCCCGGCCATCTCGCTTGGCCCGGCCATCTCGCTTGGCCCGGCCATCTCACCCGGCCCGGCCAGCCCGCCCGATCCGATCAGCCCACCTGGCCGCAGCCGCCGGTATGCCTCGGTGGCCATCCAGCGGCTGACCGTCCGGTGGAAGGGCTCGTCGTTCATGTAGCGGATGAAGATCTCTTCGTTCTGGTCCATGCGCTCGGTGAACAGGCGCTCGATCAGTGTGCCGAACACCAGCTCGAACTTGTCTTCGGGGTTGATCGCCGCCGTCTCGCGCAACGCATCGTCGGCCACCGCCGCCTCGACGATCTGGTCGAAGAACAGTTGATCGGCGTCGTTGAAGTCCGTGCCGAAGCGTTCGTTGACGACGTCGATCAACCTCGACAGCGGCGCCGCCTGCTCGCGGGCCATGCCGCTGCCCACCTCCGTGGGTCCGTCGAGGGCGCGCGCGCCGCCCTGCCCGAGCGGGATCGATCCCTCGCTGATCTTCCGGAGACGGTAGTACTGAAGGCGCACGTCGTCGTCGAACTGGTACGCGGGACCGGAGCGCCGGCGCGGGAGCTTCGCCGCCAGGTGGCGGAGCCATGTGTACAGGCGTTCGAGGTCCGAATCCTGGTAAGGGATCACCTGGCTCAGGAAGCCGTAGAGGTTGCGGAACGCCTGCACCTTGCCGCGCCACAGCTCGGCTTCTTCTTCCCTCTCCTTGTGCAACGCGGCAAAGCGCGACACCGCCGGGTCCAGCGCGGCGTTCATCGCCTGGTGGTCCCGCGGGCTCTGGCGCTGCCGGGGCTTGAAGAAGATCTTGCAGAAGCGCTCGACTTCCTCGCCGAGGTAGATACCGGAAGCATCGAGCTCTTCCCTGATCGCGTACATCCGGGCCGGGTCGGCCTCGTCGCCCATTTCGGCCCCTTCGTAGTACGTCTTGAACGCCTCGCGGATCTCGTCCCGGCCGTTCACGAAGTCGAGGACGAAGGTGTCCTCCTTGAAAGGATGGGTGCGGTTCAGCCGGGAGAGGGTCTGCACGGCCTGGATGCCGGCCAGGCGCTTGTCGACGTACATCGTATGCAGCAGGGGCTGGTCGAAGCCCGTCTGGTACTTCTCGGCGACGAGCAGCACCTGGTATTCCCCGGTCGCGAAGTGTTCCGGCAGCTCCTTCTCCCGGACGCCCTCGTTCATCTTCTCCTCGGTCCAGGCGAGGTCGGGGTCCCGGTCGTCCCGGACGACCCCCGAGAAGGCCACCAGCGACCTGATCGCGTAGCCCCTTCTCGAGACGATCGAAGTCCTGCAATGCCCGTTGGAGATGGGTCTTGACGCGGAAGGCAACGTCGAGATCGCTATCGGCCATGGCGATCCTCTATGCTGCCGGCACAGGTGGAGCGGGGACAGTCCGTGTGTGAATTCGAGAAGCTGTTGGATTCCCTGGCGACGGTCATCGGCCTCTGCGTGTTCGCGATGATTCTGCTCATGGTGTATGTGAGCTTGTAATTGTCGTTACTGACCTGCGAGCACAATCGTTTCATCCGGCCCACAGATCCCTGGCGATGGAGACGGCGTCCTCCCGGCCCCGGTAGAACCCCCGGATCGTCCTCGTTTCCCGGTAGCCCAGGGCGCGGTAGAAGCTCCGTGCCTCCGGGTTGTTCACCCGTGCTTCGAGCCGGATGAGCCCGATCCCCGCGGTGAGGGCGGTGGCTTCCAGCCAGCGCACGAGGGCGGCGCCGACCCCCGTGCGGCGGCGTTGCGGATGCACCGCGAACAGGAGGAGGTGGGCCTCGTCGTCGCCGTACTCCATGATGCCGAAGCCCGCGAGCGCGGGGCCTTCGCGGGCGACGGCGACGTTGACCGCCGGATGCCGGATGCAGGCCAGCACCCGCGTCTCGGTCCATCGCCAGCCGAGCCCCTGCTCGATGCAGTCCCGCGACATCTCGGCGATCGGCCGGGCGTCGCCGGCTCGGGCGAGCCGGATCTGGTAGTTGAGCGCCTGACGCGGCATGGGCGGTTTCGATTCCCGTTCAGGGATCTCCCGTAAACACGGCGGCTCGGTTCAGCCTCGCGGTAGTGGTGCGGGACGACGACGTGCGGGCGCAGGGTCTCGATACGGATCGATCATGACGCCCACCCCTTTCGGGGAGGTGATCCCGAACGCGGAGCCGCTATAGCAGGCGATCTCGACCGGGCCGTCGCGCGGCGCCGGGCGGTCGGCCTGGATCTCGATCATCCGGTCGTGGTTGCGCGTCATCTGCCAGACGTTCAAACCGGTGCCGACTCGGTCATGACTTGCTCCCGGAAATGCCGCATGGCGATTGCTCGGCGAAATCGTGGGCACCGTGGCACGCCACCGGGCGAGGCGCAACCGCCGGTTCCCGTACGCTGGCCCGGGGCGCATGGCCGGCATGGTTTGCGGCGCACCGCTCGGACCATATCCCGTCCTGCCGCTCACGTTCCACGTTCGGAGCGTCCTCGCTCGCCTTCGTCCAGCGCTTCCGGACCCCCGTGGCCATGGATCGCACGAAGCTCGGGCTCAAGGCTCTGCTGTCGTGACCAGCCATACCCGCTCCGAAGGGATCGTGAATGCAGTCTGGACGGAGCTCCCGATGTGCTGCACCATCCGTTCCGCAAACCGGACACGTTCCGCAAGCCTTCAACCACCCGAAGGAGAAGATGATGCGTGCATGCAAGCTGTTTCCCGCGCTGCTGTCGGCGCTCCTCGTGGCGATGAGCGCCTCGTCGTGGGCCCAGGACACCCTGCGGCTGCTGACCTGGGGGAGTTACGCCCCGGAGAACGTCATCGAGAGGTTCGAGAAGGAGACCGGCATCGAGGTCGAGGTGACCTACTCGAACAACGAGGAGATGATCTCCAAGCTTCGCGCCACCGGCGGCGGGGGGTTCGATCTGGCGCAGCCGAGCCATGACCGGATCCATGCGGCACAACTGGAGTACAACATCTACAAACCGATGGATCTCTCCATGATCGACACGTCGGTCTACGACACGAGCCTGCTCGGCGCCGTGAAGGAGAACACCACCATCGACGGCGAAACCTACTCGGTTCCGCATTTCTGGGGAACTTCCGGCCTCGTCGTGAACAGGAAGGAGGCGCCTGATCTCAAGAGCTTCTCCGATCTGTGCGACCCGCGGTACAAGGGACGGATCTCGATGCGCCTGAAGCGGACGATCCTCATCGGCATGGGCTATGCAATGGGTGAAGATCCCTTCGCCGCCTATGGGAACATGACGGAGTACGGGCGCATCATCGATGCAGCCGCCGAGAAGCTGATCGAATGCAAGGACAACGTGAAGACCTACTGGACCGGCGGCGACGATCTGTCGAACCTGCTCCGCTCCGGTGAAATCGTCGCCTCCGACGCCTGGGACGGCACCGCCTTCAAGCTGAACACCGAGAACTCGGACATCAACTTCACGCCCCCTGCCCACGGAGCGCTGGGGTGGATCGACACGTTCACGCTGCCGCGCAAGACCAGGGCCGAGGAAGCGGCCTACAAGTGGATCAACTTCGTGATGCAGCCCGACGTGGCCAAGATGATGTCCAGCCATTCCGGCTACGTCACCGCCCACCGCAACGGGGGCGATCTCACGTCGGATCAGCTCAAGCAGTCGTTCAACGATGCGTTTTCCAGGCAGGACATCGCCAACATCAAGTGGTTCGCAAACATTCCACCCGGACTCGAGGACATCGAAGGCAAGGTTCTCGAGCGCATCAAGGCGGCCCGCTAGCCGGCACCGGCCGGGAGGAAAGGCGCCGTGCGCCTTTCCTCCCGGACCATGCGAAGCCTGACCGGTGGCCTACGATCTGGAGTGTGAGCGCGTAAGAAAGCGTTTCGGCGCGTTCGTTGCGGTCGACGGCGTCTCGTTCCGGATCCCGAGGGGGTCGTTCTTCTCCATTCTCGGTCCTTCCGGTTGTGGAAAGACCACCCTGCTCAGGATGATCGCCGGGTTCGAGACCCCGAGCGAAGGCGACATCCTGATCAAGGGCAGGTCGGTGCTCGCCTTGCCCCCCAACCGGCGCAACGTCAAGCTCGTGTTCCAGCACCTGGCGTTGTTCCCGATGATGAACGTCGAGGAGAACATCGCCTACGGCCTGCGCTGCAAGGGCATGGCGAAGGGTGAAATCGCCCGCCGCACGGCGGACGTGCTCGAGCGGGTCGGGCTGCCCGACGCCCGCCGCAAGGACATCGGCCAGTTGTCGGGGGGCCAGAAACAGCGCATCGCGATCGCGCGCTGCATGGTGCTCGACCCGGACGTCCTCCTGCTCGACGAGCCGCTCGGCGCTCTCGACCTCAAGCTGCGCGAGCACATGAAGATCGAGCTCAAGATGCTCCAGAGCCGGTTCGGGACCACGTTCCTGTACATCACCCACGACCAGTCGGAGGCCCTGGTGATGTCCGACCGGGTTGCGGTGATGAACGACGGAAGGTTCGAGCAGGTCGGCGAGCCGCGCGAGCTCTACCACCACCCGAAGACCGCGTTCGTCGCCGGATTCGTGGGCGACAGCAACCGCTGGCCCGGCCGCGTGCTGGACCGCGATCCGGCGGGGATGCGGGTGGAAACGCGATCGGGGCTGATTTTCATCGCCGATGTGACGGACGGGGGGATCGGGAAGGGGGATGCGGTCGACGTCTTCGTGCGGCCGGAATCGATCGCCGTCACGCGGGGAGAAGGCGCGGGCGGCCAGGACGCGAGCGGCGAGACCAACCGCCGGACCGGCAGGATCGAGGGCGTGCTGTTCAACGGAGCGAACACCCGCATCCTGGTCAGAACCTCCACCGGGGATCAGATCGAGGCCGATCTCCCGCAAGGTGGGGCGGAAGCGAACCTCGGGAACGGCGATCCGGTCACGCTGACCTGGAAACGAACCGGTGCGAAGTGCTTCGCACGGGCGGGTGGGACGCAGGCCCGATGACCCGGCAACACGTCCGGCGCCTGACCCTGTTCATGCTGCTGGCTCCATTCCTGCTGTGGATCCTGCTCATGATCGTATTGCCCCACCTCGGCATCTTCGCGCTTTCACTGCGCGAGAAGGTCGCCCCGCTGGTCTATACCATCGGCCCGAAGAACTACCTGGATTTCCTGCGGGAACCGATCTACTGGAACACGCTGCTGCGTACCGCGTCGATCTCGATCCTGGTCACCGCCCTGACCTTTCTGGTCGGCTTCCCGATCGCGTACTACATCGCCAAGATAGCGGGGCGGCGCGTCAAGGGCGCCTTGTTCCTGGCCTGCCTGATCCCGCTGTGGGTGAGCGATCTCGTGCGGGCCTACGGCTGGATGATCCTGCTGCGCGAGACGGGGGTGGTGTCGAGCGTCCTCCAGTGGACGGGGATCGTGGACGGACCGGTCGAGCTGCTCTACAACGACGCCACCGTCGTCGTCGGCCTGGTGTACACCGTGGTCCTGTTCATGATCGTGCCGCTGGCATCGACGCTCGAAGGCATGGACGACAGCCTGATCGAGGCGGGCTACAACCTCGGCGGAAGCGGCTTCACGGTCATGCGCAGGATCGTCATCCCGTATGCGATGCCCGGAATCGTCGCCGGAAGCATCATCGTCTTCATGCTGACCGCGGGGAGCTATCTGACGCCGATACTGCTCGGGGGAAAGAACAGCATGTGGTTCACCGAGCAGATCTACGAGCAGTTCATCACCCGTTTCAATTGGGAGTCGGGAGCCACCTTCGGCATCCTGCTCCTGCTGTTCACTTCCCTGACCGTCTGGCTCGGCCTGCGCCTGAGCGGACAGTCGCTGGCGACCACGGTGGCGAGGAGCGAGGCATGATCCCTTCCGTCCGCCCTTCCAGGCTGTTCACCTGGAGCTACCGCGCCTGCGTACTCGCCTTTTTCCTGTACCTGATCGCTCCGTTGACCGCGGCCGGGGTCTTCGCGTTCAACGATTCGCTGTTCGCTTCCATGCCATGGAAAGGGTTCACGCTGGACTGGTTCGTCGGCGACACCGAGCCGAAGATCGGACTGCTGCACGACAACCGTCTTCTCAAGGGGCTCGGGGTCTCCTTCCTGGTCGCGACGATGGTGTCGCTGGCGAGCCTGCTCGTCGGCCTGACCAACGCCTTCCTGTTCGAACGGCACTGGTTTCCCCTGAAGGGGCTCTGCTACATGCTGATGATCGTGCCGCTGGTGATCCCCGGAGTGCTCCTCGGAATATCGATCCTCGTCCTCGCGAGCGGAATCGCGAACTACGTCGAGAACACCTTCGGCTACGAACCGGACTTCCTCCGCCCGGGACTTCCCCTCGTCGTGCTTGGCCAGGCATCGTTCATCATCACCATCACGTCGCTGGTGATTGCCGCGCGGCTGAGGAAATTCGACCGGACGCTGGAGGAAGCCGCATTCAACCTAGGGGCCAGCCGGACCCGGGTGTTTCTGACCATCACCCTGCCGTACATCAGACCGGCCCTGATCGGAGCGGGGCTCGTGGCGTTCCTCGTCTCCTTCGAGAACTTCAACACCACCCTGTTCCTCGTGGGCTCCGACGCCCCCCTGACCGTCACGATGTACGACCGGATGTTGAAGGTGGGATCCACCCCCGTGCTCAACGCGGTTTCGCTGCTGTTGATTGTAGGGTCGGGGGCGCTGGCGCTGGTGAGCGTGTTCGTCCAGCTCGAAAAGAGGCGGTCGCCGGCCCCACGGGCTCCACGGGAACGATGACCCCGGCCCGCACGCTCCGGCTCGTGAAACGCGGGCGCGCAACGGCCGAGGCGCCCGTTCAGCGCGTGCGATTCGAGGCGCCGGTCGTGCTCCCCGCACCCGCCGCGCTCACCCCTCGTCCATCCCCTCGACGAGCGCCGCGACGGCCTGCTCGAAGCAGGCGAGCGGTGCGTTCACGATCCCGGCCCCCACCTGCCCGACCCCCGGCTCCCGGTGGGCGATGCCGGTGTTGATGGTCGGCGCGAGTCCGCTCGCGACGACCTTTCGCACGTCGATCCCCGTCGGCGTCCCGGCGAAATCCAGCGCGGGGATCGTCCACTCCGGATTCCGCGTCGCGGTGATCTCGTACATCGACTGGGTCGCCCCCAACGCCGCGCTTGCGCTCCCAGCCCCCACGAAGCCCGCCACCGCCGGGGATGCGGCCATCGCGAACCCGCCGAGGCCGACGGTCTCCACGATGGTCGAATCGCCCATGTCGGGGTTCGCGTCGTCCGCGGTGAAGCCCGGAAAGTAGAGCCCGCGCGGCATCTCGACGGGGGCGGTGAACCAGCGCTCGCCGGCGCCGGCGAGCCGCACCCCGAAGTCGGTGCCGTTCCTCGACATCGCGGTGACGATGCTCGCACCGGCAATACCGCGCACCGGGTCCATGATCGCCTTGCCCATCGCCATCGCCACGTTCAGGAAGAACTGGTCGTTGCCGCCGATGAATTCGAGCACTTCACCGAGCAGGGCGTTGTCGCGAGTGGCGCGGGCGAGCGCGGGAGCCAGCGCGCGCAGCAGCAGGCTCGTGCATGCGACGTTGCGCTGGTGCATCTCGTCGCCCATGGAGAGGCCGCGCGCGACCAGCACCTTCAGCGGCACCCCGTCCTCGGCGCGCAACGCGTCGCCCAGCAGCGGGGCGAGGGTGGACGCGAGCCAGCGCAGGCGATCGAGGACCGCCTCGTCGTTGCCGCCGAAGCGCATGACCTTGCCGAGCCCCTCGTTCACCGTGCAGTACGCCCGGTTCCCGAAGGCCCGGTTCTCCACCACCATCACCGGCATCGTGCGCGTGGTCAGCCCGGTCATCGGGCCGACCGCGTCGAAGTGGTGGTTCGGCGCGAACCGCACCCCGCCCGAGGCGGCGAGCGCGGTCGCGGCCTCCAGGGTCGGCGCCCAGCCTTCGAGCACGATCGCCCCGGCGACGGCGCCGCGCATCGGGCCGCACATCCGCGCCCATTCGATCGGCGGCCCCGCGTGGAGGATCATCCGATCCTCAAGCCCGTCGATCACCTCCCCGGCCGGGCGCACGTCGACGAGCACCGGGTCCGCGGCGAGCATCCGTTCGACCGCGAGCGCGTTGGCGGCCTCGACCCGCTCCGTCAACCGGGGGTTCGCGCCGGTAACGCGGTCGAGCGCTTCGAGCACCCGCGCGTCCGCGCTCGCCGGCGGCGTCCACTCGACGTCGATGACCGGAACGCCGCCCGCGTGCAGATCGTCGGCGAACCGGGGCAGGCCGACGTTCACCACCCGCGGCCCTTGCGAAAGCAGGTCAGCGGCGGTCAAAGCACGTTACCGGTGCGTCGGATCATGACGGGCGAAGGATATGCGATTCGAGGCGCCGGTGGAGACCGGCGCGCGGCTCCGCCAGGGCCGACCCCTCCCCGTTGTCCACCGCCTTCCCTCCGACGCAGTCGGTCACAAGGGAGGGCGCGCTCGTGGAAAGCCCGTGGAACACGCTCCCCGCCGAACCCGGCGCCCGCATGATCCTGCCTCTCGACCGGAGAAATGGCCCGACGGCCAAGGGGACATCCCTGCTTCGCGTGGACACCTCGAAACCATGCCTTGCACGGATACCCCTGTACCGCCATGCTGGATGCCGGAGCGCCCATGTAGAAGCCGAGGAACGAAGCCATGCGCTTCTTCAATACCACCGGCCCGGTCAATCCCGCGGACCACTACTGCATCCCGCCGCTCGCGCGTTTCGACCTCGACGAGGTACTGGCGCTCGTCCGGACGAAGAAGTACTTCGTGCTGCACGCCCCCCGGCAGACGGGCAAGACCTCCTCCCTGCTCGCGCTGTGCGACCTGCTCAACCGGCAGGGCTACGCCTGCGTGTACACCACCGTCGAGACCGCGCGCACGGCCCGTGACGACGTGGAGGAGGCGATGCGGACGGTCCTCTCCGGACTGGGGTCGCGGGCGCGGATGACCTTGGGCGACGAGTTCCTGGCCAGGGAATGGTCCGGCATTCTCGCCGAGTTCGGCCCGAACGGGGCGCTGGGCGAGGCATTGACGCGCTGGTCGGAGGCATCACCGAAGCCCTTGGTGCTGCTCATCGACGAGATCGACACCCTCCAGGGCGACCCGCTGCTCTCGACGCTCCAGCAGTTGCGGGGGGGCTACCCCATGCGCCCGGGGGCCTTCCCGCAGTGCGTGGTGCTGTGCGGGCTGCGCGACGTGCGCGACTACCGCATCCGGTCCACCAGCAGCCCCTTCAACATCGTGGCGGAGTCGTTGCGCTTGGGGGACTTCACGCAGGAGGAGACGCTGACCCTCCTCGACCAGCACACCGGGGAGACGGGGCAGGCCTTCACGGACGACGCCCGCGAGGCGATATGGACCCAGACCCTGGGCCAGCCGTGGCTGGTGAACGCGCTGGCCTGGGAGACCTGCTTCAAGAGCAAGGCCGGGCGCGACCGCACCCGCGCGGTGACCGCGGACGACGTCGCCGAGGCGCGTGAAGGTCTCATCGTGCGCCGGGTGACGCATCTGGACCAGTTGGCGGACAAGCTCCGGGAAGACCGCGTGCGCCGGGTGGTCGAGCCGATGCTCAGCGGGGCGGACGAACGGCGCGCGACCAACCGCGACGTCGAGTACGTGCGCGACCTCGGCCTGATTGCCCGGGACAAGCCGGTGCGCATCGCCAACCCCATCTACGCCGAGGTCGTGCCGCGCGAGCTGGGCTGGATTCTGCAGGAGGAGCTGGACCTGAGCACGACGTGGTACGTGGACGCGGACGACAGCCTGAACCTGGACAAGTTGATGGAGGCGTTCCAGGACTTCTTCCGTCGGCACTCGGAGCACTGGAAGAACCGGTTCATGTACGAGGAGGCGTGGCCGCAGATTCTGTTGCAGGCGTACCTGCACCGGGTGGTGAACGGGGGCGGTCGCATCGAGCGGGAGTACGGGTTGGGCCGGGGGCGGGTGGACCTGTTGATCATGTGGCCGCAGAGCCCGCCCTCAGGGAGCGGCCGGGTGCGGGAGTATGTGGTGGAGTGCAAGGTGGTGCGGGTGGGAGACGGGTTGGAGAGCACGGTTCGAGATGGTGTAGAGCAGACGGCGGGTTACATGGCCCGCTGCGATGCGGAGGCGGGGCATCTGGTGGTGATCGACCGGCGCGAGGGCCGGAGCTGGGAGGAGAAGGTGTTCCACCGGCAGCGGCGGTCGAAGGGTGGCGTGCAGGTGGACGTCTGGGGGATGTGATTCAAGAAGGAGGACCGACCGTCATGTTGCAGGCACAAAGCGCGCTGGGTCTCGTCGTGCTGCTGTTCCTGGCTTGGGCCCTGGGCGAGGAGCGCCGGCTCTCGGCCTGGCGGATCGCAGTCACCGGCGCCGTACTGCAACTCGTACTGGCGGCCTCGATGCTGTACCTGCCCGCGCTCACCGATGCGGTGGCGGCGGCCAACCGGCTCGTCGCCATGCTCGATGCCGCGACCGAGGCCGGGACGAGCCTGGTGTTCGGCTATCTCGGCGGCGGCCCGCTGCCCTTCGAGGAGGGTTTTCCGGGCGCGAGCTTCGTCCTCGCCTTTCGGGCCCTGCCCGTCATCCTGGTGGTCAGCGCGCTGGCGGCGCTCCTCACCCACTGGCGCATCCTGCCGCTCGTCATCCGGGGCTTCGGCCGGCTCCTGGAGCGCAGCTTCCGCGTCGGCGGGCCGGTGGGACTGGTGAGCGCGGCCAACGTGCTCGTCGGGATGATCGAGGCGCCGCTCCTGGTGCGCCCCTACCTGTCCCTCCTGTCCCGCTCGGAGCTCTTCGTGCTGATGGCCACCGGCATGGCGACGATCGCCGGCACGGTCTACGTGCTCTATTCACTGATCCTGACGCCCGTGCTGCCGGACGCCGCCTCCCAGCTCCTGGTCGCGTCGGTGATCAGCGCGCCGGCGGCGGTCACCGTCGCCCTCCTGATGGTGCCGCCGCGGGAGCCGCCGACCGAGGGCCGGGCGGAGATACCGCGCGAGAGCGCCGGCGCCATGGACGCCGTCGTGCGTGGCACCGGGCAGGGCGCGAAGGTGCTGATCGCGGTCGTCGCCATGCTGGTCGTGTTCGTGGCGCTGGTCCACCTCGCCAATGCCGTTCTGGGGATGCTCCCCGACCTTGCGGGCACGCCGCTCACCCTGCAACGGGTGCTTTCCTGGCCCCTGGCGCCGATCGCCTGGCTGCTGGGCATTCCGTGGGAGGAGGCCCGGACGGCTTCGCAATTGCTGGCGACGAAGGTGGTGCTCAACGAGTTCGTGGCCTACCTCGACCTCGCGAAGCTGCCGGAGGAGGCGCTCTCCGCGCGCAGCCGGCTCATCGTCGTCTACGCCCTGTGCGGCTTCGCCAACCTCGGCAGCCTCGGCATCATGATCGGCGGCCTGTCCACCCTCGTCCCCGAGCGCCGGGCCGAAGTCGTGGCGCTCGGCCCGAAGAGCATCGTGGCCGGATTCCTGGCCACCTGCCTGACGGGTGCGGTCGCCGGCATCCTGACGCCGGCATACTGAGCGGCGGCGACGCTCTCGCGCGGGCTCATCGACCGGCCCTCGGCCGGCGGCTCCCGCGGTGGCGCCATGCAGCGAAGTGCGGCCGTCACGCCCGTCGACTCACGGACCTTTCGGGCTCGAGCCCACCGGGACGCCGACAAGAGGAGTCCTGCCGGCATGAACGAATCGGCGTCCACGAAGCGTTTCGCCCCCTTCGCCTGCGAGAAGAGGCCGGCCGTCGGTTCCAGGGCGATGGTGGTGGCCAACCACCCGCTCGCTTCCGCCGCGGGAGCGGAGATGCTGCTCGCCGGCGGCAACGCCGTCGATGCGGCGGTGGCGGCCCTGTTCGCCCTCACCGTGGTCGAGCCGATGATGGTCGGGATACTGGGAGGGGGCGTGGCCCACATCCGTCTGTCCGGCGGTCGCCACGTGATACTGGACGGGCTGGGCACCGCGCCCTGTGCTGCCCACGGCGCGATGTACGAGACGGTGTCCGACGAGCTGCCGGATTACCGGGAGACCGCGGGACGCGCCAACCAGGTGGGTCCGCTCTCCATCGCGGTGCCGGGCGCGCTCGCGGGCTGGTGCCGCGCCCTGCGCGACTTCGGCACGTTCTCCATCGCGGACGTGACCGCCCCCGCGATCCGGTTCGCCGAGCGCGGCTTCACGGCGACGCCGTACCTCGCGGACTGCGTGGCGGATCTGGCCTCCGATCTGGGCCGCGACCCCGGCCTTTCCGCCCTGTTCCTGCCCGGCGGCGCTCCCCTGCGGGCCGGCGACCGGGTCGTGCAACCCGAGTACGCCCAGACGCTGCGCACCATTGCCCGCCGGGGCGCCGACGCACTCTACGCGGGTGAGCTGGGCGGCGCGCTGGTCGAGGCCATGTCACGCACCGGCGGCCTCGTCACCCGCGAGGACCTCGGGACGTACCGGGTGGTCGAGCGCGATCCGATCCGCGGCAGCTACCGCGGCTTCGAGATCCTCGGCCCGCCGCCGCCGGCGTCTTCCGGGGTGCACGTGGTCCAGATGCTCAACCTGCTCGAGGGCTTCGACGTGGGGGCGATGGGCTTCGGCTCCCCGGACGCGGTACACCTGCTCGCCGAGGTCATGAAGATCGCCTTTGCCGACCGCGCGGTGGCGACCGCGGACCCCGCCTTCGTCGACGTGCCGGTGGAGCGGCTCACGGACAAGGCTTACGCCGGGCAACGCCGCCGGCTCATCGATCCCACTCGCACCCGCCGGTGGGAGCCCGGGGTGTCCGGGGCGGCGCCGAAGTCCGGGCCGGTCCGGCAGGCAGGCCGGGATGCGCCCGGCGGAGCCGCGGTCTCCGGGGCGTTCGGCCGCGAGTCGGGCTGCACCACGCACGTCACCGTCGCCGACGCCGAGGGCAACGTCGTGGCCACCACCCAGACCATCAACGGCCTGTTCGGCGCCTGCGTGCAGGTCCCGGGCACCGGCATGATCGCGAACAACTACATGTTCAACTTCGACCCGCACCCTGGGCGGGCGTTGTCGGTCGAGCCGGGCAAGCGGGTGTTCACGTCGATGGCGCCGATGATGGTTCACCGGGATGGACAACTGATCTACGCACTCGGCCTGCCCGGAGGATTGAGGATCTTCCCGTCGGCGTTGCAGGCATTGGTGAACCTCCTGGATCACGGCATGACCCTGCAGGAGGCGGTCGAGGCGCCCCGGATCTGGACCGAGGGTGGGGCCGTCGAAATGGAAGAGGCATTTCCGGAGGCGGTGGAGAAGGCGCTGGTCGACCGAGAGCACGAGGTCGAGCGCCTGCCGCGCATCGGCGGCGGCATGAACGCGATCGCCTTCGGCGGCGACGGATCGTTGACCGGGGCCGCCTGCTGGCGGGCGGACGGCGCCCCGGTGGCCATCGCCGGTGGGCTGGCTCGGGCGGGGGTGCGCTTCTCCGGCATCCGAGGCGAAGAAACCGCCGCCGGGCAACCGGGAGCCAATCGACTCCGGCATCCGGTTCGCGAGACCGTCGCGCGGTGCGCGCCTCGCGGTGGAGGAAACACCACCATGACCGAGACCATCGTCGTCCTCGACGCGATCAGCGAGACCGTCGCCAAGCGGTTGCGCGCATTGCTGCCGGAGGGATTCTCGCTGACCCACGGCACCGCGCTCGGCGACGATCACCTGGCGAAGATCGTCGCCGGGGCGGATTACGCGATCTCGGGCCAGGTGCCGGTCAGCGGCGAAGTGCTGCGAGCGGCGAAACGGCTGAAGCTGCTGCACAAATGGGGCGTCGGGGTCGACAACCTCGACCTCGGGACCGCCCGCGAGCTCGGGATCAAAGTGGCGCGCACCACCGGAAGCAACGCGGTGGCGGTGGCGGAGTTCACCATCGGCCTGATGCTCTGCACGTTGCGGCACATTCCGCACGGCCATTTCGGGCTGCAACAGGGACGGTGGCAGAGCTGGCACGGGCGGAGCCCCTTCCTGCTGTCCGGCAAGACGGTGGGGCTGGTGGGCTTCGGCGCGATCGGCAAGGCCGTCGCGCGGCTGTTGTCCGGATTCGGATGCACCATCCTGTACAACAAGCCGCATCGGCTCACGGGCGGCGAGGAGAAGGCGCTGGGCGCCCGGTACGCGCGGCTCCCGGACCTGCTCTCCCGGTCCGACGTGGTGTCGCTGCACTGCCCGTTGACCCCGGCCACCAACGGGCTCATCGACCACGTCGCGCTGGCGTCGATGAAGCCCACCGCGGTTCTGGTCAACGTCGCGCGGGGCGGCGTGGTGGCGGAGCAGGACCTCGCCCGGGCGTTGCGAGACGGTGTCATCCACGCCGCCGCCGTGGACGTGTACGAAATCGAACCCCTTCCCGCCGACAGCCCCCTGCTGCACATCGACAACCTCACCCTCACCCCGCACCTGGGCGCGCTGGCCGCGGACACTTTCGCGCCCACCGTCGGGCGCATGTTCGAGAACATCGCCCGCGTCTCTCGCGGTGAGGCCATCCCGGCCCTCGACGTGGTGGTGGATTAGGCGCGGCTCACCATCGGGCTTCCATTGGGCCTCCCGTTCGTGAAATCCCCGACAGGACGGTGAGGACTCGTTCGCCGGCCGGTGTTCGGCTGTGCCGGGCCGGGAACCGAGGACCGCTGGCTGGCCCGGAGGCGGATTCGACACTTCGAATCCAATCGACCAGGAGTCTGCGCCGCAGAAAGACAGTTCAAGACGAGCGAGCGGAAGGGTGGATCGGATTCGATGAGGAGGGGGCTGGAACGCAGGGACAGCGGAGTTCGCGATGGCGTGCAGGGCGCGAGAGATTGCCCCGGGGAGCGCGGCGAGAGGGTCATGGGGGGTTGGGCCGTGTATCCTTGGCGAGTTGGCACCCTCGCCCCGCCCGCGCCCACAGGGGCGGCTCGCAGGGGATGACGACGTCCGGGCGACGTCCCGCCAGGGCTTGCATGATCTCCCTCGGGGTCAGGGACGTGCGGGGTCCCCGCGGATGGCATTCGATGAGGGTGGTGCTCTGCGGCTCCTCCAGCAGCGCGAGGAGGTGTGTCGCGTACCCGATGCTGGCCAGGGTCGGCTCGTAGGCGACGAGCCGGGCGTCGGCGGCCTCGAACGCCGCCATCTGCACGTCCGGCTCGGAGAGCTCGATGACCAGCACCACCTGGGCCTGGTTCGCCAGCCCGTCCAGCAGGCGCTGGACGCTGCGCCCCGTCGGGGGCTCCTCGGGAGGACTCTCCGGGGCCGGAAACGCCACCAGCCCCAGTCCGGGCTGCACCGGCACGGCCAGCCGCGTGTCGATCTCCGTGCGCGTCAGCGCCGGATCCACGCTCCCTTCCCCCTCCTCCTCGGCCTCGTCCTGCGCCTGGAGCTCCACTTCGAGCCGGAACAGGGTCACGTCCAGGGCCAGGTTGGGCCGGGCCCCGGTCAGATTCCGCGCGCGTCCGGCCACCGGGTCGAGGTCCACGCAGAGCACCGTCCGCCCGGCATGAGCGATCCCCCGGGCGACGATCAGGGCGAGCGAGGAGAGCCCCAGCCCCGCGGTTCCGCTGCACGCCACCACCCTGCCCGCGTGCTGGCGGGCGGGAGCGTCCGGATCCGACAGCGTCATGGTGACCGCCTCCCGGGCGGACGCCGCGCTCAGGGGCTTGACCAGGTAGTCCGTGGCGCCGGCCCGGTAGCAGGCGCGCACGCTCTGGGCACTGTCGTCGGTGGCGATGACGATGAGGAGGGTGTCGGGGTGGATGATCCCCCGCCGCGCGCGCGTGGCCTCGGGGGCCGACATTTCCGCGCCCTCCAGATCCGCCAGGAGGATCTTCGGGCCGGGCTCCCGGGCCACCGTCTCGAGCATCCCCCGGAACGGCGCCCGGTCCACGCGGGCATTCAGGCCGGACAGCCCCGTGCGCAGTGCGAGGCAGGTCGCCTCGTCCCGCCCGAAGCCCCGGACCTCCGGGTGTTCAGTCATCGGTCATCCTGCGGCACTCCAGGGGCGGCCCGATGCGAGGAAGGCCCGTCATTCTGAGCCGTCAAGGGGGACTGGAGGATCCCAACACACTCCTGGCGTCCGAGCCCGGCATGGCCGGAGCCAGGTACCGGGTCGAGGTGCACTGGTTCCCGGCCCTCTACACCTCGTTCTGGCTCGAACGCTGGCTTCCGATCGTGGCCGTCGGCCCGCCTGCCGGCTCCGGGGGGCGGGAGTGTGCGCCGTAGATCCGTTTGCGGGCGCCGGGAACGGCGCATCCCGCGCGCCCGCACCCTCCTTCAGGCGCCGGCCCGGGAAGCGGCATCCTCGACGAATTCGACAAGCACCCTGCGCACCTTGTCCATTCCCGATTCCAGGTTGGCTCGAACCGCCTCCATGGTGATGACCTTCGGGCCCCGGCCCGCGGCCCGGTTCGCCACCACCGCGCAGTGCGCGTAGCCCATCCCCAGCTCACGCGCCAGCGAAGCTTCCGGCATTCCGGTCATGCCCACGAGGTCGCATCCGTCACGCTCCAGGCGATCGATCTCGGCCGCCGATTCGAGCCGCGGCCCCTGGGTCGCGGCATACGTGCCGCCATCGGCCACCTCGACCTCCGCGCGGCGCGCCGCGTCGAGCAGCCCGGCGCGCAGGCGCGCGCAGTATGGACACGTGAAATCGACGTGCACGGGGTGATCGAGGTCGTCCTCGAAGAACGTATGCGCCCGGGACCACGTGTAATCGACGATCTGGTCGGGGACTGCGACCGCGCCTTCGCCGAGGTCGGCGCGGATCCCCCCCACCGCCGCGACGGCGACGATCCGCCGCACGCCCGCGTGGTGCAGCGCCCATACGTTCGCACGGTAGTTCACGCGGTGGGGAGGGATGGTATGCGGCTCACCATGGCGCGCGAGGAATACGACCCCGATCCCCGCCAGCCGGCCGTGGACCAGCGGCGCGGAGGGTGCTCCCCAAGGCGTGCCGGCCGGCTCGCGGCGCACGATCTCCAGGCCGTCGAGGGTGGTGAGTCCCGTGCCCCCGATGATCGCCAGATCACTCATTCGAGTCCGCGTGTTTCCACACGGGCATCGACGGCCACCGGCGATGCGGTGGCTTCCCTCCCGCCCGGCGGCGCCGCCGTTCGTTGCGGCGCGTCAGCTCTCCTCGAGCGCATAGATCGCGGGGAGGTTGCGAAAGTAGCCCCGGTAATCCATCCCGCAGCCGAACACGTATCGATCGTCCACCTCGAGTCCGGTGAAGTCCGCGCGGGCGAATGCCCGGGGCCGCCCGATCTGCTTGTCGACGAGCACCGCGCAGTAGATCTCGCGCGGGCCCAGCTCGCGGCAGTGCGCGATGATTGCCGCGAGGGTGATGCCTTCGTCGAGGATGTCGTCGACGACGAGCACGCTCCGGCCCTTGAAGTCGCTCGACGGATGGGCGATCCACTCCAGGGTCCGGCCCCGCACGTCGCCCCGGTAGCGGGTCGCGTGGACGTAATCGATCTCGACCGGGAACTCGAGCTGCGACACGATCCGCGATGCCGGCACCATGCCACCCATCATGACCGGGATGACCAGCGGGCTGCTCGCACCGAGAACGCCCGAGATCTCGCGCGCGAGCTTCGTATAAGCGGCGTCCACGTCGGCCTCGCTGCATA
This sequence comes from uncultured Gammaproteobacteria bacterium, assembly GCA_958295465.1. GTDB lineage: Bacteria > Pseudomonadota > Gammaproteobacteria > HK1 > HK1 > HK1. Next base: position 4,734,571 of record OY282353.1, read on the forward strand.
CGAGATCCGCTTCCTCCAACACCCGCGCGTATCGTGCCGGATCCATGGTCAGCTTCCCGGGCCCGACGCTCGCCGGGCACTGCGCGGCCATGCGCCGCCCGGCGCGGCAACCGCGGGTCCGATACCGGCCGGTTCAGGCATCGATGCGCTTCGAGTGTGCATGGTGGTGGTCCGGTTCCGCACCGGCGCCGAACCGCCGGCGCCGATCGGCCGGAGCGGATTCGGGGAACGGCCCCCGTCTCCCGAGCCGCATGCTATTGCGCCACGACGACCTCTTGGAGGCCCTCCTCGTCCTCGTCGAAATCATCGAGTGGGGGATTGCCGTCGTAAATGAGGAAGGTCCGTCGCTGGTGGTAGGCCTCGCGGGTGAAGACGTACGGATCGAACGCCGATTCGTCACGTACCTTCGCCGCGCTCGCGAGGTCCTCCCGCTGGGCGACGACCTCCAGCAACGCCAATGGAGGCGCGGCGACGTAGGTCAACACGTCGGTCAGCATTTCGACGGCGATCCCCGGTGTATCCCGGATCGAGCTCGGCCCCAGCACGGGATAGTGCACGTAGTTCCCCTCCTCCATGCCCCATACCGCGAGGGTCTGGCCGAAGTCCTCTTCGTGCCGCTCCAGACCGAATCCGGTCGATACGTCGAACAGGCCGCCGATGCCCAGCGTGGTGTTGAACACGAATCGAGCGGAATCCTGCATCGCAAGCTCGAACTTGCCCTGGAGAAGCTGGTTGAGCACGGTGCCGGGATACGCCGCGTTGTCCAGGAAGTTGTGGACGCTCCTGCGCAGCCCCCTCGGAAGCTTCGAGTAGAGGCTGGAGACGGGCTCCAGCACGGCCCGGTCGACCGTGTCGTTGAACGCATAGAAGGACCGGTTCGCGGGCTCCCACGGATCGGTCGGGTCGACGCTGGTTACCGTCGTGGCGCAACCGGAAACAGCGAGCACGATCGCACCGACGATGATTGCCCGACAGCCATGCAATGTATGAGTGATCATGGAAGGCCACCCAGCTCCGGGGGATCCGGGATGTCGCGTCCGATGATGCTGGATTCGGGGATCGTGTTCAAGGACCGCCGGCAGCAATTTCCGCTGGCGCCCGGACACGGGCTGCATGGCCGGAAATTTCCGGCCTCCCCGGCCGCCCGAGCATCCGGCGGCGACCCCTGGCCGGGACCGAGGTCTGCCTGCCTTGCTCCCTCGCGGCAGCGCGAAGACAATGCCCACGACAGCCGCCCGTCGCGGATGTGGAGATGGGGACGTGGAACGCGAGAGCGAGCCGGCGGCGGATCATGTCTGGCTGCGCAATATGTCGCGGGAGCAAGGGAGGCGAGACGTGGAACGCGAGTCGATGGAGTTCGACGTCGTCATCGTCGGGGCGGGGCCGTCGGGGCTCGCCACCGCGATCCGGCTGAGGCAGCTCTGCGCCGAGCACGGATCGGACCTCTCGGTGTGCATCGTCGAGAAGGGGTCCGAGGTCGGGGCCCACATCCTCTCCGGCGCGGTGCTGGAGCCGCGCTCGCTGGAAGAGCTGTTCCCGGACTGGAAGGAGCGCGGGGCGCCGCTGCACACCCCCGCGCGGGAGGATCGGTTCCTCTTCCTGACCAGGGGCGGCGCGGTACGGCTGCCGACTCCGCCCCAGATGCACAACGACGGCAATTACATCATCAGCCTCGGGAACCTGTGCCGCTGGCTGGGTGAGCAGGCGGAGGCGCTCGACGTCTCGATCTTCCCGGGCTTCCCCGCCGCCGAGGTGCTCTACCACGAGGACGGCTCGGTCAGGGGGGTCGCGACCCGGGACATGGGGATCGGACGCGACGGGCAGCCGAAAGGGAGCTTCGAGCCGGGGGTGGAGCTGCACGCGCGGGCCACCGTCTTCGCCGAGGGCTGCCGCGGCCACCTGACCAAGGCGCTGTTCGAGCGCTTCGATCTCCGCGCCGGCGTCGACCCGCAGACCTACGGCATCGGCATCAAGGAGCTGTGGGAGATCGAGCCGGCCCGGCACGAGCCGGGGCTGATCGTGCACACCCTCGGATGGCCGCTCGACCGCTCGACCTACGGCGGCTCGTTCCTCTACCACCTCGAAGACCACCAGGTCGCGGTGGGGTTCGTCGTCGGCCTCGACTACGCCAATCCGCATCTCAGCCCCTTCGATGAGTTCCAGCGGTTCAAGACCCACCCGAAGATCCGTCCCACGTTCGAGGGCGGGCGGCGGATCGCCTACGGCGCGCGCGCGATCAGCGAAGGCGGCCTCCAGTCGATCCCGAGGCTCACGTTCCCGGGCGGGCTGCTGGTGGGGGACACCGCCGGATTCCTCAACGTCCCGAAGATCAAGGGGACCCATACCGCGATGAAGTCCGGGATCACCGCCGCGGAGGCGATCTTCGACGCGCTGAACGACGCGGCCCCGGAGGCCGCGGCTTCCGGAGCCTGCGCGGTGGAGATCGCCGATTACCGTATCCGCCTCGAAGGCACCTGGCTCTGGGACGAGCTGCGCCGCGTGCGCAACCTGCGTCCGTCGTTCCGCTGGGGGCTGTGGGGCGGGATGCTCTACTCGGGGCTCGACACGTACCTGTTGCGCGGCCGGGCGCCGTGGACGCTCCACCACCATCCCGACCACGCCACGCTCGAGCGGGCCTCCGAATGCCCGCGCATCGAGTACCCGAAGCCCGACGGCGTCGTGAGCTTCGACCGGAACTCCTCGGTCTTCCTCTCCAACACCAACCACGAGGAGGACCAGCCAGTGCATCTCACCCTGAAGGACGATTCGGCGCCCATCACCGTCAACCTCGCCGAGTACGATGCGCCCGAGCAGCGCTATTGCCCGGCGGGGGTCTACGAGATCGTGCGCGAGGAGGGGAGCGGGCCGAGGCTGCAAATCAACGCGCAGAATTGCGTGCACTGCAAGACGTGCGACATCAAGGACCCGACGCAGAACATCCACTGGATCGCCCCGGAAGGCGGCGGGGGCCCGAACTATCCGAACATGTAGCTCCCAACCCGGCATAGCCGGAACCAAACGCCGGTTGACGGAAAAATCTTCGTCGTTTTGTCGGAGATTTCACGGATAAGGGACTAAGGAGGTCACGGCAGATGGCAACGTATCAGGCACCGCTGAGGGACATGAAGTTCGTGCTGCACGAACTCCTCGACGCCGAGCGGGAGTTCGCGGCGCTGCCCGGATTCGAGGAGGTGACCCGGGACCTGATCGACCCGGTGCTCGAAGAGGCGGCGAAGCTCTGCGAGAACGTGGTGTTCCCGCTCAACCGGACCGGAGATCAGGAAGGCTGCACCTTCGAGGACGGGACGGTGCGCACCCCGAGCGGGTTCCGCGACGCCTACCGCACGTTCGTCGAGGGCGGTTGGAACGGACTGTCGTGCAACCCGGAGTTCGGCGGGCAGGGACTGCCCGGCACCCTCAGCGTATTCGTCGAGGAGATGCTGCAATCGGCGAACGTGGCCTTCGCGCTTTATCCGGGCCTGACCCACGGCGCCTGCATCACGATCGACAAGCACGCCGACGAGGCGTTGCGCCGGCGCTACCTGCCCAAGCTCGTCGAGGGGACCTGGTCCGGCGTCATGTGCCTCACGGAATCCCACTGCGGCACCGACCTCGGGCTGCTGCGCACGCGCGCCGAGCCGGCCGGCGAAGGGCGCTACCGGGTCACCGGCACCAAGATCTTCATCACCGGCGGCGAGCAGGACCTGAGCGAGAACATCGTCCACCTCGTGCTCGCCCGGCTGCCGGACGCGCCCGCCGGGGTGAAGGGCATCAGCATGTTCCTCGTGCCGAAGTTCATCGCCGGGGAGGACGGCTCGCTCGGCGAGCGCAACGCGGTCTCCTGCGGCTCGATCGAGCACAAGATGGGGATCCGGGGCGCGAGCACCTGCGTGATGAACTACGACGGCGCGATCGGCTACCTGATCGGCGAGCCGCACCGCGGGCTCCAGGCGATGTTCTCGATGATGAACTACGAGCGCATCATGGTCGGGCAGCAGGGGCTGTCGCTGGGCGAGGTCGCGTACCAGAACGCGGCCGACTACGCCCGCGAGCGGCTCCAGGGCCGCAGCCTCAAGGGTCCGGTGGCGCCGGACCTGCCCGCCGACCCGATCATCGTCCACCCCGACGTGCGGCGGATGCTGCTCGCCACCCGCGCGTACAACGAAGGCGCCCGCGCGCTGATCGCGTGGACCTCCCTGCAGGTCGACCGCTCGACGCGCCACCCGGACCCGTCGGTCCGCGAGGCCGCCGCGGACGTCGTCGGGCTGATGATCCCGGTCATCAAGGCGTTCTTCACCGACTACGGCTTCGAGAGCTGCCACCAGTGCCAGCAGGTGTTCGGCGGCCACGGCTACATCGCGGAGTGGGGCATGGAGCAGCTCGTGCGCGACGCCCGCATCGCGCAGATCTACGAAGGGGCGAACGGGATCCACGCCCTCGACCTCGCCGGCCGGAAGCTCGCGATGAACGGCGGGCGGGCGATCCGGGCGTACATCGGGTCGGTGTCGGCGTTCATCGCCGAGCGGCGCGAGGTCCCCGGACTCGATGAGTTCCTCGACCCGCTGGCGGCGGCGCTCGCGCGGCTCACCGAGGCCACGCAGTGGTTGAACGAGGCGGCGAGGCGGGACCCGGACGAGATCGGCGCCGCGTCCTACGACTACCTCCGGCTGTTCGCGCTCGTCGCGTTCGGACGGATGTGGGCCGAGAGCGCGCAGATCGCGCTGGCGAAGCAGGAGGGGGACAACTCCGGGTTCTACCGCGCGAAGCTCGCCACCGCGAGGTTCTTCGTCCGGCGCCTCCTGCCCAACACCGCCTCGCTGCTCGCGACGCTGCGCGCGGGCGCGGACACGGTGATGGCGCTGGAAGCCGAGGCGTTCTGAGCCCGCGGGCCACCGGGCGGGACCGATGTATCTCGTCAGCGGGGAAGCTCTCTTCGACTGCTTCGTCGATGACGGGCCGGACGCGGATCATGCGCACATCAACGCGGTCACGGGCGGTGCGCCGTTCAACGTCGCGCGGGGGATCGTACGTCTCGGCGGCAAGGCAACGTTCTTCGGCGGTATTTCGACCGATCCGCTGGGCCGAAGGATTCGCCGCATCCTCGACTCCGAGGGCGTCGGCACGGAATACGTGGTCGACGTGGCGGCGCCGACTCCGCTGAGTGTCGTCGCCACCGATCCGCGAGGGGAGCCGAGCTACGTCTTCTACAATCAGGGAACCGCAGAGTGTGCGCTTACCCGTCGATCGAACCCCGCGCTCGATGAGCGTATCACCGGCCTTCACTTCGGCTCGTACACCCTGGTGGCGGAGCCGACCGCCGACGCCCTGGCGGCCCTGGCCTCGGCTCAGCGCGATCGGTTCATTTCCGTGGACCCGAACGTGCGCCCCGCGATCGTCCCGGACATGCGGGAGTGGCGACGGAGGGTGGAGGCGATGGTGGCGCTCGCCAACCTGGTCAAGGCCAGCCGAGAGGATCTCGAAACGTTGTATCCGTCGAAGGCAGTCGAGGGGATCGCGCGGCGCTGGCTGGATTCGGGCCCCGACCTCGTGGTCGTGACCGGCGGAGCGGCGCCGGTGCAGGCGTACCGCAGGGGCGAGCGGGTGGAGCATGTTCCCCCCGTGATCGCGGTGGTGGACATGGTTGGGGCCGGCGACACGTTCCAGGCCGCGCTGCTTGCAAGGATCGCGGAGTTCGGTCCCCCGGCGGACGTGGTCTCGGAGCTGCGCGGCTGCGCGCTCCGGGAGACCCTCGCATTCGCCGCCGCCGCCGCCGCGCTCACATGCCAGCGCCGGGGTGCCGGCGCCCCGGCGAGGAAGGAGTTGGTCGTCTGAATCAGTCGGCAGATCCCGGCGCATGCCGGTCCACCTCAGCCTGCACGAATACCCTGACCGAGCTGATCCTGTCCGCGATACCGAGTGCGTTCGGTACTTTCCTGATGCGACAATGCTACCTGTGCGTCCCCTCCGGGCTGGAGGAAGCCATGATCATCGACGGCGCAATCCAGCGGCAGGTTTACTGGAAGATCGGCTTCCCGCCGGGCACCACGGGGATGGTGGTGATCGGCATCGTCGCGCTGAGGGACTGCAAGATGACCGGCAGCAGACCGGTCGTGCTCACGGGCATCGTGCTTTCCACCATACCTGCACTGCTCCTCTACCTTTTCGGTCAGGAATACCTGGTCGAGGGGTCCCTGCCGGAGGTATGAAAGGCTGATGAAGATCCTGTTCGCCGACGTGTTCCCGCCGCCGCGGCTCGAACGGCTGCGCGGCGAGGGCCACGAGTGCCGGTACGCGCCCGCTCTCACCGGCGACGATCTCCCCGGCGCGGTGCCCGGATTCGAGGCCCTCGTCGTGCGCAGCACCCGGGTCGGCGCAGCAGCGCTGGAAGCCGGCGATTCGCTGAAGCTCGTCGTGCGGGCGGGAGCGGGCACCAACACCATCGATACCGGGCGTGCCAGAGAGCTCGGCATCGACGTCTGCAACGTGCCGGGCGCGAACGCGCTGGCGGTGGCCGAGCTGACGCTGGGGCTGATCATCTCGGCGGATCGCAGGATCCCGGACAACGTGGCGGATCTGCGCAGCGGAGCGTGGAACAAGAAACGCTACTCCAGGGCTCGCGGGCTGTTCGGGCGCTCGCTCGGGGTGGTGGGGGCCGGGGCGATCGGGCTCGCGGTCGCCGAACGCGCGGCGGCGTTCGGGATGCGGATCCTGGTGCTCGCGAGCCCGCGGCGCGGAGGCGCCGCCCGCGCGCGCCTCGCCGCACTCCGGGCGACGGAGCCGCCGTCACTCGGGGAGCTTGCCGAGAAGAGCGACTTCCTCACTCTGCATGTGCCCGGTGGTGCGCAGACCGCGGGACTCGTCAATCGCGACATCCTGGCGCGCATGCGTCCGGGCGCGGTCCTCGTCAACACCTCGCGCGCGGATCTCATCGACGAGCCGGCGCTGATCGAGGCGCTGGACACGCAGGGGATCCGCGCCGTCGTCGACGTATTCGACGGTGAGCCGGCGAGCGGCGAGGCCCGGTTCGACTCCCCGCTTGCCCGGCATCCGCACGTATACGGGACACACCATATCGGCGCGTCCACCGAACAGGCGCAGCTCGCGGTCGCGGATGGCGTGGCCAGCGTCATCGCCGCCTTTGTCGATGGTAAGGTGATCAACTGCGTGAACGCGGCGCCGAACGCCGCCTGAATGGAACGGGGCGATGTCGAATCGAAAGCACAACTTCTGCGCGGGGCCGTGCACCCTGCCCATCGGCGTGCTCGAAGAGATGCGCGACGAATTCCTGGACTACCACGGAGCGGGCCTCTCGCTCATCGAGATGAGCCACCGTGCGGCGGAGTACGACGCGGTCCACCAGGAAGCGAGGCGCCTGGCGCTGGAGGTGTTCGGGGCGCCGGAGGACTTCGACGTGCTGTTCATCCAGGGCGGCGCAATCCTGCAGTTCGGCATGGTGGCGATGAACCTGCTCGGTCCGGGCCGGTGCGCGGGCTACGTGAACACCGGGGCGTGGGCGAAGGGCGCGATCGCCGACGCCCGGCACTACGGCGAGATCTACACCGCCTGGGACGGCGCTGCCGACGGATATGCACGCACCCCGGACGACTCCGAGATCGAGGTGCGGGACGGGACGCGCTATCTCCACGTCACGTCCAACGAGACCATCGGCGGGATCCGGTTCCCCGAGTTCCCCGTGGTGGACGTACCGCTGGTCGCGGACGTGTCCTCGGAGATGATGGCGCGGCGCATTCCCTGGGAGCGGTTCGATCTCGTCTACGGCGGCGTGCAGAAGAACCTCGGCCCGGCCGGGATGGCGATGGTCTTCATCCGGAAGTCGGTCGCGACGCCGGCCAACGAGTCCATCGCCCGCTACCTGCGCTACGACGTCCACCTCGACAAGGAATCCCTGTTCAACACCCCTCCGATGTTCACCATCGCGATGGTCGGCAAGGTGCTGAAGTGGATGAAGGCCAGGGGCGGCCTGGACGTCATCGAGCGCGAGGCGGCGGAGAAGGCGGCGATCCTGTACCGGCGGATCGACGAGAGCGAGGGCTTCTACTCCTGTCCGGTGGATTCCGCGTCGCGTTCCCACATGAACGTGGTGTTCCGGCTTGCGGACGAAGCGCTGGAGCGTCGTTTCCTCGCCGGGGCGGAGTCCGCGGATCTGCTCAACCTCAAGGGCCATCGCAGCGTGGGGGGGTGCCGGGCGAGCATCTACAACGCGATGCCGCGCGACGGGGTCGAGGCGCTCGCGGACTTCATGCACCGGTTCCGCACCGGGCACCGGTAAGCCACCCGACGGGGCGCAAGGGCCGGGCGCGTGGCCTTCATCCACCCGTTCGAGGGCTACCTCTTGGCGGCGGAGCGCGCCGGCGCGGTCGTCGCACCGTTGTACGACTCCCTGACCGCCGATGAACGGCGCCGGTACGCCGACGCCCACCCCGACAACTACTTGAACGCGATGCGCACCGCCGAGGAGCTCGCATCGGATCCCGCGTCCGATCTGCCCGCGCTTCTCGACCGGAATGCGAGTTACGTGCGCCGGTGCATCGACGACGGGACGTTCCTCGCGCAGCCGCCGTGCGTGTTCGTATACCGGCTGGCCTGCCACGGCCACGTGCAGCGCGGCGTCGTGGCGGAGATGCCGATCGGCGCCTACCTGGACGGTCGGATCAAGCGCCACGAGCTGACCCGCGTCGCGCGTGAAGACGCACTCGCCGGGTACATCGACCACGTCCGCGCGGCATCGAGCCCGGTGTGCCTGGCCTATCGAGCCGACGGCGGGATCCGGGAGCGGGTCGATGCCGCCACCCGCTCGCGCGCCGACCTCTCCCATACCTCGGCGGACGGGGTCGAGCACGACGTCTGGATGCTCGACGGGGCGGATGCGAGCGCATTGATCGCCGCGTTCGACCGCGTATCGACCGCGTACCTCACCGACGGGCACCACCGATGCGCCGCGACGGCCAGATTCTCGGCGTCCGGCGCAGGCGCCCGGCTGCTCGTCGCCCTCTTTCCCGACGACGAGCTGCGGATCCTGCCCTACCACCGCGTGGTGCGCGATCTCGGCCCGCATACGGCGGAATCCTTCATTGCCCGCCTCGCCGAGGATTTCACCGTGGAGCCGCTGTTGCCGGACGGCGGATCCGACGCGACCCGACCGCGGGCGCGAGGTGAATGTGCGGTCCACGTCGACGGTGGCTGGTTCCGCTTCCGGCTCGCCGGCGGCGAAGCGTCGGGGCCGGACCCGGTGGCGGCGCTCGACACCGCGATGCTTCAGGCGCAGGTGCTCGGACCGATGCTTGGAATCACGGACCCCCGCGGCGACGAGCGCCTGGGCTACGTCGACGGCGCCGGCGGGCTCGCCGCGCTCGAGGACGCCTGCCGCGGGCAGTGGCGGGCCGCATTCGCGCTGTACCCGACGAGCATGGGCGAGCTCGTCGCGGTCGCCGACGCCGGGGCGGTGATGCCACCGAAATCGACGTGGTTCGACCCGAAACCCCGTTCCGGATTCTTCCTCCACGATCCGCTACGGCTGTACGAGCGCTGACGCGGACGGGCGCCCTCGGCGGCGTCGCCACCGCCCCGGATATCCGGCACGGAGGCGAAATCCGCGTGCGGTACAGTGCGCGAGGCGGATGCGCCGCAAGGGCGATCGGGATGGGCCGGAACCGGGAATGAGGACGATGCTGGCGATCGCCGCCGGGGGCGCCTGCGGCGCGCTTCTGCGCTTCTGGGTCACGCAGGGCGCATACGTCCTCTTCGGACGGGAATTCCCGCTCGGCACCCTGGCCGTGAACGTCACCGGATCGGTGGCGATGGGCGTCGCCTACGTCATGTTCTTCGAGCGCTACGACGTCGCGCCGGAATGGCGCGCCGCACTGACCATCGGCTTCCTGGGCGCGTTCACCACGTTCTCGACCTTCTCGATGGACACCCTCCTGCTCATCCATCAGGGCGAGCACGTCAAGGCGGGGGCGAACGTCGCGCTGAGCGTCGCCCTGTGCCTCGCCGGGTGCTGGCTGGGTATGGCCGCGGCCCGGCAGCTCTGATCTCCGATCACAGGTGGCCGGACGGACGGCGGACCTGTCCCTCGCACGGATACGCGATCCTTTCGGCCGGCGGGCCTGTCGTCCCTCGCGCCGATACGTGATCCCTTCGGCCGGCGGGCCTGTCGTCACTCGCGCCGGTACGCGACCCCCTCGGCATCGAGAAACCGCATGATCACGTTCGTGGGCACGGCGAGGCCCATGTTCAGAAACTGGTGCTCCACGTGCTCCAGCCCCCCGCCGGGCGTCGCCGGATGGAATCCGAGCGGATGGTGCATGGTGTGGGACTGGATCCCCCACACCACCGCCTCGGCATCGAAGACCGGTCCGCCCATCTGTCCGACGAGGCTCGGCGAGGAGGTCTCGATGAAGGGGCTCAGCGTGCCCTCCCGGCTTCCCGGGGCCCTGGTGTTGACGATGCGCGTGAACATCCCGTCGAGGGGGAACATCGGCACCGGCACCGAGCCGGCGGGCAGGGTGAACGTATCCGACCCCTCGTCGTAGATCGGCACGATCCGGACGAAGGGGAAGCCGAGCTTGCAAAGGCTCCGGCCGGGCGTGTACCCCCCGGCGGGGTCCTTGAACACCGGGTAATGCGCGATGGAAGCCGGATCGAAGGGCTCCAGGCGCCCGAGGGCGAGATCCGCGTCGGGCAGCATCTTCGCTTCGACCATGCGTGCACCGTCGGCGCCCCACCACGCCGAGTGGTTGCGCACGGAGACGGCCCGCGGGTGGTTGAAGGTCCGCACGCCCTTCTTGCGGAAGCGCTTGTCCGCCACCGTGTCGTGCTGGAACTGCACCACGTTGTCCCGGTAGCCCCGGTGCGTGCGCACGCTCTCCTGCTGCTGGCGCACGATGTCGAGAAGATGTCCCGCGGTGAGGATCCAGCCCTCGGCGTTGAGCACGACGTACGCGCCGACGGTGCTCTGGCACTCGCCTCGTGTCGTCCGGCTCGAGAGCACCAGCGGCCGGGTGAAGCCGGCCGCGATGGGAACCGCCTTGCTGAACAACTGCGCCTCCTTGGCCCGCGATCGAGGCGCCTCGGCCGCGGATGTCCGGGTCGGGCCGATCTTCGCCATCCGGGTCGCGAAAGGCAACGGCCGGGTGACGATCCCGGGACCCGCCGCCCTCTCTCCCTTGTCGGGCTCGACGATGTATCGTGTGTCCGCTCCGGCGTTCGGCCGGGGCCGGGACCCGGGGCGGCGACGATGAGGCCAGCGCGGGGTGGTGTGTGACGCGCTCGTTCGGCCGGGGCCGGGATGACGACGAGGCGAGGAGCTCGACGATGAGGCACGCGGTGCAGGGCCTGCCGGCATGAGGACACTTCCGTACGGGGCCTGGCCGTCCCCGATCACCCCCGACGCCATCGTCGCCGACACCATCCGGCTCTCGTCGGTCAGCCTGGACGCGGGCCGGATCGGCTGGCTCGAAGGGCGTCCCGGCGAAGGCGGGCGCAACGTCCTCGTCCGAGCCGGCGTTCGGAACGATGCCACGGCACGGCCCGCCGACGTCACCCCCGCGCCGTTCAACGTGCGGTCGCGGGTTCACGAATACGGCGGCGGCGCGTATGCCGTCTCCGGGGACCGGATCTGGTTCTCGAACGACGAGGACGGCCGGGTCCATGCGCAGGCAGGCGCCGCCGTGCCGATCCCGGTGACGGTGGAAGGCACGTTCCGATTCGCGGATCTGACCGTCGATCCCGTCCGGCGGCGCCTGCTCGCGGTACGCGAGACGCATCGTGACGGTGCGCCGCCGGTCAACGACCTGGTCGCGATATCCATCGACGACGGCTCCATGAGAACACTCGCCTCGGGCCATGACTTCTTCGCGGCGCCGGCCCCCGGCCCCGACGGGCGCCGGCTCGCGTGGCTCGCCTGGGATCAGCCCGACATGCCCTGGGATGCGGCGGCCCTGTATCTCGCCGAGCTCGACCGGGACGGCGTTCCCGGTGCGCCGCAACGCATCGCGGGAGGGCCGGGGTGCGCGGCGTTCCAGCCGGCATGGTCGCCCGACGGCGCCCTGTGGTGCGTCGCCGATCCGGAAGGATGGTGGAACCTCCACCGCTGGCGCGACGGCGAGCTCCGGTGCATGTATCGGGCCGAAGGCGAGTTCGGAAAGCCGCTGTGGCAGCTCGGGACCACCACGTTCGGGTTCGACGCCAGCGGATGCGTGGTGTGCACGTGGCGTAGCGGCGGCGCATGGCGGCTGGGCTGGCTCGATCCGGACGGCGCCATGACCACCATCCCGCTGCCGTGGACGAGCATCGATTCGCTTGCGGTCGATGGCTCGACCGCCGCGTTCATCGGCGGCGCGCCGGATCGGAGCGCCGCGGTGGTGAGCCTGGACCTCGAATCCGGGGAGACGCGCGTGCATCGCGCATCGAGCGCGCTGTCGATCGATGAGCCCGTGCTGTCGCGTTCCGTCGCGCTCAGCTACCCCACCGGAGGCGGGGAGGAGGTCGCGCACGGCTTCTACTACCCGCCGCGCAACGCGGCGTGCCGGGGGCCGGCCGGCGAGTCGCCGCCGCTGCTGGTCATGAGCCACGGCGGGCCGACCGGGGCGACCTCCGACACCCTGAATCCGATGACCCAGTTCTGGACGAGCCGCGGCTTCGCGGTGCTCGACGTCGATTACCGAGGCAGCACCGGGTATGGCCGCGCGTATCGCGAGCGGCTCTACGGAGCATGGGGGGTGGTGGACGTCGAGGACTGCGTCGCGGGCGCGGTTCACCTGGCCGAGACCGGCCGTGCCGACCGGGATCGGCTCGCGATCCGCGGCGGCAGCGCCGGCGGCTACACCACGCTGTCCGCGCTCACCTTCCACGACGTCTTCCGGGCCGGCGCGAGCTACTACGGCATCTGCGACCTGGAGGTGCTCGCAGCCGACACCCACAAGTTCGAGGCGCGGTATCTCGATCGGCTGGTTGGCGCTTGGCCGGCGGAGCGCGACGTGTACCGCGCCCGCTCGCCGCTCCATCATGCCTCCCGGCTGGGGTGCCCGATCATCTTCTTTCAGGGGCTCGACGACCGGGTGGTTCCCCCGAACCAGGCCGAGCTGATGGTGAACGCCCTCGACCGCCGGGGGCTGCCCGTGGCCTGTCTCATGTTCGAAGGGGAAGGACACGGCTTCCGCAAGGCCGCCACCATGCGCCGGTGCCTGGAGACGGAGCTCGCGTTCTATGCCCGGGTGTTCGGGTTCGAGCCGGCGGACACGCCGGCGCCCGTGGAGATTCCGCAACCTCCCGAGATCGTGGGTGTTGTAACATATAGGGATGCGATTCGTGACGGGAACTGATCATAGCTGCACCGAACCGATGAGACCACTGGTCACGTCCATGAATGGTCGCGATTGGACGTCGCTGGGTCGCGGTTTACGATCACCCGATCCGGTCTTCCGGGCGCACCTGAACTCGTGGATCAACGGCTCTTGTTATCGCGACGTGACGGTCATGTGCTTCCTCCGTAAAAGGACCGAACACCGTCAAGTAATGCAAGGGCGCGATCCTTATCTGTATCGTCGTACTTTAGCTGCCTTACCAAATAGCTGTATGCCGACGCCATAACTTCCCTGTTCCCGGCGGCCGCGCGCAACGCCCAGCCGCGACATTCCCGCACAAACTCGGGGAACGGGCAGCTATCGAGGTAGGCATCCAGATTCCCCCACGCCTTGGCCTGTTCGACAGACGGCCATGCGCCGACCTTGCCGGGTGCGTCGGGATGAAACAGCAGACTCAGTTCGAGTGTGACAGGATCCAGGCTGGCCGGGCCATCGCCAACATCTCCGTAGTCGATCAACTCCGTATCGACGGGCGACACGAAAATATTTTTACCATGAAGATCGCCATGACAGCACGCCCATCGTACTTGTATTGTCCGGCCTTCGAAATTCTGAATCCAGTCGAGATTAAATGTATCCCGAACTTGGTTGAGAGACTGGTCACTGAGAAGCCGTTTCCGTATCTCCCGGATCGTCATTCGCATTTCTGGAACCCCGGCGATCCATCGCGCCATCGCGGTTTCCACGCTACGAATAACGGTTTCAGCTCTTTCAGGGGATTTGCTCGCAATATCGAAAACACATTCGTCCGATCCCTCGGCAAGACCGAAAAATATCCCTGCCAGCTTGTGCGCGCCATATTCCAAGGTAGCTAGCTTTCTCGGCGTCGCGGCAGGTGCTAGCCGGGTTATATGCAAGTCATAGCATTCACCCTCTTTTCGAATATCATCGGGCGTCGAGAGTTTGGCCACGGCGTCGTGCACCAATACGCCCTGGTGGTCGGTAACGCGCAGGCGGATGACGTGGGCGCCCGACAGGCCGCCCCCGATTTCGGAGACGGCGCAGCGCACTCCCTGAAACCTCCTCGCGAATATCCGAATCAGCCGATCTTTGGCGAGACTCAAGTCGAGATCCCTGCACTCCAGTTCGACATCTAACAGGCTTTCGATCGCCTGCGCGACTTGCGTCAGAATTTCCGGACACCTGTCAATGTTGTATTTCTTGAGAAACAGGATGGTCCCGGTCTTCCGACCTTCGCTCCAGATGTCCATCTGCTGCTGGTTCTGCAACACGAGACCAGAAAGAAAGTCCTCAGCAGGCGATCCGGTCAGTACGAAGATCGGTGTGCCAGGCGCGACAGTGCGTATCCTGTTGAAGACCGCGTGGCCGTGTTCGGGATCGGAATCAAGAGCCCCGCTCACCGTCGGAATTTTCAGATCGAGTATAACGAGATCGAGAAAATCATTCTCCAGCATCTCATATGCCTGTTCGCGGCTGCCGGCGATTCGGACACAGCAATCGCCGGGCAGGGCAGCGACGATCTCTTGCAGCTCTTCGACGAAGTCGTCGTCGTCCTCAACGATGAGTATATGCAGGGTCACCGTTCCCACCGAATCTCGAACCGTGCACCCCCCTCCGTTGCGGGCTGCAAGGTGCACGCGCCACCCAACGTCTCGATCGCCTGTCTGGCAATAGCCAGTCCAAACCCGCTATGCCCCTTCTTGGTGGTCTTGCCGATGCCAAATGCAGCCTCCGCCGGACCGATTACTCCCGGGCCGCGATCCAGCACCCCGACCCAGTAGTCGATGTCGGTCTCGCCCCAATTCACAACAATCGGATGCGGTTCGTCGCCGGGAGCACCGGTAACTGCTTCCAGCGCGTTTCGTATGCCATTAGAGATCGCCAGCCGCAGCAATGCGGGATCGGACGTGATCAACATAGGTTTGGAGCCGAGCAACGAGACCTTTACTGGTCCGTTTCCGGCAACTTCCGACACGATTTCAGCAAGCAATTCGGCTAAATCAAATTCACTTGGCCTCGGAACCGCCGCAGCGCTTTTCAATTGTTCAATCACCTCGAAAATCCGCTTAATGGTATCCATATGTTTTTTGGTTCTGGAATCCAGGTATTCGGGGACTTCGCGCGCAGCAGCGGAAGCGATCAAACCGACGGGCGACGAGATTTCGTGAAGTATCTGCCCGGTGATTTCCTTGGTCACTTCATTCCGGATCTGCGCCCGGACATCCGGAGGAATCTCAATTTCCTCCAAGGCATCTTCAGCTACGGGAGATGCAGAACTCGATACCCGTTTGATGGCAAACTCCAAGCCGGTGTGCACATATGAAACGGTTTCATTTCTTAGGGCATCTCGGAGAATCTGAAGATCGGACAGGTCGCTGTTGCGTGCAAGGAAGCGTGCGGCTTTCAACCGGTCATGTGCCGAGTCGGACGAAAGGTTCTTTAGCGCTTCTTCTCGCGTCATGACGTTCTATAACGGCTATAGAATGCCGCACGCCTTTTGAAGGCTTTTGCGCCGCCTTCCATGACTGTCGTTATCGCATTGACGACGGACGGATCATCGAGATTAGAGGCCAATACAGGAAATCCGCGTTTGCCATCGGAGCTGAGCTGTATCACACGGTCCGCACCTCCGAGCACGGGGATATTCGGGTTATGCGTCGAGAAGATGATCTGGCTGTCGGTTCTCCTTGCAAGAACCGAGAAGATTAGCGTATCCACGATGAACGCGTTGTCGATATGATCCTCCGGCTGATCGACAATAAGAACACGTTCGGAATGCCGCAGGACTAGTGGCAGAATCACTGTACAGCGCTGCCCGGTGGACAGCTCGGCGATACCCTTATAGTCCGCTCCGTCGAGAAGCTGTAACGCGACGGTATCCTCTACAGCAACGGTGGCAAGCACGCCAAGGTCGCATTCGCGCAAGTGGCCTAGTGCGCGCGCGGCCCGGTCCTTCGTGATCCCGGCGGCTTCGGCGATTAGATCAAAATCATTAGTGTCCACCGCTTCGATCAGTTCGCGCGGGCTGACGTTTCTGGCGAGAGTCGAGGAGAGTTCGTTGTACCGCAGACCACTGCCGCGCAACGCGTCCGCTATGGCGGCTGCAAAAGCTTCGAACTGTCCAGCACGGGAGACCCTGACGCGGATGCGCCCCCCGAGGGTTTCAGTCAATTTCGTAGCCACGGCATTGCGCACGCCGAAGCGCTGTTCCGTGATCGAATCCAGTCGACCCAGAGCGGCATCGCGCTGCACAAGAAAAGAATTGAGCGCTTTCCGCCGCTCAATCAGCACCTTTTTAAGCGATTCCAGGTGCGCCTTGCGCTGCCGGAGTTGTTGCCCTTGGCGAACAATCGCGCCCGCTCCTTCCTGAAGGGTTTCGACCTCCTTGCGCAATTGCCTTGCGCGATCTTCGATGTTGAGCTTGTTTTCCTGCGACGATCGAAGATGCGACTCCGCTTCGGACATGGCGTTCTGCAACTCCCGGCGGGCGTTGTCCAGGTGATCCTTGGCACGTCCGACGCTTTCGCGGCATTTCGCGAGCAGATCAGGGCCAGCGCCTTCCGGCCAAGGTTCAAGGGTAGGTTGAGGAGACGCTAGCGATGACTGCCACCTGGATACAGACTGTTTAAAACGCTCGATCGCGCTAACACCGACGGCAGATGCTGCCATATTGGCGGAGATCGCGTCGAGCTGGTTTTTCTTCTCGTTGGCGTTCGCAGAAACCCTCGCCAATTTCTGTTCCTGTGGGACAAGTTCGGCAATTTGCTTGTCAAGAGCAGGGATTTCCTCGATCTGCCCCGCGAGCTCGTCGATCTCACGACGCTGCGCCTTCATTTGGACAGTAAGAGAGCGCACTTCGGAAGACGCTTCAGATTCGCGCGCTTCCATCAATTTCTGGTTTTCACTGAAACTGTCGAGCAACCCGATCCGGCCATGCGCCCGAAGTCCGACGGTTTCGATCTCAGTCTGTGAGAATATTATCGGGCGAACAAACGATCCTGATGCGCGGGGTGACTCGTCGGAAGCCGAGCGTGTCACAAGGACGTCCCGCTCGCCATCGGACAGCGTGACTGTCACCTGTCCGCTCGTCAGTATGGATAGCGCGTGATCCAGGCTCCGTTTCGTCGAATCCGACGTGTACCCCCGCACGCCGAGGCAAAACCGGACGAGTTCAATAAGCGAAGTCTTCCCTGTACCGCGCTCACCGATAACGACGTTAAGCCCCGTCGCAAACGACACGTCGAGACCGTCGAGGAACCCTTCCTCTATCTGGACACGTTTAATTCGCATGGCGAAGCCTCAATAAGCAATTTAACGAGACTGGGCATCTCTCCCGCATCACACACCTCCGTCCGGCAACTGAGAGGCCTCCGTGACGACGCGGTAACCACGTTGGCCCATCCCCAGCGTTTCCCGGAAATGCTTCTGACTAAAGAGAATCTTGCGCTTCTCGTCCGGGCGCAGCTCGTCGAGGTTGAGCGTACCCTTGGTTTCGCGGACGAGATAGAGTAGGTTGTCATCGCCGTCCGGGTTCTCCATGACGAGGGCCCAGTCTGGGTTGTAACTGCCGATCGGCGTTTCGACGGTAAACCAGGACGGAAGCTTGATGTAGAGATGCACGTCCTTCCGTTTCTCCAGCGCTTCGATAAACGGCTTCTCGATGGTCTTGGAATCGAACGGGACGCCGTCATAGATATGCGTACCACCGGCGCCGTTCTTTTCCGTGCTCGGCACGATGTAATCCTCCCAAGTCTCAATCTCGGACACGAAGAGAGTCATCTCGTACCATTCGTCGAGTTTCTCGTAGCGAATGCCGTGAACTAGCTGATCGGCGAGCTTGTTTTTGATAATGCGGACAGCCGTTCTTGAAAATTCATGGGGATTCTTCAGCGCCGCCGCGCGGTTGCTGGTACGCCGGAATATCTCTAGCAGCGTTCTGCGGCTCACACGCATCGGCGGCGAGGTGTTCTCCATCAGATTTTCCATGATCTCGACGAGGTTCGGCAGCGGATAGCGGCCGGCAAGGTCGATGGCGGTACGCGCGCCACTTTGCGCCAGCGCTTCGAACGTATCCTTATCGTTGGCGATCACCTCGGCCTTTGAGATCGATACGCGGGGCTTGCGGATCGCCGTACAATCAAGTTCAGGTAGGACTTCCTTGATGAGTCGGTCGCTGTCGATGGTGACGGCATAGCGAGTCTTGTATTTGATTAGGTCCCACAGTTCTTTGAACTCGGGTTTCAAGATATACGCCTTGCGCAGCCGCAGGATCGCCTTCTTGCGAGCGTCCGGTGGTTCCGGCGGTGTGCCGTCCTTGCCGTATTCGACCTCGATTTCGCTTTGCAGCTCGGCGACAAAGCGCTCGTAGGTCTCGCTTGCAACGACTGTGAGGACGTTGATCCGATCGTCCTGTACGCGTTCACCTACCTGGTTGACCGGCAGGCGCACACCGCGACCGACCTGCTGGCGGCGTTCCGTATCGGAGCCGACTTCCCGCATCGTGCAAATCTGGAATACGTTGGGGTTGTCCCAACCTTCCCGCAGAGCGGAGTGAGAGAAAATGAAGGACACCGGTTCATCGAACGACAGCAGATCCTCCTTGCGTTGCATGATCAAGCTGAACGCTTCTTCGTCCGCCTTGCTCTTACCGGTCGAATCCAGATACTCGATCGCACCGCCCCTATTTGACTTCGTGGCGAAATATGCGGCCCGTACGTCTTCGGGATTCCGGTCACGCCACTCGGGATACGACACCTTCAATTCGTTGAAGGCGCGGTCGAACAGCTCCCGGATGATGCCATCCTTAGCCACATAGTTGCCCACCTTGTCAATGAAGAACAGGGACAGGACTTTGATCCCTTCGTCTCGGAAACGTGCCTGTTTACGGAAGTGTTCCTCGATCGTGTAGCGAATTTGCGCCTCAAATATCGTCTCCTTCTCGACGCCTATGATTTCGCCGATGTGAAGCTCGACGTTATTGGCGAAGCGAATGAATTTGCCACCGTAGCTGATTTCCTCGACGACATAGCCCTTGTAGTCGACGCGCCCAGTCTTCTCCTCCAAGTCGTCATCGCCCTTGACGGTCAGCGCGGTCTCCTTGATCATACCGCTTCTCATTAGCTTGTGTACGCCGAGCCGTGCGACAGGCTTCTTTGATCGGATCTTGATTTCTTCGAGGCGCAGAAACGGTTGGTTATGGTTGTCTTCCTCGACGACCGAGGCCACTTCGATCCGTTTCACGAGCCCCTGCCGGTAGGCGTCGTAGGGCGTGAGGCGGTAAGTCAGATTGTAGGGGTTTCGGTGGGTGGCGCTGTAACGCAGCGCAAACAGTGGGTGCAGGCTGGCGAGCGCAGCAATACGGTTCTCGCTCTCCATGTTCTGCGGCTCGTCAAGGATAAGCGCGGGCCGACTGGCCTGGATCAGGCTCAGCGGTCGCTCGCCTTGAAGCCTGTCCGTCGACTGGCGGATAACGTTTTCGGCGCGGGCAAAAGCGTCGATGGTCATGATCATGATTTCCAGCCCGTCCGACAGGGCGAACTGGCGCACTTGGCTCAGGTTGGCCGAATCGTAGACGTAGTAGCGATACGGCGGATTGTCATACAGCGCCTTGAGATGCGATTCGGTGACTTGGAGCGTCTTGTACACACCCTCTCGGACGGCGACGGACGGGACGACGATGATGAACTTGCGCAACCCGAAACGCCGGTACAACTCCATCACGGTACGCAGGTAGACATAGGTCTTGCCGGTACCAGTCTCCATCTCGACGGAGATGTTAGGAAACCGCCCGGGGATACCGTCTACGTTTTCGAGGGAATCGAAATCAGCAACGTCACCGGCGAAGTCAGGGAGGGGTGCCGATATGACCTTTAGTTGATGGTCGGGCTCGATACCTGTTTCACCCTGAACATATTGAAGGTTCCTGAGCAGCATATCTTCAGACAGATCAAGCCGGTTAGCGATCGCGAAGAATCCGTCTTTGTCGGAAACGATCAGTTCACTGCGAACATAGGGCTGCCCTTCAAACAAGCCACAGGTGGCTTCGATTGCGGCGAGTTGGTATTCCTGCGTTGCGTCGAAACGGAGTTCCATAGCACGTCACAGAACCTTCAGCCTGCACTGGAGCGCTAGGTTGGCGGCTAGCGTGTCGTCGAGCGCAGTATCACGGCAGACGAACAGGTCGTCGCGCGTCAGTCCGAGCGTCCTAACCGCATCCATGCCCAGCTTGTCGTCCAAACAGATGTGGAAGCTCTGCTCCCGTTGGGGGTCGGTCACACGCCAGACGTTCTGCCCGTCCACTTCGTGTTTCTCGATTTCTGAGGTAAGTGCGTAGCCCTCGCGCAGAGCAACCTCCCAAACAACGTTCTCCGATTTCCAGCCGGGTGCGAGCGTGTCCGCGAACGCGTTAAGTTGTTCAACATATGCCTCTGCGTCCTTGGTTTCGATGCCTGTCCAGCGGCGGATATTCGATTCGGCAAGCCGGAATACGCGTACGGCGAGATTGGCCGTGTCGCCGTTGCTGTCGGCAAGCATCGTGTTCTGTTCATAGGCGAGCCTCCTTGCCACCGTGCGAATCCGATGTAGACCGAGCTGGCTTATCGTCGCGTAGCCGCGGCGGACCGCTTCGCCGTCGGTGTCGAGCACTTCGGGTAGCTGGACACAAACATAACGGCGGTGCCCGCCATCCCGGCGATTCTGTTCCATGACGGCATGAGCCGTCGAACAGGAACCGGCGAAGAAATCCATGACGAGATCGTCTTCCGAGGATAGTTGCTCTACGAAGCGGCGAAGCAATTCCGCGGGTTTGGGAAAATCTAACGCCTGGAAGCCGAAAATTTCGCGCACTTCTTCCGTCCCGTGCGAGGTATGAACATCATCAATGATTGTTGGGAACGCCATGAACTGGCTTTGGAGGTCCTTCTTGAATTTTTTCTCCCGTGGCCGACCGTTGGGATTTGCCGGGAACAGGACGCATCCACCGTCAATCAACTTTTGCATACGTTTTTTCGAGTACCGCCAACCGCGGTTTGCGGGCGGCTCATGGGTGAACCCGGTTGTGGGGTCAGTGATTGGGAAGTGCAGGTTCGGTCGTTGCTCGGCCGTGGCGAGCCCCAACATGCTGCGGCTCATCCACGGGCCGCGTGGATCATTGTCTGGGTTCTGGAACTTCGTCTCGTCCCTCTCGCTGCCGCGAAACAATCCATCGGGGCTACGGCGGTAAGAGAGCAGATATTCATGATCGATGGATACCTGCGTAGTTGAGCGCGAATCCGGAAATTTTCGACTTTTCCATACAAACTGGGCGATGAAGTTTTCCTCACCGAAGACCTCATTCATAAGGAATTTGAGCGCCGCAACTTCGTGGTCCGAAATGCTGACGCAGATCACACCATCTTCGTTCAAGAGTTGCCGCGCCATAACGAGGCGCGGATACATCATCGACAGCCACGTCGAGTGATAACGCCCGCCCGTCTCCGGGGTAGAGGTTAGGTATTCGCCGTTGCAGTTTTTTTGTCCGGTGATGCGCAGATAGTGGTCGAGCGGATCGGCGAAGTTGTCAGGATAAACGAAATCATTGCCTGTATTGTACGGCGGGTCGAGATAGATCATCTTCACACGACCGAAATACGCCCGGTAGATAACCTTAAACGTCTCAAGGTTTTCGCCTTCGATGAAGGTGTGCTGAGCTTCTGTGAAATTGACGCTTTCATCGATGTCGGGAACAAGTGTCGCGCTCGTGGGTGCCTGGAGCATGGCGACGGCATCCCTTCGTCCAGCCCATGTGAACGAAAACCGCTCCGGCCGGTCTTCGATCTCCTCGCCGAGTAGCTCGCGGAGCTTCGCGAAATCGAACCGGTCTTCGGTAAACGCCTGCGGTGTAAGAAGGCGAAGCTGGGCAACGAGCTCATCGCGAGGCGAAGACGAATCGCTCGCGACGCGCTCCCTCGGTTTCGATTTTTGTTGCCCTGCCAATGGATTATCGACTCTTGCCCAGTGCCTCTGCGGCGAATGAGGCGTCTTGCGCCTCCATCTGCCGCTTCGCAACATATTCGCGCATAAATTCGCGTATCACCTGCGCTGCGGGCTTGTCCTCGGCACGGCACGCTTCGAGGAACCCCTCACGGAGCGTACGCTCGACCCGAATGCGGAGCCCTGCATTCTTCGTTGCCATGGCAGCAGTGTAGCCATTGGATGCACAAATGTGTAGCCAAATTTCCGATTGACATGAAGAAATTCTGGTGCCGGGGTCCCGTATCCCGCTTGCGAATGTCCGCACCGATGCTATCTGCGAGTCGCGATACCGGCACCACGGCGGCTCCGACCCGATAGAGACCGGGCCGGAACGGCGAACCCGAAGTCCCCCAGACCCAGATAAGGGTCAACTAATTGATCAGACACAAATATTTCAGCTTTCGGAGATTCCAGGTACTGAGAACATTTGAGGTGTGCGGTACGGCCTGAATCGGTGTCGGCTCGGTGAGGAAAGACAGCGCCGGCACCGTAGGTTCGGCGGGGACCCGACAGGTGTTGCGGCAGCGAGTCGCGAGTTCGCCGAACAGGGTATCGAGGCTGTGAATGGGACGTACCCGGATGTCGAGCCCCTTGAGGGTGCGGAACCAACGTTCGATGTCAGCCAATCCCTACGGATCGGCAAGCTCGCCGGCAACGGGCCGAGGCTCTGGCTGAAGATGCAACAGAACCACGATCTCTGGCACGCCGAGCAACGGCTGAAGGTCGAGTTGGCGAAAATCCATACAGCAAGGGCAGGGACAGGGCTTGGCTGACCGTCACAAGTCCCTGGGCATCACGGTCACGATACGCCGCGGGCGGCGTTGCCCGCGGCATCCGTGCATCAGCCCGCGCCGAAGACCTCGTGCACCGAGTCGCGCACGATGGCGACGATGTCGTCGAGGATCTCGTTCGGCGCCATGATCGGGGGCGCGAGGCAGATGACGTCCTCGCCCTTGAGCCGCGTGAAGAGCTTTCGGGAGATCATCGCCTTCATGAGCCTCGGACCGATACCGTCCTCGGGGGTGAACCGGGCCTTGGTGGCGCGGTCCTTCACCACCTCGACGCCGCACATGAGGCCCAGGCCGCGAATGTCGCCGACGTTGGGATGGTCCGCGAGCGCGTCCTTGAGACCTACCAGCAACCGCTTGCCCTTCTCACGGGCCTGGACGGGGAAATCCTCGCCTTCGATGATGTCGAGGGCCGCGAGCGCGACCGCGCAGCCGACGGGGTGGGCGCTGTAGGTGTAGGCGTGCATCCAGGGTTTTCCGCTGTCTTCCATGGCGTTCGCGATCTCGTCGCTCACCCCGATGCCACCGAGCGGGAAGTAGCCCGACGTGATCGCCTTCGCATACTGCATGAGGTCGGGCTGCACGCCCCAATGCTCCAGCCCGAACATGCGGCCGGTGCGGCCGAAGCCGGTGATGACCTCGTCGGAGCAGAGCAGCACGTCGTACTGGTCGCAGATCTCGCGAATGCGTGGAAAGTAGTCGTCCTGGGGCGGAATGACCCCGCCCGCGCCGTGCACCGGCTCCGCGATGAACATCGCCACGGTGTCGGATCCCTCTTCGAGGATCTTCTTCTCCAGCTCGTTCGCGGCGGCGATCCCCTGGCTCACCCCCTCCGGCGCCTCGTAGCGGTAGGGGTAGGGCGAGGGAATGTGGGAGAAGCCCGGCACGCGCGGCTCGAACATCGGCCAGTAGGTGGAGATGCCCGTGGCGCACATCGCGGCCAGGGTCACGCCGTGGTAGCCGAGTTCGCGCGAGATCACCTTGAACTTGCCCGGCTTGCCCCTGAGCTTCCAGTAGTAGCGGGCCATCTTGATGTTCGAGTCGGTGGCCTCCCCGCCGCCGGAGGTGAAGTAGAAGTGGTTGATGTCCGGATAGGCCATCCGTGCGAGGCGCTCCGCGAGCTCGATCGCCTTGGGGTTCGAACTGCCGGCATAGCCCGACGCGTAGCCGAGCTCGCTCATCTGCGCGGACGCGGCATCCGCCAGCTCCCGGCGCCCGTTCCCGCAGGTGTTGTTCCACAGCCCCGCGAGCCCGTCGATGAACGCATCGCCGTTGGCGTCGTAGAGCATCGCGCCCTCGCCGCGGGTCCAGACCCGGCCGTTCGCGTGCATGGGGCTGCTGTGCAGCGGATGGATCAGATGGCTTCGATCCCGCTCGATGAGGGCGGCGTTCACGTCGTTGGTCATGCGCGTGTCCTCTTTGCGTTCGGCAGCCCGCGGCGGCACGAGCGGCGCGCTTCCCCGAAGGTACGGCATCGTCTCCCCGGCGGGAGCGGCACGGTAACGGGATTTGCCGCCGCTACGCAACGGGGCCGGGGCCGGATCGACGTGGGGGAGGAGAAGGCTGTCCGAGGTCGCCGCAATCCGCCACGGTGCGTGCGGGGGGACGTCCGGCGCCGGTGTCGCCGAGCCCCGCTGCGAAGCGCACGAGATAGTCCATGGCCCGGATCGCGCGCGACCCGTACCACGACGCCGTCTCTCCGTCGAAGAGCCGGATGGCGGGGGGTCGCGCACCGGCGCGGGCGCGGATTTCCGAGATGTGGCGCTCCTTGAACGGAAACGGCTCGCTCGACAGCAGCACCAGGTCCACGCGGCCGAGAAGCTCCGCGGTGAGTGCGAGCTCCGGGTAGCGCAGCCCGCGGTCGTTGCGGTCGCCGCCGTCGGTGGTGACGAGGTTGACGAGGGCGAGGGTGCGCGAGACGTAGGTGTCGGGCGAAACGGTCATCCACGGGTCGCGCCAGATCAGGTAGAGGACCCGCCGTTGCGGGAAATGGCGCGCGGCGGATTCCAGCGCGGAGACCGCGCGCTCGAAGGCGCGACACAGGCGCTCCGTGGCCTCGCGGCTCGCGAAGATGCCGCCCACGAGCCGGTACAGGGCCGGGTTGTCCCGCGGGCCGAGCGGATGGGTGACGATCACGTCGGGCACGAACGCGGCCAGCGCATCGGCATCCTCCCGGCGGTTCTCGTCCACGTTCAGGATGACGTGGGTCGGCTCCAGCGCGCGGATGCGGTCGAGGCGCGGGGTCTTGGTGCCCCCCACCCGCGGGACGTTCGCGACGCCGTCGTGCGGATGGATGCAGAACGGGGTGCGCCCGACCACCCGGTTCCCGGCCCCGAGGTCGAAGAGAAGCTCGGTGATGCTCGGAACCAGGGAGACGATCCGCGCCTCGCCGGAGGCGGGCGCGTGCGTGGTCCCGGCCGCGTCGCACAGCGCCGGGTCCGGCGTCAGTCGCTGCCGGCCCACGTCTTCCGCGGGAGTTTCACGGACGTGTTCGAGTCGCGCAACGCCGGATCCGGTGTCGGTCGGTGCCGGGCATCGGTTGCCATCGAGCGTCAGTCGCCGCCGGTGTAGAACTCCGGCCACTGCTCCTTCACCGCCGGGCTGTCGCTCGCCAGCGCGTGGCAGATGCCGAGAAACCGCGGGCGCTCCGGCTCCTCCGTGCGCGCGTGCTCCTCCGGCTCCCGGTGGCGGCGCCGTGCGGTCATGGTCTGAAACGCGGTGGTCGCGATCGGATCGACGAGCTCGACGAGATGGGTGCATCCCTGCACGCCGCCGACCCGCGCGCGCACCGCGCGCCGAAAGCCGGGCCCGATGGTCAGGCCTTCGAGCCGCTTGAAATTGCCGGTGATCGCCGGACACATGCCGAACGGCCCATGGTCCGTCACCGCCTCCACCTCGTGGATCAGCATCGCATCGTCGATGGTGAGGCGCAGCCACATCTCGTGCACCGGCTCGCCCGTCCGGACCTCGCCCCGGTGGCGGTTGGGAAAGGAATAGGTCTTGGTATCGACCATGCGGCCTTCGACGTCCCATAGCCCGTCGTCCCGGAGATAGCCGCGGCATTCGACGTTGCGGGTATGAAGATGCTTTCTGGGGGCAGGCTCGGACAAGGGCATCGGTTGCGCGCTCGACGGTGGGGCAAGGCGCGTGAAGGTACGGGCGGGGCGCGGCGGCGGTCAAGGCCCGGTCCCGGCGGCCGGTAATTCCCGTCAAGCCTCGAAACGTTCATCGAATCGCCACGACCGGACGCCCGGGCGGCAGGGAAAGCCGCGAAGTCCCGATGACGCGGCCATGTCCGGGACGTTACCGGGAACTGCCGCCCGGCAGCCCGGGGCCATTGCTTCAATCTCGCCGAATTCCCTGCTTCAGCCCGTCGGCTCGGGAATCGTCCTCCGCGCTTTCTGCCTGGAACCGAGGTGTGGAACGATCCGGCCGGCGGCCCGGCGAGGCGGTGGTCCCCTGCGTCGCAATGCAACCCTCCCCCTTGGGCGTCACGACTTCGGACCCATGACCCCGCATTGCCGGCGAGAAGTGTGGCCACTATATTGTGCGGTGCACAAATCAATCGGATCCCGAACGCGAGGTCGTCGCCGGACGCCTTCGAGGAGCAGGCATGAACCACGATTCCGCTGGAATGAACCCTTCGCTCGACGAGCCGCGGGCTCCGTCGCCGAGACCCGCCGGAGCCGGCGCCGGCATCGGATCCCGGCCGGCGCCGGGCTCCGGTGCATCCGGCGCGGGCGTGTCGTTCGATCCGCTGCGCCTGGACGACGCCATGCGGCGGCTCGGATCCCGGCTCGCGGCCGATCCGTCGCCTCTCGCCGAAGCCTGGATCGACCTCGCTCGATCATGGGGGGAGCTCTGGACCTATGGCGTCGCCCGCATGGCCGGCGCCGAAGCGGAGCCGGTGGTGCGTCCGGACGACGACGACCGCCGGTTCCGGGACCCCGCCTGGGACGACGTCCCGTGGTTCGACCTCCTGAAGCAGGCATATCTCGTCAACGCCCGCGCCTGTACTTCGCTGCCGGCCAGCGTCGCGGGTCTCGACGAATCCAGCCGGGACCGGCTCGAATTCGCCGCCCGGCAGATGGCCGATGCGCTCGCTCCCACGAACTTCTTCCCCACCAATCCGGAAGCGCTTCGCGCCGCGGTCGAGTCCGGCGGGACCAGCGTCCTCGACGGTATGCGGCAGCTCGTCCGGGACTTCGACCCGAGGACCGGGAGGCTCGACGTGCGGATGTGCGCACCGGATGCCTTCGTGGTAGGCGAGACCATCGCGGCCACGCCGGGCAAGGTGGTCTTCCGGAACGATCTCATCCAGCTCATCCAGTACGCGCCGGCCACCCCGGCGGTCCGCCGCCGGCCGATGCTCCTCATCCCCCCGTGGATGAACAAGTTCTACGTGATGGACCTGCGCCCCGGAAACTCCATGGTCGAGTGGCTCGTGGGCCGGGGCCATACCGTGTTCATCATCTCGTGGGTGAATCCCGATTCGTCGTTCGCCGGCAAGGGTTTCGACGACTACATGCTCGAAGGGCCGTTCGCGGCGCTGGAGGCGATCGAGCGCGCCACCGGCGAGCGGGAGGTGAACGCGGTCGGCTACTGCCTCGGCGGGATTCTTCTGAGCGCGCTCTCGGCCTGGCTTCACGCCAGGGGCGACCCACGGCTCGCGAGCACCACGTACCTCGCGACGATGGTCGATTTCTCCGACGTGGGCGCGGTCGGGGTGTTCATCGACGAGGAAGGGCTCCCCGCCCTCGAATCCGCCATCTCGGCGCAAGGGTATCTCTCCGGACGGCAGGTCGCGGACACCTGGCGCGCGGTGCGGGCCAACGATCTCATCTGGTCGTTCCACGTCAACGGCCATCTGCTCGGCAAGGAGCCGCCCGCGCTCGACCTCCTGTTCTGGAACTGCGACCCGACGAACATGCCCGCGGCGATGCACACCTTCTTCATGCGCAACATGTACGTCGGGAACCGGCTGCGCGAGCCCGGCGGGCTCACCCTCGCGGGCGAGGCCATCGACGTCACCCGCATCACCACCCCGTCCTACGTGTTGTCGGCGGTCGAGGACCACATCGCACCGTGGAAGACGACCTACGAGACCACGCAGCTCTTCGCCGGTCCGGTGGAGTTCGTGCTCGGAGCGTCGGGACACATCGCCGGCGTCGTCAATCCTCCCGCGAAGCACAAGTACAAGCACTGGACGGGCCGGGAGACTCCGGCCTCGCCCGATGCGTGGCTCGCTGCCGCGCAAGAGCATCCGGGCTCCTGGTGGCCGCACTGGGACCGATGGCTCGAACCGTTCGGCGGCGGCGAGGCACCGGCCCGGATCCCCGGCGAAGGCGGACTCCCCGCGATCGAGGACGCCCCCGGCAGCTACGTCATGCGGCCGATGCCGCAGGATTGACGCTCCGGCCCCGGCCGGCGGCGACCCGCCGCAGCGCGCAGCCGTTCCCGGACCTTCTCGCGCAACAAGCCGCTCCGGGAGGGGCGGCCGGGCCGTGGTTTCCCGTCATCACCGAATCGATCCGGGTCCGAGGGCGCAGCCCGGCTCGCCCGCACCCCCGGCGCTATACTGGCCTGGAGATTCGGTGGGGACGGCCGATGGAACGGAAGATTCAACCGTGGAAGCCGGCGGCGGCACTGAATGAGCACACTGCCTATCCGCACGATGAGGAGTACGAAAGGAATCTCGCGGCATGGCGCAAGTCGATCGGCACCCCGAAGCGCCGCAGACGGTCCGAGCAGCGGTTCGCCGCATACTGGACCGAAGACCGCAAACGTCGATTCGCCATCGACAGCGGAGAGATAGAAGGACTCTACCGACTGCGCCCGCGGGCCAAGGAGCT
The DNA here is from genome assembly GCA_958295465.1 of uncultured Gammaproteobacteria bacterium. GTDB lineage: Bacteria > Pseudomonadota > Gammaproteobacteria > HK1 > HK1 > HK1. The sequence goes on from OY282353.1 coordinate 4,763,569, forward strand.
CCTCGTTCGAACCGGTCTGGAGCACGCCAGGGAGGAGGATCAGATAGAGCCCGTGCACGCGACACAGGCGTTGCGCACGTTGCTGCTCGACGAGCTGAACGCGTTGCAGCGCATGGTGGAGCATGCACATGGCGGACAGCCGCTCACCATCGAGGAAATCCAGGCATGGCAGCGCGAGGCGACCCGGCACCAGGAGGAACGCCTCGTCGAGATCGAAAGCGACGAGGGGACCCTCACCCGTATGCGGGTATCCATGGCCCCGGGACGGTTCAAGCAGCATGAGAACCTGATCGTATCGGGACACACCGAGTACGAGTTCTGCCCTCCCGACCGCGTGCAGCCGGAACTCGAGAGAGTCCTGGCTCTGGACGAGGTCCATCGGGCCGGCCCCGCGCCCACCGCGACGTGCGCGGCGTGGATGCACGCGGCGTTCAACGCGGTGCATCCGTTCCCGGACGGCAACGGCCGCACCGGCCGTCTCCTCACGGCATGGGTCTACCTGCGCAGGAACGAGCATCCTCCGCTGATCACGATCGAAGATCGGGCCGAGTACTTCCAGGCGATGCGCAAGGCGCACCGGGGCGATCCGGAGCCGTTGCGCGCCCTGATCCACGAGAGTGCCGCGGTGATGACCGAGCTGTCGCTCATGGCCACGAGGGACCGCGGCAAACGACGGAAACGCGAGGCGGCAGCGGACCGGGATCGGGAGCCATAGCCGTCCCCCGGCTCGAACCCGCGGTATCGCGGGGCAAACCGCCTTCCCGTCGAGGCAAACGACGGCGGTACGCCGGCGGTACGTTTCAAGGCAGGCGGCATGGTGGCGCCTCTTCACGTGGGGAGAGCGCGTCACGGTGGAGAAGCCCCCGCCTTCGCCGGCGGCGGGCCGGAACGTGCGAGGCCCTTGCGGCACATCGGTCGGGCGCGGCGTATCATTCCGCATCATGATCTCAGCGGAAGACGTATCCCATGAGCGATCAATCGACCCCGGCCCCACGGACCCCCGACCCCGAGCACCTGCGCGCCGCGATGGGCCGGGTCGCCGAGCGGAGCCGGCGTATCGTGCAGGCGTTCGCCGAACGCCAGGCGAGCGGCGCCGGCGAGTTCAATCCTCTCACGCCCGCGGTGGTGTCCAAGGCGTATCAAGCGCTGTGGCAACAGATGCTGGCCGATCCGGCGCGGCTGGTGCAGGCGCAGGTCTCGCTGTGGCAGGACTACGCGAAGCTGTGGGAGAGCACGGCGCGGCGGATGGCCGGGGAGGAGGCCGGGCCGGTGGCGGCGCCCGAGCCGGGCGACCGCCGGTTCACCGACGACGCCTGGACCGAAAACCCGATCTACGACCACATCCGGCAGAGCTACCTGCTCGCGTCGAAGTTCATGCTCTCCACGGTGCGCGAGACGGAAGGGCTCGATGCCCACACCGCGCAGAAGGTGGACTTCTACACCCGCCAGTTCATCGACGCCCTCGCGCCGACCAATTTCGCGATGACGAACCCCGAGGTGGTCCGGCGCACCGTGGAGACCGGCGGCGAGAACCTCGTGCAGGGACTCGAGAACATGCTCGAAGACCTCGAGCGGGGCCAGGGCCGGCTGCGGATCAGGATGACCGACCAGGAGAAGTTCAGGCTGGGCGAGAACGTCGCCGTCACCCCCGGCAAGGTCGTGTTCGAGAACGACCTGATGCAGCTCATCCAGTACGCACCCGCCACGGAGACGGTGCGCAGGCGGCCGCTGCTCATCATCCCGCCATGGATCAACAAGTTCTACATCCTGGACCTCCGCCCGAAGAACTCGTTCATCAAGTGGGCGGTGGATCGGGGTCGCACCGTGTTCGTGATCTCCTGGGTGAACCCGGACGAGCGGCTGGCCGAAAAAAGCATGGACGACTACATGCTGGAAGGCCCCATCGCCGCTCTGGATGCGATCGGGCAGGCGACCGGCGAGCCCCGCGTCAACGTGATCGGGTACTGCCTGGGCGGCACCCTGCTGGCCGCGACCCTCGCGTATCTGAAGGCCGCGGACGCGCCGGTGGCGGCGAAGGCCGGGGCGGCCATTGGCGCCCCCGCCGGCGCGGTGGAGGGCGCGGAAGCGGCGAAGGCCGGAGAGGTTGCGGAGACCGGGGATGCCGAACCGGGCACGCCGCCGGGGAACGCCGTCGAGGACACCGGGGATGCGGGGGATGTCGGGGATGCGGGGAACGCCGGGGATGCACGGAGTGCAGCGAACATACCGCTCGCGGCGGCCGTCGCACGGGCTGCCCTCCGGCGTCCCGTCGTCGAATCCGCGACGTTCTTCACCACCATGGTCGACTTCGAGGAGCCCGGCGAGCTCGGGGTGTTCATCGACGAGGAGCAGCTCTCGCTGGTAGAGGAGTCGATGCAGGAGAAGGGCTACTTCGATGGCACCAGCATGGCGGAGGCGTTCAACCTGCTGCGCGCCAACGACCTCATCTGGAGCTTCGTGATCAACAACTACCTCATGGGCAAGGACCCGTTCCCCTTCGATCTTCTGTACTGGAACTCCGATTCCACGCGCATGCCCCGCGTGATGCACTCCGTCTATCTGCGCGACCTGTATCAGCACAACCGGCTGCGGGAACCCGGCGGCATCACCCTCGACAGGGTTCCGATCGACCTCACCACCATCGATGTACCCGTCTACATCCTCTCGACCCGCGAGGATCACATCGCCCCGTGGCGCTCCACCTACGCGGCGACCAGGCTCTACCGCGGTCCGATTCGTTTCGTCCTTGCGATGTCCGGACACATTGCCGGGGTCGTCAATCCGCCCGCCGCGAACAAGTACGGCTACTTCACCGGAGAGCTTGCCCCCACACCGGATGCCTGGCTGGAGGCGGCCACCGCCCATGACGGCTCCTGGTGGCCGGACTGGGACGCCTGGGTGAGCGGGCACGACGGCGGCGAGACGGCGCCCCGCGAGCCGGGCACCGGCGCCCTGCCGGTCATCGAGGACGCCCCCGGACGCTACGTGAAGGTCCGCATCGACGAGTGAAGCGGAGCGGCACGCTCTCCGGCCCGAACCGCGGGCGGGCGGGGTTCGTCACCTCCGCGCCGGATGGATTCGCCGGTGCATCGAACGTCACCCGCAGACTGAGGAACCTGTCGGGGAAATCGGCCGACGGACGGCAATCACCGCCCGAAATCTCCAGCCCGCATTTCTCACCAGCGCGCGTCTCCGACCATTGCCGCGTCAGCGGAGGGGTTCGAGGATGCTGACGTAGTTGGCGACCGCGACGCCGCCCATGTTGAAGGTGCCGGCGAGCTCGGCGCCTTCGATCTGCATGTCCCCCGCCTCGCCGCGAAGCTGCATCGACGCGGCGACGTGCATGGAGACGCCGGTCGCCCCGATCGGGTGGCCCTTCGACTTGAGGCCGCCGGACGGATTGACGGGCAGGCGGCCGTCCTTCTCCGTCCATCCCTCCAGGATGGCCCGGGCGCCTTCCCCCGGCCTGGTGAGGCCCATGGCCTCGTACTCCATGAGCTCCGCCATCGTGAAGCAGTCGTGCGTCTCGACCAGGCTGAGGTCCTCGATCGACAGCCGTGCTTCGCCGAGGGCCTGCGACCAGGCACGCGCGCATCCGTCGAGGAAGGTCATGTCGCGCCGGCTCATCGGCAGAAAGTCGTTGACCTGGCTTCGCGCCCGGAACACCACCGCCTTGTCGAGGGCGAGGGCCGTCTCGACGTCGGCGAGCACCACCGCGGCCGCTCCATCGGATACCGGGGAGCAGTCGGTACGCTTGAGGGGGCTCGCGACGATCGGGTTCTTGTCGGAGACCCCGCGGCAGAAGTCGTAGCCCAGGTCCTTGCGGATCTGCGCCCACGGGTTCGCGCAGCCGTTCCGGTGGTTCTTGGCCGCGATGCGGGCGAGCGCGTCGCCCTGGTCGCCGTACTTCTGGTAGTAGCGTTGCGCGATGGCCGCGAAGACGCCCGCGAAGCCGCCTTCGATCTCTCCATCCTCCTTGCGGTAGCTCGCGCCGAGCAGGATGTCGCCCACCTCCGGCCCCGGCGTGCCGGTCATCTTCTCGACGCCGACCACGAGCACGATGCGCCCGCGTTTCGCTTCGATGAGGTCGAGACCCTGGTGAATGGCGGCCGAGCCGGTCGCGCAGGCGTTCTCGACCCGGGTGGCGGGTTTGAAGCGCAAGCGGTCGTCCGCCTGGAGCACGAGCGACGAGGGGAAGTCCTGCGCGGAGAACCCGTGGTTGAAGAGACCGACGTAGATGGCGTCCACGTCATCCGGCGCGACGCCCGTGTCCGCCACCGCCTCGGAGGCGACCCCGGTGATGAGCGACTCGATGTCCTCGCCTTCGAGCCGGCCGAACTTCGAATGCGCCCAGCCTGCGATGCAACCCGTCATGTCCTTCTCCCGTGTCGAGTGTCCGGCCAGGGCGTCCGCGCTTCGCGCGACCCCGGCTCCGGTTCGAACGAAGATGTACCACATCACGCATCGGTGATGCATTGAGCGAGGCCCGACCGGACCGCCCTCTACGGACGTTTTCCCGGACGCCGATAGCTCTGGCGGTTCGAGAGGTGTCCGCCGCCGCAAGTCTGGCGAATCGAACCTGGAACGCGAGGTACAGCAGAGAAATGAACACTGCGGTTCCGCTGACGATTTGCGAAATTGCCGATGCTGCGTCCCGGTTCATGAGCGCTCTCCTGTCCTTTGACGGTCAGCCAAGTGGCACATTGGGGACAAGACACAGGAATGGCGCCGTGCACCCGCTTTATCTCAACCTTCGGTCCGACTCTGCCAGATGCGAAAACTTCTCTCGCCATTTGATGCAACGTTGTGCGTCGCGTTCTTCATAAGCACGCAAGGCAGACTGAGGATCCAGCGAGAATGTGTGCTCTCTGTCCTCTCCCAATGCGGTTAGTCGCATGGTGTACCAGGCCGTTACCCCGCCCCGAGGCGGGGCTTCGAATATCGGAAACTCAGGATCACCGCCGTCCTCGGTCAACCAGAACTTTGCAAGCTGCGGATTGAGGACCATGCCGCGAGCCAGACTCACCATGTCCACGGCGCCACTCGCCACTGCATCCACTGCCTGCTCGCGTCTTTCGAACCCGCCCGTCAACATGAGCGGTACATTTGTCGTCCCTTTGGCACGTCGCGCAAAATCCAGAAAATACGGACCGCTGTCCGACACTCCGTCAGAACTCGCCTTTGCTCCGGGGAAATAGGTTCCACCGCTGATGTCAATAAGATCGACCGATGTTTGGCCGATAAGACGCACCACCTCCAAAGCGTCGTCCTCCGTCAATCCACCTTCCAATTTGTCCGTTGAGTTGATCTTGATTCCGATGGGATACGATGGGCCGACTGCGCGACGCACTTCGTCTACTACCCTTAGTACTATTCGGCATCGTGCTTCAACTGAGCCGCCATATCCATCGTCGCGACGATTGAACAAGGGAGACAGGAATTGACTTAGCAGGAAGCCGTGGCCAGCGTGAACGTGAATGCCGCGTAGAGTCGGGGAGTGGCGCGCCTTGCCGTAGGCATGGAGAGTCGCTGTTTGCCGGCTGCTTTCGCCTTGTGCCGGTGCCTCAGTCTGTGCCATAGCCGCGTTTCCACACCCCCGCTCATCGAACCGGACGTGCGGGTCTCCCGCATCCGGCTCTCGGACGAGATCATGCCTTCGCCCACGGAAAGCTCGTCGTTCGCGGTGCAAGGCGAGTCAGCCCCAGGTCTTCCCATAGGCGCCGGTCCGGGAAACGCACATATCCCCCGGCTCGAACCTTGTGCTTGCGACAAAGCCACCGGCGCAGCCGCCGGGTCGCGTGCCGGTCAATCGCGGCGTAAGCCGGGCTCACTTGTCCCAGGTGGAAGTAGTTCGCCCATCCGGTCATGAGCCGGTTCAGCCGCCCCACCACCACTTCCGGGTCCAGCCGCCCATATCGTCGCGCCGTCAGCTCGCTTACCCTGCGGCAGATGCTCTGCACGCTCGCCTGTGTGGGGCGCGTGCCGATGTAGGCCCGGCCCGTATCCCGGCGATAGTTGCGTCCCACCCGGTAGCCAAGGAAGTCGAACGATTCCTCCGGAACACGCACGCATCGGGTCTTCTCGGCGTTGAGCGGCAGTTTCAGACGCTTCAGCATGTCCTCGACCGCTTCTCGCATCGCCGCCGCCGACTCCTTGCCAAGGATGACGATGTCATCGGCGTAGTTGACGATGTCCGCCTTGAACCGTTGGGCATGCCCCAACACCTTCCAGCCCAATACGAAGCGACGCATGTACAGGTTGCTCAGCAGCGGAGAAATCGGCGCCCCTTGCGGGGTCCCCTTCCTCTCCCGACGCGCCCGGTTCGTGCGGCGGGTGCCGCCTCGCCCGTCGTCTTCCTCGACCGCCATCTCCAACCACGCCTTCACCCAGCCCAACATCCGCCCGTCACTGACCCGACGGGCGACGCAGTGGAGCAGTTCGGCGTGCGGTATCTGGCCGAAGTAGTCCGACAAATCCGCGTCCACTCCCTCGCAGTGGCCCGTATTGACCAGCCGATGCGCCTGATTGACCGCATCGTGTGCGCTTCTCCCTGGCCGATAGGCGTATTGCTCCGGGGCCAAGTCCGCTTCGACTATCGGCGACAACACCAGCAACGCCGCCGTCTGCGCCACCCGGTCCCGTAGGCAGGGAATGCCCAGTGCCCGATACTTCCCGCGTTGTTTCTTCGCAATCCACACCCGCCGAACCGCCTTGGGCCGGTAGGTCCCTTCCTTCAACTCCCGCGCCAGTCCCCCAAGCCACCGCTCCACGCCTCGCGCCTCGATGTCCGCCACCGTCTCGCCATCCACCCCGGGCGCTCCGCCATTACGACGGACCTCACCCCAGGCGACCAACAACACATCGTCGCGCCACACCTTGTCGCTCAGCGTATAGAACCGATAGCCCGCAGCTTCCTTCGCTTTCGCATGTAGCGCCGCCCGGAGTCTCCGAACTCGTTCCGGGGCTGTTAGGCTCTTGCCAGTCCCCATCTCCCTTCCTCCTTCTTGCGCTCCTCTCGAACCAAGGCCCCTTCCCTCAGCCGGCATTACCCAGTTTCCACGGTACTACGGGCCTCTCCGCCACCCCGAACGGCCCGGCCTGTCCCTCGCAGGCCGCCGGTTGGCACGTGCCATGCCACCGCCGGGGCTTCCCGTGTTGCGTCCATCCCCCTCCTCCATACGTGCCGCCGCCACTACCCCGGCGGAACCGGCCGGTGCGTCCGTCGCTCGCTTCCCGACCGATGCCAGCCTTCCCCGAGATTCAGGCGGGTCGGCTTCCGCATCATAAGTTTCGAGGCCTGCTCGGCGTTCACTCGCGTTGCGGCCCGCATGGTCGCTGAGTCGCCTGTCGCGACCCGTCTCATCGGAGTGCTTCAGTCCATGTCGTTACCTTCATCAACCGCTCCGACTGCTACCGGCTGGAGCGACAGTTGCCGGGCGGGATTCGCACCCGCTGAGGAATGGCGCCTTGGCACGGCGCACTGAATCCTGCACTCTTGGCAAACCCTGCGGTTCTTGCGTACATGCCGGGCAGTTCCTGGACTTCTTCAACTGACATCCCGGCACATTGAAGACCTGGCATGTCTATTGCAGATGGCCCCTTCGGCCGGCTGATCGGCTGGTGCGAAAGAGCACCGGCATGACCGAGTTGCGGCCAGAGGTGAGCATCCTCAATCACGGCTCTGTTGACCAATGTCTGTATTGCTCGCCGATCGCTGTCGGCTCCGAACACCAGATTTCCCGGTTTTTCCGGAAAGCGGGGGTCCCCTTGCACTTCACCCATGATGGAAACGGCCGTGCCGCCCTCCGCCCATCTTTCGTAAAGTCGGACTTGCGCCTCGGTGGGATCGCCTTCACCATTTCCGAGGGAATCCGACATTGCGGACTTTGCGAGGCGGTTCTTCAGGACCGCGCCACAGGGGAGATCCAGCGAGCTTCGAAGGACGTGATGGGAAGTTGAAGATTTTTTGCTCCGACGTTTTCCGTTCATTTCAGCTCCTCCCAACGAGACATTTCGATTTCTCGGTAGATCCGGTCGACCGCAACTCTTGTTTTTGCGTTCGCGTTCTGCCGTCCCGTACGGCTTCGGTCGGCTCCAGGCTCTGTCCAATCGGTGCGGCGCCGCTCGAAAACGGGTACGGAGGCCACGGGTTGCTCAACGCCCGAACGCTCTATGGCGTTATCCGGTTCGAAGCTCGCAGGCCGGCTCCGTGCCTGCTCCAGCATCCTGGTGAACATGTCGGCGGGCGGCAGGCCCACATCTTGGGCGAACATGCAGAACACGAGGCGGTTCACGAAATGTGACACCGCCTGCGGGTCATTGCCCCGGTCCCGCAAGCCTTGCGCAAGCTCCGCGAAGCTCGCCGCCGGGCGCTCCCCTCCGTCACCGTCTGGCGCGTCTCGCCCGGACGCAGACACTCGGGGTCCGACATCGCCCACTTGAGCTTGTCGCGGGTCGCGCCGTCGGCCAGGGGGGCAACCGGCAGAGACCGTTGAAGTGCGACTGCGACGCCGCGCTCTCCTTCAACTCCGAGGCCCGCCACCTGGCGATGAATTCGCCCGGCGTCATCGCGGCGCTGGCAACCCCCTCATGCACTCGCCCACGGGTCGATCACTTCAACGCCCGTTTCGGAGAAGTCCCGCACGTTCCGTGTCGCCACGGCTGCGCCGCGCGAACGCGCGATGGCCGCGATCTGGCAGTCCGACTGCGAGATGGGCCGCCCGGCGACGCGGCTCGCGGCGGCAATGTCGGCGTAGGCGTAGGCCGCATCGCTGTCGAACGGCAGAACCCGACCGGCGAACAGGCCCCTGAGCGTTCGCTCAGCCGCGTCCGCGAGACCCCGGCGGCGCGCACCGGCTGGCAGAATGGCGATGCCGGTGCGGACCTCCGCTTCCGTGATCGCCGTCAGGAACAACTCGCGCGGCGGAAGCGCGTCCATCCAGACGACAACCTCCGCGCTCGGCGCGGCGCGCATCAGGTCGGATACGACGTTCGTGTCAAGCAGGACCATGGCCGTCTCAATCGAAGCGCGGCGGCTCCCGCATCGGGCCGCGCGGCGGCAACTCCAACTCGACACCGCCGAAGGGTTTGAACAGTTCGTGGATCGCCGTCCCCAGGCCCTTGTCCGGCACGTTCTCCCGTCCGAGCGCCTCGCGCAAGATCACCCGCACTTCCTCTTCCATGGAACGGCCGTTGCCCGCCGCGCGTTTGCGAATCCCGATCTTCACGTCGTCGTCGAGATTACGGATGGTGATGCTCGCCATGACCAATGTCTTCCGTCGGTGCAAGGAACGGAAGCCTACGCAGTGCTTGCGATGCAATCAAGGCATACGCCGCGATTCACTACCGCTTCGTCGGGTGCGTTGGCGCGTGCCATCCGATCCGTCATTGCTCGCCCCAGGTGCGGCCGCACATTGGCACAACACTCGTGCTCGCTGCGCTGCGGGAACATGTGCGGCGACCGTTCTGCGGATCGGGAACAAGTGATCGTGCTCCCGGTGCGCGGCGGTAACGAGTGAACTGTCGCGATCGCCGCCGCCATCGCCGGTGCGCGGTGTGTGCAGACCGCCGCCGCCGGTTGCGCGGTGCGCCGCGTTTTGTTACCTCCATCGTCGGGAAGACAACGCGGGACGCGCTCGGAGATCGCGGCTCGGTCGTCTCGCTCAATCGCCGCGACGGCTCCAACCCATTGCGGCGGCTGTTCCGGCCGATGACGGTGTGCAGGGCACAATCGCCCCTCCGACTCCATGCGGAGTTTTTCTCGTCACACCCCACGCATCGCGAGTCCCGGCCACCCGCGGCTCCGTGCCGTGGCGGGCACGTCCGGGGGATGACGCGCCGCCGCGGACTCCCCGGCACCAATCGACCCCGGTATGATTCCCGCCCGCGGTCACCGCACGCCTTCGGAGTCCCCGCGTTGAACGACGACATCCCCACCCTGCGCAGAATCCTCGCCGAGAACCGCGTCGTCGCGATGGTCGGCCTCTCCGCGAGCTGGTACCGGCCGAGCTACTTCGCCGCGAAGTACCTCGTCGATCACGGCTACCGGGTCGTTCCGGTCAACCCCCGCTACGAGGAGGTGCTCGGGCAGCGCTGCTATCCGGCGCTCAAGGACATTCCCGAACCGGTCGACGTGGTCGACTGCTTCCGCCCCGCCAGGGACATTCCGCCGCTCGCGCGCGACGCGATCGACATCGGCGCCAAGGTTCTGTGGATGCAGCTCGGCATCGTCAACGAGGAGGCGGCGGCACTCGCCCGCGGCGCCGGTCTGGAGGTGATCATGAACCGCTGCATGAAGATCGAGTACGCGCGGCTGTTCGGCGGCCTGGGATGGGTCGGCGTGGACACCAGGGTCATCTCCGGCAAGCGCTCGATGTACGTCACCCACTGAGACCCGGCGGCCCCGTCGCGGACCGGAGAGCCCACCCCCATGGCCGATCACCAGTACGACATCGAGACCCTGTGCCTGCACGCCGGGCAACTCCCCGACACCACCACCGGATCGCGGGCGCCGCCCATCTACCAGACCACCTCGTACGTGTTCGACGACGCCGACCATGCCGCGAGCCTGTTCAACCTCCAGACCTTCGGGAACATCTACACGCGGTTGATGAATCCGACCACCGCGATGTTCGAGGAGCGCATGGCGGCGCTCGAAGGCGGCCGGGCCGCGGTGGCCACCGCCTCGGGGATGTCGGCCCAGATGACCGCGTTCCTGACCCTGCTCGAAGCGGGGGATCACGTCGTCTCGTCGAGCAAGCTCTACGGGGGCAGCTACTCCCAGCTCGACGTGAACTTCCGCAAGCTCGGGATCGAGACCACGTTCGTGGACCCGGACGACCCGGAGAACTTCGCGCGCGCCATCCGCGACAACACGCGGGTGGTGTACGCCGAGACCATCGGGAACCCGCTCATCAACGTGCTGGACGTCGAGCCGGTGGCGGCGATCGCACATGACGCCGGGCTGCCGCTGATGATCGACAACACGTTCCCGACGCCCTACCTGTGCCGGCCCTTCGAATGGGGGGCGGACCTCGTCACCCACTCCGCCACGAAGTTCATCGGCGGGCACGGGACCTCGATCGGCGGGGTCGTGGTCGAGTCGGGAAAGTTTCCGTGGGACAACGGCAAGTTCCCGGGCATGACCGAACCGTCACGCGGATACCACGGAGTACGTTTCTACGAGACCTTCGGCGACTTCGGATTCACGATGCGCGCGCGCTGCGAGACGCTGCGTATCTTCGGCCCGTCGCTGAGCCCGTTCAACTCCTTCCTGTTCCTGCAAGGGCTGGAGACGCTTCACGTGCGCATGGATCGGCACTGTGGGAATGCGCTCGGGGTCGCCCGCTTCCTCGAATCCCACCCCCTGGTGGGCTGGGTGAACTATCCGGCCCTCGAATCGAGCCCCTGGCACGCCCTGGCCCGGAAATACCTGCCGAAGGGCGCGAGCTCGATCCTCACCTTCGGCATCCGCGGAGGGCGTAGCGCGGGCGAGGCGTTCATCGAAGCGTCGCAGTTCATGAGCCACCTCGCCAACGTCGGCGACGCGAAGACCCTGGTCATCCACCCCGCCTCCACGACCCACCGCCAACTCTCCGACGAGGAGCAGATCGCGGCCGGGGTGACCCCGGACATGATTCGCCTCTCGGTCGGCATCGAGAGCCTCGACGACATCCTCTGGGACCTCGACCAGGCGCTGGAGAAGGCAGCAGGGAAGACCCGAGTGGCGGTGGGGAGTAGAGGATGATGATCCCGAACGGCAGCCCTTGCGGGCACGGACTCGACAAGCGACTCGTGAACGTCGTCCCTCTCCGGGAGGATCACCAGAGTACGGGCGGGGGAGCTTGCGCTCGTCCGGCGCGCGGGACCATACTGCTTCCTGACGCATCCTGGCAGGCGGATCCCTTCGCCACCGGGGGCGTCGTGATCTCATTGGAAGCGCAGGGACCGTCCAGTCGGGATGGTCAGGTTGCTTCCTGGAGGCTCGGACTTTCTGCGGCATCCGCGCACCCCTGTTCATCATGCACACCGAGCCGACATGAGCACTCTCGCATTCGACACCCACAAGGCCATCAAGGGGCTGAAGGACGCCGGGTTCGAGGAAGCGCAGGCGGAAGCCGTCGTGAGCGCGATCGGCGAGGCGATGGGAGAGAACGTGGCGACAAAAGAACATGTCAGCGCCGAGATTGCCGCATTGGAAGCCCGGCTCTACCGCCACTTGTGGTTGATGGCCGCCGGCATCGTGGGCGTCACGGTGACGCTGGTGAAGCTGATTCCATGACCATGCCGGCGGCGTCCGCCGCGGTGTAGCCCGTGCCCGACTCCTTGCCCTTTGTTTCGACGTAGGCGCCAAGCGCCCAGGATCGCCGCCACCATCGGAACGACTTCATATTCGTTCAGGGAGACTCGGTGTTCGAAGCCCGGCAGGGCTCACCGGGGTCGGGGGAGCATCATGGGTATCCGCTCAGCCCGGCGCAACGGGTGAGGGGGCTGCGATGAGCGTCCGTTTTCGCTTCGAGTGGATCGACGCCCCGCCGTCGCCGGATTGTCTCCCCTGCCACACCATGGCCGCGTTCGCCATCGATCGGGCATGGCGGCCGCCGTTGGTGCCGCGGTTGGGCCGGCGCAGGCTATGGCCCTCCCTGCCCGAGTGACGACCGATGGCCCTGACCGTCAACCCCTACGAGCACGGGCTCGACAAGCGGCCCGCCAACTTCGTCCCCCTGTCCCCGATCGGCTTCCTGGAACGATCGGCGATGGTCTACCCGGACAAGACGGCGGTCGTGCACGGCGACCGACGTTACACCTACGCCGAGCTTTACGCGCGCTGCCGCCGTCTCGCCGGGGCGCTCGCCGGACGCGGGGTCGGATCCGGCGACACCGTCTCGCTGATGGCGCCTAACGTCCCGGAGATGCTCGAAGCCCACTTCGGCGTCCCGATGAGCGGCGCGGTGCTCAACGCGCTCAACTACCGGCTCGACGCGGACACCATCCGGTTCATCCTCGGCCATGCCGGGACGAAGGTGCTGATCACCGACCGCGAGTTCTCGCCGGTGGTCGCGCGCGCCCTCGACGGCATGGAATCCCCGCCGCTGGTGATCGACATCGACGACCCGATGTGCGAGAGCGCCGGCGAGCGGCTCGGCGAGAAGGACTACGAGCCGTTCATCGGCGAGGGTTCGTCAGAGTTCGAGTACCGCCTCCCGGACGACGAATGGCAGGCGATCAGCCTCGGCTACACGTCGGGAACGACGGGCGATCCGAAGGGCGTCGTCTGCCATCACCGCGGGGCGTACCTGAACGCCATCGGGCAGATGCTCGCGTTCGGCATCGGCGCGCGCTCGCGCTACCTGTGGACCCTGCCGATGTTCCACTGCAACGGCTGGACCTACACCTGGGGGGTGACCGCGGCGGGCGGGACGCACGTCTGCCTGCGGGCCGCGGACCCCGCGCTGATCTTCCCCCTCATCGAGGAGCACGGGGTGACCCACATGTGCGGCGCCCCGATCGTGCTCAACCTGCTGGTGCACGCGCCGGAGTCGGTCAAGCGCCGCTTCGGGCACGTGGTGGAGGTGGCCACCGGCGGGGCGGCGCCGCCGAGCGCGGTCATCGAGGCGATGTCGGAGATGGGGTTCAACGTCACCCATCTCTACGGGCTCACCGAGACCTACGGGCCGGCCACCGTCTGCGCATGGCAGGAGGCGTGGGACGCCCTCGACATGCAGGAGCGCGCGGCCCGGATGGCCCGCCAGGGGGTCCACTACCACACCATGCACGCGATGATGGTGGCGGACGCGCAGACGATGGCCGAGACCCCCCGGGACGGCGAGACCCTCGGCGAGCTGATGCTGCGCGGCAACACGGTGATGCGCGGCTACCTCAAGAACCCGAGGGCGACGGAGGAGGCGTTCCGCGGCGGCTGGTTCCATACCGGCGATCTCGCGGTACGCCATCCCGACGGTTACGTCGAGGTCAAGGACCGTGTCAAGGACATCATCATCAGCGGCGGCGAGAACGTCTCCAGCCTGGAAGTCGAGGAATGCCTCTTCCGGCATCCGAAGATCATGGAAGCGGCGGTGGTCGCCTGCCCCGACGAGCACTGGGGCGAGACGGTCTGTGCGTTCGTGACCCCGCGCGAAGGCGCCGGCGACCTCACGGAAGAAGAGGTGATGGCGTGGTGCCGCGAGCGCATCGCGCGCTACAAGACCCCGCGCACCGTGGTGTTCGGCCCGCTGCCGAAGACGTCGACGGGAAAGGTGCAGAAGTTCACGCTGCGCGAGCGGGCGAAGGTGCTTTGAGACGTTGCAGCATGCGGTCGAAACGTTCATCGACTTCTTTCGCTCTCTGTCGGCAACCCTGGAGAAACTTCCCCCGGACGTTCATCTCGACCCCGACGACGATGCCGTGGCGTCCCTTCAACGGGCCGAAGACAGCGTTCGTGACTGGTATGCCGAACTCCGCCGGCGTCGTCAATCGGCGCTGGGCGATCCCGATCTTCGGGGAGATCACGAATCGAGCATCCTCGCCGAACATGAGAAGTCGTGCGCTCTGCTCAAGGAGCTCCACATGCTCTGTCGTGACTGCCGCTGGCTGATCATGAACCACGATGCCCGGCTCGACGAATCGAACGGGGAGACGTTCTCCAACGCCGAAGAGTTGATTGCCGGACTCAACGCCGGGTAAGCGCGGTGATGCATGACGAGGCGAAGGACGCGCTCGTTCAACGCCGGTTCCGCGAGGCGGCGGCAAGGGTCCGTGGGCAGCGTCCGCGGCAGAGATCCGAACCGGGGACAGGAGGCACGCAGCCGGGTACAGGCCGAGTTGAAACGCAAGCACGCAGGCTGACGGGCTCATCGACACCGGCGCCATGTCGGCGCTCCCGGACGAGAGTGATCGATGGCACGAACGGTGTGCCGCGGTTTTCAGCGATCCGCGGTTGTCGCTCGGAATGAGCACGGCGGTTCTGGTTGAGATATTCCACCTGTTCGGCGACCATCCCCGTCACGAATACGGTACCGCCGGAAGGCCAAAGAACGGGGAAGGAGATTGGAGAAAGAGATGACCCACAAGAGTGCATTGTATTTCCGGGACGCATTTCGAGAAGCCCGGTTGAAAGTGCTCGCGAACGCAGAGCACTACCAGGAGCTTCTGTTCGTCCTTGAACGACTCGGAAAACACCTCACGGGAAAGGGTGGGGGACTCGGGGGATCCGAATTGGCGATCCTCGGACTGGTGGCAAAACATGGCACGCTGCAAGGGAAACCCGCAGACAACCTTCCCACACAGATGGGCACAGGAGAACTCGACGTCGTCGAACTCTACGACTTGGTGAGACGGGCACGCAACGACGCGATGCACGAAGGGGCATTTGCCCGGAACCTCGCGGTCCATCTGGTACAGCTCAGTATCATCCTGGAGGACGCGCTCGTGAACAAGGCACATTGCAAAACCGTCAAACATTACATGATGCGCCATCCAATCTGCGCACAACCTTGGGAACCGGTCGGGTTCATCCGGCAGACCATGCTGGAACACTCATTTTCGTTCTTGCCGGTTCAGATCAACGAAAAGTGGGAAATCGTCTCGGATCGCGCCGTCTCCGCGTATCTGTGGCAACAGTGCATGGGCGTAGGGGGAAGGCAGAAACTGGCACGCCCACTTAAAGAAGCCATCGCGAAGGGTGCGCTCAAAACGCAATGCGCGATCACTACGACGCCGGATACCTGTGTACATACGGTTCTGAAGGAATATCCAGCCGTCATCGATCAGGGGCACCCTGTTCTGGTGAAAAGCGGCAACGACGAGACACTCTTGGGAATCATCACAGCGTTCGACCTGCTGTACGCGCCGAGTTGAGGCACGGGCTCGTCAAACCCCGCGGTCATGCAGAGATCGTCAACCCATGAAATCGAAACGTGCCATTCAGGTCGTCAGCGCCCATGCCGAGGGGGAGGTCGGGCGGGTGATCGTGGGCGGGGTGCTGCCGCCGCCCGGCGATACGCTACCCGCGCAGCGGGCCTGGCTCGAACGCAACGACGGGCTGCGCCGCTTCCTCATCCACGAGCCTCGCGGCGGCGTGTTCACCCACTACAACCTGATCGTCCCGCCGCGGGACCCGCGCGCCGCGGCCGGCTTCATCGTCATGGAGCCCACCGACTACCCCGCCATGTCCGGGTCGAACTCGATCTGTGTCGCGACGGTGCTGCTCGAAACCGGCATGGTGGAGATGCGCGAGCCCGTCACCCGCTTCGCGCTGGAAACGCCGGGAGGGCTCGTGGAGATCGCCGCCGAGTGCCGCGGCGGGGTCTGCGAGCGGGTGACCACCCGGAACGTCCCTTCGTTCGTCCACGCCCTCGACCGCACGGTCGAGGTCGCGGGAATCGGGACGGTGCGCCTCGACGTCGCCTGGGGCGGCGCCTTCTTCGCCCTCGTCGAGGCCGCCGACCTCGGCTTCGCGCTCGTGCCGGGCGAGGCGCGCGCCCTCGTCGAGGCCGGCGAGGCGATCAAGCGCGCGGTCCGGGCGGACGCGCCGGTCCGGCATCCCGAAGCGCCGGAGTTCGAAGGGGTGACGTTCGTGACCTTCCTCGGCCCCGTCACCCGCGAGAACGGCATCAGGACGGCGCGCAGCGCGACCGTGATCTCGCCGGGCAAGATCGATCGATCCCCCTGCGGAACCGGATCGTCCGCCCGCGTGGCGGTGATGCACGCCCGCGGCGAGCTCGCGCCGGAGGAGCCCTTCCTGTCACGCTCGCTCCTCGGGACGGAGTTCCGCATGACCATCGCGGCCACCACCGAAGTCGCCGGGAGACCGGCCGTCGTCCCCGAGATCTCGGGACGCGCCTGGATCACCGGCGAGCATACCTTCCACCTCGACCCCGGCGATCCCTTCCCCGAAGGCTATCGGCTCTCCGACACCTGGTACCGCGCGGGCGGGTGAAGCGCGAACACGTTGCGCAACGCGTTATGTGCCTTCCATATGCCGTCACGCATGAAACATCCCGAGGCGCCCGTCGTACAGGGGGCGTGCCGGGTATGAGGCCGGGTCGTTCCGTGGTGTCTTCGCACCCGAAACAAAGTGACGAGGAATTGTTCGCCGACCGGCTTTTGATTCCGTGATGCCGGTCCTCCGGGAGCGGCGTGCCCCGGGAGGATACGGGTGTCCCGGACGCCGCCGATGAGGCGGAGTGCTCCGATCCGCCGGCCCCGGGGAGCGCTTTGACCGGCGCGGGTCCGCGCGGTAGCTTCCTCCGCCTCGCCGGAGTGCCGACAGGAGCACGACATGCCCCATTCGACGTACCTGCCCGAGCGCATGGGCAGCGCCACCATCGACCCGCGCGGGCGCTTCGAGGCCGGGTCCTTCCAGTCCTTCACCCTGACCTACACCGCCGGCTACTTCGGCATCGACGACACCGGCAGCATCAAGATCGTCCACCGCTTCGCGAGCGACATGGGCAAGCCGCAGTTCGACGATCCGGGCGCACCCAACTACGTCACCGCCGAGGCGAGCAACGGCGCGGTGCTCAGCGTGCGCTACGACGGGAAGATGAACATCCGCCCGTGGGACAAGACCCTCTACATCAAGGTGGTGCGCGGCTTCCTGCGCGAGGGGGACCGGATCGTGGTGCGCTTCGGGGACCCCCGGCAGGGGTCGCCGGGGATGCGGTTGCAGACGTTTTGCGAATCGACGTTCGAGTTCCGGGTGCTGGTCGATGCGATCGCCACCTGCGACTACGTCGAGCTGCCGGTGCAGCCGGAGATCGCGATCGTCCCCGCGCCGCCGGTGCGGTGGAAGGCGATCCTGCCCACCGGGCGGGCCGCCGGCGAGCGCTTCCGGCTGTGCCTGAAGGGCGAGGACGCCTGGGGCAACCCGAGCGACAAGTGCGACTTGCAGGCGAGCCTGCGCGCAAGCGTCTCGGTCGAGGGGCTGCCGGAGACCGTGCGGTTCAAACCGGGGGCGTTCTCGGTGGTCGTCGACGATCTCTCGGTGGCCCGACCGGGCGATCTCCGGATCGAGATGCTCGGTCCTGGCGGCGCCGTGCTCGCGCGCTCGAACCCGTTGCGGATCTCGGGGTCGCCGGCCCTCAGACCCTGGTGGGGCGACCTGCACGGCCAGTCCGAGGAGACCATCGGGACGAACTCCGCCCGCGGCTTCTTCGCTTTCGCACGCGACAAGGCGTTCCTCGACGTATGCAGCCACCAGGGCAACGACTTCCAGATCACCACCCCGTTCTGGAACCACCTGAACGACCTCACCGCGGAGTTCAACGCCGACGGGCGGTTCATCGCCTTCCCCGGCTACGAGTGGTCGGGCAACACCGGGCTCGGCGGCGACCGCAACGTGCTCTTCCTGGAGGAAGGGCGGCAGATCCACCGGTCCTCGCACGCGCTGGTCCATGACCTTTCCGACGTCGAGACCGACGCCAACTCCGCCGAGGACCTGTTCGAGGCGCTGAAGGACGAGGACTGCGTGGTGTTCGCCCACATCGGCGGACGGTACGCGGACATCAAGATGAGCCACGACGCCCGGCTCGAGCGCGCGGTGGAGGTGCATTCCGCCTGGGGCACCTTCGAGTGGCTGGTGCACGATGCGTTCGAGCAGGGCTACCGGGTCGGCATCTGCTCGAACAGCGACGGGCACAAGGGCCGGCCCGGCGCGAGCCATCCGGGCGCCACGTCGTTCGGCGCCTACGGCGGCCTCACCTGCATGTTGGCGAAGGACCTGACGCGGCGCTCGATCGCGGAGTGCCTGCGTGCGCGCCACTTCTACGGCACCACCGGCTGCCGGATGATCCTCGACACCCGCGCCCGCTTCGACCACGACGCCGAGCGTTTCGCCGACGACCCGAACCTCGGCCCGACCACCAGCGAGGCGGCGCGCGAGGCGATGATGGGCGACGTGGTCCGCTCGGACGACGCGCAGGCCACCTTCGCGATCGACGCCGTCGCCTCCGCACCGATCGAGCGTATCGAGATCCGCAACGCCCTGGAGACCCTGGAGGTCTGGCGCTCCTTCGGGGAGGCGGGCCTCGGCCGCCGCATCCGCGTCATCTGGGAAGGCTCGGAGTACCGAGGCCGCGGTCGGCAGACGATCTGGGACGGCGGCGCGACCCTCGAAGGCAACGCCTTCGAGCGGCTCGCCGCGATCAACCACCACAACCTCGACAAGCGTTTCGAGCAGACCGCGCCGGGGGCCGTCGAGTGGACCTCGCTCACCACCGGGGGCTTCGGCGGGTTCGACGCCTGGCTTGCCGATGCGCGCGCCGGCGTCCTCACCATCGACACCGCGCTGGTCAAGGCCGCGATCCCGGTCGCGGACATCGGCCGCGAGGACGTCGTCCACGACGCCGGCGGCATCGGGCGGCGGATCCGGGTGTTCCGCCTGCCCGACGAGAACCCATGCACGGCGGTGAAGATGGAGCGCCGCGTCGCGCTCGGGAAGGGCGCCGACAACGCGCTCTACGTGAAGATCGTCCAGGAGGACGGGCACCAGATCTGGTCGAGCCCGATCTATGTCTTCGACGGGACGACTCCATGAACCGGCCGTGGCCACGGACCCGCGCCGCGACGGGCGTCCGGTCGGCGGGAGCGCAGTCCTGGGAGTTCGCGACCCGCGCGTTCGAGTCGCACTCGGCGGCCCAGCCCGGCACCTCGGCATTGCCGGCGTTTCGGACGGGACGGGCCGGCCGCGGCATCGGGATATGTACCGGCCATCCCTCGGGGATATGATGCAGCCTCCCGGACGATGAATTCGGCCCGCTCATGCCGCCAGCCGCATCGCGCACGGTGCGCAACGACAGACCCCGACTTCTGATCGCGGTCGGCGGCAACGCGATCCACCCCGGACGCGGGCCCGGCACCGTCGAGGAGCAGCTCGCCTACGCGGCGCGCACCGGCCGGGCACTGCTGCCCATCATGCGCGCCGACAACGAGCTCGTCATCACCCACGGCAACGGGCCGGTGGTGGGGAAGATCCTGATGCGCCAGGTGCTGAGCCGCCACCGGGTGCCGCCGATGAGCATGGACGTCTGCGTCGCCCACAGCCAGGGCGGGATCGCGTACCTGCTGATGCAGAGCCTGGAGAACACCCTGCGCGAGGCCGGGGACGACCGCCACGTGGTCTGCCTGCTGACGCAGGTGGAGGTGGACCCCGGCGACCCGGCGTTCGGGAACCCGACCAAGCCGGTCGGGTTCTTCTACGACGAATCGGAGGCGGCGGCGATCTCGAAGAGCCTCGGCTGGACGATGCGTGACGACGCGGGAAGGGGCTGGCGCTACGTGGTGCCCTCGCCGCGGCCGAAGCACATCGTGGACATCTCGCTCATCGAGACCGTCGCGAAGAGCGGAGCGGTGGTCATCGCGGGAGGCGGCGGCGGGATCCCCGTGGTGCGGGACGCCAACGGGGCGCGGCGCGGCGTCGAGGGGGTCATCGACAAGGACCTGAGCTCCGCACACATGGCGAACGTCCTCGGGATCGAGGACTTCATGATCCTCACCTCGATCGAGGGGGTGCAGACCGGGTTCGGAACGCCACACGCGAAGTGTCTTGGCGAGGTACGGGCCGATGCGCTACGCCGCCGCTTCGAGTCCGGCGAGTTCGCCGACGGAAGCATGGGACCCAAGGTCGAGGCCGCGATCCGCTTTATCGACGGTGGGGGCCGGCGCGCGGTCATCGCCCACCTCGACGCGGCCGAGGCCGCGCTCGCGGGCGAGGCGGGGACACGGATCTTCCCCTGACGCGCTTCCGAGGGCGAACCTTCCCCCGATGCGCTTCCCGAGCGGAACGGCGACGTTCCCTGAAGCCGTCATCGGGCGATCTGCCGGATTTGTGTAATGACATCGGCGAATCACGCCGAATACCCCTCGTAAAATCGAGCTCTCCGTGGAGAACTTCGAGTCGATCAAGGACGAGACCCGCATCAGCCTCGTCGCCGGCTCCGGAAAGGAGCACCGCGAAACCAACGTCGTGGCGCCGGCACCGCCGGTATCGAGCGCCTCGTTGCGCATCTGTTCCCGGTACGGAAGGAGACGCGATGAAATGCGCAGGGAGAAGGCCGGAGGAATCGCATTGCCGGGGATGACGGCACTGTACTTCCTGCCCGTGCTGGCGGGAGGAGGATTCGCGTTCGACGACGCGGAGTACGTGAGGGGAGACCCGTTGCCGGCCGACCGGGAAGGACTCCGGCGGATCTGGTGGCCCGAGCGGGTGTTGGTAGGGATGGGAGGGATGGGACCGGGACCCATGGGGATGCACGGTGGTGACGGCGCTGGCGCGGATGGAGCAGACGGTGGGTCGCATGGAGAGGGCGGAGGCGTTCAAAAGGGGAGGCCGCGCGTCCCGGCGCCCCATCAGGCCTGCCGATCGGGGCCGGACGCGAGGATCCCATGGGCCCGGGAGCGGAACTCCCGGCGAATCAGCACCACCGTCACCCATGCGGTGGAGGCCATGAACAGGGCCGGGTGCAGGAACCACGCGGCCGCGGCCAGCGCGTAGTAGTACGCCCGCACCCCCCGGTCGAAGTGGCGGGCGCCGAGGCCGACGAGCCCTCCGGCGCGCTTGGCGAACTCCGCGCTCCCGGATCCGTCCGCCATCGGGGCCGAGCCGATCACCACGATGCAGTAGGTGTAGACGCGGTACGCCCATGCGAACTTGAAGAAGGCGTAGATGAGCACCATCACGATCGCGAGCACCTTGACTTCCCAGAGCGCCCGCGTCGTCTCCACCGCGAACGGCAGGTCGCGGACGATCGTGATCGCCCGATCGGTGGCGCCGAGCAGCGCCAGCAGTCCCCCCACGAGGAGGATTGCGGTCGAGGCGAAGAAGGTGCAGCCGTGCAGCACCGCGCTCTGGATGATGGTGTCCACCATCCGCATGTCGCGCTGCGTCATGACGCGCATCCAGCCGTAGCGGTAGCGGTCCATGAGGTGGCTGAGGCTGGCCCACTTCCCGCCGCGAGACCGGTTGGCGAGCGTGTCGAAGACGAGCCAGCACGCGAGCGCCAGTGCGAGCGCGAGGTAGTCGAGAGGGGTGAGATCGGCCATGGGCGGTTGCAGGCTGCGCCGGGGTCAAGCGTCCCGGGAAGGAACGCGGCGGCGGTCCGCCGGGGCCACCGGGCCGGTGGTGTTGAAGGAGTGCATGACCACAGTATGGCACGCGCCGGCCGGGGACTGCCGCCGGTCGGTCCATCCGGCGCGCATGGGGAGGCTCCTGCCTGCCAGCTCCCGAGCCGTCCCCCGACGGTCCCCCTATGCTGCCGGCAACGAATCGGCAGCCGGCGGCTCTTCCCGGGAACAGAGGCTTTCTTGGCAGTCCTCCCCGTCACAGTCGGAGGCCGCTCCGAGCTCATGTCCTGATGACGACCGGGGGACAGAGGTGAAACAACCCGCCACTCCATATGGGTGGGATACTGTCACGGTGGCAGGGTGAGGATGCCGGTGTCAGGATCGCTCCCCTTGGAATACAGCTCCTCGCACACTACGGCGCCGGCCCGGCCGCGAGAGCCCGCTCCGGTGCGGGCAGGCCCGATGAACGCCATCGGATCCGCCCTGCGCCTGCCCCCCGCCTCCGGACACCGGAGACGACGAAGGAAGATGACTCCATGAACGACGCCAGGTTCAACGGCACGGACCGCTACGTGGCCACCGGCGATCTCGCCGTCGCGGTCAACGCCGCGGTAATCCTGGGACGGCCGCTGCTCGTCAAGGGCGAGCCCGGGACCGGGAAGACCATGCTCGCGGTCGAGGTCGCGCGGGCGCTGGGCCGGCCGCTGATCGAGTGGCACGTCAAGTCCACCACCAAGGCGCAGCAGGGCCTGTACGAGTACGACGCGGTGGCCCGCCTGCGGGACTCGCAGCTCGGTGACGCCCGCGTCCACGACGTCGCCAACTACATCGTGCGCGGCAAGCTGTGGGAGGCGTTCACGTCCGACACCCGGCCGGTGCTGCTCATCGACGAGATCGACAAGGCGGACATCGAGTTTCCCAACGACCTGCTGCTGGAGCTCGACCGGATGGAGTTCTTCGTCTACGAGACGAAGGAGACGGTGCGCGCCGCCACCCGCCCCATCGTGATCATCACCAGCAACAACGAGAAGGAGCTGCCCGATGCATTCCTCCGGCGCTGCTTCTTCCACTACATCCGCTTCCCCGACGCCGACACCATGCGCGAGATCGTCGGCGTCCACCATCCGGGCCTGAAGAAGCACCTCCTCGCCCGGGCGCTGGAGGTGTTCTTCGATCTCCGCGACGTCCCGGGGCTCAAGAAGAAGCCCTCGACCTCCGAGCTGCTCGACTGGATCAAGCTGCTCGTGGCCGAGGACATCCCTCCCGAGGCCCTGCGCAGCGACGACCGGAAGACGGCGATCCCGCCGCTCTACGGCGCCCTGCTGAAGAACGAGCAGGACGTCCACCTGCTGGAACAGCTCCTGTTCCTCGACCGGCGCCAGGGCTGACGCGGGCCGGCGCCCCGGACGTCCCGTCGGTTCCGGAGCGCATCCCACCGGTTCACGAAGCGAGGGCGCGATGCTCGTCGATTTCTTCCTCAAGCTGCGCGACGCGGGCGTCCCCGTCTCCATCACCGAGTACCTCGCCCTGCTCGACGCCCTCGACCACGACGTCTGCGGGTTCGAGGTCGAGGACTTCTACTTCCTCGTGCGCGCCGCCCTGGTCAAGGACGAGCGCCACTTCGACCGCTTCGACCTCGTGTTCGGCGCGCACTTCAAGGGCATGGAGTCGCGTTTCGACGCGATGGCCGGAGAGGTGCCGCTCGAATGGCTGCGCAAGCTCGCCGAGCGGAACTTCTCGGAGGAGGAGAAGGCCCTGGTGGAATCCCTCGGCGGCTGGGACAGGCTGATGGAGACGTTGCGCCGGCGGCTCGAAGAGCAACGCAAACGCCATCAGGGGGGCAGCAAGTGGATCGGCACCGCCGGCACCTCGCCCTTCGGCGCATACGGCTACAACCCCGAGGGCGTGCGCATCGGCCAGGACGGCTCGCGCCACCGCCGCGCGGTCAAGGTCTGGGACCGGCGCGAGTACCGCGATTTCGACGACACGCGCACGCTGGGCACCCGGAACCTCAAGGTGGCGCTCCGCCGCCTGCGGCGCTTCGCGCGCGAGGGCGCAGCCGAGGAGCTCGACCTGGACGGCACCATCCGATCCACCGCGCGCAACGCGGGGCTGCTGGACGTGCGCATGGTCCCCGAGCGGCGCAACGCGGTGAAGGTGCTGCTCTTCCTCGACGCCGGCGGCTCCATGGACGACCACGTCCGAAGGTGCGAGGAACTGTTCTCGGCGGCTCGCGGCGAGTTCAGGCACCTGGAACCCTTCTACTTCCACAACTGCCTCTACGAATCGGTGTGGCGGGACAACCGCCGCCGCCATACGCAACGCATTCCGACCGTCGACGTGCTCCGTACTTACGGTCCCGATCACAAGGTCATCTTCGTCGGGGACGCGACGATGAGCCCGTACGAGATCGTCTACCCCGGCGGCAGCGTGGAGCACTGGAACGAGGAGCCCGGCGCGGTGTGGATGGGGCGGGCGCTCGCACGGTACGCGCACGCCATCTGGCTCAACCCGGAACCGGTCCGGCGCTGGGAGACCACCCCGTCGATCGACATCCTGCGCAAGCTCATGGACGGCAGGATGTTTCCCCTCACGGTGGAGGGGATCGATCGCGGGGTCCGGGCGCTCGGACGCTGACGCTGATGCGCTCCGGACGCCGATGCCCGGATGCGCCTGATCCACATCGGCGTTGATCCGTCACGGGAGCCACGAAGCGCATTCCTCATGTCCCGGGAGCCGGCCGGCCCGAGAGGGTGTCAGAACAAACCTTCGATCCGGCCGTCCTCGTCGATGTGGATGCCCTCGGCCGCCGGAACCTTCGGCAGGCCGGGCATCGTCATCATGTCCCCGCAGACGGCCACCACGAACTCCGCCCCGGCGGAGAGCCGCAGCTCCCGCACCGGCACCTCGTGGCCCTCCGGGGCGCCCTTGAGCGACGGATCCGTGGAGAAGCTGTACTGGGTCTTCGCCATGCACACCGGGAAGTGGCCGTACCCGCCGGCCTGCAACGCCCTGAACCGGTTGCGCACCATCGCGGGCGCAGTGATGCCGGAGGCGCCGTAGATCCGCTGCGCCACCGTCTCCACCTTCTCCCACAGCGGCATCTCGTCGGGATACAGGGTCCGGAACGCGCCCTCTCCCGCCTCGATCATCTCCACCACGTGGCGCGCGAGTGCCTCGGTTCCCGCCCCGCCGTCCGCCCAATGGGAGCAGACGATCGCACTCGCGCCCTGCGCGGCGGCGGCATCGACGACGGCCTGAAGCTCCGCTTGCGTGTCGGCCGAGAACCGGTTCACCGCGACGACCACCGGCACCCCGAACTGCCCGAGGTTGGAGAGGTGGCGCGCGAGGTTCGCGCACCCCGCCCTGACCGCGGCAACGTCCTCCCGCCCGAGGTCCGCGAGAGCCACGCCGCCGTGCATCTTCAGCGCGCGCAACGTCGCCACCAGCACCACCGCGTCCGGCGCGATGCCGGCCTTGCGGCACTTGATGTCGAAGAACTTCTCGGCCCCGAGGTCCGCCCCGAAGCCGGCCTCGGTGACGACGTAGTCCGAGAGCTTGAGCGACGCCCGGGTCGCGATGACCGAATTGCAGCCGTGGGCGATGTTCGCGAACGGCCCTCCGTGGATGATGGCGGGGTTGTTTTCCAGGGTCTGCACCAAGTTAGGGGCGAGGGCGTCCTTGAGCAGCACGGTCATCGCGCCGTCGGCCTTGAGATCCCGCGCGGTGACCGGCGCGCGCGCGCGGGTCTGTCCGACCACGACGTTGCCGAGACGGCGCCGGAGGTCCTTCAGGTCCGTAGCGAGGCAGAAGATCGCCATCACTTCGGAGGCCACGGTGATGTCGAAGCCGTCGCCGCGCGGGAAGCCGTTGCCGATGCCGCCGAGCGAGCAGACGATCTCGCGCAACGCGCGGTCGTTCATGTCCACCACGCGCCGCCACGATATGCGCCGGGCGTCCAGCCCGAGGGCGTTGCCCTGGTGGATGTGGTTGTCGAGGAGCGCCGCCAGCAGGTTGTTGGCCGCGCCGATGGCGTGGAAGTCGCCGGTGAAGTGCAGGTTGATGTCCTCCATCGGCACCACCTGCGCATGGCCGCCGCCCGCCGCTCCGCCCTTCACTCCGAAGCACGGACCGAGGCTCGGCTCGCGCAGGCAGACCAGGGTCTCCCTGCCGATCCGGTTCAGTCCGTCGGCGAGCCCGACCGACGTGGTCGTCTTGCCTTCGCCGGCCGGGGTCGGGGTAATCGCGGTGACCAGCACGAGCTTCCCGTCCTCGCGGCCGGAGAGCGACTCGAGGTAGTCGAGGTCGATCTTCGCCTTCGTGTGTCCGTACGGCAGCAGGGCTTCGCGGGGGATCCCCAGCCGGTCGCCGATCTCCGCGATCGGTCTCTGCCTCGCCTCCCGGGCGATCTCGATGTCACTCTTTGCCAACGTCTCATCCTCCGGACTGGCTCATGGTCGGTGGGGCCGGACGCGAGCGGGCGCAAGGCCGTCGATCCGGATCGTTTTTTTCGGCCGCGCGAGGATAACGGATACGTGGGAAACTCGTGTTTCTTCAGCGGATGACATATCGCGGGTACGTTCACCGGTCCCTGCTCCGGCTGCCTGCGCCGGAATCCGCCCCGGCATGCACCAGCCAACCGGGGCCAGCCGGCCGGTGAAGGACAGGTTATCATATTTCACATTAGAA
The DNA here is from genome assembly GCA_958295465.1 of uncultured Gammaproteobacteria bacterium. Classification (GTDB taxonomy): domain Bacteria; phylum Pseudomonadota; class Gammaproteobacteria; order HK1; family HK1; genus HK1. Next base: position 4,790,317 of record OY282353.1, read on the forward strand.
AAATACGACAATAGATTGATATTCAACAGATTACATCTTCAACACAGAGGCGGAATCTTCGCGTGGTGGTTCGATCCGCGGCGCGAGGCGGGCCGGCTCGACCGGGATGCGGTCTCGATCATCGAGGCGGCGAGAGCCGTTTCCTCGAGCGGGCGGATGCGCGACGTCGCGCTGCGGATCAAGGACGAGCTCGGGACCGCGCACGAGCGCGGCGGCGGCGATCCATCACGCTATGCCCCACTGATCGATCACTTCAAGACCCGGCACCGGGAAGCCCGGCGGCAGAGAGACGACGGCACCCTCACCGCCCTGACCCTGATCATCATCTACTTGCGCGCAGAGCAGCTCGGAGCGGACGCGGCTCCGGCCCGGGATCACATCGACACCTTCATCTCGGAGTGGACGCAGGTCTGATCCGGAAGATCGTTGCCTGAACCGCCGGGCGAAACGCTACCCGTCGCCTGGTGGACATGCCGTCCCGCCTACCGCCACGGTGCATCGCGCGAGCCACGAAGGAGGCGGATGCGCGGCCCTTGTCCGTCCCATGTCCGCCCATGCACCATCCCGTGGCGGGCACCCCGCACCGCTCAGGGGTCGATCTTCGACAGCACCTGCGTCGGGGTGTCGCCACTGCGGTAGTAGTCCGGGTGGCGCTGCATCGCCTCGAATGCGTCGTCGCGCGCCTCGCGCGACTCGTACCACCGAAACGCCTCGAAGTCCGGGCCCAGCAGTTGGGGCGCGGACATCGTGTCTCCGGGCGGGAGGGTGATCCGGATCCCGTATCTGTCCATGGCCGTTTCCCCGGCGCCTTTCCCGTCCTGCCGCCCGACGCCCGCCGGTGGGCCGCTCATACTCCGCCGACCACGATCATCCGGGTGTTGGTGGATGCCTCGCGCAACGCCCTGGCCGGCGCATAGAGCTCGGAGTCATGCCACGCCTTCGCACGCTCCGCATCGCCGAACTCGATGACCACCATCCGCTTCGGCTGCCAGCCGCCCTCCAGGCTGCCGATGGCGCCTCCCCGCACGACGTAGCGGCCCCCGAACGCCTCGATCGTCGGGGGGACGAGCTTTCGATACTCCTCGAACTTCCCGGGGTCGGTGACCTCGACCTCCGCGATGACGTATGCACTCATGGCACGGCTCCTTTGTTCATGCGGTCGAGACGCCCGCGCTCCCGGGCGTGGTCCCGCTTCATGCCTCGCCGGACGTTCAGCATGGCCGAGGTTCCGGGTCGAAGATCCGGAAATGGGCTTCGGTGGGCTGTCCCGCCGTTCCGTTGATGGGCAGGATGTCCTGCGGGCAGGCCGAGAAGGCCATGACCGCGTCGAGCTGCGCTTCGAACGTGATGGAGTCGCCGGGCCGGGTCACGGGCGGGTCGAACGAGAGCGTCCCGTCGCGCTGCCATGGGATGTTCATGAACAGATTGAGGGGACTCGGCGTCTCCGGCGGCGTCAGTCCGAGGCCGTGCATCGCGGCCCACAGGTTGTCGGTACAGTTGTCGTGATACCCGGTGCAGCCGAGGAGCCCGTATCGATGGCTGTCGCAAGCCGCCATCAGGGTGTCGTGGACCCCCGGCGACGTATCCTCCACGATCTTCAGGATCGGCCGGCGCCGCGTCGTGTACAGGCGGTCGCCGACGCCCGGCATGATCTTGACGAGGGTCGCGCGCGTGTGCTCCATGGACATGAACTCCCGCAGGTCGTGCCGTACGAACGCCCACGTGTCCACGACCTGCTCGCCGTGGGTGTTGATGACCTTCACCATCTGTCCCCGCCGCATGAAGGCGGCGCTGCCCCTGCGCGCGGGTATGGTTCGAACGTCTTCCATCGAAAGCCCCTCCTGCGGTTGTCGAGCCGAATCGTGAGCGTTGCGCGAATTCTCCACAACCCCACGGCGGCGGTCGAGCCGACGATGATCTCGATACCTCGGCGCGACCGTCCGGTCGTGCGTCCCACCTGCCGGAGATGAAATGACGAGACCTTGCCGCGAACGTCCCGCTGAAGCACGCACCACCATGCAATCCGTGTCTCCGCTCGCTCCCGGCCTGCCCCGCCCCGGCTCGCGGGTCCGGTGGACGTCGCTTCACGGCAGCGCCCGCGCGCTTGCCATCGCAAGCCTCGCGCGGCAGGCCGGGGCGCCGGTGGTGGTCATCACCGCGGACAGCCGGACCGCGCACCGTCTCGAAGCCGAGCTGGAATTCTATCTGGACGGCGCAACCGGACTGCTGCGGTTCCCGGACTGGGAGACCCTGCCCTACGACCTGTTCTCCCCCCACCAGGACATCGTCTCGGAACGGCTGGACACCGTCGCCAGGCTGCCGTCCCTCGCATCCGGGGTGCTGGTGACCGCGGTCACCACCACGATGGGGCGGATTGCGCCCCGCGGCTTCGTCGACGGCCACCGGTTCCGGATCCAGCGCGGGGACCGCCTCGATGTCGAGACGTTCCGCCGGCGCCTGGACCGGGCCGGGTACGCCTGCGTGAGCCAGGTGATGGAGCACGGCGAGTACGCGGTGCGCGGCTCGCTGCTCGATCTCTTCCCGATGGGCGCCGACGCGCCGCTTCGCATCGACCTGTTCGACGACGAGATCGAGAGCCTCCGCGCCTTCGACCCCGAAAGCCAGCGCTCCGCGAGCCGGGTCGAGCGCATCGACCTGCTCCCGGCTCGCGAGTTTCCGACCTCACCGGATGCGATGTCGGGGTTCAGGCGGGCATGGCGGCGGCGTTTCGAGGGCGACGCCTCGCGATGCCCGGTGTATCGCGAGGTCAGCCAGGGGGGGTGGCCGGCGGGCATCGAGTACTACCTGCCCCTGTTCTTCGAGGAGACCGCGACCCTGACGGACTATCTCCCGTCCGGCGCCGTCGTGGTCCTCACCGAGGACGTCCACGATGCGGCGAAGGCGTTCTGGGCGGACACCCGGGAGCGGTACGAGAACCGGCGCCACGACCGCGAACGCCCGGTGCTCTCTCCGGGCGAGCTCTTCGTCCCGGTCGAGGAGCTCTTCTCGGCGCTGGCGCCCCATCCCCAGGCGCGCCTGCAACGCGGCGACGGGCACGGGGGCGGCGCCACCGTCACGTTCGCGACGCAAACCCCGCCGGCGTTGCCGGTGGACGGGCGGGCGTCCCGGCCGATCGGCTTTCTGCAGGACTTCCTCGCCGCGCACGACGGCCGCTGCCTTCTCGTGGCGGAGACGCCGGGGCGGCGGGAGATCCTGCTCGAGACCCTGGGCGCGCACGGGCTGAATCCGGAGCTCGTCGAGTCCTGGGGCGCGTTCGTCGAGGGCGGCGCCGGGCTCGCCATGACCGTGGCCGCGCTCGAGGACGGCGCCTGCATCGATGCCCCGCCGGCCGCGGTGATCACGGAATCCCAGCTCTTCGGGGCGCGCGCCGCCCAACGCCGCCGGCGGCGCGGGAGCGGGCGCGATCCCGAGGGGCTGGTGCGCGACCTGAACGAGCTCCGGATCGGGGCGCCGGTGGTGCACGAAGCGCATGGCGTCGGGCGCTACGCGGGCCTGGAAGTCCTGACCGTCGGCGGCGTGCACGGGGAGTTCCTCCGGATCGACTACGCGGACGGCGACAAGCTCTACGTGCCGGTGGGCTCGCTGCAACTCGTTTCCCGCTACACCGGGGTCGATCCCGAAGCCGCGCCGCTGCACAAGCTCGGCAGCCGCCAATGGCAACGGGCACGGCGGCGGGCGGCCGAGAGGGTCGCCGACGTGGCGGCGGAGCTGCTGGAGGTGCAGGCGCGGCGGGCGAGCCGGCCGGGGGTCGCGTTCGACGTCGAACCCGAGTACCTCCACGGCTTCGAGGCGGCCTTCCCTTTCGAGGAAACGCCGGATCAGGCCAGCACGATCGAGCAGGTCGCCGCCGACATGCGCAAGGCGGCGCCGATGGATCGCCTGGTATGCGGCGACGTCGGCTTCGGCAAGACCGAGGTCGCGATGCGGGCCGCGTTCATCGCGGTGCAGTCCGGGAAGCAGGTCGCGGTGCTCGTCCCGACCACGCTGCTCGCGCAGCAGCATCACCAGACGTTCGGCGACCGGTTCGCGGACTGGCCGGTACGGATCGAGCAGCTCTCGCGCTTTCGCGCCCGCGATGCCCAGGACGAGGTCGTGCGCGGTCTCGCCGGCGGCGCCGTCGACGTCGTCATCGGCACCCACAAGCTGCTCGACGGCAGGATCCGGTTCAAGCGCCTGGGGCTGGTGGTCATCGACGAGGAGCATCGCTTCGGCGTGCGCCAGAAGGAACGGTTCAAGGCGTTGCGGGCCGAGGTCGACGTCCTCACCCTGACCGCGACCCCGATCCCCCGCACCCTCGACATGGCGCTCTCCGGGCTGCGCGATCTCTCCCTCATCGCCACCCCACCCGCGAAGCGGTTGTCGATCCAGACCTTCGTGCGCCGCTGGGATCCGGGAATGCTCCGCGAGGCGCTGCAGCGCGAGATCCGGCGCGGGGGGCAAATCTTCTTCGTGCACAACAGGGTCGAGGACATCGAGCGCATCGCCGGCGACGTGCGCAAGCTCGCCCCCGACGCCCAGGTGAGGGTCGCGCACGGACAGATGCGGGAGCGCGATCTGGAACGCACGATGCTCGACTTCTACCACCGCCGGTTCCAGGTGCTCGTGTGCACGACCATCATCGAGACCGGGATCGACATCCCGAACGCCAATACGATCGTGGTCAACCGCGCCGACCGGTTCGGACTGGCCCAGTTGCACCAGTTGCGCGGGCGGGTGGGCCGGTCGCACCACCGCGCCTACGCCTACCTCATCGTGCCGGACCGGCGGGCGATGACCGCCGATGCCATCAAGCGGCTCGAAGCGATCGAATCGTTGGGGGATCTCGGAGTGGGCTTCAACCTCGCCACCCATGACCTGGAGATCCGCGGCGCGGGGGAGATCCTCGGCGACGAGCAGAGCGGGCAGATCCAGGAGGTCGGCTATTCCCTCTACACGCGCCTGCTCGAGCGCGCGGTGGCGGCGCTACGCGCCGGCAAGGCCCCGGTGCTGGATCGTCCGCTCGACACCGGCGCCGAGATCGACGTGCGCGAGCCCGCCCTGATCCCCGAGGACTACCTGCCCGACGTGCACACCCGCCTCATCATGTACAAGCGGATCGCGGGCGCGCGCAGCGAGGAGGCGCTGGAGGAGATCATGGTGGAGACGATCGACCGGTTCGGACCCGTCCCCCCGCCCACGCGACTGCTGTTCGACCTCGCCCGGCTCAAGCTCCGGGCCACGCCGCTCGGGGTGCGGAAGATCGAAGCAGGGGCCACCGGCGGCCGTATCGTGTTCCATCCCGAGCCGGACGTCGATCCGGGCAGCGTGATCCGGCTCGTCCAGGGTGAGCCCGGCCGGTTCCGGCTCGACGGCGCGGAGCGGCTGAGGTTCGCGGGCGACTTGCCGGATGCGGCGAGCCGGGTGGAGGCGGTGCGGCGGCTGCTCGACTCCCTCGACGTCCGGGCCGCGGCATGAGCGCTTCGACGGCGTGTAATACACTTCCCTGCCCCCAGGACACCGGACGCACGACGAGATGAGACCGGCCCGCACGTCCGAGCCGCGGTCTGCCGCAGCCGCCGGCGGATGCCGGCCGGCATCCGCCGGCGTACACCCTCTCACCGTGCTTGCACTCGCGGTCGCGGTTGCCGCGATGCTCGCGGCTCCCGCCGGCGCCTCCGCGCGGTGGTTCACGGTCGAGATCATCGTGTTCGACGATCTGGGCGGCGAGGGCCTTCACGCCGAGCACTGGCCCGCGGACCCGGGGGAACCGTCCCTGCGGGATGCGATCGAACTCACGCCCCTGCACGAGGGCGAGCCGGACGAAGCCGTCCACGCGTACCGGCTCTTGAACCGCTCCACTCTCGCGCTCGACGACGTCCGGCGCTCGCTCCGGCGCTCGGCGCGTTACCGTCCCTTCCTGCACGTGGGGTGGCGCCTGCCGGGACTTCCGCATGGCGCGGCGAGGCCGGCGCACGTCAGCCCACGTCTCGTCGACCGCAGGGCCGGCGGCACCGGGCCTGACGGCGTGGGGCGTCCGGCGGTGCAGGGCACTGTGAAGGTGTCCGTGGCGCGCTACCTTCGCATCGATCTCGATCTGGTCTACAGCCGGCCCGGAAATGGCGAAACGGAGACGCCGGAAGCGGCCCCGGCCAAGTTCCGCCTCGTATCGGAACGCCGGATGCGCTCGGGCGAGCTGCACTACATCGACCATCCCCTGTTCGGGGTACTGGTGCTGATCAGGCCGCTCCCGGACCCCGCCCCGGAGCGCACCGGAGGCTTGACTAATCACGCCCATACAGTAGCTTTCGGCGCCTGAACCTCATGCGAGGCGGCATCGATCTTCACGGGCGGCTCCCCGATGCCCCTTGCGGCGGGCTTGGCTCGATCCGATTGGACGGGACCTCGATGACGGTAGGAATCGACAAAGCGGGACGGACACGATTCAGGATGCGGGACCTCGCGGGCCTGATCCGGATCTACGAGGCGAACTACGTGCGCCTCGCGAAACTCGTCCCCGATCCGGCGGCCTGCGACCGGGCGATGATCTCGCGGGTCGCGGGAGCCCTGGACCTTCATCTCGTGATCATCGAGCGCCAACCGCACACGACGTCGCTGGTGTTGACGTACCGGTTCACCGACCACGGCGGCTGCGTGTTCGAGCCGAACGCGCGGATCAACGTCTACCACGACGTGCGGGCGGCGGAAGTCGTCTCCCACTGCCGTCGGCGCAGGAGCCGCACGACCCGCCCCTGGACACCCGGACGCATGCCGGAGCTCGACCGCAAATGGCGAATGAACCGCTTTCTCCTGAAGTGGCTCAGGTTCTGCACGTTCCAGGGACATATCTTCATCCCCGGCATCACTCCGACCGTGGAAGGATTCTCGCTGGCCGACGGCCCGTCTCTCCAAGACCGCCCGTCTCTCTGAGACGGGGGCGGGCGCGTTCGCGCACCGGCATGACCGCACCGGCAGAACGTGGTGTAGCATCGCCCTTCCCTCCCGGATCACGCTGCTCGACCTTGGACCTTGCGCGGGGCCCTCGTCATCGCGGTCGTCTTCTCGTCCACGGCCGTCGCGGTGGGCGTGTCGCAGTACGCATTCGGGCTGTTCATCGCACCGCTCGAGGAGTCCTTCGGGTGGACGCGGACCGAGATCAGCGCGTCGCTGTCCTTCGCGGCGGTGGGGGGCCTTTCGGCGCCGCTCCTCGGGCGCGCGATGGATCGATTCGGGGCGCGTCCGATCCTCGTACTCTCGCTCGTGGTGTTCGGGCTCAGCTTCTGTCTCCGGCCCCTGATGACGGAGCTGTGGCACTGGTATGCGCTGAGCTTCATGCAATTCGTCACCTTCTCGGGCTTGACGGTGTTGCCTACGGGCCGACTGGTGGCGGCCTGGTTCCCCCATGTCCGGGGTCGAATGACGGGGATCGCGGCGACGGGCAACAACGTCGGCGGTCTCGTCATGCCGGTGTTCATCGCCGCCCTCCTGGTCGCGATGCCGTGGAGCGAGGCATGCGTGGTCATCGGAATCGCGTCGTTCGCGGTCGCGGGGGCGGCGGTCCTGGTGATCCGGGAGGCGCCCCCGGCCGCCCCTGCACAGGCACGCGGCCCCGGTGCGGCCGGCGAGCGCGCCGCCCGGGCCGCACCGGCGCTCCCCGATCGGAATCTCCGCGAGACGGTACGCACCCGTACGTTCTACGCGGTGCTCGCCGCGATCACTCTGGGGACGTTCACCTACAGCGCCATTCTCCCGCACGTGCTCGTGCATCTGGTGAACAAGGGGATGGCGAACGCCTCCGCCCTGACCGCGCTCGGCACCCTGGCGACCGCCGGCATCTGCGGCAAGCTCCTGTTCGGTTGGATGTCGGAACGCTTCGGCGCGCGGCGCATGATGATGTCGAATCTGATCGGGCAGGCGGCGTTCGCCGCCCTCCTCGCCGGCGCCGGCCATACCGGGATGCTGGCGGTCGCTGCACCGCTGTTCGGCCTGTTCATGGGTGGATTCGGGGCGCTCTACATCCTGGTGGTGCAGGAGTCGTTCGGTCTGCGCCACTACGGGAGCGTCATGGGCCTCGTGAACCTCGGCACCGCCGTCTCGTTCGGCCTCGGCCCGCTCATCGCCGGCGCCTCGTACGACGTCACCGGCGGCTACGGCGCCGCCTTTCTCGTCGTATGCGGCCTGTTCGTCGCCGGTGCCGTCTCGCTTACCTTCGCGCGCCCTCGCATCCGGGAGACGGATACGGCGCCGCAGCGGCCGTCACCGGCAGGGACTTGAGAGGCTTCCTCCTCATACCGTTCCAGTGCAAGCGTTCCGGCACTCCCCCGATCAACCCGCCATCCGCGAACCGGCGTTCAATTCTTCGTGGTGATTCAATGGACGTTTTCGGGCTTGGCGGAAATTGCCGCCCCTGTGGCAGCAATTCCCGCTAACGTCCCGATACGCGATGTCACGATGCGATATCAAGCGATTTCCGATGGCCGGAGCACCTGATCATGACGGATCTTCGGACGTTCTCGCGCTTAGCGGGAATTGCTGCCAGACGAGCTTGCTGTTGGACGAGAACGACCGACTCGGTGTAGATTTCTTAGCCTGCTACGAGCATCTGCAAGCCGACTTTTCCCATATCTGCCGAACAGTGGGCTTGGCCGATCGGAAGAAGCTGCCTGTGGTGAACGCAAACGAGCAAAAACCGGCCGTGGAATGCCTCGACGCCGAGCTGATCCTCCGGGCGTGGGCGCGCTGGGGCCGGCAATGTCCTTCGCATCTGCTGGGTGACTACGCCTTCGCCGTATGGGACGCAGGAAGGCATACGCTGTACTGCGTTCGGGATCACGCCGGCGTCGGTATCCACAGATGGCGCAGGGGCAAGCGGTTCCGGCGGGACCGGCTCATGGACCCGACGTTCGCGCGTCGCGCCAAGCCCGGGTCCATGCGTCGAGCATGAAGCAGGACATCAACCCGCGGGAAGAGGCCGGGAGCGATTCCTCCGCCTCCGGGACCGCTCCGGCGCTGCCGCGGGTCGAGAAGCCGGCCCTGGTGCGCTGTCTCGGTCCCGTCGACGTCGAGGCGTTGCGGGCGCCGGTCGGGCGGCTGTCGGAGAAGGTGTGGCGGCAGGAGGACGCCGCCAAGGAGAACGGCTACTTCTGCTTCACCCACACCCGCCACATCGTGTTCCGGTTCATCGAAGGCAACCGGACGCCGCTGCGCTACTACTCGAAGCCGATATGGACGGTCTGGCAGCGGCTGCTGCTGCCGGTGATGGTGCAGGCCGCGGCGCCCTGCGGCTGCGCCGAGCCGGTCTACCCCAAGGCGATGCTGGCGAGGCTCGCGGCCGGGCACGGGATCGACCGGCACGTGGACGGCGAGGGCTCGCACCCGTTGACGCATCGCATCCACGTGCCGTTGCAGACCAATCCGCGGGCGACGCTGACGGTGGAGGACGCCGAATTCCATCTGGAGGCCGGCTACGCCTTCGAGGTCAACAACCTCGTGCCGCACAGTGCGTTCAACGGCGGCGAGGAGGATCGGATCCACTTCGTCTTCGAGGTGTTCGAGGGCGCCGGCCACCGGAGAGGCCCGGGGTCCGCTGCGAGCGGCGGCCGCTGAAGCCGAGGGAGCGCCCGCGGTGTCCATCGTCTGGCTCGCCTCCTATCCGAAGTCCGGCAACACCTGGCTGCGGGCGGTGCTCACCAACTACCTGCGAGACGACGGCGAGCCGGCCTCGATCAACGCCCTGGTCGGCGGGTCCGTGGCCAGCGACCGCGAGACGTTCAGCGAGATCGTCGGGCTGGATTCCTCGGACCTGACCCCGGATGAGATCTTGCGCCACCGGCCGCTGTTCCACGAGTTGCTGGCCCGGGAGCTGGCCGGGCACCCGACCGGGGGGGGCGGACGCCCGACGCAATCGGCAGGGGCTCCGTCCCGCGAGCGCGCGCCGGCCTTCGTCAAGGTCCATGACGCCTACCTCTACGCCGGGGACGGCGCGGCGCTGTTCCCGAAGGTCGCGACGAGCGCAGTGGTGTACCTGGTGCGCAACCCCCTGGACGTGGTGGTGTCCTACGCGCACCATCGGCAGAAGTCCATCGACGCCACGATGCAGTGGATGAACGAGCCGGCGGCGGCCGAAGGGGAGGTGGCCCGCGGCATTCACACCCAGTTGCCACAGCTACTCACGACGTGGAGCGGCCACGTGACGAGCTGGCTGGACCAGGAGGAGTTGCCGATACACGTCGCGCGCTACGAGGACCTGCTGGCGGACCCGATGGCCGGGTTCGGCGCGATCGTGCGCTTCGCCGGCCTCGACCGGGACGAGACGCACCCGGAAGGGCCCGGGCGACCGGGCGCAACCGAGCGCCTCGCGCGGGCCGTCGGCCAGGCCGCCTTTTCCCGCCTGCGGGCCCAGGAGGAAGACTCCGGATTCTCGGAGAAGCAGCCGACCGCGCCGTCGTTCTTCCGCGCCGGGGTGGCGGGGTCGTGGCGGACCGCGCTGGCCCCCCGGCAGGTGCAAGCGCTGGTGGACGCGCACGGGCCGGCGATGGCGCGGCTCGGCTACCTGCGCGAAGCCGAGGCGTTCCTCGCGGGCGACGCTCTCGTTCCACCCCCCGACGGCCAGGCGGAGCCGGCCCGTGGGGCCCCTGCTGCACGCGGCGCCGGACTGTCTTGCACCGGAACACTCGGAAAGAGCCCCGGCGGGCGGGACGGTGAATTCCGCGCGAGCCGCCCGCTACGCGATTACCGGGCGTACGGGCTGTGGGTGCGCTCGCCCATTCGCTTGCCGTTCGTCCCCGTTCCCGTGCCTCCGGCCGGTGAGCCGGACGTGACGCTTCGCATCGGTGCGACGCCGGAAGCGCTCCCCACCCCCGCCGGCAAACGCGGCCAGTGGGAGACTACGCCGGGCACCTTCCTGATGGACGTGCCCGGCGTCGCCCGATACCTGGTGACGGCCGGCCGCGACATCCTCGTCGAACCGCGCGGCGGCAGCGACCACGACGTGAGGATATTTCTCACCGGTTCGATATTCGCCGCGCTGTTGCAGCAGCGCGGTGTGGTCACCTTTCATTCCAGTGCTGTCAAGACCAATTCGGGTGCGGTGCTGTTTGCGGGCGGTTCAGGCAGCGGCAAGTCGTCGCTGCTCGCGGCGCTCATCGAGCGTGGGTACACGATGCTGGCCGACGACGTGACGGGGGTGGTGCTGGACGCGGACGGTCATGCGGTGGCGCTGCCTGCCTTCCCCTCGATGCGGCTGTGGGTGGACACGCTGGACAAGTTGGAGGAGCGGCCGCAGACACAGGGGAAGGTACGGGAAGATATGAAGAAGTATCAGGTGCCGGTGGAGCGGTTCCGGGCCGAGCCGCTGGCGGTGCACGCCGTCTGCGTGCTGACGTCCCATCAACGAGAGGACGTCGAGGTCGAGACGGTGCCGCCCAGCCACGCCTTCGGGTGGCTGTGGAAGTACACCTACCGCAAGCGGTACCTGCACGGGCTCGGTCAGCACCCGGCGCACTTCCGCACCATCACCGCGATGGCGAAGCGCTTGCCGGTCGTGCGTGTGGCGAGGCCCGCGCATCCCTTTCTGCTCAACGCCCTGGCGGACCGGGTCGAGGAATATTTTCGGCGCTGTCCTCGCAAGATTATCCTGGACCGCGGTCCAGCGGCGAACAATCTCCGCCGTGGGAACGTCATGGCCGGTTCGATGCCTGACGCGTAAAGCCACCCGATCGATGTTGATCTCGGGGGATTGCGTGCCGACGAGAACGGCATCGATGTCATAACCATGCCGCCCTGCCCGCGCCTGCGTTCCTGATACCCCCCTACCCTGCCGCCGTAATACTTATGGGGAAATGGTGCTGGACGATGCCGGATCTCCCAGTCGGGGCGAGATCCACGCCGTCAACACCGTCATCGACGAGCGGCGCAGGCTGTGCTTCGTGAACTTCGGCGAGATCGTCGAGAGCCGTCTCGACGCGATCCGGTTCGTGCGCGACTCCTGCATGGTGCCGGAACGATGTCGGATTTACGATATCACGGTCGATAAAGCTGAACTCGAAACCCCTGATTGCATCGATGATCGACAGGCCGTGAGACGCACTGCGAACGGATCTCGGGGTTGTCCATGAAGTTTCAGTTGGCCATCAACATGGAGCGAACAGCCGCGCATCCGGACATGCGCGAGGTCGCACGCCACACGCTCGAGATGGTGCAGATGGCCGACGAGGGCGGGTTCGCAATCGCCTGGGCGGCGGAGCACCATGCGCTGGAGATGACCATCGCGCCCAATCCCTTCCAGATCCTGACCTGGTGGGCCGCGCATACGTCCCGGATCCGGCTCGGCTCGGCAGTGGTCGTCGCACCGTACTGGCATCCGATCAAGGCCGCAGGCGAGGCCGCCCTGCTGGATCTCTACAGCGGCGGGCGGCTCGAGTTCGGAATCGGCTCCGGCGCCTACCAGCGCGAGTTCGACCGCATGCGCCCCGGCCTGAAACAGTCCGACGGGCACAGGTACGTACAGGAGATGCTGCCGGCGGTGAAGGCCCTGTGGCAGGGCGACTACGAGCACGACGGCGAGCTCTGGTCCTTCCCGGCCGCGACCTCGGTGCCGAAGCCCCTTCAGCAGCCACACCCCCCGATCTGGATCGCGGCGCGCTCGCCGGCCACGTACGACTTCGCCGTGAAGCACGGTTGCAACATCCTCTCCTGGCCGCTCACCCGCCCCATGTCGGAGGTCGAGCTGTACAAGGGGCGCCTGGAGACCGCCCTGGCCGACAACCCGGGCAAGGCGCGGCCGACCTTCGCCACGATGCGCCACACGGTGGTCTACGATCGCACCGAGGACTGGGAGGTGCCGGTGAAAGCCGCAATGCGCCAGCTCGGCCAGTTCGAGAACCTGTTCAAGAACCTGGGAGGCGTCACCAACGGCTTTCCGGGGGAGATCGACCTGTCGGCGCTCTCGAACCGGGACGAGTACGACCCGCGCATGCTGCACCGCAATCTCCTGTTCGGCACGCCGGACGAGGTGGTCGCGAAGCTCAGGATCTACGAGGAGATCGGCGTCGACCACTTCACCTACTACGCGAGTCTGGGCCTCGGCCCGAAGGAGCAGAAACGCTCGCTCGCGCTGTTCATCGAGGAGGTGATGACGGCGTTCGCATGAGCAGGAGGCGCCGTCGAACCTGTACGGCCCGGCCCGGGAGCAGCAGGCGGGGGAGATGGAACGGAGGGAGATCACGTGGCACGACACGTAGAGGTCGCGCGCGACGGACCGGTGCTCGAAGTCAGGCTGAACAAACCCAGGGTCAACGCCATCGACCACGCGATGAGCCGGGAGCTGGGCGAGGCGTTCAGGACGTTGCGCGACGACCCGGAGCTGCGGGTCGGAATTCTCACCGGCGAAGGAGATCGGATCTTCTCGGCCGGCTGGGATCTGAAGGCGCTCGATGCCGGGGAGGCGCAGCTCGACGAGTGGTGGGACGACGGCGACTACGGCGAGGGCGGCTTCGCCGGGCTGACCGAGAACTGGACCCTGAACGAGCCCGTGGTGGTCGCGCTGAACGGGCTCGTCATCGGCGGCGGCTTCGAGCTGGCCCTGGCCGGGGACCTGATCATCGCGGCCGAGCACGTGGAGTTCGCCCTTCCCGAGATGCCGCTGGGCATGGTTCCGGATGCCGGCGCCATCCAGCGGCTGCCGCGCCGGCTCCCGTACAACATCGCGATGGAGATGCTGCTGATGGGGCGGCGGATGGGAGCGGAGGAAGCAGCCCGGTACGGGCTCGTCAACAAGGTGGTGGCGAAGCAGGATCTGATGCCCGCCGCTCGCGCCTGGGCGAAGCAGCTTGCCGAAGCCGCTCCCCTCGCCCTGCAAACCGTCAAGGAAGTCCTGCGCGCCATCGAGTGCCGGCCGCTCGAGGAGGCGTTCCGCATCATGCGCACCGGAGATCTCCCCGCCTACCGGGCCATGCTGAAGTCGGAGGATGCGGCCGAGGGCGTGCGCGCCTTCGTGGAGAAGCGCAAGCCCGTGTTCAAGGGGCGCTGAAGGGGCGGCGTGGCCAGGCTCCGCCCCGAAGAGGTCCGGCGCGTCGCCAGCATCGGCGGCGGCCCCATCGGCGGCGGATGGACCGCACACTTCCTCGCCCGCGGATTCGACGTGTGCAGCTACCTGCACGACGCCTCGGAGGAACGATCCTTTCGCTGCGTGGTCGAGACCGCATGGCGCAGCCTCGAGGCGCTCGGCCTCCGCGAGCGCGCCTCCCTGGAACGCCTGCGCATCACCTTCGATCTGGCCGAGGCGGTGAGCGGGGCGGAGTTCGTCCAGGAGAGCGCCCCGGAGGATCTGACCGTCAAGCGATCGCTCTTCGCCACCCTGGGCACCCTGACACCACCTCGGGTGGTCATCGCGTCGAGCACCTCGGGTCTGACCATGACGGACATCCAGGCCCACTGCCCGACGCCCGGGCGCACGGTCGTCGGGCATCCGTTCAACCCTCCCTACCTTCTGCCGCTGGTGGAGGTCACGGGCGGACGCGAAACCGCGCCGGATGCGGTGGCGTGGGCGCGGGACTTCTACCATGCGGCCGGCAAGGCCCCCCTGGTGCTGGAGCGCGAGATCCCGGGATTCATCGCCACACGGCTGCAGGAGGCGCTGTGGCGCGAGGCGCTGCATATGGTCGCCAGTCGCGAGGCCACGCCCGAGCAGATCGACTTCGCCCTGATGCACGGCCCCGGCCCGAGGCTCGCGCTGATGGGCCAGTGCATGGCGTTTCACGTGGCGTGCGGCGAGGGCGGCATGGCCACCAACCTCGACCAGTTCGGCCCCGCGCTCGAGCTGCCGTGGACCCGGCTGGCCGCCCCGCCCCTCACCCCGGAGCTGCGCGATCGCATGGTCGACGGCTGCAACGAGATGGCGGCGGGCCGCAGCTTCGAGGCGCTGGCGGCGGAGCGCGACCGCGGGCTCGTCGCGATCCTGAAGGCGCTCAGGGCCGCTCGGGGCGATCCGTGAACGTGCGTCCCGCGCCGGGCGGAGGTTCGCTTCGGCCGCGCCGCGCCTCCTCGACGAACGAGAACAGGGTGCCCGGCCAGGACGGTGCGGGATCGGTCTCCGGCCATGCCTGGCGGTACTCGCTGGGCTTGCGCGCGAAGCACCGGGCAAACGCCTGCGAGAAGTAGGACAGGGAGTTGAAGCCGCAGGCGACCGACACCTCGCGGATGGACATGCGGGTGCTGGTCAGCAGGACCCGGGCGTATTGCAGCCTGAGAAGCTGACTGAACTGCACCACCGAACATCCCAGGTGGCGCTGGAACAGCCGCTCGATCTGGCGCTGCGAGATGCGCAGCCGGGCCGCGATCTTCGGAACCGGCCACGGCTCGTCGATGTGCTCCTCGATCAGTGCGATCGCGGCCTTGACGTTCGGGTGGAGCTCATCGGTGGCGGTGCCCATGGTACGGCGCTGGGGCAGCTCGCCGGCCTTGACGGGGTGGTGCAGCACCTGATCCGCGATCTCCGATACGAGCTGGTGGCCGTAACGCTCGGCAATGAGATGCAGCATCAGGTCCAGGCCCGCGGTGCCGCCGGCGCAAGTCATCACCGGGCCGTCGACGGTGAAGAGCTGCTCGCGCAGGCGGGTGTCGGGGAACTGCTCGGCAAGCCCGGCCATGATGGACCAGTGCGTGGTGGCGAGCCGATCGGCCAGCAGCCCCGCGCGGGCCAGAAGGTAGGCGCCGGATTCCAGCGCCATCATCGTCGCTCCGTCCCGCGCCTGGCGGCGCAGCCAGCGGAACAGGGCCGGATGGGTGTAGTGCTCGCAGCCCCAGCTCCCGCACACCGCCACGATGTCGAACGGCCACCCGGCGGCCGCCCCAATCGGCGCCGCCGAAACGCTCATGCCGTTGCTGGCGACGATCTCGCCGCCTTCGGGCGCCCGGTACTCCCACTCGAACAGCGTCTCCGGGGCCAGATAGTTGGCGACGCGCATCGGTTCGATGGTCGCCGTCAGCATCATCATGTTGAAGCGGGGGACCAGCACGAACGCCACCCTGGCCGGCCCGGCCGTGGATGTTCCGGCGGGATTCTTCATGGTGGGGACCTCCTTCGTGTCGAATGATTCGAGCGGCGACCGCGGGTGCACTTCGGCCGGCGCCGTAGACGGGTGAGGAACAGTCTTGTTCCATACAAGCAAGTTCCATGTCGAAAAACAAACACAAGTGGCGAGATTTCTACAGATCGGGCGCTGGTCGAAACGCACAATGAACGTCGGACGCCGCTTGCGGCGCGATCGTCACCCGAGGAGGGCCCGGCCATGAACTTCGAGGTGGTGGTGACCTGCGCGGTCACCGGGGCGGGAGATACGGTGGGCCGGCATCCCGGGGTTCCTGTCACCCCCGGACAGATCGCCGATGCGGCCGTCGAGGCGGCCCGGGCCGGCGCGGCGATCGTCCACATCCACGTGCGCGACCCGGAGACCGGAAAGGGCTCCCGGGAGATCGGGCTGTTCAGGGAGGCGGTGGAGTGGATCCGGGCGAGCGACACGGACGTGGTGATCAACCTGACCAGCGGCATGGGCGGAGACTGGACGCCGAGCCCGGACGATCCGGCGATGCCCGGTCCGGGCACCGACATGGTGGGTCCGGCCGAACGCCTGGCGCACGTGGCGGCGCTGCGCCCGGAGATCTGCAGCATCGACTGCGGCACCATGAACTTCGGCAACGGCGACGAGATCTACATCTCGACGCCGGCCTGCCTGCGCGCGATGGCCGAGTGCGTCGGGGACTGGGGCGTCAAGCCGGAGCTGGAGGTGTTCGAGCTGGGCCACATCCGCTTCGCCAGACAGATGATCGCGGAAGGGCTGATCAGGGAGCCGCCGATGTTCCAGATCTGCCTCGGCATCCCCTGGGGCGCGGATCAGAGCGTCGACACCATGAAGGCGATGAAGGACGAGCTGCCGCCAGGGGCCGTGTGGGCCGGCTTCGGCATCTCGCGCATGCAGATGCCGATGGCTGCCGCCGCCGTCGCGATGGGCGGGCACGTGCGGGTGGGACTGGAGGACAACCTCTACCTCGAGCGCGGGGTGCTGGCCACCAACGCCCAACTGGTCGAGCGGGTGGTCGGGATCATCGAACGGATGGGGGCGAGGGCGGTGTCTCCCGCCGAGGCGCGCGAGAAGCTTGGCCTGCGCGGGCATTGAGACCGGCGCTCGCGGGGGAACCGGGATCGATCGGCGTGGTTGCGGCCTCCGATCGCCATGACCCGAACACCGCCGCCGGTTGCGGGCGGGATGCCTGCGCTCCCGGGGCAGGCGCCGCGTCATTCGATACATCCGATCACGAGGGTCCGCACACCGCCGTCCGCCGCGGGCGGGGCATCCATGCTCCCGGGAAAGGCGCGCCGCCGTCCGGATCGTCCGGGCACGAGGCTCCGAGCGCTGCCGGCTTGCGGATCGAGCGGCTGAGCAAGCGTTTCGGAGACTTCACCGCCGTCTCGGAGGTCGACCTGCACGTCCGGCGCGGGGAGTTCCTGACCCTGCTCGGGCCGTCAGGCTCGGGCAAGACGACGCTGCTGATGATGATCGCCGGCTTCGTGGAACCCACCTCGGGCGATCTTCGGCTCGACGGACGCTCGATCCGCTCCCTCCTGCCCGAGAAGCGGGAGTTCGGGATGGTGTTCCAGGGCTATGCCCTGTTTCCGCACATGACCGTGCGCCGCAACGTCGCCTACCCGCTGGAGATCCGCAAGCGCCCGCGACATGCGGTGCGCGAGCGGGTCGACGAGATGCTGGCGCTCGTGCAGCTCGAAGACTTCGCGGATCGGCTGCCCCATCAGCTCTCCGGGGGCCAGCAGCAGCGGGTCGCGCTGGCGAGGGCGCTCAGCTTCGGTCCCCGGGTCCTCCTGCTCGACGAGCCCCTGGGCGCGCTCGACAAGAAGCTGCGCGGGGAGATGCAGGTGCAGTTGAAGCACCTGCACCGCAGGATCGGCACGACCTTCGTGTACGTGACCCACGATCAGGAGGAGGCGCTGTCGATGTCGGACCGGGTGGCGATCATGAACCACGGCGCCAAGGTGCAGGTGGGCTCGCCCGAGGCGCTCTACGAACGCCCCGCGACCACGTTCGCCGCGGGCTTTCTCGGCAGGAGCAACTTCCTGCGGGGCATCGTCACGGGCCGTCGCGGCGGATGCGCGACGTACGCGGTCGCCGGGCGGGAGTACCGCCAGGAGGATCCGGAGCGACGGCTTCAGCCGGGAGCCGGCGTCACCCTCGCGCTCCGCCCCGAGAAGCTCGAAGTGGCTCCCGCCCGACCGGACGGTGTGGACGGCGCCGGATCGGTCGGCGCGGGCAATGCCGGGCCGAACCGCCTGGCCGGTGTGGTCGGCGACGTCACCTATCTCGGCTCGACCCTCTCCGTCTCGGTGACGACGGACGGCGCCGGGACGCTGATCGCCGAGGTCCGGCCACGGGACGGCCCGGGGGTGGCAGAGCCGGGCCACAACGTCTGCCTGGAGTGGATGCCGGATGCCGCGGTCATCGTCGATGACATGCAGTCTCCGGCATGAATGGCAACATGGCATGGCCACCGCGCCGGCGCCGGCATGAGCGGCAGCGTGGGGGCGCCTTCTCCCCTTGCCGGGGGAGAGGACGGGCAGGGGATGGCATGGACGGCACGAAGCACACCTGGTCCCGGGCCTTGATCGGTCCCGGGTCCTGACCTGATCCCGGGCCATGACCTGGCCTCGGGCCTTATCGACGGAGACAGGAGGAGACTGACGATGCAAGACGGAACGTTCTTCAAGGAGCTGGCCGAGCAAGGGGTGCGCGACTACCGGTCCGGCCGGCTGGACCGCCGGAGCTTCCTCGCGCTGTGCGCGGTGGCCGGGGCGGCGCCGCTGGCGGTATCCATGGGCGACGCGGAGGCCGCGGCGAACGAGATCGTGATGTGGAACTGGGGCGGCGACGCCGTCAAGTGCCATACCGATGCGTTCGGCGGACCCTTCGCCGGGGACACCGGGATGAAGTTCAAGGTGGACACCTCCGGCCCGCTCCAGGGCAAGGTGAAGGAGATGGTGGATTCGGGCAACGTGACCGCGGACGTGGCCGACGCCGACGCCTTCGACGCGATAGCGCTCGGCAAGTCCGGCCACCTCGAAGCCATCGACTACTCGATCGTCGACAAGAGCCAGGTGCTGGAAGGCTTCGCCTGGGAGCACGGAGTGTCGATCATCTTCTACGGCTACGCGTTCATGTACGACACCGGGAAGTTCAAGGACGACCCGCCGAGCACCTGGGCCGACTTCTTCGACACTGCGAAGTACCCCGGCAAGCGCTCGTTGTACAAGTGGGCGAACGGCGCCATCGAGGCCGCCCTGCTCGCCGACGGCGTGGCCGGAGACGCGGTCTATCCCATCGATCTCGACCGGGCGCTCGCGAAGATACGGTCGATCAAGCCCGATACCTACTATTGGGGGTCCGGGGCCGAGGCCCAGCAGATGATCATCGACGCCGAGGTCTCGATGGGCATGGTCTGGCTCAACCGGGCCAAGAACGTGGAGGCGGACACTGGCGGGCGCTTCAGGCTCAACATGAACGAGGCCATCGCCATGCCGGGCGCGTACATCGTGCCCAAGGGCAATCCGGCAGGGCGGGAGAACGTCATGAAGTTCATCGCCTCCTGCCAGACGCCGGAGCGCCAGATCGCCCTGCTGGAGTGCCACGGGATGACGCCCTCGAACCCGAAGGCGTTCGGCATGATCCCCGATGCGCTGCAACGGTTTGCGGTGACCTCCGAGGAGAACCTGTCGCGCGTCGTTCTGAACGACCCCGTCTGGTGGGCCGAGAACGGTGGGGAGACCGTGAACCGTTACCTCGAGGCGATCGGCTGATCGCAGGGGATGCGGAGGGCATGGCGGGCGCCCGGCGGTGCGGCTTGCGGGGATCCATCATGGCGCCGGTGGCGCCTGCTGGCTGCTCGTCGCTCCGCTGCTGGGGCTCGTCATCGCCCTCTACGCCTGGCCGGTGGCCGAGATCCTCTGGCTCGGCTTCTCCGACCCGGAGCCGGGCCTGCAGAACTACGAGAAGCTCTTCACCCGGACCGCGCTTGCGAAGATCCTCTGGACCACGTTGCGCATCTGCACGATCACGACGCTCCTGAGCGTCACCATCGGCTACCTGATCGCGTACACGATGGTGCATCTCGGCGCCCGGGAGCGGTCCTGGATGCTGACCCTGGTGCTGATCTCGTTCTGGGTCTCCGTGCTCGTCAGGGCGTTCGCTTGGCTCACCCTGCTCGGCCGGAACGGGCCGGTCAACGCGGCACTCGCGGCGGGTGGCCTGATCGACGAGCCGGTGGCGTTCGTGCGCAACGAGCTCGGGGTCCTCATCGGCATGACGCACTACATGATCCCCTATGCGGTGCTGCCGCTGCTCGCCAACATGCAGGGGATCGACCGGCGCATCATGGACGCCTCCCACAACCTGGGCGCGGGCGCGGCGACCACCTTCACGCGGATCTACCTGCCGCTGACGACGCCGGGAGTGGTGGCGGCCTCGCTGCTCGTGTTCGTGATCAGCCTGGGCTTCTACGTCACTCCGGCGCTTCTCGGCGGCGGGCGCGTGCTGATGGTCGCCGAGTACGTCAGCGTGCAGGTCCTGGTCACCGTGCAGTGGGGCGTCGCGTCGATGCTCGCGACCCTGCTGCTCGCCGGCGTGTTCGGGTTGATGTACGTGCTGTCGCGGTTCATGCGGCTGGGCGACGTCTTCGGAGCGCGGGCATGAGGGCGGGGCCGGGACGCCGCGGAGGCCGGCGATGGCTGCGCCTCCTCGCCTGGAGCGGGCTCGGGTTCCTGACCCTGCCGATGCTCGTGGCGCTGCCGGTCTCGCTCACCCCCAAACGCTATCTGTCGATGCCGGAAGGGGAGATCTCCCTTCGCCATTACGCGAACCTGTTCGGCAACGAGGCGTGGCTCGCAAGCATCTGGCAGAGCGCAGTCATCGCGGTGGCGGCCGCGACGATCGCGACGGGGCTCGGCACCCTGTGCGCGATCGGGCTGTGGCGGATGTCGTCGAAGGCGTCGGAGCTTGTCCGGGGCTTTCTCCTGCTGCCCCTGATCATCCCCCCGATCATCTCGGCCATGGCCTTCTACCGGGCCTGGGTCCGCTTCGGCCTCCTCGACAGCTACGCGGGCATGATCATCGCCCACGCCATCCTCGCGGCGCCGGTCGTCCTGATCACGGTGTCCGCCTCACTCGCCAACTTCGATCTCCGGCTGGAGCAGGCGTCGCGCAGCCTCGGGGCGTCCGCCGGCACGACGCTGTGGCGGGTGGTCCTGCCCTCGATCCGGCCGGGCGTACTCGGCGGCGCGGTATTCGCCTTCATCCTCTCCTGGGACGAGATCGTCGTCGCCCTGTTCATCGCCAAGTTCCGGATCTCCACGCTGCCGCGCCGCATGTGGGACGGGATCCGGGAGAACACGGACCCGACCGTCGCCGCCGCGGCGGTGGTGCTGATCGTCGTCACCCTCGCCGCCCTCGCTCTCTCGTCGGTGCTCGCGCGCCGCGTGCGGCCGGCCGCGGCGCCGGAGGCGGCCTGAATGCACCGGGGTCGGTCGATGCTGGCCGGGGGAGACGGATGGATGCCGTGACGATCGCCGCCCAGGCGCTCTCCCCGGTGCTTTCGCGCCGTGTGCGGGCGGCCACGCCGCGGCGGCGGGACTGGCCTGACGGCGCCGGGATCGAGGCCGGGCCGGGAGACCGCGGATGGACATCGATCTGAGCCACGAGCAGCGGATGCTGCTCGATACGGTCCGGTCCTTCATGGAGAAGGAGCTCTACCCGCACGAGGAGGAGGTCGATCGTCGCGGCCGGGTGCCCCCGGAGCTGGGCCGCCAGATCGAGGAGCGCGCCATCGCGGCCGGCCTGTATGCCGCGAACTTGCCGGAGTCGGTGGGCGGGGGCGGGCTGGACTACCGGAGCATGGCCGTCGTCGAGCGCGAGTACGGCAAGACCAGCCACGCGCTGCATGCGTGGATCGGCCGGCCGACCGAGATCCTGCTCGCGTGCGAGGGCGAGCAGAGGGAGCGTTACCTGCTGCCCTGCGTGCGGGCCGAGAAGCGCGAGCTCTTCGCCCTCACCGAGCCCGAGGCGGGGTCCGACATCATGTCCATGAAGACCGCCGCGCGGCGCGACGGCGACGACTGGATCCTCAACGGCGCCAAGCACTTCGCCTCCGGGCCGGTGATGCCGGACTTCGCCATCGTATTCGCCGCAACGGGAGTGGATGACACGCCGCGCGGCCCGCGCAAGCGCATCACCGCATTCCTGGTGGACGTGGGGGAGCCGGGCTTCGAGATCGCGGAAGGAAGCCGCTGCGTCAGCTACCGCGGCCACCACACGTTCCGGCTCCACTTCTCCGACGTGAGGCTCGGGCCGGGGCAGATCCTGGGGGAGGAAGGACTGGGGCTGGAGCTGTCCGGAAAGTGGCTGGGGATGGGCCGCGTGTGGGTCGGGGCGACCTGCTGCGGCAAGGCGGAGCGGCTGCTCGGCCTCGCCACCGAATGGGCCGCCATGCGCCGGCAGTTCGGCCGGCCCATCGGACAGTTCCAGGCGACCGGATTCAAGCTCGCGGACACGGCGGTCGAGCTCAGGGCGGCCGATCTGCTGGTGATGCATACGGTGGACAAGGCGGACCGCGGCAGGATGACGGATGCGGACGCGGCGATGGTCAAGCTCTACTGCTCGGAGATGCTGGGCCGGGCCGCCGACCACGCGGTGCAGATCCACGGCGGCATGGGACTCATGGAGGAGCTCCCGGTGCAGCGCCTGTGGCGTGACGCCCGGCTGGAGCGGATCTGGGACGGCACCTCCGAGATCCAGCGCCACATCATCACGCGCTCCATCCTCCGGCCCTTCGGCGCATGACCTCCGCCCGGCGCCGCAACCTGGCAATGGCGGCACGTCGGTCCCGGGAAAGGGAACCCCTCGGCGCATGAATCCGGCGCGGCGCCGCAACCTGGAGCGGCTGCTGAACCCGCGCCACGTGGCGGTCATCGGCGGGCGGGAGGCGGAGGTGGTCGCGGGGGAGTGCGCACGGATCGGTTACCGGGGGCCGGTCTGGCCGGTCAATCCGCGCCGGGAGACGATCGGCGGGCACCAGTGCTTCAGGACCGTCGAGGATCTCCCGCAGCCGCCCGACGCCGCCTTCATCGCGGTCCCGCGCGAGGCGGCCGTCGACACGGTGGCGCGGCTGGCCGGGATGGGGGCCGGCGGGGCCGTCTGCCATACCGCGGGGTTCGGGGAGACGGGGGCGGAGGGCGCCAGGCTGGAGGCGGCGCTCGTGGAGGCGGCGGGCGACCTCGCCCTCGTCGGGCCGAACTGCTACGGGATCATCAACTACCTCGGCCGGGCCGCCCTGTGGCCTTTCGCCCACGGCGGCTCGTGCCCGGGCTACGGGGCCGCGATCCTCACCCAGAGCGGCATGCTCTCCTCCGACCTCACCATGAGCCGGCGCTCCATGCCCTTCGCGTTCATGGGGTCGGTGGGGAACCAGGCGGCGGTGACCCTGGCGGACTTCGTCGACGTCCTGGCCGGATACCGCGGGGTGCGCGCCATCGGACTCCACGTCGAGGAGATCCCGGACGTCGCGCGTTTCTGCGAGGCGGTCCGCAAGGCCGTGGCCGCGGACGTGCCGGTGGTCGCGATGAAGACCGGCGTGTCGGAGGTCGGGGCACGCCTGGCCGCCAGCCACACGGGCGCGCTGTCGGGCACCGACGACCTCTACCGAGCCCTGTTCGACCGCCTCGGGATCATCCGCGTGACCACACCGGCGCAGATGCTGGAGACGCTGAAGTTCCTGTGCGTCGCGGGCGTGCCGGAGGGAGATCGGATCGCCGGCATCACCTGCTCGGGCGGTGCGGCGGCGATGCTCGCCGACTACGCCGAGGCTCTCGGATTGCGGTTTCCCCCGCCCTCCGGGGAGGCGGCCGGACGCCTCGCACGGCGCCTACCCCATACCGCCACGGTGTCGAACCCGCTCGACTACACCACCCCGATCTGGGGGGAGCCGGAGAAGGTCCGGCCTGTGTTCGAGGCCATGTTCGAAGACCCGTACGACGCGGCCGTGATCGTGCAGGACTATCCCCTGGACGGCCTCGACGAAAGCAGGCCCAGCTACCTCGCCGACGCGAGGGCGTTCGTCGCCGCGACCCGGGCGGCGGGGGTCCCGGCGGCGGTGTGCAGCACGTTGCCGGAGAACATCGATCGGGGGACCAGGGAGATGCTGATCGCCGACCATGTCGCGCCGATGCAGGGAATTCGCGAGGCCCTGGAGGCCATCGCCGGCGCGGTATGGCACGGGAGGCGCCGGGCGCGGGTCCGGCGTGACGAACGCAGGATCGGTCCCGCGACGACGGGTGCATCCCCCTCGACCAGTGGGTGGGTCCCGCGTGACGAACGCGGGGGCGGCCCCGTGCCGGCCCTTCCCGGACCAGCGTGTGCCATCGACGAGGGGGAGGCCAAGGCGTGGCTGCGCCATGCCGGGATGCCGGTACCCGCCGGCCGTGTCGCCGGCGGGCGGGAAGCGCCGGATGCCGCCGCGGAGATCGGCTTTCCGGTCGCGGTGAAGATGCTGAGCGATCGCCTGCCCCACAAGACCGAGGCCGGCGCCGTGGCCCTGGGGCTTTCGAGCCGCGAGGAGGTGGAGGATGCCGTCGCCCGGATCCGCGCCGCGGTTCGACGCCACGATGCCGGGGCGCTGTCCGATCGCTTTCTGGTCGAGAAGATGATCGAGCCGCCGCTGACGGAGCTTCTGGTCGGCATCCGGGCCGACCCGCGGTTCGGGCTCGCGATGACCCTCGGGAGCGGTGGCATCCTGACCGAGCTGGTCGCCGATGCGGTCACCATCCTGCTGCCGGCGGACGCAGACGACGTCGAGGAGGCCTTGGGACGTCTGCGGGTCTCCCGCCTGCTGGATGGATTCCGGGGCGGGCCGCCGGCGGATCGGGCCATGCTCGTCGAAGCGCTGTGCGTCTTCGCCGATCACCTCTGCCGGTACGCGGGCGAGGTCGTCGAAGTGGAGATCAACCCGCTGTTCGTCCTGCCGGATCGCGTCTGCGCGGTCGATGCCCTGATGCAGATGAGGAGCGAACCCGGATTTCTCACCAGCCCCCGGCTGCGGACGCGGATCTGACGGCATCGACCGCGCTGTGACGCGCCGTCCCTGGCACGCTCCCTTCGGGCGCACTGCGTGCGACCGCATCCGCTCCCGGCGGATTCGTGAACGCGGTCAAGGTGCTCGACGTACCGTCAAGTACGCCCCCGCGCCCCGTTTACACGGGTGCAGGCCTTGACTCGGGTTCGCTCTTGCCGCTGCCGCCATCTCCGCGCCACCCAGTCAAGACCCCGGGCGCAGGCCTCGCTTCGCCGCCTTGATGAGAAATTCGGGCTAGCGCATCACGAAAGGGTTCGCCATCGGCACGCTGGAAAGGTTCATCCAGATCGTCTTGGGGCGGGTGTAGTCGTAGATGGCCTGGAAGCCGCTCTCGCGCCCGTAACCGGAGCCCTTGAAGCCGCCGAACTCGGCGATGGGGGAGACGGCGCGATAGGTGTTGACCCAGACGATGCCGGCGCGCGTGGCCTTCGCGACCCGTAGCGAGCGGGCGCTGTCCCGGGTGAAGATGCCCGCAGCGAGGCCGTGCCGGGTGTCGTTGGCGAGGCGAACGACCTCCTCCTCGGTCTTGAACCGCAGCACGCTCAGCACCGGGCCGAACAGCTCGGTGTCGACGATGCGCATCTCCTGCCGCGGACAGGCGATGATCGTGGGCTCGTAGTACCAGCCACGGTTGAGCCGAGCCGGCCGCTGCCCGCCGTGCAGGAGCGTGCCGCCCTCCTCCACCGCGGCCGCGACCTCCCGCTCGATCCGTTCGAGCTGGGCGGTGGTCGCGAGCGGCCCCATCTGTGTCGCCTCGTCCAGGGGATCGCCGATCACGATCTCCTTCGCCCGGCCCACCATCTCGTCCAGGAAGCGATCGGCGACGTCCTCTTGCAGGTACAGGCGCGATCCGGCCACGCAGCTCTGCCCGCTCGCCCCGAAGATCCCGGCGATGGAGCCGTTGACCGCGCTCTCGATGTCCGCGTCCTCGAACACCATGAACGGAGACTTGCCCCCGAGCTCCAGCGAGACTTCCGCGAAGTTCTCGGCCGAGTTCCGCACGACGTGGCGCGCGGACTCCGGCCCACCGGTGAAGCTCACCCTGGCCACCAGGGGGTGCGAGGTCAGGACCCGGCCGCAAGGATCGCCGTGGCCGGTCACGACGTTGACGACCCCCGGTGGGAAGCCCGCCTCCTCGATCAGCCGGCCGAACTCCAGCATCGCGGCCGAGGCATGCTCCGACGCCTTGAGCACCACCGTGTTGCCGGCGGCCAGCGCCGGCCCGAGCTTGACGGCGACGAGGAAGAGCTGCGAATTCCACGGCACCACCGCGGCCACCACCCCCAACGGCTCCCGCGTGGTGAAGACGCAGAGGTCGGGCTTGTCGATCGGCAGGGTGTCGCCATGCACCTTGTCCGCGCAGCCGGCGTAGAAGTGGAAGAACTCCGCGATGTACTTCGCCTGCCAGCGGGTTTCCTTGAGCATCTTGCCGGTGTCGACGGTCTCGGTGCGGCCGAGCTGCTCGGAGCGCTCGGCCAGCATATCGGCGAGCCGGCGCAAGATGCGCCCGCGCTCGGAGGGGGTCATGCGCGCCCACGGGCCTTGCGAGAAGGCGCGGTGCGCCGCCGCCACGGCGCGGTCCACGTCACCGGCGGTGGCCTCGGGGATCACTGCCCAGGCTTCACCGGTGGCCGGGTTCATGCTCTCGAAGGTGTGCCCGTCTCCGGCGTCCACCCAGGCGCCGTCGATCAGCATTTGGTAGTGGACGAGTCGGGTCATCGTTGCCTGCCCTCCGTGCCGGTCGATTCATTGCAGGTTCATTGTCGTTCCCCGCGCGGTCTCCACGACGGAATTTTCGACACTCATTGGCGAATTATCTCGACTCCCTGCACGTCCGCATGGATAGCCTCAAGATGATCCGGAAGGAGCGATGACGCCGATGACGAAGCGCAGGAAGCAGGTGATCGGGGAGCCGTTGGTGATCGGCGGGCGGCGGCTCTCCCTGTCGCGCGCGGTGCGCGCCGGTGACTTCGTGTTCCTCACCGGGCAGATCCCGTTGCGGGACGGAGCGCCGATGACCGAAGGGACGATCGAGGAGCAGACCCACGCCGTCCTTGGCGAGATCAGGAAGACGCTCGCCGCGGCCGGCTGCGAGCCGGGGGACGTGGTGAAGGCCATGGTCTGGCTGACGGATCGGGCCGATTTCCCGGGCTTCAACGCCGTATACGCCGAGTACTTTCCGGACGATCCCCCTGCCCGCTCGGCGGTGGTGAACGATCTGCTCGTGGATGTGCGCGTGGAGGTCGAAGTGGTGGCCTTCAAGCCGCAATGAGGCGATGGTCTCGAACCCCTGACCACTCAGCCTGAGGTGGACCGCCGGCGACAGCCATCCGGGCAAGCTGTTCCGCAGCCCCGGAATGGCCGTCTACCGGGAAAGGATCGATGCACGCCTGTGCACGGCCTGCCATATCGAGCACCGTCCCGAAATCACGCGCGCGGGCGCGGTCACCGTGGCGGCGGATTTCTGTGTGGCGTGCCACGCCGAGGGCGAGCAGGACGTGCGGGCGGTCCGGCCGATGCCGCGAAACAGGTAGAAGTAGCCAATCTCCGCGAATCCGACGCACAGGCCCGCTCCCGCCGCCCAAGCGTACGCGGTCGGTGAGAGCTTCAGCACCTGGCCGCCGCGAGCAAGAAGTACGAGTACGAACGTACTGGATGCGGCGAGCGCGGCGAGTTGAAGGCAGATCGTGGCGAGCACCGTCGACGTGGCGGATTCCGGAACGCAGGTGCTCGACACCTTCACGAGCAGGTTGTAGCCGGCGTAGAGCGCCGTGATCGCGATCAACAGGAAGGTGCCGGTCCACATCTCGAAGTCTCCGTAACGATACCGACGGCTCTCCGACCCTGCGCCTCGCCAAGCGCCGTCAACCCGGACCGTTCCCGGCTTGCCCGCCGTACATGCTGATTTCGATGAGGTTCCCGTCCGGATCGGTGAAGTAGACCGACGTCATCGCACCGGCTGCGCCGGTCTTGGCGACCGGTCCTTCGATGATCTCGATTCCCTCGCCGCGGAGATGCGCGATGACATCGGACAACGGCCACGTCGTCACGAGGCACAGGTCCCCCGATCCGACCGCAGCGTGATTTCTCGTTTCCTGGCCGAGGGCCTGCAAATTGATCTTCTGGTTTCCGAAGTGCAGCGCCCGGCGTCCGTTCGCGAACGTGGAGTCCGTGACCAGCAACGCCCGCTTGTAGAAGGCGACCGATGCCTCGACGTCGCCGACGGTCAGAACCAGATGGTCGATGTGGCTGATCATGCAATCGCTCCCCGCCGGTCCGACACACCGGCTTCGATGAGGCCGTCACGGGACCCTCCATATGCAGCCATCCAGCGTCCATCCGGATCTCAGGCGTTGACTTCTTCGGCCGGCGGAAGTCTCTGCGACGGAACGGCCCGATGGCTCCTGCGCGGAAGACCTGGACGGCGACCAGCCAAGCCCGATAGTCCAGACTTGGCTTTCGGTGAATCTCGCAACGGCCGAGCCTGTTGTCGCCCTCGGTCCAGCCCGGCCCACTCGCCCAGCTTACGCCCGCAGCCGCTCGTTCCCGGGGTCGTACGCGGGCTCGGCCAGCACCGTCGCCGCGCGCGGCTCGCCGAGGACGTCGATGGCGAACGTCGTGCCCGGCGCGGCCAGACGAGGCTCGACGTAGGCGAAGCCCAAGCTCCTGCCGGTGTAGTGGCCGTAAGCGCCGGAGGTGGTGACCCCGACCGCCTTCCCGTTCGCGATCACCGGCTCCCCGCCGTGCACGTCGCAATCTCCCGGCTCGACCTCGACGTAGACGAGCTGCGTCGCGATACCCGCCTGCTTCACCCGCTGCGTCGCCGTCTTGCCGATGAAGTCGTCCTTGCCGAAGGCGGCGAAGCGCTCCATGTCCGCCTCGACCAGGGTGATCTCGTTGGTGAGTTCCGCCCCCCAGCCCCGGTACGCCTTCTCCATGCGCAGCGAATTCACCGCGTAGGTCCCGAAGTCCGCGATGCCGAACGCCTCCCCGGCCGACCACACCGCGTCGTACAGATCGGCGAGACGCTCCATCGGACAGTGCAGCTCCCAGCCCAGCTCGCCCACGTAGTTCACCCGCAGTGCGCGAACCGGGATCCCAGCCACACCACCATCACCTCGTCGTGCTCCAGGAACTCCCGGATCGGCTCGGTGACGAGATAGGTGTGCTCCATGTTGGTGATCGGCACGTCGGTGCCCGCCATCCGGCTCACTTGGCGCGCGTAGCACCCGGCCGCGTTCACCACTATTGATGTTCATCGGCACGACGCCGTGCGCGTGTGTGCGTGGACGATGCGCAGATGTGCCTGCTCGATTGCCATATCCTCGTTCTTCTATCCACGTTCCTGGGTAAGATCCTGTCCTGTGGTGGCCGAAGCCATCGGCGAACGGCGTCACGAGCCGGAGGAAGCGCTCGCTACGGCTCCGGTTTTCCGGCAATTGACCGCCCGAGCCTGGAATCGACGAGCGAGCTTCGCTTTACCCAAGCTCCGGATTCAAAGCATCCGTCAAAGCGCCCGCAATGATTTCCGCTCGCCTTCGCACAAATGTCTTGTAGTTGTCGTCCCAGATGCCCATCTCCTTTGGTGACTCGATATAGTGAGTCGCCAATGCCTTCCGCAGGTTACGGTTTTTCTTGAATTCAGCTACATACTCGCTTGGAGCTCTGGCCCGGATGATTCGCTTGTTCAGATAGTCGTCCACCAGGACGATGTTCATCAGTGAATTCGAATCTTCGCGCTTATATCCTTGTTTTTCCAAAAAAGAACGTGGGAAAAAGTGATGATAATTCTTGCTTGTCGAAATTCTGAGCCAATCGTTGCCAAGGATAACGTCCCCGTTGGTATTTAGACGCTGCGGTCCTTTTTCGGCCAAAAGGCAGATTATTGCTTTACAGAAGGCGTCGCCTACGCTGAACGGTTGCCATTCTAAATCATCGACCTCAGTCTTCAGCTCCTGCGTGTCGTATCGCGGTTGTCTTCCTTTCAAGATCTTTTTCATTTTTCTTAGATCGTCGGCAACTTTTGTCGCTACGGCAGACTGGAAACGATAATTGAGGGATGCCCAATAGAAGTATTGTCTCAGAAGCGCGTGCTGATCAGTAGATATATCATGGCCATCTTTTTGGACGAAGAACCACGAAAAAGGTATGAGAAGAGCATTGTAAGGTAGAATACGGGAAACACTAATTCTCAAGTGGGTACGGAGATAATCTATGGCTGCAAACAAGCCTTTTATCGTTGGTTCCCACGAGTCGATGAACAGATTCCTGTCTATTTTGAGGACATCTCTCCGGTTAATGGAGCCGGATGCATTAGCTGCCACACATTGAAGAATCGTTTCTGCAGGAAGCCCATCATAGCCTGCCGATTCAAGATCCTTGTCATCGCCATCTGTAGAAATCAATTCATCGTAATATTTAGCCAAATCAAAGTCACGTTCTTGATCAAATGTCTTCGCCACCATGATTTCGAAGAGTGTAAGTTCCTTGCCACCAGTGTTGATCCGCGTAAATACTTCACAGGCAACATCTATAGGATATTCGTCAATTACGACTGTGGAAAAAGCATAACCTTCCAAACTGGTTTTATATTCCGAAATCCGATCAAGATATTGGGCTCCATGATCGTCGAATAGTTCTTTCAGGGTAGCATTCAGCAATCGAAATACCGAAATATACTCGTGTCCGTTGGGTGCCTGCTCGAATACTACTTCATCCTCATCACCGGGATCGATAGTCAGATCGATGGCGATGTCTTTGTAATCAATCTTTTTACCATCGCGCGTAATTCTGATACCTTTCCGGACAGCATACAGAGATGTTATCCGTTGCTGACCATCCAGAACATACTGGACCGGATCACCGGAGCGAGGTTCTTTGAGTTCGATGTTCCCGATGTTGCGCATGTGCCGCAAGCGATCATTCGTTTTCCACAAAATGAATGTGCCTATTGGAAAGCCTTTCAAAATGCTATCAATCAGGGCCGCCGTCTGCGCCTTCGTCCACACAAAGTCCCTCTGAAACTGAGGGATCTTGATCCTCCCCTTATCAATGTCGGTAAACAGTACGCTGTACTTCTCGTTCTGATTCTTGGGTTGTTTCATGTTGAAATTCCCGTTGAGGTCATATTTGGCGCCGATCCCTGAATACCGACCGCGACAGCTACTTTTTGACGCAGTCGGGACGAAATCCGGCGAACGAGTTCATCCTTGGGAGGTAATTTGGTGTTCGTCATGCCCAGTTCCCTGGCCAGAGCACATAGCTCACCTTTGACGGACATTTGTATAAGCTCACGTTCGACTGGTTCGCCGTTTTTAGCGTGTTCTGTTAACTGTTCTATGATACGGCGCGCAGCATTTCCGTCCATATGCCGGCGAGGACTTGACGCCTGTTTCGGTTGACTTGAAGGAGGTAGCGCAGCTTTGGCACGTCTTTCGATACGCAATATCTGCTGCGACAATTCACGGAGAACTCCCTTGACTTCTGACAGCTCGAGGACAAGCATCTCCAACTCATCTTGTTGCTCGGTACGTCCGCTGCCGGTTGTCATTTGAGAATCCTCGAAATTTCTTTCCATAGTGATCTGAAATTGACGACGAGCTCATCCGGTGTAGCTCTGTTTGTGATGGCATCACGTAAAGATGCTCGATCTGGAATCCACGTGCCCATGAATCGGACATCGATATTGTTTTGACGGCTGGTCTGTTCACACGCCATCCGGACATCACCAATCCAGCCTGCCGCCGCTTTGGTCGGTTGTTTGGCATACGTTCGTGCTCGATTAGCAAATACACCCAATGCGGGTAACGGATGCGGCTGTATTCGGTGGCGCAGACCGGTGATCAGCATGCCTACACCACGAGCGGCGAAGAAATCCGGATTGAATGGAACAAGAATCAGATCACAACAGGTAAGAACGCTATAGGACAGCATGGTAAATGACGGGGGACAATCAAAGAGAATGTAGTCGTATTTTGGCAGATTTGGAGAATTCTGGATTCTGCCAAGAAGATTCTTCACGAAAAATTTGCCTTTTCCAGGATCCGGGCTCTCAAGTTCCAACCAGTAGAGATGTTCGATCGATGGAACGAAATGGTAGTTCTTCTTGAGTCGATAGATGAAATCGTTGTCCGGCTGGAAATTCGACAGATCACTGTCCAGATGTTGACGGAGGACAGAGAAGATATCTCGTTTGTTCTTCCTGGTTTTGTCCAGCCACTTGTCGAATTTCCCCGATGAATTGCCGTCGGCATCCAACGCGATGGCCTGAGTCATGGACATCTGCGCGTCGAGATCGAAAAGCAACACGCTGGAATCGGCAAAATTCGAAAGGATGTCTCCCAGGCACCAAGTGACCGTTGTCTTTCCGACGCCACCCTTGAAGTTGATTGTTGCGACGGTTTTGATGGACATTGATTTGGGACCTCTTTCTTGGCGTTACACTCGGATCGTGGACCAGTTCAATACTCTGAAATCCGATCTGCGTACACTGGCGCGGGCATGTTCCGCGAATATGGTAGCGCTTTGTACGCTCAAGCGACACCCGGCACCGCTCCGCCGCGGCCGCACGCTCACGCGCGCAGCCGCTCGTTGCGGGGATCGTAAGCAGGCTCGGCCAGCACCGTCGCCGCGCGCGGCTCGCCGAGGACGTCGATGCTGAACATCGTGCCCGGCACGGCCAGACGAGGCTCGACGTAGGCGAAGCCCAGGCTCCTGCCGGTGTAGTGGCCGTAAGCGCCGGAGGTGGTGACCCCGACCGCCTTCCCGCCCGCGATCACCGGCTCCCCGCCGTGCACGTCGCAATCTCCCGGCTCGACCTCGACGTAGACGAGCTGCGTCGCGATACCCGCCTGCTTCACCCGCTGCGTCGCCGTCTTGCCGATGAAGTCGTCCTTGCCGAAGGCGGCGAAACGCTCCATGTCCGCCTCCACCAGGGTGATCTCGTTGGTGAGCTCCGCCCCCCAACCCCGGTACGCCTTCTCCATGCGCAACGAATTCACCGCGTAGGTCCCGAAGTCCGCGATGCCCAACGCCTCCCCGGCCGACCACACCGCGTCGTACAGATCGGCGAGACGCTCCATCGGACAGTGCAGCTCCCAGCCGAGCTCGCCCACGTAGTTCACCCGCAGTGCGCGAACCGGGACTCCGGCCACCTCGATCTCCTTGCCGGTCAGCCAGCGGAAGTGCCCGTTGCCGAGCTCGGCATCGGTGAGCTTCGCGAGCACCTCGCGCGAGCGCGGCCCGGCGAGCACCAGCACCCCCCAATCCCCGGTGACGTTGGCCACGGTGACGTCGTGCCCGTCGCGCGGTCCCTGCACGAGGCTGTCCATGTCGCGGTCCTCGGCGCCGGCGCCCGACAGCACGTAGAAACGATCCGGGGCGAGCCGGGTGATCGTGGACTCGCCGGCGATGCGGCCCTCGTCCGAGAGGTAGTGCGCGAGCACGATGCCGCCGAGTCGCCTCGGCATGCGGTTCGCGGTGATCGTGTTCAGGTACGCCTCGGCTCCCGGCCCGGTCACGTCGTACTTCGCGAAGCTCGACAGATCCAGCACCCCCACCCGCTCGCGCACCGCCCGGCACTCCGCCGCGACCACCTCGAAGACGTTGTTGTGGCGGAATCCGACCTCCTCCTCCCGCCCGTCGAGCGAGAACCACTTCGGGCGCTCCCAGCCGTTCGCCTCCGTGTACACGCAGCCCTTCGCGGCGAGCTTGCCGAACAGCGGCGTGACCCGCTCGCCGCGCGAGGCGGGGCGCTCTTCGCCGGGCAGGTGCAGGACGTACATGTGCTCGTAGTCCTGGTGGGACTTGGCCTTCGTGTACTCCCCGGGGGCATGGCCGCCGAACCGGCGCGGGTCGACGCCCGCCATGTTGATCTCGCTGTCCCCGTGCACCATCCACTGCGCGAGGTACTTGCCACAGCCCGCGCCGGACGCGATGCCGATGGACGCGCCGCAGCATTGCCAGAAATTCTTCAACCCCGCGGCCGGGCCGAGCAGGGGGTTCGCATCGGGGGTGTGCGGGATCGCGCCGCATACGATGCGCTTGATGCCGGCGTCGCGCCAGATCGGCATCCGCTCCAGCACCCGCTCGACATAGGGGGCAAGCCGGTCGAGGTCCGCCTCGAACAGCTCGTTCTCCGCATCCCACTCCGGCCAGCCGCCGCGGTGGCTCCAGCACTCGGCGGACCCCACCGGCTCGTAGATGCCGATGAGCCCCGCCTTCTGCTCCTGGCGGTAGTACGCCGACGCGTACGGATCACGCATCACCACCATCTCCTCGTCGCGCTCCAGGAACTCCCGGATCGGCTCGGTGACGAGGTAGGTGTGCTCCATGTTGGTGATCGGCACGTCGGTGCCCGCCATTCGGCTCACCTGGCGCGCGTAGCACCCGGCCGCGTTCACCACCATCTCGCACACGACGTTGCCTTGATCGGTGACCACCTCCCACTCGCCGCCCGGACGCTGCTTCACGTCCGTTACCCGCGTACGGCGGGCGATCGTCGCGCCCATGTCGCGCGCGCCTTTCGCGAGCGCGTTACAGCAGCCGGCGGGGTCCACATGGCCGTCCCCGGTGGTCCAGGCGCCCGCGAGCACGCCCTCCACGTTCACGAACGGATTGATCTGCTTGATCTTCTCCGGATCGATGATCTCGCAGTGGAAGCCGATGAGCTTGCCCACGCTCGCGACGTGATGGAACCACTCCACCTCGGCCGGCTTGAGCGCAAAACGGATGCCGCCGCATCCGTGCCAGCTCACGTACTGCCCGGTCTTCTCCTCGAGCTTCGGGTAGAGCCTGACCCCGTAGTCGTGGATCTTCGCCATGTTGTAGTCGGCGATGAAGCTCGGGCACTGGCCCGCCGCGTGCCACGTCGAGCCCGACGTGAGCTCCCCCTTCTCCACGAGCAGGATGTCGGTCCACCCTTCCTCGGCGAGGTGGTAGAGCAGCCCCGCTCCCATCATTCCGCCGCCGATGACGACGACTCTCGCATGACTCTGCATGGCATCCTCCGACAATGTGTTCCGGGTGTTCAGGTGGTCCCGGCGACTGCAGCGATTTCAAAACACCTGGGGCCGTCGTGCAACATCTCTCGGAAGTCGCTTGAACTCTCCTTCGAGACTCGCACTTTCCCTCGCCGAGCTGCGCGCTGATCTGCCGGCCGAAACGTAGATTGCTTGAATCCCTACAGGGTCCTTGAAACAAGGGATTATTCCTTGTCCGGCAGGCACGGTACGCCGATCGACGGTTCATCTGGGCGAAAAGGCGTCCGCTTCAACGTACGCGGGCACCCTCGATCCTGGCGACGAGATCAGCGGCCCACCGCGGTAAGGGTGCAACGTAGCGGACAACTTCTTGTCCGGCAGCTTGGGCGACCACCCGCGCGTGTACACCGGAGTTGTCCAACAGCAAAATGTTGGCGAACAACGGCGCTGTCCTCGCAAGATTATCCTGGACCGCGGTCCAGCGGCGAACAATCTCCGCCGCGGGAACGTCATGGCCGGTTCGATGCCTTACGCGCAAAGCCACCCGATCAATGTTGATCTCGGGGGATTGCGTGCCGACGAGAACGGCGTCGATGTCGTAACAGAGCGTGCGGGCGCGACGCACGATGTCGGGCCGCGACATGCCCGAGTAGGTGCTCTCGAAGCCGAAAGATTCACCGCGTTCCAGGTGGTCTTCAATGCGGCGATCCACCCACTCCCGCGCCTGCCGTTGCAGCGCCGGATCGTCGTAGCTTCCCAGACCTTCGGCGATGCTGTCGGCGTCGTAGAAATCCGCAGGCAGTTCTCGACGATTGTTGCGGCTCCAAGTGCTTTTGCCGGCGCCGTTGGCGCCGACCACGATGGTCAACCGCGCCACGGTGGAAGCTACTTGGCGATTGGCGGGATGTATGGAAATTCGAGATCTTGCGGATCGCCCCGGCGGAAGTGGTCTACCCGCCCGTCCGGCCAAGTGCGGGTGATCATGCCATCCGAGATTCGGCGGTGCTCGACCACGCCGTTGGGTTCCTCCGCGATGATGACGTCGCTGTCTTCATCCGGCATGTAGACGAACGCCTTGCCTTGTTCGAAGCATATTCGCCGGGAATCCATGTCGCTGTCCAGAATCCAGTCGAGGGAGGCATTCGTCTTCATGGGTAGCAACTCCAAGTACCGTGCCGCTTGGCGATCGATGCTGCCACGGTCGGAGCGTCTCCTTCAAGTTGCGAATGTCGCATGCAGGCAATCCGCAGGCGAAGGGGTGAGTGGATCGGGCGATGGCGGAGCAGGCGGTTTACCGCTCGCTTGCGCCGGGGACAACACCTGCGCCCCGGTGAGTCCATGCCGCCCTGCCCGCGCCTGCGTTCCTGATACAACCCTACCCTGCCGCCGTAATACTTATGGGGAAATGGTGCTGGACGATGCCGGATCTCCCGGTCGGTCAGCCAGCGGAAGCGCCCGTTGCCGAGCTCGGCATCGGTGAGCTTCGCGAGCACCTCGCGCGAACGCGGCCCCGCCAGCGCCAGCACCCCCCAATCCCCGGTGACGTTGGCCACCGCCACGTCGAGCCCGTCGCGCGAGCCCTGCGTCTACTGCGCTGCAGGTCGAGGCGAAGCCACCATCCCCCCATGCAGCTCTCGACACTGTTTCGGGCCGGGCTTTTCCGGACTTCCCCGGATTCCACCCGGCGAAGTACACTCATCCCGCCTCCGGGATCGGCCGCCACGGAGCGCGCGCCATGACCTCCACTCCCTTCGACACCTTCAGCGCCGCCCGCGCTCTCGAAACAGCCGGGGTCGAACGCCCGCAAGCCGAAGCCATCGCATCGGCCATCGGCCAGACCGGCGGATACGCCACGAAAACCGATGTCTCCATGCTGAAAGCCGACCTTTCCACCCTGGAATCGCGAATGGAAGCACGCTTTTCCAGTCTTGAAGCGCGCATGTACCGCGCCCTCTGGATTCAGGGCGGGGCCATCGTCGCCATCCTTGCCGCCTTGAAGCTGCTGGCGTAGCGGTCCCGGCGGTGTCCACCCCGATCCGAAGCTCGAAGCGAGGGCGTGCACCGGGAGGAAGACATGAAGAAGTTCATCTGGCTATCGTATGACCTGGGTATCAACGGCGACTATGAAGGCTTGTATTCCTGGCTTGACGATCGTGACGCGCAAGAGTGCGGCGACAGCGTAGCGTATCTCCCGTTTTCGTATGACGGAGATCTGGTCGAATCACTCAAGGCGGAGCTGCGTAGTGCGGTCTCGATGAATAAACGCACGCGAATCTATGCTGTTTACAAGGACGATGGAAGATTGAAGGGCCGCTTCATGTTCGGTGGACGCAGGCGAGCGCCCTGGGAGGGCTACGGAGCGCACGAGGAGCAGGACGAGGACGAAGCCGATGTCCATGCGTCCTGAAGTTCTTCTGGTAGATTCCGGATTCTTCTTCGTGCTTTTCGACCCGAGAGACTCCCAATCGAAAGACGCCGCCCGGTGGACTCATCCGGCGAGGCGCAGTGCCCGCAACGCCACACAGGCCGCGCCGTAACCATTGTCGATGTTGACGACGGCGAGTCCGGGCGCGCAGCTCGACAGCGACGCATCGAGCGCGACCCGGCCGCCGGCCGATACCCCGTATCCGTTCGAGGTCGGGACCGCGACCACGAGCCCGGGGACCTGCCCCCCCACCACGCTCGGCAGCGAAGCCTCCATGCCCGCGACCGCGAGCACCACCGGCATCGCGCGGATCTCCTCGATTCGATCGAGCAGGCGCCACAGGCCGGCGACGCCCACGTCGTAGACCTCCAGGGCCGTCTCGCCGTAGTACGCCAACGTGCGCACCGCCTCCTTGGCGACCGGCACGTCCGAGGTGCCCGCGGTCACCACCGCGACCCGCGGCGTTCCGGACCCGGCCGGCCCCCCCAGCATCGCGGTACGGGACACCGGGTCGTAGTCGAGCGCGGTGCGATGCGCGGGGACGAGCGCATCGAACATGCCGGCGTCGAGCCGGGTGAGGAGCAGGGGGCGGCTCGCCTCGATGCTTCGAGCGAGGATGGTGTCGAGCTGGCTTGGAGACTTCCCCGCGCAATAGATCGACTCGTCGAAGCCGATCCTCCCGTGACGCGCGTCGTCCGGCACCACCTCCCGTTCAGGCATGGCCGGAAGGTCTCAGAAACGCGCTGCCCATGCGGTAGGGCTCGAACCGGACCGTGCGCGACACCCCGGCCGCGGCCATGCGCTGGTCCAGCTCTCCGGCGAGTACGGCGCGGGCGGGCGCATCGAGAGCGGAGAGCGCAACGTCGTCGAGCTCGACCACCACGGCGGCGCGGCGCACCCGGCATCGCACCGTGGCCGCTCCCGTCGCGTTCCGCACCATCCGTTCGCACGCATCGATGGCCTTCAACACCGCGGGGTCGATGGCGATGCCGGTTTCCACCCGGCTCGACAGGCATGGCGCGGCCGGAAGCTCGGCGAGGTCGTCGAGCCCGAGCCGGGCCGCGATGGCCCGGACCGTGGACTTGCCGATGCCGCACTCGACGTAGGGGTGGCGCACCGCGTGCTCGGCCGCGGCCGCGAGCCCCGGCCGAAAGTCCCCCAGATCGTCGGTGTTGGTGCCGGAGACGATGGTCGCACCGGCGCCGGCGAGCGGCGCGATCGTCGCGTAGAGGTTCGTCTTGCAGAAGTAGCAGCGGTTGACCGGATTGGCGACGTAGCGCGCATCGTGAAGCTCGCCCGCGTCGATCCGTTCGAGCCGCCATCCCTCGCGCCGCGCATACCGCACGACGCGCTCCGTCGCATCCGCGGGGACGGCGGCGGACACCGCGTGGAGCATCGTCGCCGAACCGCCGAGCACCCGATGCGCGACCACCGCAAGGGTCATGCTGTCCACGCCCCCGCTCACCGCCACCGCGACGGGACCGATTTTCCCAAGCACACGTTCGAGTGCCGCGACCCCGGGTTTCATGCCTGCGCTATCCATCGGTTCTCCTGATCCGGCAGAGCCGGAGCCCGTCTTTCCATCTTTCCGGATTTCCGGATTTCCGGATTTTCGCCCTAGTACCTCTGCACAGTGAATTTGATCGATTGGGATCGAGTCAATGAACGCAACCACCGGGTCCCTGCGAGTTGCCTGAACCGGTCAAAACCACTGTGCAGAGGTACTAGGAGCCTGCGCCGCAGAAAGCATAGTTCAAGCCCGGCTGTAGTAGTAGGGGCGACGCATGCGTCGCCCCTACAGTCCATCGTTTTCTGCGGCGCAGGCTCCTAGCGAGGATCCGGAAGTCACGGAGAATTCCTTTCGTCATTTTGCATGAGACTTCACGAACAGGGGACCGGGTACGCCACGTCCGCCCGTCTCCCCCATACGTTCGAGCACCGAGGTTCGGGACGCTCCCCAACCGTGTCGTGCGCCACGTCCGCTCGCCTCGCCCATGCGTTCGAGCATCGGGGTTCGGGACTTCCCGACCGTGCCGCGCTTCACGTGCGCCACACGCCGGTCACACGTCACCCCGGCCACCCGCGCCGCGTTCGGCCAGGCCGCGTACCTTCTCCCGGCCCGCGTGACCGCCGGCCACCGTCGCCAGGTCGTCGATCTCCGCTTTCGAGGTCCGGGTCTCGCCAGGACGATGCGCCGACTTCACCCGGACCGGACGACCGTCCACCGCCACCGTCATCGATTCGCGGGCCAGCGCCGCCCGACTCACTTCATGCCACCGCACCCCCAGGGTGGTCGTCTCGCACAGGCACGCTTCGATGGCCGACTCCACCGCGGCGAGGCGGGCAAGCAGGCGGACGTGAACGGCGAGCCGGCCCTTCTTGCCGTACATCGCGTGGCTGCATACGTCCAGGACACCGTCGCGATCCCGCAGCCGGTCGAGGGCGAGGGCGAGATCCTCGCCGGTCTGGTCGTCGATCTCGAACTCGCAGACCGCGATGCGCTCGCGATGCGCCGCCGCATCGAGCCCGCCGACCGGTTCGAAAGCGAGCAGCCGCAGGACGTTGCTCGTGCCCGGAAGAAGGCTCGTGCCGAACCCCGTCCCGCATCGGTGGAGGCGTACCGGGCCGGGGAGCGGCTCGAAGCTCGGGGCAAGGTGCGCGACGATCGCGGCGCCGGTCGGGGTGATGCGCTCCCCGTGGTGCGTGTCCTGATCGACGACCATCCCGCGCAGCAGCTCCACCGTCGCCGGCGCGGGAACCGGAAGCCGCCCGTGCGACATCTCGACCCGGCCCCGGCCGATCGGCAGCGGGCCGCACCACCACGTGGCGTCGAGGCGCTGTATCAGCCAGGCCGCGCACACGACATCCGCGATCGAATCGTACGCCCCGACCTCATGGAAGCTTACCTCGTCGACAGGTACCCCGTGCACCGCCGATTCCGCCCGCGCGAGCCGCTCGAAGATATCGAGCGCCCGGACCCGCACTCCGGGGTCGAGATCGGACCCGTCGAGCAGCGCGCGGATGTCGCGGTAGAGGTGGTGCTCGCGGATGGGTGCGTCGCCGTCGCCGTGATCGTGGGGATGCGCATCGGCATGGCGGGAGGACTCCCGACCCCCGGTGGCCCGACGTTCCCGGCCGTCGCCGGGACCGGGCCGGCGCACATCATGATCGCGGCTGGAATCTCCGGCGCCGTCGGCTCCGCGTTCATGATTTCCGTCACGACCGCGAGGACGTGCCTGCCCGCCGCCGGAGCCACGTTGGAGGGTGGCTGCATCGTCATGGCCGCGCCGGGGGTCCGGCGCCCTGCCGTGGTCATGTGCATCGCGATCATGTGCGCCGGGCTCGCGGCCCCGGCGGCCTGCCTCGTACACCGCGAACCGCGAACCGGTCAGGGCATGATCGGCATGGTCGACGCGCTCGACGGTGGCGATCGCGTCGAGCCCGGCGCGCTGAAGGGCCGCGACGAGCGGCGGCTCCAGCTCCGGCCAGGCATCGAGCACCGCTGCCGCGAACATGTCGCCGGCGACCCCGCCGACGGGATCGAGCTGGATGTGCATGGGGATATTGTAAGTCGAGCACACGGCCCGCACACTCGGCGCACGTTGCGATGCGGGATGGCGTAGTGGTCGTCCGGGCGTACCGGGCCTGCGACGTTGAAGAAGCGCATGGGCCGATTATGGCGCTTGCCGCGCACCGTTGCCGCCCGCGGGAATGACGGCCTGAAGAAGACCATCGGCGCGTGTGGCTTACCCGCGCTGGCGATGAACTCGAGCCGCACGCTGCTTCGGTCTGAAAAATCCGTATCTTGTGCAGCGAATGCATGTATGGGTAGAAATTTTATGCAACAAGTGATCCGTGCAACGTTCGGGATTGTCCGGAAGGCGCTCAGAACCCCGCCGCGGCCCCGTCGCCACGGGGGTCCGCGGCGCCTTCGATCACCCCGTGCGGATGGTGCACCAGCGCGCCCGCGTGGCCCATCACCTCCTCGAACGCGCCCACCATCTCGACCTCGTGCCCGCAGAGTCCCAGCGCGGTGGCGACCCCGGAGTCGAAGCGCGACTCCAGCTTGAGGGTCGTGCTCTCCTCGCCCCAGGTGCGGCCGAGCAGCCAGCGTGGGGCGCTGATTGCATCCTGGAGGCTCTGGCCGAAGTATCCGTAGCGGGTCAGCACCGCGGCCTGGGTCTGGGGCTGGCCCTCGCCGCCCATGGTGCCGTAGGGCATCGTGCGGCCGTCGTCGAACAGGAACAGGGCCGGATTCAGGGTGTGGAAGGGCTTGCGGCCCGGCGCGACGACGTTGAGGGCGTCCGCTTCGAGCCTGAAGCTCGACCCGCGGTTCTGCCACTGGATGCCGGTCTCCTCCAGCACCACGCCGGAGCCGAACTCCCAGTACACGCTCTGGATGAAGCTCACCGCCCGGCCCTCGCCGTCGACGGCGCCCATCCAGACCGTGTCGCCGGCGCTCGGGGGGCGTGGCCACCCCAGCGCGCAGGCCGGATCGATCGCCGCCGCCGCCGCGTCGAGCGCGGCCGGGGAGAGAAACCGCTCCGGCGAGTTCCGCATGTACGCCGGATCGGTGATCTCCCGGTCCCGCACCATGAACGCCTGCTTCGTCGCCTCGACCAGTCCGTGCAGATGCCCGAACCCTTCCGCTTCGGTGACCCCCAGGCGCTCGAAGATGCCGAGGATCATGAGTGACGCCAGGCCCTGGGTCGGGGGCGGGAAGTTGTACGCGGCGCCGGGGCGGAGCGCGAGCCCGAGGGGCGCCTTCACCTGCGCGCGGTGGCGCTCCAGATCCTCGCCCGAGAGCGGGCTGCCGGCCCGCGCCAGATCCGCGGCGATCGCGCGCGCCAGCGGGCCGCGGTAGAAGGAATCCAGGCCGTCGCGCGCCAGAAGGCGCAACGTCCGCCCGAGGCGCTCGTTCACGAACCGGTCGCCCGCTGCGGGGATCGTGCCGCCGGGAAGGAACTGCTCCGCGAATCCGAGGACGCCTTCCAGCTCGGCGCGCTTGCCGCGGGTGTTGGTGTGCTGGCTCGCGGTGACCGGCACGCCCTCCTCGGCGTAGTGGACGGCGTCGGCCAGGAGCCGATCGAGAGAGTGCACACCGCCCCAGCGCTTGCCGATCGCGAGCGCCGCCTCCCACCCCGACACGGTGCCGGCCACGGTATTCGCCGCCAGGGGACCCCTGGCCGGAATCGCATGGAATCCCTGCAATCGATACCACTCGGGAGTGGCCCGCCCCGCGGCCCCACCGCAGGCATCGATCGCGATCGGCTCGGCGCCAGGGGCGTGGGCGATCCAGAATCCGTCACCGCCGACGGCGTTCATGTGGGGGTAGACGACGGCGATGGCGGCGGCGGCGGCGACCATCGCCTCGATGGCGTTGCCCCCTTCGCGCAGCACCGCGAGCCCGGAGTGGGCCGCGAGATGATGGGGGGCGACGACCATGCCCCTGGTGGCGGTGGTGGTGGCGATGTTGTCCATTTCGAATTCACCCCGTCCCGGCGTGTCAGGTGCGGCCGCCCGGACCCGACGCAGCGGTCCTCGCCGGGCGCCGGCCGCTTCGGCAAGGTGCCGGCATCCCGCGGCGCCGGCGTTTACGCCCTCGCCGACCGGTCCGCGGATCCGGGATTGCGCGCGATCGCGTCCGCCGCGAGCAGCACGCCGGCAAGCGCATCGAATCCGGACCCATGGCCGAATCCCTCGATCGCGTCGAGGACGGGTCCGGGGGAGTCGTTGCCCGCGATGGCTTCGATGGCCGCGTGTACCGGCTCGATCGCCTCTCCGGCGCACGCCGCGGCGAGATGGGCGGCGCTCAGGCGACTGGTGCGGCGCGGTGCGTGCCGGACGACCGTATCCGCCACCAGTGCCCCGACGCGGCGCTCCCCGAGCGCACGCAGAGCGACCAGGACCCCGACGATGCAATCGTCACCGGAGGGTGTGAGGCCCCGTCCCGCGCCGAGAAGGGCGGCGACCGGCCCGGAAATCGATGCGTTCCGCCCGGCCAGCGCGTCGTCGAGCCACCGCGAGAGGGCCGGGACCGACCGCGCAAAGTGCGCGTCGATCGGGCCGGGCCGGGATGCGGTCCAGGGCGTTCGGACCCCTGGAGGTTCGGGGAGCAGGCGAAGGGCGTGGCCGAGCACCTCGCCGCGCGGCCCGTGCGGCGCGAGCACGGCCCGCATCGAAGCGAGCCCGGCGAGGAGGACGGCCGGGCGAATGGAGGGAAGGGGCAGGGGCGTCCATTCATCGTGGGCCGGGACCGGGAACGTGCCGAGCCCGTCGATCGCGAGGGTGGCCCCGTCGGTCCACCAGGCGGCTCCGGACCGCACCGGCGCCCGGAGCTCGAAGCCACGGAGGACCACGTTGAGGGGACCTCGGTGTGCCGGCGGCGGCACGAGGCAGGCGATTCCCACCGCGCTTTCGAGGTACAGGGCGGACGGGAGGGCGGCGAGCACGGAGCCTTGTCCGGCCATGAGCACACGGCGCGCGGGCCGACCCACGTACACCTGGACCGGCACGGCTCCACGCGCCCCGGATCCCGATCCGTCGCTCCGCTGCATGTCGTCTGCCGTGATGTGGCGGGCCCAGGTTGGCGATCGACGGAACAGGGCGCGCGCGTCATTCAACCCCGCAGGGGTGCGGTAGCGTCCGGCGGCGGCCGGATTGAACATGCTTCCGACGGTGTTCGAGACCCACCATCACCAGGCACGTCCAGGCCGTCTTCGCCCGTCTCGCAGCGATTGACGGCTATCGAGCGTTCCCAGCCGTTTTGATGTGGGGTGAGTTGTGGGGAAATCGTTTCGGTGGTTTCGATATTATTTTTTACAATCAGATTGTCATGTGATTGTTTATGGCGGAGAGGGAGGGATTCGAACCCTCGATGGGCTTTTAACCCATACTCCCTTAGCAGGGGAGCGCCTTCAGCCGCTCGGCCACCTCTCCGGGAGAGGCGGAGGATACCGAAACGGCCGCGGTCCGCAAGAGCGCCCTTGCGGATCGCGTATCCCCGCTCCGTCGGACGATGCCTGACGGGCGCCGCACACAAGCGGCCCCGCCGTCAGCATACAGCGGGCGAGCCCCTCGTCTGCCCGGGCTCCGTCCCCCGATCCTGAATCCGCTCGTAGATCTCCCGACGGTGAACCGCCACCTCCTTGGGCGCATCGATTCCAATCCGCACCTGGTTTCCCTTCACCCCGAGTACCGTCACCGCGACGTCGTCGCCGATCATCAACGACTCGCCGACCCTCCTGGTGAGGATGAGCATTGCGTCCTCCTCGGTCACCGGGGCGCGGGATCCGCCCCCGGTGGCAGCGTCCTTGTGACCGTGCTGTTCGTATCGAGTCGAGCGTAACGAGGGCTCGACCGCCTCGACCCGTGGTCCGGAACC
This sequence comes from uncultured Gammaproteobacteria bacterium, assembly GCA_958295465.1. Taxonomy (GTDB): domain Bacteria; phylum Pseudomonadota; class Gammaproteobacteria; order HK1; family HK1; genus HK1. Next base: position 4,835,285 of record OY282353.1, read on the forward strand.
GCCATTCTGCGACCCGGGGTCTCCGGCGGCCGAGACCGTCTGCCTGCTAAGACCGTTCCCCGGAGACTACGTTCTCATCGAGGCCGAACGCGGTATGCAGCGCCCTCACCCCGAGCTCGAGGTACTTCTCGTCGACGACCACCGAGATCTTGATCTCCGAGGTCGAGATCATCTGGATGTTGATGCTCTCCGCGGCGAGCGCCTGGAACATGCGGCTGGCGATCCCCGCATGGGACCGCATGCCGACGCCGACGAGCGAGATCTTGACGATCCGATCGTCACCGGTCACTTCGCTCGCTCCCCATTGCGACGACCGCTCCCTCACAATCTGCAACGTCCGCGCGAAATCGTTGCGGTGCACGGTGAAGGTGAAGTCGGTGGTCCCGTCGGCGCCGGAGTTCTGCACGATCATGTCCACCTCGATGTTCCCGGCCGCGACCGGACCGAGGATCGAGAACGCGACCCCCGGACGGTCCTGCACTCCGATGACGGTGATCTTGGCCTCGTCGCGATTGAACGCGATGCCGGAAATGAAGGGCTGCTCCATAGGATCGTCCTCGACGTCGGGACCGATGAGGGTGCCGGGGCCGTCCTCGAACGAGGACAGCACCCGCAGCGGCACGCCGTACTTGCTTGCGAATTCCACGGACCGGATCTGCAACACCTTCGCGCCGAGGCTCGCGAGCTCCAGCATTTCCTCGAAGGTGAGCGAATCGAGACGCCGCGCCTCCGGCACCACCCGAGGGTCGGTGGTGTAGACGCCGTCGACGTCGGTGTAGATCCGGCACTCGCCGGCGCCGAGGGCGGCGGCGAGCGCGACCGCGGTGGTGTCGGAGCCGCCACGGCCCAAGGTGGTGATGTCGCCGTCCTCGTCCATGCCCTGGAAGCCGGCGACCACGACCACCCTCCCCGTTTCGAGGTCCGCCTGGATGCGCTGGTGATCGACGCTGACGATGCGTGCCTTGCTGTGGGCGCTGTCGGTGTGGATGCGGACCTGGTGGCCGGTGTAGGAGCGCGCGGCGCATCCGAGCCCCTGCAACGTCATCGCGAGCAGCGCGATGGTCACCTGCTCGCCGGTCGAGAGCAGGACGTCGAGCTCGCGCGGGTCGGGAGGCTCCTGGACGCTGCGCGCGAGGTCGATGAGACGATCCGTCTCGCCGCCCATCGCGGAGACGACGACCACGACGTCGTCGCCTCTCTCGCGAAAACCCCGGACTTTCGCGGCGACGTTCGCGATTCGATCGAGGTTCCCGACCGAGGTGCCTCCGAATTTCTGGACGATCAGGGCCATCGTCAGTACGGGCCGGACGGTGGGCGCCGGGAATGCGCGCAGAGCGTGCGGGGGAAGCCGCGGCGCCGGGGGGGATGCCGGAGATGGAGCGGCGAGGGCGCGGCTCCCGAACCGATCCCGCTCGATGAACGCCTCATGATCGAACGCCCACGTCACCCTGGGAGGTCGCGAGATGCTCGCGCACCCATCCCGGAACGGAGCGGATGGCCTGCTCCACCCGGGCCGGATCGTTGCCGCCCGCCTGCGCAAGCTCCGGACGCCCGCCGCCGCGCCCGCCGACCTGGCGCGCGACGTGGTTGACCAGCAGGCCCGCTTCGATGCGGTCGACGCTGTCCTTCGTCACCCCGGCGATCAGGGCGACCTTTCCGCCGTTGACCGCCGCCAGCACCACCGCCGCGGACCCCAGCTTGCGCTTGAGCCGATCGACGGTCTCGCGCAACGCCTTCGGATCCGCGCCGTCGATCTTCGCGGCAAGCACCTTGAGTCCGTCCACGTCCACCGCCTGCGCGGCGAGATCGTCGCCGTGCGACGCGGCGATCCGGATCTTGAGCCGGTCGAGGTCCCGCTCCAGATCGCGGTTGCGCGCGAGCATCGTCTCCACCCGGTCCGCCACCGTCTCCGCATCGGCCTTCATCGCATCGGAGATGCGGCCGATCCGGTCTTCCATCGAATACACCCAGGCCAGCGCCTCCTTGCCGGTGAGCGCCACGATCCGGCGCACCCCCGCCGCGATGCCCCCTTCGGAGACGATCTTGAACAGGCCGACGTCGCCGGAGCGGGAAACGTGGGTCCCGCCGCACAGCTCCACCGAATAGTCGCCGAACGAGAGCACCCTCACCGGGTCGTCGTACTTCTCGCCGAAGAGCGCGACCGCGCCGCTGCGCTTCGCTTCGTCGAGCGGCATGATCTCGGTGCGCACCTCGTCGTTGTCGAGGATCCACGACGAGACCATCGACTCGATGCGCCGGATCTCCTCCCGGCTCACCGGCTCGTAGTGGGAGAAGTCGAACCGGAGGCGGTCCGGCGCCACCAGCGAGCCCTTCTGCTGCACGTGCTCGCCGAGCACCGCGCGCAGCGCCGCATGCACCAGATGGGTGGCGGAGTGGTTGCGCGCGGCCGCGCGGCGCGCTTGCCCGTCGACGCGCGCCTCGACCAAGGCCCCGGTCGAGAGCGCGCCACCGGTGACCACCCCGACGTGCAAGATCGCCTCGCCGTGGCGCTGCGTGTCGGTGACCTCGAAGCCGATCCCGCCGGCCACGAGCCGCCCCCGATCTCCGACCTGCCCCCCCGATTCGGCGTAGAACGGCGTCTCGTCGAGCACCACCCAGCCTTCCTCTTCGGGGTCGAGCCGCTCCACCTCCCTGCCGTCGCGCAGGAGGACGACGATCGTCGCCTTCCCGTCGAGGCGTTCGTAACCGACGAAGGTGGACGCACCGCCGACGCCGGATCCTGTGGTCTCCAGTCGATCCGACATGCTTATATGCGACGTTATCTTGAGTTCATCGCGGAGTTGGAGGTGATCGCTCGCCTTGAACCGGCTCGAAGCGCGCGCCCGTGCACGCTGCCCTTCCATCGCGCGCTCGAACGCATCGTGATCCACGGTGAGGGATCGCTCGCGCGCGATGTCCGCGGTCAGGTCCACGGGAAAGCCATAGGTGTCGTAGAGCTTGAACACCGTCTCCCCGGGGATCACGTCCTCCTCCAATCCGCGGATCGCGTCCTCGAGAATGCGCATCCCCTGATCCAGGGTCCTGGCGAACTGCTCTTCCTCCTGCCGCAGAGCCCGCTCGACCCGGGTGCGGCGCCGGCGCAGCTCGGGGTAGGCATCGCCCATCTCCGCGTCGAGGGCCGCGACCATGCGCCAGAAGAACGGGTCGCGCACCCCCAGCCGATGGCCGTGGCGGATCGCGCGGCGGATGATCCGCCGCAGCACGTAGCCTCGGCCTTCGTTCGACGGAACGACGCCGTCGGCGACGAGAAATGCGCACGAGCGGACGTGATCGGCGATGACCCGCAGGGACTTGTCACCGGTATCACCGGCGCCGGTGATCTCCGCTGCCGCGTCGATCAGGCTCACGAAGAGATCGGCCTCGTAGTTGCTGTGCACGCCCTGGAGCACCGCGGCGGTGCGCTCCAGCCCCAGCCCGGTGTCCACGGACGGCCTGGGCAGCGGCTCCATGTTCCCCCGGGAGTCGCGGTTGAACTGCATGAACACGAGGTTCCACAGCTCGATGTAGCGATCCCCGTCCTCCTCCGGGCTGCCCGGCGGTCCCCCCGGCACCTCCGGCCCGTGGTCGTAGAACACCTCCGAGCACGGCCCGCACGGTCCGGTGTCGCCCATCACCCAGAAGTTGTCCTTCTCGCCGCAGCGGGAGAACCGAACCGGATCGACGCCGACGTCGTCGAACCAGATCCGGGCCGCCTCGTCGTCGCCCTCGTACACCGTCACCCACAGCCTCTCCGAGGGGAGCCCGAGCACGCCGGTCAGGAACCCCCAGCAATAGCGGATCGCGTCGCGCTTGAAGTAGTCGCCGAAGCTGAAGTTGCCGAGCATCTCGAAGAAGGTGTGGTGGCGCGCGGTGTAGCCGACGTTCTCGAGATCGTTGTGCTTGCCGCCGGCACGCACGCAACGTTGCGCGGTGGTCGCCCGGGTGTACGCCCGCCGGTCCGTGCCGAGGAAGACGTCCTTGAACTGGACCATGCCGGAGTTGGTGAACAGCAGGGTCGGATCGTTGCCGGGCACCAGCGGGCTGCTCGGCACGACCTCGTGGCCGCGATCGCGGAAGTATTCGAGAAAGGCCCGTCTGAGCTCGTTGCTTTTCATCTGATGACCGCCCGTGCTGATGACCGTCGTCGTCCCCACCGGCAGCGGAGGAATCGCGCCGGCGGCACCGCGGGAAGGGACGGCGGGCGTATGCGCCCTTCCACTCTCCGACCCGTCCGTTGCCGCGCCGTGCGTCCGGCGGGGCGTGGTGCGTGCGCTCCCGGACGGTGACCGGGTACCGTCGCGCCGCACGCGCCTCTCCTCCCCGAACCACCCCTTGCCGCGTCGTGCGCCCGGCGAAGCCGGGATCACTGACCGCCGGGTGGCGGTCCGAGCACCGATCGTATCTGTTCCGGCGTGAATCCGCGCCGTTCGAGGAAACGAACCTGACGTGCCCATTCCCGGGAGTCGGCGGGCATCGCCTCGCCGAAGCGCCTCATGCGCTCGCGCGACGCCCGCTCGGACCAGAATTCGGGATCACGCTCAAGGGCTTCTCCGGCCGTCCCGGTGCTGACGCCGCGCTGCCGCAACTCCTCGCGGATGCGCCGCGGGCCGTGGCCCCGGCCGATCCGCGCCCCGACGTACTGCTCGGTGAACCGCTCCTCGCTCAGGAGCCCCTGCGCCTCCAGCGCGTCGAGCACCCGCTCGATCACCATCGCGTCGCCGCCCCGCGCCGCAAGCTTGTGCGCAAGCTCACCGCGCGCATGCTCGCGGTGAGCCAGCAACTTCAGCGCCCGCCTGCGGATTTCCGAATCGTGCCCGCTGCCGGTCAGGCTCCGACCGCTCCCGCGAGCTCGTCGTCGGCGCCGCCTTGCGCAGGTAGCAGCAGGACCCGCAACGCGGTGTCGATCGCCTGCGCGGCGTCCTCGTTCTGCTTGAGGAACTCGCGCACGTTGTCCCGGCCCTGGCCGATGCGCTCGCCGTTGTAGCTGTACCACGCCCCAGACTTCTCGACGATGCCGTGCTTGACGCCGAGGTCGATGAACTCGCCCTCGCGCGAGATCCCCTCGCCGTAGAGGATGTCGAACTGGGCCTGCTTGAAGGGCGGCGCCACCTTGTTCTTGACCACCTTGACCCGGGTCTCGTTGCCGATGACCTCGTCGCGTTTCTTGATGGCGCCGATGCGGCGGATGTCGAGTCGGACCGAGGCATAGAACTTCAGGGCGTTGCCGCCGGTGGTGGTCTCCGGGCTCCCGAACATCACCCCGATCTTCATCCGGATCTGGTTGATGAAGATGACGAGGGTGTTCGAGCGCTTGATGTTGGCGGTGAGCTTGCGAAGCGCCTGGCTCATCAGGCGCGCATGAAGCCCGACGTGCGAATCGCCCATCTCGCCTTCGAGCTCCGCCTTCGGGGTGAGCGCGGCGACGGAGTCGATGACCACCACGTCGACGGCGCCGGAGCGCACGATCATGTCCGCGATCTCCAGCGCCTGCTCGCCGGTGTCGGGCTGGGAGACGAGCAGCTCGTCGACGTCGACCCCGATCTTCTCGGCGTACTGCGGATCGAGCGCGTGCTCGGCGTCGATGAACGCGGCGGTGCCGCCGCTACGCTGCATCCGGGCGACGACTTCGAGGGTGAGGGTCGTCTTGCCCGATGCCTCCGGTCCGTAGATCTCCACCACCCGCCCGCGCGGCAGCCCTCCGACGCCGAGGGCCAGATCGAGTCCGAGCGACCCGGTGGAGACGACGGCGATGTCGCGAACCGCGCTCGTGTCCCCCATCCGCATGATCGCGCCCTTGCCGAACTGGCGCTCGATCTGGGAGAGGGCCGAGCTCAATGCCTGCTTCCTGCGGTCATCCATACCGGATCTCCTGATGCCTGGGGAGAAGTCGAGCGACCGCCGCGGATTATTCCACAGCCGCCCGGAGCCCACCTAGCGAACCGTGCCGGTACGGGACGTCGAACCAGGGCTCCGGCACCGTAGGCCCCCGGCTCGAATGGACGCCCCGGCAGCGGCTCGGCCGATGGTCCATCTCGATTCGAGAGCGCGGCAGCATCCTGAATCCGTCCAAAACAGACCTCGACTTCCATCTTGTCGATATCGTTCAGCAGGAATCGGCCACACCACGGTCATCCCGTTGCCGGACGCCGCCGGCGGGGTCCGCGTCCGCACCGGAGGACCGACGCCGCGCGCGGAAGAAGTCCAGCAGCAGGCGGGCCGATTCCTCGGCGAGGACCCCGCCGCGCACCACCGGGCGGTGGTTGAGCCGGGCGCAGCCGAGGACGTCGAAGACGCTGCCCGCGCCGCCCCAGCGCTCGTCGGCCGCCCCGTACACGACGCGCCCGACGCGCGCGTGGACGATCGCCCCCGCGCACATCACGCAGGGCTCCATCGTGGCGTAGAGGGTCGCCCCGGGAAGCCGGTAGTTGCCGGCGGCGCGCGAGGCGGCCCGCAACGCCTTGATCTCGGCGTGGGCGGTGGGGTCGGCGTCACCGATCGGCGCGTTCGCCCCGGCGCCGATCTCGACGCCGCCGCGCACGACGACCGCGCCCACCGGCACCTCGCCCTCGCGGGCCGCCCGCGCCGCGAGATCGAGGGCGCGGCGCATCCAGCGCTCGTCTTCAGACATGACGGCATCCGTTGCCGGAGGCATCGTGGCGTACCGTCACTCCCATTCGATCGTGGCCGGCGGCTTGCCCGAGATGTCGTAGACCACGCGGGACACCCCCGCGATCTCGTTGACGATGCGGTTCGAGACCCGTTCGAGCAGCTCGTGGGGCAGGTGCGCCCAGCGCGCGGTCATGAAGTCCACCGTCTCCACCGCCCGCACCGCGATGACGTGCTCGTAGCGGCGCCGGTCGCCGGTCACCCCCACGGACCTGACCGGGAGGTAGACCGCGAACGCCTGGCTCACCGAATCGTAGAGCCCGGCCGCGCGCAGCTCGGAGATGAAGATCGCGTCGGCGCGGCGCAGCACCTCGGCGTACTCCTTCTTCACCTCCCCGAGGATGCGCACGCCCAGGCCGGGGCCGGGGAAGGGGTGGCGGTGGACGAGTTCGGACGGCAGCCCCAGCTCGGCGCCGATGGCGCGCACCTCGTCCTTGAACAGCTCGCGCAGCGGCTCGACGAGGCGCAGGTTCATCCGCTCCGGCAACCCGCCCACGTTGTGGTGCGACTTGATGACGTGCGCCTTGCCCGTCGCGGCGGCGGCGGATTCGATGACGTCGGGGTAGATCGTGCCCTGCGCGAGCCAGCGGATCCCGTCGAGCCTCGCCGCCTCCTCCTCGAAGATCTCGATGAACAGGCGCCCGATGCGCCGGCGCTTTTCTTCCGGATCGGAGGCGCCTTCCAGCGCGGCGAAGAAGCGGTCCCCGGCATCGACCCGGACCACGTCGACCCCGAGATGTCCGGCGAACGTCGCCATGACCTGATCGCCCTCGCCGAGCCGGAGCAGGCCGTTGTCGACGAAGATGCACTTCAGCCGATCGCCGATCGCGCGGTGCAGCAGCGCCGCGACCACCGAGGAGTCGACGCCGCCCGAGAGCGCGAGCAGGACATGGCCGCCGCCCACCTCCCGGCGCACCCGCTCGATGCCGTCTTCGATGATCGCGGCCGGCGTCCAGCTTGGCGCGCAGCCGCAGACGTCGTGCACGAAGCGGCGCAGGATGCGCGCGCCCTGACGGGTGTGGGTGACCTCGGGATGGAACTGCACGCCGTAGAAGCCGCGTTCCTCGTCGGCGATCCCGGCGATGGGCGCGCCCTCGGTGGAAGCGATGCGCTTGAATCCGGGCGGCAGCGAGCAGACGCGATCGCCGTGGCTCATCCACACATCGAGCAGGCCGTGTCCTTCGGGGCTCACGTGATCCTCGATGTCCGTGAGCAGCCGCGAATGGCCGCGGGCGCGGACCCGCGCATACCCGAACTCGCGGTGGCCGGAGGTCTCGACCCCGCCCCCGAGCTGCGCCGCCATCGACTGCATGCCGTAACAGATGCCGAGCACCGGCGCCCCGAGATCGAACACCGCATCGGGGGCGCGATACCCCGCCGGTTCGTTGACCGATTCAGGGCTCCCGGAGAGGATGACCCCTTTCGGCGCCAGCGCGCGCAGACGCTCCGGGTCGACGTCGAAGGGATGGATCTCGGAGTAGACGTTCGCCTCGCGCACCCGCCGCGCGATGAGCCGGGTGTACTGCGAGCCGAAATCGAGGATGACGATCCGGTCGGAATGGATGTCGGTAGAAGCCGATGCCGGCATGAGTCTCTTACCCGTGGAATCTTGAGCAAAGTGACGAAGCATGGTTCGCCGGCCGGCCTTCGAGTCCATGATCGGAACCCGGGAGCGCGGGCGTCCCGCCCGCTTTACCATATGACGGGTCTCCGGCCCGCTTGCGGGCGGGACGCCCGCGTCTGCGAGACGCGCCGTCCCCCGGACACGTCGCTCCCAGATTCATGGCAGGCGCCTGGTTCGGCTATGCCGGATTGGGTGAAGACCTCGCACCGAATGGTGCGCGGCAGGCAGGCGGCCGGCCGGGGGACGCCGGATCGCCGTCCGGCGCGGCTGCGCCCCGCACCGTCGTGACGGGATCCGTGCGGTGCAGCCACGCCGGACGCTGCCTGTCAGCCGGCCCGGTAATTCGGAGCTTCCTTCGTGACGTTGACGTCGTGGACGTGGCTCTCGCGCATCCCCGCGCCGGTGAGGCGGACGAAGCGCGCCTTCTCCCGGAACTCCCGCAGGTCCCGGCAGCCCGTGTAGCCCAGGCTCGCGCGCAGCCCGCCGGTGAGCTGGTGGATGACCGCGGCGAGCGGACCCTTGTACGGCACCCGCCCCTCGATGCCCTCCGGCACGAGCTTTTCGAGCTCGGTCGTCGTGTCCTGGAAGTAGCGGTCCCGCGAGCCCTGGTCCCGGGACATCGCGCCGAGCGAGCCCATGCCCCGGTAGGACTTGTACGAGCGCCCCTGGTAGAGCTCCACCTCGCCCGGCGACTCCTCGGTGCCCGCGAACAGGCTGCCCACCATCACCGAGTGCCCGCCGGCCGCGAGGGCCTTCGCCGCGTCGCCGGAGAAGCGGACCCCGCCGTCGGCGATGACCGGGACGCGGCTGTCGCGGATCGCCCGGCTGACTTCGCCGATCGCCGAAAGCTGCGGCACCCCGACCCCGGCGACGATCCGCGTGGTGCAGATCGAGCCCGGCCCGATCCCGACCTTCACCGCATCGCATCCCGCCTGGACCAGCGCCTGCGCCCCTTCCGCGGTGGCGACGTTGCCGGCGACCACCTGCATGTCGGGGAAGTGCTGCTTGATCGAGCGCACCCGGTTGACGACGCCCTGCGAGTGCCCGTGCGCGGTATCCACGACGATCACGTCGACGCCCGCACCGGCGAGCGCCTCCACCCGCTCGTCGGTCCCCGGCCCGGTGCTGACCGCGGCCCCCACCCGGAGCTGCTCATGCTCGTCCTTGCATGCATCCGGATACTCGCGCGCCTTCTGGATGTCCTTCACGGTCACCAGACCGCGCAGCTCGAAGCCTCCGTTCACCACCAGCACCTTCTCGATGCGATGCTTGTGCAGGAGCTGGCGGATTTCGTCCTGGGAGGCGCCCTCGCGCACCGTGACGAGTTTCTCCTTCGGGGTCATCACACTGGCCACCGGTGCGTCGTACTGGGTCTCGAAGCGCAGATCGCGGTTGGTCACGATGCCGACGAGCTCCTTTCCGTCGACCACCGGCACCCCGGAGATGTCGTGCTCGCGGGTGAGATCGATCACCTCGCGGATGCTCACCCGCGGCGTCACCGTGATCGGGTCGGCGATGACCCCGCTCTCGAACTTCTTGACCATGCGGACCTGCCGCGCCTGCTCCTCCGCCGCCATGTTCTTGTGGATGATGCCGATCCCACCGGCCTGCGCGATACCGATCGCCAGCCGAGCCTCGGTCACCGTGTCCATGGCGGAGGATACGAAGGGGATGTTGAGCGCGATCTCGCGGGTGAGCCGCGAGGAAAGATCGGCGTCGCGGGGGAGCACCTCGGAGTAGCCGGGAACCAGGAGGACGTCGTCGAACGTGAGTGCTTGCTGCACTTCGAGCATCGAGCGGGACTCCGGAGCTCCGGGGGCGGGGTGGCCGAACAGTATATGCCTCGGTCGTATGGCGGTAAACGAAACGATCGGGATCACGGCATTCCCGCCAAGCCCGAAAACGTCCCATGAATCGCAACGACCAGATGCTCGGGCGGCCGGGATGGCCGCGAAATCCCATTCATGCAATCGAGCTCGGGACGTCAGCGGAATTCGCTGTCGGGATCTCGCACCGTTGGAGAAGGGCTTTGCCCGGCTACGGCAGCGACGACGATCGCCGCATGGATGCAGGACATGGTGATTCACGCCGCCGCCCCGATCCGTCAAGACACCACCAGATCCTCCCTGGCCGGCAGGTCGGCCCCGCGGCGCCGGCAGGTGACGGGGGGAGCCGCGACGGTGGGGCCGCCGATCGGCATGGGCGCACCCCGGCTTGCCGCAGGCCGCCGATCGCGGCAGCATCACGGCATGTCCGAGCTGCGCCAGTCCGCCCCCGCAGACCCCTTCGCCCGCGACGTCTACACCGTCTCGCGACTCAACCTCGACGCCCGCGCGCTCCTCGAAGAAGCATTCTCGACGGTGTGGATCGAGGGCGAGATCTCCAATCTCGCACGCCCTCGCTCGGGGCACGTCTACTTCTCGCTCAAGGACGAGCACTGCCAGGTGCGATGCGCGATGTTCCGCATGTACAACCGCTCCCTGGCGTTCGAGCCGGAGAACGGGCTGCACGTGCTCGCCAGCGCGAAGGTCGGCCTCTACCCCGAGCGTGGCGAGTTCCAGCTCATCGTGCAGTACATGGAGGTAGCCGGGGAAGGAGCACTCCGGCGCGCGTTCGATGCGTTGAAGAGCCGGCTGGGCGCGGAGGGCCTGTTCGATGCGGAGCATAAACGCCCACTCCCCACCCTGCCGCGGTGCGTCGGGATCATCACCTCCCCGACCGGTGCGGCGGTGCGCGACATCCTGAGCGTGCTCGGCCGGCGCTTCCCCGCCGTGCCGGTCATGCTCTATCCCGTGGCGGTCCAGGGCGCCGGGGCGGCGGAGGAGATCGCACGCATGATCGACCGCGCCTGCGAGCGCGCCGAATGCGACGTGCTGATCCTCGCCCGCGGCGGTGGATCGCTCGAAGACCTCTGGGCGTTCAACGAGGAAGTGGTGGCGCGGGCGATCCACCGGGCGTCGATCCCCATCGTCACCGGGGTCGGGCACGAGGTCGACTTCACCATCGCGGACCTCGCCGCGGATCTGCGGGCGCCGACCCCCTCGGCGGCGGCGGAATCCGTGGTGCCCGATGCGGGAGAGTGGGCGGCGCGCTACCGCGCGCTGGAAGCTCGCCTCGTCGGCACGGCGCGGCGCGGGCTGGCGGCGCGCGGCAACGGCGTCCGGATGCTGGCGAAGCGGCTCGTGCATCCACGGCGGCGGCTGTTCGACCACTCGCAACGGCTCGACGCGATGACGATGCGTCTGTCACGAGCCGCCGCCGCGGCGGTACGCGAACGCCGGGCGCGCCTCTCCATCCTCGCCGCCCGGCTCACGCGCCATGCGCCGGATCGGGTCGCCCAGGCCCATCGCGGGTATTGTGACGCGCTCGAACGCCGGCTCCGGCTCGCGACGCGCGCGGCGCTCGCCGCGCGCCGGACCCGAGTGAATTCGCTCGAACGCGCCCTCGGGGCGTTCGGACCCCAAGCGACGCTGGAACGCGGATACTCGATCCTTCTGTGCGCCGACGGCCGCACCGTGGTCCGCGACGCACGCGAGGTCCGAACCGGCGAGCGCCTGCGCGCCCGGCTCGCGCACGGGGCGCTCGATCTCGACGTTGTCGATGCCGGACCGGAGGGGTGAACCCGGGCACGGAGTCCGCAAGCGCCGGGCTCGATCCGATACGGCAACGCACGCTCTTCGGCCCGACCCTGCTCGATGCCGAACCCACGGATTTCCTCGAACCACTGCCGGATCCACTCCTGCACCCGTTCCGCCGGCATCGTGGATCCATCCATCGTCCTCTTTCGACGACCCGGGACGGACGAAGGTCCGGATCGAAGCAGAAACAAGCCGTGCAGGAGGACATTCGAAGCGGCGCACCGCCTCCCCGCTTCCTCCTACCGCCCTGCCGCCACCCCCATCTGGTGCCCCACCAACCGGCTGTACAGGCCCCCGCGCGCCACAAGCTCGTCGTGGCTCCCGCTCTCCCCGGTGCGTCCTTCGTCGAGCACCACGATGCGGTCGGCGTTGCGCACCGTGGACAACCGATGGGCGATCACGATGGTGGTGCGCTCGCTCATCAACGCCTCCAGCGCATGGCGCACCGCCTGCTCGTTCACCGCGTCCAGATGCGAGGTCGCCTCGTCGAGGATGAGCACCGGCGCGTCCTTCAGGAACGCGCGGGCGATCGCGACGCGCTGGCGCTGCCCGCCCGAGAGCCGTACCCCACGCTCGCCGACCCGGGTCTCCAGGCCGTCGGGGAGCGCCTCGACGAACGCGGCCAGCGAGGCGCGGCGCACCGCGGCATCGAGCTCCGCCCCGGTCGCCTCCGGCTTCGCGAGCAGGATGTTGGAGCGCAACGTCTCGTTGAACAGGTAGGTGTCCTGCGTCACCAGCGCGACCCGCTCGCGCAGGTCGTCGAGCCGGTACTCCCGCAGATCGCGCCCGTCGAAGCGGATGCCCCCCGAGTCCGGGTCCCAGAAGCGCATCAGCAGGTGCGCGGCGGTGGTCTTGCCCGCCCCCGACGGTCCGACCAGCGCCATCGTCCGGCCCGCCGGCACGGTGAAGGTAGCCCCGTCGAGCGCGAGCCGGCGGTTCGCGAAATACGAGAACGTGACGTCCCGAACCTCGATCTCGATGCCTGCCGGGCGTGGAGAAACGTCGCCCCGCGGGCCGGGGAGCGGCGCCTGACCATGTTCGACGTCCCTCGGAGGTGCAGGAACGTCCCCGCATGGAACAAGCGGCGTCGTGCCTTCGTGCCCGGCATCTTCCCGGTACGGCGGAACGGCGCCCTGCGAGCCGGGCGTCGCCGCGTCGCAGGGCTCGACGTCCCCCGGGCGGGGCGATACGTCCACCCCGGGACCGTCCCGGACCGCCTCCGCCTCGTTGTGCACCGCGTAGAGCCGGCGCGTGGCGCCCAGGGTGTCGGCGAGCTGCCGGCCGATGTGCGCGATCTCCGACACCGGCAGGAACGCCGACATCGCGAGCAGGGTGAGCATCGGCAGGATCGCCGCGTCCAAGTCCCCGCTCCCGGTCAGGCGCGCGCCGGTCACCACCACCACCAGCCCCCCGAGGCCGGTCGCCGCCTCCAGGATCGCGGTCTGCTTCGTCAGATCGGAGAAGAAGGGCAGCCGCAGCGCGGTATGGCGCTCGATGCGGGCCACGAACTCCGCGGCGCGGGCCCCGGCGCGCTGGAAGGCGATGATCTCCGCGAGCCCCTGGATGCTGTCCACGGTGTGCGCGTTCATGTCCCCGAGCGCTTCGCGGGCCCGCGAGCCCAGCGCGTCGATACGGTGCCGCGCCAGGAAGGGGCTCAGCGCCACCACCGCGAGGAAGGGGAGCAGGGCCAGCGCCATCGGCCACCCGAACCACCCGAGGGTCCCGACGACCACGCCCGGAACGAGCACCGCGACGAAGAAGGGCGCGACGGTATGCGCGAAGAAGTACTCCACGAGCTCGACGTCGTTCGTCGCCATCGCCACCAGATCGCCGGTGCGCCGGCGCACGAGATAAGCCGGCGCGAGCCGGTCGAGCTTCTCGTAGAGCGCGATGCGCATCTCCGCGAGCATGCGGAACGCCATGTCGTGCGCGAACCATGACTCCAGCCAGTGCAGCACCCCCGCCAGCGGCGCGATGATCGACAGGGTGATCAGATGTTGCGTGTAGGGCTCCCCGTGCTTGACCGCGGCCACCGCGAGCGCGCCGACCACCCCGACCCCGATCAGCGCGACGACCCGCACCACCCCGAACACCATGACGAGCGAGAGCTTCGCCCTCCACGGGACGACGTGGCGCAGGAGCTCGCGGAATGCGCCGGTCCAGCCCAGGCCCTGCGCGCGGAGGATGGCGTCGGTGGGCTCGTACTGTGCGGCGGCATCGTCCGCGTGCAAGTCTTCGAGCGGGATCCCGCGGCGCTTCACCCCGCTGTCCGCGGGTAGCTCGCCGATTCGGGCGCCGGATCCGGACCGCGGGCCTGCCTCGCTCCGGCCCCCCTCCACGCTTCGAGCGCCCGCCTCACCCCAAGCGCCTTCCCCGCTCGGGGCGCTCCTGCCGCTTCGAGCCCCCTCCCCGCCCTGGGGGCTCCTCTCGCTCGGGAACTCCCCCCTGCTCCGAGTTCCTTCCCCATCCCGGGCGCTCTCCCCACCCTGGACGCTCCTGTCGCCCTCGATTCCCCTCTCCGATATGAATCCCCCCTCACTCCGGCCGCCCTGGGCGCTCCTCTCGCTCGGGAATTCCCCCCCGCTCCGAGTTCCTTCCCCATCCCGGGCGCTCTCCCCACCCCGGACGCTCCTGTCGCCCTCGATTCCCCTCTCCGATACGGATTCCCCCTCACTCCGGCCGCCCTCCCCGCCCTGGCCGCCCGCCTCCTCCGCCTGCGCGCCCATCAGCCGGAAATAGGCGCCGCCCGCGCGCATCAGCGAGGCGTGGTCGCCGGTCTCGACGATCGCCCCGTGGTCGAGCACGAGGATGCGATCCGCTCCGATCACGCTCGACAGCCGGTGCGCGAAGATGAGGGTGGTGCGGCCCTGCATCAGCCGGTCCAGCGCCTGCTGGATTACCGCCTCGTTCTCCGCATCCACCGCGGACAGCGCCTCGTCGAGGATCAGGATCGGCGCGTCACGCAGCAGCGCGCGGGCGATCGCGATGCGCTGGCGCTGCCCGCCGGAGAGCTTGATGCCCCGCTCCCCGACCACCGTGGCGTAGCCCTGCGGCAGCCGCGAGATGAACTCGTGCGCGTTCGCGGCCCGCGCCGCCGCCTCGATCTCCCCGTCGCTCGCGTCGGGTTTGCCGAAGCGCAGGTTGTCCTCGACGCTGCCGTGGAAAAGGTAGGTGTCCTGGTTCACCACCGCGACGCCGCGGTAGACGTCGTCCGGATGAAGCTCCCGCAGGTCGTGCCCGCCGACCCGCACCACGCCTTCGTCCGGATCGTAGAAGCGCAGCAGCAGCCGGACGATGGTGGACTTCCCCGCTCCGCTCTCCCCCACGAACCCGACCCGTTCCCCCGCGCCGACGCGGAACGAGAGCCCCCGGTGCGCGGCGCGCCGTCCGCCGGGGTAGGCGAAGGACACCGTCTCGAACTCCACCGTGGGTGCGAGCGGGCCGTCGAGCGCGAGCGGCGCCGAGGGGGGCTCGACCTTCGCCCGCGCGTCCAGCACCGAGAAGATGCCGTCCGCCGCCGCGCGTATCATCATCCCGTTGTGCAGCAACGCACGCAGATCGCGCTGCGGGCGGAACACCTCGATACCCATCATCAGGACGACGAGCAGCACGTCCAGGCTCATCTGGCCCTGGGTCACCCGCCACGCTCCGTACCCGAGCACCGCGGCGCTCCCCACCGCGATGCCGGTGTCGGTGATGCCACGGGTCAGCGCGTTGGTGGCGAGCACCCACATCGTGCTCCGGAACACTTCGTGCGCCCGATCCGCGAGCCGCCGCCCGCGCGCCGTGCTCTGGCCGAAGGCCTTGAGGGTGGCGAGGCCCTGCACCGCGTCGAGGAACTCCGCGGCGAAGCTCCGGTACGCCACGGACCGGCGCATGCTGCTCCGGGCGTCCCAGCGATGGAACAGCGACGGGGCGAGCAGGGTGAACATCGCGAAGCCGAACAGCAGGGCGGAGACCGGGAAGTCCAGGAACGCGAGCAGCACCAGGACGACGACGGGGGTGGCCGCGGCGGTGAAGAGCTGCGGCAGGTATTCGCCGAAGTACGTCTCGAGTTGCTCGACCCCGTCCACCATCGAGAGCAGCACGTCGCCGGTGCGCTCCAGCCCGAAGTGGGCGGGACCGAGCGCGACCACCTTCGCGTAGAGCCGCTTGCGCAGCACGAGCTGCACCCGCGCCGCGGTGCGGTGGGCGATCATGGCGCGGGCGTGCTCGATGAATCCGCGCAGCACCATCACCACCGCCACGAGCACGAAGGGCAGGACCAGATCGGAGAAGGCATCCCCCGCGAACACCCGCGCGAGCAGCCAGCCGAGCAGCGCGAGCCGCCCGATCCCGACCAGGGACGAAAGCACCCCCATCGCCGCGGTGGCGGCGATCCGCAGGCGCACCCCGCGCGTGAACGGCCAGAGCTTGGTGTCGAAGAACATGGAACGGTGCTCGCCAGGAGAAGGGCCGGTCAGGCGCAGTAGTCGTTCATGCCGGCGCGGTCGAGCTGGCGCAGCAGCGCCGGCCACTCCTTGCCGGCCTCGATGCGGTCAGCCGAAGACCAGCACCGGCTCTCCCAGGACCTCGAGGCACGGCGCCACCCCGAGGCCGGGAGCGGCCGGCGCCGCCATGCGCCCGCGTACCCGCCGCGGGGCGCCGTCCGCGATGCTCACGGTCACGTAGCTGTTGAAGTCGGTGGCGGTGAACAGGAATTCGGGCGGCGTGCTGTGCGCGAGATGGGCGATCGCCGCGGTGACCACGTCGCCGCCCCGGGTGTCCTCCAGGGTCATGGCGATGCCGAGGGTGAGGCAGAGGCCGCTGCCCCCCGCGTCGGTCTCGATGCGCACCACGGTGCTGTCGAAGACCTCCACCGACTTGCCGCCGGACCACTTGTAGCTGCCTTCGTACAACGGAAGGTCGACCTGGAACACCGAAATTCGCGTGATCTTCACCTGTCCCTCCATGGGACAATCCGATTGACGAGTCATGCAACTACAGGGTAAACGGTTTGTCGTTCCGCCGCGCCATGAAGACGAACCTTCTCAGTCCGGGGCCGGCGGCGGGCCGGACGACCGTGGGGTCGAACAGAGCCGTCGAGCAGCGCTCGCGAACCGTCGCGCGCACGGGCGGAATCCGCCTTGCCACGGCCAGGGTGATGAGCACCGCGCAGATCGGGCGCGTGTAGAACAGGGTCAGGTCGTACCGGAAGAGCCGTGGACGCTCTTCACGAACGCCGATTCGCCGATATGGCCGAGAGTCACCCCGCGCACGAAGGCGAGGATGGAATCCGCGTCGTTCAACTCACGGCCGGGGAGCGCGAATGCTCCCCGGCCGTGGCCGATCGGTCTTGCTTTCCGATCGGCGCCTCCCGATGTTTCTCGATACTTCTCAGTACTTCCTGCACTCCGGCACTTCGCGGCCGGGGGCGCCGATGGTCTTGAAGACCGCCGGATCGACACCCAGCGTCTGGCGTACGTTCGGGATGATCTTCACGAGCTGGTTGACGAGGTTGCCGTCGGCGTCCTCGACGACCTCGGTCACGAAGTTGGTCCCGACGGCCTGCCGGTTCTCGTCGAGCCTGATCATGCCGTTCGGCGCATCCAGCTCCAGCGCGGCCAGTCCGGCCCGGAACTTCACGTGTCCGTCGCCCAGGTCGCCGCCGATGTCGTCGAGCACCGTGAACGCGGCGGTCGTTGCGTTGTAGTACCCGGTCGCGAGCAGCGAGGGCGAGGGGAAGCGCTTGTCCGGCGGGAAGGCGTCCTGGTACGCCTTCACGAACGCCTGCCACTTCGGATCGTCCCAGCTATCGGCCTGCGGCCCGGAGGCCGGGGTCCCGATCAGGGCCTTCTTGGCCGGCCCCTTCGACGAGAGCACGGTCTGATCGACCATGATCGTACCGCCGACGAGCGCCGCGTCGCCTCCGGCCTGGAGGTACTGGTTGAGGAAGTTCACCGCGTCGCCGCCGCCGAGTCCGAGGTAGATCGCATCCACGTCCTCGGGCAGCGCGGCAATGATGGACGCGAAGTCCTTGGTGCCGAGCGGGACCCAGTGGCGCTCGGTCACCTCTCCGCCGAGGCCGCAGAACTCGAGCACGAGCCCGAACACCTGGGTGTAGATGAACGAGTAGTCCTCGCCGATGGTGGCGATCGTCCGGTAGCCCTTCTCGTTGTAGATGTACTCGCCGATGCCGGACGACCACTGCGCGCCGTCCATGTTGAAGCGGAAGAAGTTCGGCGCCGGGTCGACGTAGGTCGTCTCCTGGGCGCCGGAGATGCCGTTGATGAACGTCACCTGCGGCTGCGTCTTGGCGTAGTCCTTGATCGCGATGCCCTCCGAGCCGGACAGCGGGCCGATGACGATGTCGACCTTGTCCTGCTCCACGACCTTGCGGGCGGCGCGGATGGCGGAGTCGGGGCTCGCGTCGGTGGCCCCGATGACCACCTCGACCTCGCGCCCGCCGGCCATCCCGCCGAACTTCTTCAGCGCGACGTTGAACCCGCGCACCCCGTCTTCCCCGAGCACGGTATACGTGCCCTCCAGTGTCGCCAGGACACCGACCTTCAGCGGATCCGCGGCGAACGCGGCGCCCGCACCTCCCAGCGCGAACGCGAGTCCGAGTCCCGCCGCGCCAATCAGACGTTTGCTCATTGTCTTCCTCTCCCTGGTTAACGTTGGTTACCCTCGCCGCAAGAACCGCCCGCCGCGAGAACCACCGGCGGGGCTTCAGCGCGACGACTTCGCTCGTGCGCTCAGGCTGTCACCGTCTCCTCGCCTGTATCCGGCGTTCGGCGAAGACGAGGGATACACGCTACCGGCGTTTCGAGCAAGGCCGTGCCGCCCCCCGGATCAATGCGGCGCCGCCCCGTCGCGCACGGCGCTCGCGTCATCGCCGAACCGCCTGCTATCACGCCGGACACCGACAGGGACCGGCGTGCGTGCTTCGACTCGTCGGCGACGACCGCAACGCCTGCCGCATCAGCCGATGTACCGCGGCGGCGTATCGGCGAGTCTACCGCGACCTGAACTCGGTGCTCGACACCAAGGGGGCGGTATGCCACCTCAACTTCGGCGCCCATCCCCGCGCCTGGAGTATTCATCCAGGCGACAGACGCGGGCAACAGCGTCCGGGCGCATGGCTGCAGCGGAAGATTGAGTGTATTCGAACGGCGATGGAATCGTCACGGAACCGGGCGTGAGGCCGCCTCGATCCACCAACTCGACCGAGCTGCCGACGCAGCCAATCGACGAGTCTGTTTCTCGCTTCAACGAACATCGCAAGGTGGTTGAAGGGGTTCTATCGTCATCCGGAGGCCGGGCGACATGGCCCGAACGCCGGAATCGCGGGCCTGCCATCCCGAGGCGGCCGACTGAACGCCGGTCCGGCGAATCGGCTTTCATGTGCAAATTATCTGTTATCAAGCCATTCCTTCAGGGAAGACCGGCTCTCTCCGGAGGGACTGCCCGCCAATGGGCGCGGCCCGGGGGCCGATCAGATCTCGCCGGGAAACGCCAGGACCGCCTCGCACCAGGCCGCGGCCTGGAACAGCGCGAGGGATTCGCGAGCCGCGCCGAGTTGCAGGCCCAGCGGCAGTCCGTCCGCACCCAGGCAGGCCGGCACCCCGCACGTCGGCAGCCCGCTGAACGACCAGACCGAGTTGAACCGCGGGTCCCCGGTGCTCTGCTCGACGAGCGGCGGCGCACTCGATACCGTCGCCGGGGACAAGGCGATGACCGGTCCCGCCAGCCCCGCTGGTGCCGCCTGCCCCACCGGCGCGGCCGGCGCATCGAGGGCGGCGGCGAGATCCGCCGCGAAGCGCTGCTGCTGCACCCGCGCGGCGCGGTAATCGACGGCGGAGGCCGACAGCCCCTCCTCGATGAGCCGGGTGATCCCCGGTCGGTAGGTCTCGGACCGGGCCACGAAATCCTCCCGATGCACTTGCGCCGCCTCCACCGCCATCACCATGCGGTGGCTCGTGTGCAGGCCGGCGAAGCTGGCGGGTAGCGCGATACGCTCGATCGCCGCCCCCGCCTTCTCCAGGCGTGCGATGCACGCCCTGAACGCATCGAGTGCGGAGGCTTCGCTCTCCTCGAAGAAGTACTCCTCGATGACCGCGAGGCGCGGCGGCGTCCACCCATGGCGTGGAACAAAACCGTTCCCCGTCCATCCACGGCGTTGGTCGGAGCGCCCGCGATTCCGCGTGGCGGAATCGCCAAGCGACCGCGCCAGCGGTCGCCATTCGCCCGGAACAAAACCGTCCCCGGTCCGTCCACGACGTTGGTCGGGGCACCCGCGATTCCGCGTAGCGGAATCGCCAAGCGACCGCGCCAGCGGTCGCCACTCCCCGGCGACGATCGCCTCGCTCCGGCGCGCGAGATCCGCGGCCCGCTCCGGGTGCAGGCGCCTCTCGACGAGTGTCCACAGCAGCGCGAGATCCGCGACCGAGCGCGCCATCGGGCCGACATGGTCGAGATGCCCGCTCACCGGCACGATGCCTTCGAGCGGCCACGCGCCCCATGCGCCCTTGAAGCTCGCGACCCCGCAGAAGCTCGCGGGGCGCGTGATCGACCCGCCGGTCTGGGTGCCGAGCGCGGCCAGGCACATCCCGCTCGCGACCGCCGCCGCGCTGCCCGCGCTCGACCCGCCGGGAGAGCGTTCGAGGTTCCAGGGATTGCGGGTGCGCGCCGGATCCTGGCACGCGAACTGGGTGGTCTCAGCCTTGCCGAGGATGATCGCACCGAGGTCGCGGAGGATCTTCACGATCGAGGCGTCGCATTCCGCACGATGGTCGGCGCGCAAGGCAGACCCGGCCCGCGTCGGCAGCCCGGCGACGTCGATGATGTCCTTGACCCCGATGGGGATTCCGAGCAGCGGCAGCTCCCGCGCCTCCTCGCGCGAAAGGACGGCCTGCCGGGCCGCGGTGCGTTTCGCGCTCTCCGCGTCGATCTCCACCCATGCCCCGACCTCGGACTCCGATGCCTCGATCCGCTCCAGACACTCTTCAAGGACATCCACCGGCCCGAGGTCGCCGGCCCGCAGCGCGCGTACCGCCTCGACCACGCCGCGGGCTTCGCCGATCGCCACGTGCGGCCGCTTCGACTCCTTCATGATCGTGGCTCCATCTCGTTGCCGAGCAATACGAAGCCGGGTCCCTGCCGATGCCGTCCGCGCGCCCGGTGACCACCGCCTGTCTCCGGCGCCCTCGCCAAGAGCGAATCCGGCTGCTCCAAGGCCGGATCACCGTCGTCCGGCTCGCGAACGCCGAGCCGACCGCCGCTACCGCCCTCGTCGCCGGCGGGAAGCGGAGGGGCAGGCACAGGCCGCCTTCGCTCCGATGGTCGCATCCGCCGCCGCGGGAACCGTCACAGCCGGCTCTGCGGCCGGGCCACGCCGACGGGCAGGTCGGCCAGTCGGGAGAACTCGCCGTCCGGCAGCATCTCGGGATCGGCAAGGTAGTCGATCAGCATCCCGGTCGCGTCGTCGCCCCAGAACACCTCGCCGTCCACGACGAAGCTCGGTACGCCGAACACGCCCTGCGCGATTGCCCGATCGGTGTTCTCGCGCAAGCGTTGCTTGACCGCCGGGTCGGCGATGCGGGCGTCCGGATCGTGAACGCCCAGGGTCGCCGCCAGCGCCCGCAGCCCGTCCATGTCCTGCGGGTCACGTCCTTCGCCCCAGACGTAGGCGTAGAGCGCCCGGACCGCATCGAGGTCCCCGTCGAGCGCGACCGCCAGCCGCAACAGCGGCAACGGCTGGAACGGATGGCATGGAGGCGTCTTGAACGGAATCCCGCGCCGCGCAGCCAGCCAGTGGCAGTAGCGGTAGGTCTGGCGCCGCTTCGCAGGGATCTCGGCCGGACCCAGGCTGCCCCAGTGGCCGAGCAGGCCGGCGAAGAGCACCGGTGCCGGCCGCACTTGCAGATCCGCCGGCAGTTCGTCGAACCGGGCGAGCTGCAGGTAGGGATAGGGCGAGATGAAGTCGAAGTACCAGTCGGCTTGGTGCGCCATCGTCTCTCCTCCTGTCCAACGGCCCGGATCCGCCGGCCCCCACGCCGCAGCGCAGGCGCCGAAGCCGGTCCGTGGAAACGTCGCAGACCTCGCGGCGCCGGGTCCGCGGCGCCGGACGCCAGGTGCAAGTTGTCCGGCGCCGCGGATCGACCCCGTATCGACCGCGGGGCGATCCTTCACTCCTGCACGTAGCCCAGCACCAGATCCCGCAGGGTCGCCATCCCGACGGGGTTGCGGTCGTGGTCCACGACCACCGCGCGGGATATGCCGAAGCGCACCAGCAGGCGCACGGCGTAGCGGGCTTGCATCTCGCTCGGCAGGGTCAACACCGGCTTCGACATGATTTCGTAGACGTTGACCCGCTTCAAGGCGCGATTTTCGGCGATCACCTTGCGCGCGACGTCCGTGACTCCGACCAGTCCCGGCTCGTCGTCGTCGTCACGCCGCGGGACGGCGAGCGAGCTGACGTTGTGCCGGCGCATGAGCGCCACCGCCTCGGATACCGTCGCGAGTCCGTCGATGGTGTGAACCTCGTCGCGCATGACGTCCCTGACGCGAAGGATGGGTCGGGTCTTCATATCTCGTCCTCCAGCTCTTCCATGATGGCGGGGAGCTGCGTGCTCAGGCCGACCGCGTCCTCGATCGGGACCTGGAAGGCGATGCCGGCACCGGGCTCCTGCTCGAAGCGCCCGGCGTCACGGATGCGCTCCAGGATGTCGCGCGCCCGCGGCTCGATCACCAGGAACAGGACGACGTCGCGCCTGGCCGCCAGATCCAGGCCGAAGAAGGTCTTCTCCGGCTCCAGTCCCTCCCCGCGAACGCCGGTGATGATCGTGGCGCCGGTCGCGCCGCCGGCGCGCGCGGCGTCGATCACGACGTCGGTCTTTTCGTCGCTGACGAGAGCGACAATCAGCTTCAATCTCATGGCTTCAGTCTCCGTAGAGTCGATTCGCGCCGTCCGGCTCGCGATGGCCGGGCGGCTGTGATCGTCAGCTTCATGACTCAAGTTTCCCGTGAATGGTCGGCGCCGCGCCCGCGGCCGGCCCTCGACGCGACCATGGAGTAGCCCAGAACGGACATGATGGGAAAGACGCTGGCGAACGCGATGAGTCCGAACCCGTCGATCAGCGGGCTGCGCCCGGGCACGGTGGCGGCGAGGCCCAGCCCCAGCGCGGCGACCACCGGCACCGTGACCGTCGACGTCGTGACGCCGCCGCTGTCGTAGGCGAGCGGCACGATCGCCCGGCTGGACCGGAAGGTCTGGACGATCACCACGACGTAGGCGGCGACGATGTACCACGGCAGGGGCGTGCCCGTGACGATGCGGAAGCATCCCAGCGCCACGCCCAGCGCGACGCCGACCGCCACCGCGATCCTCAGACCCCATGCGCGCACGGCCCCGCCCGAGACCTCCTCGGCCTTCAGCGCGACGGCAATGAGCGAGGGCTCGGCCACCGTCGTCGCGAAACCGATCGCGGCGGCGAACGCATACACGAGCAGGTAGTCGTGCCAGTCCACGCCGTCGGCCAGCCTCTCCGCCCCGATGCTCTCCGGCGCGGTGAGCTGGCGCGCCATGGTCTCGCCGATGGGGAAGAGCGCTTCCTCCAGGCCGATGAGGAAGAGCGTGAGGCCCAGCAGGACCAGGACGAAGCCCGCCACGATCCGGCGCAGGTTCGGCAGCTTGCGGCGCAGCACGACGATCTGGAACAGGACGAGGACGCCGACGATCGGCGCCACGTCCAGGGCGGTGGAGAACGCCGTGGCGGCAAGGGTGCGCAGGAGCTCCACGCTCAGACCACCCCGCAAGCGAGCATGAACCCCACGCTCGGACCACCCCGACGCCGACGAGCATGTACTCCATGCCCAAGCCATCCGCCGCAAGCGAGCATGAACTCCACCCTCAGACCACCATGCCGTAGGCGAGCACGAAGATCATGGGCGTGAGGCTCGCGAAGGCGATGAGCCCGAAGCCGTCGATCATCGGGTTGCGCCCCTTGATCGACGTGGCGAGCCCGACCCCGAGCGCGGTGACGAGGGGCACCGTGATGGTGCTGGTGGTGACGCCGCCCGAATCGTAGGCGACGCCGATGATCTCGTCGGGCGCGAAGGCGGTCATCACCGTCACCAGCACATAGCCACCGATGATCAGCCGGTGGATCGGCCAGCCCTTCAGGATGCGCAGCACGCCGAGCACGATGGCCGCCCCGACCGAGAGCGCCACCACCATGCGCAACGCGAATGCGTACTCCGTCCGCGCTCCATCGTGGTCGGCGATGGCGCCGGCTTGCGAGGCGACCTCGGCCGCCTCGGCGGCCACCGCGATCAGCGCGGGCTCGGCCACCGTGGTGGCGAACCCCAGGCAGAAGGCGAAGCCGAGCAGCGCGGTGGCGCTCCCCTTGCGCGCGAACGCCTGCGCGAGCGCCTCGCCGAGGGGGAAGAGACCGCTTTCGAGGCCCTGGATGAAGAGCGTCAGGCCGGCGATCACGCAGAGCAGCCCGACGGTGATGCTCCCCAGATTCGGAAACGGCTGCTGCAACACCACGATCTGGAAGAACGCGATGACGACGATGATGGGCGCGAGATCGCGCAAGGCGCCGGTGAATCGCCGCGCGAGCGCGGTCAGGGCCCGGGTCATGCCGTCTCCTTCATGATCCTGCCGGCACCCCGGCCGAGGTGTGGAGGGCCGGAGGTTGTCGGGATCGCTGTTCGGATCTCTTGTAACAAGTGAAATTCCAACTCAACATGTGTATATTCCGCATCTTCGTACTGCTGGAGACGCCACATGAAAATTCACGAGGAGATACTGACCACCGCTCGCCGGCTGTGCATCGCAAGGAAAACCTGGACGTTCACGCCGGCCGAAATCGTACATGCCCTTCCCCACCTGAACGAGCGGTCGGTGAGGACGCATGTCGTCAGCCGCTGCTGCACGAATGCCCCCAGCCATCACGCGCATCGCTGGCCGTATTTCAAGCGGGTGGGCCGGGGTGTCTACGAAATACAGGAGAAGCACCGCGAACCAGGAACCACCGGGCCGGACACCGGAACCTCGACGTCGCAGGTGGCCGAAGACGCGCCGGCTTACGAACCGAGTCCCATCACGGCGCGTCCGGCGATTCACGCCGTCGTTGTCGAAAGCGAGGGGCAGTACGTCGCCGAGTGTCTCGAAGTTGCAGTCGTGACCCAAGGCGCCTCGTTGGATGAGATGCTCGGCAACCTCCGTGAAGGGCTGGACCTCTACATGAGTGGCGAAGACCCTGCTCTGTTGGGGCTTGCACCCGAGCCACGATTGGTCATCAGCTTCGAAACCGCGGCGCGCGCTCGCTGATGCCTCGTCTCGAACGGCTCGGACGGCGTGACCTCCTGAGCCTGTTGGGTGGGTTCGGGTTCCAGGTGGTGTCGATGCGCGGCAGCCACGCCAAGCTCGCGCGCACTCGACCCTCGGGCGAGAAGGAAATCCTGATCGTCCCCGTTCATCGGCAATTGACCGCCGGGACCATCCACGCGATCTACAGGCAGGCCAGCCGCTTCATCCCGGAGGAAAAATTGCGGCGGGTCTTCTTCACCGAATGACCGATGGCCCTCGCACCGGTCGTGGCCGTCGTCCGTGTCCCTGGCCGCTGCATCCGGTTCCCGGGGACGGTGGAGCGCTGATCGCGAATCAGCGCCGTTTGCCGCGCCGGGTCAGCCGCACCGAGCTCAGGGCGCGAGCCCGGACAGGCAGTGGCTGTGGATCTGCAACGGCAGGGCGCCGCAGGCCCGCTTCGCGGCCGGCACGAGGGTGACCGCGCGCTCCGGGGTGAGCAGCCCGCTCGGATCCTTGAGGAATACGCCGTCGATGCCGAGCGCGACCATCTCCCGGATCTTGCCGGCGTAGTACTCGTCGGTGTGGACCGGGCTGACGGTGTAGACGAACCCCGCCACCGTATGCAGCCCGTTGGCCTTGGCCGCGCGCACCGGGACTTCGAGGTTGCGCACGTCGTTCAGCGCGTCGTAGGTCGTGTGGTAGCGGATACCGTTGGCTGCGATCCGCTCCGCGGCGAACTCCACCACGTCGTCGGGGAACAGCTCGAAGGTGAACAGGCTCTGGCCCCGGTGGTGCACGATGAGCGGCGTGTCTCGCACCCACCCGTCAAGATGCGCATGCGTTCCCAGGGGTCCTCGCGCAGGTAGCGCACGCAGACGTCGAAGACCGCGTCGCCGATCAGGTCGATCGCCTCGAATCCGGCCCGGTCGAGGCGGGGCGCGACGTCCGCCATCGCCGCCGTCGTCATGCGGGTGGCCCAGAGGCATTGGTGCGCGTCACGCAGGGTGACGTCGATCAGCGAAATCGTGCGCTTCGCGGTCATGGGGCGCTCTCTTTCACCACAAAATGAAGTCATCGCGTGCCCCTCCCGCGGCACTTGTTGGGGCACCCGCGATTCCGCATGGCGGAATCGCCAAGCGACCGCGCTAGCGGTCGCCTCTCGCCTCCCGGAGCACCGAGAGCAAGGCCGGTCGGTGGCGGGCGATCTCCTCCGGCGTCAGCCCCTCCAGGGAGTGGGGGAACTTGATCCATTCCGCGGTCTCGTGCAGGTAGTAATCGGGGATACGGGCGGTGCGGTTGCGCGACGGCTTGTAGAACGGCACCGCGACGCGGATTTCGTGCGGGGTGTTGCGCCGCGCCTTCTCCCGCAACGTCCCGACCACCTGCTCGATGGTGTGGCCCGTATCGAAGACGTCGTCGACGATCAGCAGGCGATCGTGGTGCTCGACGTTCTTCACGAGATAGTTGAGCCCATGCACCCGCACCTCGGGCGCCCGCCCGTCGATGCCGCTGTACGAGGACGTGCGGATGGCGATGTGATCGGAGTGCACGCCGAAGTAGTCGAGCAGCTCCTGCACCGCGACCCCGATGGGGGCACCGCCCCGCCAGATGGCGACGATGAAGCTCGGATGGAAGCCGCTCTCGAGCACCCTCGCCCCGAGCTCGAAGGCGTCTTCCAGCAGCTCTTGCGCACCGATGTAGAGCATCCGGCTTCCCCGTGTGGTCGGCCCACCGGCCGCGACGCGGTACCGTGGCCCCGACGTCGGACCACCGCGCCGCGCGGCCTGCAACGGGCCCGGACAGCCGAAGGCGCGGTCCGGCGTCGAACCGCATCCATCCCACCGCGGCGGTCGAGCCGAACCGCGCCCCCGCCGGCCCGTCTTCCCGGTGGACTCCCGTTCCCGGCGGGCGACGGCTCCCGGGCCGGGATGCCACCCGCGTGGCTCCGTGATTTACCCGCCGATGCCGGTGCAGTATGTTGGCCTGTCCACCGTGCAGGCAAGTGTGCCCATGCCCTTGGAGAAGCTGTTCGTCGCCGAAGAGGATCTGCTGCTCGACGCCTACCGACTCGGCGTGAAGATCTTCGACAGCGGGTTCCGTCCGGGCTTCATCGTCGGGCTCTGGCGCGGCGGCAGCTCGGTGGGGATCGCGGTGCAGGAGTGCCTTCGGCATCTCGGCGTCACGATCGACCATATCTCGCTGCGCACCTCCTACCGCGGCATGCAGCAGTACCAGCGCATGGTCGATGAAACGCCTTCGGAGATCCGGGTCCACGGCACCCAGTACCTCCTCGAGAGCATGAACGCGGAGGACGGGCTGCTGATCGTCGACGACGTCTACAGCACCGGCCTCAACGTGAAGGCGGTGATCGACCGGCTGGCGGCGCGCACCCGGCGGAACATGCCGCACGACGTGCGCATCGCGGCCCCCTGGTACAAGCCCGCGCGCAACCGCACCGGACGCATCCCCGACTACTACCTCCACGAGACGGACAAGTGGCTGGTGCTGCCCTACGAGCTGAACGGCCTGAGCCTCGACGAGATCCGGACCCACAAACCCTTCCTCGCCCCCTTGGTGGAGCGGCTCCGGGCGACGTGAATCGGGAATCGTGGCGAAACAGACGCCCGGTTCACTGATCGTCCTGAATCGGCGTATCCGGCAGCGCAGCGGTCTCAGCCTCGCATGCAGGCGCGCCGCTCATCGGTACCTTCTTCCGCGAACGACCTGATCTGCGCCGGGCAGCAACCTCGAACATCGGCAGGCCGGATCGTTCGACGCACGGCCGCAAACTGCGCAGGGTTCGTAGTAGAGCCTCTCGCGTACCTGCTGCTCGGGCGGATTTAGCCTCTTGTCGAAGTAGTTCGGATCGTATTCATAGAGAAACTCACCTGGCACAAGCGACGGGTCGTCGCAATCGGCCACGTTCGCGCGCACACTGAGCGCGCCTAATGATGGTTTTTCATCGTTCAAGTCATCTGTTTGTATGGTGCTATCGCCGGATTCGGTTGTTTGAGTGCCCGCAGGGAATCTGAGACCGAATTCAAGGTTGTGAATTTCGCGCCGCTCGTCGTCTCTTATATTCAGCGAACGAGCATGAGCTTCCAGAATCAAGTCGTCGTTTACTCGAACATCCAGCTCCAATCTCTCCTCGAATGCTTTCGCCTTCGCATCGACCTTCACCGTAACGATCTCCAGGTGGATTCTCGGCTCGTTGGGCAAGATGGCCGACCCCGCACGTTTCGGCGCGCAAATCTGGAACTTGGCTGTTCCATCACGTGGATCGGTGCAGTAGAGGTGAAACGTGTCAGTCCGCACCTCTCCTTCTGTGGGCATAGCGGTTCCGGCCTTGACAATAGGAAGGTATGAATTGCGTGCAAGCAGTAGCTCGATGTTCTTCGCCATCTGGAGCTCAGCCTGATCTGCCGCGATCCAGGCCGCCCCTTCAGCAATCAGAGTCGCCGTGCTGTCTGGCACCCGGACACGTTCCGGGCCGAACCACTCATGAAGCCGACGCCTGACCGCCGGCATGTTGGACATTCCACCCGTAGCTACACAAAGCGCTACCTGCGCCTGGGCATAGCCAGCGCTCTCCAGGAGCCGCTCAATCCGTTCAAAACCTTTGTCGAGCAACGGACCCACTATCTTCTCAAGCTCATCCTGACTCAGCGCATAGTCGAACTCTTCTTCTTCGACGTTCCGGAAGAAGCTGCCAACGTATACCTCCACATTTGCACGGGACGACAGATCAATCTTGGCGCGCTCACATCGATCCATCAAGCGGGATTTCGCGCCCGGATACGTGTCGGCGCCTTCATCGAGATCGCGCGTAATCCTGACATTCCGTACGAGGTGATTCATGATCGTCTCATCGAAAACGTCGCCGCCGACCTCATCCGTGCCGTCGTTCATGAGCTGAACCACCATGTCCCCCAAAGGCCGGCACAATGTGAGGTCCAGCGTCCCGCCACCCCAGTCGAATACGAGAATGAGCTTCCTGTCGTAGCGACGCAGCATCTTCGGGAGATCCTGATATCGGAACAAACCATATAGCGCCGCGAGTGGCTCGTGGACAAACTGCACGATACGCAATCCAGCAAGCCCGAACGCATTCCGCAGTGCCCGCCGCCGGGATCCCTCCATATCTACCGGGATGGTGACAACAGCCCGAGAGATGTCTCCACTCTCCTGGCCACCACTTTGCGCCTGTTGAAGAACATGCCGAACCACGTCGGCCACTATCTCCACCGGATTCTTCTCCGTTCCCTCGACGAACACACTATCCTTGCCCAAGTACATCTTCGGTGACCGAACAATGTTCCCATGAACACCGAGACCGGCCTGTGCTAGACGTTCCTTTGCTTCCCGGCCGACGATTTTCTGCGCGCCTTCGTAGCAAACCACCGACGGAATAGGCCGCTGTTCGTCATCGAGAAAGTTGATCGTTCTTTCCCCGCGGACGACGGACATCAGGCTGTTCGTCGTCCCGAAATCGAATCCAAATACCGTCATTTCAGCTACTCCTCCGCAGCCGCTCCATCTCACGCTTGAGGCCATCGACCGCACGCTCCGCGTGATCTACCATGACGTGAACTTTCGGCGGCTCACGACGTAGTGCGTGGAGTCCTTCGTCAAGCAACGACAGCTCATCCTTCAAGCGGCGCAGAACTCGTCCGCGTAGTTGTTCATAGTCATTCTTGAGATGAGCCCTGTCATCGGCATGCGCTTGGCATTCCTCCATGATCTTCTTTCCAAGTCGACCGACTTCAGCTTTAGATGCCTCCAGTTTCGCGTCGAGGTCGGCTAGCTGTTTATTCAACTCCTGCATTCGTGTCACAGCGCGTTCCTCAGCCCTCTGAGCGGCTTCCGCTCGCTGATTCTCCTTGAGTGCTCGCTGCTCCAATAGTGCGCTGGTAACCGAAGCTGCGGCAGGATCTCGAACGCTTGCCAGTACATGGAGTTTCTCTGCTTCAGTATTGTATCGCCGCGTTACGGATTTCCACAAATTCTCCTGCATGTAGCGCTGAATTCGATCGACAGAGGTTCCGCGTGTCGCCCAAAACCAGAGCAGTAAGCAATATACCGCGTTCGCTTTGCATTGCTCCGATTCCTTCTTCTTCGTTGGCTCAATCCCTTCCGGCCAAGCCAGAGACGTATAGTCTTGGGACGCCAGTATCCGGACTGCGCGATCTTCCGTTGTTCCTTCTGGAAGGTTCGCCAACGCATCTGTCATCGATTTCATGCGAAATGCAGGATGACGGCGCAGCACCTCACCGGCGAATTCGCGAATCTGATTGCCAACAGTCAGTGTATCGAGCGAAATACCGAGAAGCATTAACTTTCGGGTTCTGTCGAGAATCCGATCCGACAACGCCAGATTGAGAATTTCCTCTCGCTCTGATTCGTCCAGCTCGGAGCCGGTACGCATGGCGCTGAGTTCCGCCCTTTTCAGCGTCGATCGTTTGAACGCACCTGTGTAAACTGCGCGAAACAGTTGGCCAATGTTATCGAGAGACGAAGCCTTCGCACGGCCTTTCTGTCCAACGACGCCTCCGATTACGGCTGTCGCCGTTTGTTCTGAAGAACTTGCGTCCTCAGACGGACGCTCCTTCGGCGAGATCTGTGTGCCTGGATCAGAGTTGATCATCGCGATCCTCGGAATGTGTACGGATCATCGATTCCGCCCATCCTTCCAGTTTCGGTACGTTACGTAATGTCCTGGCATGTTGCAGTGCCTTCCTGACGTCGCCAGAGGTCACATAAATCTCGCTCAACAGGATGTGCAACTTCACCTTGTCATACTCATGGAGATCGTGATTCAAGAAGGATTCTACCTCTGTTGCCATACGTGCCAAACAGTCAAGCGGGCGGACAGCCCAGCGGACAATCTGTTCAGTCTCCCAGTCCGTAACCAAGGCATCGAGATTGTTCAGCGGGTCATTTAAATTATCATTATTCTTCGCTTCGCTCTTTCGGTTTTGCAACCAAGCCGTATACCTTGCGGCCGCTCGGCCGATGCGGGTTTTGTTCGCGAACCGGGCCGCTTCTTCGAAATGGTTGAAGTGAAACTCAATAAGGCTGCGTATGATTCGCGCCAGCGATCGTTCGTATTCTCCAAGATCTTCAACTGCCTTATTGAATTTATTAACATACTCTTCATATGGAAGAGAGGAATCGGGAGCCCTTTCCTTCGCGAGAATCCCGTACAGATATGCACAGATGCCGTTACGGTAGCCTGATGCCGAACCGAATATAGCTGTAGCAGAGATGAACTCCTCAACAGCGCGAATGTCAAGTCGTCGTCTATTCGCAGTCCTCTGGAACTCATCTTCAATTCCTTTGAGATCACCTTCGGTCGCGATGCAGAAATTCAGCGTAAACTCTGCGGTGACACTCGCTCCGCTCAGCAACAATCTGTGAATACCCGGTGAGATCCGAACGAGCGTGTGGGGAAGAGTATCGACTGATATTTCTTGATCGTTCAGGAAAACTTTCTCACATGCTTCCGTTTTCACTTCATCAGCGGCAAGTGGTCGTGTGATTTGGCGGACTGAGTGTGTACTCAATTCTTGTCCTTGTAGGTACAGAATCGGGCGACGTAGAGGGTGACTCTCGAAGCGATGTTTTCGTAGCTCATCAAGTGAACTGCATATTTCATCACAGTGTTTACACGGAAATCGCAAAGGTGACGGTGAGAAACGAAATTCACCCAACCCCACAGGTTCGTGGAACTCCATATATCCAGTGTGCCAGAATCCCATCTACCTTTGCTCCGATATTTTCCGATTTCATGCGCGATAATTCGTCAAGTCTCTTTGGATCTCGAGCCGCCAGATCAACGGAATGTTGCTTTTGCAATTCCCGGCGGTCGCCGTCTTCAGGTAGGTTAAGGCAAATGTCTGCATGGTATGGGTTCGACTCGATCGGAGTGGCTTCCACGGTTCTTCCGTTCGACGCCGCGCCGTCGCCGGTCAGAATCGTCCAGCCGTGAAACTCCTTGCCGGCGGGGGCCTCGTGCTTGATCCCTTGCCATCGCGAGCGCCGCCATCTCGACACGTGTCGCATGAGCCATCCGATCCGCGGAAACCCGATCGCTTTCCCGGTATACGAGAAACGCCTCTGGAACAGGCCGCGATCGTCTGGCTTTTCTGGCCAAACTGCCGAAAATACACTTCGGCCACGATGCTTCGCATCGTTCACGGGTGAATTCGAGGAGATAGGGTACACATTTCCGTTCGTCTGTCCAAGATTGGACTGGAGGCGGCCGGGACAACAGACTTCTTGATCCATGTCAAGGCGGAGTCGGCCGGAACCCGCTCTCGATAGTCATACGCCGGCCGGGTCGCCCGTGATTCCGCGCAACGGAATCGCCAAGCGACCGCGTCAGCGGTCGTCACTCTCCTCGATCCAGCGGGTATGCACCCTTCCTTCGATGAAGTCGCGATGCTCGATCATCGCCCGCTGAAACCCGATGGTGGTGCTCACCCCCTCGACCACGAAGGCGTCGAGGGCGGCGGCGGAGCGTTCGAGCGCCTCGGCGCGGGAATCGCCCTTCACGATGAGCTTGGCGAGCATCGAGTCGTAGTAGGGGGTCACCGTCTGGCCTGCGTGCACGAAAGTATCCACACGCACCGCCGGGGTCTCGCGTGGAGGCGACCACCGGGTGAGCCGGCCGGGGGTCGGGAGGAATCCGCGCTCGGGGTCCTCCGCGTTGATGCGCCATTCGATGGCGTGGCCGCGGTGCACGATGGATTGGGACGTGAACGAAAGCGGCTCTCCGGCTGCAACCCGAAGCTGCTCCAGCACCAGGTCCGTACCGGTCACCATCTCGGTCACCGGGTGCTCGACCTGGATGCGCGTGTTCGTAGCAGCGCGCCTCGGCCGGGTCGTAGATGAACTCGACGGTGCCGGCGTTCTCGTAGCCGACGCCGCGGGCGAGGCGGACCGCGGCTTCGCAGATCTCCCGGCGCAGTGCGGGGGCGAGCACCGGCGAGGGCGATTCCTCGACGAGCTTCTGGTGGCGACGCTGCGCGCTGCAATCGCGCTCGCCGAGGTGGACGTGGTTGCCGTGACGGTCACCGAAGACCTGGACCTCGACGTGGTGGACCCTCGGGAAGTAGCGTTCCATGTAGATGCGCGAATCGGAGAACGCCGCCGCGGCTTCGGCCCCGGCTTGGGCGAGCCGCTGTTCCAGCTCGGCCGGGGAGCTCACCACCCTCATGCCCCGGCCGCCACCGCCCGCGCTCGCCTTGAACAGCAGCGGATAGCCGACGTCGGCGGCTTGGTGCCTCGCCGCGTCCATGTCGGAAATGCTCGCATCCGATCCGGGCACCACGGGGACATGGTTCGCGGCCGCCGCGGCGCGGCCGGCGATCTTGTCCCCCATCAGCTCGATGGCCTCCGGCGACGGTCCGACGAACGTGAGCCCGTGCTCTGCGCAGCGCCGCGCGAAGGCCGCGTTCTCCGCCATGAACCCGTAGCCCGGATGGACGGCATCGCATCCGGTGCCGAGCGCGGCGGCGAGCAGGGCATCCGCCAGCAGGTAGCTCCGCGCCGCCGCCGGCGGCCCGATGCACACCGCGCGATCCGTCTGGGAGAGGTACGGCGTGTCCCGGTCGGCAGTCGAATGCACCGCGACCGCTTCGAGACCCGCGGCCCGGCAGGCACGCAGGATCCTCGCCGCGATCTCGCCGCGGTTGGCGATGAGCACCCGGTTCACGGATCGTCTCGGCTCAAGGCATGGGACGGGGGTGGAGTGGCGGATGGTGCGCGGCCACGAGCCTGCCGGACGAGCCGGTGGGGATGAATCCGGAAGCCCGTCGCGGCCGCGTGGAACGCGGATTCCCCCGATGTATGGCGGCCACTTCCCTCTCCCGCA
This sequence comes from uncultured Gammaproteobacteria bacterium, assembly GCA_958295465.1. Classification (GTDB taxonomy): domain Bacteria; phylum Pseudomonadota; class Gammaproteobacteria; order HK1; family HK1; genus HK1. The sequence goes on from OY282353.1 coordinate 4,869,388, forward strand.
CCGGCACGGCGTGCGACACTATATCCGGCCGCTGAACGCTCCTGCCAAGCCGGTCCTTGCAATCCCGAACGGAATGGCAAGAATCGGCCCGTGTCATCATCGTTGGTGAGGGAGGCTCGTCCGATGCCCGGCGACCGGAAGGCGACCGACCTGGATGCGGCGCTCGCGGAACTGACCCCCGAACGCATTGAACGCAACCAGCGGATCTACGCCGACGTGGTCGCCAAGTATTACGGCGACCCCGACTTCAAGGCGGAGATGGACGCGGATCCGGCCCGGGTGCTCAAGGACGAAGGTCTCGACATTCCGGAGGGGGCCACCGTCAAGCTGCTGTTCAATACGGACAAGCTCCTGCACATCGTGCTGCCCGAGCCTCCCGATTGATCCGGAGCCACGCGAGTGACGATCCATCGACGGATTGCCTCCCCGGCGGCGTTTTCGGCCACTGGGCGACCGGATCTCGCGCGACATTCCGAAAGAATCTGCGAGCGGCGACCGCTGACGCGGTCGCTTGGCGATTCCGCTGCGCGGAATCGCGGGCGCCCCTGCCACGCCAAATTAGGGTATACGCACACCCCGTCGGTGTATTACATGTCACCCTCGCCCTCATGATCGCGGGAAAATACGGAAGAGGACGACAAGCACACCGGAAAGGCCCCACTGGAGACGGGAAGGCAATGGAAACGAACTCGCTGACACCGTTGCAGAAGTTGCTGATGAAACAATGGGAGAGGCTGATGGCCCTGAGCCGTGCCTACCGCACGGATCCAGCGTTCCGCGCGCGTTGCGAGGAGGACCCGGGGGCCGTGCTGGCCGAGGAGGGCGTGGATCTGCCGCCGGGGATGGAAGTCCGGTTCGTGGCGGACGCCGCGGACACCGTCCACGTCGCCATGCCGGTGGATCCGAACACCCCTCTGAGCGAAGAGGAGCTCGCGATGGCGGGGGGCGGCAAAGGGAGGCTCCATATCGATTCGTATGGTCGACAGTGTCGACTCCGCTGGAATCCGGAGCGGAAGATGTACGAACATGACTACAACGCATGATTGATGGATGGCGCCGGACGTGGGACGCGATTGTCCACCGCCCCGGCGGCCCCGGCCCGAAGGGGACCCGATCCGGCGCGACGGCGCTCGGAAGTCGCTCCCGACGGGCCTGTTCTCATTGTTCGCCGCGTCACTGCCATGGCCCCGAAAAGCCCCACCGGCGGGTGGGGAGCCGACCGAGCGCGGCGACGTCAGGGCGCAGTCGATGCTGGCGGGCCTGCTTTCGCTGTCGGCGGCGTGGCTGCCCAAGGCCCGCCGGCGCCCGCGGCGCGGCGAGATCAAGACGGCGATCATGGCGGCCCTCGCCCATGTCGATTACTACGAGGATCGCGACACGCGCCGGCCGGTGGAACCGGACGCCCCCGGCGCCCGATCCGTTGGATTACCGTATCGGGAGATACAGAAGCGCGTACGGGCGGAGCATCCGGGCGGCAGGGTGCCGATCATGACGATCAGGGCCTACGCGAGGGACGCCAGACAGGAAGGGTACGTGTTGCCGTACCGGAGGCCGTATTCGAGGCGGCGCACGAGGGATTCAGGCTCGTCGTAGAGCCGGTTCCCCCGTCGGGCCGCACGCTCCGTCACCCCGCACGGCCGTAGAAGCCGATTCGCTCCTCAGCGCACATATTCGGCGAACAGCGGCGTGAACGGAATCCGTCGCAGTCGAGCGTTCAGGCTCTGAACCGGCTCGTGGCAGGCACCACGGCGGGTTGTTTCACCTGACCTGTTCACCTACTCTCGCCATCGGAAAGGCGGGCGACAGGGCGGGGGCTGCCATGCTGGAACAACAGCTCGTCAACGGGCTGATGCTGGGTGGGATCTACGTCCTGGTCGCGGTCGCGTTCACGCTGACCATCGGGATCCTGAACTTCCTGAACTTCAGCATCCCCGGCGTGTTCATGCTCTCGGGCGTCTTCACCTGGGCGCTTCTGAAGATGGGCCTGCCCTGGCCGCTGGCCATTCTCGGCGCGCTCGCCGTCGGGGCGGTGGCTTCCCTCGTGGTGGAGCGGTGCACCTATAGCTGGATGCGCTCGTCGGACCACTACGTGCCGCTGGTCAGCTCCATGGGGTTCCTGATCCTGTTCGAGAACCTGGTGCTGGTGCAGTGGGGGTCCGATTTGCAGCGCGTGGTGCTGCCGTTCGCGGATCTGAACATCCGCTTTGCCTCGCTGGTCGTCAGCATTCCGCAGTTGGTGAGCCTCGTCCTGGCCATCGGCCTGGTCTTCTGCCTTCGGATGCTGCTGCAGAAGACGCAGATGGGCCGGGGCCTCCGCGCCATCGCGGAAAGCCCCTCCACCGCGGAGATCCTGGGGGTCGTGGTCGCGAGGCTGGTGCCGATGGTGTTCGTCATCGGCGGGCTGTTCGCCGCGCTCGGCGGCATGCTGTTCGCGCTCAACTACCAGCAGGTGCACCCCTTCATGGGCGAGGAGGTCGCGCTGAAGGGCATCTCGGCCATGGTGATCGGGGGCATGGGCAACGTCTGGGGCTCCGTGCTCGGCGGGCTGCTCATCGGCGTGGTGGAAGTCCTGTCCATCCATTTCTTCAACGCCGACTTCGTCGACTTCTCCGTCTACGGCCTGCTGCTCGTAATCCTGTTCTTCAAGCCGACCGGCCTGCTCGGCGCGTCCGGGATCGTCCGGGAGAAGTTCTGACATGAGCGGCTATCTCGAAGGCGTTCTCGTCATCCTCCTGCTGAACGTCATCTTCGCCTACGCGGTCTACTGGCCGCTGGCGGCCGGCCAGCTCAACCTGGGGGTGGCCGGGTTCGTCGGCGTCGGCGCCTACGTTTCCGCGTACGCCAGCAACGAATACGGCGTATCGCCCTGGCTGGCCTGCATCGGCGCCGGGATGGTGACGTTCGTGCTCGCGCTCATCATTGCGGTGCCGGTGCTGCGGACCAGGGGCATCTACCTCGCCCTGGCCACGTTCGCCTTCGGCCAGGTGCTGCAATCCCTGTTCCTCAACCTCGAAGTGGTGGGCGGGGCGGCGGGCTACCCGGTGCTCGCCTATCTCGGCATCGGCGGCATCGCGGTGTTCGCCTTCGCCGTGTTTCTGGTCACCGCCTTCCTCGAACGGACCCGGTTCGGGTTGAACATGGTGGCGGTGCACGACGACGAAGCCGTCTCCGATCTATTCGGCATCAACGTCCGCCGGTACCAGGCGCTCGCCTTCGCCATCGGCGCGGCCTTCGCGGGGCTCGGCGGGGGGCTGTACGGGCACCACTTCAGCTACATCGAGCCCCAGAACTATTCGATCCTGTTCAGCATCTCCGTGGTCCTGTTCGTCCTCCTCGGCGGCACCCAGACCGTGTTCGGCCCGCTGCTCGGCGCCTTCTTCTTCACCCTGCTGCCGGAGGTGCTGCGCGGCAGCGAGGAGTGGCGCTACGCGATCTTCGCGGTCCTGATCATCGCGACGATGATCCTGCGCCCGCAGGGGCTGGTCACCGCCGGGGAGCTTCGCGCCGTCAGGCGCCTCTTCGGCGGCGGCGCGCTGGCAGGACGATCCCATGGCTGACACGCGCCGGTCCTGCGTCCCCGTGAACGAGCGGCGCAACGCACGGGCGACGACAGGGGACGACCCCGTGGCTGACGCGCCGGTCCTGCATCCCCGTGAACGAGCGGCGCAACGCATGGGCGACGACAGGGGACGACCCCGTGGCTGACGCCCCCGTCCTGCGCCTGGACGGGGTGTCCAAGTCCTTCGGCGGGCTGGAGGTCATCCGGGATCTGTCGTTCGGCGTGATGCGCGGCCAGCGCACAGCCCTGATCGGTCCCAACGGCGCGGGCAAGTCCACCGTCTTCAACCTGATCAGCGGCGTGTATCCGGTCACGGCCGGGCGGATCCAGGTCAACGGGGAGGACATCACCGGCGTACCGTCCCGCTTGCGGATGCGCCGCGGGGTGTCGCGGAGCTTTCAGAACATCCGGCTCGTCTCGCACCTCACGGTTCTGGAGAACGTCCTGATCGGGCAGACGCCCCGCATCTTCAAGCTGGCCGAGGTCCTGTATCCCGTGCGCTCCGCCCGGGGGTCCCGTTGGGCACGGGAGGCGACGGACGCGCTGGAGCGGGCCGGACTGGCGGAGTTTGCCGGCAGCCAGGTGAACGACCTCCCCTATGGCGTGCAGAAGCAGATAGAGATCGCGCGCGCGTTGCTCGGAGGGGCGGACGTGCTGCTGCTCGACGAGCCGGCGGCCGGCCTCAACCCGCAGGAGACCGAGGCGCTGAAGGAGCGGCTGCGGAGCATCGCCGAGGAGGGCAAGACGATCGTCGTCGTCGAGCACGACATGCAGTTCGTCGGGGCGCTGTGCGAGCACGTCGTGGTGCTCGACTTCGGGCAGAAGATCGCCGAGGGGACACCCGCGGAGGTCCGCCGGGAGCCCCAGGTCGTCGAAGCCTACCTGGGTTCGGACGCCGAGTGAGAGGACGGGCGGGAGGCGAGGTGGAGACGTTGCCGGAAACACGGGAGCCCGAAGTGGCCGGTACGGAGGTCCGCCGGGCGGCACGGGACATCGAAGCCTGTCCGGGTTCGGACGCCGGGTGAGAGTGCGGGCGGGAGGAAAGGTGGAGACGTTGCCGGAAACACGGGATCCCGAAGTGGCCGGTACGGAGGTCCGCCGGGCGGCACGGGACATCGAAGCCTGTCCGAGTTCGGCCGCCGAGTGAGAGGACGGGTGAGAGGCAAGGTGAAAGCATTGCTGGAAACGCAGGATCTCGAAGTGGCCTACGGCCGCATCGAGGCCGTCAAGGGCGTTTCGATTTCGGTGACCGAGGGCGAGGTCGTCGCGGTGCTCGGCGCGAACGGCGCCGGAAAGTCCTCGCTGCTCAAGTCGATCTACGGCCTCGTGGCTCCCCGTGGCGGCGAGGTGCGTTTCGCCGGCCGGAAGCTGCCGCCGCGCGCGACGCATACCAGGATCGCCGGCGGTCTCGCCCTGGTGCCGGAAGGCCGGCGGATCCTGGTCAGCCTCACCGTGGACGAAAACCTGCGCCTGGGCGCCTGCAACCGCGGGGACACCGCCGATCTCGACGACGATCTCGAAGCGATCTACGCCCGGTTTTCGAATCTGGACCAGCGCCGCGCCATGTCCGCCTCGACGCTGTCGGGCGGCGAGCAGCAGATGCTCGCCATCGGCCGCGCCCTGATGGCCAGACCGACCCTGCTGATGCTGGACGAGCCCTCGCTGGGGCTGAGCCCCAAGCTCGTCGGCGAGCTGTTCGAACTGCTTCGTCAATTGAACGACGAAGGGCTCGGCATCCTGCTGGTCGAGCAGAACACGCGCAAGGCGTTGCAAATCGCGCACCGCGCATACGTGCTGGAGCTGGGCCGCTGTGTCGCCGAGGGGACCCCGACGCAGCTTCATGAAGGGGGGAAGATCGAGGAAGCCTACCTCGGTCAGGACGGCGCGGGCTGAGGACGGGCAGCCGGCCCCCTGCGGCCGGCGCTGACGCTCACGTTCACCGACCGCCGACGTCCACGTTCATCAACCGTCGATGTTCAAGTTCACCAACCGGAACGAAGGAGGCAAGTCATGAAATTCCACGGATTCATCGCCACTGCCATGACTGCGGCGCTCGGCCTCGGCTTCACGGCGGCCACGGCAGCGCAGGATCTGGTCCTGGGCTATATCGCCGCGAAGACGGGCCCGTTCGTGAGCCTCTCGAAAACCAACGAGATCGCCGCGCAGATCGCCGTCGACGAGATCAACGCCAAGGGCGGCGTCAACGGCAAGAAGCTCCGGATCGAAACGTTCGATTCCTCCGGAAAGCCGGAGCAGGCGGTCGTCGGCGTGCGCACCCTCGAGAAGGACGAGAAGGTGCTGGCGATCATCGGGCCGTTCAGCTCGTCGGAAGCGCGCGTCGCGTTCCCGATCGCCGAGCGGCTGAAGATCGTCACCATGCCGATGGCCTCGTCGGCTCCGGGCCTGGCCGAGCCGTTCAAGTTCGCCTTCCGCAATACGTCGAACGAAGGGTACATGTTCGCCCAGGTCATGAAGACCCTGAAACAGAAAGGCATCCCGGTTCGCAGCGCCTCCATCGCCCACGCCACGGACGACACGATCTCGAAGGTCATGGGCACGAGGGTCTTTCCCGCGATCTTCGAAAAGGTGGGCATTCCCGTGGAGGACGTCGTGACCTTCAAGCTGTCCGCGTTCGACCTCTCGCCCCAGGTCTCGCAGCTTGCTTCGTCACCGACCGACCTCGTCGCGGTGGGTGCGCCGCCGGAACAGGCGATCAAGCTCGTCACGGAGATGCGCCGGCAGGGCCACCAAGGCCGCCTCGTCGCCGGATCGACGATCGCGGCGCCGGATCTGCCGGAGCGCATGGGCGAGCCGGGCAACACGACCACGTTGCCGACGACTTTCTTCGCCGACCTCGACGACCGCACCCGGGCGTTCGCCGCGGAGTTCGCCAGGCGCGCGAAGGCCGAGGGCGAGCGGACGCTGCCGGCGCAGTTCGACGCGGCCACCTACGACATCGTCCTGTTCTTCGCCCACGCCATGGAACAGGCCGGCGTGACCGGCGACCCTGACAAGCTGGAGGCCGAGCGAACGGCCATTCGGGACCGGCTTGCCGTCATGAAGGACTTTCCGGCCCTCGAAGGATCCATTTCCTTCGGACCGGACGGTGACGCCCTGAAGCCGGTCTACGTCATCGAGATCGACAACGGCAAGTGGCGGCTGCTCGGGACCCAGCAGGTCCAGGGCTGAGAACGGCGCCGAGCGGTGGGGAAGGGACTCCCCGTCCCTTCCTTGCCGCCGCTGACGAACGGGATGGAGATCGTGACGCGCCGAGGTTGGACCGCCCCGGCCGACGCGGACCATGCACTCGAACGAGAGGGCCTCAGTCGTAGTAGTGGATCTCGAGCAGCACGCATCCACGCTCCGACTTGAACGGGCCGTGGTAGACGCCCGGCGGCCGGCAGGCGTAGGTGTTCGGGGCGAAGGACTCGCCGCCGTCGCCGTTCGCATCGTTGCCCACCGTGAGGTCTCCGGCGATCAGGTAGACCTCTTCCCAGTGCTCGTGGATGAAGGGCCGGGTCGTGAACACGCCCGGCGCGAACCTGAGCAGCCGGGTGCGGCTGCCCTGCCTGTTTTCCTCGTCGATCGAGCCGGCCAGGATTTTCTGCTCGATGCCCTCCGGGTAGCCGGGCGGCACGTGCCAACCTTCGTCCATGTCGAGGGCATGGAATTCGCTGTGTTCCTTGTTGACTTTCATCGACGATCTCCCTGACCCGGTGTTGCCGGAATCAAAAGCCGGTGGGTGAATCATCCTCCGTCGCCTTTCCCAGGAACTCACGGACAAGGCGCCGGTCCGTGGCCGTTACGCCGCGGCCGACACCGTATCCGCCCGGATACGCGAGAGCTCGTCTTCCAGGGAATAGCTGTCGAGCATCTGGTCCACCATTCCGGTGCACCGATCCCAGTCGAAGGTGCGGAAACTGTGCCCCTTGGTGACGAACGTCGCGCCGGCATAGAACATCTCGTACTGTGTATGGCGGGACGCGAATTCCGAACCCACCGCGTCCCAGGCGAGCTTGAAGAACTTGACCCGGCCTTCGGAGTCGCTGGCCGGGGACTTCTGGGTCTTCTCGATCACCCTGCGCATCTCGGGGTTCGCGAAATCGGCGACCGACGACGGCAGCATGATCATCCCGCCGCCGGCCAGGTCCCGCAACGTGGTCATCATCCGCGGATAAAGCTGCTGCGTGACCACCTGCGCGGCATACAGGGTATGCCGGTCAGGCAGGAAGTATTCCCCGCGCTGCTGACCCTTGGCTTCCATGGCGTGCACGAGCGCATCGACGACGATCGCCTCGGCGGCGAGATTGCCCAGGATTTCCCGGACCTGCGGGAAATTGGTGACGCCGTTGGTGTCCGTAATCCGCTTGGCGATGCCCAGCATGAAGCGCATCTTCACCATCAAGCGGATCTGCGCCTGATAGTTCTGGTAGACGTGCGCGGGCGTGGCATGGAACTGCTTCAGGCACATCTGCGTGTCCTGGTTGATGAACACGCGATCCCAGGGAACCTTCACGTCGTCGAAGTACAGCACCGCGTCGTTCTCGTCGAAGCGATGCGCGAGGGGATTGTCGTAGACGCTGGGCGCGTGCTCCTCGTAGGATTTGCGTGACAGGATCTTCAACCCCCTGGCGTTCATCGGCACGGTGAACGAGACGGCGTATTTTTCGTCGCCGGGCTGCAAGGGCTGGATGCAGGTGACGAACACCTCGTTGGCCATGATGCCGCCGGTGGCGAGCATCTTTGCGCCGCGGATGGTCAACCCTTCCGAGTCCTCGTCGACCACCCCGGCGGTGAGGAATTCGTCCACCTGCTCATGGGCGGCCTTCGATCGATCGGCCTGCGGGTTGATGATCACGTAGGTCAGGTAGAGCTCGTTGTCCCGGGCATGGTGGTAATAGTCGGAGAGCGCGCCGGCGCGTTCCTTGTCGTACTCTTCGAAGATGTCCATTCCCATGTACATGCCGGAGATGCAGGAAGCGACGTGGTCCGGCGCGCGGCCGAGAAACCCGCCGTGCAGCTCGGTCCAGGTCTCCAACGCCCTGCGGCGTTCGACCATCTCGTCGTAGCTCCCCGGGAGCTGCCAGATCCGGTTCGCGCGTCCCTTGCCGTCCGGCGTCCGGAACGTCATCAGATCGAGGTTGGCGGGGCGGCTCTGGAAGTCGTAGAGCTTTCCGACGGATGCGACGGCGTTGCGGAACGCCGGATGGGTGGTGACGTCCCTGACGATTCCGCCGTTCAGGTAGACCTGCCGTCCGTCCTTCAATGCCTGGATGTGCTGTTCGCCTGTCTTGACCATTGCGATTCTCCCATGCCGGAACCCGGCATCCGACGATTGTCAATAGTGGATGGCGAGCGGCCAGAGGGGCGCCGGCTCGCCGGTCGGTTTCAAGGTGCCGTAGTGGCCTTTGCAGAAGATCAGCGGGGAACGATTCGCGAACGTCCGAAAGCGGACGACCCTGACGATGAAAAGCACGTGGTCGCCGCCGTCATGGCTGGTGAAGGGACCGCACTCGAAACATGCGATGGCGCCGCGCAACAGCGGCGCATCCGCGTGGCCGCGCTCGAAGTCGATGCCGGTCCACTTGTTGCCCAGGGGCCGCGCGAACCGGCCCGATACGTCCTTCTGGCTTTCGGCCAGGATGTTGATCGCATACCCCTCGGCCGCCTCCCATTTGTCCAGGCTGTGGGACCGCCGGTCGATGCTGAACAGGACCAGGGGCGGATCGAGCGACAGCGAATTGAACGAGCTGATGGTCATGCCGAGGTCTTCACCTTCGGCCGCCCGTGCGGTGACGACGCAAACCCCGGTGGGGAACTGGCCGAGCGCGTTGCGGAACGCGCGCTGGCCGGATGCGTGGTTCAGGTCTTCGGCTGCACGTGCATCCATTTTTCCAGGCCGCTCATCGGATCTTCGATCGGCAGGGCCATGGCCGCGTGCATCAAGTTGTACATCTTCCAGAAACCGACGAGCACGACGATCTCCATGACTTCCTGGGGCGTGAAGTGGGCGGCCAGCTTCGCTCTCAACTCATCGGAGACGCCGGCCGGGTCGAGCGAAGCCTGGGTTGCGAACTCCATGGCCACGGCTTCACGTTCATCGGTGGGATCTTCCTGGTGAAGGAGCGTTTCCAGATCGGCTTCCCCGTACTCCCACCTGCGTTTCAGTGTGCCGGCATGATGGGAGACGCAGTAGGGACATTCGTTGGTCCGTGAAACCGACAGGGCGATCCGGTATTTCAGGTGCTCGCTAAGGTTGTTGCGCTCGTCGCGCATGACGGCGTTGTTGAGGCGGAACAGGTGCTCGGCGATCCACGGCACGTGCAGGTAGACCTTGTTGCAGTTGAGTCTGAAACCCATACGGGCCGAATAGTAGAAAAGATCGGGGCGGATACGGACCGGGACGTTCTCGAAATTCTCGCCGAGATCCGGATAGGGAATGAATGCCGCCGATTCTCCTTCTTCGACGACCGTGTCGACGATCCTGGGAGCTTTTTCGATCAAGGCCATTTCGGTACCTCCGTTGTCCGGTGTTCGGTAAAGGCCCGAGCCCCGTTCAATCGGAGCCCAGAAGGCGATCGAGCGAGGAAATGAGCTTGGGTGCGGGTGTGAATCCCGTGAGCCGCGCGATTTCCTTTCCGTTCTCGAAGAGGAGCAGCGTCGGCAGCGTCCTCACCGAGAAGGTCTCCACGCCGCTCTCGTCGGCCGCCAGATCCAGGTAGGCGAAGTCCATCCGGTCGCGGAACCTGTCCTGTACCCGCTCCACCACGCCCCGTTGGGGGCCGCACTGCGGGCACCACGGCGCCTTGAACCCCAGGAGCAGGAATCGAGAATCGCGAACCAGCCTTTCGGCTTGCCGGGCCGTGCCTGTATCGACGAGTGTTCCAGCGTTGGCCATCGAGAATTGCCTCTCCGGCAATGCCAGCACAACGGGACCGTCTCGTCAACGTCGAGGGTGGAAATCCGGCAATTCCCGCCAGACCCGAAAGCGCCCGTCGAACCACCACGGCCGGATGCCCGGACGGCAGGGAAACCGCGAAATCCCGATGACGCGACCGTGTCCGGGACGTTGGTGGGAATTGCCGGCGGAACACCGAGTCCGAAACCTGCATTGACGGGATACCGTTGTCAAGCTGTCCGGCCGGGGCGCCCGTGGGTTTCCCCGGATCGGCGTCGCCGGCCGGCGCCGATCTCCGTATCGGTCCCGGGGCGTCGGCGATCGGCTTTTCCACCAGCACCGGCAGCCGGCACTCGGCACAGGCGATACCGACCCGCGCGTGGGAATCGTTCGGGGTGGCGACGATCGCCCCGTCGAGCCGCTCGCGGTCCAGCATCTCCCGATAACCACGATAGAAGCGGGCGCCGTGGCTCCCGGCGACCTCCGCCGCCGCCTCTGCGGGATCCGCGACCGCAACGATCTCGCACCCGGGCTCCTCGCCCGCGAGCCCGGGATGGCGCGCGCCGATGCCGCCTGCGCCGAACAGCGCCAATCGAACCGGATCGCCCATGCCTGTCCTCCGCGGGTCCTCGTGCGTGAAGGGGCCGGGGCCGTTGCACCGATCCGGACCACCCACGCCGCGCGGACTATTCGATTCACATGCTCCTTCTGTCAAACGGGACACGGCACGAGGGGCCTCACCCTCGAAATGGACCCGAATCGGGGAAGGCTCGGTTTGCGCTGCACGGGCGATTCGATTCCCATATGCGATGCGTCGAACCAGGGGACCCGATCGACCATGACGGACGAGCGAACCCGCGAAGCCGGGCGGCGGGGGGTGGCATGACCGCCACGAGCCAGCCTGTCCGGGCGCACCGACCGGGCAGGCGCATCTGGGCCTTGACCAGCGGCGGAGCCGGCGTCGTGAGCCAGGCGGTGGGCCTCGCCGAAGCCGTCGGCTGGCCGGTCGAAGCCAAGACGGTCCATCTGCGCGCGCCCTGGTCACTGCTGCCGGGCCACCTCTGCCCGCTTGCCCTCACGGGCCTGCGCGAGCCGTTGGCGCCACACTGGCCGGACGTGCTCATCACCTGCGGGCGGCGCAGCGTCGCGGTCTCCATCGCGATACGCAAGGCCAGCCGGGGGCGCACCTTCACCGTCCACGTCCAGAATCCGCAGGCGCCGGCGCGCTTCTTCGATCTCGTCGCACCGCCGTACCACGACGGCATGAGCGGCGAGAACGTCCTGCCCACCCGAGGCGCGCTGCACCGGATTACCCCGGCGAAACTCGAAGCCGCGGCAGCGTTCTGGCGGGATCGGCTGGGCTCCCCGGCGGTCGCGGTCCTCCTCGGCGGCAACAGTCGCGTGCACCGCCTGACGCCGGGCCGGGTCTCGGCGCTGGCCGACGGCCTCGCGTGGGTCAGCGGTTCCGTCGCGATCACGCCGTCACGGCGCACCGGCGCCGAGGTCGTCGCCATGCTGCGGCAACGACTGCCGCGGGCCTGGATCTGGGACGGAACCGGCGACAACCCGTATCTCGGGATGCTCGCGCTTGCCGGGCATCTCGTCGTCACCGAGGATTCCGTCTCGATGATCTCCGAGGCGGCCTCGACCGGAAAGCCGGTCCACGTGGCGGCGGTAGACGGCGGCAACGCCCGCTTCGATGCCTTTCACGCCATGCTGCGCGAGGAAGGCGTGACCCGTCCGTTCGACGGTACGCTCGGGACCTGGACGTACGAACCGATCGACGAGGCCGCGCGCGTCGCCGCCGAAATTCGCCGCCGCTGCTCGTGGCACCGGAAGGCATCGGACAGACCGGCATGACCTGCTTCGACCTCGGCCGCGGGGCGTTTCTGCTATTTTCGTCCCTTGCCTGACCGAACAGGTGGTCCGAATGCTTCGTCGCCCATCCCGGCCCGACGTGAACGCTCGTCCGGCGCACCCCCGGCACATCAAGCTGCACTCGCATCCGGCGGGCCGCGGCTCGGCCGCCCCGGTCCGCTGGGGCGCGGAGAGCGCGGCGCAGCGCGGCCCCGTCGTCGGCACCCTCACCGCGCAGCGCAACACGATCGGGGCGCACTCCGGCGCCTATTCGCTCTACCGCGCCCTCGCGGTGGCGGCGGGGACCCTCGATCCCTTCCACGTTCCGGACCTCACCGACACCGCCCCGGCCACCCGTATCGGTCCGCACCGGCAGTGGAGCGATCCATCGTCCATCGTCTCCCTCGACCCCTACGGCCATCTGGTCAGCGAAGCGTTCGCCGGCGAGCTCGCCGAGGGCTGGGACATCCGCCCGACCATCGCGGTGACCAGGGCGCGGGTGAACATGCCCGAGTTCCGCGAAGCGATCGCGGCGGGCAGGCTCCGGCCCGACGGCGAGGTCCTCACCGAAAACGGCGATGCGCGGGTGACGAAGGCGGCGATCGAGCCGGTGTGGTATCTGCCGGGGATCGCCGAGCGCTTCGGCATCGCGGAGAGCGATCTGCGCCGGGGCCTGTTCGAACAGTCCGGCGGCATGTTCCCCGAGCTAGTGACCCGCGGTGATCTGAAGGTCTTTCTGCCACCGATCGGCGGCATCACCGTGTACGTCTTCGGCGACGCGGGCGCGATCGCCGATCCCCGGCGTGAAGTCGCCTGCCGCGTGCACGACGAATGCAACGGCTCCGACGTCTTCGGCTCCGACATCTGCACCTGCCGGCCCTATCTCGCGCACGGCGTCGAGGTGTGCATCCGGACCGCCCAGGAGGGCGGGTGCGGGCTCGTCGTCTACAACCGGAAGGAGGGCCGTGCGCTCGGCGAGGTCACCAAGTTCCTCGTCTACAACGCCCGCAAGCGCCAGGCGGGCGGCGACCGGGCCGAGACCTACTTCGAACGCACCGAATGCGTGGCCGGGGTCGAGGACATGCGTTTCCAGGAGCTGATGCCGGACGTGCTGCACTGGCTCGGGGTGTCGCGCATCGACCGCTTCGTGTCGATGAGCAACATGAAGCACGATGCCCTGGTGCGCCAGGGGCTGGAGATCGTGGAGCGGGTGGCGATCCCCGACGCGCTGATCCCGGACGATGCGAGCGTCGAGATGGACGCGAAGAAGGCGGCCGGCTATTTCACCGAGCGGCCGGTCGGCGAGGAGGAGTTGAAGCGGCGGAAGGGCCGGGGGCTGGACGACTAGGATCGCCAGCGTATGCGGCCGGCGCCGGGTCGAGAAGTCGAAACGGGCGGAAGGGCCGGGGGCTGGGCGACCAGGATCGCCGGTGTATGCGGCCGGCGCCGGGTCGAGAAGTCGAAACAGGCGGAAGGGCCGGGGGCTGGACGACCAGGATCGCCGGCGTATGCGGCCGGCGCCGGGTCGAGAAGTCGAAACAGGCGGAAGGGCCGGGGGCTGGACGACCAGGATCGCCGGTGTATGCGGCCGGCGCCGGGTCGAGAAGTCGAAACGGGCGGCAGGCCGCGGGGGCCGGACGACCAGCCCCGACGGCAGGGTACGGCGCCGGGACGGCGGGCGGGCGCCACCGCGAGGCGTCCACCGTGGTGAGGGTGTGCGGAGGTCGCGGAAGCCGGGCCGGAAACCGTTCGCGATGGATCATGGGCCGCCCTTTCTCCCGCGTGCCCCGGATGGTGATCCTGCGGCGCCCCCGCTCGCCCGGTGTCACCGCCCCGCTTGCTTCGCGGTCCGCGAACCGGGGATGATTCGCATCGGCGGTCCACGATCACCCGCGTCCCGATGCGAACCCGATGCCACGGAGCCTCTTCAGGATGGCCGACGTCACCGTAGTCGATCACCCCCTCGTCCAGCACAAGCTCTCGATCATGCGGCGCCGGGACACGCCGAGCGCGAAGTTCCGCCAGTTGCTGAACGAAATCGCGCTGCTTCTCGGCTATGAGGTGACCCGCGACCTCGCCATCGAAATGCGCACCATCAGCACGCCGCTCACGGAGATGCAGACACCCTTCATCTCGGGCAAGAAGCTCGCGCTGATCTCCATCCTGCGCGCGGGCAACGGCCTGCTGGAGGGGATGCTCGATCTGGTGCCCCTGGCCCGGGTGGGCCATATCGGGCTCTATCGCGATCCGGAAACCTTCGTCGCAGTGGAGTATTACTTCAAGGTGCCCGACGACCTCGAAGACCGCCCGGTCATCGTGCTCGATCCGATGCTCGCCACCGCGAACTCGGCCATCGCCGCCGTCGCGCGGATCAAGGAGGCGGGCGCGAAACGCATCAAGATGGCCTGTCTGCTCGCGTCTCCCGAGGGGATCGAGGCGTTTCGGCAGGCGCATCCGGACGTACCGATCTACACCGCCGCCGTCGACTCGCACCTGAACGATCACGGCTACATCGTGCCCGGGCTCGGCGATGCGGGTGACCGCATCTACGGGACGAAGTAGGGCGTCACGTTCCGGCGGTGCGCCTCGTCGGCTCGACGCCTCCGAAGTGCTGGAAAGGGCTGACGCCGAGTCCCGAATCCTCGCCGTCCGGCATCCGGCAACTGGTATCCAGTATGCCCGCGGAGAGCGGACCATGACCGACATCGACACCGGCTTGAACGTCTGGCGGATGACGAGCAACCACAACCGGATGATCGAGATCCAGGCCGACCGCTCGACGCCGCGCGACGGCCCGGTCGAGATCGCCTACTACGGCAGCTCCGCGTTCAGGATCACCTCCCCGAAAGGGGTGAGCGTCATGATCGATCCGTGGCGCAACCATCCCTCGCGCCGCTGGGACTGGTACTTCCACGACTTTCCCGTCACCGCCACCGACATCGGGGCGTCCACCCACGCGCATTTCGACCACGACGCCCTGCACCGGCTCGACGCCCACGTGCTGCTCGACCGGCTCATCGGCCGGTACACGTTCTCCGACATGACCCTCTTCGGCCTCGCGGACAAGCACGAGACGGATTCGAGCTGTGCGCTCTACGACTACAGGAAGATCTACGAAAAGTTCCAGGGTGTGAGGATCGAACCGCCGGACAACCCCCGATCGTGGGACCACTGCCTCATCGTGGTCGAGACCGGCGGGATGCGTATCGTCCACTGGGGCGACAACCGCCACGACCCGCCGCCGGAGATCCGGGAGGCGCTCGGGCGCATCGACGTCGCGCTCCTGCCCGTCGACGACTCGCAGCACGTCATGGGCTTCGCGATGACCGAACACATCATCGAGACCCTGCGCCCGCACGTCGTCATCCCGCACCACTACTACATCTGGGACGTGCTGCAACGCCAGAGCACCTTGCAATCCGCCGAACCCTGGGTCGATACGCGCGAGGTGGTGGAGAAGCTGGCCGGCCCGCGCCGCACGTACGCGATCAAGGACATCAGGCACCTCGACCGCGCCGTGCACTTCTTCGGCGATCACGTCGCATTCGACAAGGAGACATGGTTCCGCGACGGGCGCTGACCGGGCCGCGGAGCAGAGCCGAACCGACCAGTCGCAGGGCCGTGGGGCTGAATCGGGCCGGCGGCCGCATGGAATCGAACCGGGTCGGGCAGACGAGACCGCCCCCGGCCCCCCGCAAGGAGACGAATACGATGCCGACCGCCCCCGATGCCCTGCTGTGGGACCCCACTACCCTCGCCGCCCGCCTCGACGGCGACGGCGTCGTCGTGCTCGACGTGCGGCGGGGCGAGCACTACGCGAACGGGCACATCCCCGGCGCGCGCCACTTCAGCGTCTACGGGATCAACACCTACGACAGCGATCCCGCCCCGCTCGCCTCGTTCACCAGGATGTGGGCCTTCCAGATCGCGGGCGCCGGCATCCGTCGCGAGGACGTGGTGGTGGTCTGCTCGGAGACCACCGACGAATCCGCGGCCCGCGCCTTCTGGTTCCTCGAATACCTCGGGCACGAGCGGGTTGCAGTGCTCGACGGCGGCGTGCGCGCCTGGAAAGCGGCCGGACAGCCGCTCACCCACGAGGCGACGCCGCCGAAGGCGGGGGCGTATCGGTATGAAGCGGTGGCCTCGGTGTGCGCGAGCTGGTCGGACGTCGCCGCCGCCATCGACGATCCGGCGACGGTGATCCTCGACACCCGGAGCGACGGGGAGTGGTACGGCGAGGACACCCGGGGCGCCGCGCGCGGCGGCGCGGTGCCGGGCGCGGTGCACCTCGAATGGCTCCACAACGTGGATGGCGAGGGCCGGATGCTCGACACCGGCACCCTGCGCGAGCGCTACGCGGGCGTCGGGATCACCACCGGGACCCCGGTCATCGCCTACTGCAACACCGGCTACCGCTCCGCGCACGCCTATCTGGCGTTGCGCCGGATCGGGCATTCGGACGTCCGCAACTACGTCGCCTCGTGGCAGGAGTGGGGGAACCGCATGGAATGCCCGATCGTCGTGCATGGGAGACCCTGAACGGAGGTCGAAACCGGACCCGAAAGCCAAGTGGCCGTGCAGCCGGGCTCGACCTCGTGCCGAGCTTTCCGCTCAACCCGTTCACCCCGTGGATTCGGCTCAGCAGGCTTCTTCTCCAGCTTCCCCTCGGGCTCGTCCTCCGTCCTGCTCCCGGATTTCTCCTTCTTTTTCCCGGCCTTCTTCGTGGCTCGCTTCAGGTGTTTCTTTCGCGGTCTCCCGCGCGGCCTCCGCCTCGCGCTCATGCACCGGACCGGTCACGCCGCCTTGCGCGAGGGTGACGATCAGCTCGTTCATCCGCCGCACGAACGTGGCGGGATCTTCCAGCTTCCCGCCTTCGCTGAGCAGGGCCTGGTCGAAGATCAGGCTCGCCCAGTTCTTGCACCGTTCCGGGTCGGCCTCCGCCGCGAGCCGGACGACCATCGGGTGGCCGGGGTTGATCTCCAGGATGGGCCTGGTCGTGTCGATCTTCTGTCCCGCCGCGTCGAGGATGCGTTCGAGATGGCGGCCCAGCTCGTGCTCCTCGCTGACGAGGCAGGCCGGCGAGGTCGAGAGACGGCGGGTGACGCGCACTTCCTTGACTCGGCCGGAGAGCGCATCCCGAAACTTCTCCAGCACCGATGCATGATCGGCGTCGGCGTCGCCGTCCGCCTCGTCCTCCGATGCGTCGTCCCCCTTGGCGACGTCGCCGAGATCGAGCTCGCCCTTCATCACCGACACGAGCGGCTTGTCCTCGTATTCGGTGAGGTGCATGACGAGCCACTCGTCGATCGGATCGGCGAGGAGCAGTACTTCGAGGCCGTGCTTGTCGAACACTTCGAGGTGGGGACTGTTGCGCGCGGTGCGGTATCCGTCGGCGGTGACGTAGTAGATGCCTTTCTGTCCCTCCTTCATCCGGCCGACGTAGTCGTCGAGGGAGACGGTCTGCGCGTCGTCCGCATCGTGGGTCGAGGCGAAGCGCAGAAGCTTCGCGATCTGCTCCCGGTTCCTGTCGTCCTCGACCACGCCTTCCTTCAGCACCCGGCCGAAGTGCTCCCAGAACGTCGCGTACTTCTCCGGCTCGTCCCTGGCGAGCCCGCCGAGCAGATCCAGCACCCGTTTCACCGAGCCGGAGCGGATCGACCGGATCTGCCGGTTCTCCTGCAGGATCTCGCGGGAGATGTTGAGCGGGAGGTCCGCCGAATCGACCACCCCGCGCACGAAGCGCAGGTACGCCGGCATGAGGTGCTCGGCGTCGTCCATGATGAACACCCGGCGGACGTAGAGCTTCACCCCGCGCCGGACGTTGCGGTCCCGGAGATCGAACGGGACGCGCGCCGGGATGAACAGCAGCGCGCTGTACTCCAGGGTCCCTTCCACCCGGCTGTGGACCCAGGCGAGCGGGTCTTCGAAATCGTGGGAGACGTGCTTGTAGAAGCCCTTGTAGTCGTCGTCGCCCAGCTCGCTCTTGTTCCGCGTCCACAGTGCGGTGGCGGCGTTGATCGTCTCTTCACCCGCGTCCTCGTCTTCACCTTCCTCTTTCCCCTCTCCCGGCATCAGGATCGGGATCGAGACGTGGTCGGAGTACTTGCGCACGATGCCTCGCAGGCGGTAGCGGTCGAGAAAATCGTCCTCGCCCTCGCGAAGGTGGAGCACGACCTCGGTGCCCCGCGCCTCGGCCTCGACGGTCTCGACGGTGAACTCGCCCTCGCCGCCCGACTCCCAGCGCACGCCTTCCGACGCCGGCCGGCCGGCGCGGCGCGAGGTGACGGTGACGCGGTCGGAGACGATGAAACACGAGTAGAACCCCACGCCGAACTGGCCGATGAGCTGCGCGTCCTTCGCGCTGTCGCCGGTCATGGATTCGAAGAACTGGCGGGTGCCGGAGCGGGCGATGGTCCCGAGGTTGGCGGCGATCTCCTCGCGGGTCATCCCGACGCCGTTGTCCCGCACCGTGATCGTGCGTGCGTCCCGGTCGAACGAGACGCGGACCTTCAGGTCGCCGTCGCCCTCGTAGAGGCCGTCGTCGGACAGCGCCTCGAACCGGAGCTTGTCCGCCGCGTCGGACGCATTGGAGATCAGCTCCCGGAGAAAGATTTCCTTGTTGCTGTAGAGCGAATGGATCATGAGGTCCAGCAGCTTGCGGACCTCGGTCTGGAATCCATGGGTTTCCTTCGTCTGCGCCTCGTCCATCACGCACGCTCCTCCTCGCGCCGGTCGCGGATTTCCCGATGGGCGGATATGGGGCCGGCCGGCGCCGCTTCCAAGCCTGGACGGATCGTGACCCGAAGGTCATTCGCGCGCTCGTCACCGCCAGGCCGGACCTTGACCTCGTGGCCCCGGGTCCCGCCGGCGATGAGAGGAGACCGGCGCTCCCGCACCTCGGGTCGCCGGTCGGCATCAACCCGGACGAAGGGCCTCGGGTTATCCGCCGCCGGCCGGCGGAACCTCGGATGCAATCGGATCGGCAGGAGCGGAACCGGCCTGCATTCTCCACAACAGTTCCCGCACCAGGCGCGCGGGAAGCGCGGGGGGCGAAGCCGGCTCCGCCGCCCCCGGTGACGCCGCGGCGCCGTCATCCGCTTCTCCGGCGTCCGAATCCGCCGCGCGATCGCCGGGGTTCCCCGGGGCGCGGTTCGTCGCCCGACGCTCGTGAACGTCGCGCACCCTGCCCTCCGCGTCGATGGTCTGGCCCGGCTTGAGGGCGGCGCTCGTCCGGCCCCCCGGCCACCGGATGCGCAGCCATCCGCCCGGCGCCGGCTCCGCATCGATGCGCACCCCCGCGGAGGTCGTCGATCCCGCCGCGGTCTCCACGCCGTTGACCCACGCCAACCGATGTCCGTCGCTTCGAAGTACGACCCCGTTGACGGTCACCGGGAGCGCCGGCGGGCCACTTGCCGGGGCGGGCCGGGATTCGGAGCCGGTCCGCTCGGCGGCCGACTCCGCCTCCGTCCTGAAGTCGGGATCGTCGCGGAGCCGGTCGAGCTCGATCCGCTGCTCCGGGCTCGAGAAGAGCCGGCCGATGCGCGGCTGCGCGTATGCATCGGCCGCCGGAAAGAGGAAAAGGAGAGCCAGGAGGACGCTTCCTGGGATCCCGATCGACGCGCACGCGCTCCGGCGGCGGCGGACTACCGGTTGGAACGGGACGACGCAGGGCCCGCCGTCCGCCATGCCGGGGGGCGAACCGCGCACCGTCCGGGGGAACGCAAGGGCGGCTCCGGACGCTCCGCCCCGCTCCCGCGCGAGCCCATCAGGACGTCCTTCCCGGCCCGGCTGAACATGCCCGCCACCCTGCGCCCGCCCACTGTCAGGATGGATTGTTTCCACGGCACGCCGGCCAACGCCCCGCGACCGCCCGAGCCGGCTCGGGCTCGGGCAGGTCGCCATGTTGGTGGCCATAACGCTCCGTGACCGCACGAGCCTGCCGATTCGGCTGGGCGAGAGCACGGCCATGATCCCAATGCTCCCCGCCCACGCGAGCCTGCCCTCCGGGGCCGCTTCGGGGGCGGGACGGGGGGCAACGCCTCGCGCGAGCCGGCTCACGCGACGCGGCGGCTGATCCGGTCGGCCTTTCGAGGCAACCCCCCGCGCGAGCCGGCTCACGTCCGCTCCTCGGGCCGGGCGAAGGTGATCCAGCGCAGATCACATTCCGCGGAGAGGTTGACCGCGCCGGGACGCATCACGAAACCCGGACCGGCGCGACGGACGTCACAGCGCTCGATCCGATGCAGCCCCGTGTCCCGGGCCGTAAGCTCCCGGATCAGCCGCACGAGGTCGCCCTCGTGCAGCAACCCCGCCTCGAGTCGCACCACCGTGGCGAACGGCCGCCAGACCCCATCGAACACGAATCCGGCCTCGTACGCGGCCCGGCGCTCGATCCGGTACCGGAGCGACGGCAGCCCCACCCGTGCGGCGGATGCGCGCAGGGTCTCGATCCACGCCAGCCGCCGCTCCTCTCCGATCACCCCCGCCGCCTGCAGCGCGCGGAACGGCGGCAGCCAGGTCTCGATCAGCCGTCTCTGATCGTCGATCGCCCGATACCGGGCCCTCGTCGATGCGAACCTCGCCTTCTGCCGCTCGTAGCCGCGCACCGCCTCGTCATGGAACCGGATCGCGCCGCCTGCCGCGACCGCCCCGGTGGCCAGGGCGAGCACGAGGAGGACGATGGAGCCGCGCGGCGCCGGCCAGTCGATCGCACGCACCCGGAACCCCTCAACCCCGATTCACGGGCCGTGGACCGCTGCCGAGGAACCCCGCGACCCCTCCCCGCGCGCTACGACCACACCGCGTCGCGCCGCCCCGGTCCGCCTCGCGACCGCTGCCGCGAAGCCCCGCGACCTCTCCCCGCGCGTCGCGGCCACACCGCATCGTGTAGCGCCACCTGCCCGTCCCGCGGCCCCCGCCGGCCACCGGCTTACCCCTCCGCCCCATCGGGGACGGCGCCGCGCAACATCACGCGGATCTCGAACTCCGCGGCCCCGGCGGGTGTTCCGGCATCTCCGCTCAGGGTCCGTTCGGGGCTCAGATCGAGCGGGAACTTCACCACTTCGACGTGTTCGACGCCCGGCGAGGCCGCGAGCGTCCCGCCGAACCCCCGGATGGTGTCGAGCGCGGCGCGATGGTCACCGTCGAACGGCTCGATCCGCGCGCCGACGAGCGCGATCTGAAACAGGACCTTCGGATCGCGCCGCGGCTCCTCGCCGCCGGCGGGCGGCGCGGGGCGATGCCCGTCCTCACCGCCCACGCCGTCGTCCGAGGGCGCCTCCGCATCGTCGCCGGCCCGCCACGAGAGGCCGTCGATGCGCACCCGCGGGAAGCCGGCCAGGGCGTGGCTGACCAGCTCCAATAGATCGACGGGGTCCGTCCGGCGGCTGCGCAGGGCGCCGGCCGCGGAGACCACCCGTTCGAGGTCGGCCGGCTCCGCCGGCGCCGGCGGCAGCTCCGCCCGTGCCTCGCGGTACCGGTGCTCGTAGAGCATCGACTGCAACGCAAGGGTGCGTGCGTGTCCGCCTGCAATCACGCCTTCGAGGAACGTGACCCCGCCGAAGAGGCAGCCTCCGGCGACCAGCCCCGCGCTCGCCGCCTTCAGGAACGAGCGGGCCTGCAGCATCGAGAAATGGCGCGTCTCCCCGGGCGTCGCGTAGTGGTTCGGCGGCGCTCGCCGCTTCGCCAGGACGTGGACGAACAGCCGATCGGCGGTCGGCTCGCCGCCCCACCGGCGCATCCCGAGCTTGCGCGCGACCGCGGCCAGATCCACGAGCGTGCATTCGCCCCGGACGTCGCCGCCGGCCTCGCGCCGCAATTCCTCCAGCGGTTCGCCATGGCTCAGCACGTGCACTTCGAGTCGGCCTTCGTCCGCCGCCGCGTGCAGGCTGCCCAGGTAGCGGCGGGTCCTCTCCACCTCCGCGAGGACGTGGGATCCGTGCCCGCCGGGGGCAAGGTCGGGCATGGCGGCGAGGCGCGACAACCGGAGCCGCCCGCGCCGGAAGCAGGTCTGCCGGAGCCCCCCGCCGGACTGGATCGAGACCACCAGCACGTGCTCGCCCCCGGCCCCGATGGCTTTCAGCATCGGCCCGGTGAGCATCGCCGGCGAGCTGATGCCGGCCAGTGGAGCCGCATGCCGCGCCATCGGCGCGAGCCACGGGGCGAGGACCTCGGGGCGGGTGATCCCGCTGAACAGCACGCGGTCGTCGCGCCGGCCCTCCGGCTCCCGCCCCAGCCTCGTCGAATGGACGTAGCGCGCGTCCGGGAACGCCCGAGCCGCCCTGGCGCGAAGCAGCGCGCGGCGGTCCCAGGCGAGCACGTGGGGGATGGTCTCCTCACGAAAGTCTTCCACCACGTCGGCGAGAAGGCAGGTGACGTCGTTCGGGAACCGTTCGAGGTAGCGGGTGAACCGCGCGAGCCCCTCCTCGTCCGCTTCGAACGAGAACGGGTCGAGCAGCTTCGACCCGCGCCGGTGGTGCACGGTCAGCCGGGCGCCCGATACGACGAATGCCCGCCACGACGCCATCAGATGCCGAGCCCGGTGATGAGGTCGTAGATCGGGCCGAGGACGGAGACGATCACGCAGAACAGGATCGCGCCGAGGACGAGAGTGATCGCCGGCCCGAGCACCGCCTGGAGCTGCTCCATCGATTCCGTCACGCCGCGGTTGTAGTAGCGGCTCACGTTGAGCAACGCGGTATCGAGCCCGCCGGTGCTCTCGCCGAGCCTCAGCATCCGCAGCACCAGCGGCGAGAACAGCCCGGTCGCCTCGAACCCCGCGCTGATGGCGGCGCCCTCGGCGATCATCCTGCCCGCGCGGCGGGTGGCGTCCTCGACGGCCCGATTGCCGGCGAGGCCTTCGCAGATGCGGATGCACTCCAGCACCGTGATCCCCGATGCGTAGAGCAGCGCGAAGCTGCCCGCGAACCGGGCGAGGATGATCTTCTTCATGATCGGGCCGACCAGCCAGATCCGCAGCTTCCAGTCGTCCACCGCGCAGGCCGCGGCGGGACTGATGCGGCAGAGCGCCCAGGCGAGGGCGAGGGCGGCGATCGGCGCGGCCAGCAGGAGGTACCAGTAGGCGACGAAGACGTCGGAGACGAGGATGAGCGCCCGGGTATGGGCCGGCAGCTCCCTCCCCATCCCCTCGATGAAGGAGACGAGCTGGGGCACGAGGTACGTCATCAGGAAGAGCACGACGAGCATGACCACCGCACCGGCGATGGCCGGATACATGAGCAGCCGTCGCGCCATGGCCAACTGCTCGTTCTGCCACTTCAGGTGCTCGTTGAGGCTCCCGAGGATCTCCCCGAGCCGGCCCGACAGCTCGCCGGCCCGGACGAGGTTGACGAAGACGGCGCCGAACACCCGCGGATGCTCGCGCATCGCCCCCGAGAGGGTCTCGCCACCCTCCACCGATTCGACCATGGCCGCGAGCACTTCGCGCAAGCGCGGATTCCCGGCCGAGTCGCGCAGGGTCGCGAGCCCTTCGATCACCGGCACCCCGGCGGTCATGAGCTGCTCCATGTGGAAGCAGAATCCGACCAGATCCCCGCGGCGCACGCGACCCCGGCCCAGCGCGCGGGCCACCTTCGCTTCCCGGCAGGAGATGAGGTCGAGTCCCAGCCGCGAGAGGCGCCCTTCCAGATCGGCCGCGTTCACCGCCTCGATCCGGCCGGTGCGCCGGCGGCCCCCCTCGTCCATCGCCTTGTAGTGCATCAGGGGCATGCGGGCGCCCTCACTCGCCGATCCGTCCGGTCAGATCGACCACCCGCGCGACCTCGCCGAGGCTGGTCAGCCCCTCCAGCACCCGGCGGACGCCATCCTCGGCGAGGGAGTGGAAGCCTCTGGCGCGGGCCGCCTTCGAAATCTCGCGAGTGGTGGCGCCGCGCGAGATCAGATCGTCGATCCCGGCATCGAACCTCAGCAGCTCCACCAGCGCGAGCCGGCCCCGGTGGCCCTGGTGCTCGCAGCGGGCGCATCCTCCGGCCCGGTATACCGGCGGCCCCTCCGGCCGAGCTTCGAGGCCGAGGATCCGGCGTTCGAGCGGCGCCGGCTCGTAAGGCTCCCGGCAGTGCGCGCACAGCCTGCGCACGAGCCGCTGCCCCATGACGCCGATGATGTTGCCGGCCATGACCCCGGACGACACCCCAACCTCCGTCAGCCGGGCGATGACGCCGGCCGCGGAGTTCGCGTGCAGGGTCGAGTACACCTGATGGCCGGTCATCGCGGCCCGGAACGCCATCTCCGCCGTCTCCGCGTCGCGGATCTCGCCGATGAGGATGACGTCGGGGTCCTGGCGCAGCAGGCTGCGCACGCCGCTGGCGAAGGTCAGGCGGGCCGCCTCGTTGACCGCGGTCTGGCGGATCCTCTCCATCGGGTACTCGACCGGATCCTCCAGGGTCATGATGTTGACCGACCCGGCGTCGAGGTGATTCAGCATCGAGTAGAGGGTGGTGGTCTTGCCGCTGCCGGTCGGCCCGGTCACCAGGATGATCCCCTCCGGACGGGCCATCATGAGGCGCAGCGCGCCGAGCGCGTCTGCGTGCAGTCCGAGCCGGTCGAGGGCCACGATGCCCTTGTGCCGATCGAGGACCCGGAGCACGATGTTCTCGCCGAACGTCGTCGGCAGTGACGAGACCCGGAAATCCACCGCCCTCCCGGACACCGACAGGGAGATCCGTCCGTCCTGCGGGGCCCGCCTCTCGGCGATGTTCATCGACGCCATCACCTTCAGCCGGACCGCGATCGCCGCCCAGTGGTCGCGATGCAGGCTGCGGATCTGGCGCAGCACGCCGTCGATGCGGTAGCGGATGCGCAGGCATTCCTGCGCCGGCTCGAAGTGGAGGTCCGATGCACCCCTCTTGACCGCGTCCGAGAGCAGGGCGTTGACGAGCCGCACCACCGGCTGGCTGTATTCGCCGCTCTCCGCCTCCAGGCTGCGCCGGTCGATCTCGCCGGTCTCGATCTCCTTCAGGATGCCGTCGATCGACAGCTCGTGCCCGTAGAGCCGACCGATCGCCTTGTCGATCTCCACCTCGCCCGCGATCACCGCCCGAACCTCCACCCCCGGATCGACGAGCGCCCGCACCTGGTCCATGGCGATGACGTTGGACGGATCCGGTGTCGCCACGGTGAGCCGCCGCGAT
Organism: uncultured Gammaproteobacteria bacterium; assembly: GCA_958295465.1. Taxonomy (GTDB): domain Bacteria; phylum Pseudomonadota; class Gammaproteobacteria; order HK1; family HK1; genus HK1. Next base: position 4,894,850 of record OY282353.1, read on the forward strand.
CCCGCGTCCCAGTCGAGCGCGAGCACGCGGTAGCGCCGGGCGATCTCCTTCGGCACGAGTTTCACCACGTCGCTGCCGATCACGGCGTCCGACAGATCGACGCTGTCGTACCCGTGCACGCCCGCGAGCATGTCGCGGATGACGCCCTCGGTGGCGAATCCGAGGCGCACCAGGATGCGGCCCAGGGGCTCGTGGCGGCGTTTCTGCTCGGTCAGGGCGATCCGGATCTGGTCCCCGCTCACCACGCCCTTCGCGACCAGCAGTTCGCCGATGTGGGGGATCCCCGGAGCGCCGCTCCGGGGCGTCGGGTGTGCGCCGGCGGACGCGGCCCTTGGGCCGGGGGAGGCGGCGCCCGAAGGGGCGATCCGGGCGCCGGATACCGGGGTGTCGGCCTCGGGGGAGACGGACCGCGCGCCGGACGACGCGGTGTCATCCCCGGGGGAGACGGACCGGGCGCCGGACGACGCGGTATCAGACCCGGGGGAGACGGACCGGGCGCCGGACGACGCGGTATCAGACCCGGGGGAGGCGATCCGGGCGCCGGCGGACGCGGCACGTACCCGGCCGGTCATCGGCGGCTGCCGGCCGGTACGGCGCCGGCCGGCTCCGGGAGAGGAGGCACGGGCGTGACGTCCTCGCCGGCGGACGGATCCAGCGCGCGGATGCGCGCGAGCACCGCCGCGGTCGCGAAGCTCGCGGGACGGCTCCGGGCCAGCGCGAGCGCCTCGCGATAGAAGTCGAGCGCGCTCTCGTGCCGCGAGAGGTGATCGAGACTGACCGCGAGGTTGTGGGCGTAGTCGGCGTTCCCGCGGTCGAAGCGGTACGCGTCGAAGTACGATTGCTGCGCCTCGGGCCAGCGAGACTGCGCGGCGTAGGCGTTGCCGAGATCGAAATGCAGATGCGCGGCCTCCGGCTCGCTCCACAGGAGCGCCTTCAAGCGACTCTCGCCGCGCGCCGGATCCGGCTCCTCGATGGCGATCAGCGCCGCCCGCGCAACCGCGTCGGCGGGATGGGAGGCGAGGACCCGCGCGTAATGCCCGGCCGCCTCGCCCCGCCGGCCCGCCCGCGTCGCCACCGCCGCGAGCCCGAGCAGGGCGTCGCGGTTGCCGGGCTCGCGCCCGGCCACGGCGCGATACGCCTCCGCGGCCGATTCGAGGTCGCCCGTGCGGAACGCTTCGTAGGCCCGCTCCAGGGAAGCCGCGACGTGATCGTCGCGTACCCCCTTCCTGATCTCGATGCCGGGGCCGGCGTCCGGCCGAAACTCCGCCCCGGAACGTTCCATCGCGGCGGCCGGACCACCGGCGGCCCCGACGACGCCGGGGGACCGAGACCCTTCGGGGCTCCGCGAAGTCGAGGTCTCGGTGATCGAGGCTGCCCGCGGCGAGGCCGCACCCTCCGGGGTCACGGCTTCGACTGCATGGACCCTCCGGGATCCCTCCCGCGTCTCCGGGCCGGAGCGCCCGGCGGCCAGGGACGCCGGAGGCAACTCCACCGGCCCCGCCGCCGGGACCGGCGGATGGCCGATCGGCCGGAGGGGTGTTCCCGTGGCTGGCCCCGCGGCCTCGCCCGTGGCCGCGTTCGCGGCCTGCACCGGGGCCAGATCCGCGATCGGCGCCGGCATCGGGGGCAGGCCCCGCACCAGGGCGGGCCGAACGAGCTCGGTCTTCCAGAGGTGGTACCCGCCGGCCGCCCCGGCCCCGACGGCGGCGAGCACCGACAATGCGACCCCGATGGCGCGACCCGCGCCGTAGCGCCGCGGCAGACCGCGGGGATCGAAGACCCGATGCGTGATCGAACGCGACTCACGGACGTCGGCCCGTTCGGGCAAGGGTCGAGAAGAACGCCGCTCTCGGGGGTCCGCACCGGCGACCGCGGTCCGAACCGGCTCGGGCGGCGCCGGGCGATGCGCAAGCCGGCCGGGATCATCCCCCGCCGACTCCAGCGCCGGTTCGATCGACGGCGGCGTTGCCGGCGCCCGTTCGCCTTCTCCCCCGACATCGATGCGCAGGGGACCTCCGATGGCCACGGTCGCGTCGTCCTCGATGCGGCGGTCGCCTTCTTCCCCGGCGTCAACGCGCAGGGGATGCGGCCAGTCGGTCCCGCCCGTGACCATCGACGTCCGCGTTGCCGGCGCCCGTTCGCCTTCTCCCCCGGCGTCGGCACGCAAGGGATGCGGCCAGTCGATCCCGCCCCGGACCGTGGCGCCGGCGCCGGCTCCCCGCACGCCGGGTTGCAGGTCGTGCGCGGAGACGTGGACATTCCCCGTGGACGGCCAAGGCCGGTATCCAGTGGACCCGGGGAGGTCGTGCGCGGAGACGCCGGCATTCCCCGCGGTCTCACCGGAATCCGTCGTGTGCGCCGGCAAGGAGCGCTCGGAACGAGCGGGTCCGAAGCCGGGAGCGCCGGGATCGTCATCGTCCTTCGTCACGTGGACCGGAGCGAGCCGCCACTCCCCGGGCGCGGCGGGGACGGATGGCTCGTCATCATCGTACGCCACCGGCGACCGCGTGCCCGGATCGGTGCCGTCCCGGTTCGCACGGACAGGGCCGAGGTCTGACCACCCCAGCCCCTCGGAATCGAATGGATGGTCCACTCCGTCCGCCGCCGGCAGCGCTCGTGCATCCCCGGTCATCCTCAACGCATCCATCGGCGGGGTCATGGCCGTGCCCGGACCGGTGCCGTCCCGGTTCGCATGGACAGGGCCGAGGTCTGACCACCCCAGCCCCTCGGAATCGAATGGATGGTCAATTCCGTCCGCCGCCGGCAGCACTCGCACATCCCCGGTCATCCTCAACGCATCCATCGGCGGATTCATGGCCATGCCCGGATCGGTGTCGTCCCGGTTCGCATGGACAGGGCCGAGGCCTGCCCACTCCGGCCCCTCGGAACCGGATGGATGGTCAACTCCGTCCGCCGCCGGCAGCACTCGCACATCCCCGGTCATCCTCAACGCATCCATCGGCGGATTCATGGCCATGCCCGGATCGGTGTCGTCCCGGTTCGCATGGACAGGGCCGAGGCCTGCCCACTCCGGCCCCTCGGAACCGGATGGATGGTCAACTCCGTCCGCCGCCGGCAGCGCTCGCGCATCCCCGGTCATCCTCAACGCCTCCATCGGCGGGGTCATGGCCGCGCCTCGGACGAAGGGCGCTCGCCGGCGATCGGCGCCGGGCGCGGCGCCTCGATGCTCGCGGGGAGGTAGGGCCGGAACGCCCGGAAATCCTCCGCCACGCTCGGGGTCCGGATGACCCGGGGACGGATGAAGATCACCAGCTCGGTCTTGACGAAGCGGTTCCCGCGAAACCGGAATACGTCGCCGACCCCGTCGAGCTCCGAGAGCCCTGGCACGCCGCGTTCGTCGATCCGGCGGCTGTCCTGCATCAGCCCGCCGAGCACCGCCACCTGCCCGGAGCTGAGCCGGAGCACCGACTCCATCTCCCGCACGAGCAGCTCGGGCACGAGGTTGGTCACCTCCGCGTTCGCGAGATCCGGCTGCGGGTCCTTGACGAAACGGTTGACGCGGGTGATGGTCGGCCGCACGTTCAGGATGATCTCGCCGGCATGGCTCACGTGCGGGGTGACCGCGAGCATGATGCCCTCCGGCGCGGTGCGGGCGTCCGTGTCGATACGGGCGGTGGCGGGGCTGTCGGCGGTCCCGCTCGCGGTCTCCACGTCCACCTCGAAGTAGACGATGTTGCGGATCGCCTTCAGCACCGCGGTCTGGTTGTTCAGCACCACGAGCTTGGGGCTCGACAACACCTGCACGTTGCCGAACTCCTCGAGCAGCCGCACCGTCAGGCTCAGATCACTGCTGCGGAAGCCCAGCCTGAAGAATGGCGCCGATGCCAGATTGCCGGCGAGCAGGCTCTGATCCGCGCTCACCCCGTCGTCGCCGGCGAACAGGCTCCAATCGACACCGGCCTGGTAGCGGTCGCTCAACTCGATCTCGACGATCGTGGCCTCGATGAGCACCTGGCGGCGGGCGGCGGCGAGCACGTCGTCGAGATACGCCCGGATCTCGCGATGCTGCCGGGTGGTCGCACGCACGAGCAGGATCCCGGTCTCCGGGTTCGGGATCACGACACCCCCGGCATCGAGTCCCTGCCCCCCGCCGACAGCGCGCGGGGGCAGGCCCGCGCCCGTCGCGCCCACCGTCCTCCTTGCGCCCTCCGCGGCCCCCGTGTCTCCCGAGCCCCTCGCGCCCTCCGCATCCGGCGGCCGATCGCCGCCCCCCGATACAGGCATCCGGGGGCCGGCGCTACGGACGATCGCCCGTACCGCCGCGGTGATCCGCTCCCAGAACCGGTTGCTCGAAAGGCTGTCGATGTCGGTCGATGAATTGTTGCCGAGGCTCGCCGGTCCGTCGTCGCCGCCGGCCGCCACCTGGGTGGCGGTGGAGCTGCTCGATCGCATGTCCCGCACCACGTTGACGTAGTCGATCCGGTAGCTCCGGAGCACCGGTGTGTCCGGCTCGATCACGAGCACCCCGTCCCGGCGGTGGTAGCGGACGTCGAGCTGGCGGGTGATGCGGTCGAGGATCTCGTCGAGGGTCTGATCGACGGCGTTGAGGGTCACGAGGCCCTCCGTGGCCGGGTGGACGTCGGCGTTGATCGACCCGTCGCGGACCAGGGCGAACAGCAGCTCCTTCACCGGGACCTCGTGTACCACCACGGTATACGTCTCCTGCGCCGCCCTCGCCGCGGGCGGAGGAACGAACGGGGCTCGCCGGACCGGGGCGGGGATCCTCGACGACTCCGCCGGTGCCGGCTCGGTGACGTGTCCGCGAGAGAGCTCGCGCGGCGCCAGCGTCTGGCAGGCGCTCGCCATCACCGCCACCCCTGCTGCGAGGATGATGTGTCCAATGATGCGCTCCGACACCGGATCTCCCTGTGCGGGACGGCTCACCCGACCTGCCCCGGACCCACTTCGAGGCAAGCGGCCCGGTCTCGACGAGGCAGGTGACGCACCGTCAATCGGTCCCGCGGTCCGCTTGCCACGCGCCTGCCTTCCGTTGCCTTTCCGAGGCGAGGATGCTGCGGCAATGCGCGCATCGGCCGAAAGCGGCGCACGAGCATTCCGGCGTCGGATTCGGGCGCGTGACCGTGTCGATTACCGGCCTTTGCGGTGTCGGCCTCGGGCGTGCCTCGACGTCGGATCCGGGCTCGTTCCGGTGCCGGTTTCCGGAGAGCCGGGATCGGGCGCTGCCGCTGGCCGCCCTGTGCTTGCGTATCGGCGACGCATCGAGCGACCCGGACGACAGTACTCACCGTGGTAGTGACCGGCGAAGCGCACCGACTCGTGACCGGGGACGAACGAGACCTGCCGGCTCTCGAGCGCGCAGGGAATACGCGCATCGTTTCCGCGCGCCGGCTCATCGACGTTGCTCGGCGACCGGGCTCGACCGCCGCCGCATGGGACGCACCCGCCGGCAGGACGCCCGTGTCGACGGCCGGACCGGTGGTGATCGGCTTGTTCGCCTCATGCCGGCGCGGGCCGTGGCGAGGGCCGTGGCAAGGACCCGGAGCCGCTCGGCGGATTGCACCACGGCATCCGCTCGGACAGAATCACCGGCCTCCCCGGAAGGGACGATTTCCGCTCCCGGCGCGCGCCGCCCGCGGCGGCGGCCCCGGTCGGAGTCCGTACTCCATCCACCGGTGTGACATCACCTCGCACGGCCCGCCAGAGCGAACGGAAGACCACCGACGATGCCTTCACGCAGAGAACTCGCCAACGCGGTCCGCGCGCTGGCCATGGACGCGGTGCAGCGCGCGAAGTCCGGCCATCCCGGGATGCCGATGGGGATGGCCGACATCGCCGAGGTGCTCTGGAACGACCACCTGCGCCACGACCCCGCCGACCCTGCGTGGCCGGATCGGGACCGCTTCGTGCTCTCGAACGGGCACGGCTCGATGCTCCTCTACGCCCTCCTCCACCTGAGCGGCTACGCCCTGCCGATGGAGGAGATCCGGCGCTTCCGCCAGCTCCGCTCCATGACTCCCGGCCACCCGGAATACGGCGACGCGCCGGGGGTCGAGACCACCACCGGGCCGCTCGGCCAGGGGCTTGCGAACGCCGTCGGCATGGCCATCGCGGAGCGGGTGCTCGCGGCGCGCTTCAACCGCGGCGGGCACGAGATCGTCAACCACCGCACCTGGGTGTTCCTCGGCGACGGCTGCCTGATGGAAGGGATCTCGCACGAGGCCTGCTCGCTCGCGGGGACGCTGGGCCTCGGCAAGCTGATCGCGTTCTACGACGACAACAACATCTCCATCGACGGCGAGGTCGGCGGGTGGTTCACCGACGACACCCCGGCCCGCTTCGAGGCTTACGGCTGGCACGTGACCCGGGACGTGGACGGCCACGACCCCGCCGCCGTGGGCACCGCGATCCGTGGCGCGCTCGCGGTCACCGATCGGCCGTCGCTCCTGTGCTGCAAGACGATCATCGGATTCGGCGCGCCGGGCAAGGCGGGCAAGGCATCCGCGCACGGCGCACCGCTCGGCGACGGCGAGATCGCGGAGGCGCGCGAAGCGCTGGGCTGGCCCCATCCGCCCTTCGAGATCCCCGGCGACGTCTATGCGGGTTGGGACGCCCGCGAGCGGGGGTCGGCGCGCCACCGGGAGTGGCGGTCACGCCTCGACGCCTGGCGCGCCGCGTTTCCGCGGGAGGCGGCGGAGTTCGAGCGCCGGGCGTCGGGCACGCTGCCCGCGGGCTGGGCCGAGGAATGCGCCCGCGGACTCGGCGAGGCCGACGCGGCGGCGGCGGCCATCGCCTCGCGCAAGGCGTCCCAGAACGCCCTGGAGGCGTTCGGGCCTCTGCTGCCCGAACTGATCGGCGGCTCCGCCGACCTCACCGGATCGAACCTCACGAAATGGAGCGGGTCGAGGGTGCTGACCCGTGAGGACGCCGGCGCCGATGCGAACTACATCTACTTCGGGGTGCGCGAGTTCGCGATGAGCGCGATCTGCAACGGCATCGCCCGGCACGGCGGCTTCATCCCCTACGCCGCCACGTTTCTGATGTTCTCGGAGTACGCACGCAACGCGCTGCGGATGGCCGCGCTGATGGGGCAGCGGGTGATCTTCGTGTTCACCCACGACTCCATCGGCCTCGGGGAGGACGGTCCGACCCACCAGGCGGTCGAGCAGACCGCCACGTTGCGATTGATGCCGAACCTGTCGGTGTGGCGGCCCTGCGACGCGGTGGAGTCGATGGTCGCGTGGAAGGCGGCGATCGAGCGCCGGGACGGGCCGACGAGTCTCCTGTTCTCGCGCCAGAACCTTCCCCATCAGTCGCGCACCGGCGAGCAGATCGCGGCCATCCGGCACGGCGGGTACGTGTTGCGCGAAGGCGGCGACGCGATCCTCATCGCCACCGGCTCGGAGGTCGGGATTGCGATGGACGCCGCCGCCATCCTCGCCGATGAGGGCATCGAGGCGCGGGTGGTGTCGATGCCGAGCACGGACGTGTTCGACGCGCAGGACGCGGCCTACCGCGAATCGGTGCTGCCGCGCTCGATGCGGGCACGGGTCGCGGTGGAGGCTGGGGTCACCGCCGGCTGGCGCCGCTACGTGGGCGAGGACGGCGCGGTCGCCGGGGTCGATTCGTTCGGGAAGTCCGCGCCGTACCAGGACCTCTACGAGCACTTCGGCCTGACCGCCGGGAACGTGGCGGCGATGGTGGAATCGGTGATCACGGGTACGAACACGGGCGCGAGCGCGGGGGCCTGAGTCGACTCCGTCCGGCCCCTGCCACCATGCGGCACTGCGTTCTGCCACTCGTTGCGCGATTTTCCGCCCTTCATCTCCTTCGCCTTGCGTCTCAAGCCTTGTCGCGAGCACGGGTGCGGCAACAGCCTGAGTCGCCTCCTCCGCATGTCCCGGACGGCAGACGCGAGTTCGGTACGGGTCCGGGTCGTATGGAAGAAGAGAACCTCGATTGAGCACGCGACAGGGCGCGACAGTTACGCCAGCGCCGAATACCTCCCGGATGATTGGAGATCATTGGGTGAGCGGTGTATGTTGCGGGGCATGTCAGAGTGCAAGGACATGGCGACGCCGAAGAAACCCGGGCAGGCGGAAGCATGGCGGGAGCGGATCAAGGCGGACCTCGCGGCTCAAGTCGAGGCAGGGGGAACGCTCTACGGCTATCGCGAGGACGGCGCTTACGTCGCGCGAACCAGGAGCGGAGACGGAGTCATCATCCCGGGGGCGCGCAAGAGCGCCTGATCCGATCCGCAGGTGCCCGCCATCAGGCCGACGCTTCATGTCGTCGCCGGCCCGAATGGCTCCGGCAAGTCCACTCTCACACGATCCGGGCGATTCGGCAGTGCGCGCATTGTCGATCCCGATGCGATCGCGCGACGGATTGCGCCCGACGCACCCGAAGGCGCGGCGGGCCGCGAGGCGATCCGGGAACGCCGGGCGGCTATCGCCAACGGCGAGACCCTGGTGGTGGAAACCACGCTCTCCGGCCATGGCGCGTTGCGCTTGATGGACGAGGCCCGGGCAGCCGGCTACAGGATCGAGTTGCATTACGTCTCGGCAGGTTCGGTCGAACAGACATTGGACCGTATCTCCAATCGTGTCGCCCTGGGCGGCCACAACGTTCCGGAAGATGATGTGCGGCGGCGGTTCGACCGCTCGCGGACGAACCTACCGGCAGCCATTGCGCGAGCCGATGAATCCAGGCTCTACGACAACACCCACCTCGATGATCCACACCGTGAGGCCGCAGTCCTGACGCACGACGCATACAGGTTCGCGGAGAATCCGCCGAGCTGGGTGACCGACGCAGCCCTCGGTGTGGGCTCACCGCCCGAGCGGGGATGATCCGGTGGCTGCGGCCACACGGGTCATGCTTGTCACGGGATGGTCGGGGACCGTCCTGTTGAATACGTTCTTCGGACAGGAGTCCCGGACTTTATCCTCGAACCCGCGCAGCCGGCCCTCGACCATGCGGGGGAAGGCGCATCCAGACTCATCTCTCCCTGTTGGTAATGCCGAAATTCACAAAATGCGCAAGCTGGCGCAATATGTGAAGGAGCGATGACATTGTTCCGGTCGTCGGGCTTGACCGAACACCGACGTGAATGAACACGACGGCACATGAATCGGATACGAAGGTACACGGAGGAGTGGACATGACGATCAAGGTTGGCATCAACGGTTTCGGACGCATCGGGCGGAACATCCTCCGCGCCCTCTACGAGAGCGGGCGCACCGACGAGATCCGGATCGTCGCGCTCAACGACCTCGGCGATGCCGAGACCAACGCCCACCTCACCCGCTACGACACCGCCCACGGCCGTTTCCCTGGCGAGATCGAGGTCGACGGCGATGCGCTCGTGGTCAACGGCGATCGGATCGAGGTCCTCGCCGAGCGGGACCCGGCGAAGCTGCCGTGGGGCGAACTCGGGGTCGACGTCGTGCACGAGTGTACCGGGCTGTTCGCGAGCAAGGACAAGGCGGGCAAGCACCTGGAAGGCGGCGCGAGGAAGGTGGTCATCTCCGCCCCCGGCGGCGGTGATGTCGACGCGACGGTGGTCTACGGGGTGAACCACCACTCGCTCAAGGCCGAACACACCGTCATCTCCAACGCCTCGTGCACCACCAACTGCCTCGCCCCGCTGGCGAAGGCGATCCACGACCGGATCGGGATCGAGCACGGTCTGATGACCACGATCCACGCCTACACCAACGATCAGGTGCTCACCGACGTCTACCACTCCGATCTCCGCCGCGCACGCTCGGCCACACAGTCGATGATCCCGACCGGCACCGGGGCCGCGAAGGCGGTGGGGCTGGTGCTGCCGGAGCTCAACGGCAAGCTGGACGGGTTCGCGATGCGGGTGCCGACCATCAATGTCTCGGTGGTGGACCTCACCTTCACCGCGTCGCGCGAGACGAGCAGGGAGGAGATCGACGCGGCGGTGAAGTCGGCGTCGGAGCAGGAACTCAAGGGCGTGCTCGCGTACTGCGACCGGCCGCTGGTGTCGATCGACTTCAACCACGACCCCGCGTCGTCCACCTACGATTCGAGCCTCACCAAGGTCATCGACGGCCGCCTCGTCAAGGTCATCGCGTGGTACGACAACGAATGGGGGTTCTCGAACCGGATGCTGGATACCACCGTTGCGCTGATGAACGCGGGTTGAACAGGCAGAAGAACGAGAATATTCGCTGGATTGTACGATGCCCGCTTGAAGCATCCATCGAATGAAACGCAGGGGAAGCGAATAGATGGCCAGCCACGTCAGAAGAAAATCCGAGGTGGTAGCGCGGTTGCGTGAACACGAATCCAGAATGAAGGAGCTCGGGGTAACGAAGATTGGAATCTTTGGTTCCTTCGTGCGCGACGAGGCGACTTTGCATAGTGACGTTGATGTATTGGTGGAGTTCGATCCGAACCGAAAAACATTCGACAATTTTATGGAATTGTCCTTTTTTCTGGAGGACATGTTCCAGCGTCACGTGAAGGTTGTAACGACGACTGGTCTCAGCCCTCACGTCGGTCCTGGAATACTGAAGTCTGTCGAATATGTCACCGAATCTGCTTGACTATCTGCGACATGTTATCGACGAAGCGGATTATTTGTCGATGGAGTTGGAGTGCCTGTCGCTGGACCAATTTCTGAACGACGAGACGAGAAAACGCGCATTCGTCAGGAGTATTGAGATAATCGAGGAGGCAATCAAGCAGGTTCCGAGAGAATTGAGAGAACGTCACCCGGAAATACAATGGAGAGCAATCGCGGGGATGAGGGATAAAGTCATTCACCACTATTTCGGTGTGGATTGCGAAATAATATGGGACGTGGTAGTCAACAAGATCCCCGTGCTGCGTACGCAGGTGGAATTGATTTTGACGGAGAGCACGTCGGGCGGGGACAACGGTGACTCGTAGGACGATCGACCGCCTGAGAGATATAACCCTGTGATCAGGCCGACCCTGTATGCCTTCATTATTTTTTCCAATAGATAACTTGTGTCGTCCTGCATACGCATGCGGACGCCGGCTTGGAATCGTCGCGTGTCTGCGGCTCGCAAGATGAACGTCCTCGCCATGACCGACCTGGACCTCGCGGGACGGCGGGTGCTGATCCGTGAGGACCTGAACGTCCCGATCAAGGACGGTGCGGTGGCGAGCGACGCCCGGCTCCGGGCCGCACTGCCCACCTTGGAGCGGGCCGCGCAGGCCGGTGCGCGGGTAATGGTGATGTCGCACCTCGGGCGGCCGAAAGAGGGCGCACCCAAACCCGCACTCTCGCTTGCCCCGGTGGCGCGCCGGCTCGGCGAGCTGCTCGGGCGCGAGGTCCGTCTGGTCGAGGACTGGTTGGACGGGCTCGACGTGGCCCCCGGCGAGATCGTGCTCTGCGAGAACGTGCGCTTCCTCGCGGGCGAGACAGCCGACGACGAGGCCCTGGCGCGGCGGATGGCGGCGCTGTGCGACGTCTACGTGATGGACGCCTTCGGCACCGCGCACCGCGCCCAGGCCTCGACCTGCGGCGTCGCCCGCTTTGCCCCGATCGCGTGCGCCGGCCCACTCCTCGCCGCCGAGCTCGAGGCGCTCGGCAAGGCCCTCGCGCGGCCCTCGCCCCCACTGGTGGCGATCGTCGGCGGATCGAAGGTATCGACCAAGCTCGGGGTGCTGGAAGCGCTCTCGACGCGGGTCGATCGGCTGATCGCGGGCGGGGGCATCGCCAACACCTTCATCGCCGCCGCCGGCCACGAGGTGGGCGCATCGCTGTACGAACCCGAACTCGTCGAGCAGGCAGCCCGTATCCGCGCCGGGATGCACCGGCGTGGTGGCGAAGTCCCCATCCCGGTCGACGTGGTGGTGGCGTGCGCGCCCTCGGAATCCGCTGCCGCCACCGTCAAGGCGATAGGCGACGTGAACCCCGGCGAGATGATCCTCGACATCGGCCCCGAGACCGCCCGCGCGTACCGGGAGGTGATCGAATCGGCCGGCACCGTGGTGTGGAACGGACCGGTGGGGGTCTTCGAGCTCGAGCCGTTCGCGGCCGGTACCCGCGAGCTCGCGCACGCGATTGCCCGGTCCCCGGCGTTCTCGATCGCGGGGGGCGGCGACACCCTCGCGGCCATCGATGCGTTCGAAGTCACCGAACGGATCTCGTACGTCTCCACCGGCGGGGGCGCCTTCCTCGAATTCCTCGAGGGGAAGACGCTCCCTGCCATCGCGGCGCTCGAAGCCCGCGCCGGCGGTTGACCGGCGTTGCCGGCTTGCCCTGAAACAGTGCTGCCCGTTGCACGCAGGCGCGCTGCCACTCGGCCGCGACGCCGGCAACCCGAAGGCAAGTGCAGCAAGGCCGCGCGGCCGGTTTTCGAGCTTCGCCGGCTCGCCTTCGAATCATGTTGCAGGTTGCCGGTGGCTGCGACGGTGACGGACAATGGTTTCGCGGTCCGGAAGGCCAGGACGTGAGGACGGTGATGGTCCGCCGGAGCCGACGGAACCTGTGACCGGCCCGGCCGGTCTGATTCGAGTGAGGCCGGGCCGCGGCTTCAGGCCGCGGAGGATGACCATGACGCACGCGGCAGCACGCCACACTCCAACCGCCCGCGGAATCAAGGCGCTCCTGCTCGCATGCGTGCTCACCGGCGCGTGGCCGCAGCCTGCCGCCGCCCAGCCGGATCTCATGTCGACTCTCAGCGCGGTGGTCGCGGTCGAAGCGCTCGTCCCGACCGACGCCCGCACCGCGGCAATCCTCGGTGAAGAACGGCTCGGGACCGGCATCGTCATCGACGGCGCGGGGCTCGTCGTCACCATCGGCTACCTCATCCTGGAGGCCACCGACGCCTGGGTCCGCACCGGGGGCGGGCAGCGCGTCCCGGCCGACCTCCTCGCCTACGACCACGAAACCGGCTTCGGGCTGCTGCGCGCGCAGGCCCCTCTCGACAAGGTGGTGCCGATGGCCCTCGGCGACTCCGAAGCGCTGGTCGAGGGCGCGCCGGCGGTCATCGCGTCATACGGCGGACCGGGCGTTCTGCAGCCGGTGGTGACCGTGTCCCGGCGCGACTTCGCGGGATACTGGGAGTACCTGCTCGAGGATGCGATCTTCACGAACCCGCCGTACCGATACTTCGGGGGCGCGGCGCTGATGTCCACCGGCGGCCGGCTCGTCGGAGTCGGCTCGCTCATCGTCCCCGACGCCGCCCTCGAGCCCACCACCGTCCCCGGCAACATGTTCGTCCCCGTCGCACGGCTCAAGGCGGTGCTCGCGGACCTCATCGTATCCGGGCGATCGGCGAGCCCCTTGCGGCCCTGGCTCGGGGTCTACGCCGAGGAGCGCGAGGACGGCGGGGTCGTGGTGTTGAACCTCGCCGACGACGGACCGGCCCTGGCCGCGGGTATCGAGCCGGGCGACGTCATCGTCTCGGCCGGCGACGTCCGCGTGCACGGCCTCGCCGACTTCTACCGCAAGCTGTGGAACGGTCGCGGACCCGGCGATCGGGTGACCCTCACCGTGGAACGCGGCGGCGAACCACGCAGCATCGACGTCCTCGGTGGGAATCGCTACCGGTGGTTGCGGCTCAAGTCGCACCCGTGATCCGATCGAATGCCTCGCGATACGTACACGGGGCCTGAGCGGCCTCACCCGGTCTTCGACGGCACATGGAGATCGACACGCGCCGGTACTTCGACCTCTGCCGGGAGCTTGAACGGCCTCACCCGCCCCTCGACGGCACGTGGAGATCGACACGCGCCGGTACTTCGATCTCTGCCGGGAGCTTGAACGACCTCACCCGCTCCTCGACGGCGCGCCTGTAATCCGGACGGATGCCTCCCGATACTTGCACGAGGTCTGCTCGACGATCCCGACCGGCAGCGGCGGCGCCGGCGGGGTCTTGTCCCAGTCGAGGGTTTCCAGGTATCGGATCCCAACGTTCCGGATTCCCGCTTGCGCGGGAGCGGCGAGGATCGGGAATCTTCATCCATGCTTGCGGTTTCTACCGCGAGCCGCAGCGTGAAGCCATGCTGCCCGAGCCGGCGTGGCCGGAACCACGGGTCCGCTCACGAACATCTTCGACTGTCTTGCACGAGATTCGATTACCAGGGGCCGTCGGAGACGCCACGGGCGAGGACCGGGAGGTCGCCGTCGAAACCGGACGCGAACCGCATGAAACCCGCTTTGAGCGGCGGGAGCCGATCGGTCAGGCCGAGCCCGGTCTCGCGCAGCCGCCGCACCGGCGTCCAGGGGCTGGAGAACAGGTGCCGGAAGCCGCCCAGCACCGCCTGCATCAGGGCGTTGTGGCCGCGCCGCCACCGCTCGTAGCGACGCAGCGTCGTCCGCCCCCCGATGTCCCGCCCGAGTCCGCGGGCCCGGCCGATGACCTCGGCGAGAGCCGCCGCGTCGAGCAACCCCAGGTTCACGCCCTGACCCGCGAGCGGATGCACGACGTGGGCGGCGTCGCCGGCCAGCGCGACCCGATCGCGGACGTAGGCCCGCGCGTGCAGATGGCGTAGCGCGAACGACGCGCGGGGGCCCGGCGCGCTCACCGCGCCGAGCTTCCATTCGAAGGCGTCGGCCACCTCGAAACCGAAGGAATCGGCGTCGAGCGCACGCAGTCGCGCGGCGTGCCCGGGGGTCGTCGACCACACGATCGACGAGGCTCCGTTCGAAAGCGGCAGGAAGGCGAGCGGGCCGGAGGGCAGGAACCGTTGCCATGCCGTCTCCCGGTGCGGCATCGCCGTGCGCACCTCGGCCACCACCGCTTCCTGGTGGTAGTCGCCCTCGGTGATCCCGATCCCCGCGAGCTCGCGCACCCGCGAGCCGGCGCCGTCCGCACCGGCGACGAGCGACGCGCGCAAGCGCCGACCCGCGAGCGCGACCACCGCTTCCCCGCCGTCGATGGCGAGTCCGGCAACCTCCGTCCCCCGATGCCATTCGACGTTCGGCAGCGCTTCGATCCGCTGCTCGACCGCCCACTGCACGACCGCGTTCTCGATGATGTGGCCAAGAACCGGCTCGCCGATCTCGGCGCTGTCGAAGTGCACCTGGCCGGTGCGTTCCCATACGTGCATCTCGCGCATCGGTCCAATGCGCTCCGCCGGCAGCGCCTCCCACACGCCGAGGGCGCGCAGGATGCGCTCCGATGCGACGGTGAACGCGCTGACCCGCAGGTCGCGGGCCGGACCCGGGGGCGCGGCCGGCGCGGCCGAACGTTCGACGATCGCGACCCGGAGGCCGTGCTCTCCCAACGCGAGGGCAAGCGTCGCGCCCACGAGCCCGCCGCCGACGACGACGGTGTCGTACTTCACGGCCGGAGCCCCGGCGCGGACCCCGGCACCCTGTCCCCGAGCCCCGCTGCGCAACGGGCCGGTATCCGCCTCGACGATACGGAGGCAGGCCTCGCGCACCGAGTCCCGGCGCAAGCCTCGGCGTCATGCCCCGCAAACCCTGCCGCGCAACGGGCCGGCGTTCGCCTCGACGATACGGCGGCGGGCCTTACGCACCGAGTCCCGGCGCAAACCTCGGCGTCATGCCCCGCAAACCCCGTCGCGCAACGGGCCGGCGTTCGTCTCGACGATACGGCGGCGGGCCTCACGGGCAGGGTCCCAGCGCGAGTCTCGGCACCTTGCCCGCGAACCCTGTCGCGCGGCGGGCCAGCGCGCGCTTCAGCGGGGGGGCCAGATCGAGGGCGGCGAGCGCCGGCGCGCGTAGCGGCGCCGCCGGCGAGAACCGGTTGCAGAAGACGTCGACGAGCGCGTCGGTGAAGCGCGCGGCCCTGGCGTGATCCGGGGCGCGCCACCGCCGGTAGCGCTCCAGCACCTGTGCATCGCCGGGGGCGCATCCCTCCCGGCGGCCCGCCGCGACGACCTCGGTGAGGCACGCGGCGTCACGCATCCCGAGGTTGAACCCCTGGCCCGCGACCGGGTGCAGATGGTTGGCGGCATTGCCGATCAGCGCGACGCGCTCGGCGACGGTGGCGTCCGCGCGCACGAACCGCAGCCCGAACACGGTGCGCTCGCCGGCCGATGCGAATCCGCCGAGGCGGCCCGCGAACACCGCGTCGAGCGCCTCGACGAAGGCGCGCTCGGGCAACGCGGCGAGCCGGTCCGCCCGCTCTCCGCCGCAACACCAGACGAGTCCGTAGCGCGCCCCGCCCATCGGCAGCAGGGCGACGGGGCCACCGGGCGTGAAGCGCTCGAACGCCGCGTATTCCCTCGGCGCGCGTGCCTCCACCACCGAGGCGATCGCTCGCTGGCGGTAGTCGCGGATCGTGGCGCCGATGCCGAGGGCATCGCGCAGTTCCGAACGCCCTCCGTCGGAGACGACCAGCAGCGAGGCCGTGAAGGTGAACGATGCATGATCGGATTCCCCGGTCCCTCCGGCGTCTCCGGCCCCATCGGCTCCCCAAGCTGCCACCGTACCCCCGGCTTCCGCGGCGGGACCTGGTTCTCCGGTGCTTCCGGTTCCCCCGGCACCTCCGGCTTCCCCTGCCTTTCCGACGCTCCCGGCTTCCGTGGCAAGCCCGGATTCTCCGGCGCTTCCGGTTCCCCCGGCACCTCCGGCTTCCCCTGATCCCCCGGCTTCCCCGGTCTCTCCGATCCCTCTGGCGTTTCCGGCTCCCCCGAAACCCACAGCGCCTCCGCCCCCGGCTCCCGCGCTCACCTGCGACACCACGACGTCGGCGCTGACGCGCGCATCGACGATGCGTCCGCCGGCGCGGTGGATCGCGGGCCGCCGCGCGACCGCGCCGCGGAGCGCCGCGCCGAGGGCGCCGGCGGCGACCACGCTGCCGAAGCGCGGGAGGCCGCACCCGGCCGCTTCGAGCCGAGCCGCCCCGAAACGGCCCGCCTCCGAGACGTGGATGGACTCGATCGGGGTCGCCTGCCCCGCCAGCGCCTCCCACACCCCGAGCGCCGCGAGCACGCGCTCCGAAGCCAGGGAGAGGGCGAGGGGGCGCGGCGCGAACGCGGGCGACCCGATGGTTACGGATGCGGAGGATTCATGCGCGGCGGCAGCGGGCGGCGGCCCCGCCGCACCGGCCCCCGGCGGATCGGCCAGCAGCACCTTCGACCCCGAATCAGCGAGCGCACAGGCGAGTGTTGCGCCGACCGCGCCGCCCCCCGCTACCGCGACGTCGTAGTGGGCGCCGGCGGCGGGCCGGGCGATGTCAGCCCGGTCCGGCAATCGACTCGACCTCGCCGGCCGACTCCGCCGGCGCCGCGGCCGATGCCGTGAGATTCGGTCTCGTCATCGGAACGCCCTCCTCGACGAAGCCGCGACGGGGACCGGCGGCAGGCCGACCGGGGTCAGCCCGGTCCGGCAATCGACTCGACCTCGCCGGCCGACTCCGGCGGCGCCGCGCCCGGCGCCTCGGGGTTCGGTCCTGTCATCGGAACGCCCTCCTCGACGGGACCGCGGTGAGCACCAGTGGAGGACCGGCCGGGGTCAGCCCGATCCGACAATCGACTCGATCTCGTCAATCGACTTCGGAGCCGCCGAGGTCAGCACTTCGTGACCCGAACCCGTCACCACCACGTCGTCCTCAATGCGAATGCCGATGCCGCGCAACCGCCTGGGCGCCTTCTCGTCGTCCGGCGCGATGTAGAGCCCCGGCTCCACGGTCATGACCATCCCCGGCTCCAGCACCCGAGGCTGGTCGTCGATACGGGAGTCTCCGACGTCGTGCACGTCCATGCCGAGCCAGTGGCCGGTGCGATGCATGTAGAACCGCTTGTACTTCTCGTTCCGGATGATGCCCTTCACCCTGCCCTTGACCGCGCCCAGATCCACGAGTCCCTCGGCCAGCACCTGCACCGCCGCCATGTGCACGTCATCGACGGTCCGGCCGGGCGCCACCGTGTCGATGGCGGCTTCCTGCGCCGCGAGCACCACCGAGTACACGTCGCGCTGCGCGCGGGAGAACCTGCCGTTGACAGGGAACGTGCGGGTAATGTCGGAGGCGTAGAGCTCGTACTCGGCGCCCGCGTCGATGAGCAGCAGGTCGCGGTCCCGCAACCGGTCCGAGTTGCTGGTGTAGTGCAACGTGCACGAGTTCGCGCCGCGGGCCACGATGGACGGATACGCCGCGGCACGGCACCCCGCCCGAGTGAACTCGTAGAGCAGCTCCGCCTCGATCTGGTACTCGGCCATCCCCGGACGGCAGACGCGCATGGCGCGCTCGTGAGCGGCGGCGCTTACCTGCGCCGCCTTCGACATCACGTCGATCTCCGCCTTGCTCTTGAACAGCCGCATCTCGTGGACCAGATGATCGAGCATGACGAGCTCGCCCGGGCCGCCGCTCGAGCGCGCGCCGCCGCGGGCCCGCGCGATCCACGCGAGCATGCGCTGGTCGAACTCCTGGAAGTGCCCCATCGCGTAGTAGACCCGGGACTTGTTCTCGACCAGTCCCGGCAGGATGTCGTCGATGTCGCCGATGGGAAACGCATCGTCGGCGCCGTGGCGCTCGCACACCCCTTCGAGCCCGATGCGGGCGCCGTGCCACTGCTCCGCTTGGGGGTCGCGCTCCCGGCAGAACATCACGAACTCGCCCTGCTCGCGCCCGGGCGCGAGCACCGCCACCGCTTCGGGCTCGCCGAAACCGGTGAGGTAGTAGAAGTTGCTGTCGGGACGGAACGGGAACTCGACGTCTCGATTGCGGGGCCGCACCGGCGCCGTGGGCGCGATCGCGATGCTCCCCTCCTCCATCATGTCCATCAGTCGCCGGCGGCGTTTCGCGAATTCTCGTCGATGCATGACGAATGGCGCTCCGAATCGAACGTGATCGTGCACCCGGCTTGCACGTCCGCGCCCCCGCCGGCCGCGGCCGTACGCCGGTGCGGTGCGGCCTTGCGCTTCGCGGCTCGGGCTTCGAATCAGTGTCCGGTCACCGATCGTGACCGGCACGTCCTCGTGCGCACGGGATGCTATCACCGCGGCACGAGCTTTTCTCACGCGGCGCCCGTTTCAGGTTGAACCGCCCCGGGAAACCCGGGGCGGTTCACCGCCGCCGTCATTCCCGCGGAAGCGGGAATCCAGGTGTGAGTGAACCCCGAAACTCTGGCCAATCCATAGCGTGAAACGACCCTGCAAGGGCATGGCGGTGGCGTTGACCATCGATCCCCTCGTTACCTATAGTAGTTTCCGCACACGAATCGCGGAGGCAGTGCATTCGCCCGCGGCAGCCTCGCCCCGCCCCAATCCGCGCCAGGGTTGCCATGGATACTCTCGACACACGGGCGCTCGAAGAGAAGATCGACCACCTGATCCGGATCTGCAGCCGGCTCGAGGACGAGAATCGCGCGTTGCGCGATCAGCAGAGCAGCCTGATCGCGGAGCGCGCGGCGCTGGTCGAGAAATCGGAGCTGGCGCGATCGCGGGTCGAAGCGATGATCTCGCGCTTGCGTGCAATGGAGGCGGGCACTTGAACGACGAGCGTGAAGTCCTCTCCGTGCGGATCCTCGACAAGGAATACCGGATCTCGTGCATGCCGGGGGAACGCGAGAGCCTGATGGCGGCGGCCCGCGAGCTGAACGAACGGATGCAGGAGATGCGCGGCCACGCGAAGATGCTCGGGGCCGAGCGCATGGCGGTGATGGCCGCGCTCAACGTGATCCACGAGCGCGACCAGATCAAGTCGGGACAGCTCGGCGCTTTCGACATGGCGCAGGAAGCGGTCCACAGGCTCGAGAGCAAGCTCGACGCCGCAATCGGTCGACGGGAGCCCGCCCGGTCGCTAGACTCGTAGCCGACGCCCCCGTGGTGTGCCAGAGTGCGCCTGCAACCTCTCGAGCCTGATTCCATGCTGCCGGGAGCCGAACGTTGCGCTGTTGTGCAAGTCCGCGCCATGAGCGGAAAGCCTGATGCGCATCGCCAGGCGCCCCCCTGAACCCGAGTGGTTCAGAGGTCATCGCGCACGACGACGCCAACGGGGGGCGTCATTTCCACCGTAGCGGCCCGCCATGACGGCACGGGCGGCCTCGGAGACCACGGCATCATGCAGCCCCCGGCTCTCCATCGCTCGGGCTCTCCGAAAACACATCGTGGGCGAGCCGCCCTTACCGGCGCGGCGGCCCGAAGATGAGCACTTCCACCGAACGCCGTGCGCTTCGCCGCGAGATGCGCAGGCGGCGGCGCGCGCTGGGCGCTTCGGACCGTCGCGAAGCCGCGCGGGCGCTGTCGAGGCGCCTCACCGGCAGCCGATGGTTCGCCAACAGCCGGACCATCGCGGTCTACCTCCCGAACGACGGCGAGATCAGCCTCCTTCCGTTGGTGGCGCGGGCGTGGTCGATGGGCAAGCGGACGTACCTCCCGAAGTTGTTCGGGCCGAGGCTGTGGTTCCTCCCCTTTCACGCGCGGACCGCGCTCGCCGGCAACCGGTTCGCGATCCCCGAACCGGTGGAGCCCGCCCGCCGGCGCATCCGCCCGCTGTCCCTCGACCTGGTGCTGTTCCCGCTCGTCGCGTTCGACCGGTTCGGGAACCGGCTCGGGATGGGCGGCGGGTACTACGACCGCACGTTCGAGGCGGTACGCCGCCGCGCCGCCTGGCGGGGACCGAAGCTGGTCGGGGTCGCCTACGAGATCCAGCAGGTGGATTCACTCCCCGCGGCTGACTGGGACGTCCCTCTCGACGCCATCGTCACCGAATGCGCGACCCGGCGGCCCCGCGGCGCCCCGGATCCCATGAGCGGCGTCACGACCCGCGAACAGGCTTGCAGCGCGTGACCGCGGCGTCCTCCTTTCCCGCGAGTGCGTGCTCCGGCGGCCACGCGGCACCGGGTGAGCCGGCTACAATCACCGTGCGCCACATGCGCACGAACCCGAGGAGCGCGCATCCATGCGGTACTGGCTGATGAAGACCGAGCCGGGGGAGTTCGGGATCGACGATCTCGCGAAACGTCCCCGCAAGACGGAGCCGTGGGACGGCGTCCGCAACTACCAGGCGCGCAACATGATGCGCGACGAGATGAAGAAGGGGGATCGGGTGTTCATCTACCACTCGAACTGCGAGGCGCCCGGGATCGTCGGCATCGCCGGCATCGTGCGCGAGGGCTATCCCGACCCCACCGCCTTCGACCCCGAGGACAGGCACTACGATCCGAAGAGCGACCCCGCGAACCCGCGCTGGTACCTCGTCGACGTCAAGTTCGAACGCAAGCTCCGGCGCACCATCCCTCTCACCGAGCTGAAGGCGCAGGCCGCCCTCGAAGGCATGGCGCTCGTGCGCCGCGGCAACCGCCTCTCGGTGATGCCGGTGAGCGAGCGGGAGTGGAAGTACATCCTCTCGCTGGAATGACGCGGGAGGGATACGCGGCGCGGGACCGTGCGGCAGGCCGGCCCTGCCCCGAACCGGGACGTGCCACCCTCATACCGGGCGCTGCCGCCGGCCAGAGCGGCGCCCCGCTCAGCGCAGGAACAGCCGGTACGCGGGATTCCCCGTCTCCTCCCGGTACTCGTACCCCACCTCGTCGAGAAACGACTGGAAGTCGCCGCGCTCGCCGGGCGGCACCTGGATACCCACCAGCACCCGCCCGTAGGCCGCGCCGTGGTTGCGGTAGTGGAACATGCTGATGTTCCACCGCTTGCGCCCCATCAGGGTGAGGAAGCGCATCAGGGCGCCGGGGCGCTCCGGGAAGTCGAAGCGGTAGAGGACCTCTTCGAGCTCCCGGGGGGCGTGCCCCCCCACCATGTAGCGCACGTGGAGCTTGGCCATCTCGTTGTCGCTCAGGTCGAGCACCGGGTAGCCGTCGCGCTCCAGCGCCTCGACCAGCACCCGCTTGTCGCCGCCGGAGTCGCGGATCTCGACGCCCACGAAGATGTGCGCGTCCGCGTCGTCCGCATAGCGGTAGTTGAACTCGGTGATCGAGCGGGTCCCGATCAGCTCGCAGAACCGCAGCAGGCTCCCGGCGCGCTCGGGGATCGTTACCGCGAACAGGCTCTCCCGCTGCTCGCCGAGCTCGGCGCGCTCCGCGATGTGGCGCAGGCGGTCGAAGTTCACGTTCGCCCCGCTCACGATCGCGGCGTAGCAACCGCCGCCGGCTCCCTCGGGCTCCGCGTAGCGCTTCAGGCCCGCCACCGCCAGCGCCCCGGCCGGCTCGGCGATGGAACGGGTGTCCTCGAAGATGTCCTTGATTGCGGCGCAGATCTCGTCGGTGGTGACGAGGATGACGTCATCCACGCATTCGCGCGCGATGCGGAACGGCTCGGCCCCGATCCGCTTCACCGCCACCCCGTCGGCGAAGCTCCCCACGCTCTCCAGGGTGACCCGCTCCCCGGCCGCGAGGGCCGAATAGAGGGTCGGCGTGTCGTAGGGCTCGACGCCGATGACCTTCGTGCGCGGCCACAGCGCCTTGACGTAGGCCGAGATCCCCGCGATGAGCCCGCCCCCGCCGACCTCGACGAAGATCGCGTCGAAGGGGTCCCCGTGCTGGCGCACGATCTCCATCCCCACGGTGCCCTGGCCGGCGATGACGTGCTCGTCGTCGAACGGCGGGATGAAGACCATCCCGTGCTCCGCGGCCAGCGCATCGGCCCGCGCCTTCGCGTCGTCGTAGGACTCGCCTTCGAGCACCACCTCCGCCCCGAGCCGTTCGACCGCCTCGACCTTGATGCGCGGCGCCGTCTCCGGCATGACGATGAGGGCGCGGGCGCCGAGTCGGCGCGCGGCCAGCGCCACCCCTTGCGCGTGGTTGCCGGCCGAGGACGCGATGACCCCGCGCGAGCGCTCCTCCGCGGTGAGCGAGGCGAGCTTGTTGTAGGCCCCCCGGAGCTTGAACGAGAAGACCGGCTGGAGGTCCTCGCGCTTGAGCCATACCTCGCCGCCGAGCCGCGCGGAGAGCTTCGGGGCGAGCTCCAGCGGCGTCTCGCGCGCGACATCGTAGACGCGCGCTTTGAGGATCTTCGTCACGTAGTCCCGGGGCATGGGGCGGCGCTCTGCGGGCATCGGTGGGGGGCCGATAATGATAGCGGCGGCGGCCGTGTCCATTCCAACATGCCGGTGACCGTCGCCGCGAGGCGATTTCACGCTACGAAATCGTCATGCTACGGAATCGACCGGCGCACGTTCCCCCGATCCGGCCGGACCAGGGCGGTCGCCTCTCCTGGGAGCGCGGGCTTCTCAGGTGTCATTCACGAAACCCCTTGAAACAAGGCATTTCCTCGCATCTTCCCGCCCGTACCCTCCATCCGTACCCTCCAGAAAAACTGCTATGCAGTGGCTACGCACGGCGCTATTTGAGCACGGATGGCGATGTCGCGACAGCCGCCGCGCCTCGTCCGGCACCCGCGCAGGCGGGTAGTCTGGCGCTCCGAAGGCCACGATGGGGAGCGGCCATGTTCAACGTGAGAAAGACGAGCTGCCCCACGTGCATCTACCGCTCGGACCTGCCCTGGGAGCTCGAGCAGTACGAGCATGAGGTGCGGAACGAGCATGGCGGGTTCGACGGGTTCCGCGTCTGCCACCACTCCGATTCCCTCTGCCGCCCTGGGTTCTGGAACCGCCACAAGGACGACTTCCAGGTCGGGCAGGTGGCGCAACGTCTGAAGGCGGTGAGGTTCACCGATGAGGAAGATGTCATGGCGAAGTCCGGGAGCCAGGCCAAGCGCGAAGACCTCTACGCCGGGGGGTTGTGCCGGGACTGCGAGGCGCCGTT
Organism: uncultured Gammaproteobacteria bacterium; assembly: GCA_958295465.1. Taxonomy (GTDB): domain Bacteria; phylum Pseudomonadota; class Gammaproteobacteria; order HK1; family HK1; genus HK1. Next base: position 4,918,469 of record OY282353.1, read on the forward strand.
GCTCGACGAAGAGCTGGAGGCCGACGTCGGGGCGGTGTGTGCCGGGCGGTGGCCGCGCTGCGCAACGCGAAGAAGCGCGACAGGACACGGAGCCCGCAAGCGCTCGATGCCCTGTACCGGCCGCGCATCGAGGCCGAGCAGGCCAAGCGCGCCCGGGCGGGCGCCTAGCCCGTGACCGGGCGCACGCGCGACGGGGACGGGGCGCCGGTCCCGCAAGACGAACCGGGGACTTGCGGGAATCAACCGGCTGCGCCTACCCTGTTTCCGGCCCTCGCGAGGGCCGGCCTCATTGAAGCTTCATGATGCCCTTCCCAAAGTTGTACCGGAGCCTCTCTCTTCCGGCCCTCGCGGGGGTCTCGCCTCACTTGTTCGAGACAGGCCCGGAAACGCCGACAGAACAGCCCGTAGCGCCCGAAGGTGGCTCAGGCGGGGTTGGTACCGCTCCGGCCTCTACGGCGCTCTACGGGCCGCCCAGGGGAGTGTCCTGCCGCCCCCCCTTTGACAGCCGCCGCGCCTTGTCCCCGGCGCCGGGTGGTCTACTCGCAATGCCTCACCACGGGAGTGGCAAGAAAAAGGGTTGGTTCCCTGAATGGGCGGCAACCAGACGGCCCGGCCGCTTCACCCTGCTCCTCGCCGCGGCAGCCGGACTGGGCGCGGGCCTCGTGTTCCTGCGGCTGGCCAGCTACGGGCCGGGGATGCTGTCGGATGGACTCACATACATCATGACGGCCCGCAATCTACTGGCGGGGGATGGTCTTGATGGCTACTGGGGCCAATATGTGTATCTCCCGCCGCTGTATCCGGTGATGCTCGCAGGCGGGGGACTGTTCGGGCTCGATCCGTACGCCTTCGCTGGGCCGCTCAACGCCGTCCTCTTCGGGCTGACCGTTCTTGCCGCGGGTTGGTGGCTGCGGCGCCATCTGCACTCCCGGTTCCTGTGGCTCTGGGGTTGCTTCTCGATCGCGCTCGCCCCTCCGCTCACCGAAATAGCGTCCCACGCCCTGAGCGAGTCGGCTTTCATCCTGTTCGTGACGCTCGCGCTGACGCAGATCGACGCCCACCTGCGCAGCGGCGGACGCGCAGCCCTGGTCCGGGCGGCGGCGTTCAGCGCGTTGGCCTGCCTGACCCGCTACATGGGAGTTTCCGTGATCCTGGCGGTGGTCGCGCTGCTGCTTGCAGCGCGGGTTGCGCCGCGGGAGAAGATGAAGCGCATCGCCGTCTATACGCTGATTGCGGCGGCGCCGGTGGGTCTGTGGATGCTGCGGAACTTTCTGGTTGTCGGATCCATGACCGGCGAAAGATGGAGGGCTCCCTACTCATTTCCCTTCATCGTGGACGAGGCGTTGCGCATCGCCGTCGGGGGCTGGTGGCTCGTCGGGTTGACCGCCCCGGTCCTGTTGGCGCTCGTGATGGCCGCCTGCCATGCGTTCAGCTACCGCTCGGACTGGAAAAGGGGCGCTGCAGTTGCTCCGGATGTTGCCTGGGGTCCGTTGCACGTATGCACGGGTTTTACGCTCGCGTACCTGGTGCTGCTCGTCGCCGTGATGATGCTGGGAGGCGTTTGGCACGGATTGGAGTGGAGATTCGTCTCCCCGGTGCATGTCCCGCTCCTGCTCACGGCGCTGCTGCTGATGGACGGCGCCCTGCGGTATGCGCGAACGCGGGCGTCGCGGGGAACCGTTCCGCCCAGGCGGGGATCTCAAACGACGCGGGACGCTCTCGCAGCCGTCCTGACGTTGGCGCTGTCCCTGCAGGCGGTTGGGCTGGTTGTGCTGCAGGCCCGCGCGATACCGCTCTGGATTGCCGGTGAAAAACGGGGGTTTGTCACACCGCGGTGGGGGAAGTCAGAGAGCCTGCGGTACGTTCTGGAGGCGGCTCTGACAGGCGCGACCCTGAGCAACGCCCCCGGCGTCATGCGTTTGTACGCCCACGGTCCGGCGCGCCATTACGGACTACCGTGTGATCCAGACCGTCTGCGGTCCGCACTGTGGAACGTATTTGGCGCCGGAGATGTGCATGTCCTCTATTTCAGCGAAGGGGATGGTTGGAGAGGTTGTTCTCGGCAGCAGGACGACGACCTTCGGGAACGCCTTACTCGGGAGCCCCTGCTGGAGTTGGTGGCGAAACGGGCGGACGGCGAGGTGTATCGCCTGCGCGAACACGAACCCCTGGACCTCCCCCCCGCCATGTTCCGCAGTACCGAGGCTCCGGTGGTGGGCAAGCCGTTCGCCTCCTTTCTCAACAAGTCCCACGGCCGGCGGCTGCCGGATCCGTGGCGGTGGGAGAAAGGCAACGAGGCCGACGGCTGGACGAGCCTCCCCGTTCAACAGCCCACCTACGTGTACACCCCCACGGCTGCCGATGTCGGGCATCGCCTGCGCGCTTCGATGTACTACGCAGACCAGCTCGGCAACAGAGTGAACCCGATTGTTGCATAAACGTGCGACAAATAGACGTCAGGCGACGGCGTTCAGTGTTGCGAGAGCCTGCCGGAGCTCTCTTTCGAGCCTTTCGTTGCTGTTCATGGAGAGGACCAATTTGCCGGCGGGGCGAATCATGCGCCCGGCGCGTTGGATGAGGGTACGGCGAAGGGTTCCAACCTCCCGGAAGCACCACAGCGCGGCGCGCTTTGCGGTGGTGCCACGGGCGCGAGGGTCGAGTTGGATCTGCAGCTCGCGAGTGAGGTTGTGAGCAACAATGCCGGCGAACATGTACAGTTGGTTGCCGACTCGGGTCTTGACCGGTATGTAATCCATCTGGCAATGCGTCTTGAGTTCGGCGAAGATACCCTCCTGCGAACCGCGGCCTTCGTGGAAGGCGACGACCTTGCGTGGGGTCATTCGTTTGTTGGTGACGATGACCTTGAATTCGTACCCGTATTCGGTGGGCTGGAACAGGTCGAGTTGGATCGGCAGCTTGTGTTGGCATCTGACCTGCTTTCTGATGAAGATGAAGCGATAGCGGGCGTTCCACGACTTCGGCTTCCAGCGGGTCTCGAAGTAATCGAGCCCGACCGCCATGCGTCGCCATCGTTTTCTGCCTTCGACCAGTTCCTTGAGGGCGGCAAAGCGCTCGAAAGGAACCGAGATGGTGAATTCGACCCCCGACGAATGCAGTCGTTCAGCGATGGTTTCGTTGAAAAATGCGCTGTCGATGCGAGTCTCTACCTTTGCACGGGGAAGGCACGAGCGCACGTGGCTGATACAGTGGCCGATGAAGGTGTCGGCCCCGTTGGAGTCGTGTACGTTTCCAGGACGATGGTGAACGTCGAGGATCTGGTCGGTCTGGGCGACGGTGCAAAAGAGGGGGTAGTAGCTGCGCGCGCCCTTCTTTTTCTTGTTGAAACCCACTGCGGTTCCTTCGGCATGCCGCCCGGTGCTCAACACCGACCCGTCGTAATCGAGCGTCACTCTCGAAAATCCCTCGTCTACCAGACGCTCCATGACCAGATGTCTCGATTCACTTCGCACTTTGGCGACACTTTGTTCATCTGCACTGGCGAGCGACCGGCTGAGCGTGGATACGTCCGGCAATCGCTTCAGACCGAGAACCCGTTTGACCATCTCGTCATCACGGTAGTAGTCCACGTCTCGCAGCCGCCGGTGTCCGATGATCAGATGCACGACCAGCAGCATCATGATCATATGATGGCCGTAAATCGGATTGGCCTTCAGGTGGCGGAAACATCGCCACAACCGTTCTTTGATGCCGATGAGAGAGAAGAGGTGTTGAAAGACGATGAGTCCCGAATACGATGTCAGGCTCTGCTCTTCGAATCGGATGTCGAGACCCAGCTTGGCTTTACCTCGAACGTCGGCTCGGCTATGCTTCATCTTCGTGGTCTCCGTTTCGCTTGGTACGTTGTTGTTGGCAACGACTATTGTACCAGCTTCGGAGACCACGTTTCTCTCTATTACATTCGTTTCACAAATGACTCCGTACGACTTTGCACAAGATTCAGGAATATCGCGTGTGGCTTATTCTCACTGGCAGTGAACTTGAGCCACACGCTGTTTCGGTCTGAAAACCCCGTGTTTTGTGCAGCGAACGCATGTCTGGGTGGAAATGTTATGCAACTGGCAGGTGAAAGCGACTACCAAGCCGTCCGACCCCGTACAGGCGGGCGCTTCCGAAGCGGTCCGCATCATTCGTTCGAGGTACGACGTGTCCCTTCGCGGAAACAGGCTGGTCTATGAGAACCGGAGCTGCCGACGGGAAGACGAACAAAGCACGCGGTTCCTGTTGGCCGTCTATTCGCTGGATTCCGAAAGTGGAACGCCCGGACGCGATACGCGGGATTTCGCATGGAGCGAGTCTTCCTGGCAGAACAACGGCGCCTGCATTATCGAGCGCCAGCTTCCCGACAAGGACATCGTCGGCATCCGAACCGGACAGGTTGACCGCGACGGGAACCCCCTTTGGGAAGCCGAGCACTGGTTCGAGGAGAAAGGGCGGTGGCTTGACGGCTATTGGTCGTCGGCGACCTCCGGCGAGCCGGTGGCCCGCGGCGTCTTCGACATCTATCTCGGCAAGGGAAGTCTGACCTTCGTCAAGGAGCCGTGCGCCCGCGCCGACACGGAGGCGACGGTCTTTCTGCACCTGATTCCTGCTGATGTGGATGACCTGCCGGAAGAGCGCAAGCAGTACGGCTTCGACAACCTCGACTTTGCATTCACGGGCTACGATTTCATCGCGGGTGGTTTCTGCGTGGAGACGCGGGAGCTGCCTGATTACTCCATCGCTACGATCCGCACTGGCCAATTCATCGGCGAGGGCAAGAGGATCTGGGAGGTCAGCTTCGATGTTGTCGAGCCGGCGGGTGACGGGCAAGCCGCACCGTGAACGACAGGGTCGAAACGGCGCTGGTGATCGGGGCCACCTCACTCTATAGCAAGGTGTCTCTCTATGGTGCCGTCTTTCTTTATCTGAACAGCATTCTGTTGACTGGCCTGTTCGTCTATGACGTACAGGCTTACTACAATCTGACGAAGGAAGACTCGCTGGTTGAGAACGGCACCGCCTTCTTGTTGTTCCTGACTGCCTTGTTATTGCTTGAAATCGCTGCCAGGCGCAGGCCGGCATGGCCCTACATTCTTGCCGCGCTTGCCTTTGTGTTCGGCGCTGGCGAGGAAATCAGTTGGGGCCAGCGTATATTCCTGTTTGAAACGCCCGATTATCTGCGTGAGATAAACTACCAAGGCGAGTTTAATCTTCACAACATTGAAGGGTGGTGGCTGGCTCCGATATTCTGGTCCTATGGGGCAATCATTATGCTCCTCTGTATGGTAACCAGTGCGGCATATTTTTCCCGAAAATCAAATTTCTTTGGCATTCCATTTCCGTCAATTCTGACCATGTTTTGTTTTCTTGTCGTGTATGCCTACAATCCCAAAGTCTCGTTGGGGGGTTCCCATCTGTCTATTGTTTTCGGAGTTTTCGAACAACATCTGTTGTTGCTGCTTTTCGTTGCCCACGCGCTCTTTTCCAAGAATATACGTCTGTTCGTCCTGTCGGTCCTTTTTCTCTCCGCTGTGGTGCTTGAACAATTCATCCTTCATGAAATCGAACTTCGACCATTCCGGGAAGTGCAAGAGTATTTGTTGACCCGATTGTTGCATAAACGTGCGACAAATAGACGTCAGGCGACGGCGTTCAGTGTTGCGAGAGCCTGCCGGAGCTCTCTTTCGAGCCTTTCGTTGCTGTTCATGGAGAGGACCAATTTGCCGGCGGGGCGAATCATGCGCCCGGCGCGTTGGATGAGGGTACGGCGAAGGGTTCCAACCTCCCGGAAGCACCACAGCGCGGCGCGCTTTGCGGTGGTGCCACGGGCGCGAGGGTCGAGTTGGATCTGCAGCTCGCGAGTGAGGTTGTGAGCAACAATGCCGGCGAACATGTACAGTTGGTTGCCGACTCGGGTCTTGACCGGTATGTAATCCATCTGGCAATGCGTCTTGAGTTCGGCGAAGATACCCTCCTGCGAACCGCGGCCTTCGTGGAAGGCGACGACCTTGCGTGGGGTCATTCGTTTGTTGGTGACGATGACCTTGAATTCGTACCCGTATTCGGTGGGCTGGAACAGGTCGAGTTGGATCGGCAGCTTGTGTTGGCATCTGACCTGCTTTCTGATGAAGATGAAGCGATAGCGGGCGTTCCACGACTTCGGCTTCCAGCGGGTCTCGAAGTAATCGAGCCCGACCGCCATGCGTCGCCATCGTTTTCTGCCTTCGACCAGTTCCTTGAGGGCGGCAAAGCGCTCGAAAGGAACCGAGATGGTGAATTCGACCCCCGACGAATGCAGTCGTTCAGCGATGGTTTCGTTGAAAAATGCGCTGTCGATGCGAGTCTCTACCTTTGCACGGGGAAGGCACGAGCGCACGTGGCTGATACAGTGGCCGATGAAGGTGTCGGCCCCGTTGGAGTCGTGTACGTTTCCAGGACGATGGTGAACGTCGAGGATCTGGTCGGTCTGGGCGACGGTGCAAAAGAGGGGGTAGTAGCTGCGCGCGCCCTTCTTTTTCTTGTTGAAACCCACTGCGGTTCCTTCGGCATGCCGCCCGGTGCTCAACACCGACCCGTCGTAATCGAGCGTCACTCTCGAAAATCCCTCGTCTACCAGACGCTCCATGACCAGATGTCTCGATTCACTTCGCACTTTGGCGACACTTTGTTCATCTGCACTGGCGAGCGACCGGCTGAGCGTGGATACGTCCGGCAATCGCTTCAGACCGAGAACCCGTTTGACCATCTCGTCATCACGGTAGTAGTCCACGTCTCGCAGCCGCCGGTGTCCGATGATCAGATGCACGACCAGCAGCATCATGATCATATGATGGCCGTAAATCGGATTGGCCTTCAGGTGGCGGAAACATCGCCACAACCGTTCTTTGATGCCGATGAGAGAGAAGAGGTGTTGAAAGACGATGAGTCCCGAATACGATGTCAGGCTCTGCTCTTCGAATCGGATGTCGAGACCCAGCTTGGCTTTACCTCGAACGTCGGCTCGGCTATGCTTCATCTTCGTGGTCTCCGTTTCGCTTGGTACGTTGTTGTTGGCAACGACTATTGTACCAGCTTCGGAGACCACGTTTCTCTCTATTACATTCGTTTCACAAATGACTCCGTACGACTTTGCACAAGATTCAGGAATATCGCGTGTGGCTTATTCTCACTGGCAGTGAACTTGAGCCACACGCTGTTTCGGTCTGAAAACCCCGTGTTTTGTGCAGCGAACGCATGTCTGGGTGGAAATGTTATGCAACTGGCAGGTTGAGTATCGCCTGCTTTGTCTACGCGGCAGAAATTCTCGCACATCGGCGGCCGCAGGGAGACAAGAAGGATGTCGGGGCCCTGCTTGGGCGGCCGGGCCGCTTCACTCTGGTCCTCGCTGTCGCCCTTGCAATGCTGGGCTCGTGTCTCGTGTATGCCGTCAACTACATCACGCTGGCCCGCAATTTGTCGTCGGCGACTTCCGGCGAGCCGGTGGCTCGCGGCGTCTTCGACATCTATCTCGGCGAGGGAAGTCTGATCTTCGTCAAGGAGCCGTGCGCCCGCGCCGACACGGAGGCGATGTTCTTCGTCCACTTGGATCCGGTCGACCCGAACGACCTCCCCAGCCACCGCAAGCAGTACGGCTTCGACAACCTGGACTTCGCTTTCAGGAACCACCGTCTTCGCACCAAGGGAGGAGTCTGCGTAGCGAGGCGGGAGCTGCCTGTGCCTGATTACGCCATCGCTACGATCCGCACCGGCCAGTTCCTCGTCAACGAGGACGGATCCACCACACACCTCTGGGAAGAGGGAATTCGTTTCGACGAGTAGCCGGACGACGGCCGGCGCCGCCGGCCTCATCGCTCAGGCGGCGTCGACGGAGAGGGAGCCCGCGCGTAGGTCCCCGTGGCGGGTAGTGGGTCAGTTTGAATTTCGCTTCGCCTTACTCAGTGCTATCCCACCAGCCCCACACTGGCGGCCAGCGCCAGTCCTGCGATGATGCTCCGGCTCATGACGAACCTCCTTCCGCGTCCCCTACGTTGAATGTGAATGTTTCAACGCCTTACCCCGACAGGCTCCCCGTCTCGCCATAGCCCCTCGTGGCGTTCGCCGTCCGGCCACGTGAGAACGCCTTGCCCGTGCGGCTTCCCGTCCCGGAACCCGCCTTCGTAGCGCTTCCCGCCAGGCAATTCCATGACTCCCCGCCCGTGCGGCTGGCCGTCCCGGAACGCGCCCTCGTAGCGCTTCCCGTCCGGCAATGTTGCGACACCTTGACCGCCCGGCTGGCCGTCCGTTTGCGGACCACACCCCTGCATCACTGTCGCCACCATCACCACCACCACCAGGCGAACCACCCTCATCGTGTTCATGTCCGGCTCCTCCGTCAGTCAGTCCGGCCAGCCCTCGGGAACGTACCGTTACCACCGGGCCGAGCGGCGGGGCTGCGGATGGACAAAAAAAAGCCCCTTCCCGGGCGGGAAGGGGCGGCGGTTCCTGCAACAGCCGCGCGCTCAGTTGAACGTCACGCGCATCCCCGCGAGGATGACGTCAACGTCGTCCTTCACGCCGTCCTCCGAGATCCGTTGGTAACCGGCATAGGCAGTTGCCCCGGCGCCGAGGTTGTGGCCGATGCCCACGCCCCAGATCGTTCCCTTCTTGTCGGGCCTAGTGACGGTGATGATCTCCCCGCGACACACGCATGGATTCGTTGGGACTTGGGTTGGTCCCGGTGCGCAAGCCGCACGGACAGCATTTCAGCTACGCGAGCAGGTCGAGCGCGCCGAGCGTCGTCCAGGCGAGGTGGAGGTCACCGCCCTCGGGCAGCGCCACGTGCAGGTGCTCGCCGCTCTGCGTCGCGGCGGCCTGGAAGCCGGCCTCGGTCATGTCGGAGACCTCGATCCGGTCCACGCCGGGCTCGAAACCCATGACCCGGTTGAGGCCGCCCGCGAGGATGAAGATGTCCGCCCTGCTTTGGCCAAGAAGGTGCCACTTTCGGCACTGCCTGCCAGCCGGTCGTTGCCGTCGCCGCCATACAACGAATCGTTCCCCGTGCCGCCGGAGAGGAAGTCGTGGCCATCCCTGCCACCGAGAGGGTCAGTGCATTGCTTTTGGTCGCGGGCCCGGGTCCAGTGCTTCGCAGCTCGGCGGTGCCTGCGCCCTGGCGCCCGTAGCGTGACGGGCGCCAGGGCGCAGGCACCGCACCTACCGACCGCCCCGACTCCGTTCGACCCCCACGGGGCACCCGTGGCGCGTCAGCGCCGGGTTCGCCGGCAGGCAGTCTTTTCCAATACGAAGATGAGCCTGAAGGGAGAGAGGTAGAAGGAGCGGTAGGCGGAGTTGGGTGAGTGAATGGAAGGGGGATGTTGAAGGGCACGAAGGACCTGTGCAAGCCCTGAGCGGTCCCCTGCTCGGGTGCTGAGGCGGGGACGATGGGACAGGGGGTTGGGGGGAGGGGGGAGTGGAGTGGCAACAGAGGGGGCCACCGCCCGGATGAGGCCGGACGGTGGATTGTGCGGGTGGGGTGGAGGGTCAGGCCGCGTCGCGCCAAGCGCGCCCGATGGTGCGGAACAGGGCGTCGCGGGCATCGTTGAGCGCGTTGGCGGCCTCGAGGTCACTGACGGCGTGGGCGAGGGCGTCGAGTTGGTCGAAGGTGACGCCGGGGTTGAGGAAGCGCTCGGCGTTATCGAGGGACTTGAGCTTGTCGTAGGGGGTCATCACGTCGCTGTCGCGGTAGCGCTTCGTGACCCGCCCCTTGTCGTCGAGTGTGTCGGCGGGGAACAGGCAGGGGCGGTGGGTGTTGAGGAAGGGCGAGAGCACGCGCTGGGTGAACTCGTTGACCAAGGGGGCGAAGCGGCGCGGGATGTGGCCGATGGATTTGCGCACCACGCTGGCGTTCTTGCTCTCGGCGAGAGCCTGCCCCCGGCTTGACCGGGGGGCGTTGTCGTTGCAGTGGCGAGGGCGTGATTTGGTGAACTCCCCGATGCGCAGCTTGTTGAGCAGGGCGGCGACGCGGTGGTTGATGTACTCGGAGCCGTTGTCGGCGTGAATGCCCTGAATCACAAAGGGAAACGCCTCGATGAGCCCTTCGAGCACCGGCAGCAGGAAGCGCTCGGAGATGGCCTCCACGGTCCCCACGAACTAGGCCGTGTTGACGAATTATCGAAGCATGATCCAGGCCGACACGATATGAATAAACGCCAGGAACGTCCGACTGAGCTTGTCATAACGGGTGGCAATACGGCGGAATTGCTTGAGCTTGTTGAAGAACCGCTCAACCTTCTCGCGCAGCTTGTACTTCTGCGCATCGTGATGAATCGCCTCGGTCCGGTTCGCCTTCGGCGGGATGACGGCTTCAATCCCCTGCATTGCCAAGAATTGACGAATGGCATTGCTGTCATATGCCTTGTCCATCACCACCGCCCCCAGCCCAGGCAACGCTGGCACCCCCTCCCACACTGGCTCAAATCCCACCGCATCATTGCGCTGTCCACCAGTCAACACGAACGACACCCCGGTACGCTCGTCCGTGCAGGCCGCGTGCAGCTTGGTGGAGAGCCCACCCCGAGAGCGGCCCAGAGCCTGGGCCTGTTGCCCGCCGTTTTTTTTGATGCCCCGGCGGCGTGCTGATGTGCCCGCACAATGGTCGAATCGATGAAGAGTTCGTGGAGTTGTTCATCGTCGAGGGTCTGGAACCGCTGCCAGAGCCGTTTCCACAGCCCCCGCTTTTCCCAACGGCGAAAGCGGTGATAGACAGCATTCCAGTTGCCGAACTCACCGGGCAGGTCCCGCCAAGGGGTCCCGGTGCGGGCCTGGTACAGGACAGCTTCGATGAACATCCGGTCGCTGAGCCTCGGCGGGCTGCCGGCGGCGTGCTTGAGTTCCCGGAGCACGGGCTCGATTTCCGACCACAGAGCATCGCTGATGAGCAAGCGTAAGGCCATGATTGTTCTCCGAAGAACATCGACGGAGAACAATTGTCCAGAATTCCATGAATTCGTCAACACAGCCTAGAACTGGGTCACGTCATCGACCATGTTGACGTGGTAGACACCCTTGGCCCCGTCCTGGTCGCCCTGGTGCACGGTATCGACGCGCACATAGCCGGGTTGGCCGTCAGGCTGGGGCTTGCGCCGTTGCCCGATGGTGCGGTGTGTCGCCTGGGTCTTGGCCACCACCGTGCGCCGGCGCCGATACGTCACCGACCGGCGCAGGTTGTACAAGTGACCGTTCGACAGCCCCGCCAAACGCTCGAATCGCGTGTCGCCGAACACCGCATACTGGCGCCGCATCAGCGCCCGCGTGGCCGGCCCCGACATCTGGCCCAGCGCCGCGTCCACCGCCGCCAGTTGCCGAATGTCGGCCCGCGTGTAGCGCCGCTCGAAGGGGCACGCCGGAGCGCCACCGCGCCGGTCCTCAATGCGCCCGGTCTCCCGGTGCTGGCCAATCAGCCGGGTCAGTTGCGCCCTCGACAACCCTGTCACCTTCGCCAAGTAGCGCCTGACCAGCCTCTTGTCGGGCTTGCCCAATCTCTCATAGCTCAACCGCACCAGCGTGCGGCGCACGAACTCGTAGACGGACTCCCGGTCGGCACCCGTGAAGTCCACCGCCTCGCTGCCCTCGACGAAGGCACGCACCTGCTCCAGCGTCCGGACCCATTCGGTCTGTAGCGTCACGATCATCCTCCGATGATCCCAGCCCCCGCGCTACAGGCTCACTTCTCGTTGGATTCACTCCCTCCCTTCAGGCTCATCTCTCGTTGGACAAGACTGGGACTACAGCGCGTTGCAGGGCCGGCGTAGCGTGCGCCACATATGCGAGGCCGGGGTGTCGTCGTTGCCGAGACCCTCGAGCGGCTGGCGGAAGTGCCGGCCGACGACGTCCTCGAACTGGTCGAGCTCGACCTCCATGTCGGGGTCGAACGAGTACAGGTCGTTCACGCAGATCATGCGCGCCGACATGTACCAGCGGTGCTTCTTCGCCCGCTCGTACTCGGCCACGATGTACGGCTCGGGCCGGTAGTCCTCGCCGAACATCGTGCGGTAGAGCTCGGGGTACTCGTATCCGGCCGATTCGTCGGGGAAGAACCGTAGCGCCTGGTGCATCCGGATCGCCCAGCTCACCTCTTCGTCCACGTAGGGCTCGACGAGCTGCGCGCCCCAATACCCGTGGTCGGCGCGGATGAACCCCACCACCGCGATGTCGTGGAGCAGGCAGGCGAGCACCATCTTCTCCGGCAGCCCGTTCTTCTGCGCGAGATTCGCGCTCTGCAGCAGGTGGGCCTGGGTCGGAGCGAAGCGCAGGCGGAAGAAGTCGAGCAGGGTCGGCTTCTCCGGCATGGGCGGCAGGCGGGGGTCATCGCCCATCAGCAGGCGGCTCCCGCGCGGGCTCGGGCCGAGGGTGCGCTCACCGTCGGCGAGATGGTAGAAGAACGACTTGACGACAACACGCTCGCCGAGCTCCCGCATCTGCCGGTGCTCCAGCGCGTCGGCCCGCTCGGACGACGAGGGTACGGTGCTCATCGGTTCTCCCACCGCGAATGGCTTGGCGATCTCCACTATCCCGGTCGATGCTTCTGCAAACGGGATCGGAACGCAGAGGCTCAAATCTCCGTCAGGTCACCATATGTCTCGGGGCGTCGATCGCGGAAGAACTGCCAGAGATTGCGGACTTCGCGGACCAGATCCAGGTCCAGGTCCGCGACCACCAGCTCGTCGCGGTCCTCGCCGGCCTCGGCGAGGACTCGGCCCCGCGGGTCGACCACGTACGAGGTGCCGTAGAAGCGGCCGATGTCCCAGGGCGCCTCGACGCCGGGGCGATTGACGGCGCCGATGAAGACGCCGTTGGCGACCGCGGCGGCGGGCTGCTCGAGCTTCCAGAGGTATTGGCTCAGTCCGGCCACGGTGGCTGAAGGATTCACGATGTACTCCGCGCCGTTCAGGGCAAGCGCCCGCCAGCCCTCGGGGAAATGGCGGTCATAGCAGATGTACACGCCGAGCTTGCAGAACGCGGTGTCGAACACCGGCCATCCGGAGTTGCCGGGCTTGAAGAAGAACTTCTCGTAGAAGCCCGCGACCTGCGGGATGTGGCTCTTGCGGTACTTGCCGAGACAGGTCCCGTCCGCGTCGATGACCGCGGCGGTGTTGTAGTAGACCCCGGTCATCGCCTGCTCGTAGATGGGCACGACGATGACCATGCCGTGCTTGCGTGCGTACTCGCACATGAGCTGCGTGGTCGGACCGACCGGGATCGGCTCGGCCGCCGCATACCACTTGGGGTCCTGGCTCGGGCAGAAGTAGGGCTGGTTGAAGACCTCCTGGAAGCACAGGACCTGCACCCCCGCGGCGGCGGCCTCCTCGATGAACGGCACGTGGGCCTCGATCATGCGCTCGCGGATGGCTTCGGGCGAGTCTTGCGAATCGCCCTTGAGCGCGATCTGGATCAGTCCGGTCTTGATGCTTGCCATGGGGGCGGCCTGTCTCGCTGGCTGCTGTCTCGATCGAGTGAATCGTGAATCGCGCGACGCGTCGGTGTCAAACCGGTGGTTCTCCCAGGAGTGTAACGTGCTCACTCCAACATGGTGTTCGGCAGGAACAGCGCGAGTTGCGGGAAGGCGACAAGGACGGAGAGACAGATGATCATCGCCGCCCAGAACGGCAGGATGCCGATATAGATCTCCCGCATCGGGATGTCGCGCGCCACGCCCTTGACGACGAACACATTCATCCCTACCGGCGGGCTGATCAACGCCATTTCCAGGATGATCACCATGACCACGCCGAACCAGAGCCTGAGATCGCTGGAATCCGGCCTGAGATCCAGGAATGTCGGAACTTGTGAGTGTTCGATGATCGGCAGCACAATGGGCAGGATCAGCACCATCATCGCGAAGCCGTCGAGGAACGTACCGAGTGCGATGAAGGCGAGGAGGACGATGAACAGCAGAGTGATCGGTCCCAACTCCAGCCGCGTCAGCGACAGGGCCAGGTCCGCGGGGATCTGCGTCAGTGCCAGGAAGGGCGACAGAACCGCTGCGCCGATGATGATGGAGTAGATCATCACGGTGGTGCTGACCGTGCTCAGCAGCACCGTGCGGACGACCATCCGCGTGAATCGCCGGCGCAGGATGGCGAAGATCACCGCAAGAACCGCCCCCACCGCGGCCGCCTCCACCGGCGTGAAGACGCCGCCATAGATGCCGCCGATGGAGACGACGATGATGAAGATGATAGACATTCCGCGCACCAGCGCCCGCCTCTTCTCATGCCAGTCATGGCGCCGCGCCGGTGGGCCGAGCTCCGGCTTGAGCGCGGTCCGGATGAAAATCGTGATCAGGAAAAATCCGGCCCAGTGGCGAATCTCGAGTGAACCACAACGAACAGTGCCGCGGACGTGCGCTTCTGCCGATCGCCGGCAGTCTGAACGGGCCATCTGATGTCGGGAGATTCAGCGCCGCATGCACGACGTGTGAGAAATCCGCGCACGCGCCCCGGGGAGGACTCGTTTTCCCGGAAAACCGGATGGAGTTCCCCGAACGATGAGTGAGACCATGCGATCATGGCAGTCCTCTGCCGAGCCCGGCGTAGCGGCGCTTCGTATGGTCGAGACGCCGGTTCCGTCGCCTGGAACGGGTGAGTTGCTCGTCAGGGTAGAGCGCGCGGCACTCAACTTCTCCGATCTTCTGATGATCGACGACAAGTATCAGATCCGCCCCGCGAGGCCCTTCATCCCGGGCCAGGAGATCGCCGGCAGCGTGGTCGCAGCAGGTGGCGGGATCGGGATCCGCCCCGGCGACCGGGTGGCCGGCAAAGTGCCTTGGGGCGGATTCGCCGAATACGCCCTCATGCGCGGGGACATGGCGATACCGGTGCCTGGCGACATCGATCTTTCGACCGCCGTGGCGCTGCCGGTGGTCTACACCACCGCCTGGATCGCCCTCATCGAAGAGGCTGCCCTCACCGCCGGCCGTAGCGTGTTGATCCACGCCGCGGCCGGCGGCGTCGGGCTGGCGGCGGTGCAGATCGCCAGGGCTGCCGGGGCCCGTATCTTCGCGGCTGCGACCGGCGTGAAAAAATGTGCTCTCGTGCGGCGCCACGGGACCGATACGGCCATCGACTACGCGAGGGAGGACTTCGTTGCCGTCATCCGGGACGCCACGTACGGACGGGGTGTCGAAGTGATACTCGATTCCGTCGGCGGCGGTGTGACGGCGCAAAGCCTGAGATGCCTCGCCTGGCAGGGGCAACTTCTGGTCGTCGGCTTTTCGAGCGGAGAAGTCCCGAGGATTCCCGCCAACCGCCTGCTGTTGAAGCGGGCTCTGGTGCGCGGGATCTACTGGGATCATGATCGCGACGCGGCGATGATCGGCCGCACCACGGAGAAGCTGTTGGACCAATGCCGATCGGGGCTGATACGGCCCGTTGTCGACGACGGCTACGCATTCGCCGACCTGCCGCGCGCCCTTGAAGATCTCGCCGGTGGCGGCACCGTCGGCAAGCTGGCCCTCGGCATCGGCGACAATTCCGGGGAATCGGACGGGCCCGGGGAATGAGCGATACCACCTCGCCGGGCGACCGGTTGCTCGATGGTATTCGGGTCCTCGACCTCTCCCGGGTCATGTCCGGGCCCTTCTGCACGGCGATGCTCGCGGATCTCGGCGCCGAGGTGATCAAGATCGAGAGGCCGGAATTGGGTGACGACGGGCGTCATTTCGGCCCTTACGTCGATGGCGAGAGCGCGTATTTCATGCTCCTGAACCGCAACAAGAAGAGCATGACGCTGAACCTCAAGTCCGAACGGGGACGGGAACTTCTCCGCTTGCTGGCGGGCACGAGCGACATCCTGGTCGAGAACTTCCGCCCAGGGGTCGCGAAGCGTCTCGGCATCGGCTACGCCGCCCTTGAGCCTCTGAACCCGGGCCTCGTCTACGCCAGCATTTCGGGCTTTGGCCAGGAGGGCCCCCTTGCCGGCCGTCCAGCCTACGACCCGGTGGTTCAGGCCATGAGCGGCATCATGGACGTCACCGGACAGCGCGACGGCCCGCCCACGGCCGTCGGCGAATCCATCTCCGATGTCTGTGCCGGCATGTTCGCCGCCTGGGGCATCACGACCGCCCTGTTCGCGCGCGAGCGAACCGGCAGGGGGCGATATCTCGACACCCCGATGCTCGATTCCGTCTTCGCCATGATGCTCACGGTGCTCGGCCTGGAGCTCTATACCGATCGGACGCCGAGGCGCGCCGGCAACCGCCACCCGGTCACCTACCCGGTGGATTCCTTCGCCACTCGCGACGGCTACGCCGTCATAGTGGTGAGCTCGGACCGGGCATTCCGAATGTTCTCCGAGGCGATCGGCCGGCCGGATCTCGCTGAGAACGCGCGCTTCCTCACCAACGCCGATCGCAACGCCCATGAAGGCGAGCTCCGGACGATCATCGAGAAATGGACGCGGCGGCGTACAAAGGAGGAGGTGGTGGCGGCCATGGACGCGGCGCGCATTCCGGCCGCCCCCGTGCTCTCCGTCGCCGACGTCACGGCAAGTCCCCACATCGCAGCACGGGGGATGATCTTCAAGGCCGCGCACCCGGTTCTGGGCGACATCCCGCTGGTTCGCCAGCCGGTCCGGTTTTCCGGCGCGGATCGGGGAAGCGAATCTCCGCCGCCCGCGCTCGGCGAGCATACCCGGGAGCTTCTCGCTGCCCTGCTCGGCCTCGCCGATTCGGAAATCGACACGCTCGCCGGCGAAGGGATAATCTGAGAGTCCGAGAGGGAATCGCATACCTGTCAGCAGGTGTTCCCGGGCGCCCTCGCGCCGGTGCGCGACTCCCTCACAAGCTCTCAGGCAGAGGTTCCGGAGAAGGAGGCGATCGTTGAGCATGCCTTCCACACAACGCAACGTCAGGGAAATTCGCAGCCCGAGGGGAAGCGAACTCACCGCTCGTAGCTGGGCCACCGAAGCCCCCATGCGTATGCTGATGAACAACCTCGACCCCGACGTCGCCGAGCGTCCCGAGGAGCTGGTGGTCTATGGCGGCATCGGCCGCGCGGCGCGCAACTGGGAATGCTTCGAGGCCATCGTCGCCGCCCTCCGGAATCTGGAGGGGGACGAGACACTGCTGGTGCAAAGCGGCAAGCCGGTCGGGGTGTTCCGCACCCATGGCTCCGCACCCCGCGTGCTGATCGCAAACTCGAACATCGTCGCGCACTGGGCGACGCTGGACCATTTCACCGAGCTCGACCGCGCTGGACTCATGATGTACGGACAGATGACGGCCGGATCGTGGATCTATATCGGCAGCCAGGGCATCGTCCAAGGCACCTACGAAACCTTCTCCGAGATCGGCAGGCGGCATTACGGCGGCGATCTCCGGGGGCGCTGGATCCTGACCGGCGGCCTCGGGGGGATGGGTGGAGCCCAACCTCTGGCAGCGACCATGGCCGGGGCGAGCCTGATCGCGGTCGAATGTCAGCGGGACCGGATCGAGTTCCGCAAGCGGACCGGGTATCTCGACGCGGAAGCACGGAGCATCGACGAGGCGCTGGCGATCGTCGAGCGATCGCACGGAGACGGTGTGCCGATCTCCGTCGGACTGCTCGGCAACGCGGCGGAAGTGTTCCCCCGGCTCGTTGCACGGGGCATCTGCCCGGATGTGGTGACCGACCAGACGGCAGCGCATGATCCGGTGAACGGCTATCTCCCCGCCGGCTGGACGGTCGCGGAGTGGATCGCCCGCCGCGAGAGTGATCCCAAAGCGGTGGAAGAGGCGGCCAAGCAGTCCATGGCCAGGCAGGTCGAGGCCATGCTGGCTTTCCACCGCATGGGAGTCCCGGTCGTCGATTACGGCAACAACCTGCGCCAGCTTGCGAAGGACGCCGGTGTCGGTGACGCCTTCGACTACCCGGGATTCGTGCAAGCCTATGTCCGCCCTCTCTTCTGTCGCGGAAAGGGACCCTTTCGCTGGGCGGCCTTGTCGGGCGATCCGGAAGACATCTACCGCACCGACGAGAAAGTGAAGGAACTCATACCGGACGATCCGCTGCTGCATCACTGGCTCGACATGGCCCGTGAGCGCATCAGTTTCCAGGGCCTGCCCGCACGTATCTGCTGGCTCGGGCTCGACCAGCGCCACAGGATCGGGCTGGCTTTCAACCGGTTGGTCGCGGAGGGCACCGTCTCGGCTCCCATCGTGATCGGCCGCGACCACATGGACTCCGGCTCGGTGGCGAGTCCCAACCGTGAGACGGAGGGCATGCTGGATGGGTCCGATGCGGTCGCCGACTGGGCGCTCCTGAACGCCCTCCTCAATACCGCGAGCGGCGCGACCTGGGTTTCGATCCACCATGGCGGTGGCGTGGGAATCGGCTACTCTCAGCACGCGGGCATGGTCGTCGTCGCCGACGGAACGGAGGCGGCGGCACGGCGACTGGAGCGCGTGCTGTGGAACGATCCCGCGAGCGGAGTGATGCGCCACGCCGACGCCGGCTACGACATCGCCCTCGAATGCGCCCGCGAGCACCGGCTGAACCTGCCCATGATCGCGGGCTGAGCTTGCGCACCGGCTATGGCAGCGTGATCGAAGGCGGACACGCCGCGGCTGGCGGCGCGGATGTACGGCCAGATGCTGGAGATGGCGCAGGCGGCCGACGTATCAGCCCCGCATGACGCTTGCCTCGCCTGCCGGGGCTCCGGACCGTCTACCTGGAACCCTGGCCCACCGACTCCAGCATTTGCGCCGCGCAGGACCGGAACGCGGCCTCGGATGCGATCTCGATCTGCGCCCCCAGGGGCAGGCTTCCGTTGCCGTTCGAGGCGCCGGTGCGCCGCACCCGGGCGCCATTCGACTTCAGCTCGGCCAGGACCTCGATGCCGCCGCCGTTGCGGTGGTGACGCTGGACGTCGAAGCTCCAGTCATCGCCGAGCCGTGCGTTGAGCCGCGCCACCAGATCCTCGACGGAGGGCGTGCCGGGATGGGACGCGGCCCGAGAAGACGGGGCCGGCCGTGCGGGAGGATCGGTCGGGTCGATCGAACCGATCGGCCCGCGGCCGGCAGGCCCGCGCTTTCCGGCGCCGGCGGCGGGCGGACGATGCGCGGCACTTGCGGCCAGGGCGGCCCGTGGCGCCCGGTGCGCTCCGTCTCCACCGCGGCGGGTGGCCGCGGGGCTCGCTTCCCCCCGCCGGGGGTCGGCCCGCATCCGCGACCGCAACGCCTCGGTGGCCGGCCCGTCGACGGTCTCGGTGTCGAGATCCACCACCACCCCGTAGGCCTCCCTGGCGTGCCCGACGGTGCAGAAATCGTCGAGCACGTCTTCCAGCACCTGCTCCGGTGGCCGATCGAGCGGGTCTCCGTAGCCGCCCCCGCAGGGGCCGTAGAACGCCATCACGTCGCCCTCGGAGACCCGCAGGCCGGCGAACTTCGCGGGCATGTCGGTCACGTCGTCCGGGCGGGCCGCGTTGTAGATCTCGAGCGCGCCGCACTGGCCCTCGCCGCCGCCGAAGATGCCCCACGGCGGATCGGTGTGGCGGTCGCATTCGTGGGTGATGAATCCGCTGGTCAGCATGCGCTGCTTCTTCACCACCCCGAGGCCGCCGCGGAACCGGCCCGCCCCCGGCATCACGTCGTCGCGCAGCTCGTAGCGGTCGCAGATCATCGGCAGGTGGATCGCGAGATCCTCCAGCGGGTTGTTGCGGGTGTTGGCCATCAGGCTGTCGATGCTGTCGGGGCCGTCCGAGGCGGGCCGCCCGCCGTAGGAACCCTCGTTCACTTCGAGGAAGACCCAGTACTCGCCGTCCGGCTTCACCCCGGAGTACGCGGCGAAGGACAGGGTCGCGGAGCTGCCGGCGATGACGTCGTTCGGCAGCACCGGCGCCAGCGCCTTGTAGATGAGGTCGATCACGCGGTTGATCTGGGAGAACCGCGCTTCCGCCGCGGCCGGGAAGTTGGGGTTGTAGATCGAGCCCTTCGGGGCGATCACGTTGATGGGCCGGAACGATCCCTGGTTCGACGGCACCTTGATCTCGCTCGTCTCCGCATCGAGCAGCAGCGAGCGGATGGCGCAGAAGCAGGCCACCTTGGTCGAACCCTCGAACGGCACGTTGAACCCGGTCTCGACCTGGTCCGCGGACCCCGTGAGGTCGATCTCGATACCGTCGCCCCGGACCCGCACGCAGACCTTGATGGGCAGCCGCACGTCGCGGTTCCTGCCGTCGTCGTCGAGGAAGCCCTCGGCACGGTACTCGCCGTCCGGGATCTCCGCGATGCGCTGGCGCAGCACCCGCTCGGTGTAGTCCATGAGCTGGTGGGTCGCGGTGAGCACGGTGTCCATCCCGTAGCGTTCCAGCAGCTCGTTGAAGCGCCGTACCCCGAGTCGCGCGGACGCGATCTGCGCGTCGAGATCGTCCTGGAGCTGGCGCGCGGCGCGGCTGTTGCGGCGGATGTACTCCCACAGGGCCTCGTTGCGCCGGCCCTCCTCGTAGAGCTTGGTGCCCGCGAACAGCATGCCCTCGGCGTACACGTCCGGGATGTCGATGATGAGCCCCGGGGTCGCCGCCCCGATGTCGAGGTGGTGGGCGGTGTTGGCGGAGAACGCCACCAGCTCGCCCCGGTGGAACACCGGGATGACGATGGCGATGTCCGGGGAGTGGCTCGATCCGTAGTAGGGATGGTTGTGGATGACCACGTCCCCGTCGTTCCACTTGCCGCCCTGCAGGGTCTCCTGGATCCCCGCCAAGTAGCCGGGCAGCGAGCCGATGTGCAGCGGGGTCGATTCCGATTCGCAGAGGGTGTTGAACTCGGTGTCGAACAGCCCCGCCCCCAGGTCCTGGGATTCGCGGATGATCGAGGAGAACGACATCCGGTAGAGGATGTGTCCCATCTCCTCGGCGATGGTGTCCAGCGCGCCGCTGATGACCTGTAGCGTAATCGGATCGAGTTCCTGCTTCTGTGTCGTCATGCTCCGGACTCCTTCGAATCGGGGGTGCAGGCACCCTCGGGAACGACCTCTGTCGGCGATTTCGCGTAGCGGAATCGCGGGGCGGCCGCAAGCGGTCGCGTCGTGATCGGGTCGAGCTCCTGCTTCCGTGTCGTCATGTCCCGGGCTCCTTCAAAGGGGCGTCCCCGCCGACGGATGAGTCGGGATCCGCCGGCAGGAAGGGGGCTTCCTTTCGTGCAGCCGAGTGCTCATCGGCTCAGGGACTGCGCCGGATGAGAAGATTCCCGTGCGCCGAGACCTCGGAGACGTACTCCGGCGGCACGAGGATCGTCGAGTTGTGCTGGATGAGGACGGCCGGGCCCGGGATGCGGTGCCCGGCCTTGAGCTGCAAGCGGTCGTAGCGCGGCGTGTCCACGGTCCGGCCGTCGTCGAAGGTGGTCTTGCGGGAGTAGAGGAAGGCGTCGTCGATGCCGGCCCCGTTCGCGCTCTCGATGCGGGCCACCTCCAGCGGCTTCACCTTCTCGGTGCCGATGACCCGAATGGTGATCAGCTCCACCTCCCCGTCGTCGAACGCATAGCCGTAGTCCAGCCGGTGCTGGGCGTGGAAGTTCTCGACGATCCGGCGCACCTCCGCCGCGGTGACCTCCCCCTCCGGGATGTCCGCCCGCAGCTCGAACCCCTGGCCGTGGTAGCGGCATTCCGCGAAGCGCTGGAATCCCTGCCGCTCGGGCGGGACCCCGTCGTTCTCCAGATCGCGGCGGCATTCCGCCACCAGCTCCGAGACGAGCGCCCCGATGCGGCGCGCGCCGTCCTCCCCGACGTGGGTGAGGGAGGTGATGAAGGAGCGCGCGTGCTCGTACTGCATGTCGGTCTCGAGCAATCCCATGGCCGCGGTGATCCCCGGCGCCACCGGCACGATGACGTCCCTGGCCGAGACCGCCTCGGCCAGCGCCACCCCGTGCAGCGGCCCCGCGCCGCCGAACGGCACCAGGGAGAATTCGCGCGGGTCCACCCCCCGGGCCACCGAGTTCGAGCGGATGGCCAGCGCCATGTTGGAGTTGATCACCCGGACGATGCCGAGCGCCGCCTCCTTGACCGGGAGGTCCAGCCTCTTCGCGATCTTCGCCTCGATGGCGCGCTCGGCGAGGGCGGGATCGACCGGGAGGTCCCCGCCGAGCAGCTTGTCCGCGTCGAGCCGGCCCAGCGCGACCTGGGCATCCGTCACCGTCGGCTCCTCCCCCCCCTTGCCGTAGCAGGCGGGCCCCGGGTCCGCCCCGGCCGAGCGCGGCCCGACGTGGAAGCCCCCGGCGGAGTCGATGTGGGCGATCGATCCGCCCCCGGCGCCGATGGTGACCAGATCGATCATCGGAACCAGGATGGGATGGCCGCCCACGTAGGAGTCGCGCGGGTTCATGATCTTGATCCGCCCGTCGGGGATGGTGCTGATGTCGGCCGAAGTGCCCCCGATGTCCACCGTGATGAGGTTCCGGCTCCCGCACAGCAGCCCCTCCGAGCGCCCCCCGATGACCCCGCCGGCCGGACCCGACATGAGGATGCTGACCGCGCGCTTCGAGCACGCCTCCACCGTGGAGATCCCGCCGTTCGACTGGATCAGGCGCAGGTTCGCCCGGAATCCGTTGCCGGCGAGCTTGCCCTGGAGATTGCCGAGGTAGGTCGAGGTCCGCGGGCCGATGAACGCGTTCATCGCCGCGGTGGAGAAGCGCTCGAACTCGCGGATGACGTTGGCGACCTCCGAGGAGCAGCAGACGTAGGCGCCGGGCATCTCGCGCTCCACGATGGCCTTCGCCCGGCGCTCGTGGGCGTCGTTGACGAACGAGAACAGGAATCCGATCACCACCGACCCGATGCCGCGGCGCTTGAACACCTCCACCGCGGCGAGCACCTCGTTCTCGTCCAGTGGGGTCTCCACCCGGCCGTCGGGGGGGAGGATGCGTTCGGTGATCGGGATCCGGTTGCGGCGCTTGACCAGGGGCCGGTTCTGCCACGGGACCTCGAAGTGGAGGGAGAAGTTGTGGGGGCGCTTGTGGCGGCCGATGTGCAGGATGTCGCGGAAGTTGCGCGTGGTGAGCATCCCCACCTCGGCGCCGTCGTGCTCTATGGTGATGTTGGTGGCGACGGTGGTGCCGTGGACGATGAGCTCGACGTCGTCCCGCCGCACCCCCGCGATCTCGCACAGCTCCTCCAGGCCCCGCAGCACCCCTTCGGACTGGTCGTGCGGCGTGCTCGCCACCTTGTGAACGTGGATCCCGCGCCCGGATTCGAGCACCAGATCCGTGTTGGTGCCTCCGACGTCTACTCCGACTCGCGCCATGGGTCCGCCGTGCTCCGTGTCTTCAGGGATGGCCGATGTTCAACCGGCGTCTGTCCGTCTGTTCGTAATGGGTCCACGGGCGCAGAACCTCGACCGCCTTCTCGTCGTCGAGCACCTGGCAGACCAATCGGTGTCGTATTCGTCACTCAGGCCGTGCAGCCTGGAACGAGTTTCCGTCGCATCGAGTACGGTCATGGGCGATCTCCGTCGATTCAAGCCGAATCATACTGCTTCACAAGAAGCGCTCTGCGATCCGCCGATTGTCCGGAAAACCATTCCTTGGGCGACGACCTGGCGGATTCCCCGGAGCGTGGGGGTCAAAGCAGCCGCGCGCAGGCGGCCAGCGCCGATTCGATGGCCTGGCGTTCGGCCTCCCGTTCGCTCCGGGCCGGATCGCTCGTCCTCGGACTCGTTCCCGCTCCGGCGCCCAGGGTGAAGCTCACGTTCCCTGCCGTGCCGGTCATCCCCGAGGGACCGCCGCGTCCGGCTCCGGACATCGGGGCGGACCCGTACCAGGTGCGGCTCACGCCGCGCCCCGGCGCCGTCACCCTGCATCGCACCACCAGCTCGCCGCCCTCGCGGGTGCGTTCCAGGACCTCGTAACGCCAGTCCGCGCCAAGCTTCTCGTCCAGTGCGCGCTCCGCCGGGGAACGGGACGCCGGGGCCGCCCGGACGGATCGATCCGATCCGTCCCGCGCACTCGCGGAAGTGCGGCTCCCGGCCGGCTCGGAGGACGTTCGGGGAGGCGTTCGAAGGGAAGTCCGGGGCGCCGGCGAGAGGGCCAGCGCGTCCGAGCCGCCCGACAGTGCGTCCAGCTCGCGCCGGCTGCGCTCGAGCATCTCGTCGAACGCGGATGAGAAGCCGGTCAATCGATCGGAAGGCATGGCAGCGGCCTCCTGCTAGGAGTCTGCGCCGCAGAAAGATAGTTCAAGCCCGACCCGGAACGACGCTGTAGGGGCGACGCATGCGTCGCCCCTACCGCCGGGGATGTCCCCATGTTTGGCGACACCGCGGTACGGCGCCAATCCAACGACCGACCAGTGCGGGCGCCGATACTCCGGCGCGTAGGGGGGACGTCTTTCTGCCATCGGGACACCTCCTCTGCACAATGGTCAGGGGTCCACCTGCGCCGCAGCCCCTACAATCCATCGTTTTCTGCGGCGCAGACTCCTAGTACCTCTGCACAGTGGTTTTGATCGATTGAAATCATGCATGTAACCAGAATCTTCGCCTCGTTCAAGTGGTCTGAACCAGTCAGAATCACTGTGCAGAGGTACTAGGCCGGGGCGCGGTTCCACCAGCGCCGGAACTCGTCGTCCGCGGTGGTCCCGAGCCCGCCACGCTCGCCGAGTCCGCGCAGATAGCCGAGGACCTCGCCGGACGATACGACATCACCGTACTTCGCGTCGATGTCGAACAGGTTGACCTCGTGCGGCGTCTGCGCCCGATCGCCCACCGCGTCGCGAACGACCACCGTGTGGAAACCGTACTGCATCGAATCGATGGCGGATGCGCGGATGCATCCGCTCGTGGTGCACCCGGCCATGACCAGGGTGTCCACCCCGAGGCCCCGGAGCTCCATGTCCAGCCGGGTGTCGAAGAACGCACTCGCGTACTTCTTCAACACCACCGGCTCGGAAGGCCGCGGGCGGATGCGTTCGTCCACCTGCACCCAATCGCTTCCCTTGATCAGGATCGAGAGCGCCGGAACCTTCGCGACGAATTGCCCGGCATCGCGCAGATGGGATTCGTAGGCGACGGTGGTGAAGAAGACCGGGAGCGCACGCGACCGGAACTCTGCGAGCAGCTTCGCGGTGACCGCCAGCTCGGCGCCGTAGTCGCCGCCGAGCCCGGTGCCCGGATCGGTGAAGCCTTTGATGAAATCGACGATCAGGAGGGCGGGCCGCGTCCCGTAGCCCGAACGGGCCGAGAACCCCTTGCGCTCGTATTCGGCGCCCGTCGCAGCTTGCCAGTCGCCCGCCGCGCGCCCGACCCCGGCCGCCCGCGCGCCGTGCCGTCCTTCACTGCCCGCTCGTTTGCTGCCTGCCGTTGCGCCACCCGAGAACCCGGTGGGTTGTGCGGTACGGGTCACTCCGCCCGCCTTCCTGCCGTCTGACGACGCCCCGGAGAACGTGCGGGTGCCCTCGCCCGCCGGACCCGGCCGGGTCGCCGGGGCCGGCGAATGCGGTGATCGGGCCGCCGCGGTCCCGGCGAGCACGGGCAGGACCGATCTCCCGTAGGCATCGAGGGTCTCGTCTTCCGCGTCGTGCATGAGGTAGATGGCGAAGTGGTCGGCCCCGATGTCCCGCAACGTGGTGAGCTTCGCGATGTGGTCCTCGACCCGCCCGAGCACGCAGAAGCGGTCGACGACGTCGTCCGGAACGAAGTCGGTCGCGGGGTTGCCGGCGCGGCCGTGGTGGGCGTAGTCGTAGTCCGCGCGGTCCTTGATGTAGTCGGTGAGCGCCTTCGGCACGCCCGCAGAGCCTTCGCCGTAGCGCTTGACGAGATCCGCGACGTGGTTGCCGACCATGCCGCCGAACCAGCGAAGTTGCTCGCGCTGATGTGCGACGTCGTCGCCGACGTAGGCGGGCGCGACCACGCAGGTGGCGACCGAGCCCGGTGCACGCCCCTGCGCGGCGGCGGCGTCCGTGACCGCGGTCCGGGTCCATTCGAGAATTTGAGGATCGGCGAGCTGCAGGACGAAGCCGTCGGCGTGGCGCCCGACGCAATCGAGCGCGCGGGGGCCGTACCCGGCGCCCCACATGGGAAGGTCCCAGCCCTGCTCCACCCAGGGAAACCGGAGCTCGGTCCCGTGGTAGTCCACCGTTTCGCCGGCCACCAGGCCCTTGACCACCCGCATGGCCTCCACCATCTCGGCGAGGGTCCGGGGCTTGCGCCCGATGACGCGCAACGCCGAGTCGCCCCGCCCGATGCCGCAGATCGTCCGCGGGCCGTAGGCGTCGTTCAGCGTCGCGAAGGTCGATGCGAGCACCGGCCAGTCGCGCGAGCCCGGGTTGGTCACCATCGGACCGACGATGACCCGCTCGGTCTCGGCCAGGATCCGGGCGAGGACGACGAACGGTTCCTGCCACAGCACCGGCGAGTCGAACACCCACACGTGGGTGAAGCCGTTCGCCTCGGCCCGCCTGGCGAGGTCCACCACGCGCCGGGCCGGGGGATCGGTCTGCAGTACGACGCCGAAGTCCATGATCCCCCTCCCGTCAACCGCGTTGCACCAACGCCCGATGCCGAGCTTTGCGCCAGCATTCCCGATGCCCGGCTGGCGGGCATCGCCGGTCCCGACCGGCCCCCGACCGGCCCCCGACCGACCGTCAGCGTATCAGCGCACGATACCAGCCTCCACCGGCAGGAGCGGGATCATTTCCGAAACGGCCGCTGCCGGGCCGGATAGCTCGCGTGACGCCTGGATCTCCCGGCCCGCAGGCTGCGGCTCGGTGGTGGTCCGCGGTGCCGTCGCCCGCGAACGAATCCGGATGGCCGGAGCCGTCGAACCGCTCCGAATGGAACGCGGAGACATCTCCCGGCAACGGTGCGCATCGACGATGGCTGCGACGCGGCGGTAATGTTGCCGAGCGCCAGAGCGGCCCGCACTACAGCCCGCCTTGGTCCTCTCGCACGCGGAGGCGAACGGTTTCACGGGCATGGCGTCCTGCCGATCGGCGGTACAATCGCCATCGTCGGGAGCGCGGCGCAGGCACGGCAACATGCCCGGCCCCGAACCGGAAATTCCCGCCATGCCTCGAAACACGGCTTCACGCATCGATTTCGCGGTATTCCAATCGCCCGGGTCCGGACGCCGAATCGTAGCGGTTCCGCGGCCGTCTGCGGGTGTGAGCGGAACTTCCTGGCCCCGAGCCGGAGCGTGATCGTGTTGGCGACCCCGAGAACCCGCGCCGCCATGCACCGGAACGCCAGCCACACGGCCGCGCTGCTCCCCGGCATCGTGTTCATGATGTTCGCGGTATGCGCACCCGCCCAGACCCCGGGCACGGCGCCCGACGTCGAGAGCCGATCCGCCCACTGGAGCCTGCTGCTCGACCTCGTCACCGCCGAGCTCGACAAGCCGGAGATCAACCACGCCGTCATCGAGGCGTTCCGCCCGCAGATCGAGAAGATCGAGCGCGATGCCGCAGTCGCGGCGGTCGCGGCGGCGGCCGACGCCGAGACGGTGCGGCAGCTTCTCGGCGCCCTGGGCCCGCCGCCGACCGACGGCGGGCCGCCCGAGCTGGCGGCGGTCGCGGCGGAACGCGCGGCGCTCGATGAACGCCGCGCCGAAAGCGAGGGGCGCGTCAAGCAGGCGGAGCTGATCTCCCTCCGGGCCCGGCAGGTGCTGGCTCGCATCGCCGAGGCACGGCGCGAGCGCTCCACACGGCGCCTCCTGGAACGCGGCCCGTCGCCGCTGTCGTGGACGGTGCTCATGAACGCCGGACCGCATGCGCTGGGCATCGTCCGGACGCTGGCGGACGCGCCGTTCGACAAGTGGTTCCCGACCTCCGGCGGCGAGCGCTGGACCGATCCGCGGGTGCTGTTCCTCCCCGCCCTCGTACTGACGATCGTGCTCGTGGTCCCGGCCCGGCGCTGGATGCTGCGGCGCTACGTCCGCGACCGGGACGTCGAGGCGCCCTTCTTCGCGCACCGGCTCCGGGCCGCGGTCCTCGTCGGCGTCGCGAGAGGCGCCCTGCCCTCGCTCATCGGGCTCGTCCCCCTGGCGTTCCTGCTCTCCGTCCCCTTCGAACGGGGGATCGCCGGCGACGTCCTCGTCGCGGCGTTCAGCGTACTGGCGGGAGTCGTTCTCGCGGCAGGACTCGCGCGCGCCGCCCTCGCCCCGTACTCGCCGGACGGCTGGCGGCTCGCCCCGCTCACCCGCGAGGGCGCGCGCGGCCTCTACCACCGCACCCTCGCCCTCGCGTTTCTGGTCGGAGGGCTGCTCTTCATCAAGTACGCGAGCGAGCGCCATCTGGAGGTGCCCCCGGAGCTCGTGCTGTTCTACCGCATGCTCGCGCACTGCGCGGGGGCCGGATTCATCCTCCTGCTGCTGCCGGGGCGCCTGTGGCGCCGCCGCGAGGCGTCGCACGCGCCCATGCACATTCCCGGGCACGCACCGTCCGGCCATCCGCCCGGCCCGGCGTCCGGTCGCCGGGGTCCGCCGAGGTCGGGGAAGGTGCTGCGGACCGCGGCCGCGCTCGCCGCGGTCTCGGTCCCCTTCCTGTCGCTCACCGGGTTCGACGCGCTCGCGAACTACCTGGTGACCAGCCTCGTCAAGTCCGTCGTCGTGCTCGGTCTCGCCGTGATCGTGCATGGCGTCGCGCGCGACACCATCACCCTCGCGCTCACCGGACGCGGCGCGGGCGCCGAGGGCGGGTCGTTGCCCGACGACGACACGAGGCTGAGGTTCTGGCTCGTGGCCGCGACCGACACGGCGCTCGCGCTGGTCGTGGCGGCAGCCCTGCTGATGAGCTGGGGCCTTGCCTGGGCCGACCTCCGGGGATGGCTCGCGGACGCGGCGGACGGGGTGCACATCGGCTCGTTCCGGTTCTCCATCACCGACCTGCTGTTCGCCGCCATCGTCTTCGCCGCCCTCCTCGTGGCGACCCGCTGGCTGCAGCGCATCCTCGAAACCCGGGTCTTTCCCCAGACCCGTCTCGACGCCGGGATGCGCAACTCGCTGAAGACGACTGTCGGATACGCCGGGCTCCTCGTCGCGGTGGCGGCCGGTATCTCGACCGTCGGCATCGACCTCTCGAACCTCGCGATCATCGCCGGCGCGCTCTCGGTGGGCATCGGGTTCGGGCTCCAGAACGTCGTCAACAACTTCGTCTCCGGGCTGATCCTGCTCGTCGAACGCCCGGTCAAGGTCGGCGACTGGATCGTCATCGGCGAGCACCAGGGCTACGTCCAGCGGATCAACGTCCGCGCCACCGAGATCCAGACCTTCCAGCGCTCGTCGGTGATCATCCCCAATTCCGAGCTGCTCTCCTCGGCCCTCGTCAACTGGACCCACAAGGACGCGGTGGCCCGGATCGACGTCCCGGTGGGGGTCTCCTACCATTCCGACGTCGAGCGGGTGCGCGAGACGCTCTTCGAGGTCGCCGAATCGCACCCCGAGGTGGCGCGACGGCCGGAGCCGGTCGTACTGTTCACGGCGTTCGGCGACAGCGCGCTCGACTTCGAGCTGCGCTGCTTCGTCCCGCAGGCCGGTGAGGTGTTCCGCATCGCCACCGAGATACGGTTCGAGATCGTGCGGCTGTTCCGGGAACGGGGTATCGAGATCCCGTTCCCGCAACGGGATGTGCATTTGCGCGGAGTGGACGTGCTGGCCGCGGCGGGGCGGGCGGACGGCTCCGGTGGTGGAAACGACCAGGAGCCGGGCCTGAATAGTCCCGGACTTTCCGGAGACTCCAGTCGTTGAGCCGCCGGGGGAAGGAGCGGCTGAATCCATCAACGAGAGCGTCCCCGGAGATCCTTCCCGGTCGGTCTCGGAGTCTCAGGCGGTGCGCCTTTGCAAGGCGCTGCGCGCGACCCTGCTGCTCATGGTGTGGAGCCGGCCGGGGGCGGGCCGGTCGTGTGCCTGCGCACGATACTCGTGGGCAGAATATCGTGGCATACGCCTTCGGGTCCTTTGCCTTTGACACGCATCACGATACGCCTTGCCGCAAGGAGGCCGATCTCGCGCATCGACTGGCGGATCGTGGTCAGTCTGATCATCGACCAACTCGCCATCAAGATATCGTCGACACCGATGATCGACACATCTTCCGGTACGCTGAACCCTAGCTTGTGGCAGGCATCGAGCGCTCCCATGGCAACGACGTCATTCGCGCAGAACACGGCCGTGGGCGGACTGGGAGAATTCATGAGACGGACGATGCCCGAGTAACCCGCGTCGTGCGAATAGCTGCCCCAGATGATGTGATCTTTCGGGGGGGTGAATCCGGCGGTTTCGCACTCCTCCAGGCACCCGGAGTAACGATCGAGGCTCGTCGATGTTTCCCGTGGGCCGAAAATGAATCCGATCCTGCGGTGACCGAGTTCGACAAGATGACGAGCCGCCTCGATTCCCGCCGTGTGGTTGTCACTTTCCACGACGTCAACGTTTCCACGCTTGTTCGAGCGAATGGCAAGGACAGTGGGAATTTGATGTTCAATCAGAAAATCGACCGCGGGGGATCCGATCAATGCAGTTGTGACAATCACACCGTCAAGGGAAGTATCGATGAGCGACTGAAGCTTCTGCCCGCTTCCGAAACCCAACGTGTCGTCGATAATGAGGATCGTGTCGAATCCCAATACTTCCAATTCGTCATGGATCTGGCTGACGAGCTGCGAATAAAAGGAATTTTGCAGGTCCGTGACGACGACGCCGATGAGGCTCCGATGCTTGATGGAACCCCGTGTCCGTTTCCTTGATTTCCTGTAGCCGAGCCGTTCGGCGATTTCGAAAATACGGTTACGCGTATCCTCGGCGATCCCCGGATGACCGCTCAGGGCGCGCGAAGCGGTCGATTCCGATATACCCGCCTCGGAAGCGATGTCCCGCAGGGTTGCTTGTGGCGATCCACTCATGGAATCCGCCGCAAGGAACCATCCACGTGGCGTTGACGTCTATCCGGCATTGGCTCGACCATAACGGCGTACTCGAAGATCGGCCCGGGCCTTGTGGCCCCGGAAACCCTCGAGCGCACAAAGCCGGGAGCACACCTCGCCGACTTTGGCCGACGCGGATGGAGAAACCCTCTGATATGTGCATGTCTTGATGAATTTGCCCACCCGGAGGCCGCCCGTGTAGCGGGCGGCCCGGCCTGTCGGAAGGGTATGGTTTGTCCCCATGACTTTGTCTCCATACGCCACATTCGTCTCGTGGTCGACGAAAAGCGCGCCGTAGCTCGACATGTTGTCGAGATAGTAGTCCGGGTTTCCGGTCAGGATCCGGACGTGCTCGAATGCGAGTTCGTTTCCTGTTCCGGCCATTTCAGCGTCGTCCCGGCAGAATATGATCCATCCTCAAGTTTCGGGATCCAGAATGACGGAAGAGTACTTCATCACCTGTATCACTCGAATTCGAGCCGCATGGTGAACACATCCGACTGGAGGCTTCGTGCAAAGAAAATCTTTACTTTGTCATCGAACGCCGTCATGAGAGTTTCTGCGCAACACCCAAAACGACTGTCGCCCAATCCTTGCTGCCTGTAGACCTCCTTCGCCGTGTCCATATTGAACTTGCGCCAGTCGATGTCCTCACGGTTCAAGAAATCATGCAAGACGTCCTTCTTCGCCCGGCTGAACATGCCGAGGGCGTGACGACAAAACATCGCGATAGAGGCGACGTTCAGCCATTTCCACACCATGAGCACGCATACCGTCTCCGTGACCTCAATCCCATGACGCTTGCTGAAGCCCGCGCACAGGAGGTGTTGGTTGAGACGCAGCGTCTTCCATGCCGCGGCCAGCAGGTTGTCGATGGAGTGGTTTCCGTCGGTGAGGACGGTCCCGACCAACGATGGCAGAGGGGGGGGGCTTTGTGTCATGATTCATTCGGATCTTCCGTGTTCCGGTGTCTGGTGCCAACGACCGGCATCCTGACACGTGCAAGGCCCTTTTCATGTGTTGTTCAACAGGTTGTCGATCGTTTCCTGTAGAAATGAATCCCGAAACTTGAGTGTTGAAGATCATGACCAGAATCAGCGCACCGAGGAAAGCGCCGGCGATGCTGCCACGTCCGCCGCTCAATACCACTCCACCGATCACCGCAGCGACGATGGAGTCCAGTTCGTAACCGCGCCCTGCCCAGTTGTCCACCGTACCCACGTAACCGACCAGGAACAGTCCTCCCGTTCCCGTCGATAGGGAGCATATCATGTTTTACTTGATCATCGTGCGATCCGCCCGGACTCCGACCATTCCGCATCGCCACCGAGGTACGGTTCGAGATCGTGCGGCTGTTCCGGGAACGGGGTATCGAGATCCCGTTCCCGCAACGCGACCTGCACCTGCACGGGCTGGACGCGCTTACCGCGCCGGGCGGGCGATCCCGATGGTGGGAGCGGCCGAGAGCCGCCAGGAGCCGGATAGTTGCGCGGACACTGCCTTCGCTCACCCCTCCAGCAGGCAGTGGTGCGCGAGTCCCGCGAGCACCATCCGGAGGTAGTCTGCGGGGAGGGCCATGCCGGGAAACGCGCGGCCGACGTCCTTTCGCAAGGTCTCGAAGTCCCGGTCGCCGTCGAGGCGCGCGAGTACCGCGGCGGCGACCGGATCGTCGAGGTCCACCGGGCGGTGGCGCAGGCTGGTGACCCGGGAGCCGTGCCCGATCTCGACGCGGGCGAGTGCGCTCGCGACCGGGCGATCGCTGACCGCCGTCGTCATCGGGGGCTCCCAGGTGTGGAGGTCCACGAGCCCCGAGGCGTGGCCCGAGGCGAGGAACGCGGCGAACTCGCGCCGTTCGAGCGGCGTCGGCCTGCCGGTGCGCCCGGCCCGCCGGCGGGCGTCGCGCAGCAGCGCTTCGAGCTCGACGCTGGCGGGCCAGCGCCCGGCCAGGAGCTCGAGCGCCGCCTTCGCGGCGGAATCGTCGATGCACGCGGCGGCGCCGTCCGGGGCGCGGAAGGTCGCGGGGAGGCCGTCGGTGAGGTCCGCGGGGGCCGGTTCGGGACGCGCCGCCGAGGCGGCGCGAAGATCGCTCATGCGCTCGGGGTCCGCATGCGGTGCGAGCGCGATGCCCTCGCGGCAGAACAGGGAGCAGCGGTACATCTGGCAGACGAGGAAGTCGAAGCACTGTTGGCGCGCGATGCGATCGTCGCCGCCGGTCCGGCGCAAGGCTGCCGCGATGTGGTCATCGCTGGAGCGGCGCAACGCCGGATCGCCCGAGGTCGTCAACATCGACGGCGGGACCGCCGCGATGCGGTTCCCGTCGCCCCGGCGTAGCGCCGCCGCGATGCGGTCCCCGCCGGTCCGGCGCCACACCGCCCGGATCGCCGCCGGATACCGGCCCGGATGCACGTCCGCGGGCCGCGCCTCGCAGAGATACTGCAAGCCGTGCCGCGCGGCGTGCCCGGCGACGTGGCGGAAGTGGAACGCCTGGTGGTCCGGGGCGAGGTCGTCGTGGAAGAGCACGCCGGCCGGGTTGCCTTCGAGCCGGTCGAGCTCCTCTTCGAGGATCCGCCGGTAGGGAGACCCCTCGGGCTGGGCCTCGGCGACGGTGCGCACGAAGCGCACCGCGTCCTCGCCGTGCGCTTCCGGGTCGTCGAACGCCGCGAGCCGGAAGCGCATCATGTCGCGGGCGAGGCCGCGCAGATGGCCGCCGGGCAAGGCGTTGAAGTTCAGGTAGGCGACCCCCTCGGGCGCGAGATGGCGCGCGAAGGCCGCCATCAGCGCATCGCGCACCGGCGCGGGAACCCACGAATACACGCCATGCGCGACGATGTAGTCGAACTCCCCGAGGTCCGCGGGGAGGTCGAGGACGTCGCCCTGCCGCAGCTCGACGTTGGAGAGTGCGAGCGCGGCGGCGAGCCCGCGCCCGATCCCCACCGGCCGCGCCGCGAGCTCGATGCCAAGGAAGCGCGCCTCCGGGAGCACGCAGGCCATCGGGACGAGGTTCCGCCCTGCCCCGCATCCGAGTTCCAGGACCCGGGCGCCCTCGACCGGGGCCGGCGCCATGCCGTACATCCGGGCGTTGGCCGCGATGCGGTCGGGATGCGAATGCTCCCAGGCGCCGCCGGGATAGTGGATGCGGTCCTGGAGCGGTGAAGAGGTATCGGGCATCGCAAGGTGTCGGTTCGTGGGAAACGGTGGCGCCACGCGGCACTCCGGGTGTTCGGGCACCAGCCTCTCACGAAGCCAGGCCCCGGTGCACGAGTTGCCGCTCGCGGTATGCGACGTAGAGCGCGCCGGAGAAGATCACGACCGCTCCCACGAACGTCCAGGCGTCGATCACCTCGCCGAACACCAGCCACGCGAACAGCGTCCCCCACACGAGCTTGCCGAAGTCGAACGGGAGCACCACCGTCGCCTCCGCGAGCCGCAGCGCCTGCGTCATGCACATTTGCGCAAGGGTGCCCGCGACGCCGATGCCGATCAGCACCGCGAGCTCGACGGCGCTCGGCCACGTCCACACGAAGAGCGCGGCGGCCAGCGTCATCGGGCTCATCAGCAGCACCATGTACGCGGTGATGGTGACCGCCGAATCGGTGCGCGACAGCGACTTGATGACGATGACGGTGCAGCCCCATACCGCGGACGATGCGAGCACGAGGACCGGCCCGAGCTCGACCGGTTGCATGCCGGGCCGGAGGATCAGCAGTGCACCGGCGAAGCCGACCGCGATCGCGGTCACCCGGCGCACCCGTATCCGCTCGCCGAGGAGCAGAACCGCGAGCACCGCGGCGAACAGCGGCGCGGTGAACCCCAGGGCCTGCGCCAGCGCGATCGGCGTGATGCTGAGCGCGTAGAAGAAAGACAGCATCGCGACCACGTTGAGGGTGGCGCGAAGAAAGTGCAGCCCGGGACGCCGGGTGCGAAGCGGGCGCCATCCGTGGAGGATGAAGCTCGGCGCGAGGACCAGGAGCCCGAAGAAGTTGCGGAAGAACGCCGCTTCGAACGGATGGATCGACTGCGTGACGTGACGCACCGCGACGCTCATTCCCCCGAAGAACACCCCTGCGAGGGTCATGAAGCCGATGCTCTTGAGGACGTTCGACGTGGGCCGTTCACCGCTCGGCAGCCGGCGGGCGCTCACGTTCGGCGGCGCCGTGGACACGGCGCTACGGAATTCATCGCGAGGATGGGGGCGGTCTTCATGCCGGGGCTGGACACCGCGCTGGCGGCGCCGCGTCGAAACGTGGGATCAATCGCCGTGCCTGCAAGGAGAATCCGGAGCCGGAGCAGGTATCACGCCTCTCCACCCGGCGGAGCCGGAGCCCGGAAGTCGCGAACACGGCTTCGCCACTTTGTTCACGACCTTCACGGACAAGGGACGGCGCGGTCCGGCGCCGGGGCTCGGGCGCCGCGCTTCCGGATCGATTCCGCGATCCGCAGCGTGCGCCGGGCCTTCTCCACGATCGGATAATCGATGAAGTACCCGTCGACCTGGATGGAAGCGGAGCCGCTGGCTTCGGCTTCCTCGAACGCCGCGACGTAGCGTTCGGACCTGGCGATCTCCTCGCCGGTCGGGGTGAACACTTCGTTGACCGGACCCACCTGCTCGGGGTGGATGCAGAGCTTTCCCTGGAAGCCGAGGTCGCGGGCCAGCTCGGTGGAGCGCCGGAACGGTTCGGGTCGGCCGAGGTGGATGAACACGGTATCGACCGGCGGCTCCAGCCCGGCCGCGCGCGATGCGACGACGATCGCGGTGCGGGCGTGGTCGAGCTCGCGCTCTTCCAGGGTCCAGCGCATTCCAACGTCGAGGGTGTAGTCGCCGGCTCCGAACGAGAGCCGCCGTACCCGGGCGCCGGAGCGGACGATGTCCCGCAACGCGGCCATGCCGCGGCCGGTCTCGATGATCGGCATGAGGTCGATGCCGCCCTCGGCCAGGCCGCGGGTCCGCTCCAGCGCCGCGATGGCCCAGTCCACGGCCACGAGCTGGGCGGGGGATTCGACTTTGGGCAGCACGATGCCGTCCACGCCTCGGGTGACCACCACCTGCAGGTCCTCGAAACAGAACGGCGTATCGAAGGCGTTGATCCGCACGTAGCCGAGGGCCCGGCGCGACGCCTGGAACGCGGCGACCACCTTTTCGCGGGTGGCCCGCTTCTCCCCGACCGCGACCGCATCCTCGAGATCGAGGATCACGACGTCGGCGTCGAGGGTGAGCGACTTTTCGACACGTCGGGCGTGGTTGCCCGGCGCGAACAGCAACGATCTGAAGACGGGCATGGCGATTTCCGTGATGCGCGTGACTTCCGAATCCCGAACCCGGCGTCGGGCACGGCCGTACATGGCGCGGCCCGTTTCGCCTCAGCGGTAACGTTCTCCTTCATCGCGGCGATAGCCCCAACCGGCCAGCAGGAAACCGGCGACGGTGTAGCAGGTGATCCAGAGCCATGGCGCCGGCGACCAGGGCGCACCGTCGACCGCCCTCCAGGCCAGCCCGGCGATGTGCCTGGAGATCAGGCATTGCGATATGGCGTCGAGGAGGCCGGGGAAAAGCCGCGGAGGAACGAACAGGCCCCCGCCGAACGCGAGGCCGAGATAGACGATGTTGGCGACCGGCAGGGCCGCGCGCGAGGACACCCAGTACCCGATGGCGACGCCGAGCAGGGACAGGGGCACGCTGCCCGCCAGCAGCACGAGACCAAGTTGCAGCCACGCCACCGCGCCCAGGGCGACCGGCATGAAGATGTGCGCGACCAGGATGACCAGCCCCGCCGCGGCCGCGGCGAACAGGACCGCGGGAACGACGGCGCCGGCCAGGCGGACCACGATCGACGCGGGCAGAATGCGCTCGAAGGTCGCCCAGGGAGAGGCTCGATGCTCGGCGATGCCCACGCCGAACTGGAAGAAGGCGATGCCCATCACCGCGAAGACCGTGAAGGAGGCCATGATGACGTTGGCCTCGGCGGTCGTGTCGGCGAGCCCGACGCCGAGAAAGATCAGGATCAGGCTCGGCATGGCCAGCGTTCCCACCACGTAGGCGGGGGTGCGGAGAAGCGACAGCACCCTCATCCGGACATGGGCCAGGGCCAGCATCAGGGATCTTCCCGCGTCAGGCTGACGAAGGCTTCTTCGAGCCCCGCCGGCAGGACTTCCAGCTCGCTGAATGCGGTGCGCGTCTCGACCAGGCGTCGCACCAGCAGGTCCGCGTCGGAGGTGTAGAGGGTGACGACGCCCGCCTGGAACGTACTCCGCGCAACCGGCTCGACGTCCGGAACCGCCGCCGCCTTGAACCGCACGCGCCGCAACGCGATGCGGCTCGTGACGTCCCGGCGGGTTCCTTCCGCCACCAACCTGCCGTGATGGATCACCGCGATACGATCAGCCAGCGCATCGGCCTCTTCCAGGTAGTGGGTCGTCAGCAGGACCGTGCCGCCCGCCGCGTGGAAGGAACGCATCGTGTCCCACAGCAGGTGGCGGGCCTCCACGTCGAGCCCGGTCGAGGGCTCGTCGAGAAAGACGACCTCCGGATTGCCGAGCAGCGCGAGCGCGGCGCCGAGCCGGCGTTGCTCCCCGCCGCTCAGCCCCCCCACTTGCCGCGCGGCGAGCCCGCCCAGACCGAAGCTCTCGTAGAGCCTCGTTTCGGGCATCGGATCAGGGTAGTGCGCGGCAACGAAGGCGACGATCTCGCGCACCTTCAGTCCGGGCGGGAACCCGGAGAGCTGCGGGGTGGCGCCGATGCGCCGGCGAACGTCCTCGTCGAGAGGGGAGCCGCCAAGGAGCAGCGCTTCTCCGCAGTCCGGTATCCGCAGTCCCAGCAGCAGGCTGAGCGCGGTGGTCTTGCCCGCGCCGTTGGGTCCCAGAAGGGCCAGGAACGCGCCCCGGGGCAGGACCAGATCGAGCCCCGCCAGGGCCGCCTTGCCGGCAAACGCCTTCGCCACGCCGCGCAGCTCCGCGGCCGGCTCCAGCACCCGACTCGACTCCGATCTCATGGCCATGCTGGCTCGCTCAAGGGTCACCACGCTCTGATACGCATTTCTCACCAGCCCCCGGCTGCGGACGCGGAGAGGACGGCATCGGCTGCGTTGAACACGGCCAGAGCCTGCCCCCGCGGTTGTAGGCGGGGGGGTGCTCGACGTACCGTCAAGTCCCTGCTCCGCTTGCAGGCCAGGGGGGCCACCGGCACTTCGTCCAATTCCGGCCCCCCCTCCGGTCAGGGCCGGGCGCAGGCCTCGCATCGCGCTCTGGTGAGAAATGCCAAGAGGCCGGGCACGCGCGGCAGCGACGGGGTTCGGGTGAGGCGTTCCACTTCCACCACTCTCATGCGCTCGACGAGACGGCTGTGCGCCGTGAGTACCGCCGCCTTCGTAGCCGGTGAACGGCATCCATTGTAGTTTACGAAGACCGGCCGCATGCGATGGCCGGTCCCTGGAGTGAACCCTATCATGTCACCGTCCACCGGATGGTGAGGCAACAGGACTGGAAGCACGGCGCCGCGCCCGCCTTCGGCCGTGCCGCGCCGAACCGGATTCGAGCCCCATCGACCGTTGCCGGCCCATGGGGTCCGGCGCGGACGATGACCCGTCACGGAGAACCACCAACATGTCCACCGTTCCGACCCACTGCGATCTGCTCATCCACTCCGGCGACGTCATCGACGGCACGGGGGCGGCCCGCGCCCACCTCGACGTTGCCGTCACCGGCGACCGGATCGTCGCCGTCGGCGATCACCTCGACCTGCACGTCGATGCGACCACCAAGATCGACGCCTCCGGACTCATCGTCGCGCCGGGGTTCATCGACGCGCACACCCACGACGATCGCGCGGTGCTCTCCGGGCCGGACATGACGCCGAAGGTCAGCCAGGGGGTGACGTCGGTGGTCACCGGCAACTGCGGCGCCAGCCTCGCGCCGTTCGCGGGCCGCGAACCGCCGCCGCCGATGAACCTGCTCGGCGACGCCTCGTGGTACCGGTTCCCGACGATGCGCGAGTACATGGCCGCGGTCGAGGCGTCGCCGCCGGCGCTCAACCTCGCGCCGCTGGTCGGTCATACCGCGTTGCGGGCCGCGGCGATGGACGACGTCTACCGTGCCGCCACCACGGCCGAGATCACGCACATGGAGGTGTTGCTCGACGAGGCGCTGGAGGCGGGCTGCATCGGCATGAGCACCGGGCTCGCCTATCCCCCCGCGGTGCAGGCGCCCACCGGCGAGGTCGTGGCTCTCGCGAGCCGGCTCGCAGCGCACGGCGGCATCCATACGACCCACATGCGCGACGAGGGCGCCGGGGTCCTCGACTCGATACGTGAGACCCTCGAGATCGGCGAGCGCGCCGGCGTCCCCGTGGTCATCTCGCACCACAAGTGCAGCGGCCGGGAGAGCTGGGGCCTGAGCCGGGAGACGCTTGCCGCGATCGCTCGGGCGCGTTCGAGGCAGAGCGTCGACCTCGACGTCTATCCCTACGTCGCAAGCTCGACGGTGCTGCTCACGGACTGGATCGCCGGGGCCGAGCGCGTGCTCGTGACCTGGTCGGCGCCGCATCCGGAGTGCAAGGGGCGCGACTTCGAGAGCATTCGCTCCGAATGGGGCTGCGGCGTCGAGGAAGCGGTGGAGCGGCTGAGCCCCGCCGGTGCGATCTACTTCAAGATGGACGAGGAGGACCTGCGGCGCATCCTGCGCTTCCAGGACGCGATGATCGGCTCCGACGGCCTTCCGCACGACACCTTCCCCCACCCCCGGCTGTGGGGCACCTTCCCCAGGGTGCTCGGCCATTACAGTCGCGAGCTCGGCCTGTTCTCCCTCGAAGAGGCGGTCCATCGCATGACCGGAGTGCCCGCGCGCGTCTTCGGCCTCACCGGCCGCGGAGCGGTCCGACCCGGCGCCTTTGCGGACATCGTGCTCTTCGACCCGGAGCAGGTCGCCGACGAGGCGGATTTCAGCGTGCCCACGCGCCCGGCCCGAGGGATCTACCAGGTCATCGTCAACGGCATGCAGGTCTGGCGCGGCGGCGAATGGACCGGCGCGAGGCCCGGCCGGATCCTGCGGCGCGACCGGGCTGAAGACTGAATTCGCCCGCCGGCGACGCCACACCCGGTAGCATCGAGCGCCACCGCATGGGCGGCTGTCACGGGAGCGCGGGCATGCGTTGCGAGATCGTCGCAGTGGGGACCGAGCTGCTGCTCGGGCAGATCGTCGACACCAACTCGTCCTGGATGGGGGAGCGGCTGGCGCTGGCCGGGATCGATTCGCATTTCCAGGTGAAGGTCGGGGACAACCGGGCGCGGATCGTGGACACGATCCGGCACGCCCTGTCGCGCAGCGACGCGGTGCTCCTGTGCGGCGGGCTCGGCCCGACGCAGGACGACATCACCCGCGAGGCGATCGCCGAGGTGATGGGCGTCGCCCTGATCCGCGACGACGCGATGGGCGAGAAGATCCGCCGCGGCTTCGAGGCGCGCGGGCGACGGTTCACCGAGAACAATCTGCGCCAGGCGGACCGTCCCGCCGGCGCATCGTTCATCCCCGAGATGCCGGGTACCGCGCCGGGCCTCGTCTGCCCGGTCGGCGAGCGCGGCTCGACAAGCGGGCGCGGCCCGGCGAACGAGCAGGTGATTTACGCGGTGCCCGGGGTGCCGTTCGAGATGCGCGAGATGATGGAGGGGACGATCCTCCCGGATCTCCGGCGCCGGGCGGGGGTCGCCGCGGTGATCAGGAGCCGGGTGCTCAAGAGCTGGGGCGAGAGCGAGTCGCGGCTCGCGGAGCTGCTGGCGGGCCGGATCGAGGCGCTGGATCGCATCGGCAACCCGACCATCGCCTTTCAGGCCAGCGGCATCGAGGGCCTGAAGATCCGCATCACCGCGAAGGCGCAGGACGCGGCGGCGGCCGAGGCCCTCATCGCCGGCGAGGAGGCGAAGGTGCGGGCGATCGTCGGCGACGCGATCTTCGCGACCGACGAGCAGACGATGGAATCCGTGGTCCTCGACCTGCTGCGCGGCCGGGGACTGTCGCTCGCGGTGGCCGAATCGCTGACCGGTGGCCTGGTGGGGGCCAGGCTGACCGCGGTGCCCGGCGCCAGCGACGTCTTCCGCGGCGCGGTCGTGTCCTATGCCAGCGAGGTGAAGTTCGATCTCCTCGGCCTGCCGGAAGGGCCGGTGGTCTCGACCGACGCCGCGAAGGCGATGGCGCTGGGGGTGCGCGAGCGGCTCGGCGCGGACGTCGGGATCGCCACCACCGGGGTCGCCGGGCCGGCGGAGCAGGAAGGGCAGCCGCTCGGCACGGTGTTTCTCGGCCTCGCACACCGGGACCGGGTCGAGGCGCTACGGGTGCGCCTGCCCGGAGACCGCCGCCGCGTGCGCGAGTACGCGGTGATCAGCGTGCTCAACCTGCTGCGGCTCCGCATCTCGGGCTCCTCCAGGAGTCCCGAGCTCCGGTAGGGCGGCCGGTCAGGGCGACCGTTCGTCGAACGCGCGAGCTGCGACCGACCGGACCGGGAGGGCCTCGCGCCGGAGCGCGCCGTACCTGGATGGCGCGGGCCGGACATGCGAGCTTCGACCGGCAGGGTCGAGAGGCCCGAGCCGGGAACCGGCCGGTGGCGGGGATTGTCGTGGAGGCGCCAGCAATTTCCGCCAAGCCCGAAAACGTCCCATGAACCACAACGATCAAATGCCCAGACGGCCGGGATGGCCGCGAAATCCCGGTCATGCAATCGAGTTCGGGGCGTTAGCGGAAATTGCCGTGGAGGCGCAGCGTGGCTTGACATGTCGGCCGGGTTCGTGTCGAGTCGCCATCCTGCGGCCCGGCCTCGAATCGCTGCACCTGCACGCGCATCGAGGAGATCGGTACGACGGACCGCGAGGAAGGGACGAACCCGGAACCGCATCGGGAAACGGCTTCAACCTGGATTTTCATACTCGGATCATGCGCCAAGCCTCTCCGCCTTCGCGAGCCGGACACGTCTGCCGCCGCCGGATGCTGCGCCTCGCGTTCGCGCTGCCGTTGGTGGCGATCGCCGCGGGCTGCGGGCAGAAGGGATCGCTGTACCATCCCCCGCAACCCGGCGCCGAGCCGAACGACGACGAGACCAGCGCAGCGCCGGCGGCCCCGGACTCGCGCCCCGCGTAACGCCCCCCGGTCTTCAACCGCCCGGGCCGATGCACCCGCCGCGCACCCACATGCCACCGCGTGGCGGACTCGGCATGGAAGGCGTGGAGCTCGAACGGATCGCGCACGACGTCGGGACGCCCTGCTTCGTCTACTCGCGCGCCGGGATCGAGCACGCCTGGCGCCAGTACGACGGGGCGCTGGCCGGCATCGCGCACGAGGTGTGCTACGCGGTCAAGGCGAACTCGAACCTCGCGGTCATCGACGTGCTCGGCCGGCTCGGGGCGGGGTTCGACATCGTCTCCGCCGGCGAGCTCGAACGGGTGCTTGCCGCGGGGGTGCCGGCCGAGCGCATCGTCTTCTCCGGCGTCGGCAAGAGCGATGCGGAGATGGCGGCGGCGCTGGAGGCCGGGGTCGGATGCTTCAACGTGGAATCGGCCCAGGAGATCCGGCGGCTGGCGGCGACCGCCGCGCGGACCGGCCGGACGGCTCCGGTGTCGCTCCGGGTCAATCCCGACATCGACGCCCTGACCCACCCCTACATCACCACCGGGCTGCGCGAGAACAAGTTCGGGATCCCCATCGACGAGGCGCGAGGGCTGTACGCGCAGGCCGCGGCGAGCCCGGCGCTCGCGGTGCGCGGGATCGGTTGCCACATCGGCTCGCAGCTCGCGAACATCGAACCCTTCCTCGACGCGCTGGAACGTCTCCTCGCGCTCCGCGACGCGCTCGCCGGGGACGGGATCCGCCTCTCGCATCTCAACCTCGGCGGCGGGCTCGGCATCCGCTACCGGGACGAATCGCCGCCGCCGCCGGCCGATCTCGCCGGTGCGCTCGTCGAGCGGCTCGCGGGCCGGGACCTGGTGCTGGTGCTGGAGCCGGGCCGCTCCATCGTGGGCAACGCGGGAGTGCTGCTCACCCGGGTCGAATACCTCAAGCGCAATGGGGAGAAGCGGTTCGCGGTGGTGGACGCGGCGATGAACGATCTGCTCCGCCCGGCCCTTTACG
This sequence comes from uncultured Gammaproteobacteria bacterium, assembly GCA_958295465.1. Taxonomy (GTDB): domain Bacteria; phylum Pseudomonadota; class Gammaproteobacteria; order HK1; family HK1; genus HK1. The sequence continues at coordinate 4,961,420 of OY282353.1, forward strand.
ACGCCTGGCATGACGTCGTCCCGGTGAAGCCGCGTGCCGGCGCCCCGGAGCTCTACGAGATCGTCGGTCCCATCTGCGAGTCCGGAGATTTCCTCGCGCGCGCGCGCGCGCTCGTGCTGGAGCCCGGCGACCTGCTCGCGGTGCAGTCCGCCGGCGCGTATGCATTCGCGATGAGCTCGAACTACAACACCCGCCCGCGGGCCGCGGAGGTGATGGTGGACGGCGACCGCTACCACGTGGTGCGGCGGCGCGAACGGGTGCGCGATCTCTTCGCCGGGGAGTCGGTGTTGCCGGCCGGTCCGGTGCCGGCGTAGCGCCCCGCACCACGGCACCGAAAGCGGCCGGGATGCGACGCCTGACCGGTATTTCCCGCCAGCTTTCGAGGCCCCCGACGGCAGCATCATCACCCTCGACACCGGGATGCGACGCCTGACCGACCATTCCCGCCAAACTCGACGACGCCCATCGAACCACCACGCCCGGACGGCAGAGGACACCGCGAAGTCCCGATCACACGACCGTGTCCGGGACGCTGGCGGGAATCGCGGACGCATGACCACCGGTGCTCCCCACCGGCCCGCTCCCGGCGTAAGATCCGGGCATGGAACAGCCACGCAAAGCGGTCGCGCTGATCTCCGGCGGGCTCGACTCGATGCTCGCCGCGAAGGTCGTGCTGGAGCAGGGGGTGCGGGTCGAAGGGCTCAACTTCTTCACCGGCTTCTGCGTCGAGGGGCATACCCACGCCATCCGCAAACAGGATCGAGCCAGGCCCAAGCGCAACAACGCGCTGTGGGTGGCGGAGCAGCTCGGCATCAAGCTGCACTTCGTCGACGTGGTGGAGGAGTACAAGCCGATCGTGCTGAACCCCAGGCACGGCTACGGCGCGAACCTCAACCCCTGCCTCGACTGCAAGAGCTTCATGGTGGGGCGCGCGAACGAATGGCGGCGCGAGCGCGGCTTCGGCTTCATCGTCACCGGGGAGGTGGTCGGGCAGCGTCCCATGTCGCAACGCCGCGACACCATGCCGGTGGTGGCCCGGGAGTCGGGGGCGGGGGATCGGCTGCTCCGGCCCTTGTGCGCGAAAAGACTCGATCCGACGTTGCCCGAGCGCGAAGGCTGGGTCGATCGCGAGCGCCTGCACGATTTCCACGGCCGTTCGCGCAAGCCGCAGATGGCGCTGGCCGAGTCCTTCGGCTTCACCGACTACGCCCAGCCCGCGGGCGGCTGCTGCTTCCTCACCAACCGCCAGTACGCCTCGAAGCTCACCGACCTCTGGACGAGCCGGGGCCGGCGCGACTACGACCTCGACGACGTCATGCTGCTCAAGGTGGGCCGTCACATCCGGCCGCGTCCCCACTTCAAGCTCATCGTCGCCCGCGAGGAAGGCGAGAACCGCTACCTGGAAGGCTACCGGAAGCGGTTCACGCACCTGCGCACCACGAGCCATCAGGGTCCGCTCACCCTGGTCGACGGCGCCGGCGGCGACGACGACCTGCTCCTCGCCGCGCGCGTGACGGCCCGCTTCAGCCAGGGGCGGGACGCCGATCGGGTCACGGTCGAGATCGTCGAGTGTGGCGGGGAGAGCCGCACCTCGGAGGTCGCGCCATTGAACCCGGACGAGATCCCCCCGTCCTGGTATGTCTGAGTTCCGGTGAATTCCAGGAACCGGGAAACCATCCGGCCCGGATGTCCCGGCGGCTTGCAAGGCGAAGGCTTGCAAGCAGGGAGTTCGACAAGGCGACGAAGAATCGTCTGCCGACAGGCTTTTGACTTCGTAACGCCGATCCCAAGCTCACAACAGGCGCCTGGTTCCGGTGATGCCGGGTCAGGGAGCGATGAGCCGATGAGACGTCCAGGCCGGTTCCGGAGCCTCCGATGACCCCACGACACACCCTCGACGCCCGGAACCTGCTGTGCCCGATGCCGGTGATCCGCGTGCAGAAAGCGATGGAGTCGCTCGCCCCGGGCGAGGAGATCGAGGTGCGGTGCACGGACCCGGGCGCGATGAGCGACGTGCCGGCGTGGTGCCGCGTACACGGCCACGAGGTGCTGGAGGCCGCCGAGGACGACGCCGGCAAGATCCGGATCACGATCCGGGCGGGACCGGGCGACGACGATGGCCGCTCCGCCTGAGTCGGCAAGCTCCGGACGGGAGCTCATCGCGCGGCTGCGCGACGCTTCGCCCGGGCGCTATGCGGTCATCCGCCGGGTCACCCTCGTCGGCGCGGGGGTCGATCTGGTCCTGGCGCTGGCGAAGGTCGGCGGCGGGCTCGCCGCGCAGTCGCAGTCACTGATCGCCGACGGTGTGCATTCGGTATCGGATCTCGTCACCGACCTGCTCGTCCTGCTGGCCGCGAAGCTCGCGCGCGGCAAACCGGACGCCGATCACCCCTACGGGCACGAACGCATCGAGACCGCGGCCACCGTGGCGCTCGGCATGGTGCTGATCCTCATCGGAGCCGGAATCGCGTTCGATTCGTTCCGGAGGCTGTTCCACCCCGAAGAGCTCCAGACCCCGGCGTGGTGGGCGATGGCGATCGCGGCGGTCTCGGTCGCGTTCAAGGAAGCCGTGTACCACTACACCATGCGCGCCGCACGCCGCTTTCGCTCCAGGCTCCTCGAAGCGAACGCGTGGCACGCGCGCAGCGACGCGGCGTCATCGCTGGTGGTCATCGTCGGAGTCGGCGGCGCGCTGCTCGGACTCGGCTATCTCGACGCGGTGGCCGCGGTCATCGTGTCCTGGATGATCGGCAGGATGGGCTACCGCCTCGCCCGGCGAAGCGTGGAGGAGCTGATCGACACCGGGCTCGAACCCGAGCAGGTCGAGGCGATCCGCGCGGCGCTGATGGAGGTCGGCGGGGTACGCGACCTCCACATGCTGCGCACGCGCCAGATGGGGCCGAAATCACTCGTCGACGTGCACGTCCTGCTCGACGATCCGAAGCTCAGCGTGTCGGAAGGACACCAGATCAGCGAGACCGCCCGGGCCGAGCTCATTCGGAAGTTCCGCGACGTCGAGGACGTGACGGTCCACATCGACCCGGAGGACGACGAGGACGTCACCCCGGGGCGCCACCTCGGGCTGCGCAGGGAGATCGAGGCCAGACTGAGGGCGGCCTGGGCCGGCGTCCCGGAGGCGGAGGCGATCCGCCGGATCACCCTGCACTACCTCGGAGGCCGCATCGAAGTCGAGGTCGAGCTGCCCCTCGACGTCGCGCTCGGCCGCGATGATGCCCCGGAACCGATTCGGCGGCGCTTCGAGCAGGCGGTGAGCAACGATCCGGACGTAAGCGAGGTGCGGGTGCTGTTCGGCTGATCGGCCATTCCCGCCGAGGTCCCGAATCCGGCCGCGTCACCGGGATTTCCCGCCTTCCCTGCCGCCTGGGCATCCGGCCGTGGTGATTCGACGACCGTTTTCCGGCTTGGCGGGAATTGCCGCCGGCTGATACGCCGATTTGAATCATTCGGCCAATCTGGTGCATTGTTTCGGTACGATCCGCCACTGGCGAGCAAGGAGCGGCCGAGACCACAGACCTGCCCTGTCAACCCGACCGATCACAGGAGATTCCCGGAAATGTCCGCTGAAGACATATTGAAAACGATTGCTGAAAAGGAGGTGAAGTTCGTCGATCTGCGCTTCACCGACACCGTGGGCAAGGAGCAGCACGTCAGCCTCCCTGCGAAGATGGTGGACGAGGATCTGTTCGAAGACGGCAAGATGTTCGACGGCTCGTCGATCGCCGGCTGGAAGGGGATCCAGGAATCGGACATGGTGCTCATGCCCGATACCTCGACCGCCATCCTCGACCCCTTCTCCGACGAAACGACCCTGAACCTGCGCTGCGACGTGCTGGAGCCTGCGACGATGACCGGGTACGAGCGCTGCCCGCGTTCGGTCGCCCGGCGCGCGGTGGCCTACATGCAGTCGACGGGGATCGCCGACGAGGTCTTCTTCGGCCCCGAGCCCGAGTTCTTCATCTTCGACTCGGTGGCCTGGAACGACGACATGTCGGGCGCCTTCTACCGCATCCGCTCCGAGGAAGCGGACTGGAGCAAGGGCCTCGAATTCGAAGACGGGAACATGGGGCATCGGCCCGGGGTGAAGGGCGGCTACTTCCCGGTCCCGCCCGTCGATTCCCTCTCCGATCTTCGCGGCGCGATGTGCCTGGCGATGGAAGAGATGGGGATCACCGTGGAGGTCCACCACCACGAGGTCGCCACCGCCGGCCAGTGCGAGATCGGCACGCAGTTCGCGAGCCTCGTGCGCAAGGCCGACGAGATCCAGATCCTCAAGTATTGCGTACACAACGTGGCGCAGGCCTACGGCAAGACGGCGACGTTCATGCCCAAGCCGCTCGTCGGCGACAACGGCAGCGGCATGCACTGCCACCAGTCCATCTCGAAGGGCGGCAAGAACCTCTTCAGCGGCGACAAGTACGCCGGCCTCTCGCAGGAAGCGCTGTGGTACATCGGCGGCATCTTCAAGCACGCGCGCGCCCTCAACGCCTTCACCAACTCCGGCACCAACAGCTACAAGCGCCTGGTGAAGGGCTTCGAGGCTCCGACCCTGCTCGCGTACTCGGGACGCAACCGCTCGGCGTCGGTGCGGATCCCGCACACCGGCGCCTCGGGGCGCCGCGTCGAGGTGCGCTTCCCCGATTCGAGCGGCAACCCGTACCTGATGTTCGCGGCGATGATGCTCGCCGGGCTCGACGGCATCCAGAACCGGATCGATCCGGGCGAGCCGATGGACAAGGACCTCTACGACCTGCCGCCCGAGGAAGAGGCCAACATCAAGACCGTGTGCAACACCCTCGAGCAGGCCCTGGAGGCGCTCGCCGCGGACCGCGACTTCCTCAAGGCGGGCGGGGTGTTCAGCGACGACATCATCGACGCCTACATCGAGCTCAAGGAGGCGGAGGTGACCCGTTTCCTGATGACCACCCATCCGATCGAGTTCGACATGTACTACAGCCTCTGAGGGCTTTTCCGCGACAGGCGGGCTCCGGCGGTTCCATCCCGCCGGAGCCCGCGCCGCGCGGCATCATCGGGTTGCGGCGGTTGCCGGCAGCATAGCGCACGTGCCGGGCGTGCGATGTCCGGCCGTCTGGGGCAGGGCGATCCTGACGGAGCGGGCAGGAACGCACGCCGGCATCGAATACTTCCTCGGCGGGTCTCTCTCCAGCTCCTGTCAGGGCGAGCCACGCGCCACCAACGACGCCGATTTCGTGCGTGCGGTGCCGCGTGGTCGACAACGGATATGGCCGCGCTATGATTGCCTGCGCCGCGGCCGATGGCGCCGCGACGCTCGAAGAGACAAGGAGGACACGATGCCGCTGCTCACCGAAGGCAGCCCCGCGCCGGCCTTCTCGGCGCCGAATCAGGACAGCACGCCCACGACACTCGACCAGTTCGCGGGCAAATGGCTCGTCCTGTGGTGGTATCCGAAGGCCGACACACCGGGCTGAACCAGGGAAGGCCAAGGGTTCCGTGATCGATCCCATGACTTCCAGGCGAAGAACGCCGTCATCCTGGGCGCAAGCTTCGACTCTCCGGAGGAGAACAGGGCGTTCAGGGACAAGTTCAATTTTCCCTACGACCTGCTGTGCGACACCGGCAGAACCATGGGCCTCGCCTATGGCGCGGCCGGCGACGCGGGTGCATCGCATCCCGCGCGCATCAGCTACCTGATCGACCCGGACGGGAAGATCGCGAAGGTCTACGGCAAGGTGGTCCCCGCCGAGCACCCCGACGAGGTGCTACGGGATCTCGGCTGAGGCTCGACGCGGCCGGGATCGAAGGGCTGCGCCCGGATGCAGCCGTCGGCATGACAGGATTCCGCGCTCAATCGGCGCCCGCGGGCACGGCGGTGGATTTGCGCCGGACGATGACGGGTCTTCGCCGGCCGGGCAACAAGGCGCCCGCCATCGCGGCAACGATGGCAGCGGACCCGAGCCACACGAACAGCAGGTCGAAGCCGCCCGTGGTATCGAAGACCCAGCCGGCGAGCATGACCGTCAGGCCGGCGACGCCGAGCGCGAGCACGAACTTGGCCCCGTAGGCGAGCGAGCGCCAGCGCGCCGGCGTGTACTGCGCGACGAGCATGTTCTCCGCGGCGGTAAAGGAGAGGTTGAAGCTCAGGGCCAGCAGGGCCACCACCAGCAGCGGCAGGCCGGCCATGGACGCGATCACGAACAACAACGGCACCTGGAGCAACCAGAAGACGATGTAGATGCTGCGCGCCGAGAACCGATCCGCGAGCCAGCCGCCCAGGATGCCGCTGACCGAGGCGCTGCCCGAGACGATCCCGACGAGCAGCCCGATCCGGGTGTAGCTGGTGACCGAACCGTCACCGAGCCCCATCTCGAACAGCTTCGGCATGGTATTGGTCAGACCCGCGTACACGAAGCCCGAGCACGCCATGGTGAGGGTCAGGACCATGAACACGCGGTAGGCGTCGCCCGGGTCCCTTGCGGGCGGCGGGACCCGGTCGGTCCTGGCGTCCGCGACCCAGCCCCGCCGCCAGGAGAAGAGCAGCGCGACCCCCGCCAGCACCGCCACCACACCGGGGATCAGGAAGGCGGCACGCCATGAGAAGTAGTCGATCATCACTCCGACGAACACCGGGGCCAGAGAGTTGCCGGCGTTGCCGAAGACGCCGTTGATGCCGAGGCTCATGCCCCGCTTGCGCGCCGATGCCACGATCCAGGCGATGCCCACCGGGTGGTAGATGGCAGCGAACAGGCCGATCATGGTGAGCCCCGCGAAGATCATGTCGGGGCCGTCGGCGAGACCGGTCACGATGGCCCCGGCGCCGATGCCGAAGAAGAAGATCACCATCATGCCGACCTGGCTCCAGCGGTCCCCGAGCCAGCCGGCCGGCAGGGCCGCAACCCCGAACAGCACGAGGCCGAGGCTCGACAGGCTCAGCAGCTCGCCATACGGGAGGCCGAACACCTGCGGCAGGTGCAGCACCGCGGTGGCGTAGAGCACCGTGAACATGTGCGTGCACGTATGGCCGGCGTTGGAGAACGCGATCGCGGCGCGGTCCCTGGCCCGTTCATGCCTTGACGCGGAATTCATCGCGCCTCCTCCGAGATCGGCGTTGCCCGATGGGCTTGCCGCGACACGGAAGCTCGGGCTGGCTCTCGACGACGGATTCGGGTCACGTGGCGCTCCGATCATGCGCAACGCTCTGCATGGGACAGGGGTCGTCCCGGGAGTCCGGCGATTGGGGGCGCAGGCCGTTTCACCAGGCCGATTCGCCGGCGCGACCCACGCTTTCCGTTTCGCGGATGCCGGTGACCCGCGTCTCGGCCGTGGGCCGGCCGGCGATCTCGGCGAGTGCCTTCATGAGCAGGGACCGCGCCACACGCAGGCGATAGCGGGCGCTCGCGCGGTGATCGTCGATGGGCGAGAAGTCCTCGGCAAGCGCTTCGGCGGCGCCGGACCAGGATGCGGGGTCACGCAAGCGGATACCGGCGACGGAGCGTTCGGTTGCGGGGGCTCGTTCGGGGGTGGCGGCCATGCCGCCGTAGGCGATGCGCGCCTCGGTGACACGTCCCTGGCGGATGTGGAAGCGGAACGCGCCGAGCAGTGCGGAGATGTCCTGGTCGAAGCGTTTCGAGATCTTGTAGCAGCGGAAATGCTCGCCCGGGCCAAGCCGCGGCACCGTGATGCCGGTGATGATCTCGCCGGGGGCTCGATCCTGGCGGCCGTAGTCGAGGAAGAAGTCCTCGAGGGCCAGTGTGCGGCGCGCGTCGCGGTGGCGCAGCTCGATGGAGGCGCCGAGAGCGATCAGCGCCGGTGGCGTATCGCCGATCGGCGAACCGTTGGCGATGTTGCCGCCGACGGTGCCGGTGCTCCGCACCTGCTTCCCGCCAAGACGGCGCAGCAGCTCGCCCACGTCCGGATCGATGCCCCGAAGCGCCTCTTCGGCCTCGGTGTAGGTGGCGGCGGCGCCGATCTCGATCCGATCGTCCATCTCGCGCACCTCGTGCAGACGGGCGACGCGCCCGGTGTGCACGATGCGCGGCAGCTCGCGGAGCTGCTTGGTGATCCACAGGCCCACGTCCGTCGCGCCGCCGACGATGGTCGCGTCGGGGTAACGCGCACAGAGCGCCGCGAGCGCGTCCTCGGTGGCCGGGGCGGCGAAGAACGTGTCGCTGGCGCCGGCGAAGACGTCGGCCTCGTCGGAGAGCCCGGCGAGCTGGCTCGCGGTCTCGGCGGCACGCCTGGTGAAGGCGTCGTCGGCCTCGCCCGTGCAACATGCGAGCGCGGCATCCGCAATCGGGCGGTAGCCGGTGCAGCGGCACAGGTTGCCGGCGAGCCAATCGTTCACGGTGGCCCGATCCACGCGCCTTCCTGCGTGGTACAGGGTGAAGAGGCTCATCACGAACCCCGGGGTGCAGAAGCCGCACTGGGAAGCGTGTGCATCGACGAGCGCGCGCTGCACCGGATGCAGCCGGCCATCCGAGGACGCGAGGTCTTCCACGGTGACGATCTCGGCTCCGTCAACCATTCCGGTAAGCAGGATGCAGCTATTGACCGGCGCATAGGCGACACGGCCGTTTGCGTCGAGGCGCCCCACCGCGACGGTGCAGGCGCCGCAGTCACCCTCCGCACAGCCTTCCTTGGTTCCGTATGCGCGCTCGTGGAGCCGGAGATGATCGAGCAGGGTCTCGGCCGGAGCGAAGTCCGACCGCTCGACGATCCGGCCGCGGCGGACGAAGCGGACACCCCGGCGCGGCACGGCTCAGCTTCCCCGGTAGGTCGAGTACCCGTAGGCGGAGAGCAGCAACGGGACGTGGTAGTGCTGGTCGGGGTCGGCGACACCGAAGCGGATGGGGATCTCGTCGAGGAAGAGCGGGTCCGCGCCGACCCCGTGGCGCGCGCGGAGATACGCCCCGGCACGGAACCGCAGCTCGTAGCGCCCGGCAAGGAGCGCGCCGCCTTCGAGCAGGGGCGCATCCACCCGCCCGTCGGCGTTGGTGGTCACCGTCCTGAGCCGCCGTGCATCCTCGCCCACCGTCCACAGCTCGATGGCGAGGCCCGCGGCCGGCGTGCCCGCCATCGTGTCCAGCACATGGGTGGTCAGTCGACCCATCTCCACCAGCTCCCCTCTCGGTGGCTCGCGCCTCTCCTTCGGCGCCGGAGTCCACCATCGGACGATTATTCCAGCCGGAGACCGGAGATACAAAGCGGGCGCGGCCCACGGAGCAGGGCCGGGGAGAGGCAGGGCCGTCCACCTGGCCCCGGAGACCTCCCATTGCGGGAATCCGGACGCGGGCGGTACAGGAGGTCCGTAGATCAGCCGTCGTTCACCTCGCGAAGCGCATCGAGCGTGGAACCGGCGATGCGATAGGCCTGGCCGAAGCCCTTGACGAAGACCCCGCGGCGAGGAACGAGGGCGAACATCCGGAAATCCGCGAGTGGACGAATGAGGCCGATCACCTCGCCGAACTTGCGCTCGAAGAGATCCATGACCGCGTTCCAGCGTGCGGTGCCGCGCTCGACCTGCTCGGCGGCGCATTCGAACACCAAGCGGCGCCGGGCGAAGAGCTGGGCCGCCTCGGATTCGTCTTCGATGAGGAGGATGCTCGCACGGCCGTTCGCAGCGAGGTGGCCGGTATGCCGGGAGAGGTCGCTCACGCAGATGAAGAACGCGTTGTCCCCGGCGCGCACGAACGGCGCGTAGCTCGCCTCGGGCTCGCCGGTGGCGGAGGCGGTCGCCATTTGCAAGGTCTTGAAGCGGCCGAGGAAGACCGCCGCTTCTTCGGCCGTCTCGCCGATCAGCTCCCTGAACCGCTCGGTCACGGGCGTTCTCCTCCCGGACCGTCGAGGTCCGGACGTGCTTCCCCATCGTCGGCAGTCCCCGGCGCATCGCGGTTCGGGGCGGAGTCCGAGGCCCGCGTCCAGGCTCGACAAGGCGGCCCGGACGACACCGGCAGGCCGCGGACGGATGCCGCCTGTCCGGTTCGGCCCCGCTTCGGCAAGTGTACGGCGAGGCGCTCCGGGACGGGAATGATCGAGCGTCCGGCGAGGTCCATGATCATGCTGGCACACTGCCCGTCGATGGCGGCGCGGGCGGCGGCTCCTCACCCGCGAGCCACGACGCGACCTTCGGCGGTGTCCTCGACGCGCTCCATCGCGCGGCCGACGAGACGGGGAGAGGGTCTCGGGGAGTCGGGCGGGCTTGCCATGCGATCGGTGGTTCAGGGGGACGATTCAGGAGATGGATGCGATCCATTGTCACCGGTCGGAGACCATTCCGGGAAGTGTGGTCTCGGGCCGCCTTTCGAACCGTCGCCGCTCGCATGGCAGCTCGAATCGCGTAGATTCGCGGCATGGACCGTAGCGCCCTGCTCGACCACCTCCGCGCCACCCACTTCGAATCCGGTGACCGGGGCCTCGCGCTATCCGCAGCGCGGCGCATCGCGCGGTTTCTCAAGCGGAACGGCGCACGACGAGTGATCGGCATCGGGTCCACCTTCGACCCGTGGCGGCCCTTCACCCATCGGTCGGACATCGATCTGGTCGTTGAAGGCATCGACCCTCGACGGTTCTACTCGGTATCGGCTCACGCCGCCGCCATGACCGATTCCCGGCTCGATCTGATCCCCGCGGAATCGGCAACGCCCGCGCTGCGCCGCGGCGTTGGACGATCCGTTCACCTTCAAGCCGACGGCGGTGGCGTTCCGGGAATTCGCCCAGCCGTGGGACCCCATCGATTCGGCACTTGACCCACCGGCCCCGTCTCCATGAGACTCCGGTCGCCGGCGCGGATCGGTGAGCCCTCACCACTCTTGCGCCATGCGCCGAGAACCCGGGAGCCAGACCTTGTTCGATCGCAACGCTCGACGAATCACCTCCGCCATCGCAGCGCTCGCCCTGGGAGGTCTCTCGACCGCTGCGCCCTCCGCCCATGCAGACGAATCCGATCGTCCGCGGGTGACCTTCGAGACCAGCCAGGGATCGTTCGTCCTGGAGCTCGACCGGGGCTCTTCGCCCGAAACGGTCGAGAATTTCCTCACCTATGTCCGTGACGGATTTTACGAAGGCACCATCTTTCACCGGGTGATCGCGGGCTTCATGATCCAGGGTGGCGGCTTTACCCCGGAGCTCCGGCAATCGCAGACCCGCGCGCCCATCCGCAACGAAGCGGATCGGGGCGGCAAGAACGACCGCGGATCGATCGCCATGGCTCGAACCTCCGATCCCCACTCCGCCACCGCGCAGTTCTTCATCAACGTCGCCGACAACGATTTCCTGAATCACCGCGGTCGCACCGCACAGGGTTGGGGCTATGCGGCCTTCGGGCGCGTCGTCGAAGGCATGGATACGGTGGATCGGATCGCCGCGGTGGAGACCGGTTCGCGCGGAATGTTCCAGGACGTGCCGCGGGAGACGGTCGTCATCCGGAAGACCCGGATACATCAGGACGATTGACGGGCGGGCGCCGGCCACGCCTGCCGGCGCATGTGGCGGTCCTCGCGCCCCCGCCACGGGCGCCGGCGGCCATGAACGACCGGCTCGCGCATGACGGGCCAGCCATGTCCACCGCAAGCACCAGCATATCCGGCAACCTCGTGATCCTGCTCCCGCTCCTGCATGGCCGGAGCCTGATGCCCGCTCCGATCCAGGAAACGGCATGTCCTGGGAACGCGGCATCCCCGGAGGATACGGCGTCAATCATCCGGCAGCCTGTCACCCCATTCCTCTTGCCAGCGTCGTGAACGACGACCGGTCCGCGCACTACGCGAGCCGTATCGCGGCGGCGGGCTCCGCCGATGCGCGAGCGGATCTCGCCGCCCGCTGGATCCTGGCGGAGTTCGACGCCTACTACGTCGAGTCGCGCAACATCCCCAACCTCGCGAAATCCGCCTTCGAGCGGCGCGACCCCGCCACGTCGCTGGACCTGAGCCGGCGGCGGCTCTCGGTGTACAGCGTCAGCGCGCTCGCGCTCGCGCGGCGCCTGCGCGAAGCGCTGCCGTCGGTCGCCGAGGACGAGACGTTCTGGAAGCAGATCGAGGCCCGCTACCTCACCTCGATCGAAGGACGCTACGAATCGGACCTCGCCTTCGCCTACATCCATTCCGCGCGACGGATGACGTACGAAGGCAGGTGGAAGCCGGTGGAGTACGCGTTCCTGCACCATCGCGAACCCGAGAGCGAGCGCTCCGCCGCGGTACGGATCGATTTTCCGATCGCTCCCGGTGCGGCTCTCGCTGCGCTCATCGATCGCGTCCTCGACGTCCCGCGCTTCGAGCGGCCCTGGCGCGACCGCGACGGCGACGTCCGGCGTGTCGTGGAGCGACTGGAGTCGATATTCGGCGACCGCACGCGCCGGCCCGTCGAGATCCAGATGACCGACGCCGGGTTCTTCCGCAACCGCGGCGCGTACGTCGTCGGCCGGATCGTGTTCGACGATTCGAGCGCGATGCCGCTCATCCTGGCCCTGCTCAACCATGATGCCGGGATCTACGTGCAGGCGGTGCTCGCCGGCGAGGCCGACGCACACAACCTCTTCAGCTCCACCCTCGCCAACTTCCACGTCACCAACAGCCACTACCACGAGCTCGCCGCGTTCCTGCACACCGTGATGCCGACCCGGCGTCTCGGGCTGCACTACTCGACGATCGGGTTCAACCACGTCGGCAAGGTCGCGGTGATGAACGAGCTGCGCGAAGAGCTGGCGACCCACGGGGAGGTGTTCACCACCGCGGTCGGGTTCCGCGGCTCGGTCGCCATCGGGTTCGCGGCGCCGTCGTCGGATTACAACCTGAAGGTGATCCGCGACATTCCCACGGACCAGTACAAATGGGGGGAGTTTCCCGGCATCGGGGCGGTGCTCGACAAGTACCGCCGCGTGCATGAGATCGACCGCACCGGATCCATGCTCGACAACATCATCTACTACAACCTGGAGCTCGACCCCGCGTGGTTCGAGCCGGAGCTCCTCGCGGAGCTTCTGCGGGACGCGGGCGAGAGCGTATCGTTGCGCGACGACGCGGTGATCCTGAAACACCTCATCGTCCAGCGCCGGGTGCGGCCGCTGCCCGTGTTTCTGCGCGATGCGACGCCGGAGGAGGCCCGTGAGGTCATCGTCAATCTCGGGCACTGCATCAAGAACAACGCCGCGGCGAACGTCTTCAACAAGGACCTCGATGCGCGCAACTATGGGGTCAGCCGCTTCCAGAAGGTCTTTCTGTTCGACTATGACGCTCTCGAGCCGCTCACCCGGGTGAAGGTCCGGTCGAACGTCGGGCGGTTCGACGGCGAGGACGACGTCCCCGACTGGTTCTACGAGGACGGCGTCATCTTCCTGCCCGAGGAGATCGAGTCGGGCTTCCGCATCCACGACCGGGGGCTGCGGCGGTTGTTCCGGGACGTGCACGGCGATCTCCTGACCACCGGATACTGGGAGCGCATGCAGCACGATCTCGACCAGGGACAGGTGCCCAGCATCCGGCTCTACCCCGAGCGGCGAAAGCTCGATCACCCGGGCTGGCCGGACGCACCGGCCGGAGAGTGAGTCCCGCGCCACGGTGCTCGACCGAGGAACCGAGTCTTCGAAGTCTGCGCGGGCGGAAAGCGGATGGCCCGGCCCGGCGCCTCAGTATCCCAGCGTGTTCTCGTGCGCCCAATTGGGACCCTCCGGACTCAGGTCACCGATTGGGACGGCAAACGCATCGGCCACGAGGTCCGCGACGTTGCCGCCGGTCAGGGAGTGCAGGAACGCTTCGAGGTCCTGCTTCTCCCACTCCATCAGGCCCAGGGGGCGGATCAGCGGTGACAGCAGCTCGTTGGGCACGCCTCCCCGATCGTAGAAGTCGATGACCTCGCGCAGAGTGTCGAAACGGCCGTTGTGCATGTAGGGAGCGGTCAGCGAGACGTTGCGCAGGGTCTGGGTGCGGAACTTCCAGCGGTCGCCGGGATCCTCGGTGATCCGGTAAAGGCCCAGGTCGTTGGGAAGCCTCTGCTGCGTCACCGCATCGATGGACGCCCGGGAAAGGTCGGCGAACACCCCGGGGGCAAGCTGGACCCGGGTGGTGTCCGGTTCGTTCCCGCCCACCGATGCCGCGTAGCCGAGGCCGGTGTTGTGGAACCGGTGGTCGATGAACAGGGCATGGTCCTCTCGCACCCGATGGCAGACGATGCACTGCGCCTTGCCGGAGAAGAGCGCGAACCCGCGCTTGACGGATTCATCCACCGCGTCCGCTCGGCCATCGAAATACCATCGGTCGAAAGGCGAGTCGGCGGCCAGCAGGGTTCGCTGGTAGCTGGCCAGCGCCTGGCCGATGGTCAGGACGTCCGGCCCGCGGCCATCGAATGCCCGCTCGAACATCCCCTCGTAGTCGCGCATGCGCCGGAGCTTCCTGATCACGTAGCCGATGGACGGTGCCGCCATCTCGTTGTGGGCGGTCATCGGCTGCCAGACCTGGTTCTCCAGGCTGATCTCCCGGCCGTCCAGGAACAGGTGCTTCTGGTACGCGACGTTGTACAGGGTGGGTGAGTTGCGCAGCACCGAACGCCCTTCGACGCCGACCGGGGTGCGCAGCTCGTTGTTGGTGAACCCCTGCTCGGGGATGTGGCAGGTGGCGCAGGAGAGCGTGTCGTTGATCGACAGGCGGCGATCGAAGAACAGCTTGCGCCCGAGTTCGATCTTGGTACGGGTCAGGGGATTGTCCGCGGGGACCGGAACCGGCGGCAGGCCGAGCGGAGGGTCCAGCGCGAACCGGATCAGGTCCTTCCTGGCTCCCCGCCGGTCCAGCAGGCTGCGTGATCGGGTACGGTAGTCGGCGCGCTCGTAGCCTTCCTTGACGTCGCCGGGGCCGCGGGCCTGGCTCTCGTCGAATGCCCGCCCGGTGTCCAGCTCGCCGCTGGTTCGCGCGGACGCCTGGACGGCGATCAGCCCGGCGACCAGCACGCCCCGGGCGAGGGCGTGAAGGCCGGCTCGTGCCGCGTGCCGCATGGGAACCTCAACCGGAGGAAGACTCCGGAAGCAGAGTCTCCAGATCGTTCATCAGGATGTCCGGGTGGAGGAATCCGGTGCTGTAGATGTTGCGAACCCGCCGCTTGCGATCGATCAGGAACACCCGCAACAGGTGGGCGAACTCTCCGGTGTAGACGCCGTGCTCGTCGTACTCGCGCAGCGTGTACTGCCCGTAACCGTCGAGGATGGGCTGCAGGTCGGCCCGATCGCGGGTGGTCAGGAACCGCCATTCGACGCGGTCGTCCTCGATCTTCGGCCGGTAAGCCCGCATGGCCTCGGGGGTGTCGTTGTCGGGATCGAAGGAGAGCGAGATGAGGCGGGTGGTCCCGGCCAGCTCCGGATGCTGCTTCAACCGGGCGCGCAGCAGGTGGAAGACGGCCTTGGCCAGCGGGCAGCCGTTGACGTCCGTGCACCGGGTGTAGACGAAGCTCAACAGGACGAGCCGGTCTCCCATCAGGTCGAACAGGTGCGCGGGGGTGGCGTCCTCGCGCAGCACCCGGCCGTCGGTGGCGGGCATGATCGGCGGCAGCCGGTAGGTCCCGGGGGCGGGAGCCTCGTAGCTCAGGATTCCCCAGCCGGGGGCGAGGATCTCGGGACGCGGGTCATGGGCCGGCGCCGCCTGGCTCACTACCGCCGCTGCAAGCAGCAGGAGGGTGCGGGCCGGCTTGCCCGGAAGTATCGGTCTCGTCACGCCGATTCCGAATCGCGTGCGAGACGCGAGCACCGGCGCGGCCACCTCCACTCCCAACGCGCCGGCGGGGAAGGAACGGGCCTGCTCCATGCGAGCCACCTCACGCAGCAGCCGCCCTGGCATCCAGGGCGGCTTTCGAACCTTCCACGACGTTTGCCCGCGGTCAGTGGGCGCCTCGGGGCTACTGAACCACCGCGGCCAGTCGCGTTTCGCCGGCAGGCCGTTTGCCATACAGTGCATACGCGCCGAACCGCATCTGGTGCGAGCGCCCAAGGCCCTCCTTGTAGAAGTCGACCGTCCACTGGTGTTTCAGCTCGTTGCCGTCCCAGTGGTAGAGCTTCACGTACTGCTCGTCGGCGTCCCCGGTCTTGTCCCAGTTGCCGAGCAGGGAGCTCGAGAAGTAGACGCGCTTCCCGTCCCAGCTCTGGGAGACCATGTTGATCTGGCTGCCGATCGTCTTCTCATAGACTTGCTTCGGCGCGTGCGGGTCCGAGATGTCGAAGTACCGGGCCTTGCCTTCCATGAACGTATCGACCCACAGCCCCTTGTCGTCCGCGGTGATCGAGATGTCCACCGGCAGCGGAATCGTGGAAGGATCGCCGATGTCCGCGACCGCCTTGGCCTGCCACTCGCCTGCGTCATCCTCGTAGATCAGCCAGATCTGGGAGGTCAGCGCGGTGCTGGTGAAGCAGTAGCGATGGTCCGGATCCCACGCACAGCGGATCTCCAGCGGCGTCCCCGGTACGTCCAGCACCTTCAGCGGCTTGCGGGCGTGCATGTCCCACACCACCATGGTGTGGCCGAAGCGCTGCATGGCCGCGCTGTCCTGCAGCATCGTTCCGAAGTCCATCATGTAGTTGGACCAGCCGGTGAACGAGGAAGTCAGCATGATGTTGAGGTCCGCCCTCACCCGCACGTCGTAGCCATACCCGTCCGCGAGCTTGCCGGACTTGACGGCCCCCATCAGATCCGCGTCGGTCGGGATCCAGTGGGTCGCGATGTACTCGCCGTTGTTGTTGTATTCGGCCATGCCCGTGCGCCCGCCATGATCGACGTTGTTCGAGAGCGCCGTGATCATCATGCGTCCCGGCAGGGCGTAGAACGTATGCGGGCCGACCAGTCCCCCGGTGCTCTCGACGAAGTCGGTGATGACCTTGTGCAGCACGGGCTTGCCGGGATCGGTATGGATGTCGAACACGAAGATCTTGTTGGTGTCGAGACCGCCGGCCCACAGGTACTTGCGGTCGTCGCTCAACCCGGAATGATGTGCCTCGTTGCGCCCGCCCACGGACAGCGAGCCGACCACCCGGCCATAGGTGTCGGAGCCGGGCCTGGTGTCGATGGTGACCAGCTTGTCCTGCTCGTCCCCGATGCCTTCGACACCCAGGGTCCAGACGTAGACGTAGTCTTCCTGGCCCTGGATCTTGGCAATGTACGGCGACATGCAGGTTTCGTCGGCCTGTGCCGGCAGGCAGAACACCATCGCCGCGGCCATTGCCAGGTATCTGCATAGTGCGATCGCTTTCATCGCTCTTCTCCCCTTGTCATGCTGAACAGCAACCCTCATGGAACGGGCCATCCGCCGACCGGCGACGGCCCCGGCATGAGTCCCGCCGCCAACCATATACCCCGCGGGTGCATGGAGGAAGTGGCACACCCTCGTGCAGGGCAGCTCCGTCGACCCGCTCAGTAGCAGTTCGCCTCCCGGATCGCCTCACCGGCCAGCACCCGTTCGTAGCCGAAGCGGGTCAGATCGATGGTGCGGTACTCTCCGAAGGCGATGAGCTCGGAGAGCGCCCTTCCTGCCGCCGGGGACTGCTGCAGGCCGTGGCCGGAGAAGCCGGCCGCGAGGTAGAAGTTCTCGTACGCCGGGGTGCGCCCGATGATCAGGTTCTCGTCGAGGGTGTTGTAGTCGTAGTGGCAGCACCAGGCCCCGGTCAGCTTGATCGCCTCGAACGCGGGCACGCGCGACGCGAGCGCCGGCCAGATCAGCTCGTCGAACAGGTGGTAGTCGATCCCGGTGTCCTTCGTCACCGGGTCCTGCTCGGGCGGGGGAGAGACGTTGGAGATGAACCCCTTGCCCTCGGAGCGGAAGGCGACGCCGGTCTCGGTGATCGTGAGCGGCGTCGCGCCGATCGGCTCGCGGCACTCGAATACGAAGGTGACCCGCTTGCGGGACTCGATGGGGAGCTCGACCCCGAGGGACGCGCAGAACTCCGGAGCGCCCCAGGCGCCGGCCGCGTTGACCACGACACCGCAGGCGACGACGCCGGCTTCTGCGAGCGTCACTCCGGTGACCCGTGCACCGTCTCCCTGCACCGAGAGCGCCTCGTCCTGCACGAAATCCACGCCGAGCGACCGCGCCTTGCGCCGGTAGGCCTGAAGGAGCGAGTACGGATCGACGTATCCCTCGTTGCTGTCGCTCAGGAACCCGCCCGCGATGCCGCCGGTGTCGATCCATGGATAGCGCGCCCGCAGCTCGTCCGGCGCCCTGAAGTGGACGTCGACTCCGAGGTCGCGTTGCACCGCGTTGTCGTCGAGCATGGTCGGCAGCATCGACTCGGTGGCGAGCAGCAGGTAGCCGTTCTCGCGGAAACCCACGTCGGGCGCTTCGCCGCCGATCGCCAGATACTCGCCGATGTGCTTGAGAAAGTGGACTCCGAACAGGCCGATCCGGATGTTCTCGGGGGTGGAGAACTGCTGCCGGAATCCGCCCGTCGCCTTCGCCGACGGGGCGTTCTCGTAGGTCGGGTCGCGCTCGACCACCAGCACCGTCCCGTCGAACCCCGGCTCGCGGGCGAGAAACAGCGCGGTGGCGCAGCCGGTCACGCCGCCGCCCACGATCACTACGTCATATCGTGTATCCATGTGTCGATGATACTCCGTGCCGGCGTCGACGAGATTCATCCCGGCTCGGATACGGGCGCCTGTCGATCTTCGTCTTTTCTCCGTCGGCGTTCGATGACGAGATAATGGTTCGCGGCGACGCGGACGCCGAAGCGCCGGGGGACGTAGGTCGAGGTCTGGTCCTCGGCGATGACGGCGGGTCCCTCGAGGGCGGTCCCGGGTTCGAGATCCGGGCGCCAGAAGAGCGGCACGTCCTGCTCCTCGCCGGATTCGAGGTCCGGCATCCGCAGGCGATCGGCCGGCGCCGGCGCGGGCCGCGGCTCCACCTCCCCCACCGGCTCGGGACGCCCGGCAATCGTGGAGATCGTGAGCGCCCAAGTCAGTACCTCGACCTCGGCCTCGGGAATGACGCGGCGGTACAGCCTGGAGTACTCCTCGTCGAACGCCCGCTGCACGACCTCGCGATCCTCCGCACCGAGCGCGCGCACCGGGAACGGAACGAATATCTCGTGTCCCTGCCCGGCGTAGCGCATGTACGCACCCCGAACCTGCACGATCCGAGCATCCGGCGCGCCGCTTCGCACCACGGCGAATGCCTCGCAGTGCATCTCCTCGAAAATCGCGTTGGCGACGCGGGGCTCGAAGTCGCGCAGCCGCATGTTGCGGCTGCGCACCACCTCGTAGGCGACCGGCGCACGCAGAAATCCGATCGCCGATCCGACTCCGGCTTCCGTCGGCACGATGACGGTATCGGTCCCGAGCTTCTCGGCGAAGCGGCCGACGTGCAGCGGCGCGGCGCCTCCGAACGCGATCACGGCATGGTCGGAGGCGGCCTTGCCCTGCTCCACCGCATGCACGCGCGCCGCGTTCGACATTGCTTCATCGACCATCTCGGTGATCCCGAACGCGGCCATGCGGCCGTCGAGCCCCAGCGGTTCACCGACACCGCTCGCGACCGCCCGGCGGGCCGCTTCGACGTCGAGGGTGATCTTCCCGCCCGCGAACCGTGTCGGGTCGATGCGTCCGAGCGCGACGTCGGCGTCGGTGATGGTGGGCGCCTTCCCGCCGTGTCCATAGGCGGCAGGGCCAGGGTCGGCGCCCGCACTGTCGGGGCCCACCGCGATCCTGCCGGTCGCGTCGACTCTCGCGATGGACCCCCCGCCAGCACCGATCTCCACCATCTCGATGACCGGGATGCGCAACGGGAACCCGCTGCCCTTCATGAACCGCGCCCGGCGGTCCACCTCGAACTCGCGCGCGGTCTGCGGCGTGTAGTCGTCGATGAGGCAGATCTTGGCGGTGGTCCCGCCCATGTCGAAGGAGACGACCTTGTCGAGCTCCATCTCCGCCGCGATGCGGGTGGCGAGGATCGCGCCGCCGGCCGGTCCCGACTCCACGAGACGGATGGGGAAGCGGATGGCGGCATCGAGGCTCGCGAGGCCGCCGCCCGAGGTCATGAGCAGCACGGGGCAGGTGAGGCCACGGGCTTCGAGCCGCGTGCGGAGGCGGCCGAGGTAGCTCGCCATGAGCGGCTGCACGTAGGCGTTCGCGGCCGTGGTACAGAAGCGCTCGTACTCGCGGACCTCGGGGCATACCTCGCTCGACAGGGTGATCGAAACCCCCGGAAGCGCCGCGGCGACGATTTCCCGCGCCCGGCATTCGTGGACGGGGTTGGCATAGCCGTGGAGAAAGCCGATCCCGACACTGTCGATTTCGAGCCGCGCCAGCTCACCGGCCACCGCCTCGACCGCCGCCTCGTCCAGCGGCTTCAGCACCCGGCCGTTCACGTCGACCCGCTCCGGCACCACCAGCCGGCGTTCGCGGGGCACCAACGCGGGCGGCTTTTCGATCATGATGTCGTACTGGTCGTAGCGGCTCTCGTAGCCGATGTCGAGCACGTCACGGAAACCTTCGGTGGTTACGAACGCGGTGAGCGCGCCCTTGCGTTCGATGATCGCGTTGGTAGCCAGCGTGGTGCCGTGGATGAGGAGCCCGACCACCCCCGGCTCGACACCGGCGCGCGCGAGCACGTCGTCCACGCCGGCGAGCACCGCATCGTCCGGGGCGCCCGGCGTCGTGAGCACCTTGGCGGTGGTCAGGGCGTCTCCGTGTTCCAGCACGACGTCGGTGAAGGTGCCGCCGACGTCGACGGCGATCCGTGCCGTGGGGACGCCGCTCGCGGGCGTCGAGTGGTCGTTCATCGCATGACGTTCCTGTCGTGGATACGGGGCGGCGCCCGCAGCGCCGGGCGCCCTGGAGACGCATGAGGGTATGATACGGAAAGCAGATGCCGGGGTTCGAACGTTTCCGGCCGACGCGGAAGGTGCATTCGCGGACGAACGAGGTCGATCATTCAAACCGGGGAGACGGCATCGACATGAGCGCATGGATTCGCATGATCCCCCCCGAGGAGGCGACCGGACGGCTCGCGGAGCTGTACGAGCGGGTCAGGACGCCGCACGGCACCGTGGACAACGTGATGCGGGCGCATTCGCTGCGGCCCGATTCGCTCGAAGGGCATGTGGCGCTGTACAGGAGCGTGCTGCACAACGAGGCGAACACACTTCCGTTCTGGTTCCTCGAGGCGGTTGCGACCTGCGTGAGCCTCACCAACCGCTGCCACTACTCGACCACGCACCACTCCGCCAACATGCGGCGGCTGCTCGACGACGAGTCACGGGGGGAGGCGATGTACGCGGCGCTCGCCTGCGGGCATCCGGAGGTCGCGTTCGAGGGGAAGGAGCTCGCCCTGCTGGAGTATGCGCGCAAGCTCACCGCGGAGGTCGGCACGATGTGCGAGGCGGACGTCGAGCGCTTGCGCGAAGCCGGCGCCGGCGACGGGGAGATCCTCGAAGTCAACCAGGTGTGCGCGTACTTCAACTACTCCAACCGCGTCCTGAACGGCCTGGGGGTGACCACCGTGGGCGACGTGGTCGGATACTACGAGCGCACGGACGCCGGCGACTGAAGCCACGCACAAGGCCCGGCTCGCCACCGGCCCTGCTTCGTGGCGGGCGCGGCGGGAATGGATGGGCATCTTCGTCCGAGCGCCGGCCCCTGGACAATCTCGACCGCGTATTCCGGAGCGAACGATGACCGGTGATCTCGTCTTCTACACCAACCCCATGTCCCGGGGGCGGATCGCGCGCTGGATGCTGGAGGAGACCGGCGCCGCCTACCGCACCGAGGTTCTCGAGTACGGCCCGATGATGAAGTCCGAGGCGTATCTCGCCGTCAACCCCATGGGCAAGGTTCCGGCCATCCGTCACCGCGGGACCGTGGTCACCGAGGCCGCCGCGATCTGCGCCTACCTTGCCGACGCCTTCCCCGAGGCCGGTCTTGCCCCTCCTGCCGGCGACCGCGGCGCCTACTACCGGTGGCTGTTCTTCGCGGCGGGGCCGCTCGAAGCGGCCACGACCAACCGGTTCCTGGGCTTCGAGCCTCCCGCCGACCAGAGGTCGATGGTCGGCTACGGCACCTTCGATGCGGTGATGGACACCCTGGAGCGCGCGGTGTCCGGCGGAGGCCACGTCGCGGGCGAACGCTTTTCCGCGGCCGACGTCTACGTGGGATCGCACGTCGGCTGGGGACTGCGAATGGGCACCATCGAGGCGCGCCCCGCCTTCGCCGACTACTGGTCACGGCTCCAGGGCCGGGACGCCCGCCGGCGCGCCGAGGAGATCGACGACGCTCTCCACAGGGGTGCGCCGGGGTGATGCGCCGCGCGAGCATCCACCGGCGGTGGGACATGCCATGAGCTCGGAGCAGGACCATGCGCTGGGCGCGATTCGAACATGAAGGAGCCGCCGGCTACGGCATCGTCGAGGACGACGCCGTGGAGGCGGTCGAGGGCACGCCGTTCGGCGAGTACCGCCGGATCGGTGTGCGCCACCCCCTCGCCGGTATCACGTGGCTGCCGCCGGTCGTCCCGCCGACCTTCTACTGCGTCGGCCTGAACTACGCCGAGCACGTCCTGATGGAGGCGAAGCTCCACGGCAGGGACCCCGTACTGCCGGACAAGCCGGACGTGGGCTACCGTGCCCCGAGCGCGCTCATCGGCCACCGCGCACCCATCGTCCTTCCGCCCGACGCGACGGAGCGGGTCGAGTACGAAGGCGAGCTGGCGTGCGTGGTCGGCCGCACCGCGAGGCACCTCACGCGGGACGACGCGCTCGCCTGCCTGCTCGGATTCACCATCGGGAACGACGTGAGCGAGCGCTCCTGGCAGGCGCGGGACCGGACCCTGTGGCGCGCGAAGAACACCGACACGTTCAAGCCGATGGGTCCGTGGATCGAGACCGGCTTCGACCTCGACGCGGCCCTGACCCGGGTGCGGGTCAACGGCCGGCAGGCCATCGAGTTCCACACCGGCCGCATGATCTTCGGCGTCGTCGACTATCTCGTCGAGATCACGAAGTACGTCACGTTGCAGCCCGGCGACGTCCTCTGGATGGGCACCGAGGGGCACGCCGATCCGATCCGGGCCGGTGACACCGTGGACATCGAGATCACCGGCATCGGGACGCTGAGCAACCCGGTCGCCACCGGGACCGGCGCGGCGCAGCCCGCTTGAAAAGGGCCGTCGTTCAGTGCATCGACCCTTCCCCGCTTCGATGGCGCTCGATGGTATGCCGGTCGCCGAGGCGCCGCGAGTGCCGGACCTCCGCCTGTTCGAGAGCCTCCCTACAGCCGGTCGTACTTCGTCGCGTTGCCCCGCGCCTTCTCGGGCGGGTACTTCTCCTCGTTGCGCGCGAGCTTGCACCGGACCGCGGCGTCGAGATCGACGCCGACCTTGTCCGCGAGCCGCAGGAGATAGATCTGGACGTCGGCGATCTCCTCGGCTACCCGCTCGTGGAGCGGATGCCCCGGACCGACCGCGCGCGACTGCGCCTCGTCGAGCCACTGGAAGATCTCCAGCAGCTCCGCCGCCTCCACCGACAGCGCGGCAGCGAGGTTCTTCGGGGCATGGAACTGCTCCCAATCGCGTGCCTCGGCGAAGCGTCGGAGCGCGCGTTGCAGCGCCGTGACGTCGAGCTCACCCACCGGTGAACCTCGGCTCGCGCTTCTCGAAGAACGCACGGGTCCCTTCGAGGTTGTCCCTGGTCATCGCGGTCTGCACGAGCGCCTCGGTCTCGAAGTGGAGCGCGCCTTCGAGCGATCCTTCGAGCGCCGCGTCGATCATCGCCTTGTGAAGCTGGACCGCGACCGGGGCCCGGCTCGCGATGCGCTCGGCGAGGGCGCCCGCGGCCTCCCGCTCGGTCCCGTCCGGCGCGATGCGGTTGACCAGCCCGATGCGGTGGGCCTCCGCCGCGTCGATGAGCTCGCCGGTGTAGGCCAGCTCGCGCGCCTTCGCGAGCCCGATCTTGCGCGGGATGAAGTACGTGCCGCCGTTGGTGATGGTCACCCCGATGTTCACCTCCGGAAAGCCGAACCGGGCCGACTCCGCGGCGACGACGAGATCGCAGGCGAACACCACCTCGCATCCGCCGCCGACCGCGTAGCCGTGCACGCATGCGATGACCGGGCACCGCGCCTGGCGGATGCGGCGCGTGCTGTTCTGGAGGTTCTTCTGCCACTCCCGGAGCTGGGCCGGGGTGAGCTTGCCGGATGCGATGTCCTCGTTGTGCTCACGGATCTCGCCCACGTCGTGCCCCGCGAGAAACGCGCGGCCCTCGCCCGCGAGCACGAGGCAGCGCACGTCCCGGTCCGCGTCGATCGCGGCGAGGTGCTCGTCGAGCTCTCCCCAGCTCTCGATGGTCATCGCGTTCAGGCGTTGCGGGTGGTTGAACTTGAGCCACATGACGTGGCCCTGCTTCTCGAGAATGAATCGGTCACTCATCGTCGTTCTCCCGGTGAGCCGGCAGAGCCTCGCGTCACTCCTGCGACTCCGCCCGCACGTTCGTTTTTCCGTCCTCCGTCCCTGGCCCGGCACCGCCGGACCCGGCACCGTGGATCCTCGCCTGGATTCACGAACCGCCCTTCGCCACTCCTCATGGGACGGCACGGGCAGGTGGCCGATCCCGTGACGCTCCCGCGACCGGGTCGTCTCAGCGGCGCAGCCTGATCCCGGCCGCCTCCCGATCCCACGTCCCCGGGGTGAGCCCGCGCTCGCGCAACGTGTACTTCCGGATCTTCCCGGTCTGGGTCCTGGGCAGCTCGTCGACTATCTCCACGTAGCGGGGAATCATGAAGTACGCCATGCGCGGGGTGAGGAACTCGGTGAGTGCGGCGGGGTCGAGCGCCGCGCCGGGGCGGGGCACCACCACCGCCATGACCTCCTGCTCGGTGTGCTCGGAGGCGACCGGGACCACCGCGCATTCGACGACGTCGGGGTGCGCGACGATCTCCTGCTCCACCTCCATCGAGGAGATGTTCTCGCCCCGGCGCCGGATCGCGTCCTTCGTGCGATCGACGAAGTAGAGATTGCCTTCCTCGTCGCGCATCAGCATGTCGCCGGTGTGAAGCCAGAGGTTGCGCCACGCCGCCACCGTCCAGTCGGGACGGCCCCAGTACCCGATCATCGTCAGCCACGGCTCGCGGGGGCGCACCACCGCCTCGCCAGGCACGCCGGGCGGCACTTCGCGGTCGAGCGCGTCGACGATCCGCACTTCGTAGCGGTCCTCGGCGACCCGCCCGCAGGTACGGTCGTTCGCAAGGTTGAACGTGGAGCGGGTCGGCACGTTGAACTCCGTCGCGCCCCAGGTGGTGGAGACGAGGCAGCCGAAGCGGCGCTTGAACGCCTCGATCTCCGGCAGCAGGGGAACGACGAGCGCACGCTCCAGCGGGTTGTCCGCGTCGTCTTCGGCCTCCGGCTGCTGATAGAGGAAGTTCGCCATCGCCCCGAGGAGAAAGGTCGCGGTGGCGCGGTGGCGGCGCACGTCCGGCCAGTAGGCGCCGGCGCTGAACGGCCGCGCCAGCACCGCTTGCGCACCGATCAGGCAAGCCGCATAGGCCACCCCCCATTGTCCCGCGATGTGGAACAGCGGCAGCGGTGCGTAATAGACGTCGTCAGGGGCGAGCTCCAGGAGCTCGACCACCGAGCGCGCGTACTCGTAGGCCTGGATGTGGGAGATCATCACCCCCTTCGAGGGGCCGGTGGTGCCGGAGGTGTAGAGCACCGCGACGAGATCCGTCGCCGCGGGGCCGTCGCCCGCGGGGGCATCCGATGCTTCGAGCAGCGTGCCGAACGGAGTGTGCTCCAGGCGCGAGAGCGCGGCCGGCCACCCGCCCGGCGCCCCACCCGGCATCCCGCCCAGCACGATGAACGATTCCACGCGGCCGGCCCCGACGCCCGCGAGCCGGTCCAGAAACCGCGCGTGCACGATCATCGTCCGCGCCCGCGAGTCGTTCACCACGTGCGAGAGCACGCTGCCGCGCAGATGGGTGTTGACCGGCACCTGCACCGCCCCGAGCTTCGCGAGCCCGCACCACGCGGCAATGAACTCCACGCAGTCCGGCAGCATTACGAGCACGGTATCGCCCTTGGCGACGCCCAGCGCACCGAGGCCGTTCGCAACGCGGTTCGACATCGAATCGACGTCGCGATACGTCCAGCTTCGTGCCTCGCCGGTGATCCACGGCGCATCGCCGCGGCTCGCGGCACGGCGCGCGAGCACCTGGTGCAACGTCTGGGCGTCGCGCCCCTCGGGCGGGGTGAACCGGTCGCTCATCGACGGCCGCCTCTGCCCATGTCCGGCGTGCGCGGGAATATATTCGACGACCTTCCGCCGCCCGGACCGGGCATGGCGGCCCGGTTCCCGCCCCTCCAGGCGGCAACCATGCCCTTCACGTTCAGTGGAGCTCGATCCGCCCGTTGCCGAGCACGAGGGTGTCCCGCTCCAGCGCGCGGGTGCGGAACGAGACGACGTCGCCATCGACCCACATCTCGGTGCGCAACGTCTCGCCGGGATACGCCGGGGCGGTGAACCGCACCTGCATGGTACGGATCCGGCCACCGTCGTAGCCGCATACCGCGGCCATCACCGAATGCCCCGCGTACCCCATCGTGCACATGCCGTGGAGGATGGGCCGTGCGAAGCCCGCCGCCTTCGCCACCGCGGGGTCCACGTGCAGCGGGTTGCGGTCGCCGCTCAGCCGGTAGACGAGCGCCGCTTCGCGGCCGACCGCGAGATCGTGGTGGAGGTCGGGCTCGCGCCTGGGGAGCCGATGGACGGGCCTCGGCCTTGCGTCGTTTCCCCCGCAGCCGCCGTCGCCACGCAGCAACGTCGTCTGCTCCAGGGTGCAGACCGCCTCCCCCGACGCCTCTTCGACGACGTCGCGGCGCGCGAACATGAACGCTCCGAACGCGGCGCCCTTGTCGTCGATTCCGGTGATCCGGGTTCGGCCGCGGAGCCTTGCGCCAAGTGGTATCGGGCGATGAATCGTGCACACCTGTTCGCCATGCAGCACCCGTTTCCAGTCGACGCCGGTGGCCGGATCCTTGAGCCAGAACCCCGGGTAGGCGATGACGTTCGCCATCATCGGGAGCACCTCGAGACCGTCCTCGTAGACGTAGCGCAGGTGACCGGGGTGCTCCGGCTCCGCGCCGAAGCCGACTCCGAGCGCGTAGAGGATGCAGTCGGTGTCGCTCAGGACCTGGGCGACCTCGGGGACCGCGTAATTCATCATCGAGTCGTAGGTGATGGCCATCGCGTACTCGCTTCCTCGGCGAATGAACCGGCCACGCGGAAACATCACCGGTTTCGCTGCTCGTGGCCTCGTCACGCCGGATGATCTCGATCCCCCGGGCCGATCGGATGGTAGTGTAGTCCGCGGTTGGGGAAAACATTGCAGAAATCCCATGAGCAAGGAAACGGAACAGAGGTTCCCGCGTCCACTCTCCAGTGCGTGTGTCGATCCGCTGCCCTCCGGCCTCAACCACATGGTCTACAAGGGACTCAATCGCGACACGGCCTGGTACTCGATCCTCGGCGAGGAGTGGCCGGCCGTACGCGCGGTCCTTCAAGACTGGCTCGACGACGTCAACTTCGATGCACGGGGCATTGCCAAACGTTCGCTCGGTGCGATGATGACGGCGGGATCTCCCCATTCGTGAGGCTCTGCGCGTCGCGTTCAGTCGCCTCCACTTCCGTCGACGGTGACCCCGGCCTCGATGAGATCGTCGACCTCCTCGCGGCCGTATCCGAGCTCGGTGAGAATCTCGGCGCTGTGCTCGCCGAGCTTCGGTGGGGCGCGACGGATGGAACCGGGGGTTTTCGAGAGCTGCGCGGAGATGCCCGGAAGGCGCAAGGTCCCGAGATCCGGGTGCTCCACCGTCCGCCAGAAGCCGGTAGCCGCCAGATGGGGATCGTCGACCAGATCGTCCGGTCGATTGACCGGCATGGACGGAATGTTCGCGGCATCGAACGCTTCGAGCCATTCGGTGGTGGTGCGCTCGGCGAGCAGCTCGCCCAGCGTCGCGTAGACCTCGTCGATGTGCGCGAGCCGGCTCGGCAGCGTCCTGAACCGCGGGTCCGCCGCAAGGTCCGGCCGGCCGGCAATCTCGAACAGCGCCGCCCATTGCCGGTCGGTGTAGGGGAGCACGCCGATCCAGCCGTCCCGGGTGCGGTACGGGCGCCGGCCGGGGGAGAGCGCCCGCGGATAGCCCATCGCGCCCCTCGGGGGCTCGTAGGTCTTTCCGTAGAGGTGCTCGAACATGTTGAAACCGACCAGGGTCTCGAACATCGGCACCTCGATGCACTGGCCTTCGCCGGTCAGCGCACGATGCACGAGCGCCGCCAGCACCGCGACGGCGACATGCAGACCCGTCACCTTGTCGGCGATGACGGAGGTGACGTAGCGGGGCTCGCCGTCCACCGCCTGCAACGCCGCCAGCCCCGAGACCGCCTGGATCATGTCGTCGTAGGCGGGCTTGTGCCCGTACGGCCCCGAGCGGCGAAAGCCGCAAGCGCCGCAGTAGACGATCGAAGCGTTGCGGGCGCGGACCGCGGAGTAGTCGAGCCCGAGCTTGTCGATCGCCCGCGGGCGCATGTTGTGCACGAATGCATCCGCGCTCTCCATGAGCCGCATCATCGCCTCGAGGCCGCGGGGGTTCTTGAGATCGAGCACGATGCCGCGCTTGTTGCGGTTGTTGGTGAGGAAGATCGCGCCCATTCCGTCCTCGACCGGCGGCGGTCCGGCGCCGCGCACCGCGTCGCCTCCGGGGGATTCGACCTTGATGACGTCCGCGCCCAGGTCGCCGAGCATCTGGGTCGCGACGGGACCCAGAAGGATCGTCGTGAGATCGACGATCCGCATCCCCGCGAGGGGACCGGGCGCGGTGGTGGTCACGCTCGCCGTCGGCCCGATCCCGGCGGTCCGGGCCTGAGCTCGGCGGCGCGACCGCTCCGCGGCTCCGTCACCTCGGCTTCACGTCCGATGATGCAGATGCCGGTTTCGCGCAGCAGCGATGCGGTCTCGAAAAGCGGCAGGCCCATCACCCCGGAGAAGCTTCCGTCGAGGCGCGCCACGAAGACCGCGGCACGTCCCTGGATCGCGTAGGCACCGGCCTTGTCCATGGGTTCGCCGCTCGCGCAGTATGCCCGGCGTTCTTCGTACGGGATCTCCCGGAACCAGACCCGGCTGACGCTGGTCACGACCCGTGGCGCATCGCCGGTGGCCGTGCCGATCGCCGTCCGGGACGCTTCATCGCCACCGCGCTCACTTGCGGTGTCACGGGCATGGGCGCTCGCGACTTCGATGTTTCCGGCAGCGTCCGGCACCTGGCCGGTTCCGGCATCCTCGGCGCCGGCGCCCGCGAGCCCGCCGTCTCGCGCGGCGTCCCGTCTCTCACCGATTCCGGTGTCACCGACGTGGATGCCCGCGACCGCCACCGCGCTGATGACGCGATGCATCCGCCCGGACAGTACCCGGAGCATCGCTATCGCGTGTTCCTCGTCACGAGGCTTCCCCAACACCTGTTCTTCGAGCACCACCACGGTGTCGGCGGCGAGCACCGGCGCGGCCCGCGCGTCACCGAGCGCCGCGAGCCCGGCCAACGCCTTCTCGCATGCCATCCGCTCCACGAATCGCTCGGGAGGCTCGCCGGCTCGCCGGGTCTCGTCGATCGGAGCGTCGACGATGGCGTAGTCGACGCCGATCTGGTCGAGCAGCAGGCGCCGGCGCGGCGATCTCGAAGCAAGATGAATCATGGCCGCGGCCGGCAGGTGCATCGTACCGACGCCGCCCGGCATGGCGGCGGCCTTCGGGCAAAGTCGATGACCACCGTTCCGTCATCCGCGATGATAGGGATGGCGGCGGAGGATCGTCCACGCCCGGTAGAGCTGCTCCGCGACGACGATCCGTACCAGTCCGTGCGGCAGGGTGAGCGGGGACAACGACCAGCGGTGCTCGGCCGCCGCGATGCAGTCCGGGGCGAGACCGTCCGCCCCGCCGATGAGCAGGGCGAGATCACGGCCTTCGTGCATCCAGCGCCCGATCCGATCCGCGAGCGCGGCAGTCGTCCACGCCGCGCCGCGTTCGTCGAGCGCGACGACGCGGGCGCCGCCCGGGACCGCCGCGAGGAGCCGCCTGCCCTCGTCCTCGACCCGGCGCTCGGTCGAGCCCCGGCTGCCGCGTTTCGATGGCGCGATCTCACGAAGCTCGATCGAGAATTCCAGCGGCAGGCGGCGCGTGTACTCCAGGTAGCCGTCCCGCTCCCACCCGGAAGGACGACGGCCGATCGCGATGAGGTGGATGCGCATTGCGTACGAGGAATCCAATCGGAGCGCCGGCACGGCCATCGTGCCGGGAGGAACTTCGATTCGGGGCGCCACCGGAACCACACCGTTGAGGGATCCGGCGCAGCCGGGCAGGTTTCAGGCACCGGGTATATCTGCGCTCTCGTGCAGATTCCGGCGCAAGCGGCCGGCGTAACCGCCTGCGAGCACGGAGAGCACCGAAGGCGGGGTGAGTACGTCCACCTCCACCGTCCCGCCGGGCCTTTGCACCTTCTCGACGTATTCCGCCGGTGTATAACGGAACATGGCCGTCCCCCAAACCAGCCATGCCTCGGCCTTCCATTCGACGAAAGCCCCGTTGGGCAGATCCTCGAACCGGCGCTCGTGACGCCGCTTCTTCTGCGGCGCGGTCTTGTCGATCCGCTCCTCGTGCAGTGTCCGGTCGATTTCCGGGGCGGTCGGAGGGGTGTCTGATGGCCATCCCCCGGCGAAGGCGCGGGCGTCGGCGCGCCGGCATTCGTAGCAGGGCCGATGACCGGCGGCGAGCGCCACGGCTTCGTCGAGAAAGAAGAGTTCGGTGTAGTACCCGGGTGTCATGACCGGGTAAGGACCGTTACGAATCCTGCGATCGGA
Organism: uncultured Gammaproteobacteria bacterium; assembly: GCA_958295465.1. Taxonomy (GTDB): domain Bacteria; phylum Pseudomonadota; class Gammaproteobacteria; order HK1; family HK1; genus HK1. The sequence goes on from OY282353.1 coordinate 4,992,264, forward strand.
CTCGATCAGGCAGCATATCCAGGCTTTGCCTTTCCAGCGCGACCGGCCGAGGCACCGGTCGGAATCGTGCAGACAGCCGCGGTTCCCCATGAACGTACCGCGCGCCGGCGTTGCGATGATCTCGCCGAACGGCGTCACCCGGTTCTGAAGCGCCATGTCCGATCCCAGACCCGATGGGGTTCCGCCGAACCTTGATGATGACACGCCGCTGGTCCGGGGGCCACGCTCGGCTCCGGCCGGTGAGTGAGCGCGGGCCCAGCCACGGTGACGGGTCACCTTATCGAGAATTGTTTTTGTCAATCCGGATTGAGCGCATCTCCGACGGCCCGAGCGAAAGCTATCGTGCAACCGCCACGATTTGCCGTTCGATCCGTCGAAACACCCATGCAATCGAACCGGAAAACCGTGTCTGGGAGCGTTGTGCGGGAATGCGGGGAACGGGAAATTCATGATTGCAAATAAGAACGATTCATATTTAGATCTTTATTGCGGCCTGCATACCACCGATGCTCGATGAAAGGAGCATTCCCATGAAACACCGATTCGTTCATCTCCCCCTCGCGATCGCCGGGATAGCGTTCTCCGTGTCCGCCACCGCCGCGCTGGAGCCGGTCACTCGGACCTACGCAGACATCGCCCACGCGGCCTACGAGGACTCCCTGATCAGCGCGCGGGCGTTGCGCGAGACCATCCGCGCGTTCCTCGATACCGCCGACTCCGGCGCGATGGCCTACGACCAGATGCTCGGCGAGTCCAACCCGGAGGGGAACGCCATCGTTCAGGAGGCTGTCGATGCGCTCAAGGCCCAGACCCGGGTCATGGAGCGGGCGGCGGTGGCGCTGGGCGTCGAGAGCCTGGAGATCGAGGGCTCCGAAGCCTGGACGACCCGGGCGCGGTCTTCAAGTAGCCTCATACGTGTGACGAACGTGGTCCGTGACGGTCGGATCGAGGAGTCGTCCCTGCGCATGGATGAAGGGCGCTCGCGCCGGGCGTTATACTCCCACCGTCCCAAAACCGAGGACGACATTCATGAATGAAGCAACGATCCGGCTCCACATCGAACCATTGGACGAAGGCGGCTTTCTGGCTACGAGTCCCGACGTTCCAGGCTTGGTTGCGGAAGGACGCAGCGTCACCGAGGCCGCCGAGATCGCGCAAGGTCTTGCGCGCAAGATGGCAGAGTCGTGCATGGAGCACGGTGACCCGCTTCCTCACGCATTGGCGGCTCTCCCGGAGCGCAACGTCGGAATCGACCTGCTGGTGCCCGTCAGCGTGCCGTAGTGGGACGGCTCTCCGGGTTCAAGCATCGTGACGTTGCGCGCGTCTGCGATATGTTGGCTATACGTTCGACCGTCCGGGGCCGGGCAGGCATGAAGTTTGGCGTCATGCACAGACCGGCCGGAAAGTCACCGTACCTCGTCACACCAGAGATATGACGGAAGGGACGCTTCGCGCCATTCTTCGAGAGGCCCGAATCGGCGTCGATGATTTCCTTGGGGCTCGTTAGCGGCGGCGAGCACCGGCTCGGGGACGGGACAGCGCACGGTCAGGGTATCGCCTCGGAATGGTGCGAGACGCGCACCCTGTCGAGGATCCATCCGGCCCATTCAACTCCCTGAACAAGTCCGCGCTCTTCACCCTGCGTCTCATACGCGCCGCCAGAGGAGGCGATGAATGGTTTCTGCCTTCGATTCGGTCTGAAGCACGGCAAGGATTGCGGCGTCAGGCAGTGCCCTCGGGTCCGGCGGCCGCGATCCGGTGGAGTCCGGTCACGAACGAGGAGAGCCCGGCGCTGCGCAACGGGACGAAGGGTTTGGCCGTCCGCTTGCAGAGCTGCTTGGCGAGAAGGCAAGCGCCGTGGCTGACGCAATCCACGGGGCACAGGACGGCGTCGGCCTGGCCGAGGATGCGGGCGAGCCGCCTTGCACTGTCGTCGATACCGCCGTCGTGATGGATGAACCGGCCGTTCAATCGTTCGATGAGCGCGCGGAGATGGGTGATGAGCCCGGCGCGTCCTCCGACGTCGGCGATCCGCCGTCCACGCAGATCGATGGACACGCCGGGCGCGCTTGCGCCGTCACCCGTTCCTTGGAGGTCCGAGTGCAGCATGCGTTCGAGGGCTGCGCATTCCGCGCGGAGCTCCCGAATCGTCGATGCCGTGTCGTCGTGGGCGCTCCGCAGCCTCGCCCGTACCATCGCGCACCACCAGTCGGAGATCGCGGCGGAGATCCTCGACGCCTGGACCGGGGAGGACGGCTTCCGGCAGACCGCGCTCGCCGCCGGAGGCGGCCGGCACTTCTACGGCCACGGCGCGTTCAGCCCCGACGGCGCGTTCCTCTACACCTCGGAGAACCGGTTCGAGGACGGCGCCGGAATCATCGGGGTGTGGGAAGCCGCTCGGGACTGACGGCGGGTCGGCGAGTGGCCGAGCCACGGCGTAGGTCCCCACGAGATACGCATGTCCGGGCGAGGCACGATGCTCGCGGTGGCCAACGGCGGGGTCCGCACCCATCCCGACACCGGCCGCGCGAAGCTCAACCTCGACACCATGGCGCCGTCGCTCGCGCTCATGGACACGGCCGACGGCCGGCTGGTGCGCTCGGTGTCGTTCGGCCCACGACTGCGCCGGCTGTCGATCCGGCACCTCGACACCGGCCGCGACGGGCGGATCGTCGTCGCCATGCAGCATCAGGGCGTCCGGACGGACCACGTCCCCCTGATCGCCTTCGAGCGGGGCGGACGGCTCGCGCCGGCGCCCGTACCGGCCGGCGTCATCCGCAGGATGCGCGGGTACGCGGGATCGGTGTCGTTCGACACCTCCGGCGGCCACGCCGCGGCTTCGCATCCCCATGCGGGCATCGTGAGCCTGTGGGCCACCCGCACCGCGCGGTTGCTCGCGGTCGCCGCGCTCGATGACGTATGCGGGGTCGCACCCGGCGCGGTCGACGGCTCGTTCATCGCCACCGGCGCCGACGGGCACATCGTGAGCATCGACGCCCGCACGGGGGAATCGAGAACACTCGCCCGCTCGGACGGCTCGCACTGGGACAACCACCTGCTCGCCCTGCAAGCATGGCAAGCCCGAAGGTGATGTCTCTGGGGGACAGGGGGCCTCCCAGCTTTGCGCCGACAGGCCCCGTCTCGTTGACTTTCGGCACGCCGGCTCCTCCGTTGTTCTCTCCGTGCGCCCCACGGGAGCGCGCTCCCGGGAACGGCGCGTCTTGCAGTCGCGGGCGTCCGGTTCGCGATTTCAGGCGGATCCGGCTTTCAGCGGCGACCGCGAGCGTTCGGCGCCTCCCCACAGCTTCTCGAGCTGGTAGGTCTCGCGGGTGTCCGGGGTCATGACGTGCAGCACGAGGTCGCCGAGATCGACGAGCACCCATTCGCCCTCGCGCAACCCCTCCACCCCCAGGGGCCGGCAGCCCGCCGCTTTCGATTGCTCGATGACGTGTTCGGCCGTGGCTTTGACGTGGCGTGCGGATCGTCCGCCGGCGACGACCATCACGTCGGTGACGTCGGTCAGCGCCCGGACGTCCAGTACGGTGATGCGTTGTGTCTTCCGATCGTCGAGGGCTTCGGTGACGAGGCGGGTCAGGGCTTCGGCACTGACGGGCATGGAGCGCCTCTTCGAGCCGGCGGCGAGGCGAGCCGGTGCTTCAGCATCGATGGGCATAGAGGTCCTCTCTGATGATGATGTCGTGCACCCGGTCGGGCACGAGGAACCGGATCGATTCTCCGCGCGCGCGCAGCGATCGCACGCGGGTGGCGGAGATGTCCAGGACGGGGATGTCGCGCACGCAGACGACGAACCCCGCGGGGGCGGTGCGGATTGCCTCCGGGTCATCGTGCCGTCGTGCGCGCAGAAAGCGCGCCACCGTGCCGTTCCGCGGCGGCGCGACGGCGCCGGGGCGTTCCACGACGATGATATGGGCAAGCGCCGGTATGCGTTCGAAGTCGATCCAGGCGTCGAGGCGGGAGAGTGCATCCATCCCCAGGATCAGGCATAGCGAAACGCCCGGGAACTCCTTGCGCAGCTCCTGCAAGGTGTCGGCGGTCACCGTCGGCCCGGGGCGCAGGAGTTCGCGCCCGTCGGCTTCGAGCCCCCCGACGTCCGAGAGCGCTGCTTCGAGCAGCCGCATGCGCACTTCGGGGCTCGCGACGGGCGGATCGCGCAGCCGCGGGTCGGGGGCGGGGATCAGGCGTACCGAGTCGAGACGCAGGGCGGCGCGCAGCTCCAGGGCGAGCCTGACGTGCGCGCAATGCACCGGATCGAACGTTCCACCCAGCACCCCGATGGCCCGGGCAGGTGCGGATTCGCGAGGCGGCACGGATTCGGCCGTCGGTTCGGAGAGGGCCGCGGTCATCGTCCTGTCCCGACCCGGCGGAGCCGGAACCAGGCGCCTGTCGTGACCCCGGGATCGGCGCGTCCTGGAAGCACGGGCGTCCCGCCCGCATGAACTTTTCGCCGGGCAATCCCCGGCAACGCGAGCGGTCCACCCCCAAGAGCCTTTCGCCGCGGCCCCTCTGGGAACACGGACGTCCCGACCGCGGGCGGGCCGGAGGCGGTTGCCGGGAGGGAGGGAGCAGTGGGGCGGCCGTCGATCGGCCGTGTGCCGGTCCATCGGCGAGACGGGTGCGAACCCGTTCGGGACATGGCGCCGATCACCGTGTCTCCGGGCCGTGCCGCACCGCGCCGCCGTGGTGGCCGCGAGGGCTGCGTTTGGCGATGCAGGCGTCGATCAGCCGCGTACCTGTCCGTTGCCGAGCACGATGAACTTCCGCGTGGTGAGCCCTTCGAGGCCGACCGGCCCGCGGGCGTGCAGCTTGTCGGTGCTGATCCCGATCTCCGCCCCGAGCCCGTACTCGAAGCCGTCGGCGAAGCACGTCGGGGCGTTCACCATCACCGAGCTCGAATCGACCTCGGTCATGAACCGGCGCGCGCGCGCCAGATCGCCGGTCACGATGGCGTCGGTGTGGCCGGAGCCGTAACGCTCGATGTGGGCCATCGCCTCGTCGATGCCGCCGACCACCCGCACCGCGAGGATTGCCGCGAGAAACTCCGTCTCCCAGTCCGCCTCCGTGACCGGGACCGCATCCGCCACCAGGGCCCGGGTCTCCTCGCAGCCGCGGATCTCCACCCCCGCATCCGCGAGCCGCTCCGCCAGGGCCGGGAGCACCCGGGACGCGATGCCGCGCCCGACCAGCAACGTCTCCATCGCACCGCAGATCCCGTAGCGGTAGGTCTTCGCGTTGAACGCGACCGTGAGGGCCATGTCGGGGTCGGCGTGGTCGTCGATGAAGACGTGGCAGTTGCCGTCGAGGTGCTTGATGATCGGGACCCGGGCTTCGCGGCCGATGCGCTCGATGAGCCCCTTGCCGCCCCTCGGCACGATGACGTCCACGTGCGAGTCCATGGCGATGAGTATCCCGACCGCGGCGCGATCGCTGGTCTCCACCACCTGCACTGCGTCGCGGGGCAGTCCCGCCGCCGCGAGCCCCTCGTGGATACACCCGGCAATCGCGAGGTTCGACGCCAGCGCTTCGGAGCCGCCTCTGAGGATGGTCGCGTTGCCGGACTTCAGGCACAGCCCGGCGGCGTCGGCGGTGACGTTGGGCCGTGACTCGTAGATGATCCCGATCACCCCCAGCGGCACCCGCATCCGCCCCACCTGAAGGCCGGAGGGCCGCATCCGCATCTCGCCGATCTCGCCGACGGGGTCCGGCAGCGTCGCGATCTGGCGCAGGCCCTCCGCCATCGACCGGATGCGCGCGTCGGTGAGCTCCAGCCGGTCGAGCAACGGGGCGGCGAGGCCACCCGATCGTCCTCTGTCGAGGTCCTGGCGGTTCGCCGACCGGATGGCGTGAGATTGATCGAGGATCGCGTCGGCGACGGCGAGGAGGGCGGCGTTCTTGGCCTCGGTCGGTGCGCGTGCGAGCGCCGTGGCGGCGGCGCGGGCCCGGGCGCCGAGGTCGAGCATGTAGGCGTTCAGATCTTCGGGCGTGGATTGCGTGGTGTCGCGGTGGGAGGGCGACGCGACCGCTTCGCGGTCGCCCCGCGATTCCGCTGACGCGGAATCGCCAACGTCGTGTGAAACATCGCTGACTGACGCGACCGCTTCGCGGTCGCCCCACGATTCCGCTGACGCGGAATCGCCAATGTCGTGTGAAACATCGCTGACTGACGCGACCGCTTCGCGGTCGCCCCGCGATTCCGCTGACGCGGAATCGCCAATGTCGTGTGAAACATCGCTGACCGGCGCAGTCGCGCCGGTACCTGACGTGCCGGCAGGGAGGGAGCGGGCCGTTCCATGCGAGGCCGCGCCGGAGGTCGTTGCGGCTGCGCTTGCGGTCGTTGCGGCGGTCGTGTCCATGGGTCCGCTCCCCGATGAGCGCGCGTCTGCCGTCAATTATAGGGGGCGGCCGGCGGCAGTTTCACCCCGCTCATCCCCAGCACCAGCCGTTCGAGGCCGTCCCACGCATCGGCACGGGACCAGCGCACGATGGCGCCGGAGCGCGCCGGCGCGCCCTTCAGGCACCGGTCGACGCCTTCGGCGATGTCCAGCAGCCCGATCCAGCCCCGGCGGGGCATGCGCTTGAGGGCGCGCTGGAGAGCGGGCTTCCTTCTCCACCACCCGCCGGAGGCCATCCGCAGGGCGTCGTCGAAGCGGGCGCCGCCTTCGAGACCGGCCGCGATGGCGCACACACCGCGGATCGCCCAGGTCAGGGAGCCGAGGACGTGGAACGGCTCGACCCCCTCTTCGCGAAGGACGTGCAGGATCCTCACCGCGCGCGCACCGTTGCCTTCGAGGGCCGGGTCGATGAGGTCGAATGCGCCGAATCGTGCGCTGTCCGCAACGGTGCGCATGACGTCGTCCACCGTGATCGGGCGTCCCTCGGCGAGGAGGCGGAGCTTGTCGATCTCCTGCGCGCATGCGAGGAGGTTCCCCTCGCTGCGTTCCGCGAGGGCCTCGGCCGCACCGCGCTCGACCGCGACGCCGTGCGACGCGCACCGGGCGGCGATCCAGCGCGGGAGCTCGTGGGCGCGCACCGGGTAGACTTCGATCACGTCACCCGCGCCTTCGAGGGCCTTGAACCACTTCGTGGAGGTCGAGCGGCGGTCGAGCCGTCCGCACGACAGCAGCAGCACCGTGTCCGGCGGAGGATTCGCCGCGTACTGCACGAGCACCGGCCCGCCGTCCTTGCCGGGCGAGCCGCCCGGGACCCTCAGGTCGATGAGTCTCCGCTCGGCGAACAGGGAGAGGCTTGCGGCATGGGCCTGCAGCTCGCTCCAGTCGAAGCCGGAGTCGGCGTGCAGCACGATGCGTTCCGCAAATCCGGCCGCCCGCGCCGCGGCGCGGATCGTATCGAGGGACTCCTCGCGCTGCAGAGGTTCGTCGCCGTGGACGACGTAGACGCTCGCGTGGCCGCGAGCGAGATGACGTTCGAGCTGCTCGGGTCGGATGCGCACGCTACGCCCGGCCCTCTCCGGCCGGCGCTCGATTCACCCAGCTCATGATCAGCGCCCGAGCGAGCCCTCGATACGGCGCAGGATCTGCGCCGCCGCGTCACGGCGCATCTCGGTGTGGAGCACGTTCTGTTCCCGGCTGCTCCCGAGCAACGAGTCCGCGTCGAACACGTGGTCTCGAATCAACGAAATCGTTTGTTTCGGCACAAGTTCCTCGCCCTGCGCACCGGTCACCTCGAACGTCACCTGGTAGGCCAGCTCGAACTCGCTCTCCTTCCCCGTGTCCGGATCGACGGAGAGGACCCGTCGGTTGAATCGTTCGTCGCCGAGCTGCAGCAGCGCCCCGGTCGAGCCGCGCGCCGATCGGACGTGGATTCCTCCGCCATCGAGCAACCGGGTGAGCGCGTTGCTGATCTCGATGGGTCCGGCGACGCGGACCGCATCGAGGCCGGGCGGGAGCGACACGGAGCCGCGAAGCTGATACCCGCATCCGCCGGCGGTCATGACCACCAGCGCCAGGACGAGGTTCCGGAACATGCCGCCGGTGGCGATCACGGGTATCCCCATTCCCGCCGCGGTGAACATGGAACCGGATTGTCTCGATCCCCGCTTCCACGAAGCCTGCCCCCGGCTTGACCGGGGGAATGACGAGGAGTGGCGCCCTGCGTTCTTTCCGTCATTCCCGCGGAAGCGGGAACCCACGAGCCACTGACGATTCTTCTCCATGTTTCACGAAACCTCATGATATCCACTCCGTCTCGCCGCATGAGGGCGGGTGGATGCCACATCGCTCCGGGCAGGGCGCAGCCGTCACCGCCGTCTCCGATCATACGACGATGTTGACGAGCCGGCCCGGCACCACGATGACCTTCCGGACCGGCTTCCCGCCGATGAACCGGGCCACGTTGTCGTTGCGCTGCGCCTCCCGCTCGACCGCCTCCCTGTCCGCATCGGCGCCGACGCTGACGTGGCCGCGCAGCTTGCCGTTGACCTGGACGACGAGCTCGATCACGTCGCGCGACATCGCCGCCTCGTCGGCCACGGGCCATGCTGCGTCGATGACCGGGTCGCGGTGCCCGAGCGAGCGCCACAGCGTGTGGCAGACGTGGGGGATCACCGGGGCGAGCATCAGCACGACCGCTTCGAGCGCTTCGCGCACGACGCTTCTCCGCATGCCGCCGCCCGTATCCGATGCGCCCGCCTCGAACGCGATGACGTCGTTGACGAGCTCGCGGCAGGCCGCGCAGGCGGTGTTGAACTTGTAGCGGCGTCCCACGTCGTCACCCACCTTCGCGATGGTCTCGTGGATGCGGCATCGGAGCTCGCGCGCCGGGCCGTCGAGCCGGTTCACGTCGAGGGTGGGAGCCGGCCCCTGCCCGACGTGCTCGCGCACGCTGCGCCACAGCCGGCGCAGGAACCGCGACGCGCCCTCGACCGCGCTCCCGGACCACTCCAGCATCTGGTCCGGCGGCGACGTCTCGATGATGTAGAGCCGGACGGTGTCGGCGCCGTAACGGGCGATCATCTCCTCCGGGTCCACGCCGTTGTTCTTCGACTTCGACATCTTCTCGATCGGGCCGACCTCGACCGGCGCCCCGTCGGAGCGGGCGCGGGCGCCGGTGATCTTGCCCCTGGCGTCGTGCTCGACCTGCACCTCGGCCGGCGCGTAGTAGCGGATGTGGCCATCCGCCTCGCGGTAGAACGTCTCCGCCACCACCATGCCCTGGGTGAGCAGGTTGGAGAACGGCTCGCGCACCTTCGTGAGCCCCGCCTCGTTCATCAGCTTCTGGTAGAAGCGCGCGTACATCAGGTGCAGGATGGCGTGCTCGATGCCCCCGATGTACTGGTCGACCGGCATCCAGTAGTCGGCGCGTGCGTCGATCTTCGAGGCATCCGCACCGGGGCAGCAGAAACGCGCGAAGTACCAGGACGACTCCATGAACGTGTCGAAGGTGTCGGTGTCGCGGCGGGCGTCCGCCCCGCACTTCGGGCAGGCGGTCTCCACGAACTCCGGGAGCCGGGCCAGCGGCGAGCCACCACCTTCGACGTCCACGTCCTCGGGCAGGAGGACCGGGAGCTGCTCGTCGGGCACCGGGACCATCCCGCAGGCGTCGCAGTGCACGATGGGGACCGGGCAGCCCCAGTAACGCTGGCGCGAGACGCCCCAGTCGTGCAGCCGGTAGTTCACCCGGCGCCCGCCGCGCCCGGTCCGTTCCAGCCAGTCCGCCATCCGGTCGAAGCACTCGCGGAAGCCGAGCCCGGAGTATTCGCCGGAATCGACGACGACGACGTCCTCCTTGTCCGTCCACGCTTCGGCCTGGACATCCAACTCCGTGCCGTCCGCGGGTGCGATCACCTGCCGGATCGGCAGCCCGTGCCGGAGCGCGAACTCGTGGTCACGCTCGTCGTGGCCGGGCACCGCCATGATCGCGCCGGTGCCGTATCCCATGAGGACGAAGTTCGCGACCCACACCGGCAGGCGCTCGCCGTTGAACGGATTGACCGCGTCCAGGCCGAGCGGCATGCCGCGCTTCTCCATCGTCTCGATCTCGGCCGCGGTCGCGCCGCCGCGCCGGCATTCCTCGATGAACGCGGCGACGTCTTCACGCCGTTCGGCGACCTTCGCGGCCAGCGGGTGCCCGGCCGCCACCGCCATGAACGTCGCGCCGCAGACGGTGTCGGGGCGGGTGGTGAAGACGCGCAGCGGCGGCAGGCCGCCATCGGCGCCACCACCTTCCGTTTCGGGGACTTCGATCTCGAAATCGATCTCCGTGCCCTCGGAGCGACCGATCCAGTTGCGCTGCATGGTCTTGACCGGCTCCGGCCAGTCGATGTGGTCCAGCTCGGTGAGCAATTCCTCCGCAAAGTCGGTGATGCGCAGGAACCACTGCGGGATCTTGCGCCGCTCCACGAGCGCGCCGGAGCGCCAGCCGCGCCCGTCGATGACCTGCTCGTTGGCGAGCACCGTCCGGTCGACCGGGTCCCAGTTCACCTCGGACTCCCGGCGGTAGGCGATCCCCTGCTCGAACAGGCGGGTGAACAGCCACTGCTCCCAGCGGTAGTACTCGGGCCGGCAGGTCGCGAGCTCGCGGCTCCAGTCGTAGGCGAACCCGAGCCGCCGGAGCTGCTCCTTCATGTACTCGATGTTGCGGTAGGTCCAGCGCGCGGGCGGCACCCTGTTCTGCATCGCCGCATTCTCCGCCGGCAGGCCGAAGGCGTCCCACCCCATGGGCTGGAGGACGTTGCGCCCGCGCATGCGCTGGTACCGGCTGATCACGTCGCCGATGGTGTAGTTCCTGACGTGCCCCATGTGCAGCTTTCCGCTGGGGTAGGGGAACATCGACAGGCAGTAGAACTTCTCGCGGGCAGGGTCTTCCCGGACCTCGAACGCACGGTTCTCGTCCCAGTACGCCTGCGCCTCGCGCTCCACCGTCTCGGGGAGATAACGCTCGTCCATCGTCCTCGGGAATCGCGGTCTCGGGTAGCGGGTATGAGAATAGCAAATCGGCGGGCTCGTCCGGGCGCCGCTTCGCGTGCGCGTTTCCTCGCGCACCAGGGCAGGGCGCAGCATGTCCAGCGGTATCCACGCCTCCCATTCGTGCTTCCCCGCGCTGCAGGGCAGGGCGCGGGCCGCCGGTACATCGCGCCGAAGTCCTACCGCCGATCGGGCGATCCGCCCATTTCGCGTATCCCGGTTCTCCCCCACACTGCGCCTCCACACTCCGGTTTGGGACGCCGCCATGACCGTGGTACCGTCATCCGCAACCCGCGTTCAGCAGACGTCGCCACGACACCACGAGGGCCGCGTTCGGGGAACGCCGCTCCACCGTCACGAGGGAACCGCCCATGCGCCGACCCGCCCTCCCTCCCCTCCCTCCCGCCACGGTTGAGTACCCAAGCTCCGACGGCAAGCCCTTGGCCGAGAACGACGCCCAGCTCGCCGCCATCCTGTACGCCATCGCGGTGCTGAGGACCCGTTACGCCGGACGCGGTGACGTGTACGTGTCCGGGGACCTCCTCATCTACTACGAGGAAGGGAACCCGCGGGTGGCGGTGGCCCCGGACGTGTTCGTGGTGTTCGGGGTGGAGGACCGGATGCGCATGAGCTACAAGGTCTGGGAGGAGGGGAAGGGACCGGACTTCGTGCTGGAGGTGGCGTCGCCGGGGACGTGGCGCGAGGACGTGGGGTCGAAGCGGGGCATCTATGCGCGGTTGGGGGTGAGGGAGTACTGGCTGTACGACCCGCTGGGGGAGCACTTGACGCCGGAGTTGCAGGGGTACCGGCTGGTGGGCGGGAAGTATGAGCGTCAGCCGTTGGTGGAGTCGTTGGACGGGAGGCTGGCGTTGCGCAGCGAGACGTTGGGTCTGGACCTGTGGGTGAAGGACAGGGAGATGCGCTTCCGGGACCCGGAGACGGACCTGGACCTTCTCGGCCACCATGAGGAACATCTCGCGCACCAGGCCGCCACTGCCCGAGCCGAGGTGGAAGCCGTCGCGCGCCGAGCCGCGGAAGCGCGGGTTGCGGAGCTGGAGGCGCTCATCGGCGGGAAGCATGGCTGAGCGGCCATCCATGGCCCGGGCCTCTCGCCCCCCGCGCCGTCCGGCGGCACGGGGCCATCCCGTTCCGACACGGGCGGCGACGGCGGGTTGGTCCGGGAGCTTGGCCGGCCCCTGAACGCCGAGTGTCGCGGGGCGGCTCGTGGAACCACAAACCGCAGAACCTGCGTTCCGCGAACCGCAACAGGAACACCGCCGGGAACCGGAACAACAACAACGGTTTCCGTGTTGCCAGCACGGCCCGCCCGCCGGAGTCCCCGCGCCCACGGGTGCAGGGAGCGCGCTTCGGGCCGTCCAGGGCCGGTCATGACGAGCGCACCGCGCTTCGCACGGAGCGTGCGGTGCAGGGCGGCGCCCGCCCTGGGCCTGCACGGCCGGCGGGCGCCGCCGTTTTTCAGTCGCTGCTTTCGGAACTTCCCGGAGCCCGACGAGCGCTGAAACCATAGTCGCCGGACGGCGGCTCCGCCCCCGGCACGCCGCCGGAGAGGTGTACGGTGGAGGTCGGGAACGCGATCTCGGCCCCGTGGCGGTCGATGATCCCGGCGATGCGCAGCAACACGTCCTGCTTCACCTGGTGGAACCGGGCCCAGGCCGTCGTCCGGGTGTAGCAGTAGATGAAGAAGTCGAGCGACGAGGGTGCGAAGGCGTTGAAGTTCACCATCAGGAAGTTGTCGGAGTCGATCTCCTCGTGCGCCCGCAACATCGCCTCGACCTCGGCGACGATGGCGGCCATCGCTCCTGCATCCTCGTAACGGATGCCGATGGTCTCGTAGATCTGGCGGTTGCGCATGCGCGAGGGGTTCTCGACCACGATGTTCGCGAATGCGCTGTTCGGGATGTAGAGCGGCCGCGTGTCGAACCCGCGGATGACGGTCTGGCGCCATCCGATCCGCTCCACCGTGCCCTCGATCTCGCGGTCCGGCGAACGGACCCAGTCACCGACCGCGAACGGGCGGTCGAGGTAGATCATCAGTCCGCCGAAGAAGTTGGCGAGCAGGTCCTTCGCCGCGAAGCCGACCGCGATGCCCCCGATGCCGCCGAAGGCGAGCACCCCGGAGATGCTGAACCCCAGGGTCTGGAGGGCGACGAGGAAGGCGGTGATCAGCACCGAGAGCCGGAGCAGCTTCACGACCGCGTCGAGGGTGGCGCGGTCGAAGATCTCTCCCTTCGCCTGCCTGTCGGCGATGAAGTTCGCCTCGGCGATGCGGATGAAGCGCACCGCGAACCACGCGAAGGTCGCGATGATCCCGACGTCGCGGATCGGGGTCACCGCCTCGAAGATGGTGGCGCCCGCCTCGGTCTGGATAATCTCGATCGCGAACGCAACGCCGGAGATCCAGATGAGCGCCCGCAGGGGGGCGTCGAGCGCCGCGGTGAAGCTCTCGTCCCACACGCTGCGGGTGCGGGTGAAGGCGGCGTGCAGCTTCGAGACGAGGCGCTTCGCCACGAGAGCCGCCACCGCGGTCATGAAGACGGCCACGAACACCTGCACCACCCACGACTCCAGGCCGAGGGTGTCCAGGTATCCGGTGACGGCTTCGGTGTCGTTCATGGATCGGCCGGACGCGCCGGACGGCCCCACCGGCGGCAGGTGCGCGGCTCGTTCGGTGGAGCGTCGAGGAAGGGGCGATTATGCAAGAATCCGCCGCACCGTATCATGACCGGATGAAGGCGAAGGGCGGGGCAAATGTGTGACGGGAGCAAAACGCTCGTCCAGGCCGGGATCGGGCACACCGGGAGGCAAGTGGCGCCGGCGGGATGGCGTCGTGGGCGATCTTCCGGGATCGGGCGCCCGAGGAAGCGAATGTGAGCGTCCCCCCGCTCGCCTGCGTCGCGGTGGTCGTCGACGACCCCGGGGGCGTCGCGACGGTCTTCGAGCGCGATCTCGGGCTGCCGCGTACCGGGATCCCGGTCCCCGGCGGTGGCACGGTCCCGTGGATCACCGTCGGCGAGAGCGCGATCGCCCTGTTCGAGCCCGGCCACGGATTCACCGGCGGCGCGGCGAGGAGCGGCGTCCATCACATCGCGATCGCGGCGCCGGATCCGATCGCCCGGGCGGCCGAATGCGACTTCACCTGCGCCGGCGCGACGCCGGGGCTGGGCGGCGGTCGTCAGGTGGAGCTCGCTACCCGCGCCACGTGCGGCATCACGACCCGGCTGTGCGAGCCGATCGGGCCGAAAGCCGGTGCGGTTGCCGGGACGAGCGAAGGCACGAGCGATCATGTGGAGCGGATCGACCACATCGGGGTTGCGTGCGAAGACAACCGGGCGGCCGGGGCGGTCTTCACCGAGCGGCTCGGCTGTCCGGTCGAGAGCACCCAGACCGACTTCGAGATCGTGCAGCCGATCGAGAGCTTCACCTCCGACAGGTACGGGGTCGTGTACCACAGCCGGCCCCCGGAGCCTGTCGGGGGCCTGCGGGTGCGCTTTCTCACCGTGGGCGACTGCGAGCTGGAGCTGTTGCAGCCGTTCGATCCGCGCCACCCGGACCTGCGTGCGGAGGGTCCGGTGCGGGGCGCGCCCGGCAACACCCGAGGCGACAAGGGCGCGATCGCCCGTTACATTGAGCGTCGCGGTCCCGGATTGCACCATCTCGCGCTGAAGACGCCGGATATCGATGCGACCCTCGCCCACCTGGCCGGCGCCGGTCATCGAATGATCGACCGCGTGGGACGCCCCGGATCGCGCCGGGCGCGCATCGGCTTCGTCCATCCCGCATCGCTCGGCGGTCTGCTGCTGCATTTCGTGGAGCGCGAGGAGCTCTGACGGCGCGGCCACCGGGCGGACCGGATCCGCGAGGGTGGGGGGACCGGCCGCGGGTCTCGGGCAATGGCCGGCGAGCATCGCCTCGACGCGCCGTCGTTGGAGTCCGTCGTGGGAGCCACGGAGGTTGCAACGGCGCGGCCGCCGCGTTCATGCGCCGAGGAACTCCTCCAGAGCGGCGTTGAACGAGCCGGCCTGCTCGACATTGCAGAAGTGCGCGCTTTCTTCGAGCACCACGAGCTTCGAGCCCGCGATGCGGTCGTGGATGAGCTCCGCCGCGGAGGGCGGGGTGCCGGGGTCGTGCTCGCCGACGACCACCAGCGTCGGCCGGTCGATCGCGCGGATGCTCTCGCGCTGGTCCATCGCCGCGATCGCATGGGCGCAGGCGATGAATCCTTCCGGCGGGGTCGCCAGGATCATCTCCCGCACCCGGGCGACGTCAGCGGGGATCCGCTCCTGCCCCGGCCTGGTGAACCAGCGATCGATCGTCGCGTCCACCACCGCGGCCATCCCGCCGCTGGCCACCGCTTCGATGCGGGCCGCCCAAACGTCCTCTCCGCCCATGTACGCCGAGGTCGAGCACAGCACGAGCCTGTCGAACCGGTCGCCGTGCTTCGTGCCGGCCATCTGCCCGACCATGCCGCCCTTCGAGCAGCCCATGAAGCTCGCGCGCTCGATGCCCAGGGCGTCGAGGAGCCCGACCGCATCCTCGGCCAGCATCTCGATGCCGTAGGGGCCGGGGGTGACCCCGGACCGTCCGTGGCCGCGGCTGTCGTAGCGCAGCACTCGAAACCCGAGCCGGAGCAGGGTGCCGATCTGGTGATCCCACATGCCGAGGTTCGACGCCAGGGAATTCGAGATGAGGATGACCGGCGCGTTCTCCGGGCCGTCGAAGCGGTAGTGCAGGGTGGTGTCGTTGACGTTCGCGGTCGGCATCGGCAGGCTCCATCGGGTCGAATCGGTGAGAGGACGGCGCCCGGGGAGGGGCGCTCGGCCATTCCCTTTCGGTCGTTCGGCTGGCCCGCTTCACTCCGGATGCAGGCGGGCGAATGGTACAGGAACGATCGGACAGGAACCGCGGCCCGTGGTCTCGTTCGCAAGGCCGGCCCTCGTTCGCCATGTCGCCCGCGCAATGCGCCGTTGCCTGTCGATTCCGATTCCCTCCCCGGGAAGCGGCGAACAATGACCGCCGGCCATGGATGGTTCCGATCCCGGAATGGTTCCGATCCTGCTCGGAGCACGATGCTTCGAAGATGCCCATGCCGTTTGCCGGTGATTCCCGGATTGATCGATCGCCGGTGTGGCGGGTAGCCTGATCCGGCTCCGCCTCGGACCGATGCGCACGCCGTGGAGCGAAGGGGGCAGCCTCGGTCCCGTTTCCGTCGAGCTCCGGCAAGAGGTGGGTCCCGATGACGGGACAAGGCGAGAATCAGAGCGGGCGGGGAGCGCGCGGGCGAAGTGGCAGCGCCGAGGGAGCACCGATGGCAATCAACGTCGGGACAGGAGCTTGACGCATTCCTCCACAGGGTTGCAGCGCGGAGGGTTCGGCTCCTCCATTCGGCGATCGAGAGCGAGACGCCATCGTGCCGGTAGATGAATGCGATTTCCGGATCCGGCTTGCGCTGACCGGCGAGGTCTTCACGGTTCCAGCCGACAAGAGCATCGTCGAGGTGCTGCGCGAGAACGGCATCGACATCGAGACCTGCTGCGAGCAGGGGTATTGCGGCACCTGCATGACCCGCTATCTGGACGGCGAGCCGGAGCATCGGGACGAGGTGCTCGACGACGAAGATCGTGAGCACTACGTCCTCGTATGCTGCGCCCGGTCCCGGACCGAGGAGCTGGTGCTGGACCTGTGAGGCGGATCCCCGAGCTGTCCGATCCCCGTCGCAACCGCTTCATGTCGGGCACAGGAAGAGGCCGCCGGACGCTTTCCGAACCCTCGCTTTGCACTACACTACAATCGACGCAATGCCCGGCATGGTCCATTGACGGCCTGCGTGCCCCGAGGATCCCTGCCCTGACGATTCGGAGGCACAGCCCATGATTCCCCGCCATTACATCCGCAATGCCTGGTACGTCGCCGGACTCTCCGGGGAGTTCGCGGTGGACGAGCTCAAGGGACAGACCATGGCCGGGCGTCCGGTCCTGCTCTGGCGCTCGCGGGACGGCGTGATCGGCGCCTTCGACAACCGGTGCGCACACAAGCGCATGCCGCTCTCCGAGGGCCGGGTGCTCGAGGACGGCACCCTCGAATGCGCTTATCACGGCCTGTGCTACGACCCGCGTGGAGTCTGCGTGGCGGTTCCCTCGCACCCGGACGGCCCGATCCCCGAGCAGGCGAAGCTCAGGCCCTTCCCGGTCATCGAGCAGGACGGCATGGTGTGGGTCTGGCCGGGCGATGCGGAGCGGCGGCACGACTCGCAGCCTCCGCGGACCCTGGAGGTCGCGGACGACGCCTGGGAGTCGATCAGCTCCGGTCCCATGCAGGTGCCGGCCAACTACCTGCTGCTGATCGAGAACCTGCTCGACATCTCCCATTTCTACCCGTTGCACGACGGCAACATCGGCGACGTTGCCAACAGCCGGATCCCGGTGAAGCTGGAGGAGGGCGAGGTCGACGGGAACCGCTATGTGAAGACCACTCGCGAGGTCGAGAACTACCGGCAGCCGCCGTTCCTTGCCGACTGGTTCGGTTACGACGTCGTCGATCGCCACCACACGCATTGCATGGTCTCGCCGGGACTCACCCGGGTGCAGATGAGGGTAGCGCCGCCCGGCCGGCTCGGCACCGAGGCCGAACGCGGCTACGTTCTCCTTCACACCCACACCCCGGTGGACGGGACCAACCACGTGTGGCGCTGGTGCGTGAACTTCAAGGCGGACCTGATGTCGAGCGACGACCCGAACGTCTCCGCCGCAAAGCGCTTCGCCGACATGTTCCCGGCGGTAGCGGCCGAGGATCTCTGGGCACTCGAGAAGCAGCAGCAGATGTTCGACTTCCCCGACGAGGGCTACACCGAGGTACACCTGCGTCCCGACAAGGCGCTACGCCGGGCGCGACAGATCTTCTCCGCCCTGCTGCGCAAGGAGCGATCCCCCGCCGTCGTACCGGCGCCGAAGGTGGCGGCCGCCGGCGCGGACTGACGGGCAACGCTCACGACAGGCGACGACGATCACGGTGGCCGCAACGACCACCGTCTGCATGGTGCAGGCTTCAGGGACGTTGATTCCCGGACCTTCCTTCAGCGTGCGAAGTGGCAGGCCACCCAGTGGCCGGAGTGCGGCTCCCGCCACTCGGGCTCGTGCCGCGAGCATTCCGGGGCGGCCATGGGACAACGGGTGCTGAATCGGCAGCCGGGAGGCGGCGTGGCCGGGCTCGGCACGTCGCCGCTCAGGATGATGCGTTCGCGGCGCGCTTCGCGCTCGGGGTCATGGATCGGCACCGCCGAGAGCAGCGCCCGGGCGTAGGGATGAAGGGGCTCGCGGTAGAGCGCATTGCTCGACGATCTTGCCGAGGTACATCACCGCCACCCGATCCGCGATGTGGCGGATCATGCCGAGATCGTGGGAGATGAAGAGGCAGGTGAGTCCAAGCCGCTCCTGGAGGTCTTCGAGCAGGTTGACCACCTGGGCCTGGATGGTGACGTCGAGGGCGGTGGTCGGCTCGTCCGCGATCAGCACATTCGGGTTGCAGGCGAGCGCGATGGCGATCATCACCCGCTGGCGCATCCCGCCCGAGAACTGGTGCGGAAAGTCGCCCGGACGGCCCGCCGCGGCCGGGATGCCGGCCCTTTCGAGCAGCTCGACCGCCCGCTCCTTCGCCGTCGTCCGGCCCATGCCGAGATGCGCCCGCAACGGCTCGGTGATCTGATCTGGCAGCCCACGGTGAGCACCGGGTTCAGCGAGGTCATCGGGTCCTGGAAGACGAACCCCACCCCGGCGCCGCGCACGCGCCTCAGCGCCTTCGCATCGAGCCCGTTCAGGTCCTCGCCGTCGAGGCGCGCGCGACCGGACACGATCTCGGCCGGCGGCATCGGCAGGAGTTTGAGCAGCGATATCATGGTCATGCTCTTGCCCGAGCCGCTCTCGCCCACCACCCCGAGCAGCTCGCTTTCGTGGAGGTCGAAGCTCACGCCGTTGGCCGCGTGGACGGCGCCGTCCCGGGTGTGGAAGCGGGTACGGACGTCCTCGACCTCCAGGACCTTCCGGCGGACCGGCGCCTCGGGCGTCGCACCGGTCACGGAGGCGGACCACCGGGCCGAATCATGTGCTCGGGCGCCACCACCTCGTCGAAGCGCTGCGCACTCATCAATCCCTTCTCGACCACCACCTCGCGCAGGGTCTTGCCCTCGGCCCAGGCGGTCTTGGCGACGTCGGCTGCCCGGTCGTAGCCGATGTGCGGGTTCAGCGCAGTGACCAGCATCAGGGAGCGGCGCAGGTTCTCTTCGATCCGCTCATGGTTCGGCTCGATGCCCGCCGCGCAGTGATCGTTGAACGAATCGGTGGCCGCGGCGAGCAGGTCCACCGATTGCAGCACCGTGTACCCGATCACCGGCAGGTAGACGTTGAGCTCGAAGTTGCCCGCGCCGCCCGCCACCGCCACCGTCACGTCGTTGCCGACGACCCGGGCCGCCACCATGGTCAGCGCCTCCGATTGGGTGGGGTTGACCTTGCCGGGCATGATGGAGGAGCCCGGCTCGTTGGCGGGGATGAGGATCTCGCCGATGCCGCAGCGCGGACCACTCGCGAGCCAGCGCACGTCGTTGGCGATCTTGTTCAGCGCTCCGGCCACGGTCTTGAGCGCGCCCGACACCGCCACCAGCCCTTCCTTGCCGGCCATCGAGGCGAAGCGGTTGGGCGCCTCGGTGAACGCGAGGCCGGTGCGCTCGGCGATCGCTTCCGTCATCTTCCGCGCGTAGCCGGCCCGGGTGTTCAGTCCGGTCCCGACCGCGGTGCCCCCGATCGGCAGCTCCAGGATCAGGGGCAGGACGGCGCGAAGCGCGCCTTCACCGAGGCGGAGCTGATCCGCGTAGCCGGAGAACTCCTGGCCGAGGGTGAGCGGGGTCGCGTCCTGGAGATGGGTACGGCCGATCTTGACGATGCCGTCGAACGCCCGCGCCTTCGCCTCCAGGGTGGCGCGCAGCCGGGCCAGCGCGGGCAACAGCCGCTCGCCCACCTCCACCGCGACCGCGACGTGGATGGCGGTCGGGAAGACGTCGTTGGTGGATTGCGAGCGGTTGACGTGATCGTTGGGGTGCACGCCGCGGTTCGCGCCGAGGGCCTCCCCCATCCGCTCCGCCGCCCGGTTGGCGATCACCTCGTTGGCGTTCATGTTGCTCTGGGTGCCGCTGCCGGTCTGCCAGACCACCAGCGGGAAATGTTCGTCCAGGCGTCCGTCGACGACCTCCTGTGCGGCTTCGCGGATCGCCTCGGAGACGTCGGCGGGGAGATCGCCGAGCGCCCGGTTGACCACCGCCGCGCACTGCTTGACGAGGCCCAGCGCCCGGATCAGCGGGCGCGGCAGCCGTTCTCCGCCGATCCTGAAGTTCTCGAGCGAGCGCTGGGTCTGCGCCCCCCAGTACCGGTCCGCCGGTACCTCCACCTCGCCCATGCTGTCCCGCTCGATGCGCGTGTTCATTGCCTGCCGCTCCCTCCGGCCATGGGAATGCCGTATGGTAAGCGCTCGGAGGAGGCGCCGGACAGGGATGTGGGGAAAGAGACGCCCCCGCGCCGACGACTGCCGGCAATCGGAGGCATCGCATGATCAGGACGGTCGATTTGAATCGCGATCTGGCGGGACTCGTGAAGCTGGAGGGCCGCGGAGCGCATACCACCGAGGAAGAGGCGCAGGCGTCGTTCATGACCCTCGCCGATTTCCGTGACGGCGGCATCTTCGCCGCGAGCTTCAGTGGGTCCAGCGGCTGGGAGCGACATTCGAAGGGCGACGAGCTCGTGCAGATCGTCGAGGGCGAGACCCGCCTGGAGGTCATCGTCGATGACGAGATCGAATCCCACGAGCTCACCGCCGGCATGCTGCTGGTGGTGCCGAGGGGCTGCTGGCACCGCTTCACGTCGGAGCACGGGGTCAAGGTGATGACCGCGACCCCCCAGCCCACCGAGCACCTCCACGTCGACGATCCCAGGAGCCTGCCGGGCACGGGTTGAAGGCGGGGGGTCACGTCCAAGGTCTCTGCCGCGGGGGCCTGCCCATCGCCATCGAGCCTCGAAGACGGGGAGGGACGTCACGTCCACGGTTCCCGCTCGCGCCGGAGGGCCGTATCGCCCGCCTCCGGAAGGCGACGGCTCGTTCACTCACGCCGGCGGGACGACGAGCGGGTGGGGACGAGCAGGCCGGCGGCGAAAATCGCGCTCGCGGCCATCACGATCGCCGGTCCGGCCGGCACGTCCCATTCCAGCGATCCGAACAGGCCTGCGACGACCGCGGCGGCGCCGACCCCCGCCGCGGCGACCACCATCTGCTCGGGTGTCGCGGCGAAACGACGCGCGGCGGCGGGGGGAATGATCACCAGCGCCAGCACCAGCAGCATGCCGACGATCTTCATCCCCGTCGCGATCACCACCGCGAGCAGGATCACCAGCAGCATCCGCACCCGTTGCACCGGCACGCCCTCCACCGCCGCCAGATCCTCGTTGACGGTCACGGATAGGAGGTTGCGCCACTGCCAGGCAAGCGCCGCGACGGACCCGGCGGCGATCGCGAAGATGAACCGGAGATCGGCGGCGCTCACCGAGAGGACGTCGCCGAAGAGGTAGCCCATCAGATCGACGCGCACCTGCTCCATGAAGGCGATGACGATGAGGCCCGCCGCGAACACTCCGTGGGCCAGCACCCCGAGCAGGGTGTCGAGGGGAACGAGGCGCTGGCGCTCCAGCAGAGCCAAGCCACCCGCGAGCAGGAGGCAGATCGCGAGGATGGCGAGGGTCGGCTCGATCTCCAGCAGAAAACCGAGCGCGACGCCGAGGAGCACTGCATGAGCGAGCGTCGCACCGAAGTAGGCCATGCGTCGCCACACCACGAAACAGCCGATCGGACCTGCCGCCAGCGCCACCCCGACGCCGCCGGCCAGCGCACGCAGGAAGAAATCCTCGGTCATGGACGTGCGCCGCGGGCGTCCGGGCCGGGCCGTTCGCTGGATTCGGTCAGGCCCGGCGCGACGGTCGCGCGCGATGCGTCCCGAGCAATCCCGTCGTCCGGCGCTCTCCCCGGGCCGCGTTCCACTGCCGCGCGCACGTCGTTCGCCGGCGTGTCGGGATTGGTCCGCGTCCCGGAGTCGATCGGCACCGGCTCGGCGAGGGCGTCGTGATGGTGGTCGTGGGAATGCTCATAGACCGCGAGGGTGTTCGCCACGTGGCGGCCGAACAGGGAGACGAATGCCGGATCGCGCGTGATCGCCCGCGGATGACCGGTGCAGCAGACGTGACGATTGATGCACACCACGGTGTCCGTGGCGGCCATGACCAGGTGCAGGTCATGCGAGACGAGCAGCACCCCGCAGCCGTATCGATCCCGTATCGTGGCGATCAGGCGGTAGAGTTCGCTCTGGCTCGTGACATCGACACCCGCGAGGGGCTCGTCGAGCACGAGCAGCCCGGGCTCGCGCAAGAGCGCTCTGGCAAGCAGCACGCGATGTAGCTCCCCTCCCGAGATCTCGGACAGGGGATGGTCGAGGATCGCACCGGCACCGACCTCGGCAAGCAGTGTGTCCAACCGCCCGCGAGTCGCCGGCGCACCAACGGTCAGGAAGCGCCGCACGGTCATCGGTAGCACCGGATCGCGATCCACGTGCTGCGGCGCATAGCCGATGCGAAGGCCGGGCGCGCGCACCACCCGGCCGCGGCTCGGCCGGACGATGCCGAGCAGCACGCGGACCAGGGTCGACTTTCCCGCGCCGTTGAGACCGACCAAGGTCACGATCTCGCCGGCGTGGACCGCCAGATCCACCCCTTCCAGCACGTTCCGGCGCCCGAAGCTGACGCTCACTCCGCGCGCTTCGACGAGGGGCGAAGACTCCGGGTCAACGGCGGTCGGTGGTCGAGCCATACGGTGTTTCTCCGGGGGGACGGGCTGTCTGTAAGTGATACACTATAACACTTCCGGTCTTCCATTCCCTTTCGGCACGACCGGCGACGGCAATATCCGTCAGGCCCGAAAACGTCCCATGAATCGCAACGATCAGAGGGTGCAGGTCTGAAACTGAGCACTCCAAGTGCACTCGGCTCTGTGTATGCAGGAGCGCAGCATGTCGTGTGTCTACACGTCAGGCCATTCGGTGACACACTGCCGACAAAATGTCATGTAGACGCCCGCAATTTTCTCTAACTCATTGATTCTTAATGCTAATCTCAGATCAGCACCCTGATCGGATACCCGGGCGGCCAGGATGGCCGCGAAACTCCGGTCATGCAGTCGATCTCGGGACGTTGGCGGAAATCGCCGGACCGGCGATGGCGAATCCGGCGTCCGGCACGGTGAAGCTCTCCTGTGGCTGGTCCGTCCCTTGCGGATGGACGGCACGCCGGCGGCCGGTATCCGGGAACGGGAACGCACGATGCCTGCATGCCCACCGTTCATGCCTGGTCCGGAGAGGATGGCTCCGCGCAATGCTCTTCGCGCTCGCCGCGCTGCACGTAGCGCCCGGCGCGCGCGCCGCACCCGAAGTCGTGGTGAGCATCAAGCCGATCCACGCTCTGGTCGCTGGCGTGATGGGCGAGATCGGCACGCCGCGGCTGATCGTCGACGGCGGTGCGTCTCCCCACACCTACCAGATGCGCCCGTCCGAAGCAGCGGCGTTGCAATCCGCGGATCTGGTCGTCTGGGTCGGCGGCACCCTGGAGACGTTTCTCGCACGTCCCATTGCAAGCCTCGGGACCGGAGCGGAGATCGTCACCCTGCATCGAGTGGCCGGAATGCGGCTGCTGCCCAATCGCGAGGGAGGCATGTGGAACGGGGGCTCCGCGTGGCTCCCCGGCGGCGAGAACGCCAACGACGGTGACCCTCACGCCCATGACCATGGCGAGCTCGATGCGCACATCTGGCTGGACCCCGGCAACGCACGACGAATCGTGGAGACCGTGGCGGCGGCGCTCATCCGCGTCCATCCGGAGGAGGCCGCGGTGTTCCGGCGCAACTCCGTCTCCATGGGAGCGCGTATCGCAGCGCTGGAAGCGTCGCTGCGGAAGCGGCTCGCGCCGGTGGGCCGGCATGCGTTCGTCGTCTTCCACGACGGGTACCAGTACTTCGAGCGGGCATTCGAACTCAACGGCATCGGCGCGGTCACCCTCGGCCCGACCCGGCTGCCGGGGGCGAAGCGGCTCGCGGCGCTGCGTCGCGCCCTCGTCGAACGCGACGCGCGCTGCGTGTTCACCGAACCGCAGTTCGAGCCGCGTCTCGTCCGGACCGTGATCGAACGCACCGGGGTTCGGATCGCGGTACTCGACCCCCTCGGGGCGGACGTCACCGCGGGCGCAGATGCCTGGTTCGACATCATGCGCCGCATGGGCGATTCCGTGGCCGGATGCCTCGGCGACGCATGACCGCCCTTCCGGCGCCGGCGGTGATGTTTTCGCTTCCGTTGTTCGGCGCCGGCATCGGAGCCGGAGCGAGCGCGCCGTTCAAGCTCTCGATCGATCCAGGCCCGGTCTCCGGGTCGCTGACGGACACGGCGGCCGACGGCCCGTTCCTCGTGAATCGTCACGCGGTCCTGTATTCTCGCTGACGCCCGGACGCTTCGCCGGGAGACCGGCATAGCCTCGACCCCGACCGATGAACAGCGCGCACGGTGGGAGCGGTTGGTTCCCGTCCCACGAGCACGATCACCGCCACTGCGTGGCCAACGCGCTCGACGGCGCGAAAGCGATCTGCTCGGAGCGGGGAGCGCGGCTGACTCCGGTGCGGCAGCGGGTGCTCGAGATCATCTGGCAGAGCCACCGCCCGCTCGGGGCGTACGCGATCCTCGACGTGCTTTCGGGTGAAGGACATTCCCCGGCGCCACCCACCGTGTACCGCGCCCTGGAGTTCCTGCTCATGCACGGTCTCGTGCACCGGCTGTCGTCCCTCAACGCATTCGTCGGATGCGCGCGCCCCGGACATCCCGGCGCCGGACAGTTTCTCCTCTGTATCGACTGTGGTACCGCGGCGGAGCTCAACGACGCCGCGATCGAGCGCACGATCGAGCGCCGCGCCGCGGCGGAAGGGTTCACCTCGCAGATGCACACCGTCGAGATCAGCGGCATCTGCCCCCGCTGCCGCGAGGCTCCGGACGCCGGCGCGCACCAGGAGTCTGCGCCGCAGAGGATTCACGGAGGAAAATGACCCGTTTTCAGTCGGTTTCGCGTGCGAGAGTGCCCTGAAACGAGAAACCACAGGGAATTGCCGGCGGTTCGAGATCCGCCTTGCTCGTATCGGAGCGCTGTCCGAAGATCGGCTCCGTCCTGCCTTCGGCCGCGCCTGCCGGCGCCGACCGTGATCGCCACCACTCGATCGATGCCCTCCCCGCCGAAGATCGTCTCCACCGCCCGGGCGCTCTCGCACCGGGCCGGCGCGCTGACGTTCGCCCCGCCGGTCACCCACGTCTACAACCCGCTCGAGTACGCATGGGCGCCGCACCGGGCGTATCTCGTACGCTACGGCACGAGGTCGCCCGAGGTCCTGATGCTCGGGATGAATCCCGGTCCGTTCGGAATGGCCCAGACCGGCGTGCCCTTCGGCGACGTCGAGATCACCCGTGACTGGCTCGGGGTACGAGGAACAGTCGCGCGGCCGAAGGTCGAACATCCACGGCGGCCCGTCACCGGTTTCGACTGCCCGCGCGGCGAGGTGAGCGGGCGCCGGCTCTGGGGCTGGGCCCGAAGCCGGTTCGGCGAACCGGAGCACTTCTTCGAGCGTTTCTTCGTCTGGAACTACTGTCCGCTCTGCTTCATGGAGGATTCGGGGAGGAACCGCACCCCCGACAAGCTGCCGGCCGCCGAGCGGGCGCCGCTCTACGAGGCCTGCGATGGGGCGCTCGCGCGTGTCGTTCGCGCGCTCGGGTCGCGACACGTGCTCGGGATCGGGCGATTCGCCGCGGACCGCGCCCGCGCCGCGCTGGGTGGCGATGCGGTGACCGTGAGCGTTGCACCGCATCCGAGCCCCGCGAGTCCGCTGGCCAACCGCGGATGGGCCGAGGCGTTCGAGCGCGCACTCCGCAACGCCGGGATCGTCATCTGAACGTTGCCGCCCGGAGGGTCGAGCGGGCCGCGCCGCGGGCGGTGCACGGCCGGTCCGGTTCCGGTGTTCGGCCGCGCCGCGTTCGGTCCGTGGCGCCCGAGGGTTTACGGCACGGCCGGCCCGGTTCCCGCGTTCGTCCAGGCCCGTGGCGGGGAGTGCCCGTTCCCGGCGGGCGGAAGCGGTAGGGATCATGCAGCGGCAATGATCCCGACGACGGCGTCATCCGACTCGGTGGCCTCCGATCCTGAAAACCGGATGGATCATGCCGAGGTGATGAGTCCGAGGACGGTATCCCGATCCGTCAGATCGGGGAGTGCATGATCGGGAGCCGCCGCCCTCAGCTCGCAGAGGGATGATTCGCCGGTGGCTACCGCGATCGCCTTCGCCGCGATGGATCGTGCACATCGCACGTCCTCCGGCGTATCACCGATCACCGTGGTCAGCCCGGGCTCCGCCGAAAGCCGGTGCTTCGTGTGCAGATATGCGGCGGCGGCGCCGATCGCCTCGGCCGCGATGCCGCCCCGATCGACGTGGTCGTCACCATATCCGCCGAAACCGAAGAACGAATCGATACCGTAGTGCTCGAGCTTGAGCCGGGCGCCGGCCGCCACGTTGCCGGTAAGAATGCCCATCGCGACGTCGCTCCGCTCCCGGATCGCACGCAGCAACGGCAGGACCCCCGGCAGCAACCCTCCGCGGCGCATGGTGAGCGTACGTTCGAGCCGCCGGAGGTAACCGCGCCGGAATCGTTGCCAGGTGTCGGGTCGATCTTCGATTCCGTGCTGCGCGAAGACCTCGCGCACGATCGCTCGATCACTGCGTCCCGCGTAGGAAATGCCGTCCCCGATGCGCTCGATGTTGAAATCGGCGCGAAACGTCTCGGCAAACGCCGCGCGCCCGGCTCCCTGGGTGCGGATCAGGGTCGAATCGATGTCGAACAGAACCACGTACATGGCCAATCGACACACCGGGACGCTCGGCTGCCAGCGCGACACGCCCGGGTAGCGTGCTGCATCCGGGTCGCGAAGTCCATCCGCAGTCTTGTCCAACGAGAGATGAGCCTGAAGGGAGGGTGTGAATCCAACGAGAAGTGAGCCTGTAGCGCGGGGTCTGGGATCATCGGAGGATGATCGTGACGCTACAGACCGAACGGGTCCGGACGCTGGACCAGGTGCGTGCCTTCGTCGAGGGCAGCGAGGCGGTGGACTTCACGGGAGCCGACCGGGAGTCCGTCTACGAGTTCGTGCGCCGCACGCTGGTGCGGTTGAGCTATGAGAGATTGGGCAAGCCCGACAAGGGGCTGGTCAGGCGCTACTTGGCGAAGGTGACAGGGCTGTCGAGGGCGCAACTGACCCGGCTGATAGGCCAGCATCGCGAGACCGGGCGCATCGAGGACCGGCGCGGTGGCGCTCCGGCGTGCCCCTTCGAGCGGCGCTACACGCGGGCCGACATTCGGCAACTGGCGGCGGTGGACGCGGCGTTGGGCCAGATGTCGGGGCCGGCGACGCGGGCGCTGATGCGGCGTCAGTATGCGGTGTTCGGCGATGAGCGATTCGAGCGTTTGGCGGGGCTGTCGAACGGTCACTTGTACAATCTGCGCCGGTCGGTGACGTATCGGCGCCGGCGCACGGTGGTGGCCAAGACCCAGGCGACACACCGCACCATCGGGCAACGGCGCAAGCCCCAGCCTGACGGCCAACCCGGCTATGTGCGCGTCGATACCGTGCACCAGGGCGACCAGGACGGCGCCAAGGGCGTCTACCACATCAACGCGGTCGATGAGGTGACCCAGTTCCAGTTCGTGGGGACCGTGGAGGCCATCTCCGAGCGCTTCCTGCTGCCGGTGCTCGAAGGGCTCATCAAGGCGTTTCCCTTCGTGATTCAGGGCATTCACGCCGACAACGGTTCCGAGTACATCAACCACCGCGTCGCCGCCCTGCTCAACAAGCTGCGCATCGGGACGTTCACCAAATCCCGCCCCCGCCACTGCAACGACAACGCCCTCGCCGAGAGCAAGAACGCCAGCGTGGTGCGCAAGCACCTCGGCCACGGCCACATCCCGCGCCGTCTCGCACCTGTGGTCAACGAGTTCACCCAGCACGTGCTCTCGCCCTTCCTCAACACCCACCGCCCCTGCCTGTTCCCCGCCGACACACTCGACGACAAGGGGCGGGTCACGAAGCGCTACCGCGACAGCGACGTGATGACCCCCTACGACAAGCTCAAGTCCCTCGACAACGCCGAGCGCTTCCTCAACCCCGGCGTCACCTTCGACCAACTCGACGCCCTCGCCCACGCCGTCAGTGACCTCGAGGCCGCCCACGCGCTCAACGATGCCCGCGACGCCCTGTTCCGCACCATCGGGCGCGCTTGGCGCGACGCGGCCTGACCCTCCACACCACCCGCACAATCCACCGTCCGGCCTCATCCGGGCGGTGGCCCCCTCTGTTGCCACTCCACTCTCCCCAACGCCTCCCCTGTCCCATCGTCCCCCCCTCAGCACCCGAGCAGGGGACCGCTCAGGGCTTGCACAGGTCCTTCGTGCCCTTCAACATCCCCCTTCCATTCACTCACCCAACTCCGCCTACCGCTCCTTCTACCTCTCTCCCTTCAGGCTCATCTTCGTATTGGAAAAGACTTCCGCGGCACGTTTCGCCCTGGCGACGTGTACGCCCTCGGCGGCCAACGGTGCGGCCGTTTCCGGCTGCGGGCAGGAAGCTGGCGGGCGATTTTCCGAAAGGACGACGACATTGGCGTCATTCGCGTGTTGCACGGTCGGGAGGCGTATCGTCGAGCCTGCCAGCGTGGATCACGCCGCTGGAACTGTGTCGTGTACACTCGCCGCCCTCCCCTGCCTGGCATGAATGACGGCAGCGCCGGGCGCCATCGGCGCATCGAGCGGGCGCCCCGGTGTCCGGCCCGCACGGCGGATCGCGGGGATACACGAGTTTCGGAATCAGGGCATGCGGGTCTATCTGGGACTGGGCTCGAACCTCGGGGATCGGCGGAACCACCTGTCGCGAGCCATCGATGCGCTCGACGGGCACGGACTGACCGTCACGCGGGTGTCGCCGGTGGTGGAGTCGCCCGCCCTCCTTCCCGACTCCGCGCCCTCGGACTGGAATCTGCCCTACCTCAACCTGGTGCTCGAATGCGAGGCACGGTGCTCCCCCGAGCAGCTCCGGATCCGGATCGACGAGATCCAGCGGGCGTTCGGACGGCACGGGGAATCGCACTGGTCACCCCGCCCCATCGACGTCGACATCCTGCTGTGGGGACGCGAGCACATCGTGACCGAGCGGCTGACCATTCCCCATCGCGACCTGGTCTGCCGCAGCTTCGTGCTGGCGCCGCTGGTGGCGCTGGAGCCCCGGCTCACGATTCCGGGCCAGGGTCGGCGGACGGTGCTCGACTGCTCGATTGCGCTCGACCGGCACATCCCGCTGTGGATGGGCATCGTCAACGTCACCCCGGATTCGTTCTCCGACGGCGGCCGGTTCCTCGACTGGGCCCGGATCGAGCCCCACGTCGCGGCCATGGTGGAGGCCGGTGTTCATATCCTCGACGTGGGGGGGGAATCGACCCGGCCCGGCGCCACTCCGGTGGATCCCGCCACGGAGTGGTCCCGGGTCGAGCCGGTGCTCGAACGGCTGATCGAGCAGTCGGCGGGGCGCAGGCTGGGACCCCTGTTGAGTCTCGACACCCGCCACGCCGAGGTGGCGGAGAGGGGCCTGAACCTCGGGGTGGACATCATCAACGACGTCGGCGGACTGACCTCTCCCGCCATGGTCGCGCTGGCGAAAGGCAGCGGGAAGGATTGGGTCGCGATGCACCACGTGACGGTTCCGGCTGACCCGCGAGCCACGCTGCCCGCCGACCGGGACCCGTACGACGGCGTCGAACGCTGGCTGCTGGCGCAGATGGAGGCATGGGAGGCGAAGGGCCTGGATCTCGGGCGCGTCATCTTCGACCCCGGGATCGGCTTCGGCAAGAACCGCTTGCAGTCACTGCGGCTGCTGAGACGCGCGGGCGAGTTCCGCCGCCACGGGCTGCGCGTGCTCGTGGGCCACTCGCGCAAGTCCTTCATGAAGAGTTTCTCGGGAGAGGACGAGACCGGCAACGACCTGGTGACCCTCGGCGCCTCTCTCAACCTGTGCGCCCAGGGTGTCGACGTCATCAGGGTCCATGACGTTCCGCTCCACACTTCCGCCTATCGCGGGTGGTCGCATCTGGCCGGCTGAATTCGGAGCCGTGCCCGTCGCGCCGCGGCCTTCACCGCGCCGGAGGCGCAGGTCATGGCCGCGGCGCGCAACCTTGCATGGACAAGGGCGGTGATGGACGCAGAGGCCTCGGCGGTGGGTCGCGGCGGCGCCGGCAGGCGTCATCGCGCGTGCTACGATGCCCTCCGGTCCTGAAGGTGCCACGGTCGAGATGAACAGCGCAGCGCGACGTGGCCGGCCCGCGGCGCTCGGATACGGCCGATTGTTGATCTGGCTCGCGTCGGGCACCCTGTTCGCCGCTTTCGCGAGCTACGTGGCGCTTCCCCTCGGCCTTGCGTGGTATATGCCGCGGCTCGCGGCGCAGCACGGCATCCGTCTCGACGTGGAGCGGGTACGGGTCGAACCGTTCGGGTCGAGGCTCCGGCTCCACCGCGTTCGTATCGCCACCGCCGGAGACCCGCCGACAGAGTGGTCGAGCGTCGAAGCGCGGGTCGATCTTTCAGAGCTGCTTTCCGGCCGGCTCGTGCTCGACGGCTTCCGTTTGAGTGGAGCGAAGCTGCCTGCCGGCGGCCCGTGGTCGGAGATGGCCGGCCTGCTGCCGGATGCACCGGCCAGGCTGCCGGAGCAAGTCAGCATCGGCGAGCTCGTCATCGAAGAGGTCGAGCTGGCGTCGATTTCCGAAACACTCGGACGCCCCGTCATCTTCGACTGGCTGCGAATCTCGTCGCTCGACGACGTATTCCGGCCCGAGGGCGCCGAAGTCCGGGCCGAGGTCTCCGTCGGCAAGGGTCGTTCCAGTCTCCGGGGACGACTCGGCTTCGATGCGACGGACTGGAGCCTCGACGCCGAGGTCGGTGCGAACGACGTCCCGCTCGACGGGCTCCCGGCACTGCCGGGCGCCGGCGGGTCGTGGCGCGGAAGGCTCCACGGTTCCGGGCCGGTGCGGCTGGTCCATACGCCGGACAACGGCACGTTCAGTGCCGCCATCAGTGGTCGTTGGGCGGTGGACGGGCCGGAGCTCGCGTTTGCGGACGCCCTGATCTCCGGAGCACGGGCCGACTGGGATGGAGCTGCATTCATCACGTTCTCGGGGGATGCGGTGGGCGCGCTCGGCGTCGACGCGGAGACGAGTTTGCGCGAGATCCGGGTCGACGTCGCCGACGTGCTTGAAGTCGAGACGCCGGAGCTCATGCTGCGAATCGACGCTTCGCAGGCACCCGGGCCCCGCCTGTCGGTGGAGGGCCGCAGCCCCGCGGTTCACGTCAGCGGAAAGGGCAGGGCATTCGAAGCGATCGAAGTGGAGGCCACGAATCTCGTCTCGCAGGTCGCACTGACGTTTGCCGGCGAGGTGGGGGTCGGGGTCGAGATTGATCGGCTGGCGTCCGGTGCGCTCGCCGTGAAGCTGCCGGACGGCCGCACCATCGACGTCGAACGGGTCGTGCTGGAACGTGGGGCCGTCGAATCCGGCATGACGACACTCGACTCCGCCGAGGAGCACGAGATCGTCGCCGGCGACGCGAACGAAGGGCGCCTCCGGGCAGACGGCCTGGCAGCCCGGGGAGCGCGCGTCGATCCATCGGGCGCGATGGTATTCGCGACCGCCGAGGCGGACGGCATCACGCTGGAAGACACCCGCGGCCGGGCAGGCACGTCGGTGCGCACGCTACGGGCGGGTCCGCTCACGGTCCGCGAGTCGGGGGTGGAGATCGGAACGTTGAGCCTCTCCGGCCTCGAAAGCACCATCGGACTGGACGAGGATGGCGACTGGGAGCTTCCGGTCCTGCCGGCCGGCGCCGACGAAGCCCAATCCTCGTCGAGGGTGCGGATCGAGGAAGCGAGCATCTCGGATTCCGGATCGATCATTCGCATCGTCGACCGAACCACGGAGCCGGACTTCACGGCCAGGATCGACATCTCGAGCGCTGTGCTGCGCGGGTTCGACTCCACGGCGAGCGGCGTGCCGGCCCGTTTCTCCATCGAAGCGACCTATGACGTTTTCACCGCCTTGCAGGCCGGCGGCGTGCTGACCCCGACGCCGACCGGCGCCGATCTCGACCTGGACGCGATGATCCGGGGACTCTCCCTGCGCGCGCTCTCGCCGTACCCCCGGCTGCACCTCGGCCGGCAGGTCGAGGGTGGGCACGCGGACGTGACCCTCGACGTCACGGTACGGGGACCCGACCTCAAAGGCGTCGCGGGCTTCATCTTGAGTGACGTCGTGCTCGGGGAGTCCCTCGTGCCCGGGGAGTCCGCATTGCCGGTGGGTTCGCCCGGCCCCGGCGCGGCGGACCCGTCCCCGCTCGACGTGGCCCTCGATTTGCTCGAAGACGGGCAGGGCCGGGTGGCGCTGGAAGTTCCATTGCGCGGCAAGCTCGATGCTCCCGGGTTCGACTTCGACGGCCTGCTGACCCGGGCGCTCGCAAACGCTGCCCTGGAGGGCGCGCAGGCGCTGCGGAAGGCCGAGTAATGGACGTCACCGACATCATCGCGCCCCTGAACGACGCGCAGCGCGAAGCGGTTACCGCTCCCGCCGGACACCTGCTGGTGCTCGCCGGCGCCGGCAGCGGAAAGACGCGGGTGCTGGTGCATCGCATCGCCTGGCTGCTCGCGACCCGCGACGCCACGCCGTTCGGCATTCTCGCGGTGACGTTCACCAACAAGGCCGCGTCGGAGATGCGGACCCGGATCGAATCGATGCTCGGCCGGCCGGTGGGGGGCATGTGGGTGGGCACGTTCCACGGGCTCGCGCATCGGCTGCTGCGCGCGCATCGGCAGGATGCCGGCCTGCGGGAGGACTTCCAGATCCTCGACAGCGACGACCAGCTCCGCTGCATCCGCCGTGTGTTGCGCGACCTCGACCTCGACGAACAACGCTGGCCACCGAAGCAGGCGCAGGCGTTCATCAACGCGCGCAAGGATGAAGGGCTCCGCCCCGAGCATATCGAGGATCGTGGCGACCTCTGGTTGACGCGCATGCTGCGCATCTACGCGGCGTACCAGGAGACCTGCGAGCGTACCGGGGTCGTCGACTTCGCCGAGCTGCTGCTCCGGTGCCACGAGCTGTTCCGCGACCGCGACGACGTGCTCGCGCACTACCGGGAACGCTTCCGCCACATCCTCGTCGACGAGTTCCAGGACACCAACACCATCCAGTACGCGTGGCTGAGGCTGCTGGCGGGAAGCGAAGGCTGCCTGTGCTGCGTCGGCGACGACGATCAATCCGTCTACGGCTGGCGCGGCGCCCGCATCGAGAACATCC
Source organism: uncultured Gammaproteobacteria bacterium (assembly GCA_958295465.1). Lineage (GTDB taxonomy): Bacteria > Pseudomonadota > Gammaproteobacteria > HK1 > HK1 > HK1. The sequence continues at coordinate 5,025,758 of OY282353.1, forward strand.
TCCGGTTTCCGAAGGACTGCGCGCACGTCTCGACCGTGCGTCTGGAACGGAACTACCGATCGACCGGCAACATCCTCGCCGCCGCGAACGCCCTCATCGCCAACAACCAGGGGCGCATGGGCAAGAACCTCTGGACCGACGACGGCGACGGAGAGCCGATCGCGGTCTACGCGGGATTCAACGACATCGACGAGTCCCGGTTCATCGTGTCGCGCATCACGCAATGGGTCGCATCCGGGGGCCGCCGCGACGAGGTCGCGATCCTGTACCGGGTGAGCGCCCAGTCACGGGTGCTGGAGGAGGCGCTGCTCGCCCAGAGCGTCGCCTACCGGGTCTACGGCGGCCTTCGTTTCTACGAACGCGCGGAGATCAGGAACGCCCTCGCCTACTGCCGCCTCGTCGCGAATCGTGACGACGATGCCGCCTTCGAACGAATCGTCAACCTGCCGCCCCGCGGGATCGGCGCACGCACCGTGGACGTTCTGCGCACCGAGGCGAAGCAACGGGGAGAATCGCTCTGGGCGGCCGCGAACCGGGTGGCCGCCGAACGGATGGTGAGCGCCCGCGCCGCCGTCGCCTTGAGAGGCTTCATCGAGCTCGTCGATACGCTGGGGAGCGATTTCCGGGGCCTTGCGTTGCAGGAGCAGGTCGAAACGGCGGTGGAGGGCAGCGGCCTGCTCGGGTACTACCGGCAGGAGAAGGTCGATCGTGCCCAGACGCGGGTCGAGAACCTCAAGGAGCTCGTGGTCGCGGCTGGCCAGCTCGTCTTCGGCGATGAAGGCCACGATCCGCAGGATCCGCTGACCGCGTTCCTCTCCCACGCGGCACTGGAGGCCGGCGAAGAACAGGCGGCGGACGGAGAGGACATGGTGAGCCTCATGACCCTGCACGCGGCGAAGGGGTTGGAGTTCCCCGTCATCTTCATCTGCGGGATGGAAGAAGGACTCTTCCCGCACGGGCGCAGCAGCGAAGACGCGGGGAAGCTCGAGGAGGAGCGACGGCTGTGCTACGTGGGAATGACCCGTGCGAAACGCAAGCTCTGCCTGTCCTACGCGGAGTCGCGGCGGCTGTACGGAGGCTCCGACCGGTATTCGACGCCGTCGCGCTTCCTGCGCGAGCTGCCGCCCGAGCGAGTCGAGGAAGTACGCCTCCGGGGTACGGTGTCACGGCCCGTCATGCGGGCTCCGCCCCGGCGTCGCGCCGGCTCGGAATCACTCCGTGACGAGCCGGACGGGCTGCGGCTCGGGCAGCGGGTCCGGCACTCGAAGTTCGGTGAGGGTGTCGTGTTGATGTACGAAGGGCAGGGAGCCCACGCCCGCGTGCAGGTCAATTTCGAGGCCGCGGGCAGCAAGTGGCTCGTCGTCGCCTATGCGAATCTGGTACCGGTCTGAGCCGGGGATTCGCGCCCGCAAGTTGGGTAGAGGCGGGCCGGACTTCGCGGACACGTGACCGGCTAACCGCCGGCCGACACCCCCGCCTTGTCGAGCATGAACCCGAGGGCGTTGCGCAGATCGTCCTCGGTGAGGTGTGCGAAGCCGCCTTTCGGGGGCATCGCCCCCTTCCCGTTGGTGACGGACTGGAGGAGTCCCGCCATGCCCTGGCCGAGACGCGGCTCCCACGCGGCCGGATCGTCGAGCTTGGGTGCATCGGCCACGCCGCTCAGGTGGCAGGCGAAGCAGGCGCTCTGGTAGATCTTCTCTCCTGCTGCAACGTCGATGGCGCCGGTGGCGGCCGCGACCGTCTGGCCCGCGGCGCTCGCCGCACCGGTGTCCGAAGCGGCCGGCGGCGTCCCGCTCTTCGATGCCTCGGGCTGTACGACGCTCGCGGCCGCGGCGATCGATGCGGCCGGCGCCGGCGCTCGTGTCTGCGCGGCGGGATCGCCGATGCGCGACCGGCCCGCGGGCGCGACCCTTGCAGCCACCGCGTCCGGGTCGCTGTTCATCTTCGCGTACGCCTGCCCGCCGATCGAGTTCGCGACGAAATACATGGCGAACCCGAACACGGTAAGGAGAATCAGCACCACGCCGAACTGGCGCCAGAAAACGTCGTCAGCCTTGCTCACGTCAGCCTCCGGGGTCGTGTTGCGTCAACCCGGATATGGTTGCAGAAGGCCCCGTCCCGGGACAAGTACGTATCTTCGGTTTCGCCGGTGTGCCGGAAACGGATCGACATCGGCCGGATGCGGCTTGCCCGTCGGCGCCGGGATCGACTAGGGTTCCGTGCCCGCAACCGGCGTGCCCATGCGGTTCCGGCGCCCGGACGGGCATTTCACGGAGTTCGGCCGACGCATGCCGGCTTCGATGGCGGAGCACTGCCGCCTTCCGCCCGTTCGTCGTTCCCCGCGGTGCGGTGCGAGTCCCGAGCGGATCTTTTTTCAGCGCCCGTAGCTCAGTTGGATAGAGTGTTGGCCTCCGAAGCCAAAGGTCACAGGTTCGAATCCTGTCGGGCGCGCCAATCACCGCCTGGAAGTCCGGGTCGCAACGTGCTCTGCCGCGAGGGCGCGGCCGGTTCCCCCCTGCGACTGCCCGATGACCACCGCCGTCGGGCTCGTGTGCGGGCACGGCATGGTATCGGGCAGGCGCCGTCCATCCGTGCTCGCGCGATGCTGCAAGGCACTTGTGGATGATTGGAAAGGCTCGGGGCGACAAGTCCGCTCTGCCGGGGGTTCTCGGTCGGCCACGCAGGCAAACCGCGCATTCCGGATCCCTCGGCGAGGCCCGGGGTCGTCCGACAATCCTTCATCTGCGGGTACGGCGGAGGAATACGCCGCCGCATCGGCGGGGTACGGCGGTCCGGGCAGGGCGCCCGGAACCGCCGAGGGGTCGGCTCCGTTCGTGGAACGGGGTTCGGCAGGCTCAGGCGGCTTTCGGCAACGTCTCGTTGACGGCCTTGACGCTGTCGACGACGACGTCCTTGAGCTCGGAACCGGTCTCGCGCTGGATCTCCGCGAGCTTGCCGGTGGCCGCGACAACCTTCTCACTCAACGCCTTCCACGCATCCATCTGCACCGCCAGCACCTCTTCCGGCTGCCTGGCGGCAGCAAGAGGGCGCGTAGCGTCGATGGTCGCCTCGAACAGCCCGAGCTGCTCCTCGATGGTTCGCTCGATGCCCTTCGCGACGATTCGATTGACGCGGATGGTCTGATCCAGCATCGCGGTGTACAGCTCGACCGGCTGCTTGAACGGCTGTGACGTCTTCTTGGTGCTCATGGTGCTCATGGTGCTCATCTCCCGTGGTCGTGGCCTCGATGGATTTGTTGCGTTGCAACAATGATGCGGTGCAACATAGGGACGGACCGGGTGAATGTCAAGGGTTCCGCACCGGATTTGCGTTGGAATGCAGGCGGCCCGAGTCTTCGCCTCGCATCGGCGACCCGCGTGCGCTCGGCAGTGTCCCCCCGGCTATCCCATGTTCAGCAAACGAGAGGACGACGAACGATGACGATCAAGGTTGGAGACAAGGTTCCGAGTGTGAATCTCGCCCACATGACGGAGAGCGGCCCCGGCGAGCTCGCGAGCGACGCGCTGTTCGGCGGCAGGAAGGTGGTCATGTTCGCGGTGCCCGGCGCATTCACCCCCACGTGCTCGGCCGCCCATCTGCCCGGCTTCGTCGCCAATGCCGACAGGATCAAGGCGAAAGGCGTGGACGACATCGTGTGCATCTCGGTGAACGACGCCTTCGTGATGGATGCGTGGGGGAAGGCGCAGAACGCCGACGCCATCCACATGGTCGCCGACGGCAGCGGTGAGTTCGCGAGGGCGGCGGGCCTGGAACTCGACCTCGTGAGCCGCGGCCTCGGCATGCGTTCCCAGCGCTACGCGATGGTGGTGGAGGACGGTGTCGTCACCCATCTGCACGTGGATGAAGCCGGCAAGCTCGACAAGTCGAGCGCGGAGTCGGTGCTCGATCTCCTCTGACCCGCGGGCGTCCCGCGCCGGACCGCAGGCCGATCCGGCGCGGGACGCCCGTCACGATTTCAAGCGTGGATGGGCGGGCTTGCAACGGGTGGAACGGGTCGTCCGGCCCGGCGTGGAGCATCCGTCACGATTTCGACAGCTCGGCGCTCAGCTCCGGCACCGCCTGGAACAGGTCCGCGACCAGGCCGTAGTCCGCGACCTGGAAGATCGGGGCCTCTTCGTCCTTGTTGATCGCGACGATGACCTTGCTCTCCTTCATTCCGGCAAGGTGCTGGATCGCGCCCGAGATCCCCACCGCGACGTAGAGATCGGGCGCGACCACCTTCCCGGTCTGGCCGACCTGGTAGTCGTTGGGAACGAATCCGGCGTCGACCGCGGCCCGGGAAGCGCCGACCGCGGCCCCGAGCTTGTCGGCGACGTCTTCGAGGAGCGCGAAATTGTCGCCGCTCTGCATCCCGCGTCCGCCGGAGATCACGATGCGGGCGGAGGTCAGCTCCGGACGTTCGGACTGCGTGAGATCCTGGCCCACGAACGCGGACAGGCCACTGTCGCCGGCGGCCTCCACCGTCTCCACGACCGCGGCGCCGCCCTCTTCCGGAGCCGCATCGAACGAAGTGGCCCGGACCGAGACCAGCTTGATCGGATCGATCGACTGCACGGTGGCGATCGCGTTGCCCGCGTAGATGGGCCGCACGAACGTGTCGGCCGACTCGATCCCGCTGATGTCCGATATCGGCGAGACGTCCAGCAACGCGGCGGCACGCGGCAGCACGTTCTTGCCCGCCTTGGTGGCCGCGACGAGTACGTACGAGTACTCGCTCGCGATGCCCGTGACCAGGGTCGCGAGATTCTCCGCGAGCTGGTTGGCGTAGGCCGGGTCGTCCGCGACGCGCACCTTCCCGACGCCGGCGACCTTCGCCGCGGCATCGGCCACTCCGGCGCATCCGGCGCCAGCAACCAGCACGTGGACGTCGTCGTCGAGCCGGCGCGCGGCGGCGATCGTGTTGAGGGTGGCCGCGGCGAGTGCGGCGTTGTCGTGTTCCGCGATGACGAGGACGCTCATCTAGATCACCTTGGCTTCGTTCTTCAGCTTCTCGATCAGCTCGGCCACGCTCCCGACCCGCACTCCCGCATCCCGCTTCGGCGGCTCGGTGACCTTGAGCGTCTTCACCCGCGGGGTGACGTCGATGCCAAGGTCCTCCGGGGTCAGCGTATCGACGGGCTTCTTCTTCGCTCTCATGATGTTGGGAAGAGACGCGAAGCGCGGCTCGTTGAGCCGCAGGTCGGTGGTCACCACCGCGGGCATCTTCAGCCTGACGGTCTCCAGCCCCCCGTCGATCTCGCGGGTCAGGTCCATCTCCCCGTCGTCGATCTCGATCCGGTAGGCGAACGTTCCCTGCGGCCAGCCGAGAAGGGCGGCGAGCATCTGACCGGTCTGGGTGTTGTCGCCGTCGATCGACTGCTTGCCGGTGATCACCAGCCCCGGTTGCTCGCGCTCGACGACCGCCTTCATCAGTTTCGCGACGGCGAGCGGCTCGAGCTCCGCGTCGGTCCGGATCAGGATTCCGCGATCGGCTCCCATCGCGAGAGCGGTGCGGATCGTCTCCTGGCACTGCTGCACCCCGAGCGAGAGCGCGATGATCTCGTCGGCCTTTCCGGCCTCTCTCAGTCTGAGCGCCTCCTCGACCCCGATCTCGTCGAACGGGTTCATCGACATCTTCACGTTCGCGAGCTCGACGCCACTCTGGTCCGCTTTCACCCGGACCTTGACGTTGTAGTCGATCACCCGCTTGACCGCGACCAGAATCTTCATTGCTTCAGCCCCTGGCGTCACGGTTGTCCGCACGCCCGAAAAAAAAGACGCGCAAGCTTAATTCCCGCTCTGCCGGCGCGCAATGCGCCCGGGACCGCAAGGGTTCACGCGAGGGCGCGCGTTGTAGAGCCCCGGCCTGTCGTCACCGCCCGGTCGCGGCCCGTAGAGTGCCGAGCCCGCCATGTCCATCAGGAAGACCCGCGACGGCCCCCCCCCATAGCAGCAGTCGCAGTTTCCGCGGGCGGATGCGATGCCCAAGTCGAACGCCTGGTTAGCCCACCACGCCGCCACGTCGCCGGCAGTGACGCCAGCCTCGACCATCGGATAGGCAACCTCACAGGCTTGGTAGACGGCAGGACGCCACCGCGCCGGCTCATCGAACCGGAAGCCAAGCAGCTTCCGCGTTTGCCGTCGCGTCAGCCCGTGGCGCGCCCACATGTAGCGGTCGATAGTCGATACCTTGAGTTCGGCGGTACAGACCCGCCCGCCCTTCGCTACGCTTGGCATCCAGCGTTCGGCTTCGAGCATCGCCTTGAAGGGTTCGCCGCCGAGGCTCGCAGTCTCGCGGTCCACGATGCGAGCCTGCCTCGCCGGCGTTCCGCCCGGCACGCAGGCGTATTCCAGCCACGTCACGGGCACGCCCCAACGCTCAGTGAGCACCTGGACGAAATCCAGTGTCTCCGGGCGCTCCCGCCCCGTGCTCGCGAAGATGGCCTCGCAGCGGTCCGGCAGCTTCCCGCCATGCGCATCGAGCACCTGCCGAAGCATGAAGGCACTCGACCGCCCGCCGGAGACGTTGACGACGGTGAACCACGGCGAGGCTTCCGGGATGCGGTACGGGTTGTTCATAGCTGGCTTGCCCGGTGCAGCCTTGCGCGGTTTGCGCGCTCAATGTCGAATCCGGGCACGCCCCGCCCGGAGTTCAACAACGTGTCAGCCACCATCCAACGCCTGCCCGAAGTCACAGGCGTCACCCCATGCGGATAGCCTCCGTCCATCACGATGATGCTGTTGTGCTCGGCCTCGACAATCCACCGAGGGCGGAAGTCCCATCGCATCCACCATGGGGCGAAGTCGCCAACGACAAGGTCACCGCCTGCCCAGGCGCCGAAGTAGCAGAGCACTTGCAGCGGTCCAACCGTCGGCCTGTCCGGTTGCAGGTCGCTATGAGTCAAGCCGCCCATCGGATGGTCCACATGCGGCCTCATATAATTCGAACGGCGCCGCTTCCTCGTCGCCGGCATCATCCGCAGGCGCCCCATCAGTGCACCGCCGCCGACGTGGCCCGAACGCCGTCCACGGGCGCACCAAGGCCGTCGGGCACCGAACGCCCCGACGAAGCGGCCGGCATCGAGCGCCGCCAAGCCGAAGCCATCGCCGGCACGGTCCGCACCGCAGCAGCAGACCGGGAAGCACTGGCGACGAAGGCGGACCTTGCCGAGCTCCGGGCCGACCTCGCCGAGCTCGAAACCCGGCTGACGGCACGCATGGACACCTTTGCCACGAAGGCCGACCTTGCCAGCGTGCGCGCCGAGCTCGGGACCATCCGATGGTCAGTCGGCTTGATCGCCGCCCTCCTGTTCGCCATCGGCCTTCGAGTGTTCGGCTTGATCTGACCAGGTGCCTGCCGCACCGCCCTTCCGGAATTGCGCCACGTGGCGCAATTCCGCTTTCCCGGGCAGCGACCGATAATTGCCGTTATCGCGACCGCGGCAGGAACATCGAGGAAGTGACCGCCGACGCCAGGGGCAGCGCCGGCGGTAGTCAGTCAGGCAAAGGCGTTCGGCAGGGTTGCCAGTCGCCTCCGCCCACGGACGCGCCAGGGCAGCCGAGAACGCCAGTGACCCTCATGCGCTCAAAGAGCCTCATACTTCCTGAAAGCAACTCCCAGATAGGGACTCAACGCGTAACCCGTCACTGCCTTGAACCCCTTGAGAATCAGCATTGCAAGGCGTCTTGTCAATAATTTCCGTCCATCGGCGCTATCGGCGACGTGTCGATACCAGAGATCAATCTGGTCTCTGGTCGCGCCATCGTACGATGGCCTGAGGAGTTCGGCACCCCTTCCATCCAGAATCGACGCGAGTTCCCGCTCGGTGCCTCCACGGATGCCCTCGCGCAATAGCGCCGTCCATTCCCTGTTACCGTCTACTCGGCGCGAGAACCAGCGCACGGCCAGATGAGCTACGCGGTCGGGCAGGTAGTTGATGAACGGCAAAACGGTTGTATGCGATTCAATGGGGAACCATAGATGCGGGGTTTCGAAGATAAAGAGCACGCCACCGTAGCGCAGTTTTGACCAAATAAGGGGAATGATTGACTGCCTTTCCCTGCCAGTTGCATAACATTTCCACCCAGACATGCGTTCGCTGCACAAAACACGGGGTTTTCAGACCGAAACAGCGTGTGGCTCAAGTTCACTGCCAGTGAGAATAAGCCACACGCGATATTCCTGAATCTTGTGCAAAGTCGTACGGAGTCATTTGTGAAACGAATGTAATAGAGAGAAACGTGGTCTCCGAAGCTGGTACAATAGTCGTTGCCAACAACAACGTACCAAGCGAAACGGAGACCACGAAGATGAAGCATAGCCGAGCCGACGTTCGAGGTAAAGCCAAGCTGGGTCTCGACATCCGATTCGAAGAGCAGAGCCTGACATCGTATTCGGGACTCATCGTCTTTCAACACCTCTTCTCTCTCATCGGCATCAAAGAACGGTTGTGGCGATGTTTCCGCCACCTGAAGGCCAATCCGATTTACGGCCATCATATGATCATGATGCTGCTGGTCGTGCATCTGATCATCGGACACCGGCGGCTGCGAGACGTGGACTACTACCGTGATGACGAGATGGTCAAACGGGTTCTCGGTCTGAAGCGATTGCCGGACGTATCCACGCTCAGCCGGTCGCTCGCCAGTGCAGATGAACAAAGTGTCGCCAAAGTGCGAAGTGAATCGAGACATCTGGTCATGGAGCGTCTGGTAGACGAGGGATTTTCGAGAGTGACGCTCGATTACGACGGGTCGGTGTTGAGCACCGGGCGGCATGCCGAAGGAACCGCAGTGGGTTTCAACAAGAAAAAGAAGGGCGCGCGCAGCTACTACCCCCTCTTTTGCACCGTCGCCCAGACCGACCAGATCCTCGACGTTCACCATCGTCCTGGAAACGTACACGACTCCAACGGGGCCGACACCTTCATCGGCCACTGTATCAGCCACGTGCGCTCGTGCCTTCCCCGTGCAAAGGTAGAGACTCGCATCGACAGCGCATTTTTCAACGAAACCATCGCTGAACGACTGCATTCGTCGGGGGTCGAATTCACCATCTCGGTTCCTTTCGAGCGCTTTGCCGCCCTCAAGGAACTGGTCGAAGGCAGAAAACGATGGCGACGCATGGCGGTCGGGCTCGATTACTTCGAGACCCGCTGGAAGCCGAAGTCGTGGAACGCCCGCTATCGCTTCATCTTCATCAGAAAGCAGGTCAGATGCCAACACAAGCTGCCGATCCAACTCGACCTGTTCCAGCCCACCGAATACGGGTACGAATTCAAGGTCATCGTCACCAACAAACGAATGACCCCACGCAAGGTCGTCGCCTTCCACGAAGGCCGCGGTTCGCAGGAGGGTATCTTCGCCGAACTCAAGACGCATTGCCAGATGGATTACATACCGGTCAAGACCCGAGTCGGCAACCAACTGTACATGTTCGCCGGCATTGTTGCTCACAACCTCACTCGCGAGCTGCAGATCCAACTCGACCCTCGCGCCCGTGGCACCACCGCAAAGCGCGCCGCGCTGTGGTGCTTCCGGGAGGTTGGAACCCTTCGCCGTACCCTCATCCAACGCGCCGGGCGCATGATTCGCCCCGCCGGCAAATTGGTCCTCTCCATGAACAGCAACGAAAGGCTCGAAAGAGAGCTCCGGCAGGCTCTCGCAACACTGAACGCCGTCGCCTGACGTCTATTTGTCGCACGTTTATGCAACAATCGGGTTTCCTCCGGCAACAGATGCTCATATACGCCCGAGAGTACGGCATAATCAAAATCGCCACCGACGGCGGACGGCAGACTGTCCGAATCGGAAGACAAGACAAACCTGACGCGAGCGGTCACACCGTAGAATTCTGCACGCTTCCGCGCGAACTCCACAGCCGCGGGGAGGCGGTCTACGCCCACTATTCGAGTCTGCGGAAACATCCGCGAGAGCACCATGGACGACGCTCCACAGCCCGAACCAAAGTCGAGTAGCCGGCACTCGGCGAAGTCTTCTCGATCCCGATAGGTCAGAATGTTCCACCGAATGAAGCTTTCGGACGCGGAAGGGGCCTCGTCCCTCATGATCTCGTCCAAAAACCAAGCCGGCCCCTTGATTCGAAGAAGGTGCTCGATGAGTTCAAGCGAGTAGGCAGTCTCCCATTCCTTCCGGTTAACGAACGTATCTGCCGCCACGGAAATCACGCGCTTCCCGTTTCGCTCTTCGGAAATCCGTACCGTTGGTGATTTTCCGGTCAATTCATCGTACCGTCATCCATCCCTGTCGCCCCCAGGCAGCCGAGAACGCCCCTGCCCAAACCCCCCACAGGCTCAGGCTGAATCGCCGCCAGGGACGCCACAGGCACGCCTCCCGGCACGGTCGGCCATGGACCGCTACCTGTGGATTGGCGCTTATTCCGACGCCTCAGCATTCAGGACGTCGAGTAGCGTCACCGCCCCCGAGTGCTCCACCTTTGTCTGTGGATGTGTCCAAGCCGGGTTGCCCTTCGTCAGCCCCGTGCGCACGAGTGCCGGGTTGAGCAACGCCCGCTCATGGCGTTCACGCACGAATGGCTTGCCGTGCTCCGTCCCTGTCTCACGCATCGCCGTTGTACGCCGTACTACGGGCTCGCCGCCCGTACCGGCACCATCACGCGCCCCGGAGCCCGAACGGACGCCACGGGCAGCCCACGGGCGCACCAGGGCAGTCCGGCACCCGCGCCCGTGGTGTCGCGCCGTTCCCGCTCGGGGATGCGCGGTTTCGCCGGCGCCCGTCAGGGCGGAGCGCTCGAAATCGGCGCGGGAGGCTGGCGCAGATCAGCATGTTACGGTTACCCTCCGTTGCCGTTATCGTCCGTTTGGAGACTGGAACATCGAGGAATGGACCGCTAATCGAGGTCCGCGATCAGCGCCGCGCGCGCGTCCCCGGTGAGCGTGCGCTGGTGACGATACTCGTGGTGGTCGATGCCGAGACGCACTGCCGCCCCGTTGCCGAGGGCGCTTCGCATCCGGCCCGGCAACTCGAACCGGAGGAAGTGGACCGCGGAGGTCTTGTCATCGGTCGCCCGATCGAGGTCTTCGTCGGCGATCGCGAAGACGCGATCGGTCTCGGCCTCCATCCACACACGGTCTTCGATCCCGATCAGCTTGCCGAGCATGCGCCGCCGCTCGTCGGGGTCCGCGTACTCGATCATGAAGGTCGCCTTGAGGTTGGTGCCATCGGGGATGAGCGGATTGTAGGCGGCCAGCTCTTCCTCTATCGCATCGGCTTCGAAGATCCGCTCCACCCGCAGCATCTCCTGTATCTGATACTGGATGGTGAGTCGATCCTCGAAGTACAGGGTAGCGTTCGGCCCGATGGCAAGCTGCCGGTCGCGCTTGTGGGCGAGCACGCGGGCGCGGAACTCCGTGCGGACCTCGTGGTACCGCTCCAGGCCGAACAGGTCGGCGCGGCTGAGCTTGTTCATGGTTCAGATCCCGTACGCCTTGCGCAGCAAGGACATGGGCGCGACGGGGGTGGAGCCGTCACCGAGCGTGTTCCCGATGTGATGGGCGGCCATGATGCAGTCGCTGGTGTAGTAATCGACCTTGGACTCGGTCACCTTGCGGGCGGCCGGCCGCGCGATCCGGGTCGCGAACTCGTGGAACTCCCTTTTCACCGCGTAGGTGCCGTCGTGACCCGAGCACCGCTCGATGACGGTGATCTCGGTTCCCGGAACGAGCGCGAGCACGTCCCGGGTCTTCATGCCGATATTCTGCACCCGCTGATGACAGGCGGCGTGATAGGCGACCCTGCCCAGGCTCGATTTGAAACCGGTGTCGAGACGGCCGGCACGATGGCGGAGCATGAGGTACTCGAACGGATCGAAGAATGCGGCGCGCACCTTCTCGACCTCGGGGTTCCGCGGAAACAGGAGCGGCAGCTCCTGCTTGAACATGAGCACACACGACGGGACGGAAGCGACGATGTCCCAACCATCGTCGACGAGACGGGCCAGCTCGGGGATATTGACCTCCATCGCGCGCTCGACGGCGTCCAGATCGCCGAGCTCGAGCTTGGGCATGCCGCAACACCTCTCACGTGACGCGATGGTCACGGGAATCTCGTTGTGCTCGAGGACGCGCACGATGTCTTCCCCGACGTCGGGCTCGTTGTAGTTCGCGTAGCAGGTCGCAAACAGGGCAACCCTGCCGCGGGTCTCTTGCGTTGCGATGGGCTCGGAGGGGGATGGCGCCCTGGTCCTCAGCCGGCTTCGAAGGGTCCGCGGGGCATACGGCGGCAGTCGTGCGTCGCGGTGTACGCCAAGCACCGTCTCGAGTGCCGCCCTCGCCGGCTTCGATGCGTTCGCAGCGTTGGCGAGCGGAGCGACGACCGGCTTCGCCACGAGACTTCCGACGGCATCCGTCGAGCTCAGCACCCGGTTGCGAAATCCTGCTCCCTGCCGGCGATGCTTCACCGACTTGGCCCGCAGCATCAAGTGCGGAAAGTCCACGTTCCACTCGTGCGGCGGGACATACGGGCATTTCGTCATGAAGCACATGTCGCACAGGTAGCAGTGATCGACGACCTTCCAGTAATCCGCCTTCGCGACCCCGTCCACCTCCATGGTCCCGGATTCGTCAACCAGATCGAACAAGGTGGGGAAGGCATGGCAGAGATTGAAGCATCGGCGACAGCCGTGGCAGATGTCGTACACCCGCTCCAGCTCCGCGAACAGAGCGTCTTCGTCCTGGAACTCCGGACTCTTCCAGTCGAGCGGATGACGCTCAGGCGCCTGGAGGCTGCCCTCCTGGCGATCGATATCGTTGGTGGCCATGTCGCAGACGCCGGCGCCCCCGTTTATCGAATGTCTCGGCGCGAGGTGGTTGGTGACGAAACAGGGCCGGCCGCATCGCGCGATGCGGCCGGCTGAACCGCGGACAGGTGATCGCGGGCGGGCGTCGGCCCCTGTCGGCCGGGCTCATGTCTTCCCGGCTCCCCGCTCCCCGCTCCCCGTCCGTCAAGCATACGGGAGAAGGGTTCGGATCCGGACCTTGAAACCCCGTGTTTCGGAACGATGCGATCAGGCGTCGAGGTTGTCGAGGGCCTTCTGAAAACGATTCGCGTGCGAGCGCTCGGCCTTCGCGAGGGTCTCGAACCAGTCCGCGATCTCGTCGAATCTCTCGTCGCGCGCGGCCCTGGCCATGCCCGGATACATGTCGGTGTACTCGTGCGTCTCGCCGGCAATCGCCGCCTTGAGGTTGTCCGACGTGCCCCCGATCGCGAGGCCGGTGGCCGGATCGCCGACCGCTTCGAGATATTCGAGGTGACCGTGAGCGTGCCCGGTCTCTCCCTCGGCGGTCGAACGGAAGACGGCGGAGACGTCGTTGAAACCCTCGACGTCCGCCTTCTGGGCAAAGTACAGGTAGCGCCGGTTCGCCTGCGACTCGCCGGCGAATGCATCCTTGAGGTTCTGCTCGGTCCTGCTTCCCTTGAGGTCCATGAATGGTTCTCCGCGTCTGGTGATGTCCGATGCGCACGGGACGAGGCCCCGTCCCGCGTGGTTGATTTAGACTCGTTCTAAAACGACAGGGAGATTACCGCCGGGTTTCCGGGGTGTCAATGCGCCGAACGTTCCGACTCGACGCAAGCGCCTCGGACCCGGCCGGCAGCGGCTGGACTCGATCGCGGCGGCATCGGGCCGCCACCGGGGAGCCGTCGTCATCCGCGGTACGGAACCACCATTCCGGAACCGTGGGGCGTGCCCGACACCGGCAATTCCCACCGGGCCCGAGGATGTCCGTCGCATCGCCGCGACCGGACGCCCGGATAGCGGAGAAGCCCGCGAAATCCCGATGACACGACCGTATCCGGGTCGCCGGCGGGAATCGCCGATCCGATTTGCATTGAATTGACCGTGGGCGAGGCGCTGCTGTAGCTTCGCTGCATCATGCACCACGAGGCCGCCCCGTGGAGAACAGGAGAGAGCCGCCCTCGTTCGAGGATGCGCTGGAAGAGCTCGAAACGATCGTCGAACGGATGGAGGACGGAGCGCCGAGTCTCGAAGAGTCCCTGAAGTTGTTCGAGCGCGGAATGGACCTGACACGCGGGTGCCAGAAGGCGCTCGACGACGCCGAGCAGCGCATCCAGTCACTCGCGGACTCCGAGTCCTCGCCGGTGGCGACGGATGCTGCCGAGGCCCCAGCCGCGGATGATTGAGCCTGCGCCGTTCGTCGAACGGCTCGGCGGCTACCGGGAGCGTATCCGTACGATGCTGGAGCGCGTGCTGCCGCCGGCTTCCCGGCCTCCGCGGCGGTTGCACGAGGCGATGCGATACGCGGTGCTCAACGGTGGCAAACGCATCCGGGCCATACTCGTCATCGCCACCGGTGAGGCGTTGCACGCGGATGCCGAGCGCATCGAGCCGCCGGCGTGCGCAGTCGAGCTCATCCATGCCTATTCGCTCGTACACGACGATCTGCCGTCGATGGACGACGACGATCTCCGCCGCGGGGTCCCGACGTGCCACCGGGCATTCGGCGAGGCGACCGCCATTCTTGCCGGCGACGCCCTGCAAGCACTGGCGTTCGAGACCCTGGCGGGTGCTCCGGCGCCCGATGCGGGAGAACTGGTACGGACCCTGGCGCAGGCGAGCGGGTCGCATGGAATGGCCGGCGGGCAGGCTATCGATCTGGAGTCGGTCGGCCGGACGCTGACCCTCGATCAGATCGAGAGCATGCATCTGCGCAAGACCGGCGCCCTCATCCGGGCGTGCGTGCGCCTCGGTGCGCTGAGCGCAGGGGCGCGTGACGCGGAGGTCCTCGCCCGGTTCGACGAATATGCGCGTTGCATCGGCCTGGCCTTCCAGATTCGCGATGACGTGCTGGACGTCGAGAGCGAGACCGAGACACTCGGCAAGAAACAAGGGGCGGACGTCGATCTCGGCAAGCCCACCTACCCCGCGATACTCGGACCCGAGACGTCCATGGTTCACGCGCGTGCGTTGCATGAGCGGGCATCGGAGAGGCTTGCGCCTTTCGGTCACGACGCCGACTTCCTGTGTGCGCTCTCCGAGTACGTCGTGACCCGGACGAGTTGAACTTCCCGGTGGGCCGCGCGGCTCGGGCGCTGCGGGACTCGGACGATCCGCGATGGTGCGCGATGCTTCGTCCCCGCGCGAATCATCCACGGCACGGACCCGCGGTCCGGCACACTGCTCCACGGTCAAGACATACGGTTTCAGTTCGGCAATTCCCGCCAAAGTCCGAAACTGTCCATTGAATCGCCGGGATCGGATGCTTGGGCGGCCGGTGGGGCCGGGAAATCCCGGTCATGCAATCGAGTTCGGGGCGTTAGCGGAAATCGCTGTTGCCGGTTCCAGTTTCTGGTGCGGCGAGAAATTCCTGAGTAACATGCCCGGCAATTGTCCGCGCCCGCATGACGCGCGACGACACGAGGCACGACGGGAATGACGACGAACGCGCTTGCCATGGACGCTCCCGAACCGGCAACGGAGATTCCCGACGTCCAGGGGAGGCCGGATACGCGCAACATCGCGATCGACAAGGTCGGGATCAAGGGCATCCGCCACCCGGTGCGCATCCGCGACCGCTCCCAGGGAGAGCAGCACACCGTCGCGACCTTCAACATGTACGTGGAGCTTCCCCACAATTTCAAGGGAACCCACATGTCGCGCTTCGTGGCGATCCTGAACAACCACGAGTACGAGATCACCGTCAAGTCCTTCCGTGACATGCTCACCGAGATGACCACGTTGCTCGAAGCCGACGCCGGGCACATCGAGATGACGTTCCCGTACTTCGTCCGCAAGGCGTCTCCCGTCACCGGGGTGACGAGCCTCATGGACTACGAGGTGGCGCTGGTGGGCCGGATCGCATCCGGACTGCCCCGGATAGAGGTGCACGTGGTGGTGCCGGTCACCAGCCTGTGTCCCTGCTCGAAGCAGATCTCGGACTACGGCGCCCACAACCAGCGCTCGCACGTCACGGTGAGGGCCACGACCCGTGCCTGGCTGTGGATCGAGGAGCTGATCGACATCGTCGAATCCGAGGCGTCTTGCGAGCTGTTCGGGCTGCTCAAACGGCCCGACGAGAAGTTCGTCACCGAACGGGCCTACGAGAATCCCAAATTCGTCGAAGACATGGTGCGCGACGTCGCACGGCGGCTGAACGACGAGGAGCGGATCGTCGGCTACGTGGTGGAGGCCGAGAACTTCGAATCGATCCACAATCATTCGGCCTACGCACTCATCGAGCGGGACAAGGAGCGCGAAGCCGCGCTCGGCTGAATCTCCCGAGTGCCGAGACCTGGAGTTGCCCGCCGCGGGCCTCCACGCTGCGGAGGCGTATCGTTGCAGGACGCCGCCGCAGGATTCGATGGCGACTTCGGATCAGCCTTCGTCGAGCGCGACCGGGTCGAATGCCCCGGCGGGAGCACGGCCGGCGCAGATTCGTGGACACGGTGTCCGAAGCCCATTCCCGACCGCGGGTGTTCGATGCCGATACGGCGCTTCCCCGGAGGCCGCGGTCACTTCTCTTGCGCCTTGATTTCCGACCAGATTCCATCGAGCTCGGCCGGATCGAGCGCCTCGGCCGAAGTGCCGCCGGCGCCAGCCCGGCGTTCGAGCTCGCGAAATCGGCGCTCGAACTTCCTGTTGGCGGCTCGTACGGAGGATTCGGGGTCGGCACCCAGATGGCGCGCGAGATTGGCAATGGTGAACAGAAGATCCCCGAGCTCGTGGCGGATCTCCGGCTGATCGCCGGTGCGCACCACCTCTCTGAGCTCGTCGAGCTCTTCCGAGACCTTGTCGAACACCTCGTCCGGGCCCGGCCAGTCGAATCCGCACCTCGCGGCGCGGCGCTGCAGCCTGACGGCACGGGTCAGGGCCGGCAGGGCGACGGGAACGCCGTCGAGAAGGCTCCCCTCGCCTCCGCCCGCGGAACGCTCGGCGGCCTTCGTCTCTTCCCACGCCTTCGACTGCTCGTCCTCGCTGATCGAACCGTCCGCATCGCCGAAGACGTGCGGGTGACGGCGAATCATCTTGCGGGTGATCGCATCGACGACTTCGTCGAAACCGAATGCGCCGGATTCGCGTGCGATCTGCGCGTGGAACACGACCTGAAAGAGGAGATCGCCGAGCTCGTCCACGAGATCGGAGAGAGCCCGTCGTTCTATCGCGTCGGCGACCTCGTAGGCTTCCTCGATCGTATACGGGGCGATGGTGTCGAACGTCTGCACACGATCCCACGGACACCCGCGCTCGGGGTCGCGCAGCCGCACCATGATGCCGATCAGATCCTCGATTCGCCTGTGCCGTCCTCCGGTCGAGTCCATCGCTTCCCAGCCTCCGGGGCAATCGCGACATCGAACCGCGGGGCTACGCTACGGAAGGGCCGGCGGGGAAGTTGCCGCCGGAATCAGAAGCCGCCGCCAATGTTGCCCAGGGCCTCGAGGGCCGACAGGAACGCCGGACCCGCGATCAGCAGCATGGTGCCCGGCACCACGAACAGAAGCATGGGCAAGGTCATCAGCACCGGCAGCCGCTCGGCCTGCTCGGTGATCCGTGCGGCCCGTTGCGCGCGCTCGTTGCTCGCGATGTTCATCAGCGATCCAGTCAGGGGGGTTCCCGTAGCGGTCGCTCTGCATCAGGACGAAGGCCAGCGACCTGATCCCTTCGACCGGGGTGCGATCGGCGAAGGCGTTGACCGCGTGGCGTCTCGCGCCGCCCGCTTGCAGCTCCTTCTCGAACAGGGCGAACTCCCAAGCCAGGTGAGGCTCCACGCTTTCGAATTCGCCGGCGACGGTCTCCAGCGCGCGCTCGAAGGTGAGCCCTGCCTCCCGGCACATGACGATGAGATCGAGCGCGTCCGGGAGTGCGCTGCTCATGCGCAGCGAGCGCCGGTTGGCGAACCACTTCACGCCCCGCTCGCTCGCGATTCCTCCGGCGATGAACGCTCCGAACGCCCCCAGCGCGGGAATGAGGATCCCCCCTTCCAGTTGTTCTATCCCCTGCATTCCCATCCAGGCAGCGGCGGCGGCGAGTCCCAGGATTCCTTTCACCGCCAGGTACCGCGGCAGCGCATCCTCGTGTCCGAACCCGGCGTCACGGAGCAGACGGCTGAGCTTCTCACGTTCACCGGCTCCGATCGGCGCGATCACCGACGCCACAGCCACGAAGGAGCGGTCCACGTTCTGCAACATGCTTCGCGCGTCCTCCTGACCACCCTCCTGGTGGTGGCGCTGCGTGGCGCTCAACACCGCCCGCGGC
Organism: uncultured Gammaproteobacteria bacterium; assembly: GCA_958295465.1. Taxonomy (GTDB): domain Bacteria; phylum Pseudomonadota; class Gammaproteobacteria; order HK1; family HK1; genus HK1. The sequence goes on from OY282353.1 coordinate 5,044,008, forward strand.
ACGTCCAGGCGCCGGTCGAACTCCACCGCCCTGCGCAGGCTCCGATTCGCCAGCCAGACGAGCAGCACGAGCAGGGCCAGGCCCGTGACGATCGCCGGCAGCAGCCAGAGCGACATCTCCTGCCCGGCGGTCATCGGGTCCCTCGGGCGATCAGGAGGTAGGCGACCCCCACCCCGGCGGCGATGAGTCCGATCCCGATTCGCAGCACGAACAGCCCGTTGGGTGTGTTGAACAGGATGTCGACGGTCTCGGGCGCGGTGAACTTCTGCATGACGAGCACCACGATGGGCAGCAGCATCAGTATCACCAGGGTCAGCCGTGACTGGGCGGTGGAGCTGTGCGCCTTCAGCGCGGTTTTCCTGCGCTCCCTCAGTCCTCCGGCCAAGTTCCCCAACGCCTCCGCAACCCCGCCTCCGGCTCTGCGCTGAAGTCTCAGCACCGCGCAGAGCAGGGTAAATTCAGAGATCCGGACCCGCGTGGCCATGGTCTTCATCGTGCGGTCTGTGTCAAGCCCCAGTCTTGTCCAACGAGACATGCGCCTGGTGGCAGAACGGCCGCGGACATGGGCCGATGCCGATTCCCGACTCGGGGCCTTCCGCGCAAGGGTGTCAATCGGGGCTGCAAGCCCCCGCAAGCCGGCATCGCACCGCCTCACCCCGCACGGCCGTAGAAGCCGATCCGCTCCTCGTCGCTGAACAGGACGCCGGGGCGCTCGTAGTAGGAGAAGACGGCGATCATGCGCTCGCGCGGGCCGATGACGGGCGAGGTCCGGTGGGCAGTGTTCCGCCCCTTGAAGACGTTCAGCGTGCCGGCCGCCAGTGTCAGGCTCCGGACTTCGGGGTCGCGGCCGTCCAGGAGCCTGGCCACGCCGTCCGGATTCGGGTCGGCCGGCGTGCGCAGGCCGCTGCGGTACTGGAACTCGCCGCCGGCGTCCGGCGCTTGCAGCAGCAGGGTGGTGGTGAACTCCGAGCGGTCGAAATGCCAGTTGAGCGCTTCACCGTGGTGGTAGGACATGACGTTGGCGCGGGCCAGCGGGTCGTCCATCAGGTACAAGCGCGGTTTGCGCAGGACCCGGGCCAGGAACCCGGCAAGTGGCGTCCACTCATAGATCCGGTGGACCGCGGCGCCGGTCATCCGGTCGTCGCAGAGGGTCCGGTTCACGGTCTCGAAGCGGCGCAGCGCGGGGTGGTCCTCCGGCGCGCCCTCGACGCGGTCCAGGAAATAGACGTTGTGCGAGCGGGCGTGCCGGAAGGAGGCGGTCTCCATCAGCGGCTTCAGATCGGCCACGCAACGCGCGACGGCGGTCGGCCGCATCAGGCCCTCCAGGTTGAACAGGCCGTCACGGTCGAGCGCGGCGCGGCATTCCGCCACCAGCGCCCTGCCCCGCGGGCTCGCCGGCCTGTCCAGCGGATACCGGTCCAGGTCGAGGACGTCGCCGATGTCCTCCATCTCTCCCACCTCCCGCTGTCCCCTGCCTGTCGGCGGGTGCGAAAAGCTTTCGGACTCGACCGAAGCCGAGCCCGCCCCGCCACAGTCGCGCCACGAAGTCCAATGCAGGACGCCGTCCTCGCCACAGGCGATCAGGTCGGTGAGCGTCCCGCCCGGATGGTCAGGCAAGGCCATGCCCTGACGTATCGTCGCTATTCGCGGCGGTACGCCGGCGAAGAGAATTCGGCTCGCACGGCTCGCGCGGGGATTCACTCCGGCGAGTACGAATCGCCGCGGAATTGGCGGCGGCGCAACAAGTGACCACGGCAGTCGAGCGAACCCTGACGCACACACCGCGCTTCGTTCCATCTTCGCTCCGGCGTATGATCATTCCTCCCCGAGGGCGATTTCAACAGCCCGGGCGATACCGTGGAGATCCGCGCCGTGCACACCGCACCGCGCCGAGGGAGTGCGACGGGTGGGGCAGTTCAATCAACCGGACGGAGAATCGACCATGTCGATGACGGGGCGATGTTTATGCGGAGCCGTGTCGTTTACGGCGGAGGACGTCGAGACCGATGTGCAGAGCTGCCATTGCAGCCAGTGCCGCCGCTGGTCCGGCGCTTCGGCCATCGCGGCGATCGCAGGCCGGGTGGAGTTCAGCGGAGCGGAGCACCTTCGCCGCTATGATTCGTCCGCCTGGGCGGAACGGGGGTTTTGCCGGGAGTGCGGCGCCAGTCTCTTCTATCGCCTCAAGGAGGCGGATCGGTACTACATGTCGGTGGGGGTTTTCGATGACCAGTCCCCATTCCGGCTCGCCAGCGAAATCTACATCGACGACAAGCCGCCGGGCTATGACTTCGCCGGCGACCATCCGCGCATGACCGGCGCCGAGTTCATGGCGTCGCTGGGCGAAGGGATGGACGAACGGGCCGAATGAATCACGCCCATAGCGGCACCCGGCGGGAGCATGGTTCCCGGGCAGCTTGCGAGTGGCAGTGCCTGCGGATTCAACCGAAGCCCAGCTCGCCCCGCCACAGTTGCGCCGCGAAGTCCTCGGCCGGCAGCACGTCGATGCCGTCCTCGGTGCGCCTTGGCCGCGGCTCCAGGCACACCAGCACGCGACGAGCGACCTCGGGATGGTCTTGCGCGAAGCTGCGCAGCCCTTTCAGATGGCGATTGGCGATACGCGCGCCGGCCTTGGCCTCCACGGCCACGAGCCCATCGTCGACGACGAAACCCACCTCCGTCCCCCCGGCCAGTCTCCAGTAGCTCAGCTCGGCCGCCACCTCCCGGTAGGCGATGAAGGCCGAGAGCTCGTGGAACACCCAGTTCTCGAACGCCTTGCCGTAGAGCTCGGACCCCGGCGTCAATACGCCGCGCCGCGCCAGCCGGTTCACGATACCCACGTCCGCGAAATAGAACTTGGGCGCACGGACGACCCGCCGCCTGGCACGCTTGCGGAAGGCCGGCAACCACCGGCCGAGCAGCGTGTCCTCGATAATCTCGAAATACGCCCGCGCCGTGTGGCTGGAGACGCCGCAATCCGCGGCGACGTTGGAGAAGTTGATCAGCTCGCCGTCGCAAAGCGCCGCCGCGTTCAGAAAGCCGGAGAATGCCGGCAGGTTGCGCACCAGCCCCTCGGCCGCGACCTCCTCCCTGAGATAGTTGGCGACGTAGGCGTCGAGATGCCGTGCCGGTGCGGTGGCCTCGACCATTCGCGGCAGGTAGCCGTGGTTCAGCATGCGGGTCAGGTCGAAGCCGTCGCCGATCTCGGCCGCGGTCAACCCTCGCAGCTCGAACCGCAGCGCGCGCCCGCCGAGCAGGTTCGCAGCGCCTCGCCGTACCTTCCGGGCGCTCGACCCGCACAGCGCGAAACGGACGCCACGGTTCTCGATCAGCCAATGCACCTCGTCGAGCAGGCCCGGCACCTTCTGGATCTCGTCGATCACCACCTGCTCGCCCGGCACCGTTCCGGCGGCCTCGATCTCCTCGCGCAACCGCTCCGGGTTGGCCATGTAGCGGCGGAACTCGTCCGCCTTGAGCAAATCGACCCAACGCGCGCCTGGGTAACATTGCCGCAGCAGCGTCGTCTTGCCGATCTGGCGCGGGCCCCAGAGGAAGAACGTGTCTTCATCCGGTGGCGGGAGCGGCAGGTTCCGTTTGAACATCAATCTCGAATCATCATGATAATTTGAAGTTCCGCTTCAGAATTGCACAGCAAATCGGGTACTGCAACCCGCTTCGCACGCCCGCAATCCCCCCCGTTGCGTAGCGCCGCCTCGCGTCTCTCGGTTACCATGCGCCCGGCCACTGCGGAGCGCATGGAGGACATTCCGATGGAATACGGGCTCGGCATCCCCACCCGCGGTCCGCTCGCGAACCGTGCGAGCATCGAAGCCGCCACCACCTGCGCCGGGACGCCAAGCTTCTCCCGGCTCGCGATCTCCGATCAGTGCATCGCGCCGCGCGCCGGCGACTCCCGCCATCCCTGCACCGGCACCGGCGCATTCCCGGGCTCGGCGAGACCCGCCACCATGCCAATGCCGATATCGAATGAATCCCGCGTTCGCCTTCCATATCGAACGCGGTCCCGAGGTCTGCGCCGATGGTGACCCCCAGCGGCAATCTGCGCGTCGACGGCGCCCGCCTGTGGGAGAGCATCATGGAGATGGCGAAGATCGGCGCCCTTCCCGGGGGAGGCTGCGGCCGGCTCGCACTGACCGACGACGACAAGCGCGCGCGTGACCTCTTCGCCTCCTGGTGCGAGCGGGCCGGGTGCACGGTCACCGTGGACGAGATGGGCAACATGTTCGCCCGGCGCCCGGGGCGCAACCCGGATCTGCCGCCGGTGGCGGCCGGGAGCCATCTCGACACGCAGCCCCACGGCGGCAAGTTCGACGGGATCTACGGCGTGCTGGCCGCGCTGGAGGTGGTGCGCACCCTCAACGACGCCGGGGTCGAGACGGAAGCGCCCATCGAGGTCATCGACTGGACCAACGAGGAAGGCTCGCGCTTCGCCCCGGCGATGATCGCCTCGGGGGTGTTCGCGGGGCTGTTCGACCGGGACTTCGCCTGGCGGCTCCGCAGCCCCGAAGGCGATACCCTCGGAGACGAGCTCGCGCGCATCGGCTACAAGGGCGCCGAGCCCTGCGGCGAGCATCCCCTCGGCGCCCTGTTCGAGGCCCATATCGAGCAGGGTCCGATCCTCGAGCAGGCAGGGGTTCCCATCGGAGTGGTCGGCGGCGCCCAGGGCCAGCGCTGGTACGACGTGGAGGTTCGCGGGCGGGATTCGCACGCCGGGACGACGCCGATGCCGGCCCGGAAGGACGCGCTGACGGCGGCGGCGCGGATGGTGGCACGGTTGGAGGAGATCGCGCTCGAAAAGGCCCCGCACGCGGTCGGCACCGTCGGTCAGCTCGACGTGAGCCCGAACTCCCGGAACACGATCCCGGGAGAAGTGCGCTTCTCGGTCGATGTCCGCCACCCCGATGCGGACGCCCTGACCGCGATGGATGCCGAGATCCGTGACTCGTTCGCGGGCATCGCGCAGCGGTCCGGCGTGGACGTGGCCGTCGAGCAGATCTGGGACAAGCCGCCGATCCGGTTCGATCCCAGGTGCGTCGGGGCGGTCCGGGAGGCCGCGGCCGGCCTGGGGTACGACCACCGGGACATCGTCTCCGGCGCCGGGCACGACGCCTGCCAGGTCTGCACGGTGGCGCCGACCGGCATGATCTTCGTGCCCTGCGAAGACGGTATCAGCCATAACGAGATCGAGAACGCGACCCCGCAAGATCTGGAGATGGGCTGCAACGTGCTGCTGCACGCCATGCTGACGATGGCGGAACACCCGCCGGGTTCTCCGGGCGCGTCCTGAGCCAATCCCGGGCGGGACTTCCGCGCCATGAGCCCGCAGGCGATGCCGGCGATTCCCATCCATCCGCGCCGAAAGCAGCCCTGAACGCAGGAGAAGCTCGCAGTGAATCCATCGGTGACCGGCGTCGCCGCGATGGCGATCATCGTCGCCGCGTCCAACTTCCTGGTCCGGATCCAGATCAACGACTGGCTGACCTGGGGCGCGCTGACCTACCCGGTGGCCTTTCTCGTGACCGACCTGATCAACCGGCGGGTCGGACCGGATGCGGCTCGCCGGGTGGTCTACATCGGATTCGCATGCGGTGTGGCGCTCTCGCTGTACACCTCGACGGCGCGGATCGCGCTCGCATCGGGGACCGCATTCCTGCTCGCCCAGCTCGCCGACGTGTGGCTCTACGATCGCCTGCGCCGTCTTGCCGCCTGGTGGCAGGTTCCGCTGGCCTCCTCGACGCTGGCTTCAGCGCTGGACACCGCCCTGTTCTTCAGCCTCGCCTTCGCGTTCACCGAGGTCCCGTGGGTGACCCTGGCGATTGGCGACTACGGCGTGAAGGTCGCGGTCGCCTGCGCGATGCTGGTCCCGTTCCGGCTGCTGATGGGAGAGCGCGACCTCGGAAGGACGGCCGGAAAGCCGTCGGCCGGAACGGCCTGATCGACCGGGGCCGCCATCAGCTTTGAAGTGTGTCGTTCAACGGCTTGGGGTTGCCGGCCGGAACGGCCTGACCGATCCGGGCCGCCATCCTTTCCCGCGGGCCCTGCCGGCGCTCACCGCGCGGTCGAGACGTTGCGCGCCGGCGGCGCGGCGTCGTCCCGGTCCGCCTCTCCCGCGATGCTCCGGTCACCGCGGGACATGAGCCGCCAGCCGGGGATCCCGGGCCCGGCGTGCCCACACCACGACACGGAGAGGCGCCGGGGCATGAACCCAACCCCTGCCGCCGCCCGGCATCAGGCGGCGGGGCGACGCGGCGCCAATATCGAGATCGCCATGCCGGCGGCGGCCAGCACCGGATTGACGACCGGGATCCCGAGCGAATCTTCAAGCCGCTCGCGGTACCGCGCCATTCCCGCGCAGCCGAGCACCAGCACGTCGGCCCCGTCGTCGTCGCGCAGCGCGGCGCCCGTGGCCATCATCGGGTCGAGGGTCCGGGATTCGTCGGCGAGGCCGGTGACCCCTACCCCGACCGCGCGGTCGCCGGCCAGACGAGACCGAACGCCGAGCGCATCGTAGTAGCGCAGATGCCTCGGGATCGCCTGCTCCAGGATGGAAATCACCCCGAAGCGGGACCCGAGCGCGGTCGCCGTCGATACCCCGCACGCGGCCATCCCGAGCACCGGGCGCCGGGTCGCGCGGCGGGCCTCGGCGAGCCCCGGATCGCTGAAGCAGGCGATGACGAACGCGCCTGCGCTGTCCTCCCTCGACGCCACGAACCGCGCGATCGGCGCCGCCACCGCCTGCACGTGGGCGTCGGTCTCGATACCGGGCGGACCCTCGGCCAGGGTCGCGCATTCGATGGTGGGGCCGCCGTCGAGGCGCAGTGGGTCGAGGGCGGCGTCGATCCCCTCGGTCACCGCCTCGGTCGAATTCGGGTTGAGCACGACGATCCGCATGGCCGATCCCTCTGCATCCGCCGGGCAGGCGCACGGGTGAACCGGTGGGGATTATTCATCATGGCTTCGCCGCGAACCAGCGATTCCCGCCAGGCCCGAAAACATCCATCGAATCACCACGACCGGATGCCCGGACGATGGAGAAGGCCGCGCAATCCCGATGACACGACCGTCTCCGGATCGCGCCGGACGGCGAGGTAGCCACCGACTCGTGGGTGTCGTGTGGCCGCCATACGTCGCCGGAGAAGGTTTTCCTTACCCGGCTGGCGCCGCCGGGCCGCCCGCCTCGCTGATGACCCATTCCCGGAACGCGGTGGTCATCGGCTCGTCCGCGGTCGCCTCCGGGCCGACGAGGTAGTAGCGCAGACTCTGGTGCATGCCGAGGTCGAACGGCTTGACGAGGCGCCCTGCTTCGATGTCGTCGGCCGCGAGCACGCTGCTGGCCAGCGCCACCCCCTGGCCGGCGAGCGCCGCGTCCATCATCAGGCTGTAGCTTCCGGCCGCGAACTGCGGGCCCTGGGTCGGGTCGACGTTCTCGATGCCCGCCGCCTGAAGCCACATCGTCCAGTTCGGCCACGTCGGGGCATTCGGGTCCCAGTCCTGGCGCAGGAGCCGATGCCGTTGCAGATCCTCCGGGTGCACGAGCGGGTGCCGGCCGTCGAGCAGGACCGGACTGCACACCGGAAACACGTCCTCCTCGAAGAGGACGTCACATCGCAGCCCCGGATAATTCCCGTCACCGTACCGAATAGCGAGATCCACCGCCTCGCGAGTGAAATCGATGATGCGGGAGGTCGCGTCCAGCCTGATCTCGATCCCGGGATGACGCTCCCGGAAACGGTCGAGCCGGCGCACCAGCCATTTCGCCCCGAAGTTGGGCTCGACGCTGACCGTCAGGGGCCGGCGCACGGTGCGCCGGTAGAACGCTTCCATGGTGCGCGCGATCTGGTCGAAGCCGTCGCTCACGCCCGGCAGAAGCGCCTGGCCGGCCACGGTGAGTTCCACGGATCGGTTCAGGCGCACGAAGAGAGTCTGGCCGAGGTAGGACTCGAGCGCACGCACTTGCTGGCCGACCGCCGCGGGGGTGACGTGGAGCTCGTCCGCGGCCCGGCTGAAGCTCATGTGCCGGCCCGCCGCCTCGAAGGCCCGGAGCGCATTGAGGGAAGGTAGACGCCGATTCATCAGACCAAGAATTTCTTCGTCGAAAAAGTAGTAATCATACGTTGTCCGTCTACGACTGGAAACTTACATTGCTGATTATCGATGTGTAGTGCGGGCAATCGGCCACAGAAGTCCCGTTCGGAGGAAATCTATCATGACAGCGACCACTACCCGAAGGATCGGCGCCAGCCGCCTTCTCACCGCCCTCGTCGCTGCCAGGACCGCGACCGGATCGTTCGAGGACAGCCTGCGCCACCCTGAAGCGACGGGCGTCGGCGCCCGCCGCGGCCTTGGCCGGCGCCTCGAAGCGGCGCTCGCGTGTAGCGGGCACGCCGCCGTCGGCCTGCTGCGCTGGTTGCGCGACGGGCTGGAACGTCGCCGGATGGTGCGCGAGCTGCGGCTCATGGGCAGATCCCGCCTTGCCGATCTGGGTATCGAAGCGGACGCCGTCGAGCGCGTGGCGGACGCATTGCTCGCGGCACACCGGGACGTCGAGGCGACGGGGAGCGGAGAGACGCCCTCGCGGTCCGCATGAACCGCTTCTGGGACCACGGCCGGCCGGATTCGTCCCGGCGATGCGAATATCGAACCTGACCCGCCGGGAGACAGGTTCGAGGCGATGCCCGCGGCGTGCCGCCGGGACGTTGCAGCGGCGCGACGAGGGACGGGAAAGGACACTCCCGCCGGCTGGTCGATCCGCTCCCCGCCCCGGGCGCCGCCCGGGGCGGGGTTCGTCTTCAGGCCCGCGCCACGATCGATTCGACTTCCTTCCCCTTCGGAAAGCGGCCGGTTGCCTTCTTCGAATAGACGAGATCGCCATCGAGCGTGATCTCGAACACCCCGCCCGAGCTCTCGACCAGCTCGATCTCGGCGCCGTCGATCCGGGAGAACCTGTCGCTCACACGGAGCGCTTCGGGTTCATATCCTCAAGTGCCGCAGTATTCGATTCTGAACTTCATCGCCTGTCTCCCGCAAAGCCACCGATTCCGGGCGCGAGCATACATCCCGGCCGCTCCGTGGGCCACATTGAGTCTTGTCCAACGAGACATGAGCCTGAAGGCTGAACCGCCCCGGGAATCCCGGGGCACTCCCGCTGTCCGTTCACAAGGGCACGGTCCCACGGTGGGCGTGTTCAAGCTCCCCCGGGCGTGGGAGCCGTGTCCATCGGGCAGGAATCCCTGCCGATTCATACGCCGGTACGAGACGGAGCGACGCCGCGGGCGATTCCCGGCCCCCGAGGAGCTCCATCGGCTTGTGCCGGTGCCCGGCGCCGTACCCTGCGAACAACCCTTGCCGCGCGGCAGGCTGCCGCTTGAATTTCGAGGTTTTGCGAACCGGGATGAGAACGGGTAAAACATCGATCGGCCAGGACGGACCGCGGGCCTCGACATGACGTCACCCAAATCGTTCCGTATCGAAATTCCCGACGAAGCCATCGAACGCATCCGCGCCAGGGTGGCCGGCTATGTCTGGCACGAGATGCCGGACGACGGAGGTTGGGCCTACGGCACCAACCTCGACTACATGAAGGAGCTCTGCGCCTACTGGCTGGAGGAGTTCGACTGGCGGAAGGAGGAGGAGAAGTTCAACCGGCTTCCGCAGTTCACCGCGCCGGTCGAAGACATCGACATCCATTTCATCCATGAAAGGGGTAGCGGTCCGGCGCCCCTGCCGCTGCTCATCAGTCACGGTTGGCCCGGCTCGGTGGCCGAATTCGCCGAGATCGTCGAGCCGCTGGCTCATCCCGAGCGCTTCGGCGGCAGCGAGGACGACGCCTTCGACGTGATCGCTCCTTCGCTGCCGGGCTTCGGATTCTCGGGCCGGCCGGCGCGCCCGATCGGGCCGCGCAGGATGGCGAGCCTGTTCGCCGAGCTGATGACCGGCGTGCTGGGATATGACGGCTATCTGGCCCAGGGCGGCGACTGGGGCGGCGCCATCTCCACCTGGCTCGGTTACGAGCACGTCCCGGCCTGCCGGGCCATCCACGTCAACATCATGACGATGCGCCACCCCGACGGACCCCGGGGCGCGGAGGAGGGGGCCTGGGCCGCCCGGTTCGAGAAAGAGCAGGAACTCGAGAACGGCTACCGTACCCAGCAGGCGACCAGGCCGCAGACGCTGAGCTACGCCATGATGGACAGCCCGGTGGGCGTCGCCGCCTGGATCGTCGAGAAGTTCAACTCCTGGTCGGATACCGAGGGCGACGACGTCGAGAGCGTCTACACCAAGGACGAGCTGCTGGCCAACATCATGATCTATCTGGTCACCGGCACGTTCAACACCGCGAGCTGGATCTACTATGGCCGGCGCGAGGAGGGCGGACGCCTGCTGTCGCCCGAGGGACGGCGGGTCGAGGTGCCGACCGGATGTGCACTCTTTCCGGCGGAGCTGCTGGCCTGGCCGCCGCGCAGCTACGTCGAACGGGTCTACAACGTGACCCATTGGACCGAGATGCCCCGCGGCGGTCATTTCGCGGCCATGGAGCAGCCCGATCTCCTGATCGAGGACATCCGCACCTTCGCCCGCACGGTGCGGTAGTGCGGAGGCGGCGTTCACCGAACGGCGCCGATGCCGAGTCCCGTGAACCCGGAAACGGTGTCGTGTCTTCAGGCGGACGTTGCGAGGGTCGATTCGAAATGCAGGCCGATTCGGGGGGTGTGAATCACGGTACCGGGGGGGCTCGGGCCGGGAACGGTTCGTCCCGGTCACGGCGAAGACGGAGACGCGGGGGCATCGAGGGGTCCGCCATCGTCCTGATCGCCGGCTGGCTGGCCGCGAGTCCGCTCGCGGCGGTGGCCGGCGGCATCGCCGAAGCATTCGGGGCCGCCCTTGCGCGCCACGACGTCGCGGGCGCGCTCGCGCTGCTCGATGCGGGCGCGGATCCGGAGACACGACTCAGCCGCGGCAAGACCGCTCTCATGGCGGCCGCGAAGGCGGGCGCGACAGGTCTGGCGAGCCGTCTCATCGAACACGGGGCGGACGTCAACGCCCGCAACGACAACGGCGGAACCGCCTTGATGTTCGCGGCGATCCCGGGTGATGCGCAGACGATGGCGCTGCTCATCGACCGAGGGGCGGACGTCAACGCGGTGGCGCATTTCAACTGGACCGCGCTGATGGTGGCGGCGTCGAAAGGGCATGGGGAGGGCGTGCGGCTGCTGCTCGCGCACGACGCCGCCCCCAACGTTCAGGACACGTATGGCTGGACACCGCTGATGCGCGCGGTATACGGGAACAAGCACGCGGCCGTGGCCGCGCTGCTGGGGCATGATCGGGTGGATCTGGAAATGCGGGACGACCGCGGCGCGACGGCGCTCCACGTCGCGGTGGAGCGCGGCCACCTGGCGCTCGTGGCGGAACTGCTCACGCACGGCGCCGACCCCCACTCGACCGACGATGCGGGCCACGGCCTGCTGCACAAGGCGTCGATCCAGGGCTACGACGACATCGCATCGATGCTGGAGACACGCACGGGGCAATGACCCCGTCGCCCGGCTCCGATGGGTGAAACCCGTTGACCCCCATGCCGTCATTCACGCTGATGCGGGTATCCGGGGGCTCGATCCGCCGGTAGGCAACACCGAAGGATATCCGATGAAGATTCGACGAGCCGCAGTTATCGGGGCCGGAACCATGGGTTCGGGGATCGCAGGCCATCTCGCCAATGCCGGGGTCGACGTCGTGTTGCTCGACGTCGCCGCGGCCGGGGCAGACCGTGATGCGGTCGCCACGGGAGCGCTCGAACGCATGCGTTCACGGAATCCGCCGCCGCTCATGCATCCGGACCGGGCCGCGCGCATCACCACCGGCAACGTCGAGGACCACCTCGACCGGGTCGGCGACTGTGACTGGATCGTGGAGGCGATCGTCGAACGTCTCGACGTGAAGCGCGATCTCTACGAGGCACTCGACGGGATACGCCGGCCGGACTCCATCGTCTCCTCCAACACCTCCACGCTTCCGCTCGCCCTGCTCACCGAACGCCTGCCGGATGCGATGCGCGAAGATTTCTGCATCACCCATTTCTTCAACCCGGTCCGTTTCATGCGGCTGCTGGAGCTGGTGCGCGGGCCGGATACGCGACCCGAGGTCGTCGAAGGGTTGGGCCGGTTCTGCGACACCGAGCTCGGGAAGGGGGTGGTGCATTGCCGTGACACGCCGGGGTTCCTTGCCAACCGGGTCGGCGTCCATGCGCTCCAGGCGGGGCTCGTCGAAGCGGTGGCGCAAGGCGTGACGGTCGAGGAGGCGGACGCGGTGATGGGCCGGCCGATGGGCATTCCCAAGACCGGCCTGTTCGGCCTCTACGACCTCATCGGCCTCGACCTCATGCTCGACGTCGCCGCGAGCCTGTCGATGGCGCTCCCTTCCGGCGATGCGTTCCAGGCCGTGGCCGGCGGCATCCCGGTGGTGCGCGACCTCGTCTCCGGGGGATATACCGGCAACAAGGGGACCGGCGGCTTCTACCGCGGTGGCGCCGATGCGCGCGAAGCCGTGGACCTGGAGACCGGAAAATTTCGGCCGGTGGTGCGCGAGGCGATCGAGGCGGCGGCGGTGGGAGAACGCGACGGGTTGCGGGCGCTGGCCGAGCACCCGAGCCCGGCCGGCCGCTTCGCGCGTCGGGTGCTCGCTCGTGCCCTGGGCTATGCCGCGTCGCTGGTGCCGGAGGTCTCCGACGAGATCGTGCCCATCGACGAGGCGATGAAGCTCGGTTACGGCTGGGCGCGCGGGCCGTTCGAGATGATCGACTCGCTTGGCGTGCGCTGGTTCCGGGATCTCCTCGCCGCCGAGGCGCTCCCGATTCCCCCGGTGCTCGATGGTGTCCGGGATTCGTCGCTCTATCGCTTGCGCGAGGACCACGTCGCCCACTTCGTCATGGGCCGCGGCTACCGGCCGCTCACGCGCGCTCCCGGAATGGTGCGCCTCGCCGACGTCAAGGTGCTTGCGACGCCGATGCTCTCCAACCGCTCGGCGAGCCTGTGGGACGTCGGCGACGGTATCGCCTGCCTCGAGTTCCACACCAAGGCGAACGCGCTCGACCCGGCGTCGATGGCGTTGATGCGCCGGGCGCTCGACAAGGTCGCCGAGCGTCACGTGGCGCTCGTGATCCACTCGGACGCACCGCACTTCTCGGTCGGCTTCAACCTCGAATTCGTCCGCGCCTGCATCGCCGAGCGTCGATGGCAGGCGCTCGACGACGGACTCGTGGCCTTTCAGCACACGTGCCGGGCCGCGAAGCACGCGCCGTTCCCGGTCGTGTCCGCGCCGGGCGGCATGGCGCTCGGCGGGGGCTGCGAGGTGTTGCTGGGCAGCGATCTCGTGCAGGCGCATGCGAACGTCGTCGTGGGGCTCGTCGAGCCGCTGGTCGGTCTCGTGCCCGCCGGGGGCGGTTGCAAGGAGATGCTGTTGCGCTGGACGCGGAATGCCCGGGACGAAGCGGAGCGGGTCGCGGGCGCGTTGCGCGTCTTCGAGCTCATCGGGATGAGCAGGACCGCCACCTCGCCGGAGCTCGCACGGCCGTTGCGGCTGCTGCGCGAACCGGACCGCACCACGATGAACCGGGACCGGCTGCTCGCCGATGCGAAGACGAGCGCGATCGAGCTCGCCGGCGGCTACGAGCCGCCCGCCGTCCCGAAGATTGTCGCTCCCGGAGCGCCCGCGTACGATGCGATGTGTGCGATGCTCGACGACATGGCGGGCAAAGGCGTTGCACTCCCCCACGACGCGGTCGTCTCCCGGTGTCTGGCGCGAGTTCTCGCGGGTGGCGACGTTCAAGCCGGCAGGCCCATCGACGAGGAGGAGCTGTTCGGGCTCGAACGCGAGGCGTTTCTGGCCCTTGCACGCACTCCGGAGACCGCCGGGCGCATCGCCCACATGCTCGATCGAGGACGCCCGCTGCGGAACTGACCGCGACCTGCACATGGCGCCTGAATCCGGAGCCCTCCGGCACCGTGGTGGCCGGTGGATTCATCGTTGCCGTTCCCGGGGCAGGGAGACCTGCCGGCCGATAGCGAGGCAATCGGCGGAGGGACCGCCCCGATACACCGTGACGTACCGGCTCCGAATCCCGATATGGTCGAACCCCTTGCCGAAGCGACGGCCGGAGAGCACATGTCAGACTATGAAACCGCCATCGAGCCCGAATGGGATTCTCCCATCAGCCTGCAAACGACCCCGAGGGCCGTCATCGAATGCGTGTTCTGGAACGCGGACGCGGTGCATACCGGCTACGAGTCCTGCATCGATCCGAAGCTGGTGACGGGCGACACCGTCGCGCATGAGGACAATGGCGACAACTACTGCCGATACGTCGAGCAGGAGTACGTGGAGGACGAGGCGCCGGAGGACACGACCTGGCATGACTGGGCGGTCGAGCTCAAGCTGGGCGAGACCTTCGTCGTCGCCCACTGGCGGGTCCAGGTGGGCGGCAGCCCCTCCGACTGGGACTGGTGCGAGCGGGAGTCGGAGAAGGCGTTCGCGGTCGCATCGGTCCTCGTGGGCAAGCGTGTGCGCAAGTGCATCGCCGTCGATACGTCGTCCTATGGGCCGCGACCATCGCGGACCCATCACTGAAGGAGCGGTCCCGTCGGACGTCGCGTCCGTGAACCGCAAGGGACATACCGCGGCAACGGACGGGTGGCCGGCTCGTCCGGTTTCAAGGGACGGCTCGGCCCCGTGGACGAACGTCGCCTTCGGGATTGGCCGATTCTTGACCTTGACCGGCGCCTGTAGGATTCTTGGCTCCCTTGCCGGCAGATTTTCTCCGCCGGGAATCCCCTCCGTGTGACGTCCTGCCTCACGGCATGCGGAGAGGGAGTGTTCGCAACGGGCAGGCTCCCGCGCAGGAAACGAGCCGAACCAGCAGGAGCAGCGTGACGCATGAGCAACGGGCCGGATAGCGCAAGGCGTCGCTTCCTCACCGGAGCGGCGACCGTGGTCGGGGGAGCCGGGACGGCCTGCGCAGCATGGCCGTTCGCCTCTGCATGGCAGCCGAGTGAGCGCGCCAGGGCGATCGGGGCGCCGGTCGAGGTCGACGTCGGCAAGCTCGAACCCGGCGCCCGGCTCACCGTGAAGTGGCGCGGCAAGCCGGTGTGGATCGTCCGGCGCACGAAAGAGACGCTCGAATCGCTGCCCGGACTCGACGCGGTGGTGCGCGATCCGGCATCCGACGAGCCGCAGCAGCCCGAGTACGCGCGCAACCCCCACCGCTCCATCAAGCCCGAGCTGCTCGTGCTGGTCGGGCTGTGCACCCACCTCGGCTGCTCGCCGTCCTACGTGAGAAAGGGCGAGGGCAACCTCGGCGCCGACTGGCAGGGTGGATTCTTCTGCCCCTGCCACGGCTCGCGCTTCGACTACGCGGGCAGGGTCTACCAGGGGGTACCGGCCCCCACGAACCTGGAAGTGCCCCCGCACCAGTACCTGAGCGAAACCCGGATCGTCATCGGCGAGGACGAGGGGACGGCGTGATGAGATCCCTGCTGACCGGACTGCTCGAATGGACGGACGCCCGGTTTCCGCTCACGAAGCTGTGGAACGAGCACCTCGCCCATTATTACGCGCCGAAGAACTTCAACTTCTGGTACTTCTTCGGCTCGCTGGCCCTGCTGGTGCTGGTGCTGCAGATCGTCACCGGCATCTGGCTCGCGATGTTCTACAAGCCGGACGCGGAGCTCGCCTTCGAGTCCGTCGAGTACATCATGCGCGACGTCGAGTGGGGATGGCTCATCCGGTACATGCACTCCACCGGCGCGTCCGCGTTCTTCATCGTCGTCTACCTGCACATGTTCCGGGCCCTGCTCTACGGCTCGTACAAGGCCCCGAGGGAGCTTCTCTGGATCTTCGGCATGCTCATCTACCTCTGCCTCATGGCGGAGGCGTTCTTCGGCTACCTGCTGCCCTGGGGGCAGATGTCGTACTGGGGCGCGCAGGTGATCATCTCGCTGTTCGGGGCGCTGCCCTTCGGCGTCGGCGAGGCGCTGGCGCTGTGGATCCGGGGGGACTACGTCGTCTCGGATGCGACCCTGAGCCGCTTCTACGCGCTGCACGTGGTGGGGATCCCGCTCGTCCTCCTCGGCCTGGTCGCCGCCCACGTCATGGCGCTGCACGAGGTCGGCTCGAACAACCCCGACGGCGTGGAGATCAAGAAGAACAAGGATGCGAACGGAATCCCGATGGACGGCGTGCCGTTCCACCCCTACTACACGGTCAAGGACCTGTGGGGCGCGGGGGTCTTCCTCGTGCTCTTCGCGATCGTCGTCTTCTACGCGCCGGAGTTCGGCGGATGGTTCCTCGAAAGCGCGAACTTCGTGCCCGCGAATCCGCTGCAAACGCCCGAGCACATCCTGCCGGTGTGGTACTTCACGCCGTACTACGCGATCCTGCGGGCCATCCCGGACAAGCTCACCGGCGTGATCGCGATGTTCGCGGCAACGCTGATCTTCTTCATCCTCCCCTGGCTCGACCGCCATCCCGTGAAGTCGGTCCGGTACCGCTCGAAGCTGTTCGCCCTGCTGCTGATCCTGTTCGCGGTGACCTTCATCGTGCTCGGCTGGCTCGGCACCCAGCCGCCCACCCCCGGCAAGTCCGAGCTGGGTCTGCGGCTCGGCGAGCTGTACTTCGCGTTCTTCCTCATGCTGTGGGTCTACTCGAAAGAGCGCACGGCCGGATTCAGCTACAGGCTCTTCGGCGCGCTCGTCGTGCTCCTGCTGATCTTCGACGCGATCCGCTACGACGAAGCGAAGCAGGGGCTGATGATGCTGAGCGCCCTGCTGCCCCTCGGCTACTTCGTGACGTTCCTGCTGCTGCCGGTGCATACGCGCCTCAACGAGTCGGGCGTCGAGCCCGAGAGGGTGACGTCATGAAGCGGACGGTGGTGGCCCTCCTGCTCTCGGCGTGGGCCGCGGCGGGCTGGAGCGCCGGCGGCGGGCTCGACCTCCTCACCGCAAGGACCGATGTCGAGGACACCGCTTCGCTGCAGCGCGGCGCCCGGATCTACGTGAACTACTGCCTCGGCTGCCACTCCCTGTCCTTCATGCGCTACGACCGCATGGGGCGCGACCTCGGCCTCGGCGACGAGCAGGTGAGGGAGAACCTCCTGTTCGCAGCGGACAAGGTCACGGACCCGATGACCATCGCGATGCGCCCGGAGGCGGCGGCGAAGTGGTTCGGCGTGGCGCCGCCGGACCTGTCCGTCACCGCGCGTGCGCACGGCCCCGACTGGCTGTACTCCTACCTCGTGACGTTCTACGCGGACCCGGACCCCTCGCGGCCCTTCGGCGTGAACAACGTCGTGTTCGGCGACGTCGGCATGCCGCACGTCCTTGCTCCGCTGCAGGGCTGGCAGGAATACGTCCCGGGCGACGTTCCGGAGGGAGCGCGGGAGGTGCACGCCGTCGGCCTCGCCGTGGACGGCGACGACGTCCTCGTTCGCAAGAGCGCGACGATGCCCGACGGGAGCCATGCGGCGGTGACGGATCGGCTGACGGTGGCCGAGCCCGGGGAGATGGCGCCCGGGGAGTATCGCGGGGCGATGCGGGACCTCGTGAACTTCCTCGTCTACGCCGGCGAGCCGTCCAGGCTCGAACGTCAGGCGCTTGGATTCTGGGTCGTCCTGTTTCTGATCGTGCTTGCGCTGATCCTGAGAGCCCTTTACAAGGAGTACTGGAAAGATGTCCATTGACGGCGTGAGCCAGCATGGCTGGTTCGGGTCCCTCGTGACGAGACATCGAGCCGATGATTCATGAAGGATCTTGATTCCGCCCTGCTCGCAAATCGCCGCTCCGTCATGTCGTTGTACTCCGACCCGACGGATCCCGCGAGTCACGCGGTGCGCTTCGTGCTTGCGGAGAAGGCGATCAACGTCGACATCCACCAAGTGACGATGGACGACAAGCCGGAGGATCTGAACGATCTGAATCCGTACAGCGACATACTTACCCTCGTCGATCGTGACCTGGTCCTGTACGAGCCGCAGATCATCATGGAGTATCTCGACGAGCGCTTTCCGCACCCGCCCCTGATGCCCGTCGACCCGGTAGCGCGCGCCAGCAACAGGCTGTACCGGTATCGTCTCCAGCGCGACTTCTATGCCCTGCTCGACGACATGGAGCGCGGTGACAAGGGAGTCTCGAAGGTCGCAAAGAAGAGCCTGCGCGATCATCTTTCGACGCTCGCGCCGATCTTCGCGCAGAAGACGTACTTCATGTCCGACGACTACTCGCTCGTCGACTGCTATCTCGCTCCGATACTGTGGCGCCTGCCGGCCTATGGGGTGCGCCTCCCGGCGCATGCGAAGTCGCTGCAGAAGTTCGCCGACAGAATCTTCGAGCGGGAAGCGTTCGCGCAAAGCCTGACCGAGGCGGAGCACGAGCTTCGCGGCGGCTGAGCACAGGGCGGGCAAACCGCACGGTGAGCACCGGCGCATTCGAGATGACGTCGAGTCGCCCGTATCTGCTTCGGGCCGTGTACGAGTGGATCACCGACAACGACCTGACTCCGCAGATCGTCGTCGATGCGCAACAGGAGCAGGTCCGGGTCCCCACCGCCTACGTCCGTGAAGGGAAGATCGTGCTCAACGTCTCCCCCACCGCGGTTCGCGGGCTCAGTCTCGGCAATGAGCGGGTGGAGTTCAGCGCCCGCTTCGGCGGCACTCCCTTCGACGTGATGGTGCCGATCCGGGCGGTACTCGCGATCATGGCCCGGGAGAATGGTACGGGGATGTCGTTTCCCGATTCGGGCGGTGATCGACCGCCTCCGCGGCCGCGGAGTCGACCCAGCCTCAAGGTGGTGAAGTAGCCGATCACCACATCGGGCGCCGCCCGGTCACTCGACGTAGTCAACGACCTTCACGACACGCTGGACGCCGCCCACGCGCCGCGCAATCTCCGTTGCCCGATCGACCTCTTCCTGTCTGAGCAGCCCCATGAGGTAGACGACGCCCCTCTCGGTGACCACCTTGACCCGCCCTGCGCTGATCTCCTTGTCCCGGAACAACGCAGCCTTGACCTTGCCGGTCACCACGGCATCGCCCGCTCGCGCCAGGAGCGTGCTGGGCGCCAGAAGTGCGATCTCGTTCTGCACGCCGCGGACCTTGTCGATGCTGCGCGCGATCTCGGTGATGCGGGTGCGCAACGATTCGCCGGGCGCTTCGCCGGTCAGCAGCACGATACCGTTGAAGCTCGTCGCGTTGATGTGGGTCTGGTCCGACAGGAGTACATCCTCGGCTATCGCCGAGGCCACCTTGTGTTCAATGAGCTCGTCGTCGATGAACGTACCGGGGGTGCGTCGCTCCTGGCCAGCTACCGCGCCCGCCGCGCCCACCGCACCGGTCATCGCTCCGGGCACCAGCGCGCCGGCGCAGCCCTGGATCATCGGAACGCAGAGCAGGCAGAGGACGACGCCCGCCATCTTGCAGATTTTCATGTTGCCGATCCTCCGCATACAACTGTCGTTTGCCGCTGCATTCTACGGCCCGTCGCCCGTGACGGCTACGAGACGCCGCCGCTCCTACCCATCGAAGGCGCCGCGGACCCACTCGATCGTCGCACTTCGGGGCGGTCCGTCGATGGCCACCACGTCGAATCTGCACGGACGGTCATCGCCGATTCGGTTCACCATGAGGTAGTGCTCGGCCGCCGCGACGATGCGTGCCCGCTTGCGCGCGTCGACGCTGTCCAGCCCGCCGCCGAACGCGCGGCTCCTGCGCCGCCGCACCTCCACGAAGACGAGGGTGTCCGTGTCGCGCATCACGAGGTCGATCTCGCCACGCCGACACCGGTAGTTGCGGCTGACCGGCATGAGACCACGCCGGGCGAGGAAGTGTTCCGCCAGCCCTTCGGCATCGCGTCCGACCGCGTCCGGTCTACCGGACAGCCGATGGTTCCGGGGACTCAACGCTGGCGCCGTCCGGTTTGCAGGGTGCGGGAATTCCGTTGGCGAAACACGCCCACGTCAGCCGGCGCACGATTCGGTGGTTGGCGCCCACGGACAATCTCCCGGTGTGTCCGTCGAAGCTCGCGAGCCGATCCCCGGTGATGCGCCGCAGTCCCGTCGCGAGCCGGTAGGCGTCCGCCCCGAAGGCGTAGAGCCGTGGGAACCTCGAACCCCGCTCCGCGAGCGCGGCGCCGATCTGCCCGTGCAGGAGCCGATCCGATTCCGACGGTGCGACCAGCCACGGCATGTCGCCGAACACCACTCCGTCGAGATCGCGGTCGTTGGTCGGATCGGGCACGCCGGACCAGACATGGGAGGTGGCATAGACCGGCAGCTCCGCCCCGTGGTGGAAGGCGAGCTGGGGCATGAGTTGGCGGGCGCCGGCAGGAAACGCGGCCATGAAGACGAAGTCCACGTCCTGCCGGCGGCGCGGCTCGTGCTCCACCCCGCGTCCGATGATGCGGCTCACGTCGCGCGCTCGCGCGTGGCTGCGCGAGACGCCAAGGGCCGCCGCGGTCGGCTCTCCGACGTCGGCCGCGGCCGGAGGCAGGACACGATGCTCGAGCAGCAGGCCGCCGAGCCGCTCCCATTCGCCGGCGAAGGCCCGGTAGACACGTTCACCCCATGCGCCCTCCCGGGTGAACACGATGGCCTTCGCGAATCCGCCGATCCATGCCTGCTCGGCGACCTGCCGCGCCTCCACCTCGGGCGAGAGGGTGAAGTGGTAGAGCTCCGGCACGGTGTGGTCCGGGCCGCACGTTCGAGCGTTCTCCGCGCCGGGGGTCGGGCTCCCGTCGGTCTCGTTCAACACCAGGGTGGTGACGAGCGGCGTGTCGCCGCACGCGAGGGAGGTGGCCGGTCCGCGTCGAAGCGGACCGACCACGAAATCCGCACCGGCTTCGACCGCGCGCGCGTAGACGACGTCGATCGCCTCGAACGAGGTGTCGTGGACCGCGATGGCCGGACGCTGCGCGTTCGCCGCGTCGGCGTACCACGCGGCCAGAAACCCGTCCCTGATTGCTTCCGCCGCCTCGGTGAAGTCTCCATGAAAGGGGGCCAGCAATGCGATCAGGGTCGGCTGGCGCACCGATTCGCGCACTGCGCCGAGCATCGTGGCGACGATTTCTCCGTTGGCGGGATGGGTAGGGAATGCGGTCTGCCATTGCGTCAACGCACGTTCGAGGGCCGCGGGAGATGATCGATGCTCTTCGAGGATTGCCGCGAGGCGAAGCCAGCCGGTCAACGTGCCGGCCGCGAGTGGCCGCTCCCGTTCCCGCCGGCTGCGGTCGGCGCGGGTGAGCGCATCCCACAGCGCGCTGTGGTTCGCTGCCCGAAGGGTGTCGTCAACGAGCACCGCATCGAGCGCGATCCGCTCCCGCGCCGCCTCCATGAAACGGCCGGTATCCTCGTAGGCGCGCGCCCGAAGCAGATGGGCCTTCGTGGTGGATTCCGGGCCGAAACGGCTCTCCGGGACACCCGAGAGCAGCTCGATGGTCCGCTCCGGCGCACCCTGCCGCAACGCGAGGTCCGCCAACAGGAGGTCGCGTTGCGGCGCCAGATCTTCGGAGATGGCCTGTCCGGCAAGCTCTTCCATCAGTCCGGCGGCACGGCTTGGCCGCCCGACGTCGAGCAGCAGCGCGATGGCCTTCAACATCAGATCCTGAGCCGCCGCTCCCCGTGCGCCGCGCGACAGCGCCGCGTACTGGTTCGCGGCTTCCTCGTAACGGCCATCCGCGATGAACTCCAACGCCGTCGTCTCCGGCACGGCCTCGGCCGTCTCGCGCACCCCCGGGCCCTGGCACCCCGCGAGCACGATGACCGACATCATGGCGGCGAGAATCGTTCTCATGGAATCGTTCGGCTCATCCGCGTTCTCGCGTCGCGAATCGGTCGGAAATCCCTTCAACGGTATTTCGCCTGCGCGGCGAATCCGGCCCGGCCGCACCTCGACCTGTCGCGATCTGCATGGTACGGACCTGGTGGCGGTGATTCTGAAGCATTCGTCCCGGCGGGGCCAACCCGCCCTTCGTCAGGCGGAGGAAGCCGGCGCGCCGTCCCTCGCTCCGCCCCGTCAACCGATGGCGTGTCCGCCCGCTACCCATTGCCGGCTGCGCTACACTGCGTCCGGGCGCTGTCGTGGTGGAGACTCCGGACTTGGCGGGGCACGGGACGCACGGCGTGCTGTACGTGGTGGCGACCCCGATAGGGAATCTCGACGATCTCTCGGGGCGCGCGTGCATGGTGTTGCGCGAGGTCGATACGGTGCTTGCCGAAGATACGCGGCGGACGAGGACGCTGTTCGACCGGTATGCGATTTCGACCCCGACCCGGGCCTTCCACGAGCACAACGAACGCGAGCAGACCCCGTGGGTCCTCGCCCGGCTGCTGGAAGGGAAACGCTTTGCGCTGGTCAGCGACGCCGGAACGCCCCTCGTGAACGATCCGGGATACGTGCTGGTGCGCGAAGCACGCTCGCATGACGTTCCGGTGCATTGCGTGCCGGGGCCGAGCGCGGTCACCGCGGCGCTCAGCATCTCCGGGCTCCCCACCGATCGGTTCACCTTCGAAGGATTCCTGCCGGCGCGCCGGCCGCGAAGGGTGCGTGCGATCGAGAGGCTGGCGGGAGAGACACGGACGATGGTGTTCTACGAGGCGCCGCATCGAATCGTGGAAGCGCTGGCCGATCTCCGCGCGGTGTTCGGGGACGATCGCGAGGCGGTGATCGCCCGCGAGCTCACCAAGCGTTTCGAATCGGTCTTCGCGGGGCGCCTCGACCATCTGCTGACCCAGGCCCGGGACGGCCGGGTCCCGGCCCGCGGCGAGATCGTGGTGGTGGTGCGCGGAGGGGTGCCCGCGCCGGTCGATGACGACGCGACGGATGCGGTGCTTCGGGCGATGCTCGACGAAGAAATCCCGGTGGGGCAGGCTGCGGCGGTGGCGGCGCGGCTGACCGGACGGCCGCGCAACGCCCTGTACCGCCGCGCGCTGGAGCTCGCCGGCGACTCCCGGGCGTGATCGGGCATAGCCCGCATTTCTCACCAGCCGCCGGTGGCCGGGGCGCGACGCCTGCCTCCATCCGGAGCCGGCGTCTCTCGCCGGCCTTCCGGGACGCGATTCACGACGGGATTTCCCGGCCGCTCCAGCCGCCCGGGCATTCAATTACGGCGTTCCTGCCGGCGGGGTCGGGATTGGCCCAGGGGGCGTTCCACCGGGACGTGGTCTTGAAACACGGTACGCTCGTGTCACACTGCGCCGAGCGGGAGTCGACCGGGCAGTCGCTGCTTCGAATTTCGGGGCGGAGGAAAGTCCGGGCTCCGCAGGGCAGGGTGCCAGGTAACGCCTGGGGGGCGCGAGCCCACGGAAAGTGCCACAGAAAACAGACCGCCTCCGGTCCGCGAGGATGCGAGGCAAGGGTGAAAAGGTGCGGTAAGAGCGCACCGCGCCGGTGGTAACACCGGTGGCAGGGTAAACCCCACCCGGAGCAAGACCAAATAGGGGAGCGGGTCGCCGGCCGGCGACCAGGCGTGGCCCGCGCCGCTCCCGGGTAGGTCGCTACAGGCGTACGGCGACGTGCGTCGCAGATGAATGGCTGCCTTCGACAGAACCCGGCTTACAGGTCGGCTCCCGCTTCCTTCAGGCAGAACGGCCCGCTTCGCGGGTCCGCTCCGGGCGATCCTCCCGTGCAAGCCGGCCACACCGCCTCGGCAGGTCTTCGGCGACGGAGGGCGCTTCGCCTTCCGGCTCCGGTGGGCCCAGGTGGATCCGTTTGTCCGCGGTTCGCATGGCCGCGATATCAGAGGTGGCGTCGAGGATTTCCCGATTTTCCCCGCCAGCTTCAGGTATGATCATATAACTCATTGAATATTATTGAATTATCTAAGATCCGAGAGAGGTGGTCATCTCCCCGGCACCTGTCGGGTTTCCGGATCATATGGCCAAGGTGGGATTTAGTATTCATTTTTCTTGAATTTTTGGATTGAAGTGGTCTAAGGTGGTGGCAAGTGTAGTTTCTAGCTGCGGGGACTCCAGTGTTTCGCGGCAGCCACCAGCTCAACATGGACGCCAAGGGCAGGATCGCGGTGCCGAAAAGGTACCGCGACTGCATCATGGCGGAATCCGCCTTCCAGATGGTGATCACCAAGGGTGAGTACGAGGATTGCCTCGTGGTGTACCCCCTCGCGGAGTGGAAGCGTATCGAGGACAGGCTGCGCCAGCATCCCGATCTGAGGCCGGAGGCGGAGGACGAGGCGAGAGCCCGGGCGGAATGGACGTGCCGCCTGGTGATCGGCAACGCCACCGACTGCGAGATCGACTCGCATGGCCGCCTGCTGATCCCCCCGCCGCTGCGCGCGCATGCCGATCTCAAGAAGGAGGTGTCGATGGTCGGCTGGGGCGAGAAATTCGAGCTGTGGAACGCGTCGAAATGGAGTGCGCGCAGCAGCGAGGAGTTCGCCGGGAACAAGGCATGGACTCACCGGCCGCGAGCCGGTTCGGCGAGCCCTGCGACATCCTCGTGAGCCGGTCCGCCTCTCCCAACGATGCTCCCGGCCTCGGATCACCGCCGTGAACGACGATGCGATGCAGGCGGCTGAATCGGGACTTCCCCCCTTCGGGGGAGGGGGGCGGGGACGATGAGGCGCCGAACGGGGACCGAGCCGCGTGAGTCGCTGCGAGGCGGCCTGTTTCCGGGAACCGGCCCAGGGGCTGCGGCCCCGGCAGGCATGCGTTTCGAGAGGTTCCGGGGCGCGAGGTCGTTTCGCCGCCGGTGTTGTGCGCGGGAGCGCACCGGTGTGCTCCATCGGCGATCCGCACGGACACTGCACGACATGGGCGGTCATGCATCAGGGCACGTTCCCGTCATGCTCGACGAGGTCGTCGAGGCGGTTGCGCCGCGCCCCGGCGGCTGCTACGTCGATTGCACGTTCGGGCGTGGCGGACATACCCGGGCGTTGCTCGATCGAATCGAGCCGGCGGGCCGGGTGCTGGCCATCGACCGCGATCCGCAAGCGGTGGAGGCCGCGCGCGAACTCGCCCGTTCCGATCCGCGAGTGTCGGCGCACCACGCGCGCTTCGGCGAAATCGGCGACATCGTGAGCGCTGCCGGCCTCACCGGGCGCGTTGACGGGATGCTGATGGACCTCGGCGTCTCCTCCCCCCAACTCGACGAACCCGGGCGCGGATTCAGCTTCCTGCACGACGGACCCCTGGACATGCGGATGGATCCGGGGGCCGGCGTATCCGCGGCCGAGTGGCTCGCGGACGCATCCGAGCAGGAGATCGGGCGGATATTGCGCGAGCTCGGCGAAGAACGCGCGGCGCGGCGCATCGCGCGCGCGGTGGCGGCCGAACGCGGGCGAGGCACTCCGGTCGAATCCACCCGGCGGCTGGCGGCCATCGTCGCGAGCGTCGTGCGAAGGGGCGGAACCCGTGCCCGCGTGCATCCCGCGACCCGCACCTTCCAGGCCATGCGGATGCACGTCAACGACGAGCTTGGAGAGCTGGAGCGGGGACTCGCGGCGGCGCCGCACCTGCTCGTTCCGGGTGGAAGGCTCGTGGTGCTGAGCTTCCATTCCCTCGAAGACCGCATCGTCAAACGCTTCATGCGGGGCGACGATGCGGTCCCCGCATACCCACGCCGCCTGCCTCTCGTCGATGGGCGCCGTTGCGCCGGCGCCATGACCCCGGTGGCGTCGGCCCGGCGGCCGCGTGAAGGCGAGGTCGCGGCGAACCCGCGTTCCCGCAGTGCGGTGCTGCGGGTGGCGGAGCGGAGCCGGTGATGCGGACCGCGATCGCCACCGGCATCCTCCTGCTCGCGGTCGTCGCGAGCGCGGTGCTGGTCGTGCGGACGCAGCACGAGCGCCGGAGCCTGTTCGTCGAACTCGACGAGCTCGACGAACGGCGCGATCGACTCCAGGTCGAGTGGGGAAAGCTCCAGATCGAGCAGAGTACCTGGGCCGCGAGCGATCGGATCGAACGAATCGCAGCGGAGAAGCTGCACCTCCACCTGTCCCGCGCGGGTGCGACCGTGCTGGTCGCCGCCGAGCCGGGGGATTGACCGATGGGTAGCCGCATGTCCACCAAACCATTCTTTCCCCGATGGCATCTCGTTGCTGCGTGCGTCGTCGTGGCCGCGGCCGGATTGATATGGCGTGTGGTCGATCTGCAGCTCAACCACAACGCGTTCCTGAATGAAGAGGGTGACGCCCGCCATCTGCGCATCGAGAAGATTCCCGCACATCGCGGGATGCTCCTCGATCGCAACGGCGAACCGCTCGCGGTCAGCACCCCGCTCGCGTCGGTATGGGTGAATCCCGGGAAACTGGCGGCCTCGCGTTCGAGGTGGCCGGAGATCGAGCATGCCCTTACCCTCGATCCGGGCTCGATCGAGCAGGTGATCGAAGGGCGGAGCAACCGCGGGTTCGTCTATGTGCGCCGCCATGTCGATCCTTCCGTCGCCGAGGCGGTCGGTGCGCTCGGCATGAACGGGGTGCACTTGAAGCCCGAGTACCGTCGGTACTACCCGATGGGCGGGGCGGCCAGCCACGTCCTCGGGTTCACCGGCATCGACGACACCGGCCAGGAAGGACTCGAGCTGGCGTTCGACGACGTACTGTCCGGCGAGAGCGGCGCGAGGCGGGTCGTCAAGGACCGCCTGGGACGGATCGTGGAGAACCTGGAGAGGATCCGCCCCGCGTATCCGGGGCGTGACATCGTCCTGAGCATCGATCGGCGGATCCAGTCCCTGACCTACCGGGCGCTTCGGCAGGGGGTGCAACGTCATCGTGCCCGGGCCGGCTCCGCGGTAGTCCTGGACGTGCGTACCGGAGAAGTGCTGGCGATGGCCAACCTGCCTTCGTTCAACCCGAACGATCGCGGGGATCGGTCGAGCCGGCGCTTCCGGAACCGTGCGGTCACGGATCTGCTGGAACCGGGCTCCACGGTCAAGCCGTTCACGGTGGCGGCGGCGCTGCAGGCGGGGATCGTCCGTCCGGACTCGATCCTCGACACACGGCCGGGTTTCATGAAGGTCGGCCGGCATACGATCAGCGATGTCCGGAACTACGGCGTCATCGACGTCCGAATGGTCATCAAGAAGTCGAGCAACGTGGGGGCCGGCAAGCTCGCCCTGGAGCTGGATCCCGCCGACCTCCGGGACATGTTCCACCGGGTCGGCTTCGGGGCATCGACCGGGAGCCGATTTCCCGGTGAGGCGGAGGGCGCGCTGACCGACTCCGGCGGCTGGCGCAAGATCCATCGCGTCACCCTGTCGTTCGGATACGGACTCTCCACCACCCCGCTGCAGATCGCCCGGGCTTACGCCGCATTCGGCAATGGTGGCGTGCTTCCCGAGGTAAGCTTCATCAAGACCAACGGCACCGCGCCCGCTCCACGGGCGATGCCCGCCTCCGTCGCCGGCCAGGTTCTCGGGATGCTCGAAGAAGTGGTCGAGCCGGGAGGGACGGCTCTCCGGGCGCGGGTGGACGGCTACCGTGTCGGCGGGAAGACGGGGACCACCAGGAAGTCGGAAGCCGGCGGCTACAGCCAGGACCGATACCACTCGGCATTTGCCGGCCTGGCGCCGATGAGCGGCCCGAGGCTCTCGGTGGTGGTGGTCATCGACGAGCCCGGGGGCGACGACTACTACGGGGGGGTGGTCGCGGCCCCGGTGTTCTCGGACATCGTGGAGGGCTCGTTGCGCGTGCTGGGTATCGCACCCGACGACCCGGAGATGATGCGAAGCCCCGTGATCAGCGTCGCTGCGGCGTCGCCGGCCCCGCGGTCGGAGAGGACCCCATGAACGTGCCGGCGCCGGTGTGCGACGCTTCGACCTCCCCGAGCCTGGGGACACTGCTCGAGGGATACGCGTCGATCCCCGTCCGGCTCGACCGGGCGGTGACCGCGGTATGCGACGACAGTCGCGCGGTGGTGCCCGGAGCGTTGTTCTTTGCACGCCAGGGCCAGCGGGTCGATGCGAGCCGATTCACGGCCGGCGCGATCGCATCCGGCGCCGCGGCCGTCGTCATCGAGGGCGGATCGGCGCGCGCGCGGCTCGACGCGGGGACGGTGGTGGTGGGAGCCCCCGACGTCGCGAGCGCGATGGGACACGCCGCGTCGCGTTTCTACGGAGACCCGTCGGGGCGCCTGTCCGTTGCCGCGGTGACCGGAACGAACGGAAAGACGAGCGTCGCGCATCTCGCGGCGCGAGGCTGCGGGGATCGATGCGCGGTGATGGGCACCCTGGGCGCCGGCCGGCCGGGGGCGCTGGACACCGCGACCCTCACCACCCCGGGTTCGATCGAGATCCACCGCCGGCTTGCGGAGCTGCTGGATTCCGGGATCGACATGCTGGTCATGGAGGTCTCGTCCCACGCGCTCGACCAGCGCCGGATCGACGCGGTGCACGTCGATACCGCAGTGTTCACCAACCTGAGCCGCGATCACCTCGACTACCACCCGGGCATGGACGCCTATGCGCGCGCCAAGGCGTCCCTGTTCGACATGCCGGGCCTCGCGCATGCGGTGATCAACAGCGACGATCCGTTCGGACGTGATCTGCTCGGTTCGCTGTCGGCCGGTGTCGAATCCGTCGCGCTGACCCTCGATGACGGGCGCCCTCCGGTTGCCTCCACGCCGGTCCTGCGGGGCCGCACCACCCTGGAGGGGCAGGGGTTGTCGCTGGACGTTGCATCGCCGTGGGGAAACGGGACACTGGCTACCCGCCTCATCGGCCGGTTCAACGCGTACAACCTGCTGGCGGCGATCGCGGTCGCGTGCCTTCACGGACACCGGCTCGAGGCGGTGCTCGACCGGTTGGGCGGCGCCGAGCCGATTACAGGCCGAATGCAACGGATGGGCGGCGGCCCGCGGCCCCTCGTCGTCGTCGATTACTCGCATACCCCCGACGCCTTGCGCAACGCCCTGGCCGCGCTCAGGCCGCTCTGCGAGGGAGCGCTCTGGTGCGTGTTCGGATGCGGCGGGGAGCGGGACCGCGGCAAGCGGCCGCAGATGGCGGAGGCGGCGCAAGCGGGCGCCGACAGGATCATCGTCACCGACGACAATCCCCGCGGCGAGAACGGCGACGCGATCGTCGCCGACATCATCGAAGGATTCACCGAGCCCGGCACCGTACGTATCGAACGTGACCGCGGGCGGGCGATTCACCGTGCGATCACCGGAGCACGTGCGGCCGACGTGGTGCTGATCGCGGGCAAGGGACACGAGCTCAGCCAGGAGTGCAACGGCGCCAGGCTGCCGTTCAGCGATACCGCGGCGGCGCGCCGTGCATTGGAGGCATGGCGGTGATCCGGATGCACCTCGGCGAAGCGGCCGCGGCGCTCGGTCTCCGGGCGGCCGGGGGGGACGTCGTGTTTCACGGGGTCAGCACCGACTCGCGTACCACCTCCCGGGGCGCGTTGTTCGTTGCCGTGCGCGGGCCGAGATTCGATGGTCACGACTTCATCGGCGACGCGCGGCGGCGCGGCGCGGCGGCGTTCCTGGGCGAACGTGTACCGGGCGATTCGATGCCGTTCATTCTCGCGCGCGATTCGGTGCGGGCACTCGGCGATCTCGCCGCGGCGTGGAGGAACCGCTTCCGCGATCTTCTCCTGGTCGGGATCACCGGAAGCAACGGCAAGACGACGGTCAAGGAAATGGCCGCCGCGATCTTCCGGACCTCGGGTCCGGTCTCCGCCACCCGCGGCAACCTCAACAACGAGATCGGCGTCCCGCTCACGTTGTGCGACTTCGATGCCGGGCATCGCGCGGCGGTGGTCGAACTCGGAGCGAATCATCGTGGCGAGATTGCCGCGCTCACCACCCTGGTTCGGCCGTCGGTCGGGGTCGTCACCCAATGCGCGCCGGCGCATCTCGAAGGATTCGGGAGCATCGAAGGCGTCGCCCGCGCCAAGGGGGAGTTGTTGGAGCACCTGCCTGACGATGCGGCGGCGGTCGTCAACGCCGACGACCCGTACGCGGGACTGTGGCGGGAGCTGGCGCAGCCCCGCCGTTGCATCTCGTTCGGCGCCGGCGCCGATGCGGACGTGCAGGTGCGGGCGGCATCCGGCGCGGGGGGAAGGCTGGTCTCGCTCGGCACGCCGGTGGGGGAAGTGACGATCGATCTCGCCCTTCCCGGTGCGCATAACGCGCTCAACGCCGGCGCGGCGGCAGCGGCGGCGATCGCCGCGGGCGCAAGCCTCGACGCCATCCGCGACGGTCTCGCCACCGTGCGGCCGGCGAAGGGGCGTCTGGAGTCGAAGCGTGGCCCGCGGGGCGCCGAGATCATCGACGACACCTACAACGCCAACCCCGTTTCGCTCCAGGCCGGGCTCCTGGTGCTCGCCGAGAAGCCCGCGCCGCGTTGGCTCGTGCTCGGCGACATGGCCGAGCTCGGCCCCGACGGCGCGAGCCTTCATGCCGAAGCGGGCCGCCGCGCGAGGCGTCACGGGGTGGAGCGCATGCTCGCGGTCGGGGACCTCAGTGTCGAAGCAGCGCGTGCGTTCGGCGGCGGCGCGACCCACTTCGAAGACTGGACCGCCCTGGTCGAACGGCTCCGGGAGGAGCTCCCGGGTGGCGCGGCGGTGCTCGTCAAGGGATCCCGTTCGATGGCGATGGAGCGCGTGGTGGACGCGATCGCGGAGCGGGCGCACTGATGCTGCTCGCTCTGACCGAATGGCTGGCCGCGGAATACAGTGGATTCAACGTCTTCCAGTACCTCACCCTGCGCGCCATCCTCGGGGCGCTGACCGCGCTGGCGATCTCGCTCGTCGTCGGGCCATACGTGATTCGCGGGCTCAGCCGGTCGCGGATCGGTCAGACGGTGCGCGACGACGGCCCGCAGTCCCATCTCTCCAAGACCGGCACCCCGACCATGGGTGGGGCGCTCATCCTCATCGCCGTCTCCGCCAGCACCCTCCTGTGGGCCGATCTGGGGAACCGGTTCGTGTGGGTGGTGCTGATCGTCACGCTCCTGTTCGGAGCGATCGGCTGGGCCGACGACTACCGCAAGCTCGTTCGCGGCGATCCGAAAGGTCTGCCGGCGAGGTACAAGTATTTCTGGCAATCGGCCATCGGCCTCGGATGCGCCGTCTTTCTCTACCACACCGCGCGGCTTCCCGTCGAAACCCAGCTCATCGTCCCCTTCTTCAAGAACTTCATACTCGATCTCGGCTGGGGATACGTGGTGCTCACGTACTTCGTCATCGTCGGGTCCAGCAACGCGGTGAACCTCACCGACGGCCTCGACGGCCTCGCGATCCTCCCCACCGTGATGGTCGCGGGGGCGCTCGGAATCTTCGCCTACGTCACCGGACACAGCAACTTCTCGGGCTACCTCGGCTTTCCGTACATCGCCGGCGTCGGCGAGATCGTCGTCCTGTGCGGTTCGATCGTGGGAGCCGGACTCGGGTTCCTCTGGTACAACACCTACCCCGCGCAGGTCTTCATGGGCGACGTCGGCGCCCTCGCGCTCGGCGCCGCGCTCGGACTCATTGCCGTTCTCGCCCGTCAGGAGCTCGTGCTGCTGATCATGGGCGGGGTGTTCGTGATGGAGACGGCATCCGTCATCCTGCAGGTGGCGTCGTTCAAGCTGACCGGAAAGAGGATGTTCCGCATGGCGCCGCTGCACCATCACTTCGAGCTCAAGGGCTGGCCGGAGCCACGGGTGATCGTCCGCTTCTGGGTCATCACCGTGGTACTGGTCCTGGTCGGGCTGACGACGCTCAAGATCCGGTGATCGGGTGATGAACGCGCTCCGGATGGTCAACCCCGGCTCCATGAGCGGCGGGCGTACGCCCGCATCGTCCGGTCACGCCCTCGTCGTCGGCCTGGGAGAGACGGGACTCTCGTGCGTGCGCCACCTTGCCGGCCTGCACAGAAAGGTCGTCGCGGTGGATTCGCGCCAGCGCCCTCCCCGCCTCGCGGCGGTCGAGTCGGAGTTCCCGGAGGTCGAGGTCCGTTGCGGTGGATTCGATGCGCCGGTGTTCGACACCGCCGCGGAGATCGTCGTGAGCCCGGGGGTATCGGTCCGGGAACCGGCGTTGCAGGCCGCGGCGGCGCGCGGCGTGCGGATCATCGGCGACATCGAGCTCTTCGCCCGAGCGGCCGATGCGCCGGTCGTCGCGATCACCGGATCGAACGGGAAGAGCACCGTCACGTCGCTCGTCTCGGCCATGGCGAAGCGCGGCGGGGTACGGGCCGGAAGCGGCGGAAACCTGGGACCGCCGGCGCTGTCGCTGCTCGGCCGGGGTTACGAGCTCTACGTGCTGGAGTTGTCCAGCTTCCAGCTCGAGACCACCAACGCACTGCGTCCCGCCGCGGCCACCGTGTTGAACGTCAGCGCGGACCACCTGGATCGGTACGAGAGCTTCGACGAATACGTCGCGGCGAAACGTCGCGTGTTCAGCCGCGATACGGTGGTGGTCGCGAACCTCGACGATCCCCTGGCTTCACCGCTCGGCGCCGATCGAGGCTCGACCATCGGTTTCAGCACACGGGCGCGCCCGCAGGCACGGTGGTACGTCGAAGGGAGCGGGAGCGAGGCCCGGATCATGCGGCGCGGCGTACCGGTCATGCCGGTCGACTCGATCCCCATCGCGGGGATGCACAACGTCTCGAACGTGCTCGCCGCTTTCGCGCTCGGCGACGTGGTGGGGCTGGACGCCGGCGCCATGTCCGCGGCGGTCGAGGCCTGCGCCGGGCTGCCGCATCGTTGCGAGACGGTCGCCTCCCGTGGCGGCGTGTGCTGGATCAACGACTCCAAGGGTACGAACGTCGGTGCGACGGTGGCCGCCATCGACGGCGCCGGCGCGCAAGGACCGGTGGTCCTGATCGCCGGAGGGGTCGCCAAGGGAGCGGACTTTTCGCCGCTGCTTGCGACCGCGCGCCGCCACGTGAGGTGCGCGGTGCTCATCGGACGCGACGCCCCCCGTCTCGGTGCGACGCTGGGCCGGTGCACCGAGGTGCGGCACGCGCCGGACCTGGCCGCCGCCGTCGACGTCGCAGCGCAGATCGCCCGCACCGGCGACACCGTGCTGTTCTCTCCAGCCTGCGCGAGCTTCGACATGTTCGCGAACTTCGAGGCGCGGGGCGACGCCTTCCGGCAGATCGTGCGCGCGAGGGTCGGACGGTGATCGCGCCGGAGGGAGTCCGGACCCTGCCGCGGGCAGCGGCGATCGGCCCCGGGGCGTTCGGGCATCGCCACGACGTCCCGCTCATCCTCGCGGTGGCGGCGGTGCTCGCGCTCGGCCTGGTGATGGTCGCATCGGCATCGACGCCGATCGCGGCGCGGGTGTACGGCGATCCCCTCGCCTACTTCTGGCGCCAGTCCGCGCACCTCGCCCTGGCGGCCGGAGCGATGGCGCTGGCCACGCGGACCCCGATACGGCTCTGGGAGCGCGCCGGTCCCGCCCTCATGCTCGCCGCAGTGACGCTGCTCGTGCTCGTGCTGATCCCCGGCATCGGACGCGAGGTCAACGGCAGCGTGCGGTGGATCGGCTTCGGCACCTTCAACGTGCAGCCCTCCGAGCTCGCGAAGCTGTTCGTCGTGATCTATCTCGCGGGCTATCTCGTGCGCCGGGCGGAAGAGGTCCGGGCCACGCGGTCCGGGCTCCTCAAGCCGCTCGCGGTGCTCGTCGTGGTCTCCCTGCTGTTGCTCCTCGAACCGGACCACGGCGCTACCGCCGTGCTGTGCGCCACCGCTCTGGGGATGCTCTTTCTCGCCGGCGTTCCCATCGTGAGGTTTACGCTGTGGGCCGGCGCCGCCGCCGCGCTGATGGCGGCGGTGGCGCTGGCCAAGCCGTACATCATCGAACGACTGATCTCGTTTCTCGACCCCTGGGCGGACCCCTACGACAGTGGCTACCAGCTCACCCAGGCGCTCATCGCGATCGGCCGGGGCGGCTGGCTCGGGGTGGGGCTGGGTGAAGGCGTACAGAAGCTGTTCTACCTGCCGGAGGCGCACACCGACTTCCTGTTCTCGGTGGTCGCGGAAGAGCTCGGCCTCGCCGGCACGTTGACCATCGTCGGTCTCTACACGTTCATCGTGCTTCGCGCGCTGTCGATCGGCCGGCACGCCGAGGCCGCGGAGTCGCGGTTCGCGGCGTACGTCGCATACGGCATCGGCTTGCTGCTCGGGCTGCATGCGTTCGTCAACATCGGAGTGAACATCGGATTGTTGCCGACCAAGGGGCTCACGTTGCCGCTGATGAGCTATGGCGGATCGAGTCTGATGGTGAGTGGCGCGTGCATCGGCGTTCTGCTTCGAATCGACCACGAGCGCAGGG
Source organism: uncultured Gammaproteobacteria bacterium (assembly GCA_958295465.1). Taxonomy (GTDB): domain Bacteria; phylum Pseudomonadota; class Gammaproteobacteria; order HK1; family HK1; genus HK1. The sequence continues at coordinate 5,078,285 of OY282353.1, forward strand.
CGATGCCACGGCGGGCGGCGTCGTGACGAGGTTGCTCGTGGTCGCGGCAGGCACCGGCGGGCACGTCTATCCGGCGCTGGCGGTTGCGGAGCAGCTTCGCTCGATGGGTGCCGACGTCTCCTGGCTCGGCACCGCGACGGGTATCGAATCCCGCCTCGTGCCCGCAGCGGGATTCCCGCTCCACGTCGCGAAGGTGGCCGGGCTGCGCGGAAAGGGGCTCGCCCGGTGGCTGGTCGCGCCGCTCCAGCTCCTGCGTTCAGGCCTGCGTTCGATGGCGGTGCTGGCGCGGGTGCGTCCCCACGTGGTGCTCGGCATGGGCGGCTACGGCGCCGGGCCCGGGGGGCTGGTGGCGCGGTCGCTCGGGATCCCGCTGGTCATCCACGAACAGAATGCGGTGCCGGGGTTGACCAATCGGATCCTCGCCTGGTTTGCGACCCGGGTCCTGGAGGCGTTTCCCGCCAGCTTCGCGGCCCGGAGACATGCGATCCATACCGGCAATCCGGTGCGCGAGACGCTCGCCCGCAGTCCGGTGCCGGAGATGCGGCTCGCGCACCGCGGCGGCCGTCTCAGGGTGCTGGTGATCGGCGGCAGCCAGGGGGCACGCGCGCTCAATGACGTGGTTCCCCGCGCGCTCGCGATCGATTCGCTCGGTGCCAGAGTCACGGTGCGGCACCAGTGCGGCCCGGCGCACGTCGAAGCGACTCGCGACGGCTATGCCTCGCTGGAGGTCGAGGCGGAGATCACCGGATACATCGAGGACATGGGCGCCGCGTACGCGTGGACCGACGTCGCGGTCTGCCGCGCCGGCGCGATGACCGTGGCCGAGCTCGCGGCGGTGGGGGTCGCATCCATCCTCGTCCCGTTCCCGTACGCGACCGACGACCACCAGTACCGCAATGCACGCTTTCTCGCCGACCGCGGCGCGGCGATGCTGATCACACAGGACCGCCTCGATGCCGGTGCGCTGGCCGCGGCCCTCGGCGCGCTGCACGAGGACCGGGGCCGTGTCGGGTCGATGTCGCGGGCCGCATACGCCGCCGCGGTACGCGATGCGGCGCAGCGGGTGGCGGCCCAGTGCCTGGAGGTGGCCCGTGGCTGAGCCGGCACCCCGCCGGGCGGACCTCGCCGATCCCTACTCCGGCATGCGTCGCGTGCGCCGTGTGCACTTCGTCGGCATCGGCGGAGCGGGAATGGGCGGCATCGCGGAGGTGCTCCATACCCTCGGCTTCGAGGTCACCGGCTCCGACGTCGCCACCGGCCCGATGACCGCGCGGCTGCGTTCGTTCGGGGTGCGGGTGCACATCGGCCACGATCGGACCCACGTCGCGCACGCCGAGGCGGTCGTGGTGTCGGCGGCGATCGGGGAGGACAACCCGGAGGTGCTGGAAGCGAGGCGCCGGCATCTCCCGGTGGTGCCTCGCGCGCAGATGCTCGCGGAGCTCATGCGGTTCCGCCACGGGATCGCGGTGGCGGGCGCCCACGGGAAGACCACCACCACGAGCCTCATCGCCAGCCTGCTCGCCGAAGGCGGGCTCGATCCGACGTTCGTCATCGGAGGTCGCCTCCTCGGGGCCGGCACGAACGCGAGGCTGGGAGCCGGCGAGTACCTGGTGGCGGAGGCCGACGAGAGCGACGCCTCGTTCCTTCTGCTTCATCCCGTCTTCGCGGTGGTCACCAACATCGACGCCGACCACATGTCGACCTACGGGGGAGATTTCGACCGGCTGCGCCACACGTACCTCGAATTCCTCCATCGGCTTCCGTTCTACGGACTGGCGGTGCTGTGCGCCGACGATCCGCATATCCGCGCGGTGCTGCCCGGGGTGACGACGCCGGTCCTCACCTACGGGATCGAGACCGGCGCGGACCTGGTGGCGACCGGTATCGTCGCGGACGGTCCCCGCACCCGGTTCTCGGTCATCCTGCCCGGCTCCGATGCGGCGACAGAGCTGACCCTGAACCTCCCCGGACGCCACAACGTGCTCAATGCGCTGGCCGCGATTGCCGTGGCGCGGGAGCTCGGCGTATCCGAAGCGGACATCGCCCGCACCTTCGAATCGTTCCAGGGGATCGGCCGGCGCATCCAGGTGATCGCGGCCCTCGAGGTCGCTGGGCGGCCGATCACCGTCATCGACGACTACGCCCATCACCCGCGCGAGATCGAGGCCACGCTCGAAGCGGTGCGGGCCGGTTGGCCGCGGCGCCGGCTGGTGGTGTTCTTCCAGCCTCACCGATACACGAGGACACGCGATCTCATCGACGACTTCGCGGCGGTGCTGTGCGGCCTGGAGGTGCTCGTGGTCCTGGAGGTGCATCCGGCCGGCGAGGCGCCGATCAGCTTCGCCGACGGCAGGGCGCTGTGCCGCACGATCCGGGCCCGAGGAAGGGTCGATCCCGTGTTCGCCAAGACGATCTCCGATCTCGAGACCCTTGCCCTCGATCTGGTGCGGCCCGGAGACGTGGTCCTCACCCTCGGCGCCGGCGACATCGGCGCCGCACCGGCGGCGATCGGCAGGGCGCTGGCGTCACGGCGGACGGAGGCCGCGCCGTGATGTCGCCGGCGAGCGCCAGCCATGCCGGCGGAGGCCGGCGAGGGGCCGATGTCGTTTCCGGTGGAGGCGGCGTGTCGATGCCGCGGGGGAAGGCGGGCGGCGGTGTGCTCCGCCGTCGCGAGCCTCTGGCCCGGCATACCGTATGGGGGATCGGAGGCGTCGCCGACCGGTACTTCGAACCGGCCGGCGTCAATGAGCTGGCGGCGTTTCTCGCGGACCTTTCCGAGGGCGAACCGCTGCTGTGGATCGGGCTCGGCAGCAACCTGCTGGTGCGGGACGGCGGGGTGCGCGGTACGGTCATCTCGACCGTCCGGCTACGTGCGGTGGAACGGCTCGGACCGGCGATCCTCCACGTCGAAGCCGGCGCCGCCTGCCCGCGCGTCGCCAGGCTCGCAGCGCGTTACCGGCTGACCGGATGCGAGTTCCTCGCCGGCATTCCCGGATCGATGGGCGGCGCGCTGGCGATGAATGCCGGCGCCTTCGGGACCGAGACCTGGCCGGCGGTCCGCGAGGTCGAGACGATCGACGCCGCCGGCAAGCGGCGGTGGCGGCCCGCGTCCGACTACCGGCATGGATACCGGACCCTGGACGGGCCGCGTGGAGAGTGGTTCGTGTCCTGCCGGATCGTCCTCGAACCGGATACGGAGGACCGGGCCGGCACCCGCATCCGCCAGCTTCTCGTCCAGCGCGCTGCGATGCAGCCGACCGGCGCGCGTAGCTGCGGCTCGGTGTTCCGCAACCCGCCCGGCGACTACGCCGGGCGCCTCATCGAGGCCAGCGGACTGAAGGGCCACCGCATCGGCGGTGCGGTGATCTCCGACAAGCACGCCAACTTCATCATCAACGACGCGGGCGCCCGGGCGGCCGACGTGGAGGCCCTGATCGGGAAGGTCGTCGCGGAGGTGGAGAAACGCCAGGGGGTTCGTCTCGAGCCGGAGGTGCGCATCATCGGAGAGGCGTCGTCCGAGGGAGCGGTGCGATGAGCATCGGACACCACCGGGACCTTCCACCGCCGCGCATCACGCGGTCGTCGGAGTTCGGGCGGGTGGCGGTGCTGTACGGCGGGACCTCGGCCGAGCGCGAGGTGTCGCTCGTCAGCGGTGCGGCGGTGCTTGCCGCGCTCGAACGCCGCGGTGTGGATGCGCGCGGGATCGATCGCGGCGAGGACGTGGCCGATCGGCTCATGCACGGCGGGTTCGACCGGGTGTTCATCATCCTGCACGGGCGCGGCGGCGAAGACGGCACGATCCAGGGTGCGCTGGACACACTGGGGTTCCCCTACACGGGAAGCGGCGTGCTCGGCTCCGCGCTGGCCATGGACAAGCATCGTTCGAAGCTCATGTGGCGCGCCTGCGGCGTCCCGACCCCGGACTTCGTCATGCTCGAATCGGAACGCCGGCTCCCCGATGCCGGCGCCGCCCTCGGCTATCCGCTGGTGGTGAAGCCGGTGCACGAGGGATCGACCATCGGGGTCTCGAAGGTGCGCGACGACGAATCGCTGCACCGCGCCTGGTTCGAGGCGTTGCGCTTCGACGACGAGATCATCGCCGAGCCGTTTCTGACCGGCCCCGAGTACACCGCGGCCATCCTGGGCGACGCCGAGCTCCCGCTGATCAGGCTCGAAACCCCGCACGAGCTTTACGACTACGAAGCGAAGTACGCCGATGGGGCGGGCACCCGATACCACTGTCCGTGCGGCCTCGGCGAGCGCACCGAGACGACGTTCAAGCGACTGGCCAGGACCGCATTCGACGTGCTCGGGGCATCGGGATGGGGACGGGTCGACTTCGTCTGCGACGGCGCCGGGAATCCGCACTTCATCGACGTGAACACCGCACCCGGGATGACCGGCCATTCCCTGGTGCCGATGGCGGCAGAGGCGATCGGGATCGACTTCGACGATCTCGTCTGGCGGATCCTGGAGACCAGCCTCCCATGAGCACGCAGACGCTGGACTTCGATCTCGGCGAGGGCGGGCTGCCTCGTCCTGCCCGCCGCCCGCGCCAGGGGGTCCGCGCCCTGCTCGCCGCCATGATCGCGCTTGGCGTCGCGCTGCCGATTTTCGCCGCCGTCGTCACCCTGCCCGTGCAGTCGGTGCGCATCAGCGGCGAGTTCGTCCGGGTACCGAAGGCGGATATCGAGCGTGCGGTGGCGCCATTGCTCACTTCGCGGCTGATCCGCATCGACGTGGACGCGCTCCGGCGCGCCGCGCTCGAGGTTCCCGGGGTGCGTGAAGCGACGGTCCGGCGAGTGTGGCCGGACCACTTCGAGATCCTGGTGGTCGAGCATGTGGCGGTCGCACGCTGGGCGAGAGGCGGCTACCTCGGGAGCGACGGCACGCACTTTACACCGGGCGGTGGCGGGATGGCCGATTCACTGCCGGTGCTCGCCGGCCCCGCAGGCTCGCAACGGCGTGTGCTCGATCTGCACGCCGCGCTCGAACGTGTGCTCGCGCCGCTTGGCGCGCCGGTCGCCGCCATCGAACTCACTCGACGGGGAGTGCTGCACGCGGCGCTTCATGACGGTCCGCGCCTGGTCATGCGGCCCGATGCGATGGGGCGCAACGTCGAGATCCGTGCGAGAGCGCTCGCGAAAGTGCTGGCGGGCCGTCTCCATGAAGTCGAGCGCGTCGATCTCCGCTATCCGAACGGTTTCGCAGTCCGCATGAAGACCGGTACTTCCGGTGGGAAGGAGCAGGGATGAAGCGATCGGACAAGAACCTCATCGTGGGTCTCGATATCGGAACGTCGAAGGTGTCCGCCATCGTCGGCGAGATCGTGGACGGCGACGGGATCGAGGTCATCGGGATGGGTATTCATCCATCGCGCGGATTGAAGAGGGGAGTGGTGGTGAACATCGAATCCACCGTGCAGTCGATTCGGCGTGCGGTGGAAGAGGCGGAGCTGATGTCGGGGTGCCAGATCCATTCGGTGTTCACCGGAATCGCGGGCAGCCACATCCGCAGCCTCAACTCTCACGGTGTGGTGCCGATCCGTGACAAGGAAGTGACCCCGGGCGATGTGGACCGGGTCATCGATGCCGCAAGGGCCGTCGCGATCCCGTCCGATCAGCAGATCCTCCACACCATCCCGCAGGAATACATCATCGACGGCCAGGAAGGAATTCAGGAGCCGACCGGCATGTCGGGGGTGCGTCTGGAGTCGAAGGTCCACATGGTGACCGGCGCGGTCAGCGCGGCGCAGAACATCACCAAATGCGTGCGCCACTGCGGTCTCGAGGTCGACGACGTCATCCTCGAGCAATTGGCATCGAGCGAGGCGGTGCTGCTCGACGACGAAAAGGAACTCGGCGTCTGTCTCGTCGACATCGGCGGCGGCACCACCGACATCGCGGTGTTCAGCGACGGCGCCATCCGGCATACCGCGGTCATCCCCATCGCCGGGGATCACGTCACCAACGACATCGCGGTGGCATTGCGCACGCCGACCCAGTACGCCGAGGAGATCAAGGTCAGACACGCGTGCGCGCTCGCGAAGCTCGCGGCGCCCGACGAGACCATCGAGGTGCCGAGCGTAGGCGATCGGCCTCCGCGCCGGCTCGCACGCCAAATCCTGGGTGAGGTCGTCGAGCCGCGTTACGAAGAGCTGCTCGACCTCGTCCAGGCGGAGCTTCGCCGTAGCGGATTCGAGGATTTGGTCGCGGCCGGCATGGTACTGACCGGTGGCAGCTCGAAGATGGAGGGACTGATCGGGCTGGCCGAAGAAATCCTGCACATGCCGGTTCGGCTCGGCGTCCCGCATGCGGTTGCCGGCCTGACCGACACGGTTCGCAACCCAATCCACTCTACCGGTGTGGGTCTGCTTCAATTCGGCCACAAGCACGGGGCGCACCGCATACCGGCGGATTCCGAAGGCGGGGGGTTCAAGGCGGTCATGAGACGGATGAAGAGCTGGTTCGAGGGCAATTTCTAGGCGGGAGGAGCGCCGGGGCCGGCGTCCTCTCCGTACATCGTCAACCGTGGTGTCTACCAAGGAGAGTCTGCAATGTTCGAGTATGTCGAGACCACCAACAACGCGGTGATTCGCGTCATCGGGGTCGGCGGCGGCGGCGGCAACGCCGTCGAGCACATGTTGGCGAACAACGTCGAGGGCGTCGAGTTCTTCTGTGTCAACACCGATTACCAGGCACTGAAGAACAACTCCGTCTCCAGCGCCGAAGCCGTGCAGTTGGGCACCAACGTCACCAAGGGGCTCGGCGCCGGCGCCAATCCCGAGATCGGCCGCCAGGCGGCCCTGGAGGATCGCGAGCGTCTGGTCGATCTCCTCCAGGGAGCCGACATGGTGTTCATCACCGCAGGCATGGGCGGCGGCACCGGCACCGGCGCCTCTCCGATCATCGCGCAGATTGCGCGGGAGATGGGGATCCTGACGGTCGCAGTGGTCACCAAGCCGTTCCCGTTCGAACTCAAGCGGCGGATGGCGATCGCGCAGGAGGGGATCGCCGAACTGAGCGAGCACGTGGATTCCCTCATCACCATCCCCAACGAGAAGCTGCTGAGCGTGCTCGAAGAGCGGATCACGCTGAAGGATGCGTTCGCGGCGGCGAACGACGTGCTGCTCGGTGCGGTGCAGGGGATCGCCGAGCTCATCACCCGCCCCGGCATGATCAACGTCGACTTCGCGGACGTGAAGACCGTGATGACGGAGAAAGGCCGGGCGATGATGGGATCGGGCAGGGGGACGGGCGAGGACCGCGCCAGAGCCGCGGCCGAGGCCGCCATGCGCTGCCCGCTCCTCGAAGACATCAACCTGAAGGGCGCGCGCGGGATCCTCGTCAACATCACGGCCACGTCGGACCTGGGGATACACGAGGTTCGCGTGGCCGGGGATTCGATCGGCGAAGTCGCGTCGAAGGACGCCCTGGTGGTCATGGGGACCGCGCTCGACGAATCGGTGGGCGACGAGGTCCGGGTCACCGTCGTCGCGACGGGCCTCGACCACTCCGAGCAGCCGGCCGCCAAGCAGCCGGCCGCCAAGCAGCCGGTACGGCTGGTCAGCACGGAGCCGGCGCCGGGCAATGCGGCGTCCGGCGGCGCATCGGGAAACTACTATCGCGACTTCGAGGTGCCGACCATCATTCGCAAGCAGCCGAACCGGGCGGAGCCTATCCCGATGAAGTTCGAGGACGACAGCGACAGCGACAGCGACCAACAGAGGATCCCGAGGTTCCTGCGCCTGCACAAGGACTGAGGACCCGGCCTCGCGTGGTGCGCAAGCACTTCGAAAGGCCCCGTGCGAAGAAGGGCTCCGTGTCGTGCCGGCCGGAGTTTTATGTTAGCGTCCACATGTCGCAAACGAGGGATTTTCGTCTTGTGCTTCCCCCACCGTGCGTTCCCGCGGTTCCGGGACGTCATGGCGATGCATCGAGCGGGAACCTGTTGCAGATGAGTCGACGAGGGAAGCGGACAGCACGATGATCAGGCAGTGTACGTTGAAGAACGTCATCCGGGCGTCGGGCGTCGGGCTCCACAGCGGCCTGAAGGTCTACCTCTCGCTCAGGCCCGCTCCGCCGAATACCGGGATCGTTTTCCGGAGGGTCGATCTGGATGACGTGGTCGAGATCAAGGCATGTCCGGAGAACGTCGGAGACACCACGCTCTCCACCACGCTGGGCCGCGGTGACGCCTGCGTGTCCACGGTCGAGCACCTGCTCTCGGCGATGGCGGGACTCGGCATAGACAACGCGTACGTGGACGTGAGCGCGCCGGAAGTGCCGATCATGGACGGCAGCGCGGGTCCGTTCGTCTTCCTCATCCAGTCCGCCGGCGTCAGGCAGCAGAACGCTCCGAAGCAGTTCATCCGGATCAGGAAGCCGGTGGCGGTGAAGGAAGGAAGCAAGTGGGCGTGCTTCGAGCCCTTCGAAGGATTCAAGGTCTCGTTCTCGATCGAGTTCGACCATCCCGCGTTCCGCCGCAGCACGAGCAAGGCGACGGTGGATTTCTCGACAACCTCTTTCGTGAAGGAAGTCAGCCGGGCGCGCACCTTCGGATTCATGCGTGATCTCGAACGGCTGCGCGAGAACAACCTCGCCCTCGGCGGCACCCTCGACAACGCCATCATCGTCGACGACTACCGTGTGCTCAACGAAGACGGACTGCGCTACGAGGACGAGTTCGTCAAGCACAAGGTGCTGGACGCCATCGGCGATCTGTACCTGCTGGGCCACAGCCTCATCGGGTTCTTCAACGGCCACAAGTCGGGCCACAAGCTCAACAACAAGCTCCTGAAGACCTTGGTTGCCGACAAGAACGCATGGGAGATCGCCACCTTCGACGATCAGGTCGACGTACCCATCATCTACATGCAACCGGTCACCGCGACATAGCCCCGGCGGAAGACCCGCGATACGACCACCACCGCGGCGGCTCTCCGGAAGAGGAGAACACCGGCCCATGCTCCGGGCCGGGACCGGACGGCCTCCCCGCCGGGCGTTGCGGATCGAGTGTCGGTCCATGCGCGACGGCGCCTCCCTCCATCCCGGGTCCCGGATCGGCGACATGGCGCAAGGACCCGGCCGCGACCGGCCGGCAGAGCGCTCCGGGAGGGGATACGCCGGCGCTCAGCACACCGGACGGACTCGAATCTCGATCCGGTCGAGATCCTTGCGGCCGAGCAGGCGAGCGACATGGGCGACGATCCGTGGCGCAAGAAAGCGCAGGCGCGCCCCCCGGGCCGCGGAGTCGACGACGACGACGATGGCGCCGCCTTCGATTGCGGCGACCCGGAGGCTTTCCGCCCCGGGCAGGTCAAGGTAGCCTTTGAGGGATTCTTCGCAACGCCTCAGTTCGTCCGCGTGCCTTGCCAGTGTTCCGAGGACGGACCTGTCGCCGGCCAGGACGGAGCGGATCGTCTTCCATGGACGGGAGCGTTCGGAACGAGGCACCGTACTTTCCGGTCGAACGGAAACTGCACACAGGCTAGATGGAAACACCACCCATCGCAAAGACATCGCACGGACATCCGCACGCAACCATGATCAAGACCCTGTTCAGCAAGGTCGTCGGCACCCGCAATGACCGGCAGTTGCGCCGGATGCGCAGATCCGTCGAGCGCATCAACGCATTGGAACCGGCGCTCTCCGCACTCTCCGGCGAGGAGCTTCGCACGCGGACGGCGACCCTTCGCACCAGGGTCGGCAACGGGGAACCGCTCGAATCGGTGCTCCCCGAGGCGTTCGCGGTGGTGCGCGAGGCCGGCCGGCGTACTCTCGACATGCGCCCCTTCGACGTGCAGTTGCTCGGCGGCATCACCCTCCACGAGGGCCGGATCGCCGAGATGCGCACCGGGGAAGGCAAGACGCTGGTCGCCACCCTCCCCGCCTATCTGAACGCGCTCACCGGCCGTAGCGTGCACATCGTCACCGTGAACGACTACCTCGCGAAGCGCGATGCCCGGTGGATGGGCGCAATCTACGAATTTCTCGGCATGCGGACCGGTGTCGTGGTTCCGGGAATGACTCCCCGGGACAAGCACGACGCCTATGCCGCGGACGTGGTCTACGCCACGAACAACGAGCTCGGCTTCGATTACCTGCGCGACAACATGGCGTTCAGCAACGCCGACAAGATGCAGCGCGAGCTCGCCTTCGCGATCGTCGACGAGGTCGACTCGATCCTCATCGACGAGGCCCGCACCCCGCTCATCATCTCCGGACCGACGGACGAGAGCTCCGAGCTGTACGTTCGCGTCAACCGGATCATTCCCCGGCTCGAGCGCCAGCACGAGGAAGACGGTCCCGGCGACTACTCGGTCGACGAGAAGGCGAAGCAGGTCCACCTGACCGAGGACGGCCACGAGAAGGTCGAAGCGGTCCTCGTGGAGGCCGGCATCCTCCCCGAAGGCCAGAGTCTCTACGATCCGACCAACATCGTCCTGGTGCACCACCTCAACGCCGCGTTGCGCGCGCATGCGCTGTTCCAGCGCAACGTCGAGTACATCGTGCGCGACGGGCAGATCGTGATCGTCGACGAGTTCACCGGACGCACGATGCCGGGCCGGCGCTGGTCGGAAGGGCTGCACCAGGCGATCGAGGCCAAGGAAGGGGTGCCGATCCAGAACGAGAACCAGACCCTGGCGTCGATCACCTTCCAGAACTACTTCCGGCTGTACGACAAGCTCTCCGGCATGACCGGCACCGCGGATACCGAAGCCGCGGAGTTCCAGCAGATCTACGGTCTCGAGGTCGTCGTCGTCCCCACCCATCTCGACATGATCCGCGACGACACGGCGGATCTCGTCTTCCTCACCCAGGAGGAGAAATTCGAGGCGGTGCTGGAGGACATCCGGGATTGCAGGTCGCGGAAGCAGCCGGTTCTGGTCGGCACGACGTCGATCGAGACTTCGGAGCTGCTTGCACGCATGCTCCGCGATGCGGACGTCGCGCACGAGGTGCTGAACGCGAAGCAGCACGCACGGGAGGCGGCGATCGTCGTCCAGGCAGGGCGCCCCGGGGCGGTGACCATCGCGACCAACATGGCCGGCCGCGGCACGGACATCGTGCTCGGCGGCAACCTCGCCGCCGAGCTCGAAGAGCTTTCGCAGCAGGGCGCGGGCGAGACGGAGCTCGAGGCGGCGCGGGCGGCATGGCGCGAGCGTCATGACGCGGTGGTTGCGGCCGGCGGGCTCCACATCGTCGGCACCGAGCGCCACGAGTCGCGGCGCATCGACAATCAGCTTCGCGGACGTTCCGGGCGGCAGGGCGATCCGGGGTCGAGCCGCTTCTACCTGTCGTTGAAGGACGATCTGATGCGGCGGTTCGCATCCGATCGCGTCGGCGGGATCATGCAGAAGCTCGGCATGGAGCACGGCGAGGCGATCGAGCACCGCTGGGTGACGAAGGCGATCGAGAATGCCCAGCACAAGGTCGAGGCCTACAACTTCGACATCCGCAAGCAGCTCCTGGAATACGACGACGTCGCCAGCGACCAGCGCCGGGAGATCTATACGCTGCGCAACGAGCTGATGGAGACCGACGACGTCTCCGCCCAGATCGAAGCGTTGCGCGCGGATACCGTGAACGAGGTCATCGACGCCTTCATTCCGCCGGAGAGCCTCGACGAGCTGTGGGACGTCCCCGGGCTCGAGGCGGCCCTGGAGAAGGAGTTCGCCGCAAGGCTCCCGGTCGGCCGGTGGCTCGAGGAAGAGGACGAGCTGCACGAGGAGTCGTTGCGCGCGCGCGTCCTCGACTCGATCGCTGCGCAGTACAAGGCCAAGGAAGAGTACGCCGGCTCCGAGGTCATGCGGCATTTCGAGAAGGCGGTCACCCTCCAGATCCTGGATCAGTGCTGGAAGGAGCATCTGGCGTCGATGGACTACCTGCGCCAGGGCATCGGGCTGCGAGGTTATGCCCAGAAGAACCCGAAGCAGGAGTACAAGCGCGAAGCATTCGAGATGTTCCAGGCGCTGACCAGCCGGATCAAGTCCGAGGTCGTGGGCGTGCTGTCGAAGGTCCAGGTGCGCGCCGAGGAGGACGTCGAGGCGGTCGAGGCGCGCCGCCGCCGGAGCGCGCCGGTCGAGGCCGTCCACGCCTCTCCCCCCGAGCCGGTGGACGAGGCATCGGCCGGGCCGTTGCGGACGGAGCCGAAGCAGGTGTCCGAGGCAATGGGGGAACCCTTGCGAGCCGCCGGCGGCGGGGTGGCGCGCCGACCTGCCGCAGGGTCCGGGGCGTCTCCGGAGCACCGCCACCGGACCGGAGCCGCCGGCGCCGGAGCGTATCGGTCCCGGCCGCCCGACGATCGCTCTCCATACGTTCGCGGCGGTCGCAAGGTCGGTCGAAACGAACCCTGTCCATGCGGCTCGGGGAAGAAGTACAAGCAATGCCATGGCCGGTTGACGTGAGGAGGAGCACCCTCCGATGCCCGTTGGATTGAATGCCCCCGCGTCGCTCGCCGCCGTGCCCGGTGTCCGCATCGCCACCGCGGCGCTCGGTGGCCGAAGCAAGCCACGCGACGATCTGACCCTGTTCGAGCTCGCGGCCGGCACGTCGTGCACGGCGACGTTCACCCGCAATGCGTTCTGCGCGGCCCCGGTCACCGTCGCCCGCGAGCACCTTGCCCGGACGACGCCCCGCTACCTGCTCGTCAACGCCGGGAACGCGAATGCCGGGACCGGCGAGCGCGGGGTCGAAGACGCGAAACGGTGCTGCGCCATCGTCGCCGATGCCACCGGCGCGCCGGTCGAGAGCGTGCTGCCGTTCTCCACCGGGGTCATCGGCGAGCCGCTGTCGATCGAGCGGTTCGAGCACGCGGTCCCGATTGCCACCCGGCGGTTGGGCGAAGACGACTGGCTGGATGCGGCGGCGGCCATCGTGACCACGGACCTCGTTCCCAAGGGCGTCTCCCGATCCGTCGACGTCGGCGGCCGTCGGGCGGTAGTCACCGGAATCGCCAAGGGCTCCGGCATGATTTGCCCGAACATGGCCACGATGCTGGCGTTCGTCGCCACCGATGCCGCCGTCGCGCCGGATGCGCTGCGCTCGATGACGCGCGACGCGGTGGAGGCGAGCTTCAACCGGATCACCGTCGACGGCGACACGTCGACGAACGACGCCTGTGTGCTCGCCGCGACCGGGGCGCTGGGCAATTCGCCCGTCGTGGCAGGCACGCCGGAGTTCTCCACGCTGGCCGGGGCGGTCGGGGACGTGATGCGCCGGTTGGCCCAGGCGATCGTGCGGGATGGGGAAGGCGCGACGAAATTCATCACCGTCGAGGTGGCCGAGGGTGGAGACCGGTCCGAATGCCTCGCCGTCGCCTATACCGTCGCCCATTCGCCGCTGGTGAAGACCGCGCTCCATGCGAGCGATGCGAACTGGGGGCGCATTCTCGCCGCGGTGGGTCGCGCCGGCGTTGCCGGGCTCGATCCGGCCCGGCTCCGGATCTGGCTCAACGGGACGTGTATCGTGAGTGGCGGCGGGCGCAACCCCGCCTACACCGAGGCGGCCGGCGCCGAGGCAGTCTCCCGCGACGAGATCGTCATTCGTATCACGCTCGGCCGAGGCCAGGCCGAGGACCGGGTGTGGACCTGCGACCTCTCGCACCAGTACGTCACCATCAATGCCGAGTACCGGACCTGAGGCGGGACACGTCCAGGAGCGGGCTCGACGTTCGGGACGGTTTCCGCGTCGACGCGCAGGACGGAGACGGTCGAGCCGAGCGGTCCGGTGTGCATGGGTGTGGGAACATTCATGGCGGACGCGTCCCCGGTCAGTGTGAAATGACGAGCCGTGCGCATCCGGGTTTGCGCCGTCGCCATCGGCGTATCCACGCAGTTCGGATCACTGGCTTCAATCCGTTCAGGCTCCGTTGAAAACCGGAGCCGGTCGCGGCGCCGGGCGAGTCATGGCTGCTCCACGGATCCATGTCGTCGCCGGCGTACTGTTCGATACCTCGGGCCGCGTGCTGGTGGCGCGGCGTCCAGAGGGAACGCACCTCGCGGGTCGGTGGGAGTTTCCCGGCGGTAAGCTCATGCCGGGGGAATCACGCGAGGCCGGACTCGCGCGCGAGCTTGCCGAGGAGCTCGGGATCCGCGTGCTTGCCGCCTGTCCCCTCATCCGGGCCGAGCACCGCTATCCGGACCGCGACGTGGTGCTCGACGTGTGGAGCGTGGGGTCGTACTCCGGCGAGCCGCACGGCCGCGAAGGCCAGCGGGTCGAGTGGCGGGAGATCCGGAGGCTCGATCCGGCGGACTTCCCGCCCGCCGACGCCCCCGTGCTTGCCGCCTTGCGGCTGCCCCGGCGCTACCTCGTCACTCCGGAGCCGGGCCGTGATTGGAGCGCATTCCTCGACCGGCTCGCGGCCAGGGTCGATCAGGGGTTCGATCTGGTCCAGCTCCGGGCGAAGTCGCTCGAAGAGTCGGCCCTGATGGAGCTCGGTCGCCAGGCGGCGGAGGTCTGCCGGTGCGGCGGGGCGACGCTGCTCGTGAACGCGGTCCCCGAAGTCGCGCGGCGCTGCGGCGCTGGTGGCGTCCATCTCACCAGCCGGCGACTGGCCCGGATGCTGCGCGAGCGGCCCGCCGTGGACGTTCGCGGGTCACCCTCCTCCGGTCCGCGGGCGCAGGTGCTTCGGGAGGCTGCTCCCCCCGCCGTAGCGGCGGGCCGGGGACCCGGGATGGACGGCGGATTTCGCGGCGCGCGGGATGGAAGGCGCTTCCTGGCCGGCGCCTCGTGTCACGACGCGGACGATCTCGAACGGGCACGGGCCGCGGGCTGCGACTTCGTGGTTCTGGGACCGGTACGGGCGACCCCGACCCATCCGGGCGCCCCGGTGCTCCGATGGGACGGCTTCGAGCGGTTGGCGCGGGGGGCGGGACTGCCGGTGTTCGCGATCGGAGGCTTGGGAGACGGGGACGGCGCTGCTGCCCGGAGAAGCGGCGGACAGGGCGTCGCCGCGATCCGGGCGTTCTGGGGAGAGGCCTGAGCCGCGCCCGGCTGTTCCTTTGCGGAGCCTGGCCGCGCCCGCGTGCCCGGCGCATTCCGACAAGGAGCCGAACCGCACCGGCGCGTCCACGTGCCCCGGTGAGAGGTTCGAGCCGCGCCGGCTCACTCGGCGAGATCCGTTGGAAGTCCCGAGCCGCGCCTGCGTGTTCAGCGCTCCAGGTACTGGACCTTGCCCTCGACGTTCTCCCACTCCTCGGCGTCTTCGGGCGCGGCCTTCATTTCGGTGATCACCGGCCACTCCTGCGAGAGCTCCGCATTCAGCGGCAGCCACTCCTGCTGTTCGTCGGTGAGGTCGTCCTCGGAGAGGATCGCCTCGACCGGGCATTCGGGCTCGCACAGCGTGCAGTCGATGCACTCCTCCGGATCGATGACGAGCATGTTGGGGCCTTCATGGAAACAATCGACCGGGCACACCTCGACACAGTCCGTGTACTTGCACTTGATGCACTTGTCGATGACGACGAAAGTCATGGCCTCGCTTTCCTTGTGACCGGGGAGTCGATGGGGGCGTAATGGTACGCTGCGGGTTCCGGCTTTTCGAGAGTCGGCCAACAGGGGTGTCAGCACCCCTCGTGCAACATCAACTGCCCGACCATGATGATCGGAGAAAAGGTGGCGGACCTCATCGCGGGACGCGCTCCCCCACCGCCTTCGAACCTTCCCTGCTACGTCGACCCCGAATGGCGGACCCGCCAGCGCCCCGCCGGAACATCCCCTCGGCGAGCCCGAACCCCATGTAGTTCATGACGAATTCGGGTCGTGCTCGGGCAGCATGGGCAGCGGGATCGGGACCCGGGCCCCGAAGAAGAAGGCGCCGGACTCGACCCGCGCCTGCGAACCATGCTATGCAGCCCGCGATCGCGAATGTCGATACTTCCCGCCGCGAAGACGTGAACCGACGCCACCCTGCACTTGGGGAGAGGACATGAAGCTCCAGGACGTCAGCACCCGGGTGACCGTCCCGCCCAACGGCATCGGCGGGTCGTTCTGGGTCATCGTGAAGGTGGCCACAGACGACGGCATCGAAGGGATCGGGGAGTGCTACGGCATCCCCTTCTCCGGCGACGTCGCGAGCCGGATGGTGGAGGACACCTTCGAGCGCTTCGTCGCAGGGGAAGACCCGCACGACGTCGAGACCCTGTTCCGGCGCGTGTACTCCGCGGGCTTCACCCAGCGGCCGGACGTCTCGACGATGGGCGTGTTCAGTGGAATCGAGATCGCAATATGGGACATCCTCGGCAAGGCGGCGGGGCAGCCAATCTACAAGCTCGTCGGCGGGAAATTCCACGACCGGATCCGCACGTATACCTACCTCTACCCCAAGTCCGTCTCTCCGGACGGCACCCCGGGGGAGGACTCCGGTGACGTCTACCACGACGGGGACGCGGCCGCCGAGCGCGCCCTCGACTACGTCGAGATGGGCTTCACCGCGATCAAGCAGGACCCCGCCGGCCCCTACAGCTTCCAGGGCGGACGGGAGCTTTCGCTGCACGAGCTCGCGCGCAGCGAATACTCCGTCAGGCGTATCCGCGAAGCGGTGGGAGACCGGGCCGACATCCTGCTCGGCACCCACGGACAGATGACCACCTCGTCGGCCATCCGTCTCGCCCGGCGCCTGGAGCCCTACGACCCGCTGTGGTTCGAGGAGCCCTGCCCCCCGGACCAGATGGATGCGATCGGCAAGGTGGCGCGGGCCACCTCGATCCCGGTGGCCACCGGCGAGCGCCTCACCACGAAGGCGGAGTTCCACCAGGCGTTGAAGGCAGGGGTGTCGATCCTGCAACCGGACGTCGGAAGAAGCGGCGGCATCTGGGAGACCCGGAAGATCGCCACCATCGCCGAGCTCTACAACGCGCAGATCGCGCCGCACATCTACTGCGGGCCGATCGCCCACGCGGCGGCGGCGCACGTCTCCTTCAGCAGCCCGAACTTCCTGATCCTGGAGACTATCCGGAGCAGGTTCCACGATGCGATCCTGAAGAAGCCGTTGCGCTGGGAGCAGGGTTACCTGATCGCTCCCACCGAGCCGGGCCTGGGCATCGAGCTCGACGAGCGGATCGTGCTCGATCACCCCTATACGACGGGCGGACGCCTGCATCTGGAGATGTGCCAGACGCCGCTCGGCTCGGACAACGCGAAGATCATCACCGAGCTCGACCGCTGAAGGCGCACCGCGCTCCGTGTCAACGCCATGTGCTCGACGCAACGTGCTTGCGGAAGAACCCCTGAATGGCGGCGGTGAGCAGCTTGTCGACATCGAGGTTGCCCTCGGCATCCACGTACCCAGACTCCTGTAGCAAACTCGCCTGCGCCGCCCAGGTCAGCTCGCGCGGGACGACTTCGGCGCAGATCGGATTGGCGATGCGCGGCGGGCCGTCGCGGGCGATCAGGCCGAGGTCGCGGACGTATTCGAGGTCGGGGGCGTGGTACCGCGTCTCGTCGCTTCCGCTCGGCAGCGGCTCGATTCGGCATCACGGTGACCGGCATGAGCATGATCACCGTGCCCGCCACCGTGGGGGTCAGGACCCGGCGCAGCAGCGAGAGCCGCGCGGAGAGGACGATCAGCACGACGCCCGAGACGACGACCAGCGTGGCGAGCATCGCCGGGCCGCCCTCGGCAAGCGCCGTCACGCTGATCGCGATGGTGGTGCTGGAGGTGCCGGCGAAGATTACGTAGCCCGCTCCGACCCGGCCGAGGCGCAGAGCCTGAAGGATGGTGGATACGCCGCAGCACGGGACCGCGGCGAACACCCCCCACAACAGGGACTCTTCGGCCCCGCCGGCCCGGAACACGATCGCCGCCAACAGCCACCACGGGACTGATGCTCACAACGACGAGCTGCAGGCCGAGGCCCAGGACGAGGGTGCCGGGAGGCGTCTCGTCGGCCTCGTAGCGAATGGCGGCCGAGGCGTTGGATTTCATTTCGCCAGCTTGGCGGGCGGAGGAATTCCGGGCCAACGTTCCACCGTTTTCCCGGCGATTCCCGCCTGACTCGGCAGGCATCCATGAAATCGCCGCGATTCGACGCTCAAGTCTCCGGAGCATCCGCAAAATCGAGCCGAGGAACCGCATTTCGGAGAATCGGCGGGAATTGCCGACGTTTTCCGATCATCCGAGGGTGCCGCGGCTGCGTTGCGCTCGCGGTCGGAGTAATCGATAGTCGCCTCCCGTGCACCCCGATCGCCGCCCGCGGAGGACTTCCCCATGGCGTTGACCTGGCCTGACCCGTATTCCCGCTCTGCCGCCCTCTACCAGCGTGCGAGGGAAGTGCTCGCGGGCGGCAGCACCCGACTTACCACGTTCTTTGCGCCGTATCCGGTCTACGCGGTCTCGGGCCGCGGCAGCCGGGTCACCGACGCGGACGGGGTGGAGCGGGTCGATTGCCTCAACAACTACATGACCCTCATCCACGGGCATGCCCATCCCGAGATCGTCGAGGCGACCATCGAGCAGATCCGACGCGGGAGCTGCTTCGCGATGCCGACGGAGCGCGAGATCGAACTTGCCGAGATCATCGCCGAGCGGGTCGATTCGGTGGAGACGGTGCGCTTCTGCAACTCTGGAAGCGAAGCGGTGCTCCTCGCGATCAAGGCGGCGCGCGCCCATACCGGAAGGCCGATGATCGCGAAGTGCGAGGGCGCGTACCACGGCTGCTACGACCCGGTCGAGGTCAGCCTGAGCTCCTCGCCGGAGAGCTGGGGGGACCCGCGGGAGCCGGCGCGGGTGCCGTACACCGTCGGACTGCCTGACAAGGTCATGGAAGACGTGGTGGTGCTGCCCTACAACGAGGTCGAGGCGAGTCGGGCGCTCATCGAGCGGCACGCGGATCGCCTCGCGGCCATCGTCGTCGATCCGGTTCCGACGAGGGTCGGATGCGTACCCATGCGCAGGGAGTACGCGCAGATGGTGCGCGAGGCCGCCACCCGGCACGGCATCGTGCTCGTCTTCGACGAGGTCGCGTCGTTCCGGGTGCGCTATCGCGGCGCGCAATCGATGGTCGGGGTGACCCCGGACCTCACCACCTTCGGCAAGATCATCGGCGGCGGCCTGCCGGTCGGCGCGGTGGGCGGCCGGCGCGAGGTGATGGCGGTGTTCGATGCGTCGAAGGGCAAGCCCCGCGCATCGCACGGGGGGACGTTCAACGCGAATCCGGCGACGATGGCAGCAGGAGCAGCGTCGATGCGGCTCCTCACCGAGGACTCCCTCGACACTCTCAACGCGCGCGGGGACCGCGCCCGGGAACGTATCGACGCGGCCTTCGAGGCGGCCGGGGTCGCCGGGCAGGCGACCGGCGCGGGCTCGCTCGTGATGATCCACTTCAACCGCTGCAAGCTCGTCAACCACCGCGACGTATATCGGGACGCGGGCGAATCCCGCCGCATCTCCGACCTGCACAAGGCACTGCTGAATCGCGGCTTCATCGTCGGCACGGGCGGCCTCGCGGCGCTCTCCACCGTGAACACCGACCGGGAGATCGACGATCTCGCCGGCGCAATCGAGGACAGCCTGCGCGAGATGCGGCTGAACGATCCGGGGGCTTGATTCGTGCACGGGCCTGCCGGGAGGCTCGCCGGTCGTTCACGGGGTGCGGGTTCGCAAACGTATGTCCCCCACCGCTACACCGGCTCGGGCGGGGCCGGCCCCCCCGGCGGCCACGCCTTCAGTACCGCCTGCACCAGGGTCGCGAGGGGAATCGCGAAGAAGACGCCCCAGAATCCCCACAGCCCGCCGAACACGAGCACCGCGGTGATGATCGCGATCGGGTGCAGGTTCACGACTTCGGAGAACAGCAGCGGCACCAGCACGTTGCCGTCGAGCGCCTGGACGATTGCGTACGCGGCCATGATGTAGGCGAAGTCGCTCGTGAATCCCCATTGGAAGTAGGCGATGACGGCGACCGGAAACGTGACCGTTACCGCCCCGACGTAGGGAATCACCACCGACAGCCCGACCAGCACGCTGAGCAGCATCGAGAACTGGAGGCCCATCAGCGCGAACGTCATGTAGGTGACGATCCACACGATCACGATCTCGATGAACTTCCCGCGAACGTAGTTCCCGATCTGCACGTCGACGTCCGCCCAGACCTGGTCCGCCAGACGCCGATCATCCGGCAGGAAATGCGTCACCCACCTGACGATGGTGGTCTTGTCCTTGAGAAAGAAGAACACCATCAGGGGCATGAGGATCAGGTAGACGAGCAGGGTGAGGATTCCGAGCACGGAGGACAGCGACGCCTGGACGACGTTCTGGCCGATGCCGACCGCCTCGGCGCGGATCTGGTTGATGAGGTCGACGACCTGTTGCTCGGAGAACAGGTCCGGGTACGTGTGCGGCAGCGCGAGCAGGAGCTCCTGCCCGCGGCCGAGCATCGTCGGAAGCTGCTGCAGGAGCTGCGTCGCCTGACGCGAGAGCAACGGCAGCAACCCGAACATCACGAAGAAGAGAGCCGTCATGAACGCGACGAAGACCACGAGCACCGCCGCCATCCGCGGAATGCGCTTGCGCTCCAGCAACCCGATCAGCCCTTCGAGCAGGTACGCGATGACGATGCTCGCGATCACCGGGGCCAGCATCTCCCCGGCCAGGTAGATGATCGCGAAACCGCCGATGAGCACGGCGGCAAGCCCGATCACCTGGGGATCGGAGAGATGGCGCTCGAACCAGACGCTGATCGCGTTGGTCATGGATCAATCGCGCGTGGCGAGCCGGTGCTGACGGCCTCGCGGCACCATCCGCACAGCCCCGGTCCGCCGCCTCCGCTCCGGGGGCATCGGCTACTCGCGGATGTTCACGAGCCGATTTCGCGCGAGGCCGGCCGCGGCCGATTGCGGATAGCGTGCAATGAGGTCACCCAGCACCTTCTCGGCTTCCGCCTTGTTGCCGAGCTCGTCATGAACGTATCCAATCTTCAACAGGGCATGCGTAAGCTTCCGGCTGTTCGGATACGCTGAAACGAGGCGCTGAAACTCCTGTAACGCCGGTTCGAACCGGCGCGTGATGTAATACGTCTCGCCGAGCCAGTACTGGGCGTTGTCCGCGTAGCTTCCCGCCGGGAACTCGGCAATGAATCGCGTGAATGCGGCCGCGGCGTCCTCGTAGCGACCGGACTTCAGCAGGTCGAAGGCGCCCTGGTACGCCTGCTGCTCCGCGAACGGGTCGACTCCGGCGGTGGTGGAGGGCGCCGGGGCCGATGGAGTGGTTGTTGCCGGCGCAGGGGCGACGGTGGGCGGGCTCGCCTCGGTTTCCGTGGACGCGACCGGAGTCCCGGGCGTGGTGGCCGGTCGCGGTGACGGACTCGCGACCTCGGCCGGTGAGGCGGACTCGATGCGCTGGAGCCGCTGGTCGACGTCGAGATAGAGCTCCCGCTGGCGCTGCTTGAGCTGATTGATCGCATGCGACTGCTCTTCGAGCTGACCGCGCAGTTCCCGGACCTCGGTTCCCAGCGATTCCACTTCATCCAAAAGCTTGAGCAGGCTCTCCGTGCCGAGCAGCCGTTCGAGCCGCTTCAGGCGCTCGTCCAGGGCACGCGCATCGATGACCGGCGCCTGCGCGAATGCAATGCCGGCATGTACGAAACACACCGCAAACGCGAGAACCGCCGTTGTTCGCTGCAGATTCATTCACGGACCCGGTAAATGACCTCGACCCGGCGATTGAGTCCCCAGGCCGATGCATCGTGTCCGACGGCCGCGGGACGCTCTTCGCCGTAGCTGACGGTGCGAATCTGTGGAGCGTTTGCGCCGAGCAAGGTCATGAGCTGGCGGACCGCCTCCGCGCGCCGTTCGCCCAGTGCGACGTTGTACTCGCGCGAACCGCGTTCGTCGGCATGCCCCTCCAGGGTGATCAATGCACCGGAATGCTCCGAAAGATAGCGCGCGTGCGCTTCGATGGTGCTCCGTTCCGATCCCGGCACTTCACTCGAATCGAACTCGAAATAGATGGTGCGGGCCGCCAGCGAGCCCGACGGATCGTCGAGCGGATGTCCCTGGAAGCTGCCGGACGCATCGGTCCCGGTGGTGCCGGTCCCGGTGGTGTCGGTGCTGGATACCGGATCGTCGCCGACGCCGCTCGCGGCTGCGTCGCCCGATGTCTGCGAGCCGGTCCCGGCATCCCCTTCCACCGTGCCCACCGTGGCGCCGCCGGTGCCCATGGTGCCTTCGCAGGCGGCGAGCACCGCGGCGCTTGCGAGGACGATCACAAGCCCGAATGGACGAAATTGCATGGGGCGGTCTCCTGAGAGTGTCCGGGCGGCGGTGACGAAGTCCGGCTTGCGGTATTTCGGCGGGCCGTGGATCGAAAGATGGAGATATGCATCGGGTCCGCCGTGATCGGACATCAGTTCCGAAACGGGGACCAGGCCGGCTCGCGGACTCCCCCCGTCTGAACCGCCAGCCGCTGGTGCATCCGCCCGTCCTGGGACACTGCGGCCAGCATCGAACCCGCGCCATCGCTCGTAGCATACAGGATCATGCGGCCGTTCGGCGCGAAGGTGGGCGACTCGTCGAGCTCCGAATCGGTCAGCACCCGCAACGCGCCGTTCTCCAGATCGAGGAGCCCGATACGGTATCGGCCGTCATCGCGGTGCACGAGCGCGAGCTTGGCGCCATCGGGTGAATAGACGGGACGGGCGTTGTAGCTTCCCTCGAACGTGAGGCGCTCCGGGCGCCCTCCCTCCACCACGACACGATAGATTTGCGGCTTGCCGCCACGATCCGACGTGAACGCCAGGGATCGCCCGTCCGGTGACCATGACGGCTCGGTGTCGATTGCGGCGTTCCGCGTGATCCTGCGAAGGCGCATGGTCCGGAGATCCATGGCGTAGATCTCGGGATTGCCGTCCTTGGAGAGGGTCATCGCGAGATGGCGCCCATCGGGGGAGAACGCCGGAGCGCCGTTGATGCCCGGGAAGGACGCGACGCTTTCGCGCTCGCCGCTCGTGATGTCCTGGATGAAGATGCGGGGCTGTCCGGATTCGAACGAGACGTATGCGAGCTTCTTTCCGTCCGGCGACCACGACGGCGACATGACGGGCTGCGCCGAATCGAGGATGACGTGTTCGTTGTGCCCGTCCACGTCCGCAACCGCCAGCGCATAACGCGCCTTGCCGTCCGCGCCGGCCACCTCGGTGACGTAGGCGACCCTCGTATCGAATGCGCCGCGGATCCCGGTGAGCTTCTCGTAGACCTGATCCGCGATCCGGTGCGCAACCCTGCGCATCGCCTGCTTGCTCGCGGTCAACTGGAAGCCGACGATCCGCTTGCTCCGCAGCACGTCGTAGAGCTGGTACTCGACAACGTACCCTCCATCGACGGCGGGGGTGACGTTGCCGATGACCAGACTGCCGGTGCCGAGCAGCCGCCAGTCCTTGAAATCGATCTGGGCGTGTCGCAACGGCCTGCTCGGCAGGCTGTCGAACGGTATCGGCTCGAACAGGCCGGAGCGTGCGAGGTCGTCGGCGATGATCGTCGCGACGTCGACAGGCAAGGGCTCGCCGCCGTGCTGCCATCCGAACGGGACGATCGCGACCGGCAGCTTCGCCTCCGTGCTCCTGGTGATCCTGATCTTGATGACCGCCTGCGCGGCATTCGCGAGGAAGATCGCGACGAGCATCGCGATGATGATGCGTCCAGTCAATTTCTATGCCTCGGGCTCGAAGGTGATCATGATCTGGCGATCGAACAGCGACGGGTCCTTGGGTACGGGAAGCGGAGAGGCCCGCAGCACCGCCTCCTCCACCGATCGGTCGAACGTGCCACTGCCGCTGCTGGTGCGGATCTCCACCTTCACGACCTCACCTCCCGGGATCTGCGAGACGCGTACCACGCATGCGAGTCCCGGCTCGGTGCCCGGAGGACGCAACCAGTTGCGCTCGATCCTGTCCTTGATCTGTGCAATATATTCCACACGTCCGGCGTCGAGCAACGCAAGGCGCTCCTTCTCGAGTTGCTCGTCTTCCCGGGCGATCGCTTCCTGAAGGGCACGACGCTCCTCCTCCTTCTTGCGACGGGCCTCCTCGGCCCGCTTGCGTTCCGCCTCGGCCTTCTTCCTCTCCGCCTCGATACGCCTGCGCTCCGCCTCGGCCTTCTCCTTCTCCGCCTCGATACGCCTGCGCTCCGCCTCGGCCTTCTCCTTCTCCGCCTCGATACGCCTGCGCTCCGCCTCGGCCTTTCGGCGAGCTTCCTCGGCGCGATCCCGCTCCGCCCTGGCGGCCTGCGCCTGCTCCTCGATCCGGCGTTTCTGCTCCGCTTCCTCACGGCGCTGCCGCTCGATCCGCGCGAGCTGTTCCTGCTCCTCGGCCCGCCGTACCGCCAGCGCCGCCTTCTCCTTCTCCATCGCCTCGAGCCGCTTCGCCTCCACTTCGCGTTTCCGTGTGAATTCCGCGAGGCGTTCCGTCTCCCGACGTTCACGTTCGCGCTCGGCCGCAATGTACTCCTGCTGGCGCTCGCGCTGCATCCGTTCGAGCTCGATGAGCCGGTTCTCTTCGTCGTTCCGGCGGCGGCGCGCGGATTCCGCTTCATGCTCGAGCTGCTCGATTCGCTCGCGTTCCTTCCTGCGCCGCTGTTCATCCTGCTCGCGCAGACGCTCGAGCTCCTCGGTGATCTGCTTCTCGTCGATGACCACGGCCTCGACCGGCTCGACCCGGGGGCTGGCCGCCACCGGCGCCGGCGCGTCTCCAAGCCTGAAGACGAGCACCGACGCAACCACCGCATGAAGCAGCACCGCGTACACGATCGGCAGCAGCCGATCGTGCAGTGGCTCCCTGCTCATTGCCGCATCTCCCGCGGCGCCTCGGTCATCAGCCCGACGCTGGGCGCTCCGGCCCGCTGCAGGATCGTCATCAGGAGGACGACGTCCCCGTACGGCACGTTCTCGTCGCCGCGCACCACGATCGCCAACCCCGGCCGATGGCGCAGCAGCGCCCCGACCCTGGCGGCGAGAACCCGCGGCTCGATCGGCGCGCCCTGGTTCTCGCCATAGTTCAGGTAGTAGCTGCCGGTGGCGTCGATGGTGACCACGAGCGGCTCTTGCGTCTCGACGTCGAGCGGCTCCGCACCGGCCTGGGGCAGGTCGACCTTGACGCCCTGGGTCAGCAACGGCGCGGTGATCACGAAGATCACCAGGAGCACCAGCATCACGTCGATGTAGGGGACGACGTTGATCTCGGACATCGGACGCCTTCGCACCCTGTGCCTAGCCATGACGCGAGCCCCCGTGGCGGCTCACGGGCATCCCGTGGTTCGACATTCCAGTGGGGCGGCAGGTTCGAAGGCAGGCTTCGCTCATTGATGGGCCTGGCGCTGGAGAATGGTGGAGAACTCGTCGACGAATGCGTCGTACCGGTTGTGAAGCCGCTCGACGTCGTGTGCGAAACTGTTGTAGGCGATGACCGCGGGGATGGCCGCGAACAGCCCCATCGCGGTCGCGATCAGGGCCTCGGCGATGCCCGGCGCCACCATTGCGATGGTGGCCTGCTGTACGTTCCCCAGCGCCCGGAACGAATTCATGATCCCCCACACCGTCCCGAACAGCCCGATGTACGGACTCGTCGAGCCGACGGTGGCGAGAAACGAGAGGTTCAGCTCCAGGTGTTCGACCTCCCGGCCCAATGCGATCCGCATCGCCCGCTCCGTTCCGGTCAATACGTCCCGGGCCTCGACCGCTTTCTGTCCGCGCAGCCGTGCGAATTCTTTGAATCCTGCATGGAAAATGCATTCCATGCCGGCCGCTCCGGTCCTGCGTACGTCGATCCGGTTGAAGACCTCGACAAGATCGATTCCCGACCAGAACTGGTCCTCGAACGCATTGGCGGCGCGCGTGGCGCGTCCCAGCACGAAGTGCTTGCGGAAGATCATCGTCCACGCGACGAAGGAAGCCAGACCCAGGAGGGCCATGACGAGCTGAACCACGAGGCTCGCGTTCAGCGCCAGGGCGAAAAGAGAGAGATCAGTGCTCAAGTTCCAACTCCTGCTGCAATGAGGTGGGGATGCCGCGAGGCCGGAACGTCTCGATGTCGACGCAGCCGACCCTGATCCTGGCATGGCAGAGTGGCTCGCAGCTCGCGCTTCGCACGTCCTGCGCCAGCTCGACCGAAGCGCGGCGCAATGCCAGCACCCGGACGTCGACGTCGAGCCGCTCGTCGAACCGGGCGGGGCGCCGGAACTCGACGCTCGCCCGGGCGACCACGAACTGGAGACGGTGGTGGTCCCGCATGCGGGCCTGGTCACAGCCAAGCGCGCGCAACCACTCGGTGCGCGCTCGTTCCATGAACTTCAGATAGTTCGCGTAGTACACGATACCGCCCGCGTCGGTGTCCTCCCAGTACACGCGCACCGGCCAGACGAACGCGCGACCCGTATGGCGAATGAGCGAGGCGGCCGTCATTGCGATTGCGAGGCCCCGGCTCAGGTGGATTCTTCGAACAGGTCAGGCTCGGCCGGCGCCGGGTGGCCCGACGGTGGCTTCAGACCGAAATGCGTCCAGGCGGTTCGGGTCGCCATCCGCCCCCTCGGCGTGCGCATGAGGAATCCCTGCTGGATGAGATAGGGCTCGATCACGTCCTCGATGGTGTCGCGCTCTTCCCCGATCGCGGCGGCGAGGTTGTCGATGCCGACCGGCCCGCCGTCGAACTTCTCGATGATCGCGAGCAGCAGCTTGCGATCCATCAGGTCGAACCCGTGCGCATCGACGTCGAGCAGGTCGAGGGCACGGCTCGCGGTGGCCGCGGCAACCCGCCCGTCCGCCTTCACCTCCGCGTAGTCGCGGACCCTTCGCAACAGGCGGTTCGCGATGCGGGGCGTTCCGCGCGAGCGGGCCGCGATCTCGCCGGCGCCGTCCTCGGTGACCTCGACGCCGAGGATGGCGGCCGAGCGCGCGACGATGCGCGCGAGGTCGGCGACGCCGTAGAACTCCAGCCGCTGGACGATGCCGAACCGGTCACGGAGCGGGGAGGTCAGCATCCCGGCGCGCGTCGTCGCGCCGACGAGGGTGAACGGCGGGAGATCGAGCTTGATCGACCGCGCGGCCGGACCTTCACCGATGACGATGTCGAGCTGGTAGTCCTCCATCGCCGGATAGAGGATCTCCTCCACCGCGGGATTCAGCCGATGCATCTCGTCGATGAAGAGCACGTCGCGCGGTTCCAGGTTGGTAAGCAGCGCCGCGAGATCGCCCGAGCGCTCGAGAACGGGGCCCGCGGTCTGGCGCAGGCCGGCCTGCATCTCGTTCGCGACGATGTGGGCCAGGGTGGTCTTGCCGAGGCCCGGTGGACCGAAGATGAGGAGATGGTCGAGGGCTTCGCCCCGCCGGCGGGCCGCCTCGATGAAGATCTCCATCTGCTTGAGCACGGCCGGTTGACCCACGAAATCCGTGAGCCGCTTCGGGCGAATGGCCCGATCGAGTGCCTGATCCTCGACTCTGGCCAGCCCGGTGACGAGACGTTCCATCTCCATCGGTCCTGCCGGTGCGGCGGCGTCCGGCGGTGCGTCCGGCTCCAAGGCCCCGGCGGCCGGAGCCGGCTCCCGGACCGACTGCATCACGGCCGTTCCCGGCCTCGGCTCTTCCGGTCGCGTCATCGCTTCCATCCTACCGTTCCGAGTGTCGCGCCACCAGAACGTTGTCCGGCGAGCAGCAATTTCCGCCAAGCCCGAAAACGTCCCATGAACCACAACGATCAAATGCCCAGGCGGCCGGGATGGCCGCGAAATCCCTGTCATGCAATCGAGTTCGGGACGTTAGCGGAAATTGCTGTCCAGCGAGCCGGGAGTATCCATGTTTGCATGTGGTCATGTGCCGAGAGATGTGAGTTCGTCGTCGAGGCAGGCGTTCGGAATGCCCGGTCGGCTTCCGGTGGCGGGCATGGATCGTCCCGGTATGGAGCGTCTCTGCAGCGTGGGGCCCGGGGTCATCGGAGGATGATGGCGGCGTTCCGGATCAGGTGCGGGACTTCGCCGCGGGGAGCGCGACGGGGGGCAGGGCTCGCCGGCAGGTGCCGCGCGGGAAGCCGGCGGGCACGACGGACGACGGGCCGGGAATTCATCGCACCATCGACTGGAGCGCGCGCCGCACGATCTCTTCGCAGGCAAGGCCGTCGGCGCCGACCGCGTGCACCCGCCGGCTCGCCTCCGGCGGCTTGAGGCCGAGTGCGACCAGGGCGCGTACCGCCTCCACGATCGGATCGTCCCCGCGCGGCGCCGGCCCGGCCCCGAGCCCGGGGTGCACGCCGGACACACCGGAGGTCCCGGCATCGACCTTGTCGCGCATCTCCATGACCAGCCGCTGCGCCGTCTTCTTGCCGATGCCGGGCAATCCGGACAGGCTCGTGGCGTCGCCGTCGAGCACGCAGCGCGTGAACCCGCCCGCGTCCATCCCGGAAAGGATCGCCAACCCGAGCTTCGCGCCGATGCCGCTCACGCGCAGCAACTGGCGGAACACGTCCCGCTCGGCGCGGCGCGCGAATGCGTAGAGGTGCTGTGCGTCCTCCCGCACGAGGTGGTGCACGTAGAGGGTCACCGGCTCACCGGTGGCGGGAAGGTCGTAGAAGGTCGTCATCGGCGCTTCCATTTCGTAGCCGACGCCGCCGGTGTCGATGAGCAGTACGGGAGGGCGCTTCTCGCGCAGGATTCCGCGTATCCAGCCGATCATCGGAGACCGCCCGCGGCGTTCGCGAGCGCGCGTTCATGCCGCGCGACCGTCGCCCGCACATGCGCGTGGCAGATGGCGACGGCCAGGGCGTCCGCCTGGTCCGCCTGGGACGGCTCCCGCAGCGCGAGCAGCACCCTGGTCATGTGCTGGATCTGCTCCTTCGAGGCATGTCCCCGGCCGGTGACCGCCTGCTTCACCTCGTTCGGCGAATACTCGTAGACGGGCAGGGAGCGCGTGGCCCCGGCGAGGATCGCGGCGCCGCGCGCCTGCCCGAGCTTCAGGGCGGAGGAGACGTTGCGGTGCACGAACACCTTCTCGATCACGAACTCGCCGGGGGCGTGGGTGTCGATGATCGCACCGAGGTCCTCGAAGATCATGCGCAGCCGATCGGACCATTCCCCATCGCCGGTGCGCACGAACCCGCTCGCGACGTGGACGAGGCGGGTCCCGTCGGTATCGACGACGCCGTATCCGGTGGATCGGGAGCCCGGATCGACCCCGATGATGCGCGCAGTGTCCGACCGGGTCCGCGGGCCCGATCGAGCCCGCAGGCCCGGTTGAGCCCGCGGACTCATTCGAGCGGGCGGGCTCATTCGAGCCCGGCCAGGACCTCGTCCGGGATGTCCGCGTTGGAGTACACCTGCTGCACGTCGTCGAGATCTTCGAGCGTGTCGAGAAGCTTGACGATCCGCCGCGCGTTCTCGGCGTCGAGGGAGGCGTTCGTGGACGGACGCATGGTCACCTCGGCCTGCTCCGGCTCCAGCCCGCCGGCCACGATGCCGTCGTGGATGCCGCCGAACCCTTCCGGACTGGTAATCACTTCGAACGAGCCGTCGTCGTTCGCGATCACGTCCTCGGCCCCGGTTTCGAGCGCCGCTTCCATCAGTCGATCTTCGTCGGTGCCGGGAGGGAAGGAGAGCTGGCCGACCCTGGAGAACAGGTACGCCACCGAACCGCCGGCGCCGAGGTTGCCCCCGCATTTCGTGAACGCGTAGCGGATCTCGGCCACGGTCCGGTTGCGGTTGTCCGTGACGCAGTCCACCATCACTGCAGCGCCGCCCGGGCCGTAGCCCTCGTAACGCACCTCTTCGATGCTGTCGGCGCCGGCTTCGCCCGTCGCGCGCCTGATCGCCCGGTCCACGGTGTCCCTGGGCACGTTGCCCGCGAACGCCTTGTCCATCGCGAGCCGGAGCCGGGCATTGGCGTCGGGGTCGCCGCCGCCATCGCGCGCGGCGATCGTGACTTCGCGTATGAGTTTGGTAAACAGCTTGCCCCGCCTGGCGTCCTGGGCCTTTTTGCGGTGCTGGATGTTCGCCCACTTGGAATGGCCGGCCATGGGGTGGTGTGTGGAATCGAACCGGGGCCGGATACTACCATCAGTCCCTGTACGGATACTCGGGCCTGCCGGCCCGGGATACCCGGCGCGGGACCCCCGGGCCTGGCGCTGACCGCCTGTCACCTTCTGCACAGTGGTCGGCCCGGGATATCCGGACCGCGAGGGTGGGCCCGGGCACCGGCTGCCGGTCGGCACGGCCGGCTCGAGTCCTCATCGAGTACCCGTGCATGACCATCGGCATGGAGGCGCCATGGCCGTTCGAACCGTCGTCAGAATGGGTCACCCGGTGCTGCGCCGCGTGGCCGGGCCCGTCACCCGATTCGACACCCCCGGGCTGCACGCGCTCGTCGAGGATCTCTGGGAGACGATGCACACGAGCGGAGGCATCGGTATCGCGGCGCCCCAGATCGCGGTGGCGAAGCGGGTCGTGGTGTTCGGTCTCGGCGAACGTGACGACAGGGCGCGATGCGGAGAGGTGGCGCGGATCGATCCGACGGTGCTCGTCAACCCGGTGATCGAGCCGCTCGCGGAGACGATGGCCGAGAGCTGGGAGGCCTGCCTCAGCGTTCCCGGCATGAGGGGCATGGTGCCGCGCCATACCCGGATCCGTTACACCGGTTTCGATGCGTTCGGGAATCGTATCGAGCGTGAGGTCGAGGGCTTCCACGCGCGGGTGGTGCAGCACGAATGCGACCACCTCGACGGCGTGCTCTATCCCTCCCGTATCCGGGACATGTCCACCTTCGGGTTCGACGAGGAGCTGGCCATCGAGGCCTGACCGGTGCGGCCGGAAAGCGGCCGGGGTGCCCCTTCCCGAATGAGTCCGGACAGAGCGCGTGCCGAACCGTCAATTCCTGGATATACCGTCCACGCCCGCGGGCCGGCAGGGTAAATTGGTTCTCGATCTTGCGGCGCGGTCGCGGGGCAGAATGACTCGTTGATCCGGCAACCATCCCCATGTCGGCGTCCGGTCTTGAGACGTACAATTCGGGACCGTCGAGCGGATCGGCCGCGCCGAGCCGCCTGCGATCACCCAGCCCGGCATCGCCGGAACCAAACGCCGGTTGGCGAAAATCTTCGGCGCCTTGTCGAAAAGACTTCACGGACAAGGGATCAGGAAAGACATCCGGAAACACCGGATCGAGGACTCCATGAAGCTAGTCAGATACGGCCAGCCGGGCGCCGAGAAGCCAGGCCTCGTCGATTCGAGCGGCGCGCTCCGCGATCTGTCCGGTCACGTCGCAGACATCGACGGCTCGACCCTCTCTCCCGAGAGCCTCGCCAGGCTCGCGGCCATCGATCCCGCATCGCTGCCCGCGATCGAGGCCGGGACCCGGCTCGGCTGCCCGATCGGCAACGTCGGCAAGCTGCTCTGCATCGGCCTCAACTACTCC
The DNA here is from genome assembly GCA_958295465.1 of uncultured Gammaproteobacteria bacterium. Lineage (GTDB taxonomy): Bacteria > Pseudomonadota > Gammaproteobacteria > HK1 > HK1 > HK1. Next base: position 5,109,665 of record OY282353.1, read on the forward strand.
GATCACGCGAAGGAGGCCGGCCAGCCCATCCCCCACGAGCCGGTCCTGTTCATGAAGGCGACCACCGCGATCTGCGGGCCGAACGACCACGTGGTCCTCCCGAAGGGATCGGTGAAGAGCGACTGGGAGGTCGAGCTCGGGGTCGTCATCGGCACGCGCGCGAGCTACGTCGAGGAGGACGACGCGCTCGATCACGTCGCCGGATACTGCCTCGTCAACGACGTTTCCGAGCGGCAGTTCCAGCTCGAGGGCACCGGCCAGTGGGTGAAGGGCAAGAGCGCCGACACGTTCGCGCCCATCGGCCCCTGGGTCGCGACCAGGGACGAGATCCCGGACCCCGGCGTCCTCGACATGTGGCTGGAGGTGGACGGGCATCGCTACCAGGACGGCAACACGCGCACGATGATCTTCGACGTGAAGACGATCGTGAGCTACGTGAGCCGACACATGACCCTGATGCCGGGCGACGTCATCCCCACCGGCACCCCGCCGGGAGTGGGCGCCGGCCGGAAGCCACAAGTGTTCCTCAAGCCGGGCAACGTCATGCGCCTCGGCATCACCGGCCTGGGCGAGCAGCGCCAGGAGGTCGTGGCGTACCCCGGCTGAATCCGGGGACGGGGGGCGATCAGGAGCGATCCGGCGAGATCATGCCTCCGGCATCGCCGGCCCGGTCCGGAGGGGTCGAGCCGCGCCGGGAAATGGCGTGTACCCCGACTGAGTCCGTGCGGCTGGCCGGACCGGCGACATTCGCAACGAGAGACGAGCGATGAACAGAAAGAAGGCCGTTCGCCGTAGCGCCGAGTGGTTCGGCAAGGACGGCAAGGACGGGTTCCACCACCGGAGCTGGATGAAGAACCAGGGCCTGCCGCACCACCTGTTCGACGGCCGTCCGGTCATCGGGATCTGCAACACCTGGTCCGAGCTCACCCCGTGCAACGCGCACTTCCGGGTGCTGGCCGAGCGGGTCAAGCGCGGCGTGTACGAAATGGGGGGCTTCCCCCTCGAATTCCCGGTGATGTCGCTCGGCGAGACCCTGATGCGGCCCTCGACCATGCTCTACCGCAACCTCGTGAGCATGGACGTCGAGGAGTCCATCCGCGCCAACCCCCTCGACGGCGTGGTGCTGCTCGTCGGCTGCGACAAGACCACTCCCGCCCTGCTCATGGGGGCGGCGAGCTGCGATCTGCCGGCCATCGTGGTCTCCGGCGGCCCGATGCTCAACGGGCGGTTCCGCGACGGGCAGATCGGCTCCGGAACCCACGTGTGGAAGTTCGAGGACATGGTGCGGGCCGGCGACATGTCGATGCAGGAGTTCATGGACGCGGAGGCGTGCATGTCGCGCTCGGCCGGTCACTGCATGACGATGGGGACGGCTTCGACGATGGCGAGCATGTCCGAGTCGCTCGGCATCGCGCTGCCCACGAACGCCGCCATCCCCGCCGCGGACTCGCGCCGCAACGTGCTCGCCCACATGGCGGGCCGGCGGATCGTCGAGATGGTGGAAGAGGATCTCACCATGTCGAAGATCCTCACGCGCGAAGCGTTCGAGAACGCCATCCGCACCAACGGCGCCATCGGCGGCTCGACCAACGCGGTGGTGCACCTGCTGGCGGTGGCCGGGCGCATCGGGGTCGACCTCTCCCTCGACGACTGGGACACGCTGGGCCGCGACGTCCCGTGCATCGTGAACCTCATGCCCTCCGGCGAGTACCTGATGGAGGATTTCTACTACGCGGGCGGACTGCCCGCGGTGCACCGGGAGCTGGCGGAAGCCGGGCTTCTCCACAAGGACGCGCCCACCGCGAACGGGCGCACCCTCTGGGAGAACGTGAAGGACGCACAGTGCTGGAATCGGGACGTGATCTTCCCCCTCGCCGAACCCTTCAAGGCGCAGGGGGGCATCGCGGTGCTGCGCGGCAACCTCGCCCCGCAGGGCGCGATCCTGAAGCCCTCCGCCGCCACCGAGCCGCTCATGCGCCACCGCGGAAAGGCGGTGGTCTTCGAGGACATCGACGACTACAAGGCGCGCATCGACGATCCGGAGCTCGCCGTGGACGCGACCTGTGTGCTGGTGCTCAAGGGCTGCGGGCCGAAGGGATACCCGGGCTTCCCGGAGACCGGCAACATGGGATTGCCCGCGAAGCTGCTCCGGCAGGGCGTGTCCGACATGGTGCGGATCTCGGATGCACGCATGTCCGGCACCGCGTTCGGTACCGTGGTGCTGCATACCGCGCCGGAGGCGGCGGCCGGCGGCCCCCTCGCCTTCGTCCGGGACGGCGACGAGATCGAGCTCGACGTTCCCGCCCGCAGGCTTGTCCTGCACGTCCCCGACGAGGAGCTGGAGAGGCGCCGCGCCGCGTGGCGGGCGCCGGAGCCGCATTCGGAGCGGGGATACCTGAAGCTCTACCTGGACCACGTCATGCAGGCGGACACCGGCGCCGACCTCGACGTCCTCACCGGTGGCAGCGGCGCGGGGGTGCCGCGCGAGAGTCACTGAGTCCCCTCGATTGCTGCATGAGTCGATTTACAGGGATGCACTGAAAAGCAGTGCGCTGACCACGACGCTCGTGTCGAAGACGCAGCGTGTCACTTTTCATCGAGAATGGATTGCAGGATTTTCGGAGTCAGACCCCGCCGCTGTGCGTTCTGGCCAGTATCGAGCATGATTTGCTTGAGTGATTCGCCAGACGTCGTGGCGTCACGCAGCCGCAAATTGACGAGCAAGTCCAGCTTGCGGCGGTCGTTGTCCGATGACGAGCGATAGGCGGCGGCTACGTCAGGATCGACGGACACGGTGATTTCTTCGATCATCGGGACTGAATCGCCCCGGGTTTCCCGGAGGGTGATTTGCTTGTGAACCGCCCCGGGAATCCCGAGGCGGTTCAGCACGAGCGCTCCGGCATGCAGTCCTTGGTGCGGGACAGCGCCGGAGAAGGCGAGGCGAACTTGCCGGCCCAGGCCAAGGCGGCGCACGGCCTGGACGGCAACGTCTTGGTCATGGCCTACTTGGAGCGTCAGGAGCAGGGCGACCCGGTGCATGCCTGGCCTCTATGACGAGCCCACCGTGATGGAACTCGCCAAGACCGCCGGCGGCGCCTGAGGGCGCCTGAAAACCCCGAAGGAGGACTTCCAATGCAATGCGCCTGCCCTCGTTCGCTTGCCTCGGAGACGGATGGCCGCAAGCACCGGGTGCGGCAAGCCAACCGCGAGCTCGAATAGAGGCGTTCGTCAGCCATCCCACATGGAGACCACCGCAACAACACCGTCCCGGCGAACGTCGACCCTGTGCCTGGCCACGGCGACAACCACGGATTTTCTGCCTGGAACCATCGTCACCATAGGCTCCTTCCTGAAACATCACCCGGGCTTTGATGGCGAAGTCGTAATCATTGAAGACGGGCTGTGCGAGGAGTACCGGGAGTTGCTGCGCACTTTGCATGGTTGCGTGCGGTTGGTCCCCGTGTCATCCGAGCTCCAAGCTCGAATAGCGCAGCTCACGGCCGCGCGCCCGGACATTCAGGACCGCGCCGCCCGGTTCTTCGCCATTGAGGCGTTGCGCCTGGCTGGATACCGCAAGGTGCTGTTCTGCGACAGCGACTTGCTGTTCCGGGCGCCGGTGGAGGAACTGTTCGACACCGACGAAGCGCTGCTGTGCTGCGGCGACAGGGCGGCTCTGGAGAACAAGCACCGGGATGCCGCCACCTTCCTGCGCATGCAGCCGGAAAGTGGGGAGGACGCCGCCGCTGTCCTGGAGCGGACATTCAACAGCGGGTTCCTGGTCATGGACGCCGGCGTTGTCGGGGAACGCACTTATGGGAAGCTGCTGGCGATGTTGACGCCGGAGATGTGGCGCGGCATCGGCACGCCCCACACCGCGCAAGTCCTGCTGAACAGATATTTCGCCGGGCGGCAGACGCTGATCAGCTCGACCTACAACTATCTGCTGGCTTCGGCGCCGGCCATTCGGTCCCGGGAGGGTCTGGGGGTGGCGGACGCCAAGGTCCTGCATTTCAATGTTCCCGGCAAGCCCTGGATGCCCCTGCGGTTACTCCGTTGGACGTGCGACGTCAAGCCGGTCCCCGGCATGTTGTTGTGGTGGGAGGCATGGGCGGACTGCCTGTCCACCCTGCACCTTTCAACAGGTGATTTCTTCAGGTGAACGAATGACCGGAATTCAGCCAGTGAAGGCCGCCGCATGATTCAACTGGCAGCCGGCGGCCCCAGCGTTGTCAAAGACGACGAATGGATGGCGCAGCAGCATGAATTTGCGCACCGCCATTGCGTTGTGTTCAAGGGCTTTGTTGATGAATCCATGTTGAACCGCATCTCCCGGATGCTGGAAACGAGCCAGTACTATGGCCGCGAAGACGTTAGAGAGGGCGGGGTGTGGTCCAGGGAACTTACAATGCGGGACGATGAACCACTGGTGACGGCATTTGTGCTTCTTCTCAATCAACCTCGGCTGTTCAAGGCAATTGCCGAGCTCACTGGTTCCAAAAGAGAAATTCGAATTTTCGAAGGCCGATGCTTTAAGCGTGTTCCGAACAGCAACCACTTTGATTCCTGGCACAACGATCGCCAACCGGGAAGGCTGTATGGACTAAGCATAAATTTGTCGCAAAAACCCGTGGAGGGTGGCGCTTTTCAAATTCGAAGCAAAAAAACCGGGGAGATTTTGCGAACGGTTCCGCCGAGTCGGTTTGGGGATGCGCACCTGTTTCGGGTGCATGGATCTCTTGAGCACAAAGTCTCCTCGGTGCAGGGAACCGAGCCGAGGTGTGTTTATGCGGGGTGGTTTTGCGGAGGGCCCGACTATCAGGACTATCGGGAGATGATCCGAAAAGAGTTGTTTGCTCGTGCTGCCAGCATCCCGACGCCTCAAGCACGTTGGAATTGTATATTTTGAAGAGAGAAGCGTTAAGGAACCAGCGCCGGATACGCCGTCCGCAGATGCAGCTTCGCCAAGACTTCCAGGTAGGCATCGTACCAGAGCTTGAAGAGCGTGGCTGGGGTTCGATACGCGAGTTCGGCGCCACCATGTGCCCAGCGCAGCATCGCGTCCGGCGTCCAAGGCTTCACCGGCCCCTTGAAATGCAGCACCTTCGCAAGCTCGGCGTTGAGGCCGGTGCGCTCCCGCACCTCCGCCGCCTCGGGCACGAAATAATTGTAAGTCCAGCTCGTCAGCGTCTGACGGCCCGCGAAGTAGCGGTTCACGACGGGTTGATCCGTAAGCCGGATATTCAAGTTGCGCCACACCTCCGGCGCCATCAGCGCCAGCAAATCCGCATACACCCGCGGACCCGCGCAGGCGCCGTCGATGAGCATGAAGCCGCAGTTGAAGGGGCACTCCAAGACCGGTCGATCCGTGCGCCCTTGCAGCGCGAGACCGGTGTCGGGGTCGCGCTGCCGGTTCAGGACGAACTGTCGGTCGCCGCAGCACAGCAGCGCTTCGTCGGTGTCGAACAGTTCGTCAACCGGCGCGAGGAACAGCATGTCGCTGTCGTAGTACAGCACCTTGCGATAGCCGTCCAGGCGAAACGCGTCCAGCGCAAGGAACATGGGCGGGAGAATGGGTCGGCTTGGGTAAGCCGCCTTGAGATGCGCCACTCGGTCGAGCAGTTCCGGCGCGACCGGTTGGAACCGCACAAGCGGCGCCACCGCTTCGAGCACCGCGCACGACTCTTCGGTCAGGCCATCGTGAAGGACGATCACATCACCGTCGAATCCGGGATGATGACGTCGAAACGAGCCCAGCATGGCGATGGCGCCGGGCAGGAAGTCATCCGTAACGGCGGTGACCAGGCAGACGTTCGCGGTCACAGGAGGTCGTATCCGAAGTGGTCGAGCACGTCTCGATGCCGTCGGAAGACATGCGAGAACGCCGCGACCCGCCGGGCGTCAAGGCGGGCGATCTGCCGAGCGTTCATGTCATTGAGCGTCTCGCAATAGCGACCCTTCACCGGCAACTGTTGTCGAAGGTTCAGATCGTCGATTTCCGGCACCAAGGTGCGCACAGCACACACCACCCGCTCCGGCTCGGCGCACATTGTCTCGTAGGTGAAGAACGTCCCGCGGTGGCCGTGCTTTTCGACATTGCGGCGTTGCCACGCCAAACAGGTGACGGCATGAGTGGCGGCAAGCTCATCCAGGGTTCGTTCCGGAAAGAGGGCCGCCAAAGCCGCAAGCTCGTGGGGTCGGTAGCGCCGGTAGCACCGTAGGAGGCCCTCGCAAACCGCGTAGGGGTTGCGCACCATGAACAGGAACTTCGCGTTGCGGAAGTGCCGCACGAGCTCATCCACGATCACCAGATGCGGTGGCGACTTGGTGTAGAAAACCGATGCCGCAGGGTCGCGGGCGTAGGCTTGGAAATACCACGCAACGCGGGAGCGCCTCCAATTGTACGCCGCAGGGTTTGCAAACCGCTCGAGCCAGCGGCGCTCGGCGGCCCAGAAAAGGCCCGGCGGCGGGTCGCCGGGGTCGAGCGGCTGAAAGTTGACCGGCCCAACGAAACCCGTCATGCGCTGACCCTCCACGGGGAGGTTCCAGGTGGCGCGGCAGGTCGCCAGCGCCTTTTGCAGGAAGGTGGAGCCGCTGTTGTTCGGACAGATTCCGAACAGATGGGTCGTCACGGCCTGCGCCACGCCGCAAGTGGCGCCATAGTGCAGGGGGTTGTCGCCGACGACGGTGAAGCTCCGACCGGCGAGATGCGATTGCACGGTGCGCATTGCGGCCACCATCTTTAGAAGTCGAGCAGCATCAGGGCATTGCTGATGGCGGCAAAGTGGCGCTTGGATCGGAAGCGGTCCGCGTCCAGGCGGGCGAGGAGGCGCGGCAGGTCAACGTACCGGGCGCGTGACGGCGTCCCGGCCAGCGCCTCAATCCGCCGTCGAACGATGGGCAGCGACTCGGCGAAGGCATCTATCGTCGATTCGTACCTGATCGGGTCGCTTTTGCTCGAATTCCAGCAGATCCCATCCGGCAGGACGGCGCCGCCGGGCAGGGACAACGCATAACGCATCAGCCAACGGCCCCAAGGTCCTCGCCGATACTGATCCGGCGGCAGGCCCAGCGCAAACTCCAGCACCCGGCGGTCCAGCAGCGGATAGCGGTATTCGACGCCGTGGCGCAAGCCGCTCGCCGCCCAGCCCTCGATGCGGTCGTCCAGCCTCCCATCCTGCATAATCCGTAGCTGTGTGCGCCTTAAGCTCACCTGGCGAAAAAATCGATGCGGCGGGGGCCTTACCTGCCGTGCGAATGCCGGGTTGATGAGCCAGCGCCGACGCTCAAGCGCCCGGTGCGAACGCGGCCCCCACAAAGGACGGCGACGCCGCAGATGGAATGGCAGGCGTGGATGCAGCAACGGGGCCAGCACATCCGCCAAAAACCTGAGCGGGCTTCCACCTTGCGCTCGGCAGATGGCGTGGAGCGTCCGCCACCGCCCGCTCAAGAGCAAATATGCGTTGTATCCACGGCCGTTGAACGAAATGCCTTCATCCCCGCCCCAGCCCGACAGCAGCACCCGTACCCCTTGGGCCGCAGCGCAACGTTGCACGGCCTCCTCGTTGAGCTGGACCTGCACACCTGGATAGGCCCCGTCACGCTGATGGACAGCGGCAATGTCTTCCGGGCTGGGTGACCTGTGGTGTACTTGCAGCCCTTCGCGGGCGCAGAGGTCGTGGATGAGGCCGTACTCTGACGCATGGCGCTCATCGGGGGGGCGGCTCGGCACTGGCAGCCAGCTGAAGGCAAGCGGCGGCGGGCGGCCCTCGCGCCGCAATGCACGGGCGGCGAGCGCCGCGATGCTCGACGAGTCCAAGCCTCCACTCAGATGCACACCCATCGGATCCGGGCCGTGCAGGCGGTCCCGCACCGCTTGCTCGTAGAGCTCCAGAAACTGCTCTGCGTAGTCTTCATCCGAAGCGGGCCGCGCTCGGGGCGTGTGCTCCGGGCGCCAATGCCGCTCCAGCTTCGTTCGAATGCGCCCCGGCACAGCCGATGCGCGCTCGGCCCCCACCTTGACGGTGAGCGCATGGCCGGGCGGCAGCCTGCGCACCGCCTTGAACAACGTCCGGGTGCGGTTTATCCCCCTTGTCCCCAACATGGCGCTGCGCGTCAGAAAAGCCGCCACGCCTGCCTCATCAAGCGCATCGGGGACACCGGGGGCGGCGACTACCGCATCGACGGTGCCGCCGAAAACAAAGACCGCCGGCATCCGTGCGTAGTAGAACGGCCGGACGCCGATGGGGTCACGGGCGCACAACAGCGTGCGCCGCCGACCGTCCCACACGGCGAAGGCGAAGTCGCCAAGCAGTCGTTCCGGACAGAGCCGGCCCCAGCGCATGTAGGCGCGGAGGACAAGATCGGCGTCGGCGAGGCCGAGCCGCTCGGCACGGCGGATGTTCAGCAGGTCACACAACCCCTCGCGGTCGTCAAGGCGAGCGGCCGCAGCGACGGCGACTCCGCTCTCCTGATGCGTACGCAACGACGAATCGGGCGCGGAGGTGCTGCGTACGCCAAGGGCGACCGCTCCGTCCGTCCAGTGCGCCTCGTCTGCTCGACCATCGCCGGCATGCGCCGCGAACATGGCCGCCACCGCTTCTCCGGCCGCCGCACCGCCGAGACAGCCGCAGATGATTGCCGTCATGTCGGCCTCTCCATCCTATGGACTTGCAGCAAACCTGCGGCCGGCGGGCGCCGCTAGGTTCCTGCGCCGTCATTCGGCCAGATTGTGCAGGTCATGGCGAACCTTGCGTCCGTGAAGCGGTCCGTCCCGCAGACCACGCGAGTGACCTCATGCACATAGGCGCCGGGATGGAAGACGACGCTGTTGGCGGCCGGCTCGACCCGCGAGAACGCGCAGGCATCGAAGTCCCCCGTCTCGACTTCCGTATCGTAGAGCAACAAGTCGCCACCGGAGAAGCGGCGCGGCTGCGCATGAAAATAGCAGTTGCCGACAAGGGGTGGCGAATCGCGATGCGGGCGGCCGTAGCCCCCGTTGAGATACGCCACCGCCGCCGGGACGATCCGGCAGCTATCGAAACCCTGCAGCCGCAGCCGCGCCGAGACGGTTGGCAGCACGGCGCGCACCTTCGGGACGAGCCATGCGCCAATGTCTTTGCAGGCTTTGGGAGGCGCCGCCAGTCCGCGGCGTTCGGAGATGTCAACTCGGCGCTTTCCACTTGGCCCCACCTTCGCCGGCGCGAAGCGTCCGCGCGCGTTCTGCGCCCACGACAACAAGCGTTCTCCCTCTGCGGAGGTCAGGAAGTTCGGAATCTGCACGAACGGCGCCGCCCGAACGCCCGTTGGCGACGCCGGCAAACGGTGGCTGCCGGTGATCGCGCACAGCCAAGAGGCGCAAGGGTCGCCGGGGCGGAGTGCGCACAAGCGCCGATAAGTCTGGTGTGCGGCCGTAAAGCGGCCGTTCCCCCGCTCGATGTCTCCGAGCTGCCGCAATGCGTCGGCGTCAAGCGTGCGTCGCTGCAAGGCCGCCGCGGCCTGAGCGTGGAGACCTCCTGTGCCCAGCAGCGCATGTCGCACCTCAGGGCGCAGCCAAATCGAGCTTGTCACAGGAGGTCATAGCCGAAATGGTCGAATACGTTCCCATGCCGTCGGAACACCCGGTTGCACAGCGCAACCTGCCCGGCGTCAAGGCGGGATATTTGCCGAGCGTTCATGTCGGTGAGCACGCTGTTGTACCTGCCCTTGACCGACAAGCGTTGCCGCAGGTTGAGGTCGTCGATTTGCGGAACCAGATCCCGGATGGTTTGCGCCACCCGCTCCGGCTCGGCGCACAGCGTCTCGTAGGTGAAGCACAGGCCCTGTGCGCCGTAGCTCTCCATGTTGCACCGCTGCTGCTCCAGGCTTGCCGCCACATGCAGCGCCGCCGCGGTCTCCAGCCGCTCGCCGTCAACCGCCACAGGCTGGTTGCGCTGCATCCGGCGGCGCAGCGCCCTGCAAATCCCCTCGCATAGCGCGTAGGGGTTGCGGACCAGGAACAGGAATCTCGCGTTGCGGAAATACCGGGCCAGCTCGCCGACAATGAACGGATGCAGGTTGGTGACGAACACCGACGCCCGAGGAGCGTGCGCCCACGCCTGGAAGTACCATGCCTTGCGGGTGCGCGGCCAGTCATAGGCTTCCGGGTCCGACAGGACGTCAAGCCATTGCGGCCGGGACGCCGGGATGCGGTTGGAGCCGGTCAGCCGGCGGTCGTTCGCAGGGTCCGGCCCTCCGTAGCCAAGCGCCGTGCGGCCTTCCCCGAGCAGGTTCCATGTTTGCCGACTGGTCGCCAGCGCGGTGCGCAGAAACGTGGTGCCGCTGTTGTTTGGCGCAATCAGGAACAGATGGGTCGTCACGATGCGGTCGAGGTCATGGCGGGCGCCGTAGGCGGTGCAGTCCCGAAGCTGGCTATGGGCCGAAACACCGGGTGGTTCCAGCGTGGTCACAGCAGGTCGTAGCCGAAATGGTCGAGTATCTCCCGATGCCGGCGGAACACCCGGCCAAGTGTCGCCACCTGCCCGGGGTCCAGGCGGGAGATTTGCCAGGCGTTGAAGTCGGTGGGCAAGCAGTTGTATTTGCCCTTTACCAACAGGCGTTGCCGCAGGTTGAGGTCGTCGATTTCCGGGATCAGGCCCTGGATGGCGTGCGCCACGCGCTCCGGCTCCGCGCACATGTCCTCGTAGGTAAAGAAAATCCCGCGGTCTCCATATGCGTCAAGGTTGAGACGCTGCCGGGACAGGCAGGCCACGACATGGGCAGCGGCCGTCTCGGGTAGGCTTCGCCCCGGAAAACGGGCGGTGAACGCCGCCATTCCAAGGTCCCGGTAGTACCGGCACGGGCTTTCGCAGACGGCGTAGGGATTGCGCACCATGAACAGGAACTTGGCGTTGCGAAAGCGCCGCGCCAAATCGCCCGCAATCAGCAGATGCGGCGGTGACTTGGTGTAAAAAACCGACGCTGCCGGGTCGCGGGCCTGAGCTTGGAAATACCACGCCTTGCGGATCAGCGCCCAGTCATACCGCGCCGAGTCCGCCAACCGATCAGCTCGGCGGCGGCCTGCCGCCCAGAGCACGGTAGCGGCCACAGGGTCGGCGAACCCCAACGCCAGATGGCCCTCCGTGAGGAGGTTCCACGTTTTTTTGGAAGTGCCCAACGCCTCCTTCAAGAGCGTCCAGCCGCTGTGGTTCGGGCTGATGCCGAACAGATGGGTCGTTACCTCATGCGCCACATCGTGGGTGGCTCCATAACAGGTCATGGTCGCCGATGTCCGCATAGGCCGGCCCCGCCTGGTTCAAAATTCGACGAAGCTGCGGCGCAAGGCCAAGCACAAGCAACATCCAGGCCGCCCATCTGGCGGATCAAAGGGAAAGCAGCTCAGGATGGGCGATAGGACGCTTCCTCGACCTCATTCACCTGAACATGTTCGCCACTGTTAGTTCGCGCCATCCGGTGCAAGGGAAGAATCCTCGGCTTTGACCAAGGGCGCTTCTCTTTCGGTCCTTCAGCCGCGGACTCACCTGTTTCGGGGGGGATTCGATCCTTCATCTCTTACCTCCAAATTCAAAGGTGCGATTCAGCACCGAACGGCGGTACATCGCCGTTTCGGGTGGTTTGGGGAGTGCTCAAGCCGAAGTTCCCTGAGTGTGACAAATCCCAACTGGTTGATTGGCATCAACCATATCAGCTTTCGGGAGTTTCCGGTACTGGGAACGTTTCGATGAGGTGTGCGGCGCGGGCGCTGAATCGGTGTCGGCTCGGTGAGCACACACAGGGCCGAGGCCGAAGGGTCGGCGGAACCCGACAGGTGTTGCGGGAGCGAGTCGCGAGTTCGCCGAGCAGGGTATCGAGGCTGTGAAGGGGCCATCCGTCGTCGGTGCGCCGGGATGCTTTCTTGTGCCGGGCACGCTCGGTGGGCTTGGCCGGGGCGACGGGGTCGCGGGTGCGTCGGGCGTCGGCCAGGGTCTCGTCGTCGAACAGCAGCGGCGCCCAAGCGCGGCGCAGGCGCCATTCCAGGTAGCCGGCGAGCAGGCAGAGGAACAGATGCGCGCGGCCCCGGCGTTCCTCGCGGTGGCGGATGGGGCGCACCCGGATGTCGAGCCCTACCCCTTGTAGGTGCGCACCGTGTCTTCGGGGGGGGGGGGGGGGGGGGGGGGGGGGGGGGGGGGGGGGGGGGGTTCGGCGAGATCGCTTGGTACGCAGCACGTAGATGCCATCAAGGCACGCCTCGGCGTCGATGCGCGCGTGGTCGCGCTCATGGACCAAGCGCCCGTCGTGGACCGCCCACCGGAAGTGCTTGGCCCTCCCCCGATGGGACTCGGGGGCAGGCTTGTGCCGGGCGATGACCCGGCCCACCTTGTGTCCGAGCTGTGCCGCATCAAGCGGCGTGCGGGTGCGCCGGGCGGCCTCGCGCGCGAGGCGTTTCGCTCTCGCCCCAGCCTTCTCACAGGAGGACGGCGGGGCGAGAGTTGCGGTTGGGGTTGGGGACGGTTTGACGTACATGGGAACGGGAATATACTCGATTCAGGCTCATCCTCATATTGGAAAAGACTCGGTGTTGACCACCACCGCGCCGTCGGGAAGGAGCGCGATGCGCTCGGCATCGAGGAAGTTGCGCGTTTCCGGAGTCGAAGGCGCGTTGATCGACAGGAAGTCGCTCACCGCGAGCAGCGAATCCGGGGTGTCGTGCCAGACCGCGCCGTCTTCGAGCCCCGGCGCGAGGCGGCCCCGGTTGCAGTAGGATCTCCATGTTGAATCCGCGTGCCCGCCGCGCCACCGCTACCCGGAGGCGTACTTCCGACATTGTGTCCCTCGGAACGGAATCGTCAGGGTATGCGGCTCGGAGCGCCGGGGTTGCTCCTCATTCCATCCGCGGATCCGAGTCGGGCCGTGGGTCCGGATCGACCCGGGGATCCGAACGTTCAACCGTCAAATGGTCGGATCATCGGAGACCTTCACGATCAGCTTGCCGAAGTTCTCGCCCCTGAGCAGTCCGAGAAACGCCCCGACCGCGTTGTCGATCCCTTCGACGACGTCTTCCCGGTAGACGATCCTGCCCTCGCGCAGCCAGCCGGAGACGTCGCGGGTGAAGTCGGGGATTCGGTGGTGGTGGTCGAAGATGATGAACCCTCGCACCGTCAGACGGCGGGTGAGGATGATGCGCATCGCACCCGCGAGGCGGTCCGGCCCGGGCGGCGGTCCGGTGTCGTTGTAGTGGGCGATGCCGCCGCATACGGGGATGCGGCCGTGCACGTTCATCAACCCGATTACCGCATCGAAGACCTTGCCGCCGACGTTCTCGAAGTAGACGTCGACACCGTCCGGACATTGGTCCTTCAGGGTGCCCGCGAGGTCGGCGTCGCGATGGCTCACGCAGGCGTCGAGTCCCAGGGCATCGACCGCGTAGCGGCACTTCTCCTCCGCGCCCGCCACCCCGACCACCCGGCATCCCTTGAGCTTCGCGATCTGGCCGACGAGCGACCCGACCGCCCCGGTGGCGGCGGAGACCACCACGGTCTCGCCCTCCTTCGGCTGACCGAGATCGAGGAGCCCCACGTAGCCCGTGAGGCCCGGCATGCCGAGGATGCCGAGAGCGGTCGAGATCGGAGCGAGCGACGAATCGACGGGACGGATCCCCTTGCCGTTGGAGATCGCGAATTGCTGCCAGCCGGTACGACCGAACACGACGGCGCCGGCGGAGAACTCCGGATGCCGTGACTCCTCGACCACGCTGACCGCGCCGCCCTCCATCGTCTGGCCGATCCGAACCGGGGGCACGTAGGACTTCACGTCGTTCATGCGCCCACGCATGTACGGGTCGAGCGAGAGGTAGAGGGTACGAAGAAGCATCTCCCCGTCGTCCGGCGCCGGCACCGGCTCATCGACGGTCGCGAAGTCGCTCACCTTCGGAGCGCCGGTCGGGCGCGCGGCCAGGGTGATCCTGCGGTTGATTCTCGTGCTCATGGGACGACGATCCTCGTGGCGTTCATGCTGTACCGATATCGGGTGCCGGCCGCGCCGGAGCCGGCATAGATCGCCAACCGCGGGGGCAACGCAGGCGTCGCCTCCGCCGCAACACCCGGCGATCCTCCGAATTCTTCCCTGTCCACACCCGTGTGGGTCTTCAAGATGTCGAGGTCTGCCACAACACCCGGTCGGTCCTCCGAATCCTTCCCCTGGCCCGCTCGTCGGCCCGGACAGGGCCCCTGCCTCGATCTGCCACAACACCCGGCCGGTCCTCCGAATCCTTCCTCTGGCCCGCTCGTCGGCCCGGACAGAGCCCCTGCCTCGACACGAATCCACCGATGAGGGCATTACCCTCGCGCACCGGTTATGCTCGCTTCCGGGCCGGGACCCCGCGGCCGATGCGGGGTTCCGGAGGATACCGCGCCGGACCGGTCGATACCGCCATTCGATACCGCCGTCGACGAGAGGATGCGCATGCAGACGGGCCACGGCGACCTCGACTGGATCGCGAACTACATCTGGGGCATCGCCGACGACGTCCTCCGCGACCTCTACGTCCGGGGCAAGTACCGCGACGTCATCCTCCCCATGACCGTGCTGCGCCGGCTCGATGCGGTCCTGGAAGGCAGCAAGCAGGCGGTCCTCGGCATGAAGGCTTCCCTCGACGCGGCGGGGGTGGTCGAGCAGGACCCGGCCCTGCGCCAAGCGGCGGGACAGGCTTTCTACAACACCTCGAAGTTCACCTTGCGCGACCTCCGGGCCCGCGCCAGCCGCCAGCGGCTCACCGCCGACTTCGAGGCCTGGCTCGACGGGTTCTCGCCGAACGTGCAGGACATCCTGGAGAGCTTCGAGTTCCGCAACCAGATCCCACGGCTCTCCCGAGCCGACGCCCTGGGCACCCTGATCGAGAAGCTCACCTCGCCCGAGGTCAACCTGAGCCCCGCGCCGGTGATGAACACCGACGGCTCGGTGCGCCATCCCGGCCTCGACAACCACGGCATGGGGTCGATCTTCGAAGAGCTGGTTCGGCGCTTCAACGAGGAGAACAACGAGGAGGCGGGCGAACACTGGACCCCGCGCGACGCGGTGGCGCTCATGGCGCGGCTCCTCTTCCTCCCCGTCGCCGGCGAGGTCAAGTCCGGCACCTACCTGCTCTACGACGGCGCCTGCGGCACCGGTGGCATGCTGACGGTGGCCGAGGAGACGCTGCGGCAACTCGCCGCCGAGCACGGCAAGGAGGTCTCCACGCACCTCTATGGCCAGGAGATCAACGCCGAGACTTACGCCATCTGCAAGGCCGACCTGCTGCTCAAGGGCGGGGGCGAGGCCGCCGACAACATCGTGGGCGGTCCGGAACACTCCACCTTGGCCGCCGACGCCTTCCCGTCCCGCGAGTTCGACTTCATGCTCTCCAACCCGCCCTACGGCAAGAGCTGGAAGACCGACCTGGAGCGCATGGGCGGCAAGAAGGAGATGCGCGATCCGCGCTTCGTGATCGAGCACGCCGGGGACCCCGAATACTCCCTGGTCACCCGATCGAGCGACGGCCAGATGCTCTTTCTCGCCAACAAGCTCGCCAAGATGAAGCGGCACACCCCGCTCGGCAGCCGCATCGCCGAGGTCCACAACGGCAGCTCGCTCTTCACCGGCGACGCCGGGCAGGGCGAGAGCAACATCCGCCGCTGGATCATCGAGAACGACTGGCTGGAGGCCATCGTCGCCCTGCCCCTCAACATGTTCTACAACACCGGTATCGCGACCTACGTGTGGGTGCTCACCAACCGCAAGCCCGAGCACCGCCGGGGCAAGGTGCAGCTCATCGACGCCACGAAGTGGTACCGGCCGCTCCGCAAGAACCTCGGCAAGAAGAACTGCGAGCTGGGCGAGGGCGACGTCGCCCGCATCTGCGACACCTTCCTCGCCTTCGAGGAGAGCGAGCAGAGCAGGATCTTCGACAACGCCGCCTTCGGCTACTGGAAGGTGACGGTCGAGCGGCCCTTGCGGCTTGCCGTCGATCTCTCCGCCGGCAACCGGGATCGATTTCGGACCGCTTGCGAGGAGGCCGGCGAGGCACCGCTCGCCAACCTCGTCGGCCGCGTGGCCGGCCGCATCGGCGCGGGGCCGCACCGCGACTTCAACCGCTTCCTGGGCGCGGCGGCGCAGGAGGCGGCGGAGCGAGGGGTCAAGCTGACGGCCAAGCGCATGAAGCTGCTCAAGACGGTGTTGGCGGAGCGGGACGAGCACGCCGCACCCGTCGTCGCGAAGACCCACAAGCGGGGCACGCGGGCCGCCCCGCTGCACGGCCTGTTCCGGACCACCGTCAACGGGCGACCCGCCGTGGTCGAGTACGAGCCGGACGTCGACCTGCGCGACACCGAGCAGATCCCGCTACAGGAGGAGGGCGGCATCGAAGCGTTCCTGCGGCGCGAGGTCCTGCCGTACGCTGCTGACGCCTGGTACCGACCGGACAGCGTGAAGGTCGGCTACGAGATCAGCTTCACGCGCTACTTCTACAAGCCGAAGCCGATGCGGACGCTGGCGGAAATCCGGGCGGACATTCTCGCGCTGGAGCAGGAGACGGAAGGGCTGATCGAGGAAATCATCGGACTCCGACCGGGCGTGCCCGCCCCGTGATAGTCGGAGCCCGAGGGAGTGTGCGATGAGGAGTGAGGCCGGAAGAAGCCGGGAGAAGGGGCGTCGCACCCGCGAGACACGGTTGATCGAGCGGGCCGGACCTTGTGTGCAGGCCCGCGCTGCGGCTACCTTGGCACAATGAAGACGGTCGGAATCCGCACGCTGAGGGATCGACTCAGCGAGTACGTGCGTGCCGCCCGGTCCGGGGAGCGGATCACCGTCACCAGTCGGGGCGCGCCGGTAGCCGACCTGGTTCCGCACGCACCGCATGGCCTCGACCCGGACGACGAGCTGCTGCGACTCGCGCGGTCTGGAGAAGTTCGACTCGGCAGACCGGACGCCGGCGCCGGGTACACACGCCCGCCGAAGGAGAGCCGGTTGCCGCACGATGCGGTCATGGCGCTCCTGGGCGCGGTTCGCGGCGACCGATGACGCTCTATGCCGAAAGCAGCGCGGTCGTTTCGTGGCTACTTGGGGAATCGCCGGGAGAAGTCGCGCGCCGGCTGCTGTCGTCCGCGTCCGACGTGTTCACCTCCGATCTGACATTGCTCGAATGTGACCGCACCATCCACTGGGCCGAGACAGTCGGGCGTCTGCACCCGCTGTACGCCGAGGAGGCACGGCGGCGTCTGGAATCGGGAGCCGCGCCGTGGCACGTGTTTCGGATCGGCATCGACATCATGGAGCGGGCTCGGCGCCGGTTTCCCCGCGAGCCGGTACGGGCTCTCGACGCGCTGCATCTTGCGACAGCGCTCCGGATCGGCGAGTTGCGGCCGGATCTTCGCGTGCTCTCCTTCGATCGCCGCATTCGGGCGAATGCGGCGGCACTGGGACTGGGGATAATGCCCGCCGATCTGCCGGAAGCAGTCGAGTAGCGCGGAGAAGGGACGACAACGGAATTCGCGAGCGGCGCACGATGTCCGGCACGGAGATCATCTTCGAGGTCACCGAGGACGAGGTGGACGGCGGATACTCCGCAAGCGCGCTCGGGCACGGCATCCACACCCAGGGCGACTCGATCGAAGAGATCCGCAGCAACGTCAAGGAGGCCGTCGACTCCTACTTCGACGACACCATGGAACGGCCGAAGTTGATCCGTTTGTACTTCGTGCGGGACGAGGTTCTCGTGGCATGACATTGCCCACGCAGCGTCTGCGGAGCGGCGCTGCAATCGTCCCGTCTACGACACCGTGCGGCCACGAGGCTCCCACGTGCGGCTCACCACACGGGTCAACGATGAACATCACGAGGTGATCCCGCTGCACGGTTCCGATCAGGGCAAAGACGCTGGCGAGCATCCTGAAGAGCGTTGCCCAACACCACGAAATGACCGTCGAGGAACTGCTCCGTGAACTCGATTTGTGAACTCGCGCGCCACGGGGCATCCGCACTCAAGCCGTATCCGGCTTACAGGGACTCCGGTGTCGAGTGGCTGGGGGAGGTCCCAGCGCATTGGGAAGTCAGGCAGCTTGGGCGCCTCGGTCGGCTCTTCAAGGGAGGCGGCGGCACAAAGGAGGACGAGAGAGAAGACGGCATTCCGTGTGTCCGCTACGGAGACCTGTACACGCACCACCGGTTTTTCATTACCGAAAGCCGGGCATGCGTCACCCCCGAGCTTGCGGCAACGACGTACACTCCGATCCGGTACGGAGACGTTCTGTTCGCCGGATCCGGCGAGACCATCGACGAAATCGGCAAATCAGCGGCCAATCTGATTCGCGGCACCGCATGTTGCGGCGGAGACGTAATCATCTTCCGGCCCTCCATCGACGCGGACGCTCGGTTCCTCGGTTATGCAACAGACTGTCCGCCGTCTGCCCGCCAAAAGGCGTGCATCGGACGAGGGTTCACGGTCATGCACATCTATTCGCGCGACCTCAAGTACATGACCGTTGCAATACCCCCACTTCCCGAACAAGCTGCCATCGTCTGCTTTCTCGACCACGCCGACCGGCGTATCCGGCGCTACATCCGCGCCAAGCAGAAGCTGATCGCGCTCCTGGAGGAGCAGAAGCAGGCCATCATCCACCAGGTCGTCACGGGCCAGATCGACGTCCGAACCGGCGGCGAGCCCTATGGAGAATACAAAGCCTCCGGTGTCGAGTGGCTGGATAAGGTGCCGGCGCAATGGGAGGTAAAGAAACTGCATCAATGTGGGACGATTATTGGGGGCATGACGCCGAGCATGGAAAATCGGCGATTTTGGGATGGTTCGATCCCTTGGGTTACGCCGAAGGACATGAAGCGAGATGCCATCGACGATTCGGGTGTGAAGGTCACGGAAGGCGCGCTTCACGAAACATCGCTACGCTTGATCGATCCGCCGGCGGTACTGATGGTCGTTCGCGGGATGATCCTGGCTCGCAGGGTTCCCATCGCCTGGATCAAGAGCCCAGTCACGATCAATCAGGACATGAAAGCCTTGCTCCCGGGCGCAGTGATCAACGCAGAGTTTCTTGCGCGTATGTTGGATTCGGCGCAAGAAACGTTCGTGCCACTGATAGATCAAGCCGGTCACGGTACTTGCCGCCTTCCAACCGAACGCTGGCGATCTCTTGCCGTGGCCATCCCTCCAGCGGACGAGCAGCGGCTGATAGTCGACTCCCTTGAAGCGTCCGCGCGCACCATCGTGGCGGCAATAGAAAATGCTCACCGCCAAACCACACTCCTCGACGAGTACCGAACGCGCTTGATCGCCGATGTCGTCACCGGCAAGCTCGACGTCCGCGAGGCGGCGGCAGGGCTTCCCGAGGTGGATCCGCTTGCCGTCGAAGGTGATGCGGTTGACGGCGTTGATCACGAAGCCGGGTCGGAGCGCACGGGCTGGCGACACGCCGTGGAGGAAGGCGGTCCGTTGGCGGATGTCGCGGACCCGTAGCGGTCTGAGGCAGTCGCAGCGGGTTCGATGACTGAGAGGAGGTGAACGGATGCCGAACTGGAATGCCTGTTCAGCGGTGGAGCGGCGTCCTGGCAAGGTGAGCGGGGCCTGGGTATTCGCTGGCACCCGCGTGCCGCTGGCCAGCCTCTACGAGAACCTTGCCCGCGGGGCAACGGTCGAGCAGTTTCTGGAGTGGTTTCCAGGAGTGGAAGAGCACCAGGTCAGGGAGGTTCTCGACTACGAGGCGAAGACGTTGAAGGCGTCGGTGCTGCGGTGAGGCTGCTTTTCGATCAGGGGACGCCCGTCCCGCTGCGGCGATATCTCGTCGGGCATTCGGTGGATACCGCAGCCGACCGGGGCTGGTCCGATCTGGACAACGGGGACCTGATCGAGAGGGCGGAGGAGGACGGCTACGAAGTGCTGATCACCACGGACCAGAACCTGCGGCACCAACAGAACCTCAGTGGCAGTGATCGGATGGAAGTGTAGCTAATGTCGATTGAGAACGATCTGCCATCGATCCCGTCCGATGATTTTGCCCGTCGTTTTTCGTTGCGTGCGGAGCGACTGATGTGGTTTCTTGGCGCCGGTGCATCGGCATCAGCCGGTCTCCCTACTGCGATGGACATGATTTGGGAGTTCAAGCAGAAATTGTTTGTCAGTCAAAGCCGTGGCCCTACCGATGCCGTAGCGAATCTGTCCCAACTAAATGTACGTGCACGGCTTCAGGCTCATATCGATTCCCTGGAGCATCTACCTCCATCGGAGGCTCCCGATGAGTACGCCGCGCTGTTTGAATCAGTATATCCGGCAGAGTCCGATAGACGCGCATTTCTGGATGCGAAGCTGGCTGGCGCCAAGCCGTCCTATGGACACATGGCGCTTGCGACCTTAATGCGTGGACGACGGACTCGGCTCGTGTGGACGACCAACTTCGATACCTTGATTGCTGATGCCTGTGCCAAGATATTCGACACCACGAGTGCGTTGACTACAGTGGCCCTGGATGCACCTGATTTAGCTGAACGCGCAATCGCGGATAAACGATGGCCAGTGGAAATCAAGCTTCATGGCGATTTTCGTTCTCGACGGTTGAAGAACACCGACGACGAACTGCGACATCAGGATGCACAATTAAGGCAAGCATTAGTCAATTCATGCGAGCGCTATGGACTTGTGGTTATTGGCTATAGTGGACGGGATAATTCGATCATGGATGCTTTGGAAGAGGCAGTGGAACGTCCGAGTGCGTTCCCTGCTGGACTGTTCTGGTTGCACCGAGAAGGAGGTGCGCCTTTGCAGCGTGTCGGTCGACTATTAGCTCACGCAGTCGAAAAAGGAGTAGAAGCGTTCTTCGTATCCTTTGACAATTTCGACGAAATTCTCCGTGACTTGATCCGTCTCATCGATGGTCTCGAAACAAAAACACTTGGCGATTTCGCAATGGAACGTCGGCGGTGGAGCAGAGTACCGAATCGGCAAGGCCGCCGCGGTTGGCCTATCGTACGTCTCAATGCTATTCCTGTCATTGGTGTACCAAACACCTGTCGTCGTGTAGTGTGTCAGATTGGAGGCACTTCCGAAGTGCGCGAGATGGTCGAAAAAGCTGGTGTAGAGGTGTTGGCGGTTCGTTCCCAATTCGGTGTACTGGCATTCGGTGCTGACTCAGACGTGCGTACCGCTTTCGAAGCATGTGACATAACCGAATTTGATCTCCATGCCTTGGAGGCCAGGAGGTTATGGCGTGACTCCACCGAACGCGGCCTGTTGTGTGATGCGCTTATCAAGGCGTTCGAGCGGAATCGCAGCCTGCGCCTGGTAGGTGGTCATCGGCGGCACTTGGCGCCAGCTAATCCGCGAGATGCAGTCTGGAAACCTTTAAAGAAGTTGGTTCATACGTTGGATGGTACCATTGGAGGTCATCCCGATTTGCGGTGGCATGAAGGCATTGTCGCTCGTCTCGATTGGGCTCATGACCAGCTTTGGTTGTTGATTGAACCCCGCACTGTGTTCGAGGGAGTCACCGACGAGAACAAGGCAGTGGCAGCGAATTTTTCTCGTGAACGAACGGTCAGGCGGTATAACCGCGAACTTAATCAGATAATTGAATTCTGGACACGACATTTAGCAGGAGATGAAAATGAGATTCGGGCGCTGAATGTAGGGGATGGAGTTGATGCTGTTTTTCGGCTCTCCTCTCTCACTGGATACTCTTGGAGGATTTTGTCGTGAACAGTCAAATCGCGCCGCACATCTGGCTTCCGGAACCCGAATTGAGTTTTCATCCTACTCGAAGTGCAGATCGGTCACTTCATCCTTTGCGTGGATTGCGAAAATTCGGTCCACACTCCGCCGGCTGGATACCGGATCCGATCCGAGTTGCCACGTTGGCGCCATTCGATAAGCGTCAACATCTTTATAATTTCATAAAAGGCTTGAAATTGAGGCATGAACCAAAAGAGCGAAAGGACTACTTACCGGAGTGGCCAGGGTTTCACGGCGTGTTCGGCGTCCACGTACAAGCAGCTTCCCGGAACTGTCATATTGAATTGCCTAAACAAATTGATGCTGATCTTTATAATTCACAAATTCCGCACGTTGTACTTGCTGACAACTTGGTGAGAACTATACACAATCTTGAAGCGCACCGAGCCGATTTTGATGTTTTGTTTATCTATCTCCCTCAGCGTTGGGAATCTGGTTTTTCTGGAGGATCAGAGGACGATTTTGATCTACACGATCACATTAAGGCCACTACCGCTCTCCGCGGAATGCCCGTTCAATTGGTACGCGAGGACAGTGCACTTGCTTACCCCTGCCGCTCAAGTGTCATGTGGCGTATCGGGTTAGCTCTTTACACCAAAGCCGGGGGCATTCCCTGGAAGCTAGCCGAGGCGGATCCAGAGACGGCCTACATCGGTATCTCATACGCACTACGCCCTATTGAGTCAGATCGACCACGATTCGTCACCTGCTGCAGTCAGGTCTTCGACGCAGAAGGCTCGGGCCTGGAATTTGTCGCCTACGATGCCAGAGAGGTCGAAGTCCAGCGTGATAATCCCTTTCTTTCGAGAACAGAGATGTTTCGAGTCATGACGCGCTCAATGGATCTGTATCGTCGCCGTCATGCCGGAAGATCACCTCGCCGTGTGATGGTACATAAATCAACGGAGTTTAAATCAGACGAAATCGACGGCTGCATGGAAGCTCTGCATCTGTGCGAGACCGTCGATCTTGTGCAAGTTGTCGAAAATGTTAGCTGGCGAGGAATTCGTATCGAACGAAATCCTGGGCAAACTAAAGGAAAAGCGACCGCGTTTCCGGTATCTCGCGGAACCGTTATCGGGATCGGGCCGCGTGAAGCGTTGTTATGGGTCCACGGGGACGTGCGAGACGTCACTCAGCACAGGCGCTCCTACTTCCAAGGTGCACGGAGTACCCCTCGACCTGTACGCTTGGTACGCTATGCTGGCCACGGATCGTGGGATGAGACTGCTCGCGCCATACTCGGACTCTCCAAGATGAACTGGAACAATGACTCGCTGTACAACCCTCTCCCTGTCACGATGACTTACGCGAAGGTGCTATCGAGAGTTGTCAAACGGATGCCGAATCTGGGAAGCACGCCCTATCAATTTCGGTTCTTTATGTAGATGAACGAGATTTATTGAATTAGAATCCACCTCAAAATTGAGAAGCGAGTCAAATGTATGAGCGGTCCTGGTCATGATTCGCTTGACTGACGAACAGTGGGAACTGATTCGGGAACACTTTCCCGAAGAATATATTCCCCATGGTCGATCTGGGCGCAAGCCCATCTCCACCCGCACCATCCTCGAAGTCGTTCTCTGGATCCTGAACACCGGCGCTCAGCGGCACATGCTCCCGCAATGTTATCCGAACTACAAAACCCTCCGTCATCGATTTCAACACTGTTGTCGTCACGAAGTCCTGCGCAACATACTAACCGATTTGCCAATATTCTTCGTGAACAAGGAGATATTGATGAATCGGAGTATTTCATCGATACCATGTTTGCATCGGCGAAGGGTGGTGGCGAGGAGATTGGCCCGACAAGACGTGGAAAAGGCGTGAAAATCATGGGCATTATGGACCGTCACGGCTTACCGTTGTCGGTCAGTACACATGCAGCGAATCATCATGAAGTGCCCTTGTACAGTTGAGTTTTGATTTCTACATGATTGAAGCCAAGCCCGAGAATCTGATCGGTGACTATCAGAGAATCCGCACGCCGTATCTCTATCCGGACGGCGACAACATCGATCTCTTCTGCAAGGTCGAGGGCGACGTGGTGACGGTCAGCGATCTCGCGGAGACCACGGGCTGGCTTCGTATGCAGTCGGCGACGCTGCGCCGGTCGCCGAAGCAGGCGCGGCTCATCGAGGACGCTTGCGTGACCCATGGAATCGAGTTCCACCGAGGGATGCTCCAGGCACGGTGTCGGCCCGGCGAAGAGTTGGCGCAGGTGGTCACGCGGGTCGGGCAGGCGGCGCTTCGGGTGTCCGACCTGTGGTTCACCTTCCGCGCGCAGGCGGTCGAGTCCATTACGGACGAGGTGGCCAAATTCCTGACCGAGCGGGAGTTCGGATTCGAGCGCGCCGAGAAGCGGGCCGGGCGGTCGGGACGTGGCTGGACGGCCGACTTTCACGTGTGGACGGAATGGCGCAGCTCACTGGTCCAGGTGCTGAGCACCGGGAATCGTGCGGCGGCGCACCGGGTCTCCGAGCACGTGCTGGCCGCATGGCACGATCTGAATCACCTCGCGGGGGGACCGGAAGCCCTGACCTTCGTCTCGCTGTTCGACGATGCGGCCGACATCTGGGCGGACGAAGATTTCAGGCTGGTCGAGTCGTTGTCCACGGTGTCGCGCTGGTCCCGGCCGGACGAATTCGCCGCCGTCCTGAGCGAAGCGGCATGACGACAACCGCTACCTCCCCACCGGTACCCCGAGCGGCGGTGGGCCGCAGCCGCTCGCTGGCGCCGAAGATCTACCACATCGCCCATGTGGATCGACTGGCATCGATCGTTGCGGACGGCTTCCTCTGGTGCGACGCGGAGCTACAGCAGCGCGTGCGTCCGGTGCATGGGGAGGATTGTCTCGAATCCTCCCCATATGCCAAGCATTTGGGTCAGATTGAATTATGTTGATCAGGTATTGTCCGAGCACTAGCATGAGGTTGGAGGGCGGCGCAGGGACTGGTTCCGCGACTCCGAGACCGTCCCCCCACACGTCAGAGGAGCATCAGAATGAGCCAGAATGAGTACACTGTGAATCTGTTCTTCTACGAGGACGGCACGTTGGCAGCACACAGTGGCGATATTCGTGGTCTGGTCATCGAGACCGATGATTTTGCGGGCATGCGTGAGGAATTGCTTCGCGTAGCTCCGCGACTCCTCCGGTCCAATCATGGATTGACCGACGCCGAAATAGAACAAACCTCGATTCGCCTCGTGTTCCGTGATATCGAAGATCAGGCTGTTCAACCAGAACCGAAACCGCGCACGCCTTGTTCTCCGCGACTGCTTTGGGAGGACGATCCACGCCTCACCGCGTGCGCCTGATCAATGGCCGGATATGAGAGAACAGTCAATAAGCTCCTGAAACAACATGGCTACTCCATGGATCGTCGCCCACGGGGAAGTCACGATATCTGGAGTAAAGACGGACACGAAATCTCCGTTCCATCGAAGATCAAGAAAAGATACACCGCCAACGCGATCCTCAAAGAAGCTGGAATTCCCGACAAACTGTAACGATTTCATCGTAGACCAGCGTCCGTCCGAGCGCTGGTTTCCATGTGGCCACGGAAGCGCGAATGCTGAAAGTCGGACTCCCGGAATCGGATCAACCCGTATTCCACCGCTTTCCCGCGGCTCTCTGCGCGATCTCGCTTCGCCGCTCGGTGCTCAGGGCATTGGCTCGGGCCGTGCCGCCCTTGCGTCCGCCAGCGCTCTTGCGGGAGTTGACATACGCCTCCGAAGCGGCATGACGACCACCGCTACCTCCCGACCGGCGCCGGCGCCCCGAGCGGCGGTGGGCCGCAGTCGCCCGCTGGCGCCGTGATACGCTGAAATCAGCGTCCGGCAATCTGGTTCGGGAGCTCTGCACGGGGAGCAGACATGACCACCGACACCAGCGAACGCGGCCTCGAACGGCTCATCTGCACCGCGCTGACCGGCCGTCCCTGCGACCCGCCCGCGGCCGGTACGGTGGCGGAAGCGTCCGCCGGCTACGGCGGCGTCGGCTGGTGCTGCGGGGATCCCCACGACTACGATCGCGAGTACTGCGTCGACCTCGCCCAGCTCGCGGCCTTCCTGCGCGCGACCCGGCCCGAGGCCGCCGAATCGCTGGCGCTCTCCGAGGACGGCCCCACCCGGCGCAAGTTCCTCACCCGGTTGCAGGGAGAGATCGCCAGGCGCGGCACCATCGACGTGCTGCGCCACGGCATCCGGCACGGGGCGCATAACCTGGATCTCTTCTACGGCGCGCCCTCGGCCGGCAACGAGGCGGCGCGGGAACGCTTCGAGCAGAACCGCTTCAGCGTCACCCGCCAGCTTCGCTACAGCCGCGACGAGGCCCAGCGCGCGCTCGACATCGGGCTCTTCATCAACGGCCTGCCGGTCTTCACCTTCGAGCTGAAGAACCGCCTCACCAAGCAGACGGTGAGCGATGCGGTCTGGCAGTACCGGCGGGACCGCAACCCCCGCGAAAAGCTCTTCGCGTTCGGCCGCTGCGTGGCCCACTTTGCGGTGGACGAGCACGAGGTGCGCTTCTGCACGCATCTCCAGGGCAAGGCGTCGGGGTTCCTGCCCTTCAACCGGGGCTGGAACGACGGGGCCGGCAACCCGCCCAACCCGAACGGGCTCAAGACCGACTACCTGTGGCGCGAGGTGCTGACCCGCACGAGCTTGACCGACATCCTGGAGAACTACGCTCAGGTGGTGGAGACGACGCCCGGGAAGACGGGCCGGAGGAAGAAGACCCAGATCTGGCCGCGCTACCACCAGATCGATGCGGTGCGGCGGCTGCTCGCCGACGCCGGCGCCCACGGGACGGGCCGGCGCTACCTCATCCAGCATTCGGCGGGCAGCGGCAAGAGCAACACCATCGCCTGGCTGGCCCATCAGCTCATCGGGCTCTCGAAGGAGGGCGCTCCGGTCTTCGACTCGATCATCGTGGTCACCGACCGGCGCATCCTCGACCGGCAGATCCGCGACACCATCCGGCGCTACGCCCAGGTCCGCGCGACGGTGGGCCATGCGGAGCACTCGGGCGATCTGCGCCGCTTCATCGAGGCCGGCACGAAGATCATCATCTCGACGGTGCAGAAGTTTCCGTTCATCCTCGACGAGATCGGCAACGCACAGCGCGGGCGGCGCTTCGCCATCATCATCGACGAGGCCCACTCCAGCCAGGGCGGCCGAACCAGCGCGGCCATGGCGCAGGCGCTCTCCGAGGCCGGCGAAGGGGGCGAGGAGGAGACCTTCGAGGATCGGATCAACCGCCTGATGGAGTCCCGCAGGCTGCTCCCCAACGCGAGCTACTTCGCGTTCACGGCCACCCCGAAGAACAAGACGCTGGAGATCTTCGGCGACCCGGACCCGCAGCCCGACGGCGCCGTGAAGCATCGCGCATTCCACGGCTACACCATGAAGCAGGCGATCCAGGAGGGCTTCATCCTGGACGTACTGGAGCACTACACGCCGGTCGAGAGCTACTACAAGCTCGCCAAGACGGTGGAGGACGACCCGGAGTTCGACGCGAAGAAGGCCCGGAAGAAACTCCGGCGCTTCGTCGAGGGCCACGACCACGCGATCCGCCTCAAGGCGGAGATCATGGTGGACCACTTCCACGACCAGGTCCTGGCCCAGGGCCGGATCGGCGGCGAGGCGCGGGCGATGGTGGTCACGGGCGGCGTCGAGCGCGCCATCGGGTACTTCCACGCCATCCGCGACTACCTGCTGGCGCGCAAGAGCCGCTGGCGGGCGATCGTCGCCTTCTCCGGCGAGCACGAGTTCGGCGGCGCGAAGGTCAGCGAGGCGTCCCTGAACGGCTTTCCGTCCAGCCGGATCACCGAGAGGATTCGCGCCGACCCGTACCGCTTCCTCGTCTGCGCGGACAAGTTCCAGACCGGCTACGACGAGCCCCTGCTGCATACGATGTACGTGGACAAGACCCTCTCCGGCGTCAAGGCGGTGCAGACCCTGTCGCGTCTCAACCGGGCGCATCCGAAGAAGCACGACGTCTTCGTGCTCGACTTCCTGAACGACGCCGACACCATCCGCGACGCCTTCGCCGACTTCTATCGTGCGACGATCCTCGCCGACGAGACCGACCCCGACCGGCTCCACGACCTGCAAGCGGACCTCGACGCCGCCGAGGTCTACACGCTCGCGCAGATCGACGATTTCGTGGAACGCTATCTCGGCGACGCCGAGCGCGACCGGCTCGATCCCCTCCTCGATACTTGCGTCGCGGTCTATAGCCGGGACCTGGACGAGGACGGGCAGGTGGCGTTCAAGGGCAAGGCCAAGGCATTCGTGCGCACGTACGCGTTCCTGTCCTCCGTCCTCCCCTACACCAACCCCGCCTGGGAGAAGCGTTCGATCTTCTTGAACTTCCTGATCCCGAAGCTGCCGGCCCCCCGCGAGGAGGACCTGTCCCGGGGCCTCCTCGACGCCATCGACATGGACAGCTACCGGGTCGAGAAGCGCGCGATGCAGCAGATCGTGCTGCCCGATGCGGACGCCGAGATCGATCCGGCGCCGACCTCCGAGGGAGGCCATCGCCCCGAGCCCGAGCTGGACCGGCTCTCGAACATCATCCGGGCCTTCAACGACCTCTTCGGCGACGTCACCTGGGACGATGCCGACCGCGTCCGGCAGCTCATCACCGAGACCATTCCCTCCCGGGTGGCGGTGGACGCCGCCTTCCGGAACGCCCGGCAGAACTCGGACGAGGAGAACGCCCGCATCGAGCACGACCGGGCGCTGCAACGGGTCATGAGCTCCGTGATGAAGGACGATACGGAGCTGTTCAAGCAGTTCATGGACAACGAGAGCTTCAAGCGGTGGATGACCGATACGGTGTTCGCGCTTGCCTGCGAACGGGCGGGGGCGCCGTGAGACGCGCCCGGTCGCTCGCGCCTCATGCGTACACGCTGGCGGCGGCCGGCGCGTTCCTGACCGCCGCCTGGCTGTGCCTCGTCAACCTCGACTACGCCGCGCTGTGGCACGACGAAGCGCCTGCCGCCGTCTTCGGAAAAGCCCTGCTGCAGCAAGGGGACATCGTCGGCTGGGACGGGCGCAACCTGGTGGGCGGCACCAACGGGCGGACGCTCAATGCGCAGTTGCGCGACGTGCTGCCGCCGCTCATGTACGTGCTCAACGCGGCCGGGTTCGCGGTCTTCGGCGTCAGCGAGGTCGGCGCGCGCATCGTCCACGCGCTCGTTGGCATCGCCGCCCTCGGCGCCTTCTACCTGCTGCTCCGCCAGCACCTGCCGAGCCACCCGCGGCTGGTGTTCTTCATCTTCGCGCTCGCCGCCGGATCGGCGCAGTTGCTGCTGTACTTCCGCCAGTCCCGTTACTTCTCGGTGATGGTGCTCACGCTGATCCTCGCCTTCTACCTGTACGAACGCTACTGGCGGAGCAGACACCGGGGGTATCTGGTGGCCTTCACCCTGGTGGCGGCGGCGGCGTTCTTCAACCACTACGCGGGCGGCGCGGCGACGATGCTCTCACTGGCGGCGTGGCATCTCCTCTTTCGCGCCCGGGAGACGACCTGGCGGGAGTGGAGGCGGTTCGCTGCCGGCGGCGCGTTCGTCACCGCCGCGGGAGCGGGTTATCTCGCCTGGCTCGGGATCCTCGGCGGCGGCTTTCAGGATTTTGCCGGGCAAACGCCTGGACCGCGGGACGTCTCGGCCTTCGGCCACTTCTTCTGGAAGCTGGGGGCGTACATGCGAGAGCTGTTTACCGCCGACTGGATTTCCTGGCCGGTGTTTCTGTGGTTCGCGGGGGCGATGTTGCTCGTCCGGGCCGGCGCGCGGGTGAAGGGGAAGGCGAAGGCGCCGGCGCGACGGTCCGGGAGGCAAGCGCGACACGCGCGGCCGGCCAGACGGCAGGAACGACGCCAACCTCGGCCGCCGGGCGCATTCGCCATCGCCGGGACGCTCGGGGACGACTTTCCCCTGGCGGCAACCGGGAAGATCATCCTCATGGGCGCGCTGTTCGCCCTGTTCTCGGCCGTGCTGTCACCGCAGCCCATGTGGGTGGAACCGGTCGCCGATCTGCGCTATTACGTCGGAGCGCTGCCGTTGCTGCTGGCGATGAAGGGACTGTTCGTGGAATGGCTGTGGCGCCGGCACGCCGTCGCGGGCGCGGCGGCATTCGCCCTGCTGCTGCTGACCAGCGCGGGCGCGGCGCCCTTCAACCTCCGCAACGTGATCACCGGCCAGGACACCCTCGGGGCGCACCTCGTCCAGTTCGTCCGCGAGGTGCACCGGCCGTACCGCGACTCCATCTCCGTCGTCTCCGACTATCTGCTGCGCAATGCCGAAAGGGACGATCTGGTGTACGTCCCGGGCTTCGCCGACCGCGAGGCGCTGACGTTCTACGCCGGGCACCACGTGCGGTTCTGCTGCTTCCTGGACCGCAACACACCGCTCCCGAAGGAGAAGGTGGCGGCGTTGCAGGCCCCGCTCTACGTTGAGGAGAACACGCCCGACTGGATCGTCGGCTTCGGCGGATTGGCCCGGGGAACGCTGGAACGGTTCGCCGCTCGCTACGAGGTCGCCGCCCGGCTGGATGTCCACCCCTACCCGACACAGCGCCCGGAGCTGAAATTCCACGCCTTCACGCCGCTCGATGCCGGCAGCAGCGGCGTGTTCGTCCTGCGGCGCCTGGACGGAGAGCCTTGAGGAGAACGCGTCCCTGATCCGTCGAGGACGGGGATCGTCGATTCGAGGAGACACGCATGGCCAGGACGAGCGGGAAAACCGGGAAGGCGCGCCGCGGGAGCAGGTCGCGACGGCATGGCCGTCCTTCGGTTGCGCTCCGGGAGCCGCGCGAGCGCGGCTGGGCGCGCCTTCGTTCGGCGCTGAACGCCGCGCCGGGGGTCCTGTTGCACCCGCAAACGCCCGATGCACCGGTCTGGAAGCTCCTGTGGCCGGTGCTCGCGGTGGCGTTCGCGGTGCGTGCGGCCATCGCCCTCTCCGGCGACTTCATGCTGCACCCCGACGAGATCATGCAGTACCTGGAGCCGGCGCACGATGCAGTCTTCGGCAACGGCGTCGTCTACTGGGAGATCTTCTACGGTGTGCGTTCGTGGCTGGTGCCCGGTTTGGCCGCCGGGGTGATCGCGTTGCTGGACGCCGCCGGTCTCGGTCATCCGATGTGGTACGTCGGCGGGGTCGAGTTGACGTTCTGCGCGGTTTCCTTGCTGATTCCCGCCGGAATGTACTTTTTTGCGCGGCGGCACCTGGACGAGACCGCGGCGCGGGTCGCGCTGATAGCCGGCGCGTTCTGGTACGAGCTGGTCGGCTTTGCCCACAAGCCGATGACCGAGTTCGTCGCCACGGCCCTGTTGATGGTGTTGCTGGCCCTGTGCGTACGGCCGTCGCCGAACCGGCCGGGGGTGGTCTGGCCGGTGGCTTTCTTCGCGGTGCTGGCCGCGGCGGTCCGGATACAGTATGCGCCCCTGCCGCTGGCCCTGCTCGGCCTGTTCCTGCTGCGCGTCGGAAGGGGCGCCAAGGCGCAGCTCGCGCTCGCCGCGAGCGTGTTCTTCCTCGCGGTCGGCGTATTCGACGCGGTGACGTGGGACGCCGGATTGTTCCACTCGTTCCGTTCGTATCTCGCCTTCAACCTCACCGTCGACAGAGAGGCGGCCGGCGCCGCGCGGCCGGTGCATGAATACTTCTGGTGGCTTCTGTTCACCGGCGGGGGGCTGAGTGCGCTCGGCATCGCCGCGGCCCTGCGCGACCCGCGCCGCTACGGCTTCCTGCTCCTGCTCATCGCCCTGCTCCTGTTCACCCATTCCGCGCAGGCGCACAAGGACTACCGCTACGTCTTCGCCTTCATGCCGCTCTGGCTCCTCGTCGGCGCCGGCGTCGTGGCGCAGCTCGCCGCCCGCACGGGCCGTCCGATCCAGGTGTACGGGCTGGCCGGCGCCGTATTCGCAACGGTTTCCCTGGCCGGGATCCTCAATGCGTTGCCCTTCCAGGAGAAGGTGTACGCTTCAACCCATGCCTGGACCATCAAGTTCATCCGCGGCCAGGATCCCGTTTTCGCCGCCTACCGCTACCTCGCCAGCGCGCCTGGCGTGGCCGGCGTGTGGCAGGTCGACCGTCTCTATCACGACACCCCCGGTTACTATCATCTGCACCGCAAGATACCGTTCTACGACTGGCGCACCGGGCAAGGCAACGATCTGCACAAGGACGCGGAAGCGCTTCGGACCTCGGTCAGCCATCTCGTGTCCCAGGACCCGAACCTCACCGTTCCCGGCTACGTGACGGAGAAGGCGTTCGGCAACGTCCGCATCCTGCGCCGCGAGGACAACCAATCTCCGGTGCGCCGGTGGCAGGGCTTCAATCCGACGATTACCGACAACATGTTCGGCACGCGGTTCGGTCACCGCATATACCCGGACGCCGCGCCTCCACCGGCCGACAACAACATTCGCTTCGTCGCACCGGAGTGACGGAGGCGAGTCGATTTCCCGTCGCCGCGCCCCGGCCTGTACGATTCGGCGCAAGGCGCGGTGTCTCCTCGATCGAGGAAGCCCCCGGCAGATTGCGCACCTGTTCGAGCGGGTCGTGGCCGGTATCGACACCGGTCTTTCTCATGTCGATCCTCCGAGCTTGCGATATCCGAACACGAAGACATCCCCACTCATGGCCTGTCGAGCGGGCTCGATCGGACCACCGTGATACTTCGCGGATTGCCCGGATCCGTGCCGACTTGTCCTGATCCCGGCGCGGGGTTCAGGGGAAGAACCATGATGAGGCTGCGGTCGAACCGCCGGAATCGATCGTCCGATGCCGGTTGGACGACCTTGCCGGTCCGGGGTCCGCGGTCACGGCGTGCCGCCCGGACCCAGCATGCCCTGGTGCACGATGAAGTCGACGACCTGCTCCACGCCCTGTCCCGCCCTGAGATCGGTGAACACGAAGGGGCGTTCGCCGCGTTGCGCCCCGGCGTCCCGCTCCATCACCTCCAGCGAGGCGCCGACGTAAGGCGCGAGGTCGGTCTTGTTGATGATCAGGAGGTCGGATCGCGAGATCCCGGGGCCGCCCTTGCGCGGGATCTTGTCGCCCGCGCAGACGTCGATGACGTAGAGGGTCAGGTCACTCAACTCGGGGCTGAAGGTCGCGCTCAGGTTGTCGCCGCCGCTTTCGATGAAGACCACTTCCAGGCCGGGGAAGCCGGCGATCAGCTCCTCCACCGCGGCCAGGTTCATGGAGGCGTCTTCGCGGATGGCGGTATGCGGGCAGCCGCCGGTTTCGACCCCGCGGATCCGGTCCGAGGCGAGCGCCTGGTGCCGGGTGAGGAACTCCGCGTCCTCCCGGGTATAGATGTCGTTGGTCACCACCGCGAGGTCGTAGCGCTCGCGCATCCTCCGGCAGAGATTGAGCAGCAGGGTGCTCTTCCCGGAGCCCACCGGACCGCCGATCCCCACCCGCAGCACTTCATCCGGAATGACCACGGTCGTCTCAATCCTTCGCGGCTTCGGCTCGGCGCCCGGCCTGGAAGATACCGCAATGGCGCAGTCGCCCGTTATCGGCTCCTGCCGTTGCAGCCGCCGGTTCCGCCGTATCGGATGCAGTGCGCCGAATATCCGAGGACCTGTCCGTTCCGTCCATCTGTCGGGACACGCCGGGCTTCGAGCGTATCCGCGGCGGAAAGGTGGAGCACGTTCCTTCGCCCACGTGTTCCGCGGCGAGCACTTCGATGGTTCACGAACGGTACAGGCGCGTGGCCTGCGTCTCGTGCAGGGCGCTCGCCACGGCCTGCCCGGGCGCTCCGGCCGCGACATCCGCCGGCGCGATCGAGAGGGCCGCTTCGCACGTGGGGGGAAGGGTGCCCGCGAGGTCGAAGATCATCCGCTGTCCCGCGGACTGGCCGAGGGGGACCAGCTTGATCGCCGTCACGACCATGCTCTCCAGCCGCGCGTAGGCGAAGGAGACGGCGGCGGTGCGGGCGGATACACCGAACTCCGCGCCCGCGAGTGCGAAGGCGCAGGCGTAGCCGACCCGCCGATCGGCGCGCAGCGCGGCGGCCCGCCCGACTCCGAGCCCGGCAAGGACGCGCATCAGCGCCTGCCCCTGCTGCCGGTCCGTGAGCCGGAGTTCCGCCGATTCCCGGCAAGCCAGCAGCCAGACGCCGAGCCGGAGCGCCTCGCCGGTGCGCCCGGCCGACCAGGCGGCGTGCATCCCGGCGAGCAGGGGCACGTCGAGCCCGCAGACCGAATGCGAGAGCAGGCCCGCGATCCATTCGCGCGCCGAGTCTTCGTCCCGCGGGTTCCCGGCGTGGACCGCATACTCCATGCCTTCGGAATATGCGTAGCTGCCGACCGGCGATGCAGCGCTCGCGAGTTGCAGCACTCGCACGAGCGCCGGAGTGTCGCTCTGCAACCGGTCCTTCACATCGCCCATATGCGGCGCCTTGCCTTCAAAGCCTTCAAACGGCGCGCGTTTCCGGGAGGCGGTCCCGGGAGCACGAGTGTTCTGGTGACAAGGCGTCCCGGGAATGCGCCCATCCTCCGAGAGCGGGTCCCACGACGCTCCACGACGGATGATTCAAACAAACTCCGACCGTCGATCGTAAACGCCGTGCTCCCGACCCGCAGGGGATCCATTCGTGACGACGTTTCGCCGACGCTTCGGTCCGGCCCGCGGCATGGGCGGTATGAATCGACGCTTCGGCACGCTCTGCCCGTACTCACCCGGGGAGTGACGCCCCGTGTTCATGGTGGTGGTGTGCGCCCGCGGCCCAGGCCCCGGATTCCGGCTCGAACCCTGCCTCCAGCGGGCGCACTTCGAGCCCGAGTCCGCGCACCATGCCGTCGAGCACGTGGTCGGAGAGGTAGCGCAGCCAGCCCTCGCCCATTTGCAGAGCGACGTGGCGGTTGCCGAGATGCCAGGCCGCGCGGGCCAGCCGGCGCGGATCATCGCTCCTCACCTCCGAAAGCCGTTCCGGCGCCGCCTCGACCCGCAGCACCTGACCGGACGGTCCCGTGAGCAGGGTCCCGCCCCGCAGGATCCGTCCGCGCTCCAAGATCAGGGCGACCTCCCGGCCGTCGTCGCACCGCGCCCGCAAGCGGCCCTTGCCGCGCTGTTCAGAGGACAGGGTGACCGACAGATCCGGCACGGCGGACCCGCCGGTCCGCCGGTCGAAGACGGGCAGTTCCGGGCGCCGGTTCATGCGCCTTCGCTCATGCGCCTCGCCGGCCGGAGGGCAGGGTACGCATCCGCTTCATTCGCCTGCCGAAGCCTCCCGCCGGGGCCGGCCGGCATACGGGGGCGTCGATGATGAGAGTACGCCTCCGCACCGGCCATTCGGAGCAGGGACCGCATCAAGTCAGGGAAAGCCGGCGGCCGGCTCACGGTGCAGCGCCTTCCGGAAGATGAAGCATGCTCCCGTCCGACTGCTCGGCACGGGAAGCAACGCTGCACCGAAGAAAGCTCGATGGCCGGCGCATGATGCGAGCGACGACCGCCGGCGCGGAATCGCGAGCGCCTTCCGGAAGATAAAACACGCTCTCGCCCGACTGCTCAGAACAGGAAGTAGCGCTGGGCCAGGGGGAGCTCGACGGCTGGTTCGCAGTGCAGGCGCTCTCCGTCGGCGCGCACCTCGTAGGTCTGGGGATCGACCTCGATCCTGGGCTGGGCGTCGTTGAGCCGCATCTGCGCCTTGGTGACCCTGCGGGCGCCGGAGACGGGCACGCAACGTTTGGCCAGCGCGAGCCGCCCTCCGACGTCGTCCGCGGCGGCAGCGGCGGAGAGGAACGTGACGGAGGTGCCGGCTGTCGCACCCCCGAAAGCCGCGAACATGGGGCGGTAGTGCACCGGCTGGGGCGTCGGGATCGAGGCGTTGGGGTCGCCCATGGGCGCCGCGGCGATGAGCCCGCCCTTGATCACCATCGACGGCTTCACCCCGAAGAACGCCGGTTTCCACAGGCACAGATCCGCGAGCTTGCCGGGTTCGACGGACCCCACCTCGCGGGCGATGCCGTGGGCCAGGGCCGGGTTGATGGTGTACTTCGCGACGTAACGGCGGGCGCGGAAGTTGTCGTTGCGGGCGGAATCCTCGGGCAGCGGCCCGCGCTGCACCTTCATCTTGTGGGCGGTCTGCCAGGTCCGGCTCACGACCTCGCCCACCCGTCCCATGGCCTGGGAGTCCGAGGCGATCATCGAGAAGGCCCCGAGGTCGTGCAGGACGTCCTCCGCCGCGATGGTCTCGCGGCGGATGCGCGATTCCGCGAACGCCACGTCCTCGGGAATGGCCTTGTCCAGGTGATGGCAGACCATGAGCATGTCGAGATGTTCGTCCACCGTGTTCACGGTGTACGGACGGGTCGGATTGGTGCTCGACGGAAGGACGTTGGCCTCGCCGCAGGCGCGGATGATGTCCGGTGCGTGGCCGCCCCCGGCGCCCTCGGTGTGGTAGGTGTGGATCACCCGCCCGCCGATGGCCGCGAGGGTCCGCTCGACGAAGCCCGACTCGTTCAGCGTATCGGTATGGATGCAGACCTGGACGTCCTCGGCATCGGCCACCTTCAGGCAGCAGTCGATGGCGGCCGGCGTAGTCCCCCAGTCCTCGTGCAGCTTGAGACCCATGGCGCCGGCGCGCACCTGCTCGTGCAGCGCGTCGGGGAGGCTGGCGTTGCCCTTGCCCAGCAGACCGAAGTTCATCGGCCAGGCATCGCACGCCTGCAACATGCGCGCGATGTTCCAGGGCCCCGGGGTGCAGGTCGTGGCCGCCGTGCCCGCCGCCGGCCCGGTGCCGCCGCCGATCATCGTGGTGACCCCCGACATCAGCGCCTCCTCCACCTGCTGCGGGCAGATGAAGTGGACGTGCGCATCGAGCGCGCCCGCGGTGAGGATCCGGCCCTCGCCGGCGATTGCCTCGGTCCCCGGACCGATGACGAGGTCCACGCCCGGCTGGACGTCGGGGTTGCCCGCCTTGCCTATGCCTGCGATGCGGCCTTCCTTGATGCCCACGTCCGCCTTGACGATGCCCCAGTGGTCCAGGATGAGGGCGTTGGTGATGACGGTGTCCACCGCCTCGCCGGCCGCGCGCTGGCTCTGCCCCATGCCGTCCCGGACGACCTTGCCGCCCCCGAACTTCACCTCCTCGCCGTAGTGGGTGCGGTCCTCCTCGACCTCGATGACCAGAGCGGTGTCGGCCAGCCGCACCCGGTCGCCCGTGGTGGGCCCGAACATCTGCGCGTACGCGGCGCGGTCGATCCGTGCCATGGTCTTCAGCTCCCCTCGGGCGACCGGCGGTCCAGGGCGCCCATTACCGCGCCGTTGAACCCGAACACCGTGCGCGCGCCGGCATGGGCCACGAGCACGACCTCGCGTTCCTGCCCGGGCTCGAAGCGCACGGCCGTGCCTGCGGGCACGTCGAGCCGGAAACCGCGCGCTGCGGCGCGGTCGAAGCGCAACGCCTCGTTGGTCTCGCTGAAGTGGTAGTGGGAACCCACCTGCACCGGGCGGTCGCCGGTGTTCGCGACCTTCAGCGTCACGCGCTCGCGGCCCGCATTGAGCTCGATCTCGCCGGCCTCGACGAGCACTTCACCCGGAATCAGCGGATCGGAGGGCGGCACGTCGTCTCCTTGGTCGTGTGGCGGGTTCGTCGTGGTCGCTCGGTCAGGTTCAGGAGCAGGGCCGGAGGTTCGGAGTGCGGAATTCAAACCCGGACGGCCGCCTCGCTGCCGCGGAAGCGGCAGCCCCCGGTGCGCGAACCATTGTTGGCTTCGAAAAATACGCCCATGAATTCAACAAGTCGTCGGATACTACGTGTGAAGGTCCAGGATTCAGACGATGGGATTGTGGACGGTCACGAGCTTCGTCCCGTCGGGAAAGGTGGCCTCGACCTGCACCTCGGGGATCATCTCCGGCACCCCTTCCATGACGTCCTCGCGGTCAAGCAGGGTGGCGCCGTAGCTCATGAGCTCGGCGACGCCGCGGCCCTCCCGGGCGCCTTCCATGATCGCGGCGCTGATGTAGGCGACCGCCTCGGGGTAGTTGAGCCTGAGCCCGCGGGCCTTGCGCCGCTCCGCGAGCAGCGCGGCGGTGAAGAGCAGCAGCTTGTCCTTTTCCCGGGGTGAGAGGTCCATGGTAAATCCTCAAGCCGCATCCTTCGATGCCGTTTTACACGGCCCGGAACCACGATGCGAACGGCGACCGCCAGCGCGGTCGCCCCGGCCAGCGCCGCGGACGGGCGAGGAATGGATTTGTTCCATACGAGCCGTCCGGATCCCCGGTGCGGAGTCCAATTCGGCTCCGCTCCACCGTCCCGGATCGCAGTGAGTGGCGTCGATGATTCTCAGACGGCTTCAAAAGATGAGACGAGCCGAAGCCGCTTCATACCGCCCAGATCCTCGGCGTGGTTGCTTCGCGGGCCAGGAACAGCGGCCGGAGGGTGCGCCAGAGTGTCACGAGCAGGCCCCACGTCCCTTCCATGTCGTCCGAGATGACCCGGCAGGCCAGCACGCCGTCCACCAGGGTCGCCGCCCCCCGGCCCGCCTCGGAATATAGTCTTGTGCGGGCCGCGCCCGCCTCGAAACATTCCGGCGCCGTGCGGGCCGCGCCCGCCTCGGAACGTTCCAGCACCGTGCGGGCCGCGGCCAGCAGGTGCTCTCCGGCGGGGTGAAGCAGCAGGCTCGCCAGCGCGCGGCGGCGGGCAAGGCCCCACGCGGCATGCATCAGCGGGGATGCCGCGTCGAAGACGTTGCGCTCCATCATCAACGGCTCGCCGTCCTTCCACAATTCGAAGTCCTGGCGCATGGAACCCCGGTCGAAGCGCTCGCCGGCGGCGGGCCGTCCCAAGCATACCGCCTCCCACCCGAGAAAGCGGGCGGATGCCCGCAGATGGACCCGGGTGCTCGCATGGGCGCGGGCTCCCGAGAAGACCAGCGTGCGTTGCGGGAGCCATTCCAGGGTGGCGCCCGGCGCGACGTGGAGTTCCTGCTCGATCCGGGACAGGCCGCCCGCGCTGCGGTAGACCTTGGTGGCCGCCGGAGTGGTCAGCAGCGCGTGCGCCCGCTCGTGGAGGCGGCCCGCCACGCGGAGCCGGTCGCCGCCGACCACCCCACCCGGGGGATGCAGCAGGTAGACGTGGCATACCGGCCCTTCCGGGTAGAAGGGCGACTGCACCATCAGAGGACCTTCGTGAGCCCGGCTTGCCAGCACCGTGCGTCCGCCTCGGGCCTCGAACCCGAGATCGAGCCGCCCCCGCCAACCGCCTTCCGGCTCGGCGGGGGTGCGGGCGGACGATGCGGGCGGTTGGGAGGTTCCGGGCATGGCGCGCAGCTTCGATTGCATTTGTATCCGATCACCGGCATTCGCACATCCATCCGAATTCGACTTCTTGCGATCGTCGGCGACTCCCTGTTCCCTTGGGCAGAGCAATTGACCGCCCCGGCCGCGACCGTACCGGCCGTTGCCGTTTTCACCGGGAGCAAGCCGTGACCGCACGGTACCGGTGACCGATCGGCGATCGTTCCAGGACGCACGCATCTGAACCGCCGATGAAGTCGGAGTCGGATGCGTCGTCTTCCGTCCATCTGGCCCACTGCATGATTGATCGCCTGCGTCGCGTCCTTCCATCGCGGTGGGGGCGCTGGCCGTCGCCGGTTTGCAGAAACGGCTGTTGTCGTCCATCGAGGCGTTCGCGAAGACCCTCGCGGTGCACCGGAGAGGCGTCCTGCGGGCGCTGGAGGAGGCTCGCGACGCCGAGGAACTCCCCGACGCGACGCTGGCCGATCTCGAAGCGATCACCAGTCAAAGTCCCGTGCCCATCACTCATAACACGTTGAGTTTGAAAACAATCTTTGGCGAGATCGCCCCTTCACCTGCCATTTCACACACCATTTTTCAGGCGACTAGACGATACGGCGAGAGACTATACGGGACACTTCGGCGGGTTGTACACTCGTTTCCGACTTCCGGGCCGGTCTCATTGAAGCGCCCTCGAAACGATGCCGGAACCGCCGAACGATGGTCCCTTTCCGGCCCGGAGCCACCGCCCAGGGAGAACGCGCGGGGATGGAACGAGCCATGTTCAAGCTCAGCCAGGAAACCATCGCCATCGTCACGGTCGGCCTCGCACTGGCTACCCTCATCG
Organism: uncultured Gammaproteobacteria bacterium; assembly: GCA_958295465.1. Taxonomy (GTDB): domain Bacteria; phylum Pseudomonadota; class Gammaproteobacteria; order HK1; family HK1; genus HK1. The sequence continues at coordinate 5,149,509 of OY282353.1, forward strand.
TCACCGGAGACGCCGCCAATCGGGCCGAAGCCCGCGCCGACCGGGAAACCCTCCGGGTGGAGGCTCGCGCCGACCGCACCGAGGCTCAGGCCGCGCGCGAAGCCGACCGGGAAGCCTTCGAGCAGCACATCATCCGGTTGACCCAGGGACAGAGCCGGCTGACCGGCATCGTCGAGCAGATGCGCACCGCCGGACGATAGGAGCGCTACCGGAGAACCGCCGCCATGTCTCCCGAGCTCATCGCCATCATCGGCGCCGCAATCGCCCTCGCCGCGGTCATCCTCCCCGGTCAACATGCGATGCGCCGCGACATTGCCGACCTTCGCGAACGCATGGCGCGGCTGGAAGGGTTGTTCGAGGGGTTCACACGCCGCGAGTCCGCGCCGCCGCCCGCGTAGCCGGTCCACGGGGAACGCCATGACCGCCGCGACCTTCGACACCCTCAGCGCCGCCCGCGAGCTCAAAGCGGCCGGCATCGAACCCGAGCACGCCGAAGCCATCGCCGGCACGGTCCGGCAGGCCACCGCCGCCGACCGGGAAGCACTGGCGACGAAGGCGGACCTCGCCGAGCTCCGGGCAGACATGCAGGCGGACCTTCGCGCCGCCATCGAACCGCTCGCCACGAAAGCCGAGCTTGCCGCCCTTCGCGCCGAGCTCGGGACCATCCGATGGTCAGTCGGCTTGATTGCCGCGTTCCTGTTCGCCATCGGCCTTCGAGTGTTCGGGTTGATCTGACCCGCGCCATGACCGCGAGCACCTTCGACACCCTCACCGCCCTTCGATTCTTCCCCGCTTGACCTTCCACCGGGCCGGGCCGGCCGTTCGCGCACGCCATCCGCACGTCGAGCCGATGCCGGCCGCCGTTGCCGACGACGTCGACGGCCGCCGCGCCCTTGAAGCATGAGGAAACCGGGGGGGTAGGGGTCAATTCGCAGGCCGGTGGGGGGGCCGGCGATGCGCCGGCGCTTGGGTCTCTATCAGGTACCCTTCTCCGACAAGCTGGCTCGCGCGACTTCCAGGGCCGCGACACCCGCGCCGCCCAGGGCCGCGACGCTCTCGCACAGGGTAGATGCGCCTACCGGTCCCGGTCCCGATCCACGTACTCCACGTCCGCCGCCGACAGCCCAAGCGCCTCGCGCCGCTTGGCGATCTCGCGCATCAGCACCGTCGCCTCGCGATGGATCTCCGCCGGCGTCTTGCCCGCCAGGTCGTCGTCGTGCTCCGGCTTCGGCGTCTCCGTCATGCCGAGCCGCGACTTGGCGAGAAACTTCAGGAGCGCCGGGTTGCCTCCCGTCCACCGCCCCGCCTCCGCGTCCCAGGTCCCGATGGCGTGATCTTCGAGGGATTGCAGGATCTCCCCGTACAGGCTCGCCAGGGCTGGCAGGCAGGCCACGGGCAGGGATTCGGGCAGGCTCGCCCGCCGCGAGGCTCTACGGGCCGCTCAGGGCGCTGTGTACGGGACTAAACGGCTGATTTCGTTGGCTGGGGTGCCTGGATTCGAACCAGGGAATGCGGGAGTCAAAGTCCCGTGCCTTGCCGCTTGGCTACACCCCAAGGTCGATTCGAAGGATCGGGCTCGCCGCCCGCGCCGCCGTTCAATCCGCGCCGACGAACAGCGGAGATCGATTCAGCCCTCTCGCCACCAGACCGCGCCCCGGCGCCGGCACTGCGCCGGCGACCTCGACGGCCCACTCCCGGGTGTCGAACGGCGCGAACACCGTCGCGCCGGTGCCGGTCAGCCTCGCCCGGGAATATCGCGAGAGCCAGTCGAGCGCATCGCCCACCCGCGGGTGCATCTCCCTGACCACCGGTTCGCAGTCATTATGGGTCGCATCCAGGAGACGGTCGATCGGCAACGGGGGTTCCGGCGTTTCAGGCCCGCCTCGGAACAGGCTTTTCATTCTGATTCCGGGGGTATTTCGTGTCAACGCGGGCGCGCGGAAGACATCGGCGGTGGAGACTGCGAAGGGGAGCACGATCAGCACGTACCAGGGCTGCTCCAGGGTGAGAGGAGTCAGACGCTCGCCCACCCCCTCCGCCCAGGCCGCGAGACCGCGTACGAAGACCGGCACGTCCGCTCCCAGTTTCACCGCCAATGCTGCCAGTCGATCCGCATCCATGCCGAGGCCCCATAGCCTGTCGAGCCCGACAAGGGTCGAGGCCGCATCGCTGCTCCCGCCGCCGAGTCCGCCGCCGAGCGGAATCCGCTTCTCGACACCCACGTCCACACCCTCGTCGATCCCGAATTCCTCGCGCACGAGCCGTGCGGCCCGGACGGCGAGATCGTCCGCCTCGGCCACCCCGGGAGTCGCGGTGATGCGGCGCAGCAGCGTATCGGCGCGGCGCGCAATGCGTACCCGATCCGCGAGGTCGATGAATTGGAAGACCGTCTGAAGTTCGTGGTAGCCGTCCGGGCGCCGCCCCACCACGTGCAGGAAGAGGTTGAGCTTTGCCGGTGCGGGAAGCTCGATCACGTCATGGACACATTGCCCGCGCCCTGCCCGCCGGCCGTTCACACCGGATCACGCTCCACCTTCCATCGCCGGACGACGACGGTCGCTTCGACCGACTCGCTCGAAAACCGGATGCGCTCGGGGAGCGAAAGATCGTCGATGTCACCGTACCGTTCGTAGACCACCGTCCACCCCGCCTGTTCAAGATCGGCAAGGCGTCCGTGGTCGTCGAGCTCCATCTTCCACGTGGCTCCATCGGGCGCGGGCGCCCCGACAATCCAGTAGCGCAGCCCGTGGAGCGGCACGGACCAGCCGACCTCGCGTTCGAGAAGCGCCTCCGGTGATTCGGCCCGGACGCGGCGGCTATCGGCGAACCGAGCCTCCACCCCCGCCTCCGACCCTTCGACCTCGAACAGTCCGACCCCGAGCGGGCCGGTGAACCGCACGAGATAGGAATCACCCGTCTGGCGCCATCGCATACCCACCCGCGACACGTCGTCACCCGAACGCAAGACCAGGGTGCCCTGCATGGTCCAGGTCTGAAGGCGGGACAGTGCGAGGGCGTGGGCTTGCCATGCCGTATCGCGTTCGGTGGAAACGCGCTCGGACGGAACGCGCCCCGGGAGCATCTCGCATCCCGCGAGCAGCACCACACCGGCCGCCAGCCACGCCAGCGCCGCCCGCCTCGACCCTCGCGGGCGCCATCCGGTACGCGGAAACGGATCCCACCGCGGCGAGCGGCCGGGCTGCGCGGGGCGGGGCGTCAAAGCCCGAAGCGCTCGATCACGTCGAGCAGGCGCTCGTCGTCCGGCGCCGCCTCGAGCGCGGAGCTCCATACCGCACGGGCCTCGACCTTGTTCCCCAGCACCCAGAGCACCTCACCGAGGTGGGCCGCGATCTCGGGGTCGGGGTTGAGCGACATCGCCCGCCGGAGCTGAACGAGCGCCTCTTCGTGCCGTCCCATGCGGTGGAGCACCCACCCCAGGGAATCGACGATGTAGTGATCGGCGGGCTTGAGCTCGACTGCGCGTTTGATGAGTTCATAGGCCTCATCATATCGATCGGTCCGATCGGCGAGGGTGTAGCCCAGGGCGTTGAGGGCATCGGCGTTGTCCGGTTCGCGCGAAAGGATGTCGCGCATGTCGCGCTCGAGGAGGTCCAGCCGATCCATCTCCACCGCGAGCATCCCGCGCGCATAGAGGAGATTCGAGTTTCCGGGGAACTCCGCGAGCGATGCATCGTAGACCGCCATCGCTTCGTCGAAACGCTCCGCGCGCGTGAGCAGCCCCGCCTCGGCGCTGTAGATGCGCACCGTCTCCCCGGTGTTCTCGCTTCGCATCCCGTGCAGATGACGCCGCGCCGCTTCAAGGTCGCCACCCTCGGCAAACAGCACCGCGACCCTGATCTGGGCATTCAGTCGATGCTCGCCGCGCCGGACGCGCCGGTACGAAGCGATCGCATCGTCCGGACGTTGTTCGGACTCCGCGATCCGGGCGAGATAGTAGTGCGCCGCATCGCGCCGCAAGTCGCGGCTCGCGAGTCTCTCGAACTGCCGCTTCGCTTCATCGAGCTGGTTCGTCTGCACCAGCAGCAGCCCGAGCGCGTAGCGGGCGTCGTCGTTCCCGGGGTCCCCTGCCACCAGGCGCTCGAATTCGGCGCGGGCCTGCTCGTAGCGTCTCGTGTCGACGAGCGTGCGCGCATAGGTCATGCGGACCATGCTCGAATCGGGGACGTGCTCCAGAAATTCCTCGAGCACGCGGAGCGCCCCTTCGACGTCGTCCGCGCGCTGGCGCACGCGCGCGCGCAAGACGGTGGTCCGGGCATCGCCGGGATCGAGCTCGTACGCACGCTCGATGGCCGCCGACGCCTCCTCGATCCGACCGGTACGGACAAGAAGCCGGGCAAGCGCCAGGTGCGCCGCCGCATCGTCCTCGTGCCCGAGGACGAGCCGTCGCATCGCGGCGGACGCCGCCTCCCCGTCCCGCTCCGAGGCAAGCAGGTCGGCGGCGCGCTGAAACCCCGCTCCGGGTGGATCGGTCTGTGCCTCCACGATCTCTTCGAGGTGTACGACCGCCCCGTCGACGTCGCCGGTCCGGATCAGCAGGGATGCAAGTGCCTGCCTGGCCTCGACGCTCGACGGCTCGGCGTCACTCCACAGGCGCGCCGCCTCCAGCGCTTTTTCTTCATCGCGCGCGAACACCGCGAGCTTCGCCGCCCGCGCCGCGACGCCCGCGTCCCGGGTCTCCCTGGCGACGTCCAGATAGTGCTTGAGCGAGAGCGGCACGTCGCCGCGATGGCCGGCGAGTTCTCCGACCAGCAACTTGTAGAGTACGCGCGCGTTCAGCCCGCGGCGGGGAGGGAGAGCGGCGCCGGTGCTGCCGGAATCGACCGCGACCGCCCCGGGCGTCGCCGGGCCGGTGGCGGTGCATCCGGTGAGGACGACCGCGGTGATCGCGGCGGCAAGAGCGAACGTCCGGAGCCGCCGCCCGGCCACCGTGCATGACTCCCTGCCCGCGACGCGCGGCCTTCCGGCCGCCGCGGACGGCCCTTCGACCATCCGGGCCGAATCTTGCGACGGAGCTGTGGCCATCGATTGCCCTCGGAACGGCTTGTTCGCACCTTCAAGCATCGCCGGTACAATGCATTCTCCACTATACTTCATGCAGGGATTCAGGCAATCGGCGCGACCCCGTTCAAGCCGCGCCGGTTGCGGCGCTCCATTTGGTGCATCCCGCGAGCCGTCATGTCGATCGTCGCCCTGGGATTGAATCACACCACGGCTCCGCTGGAGCTTCGTGAACGGGTCAGTATCGACCACGCCGGGACGCCGTCGGCGCTCAGGTCGCTGTCCGGCTTCCCCGGGGTCAGCGAAGCGGCAATCCTCTCGACCTGCAACCGCACCGATCTGTACTGCGGGATGGACGCCAGCCAGGATGCGCCCACCCGCTGGTTCGATGAGTTTCTCGGCATCGACCGCCGCGATCTCGCCGGCCACCTCTACGTGCACCGGGAGGATGCCGCGGTGCGTCACGTCATGCGGGTCGCGAGCGGACTCGATTCGATGGTACTCGGCGAGCCGCAGATCCTCGGCCAGTTCAAGCAGGCATACGGGCTGGCCCGGCGCGAGGGCTCCCTCGGGGTGGTGCTCGACAAGCTCTTCCAGCGTTCGTTCTCGGTCGCGAAGCGTGTGCGCACCGATACCGACGTCGGCGCAGGCCCGGTCTCGGTCGCATACGCTGCGGTAACCCTCGCCCACCGGATCTTCGGGGACCTCGACGCACGCACCGCGCTGCTCGTCGGCGCCGGTGACACGATCGAGCTCTGCGCGCGCCACCTCGGATCGAGCCGCATCGGACGAATGGTGGTGGCGAACCGTACCCTCGCGCATGCCCGCCGCATTGCGACCGCGCTCGGAGCGTACGCCATCTCGCTCGACGAGATTCCGCTGCATCTCGCCGAGGCGGACATCGTCATTTCGTCCACGAGCAGCCGCGAGCCGGTCATCTCCTTCGAGCAGACGCGAGCCGCGGTGCGCCGGCGCAGACGCCGTCCGATGTTCATGGCCGATCTTGCCGTTCCGCACGACATCGACCGCGGCGCCGGCAGCCTCCCCGACGTGTACCTGTACAACGTCGACGACCTCGCGGACGTGATCGAGGAGGGCCGGCAGCGGCGCGTGGCGGCGGCGGGGGTGGCGGAAGGGATCGTCGACCAGCAGGTCGCGGAGTTCATGGCCTGGATGCGCGGGCGGCGGGTGGCTTCGATCATCGTCCAGGTGCGGGAGTCGGCCGCCGCCGCCAGGGAAGAAGTGCTCGTGAAGGCGCGCCGCCGGCTGCAAGGCGGCGAGCCGGCGGACGAGGTCATCGAATACGTTGCGCGCACCCTCACCAACAAGCTGCTCCACGCGCCGAGCGCCGGCATCCGCGAAGCGGGGGCGGACGACCGCCAGGACGTCGTCGAGGCGGCGAGAATGCTCTTCGGTGTGACCGGGGGGGACGAGGCGCCGGCTCGCGGGCCGGACCCCGAACGTTCGCAATGAACCCTTCGCTGGCAGACAGGCTCGAAGGGCTGCGCGAGCGGTTTGCCGAAGTCGGCGCATTGCTCGCCGAGCCCGAGGTCGCCTCGGACCCGTCCCGGCTCCGGGCGCTCGCCAGGGAGCATGCCGAATTGAGCCCGGTCGTCGAATGCTTCGAGAAATACGACCGGACGGTCGGCTCGATCGAGGATGCACGCGAATTCCTCGCCGGGTCGGACCCGGACCTGCGCGCCCTCGCACAGGAAGAGATCGATGCGGCGGAACGTCGGCGAGAGAGCCTGGAGGCCGAGCTGAAGGTCCTGTTGCTCCCCGCCGACCCCGCCGACGCGGGCAACGTGTACCTGGAGATACGGGCCGGCGCCGGGGGCGACGAGGCCGCGTTGTTTGCGGGCGATCTGCTCCGGATGTATCTGCGCTACGGCGAGCTCGCGGACTGGAAGTCCGAGATCGTGAGCCGCAGCCTCGGCGAGCACGGGGGATACAAGGAGGTCGTCGTCCGGATCGTGGGGCGCGGAGCGTACTCGCGGCTCAAGTTCGAGTCCGGCGGCCATCGCGTGCAGCGGGTGCCGGAGACCGAATCGCAAGGGCGCATCCATACCTCCGCGTGCACGGTGGCGGTGTTGCCGGAGATGGACGAAGTCGACGAGATCGACGTCGCCCCCTCCGATCTGAGGATCGACACGTTCCGCGCGTCAGGTGCAGGCGGGCAGCACGTGAACAAGACCGACTCCGCGGTCCGGATCACCCATCTGCCGACGAACATGGTCGTCGAGTGCCAGGACGAGCGCTCGCAGCACAAGAACCGGGCGCGGGCCATGTCGTTGCTGAAAGCGCGCCTCCTCGCAGCGGAGCGCGAGCGCCGGAGCACGGAGCGCGCCGAGACCCGGCGGCTGCTCGTCGGCAGCGGGGACCGTTCGCAACGCATCCGCACCTACAACTATCCGCAGGGACGGGTGACGGATCACCGCATCAACCTCACCCTCTACAGGCTGGGCGACGTCATGGCCGGCGGTCTCGGCGAAATCGTGGAGGCGCTGGCCAGCGAGGATCAGGCCGAGCAGCTCGCGGCGCTTGGTACGTGAGGCGCCTGCCCCCGACCGACCACCATTCCCGGCCCGTAGCTGGTTGTCGGCCGCCCGCTCATCTCGATCTCACGCTCTCATGCTCAACCGGTTCTGGAAGTCGTACCACGCCGGCGCCGGCGGCGCCGGCCATGAGCCTCTGCGGAACGGGAGCCGGGCAGGAAAGGGACGCTCCGCGAACAGGGTGTCGCGGTCATTGCGCCGCAGGAGATCGATGTTGTTCACGTAGCCGGGGCACGCGCGGTGCCGGCTCGGTCACGTGATCGACGTCACATCGCCGGCGAGGCGCCGCGTTCCGGCGAATGCCCGCCCGGCGCCGGCGCTGCGTCGAGGAAGCGCTGCATGGCGCCGATCTCCAGCGTCGTCAACGGATTGGACAGCCCGATGTCCGGCGTGCCTCGAACCCCCAACAGCATACGGGCGAAGAACTCCTCCGGAGACAGGTCTCTCGCCATGTCATGGAGAGACTCCGCGGGGTTCTCGCTGCCGGGAACCGGGGCATCGTGACATCCTTGGCAATGCCGCCGATAGACTTCACCGGCCTCGCGCTCGTCCCCCTCCCCCTCCCGGTCGAGAAGGAAGTACGTGACATCGAAGGGCGCTTCGCCGGCCAGCTCCGCCACGCTCGAGAGAAAGCGGGTCCTCTCACCCGATCCGAACAGGTCCCGAAGCCGCCTGATGCGCGGGATGAAGCCGCTCCCGGCGCCGGAGCGCCTCCCCGCGGCCGCCGCGTAGCGCCGGCATATCAAGGGCAGGGTGGCCAGCGCGGCCGAAATGCGATTCCGCAACCCCCGGTACCGCGGGCCGCCGCGTTCGGCTCGATAGAACTTCCGCGCGTCTGCCAGCATCACCAGCAGCTCGGCCGGACAGAGCAACCGATCGCGAAGCTCGAACGATGCGGCCGCGGCGTTCGGCGCCGCCGCGGCCAGGATGCAGAGCAGGACGCCTCCTGCAGCGTTATTCAATAGAGACTCGACGTTCCATCGGCAGACTCTCATCCGCGCTCCACTCCACCATGGACCCGTCGTAGAGCGCAGCGTTGCCGTTGCCCATCAGCTCGCTGCTGACGAACCAGCCCAGGGAGGCCCAGTGGCCGGTGTTGCAGAAGGCGATCTGATTCGACTCGGGGTCGACGTCGGCGAGGGCATAGAGCTGCTCCAGCTCCGCGGCGGGCCGGAAAGTGCCGCCGCCGTTGACCGTCAACCAGCTCTCCGGCAGGCTCCGGGCGGTCGGGATGGTGCCATTGCGCATCGATCGGGGATGCCGGTTGATGCCGACGTACTGGTGGTTGGGACGCATATCGACCAGGGTGATCCCGTCGTCGTCGATGGCGTTCTCGACGTCCTCCCTGGTGATCAGCATGCCGGTGCGCAGATTCGGCGCGAAGGTCCGGGGCTCCGGCTTGTTGTTGCCCTTTTCGATCCTGTTCGTTTCGTCCGCCGCGTATGCAAGATAACCGCCGTTCAGTATCGATACGTCGTCGTGGCCGAGGACCTTGAACGTCCAGTACATGCGGGTTGCGCTTCCCATGTCGACGGCGTTCTTGCCGTGGTGGTAGATCACCACGTGGGTGTCGTTGTCGATACCGAGGGCGCCGATCAGCGTGGCGAGATCTTCCGGCTTCGACAACTGGCCCGGTACCTTGTCGACCTCGCTCCTCCAGCCACCCTTCAGGTAGTCGGTGTACACCGCGCACGGGATGTGTCCCTGCAGGTACGCGGTCCTGGAGCCTCCGTCCAGCGGGTTGCGAATATCCAGCACCCTCACGCCCTCGTCGCAGGCGTGATCCTTGATCCAGCCGACGTCGACGAGCGGCTCGGCGGCTATCGACAGTGAGCAGATGCCCATGGCCGTAACGATGGCGGCTGATTTCAGAAGACGATTCATGCTCGTTCCCTCCTCAGGTGGTGGTTGCTTCCACTTCAAAGTGTGATGCACCGATCGTTGTCCAGCACTGCTTCCAGCGCTCGATCCCAATCGGCCGTCGACATTGCCCCGATGTCGCCATCGATGACAAATTCGGTGCTTCGAAATCTTTCCGGCAGGCTCCGTATCGCCGGTGCGGTTCGATGGTCTTCGAACAGCCGGGTACGCAGCACCAGCAGGCGTATTTCAGACATTGATCACGAACTCCGCATCTTCGACGAGCTGGTAGAAATCACCATCGGAGATGCCCGGTACTTCGGGGTCTTCATACAGGGATTTCGGTGAGATTTCGGCAAGCTCGACCAGTTCGGCGAACTGCTCCATTTCGGGCACGACTTCGAGCCGTCCATGAGCGAACACCAGTGCTACGTCGTGTCCGAACACGGTGATCCCCGCCGCGACGCGCATGGCTTCCAGCGGGTCCCGGCGCGCGACGACGAGGACCGACTTCGCGGCGATTCCGTTCACAGCGAGACCACTCGGCCCGCGGACCCCAGCATCCGGCTGTGATCGGTCTGGCTGCCAAGGGTCAGCGGGCACGAACCGCCCGGCATCGCCTGGCTCCAGGAGTGTTCGCACACCACCGCTTCAGCCGCGGATCCGGCGCAGGCGACGACGGTGGAGTCGGACAGCGCCCGTACCCCGTCACCGGTGAAGAAGATGGAGAATTCCACGTCCTTCCTCCGGCAGGCAGCGGAGAATCCGCGCAGATAATCGCCTGAGCCGCGGTGGGCGACGATGAACAGAATGGTCATCCGCGCCTTCCAGCCATCGCGCGAGCCATGAAGGCGATGCAGAGAATCGCGACGGCGCCCAGCCCCGCGGCCAGCCACGGAATGCGCCCGAGGCCGGCACGCGGCGCGCCGAAGCTCTCGACGGAGCGGCCGCGGAGGCCGTCGAGATGGACCCTGGCCGGAGCGGTGGGGTCTCGAAGCAGGAGACGGACGAGATGGACGACCGCTTCGCGGGTATCCCGGGCAAGCAGCAGCAAGGAACCCTCGCCGTCGTGCCGGTACAGCAACGGGGTGTCCCGCTGCGGACCGGACAGCCAACCCGCTTCTTCGAACGATTGCGGATACTCGAGCCGCGTGACGGTTCCGGTGCCGAAGAACGAACGGACGTCGTCATCCAGTGCGATGTACTCGTCTCGCATCGGATCGGTGTAGAAACGGCTCCGCAACATGCTTCGAAGCCTCCCGGCGCCCCGTATCCGGGAGCCGGGAAGCGCCTCGGCGTCGCCCTGCCAGACCACCACGCGAGATTGACCCAGCAGAAAGAGCATTCCCGCGACAAAATCCTTGTCGGACTCGCCGCCGCCGAACACGACGGCGGTCCGCGCAGGCTCCAGGCCGAACGCGCCGGCCAGCCAGTTGATGTCGCGAAAGCTCGCGGATGCTCCGTCGGGATGAAGAAACTGCGACGGCGCCATGCAGAGCGCGCCCTCGACGCTGCCGCCGGCGCAGGTGTCCGCTTCACGGGTATCGACGAACACCGGAGACTCCAGCGCGACAATCACGTTCGGATGGGTGGTGGCGGAGATGGCGCCCGCGGCTTGCCGGGAGAGCGTGAGCACCGCGAGCAGCAGCATCGGCAACGGCGCTCCCGGGCGGAATCCGGACCGGCGCCGCCGGCGTCGAGGATGTTCGGCGTGTCCTGGATCCACCGGGGGGCAGCCGCGTTCAACACCCGCCAAAGTGCTTCTTCCTCGGCGCCGCTTCGCCCGCTGCCGCCGCCGGCGGGGGATTCTCCAGGTAGTATCCGACCAGCTCGAATACGGTCAATTGCCCGTAGTCGCTACCCAGGTCGATGAGATCGAATTCCTCCATCGGCTGGGGCTTGCGAGCCGCCTCCACCTCGGCGGGCGACATGGACGTGTAGGGAAACAGGGCCGCATAAACGGCCAGCGTGCCGGCTAGCGATACGATGCAGAAGATGAATACTTGCAGGCGCGGCATCAGGAGTCGTCCCTGGTGAAGCTGACGTACATGGCGTACATCGCAGCGAGGAAAGCGATCAGTGCCGCGATTGTTTCAAAGTCCATGTCAGCCCTCGGATTTGTAATGCCCGATCAGCGTGTCCAGCTCGATCGCCTCGCCGGTGTCGGGATTGAGCACCGGCGGGGTGAAGAAAGGCGTGCCTTCCCGGGACCTTGCAAGCTCGTCCAGCGGCTGGATGAACACGTGGACCATGGAGGCGGCCGAAATCAGTCCCACCACCGCGGAAAATATCGTGAGCTGGAGCTGCTTCCGGATTTTCATGGTGCTGGCCGCGGTGGATCAGTTCTTCTTCAGCAGGACCTGCCAATGGCGTGACCGGCGGAGCGTCCCGAGATGGGTACCGCCGTTCTCCTCGATGATCGGCGGGAGCGCTTCCATGGAGGTGGGGTTGTCGATCTTCACCTCGATGACGTCGCCGGAGCGGGCCTTGCCGAGGGCGTTCCGCGTGAAGATCTGAGGTCGAGGGCAGGAGTCGCCGATGCAGTCCACGACCGTCGTCGCGGTGACGGTCTCACCACCATCCAGGGTCACGGGAGCTCCCGTTGCCTGGTTCTCCGGCTCGGTTTTCCTTCCGAAAAGGCCCATGGGGCAGTCTCCTCGGCGACAGGGAATTCACTGACGCCGTTCCCGTGTACATCACATCGCGGTCACTCGGAGCTCGAAGAGCGACTGCGAACGACGATTACCCGATGCTCGCCATTCTTCCGGCGCCGGGACGTTCCCTGCGTACTATGGATCGATAGATCGCGAACAGCACGGCGAATTGCACCAATCCGAAAACGATCGCGGGAATTCCGGTCTTCTCCTGCAACGTGGCCGCGTTCGAAAAGCCCAACTGGAGGGCTTCCAGGGCCGGTTCTCCGGACATGGCGGCGGGGGCGGGCGGCCAGTAAATGAAAGACCACACCAGCGAGAAGAGGAACATGCCCGCGAACGTGTAGATGAGCGCCCACATGGCGCCGACGTTGCCCTCGCCCGCCTTGACCCATGTCGATACCGTGCAGGCGCCGGCCAGCACCATTCCGATTCCGAACAGGAACAGCCCGATAATCTGATTGAGGCCGACGTCGAATCGCATCGGATTGCCTTCGCCGATGGTGATGAAACCGGTGAATCCGAGCGTCAATATCATCATCGCGACAAGCAGGGCCTTGGTGTTGCGGTAGGTTTTGAAAAGCATCGCGTCACGCAGCGCGGCGGTATTGCAGAATCGGGATCGTTGCACGAGAAGGCCGACCGCGGTGCCGAACACGAAGGCCAGGACACATTCTCCGACGACGCTCATGTCACACTCCCAGGATTCGTTTGTATATCAGGGATCCCACCCAGGCACCGGCGATGATTCCGCTGATGGCCAGATAACCCCCCAGGTTCAGCTCCGGTGTCAGTCCGAAGAACGTGCTGACGTTGCAGACGAAGGCGAGCCGGATCCCGATACCCATGAGGAGCCCGCCGATGGTGATCATGATCCACTCCGAGAGCCGGCGCGGGTAGCGGATGAAGAATTCCCCGCTCATGACCGCGCCGATGACCGCACCGAACAGCATGCCCAGGCTGATGTAGATCTTCCAGTAGCCCGCGTCCGGCTCGAACACGAGCTGCCAGAAGGGAATTCTTCGAAGGTCGTCGCCCATGAAGAATTCCGCGATGAGGCCCGTCATCATCGTTTCACCGCCGCCTACCGTCCAGGCGCCGAGCTGCAGAAACAGAAAGATGTCGAGCACGGCGATCGCGGCGAGGGCGATCACCGGGTCGAGGGTCTTGCGGAAGAACTCCATGACGACGACCTCATGGCTTCATCGCTGCGCGCTCGAACCCCATCGCGATGATTCTGTATTAGTATGCGTGCCGCATGGGCGCGTGGTGGTATTTATTGCCAACGCGCCACTGACCCTCAGCCGGACCGTGCCGGGTGATCCCATGTCGATCTACCTCGAACCCCCGGATGTGCTCGGACACATGTTCAATGCCTGCACGACCGAACAAATCAATGAATTCGCGCCGCAAAAGCGCGGTTTCAGGATCCATGGCCACAGCACCACCATTCGACTGGAGGCGGCCTTCTGGCACGTGCTCGATGAAATGGCACGGGATTCGCGCATGGAGATGCCGGGGCTGATCGAGATGATCCACGATCACTGTCTTGTCGCCAACGACAAGAACCTCGCTTCGTGCCTGCGCGTGATCTGTCTGAAGTACACCGAATCCACCCTGGAACAGGATGCCTGACCGCGTACCGGCGCGAGGCGGCGCGACGGCGGCCTGCAACGGCGGCGAACCACGCATCGACGCGGTGCTGTTCGACTGCGACGGCGTGCTCGTCGACAGCGAGCGGGTCGCGGTCGAGTGCATCGTCGAGTTCGCGGCCCGTTTCGGCGCCGGGTTCGGGTTCGAGGAGGCGTTGCAACGGTTCACCGGCGCGCGGATGGCCGACACCGTGCGCGACATCGAGGAGCGCGGGAAGTGCAAGCTGCCGGATGACTTCGAAGACGGTCTGCGAGCACACATGGCGGCCGAATTCGAGCACCGGCTCGAACCGATCGAAGGTGCGGCGGCGCTGGTCGAGGCCCTCGATGTGCCCTACTGCGTGGTATCGAACGGACCGCGCTCGAAGATGGAGGTCACGTTGCGGGTCACCGGCCTGCTCGATCACTTCGCCGGACGCATCGTGAGCGCCTACGAGGTGGGGGTGTGGAAGCCGGACCCCGCGCTGTTCCTGCACGCGGCGCGATTGCTCGGGGTGGCTTCCGAGCGGTGCGCGGTGGTCGAGGACAGCGACTACGGCATCGCCGCCGGCGTGGCGGCCGGTATGCAGGTCTTCGCACTGATCCCCGGCGAACCGGCGCACCCGACGCCGGATGGAGTGGTGCGGGTGGCGTCGCTCTCGGAACTGCACGATCGACTCCCATGCTGAGCGGCGCGCAGCGCCGGTTCGTCGAATCGATGCGCGTCGCCCGGCTCGCGACGGCGGACGCGAACGGCGCTCCGCACGTGGTGCCGGTGTGCTACGCGCTGATCGGCGACAACCTCTACGTGACCATCGACGAAAAACCGAAGCGGCCGGACGTCCGCGCGATGAAGCGGCTGCGCAACATCGAGGCGAATCCCCACGTCGCCGTCGTCGTCGATCGCTACGACGAAGACTGGTCCCGGCTGGCGTGGGTGATGCTGCGGGGCCGCGCCGACGTCCTCGATGACGGCGACGAGCACGATCGCGCCCAGGCCGGGCTGCGGGAACGTTATCCGCAATACCGCGCGATGCGGATCGAACCGCTGCCGGTCATCGCGGTGCGGATCGCCCGTGCCACCGCCTGGGGCGCCTTCGACGCACCGGTCCGTGGACCGGTCGCGAGCACCTCGCCATGAGCCCCGCGCGGTGCGTGAGCCGTGCCCCGGACGAGTGGGACCCATCGCCGCGCCCTGGACGGGTGGGAAGCGCCGCCGGCCGTCGGTTGAGCGACTGAACTACGGTTGCTGAGCTACGGTTTCGGCGATGCCTGCCTGCGACGTCCATGCCGTCGTCCCGGTGAAGGATCTGGGGAATGCGAAGCAGCGCCTCGCCGCGGCCCTCGATCAGCCGGCGCGCACCGCGCTGTTCCGAGCCATGCTGGAGGACGTGCTGGAAGCGCTCTCCGGCGTCGCCGCACTGGCGCGGGTCATGCTCGTCACCCGCGACCCCGAAGCGATCGCGCTGGCGGAGCGCCACGGTGCCGAGTGCCTGATCGAGCCGGAGAACCGCGGCCACACCGCCGCGGTCGAGTTCGCGGCGAAAGCGCTCTCCGAATGCGGGGCAGGGGCGTTGCTGCAGGTTCCCGGAGACATTCCTCGCGTCACCGCCGCGGAGATCGAGGCGGTGATCGCGGCGCACGCCCCGGCCCCGGCCGTCACCATCGCCCCGTCGCGCGACCACCGCGGCTCGAACTCCGTGCTGTGCTCGCCGCCGGACGTGTTTCCGTTCCGGTTCGGCGACGACAGCTTCTATCCGCACCTCGCCGCCGCGCGCGCCATCGGGATCGAGCCGGCGGTCGTCGAACGGGCGGGGCTCGGCCTCGATATCGACACCCCGGACGATCTGGAGGCGTTTCTCGCATCGCCGTCGGACACGCGGACGTATCGCCTCCTCACCGGCCGCACGCCGCTCGGCGGGGCTTGAGCAAACGTGACGAGGGATTCGCCGGCCGGCGTTTGATTCCACGAGGACGACTCCCCGGGAACGGCGTGTCTGGTGCCGCAGGGTTACGGGCGGAGGGCTCCGGAGGGTCGTCGCCATGGGACGAGCATGGATCGAGCGGCTACTCGATTCGACCGGTCTTCAGGCCGAGCTCGGCGCCGAGGGTGCGTGCGATGCCGGCCCCGAGCCGATCCGCGATGGCGTCCACGCGCGAGGGGCGACGCGTGAAATCCACGATCTCCTCCGCCCCGATCACTTCACGCGCCACGTGGCTGCTGCTGCCAAGAGCGTCGACGAGACCGAGCTCGATACCTTGGGAGCCGGTCCAGATCAGCCCGCTGAAGATGTCGTCGCGCAGGGCGAGTCGATCCCCTCGGCCGCGCTTGACGATCCGGATGAAGTCAGCGTGGATTTCGTCGAGCAGGGACTGGACGTGCGCCAGCTCCTCTTCGGTGGCCGGCGAGAAGGGGTCCAGGAAGCCCTTGTGCTCCCCCGCCGTGAGCAGGCGTCTCTCCACGCCGAGCTTGTCCATCGCATCGACGAAGCCGAAGCCGTCCATCAGCACCCCGATCGAGCCCACGACGCTGGACCGGCTTGCGTAGATCGCGTCCGCGGCGGCTGCGACGTAGTACCCGCCGGACGCGGCAACGTCGGCGATCACGGCGTATACGGGAGTGTCCGGGTGCAGCGCACGCAGGCGAACGATCTCGTCGCCGACGTAGCCGGCCTGGACCGGACTGCCGCCAGGGCTGTTGATACGCAGGATCACACCGGCGGTGTCGGAGTCCTCGAAGGCGGCCTGGAGCCCCGCGATGATCCAGTCCGCGCTCGCGTCCCCTTCGTCGCCGATCACGCCGCGCACATCGACGAGGGCGCTGTGCCGGCCGCCAGGATCCGATCGAGTCCACTTCGGGTCCATCCAGAGAACGGCGAGGACCACCAGAAACGCGAGCCAGGCGAAGCGGAACACCAGGTTCCATCTGCGGGTGCGCCGCTGTTCGGCCAGCGCCATGAAGGCGAAGCGCTCGAGCAGGTCACGCTCCCACCGGGGCATATCCGGACGTGAAGCCGGATCGGAAGGGTTCGGATCGGGTGCAGGCGGCTGGTCGGTCATCGGAGCAGGAATCGCGGCCACCAAGACGGGCCGAATCTTCGATATCGAGTTGAACAGGTCGGACAAGGCGAATCAAGCACCGATGGAGGCAGTCTTCAAGCAGAATTGCACCTGACGCACCGGGAAGCCGTATCCGGAGCGGACGGTTTCGTACGGTGGCGGAATCGGATAGCGTGCGCGGCGCGACAGAAGCGGGCGGCAGCGGGAGCGCATTCCACATCGCCCGGCGCGCAGCTTGTGCGAGCGGCGCGCCTGAAGCAACCTCGTCGTCCTCCGGCCAGCAATTTCCGCCAAGCCCGAAAACGTCCCATGAACCACAACGATCAAATGCCCAAGCGGCCGGAATGGCCGCGAAATCCCGGTCATGCAATCGAGTTCGGGGCGTTGGCGGAAATTGCTGTCCTCCGGCGCAAGCACCTTCTCGCGTTCGAAGATCGCGATGGAAATTGCACAGGTAGCCGCCGGCCCACTCCGTGGAACCCGGGGCGGCTCGGCTCGCGTTGTGCGAGGAGGGCGCCCACGGTGAAAGTCTTGCCGGTGAAGCCGATTTTGGGAGCTTCGATGAGGCCGGACGACAAGACGATGCGAGGCGCGGTCGCCCCGCGGTTTCGTGTACGCGGAACCGCCAGCCGGACGTCGGGCGAAGCGCCGCTGACTGCCGAGGAACGAGGCGTTCCATGCCGGCCGGGCAATCGTCACCTTCCATGCCGCCCCGCACGCGAAAGCCGGCTGAAAATGGGACATTTTCCATGAAACTTCTGCGGCGCAGGTTCCTGGCGCACCGGGAGAAAGGAGCTCGAGGACGCCCCCGCCGGCCGGACCGCCGCGCGCAGTCTTCGAACGGCTCGCATCGGGCACGACGCTTCCCGCAGGCATATCTCCGGGGGGAGGAAAAATGAAGCTGGATACGAAGCTCGTCACGCTCGGCCGGGCGCCGGTGCGCGCGCAGGGACCGGTCAACGTCCCGGTGCACCGGGCATCGACGATCCTCTCCGACCACCTCGACGGCTACCTCCACCGCTTCGACGGCGACAACCGCTACGCCAACGTCACCTACGGCGCGACGGGAACCCAGAACGCCCGAGCGCTGGCCGAGGCCGTCGCAGCCATCGAGGGCGGGCATCGCACGGTAGTGACCGGCAGCGGACTCTCCGCGGTGACGATGGCGGTCTCCGCAGTGGTCGGCGCCGGCGACCACGTGCTCGTCCCGGACTCGGTGTACGGACCCACCCGGCGCTTCTGCGCCGTGGTCCTGGACCGCTTCGGCGTCGAGACGAGCTTCTACGATCCCGCGGCGGGGGCGGACATCGCGGCGTTGATGCGCGAGAACACGCGGCTCGTCTACACCGAGGCGCCCGGCTCGCTCACCTTCGAGATGCAGGACGTGCCCACGATCGCGCAGGCTGCCCGCGAGCGCGGCGCCCTCGTCGCGATGGACAACACCTGGGCGACCCCGATCTGTTTCCGCCCTCTGGAGCACGGCGTGGACATCTCGATCCAGGCGGGCACGAAATACCTCGCGGGGCATTCGGATCTGGTGATCGGGATGGTCACCACCGCGACCGATGCGCTGTTCAGGACGATCGCGGATCAGGCGCATGCGTTCGGGGACACCGCCTCCCCTGACGACTGCTTCCTCGCGTTGCGCGGCCTGCGCAGCCTCTCGGTGCGGCTCGAACGCCAGTCCGCGTCGGCGCTGAAGGTGGCGCGCTGGCTCGAATCGCGCCCGGTGGTGAAGCGGGTGCTCTATCCGGCGCTCGCGAGCGACCCCGGACACGCGCTGTGGAAGCGGGACTTCGCGGGGGCGTCGAGCCTGTTCGGGCTTGCCCTGCACGCTACGGACGAGGCGGCGATCGCCCGCATGGTGGACGGGCTCGAGCTGTTCCGCATCGGCTCGTCCTGGGGCGGGTACGAGAGCCTCGTCGCCTACAACCGCATGCCGATCCCCCGCGACGTCGTCCCGTGGACGGAGACGCCGGGCCTGCTGCGTATCCATATCGGGCTCGAAGACCCTGATGATCTCATCGCCGACCTCGAAGCGGGCCTTGCCCGGCTCGATGCGTGAATCGCGGGCGGTTCGGCTCCGCAGTGGCGTCGAGGTCGTCCGCGGTAAAGACCGCGGAGGGCTGCTCGATCCGGATGGCCGGCGCGGATGCGATCATGTCTTCGGTATCCTCGCTGAACGTATCGGGCGCCGAGACACGCTCGATTCGTGTGGCTCTCGGCGCTGAACAAGAAGGCGAAGCGTCGCGCGGTGGGGCAGGGCCGATCTTGCCACCCCGCATGACAACGACCCACCTCGCGGGCGAGCCGCTTCCACGGAACGGCACCGTGGCCTGGCGCCGAGTTGCGGAAGTCGGATCAACCGTGAGGCGGCTCGGCGTCGCTCTTCGGCCAGTCGGGCTCGAAGCCGAGGATGATGCAGTCGGCGGGAAGCCGCGGGTTGAACAGCAGGTTGTGCCAGAACGTCGCTTCGCGCAGGGGGTTGTTCGGCGAGAGGGGCCGGACGGTGCAGTGCAGGCGGTACCGCTGGCTGAACTGCTCGAAGTCGAGCCGGCATTCCCGGTGGGCCAGCAGCGTCGCCGCGATTGCGGAATCCGGCGGGAAGCTCGCGGTGAGGGTGTCGGAGAACTCGCGCGGCGTCTGGTAGTAGCGCTCGGCGAGGAATTTCAATGCGTCCTCGCGTCGCTGGGCCGGGTCGTGGGTGCGCCGCGCCATGTGGCGAAACTCCATCGTCGCCGAGTACTCGGGCCGCCGGCAGAGCACGGTGACGATGCGGGCGATGGGGCCGGCGCCCTGGGTCGAACCCGGAGCCGGTCCTGAATCCGGGGGCACTCCCGGAACCGGATCCGATTCAGCAGCCGGAGCCGATTCCGTGGCCGGAGCCGATTCCGTGGCCGGAGCCGATCCCGTAGCCGGAGCCGATCCCGTAGCCGGAGCCGATCCCGTAGCCGGAGCCGATCCCGTAGCCGGAGCCGATCCCGTAGCCGGAGCCGATCCCGTAGCCGGAGCCGATCCCGTAGCCGATCCCGGAAGTGGAGCCGATCCCGGAACCGGAGATGCGATCGGCGCCATCCCGCCCGTGGGGCGGCCTTCGTGGCTGCGCATCGAGATCTGGCGGATCCGGCACTGCCAGCGAAGAAAGGCGTCGCGCATCCGCTCGTTGGCGTGGTCGAGGCGCACGACGTTCGAGCCGGATTGCGTCGATCCCCCGCCGACACGCTGAGAAGTCAGGGCGTTGGACATGTTCTGCAGAGCCGGACGGTGGTTCCATCGGGCACTTGAGCACGAGCTTCTGCCAGGGCTTCATCGGGCGAATCGAAGTCTCCGAGCTCGATCCACCGGCCGTTGTCGGCGTGGGTTCCTCCAGCCAAACCTCGGCCGTCATTACAGAATGCACAGTCATGGCGATGTACTTTGGTGACGGAGTGACCGCCGTTCGCACGCCAATTCTCGTATGCGTAGTAAGGCATCGTGGTTTCCTCGTTGTGTGGCAGGTGGTTCGCCACGCTACCGGCTCCGGGATGGGCGCGCCAGGAGTCTGCGCCGCAGAAAACGATGCGACTGGAGTAGGGGAGACGCATGCGTCTCCCCTACTTTGGTGGACCCCCTGACCATTGTGCAGAGGAGGTGTTCCGATGGCAGAAAGACATCCCCCTTACGCGCCGGAGTACCGGCGCCCGCACTGGTCGGTCGTTGGATTGGCGCCGTACCGCGGTGTCGCCAAACACGGAGACATCACCGGCGGTAGGGGCGACGCATGCGTCGCCCCTACAGTCGTTCCGGGCCGGGCTTGAACTATCTTTCTGCGGCGCAGGCTCCTAGTCAGGCTCTTACCCGTGAAGTCTTCGACGAAACGACGAAAAATTATCTGTCAACCGGCGTTTGGTTCCGGCTGTGCCGGGTCAGGAGTGTTCAGCCCTTTCAGGATGATGACTGTAAAACGAGGTCGGGTGCGCGGTCATGCCGCGACGCGGGGTTTCCTGCCGGCGGGCTCCGGAGCGCTGAAGCGCCGGTCGTGCTCAAGGCTCGGGATGCGCCCGCGGGCGTTCGCCACGCTCTCGACGTCCACCGTCGCGACGACGTATCCCACGCCGTCCCCGCCGTCGGCGAGCACCTCGCCCCAGGGCGAGACGATAAGGGAGTGGCCGTAGGCGGCGCCGCCGCCCGGCACCGCGCCCACCGCACACGGGGCCACGACCACCGCGCCGTTTTCGATGGCGCGGGCGCGGTTCAGCACGTGCCAGTGCGCCTCCCCCGTCACCTTGGTGAAGGCGGCCGGCACCGCGAGGATCTCCGCCCCGGCCTGCGCGAGCGAACGGTAGAGCTGGGGAAAGCGCAGGTCGTAGCAGATGGTCATGCCGAGCCGGCCCCAGGGCGTGTCCACCAGGACGGCCCGCCCGCCCGGGGCAACGACCGCGGACTCGCGGTAGCGCTGGGTGGGGGAGAGATCCACGTCGAACAGGAAGATCTTGTCGTAGCGGGCGCGTATATCGCCCCGATCATCGAGTACGTAGCCGCGGTTGATGAACCGGTCTCCGGGGCCGTCCACCGCGACGGAGCCGATCAGCATCCATACCCCGGCGGCGCTCGCGAAGCCGCGTAGCGCGTCGAGCACCGGATGGCGCGCTTCCGGGGCGGTCGGCGGCGCGAACAACCCTCCTTCGCTCTTGAGGCCGCCGCAGTACTCGGGGAGGCAGACCAGCTCCGCGCCGGCCGCGACCGCGTCGCCGGCCAGGCGGAGCGCTTCTTCGATGGCCTCGTCGAAGGTGGCGAGCGGCCTCGTCTGGACACAGCCGATGCGGACTTCTCGTGTCATTGCACTCTCTCCCTGCCGCGGATTCTGCCTGGACCCGGACGCTCCGGATTCTCGTGCATCTCGCGCTGGATGTCCTCGAAGACGGCGGCAGCATCGCATGCGCCAAGCGGCAACGGTTCCATGAGCGGATGGGCTTCGTCCCTTTCCCGTCACGCCCATCCCGGATGTTCATCGCGATGTCGACGGTTCGCTCGGGACTGGCGGAGTCAACGCGTGAGTTCCGGCTTCTTGCTCACCGTCCGCAGTGTTCGAGGCACAACCGAATCAGAACTTCCTGTACGCCTCGCGCAGCTCCACCATGGGATGACGCTCCGACATCTGGAACTTGACGAGCAGCTCGCGCGCGATCATGTCGCGGTCCTGCTGGTTGTCGGGGAGGTCGATGTCGTCCGGGACCCGTACCCAGCCGTTGATGTTGCGGTCGAACACCGCGGCGTGCCCTTCCTCGTAGCCCATGTGCACGTCCTCAAGCCAGTTGAGGTCGTCCCAGCCCATGATCTCGATGTACTTTCTGAGGAAATGGGTGAGGCGATCGTAGTCGGGGAGGAGGTTGACATCGTAGCGATAGCCGATGTGCTGGCCGATCTCCTTCTCGCGCTCGGAGTCGAGGCCATCGCTGGAAATGAACTGGTCGACGCTCCTGATCTCGGAGCCCTTGTAGCTGGTGCCTGCCATGAGTCTCTCCGGTTTTCCTGCCGGTTGCATGACGAAAGTCCCTGGATTCCCGCTTCCGCGGGAATGACAGCCCTTTGATTTACGTAACAATCAGGTTTCTGGTGCACCTGCGGATGGGATATTCGATTCGCAACTTCCCCTGCTGATCAGGCAAGGAGCTCCCGTAGAAACTCCGGGGCGAAGTCGGCCCCATTACGCCAGGACAGGGTATGCCCCTCCAAGGCGAACGACTGAAAAAACGCTTTATCCCTCAGCGACTCGAAAACCTCACCATGCAGCTCGGATGAAAGATCGATCTCGTCCTCCATTCCATCATTGAAAGCCAGCCACACTTTGTAGTCGCGTGTATACCTTGCCTTGGTCACGTGTACGAACATCATCTACTCCAGAGGTTCAATCAGCGCCTCCCGCTTCGTCAAAGCCTCTACAGGTGATGGTAATCCTCGACGCCCACCGTGTAGCCGGTGCCCGCGAGCGGGACGCCGGCCATGGCCGATGCCTCCATCGTCAGCGCGGCCAGGTCCTCCGGCTCCAGGCTGTGCACGTTGGTCTTCCCGCAGGCGCGGGCCATCATCTGGGCTTCGATGGTCAGGGTGTGCAGGAAGTTGTAGACCCGCTCCGCCGCTGCGTCCGGGTCGAGCCGAGCGCGTAGCGCCGGGTCCTGGGTCGCAACGCCGACCGGGCACCGTCCGGTGTGGCAGTGGTAGCAATACCCGGCCTCGACGCCCATCTCCGTCTCGTAGTCGGACTCCGGGATGTCCTTGTTGCAGTTCAGCGCCATCAGCACCGAATGCCCGATGGCGATGGCGTCCGCCCCCAGCGCGAGCGCCTTGGCCACGTCCCCGCCGTTGCGGATGCCGCCGGCGTAGACGAGCGAGATCTCGCCCCGCTTGCCGAGATCGTCGATGGCCTTGCGGGCCTGGCGGATGGCCGCCATGCCGGGCACTCCGGTCTCCTCGGTGGCCAAGTGGGGGCCGGCGCCGGTGCCGCCCTCCATCCCGTCGATGTAGATGGAGTCGGGGTCGCACTTCACCGCCATCCGCACGTCGTCGTAGACACGCGCGGCGCCGAGCTTGAGCTGGATCGGGATCTGCCAATCGGTTGCCTCCCGGATCTCCAGGATCTTCAGCGCGAGGTCGTCGGGGCCGAGCCAGTCCGGGTGGCGGGCCGGGGAGCGCTGGTCGATGCCGGCGGGAAGGCTGCGCATCTCCGCGACCTGGTCGGTGACCTTCTGGCCCATCAGGTGCCCGCCGAGCCCCACCTTGCACCCTTGGCCGATGAAGAACTCGCACGCATCCGCGAGCATGAGGTGATGGGGGTTGAAGCCGTAGCGGGACTGGATGCACTGGTAGAACCACTTCGTCGAGTAGCGCCGTTCGTCGGGGATCATGCCGCCCTCGCCCGAGCAGGTCGCCGAGCCCGCCATCGTGGCGCCGCGGGCCAGCGCGGTCTTGGCCTCGTAGGACAGCGCGCCGAAGCTCATGCCGGTGACGTAGACCGGGATGTCGAGCGCCAGCGGGACCTTCGCACGCGGACCGATGACGGTCTTCGTGTCGCACTTCTCCCGGTAGCCCTCGATCACGAAGCGGGTGAGGGTGCCGGGCAGGAACGTGATGTCGTCCCAGTGCGGGATCTTCTTGAACATCGAGAAGCCGCGCATCCGGTAGCGCCCGAGCTCGGACTTGATGTGGATGTCGTCGATGACCTCGGGGGTGAAGATCCCGCTTCGCCCGAGGACGCTGGTGTTGCGCCCGCGCTTCGTATCGAGTCCCGGTTCGGGCCGCGGTGCGGTTTCGCTCTTCGCCATCTGTGTTTCTCCCGTATCCCCTGTCTCCGAATCCCGGAGGGGAAATGCTTTCCTTCTCAGAGACTCCAGCTTCGGGATTCGTTGACCGAAATCGCCTGATTCCAGGCATTCCGGACCCTCCGAAACCTGAGTCAGAGGATCAGCTTCTTCTCGGTCGGTTCGAGGTTGTCGTAGTTCCAGAGCTGCTTGCCGGCGACGATCTTGGTGAAGTGATCGACGCCCTGAGCCGGGAGCAGCTCGTACTGCCGTAGCTTGCGGGTGAGCCAAGCCTTGTCGAGATCGGTGAGCTCGGCCGGCACCGCATCGACACCGAGGTCGCGGATCGTCCCGCCCACGTAGATCGTCCCGTCGTACATCGAATCGCCGAGGTTCTTGCCCGCGTTGCCGCACACCACCATGCGCCCGCGCTGCATCATGAAGCCGGAGAACGCGCCGGTGTCTCCGCCCACGATGATGGTGCCGCCCTTCATGTCGATGCCGGTCCGCGACCCCACCGACCCGCGGCAGACCAGATCGCCGCCGCGGACCGCGGCGCCGAACGTCGAGCCGGCGTTCTTCTCGATGAGCACCGTACCCGCCATCATGTTCTCGCCGCAGGACCAGCCCACGCGGCCGTTGATGCGCACGTTGGGGCCGTCGATGAGGCCCACCGCGAAGTAGCCGAGGGAGCCCTCGAAGATCAGGTTCAGCCGGTTGAGGATCCCCACGCCGAGGGAGTGCTTGCCGCGCGGGTTCCTGACCACGATGGTCCCGTAGCCCTCCTGCATGAGGGCGCGCAGCCTCGCGTTGACCTCGGTCGAGGTGAGCGCATCGGCGTCGAGCTCGGCGCGCTTGTTGTAGTCGACCTCCGGGGCCCAGGGGTAGAGGAAGCGTTCTCCCTCCTCGGGGCGGAAGAAGACCTGCTGGGTCCGGCCCGCGAGCTGCTCGGTATGCATCCCCATCGCATAGGAGCGGTCGTCGCCGGCGCTGCCGGAGGGGGTCATGCCTGCCATATCGGGTCTCCTCGTCCGATGCGGACGAGACGCCCGCGCTCCCAGGCCGGGTTCATGCCTGCCATACCCTGGTCTCCTCGTCGTAGGGATCGCTGGTGTCGATCTCTTCGGGAAGGATGGCGCGGATGGCGACTTCCTCGGACGCCAGGGCGATGAGGTCGTCGCTCTCGTAGAGCACCAGCGGCTTGGCCGCCATGGTGTCCTTCGCCATGCCGAGCTGGTCGCGGGTCGCGACGAGATAGGTGAACACGCCGTCGATCTCGTGCACCGAGCGCTCCAGGGATTCATCGAGGGCCACGCCGTTCGCGAGGTTGTGCGCGGTGTACACCGCGAGCAGCTCGGAATCGCAGTCGGACATGAACCGGTGTCCCTTGCGCTCCATCTCGCGGCGCATCATCCAGTAGTTCGTGATCTGGCCGTTGTGGACGACCGCGACGTCGTTGTAGGGGAACGCCCAGTACGGATGGGCGGAGCGGATGTCGACGTCGGACTCGGTGGCCATGCGGGTATGGCCGATGCCGTGCGTGCCCCGGAACCCGCCCAGGTCGTACTGATCGCAGACGGTGGTGGCGTCGCCCAGATCCTTGACGAGCTCCAGCGCGCCGCCCAGGGAGAGGATCTCCGCGCCTTCCACGTCCTCGACGTAGCGCGCGAGGTGCTCCATGTCGCCGTCGAAGGAGACGACGTAGCGCATGGCGTACTCGGTGGACGCGGCGCGGTCCTTGACGGTGACCCCCTGCTCTGCGAGCCGGCGGTCGACTTCTTCCACGCGGGCGCGGATCCGGTCGTGGATGTCGAAGCCGGAGGCCATGTCCTCCTGCTCGGCCACCTTGAAGCGCATCACGTAGTCGCCCTCGGCCGGCGTGCCGTAGATCGCGAAGCCGGTCGAATCGGGTCCGCGGTGGCGCAGCGCCTGCAACATCGAGGTCATCTCGGCGCCGATGCCGCTCACGCCGCCCCGGTGAATCACTCCTGCAATTCCGCACATGTCCTGTCTTCCGTTCGTTCTTCCGTTGAAGGGTCGCGAGGGCCGTGGGTACGCCTCTTATGGAGGCGGCGCCTGCCGTGGGGACGGGTCTCCCGCAGCGGTCCCCACCCGCTGCCGCTGCCCCGCAGGACGGCGCGGCGGCGATGCCGATGCCGATGCCGATGCCGGTCAGGGCAGACAGTCGAGATAGGTGTCCATGTCCCACTCGGTGGTGGTGTGGAGGAACCGCTCCCACTCGTCGCGCTTGTACTCGTCGAACAGGCGGTACATCTCGCCGGGCATCGCCGAGCGGATGACCTCGTCGTTCTTCAGCGCTTCCAGCGCAGCGCCCAGGGTCATCGGCAGCTTCCTGACCTGCTTGCCCGCCTCCATCGCCTGGTAGATGTTGCGGTCTTCCGGCGGGCCGGGGTCGATGTCCTTCCTGATGCCGTCGTCGGCCGCCTTGATGATGGCGCCGGCCATCAGGTGCGGGTTGACCATCGAGTCCACGGCCCGGTACTCGAAACGTCCCGGGGCCGAGATCCGGAGGCCGGTGGTGCGGTTCTGGTAGCCCCAGTCCGCGAACACCGGCGCCCAGAACCCCGTGTCCCACAGGCGGCGATAGGAGTTGACGGTGGAGCAGCCGATCGCGGTCAGCGCCCCGAGATGGGTGACGATGCCGCCGACGACCTGCAAGCCCACCTTGCCCGGTAGCTGCGGATCGTCGGTGTCGGGCATGAAGGTGTTCTCTCCCCCGCCGAGGTAGGTGAAGTTGTCGGCCATGCCGGGAAGCGCGCCGGGATCGTGGCCCAGCGGCTTGACCGACTCCTCCCCGCCCCGCCAGAAGCTGATGTTGTGGTGGCAGCCCGAGGCCGAGACCCCCATGAAGGGCTTGGACATGAAGCAGGCGATGAGGTTGTGCTCGCGCGCGACCTGGGCGCAGATCTGGCGGTAGGTGGTGAGGCGGTCCGCGGTGCGTAGCGGGTCGTCGAACGTGAAGTTCAGTTCGAGTTGTCCCGGCGCGTCCTCGTGGTCGCCCTGGATCATGTCGAGGCCCATCGCCCGCGAGTATTCGATGGCCCGCAGGTACACGGGCCGCAGGCTCTCGAACTGGTCGATGTGGTAGCAGTAGGGGTTCGAGAACCCGCCGTCGGGCTTGCCGTCCGGGCCGCGCTTGAGCCACATCATCTCCGGCTCGGTGCCGTGGCGCAGGTGCAGCCCGCCGTGCTCGGCCTTGAACTGCTCGTGGATGCGGCGAAGGTTGCCGCGGCAGTCCGCGGTCAGGAACGTGCCCGGCGCCTCGCGCTCCTCGCGGTTGCGGAACAGGGTGCACCACAGCCGCGCCACCCGCTTGTCCCAGGGAAGCTGGCAGAAGGTCTCCGGCTCCGGGATACCCACCAGCTCCTTGTCCTGCGGGCCGTAGCCCAGGTACTGGCCGTGGCGGTTGAGGAAGAGGTTGACCGTCGCGCCGTAGACGAGCTGGAAGCCCCTCTCGGCGATGCTCTCCCAGTGGTCTGCGGGGATCCCCTTGCCGCAGATGCGGCCGGTGATCGACACGAACTGGAGGTACAGGTACTCGATGCCGAGCCGGTCGATCATCTCGCGGACCTGCCTGACCTGATCGGCCCGTCCGGGTGCTTCCACGAAGCCTTCGATGTCCATCGCCATTCTTCCGATCTCCCTCGGTCTCCGGTTGTCGTTTCGCCGCTGGCCGTCGCCGGGCGACAGCGGAATCATGACCAGTTCAACACCAAAACTCAACCAATATCTCGTGATTGGTATCCGCAACGCGCGATGACTGGTACGCTGTTCCGTACTGCGGCGCCGGATTCCTCATGCCGGCCTCATGTCGGGCGGAGGACGCTCAGGGCGCCCGTGCCGGCTTCCGCCGATGGATCCGAATCCTCGGCGGGCGGCCCCTTCGCCTTCGGGAGAGTGAATGATCACCGACCTCACCGACCACCCCCTCCGGCTCCGGGATCGCCCCTACAAGATCGGGGCGGGGGACATCGCGGTCCACCTCCGACGCCGGATCACCGGAGGCGAGCTGCTCCACGGCGAGAGGCTCCCCCCCGAGCGCGCGTTCGCGGACCAGTTCGGGGTCTCGCGCGGGACGGTGCGCGACGCCCTGCGGCGGCTCGAGGAAGGCGGATTCGTCGAGAAGCGGCCGGGGAGCGGCACCTACGTGACCTGGTCCGATGCCGAGACGACGTCGATCGCGCAGTCCACGAGCCCGCTGGAGCTGATCGACGCCCGCTACGCCCTGGAGCCCCAGATCGTGCGCCTGGCGGTGCTCAACGCCACCGAGCAGGCGCTCGTGAAGGCGGAGCGGTCGCTCGAAGCGATGCAACGCAGCGAGCACGACGCGGATTCCTTCTCCGTGAACGACGAGGCGTTCCACCTCGCCCTGGCGGAATGCACGAGGAACGCGATGCTGGTGTGGATCACGAAGCGGGTGAGCGAGGTCCGCAAGAATACCGAGTGGGCGAGGATGCGGCAGCTCACCCTGTCGGCGGAGATGATCCGCCGCTACAACGCGCAGCACCGGGAGATCTTCGAGGCGGTGCGCCGTCGCGACGCCGAGCGGGGCGCCGCGGTGATGACGGCGCATCTGGATCTGGCGCGGAGGTCCCTCGTCAGCGCCGCGTCGTCTTGAATCTTGCGACCCGGCCACGCCGGGGCAGCCGGTGGAGCGGGTCACGACAGCCCATTCCCGAGAGAGTGTCACCGGGACGTCCGCGGCGAAGGGATCGAGTATCGACCTTCCCGTGACCGGCGGTTCGGCGGGATCGACCGTGGCTCCGTGGAGATCGGCGAAGGTCGCGGCCCGTTACCGGGCCGCGACCTCCCTTCATCCACCGTCGCCGGCGGTGCGTTGGGCACTACTCGCCGTTGCCGTGCCGCTCCTCCGCCTTCTTCTCCGCGCTCCAGGAAACGAGGAGGGGGACGATGCAGAGGATCACCGAGACCCAGAACCAGAGCAGGGTCCCGCCACCGCCGGCGAACGTGTAGAAGACGCCGGCGCCGTCCCACGACGTGATTGGACTGGAATCGATCATGTGGATTCTCCTGTTTGATCGGATGCTCAGAGATCGGACTGGATGCTCTCGGGGTACGCGGTGTTCGCGACCTCCGTGTCCATCCCCATTTCCTGCACCGGCTCACTGGCCCGCAGGATCCCCAGCGACTTGAAGATCATCGCCAGCACGTAGCCGGGGATGAAGCCGAGCGCGATCATCACCAGGCAACCGTAGAGCTGGCCGGTGAACGTGATGGTCGGTATGGACTCCGAGAACGGCGGATAGCCACCGCCCAGGACGCCCAGCGCGAGCACCCCGACGATCCCGCAGGTGCCGTGCACCGACACCGCGCCGACCGCGTCGTCGATGCCCCACTTCTCCACGAACTTCGCCGAAATCGGACCGATCACGCCGCCGAGGAAGGCGACCGAAAACGTCAGCCCCGGATAGTAGAGATCCAGGCCCGAGGCCACCGAGATGATCCCGCACAGCGCGCCGGACATCATCCAGAACGGATCGCGGGTCATCGCGTAGGCGCCGATCATGCCGCCGGCAATCCCCATCAGGGTGTTGAAGCAGATGGTCGAGAGGGTGGTGGGCATCCCGTAGATGTTGGTCCACTGCGCGGTGCCCCCGTAGAACAGGCAAGCGCCGAGGAAGCCGAAGAAGCCCACCACGATCAGCATCAGGCCGACCATGGTCATCGGCAGGCTGTGGCCGCGGATGACGTTGGCGGAGCCGTCCTTGTTGAACTTCCCGACCCTCGCTCCAAGCGGGATCAGCACGCCGAGCGCGAAGAACCCGGAGATGATGTGCACCACCCCGGAAGCGCCGAAGTCGTGATAGCCCCAGCGCTTGACCATCCATCCGTCCGGATGCCAGCCCCAGGCGGCCGACAGGATCCAGACCACCGAGCCCAGCACCACCGCGAGGACGATGAAGGCGCCCATGCGGATGCGCTCGATCACCGAGCCCGACATGATCGACGCGGTGGTGCAGGCGAACAGGGTGAACGCGCCCCAGAACACGCCGGTGGCGTTGTCCATGAGGTTGGGTCCCATGTTCTCGCCCCACGGCACGCCTCCCGCACCGGCCTCGAAGTCCGGAATGAAGCCGTTGGTCATCGAGAGATAGATCCACCAGCCGAACATCCAGAACGTCGGGATCATGAATGCGAACGCAAGGATGTTCTTCGTCCCGGACGCCAGGGTGTGCTTCACCCGGGAGGCGCCCATCTCGTACATCATGAAGCCGGCGTGGATCAGGATCATGATGGCCGTGCACCAGTAGTAGTAGACCTCCAGATTGATTCTGGTCGTCATTGCTATGGCGGCTTCGATTTGTTCAGGTGTCATGCTCTCCTCCCCATGGTGTCCCCGAAGATCCGATGGTTGTCATCGGCGCAATGCGGCGCCGCTGTGCCACTCCGAGCGCCGGGCGGTAATCCCCACGTTCCCCGATCGATGCGTGATCTCGTGGGAATCGGCGAGGATTGGATTGGATTTGTTCCGATCGGTCAAGCAGGCAGCCTCCGGCCCCGGCCATTCCCGTCAACCCGAAAAAGCCCGTCGACTCCCCACCACCGGACCCTCGGACGGCAGGGAAGGCCGCGAAACCCGAGCGCTTCGTTCGCGTTCAGGATCAGGTCGTTCAGTAGAATGAGGGGACTCGACCCGACCATCGTCATCGTGCCGCCGAGGATCGCGCAGAAACCCATCGGCATCAGCAGGCGCGAGAGCGGAATTCCGGTCCGTGTCGAGATCCGGCCCACCACGGGCAGGAACAGCGCAGCCGCCCCGATGTTCTGCATGAAGCACGAGATGACGCCGACCGTACCCGAGATGATGGGGATGATCCGTTGTTCGGTATGCCCGCCGACGCGCAGGATGTAGCCGGCGAGCTGGGTCATGATCCCGGTGCGGTCCAGCCCCGCACCCATGATCATCACCGCGATGATCGACACCACCGCGTTGCTCGCGAAACCTTAGAAGACGTGAGCGGCGGGAACGACGCCGGTGACCCCGATCAGGACCATGACGGTCACCGCGGCGACGTCGACCCGGACGACCTCGGATACGAACAGGTAGACCGTGAGCCCCAGGATGAGGAGCACGGCCAGCATGTCCTGCGTGAATGTGATCGAGCCGCTCACGACCGCCGGCTCGTTCGGGAACATCCTGGCACTTCAGAGCTTTTCAAGGCTTTCGAAAGGGAACCGGCACTCCGTCGGTTTCAGTGTATCCATCGCCGCGCGAATCTTTAATCTTTTTTTGCGAAGAAATGCCATTTCTCCGGATCCTGGGCCGTTCGCGGCAGCACGCGAGGCCGTCAGAACCGCCGGTGCGCCGGACGCGCCACCGCTCGGTGCGGCGGTTCGCGTAGCTGTCGAAGACGAAGTCGCGCACGGCGATTTCCACGTAGCGCCCCGGGCGCCATGCGCCTGAAAGAAGCTCGCGTTCGAGGCGCAGGACCTCGCGTTCCAGGTGGGCGAGGAAGGCGGCCACCCCGGCTTCCTGCGCTTCCCCGCGACGCACATCGGGCGGATGTCCTACAAGGCACGGGACCTGGAGCGCATCCGACCGGCCCCGGCGCCGGGCTACGCTGGCCCCATGCAGGACCCGAACTACAAGCGCCTCTTCTCCTTCCCCCGCATGGTCGAGGACCTCCTGCGCGGCTTCCTCCCCGGCCAGTGGCTCGCCGAGCTGGACTTCTCGACCCTCGACAAGCTCCCCACCGAGTACGTCAGCGACGAATTGCTCCGCCGCCACGGGGACTGCGTGTGGCGGGTGCGCCGGCGCGGGGGGTGGCTGTACCTGCTGGTGCTGCTGGAGTTCCAGTCCACCGACGAGCCGCGGATGGCGTTGCGCATCCTGGCCTACACCAGCCTCCTGTACCAGGAGCTGGTGCGCAACGATGCGCTGGATGCGGGTGGACGGCTGCCGGCGGTGCTGCCGATAGTGCTCTACAACGGTGAGGCGCGGTGGCGGGCGGCGGTGGAGGTGGGGGAGTTGATTGCGCCGGTGGGGCCGGAGCTGGCGCCGTACCAGCCGTCGCAGCGTTACCACGTGGTTGACGAGCGCCACGTCGGGGCAGAGGATTTGCCGGCATCGAACCTGATGGCGGCGGTGTTGGGGTTGGAGCAGAGCCGCACGCCGGGGGACGTGGTGCGGGTGGCGGGGCGGCTGGTGGAGTGGTTGCGTGACCCGCGTGACGGGGAGTTGAAGCGTGCGTTCACCGATTGGGTGTGGAGGCTGGCCGGGCAATTCACGCCGGGGGATGCGGAGCCGGCTCCGGTGCGGACATTGGAGGGGGTGAGGATGACGCTGGAAGAGCGGTTGGCCGAGTGGCCCAAGCTGTGGTTTCGGGAAGGCCATGAGCAGGGGGTGAGGGAAGGCGTCGAGCAGGGCATCGAACAGGGCCTTGAGCACGAACGGGCGCTGTTGCGCCGCTTGGCGGCGTCCCGGTTCGGAGCGGAGACCGCCGAGCGTCTGTCGGGAGTGCTGGCCGGCATCGTGGACCCGGAAGGTCTGGCCGAGGTGGGCGAGTGGCTGGTGCGTTGCGAGACGGGGAGCGAGTTTCTCGCCCGCGTGGACCCGGCGGCGGACGGTGCGGATCGGCGTGGCGACTGCGGGAGATCGAACTCCCGCGGGAACTGACGGGACCGTTCTCCCTGCCGGTTTGCGGCGCCGGCGCATTCGTCGCCCGGATGGGAGCCGGACCGGCCTCGTTCACGTCGCCGTTCGCCGAATACGCGCGCTTTTTGGTAGCCGCCGACAGAGCGCCGCCACGCGGGCACATGACGAAGACCATGGCCCCGCAACGCAACGCCCCTCAGCCCCTCATGCGCTCGCCCGCCGGGTCCAGCACCGGCTCGCGGACGAGCCTCGCCGCGCGCCGTTCGCCGAGGATCTCGATCGCGAACCCCGCCGCGGGCTCCGCGCCGCCGTCAATCAGGTCCATCGGCACGAAGCCCAGTGCGATGCTCTTCCCGCTGTAGTGCGCGTATCCCCCCGAGGTGACGAAGCCGACGACGTCATCTCCCGCGAAGATCGGCTCGTCGCCCCACGGGTCCGCGTCGTGCGCGTCCACCACGAACGTGCACAGCCGGCGGCCGGGGGGCGCGTCGCGCTGGCGTAGCGCCGCATCCCGGCCGATGAAGTCGCCCTTGCGAAGATCGACGAAACGGTCGAGGCCGGTCTCCGCCGGGGTGTAGTCCGGCCGGTACTCTCGCATCCACGCGCCGAAGGATTTCTCGAGCCGCAGCGACATCATCGCCCTCATGCCGAAGGGACGCATCCCGTACTCGGCGCCGGCCGCCGCGAGCGCCCAGTAGAGCGCGACCTGGTGCCCGGCATCGACGTAGATCTCGTAGCCGAGGTCGCCGGTGTAGCTGATGCGGCACACCAGCGCGGGCACGAGCCCCACCTCCATCTCCCGCGCATCGAGAAAGCACAGCGCCTCGTTCGAGACGTCGGACCCCGGCGCCGCCGCCGCGAGCACGTCCCGCGCCCGGGGGCCGGCGATCTGGAACCCGATGCGCTCCAGCGACACGTTCCTCACACCGACCCCGTACGGCGGCAGGTGCGCCTCGAACCAGCGCATGTGGAAGGCCTGCGCGGCGTACGACGCGGTGAGCTGGAACCGCTCTGGGGCGAGCCGCGCCATCGTGAAGTCGCCGATGAGCCGGCCCTTCGGGCTCAGCATCGGGGTGAGCGCGATGCGGTCCTCGCCAGGGACCCGGTTCGCCATCAGGCGCGAGAGCCACGCCTCCGCCTCCGGCCCCTCCACGAGGTACTTGCCGAAGTTGTGGATCTCGTTGATGCCGGCCGCCTCGCGCACCGCGCGGCATTCCCCGGCCACCGGCGCGAAGGCGTTGGAGCGGCGGAAGCTCGGCTGCTCGAAGGCGCGCTCACCCGCGGGCGCGAAGTAGTTGACGTGCTCCAGCCCGTAGCCGGCCCCGAACACTGCGCCCTGCCCCGCCCAGAGGCCGTAGGCCGGCGTGGTCACCAGTCCGCGCGCGGCGGGCAGTTCCTCGTTCGGGTAGGAGATGGCGAAGCGGCGCTGGTAGTTCTCACGCACCTTGGCCCGGGTCCAGGGCCGGGTGCACCAGTCCCCGAAGCGGGCGACGTCCATCGCGAAGACGTCGCGCGAGGGCTCGCCCTCGACCATCCACTCGGCCAGCGCGAGCCCCACCCCGCCCCCCTGGCTGAAGCCCGCCATCACCGCGCACGCCGCCCAGTAGTTGCGCAGTCCCGGCACCGGGCCGACCAGCGGATTGCCGTCCGGGGCGAAGGTGAAGGGACCGCTGATGATGCGCTTCACCCCGGCCGTCTTCAGGACCGGGTAGCGCTCGTACGCGACGTCGAGCTTGTCCGCCATGCGGTCGATCTTCTCGGGCAGGAGCTCGTGCCCGAAGTCCTCCGGCGTCCCGTCCACCGCCCACAGCTCGCACCCCTGCTCGTACATGCCGACCACGAGCCCGCGCCCTTCCTGGCGCAGGTAGCTCTCCCCGGCCGGGTCCATGCAGTGCGGAAGCTCGGCGTCGCGCTCGTACACCTCGGGCAGGTCGCCGGTGACCAGGTACTGGTGCTCCATCGGGTGGCACGGCAGGGACACCCCCGCCATCTCCCCGACCTCCCGCGCCCACAGGCCCGCCGCGTTGACCACGTATTCGGCGTTCACCGTGCCCTGCACCGTCACCACGTCCCAGCGCCCGCCGGGGCGGGGGCGAAGCTCGCGCACCGGGTTGCGCAGCACGATCTCCGCGCCCTGCATCCGGGCGCCCTTCGCGTACGCCAGGGTGGTGCCGGAGGGGTCGAGGTGGCCGTCGAGGGGATCGTAGAGCGCGCCGAGCAGCCCGGCGGTGTTCGTGATGGGCGAGAGCCGTGCGATCTCCGCAGGGCCGACGATCTCGGTGTCGAGCCCCATGTAGCGATGCTTGGCGCGTTCGGCCTCGAGGAAGTCGAGGCGGTCACGGTCCGTCGCAAGCGTGAGCCCGCCGACGTGGTGCAGCCCGCAGGACTGGCCGGTGAGCTCTTCGAGCTCGCGGTAGAGGCGGATGGTGTAGCCCTGCAACGCGGCCATGTTGGTGTCGGCGTTCAGGGTGTGGAAGCCCCCCGCCGCGTGCCAGGTCGAGCCGGAGGTCAGCTCGGAGCGCTCGATGAGCATCACGTCGCGCCAGCCCAACCGGGTGAGGTGGTAGAGCACGCTGCACCCCACCACCCCGCCGCCGATCACCGCGACCTGAACGTGGGATTTCATGGTTGCTTTTCCTCCGCCCGGTCGGAGTCGATCCAGTGCAGTCTATAATGCCGCACATCGGCCCCGCGATTGCCCGCGTGGGGGACGATGCGGCGGTGCTGGAAGAGAAGCCATGCCCCCCTTCATCGCCGCGACTTCCCGAAGACCGCCTCCGGCGGCGCCGGGCAAAGGCGGCCATACTCATGGCGGCCTGCAACGAGTCCATCGGCAGATTCGGCAAGACCCCGCCGATGGAAGCGAGGAACCGAGCCATGCGCTTCTTCAATACCGCCGGTCCCGTCAATCCCGAGGACCATTACTGCATTCCGCCGCTTGAGCGCTTCGACCTGGAGGAAGTACTGGCGCTCGTGCGGATGAAGAAGTACTTCGTGCTGCACGCGCCGCGCCAGACGGGCAAGACCTCCGCCCTGCTCGCGCTCTGCGACCTGCTCAACCGGCAGGGCTACGCCTGCGTGTACACCACCGTCGAGACCGCGCGCACGGCCCGTGACGACGTGGTGGAGGCGATGCGGACGGTGCTCGCCGGATTGGGCTCGCAAGTGCGGTCAACGTTGGGCGACGAGTTTCTGGCTACGGAGTGGTCGCGCATCCTCGCCGAGTTCGGCCCGAGCGAGGCGCTGCGCGAAGCCCTGAAGCGCTGGTCGGAGGCGTCTGCGAAGCCGCTGGTGCTGCTCATCGACGAGATCGACACCCTCCAGGGCGACCCGCTGCTCTCGACGCTGCAACAGTTGCGCGCCGGCTACCCCATGCGTCCGGAGGCGTTTCCGCAGTGCGTGGTGCTGTGCGGGCTGCGCGACGTGCGCGACTACCGCATCCGGTCCACCAGCAGCCCGTTCAACATCGTGGCGAAGTCACTGCGTCTGGGGGACTTCACGCAGGAGGAGACGTTGACCCTCCTCGACCAGCACACCGAGGAGACGGGGCAGGCGTTCACGGACGATGCCCGCGAGGCGATATGGACCCAGACCCTGGGCCAGCCGTGGCTGGTGAACGCGCTGGCCTACGAGACCTGCTTCGAGAGCAAAGCCAAGCGGGACCGCACCCGTGCGGTGACCGCGGACGACGTCGCCGAGGCGCGTGAAGCGCTCATCGTGCGCCGGGTGACGCATCTGGACCAGTTGGCGGACAAGCTCCGGGAAGACCGCGTGCGCCGGGTGGTCGAGCCGATGCTCAGCGGCGTGGACGAGCGGCGTGCGACCAACCACGACGTCGAGTACGTGCGCGACCTCGGCCTCATTGCCCGGGACAAGCCGGTGCGCATCGCCAATCCCATCTACGCGGAGGTGGTGCCGCGCGAGCTGGGCTGGATCCTGCAGGAGGAGCTGGACCTGAACACGACGTGGTACGTGGACGCGGACGACAGCCTGAACCTGGACAAGCTGATGGAGGCGTTCCAGGACTTCTTCCGCCGCCACTCGGAGCACTGGAAGAACCGGTTCATGTACGAGGAGGCGTGGCCGCAGATCCTGTTGCAGGCGTACCTGCACCGGGTGGTGAACGGGGGCGGGCGCATCGAGCGGGAGTACGGGTTGGGCCGGGGGCGGGTGGACCTGCTGATTGTCTGGCCGCGAGGCGATCGGATGCGGGAGTACGTGGTGGAGTGCAAGGTGGTGCGCGCCGGGGATGGGTTGGAGAGCACGGTCAGGGAGGGGGTGGAGCAGACGGCGGGGTACATGGCCCGTTGCGCGGCGGAGGCGGGGCATCTGGTGGTCATCGACCAGCGCGAGGGGCGGAGTTGGGATGAGAAGGTGTTCCGCCGGCAACAGCGGTCAAAGGACAGCGTGCAGGTGGAAGTCTGGGGGATGTGACGCGGCCACCCTCGACCGCTCCTTCAGGTCAACTCCGAAGCCGCAAGCCGAATGGGTCGCGTTCTTCTACGAACCCGTCCCCCCCTCATCGAGGCCCGATACGCCCTGCCGGAACCACCAGTCACTTTGAACCGGAAGCGGTCCCGTCGGCTGCGGGGAGAAGCTCGACGTGCACCGTCACCGGCTCGTCCGCCCGGAAGACCGAATCGTTGCCGGGCCGCCGCAGTTCTATCCGTGGCCCCGTATGACCTGTTCCAAGCGACATCGTTTCGACGGTCGTTTCGGAAGGCATTTCGACGAAGGTTCCGGGGTCGATGCTCTGCGCCGCCTCGGGGTAGAGCTGGCCTGCCGGCCCCCGTACCGTCTCGGGGTAGGGTTGGCTTACCGCCGGCCCCGGCCCCTGCACCGCTGATCGTTGTGGTTCATGGGACGTTTTCGGGCTTGGCGGAAATTGCTGTCGGAAGTCCCCGGCACTACCCGCCTGCCGCGGCTGGGAGTAGTCTCCACGATCGGCACTGCCACGACCGGCGCCGATTGGGCCGAGGGAGGAGACGAGGATGATTCCTGCTGCGTTTGATTATCACCGTCCGGCCGATCTCGCCGGGGCGGTACGGCTGCTCGCCGAGCACGGCGACGAGGCCCTGGTGGTCGCCGGGGGCCACAGCCTGATCCCGATGATGAAGCTGCGCATGGCGCAGCCCGGCCACCTGGTCGATCTCCGCGCGATCGAGTCCCTGCGCGGGGTGCGCGTCGAGGGCGGTACGGTCACCATCGGCGCGATGACCACCCAGGCCGAGGTAATCGCCTCCGGGCCGCTGGTCGATGCCTGCCCGATCCTGCGCGAGGCCGCGCTGCAGATCGCCGACCCGCAGATCCGCAACCTCGGCACCGTCGGGGGCAACGCCGCCAACGGCGACCCGGGCAACGATCTGCCGGCTGTGATGCTCGCCCTCGATGCGCGCTACACCCTGGAAGGCGCCGGCGGGCGGCGCGAGGTCGCGGCCCGCGAATACTACGAGGGCGCGTTCGCCACCGCCCGCGAGGACGGGGAGATCCTCACCGCGATCCGCTTCGAGGCGCCGCCGGCCGGCCACGGCTGCGCCTACGAGAAGCAGAAGCGCAAGGTCGGGGACTACGCCACCGCCGCCGCGGCGGTGATCCTGGCCCGCTCGGGCGGGACCTGCACCCATGCCTCGATCGCGCTGACCAATCTCGCGGACCGGCCCCTGCTCGCGGCCGAGGCCGGCGCGGCGCTCGCCGGCACCGCGGCCGGCGAAGCGGAGATCGCCGCCGCCTGCGCCGCGGCACAGGCCATCGCCGAGCCGGTGTCGGACGGGCGCGGGAGCGCCGCGTTCCGCACGCGGTTGACCGGCGTGATCGTGCGCCGCGCCATCGAGCGCGCCCTGGCGACCGCCGCCTGAACCGATGCTCGACCACGGTTGCCGGCACTCGCACGCAATCGAAAGACAGGTAAGGAGAGACGCACATGACCCACATGCACGTCAACCTGAAGGTGAACGGGCGGGAGGTGGAGGTCCGGGCCGAGCCTCGGACCCTCCTCATCCACCTCCTGCGCGAGCACCTCGATCTGACCGGCCCGCACATCGGCTGCGATACCGGGCACTGCGGCGCCTGCACCGTGGATCTGGACGGGCGCTCGGTGAAGTCCTGCATGGTCTTCGCCGCGCAGGTCCAAGGCGCGGAGGTGACGACCATCGAGGGCATCGCCGGCGACGGCGGCGCCCCCCATCCGTTGCAGGAGGCGTTCCGCGAGCACCACGGGCTGCAATGCGGCTACTGCACGCCGGGAATGATCGTCCGCGCCTGGCGGCTGCTGGAGGAGAACCCGGACCCGGACGAGGAAGCGATCAGGTACGGAATCTCGGGGAACCTGTGCCGCTGCACCGGCTACCAGAACATCGTCAAGGCGATTCGCGCCGCCGCGGACGAAATGAACGCGGCGAGGGAGACGGAACAATGAGCGAACAGGCTGCCGCCACCACCGAGGAGCGCATCGAGAAGCTCCAGGGTCTCGGCTGCGCGCGCAAGCGCGTCGAGGACGCCCGCTTCACCCAGGGCAAGGGCAACTACGTGGACGACATCAAGCTGCCGGGGATGGTGTTCGGCGACTTCGTCCGCTCCCCTTACGGACACGCCCGCATCGAGGGCATCGACAAGGATGCGGCGCTCGCGGTGCCCGGGGTGCTCGCGGTGCTGACCGCCGAGGATCTGAAACCCCTGAACCTGCACTACATGCCGACGCTGGCCGGGGACGTGCAGGCGGTGCTGGCCGACGAGAAGGTGCTGTTCCAGGGCCAGGAGGTGGCCTTCGTCATCGCCGAGGACCGCTACGCCGCCGCCGACGGCGTCGAGCTGGTCGAGGTGGAGTACGAGGCGCTGCCCGCCCTCACCGACGCCAACCGGTCGATGGACGAGGATGCGCCGGTGCTGCGCGAGGACATCGCGGACAAGACCGAGGGCGCCCACGGCGCGCGCCGCCACCCCAACCACATCTTCACCTGGGAAGCCGGCGACCGGGCCGCGGCCGAGCAGGCGCTGGCGAGCGCGGAGGTGGTGGCCGAGGAGCTGGTCGTCTACCAGCGGGTGCATCCCTGTCCGCTGGAGACCTGCGGCTGCGTCGCGTCGATGGACAAGGTCAACGGCAAGCTCACCATCTGGGGCACCTTCCAGGCGCCGCACGCGGTACGCACGGTGGCCTCCCTCATCACCAACATCCCCGAGCACAACATCCGCATCGTCTCACCCGACATCGGCGGCGGCTTCGGGAACAAGGTCGGCGTCTACCCCGGCTACATCTGCGCCGCCGTGGCCTCGATCGTGCTGGGCCGGCCGGTGAAATGGATCGAGGACCGCATGGAGAACCTCTCCGCCACCGCGTTCGCGCGCGATTACCACATGAGCGGGAAGATCGCCGCGACCCGCGACGGCCGGATCACGGGCCTCCGATGCCACGTGCTCGCCGACCACGGCGCGTTCGACGCCTGCGCGGACCCGTCGAAGTTCCCGGCCGGTTTCTTCAACATCTGCACCGGCTCGTACGACATCCCCAGCGCCCACGTCGAGGTGGACGGCGTCTACACCAACAAGGCCCCGGGCGGCGTCGCCTACCGCTGCTCCTTCCGGGTCACCGAGGCGTCGTACTTCATCGAGCGCATGGTCGACGTGCTCGCGCGCAAGCTCGACATGGACCCGGCCGAGCTGCGCCGGCGGAACCTCATCGCCAAGGACCGGTTCCCCTACACTTCGGCGCTCGGCTGGGAGTACGACTCGGGCGACTACCACGCCGCGCTGGACAAGGCGCTGGCCGCGGTGGACTACCCGGCCCTGCGGGCCGGGCAGAAGGCCGGCCGCGAGGCGTTCGAGCGCGGCGAGACCCGCACCCTGACGGGGATCGGGGTCGCGTTCTTCACCGAGATCGTCGGCGCCGGGCCGGTGAAGAACTGCGACATCCTCGGCCTCGGCATGTTCGACTCCTGCGAGATCCGCATCCATCCCACCGGCTCGGCCATCGCGCGCCTCGGCACCATCAGCCAGGGCCAGGGCCACGCCACCACCTTCGCGCAGATCCTCGCCTCCGAGATCGGCATCCCCGCCGATCGGATCACCGTCGAGGAGGGCGACACCGACACCGCCCCCTACGGGCTCGGCACCTACGGCTCGCGCTCGACCCCGGTGGCCGGCGCCGCCACCGCGATGGCCGGGCGGAAGATCCGGGCCAAGGCGCAGATGATCGCCGCCTACCTGCTCGAAGTGCACGAGGACGACCTCGAATGGGACGCGGACCGTTTCCAGGTCAAGGGCAACCCCGAGCGCGTGAAGACGATGGCCGAGATCGCGTTCGCCGCTTACAACCAGGCCATCCCCGGCATCGAGCCGGGCCTCGAAGCGGTGAGCTACTACGATCCGCCCAACATGACCTACCCGTTCGGGGCCTACGTCTGCGTGGTGGACGTGGACGTGGACACCGGGGTGACGGACGTGCGGCGCTTCTACGCCCTCGACGACTGCGGCACCCGCATCAACCCGATGATCATCGAAGGGCAGGTGCACGGCGGCCTCACCGAGGCGCTGGCCATCGCGATGGGCCAGGAGATCGCCTACGACGAGACGGGCAACGTGTACGGCGGGAGCCTGCTCGACTTCTTCCTGCCCACCGCGGTCGAGACCCCGACCTGGGAGACCGACTTCACCACCACCCCCTCGCCGCACCACCCGATCGGCGCGAAGGGGGTCGGCGAGAGCCCGAACGTGGGCGGCGTGTCGGCGTTCTCCAACGCGGTGAACGACGCCTTCGCGCACCTTGGCCTCACCCACGCGCAGATGCCGCACGACCACTGGCGGGTGTGGGAGACCGCGGAGCGGCTCGGGCTGCACGGATGAGCGGGGGGTGAACGGGGGTCCGTTCGACCGCGGCCTCGTCTCGCAGGCCATCCTGAACGGCGTGACGATTGTCACGCCCGAGGCGGCGCGCAAGGCGGTCGGCCCGGTGTCGGCCCCCGCGCTGATGCGCGCCCACCCCAGGCTCATCCGCCGCCCGGTGATCGAATTCGGCGGGCGCGCGCTGATCGGCTTCGACGAGGCGGCCCGCGCCCGCCCTCGCCGACCCGCGCGGATAGACGCTGGGCCGCGCCTCGGAGGACTCCGGACCAATGCCCCTCGCGGGGGGAGCCGGCTGCCATTCGGACAAGACGGTTCCGGGCGATGAAAACCGCGTGGTCAAGTTTCCGCGGCCGGGCTATATTCGAATCCGCGGCTGTCGGAGGCTGGCCGCGCGCTCTCAAGACCCCTGGAACAACCGCCCGATCTGGAGGGAGAGACTCATGAATCGACTGAATCGACGCCGCATCCTGAAAACCGCCGCACTCGGTTCGGCCGCCGCCGCGATCCTGCCGGCGTCGGTCCGCACCGCATCCGCCGCCGGAAGCGACCGGCCGGCGTTCGTGCTGATCCACGGCTCGTGGCACGGCGCCTGGACCTGGAACGAGATGACGCCTCTGCTGGCCGAGGCGGGCCATGCCTCGATCGCCATCGACCTGCCGGGCGCGGGCACGCGCACGAGATTCCCGGAATCGTTTCTGAAACGGCCGCTGGACAAGGCGGCATTCGCCACCGAGAAATCACCGATCGCCGGCGTCACTCAAGCGGACCGCACCAACGCGGCCGTCGCCGCCGTCGAGCACGCCGCCGGGCTCGGCAACGGCAAGGTCGTATTGGTCGGCCATTCATGGGGCGGCCTGACGATCTCTCATGCCGCCGAGTCGGTACCGGACAAGGTCCTCGCCCTGGTCTATCTGACGGCCTTCATGCTGCCCAACGGCATGCCGGCCGGCGCCGCGCTCGGCGATCCGGCCTTCAAGGACGGGCAGGTCGCGCCGCTCTTCATGGCCGACCCGGCCAAGACCGGGGCGCTTCGCATCGATCCGCGGTCGCAGGATCCCGCGTATGTGGCCAAGGCGAAGCAAGCCTTCTACCACGATGTTTCGGACGGCCATTTCGCGGCCATCGCCAACCTGCTGCATTGCGATGAGGTCGCCTCGACCGCGGGCCAGCCAACGGCCATCACGCCGGCCAGATATGGCGGGGTCGCCCGCCACTATGTTCATATGGCCGATGACAAGGCGATCCCGGCCGCCGCGCAGGACCGCATGGTGGAGCTGGTCGATGGCTCCGGCATCGGAGGCGAAACGACAGTGCACCGGATGCCCGGCGGCCATTCGCCGTTCTTCGCCCAACCCAAGGCCCTGTCGGCCGTCTTCCACAAGATTGCGGGCTAGCTGGACCATAGAGGGTGAAAGGTGCGACGTCGCTCCTCTGGCTCTGCCATGCGCCGCGCACGACGCACCCCTGCCCCCGCATCACAGGGATCCGTTCGACCGCGACCTCGCAGGCCATCCTGAACGGCGTGACGCTCGTCACGCCCGATGCGGCGATCGCTCTCCATCCGGCGCCGATCCTCTGGTAGATCTCCGCCTGCCCCGGCCGTGAACGCGACGCACAACCCGCCCGACGAACTCGGGCCCCGGCTCGCCGAGGCCCGTTACGTCGCCGGCGAGACCCTCGTGACGGCGCTCTCGCTCGCCCTCGATCTCGGACGTCCGCTGCTGCTGGAAGGCGAGGCCGGGGTCGGCAAGACCGAGGTCGCCAAGGCCCTCGCCGCCGCGCTCGACACCCGGCTCATCCGCTTGCAGTGCTACGAGGGGCTGGACGCGACCACCGCCATCTACGAGTGGAACTACCAGCGCCAGTTGCTGGCCATCAAGGCGAGCGAGCGCGAGAACGTGAGCGCGGCGCAGGCCGAGGCGCACGTCTTCTCCGAACGCTACCTGCTGCGCCGCCCGCTGCTCGAAGCGATCG
Source organism: uncultured Gammaproteobacteria bacterium (assembly GCA_958295465.1). Lineage (GTDB taxonomy): Bacteria > Pseudomonadota > Gammaproteobacteria > HK1 > HK1 > HK1. Next base: position 5,193,012 of record OY282353.1, read on the forward strand.
GCGAGCCGCGCCCGTGCGTGTTGCTGATCGACGAGATCGACCGCGCCGACGAGGAGTTCGAAGCCTACCTCCTCGAAGTGCTCTCGGACTTCCAGATCACCGTGCCCGAGATCGGGACCATCACCGCCACCTCCATACCGCACGTCATCCTGACCTCCAACGGCACCCGCGAGCTGTCCGATGCGCTGCGCCGGCGCTGCCTGTACTGCTACGTGGAATTCCCGTCGATGGAGCGGGAGCTGGCGATCCTGCGCCGGCGCCTGCCCGGTATCGAGCCGGCCCTCGCCGCGCAGATCGCACGCTTCGTGCGCAGCCTGCGCGAGGAGGACCTGGAGAAGCGCCCCGGGGTGGCCGAGACCCTCGACTGGGCCGGCGCGCTCATGGGTCTCGGCATCGAAACGCTGCAGCCGGATTCGAAACGCCTGCATGCCACCCTCATCTGCCTGCTCAAGACCGAGGCGGATCTCAAGTCGGTGACCCCCGAGGTGTTCGGGCGTCTGGCCGGGCGCGCGGCGTGAGCGCGGGGGGCGTGAGCAGAACCACCGGCGTTCTTCTCAGGCACGCGGCGTGAGCGCGGGGGGCGTAAGCGCGACCGGCGCTACGACCCTCGACATGCCGCTGGCGGCGCGGGTCGCCGGGTTCGTCGCCCACCTGCGCCACAACGGGATCGAGGCCGGACCGGCGGAGACCGATGCGGCGTTGCGCGTGCTCGCGCGCGGCGCGGCCCCGACCCTCGACGAGGCCCGGCGGCGGCTGAAGATCCTGCTCACCGGACGCCGCGGCGAATGGGAGCGATTCGACGATCTGTTCGAAGCCTACTGGCTCGCCCGAGGGCGGGTGCGCACGCGCCCGGCGTCCACCGCACGGGTCCCGGCCGGAACGCCCTCGCGGGCCACGTCGAACCTGTGGGGCGAGCGTGCCGGCGAGGCCGCCGCGGATCGATCGCTTCACCCAGGGGCTGCCGGCGCCGACACCGTCGACGGAAAGGGAGAGGCGGGCAGGAACACGCTGGCTTCGCGCGCAGCGTCAGCGCGACATGCAATCGGACGCACCGACCTGCGGCACGTGGTCGATCCGGAAGAGATGAAGCTCGCCACGGAAGTCGCCTGCCGCCTCGCACGGGCGCTGCGCTACCGGTTGTCGCGGCGCCGTCGCATCGCCCCGCGTGGCGCGCGGATCGACCTCCGGCGCACCATCCGGCGCAGCCTCGCCCACGGCGGCGAGCCCTTCACCCTGATACGCCGCCGGCGCCCTGAGCGTCCGGTGCGCATCGTGCTGCTGCTCGACGTGTCGGGTTCCATGCAGCCCTACGCGCGCTATCTGCTGCAGTTCGTGCGCGGCCTCGTCGTGGGGTGGGACCGGGCCGACGCCTACCTGTTCCATACCCGGCTCGTGCGCATCACCGACGTACTGCGTGAGAAGGATGCCCTGCTCGCGATGAGCCGTCTCGCCCTGATGGCCGAGGGATTCGGCGGCGGCACCCGGATGAGCGAGTGCCTGCACACGTTCAACGATCACTACGCCAAGCGCGCCCTCGATTCGCGCAGCGTGTTCGTGATGATCAGCGACGGCTACGACACCGGCGAGCCGGACGCCTGCGTCGAACAGATGATCCGGCTCCGGCGGCGGGCGCGGCGTGTGGTATGGCTGAACCCGATGCTCGGGTGGGCACGCTACGAGCCGCTGACCCGTACCATGCGCGCGGTGCTCGCGTACGTCGATCACTTCGCGCCGGTGCACAGCCTCGATGCGCTGGCCGCGATCGAGCCCGAGCTGGGGGCATTGTGAGCGCTTTCGGCCATGAGGCGGAAGTCGCCATCGCCTTCGCGCTGACCGTTCACGCGATGCTGTGGGTGTCGTCGACCGCCGCCGGGCCGTTCTACCTGCTCGCCCACGCCATCCGCCCGCGGCGCGTCCGGGGCGGCGTTCCGCCCGTTCCGGGCCGCGGGGGAGCTTCGGCCCTGCCGACCTTCGAGAAGCCGCCCGCGGCACCCCGAGCTTCCGCGGCGACAACGATCCGGGCGGGCGCCGCGGGGGAGGCTCGATGCAAGCGATAGGGATGCGCGCCGCGCTCCGGCGTATCGTCCGTTTCGGCCGCGACCGCAAGGCGTGTCTGTACTACGCCGCCTGTATCTGCCTGCTTGTCGCCGCGGCGGGGCTGCGCTTCCATGACCTTTCGGAGAAGTCTCTACGGCATGACGAAGCGGCAGCGGCCAATATTTCGAGAGGCGCGCTCTCGGAAGTCATCCCCGGGACCCGTTGGGGTAACTCCTCTCCGATCCTGTACCCCCTTGTTCTGTACGCGGTACAGAAAGTCGAGAGCACGCCCTTCAGCATTCGGGTCGTGCCGGTGACGGCCAGCGTTCTGACCGTCGCCGTGATGTTGTTTTTGCTGCCGCGCCTCGGGGTCGCTCGGGGAGCCGCGTTTCTGGCGGCCCTGCTCGCCACGCTTTCCGTTGAAGCAATCCGGCACGCGCAGGATGCGCGGGAATACTCCATCGACGCGCTGCTTGCCGTGCTGATGATAGCGGGGCTGCTACGGTATCTGCGGGACGGCCGGAAGGCCCTGCTTTGCGTTTCGCTGTTCCTCGCGCCGTTGCTCCAGTACGGCTTGGTGCTGTTCGGCACCGCTGTAATGGGCGCCGCCGTCGTCGCTCTCCACGCGTCTCCGAACAGGAAAGGGGAGTGCCTACCCTGGGCCGGATTGGGGATTGAGCTGAAACGACGCTTGGACTTGGCCGCGCCCTGTGGGTTCTTCCTGGCCGGGGGTACCTTGAGCTACTTGATGACTTTACGCCATCAATGGCAGGGAGGGCAATTCGCCTCGGATGTATATTTATCGAGGTATTACTATCAGGGAAAACTCGACGCGCACTCGATCCTCGAGGTCTTCGAGTTTTCGATTGACGGAATCTGGAATCTATTGACGTATCATTTGCCGGATGTCGTTGCGATAGCGGCGCTTGCCGCATTCGCGATCCTCCTGGTCGCAGCATTCCTCGGAAAATTACGAGGAATGCTTCATGACGGCGCCATCGCGGTTCTATTTTCGTTTTGCCTTGCAGTTTCCGCCGGTGCTGCCGTGTTGGGAATATACCCACTTGGGGGCATTCGACAAGTCATCTATCTGGGTCCGATTGTCTTCCTGGCGGTCGGTTTGGCGTTTCATTGGACCGCCGGTCGTCTATCCTCGCTCACGCGCCGGGGGTGGACGAGACCAGTCTTGCTCGTTGCGATGGCCGGTGCGACGGTGTCTGCCGGGGTGGGCGCCATGCGACAGGATAGTCCGTACCAGGAACGTGAACACATCAAATCCGTTCTCGCCGTACTGAAAGAACGAGTGCGGGAAGAGGACATGGTTTACTCAGGCTGGGCGGGAGTTCCAATCATCCGTTTCTATCAAGGAAATGAAGAAAAACCGGCCAATTACCACTATGGAACCTCCGGCTGGTGCCGGCGCTCTCCGAATTCGTGTCTCCGTGAGATGGCCGACTTGGCCTACTGGCACGAACATCGCAACGGCAGAATCTGGTTTGTTACTTGGCGGAACCTGACGGCGCTGGAGAGTAATATGCCGGGGATTTCTGTTAAGGAGGTGGTTTCTGGCGGAAGGCCCGGTCTCTATCTGATTGAAGATACGGCAGCCTTGATAAACCGCTACGCTACTGATGCGGTGAGAGATTTGGAGGCAGTCCTGACTCGTAAGCCGTCAATCCGCTCCACCTTCGATGTCCATCTCACCGAGGACATGTTGACCTGCCAGTTGCATAACATTTCCACCCAGACATGCGTTCGCTGCACAAAACACGGGGTTTTCAGACCGAAACAGCGTGTGGCTCAAGTTCACTGCCAGTGAGAATAAGCCACACGCGATATTCCTGAATCTTGTGCAAAGTCGTACGGAGTCATTTGTGAAACGAATGTAATAGAGAGAAACGTGGTCTCCGAAGCTGGTACAATAGTCGTTGCCAACAACAACGTACCAAGCGAAACGGAGACCACGAAGATGAAGCATAGCCGAGCCGACGTTCGAGGTAAAGCCAAGCTGGGTCTCGACATCCGATTCGAAGAGCAGAGCCTGACATCGTATTCGGGACTCATCGTCTTTCAACACCTCTTCTCTCTCATCGGCATCAAAGAACGGTTGTGGCGATGTTTCCGCCACCTGAAGGCCAATCCGATTTACGGCCATCATATGATCATGATGCTGCTGGTCGTGCATCTGATCATCGGACACCGGCGGCTGCGAGACGTGGACTACTACCGTGATGACGAGATGGTCAAACGGGTTCTCGGTCTGAAGCGATTGCCGGACGTATCCACGCTCAGCCGGTCGCTCGCCAGTGCAGATGAACAAAGTGTCGCCAAAGTGCGAAGTGAATCGAGACATCTGGTCATGGAGCGTCTGGTAGACGAGGGATTTTCGAGAGTGACGCTCGATTACGACGGGTCGGTGTTGAGCACCGGGCGGCATGCCGAAGGAACCGCAGTGGGTTTCAACAAGAAAAAGAAGGGCGCGCGCAGCTACTACCCCCTCTTTTGCACCGTCGCCCAGACCGACCAGATCCTCGACGTTCACCATCGTCCTGGAAACGTACACGACTCCAACGGGGCCGACACCTTCATCGGCCACTGTATCAGCCACGTGCGCTCGTGCCTTCCCCGTGCAAAGGTAGAGACTCGCATCGACAGCGCATTTTTCAACGAAACCATCGCTGAACGACTGCATTCGTCGGGGGTCGAATTCACCATCTCGGTTCCTTTCGAGCGCTTTGCCGCCCTCAAGGAACTGGTCGAAGGCAGAAAACGATGGCGACGCATGGCGGTCGGGCTCGATTACTTCGAGACCCGCTGGAAGCCGAAGTCGTGGAACGCCCGCTATCGCTTCATCTTCATCAGAAAGCAGGTCAGATGCCAACACAAGCTGCCGATCCAACTCGACCTGTTCCAGCCCACCGAATACGGGTACGAATTCAAGGTCATCGTCACCAACAAACGAATGACCCCACGCAAGGTCGTCGCCTTCCACGAAGGCCGCGGTTCGCAGGAGGGTATCTTCGCCGAACTCAAGACGCATTGCCAGATGGATTACATACCGGTCAAGACCCGAGTCGGCAACCAACTGTACATGTTCGCCGGCATTGTTGCTCACAACCTCACTCGCGAGCTGCAGATCCAACTCGACCCTCGCGCCCGTGGCACCACCGCAAAGCGCGCCGCGCTGTGGTGCTTCCGGGAGGTTGGAACCCTTCGCCGTACCCTCATCCAACGCGCCGGGCGCATGATTCGCCCCGCCGGCAAATTGGTCCTCTCCATGAACAGCAACGAAAGGCTCGAAAGAGAGCTCCGGCAGGCTCTCGCAACACTGAACGCCGTCGCCTGACGTCTATTTGTCGCACGTTTATGCAACAATCGGGTTGATCTATGTCAAGGAGCCGTGCGGCGCGGAGGACGTGCAGGAAAGCTTCTTCCTGCACGTCACTCCGGTTGACGTGAACGACCTGCCCGAACATCGCAAGCAGTACGGTTTCGACAACCTCGACTTCCGCTTCAACGACCGTGGTGGCCGTTGGTTTCGGTCAGCCGAGCAGTGCGTCGCTCTGCGAGAACTTCCCGATTACGACTTCACTGCCATCCGCACCGGCCAGTTCCTCGGCAACGAAGACGGCTCCTACACACACCTCTGGGTAGGGGAAATTCGCTTCGATGAGTAGCCGGACGACGGCCAGCGCCTCCGGCCTCACCGCTCAGGCGGCGACGGAGAGGGAATCGGCACAGGTCCCCGTGGCGACCTGCTGCAGGGTCAGAATAGCCCGTAGCGCTCGCCGTCCGCCCCATGTAGGCTCACGGCCCGAATGGTGCTATTTGAACACGGATGGCGGCGGGCTGGTAGGCACCGCGCCTTGTCCGGGGGCGCCGGGAGGGGTTCACCATGGCCTGGTTCATCGTCCGCTTCGGCCGTGACCGCAAAGTGCGTCCGTATCGCGCCTCCCCGGTGGTTTCTGCAACATGATTTTCAAGAAGGCCAAATCTTCGTTCCGTCCGTCGTTACCGCTGCTGCTACTCCTGCTGGCGCTGTCAACGGTGTTCCTGTTCGGCAACGACCGGGGACACTTCTACCGTCCCGGGCTCCACGACTGGGTATCGGGGAACCACTTGTCGGTAGCCGAGAATTTATCTCCCGAACACAACTTCCTGTTGTTCTATCATCAAACTTTGTATAAAGACGGCGTCCCCTCTTACAAACCGTACAATCGTTTTCCGCTTGGCGGCTATGCGCTGATCAAACTGGCCATACTGCCTTTCGGGGACGGCCTGGCGGCAAAAATCCATACCGCCCGCATGGTGTTTCTGCTCTTTTTTGCCGGCAGCGCGGCGCTGGCCTACCTATCCCTCTGCCGGCTTACCGCCAACCGCTGGATTGCCTTGACTGCCACTCTGCTGGCGTTCTCGTCGTACTATTTGCTGTATTACAACGACATGATAGCTACCGAAAATGGCCTCTCCCTTTTCGGCGTGCTGCTGACCTTCCACGGCATGGTTCTTTTTGCCCAGGAGGGCCGCTTCCGGCAGTTGCTCGTCAAGGCGTGCGCGGCGCTGCTGTTGGGCTGGCACGTCTATGCGCTGCTGCTGCCCTTTATCGTTCTTGGCCTGCTCCGCGAGCTGAACCGGGCGCGCCGGCTATCTGCCCCTCAGCGTTTGGCAGGTCGAATCCAGCGCTGCGTCGCCGCGCTGCTGTTCAGCCGCTACCTGACGCTGGGCGCCATCACCCTGGCTTGCGGCCTGGCGGTGCTATCCTTCAACCTGGGCAACGAATACCGGGCGCTTGACGGTGAGGTTCCGCTGACGGAACTGCCTACGGTGAATTCCATGACGAAGCGTCTTGGAGCAAATGACCGGTTCAATGAACACTACGCCGAGGCTCTGGATTGGGGGAACTTCCTGGAGGCGCAGTTCTACCGCATCGCCAGAGCTACGCTGCCGTTCTCTATCAGTCCTCTCGGCAACAACACCGACATCTATGAGGACAAGGACTACCTCAGTGTGATTATCGGTGCGTTGGCGTCCAGCGTCGTCGTCCTGGGGCTGCTGGTTGCCCGCCACAAAATGCTGCTGGCAACCCTGGTGAGCTCCGGCTTCTGCTGGGCATTGCCGATGCGCCATAACACCTTCATACATGATTATGAGGCCGTTTTTTATATCGGCGTTCCGTTGGCCCTCTTCTCAATGGGGCTGTCGTGCCTGTCCCGGTTGTTCGGCGGCCGTCTTCTTGTCGGTCTCTCCGCGGCCGCGCTGCTGGTCTTCGTTCTCTCCAGCTTCCAGATGGGGCGCGTCGGTCACGACCAGCAGAGGTCCGAATTTCAGGAAGCGGTCGTTGCCGATTTTGAGCGTATCAGGACAATCGCAGAGGCGGGACAGAGTGTTTTTGTCGATGTACCCAACCGTTGGTTTGCCGGAGGGACTCAGGTGGTGAATTATTATTTTCCGAGGAATTATTATCTTGCGGGAAGAGTGATCGGACGTTCGTGGCCTGGTAGGAACCTATTTGAATTTTTGATCTCACACCATAGAATCAACATCCCTGCTCTGCTGACGCCTGAAAACCAACAGTTTTTTCTCTACCGCCACAGCGACGATTCCGGGCTGACAGGGTTGATAGAGGAGGTGCGCAGCAGCTATTCGAGCTCGATGGAGAAGATGATCAGGAAATCCGAACTTGTAATCCGTCGCGATGGCTATTTTGATGTGTATCGTAACGGGAACAGGCTGATTTACATCGGGAGCCAAGGCGAGGATAGAGCCGCCAGATTCAGGCAGGACGTTCCGATAGTGGGTAAGCCGTTCCGCGTCGGGTTGTCCCCTGTCGTGCGTCGCGCAGGCTTCACAGACCTGAGCCGCTGGCAGTGGGAGCGTGGCAACGATGCCGAAGGCTGGACCAATGTCTCCGGCTCCGCCCCCCCCCCCCCGAGCCCGACCTCCGTGTACACGCCCACCATCGCGGATGAGGGCTATCAACTGCGGGCCTGGGTGGACTACACCGACAGCCGTGGTAATCGAGTCAAGGCGATGACCGTGCCCTCCCTGCCTGTGCAACCTGGCAGCGTCACCGACCTGCTCTTCTTCCTGCACCTCGTCCCGGTTGACGTGGACGACCTTCCTGACCACAGAAAGCAGTACAGCTTCGACAACCTCGACTTCCGCTTCGACGACTACAAGCTTCCGCTGATCGGGCCACCCGTAGTAGCCGTGCGCGAGCTTCCCGACTACGCCATCACCCGCATCCGCACCGGCCAGTTTCTCGTCAACGAGGACGGCTCCACCACACACCTCTGGGAAGGGGAAATTCGCTTCGATGAGTAGCCGGACGACGGCCGGCGACTCCCGGCCCCACGTCGCGGTGATCGGCAGCGGCTTCTGCGGGCTCGCCACGGTCTGGGAGCTGGGCCGGCGCGGCGTCCGCGCCACGGTGCTGGAGCGCGAGGCCGAAGTCGGCAGCCTCGCCGCCGCTCCGGGGGCGATGCGCTTCGCATCCTGGGGCTTCGCCGCCAGCTTTGGTCGCCGGCCCTGCGAGTGGCGGGAACCCTCGTCATCGAGCGGGTATTGAATGTAGCCGTTCTGATCGGGTGTCCTTTCCGGGCCTGTTCTGCCTCCTCCTTTCGTGGGCGTCGACCAGTCCGGCAGCCGCGAAGACGACCCCCAATGCGTGAGTTGAAGCGACCCGCGAGCGAGCGCATAGCCCTCGGCCGGAGGGCGCAAGGGGAAACCTCTCGCAAGAAAAAACCCGGTTCCCTGCTTGGGCGGCAGACAGCCGGCCTCCTCCTACCGGGCCAGCCGCGCCTCGCCCGAGCACACTCCTGTCAACACCATCAGCTCGAACGCCAGCCCCACCGCCCGCCGGGCGCCAGGAGCGCACGGAACTCGCACGCACGCTCTCCTTCCAGCGCGACGTGCGACGGTCATCCGGCGGGCGGGCCTCGATCTGCGGGACCTCTCCCCGGCGTGCCACGCACCGGTTCCCCCAGACCGCCTCCCGAGCTTCGGCGAGGCTGATGATGGGGTATCCTCCGAGTCCGTAATCGTTGCGCTTGCCGGCGACGACGAGGCGCTGGACGATCTGCCTGGACCCGCCCGGCATGATTTGGAGGAACGGTCCGTGCATGTTGTAGTGCTTCTCGGGCCGCCCGGTGCGCCCGCTGTGGCGGGCGCTCTTGACGAAGGCGGGGTTCGCCAACGGGGGCGCGGACGTGCGTCTCGTCGAGGATGGCGACGCCACCGTGCTCGAATACACCTTCGAGGCGAACGTGGGCGGCAAGCTCGCGCAGATCGGGAGCCGCCTCGTCGAGTCGACCACGCGCAAGCGCGCGGCGGACTTCTTCGGGAAGTTTACCGAGATCGTCGAGGCGCGCGGAGGCCGACCCGGGACCCGGCCGTCCAGCCGCCACCCGGCGAGCCGCACCCGTACGTGCTGTCGATCGACACCTTACCCGGCCGTCAGGCCGACGGTCGTCAAGCCTGCGGCCCACCGGCCGGGATTTCCCGGCATTTCGCGATACGCCCGAATCGACGAGGAGATCCGAACGATGAACCTGCCTGAACCGTCATCCGTCCAGTGCGCCGGGGTCATCGGCACCGGCACCATCGGGGCATCATGGGCCGCGTACTTTCTCGCGCGCGGAATCGAGGTGCAGGCGTGGGACCCGGCGCCCGGCGCCGAGAAGGCGTTGCGGGAATTCGTCGCCGGCGCATGGCCGGCGCTCGACGGGCTCGGCGCGGTCGCGGACGATGCGAGCCCCGATCGTCTGAGCTTCCACACCGATCCCGCCGCGGCCGTCGCCGGCGCCGGATTCGTGCAGGAAAGCGCCCCGGAGAAGCTCGACCTGAAACGGACGCTGTACGCGGAGATCGATGCCGCGCTGCCGGGCGATGCCGTCATGGCCAGCTCGACCTCGGGCCTGCTCATGTCGGAGCTCCAGGCAGGGTTCTCGAACGCGGCGCACTTCGTGGTGGGGCATCCGTTCAACCCGCCGCACCTCATTCCCCTCGTCGAGGTGGTGGGCGGAGCGGATACCGGCGAGGGCGTCGTCGACTGGGCCATCGACTTCTACAACGCGCACGGAAAGAAGGCGATCCGCCTCAACCACGAAGCGCCGGGGCACCTCGTGAACCGCTTGCAGGTCGCGCTGTGGCGCGAGGCGATGGATGCGGTGCTCACCGGGCTCGCGAGCGTCGAGGACGTCGACGCCGCCCTCAAGTACGGCCCCGGTCTGCGCCTCGCGGCGATGGGTCCGTTCGAGCTGTGCCACCTCGCGGGAGGGCCGGAGGGATTCTCCAACTTCCTCGACCACTTCGGCGACGCGCTCCAGCACTGGATGGACGACATGCGGCCGGTCGAGCTCACGCCGGAGGTGCGCGAGAAGCTGAAGGCGGCCGTCGCCGGGGCGCTCGGCGGTCGGGAATTCGCCTCCATCGCGGGCGAGCGCGACACCCTGTTGCTGCCGGTGTTGAGCACGCTCGCGCGCCTGCGGCGCGAGCACGGGCTCGTCTGAGGCCGGGGGAGCGTCCGGGGCCGGGAACCGAGGCGCAGACACGATGCCCGACCCGGGATGCTGCCGTGTCGAGCCTGCGGGGAAGCGTCCGGAGCCGGGGAACGGAGGCACGGACGTAGAGACGGCGGTGCGAGAGATCGGGGGAAGGCGCCGGTTTGCAAGAGCGCTGCCGCATGGCCCGGCGACGGAGCGGCCTGACTACCGGCCTCGATGGCCCCGGCGTAGACTTTCCTCCCGTCGAACCTCCGAACCGCTGAACCGCGCAAAGAGTCCGACATGACCACATCATCCGACAGAAAAGACCCTGTGCTTTCGGTGGCCGATTTCGGGCCGATCGTCGAGGCGACCGTTGAGGTGGTCCTCCGATGACGCCGCCGATACGACTGGGCATGGTGGGGGGCGGACCCGGCGCCATGATCGGTCCGACGCACCGTATCGCCGCGCGGATGGACGGGCACTATCGCCTGGTCGCGGGGGCGTTCTCGCGCACCCCGGAGCGCAACCGGGCAATGGGCGAGGAGCTGGCCCTGAGCCCCGACCGCGTGTACGCGGATTACCGGGAGATGGTCGAGACGGAGCGCGCGCGGGAAGACGGCGTGGAAGCAGTGGCGGTGGTCACCCCGAACGATTCCCACGTCCCCATCAGCACCTGTTTCCTGCGCCACGGCATCCACGTCCTCTGCGACAAGCCGCTGGCCAACTCGCTGGCCGACGCCGAAACGCTGCGCGAGGTCGTGGACGAATCCGGCTGCGTGTTCGCCCTGACCCACAACTATGCCGGCTATCCGATGGTGCGGGAGGCGCGGGCGCGGATCGCGGCCGGGGAGCTGGGCGCGGTGCGCATCGTGCAGGCCGAGTATGCCAGCGGGGCGCGCTCGCGCCTGGTGGAGGCGGCCGGCGACGAGAAGACCGCATGGCGCACCGACCCGGCCATCGGCGGGCCGAGCGCGGTGCTGTGCGATCTCGGAGTCCACGCCCACCATCTGCTGCGCTTCGTCACGGGGTGCGAGGTCGATGCCGTGTCCGCATCGCTCGCAACGATGGTGGCGGGCCGGACGTCGCATGACGACGCCCAGGTCAGCCTGCGCCTGGGCGGCGGCGCGCGCGGGGCGCTGTGGGCGAGCTACGTCGCGGCCGGACACCGGAACGGGCTCCGCCTGCTGGTCTGTGGCGAAACCGGCTCGCTCGAGTGGTGGCAGGAACGGCCCGAGATCCTCTCGCTGCATACCTTGGGCGGGTCGAGCCGCCGGCTTCATCGCGGGGATGCGGGGCTCAGCGCGGATGCGCGCGCGGCGACCCGGGTGAAGGCGGGCCAGCCGGAAGGCTTCCTGGAGGCTTTCGCAAACATCTACCGCGACGTCGCCGGCTGGATCCGGACCCCGGCCGGGCAGCGCGACCATGCCCCCTGGCCGGCCGCCGGCGTGCACGACGGCATCGCGGGGATGCGCTTCATCGAAGCCTGCGTCGCATCGGACCGGGCCGGCGCGCGGTGGGTGGAGGCGTAGCCGCGCCGTTCACTTCTTCATCGGAGTACACTCCCGGCGACCACGCGGATCCCGAGCCATCCGGAAGGCGTCCGTGGCCCTGCGGCGGATCCCGAGCCATCCGGAAGGCGTCCGTGGCCCTGCGACGGATCCCGAACCATCCGGGAGGCGTCCGTGGCCCTGCGACGGATCCCGAACCACCCGGGAGGCGTCCGTGGCCCTGCGACGGATCCCGAACCATCCGGAAGGCGTCCGTGGCCCTGCGACGGATCCCGAACCATCCGGGAGGCGTCCGTGGCCCTGCGGCGGATCCCGAACCATCCGAGAGGCGTCCGTGGCCTTGCGAACGAGAGCCGAACCGATCGACGCCGGCGAGGTTCCGGTGATCGACGTCGCCCCCTTGCGCGACGGCACCGACCCGGCCGGGGTCGGAGTCGAGCTTGCACGGGCCGCCACCGAGGTCGGCTTCCTCTACGTGCGGAATCACGGGGTGGGCGTTGCCCTCGTCGAGCGGGCGCGGCGCGCGGCGCTGGAGTTCTTCCGGCTGCCGGAGGAGGCCAAGCGCGAGGCCGGTACGAACCGGTTCCACCATGGCTACCTCAAGCCCGGCTCGACGCAGATGTACGACGACGCCAGGCTCGATCTCAAGGAGAGCTTCAACTGGGGCGTCGAGCTCGATGGCGAGGCCGGTGGCGAGCCCGCTGCCAAGCTCGGCGGCGGGCCGGGGGTCGGGTCCGACGGCGCGCGCGGCGTCGTGCGTGGGGCCGAATCCAACGCCGGATCTGCCGCCGGACCTGACGCCGGGTCCGATGACGTGCACGCCGTCGCGCCCGGAGCCGGCTCCAACGGGACTCCGGCCGCCGGATGTGGAGCCGGGTCGGACGACGAGCCTGTCGGCGGGCCTGCCGGTGGATCGGGCGGCGGGCCGGGGGGCGAAGGCCCATCGGCGAACCCTCTCCTCGGGCCGAACGTGTGGCCGGCGGCGATGCCGGCGCTCAAGCCCGCCGTCTATCCCTGCTTCGAGGCGGCGAGCGCCTGCGCGGAAGACCTGCTGCGGGGCTTCGCGCTCGGCGCCGGCCTCGATGCGGAGCATTTCATCCGGCTCCGCGACCGGCCCCTGAGCCGAGGCTCGCTCCAGTACTATCCTCCGCAGCCGGACGATGCCGCGGAGGATCAGTTCGGCGTGGCCCCGCACACCGATTTCGGCGTGCTCACCGTGCTCTGCCAGGATGAGATCGGAGGGCTGGAGATCCAGCGGCGCAACGGCTCATGGGCCGCGATGCCGCCGATCCCCGGCACCCTCGTCGTCAACATCGGCGATCTGCTGGAGCGCTGGTCGAACCGCCGGTACCGTTCCACCGTGCACCGCGTGATCAACGCCAGCGGCCGGGAGCGCCTCTCGCTGGTGCTCGCCTACGATCCGAACTTCGAGACCCTGGTCGACCCGCGGGCGTTCTGCGCGGAAGGCGAGACGCCGCACGACGCCCCCATCACCTGCGGCGACTACCTGCTGTGGCGGTTCGCGAAGGCGTTCTCGTACCGCCGGTGAAGGGGGCTCGCAAGAACGGCTCGTCCGCCGGTGGCGTGGCGCCCCGCAGAGCCGTTTCGCATCGCCGGGGACGCGGCGGCTCGCGACAGCGTGACTCGTACCGCCGCCGATACCGCCGGTGACGAGTGGTGACCGATCGCGCACCGGCCGACGGTCACGCCCCTACCGCCGGTGACGAGTGGTGGCCGGTCGCGCACCGGCCAACGGTCACGCCCCCGTGGCGTCCGCGAAACGGCGCCTCCCCGGATTGGTTCGCCTTGACGCCGTGACGGGAGTGGAGGAACCAAACCCGTGACGTCCGCGAAGCGGCGCCTCCCCGGATTGGAACGGCAACATCGGTCGCTCCAAAAATGCGGTGACGCCTCCGTGACGTCCGTGAAGCAGCGCTTCTCGATCTTCTCGCTGCTGCGCAACGCGCTCGGCTACCGGGCGGGCTGGCAGCGGATGTGGCGCAGTCCCGAGCCGAAGCGCCGCTACGACGTGGTGATCATCGGTGGCGGCGGGCACGGGCTCGGCGCCGGGTACTATCTGGCGAGGGACCACGGCATCCGCAACGTGGCGGTGATCGAGAAGGGCTGGCTCGGCGGCGGCAACACCGCCCGCAACACCATGACCATCCGCTCGAACTACGTCCGCCCCCCGAGCGTGCCGTTCCACGAGGGCTCGATGGCCCTCTACCGCGAGCTCTCGCGCGAGCTCGGCTACAACCTGATGGTGAGCCGCCGCGGAATGATCTCGTTCCTGCAAAGCTCCCAGGCCGCGCGCACCGCGGCGCGGATGGCCAACACCATGCACGTCTACGGCGCGAAGTACGAGTTCATCGGCGTCGAGGAGATCAAGCGCCGGCTGCCGATCTTCCGCCCACCGCCGCGCCCGCGCCTCGAATTGCTCGACGGGGTGTACCAGCCCGAGGCGATGATGGCCCGCCACGACGCGGTCGCATGGGGCTTCGCGCGCATGGCCGACGCGCACGGCGTCGACGTCATCCAGAACTGCGAGGTGATCGGCATCCGGCGCGACGGCGGTCGCGTGACCGGGGTGGAGACGACACGCGGCGTGATCGAGGCGGAGAAGGTCGGCATGGCGGTGGCCGGCCACGGCAGCGTGGTGGCGGCGATGGCCGGGCTCCGGCTGCCGATCGAGGTCCAGCCGTTGCAGGCGTGGGTCTCGGAGCCGGTCAAGCCGGTGTTCGACGAGATCCTCGTCTTCAGCGGCTACGGCTGCTACATGATGCAGTCCGACAAGGGCGAGCTGGTGATCGGCGGACCGACGGACCCGTATCCGTCCTACGCGCAGCGCGGCTCCTTCCGAACCATCGAGCAGGTCACCGCGGCGGTGCTGGAGATGTTTCCGATCTTCTCCCGCATGAAGCTTCTGCGGCACTGGGCGGGCATGCTCGACATCGTCTACGACGGCAGCCCGATCATCTCGAAGACGCCGCTGCGCGGCTTCTACGTGGACGTCGCGGGCGCCGGCGGCTTCAAGACCACCCCGATGGCGGCACGGATGCACGCGTGGCTGATCGCGAAGGACGAGCCGCACGAGCTGATCGGGGACTTCGGCCTCGACCGCTTCGCGCGCGGCCGTCTCGTGCCCGAGGGCGGGGTCTCGTTCAACCGATGAGGGACGGCGTGACGACGGTCGGCCCCGGGAACGAAGGCGCGCCGATGATCGTCATCATCTGCCGCGACACGGCCCGCGCAACAGCGGCGGGCTCGCGAACTCCGAGTCGATCGGACTCCGGCACGCGGATGCGAATTCCGGTTCGACGCGCAACGGCGCGACCGACGGCAGCCAGCCGCTGAGGAAGGAGAACCGGTGCTCGTCATTCCATGCCCGCACTGCGGCCCCCGCAACGAGGACGAATTCGTGTGCTGGAGCGAAGTGGTGCCAAGGCCGGCGGATCCGGCCGCGCTCTCCGACCTCGAATGGACCGACTACGTCTACAACCATGCCAACCCCAGGGGCTGGGTGAGGGAGCAGTGGTGGCATGAGCACGGCTGCCGGCGCTGGATCATCGTCGAGCGCAACACCCTGACCCACGAGGTCGCCCGGACGGAGCCGGCTCCGCGATGAGCCGCATTCGGTCTTTCCGCCTCGCCATGCGAAGGTCACGTTCCGTGCCGTCTCCGGGCGCGAGCCTGCGATGACCCGCCTTCAGCCATCACGGCTCGCCGCGGGCGGTACCCTCATCGACCGTTCGCGTCCGCTCCGCTTCCGGTTCAACGGGACGGAGTACGAGGGCCATCCCGGCGACACCCTCGCCTCCGCCCTGATCGCCAACGGCGTGCGCCTGGTCGGCCGCAGCTTCAAGTACCACCGCCCGCGAGGGATCGTCAGCGCCGGGGCCGAGGAGCCCAACGCCGTCGTTCAGCTCGACGGTGAAGACGACGAGCCCAACGTGAGGGCGACGACCCTGCCGCTCCGGGAGGGCTTGAGCGCGCGCAGCGTCAACTGCTGGCCGAACGTCGATTTCGACCTGGCCGCGATCATCGACCGGCTCTCGCCGTTGCTCCCGGCCGGGTTCTACTACAAGACGTTCATGGGGTGGCCCGGCGGATGGAGCTTCTACGGGCCGCTCGTGCGTCGCATGGCGGGCCTCGGGATCGCGCCCCGCCGCCCGGATCCCCGCGCCTGCGAGAAGCGTTTCCACCATTGCGACGTACTGGTCGCGGGGGCGGGTCCGGCCGGGCTCCAGGCGGCGCTGGCCACGGCGCGCGGCGGTGCCCGGGTGATGATCGCGGATGACGGACCGGCGCCGGGAGGAATGCTCCTCGACGGCGCGGCGGAGATCGGGGGGCGTCCGGGCGCCGAGTGGGCGGCGGGCGTGGCGGCGGAGCTCGATTCGCTCCCGAACGTCGTCCGGCTCGACCGGGCCACCGTCGCCGGCTACTACGACCACAACCTGCTCACCGTGGTCGAGTCGGCGCCCCGGCAACCCTGGATCGACGAGCGCCTGTGGAAGGTGCGGGCGCGGCGCGTGGTGCTGGCGACGGGTGCGGCGGAGCGCCCCCTGGTGTTCGCCGACAACGACCGGCCCGGGGTGATGCTGGCGTCCGCGGCGCTCGCCTGCGTATGCCGCTACGCGGTGCGTCCGGGCGCCCGGGCGGTCGCCGTCACCAACAACAACTCGACGTATCGCACGGTCCTGGAGCTGGTGGAGGCAGGGATCGAGGTGCCGATGCTCGCCGACGTCCGCGCCCGGCCTCCCGAGACGCTGGTCGCCGAGCTCGCCGCGCGCGGGGTCGAGTTGCTGCGCGGCCATGCGGTCACCGGCGTCGCCGGGGTCCGCGCCGTGAAGGCCGCCCGGGTCGCGCCGCCGGACCGGCCTGCCGGCGGCCGCCGTGTCGCTTGCGATCTGGTCCTGTGCTCGGGCGGCTGGAGCCCCCGCATCCATCTGCACTCGCAGTCCGGGGCGCGTCCGGCGTACGACTCGGACCACGCCTGCTTCGTGCCCGGAGACAGCGTCCAGGCGGAGTGCAGCGCCGGGGCGTGCAACGGCGCGTTCGGTCTCCGGGCGGCGTTGGAGCAGGGATGGCGGGCCGGGACCGAGGCGTGCGCCGCGCTCGGCTTCGTCCCGCCGGCAGCGAGCGTTCCCTCATGCGCCGATGACCTGCCCCTGGACGTCGAGCCGTGCTGGGAGATCCCCTCGCCCCGCCCGCGGGCCAAGGCGTTCGTCGATCTGGCGAACGACGTGACGGCCGAGGACATCCGGATCGCCGAGCAGGAGGGCTTTCGCTCGGTGGAGCACGTGAAGCGTTACACGACGGCGGGGATGGGCACCGATCAGGGCAAGCTCGGCAACGTCAACGCGATCGGCATCCTGTCGGAAGCGCTCTCCCAGGCGCCGGGCGCGGTTGGCACCACGAGCTATCGGCCGCCGTACACCCCGGTGAGCTTCGGGGTCATCGCCGGAAAGGAGCGGGGCGAGCTGGTGTTGCCCGCGCGGCGAACCGCGCTGACCGGCCGGATCGAGGAGGCCGGGGCGGTGATGTTCGAGGCGGGGGCCGGCTACCGGCGGCCGAGCTGCTTCCCGCGCGACGGCGAGAGCGAGGCGGAAGCCATCGCGCGCGAGGCGCTGGCCTGCCGGACCGCGGCCGGGATGTACGACGGCTCGCCGCTCGGGAAGTTCGAGCTCCACGGCCCGGACGTGGCCGCCTTTCTCAACCGGGTCTACGCCAACCGCTGGGACGATCTGGCCGTCGGCCGGGGCCGGTTCGGCTGGATGCTCCGCGAGGACGGCCGGCTTCTCGACGACGGCATCACCTTCCGTCTCGGCGAGGACCACTGGTGGACGTTCGCCGGCACCGGCGCGGCAGGTCACGTGCACAGGCACCTCGAGAGGTTGCTCCAGCTCGTGTGGCCGGAGCTGAAGGTGTATCTCACCGCCGTCACCTCGCAGTGGACCAACGTCTGCGTATGCGGGCCGAAGGCGAGGGTGGTGCTGGAGGGGGCCGGGGCCGGTGCGAGCCTCGCGCCGGATGCGTTTCCGTTCATGGCGATGCGGGAGATGACGGTGGCGGGGATCCCCGCGCGGGTTGCGAGGGCCGGCTACACGGGCGAGCTCAGCTTCGAGGTCAACGTCCCGGCCCGGCACGGGGTGCGCCTGTGGGAGGCGCTGACGGAAGCCGGAGAGCCGTTCGGCCTGACCCCGGTCGGCTCGGAGGCGAGCATGGTGATGCGCTGCGAGAAGGGCTTCGTGTCGGCCGGCTTCGAGGGCGACGGCATCGTCAACCCCTTCGACGCAGGCTGCGGCTGGGCGGTGGACATGGACAAGGGCGATTTCATCGGCCGGCGCTCGCTGGTGCGGGACCGGAACGTGGGCGGGGTGCGGCCGAACGTGGTGGGCCTGCTGCCCGAGGACCCGTCTTTCGTTCCCCCCGACGGCACGCCGCTGGTGGAAGCCGGCGCCCCCGCCGATGCGCCGCCGGTCATCGGGTACGTCTCGCAAGGCTGCCACAGCCCGAACGTCGGCCGCGCCATCGCCCTCGCGGTGCTCGACGATGGGCGGCGGCGCATCGACGGACGGATCGAGATCGCCGGGATCGGCCGGCGAGCGCCCGCGCTGGTGACCCGCCCGTGTTTCGTCGACCCCGGCGGCAGTCGGATGAGGGGCTGAGAGGGTGGGTTACCAGGCCGTCGTCAGCGGCCCCGAGCGGCCGGCGCTGATCAGCCTGCGGACGAATACCGCGGGATTGCCGGCGGTGGAGCGAGCGCTCGGCGTCACCGCGCCGCGGCCGGCCGGGCTCACATGGAACAAGACCGCTGTTCCCCACCCGTTCACGGGCTGGCCGAGGACGCGACCGCGCCAGCGGTCGCCACTCGCATCCGAGAGCGCATCCGTCATCATGTTCGGCCTCGGGCCGGACGAATGGCTGATCCGAACCAAGCTGGACGAGGAGGAGTACTGGTTCGCGAAGCTGGTCGAGGCGACCGCCGCCACGTTCAGCGCCGTGGTGCTGGTCTCCGATGCCTGGCGCGTCTTCACGATCGCGGGTCCCGAAACCCTCGAAGTGCTGGCCCAGTCGACCGGTGTGGACGTCCATCCGTCCGTATTTCCGACCGGCCGCGCCCTGCGCGCCGCGTTCGCCGGAACGAGCGCACTGATCCACCGTATCGACGATCGGCCGGCGTTCGACGTGTACGTCGACGCCGCGCTTGCCCGGTACGCGGGCCGATGGATCGAGTCCGCGATCGGCGCCGTTGTCCGCACCGGCTCGCTGGCGTAGAGTCGATCGCATGAGCCGCCAACCCGAGCCGCCGCCCGGATGGGTGTATCCGGGCGAACCCGCCAAGCTCGCCCGGCCTGTCCGACCCGATGCCATGTCCGGCAACGGACGCCAGCCGGAGCCGCCGATCGACCGCGTCGCCACGCAGGCCGCCCTGGACACCGCGCGCGCCGACCTCTCCGCCGCCCAGATCGCCGCGCGGGTCAGCCGTGGCCGAGACCGCATCGCGGCCCAAGCGCGTGTGAGGGAGGCCGGCGCGAGCGTTCGGCGATTCCGGGCCGTCCTCGCGCGCTGAGCCTCGGTCCTCGTGCAGCAGTCAGGGACGGACGAAACGGATCAGGGGACGGGCGAGTCGTTGACCGGGACGTCGACCGGGCACGGGCCGGTATTCGAGATCGTCGAGGGCAGCGTCGCGTTCGGCGGCAACCAGGCGCTGGACTCGGTGTCCTTCGCGATGGCGAAAGGCCAGCTCGTCGGCCTGATCGGCCCGAACGGCTCCGGCAAGACCACGTTGCTGAACGCGACGAGCGGCATCTACCCCCTCGACTCGGGCGCGATCCGGTTCGAGGGCAGACCGATCGAGAAGGCGCCGCCGCACCGGATCGCCTGCGCCGGCATCTTCGGCCTCATCGCGGCGCGGCTGAAGGCGCGGGGGCTGATATCCCGGGCGCCGCCGTTGACGGTGGAGTAGGAGATCCGCGGCGCCCGTTCAGACATCGAATTCGTAGTCTATCGGCTCGGGCCGGTTGGTGCGCAGGGAACGCATTCCGGCATCCGCGATTGCCTCGGCCACCAGGCCGTCGATCAATGCCGGGAATTCACGTCCCGGATGTTCCAGGGCCTCGACGAACGCGGCAAGCTGGGCGGGATAGGTGCTTTCGATGCGTTCGTACCAATGCTGGTGCAGACCCTTCTGGTGGATGGCATCGCCCCGGTACAGCGCCACGTCGACGGGGATCGGATGGCGTGATTCCACCCTGCCGCCCGAGCCGGACACTTCGATCCGCTCATCGGCGCCGTAGGCGGTGCGGCGGCTGAAGTTGAGATGGCACAGCGCCCCGCTCGGCATCCGCAGCAGGATCATCGCCGTGTCGACGTCGCCGTATTCGGCGAACCGCGGCTCGATCAGGCAGGCCCCGGCTGCGTGGATTTCGGTCGGCCGCTCACCGGCGATCCAGCAGGCGAGGTCGAAGAAATGCGACCCCTTGTCGCGCAACTGGCCGCCGGATTTCTTCACGTAGTCGAGGGTTGGCGGCGCATGGCTGCGGGAGGTGAGGTGCATCATCTCCACCCGACCGACCTCGCCCTCGCCGACCGCGCGCTTCAGCGCGGCATACTGCCGATCGAAACGCCGGTTGAACCCGATTCCGGCAAGGACGCCGGCCTCGCGAACGTACCGCACCGTCTCGACGGCGGCGTCCCGATGCGTATCGAGCGGCTTTTCGCAGAGAAAAGGTTTGCCCGCGCGGGCGCATGCCCGTGCGATTTCACCATGCGAATCGGTGGACGAGGCGATCACCACGGCATCGGTCTCGCCGCTGCCGGTGATCTCCCCGAGGGAGCCCGCGACGCGGGCGCCGTGGCGTGCGGCCAGGGCGCTCGCCGCCGATTCGTCCGTGTCGAAAACGGCCGCCAGCCGGGTCGCGGCGTGCGCGGCAATGCACTGCGCGTGCACCCGCCCGATGAACCCCGCGCCGACGAGCGATACGTTCAACACGGCACCGGATCGCGTGCCGGCATCGATGGATGCGGTGGTGGACATGCCGGGATGGTACTACGCCGGCGTCCCGGGCGAATCCGGACATCGAACGTCTCCCGAGACGGCGGCGAGATTCCGGGGCAAGGGTTTGATGCTAGACTGCCGCCGCATCGGATCCGCCTGCCACGCCCTCCTGGAGGGATTGACGTGACGCTCGACGATCGCATCTTCCTGAAGAGATTCTTCCAGAATCTTCTGGATCAATCCCTGGATCCGTCGGACGAGCGTTACGTTCCCCTATACGAAGATCCTGCATTGGCGGACGAAGATCCTGTCGCACTGCTTGCCTATGCAATCGAATGGACATCGGAAAGCGTGCAGCTTCTTTCCGGCTATCGCGGTACGGGCAAGAGTACGGAGTTGAAGCGACTCAAGGCCCGCCTGGAGGAATCCGGCTACCTGGTGTTCCTGTGCGATGTCGAAGATTATCTCAACTTGTCGACACCCATTGACGTGAGCGACTTCCTGATGGTCGTCGCCGGGGCGTTCGGCGAAGCCGTGAACAAGCGTTTGGAAAAAGACGGTCATCAGTCGCACGAGGGCTATTGGGAACGATTTCGTACCTTCTGGAGCAGACTGTCAATCGAAGCTCCCAAATTGTCCGCCTCGATCGGGACGGGACCAGCAAAGATCGGAATCCAGGCCAACCTGAAAAGCGACCCCACGTTCAAGGAGCAGCTACAGAAACATATGGCCGGGCATCTGGGCGTCCTCGTCGCCGACGTCCGAAAGTTCCTCGAAGACTGCGTGAAGATGTTGAGAGAACACTACGGTGATCGGGAAATCGTGCTGCTCCTCGATTCCATCGAACATATCAAGGGCACACTGGCGAATGCGGAGGACGTTCACAATTCGGTGGAAAGATTGTTCGCGAGTCATCCGGAAAAACTTCGCCTGCCCAACCTGCACGTGATCTACACCGTCCCGCCGTATCTCAAGATCCGCCACCCCAACGTGGATGCGCTCTACGAACCAGGGGGCTTGATCGTTCTTCCGGCATTCAAGCTATTCAAGCAGGATGAGAATCGAACCCCCATCCCGGAGAGCTTCGACGCTATGCAACAGGTCATCAGCCACCGAGGTGACTGGCGCAGATTGCTGGGAAATGAACGCTTGCCCCTGGATCGCCTGATCCGCAATTCCGGCGGACATCTTCTGGATTTGCTACGTCTCCTGCAACAAGTTCTACTGCGTGCAAAGGAGCTCCCCGTCCCTGAACGCATCGTGGACGCCGCCATCAGTCAGGTGAGAAACACGTTCCTTCCCATCCCCAACGTTGATGCGCTCTGGCTGGCCGGAATCGCCGACAGCTATCGGGTCGACTTGGAGGAACTGGCCGATCTGCCCTCTCTCTCCCGGTTCTTCGATACCAATCTGGTGCTCTGCTACCGCAACGGCGAGGAGTGGTACGACGTCCATCCCCTGGTGCGGGAGCATGTTCGCGCCCAGGCTGAACAAGTCCGCCGGCGCCGCGCCCATTCGTAGCAGCGCGAGGCTCCGAAGGTGACGACCGCCGCTTTGCCCACGGACGGCGACGAAATCATCCTCGACCCGGCGGCCGAGGCCGAATGGCAGATACTCCGCCGACAGATCGAGTTCGCCTCCGGCTTCTGGCTCGGATTCATCTTCTGCCCGTCTCCGCGCCCAGTCGCCGCGCTGCGGCGGCGGGTGGAACAGATCTACCGGCTTCGTGCGCTGCCGGTACGGCTGCTCCGCCCCACCGCACCGGAGGAGCTTCGCGAGATGCTGCTTCGGGTGTTGGAGCCGGCGTCCGTGGAGGCGGGCTGCATCTGGGTCGAGGCCGTTCACCTGGACGCTTCGACGTTCACGGATGACGAGCCCGGTCCTTGGGCCGCGGCCTGGGATTGGACCCTGATGCGCACCAACGAGCATCGCGAGGTCCTGCGCCGCCGGCTGAACGGGGGGTTGGTGTACGCGGTCCCGCCGGAGTGGAAGCCCCGCGCGCGCAATGCCGCCCCCGATCTGTGGTCGATACGTTCCCTGGTGCTCGATCTGCCGGCAAGCACCGGCGAGTTACGGGATGCCGGCCGCCGGGACGCGGTGGAAAGTGAATCCCCCATACCTGATTTCCTCTCCAATACCGAGTTTGACGTTGACTTCGCACTGGCGGAAGCGCGCCGAATCGAAGACAAGCAGAAATATGACCCGCGCTCTCATGCGCGCGTACTCCTGCGGGCGGTCGAGGGGTTGCTGGCGCAGGAGCGGGCAGGGGGGGCGGCAGAGACGGCTCACAGGGCACTGCGCATCTTGAGGAACGCGCCAGATCCGGGACGCCTGTTGGCGGAAGCGTTGGTGTGGGCAGGGCAGGCGGGGCGGGCCGACGGCGATGTCGCCGCGGCCGAATCGCACCTTGATGAAGCAGTGCGCTGTTGGAAGTCCATCCTCGACAGGGACGGTGAATCACCACAAGCGTTGCGCGACCTGTCCGTCAGTCTTGGCCGGCTCGGAGATGTGCGGGGCGAATCGGGTGACCTCGCGGCTGCGAGGGCGGCGTTCGAAGAATCCCTCGCCCTGCATCGCCGCATTCTTGAAGCGTATGGCGAGACGCCGCAGCCGTTGCGCGACCTGTTCGTCAGTCTCGTCAAGCTCGGAGATGTCCGGCGCGAATCCGGGGACCTCGCGGCTGCGACGACGGCGTTCGAAGAATCCCTCACCCTCACCCGTCGCATTCTTGAAGCATATGGAGAGACGCCGCAGGCGTTGCGCGACCTGTCCGTCAGTCTTCGCAAGCTCGGAGATGTCCGGCGCGAATCCGGGGACCTCGCGGCTGCGACGACGGCGTTCGAAGAATCCCTCGCCTTGACTCGTCGCCTGCTTGAAGCATATGGAGAGACGCCGCAGGCGTTGCGCGACCTCTCCGTCGGTCTTGGCCAGCTCGGAGATGTCCGGCGCGAATCCGGAGACCTCGCGGCTGCGACGACGGCGTTCGAAGAATCCATCGCCCTCGCCCGTCGCCGGCTTGAAGCATATGGAGAGACGCCGCAGGCGTTGCGCGACCTGTCCGTCAGTCTTGACAGGCTCGGAGATGTCCGGCGCGAATCGGGTGACCTCGCGGCTGCGACGACGGCGTTCGAAGAATCCCTCGCCCTGCGTCGCCGGCTGCTTGAAGCATATGGCGAGACGCCGCAGACGTTGCGCGACCTGTCCGTCAGTCTTGAAAGGCTTGGAGATGTCCGGCGCGAATCCGGTGACCTCGCGGCTGCGACGACGGCGTTCGAAGAATCCCTCGCCCTCACCCGTCGCCTGCTTGAAGCATATGGAGAGACGCCGCAGGCGTTGCGCGACCTGTCCGTCAGTCTTGACAGGCTCGGAGATGTCCGGCGCGAATCGGGTGACCTCGCGGCTGCGACGACGGCGTTCGAAGAATCCCTCGCCTTGACTCGTCGCCTGCTTGAAGCATATGGAGAGACGCCGCAGGTCTTGTGCGACCTGTCCGTCAGTCTTGGCCAGCTCGGAGATGTCCGGCGCGAATCCGGGGACCTCGCGGCTGCGACGACGGCGTTCGAAGAATCCCTCACCCTCACCCGTCGCATTCTTGAAGCATATGGAGAGACGCCGCAGGCGTTGCGCGACCTCTCCGTCAGTCTTCGCAAGCTCGGAGATGTCCGGCGCGAATCCGGGGACCTCGCGGCTGCGACGACGGCGTTCGAAGAATCCCTCGCCTTGACTCGTCGCCTGCTTGAAGCATATGGAGAGACGCCGCAGGCGTTGCGCGACCTCTCCGTCAGTCTTGGCCAGCTCGGAGATGTCCGGCGCGAATCGGGTGACCTCGCGGCTGCGACGACGGCGTTCGAAGAATCCATCGCCCTCGCCCGTCGCCGGCTTGAAGCATATGGAGAGACGCCGCAGGCGTTGCGCGACCTGTCCGTCAGTCTTGACAGGCTCGGAGATGTCCGGCGCGAATCGGGTGACCTCGCGGCTGCGACGACGGCGTTCGAAGAATCCCTCGCCCTGCGTCACCGCCGGCTTGAAGCGTATGGAGAGCCGCCGCAGGCGTTGCGCGACCTGTTCGTCAGTCTTGACAGGCTCGGAGATGTCCGGCGCGAATCCGGAGACCTCGCTACTGCGACGGAGGCGTTCGAAGAATTCCTCGCTCTCGCGCGCCGTCTTCTTGAAGCGTATGGCGAAACGCCGCAGGCGTTGCGCGACCTGTCCGTCAGTCTTGACAGGCTCGGAGATGTCCGGCGCGAATCGGGTGACCTCGCGGCTGCGACGATGGCGTTCGAAGAATCTCTCGCCCTGCATCGCCGCCTTCTTGAAGCGTATGGCGAGACGCCGCAAGGGTTGCGCGACCTCTCCGTCAGTCTTATCAAGCTCGGAGATGTCCGGCGCGAATCGGGTGACCCCGCGGCTGCGACGATGGCGTTCGAAGAATCTCTCGCCCTGCATCGCCGCCTTCTTGAAGCGTATGGCGAGACGCCGCAAGGGTTGCGCGACCTCTCCGTCAGTCTTATCAAGCTCGGAGATGTCCGGCGCGAATCGGGTGACCTCGCGGCTGCGACGATGGCGTTCGAAGAATCTCTCGCCCTGCATCGCCGCCTTCTTGAAGCGTATGGCGAGACGCCGCAGGGGTTGCGCGACCTCTCCGTCAGTCTTCGCAAGCTCGGAGATGTGCGGCGCGCATCCGGAGACTTGGCAGCCGCTACGGCTGTATTCGAGGAATTCGCTGCCCTGGATCGGCGTTTGCGCAGTACGACGGGTGAGACATGAGCCGATCTTTCGACAAGCTGGTTGCGCTGCTGAAGGAGCTGTTCCAGCTCGACCGGCCGGATCTGGACTTCGGGTTCTATCGCATCATGCACGCGAAGAGCGCCGAGGTGACGCAGTTTCTGGAGAAGGACCTGTTGCCGCAGGTGCAGGCGGCCTTGTCGAAGTACCAATCGGCGGACAAGGCAGCAATCGAGAAGCAGCTCGACGAAACCGTCAGGCGGATAAGGTCCGACGGGGCGGATCCGGACACTTCCCCAAAAGTTCGGGATCTGCGCACGAGGCTCGCCGAAGAAGCCGTGGACCTGGATGCGCTGGAAGCCGAGGTCTACGACCACCTGTACGCCTTCTTCCGGCGTTACTACTCCGAGGGCGATTTCCTCAGCAAGCGCGTGTACAAGCCCGGCGTGTACGCGATCCCTTACGAGGGCGAAGAGGTCAAGCTTCACTGGGCCAACGCGGATCAGTACTACATCAAGACCAGCGAATACCTGCGCGACTACGCCTTCCGGCTGCGGCCCGACGACGCCGAAGATCCCATGCGGGTCCATTTCCGCCTCGTGGATGCCGCCGAGGGCGAACACGGAAACGTCAAGGCAGCCGAGGGCAAGAAGCGGGTGTTCCTGCTTCGGGAAACGGATTTCATCGCCGAGGAGGACGGCGGACAGGGGGAAGGGCGGAAGGAGCTGGTCATCCGCTTCGAGTACCGTCCGGCGACGCTCGCCGACTGGCCGGAGGAGGAGCGGCAGGGGAGGAACAGGCCGCCGGCGCAGAAGGACCTGATCGCGCTGGCCGAGCAGCGGGTGCAGGAGGCCGGGGAACCCGGACTCGCTCGCTGGATCGAGGCGCTGGAACGGCCGCACGTCACCGCCGACGGCGAGCCGGCCGACTACTCGTGCCTGCGGGTGCATCTCAACCGCTACACCGCGCGCAACACCTCCGATTACTTCATCCACAAGGATCTGGACGGGTTCCTGCGCCGGGAGCTGGACTTCTACATCAAGAACGAAGTCATGCACCTGGACGACGTGGAGAACGAGACGGCCCTCCGCGTGGAACAGTATCTCTCCAAGATCAAGGTGATACGCCGTATCGGGGCGAAGGTCATCGACTTCCTTGCGCAGCTTGAAGATTTCCAGAAGAAGCTGTGGCTGAAGAAGAAATTCGTCATCCAGACGGACTACTGCGTGACCTTGAGCCATGTTCCAGAAAGCATGTATCAAGAAGTCATCTCGAATGTCTCGCAGTGCGATGAATGGACCCAACTGTTCGCCCTTGATGGCGCTCAGCTAGACTTGATCAGCGGCAACATCTCTTGGAGCAATCCTCCGACAGTGGATTTTCTCAAGGCTAACCCTTGTTTAGTACTGGACACTCGGCACTTCGACAGCGATTTCACTTGGCGACTGCTGGCGGCTCTTTCATATTCCGAACCGCTGGATGATCAACTGGACGGGCTGCTTGTTCATGGAGAGAATTTTCAGGCACTTCACCTTTTGCAGACATTTTACAGAAGAAATGTCCAGTCCGTGTATATCGATCCACCTTATAATACGGACGCTTCGGCCATTTTGTACAAGAATGATTATAAGGATTCGTCTTGGTTGTCGCTGATCGCGGATCGGTTGGCCCTCGCCCGCGGTTTTCTAAAGGACACAGGAATCTTGTGCGCGGCAATTGACGACGAAGAGGCCGCTTATCTGAAGCTGATTATGCAGGACTTCTTTGGCAGAGAACTAGGCATTGCCCCGGTGCGGTCCAATCCAGCGGGAAGAAAGTCGAGGGGCCAGTTTTCGCCTGTGCACGAATACGCGTTGTTCTTCGGAAATTCAGATGCCGTTCCTGGGGTGTTGGAAAAAAAGGAGGGTGAGCTTGCGCGGTATCCTCACAGGGATCAGGAGGGCAGATACGCATGGAATAACCTGGTTCGGCATGGTTCAAACGATAGGCGGGAAGACAGACCCAAGTTGTTCTATCCTATTTATGTCAGCGAGAGCAATTCATTGCGCGTTCCCGAAATGCGATGGGATTCGGCCAGGCAAGAGTACCGCATTTTGGAAGAGCCAGGAAACGATGAAGTCTCTGTATTGCCGATCAAGGTCCAAAACGGCGTAAGAGTGGAGAAAAACTGGCACCGTGGTCCTGACCGAATCACGGATGCGCCCGGCGACTATCGAGTGCGTCGCGGCGATGGTGCGGATAATGGTAACGGCGCAATAGATATCGATTTCAAGATACGCATGGACATGGGATCCATGCCTAGAACCTGGTGGGACGATAGACGATACGCTTCTGCAAATCTCGGCGCGAAGGTGCTGAAAGGTTTTTTCCGGGAGAAGGAATTCGATTTCGCCAAAGCCGTTGGCTTGGTCGAGGATTGCCTGCGGGCGTCACTTTGCCATCCGCAAGCCGTCACGCTTGATTTCTTCGCGGGCTCCGGCACCACCGGCCACGCCGTCATCAACCTGAATCGCGAGGACGGCGGCAGGCGCAAGTTCATCCTCGTCGAGATGGGCGACTACTTCGACACCGTTCTCCTCCCCCGCATCAAGAAGGTCACGTTCGCGCCGGAATGGAAGGACGGCAAACCCAAGCGCCCCGCCACCCCCGAGGAAGCCGAGCGCTCCCCGCGGATCGTCAAGGTGGTGCGCCTCGAATCCTATGAAGACACCCTCAACAACCTGGAGCCCCGCCGCACCGACGAACAGCAATCGGCGCTCGATGCATCGCGGCGCCAGGGCTCGGATGATTTCCGGGAACAGTACCTGCTCCGCTACATGCTCGACGTGGAGACGCGCGGCAACCCGTCGCTGCTGAACATCGCCGCCTTCACCGATCCGACCTCCTACCGGCTCAAGGTCAAGCGTCCGGGTTCGGACGAGAGCCGCGAAGTCGATGTCGATCTGCTGGAGACGTTCAACTGGCTGATCGGCCTCACGGTGGAGCGCATCGCCGCGCCGCGGACGTTCGGGGCCGGTTTCAGGCGTGACGGTGAAGGCCGTCTGCGGCTGAAGGGGCGGCTCAAGCAGAAGGCAGGCGGGGCCTGGTGGTTCCGTACCGTCACCGGGACCACGCCCGACGGCCGCAAGGCGCTCGTGGTCTGGCGCAAACGCCCGGGCGGCGAAACCCCCGAGGGGATCGAGCGGGACAACCTCGTCCTCGACGAATGGTTCACCGGAAATGGTGGAAATGGTGGACATGGCGGGTTCGCGGACGAGGACGGCGGGTACGATCTCGTCTACGTCAACGGCGACAACAACCTCGAGAACCTCAAGGCCCCGGCCGATATCTGGAAGGTGCGCCTCATCGAGGAAGCATTCCATCGGCTGATGTTCGAGCCGGGGAGTCTCTGATGGCTTCGGTATCGGCCGACCGCTGCCGCTCCTGCCGCTACGACGGCCTTGGCGGCGCGGGGTGGATGGCCAGCCATCTCGCCGCCTGTCTGCTCGCCTTCCTTCAGCAACAACGGTTCTACCGGCCGGGGCGCGCGCATCGCCGTCGTCCGGCGGCCGGGCTTCGAGGCGAGCTTGAAGGGGAAGGTTGATGGCGGCGGTTCACTATCACGAAGGGCGCTTCCCGCCTGAGGCGCGTCTCGACTGGCCGGCGCTCATCCCGCTGATCGGTCCGGCGGTCGCGGCGGTCGCGCGCTACGACGGAGCGCTCGCCGCCATCCCCAACCCCCGGATCCTGCTCTCGCCCATGACGACGCAAGAAGCGGTGCTTTCCTCGCGCATCGAGGGCACCCAGGCCACCATGGGCGAGGTCCTGGAGTTCGAGGCCGGGAAGGAAGCGGAATCCCCCGAGCGCCGGGCCGACATCCACGAGGTGCTGAACTACCGCGCTGCGATGCGGGAGGCGGAGCGGATGTTGCAGGAGCTGCCCATCTGCCAACGGGTCGTCCGGGAGGCGCACCGGGTGCTGCTCTCCGGGGTGCGCGGGGAGGGCAAGTCGCCGGGCGACTACCGGCGCATCCCCAACTGGATCGGCCGGCCCGGCTGCACCGTGGAGGAGGCGACCTTTGTGCCTGTCGGCGCGGACAAGCTCCCCGCGGCCATGAGCGCATGGGAGCGGTACGTGCACCACGAGGCCCCCGATCGGCTGGTGCAGCTTGCCGTCCTGCACGCGGAGTTCGAGGCCCTGCACCCGTTCCTGGACGGCAACGGCCGTCTGGGCCGTATGCTCGTACCCCTGTTCCTCTGGCAATGCGGCCTCATCGGCCAGCCCATGTTCTACATCAGCGCCTATTTCGAGGCCCGCCGCGATGCTTACTACGAAGGGCTGCTCGCCGTCTCCCGCGACGACGACTGGACCGGATGGTGCCGGTTCTTCCTGAAGGCGGTGCGGGCGCAGGCCGAGGAAAACCTGACGAAGGCGAGGGGGATCCTCGATCTCCACGAGGCCATGAAGGGGCGGGTGGCGGATGTGACCCGCTCCCGGTACGCCATCCACACCCTGGACTGGATCTTCGAGCACCCGATCTTCAACAGCAGCAGCTTCGCGGCCAACGCGGGGATCCCGGACCGCACCGCGCGGCGGCTTCTGGCTGCGCTCTGCGACCACGGAATCCTGCGGGTGACGAGGCCCGGCAACGGCCGCCGGGGGACCATCCTCGTGTTCCCGGACCTCCTGAACATCGCCGAGGGACGGGACGTGTTTTGACGGTCATCCATGTCCGGCGAGCCGTGTTGTCGGCCATTTATCGACAGATATGGCCGTCAACGAGATTTGGCGGTCACCGGTGGCCGGCAACGGCATCGGACTCCCGGCCGGCAAGCTCGCGGTTTCCACCCGCAGGGTATCAGTCGGCACATGGTCGGAGTGAGCCGGCGATACGGCCGACGCCGGCCCGGATATGGCGATCGACACCCTGCCGGCCGGCGCGGCAGCGCCCGCGGTCAACGTGGCGTGCGTATCCCGGTCCAAAGTGATCAGTGAACCGCCCCGGGAATCCCGGAGGGTGATTTGCTTGAGTCAGGCGGCCATCGCCGACTCATGCAGTTGGTAGTAGTGTGCCTCGAACTCCGCCGAGACCCCACCCCGGCCTCGATCAGCCGCCGCGCCCCGGACCGCAGAAGCTCCGTGAGGGGGGTCGCAAACCCCTGCTGGCGTCGCCAGTGAAACCACAGTATCGTTGCTCATGTGCGGTGTGCTCCTCTTGCCGAAACCGTTGTTTCCAGACTCGATTTCAGCAAAGACACGCCGCACGTCTCAACTCATCCGTACACCACTTTCGACCATAGCTCCCAGGTGCCCCATGCAGGTGTTCGCAGTGTTCGCCGTCGAGGACGAAACCCGGGTCCGAAAGGGGCTTGAGGACCATTACCCGAACCAATTCTGGAAAGTCGGCAATTCCGCGTATTTTCTCGCAACGAAGGACGAGACGACGCGCGAGGTAGCGACCAAGCTGGGGCTTGGCGACCAGATCGGAGACCAGGGGGTCACATCGGGCATCGTGATTCCGGTGTCGTCGTACCATGGGCGTGGCGATTCCGACATGTGGGAATGGATTGCCGTGAGAAGGCGATCCAATGGGTGACGACCACAAGCTTGCGACCCCGGAGAAGGACCGGGATGAGTCGCCGGACGAAACGCGGAGCTACCTCGATGGCCTCACCTTCGAGGAGACCTTCCATGTCGGCCAATCGCTCGGGCGAGTCCTGGAACGCCTCGATACCCAAGCCACGCGACTCGCTGACTTGAAGACCGCCCTCAAAGATACGGACGATAAGGTCTCCCGGCTCGTCCGGGAATTCGGATTCATCAAGAAGGCATGGTGGATCGGTCTGCTCGCGCTCGGCTTCGTGTTGGCCAAGCTGACCGATTACCTACCGACATTCCTCTCCCGGCCTCCCGGATAGCCCACCCGTGCAACCCGCCTGGCCAGCCGGATAATTCCCATCGGGAATCGGCATCGGCCCATGTCCGCGACCGCTCTGCCACCGGCAGGCGGGGCACGGTCAGCCCACTGGCCCACCCCCGCAAACCGGACAGTTCTATTTGTTGCTACCGACAGGAGCAAACCGGCAGGGGCGGATGTTGTCGGGGCAGGTGATCGCCCGCTCCCAGGTGCTTGACGACCATCCATGTCCGGCCAACCATGTTGTCGGCCATTTTCCGACAGATTTGGCCGACAACGGAATTTGCCGGTCACCGGTGACCGGCAAACGCAGTCCGGAGGTGAACTGCGATGGCTAAGCAGTACAAGAGCGATGCCTTGGCGGCGGCGCACGAGACCGCGCTCGGCTTGGCGGAGGCGGACGTTATGGCGAAGCGGACCATGAGGGCCTTCGACGACGTGTGCCTCACGCCGATCGAGGAAATGACGCCGGAGGAGATCCGTGAGCTTCGGACGCACGAGAATGCGAGTCAGGTAGTCTTCGCCCGATACCTCAACGTGACCACGAGCCTCGTCAGCCAGTGGGAGCGGGGCGAGAAGCGGCCACGGGGCGCTTCGCTGAAGCTCTTGACGCTGGTCGCAAAGAATGGCCTCGATGCGGTCGCGTGATGGAAGCACCCGCCCATCGCTTTCGTTCGACAGAGAGGCGCAGCGAGCCGCCGGCCCTCCACCACCGGCCAGAGAGCGCCTGATGCCCCGGCCCCATCGCCGTAACGCCCCCCTGCCCTTCTCGCGGAGGCTGGTGCTGCACCAGTGGCTCCTCGGGCTGTTCGGCGTCGAGCGCTTCGACCGGCTTGCCGAGCACCTGCGCGACGAATCGCTCGAAGGGCTGGACGAGGACAACGTCCACCGCTTCCATCGCGCCCTGTGCCTGCACCTGCCCGGGGAGCGGCGGCCGGCCCTGCCGGACGAGGTGCTGCTGGAGCACGATCAGGCAATCGTCGCCGTCACCGCCCACCTCAACGAGCAACGCATCACCCGTGGCGAGCCCCCGATCGTCTGGAAGTACTTCCAGTACCTCGCCCTGCTCTTCACCGAGATCTACCTCGACCGCTGGTTCCGGGACCCGCGGGCGCTGCTCGCGGCGCTGAACGCACACATCGCCGCGTTCAACGAGGGCAAGGCGGAGGCCGACCGCGTCTCCCTGCTCGACGAGACCGCCGCCGAAGCCGAAGCTTCGACGCAACTCAACAAGCTGGCGTTCTGGATGGCCACCGGCAGCGGCAAGACCCTGCTCATGCACGCCCACCTCCTCCAGTACCGGCGCCTGGCTGCGAGCCACGGCCGCGCCCGCGACCTCAACCGCATCATCCTGCTGACCCCCAACGAAGGGCTCTCGCGCCAGCACCTGCGCGAGTTCGAGACGGCGGGGATCGAGGCGGAGATCTTCAGCAAGGAGGGCCGGGGACTCTTCGCCGGGCAAGCGGTCGAGATCCTGGAGATCACGAAGCTCAGGGACGAGATGGGAGCCAGGACGGTCGCCGTGGAGGCTTTCGAGGGGAACAACCTCGTGCTCATCGACGAGGGGCATCGCGGGGCCGCCGCGGGCGGGGACGGCGCGTGGATGCGCTTGCGCAACGCGCTCTGCGAGAAGGGCTTCTCCTTCGAGTACTCGGCGACCTTCGGGCAGGCGGTCAAGGGCAACCCGGGCCTCGGCGACCTCTATGCCCGCGGCACCCTCTTCGACTACTCCTACCGCTGGTTCTACGGCGACGGCTTCGGCAAGGACTACCGGATCCTGAACCTCGAAGACGACAGCAGCGCGGAATGGATGGCCAGCTACCTCACCGCCTGCCTGCTCGCCTTCTTCCAGCAACAACGGCTCTACCGCGAGCACGAGGCGGCGCTCCGTCCCTTCAACCTGGAGCGCCCCCTGTGGATTTTCGTCGGCGGTCGGGTCACCGCCACGCTTGCGAAGCGCGACGCCTCGGACATCGTCGAGATCCTGCGCTTCCTGGCCGGCTACGTGTCGGATCGCGCCGGCAGCGTCGCGCGCATCCGGGAGATCCTGACCCGCGGGCTCGTCTCCGCGGCCAGGGAGAACCTCTTTGCCGGGCGCTTCATCCATCTCGACACCAGCGGGCTGTCGCCCGAACAGGTGTTCGACGAGACCCTGGAGTTCCTCTTCAACGCGCCGCGCGGCGGTGCGCTGCACGTCGAGAACCTGAAGGGGGCGGCAGGGGAGGTGGCGTTGCGGGTAGGGGAAAACGAGCCCTTCGGGGTCATAAACGTCGGCGACGACGCCAAGCTCGTGACCCTCTGCGAGCGGGAGGGGTTCAACGTGGCCGAGCGGGAGTTCGCGGGCTCGCTCTTCCACGATCTCGCCGCGCCCCGTTCGACCGTCAACGTGCTCATCGGCTCCCGGAAGTTCACCGAGGGGTGGAATAGCTGGCGCGTCGGCACCATGGGGCTGATGAACGTCGGGCGCGGCGAGGGGGCGCAGATCATCCAGCTCTTCGGGCGCGGCGTGCGGCTCAAGGGCTGCGGAATGAGCCTGAAGCGCAGCACGAGGGCGGAGCTCGCGGAGGGCCTGGAACGGCCGGACTCCATCGAGTCCCTCGAAACGCTCCAGGTCTTCGGCATCCGCGCCAACTACATGGCCCAGTTCCGGGACTTTCTCGAAGAGGAAGGGTTGCCCCCTGACGACGGACGGCTCGAATTCCACCTGCCGATCGTCAGGAACCTCGGCGCGCAGCCGCTGAAGACGATTCGTATCAGGGAGACCATCAACGGCGTCAGCACCGGGTCCGGCGGCGCCTTCCGCAAGCTGGGGCCCGTGCCGACCCTGCGGCCACCGGACGAAGTGCCGGCAGACGATGCGAGGGAGTGGGAAGCGGACTATCTCCGGCGGAACCAGGTGGTCCTCAACTGGTATCCGAAGATCCGGGCCATGGATCCGGCGGGAGCGGCCGATGACGATGACGCCGCCGGCGCGGCGCCCAATCAGGCCCATCTGCAACCGGCCCACCTCGCCTTTCTGGACCTCGATCGCCTGTTCTTCGCGCTGGAGCGGTTCAAGGCGGAGCGGGGCTGGCACAACCTGAACCTGTCGCGCGCCGGCATCCGCGCTCTCCTGGCCGACACCACCTGGTACCGCTTGGCCATCCCCGAATCCGAGCTGGCCATCGACTCCTACGGCAAGGTCCGGCTCTGGCAGGAGATCGCGCTCGCCTTGCTCAAGAAGTACACGGAGCGCTACTACACCTTCCGCAAGCGAGAGTGGGAGCTTCCTCACCTCGAATACCGGGTGCTGACCGGGAAGGACTCGAATTTCCCCGGCGTGCGCGAGGAACACGGCGAGTACGGGTACCGCATCCTCGTCGAGAAATCGCGGCAGGACGTCGTGACAAAGCTGGAGGAGCTGAAAGCGGCGATCGAGAGCGGTGACCTGAAGCCCTGGACTTTCCAGGGCCTCAGCGCCGTCTGGTTCGATCGGCATCTGTACCAACCCTTGCTCGCCCTCGAAGGCGGGGTGGTGGATATTTCGCCGGCGCCGCTCAACCGGGGCGAGCGCCGCTTCGTCGAGGACCTGAAGGCGTACTGCGACGGCAACGCCGCCGCCTTCGAGGGCAGGGAGCTCTACCTGTTGCGCAACCTGAGCCGGGGCCGCGGCATCGGCTTCTTCGAAGCGGGCAATTTCCACCCCGACTTCATTCTGTGGCTGCTCGCCGGCGACCGGCAGCACGTCACCTTCGTCGACCCGAAGGGCATCCGCAACGTCGGTGCGGACGATCCGAAGATCCGCTTCTTCGAGACCATCAAGGAGATCGAGCGGCGCCTCGGCGATCCGAAGGTCGCGCTGGATTCCTTCATCGTGTCCAATACGCCTTCACACGTGATGAAGAAGCTCTGGCGCATCGGCAAGCCCGAGATGGCGGCGCGGCACATCGCATTCCAGGAGGAGGACCAGAGCTCGTACATCGGTGCGATACTGCACGGCATCGGGGGCGAACGGGGCGCGGGGAGCGGGCAGTAATGGCGATGTACTCCGAGCTGCACGGCATCGGAAACGAACCGGTCGCGAGGGATGGTCGGTAGTGGCGGCGTACTCCAATGCCGAGCTCGAGGCGCTGATGTCGGACCTCGAATCCGATCTCGTGGAACGCAAGGAGTCGGCCGCCGACGGCACGAAGATCCGGCGCAACGTCTGCGCCTTCGCCAACGATCTGCCGGGAAACGACCGACCGGGGGTGGTGCTGGTCGGGGTGCGGGACGACGGTTCCTGCGCCTCGTTGCCGATCGACGACGACCTGTTGAAGAAATTGGCAAACATCCACGGCGAAGGCGACATTCTGCCGCTGCCTTCGATGACGGTACAAAAACGGGTGTTGAAGGGCTGCGAAATCGCCGTCGTGTCCGTCGAGCCGGCGGCCGATACGCCCGTGCGTTACAAGGGCCGCGTCTGGGTCCGGGTCGGCCCGTCCGTTCGCGAAGGCTCCGTGGAAGACGAACGCCTGCTCACCGAACGCCGGCGCGCTGCCGACCTGCCCTTCGACTTGAGGGCCGTGGACGGAGCGCACATCAGTGACCTCGATCGGGACTTCGTGCGCGGCCATTACCTGCCGAACGCGATCGCGCCCGAAGTGCTGGAACGGAACACTCGACCACTTGAGCATCAGTTGCGTTCCCTGCGACTGGTTCAGGGAGAAAAGCCGACATGGGGTGCGGTTATTGCGTTCGGATTGTACCCGCAGGCATTCATACCCGGCGCTTACGTTCAGTTCCTTCGCATCGACGGCACGGAGATTACCGATCCGATCCGGGATCAAAAGCAGCTCACCGGCGGATTGGCCGACATGGTTCGTCGGCTCGACGATCTCCTCTACCTGAATGTGTCGGTTCGCACCCAGGTCGCGGGCGTGCCGCGGGAGAGACAGCGTCCCGACTACCCCGTCGATGCCTTGCGGCAACTCGCGCACAACGCCGTCATGCACCGCAGCTACGAAGGAACCAACACCCCGGTACGGATACACTGGTTCTCCGACCGGGTCGAGATTGCGAGCCCCGGCGGGTTGTACGGAAGGATCACGCGCGACAACTTCGGCACGGGAGACACCGATTACCGCAATCCGCTTCTGGCCGAGATCATGGCCAATCTGGGGTTCGCGCAACGCTTCGGCCTCGGCGTGCCGCTGGCTCGCAGAGCCCTGGAAGAGAACGGCAATCCGGCGCCTGAATTCGAATTCCAACAGACTCTGGTCGTCGCCACGGTGAAGGCCGCACCGTGAAAATCATCGCCGTGTTCAACAACAAGGGCGGCGTTGGAAAGACCTCCCTCGTCTACCATCTCGCCTGGATGTACGCGAGGCTCGACTTCAACGTCCTGGTGGCGGACCTCGACCCACAGGCGAATCTCACCAGCATGTTCCTGAACGACGAGGAGCTTGAGAACCTGTGGGAGGAAGATCGCGAGGATGGGACGATCTACACCTCCCTGCGACCGCTCCTGGAAGGCACCGGAGATGTCACGCCGCCGCATGTAACGGAGCCCGCGCCCGGAATCGGACTGGTCGCGGGCGACGTGCTGCTATCCGGGGCGGAAGACGAGCTGACGAGCCAGTGGCCGGACTGCCTTGACCGAAAGCCCCGTGCATTCCGCGTGCTTTCGGCCATCTCGCGAGCCCTGCACGGGGCGGCGGAGGAGGTTGCCGCGGACCTGATCCTGATGGACGTCGGCCCGAACCTCGGTGCTCTCAACCGGGCGGTACTGGTCGCCGCGGACCATGTCGTCGTGCCGCTGGCGGCCGACCTCTACTCCATTCGGGGCCTCCACAATCTCGGACCGACCCTGCGCCGGTGGCGGAAGGAGTGGTCGGAGCGCCGGAAGCGCAACCCGGTGGCGGACCTGGACGTGCCGCGCGGAGACATGCGGCCGATCGGGTACGTGGTGCTTCAACATGCGGTGCGGCTGAATCGCCCGGTCATGGCGTATGAACGCTGGATGGAACGCATACCGGGCGCGTACCGTAATTTCGTGGTCGGCAAGGCCGCACGGCCCGCCCTTTCCATGGACAAGGATAAGCACTGCCTGGCCGCCCTCAAGCATTATCGAAGCCTGATGCCGCTCGCGCAGGAGGCGCGCAAACCGATGTTCGCCCTGAAGCCGGCGGACGGCGTCATCGGCAGCCAAGTCAATGCCGTGCAGGGGTGCTACCGTGACTTCCGGGCACTCGCCCGCACCGTGGCCCGGCGATGCGGGGTGACGACTGCCTGAGGTTCCTCCGGGAGCGGTGGTGGTGCTGCCGCTTCCTATCCCTGGATCGAAACGGCAACTGTCATTGATGTTCGCTCATATCGTCGTCAAGAGTGATTGCCTCGATTTTCGTGACGAGCGGGCGTCAGTGGAGGATCGGTAAGATCGAGGCCGAATACTGCAATGCGTACGTCACACGAATCTTCCCGCTCAAGAGTTTGTGCCATATCTTTCAGAAATTGGACCGCCTTCGGGAATGTGAGCCGCGCTTTGGTGACAGGGTGAATCCAATAATTCTTTCTTCCATGGTAGGTCAGTAGAAGACAACCGGCTTTGCAGTTCGAGTGTCGCAGATACTGACCTACTAGTTGATTTCGGAGTGCATGTATCAGATCGGTCAATGACCAGTTGTTGTCCGAGATTTTGACTTCCGCGACCACTTTCTGATCGACCTCGATGGCCGAAAGCCGGATATCTGTGCGCTTTCCATCCGCGACTTCTTCCTCCCTCGTTACCATGTAGGCACCATTCGCCTTCGCGCTGATACGCAAGGCAAGGGTACGCTGCATCTCCGACTCCTCGGTGATGCTCCGGATCGTCCGTCGATCCGAGAACTCACCATGGGCCAAGTCATGGGCGAGATCGTCCAATCGGTCCATCATGATGGCGAACAAACCGTCCCTGTCGTTCGGTGGGATTTCATAGAGATTTCCAAGAGCGTTCACTGCTTCGGGAGTAAATGGAGCGAATTCTGCATCGGCAGCCGCTCGTTGCCGAGCACGATGCCGCAGATAATCCTGCAAGTCCGCGAAGTCCTGTTCGTCCGCAAGCGCCAGGACGACACGGCGGGCCTCGGGTCCAGGCGTGTCGAGTAACCTGGAAAGCAGAAAGCTCCGGGCTCTTTGGGCATTGTCGCGCGTGTCCGGAGAGAACACCCCTTCGTGGACTTGGTCGTCTTCCGGGCGGATAAATGTATAGGCGCATCGGACAAGCTGTCCAAGGAGACAAGCAAATTGAACCGGATTCGGAACTTCGAATCCGACGGAATCAGGTCCGCCAAAGAGTGCGGCGAATGTCTCAATCGCACGTTCGCGAGTGTCGGGATCGCAGCTACCTGAAAGCCCTGTAATCAGCGTATGCGTTCCCCGTGCCGCATCAAGCCGGAACAAGCCCGTGAGCCAGGAAAGGGCCAGCGCGCCAACCGGATCGGCCTCGTAGCGAGTGGCGCATTCACTGGCGATTGACTCCCGGTCCGCCTTGCTGCTCGTGTCGTCCAGAATGCGCAGCACTTTATCGAGATGATTCGCCCAACGCGCCCCCGTCACGTCCGTGAAGACGCTGGGCCACGATTTCAGTTCCGCGAGCAGGCGGGGAATGAAAAGCTGCTTGAAGCTTGAGGCTATGTAGCGGTCTGCGTACGTCAGATCGTGAAGTGTCGGTAGATGATCATGTTCATCACCGATTTTGAGTTCAGCGTTTATTTCGCCACCTACCAGTTCTTCCACTTCCGCGGGATGTGATACCGCGAGATCGGCGATAAACGGCGCGAAGCCGTTCAGTTCGACGGTCGCATAAACCGCTGCTGCACGGACTTCTTCAGGCGACAAGGAAGATACCCACCCCTGTGCAGAGGCTTCGGCTGAGACGCCCGAAAGTCCTAGCCGATCTTCCGATATGCTGTTCTTTGCTTCGTCAGGACGCGCCGACCAAAGGACCGGCTGCCTGGTACGCCAGCGTGCCTGGAACGCCTTCTCGGCGCGATCGGCGATGTCCGGACCGAACGCCTGTACCAGCGCGTCTTTATCCCATACATTCAAGCGGTCCGAGTCTTGCTTCTGTCTAAGCCATGAGTAGAGGGTATATACTGTATCGGTCTGTTTCTCCTCAGAGAACGCATCAGCGGGGTCGGCGAGTAACGCCTCACGCCATTCCTTCCAATCTCTCAGATGTTGAATTTCACATATGTCTTGATCGCGGTCCCCGGTTTGCAGCTCGTGTTCCCGTTGTTCGATTTCTTCGTTTGGTTCTGGCGGCACTACACGCTCTTCCAAAATTTCACCGAGAGCCTTATTGCCTCTCAGAGCTGCACGGATATCCTCCAATTCAGAAACAGACCGGCCTCGTTGGAACCAAATATCAATCAAGGCATGAAGTGCAACGGCACACCGTTCCGTCCGAGTCTCGTCTGTGAGAGCCATCAGGAGCCAGGGTCGATCAGCTTCGTTCGCGTTGCCGACGAGGCCGCCGATAACCGCATTATGAAATCGGCGACGATCGTCGTCAGTCGGAATAAGCCTGTCCATGAATTCCAACTCTCCCCAGAAAGCTTCTCTTCGAAGTGATACGTCCGTGCCGATGCGCGCTCTGAGCTTCAGCATGGGATCGCACCCGATGCTTCGATGGCCGCCGAACCGGGAAGCGGTCACGCAGGCGCGGATCAAGTTCGGATCAGGAACCTCCGAAGACTCCGACAACTGCCGATCGCACAATATCGCGAGCGCTGGTGCGAGATAATCGAACTTGCCATGAACGTTGTGGCGAGCTTTCTCCTGATCACGTCCACGCCACACGAGATCCGCCATTTTATTGCGCAAGGAGACGGCCTGTTCCGACAAAGGTCGGACGGTTTTGGCGATCTGCCGCGATGTCCATCCAAATCCACCGACGGTCTGCTTCGGTTCGCGAGTCCGCTCCATCAGCGTGATCAACTCGTTCCCTGTGATGATCCCGGGAAACAAGTGTGCCGCGACACCGTGCACGACTCTATCGGGCCAAGATGCCGGCTGAGCCAGAATAGCGTCCGCGATTTCACGAGCGCTGTTATGGCGACAGCAGGCAACTAGAGCTCGGATCGCGGCAATTCGATGATAGGAGGGCTCGGAGGCATCGAGTGCGACGGCACGAGCCAGATCGGCGCAATCCTCGACCGCTCCTTGCCAAATCATCTCGATGAGCAATTTGCGGACATCGTCATTCGTCGGTCCGTTGCCCCAACATTCACATATCACTGGTGCGAGATCCGGGTGTGAAAGCCTGCGCACTTCGGCGATCGGAATATTCAGGCCGCGCCAACCTCTTTCACCGTAAGCGGTGAAGAATGCCCGCACGAGCTTGCCTCGCGCGGGAATGGTGAGTGTTTCCGGATCGCCCAAGGAGAGAAGCGCTTCCGGTTCGCGTCTGATCAACTCTTCGCGCACGCCGTCATCCCAGAGCGAGAGCCATGCGGTGATTGCGCGCATCGAGGGGAATACGACTTCGACGCCATAGCGTTCCGCGAACAACAGACGGAACAGCGCCTTCGTGGACATGCTCCTGTCACGCAGCGCCTGCAAGCGTCGTGCAGCGAGGTATTCCTGAATCGAGCGATGATGGAAACGAACGCGCCCGTAGGTGGCAGGGTGGAAAAGAGCGCGTCGAAGCAACGCCTGCCGCTCCGCCTCGGTCCAGTCGGAGAGGATGCTTGCAGGATCGAGAACGCCGTCTGCTCGGTGGATGTCCGGCGCCTGTTCAGGCGATCGGATCGTGCGTGTGCGAGTAAGAAAGAGGGCGAGCGCGAGGCGCTCCGCCCCAAGCCGAGCCCGAGTGTCGGAGAGGACGCCGCTGTCCGGTCGTTCAGGGTCGTCCTTCAACTTGGACTCGACGTTTGCATCGTGTTGCCGTGCCCGAGTTTCAAGGCGCCCCGAACTCGCCCAGATCCTGATCAGATTGGCCAGATCCAAAGGACGATCGGCGAAGGTCCAAGCGTTTTGCCGGGTGATCTCCTCGAGAAACGCAGGGGCGTCACTCACACCGGACTGCTCGGCGAAGCGCTCGATCTGTGTTCGATTCATCGGAAGCATGATTACCGTTTGCACGGCCTCTAGATCCAGAAGATCGTCTTCACCGCAGGTAACGGGGGTCCTTTCAACGCGCTCGCTCCTGAGCGCGCTCATGAACACATCGCCGGGAGACAGGGAAGGAACATCGCCACCTCTTTCGGGCACCGGCAGTCGACTATGCACGGTGGCCAAATCAACCGCCGGACGCCAATCACTGGGGCGGCACGAGATGATGATGTGGGCATGGTGGAGGTTGCTGTCGATATCCCTCGCCAGCCGGAGAAGCGCCCGATCCAGCTTGCCCTTGGTGAGCTTCAGCTCATCTACCGCGTCGAGGAAGAACCAAGCCGGTGCTTCGCGGTTTTCTTTCCATGCCTCGAACCTCCTCGCCTCGTCCGGCGAGAGGCAGTCGCCGACAGATTCATGATCGATGGACTCCAACGCCGCAAAGAAAGCGAATTTGCCTTCTCCGGCAAGGCGCTTCGCCTGCTCGCGCATCTCCACGGTCTTTCCGGCCCCTGCCTCTGCCAGCAAGATGACCCGGCTGTAATTCAATAGCTCCGACCAGCCCTCATCCGGGCCGAACCTATCTTCACTCAGGGATACGAGAGCCTCTACGTCTTCAAGCTCCGCGTCCGTCAGGACATGGAATCGTCGTTCGAGGTCAATGAAGTTCATCGCGTGTCTCGGCGCGGAAATTCAGGCAAGGGCGTCATGGAGGATGGGAATTGTAGTCCGGCATGCGGCCGAGCGGCCGGCGTCATGCCTTCATGGAGACCTCGGCCGACATCTGCCATCTCGGTTTCATATGCCACCATGACGCAGGAGGACACCTTACGCCGATCTCGGATTTGCAGGACGGAGCGGACGTTCAGCTATCCTTGGCCGCCGGGGGATCATCCTCGTGTTCCCGGGCCTCCTGAACATCGCCGAGGGACGGGGCGTGTTTTGACGGTCACCGAGCCCCACCCGCAGCACCTCATCGGCCGGCGCAGGTTCGATCATCGGATGCACCGTACCTCGACGCCTTCAAGGTCGAGCTGTATCCAGGCCCGGTCGGCGGTCAGCGCCGGAAATCCGGTCGTGCACGCGGTCGCCAGGCAGGCGCGGTCGCCGAGTCCCAATCCCAGCGCTTGGGTGGAGATGCGGTATCGACCGCTCAACAAGGCGGTGGCGGCATCGAAAGGCCGGATGTGGATGCACAATTCGTCGAAGACCATGCCCGTTTCCGACTCGGACCAGCCTTCCATTTGCAGCCGGGCGGCGACTTCCGCCACGTTGACCGCGGACATCGACGCACCGACCCGTAGTGCGTCGACCACCATGGCCGCGCCGGGTTCTTTCAGTATCAGGGCAAGCGTGGCGGACGCATCCAGAATGACCACGGCCGTCTCAATCCTTCGCGGCTTCGGCTCGGCGAGCGGCGATGAACTCATCGACGACGCCCGCACTTTTCCTCCTGCGCCTGCGCTTTGCGACGGCCCAAACCCGTTCGAGCGCGGCATCAATGGTCTGGAGCCTGATGAAGCCGTCATCGAGCGAGATCGTCAGGTCCTGCCCGTCATGGATGTCGAGCGCCTTGCGGATGCCGGCGGGTACGATCACCCGGCCGGCCCGGTCGATGCGGACGCGCTGGGTCAGGGAAGGCTTGGCTGGCGTCGCACCATGGGCTGTCGTGCCACGACTGTCGCATTCTGCCATGGATATCTCTCCAGGCTGGAAACGGCTGTTGCGGGTTCCTTCAGTTTTGTACCAGATATCTGAAAGGTGCCGCAATCATGTAGCTCCCGTTCAGCGGCTCCTGCCATCCCGGCCGCCGGTTCTGCCGTATCGAGTTCGGTGCATCGAGATGCCCGAGCACGAATCCACTCCACCCGCAGGATGTGTTCCAGCTCGACACGCGCCGGGGGCGGAAGGGTGACACCTGTCCCCACTCAAGGATTCCGCCAACCCTTGACCGTCCACCGAATCGGGGCAGCGGTGGTGGCGCTGCCGCTTCCGGTCCCTGGATCGAAACGGCAACGGTCATTGACGATCGCTCAGGTCGTCGTCGAAAGCGGATGACCTCGATTTCCGAGTCAGACGGGCGTCAGCAGCGCTATCCGGCGCCTTCCGCCCAGATCCGCCGCCAAGCGTCGAATTCGGCCGGGGTGATCCGGTGGCGCGCGTAGTTTCCTTCGTGCAGGCCGAGGACGTCCCGCTCGGCCATCTCCCTGAACGGCTCGCGGTCGTCGGCCGGCTCGATGTTCGCATCCGCCCGTGCGGCGATATGGGCGAACGCCGCCCTCCGGTCCATGCACCCGCGCACGATCTCGCCGACGATCCCGCGCAGCGCGGCGCGGTGCCGCAGCCTGAGCGGCAGCGGCCATCCTGACCCGGGCATCGCCATGCCGGCGGCAGCCGCCACACCCACCGTCTCCCACCGGCTCGCGCCGCCGGAGACTGAAACGTTCGACCACGGAT
The DNA here is from genome assembly GCA_958295465.1 of uncultured Gammaproteobacteria bacterium. Lineage (GTDB taxonomy): Bacteria > Pseudomonadota > Gammaproteobacteria > HK1 > HK1 > HK1. Next base: position 5,237,178 of record OY282353.1, read on the forward strand.
CGGACGACCGGAGCCTCCGCGCCACCGCGCTAACCGAGCACCGAGAAGCTGCTCTCCCGGTTGATCTCGCGCTTGCGCGAGTAGAAGCCGACGTTCACCTCGCGGCCGATGTGATCGAGGCGGAACGAGAGCGGGCGGGCGTCGTGGTCGTTGCCCTGCTCGCAGTAGTCGATCAGTGCGGCCATCATCTTTCCCGCCACCGGCGCGTTCTTGAACTGGTTCCCCGAGGTGCCGACCGCCATGTAGAAGCCCGGCACGCGGCTCTTGTCGTAGATCGGAATCCAGTCGTCGGAGGCGTCGTAGAGGTCGACGACGCCGCGCAGGCTCGACGGGATGCCGAGGCTCGGGACCCGCTGCCCGTAACGATGGGCCTGGGCGGTGCCCTGCTCGGTGAAGTCGCGTACGTAGTCGTCGGGATCGACGAACTCGCGCGGGTCGCACTCAGGATCCTCGCTGCCGATCAGGATGTGGTTGCCGGTCTCCGGGCGGATGTAGCAGCCGATGTCGCTGTCGGAGACGACGGTGCCGAGCGATTCGAAGTCGAAGCCGGCCGGGGCGGGGACATGGACGACTTCCTGGCGCAGCGGCTTCGTCTCGATGGTCATGTCGTCGAGGGCGCCGGCCATGCCGTTGACGATGGCGGAGTGGGGGCCGGAGACGTTGACCACGATCGGAGCGTCGATCTCCGTGCCGTCGTCGAGCTTCACGCCGCGGATGCGCCCGGCATCGCCGCCGCCTTTCCCGTCTCTCTCCTCCGCCCCCTCCTTGAGAATCTCGACGACCTCGCGTCCGAACCGGAACTCCGCGCCCTTCGCCTCCGCTGCGCGCTGCAGGTTGTGGGTGGAGAGCTGGGGGTCGGAGATGTAGCCGGCGGTGGGCCAGAACACCCCGCCCGCGAGATCGCCCCCGCTCGGCTCCCCGAACCCTTCGTCGTGCATCAGGCGGGGCGGTCCGTAGCGGCGCGTGTCGTAGATGGGAAGCCGCTCGCGGATCTTCGCGGCGTCCCATTCCTCGAACGGAACGTCGAGCTCCCTGGACAAGCGGACATGCTTCCCCAGATGACCGTTGAGCTCGGTCTTCATCACGAGGCATCCGCACTCGATGAACTTCGCGAGCCCGCGTTCGTCGTCCGTCTCGATATATTTCGCCCATGCGTGCCAGTAGTGGTAGCCCTCCCACGCGAGCGCGGTGCCGTCGAACGTGGAGTAGTGCACCCGGATGATCGCGCACGAACTCGACGTCGGTCCGTAGCCGGCGGCGGGATTCTTGTCCACGTTCAGGGTCCGGTAGCCGAGCTTCGCGAGCTCGAAGGCGATTGCGGCGCCGATGATGCCGGCCCCGATGATGATGGCGTCGTATTGGCGGTGCGTGTTCGACATGATGTCGTCTCCTGCGACCTTCGACATATTCCCGGCCTGCGCGCGGTCGATGGTACTGCGGCGAGGACCGCGGAGGCATCCAGGGCGGACGGCGCGACGTTCATCCCGATTGTGCCCCACCGGCGTCGCGCCACCGGGCGCGCAGTGTTTCCTCGCTGTCCGGCTCGGCGGCGAAACAGAAATCACGTTCGAGCACCGGCGCCATCCAGGGCTGGGCGCGCTTCGTCCACAGGTGGCAGGTGGGCGTGATGACCGAGGTGTCGTCGAGGGTGCCGGCCTTTATGCTGAGCGTCGTGCTCTCGTCCGCGCGGGTCCCGCCGCCCGCGTGGTAGAGCCGCGTGCCGCATTCGCCGCAGAACGCGCAGAGCTTGGCCCGGCCCGAGCCGCCGCGGGTGCGGTAGATGCGCGGCTCGGGGCCGGTGAACTCGATCGCGTCGCGCTCGACCCACATCGACAGCCCGAACGCACTCGAAGACTGCTTCTGGCAATCCAGGCAATGGCAGGCGTAGAGCGCGGCCGGTGCGCGCAAAAGCTGGTAGCGGATCGCGCCGCACTGGCAGCCGCCTTCCTGGCCCGATGCTACGGACATGGTCGTGACCCCTCTCCCGTATCGGTCGATTCACCCGAGCACCGGGAAGCCGCTTGTGGCTCCCGGCCCGAGGCGTCCATGGTACGGGAGTCGCCGCATACTGATCAGCCGCTCGGGCGAAAACGGCTGCACGATCGAGCGGATCGTCGCGACCTCGTACGCGATGCCCGTTCGCCGGCCCCGTCGAGACGGTCCGGATCCACGATGGATCGCGCCCGGGCCGTGCCGGCTCGTATCGAATCGACCCGGACCCCGGCTTGGAGAGGATCGTCACCGCCGCATCGGCCCCGGGAGATCGCTGCGACGAAGACGGCTGGGCTCTCGGGACAGGGCGCCGTATGAACATGGCCGCGTGGCAGGTTAATATCAGGTTGGGCGTGGCCTTCCGGCCCGGCGACTCGGGCGCACCGGCGTGAGTAAACCGAGAATCATCAAGAAGTACCCCAATCGGCGGCTGTACGATACCGAGGTCAGCAGCTACGTCACCCTCGAGGACGTCCGCAATCTCGTGCTGCAGGAGATTCCGTTCCAGGTCTGCGATGCCCGTACCAACGAGGACCTCACCCGCAGCATCCTGCTGCAGATCATCATGGAGCAGGAGGCGGACGGCGAGCCGATGTTCAGTGAGCAGGTGCTCGCGAAGATCATCCGGTCCTACGGCGATTCCCTTCAGGGGATGATGGCGAGCTATCTCGAGCGCAGCCTGAACCTCTTCGTCGAGCAGCAGGCGAGAGTTCAGGATCAGATGAAGACGATGATGGGAAGCGACCCGTTGTCGATGATGCAAGAGATCACCGAGCGGAATCTCTCGATCTGGCAGGAGATGCAGGAAGGACTCGTCCGTGCGGCGACGACACCGCCGTCCGGCAGCTCGGGCGCATCTCGCGGCAAGCATTCGGCGTCCGGCGACGAAGACTGAGGCAGCCTCCACTCGCACCGGACCGGGCGGCTCCGCGGTGCTTGCTCCGGTGGGGTTCGGATTGGTGCCCGATCCTCGATCGCATGGGCTCATCGACCCCGGGAGACGGGAACGTTACGCGCGAGGACCGTCGGAATCTCCCGCGCATCGGCGCTCTCGTCGCCGCGGCCGAGCCGAAGCGCAGGGCCAGGAATCGCACCGGCACAGCGTCCGGCATCTCGATCCGGACCATGAGGTATCTCGTGCACCACAGGGGCACGAACAGCGCCGGGAGCAGGACCAATCGATTGATCGCCACTTTCGTCCGTCCCATGCCGCAACACCCTACCTGCATCTGGCGTGCCGCGTGAGGGCGCCAGCGGCGGCCGGATCCGAGACCGAGCCCGCGCGCTCCGGGGGGGCGCCTTGCCAAAGCCACGTTCCGACTGCCTGGCGGCACACGCCGGCGATTTCCCGGCCGGGCGCACCGTGGCGCTGCGCCAGGGAACCGGACGCCGATCCCGGATGATTCTCCAGGCAATCGACGTATGTGCGGCAAATACTCACGCTTTCGCACTACGATCATGCACGTTCCGTTGGCTGAGGGCTGCGATGCGAGATGCCGCCGAATCAGCCGCTGTCGGCCGCTTCATGCCGGCCATACCGCAGGCGGGATGGTCGGCGACGATGGCTGCAAGATTCTCGGCAGGCGGAGTTCAGGCACGCTCGAACCGTTGGTGAAGCGATGCAATCGAACAGGCTGTTGGGCACCGAGCGCAACGCACCCCCGCACTTCGCCGGACGAAGATGTACCTGCACCAGGTCGTGGGCGCGTTGGAACGCCTGCCGGCCGGATACAATCCGGACGGCTTGCCGCCCATGCAGGTGATCGATGCGTCGGTGGAAGCCGGCGTGCTCGTCGAGGAAGCAGGGCTTTATCGTTCGGCATTCCTTCGTTCCATGAACACGCGCTCGCGGCTTACCGGGTGATGACGGGCATGAAGGGTGCGCAGCCGCGGCAAGATCGCGGATTCGCGTTGCGCGAGGAGCGCTCCAGCCCGCCCGTCAATGCAGGATTGGACGAAGCCGGACCAAGAAGCGCAAGACGTTACAGTCATCGACGCGGCTTGGCCGGACGATGGTCTCTTACCCGTGAAGTCTTCGGCAAAACGACGAAGATTTTCGCCAACAGTCGTCTGGTTCCGGCCATGCCGGGTTGGGGATCAGCAGAGCAGGCTTACAGTTGTTTCCACTTGCGGCAACCTCAAGAGCTTTGGCAAAACTCGGCCCGACTACGACGAGTATCTGAATTCGCTGGCGCGAGGGGATCCGCAGCACGGCAGCCGCGTTGCGCCCAGGCAAGCTTGAACGCCGTGATGACTGTTACCTGCTCATGATCCGTCTATGGCCGCCACAACCCCCCGGGTCATGACCGCGCCCGCTCCGGAAGCTCCCATCCCCCGCGCCGGGATGCTCGCCACCGTGCGCAACCGGCGCGGGGTGGTGGCGGCGGTCGAGCCCTTCGACGGCGAGGCGGGGCGCCTGCACCTCGTCCACCTGGAGTACAAGGACGACCACGCGCCCTCCGAGGAACGCCTCCTGTGGGAGCTGGAACCCAGCCGCCACCTGCTGGAACCGAATGCGCTGCCCGACCCCGCCCGCGGCGGCGCCATGCCCGCGGGGGATTTCGACGCCCTGCTCCGCGCGGCACGCTGGACGGCGCTTTCCCCCTATCTCGACCCCCGCGATCCCGGTGTTCCCGGTGGCGCCGGCAGCGGTGACAGGGGCCACCGCGGCGACAGCGGCGGCGAAGACGGCCCCGGCAGTGGCAGCGGCGGCGAAGCAGGCCCCGACGACCCGCCGTACCGGGAGCCGGTGGCCAGCCCCTTCCACGGCGGGGTGCGCATCGAGAGCTACCAGCTCGTCCCGCTTCTGAAGGCGCTGCGCATGCCGCGCGTCAGCCTGCTCATCGCCGACGACGTGGGTCTCGGCAAGACCGTCGAGGCGGGGCTGATCCTCACCGAGCTGCTGCTCCGCCGCCGCATCCGGCGCATCCTCGTCCTCACCCCCGCGTCGCTGCGCCGGCAGTGGTGCGAGGAGCTCTGGGACAAGTTCTCGCTTCGTTTCGAAATGGTGGACCGCCTGGAGACCGAGCGCCTGCGCCGCCGGCTCGGCATGGACGCGAACCCCTGGCGCTCATTCGGCCGCATCGTCGCCTCCTTTCACTACCTGCGTCAGCCCGACGTGCTGGAGCAGTTCCTCTCCGCCTGCCGCACCCCGGAGGGCTCCCCGCACCTGCCCTGGGACCTGCTGATCGTCGACGAATGCCACCACCTGATGCCCTCGCCCTTCGGCGAGGACAGCGGGCTGTGCCGGATGCTGCGCCTGGTGGCGCCGCAGTTCGAGCACCGGCTGTTCCTCTCCGCCACCCCGCACAACGGCCACACCCGCTCCTTCACCGGCCTGCTGGAGATGCTCGACCCGGTGCGCTTCACCCGCACCGGCGAGATGAGCCCGGCCATGCGCGGGCGCGTCGAGGACGTGGTGATTCGCCGGCTGAAACGGGACATCGATGCGGGGAGCCTTCAGCGGGAGCGGGCGGCGGCAGGCGGCCTCCCGCAAGAGAGTGGTTCTCGATCGAGACAGGCGGCGGAAAACCTCCCGCAAGAGCGGACCCCTCGGCCGGGACAGGCGGCAGGCAGCTTCCCGCACGAGAGCGGTCCTCGGCCGGGGGACGCAAGGGGGAGCGCCCCGCAAGAGCCGGCCGCCCCCGCCCCACGCTTCTGCACCCGCCACCCGCCGCAGGCCCTGATCCTCCATTCCGGCCCGCGCGAAGCCGCCCTTTCCGCCGCGTTCGACGCCTTCCGGAGCGCGGTACGCGCGCTCGTGTCGGAGGGGACGAAGCCCCGCCGCCGCGCCGGGACCTTCGCGGTGGAGATCCTCGGCAAGCGTCTGCTGTCCTGCCCCACCGCGTTCGCCGAGTCCTGGAGCCGCGCAAGGCAGGGGTTCTCCGAGCAGGACGGGCCGGTCGAGAAGGCCGTGACCGGAACGGTCGGGAACGAAACGGCCGGAGCCGCAACGGTGGAGGTTGAGACGCTCGTGGAGCCGGAATCCGTGATCGGGGCCGGCCGGGCCGGAACAACCGTAGCCGGAGCGGTCAGGGCTGAGACGGTCAAGGTCGAAACGGCGGCCGATGCAGCGGGCGCTGGGCGTCCTCGCGCGGCGCCGTTATCCGGGCGCCGGCGGCGAGGTGTCGCGCTGGACGGTGCGCCGAGGCGGGGTGCCGGACGAGGCCGAGGCGATCGTCCTGCTCAGCATCGAGGAGCTGGGGGTGAACGAGTTGCGCGAGACCTTCCACCGCTGGGTGCGCACCCTGGCCCTGCCGGTGCGGGACGGGGTACTTGGCGAGCCGCTCGCGCACGCCCCGGCCCGAACCCTTCGCGGCGCACGCGAAACCCACGACCCGGAGGACCGGGAACGCGCCGGCGAGATCCTCGAAGACGCCGGCCCCGGCCTGCGGGAATGGCTGCGCGGGTACAAGGTCGCGCTGACCGAACGCCTGCGCCGCCGGCTCGAAAGCGACGGCGAGGCCGCGCGCCGGCGCGAGGACGAACGCTACCGGCAGCGCCAGGGCGAGGTGTCCGCCCTGATCGAGCAATCGACGATGGCGCGGCTTGTGCGCGAGATCGGGCAGCTCGCGCACCGCCGCCGCCAGGGCCAGCTCTTCGACGAAAGCGAACGGCTCGCGGAGATCGAGCGGTCCATCGAGGAGAAAGAGGAAGAACTCGGACGCCGCCGCCACCACTACGAGGAGATCCGCGAGCAACTGCAACGCGAACGCACCCGCATCCTGGAACGTCTCCTTCCCGCCCGTTTCGCCCTGGCGGGCTCGCCCCAGGTCTTTCCGGTGGCGGTGGAGGTGCGCTTGCCGGAATGTGGGCCGTGAGCCACGGCGTGCCCGGCCGGATGCCCGGGAATGACGAAATCCGGCTTCGCCATCATGACCGGCCTCGCCCCGTTCGAGATCGGATAGTCGCCAGGACGATGGCCGAATGCTCCTTGAGCTTCGAGTGAACCATGAGCTTCGGGTGAACCATTGCAGTTCCGCCGTTGACAGTCGTAGCCTGTCAGGCCACGCTTGACGGATGGTGATACGAAGCTTTTCCCACAAGGGCATTCGTCGCCTGTTTCTCAGAGACGATCCAGGCGGGGTTCCGGCGGCGGCTGTGGACAAGCTCCGCAAGATGCTGGCGTTCCTGCAAGACATGGAGACAGCCGACGAGCTGCACGCGGTCTCCATCTGGAAGGCCCATCGACTGACCGGCGACCGCAAGGGCATCCGGAGCCTCCACGTCACCCGCAACTGGAGGCTCACCTTTCATGCCGACGGCGATGAGATCACCAACGTGAATCTTGAGGACTACCATTAATCGGGAGAATGATCGTGCGTATGCTGAACCCGCCGCATCCCGGTGCATTCGTCAAGACCGAAGTCATCAAGCCCCTTGGCTTGACCGTCGCCGCTGCCGCGGGTGTGCTCGGTGTCTCGCGCCCTGCGCTTTCGACGTTTCTCAACGGCCGTTCCGACTTGTCCGGCACGATGGCGCTACGTATCGAGAAAGCATTCGGCGTCAGGATGGACACGCTCATGCGAATGCAGGCTTCCTTCGATATTGCCCGCGCCCGAGAACGCGAAGATGACGTCGAGGTCACGCGCTATCGTCCAGCCGGGGAGCAACTCTGAACCCGCCCCGAGATGGCCGTCATAGCGGCGAATGCGCTTTATCCGGCAGCGCAAATCCGCACTGAAGGACGCCCGCCGGCCACGACCCACGGCCTGCCCGGTTGGAAGTGCCGGCCATGACCGCGATCGGCCACGGCCTGCCCGGCCGGGAGTACCGGCCATGACGGCCACGACCCACGGCCTGCCCGGCCGGGAGTACCGGCCATGACGGCCAAGACCCACGGCCTGCCCGATCGGGAGTACCGGCCATGACGGCCACGACCCACGATCTGCCCGGCCGGGAGCGCCGGCCATGACGGTCACGACCCGCGATCTGCCCGGTTGGGAGCGCCGGCCATGACGGCCACGGCCCACGATCTGCCCGGCCGGGAGCGCCGGCCATGACGGCCACGACTCACAGCCTGCCCGGTTGGGAGCGCCTGCGCCACGGCGGGCTTCTGCTGGACGGCGTGCGGCTCCAAGCGATCGCCCGGAGCGGACACGTCCTCGCCCCCCTCGACGGTTACACCGAGCGCAAGCTCCGCCAGCGCGCGGGCGCGATGCTGGACGGAGCCGGAGCCGGAGCCGGGGCCGGGAGCGGCGATGGCGGCGGGAGTGGTGTCGGCGCGTAGCGACCGGGAGGAGGAGTCCGGACGAGCGGTGCGTAGCGTCGGGGAGGAGGCGAGTGGAGGAAGGATGCGCAGTGGCCCGGAGGGGGAGCGTGGACGGACGGCGCACAACGGCCGGGAGGAGGAGCGCGGGCGAACGGCGCGCAACGGCCGGGAGGAGGAGTACGGGCGAGCGGTGCGCAGGGGCGAGGACGAGACGGACGGACAAACGCCGCGCAGGAGCGGGGACGAGATGCGCGGACCCCCGCCGCGCGCCCGCTTGCGGCTGGTCAGGCCGGCGGCCGATGCGCGCTACGTCCGTTGCGTGCCGCTGGTGCCGCTCGCCGCCGCCGCAGGGACGTTCGGCGACCCGCATACCGTGCCCGGCGAATCGGAATGGAAATGGGTGGAGGTCGATACCGCGCGCCCGCTCCGGCGCGGGATGTTCGTGGCCCGGGTGGTCGGCCGGTCCATGGAGCCGGCGGTCCCCGGCGGCGCCTGGTGCCTGTTCGCGAGCCCGGTCACCGGCACGCGCGCCGGAAAGGTGGTGCTCGTGCAATTGCACGATGCCCTCGATCCCGACACCGGCCAGCGCTTCACCGTGAAGCGCTACCGTAGCGAGAAGACGGCGGGCGAAGACGGCTGGAGGCACGTGAGGATCACGCTGGCTCCGGACAACCCCGAGTTCTCGCCGATCGAACTCAAGGAGGAGGACGAGGGTTCGGTGGCGGTGGTGGCCGAGCTGGTGGAGGTCATCGGCCTGGAACCACCGGCGGAGGGGCAGGCCGATTCGTGAACGTTTCGGACGAGGACATGGGGGCGGGGAGAATCGCGGATTCCAATCGGAAGCGTCCGTTGGCATGTTTCGCCGATGACGAGCGCCTTGCAGCCGCCGGCGGACGGACCGGCCGATTCGTGAACGTTTCGGGCGGAAGCACGGGGCGGGGAGCGCCACGGATTCCAATCGGAAACGTTCGTTGGCATGTTTCGCCGATGACGAGCGCCTTGCAGCCGCCGGCGGACGGACCGGCCGATTCGTGAACGTTTCGGGCGGAAGCACGGGGCGGGGAGCGCCACGGATTCCAATCGGAAACGTTCGTTGGCATGTTTCGCCGATGACGAGCGCCTTGCAGCCGCCGGCGGACGGACCGGCCGATTCGTGAACGTTTCGGGCGGAAGCACGGGGCGGGGAGCGCCACGGATTCCAATCGGAAGCGTCCGTTGGCATGTTTCGCCGATGACGCGCGCCTTGCAGCCGCCGGCGGACGGACCGGCCGATTCGTGAACGTTTCGGGCGGAAGCACGGGGCGGGGAGCGCCACGGATTCCAATCGGAAACGTTCGTTGACATGCTTCACCGGTTGGACGCTTCGTCACTGCCGTTGACACGACCGATGAAGATCGGCTTGCAGCCGCAGATCTCCTCTCGCCAATTGCACGCCCTTCGCCGCAGCCGTTGACACATGGACTTCATCCGCATCCGAGGCGCCCGGACGCACAACCTGAAAGGCGTCGACGTCGACGTCCCCCGCGACCGTCTGGTGGTGATCACGGGGCTCTCGGGATCGGGCAAGTCGTCGCTGGCGTTCGACACCATCTACGCCGAGGGGCAGCGGCGCTACGTCGAATCGCTTTCGGCCTACGCGCGCCAGTTCCTCTCGGTGATGGAGAAGCCGGACGTCGAGCATATCGAGGGGCTGTCGCCCGCGATCTCGATCGAGCAGAAATCGACCTCGCACAACCCGCGCTCCACCGTCGGCACCATCACCGAGATCCACGACTACCTGCGGCTGCTCTTCGCCCGTGTCGGCGAGCCGCGCTGCCCGGAGCACGGGGTGGTGCTCGAAGCGCAGACCGTCACCGAGATGGTGGATACGGTCATGGCGCGCACGCGCGGCGAGCGCCTCATGCTGCTCGCCCCGATCGTCGGCGAACGCAAGGGCGAGCACACGCGGATCATCGAGGGCTTGAGGTCGCAGGGGTTCGTGCGGGCGAGGATCGACGGCGTGCTGTACGAGCTGGACGATCCGCCCGCGCTCGATCCGAAGCGGAAGCATTCGATCGAGGTGGTGGTCGATCGCTTCCGGGTCCGGGAGGACCTGGCGTTGCGCCTCGCCGAGTCGTTCGAGACCGCTCTCGCGCTCTCCGAGGGCCGCGCCATCGTCGCCCCGATGGACGGCGACGACCGTGGCGACACCGTGTTCTCCGCCCGCTTCGCCTGCCACGTCTGCGGCTACGCGATCCCGGAACTTGAACCGCGGATCTTCTCGTTCAACAGCCCCTCCGGCGCGTGCCAGCACTGCGACGGGCTCGGGGTGCGCACGTTCTTCGACCCCGCCCGGATCGTCGCCCATCCCGAGCTGAGCCTGCCCGGCGGGGCGGTCCGCGGCTGGGATCGGCGCAACGCCTACTACTTCCAGATGATCCAGGCGCTCGCCGCGCACTACGGCTTCGGCATCGACACCCCGTTCTGCAAGCTGCCCGCCTCGATACGCGACGTCATCCTCCACGGGAGCGGCTCGGAGGCCATCCGGTTCACGTTCCAGATCGAGCGGCGCAAGCCCCACACCCGCGAGCAACCCTTCGAAGGCGTGCTCCCCAACATGGAGCGCCGGTACCGGGAGACGGAGTCGAGCGTGGTCCGCGACGAGCTCGCGAAGTACCTCGGCACCCGCGCCTGCGACGCCTGCGGCGGCGCCCGGCTCAACCGGTCCGCGCGCAACGTCTTCGTCGGCGGGAAGACCCTCCCCGCCCTCGCCACGCTGCCGATCCGCGCCGCGCACGACTTCTTCACGGGGCTCGACCTCGGCGGCGCGAAGGCGGAGATCGCGAGCCGGATCCTCAGAGAGATCGCCCAGAGGCTCCGGTTCCTCGTCGACGTGGGGCTCGACTACCTCTCCCTCGACCGTGCCGCGGAGACGCTCTCCGGCGGGGAGGCGCAACGCATCAGGCTCGCGAGCCAGATCGGGGCGGGACTCGTCGGGGTGATGTACGTCCTCGACGAGCCTTCGATCGGGTTGCACCAGCGCGACAACCGCCGTCTGCTCGACACCCTCGTGCGCCTGCGCGACCTCGGGAACACCGTGATCGTCGTCGAGCACGACGAAGAGGCGATCAACAGCGCCGATCACGTCATCGACATGGGGCCGGGGGCCGGGGTGCACGGCGGCAGCGTCGTCGCCGAAGGGCCGCCCTCCGCGGTCGCGGCGAACGCGGCCTCCCTGACCGGGCAGTACCTCTCCCGCCGGCGCATGATCGAGGTGCCCCGCGAGCGCACCCGGTTCGATCCCCTGCGCTTGATCCGGGTCGTCGGCGCGCGCGGAAACAATCTTGCCGGCATCGACGTCGAGATCCCGGCCGGCCTGATGACCTGCGTCACGGGGGTGTCCGGGTCCGGGAAGTCCACCCTCGTCAACGACACCCTCTACCGCGCTACGGCCCGCGCGCTCAACGACGCCGCCGCCGAGGCGGCGCCGGCCGATCGGATCGAAGGGCTGGAGCTGGTCGATCGGGTCGTGGACATCGACCAGAGCCCGATCGGGCGTACCCCCCGCTCCAACCCCGCCACGTACACGGGGCTGTTCACCCCGGTCCGCGAGCTCTTCGCAGCGACCCCCGAGGCCCGCTCGCGCGGCTACGGCCCCGGGCGTTTCAGCTTCAACGTGCGCGGCGGGCGGTGCGAGGCGTGCAGCGGCGACGGAGTGGTCAAGGTGGAGATGCACTTCCTGCCCGACGTCTACGTGGCCTGCGACGTCTGCGCGGGAAAGCGGTTCAACCGCGAGACCCTCGACATCCGGTACAAGGGCCGGACCATCCACGAGGTGCTGGAGATGACCGTGGAGGAGGCGCGGGGGGTCTTCGACGCGGTCCCGGTGGTCGCCCGCAAGCTCCAGACGCTGGTCGACGTGGGCCTGTCCTACGTGCGCCTCGGCCAGCGCGCGACCACCCTCTCGGGCGGGGAGGCGCAACGGGTGAAGCTCTCCCGCGAGCTGTCCAAGCGCGATACCGGCCGCACCCTCTACATCCTCGACGAGCCGACGACGGGGCTGCACTTCCACGACACCGAGCAGCTCCTGCGCGTGCTCCACCGGCTGCGCGACCACGGCAACACCGTGGTGGTCATCGAGCACAACCTGGAAGTGGTGAAGACCGCCGACTGGATCGTGGACCTGGGACCGGAGGGCGGCGACCGGGGCGGGCAGGTCGTGGTGGCGGGCACGCCGGAGACGGTGGCGGCGTGCGAGCACTCACATACCGGCGACCATCTGCGCGCGGTGCTGGACGTTGCGCGCGAGGCGGGCGGCCGCGGACGCAAGGTGGACGGCGCTGCACGGGAGGCGGACGCCGCAGGGCGCAAGGCAGACCATACTGCCGGATGCGATACGCACGACCCCGCCAAGCGCACCGCCAGACGCCGGAAGGCGATCTGAGCGCGGGCGGGGATGCGATACACACGACCTCGCCAAGCGCGCCGCCAGACGCCGGAAGGCGGGCTGAGCGCGAGCGGGGATGCAATACGCACGGCCCCGCCAAGCGCGCCGCCAGACGCCGGAAGGCGGGCTGAGCGCGGGCGGGGATGCAATACGCACGGCCCCGCCAAGCGCACCGCCAGACGCCGGAAGGCGATCTGAGCGCGAACAGGGAACGAGCCGGATGGCCGACGAGCGAGACCCGGCCCGTCGTGCGACGCGGCGCTCCGCCGACGGCGCACTTCCGCAAGACCAACCCCGGCCCGGCTCAAGCTCGTTCCACCGAAAACGCGGCGACGTTGCGCTCCTCCCGGCTGAACTCCACCCCGACCAGATGGATCGGCTGCCCGAGATGCCGGTACTTGTCGGCATAGCCCTTCTCCTCGAGCTGCGCCATCGCCGTCCCCTCCGGCTCCTTCCCCACCGTCTTGAGCTCGAACAGGTAGACCTGATCATTGAATAACACCGCCATGTCCAGACGACCGCGGCTGGTGCTGTCTTCCACCCGCACGTCCAGACCCGCGGCGGCGAACCAGGAGTAGAACACGCTCGCGTAGTAGCCCTCGTAGCGGGCGATGTCGTTCTTCGTATGCCACTGGTAGGGGATGCCGGCGAAGAACGACCGGAACAGTGCATCCAGCCCGTTGAAATCGTTCTCCCGCAGCAGTTGGCGGAGACGAAGGTGGTCCTTCGTCCGGTGCGACCCCTCAGGCGTCATGGCCCGGAGCAGGCTTCCGTTCAGGCTCTGGCGCACCTCGCGGTTCGGATACTCCAGCCGGTAGAGGGTTTCGCCGTCGAAGTCCTCTTCACCGGCGATCGTCAGGTAGCCGGTCTGGAACAGCAGCGCCTCGGTGGCCATCTCGTCCACGTCGAAGGCGGAGAGCAGCGCGTCGGTGCCCATCATGCCGTCCAGCTCCGGGGAGGCGACGCCGCGGCGCAGCAGCGTGTCGATGAGGAACCTCGGCGTCCCGGTCTCGAACCAGTGGGCCTTGAACTTGCGGGTGTCGAAGAGGAGCAGGATGTCGAAGGGGTTGTAGACCCTGTCTTCGCCGAGCCAGTGGTAACCGTTGTACCAGTCGCGGATGGCCTGCCGGTCCAGGCCGGGCAACTCCGGCGCGAACACGGTGTCCAGGTCCGTGTCGGTGTAACCGCAGATGGCGGAGTAGCGCGGGTCCAGGGTGATGTCCTTCAGGTTGTTGAGACCTGAGAACACGCTGACCTTGGAGAACTTGCTCACCCCCGTGAGCAGCGTGAACTTGACGTGCGCGTCGCTGAACTTGATGGCCGAGTACAACCCGCGCAGGGCGTCACGATTGGCGCGGGCCACTTCCGGCTTCCCCAGGGCATCCAGGATCGGCTTGTCGTACTCGTCGACCAGCACGACCGTGCGCTGTCCCGTGCGCTCGTGCAGCGTCTCGATCAGATGGGCGAACCGTTCCGGGCCGGTGGGGTAGAGTGTGCCGACGCCCGCGCGCCGTTCCATGCCGTCCAGTTGCGCCGTCAGGTTCGTGTCGAGATGACCGGGTTCGGTGAAGTTCCGTCCACTGAAATCGAGCCGCACGACGGGATGGCGGACGGACCAGTCCCAACGGTCGTGGACGTCCAGCCCCTCGAACAGCGGCTCGTTGCCTTCGAACAGCTCCTTCAGGGTGTCCACGAACAGGCTCTTGCCGAAACGCCGCGGACGTGACAGGAAATAGTGGGTGCCCTCCTCCACCAGACGCCGTGCATAGGCTGTCTTGTCCACGTAGTAACACCCTTCCTCATGGATCGTGCGGAAGGTCTGGATACCGATGGGCAGCTTGCGCCTCGTCATGGGCGCACCATAGCCCCCGCCTCGGGGGCGGTCAAAGCCGAACCCGGAGGAGAAGGCGCCATTCTGACGAGCGATTGACAATCGGATGATGCGAAGCAGGATTTTCCTGTTTTCCAACTGAACCTGGGTGGTGAAATCCATGCACTTGATCAAATTGCGCTCCAAGAACCGGATCACCCTCCCCGGGAAAGTGGTGGCCCTGGCCGGGCTGAAGGAGGGCGATTTCCTGAACGTCAGCGCGGATGGGACCCGGATCGTCATCACGGCACAGGAGATCCGGGAGCGTGGCGCCGGCTACACGATGTCCGACCTCCTTGGCGCAGCTTCCGGGATCTACGGCTCGGCGGCGGAGATCGATGCGGAGATTGCCGATGGCCGCGCCGAATGAGCGCCGATCGGCCCACACTCGGGCGTCGCACCTGTCTCGACGCCAACCTTTACATCTACGCGTTCGAGGGCATCGAAACGCGCGGCGGGAAGGAGGAGGCCGCCCGGCGCGTGGATCGGCAACCCGGACTCTGACGGCGCACGCCTGCGGTACACTCGCACCGGATCGGGAAACGGCATGGAGGCGCCCACATGGACCGGGTGTTCGTTTTCTGGGACAACTCGAACGTCTTCCACGAGGCCCAACGCCTCGCGGAGGAACAAGAGGGCACGCCCGACGCCAGATATCTGGTTCGCATCCACTTCGAAAACCTGCTGCGTCTGGCCGAAGCCGGCCGCCCCTTGGCGAAGGCGGTGGCCGCCGGCTCCGTCCCCCCGGAGATGCGGCAGCTATGGAACCGGATGGAGAGCCGCGGGGTGCAGGTGAGGCTGTTCGACCGCAGCGAACGGGACCGAGGCGAACAGGAAGTGCCGGACCACTGGTTGCAGCTATGCATGCTGGAGGACGGCTGGGACAACAACGGCGACCCGGGCATTGTCGCCCTGCTCACCGGCGACGGCGCGGGCTACGCCGAGGGGCGGGGCTTCCACCGCACGCTGGAGCGGATGCACAAGCGCGGATGGCGGGTGGAGGTGCTCTCGTGGGCGCATTCGTGCAACCAGGGGATGCGCCGTTGGGCGGAGGCGAACGGCGTGTTCGTGCCCCTGGACGACCACTACGAGGCGATCACCTTCCGCGAGCCGTCCCGCCCGGGCCACCCGCTCGCGCCGGCGCGGGACCATGCGCCGCTGGATCTGTCGCGCCGCCACATGGTGTGACGAGGAGCGGCCCCGCAACGGCACCGTTTCCCCGACAGGATGGGCAGCTTGCGTTTCGTCATGGGTGCATCATGGCCCGCGCTTCGGGGGCGACCAACGCCGACTCCGACGGTAAAGGCGCCGTCGTGCATTCGGCCACACGGTAGGAGGAACAACCGATGACGGACAAGGTAATCGACAGGCGGGCCGACATCCTCGGCGGGACGCCGGTGTTTTCCGGGACAAGGGTTCCTGTCCGTATCCTGATCGAACACCTGGAGGCCGGGGACCGGCTTGACGACTTCCTGGACAGCTTCCCTACAGTCTCACGGAGCCAAGCCATCGAAGTACTCGCACGGGCCAAAGAGGTAATTGCCGGGCATTCCAGTGAAGCTGCTGCTTGACGAGTCCGTTCCGAGACAGCTTGGCGGATTCTTCCCTGATACGTTCGAGGTGCACACCGTCCAACGGATGGGCTGGGCAGGCAGCACGAACGGCGATTTGCTGAGACGAGCGGCAGAGCGGGGGTTCGATGCCTTCATCACCGCCGATCAGGGGATCGAGTACCAACAGAATCCGAACCATCTGCCGATACCGGTGTTCGTAATGATCGCCTCCCGAACGCGCGTTCAGGAACTCTGCGTGCTTATCCCTCGAATCGTCGATATCCTTACCGGGGAATTCCAAACACGCATTTACCGCATCACGGGATCTGGGCATTCGGAGTAACGGCGTGGCCTGGCGCAGTCACATGCCAATTGAGCCGGGGAGCGGCCGGTCGTAGCGCCCTTTCCCGTGACCCCAATCCCAGGAAACTTCGGGCTAAGCCTAACCCGGCGTAGCCGGAACCAAAGAGATGCCGTATTGTGATTGTTCTTCAGACACGCTGATCATGAGGCTATCACGATGAATCCGTTCGTTGAGCGTCATCAGGACAGGATCGCTGGTGTCATCTCCTGCTTTGATCGGGTCGTGGTCACAGGAACGCTGCCTGATATCGGCCATGCCCAGGCCATGGCGGAGTATCTCACCTATCACGATATCCGACTGTTCGACTTTCCTCGATGGGCACAGCCGTTACGCGATGATATACGCGGCAATGCAGAGCGCCTGGCTGGCGAAGCGGGCCTCGAGATCGAATTCATTCGCAGCCACAAAGCGTTCCGCAAGGAACAGAGAATCAAGGCCATCGTCAAGGAACGCGGAGAGCATCCTGGTCTGGTGCATGTCTTTTCGGCAATGGAGACCTGCGCATCGTTTCGCCCCTGGCATGACAAGGAGACGCATCGCACATCTCTGAAGCCTTCCATAAGCAAGTGCCTGCATTATTACTTTTACTTCATCGACGAGAGCTTTGGTCTGTGTTACGTCCGGGTGCCTGCGTGGGCGCCGTTTCGCCTGCAAGTCTACTTCAATGGTCACAATTGGCTCGCGCGCCGCCTCGACAAGGCAGGCATCGTCTATGAGATGGCTGACAATGCCTTCCTCTTCATTTCCGATTTCGCACGTGCTCAGCAGCTCGCCGAGCGCCTGGATGCCAAACAGCTTCATCGACACCTGAATCGATGGGCAAGGCGATTCTGTCCGCCGCTGAAACTGTTTCGCTCCGGTTACCATCGGAGTTTCATGCAGGCGGAGTATGCCGCCGACGTGTTGTTTCATCGCCAAGCCGACTTCCAACCCTTGTTCGACAACATCGTCCGTACGGCCGTGCACAGCACTCAGGCCGACCAAGTGGCCACGTTTCTCGGCCGCAGGCTCACGGGGGCTTGTCGGGGTGAGGCCGGCAACGACTTCAGCACTCGCGCTCAGGGGACCCGCATCCGCCATCAGATGGGGACGGCCGGCATCAAGCTCTGCGACAAGCACGCCATCATGGCGCGCATGGAATGCATGACCAACGATGTTTCCTTTTTCAAAACTCACCGGGTGGTGGAACAGCGTGACGGGAACGAGGTATGGAAGCCCGCTCCGTTACGCAAGAACATCTACAGCTTGCGTGATTTGCGCAAGGTGGTGCATGCCGCCAACGAACGCTATCCGGCGTTCATTGCGGCGATTGATGATCCGGATGCCGGGTTGAAGGCTATCGACAAGGTGGCCCAGCCGGTCAGGGAAGATGGTCGTTCCTGTCGGGGGTTCAATCTGTTTCTGAGTGACGACTATCATCTCTTTCTCACACTTGCTCGGGGAGAGTGGTGTATCAGCGGCTTCCGAGCGGTGGATCTCAGAGCTCATCTTCCCTGGCTCGCACCGACTCGTTGTTCTTGGTTGCTCAAGCGTCTTCGGACACATGGACTCATCAAGAAAGTGGGGCGTCGCTACAAGTATTACCTCACCAAGGTGGGAAGACGTGTTCTGGTCACTGCACTCGACATCCGAGAATCTGTAGTCCTTCCCGAACTTTGTGAGGCTCGCGCATGAATTCTTCGTCATTTTGTCAAAGATCTTGTCGGTAAGGGACTATGACACGTCCTAGTCCCCGCGCCGGACCGCATTGCGCTCGCAACGCCGTACTCTTCAGGGAACCCACATCACCGCCACCGTTTTCCGAATCAGCCCGGAGGCTGCACCTTGCCTCCCCGCCGCCCGCAACGGCCAGCCGCAAGACCTGCAAACAAACGGCGCCCTTAGCGGAAATCTCTGCGTCAGGGACAAGGGCCGTTCGAAGGCACGGCGATTCGTGCTAATCTGAATGAACGCGAACACGACAGGATGACACAGTCCTATGGAAACGCCACCGTTCAAGCAACTCGCCCACCACTGCCGGGCAGCGTCGTGAAAGGGACTCGTCGAACCGATCGCATACAGAAGCAGATTCGTGTCCGGCACGATCATCCGGATGTGGTCCGTTCGCCCAGACGGCGGAAAAGTTCGAGGAAAGCGCTCACCTCCATGTCGCCGTCGAGCGAATCGAGATACGCCGGGTCATGGCCGGCCCGCAGACGAGTCTGGTCGCCGGTGCTGGCGAGCCGGCTGCGGTTGGGAGCATCGTTCGGCGTGCACTCTCTCTTGATGGGTGCACGAACTCACGACATCTTGACCGGGAACAGAGCACGAACCGGGGTCGCGACAGTGGAACATCGTGACGTCGTCCGGGAGCGACGGCGTCGAGTCGGTGGCGGCCTGCTGAGCGACGAACATTCGAAGACTGCGCACCTGTCGAGCATATTCGCCATCGAACGTGTGCTCGTGGAACGGCTGCAACGACAATACCATACCATCCAATCCAGACTTAAGCAATTTTGAGGATCTCCTTCATGTCAACCAACCCGTTTCTTGAATATGTAAGTTATGCCGCTTGGATAGTACTTTTTCTAATCAGTGTATTTTGCTCCGTACAGGTTTTTAGAAATAAAACTAAATGGGGTAGCGCCCGACATATGGGAGCAACTACATCCATATTTGCGTGGATAACATTCATTTATGGCCTGGTACTGTTTGAAGGCGTTGTGTATGCACCTTTAAGTTTCTTTCTTGGCTTTCCACTCTGGATTGATATTTTGCTATTTCTCGTAATCCCCGGACTCTCGATGACAGTGTATTTCATGCTGAGATCCAGAGAAAAATTCAAACCGGCGATGTTTAGGGCTGTTTTTCTTATTCCGCTTATTGGTATTGGCATTCACGGACTTCCCACGGTCGGGAAATTGATATCGGGGAAGTTCTCAAAATTGCTCGCTGAGCCTGCTATGGTCTCTCCGGCTCCACGATATGTAAAGGATCCGGGATATGTAAAGGATCCGGGATATGTAAAGGGCTCGGGTTATAATGTCGAATTTCCAAATACTCATTCAAAGGGTATACTTGGCGACTGGCTTACAGCTAAGCGATTGACTCCAGTCTATGTCAAATTAAAATCTAAAACGGATACGATTCATGGTATAGACGGGGTGTATGTACTGCGTAACCACGATGGTAGTCCTAAAGAAATACTTATTGTTGAGAATAAAGTCGACAGTGGACGGCTAGCTTCCGGGCCACCCAAGCAAATGTCAGACGATTGGATCAAAAATAATGCCGCTAAAATGATAAAATCGGACGATAAAGATGTACGTCGCACGGGAAAGTTAATTTCCGAGAATCGTAAACTTTGGCGTAAACAATTGTGGCATCACGAATTAGACAGCGGAAAGACAACCATCTATAGACTGGACAGGGAAGCGAACAAAATATCGCAAGAAACCGAGCATTATCTCTCAAATCAACCCGATTGTTGCATAAACGTGCGACAAATAGACGTCAGGCGACGGCGTTCAGTGTTGCGAGAGCCTGCCGGAGCTCTCTTTCGAGCCTTTCGTTGCTGTTCATGGAGAGGACCAATTTGCCGGCGGGGCGAATCATGCGCCCGGCGCGTTGGATGAGGGTACGGCGAAGGGTTCCAACCTCCCGGAAGCACCACAGCGCGGCGCGCTTTGCGGTGGTGCCACGGGCGCGAGGGTCGAGTTGGATCTGCAGCTCGCGAGTGAGGTTGTGAGCAACAATGCCGGCGAACATGTACAGTTGGTTGCCGACTCGGGTCTTGACCGGTATGTAATCCATCTGGCAATGCGTCTTGAGTTCGGCGAAGATACCCTCCTGCGAACCGCGGCCTTCGTGGAAGGCGACGACCTTGCGTGGGGTCATTCGTTTGTTGGTGACGATGACCTTGAATTCGTACCCGTATTCGGTGGGCTGGAACAGGTCGAGTTGGATCGGCAGCTTGTGTTGGCATCTGACCTGCTTTCTGATGAAGATGAAGCGATAGCGGGCGTTCCACGACTTCGGCTTCCAGCGGGTCTCGAAGTAATCGAGCCCGACCGCCATGCGTCGCCATCGTTTTCTGCCTTCGACCAGTTCCTTGAGGGCGGCAAAGCGCTCGAAAGGAACCGAGATGGTGAATTCGACCCCCGACGAATGCAGTCGTTCAGCGATGGTTTCGTTGAAAAATGCGCTGTCGATGCGAGTCTCTACCTTTGCACGGGGAAGGCACGAGCGCACGTGGCTGATACAGTGGCCGATGAAGGTGTCGGCCCCGTTGGAGTCGTGTACGTTTCCAGGACGATGGTGAACGTCGAGGATCTGGTCGGTCTGGGCGACGGTGCAAAAGAGGGGGTAGTAGCTGCGCGCGCCCTTCTTTTTCTTGTTGAAACCCACTGCGGTTCCTTCGGCATGCCGCCCGGTGCTCAACACCGACCCGTCGTAATCGAGCGTCACTCTCGAAAATCCCTCGTCTACCAGACGCTCCATGACCAGATGTCTCGATTCACTTCGCACTTTGGCGACACTTTGTTCATCTGCACTGGCGAGCGACCGGCTGAGCGTGGATACGTCCGGCAATCGCTTCAGACCGAGAACCCGTTTGACCATCTCGTCATCACGGTAGTAGTCCACGTCTCGCAGCCGCCGGTGTCCGATGATCAGATGCACGACCAGCAGCATCATGATCATATGATGGCCGTAAATCGGATTGGCCTTCAGGTGGCGGAAACATCGCCACAACCGTTCTTTGATGCCGATGAGAGAGAAGAGGTGTTGAAAGACGATGAGTCCCGAATACGATGTCAGGCTCTGCTCTTCGAATCGGATGTCGAGACCCAGCTTGGCTTTACCTCGAACGTCGGCTCGGCTATGCTTCATCTTCGTGGTCTCCGTTTCGCTTGGTACGTTGTTGTTGGCAACGACTATTGTACCAGCTTCGGAGACCACGTTTCTCTCTATTACATTCGTTTCACAAATGACTCCGTACGACTTTGCACAAGATTCAGGAATATCGCGTGTGGCTTATTCTCACTGGCAGTGAACTTGAGCCACACGCTGTTTCGGTCTGAAAACCCCGTGTTTTGTGCAGCGAACGCATGTCTGGGTGGAAATGTTATGCAACTGGCAGGTCAAGTACGGAAAAGGTGCGAATCAGCAAATCCGACTATTAAGTGTGTTCCAACCATCCAATGACTATCGTACATGGCGGCTGGCGTTCTGCATAAAGCAGAGTTTATGCTTCATTATACTGGTTCATGTCGGCCATACGGTAACGCTTCGTAAGCAAACCCATGGGAAACGTCCGCGGGACGAACGGCGCCTCCTCGGCACCACAACGGAGATCCGCCAGTCCCCGCACGACCGCCTGGTTCAACACCTCCTTGAAGCTTTGCCCGCGTTGGCGCATGGCTTCGCGGAGCAACCGCTCGGTTTCGGGTTCGAAAGTGACTGTTGTTCGCATGGCGAGCATCATGATGCCAGTGAATTGTTTCTGTCAAAATGCAGATCAAGCACGCTCGCCGGACCATTTCAGGACGATCTCGATGTCATCGCGGCACATGATCCGCTACGCGCCGCGGCGTGCGGGTCTGCCGTCAGGCGGCAGCGATGGCAGCACGCCGTCAAGCGCCTCGATACCCGCGACAACGTGATCGGCGAGCGGTTCGAGTACGGCCCGCGAGCCGGCGCCGGTGAGGACCGCCACTCGGCGCCCGACACCGGCAGCGCGGCCCATCTCCATGTCGTGAGGGGTGTCGCCGACGACCATGACCTCGCCGGCCCGCAGCCCGGTGGTGGCGAGGAACGCATGGACCATCCCCGGCCCCGGCTTCGTTCCCCATCCGCTGTCGCCGCCGCACAGGAACGCGAGATGCCGGCCCGCGCCCAGCCGGTCGAGGGCGGCGCGCGCCGCCGCCTCGCCGTCCATGGTCGCGACCCCGAGCACGAAACCTCGGGCGGCCAGAGCCGCGAAGAACGCATCAAGGTCCGTGACCGGCACGGCGTCGCGGCCCGCGGCGTCGAGGAACTCCCGCTCGATCTCCCGCGCAACGACGTCCACGTCGAGCGCACAGAGCCGCGCCCACACCTCGGCGATCTCCCGGTTCGTGCCGGCGGCGAGCACCGAGCGGGGCGCACACCGGCCGCTCGCCGCATCGAAGCCGCCGGCCGCGAGCAGCGACTCCGCCCGGACACCGCCGGCAAGGCCCGCGACCGCCTCCGCGCCCCGGCGATAGGCGGGCAGCCAGGTCGCATCGAAATCGAGCAGCGTGCCGTCCTTGTCGAACAGGATGCCGCGTATCGCAAGGCTCATGCCCAGAACGGCACGTAGCCGGACCTCGGGCGCGTGGAGTCGGCTGGACGGATCAAGCCTTTGCGCAGGGCTTGCCGGATCACTCCGGAAATCTGGGCAGCGTTCCGGCGGTCCACGCCGAGCCGGTCGCACAAGGCGGCGTTCCTCAAGCGGCCCCCGCTCAGGTAACGCAGCACGGCGTGCTGATAGCAGGCGCGCAACCGTTCCTCCGCCGTCATGTCGGCAAAGCGGCGCGGCCCGAACAGGGTCACCCGCGTAGCGTCCGCCTCGGCGCGAAATTCGGGCGGCGGAAGCTGCGCCTTCTCTACCGAGTCCACTACCTTGTCGATGCCCGTACCCTGCTCTTCGCACAATCCCATGCGTCGCATCAGGGATGCCAGCGCCTCGTTGCGCGACCGGGACGGAGAATCGATGAATCGCTCCGGCTCCACCAGCGGGGCGCCGGGATTGGTGATCTCGATCCGGTTCCTGAAAAGCTCC
This sequence comes from uncultured Gammaproteobacteria bacterium, assembly GCA_958295465.1. Lineage (GTDB taxonomy): Bacteria > Pseudomonadota > Gammaproteobacteria > HK1 > HK1 > HK1. The sequence continues at coordinate 5,260,375 of OY282353.1, forward strand.
ACGGTCGGCCCGGCGCCGGTCACCGTCATGTCCTGATGGATCAGTGCGTTCGCCGTCAGTTCACGGACGGCGACCGGCGGAAACAGGGGGCGCGCTTCCCGGACCGCGGTCTCGCCGCCTTCGGGTGAAGGAATCAGCGTGTTGACGTGGGCGTTGAATCCGGTGAAACCGCTGGCGTAGCCGAGCGGAAAGTCCTTGCGATGCGTCACGGTCGCCGCACGCCCGTCGCCGGCGTACACGACGAAGCGGATGGCCTTGCGGGCCAGCCTCGACTCGAATTCACCGAGATCGTTGGCGAACAGGATCGCGCCCAGGTTGAGGATGTTCCATTTCTCGCCCACGTCGCGCGAGATCAGCCTCTCGCCTTCGAGAACGGCCAGGATGGCTTCACGGCCCTCCGGCGCCGGCTTGCCGGCCAAGCCGAAATAGCTCGGATAGTCCAGCAGATCGAGGACTTCGTCGCCCTCGACGAACTGCCGGGCGATGCCTGTCTCCCAGACGTAGGGACGGAGCTTGCCCCATAGTGCCTGATGCCGTTCCGGGTGGTCGGCCAAGCGTGGCGTCGCGCTGCCGATGCGAATGTACGCCGCCCTGTCGAACTCGACCGGCGCGGTCGTCGCGGCCGGAACCTCCAACAGAACAAGCCGTCCGTCGGGGTGCTGAACCGGCCGGAAGGAAAAGGCGACGCCGGGCCGCAACATTTGCGACAGCCAGAATTCAAGAGGCTGCCGCCGGTGTTTCTCGGACGAGGGTTCGAACCGGGTTCCGGCCACGGCGTGACCGGTGTCCCGGACACCCCAGACGACATAGCCGAAGTCCTTGTCTTCGAGCCGTGCCGCGTTCGACAAGGCGGAGATCAACCGCCCGATCACGCGCGGGTCGGTGTTGTTCTCCTTGAATTCCAGCCACGCCGTTTCGGCCGGAAGGGCACGCAGATCGTCGATCAGGGCCAGAAGGCACACGTCCGTCATGTATCCATCCCGCTTCCAGTCGGCGTCCGAAGTGGCGATCAATACCCGGTCAAATCCTTGTCTCGATGGTAACCCATTGTATGAAAACAGATTTTCTCCCACGGCAAGCCTTCGGGACAGGTTGACCCGGCCCTGCAATCAAATCCCGGTCAAATCCTGTTCGGAGAGGCGGCAATCAATACCCGGTCAAATCCCTGTCTCGATGGTAACACTTTGTGCGAGAACAGATTTTCTCCCACGGCAAGCCTTGGGGATCGGTTGATCCGGCCCTGCAATCAAATCCCGGTCAAATCCTTATATGGAACAAGACTGTTCCTCGCCCGTCTACGGCGCTGGACGGGGCGCAGCAGTTCCCGCTAACGTCCCGAACATGGTCGTGTCATCGGGATTTCGCGGTCTTTTCTGCCGCCTGAGCGTCTGGTCGTGGCGATTCAATGGACGTTTTCGGGCTTAGCGGGAATTGCTGGAATTGCTGGCCGGGGCGCGCCGCACCAGTGGTCGCCGCTCACAAGGCCGCATGTGGACACCCCGACAAGAGCAGCGCAGAATCGGAGACGGACATCCTGTGACCTCACACCGGTGAAGGCAAGATGGAGCGCTACGGGTAAGACAGGGGGGTATGGAAGGCACGAGAGCCGTGCCGGCCGCACGGGCGCAAGCAGAGGACAGGCGGCACGACCCGCTGATCGGGGTAGTCGGAGTCACGGTGAGACAATCGAGCAGGCGGGACGGGACGATGGCCGCCGAGGGCAGAGTATCTCCACCGTTGTGACGCAATACGGGAGATGAACGGATGTCAGCCCTGATCTGCGGATCGTTCGCCTACGACACGATCATGGTCTTCCACGACCGCTTCAAGAACCACATCCTGCCGGACAAGGTCCACATGCTGAGCGTCGCGTTCCTCGTGCCGCAGCTCCGGCGCGAGTTCGGCGGCTGCGCAGGCAACATCGCCTACAACCTGAAGCTCCTCGGCGGCGACCCGCTGCCGGTGGCGACCGTCGGCAAGGACTTCGGCCCCTACTCCGAGTGGATGGACGAGTGCGGGATCGGGCACGAGTTCGTGACCCGGATCGAGACCGAGTACACCGCCCAGGCGTTCATCACCACCGACCTCGACGACAACCAGATCACCGCGTTCCACCCGGGGGCGATGAACTTCGCGCACCTCAACGACGTGCGCGAGGCGCCCGAGGCCGCGATCGGGATCGTCGCGCCGGACGGGCGCGAGGCGATGATCGAGCACGCCTCGCAGTTCGCCGAACGCGGCACCCCGTTCATCTTCGACCCCGGGCAGGGACTGCCGATGTTCGACGGTGACGATCTGCGCCGCTTCCTCGACCTCGCGACGTGGCTGACCGTCAACGACTACGAATGGGAGCTGGTGCGCGAGCGCACCGGGCTGGACGCGGCGGCGGCGGCATCGAAGGTCGAGGCGCTGATCGTGACGCACGGCCCCCGGGGCTCGGTGGTGCACACCGGCGGCGCGAGCATCGAGATTCCTCCCGCCCGGGCCGGCGACACGGTGGACCCGACCGGCTGCGGCGACGCCTTCCGGGCCGGGTTGATCCACGGGCTCGTCAACGGCATGGACTGGGAGGCCACCGGCCGGCTCGCCTCGCTGATGGGCGCGATCAAGGTCGAGCAGCCCGGCACCCAGAACCACCGCTGCACCCGCGCGGACCTGGAGAGCCGGTTCCGCGAATCGTTCGGGCGGGATCCGTAGAGCTTCGGCCAGCCGCCGATCCGCAGGAAAGCCGGACAAGTCCGCGATCCGGGCGGCGCGAGTGCGAGGGGACGGCCTCCCTACTCACGCTCCCAGGGGTCGTAGCTGCCGAAGTTCCACAGGTTGCCTTCCGGGTCACGGCAGGAATACAGGCGCCCGCCGTAATGCTGGTCCTCGGGCTCCATCACTACTCGTGCACCCGCGGCAACGGCTCGGGCGTGGTGCGCGTCAACGTCGGTGACGATGATGTACGCGCTTTTCGATACCGGAGCGTCAGGTGCATCGAGCGGCCTCTGAAGCTGCCCGAAGTCGTCGTCGCGGGCAGAGCCGAGCATGATCATCCCGTTGCCGAAGACGAGCTGGGCGTGGTCGATGGTTCCGGCCTCGCCCGGCACGACGAGGTGCTTCTCGAAACCGAACGCCTCACGGAGCCACTCGATGGCCGCCGGGGCATCCCGGTACCGCAGGGAAGGGATGATCGTGGCCGTCGTGTGCTTCGCAAGAGTCGTCATGTACGTGTCTCCCGTTCCAATGCCGGAAGCTTCTCGGAGATCCGTTCCGTTCGGCGAGGGTGTAAAGCGTTCGCGGGGGCGCTTGTACCGCCAATGCGGCCTCCCGTCCCTGATTCGTCCGGTGGGTGTGGGTCCATCCCGCGAACCGCCGGCCGGTCCCGCGGAGCGAACCGGCTACTCATATCTTCCGATGATAACCTGTGTCCCTGCCTGGAACGGCAGGCGACCGTCTCCGGCGTTCCGGCCCGCGGACGGATCACTGCACGCGGTCATCCGACCAGACGTTTTGACGCTGACGTTCTGACGCCGGGTTGCGGAAATCGGGCCAGGATTCCGGCCACCGCCGCACGGGGCCGGCGCTTTGACCATTGCGACGATCGGGGGAATCGAGATGGCGGTACGCGAAATCCTGGAGATAGGGCATCCCACGCTGGCCGCGAGGGCGCAGGAGGTGGAAGTGGAGGCGATCGGCACCCCCGAGGTGCAGGGGTGGATCGATGATCTGATCGATACGATGCGCGCCGCCAACGGCGCGGGGATCGCCGCCAACCAGGTGGGTATCCCCTACCGGCTGTTCACGGTGGAGGTCCGCGGCGACAACCCCCGCTATCCCTACAAGCCGCCGATCCCGCTCACCATCCTGATCAACCCCACGATCACGTTCCTCTCGGACGAGACCTTCGAGAACTACGAAGGCTGCCTCTCCGTTCCGAACCTGCGGGGGGCGGTCACCCGGCATCTGGAGGTGTCGGTCTCGGGCTACGACCGTGACGGCACCCACCGCTCGTTCGACGTGCGCGGATATTCGGCCGGCACCTTCCAGCACGAGAACGACCACCTCGACGGGATCCTGTTCCCCCACCGGGTCACGGACTCCAGGACGTTCTGTAGCTGGTCCGCGTTCTCCGCCTTCCGCCAGGAAACGTTCGCCGATCGGGTCCGGCAACTCGTGGAACGCTGGGGGGCGTGACGCGGGATCGGGCGGGCGAATCTATCGCCGCCTGCGCGAACGCGGCGCCTGGGTGATCGTCAACGTCACACGCCGGTCGCGGCCGATGACCCGACCCGAACGTCTCAGGCCCTTTCGCGGCCGACGATCACCACCGAGCAGACGTTCTGATGGGGGAATCCGCCGAGGTTGTGGGTGAGCCCCATCACCGGCTCCTTCTCCCTCTGGCGCTCTCCGGCCCGGCCGAGCATCTGGAGATACATCTCGTAGATCATGCGAAGCCCCGATGCCCCGATGGGATGCCCGAAGCATTTCAGGCCGCCGTCGATCTGGCAGGGCAGCGGGCCGCCGGCGTCGAAGAAGCCGTCCATCACGTCCTTCACCGCGCCGCCCTCGGGCGAGATGTGCAGATCCTCCATCGTGATCAGCTCGGTGATCGAGAAGCAGTCATGGACTTCGAGAAGGCTCAGCTCCTCGCGCGGACTGGTGATCCCTGCCTCCTTGTACGCGCGCTCCGACGCCTTGCGGGTGGTCATGAGGTGGCTGCCGTCCCACGAATTGTGCTGCGCCTCCGTCCCGTTCGAGACCGAGAGCTGCAATGCCTTCACGGTGACGAGATCGGTCTTGCCCAGCGCACGCGCGATCGCCGGCGTGGCCACGACCGCGCACGCCGCGCCGTCCGATACCCCGCAGCAATCGAAGAGCCCCAGCGGCTCCGCGACCACCGGCGCATTCAGCACCCGCGCCTCGTCGATCCGGTTGCGCAGGTGCGCCTTCGGGTTCTTCGATCCGTTGTCGTGGCTCTTGACCGAGACGTGGGCCATCGCCCGCTTGAGATCCTGCGCCGGCAGCCCGTGCCTCGCCCGGTACGCGGAGGCGAGCTGCGCGAACGCGCCGGGGGCGGAGAAGTTCGCCCAGTACATGTCGTTCACCGTGCCGCGACTGCGCTGCGGCAGGCCGCCGTAGCCGGTGTCCTTCAGCTTCTCCACCCCGAGCGCGAGCGCCACGTCGCAGGCCCCGGAGGCGACCGCGTACACCGCGCCTCGGAACGCCTCCGAGCCGCTCGCGCAATAGTTCTCCACCCTGGTGACGGGGATGTACGGCAGGCGCAGCGCGATGGCGAGCGGCAGACCGGACTTGCCGGCGTGCTGCTCCTCGATGGCGGTGGCCAGCCACGCCGCCTCGATGCGGTCCTTCTCGACCCCGGCGTCGGCGAGCGCCTCGCCGAACGCCTCGTGCATCAGGTCCTCGGCGTCGTCGTTCCAGCGCTCGCCGAACTTCGAGCACCCCATCCCCAGGATGGCCACCCGATCGCGAATTCCCGTTGCCATGTCTCGATTTCCTCCCGGAGTTGCTCCGGTTTTGCAGACGCCTGCATTCCAGGCGGAAGAAGCGGTGCGACGTTGAAGATGCCTGCCTTGCTCGTTGGCGCCGCGCAGCATCGAAACACCCAGCGCGCCGGCAAGTACCGGGAAGGCCGCATCCGTTATCCCCTCCATCGAGGCTCTATCGATCGGGGCGGCCGGCCCGCGTGCAGCACAGGCGTCGGTCACCCGCTGGTCTTGCGGCGCTCATGCCGCATCGCCGTCCATGCTTTCGCGACAGGGCGCCGCCTTCCAGAAATAGCGGCGGAAGCCGCGCCGGGTGTCGTAGTCCTTGACCCGGAACACCATCCGCATCGGTTCACCGACGCCGAGCTCCGTGCCCGGGTCGACGTCCGTGAAGTCGATCATCGCCCGGCCGCCTTCCTCGAACTGCACCATGCCGTAATACGCGGGCGGCGCCACCGAGTACGTCAGGCGGTCCGCGGTATACGAACGCATCGTCGCCGGCATCTCCGAGAACGGATGGTCCTCCTGCGTGTCGGGGGCATGGCAGTTCGGGTTGACGCAGACGTTCGATTTCGGGAATTGCAGCGTCCCGCACTTCGAGCACTTGCCGCCGACGAGCCCCAGCACCATCTCCCGGTTGCGGTAGAGCGTGGTCAGGCCGGTCTGCCGGTCCACCTCGGAGCGCAACCCGTGTTCGATGGCGACGAGGCCGTTGACGCCGAGGTAGCGGTGGTAGTCGGTGTCCGCGCGCCGGCGCCGGAGGTAGCCGGAGATCCCCCGCTCGGGCTTCTCGTCCGCGAGCGCCGCGGTGGCCTCGAAGACGAGCGCGTCGCATCCCTGCCCGAATCCGGCGACGAGGATCTTCTCCCCCGCCGACGCGGCTTCGAGTGCGTGCGCGAGCATCACCAGCGGATGGGCCGCCCCCGCTTCGCCGCACGTGCCCTGGAGGTTGTCGCGCACGCTGCGCTCGGGAAGGCCGATCCTGGCCGCGACGCCCGCACCGGCGCGGCGCATCGGGGAGGGGAAGCAGAAGTGGTCGACGGCGCCGGCGTCGAGGCGGGCCGCGGCGAGCGCGCGATCGACCGCCTCGGGGACGATCTTCATGAACCCCTCGTCGCGGACCCAGCGTTCCTCCCAGACGTAATCGAAGGGCTCGTCCTGCCCGCGGTAGTGATCGACGAAATCCGTGGAGTACGTGGCATGCCCGAGCAGCTTTGCGACGCCCTCCCCCGCGCCGACGAGGATCGCGGCGGCGGCGTCGCCGGTGGTCAGCTCCAACGGGCTCGCGGCCTTCGTCCGGCGCTTCTCGCCGCTCGCGACGAGCACCGGGCCGCCACGACCCCCGGCGATCTCGCACGCGGTGATCAGCGCGGAGGTCCCGGCCCGTTGCGAGCCCGCGACGTCCAGCGTCCCCACCGCGCCGGCAAGGCGCAGGGCCTCGGCGACGATCCCGGCGTTCTGACGGTCCTGGAAGGGAAAGGTGGTGGAGGCGAGGAAGAGGTGCGAGATCCCCTCCCGGCCGCTGCTTGCGAGGCAGTCGCGCGCCGCCTCGACCGCCATCGTGACCGCGTCTTCGTCCCAGTTCGCAATGGCCCGCTCGCCCTTCCCGAGCCCCATGAGGGCGGGGTTGAACCAGGCGTTGGCCTCGGCGATCACCCGGCGTTGCAGCCGCAGCCGCGGGACGTAACCGCCGAAGGCGAGGATGCCGGCGCTCATCGCCGGGCGCTCGTGTAGAACCGGTGGAGCGTGCTGCTCATTGCCGAGCGTCCGCGCGGGGCCATGGAAGTGCGCCGTTCATCGCCGCACGCCCGCACGGAGCCGGGGAAGCACGTCGTTCATACCGGGTCCCGACTGAAGGGCGACCGGCGCCGGGCGTCGGCCGCCGCCTCTGCCGGGGAAGCACGCCGTTCATACCGGGTCCCAACTGAAGACGTCGGCGCTGCGGTCGAGGGGATGGAACTGCGATTGCAGCGCCGGGAGCGCGTGCTTGATGACCGATTCCGGCGTCCAGCCCGCGCCTTCGTGCAGGCCGCGTAGCGGACGCGACTGGCTCATCAGGAAGATCTCGTTGTTGCGGACCGCGAAGATCTGTCCGGTCACGTGCGCCGCGCGGTCGGAAGCCAGGGCCACCGCGACGGCGGCGATCTTGTCCGGGGTCATCCGCTTGAGCTTCTCGACCCGCGCGCGCTGCGCCTCGTCGCTCACCGGGATGGTGCCGATCATCCGGCTCCATGCGAACGGAGCGATGCAGTTCGAGCGCACGTTGAACCGCGCCATGTCGAGCGCGAGGGATTTCGACAGCCCCACGATGCCGAGCTTGGCCGCGGCGTAGTTCGCCTGCCCGAGGTTGCCGATGAGCCCGGAGGTCGAGGTCATGTGCACGAAGCAGCCGGACTCCTGCGCCCGGAAACGGGGCGCAGCGGCCCGCGACGTGTTGAAACTCCCCTTGAGGTGCACGTCGATGACCGCGTCCCAGTCCTCCTCCGTCATCTTGTGGAAGATGGCGTCGCGGAGGATGCCCGCGTTGTTCACGACGACGTCGATCCGCCCGAAGCAGTCGAGCGCCTGCTCGATCATCCCTCGCGCGGCGGCGAAGTCCGCGACGCTCGCGAAGTTCGCCTCCGCCTCGCCGCCCGCGTCACGGATCGCCTCGACCGTCCCGAGCGCGGGCGCACGGTCCTCGCCCTCGCCGGAGGCGCCGCCGCCGGGATCGTTCACGATCACCCTCGCGCCGTGCGCCCCGAGCATCTTCGCGATCTCGGTCCCGATGCCACGCCCCGCGCCGGTGACCAGCGCGACCTTTCCTTCAACCAACTTCGTCATTGGTCCCCTGTCCATGAAATCTCGAGCAAAGTGACGAAGAACGATTCGCCAACCGACTTGTGATTCTGCCAGTGATTCTGCGACGCCGGATCCCTGGTGGCCGCGTGTCCCGTGGAGACACGGGCGTCCCGCCCGCAAGCGGGCCGGAGGCACGCTATGGTAAAGCGGGCGGGAGGTCCGCGTCCGCCGGGACGCGCCGCTCCCGGATTCACGACCGGCGCCTGGTTCCGGCTCCGCCGGATCGGGTTCTTCTCCTTCGGATGAGTCCTCGTCCTTTCGGTCGTCATCGGTTGCCGGACATCGAGCCGGGGACCGCCGGAGGCTCGGGGCGTCAGTAGTGAAGCAGCGAGTGCACCCGGCGGCCCCGAAGCCGGCTACGCCCTCCAAGCTCGTCGAGCTCGATCACGAACGCGCACGCGGCCACCTCGCCGCCGAGCTTTTCGACCAGCTCGCAGCTCGCCGACGCGGTGCCTCCGGTGGCGATGAGATCGTCGATGAGCAGGACGCGGCTGCCCGAATCGATCGCGTCGGTATGCGCTTCGAGCGACGTCGATCCGTACTCCAGGTCGTAGGAGACCGACAGCACCTCCCGGGGAAGCTTGCCCGGCTTGCGCAGCGGGACGAGCCCGACCCCGAGCTCCCGCGCGACCAGGGCACTGAAGATGAAGCCGCGCGCCTCCATGCCCGCGACCGCGTCGATCCGTTCCCCGATGAAAGGCCGGACGAGCTGGCCGGTGGCGAGCCGCAACATCGCCGGATCGCCCAGCAGCGGCGTGATGTCGCGGAACACGACCCCCGGCCTGGGGAAGTCGGGGATCGCGCGGATGCCGGATTCAAGACGGTGCACGGGCGCTCTCCTCACGTCCTCGCGATTTCGAACCGGCCGGACGCGGCGCCGCCGGCCGGCATTGCGCTCGGAGAATTCGACAGCCACCTGGCGCAAGCGCAATGGCGGCCGGCGTCGGCTGGCAAGTGGGTCAAAGCCCCGCGCCCTCGCGCTTGAAGACGGTGCGTCCCGCCAGCACCGTCATGTCGACCCGGACGTCATGGACGCGGGGCGGCGGCTCGTCGAAGAGATCGCGCTCCAGCACGACCAGATCGGCCTGCTTGCCGGGTGCGATGACGCCGGCCTCTGCTTCCAGCCGAAGCTGGCGGGCGCCGTTGACCGTATAGCCCCTGAGCAGGTCGGCGAGCGTCATCCGCTGATCGGCGGGGGGAAGCGGCTCGCCTTCCGTCGCACCCGGTGCGCGGCGGGTGTGTGCGATCCCGATGCCGTACAGAGGACTGGTCTTCGCGAACGGCAGGCCCGTGGCGGGGTAGTCGGCGCCGAAGGCGACCAGCGGCGCCGCATCCCAAAGATCCTGCAGCAGCATGAGCCGCGCGCCCCGCACACGGTCGAGCAGACGCGAATAGAGGGCCAGGGTCCCGCCCAGATCGTGCGCCCAGTGGGGCGTGGTCTGGACCATGACGTCGAGCGGCTTCAGGCGGCGCAGGTCTTCGGGAGCGGCGAGCATGACGTGGGCCACGGTGAAACGGCTGTCCGATTCGGGAATCGCGGCGCGGGCGGCGGCCACCGCGTCCAGCGTCTCGCGCAGGGTGCGGTCGCCGATGGCGTGGACGTGCGCGTCCAGATTGGCCTCCCGCACTGCGGAGAAGAACCGGGCCAGCCGCTCTCCCGAAAGCAGCACGGCGCCGCTGCCGCCGGCGGCGTAGGGATCGAGGACCGCGGCGGTCTCGCCTTCGATGGTGCCGTCGTTCGGGATCTTCACCGTGTGGACGTCGATGAGCCCGGAGGCGAAGTCCCGGCGTATCCCGGCGATGCGCCGCACCATGTCGGCGCCCTCGGCCTCCGGGCGGTTGAGATAGACGCTGGCGCGGTAGCGCAGGGGAAGGCCCCCGTCGCGCTCCAGGCTCGCGAGCGCGGTGAGCGCGTTGCGCAGCAGGGCGTCGCCGCCGGGGATGCCGGCGTCGAACACGGCGGTGATCCCCATGGCCGAATAGCCGGGCAGGATCGCGGAAAAGGCCGCGCGGAAGTCCGCCTCCGAGCCGATACCGAAGCGCGGCAGCAACGGCCAGAAGGCGTTGCCTTCCACCATCCAGCCCGTGGGCTCGCCGTTGCCGTCGCGCTGGTAGTAGTGGACGCCGGGCACCGGGTCGGGCGTGCCCTTCGTGATGCCGGCCACTTCCAGCGCCTTGCTGTTCACCCAGGCGCTGTGCGCGTCCAGCGCGATGAGCACCACCGGCCGGTCGGAGACGACCGCATCCAGATCTTTCCGGTAGGGGCCTTTGACGCCGACGGCGTTGACCGTGGTGTTCAGCGCGCTCGGGAAGCCGAAACCGAACAGCGCCTTCTCACCGGGATGGGCGTCGGCGTAGGCCTTGAGCGCGGCCTGCACGTCGGCGACGGTGCGAGTGCCGATGATCTGCAACTTGGAGTTGAGCAGGCCGGCCACCGCGGGATGGGTGTGGCTCTCCACGAAGCCGGGGAGGAGCATCCGCCCTTCGAGGTCGATGACCCGGACGCCGTCGCCGGCGAGTCGCGCCGCCTCCTCGCTCGCGCCGACGTGGCGGATGCGCCCGTCGCGCACCAGGACCGCCTCGGCCCGGGGGCGGGCCGGATCCGCCGTCCAGACCGTGCCGTTGAGGAAGAGCGTCCCCCCGGCCCCGGAGGCGGCGGTAGCGCTCAAGGTGAGCAGCGCGCAAAGGAGCGTGGATGCGTTTCTTCTACTGCGTTTTCTGCCGTGCCGTCTCGATGGCGTCGATGACGGCGCGGGCGTCGGCGTGAATGCGTTTCTTCCACCGCGTTTTCTGCCGTGGATACCCATGGGACTCCTTCCTTCCTCCTGCCTGACGGCGCGTAGAGTACATGCGGTGCCCGTCCTTTCCGCTCGATCCCGACCAACGGTAACATCGTCTTCCTTTCGTCTCTCGTCTCATGGATGGTCCCATCGTCATATCCGAAACGAACGAGACGCCACACCGAGGACAACCCCATGAGATACGCTTGGTACGAATCCCCTATCGGACGGCTCCTCGTCGCGAAAGACGACGTTGCCGTCCGCCACGTCACCATCCCGGATCGTGACCCGTCGCGGCCCGACTCGCCCCGCCGCGGAGCGGCGAAAACCGCTGGAACCCGGCCCGGACTGGATCCGCGACGACGCGGGGCTCGCCCGCGAGACGGCGGAGCTCGAAGCCTACTTCGCGGGCGAGCTCCAGGAGTTCGAGATGACGGTAGAGCCCGAGGGCACCCCGTTCCGGCGCAAGGTATGGGCCGAGCTCGCCCGCATCCCCTACGGTGAGACCTGGAGCTACGGCGAGCTCGCCCGCCGCGCGGTCGGACGCGCCGGCGCGGCGCGCGCCGCCGGCGCCGCCAACGGCGCCAACCCCGTGGCCATCGTCCTCCCCTGCCACCGCGTCATCGGCGCCAACGGCAGCCTCGTCGGCTACGGTGGCGGCCTGAACCGCAAGGCGATGCTGCTGGCGCACGAGCGGGGGGAGGAGGTGTTCGACGGGTTGGTCCCTTATCCGTGAAGTCTTCGTCAAAACGACGAAGACTTGTTCACCAACCGGCGTTTGGTTCCACCTGTGCCAAGTTGGGGTGAACCGAAACAGCAGGCAAGGATACTGAATCGTGTCGGGTACGTTTGATTTCGACGAAGCCTTGCTCTGAGGCATTCGGATCTTGCAGAGGTGCGGCGAGGGCCGGCGCCCGGAGACCGGCTGCTCACGCGCCGGCTCAGCCGCTCGCTTGACGGCCGGAACTCGAACACGACGGAGACAGGCAATGGAGAAACGCATGACGCTCGATCTGAAGACCCTGCGAGACGCGGGCGCGGGCACGGCCGCGGCGTTTCGTTGCGCGACCGACCATCAGCCGGCGGGTGGTCCCGGCGACGAGGTGTTCCCGCCAACTCAAGAAGTGAGCAAGTACGCCACGGAGGAACGCATCGATCCCGAAACGGGCGAGGTCAAACCCTGCGTACTCCTCGATTCCGTGCAATCACAGGCCAACCGCATGGAGTTGGCCCTTCTGGAAGCGCATCGGGCCGGCAAAGTGACGCTTCCCCAATCAAATTCAGTACGAAACCCGGATCAACGACCGCGGTGAGGTCGTGAGGGTCAGACCCCGTATTCCGGGTGGCTTCACGATCTCCAAGGCCACGCAGACCACGGTGCTGTCGCTTGCGGCGTTGCGGCGGCTCCGTTTCCCGTTCAACGGCGCGGCGGATTCCAATCACGAAACGGATGTATCCGCGCGCACCGCACTGGCCGCGCTGGGGCTCGCCGCCGGCACGCTGGCTCGGAACGACACGGACCTTCGCTCTCGCTGCCAGCTTTTCGCGGAAACCGCGACGACCTGGGAATTGCTCGATCGTCCCGCGGAGCCCCCCAAAGCGTTCGATCTCGACCAGGACGCTGCGCTCCGATTGCTGGCGGACGCGATAGCGCAAGCCAGGAAAGCGGAGCTGTCGTGGGAGGATCGGATCGAGCTGACCCCCTCCGCCGAACTGGTCGAACTCGTTCGCCGCAGCCAGGAATACGTCGGCTCCGACCTCCACCACCGCATCGGCGACATGGTCTGGCGTGTCGAGTTCAAGCCCGGCAGCCCCTCGGGCGGCCCGCCGCTGGCCAACGGCGAACGGCCCTGCCTCCTCATCCTGTTCGAGTTCCAGTCCGGCGTGGACCCCGACATGGCGTGGCGGATGCACGAGTACGTCTACCTGCTGCACCGTCATCTGCGCCACAACGGGACGTTCAAGGCAGAGGGGCGCGAGCCGCCGGTGTTGCCGGTGGTCGTCTACAACGGAGAACGTCCGTGGACGGAGTCGGGTGCACGGCCGGGGCCGGTGGCGCCGCCGGGGACGGCGGACTGGATTGGCAACGAGGCGCGGGCCTACGCACTGCTCGATGAGCGGGCGCGGGCGGACGATGGCGATCGACTTTGGGAGGTCGAGCCGCGGCCGGAGGACGATCGGCTTTGGCGGCTCGCGACCGCGAAGAAGACCCTGAGCCGGGCGAATGCAGTGCCGGCCACCGCCGGGACCGCCGACCTCGCCGCGTACCTCGTCGCCGCCCATCATGGGAAGGTACGAATGAATCTGCGCGCTCTGCCGCGTGAACGTGCGCCGTCGGACAAGGATCAAGCTGGCGCACGCTTCGCACGCGGAGTATGGGAAGCCGACGAGTTGCAGCCGTTCGACCTGGGGCGAACCGCCTGGAAGCAGTTTGCTGGGACGAGGTAGCCGACGACTGGGCGCCGGCTCTCAAGGGATTGCCGGTCGTCAAGGTGATCGATGAAGAAGGAAAGCCCCTCACGAACTCACTGCTCGAGGCGCACCGGCTCAATTCGCCATACATTCTTGAAGGCCAAGGACAAATCGGTTGTCGAGATGTTGAAGAACCGCCTCGCGGCGATGGAAGTCGGCCGTGTCGATCTGCGCGAGCTTGCGAAGGTACTCCTCGAGTTCGATACGAACGCGCTGCTCCACGGAGTTTTTCTTGCGAAGAAAGACCTTGCCGGAGGCCGACTGCGCTTGCCGCGATCGCTGTCCGCCTTCATCGAAGCAGAGAACGCGAGGCGGGCGGCGAGCGGCGGGGTCAAGAACGACAGCGTCAACCCCTCCGGCGATACCGCCAAGGGTTTCGGCAACGTGCCCTTTGCGCGCGACGAATGGGTCGCAGCGAAGATCACCGCCTGTTTCAACCTCGATCTTCGTCAGATCCGCGCGTTTGGTCTCGGCGCCGATGTCGAACGACTGCTGGTCATGCTGGCCCTCTTCAAGATCCGAAAGTTTCTCGTGGAGGGTCTGCGCCTTCGCACCGCCTGCGATCTCGACGCGGAATCCATCCTGGTGAAACGCCCCGACGGATTCGAATTGCCGAGCCTTGACAGCCTGGAAGCAGAGCTTCCCGGGCTGATCCAGGACGTAGCGTCCAAGGGCCTCTTCGGGGAGAACCCCGTTCTCACCGTCACCTATCGGAAGTGAGAAGATGTTCGCGCTCGTTTTCCACTTCCCGGCCGGTCGCTACCACGCGACACCGTGGGGGCGGAACGTCAACGAAGCCGACGTTGCCTGGCCGCCCGAGCCCTGGCGCCTGCTTCGCGCACTCATCGCCGCCTATTGGCGAAAGGGCGACCGCGAACGTTGGCCCGAAGAGCGTCTTGCGGGTTTGATCGATGCGCTGGCTGGATCGCCCCCTGCTTACCGCCTGCCGGAAGGCGCGGTCCATGCGCATACCCGCCATTACATGCCGATCGGAACGATCGACAAGGGCCGTGAGAAAACGTCGCTGGTCTTTGATGCGTTCGTCCGCCTGCCGGAACGAGGGATGGTCGTGGCGGCTTGGCAGGATGTGACGCTGGAAGGCGACCTGTTCGCTCTTGCCACCGATCTCGCCGCGGCCATCGGCTATCTCGGTCGTGCCGAAAGCTGGGCGGACTGCGAGGCTCTCGCCGATTGGCGGGACGAGGCCAATTGCGGCCCCGTGGACACGGGATTTTCCGGCGACCCGGTGCGGCTTCTCACGCCTCTCCAGCCTGAGACGTATGCCGCCGAACGCAGACGCTTGATCGCAGGCGCAAGAGAGCGTATCTGCACGGCGGTAAAAAAGCCGCCTTCACCGAAGAAACTCGAAACCGAGATTGCAAAATCATTCCGGAGCAGGAGAAGCGGAATGGACACCTTGCCGGAGCGCCTCGTCGACGCCCTCAATCTCGACACCTCGGACTATCAGGACCGGGGTTGGAGCCGCCCTCCCGCCGCTCGCGAGGTCGTCTACACCCGAGAAGCGAAGCGGCGGCTCGCCGATGGGCGGCGACCTCGGTGGCCGAGGTGCTCTCGGACTCCTGCGCCGCGCTGGCCTCGGCCTCGTTGAACAGCCCGAGCTGCCCGTCGGGGAGCTTCTCCGACGCCTGCCCCCGAATGTCTCTATCGGGGACGGCGCGAAGTGCCGGGCAAGCAGCAGGCGCACCTGCACTTGCAGGTGCTCGGTCCTCGCATCGCGCTGTGCGATGGCCGCGTCGCGCTCCGATACGCGATGTCACGACGTGATGTCGTGCCGGTTCCGATGGCTGGAACGCTCGATCGTGTTCGAACGTTCTCGCGCTTGGCGGGAGCTGCCGGCGCGCCGGAACCTTCATCGGAGGTGGACATACGGCGCCGGCGCCACCACGCATTCGGCGATACGGCAATTCCGCCGCCGCATATACAATCCACCGGAGAGGCGGTGTCGTCCGAGAGGCGACGGCCCGATACGTTCCACACGCCATGACTCAGGAGCCCCGGATGTCTCAACTGCAGCAAACCTTCAAATGGGTCGGTACCCGGCCGGTTCGCCCGGACGGAGTGCCGAAGGTCACGGGGGCCGCGAAGTTCGGCGCCGACTACCATCTGCCCGGAATGCTCTACGGAAAGGTGCTGCGCAGCCCGCACCCGCACGCCCGCATCCGTTCCATCGACACCTCGCGCGCCGAGGCCCTGCCCGGGGTGAAGGCGGTCATCACCGGCGCGGACCTGCCCGGCCATCCGTTCGCATACGCCGGCCCCGAGCGGCTGGCGGTCAATTTCTGGCACGTCACCCGTAACGTCATGGCGCGCGAGAAGGCGCTCTACGAAGGCCACGCGGTGGCCGCGGTGGCCGCGATCAGCGTCGCCATCGCGAACCGGGCGCTCGCCCTCATCGACGTGGACTACGAGGCGCTGCCGCACGTCATCGACGTGGAGGAAGCGATGGCCGAGGACGCGCCGCTGCTGTTCGAAGACATGATCACGCGCGGGGTGGACCCGGCGCCCGAGCGCCCGTCGAACGTCTCGAAGCGGGTCGGCTTCGAGATCGGCGATCTCGACGCGGGCTTCGCCGAGGCCGACGAGATCGTCGAGAAGCACTACCGGACCGCACCGATCCATCAGGCGTACATCGAGCCCCAGGCCTGCCTCGCGCACTGGGAGGGCGGCGGCAAGGCCGAGATCTGGAGCTCCAGCCAGGGGCATTTCGCGGTGCGCAACCTCACCGCGAAGCTCACCGGCATGACCATCGGCGACCTCAAGGTCAATCCGGCCGAGATCGGCGGGGGCTTCGGCGGCAAGACCATCGTGTACCTGGAGCCGGTGGCGCTTACCCTCTCGAAGAAATCCGGCCACCCGGTGCGGATGGCCATGTCCCGCGAGGAGGTGTTCAAGGGGACCGGCCCGACCTCCGGTTCCTCGATGACGGTGAAGATCGGTTTCAAGCGTGACGGCGCCATCACCGCGGCCGAAGCGGTTCTCAAGTATCAGGCCGGGGCGTTCCCCGGCTCCCCGGTGATGAACGGCTGCATGTGCGCGTTCGCGCCCTACGACATCCCGAACCAGCGCACCGTCGGCTACGACGTGGTCAGCAACCGCCCGAAGGCCGCCGCGTACCGTGCCCCCGGCGCGCCGATCTCGGCGTTCGCGGTCGAGAGCACCCTCGACGTGGTGGCGAAGACCATCGGCATGGATCCACTGGAGTTCCGGATGAAGAATGCGGCCGGCATCGGCACCCGCATGGTCTACGGCCCGAAGCTCGCCCACGGCGGCTATGCGGAGACGGTGCAGGCGCTGCTCGACCATCCCGGTTACCGGGTTCCGCTCGGGCCGAACCGGGGGCGTGGCGTCGCCTCGGGCTTCTGGTTCAACGGCGCGGGCGATTCCGCCGCCAACGTCGCGGTCAACGCCGACGGCACCGTGACCATCGTCACCGGCAGCCCGGACATCGGCGGCACACGGGCCTCGATGGCGATCATGGCGGCCGAGACCCTGGGCATCGACTACGACCTCATCCAGTCCAGCGTGGTGGATACCGAGACGGTGCCGTACTGCCACGTCACCGGAGGGTCGCGGGTGACCTACGCGACGGGCCTCGCGGTGATCGACGCCTGCAAGAAGGTGATCGACGACATGCGCGCCCGGGCCGCGCTCATCTGGGACGTGGACGTGGACGCGGTGGTGTGGGAAGACGGCCATGCGAAGCCCGCTGGCAGCAATGCGGGGGACTTCGAGCCGTTGTCGCTGAAGGAGATCGCCGCGAAGTTCAGCGCCACCGGCGGCCCCATCGGAGCGACCGGGGCGGTGAGCGCGGGCGGGCAGGCTCCCGGATTCTCGACGCAGTTCTGCGACGTGGAGGTCGATCCCGAAACCGGCCGGGTCACGATCCTGCGCTTCGTGGCCGCGCAGGACGCCGGCCGCGCGATCCATCCGAGCTACGTCGAGGGCCAGATGCAGGGGGGCGTGGTGCAGGGGATCGGCTGGGCGCTCAACGAGGAGTACATCTACGACGAGGATGGGAGGATGAGCAATCCGGGCTTCCTCGACTACCGGGTGCCGGTGGCCTCCGACGTCCCGATGATCGAGCCGATCGTGGTCGAGGTGCCGAATCCGAACCATCCCTATGGGGTGAAGGGCGTGGGCGAGGTCAGCATCTGCCCGCCGATGGCGGCCATCGCGAATGCGGTGGCGGATGCGATCGGCCGGCGGATGCAGGAGCTCCCGATGTCGCCGCCCAAGGTTCTCGAAGCGCTCGACCACCGCGGCGGTCCGGAGCTGTGACCCAGGTTGATTTCATCCTGGCCAACTCGCTGCCTGGATGCGGGCGGGCCTGGTATGCGGGTACGGAAGGGGGGCGTTCCTGGGAATGGCGCGCCGTGGACGCGGGCGTCTCGCCCCCCGCGCGCTCTGCGACGCCGGAATCCCTGGGACGCGCCGTCCCAAGGACGCCTCGCGCAAGACTCGGCTCGATTGTTACGGATGATGACGCATCGGGGATTCCAGGCTGACGAGCAACAGCGGCCCCGGGGAGTCCCCGGCCATTTCACGGGAGTGCTACGAGATGGTCACCCGGTGCTCGGCCGACCTCATGCGGCTCGACGACTACGGGATCGCGGTGGGTAAATCGGCCGACCTCGTGATGGGAGCTGCAACCATTCACGAGTCCGGATCGTGAGGATTGCGTTCTACGCGCCGCTCAAGGCGCCGGATCACCCCACTCCGTCGGGTGATCGACTCATCGCCGGGCTGCTGGTGCGCGCGCTGGAGCGGGCCGGCCACGAGGTGGTGCTCGCATCGGGGTTGCGGGCGTTCGACGGCATCGGCGACCGAGCCCGCCAGCACCGGCTGGCGCGCATCGGGCGGGCAGAGGCGCAACGGCTCCTCGGTGGCTGGCTGGGCTCGCCGCGGGCACCGCGGTGCTGGTTTACGTACCACCTCTACCACAAGGCGCCGGACTGGATCGGCCCTCGCGTCAGCGCCCGGCTGAGGATCCCCTACCTCGTCGCGGAGGCGTCGTATGCGCCGAAGCAGGCGCAAGGCGTGTGGCGGCACGGCCATCGTGCCGTCGCGGCGGCGCTCGCGCGGGCCGGCCGGGTGATCGCGCTCAACCCCGACGACGTGCCCGGCCTCGAACGGCTGCTCGGCGGCTTCGAAGATCCCGCTCGTGGCCCGCGTGAATTCCCGGATGACGTGTTCGGTCTCGAACGGCTGCCAGACGACCTCGAAGACCTCATCCATGACCCGCGTGGCTCCCCGGATGACGTGCCTGACCTCGAACGGCCGCCCGGCGGCGGCGCACGACTTTGCCGCCTCGCACCGTTCATCGACATCGAGACCTGCGTGTCGCGCGGCGACCGCTCGCGCCGTCGCGCACGTATCGCGCGTGCGGTGTGCGCCGATCCCTCGGCGCCGCTCCTCGCCTGCGTCGCGATGATGCGCGGCGGGCGCAAGGCGGAATCGTTCAGGCTGCTGGCCCGTGCCCTCGAACGGATCCTGCACGTGCCGTGGCATCTGCTCGTGGCAGGCGACGGCCCCGCCCGCCCCGAGGTGGAGACGGTGTTCGCGGGGCTCGTATCGGCCGGGCGGGTGACCTGTCTCGGGGCGCGGCGCGGCGCTGCGCTGAACGGAATTGTGAGCGCCTGCGACCTCTTCGTATGGCCCGCGCTCGGGGAGCCGATCGGCATGGCGATGCTCGAAGCCCAGGCGCTGGGGGTGCCGGTGGTCGCGGGGGAGACGCGCGGGGTCGGGGAGATTGTGGTTCACGGCGCCGGGGGGTGGCTCGCGCCGGAGGGCGACGCCGCCGCGTTCGCGGATGCGGTGGAGAAGGCCCTGGCCGATCCGGTCGCTCTGGCCGCGGCCGGGGCGGCAGCCCGCGCCCGGGTCCGCGCCGGACACGGGCTCGCGGCGGCATCGCGCAACCTCGACCGATGGCTCCGCGAAGCGGTGGAAGAATCCGGGCCAGGATTCGGTGTTTCCCTCGCTCGGGATGCTTGAGCGGGGGCAAGAGGGTGGAGGCGAAATGACGACGTTGTTTCAGGCCAACCGGATGCGGTGGGAAGCGGGAATGCGTGCGGAGGAGCGTGCGCGGGGCATCGAAAGGAGTCACGCCGCAGAAGGCATGCGGCTCGACCATCAGGCGGTGCTGAAGTTCGGCGCGCTCACGGCGGAGCGCCTGTCGGTCTTGCCGGAGGGCCTGACGGCACGGAAGGACCTGGACCGGGTGGGCGACTGGATCATCGAATGCGCCACCGGCGAGGAGCTTCTGTCCCGAGTATCCGTCCTCCGGGCGCCCGCGAGCACGGGGCCGGGCGGCAACGTCGCATCCCGCACTTGGCCCGCCCCGCGTCCGGCGTGGACAGCGTCTGCCGACACCGCGGTGTGTTGTGGTTCGGTGGCGGGTGGATCGCCCATACCCCCACGAGCGGATATCGTACATGACGATGGGCGACGGCCTGTGCCGGACGGGCCGAAGGTCCACGGACCGCCACCCGTGGTCCCGTTATCGTCCCTTTCATGGATCACGACGCCGCCCACAAGTACATCTACGCCCTGCGCGAAGTGGTGGCGGACCTGCTGCGCCTCGTCATCCCCGACTGGGTGGACGAGCTGGACCTCACGAGCCTGGAGGATCTGTCGTCGGAGTTCTTCGACGACGAGCACCGCAAGCGCGCCGGCGACATGGTCTGGCGGGCGTGCTTCCGTGACGGAACGCTCGGGAACGGTGAGCAGTCCTGCCTCCTGGTGCTGATCGAGTTCCAGTCCACGGTGGACCGGAACATGGCGAAGCGGATGCGCGAATATACGGATCTGTTGCTGGAGCGGTTGGTTCGCCGAGGCGTGGTGAAGCGGGAAGGGGGCCTGCCGTGGGTGCTGCCGATCGTGGTGTACAACGGGAGCGAGCGCTGGACGGCGCCGGGCGAGGCGTCGGAGCTGGCGCCTTTGCCCTCGGCGCGGGTGGAGCGGGACCTGATGCCGTTGCAGCCTCAGAGGTACCGGCGCCTTGACGCCGGAGCGAGGTCGCCGGACGATTGGCCGGCGGAGAACCGGGTGGCGGCGACGGTGCGGTTGCAACGAAGCGGTTCCTCGCGGGAGCTGCTGCTGGCGCGGCTGCGGGAGGAGATGGAACGCTTCCCCGGCGCGGAGAACGAAGCGTTTCGACGGGCGCTGTACGCTTGGGCGAAGGCGCTGGAAGCAGACAGGACGGGCGGCGGTCTGGAGTTGCCGTCGTTCGATGAGATGGAGCGAGCGGAGGGGGTCGAGATGGCGACGTTGCTGGAAGCGAACCTGAACCGATGGGATGCGAGGGTACGCGCGGAGATTCGCGCGGAGATTCGCGCGGAGATTCAGGCGGAGACTACTGAAAGGGAACGTGTCGAAGAAGGCAGACGGCTCGGCCGCCAGGCGGCGCTGAAGTTCGACGCGCAGACGGCGGAGCGCCTGTCGGTCTTGCTGGAGGGCATGACGGTACGTGAGGACCTGGACCGGGTGAGCGACTGGATCATCGAATGCGCCACCGGCGAGGAGCTTCTGTCCCGTGTATCCGCCCTCCGGGCGCCCGCGCGCACGGGGCCGGGCGGCAACGTCGCATCCCGCGCCTGACCCGTCCCGCGCTTGGCGTGGACAGCGTTCGCCGAACCACGGGTCTGCCAAAGTTTCGCCGGTCACGCGCCCGGAAACGAGGCATCATCGGCGGCCACTGGTGAGGTTCACCGCCGCAAAAACCATCCACCGGGAAAAACAGTGGTAGCTCGCCACACCGTTTGTGTGCGGGTCCCATCATTCACCGCTGCCGAGCGTCCTCGAATTTCCTCATGTCGCCCTCCGTGCGGGCGGATCGCCCGTGTCCCCGCGGGCGAACGGGAGCGAGCGCTGGACAGCGGGAGGCGAGGCGTCGGAGCTGGCGCCTTTGCCTTCCACGCGGGTAGAGCGGGACTTGCTGCCGCTGCAGCCGCAGGCGTACCGGCGTCTTGACGCCGGAGCGAGCCGGCCGGCCCTGGACCGCTCCGGCAAAGCCCTCCCCCTTCCTCGGCGCGCATGAGGGTCGGGGCTGCGCCGTGCTCTACAACGGCATTCTGCGCGACAGGTCCGCCGGCGGCGGCAACGTCCTGACCCGGCGCACCCTGCACCGGATCCGTGCGGCGGCAGGCGATTTCGACGGTTCGCTCACCGTCTACGGCGCGCGTTCGGCGTTTTCCGCCGCCACCCTGAAGGCGGAGCGGCTGACCTTCAAGCAGACGCCCTACGACGTGAAGGCGAGGGCCTGACCGTGGAGCTCAAGCAATATCAAGAGGACACGCTCGCGATCCTGCGCCGGTTCCTGGAGGACGCGCGCGGGGTCGGGCCGAAGGACGCCTACGAGGAGATCGTCCGGAAGCCGGAGCAGGCCGCGCGGCTCGGCCGCTACGCCGGGGCCTACGTCCCGCTCGAGGCGCTGCCGGACGCGCCCTATGTCTGTCTGCGCCTGCCCACGGGCGGCGGCAAGACGATCCTCGCCGCCCATGCGGTGGCCGTCGCGCGCGATGCCTGGATCGAGTCGGCGGCGCCGCGGAGAGCGCCGATGCCGTCGTCGAAATCGCCCGTGGCGTTATCGACTCATCCCGACGCTGAATGCGACGGGCCGGGGCATCGTGATTTCGTGTGTCCTTGCTTCGGTTTCGGCGGAGGCCTGGTCGACAGCGCTCCACGAATCACGCCACTGATTCTCCAAATCGCCACATTCGACGCTGATCGTGTGCAGGATGGCAGCCTTCTTCGCGTCATCCGACACCAGATCCCGAATCACGAAAACCACTATCGGAGCGCTGGCAATTTCGGCAATCCACTGGAAATCTTCGGGAAGCAGATTCAAGAAGGTGGAGATGTCTCCGGCCGCCGCAACCAGCAACGCGAACCGAAGTCGCCGGTGATTGCGCCGGTGCCGGTCGGAGAGAGCAACGTAGTATCGCTCCAGCCGTGCGGCATCCGGGAGGCCTTGCCATACCTCGTTCCGGGTTTGCTCGCTGACGTTCATGGAGTAGCCTCCTGCGTCATGGGCGACCGGATGCTACGCGCGGTCAGTCAGGGCTGCGCAGACTGGATCAGCCACCTGCGCTCCCCCAGAAGCCTGCGCCGCAGAAAAATCGGCGGAAACATCCACCCACTCAGCGGGAGAATCAGGCCGAAAAACGGGATTTGAATTTCCACATTAGTCCGATTTTTCCTCTATTTCTGGATATCATTTCCCACCAATTCGTTCCGAGAGTGTTCTGCGGCGCAGGCTCTCAGCCTGCAACCTTCACTGGTTCACGATGCGAGTGCGGCGGTGCGTTCCGGATCGCGGGCTGGCGAGGCTCCCCGGCCTCGCCCGCGCCGGATGCCATCACGCGCCCTCATGAGGTTCAGGACTGGAGCCCGAGATATGGCCGAGCCCGCCCTTGATGATCGCCATTCCGCTACGCGCGTCGCCACGCGCACTCCCGAAGCCGGTGCCGAGACCGCCGCCAGGGTCCGTTTCGTCACCGCGGCGAGCCTGTTCGACGGGCACGACGCCTCGATCAACATCATGCGCCGGATCCTCCAGTCGGCGGGCGCAGAGGTCGTCCATCTCGGGCACAACCGGTCGGTGGAGGAGGTCGTCGTCGCGGCGCTTCAGGAGGACGCCCACGCGATCGCGGTGAGCTCCTACCAGGGCGGGCACGTCGAGTACTTCAAGTACATGGCGGACATGCTCCGCGAGCGCGGCGGCTCCGCGATTCGCGTGTTCGGCGGCGGCGGCGGGGTGATCATCCCCGAGGAGATGCGCGCGCTGCACGCGCACGGCGTCACCCGGATCTACTCGCCGGAGGACGGCCGCACCCTGGGCTTGCGCGGGATGATCGACGACATGATCGCGCGTTGCGACGCCGGCGCGCACCGCGCCGTCCCCCCGGACAGCCTCGACCGTCTCGCCGCCGGGGACCGCCACGCACTGGCGCGAGTCATCACCGCCATCGAGGACGGCTTCATCGAGCCCGCCATGCTGGCCGCGATCCGCGAGGGCGCGTCGGCGACGCGTGCGATGATGCCGCGTGCGTCGGCGACGTGCGCCGCGTCGCCGGCCTCGCCGCCCGTGGTCGGCATCACCGGCACCGGCGGTTCCGGCAAGTCTTCGCTGACCGACGAGCTGGTGCGTCGCCTGCGCCTGGACCGGCGCGATTCGCTGCGCATCGCGGTCATCGCGATCGATCCGTCGCGGCGCAAGACCGGTGGGGCGCTGCTCGGCGACCGCATCCGCATGAACGCGATCGGCCATCCGAACGTCTACATGCGCTCCCTCGCCACCCGGACGTCGGGCCGCGAGGTGCCCGCCGCCTTCGCGGACGTCCTCGCCGCGACGCGCATCGCGGGCTTCGACCTCGTGATCGTGGAGACCAGCGGCATCGGTCAGGGCGATGCCGGGATCGTGCCGTTCGTGGACGTGCCGGTGTACGTGATGACCCCGGAGTTCGGCGCCGCGAGCCAGCTCGAGAAGATCGACATGCTGGATTTCGCGGCGCTCGTCGCCATCAACAAGTTCGACCGCAAGGGCGCCGAGGACGCGCTGCGCGACGTGGGCAAGCAGGTGCAGCGCAATCGCGAGGCGTTCGCGACGCCCCTCGATGAAATGCCGGTCTGTGGCACCATCGCGTCGCGCTTCAACGACGACGGGGTGACCGCCCTCTACCACCGCTTGGTGGCCGTCCTGAAGGAGCGGGGTCTGGTGGATTGGAACGACGGGGCGCTTCCAGCCCCGGATATGCACGTCTCCTCTCGCGTCGCACGACGGGCGCCCGCACGGCGCACCCGCGCGATCGTCCCCGCCGGGCGCAGCCGCTACCTCTCCGAGATCGCGCAAACCGTGCGCGACTATCACGCCGGCGTCGAACGGCAGGTCTCGATCGCCCGCGAGCGCCAGCACCTGCGCGAGGCCCGCCGCCTTCTGGAGGAGGCGGGAAAGACGGGCGAGGCCGGCGGGCCGCACGAATCCGGCCCCGGCATCGCCGCGCTCGAACGGCTCGAACGCTCGCGCGACGAAGCCCTCGACCCGCGGGCCAGAGCGCTGATCGAGGGCTGGCCGGACGTGAAGGCGGCCTACTCCGGCGACGAATACGTCGTGCGCATCCGCGAGCACGAGATCCGCACCACCCTGCGGCACACCTCGCTCTCCGGCACCTCGATCCCCAAGATCGCGCTGCCGCGCTTCGAGGATGAGGGCGAGATCCTCAAGTTCCTGATGAAGGAGAACCTGCCCGGCCACTTCCCCTATACCGCCGGCGTGTTCCCCTTCAAGCGCGAGGGCGAGGACCCCTCCCGCATGTTCGCCGGCGAGGGCGATGCGTTCCGGACCAACCGCCGTTTCAGGATGCTCTCCGCCCACGCTGACGCGAAGCGGCTCTCGACCGCGTTCGATTCGGTGACGCTCTACGGCTTCGACCCCGCGCGGCGCCCCGACGTCTACGGCAAGGTGGGCAACTCGGGGGTGTCGATCGCCACCTTCGACGACATGAAGGCGCTCTACGACGGCTTCGACCTCTGCGATCCCGCGACCTCGGTGTCGATGACCATCAACGGCCCCGCGCCGACGATTCTGGCGATGTTCCTGAACACGGCCATCGACCGGCAGCTCGACCGCTTCCGGGACGAGCACGGACGCCGGCCCGACGCCGGGGAGGAGGAGAAGATCAGGGCGTGGGCGCTCGCGAACGTCCGCGGCACCGTGCAGGCGGACATCCTCAAGGAGGACCAGGGCCAGAACACCTGCATCTTCTCCACCGAGTTCTCGCTCAAGGTGATGGGGGACATCCAGGAGTGGTTCATCCGCCACCGGGTGCGCAACTTCTACTCGGTGTCGATATCGGGCTACCACATCGCCGAGGCGGGCGCGAACCCCATCTCGCAGCTCGCATTCACCCTCGCCAACGGCTTCACCTACGTCGAGGCGTACCTCGCGCGCGGGATGGGCATCGACGACTTCGCGCCGAACCTCTCCTTCTTCTTCTCCTTCGGGATGGACCCCGAGTACTCGGTCATGGGGCGGGTGGCCCGCCGGATCTGGGCGGTGGCGATGCGCGAGAGGTACGGCGGCGGGGAGCGCAGCCGGAAGCTCAAATTCCACGCCCAGACCTCCGGACGCTCCCTGCACGCCCAGGAGATCGACTTCAACGACATCCGCACCACGCTGCAGGCGCTGATCGCGACCTACGACAACTGCAACAGCCTGCACACCAACGCCTACGACGAGGCGATCACCACGCCCACGGAGGCATCGGTGCGGCGCGCGCTGGCCATCCAGATGATCATCAACAAGGAATGGGGCCTCGGGAAGAACGAGAACCCGAACCAGGGCGCGTTCGTCATCGAGGAGCTCACCGATCTGGTCGAAGAGGCGGTGCTCGCGGAGTTCGACCGGATCTCCGGGCGCGGCGGGGTGCTCGGGGCGATGGAGACGGGCTACCAGCGCGGGAAGATCCAGGACGAGTCGATCTTCTACGAGCAGAAGAAACACGACGGATCGCTGCCCATCGTGGGGGTGAACACGTTCATCAACCCGGACCCGCGGCCCGAGGAGACGGTCATCCCCCTTGCCCGCTCCACCGAGGAGGAGAAGGAGCGCCAGCTCGAACGGCTGGCCGCCTTCCACGAACGGCACGCGGATGCGGCGCCCGCCGCGCTCGACCGCCTGCGCGACGCGGTGATCCGCGAGGAGAACGTGTTCGCGATGCTGATGGATGCGGTGCGTTGCTGCTCACTTGGGCAGATCACGGACGCCCTGTTCGAGGTCGGGGGGCAGTACCGGCGGAACATGTGAATCGCGGGGGCAAGCGATCGCTCTGCGCCATGAGGCCGCCCCTTGGAGCACGTCCGCCCCCGACCAATGCCGTGGACGGGTGGGGAACGAGTTGTTCCATACGAACCGACGAGGGTGACGATGGATCAGAGCCTCCGCCGCAAGCTCGACCGGATCACCGACGTCCTGTGGGCGGGCGGGGTCACGAACCCCGTCACCTACATCGAGCAGATCTCCTATCTCATCTATCTGAAGCTCCTCGACGAGGAAGAGGCGGCCCGCGAGCTCAGGGACCGCCTCGGCGCCGGCGGCAACGGGGCGCGTCTCTTTCCCTTGCAGGCCGAGCGCTACCGCTGGTCCAGGTGGCGCTTCAAGAGCGGCGCCGCGCTACGCGACTTCGTCCGCGACGAGGTGTTCGCCTACATGGCTTCGCTCGTGAAGGACGAGCCTCGGGTCGCCGGGTACTTTCGCGACGCGGTCCTGGAAATCGCCGATCCCAACGTGCTCAAACAGGTGATCGACGAGCTGGACTCGATCGAGTTCCGCAGGCTCGGCCCCGACGTGAAGGGTGACGTCTTCGAATACCTCCTGACCCACCTCGGCCAGTCCGCGCTGAACGGGCAATTCCGCACCCCGCGCCAGATCCGCGCCTTCATGGTCGAGATGGTGGACCCGGACCTCGGCGACACTCTCTACGATCCCGCCTGCGGCACCGCGGGCTTCCTCATCGACGCCGTGGACCATATCCTCGCCCGCTACAGCGAGGCCCCGGAGGACGTGCCGATCTACGGCGAGGACTGGCTGGAGAAGCGCGGCCAGACCCTCGAAGAGGCCAGGAAGGCGCTCCCGACCCTCCAGACCTGCCGGAAGGGTCCCGGCGAGAAGATCCCCGACTGGCGCCGGCTCGAAGCCTCGATCCACGGCACCGACGTATCGCGCCAGATGATGCGGATCGCGATGATGAACCTGGTGCTCCACGGGATCCGCCGCGCGGGTCTGAAGCGCGCGAACGTCCTCTCCGAGATGAGCGGCCTCACCCAGGATGATCTGCACCGGCGCTACCGGGTGATCCTCTCGAACCCGCCCTTTGCCGGCCAGATCCCCAGGGAATCGATCCGGTGGGACCTGCCGACCCGATCGAAGAAGAGCGAGTTGCTGTTCCTCGCCCTGATGCTCCGCTCACTGGCGCCGGGCGGGCGTTGTGCGGTGGTGGTGCCGGAAGGCGCGCTGTTCGGCTCGACCAGGGCACACCGGGAGTTGCGTGAGAAGCTGTTGCGCGAGTTCGAGCTGCTGGCGGTGGTCTCGCTGCCGGCCGGGGTCTTCAGGCCCTACGCCGGGGTCAAGACCTCCGTCATCGTCTTCCGCCGCCCCGTGGTCGAACCCGCCGAAGGCGGGGCGGCGACCGCGCACGTCTGGTTCTACGAGATCCGCAACGACGGCTACGACCCCGACAAGATCCAGAGCGGCGGCCGTCCCGAGACGCCGGAGAAGAACGACATCCCGGGCCTGCTCTCGGTGTGGGGCGAGTACAAGGTGTCGCGTTACCGTGAGCCCCCGGGCGCGGAAGCCGGGACCGTCCTCGAACCCGGCAGCGACGAGCCTCGCTGCTGGTGGACGCCTTTCGATACCATCGTCGAGAATGACTACAACCTTGCCGCATCGCGCTACAAGCCGCATGTGGCGGAGAAAGCATCCGACGAGGACCCGGCGAAGCTGATATGCGACGTGCTCGCGATCGAGCGCGAGATTGCCGCGGGGCTGGAGAAGCTCCTGAGCGAGGTGGAGCAATGACCCCTGTGACCGACGAGCTCCTCGACCAGATGGTCCGGGCCATCGTCGAAGCAGTCGATCCCGAACAGGTGATCCTGTTCGGCTCCCGAGCACGCGGCGACGCAAGGGAGGCATCGGACGTGGATCTGGTGGTCGTCGAATCCGAGCCGTTCGGGAAAACCCGAAGCCGCCGGCTGGAGGCGGTGCGTCTTTGGAGAGCACTGTCGGATTTTGTCGTCCCGAAGGACATTCTTGTCTACAGCCTCGACGAGGTTGAATTTTGGCGCGACTCCCTCAACCACGTTCTGGCGCAGGCGCTTCGGGAAGGGAAGGTGCTTTATGAGCGACCTTGACGACGCCCGCACCCTTCCGGAAGCGGCCGAACGCGACCTCCGCGCACTCCGGGGGATGGACGATCCAGCCGTCTTCGCCGACGAGATCGCCGGATTCCATGCTCAGCAGGCGGCCGAAAAATTGTTCAAGGTCTGGATCATCCTGTTGGGCGAACCGTACCCGCTGACCCACGATCTGGATTATCTGCTGCGCCTTGTGGAAAGACGGGAACCCGAAGCCGGGCGATTCGAGGATCTGATCGAGTACAACCCGTATGCCGTTCAATTCCGCTACGGGTCGTTCGAAAACGAGGCATCACCGATCGATCGGCAGGAAGCCGTGCGGCGTCTGGAAGCTCTGAGACGGCAAGTCCGCCAGCGGCTCCCGGATGCAGAGAGATCGTGATGGGAAGGAACGTCGCAACCATCGCTGACGTCTGCGAACCTGCTGAACTGTGCGATCCACGCCGGGACCCTGCCAGTGAGTTCCATTACGTCGACATTTCCGGAATTGATCGTACTTGCAAGGCGATTGCAGAACATCAAACGTTATCGGGCGCCAACGCTCCGAGTCGTGCACGAAAAGCCATTCGCAAGGGTGACATCCTGGTGTCGACGGTGCGTCCGAACCTCAACGCCGTTGCAATGGTACCGGCGTGTCTTGACGGTCATATTGCCTCAACGGGTTTTTGTGTCCTTCGGCCGGATCGCGCGGTCGTCGAACCACGCTACCTGTTCTATCGTACGATCACTCCAGGATTCGTTGCGGCGCTGACGGCACAGGTCAGAGGCGCAAGCTACCCCGCGGTTTCCGACAAGGACGTAAGGCAGGTCGAGATTCTTCTCCCGCCTCTGGCGGAGCAGAGGCGTATCGTCGAGATACTCGACCAAGCGGATAATCTCCGCCGTCTCCGCGCCGAAGCCGATGCCAAAGCCGACCGCATCCTCCCGTCCCTCTTCGTCCGCATGTTCGGCGATCCCGCAACGAATCCGATGCAATGGCCGGTCAAGCGGATCAGCGAAATGTGCGATGTCGTTTCGGGGGCGACGCCCAGGACGGAACGCCCGGAATTCTGGGGCGGAGGAATCCCATGGGCAACCCCGAAGGATCTGTCGGAGCTCGATGGCTGGTCCCTCGATCACACGGCGCGCACGCTGACCGAGGAAGGCTTGGCAAGCTGCTCAGCCGCGATGGTGCCCGAGAGCTCGGTTCTTCTCTCTTCCAGGGCGCCGATCGGGCTCGTCGCGGTCGCCGGTGTCCCGATGTGCACCAACCAGGGATTCAAGAACCTCATCTGCGGACCCGACGTCGATCCCTGGTATCTGTTCGGCTGGTGCAAGATCCGCACGACGTACCTGCAATCGCTCGGCCGCGGGGCCACGTTCAAGGAAATCTCGAAGCGGATCGTCGAATCGATCGAATTGCCCTTGCCGCCCATGCAGAGGCAGCACCGCTTCCGGTCGAGGCTGATGAATCTGACGTCCATTCATCGAGCGCGGATACAATCCGCACAACGCATTGCCGATCTCTTCGGCGTCCTGCTCGGCAGGGCGTTTTCCGGCAGTCTCACCGCTTCCTGGCGCGAGGCTCATAAGAACGAGATTCTTCAGGAAATGGAGCAGAAAGCCAGCCGAATCGCTCATTCGGATGAGTGTCGATGAGCGTCGAACCCAGGCACACCACCGCAAGGCCCAGTGTTTCACATAAGGAAGCCGACTCCTTCAAACGCCGCTTCCGCGAAGAACTTGCAGACCCCTTGCGCGCGGCCGGCCTCCAGGCCGAGGTCTTCGTCTGGGACGATTTCCACGATCGCTTCCTGGTCAGCAACCTCATCGGAATATCCCTGCCCAACGGCTTCGACACCACGCAGAATCCCAACGCCGTGACCCGCTGGACGCGCCTGGGGAGAAAGGACAGGGATGACGTCCAGCGCGAGTTCGACGTTGCCCGCAAACGGCACGAACTCCAATGGCAATTCACGATCCCATAGTCCACATCTCGCCCCCTCCGTGGATGTGGCGATGTATGTGATGACTCCGGAATTCGGCGTCGCGAGCCAGATCGAGAAGATCGACACGCTCGATTTCGCGACTCTCGGCCACGTTCGATCCGGCCACGCCGTACGGACCGGCCCATGTGCCTGATCTACCTCGCGTGGCGACGCCATCCGCGCTATCCACTCGTGGTCGCGGCGAACCGGGACGAGTACCACGCGCGCCCCGCCGCGCCCGCGCACTGGTGGGAGGACGCCCCCGGCGTGCTCGCGGGCCGCGACCTCGAAGCGGGCGGGACGTGGATGGGGATCACCCGCGGCGGGCGGTTCGCGGCGGTGACCAACTATCACGATCCCGCCGCGGACCGCCGCGCGGGTGCCCCTTCACGCGGCGTGCTCGTCGGCGCGTTCCTCACCGGCGGCGAATCGGCGCCGGAGTATCTCGACCGCGTTGTCGAGGAGGGACGTCGCTACAACGGGTTCAGCCTGCTCGCGATGGACGGGGAGACGCTGGCGTTCGCGTCGAACCGGTCTCCGGGGGCCATGCGGCTCGGTCCCGGGGTATACGGACTGAGCAACCACCTGCTGGACACGCCCTGGCCCAAGGTGAAGGAAGGAAAGGCGGAGTTGGAACGGCTCCTTGCCGAACCCGACGTGCGCGTCCCGGAGCTGCTCGCACTCCTCGCGGTACAGGGCCACGCGGGCGTCGCCGCGCTCTGCGCCGACACCGGAAGCGGCCTCGGGCGCAGGCGGTCGCGCTCGTCACGGTTCATCCTGGGCCGCGACTACGGAACGCGGGCGTCCACCGTCGTCCTGCTCGAAGCGGGCGCCGCCGGTGTCTTCGTCGAGCGGAGCTTCGATTCAAACGGCACCGCAATCGGTGACGCCGTATTCGAGCTTGGCGCAGGCGGCGTCTCGCGCGAGATCGGGCTGGGCAGTAGACTCGCCGGGGTGCCGGGTCGTTGGCCGGCTACGGCTGGCTTCGAACGGAAGGAGGCGCGCGATGAACCGTGATCCGGATTGCATCTTCTGCAAGATCGTCGCGGGCGAGGTGCCTTCGTTCAAGCTGTTCGAAGACGATGCGACCCTCGCGTTCATGGACATCAATCCGGCGAACGAGGGTCACGCGCTGGTCATTCCCAAGGAACATGCGACCGACCTGTACGCGGTGTCCGACGCCGTGCTCGCGCGCACTGCGGCAACGGCGAAGAAGGTGGCCGGCGCGCTGGCGCGGACGCTGGCTCCCGATGGCCTCAATCTCGTGCAGTGCAACGGCCCGGCGGCGGCACAGTCGGTGATGCATTTCCACGTGCACGTCCTGCCCCGCGTCAAGGATGATCGCCTGGCAATGAACTGGGGCCTGAAGCTCGGGGACATCGATGCCATCGGCAGGCTCGCCGAGCGCATCCGGGTGTGGATTTGAGGAGACGCCGCGCTGGCGCTCCGTAATCGAAGATCGGCGAAGGAGCGACGACATTGACGAAATTCATCGGCATCAAGGCGTGCGTCTTCGATGCGTACGGCACGCTGTTCGACGTGCATTCGGCGGTCGGGAAACATCGATCGAGGCTCGGCGGCAAGGCGGACGCGGTGTCCGGGACGTGGCGCGCCAAGCAGCTCGAATACACGTGGCAGCGCACCATCCTCGACCGTTACGTCGATTTCTGGCGGGTCACGGCGGACGGCCTCGACTTCGCGCTCGACGCCCACGGGGTCGACGACGCGGCGTTGCGCGAGGACCTGCTCAACGCCTACCTGAGCCTCGACTGCTATCCCGAGGTGCCGGGGGTGCTGAACGCTCTCAAGGAAGCTGGCCTCCGGACCGCGATCCTCTCGAACGGCTCGCCGATGATGCTGGAGGCGGCGGTGGAAAGCGCCGGGATCGGCGGGGCGCTGGATGAGGTCCTGTCCGTGGACGAGCTGGGGATGTACAAGCCGTCGCCGGAGGTGTACCAGCTCGCCACCGATGCCCTGGGTGTCGGCCGGGGGCAGGTGAGCTTCCAGTCCTCGAACGCATGGGACGCGGCGGCGGCGGCGACGTTCGGGTTCCGGGTCGCCTGGTGCAACCGTTTCGGCCAGGCCCGCGAACGGCTGCCCGATGCGCCGGACGTGGAGATCCGGACCCTCGACGAGTTGCCGGCCATCGTGCTGCCCTGAACGCGCCGGCCAGGCCGGTGCCAGCGCATCCGGATGCCTCACCGCCACCGCGGACCGGGCGGAGCGGCGTCCGCGTCGGGGAGGCCGGAGGCGCGACGTGCGCTCCATATCGCGGGAAGGTCCATGGCGCATTCCTTTCCATGGCCTCCGGCCACACCATCCGGGATTGCCCTGACCGCCCGCGGCGTCATCCGTCTCCTCACCCCCGGTCATATGGGGCCATCCGAAACATGAAGCGCGTCCCGCGCGGCGCACCGTGGCACCGTGCTTCGCGTTAGACTCCGCGCCGGCGACCAGGGGGCGACATGAACGTTGCAGGACATTCGGCGGTGATCACCGGCGGTGGCTCGGGAATGGGCGCCGAGACCGCGCGCCGGCTCGCCCGGGCCGGAGCGAAGGTGACGGTGCTGGATCTGGGCGAAGCGGCGGCAGTTGCGGTCGGTGCGGAGGTCGGCGGCCTCGGTCTCGCCTGCGACGTCGCCGATGCCGCCGGCGTGGAAGACGCGATCGCTCGCGCCCGTGCAGCGCACGGCCCCGCGCGCATCTGCGTCAACTGCGCCGGCATCGCGCCCGCGCAACGCCTCGTCGGCCGGAGCGGGCCGGCGCCCCTCGACGGATTCCGGAGGGTCGTCGAGGTCAACCTGATCGGCACGTTCAACGTGATGAGGGTGTGCGCGGCGGACATGGCCGGCCTCGACCCGGTGAACGAGACCGGCGAGCGCGGGGTCATGATTGCCACCGCCTCCGTCGCCGCATACGAAGGACAGGTCGGCCAGGCCGCCTACGCGGCGTCGAAGGCGGGGCTGGTGGGAATGACCCTGCCGCTGGCCAGGGATCTCGCGAGCCTGGGGATCCGGGTCATGACCGTCGCCCCCGGCCTGATGGACACCCCGATGCTGGACGGAATGCCCGAGGACGTGCGCGAACGCCTCGCCGCGTCGGTGCCGTTTCCCCGCCGGCTCGGACAGCCCGGCGAGTTCGCGGACCTCGTCGAGCACATCATCGCCAACGCGATGCTCAACGGCTCCGTCATCCGGCTCGACGGCGCGATCAGAATGCAGCCCAGGTGACCATGCGGGCCATGCGGGCGGCTTTCGCCCCGTTCTCGTGACCTCCGTCACCTCGGATCGAGCGCTGCTCGCGCTAGAATCCTCGAGACGCCATCATCTTCATGATCGAGTCGAATTTTGCACGAGGCGTTCCAGGGGACTCAGCCAGTGGTCCAGCGTATGCCTCGCCGGTCCGAGGCGCAGCCTCGCCGGACTTCACGGACAAGGGATCAACCACCTGCATGAACGACAACAGCCGCAGCATCGAGCCTCCCTCCGAGCATGACCTCGGCCCGCTACGCGAGATCGTGGCGCTGGCCGTCGATACCGCCAGGAAGAGCGGCGCCAGCGCATCGGAGGCGGCGCTCAGCCGATCCGCCGGTCTCGACGTCAACGTCAGGCTCGGCGAGGTCGAGACCATCGAGCATACGAGGGACCACAGCCTCGGGGTCACCGTGTACTTCGGCCACGGCAAGGGTTCGGCGAGCAGCACCGACTTCAGGGGCCCGGCGGTGCGGGAGACCGTGGAGGCTGCGTGCCGGATCGCCCGCCACACCGCGCAGGACGAGTTCGCGGGACTTCCCGATCCCGAACTGATGGCGGTCGATCCCCCCGACCTGGACCTGTTCCATCCGTGGGCGATTACCGCCGACGAGGCGATCTCGCTCGCGTTGGAGGCGGAAACGGCGGCGCGGGACCACGATCCACGGATCACCAACTCGGACGGCGCATCCGTTTCCAGACGCGACGGCGACTACGTGTACGGCAACTCGCACGGCTTCCTGGAAGGCTTTTCGAGCAGCCGCAACAGTCTGAGCTGCGTGGTCATCGCGGAGGATTCCTCGGGGATGCAGCGCGACTACTGGTACTCCACCGGACGAGATCCGGATCGACTCGAGCCCGCGTCGCAGATCGGCACGACCGCCGCCCGGCGCACCATCCGCCGGCTCGGGGCGCGCAAGCTCGATACACGCAACGCGCCCGTGCTCTATGAAGCCGACGTCGCA
Organism: uncultured Gammaproteobacteria bacterium; assembly: GCA_958295465.1. GTDB lineage: Bacteria > Pseudomonadota > Gammaproteobacteria > HK1 > HK1 > HK1. The sequence continues at coordinate 5,295,068 of OY282353.1, forward strand.
CGGGGCGTCATCGGCCATTTCGTATCGGCGGTTCGCGGCCCGAACCTCTACCGCAAGGCGAGCTTCCTCGTCGACCGGCTCGGCGAACGCGTGATGGCCGATCACCTGCGGATCCACGAGCAGCCGCATCTGCGCGGCGCGCTCGCCAGCGCCGCGTTCGACGGCGAAGGCGTGGAGACCGCGCCGCGGGATCTGGTCACCGGCGGGGTGCTCCGGGGCTACGTCCTCGACAGCTACTCGGCGCGCAAGCTCGGGGTCCCGACCACCGGCAACGCGGGAGGAGTCCACAACCTGACGGTCGATCCGGGGTCGAAGTCGTTCGAGGCGCTACTTGCCGAGATGGGCACCGGATTGCTGGTCACGGAGCTGATGGGGATGGGCACCAACATCGTGACCGGCGACTACTCGCGCGGTGCGGCCGGCTTCTGGGTGGAGGGCGGGGAGATTGCGTATCCCGTCGAGGAGATCACCATCGCCGGGAACCTCGCGGACATGTTCCTCGGCATTCGCGAGGTGGGCGCCGACGTCGATGCCCGGGGCGCGATTCGCACCGGGTCGCTTCTCATCGAGCGGATGACGATCGCGGGCAACTGACCGGAGCGCGACAACTCGCATGACTGGTCGCATAATGCCTGTCGAACGGATGGCGGCGGCGCAGGCCATCGGGGTTGATCCGTCCCCGACCGTTGCATCGGCTTGCTTGTCACGGTGGCACAAGGGAGTGGGAACGATGCCGGAAATGATGATCGCCAGAGGACGATGGACGGTCGTCGTCGCCTGGTTCGTCGTCGCGGTTCTGCTGCTCCCGGGCCGGATGACGCTCGGGGCCGAGCACGACTCCTCGAAACCGCCGGAGCGGGGAAACGGGGCGGAGCCGTCCCATCGCCCCGGCACGATCATTCGAGACTGCGAGGTCTGTCCGGAGCTGGTCGTGGCGCCGGCCGGTACCTTTCGGATGGGTGACTTGTCGGGAGGCGGCGACGCCGACGAAGGGCCGGTGCGGGCGGTGGACATTCCGCACCCGTTCGCCGTCGGCAGGCACGAGACCACGTTCACGCAATGGGATGCGTGCGCCGCGGCGGGCGCCTGCCGGCAAGGGGTCGGCGACATCGGTTTCGGGCGCGGCGAACGGCCGGTGATCCTCGTGACCTGGGAGGACGCCCAGGCCTACACGGCATGGCTGTCGGAGCTGACGGGAAAACGGTTCCGGCTGCCGAGCGAGGCGGAATGGGAGTACATGGCGCGGGCTGGAAGCGGTACGAAGTACCCTTGGGGGAACGAGATCGGCCGCGGCAGGGCCAACTGCGACGGATGCGGGAGCCGATGGGACGATACCCGCACCGCGCCCGTCGGCTCTTTCCCCGCCAACGAGTTCGGCGTTCATGATGTGGTCGGAAACGTGTACGAGTGGGTGGAGGACTGTGGCCGCAACAGCTACGACGGCGCACCTTCCGACGGCTCGGTCCGGGAGCCGGACGGGGCCTGCAGGCTGCGCATGATGCGCGGAGGCTCCTGGCTGAGCCTGCCCCGGGCCAGCCGTCCTGCCAACCGGGTCGGGAATCCGGTGGGATACGGGGACGTCAACATCGGTTTTCGAGTGGCCAGAGACCTCTTCTGAACCTGCCTTGCGTGCCGTCGGGACCAATCGCCGACGATGCGCTCCCGGGGTCTCCCCCGTTGTCCCGGAATCATCGAGGTGCCGTCACCTCTGCACGCAACATCACATGGCGAGCTGATTTCACAGAAGTAATTCTCAAATCGGGAAATAGCCCCCGTCGCGGGGCGCCTGGATGTTCCATGCGTGACAGGAGGTGACCCGCCACCGTGGCCGGCTTGCATCCGCATCGGCCCGGAGGGCGGTTGGGCGGTACGGAGGCTACTCGGCCGCCGCGCCGGCCTCCTTCACCTTCAATCCGTCGATGGCGTTCGGCAGATGCGTCACGATCATCCGATCCGAAGCCTCGAGGTGCGGGCTGCGCAGGATCAGCCGGCCGGCGCCGTCGCCGGCATGGATCTCGCCGAGCCGTTCCACCTCGATGCTCTTCATGCGTTCCCCGTCGAGCACGAACACCCGGTCCGTGCCGTAGAGCGCTTCGCGGGATACGGCGACCGCGTCGTGTATCGGCGGCAGGTCGAGGATGATCTCCACCGTGCGTCCGATCTGCAGCCATGCGTTGCCCTCGGTGACACGGAACAGACCGTCGGCGCCTCCCGATCCGGGGTCGACACGAGCGGTGATCCGATGCAGGACGGCGCGGATTTCCCGGCCGTCCACCTCTGCCCGCGCGACCAGGGTCTCGCCGCGTTCCAGGGCGGCATGCACCACCGGCAGGCGGCGTATCGGGATCTGGGCGCGGAGCTCCAACGTCCCGGTGTCGAACATGGCGAGCAGTCGATCCCCGGGCCGCACCCGGTCGCCCGGGGAGACGAGCACCTCGGTGATCCGTCCTTCGAACGGGGGATACACCTGCGTGCGTTCGAGGTCGAGCATCGCCTGGGCTTGCTGGGCCGTGGCCCGGGCGAGCTTCGCCTCGATCTGTTTCCTGCGGCTCTCGTGCTCACGGATCGCGAGCCTGCGCTGCTCGACTGCGAGCATCTGGCGTTTTTCGTCGCGGCGTACCTGATCCAGACTGGCCTGCGATCCCACCCCGCGGTCGGCGAGATCCTTTGCCCTCGACACTTCGCGCCGGACGAGTTCCAGCAGCGCCTTCTCATGTTCCATCGCGGCGAGGTTGTTTCGATGCCGCAACCTCTCGTGCTCCAGGTCGGCTTCGAACTCGGCCAACTCGGCGTCACGCTGGGCGAGCACGAGCCGGATTTCCCGATCGTCGAGGGCGAGCAACCGATCGTTCCGGCTCGCCCGCTGGCCTTCGAGCACGTCGACCGTCTCCACGTCGGCCGTCACCGCCGAGGACAGTTGCGCGATGCGAGGGGAATCGACACGGGCGAAGAGCACGAGCTGGGGGGTCACCGTCCCCGGCTCGACCGTCACCGCCGCCACCGTCCAGGCCCGCTCCTCCGCCTCGAGTGGCTCGCGTTCGGATTTGCTCTTGACCAGCGCCGTCATGCCCCCTATGCCGGCGGCAAGGATGAGCACCGGCAACACGACTCGGACGATACGGGCGGACATGCTCTTCAGGGCCGCCTCACCGGGTCACGGAGGTTCGTCCGTCCGGGATCATGCCGGGGTCCGTCCGAACAGGCGGGCAGGTCGCGCCGTATGCGCCCGGCTTGTCGTTACCTTGCCGGATCCCGGGAGTCTCCGCGGGGACGAAGGCCGCAGGTCGATCATGATTGCACGCCGTCGCACGTTGTTCGACTCCAGCTCTCCTCCGATCAGCAATTCCCGTCAACCCACCTTTACCACCGTGAGCAGTGATTGGACGGGAATTCCCCCGATTTCGCTGATTTTCGTACCTGACTGATTGACAGGTCGTCAAGCGTATCACCGCCGTGCTGCTCGCCGGTGAGCGCCTCGGCACCGCCTCCTCGCCGGCGAGCCTGCAACTGGAATCCACGAGTCTTCCTCCGACGGCGCTCAAAGGCCGGAAGCGAGATGCCCCCCGTCGACGACGATGGTCGAGCCGGTCATGTAGGACGATGCGTCGCTCGCCAGCAGAAGCAGCGCCCCGTCGAGCTCGGACGGGTCTGCGATGCGGCGTTGGGGGATGCGTCTGGTCATCGCCGCCCCCGCCTCGCTCGCGAAGAATCCACGGTTCATCTCCGTGCGCACGTAACCCGGCGCGATGGCGTTGACCCGCACCCGGTGGCGGGCGAGCTCCATCGCCATGGTCCGGGTGAGCTGCAGCAGTCCCGCCTTCGAAGCGGCATACGAGCCGAGCCCTCCCGTGACCCCGAACGCCAGGATCGACAACACGTTGACGATCGCCCCGGGGCGCCCGGCACCGACCATGCGCCGCGCGGCCCCCTGCGCGACCCGCCACGCCCCTTCCAGATTGGTGCCGATGACCGCGGCCCAGTCCTCCCCGGTGACGTCGAGGGTCGAGGCAGGGCGTGCGATGCCGGAGTTGTTCACGAGGAGGTCGGGCGCCCCGAACGCCTCCTGCACCGAGTCGAGCCCGTCCTCGACACTGCGTGCGTCGGTCACGTCCACCCGCACCGGGTGCGCGGCACCGCCGGCCTCCTGGATCTCGCCCGCGAGGGCCTCCAGCCGTTCGAAGCGTCGTGCCGCGAGCGCCACCGAAGCGCCGTGCGCGGCGAGGGTGCGGGCGAAATGCCGGCCGAGGCCACTCGACGCTCCGGTCACGAGCGCGATGCGGCCGTCGAGATTGAACGTGAGTCGTCGTGTCATGGTGGAGTCACCGCCCCGCTCCGGACCGCGCCATGCTTCCGGCGGCCGGACAGGACGGGCGGAACCTCGAATCAGGAGCCGTGGGTGCGATGACCCGCGGAAGCGGACAGTTCGTATTCCCGAACCCCACGGCTGAAACAAGCTCCGGCGAAACCGGCGGCCGCTCGCCGGCGGCGGGTCATATCATAGCGCACCGGCCTTCTCCCGGAGACGGCCCGTCACCTGACGCGGGGTCACCGCCGAATACCGGAGCCCGCATCGGCTCGTCCGCAAGGTCGACTTCGCAAGGCCGTGGGGCACGCACCCGGCGCAGCCATCGCACTCGCCGAGCGCACGCACGCCACCCCTTCCGGACCGGCGCTCAGTTCACGAACGTACCGATGACCCGCGCAATGCTGTGCGCAACCTCGCTCTCGAGCGGGAACGACAGCATGCCCATCACCGAGTATCCGAGCAGCCACGGTATCAGGTAGAAGCGGATCATGAAGAAGAACCACGCGATGAACAGCGGCACCAGCGGTGGGATGAGGAAGGCCGGGGTCACCGGCGCGAAGAGCCTGAGCAGCGGGTTCGTCGCGCGCACGAAGAACCGCATGAAGAAGAAGCTGCTGTCCTCGGGCAGGAACAATCCCATGCCGAACCGGCCGATCAGGGTCCACATCACCGCGCCGAGGACGTAGTCGACGGCCAGTACCCAGATTGGGAACGCTTCGTACATCCGCCGGTGAGATCAGCGGCCCCGCGCCGCAAGCGAGCGGGGCGTTGGATCGGCCATCCTCCCGATGCGCCGCAAGGGACAGGGAGTGTACCTCCGGGGAATTCGGCGACGATAGCCGCGGAACGGCTCGGACGTTGCCGAAGCCGAAGGATACGGCGGGATGGAAACGAGTGCGGCAGGGACTGCTGCGGCAGAAACCTGCCGGGTCAGGAACGAAAAACGCCGGGGCGGACGGCTCCGCCCCGGCGTGCACCACGACCTGCAACCTCAGTGCGACGAGGCGAGGACCGACGCACCCTTTGGAATCCGGGTCGCGTCGACCATGTCCTGGGTCTCCTTGTCCGGCGCCGCGGTCATGAGGCTGACCGCCACCATCGCCACGAGGCTCACCGGCATGCCGATGATCCCGAACCTCAGGTGGTCGATGCCGATCCACGGCTCCATGCCCGCGAACCGCACCATGTAGAGGTACCACGTTCCGGCGATGAGCCCCGCGAGCATTCCCGCGATCGCGCCCTGCCGGTTCGCCCGCTTCCACCACACGCCGAGGACGAGCGGGAAGAAGAGCCCGGAGCACGCGAAGTCGAACGCCCAGGCCACCGCGCCGAGGATGCTCGTGAGCTTCAGGCTCGCGACCAACGCACCCGCCGCGCCGATCACGATGAGGAGCACCCGGGCCACCACGAGCCGCGTCTTCGTCTCCGCCTTCGGGTCGATGATCTTGTAGTACAGATCATGTGAGAGGGCGTTGGCGATGGCGAGCAGCAACCCGTCCGCGGTGGACATCGCGGCGGCCATGCCGCCGGCCGCGACGAGACCCGAGATGACGTAGGGCAGGCCCGCGATCTCCGGCGTCGCCAGCACGACGATGTCGCCGCGCATGAAGAACTCGTTGATCTGCAGGATGCCGTCGCCGTTCGAATCGACCACCTTCAGGAAGCCGACCTCGCTCCAGTTCCTGATCCAGTCGAGCGCGGTCACCTCCGCGATGCTCTTGCCGATGATGCCCGTCGCCAGGTTCGGGTCGAGCACCTGGAGCTTGGTGAACGTCGCAAGCGCCGGAGCGGTGAAGTAGAGCAGGAAGATGAACAGCAGCGACCACGCCACGGACTGGCGCGCCGCCTTCACCGATGGCGTGGTGAAGTAGCGCATCAGGATGTGCGGCAGCGATGCGGTCCCCGCCATCATGCACAGCGTCAGGGTGATGAACCGCCAGCTATCGAGCATGGTCGTCCCGGCCGCGGCGTGCGGCACCGTGAGCGCCCTGAGCCCCGGCACCGCCTCAGCCGGTTTCAGCACCCCGACCTGGTGCAGGGTCTCCAGCTCGCCCAGCCGCATTACCGCATCGCCGTACACGAGCTGCGGGAAGACGCCGAAGCCCTGCTTGTTCGACATCCAGATCACCGGGACGAGGTAGGCGATGATGAGCACGATGTACTGCGCCACCTGGGTCCACGTCACCGCCCTCATGCCGCCGAGCATCGAGCAGAGCAGGATGCCGAGCAGGCCGAACCAGACCCCGATCTCGAACGGGATGTGCAGCGCCCGGGAGGCGATGGTGCCCGTTGCGTTGATCTGCGCCGTCACGTAGGTGAACGAGGCGACCACCAGCACCAGCACCGCGCAGAAGCGCGCGAGGTTGCCGCCGTAGCGCGTGCCGATGAAGTCGGGCACGGTGTAGCAGCCGAACTTGCGGAGATAGGGCGCCATGAGGGACGCCACCAGCACGTACCCGCCGGTCCAGCCGACGACGAACGCGAGGTAGGCGTGGCCGCCCATGTAGATGCCGCCGGCCATCGCGACGAAGGATGCGCCGGACATCCAGTCCGCCGCCGTCGCCATGCCGTTGAACACCGGTGGGACGCTGCGCCCCGCGACGTAGTAGGCATCGACCTGCATCGTGCGCGACAGCCACCCGATGGCGGCGTAGATGACGACGGTGAACGCGACGAACAGGATGCCGATGGTGTCGGCGCCGACCCCCATCTGCTCGAGGACGGCCATGATGCCGATAAAGATGATGAACCCGCCCGTGTAGAGACCATAGATCCTGGGCAGGTTGTCGACGAAACTGCCTTGCATCTTCATGATGATCGTCCTCCCTCACTCGTCTTCGGCCATGCCGCATTCGCGGTCGATCCTGTCCTGGGTTCTCGCGAACCAGAAGATCAACACGACGAACACGACCAGAGACCCCTGCGCGGCCATGTAGAAGCCGAACGGGAACCCGAGAAAGGACGCGCCGTTGAGCGCATCGGCGAACCAATGCACGACAAACGAGAACACGAACCAGATGGCGAGCGTCACCCACATGAGGTTGCGGGTGCGGCGCCAGTGCGTGGCTTGGTCACTGTTCATTTATTGTCCTCCCTGTATGGTGACACTGCCGGAACCGTAGTACGCACGTCTCTTCCGTTGTTGCCCGTCGAGCGGGCGCCGGTCAAGCGGAAGTGGCCGCACGTTGACATCCCCCCGATCGCTGGCGCCACCCCTTTGCCCGGCCCCGGCGTCGCCGGGTCGAGAGGCTGCTCATGGATTCCTCCGGCGCCTCGCACGAAATCGGAGCGGTAAGGAACCACCGCGCCATTGTAAGGTGGTGCCGGCCGTTGTGCGAGCGCTATTCGGGGAGGCCCCGGAGGATCACGCGACCCAGAACGCCTTCTCCAGATCCTCGAACTCCGAAGCTTCGCCCTCGAACTTGTTCCGTCCGAGCTCCAGGACGTAGACGTAGTCCGCGATCTTGAGTGCCTGCCGGATCTCCTGGTCCACGAGCAGGATGGTCAGGTCGTCGCGGGTGGTCAGCGCCGCCAGCATCCCGTAGACCTCCTCGGAGAGCATCTTCGAGAGCCCGGCGGTGGGCTCGTCCACCAGGAGGACCTTCGGTTCGGCCATGAGGGTGCGACCGATCTCCACCATGCGCTGCTGCCCCCCGGACAGCTCCCCGGTCACCTGCCGGCGCTTGTCCCCGAGCACCGGGAAACGCTCGTAGTTGGCCTCCATCTTCTCGCGCACCTGCCGCCTGTCCCGCCGGAACGTCCAGCCGCCGAGCTCCAGGTTCTCCTCCACCGTCATGTCCTTGAACACCCCCGGCTGCTGGGGGATGTAGGCGAGCCCCTTGCGGATGCGCTCGTAGGTGGGCACCGGGAGGATGCTCGCGCCTTCGAGCAGGACGTCCCCGGCGTTGGGACGGAGGAACCCGAAGGCCGCCCGCAGGGCGGTGGACTTGCCGACCCCGTTGGCGCCCAGCACCGCGGTGATCCGGTTGCGCCGAGCCTTCACGTTCAGCCCCTGGAGGATGTTGAGATCCCGGTAATAGCCCACGTAGAGATCCCTGAGCTCCAGAACGGCGCCGTCGGTGGGAGGAGGACTCGCCATGTTCGTCACGGGTCAGCTCGCCGCGGTCTCTTCGTCGGGGGAGGCGTTGCTCGGTGGAACGCCGCCGGACGAGGCGTTGCCGACAGGAGCATTGTCGGAGGAAACGGCGCCGGATGATGCGTCGCCGGAAGATTCATCGGCTTCCGTCCCCAGATATGCCTCGATGACCGCCGGGTCCCGCTTGACCTCGTCCGGCGGTCCGTCCGCGATCAGGTTCCCGTAGTCGAGCACCAGGAGCCTCTGGCTCAGGCTGAAGATGGAGTCCATCTGGTGGCTGATGATGATGATGGCCTTGCCGTCGCCGTTCACCCGGCGGATGTACTCGTAGATGATCTCCATCAGCCGGGGGTGCACGCCCGCGAAGGGCTCGTCGAGGATGACGACGTCGGGGTCGAGCATCAGCAGTCGCCCGAGCTCCAGCAGCTTCTGCTGCCCGCCCGAGAGGGCCTGCGCGTACTCGTTGCGCAAGTGCTCCATGGTCAGGAACTCCAGCACCGACGTCGCCTTGCTCCGGGTCTCGGACGCCCGGTGGTGGCCGCCTCTGGCGAGGGCCGGCACGTAGAGGTTCTCCAGCACCGTCATCCGGCGGAACAGGCGGGTCACCTGGAAGGTCCGCCCGAGGCCCACCCGCGCCACCTCGTAGGGCTGGAGCTGGTCGATGCGCTCGCCGTTGAGGTAGACGGTGCCGCCGTTGGGCTTGATCGCGCCGTCGAGGACGTTGGTGAGCGTGGTCTTGCCGGCCCCGTTCGGGCCGATGAGCCCGATGAGCTCGGGTCCGTTCACCGAGAAGGTGACGCCCTTGAGGACGTGCAGGCCCCCGAAGCGCTTGTGGAGGTCGCGCACCTCGAGGCGGATCATCGGAGTGCCTCCATGCGGGTCTCCGCCACCGTTCCCGCCGCCGCCGTCTCGCGCACTCCACGGCGGAGGCCACGGACCTCGAAGCGAGTCACCGGGACGCGCCCGCCCGATCCGCCGCGGTTCTCGCCGCCACCGTCTCCCGCGCCACGTGCCCGCGGGTGAAGTGGTCGATGAGCGGCGCGATGAGGCCGTTGCGCGAGAACCGCAGGGTCAGCATCAGCAGGATGCCGAAGAAGACCAGCCGCCAGATGGTCATGTCGATGGTCACGCCGCCGATCTCGAAGCTGTTGCGCAGCAGCTCCAGGGCGAACTCGATGATGATGGCGCCGACCGCGGCGGCCGCGAAGTTCTCGATGCCGCCGATCACGGCCATGGCCACCACCAGGCTCATCTGGAGCAGGAACAGGTTGTTGGGGGTGATGATGCCCACGTAGTGCGCCTGCACCGCCCCGGCCGCCGCCGCCATCATGGTGGTGATCACGAAGACCAGGATCTTGTAGCGGATGATGTTCACCCCGAGCGCCGCCGCCGCGTCCTGGTCCTCGCGCAGCGCCCGGACGCACAGGCCGAACTTCGAGCGCGAGAGCCAGGTCAGGATGCCGAGGCAGAGCAGCAGCAGGAGGAACATCGCGTAGTAGCTCGGGATCTTGTCGGTCTTGTCGTAGGTCTGCCCGAGGATGGTGACGCCGTTCTCGAACAGGTGGGGCAGCTCCAGCCCGGCCTGTCCCCGCGTGATCTCGATCTCGGCGCTGATGGTGGCGCGCAGGATCTCCGCGAACCCCAGGGTGAACAGGGCCAGATAGGCGGCCCGCAGGCGCAGCACCAGCAGGCCGATCAGCAGGCCGAAGACCCCGCCCATGAGGGTGCCGAGGACGATCCCCAGCCAGACCGGCATGGGGGTGACGGCCACGCTGCCGTCCCACGCCGCCAGCGCCTGGCGCAGGCAGTCCTGGGTCAGGGTGGTGGAGGTCACTCCGATGGGGTTGACGACGACCAGGTAGAGGTCGCCGATCGGGTATTCGATGCACAGGCGGGTGGGCTCCGGCGAGAGGTAGAGGTAATGGCAGAACAGCCCGGTGGTGTAGGCGCCGATCCCCATGAAGCCCATGTGGCCGAACGAGAACTGCCCGGCATAGCCCGAGAGCATCGACCAGCTCGACGCGAGGATCGCGTAGAAGAACGCGGTGATGCAGATGTGCATGATGTAGTCGTAGTCCGCCGCCGTGTACACGAACGGGAACACGGCCAGGAACGCGACCACGAGCACGCCGGCGGCGTTGGGGACGTGTCGCGCGGGCATGGTCAGAACTTGCCGTGCGCCCCGCTCGCGAAGCGCCGTCCGAACAGCCCCGTCGGGCGCAGCAGCAGGGTCAGGGTGAGGACCACCATCCCGTAGGCCGGGATGTAGGACGCCGCCTTCTGGGCGTCGGGGATGCAGCCGGTGCCGGCCGCCTCCACCAGGCCGACGATGATTCCGCCGAGGAACGCCCCGGGCAGCGAGCCGAGCCCGCCGAGGACCACGATGACGAAGGAGCGCATCGCGGGGATGTTGCCGACCTGGGGCAGCCACGAGAACGCCTGCACCAGCAGCGCGCCGGCCAGCGCCGCGATCATGCCGCCGAGAGCGAACGCCAGCATGTTCATCCGGTCGGGGTCGATGCCCGCGATGGCCGCCGCCTCACGGTCCTGGCTCACCGCCCGCAACGCCTTCCCCGTCCAGGTGCGGTGCAGGAAACCGAGCAGCGCGATCAGCACGAGGATGCAGATGACGGCGGCGACGAAGCGCGGGTTGGAGATGGAGACGGTGTCGAACAGCTCCACGTTGCCGCGGCTGGAGCGCAGCAGCCAGGGATCCTCGGCGGAGGGCCAGCGCAGGCGGGGGAAGTCGAAGAAACGCCTCGCCTTCACCGGGTTGGCGCCCGCCATGGCCTGCACGAAGTATTGCAGGGTGAACGCGAGGCCGAAGGTCACGAGGATGCCGTACTCCACCGGCCGGTCGACCTTGCCCTCGTACATGGGGGTGAGGAACAGGCGCTCGAACGCCGCGCCGATCGCGAACGCCACGAGGCAGGCGGTGAGCACCGCGAGCAGGGGGTTGATCCCCGGCAGCCACACGGCGGTCACGAAGTACACGACCATGCCCCCGATCATGTAGAACTCGCCGTGGGCGAAGCTGACCACGCCGAGGATCGAGAAGATCAGGGTGAGGCCCAGGGCCATGAACCCGTAGATGATCCCGATGATGAGCCCGTTGGTGATCTGGGAGGCGACGAACGCCCCGTTCGATACGCAGTTGTTGCCGGGGTCGGCGAAGGCGAACGCCGCCGCGATCAGGGTGACCGAGCCGATCGCGGGCAGCACGATCAGCCGGTTGGTCAATTCAGGGGTACGCAGCCACAGGGGCACCAGTCCGATCGGGCCGGTGGCGGCGCCGAGCATGGCGCCGGTGAAGTTCGCGTTGGTGGTGTCGAGGTCCCGGTGCAGGTAGCGGCGGCGCGTGACCACGCTGCCCAGCACGCCCCAGAAGATCATCCAGCCGATGACCCCCCAGAAGATGTTCGGGGTTTCCACGCGCTACGCCCTGCCGCGCCGGGCGATGCGCATGGTGTCGGGAAGCATCGGTGGGGCCGGCGATGACCGGCCTTGCGGCCCTGCGCGACCATGCGGCCCGGTGCGCTCCGGGGGATGTCCGGAGCTTCCACGTGCCGCATCCGCCCCGGTCGGTCCCATGTCGTTCGCCTGGCCTTGCGGCCCGGACCCCGCCGGCGGCCAGCGCCGCCGGCGGGGCAGAGCCTCGTGTCTGCCGACGCGCCGGTCTCCGGCGCCGGCCTCATCTCCCCACGTAGATCGCCTCACCCGTCTTGTAGGCGTCGGGCCAGACGATGGGCGAGTCCACCGAGTTCTGGCCTTCCTCCTGGTACTGGATCACGGTCAGGGCGGGGTCCGGCCACTGGTGCCACCACTCGTCGCCCTTGCCGTCCGCGGCCGGGTCCCGCCCGGTGCCGTAGGGGAAGTAGATCCGCCCCAGCGTGCCGTCGTGGTCGATGTTCTCCAGCGCCTCGACGATCTCGTCCCCGTCCGTGGACTTCGCCTCGTCGATGGCCTGGGCGAGGATCGCGATGGAGTCGTAGGCCTCCATGGCGTAGCTCTCGACGCCGGCCTTGCCGGTCTTCGCCTTGTACGTCGCGGAGAAATTCTTCGCCTTCTCGTTGAACAGGTTCTCCGGCACCCCGATGCGCTGTACGAACGCATAGTTGCCGTCGGGCACGTTCTCCCAGTACGCCTTGCTCTCCAGCGACACCTGCCCGGTGTGGAACGGGATGTCCATCGGCCCGATTCCCGCGTCGGCGGCCTGCTGGGTGAAGTTGTAGCCGGCCTCCCCGGTGGCCAGGACGATGATCATGTCCGGGTTCTCGGCCTTGATGCGCTCGACGATGCCGGCGTAGTCCTGGGTGCCGATGTCGACGCTGAAGGTGACGGTCTCGACGTTGCCCGTCTTCAGGCCCTCGGTCGTCTCCTGGGCGGCCGGGATGCCGTAGTCGGTGTTCTCGGTGAGGATCACCGCCTTCCTGATCCCCGGAACCAGGAGCGAGTGCTTCCAGATCGTCGAGGAGGCCCAGGAGCTGAGCGGCGCGATGCGGAAGATGTACTTCTGCTTGTCGCCGGTGATGGTGTCGTTCCAGGTCTCGGCGAAGACCACCGGAACGCCGCGGGCGTCGGCCACGTCCTTGGACGCGACGCCGACGGAGCTGTGGTAGCCGCCGCCGACCGCCACGACCCCGTCCTGGGCGATGAGCTTCTCCATCACCGCGGCGGCCTTCTCCGGCAGGCCCTCGGTGTCCGCGATGACCACCTTGACCTCGCATCCGAGGACGCCGCCGGCGTCGTTCAGGTCCTGCTCCGCGATCAGCATCGCGTCCCGCATCGCCTCGCCGCCGACCACCGTGCCCGGCGCCGAGAGCGGCGCGAGGCCGCCGATCCTGATCGGGCACTCCACCTCGGCGGCCGCCGTGGCGGAGGCCGACAGGGCCAGCAGGGAAACGGCCAGCATCCCTTCGGTGCGCCTGATCCCCGTGGTTCGCTGTATTCGTTTCATGACGTTTCCTCCCGGTGCGGCTTTCGGCCGCTGCCTGGTTGCCGTGGATTGGGCCGCGGCACGATGCCAAATCGCCCGGGGTTCTTCAAGGAAGGCGGGGGCGTCAAGGAAGACGGGGGCGTCTCGCCGGGTCCGCATCGTCTCGATCCGGAGCGCCGGGGCTTGCGCAGCCCCTGTTCGTCGTATTCACTGGCCTTGTCGTACAAGCTTGCCGAACGAACCGGTGGAGCCTGAAGAAGAGCCGCCATACGGGATCATCCGTCGAGTTTCCATCGTATCGAATGAATCCATCATTTCTGATCCGGTTGCGGCAGAGGTTGTCCGTGCTCGCGGCCTATCTCGGAGCGGGTGCGGCGGGCCGGAAGCGGACCGTCTCCGACGTTGCGGCGCTACGGCATTTCCTGGACTCGCGGGCCAGCCACGTCGCCCAGACGACGCTGTACGGCTACCTGCGCACCCGGGCCGGCACGCGGTATCCGGTGCTGTTCGAGAACGACGCGTACGTCGTGTCCATCAACCACGCGAAGTGGCAGATGTGGCTCGCCTGCCTGTCGGATCTCTCGGTCTTCGCGGGCGGACTGCTCGCCCGCCGCGCGGCGGCGACCCCCGAGGCGGCCGGTGCGGTGGCGCGGTGCGCGGTCGAAGCGATCCTGGAGCACGCCGGCATACCGGATGATTCGGGTCCCCTGTTCGCCCAGAGCGCGGAGGCGGTGCGCGATCGGCTGGGCCGATGCGACTGGCATGCGCTCGCCGATGATGAGACCGCGTTCACCGCGAGCCCCGAAGCGCTCGTGCGCCACGCGCCGATCATCCCGGAGCTGATGGCGCTCGACGAGGAGATCGTCCGCAACTCGGTGCGGTTCCGGTGGCAGGAGGTCCGCCGGGAGCTGCGGGCGACGCTCGACGCGGATGCGGTGCTCGGAGGCGCCGCCCCTCCATGAAGAAACCGCCGGCCCGGCGGCCACCCCGCGCGGGCGCGTACCGCTCCGGTCCGTTCCCGAACGCCGCCGGCCCGCCGCGGCGCCTCTCGCCGGTGCGGCGGAGACGTATCCCGTAAGATAGCCGCCCTCGCAGACGGGAGGGTCGCCGGCCGATGTCCAGTTCCAGCCAGGGGCCGCTTGCCGGTGTGCGGGTCATCGAGCTCGGCCAGATCGCGGCGGGACCGTTCGCCGGATCGCTGCTCGCGGATCTCGGGGCCGACGTGATCAAGATCGAGCGCCCCGACGGCGGCGACGGCATGAGGGGCTGGCCGCCCCTCTCCACCACCGCCGCCGGCGAGGCGCCGTACAGCGAGAACTTCGCATCGCTCAACCGCAACAAGCGCAGCGTCGCCCTCGACCTCAAGGACCACGCCGGTATCGACCGGCTCCTGAGTCTTGCCGGCGTGGCCGACGTGCTCGTGGAGAACTACCGCCCCGGGGTGCTGGCGCGTCTCGGCGCCGGCTACGAGGCGGTGAGCGCCCGCAACCCGGGGATCGTGTACTGCTCGATCTCGGGCTATGGCCAGACCGGCCCCTACGCCCACAAGGGCGCGTTCGACGTCACCGTCCAGGGAATGAGCGGATTGATGAGCGTCACCGGCGAGCCCGGCGGCGGCCCGGTCAAGTGCGGCGTCCCGGTCGGCGATTTCTGCGCCGGGCTCTACGCTGCGTACAGCATCACCGCGAATCTCATGCGGGCCGGAGAGACCGGCAGGGGCGCACATATCGACTGCTCGATGCTGGGAAGCCTCATCGGCGTGGCGGCGCTCCAGACCAGCGAATACTTCGGCACCGGCAAGGCGCCCCGTCCGTTCGGCTCCGCGCATCCCCGGAACGCCCCCTACCAGGCGTTTCGC
This sequence comes from uncultured Gammaproteobacteria bacterium, assembly GCA_958295465.1. Lineage (GTDB taxonomy): Bacteria > Pseudomonadota > Gammaproteobacteria > HK1 > HK1 > HK1. The sequence continues at coordinate 5,310,264 of OY282353.1, forward strand.
GCAAGCGACGAGCACTTCATCATCGCGGCGGGAAACGATCGGCTGTTCGCGCAGGTATGCGCCGCGATCGGGCAGCCGGAGCTGGCCGAGGATCCGCGCTTCACGTCCCAGCCGCTTCGCGCGGAGCACCAGGCTGCGCTCGTCGCAATCCTCGGTCCGAAGTTCACCGAGCGCACCGCCGCCGAATGGATCGGGGAGATGGATGCCCGGGGGGTGCCCTGCGCGCCCATCAACGACTACCCGCGGGTCTTCGAAGACCCCCAGGTCGGGCACCTCGGCCTCGTCCATCCGCTGACGCTGCCGAACGGGGTGGAGACGCGAACGACCGGCTTCCCGGTCACGATGAGCGGGTACGCGTTCGAGATCCACCGATCGCCGCCGGCGCTCGGCGCGCACACTGCCGAGGTGCTGCGCGACTGGCTCGGGGAAGCGCCGGCGGAGCCGGCGGCCTAGACGAAATTCCGGCGCGCGTCCCCGCGGAGGAACCCGGTCTCGAGGCGGCGCCGGCCGGGTCGTGCACCTGCGGCAGCGCGCGGGCGGGCGGGCGCGCGAGGCGCCGCCGCCGTATCCCGCGTCTTCCGCGTGTTCATGCACGGGGACCGTCAGCGCGCGTCCGGTCAGGAACGAGATCCCCTGGAGAGCGCCGCGGCGCCCCGCCCCGCCCCTATCCCGCGAAGGCGGCGATTCCGGTCTGGGCCCGGCCGAGGATCAGGGCGTGGACGTCGTGGGTGCCCTCGTAGGTGTTGACCGTCTCCAGGTTCATCACGTGGCGGATGACGTGGTATTCGTCGGCGATGCCGTTCGCGCCGTGCATGTCGCGGGCCATGCGCGCGATCTCCAGCGCCTTGCCGGCGGAGTTGCGCTTGAGCATCGAGACCGCCTCGTGCGCGGCGGCGCCCTGGTCGAACAGGCGGCCGAGCCGCTGGCAGGCGGCGAGGCCGAGGGCGATCTCGGTCTGCATGTCGGCGAGCTTCTTCTGTATGAGCTGATTGGCGGCGAGCGGCCGGCCGAACTGCCTGCGCCCGAGCACGTAGTCGCGCGCCGCGTGCCAGCAGAATTCCGCCGCTCCCAGCGCTCCCCAGGCGATCCCGTAGCGGGCGCGGGTAAGGCATCCGAACGGTCCCTTGAGTCCGGTGGCGCCCGGCAGCTCGTTCCCGGCGGGGACGAAGACGTCGTTCATCGCGATCTGGCCGGTGACCGACGCCCTCAATGAGAACTTGCCTTCGATCTTCGGGGTGGACAGGCCGGCCATGCCCCGCTCCAGGACGAACCCGCGGATGACCCCGGCATCGTTCTTCGCCCACACCACGAAGACGTCGGCGACCGGGGCGTTGCTGATCCAGGTCTTGGTCCCCGAGAGCACGTAGCCGCCGCCGACCTTCCGCGCCCGGGTCTTCATCGAGCCCGGATCCGAGCCGGCGTCGGGCTCCGTGAGTCCGAAGCAGCCGATGATCTCGCCGCTGGCGAGCCGCGGCAGGTACTTCTCCCGTTGCCCCTCGTCGCCGTAGGCATGGATGGGGTGCATGACGAGGCTCGACTGGACGCTGATCGCGGAGCGATAGCCGGAATCGACCCGCTCGATCTCCCTGGCCATCAGGCCGTAGCTGACGTATCCGACGCCGGCGCAGCCGTAGCCGTCGATGGTGGCCCCGAGCAGTCCGCGCTCCCCCATCTCGCGCATGATCGCGGGGTCGAAGTGCTCGGTGCGGTTCGCTTCGAGGATGCGGGGCATCAGCGCGCTCTGCGCGTAGTCGCGTGCGGTATCGCGGACCATGCGCTCTTCCTCGGTGAGGGCGGTCTCCAGCAGCAGGGGGTCGCTCCAGTCGAAGCGGTGCGCGGCGGCGTTCCGGATGTGTTCGGCGGGGCTGGCCATGGCGGATCTCGTGGTCGGTGGTCACTTGCCGGTGAAGTCCCGGCGTACCAGGGTGGCGGAATCGTTCGTGACTTCCGGATCCCGGCGAAAGCGGGTATGCAAGGGAGCCACGCCGGATGTCGCGCTCCGTCATTCCCGGGAAAGCCGTCATTCCTGCGAAACATGTACCCGCGAAAGCGGGTAGCGGGAACCCGGAACGCCCGGGACCGGCCTGATACCGGGTCGGATCAGGCCGGATCGAAGTAACCGCGCGGCACGCCGTCCAACTTCATCCCTTCGATCCGGATGAGCCCGGTCGGTCCGCCCCGTCGCGGAGAGTGGATGTCTCCCTCGTGGTAGATGTGGGCGTCACCCCGTTGGAGGGTGTACGTGCGCACCGGCTCCACCGCCCCTGGCGTGTCGCCCTCGCCCGCCCTGGTTGCACGCCAGTCCGTCATCTCCGTGCGGCCCCGGACCTGTGCGTAGATGGCCCAGCTCGGCCCGTGGTCGTGCGGGCGGCTGTCGCCGGCGCCTTCCTGCACGTGGGACAGGATGCAGAATCCGAGCTCGGGGTCTTCGTAGAGGATCTTGCGGGGCGAGGTGTTGTCCGGGCCGAAGTGGGTCGCGACGAACCCGTCGTCGTTGCAGGCCCGGCTGCAGCACGACCGTATCGTCTCGCGCGCGGCCTTCGGCTCCTGCTCTCGCAACGCGGTGCGGCAATCGCCCGCGAACCGTTCGAGGGTGTATTCCATGGGGGCTCCTCCGGCATGTTCATCGGATGTCGGCGTGCATTATGCCATCGCGGCGTGGCGGGTCCGACACGCGCATCGCTCTCGTCACGAGGGCGGGTCGAGACGGTCGGCCCGGAGCTCCGGACGGGGCGCACCGCAGGCCCAGCAGTCGGTGAACTGCCCCTCCACCCCCTCTCCGCAGGACGAGCAGCGCCACGGCGTATCCGACGCCTCCGTCGTCTCCACGACGGCGTCGATCAGGTCCCGGGCGCGATCGAAGTCTCCGTCGTCGATGATCCAGAGTTCGGGCCAGGTCTCGTTGACGGGCAGCTCGCCCGCCCCGCCGAGGAGGAAGTCGTTGCGGACGATGCAGCGGATGGCGTGGTTCTCGAGCACTTGGCGCGCGTGGCCGACGATCACGCTGTCATGCGAGCCGTAGATCTTTCTCATGGCCCGCGTGTTCGCCGTATGGAAGGAGGACCGCGCCGGGCGGCGACCAGCCTCGCCGGCGGTGCCGAACCCGTGGGGGGCGGCCGATTGTCGGCCTGCGTGAAGCGTCGGGCGGGCGGCGCTCCCGGCCGGTTGCGCGGACTCATCCGTCCCATTTCGGATTCCACACGATCTCCCACAGATGACCGTCCGGATCGGCGATCCACGCGCAGTAGCCACCCCAGCTCACGGTCTCCGGCGCCCTGACGACCACCGCGCCCGCCGTCTCGGCCCGCGCCGTGAGCGCATCGACGGCCGAACGCGATGCGACGTTGCATGACAGGGTCGTGCCGGTGAAGCCGCCGGGCGCAACCGGCTCGACCCCGGCGTAACGGGCGAGGTCGTCGCGCGGGAAGAGGGCAAGCTGCGTTCCGGCGAGCTTGAAGTAGACGATGCCCTTCGGCGGGCGGGCGTGCCGGAGTCCGAAGCCGTCCATGTAGAAACGTTCCGAACGCTCGACGTCGGCGACGCCGAGTGTGATCACGCTGATCCCGGGCAGGGCCGCGTCGTTCATGGGCCGGTGGCCTCGGGTCCGGACGCCGCGGAGCCGGACACCACGGACCCGGAAACCTCCGGCCCGCAAGCGCCGGAGCCGGCGGGATCCGAGCCGGACGCCTCGGAGTCGACGGCTTGCGCGAGGGCGCGTTCTCCCGGTGCGAACAGGTAGCTCCCGGTGTCGGCGCGGGAGAATTCGATGAGTCGGTCGTGGAGCCCGTCGCCGGACACGCCGTACATCCGGTCGAGCTGGACCTGGTGGCGCTCGAGCGCGCGGGCGAAGGCGAGGAAGTAGAGCCCGTGACGGGCGATCGTCGCGTAGGGGGCGCTGCGCCGGTAGATCTTCATCGCCACCCCGTCCTTCTCGACGTCGGTGCGCGCGACGTGCGAGTCGAGGGCGAGGGCGTCGCCTTCGAGCTCGATGCTCCCGGCTTTGGTCCGGCCGATCACCGCTTCCTGCCGGGCGACGTCGAGCGCCTTGAACTTGTCGAGATCGTGCACCCAGCGCTGGATGAGCACGATGCAGCCGCCGGCGCCCGGTCCGCCGGGGACGACCGCGGCCTCGGTGCGTGCGGCGTCGTCCTTGGGGTTGGCGGTGCCGTCCTCGAAGTCGATGAGGTCGCGTGATTCGAAGTAGGTGAACCCCGGCTGCTCCAACTGCAACGTGAATTCATCACGCAGCGCCACGTGCAGCGCGAGGGTGCGCGCGACGTTTTCGTCCTCCCCGCTCCCCTGAAGCCAGATCCACAGATCGCATTGGGTGGCCGGCGCAACGTGGCCGCCGATCCCGCGGATGATCCGGAAATCGCGCAGATCGGAGGGGACTGCGTCCGGCGCCAGCACCGACCACAGCCGGCGTCCGAACGCAACGACGATTCGGGCCGGCCGGCCGACGCTGCTCCGCGCGGCGTGCAGCGCCGATGCGACGGCCCGCGCGAGGCGGTCGCGTTCGATCTCGCCGGTGACGCGATATTCCAGGAACCGGTGGTAGCGCGCGGATTCGTCGAAGACGGCGCGCTGGGGGATGTCGGCGATCATGGGATCTTCCTCGAAGTGGTGCTTCGAATCCGGGGGCCGGCCGGTATTCCCGTGGCCCGCTGACCGGCCGTCCTTCCCGGAAGCACCGATCCGACCGGCCGGTCCGCTCGGAAGAGGTGGGGACGCCGGCGCTTCCGGTCAACGGGAATCCCGGATCCCGGCTTCGACACCGGCGATGACGTCGGGACCTGACGACATCGCCGGTTGCCGGCGGCGGCCCGCCGGCAACCGTGGCTATCCGGGTACGTCCATCCGTTCGATGCCGTACATCGTCTCCTCGATGAGCATGTCCACGACCGCTTCGAGCGCCTCGCGCTCGCTCGCACCCCCGGCGATGGCGTCCCGGTACGTGCGGATCTGCCAATGCGCGCTCGTGCCTCGCGCGACGATCCGGCGGGCATGCCCGACCTCCGCGGTGCAGTCGAGCGCCTCCGCGTCCTCCGCGCAGAGCTCGATCATCTCCTCCAGCAGATCGGGATAGCCGACGACGGTTCCGAGGCCGAAATCCACGAGCCCCCGATCGATGCCGTATCGCTGGGCCCGCCAGCGGTTCTCGGCAATGAGCATCCGCGGGTAGCGCCGCCATCGCTGGTTCCTGACGCGCAGCCGGTAGAGCATGCGCAGCCAGCATACGTACAGCGCCGCGATGCTCATGGTGTCCTCCAGGCGTGTGCAGATGTCGCTGATCCGCATCTCGAGGGTCGGGAACCGCACGCTCGGGCGGACGTCCCACCAGATCTTCGTCCCGTCTTCGATCATCCCCGCGCGGACGAGCACGTCGAGAACGCGCTGAAACTCGCCATGGCTTTCGAAGTGCTCCGGCAGTCCAGTGCGTGGCATCTCGTCCCACACCGAGATCCGGTAGGACTTGAGCCCCGTGTCGCGCCCCTGCCAGAACGGGGACGAGGTGCCGAGCACGAGCAGGTGCGGGAGTACGTAGCTCACCTGGTTCATGAGATCGATGCGCAACTCGTCGTCGTCGATGCCGACGTGGACGTGCATGCCGCAGATGACGAGGCGGCGCACGACCTCCTGGAGATCGTGCTCGATCGTCTGGTACCGCGCCTTCTCCGTTCGCCTCAGTTCGCCCCTGACCGCGAACGGGTGCGTCGAGGCGGCGATGAGCCGCAGTCCGTGGGAGCGGGCCACCGCCGCCACGGTGCCGCGCAGCCGCGCGAGATCGGAGCGCGCCTCGGCGACGGTCGCACACACCCGGGTGCCGACCTCGATCTGGCATTGCAGGAACTCCGGGGCCACCTGCCCCTCGAGCAGCGCCTCGCACTGCGGGAGCATCTCCGGCGGCGCCTCGTGGATGAGATCGCGCGTGCGCGCATCGACGAGCAGGTACTCCTCTTCGATCCCGATGGTGAAGTTCGGCTCTTGCATGGCGAGGAAGGCGGGTGGCGGCTCTGATCCGATGCCTGCATGGTAGCGCCATCGGGGGGCGGATTTCGCGGTGGGGATGATTCGATGTTTTGTACGAGATCCGATCGCCGGTGAATTGCCGTTCGATACACGACTTTCCGGAGGCTGGAAAACGAATGTGCCCTGTCGATATCGCCCACGACTTCTTGCAGGAGCATTCCATCCGGATACATGGTTGCAACCGACTCTCCCCGCCGTCGTTCCAACCCGGGTGTCGCAAACGCGGGGCGGGACCATACATGGGCGCTGCGATTTCGTGACGAGGCCGTTCCAAAGCCGGGAGGGCAGTGGCTACCGCGGGCCGAGGCAGGGGATGCGCCGCTCCGTGGCGCCGGCTCGGCCATCGGCGCCCGGCTCGGGATGAGTGGAAAGACGCCTTCGCCCGGGACTCCCCGGATCGCGGTGCTCGGCTCGCGGAGCGCATTCACCGATCACGCGGTGAGCGCGCTATGCGAGTCGGGTGTTCCGCCGGTGGCGCTGATGATCGGCGCGGACCTCGCACCCCGCGCACAAGGTCCGATCCCGGTCGAAGTCCGCACGCCGGCCGTCCGGGTTGCCGCCACGCACGGCACCGTGCTGATCCGGGCGACGAACCCGAACCATCCCGATGCGATCGCCGCGCTGGAACGGGTTGGGCCGGATCTGATCCTCCTTGCCTGCCTGCCGCACGTCGCCGGCCGCGCGATACGGCAGACCGCACGTCTCGGGGTGCTGAACCTCCACCCCTCGACCCTTCCCCGCTTTCGTGGCCCGGATCCCGTGTTCTGGCAGTTGCGCGCGGGAATCGCCCGTGCCGGCGCCACCGTCCACGTGGCCACCGGCGCCGTCGATGCCGGCCCCATCGTCGTGCAGCGACGGCTCAGCGTCGAGCCGGGGATCGGCGCGGGCGCGCTCACCGCGAGACTGGTTCGAGGCGGCATCCACGCTCTGGTGGAGGCGCTCCCCGGCATCGAGCGCCGCATTCGTGAAGCGGTCCCCCAGGACGAGTCGGCGGCCACCCGTCAGTCCTGGCCGCAGGCCGGGGACTTCCGGCTCGAAACCTCCTGGACGGCGGAACGCGCGTATCGTTTCATCGAGGGGGTGCGCGGGCCGGCGACGACGTTCACGGTCATCGGCGACGAGGGCGAGATCGAGGTCGAGAGGGCGATCGGGTTCGATCTGCGGGAGCAGCCCGGACCGGCGGTCGAGCGATCCGGCGCGACGGTGACGATCCGTTTCTCCGAGGGCGTACTCCACGCGGTTCCGAGGCGTATGCCTTGATGGAGCTCCCAGGAAACGCCGTCCCCAGGGGCAGCCCAATCCACGGCGCGGGTCCGGTATTGCCCACCGGTGGATGATTGACACTCCGATTGCAAGGCGCGTACGCCGAGGACGTGCGTTTCGGCTTCTTGAAGAAGCTGTTTGCCATGAGTGGCTCCGCCCCCCTTTGCCGCCGGGCCTGGCGGCAGGCATACGCATCACAGCGTCATGCCGCCGTCCGCGATGAACGCCTGCCCGGTGGTGAACGCGGATTCGTCGCTCGCGAGATGGAGCGCGAGCGCAGCGATTTCCTCGGGCGTGCCGAGACGCCCCATCGGCTGGCGGTCGATGAACGCCTGCCGGACTTCCGGCCCGCCGCCCTGCGCCGCAATCCGCTCGTCGAGCGAGGGCGACTGGACCGTTCCGGGGCAGATGGTGTTGCACCGTACCCCCTGCCCGATGAAGTCGGCCGCCACCGCCTTGGTGAGGCCGATGACCGCGGCCTTGGATGCCCCGTAGGCGCACCGCACCGGCACCCCCTTCACGCTCGATGCGACGGAGGCGATGCTCACGATCGATCCCCCGCCACGCGCGATCATGCCCGGCAGCACCGCACGTACCACCCGGTACGCCGCCTTCACGTTCAGGTCGAACGAGAAATCCCAGGCGTCCTCGTCACAGTCGAGGATCGTGCCGTGATGCACGTATCCGGCGCAGTTCGCCAGCACGTCGAACGGCCCCGCGGCGTCCACGCACACCTTGACTGCGGCGCCGTCGAGCACGTCGAGCCGGCGGGTCTCGATCCCCTCGACCGGATCGAGCTTCGACAGCGTCTCGGCGTTCACGTCGGTGGCGAGCACCTTGGCGCCTTCACGCGCGAAGGCCCGCGCGATCGCCTCCCCGATCCCCTGCGCGGCGGCCGTCACCAGCGCACGCTTGCCGGCCAGCCGCCCCTGCCCATCCGTGCTCATGCGGCGAACCGCCTGCCGAGATCGTCCTCGATGAACGCCTCGACGACGGACCTGAAATCGGCATCGGGCGCGAACCCCATCGCGAGCGCGCGCTCGGGCCGGAATCGCGTGGCCCATCCGTAGACGATCTTCTCGATGAACGGATCACGCTCGAAGGTCAGCCGCCCGGCGACGCGGTCCCCCGCGACCTCGCGCAGCGCGGCGACCATCTCCCCGACCGTGACCGTCATCCCCGGCAACGACAGGGCCCGGCTCATGCCGAACGCCTCCGCGGGAAGGCTTGCAGCGTGGAGGAAGCTCTCGACCACTCGCCGGGGCGAGAGCAACCAGACGCCGGCCTCCTCCGCGACCGGGCAGGCGTAAGCGCGGCCTTCCAGCGGCTCGCGGATGATTGCGCTCGCGAACGAGGAGGCGGCGGCATTCGCCTTGCCGGGGCGCACGACAACGGTCGGCAGGCGCAGCGCGCGGCCGTCGACGAATCCCTTGCGGCTGTAGTCGTTGATCAGCATCTCGACCGCCGCCTTCTGCGATCCGTATGAAGTCTGGGGCGTGAGGATCGTCGAATCCTCGATGACCTCAGGCATGTCGCCGCCGTAGGCGGCAACACTGCTGGTGAACACGAGCCGCGGACAGGTGCCGCGCGCCCGGATCGCATCCAGAAGCCGCACCGAGCCATGGAAATTGATTCGCATACCGAGATCGAAGTTCTGCTCGGCTTCGCCGCTGACCACCGCGGCGAGGTGAAAGACCGCGCCGGTGTCGGCGTCGAGCAGCGCCGCCGCGGCGCTCCGCTCGCTGAAGTCGCCGAGTCGCAGATCGATGCGCGGATCTTCCAGCGGCGGCGCGATCCCGGGGCCGACGTCGCTGACGACGATGCGTTCGATCTCGTGCTCCGCACCGTCGGCGCCGGTGACCGCGCCGCGTTCGAGCAGCGCCGCGACCAGACGGCGGCCGAGAAACCCGTTACCGCCGGTGACCAGGACCTTCACGTATCGTCCTCCAGTACGAATGCGGGCATCGTAATCGCCGCCATGGTGCAGGGAAAGGCTCGGCCATGGGGCGTACTTCCACACCGTTGCAGGACTGAAGCTCGGCCACGCCGGAACGAGAGGCGGTCAATACGTCGCCCGACCGCCGCTCAGGTCGAACACCGCCCCGGTCGTGAACGAGTTCTCCTCGGAGACCATCCAGGCGACCATGGCGGCTGCCTCGGCGAGGGCAAGGAATCGACCACGCGGGATCTTCGAGAGCATGTAGTCGATGTGGGTCTGGCTGATCTGGTCGAAGATCCGGGTCTTCGCCGCCGCCGGGGTGATGCAGTTGACCGCGATGTTCCTGTCCGCGGTCTCTTTCGCGAGCGACTTGGTGAGGGCGATGACCCCGGCCTTGGCCGCGCTGTACGCCGCCGCGTTCGGGTTGCCCTCCTTGCCGGCGATGGAGGCGATGTTCACGATGCGGCCGTAGTCGCGCTCGCGCATGTGGGGCAATGCGGCGCGGCAGCAGTAGTAGACCCCGTTCAGGTCCACGTCGATGACGGCGCGCCACTCGTCGAGGGGGTACTCCCACGACGGCATCGTCGGCCCCGCGATGCCCGCGTTGTTGACCATGACGTCGACGGTGCCGTGGCGCTCGACCGCCGATGCAAAGGCGACGGTGACCGCCGCGGCGTCCGTCACGTCCACCACCGCCGTGCTTACCTCGCCGCAACTATCGAGTTCCCGTGCGGTCTCGGCCAGCAGCGCCGCATCCCGGTCCCAGAGTGCGACCGCCGCCCCGGAGCCGAGCAGCCGCTCGGCGATGGCCCGTCCGATGCCCTGGGCGCCGCCGGTCACGACGGCGTTCCGTCCCTTCAAATCGATTGCGTTCATCCGTCCGCTCCCGCCCACGATCGGAGCCGCCCGCCTGTATCGGCCGCTCCGATTTCGATAGTGGATGCCCGCCAACACAACGGCATCATCGCTGCATGTCCGTGAGAATGGTTGCAAATCAGGAGGTTGAATACCAGATGGTGATTTGCAGGACAGCTTATTGTCGGGTAGCATATCTTATACTTGCTTATTGTCAGCCAGACAACTGAATTCTCCTCATGCAACGAGAGAACGTGGAGCGCAACTTCGGCTTCCTGATGCACGACATCGCGAGGCTGCTGCGCATGAACTACGACCGTCGGGTCAGGAGATTCGGCCTCACCCGATCCCAGTGGTGGGTCATCACCAACCTCTACCGCAACGACGGCCTGACGCAGAGCGAGCTGGCGGAGACGCTCGACATCGAGCGGGCGTCGCTCGGGCGGCTTCTGGACCGGCTGGAGGCGAACGGCTGGGTGCGCCGCGAACCCTGTAGCAAGGACCGGCGCGCGAAGCGGATCCGGTTGGCCAGCGAGGTCGGTCCGGTGATGCGCGAGATGCGTGTGATCGCTGCGGGTTTGCGCCGCGACGCGATGTCCGGCCTCACGCCGGACGCGCAGGAAGCGTTCGTCGATGTGCTGCTCGCCATCAAGTCGAACCTGGTGGCGCTGAACGGCCAGGGAACATCGGGCAAATCGACCGGGCCGCGCCGGGAGGAAGGGTAGAGAGAATGGGCAAGGCCCCACGAGTCGCCGGAAGGGTGGGACGATTTGCGCTGCGCACGGTTCTGCTCGTGGTCGTACCGCTGGCCGCGGTCGCGGTTGGCGTCTACCTCTATGCGGAAAGCGGCCGGTACGTCACCACCGAGAACGCCTACGTCAAGTCGAACGTCGTCGCGATCAGCTCCGATGTATCGGGACGTGTCGAATGGGTTGGGGTCGATGACCACGCCCTCGTTCGCAAGGGCCAGATCCTGTTCCGGCTCGATCAGCAACCGTTCGGTATCGCACTCGACCGGGCCGAGGCGCAGCTCGATCTGGTGCGCACGCAGGTCGAGAACCTGCGCATCGACTACCACGAGGCGATGGCCCAGGTCGCGGCGGAAGAGGAAAGGGTGAAGTTCCTCTCCCGGCAGCTCTCGCGACAGACAAAACTGAAGGATCTCAAGCTCGGGAGCGAGCAGGCCTACGACGTGGCCGCGCACGATCTCTCGCTCGCCGAACGGCAGGTTCGGGTGCTGCGCCAGCGGGTGCAGCGCGCGTTGCAAAGCCTCGGGGGCGACCCCGAGATGGAGGTCGAGGAGCACGCACGATACCTGCGGGCCCGCGCCGAGCGCGATCAGGCCGCAATCGCATTCGCCGACACTTCGATAGAGGCCCCGGTCGATGGAATCGTCAGCAACATGAAGCTCCAGGCGGGCGAGTACGTCGAGGAGGGCGACGCCGTGTTCACCGTCATCGAGCACGGAAAGATCTGGGTCGAGGCCAACCTCAAGGAGACACAGCTCACCCACGTCCTTGAGGGGCAGTTGGCGTCGATCACCGTCGACGCCTACCCCGGTGTCGAGTGGAGTGCGACGGTGGATGCGATCGCACCGGCCACCGGCGCGGAGTTTTCGGTGCTTCCGCCCCAGAATGCGACCGGGAACTGGGTGAAGGTCGTCCAGCGCATCCCGGTGCTGCTCGACATCGAGCAGCCGCCGGGAGGGAACCCGCTGCGAGCGGGAATGACGGTCGCCGTCTCCATCGACACCGAGCGCGAGCGCACGATGCCCGAATCGTTTCGGCCCTGGTTCGAGGACGACGTCTTCGCACAGGTGCGCACCCTTGGACGGAGCCTTCGCGCGCCCGCCGGCCTGGTCTCGAGCGCGCAGGCGGCGGGGGGAGGATAGGCCGGCTCCTCCGGTCGGCAAACGCCCGTCCCGGCGATTCGACCGCCGGGCACCGCCAACCCTCCGGTCTTCCGGTCAGAACCCGACCGCGTCACCCCCCTTCAGCGCAAGCATCTCGCGCGCCTCGTCAGGGCTCGCGATTTCGAGGGAGAGGTTCTCGAGGATCGAGCGCACGATCCGGACCTGCTCCGCGTTCGACCTGGCAAGCCGGCCCTTGCCCGCGTACAGGCTGTCCTCGAGGCCGACCCGGACGTTGCCGCCCATGATCGCGCTCATGGTCACGAACCCGAGCTGGTGGCGGCCGGCCGCGAGCACGCTCCAGTAGTAGTCGTCGCCGAACAGCTTGTCCGCGATCCGCTTCATGTGCACGAGGTTTTCCTGGTCCGCGCCGATGCCGCCGAGGATGCCGAAGATCGTCTGCACGAACAGCGGCGGTCTGACCAGCCCGCGGTCGAGGAAGTGGGCGAGGTTGTAGAGGTGTCCGACGTCGTAGCATTCGAATTCGAAGCGGGTGCCGTGCGCTTCGCCGAGATCGCGCAGGATGTATTCGATGTCCTTGAACGTGTTCCTGAAGATGAAGTCCCGGCTGTTCTCCAGGTGCCTGCGCTCCCAGTCGTACTTGAACTCCGGGTAGCGGTCGAGCATCGGGTACAGCCCGAAGTTCATCGATCCCATGTTGAGGGAGCTCATCTCCGGCTTCGTCCGCATCGCACCGGCGAGCCGCTCTTCGAGGGTCATCCCATGCCCGCCGCCGGTGGTGACGTTCACCACCGCGTTGCAGCTCTGCTTGATGCGGGGCAGGAACTCCATGAACACGTCCGGGCTCGGCGTCGGGCTGCCGTCCTCGGGATTGCGCGCATGGAGATGGATGATGGTGGCGCCCGCCTCGGCCGCCGCGATGGACTGCTCCGCGATCTCCGACGGGGTCAACGGCAGGTGCGGAGACATCGTCGGGGTGTGGATCGACCCGGTGGCCGCACACGTGATGATCACCTTCTTCTGCTTCGCTGCCATGCTGGCCTCCCCTTGCGAGAGCCGGCGCGAACGGCGTGCGCGCCGCGCCGGCGACGATCCCGTCCGCTCATCCGATGCGGGCCGCACCATGCCATAAACGCGCATGGGCAGGTACCGGATCACCGGCGCCTGGTCACCCCGAATCCGCGGTTTCCCAGTCTCTTGTGCGTGAAATATCGAGTACAGTGACGATGGAGGACAACGTATCTCATGTACCTGACTCGAAGACATCGCGACATGGCTCTTCGCCGAGCTGGACTTCCCCGAAGGCGCCTTCCTCATGACCGGCACGGGACTCGTGCCGCCCGACGAGTTCACCCTGAAGCCGGGTGACGCGGTGCGCATCGTGCTCGGTGATCTCGTGCTCGAAAACATGGTGGCGTGAGGCTGAGGCGGCCGGCGGCGCCTGCCCCTGCCACGGTCGCGCCGGATCTCGCGCTGCACGTCTGCGGTGGCTGCGCTTGCGAGGGGGTGGACGCCATGACCCGTGACCCGCGTTACGACGTACTCTTCGAGCCCGTTGCCATCGGGCCGGTGACGGCCCGCAACCGCTTCTACCAGGTGCCGCACTGCACCGGCATGGGCTACGACTACCCGCGCACCCTGAACCGCCTGCGCGAGATCAACGCCGAAGGCGGATGGGGCGTGGTGTGCACCGAGTTCTGCTCCATCCACCCATCCGCCCTCTCCAACCGGCAATGCACCCTGTGGGACGAGGACGACGTCGCGATGCTCGCCGACATGGTGGAGCGGGTACACCGGCACGGGGCGCTCGCCGGGGTGCAGCTCTGGTACGGCGGCTACTCGAACTACAACACCCTCACGCGGGAGCTGCCGCTCGGGCCGCACAGCGTGCCGGTGTGGCACGGTCCCGGCCAGACCCAGGCGATGACCCGCGCGGACATCCGCCGCCTGCGGCGCTGGCATCGGGAGGCGGCGCTACGCGCGAAGCGGGCGGGGTTCGACATCGTCTACGTCTATGCCGCGCACGGCTACCTGCCCGCGCAGTTCCTCTCGCCGATCCTCAACCAGCGTACCGACGAGTACGGCGGCAGCTTCGAGAACCGGGCCCGCCTGATCCGGGAGCTGCTGGAGGAGACCAGGGACGCCGTCGGCGACGCTTGCGCGGTGGCGTTCCGGTTCGCGGTGGACAACCTCGACGCCGCGCTCGGGATCGCCCACGACGGCGAGGGCCGCGACCTGGTGGAGCTGGTAGCGGATGAGCCGGATCTCTGGGACGTGAACATCGCCAACTTCCAGTCCGACGCACTGCCCTCGCGGTTTGCGGGGGAGGCCGCGCAGGAGCCCTACGTCCGCTTCGTCAAGCGGGTCACCACCAGGCCGGTGGTCGGGGTGGGACGCTTCACATCGCCCGACACCATGATCGGCCAGATCAACCGCGGGGTGCTCGACTTCATCGGCGCGGCCCGGCCCTCCATCGCGGACCCCTTCCTGCCGCGCAAGATCGAGGAGGGCCGGCCCGAGGACATCCGCGAGTGCATCGGCTGCAACATCTGCATCTGGAGCAACCACAAGGGGTTCCCGTTGCGCTGCACCCAGAACCCTACCCGCGGCGAAGAGTGGCGCCGGGGGTGGCATCCGGAGGAGATCGCCACCCGGCACGCCGACGAGAGCGTACTGGTGGTGGGCGCCGGTCCTGCCGGTCTCGAAGCGGCGCTCAGCCTCGGCCGCCGGGGCTACCGGGTGGTGCTGGCCGAGGCACTGACCGAGCTGGGCGGGCGTGTGACCCGCGAAAGCGCGCTTCCGGGGCTCTCGGAGTGGGCCCGGGTGCGCGACCATCGCGTGCACGCCCTGCGGCAGATGCCGAACGTGGAGATCTACCGCGACAGCCGGCTCGATGCGGAGCAGGTCTTCGGGTTCGGCTTCGCGCACGTATGCATCGCCACCGGCTCGCGCTGGCGGCGCGACGGCACCGGGCGATCGAGCGCGGCGCCGTTTTCCGGGTGGCGATCGGAAGGGGTGGTGGGACCCGAAGATATATTCCGGGGGGCCGGGCTCGAAGGTCCGTGCGTGATCTTCGACGACGACCATTTCTACATGGCCTGCGTCATCGCCGAAAAGGCGCGTGAGGCCGGCCACGAAGTCACCCTCGTCACCACCGCCAACGAGGCGGCGTCGGAAGGGCACGGGAGCCTCGAGCAGCATCCCAGCCAGGCCCGCCTCCTGGAGCTCGGCATCGAGCTGCTGTGCGGGCATCGGGTGAGCGCGTTCGAGCCGGGCGCGGTGACGCTGGCCTGCGTCTATACCGGCCGAGAACGGACCCGGCCCTGCAAGACGCTGGTTCCGGTCACCTCGCGCGAGCCGGAGGAGGCGCTCTATCTCGCGCTCGCGGCCGACGAAAGCCGCCTGCGCGAGGCGGGTATCGTGTCCCTGGAACGCATCGGCGACTGCGCGGCGCCCGGACTCATCGCCGCCGCGGTGTTCGCCGGGCACCGCTACGCCCGGGAGCTCGGCGGCAACGCCGCCGTCCCCGCCCGCGACCGCATCGTCATCTCCGGGGCGTCACGGGAAGACCTGTGAGCGCTGATTCGTTTCCCGGCTGGCGTTGACTGCGCTCATGCGATCCACCAACGCATCGCCACTCCTCCGTGCGTTCCGCCGGAGGTCCACGCCGCCCTCGCCACGACCGCCGGCATCACCACTGCGCCATCGTGTACCGATCCCCCCCAATCACCGTTCGCACGCCGCTGAATGATGCGCCGCGAGCGACGCGCACACCGCGAGCTGCGCCGCAAGGGCGTGACGCTGGCGTTGCTGCGGGAAGAGTACGAGGCGGCCCATCCCGAGGGGCTGCAATACAGTGGGTTCTGCGAGCAGTACCGGGTGTGGGCGTCGCGGGCGACGTTCCGGCATCCGGCAGCGAACGCGCGGGAGAGCGTCGCGGGAACGGAACGCGCGTCTTCTCCCCGGAGTCGATGGTCAGGGCCGCCCTGGCCACCGGACCCGCGGGAGACGACGGAGATCATGGCAACGGAAGGAGCACCCCGAAGGCTGGCCGTTCGGGAGCCCTCTCGAGAACCGCGCGCCGGTCTCCCCGCCGGTTATCCCCCACCCGGTGTCGTCGTACCCGCTCTTGTCGGTGCGACGCGCAGCTTGAGGACGGTTCGATCCGACGCCTCCTCCACCGTGAAGCGATAGCCCGACTCCACGATGCTTTCCCCCCGCACCGGAATACGGCGAAGCCTCGTCATGACCAGCCCCCCGATGGTATGCGACTCCTTCAGGGGGAGGTCGATCTCCAGGGCGTCGTTGACTTCCGAGATCGGGAGGCGCGAGTCCATGAGATAGACCTCCTCGTCGAGCATCTCACAGACCCACCGGCGCCGGGGAAGGTACTCGTCGAAATCGTAGCCCACGTCGATCTCGCCGACGACCTCCTCCAGCACGTCCTCCATCGTGATCATCCCCACCGTGGAGCCGAACTCGTCGACCACGATGGCCATGTGATCCTTGCGCGTACGCAGCACCGGAAGCAGCTCGTCGATGGTCTGGTGTGCGGAGACGTAGTGGGCGGGCCGCAGGAAGTCCTCGATGGGACGACCCGCGAGTCCCGGATCGATCAGATCCCAGGTCGTCAGGGTGACGATGCCCACGACGTTGCTGATGTTCCCGCGATAGAGGGGAAGCCGGTTGTAGCCGTGCCGGCGCACGAGCTCGACCGCTTTCGCGGTCCTGGTCCCGTCGTTGATGGCCGTCATCTCCGCCACCGGAATCATCGCCTCTCCCACCGTGGTCTCCGCGAAGCGGATGACCCGGCGGATGCGGCTGCGGTCGAAGGCGCTCACCGTCGAGGTGCGCTCGGCCATGTCGGCGACGGAACGGATCAGCTCCCGGGTCATGAACGGCGTATGGCCCGCCGGCCGCACCCCCACCATGCGGGCGGCGAGCCGGGCGGCGCGAGAGAAGACGAAGATGATCGGGTAGAACAGCAGCGAGAAGCCGCGTAGCGGGTACACCACGACGGGGGCGACGTCGTCGGACTTCTGCTGGTAGACGCTCTTCGGCACGATCTCCCCGAAAACCAGCAGCAGCGGGGTGAACACGAGAAAGGCCAGGAAGTCGCCGCGCTCCCCGAAGAGGCGGATCATGAGCAGGGTACCGATGGTGGCGAGTATCACGGTGGAGATGTTGGTGCCGACCAGGGTCGTGCCGAGCAGCACCTCGGGGCGCTGGAACTGCCGGAGCACGAGCTTCGCTCCCCGGTGGCCCTGGTTCGCGCGTGCGTTCAGCTTGATCTTGTCGGCGTTGACGAGCGCGATTTCCGAGCCGGAGAAGAACCCCTTGAGCAGGAGCAGGAGCACCATGCTCACCAGAATCCAGAAGAGTTCCATTGCGCCTCTCCCTCCGTTCAGTCGGTCGCGGACCGCGGTCCGCCGGGTGCAGCCGGCCGCGGCGAAGCGCCTCCGGTCCCGGCCGGTCCGGCACACGGGCCGGGCTCGGCGTTTGCGCCGACCGTCGCCGTGTCCACACCGGCCGTCGCCGTGCCCGCGCCGGTGGCCGCCGCACCCTCCCGCGGAAGATCACCGGCATCGGCCTCTCCCCGCGCTGCCGGCGGCCCTTCTCCCACCACGCCCCCGGCCGGCGATTCCTCGTCCTCCCGCTCCAGCGCCACCTGTCCGCGCGCGACCCGGACCCGCGCGATCCGGTGCGCCTCCATCGCGAGCACCGTGATCCGCACCCCTTCCACGTTCACGTCGTCGCCGACCCTCGGCAGGCGGTCGAGATGGCGGAAGGCGACGCCCCCGATGGTGGTCATGCGCGGATCCTCGATCCCGAAATTGGTCAGGTTGTTGAAGTCGGTGAGCTTCATCTCACCCGGAACCTCGTAGACGTCCTCGTCGCGCTCCTCGTAGTGCTCCTGTCCGAGGATCTCGCCCGAAATCTGCCCGAAGATGAACGTGAGCACGTCCTTCATGGTGACGAATCCCTCCACGCCGCCGAACTCGTTGAGCACCGCCGCGGCGCGCGCCCGGTTCGCCTGGAAGAAGTCGAACATCTCGTCGACCTTCTTGGTCAGGGGGACGACGACGGGAGGACGGAGAAGGTCGTCGAGGGTGATGGCGGAGAGGTCGGCGTCGTCGAACACGGTCCGCACGATGTCCTCCGCGTGCAGGAAGCCCACCAGGTTGTCGCGCGAGCCCCGGTAGACGGGCACCCGGGGGTGCCGGTAGCGGCGGAACAGATCCAGGGCCTGGTCGATGTCGAGCGACGCCTCGATGAAGTTCGTCCGGGTGCGGGGGGTCATGATCTCGACGATCTCGGTGTCGCCCGCTTCGAGCAGGTTGTAGATGAGCGCCCGCTCGGTCGCGTTGAGCTCTCCCTCCTCGGCGCTGGTTTCAACCAGGGTGCGGAACTCGTCGACGTGCAGAATGTTCTCCGCCGCCTTCTCCTCGCCGACGATCCGCGTGGTGAGCCCATCGGAGGCGCCGCGGATCGCCCACACCAGCGGGGTCACGATCCTCACCCACAGGGTCATCGGAGCGGCCACGATCCGGGTGGACACCGTCACCGGATCCGAGACCGCGATCGTCTTCGGGGTCACCTCGCCGAGCAGGAGCAGCAGGGGAATCATGACCAGCACGGTGACGAGGCCCGCGCGTTCCGGCCCGTAGAGCACGACCAGTATCCCCGCCATGTTGACGGCCGATGCGACGTTGACGAGCTCGTTTCCGCACAGGATGGAGATGATCAGGCGCCGCGGGTGGTCGAGCAGCTCGTGCAGCGCGTCGGAGTGCCGGTTGCGCTCCCGGCGCAGCTTCTGCAGGTCGAGGCGGGAGAGCGAGAAGAGCGCGGTCTCGGATCCGGAGAAGTAGGCCGATCCGAGCAGGAGCAGCCCCTGGAGCAGGAGGCGCACGACGATGTCGGGCTCGCCGATTCGAGACAGATCGGGGGTCAGGAACGCGCTCAGCATCCCGGCCGAGCTCGCGAGTTCCCGGAGCATCCAGTCCACGGTGCTACCTCGGTCCGTGTTCGACAGCCGCGATTTGTATCAGATCGAGACGTGGCGCGCGTTTCCCGCCGGCGTCCCGGAGGATCGGCGATTCGACGCGAGCAGCGGGGCGACGCCGATCTTCGATACAGTATCGCGCACATGCTTTCCGGGATCCCATCAGACGAGGGCCAGCAACGATGTCCGACCCCATCGAGTTCTACTTCGACTTCTCCTCCCCCTACGGCTATCTCGCGAGCGAGGGCATCGACGCGATTGCGGCCCGGCATGGCCGCGAGGTCACGTGGCGCCCCTACCTCATGGGCGTGGCCATGAAGGTCACGGGCTCCGCCCCGGTGGTGAACCGGCCGATGCTGGGCGCGTACTCCCGGCGGGACATGGAGCGCAGCGCGCGGCGTCTCCGGGTGCCGTTCAGGTTCCCCGAGCCCTTTCCGATCGCCACCATCGCGGCCTGCCGCGCCGTGTACTGGATGGAGCGGGCCGACGCGAACGCGGCGAAGCCGCTGGCGCAGGCGCTGTACCGCGCGTACTTCGCCGATGGCCGGAACATCTCCGAGCCCGACGTGGTCGCGGACGTGGCGGCCGCCTCCGGGGCCGGCCGGAACGCGCTCCTCGCCGGCATTCAGGAGCCCGCGATCAAGGAGCGGTTGAAGGAAGTGACGAACGACGCGGTCGAGCGCGGGATCTTCGGCTCACCGTTCTTCATGGTCGATGGAGAGCCGTTCTGGGGCCACGACCGGATGGACGAGGTCGACCGCTGGCTCGAAACCGGCGGCTGGTAGCCCTGATCCGGCGTGACCGGAACCGGACGCCCCCGCGGGAACGACGTGCCTCTCCGGGAACGCGGGCGTCCCACCCGCTCCGGCCCCCTGCTCCCGCGGGAACGACGGGAAACACGCGGGCCGCCGGCCGTCATGTCCGCGAATCTTGTACGCGAAAGCGGGTGCGGGTACGGGTGCGGGTACGAGCGCGGGTAGCGGGGATCCGCGAGTCGGGGACGATTCCCGGCCATGTCGCTTTCCGGACAAGGGATCGAATCCGGCACGAATCGGACGCAGGGACAGAGCGACGGAATACCGGCTGCACGCGGCGGCTACGGGCGGTTGCCTCCACCTCCCCGCTCGCTGCCCGGGCGCACGCTCGCGTCACCGCGCTCGACCCGCTCCTTCAAATCGATGATGTGGCCGAGGTCGTAGCTCCTGACCCTGAGGTCCTCGGCGCGCTCCCGGACCCAGTCGTCGTCCACGTTCGCCGCGCGGACGTAGAAGTAGTGAACGGCCAGCACGATGCCCCATCCGCAGACCGGCGTGAACGACCACCAGCCCACGCCCGTGAACAGGTTGACCAGGGTGAGTCCGCCGCCCAGCACGAGGTAGAGCCGGAGATGGGTGCGGAAGCGGTCGAGCAGGAACCGATGCGCCCGTGCGAGTGAGGCGGCCCGCCGGCCGGCGGTCCCGGCCGGTGTACTCATGGCCGGCGGCGCCCGCCGGATGGCCCGGGCAACGGCTTGTCCGACGGCAGTTCCGGGTGGTGGCGCATGATCGCGAGGACCCGGGTAGCAGGTCTTGTCAGACCAGTGCCCGCGGGGCCAGCCCCCCGATGGACGCGGCGAGCGGCCCGGCATCCTTCCGCTCGCCGGCCATGGACGCCGGAATCGGGGTGTCGTATTCGTAACCGGGGTCCTTCCGCTGGCGCTTCCAGGTCTCGCACATTTCCCTCCAGGCGCCGATCAGGGTGCGCGTTTCCGGCATGTCGCGAGCGACCGTCCGATGCAGCTTCTCGAGGTTGTAGCAAGGGACTGCGGCATACATGTGGTGCTCCAGATGCCAGTTCATGTACCAGTACAGGAACTGCGAGACAGGGTCGAGGGTAATGGTGCGGACGCATTTCCTGAAGTCGGGGACGTCGCTTCGCAAGCCGCAGTGCATGGGCACGCCGACGAAGTACCTGAGCCAGTTGGCGAAGAACACCGATCCGGACACGAGAACCGCCACGACGGGCTCCCCGATCCCGATGCAGATGACGATCACGGCCGCGTGCAGGAGCAGCACGCATCGGGCCCACCGCACGGCCTTCATCCGCTCTTCCGGATGTCCTTCGTAGAGCTCCGCCCCCCATGAATTGAAGGGATTGTCGAAACGGTTCAGCGCGATCTCGACGAAGTTCTTCAGCGTGGGGACCAACCCCCGCGACTGGTACCCGCCGGTGACGTTGACCGTGAACAACTGCAACAGGTAGAGGGGGTGCAGCGAAGGTTTCACCGGCAGCACCTCCTCGCGGTCCCCTTCCAGGAACAGCGTGAAGCGGTGGTGGTAGCTGTGGCTGAACTTGTAGACGTGGAAGTTCAGCCAGCCGAGGAAGGAGAAGATGGTCAGGAAGAAGTCGTTGAGCCGTTTCGTCCTGAACACGGTGGTGTGGCAGAGCTCGTGGTGCGGAGCGGTGAAGAACGAAGCGGCGGTGCCGTGCAGGAAAAGCGCGATGCAGAAACCCCACCATATCTCGTTCGTGAAGAGGGAGTAGGCGGCGATACCCGTGGCGGTCCAGATCCCCAGATGACCCGTCGCCTGGAGCAGACCCCGCGCATCGCTCGGCTCCGCGAGTTCCCGGAGCCTGGCCGGCTCGATGGGGCATCGGTACCATCGAATCCGCCGGTGCTTGCGCACCTCGGCCAGGGGCGGCAGCTCGGCCAGCGCCATGCGTTGCGCCTTGGGGTTCATGCTGTCCTCCCGGATGGCCGGCGTGCCCGAATCCTGCTGGCGGACCCGCGCAAGATCAAGATCTCGACGATCCGCCAGCGGTCGCCGCTCATGGCCGGCGGCGCCGGCCGGGCGGCCCGCTGGACGGCTTGCCCGGCGGCAGCTCCGGGTAGCGACGTACGATCGCGACAACCCGGACCGAGTAGCGCAGCAGGAGCAGGAGCACGATGAGGATTACCACGTGGTCGAGCGGCGTGAGCTTCGGGCTGAAGCCCTTGACCAAGAAGAAGACGAGCGCCCCGACCGGGGTCGCGGCGCAGTAGAGCGCGGCCGGGTAGTACTTGGCGAACGCGAGGACCACCGCCGCGCAGATGACGGTGAATCCGTAGAACGCGACGTCGATCGAGCGCCCGTACGGTGACGCCTCGGTGGTCGAGGCGAGGGTGACGACCGCGAAGAGGATGCCGAGGAACACGCTGTAGACGTGGATCTCGCTGTCCGCCTGCGGGCGCGTCAGACGCCCGACGGCGGTGAAGTAAGGCGTCTTCTCCTCGTCCCAGACGTACCGCTTGAAGAGCTTTTCCCAGTCCAGCATCGGCCTGGCGCCGGAGCGGTGGGACGATGCGGATCAGCCGGCTGCGGCCGATCCGTCGCTGTCCCTGAGGTGGCCGGATTGCGCGGCCCGGGCCCTGAGCACGTCCTCCGCCTTCGAGAGGTCGAGCCGTTCCTTGCCCTCGATCTTGCTGCCCTGCTCTTCGGGCCATTCGATGGTCATCAGCGGATAGCGCAGGTCCTGGGGGCCGAACAGGACCGAGAGCACTTGCAGCAGCACCGAGACGCCGGCGATGAGGACGAAGACCAGTCCCACCACCAGCACGCTCTTGATGATCCAGCGATGGGTGAGCCCGACCGTGGACGCCGAAATTTCATTCATCAGGAACGAATCGACGGCGTAGACCACCGCGAAATAGACGACGATGCAGGTATACGGGATCAGGAAGACGGTGAGACCGATCAGCTCCATCCAGGCTTTCTTGCGAAACGCCAGGTGCTCGCGGATGAGATCGACCCGCACGTGGGTGTTCCAGATGTAGCCGTAGCCGAGCACGAGCGCGAACAGCCCGGTATGGAAGTGCCATTCGAGCTCCTGCAGCACCGTGGAGTCGAAGAAGCGTCCGAAGATCTCCACCAGGGTCACCTGGAACTTGCCGACCTTGCGGATGCAGACGTCCATGACCGTGATGCCCACCAGCGGCAGCACCATCCACGCGCCGAAGCGGCCCATGCGATCGACGGCGACCCGAAGCCGCTCGGACCAGACGGCGAGAGCCGGCCATTCGGAGCGATCGTCGTAGCGGCGGCGCCGCCCGGCGGCGGCTTCCGGCGCCGCGGCGGCAGCCGGCGCTGTCGAGGCAGCCGGTGCCGCCGGGGTACTCGGCGCAGCCGACGCCGTTTCTTGTGCGGTGGTGGTCATCGCTCGTCAGCCTCGCTCGTCGTCAGCCCGGGTCGTAGACCGAGCGCATCAGCCACAGTGCGATCTCCGGCTTCCAGATCACCAGGATGAGCCCCAGTACCTGGATGCTCACGAAAGGAATGATGCCCTTGTAGACGCTCTGGATCTTGATCTCCTTCGGCGCGATCCCCTTCAGGTAGAAGAGCGCGAAGCCGAAAGGCGGCGTCAGGAAGGAAGTCTGGAGGTTCACCGCCATCAGGATGATGAACCAGAAGAGGATGTCGCCCTTGGGGACGTGGTCCCCGAAGTCCAGGCCGGCGACGAGCGGCGCGAAGACCGGAAGGACGATCAGGGTGATCTCGATCCAGTCGAGGAAGAAGCCGAGGATGAAGGTGATCCCCATCAGCAGGAAGAGCAGCCCCCACGAGGACAGCCCGGCTTCCAGGATCAGGTGCTCGACGATGTCGTCGCCGCCCAGTGACCGGTAGACGTAGGCGAAGCAGGTCGCGCTGATGATGATGAAGAAGATCATCGCGACGGTGCGCGCCGAGGCGTGGCATACGCTCTCGAGCACCTTGAAGCTCAGCCGTCTGTTGAACCACGCGAGCAGGATGGCCCCGAAGGCGCCCACCGCGCCGGCCTCGCTGGGGGTGGAGAACCCGAAGAGGATTGCGCCCTTGATGAGGGTGATGAGGAAGACCGGCGGCAGGAAGCTCCTGAAGATGAGCGGCAGCATCTCGCCCTTGGGCACCTGCAGGAGATCCGGCGGCAACGGAGGGGCGATCGAGGGTTTCAGGAGCGAGGCCGTCCACACGAAGAGCAGGTAGAGGCCGGCGAGCAGCAGCCCCGGCATGAGCGCGGCCATGAACACGTTGCCGACCGAGACCTGAAGCAGGTCGGCCATGATGATGAGCATGATGCTCGGCGGGATCAGGATGCCGAGGGTGCCGGACGCGGCGATGGTCCCGCAGGCGAGGCCGTGGCTGTAGCCCTGACGGAGCATGGTGGGCAGCGCCAGCGCGGTCATCATGGTGACCGAGGCGCCGATGATGCCGGTCATCGCGGCGAGGATGGTGCCCATGATGCACACCGCCAGCGCCAGGGCGCCGGGAACCCGCTTGAGCAGGACCTGCACGCAGTAGAGGAGGTCGTTGGCGACGCCGCTGCGCTCCATCATCACGCCCATGAACACGAAGGCGGGGACCGCCACCAGCACCAGGTTTTCCGCCGCGCCTCCCCAGATCCGCGGCAGGAAGTTGAAGAATTCGATCAGCGAAAAGACATCCAGGAAGTACCCGATCATCCCGTAGAGCAGCGCCAGCCCGCCGAGGATGAACGCCACCGGGTAGCCGGAGAACAGCAGGGTCGCGAGGGTGAGGAACATCACGATCGGGAGGTAGTCCTGCACGAAGTAGAGCAGCTCCTCCTGGCCCTCGGCGTCGAGACCGCTCACGTACGCGTACGCCAGCGCGACGAGCACGAGGATCGCGACCGGCGCGACGATCGCGACGTTGCGTGCGGCTTTCGCGATCAGCTCCATCGCGCTCCCCCGGAGCCGGTGGTCGGTGTCGCTCGCATGGAACGGACCTGCGTCCCGCCCGCCTGCAAGGCTGGTCCGAGTACGACCTCACCAGCGGTCGCCGCGGGCGGACCAAACGCCCGGAGCCCGGGGATCCGGGCTCCGATGCACTCTCTCGCTACGGTACGAGGCACGAGGGACACCCCGTTCCGGGGCCGGCCGCGGCCTTGTCCCGGCCTATTCGAGGTATGTGCTGTCGAGCGACTGGGCGTCGCCCCAGGTCTTGTAGACCTCGCGCCAGGCGAAGTAGCTCTCGGCCGCCTTCTTCCACAGCTCGTCCTTCTCGCCCACCTCGACGGCCACTTCCCGCCACGCCGCCTCGAACCTGGCGAGATCCTCGTCCGACCAGCGCTTGTTGGTGACGCCGTACTCCGAGAGCATCTTGTTCATCGCTCCCGGATTCCTCGCTTCCGTCTCCGCGTAGGTGTAGGCCACCTGGTGGCCGGCCGCGATCTCGATCATCGCCTTGTACTCGTCGGGCAGCGCGTCGAACTTCGCCTGGTTGATCAGTATCTCGGAGCACGAGATCTGCTGGTGCCAGCCCGGGTAGTAGTTGAACTTGGCGATCTGGTGGAAGCCGAGGTTGATGTCCATCGCCGGCATGGAGAACTCGGTCGCGTCGATGACCCCCTTCTCCAGCGCCGGATAGATGTCGGCGGCGGCCAGGAGCTGGGTGGATACGCCGAGCTTCTGCATCACCTGGGCGCCGACCCCGAAGAAGCGCATCTTGAAGCCGCGCAGCTCGTCGACGCTCTTGATCTCCTCCCGGAACCAGCCGGAGGTCTCCGGGCCGATGCACAGGGAATCGAACGCCATCAGGCCGTGCCTGGCGTACGCCTCGTCGCGGACGTCGTTGCCGCCGCCGAACCACTTCCAGGCGAGGTATTCCCCGAGCTGCGGGCCGAAGGGCACGGCGGTGAAGAACGCGACGCCCGCGCCGAGCTTGCCGGTGTGGTAGCCGGGGGTCGTCCAGCACGCTTCCACCGAACCCTTGGACGCGGCGTCGAAGCACTCCAGCGCCGGCACCAGCGCGCCCGGCTCGAAGAACTTGATCTGGAAATTGCCGCCGGACAGGCGGTCGATGTCTTTCGAGAAACGCACGCCGGACTCGCCGAGATGTGCGAGCGAGCTGGACCACGTGCTCTGCATCTTCCACTTCACGCGCTTCTGCGCATGGGCGCTGGTGGATGCGGCCAACGCTACGGTGACGGCGACGCCGGTGACGGCGATCGCCCTGGAGAGTTTGCGAAGTTTCATCCTCCTACCTCCTGCTGGTTGCGGAAAGACTCGGACACGGTGCCGGACTCCCTTCTCGGTGTGCGCGAATTCCTGCGGGACGGCGTGCCCATTCAATGGACGATGCCCGGATGGTGCGATGCGAGCACCCGGGACGGCAACTGCCTTACTTATATGTGAAATCACCGGCAGGCGCCCTTCGGTGCAAGTGCGGCTTCCGGCGTCCTGCGCGCCGAAGTGACGGGCACCATGCGCCGGGCGCATGATAAGCGATGCCTCCGAAGTGCCGCAATGCAGTATTTTCTTTGCAAATCAGGGGATCGGAATCGTCCCGATCATGATTCACCGAGACCCGTCCTGCCTCCGGCCCGCCCGACACCGGTTCCCGGATCGTTATCGGTCCGCCGCGCCCTGGAGCACGTATTCGTCCAACGTTTCGCCCCGGCCTTCGAGCGCGAGCACAGCCTGGAGGTACATCTCCCGTTCCTCATGCGGGTGCTTCCACGGTTCACCTTCGTGCCGCTCCTCGTGGGCAGGGCGAGCCCCGCCGAGATCGACACCCTGCTCGAAGCGCTGTGGGGCGGGCCGGAGACCGCGATCATCATCAGCTCGGACCTTGGCCACTACCTCGATCACGAGCGCGCGCGCCGGGCCGATGCGGAGACCTCGGAGGCCATTCCCGGCTCCGGCCGGACATCGACGGACTCATCATCGAGGACGGGAAGAAGCGCGCGACCTTCCTGCCGAGCGTATGGAAAGGCATTCCGGAGCCGGCCCGTTTCGTCCGGGAACTCGCCGCAAAGGCCGGCTGGCCCGCGGGGCACTGGACGGCGACGGTACGGACGTGGCGCTACACCACCGGGGAGTTCGAATGAGGGAGACGAGTCGCGGCCGGGTTCAGCCCGCCGCGACGCCGACTCCATACACCGCCTCCGCGATTTCCCGCGAGATGCGGCCGGCCGCGACGTCCGCGGCCACCGCCAGCGGGTCGCGCTCGTGCGGATCACCGAAGCCCGCGCCGCCGGGGGTGTGGAGGATGAGCCGTTCCCCGGCCGGAATGTGCTGCGTGCCCTTGCCGTTCAGGACCGCGCCCGAGGCGAGCCGAACCCCGCCACGCTCACCGTCGTGCCCGCCGTAGCGCCCGCGCGGGGGATGGAGGATGCGATCGAAGGAGGCGAGCAGCTCGAAGTCCTTGCCGATGGCCGACTCGATCTCGATGACCTGGCCGAGGCCGCCGCGCCGGCGCCCGTGGCCGCCGGAGCCGGGGCGCAGCTCCTTGCGCCAGAACACCACCGGCGAGACCGACTCGTTGATCTCGACCGGCGTGCCTCGGACCCCGCTCGGATACGCGGTGGCAGAGAGTCCGTCCTTGGCGGGCCGCGCGCCGGTGCCGCCGTTGCATACCGCGGTGACCGCGAACAGGGCGCCACTGGTCTGGTTCGCGGCGCGGTCGCTCTCGCCGCGCATGGTGACGTTCCACAGGCACGCCGCCCCCTCGGCGGGTACGCGTTCGGGAACCGCCTGGGTCAATGCGCCGAAGACCACGTCGGGCAGCATCTGGCCGATGATGTGGCGCGAGCACACCGGAGCCGGATAGGGCGCGTTGAGCACGCAGCCCTCGGGCGCCGTCACCCGGAACGGCGCGAGCGAGCCCCAGTTGTTCGGGACGTCGGCGGAGACGATGCACGAGAGCCCGAAGCACGTATAAGCGGCGGTGTACGCCATCGGCACGTTGACCCCATGATTCGATTTCGGCGATGTCCCGTCGTAGTCGACGGTGATGCCGCCAGCGCTGATATCGAGCTTCGCGACGAGGTCGACGGGACCCTCGTAGCCATCGACCCGCATGGAATTCCGATACTCGCCTGCCGGCAGCTTCGCGATCTCGGCCAGCACCGCCTGGCGCGAGCTCTCACAGATGTACTCGCCCAGCTCGTCCAGATCGTCGAGACCGAACTCCGTCATCATCTCGACGAGGCGCTCGCAGCCCACGTCGTTGCACGCGGCCAGCGAGTACACGTCGCCTTCCGATTCGACCGGCTGGCGGGTGTTCGCACGCACCATCGCCATCAGGGTCTCGTTGATCTCGCCCCGGTCCGCGAGCTTGAGCATCGGGATGTAGATGCCTTCCATGTGCACGTCGGTCGCATCGGGGCCGAAGCCGACGCCGCCGATATCGGTGAGGTGCGACGTGCACGAGAACAGCCCCACGAGCCGGCCCCGGTGGAAGCAGGGGGTGGTCAGCACGAAGTCGTTGAGGTGGCCGGTGCCCATCCACGGGTCGTTGGTGATGTAGATGTCGCCCTCGTGCATCGTCTCGACGGGGAAGTGGCGAAGGAAGTGCCGGACCGATTCCGCCATGGAGTTGACGTGGCCGGGGGTGCCGGTCACGGCTTGCGCGAGCATCCTGCCGCGGGTGTCGAACACGCCGGCGGAGAGGTCCCCCGCCTCGCGCACGATGGGCGAGAACGCGGTGCGCATGAGGGTCTGCGCCTGCTCCTCGACGACCGCAATGAGGCGGTTCCACATGATCTGCATGCGAATGGTCTTCAGGGCATCGGTGCTCATCTCGATCATCATCCCGTGCTTGAGTTGCATCGTACGCGACTCGTTCGGAGATCCTCGGCGGATCCGGAGCGAGCCGTGGAGTGCGGCATGGACAGTGGGTGACGCTGGTTCAATCTCGCGCCGAATAATGTCCCCCGGTGACTTCCCCTCAATCGTTGCGCCCCGCGTCCGGACCACCAGACAGGTATCGACGCCGCAACGAGTCGACTTCAGGATTGCCTTGGGCTCATCCCGGACCGCCTTCTCGGGATGCGCAGAACCCGACGGCTGTGCAGCAGCGCGGCCCGCCGGTACGCCACGGCATAGAGCACGAGCAGCAAGGCGAAGGCGAGCAGCGACCATACCTGATCGTATGGGCTCAGCATCACGAAGACGAGGCTCGTCATCGCTCCTCCCCACAGCAGCACGCTGGTGACGGGGTTGGCGAGCCGCCTGCTCTTCACCCTCATCGCGACCTTCCGGTGGATCAGCATGTGCAGGTGCACCTTGTCCGGCTTGGTCGGCAGATGTCCGCGGCGGATGGTTTTGCGGAAGATCGCGTGCATCGTCTCCACCACCGGATAGGCCAGGATCACGATGCTGACCCACACCGAGACATCGGGGTTTCGCATGGGGAGCATGACGCCTACGGACCCGAGCACGAAGCCCGAGAAATACGCCCCTCCATCGCCCAGAAAGACGTGTCCGTGCGGGAAGTTCACCAGCAGGAATCCCAGCAGCACCGCGATGACGACGGTCGTGAGCATCACCAGCTCGTGGTCCCCGGTCGTCCAGGCGGCGACCGCGAACGCCGACAGCATGATGATGACGGACCCCGCGGCGAGCCCGTGGAATCCGTCGATGATGTTCACCGCATTCGCAAGGCCGCACACCGCGAACGCGGTAAAGGCGATAGAGACGGCATGGACCGCCATGAGGTCGTCGATGAAGACGATTTCCAGCCGCGTCACGGAATAGCCGGTGATGACGCAGAAGAGCAGGCCCGAGAGCATCGTTGCGCACAAGCGCAGCACGGACGAGGCCCGCTTGGTCAGGTCCTCCGCCAGTCCGGCAACGAACGCGAGGGTCCCGCTGATGCCGAGCGCAAACAGGAGCGGGCGTACCGGCTGGGGAGCCGTCCCGGCTGCGACCCAGAACCCCATGAACACGGCGAGCCCGCCGATCCTCGGGGTGGGCGTATCGTGGAATTTCTGCAGTCCCGTCGTGGGATCGAAGGTGAAGGCGATGTGCCAGCGCCTGGTGAGCGCGATCAGGATGCTCGCGGCGAAGGCGGCGGCGAAACCGGTCGCTGCCGGCCAGACTGTTCCCGGGAGATCGAGTATCACGTGATTGACGGCAGTGTTCGTGGCTGGTGCGGGACGCGAGGTACGTCACCATAAGCGCTAACTGATTTTTCATCAATAATCGAAGTGGAGCTGCCCCGATTCAGTGGACAGTGAAGGGCTTGGGCTTCATGCCGCTTCCTGGTCGCTCCTCTCGAAGGCCATCGGGGATTGCCGACCGAGGCCCCGGTGACGACGATGCGGGTCATACCACCCCTCGATGAACTCGAAGAGGGCTCTGCGCGCCTGGTGATGAGCCTGCCCCGGCTTGACCGGGGGTCATGGAAGTGCGTGCGGTCGAGCAGCTCGCATTCGAGGGCGGCGAAGAAGCTCTCGGCCATTCAGGCTCATGTTTCGTTGGACAGGACCGCCGGTTGAAAATCACCGGACAATCCGCCATCGTTCCGACGTTTCCACCGCGCGCGCGGCATGTGCGGCGATCCCCGCAAGCCCTTGAACCCGACCGCGCGAGCGCCTGCCCCGAACCACCGTGCGGCCCGATCCGATCGAACGGAACCGACGATACGATGAGCGAACCGATCCACGCCCGGCTTCTCATTCTGGGCTCGGGGCCGGCCGGTTATACCGCGGCCGTCTATGCCGCCCGGGCCAACCTCTCCCCGATGCTGGTCACCGGGATCGAGGTCGGCGGCCAGATGACCACCACGACGGACGTCGACAACTGGCCCGGCGACGACCAGGGCGTACAGGGTCCGGACTTGATGGAACGGATGCGCCGGCACGCGGAGCGATTCGATACGCGGCTCGTCCACGACCACGTCGCCGGTGCCGATCTGTCGCGCCGGCCGTTCCATCTGCTCGGCGATTCCGCGACGTACACCTGCGATGCGCTGATCGTCGCGACCGGCGCGTCCGCGAGGTACCTCGGGCTCGACTCCGAGGAGGCGTACAAGGGGCGCGGCGTCTCGGCCTGCGCCACCTGCGACGGATTCTTCTACCGCTCGCAGCCGGTCGCGGTCATCGGCGGCGGCAACACCGCGGTGGAGGAGGCGATCTACCTCTCGAACATCGCCTCGCAGGTCACCGTGGTCCACCGCCGGGACCGGTTCCGGGCCGAGAAGATCCTCGCCAACCAGCTCATCGAGAAGTCCCGGACCGGCAACGTCGCCATCGAATGGGATCACGTGCTCGACGAGGTCCTCGGCGACGACGCCGGGGTGACCGGGATCCGCATCCGCGGGACCAGGAGTGGTGAGCGCAAGGACGTCGGCGTGCACGGCTGCTTCATCGCCATCGGCCATACCCCCAACACGAAGATCTTCGAGGGCCAGCTCGACATGAACGGCGGGTACATCCGCGTGCGCGGGGGCGCGGAGGGCGACGCCACCGCGACGAGCGTGCCCGGCGTGTTCGCGGCGGGCGACGTGGCGGACCACGTATACCGCCAGGCGATCACCTCCGCGGGCGCCGGCTGCATGGCCGCGCTGGACGCCGAGCGCTACCTGGAGTCCGCGGAGCACGGCCCGGCCTGATCGCCGCGGGCCTGGTCACCTGCCGCATGACTGCGAGCGCGGCCGGCACAGACGCCGGGCGACGGCTCGAGCGCTACGGGCCGATCGCCGGCCGGGTGATCGCCCCATGGCAACGAGCGCGACCGGCACGGAGATCGGGAGCCGGCCCGATCGCCGCGAGCCGGCTCCCGGTCGGATGATTACCCGATGACGACGAGCGCGACCGACATGGCCCCGTTCACGCCGCGGTCGCCAGATATGCGCGCTTTTACGCGCCGCCATATAGATGGCAATGAGCGCTGCCGGCACGGCTGCCGGGAACCGGCCCGATCGCCGCGGGCCTGTCACCGGAGGAGAGATTGCGCTGTGGCAATGAACGCGGCCGATCCGAACGCCAAGGGCCGGTCGGACGAAAGCGCCGGCCCCGAATACACCGTCACCACCGCCGGGCGCATCGCGGGCGTGCCGGCGGCGCAGTGGGACGCGCTCGCGGGCGACGACTACCCGTTCACCCGCCACGCCTTCCTCGATGCCCTGGAGCGCCACGACTGTGTCGGGGAACGGGTCGGATGGATCCCGTCGCACGTCCTGGTGCACGCGGAGGAGCGGCTGGTGGGGGCGACCCCGGCCTACGTCAAACTGCACTCGCAGGGCGAGTTCGTCTTCGACTGGTCGTGGGCCGAGGCGTATTCGCGTCACGGCGTCGAGTACTACCCCAAGCTGATCTCCGCCATCCCGTTCACGCCCTCGCCCGGCCCCCGGCTGCTGGTCCACCCGGCCGCGGACGGGCGGGCGGTGAAACGCGCGCTCGCGGCGGGAGCGGTCGCACTCTCGAAGGCGATGGAGGTCTCGTCCTTCCACTGGCTGTTCCCATGCGAGAGCGACGCCGCCGTCCTGGACGGCAGCGGGCTGTTCATGCGCTCGGGATGCCAGTTCCACTGGATGAACCGGGGCTACCGCGACTTCCGGGACTATCTCGACGCGCTCACCTCGAAGCGGCGCAAGGAGATCCGGCGCGAGCGCCGGGACGCGGCGGCGGCCCCGGTCGAGATCGAGATCCTCGACGGCCGCGCCGCCACCGAGGCCCACTGGAGCGCGTACCACGCGCTGTACAGCGCCACCTACGACCGCAAATGGGGCTACCCCGCGCTGACCCTTCCGTTCTTCATCGCGGCGGCGGCGGCGCTTCCCGATCGGACCCTCCTGGTGCTCGCGCGGCGCGGCCGGAGCTACGTGGCCGGCGCCCACTGCTTCGCGGGCCGCGACACCCTCTTCGGCCGCAACTGGGGCTGCACCGAGCAGCACCGCGGCCTGCACTTCGAGATCTGCTACTACCGCCTGATCGAGCACTGCATCCGGCACGGGCTCGCCCGCTTCGACGCCGGCGCCCAGGGCGAACACAAGCTCCTGCGCGGCTTCCTCCCGGTGGAGACGCATTCCGCGCACTGGATAGCGGACCCGCGATTCCGCGAGGTGATCGGCCGCTTCCTCGCGGGAGAGCGCGCCCAGCTCCGGCGCTACCGGCAGGCGCTGGGGAAGCACTCCCCCTATCGCGCGCCGGCGGGTGAGCCGTAGATTCGGAGGCGCCGGCCCGGCCACTGCGGGCCCCCCGCCACGAACCGGCGGGCGGCTCCGATCCGATGCCTTGCGCGGGCAGCGGCGATTGCGCTGGAACAGGAAAGGCACGGCGGCCTCGTCGCTACCGGCACGCTGGAGAGGCGTCCTTTTCGCCGCACTTCGGCGGATGCCCCGCCACGAACCGGCGGACAGCTCCGATCCGATGCCTTGCGCGGGCGGTGGCGGTTGCACTAAAACAGGAGGGACACGGCGGCTCCACAGGCAGGTGAGCGAGTTGAAGACCCTGCGACCTTTCCCGATCATGCAACACTGGCCCCCGGACGCATTTCCCGATCCGGATCTCGCGCTCGACGAACCGAACGGACTGCTCGCGGCCGGCGGCGACCTCGGTCCCCGCCGCCTGCTGTGCGCCTACCGCCGCGGCATCTTCCCCTGGTTCAGCGAAGGGCAGCCGATCCTGTGGTGGTCGCCCGACCCCCGCACCGTCCTGTGGCCGGACGCCCTCCGGTTGAGCCGGAGCCTCCGCCGCACGTTGCGGCGCGGGACGTTCACGATCACCGGAGACACCGCCTTCGACCGCGTGGTGCATGAATGCGCCGCGCCCCGCGCGAGGCAGGACGGCACCTGGATCACCCCGCGGATGGCGGCGGCCTACGGCCGGCTGCACCGCGCCGGGCACGCCCACTCCATCGAGTGCTGGCGCGGCGCGGACCTCGCCGGCGGGCTGTACGGCGTCGCCATCGGCCGCGTGTTCTTCGGCGAGTCCATGTTCAGCCGCGTCTCCGATGCTTCCAAGGCCGCGCTCGCGCACCTGTGCACACTCGGCTTCGGACTCATCGACTGCCAGATCCCGAACCCCCACCTCGCCCGGCTCGGTGCGGTGGAGATGGAGCGGCGGCGGTTCCTGGCCCAGCTCGACGCGCTTTGCGAAGCCTCCGGTCCGTATGAAGCCGCCGGCATCGGGAACGCCGCATCGCAATGGAGCGGCTCGGGATGGAGCACCGGATCATGAGGGCGCCGGAACCGGCGCGGCCGCGATTCTTCGCGACCCCCGGCCACCCGTGCAGCTACTTCGCCGATCGCGAGGCGAGGACCCTGTTCCTCGACCCCGCCGGCCCCGCGAACCCGGCGCTGTACACGCTGCTCAGCCGGGCCGGCTTCCGGCGAAGCGGCGCCCAGGTCTACCGCCCCGAATGCGCGCCGCGATGCCGCGCGTGCATCCCGGTGCGCGTCCCGGTCGTCCGATTCCGCCCCCGGCGCGTCCATCGCCGGGTTCGCGCCGCGAACCGCGACCTCACGTTGCGGGTGCTGCCGGAGTGCTTCGAGCCGGCGCACTTCGCGCTCTACCGGCGCTACCTCTCGGCCCGCCACGCGGGCGGCGGCATGGAGGATCATTCACCCTTGCAGTACCTCGACTTCCTGACCAGCCCATGGTGCGACACCCTGTTCTTCGAGTACTCGCTCGGCGGCGAGGTCGTCGCGGTCTCGGTGATCGACCGGCTCTCCGACGCCCTCTCGTGCGCGTACACCTTCTTCGACCCCGCGCACGGGCGGCGGAGCCTCGGCACGTATGCGATCCTGAGCGCGATCGACGCGGCCCGCCGGGATTCGCTCGAGTGGTTGTACCTCGGCTACTACATCGCCGATTCCCCCAAGATGCGCTACAAGGGGGATTTCCTGCCTCAGGAACGCTTCATCGGCGGCTTGTGGACGGCGACCGGATGAGTCCGGACGGCGGGAGGCCGGCCGGAGTACGCCGCCGGGGTCCGATGCGTCGCCGGAGCCCGTTTCCGCGCACACGCCGCCGCCCGGCAGGCCCGGCCCTCCCACCAGCGCGCCCATGCCCCTCTCCTCTCCGCGCACGCACCGTCGTGCGGTTCGGGCGCCGTTGCACCCGTCTCCGCGCCTGCGCCGTTGCGCGCCGTGTGTGCGGCCCGTGTGCGGCGGCACGCGGCAGCGGGATCGCCGATCCGGCGGATCGGACCACCGGCCGGCCTGCTTTGCTCACTCCCTGAATTCGGGCACACTACGCGCGTCGGCGCGGGACCGGAACGGGGGCGGACTTGTCCAAGGAAGATCACATCGAGATGGAGGGCACCGTGATCGACACGCTGCCCAACACGATGTTCAGGGTGGAGCTCGACAACCGCCACGTCGTCACCGCGCACATCTCGGGCAAGATGCGCAAGCACTACATCCGCATCCTGACCGGAGACCGCGTCACCGTCCAGCTCACCCCTTACGATCTCAGCAAGGGCCGGATCACGTACCGGGTCCGCTGAGGACACGGTCCCGCCGGCCGGTCTTCAAGCCGGACGGAGGGAGCGCACCGGCGATCCCGGAGAGACGGCCTTTCCCCGCCACCCGTACGCATCCGGATGCGGTGTCGCCCTCCTCCCCCCGGCGAGATAGCCCTTCCCTTCGTCACCGGCCACGTCTCCGGCGATTCCACCGGTATCCCTGCCACACCCGCTTCAAGCCGTATCCGTGGTTCGTATCGTGTATTCGACGTACTCCTCCGGATGGATCTGCACCGCCGTGAGCCTGGCCTCGGAGTACCCGTGGTAGACGTAGGCCGCACCGGTGTCGATGTAGTGCACGTTGTCGAGCCGCAGCGTGGTCCGCGTCGGCGTGTGGCCGCAGTACACCCGCTTCACCCCACCGCCCACCGGCGACCCCGGGCCCTTGTCCGCGATGCGGTTGCGCGACCACAACGCATAGAGCGCGGCATCGCGGTCGCGCGCTTCCAGCAGTTCCGTGAAGCGGCTCCAGGTCACGCGCGGCGGCACGTCCGCATGCACGACCCCCACCACCCCGGACGCCGTCTCCACCTCCAGCGCGAGCGGAAGGTTGACGAAGGCTTCCCGGAACCGCGCGCGCGAGGTTTCATCCAGATCGAGCCACCACCTGCCCCCGTTGTAGTTGATCCAGAGGTCAAGTATCTCGGGGTCGCCGGAATCGAGGACGAACTGCTCGTGGTTGCCCCGGCACGCATGGAACCACGCATGCTCGACCCATTCGAGCGCGCTGGCCGATCCGGGGCCGCGGTCGACGAGATCGCCGACCGAGAAAAGACGGTCGGCGGCCGGGTCGAACCCGACGTCGTCGAGGAGGGAGCGCAGGTGGGTGAACATTCCATGGATGTCGCCCACGACGAAGTCGCGCCCCGCGTCGTTGCGCGGGTAGCGGGCGACGATACGCCCGGGACGAAGCTCGGGGGCCGGAAAATTGGACGGGAGTTCGGGAAGCTTCATGACGTTCCGGACGGCCGGTCCACGGACGCGAGGCGACCGGATTCTAACCCTGCCCGCGGAACGGGCTTCACCGACGTGCGCCGGCGGCGCGGTCAACCCCGCCCGCCTGCCGCGCGATGATCGCTCTCACCCGCTCCAGATCGGCCGCGGTGTCCACCCCGGGTCCCGGCCGTTCACGGGCCGCCTCGACGTGGATCGGGTAGCCGTGATGGATGGCGCGCAACTGCTCCAGCGATTCCGCGCGCTCGCTCGGAGCCGGCGCCAAAGACGCGAACCGGCCCAGAAAGCTCGCGCGGTAGGCATACAGGCCGATGTGCCGGTGATGCAGGCGATGCGGCAAGGGGACCGGCGCGGTTCCGGCGCGGGCGTCGAAGCGCCCGCGGCAGTACGGGATCGGGGCCCGCGAGAAGTACGCGGCCCGGCCGTCTCCGTCGAAGACCACTTTGACCACGTCGGGATCGAAGACGTCGTCCTCGCGCTCGATGGCCTCGCACAGGGTGGCGATCGCGAAGTCCTCGCGACGGGAGAGGTTCGCCGCGACCTGCCCGATCAGGCTCGGCGGCAGCAACGGCTCGTCCCCCTGCACGTTGACCACCACCGTCGCGGGGTCGAGTCCGCGCACCGCGGCGACCTCCGCG
The DNA here is from genome assembly GCA_958295465.1 of uncultured Gammaproteobacteria bacterium. Classification (GTDB taxonomy): domain Bacteria; phylum Pseudomonadota; class Gammaproteobacteria; order HK1; family HK1; genus HK1. The sequence goes on from OY282353.1 coordinate 5,347,023, forward strand.
ATCCGGTCCGTCCCGCTGGTGTGCGCGACGGAGGTGAGGACCGCCTCGGCGCCGTGGGCTCGCACGGCCGAGGCGACCCGCTCGTCGTCGCTCGCCACGACGACCGGCCCGACGCCGCTCTCCATGGCCCGCTCCCAGACCCGCACGATCATCGGCTTCCCGGCGATGTCGGCGAGGGGCTTGCCCGGCAGCCGCACCGATGCGTACCGGGCCGGAATGACGACGATGCAGCTCACGGTCCCGGCGAGGACCGCGGCCCCGGCTCCACCGCGACCCCGTGCTCGCGAAGGACGGCGAGGAGCCGGGCCTGCAGCTCGCTCGACAGCTCCGCCTCGACCGGCACGCACCAGTGCCCCGCGCCGGCGAACCGCTCGCACTTCACCGCGTCCTTCTCCGTCATCAGCACCGGCGCACCGTCGGCGAAGCGGACCTCCGCCTCGCTGAACGCATGGTGGTCCGGGAACGGATGGCGAACGATGGTCAGGCCATGGGCTTCCAGGGTACGGAAGAACCGCTCGGGGTGCCCGATCGCGCATACCGCATGGACCGGCGCATCGCGGAAAGAATCGAGCGGGCGCGTCACGCCCGCGTCGTCCAGGCTCGACGCATCGCCGGCCACGAGCCGCATTTCGAGCTCTCCTTCCCGCGCGTCGCCGTTCACCACCACGAGGTCCACCGACGCGAGGCGGCTCAACGGCTCGCGCAGCGGCCCCGCCGGCAGGCATCGCCCGTTGCCGTGCCGCCGTACCCCATCGACCACCACGATCTCCACGTCGCGGGCAAGCCGCAGGTGCTGGAGTCCGTCGTCGCTCAGGATGACGTCGCACTTGGAGCGCCGGACCAGGATGCGCGCCGCGGCGATGCGGTTCGGGCCGGCGGCCACCGGGACGCCGGCGCGGCGCGCCAGCAGCACCGCTTCGTCACCGACCCGAGCCGGATCGGCGTCGGGACGAACCCGTCGCGGCCACCGGCTGGCGCTGCCCCGGTATCCACGGCAAACGATCCCGACCCGCAGCCCGTGCCGCGAGAGCAGCTTCGCCATCGCGATGACCAGCGGGGTCTTGCCGGTGCCCCCAGCGGCGAGGTTGCCGACGACCACGACCGGGCATCCCACCGGCCAGGAGCGGCGCAGGCCGGCCCGGTAGGCAGCGCGGCGCAGCACCGTGAACAGCGCGACCACCCATCCCAGCGGAGCCAGCAGGGCGCCGAGCGGATCCGGCGCATACCAGAAGTCGGGCGGCTCACGCACGGGAGGGGCGAGCTCGATGGATACCGGCCGCGGACGGCCACGGCGGCCGGGTGCAGGAGCCGGAGCGCCGTGCGCGGTACATCAGTCCGCGGGCTCCGCCGGGCGCCGCGCCGCGAAGCTCAGCTTGTAGAGTCCTGCCTGGCGCGCCGCGTCCATGACGGTGACGACCGACTGATGCGGGGTCTGCGCATCGGCGCTGATGAACACCGGGGGCGAATCGAGTCCCCGCGCGGCGTCGGCGAGAGCACGCCGCAGGGTTGCGGTCCGGGGGTCTTCCAGCGCCCGGCCCTCGACGCGCACGCCTCCCCCGGCATCGATCACGACCCGGATGACCGCATCGTCCCGCGGGCTCGCCCGCGCGCCGGCTTCCGGCAGCTCGATCCGCAGCTCGGAGCGCCGCTCGAACGTGGTGGATGCCATGAAGAAGATGAGCAGGAGGAAGACCACGTCGATCAACGGCGTGAGGCTGATCTCGGGCGAGTCGCGCGATACGGTCCGGAACTTCACCGGTAGCCTCCGGCGCCGAAGCGGTCCGGGCGCAGCTCCTGCAGCGCTCCTACCATCCTGAGTGCTTCCTGCTCCATCGTCACCACCAGCTCGTCCACCCGCCCACGCAGGAGTCGATGGAACAACAGGCTCGGAATCGCGACCGTCAGCCCGGCCGCGGTGGTAATCAGCGCCTCCGAGATCCCGCCCGCGAGCACCCGGGGCTCACCGACGCCCTGCGCGGTGATCACCGCGAACACGTCGATCATCCCGATGACGGTGCCCAGCAATCCCAGCAACGGAGTGATCGCGGCGATGGTGCCGAGGGCGTTGAGATACCGTTCGAGGTCGTGGACCACGTGGCGGCCGACCTCCTCGATGCTCTCCTTCATGATCTCGCGATCGAGATCGCGGCCAGCGAGACCCGAGGCGAGAATTCGCCCGAGCGGAGACCCCTCGCGCAACGCCTGCATCCGCTCCTCGGTCAGTTCGTCGGTGCTGGCCCACTGCCATACGTGGACAACGAGATCCTCGGGCACCACCCGCTCGCGCTGAAGTGACCACAGGCGTTCGGCGACGATCGCCATCGCCGCGATCGAGCAGACAATGATGGGCGCCATCAGCCACCCACCCGATTTCACGAGCTCCAGCATGGCCGCTCCCCGTGCACGCGGCGCAGAGGATGGAAATGATAACCGCGCCGGCCTGGCCGCGACACACGCCCCGTGAGGCGGTGCGGCCGGCCCCGGCGGCCCGATTCCGGAACAGGGGAGGGCTCTCGGGCTCAGGGGCCGAGTGGTGCGCCGGAACGGCACCACGCATCCCGCGCATGCCAGTACCGGCGATGGTGCTCTCGTTCGAGCCGAACGATACGCGGCTCCCCGCCGGCGGCGAACTCGAGGGTGATTGCGCCGCAACCCGAGGTCGAGTAGGCGGCCACGCCGGCATCGACGTATCGCGACAGGACGCGGGGATGGGGGAGCCGGAACCTGCCGTGCTCGGCGGCGCTGAAGAGCGCGATCGAGGGCGACACCGCGTCGAGAAATCCCCGGGTCGAAGACGTCGCGCTTCCATGATGCGGAACCACGAGGACGTCGGTGGCCAGCCCCTCGCCCCACCGGGCCACGAGTGCCTGCTCCCCGCCGGCCTCGAGGTCCCCGGTGAGAAGGACGCTCCCGCCGGAACCTTCGATCCGGACCACGCACGAGTGGTCGTTGTCGAATCCCGTATGGCCGTCGAACGGGTACAGAACCTCGAAGGACACCCCGTCCCACTCCCACCGGCGGCCGGCCATGCACGCCGAGTCCGGCCGGTGGGAGCCCACCGGGCCGTTCGCGAACGTCGACACGACGCTGACCGATTCGGCGAGACGCCGATATCCCCCGGTATGGTCCGAGTCGCCGTGGCTCAACACCACGCGATCGACCGTGGCATGACCGCGCCATGCGAGGTACGGCAGCATCGCGAGGGCGGCGGCGTCGAGGCGGGTCCCGACCGGCGGGCCGGTGTCGTAGACGAGGACCCGCCTCGCCGTCTCCACCACCACCGCGAGCCCGTGCCCGACGTCGAGCACCGTCATCCGGTAAGCCCCCGGATCGATCGGGGGCGGACGCATCGCGAGCATCGGCAGCATCCAGGCAACGCCGAGCCAGCGGATCGTCAACCCCCGCGGGGCGAGCACGATCAGCACCCCGACGGCGGCGGCGGCGATCTGCAATCCCCCGATATGACCCGGCGCCCGCAGCATGACCGCGTGCGCCCCGATCCACTCGATGGCCGGCCACAGCGTATCGAGCAACCGGGCGGCAGCGGCGAGCATCACGGCTCCCACCGGCGGAAGAAGCACACCGGCGAGCAACCCCGCGAGAATCACGGGGACGACGATCGCGCCGACCAGCGGGATGACGAGCGCGTTGACCAGTGGCGACACCAGCGACTGCTCGGCGAAGACGCTCAACGTCACCGGGGCCAGCCCCACCGTGACCGCGATCTGCACCGTGGCGAGGGTGCGCAGCCGGCCGGTGAAGGTATGGGGGCTCGCCGCCGGCCGCCGGCCGGTCACCGGCCGGGTGGCGATAGCCGTCACGATGGCGGCCACGGCCACGAAGGACAGCCAGAAGCCCGGGGCCCGGACCGCGTGGGGGTCGGCGATCAGGACCGCGGCCAGCGCCAGCGCGAGTCCGTGCGAGGGCGGGACGCAGCGCCTCGACAACCGCGAGCCGATGACCACCGCCAGCATCAACAGCGCGCGTTGCGTAGGGAGCGAAAGACCCGCGAGCAGCGCGTAGCCGCACGCGGCCAGCATGGCCGCGCCCCCCGCGACCTGCGGGGCGGCGACAAGCAACGCGGCGCGAGGCACGAGCGTCCATACGCGCAGGGCGGCCCAGTACGCGGCGCCCGCCGCCATCCCGATGTGCAGGCCCGAGATCGCCATGAGGTGGGCGATGCCGGTCACCCGCAACGTGCGCCAGCGGCGCTCCGAGACCCCGCTCCGATCGCCGACCGCGAGCGCGCGGATCAGCCCTTCGCTGCCGTACCCATCGAGCGCGGAACGAATCGACCGGGCGAGGCCGGCGCGCACCGCATCCACCCGGGCCAGCGACAACGCGGGCGCCGAGCCGATGCGTCGGGCGGTCTTGACGTAGCCGGTGGCCAGGATCCGATTCGCGAACAGCCGGCCTTCGTAGTCGGCGCCGCCCGGATTGCGCCATCCGCGGGGCCGGCGCAGCCGCACGGTCAGCAGCCATACCGACCCCGGCGCCGGCGCCGCGTGCACGCCGTACCACGACAGCCTCACCCGTCCCGCCGCGATCGCGGCCCCGGCCTCGACGTCGAAATCGAACCGGACTCGGAGCGGATCGGCCTCGGGCAGGCCCCGCACGGTGCCCGTGATCTCGACGTCCTTCCCGTCCAGCCCGTCCGGAAGCGATGCCCCCATCTGAACGTGGGCGAGGAACGCCGCCCACGTGTATCCCGCCACGAGCGCGAGCAGGGGACCGGCCCGGACCTTCGCGAGCGCGAGCCATGCGGCGACCGGCAGCCACGCGCACCACATCGGATCCGGCAACGCCGGCTCGTGCTCCAGCAGGGCCACCCCGACTGCGAATGCACATGCGAGCGCCAGCACGGTTCCGTCACCAGAGACCGATTGATCGTCTTCCGGAAGCGATCGCGCGGCGGGGCATGGACGCGAAAGGAGAGTCGTGGATAATGCGCCGCGCGCAAGTGGCGTTGTACCGGCGAAGCGAGTTCGTGCGTAGCGGCGGCGAGCCCGCCGCGTGTAGGTTTCCGGCGCCGCGCACGTGCGAGGCGGAGACGATTGAGAACGCTTCTGCGCAATGTGGTTCCGGGCGCGCGCGAGTGGCGGGCGCACCCGTCCCTGCGCCGCGTCTTCGGTCAGCCGTTGCTCAGCCCAGGCCTCTGGCACCTCAACCGCGGCTCCGTCGCGTGGGCGGTGTCGATCGGCCTCTTCATGGCCTGGGTCCCGGTGCCGTTTCAGATGATCCTCGCCGCAGGCGTTGCGATCCTGGTTCGCTGCAACCTTCCCGTTGCCGTCGCGCTGGTGTGGATCAGCAACCCGGTGACGGTGGCACCCTTGTTCTTCGCGGCCCAGAAGCTCGGCGAGTGGATGCTCGACGTTCCTCCGGGCGACTTCCGGATCGAGCTGTCCCTGCGCTGGCTGCTCGACGAGCTCGGCAAGGTGTGGGAGCCGTTCCTGCTCGGATGCTTCGTGATGGGCCTCGGCTCGGCGATCCTCGGGCAGATTGCGGTCCGGCTGCTCTGGCGCGCGCACGTGATGGTGTCGTGGCGCGACCGCCGCATCCGGCGGCGACGAAGCGAGCACCGCGCTCCCGACGGCATCCCGACGGCCACGGCGCCGGTCGAAATACCCCGGGAGCACGGGCCGAAGCCCTGATGCCCGGCATCGGCACCCGGGGCGTGGCGCGGCCGGGAATGTCGGACTGGGGGCGGCCGGACGAGCCCCGGATGCGACGGGACGCGCCGAAATCACGACCAACGCGATGAGACGGCCGGGCTCCGTCGCCCCGGGAGTGGACGAGGCGCCGGTTTCTACCGATTCAGTCCGGTACCAGCCGCCCGTCCACGATACGCAGACGCCTGTCCATCCGTTCGCTGAGCGACAGGTCATGCGTCGCCACCACGATGCTGGTGCCGAGCTCCCGGTTGAGCGAGCGCAGCAATTCGAAGACCGCATCCGCGGTATGCCGGTCGAGGTTTCCGGTGGGCTCGTCGGCCAGCACGCATCGCGGCCGGGTCACGAGGGCCCGGGCGATGGCGGTGCGCTGGCGCTCGCCGCCGGAGAGCTCGGCCGGCTTGTGCGACGCGCGGGGTCCGAGACCGACCTTCTCCAGCATGGCCTGCGCCTGCGCCTGCGCAGCACGGGCCTTCAACCCGCGGATCAGCAGCGGCATGGCGACGTTCTCCAGCGCGGTGAACTCGGCGAGGAGATGGTGGAACTGGTAGACGAATCCGAGGACCTCGTTGCGGATGCGCCCGCGCTCGCGTTCTCCGGCCGCCGCGATCGATTGCCCGCCGATCACCACTTCTCCGCGATCCGGGGTGTCGAGCCCGCCCAGGCAGTGCAGCAGGGTGCTCTTGCCGGAGCCCGACGCCCCGATGAGCGCGACCCCCTCGCCGGCCTCCACCACGAGCTCCGCACCCTTCAGCACCTCGACCTGGAGCCTTCCCTGCCGGAACGAGCGATCGATTCCCCGGGCGGCCAGCACCGGCTCACTCATGGCGGAGCGCCTCCACCGGCTGGATGCGGGACGCTCTCCACGCCGGGTAGAGCGTCGCGAGCAACGACAGCACGAAGGCCACGCTGCCCACCGCATTGACGTCGCGCCAGCGCATCTCCGAAGGCACCGCGCTGATGTAGTACACCTCCGGGGAGAGGAAGCTGACGTCGAAGAAGCTCTCGATGGCGGGCACGAGGGTCTCGACGTGGGTGGCGAGGGCGATCCCTCCGGCCACCCCCGCGAGGGTGCCGGCGATTCCTATCACGGTCCCCTGCACGACGAAGATCGACAGGATGCTCGACTGGCTCGCCCCCAGCGTGCGCAGGATCGCGATGTCGGATTCCTTGTCGGTCACCACCATGATCAGGGTCGAGACCAGGTTGAACGCGGCCACCGCCACGATGAGGGTCAGGATCACGAACATCACCGTCTTCTCGATCTTCAGCGCGCGGAAGAAGTTCGCGTGGTGCTGCGTCCAGTCCCGCAGCCAGTAGGCCCCTCCGAACGAGCGGGCGAGCTCCCGGCTCACCCGGGGGGCGTCGAACATGTCGGTGAGCTTCACACGCAGCCCGCTGACCCCTCGCCCGAGACGGAACACGCGCTGAGCGTCCCCGATGTGGATCACCGCGAGCGCGGTGTCGTACTGCGCATGGCCGGCTTCGAAGATGCCGGCGACGGTCAGGCGGCGCATGCGGGGCAGCACCCCGGCCGGGGTGATCTGCGCCCGAGGGGCGACGAGGGTGACCGACGTGCCCACCGAGGCGCCGAGCCTGAGCGCCAGATCGCGCCCGAGCAACACGTTGAACCGGCCCGGCGCAAGACCGCCGAGCTCGCCCTCGACCAGATACTGCCCGATCTCCGAGACCCGCGGCTCGTGGGAAGGCGAAACGCCGCGGATCAGCACCCCCCGGACCTGCCCGGCGCGGGTCAGCATCCCCTGCGACTCCACGAACGGGGCGGCCCCCATCACCTCGGGGTGGGTCTCGGCGGCGGCGGCGAGGGATTCCCAGCCTTCGAGCGGACCGTCGGCCCCCGAGATCGTGGCGTGCGAGGCGATGCCGAGAATCCGCTCGCGAAGCTCGCGCTCGAAGCCGTTCATGACCGAGATCACGGTGATCAGGGCGGTCACCCCGAGCGCGATCCCGATCATCGAGGTGAGGCTGATGAAGGAGATGAAGTGGTTGCGCCGCTTCGCGCGCGTATAACGCAGGCCGACGCAGAGCTCGTAGGGCGCGAACATGGGTGGGGCTCAGGCCGCGAGGGCAGGGCTCATGCGGGCCGCCACGCCATCGGGCCGCGTTGCCGAGCCGCTCTAGGCCGCGGGGTACGCCGCCTCCTCCTCGCGCACCCGCACGCTGGCCTGCTGCCGCCGGCGCACGATCCGGGCCACCGCCTCCATCCGCTCGGCGAGAGTCGGGCTGACGCGCACTCCTTCCACCGCCTCGCAGACATCGTCCGGCGTGAGCCCTTCGAGCACCTCCGAGGCGTCGAGCTTGCGCGGCGCGCTGCCGGGATACAGGGCGAGGAACTCCGCCCGCAGTTCCCTCGTGCCCTTGCGCCCGTGCAGCCGCCAGAGCTCCCGCACCCCCATCTCGCCGTAGCGCTCGGCCTTTCCCTTGTCGGCGTGCGTCATCTCGACCTCGACCACCAGGTCGGGCGCGGTACGCTCGACGAAGGCCTCGAGGGCTGCTGCGCCCTCGGCGAGGGCCGCGTAATAATCTCTGGCACGCCCGCCGACGTAGAACGTGCAGTCGGGCTCCATCCCCGTGCCGGGCGGCTCGCCCGGTCCACGCAGCCGGAGACTGCGGAGCTTCTTCGCCGCACCGGCGAGGGCAGACCCGGCGGCGTCCACGATGTCGTCGAAGATCGAGGTCAGATCCTCGTGCGGATGCGAGGGCGCCATGAGGGTGACGACCCCGCGCACCGGGTCGAGGCAGACCCGGCGGAAGTGGCGGTTCCAGTCGATGACCGCGAGCGCGGCGACGGTGTCGGCGTCGGCGCGCAGGACGTGGATGGTGGAGCCGAGCGGCCCGGTGTGCATGGTACTGGGGGGCATGGTGGCGGATTCGGTCATGAGGGGGCTCCTCGGGAGGCGGGAAAGCATACTCCCGGTACCCGGTGGTGCAAACGGGACGCGCCGCCGGCCCGGAGCCATGCTGCCGTGGGGTTCGGATTCGGAAGCCGGGGTGACGTGCTCCGGTCCGCCGAAACCATGGGCAGCGGCATCAGACGAGACGCCTGGGCGCAGCCCGCGCCACGTTGCTGCGCAGGTACACGGGCGCCGCGTCCTCGGGCGCGACCACGAGCCCGGCTTCGCACGCCGCCTTCGCGGGGGCGAGCATGTCGATCGCCTCGGGCAGCCGCGCCGCGTCGAGCATGTCCCGGCGGTCCTCGAGACGGCCGGCGAGACGATCGTGGAGGGCCGCCCGATGGGCGGACCAGCCGGGGCCGGCCCCGGCCCATCCGTTCCCGTCCGGGACGCGGACCGCATCCGGCGGGCCGACGGATTCGTCGAACACCGCCGCCATCGCCACACCGTCCCATTCGAAGGCTCCCCAGTACACCTCCCCCATCCGGGCGTCGAACGCGGCCAGCACCCGGCGTGCGCCCCGCGTCCGGTGCATGCCGGCGGCCACGGTCTGCAAGGTCGAGACCGGGACCAGCGGCCGATCCGCCCCGAACCCGAGACCCTGGGCGACCGCGCAGGCGATCCTCAAGCCCGTGAACGAGCCCGGGCCGCGGCCGAACGCGATCGCGTCGAGCGCACGAAACCCGACCCCGGCTTCCGCGAGCACCGCATCGATCATCGGAAGCAGCAGCTCGGTATGCCGCCGCGGCTCGACGGTGTGGCGCAGGGAGACCTTCCCCGAGCATTCCAGGGCGCAGGAACAGGCATCGGTGGCGGTCTCGATCGCGAGGATGTTCATACGCCCGCCATTTCCTCCCTCAACCTCCGGCAACGCCTCCGCGCCGCCATTTCGGTCGTCTCGCTCCGGGAGGATACCGGTTCGGATCCGGACCTCGTCGCGTTCGGCCGGCAGACGGTCCCGCATGAGCCCCGGGGATATCCGTTCGGACCCGCGCCGCGTCGAGCCCGGCCGGCAGCCGGTCCCGTGGGGGCTCCGGGAGGGTACCCGTTCAGGTCCGGGCCTCGTCGAGCCGGAGCCGAGCCTCGCCGGGGTCCCTGCTTGCGAAGAACGCCGTCACGTCGTCGAGGTCGGTGGTGATCGGCATCGGGGGCAGGCTCTCGAGAAACACCCGGCCGTATCCGCGGCTCGAAAGCCGGGGGTCGCATACGACCACCACCCCGCGGTCACTCGCGTCCCGGATCAGGCGTCCGACCCCCTGCTTGAGTCCGATCACCGCGGCCGGGAGCTGGATGCTCACGAACGGATCCCCGCCATCGCGCCGGACCGCATCGGCGCGGGCCGCGATCAGGGGATCGTTCGGGGGGGCGAAGGGCAGCTTGTCGATGAGCACCAGCGAGAGCGCGTCTCCCCTGATGTCCACGCCTTCCCAGAAGCTGTGGGTCCCCAGCAGGACCGAATCCGGCGTCTCGACGAAACGATCGAGCAGCTCGCCACGCGGACGCTCCCCCTGCGTGAACAGCGGCCAGGGCACCCGGCCGTCGAGCGCCTCGCGCACCGCCAGAAGCGCCCGATGGCTCGTGAACAGCAGGAAGGCGCGCCCGCGGCTCGCGGTGAGCGCCGACACCGCCACCTCCGCGACCGCCTCGTGGTATCCCGGACGGGAAGGCTCCGGCAGGCCGGAAGGAAGGTAGCAGCGGGTCTGCCGCCGGTAGTCGAACGACCCGTCGAAGATGTGAAGGGAGGCATCGGCCATGCCCACCCGGGCCGCGAAGTGGTCGAGGCTTCCCGCGACGGAGAGCGTGGCCGAGGTCAGGATCCAGGCCCGATCCGCCTCGGCGACGCGCTCGGCCAGGATCGGGGCGGTGTCGAGCGGCGCGAGGTGCGCGGCGAACCCGCGTGTGCGTGGTTCCACCCATCGCGCGCAGCCGGGCTCGGGCGGCTCGCTGCCGATCCGGCCCAGCCGGTGGACGAGCTCGCGCGCCCGCACCGACACCGCCTCGATGGCCGGTCCCCGCACCGACACCGCGTCGAGCGCTCCGGCCAGCGCCCCGAGCCGGGCCTCCATCGCGTCGATCCGCTCCCGAGCCTCGCACCGCATCGCAGCCCATTCGACCCGCTGCGCGGCCGGGGTGAAGGCATCGGCCGCCTCGCGGACCGCGGCCTCGAGGCCGGCCGCCAGCCGATCGAGGTCCGGCGTATCCGGCGCATCCGCCTGCATCGCCGCGCCGGCGTCGCGCACGAGTTCCAGAAGCTGCCCGCTCGTCAGCTCCACACCGAAGAACCGGGTGGTGACGTCGGGGATCTGATGCGCTTCGTCGATGACCAGGGTGTCGGCGAGCGGGAGCAGCTCGGCGAACCCGTGCTCCTTGAGCGCCATGTCGGCGAACAGCAGATGATGGTTGACCACCACCACGTCCGCCTCGGTGGCACGCCGGCGCGCCTCCGCGACGTGGCATCCGTCGAACATGGGACACTTCGACCCGAGGCAGTTGTCCGCCGTCGAGGTGACCGCGCGCCGGACCGGATCGTTCTCCGCGAGGTCGTCCACCTCCGCGAGGTCGCCGCTCGACGTCCGGGCGGCCCATCCCGAGAGGCCGGCGGCCCTCGCGGCCACGTCGGACGGGACGAGCCCGCCGGAGGCCAGCACCTGCTCGTAGCGCCAGAGGCAGAGGTAGTTCGAGCGGCCCTTGAGCAACGCGATGCGCAGGTTGCGTCCGAGGGCGCGGCAGACGAGCGGCAGATCGTGCTCGAACAGCTTCTCCTGAAGATGGCGGGTGCCGGTGGAGACCACGATCCGGCCGCCGCCGGCGACGGCGGGAACGAGGTACGCGAGGGTCTTGCCGGTCCCGGTTCCGGCCTCGCAGATGAGGACGTCCCGCTGCGACACGGCACGCTCGACCGCGGCGGCCATGGCCCGCTGCTCGGCACGGGGCGAGTAGCCCGGCAGCAGCCCCGACAACGGACCGGTCGCGGCAAAGACACGGTCGCAGGCAGCGGCGGCGTTCATCTTCCCCGCCCCGGCACGCCACCGGCAAACGAATCGGGCGAAGTTTCGGGCGAGGCCGCCATTGCGGACACCATCACGCGGGCACGAACGCGGTCACCGTACCGGCGCGGGAGTGTAAGCCCCGCGAGGCGAGGCAGGAATCTCCGTGAAGCGGCCGTCCGGCGGCACGGGAGCGCCGATCGGCTGGAGAAGACCGCACGCTGTACGGGTAGAAGGCGGCCGCATACGACGATCGTTCGCCGGCACGAGCACGGACGCGGCCACCGTACCGGCGCGCGAGTACGGCCCCGCGGGACAACGCGGGAATCTCGATGCGACAGCCCTCCGGCGACACGGGGACGCCGACCGGCTGGAGAGGACCGCGCGCCGAACCCGGTCGAAGACCGCCGTGCACGACGACCGCTCACCAAGGCCGGGTTGCGGCGTGCGAATCGCGAAGCCCCGGTGCTTTGACGGCTCCGCCGGCAGCTCTTACGATTTCCATCACGGGCCTCGCATCCGAAGCTTTCCGTTGCACTGCGATGCCCCCGGGACGGCACGTCCTTCTCTCATTTCGAGATGAAGTGGAGGTCCGCGGCGCGCTTGCCGAAGACATCGGCAGGTGACGTCGGCAAGGATCGGGCCGGAGACCGAGGTCAAGTCATCGGCTCGTCGAGCCTGGAGCCGCCAATGTCCGATCTTCCGCCTGTCTCCCACGCACTCGACGACGCGATCCGGCGCGCCATCGATTCGAAGACCAAGCCGCTCGGCGCGCTCGGGGCCGTCGAAAGCCTCGCCGTGCGGATCGCCCGGGTTCAGGGCACCCTCACGCCGGACCTGCATCGCTGCCGCCTCACCCTGTTCGCCGGGGACCACGGCATCGCGCACGAGGGCGTCTCCGCCTACCCGCAGGCGGTGACACGGCAGATGGTCGCGAACTTCCTCGCCGGCGGCGCCGCCGCCAACGTGTTCGCACGCGCGAACGGCGTGGAGTTGCGCGTGGTGGACGCGGGCGTCGCCGGCGAGCCCATCGACGCCCCCGGACTGGTATCGCGACGGATCGCCGCGGGCACGCGCAACTTCGCGGTCGAGCCGGCGATGACGGAGGAGCAGTGCGATGCGGCGTTGCGCGCCGGCGACGAGCTTGGGGTGAACGTCGCGGCGGACGCCGCCGCGTTCGGCGAGATGGGGATCGCGAACACGTCGTCGGCCAGCCTGGTCGCGCACAAGCTCACCGGCATCGGGCTCGATGCCCTGATCGGCCGCGGCACGGGGCTCGACGACGGCGGGCTCGCCCGCAAGCACGCGATCCTCGCGCGCGCCGCGGCCCGCACGGCGCCGCGGCTCGACGCCCGCCGGGCGTTGTGCGAGTACGGCGGCTTCGAGGTCGTGATGATGGCCGGCGCGATGATCGGCGCGGCCCGGGCCGCGGCGGTGGTGCTGGTGGACGGGTTCATCGCCGGCGCCGCGGCGCTCGCGGCGGTCGAGCTTGCCCCGGCGCTGCGGGACTACCTCGTCTTCGCGCACCGTTCCGCCGAGCCGGGCCATCGCGCGGTGCTCGAAGCCCTCGGCGCGCGGCCCTTGCTCGACTTCGAAATGCGCCTCGGCGAAGGCACCGGTGCGCTGCTCGCGTGGCCGGTGCTCAAGTGCGCGGCGGCGATGCTCTCGGACATGGCGAGCTTCGAGAGCGCGGGAGTGAGCGGACCGGACGGATGAGGGATGCGCCTGCCGACGGCAGGCTTCCCGTCTGACTGCTCCGCCCCCGTGACGATCGAATCACCCTCGCTCGGCGGGGCCGGACCGGGATTCGGTTCGTGAACGTCTCCGACGCGCCGGGCGAGACGCCCGCGCCCCTTCGGCCGCCACCCGCAGCCGGCGGGTGCGCACAGCAAGCCCCGCGATGCGCTCGCCGTTGTCCTCGACTTCGAGCCGGGCCGTCCACACCTCGCCCTTGAGGTCCACCGTCATCGGACCGAAGACCCCCGGCCCCTCGCCCGAGAGCACCCGCACGCTCCCGCCCACCGCCGCGCTGTGCAACCGGCTCGCGCTCGTCTGCCGGCCCCGATGCCGGTCGCGGTCCCACCCCCGGCGCCCGTGAAGGCGCTGACGCCGTCCGTGGCGGCGCCGTCGCCACCGCCCCCGGAGAGCGCGAGGGCGAAGCTCCGCCCGTCGGGCCCCTGATTCCACGACCCCGTGCCGTCCTCGATGGCCTGCCCGTTCGCCTGGAGGATGCCGGCGAACGCCGTGAGCATGTCCGCGGAGGCCATCGTGCCGGGGGTGGCCCGCTCGGGGAGAGCGCCTGCCCGATGCCCCCGGTCACGGCGTCCATCGTGCCTGCGGTCATCGCACGGGAGAGGTCGGGCAGGATGGCTTCGTTGATGCCCTTCAGACGCACCCGCAGGCGGTCCAGTACCTCGATGGTGAAGCGGAGCGTCGCGCGGTCACCGTCAGCGTGTAGGCGGCGGGCGCCTGGGGGACGGTGGGGGGGGGGTGCCGGCGAGGGTTCCGGGGCGTGTGGGGTGGGCCTCGGCGTCCTCGGACCACGCCAGCCCCTCCGGCAAGGCCAGGTCCGAGGCCGGTCCGGTCAGCGCACACCGGCAGCACCGCCCCGTTCATGGTCATCGACACCGACATCCGGTCGAGCGGGATGCCATCGAACAGGACCTTCATGTCCTCCACGGAGTCGATGGCCACGCCCGCCTTGCCGACGTCGCCGGTGACCCTCGGATGGTCGGAGTCGTAGCCGCGGTGGGATTCCGCGACGCTCGCTCAAGGCATCGCCAATCGACGACCGCAGGGCGTCTGCGACGAAGCGGAGCGCTTCGAGGAAATTGTCGTTCGGACCGACGAGGAACGAGAGCTGCGCCGGCGGGACATCGCACGCGGCGATGCTCTTGTAGTTGCGCAGCACGACGCGGGTCAGCAGTCGGCGATCGATTGTCCGGTTCATGATCCTCTGCCCGAAGACTCCGGCGGCCGGCTCCGAACCGCTCTGCCGAACGAGAGGTCCTGTTTCAACAAGAACGCGATGCCGGTGGTAGCGACCTCGGATGTGAGCCAGTGAGCGCCCCAGCCGGTGAGCAGCATCGGCGCCACCCGGTCGAACAAGGGAGAATTCCGAAGGTATGCCCGAACCAGATCCGGCGGCAAACGGCCGAGTGTTGCGAAGATCCAGTCCGGCACCGGCCGAGCGGTACCGGCTGTATCGACGAGAGCCCGCAGGACCTCCTGTGAACTGATGATACGCAACGCCTCGGATGCCGCCGGGGCGCGGCGTGGTCTACCGTCAAGAAGATCCCGCACAAGGTGATCAATGACGGGGCGCGGCGTATCGACATCGAACGCAGCGATGGCGTGGAGAGCGACGCTCTCATCGGGGTCGTCGATAAAGGCCAGAAGGTCCTCATAGGACTTGAGCCCGGCTTTGCCGAGGCCCCAAACCGCTGCCTGTCGAAGTTCGTCGCCGTCGAAGCGCGGGTGCGTCACGATGCAATTGAGTTGTTCTCTGGTGAACTCTCTGGTGAAGGGATTACGACCGAGCTCAGTCAGGATGAATACGGCTTCCATACGTAGTTCCGGCCTCTCGTCATTGTCCCAGACGAAACGGCAGATTTTATTCTGGCCGAGTTCCGAGCCGAGGGCGGCGGCGGAGCCGGCTGCTTCGAGAGCGATTCGTTCTTCGACCTCCCGTCCAATGCAATCTTCAAGCGCCGGTATGACTTGGCTGCGAGCATCGTCCCGGAAAGGCAGCGCTTTCGCGGCGGCGTAGCGATCGATCGCGTTGGGTGCTCGAAGATGGTCGAGCGGCGCATAGCGATGCGGCAGACAGATGGACAAATCGGCAAGCGCCGGGGGCGTACCGGCGAGGAAGGTGGTCTTGGCCGAAAAGCGGTCTCCGGGAGAGACATAGACGGTTTTGCCGTGCAGGCGATAGGTTTGCCGACGAGTCGGTCGCTCGGCGTCGGCTTCCATCTGAACGCTCAACTTGTCGGCAGTGACTTGAAGAACCGTTCCGTCGCGGGAAGGGACGATGGCGGGCCAAGTCCGGTCTCGCTCCGCGCCTTCGGAGGCGGATTTCGGGGGACCGAGCTCCGAGCGGGCAGCAGACCCGCGTAGCGCGCTGACAGTGAAATAGACAGCCTCATCGGCAGGTTGCGGACCGCCATCGGCATCGAAGCACGCGATGAAGGCGACGATGTCCTCATCGCGCAGACCGGCATCCCAGATTCGCTCCGGATTGGCGAGAGCATCACTCATCCGTATCCTGAGATCGGTCTTGGCGCGAACCTCGACGCGCATACCGGTCTTCACGCAAAGCAGATCGGGAAGGCGCAGGCGCTTGACCTTGGTCGCCCAGATCTTGTTGGTACCGCAGTATCGTTCCAGCTCGATCGGCTCAAACCCACGGGAGCGGAGAAGGGCGATCGTCCGATGGACACCGGCCGCACCCATGCTCAGGAACCGCAGAAAGCTGTTATCGGTCTTGAAGCTCATTAGCGGCTCCGGTCGTGATCGGCTTCAACAGCTCTTCAGGAGCTGCTCCGACGGCTGCCGCCAGCCGGAAGATGTTCCCCAGTGAGACATTGCGCTGTGCGCGTTCGATGGAGCTGACATAGGTACGATGCAGCCCGGCACGATCGGCCAGTTCCTCCTGGGAGAAGCCGGCGGAGACCCGCAATCGCTTCAGATTGGAGGCCAGGATGTCTTTCGGCGTAGGAATGGGGGGCTCCTGATTCGCTAGGGCAATCGCTTTTGAGTCCCCTCACATCCGCCGCCGGGTGGCCCGGATCATGTCGAGGAGGAAGTCGTAGCTCCAGAACTTCGACCGCATGGACACTTTGCTGTGGTGCATGCGGGCGATGTTCAGCGCCAGCCGGCGCATCCCCGCGAGGCAGTGGGCGCCGTTGCCCCTCCGCTTCCGCGGAGGCAGGCTTCGCGGTTGCGCGCTTGATCCTCGTCCACCGCCACCACGTCGCCCAGCGCATCCTCCCAATCCTGCGCCATACGCAGCAACGCCGTGCTCAACCCCGACGGAGCCAGCGCCCTGAACAGGCCTGCCCTCGCGGAAGTAGGGGTCCGAGAACGCATCGTGGCTCGGAATGCCATGCCCAAGCTTCATGAACTCCCGCAGCCCCGGCTCCCAAGCGCGCCCGAACGCCGCCATGTCCACGCATGTTCGCCCGCCGGGCAGCATCGACAGAAGACCGATCATCAACATCTCATGCAGGCCGTGGCACGGGGAGTTGCTGCGCCGTGAATCCTCAACTCATTGAAAAATCTCACAGAATCCCTCATCCCGACTCTCCTCAGTCGATCGCGGAGCCAAGCTTGACGGATTCACGTCCTCATGGGTATCCGCAAAAATTCCCAAGTGATTACCCTGCCTGATTCGTGATGGTGATTCTGTAGCGGTTGAACCAAAATAGAATTGAGGTAGACTCTGCGTCTACAGACTATGCGTTACCCATCTGGATAGATCCGGAATCCATGAAACCAGATCTCTCGCGCCTCCCCGACACGATTACGGTTCCCAGAACCGACCCGATCTACAATTGTCACGCCTACCTGACGAAAATGCCGATCGGAGCCATCCGACCGTTCATTGAGCACTTCACGCAACCGGGAGAGTTGGTGGTGGATTCATTCGCCGGCTCCGGGGCGACTGGTCTGGCCGCGCTGACGCTTGGCCGGCGGGCACGGCTCAGCGACATCGCAGTACTCGGCAGACATATCGCAACGGGTTACCTGACCGATGCACCGGCGCGGGAAGTGCGTGCGGCAGCGGATCGGGCCATCGCCTCCGCCCGGAAGGCAATCGGCACGCTGTATTTGACCAAGCGTGTCTCGGACGGCGCCATGGTCGAGATGATCCGAACGATCTGGTCGTTCACCTATCTCTGTCCGTCCTGCAAAGACAAGATGGTGTATTACGAAGCTCTAGACGCGCGGGGCAAGGGCCCGGAATATTGTCCCTCCTGCGGCGGACCCTTCACGCGACGGAGTTGGCCGCGCGGGAAGGACGTGCCCATTGGAGTCGTCATTCCCGGTGAGGAAGGCAAACAGGTGGAGCAGATGGTATGCGAGATGGATCGGCGCAGGATCCGCATGGCCACGAAGGATACCCGCCTGCGGCAGATCCCGTCACTGCCAATAGAAGAACACCGGGAAATGTACAGCCGGTCGGGCCTTGGCCGTTCCGGCATGACGGAAACGGGCAAATTCTTCTCATCTCGCAACGCCATCGCGTTGCTGGAGTTATGGCGCGCGACAAATGAAATCGAAGACGAAACGATACTTCAGAAGCTGCGCTTCGCCTTTACCGCCATCCTGCCGCGGGCGTCGATGCGCTATCAATGGGGTCCGAAGCGTCCGTTGAACGCGCAGAACCAGACCTACTACGTTGCGCCGGTGTATTTCGAATGGAATGTCTTCGACTTGTTCAGTCGCAAGGTCGATGCAGCCACCCGGGCGAACGGGACACTGTTCGAGGATGGCGATTTATTCAGCGAAGAAAGCATGCAGGACATCACATACGAGGTTACATCGGCGGAAAGGCTCGTGCATCTCGCTGACTGCTCGGCCGATTATGTATTCATCGATCCGCCATTTGGCAGCAACATCTTCTACTCCGACATGAACTTGTTCCATGAAGCGTGGCTCGGCGAGACGACGGACTACACGTACGAGGCGGTGGTTTACACTACGGGCAGTCGCAAGAAAGGGGCAATGGAGAGGTATGAAAGGCTGCTGCGCGGCGCCTTCGCGGAAGCACTGCGGGTGCTGAAGCCCGGACGATACATGTCGGTGGTGTTCGGCAACAGCAGCGGCCGGATCTGGGGATTGCTGCAGCGGGCGTTGCGCGACAGTGGATTCAAGGCACCGCCGGTGCACGTGGCAAGCCTCGACAAGGGGCAACGCTCCGTCAAGGGGCTGAATTCAGGATCAGAAGGCGTAGTGACGGTCTCTCTGATCGTGACCGTGCAAAAACCGGCGCAAGGCAAGGGACTCGGAAAGGCTGCGACGCTCTCCAACGGCGACATCGGCCCGCTCATCAGAACAGTGATCGACGAGATGCCGTCCAACGAGGCGCGGAGTCCGAGCCATATTCACGCGCGGATACTGCGCCGCGCTATCCATAAGGGCCGGATGCTGGACGATCTGCACTTGGGTGACGTGCTCATTGCTCTACGCAACGCCGGGTACCGGGTAGATCGGGAGACAGGGTTGCTTCAGGGGCCTGGGCACGGGAGACAAGCTGGTTGAGGCGGTGGACCCGTGCCGCGTGTTTGCCCCACATTCCGTCACGGAGCAGCGGGGACAGGTCATAACTCTGGACGAAGATCGTCGTTCATCTCGTTGTCCGATCTCTTCTTCATACCGCTTCATTTCTCCCCAAAGAAACCCGCGCCCCTGTGATGCTCAGTCAGCAACCCGCCTCTGCTTCACCACCTCCAGCACCTCCGCGGCCGCGGCCGGAATGTGGGCGCCAGGGCCGTAGATGGCCGCCACCCCGGCGCGGCGCAGCATCGCGTGGTCCTGCGAGGGGATGACCCCGCCGCAGACGACGGCGATGTCGGCCGCATCCTGCGCTCGTAGCGCCTCGACGAGGGCGGGAACCAGGGTCTTGTGCCCCGCCGCCTGTGACGAGACCCCCACCACGTGCACGTCGTTCTCGATCGCCTGCCGGGCCGCCTCCTCCGGGGTCTGGAACAGCGGACCCACGTCCACGTCGAAGCCCAGATCCGCGAACGCGGTGGCGATGATCCGGGCGCCGCGGTCGTGTCCGTCCTGCCCGAGCTTGACCACCAGCATCCGCGGGCGGCGCCCTTCCTCGCCCGCGAACGCCTCTACGTCGGCGCGGATGCGCGCGAACCCTTCGTCGCCCTTCCAAGCCGCGCCGTAGACCCCGGTGATCGACGGGGTGACCGCCCGGTGGCGGGTCCATACCCGCTCCAGCGCGTCGGAGATCTCCCCCACCGTCGCCCGTGCCCGCGCGGCCTCCATCGCGTGCCCGAGCAAATTGCCCTCCCCGCTCTGCGCACACGCTTCGAGCGCGGCCAGCGCGCTCCGCCACGGCGCCGGCGCACGCGCCGCACGCACCCGGCCGAGCCGCGCGACCTGCGCCTCGCGCACCGCGCTGTTGTCGATGTCGAGGATCTCGACCTCGTCCGCGCCTTCCGGCGCATACCGGTTCACCCCGACGATCACGTCCTCGCCGCGGTCCACCCGGGCCTGGCGCCGCGCCGCGGCCTCCTCGATGCGCAGCTTCGGCATCCCCGCCGCCACCGCCTTCGTCATGCCCCCGAGCGCCTCGACCTCCCCGATGAGGGCGCGCGCAGCCGCGGCCAGGCTCGCGGTCAGGGACTCCACGTAGTACGAGCCCGCCAGCGGGTCCACCACCCGGGTGATCCCGGTCTCCTCGCGCAGGATGAGCTGGGTGTTGCGCGCGATGCGCGCCGACGCCTCGGTGGGCAGGGCCAGCGCCTCGTCGAACGCATTGGTGTGCAGCGACTGCGTGCCCCCCAGGGTGGCGGCCAGCGCCTCCACCGCGGTACGCACCACGTTGTTGTACGGGTCCTGGCTGGTCAGGCTCACCCCCGAGGTCTGGCAGTGGGTGCGCAGCATCAGCGAGCGGGGGTCCGAGGGCTTGAACAGCGCCCCCACCAGCTCCGCCCACAGCAGCCGCGCCGCGCGCAGCTTCGCGACCTCCATGAAGAAGTTCATGCCGATGCCGAAGAAGAACGACAGCCGCAGCGCGAAGGTGTCCACGTCCAGCCCGCTCCGGAGCGCGGCGCGCACGTACTCGATGCCGTCGGCCAGGGTGAAGGCCAGCTCCTGAACCGCCGTCGCCCCCGCCTCCTGCATGTGGTAGCCGGAGATCGAGATGGGGTTGAAGCGCGGCATCTCCCGCGCGGTGTACGCGATGATGTCGGCGACGATGCGCATCGACGGCTCGGGCGGGTAGATGTAGGTGTTGCGGACCATGAACTCCTTGAGGATGTCGTTCTGCACCGTGCCCGCGAGCGCCCCCGGCGCCACCCCCTGCTCCTCCGCCGCGACGACGTACATGGCCATCACCGGCAGCACCGCCCCGTTCATGGTCATCGACACCGACATCCGGTCGAGCGGGATCCCTTCGAACAGGATCTTCATGTCCTCCACGGAGTCGATGGCCACGCCAGCCTTGCCGACGTCGCCGACGACCCTCGGATGGTCGGAGTCGTAGCCGCGGTGGGTGGCGAGGTCGAAGGCGATGGAGAGCCCGGTCTGGCCCGCGGCGAGGTTCTTGCGGTAGAAGGCGTTGGACTCCTCGGCGGTGGAGTAGCCCGCGTACTGGCGCAACGTCCAGGGGCGACCGGCGTACATCGACGCCCGGGGACCGCGGACGAAGGGCGGGAAGCCCGGCAGCGCATCGAGATGTTCCAGCCCTTCGAGGTCCGCGGCGGTGTAGAGGGGCTTCACGTCGATGCCTTCGGGAGTCCGCCACGTCAGGTCGTCCGGTGCATGGCCCCGAGTCTCCTTCTCGACGAGGGCCGACCATGCGTGCAGGTCCGGTTCGAGATCAGCGGTCATGGATCACCTCGCCGTTATTCCCTGGAGCATCAGGGATGCGTTCGCTCGGGCGCCGGTGGTTTCGCGTGGTCGAGCACATGGGCCATCAGCGAGGGAATGCCGGCGCTCCAGGTGACCGGCGGCAACTGGCCCGGCGGGCACCAGACGTAGCCGAGCCGGTTCAACGCCTCGCGGGCAGCCAGCCGGGCGGCGGCGTCCGCCCCGGTGGTGGCGAGGGCGGCGTCGACCTCGTGGTCCGAAGCCGTGGCGTCCGCGGCGGCCCGGAAGACGGGCGCCAACGCCGCGGCCGCGGGCAGCAGCCCGCCTGCCTCCAGTTCCCGATATCTCTCCTGGTAATAGTCCGTCATCCGGGCCGCCACGTCGGGCCGCGCCTCGGCAACGTGCGCGGCGGTCAGGAGCGTGGCGCTGGTGGCCAAGTGCCGTTCCCACAGCGCCTCTCCCCAAAGCTGGATGAAGTACGGGTAGCACTGGCTGTCTTCGCTCACCGTATCGAGGGCGTCGGCGTCGATGCCGGTCCCGTGCGCCGCCAGCGGCTCGACCAGTGCTTCCCGGGCGGCGGCTTCACCGAGCCGGCCGATGCCCAGCCGTCCTTGTCCCAGACGGCTCCAGAAGGATGCGTTCATCGTGCCGAGATGCGCCGGCAGTCCCGGCGTGCCGGCCAGCACCAGCAGGAACGGCGCTTCGCCGCGCACCTTCTGGCTGGCGTTGAGCAGGGTCCTGCCGACTTCGGGGTCCAGCGTATGCGCCTCGTCCAGCAGGACCGCCACGGCCTTCTTGCGGCACCGGACGCTCAATTGCCGCGCCAGGTTGTCCGGCGCCTTGGCGGACGCTGCCCATTCCACCGAGCCCACGGCCGCGACGCCCACCTTTCGGGGCATCAGCTTCGACCTCCAGGTCCGTGGCGACAGCGCGGCGATCAGGGCGGCCCGGTTGGGGATCTCGTCCGGCGTCAGGGCCACCACGTCCAGCTTGCGGTCTTCGCAAGCGTTCTTGAACCAGTTGAGCAGTACGGTCTTGCCGTTGCCGCGCGGCCCCGTCAGGACGATGTCGTGCGGCGGAGATGCGCCGCCGGCCAGGTCCGCCAGGCATCGGTTCAACACCGCCTGCTCCGGCTCGCGACCGGTGAGCGCCGGCGGGGTCGCCCCCGAGCCGGGCGTGAACAGGCGTTGCTCCGTCGAATTCATGGTGGGGAGTGTATGCCAAGGCAATGCCGCGGTCCGCTTCTGAAGATTGCCTTATGGAGAAACCTGATGAAGAAACCTGACCCAACGGAGCCGAACCAGGAGACGAGCCGGAGACGAACATCAGGGCTGCTTATGGAAGCCGCGCCTTTCCTGGGAGCAGTGGTCCTCGTGCTCACGGGCTTCGGGGTGACCGGCGAATTGCGGATCTCGCCCTTCAAGCCCCTGCCCCAGGCGCTCAGGGTCACCGGCCCGAAGCTTGTCGAGACCCGCGCCGGTCCCGGAGCAGGTGGCCCTGTTCGTCGACGCGGACGGTCCGCTGGCGGTCGTGCGCCACGAGGCGTCCTCGCCGCCGCCCGCCTGTCTCGGGGATCTGACGTCCGCCCTGCCCTGTCGGCTGGTGGAGAAGCCCCGGGTGCTGGTGCTCGGAGCCGGGGGAGGCGCCGCGGTCTTGCAGGCGCTCGGGGCCGGGCCCCGGTCGGTGGATGCGGTCGAGATCCAGCCGCATGTCGTGGACATGGTCCGTGGCCGCTATCGGGAGTTCTCGGGCGGGGTCTACGAGTATCCGGCGGTCAGCGTTCACGTTGCCGCGGATTCATCCCGAACCCACGGCCAATTCGGTACGATGCGGCGGACCGTCACCCCCACGTCCCAGGAAGCGCCATGTCCCGCCGTCTCGTCGCCGCCGCCGCACAGCTCGGCCCCATCCACCGCGCGGATTCGCGCGAGAGCGTCGTCAAGCGGCTCGTCGAGTTGCTGCGCCAGGCCGCGGACCGCGGATGCCGGCTCGTGGTCTTTCCCGAGCTTGCACTCACCACCTTCTTCCCGCGCTGGCTCTACGACTCGCAGGACGAGGTCGATGCCTGGTTCGAGCGCGAGATGCCGAGCGCGGCGACCCGGCCGCTCTTCGAGGAAGCGAAGCGGCTCGGCGTCGGGTTTCATCTCGGCTACGCGGAGCTCTGCGGGGAGGACGGCGCGCTGCACCGCTACAACACCGCGATCCTCGTCGGGCCCGGCGGCGACCTCATCGGCAAGTACCGCAAGATCCACCTGCCGGGGACCGCGGAGCCGGTACCGGATGCGCCCTTCCAGCATCTGGAGAAGCGCTACTTCGAGGTGGGCAACCTCGGCTTTCCGGTCTGGCGCGCATACGGCGCGATCCTCGGCATGTGCATCTGCAACGACCGCCGCTGGCCGGAGACGTTCCGGGTGATGGGCCTCAAGGGGGCGGAGATGGTGGTGCTCGGCTACAACACCCCGGACTTCAACATCCACACCGACGAGCCGAAGCACCTGCGCATGTTCCACAACCACGTCACCATGCAGGCGAACGCGTACCAGAACGGTTGCTGGGTCGTCGCCTCCGCCAAGGCCGGCCGCGAGGATGGGTTCGGGCTCATCGGCGGCTCGTGCATCATCGCCCCCACCGGAGAGATCGCAGCGCTGGCGATGACCGAGGACGACGAGCTGGTCACCTGCGACGTGGACTTCTCGCTCGGCGAGTACATCAGGCGCACCGTGTTCAACTTCGAGAAGCACCGCCGCATCGAGCACTACGGGATCATCACCAGCCGAACCGGGGTGGTCGTGAGCCCGGAGAACGGGTGACGGGATCTCCGGGTGGCGGGCGGCCACAGGCCGCATCTCCCGGCGGGCCAGGAGGACGCTCCAGTTGCCGGAACTCCCGATAGAGGCACGAAAAGGACAGGCTCGGCGCTTGTAGCGTATCGATCCCGTGGGAATAGATTGATCCGGACAATCCCGCCATGTCGATCCGGCATCCGTAATCGTTGTTTCCAGATTCCGGATCCGGTTCGTGGCCGGCACCGAATTGCGTCAACGGCACCACCACCGCGGCGCCGATCGGGTGACGCAATCGGCAGCCCGCGGCGCAGAACCGGTTGCCGGCAGTGCCTCCTTCCGGCCCGCCGATGCCGTGCGGGGAACAGGACGCCGAGGATCCTGGCGGTAGCCGGGGGGCTCCGGCCGGTCAATGCCGTGCGGGGAAAGCGGGACGGGCCGTTCCATGTCCCGGATCGGTGAAGTCCGGGCCGGGGTTCCGGCCGCGCGTGATTGCCTCCGCCCGCGCCGGCGCCGGATTCGCGATCGCGTTGAATGCGTGCAGGGAGCGTTCGATCTCCTCGCGGCCGAGGCCGTTCGATATCACCACCATCCGGGAGCGCCGATCCTCGTCCGGCCACCCGTCGAGATGGGCGGGAGGATGCACCAGGTGCTGGACGCCGTTCACGAGCACCGGGCCGGGAACCCCTGCCACGTTCAGCAGTCCCTTCATCCGCAGCACCCGATCGCCGTGGCGGTGCAGCAGCATCGACATCCACACGCCGAACGCGGTCCAATCGAGTGTCGCCTCGAAGGTGAAGCAGCAGGCGGCGATGCTCGTCGGATGCGAGCCGTGGCCGCCTGCCGGGTGTGAGCCATCGCCAACCGGATGCGGACCGGTATGGCCTGTCGGGCCGTCGTCCGCGGTCATGGCCTCCCGGGTCGAGCGCATCCAGCGCTCCACCTCGCGGCTCTTCGACCGCCGGTCGTAGACGTCGGTGACGAGCAGGTCGATCGGATCGAGGTCGGACGAGTCCATGGCCAGGACCGGAGCGGTGGGGTTGAGCGCCGCGAGCCGCAGGCGCAGTGCATCCAGGGCGCCGGCGCCGGCCAGGTCGAGCTTGCTCAACACCAGCCGATCCGCCAGCGCCACCTGCCTGACCGACTCCTCGAACCGGTCGAGCTGCGCCGGGGCGTTGACCGCGTCGACGACGGTGACCACGTTGCCCAGGCGATAGTGGTGCTGGAGCACCGGCTCGGCCAGCAGGGTGTAGGCGATGGGGACCGGATCGGCGATCCCCGTGGTCTCTACCACGATGCGCTCGTAGCACGGTATCCCGCCGCAGGCGCGGCGCGAGTGCAGATCTTTCAGCGCGGTCTTCAAGTCGTCGCGCATCGCGCAGCACAGGCAGCCGTTCTCCAGCAGCAGTGTGCTCTCCGAGGCGTGTTCGACCAGGTGGTGGTCGATCCCGACTTCGCCCAGCTCGTTGACGAGCACCATCGTGCCGGCCAGGCGGGGGGCGCGCATCAACGCCTTGAGCAGCGTGGTCTTGCCGCTGCCGAGAGCGCCGGTGAGGACGTTGACGGGGATGAGATCGGAGTAGGCGCTCACTTATCCCTTCGCCCTCGTTGACGCATCATCGAATCCGCCACGGTCGTGAGCCGGCCGGGGATGTGGATCGGTCACGGACGGGAACCGGCCGGAGGCATGAATCGGCCAGGGGCATGAGCCGGCCGCGGGCGCCTCGACGGCAGGCACCGCCGATTCGCCCGTGGCTTCACCGGCGAGATGCTTCGCCCGGCCCGTCTCCGGAACCGGGCGGTGCGAGGGCGGCCAGCAGCGCCGGATCGAGGGGATCGAGGGTGCGTCCGGCCAGCCGCTCCGCCGCCGGCCACAGCTCGCCGACGTTCTCCACCAGCGTGCTGCGTCCGGTCGCGCTCCTCAGCACCGACTTGCCCGCCGTCCAGTCGGACAGTGACAGCCCGTAGTGCCCGAGGACGACGTTCAGGATGCGGGTGCGATGCTGGCGCTCGCGCCCCGGCGTATGGGCTTCGTCGCGGTTGGCGAAGACCTCCGGGCTCGATGCGCTCTCGGTCCAGTGCCCGCGCCCTCCGAGAATGCCGCACAGGCTGCACATCGGCCGGTCCTCCGGCGCCTATCGCGCCGAACCGGAAGACGGCACGACATGCCTGCCGGGTCCGATCGACGAGCCGGGCGGGCACCGGCGCCGGAAGTCGCCGGCAACCTCGTCGAAGGTGTCGACGTGCTCCACGAGCTTGACGGGTTCGTGGCGAATGGTGCGGGCGGTGTCGAACACCGCCTCCCCGAACTTGAATCCGCGATCGCGGAACGACACGAGCACCCGGCTCTCGGGCCTGACCTCGCCGTTGTGGTACGTGACCCGTTCATTGGTGCGCCGAGTCATGATCTCCGCCTCCCTGCCCGTGTTCCCACCCCGACAGGATACGCCGTCCGCCAGGCAGCGGCACGCACGGGCCGTGACGAGCCCGCGGCAATCGGGAGGCGAAGCTCAGTACGGCCCGGGGACGATGGGGCTCCCGTCGGTGAAGCGCCCGAAGCGGAAGCGCGCGAGATCGTGGCCCGGCGGGCGGCCCAGCACGAGATCCGCCAGGACCCGGCCGACGCCCGGCCCGATGCCGAAGCCGTGGCCGCTCAGGCCCGTGCCGATGAACAGGCCGCCGGGGGCCGGCGCCTCGCAGATGTACGGCACCGCGTCCGGTGTCACGTCGATCATGCCCGCCCACACCTCCGCGATGCCCGCTTCGTCCAGCCACGGCGCCCGCCGCGGCAACCGCTCGGCGAGCCGCCGGCGGACCAGCTCCGAGGGCGGCGGATCGAGCACCCGCATCCGCTCGAACGGTGTGACCTCGTCGCCGGACCAGCGCGCCTTCGAGCCCCACGCCCCCGGATAGCCCGCCGGCGGCTTGAGCCTGATCCGGATGTCCCTGGCCGAGAGCTTCAGCAGCGGGAGGAATTTCGTGAAATACCGGAACGAGCGCGGACACAGGTAGTGCTCCGCGACGTCGCCGGTGGAGACGGTATAGCCACCGTCCTCGCGCCGGCGCACCGTGAACCCCGGTGCGGAGACGTTCGGAAGGCTCCGGTCCGGTGCGGCTCGGGTACGGCCCACGGTGGAGCGGACGACGAGCTGCGGCAGGTCGAGCCCCAGGTTCCCGACGAAGTACGTGGACCACGCGCCACCGGCGAGCACCACGCGCTCGGCCCTCACCGGCCCACGCTCGGTGCGCACGCCGGTGACCCGCCCCCCCGTGGTCTCGACGGTGCGCACGGCGCAGCCTTCCGTGATCGAGACCCCGAGCCGGCGCGCCGCGCGGGCGAGCGCGGGCACCGCGACGAAGGGCTCCGCGCGCCCGTCGCCGGGGGTGACCATCCCTCCGGCCCACTCGCCCTCGATGCCGGAAGCCGCTTCCCGGGCCTCCGCCCCCGAGAGCATCCGGGTATCGAGCTGATGCTGCTTCGCGAGTTCGTGCCACCCATCGAACCTGGCGAGCTGCCGCTCGTCCTCCGCCAGGTACAGGCAGCCGGAGGCGGTGAACGCAAGGTCCCGCTCCCCCGTCTCCCCGGCGAGCCTCCGCCAGATACGGTTCGACTCCATCATGATCGGCAGCTCGGCCCGGTCGCGCCCCTGCTGGCGCACCCAGCCCCAGTTGCGGCTCGACTGCTCCCCCGCGACCCGCCCTTTCTCGCACAGCGCGACGCTCACCCCGCCGCGCGCAAGGAACCAGGCCGTCGCGGTGCCGATGACCCCCGCACCGATCACGACGACGTCGACCGCCTCCGGGAGCGGATCGGAGAACGCGACGGGCGTGGATTCCGAGATCATGGGCATGGGCGACGACCTCGCCAACGTCGTTCAATCCCTGGGTGGACAACAGCCGTCGCGGCTCGATCACATGTTCGAGACGTTGCGACGGCCGGCGCCGCGCATCGAACATGTGCCGGCGGGCACCATGCCCGACGCCGGTTGTTGCTGCAAACCGGCGGCGCTCCGTTCGGCCGGAAGCCACCCTTCACGCGCACTTCGCATCGGCGCAGGCACCGCCGTCTCGCGTATCCTTCCCGCCATGTTCCCCGGACTGCTCCCGTGGCTCGCGCCCGCGTTGCTCGCCCTCAACGCGGCGCTGTTCGTCTGTCTCCTGTATTTCACGGTGAAGGCGGCGCGCACCGGTCGCGAGCCGATCGAGCCGGTGGTGCGCGAGGAGCTTCGCACCGGCCGCGAGGACGCGGCGCGCGATGCACGGGAGCTGCGCGAGGAGGTCGCCCAGGCCCAGCGCGCGGGCGCCGAACGGCTCGAGGGCTCGCTGCATCGCATCGGGCAGGCGCAGGGCGAGCGTTTCGCGGAGGTCACCCGCCAGCTCGAAACCCTGACCCGGTCGAACGAGACGCATGTCGGCAGGCTCCGCGAAGCGGTGCAGCAACGGCTCGACCAGCTCAGGGAGAGCAACGAGCGCAAGCTCGACCAGATGCGCAAGACCGTCGACGAGCAGCTCCAGGGCACCCTGGAAAAGCGCCTGGGGGAATCGTTCAAGCTGGTGAGCGACCGGCTCGAAGCGGTACACAAGGGCCTCGGCGAGATGCAGCAGCTCGCCACCGGGGTCGGCGACCTCAAGCGAGTGCTCACCAACGTCAAGACACGGGGCACCTGGGGCGAGGTCCAGCTCGGCGCATTGCTCGACCAGGTGCTGACCCCGCAGCAGTTCGAGCGCAACGTGAAGCCCCGGCCCGATTCGAACGAGATCGTGGAGTTCGCGATCCGGCTGCCCGGTCCGGAGGGTGCGCCGGAGAGCGTCGTCTGGCTGCCGATCGACGCGAAGTTCCCGCAGGAGGACTACCACCGGCTGCTCGACGCCTCGGAGTCCGGCGACCCCGAGGCCGTGCAGCGCGCGGTCGCCGCGCTCTCGCGCACGGTGGAGGCGGCCGCGGCCGGGATCCGCGACAAGTACCTCGCCCCACCGCATACCACGGACTTCGGGATCCTCTTCCTTCCCACCGAGGGGTTGTACGCGGAGGTCGCCCGCCAGCCGGACCTCCTCGACCGCCTGCAGCGGCGCCATCGCGTGGTGCCGGCCGGCCCGACCACCCTCTCCGCGATCCTGAACAGCCTCCAGATGGGGTTCCGCACCCTGGCCATCGAGAAGCGGTCGAGCGAGGTGTGGACGGTGCTCTCCGCGGTGAAGGCCGAGTTCGGCAAGTTCGGCGAGGTGCTCGACAAGGTGAAGAAGCAGCTCGATACCGCGTCGAGGTCGATCGACCAGACCGGCACCCGCTCGCGGGCCATCGAGCGCCGGCTCCGCTCGGTCGAGGAGCTGCCGGCCGAGGACGACTCCGCCGCGGTGCTCGGCCTCCCGGCTGCGGCCGGCGAAGTGGACGACGGCGAGGAGCGCCCGGAACGGGGCTGATGGCGTCCGGTGGCCGGCCGCCCGCGAAGGCGAACGCGCGCCGCGTCATCGGAGAGGCCCGGAAGGCTCCGGAGCGGGTGTGTGCCATCGTCGAGGACAGCGAGGCGGTGGCCCCCGTCCCCGCTTCCGCAAGGACAAGCTTTCACGGGGGCGGGCTTTTGCGGGAGCGGACCGGGAATCGGTGCAGGTGTTCGTGCGCCGCCCGCTGGTGCGGTCGAGCCATGAGGGCATGGGCAAACCCGACGAGGGGC
Source organism: uncultured Gammaproteobacteria bacterium (assembly GCA_958295465.1). GTDB lineage: Bacteria > Pseudomonadota > Gammaproteobacteria > HK1 > HK1 > HK1. Next base: position 5,376,601 of record OY282353.1, read on the forward strand.
TGGTCAGGCGCTTTGAAGCAAATCAATTCCGCTCAAGGGCAAAGACGAAGGTCTGTTCCTCGGTTGCCCGCGCCCACAACTCGCTTCCCACCGCCGGCAGGTCGATGCCGGGCATCCGAGCCTCGATCGCCGCCGGCGGGCGCGTCGATACTGCGTCCGCCATCGGCCTCAGCAGCAGCCAGCTCGCCGGTCCGAGCGCCCGCGCCGACTCGACCCGCGCACGCACGTACCCTCGCCCGCCGTCCGGCGGGGTGGTGGTGGTCTCGACACCGTCGGTACGCACGAGGCAGAGGACCCTCCGGCCGTCCTCCACTCCGGGGGCGGGCACCGGGCCGAGCACGGTCTCGACCGTCCCGCCGCGCGCCACGCCCTCCAGCTCGTTCACCGGCCCGAACAGGCGCGCGACGAAGGGATTCGCCGGCGCGGTGTAGATCTCGACGGGGGAAGCGTCCTGCGCCACCCGCCCGCGGTCGAGCACGACGATCCGGTCGGCGAGGAACATCGCCTCTTCCGGGTCGTGCGTGACCATCAACGTCGTGGCCCCGCTTTCGGCGAGCATCGCCCGGGTTTCCTGGCGGACGCGCTGTCTCAGGTGCTCGTCCAGCCCGGAGAACGGCTCGTCGAGCAGCAGGACACCGGGATTCGGCGCCAGCGCCCTCAGCAGAGCGATGCGCTGCTGCTGCCCGCCCGAGAGTGTATGCGGATAGCGTTCGCCGAGGTGTGCGAGACCCACCTCGCCGAGGGCGCGCTCGATCCACGCGCCGTCGCGTGCCTCGCCCGATTTGTCCCGGAGCCCGAACCCGATGTTCTGCGCGACGGTAAGGTGGGGGAACAGGGCGTAGTCCTGGAACATCAACCCGACGCCGCGCTTCTCGGGGGGGAGTTGGCGGCCCGCACCGCCCTCGGCCACGACGGTGCCGCCGATGGCGATGCGGCCGCTCCGAAGGGTTTCGAGGCCGGCCGCGAGTCGCAGCAGGGTGGACTTGCCGCATCCGGACGGGCCGAGCAGGCAGGCCAGCTCGCCCGCTTCGACGCCGATGCTCACGTCGTCGACGGCGAGCGTCTCTCCGAAGCGGTGGGATACGTGGGTGAAGTCGAGTCCGGGCATCGGTGGTCGGAGTCCGTTCCGGCTGGCGGCAGCCGTGCCGGAGCCGGATCATGCGCCGGGTGTGGACCGCGCCGCCGCGTTCCCGGGTGGCCGGCGTCCATCGCCCTCGATCGGCAACGCCGGAGCCGGAGAGCCGTTCAGGAACGTCATGGGCATCGTGTGCGCGGTTCGATCGGCGGGATGCTACCCGGCGTTGCGGTGGCCGGGGCGCGAGCGGGTGATCGTGCGGCTCATCAGGATGACGGGTATGACACCTGCCGCCACGATGGTCAAGGCGCCCAGCGCGCATTCCTCCAGCAGCTCGTCGGAGGCGTACTGGTACACGAAGGTCGCGAGGGTGTCGAAGTTGAAGGGACGCAGGATCAGGGTCAGCGGCAGCTCCTTCATGGTGTCCACGAACACGAGCAGCGCGGCGGTGACGAGGCTGGGACGAATGATCGGCAGGTGCACGCGCACGAGCGCGCGCGCCGGACCCGCTCCCAACGTACGCGCCGCGCCTTCGATGCTCGGGGTGATGCGGCACAGGCCGGAATCCACGGTTCGATAGCCGAGGGCGAGGAACCGCACCACGTAGCCGATGACCAGCGCGACCGCGCTGCCGCTGATCAGCAGCCCCAGCGGCACGCCGAACAGCGCGCGGCTTGCCGCATCGATCGTGTTGTCGAAGTATCCGAGGGGCACCATGATGCCGACCGCGAGCACCGCGCCGGGCACCGCGTAGCCGACGGCCGCGAACTCGGCGAGCCCGCGCATCGCCCGCCGCGGCGAGAGGCGGACCCCATAGGCGAGGGTGATGCCGGCGAGGGCCACGATGACGGCCGCCCAGACCGCGAGCATCATGCTGTTGCGGACGAAGCCGAGGTAATCCGCTTCGAGGGTCTCGGCGTAGAACCGCACCGCGTAACCGCCCAGGACCCACGCCGGAAGGACGAATCCGAGCGCGACCGGCGCCGCGCACCAGACCAGCGCGGCGGCCCCGCGCACCGTCGGGAGCGGATACTCGGGCAGGGCCTGCACGCGGGTGGTGGTCTCGTGATACCGGCGTGAATGCCGGCTGCCGCGCTCGATGACCACCAGGACGAGGGTGAACGCCACCAGGACCGACGCGAGCTGTGCCGCGCCGGCGGTGCTGTCCATGTTGAGCCAGACGTCGAAGATGCCCGCGGTCAGGGTGGGCACGGCGAAGAAGTCGATGGTGCCGAATTCGTTCAACGTCTCCATCAGCGCGAGCGCCACCCCGACCGCGATCGCCGGGCGCGCGAGCGGCATTGCGACGGTGAAGAAGCTTGCGACGGGACCTCGCCCGAGGGTGCGGCTGGTCTCGAACAGCCCGAAGCTCTGCTCGATGAACGCGGCCCGTGCGAGGAGATAGACGTAGGGGTAGAGCACCAGCGAGAGCACCACCGTCGCCCCGCCGAGCGAACGAATCTCGGGAAACCAGTACTCGTGCGGCGACGTCCATCCGAACACCCCGCGTAGCGCGCTCTGCACGTTGCCCGCGTACTCGAGCTGATCGGTGATGACGAATGCGAGGATGTAGCCGGGGACCGCGAGCGGCAGCAGCAGCGCCCAGGACAGGATCCGGCGGCCCGGGAAGCGGTACATGGTGACCAGCCACGCGGTCGAGGTCCCGATGACGATGGTCCCGGCCCCGACCCCGAGCATCAGCCAGAGCGTATTGCCGACGTACACCCATAGCACCGTGGAGACGAGGTGGCCCCAGATGCCGTCCGAGGGTCCGAGTGCGGTGAAGAGGACGGAGCCGACGGGAACGGCCACGAGCATCCCGATCGCGGCGGCGATCAGCGTCCAGCCGTCGAGCGTGAAATTCCACCGCGCGGAACCGGCGAGCGGCGTCCCCCCGGCCTGAAGCGTCGCACTCAACGCGGAGGGGCCGGCCAGGAGAGGCGTGGCCGGACGTGTGAGAGCGTGGGGTCCGCAAGCCTTCGTGCGATAGAAGGCGTCACGGTGATCCCGTCACGCCGCGTGATGTCACGTGCCGTCGCCGCGGATGCCGGCATGATCGATCCCTTGGAATGAGAATCGGCGTCGATCGAACGGCGGCAGGATATAACCGTTCCGGACCATGAATACAAGCGATTCTCATCTGCAATCCGGATCGTCCGGCCCTTCGCCGGCTCCGGATGGAGCTTCATGGAAAGGTGGACGTTCCCGCCGATCGTGTTCCCGGCCGGATGCACCGGATCGGCATGGAGCGCTCGTAGCGCGGGGCCGCGGCCGGAGCATGGCCCGGTCCGGCGGCCGGACCGCCGCGGGCCGGCCTCCCGGGCGGCGCCCTGCTTCAGGTCACGCCGGACGGTGCGCGGAGGCTCGCGCCGGAACCATCATCCGATGGCGCCGGGGTCCGGGGCGCCGGAGTCCGGGGCGAGGCCGGGGAGGCCTCGCCCTGACGCCCGGTTCCAACGACTCGACTCAGCCTTGCGGCCCGGCGTCGAACCCTGTCTTGTCCACGAGCTTGCTGGCGGCCCCTCGATTGCGGGCGATGTCTTCCAGCGACAGGGTGTCCGCCTTGAACGCGCCCCAGGACTCGACCAGCGGGTGGGTCCTGACACCGGCCTTGACCGGGAACTCGAAGTTGACGGTGGCGTACATGTTCTGCGCCTCGTCACCGGCGAGAAACTCGAGGAGGGCCACCGCATCGTCCCGGTTCTTCGCGTCCTTGATCACCGCCGCGCCGGAGATGTTCACGTGGTTCCCGCGCCCGTTCTGGTCGAGGAATTGCACGCGAACCGATTTCGCCCACTCCTTCTGCTCGGGCTTCTTCTCGTTCGTCGCCATCTTCCCCATGTAGTAGTGGTTCGAGATCGCGACGTCGCACACCCCCTCGTAGACGCCCTTCGCCTGGGCGCGGTCGTTGCCCTGGGGCTTGCGGGCGAGATTGTCGCGAACGCCGCCGAGCCACTGCTCGGCCGTCCCCTCGCCTTCGTTGGCGATCACCGAGGCGATGAGCGCGACGTTGTACACGTGCTTGCCGGAACGGGTGCAGATTCGCCCACGGAACCTCGGATCCGCGAGGTCGGCCAGGGTCCGGAGCTCGTCCGGCTTCACGCGATCCCTGGACACGAGGGCGAGGCGTGCCCGGGTGGTGAGACCGAACCAGAAGCCCTCGGGATGGCGCAGATGCGCGGGGATGGTTTCGTCGAGAATCGCCGAGTCCACGGGTTCCAGGAGCCCGGCCTTGTGCAATGCGTCGAGCCGGCCGACGTCGACGGTGAGCACCGCATCGGCCGGATTGTTCGCGCCCGCCGCCTTGATCTTCTCCACCATTCCCTTCTTGGCGAACACGACGTTCACCGCGATGCCGGTCTGCTTCGTGAACTCGTCGAGCATCGGCTGGATCAGGAACGGTTGGCGGTACGAGTACAGATTGACCTCGCCTGCCGCATGAGCGGGAGCGGTGGTCACGAGTGACGCCGCGAGGGCGAAGAGGGGGATGAGGGGGATGAGGATCTTGCGCATGGGTCCGGCCTCCGTATGTTGGAACGGGAATCGAGCCGGATCGGTTATAGCTGCACCGTATTACGAATGCAAGCGATTCTCATGTGCAATATCATTTCTCCGGAGCGCCGTGGGCCGAGCGGTCTGGCGGAGAAACGGGCCTTCCGTCCGGGCCGCCGGGACGATGGATGAAGAGACAGGACGCCCGGGCCGCGTCGCGGGTGGAAGTGGGGAGATCGCCCGCAGGCGGGGGCGTGGTCCGGGTCGGCGCTTGCGGCGTTGTCCTGAAGCACTCGCCGACGCGCGCTGGCATGAGCAGGCGCGGCCCGGGTCAGTGTTTGCGGTGGGCGCAGTCCTTGCGGTCGCAGCGCCCGTGCAGCACCAGCGAGTGATCGGCGAGCCGGAAGCCATGCTCCTTCGCGATCCTGATCTGGCGGCGCTCGATGGTACCGTCGACGAACTCCGTCACCTTCCCGCAGTCGATGCACACGATGTGGTCATGGTGCTCGCCCGAGTCGAGCTCGAACACCGCATGCCCCTCCGCGAAATGGTGCCGGATGACGAGCCCGGCCGACTCGAACTGGGTGAGCACGCGGTAGATCGTCGCGAGGCCGAGGTCGTCACCGGTGCCCATCAGCGCCCGGTAGACGTCCTCGGCGCTCATGTGCCGCTCGCGGTTCTGCTCGAGGGTGGACAGGATCTTGAGCCGCGGCTGCGTCGCCTTGAGTCCCGCGTCCTTCAGATCGTCGCTCTGCATGGGTCGGACTCCGCATCCGGCAAGCCTGTGGCGATGCGGGCCTGCCGGTCCCGGCGGCCCGCCTCGCGCGTCGCTCCGGCGCAACGGCGTCACCCTACCCCTTCGGCCGCACCGTCGCCACCGTGCACGGCGCAACATGCCATGGCCCGTGATTCGATACGGCCGTGGTCGAGTTGTGGAGTTGACCCGCTTTCGTGGACACCTGACCTTCATGCCCCCACGATCACCGCCGCCGGCCCACGGTACAACTCGCTCCCCGCTCCCCGTTCCCGGTACCGGCAGCAGCGGCAGCATCCCGGATCCGGGGCTGCACATCGTGTATGAACGCTTAGTCCCTTACCTCCTGACCCGGCATAGCCGGAACCAAATACCGGTTGGCGGAAGAATCTTTGTCGTTTTGTCGAAGACTTCTCGGGTAAGAGACTAGTGTTCCAACAATTACTCGAATAAAATCAATTGGTCAAGCGTATAAGAATTTGATGAATCGGAATTGGTTTCCGATAAAGGGCGGGCAATGCGAATTATGGCCTGTGCGAATTCCGCATGGATCCGCCGGTCGTGGCGCTGATTGGCGTTAGCCAGCGTGTTGCGAGACACACCGCCACGGATGCCCATGTGATAGAGCTTTGTCTTTATGTGTCCGCGGACACGCTTCGATATCACGCAGATTTTCTCGGTAGATGAGTTGCGCAAATGCCATACAAAGGAACTGATCGAGACAAGTGAAGGATTGGACGCGACGATTGCCTTGGTAGCGCTGTACGCATCTACGGAACGTCTTCATCGGCAGATGTTCCATCACCTGAGAAAACACGAGCTGACCTGAATGCATGACCATGCCCTCTGACAACGGATGGGCAATGGTCGCAGATGTCGGGTGCCGTTCAAATCGATATCCTGTGGAAAATCTGTTATTTTTATCCAAAAATAACAAGTTATATTGATTGTTCTGATTTTGTCGGGACAGCAGTGAATCAATATATTGAATATTGTTGTGTTCATGTAAAGGATGTGGAGATTTCTGGGAGGCGGAGCGCCTTGCGCAGCGGCTCCATCTGGCAGGCGTCGATCCTGATGCCGGCGCGAAACGGCGACTGGAAGAGGTTCGGATCGGTGGCGGTCACGCAGTTCCAGCGCAGCGTATGCAGGAAGGCGCTGAAGTAGACCACCAGGAACAGCCCGATCATCAGCAGGGAGAACAGGGTCGAGGCGGTACCCAGCGCGAACAGGGTCGGCCGGATCCGCTGGGTCATCGACGCGTTGATGTCGAGCGGCAGGGTGTTGTACTCGCCCGCGAGCAAGGTGGTGCGCGCGAACTCGTCGTAGGACAGTGCGCATTCCGGTGAAGTCGATCACCCATTCCGGATTGAAGCCGATCACCGAATCCGGTCAAGCCGATCACCAGTCGGAGCGAAGCGACGCGGGGCGATGATTATGCCGTGCAGTGATCGGGTTGGGTCAACCCGGCGTGGTGTTTTCGCATGGAGTTTCCGTTGAGTTCGAGCTTGTAGGCGTTGTGGACGAGGCGGTCGAGGATGGCGTCGGCGAGAGTGGGGTCGCCGAGCAGTTCATGCCATTGAGCCAGGGGAAGCTGGCTGGTGACGAGGGTGGAGCGCGAGGCGTAGCGGTCTTCGAGGAGGTCGCGGCGGTTCTCGGCGTTGAGCTTGGCGAGGCCGAAGTCGTCGAGGACGAGGAGGTCGGTTTTGGCGAAGGAGGCGAGGAGCTTGGTGTAGCGGCCGTCGCCGCGAGCGATGGCGAGGTCGTGGAGGAGTCTGGGGGTGCGCAGCAGGTACAGGGCGGAGAAGCCGTCGCGGCAGGCGTGGTGGGCGAGGGCACAGGCGAGCCAGGACTTGCCGACGCCGGTGGGTCCGGTGATGAGGATGTTGAGGCGCTCGCGCAGCCACCGTGCGGAGGCGAGGGAGCGGATGAGGGCCTTGTCGAGGCGCCGGGGGTGTCGGAAATCGATGCCGCATTCCATGCCGCTCAGGCCGCACCGAAGAACGCGGCGCCCGCCGCGTGCAGGGTCGGCACCGCCAGCGCGCGGTCCAGGTACTCGTTTCGCATCTCGCAGGAGGTCTCCGCAACGAGGGTGCAGCCGTGGCAGGCGGCGCCGTGCAGCCAGCGCTCCTCCATGCTGCGGCCGGGGACGTGCTCCGCGCACACCGGATCGCTGGAACAGAGCGCCGCGCTGCGAAGCGCATGCCGCAAATGGTCCTCGATACGCCGGGCCTCCTGCACCAGGCCGCCCAGCGTGCCTTCGGCATCCGGGCTCGCGGTGTAGAGCAGCAGGGCGTAACGCGCCTCGCGGGCGTCCACGAAGATCCGTTCCCGGATGGAGGCGGCCGGATAGCCGCAGCGCATGGACAGCGACTGGATGAGCAGATGGGCCAGGGTGTGGAGCAGCACGTAGGGGCCGCCCGGAAAGGGACGTTCGCTCTTGCGCCGGTCCGCCCAGGCGTTGTGGCCGGCGATCAGCGCGCTCAGGCGCTGCTTCACCGGCTCGCGGCCCAGCCACACGGCCACCGCATCGGCCCGGAGCCGGACCAAGATGCCTTCACCCCGGTTCTCCACCGCCGGGAACCACGCCGGCTCCAACGCAATGGCGGCACGCTCGACCTCCCCGTCGTACTCGCCGTCCACGTTCGGCATGACCGGCTCCAAGCGCGTGAACCCGGCCAGCGCCAGCACTTCCCGCAACCGGTGCACCTGGATGACGGTTTCGACGGCATCGAGCCGCGCCGACCGGCGCCATGCGGATTCCGGCAGGCGACGCGCATGGAAGTCGGGGTCGATGGGAGCGTCGTCGCCGTAGCCTTCCGGGACGGCCAGCAGGGCGTCCAGCTCCGCGTGCTTGATGGGACGTTCCCCGGCCGCGCCGCCCGCATTCCGGGCCGCGATCGCGCCCAGCACCTCCTGGTCGGAGAACGACGCCAAGCCGTCCGCCACATCGGGGAAGCTCTTCATCACCTCGAGGGCGTTGGTGTCCCTGACGATGTGCAGGCGGTCCCACAACGCCTCGACCACCCGATCGACCTCACCGCCGCGATCCGGCAGGGACAGCACGCTGACCACCTGTGGAAACCAGGCGTTCGAGGCGGTGCGGATCAACAGCCGGCTCGGCTCCCCGCACTCCTCGTTCGCATGGCGTCCCAGCCAGGGTCTCGCGCCCCGGCACTTTCCCAACGGGAAGCTCGCAAAGTCCACCGCCTCGTGCATGCGCCGTGACCTGCCGCACTCGCAGCGCACGATCTGCTCCACCAGATCGCCGCTGGTGCCGCGTTCGTTGAGCCACAGCCGCCCGTGGCAGGGATCGTCCGGCCCATGGACGAACCGATACCAGTCGACGTCGTCGATATGGCCCTTCGAGCAGGCGCGGACGAAGCGCGTCGCCACCACCGGCTTCCTGTCGTAGCGGCCGTTGGTGAGGGCGGTGCGCGGAACCATGCGCCGCGAGCGTGCGCCGGGCCCCGTGCCGGAACCGGACTCCTGCACCACGAACCACTCGGGGAAGCGCCACGCGCCGATTCCCCGCTGCCGATCCTGCCAACCCTCCGGCTCCGGCGGCGGGGCGTAGAGTCGCGGATTGGGAACGCCGGTCATGGACGCGAGCTTGGCCGAGAGGCGCGGCTCGTCGATCCTTTCCAGGTTCGTCTCGCCGCCCCAGGTATCGAGCCCGCCCACGATGGCGGAGTCGTTGGGCAGGTCGATGAGCGCGCCCGGGCCGAAGGTGGTGATCACCTGGCTGCGGCGCAACTGCCCGTGCGCCCTCCCGTTCACGCGCCGCCGCCCCCGCCCAGCCGACTGGAGAGATCCCCGAGAAACAGGTTCACCTGCGGCTCCACGTCGCGAAGCGATCGGTTGGCGCGAAACTTCCGGTGGTGGGAGGATTCGAAGTCGGTGTCCAGCATCTCCCGAAGCAGCGGCTTGCGGGTCGAGGCTTCGTATCTCTGGTACTGCATCGGCACCCCGTCACGGCGGTAGTCGTCGCAGATCGCGCGCCAGGAATCGAACAGGTCGCCGATGCGGTTCCGGACGCTGCGCAGCCGTTCGGCACGTTCGGCGTCGTCCCCGAAGGGCTGCTCGCGGATCCGTGCCCCGAATGCGTCGAGCAACAGCGTTTCGAGCGCCGCGCGTTCCGCCTCGATGCCTTCCACCCCCTCCGGCGGCGTCATCGCCGGCCGGGCGTGGCGGGCCAGCGCCACCAGCGCTCCCGCAAAGCCCCGGTCCAGGGCGCGCGCGGCGAACGGGGTCACGCTCGAGACCTCGACCGAGCGGTAGAAGGTCTCGTGGTAGTGCCGGAAACGCTCGTAATGGGAACGATCTCGGGGTTTGTGGACGTTGTAGAGGGTCACCACCAGTCCGGGGCGGTGATCGTCCCGGCCGACCCGGCTGGTGGCCTGGATGTACTCCGAGTGCGTCTTCGGCTGGCCGTAGACCAGCATCAGCCCCAGACGCCGGATGTCCAGGCCCACCGAGATCATGTTGGTCGCGATCGCGCAGTCCACCCGTTGGGTACGGTCGTGGAAGGGACGGTCGAGGCGCTTCCGCGCCTCGGCCACCTTGCCGGTCCCGACCCGCGAGGTCAGCTCGACCACGTCGGAGAAGCTCGTACGATCCCGGAACAGGCCCTCCGCTTCGCCGAGCCGCCGGCGGTCGCCGTACCGCTTGAGCGTGTTCTGCACCTCCTCCTCGAGGATCCGGCGGGCGCCCCCGAGCTCGCGCAGGCTGTTGAAGTAGCCGAGCACGGTCATGTAGGGGTCGGCCGGATTGGCCCGGTTGCGGACGGCGCCGGAGTCGCGCCAGGCCCGCTCGGCCGCGCCCATGAGGGCGAGCAGCACCCGGCGCATCGCCTCCTTCGGGTTGCGGCCCTGGGCGGCGACGCCGAAATACCTCCGCGCGTGCCTCTCGGATGCGGGCATGGCACGGGCGAACCAAGCGTCCCGGCGCTCCGGCCCCGGCGGCGGGAATACGTGGGTGGCGGGCCGTGCGAAGAGCGCCCGGATCTGCTCACGGGCATGGCGGACGGTGGCGGTCGAGGCGACGATCTTCGGCTTCACCCGCCGTCCGCCGATCTCACGTGCGCACAGCGATTCGATCACCGTCTCGTAGAGTCCGGCCATGGTGCCGAGGGGGCCGGAGATCAGGTGCAGCTCGTCCTGGACGACGAGATCGGGCGGCGGCAGCGGACGCGCGAGGCGAGCGCCCCGGCGGGGCTCCGCGGCCCCGTAGAACCCGTGCGCGTCGTAGCGGTCGGCACCGCCCAGAAGCGCGCCGGACTCCCCCACCCACGGCAGGGAGGCGAACTTGTCCACGGTGGCGATCAGGAACGCGGGGAGGCGCCGGTAGAGGGGCTCGTCCACCGCGACGATGGGTAGCGGACGGTCGCCGGAGAACTCGCACTGCCAGCTCGCGCACGCGATGCGCAGATCGGCCGGCTTGTCCGAATTCGGCAGCAGCGCGAAGGAATCCGGGGTGAAATCCTCGCCGCACCACGGACAGCTCTCCAGCGGGATGGGCGTCGGCTTGCCGCGCGGATTGTTCTTGTACTGGCTGACCTTGGCGCGGGCGGAGTCCGAACGCCCGTCCCCCTTCGCGCCGAGATGGTTGGGCGTGCCCGCCTTGCCTACCCAGAGACCGATCTCGAACGGCCACTCGCCGAGCCGGCCGGCGGCATCCCCGCGGCGCTCCAGCTCCAGCGCGCAGACCAACCCGGCCGCGCGCCCGAGCTGATCGAGGGTCAGCAGCCGCAAGGTGTAGCGCATGATGACGCTGACCCCCGCTCCCGCGCGGCCGTTCTCGCCCGGGTGGCGGAGCCGCCGGAGGACCATGGTGAACGCGGCGAGGCCGAGATACGCCTCGGTCTTGCCGCCGCCGGTGGGGAAGAAGAGCAGGTCCACGAACTCACGCTCGGGATCGGCAGGGTCCGTGATGCCGGGGAGGTTCAGCAGGATGAAGGCGAGCTGGAAGGCCCGCCAGCGCGGGATATCGGAGCCGCCTTCGCGGGCGAGACGCCGCGAGAGGGCGGCGGCCACGGCGCGGTTCGCGGTACGGAAGGCGTCGAGCGCATCCGCATCGTCGGCCAGTGCCCGGATACCGCGCTCCATGCGGTCCGCGGCGGCCCCGGCGAGGCGCAAGAGCTGCTCGGCCGTCTCCCGGCGCTCGCCCGCCAGGGCGCCGAGATCCGTGCGCCGTTCCTCGATCCACGACCGGTAGCCCGTCACCAGCGGCGACAACGCCGTCTCCGCCGCGGAGCCGTCCGCGAGCGCGCCGAGCGCCTGCATGTCGAGCACCGCCTCCGGCGGGTCGAAGGTCTCCGTCTTCTCGACCTCGGCGGCGGGGGTCCAGGTGGTTCGGAGCACCCGGCAGGCGCCGTCCACCAGCTCCCAGTCCGCGGAAACTCCGTGGCCGGTGGCGTACTCGGGGGTGTGGGCGTAGTGCAGGTCCGCGACGCGCTCGTCCCAATCGTCGCCCGAGACCTCGCGAGGGTCGGGACGCGGGACGAAGGGGACCGCGCTCCGCACTTCGATCTCGGCTTGAAAGGCGAACGCCTCGTCCCGCTCGCGGTCCGGTGACGCGATGCGGTCGTTCACCAGGAACAGGGACACCGAACGGGTTCCGGGCGCGATCCGGCCCGCGAAGCTCACGGCGTCCACCGGGCGCGCGACTGCGTGAAGGACGAACCCGCCGGAGTTCGGGACAGGGAAACGGTGTGGGCCGGCGGAGCTCGGGGCAGGGTAGTGGCGCGGGTCGGCGGTCGTTGACGGCAGGGTCACCCGGACTGGCTCGGTGCGGGGGGTGCGTTGCCACCAGCTCCGGACCTGACTCCGGCTGGCTTCGTCGACGCCGGTTGCCGCTTCGTCGTCTCCGGGGTCCTCGCCGCGGATCCCCTTTCCGTCATCCTCGCTGCGGATCCCCTCCCCGCGGACCTCCTCTCCGGGCGCGGTGCCGCCGGTCTTCTCTCCAGGGGCTTCGCCGCCGGCGCCCTCTCCACTCTCCCCGGCCGTCTGCTGTCGGTCGCGCCCCGCTTCCGTTTCGCCGTCCGGCACGGCGCCGTCGCGGTTCGGGTCGCCGCCCTCCGCCTCGACCCGGTGGTAGTCACCCCAACGAACCAGGACCTCCAGTGCCTCGACCCCTTCGCCCACGAGGAAGCTCAGCCCCATGGACGAGGGAAAGAATCCCTTCTTCGCGGCCCGGCGGTCTTCCGTGGAGTCGTCCCCGAGCCCCGCCCTTTCCGCGACCTCGGGCTCGTCGTCCACGTCCGCGTCCCCGCGCTGCCCGATCGGAGCGCCCCGGGGGACCAGAAACCCGGTGAGATACCAGTTGGACGGCCGCACCCAGCCCGGCAACCGTTCGTCCGCCAGCGGATGACCGGCCCACGGGCCGACCAGGTCGAGTCGGAGCGCGCGGGCGATCTCCTCGCGGACCGCGGCAGATTCCACAGGACGAGTCATGCCACCCCCGAATCGGCGATACATCCGACGACGGCCATCAGGCCGAAAGCTCAACCACATCGAGTCCCGATGCGCGGGCCGCGGCGCGCTGTCGGTGGTCCAGGGACACCAACCCTGAAGCCGTCCGATCGAGTGCGGCGGCGACATGAAGCAGATCGATGGTGCGCACCCCGATGTCGACGGTCATGGTTGCGGACAGGCGCTCCGCTTCCGCACAAACCGATCCCCAATCGATCCCGCCCCGGATCAGCCGGCCGGCAGCCATGTCGCTTGCAAGCATGGCCATCGACGCGGCCAGTTGCTCATTACCGATCTCATCGCGAAACCGCTTCAAACGCAGCGCATTTCTTATTTCGAGCTCATGCAGGTCGTTCACGATGACCGTTTCGCCCCGCATGGCAAGAAATCGAGCCACGGCATCGCTGGATTCTTCACGCACGTAGAGCTTTACCAGTACGCCCGAGTCGTAGTAGAGACTCACCGTTCGCCACGACCCTCGGCGATGGTCTGCGCCGCGGTGGTCCCGCCGCAGGTGGTCGGATAAACCGCCTGCAAACGCTTCTCCGCATGGCTCCAGTCGGATTGTGGCGGGACGGACGGCAGCGGAACGATCCGCGCAACGGGTCGCCCTCGACGGCGCACCTCGATCACTTCCCCCGCCTCCACGTCGGCAAGCACGGCGGCGAGATGGTGCTGGATGTGACGGACGTTGAAGGATTTCATGTTAGACAACATGCCTAACATGGCCAGGCGATGTCAATGCGTTCGGGAGTCGGCGCCGCCGGGCGGCGAGGCCACCCTCTGTCATGTCGCCTCCGGGAGCCTCGCCGCCGGCCCCTCTCTGCTCCGGCTCCGGTCGTCTTCCGCTGATCACGCTCCGTTTCCGTTTCGTCCCTTTTGCTCGGCAATGTACTTGTTCATAGCAAGGAAGATGACGGTAGTTCCCTCCGAGAGGTTACTTAATTTCTCTGTTTTGTCTTCCTTCGTAGCCACTCCGAATCAGTTACAGCTACACGAGATAGCCCTGATGTGAATTCATGTGCAATGCGGTGAGCGAATTCCATCTTGAGTTCTCCCAACCAGTCGAATCGCACACTGTCCGCATCCGTGAAGTAGAAACCGGTATCATCGTGTTTAGCGACAACCGATTCCGTATCCCGATCCGGCTGAAATCGCACCAATTCCCATCCACTCATCTCCATGCAAACTCCGACACGTGAATATTTGTCCTCTCTTGTACGCAGGACAATCTGAATTGGTTGGCCGTCAGGACATACCAATGGCAAAAGAAAGAAGGTGGTCATCCGTTGCAATCGTACACTGTCGCATCTCGGTCTCATACACACGAAAAACTGTTCCCTATTGCCATCAAATCTCCGAAGAACAGAACCCAATCTCAATGTAGGAGGAGGTGCATTGAAAACAGTGCGGAAGTTGAACATCCATGCAAAATATCGATCCAGTTCGTGGTCTGGATTCTTATCGTTGGAGAACGCTGCGGTTAGAAGATTGAAGCCTTGGTTTTTGCTCAAAGCGCCAGGTTTTCTTTTCTCAATACCATATTCCAGTAAGGCAATCGCCTCATCGCGAGACATCGACTGATCTTTCCCGATGGGGAATTCAGAACTCGAAGATCCGAGCCATTCCTTGATGGCTTCCATCCCTGCTGGGCTCTCTTTGGCCATCGCTACTCCGTCGTCCACGACGCCATGAAGTTCGCTGGCAAGTTGATTCACCATATCCTGCTGCGAGTCGTCCGGGAAAGGCAGGCAAGCGCGGTGCGTCAGGAAAGCCGGATCGAGTCTAGAATCAAATCGTTCGAGAATCTTGTGGGTATTTTCGCGGAGGGCGGCGAGGGCCGTAAGGGCGATATTCGGAAGCAAGCCTCCGGTCATGATTGCGAAATCCCTTATCAATTTCCGTGGGAGATCCGATTCCGAAACTGACCTCTCTTTAAGATTGACTGCAAGATTAACATCGGATTTGGCATATATCACGATACGGCAATGGCGACTGGAGAGCACGACGCCATGTTCGCTGTCTTTGAATTTGCTAAATTGTTCAAGAATGGTTTGCCCAATAATCGAGATCTCCGGCTCTCCCGTATAGATCGCTATCAAACGAAGGCGTTTGCCGGCATCATCCTTCAAAATATGCTTCAGAATCGACAAGGTTCTCTCGCCGTGATCGTCATTGAGTCTCCAGTCCAGTATCACAATGTCCGTGCGCCTCACAGACGGCACGAGGGCATCGACTGCCATATCTCCGTCGAACGCAGGTGTGACAACGGCGCAGATCAAGCCATGCTCGGAGAAGGATTTCGAGAGCAGCCCTGCGTCAAGGCCGTGATCGGGTGGCTTCGCCGGTTCTGTTTCAGATTCTGTTTCTTCCTTCGCTCTGTGTACCCGTACCCGTGCATCCCGCCCCGGTGTTTCCAGGACTCCTGGTGGTTGTGCTGATCGGCGAATGTAAGCCTCATCGTCAACGATGACGACGGTTTGGAGAAAACGTTTTGCGATTTCCTCACAACGCCGGTGAAAATCAGCCATTGTCTATCTCTCCTGTTCTTCAGATCGGATCGGGTGAATGACAAAGGTCGCTCCGCCACCTTCCGACGATCTTGCAACTACCAAGTCATAGCCTGCTCGACGAAGCGTCTCGCGCGAGATGTGCAGACCCATTCCTCGCCCGCCCGGCTTTCTGGTAAAACCAAATTGGAAAATATCGTCACTGTCCCTGGCCTCCACACCAGGGCCGGTATCCGAAATCAAAAAACCTTCGCCTTCCGAATCAAGATCGATTCGTCTCTCCTGTAGCTGATTCTGCTGAGAAAGCCAGTAAATCGAATTGTCAACAAGGTTGACGAACACCGGATAGAAGGAAGACGGAAAGCCATGTATCCGCATCCGTTTGAATGGATCCGTAGCATCAAAGGTGATGCTGTGGCGAGAGAATCGTTCGCGAAAGAGATCATCAAGAAATTCGTAAATCTCGAAGCCGCGAATATCTACCGCCTTGCGGTAAAGCCTCCGCTGAAGTGGCGTAAAGAGTGTCAGGTATCCATCCAGATGATCAAAGCTGGCCCGGATATTTCGGTACAAGTCTTCCAGATTCTCATTGACGTCGGCCCATGCCTTCAATCTTCGAAGGTTGTTTCGGAGTGACCGTACTGTTGCGCCGAATTCATGGTTGATGACCTCTACCGCCATGCCGAGCTGAGTTAATTGCAAGTCAACCTCCATTTCTTCTTCCAGAAGAAGATTCCTCTGTTCGACTGCTACGAGTTGATCGATAGTCGATGTATTACCGCTCAAGTCCACCGCCTCGAGTTGCGCAAGAAGCGACTCAAGCAGATTGGATTTTTCTTCACTGACTTTCAGTATTCTGGATTCCAGGGTATCCCGGGCGGCCACGAAATCCTCGTCCGTCAGGTGTGCGGAATCCGTGCGCTGGAATTCGCTGACAACCGCTCGTAGTTCGTTTTCCACTTCTCGAATGCAGGTGCTGGCTACGCTTCGCACCTCGGTGGCCACTCTGTCCGCTTCCTGCCTCACGCTTGCGCCTCGATTTCTCGTTTGCCGCTTCGCGTGTTGCGCCAATTCATCCAGTGCGGATTCAGCTCGCAATCTCCGGCCGATTGCAATTCGAGCATTCTCCGCATGGTCTCCAATAATACCCTCAATCAACTGCTGGGCTGGTCGA
Organism: uncultured Gammaproteobacteria bacterium; assembly: GCA_958295465.1. Classification (GTDB taxonomy): domain Bacteria; phylum Pseudomonadota; class Gammaproteobacteria; order HK1; family HK1; genus HK1. The sequence continues at coordinate 5,393,078 of OY282353.1, forward strand.
AATACGGATTCCTTTAATCCTGAAAATTCCGTGGTGTAGTCGCGCCACTCCTTCTGTAGCGCTTTGCTCAAGCCTATTCTCGGTCGAGCAATTTTATAACGAGATTCAAGATTCCGAAGTTCGGCTCTAGCATGTTTCTCAATTTCGAGCACCGCTTCCGAAGCATGCTCAGGGTCGCTGTTACTACATGCCTCTTCCATTCTATCGGAGATCTCCTGGCCAAGGTGGAGTGCCTCCTGCTGCGGAGTATTGGAGGCGACACGCTCGAAGAATGAACTCAAATCTTCAGAAAATTGGGATTTCCTTACGGAAACGAGTTTTTCACGTCGTCTCCGATCGAGTTCCGTCTTTTCAAGCTCCGCTTTCCGTTCTTCGAATCTTTCGCTATGCACGCCTTCTTTTCTGAAAAAATCCGCTGCCATCTGCACAAAGAAATTCTTCAAGATACTCTTGAATTGCCGATATGCCTTGTTCTCCTGAAAACCTTCTCTTCCGGCCTTTTCATGGAGATTCTTGTTGTTCTCGTTGTCTATTTCGATAACTCCAAACATCTTTCTGTGTGAAAAATAATAATAGTAAGCACTTTTTGTTCTGTGGAATTCTATATCCAACCAATCATAATCCGTATTTCCGTAGGGCAAAATACGCACTCCGTTCCGATATATGTACAAGCCGCCAATTTCTGCCATTTTCTGCGTCATCATGAGATGTTCTTGGGGAGGGAGGGTCGAGTGTTTATTATCCCCCTCGATGGCCGCAAAACAAATCGAAAATGGCCCACACGTCGTCATGTTCCCGGCTGCTCCGGTCCATGGAATCACATGATTCTCAATAGATTCTCCGTATATGGACACAGCTCCCGCAAACTGGCCGTATTGGTCGAAACTACCCTCTATTTGATGATCGGCATTCCGAAATTCGTCAGGAGTGAAAAACGATCCTTCACCAATGAGATCATCCGCGACCTCGTCGGTCTTGTGATCCCTGAATGCCGCACTGATAACCGATGGAGAATGGTCCGGAGTCATCGTATTCGTGAAACCCAAAAGCGCCTTGGTCAGGGGTGTTGCCGTAACGGTTCTTCGTTCGCCATCGATATCCATGGGAAGAAGATCAGAGCTCGGCAGGATAATGAAATGGGTGCCTCCTCCCGTGTCGACCAGGGAAGGGGCTCCAAGATAAGTATTGATATTTCTCGGATCAACGTTGAACTGTCCAAGTTCATCGGCAATGCGGAGATAGAATTCTTCTCCTATCGTATCTCTGAGGCGTTCATTATTCTCACCAAATTCTAGAACAATATCGTATATGTCTTCGCCTGAAGGTAGTTCTCCACCAACGAACGTTCGAACGGGAATTCGGATGTCGTCAATGTCGACTCCGGGACATTCATAAAGACTCCAGTTGACGAAAGCTACGGTCAAATCCGATAAAATCCCCTCGCGTCTGGCGCGTGTAAGCACTAGAACCTGCGGTCCAATCGTTGCGATAGCCAAACGGCCTATACCTTTCTCGCCCAACATCGGGCGTAACCGTTGATCCGCGTCATGCGGCATCGGCCTCATACCGCCGGAGTCGAGCTTGCTCTCGGTTCCGACGGTCAGCCATCGTTCGATGAATTCCTCCCGGGTCATACCCATGCCGTCATCTCGTAGTACGAAAAGGCCATCGGTACGATAATAGTCGATCTCTACGCGCCGGGCGTACGCGTCGTGCGCGTTCTTGAACAACTCACTGATCGCCGTCGGAATCCCTGCAATCTGCTGCCGACCGAGCATATCCAGGGTTCGGGCGCGTGTCTTGAATGTAATCATCTAGGCCAACACCTCCATTTCTTTGAGATGCCGGATGACATGCCGGCCGATGATTTTTGCCAGTCGTACAGGTACGGCATTCCCAATTTGGCGAGACATCGAAGCAAGACTTCCTTCAAATATGAAATCAAGGGGAAACGTTTGCAAACTCGCCGCTTCACGTACACTGATGGCTCGGTCCTGTTCCGGATGCCCGAAACGTCCGTTCGAGTAGCTGATGCAGCGCGTGGTCAATCCGGAGGCCGGTCGATTCCACGACATACGGCCGTAAACGTCGCTGTAGCCGGCAAACTTCTTGTGACAATCCAAACGCAGCCGTTCAGGCCAATCTCGGTGCCCTCCGCCTTCGGGAGTGGCCCGTATACGTTCCAGATTAAGTTCCGACAAAGCAGCCGCGCGGTGGTTCGGAACAGTTGCATGTTCCTCTCCCGCCGCGATGGGTGGTAGATCTTCAATCCAGGATCTCACCGTTTCATATCGACGATTTGTTTCCGGTCCGTTTGTCTTCGGTGGAAGATTGATCGGACCGTGGCGGCTCGCCAGAAGCACAAGTCGCCTCCGGCTTTGAGGAATGCCATACTTCATGAGCGATATGGGCTCGTGATCAAAATGATAACCGGCAGTTTTCAGGTTTCCAAGAAATCCGCCGAATGGCTCAGTGGAACGACTGAATTTCTGAAGACCGGGCACGTTTTCGATGAATACGATATCCGGTTTGCAGTCCCGGACAAATTTTGCGAAATATGAAAGCATAGGTAGACGATCGTCTTCTTTCCGGTCACGGAGCCGGGTGTTCTGTTTTGTAAATGGCTGGCACGGAGCACATCCGCAGAAGAGGATGGGATTCGATCTTTCCGCGTTGACCAGGGAGCGAACGTAATCAACTGGCATATCGCGGATGTTCTTGGATTCGAACGGCACCGAAGGGAAATTTATTCGAAAGGTACGCTGCGCATCCGGGTCATTATCGAGCGCAAAAGCAAGCTCCATGCCGGCGTCACGAAAACCGCAACTCGCTCCGCCGCAACCGGAGAAGAAATCATAAACTTTAACGTTCACTTTCCTATCTTCCATTAACCGGATCTTCGCAGAGGAAGCAACGTACCCTTCCGGTAAGCTGTTCGCGATTCCGGGTTTCACATTCCCAGACAACCAATACCATCCAGCCTGTTTTCTTCAAGGTTGTGATATTTTGCTGATCACGTTCCATATTTCTTGATAGTTTCCGTTCCCAGAATGTTTTATTGGTTTCAGGCCACTTTGCTTTCTTGCAATCCTCGTGTCCATGCCAGAAACAACCATGCACAAAAATAACTTTCCTGTGTCGAGGAAAGACCAGATCCGGGCGGCCGGGCAGATCCTCCCTGTGCAACCGAAAACGGTAACCCAGACCGTGTGCCACTTGCCTTACGACAAGTTCGGGCTTCGTGCCGGTTGCGGACACGCGCGCCATGATTTTGCTGCGCTTCTCCTGGCTGTATATGTCGGTCATCGCGCGGGTCCACGGACGGGAAGGCTTCCGTTCGGTGACCGGTGCGCTGCCGGACGGCAGGTGGCCCCGGTTGATGCAAGCCATCCGTCTTCACCGTTTCCGTCCTTTCGGGTGCGTTGATGTTCTCCCCGACCGACTCGGAGATCAGGCCGGCAAACATTGCTTCTCCCGGACCGATGCGACGGCCTGCACTTGGTGAACGGGAGCCGTTGCCGTTTTCCTTCTCCGGGAGCGATCTTGATCGCCGCAGGGAGCGACAGTGAAAGGTGCGGTATGAAGCCACAAGGGGCGAAAGAACCAAGGCCGCTCAAGAGACGGCGGAAAGACCCCTCCCGGTCCTTGACCATCACTCGTTCCTCTCTGTTGCGTGACGTGTCCGGAACAACCTCTGCGCCCCAATTTGTCAATTTTATCAACATGTTAATGACAAAGATGCTCTGCTCCACGGGTAGCCTCCACAGGATATTGTACCTGTGTCGATAGCGCGTCACCTTCGGTTGTGAAGCACTTGGATTCCCTGGTGGCCTCCTCAGCGCTCGGGGAGAAGCCAGTGCGGTTTCGGCTCCGCGACCATTGGGGGGCTGCTGGGTGACGACGTTATCCTGGACCGTGATCGTGTGGATGTCGGCTTCGGAGGTTGCGTGGCGGCCTCGGTGCGGGCTTCCTCGGCGGCGCGTTCGGCGTTGAGGGCGAGGAGGCGGGCGAGCACTTCGTCGCGGACGGCGTCGGGCCAGCGGTAGCGGTAGGGCTTCTTCTTCCGGCCCCAGGTGGCTTCGTCGATCTCGTGGTCGAGGAGGAAGTCGCAGTCGGTGGGGACGTCGTCCCACCCGTAGGCGTCGAGGACGGCGCGGTCCATGGCCGCGTGCAGGGCGCGGAGCTCGGCGATGTCGGGGTCGTTCTCGTAAGGGTCGTGGAAGCGGTTGTAGGTCTTGGTCATTCCCTCGCCGTTTCGGACCATGAGGGCGGCGCGGAAGTCGTAGTACGCCTTGCCGGCGGCTTCGAGGCCGGGATGGGTCTCCCAGCCCTCGGGGAAGGGGAAGGTCTCGAAGCAGTCGGAGGGGGTGTAGCGGAGCCGGTCTTCCAGGGACGAGCCGAAGAAACGCGCCCAGATTTCGTGGGGACGGGATTGGAGGGCGCAGAAGGCGGAGTGAGTGTCGAATGCGAAGACGATGACTGAATCGCTGTGAACCGATTCAGCGGACAGGAATGTAAACGCCGCATTTTGGCCGTAACGAGAGATCGCCAACACCCGTTCCAGTCCCGCGGTGGAGGAATACAGATCCTTGGCAAGCGAGCCGTACTGCCACCAGAATATTGCGCGTTTCCGCCCGATGGCGTTCCTGGTCAGATGAGCGCGTTCGGGCTTCACCCTCTCCTCCACGATCGCCAGCAACTCCGGCCAGTCCGCCGCCACCGGCTCCGGGTAGTCGTGCGGCACCATCGGCTGCCGTCGCAGCTCCCGCCTCCGCTCCTCGTCCGCATCTGCCCATGACTCCCCGACGCCCTCCCGCTCCCGGCGCAACGGATACCGGCGCCGTTGGTCGTCTGCTCCTGCCCATGACTCTCCAACGTCCTCTGATTCCCCGGAGTCCCATGACTCCCCGAAGTCCTCCCGCTCCCGGCGCAACGGATACCGGCGCCGTTGGTCGTCCGCCCCTGCCCATGACTCCCCAACGTCCTCTGATTCCCCGGGGTCCCATGACTCCCCGAAGTCCTCCCGCTCCCGGCGCAACGGATACCGGCGCCGCCGGTTCTCCGCATTCGCCCATGATTCCTCAGCGTCCTCTGATTCCCCGGGGTCCCGCGACTCCCCGACCGCCTCCCGAGACTCCCCGATGTCCTCCCACGACTCCCCGACCTCCTCCCGGCGCAACGGATAGTCGCGGAAGTTGATGACGTAGCGGTGGTGCGCGTGGGTCGGGCTGGTGTTCACTTCCTCCCCGCCGATGTAGGGGAAGATCGCCTCCCGATTGCGCGGGTTGTCCTCGATGAGCCGCCGCATCTCGGCCAGCGGCGAGGCGACGCCTTTCTTGTCGGTGTCGTCGAAGGTGAAGCCCATGCCGAGGACGTAGCTGCCCACGAAGCTCTTCCCCGCGTTCCTGGCCAGCCGCGCCGGGTCGGCATGGCCGCCCTGATGGAACAGAAAGGCGGTGATGGTGCCGACGTTCGCACCGTCGAGCACCTTGCCCCCGGCGTACCCGCCCCTGGCGATGTGCAGCACGCTCACCACCACCGCCGCCTCGCCCGGCCACTTCACCCGCCTGGTAGCCCGGTAGATCTCGCCGCCATGCTCGCAGATCCGGCGCAGGCCGCTGGACCGGGTGTCGCCCTGGGCGATGGTGTTGGTGGCGATCAGGCCAAGGGCGCCGCCGTCCCGCACCAGGTCGAAGGCGCGCCGGTAGAAGTGTGCCACCAGATCCGCATTGCCGTGGCTCCCTTCGTGCAGGGTCTTGAGCCAGTCCGGGTAATGGGCGACGTTGCCGGCCGCCAGGGCATTCTTCCCCGCGAAGGGCGGATTCCCCACGAACGCATCGAAGCCGGGGTTCTCCCGGTCGAACACCTCGGGGAGCTCGATCTCCCAGTGGAAGGGGGCGAGCGGCGGGTTGCCGTGGCGTCGCTCCTCGAGCCAGCTCAGGTACCGGATGGCCTCCCCGTCCACGACCGCATCCGCGAACTCGAGCCGCTTCGCTTCCCGTTGCATCGGCTTCGCCTCCGCGAAGAACGCGGCGAGGGCCAAGTCGCCGAAAAGCCGCACCGCTTCGAGCTCGTCGTGCGCGTCGCGCCACAAGTCATGCCGCTCCCGATCGGAGACCTCCTCCCCCGCCTCCCGGATGCGCCGGCGTAGCGCCGCCGCCTTCGCCACGTGCTCGCGCACCCGCATGACCTCGAAGCCCGCCTGGAGGGGCTGCGTGTCCGGGAGCCAGTGGAATGCCTCGATCTGCCGGCGCGACAGCCCCACCAGCGAATCCCCGTGGCGGAAGGCGTGGTCCACGAAGGTCAGCGGGTGGTCCCGCGCCAGTGTGCTCAGCCAAAGCGAGACCTTGGCGAGGTCCACGGCCGTCGGGTTCCGATCGATGCCGTAGAGGCAGCGCTGGGCGACGAGGCGGCGGGCGTGGATCACCTCGTCCTCGTCGGGCGGGATGACCGGCATCTCGCCGTGCGCGCCCCACGCATCGACGAGGGCGTCGGCGAGCTGGCGGCAGGTCTCGACCAGGAACGCGCCGGAGCCCATGGCCGGGTCGCAGACCTTGAGGTCGAGGATCTGCGCCGGGGTCGGCGCCCGCCCGTCCTCGCCGCGCAGCCGGTCGAGGACGGGCGCGAGGGCATGGCGGACGATGGGCTCGGTGAGCTCGCGGGGCGTGTAGTGGGAGCCGGACCGGCGGCGTTCTTCGTTCGGTTGCAGCACCAGGGCACCGGGCGGCACGAGGTCCGGGGTCGCGTCCTTGTCCAGCACCCGGTCCAGGGCCGCGTGCAGGTCGTCCACCGTCTGCGCGGCCCGGAGCCCCTTTGCGACGGTATCCGTCACGTTCCGGTCCGCGCGCGCCTTGAGCCATCGCGCGCGGTCGCCCCTCGGCTGTGCCAGCAGCGCGTCGAGATCGACGGTGCTCGGCGCGCCGAGCTTCTTCGCGGGCTTGACGGCCACCGATGGGCCGGTCGCGATCTCCATGCGGAAGCCCATGATGGTCTCGTACACGGAGCCGATCTGCTCCACGTCCAGGGTGCGGTAGGAGATGCGGTCGCCGTCGAGCACGAGCAGTTTCTCCAGCACCCGGTGGACGGCGCCGTCGGAGACGAGCGGCGGCCGTACCCGCTCGATCGTCTGCCGGGCGCCCGCGCCGGCATGGCGGCCTTCGAGGAAGGGGAAGCGGTCCGGATCGAACAGCGCGCCGCGGCGTTCCGGCAGGCTGAGCGCGCCGCCGGTACGCCAGGCGCGTGCTCCGTCGTGGATGAGGCGAAACAGCACGAGAAGCTGCGCCCAGGCGCCGAAGCGCTGGTCCATGGTGTCGGGGTGGAGCGCGGCGTCTTCGCGCAAGCGCCGGTAGAGGCCGGCGAGCGAGTAGTGGCGGGCGAAGGTCTCATCCTTCGGCAACACGCCGCGCTCCTCGGCATAGAGCAGGAAGACCAGCCGCAGGATGACGGAGAGCAGGCCGCGGTAGACGTCGTCGCGGTCCCCGCCGGGGGAGAGCGGCTCGCGCAGCAGCTCGCCGCGGGAAGCGTCGTGGGCAGTCTGGAGCCCGCGAAGAAGCTCGTAGAGCGCATGCATCACCTGCTCCGAGAGGCGCTCGCTCACTTCGTTCTGATATCTGCGGCTGTCCTCCAGAAGGGCGGCGAGCCGCTGGGCGCGTGGCAATGCGAGAAGTCGTTGCTCGGAGAGGAGCAGGCGGAGGGCGGAGCACAGGGGGCGCCCCGCGCTTCGGCTCATGTCCGCGACGCGGAAGTCCATCCAGCCGGAGCTTTCGCCGCGCGGGGCGGAGACGAGGCGGAGCGCGACGCCGTTGAAGAGCAGGCCACCGGACACCCCGGCGCCTCGGAGCAGCCGCTCGATGCGGCCATGGGGCGAGGCTTCCAGCCGCGGCCCGGCGCCGCCGCCGGTTGCCGGCGCGTCGAAATCCTGGCCCGGGTCGAGCACCTGCACCAGAAGCTGCCACGGCGGCTGCCCGTCCCGCGGGTCGCGCTCGCGGACGGCGAAGTGGGGGCGTAGCGTCTCGCCGTAGTCCGGGAGCGGAACCTCCAGCTCGGCCGGAATCGGGGCTTCCTCCGTGCCGGCATACCCGCGGGGCGAGAAGCCCCAGCCGAGGACGGCGCCAGCGAACTCCCGGAAGTCGGGGAGGCAGGGCTCCGGGCCGCGCGCCGGGTCGAACTCACGCTCGCGGACGCAAGCGGCCAGCCGGCTCTGCCCTTCCGCATCCTGGCGGTTCAGGACCGCGCCCGCCTTGACCAGCGCGGGAGCCGAGACCACGAGGCCGTTCGGCTGGATGAAGCCGAGCCATTCGAGGTGGGCGCGGGTGTCGGGGTCGGGGGCGGGCATGTGACCGTCGCCGGTCTATCCGGGCTCGGGCGCGCGGCAGAGGGCCGAAGACATCGTGCAAGGGATGGACATCGAGCGCGCCCGTCGTCGGTTCATCCGTGCCCAGGTGCACGGCAGAGGTTCTTCATGCGGAGCAGCCTCTTGTGCGCCGGTCGGAAGTCCTTGCGATCCCTGGTCGTATAGATTTTCCCCGGTGGGCCGGGAACGATGTCCCGGTTTCTGAAATCGTCCATCAGCCGGCTGTCGTTCGTGTAGAGCAGGCGGGCGCCGCTTGCGATGGCGAGCGCAAGAACGTGCATGTCGTTGGATTGGCACCGACCTTCTCGTTCCAACTCCCTCTGTACGGGTGCGATCCGACCGCGGCCGATCTGCAAGATCAGTCCCGACTGGATGTTGCGTGCGTACCATTCCCGGAACTTGCCGTTTGCGGCCAGTTCATCCAGCAGGTCGCCACCGACCGCAAGCGAACCGCGGCGTCTGTCGAGCCAGTCCCGGAAGCCCTTGCCGGCGCCGGTCTGTCTGTCTCCGAATACCTCGAACGCCACGTCGTTGTCGACGACGCCGCACATCAGTAGTCGATGGACCGGTTGACTTCGTCGATGAAGAACCGTCGATAATTCGTCGGAGTATCGCGGACGTTGCCATCCTCGTCGAAGCGTATGGGGTGGATGCGTACGTCGAGGTTACCGCGCTCGAAATAGAGGATCGAAACATCCTCGGGCTTCAACTTCGTGCGCCGGTCACGAACGTCCAGACGAATGCGATCCAGGATGTAATCGCTGTGGGTTTCGATGATGAGCTGACGACCGGACGACGCCGTTTCACAGAACAAGCTGCCGAGGGCGGCCTGGGCGCTCGGATGCAGATGCAGTTCGGGTTGTTGCAGAAGAAACATGGGCGGTCCGTCCGCACGAAACAGGGCCGCAAGCACCGGCAGCGCCTGACTGACCCCGAACCCCACGTCCATCAGATTCCGTTTGGGTCCCTTCCTTCCGCCTTTGCCGAACTTTCGCACCTGGAGCTGGAACGGGCCTCCTTCGACTCCGGTGAGCTGCTTGACCGAGAAGTCGTCGAAGAGTCCCGACTCGCGGCCGAACGCATCCAGCTTCGCCTTGAGCGCCGTCCACTCGGACTTGTCCTGAAACTGAAGGCTTGCGAAACGCGAGGGAATGTCGGCACCCCATGGATCCGAATCCAGCTTCGTGGGGTCGTAGGTTCTGCGGGGGCTCGGGTGTATCGGGGCGCTGGCAAAGGGTGGCTCCTGCGGCGGAACGCGGGGGAACAGCTCCGACAGGTATGAGAACGCGGCAAGGTCTTCCGAACTCGGCTGATCCCCCCCCGTGCTGTCGCACAATTCCAGCAAGTAGTCGATGAGACTCGACGAAAGGAGAGAGGAAAATCCGGTACCCCAAGACCCTTGAAACGTTCTGCGCCCGTCAGGAACCCGGAAACCCCACGATTCGCCAAGCGACCGGAACTCAACCCAGGGGCCGTCATCCGTTCGGAGATACTCCACCGACACCGCCCCGTGACGCCACGCGATCGTTGTGGGCGCGGGCGCTGCGTTGCGAGATTCGAACGTCACCTCGAAGTCGGGGAGACGATCCCCAGGCGCCTGTTCCTTGAAGCCAATCGAGAAGGAATCCGCGCCGTTCGTGCGCCCGCCCCGGTTGTGCACGATCTCCCGGAACGCTCCAAGGTCATACGGGGCCTTGCGAAAGTCCGGCTCGCCGCTCCCGTGGGCGGCATCCCACACCGCCCGCACCGCCGCGAGGAACGAGGTCTTGCCGGTGCTGTTCTCGCCGACGAGCAGGGTGAGCGGCGCCAGGGGCACGATCTGCCGCTCGCGGAAGCAACGGAAGTCCCGTAGCGTGATCTCCCGAAACTGCCGGTGGTTCGTGAGCATCCTCGTCACCTGTCGCAAGCAGTGGTACGAGAGCACCGAGGATAACCCCGAGACTGCCAGTGCTTCCTGAGCATCCTCGTCACCCCGTGTCCGGCCAGAGATAGACCAGCCCGATCGGTTCCACGCGCTCGGCCCGCACCTCGTAGAACTCCCGAATGCGGGCCGGCTCCGTGTCCAGGTCGCGGTCGAACTGGGCGAGGCGCGTGCGCCAGGAGGCGACGTCGGCCTGGCGCTGGCGCTTCTCTTCCTCGCTGAACTCGATAGCGAGCTGAACCCCTCCGCCCTCGTGCTTGCGGAGCTCCGTTTCCACCCGCCGGCGCTGGCCTTCCAGGGTCTCGCGAAGCTGCCGTTCCTCCCCCTCCCCGCGCTCGCGCAACCGGTCCGCCGCGCGTCGGGCGACGAGCTCCGCGCGCACTTCGAGCTGTGGGAGCAGGTCTTCGACATCCCGGGCGGCGGTTTCGAGGAGCCGGCGGTGGATCGTCTCGCCGGGGGCGCGGGCATCCTGCAAGGCGGCCTCCAGTCGTTCCAGCGTTCTCGCTTCGGCCTCCTCCGCATACGCCTTGAGCGGTTCGGCGCGGCGCGACGGCTCGATCCAGCGGGCGGCGACCGGAACGAGCACCTCGTGCAGGCGCTCGGCCCGGCGCCCGAACAGGCACAGCCGCCCCAACAGCACCACCCGTGGGATGGAATCGGCAGCCTGCACCAGACAGGCGCGGGAGAGGTCGTGGTGCACGAACCCCTGGGTGCGGAACCGGGCCAGCAGACGTTGCGCGAGGCGCTGCTCCAGGTGCAGGTGCACGGTGTCGTCGCTGAGCACCCCGGCGTCTTCGAAGACCACCGGCCGGATGGGCGCTTCCCGTCGCCACTCGGCAAGCTTCCGGCGGGTCTTGCGGGGCGCGCGCAGGGTGTCGAGGGTGGCGGCCCAGCTCGCATGGAACAAACCTGTTCCTCGCCCGTTACCGCGTTGGCCGGAGGCATCGGCGGTTCCATCTGGCGGAAACGTCCAGATCGGCTGGCCGTCCTCGCCGCGCCCCTCTTGCAGCGGCGCTGCGCCCAGCAGTTCGAGCGAGCAGGACATTGCATCGCGGAACGGCTCCGGGGAGAAGTGCACCCATCGCCGCGACCGTTCGAGCAGCGCGCGGCATCGTTCGATCTGCGCCTTGAGGTCCTCCCGGCGTTCACGGGCGGCTTCCAGCTCCTCGGCCGCGACCCGCTTCTTCTCCCGGTCGAGGTCCGCCGCCTCGATCTCCCTTGCGAGGTGCTTCGCGTCCCGGTGGCGGATGCCGCCGCGAAGACGGCGTTCGACGTCGTCGTCGATCACCCTGGACAGGCTGCCGAGCTCGCGCTTGATGGTCTCGGTCTTCCTGACCAGGACTTCCAGGACATGGTCCTCGGCGCGCTGCGGAAGCACGAAGTAATGGCAGCGCACCCGCGGGGCCGGTTGCAGCTTGCGGTCGATGCGTCCGTTGCGCTGCTCGATACGGCCGGGATTCCAGGGCAGGTCGAAGTGGAAGAGGTCGGTACAGTGCGCCTGGAAGTTCAGCCCCTCGCGGGCGGCGTCGGTGGCGAGGAGGATGCGCAACGGATCGCGCGCCGGGTCGGCGTTGAAGCGGCGCTGGATCTCCCTGCGCTTCGCTCCCACGGTCTGCCCGTCGATGGTCTCGATACGTTCCTCGGCGAGGTCGGTGCCGGCGATGGCCTGTTCGAGCATCTCGCGCAGGTAGCGCTTCGTGCCGACGACGTTCTCCGTGAAGATCAGCACCCGGCGATCGTTCCAGCGTGCGGCGTCCGCTGGCGCGGTCGTTTGGCGATTCCGTGGCGCGGAATCGCCGGCGTCCTCGGCCAACGCGGCAACGGGCAAGGAACGGGTTGGTGCCTTGCGAGCCGGGGAGGCGTCGCGAGCGGGGGTGGCGCCGCCGCCGCGGGAGCGCTCGCCGCGACGCGGCAGCTCCGGGCACAGGTTGTCGCGGATCCAGTCGATCAGACGGCGCGTCTTGGCGTCCGGAAGCCCGCGGGCGGCGGAAGCTACTTCCTCCATCCGGGCGAGAAGGGCTTGCTCTTCGCGCCGGATCGCCTCCGCCTTGGCGTCCCCGGCGGCATCGGTCTCGGCGGCGGCGTCGAGGGCGGCGATCTGCGCGGCTTCCTCCGCATCGCTTTCGTCGTCGGTGTACTCGGCGCGTTCGTCGTCCGCGCCCGGAGGGCTTGCGAACGAGCCGGCGCCCGCGATTCCGCGCAGCGGAATCGCCAGGCGACCGCGCCAGCGGTCGCCGTCCACAAGGGCGCCGCCGTGGCCGGGCACCTCCGCCTCGCCGGCCCTTGCCCGTTCCCACTGCTTGCGCACCGTCACCCGATGCCTCGCGAGGGAGATGGCGAACGCCTCGATGGACGAGAGCAGCTTCTGTTGCAGGCCCACCACGAGCAGGGCGGCGGCGGCCCGGGCGCGCGCCGTCCCGGTCTTCAGCCGTGCCTCCCGCAAGCCGCGGTATTCGTCGAGGAGGCGGGAGAGGACGAGCTCCGGGACGTCCTCCGGCAGGCCGTCGATGACGATGCGCCGCACGTCCCGTTCCGGAAAGCCGCCCTGGACCGCGCGGACGTCCTCCTTGATGCGCCGTACCATCACGTCTTCGAGAGCGTTCTTTCCCCGGACCGGCACCCCGCGGGTGAAGCGGTATGGGTCGAGCAGCTCGAGCAGGGTGGAGAAGCTGTTGGAATGGCCGTTGTGGGGCGTGGCGGAGAGGAACAGGCGGTGTTCGAAGCGCCCTCCCAAATCGCGAACCGCACGGGTGAACTTCGTCTCGATGCCGTAACGCCCGCCGCTCGACGGGGCGGCGTGATGGGCTTCGTCCAGGATCAGCAGGCTGCCCGGCTGCATCTCGCCGAGCCACTCGCGCATGGGGTCCGCCCAGGTCGGGTCGATGAGCAGGTTGTGCGACACGAGAAAGCGGCTGTGGGTGCGCCACGGGTTGACGCCGAAGCCTCGCTCCTGGCGGACCCGCGCGAGCCGGGCGCGGTCGAGGATGACGAAGAGGAGGCCGAAGCGTTCCTCCATCTCGGCCTTCCACTGCTCCAGGACGGACGCGGGCGCGGCGACGACGATCGTCCTGGCCTTCTTGCGAAGGAGCAGTTCGCGGGCGATGAGGCCGGCTTCGATGGTCTTGCCGAGGCCGGTGTCGTCGGCGATGAAGAGGTTGACGCGCGGCAGGCGGAGCGCCTTGCGCAGCGGCTCCATCTGGTAGGCGTCGATCCTGATGCCGGCGCGAAACGGCGACTGGAAGAGGTTCGAATCGGTGGCGGTCACGCAATTCCAGCGCAGCGTATGCAGGAAGGCGCCGAAGTGGCGGGGCGGGTCGAAGCCCCGCGCGCCGATGGCGCTCCACGCTTCCTGCTCCAGGATGCGGCGGTCGATCTCGAAGTCCCAATAGACCTCCAGGGTCTGCCCCTGGGCATCGTCGTCGGCGCACGCGAGGCTGACCCGCGGGGACGCGGGCGGCGCGGGGGTCTCCACCGCCTCCACGAGCCAGCGCCGAGAGCGCACCTCGACGAGCTCGCCGACGCCAGGGGGACGTTCGGGCAGCAGGCCGGGAGCCGGGCTCAATGGTCGAGCGAGCAAGGGAGCGGTCAGCGCGTGCGCTTGGCCAGGACGGTATAGACCAGCAGGAACAGCCCGATCATCAGCAGGGAGAACAGGGTCGAGGCGGTGCCCAGCGCGAACAGGGTCGGCCGGATCCGCTGGGTCATCGAGGCGTTGATGTCGAGCGGCAGGGTGTTGTACTCGCCCGCGAGCAGGGTGGTGCGCGCGAACTCGTCGTAGGACAGGGTGAACCCGAACAGGCCGGCCGCGACGATCCCGGGCGTGATGAGGGGCAGGGTGACTTCCGTGAACACCGTCCACTCGCTCGCGCCCATGTCCCGGGCCGCCTCCTCCAGACCGCTGTCGAAGCGGTTGAACACCGCCATCATGACGAGGAAGCCGAACGGCAGCGTCCACACCACGTGCACGCCGAGCCCGGTGGACCACCACGCGGGTGAAATTCCAAGCTGCTTCAGGAGGGTGGCGAGGCCGAGGCTCAGCAGGATCCCCGGCACCATGATGCCGGTCATGATGGTGTAGAACAGCGCCCCGGAGCCGAAGAACCGCTTGCGGAACGCCATCGCGAACATGGTCGAGAAGAGCGCGGTGATCACCATCACGATGAGGGCGAGGATGATCGAGCGCAGCATCGCGCCCTGCATGTCCCCGACGCTCGACGGCTCCAGCAGCTTGTTCCACCAGTACAGGCTCGCCCCTCGCATGGGAAAGCTGGTCCCGCCGCGGCGCCCCTGGAAGGACAGGATGAACATCGCGAACATGGGCCCGTAGATGAAGAGCAGGAACAGCACGTAGTAGCTGCTGAACAGCGTCTTGACCGCCGCCCGCTTCTTCTTCTCCGCCGTCCAGCGGGCCATCAGAGCCGGCTCCGGATGTCCACGATGCGCAGGATGATCGCCACTCCGATCATCATCGCGAGCATCGGCATGAGGGCGTTGACCGCGGCGAAGGGATGGACCGCCGCCCGCTTCTTCTTCTCCGCCGTCCAGCGGGCCATCAGAGCTGGCTCCGGATGTCCACGATGCGCAGGATGATCACCACTCCGATCATCATCGCGATCATCAGCATGAGGGCATTGACCGCGGCGAACGGATAGTTCGCCACCGCGTAGTAGTTGAGGATGACGGTGCCCACCGTGGTGGTCTTGCCGCCGTAGACCACCACCGCGGTCGCGAACTCGCCCATGATCATCACGAAGATGAAGATCATGCCGATGGCCACCCCCGGCAGCGACAGAGGAGCGACGATCTCGCGGAAGGTCTGGAACGACGTCGCCCCCATGTCGCGTGCGGCCTCCAGGATGTCCTTGTCGATCTTCGCGAGCGAGAAGAAGATCGGCCCGACGCACAGGACCACGTAGAGCTGGACCAGAGCCATGGTGTAGCTGAACTCCGAGTACAGCAGCACCGTGGACGGCTTGTCGATGACCCCGATCGACATGAGGAAGTCGTTCAGCAGGCCGCGGCGGCCGAGCATCGGCAGCCACGCCACGGCGCGGATGAGGTAGCTGGTCCAGAACGGCACCATGCACAGCAGGAAGAGCGCCATCTGCCACTTGAACGAGTGGACCTGCATGGCGAGGAAGTAGGCGATCGGATACCCCAGCAGCAGGCAGAAGAACATCACCGTGAGGGTGAACCGGAACGTCGACCACAGCGTCCGGATGAAGATGCCGGGCTCGAGGAACTTCTTCGATTCGGGGTCGAAGAATCCTTCGGAGCTGAAGTACTCGTGGTAGTACCGGAGGGTCGGATCCGGCGTCATCCCGTGGCCGGTCGAGGTCCAGAAGCTGAACACGATGATGCTCGCCAGCGGCACCACCAGGAACAGGATGAGCCACGCCACGCCGGGCGCGATGAGCCACCCCACCGGGAACCCGGCCTCGCGGCGCACTCTTTGCGCCGTTTCGACGACCGCCTCGGGGGGGGCAGGCTGGACGCCGATGAGGCCCCGGTGCCGGGTCTCGATGGCTCGTTCCACTCGGGTGACTCTCTGCCGCCGGGCGGGCGGCGGGCCGCCCGCCCGGCCGGCGCGTCCGTCAGGCGCTCAGGAACTCCGTCCAGCGCTTCACGAGGTAGTCGTTCTCGTCCATGAGCGAGTTCCACACCGCGATGTTGCTGAAGCGGTCCCAGTACGAGCCGCCGTCGCGGACCTCGCCCTTCTCGACGATGATGGTGCCGAACGGGTCCGGCAGTTCCTTCGCGGCCGGCTTGCCCTCGTACCAGAAGTCCCATTCATCGGGCTCCAGGTGCTTCTTCACGTTCTCCGGCACCGACATGTAGTACCCCTGCCGGGCGACGAATGCCCCGGCCCAGCCGTCGAGCCACCAGTTGATGTACTCATAGGCTTGATCCAGCGCCTTGCCGGTCGCCCTGGCCGAGATCGAGCAGCCGCCGTGCCAGCCCCGCATCCCCTCTTTCGGGGAGGCGTAGACGCAGGGCACGCCCTCGGCCTTGATCGCGGTGACCGCCGGCGACCACATGCTCTCCAGGACCACCTCCCCGCTCACCATCAGGTTCACGGACTGTCCGAAGGTCTCCCAGAAGGCCCGGAAGTGGCCTTCCTCCTTCTTCGCGATGAGGAAGTCGATGAGGAAGTCGATCTCCTCGCGGGTCATGTTGCCCTTGTCCTTGAACTGGTAGGCCCCGAGCCCTTCGACGGCCAGGGCCGCGTCCATGACCCCGATCTGGGGAACGTTGAGGAGGGCGACCGCGCCCTTGAAGTCTTCGCTGAACAGCTCCGCCCAGCTCTCGATGGGCCGGCCGGTGTCGTCGGGGTTGTAGCCGAGGGAGTCGGCGTTGTGCCAGCCGGGCACCATGGTGACGTAGCGCGACGGCCCTTCGACGTACTTCCCGTTCTCGTCCACCCAAAGGTGGCGGAACGGCGCGTCCCCTTGCCCGGGGTTGGACTCCGGCGTCAGCCGCCCGGTCTTGGAAAGATCGGTGACCTTGTCCCAGTCGCGTATGCGCTGGGTGTCGATGGGCTGCCACACCCCGGCCGGCCACATCACGTCCATGTCGTTGTAGTAGCCCTCCGCGACCTCGTACTGGTCGTTCTGGTTCAGCATCTTGCCGAACATCGCGCCGTAGCCCAGCGCCTGGCCCCTGACCGTGAATCCGAGATCCCTGGACGCCTGGGCCTGGATCTCGTTGATGACGCTGACCCCCAGGCCGACGGAGCGGATGGGGTCGGCCGCACGCACGATCGCGGGGAATGCGGTGATCGCGGCGCCCGCCGCCGCGGCTCTGGCGGACGTCCCCAGGAACTCGCGCCGGTGGATCCGTTTCGATTGCGTTCCGCCGGATTTATCCTCATGCTTGGTCTTCATCGTGTCTCTCCTCTCACTTGAGAACCGCCGACAGGCGGTGATGCCCGGCTGGGCGAAGTGTTCGCGCCGCCGGCATTACGCCGGCCGCATCAGCCGAGTGGTCAGGGAACCTTAGCGCAACGTCACGGGATATGGAATTGCGGACCGAATGCAGGAATCGCCGGCGGACGGGCCGTCGATGCAGGGTTGGATACAAGCGATGAGCGTGCTGATCAAGAACGGAAGAATCGTCACCGCGGTCGACGACTACCACGCGGACGTCTTCATCAACGACGAGACCGTCACCCTGATCGGCCGCGACCTGGTGATCGACGCCGACACCGTGATCGACGCATCGGGGAGGCTTGTGATACCGGGCGGGATCGACCCCCATACCCACATCGAGATGCCGTTCGCCGGAACGGTGACCTCGGACACCTTCGAGACCGGCACCCGCGCCGCCGCATACGGCGGGACGACCTGCATCGTGGACTTCGCGATCCAGTCGCGGGGCACGTCCGCCATCGAGGCGCTCGACACCTGGCATGCGAAGGCGGCGGGCCGGACCGCGATCGACTACGCCTTCCACATGATCATCACCGATCTCCCCGCGCACCGGGTCCAGGAGATGCGCCGCCTCGCGGACGAGGGGGTGACGAGCTACAAGCTGTTCATGGCCTATCCGGGGGTGATGCTGTCCGACGACGCGACCATCTTCAGGGCGCTGCGCAAGGCGGGCGAGGACGGCACCCTGGTGTGCATGCACGCGGAGAACGGGGTCGTCATCGACGAGCTGGTGCGGATCGCCCTGGAGCAGGGAGAGATCGCCCCCCGGCAGCATGCCCTGACCCGTCCCACCCGCCTGGAGGCGGAGGGCGCGCACCGCGCGCTGGCCATCGCGGAGGTGGCCCGGGCGCCCGTCTACATCGTGCACCTGAGCTGCTACGACGCGCTGCACGAGCTGCGCCAGGCCCAGGCGCGGGGGGTCATGGCGCACGCCGAGACCTGCCCCCAGTACCTGCTGCTCGACGTGGATGCCTACGACGCGCCGGGCTTCGACGGCGCGAAGTACGTGGTCACTCCGCCGCTGCGCGAGTCGTGGAACCAGGACGAGCTGTGGCGCGGACTGCGCTTCGGGGCGCTCGACGTCATCTCCACCGATCACTGCCCGTTCTGCATGAAGGAGCAGAAGGCGCTGGGCCGGGACGATTTCAGCAGGATCCCGAACGGGGGACCCGGCATCGAGAACCGCATGAGCCTCATCTACCACCACGGCGTGGGCGCGGGCCGGATCAACCTCAACCGGTTCGTGGAGCTGACCTCCACCGCGGCCGCGAAGATCTTCGGCCTGTTCCCGAAGAAGGGCACCATCGCGGTCGGGAGCGACGCCGACGTCGTCATCTTCGATCCGGAGCGGGAGGAGACCATCAGCGTCCACAACCCGAGGACCCACCACATGAACATCGACTACTCCGCGTACGAGGGCTTCAGGGTCAAGGGGTACACCGAGACGGTGCTGTCCCGGGGCAAGGTGGTCATCGACCGCGGCGAGTACGTGGGCCGCGCGGGGGACGGCGCGTTCGTCAGGCGGGGCCCCTATGGCGGTGCCCACGCATGAACGGCAACGGCGGCAACGGCGGCAACGGCAGCGGCGACGGTAGCGGCGGCAACGGTGGTAACGGTGGTACCGCCGGGGCCGGCGCCGCCGACGGTCGAACGGGGGGGACCCCGCTCTACACCGTCAAGTGGCCCAAGGCCGCCGCGCACACGACCAAGAGCGTCTCCGGGGTCCTGGTCGAGGGCAACGTGCGCGGCCAGCTCGCACTGCACTTCTACAACGAAGTCCGCGAGCTGGAGCCCCGGATCGCGTACATGGAGGATGGATCGCGCGCCGCTCCCTCGCGACCGGTCACCTACGTGCGCGAGATCACCGATTCGATCCTGCTGGCCGGCTCCACCGCCCGCCAGCTCCGCGACGTTCTCGACGAGTTCCTGTCCGTATCACCGCGCGAGCAGCCTTCGGACCCCTGAAGCGCAGGGATCGGGGGCTTCCGCCTGTAGTGCTCTCCTCCTCTTGCCGCCTTCTTCTCCCCGTGCCGAGGGGAAGGGCACGCGCCACTACTCCTCCGTTCTTCCTCGAGCGTTCCCCGGCAAGCCCACCGCACCTCATCCGCTTCGCGCCCGCCGGTCCGAGGCCGATTCGCCGCCGGCATCGAAGGCGCCGTGTCGGGCCTCGCGGCGGCGCCGGACTCAAGCGGCGCGGGTCTCCGTGCGGATGACCTTCAACAACCAGAAGATCACGCAGAAGAGCGCGGTCAGCACCACCAGCGCGACCACCGCGCCGAGCCGCTTCCCGAACTCGGCGTCCACCAGATGGCCTTCTCCCAGCAGATACACGCAGAGGATCTGAAGCGACTGCAAGGTGGCGCCGCCACTGAGCAGGATGGCGATGAAGGTCGAGCCGCGCAACGAGCTCAGCACCATCACGTCGACGCTGTGCTGCCGGGCGACGTGCAGCCGGTAGGCATGCCAGTGGAACATGCAGAACCCGACGATGCCGACGATCAGCGCGGCCCAGAAGATGACGTTGCTGAAGCTGATCCCGTTGAGCACGAGCACGAAGAGCTGCTCGAAGGGCGCATAGTAGTACAGGAAGATCAGCACGATGATGAACAGGACGAAACCGACGACGGTCCAGAACCAATGCCAGCCACTCATGATGATCTCCGAATGGTCCGTCGCCCGACCAGACACCGCCGGAACCGGACTCTCCGAATCCCCGCGGTCGCGGGAATCCACCGGCCACGAAAAATGCTTCCGTCATTCTTGCACAATGACATCATCCTATTCGACGCCCGGAACCGCGACGATCAGGAAGATCGCATACAGGACCACGAACAGCACGTCCTTGACGGCCGGAACGGCGTGGCCCCGATTGTCCCTCAGCACGAGGAAGGTGACGATCTCGAGGACGAAGAACGCCAGCGCCAGGAAGAACACCGGCCATACGGTACTCCACCAGGTCAGCCCGGCCGACACCTCGATCTCATGAACCCACCGCCACAGCACGAGCAGCAACGGCAGGAGGGTGAGATACCCGAAGCCCACGAGAAACCGGCCTCGCATCGAGGTCCGGTCGAGGCACCAGAACACGAGGAAGAACGCCGCGATGTGCACCATGTCCCAGAAGAACCCGCGGTAGGCGTCGCGGGCCTCGAGCTGCTCGAGGTTGAGGAACCCCAGGATGAGGGCGATCAGGATGACGTCGCATAGCAGCCACTCACGGAACCCTTCCGTCCGGGACTTCGGTGTCCAGCTTCGCGTAGCCTTGTCGAACAGGAGGACGATCGCCACCGCGACGGCGGCGGGATAGAGCACCCGTCCCACGAGATCGGCCCGCGCCGCGGGATCCAGGTACACCCACCCGAGCAACAGTATTCCGACTACGAGGAGCAGCAGGCCGGCGAGTCGCGAGCCGGCGGGGTCCCGCACCGTCCCGGGCTCCGAGGCACCGCTTCCGCGTCCCGGAGACACCCCGCCGGTCGTCGGCGGGCGCGCCAGCAGAAACACCAGGAGGAACAGCAACGAGAGCGCGGCCACCGCGAGCATCACGCCCAGGAACAGGTCGGAGCGCGTCCCGGCCCGCCAGCCCTCGGCCACCATGTCGCCGGAGGCCAGCCGGACCCCGAAGGAGACCACGAGGATCACCAGCGCCGCCAGGAGCACGGCCGCGAGCAGGATCTCGTACCAGCTCGGGTTCGCGCGTGCCGCCGGGCCGGGCAAGGGCCGTCGGGCGCGTCCCAGGCGAACCGCCGCCACGATCACCAGGACCGCGGCGACCACCGCCAGCAACACCAGCGCGACGATGCCGAGTGTGCTCAACGCCCTTCCCCGGGAGCCCCGGCCTCGATCTTGCCGCGGGAACCGGGCGGAGCTACCCGGCCCGGTGGAATCCGTGCGCCCGCGGGCGCCGTGGACGGGCCGCCGGCCGATGCTCGGTCGCCGTTTCCGTCACCGTGGAGATCCTGCCATCCCGGTCAGCCGGAACCGGAGCCGGAGTACGTCGGGCGGGGCGTCAGCATCCTCCGGACCTCGTCCTCGGAGATGTCGATGACGTGGTCGGCGAGCTGCGCAACCTCGCGGGAGACGCTGATGCGTTTCGGGGTGGCGACGAGCACCCGGGTCCCGAAGTCCTGCGATGCGCGAATCACCTCGGCGAAGTCACGGTCGCCGGCAACGAGCACCATGGTCTCGCACACCGACCGGCCGGCGAGGCGCACCATGTCCAGCGCGATCAGGGTGTCCACGCCCTTCTGTTGACGGTTGGGCCGGAACGTCCAGTGCCGGTCGAACTCGGCCAGCAAGTCCTCCGGCGCCATGCCGAGGCCGACCGCCGTGGATTCCAGTGCGCGCCGGATCGGCTGCTCGAGCGGAGACGCCCCTTCCGCGATATGTCCCAGGCGAAGCTGCAGGCCGGGGGTGAGTGCAATCGCATCGAAGAAGGATCGCTGCCCGACGTAGTTGGAATGGGCGGGGTCGAAGGCGCTGTCGTACCAATAGGCGCGAAGGAAAGTCTGGTCGAGCGACTCCTGGCGCGCCAGGTAGCGGCACCAACCGACCACCGCCAGCGCATCGGGACGAACCCCCTTCGGAGATTGCCCGATCGCCTTGGCGCCCTCGGCTCGCAGGAAGCTCGCGTCGATGAATCCGGCGTATGTGCCCGACATTCGCAAATCCAGTGAAGAAAACAGGCCCCGGCAAGGCACACGCAACGAAGTGGTGATGGACCAGAGCGTCCCGACCGGGACACTGCCAGTGTATCAGCGGGCCGATCTCATGCAACCGCGCGGGAGGGACCGTCAATCCTCCGGCCGCTCGCCGTAGTCCCGCCAGGGCGCATCGCGCTCCCTGACGGCTTCGCGAAAGCCCTTCTCCGCGAACGACTCGGTCCATCGGTACGCCTCTTCCGTGTGGCGGGTGATGCCGTCGAACAAGGTGCCGATGAGTTGCGTGGTGCGCAGCCCCATGTTCTCGAACGCCTGGTTGATCAGCAGCTTGTTGAGCGCAAGCTGGTTGGCGGGGATGTGCCGGAAGCGCCGCGCGTCGGCCTCGATCAGCTCCGCCAGCTCATCGGGAGGGGAGACGTGGGCCACCAGCCCGATACGGTGCGCGGTCTGCGCATCGATCGCGCGGCCGGTCAGAAGGAACTGCTTGGCGTGCTCGAGGCCGAGCCGGTATACCCAGAGCATCGTCGTCGGCGTGCCGTAGATGCGGCTCGGGGCGTAGCCGATGTGCGCATCGCTCGCCATGTACAACTGGTCGCAGCAGAGCGCGAGATCGGTCGCCCCGCCGATCGCCCAGCCCCGTACCTCTCCCAGCACCGGCTTCGGACACTCCCAGATCCGCATGAAGCGCTTGACGTTGTGGCCCATGAAGGCGAGGTCCCTGACCGGATCCCACGCCCCCTCGCGGGTCTCGACGTCCGGCGCTCCATAGGGCACGTCCCACTCGCCGCCATGGGTCAGGTCGTAGCCGGCGGTAAACGTATCCCCCACGCCGCGCAGCACGACCGCGGCCACCTCCTTCGAGCGGCCCGCCGCGTCGATCCCGTCCGCGATGCCGCGCACGACGCTCTCCGTCAACGTATTCTTCTTCTCCGGGCGATTGATCGCGATGATCGCGATCCCGTCGACTTCCTCGTAGAGCACCTCTTCGGCCATCGCTGGTTCTCCTCGTCACCGGGTCGCCGATGCGATCCTCGACGGCGCAGGCGCCGGGTGTATCGAATCGACCGGGCGTCCACGAGCGCCCGGATCCCGCCTCCGGTCCGGGGGCCGCCGGTCATGCGTGGCGCCTGCCTTCCAGCCCCAGCAGGCGATCCAGGGACCAGGCGCCGGGACCGCATGCGACCAGGGCGAGCAGCACCACCGCCCACCACATGGCGGGATTCCACCAGTGGCTCCAGGTGGGGAACACCGCGAGCTGGATGAACAGCGTCATTCCGAACAGCCCGAGCGCGGCGAGCCGGCTCAGCAATCCGGCCACCAGCAACACCGGCAACGCGATTTCCATGATTCCGGCCATCACCGCCAGGGCCTTGACCGCCGAGACAATCGCCGACCCTTCGGTGTATTCGAGGGTCGTGGGGTCGCAAAGCTGCAATGCTCCGGGCCGCGGGGGATCGGGACAGAAGAATTCGTAGAGGAACAGATCGTACTTGTCCTTGTTGAATTGCAGGAAGCCGTTCCACTTCGTCAGGCCGGACTCCCAGAACACCTTGGCGCCGGCCAGCCTCAGAGCCAGCAAGGCGAGGGGTTCCAGCCACCCGCCGGCCCGAACGATCAGAGCGTGGTATGACGATGTCATGATTCCGATACCCCCGGACGATGTTCGGCGCCTGGATGCCGGTGCGGGTCGATTCCCGGTGCGGGTCGATTCGACGAGGAGACCGGACCGCCGAACTGCCCTCCCCGCCGGCCTTCAGTGCTCGAAGGTCAGCATCCGATAGTGCAACAGCGATGCGAAGGTCGCCACCGGATCGAACGTTGCGTCGATGTCGAGCGCGGCGCCGGCCGCCTCTCCACATGGCCGTCCCGCCGCGACGCGGGTGAAGAACGAATGCTCGGGAGGCGTCAGGTCGCGGTAGAGCATTTCGGCGCCGCTGCGCCAGATCAGGACCCGTTGAGGCGTGCGCCGGACCTCGGTTCGCTGCCCGAGCCCGCCTTGGCGAAGCTCGCTCCATGCGTGGAGCACACGGTAGTCCAGCGACACCATGCGCACCCATGGCGAGAGTCGGCCGCACAGATTCATGAGCGCCTCGGCATCGGCGGGGACGTCGCCGGCCGGCCCGGGCGGCCCCGGACCATCCGGCCCCGGCGCCGGCTTTTCCGGCGGCGCGAGCCAGCGGCCGGGATTCTCGCGCGCCCCGGCATCGCCAGGGGCGTCGCCGGCGGGCACGGTCCCGGCCGCCGCGCCGCCGGGGTCCGGATCTTCGGCGAAACAGACCTCGGACCACGCGCGATCCAGGGTTGCGAACGACGCGAGCCAGCCGAGGCGATGCGTATCGCGTGCGTCTTCGATGAACCGGGGGAAGTCCTCGCCGTACTCCACCAGGCTGGCGGCACGGGGAGGGTGCGCTTCGACATAGGGGCGGGCGAGGGCCGGGAAGCGTTCTCCGCCGACGAGCCGTTCGACCGACGGATAGTTCGCTCGGAGCGCCTCGATACAGGCTCTGAGGAATCCGTTGCGATAGACCCGGAGCCGCGAGAGGTCGGCATCCCCGGCGCAAAACCCGGACAGCGCGCCGGCCGCGCCGGTACGCAGGTAGCGGGCGAACGCGGCGGTGTACTCGTCAAGCAACCGTCCGCTCCGGGACCGGGCCCGATGCAACGGCCCGCTCGGGACCTGGATCCGGAAGCCGTCGCGCCAGCGCCGTCCCGGCCCGACGGCGCTCCTCCATCAGGGCTTCGAACGATGGCAGCTTGCCGTCACGCTCGAGCAGCACCGGTCTCGGGCCGAGGCGTGCAAGCGTGAAATCCAGGAGCTCCCAGACCGCCTCGCTCACCGGAGCGGCGTGGGTGTCGATCAGCAGTGCTTCGCCGAGGTTCTCGTCGGCTTCGTATCCGGCGACGTGGATCTCTTCGATCCGATCCCCCGAGAGGGCTTCGATGTACCGCGGGGGATCGATACCGCAGTTGCGGGCGCTCAGGTACACGTTGTTCACGTCGAGCAGGAGGCCGCATCCGGTGCGTGCCGCGACCTCGTTCAGGAAGTCCGGCTCGTCCATCTCGCTCACGAACGACAGGTAGTTGGCCGGGTTCTCGATCAGGATGCGGCGCCCGATCGCGCCCTGGTACCGGTCCACCCCTTCCACCAACCGCCGCAGCGCATCCCCGGTGCGGGGCAGGGGGAGGAGGTCCGCGAACCAGACGCCGCCCGCTCTCGACCAGACCGCATGTTCCGACACCAGCACCGGCTCGAACTCGTCCACCAGGCGCTTGACCGCCGACAGGTGCCGCGGCTCGGGTGGAGCCGGTCCGCCGAGCGACGCGCCGACGCCGTGGAAGCTCACCGGGAACGCTTCCCGGACCCGGCGCAACTGCGCAAGGCGCGGCCCGCCCGCCACCATGTAGTTCTCGGTATGGACCTCGAACCACAGCGAACGCTCGCGTTGCGCGAGCACGCTCTCGACGTGGGGCTGCCTGAGGCCGATCCCGGCGCCGATCGGGCCGGCGCCGCCGATCGTGCTCGACCCATCCAGTGCCGGCAGGAGGATGGATTCGCGGTGGGCGGGTGTGCTCCCGGCTCCGGGTTGCCGGGAGGCGCCTCCCGCGACGATCCGGCCATACCCGCCCATCGTGCCGGCCGCCGGACCACCCGAGCCGCTCACGGCACTCGACCGGTCCGGCGCCGGCGGCACTGCGCTCAGGGATTGTTGCGATCGAGGGCAGTCAACGAACCCGGGCCTTCAGGGGTGACGATGAACTCGCAGCTTCCCTTCGGAGCGTGTGTCCAGGCATTGCCCTGGAAGTCCACGGTGGAGGTTCCCTCGCAGCTCGTACCCGCCCCCGCCGCACAATCGTTCTCACCTGCAAGCACGATGCCGTAGCACTTGTCCTTGCGCCCGCTCGGCGATTCCCCCGCCATCCATTGCGCAAACGTGGTCTTCACCCCTTCCGGGGCATCACCGGAGATCGTCAACTGCGCGTTGGGCTTCGCCGCCGCCTGGCTGCCCATCGCCGCGATCGCCGCGCCGGCCAGCAAGGCCCTGGCGATGGTGGATTTCGTCGTCACTGTTCGTTCCTCCTGTCGTTGGGTTGGACACCGGATACGACTCGTCGAGAGGACGTCGATCCCCGGCGGAAGTTTCGGGCCCGCCGGCACGATCGCATCCTGCCACCGGAACCGCCACGGCGATCCCGCAGGCACTCCCATGCGACGGCGCGGCGCATCGAGCCGTGCGCCCTGCACGGCGCCCGGCTCACACCGCTTCCAGCACACTGTCGGCCGCCCACTGCTTGAGGTAGGTGGCGGCCCGAAACGCCGCCGCCTCTTCCCCGACCCGCCGGCACAGTCCGGCGCAGATCGAGCCGAAGTCACCGCCGGCTGCGCAGCGCCGGAGCGCCCACGCCTCGTCGGGCTCGACCGACCGCCAGCGGACCACGACGTCTTCGCGCCACAGCAGCCACTCCACCGCTCGTTCCATGCGGACGGGCGGCGGTGGCGCGTCGCCGCGGTCGACGGCGGTCCACAGGCGCGGCACGTTCCATTCGAGCGCGAGCCGCCGCACCGCGGGCTTGAGCCGCGGCTGCATGGCGGCCCACCGATCCGGCGCGATGGCGGCGACGTCCTCGATGCCCACCACCGGGCTGTCGGCGGCGTCCAGGAGCTCGCCCTTGGCCCATTCGAACCGGGCCATCTCACCCAGCACCGGTTGATCCCGCCACGGCGCGGTCGAGCGCAGGAACGCCGGGAGATGACGGCCGAACCACCGGATCGAGGGGTGACGCGAGGGATGCGCCGCCGCGTATCCGAGTCCCAGGGTCCGGAACCGGTCGTCGCCCGCCAGTGCGTGCAGACCCGGATAATCCTGGCCGAGCACATCCAGAAACCGCAGCCGGATCGCGTCCGCATAAACCTGCATGCGGTCCTCGGCCGACACCGCGCCGGCGCGGGCCACCGTCGCCGGGAGCGTGTCCGCTTCTCCGAGCACGCGGGCCTGAAAGCCTCGCTGCAGATCGCGAAGCGCGGTCATGCGCAGGAGACCCGTAACGGTGACGGGGGGCTCGCGGACCCTGCCAGCAACCGCGCCCGCGCAAGCTCGCCGAGCAGCACGTCGAGCGGCGGGATGTCGTCGTCGCGCTCGATCATCGTGGAGACCGGCCCGAGGCGCGCGATCGCCTCGGCGTACAGCGCCCAGACCGGATCCGGCACCGGATGATCGTGGGTGTCGATGATCAACGGGCCATGATGGCTGTGGCCGGCGAGATGGATCTGGCGAACACGCTCGCCCGGCACACCGTCGAGGTACGCGAGCGGGTCGAATCCATGATTGTGAGCGCTGACGTACACGTTGTTGACGTCGAGCAGGATGCAGCAGTCGGCGCGCTCCGCGACCGCCGACAGGAACTCCCATTCGGAGACGCACGAATCCGTGTACGTCACGTAGCTCGAAACGTTCTCGAGCAGGATCCGACGGCCGAGGCAGTCCTGCACGCGGCCGACCCGTTCGGCCACGTGCGCGATCGCCTCCTCGGTGTACGGCAACGGAAGGAGATCGTGCAGGTTGCGGCCGTCGATGCCCGTCCAGCACAGGTGATCCGACACCCACGCCGGTTCGACCCGGGCGGCCAGCCGTTTCAGGGCCGCGAGGTACTCGAAGTCGAGCGGGTCCGAGCCCCCGATGGAGAGCGAGACCCCGTGCATGACCATCGGGTAGTGCTCGCGGATCCGGTCGAGGTAGTGAAGCGGCTTCCCGCCGTCGACGAGGTAGTTCTCGCTGATGATCTCGAACCAGTCGACGGCCGGCCGGCCGTCGAGCACCTCCAGGTAATGCTCAGGCCTGAGCCCCAATCCGAAGCCGAGGAAGGGCCTTTGGGCGGGGCTGCCGGTCCCCGCGTCCCGATGCGGACGGAGCGACGTGCTCATGCCCGGAAACGAACCTCGCGGGAGAGAGGGATACGGGCCCGAACACGGTGCCGGGGCGCCGCCGTGGCGCGGGCTTCGCGGCGAACTCCGCGATGGCGGCGCGGATCGGGGATGTGCACCCGGCCCGGAGCGATCCTGCCGATGGAGAACGGAGGTCCGCCTCTGCCACCAGCGGCGGCACGGCGCCGGGGCTCCGCGAACGCGGCACGGAGCGGATCGGGGAAGCGCACCCGATCCGCTCCATGCACACGGGCCGGACTCAGGACGATCCCTGGTCGGCCTCGACCTCGCCGCCGGCCTCCATGCAGGCGGCCTCGGTGGCCATGACGAACCCCTGCCCCTTGCAGGCGTTCAGGCCCTTGCACTCGCTGCTTGCCGTCTTGCAGGCGCTGTGGCCCTTGCAGGTGTTGCCGCCCATGCACTTCACGGTCTCCTCGCCCGCGCCGGCCGATACGGGGGCCAGTGCGAACATCGCGGCCGCGGCCGCGGCAAGTGTCAGGCTGGTAGTGGTCTTGACATCCATCGGGACGCTCCTTCGGTGCGGGTTGGGACGAGTCGATTCGATCGTGCCGGAGTCATATCGGAACGTGCGATCCGACTGGTGGCGATTGTAGGGTGCCATGTATCACGCGGCTATCACGCCGGATTCACGGAGCCGGGACATCCGGAAACCGGAGGCGAGTCCGGACCGGGCAGGGCCGGATCGGACGGGGGCCGGCAACTCAGCCGGCCCCTCCGCCCGGAGGTCTTCCCCGGGTCCGCCCGAAGATGCTCGTCACGGTTGCTTCCACGGGCAACGCACGAAGCGCTTCCCGCAGGCGGCCCGGATGGAAGTCCGTGATCCCCTTCGCACCTTTCCTGTAGCTGGCCAGCCACGCTTCGAGCAGCGGCGCTTCGGGCGCGTACCGGCTTTGCACGTAGAAATGCCTGATCCTGACGCCGTCTTCCGTTCTGCGCTTGTACCGGACGATCGCATGGTGGGGGCATGGGGCATCCACGCTTTCCCGGGCCAGCCGCGCCTCCAGGTTGCCGATGATGCGGACCAGCGCCTCGGGGCTGCGCGCCGTACCGTCATCGCGCAACGGATTCGCGGCCGGGACCGCGGTGTCCGCGGTGTCCGGGACCGTGACCGCACCGTGATTCCGGTGCATGAGCTTCATCACGGGATCGACCCTCGCCATGACGATCGTCGGATGAATCCCCTGGTTCACGCCCCGGGCCCGGCAGGCGACGGCCAGCAGGGCGCGGGCGGTCGGGCCGGCCTCCGCGCCGACTTCCCAGACAAGGTGCGTGCTGCCGTCCCGGGCCCGGACGTGGCGGATCCGCTGGCGACGGTCTTGCCGCCGGTCCAGATGGACCTTCATCCCGCGCAGGGCCGTATCCCACTCAGTGGGGGTGAGACGCCGGAGGGCCGTCTCGAGGTCCGGGTGGTCCAGAGGGACGCCGGCGTGAACCGTCAGCCAGGGATCGTCGAAGGGGCGAGGACGCATCGGGTGACCCCTCCGGGCCCGTGGTGTCGCTGGAGGCGGGCGTCGCTCCGAAACCGGAGCTCCGCCCGGTTCATGCAATCGGCTCCGGCTTCCCTGAGCGCCTTGACGCCTGGCAAGTGCCGAAGGTCGCGACCTCCATGGCGTTCCCCGATGATCGGCTCGACGCGGAAGGCGAGTGTACCGCCCTCGCGAGCCTCGGGCGATTCGGATTGTTCTTCATCGGCCGCTTGTGGAAGGGCCGGCGACTCACCGCCCAGAACCCCGATCGAATGGCAAGATCGAGGCCCCCCCAAGGAGTCCAGAGGCCATGGCGCACGGAATGCTCGAGGAAACACGGAGAGGACAACCGCTCTACCTCACTACGAAAGAGGTGGCGGAGCTTCTCCGCGTGAAGGAACGCAAGGTGTACGACCTTGCCGCGGCGGGGGAAATCCCGCACCGCCGGATCACGGGAAAGCTGCTCTTCCCGAGCGCCGAAATCCTGGCCTGGATCGAGGGCGGTGGTGAAACGGTTCCCGCCGAGCGGCCCGCGGTGCTGGCCGGCTCACATGACCCGCTGCTCGACTGGGCGGTGCGCGAGTCCGGGTCAGGGCTGGCGACGCTGTTGAACGGGAGCCTCGACGGCCTCGACTGTTTCGTCGACGGCCGCGCGGCGCTCGCGGGCCTGCACGTTCCCGAGGAGGCGGGATGGAACGTCGGGACGGTCGCCGCCCGGGGCGTGCGGGACTCCGTCCTGCTCGCATGGGCGGTGCGGGCCCGGGGGTTGATCCTGTCGGAGCCCATGCACGGCGAGGTGCAGTGCTTTTCCGATCTCGCGGGCAAACGGGTCGTCATGCGTCAACCGGGGGCCGGCGCCGCGGCGCTCTTCAAGGATCTCCTGTCGAGGGAAGGGCTGACGGAGACGGACCTGATTCCGTCAACGGAGCTTGCGCGGACTGAAAGCGACGCGGCGGCGGCGGTCGCGGCCGGCGACGCGGACGCGGCCCTCGGGATCGAGGCGATGGCCAGACGGTTTCATTTGCCGTTTCTGCCCCTGGTGGAGGAGCGCTTCGACCTGCTCGTCGATCGGCGCGCCTGTTTCACCGATCCGGTGCAGACGCTGCTGGCCTTCGCGCGCGGCGATGCACTCCGGCACAAGGCCGCCGCCATGGGCGGCTATGACCTGTCCGAGACCGGAACGGTTCGCTGGCTGTCGCCCTGACGCGCGAGCGCCGGCACATCGGCCGTTCCCCGCCATCCCCGAGCCCCTCGACCCGGACATCGACTCCGTGGACGGAGGAGAGAGCCGGCGCGGCGTGGGCCGGGCGGTGGCCGGGAGGTGCGCTCGGCGCAGCGGCCGGGCGTCCCCCTCGGCCGAACGCGCCCCGCCCGACCGGGTGAAGAGCCCGAGCCGCGCGGCCTGCCGTCCGGACGGGGCCGCCGCGGACACCCTCGTGCGGACCTCGGCGTCCCGCGTTCGGGAAGAACAGTTGCCGGCCATCGACCTTGTAGGACGCGATCGCGGCCTGGCCTTCCCCGGACAGGATCCAATCGACGAATTGCCGGCCGAGATCGGCTTTCACGCCAGGATGCCTGTCCGGGTTCACCAGGACGATGCCGTACTGGTTGAAGAGCCTCGGGTCACCCTCGACCACGATCCGGTGCCCGCCCTTGTTGCCGAAGGCGATCCAGGTGGCGCGGTCGGTCATGACGTAGGCGCCCATGCCCGTGCCGATGTTGAGGGTCGCGCCCATGCCGGAGCCCGTCTCGCGATACCAGCCGCCCGAGGCCGCCTCCACGTCGACCCCCGCCTCTTTCCAGAGCCCGAGCTCCGCCTTGTGGGTGCCGCTGTCGTCGCCGCGCGAGGCAAAAAGCGCCTCGGCCGCGGCGATCTTCGCCAGCGCGGCGACCGCGCCGGCCATGCCCGCGACGCCCGCGGGGTCCGAGGGCGGGCCGACGATGACGAAGTCGTTGTACATCACGTCGAAGCGCGCCACCCCGTCGCCGTCCGCCACGAACTTCTCTTCGGCGGCCCTGGCGTGCACGAAGAGGACGTCACCGTCTCCGTTCGCGGCGTTCCTGATCGCCTGCCCGGTGCCGACCGCGACGACGCGGACCTCGATCCCGGCCTTCCCGGTGAACCTCGGCAGGATGTGGTCGAAGAGGCCGGAGTTCCGGATCGACGTCGTCGACTGGACGACGATGAACCTGTCCAGCGCCGCCGCCGGGCCGGCCAGCCCGAACGCCACCACGGCGGCTGTCGCCAGGTCGAGGAAGGCGCCTCCGATCATGATGGCCGTTGTCGGGCGGTGTACTCGGCCGGCCTTTCCGCCCGTCGGGAGGCCGAGGAAGGCGCCTCCGATCATGAAGTGCCTCTCCGTGGATTCCGGACGTTCCGTCGAGGTGGGGGATGTCGAGGCGGGGGATCGAGATACAGGCGGCCCTCGAGCCAGGCGCGAGCCGCCTCGGACCGGGGCGCATCGAGCACCTCCGACACCTGGCCGGTTTCGGCGACGCGCCCGGCATGCAGGAAGATCAGGTCGTCACCGAGCCGCCGCGCCTGCCCCGTGTCATGCGTGACCAGGACGATGGTGACGCCGCTTTCATGCGCCTCCCGGATGAGCTCTTCGATCGCGTGGGTCGATGCCGGATCGAGGCTTGCCGTCGGCTCGTCGAGGAACAGCACCCGAGGCCCGCAAGCCAGCGCACGGGCGACCGCGAGCCGCTGTTGCTCACCCCCGGACAGGACGCGCGCGGGACGCTTCGCCAGATCGTGCAGCCGTGCCCGTTCGATCGCCTCCGCTTCCCGGGCCGCACGTTCCGAGCCGCCGATCCCGCGCACCGCCAGGGCGAAGCGAATGTTGGCAAGCACCGACCGCCGCAGCATGACCGGACGCTGAAACACCATCGCCTGCCCGCGGCGGCCCTCGCGGTCGAGAGGCCGCCCCTGCCAGAGCACCTCGCCCGCGGTCGGCCGGATCAGGCCGTGCAGCAGCCGCAGAAGCAGGCTCTTGCCGGTGCCGTTGGCCCCCATGACCACCGTGCGGCGCCGGGGTCGGATGCCGGCGTCGATGCGATCGACGAGCCGCTTGCCGCCGGCGTCGAAACACAGGCCCCACCCCTGGAGAAGCGGCGCCGGAGAATCTTCCGCCCGCGATGCCGGCTCCCTGGCGCTCATGTCGAGTGCCGCCTCGCGCATGGGCTGCAGGCCGACCGCTGCCTTACGCACAGGCCGCCCGCACCGCCGAGGCCCTGAGCGCCATCACGCCGGCATTGACCATCACCGCCATCGAAAGCAGAACGACACCGAGCGCCAGGGCGAGCTGCAGATTGCCTTTCGACGTTTCCAGGGCGATGGTCGTGGTCATCACCCGGGTCACGTGGTTGATGTTGCCGCCCACGATGATGACCGCGCCGACCTCGGCCACCGCACGGCCGAAGCCTGCGAGCGCCACCGTGAGCAGGCTGTAGCGGGCATCCCACAACAGAGCGACGACCCGATCGAAGGGACCCACCTCCAGGGAGGAGAACTGTTCGGCATACTCGCGGTGAAGATCCTCCACCACCTGCCTGGTCAGCGCCGCGACGATGGGCGCGACGATGATCGTTTGCGCGATGATCATCGCCGTGGGGGTATAGAGCAGGTCCAGGGGGCCGAGCGGTCCGGCGGCCGACAGCATCAGGTAGACGATCAGTCCCACCACCACCGGCGGCAGCCCCATCAGGGCGTTCAGAACGACGGTCGCCGCCGTCCGGCCGGGAAACGGGAAGGCGCCCACCACCGCGCCGAGCGGCAGGCCGATCACGCAAGCGACCGCAACGGCCGTCAGCGTGACCCGCAACGAAAGCCCGATGATCTCGATGAGGTCGGGGTCCCAGGCCAGGATCAGACCCACCGCCTCGCCAAGAATCCGCCAGAAACCATCCATTCCCGCGTTTCCTCTCATTTTCGGGAAGAAAACCATAAAAACAAAACCAAATCTACCGATTCTTCGAGAAACAGATAAGCCGATAGGAAAAATATTTTGTTTTTCAGTTGCTTCTATTCAGTGCATCCCTGTGGCTTTCATACGAATGTGTGGATCTTCCGTTTTCATGAAATAAATACCTGAAAACAGCATGATTCTTCACAAAGGCGAAGTGACTCTTTCGGGATGGCCCCGGTGATGATCCGGTTTCATCTCTACCCATTCCGCCATTCCGGGGTGACGACCGACCGGGAGACGTTCGCCCGACACCGCCGGTCGCCAGGCCACCGTCGCGGCGACCGCTCCACCATCGGAGGTATCGACCCTCGTCGAGCCTTTCATTTTTCGGCCGCCGACCGCCGGTTCCGAGGGGGTACTTCACTGATCGGGATGATGGCTCGTCCACTCCATCCATCCGGACATGGCGGGCACCGGCCCCGAGGCGGACAGGGCCGTCCGCCCGGCATCGGCTATGCTGCGCGCGCCGCGTGCCGCCCGCCGCCGGCCCGGCCTGACGCGGCGCGAGGCCCGACCGGGAGGCCACCGGAACGATGACGGACGAAGCCGCACCCGCGCACGGGAAGCGCATGGCCCGGGACTACTTCTTCCCGACGCCGATCTACTACACCGATCTCGCGCAGGCGGAGACCCTCAACGCGCGCCTCGCCGAGGACGTCCGCGCGTGGCGGGAGCGGGACCCCGGAGGGACGTTCCGATCGAACGTGCCGCAGCTCGGGGGCTGGCACAGCGCGACCGACATGCACCTGCGAGCAGAGTTCACCGCTCTCACCCGCGAGATCTTCGAACTGATCCACGGCGTGTTCGCGGACCAGGGCTACGACGACGCCTACGAGCCGGTCTGCGACTCGATGTGGGCGAACGTCAATCCGCCCGGCGCGTTCAACCGCCATCACACCCACCCGCACGCGCTGTGGAGCGGCGTGTACTACGTCCGCACCCCGGACGACTGCGGCCTGCTCTGCCTCACCGATCCGCGCCCGCAGGCGCACGTGCTCACCCCGTACTTCGATCCGAAGCGCCGCTCCGCCCACACCTGGGGCGAGGTCTACTACCAGCCCCGGGCCGGCCGGCTCATCGCCTTTCCCGGATGGCTCGTCCACTCCACCCATCCGAACATGGCGGGTGCCGACCCCGAGGCGGGCGAGGCCGGGAACGCGGACGGGAGGGAGGGCAGCGAAGGCGCGGCGCCCGAGGAAGAGGGGGACGGCCGCGACCTCGAACGGATCAGCGTCAGCTTCAACTTCCGGCAGCGGCGCAAGGACGCCGACCCGGCCTCGGCCCCGGTCAACGAGGTGGTGCGGGCGAATCTGCCGGCGAGGTGAGGCGCCCGCCGATCCGTCGATCAGCCCATTGCGCCGATGATGTGGTTGACGCCCGAGCTGGTACGGCGCACCAGCTCGTAGAGCTTGCCCATGGGCCCGAAGATGCGCGCGTGCTCCCGGGCGTAGGACTGCCCGGTGTCGGATTCGTAGGTCGCGGGCTCGCCGAAGTCCTCGGGTCGCCCGGTGGTGTCGTCCTGGGGGAAGATCATGCACAACGTCTCCAGCGCTTCCTCGATCTCGAGCCTGAGGATGCGGGTGCGCAGCTCCTCGGGCGAGAGGTCGTAGCGCAGGCTGAACTCCGGGATGTGCGTCGCCAGCATGTAGATGCGCTGGATCAGCGTGATGCGGATCACGTGCAGAAGGCGCAGATCCTCGGTCATGGTCTCCGGTACGTCCACCTTCAGGCTGCCGGCGCCGCCGTTCCCGTCCTCGCCGTCATGGGCTGCGCCGCCACCACCGGCGTCCCCGTCACCACCGGTGCCGCTGTCGCCATCGGCGGCCGGCTCGGCCAGCGCGTGCAGCATGTCGAAGAGATCGCGTTCCAGCGTGCGCAGGATGCCGTTCAGCCGGTCGTGGCGGGCGTGGCCTTCGATGAACCGGCTGATGGCGCGCAGCTCGTCGAACCGCTGGCGCTCGATCCGGGGGTATGCCATGCGCAGCAGCCACAGCCCCGGGTCCAGGGTGTCGACGTACGCCTTCAGCACGTCGGTGTCGCTGAACGCCAGCGCCCAGGCGATCAGGCCGAACACCCGGCGAAAGCGCGGGGAGGAGGCGTGCATCGCCCGGAACGTCATCGGGTTCTTGCGGATCGCCCGGCCGGCGCCGGCCAGGGTGTTGGCGAGATAGCCGAGCTGCTGCAACGTCGCGTTGTGCGGGATCGCGCGTAGCTGGGCGGGATGGGCGAGGTCCACCGCGGCGCCGGGCTCGTGCTGGCGGCGCAGCGAGCGGCTGCCGGTCGGGTACATCATGTTGGTGCCGAACGCGCCGAGCAGCGCGGCGTAGTCGGGGTCGTGCATCACCGCGTCGTAGAAGAACTGGATGGTGGTGAAGAACTCGGCGATGTAGTCGGCCTCGACGTAGAAGGGATCGCCGTCCTCGTCGTCGGGCGGCGCCAGCGCGAACTCCAGGATGCGGGTCACGCTCGCGAACGCGGCAGCCGGGGTGAAGAAGTACACGTAGCCGTCGCCGCCCTGGAAGCTCGTCTCCTGCTTGAAGAGGATGCCGTCGCGGGCGAAGCGGCGGCGGCTTTCCGGCGGCGAGACGTAGCGCAGGCGGTCGCCGAAGCTTGCCGGGTGGGCGCCGCGGCCGATCGATTCTCCGTGGGTGTCGAAGATCAGCAGCTCGACGTGCCGGAGATCGTGGCGGGCGAAGACCTCGCCGATCCGCATGCGCAGGCGCTCGACCGAGGCGCCCGCGACGGTCTGGCCGAGGTTGCGCCCCGTGTCGGAATAGCCGGTCTGTACGCACAGGCGCCCCGTCGCCTCGACGTAGGCGCGGTAGTGCGGATTGGCCAGAACCCTGTCGATCATCCGCGGACCCCGCTCCAGCGCCTTGCGGGTCTCCAGCAGCGGCGAGATCTCCACCCGATCGGCGATGCCGAACAGCTTCGCGAAGTAGAGCGCGGCCAGCAGCGTGGACGAGGTCTCGCACTCCGCGATCAGGAAGCGCACCGGCGTCGTCGCGTCCACGTACTTCAGCATCTGCGCGACGACCATCATCATCCGCGTGGCGGACGCGCTCTCGTTGAGGAGGGAGCCGAAGTTGATGGTGACGGGCTCGACCGCGTCCAGCAGCGCGTTGACGGCGGCGGTATAGCTGCGCCGGTGGGTCGGGTCGTCGGGCGCCGCCTCCATGCCGATCTCGCGGCGGATGGCGTTGTGGATCTGGGTCGCGTTGAGCCGCACGTGGGTGTGCGCCATCCCCAGGCCGAAGTTGGCCAGCTCCGCGCGCAGGGCCGCGAGCCGGCCGAGGGTCGCCGCCGCGGCCGTACTGCCGCCGGCGAGGTCGGCCGCGCGTGCAAGGGCGCGCTCGACCAGCTCGATGAGCGGCCCGGCCCGGGTCAGCCTGCGCTCGCGGCCGGCGTACATGCGCCGGGCGATCCGGCTCACGTGTCCAACCTGGCGTACGGAGTCCGGCTCGGGGTGTCCGAAGACCTCGATCTCTTCTTCGACCTGTCGAACCGCCAGGTCGAGACGGCTCTCCAGCAGCTCCAGGATGTGGCGCAGGTCCTCGGCCTCGGGAACGTCGCTCAAGGCCCCGCCCAGCTCGACCGCCGTGGCCCGGTAGTGGACGAGTTGGTGCTTCTGGACGATCAGGCGCCGATTGAAGGTCTCCGCCCAGCCGATGTCGGCCCGCCCGTCGAGGTCGTAGCCGACCCAGCTCGCGACGGTCAGCAGCCGGGGCCTGAGCTCCAGCCAGCGCTCCGGCCAGATCTCTCGCGCCACCTCGAAGACGATCTCGTAGACCCGGACCAGGGCGTCCCGCGCGCCGGCGATGGCCTGGAGCGAAAAGTCGTGCTCGGTGGCCAGATCGAGCACCGCCTCGGACCGGTGCTCCGCGGCGAGCACCCGGCGGACCAGGGTGGCGCGGCCGGCGGCGGAGAGCCGCCGTCCCCGGTCGTCGTGGCCGGTCGCGAGCTGCGCCTGGATGCACAGCAACGCGGCGGAGAGGGCGAAGGTGGGGTGTGCGGTGAAGACGATGCCGAAGGGCGCGCGCTCCACCGCCGCCCGAAACGTCTCGAAGGAAACGGGGGCGCCGCTCTCGGGGTCGCGGGTCAGGCCCTCGATCAGTACGCGCACGATCCGTGCGTTGGCGGCCGGATCGGTCTCGCCCATGCGCCCGGCCAGACGCCCGGCGCCGGCCAGGAAGGCGCCGGCGGTGAGGCGCTGGATCAACTGCTCGACGTCGGACCAGGACACCTCGCCCGCGTCGATGCGGCGGCTCAGGCGTAGCGCCAGGAGCTGGATCGGGTTGCTGTACGGGTCGGCGCCGCGGCCGGCGCGCAGGGCTTCGAGCTCGGCGCGCATCTCGCGGTCGAGGACGGTGTGCCCGACCCCGCCCGCGGCCGGAAACAGCACCGCCCCCTCGGGCACCGGCCGCGTGCCGGCCTCGGCCAGCACTGCGTCCAGCTCGGCGCGGAGCTGTCCGCCGAGGCCGGATCCGCCGGATG
This sequence comes from uncultured Gammaproteobacteria bacterium, assembly GCA_958295465.1. GTDB lineage: Bacteria > Pseudomonadota > Gammaproteobacteria > HK1 > HK1 > HK1. Next base: position 5,430,811 of record OY282353.1, read on the forward strand.
CTCCGGCCTCGGCTTCCTGCGTTTCGGGGGCCGGCGGGCGGGTCCCGGCAGGCGGTGTCGCCTTTTCAACGGTCATCGTTTGTACGGGCGCCTCCCGGTTTGCAAGGACGGAATCGGGCACGGTGGCTTCGGGAACCGGCTATGGGGACGCCGTTCATCCTCGTGGGCCGTTCACGGCGCCGGCTCGATGCACTCCACCGCGATACCGCCGCCGTCGGCGAGATGGACGACCCTCGCGCCGGCGTTCGGACCCTGATCAACGCGGTGGACCGGGCCGTGTGGCGGAAAGCCGTGCTCGGCCGCGGCCGGTGGGTCAGGCATCGGCTCGCTCGAGGCGCGGCGCGCGCATGAAGACCACCGCGGCCGCGCAGGCCACCGGAACCGCGGCCAGGGCGGCGAGGGTGCCTCCGTAGCCACCAAGATAGTCGTATCCGAGTCCAAGGGGAATCGGGCCGATGGATGCGCCGATGACCCCGCCCATCTGCGCCACGCCCTGGATCGAGCCGAGGTGCCGGCGGCCGAAGAAGCGCGGCCATACGAAGGTGAAGTGCGCGTGCATGGCCGCGTTCGCCACCCCGAACAGCACGCTGAACACGATGGCGCTCGCGAGGTCGCCCACGAGGCTCATCGCGACCAGTGCGACGCTCACCGAGAGCAGCGCGGCGACGTAGAGCGGCTTTGTCGGAAGCCGGTCGAGCAGCATCCCGACCAGCGGGGTCATGACCACCATCACCGCCGCGGAGATGGAGAACACCGAGGCCGCGAGGGTCGGGCCGAGGCCCTGCGCCTCGAACACGGACACCTGGTGGAAGAACATCGCGGTCACCAGCGCCGCGAACGAGGCATTCGAGACGAGGATGATCCAGAACGCCCCGGTGCGCCTCGCCTCGTCGAGGCTCAACCCGGCCTCGAAGCCGTGGCGCCCGGCCTCGGAGTGCGGCGATCGGGCGTCCGGGACCGTTCCGTCGGGGCGAAGCCCCAGCGCTTCCGGCCGGTCGAAGACGAGCAGCAGGACCGGCGGCAGCAGCATCGCCCACGTCGCCAGCCCCATGACCACCCAGGCCGTCCGCCAGCCGAGGGTATCGGCCAGCCACTGTGCGAGCGGCGGGTGCACCGCGACGCTCACCGAGAACCCGAGCATGGTCAGGCTGAGCGCCAGGCCGCGCCGGCGGTCGAACCACTGCGATGCCAGGTTGCCCGCGCACAGCATCAGCGAGCCCTGCCCGAAGAACCGCAACGCGCCGAACCCGAGGGTGAGCACCACGAACCCGCTCACCGCGCCGAACGCGACGGCCGCGGCGCCGAATGCGGCCCCTACCGCCGTGAGCACCGTCCGCACCCCGTGGCGGTCGACCAGCCGGCCGACGTGGGGCAGTCCGAACGCGGCCACCAGCGTCGCGAACGCATAGGCGCTCGAAACGGAGGTCCGGGAGATGCCGAGATCCTCCGAGATCGGCAGCAGGAAGACACTGAAGGTATGCGACTGCCCGGGACCGCTCGCGAACATCGCGAGCGAGGCGACGGCGAGCATCACCCAGCCGTAGAAGAAACGGTCGTTGATCCGGAGCGCGAGTGACTGTCGAGCGGCGATGACGGCGGCCCTTCCCTGGGAGGGGCGCAATGGTGGGGAGTGCGCGGGGGCGCCGCAAGTGCGCGAAGCGGAACGGGCGCCGGTGGTCCGGCGTTCGGGCCGGATCTCTCGGCCGAGCTTCGAGCGAGGCGGGATTGCTGCGGCCGGGCTCCCGTCCTCGACCGATCGGAGAAGGCTTCACAGAAGCCATTCACGGGCACGGTGCGCCGCCGGCCGGTTGCCGATCGAAGGCCGCGATTCGGGTCGTCGATGTCCGTCCGGTGCCGCGACGCGAGCGCATCCCGCGAAGCGGGAGCGCCGGAGATGGGCTTCGGTGACGTCGGCATCCGGGCCGGAGGCCCCCGGTCGGGGGAGGGAGGGGTGACCGGGGAACCTCCGGCCCTTGCCGAACCACTGTCCGCGCCGGCGCGTCAGGCGGCGACCGACGGCGGCTCCGCATCGTTCGCGGCGTCGCCGCGGTGCTCCGGCGGACACGGTGCAACGGGGATGATCCGCCGTGGCGCTTCGCCGCTCGGAGCGATCAGGCCCTGCGCGATCATGGGGATCTGCGCGCGATCGATGCCGATGTCGGCGAGCGCGTGGTCGTCGAGCCGCGATAGCTCCGCTATCGTCCGCCGCTTCCGTAACGCGGATACGATCCGGCGATGCGCATCGGCTCCGAGCCGGGCGAGAAAGCGCCCCGTCGCCCCGATGCCGCGGCCGATCGCCTCGGATTGAAGCCGGCGGGCGCGTGCGGCGGATCTCAGGTAGTTATGCGGATCATGCGCGAGCCGCGGCCTGCTCTCGTGGTCTGTCGTGTCGTTCATCGTCTCTGTCCGGGTTCGTCCGTTTCCCGTATGGGCAGATGGGGACGAAGGAACGTTCCATCAACCGAGATTTTCTCCGGTGCAGTCATAGAAAAACTAATCCGAAAGAGAATGCCGCCGAGCCGCGGACGGACCTGGAAACCATTGCCGGCGGGAAACGTGGACCCCGCGCCGGCGCACGGACGTTCCGTGCCACGCATCCGGGTTCGCGCCGCTCGCGCCGCACGTTTGTTGCGAAGACATGGGGCCGGCCGTGTCCGGCTGCCGCCAAGCCGGCAAATTCGCCCCGCCGAAGACATGGTTTTCTGGTAGAAATGCGCCGTCGTTCCACCACCCGACCCCCGGAGCCAGCCACATGCACATCGGCATCACCCAGTTCTCCACCGGCTACACGATCCGTATCGACGATCTCGCCCGCGAGGCGGAAGACCGCGGCTTCGAATCCCTCTTCGTCCCCGAGCACACCCACATCCCCACCAGCCGCCGCAGCCCCTGGCCGGGCGGCAGCGAGCTGCCGGAGGAGTACAAGCACACCATCGACCCCTTCGTCGGGCTGGCCTGTGCCGCGGCGTCGACGAAGAACCTGCGCATCGGCACCGCCATCGCCCTGCTCACCGAGCGCGACCCGATCGTGCTCGCCAAGGAATGCGCGACCCTCGACCTGCTCTCCGGCGGGCGCTTCGAGCTGGGCATCGGGGCGGGGTGGAACGCGGAGGAGATGGAGAACCACGGCACCACGTTCCGGGACCGCTTCAAGGTCATGTGCGACCGTGCGAAGGCGATCAAGACGATATGGCGCGAGGAGGAGCCCGAGTACCACGGCCCGTTCGTCGACTTCGATCCGATCTGGTCGAGCCCGAAGCCGGTGCAGAAGCCCAACCCCCCGGTGCTGCTCGGGGGCGAGACCCGGTACTCGCTCGAACGGGTGGTCGACTTCTGCGAAGGATGGATGCCCCGCACCCGCGCGTTCAAGAACGCGAAGGCGGAGATGGCCCGGCTCGAGGAGTTCGCGGACAAGGCCGGGCGCGACACCGGCACTATCCGGACCAGCGTGTTCGGCGCCACCGGCGACCCGGAAGCCCTCGACGCCTACCGCGAGGCCGGGGTCTTCCGCGCCCTCGTCACGATCCCGCCGAAGGGGCGCGACGAGGTGCTGCCCCTCCTCGACAAACACGCGAAGCTGCTGTGAGTGCTCGCTTCATCGCCCTCGCGGAGCGCGACGAGATGCTGCCCGGCGTGGCGCCGCGTGAGGCTTGGTGCAGGCGTATGAACATGCACATGATGCGGGCGGGGCGTCCGCGCGCGCGGAACACCTGGATTCCCGCTTGCGCGGGAATGACGGCGCCGAGATCGCGGGAACGACCAAGGCGGACGGGGCGCCCGCGCTCCCGGGAGCTGCGCCGCGTGAGGTCGGGTACAGACGTATGAACACCCGCTTCCGGGGCGCCGTCGAGCATGGCGGGCCGCCGTCCCCGAACCGCCTCGTGGGATCGCGCGAATGAGCGCTCACTTCGTCGTCGTCGCCAAGCGCGACTGCCCGACCTGCGATCTCGTCCAGCCGGTGCTGCACGAGATCGCGGCGAGCTGCGCCGGACTGACCGTCTACACCCAGGACGACCCGACGTTCCCGGCCGGGCTGGACGCCATCGACGACCGCTCGCTGGAGCAGTCCTGGCGTCTGGGGATCGAGACGGTACCGACCCTCATCCGCTTCGAGGACGATGCCGAAGCCGGGCGCACCGCCGGCTGGGACCGCGCCGAGTGGAGCCGGGTGACGGGTCTCGGCCTCCTCGGCGCCGATCTGCCCGACTTCCAGCCGGGTTGCGGCTCGAAGAGCGTCGATCCCGGCATGCCGGAGATCCTCGAAGTGGCGTTCGGGGAGCCGCCGCTGGCGGCGCGTGCCATCGACGTGCACGCGCCCGAAGACGAGCATGAGCTGTGCTTCTCCCGCGGCTGGAGCGACGGCCTGCCGGTGGTCCCGCCGACCCCGGTGCGGGTGCTGCGCATGCTCAAGGGCACGGCGCGCGACCCGCAGGAGATCGTCGGAGTCATCCCGCCGAACAACGCTCTGTGCACGGTCGAGAAGATCGCGATCAACGCGGTGATGGCGGGCTGCAAGCCGGAGTACATGCCGGTGGTCCTCGCCGCGGTGGAAGCGGCGCTCGAACCCGGGTTCGCGATGCACGGGCTGCTCTGCACCACGTACTTCTCGAGTCCGATGGTCGTGGTCAACGGTCCCGTCGCCCGCCGCATCGGCATGAATTCCGGAGTGAACGCGCTCGGCCAGGGCAATCGCGCCAATGCGAGCATCGGCCGCGCGTTGCAGCTCGTGATCCGCAACGTCGGTGGCGGCGTGCCGGGCGGGATCGACCGCGCGACCCTCGGTTGGCCGGGCAAGTACACCCTGTGCTTCGCCGAGGACGAGTCCGATCCGGACTGGCAGCCGCTCGGCGTGGAGCGCGGCATCGCTCCCGGCGCGTCCGCGGTCACCCTCTTCGGGGGCGGGGGCTTGAGCCCGAACATGGACGAAGGCTCGCGCAGCCCGGAATCGCTCGCCCGCTCGCTGGCGATGACCTTGAACTCGATCGGGCACCCGAAGCTCGTGGAGTGCATCGACGCCTTCGTCGTGCTCTCGCCCGAGCACTGCCGGATCTTCAAGGAAGGCGGATGGGACAAGGCGCGGATCAAGCGTGCCCTCATGGCCGCGACGGTCCGTCCGGGATCGGAGCTGGTACGCGGGGCGGGCGGCGTGGACGCGGGCGTGAAGCCGGAGCTCGTCCGGGAGGCGATGCCGAAGTTCCGGGAAGGCGGGTTGAACGTCGTGCGCGCCGGCGGCGGGGCCGGGCTCATGAGCGCCGTCATCGGAGGCTGGATGGCAAGCGGTCCCCGCGGCAGCAGCCCGGTGACGAAGGAGGTGGAAGCGTGAGCGGGACCGCATCGGAAACGAAAGTCCGTGCAAGGCAACGGTTGAATGAGGAGGAGGCACCATGAACGACGGCATTCGGTTGCTCGACCCGACGGCGGAGACCTCGCCGGTCCGGCGCGGGCGTCGCGCTCCGCCGCCCGCGCTCGAAGGCCTGACCCTCGGGCTGCTCGACATCGGCAAGGCCCGGGGGAGCACGTTCCTCGATCGGCTCGAATCGCATTTCACCGGGCGCGGGCTCGACGTGAAGCGCTACGCCAAGCCCACCAACACCCGCACCGCACCGATCGAGCTCGCGCAGACCGTCGCCGAGGAGGTCGACGTCGTCGTCGACGCCCTCTCCGACTGAGGCTCGTGCACGTCGTGCAGTGTGCATGACATGCTCGACCTCGATGAACGAGGGATCCCCGGCGTGATGATCGCGACCACCGCGTTCCGGGAGGCGGCGGCCGCGCAGTCCGCCTCGCTCGGCTATGAGCCGGCGATCGTCTGGGTCCCGCACCCGATCCAGAACCGCACCGACGAGGAGATCCGGGCCATCGCCGACGAGGCGATGGAGGAGATCGTGGAGAAGCTGACCGGCGGTTGACCGAGGGAGGAGCGGGGGCTCGGCGAAGGGCATCGGGCTCTCCGGGCTCGAGGAAGCCGCCGGTTGACCGGAGGAGGGACGGGGCTCGGCGGAGGCCGACCGACCGCCCCGGCCGGCACCGGTGCGGTCTCGCGTGCCTCCATCGTCCGTTCGTACCGAAAATGCGGGAAACGCAGGAGGACCTGCCGTGAACGACCGCGTACACCTGACCCTCGAAGAGGTACACGAGATTGCGGCCGATGCGCTCCGCGCCAAGGGGTACTCCACGCGACACGCGCGCGCCATCGCCGACACCGTCACCGCGGCGGAGCGCGACGAATGCGCGTCGCACGGCCTGTTCCGGATCCCGTTCTACGTGAAGGCGCTGCAAGAGGCGGGGGTCTCGCCGGATGCGGAGCCGGTGTTCCGCGATCTCGCCCCCGCGGTGATCCGGGCCGATGCGCACTTCGGCTTCGCGCCGCTCACGCTTCAGCTCGGCGCCGACCCGCTGGAGCGGCGCGCCCGCGAGCTCGGCATCGCGGCGCTCGCCATCGTGAACGCCTACAACGTCGCGGCGCTCTGGCCCGAGGTCGAACGTCTCGCCGAGCGCGGACTCGTCGCCTTCGCCTTCACCGCCGCGCTCCAGTACGTCGCGCCGGCCGGCGGCACCAGGCCGGTCTACGGCACGAACCCCATGGCGTTCGCCTGGCCGCGGGCGGGACGGCCGCCGCTGGTCTTCGACCAGGCGTCGAGCGCCAGCGCGCGCGGCGAGATCCAGATCCACCTGCGCGACGGCAGGCCGCTCCCCGAGGGCTGGGCGATCGGTCCCGACGGCGAGCCGACCACCGACCCCGCCACCGCGCTGGCCGGCGCGCAGCTCCCCTTCGGCGGCCACAAGGGCGCGGCCATCGCCCTCATGGTCGAGTTGCTCGCGGGTGCGCTGGTCGGTGACGTGTTCAGCTTCGAGGCCCATGCGAAGGACGCCGGCAGGGTCGGCGCACCATGCGGAGGCGAGTTCATGATCGCAATCGACCCCGCCCGCTGCACCGGCGACGGCGACCGCGGCGCGCAGCTCGCCCATGCGGAGACACTGTTCGCGAAGGTCCTGGAGCAGGACGGCACGCGGCTCCCGTCCGACCGCCGATACCGGGCCCGCGAACGCACCCCCACCGAGGGCGTCACCATCCCGGGATCGCTGCACGACACGCTGCGGGGATACATCGACGGCTGAGTCGGCTCGCGGGCGACGTTCGCGATCGACAGGTGTCCGCGGTCGGGACCGCAGTATGCAGGGTGCGCGGTCCTGTCCGGGCATGGGCCGGTGGACGCCTGGGAAGCGGGCATCTCGGATGCCATTCACAAAACCCCTGTATCCATAGGACAAAATGCGATCCGCCCTCCCGTACCCCACATCCGTACCCCACGAAAAAAACGGTATCGGATGCGCACAATAGAGCACGGATGGCGCAGTTTGGACAGGCACCGCGCCTTGTCCGGGGCGCGCGCAGGCGGGTAGTCTTGGCACTCCGAAGGCTGGGCAGAAGGTCATGGAGCCGATGTCCGGGAGCCCCAGGCCAAGCGCGAAGACCTCTACGCCGAGGGGTTGTGCCGGGACTGCGCGGAGGACGTGCAGGAAAGCTTCTTCCTGCACGTTGCTCCGGTTGACGTGAACGACCTGCCCGAACATCGCAAGCAGTACAATTTCGACAACCTCGACTTCCGCTTCAACGACCGTGGTGGCCGTTGGTTTCGGTCAGCCGAGCAGTGCGTCGCTCTGCGAGAACTTCCCGATTACGACTTCACTGCCATCCGCACCGGCCAGTTCCTCGGCAACGAAGACGGCTCCTACATACACCTCTGGGTAGGGGAAATTCGCTTCGATGAGTAGCCGGACGACGGCCAGCGCCTCCGGCCTCACCGCTCTGGCGGCGACGGAGAGGGAATCGGCGCAGGTCCCCGTGGCGACCTGCTGCAGGGTCAGAATAGCCCGTAGCGCCCGAAGGCGGCCCCCCCAGCAAGAGTTGGCAGTACCGCTCCGGCCTCTACGGCGCTCTACGGGCCACCCAGGGGCGTGTCCTGCCCCTGCCGGCACCGTTCCGCTTCCTCGGCTGAAACGGGCGCCGGTACGGGGACGGTGCCCTGCTTGTCGCCCAGGAGTTCCAGCACGCCCGGCGGAAGCGCCGAACCCTCCGAAGTGCCCGCTGCCGCGCCTCCCGTCCGGGTGAATGATCTCGACCGTACCGACCGGGTACCGCCCGCTGCGGAAGGTGCCCTCGACACGCACCCCGCCCGGGCGCGGGTAGCCGCCCGGCCCGTACGGGGAGCCGTCCACGAAACGGGCTTCGATGCGGCCGCCGTCCGGCAGGGTGTAGACGCCTTGTCCGTTCGGCTTCCCGTCGCGCCATCCGCCCTCGTAGCGGTCACCGCCCCCATTCGCAGGTGCCGTGCCCGCTGATCCACTCCTCGGCGCGAAACACGCCCTCTTGCCTGCGCCCGTCCGGCCCCGTGAAGACGCCTGCCCGTTGGGCTGGCCGTCACTGACCTCGCCCTCGTAGCAGGCGCCATCGGGGAACGTAATCACCTCTTTCCCCGTCGATTCCCCGCTCATCACAACCTCCTCAGTCCGGTTCCACGGTGACCGCGAGCCCGCGGGAGTGATAGCGCGCAACCGGCATCTTCGCCTTCGATCTGCGATGCCGTTCCGCCCCATTGAGCCGAGCCTTTGCGGCCCGGCGCCGTGACCGCTTCGCGCTTCGATGCTTCAAGGCGCAGATCCTGCGCTACCACTTCGTCGAGCACTGGCGCGTGGGCACCATCGCCTCCCGGCTCGGCGTCCATCACTGCACCGTCGAGCGGGTGCTGGGCGACGCCGGGCCAAGCACCTCGGCCAACCTGCCCTCCATGCTCTACCCGCCCGCTACGCCGAGACCGAGACCTGGATCGGGGGCCGGCGCCTCGGCCAATCCGCCGTCCATGCACCGATGCGGATCGCCTGCATCCTCTACCATCCGGGAGCCTCTTGACTTTCCAGCTACTGGAAGGTCTAGCTTTGCCGTGCCCCATCGAGAGCGCAACGCGATGAGCATCACCACCGGCCAGACACGCGGTGACGCGGCGGCCGCCCCCGCGGCCGCCACCCATGACCCGGTGTGCGGGATGCAAGCGGATCCGGCCACCGCGCACGTGACCGGCGTGCACGACGGATCCACGGTGGGCTTTTGCTGCCTCGGGTGCAAGGACCGGTTTCTGGCCGCGCCCGAGCATTACGCCCACGCGGAGGATCCCGTATGCGGTGCCCTCGTCGAACGGATCCGTCCCGGCGCGACCGCGCGCCACGGCGGGCGCCGCTACTGGTTCTGCGGAGAGACCTGCCGGGAACGGTTCGAGGCCGGGCCGGCCCGCTTCGTCGAGCACGCGGCGCCGGCCTCCACGGCTTCGCATACGGCCACCGCATCCCCGGCTCCGGCGTCCACTCCCGCGAGCCATGAGCGCTCCGCGACCTCGCACACCACTACCGCATCGCCCCGGGATCGACCCGCGGAGCATGACCCGGCCGCGCCGCCGGCCGCCGGGACCGACTACACCTGCCCCTGCCATCCCGAGGTGCGCAGCGACGTCACCGCGGACTGCCCCGAGTGCGGCATGGCGCTGGAGCCGCGGACGTTCGCACCGGCGCGCACCGAGCATGTCTGTCCCATGCATCCGGAGGTCGTCCGGGAGACCCCGGGACACTGCCCGGAGTGCGGCATGACGCTGGAGCCGAGGGCGGCGGCGCCCGGCGATGCGCCGAGCCCGGAGCTCGCGGACATGCGCCGCCGGCTCGTGGTCGCCTGCGCCCTGACCCTGCCGGTCCTCGCGATCGCCATGAGCGAGATGATCCCCGCGCTCGACGCGCGGCGCTGGCTCGGGCCGGTGTGGTTCGGATGGATCCAGGCGGCGTTCGCCACCCCGGTGGTGCTGTGGTGCGGAGCGCCGTTCTTCTCCCGCGGCTGGACGTCGCTCGTCACCCGCAAGCTCAACATGTTCACCCTGGTGGCGGCCGGCACCGGCACGGCGTGGCTTGCAAGCACGGCCGCGCTGCTGTTCCCGGACCTGCTCCCCGAGGCGTTCCGCGTCGACGGCGCTCCCCCCCTCTACTTCGAGGCCGCCGCGGTCATCGTGACCCTGGTCATCCTGGGCCAGGTGCTGGAGCTCCGCGCGCGGGCGCGAACGGGAGACGCGATCCGCCGCCTCCTCACCCTCGCGCCCGCCGTCGCGTGCCGGATCGACGCCGACGGGGAGGAGCGCGAGGTCGCGCTCGATCGCATCGCGGCCGGCGACCGTCTCCGCATACGTCCCGGAGAGCACGTCCCGGCCGACGGCACGGTGCTCGACGGCGCGACCAGCATCGACGAATCGATGCTCACCGGGGAGCCGATCCCGGTCGAGCGCGGCGCCGGGGACAAGGTCCGCGGCGGGACCGTGAACCGGACCGGGACGTTCACGATGCGGGCGGACCGCGTCGGATCGGAGACGCTGGCCGGACGCATCGCGGCGCTCGTGGCCTCCGCCGGCCGGTCGCGGGCGCCGGTCCAGGCGGTTGCGGACGCGGTCGCCGCCTGGTTCGTGCCCGCGGTGGGGGTCGCGGCAGCCGTCACGTTCGCCGCCTGGGCCGGATTCGGTCCCGCGCCTTCGCTCGCCAACGCGCTCGTCGCGGCGGTGTCGGTGCTCATCATCGCCTGCCCGTGCGCGCTCGGGCTGGCGACCCCGGTGTCGGTGATGGCCGGCATCGGCCGCGGCGCCCGCGACGGGGTGCTGATTCGAGACGCGGAATCGCTGGAGCGCCTCGCCAGGGCCGATACCCTGCTGCTCGACAAGACCGGGACCCTGACCGAAGGCCGTCCGGAGCTGAGCGCCGCGATCACCCTGGGGCGCATCGCCGAAGAACGGTGGCTCGCCCTCGCGGCAGGCGTCGAACGGTCGAGCGAGCACCCGCTCGCGGACGCGGTGGCAGGAGGAGCCACGGCCCGCGGTCTTCGTATCCAGCCGGCCGGCAGCTTCGAATCGATCACCGGACGCGGCGTCCGCGGACTGATCGACGGCGCTGAAGTCCTTGTCGGGAACGAGGCGTTGATGCGTGAGTCGGGGGTCGGGCTCGCCGACGACGACGTCGCCCGCGCCGAGTCGTTGCGGGCGCGGGGCGGGACGGTGGCGTGGGTCGCGATCGACGGCGAGCCGGCGGGCCTCGTCGCGGTCGCGGATCCGGTCAAGCCTCATGCGGCGGCGGCTCTTCGGGCGTTGCGGGCCGCCGGTCTCCGCATCGTGATGCTGACCGGCGACGGCGAGACCACGGCGCGCACGGTGGCCCGCGACCTCGGCATCGACGAGGTCCACGCGGGCATGACGCCGGAGGGCAAGCACGGCGTCATCACGGACCTTCAGGCGCGGGGGCACGTCGTCGCGATGGCCGGCGACGGCATCAACGACGCGCCCGCGCTGGCCCGCGCCGACGTCGGCATCGCGATGGGGACCGGTACCGACGTCGCCATCGAGAGCGCCGGCATCACCCTGGTGCAAGGAGACCTTCGCGGAATCGCCAAGGCCCGTACACTCTCGACGGTCACGATGCGCAACATCCGGCAGAACCTGTTCTTCGCGTTCGCGTACAACGCGATCGGCATTCCGATCGCGGCAGGGGTGCTGTACCCGATCCTCGGGGTGTTGCTGTCGCCGATGCTCGCCAGCGCCGCCATGAGCGCGAGCTCGGTCTCGGTGATCACGAACGCCCTGCGGCTACGCAACGCGGCCCTGTGAGGGGCGACCGCTGGCGCGGTCGCCCCCGGCCGGCGCCGCAGACGGGCGAGGAACAGTCTTGTTCCATATAAGCCACGACGGCGGCCATGCCGCCTCGCGGCCGCGGAGGAAACATTGCGCCGCCCGGTTGTGGGGACCAGTTCTTGCCTCAAAAATACTTCCATGAATTCAACATGTTGTCGGATGTTCCATACAAACCCGCAGGACCGGGAAGGAGCGGAAATGCGAACCACGCGAAACATGCGAACCGGCGAAGCGGTCCGGCGCTACGGGATGGCCGCGAAGACGATCCGGCTCCGCATCGTCGTCTGCGCCGTCACCGCGCTCGCCGTCGCCACACCCTTGCACGCCATCGCCGCCGAGCACCCCGAACGTCCCGAACGCTGGTACGGACAGTCCCGGGTCGAATCCGGGGAGAAGGTCTATGCAGCGCACTGTGCCGTATGCCATGGTGTACGGGGCGAAGCGACCCCCGACTGGCGGCGGCGCGAGCCCGACGGATCGTTTCCGCCCCCGCCGCTGAACGGCAGCGCGCATACGTGGCATCATCCCTTCGAGGTGCTCGCACGGCAGATCAAGTTCGGCGCCCCGGGCGGAGCCGGCAAGATGCCGCCGTTTCAGGGCAGGCTCACCGACGAGGAGATCATCAACGTCCTCGCATGGGTCCAGAGCCTGTGGCCGGATGAGATCTACACGCAGTGGTGGGCGATCCAGCAGCGCTCGTCGCAGCAGTGAGAACGGGTCCGGCAGGCCCCTCCGATCCGGCCGGGAGAAGCGGCCCCGGCAAGGTACGTCGCTCCGGACAGGAGCACGTGTTTCCCAGGCAGGAGCCAGGCTGTTACGGACAGGAACAGGAGACGAAGACATGTACGAAGAGCTCGCCTTGTACATCGACGGCGAATTCCGGCAAGGCAGTGGCGGGGCCGGCGAAGACGTCATCAACCCGGCCACGGAGGAGGCTCTGGCGTTCCTCCCCCACGCCTCGAAGGACGATCTGGACCGCGCGCTCGCATCGGCCGCGGAAGGGTTCAGGGTATGGCGCGACACCTCCGCCCATGACCGCGGCAAGGTGCTGTGGAAGGCCGGAGAGCTGATCCGCGAACGCGCCGATGCCATCGGGCGCACCCTCACCCTGGAAGAAGGCAAGACCCTGGCCGAGGCGGTCCTCGAAGTGAAGGTCGCCGCGGACATCTTCCAGTGGTACGCCGAGGAAGGCCGCCGCGCCTATGGGCGGCTGATCCCGAGCCGTCTCCCTGGCGCCCGCCAGATGGTCATCCGCGAGCCGGTGGGTCCGGTCGCGGCGTTCACGCCCTGGAACTTCCCCGCCGTGACCCCGGCACGCAAGATGGCGGGCGCTCTGGGCGCCGGCTGCTCGTGCATCATCAAGCCCTCGGAGGAGACCCCGGGGACCGCGGTGGCGATGGCCCGCGCCCTGCACGAGGCGGGCCTGCCCAGGGGGGTGCTGAGCGTGGTGTTCGGCGTGCCCTCCCAAGTCTCCGAGCACCTCGTTCCCTCGCCGATCGTCCGCAAGGTGACCTTCACCGGCTCCATCCCCGTGGGCAAGCACCTGACCCGCCTCGCCGCCGACGGCATGAAGCGCACCACCATGGAGCTCGGCGGCCATGCCCCGGTGGTGGTCTTCGACGACGTGGACGTGGACAAGGCCGCCACCGTCGCGGCCGGCGGCAAGTTCCGCAACGCCGGCCAGGTCTGCGTCTCGCCCACCCGCTTCTTCGTGCACGAGAAGGTGTACGGCAAGTTCGTGAAGAAGTTCACGGAAATCGCCTCCGGCATGAAGCTCGGCAACGGCCTGGACGAGGCGGTGGAGATGGGTCCCCTCGCCAACGAGCGGCGGGTCGCCGCGATCGACGAATTCGTGAGCGACGCCCGCGGCTGCGGCGCGGACGTGACCACCGGCGGCGAACGGGTCGGCAACCAAGGCTACTTCTACTCTCCCACCGTGCTCGCGGACGTGCCGGACACCGCCCGCATGATGTTCGAGGAGCCCTTCGGCCCCGTCGCCCCGATGCAGTCGTGGACGGACTTCGACGAGGTGATGGAGAAGGCCAACGGCCTGGAATTCGGCCTCGCCGCATATGCCTTCACCACCAGCACCGAGCGCGCGGCCCGGGTCTCCGAACGCCTGGAGACGGGCCTGGTCGGAGTCAACCACTGCGCGATCTCGTTCGCCGAGACCCCGTTCGGTGGCGTCAAGGAGAGCGGCTACGGCCACGAGGGCGGCATCGAGGGCCTCGACGCCTACCTGACGAGCAAGTTCGTCACCCAGATGAACGCCTGATCGGTCCCTGATCCTTCAAAACCCGGGCGCCTGACGTCACCACCCCCGATGTTCAGGCGCGCCGCCGAACCTCTCCCGGAAGCCAGCGAATCCACCACCGGCCAGGGCCAGGGAAAGACGGACGCACGGCATCGAGCGTGTCCTCGTCACCGGCGTGAGCGGACGGACCGGCCGGCACGCGGTGATCCACCTCGCCGCCTTCGACCTCGGCGTGCCCGCGGAGCTGGAAGCGTACTTCGGCACCAACGCGATGGGCACCTGGAACACGGTCCAGCCGCCCTGGTGGAATTGGTCTTCAACCACGCACACGGGAGCTCCATATCCTCGATCCGTGCTTCACCGAGTGCGAGCTGCGATTTTCGTGTCTGCCTCATTGATGTCCGTCGTGCGAAGATTGCCGACAACGGGCGGATTGGGGAGGAAATTCCTGCATGAACTACCTGACATGGAAAATCTTCGAGATCTCGAATCACCATTTATTCTCTGGATTCAAATAGGTATCTATTTTCTGGCGGACACGAGCTACTGATTCGAAAGGAAACCATCACGTCGAGCCAACTGGAGGGCGCCGCCACCACCCGCCTGGTGGCGAAGGAAATATCGACTGCGCGTGAGATGGCGGGATGACGGTCGAACAGAATCTCATCGAAGGCCGGCCGAAGACGGGCGGGCGGAGCGTGTATGGGTCAATCGGATCAGGTGATTCCGCCACTCAGCCGCGGCGCTGTCTCGTGCGTGCGGCGCGCTCGCGCACCGTCACCGCATGGACCGGATGACCGCAGTACACGTCGTGATCGATCGCGGCAGCCGCGGCGCTGTGCGCGATCGCCTCGGCGTCGCGCTCCGACTCGTACAGGGCATGGACCGCGCCCAGCGCGATGGGCGCACCGGAGCCGATCGCGAAATAGCGCTCGTAGCGCAACACCGAGAGATCGGAGGCGACACCGAAGATTCCCCGTGCGCACACCACGAGAAACGTGCTGTCGAGGCTGCCGAATGGCGAATCCGCGTCGTCGGCCTGGTCCTTGACGAAGTTGTAGCGCTCGTGCAGCTCCTCCCAGAGCCGCGTGAAGAACTTGAAGATGTTCACCTCGCCGTCGAGCCGGGGGGTCGCGCGCCGCCGTCCGAGCACGTCCGCGAGGATGTTCGAATAGAGCGTCCATCCGGTCGCGGCCATGTACGCCTCTCCGATCTGCATGAACTTCGCTCCCGACAGGTTCGCCGCCGGCACCCGCTCGGATCCCAGGTTGGTCTGGCTGTCGGTGGCCAGCACGATCCGTGCGTCCTTGCGTACCGCAACTGCAATCGACATGTCTCCCTCCTCGGAAGATGATCCGCAGCGACTCAGAGCAACGCCTGATACGTCAGCGCCCGGAGCTCGCGGCGGATCGGATAGGCCGATGACGGCATGAGCTGGGTGAGCAGCAGCACGATCAGGTCTTCGGCCGGATCGACCCAGAACGTGGTGCTCGCCATGCCGCCCCATGCGTACTCGCCGGGCGAGCCGAGGATCCGGGCCCTGGCCGGATCGAGCATCACCGACACCCCGAGCCCGAAGCCGATCCCTGCGAACGGCATCTCCGCGAACCGTGGCCGCCCCATGTCGGCAAGGTCGCCGGGCAGGTGGTTCGTCGTCATGAGCTCGACGCTCTTGCGTCCGAGGAGTCGGGCGCCTTCGAGGGACCCGTGGCCGCGCAGCATCCGCAGGAACCGGAGGTAATCCGCCGCGGTGGAAACGAGCCCGCCGCCGCCCGAAAGGGTAACCGCGGGCTGGAGGAAGCGGCTTTTGCCTGCCGGATCGGCCGGCGCGAGCCCGCCGTCAGCAGTCTGCACGTAGTTCGATGCGAGCCGATCGCCCTGCCCTTCCGGTACCTGAAAGCCGGTGTCGCACATGCCGAGCGGCCCGAAGATGCGTTCGTCGAAGAAGGTATCGAGGGGGACGCCGGACCAGATCTCGACGAGCCGGCCGAGCACGTCGGTGGAGACGCTGTAGTTCCAGCGCGTTCCCGGCTGAAACACCAGGGGCTGGGCGGCGGCCGCCTCCACCACCTCGGCGAGCGGTCCGACGTTGGCGTTGAACTCGATCCGGCGCCGGCGATAGAGCGCATCGACGGCGTGCTCGTGCTGGAACCCGTAGGTGAGCCCCGACGTATGGATCATCAGATCGTGCACGGTGATGGGGCGCGCGAGCGGTGCCGTCGTGAACGATTCGGCGTCGCCGCTTGCGAACACCTTCGTCTCGGCGAACGCGGGGATGTACTGCGCGATCGGATCGTCGAGCTGGAAGCGGCCTTCCTCGTAGAGCATCAGCGCCGCGACGGTCGTGATCGGCTTGGTCATCGAGTAGATGCGGTAGACGGTGTCGGGCTCGACCGCGCACCCGGACTCGACGTCGCGGTACCCGCAGGTCTCGAACCAGGCGAGGCGATCGTTGCGCACGACGGCGACGAGCAGCCCGGGGAGTTTTCCCGAGTCCACCCAGCGCCGCATCCATTGCGTGATCCGGGCAAGGCGCGGGGCCGAGAGCCCGACGACCTCGGGCCGGGTGTCGATCCGCATCACTCGGAGGGCGCGGCGGCGCCGGGCCGGGTCGCGCCGCCGGCCGGAGCGGTCGAGGCAGGCATCTTGCGATGTGTCATGCGGCACCGTCCTCTGTTCCGGTGACTCCGCGAGCGATCACGCACCACCGCGATACTGCGCTCTCGCGGGGGATTGGGCTTCGGCCAGCCTGCACCCGAAGCCGTGGGTGGCGGAGGATAACGCACCCGGGAGGCCGCCGGCCGATGCGTCGTCGTCGAGACCGGGGTTCGAGGGCTGCGGTGACCGGGGCTCACGTCATTCCCGCGCGAGCTTGTCCTCGCGAAAGCGGGGGCGGGAATCCATTTCAGTCGATGTCGTTTGCGCCGAAGGCGGAAGTCCGGCCAACGTGAAATCATCCTGCCGGGCGGCGGCCATGTCTTCTTCAAGCGCGGTCGACGTTGCTACAGTCCGGCTCCGAACCTTCGCCGGATTCTTCGACGCACAGGAGGGTGACTCGAGTGGTGCCGAGCGAGCCCATCACGCTACGCGATCTCTACCTCGCCCGCGCCCGCATCGGGCCGTGGATTCGGCGCACCCCGCTCGTCGCCTCGCCGTCGTTGTCCGCGCCCGGCCGCGCCCGGGTCGCTCTCAAGCTCGAGACGGCGCAGGATACCGGCGCATTCAAGCTGCGTGGTGCGACGAACTTCATTCGCGCCCGCGGGGACATGGTGCGGGCAAGGGGGGTGGTGACCGTTTCGACCGGAAACCACGGCCGGGCGGTGGCGCACGCGGCGCGGCGCGTCGGGGCGCGTGCCGTCGTTTGCATGTCGGAGCTGGTGCCCGCCAACAAGCGCGAGGCGATCGAAGCGCTCGGCGCCGAGATTCGTATCGTCGGCCGATGTCAGGACGACGCCGAGGCCGAAGCGCAGCGCCTGGTGAGGGAGGAGCACCTTGCCCTCGTTCATCCCTTCGACGACCCGCTGGTGATCGCCGGGCAGGGCACCGTCGGCATCGAGATCCTGGAGGACCAACCCGAAGTGGATACCGTGATCGTGGCGCTCTCCGGCGGCGGCCTGATCTCGGGCATCGCGCTGGCGCTGAAAGCCGCGAACCCCCGCGCGCGGGTCGTCGCGGTGACGATGGAGCAGGGCGCGGCGATGTACGAGAGTGTGCGCGCCGGACGCCCGGTGGAGGTCGAGGAGACACCTTCGCTTGCGGACAGCCTCGGCGGCGGGATCGGCTTCGACAACCGGTACACCTTCGAGCTGGTGCGGGCCCTGGTGGACGACTACGTGCTGGTCACCGAAGCGGAGATCGCCCGTGCGATGCGGCACCTGTACCGGAACGAGCGGGTCATCGCGGAAGGGGGCGGCGCGGTGAGCGTCGCCGCGGTGCTCGCGGAGAAGGTCTCCGGCCTCTCCGGTAACGTGGTCTGCGTCGTGAGCGGCGGCAACGTCGACATGACCACCTTCACGCGGATCGTCGCCGGGGCCGGCCGGTAGCGCGCATTCCGGCAGGAAGGGCCGTGGCGGGATCAGGCGGGGTCCGGCCGCGGTTCGAGACGGTCGAGCCCGGCGACCACGAAGTCTTCGCTGCCGCCCGAATCCGCGAGGGTGACGCGCAGGATGGCGCCGTTCGGCAGGGTGGGGGCGCTTTCGCGGCCCGCGTGCTCCATCAGGATCCGGGCGACACCGCGGCTGGAGACGATCAGGGGCCATCGCGCGTAGAGCGGCGCGAGGCCGCGGAAGGCGGCGAGCACCCGGGCCTTGAACCTGGCGTTGGATTCGCCGCCGGGTGGCGTCCGGCCCGCGGCGAGCAGCGGCTGGGTCTCCTCGACATCGCGGCCGTTCCAGGCCCCGAGCCGGCGTTCGATCAACCCCGGCACCATGCGCACCTCGAGACCGAACCGAGCGTTCAGGAGCCGGGCGGTCTCGATCGTGCGCGACAAGGGGGAGGAAAGGATCAGGCCTGGTGTCACGCCGAACCGGTGCAACGCCAGACCCGCTTCGCGGGCCTGCTCGCGGCCAAGTTCGGTCAAGTGCATATCGCTCTCGCCGCCGGAACGCACGCCGTCACGGTTCGCGACGGTCTGTCCGTGGCGGATGAAGAAGAATCCGGACTCAGAGGCTCCGTCGGTCATCGGGATACAGCACCCTCCGTGGCCACTCTGTCGCCGGTCGAACCCGATCCTCACCGAAAGGCCGGTCGTCGCACACCCAGCGCACCATCTCGTCGATCAGCAACCCGTCGCTCAAGGTCGGGGTATGGCCGGTTTCAGGCACGTGAATCACCGAGAGGCCGCCGTGGCCGTGCATCCTGGCGATGGTCTCCTCCGTCGTCGCGTCGCTCTCCACGCCGTGGATCAACAGGACGGGGCACTGCACTCCGGCCCAGTCGTCCCACAGGTCGAGGCTGCTCCGGGCCTCGGCGCGGTAGGCGAGCAATGCGCGAAGGTCATGCCGGTAGACCCGCCCCGCCTCCTCGTCCGACCAGCGGGTCCGGTGGTGGGCGCTGTGGAGCAGGACCGCGTCCGGCGACGGCCCGGAATGCTTCTCGGCCGCGCCGGTACGGCGGAACACCTCGGCGGGGTTGCGGAACACGTAATGGCGCGCGACCGCCCGCGCTCGCCGCG
Source organism: uncultured Gammaproteobacteria bacterium (assembly GCA_958295465.1). Lineage (GTDB taxonomy): Bacteria > Pseudomonadota > Gammaproteobacteria > HK1 > HK1 > HK1. Next base: position 5,449,943 of record OY282353.1, read on the forward strand.
ACCGCCGCTCCACGGGAATGTAGGGGCCGCTGTCGTTGAGCACGATCCGGTGCACGCGCCGGGGATACCGGGCCGCGAAGCGGATGGCGGTCGATCCGCCGAGCGAGGAGCCGAGCAGGGTGCAGGACGCGAGCCCAAGATGATCCATGAGTTGGCGGAGCTGTTCGACATAGGTCTCCAGGTGGTAGTCGGACAGCTCCGCGAGCCAGCCGCTGCATCCGCGTCCGGCCAGATCCAGACCGATGACCCGCAGCGCCGGCGCCGCGTCCAGGGCCAGGAAATCGAAGCGCTGCGCCACGTTGGTCAACCCGCCGATGGCGATCAGGGGCTCTCCGTCGCCTCCCGGATCGCTGTAGGCGAGCCGAACGGGATAGGGTTTTCCGACCCCGGTGTCGGAGTCCTGAAGACCCACGGGATGCTCGTAGGTGAAGTGGCGCATCGCCGGACCGCCGCCCAGCCCCGAGGCCAGCGCCTCGACCAGGGCGTCGTAGTCGTCCCAGTGCAGGGTGTGCGGCGGCGGCGATCCGCGGGCCACGTATCTCTCGCGCAAGGTCATGTCGGCCCTGTGCGCCGCGGATCGCGCGACGGGCGCGAGACCGGAATTCACCCTCATTCCGGGGTTCGCTGGATCAGGGTGATTCGATTGCGGCCGTCGAGCCGTTCATAGGCGACCTCGTCCATGAGCGTCTTCACCAGGTACACGCCCAACCCTCCGATCGGGCGTTCCTCCACGTCGGCCTCCAGATCCGGCTCGGGCGCGTCGGTGAACGGGTCGAACGCCAACCCGTCATCCTCCAGAACCACCACCAGCGATCCGCTCTGCTCGGTCATTGTGACGCGGATCTCATGCTCGTCGGAGTCCCGGTAGCCATAGCTGACGATGTTCGTGATCAGCTCGTCGAGCGAGAGGTTGAGGTTCATGACCCATTTCGCCGGCCAGCCGCGGGACTCGCCGTGCGGCCCGATCTCCTCGGCGATCCGGGCGAGCTCCGACAGATCGTTCTTCAGGGTGAGGACCAGTGCGGGGGCGGACATGGCCGGTGGTCTCGATTCTCCCGATTCAGGCCGTTGCATCCGCGGCTTCGAGCGCGGCGGAGCCCTGGAGCGTCCGGCCCCCCTTGTAGATCAGGACGACGCACGTGATGTCGTCGAACTGGGGTGCTTCGCCGGTGAACTCGTCCACCGCGGCGACGATGTCCGTCACGTCCCGGTCGGGACCCTGATCCGTGGAAAGGGCGCGGGTGGTGTCCAGCAGCCGGTCGTCGCCGAACGCCTCGTCGCGGTCGTTGAACGCCTCCGTCACGCCGTCGGAGAACAGGACCAGACGTGATCCCGGCTCCATCACGACGTGGCCGTCGGCGTAGTCGAGCCCGTCGAACATGCCCAGCGCGACCCCGCCGGTCGTCTTCAGCGGATTGGCGCCGCCGCCGTCGACCAGGATCGGGGGGTTGTGGCCGCCGTTGGCGTAGACGAAGCTGCCGTTTCGATCGTCCAGCACCCCGTAGAAGAGGGTCACGAACAGCTCTTCCGAATTGTTCTGCTCCAGGAAGTCGTTGACCCACGCCAGAACCCGTCCCGGCGCGTCGACGTACCGTACGGCGATGGCGCGCATCAGGGTACGGGCCATGACCATGAACAGGGCGGCCGGTACGCCCTTGCCGGAGACGTCGGCGACCACCACGCCGATGCGGTGCTGGTCGAGCCGAAAGAAGTCGTAGAAATCCCCCCCGACCTCCTTTGCCGGCCTCATGATGCCGGACATGTCGACGGTGTCGGACAGCGGCACGGTGTCCGGCAGGAGGGAGAGCTGCACCCGGGCCGCGATGTCGAGCTCCCTCTGGAGCGCGATGAAGGCATTCTTGGCGGCCAGCGCCTCGCGCAGGCTCTGGTTCTGGCTCCGCACCCGGTCGGACATCTTCTGGAACGCCGAGGCCGTCATGGCCAGGCTGTCCGACTCCCGGGTCAGCGCGACCGAGGCGCTGTCGGTCGCGTCTGCGATCGACATGACCCGATCCTCGTTGTCCGGAGCGTTGCGCACCAGATGCTCGAGCTGGTCGAACTCCGCCAGCACCGCTACGCGCTCCTCCTCGTCGAGCGTTTCGGCGAGCTGGATCATCTCCCGCCGGATGAAGCGCTCCTGGCGGCGGCGCTGGCGCTCGCGCGAGCGGCGGAATCGATCGAAGGCGACCAGGTTGGTGCGGAACACGTTCACCGCGCCGGCGATCCGACCGACCTCGTCCTGCCTGCCGGCGCCCTCCACCCGGGCCTGGAGATCGCCGTGCGACAGGGCGTTCAGCACCCCCACGCCATCGGTCAGCGGCGTGAAGGAACGGGACATGTAGTACCCGAGCCCAAGCAGCACGAGAACCAGGAAGGCGATCGCCGCGCCGGTGGTGATCTGGTTGACCTGCTCCTGCCGGCGGGCGAGCTCCGTCACGTCCTTGATGCTGATCAGACGCGCCACCAGGGAGCCCAGATCGGCGGCCATCGGGAGCACCACGGCGGAATACACGCGATCGTCCGCCTCGACGGTCTGCAGCGTGTCGACCGCGCTCGGGTCGATGAGCTTGCCGATACTTTCCCACTGGACGCCGGCCGAGCCCGCGAGCAGCCGGCCGCGGCGGTTGACGATCAGCACCGAGGATTTCGTCGCCTGTTCCATCTCCAGAATCGCCTCGTCGATGCTGGTCGCGTACACGCCCATGCCGGCGATACCGACCGCGCCGGAGGGCGCACCCAGTGGAATGCCCAGAACGACGGTGATGTTGCGTTGCTGGTCGTTGCCGATGCCGCGGATACGAACACCTTGCTGGATGGCGTCTCTCGCCGCATCAAGGGCGATGACCGGGCTCTGGAACAGGGTGGACTGCGACGAGTAGGCCAGCGATCCGTCGGCGTAGAGCGCATCGAACCGGTCGGCGATGCCCCGGTCGCGAAGTTGCGTGGCGATAGCCGCGCCGAGCCGCTGGATCGCTTCCTGATCGCCGGTGTAGACGGCTTGACGGAACGCCTCGTCATCGGCCGCGATCCATGCCTTGTCTTCCATATGCTGGATCAGGCTGGCGTTGACCTTGCGCCACAGGGTGGACCGGTCGGCGATGGTGGCCCCGGAGTATTGCGCCTTGATCAGATCATCGCGCGTGAACGACGTGAGCGCGAAGCCGATACAGATGACGGCGAAGGCCAGGATGACGAGCAGACTGATCCGGGTGCGCAGCAGCAACGTCCTGATCCTTGCGCTGGTCTTCTAGCCGCCGGGGCTGGCCTTGAAGTCGGCGATGGCGATCATGTCCATGGGCGGATACATGCCGATCTCGCGCACGACGTCGATGTTGATCCACAGCTTGTAGCGCGCGAGGCGCGCCACCGGCAGATCCTCGGGTCGGCGTTTCCCCACCAGGATCCGCTCCGCCTGGAGCGCCGTCAGCTTGCCCAGGGTGTGGTAGTCGGTCACCAGCCCGAACATCGCCCGCGAGTTCTTCAGGGGCGCTTGGGTAGCGGCGAACGTAGGCAGTCCGGCGGCAGCGGCAGCGGCGGTGTACGCCTTGGCGTGCCGGGTCAGGAAGGAGTCCGGTCCCATGTAGAGGAGCTGGGCGCCGGCCTCCCTGGCCTGCTCCACCATCCGGGGCAGCGCGGCCGGGTCCGACTTTCCGTTCTCCCCCAGGGGCGCCGGCAGCTCGATCAGGTCGATGCCCATCTTCGGAGCGGCTTCGCGCAGCTCGGCGACGTTGATGCGCGAGTTGCCCGCGGTCCGGTCGTAGATGACGGCGATGGTGGTGAACGGACGGTAGGCCAGGATGGCCTTGAGCTGGGCCTCGACCGGAGCGAGGAAGGCGACCCCGGTCACCGAGCGTCCCGTGCTCTCGTAGCTCTCCACGATGTCGGCCACCTTGGGATAGGACACCAGGGTGAACACCGCCGGGATGTCCCGCACGAAGGACTCCGGCGTGTCTGTCCCGAGCTTGCCGACGATGCTGGAGGTGGTGCCCGTCCCCCAAGTGTAGACGAGATCGGGACGCACCCGCTTGATCTCTTCCACGATCGGCGGCGCATTGCCCCGATCGAGGTTCAGGTTGCGCACCGTCATCTCGAACGGGATGCCGCGCTGGGTGAGGTAGTCGCGAAACCCCTGCTCGACCTCGGTCTCGCCGCGCCAGACCACGGCGAAGATCCTGAAGGGCGTGATGGCCCGGGGGTCGTCCCCGGACTGGGCCAGACTCCCGGTGGCCGTCAGGCCGAGAGCTGCGCCGAGGATCAGGGCGACGACGCGGATGGCGGCGATGCGGACGGGACCGATCATGCGATCTCGCTCCTCTTCGCGGTGGACGTGCTGCGCGACAGGTTCATCACGAGCATGTACAGGGCAATGGAGACGAGCACGATCACCCCGATGCCGACGATCGCGCCCTGGTATCCGAAGCTGGCGGCGAACGCGCCGGCCACGATCGGCCCGAGCACCATGCCCGCCCGCTCCACCAGCCGGTAGGCGCCGATGATCGACGCCTGGCCCAATCCGCCGTGGTGGCTGGCTACCTCCTGGACGATGGCGATCTGCGAGGTGAGCGACAGCGCGTGGCCGAAGCCGAGGGCGAGGATGGCGATCATCACCGCGTTGGACGGGCCTCCGACCATGGTCTCGGACAGGCTCGCGAGGCACCCGAGGCCCGTCAACACACCGCCCACCGCCACCACGGCGGTATGTCGCCCGGACCGATCGGCGAATCGGGCCGCGAACGGCATGCAGACGATGGTCGACACCCCGTAGAGCATGATCATCCAGCCGATAACGGACTGCCGGCTCCCCAGCTCGCTCAGGTACAACGGTACCAGATAGAACAGGAAGCCGGCCAGGATCAGCTTGCCCGGGACCGCCGCGAGGACGGTGACGGCGAACAGGCGGCCGTCGGAGACCAGCGCCCTCCACTCCTGGCCGCCGAACGGGGTCCGGCGCGACGGCCGTGTCCTCACGGTGCCGTCCAGCATGGCGTAGACGAGCAACCCCGAGATCGTGGCCAGCCCGGCGGAGATCAGGAAGGTCGCCTCGAAGCCGATGCGGTCGGCGAAGATTCCGCCAATGGATGGTCCGCAGACGGTGGCTGCGAACACCCCGCCCATGAACACCGTCATGCCCTGGGCGCGGTGGCGCGCGTCGGTGTTGTCGGCGACCCAGGCCTGAGCGGCGATGAAGATGAGTCCATAGCCGACGCCCGAGAGGATCCGCCATCCGACGAGGTCGTAATAGCCTTGGGCCAGGAACGTGCCGGCGTAGCCGATGGTCGCGGGCACGATTCCCGCGAGGAACACCCGCCGCGCCCCGAAGCGGTCGGCCAGCCCTCCGCCGAGCGGAACCACGATCATGCCGGCGAGCATGAACAGGGTGATCGGAAGCCCGAACAGCAGCTCGTCCGATATGACCGCATCCGCCGGACTGTGTCGGGCGATGAACAGCGGCAGGAACGAACGCGGCAGCTCCTCGGCGAACATGAACAGGAACAGCGGGACCCGGATCTGCATGGCGTTGCGGGGCCGCAGCTCCATGCCGCCGGTGAAGCGGTAGCGGTCCTCGACCGGCTGGCAGGCCGCCTGAATGCGGTTCACGATGTGCTTGTCGATCTGGGCGTCCTTGATCTCGCGCACATCGAAGTGGAAGTCCTCGTAGCGCTGGCGCAGACCTCGCAACGCACGGTTCATCGCGGTGACCAGATCGCCGATCTCGTCGCGCGCCCGCATCGCGAGGTGGTTGCCGAAGACGCCCCGCGCGCCGTCGGTCAGCATCGTCTCGATGCGCTCCAGCGGCCCGGAGACCCGCGCGTTCATCAGGAACATCAGGAATTCCAGCGTCACGAGCAGGGAGACCACGATGACGGTAACGGATTCGTACAAGAGCTCGGACAACCTCCCGCGCACGTAGTCCCCGCTCACCCCCACGTGCAGCACGGTGGCGACGGCTCCGTCCTTGACGATGGGGAAGACTCTGTTGATGTAGCCGGCGACCTCGGACCGGAAACCAGTCTCGCTGCCGGGGCCGGGCAGGCCGGGCACCACCCGTTCCAGCGCACCGGCGGGGAGCCCCCTCGCGAACTGCACCTCCGAGGATGCGTCCACCATGATCAGGTATTGGATGTCGGCGTTGGAGGCGAGGATCTTGTCGAGGAAGGGCTCCATGCCCACCAGCTCGTCGGGCGGAATGCCGAGATCGCCCACTACGAAATCGATCTGGTCGGATACCGCCCGTCCCACCACCCCCGCCTTCTGGTTGAGCTGGGGCTCCAGTGCCCTCTCGAAGCCGGTGACCGCGAACCACGTCACCACAATCTGGCCGAGCAGCAGCACCATGACCGCGAGCAGCACCAGCCGTCCAAGGATCCCGCGGGTTCGGGCAATCCCTCCTCGGGAATCCGCGTAGATGGCGTCGAGGGTTTCCGGGGGCGAGCTCATACCGCCTCTTCCTCGTCGAGCCGCCGGATCTCGCCGATGGCGGTGTCGATGTCCTCGTGGGCGGTGAGCGCGGTGGCGGCGAAGGCGGCGAACTCGGGATGGTCGGTCCGCGTCCGGCCAAGCGCCGGTCCGTCCCGGCGCAGGTTCGCCACGTCGTCCATGGACTCGCGCAGGTCCCGCAGCTCGCTGCGCAGACCGCGCAGCAGAACCATGGCCCCGAGGATGCTCAGCGGGGTCATGCCCAGCACCACGACCGCGCCGATGACCAGCAGGCGCGCGCTCTGCGCGGTTACGTTGTCGTCGAAGAGGTCGCGGGAGTAGCGAAGAGCCAGGGATCCCACGTCCCGCCCCAGGTTGTCCCGCAACGGCACCCCGACCACGCGGGCGTCATGCTCGATATTGGACCAGATCTGCCGGCTGCGGTTGGCGCGCCAAGTGGTGACCCATTCTTCGGTGACGAGGTCTCCCACGAAGCTGGGATCGGTGCTGAACAGCACGATGCCGCTGTCGTCGAAGACTTCGATGGAGAGGATCTGCTCGTCGGCGTGCGCGTACTCTTCCAGCTCCTCGGGTACGCTCTGGAGGTTGGCGAGCTCGATGCCGAGGTCCATCCGGGTCTCGATACGCTGGCGGAGGTCGTTCAGCTCGAACTCGAATCGCGAGGTGAGGAAATCGGAGAGCGTACGCTCGAACATGTGCGCACTCAGGATGGTGGTCATGGCCACTCCGGCCGCCAGGATGACCATCAGCGCCATCGTGATTCGGGCCGCCAATCCGAAGGTCATGCTACCGTCCTTCTCCCCTGCGTCGTCCGTGTCGCATCATCCGATGCGTGAGAACCGGGCCCGCCGAGCGCGGGCATCCGCATGGCCCGTCATGGCACCATAAAAGAGCCCGAACATCAAGAAATCGGTTCATGTCGGCCCATGGCAGGACGTGCGCGGCTCGAAGAAGTGGTTATCATTCGGCTCCGCACCCGGTGGCATCATCAAACACTACTCATGACCCGGAGAGGCCGTCAAGGGCTTTCCGCTACGCCCACAGGAGAACGAGCATGGAACAGCAGATCCATTCGGACACCGCGTTGCGCGAGAAGGCCCGGACCTTCCTGCCCGGGGGGAGCTTCGGAAACGCCGGCGCCGACCTCGTGATCGTCGAAGGCTCCGGCGGCCGGGTGCGCGACGTGGCGGGCAAGGAGTACGTCGACTTCCTGCTCGGCTCGGGTCCGATGCTCATCGGTCACCGGCATCCGGAGGTGATCGAGGCGGTGCGCAGGCAGCTCGAGCACGGCACCACCTTCTTCGCCAACAGCGCTCCCGGCATCCTGCTTGCCGAAGCGATCTGCGAAGCGATGCCGTGTGCGGAGAAGATACGCTTCACGAGCAGCGGTTCGGAGGCCACACTCTATGCGATGCGGGCGATGCGCGCGTTCCGCGGGCGCTCGAAGATCCTGAAGTTCGAGGGCGGCTACCACGGCATGAACGACTATGCCCTCATGAGTCTCGCGCCCCGGCGGCGCAGCAACGGCACCGAGCCGATCCCGGACTCTCCCGGGATTCCGGAGGCGATCAGGGACCAGATGCTGGTCGCGCCCTACAACGATCTGGATGCGGTGACCGCGATCGTCGAGGAGCACCACGACTCGCTCGCCGGGGTGATCGTCGAAGCGTTCCAGCGTGTGATCCCGCCGCGGCCCGGGTTTCTCGAAGGGCTTCGGGCCCTGACCGAGCGCCACGGCCTTCCACTGGCGTTCGACGAGGTCGTCACCGGCTTCCGGTTCGCCTACGGAGGGGCACAGGAGTTCTACGGAGTGGTGCCGGATCTGTGCACCGTCGGCAAGGTCGTCGGCGGCGGATTTCCCCTTGCGGGTCTGGCCGGCCGGGAGGAGATCATGGCGCAGTTCGATCGCGACGCGGCGGGCGAGGACGGCTTCCTGACGCAGATAGGGACCTTGAGCGGCAATCCGGTCGCGGCCACCGCGGGCCTCGCGACGCTCGGGGTCCTGCGCGAGGGCGACGCCTATGCGCGGCTGTTCGACAACGGCCGCCGGCTCATGGACGGGCTCGCGAGCGCGATGCGCAACGCCGGCGTCGAGGCGCGGATCTGCGGCGAGCCCTGCCTGTTCGACATCGTGTTCACCGGACAACCGATCGTTGATTACTGGTCGGTGGAAAATGGGGACAAGGCCAAGGCCGCGCGTTTCGACGCGGTGCTGCTGGAGCACGGGGTGCTGAGGGGCAAGGGAAAGTTCTACGTGTCCGTCGCCCTTACCCGGGAAGACATCGACCACACCATCGGTGCGTTCGAGGCGGCAGCGGCCGAGATCGCCAGGCATTGAGCCGGCGAACGGCGACCGCTGGCGCGGTCGCCCCCCGGCCAGCGCCGTAGACGGGTGAGGAACAGTCTTGTTTCATACGAGGCCATACCCGGCGTCGGTGACCGCGCCGTTGAACGATGGAACGAGTGCCGGGGACCCGCCGCTCGGCTCGGGACGGAGCCCGGGCGCGGTTCGGCGAAGGCATCGCTCGTGAGCGAAATCGAGCCCGCGCCGGATCGGGGTCCGGATACTGCCGCGTTGCGGCGAGCCCTCGGCTGCTTCGTCACCGGGGTGGCCGTCGTGACCACCCGCGACGCCGGCGGCGTGCCGCACGGTTTCACCGCGAACTCGTTCACCTCGGTCTCGCTCGATCCGCCGCTCGTGCTCGTCTGCGTCGGACGGGAGGTGGAGGGCCTGGAGGTCTACCGCGAATGCGAGGGGTTTGCGGTCAACATGCTCGCGGATTCGCAGCGGACCATCTCCGAGACGTTCGCGGCGGACCTCCCGGACCGGTTCGCCGGGGTGCGCTGGCGGGAGGGCAAGTACGGTTCGCCGATCCTCGACGGCTGCATCGCCTGCCTGGAGTGTGCCCCCTGGCAGCGGATCGAGGCCGGTGACCATCTGGTCCTCATCGGGCGGGTGCTCGCGTTCGAACGTTCGCCGGACCGCCCTCTCGTGTTCTGCCAAGGGCGCTACGTGAGTCTGTCCGGCGAGCGCGCCGGCATCGTGCGCGACGACGCACGCGCGGTTCGTCCGGCGCCGTAATCCGCGTGCGCCCGCAAGCCGCCGGCGGGGCGCGCGGGCCGGAGAGCGCGCCGACGGGTGACGACGATCCGGAGATCACGTGTGCCGACGCCGCGCGGCTCGTCATGGGCTGGACGGCGGCCGAGGTTCCCTGGGCCTACGACGGGGTCACGCCGTTATGGCATACCGCGGACGGGGATCCGGTCATGACCGTGTTTTCGTGGCGGCCCGACCGCAACGACACCCAGAACATGCAGGTGCTCGACCGGATGCTCGAGCTGGGATTCGAGCTTACCCTGACCGCGCGTGGCGATCGGTCGGTCGTACAGTTCAGCCACGGATCGGGGCCGCCGGCGCGCAGCGAGGATCGGGATCGGAGGATTGCGCTGCTGCGCGCGGCGCTCGCCGCGGCGAGGAGCGCCGCCGGGTAACGCCGGGCGGCGTCCGCACCGGCCGTCGGTATCGACTCGCGTCGCACGACATGGTCCGGCGGTCCCGATCCGGCCGGTCAACGAGACGGAGATCATCACGATTGGCGAGAATTCCGGCAGGCACGGGCAGGGTCTACCCGCGTCCGGTGGGCCGGTCGTCCATCTTGCGGGCGAGACGCCCGCGCTCCCAAGGGCGCGGTCTGCCCGCCTTCGGCGAGCCAGTCGTTCACGAGCCGGCGGCTGATCGAGTCGAACGGAGGCAGGATGAGCGCGCCGGACGCGGTGTCGGCCCGGATGCGTTCGGGGGTATACCAGTCGGCCTCCGCGATCTCGTCGCCGTCGACGGTGATGTCGGCGCTCTCGGCCGTCGCCCGGAAGCCGAGCATCAACGATTGCGGAAACGGCCACGGCTGTGACCCGCGGTAGCGCACCTCGCCGACCCGCACCCCGACCTCCTCGAACACCTCGCGCGCCACCGTGTGCTCCAGGGTCTCCCCGGGCTCGACGAACCCCGCCACCGTCGAACGCCGGCCCGGCGACCAGTCCCGCCGGCGCGCGAGCAGGCAGCGGCCGCCGTCGACGACGAGGGTGATCACCGCCGGGTCGGTTCGGGGGAAATGTTCCCGCCGGCAGGCCGCGCCGGTGCAGCGGCGCACATGGCCGCCGCGCACCGAAGTCGTGGACTTGCCGCAGGCGCCGCAGAACCGGTGCGTGCGGTGCCAATGCACCAGCGCGCCCGCGCAGGCGAGGATCGCGGAGTCCGTGTGGCCGAGATCCGTGATGACGTCGCGGAGCTTGCGCAGCGTGGTTCCAGCGGGGAACGATGGCGGCGCATCGGTGACGTCGACCGCGAAGTATGCAGCGCCCTCCCGCATGCCCAACAGGATCGGCTCGCCCGGGAGCGAACCTTCGACGTCGTTCGCACCGAGATAGCAGGGCCGCCGCGTTCCGGTATCGGCATCGGAGATCGGATGCCGGCCCGATGCGACCGCGACGAAGCGCGTGGTCGGGGCTTGCAGCCGTTCGTCGAGCCAGTCCCGATCCTCGCGTCGCACCGCTGATCGGTCCATGGTGTCGTCGGCGTAATGGATGGTTCGTTGCGGCACGGAGGCCCTTGGTGACGGTGGCGGCGTGGAGTCGATGCTACTGCACGGCCCGCGGTCTCGTCTCCATGTCCGTGCCGGAAGCATCGACAGGGACCACCAGCGGGGAGGGCAGATCTCCTCCAGGTCGAGGAGCGCAAGATTCGTGAGCGCGGCGCGGGCGATTCCCGTGAGCCGGGTGACAGGGAGGATGCGGTTCCCGCGCGCTCTCGTCGAGGCGCCCGTACATGCGCCGGAGCCTCCGTTTACCGCACCGGTTCCGCCAGCCCGAACGCGGGCGCCACCTTGCGCAGCCGCTCGCACTGCCAGTCGTGGAGCCGGGTGTTGCCGCCGTCCGTGCGCTCGTGCATGAGGTTGCCGGGGTCGGCCTCGTGCCGGCCGAGGTCCGCGAGGACGTGGAACAGCTCGTGCGCGAGCACCACCCCGACCTCCTTCGCCGCCCGGGTGATCCAGACGGTGTCGCGCATCATGGGCATGCGCCGCGTGTTCCCCTGGCCGAACGCCTCGGCCTCGAAGGCCGGTTCGCGCAACGTCTCCTCGACGAAGAACACCGCCGGGCGCGTGGGGTCGAGCCGTTTCACGAGTTGCCTGCTCCAGGTGTCGTCGAGATACCGGAGCCGGCGGGGCGCCTCGACCATGCGCACGCGAGCCCGGGCGACCGAGACCTCGCACTGGGCGAGGATTTCCGCCGCGCGGCCGACCGCGCGGCGGATCTCCGGGATCCGCCAGCCCGTCCCGCTCAGGATGACGACGTCGAGGGCGACGGTGTGGGTATGGGAGGGCTCCGCACCTTCATCATGGAGGTGCCTGGGCGTCCAGGCGCCAAGCGGAATCTCGGCCACGTCGCCGGGCCGCGCGTCACAGGCGCCGCGGTCGGTCCCGGTGGGATCGGGTAGCGTCCCCGCACCCACACGGGCGAGCATGTCGCTCACCGGCTTCTCGGCACGGGCCAGGATTGCGGATTTCAGATCGAGCGCGGTCCACTCGGGATGCGTGGCGAGCAGGCATGCCGCGAGAGCGGAGACCCGCGCCGCCGCATAGCTCGATCCGGACACCTTGCGTATCCGGCCGTTGAAGCCGGTGACCAGGATCTGCTCCGCCGGCACCGCGAGATCGACGCTCTCGCGCCCCCGGTTCGAGCCGCGCGCAAGCAGTCCGGAGTCGTCCGCGGAGGTGACCGTGAGCAGGTTGTCGAGGGGGAGGGACGCGGGATAGACCGGCGCTTCGTCGATGTCGGCGTCGTCGTTGCCGGCGGAGACCACGAACAGCATCTCCGGATGCGCCCGGGCCGCGGCCTCGAAATCGGTCCAGTCGGAGAGGCGGCGACTGCCCATCGAGATGTTCATGATGCGCACACCGGCCGCTGCCGCATGTTTCACCAGGTCCGGCATCCTCCACATCGCATGGCGCGGATAGCGGTAGGGCACGAGCGCCGCGACCGGCGCTTCCTCCAGAAGCAGCGACGCGGTGCGGGTCCCGTGGCGCCGGGGATGGAATGCGCTACGCGCGGGATTGGAGTCGAACGGGCGCGCATCGAGATCCCAGAAATCGAAACCGATCAGCGCGCCGTCCGCGTCGCGTGCAAGCCGGGACGCGATCTCCGGCAGCAGGTAGTTCACCCCTGAATCGACGAGCGCGACCCGGACACCGGCACTCTCCACCTCGCCGGCCGCCACGGCGGGCACCGGGGGATTCAACGGCTCGGCCCGCGCCACCCGCTCCAGGCCGCCATCGAGGTACTCGATCGAGCGCGGCATCCCGTCCGCGTAGTAGGTCAGCCGCCGGCCGGCCATCACGTTGCATCCACCGTCGGCCACCGCGAACAGTACCGGACGGCGCCCGGATCGAGTCTGTTCGGCGTAACTCGCCGCCACCCGGCGCAGGACTCCGCCCGGTTCCATGCGGTCGATCCGGATGCGTGCGCCGTCGGGGAGCATCAGCGAGTGGCGGGTGCCCATGGCCTGGCCGCGGATGCGCAACGGCTCCCGCGAGAGCTCCACCGCCCCGCCCAACGCGAGGGTGAGCGTGGCCGGCGCGGGGTCATCCGCGTCGCACACGGCTCCGATCACGGCGCGGACCCGGTCCGGGATCGTCACCGGCGGCCCGGGTTCCGAAGCGACGTCGGCCGCAGCCGGGCGGGAATTCCGGGCTGCGGCGACCGCCGGATCGAGAGCGAGCAGCATCGCCATCGCCAGCAATGCACATGGGCAGGTGCTCAATGAGTCCACAAAATCGACTCCAATCTCCTCAATCCCTTCATTGCCCAAGCGTCACATGCAGAAAGTGAGAGGATCTCCGGAGGTGTCGATCCGCAAACCGGCCCGGCTTTCGCTCGCGCCGGAAGCACCGCTGCACGGTGACGGGAGAGCTTTTCCACAAGATGGTGACGTGTTCCGGGGTGCTCCGGCGGATGTCGGCGGCGGCCCTCCCCACCCATCAAGTCAGCGCATCCACCGTGAAGAGCCGCCGGTACTCCGCGATCGCGAAGCGGTCCGTCATGCCGGCCACGTAGTCGGCGACGACACGTGCGCGTTCGGGCTCGCCCCCGCCCCGCTCCTCGATCCGCCGCTGGACGTCGTGCGGCAGGGAGCGGGAATCGTCGAAGAAGACCTCGAACAGGGCCTTGACGATCCGCTGCGTCTTCATCGACATCCGATGCACCCGGTAGTGGTGGTAGAGCCGGCGCCGGAGGAGCCGCTTGAGCTCCCGGTGCTGCTCGAACATGGAGGCGCTGAAGCGGATCAGGGGCTCGTGGCGCCCGCGCACGTCGTCGGCGCTGCCCGGACGGGCGGCCTCGATGGCGGCACGGCTCGTTTCGAGCAGGTCCGTCGCCTGACGGTTGATCATCGCCCGGATCGTCTCGTGGACGGCCTTCCGTCCGGAGAGATCCGGCCGGCGGGCGAGCACCACCTCGTGCTGCTCGCGGAAGAAGGCCGCCGCCGACAGGGTCTCGACGTCCAGCAGCCCGGCCCGCAGGCCGTCATCGACGTCGTGGTTGTTGTACGCGATCTCGTCGGCGAGGTTCGCGACCTGCGCCTCCAGCGAGGGCTGGCCGCCGTCGAGGAAGCGCTCCCCGAGCGGGCCGAGCCGGCGGGCGTTCGCACGCGAACAGTGCTTGAGGATCCCCTCCCGGGTCTCGTAGGTGAGGTTCAGGCCCGGAAAGTCCGCGTAACGCTCCTCCAGCACCTCGACCACCCGCAGGGATTGCAGGTTGTGCTCGAAACCGCCGTGATCGCGCAGGCAGGCGTTGAGGGCATCCTGCCCGGCGTGGCCGAAGGGCGTGTGGCCGAGGTCGTGGGCCAGCGCGATCGCCTCCACCAGATCCTCGTTCAGCCCGAGGGCCCGGGCGATGGTGCGCGAGATCTGGGCGACCTCGATCGAGTGGGTGAGGCGGGTGCGGAACATGTCGCCTTCGTGGTTCACGAAGACCTGTGTCTTGTACTCGAGGCGGCGGAACGCGGCGCTGTGGATGATCCGGTCGCGGTCGCGCTGGAACGCGCCCCGGTAGGCGGGGGCGGCTTCGTCGTATGCCCGCCCGCGCGATGCGGCCTCGGTGACGGCATACGGGGCGAGGGTGGCGGCGTGCGCCAGCCCGCGCGCCGTCGTCTCATGGGGGGTAGGGGCGGTCATGCCGCCTCTTGGTGCGCAATAGAGTGCGTCACCGGCGCCTTCTTGTAGACAGGCCGCGGAAGGCGTCAAGCCCGAGGCTTGCCCGAAGGCAACTCCCGCCAACGGCGCGAAGCACGATTTTCCGACTCTGTATCGCGGACATTCCGGCGGTCCGAACCTCGATTCCTGACGGCTCCACGTGGCCACGTGGCGGGGGTTCGCCTGCACGGCCCTCGTCATCGACGCTGTGCGCGGCACATTACCACCACCAACAGCAAGAGTCGGCGATGGCCGCCTGACTCAAGCAAATCACCCTCCGGGATTCCCGGGGCGGTTCAAGGAAACACCTGATGATTCCTGGTGTTGGCGCAGACGTAACGGACTGGACGTCCGTTCCGCCCGTGCGCTGCACTACCCGAACGCCGTCACGTCAACCGGGCTTCTCCATCCCCAGATGCTCGATCTCGACACCACCCCAGTGTTCGTCCAGGTACTCGGCGACCAGTCGGCGGTGGCAGTGGTGCGGCTGGTCCTCGCTGCACAGCAGGCAGCCTTCGTCCAGCACTTCCCTTGAAAGCGTCTCCTCGATCCGCCGCCGGCGCATCAGGTCCAGAAAGCGGACTTCGTATGTATTCCAGTCGATCCGTTTCTTCCGGTAGTCGCTCAGCAGCTCCCCGGTGGGGGCAAGGTTCGGCAGGTGGACGTACTCGATGCCGCAAATCTCGTCGAGGAACCAGGCGAGGTCGCCCTTCTTGGCAAAACCGGCGAGCTGTGAACCATTGTTGAGCCTCACGTCGACCACGCGCCTGGCGCCCGACGCACGGAGCAGATCGAAGAATCGGCGGGCTGGTTTCTTCGTGAACCCGATGGTGGACAGCTTCATCGATCCTTCCGCCCCGGTTCCGGAACATGGTTCTTTCTGACAAAGGCGATGCGTCCGGACCGGTCCTTCGTCGTCTCCTCGATCAGCGCATCGGGAAACAGATCCTCGTCCGGCTTCCCGCCTGAATCCGCCATCGACCGATCCATCGTCCTTGCATGACGTTCGAGCCCGCCGTCGGCGAGGATGTGCATCACCTCGACACCTTCGGCGTCGAGCGCCTGCGCGACGAGATGCGTCCGGTGGCAGTCCAGCGGCTCCTTCTCCGCGCACATGAGCGCGATGCTGTGCTTCGCGGCCCCGCCGACGACCCGGGCGACACCGTCCCGGAAATCGCTCGTCCGGGCGATCCGTTCATAACGGACATGACCACCTTCGTCGTACAGGGCGGGATCTTCCGGCCGCCCGCCGAGCTCACGCCCAAGGTACACGTAATGGATGCCCCGGGCCTTGAGCGCGGCGGAAAGCGTGTTCCGGTTGAAGTGGGCGTTGAAGCGGCTCCAGGGTGCCGAGCGCACGTCGGCCACGGCGGTGACGCGGTGCTTCGACAGCAGCGCCAGGAAACCTTCCAGGGAGTGGTTGGAATGGCCGATGGTGAAGATCGGGTGCTTCGTCATGTCCGCCGCCCGGCCGCTGCCGCTAATCGCATTCGATGATCGCGGCGATGAGCTTGTAGCAGGCGCCTTCGTACGCTTCCCCGAGGCTGACGGTCAGGTAGCACTCGCCGATCTCGTAGGCGCCATCCAGCTTCGCAAGATACTCCCGCTCGTATCCGGGATCGGTCACCCACAACGCATAGTCCCTGCCGGCGTGGGAGAACCGCCCCTGCACGCGCCGCTTGGAGCTGCCGAACGCCTCGCCGGGCCTGAACACGTCGAGTTCGAGCCGCCCGACGTGGATCAGCCGCAACGAATCGGAAATCGATCCCATCAATTCGAGAGGAATCTTGTCGTTCACCCCGTTCCAGGTGCTGTGCCCGTCGAGCCAGAGCGGCGCGACGGGATCCACGAGGCGCGGCAGATCGAACCACGAATACGCTCCCTCCTTCCCCCAGTAGTATTCGGGGTCGAGCAACCAGTTCTCCGTTTGCCAGTCCTCCGGCAACGGATCGAGAACCGGGATGTCGACGATGTCGAGCACCCGGGGATCGCTGCCGTCCTCGTACTGGCGCTCGTACTCGGACACTTCCCGGCCTTCGCGCGCACTCACCGGCCGAATCCAGCGCCCCGCTCCCCGTGCTTCGCTCCATTCGCGGCCCGCGATACACCGGCCCGCCAGCTTCCGGGCATTCGCGAGGCAGACGATCCGCTTGCTTTCGGTCACGGGCCGTCCTCCTTACCCCGCGGCCCGGATCACCAGCCGCAGTTCACTCTCGTCGATCAGGCTGTACTCCGGCAGCCGTCCCGACAACTCCCGGCATTCCCGGCGAATGATCGGCACCCCGTCGCCGCGCCGGTCCATCAACCGCGTGCGCCCGACGCCGGAAGGCGCGACGCAGCGCGCCAACAGGGAGACGATGAGCGCGTTCCGGTTCGACTGCCGCAGGTGCAGGCTCTCCGGGGTCAGGGTGTTGGCCAGTGCGCCGGGAACGTAGAGTTCGAGGCGGTCGCCGAACAGGTGCAGGCGCACCCGGGCGCCGGCCATCGAATAGTCGCGGTGAGCCACCGCGTTCACGAGCGCCTCGAATACGGCCCGCTCGCTGAACTGCGGACGCTCCGACCGCGCGGCGTGCTTGGCCGCCCGCACCAGCAGGTTCCGCCGCACGAAGTGCAACGCATCCTCGACCTGCCGGTCGAGCGGCCCCCCGATGTCGCGCGCATCGGTCTGGTAGTCGGCGTCGCTCCGCTCGCCGGCATAGCTGACGGCCTGGATGTGCGCATGAGGAAGCCACCGCTGCGGTTCGGGCGTGCAGAGGAGGACGCCGGTGAGCGTCAGCCGCGCATCGCCGTCCGTGTCGTCGGCGATGATGCGGAGCTTGCGCAACGTGTCCTCGGACGCTTCGGGGGAATCTTCGGGCGGGGAAGTCGAAGGGTCATCGGCGACGTCTCCGTGCAGGAAACGTCGCGTGAGCGAGTAGTGCAGGTCGGACGGCGCGGCGCCGGGCACGACGGATTCGTCGAAACGGATGATCCGGCTCTGGCTGCGTTCCTGGAACAACCGGGCAAGGACTTCCGGGGCCATCTCGCGCCTGCTGCTGCCGATCCTGCGGAAGTATCCGCCTGGGCTCTTGTGCACGAACAGGCTGCGCGCGACGTCGATGCGCAGCACCGGTACGAGCCGGCCCTCCGTGCTCTCCAGCTCCATCTTGAGGATGTCGGCATCGAGCGCGGGCTTCACCGTGTCGTTGCAGATTTCGCGGACCCAGCGTTCGAGGGTGTCCACGCCGTCGAGCGGAATACCCTGGACCCGGCGGGTCTTGTCGTCCACTCCGAGGACCACCGTTCCGCCCCGGCTGTTGGCCAGGGCGGCCAGCCCGTCCGCGAAGTCACTGCGCTTGGGGCCTTTGACGTTGCCGCCGGACACAAGAACGCTCTTGAACCCCAGCGTCGAGTCCTCACCGAGGCGGATACGGCGGAGCAGCGCCTCGCCAGTCATCGCGTCCTCCGTCCGGCTTCGACGTTCGGCATGGAATGATCCGGTGTCGGCGCCATCGTCCCGACTTGGCATGGCCGGGAACAAGCGCCGGCTGGCGGACGATTTTTCATTATTTCGTCCGGGATACTACGGGTTCGGCCACGGCGCAGCGGACTCGCCGCGTGGACAATGCGCTACAGCGCCCAGACGGTCACCTTGCGGCCGTCGTGCCGGCGCTCGCTTCGGGCCTCCTCGCCTTCGCGCCTCTGTTCGTTTCCACCCGCCTCGCCGTCGTTGCCCTGGCGATCCTCCGCGCCCTCGCTGCGCCGCCGCTCCTCGCTTCGGCGGTCGATCACCACCAGATGCCCTTCCTCCGCCCTGCACTTCTTCATGTACCCCAACGTCTGCTCCACCCCGCGCTCGACCGTCCACGCGAGGCCCTTGCGGTCCGAGTCCCGCAGCACCTTGCACTCGACCACGAACCGCTCCCACAGGTCCGACGGCTGACCCACCTCCCGCGGCCACAGCACCAGCAGGTCCGTCCGACCTCGCCCCAACCCGTACTCCCGCTCGATGCGGCCGCCCCCGTTCACCACACGTTGCAGGTACGACTGCAAGATGAGTTGCGGACCGGCTTCGGGGTAGTCGCCGAAGCGCCCCAACCAGTGCTCGGAATGTTCCCCGAAGAACGTGCGGAACGCCGTCAGCAGCTTATCCATGTTCAAGCCGCCGTCATCGTCCACGTACCACGCCGGGTTCTGGTCCAAGCTGCTCTGCAAGATGTAGCCCAGTTCCCGCGGCACCACCTCCGCGTAAATCGGGTTCGCGATGCGCGGCGGCTGGTTTCCGTCAATCAGGCCCAAGTCGCGCACGTACTCCAGGTCCCGAATTTCGTGTCGCGCTTCGCCGCCGCTCAGGATCGGCTCGACGACCCGCCGCACCCGCGCCTCCTCCAGCTTGTGCGCCAACTGGTCCAGGTGCGTGCGCCGCGAGAGGATGAGCTCCTCCCGCGCCGCGTAGATATCGTCCACTTCGATGGTGCGCGAGCGGTCCCGCCCCGCCTTGTTGTCGAAGCAGGCCCCGGCGCACAGCGCATTCACCAGCCACGGCTGGCCCCGGGTCTGCGTCCACACCGCCTCCTGCGCCGACGACGAGAAGCGCTGGCCGGTCTCTTCCGTGTGTTGCGCCATCAGGGCGCGCGTCTCCGTTTCGGTGAAGTCGCCCATGCGAAGCGACTTCGCGGCGACGTTGAACGGGCTGCCGCCGGCGATGACCTCGCCCGTACTCGACCGGATGCGGTAGTCGCGGATGTCGCGCACCCCGCACAGCACCACGCTCTGCGGGAAGCCCCCGGGGCGTTGCTGGTAGCCGGCGCGCAACTGGCGCAGCACCGAGAGCAGGGTGTCGCCGACCAGCGAGTCGATCTCGTCCACCAGCAGCACCAGCGGCACGGGGTTCGCCACGCACCAGCGGGTGAGCAACCCCTTGAGGGCGTTTTCCGGCCCCATGTCCGCCAGGACGTCGAGCCAGACCCCGGTGGGATAGTCGTCGCCCAGCAGCAGCGCGCTGTCGGCCAGGCTGCCCAGAATGGCGCGGATGCCGCGCGCGGTGTCGTCGCGCGCCACTTGGCCGACCTCGACGTTCACGTCCACGCACCGGAAGTTGCCCGCTTCGCCGCGGTTGAGCAGGTCGCGCAGGGCGATCAGGGCGGAGGTCTTGCCGGTCTGGCGCGGCGCGTGCAGCACGAAGTAGCGCTTGGCCCGAATCAGGCCCAGGAGTTCATCGATGTCCACCCGCTTCAAAGGCTGGATCGCGTAATGCTCGTCCAGGTGCACCGGCCCTTCGGTGTTGAAGAAGCGCATGGATCGATTATGACACCTGCCGCACTGGTTTCGAGGCTGCGCTCCGCTCAACGAAGGCGCAGGGTTGCGAGCGCCGCGCGCATCGCCGGCATGGTGCGCGATGCGAAGCGCTCCTGGTCCTGGAGCCTGATCAGCACGACGGAATCTCCGGATCCGCCGGCGTATACCTCACCGATGGTCGGGTCGCCCGCCTCCGCCGCCCGCCAGCGCGCGCGTTTGAACCGGAGGTTTCCCGCCGCCGCCTCGCCGATCTCGACGATGCGGAAATTCGATCGGGAGCGGGCCAGCTCGTCGAGCAGGCCGCGGAGCCGGAACTCGTCCGCGTCGCCGCTTCCCGCTCGGCCCTCCTTCGAGGCGCGGCGGATCACCACCTGCAGGGTCGCGGCCGAGCGCAAGTCCTCGTGGAGCCGATGGAAGCCGTAGCTCGCCCCGGCCGGCGCCGTGCTGCGGTCGAGCAGCAGGAAACCCGGCGGGAGGGCGATGGTGAAGGGGCCGAAGCTCCTCGACCGTTCAAGCCGATCCGGAGGGCCGGCATCGTGGGTGCCGAGCGCGTCGCACTGTCCTCGACTGCGCGTCGCGCGCCTGAAGATCTCCAGGCGGTCGATGGGTTCGCCGCGCGCGACGCGCCGAGCGAGCTCTTCGAGGGCCGCCTCGCTGCCTTCCATCCTGAGCTGGGCGACGGCGCATACGCACCAGGCATGGCCTCGAAGGCGGTCCTGCCCGCGCGCGCCGCCGTGGCGCACGCAACCGTTCAGGTACTGGTCGAGGAACTGCTCCACCGCCCGGCTGTCGGCATGGGCCGGACCGGCGGCGGCGAGCGCCACCCACAGGAGGACGGCGGCAAGCGCGGCCACGCCGATACTCCATGCGGACCACCGAGCCCCCCGGACATCCATCTCTCTCGACCGCCGGGAGGTATCACCGAGCGGAGGAGGACGGCGACAAGCGCGGCGACGCCCACACACCAGGCGGACCACCGAGTTTCCGGACGTCCACGTCTCTGAATCACCGGGCGCTATCACCGGGCGGAGAAGGACGGCGGCAAGCGCGGCGCCGCCGACATGTCGGGTGGACCACGGGCCTCCCGGACGTCCATCTCTCTCGATCATCGGGCGGCGAGCCGGTCATTCCCGCACGACGATGACATGGAGCCGCCGCGGGCCGTGCGCGCCTTCGAGGATCACGAGCTCGACGTCACCGGTCTTCGAAGGGCCGCAGATGAGGTTCACGGTGCGCGGCATCGAACCGCGTTCTTCGCGGAGCATGGCCCATGCGTCTTCGAGATGCGGGACGATCCGCGACTCGCGCAGCACCACGACGTGGTCCTCGGGCAGGAAGTTCAGCGTCGTCGGGCTCTCCGGCCCCGAGAGCAGCATCACGCTCCCGGTCTCCGCGATGCCCGCGAACGCACCGGTCACGCTGATCTGGTCCGATCCGCGCGCCGCGCGCCGCTCCACCGCGAGGCGGTTCGACCACTGCACGCCTTCGAGCCCCGGGGCCGCCACGATCGATTCACCGAGGCCATGCTCCTCGATGTGGCGCAGCACGACCCCCGAGACCTCCGCGAGGGTGGACACCCTGGAGATCCGGGCATGGACCGCGTCCGCCTTGTGCACGAAGTGGCTGACCGGATCGTCGTCGAGCGCCGGCTTGAGATTCGGCGCCGGGGCGTCGAGGCGGCGGTCGAGTACCTCGCGCACGCTCTCGGGCAACGGCCCGGCCCGGCGCAGCGAGCGCCGCACCGACGCCAGGATGCGCTCCCTCGCGATGCTCATTTCGCTTTCCCCGTTCGTTCCGTCCGACGCTTCTTCCAGGCCGCCATGAACGTCTCGCCTGCCGGGGCCGGCAGGTCGCGGGTGCCGGTCCGGCTCCCGGCGAACCGCGGCCGACGCATGTGCCGTGAGCGGTGCAGGCGACCTTGGCGGCGGCGTCCGAACAGGCCGGGAACGCGGGCCTTCGCGGCGTCCATCACCGCTTTTCCACCCGCCGCTTCGCCCAGGCCGCCATGAACGTCTCGCCTGCCGGGGCCGGCAGGTCGCGGGTGCCGGTCCAGCCCCCGGCCAGCGGCAGCCGGCGCAGGCGCCCGCGGCGGCGCCCGAGCAGGCCGAGGACGCGCATCGCGAGCGACGTCACGAAACGATAGAGCGCCGGGCGGCGGGCGGCGAACGCCCAGGCGCGCAGGCCCAGGCGGGTGCGCGGCGGCGTGAGACGTTCGTCGAACTCGCGCTCGCGCAGCTTGCGGATCATGTCCGAGAGCGGGATCTCCATCGGGCATACCTCCCGGCACCGCCCGTTGAGGGTGCAGGCGTTGGGGAGGTCCCGGGCCTCGTCGAGCCCGACCATCAGCGGGGTCAGGACCGATCCCATCGGACCCACGTACACCCAGCCGTAGGCGTGCCCGCCCACCGCGTGATAGACGGGGCAGTGGTTCATGCACGCGCCGCAGCGGATGCACCGCAGCATCTCGTGGAACTCGTTGCCCAGCATCTGCGAGCGGCCGTTGTCGAGCAGCACCACGTGGTACTCGCCGGGGCCGTCGAGGTCGCCCGCGCGGCGCGGGCCGCTCGACAGCGTCGTATAAGCCGATGCCTCCTGGCCGGTGGCGTTTCTCGCCAGCACGCGCAGGATGGTGCTCATGTCCTCCAGGGTGGGCACCACCTTCTCGATCCCCGCGGTCACGACGTGCACGCGGGGCAGGGTGTTGGTCAGATCGCCGTTGCCCTCGTTGGTGACGATGACGCTCGACCCGGTCTCCGCGACGAGGAAGTTCGCGCCGGTGATCCCGACGTCCGCGGTCTGGAACTTCTCGCGCAGGACGGTGCGCGCCTCGCCGACCAGCGCGGTCGGTTCGGTCCGGCGCTCGTGGAGTCCGTACTGCGCGTGGCGGGCGTGGAAGAGGTCGGCGATCTGGTCCCTGGTCTTGTGGATGGCCGGGGCGATGATGTGGCTCGGCGGCTCGTTCGCGAGCTGGATGATGTACTCGCCGAGGTCGGTCTCGATCGGCTCGAAGCCCGCGGCTTCGAGGGCCTCGTTGAGCGCGATCTCCTCGCCCACCATGGACTTCCCCTTGGTGATCCGCTTCGCGCCCGCCGCGCGGCAGACGTCGAGGACGATCGCCTGCGCCTCGGCCGGGGTGCTCGCCCAGTGCACGTGCCCGCCGTGCTCGCGCACCCGCGCCTCGAAGCGTTCGAGGTAGTAGTCGAGGTGCTGGAGGGTGTGCTCCTTGATCTCGCGCGCGATGCGGCGCAGTTGCGGGTACTCGGGGAGCGCATCGACGGCGGCGCGGCGCTTGTCGATGAACCCCGTCCTGGCCCGCGCCATCGCCCGCACGAGGTCGGGGTTTTGCAACCCGGCCCGGGCCCGGCTCGGGAAATCGTGCGCGGCGGACTTCATCGTCCGGGCTCCCCGATCCCGCGCCCGGCCGTGCCGGCGAGCACCTCCGCCACGTGGAACACCCGCACCGGATGCGCCATCTCCCGAGCGGGATCGCAGTTTCGCGGCCCGGTTCCGGTGTGGCCCGGGAAGTCATGGACGATGGACATCATCGCCCGGGCTTCCCGTGCCCGCGCTCGCCGACCTCGCGTCCGATCGTCCGGAAGCGGCCCGGGACATCATGCGCGGCGGACGTCATCGCCCGCGTTCCCCGATCCCGCGCCCGGCCGTGCCGGCGAGCACCTCCGCCACGTGGAACACCCGCACCGGATGCGATTCGCGCGCGAGCCTTCCCGCGATGTTCATCAGGCAGCCCAGATCGCCGCCGAGCAGCACTCCCGCGCCGGTGGCGAGGATTTTGGCGCATTTCTCGTCGACGAGGCGGGTGGAGATCTCCGGGTACTTCACGCAGAACGTCCCCCCGAAGCCGCAGCAGGCGTCCGAGTCCCGCATCTCCGCCACCGTCAACCCGCCCACCGATGCCAGCAGGCGGCGCGGCTGGCCGCGGACCCCCATCTCGCGCAGCCCCGAGCAGGAGTCGTGGTAGGTCGCGTCCGCCTCGAAGCGCGCCGCGACCTCGCGCACGCCGAGGACATCGGCGAGGAAGCTCACGAGCTCGTGCGTACGCTCGGCGAGCGCCTGCGCCCGCCCGTGCCAGCCGGCGCCGGTGGGGAAGAGCCGGGGATAGTGCTCGCGCAGCATCCCGGCGCAGGACCCGGACGGCGCGACGACGTAGTCGAAGGGCTCGAACGCCTCGATGGTGCGCTTCGCGATCGCCCGTGCGTTGCCGGAGTCGCCGCCGTTGTACGCCGGCTGGCCGCAGCACGTCTGCACGGCGGGCACGTCCACGACGCATCCCGCGTCCTCCAGCAGCCTGACCGCCGCGAACCCGACCGCGGGACGGAAGAGATCGACGAGGCAGGTGACGAGCAGCCCGACCCGGGGGCGGGCGGTTGCGTCGTCGGGAGACTGCCGGACTCTGTTGGGCACGATGGAGGCTCCGCTGCAGGGTTGCCGCCTGATTCTATCCGACAGGGTGAAAGGCACCGCCCGAAAGTAGCCCGCCGGGAAACGCGCCGGAGGCGCATCGCGATACGGACAAGTGGCGCGCAATACGCTGTCGCGGCTGCTGCATGGCCGCATCGGCATTTCGCCAAGAATGGCCTTGGCCCTGGAGCGCGCCGGTTGGAGCAGCGCCGATCACTGGATGCGGATTCAGGCGGCCCATGATCTGGCGCGTGCACGGCGCGAACTGGATACGGCACAGGACGCGCGGCCGTCCGTGACCGTATCGCCCAGAGACTTGGTTGACCCGCATTTCTCACCAGCTCCCTCAATGACTCAACACTTTGAAACAGCGCAATCCAGCCGCGCTCGTTTTGCTGTTCAAGCGCGCGATGACGTGACATAGTGTCGGAAGATACAACCTATAGACCGACGTTTAGTCACATGATACCCGCACCCGCGACATCGCAGAAGGATCGAGCTGTCGCCCTTCTCAAGGCCTGCGGCCCCATGCGTCGCATCGAGCTCAGCGACGCCGGGATTCACCCGGAAACGCTCGCGCGTATGCTCCGGGATCGGACCCTCACCCGCGTCACCCGCGGGCTCTACCAGCTCGCCGACGCCGAAGTCACGACACCGCATGATCTCGTCGAGGTTGCGAAGCTTGTACCTAAAGGAGTCATCTGCCTCGTCTCCGCCCTTCAGTTCCACGACCTCACGCTCCAGACACCGGGCCGCGTCTGGCTCGCCATAGGTTCCAAAGCACGAAAGCCCAAGATCGACTATCCCCCGACCCGAATCGTGCGGTTCGGACCGCAATCGCTTTGCCTCGGCGTTCAAACCCACACCATCGACGGCGTGTCGGTGCCTATCTTCGATCCAGCCAAGACAGTCGTCGACTGCTTTCGATTCAGACAGCACGTCGGTCTTGATGTCGCGCTCGAAGGTCTCCACAACGTCATGAGGTCCGGCAAGGTCAAACCGGCGCAAATCGTTCGATACGCCCGAGATACCCGCATCTGGTCCGTTCTGCGGCCCTATCTGGAAACGGTGGTCGCCGATGGCGCGTGAACCGAGGAATGTCGCCGCTTCGATACGTGCACGGCTGCAAGACCTCGCCAAGGAGCAACAGGCCGATTTCCAGCGCGTGCTTACCCGATACGCCCTTGAACGGCTTCTCTTCCGACTGAGCGTCTCGCCTCACAAGGACCTCTTCGTTCTCAAGAACGCCTCGATGGTGCGCTTCGCGATCGCCCGTGCGTTGCCGGAATCGCCGCCGTTGTACGCCGGCTGGCCGCAGCAGGTCTGGACGGCGGGCACGTCCACGACGCATCCCGCGTCCTCCAGCAGCCTGACCGCCGCGAACCCGACCGCGGGACGGAAGAGATCGACGAGGCAGGTGACGAGCAGCCCGACCCGGGGGCGGGCGGTTGCGTCGTCGGGAGACTGCCGGGCTCTGTCGGACACGATGGAGGCCCCGCCGCAGGGGTGCCGCCCGATTCTATCCGACAGGGTGAAAAGCTCCGCCCGAAAGTAGCGCTGCGCTCGGGTAGGAATTCGTCCCGATTTCGCCGATTTTCGTACGTGACCGAGCCTGGGATCCCATCCGCCGGCCGAAACGGACGGTCGCACGAGTTTATAGCCGTTGCGGCGATCGCTATGCTATGCCGCCCTCGCATCCTCCGCAGGAGCCGCCCCCCGTGTCTTCCCGCACCGCCACCGTCGAACGCAACACACGCGAGACCCGCATCGCCGTCACCGTCGCCCTCGACGGCGCCGGCGCCGCGCGCCTCGACACCGGGATCCCCTTCTTCGAGCACATGCTGGAGCAGGTGGCGCGGCACGGGACGATCGACCTCGACGTACGCGCCGCCGGGGACATCGCGATCGACGACCACCACACCGTCGAGGACACCGGCATCGTGCTCGGGCAGGCCGTCGCCGAGGCGCTCGGCGACAAGCGCGGGATCGCGCGCTATGGACATGCCTACGTCCCGCTCGACGAGGCGCTCTCAAGGGTCGTCATCGACTTCTCCGGACGCCCCGGGCTGTTCTACCGGGTGGGCTGGCCCCGCGCGCGCATCGGGGCGTTCGACGTCGACCTGATCCGCGAGTTCTTCCAGGGCTTCGCCAACGCGGCGTCGGCGACCCTGCACGTCGACTCGCTGCAGGGCGTCAACGCCCATCACGTGGCCGAGACGGTGTTCAAGGCGTTCGGCCGCGCGATGCGCATGGCCGTGGCCCGGGACGAGCGGCTCGGCGAGGCGGTGCCGTCGACGAAGGGCGTGCTGTGAGGCGAGCCGGCCGATCCGATACGGTGACGCATATCGCGTTGCCGAGGCGGTGTGCAAGGCGTTCGGCCCTGCGCCGCGAGCCGCGGCAGCCTGCCCCGACGCCGTCCCGGCGCGCACGATGAGCGCGGAAACGGTCGCGGTGGTCGACTACGGCATGGGCAACCTCCGCTCGGTGTCGAAGGCGGTCGAGCACGTCGCCGGAAGCCGCGTCGAGGTCCGGGTCACGGACGACGCCCGCGTGATCGAGAACGCCGATCGGGTGGTGTTTCCGGGGCAGGGCGCGATGCGCGACTGCATGGCGGAGCTCGCCGCGCACCGGCTCGTGGAACCGGTGCGCGGGTGCCTCGGGGTCAAGCCGGTGCTCGGGATCTGCATGGGCCTGCAGGTGCTGTTCGATTCCAGCGACGAGGATCCGGGCACACCCGGATTCGGATGGCTCGCGGGACACTCGATCCGCTTTCCGTCGGATACGACGGATGGGCAGGGCCGACGCCTCAAGGTCCCCCACATGGGCTGGAACCGGGTGCGCCAGCGATCCGATCACCCGCTGTGGCGCGGCATCGACGACGCCGAACGGTTCTATTTCGTACATAGCTACCACGCCTGCCCCGACGACGATGCGAGCGTCGCGGGCACGAGCGAACATGGCGTGGAATTCACCGCCGCCGCCGCCGCCGAGCAGCTCTTCGCGGTACAGTTCCACCCTGAGAAGAGCCAGCGTGCCGGTCTTGCGCTGCTCGCCAATTTCCTGGCCTGGGACGGCCGTGGCTGATGGGGAGACGTGACGATGATCCGAGGAAGCTGCCTGTGCGGTACGGTGCGCTGGTCGTTCGAGGGTGCGCTGGAACGCATGATCCACTGCCACTGCCGGATGTGCCGCAAGGCGCACGGCGCGCCGTTCGCGACCTACACCGGCGGGAGCCGGGCACACTTCCGGTTCGACGGCGGCGAGGAAGCGGTCACCAGCTACGAGTCTTCGCCGGGTTTCCCCCGCGCTTTCTGCTCGCAATGCGGGTCCGTGGCGCCGTATCCGGTCGGCGGCGAGACGATGGCCATCCCCGCCGGTCCGCTCGACGGCGATCCGCAGATCCGGCCTTCCTCCCACATCTACGCGAAGTGGAAGGCGCCGTGGCACACGATCACCGATTCGCTGCCACAGCACGACATCATGCCGAGTCGCGATGCACCGCGCGTCGCGCGGACGGACCCGCCCCCGTCCGCCGACGGGATGCTGCGCGGAAGCTGCCTGTGCGGAAGCGTCGCCTACGAGGTCACCGGCGAGATCACGATGGTCCACAACTGCCACTGCACGCGCTGTCGCAAGGCGCGCGGGGCGGCGCATGCCACCAACGGCTTCACCGCGATGGACGGCGTGCGCTACATCCGCGGCGAAGACACGCTCAGGACCTACCGGCTCCCGGAAGCGCGCTTCTTCAGCCAGGTGTTCTGCCCGACGTGCGGCTCCGGGCTGCCGCGGCTCGACCCCGAGCGCGGCATCGCGGTGATCCCCTTCGGTTCGCTCGACGACGACCCGGGACGCGGAGCCGACGATCACATCTTCGTGGCGTCGAAGGCGCCGTGGTACGAGATCGCCGGCGATCTGCCGCGCTTCGACGAGGCGCCCGGATAGCCGGTTCCCGCGCGCGGACGTCTCCGCCACGTCATTCTCGACATGGTGGGCGCGCAGAAGAATGAGGCAGCGTAACGGCGCGGGACGGACCGTCTCGTCAGGACTTCACGGACAGGGGACGGCTCAAAGCGCCGCCCCGAAGTTCGTCGCCGGATCCATCTCCGGCACCCGGCGGCCGAGGGGTCGCGCGGCCTCCGGGCGTTCGCAGCGCAGGAACTCCCCGCTGCCGCGCTCGACGTGCAGCGCGCCGCCGTCGACCACCCGGCGTCCGCGGGAGAGCACGGTCACCGGCCATCCCTCGATGCGCCGCCCTTCGTAAGGCGTGTACCCGACGTTGTCGTGCAGGGCGTCCCAGGTGACCGTGACCTCGCGCTCGGGGTCCCAGATCGCCAGGTCCGCGTCGGAGCCGATCGCGATCGTGCCCTTGCGCGGATACAGCCCGTAGAGCCGCGCCGCGTTGGTCGAGGCCAGGGCCACGAAGCGGTTGAGGTCGATCCGGCCGCGGCCGACGCCTTCGCTGAACAGTAGCGGCAGGCGCAGTTCGAGACCCGGCACGCCGTTGGCGATCTTCTTGAACGAGGCGTCGGGGCCGGCCGCGAGCTTGCCGGTCTCGTCGAAGCGATACGGCGCGTGGTCGGAGGAGAACACCTGGAACGTGCCGTTCACGAGCCCGCGCCAGACGTGCTCCTGGTTGGCGGCGTCGCGCGGGGGCGGGCTGCAACAGAACTTCGCGCCCTCCATGCCGCCGCGGTCGAGGTCCGCAGCGGTCAGGAACAGGTACTGGGGGCAGGTCTCGCCGTAGATCCGAAGCCCCAGATCCTGCGCGCGGCGGATGGCGGCGGCGGCCTCCGCCCCGGACACGTGCACGATGAGCATCGGGACGTCGACGAGCCTCGCGAGGTCGATGGCCCGGCTCGTCGCCTCGCTCTCCGCGACCCGCGCATGGCTGACCGCGTGGTACTTCGGCGCCCGGTGTCCGCCGTCGAGGAGCCGGTCGGTAAGCCATCGGATCATGTCGTGGTTCTCGGCGTGCACCATCGTCATCGCGCCCTCGCGCCGGGCGAGCGAGAGCACGTCGAGCATCTGGTAGTCGTCGAGCTTCAGGAGGTCGTAGGTCATGTACACCTTGAACGAGGTGTAGCCGTCCTCGATCAGGGCGGGCAGCTCCTGGCCGAGGATCTGCGCGGTGGGATCCGAAATGATGAGGTGGAAGGCGTAGTCGACGACCGCCTTGGGGCCGGCGCAGCCGTGGTACGCCTCGACGACCTCGCGCAGCGACTGCCCGCGGTGCTGCGCGGCGAAGGGGACGATGGTGGTGGTGCCGCCGAACGCGGCGGAGACCGACCCCGTGTAGAAGTCGTCCGCGCAGAGGAGGCCGCTCGCCGACATCTGCTCGATGTGGCAGTGGCTGTCGATCCCGCCCGGCAGCACGAGCTTGCCCGAGGCGTCGATCTCGTCCCGGCCTTCGTCCAGCCCCTGACCGAGGGCGGTGATCTTCCCGTCCCGGATCCCCACGTCGGACGGGAACGTGTCGGCGGCGGTGGCGACGGTGCCGCCGCGGATGACGAGGTCGTATCGGTTCATCCGGAGCCTCCGGTGCATCGGTGCAAGCGGATTTCACAACGGGCCGGCACGAGTGCGTTCAGACTACATCAAGAGCCGAGCGTCATGCGCACGGCCGTCACCGCATTCCACCGATTCCAGCCGATCCCGGCAATTCCCGCCAAGTCCGATCACGTCCGTTGAATCACCACGACCGGACGCCCGGATGGTAGAGAAGGCCGCCAAATCCCGATGACATGACCGTATCCGGGACGCTGGCGGGAATTGCCGGGCCGATTCAGCCCTCCCCGGGCCGGACCTTCTCCATCACCATGCACTCGTGGATGTAGTCCATCGCGTGCGGGTCGGGGTCCGAGCGGACGAGGTCGGCGAAGCTTCTGAAGTAGCGATCGACGATCGCCTGGCGCTGCGAGAGGGGGCGGGTCGCGTCCAGGGCGTTGACGAACACCGTTTCGCTCCAGGTGCGGGTGTTGGGGACGTAGGTCTCGGCGAAGCGGCCGGCGTCGCGGTCCTCGGCGAAACCCGCCGCATACGGACAACGGGTGAACCGGGTGTGTGCGCGCACGAGCCGCAGTCCCGCGCACCGGACCGGGCCGCCAGGGTCGAGCAGCGGCGCATGGAACTCGGCCGGGGTTCTGTAGAACTGCGGAATGGTGGTTCGCCGGTACTCCGATGCGGTGATCGTTCCGTCGTCGACCAGCCCGCGCCACAGGCGGTTCATGACGTCGAACATGTTCGCACCGCCGGTATTGCCCATGTGGCGGCCGTCTTCCGACAGCGCGAGGTTGATCGTCAGGAGCCGCCCACCCGGCTTCAGCTCCGCCGCACGAGCGAGGAGGATGTCCTGCCAGTCGGCAAGGGCGCGTGCGCGCAGGGCCTCCAGCTCCTCACCGCGCGCGCCGGCCATGTGGATGTGATCGCTCACCGGGCTCGGCAGCGCGCTCAGCCAGTGCATCGCGGTCGCGGAGAACCCGAAGTCGATCGTTTCGGGTGGAAAGATCGGCTCGAAGAAGCTCGTCGCCGCGGCGTAGACGAAGACGCCGTCGTGCTCGTCGCGATAGCTCGTGACCCCCGGCCGGCCGCCGTGGGCGGTGGTGAACAGGGCGGAGTAGTCGTTGCGCGGGAGGTCGGTATAGGTGATGCACACCGTGCGGCCCGGGGCGCGCTCGCGCAACGCCGAGATCGTCGCACGGTGGAGGTCGATCGAGGTCCCGCCGTCGGCCGCCCCGTAGTCGGCGATGTGGAACGGCTCGCGGGAACCCGCGACGTCCATCTCCGCAATCGCATCGCATGCGAGGTCCCGAGCCCCATCGATGACGTCCTTCGCACCCCGGGTGTGGGCGGAGTAGTCACCCTCGTGCCACATCGAGATCGTCGATCCTGCCCCGTCGAGACGGCGCATGCCGCGGTTCCGTTCATTTCGGTGGACCGGATTATAGGCGGCCGAAGCGTACCGTCCGCGCGAACGGGGGGCCGGCGGTTCGCGGTGGCGGGCGATTGGCGGGCGATTGGCGGGCACCCGGCGGCGCCCGCGTGGACGGGTGTCCGGCCGTGCTCGCCCGGGGCACGGCGGAGCGGCGCCTCCTGGTAGCCGGGTCAGGAGACCGGTCATGATAAGGTCACCCTGACCGCTCGCAGAGAAGAGGGCCCGGGCGTCAGCAATTTCCGCCAAGCCCGAAAACGTCCCATGAACCACAACGATCAAATGCCCAGGCGGCCGGGATGGCCGCGAAATCCCGGTCATGCAATCGAGTTCAGGGGGTTAGCGGAAATTGCTGTCCGGGCGTGAACATCCTGTCGGAAGCCGAGATTGGCGCCTGTCGTGCCGACGGAGTGGTGGTGCCGGAGTTCCGGCTGCCGCCCGACGAGCTGGCGCACCTCCAGTCCCTCGCCGCCCGGCTGATCGCCGACAACCCGCACGTGGGCGACATGCCGATCGCCGACAGCCGCGGCTCCGCGCATCACACCCGCCCCCTGATCCAGGTCCGCGCGGGATGTCTCGGGACTCGACGACTTCGGCATCGGGCACCCTCGGGCGGCCGGAGGCGGGCACCGGCCGCTGCCTGCCTGAGCCGACCCCGCGAGACCGGGCGCGATCAGCCGAACCGCCGGCCGGGTGGGCATCGGGACCGAGCGACCGCGACCGCTTCCGGCCGAGCCGGGCCTCGCGGTGTCCGCTTCGATCCATGACTCGAACCCTCGGGACGGCGCGACCGTCCCCATGGTGACGAAACGTCGAGACGGGCGGCGAGGACGGTGAATGCCAAGGGAACCATGCTGATGCTTCTGTCCGCCGGGCTCGCGATCTTCATCGGTCTGTGCGGAGGGCTCTACCTGCTCCAGGAGCAGCTCATTTTCCTGACCCGGCCGCTGGCGGACGTCGACCGGTACGCGGTCGGGGTTCTGCCGGGCACCACCGAGGTCGAGGTGACGGCGCATGACGGCACGCGGCTGCACGGCTGGCTCCGGCATACCGCCGAAGAGACACCTTCACCGGGCCTCGTGATCTACTTCGGCGGCAACGCGGAGGAGGTGTCCGGGCAGATGCACGATGCACCGATGCTCGCACCCTGGTCGGTTGCAGCCTTCAACTACCGCGGCTACGGACTGAGCGAAGGGCGGCCCGGCGAGGCCGCGCTCGTCGCCGACGCGATCGCCATCCACGACCGGCTCGCGGCGCGTGCCGACGTCGATCCGAACCGCATCGTGGTCTTCGGGCGCAGCCTCGGCAGCGGGGTCGCGGTACAGCTTGCCGCGAACCGGCCGGTGCGCGCGGTGGTGCTCGTCTCCCCCTTCGACAGCCTGCGCAGCCTCGCCCGGAAGCAGTACCCGTTCGTCCCGGTCTCCCTGCTTCTCAAGCATCCCTTCGATTCGCTGGCGCGCGCACCGGGGATCGAGGCGCCCCTGCTGGTGCTGGCCGGAGAACGCGATCGGCTCATCCCACCCGCGTTCTCGCGGCGCCTGCACGATGCCTGGGCCGGCCCGAAGCGATGGACGCTCATTCCGGAGGCGGATCACAACGACATCCAGACCAGGCCCGGCTACTGGCCCCCGATGCGCGAGTTCCTCGCCTCCCTCGCTCCCGCGTCCTGAGGTGGTGGCGACGGCGGCGATGCGACGCCGGGGCGGGCGATCGGCGGTGACCGGAGCCGAACGTCCGGGGCGATTTCATTCGACTCGACTCGTGACCTGGAAGCGGACAGGCTCGGTATGCGGGTATGAAGAGGCCGTTTCCAGGATGCCCGCCGGCTTGATTCCATCGAACCGAGCCGCGTGCGCAATTCATTCCGCAGCGTGAAATCACCCTGCCGAACGTCCGGGCGCCGGTTTCGGCTTCGGCCGGCACCCGATAACATGCCTCCGCATCGCCGCCACGGGAGTCACCGATGTCCGCAGCCAATCCGAGGGTCCTGGTCTTCCAGCACATCGCGATCGAGCACCCTGGGGTGTTCCGGGACTTCCTGCATGAGGACGGCATCGAATGGACCGCGGTCGAGCTCGACGAAGGCGAGCCGATCCCGGACCTCGGCGCCTACGACGCGCTGTGGGTCATGGGCGGTCCGATGGACGTCTGGGAGGACGACGCCTACCCGTGGCTGGAGCCCGAGCGCGTGGCGATCCGGGAGGCGGTCGTCGAACGGAAGACGCCGTTCTTCGGCTTCTGCCTCGGCCACCAGCTTCTCGCGCAGGCGCTCGGCGGCGAGGTCGGGCCGGCGGCCGAGCCCGAGATCGGCATCATGGAGGTGGAGCTGACGGAGGCGGGCCGCGCGAGCCCGATCTTCGAAGGCCTGCCGGCGGTCCACTCCTGCCTTCAGTGGCATGGCGCGGAGGTATTGCGGGCGCCGCCCGGCGCGCAGACCCTCGCCGCGTCCCGGGCCTGCGCGGTGCAGGCGCTCGGCTACGCCGGCCACGCCTTCAGCATCCAGTACCACATCGAGATCACCGGCGACACGGTGCCCCAATGGGGCGAAGTTCCCGCCTACGAGCAGGCCCTGGAGCACGCGATGGGCGAGGGCGCCCTGGCCGCGTTCGAGGCCAGGGCGGCCGCCGGCATGGCCGACCTCAACCGTAGCGCGCGCTGCATCTACGACAACTTCATGCGGATCGTCCGCCAAGACAGGGCATGACCGTCGCCATTCCCGATGGCGCGTCCGAAGGAGCCGTGCTTGTCCGCGCGGCAGGGGGTTCTCCGCGGCGGCGAATGAGGTTCGGGCGACCGGAGAGCAGGCGCAGCCTCACTGCGGCCGGGTCAGAACACCGTGCCGTCGCTGACCACTTCGATCGGCGGTCCGCCGCCGGGGCGGCGCTCGGCCGCGATGCGGCGTCCCGCGCTCCAGGTGCCGCCTTCGAGCATCTTGACCAGGGGCGGAGGATCGGCGGCGAGCCCGAGGCGTTCCCATACCAGCGGCGCGAGCCGATCGAGCAGC
Organism: uncultured Gammaproteobacteria bacterium; assembly: GCA_958295465.1. GTDB lineage: Bacteria > Pseudomonadota > Gammaproteobacteria > HK1 > HK1 > HK1. The sequence goes on from OY282353.1 coordinate 5,484,252, forward strand.
GCCACGGTGAGGGCGCGCCACTCGACGACCAGCTCCGAATCGACCGCCAGCGGTGAGGCCGCCGCTCCGGGATCGCGCAACGCGAGGACCCCGAGGTCGACGAACAGCCCTCCGTTGCGGTATTCGGCGAGGCCGGTGAGTGCATCGATCCCGGTGACCTCGACACCCGCCGCCGCCATCGGCTCGACGAGTGAGTACGTGAGCCATTGCGAGAGCTTGTGGAACGGAACGAGCCCGTGGGTGGCGCCGTCGCGCACCACGGCGGGATGACGCCACACGTCGCCGAGATTGATCCCGCCGAGGGCGATGCGGCCGGGCCAGATCGCCCCAAGGCCGTGGAGCACCGCGTGCAGTACGTCGGGGAGGGCCACCGACGTGCGGCCCGTGGTCAGGGAGTCGAACAGGTTGCCGGGGCGGGCCGGGGCGTTCCCGAACAACGCGGGATTCGCGCGGAGCGCATCCCCGAGCGCGTGCAGCAGCGCCACCCGCCCGTCGAGTCCGGCGAGCGGGTTCCCCGCATCGACCTGGAACGCCCGCGAGACCGTCTCTGCCGTCACCCGCATGAGCCCGCCGGCGTCGGCGCGAAGCGGCTGCCCGGGGTCGGACGACAATGCGCCGGAGGCGAACAGGTGCAGGCTGGCGACGCCGAGGCCCTCGGAGCGCGCAAGCTCCGAACCGGCACCGGGTTCCCTCCACCGCCAGGCCGATCCCGCGCCGGCATCGAGCAACACGCTGGTGACCGCGAGGTCGAATCGGATGCGTGCACGTTCGTGGCCGTCGATGCCTTCGAGCAGCGGCGTGATCCGATCGATGCCGCCGGCCTCGAAGTGCCGCCACCGGCTGTGAAACGGGACGGCGAGCGACGGGTGGTTGCGTCGCACCTCGCCGGCGACGTAGTCGGCGGCATCGGCGAGCTTCTCCGCATCGAGCACGAAATGCGCAAGGTCACCGCGCTCGCACGCGGCGAGCAGCTCGTGGCAGCGCTCGCGCACCGCTTCCGCGCCGAGGAGCATCGACGCCGCCGCGGGGTCAGCCCGCATCGCTCACCGCTCCACGACCACGGATATGCACGAGCCGGGAAACGGCCCCGAAAGTGGCCTGCACGATGGCATGGCATTCGGCGCCGAGGAGCATCGCCGCCGCGGGGTCGGCCCGCATCGCCTGCCGCTCCACGACCACGGATGGGCGCGAGCCGGGGAGCGGCCCCGAAAGTGGCCAGCAAGACGGCATGGCATCAGGCCGGAAAGTCGGCCCTCGGATCGAAGCGCATCGACTCCGCCATCGTCCGGTACAACGACTCCGCCTCCGGGGTATCGGCGGGAGGCACGACGATCTCCAGCGCGACGTACTGATCGCCGTTCGGCCGGCCCGGAAGCCCACGCCCCTTCAGTCGCAGGGTTCGGCCGGCCCTGGAGCCGCGGGGGATCTTGAGTCCGACCTTGCCCCCGAGCGTCGGCACCGCGACCGTCGCTCCGAGGGCGGCTTCCCACGGCGCGACCGGGAGCGTGAGATGCACGTCGCGGCCCTCGGCCCTGAACAGCGGGTGCGCCGCGTAGGTGACGGTGAGATACAGATCGCCCGCCGGCCCGCCTCCCCTCCTGGCGGCGCCCTGCCCGCCCAGACGGATGCGCTGGCCTTCGGCAATGCCTCTGGGGATCTTCACGTTCAGCGCCCGGCCGTCGTGGAGGGTGATGGTGCGGGCCGCGCCGTGGTAGGCGTCCTCGAGCGGGATCTCGATCTTCGCACTCTGATCCCCGCCCCCGGTCCGCGCCGGCCCGCGCGCGCCGTGAAAGCCGCCGGGGCCGCGGCCCTGTCCGAACAGCGTCTCGAAGAAGTCGCTGAAGCCGGAGGCGCCGGAGGGCCCGCCGCCGAAGTCGAACTGCCGCTCCCAGCCCGGAGGCGGCCGGAACTCCTGGCCGTGCTTCCAGTCCTTGCCGAACCGATCGTAGGCGGCCCGCTTCTCGGGGTCCTTCAGGACCTCGTACGCCTCACCGATCTCCTTGAAGCGCGATTCGGCGTCCCCCTCCTTCGAGACGTCGGGATGGTACTTGCGGGCGAGACGCCGGTACGCGCGCTTGACGTCCTCCTGCGACGCGCCGCGCGCCACTCCGAGCGTTTCGTAGTAATCCTTGAACCGCATCTCGCCACCCGGCTCCCTCGCATCTTCCGCCGGCCCGATCCTCAGGGCGCCGCCGCCTCCAACGCCGCGATACGGTTATCCAGCGGCGGATGGCTGCGGAACAGGTGGGCGAAACCGCCGCCGCCGGTACGCCCCGAGATGCCGAACGCGGCCATTTCGTTCGGCAGCTCCGGCTCCTCGCCGCCATTCGAGCGCAGCCGCCGGAGCGCCGCAATCATCTTGCCGCGTCCCGCCAGCGCCGCGCCGCCTTCGTCGGCCCGGTACTCCCGCCGGCGCGAGAACCACATCACGATGATCGAGGCGAGGACCGACAACACGACCTGCGCGACGATCACCGCGATGAAGTAGCCGGGGCCGTAACCGCGCGCATTCCGGAACACGACGCGGTCCACGACGTGGCCGACGACGCGCGAGAGCAGGATGACGAAGGTATTCACCACGCCCTGGATCAGGGTCAGGGTGACCATGTCGCCGTTCGCGACGTGGCTGACCTCGTGCCCGAGCACCGCCTCGGCCTCGTCGGCCGACATGTTGGCCAGCAGTCCCGTGCTCACCGCGACGAGCGCATTGTTGCGGTTCATGCCCGTCGCGAACGCGTTGATCTCGGGCGCATCGTAGACCGCCACCTCCGGCATCCTGATGCCGGCCTGGCGCGCCTGGCGCGCCACCGTGTCGAGCAGCCAGCGTTCGGTGCGGTTGCCCGGACGATCGATGACCCGGGCGCCGGTCGACCGCTTCGCCATCCACTTCGAGATCGCGAGCGAGATGAACGAGCCGCCCATGCCGATCACCGCGGAGATGACGAGCAGCGCGGTCATGTCGATGCCCCCGCCCTGCGTCTCGAGCATCCCGTCCACGCCCAGGACGCGCAGCGAGACGTTCAGGATGAACAGGACGGCGAGGTTCGTTGCGACGAACAGCAGGATCCGGTTCATGACGTTCGAGCTCTCCGTGAAGCGGCGGCGGTTGCGGAGACCATGTTGCCCCGCTCATTCATTGTGGGGGCGCCTCCGGTGAGATTCCAGCGCAAGGACCCGTTGCCTGCCGACAATTCCCGCTCGCGTCCCGGACACGGTCGTGTCATCGGGCTTTCGCGGCCTTCCCTGCCGTCCGAGCGTCCCGTCCTGGTGGTGCAACGGACACCTTCGGGCCTGGCGGGAATTGCCGGCCTCCCCGCCGGGAGCATCGGCATCGGCATCGGCCGCGCCCGGCGCCGTCCGGCAGGGCCTTGCCGCGGCTCCGGGCGCGGGACGTGCTCTCCCCTCGCCACGTCCGGCAGAGCCTTGCCACCCGTTCCGGCCTTGCACCGCCCGTGTCTTGAAAACCATCCCCCTATCCCCATATTGCCACCGCCTGACGGGGGGAGCCGCCGGCTCCCGTCGTTCGATCGGGGACACATGGCCGATTCGAATTCCGATTCCGGCCGGCAACCTATGGGAGATTTCACAGCAATGGCAAAGAAGGCGAAGCAGAAGATCCGCCCCTTGCACGACCGCGTGATCGTGGAGCGCGAGGAGGAGGAACGCACGTCGGCGGGCGGGATCGTGATCCCGGACACCGCCACCGAGAAGCCGATCCGCGGCAAGGTCGTGGCCACCGGCAAGGGGAAGATCCTGGACGACGGCTCGGTGCGCCCGCTCGACGTGAAGGCCGGTGACAAGGTGCTGTTCGGCAAGTACTCCGGAACCGAGATCAAGATCGACGGTGATGAGCTTCTCGTGATGCGCGAGGACGACCTCATGGCCGTCATCGAAGGCTGACCCGCGGGCAGCGCTTCGACACTGCAACAGAGGACACGAACATGGCAGCGAAAGACGTACGATTCAGCGAAGACTCCCGGGCGCGCATGTCCGCCGGGGTCAACATCCTGGCCAACGCGGTGAAGATCACCCTCGGCCCCAAGGGCCGCAACGTGGTGCTGGAGAAGAGCTTCGGCGCCCCCACGGTGACCAAGGACGGGGTGTCGGTGGCCAAGGAGATCGAGCTCGAAGACAGGTTCGAGAACATGGGCGCGCAGATGGTCAAGGAGGTGGCGTCGAAGACCTCCGACGTGGCCGGCGACGGCACCACCACCGCGACGGTGCTGGCCCAGGCGATGATGCGCGAGGGCTTGAAGGCGGTGGCCGCGGGGATGAACCCGATGGATCTGAAGCGCGGCCTCGACAAGGCGGTGGGCAATGCGGTGGACGGGCTGCGCTCGCTGTCGAAGCCGATCAAGGACAGCACCGCGATTGCCCAGGTGGGGACGATTTCGGCCAACGGTGACGACGCCATCGGCTCCATCATCGCCGAGGCGATGGACAAGGTGGGCAAGGAAGGGGTCATCACCGTCGAGGAAGGCAAGAGCCTGGACAACGAGCTGGACGTGGTGGAGGGGATGCAGTTCGACCGTGGGTACCTGTCGCCGTACTTCATCAACGACCAGGACTCGATGTCGGCGGAGCTGGAGGACCCCTACATCCTGCTGCACGACAAGAAGGTGTCGAACATCCGCGACCTGCTGCCGGTGCTCGAAGGGGTGGCGAAGTCGGGCAAGCCGTTGCTGGTGATTTCCGAGGACGTGGAGGGCGAGGCGCTGGCGACGCTGGTGGTGAACACCATCCGCGGCATCGTGAAGGTGGCGGCGGTGAAGGCGCCGGGGTTCGGCGACCGTCGCAAGGCGATGTTGCAGGACATGGCGATCCTGACCGGCGGGCAGGTGGTCAGCGAGGAGGTGGGGTTGTCGCTGGAGAAGACGACGCTGGACGACCTGGGCCGTGCGAAGCGGGTGCAGGTGGGCAAGGAGAACACCACGATCATCGACGGCGCGGGGAAGGGGTCGGACATCAAGGCGCGTGTGGGGCAGATCCAGCAGCAGATCGAGGAGACTTCGTCGGACTACGACCGTGAGAAGCTTCAGGAGCGTGTTGCGAAGCTGGCCGGCGGAGTGGCGGTGATCAAGGTGGGAGCGGCGACGGAAGTGGAGATGAAGGAGAAGAAGGCGCGGGTGGAGGATGCGTTGCATTCGACGCGCGCGGCGGTGGAGGAAGGTGTGGTGCCCGGCGGTGGAGTGGCGCTGGTGCGGGCGTTGAACAAGCTCAAGGGACTGGAGGGAGAGAACGAGGACCAGAACGTGGGGATCTCGATCGCGCGCCGGGCGATGCAGGAGCCGTTGCGCCAGATTGTGGCCAATGCGGGAGGCGAGCCGTCGGTGGTGCAGAACCGTATCTCGGACGGGAAGGGCAACTTCGGGTTCAACGCGCAGACCGAGGAGTACGGGGACCTGGTGAAGATGGGGATTCTGGACCCGACGAAGGTGGTGCGCACGGCGTTGCAGAACGCGGCGTCGATCGCGGGGTTGCTGATCACGACGGAGGCGACGGTGGCGGAGAAGCCGAAGAAGGACGACGGCCCGGCGATGCCGCCGGGGGGCATGGGAGGGATGGACGGGATGATGTGAGACGCCCGTGCCTGGTCGAGCAGTCTCGAAAGCCCCGCTCCGGCGGGGCTTTCGTTTTCCTGCTTTCCGATCCGTGAGTGGTTGACGACTGCTTCGGCAGGCGCTCATCCCGCTGGCGCGAGACATGTGGGCGGGACGGAACGCGCCGTTCCCAGGCTCCGCCGCTCCGCGGTGTTCAGCGTTTGCGCGGGCGCCGCCAGTTCCCGAAGAATTTCTGCGGCGCCCGGGCCACCGTCAGGGCATCGGGCGGCGTATCCTTCCCGATGGTCGAGCCCGCCCCGATCGTCGCGCCGGCGTGGACGGTGAGCGGCGCGACCAGCATCACCCCCGATCCGATGAAGACGTTGTCCCCGATCACCGTCGTGTGCTTGTTCGTCCCGTCGTAGTTGCAGGTGACGACCCCCGCGCCCACGTTGACGTCGCGACCGACCCGGCTGTCCCCGATGTAGGTGAGATGGTTCGCCTTCGAGCCTTCGCCAAGGGTCGCGTTCTTGACCTCGACGAAGTTCCCGACGTGCACGCCGCGCGCGAGCTGTGCATCGGGACGCAGCCGCGCGAACGGACCGACCAGGCACCCGACCCCGACGTGCGCTCCTTCGATGACGCAGTGGGCGCGGATCTCGGTATCCGGCTCGATCACCGTGTCCATGATCACGCAGCCCGGACCGATGCTCACCCGATCGCCGAGGACGACGTCGCCTTCGAGCACGACGTTCACGTCGATGAAGACGTCCCTCCCGGTGCGCACGCGGCCCCGGACGTCGATCCTGGCGGGGTCGGCAAGGCTCGCCCCTTCGCGCATGAGGGTTTCGGCGAGACGCCGCTGGTGGAACCGTTCAAGCACCGTGAGCTGCACCCGGTCGTTGACCCCGAGCACCTCCTCGATCGCCTCCGGCGGCACGGTGCGGACCGACGCCCCCTCCTCGACCGCGCGGGCGACGACGCCGGTGAGGTAGTACTCGCCCTGCGCGTTGTCGCGGCTCAATCCCCGGAGCCAACCCCGCAGCTTCCCGGCGCGAGCGGCGAGGATCCCGGTGTTGATCTCCGCAATGGCGCGCTGCTCGTCGCTCGCATCTCCTTCTTCGACGATGCCGAGAACGTGCCCGTCCGTGTCGCGGACGATCCGGCCGTATCCGCCCGGATCGTCCACCGCCGCGGTAATGAGCGCGATGCCGCTGCCGCCGGCCAGGGTCGCGGTCTCGTGCAGCGTGGCGGGATTGACCAGCGGCACGTCACCGTAGAGGACCAGCACCGTCGCATCGTCGGGAATGCCGGGCATGGCCTGCGCGACGGCGTGACCGGTGCCGAGCTGCTCGCGCTGCTCCACCCATTCGATGTCGGCCGCGGTCATGGCTTCCCGCACGGCCCCGCCACCGTGCCCGTACACGACGTGCACGCGCGCCGTGCCGAGCCCGCCGGCCGCGTCGATGACGTGTGACAGGAGCGGACGCCCGGCGAGAAGATGCAGGACCTTCGGCAGGTCCGAGCGCATGCGCTTCCCCTGACCCGCCGCGAGAACGACCACGTGCAGCGGCGTCATGCCGGGTGAGCCCCGGTTCCGTGTCTCATTGAAGACATGTCTTCTTCGTTGTCCGGCGGCCCGAAGATGCTTCCCAATCCGGCATAGCTGGAACCAAATCCCGATTGGCGAACAAGTTTTCGTCGTTTTGTCGAAGAGGCGACAGTTCGTCGACAATGCCTGATAGTGGGTGGAGTCGACCCGATTTCGTGGACACCCGACCCTTCGGGGAGGAGGTATCCACCATGCCGAAATCGAGACCGCCCCCCGTTTCCACGGAGACTACCCCCCCTTGTACACGAGCACTCGCACGATGCGCCTCGCAACGCCACGCGATCGTCGATCAGGGAGCTGGTGCGCCAGCGGATCGCCCGTGCCCTGTTCCACGAATACGGGATCTCCGTGGACGACATGGAGGCGGACTTCCCGGCTCTGGTCGCGGGCCGGCGGCGGGTGGATCTCGCGATCTTCACCCCGGGCGAGGCGCGCACCCCCGAGAACCTCCAGCGCGTCGTGGTCTGCCGCCCCGAGCCGAAGCAGAACAGACGCGGCGCGGTGAAGATGCGGGACTACGAGCAGGCCGCCAAGGCCCTCAACCGTGCCCGCAATGCGCTGTTCCGCAAAGTCCACGGCGCCGTGCCCGCCGCGGCGTGACCCCCCGGCGGATGTGCCTCCGCTCGCCCCAGGCCCGGGAACTCCGTCCTTGCGGCGGCGCGTCCAAGCCGCCATGCCGACCAAATCGAACGAGGCTCCAGCGCCCCTTGCGGCTCGTGCGCCATGCCCTCGTTCATGCTCCCTTTCTCATTGGACATTACAGGCGCAGTCTTGTCCAACGAGACATGCGCCTGGAGGGAGGATGTGAATCCAGCGAGAAGTGAGCCTGCGAGGGCGGTCTGAATGGCCACCAGGGGGGCGCAGCCCGGGTCCGCCATGAATAGCAGGTCGCTTGAGATCAGGCAATACGTTTCGGCGTACCTTCGGGTGCGGAAGCATCCCGATACTCGATACCCCCGAGCGCTTCCCCAAGCCCGGCATCACCTTCGGGCCGCTCGACGCCACCGCCCACCCCGCCAGCGACTTCGATGCCGTCCAGGCCCGCGACGTGTTATTCCATCCATCGGGTGAGCCCGGGGCGTCGCCGCCTGATCCCCGCTTCCCGCCGCGCTGCCCGCCCGGCGCCGCGGCGCCAGGCACACCACTCGCTCGAACACCGGCGACACGCTCACACGTCGCGCTCCCCACAGACTCGTCTTCGTATTGGAAAAGGCTGGCGCCGGACGCATCGACGGCGATTCCCGCCAACGTCCCGGACACGGTCGTGTCATCCCTTGGCCGTCACCGACAGGATCGCGTACCGTGGATCATCCCGCGCAGACAGGGACGGGCGCATGGAGCCTTCCGCGCAGGGCTGGACGTAGCGGGCCGATGACCGGCACCACCGAGGCGTTCTCCCGCGTCAGGATCGACGCCCTGCTCGCCGACGCCGGATGGAACCTGGCCGACGGCGTGAGCGTCCTGTTCGAACACGCGCTGCCGGACGGCTCGCGCGCCGACTACGTGCTCTGCAGCCGCGCCGGGCGGCCCATGGCCGTCGTCGAGGCCAAGCGCGCGAGCGTCCCGCCGCTCACCGCACAGGACCAGGGCATCCATTACGCAACGCTGCTCGACGTCCCCTTCGTCTTCCTCTCGAACGGCGAGGAGGTGCGCTTCCTGGACCGCGGCCGGGACGCCCACGCCCGCGAAATCGCCACCTTCTATTCCCAGGAGGATCTGGAACGCATAGTCCGGCCGGTATTGATTGATCGCACGCGCCATCTCCATCTCCTTCGTCAGTGATAGTCGATCACTTCGACGATCACGATCGCGGTCATCTGCTCGGCGTTGACCCCTCCGTCCTCCACGCGCAGAAGCGGCGCGTGATCGAGCTCGAAGACGAGCCGATACGGATGAACGAGGTCCACCGCGTATTGGTCGTGCCGGTCGCCACGAAGCCGGTGTACCCGCTCCGGCCGCGAAGTCGGCACCAACGCCAGATTTCGGGCCGCCCGCAGAACCGCGAGCCGAATCATGATCACCTTCGCCATCCGCGCCCCGTAAGCCCGCTTGAGAGCGACCGCCGAGTTGAAGGTCTTCTCGAGCTTGCGGGTTCGGAACGCGATGTTGTCCCCACTGTACTGCCGGGATAGTCTCCGGCGCTATCCGGTCGATCCTCGGGCCACGGCTCGAAGGGCGGCTCGGCCTGGTCGCGAGATCTAGTCGGCCGATCGGGCCGGGCTACGGTCGGGGTTCCCGCGAAAGCCAGGACAGGATTCGGATGGCCATGAAGGAAGGGTTTACCGCCGTCATGAAGCGGTCCGGTCCCTGGTGGATCGGCTGGATCGCAGAGGTTCCCGGCGTGAATTGCCAGGAACGCACGAAGGCCGCGTTGCTGGAAACACTCACGGTGACGCTGCGCGAAGCGCTGGAGCTGAATCGCCGCGAGGCGACCGCCGCCGCCGGTGAGGACTTCGAAGAGATCTCCATCGCCGTATGAAGCGCCGGGAGTTCCTGCGGCATTTGCGCAGGAACGGATGCGAGTTGCTTCGAGAAGGTGCCCGGCACTCCTGGTGGCACAACCCTGCTCTGAACCGGCGTTCGGCCGTTCCCCGGCATACCGAGATCGATGACGCACTCGCCCGCAAGATTTGCAAGGACCCTGGCGTTGTTCGCGCCTGATGATCGGCCCGCGTCGCCGAGGGTCGTGACGAGCCGTGCCGGTCTTTCCGTCGGCTCTCGCGCTTTTCCTCCCGGCCCTGATCGCGTTCCACCCCGCCCGCATAGCGGCGCGGGAGTCGTCCGCCCGCCGATGAAATCCCGGCGATGCCCCTGACCCCCGATCTCCGCTGCGGCATCGACCGCATCCGCGACCATCTCTACGGCGGCGGCTATCCGAACCCGGCACAGAACGCCGAACAGCTCAGCTTTCTCGTCTTCTTCTACATGTTCGAAGCGGCGGACGCCGCGCGCGTCCGTGCCGCTCGCCGCCCGAAGGCGTCGCCTTACGCGAGCGTCTTCGAGGGGCGATGGCGCTTGCGCAACCCCCGCAACGGCCGCGGCCGGAACACGAAGACCGTCCCCTGCGAGCTGCTGCGCTGGTCCTCGTGGGCGAATGCCCTGAACGGCGAGCGGCTGGTCTCCTGGGTGCGCGAGGAGGTGTTCCCGTTCTACGCCGGGATCGCTGCCGGGGGCGTCACCGACTTCATGGACGGCGCCCGCCTCGTCATCGACGAACCGACCGTGCTCTCGCAAGTCGTCTCGCAGGTGAACGACCTGCACCTCGAACGGGTGGATGCCGACACCAAGGGCGATCTCTTCGAACACGTGCTGCGCCAGATCCGGCAGGCCGGCGAGCTGGGCCAGTTCCGCACCCCGCGCCACGTCATCCGCGTCATGGTCCGGCTCGTGGACCCCCGCCTCGGGGAGACCATCTACGACCCGGCGGCCGGGACAGCGGGGTTCCTGGTCGGTGCCTACGACCATATCCGACTCGCGAACTCGTCGCCGGACGGCGTCGATGAGGTGGAGGTGGAAGGCAAGACGGTCCGCCGCGGCCTCGGCGACACCCTGAGCCGCGCCGCGGTGCGCCGGCTGCACGAGGCGACCTTCTTCGGCAACGACGTGGACCCGCAGATGGTGCGGCTTGCCACCATGAACCTGACCCTGCGCGGCCTGGACAAGGTGCGCATCCTGCGTCGCGATGCTCTGACCCGCGCCCTCGACCGTTCGGCGAAGGCGGAGCTGGGCCTCCCGCCGGAGGGCTTCGACGTCATCCTCGCCAACCCGCCCTTCTCCGGCCGGCTCGACCGGGACCGCATCGTCGAGGAGGTGAAGGTCGGCAGGACCGCGCAGACGGAGCTGCTGTTCCTGCAATACATGCTGAATCACCTGAAGGAAGGCGGACGCTGCGGGGTGGTGGTGCCCGAGGGGGTCCTGTTCGGCTCCACCGGCGCACATCGCGAGCTCCGCCGCAAACTGGTAGAGAACAACACCGTCGAGGCGGTGCTGTCGCTACCGGGCGGCGTGTTCAATCCCTACTCCGGGGTCAAGACCTCCGTGCTGGTGTTCCGCAAGGGCGGCACCACCGAGCATGTGATGTTCCTGCACGCCGACCACGACATACCGATCGAGGAGGACGACCTGCCGGGTCTTGTCGCGTCCTTCCGGGAGCGTGCGGAACGGTGGACCGCCTGGCGGGACCGTGGCCCGGACGGCGACTGGAAAGAGAAGTGGTGGTTCGCCGACGCGGAAGCGATCCGCGCCGCCGACTTCAATTTGAGCGCGGGGCGTTATCGGCCGCAGAGCCGTGCGCGGGTGGAGCATCGCGACCCGCTGGAGATCCTCGACGAGCTCAGGGCCATGGAGCGCGAGATTCTGGAGGAGATCGACGAGCTTGCCGATGCCGTGCGGGAGGTGGTGGGGGAATGAGCGCGCGCCGTGTACCGCTCGGAAAGCTTTGCGAGATGGATCGTCAGGGAATTCAGCCGGACGATCCGCTGACGGCCGAACTTCTCTTCGTAGGCGTCGAAAACGTGGTCGGCGGCACGGGCATCGCAAGGCACTTCGGTGGCGCATTGCACCGCGGAGCCCGCCCACAGGTATATTCCGGGAAAGGGCCGATCCTGATGAGCCCGCACGGCGGGTAAAGCAGGGACGAGGTCTAGCGTCAGATCCGTTCGTACAAAGCCGAAGGAGGTTGGGGATGTCATCGAGAAAACCGTTAATTGTCCGCATCGTGGTCAAGGGCTCTCCTTCGAAATCCAGTGCAGGCAATTCGTCCAAAGCGCAGGCCATGCTCATGCAAGCATTCAAGTCAAAAAATTGGCCGGCACTGGCTGCACCTATCCCATTTGCTGTTACACCGGGCGGATTCGTCAAAGCGTCATTTCCGCAGAGCGACAACAGAAAACGGGGATGGAATTCAGAGCCGGAAGACTTCCAGCAGCTTGTTCCATGTATGGAGAAGGCTCTGTGGAGAGTAGTTACTGAGGAAGTGTTGATAGCAGCCCGTCCCCGTGCAAGGTTCTTGACCGTGGGCGTGGATCTAAACAACTTCGGTGTCAAATCGAGAGCGGGTGGATACGCGCACAACACTCACGTGGAAATGGTTGCTGTCGTGGACACTGACTCCGGCAAGATTGTGTGTCGTACTGGAAAATCCTATCCAGTGACTTGGCAGGAAGAAACACTGGTGCAAGAAACGAATCTGGAATCACACCTGTTTCGTTGGGGTAAAAAGTGCGTGCTCGTTTTAGGCTGTCATGATCTGAATATGTTCAGTAATCGTGCCTACAACAATCAAAATCAGAAAGGGTTGCGGCGGAATCGTTGCGACAAGATGCGAAAATTGGTAAACAAATTCAAACCGGCAATCATTCTGCAACACCCGCATTTCACAGATTCGCCGAGAATATGGCGGACGGCATGGAGTGGTGCAAGTCAATGGTTACCGTATGGACATACTTATGCTTCTGGCATTGCATATTACAATCCCGAGGGAAACGAACGTGCTTGTTTGAATGACGTCCTCACCGGGACCCGCTGCTGCGACAACCATGTATCGGATGTGATTGTGAATGGCTATCAACGCGATTGATGAAAATATCAACTCAGTGTGGAACCCATGCGGCAGACCGGCATACGGACAGCTAGGAACGCGGATGACATTGAGCAAGGCAGAAGCTTCACACGCGCCGTCGCTTTACGATCCGGTAGTATCGACGCACCGGCCGGCCGAGTCGACACCCGCCGATCGCAAGACCGTTTCGACAGCGCACCGGTGGATACGGAATTCCTTGGTGCAGGAGGCGGTAGCGAAATGACTGCACGCCGTGTACCGCTCGGGGAGCTTTGCGAGATAGATCGCCGGGGTATTCAGCCAGACGATCCGCTGACGGCCGAGCTTCCCTTCGTAGGCGTCGAGAACGTGGTCGGCGGACGGGGCGGCCTCCTGAACTTCGACACGGATTCGCGCATCGGCAGCCAGAAGAGCACTGCCTTCCGCTTCGACCAGCGCCATGTCCTCTACGGGAAACTCCGCCCGTATTTGAACAAGGTCGCCGTTCCCGAATTCGCTGGCAGATGTTCGACCGAGCTCGTCCCACTCCTGCCCCGCAACCGCGTGGACCGCGACTTTCTCGCTCATCTGCTTCGGCGCAAGGAAACCATCGAATTCGTCATGGCCTCGGTGACGGGTTCCCGGATGCCCCGTACCGACATGAAGATTCTCATGTCGATGCCGGTCCCTCTTCCTACGCTTGGCGAGCAACGGCGGATCGCCGGCATCCTGAACCGGGCGTCGCGCATCGAACGTCTGCGCGCACGAACCGCCAACCACCTTCGGGAATTCATACCCGCGCTCTTCATCAAGATGTTCGGCGATCCCATCGAGAATCCCATAAGATGGGAACGGAGACGCTTGGGAGGTGTGAGCGAAGTTTATGGAGGCTTGCAGGCCACGAGGAAACGCGCAAACCACCCCTTGAAGAAACCATACCTTCGTGTAGCGAACGTACTCCGGGATCAGCTTGTTCTCGACGAGATCAAGTACATCCGTCTCACCGAAAACGAACTTGGCCGAGTACGGCTGCAACGTGACGACCTTCTGATTGTCGAGGGACACGGAAATCCGGGCGAAATTGGAAGAGCGGCAATATGGGATGGCAGCGTCAAGGATTGCGTGCACCAGAACCACTTGATCCGGGTACGGCCCAATCGTGACTCGCTCATCCCGGAATTCGCATGTACATACCTGAATTCGACCTCCGGCCGCCAGCACCTGCTTCGCAGCGGGAAGACAACCTCCGGCCTCAACACCATCTCGACGTCCGACGGCAAGGCTTGTGCCCTCTTTGTTCCGCCGCTCGATCTTCAGAATCGATTCGCAGAAGTCGTAGCGGCAGCGCGCGATATTGCCGCAACTACCGAGGCTGCCCTCGACACCGCTTCAACCCTGAGCGCTTCCCTCATGGCCCGGTTGTTGGGGAATGGCGCATGATCGACTCCGTTCCCAAGCCGCATCTGCTCTACTGCACCGATGGCAACCCGAGCCACGGCTGATCGTCATGACGGGCATCGTGGACAGCAGACGGTGAAGCGAGATGATGGATGGAATCAAGAAGCGCGATACGGCTTCCGGAATCGCCGTTTAGCGTCACCGCCTCAACCGCGGCGGAAGCCTACAGCCAGCTACTCTCTGCGCATGGTCGTCGTGTGCCCGATGCAAATCGTCGCACGTGTCCGAGTCCAAATTCTACGAGAGTGGAATACATTTTCTGCAACCTGAATATCGGAGGACAGGTCTGTTACGAAATATGTTATTTACAGTCAATAGGTCGTCGGTAGAGCAATGCAGTTTCCGATAGAAACACGCTCGCAACTTGTGTGCCTACAGCATCGAGAGTTTCCGTTGCAGCGGGTATCAGTTGATCAACGGCCCGTCTCCAATCATCCAGCTCTATAAGTCTATCGATCGGTGGTGGTTCGATTCGGATAACGTGATCTGCGCCGATCAGAAGGGTGGCCTGCCCCTGTGCGTTGAAGGATTGTAGTTGGACAGCAGTATCGATGATCTGCCGTCATGCAAATTTGCCACCTTCCATTTTGCTGTCATCAACTACATACCGATGGGTGCTGCAACCAAGACTGAGGATGTGGATGCGGTCGCGACGCACCGAAAAACAGGAGAGCGCATCAACCAGACCAACCATAATCGGATCGTTTGCATATATGCCACCGTCCAGGAATGTGTAACCATCGTCTTCAAGTGGGCGAAAGAACGTAGGCGCCGCCGCAGTGGCCGTCGCTACCTTCGTCATGGGTTCATGAGCATCTTTCGTGTAGTCGGGATGGTGTGGTGTCTTGAAGATGTACGTCTCTCCGTATCGTCCATCAGTGGATGGGATACATAGTCGTACTTGTGCTGTTCCGAACTCTCGATCGCCGAAGGTTCGGACCAGCAGTCGAATCAGCGCATCACGATCGTAGCGGTATCTGAAATATTGACGCAGATTCCGAAGCCCATTCCCAATCACACCAATGAATCCTTCCGGTAGGGGCGGAAAGATCTCACCTCCCCGTTTGACGTACAAGTTGCGTATTTCGTTTGTGCCAAGCCCGGCAGCGAGACCCAGTGCGATGATACCACCGGTCGAGGTTCCGGTAATGAGATCGAAATACTCGACGATCGACCGCCCCCGAATGTGACGTTTTTCCAATCCATCCAGGAATGCTGCCGGAAAGACTCCGCGAATACCACCGCCGTCAATGGAGAGAATGCGGAAAATTCGATCTTCGGGCCAGGGTAGCGGAATACGTTTACGTTTGAGTGCACCGGACGATCGCCTTGGTGATGTCAGGTTATTTCCGGACATTCAAGTCGTCTCGTCCGGATGTATTCCCCCACCTGTCCACTCACCTGTCGCCAGCCACCCTTCGTAGCAGGCAAGCCAGTCAATCGTCCACGGAACGACGGTCGTGGAGATCCTGCGTCCAGGATTCCACTCGCCGGCAGGTGGATAGTGAAGGCAAAGAAAAGGCCGTTCGGGACAGACCCGATTCGGGTAGTGGTGAGGGATAGGCTCATCCGGATTCCCGGACCGTCGCCGTAACAGGGGATTGATGACCATTACAAACGGCGGCGGACGGTGGCGGCCACCCTTTCCATGCTGGCGACATAACGCTATCTGGATGGTATAGGGTTGACACAAGGGTTGAAGCTGACCTTCCCAACATGCAAGCCACTTCGAACGGTGAATCGTTCGGAAACACGGCCAATCCTGCCGCATGAACTCAATCTGCTTCCTGGTCGTCAAGCCCATCACTTCCACCACTTTTCGCCGCCGTAGAACGTATGCTTCGGCGTTGAACATGCTATCGACGGGGACACTGCTCCCGCTGCCGCGGAGGGAAGCACGATCCTCCCTATGCCGCGTTGATGCCGGCTACGTCCACCACGCACATCGTTCCCGAAGCGTCGGTTGAAATCACCGAATGCATCTATCGTCGGTGTTTCACCGAATAGTTCTGCCATGATCTTCTGCATTTCTGCGAGATCGCATCCGGCCGTCAGGCGCTCGCTCTTTGTCACGAGATGTTGCAGGTCACGAATGAATATGGCTTGATTCGGGAGGGACCCAGGCCACCGATCCGTCAGCACATCCGCATCGCACACCGGGTTCTTCAGGAGAACGAGCGATCTGTTACGCTGTGACTGCTCGAACACCGACAACATGCTTCTCGCCTGATGCAACAGCTCATGGGACAAGTTGTGCGTCCGATTGGCGTTTTCGGCAACCAGCTTGGCGATCATGATCGACGGCGGCTGACGGCCGGACCGAGCCATGTATTGCACGTTGCGCCAGCGCTTCAACAGTTGGAGCACGATGGCGGCTCGAGACTTCCGGGACACCGGTTCCTGCGGTGGTACGGGTTCGCTTTCCGCGACCTCCACAAGCAACGACCGTTCGTATGCGGCGGTGCGGGCCATGAACGCTTCGGCGAACTGGTGGTCGAGCGGCGTCACGTCCTTGAACCACTCTGCGAATCCGTACGGGTTGGCGACACATCGGAGGCCCGGCTCCGTTGGCGTCTCCGTCCGGTGGTGGAAGATCCAGCTCTCACGTTCCAGGGTGCCCGGACGTCGTACTGCGGGCGTTACGTCGATGTGCATGTTGTCGGCATATTCGACGGTGACACATCGGGTTCGCCGTCGTACCTTGCCGTGGTACCGGGACCCCGGCTCGCCATCGATGGCCAGGAACAGCAGGTCCAGAACCTGCTCTGGTGCTGTTCCGCCTGGCAGGTCGAGTTGTGCCACCACGTCGAGGTCGAACTCGTCGTTGGTCACTCTGGACGCGATGACCGCGCGAATCGCCATGGAACCCTGAGGGTAGAAAAGATCCACGAACCCGGCCAGTGGGCTCCCATCGCGTTCGATCCAGTAGCTGAGCGCCTTGTAGCGGGCAACCGCCTTGTCGTAGTTGGTCTGGCTGAGTTGGATGCGGATGGCGATGTCCGCCAGGAGGATGTCGGGGGGCTCGGAAAACGCCGAGCCTTGCCGGGTGGTGAAAGTATCCATCTGCATGTCCTCCGTTACGGGTTCCCGCCCTTTCCCGGGGCGGCTGAGTCTGAAATTGTGGGATCTCGTCCGAGACGATAGCGTCGGTTTACAAACATCATCAAATATCTCATTATAGGAAACAGTCTGTCAAGGGGAGATGGTGGATGATTGGACAACGATTGAAGATTGCCCGCACCGCGGCCGGGTTGTCACTCAGGGGGTTGGAGGCTGCAATTGGAAATCGTGTCACGGCACAGGCGATCGGCAAGTACGAGCGAGGCGAGTCGATGCCGAGCTCCGGGGTCCTGATCGCGCTAGCCGACGCGCTCGGCGTTTCCGTGGACTATCTGGTCGGCGATCAGGAAATGGTGCTAGAGCCCGTCGACTTCAGGAAAAAGACGATCACGAGCAGGCGTGAGGTGGCCCAGGTCGAGGCGCAGGTGCTGCGTATGCTCGAAGGCTACCTCATGGTCGAGGAATTGCTCCGCCTGCCTAGCGTGGAGTGGGACAAGCCCCGCGATGCACCCTTTCCGGTCGTCGGCGACGTCGCGGAAGCGGACCGGGGAGCCCACGCGTTACGGAGCCATTGGGGCTTGGGGATCGATCCGATCCCCGACCTGGTGGAAATCCTGGAAGGGCGTGGAGTGAAGGTGCTGTCCGTCACCCTCGCCGAGAGCATCGACGGCCTGACGGCACGGGTCCGCCGTACGCGCGGAAGCGCCGTACCCGTCATCGTCGTGAACGGCGCCCACTGGGGCGAACGGCAACGCTTCACGATAGCGCACGAGCTCGGCCACATGGTCCTGTCCGTCATCGGCAGGAAAGTGGACAGTGAGAAGGCGGCGCATCGTTTCGCCGGCGCGTTTCTCATGCCGGCCGAGTCGCTGTGGTCGGAAGTCGGCAAGCGCCGCACGTCGGTCGGATGGGACGAACTCTTCAAGCTCAAGCAGTTGTTCAGGGTAAGTGTGCAAGCCCTCACTTACCGCTGCAAGGATCTCGGCATATTCAACCAGACCCTCTTCCGGCGACTGTTCGACGAGTTCAAGCGCCGCGGTTGGCGTGACCCGCCTTACGAGGAACCTCTCGCGATTCGGGAGGGCGAGAAGCCCCGGCGATTCGAGCGGCTGTGCCTGCGCGCCCTGGCGGAGGGGGCAATCTCCGAGCCGAAGGCGGCCGAATTGCTGGGGGTCCCGGTTCGAGAGCTGGACCGCCGGATGCAGGAACCACCGGAGAGCGGTGCTGCCTGAGCCCGGATGCCGGAACGCCATGAAGGTATTGGTCTCCGACACTTCCGCACTGGTCGATCTGGAACGCGGGTCATTGCTGGATGCGGCCTTCCGGCTGCCGTTCGAGTTCGTCGTGCCGGATCTGCTGTACGAGCGCGAATTGAAGGGCCTAGAGTTGACCCTGATCTCGTGGACATCTGGCGGCGAAGCGAGATGATGGCCGGAATCAAGGAGCACGATACAGCTCCCGAAATCACCGTCCAGCGTCATCGCCTCAATCGCGCCGGAAACCGACAAGCCAACTGCTCCCTGCGCATGGTCGTCATGTGCCGGCGGCGTGCGGTGTGTGTCCGTAACCCCCTTGATACCACCGTGAAGCTTTACGGATAGCGTAATACCCGGTAAAGTCGGCGCGCATGATTCGAAGCTTCAGGGATCGGGATACGCGGCGCTTCTTCGAGGGCCGTCGGGTCGTGGCATTCCAGGGATTCGCCGATCAGGCCGCACGCCGCCTGACCCTTCTCGACAGCGCGGAGATCCTCGGTGACCTTGCGGCCTTGCCGGGTAACCGGCTGGAAGCGCTACGGGGCGATCGCGCCGGTCAGCACAGCATTCGAATCAACGTTCAGTGGAGGATCTGCTTCCGTTGGACCGATGAAGGACCGTGCGACGTGGAGATCGTGGATTATCACTGAGAGGGGACGACG
The DNA here is from genome assembly GCA_958295465.1 of uncultured Gammaproteobacteria bacterium. Lineage (GTDB taxonomy): Bacteria > Pseudomonadota > Gammaproteobacteria > HK1 > HK1 > HK1. Next base: position 5,503,379 of record OY282353.1, read on the forward strand.
ATGAACGCGAGGAACGGGATGAGGCCGGTGCATCCGGGTGAGATCTTGCGCGAAGAACTCGATTCGATCGGACTTTCGGCCAATGCGCTGTCGAAAGCGCTGGGCGTACCGGTGAACCGGATCACGATGATCCTGAACGGCCAGCGTGGGGTGAGCGCGGACACGGCGCTCAGGCTGGCGCGATATTTCGGGACGTCGCCGCAGCTTTGGCTGAACCTGCAAAAGACCTGGGAGCTTCGCCGGGCGGAGATCGGGAAGGGCCGCGAGATCGTCGAACGGGTGAGACTTCGGCAGTCGGCGGCATAGCAGAGCGGAGACAGAAAACCGGCGCGCGACATCGACCAGTTTCCGGTCGCTGTGCCGACGCTTGCTGTCCCGGCGGAGCAACGTTGCGAAGCCGCCGAGCATTCGCCGGCGCGTTTCTCATGCCGGCCGAGTCGCTGTGGTCGGAAGTCGGCAAGCGCCGCACGTCGGTCGGATGGGACGAACTCTTCAAGCTCAAGCAGTTGTTCGGGGTAAGTGTGCAAGCCCTCACTTACCGCTGCAAGGATCTCGGCATATTCAACCAGACCCTCTTCCGGCGGCTGTTCGACGAGTTCAAGCGCCGCGGTTGGCGTGACCCGCCCTGTGAGGAACCTCTCGCGATTCGGGAGGGCGAGAAGCCCCGGCGATTCGAGCGGCTGTGCCCGCGCGCCCTGGCGGAAGGGGCAATCTCCGAGCCGAAGGCGGCCGAATTGCTGGGGATCCCGGTTCGAGAGCTGGACCGCCGGATGCAGGAGCCACCGGAGAGTGGTGCCGCCTGAGCCCGGATGCCGGAACGCCATGAAGGTATTGGTCTCCGACACTTCTGCGCTGGTCGATCTTGAACGCGGATCGTTGCTGGATGCGGCCTTTCGCCTGCCGTTCGAGTTCGTCGTTCCGGATCTGCCCTCACGCCGGCTGCATTCGTGAAAGTCCACGGACCGATCGTCTGCACCCGGTGCGCCCTGCGCCTGTGAGCGGCGACCGCTGGTGGCGCGGTCGCCCCTGGTCAGCGCCGCAGACGAGCGAGGAACAGTCTTGCGCCTACGAGTTCCGGCCTCTGCGTCCGGCGGCCGGTCCTCCGCAATCCGCCATGCTCGCCCCATGGACGCCCTCGACAAGCTCGCCTTCTCCTTCCCCACCATGGTCCGCGAACTCCTGCGCCTGCTCCCCAGGGCATTCACCGTCGAGCTCGACCTGCGCACCCTGCAACGCCTCCCCACCGCCCATGTCGGCCCCGGACTGCGGCAACGCCATGCCGACATGCCCTGGCGTATCGCCTGCCGGCGCCGCGCCGGACATCCGCTCCGGCCCCCCGTGCTCCTCACCCTCGAGTTCCAGGCCACCGTGGACCGCCACATGGCCCTGCGCGTGGAGATCTACACCGCCCTGCTGCGACAGGACCTGCTCCGCGAGGGCCACTTGGTAGGGCCGAACCGGGAACTGCCCCGCGTCCTGCCGGTGGTGGTGCACACCGGGCGCGAGCGCTGGAGCGCGCCACTCAGCGTGCGTGCGCTGACCGCACCGGGGCCGGAGGCCATCACACCCTTGCAGCCGGAGGCCCGCTACGTGCTGCTTGACGGCCCGGCCTTGCCGGATGACGATGCCCGCCGCAATCTGGCGGCGGCGCTCATCGCGGTGCAGAGCTGTGTCGAGGCGGCGCGGATGCCGGAGCGGGTGGCGAGGTTGCTGGGGCTGCTGCGTCGCTCGGGGGACGAGGCCTTGGGGGAGGCGTTGCGCGAGGCGGTGAGGGGGATGCTGGAGAGGCGATTCGGCGGCGAGTTGCCGCGGCGATGGATGGAGGAGCCGACGATGTTGGAGCACAGGATGGATGAGTGGGAGCAGGAGTGGTTCCGACAGGGGCGTGAGGAGGGCATCCGGCGAGGCCGCGAGGAGGGCCGGGCCGAGGAGCGGGCCTTGCTGCTGCGGCTGGCGGCACGGCGGTTCGGCGCGGACACGGCCGAGGCTCTGGGCAGGCTGCTCGAAGAGGTGGACGACGCGGACCGTCTCGCCGAGGTCGGCGAGATGGTCGTCGATTGCCGGACCGGAGGCGAGCTGCTCGACCGCGCCGGGCGCGCGTGAGCGCGCGCCTCCGCCCCCCGCCGACATGATGCCGGACGGCGGCCGTCGGCGAACGATGACGTGTGTTGATGGCTGCGTATTATCCGCGGTTTTACGTAGCTGCTAACACGACGTGGCGCGGCCTCTCGACATCCCGCGGCCCGCGCCGCTCTCACGTGTTTCCCGGGCGCTCGATGATGCGCGCCCCGACCGGGACCGCACCCGGTTCACGGGTTCAGGGCAGGGGGACGATCAGGGTCGGCACGCGCGAGCGTCTCAGCACGCTCTTCGCCACCCCTCCCAGGAAGGTGTGGCTGAGCCCCTTCTCGTGCGCGCCCATCACGATGAGGTCGCACCCCAGCTTGACCGATGTCTTGAGGATCTCCTCGGCCGGGTAGGATTCGACAACGTCGACAGATTTGATCCGGTCGCGGACCTTCCGGTCCTCGGGGCTTTGCTGCGACCAGAACGTGTCCTGCTGCTTCATGACCTCCGAGCGGATGGTCCGGACCCGCTCCTCGAGGGCCTCGTGGCGCTTGCCGGCATCCATCAGGAACCCCTGGATGGTCACCTTGGCGTCGGTGGAGAGCTCTTCCACCACGTGCAGCACGTGCATGTCGGCGCCGGTCAGCTTCGCCAGCCAGGCGGCATAGCGAAGCGCCACGTTGGAATTCTCCGAGAGATCGCTGCAATACAGGAGCTTGCGCACTTCCGCGGGCATGGCGGGGTTTCCTCTGCGGTCGCCGGTCGCCGCCGGCCCGTCAGTATCCAAGGGCCCTGGGCAGCCAGAGCGAGATCTCCGGCACGTAGGCGATGATGAACACCGCGATCACCGCGACCAGCGCGAAGGGGATGGCGCGCACCGATATCTCCTCGATGGACGAGTTGGAGATGCCGGAGGCGATGAACAGGTTCTCCCCGAGTGGCGGGGTCTGGAAGCCGATCTCGCAGCAGCAGACCATGACGATGCCGAAGTGCAGCGGGTCGATGCCCAGGTTGTAGGCGATCGGCAGTAGCACCGGCGTCAGGATCAGGATGGTGGCCAGGGTCTCCATGAACATGCCGACGAACAGCAGGAAGAGGATGAGCATGGCCCAGATCAGGAAGATGTTGTCGGTCACGTTCAGCATGGATTCGGCGATGATGGCGGGGATCTCGTTCTCCACCAGCAAGCGCCCGAAGACCGTCGCCGTGAACAGGATCAGCAGCACCCGGCCGGTCAGCCAGGTGGTCGTTTGCAGGGAGTGGAAGAGGTTCTCCATCTTCAGCTCCCGGTGCACGAAGAAGCCGATGACCAGCGTGTAGAAGATGGCCACGATGGCCGATTCGGTCGGCGTGAAGAAGCCGGTGTAGATGCCGCCGAGGATGACCAGCGGGGCCAGGATCGACCAGAAGCCGGCGGTGAACGCGCGGCCGATGTTGCCCAGCGACCAGCCTTCCGCCGTTCCCTTGTAGCCGTACCGCCGGCACAGGATGTAGTTCATGATCAGCAGGCTGAGCGCCAGCAGCAGCCCCGGGAAGACGCCGGCGATGAACAGCTTGGGGATGGACACCGACTGGAACTCGCCGAACGTGTCCACCGCTTCCGGGGACGGGTTCATGCCCAGGGCCGAAATGCCGAAGATGACCATGGGAATGGACGGCGGGATGACGACGCCGAGACCGCCCGAAGACGCGGTGATCGCCGACGCATAGCCCTTGTCGTAGCCGCGCGCGGCCATCGCGGGGATCATCAGCATGCCGACGGCGGCGGTGGTCGCCGGGCCGGAGCCGGAAATGGCCCCGAAGAACAGGCAGGCGATGACCGTCGCGGCGGAAATGCCGCCGGTCACCGGACCGGCGAACGATTCGGCCAGGGCCACCAGGCGCTTCGAGATGCCTGCCGCCTCCATCAGGGCGCCGGCCAGGATGAAGGCCGGGAGCGCCATCAGCGGAAACGCGCCGACGGAGGTGAAGGCGATCTGTACGAACTTGATGGGGTTCTCATCCAGAAAGAGGAAGGTCGCCAGGGCGGAGACGCCCAGTGCGACCGTGATGGGTGCGCCCAGCACCAGGAGGACCAGAAATGATCCGAACAGGAGCAGGACGATGATGGCTTCGTATTCCATGAGAACGAGACTCCCCTCGAATCAGCCGCCGGCCTCGCGGCCGGCTTCGGCGCCGCCGTCGAGCCCCTCCTCGAGCATCTTGTCGACCTCGGCCTTTTCCGGGTCGACGACATCGACGCCCTTGACGAGCTTCACGTAGTTCACCTGGATGATGCGGATGGACATCAGGGCGAAGGCCACCGGCAACATCATGTAGAAATACTTCATGGGAACCCCGAGGGTCTGGGATTTCCAGAACGGGTTCATCTTGTTGAACACGAAGTCGTAGCTCAGGTAGACGAAGTAGACGTTGAACCCGAGCCAGAAGAGGTCCGCGAACGCCTCGACCCACGGAACCGCCTTCCTGGGCAGGAGGTTGAACTGGAAGGTCACCCGGTTGTGGGCTCCCAGCTTGGCGGCGTAGCTGGCGCCGAAGAAGACGAACCAGACGAACAGGTACGTCGCCAGCTCCTCGCTCCAAGACAGGGAGAAATCGAAGAATTCCCGCATCAGGATCTGCGCGAACAGCAGCACGACGAAGAACGCCAGCAGCGACCGGCAGACGTAGCTTTCGATGTTGTCGAAGACCCTGATGAACACGTTGTTTCCCATCATCGCCTCCTTCATCCCTTGCACGCCCGGCGGCGGGCAAGGGCGCAACGGCCGCAACGCGCCGCCGACACGCTCGACGCGGGCGTCAGAACACCGGCCGTTTACCGGACCCGTTCATAGAAGCCGGCGTCGAACATCGGTCCGTAGTCGTCGAGCGCCTCGGGCATGGCGCCCTGCTCGACGTAGAAATCCGCCACCTCCCGGGTGAACGCCTGCACCCCGCCCCCCATCCAGGTTCCGGTCAACTGGGCGTCGCGGGTGTAGAACTGGAACCGCGAGAGAAGGATGTTGGACTCCTTGAGACTCAGGCCGGCGGCCTCGGCGATGACCGGTCCCGCCTCGTCCGGGTGATCGTCCAGGTAGTCCGCCGCGCGATCCGACACCCTCAGGAACGCGGTCACCAGATCCGGATGCGCATCGGCGAAATCGTTGGTCACCGCGACCACGTCGAACGTCCGAATGCCGATCTTGGTCTGCTCCCGAGCGCTCATCAGGACCCGGTTCTTGCCCAGCATGCGTCTGAGCGCACCGCCCCAGCCGCAGGCCATGGTCACTTCGCCACGGGCCAGTGCCTCGGCGCCCTTGACGGACACCATGTCGACGAGGTTCAGCTTGCCGGTGTCGACGGCGAGGAAATCCAGGGTGCGCAACAGCTTGTAGTGGGTCACGGTGCCGAAGGGCACCGCGATCTTCTTGCCTTCGAGCTCGTGGGCGTTGGCCTTGTCGATGGCGGCCTTGTAGTGCACCACGCAGTTGTCGTTCTCGGCGTAGGACACGGCGATGCCGACCGCCGTCAGGGGCGCCCCCCCGGACACCGCTCCCATGAACGGGATGATGCCCATGGAATAAGAGATGTCGACCTCGCCGGCGACCATGGCGTCGGCCATCTGGACGCCGGAGTCGAATGGCCGCCACTTGACTTCGAGGCCCATCTCCTCGTCGTACCACCGCTCGGCCTGGGCCACCTGGTTGGCCGTCGGCCACTCCGGGAAGTAGGCGACGGTGACTGCCTCGGGCTTCTCCGCGGCCGTGGCGCCGGGAGCGGAAGCCGCCGCCAGCGCGGCGGCAGCCAGAATCGCCGCGATCGTTCGTTTCATCGGGCGTCCCTCCCCTTCCGCCTGTCCTTGCCCGCCCGGCGGCGGGCAAGGACGCAGTGGTCGCAACGCACTGGCTGCGGGCCGAAGCCGCGGACCGGCATCAACTGCGGCCCAGCATCTCCAGGACCCGGTCGAGCTTCTCCTTGCCGCCGATGCTGTCGTAGAACTTCGGCCATACCGCCTGGGTGGCGCGCTCGATGAACTCCTTCTCGCCGTCGGCGGGGTCCATGATCTCCATGCCTCTCGCGATCAGGTCCTCCCTGATCGCCGCCTCGCTCTTGCGCAGATGCTCGGCGCTGTGCATGGTCGCCAGCTTGCCGGCTTCGATCAACACCTGCCGAGTCTCTTCGTCGAGCCCCTGAAATATCTCTTCGCTGACGATCAGCGGCTCGATGGAGAAGATGTAGCGGATGTTGGTGATGTACTTCTGTACCTCATAGAACTTCATCGAATGCACGGTCAGGTACGGGTTGTCCTGGCCGTCGACCACCTTCTGCTGCAGCGCCGTGAAGGTCTCCGACCACGCCATCGGCGACGCGTTGATCCCCCAGGACTTGTAGGTGTCGAGCATGATCTCGTTCTTCGGCACCCGGATCACCAGCCCTTCCAGATCCGCCACCGTGCGCACCGGCTTCTTGGAATTGGTCAGCACCCGGAAGCCGGTATAGGTCCAGCCGATGATCCGCACCTTGGCGTCGCGGATGGTGTTCTCGACCAGCTCCTGTCCGACCGGCCCCTGGGTCAGCTTGACGGCGTCGTCCAGGCTCAGGATCACGTACGGCAGGGTGAAGAGGCCCACCGTGGGAGAGAAGGGGGTGATGTTGTTGATGGCGAGCAGGGACATGTCGAGCGTGCCCAGCGCGGCGTCGTTGACCGTGTCCTGCTCGGAGCCGAGCTGGCCGTTGAGGAACAGCTTGGCCCGGTGCTTGCCGCCGCTGAGCCGCTTGAGCTCCTCGGCGAACTTCTTGCCCAGCTCGTGCTGCGCACTGCCGCCGGCGTCGCCGACCGCGACCTTGAACCGCTTGGCGTGGGCGTCCATCGTCGTGAGAAGCAGCACGCTCGCGGCAATGCACAGGGTCTTCGTCAGGTTCGTCTTGATGTTCATCGGATACCTCTTTTTTTCGGGTCTCCGTCCTTGGAGAGGTGGGTGGGAGGACGCAGGCGCCGGGGCGCCGATGGCCGGAGACTATCACCCCGGAACGTCATCGGCCAGAATCGTTTTTTTTCCCCGCAGGACCATTTCACCCTGATCGAGTCCCGGCTCCGGGGCCCGCCGTCGCGTCCTGAATCTGCGCCGCGTGGTCGTCGAACCGCGCTTTCACGGAGCCGGGCGGCCCTGATTCGCCCGGGATCGTCTTCCCGGCGCATGCGGCGCACGCTCCGAAATGCAGCGTGGAACAATCTTGTCTGCTAACGCACCGCCCGCTGCCGCCGCGCCACGAGCTGTTCCCAGTCGGAATCGAACAGCTCGGCGAGCTGCTCCATCACCGCGCCGCCGAGCTGCTCCGCGTCCACGAGGGTGACTGCCCGCTGGTAGTAGCGGGTCACGTCGTGGCCGATGCCGATCGCCAGCAGCTCGACCGGGCTCTGGCGCTCGATGTGCTCGATGACCTGGCGCAGGTGCCGCTCCAGGTAGTTGCTCGGATTGACCGACAGCGTCGAGTCGTCCACCGGCGCCCCGTCGCTGATCACCATCAGGATCCGGCGCTGCTCGGGCCGCGCGATGAGGCGCTGGTGCGCCCACAGCAGCGATTCGCCGTCGATGTTCTCCTTCAACAACCCCTCGCGCAGCATGATGCCGAGACTGCGCCGCGCCCGCCGCCAGGGCTGGTCCGCGGACTTGTAGATGATGTGGCGCAGGTCGTTCAGCCGTCCCGCGTTCGGGCGCTTGCCTTGCGCGAGCCACCGTTCGCGGGACTGGCCGCCCTTCCACGCGCGGGTGGTGAACCCGAGGATCTCGACCTTGACCCCGCACCGCTCCAGGGTGCGGGCGAGGATGTCGGCGCTCATGGCCGCGACCACGATGGGCCGGCCGCGCATCGAGCCGGAGTTGTCGATCAGCAGGCTGACCACCGTGTCGCGGAACCCGGTCTCCTTCTCCATCTTGTAGGAGAGCGCGTGGGTGGGATTGGCGACCACCCGCGCGAGACGGGCGGTGTCGAGGTAGCCTTCCTCCAGATCGAATTCCCAGGACCGGACCTGCTTGGCGAGCAGCCGGCGCTGGAGCCGGTTCGCGAGCTTGCCGATGACGCTCTGCAGGTGGGAGAGCTGCTGGTCGAGGTGCGCGCGTAGCCGGTTCAGCTCGTCCGGCTCGCAGAGCTGCGCCGCGTCGACAATCTCGTCGTAGTCCGTGCAATAGGCGTGGTACTGGTCGCGGTCGGGAACGTTATGGCCCGGCTGGGGCCGCCAGACCGTCTCGCCCGGGGTCTCGGAGTCCTCCTCGCCGAACTCGAGACTGCCGGGGTCGAGGCTCTCCATGTCGCCGGTCTCGCCCTCGTCTTCGCCGGCGCCGTCGCGCATCTCGGCGCCTTCCATGCTCTCGGACGAGGCATCCGCCTCGCCGGCCTCGCCTTCGTCCAGTGCGCTTGCGTCGCCGTCGCTTTCGGACTCGTCGTCGGATTCGTCGTGCTGCGGATCGGCCTGCTCGTCGGGGAATCCGAGCGATCGAAGCAGCTCGCGCATCGCCTGCGCGTATGCACGCTGGTCGCCCGTGCAACGCGAGAGCGCGATGAGATCCGTGCCAACGATGCGCTCCAGCTTCGAGCGCCAGTGCTCCAGCGTCTTCACCGCCGAAGGAGGGGGAAGCTGGCCGAGCATCGCCTCGCGCGCCAGGAGGCCGAGCATCTCGGGCAGTGGCGCCTGCCCGGAATCACCGGAGCGGTCGAGGTTCAGCGATGCGACCCGCGCTTCGAGCGCGGCGTCGAGGTTGATGGCGACCCCGGCCATCGCCCGCGCGCCGAGCACTTCGCACCGGGTCTGCTCCAGCACGTTGAATACCTGCCGTGCCTGCGCACTGCGCGGCACGTGCCGGGCGTGCAGCCCCGCGTCGTGGTGGCGCAGCTTCAACGCCACCGAGTCTGCCTGGCCACGGGCGCGCACCACCTGCTGATACGGCAGCGAGGGATCCGGGCGCTCGATCCGCAAGATGTTCCCCGTGGGACCGGGGTTTTCGGACACGAACTCGACGTCGATCTCCTCGGTGCGACCGATCGCCCGCGCCACCGCCGCCGTGCCCCGGCGAAACTCGTCGAGGGCCTCGTTCGTCCGGTTTGCGCCGTGCTTCAGGATCGTTGCCATCGCGTCCCCCGCGGGTCACCGGCGGCGCGCCTCACCACCCGCATGGAACAGACCCGTTTCTTGGCCTGTTGCCGCGTTGGCCAGGGACGCCGGGGCGATCCCGGGTGGCGGAATCGCCAAGCGACCGCGCCAGCGGTCGCCACTCGCAAGGAAGCCACCTGTCCTGACGATGGCCTCCGGAGACGTTTGCAGCAGGTGTGTCGCTTCTTCACGCGCTGTCAGGTCAGGGTGACGCTGACGCCGGTCTCCGGCAGCTCGGTACCGAAGCAGCGCTGGTAGTACTCGGCGACGATCGGGCGCTCGACCTCGTCGCACTTGTTGAGGAAGGTGAGCCGGAACGCGAACCCGAGATCCGCGAAGATCTTCGCATTCTGTGCCCAGGTGATGACGGTGCGCGGGCTCATCACCGTCGATACGTCCCCCGCGATGAAGCCGGCGCGGGTGAGATCGGCCAGCGTCACCATCGCGGCAATCGTCCGCCGTCCCTCCTCGCTGTCGTACTCCGGAGCCTTCGCGAGCACGATCTCGCACTCGGCGTCGTGGCTCAGGTAGTTCAGGGTCGCGACGAGGCTCCAGCGGTCCATCTGGCCCTGGTTGATCTGCTGGGTGCCGTGGTAGAGCCCGGTGGTATCCCCGAGGCCGACGGTGTTCGACGTCGCGAAGAGGCGGAATGCCTGATGGGGATGCAGGACCTTCGACTGGTCGAGGAGCGTAAGCCGGCTCTCCGCCTCCAGCACCCGCTGTATGACGAACATCACGTCGGGGCGGCCGGCGTCGTACTCGTCGAACACCAGGGCGCATGCGCGCTGATACGCCCAGGGCAGGATCCCCTCGCGGAATTCCGTGATCTGCCGTCCGTCACGAAGCACGATGGCGTCCTTGCCGACGAGGTCGATGCGGCTGATGTGGCTGTCGAGGTTGATCCGGATGCACGGCCAGTTGAGCCGGGCCGCGACCTGCTCGATATGCGTCGACTTGCCGGTGCCGTGGTAACCCTGGATCAGCACCCGCCGGTTGTGGGCAAAGCCCGCGAGGATCGCCAGCGTGGTGTTCCGGTCGAAGCGGTAGGCGTCGTCGACGTTCGGCACGTGCTCGGTGCGTTCGCTGAACGCCGGTACGTCCAGATCGCAGTCGAACCCGAAGGTTTGCCGCACCGATACCCGGATGTCCGGTTGGTGTTGAGGGGTGGGTGGCGGTTCGGAGGGTATCGTCGGGACCATGGATCGGGTTCGCTCGTTCGGTTGGAGTCGGAAATCGCCGGGGTCGCCGGCAGTCCAAAGAAGTCGGGCCAGTGACACCCGCGATACGCCGATGCGATCGCGCCGTCACTGACCCTCTCGTGTCTACCCATCCCGCGGCGCGCGCGGTACACGAGACGGTTTCGGAACCTACACGATCCGTTTCCCGAGCCGCAACCTGCGACTCGGCAGAGCCAGCCTCCGGCAATCCCTCAGAGGAGCTCCCCGACCTTCTCCGAGGGTCTCGCGATCAACGCCCGCTCGCCGCGCAGGACGAGGGGCCGCTGCATCAGCCGCGGGTGCTCCAGCAGCAGACCGATGACCTGCCCGGTGGTGGTGTAGTCGCCCGCGTCGAGGCCAAGCGCCTTGAAGTGGCCGTCCTTGCGCACCAACTCGCCCGGTGCGTCCGGGAGCAGCGCCAGGATGCGCGCAAGGTCTTCCCGGGAAGGCGGAGTCTCGAGATAGTTCACGACCTCGAAATCGGCGCCGCGGTCCCGCAGTATCTGCAGGGCGCCGCGCGATTTGCTGCACGCGGGATTGTGGTAGACGCGGATCCGGGCCATCGGAAGGCTCTCACGTTGCAGGGGTGGCAGAAGCGGTGAGTACGGTGAGTATAGTGCGGGAGCGGCACCCGCCGGCTCGGGCCGTGGGGTGGTGGCTGATCGCGTGCGCGGCGCTGGTGTATGCGATGGTCGTGGTGGGCGGGGTGACCCGACTGACCGGCTCGGGGCTGTCCATGGTCCGGTGGCATCCGGTCTCGGGAGTCCTGCCGCCGTCCGGCGAGGACGCCTGGCAGCGCGAGTTCGAAGCGTACCGCGCGTCGCCCGAATACCGGCAGGTCAACCGCGGGATGTCCCTCGCGGAGTTCAAGCGCATCTTCCGGATGGAGTACGCCCATCGCATGCTGGGGCGCGGGGTCGGCATCGCGTTCCTGGTCCCCTTCCTCGTATTCCTCGCGATGCGGGCGATCCCCGGTGCGATGGTCCCGCGGCTCGCCGGCGTGTTCGTGCTCGGCGCCGCGCAGGGGGTGCTCGGGTGGTACATGGTCAGGAGCGGGCTCATCGACGAGCCCCGGGTGAGTCAATACCGGCTCGCGGCCCATCTTTCGCTCGCGGTGGTGATCTACGTCTGGCTGCTCGTCCTCGGGCTGCATGCGCTCGATGCCGGTGCTTCGGGACGGCGCGGCGCCGCCGGTGATGCCGGCGCTCGGGGACGAGGCGATCATGCCGTTGGCGCCGGTGTTCCGGGACGGCACGACGACGCTGGCGGCATCGATGGCCCGGGACGGCATGGCGACGCCGGTGCCTCCGGCGCTCCGGGATGGCGCAGTGGTGCCGGCGCCGCCCGGTGGCTGGTGCTCGCGGCGGGGATGACGGTCTTCGCCACCCTGGTCATGGGCGCGTTCGTCGCCGGACTGAAGGCCGGCCACGTCTACCCGACGTTTCCGAAGATGGGCGGATTCTGGGCGCCGCCCGGGATGTTCGAGGCTTCGCCCTGGTGGAGGAACTTCTTCGAGAACCCCGTCACCGCGCAGTTCGCGCACCGGGTGCTCGCCCTTGCAAGCTGCCTCCTGGTCGTCGCGGCCTGGGGAGCATGTCTCGGAGCCGGCGCCTCGCGCCGGGTCCGCCTCTGGGCCAATGCGAGCCTCGCCGCGGCCGCCGTGCAGATGGTGCTCGGCATCTTCACCGTGCTGCTCCACGTGCCGGTCCCGCTGGCCGCCGGACACCAGGCGGGCGCGATCGCGCTGATCACGTGCCTGGTGGGGTTGTATCACGGCACGTGTGCGCAGAGACTTGCCACTTCCCGTTGATCCGGTGCGCATCGCCGGGGTACTGCCAATGGCCCGCCGCGAGCTGCTCATCCTCCGCCACGCGAAGTCCGCATGGGACACCGATGCCCCGGCCGACTTCGATCGTCCGCTGTCGCTGCGCGGCCTCCGGGCCTCGAAGAGGATGGGCCGTTATCTCGCGGAGACCGGGCTGCTGCCCGATGCGGTCGTCTGCTCCAGCGCGACGCGAGCGGTGCAGACCCTCCACGGTGTCGCGCGGGCGGCCGGCCTGGCGCTCGAGGGAGTGCGGTTCGAGGGCGCGATCTACGAGGCGACGCTCTCGACCCTCCTCGACGTGCTCGGCGCCTGCGCCCCCGATGCGCCCCGGACGATGATCGTCGGACACAATCCCGGACTCGAATACCTGCTCGACCATCTGGCGGGCGGGGTTCCGATCCCGGGCGATGGAAAGCTGTTGCCCTCCGCCGCCCTCGCCCGGTTCGATCTTCCCGATGACTGGCGCCGGCTCGAACGAGGCCAAGGCAAACTCGTCGGCCTTACCCGAGTGCGCGATCTCGACGACTGAGCACGGCCCGGGGGTGAGGACGGCGCCCGCTACACGATCTCGCGAGGGTTCCGTGGAGAGGGTCGTCACCCGCGCGAGCGCGAGGAAGGTCGGGGGCGAGGGGTTCGTCAGAGGAGACCGTCACTCCCGAACGCCGCCGGTGTCCGCGAGCCCGAGAAGGCGGTTGAACGCCCGCAGGGTGTCGGGGGTGACCGGCGCGACGGCGCCGGCGGCGATCGCGTCCACCGCATGGAACGCCACGCTCTCCACCTCCTCGGGCTGGAGGGTGAACGGTCCGTCGTGCACACAGGTGAACACCCGGCCGAAGCAGCGGTTGCGCTCGTCCTCGTAGTAGAGGTCGAACTTCGGTTCGAGGACCGTACCACGGATGCCGAGCTCCTCCGCCGCCTCGCGCTCGGCGCATTCCTCATATGATTCGCCGGCCGCGACGACCCCACCCGCAGCGAGGTCGTAGCAGCTCGGGTAGATGTCCTTGATCGCGGTGCGGCGCTGCACGAGCACTCTTCCCCGGCGGTCGAAGACGAAGATGTACGTCGCCCGGTGGGGGAGGTTCTCGCTGCGCACGCGGTGCCGCGGCAGCTCGGCGACGGGACGGTTCCCGTCGTCCACCACGGTGACGACCTCCTGACTCGCCGGTGAAGGCATCGCGACCTCGACCCAGCCGGATTACGCCGGACCACGGCAAAGGGTACTCCGTTTCGGTGACGTCACTCCCCTGTTCTCCGGACCGCATGGCTGAAAGCAGCAACGTCAGCCACCCAGGGTCACCCCGAGGCCCGGTGCATCGAGGATGCGCATCACGCCGTCCTCGAGGATGAAGCCGCCGCCGGCCACGTCGCGGGCAAGATCGAGGCTTCCGTCGAGATCGAGGTAGCGCGTCGCCGGGGAGGAGAATGCGGCGTGGAGCGCGGCGGAGATGCTCACCACGCTCTCGTCCATGCAACCCCACATGAGCTTGAACCCGCGCCGAAGTGACGGACGGCCCTGCGCCATTGTGCACAAGATTTCACGGACGGGGGACCCGGGAGCAGGGCCGGACGGCGATTCCCGCCAAACCCGAAAACGTCCATCGGGCCACCGCCACCGGACGCCCGGACGGCAGGGAAGGCCGCGCAATCCGGAGGGCGCGGCCGTGTCCGGTCCGTCGGCGGGAATTGCCGCGGGCCGGAAGCCGTACCGGCCGATCATCGTGGCTCCGTGGCCGCGCTACCCCCTCATCCCGATCAACGCCACGCTCGGCACCACGACGAGCACTGCGACGACCACCCGGCGGGTGATGGCGTCCTCCCGGAACACCGCGGCGCCGAGCAGCAGCGTGAACAGCGGGGCGCAAGCCACGATCGGGGCCACCACGATCAACCGGCCGTGCAACAGCGCCATGTTGAGCACGAGCACCGCGATGCCGTAAGTGGCGCCGGTGACGAGAAGCCACTTCACGCCTCCCGGCGCGACCGTATCGAACCGAAAACGACCGGTTCGCGCCTGATTGGCGAGCGCCAGCACGAACGACACGCTGTAGGCCACGACCGCGATGAAGAACGGGCTCGGGATCTCCTCAAGGGCGATTTTCGAGAAGGCATGCGAGAGGCTTCGCACGAGCGCCGCCCCGACCGGCAGCAGCAGGGCGACGAGCGGCCATGTCCGCGACGACGGTCCGCGGGCCGAGATCAGGATCACCCCGGCCACGATGCCGAGGGAGCCGATCGCAATCTCCCACGACAGCGCTTCCGCGAGCAGCGCCACGCCCAGCGCGACGCCGAACAGGGGGGCGGTCGCCGAGAGTGTCGCGCTGATCGTCGGTCCGAGGATCCGTGTCCCGGCCATTCCGAGATTGGCCGACAGCAGTGGGCGGAAGCATCCGAGCACGATGAGCAGGGGCAGCACCGAGGCGGTCCAGTACCAGGCTTCCATGTAGAACGGTGCGGCGAGCCAGTAGATCGCGACGCTTACCCCGATCTGCCACAACACCGCGGTCTGGGAGTCGACGAAGCGCAGTGCCAGACGCGAGAACTGGTTGCCGAACGCGAACAGGACCGCGGCCGCGAGCGCGAGCAGCACCGGGAAGGTGTCGGCGTCGTGCACCGCCGGTCACGTCATCCCGGTCAGGTCATGCCGGCGCGGGGTCGAGCGTGCGCGGCTGCCGGACATCCCCGGCATTCCCGGCATCGGTGATCCCGGAAGCTTCCGGTGCATTGTCGGCTCCATCCATGTCGCCCGTGCGACCTCCGGCCGTTCCTGCGCGCGGCGTCACTCCTCCGCAACGCCTTTCCGGACACTGTTCCGCCGCACGTTCTCCGGCGGTCCGTCCCCGCACGCGGCCCCTGGCCACCCTTGGGGAAGCGGGGGTCCGCAACGTCCGGTTCCGGGTACGCCGGGCTCGGGGAAATCGTCGGCGATTACCCTGTATTCTCCCGAAGTCCCGGCAGGATCGTCCAACGACATGAGGCCGGCGGCGGCCTTCGCTACGGGGGTTGACCGGAATCCCGAGATGTTCCGTTTCCTGAAGCCGGGCCGGCCCGCGGTCACCGATGCGGTGTGGCGGACGATGCGGCGATCGCTGCCGATCGTGGCGACCCTCGCCGAGCCCGACGCCGGGAGGCTGCGGGTCCTCACGGATGCCTTTCTGCGCGCGAAGTCGATCGAGGGGGCCGGAGGTTTCGAGCTCGACGAGGGGTCCCGCGTCATGGTGGCGGCGCAGGCGTGCATCCCGATCCTCGCGCTGGGCATCGAAGCGTACACCGGCTGGCGCTCGGTCATCGTCTATCCGGGCGGGTTCGTGTCCCGCGGCACGTCGGTCGACGAGACCGGGGTCGAGCACGAATGGGAGGAGGCGCGCAGCGGCGAATCCTGGTTCCGCGGGCCGGTGGTCCTGTCATGGGAGGACGTCGCGGCCTCGGGCCGGCTGGAAGGCTACAACGTCGTCATCCACGAGATGGCGCACAAGCTGGACATGTTGAACGGCGACGCGAACGGCTTTCCGCCCTTGCACGCGGAGATGGACGGAGCGGTGTGGTACCGGGTGTTCAGCGACGCCTTCGAAGACCTTGGCGCACGGCTCGATGCCGGCCGGGAGGCCGGCATCGACGATTACGCGGCGGAGGGACCCGACGAGTTCTTCGCGGTGACCAGCGAGTACTTCTTCGAGCTGCCGGAGGTGCTCGACGAGTGCTATCCCGAGGTGTACGCGGAGTTGCGCGCCTTCTACCGGCAGGATCCGCTCGATCGCATCGCGGCGGCGGGCGGCCGGTGACCGGATCGATCGTTCCCGGCGGGCTGCGCCTCGCGACGGCCAGGCGCCCGGCGGCCGCAAGGTCCGGAGTACCGTCCACCGGGTCTGCGCACGCCGGGGAGAGCAGGACGGAACACGCACGGGCCGCACGGGAAGCCGTCTTGCGACAAGCCGCGGAAGCGCGGGTTGCGGAGCTGGAGGCGCTCATCGGCGGGAAACGTCGCTGAGCAATTCATCCCCGGGCCTCTCGCCCCCCGCGCCGCGGCGGCCCCGCGCTGGAAGCGATGTACGGGCTGACCCTGTGGCTGATTCCCACCCTGGAGCACTTTCCGCGCCGGCAGAAGTTCCTGCTCGGGGACAGGATTCAATCCGCCGCGGTGGCGAGCCTGGAGAGCTTGGCCGAGGTGACGTTCACCCGGCGCCGGCGGCGGTGTGAACGAGGCCAGTCCGGCTCCCATCCGGGCGACGAATGCGCCGGTGCCGCAAACCGGCAGAAAGAACGGCTCCGTCAGCACCCGCGGTTGCCGTGCCGGGCCGCATTACCCGCCGCCGGGTCCACGCGGGCGAGAAGCTCGCCCCCCGTCTCGCAACGCACCAGCCACTCGCCCACCTCGGCCAGACCTTCCGGGTCCGCGATGCCGGCCAGCACCCCCGACAGACGCTCGGCGGTCTCCGCTCCGAACCGGGACGCCGCCAAGCGGCACAACAGCGCTCGTTCGTGCTCGATGCCTTCCCTCACCCCCTGCTCATGGCCTTCCCGAAACCACAGCTTGGGCCACTCGGCCAACCGCTCTTCCAGCGTCATCCTCACCCCCTCCAATGTCCGCACCGGAGCCGGCTCCGCATCCCCCGGCGTGAATTGCCCGGCCAGCCTCCATACCCAATCGGTGAACGCACGCTTCAGCCCATCGTCACGCGGGTCACGCAACCACTCCACCAGCCGCCCCGCCACCCGCACCACGTCCCCCGGCGTGCGGCTCTGCTCCAACCCCAACACCGCCGCCATCAGGTTCGTCCCCGGCAAATCCTCTGCCCCGACGTGGCGCTCGTCAACCACGTGGTAACGCTGCGACGGCTGGTACGGCGCCAGCTCCGGCCCCACCGGCGCAATCAACTCCCCCACCTCCACCGCCGCCCGCCGGGTTCGGCCACTCGACCGGGAAAATGGTCCGGTGGCCAAGGGGACGTCCCCAGCCTTGCGTTGACGGGACTCGAATCCATGCCTTGCACGGATCCTCCTGTCCCGCCATCCTGGATACACGACGAACGAGGACACGGTCCCGTCCGTTTCGCTTCGATACCACCCTTCGTTCACGCCCACTATCTCAGTGGACGATACTCGGGAAGGCCGCGTGCCGGGCAGAATCGCTTCACTCCATGCATGCGGGAGGATTCAGGTGGGCGCATCCATCAACGTGTAAACAGGAAACGAACGACATGACACAGAAGATACCGGCGACGGTGATCACAGGATTTCTCGGCGCCGGCAAGACGAGCATCATCCGGCACCTGCTCGAGAACGCGGCCGGCCGGCGTATCGCGCTCATCGTCAACGAATTCGGCGACATCGGCATCGACGGCGAGATCCTCAAGGGTTGCGGCATCGAAGACTGCGAAGACGAGGACGTTCTCGAGCTCGCCAACGGATGCATCTGCTGCACGGTGGCCGATGACTTCGTGCCCACCATGGAGGCGCTGCTCGGCCGGGAAAGGAAGCCGGACCGGATCGTCATCGAAACCTCGGGGCTCGCCATGCCCAAACCCCTGGTCAAGGCGTTCAACTGGCCCGACATACGGACCCGGGTCACGGTCGATGCGGTGGTCACCGTCGTGGACGGACCGGCGGTCGCGGACGGCCTGTTCGCCTCCGATCCGCGGGCCGTGCAGCGCCAGCGCGAGTCCGACGACGCCCTGGAGCACGAAAGCCCCCTGGAGGAGCTGTTCGAGGAGCAGCTCGGCTGCGCGGACCTGATCGTCGTCAACAAGTCCGACCTGCTCGGCGCAAGTGCCCTCGACAAGGTGGTCTCCGAGGTCGCGGGACAACTGCGGCCTTCGGTCAAGGTCGTGACCGCGGCCCACGGCGCGGTGGACCCGAAGGTGCTGCTCGGGCTGGAGGCCGCGGCCGAGGACGATCTCGATGCACGGCCGTCCCACCACGACGGCGTGGACGACCATGACCACGACGATTTCGACACCTTCAGCGTGGAGGTGGCCGATTCGCCGAGCGCCGGCGAGCTGCTCCGCCGCCTGGGCGCGGCCATCGCCCACCACGGCGTGCTGCGGGTGAAGGGCTTCGCCCATGTCCCCGGCAAGGACATGCGGTTGTTGATCCAGGCGGTGGGCGAGCGGATCCAGCACTACTACGACCGGGACTGGCGCGACGGCGAAGAGCGACGTACCCGGCTGGTGGTCATCGGCCACAAGGGCCTGGATGAAGGCTCGGTCAGGCGAATGCTGAGTGGCTGAGCCCGATCCGGTATCGCTGAATTCGACGTCCCGGATTCCCGCTATCCACCGTCGCGGGCGCGAGCTCCACGAGAATGACGATGAAAGGCGTCCTGCGCATTCTTCCATCAGTCGCCTGGAGCTCGTGCCCGTGCAACGACGTCGTTCCCGCGAACGCGGGAACCGGCAGCGGAGATCCGGAAATGACCGACAATTCATCATCCTCCACAAGCATTTGCGGATGAGTGGCCAATGCATCTTCTCAAGGCGCAGCCGGGGGTCGTGGCCGACGGCAGCGAAGCCGTCGATCTCGGCCAGACCCCGGGCGACATCGTCGTACTGTCGGCCGCCGACACCGAGCTCGCCTCGCTGGCGGCGGCGCGCGGGACCCTGGGCGAGACGTTTCCCGCCGTTCGTCTCGCCAACCTCATGCAGCTCTCGCACCACGCCTCCGTGGACCTCTACTGCGAGACGGTCATCGCCGGGGCGCGACTCGTCATCGTGCGCCTGCTCGGCGGGAAGTCCTACTGGCCCTACGGGGTCGAACAGATCGCGGAGACCTGCGCGGGCACCGGCGCCACGCTCGTGCTGCTGCCCGGCGACGATCAGCCCGACCCCGAGCTTGCCGCGTACTCCACCGTCGATGCCGAAACCTGCCGGCGACTGTGGAGCTTCCTCCTGCACGGCGGCGCCGCGAACGCCAGGAGCTTTCTCGCCTGTGCCGCGTCGCTGATCGGCCGCCGGTTCGACTGGCGGGAGCCGGCCGAGCTGCCACGGGCGGGGATCTGCTGGCCCGGCCTGGACCGCCCCGGCCTCGGCGACCTGCGGCGGGCCTGGACGCACGACGGGCCGGTGGCGGCGCTGGTCTTCTATCGAGCCCTGGTGCAGGCCGGCAATCTCGGCCCCATCCTGGCCCTGATCGAGTCGCTGGGCCGCAACGGGATCAACTGCCTGCCGGTGTATTGCACGAGCCTGAAGGATCCCGTGTCGGCCGGGGTCGTCGAGTCCCTGCTGGCCGAGAGCGGGGCCGGGATCGTGCTCAACGGCACCGGGTTCGCCGTCTCCACCCCCGGCCGGCCCGCAGCCGACTCGCCGTTGAACGCCACGGATGCACCGGTACTGCAACTGGTCTTCTCGGGCGGCAACGAGGAGGACTGGCGGGCCACCACCCGCGGGCTCTCCGCCCGGGACATCGCCATGAACGTGGCCTTGCCCGAGGTGGACGGGCGAATCCTCTCGCGCGCCGTCTCCTTCAAGGGCGAGGCCCGGTTCGACGAATCCACACAGTGCTCCCTGGTGGTCTACGAGCCGGTGCCCGATCGCGTCGAGTTCGTCGCCCGCCTGGCCGCGAGCTGGCTGCGGCTGCGTCGCACCCCGGTGCACCAACGGCGCCTCGCGGTCATCCTCGCCAACTACCCGAACCGTGACGGCAGGCTCGGCAACGGGGTCGGACTGGACACCCCCGCCAGCGTCGTCGAGCTGCTGCGCACCCTCGAACGGGCAGGTTACGGGGTCACGGACATCCCCCGCGACGGTGACCGGCTGATCGAAAGGCTCCGCCGCGGGCCGACCAACGCCGCGGTGGACGGCCGCGAGATATCGGTGACGTTGACGCTGCGGGCCTACCGGCGGTATTTCGATGCGCTGCCGGCGGCGGTACGCCGGCGCGTCGACGAACGCTGGGGCGACCCCCGGCAGGACCCGTTCTACCTCCCCGCCTCCGGCGAGTTCGCCCTGCCGGCGTTTCGCTGCGGCAACGTGGTGGTCGGATTGCAGCCGGCCCGTGGCTACAACATCGACCCCCAGTCGACCTACCACGATCCGGACCTGGCGCCGCCGCACGGCTACTTCGCGTTCTACGCCTGGCTGCGCGCCGTGGAGGACGTCCACGCCGTCGTCCACATGGGAAAGCACGGCAATCTCGAATGGTTGCCGGGCAAGGCGCTGGCGCTGGGCGAGACCTGCTTTCCGGAGGCGGTCTTCGGGCCGTTGCCGCACCTCTATCCGTTCATCGTCAACGACCCCGGCGAGGGAACCCAGGCCAAGCGGCGGGCGCAGGCGGTCATCGTCGACCATCTCACGCCGCCGCTGACCCGGGCCGGGACCTACGGCCCGCTGGCGGAGCTGGAGCTGCTCGTCGACGAATACTTCGAGGCGGCCGGGGTGGACCCGCGCCGGCTGAAGATCCTGCGCGAGGAGATCCTGGCCCTGGCCGCCCACGTCGGGCTCGACCGCGACTGCGGTATCGACACCGCCGACGACCACGACACGGCGCTGTCGAAGCTGGACAACTACCTCTGCGAGCTGAAGGAGATGCAGATCCGCGGCGGCCTGCACGTGCTCGGCCGTTCGCCGGAGGGGCAAGCGCTGAACGACCTCCTGGTGTCCATGGTCAGGTTGCCGCGCGGCGACCGGGAGCCGGCCGATGCCTCGCTGATGCGCGCGCTCGCCGGGGATCTGGGCCTGACGGATTTCGACCCCCTGTCCGCCGACCTCGGAGAGCGCTGGCGCGGGCCTCGCCCCGCCGCGCTGGACTCGCCGTCACCGTGGCGCACCTGCGGCGACACCGTCGAGCGGCTGGAACTCCTGGCTCGAAAGCTCATCGAGGGCTCGGAGCAACCCGAGCCCGGCTGGACCCGCGCCCGCGCGGTGCTCGAATTCGTCGAGAGCGACTTGCGTTCGCGGGTGGTCGCCTCGGGGCCGCACGAGCTCGATGCGTGCCGGCAGGCCCTCGACGGGAAGTTCCTCGCGCCGGGTCCCTCCGGGGCGCCGACACGAGGGCGCCTCGACGTGCTGCCCACCGGACGGAACTTCTACTCCGTCGACACCCGCACCGTACCGACCCCGGCGGCCTGGAAGCTCGGCTGGCAGTCGGCGACGCTGCTGCTGGAACGTCACCGCCAGGAGCAGGGGGCCTGGCCGAAACGCATCGCGCTGTCCGCGTGGGGGACGGCGAACATGCGGACCGGCGGTGACGATATTGCCCAGGCCCTGGCCCTGATGGGGGTGAAGCCGACCTGGGAAGTGGCCTCCCGGCGGGTGACCGGATTCGAGGTCCTGCCGCTCGACCTGCTGGACCGCCCCCGCGTCGATGTGACGCTGCGCATCTCCGGCTTCTTCCGTGACGCCTTTCCCTCCCAGATCGACCTGTTCGATTCGGCCGCCCGCGCGGTGGCGGCCCTCGACGAGCCGGAACGGTTCAATCCGCTGGCGGCGAGCATCCGGGACGAGGCGGCCCGGCTGGCGGCGGCGGGGGTCGATGAAGCGACGGCCGCGCGCCGGGCCGGCTTCCGGGTGTTCGGCTCCAAGCCCGGCGCCTATGGAGCCGGCTTGCAGGCGTTGATCGACGAGCGGGGCTGGGAATCCGAAGCCGACCTCGCGCGCGCCTACGTGGCCTGGGGAGGCTATGCCTACGGCGCCGGGGCCGAGGGAGCGGCCGAGCACGGGTTGTTCGAAGCCCGGCTGGCCGGGGTGGAGGCGGTGCTTCACAACCAGGACAACCGGGAGCACGACCTGCTCGACTCCGACGACTACTACCAGTTCGAAGGGGGGTTGGCCGCGGCCGTCAGGCATCTGGGCGGCGAGCGCCCGGTGGTCTACCACAACGACCACTCCCGGCCCGAGACCCCTCGTATCCGAACGTTGAAGGAGGAGATCGCACGGGTGGTGCGGGCGCGGGTGGTCAACCCGAAGTGGATCGCGGCCATGCAGCGCCACGGCTACAAGGGCGGCTTCGAGATGGCCGCGACGCTGGACTACCTGTTCGCCTTCGCGGCCACCACCGGCCTGGTGGAGAACCACCATTTCGATGCGGTCCATGCGGCGTTCATGGAGGACGAATCCGTCCGGGAATTCCTGGCGCGGAAGAATCCGGATGCCCTTCGGGAGATGGCCGAGCGCTTTCTGGAAGCGGTGGAACGCGGCCTGTGGAAGCCGCGGTCGAACTCCGCGCCGGGCACGCTGCGCGCGGTGGCGGGCGGCCGTTGCGAGGTCGGGCCTGCCCGTCAGGCGCGACCTTCAGATGGCGAAAGAGGCCGGGGGCATACTGCACTTCGTCCACGATGAGCGGCGGCGGATGGCGGGCGAGAAATGACCCGGGATCGCGTTCCGCCTGCTCCGCCTCGCTCGGCAGGTCCAGCGTGACGTAGGCATGATCCGGGAACAACCGGCGCACCAGGCTCGTCTTCCCGGTCTGGCGCGCACCGGTCAGGACGACGACCGGGCGGGTCGCAGCCCTCCGAAGGAACAGGGGTTCTATTTGTCGATCAATCCACATGCTGCAAATTCTACGATCTCATCGAAGAATTTGTACGATGGCATCCGGAAGACATCCTGCGTCTCCTCGGATGCCTGCCGCCACCAGCGCTGCGTCCAACTCGAAGCCTCCGCATGGCGGGCTGCGGTCGAGACCCAGCGGTTCGATCGGGCCGGTGGCCCGGGGGCGTCCTCATGGCGCATGGCCGGCTCCGGCGCCCGGCGCACGGGCTCCCGCCCCGCCGGGCCCCGGATGCCCTGTTTCGTCGTTGCTGTTGATCTGGCAGCGAGATTCGACGAACAATGACGGACAGTGCCGTATGTCTGGAAGGTCCGGATTGGGAATCCTGGTTCGAGGGTCGCATTTCAGCCGAGCCGCGACCCGGATTCCCGAATGCGGGTCCACGTGGCGCTGGCGCTTGCCGCGGCAGGTGGATGCACGACCCGTTCACTCGTCATCCGAAGGAGGAGACCGATGAAGCAGAAAATCAAACAGCAGGACAAGCACGGCATGAAGCGTCGCGGCTTCCTGAAGAAAGCCGCGGTCGGCGCCACCGGTGTCGCCGCCGCGACCGTCGCGGCGCCCGCAATCTCGCAGGGCCGCCAGGAGATCGTCATGGTGAGCACGTGGCCGCGGGACTTTCCGGCCCTCGGCACCAACGCGCAACGCTTCGCTCGGCGGCTCACCGACATGACCGACGGCCGGATGAACGTGCAGTACTTCGCCTCCGGCGAGCGGGTCAAGGCGTTCGACTCGTTCGACGAGGTGGCGTCCGGGAACGCGCACATCTATCACGCGGCCGAGTACTACTGGAAAGGCAAGCATCCCGGCTTCGCCTACTTCGCCTCGGTGCCGTTCGGCATGATCGCCCCCGAGTGCGACGCCTGGATCCGTTGGATGGGCGGCCAGGAGCTCTGGGACGAGCTCGGGGCCGAGTTCGGCGTCAAGGGCTTCGTCGGCGGAACCTCCGGGGTGCAGATGGGCGGCTGGTTCAGGAAGGAAATGAACTCCGCCGACGACTTCAAGGGGCTCAAGTTCCGTATCCCCGGTCTGGGCGGCGACGTTCTCGCGAAGATGGGCGCCTCTCCGGTCTCGCTTCCGGGCGGCCAGATCTACGAGAACCTGGTCTCCGGCGCCATCGACGGCACGGAGTGGGCGGGGCCCCTGATGGACAGCATCATGAAGTTCTGGGAGGTGGCCAAGTACTACTACTATCCCGGCCTGCACGAGCCCGGCACCATCCTCGGCTTCGGCGTCAACAAGGCGTGGTACGACGGCCTGCCGAAATCCGACCAGCTCGTCATCGAGGCCTGCGCCGTCCAGACCCACTTCGAGCTCTTCTCCGAGGTGAACGCCAAGAACCCGGGGTGGCTCCAGAAGTTCATCACCGAGCAGGGCGTCGTGCTCAAGAAGTTCAACGAAGACATCATCGACGCCTTCGGGGAGGCGGCGGAAGAGGTCTTCGAAGAGACCCGCCAGCACAGCGATCTCGCGAGGAGGATCGACGACAACTTCCGCGAGTCGATGCGGGCCGTGGCAAGCTGGCTCTCGATCGCGGAGATCGAGTACTTCAAGCAGCGCAACCGCGTGCTCGGCATCGGCATCTGAGCCGCGCGGCGGCACGGCACTGGATTGAAGCTCCCGCGCCGGCGGGAGCGTGATCAACGGGGAGCCTCCGGATCGCCCGGTGGCTCCCCGTCCTTTCAAGTGCCGTATTCATGACCAGGATGGATTCCCGCTTTCGCGGGAATGACCGCTTGCTCGGGAATGCCGGCGGAGAATCGGACTTGCTACGATGACGTCTACCGCAGTGACGGCGGCGAATCCCAGGGCCGCCCCCACCGCGCCGGCGGCGCCCACGGCGGTGGACCTCGTCGAGGTCCTGTCCCGCATCCTCGCCGGGGCCGTGGTGTGCATCACCCTGGCCTTCACCGTCAACTTCTTCCTGAGCTTCACGTGGGGCTGGCCCGGCCTCCCCGCGCTGTTCTCCCACGCCGGCTGGTTCGGCTTCGCGCCGCTTCGCAACCCGCTCGATGACGCCCAGGTCCTCAAGGGCTGGACCCAGGTGGCGATCTACGCGGTACCGGTCGTATCCCTCGTCGTGTGGGTCGCGTCGACGAGGAGTCGCCCGCTCCAGGCCGGGGCGGACGCCTATTCCGCGCTCGCCGCCTTCATCGTGCGCGCCGCCTTCTGGTCGATGTTCCTGATCGGTATCGCCGATGCGGTGCTTTCCTTCTTGCGGGTGGAGGGTTTCCTGCCCCTGTTCGTCGGCGACGACATGACGATCAAGCTCGGGTTGTCGAAGTTCCGCGGCCAGTACGTCCACCTTCCGCTGATGGCGCTGTCGTGCATCATCGCCCTCTTCACCCGCTCGCTGTCGATGATCTGGTTCGCGCTCCTCATCGTGCTGGCCGAGTTCCAGATCGTGATCACGCGCTTCATCTTCTCCTACGAGCAGGCGTTCATGGGCGACCTCGTGCGCTTCTGGTACGCCTCGCTGTTCCTGCTGGCGAGCGCCTACAGCCTGGTGGACGAAGGGCACGTCCGGGTGGACGTCTTCTATGCGCGGTTCAGCGAGAAGCGCAAGGCGTGGACCAACGCGCTCGGCTCCATGCTCCTCGGGGTGCCGTTGTGCTGGATCATCCTCACCATGGGGCTGTGGACGAAGGGGAGCAGCCTTGCGAGCCCGCTGCTCAACTTCGAGATCTCCCAGAGCGGGTTCGGGATGTACGTGAAGTACCTGATGGCGGGGCTCCTCGTCCTCTTCGCCCTGTCGATGGCCGCACAGTTCACCGCGTATTTCCTCGAAAGCGTGGCCGTGCTGAGACGAACCGAGGCCGGCCGCGTCGCGACGGCCGCGACGGCCACCGCACCCGCGACCGCCGCCCCGTCGCATCCGTAGGGCGATCCCCATGGAGCTCGTCTTTCTCGTCGTCCTCATCCTGCTCATGGTGTTCGCGCTCATGTCCGGCTTTCCGGTCGGATTCGCGCTTCCGGGGTCCGCCATCCTGTCCATCGGCGCCGCCGCGCTCTGCGGCTGGCTGTTCGCGGACGACGCCAGCGCCTACTTCGCGCACGGCGGTCCCCGCGAGTGGCTGAGCGCCGGGGTCACGAACTTCCGCAGCCTGTACTGGGTGGTCGAACGCGACACCCTCATCGCGGTCCCCCTCTTCGTGTTCATGGGGATCATGTTGCAGCGCTCCCGGATCGCCGAGGACCTGCTGGTGGCGATGGCGCGGATGTTCGGGCCGATACCGGGGGGGCTGGGGATCTCGGTGGTCTTCGTGGGTGCGCTGCTCGCCGCCACCACCGGCATCGTGGGCGCGACGGTCATCGCGATGGGCCTCATCTCGCTCCCCGCGATGCTGCGCAACAACTACTCCAGGCCGCTCGCGACGGGGACGATCTGCGCCTCGGGGACGCTGGGCCAGATCATTCCGCCGTCGGTCGTTCTCATCATCCTCGCCGACCAGCTCGCAAGCGCGGCGGACATCGCCAGCACCACGCGAAAGGCCGAGTACAGGGCGGCGACCGGCGAGATCACCATGCCGTCGGAGTTCGACGTGGTCTCCGCCAGCGCCGGCGACATGTTCATGGGCGCGTTCATTCCCGGGCTCATTCTGGTGGCCATCTACATGGCCTACATCCTCGTCCACGCCCTCCTCGACCCGAAGAGCGCGCCTCCGGTGCGATACGACGGGCGAATGGACACGCGATTCTTCCTCGGCGTGGTGCTGGCGCTGGTGCCGCCGCTCGTCCTCATCCTGGCGGTGCTCGGCTCCATCCTCACCGGCATCGCCACCGTGAACCAGGCCGGCGCGATCGGCGCGATAGGGGCCATGATCATGGGCGGGTACCGCCTCACCGCCGGCCGGCGCAGCGCGTTCCTGCCCTCGATCATCGCGATCGTCTCCATCGTCGAAATCCTGGTCGTGCTCGCGTTCTACGACATCAACGTCAAGAGCATCGGCAGTGCGGAAGACGTGCGTGGCGTCGCGCTGGCCCTGGTGGGCACCGTCGGACTGCTCGTCGCCGTCTTCTGGAGCCTGTGGCGGGCCCATGCCATCGGGGACACCCTCAAGGGGGTGATGCTCGAGACCGCGAAGACCACCTCGATGGTCTTCATCATCCTGATCGGCGCCGCCATGCTGACCTCCGCGTTCCGCGCCTTCGGCGGCGAGGATCTGGTGCGCGAGTACCTCACCAGCCTGCCCGGGGGGTTCTGGACGCAGTTCATCGTGGTCATGGCGGTGATCTTCCTGCTCGGGTTCTTCCTCGACTTCATCGAGATCGCGGTCGTCGTCATCCCCATCGTCGCCCCGATCCTGCTGGTGGATCCGGGCGCAAACATCACCGCGGTGTGGTTCGGGGTGATGGTGGGGCTCAACATCCAGACCTCGTTCCTTACCCCACCGTTCGGATTCGCCTTGTTCTACCTGCGCGGAGTGGCGCCCGCCATCGTCAAGACCCTGGAGATCTACCGCGGCGCGGCGGTCTTCATCGTCCTGCAGCTCATCGGCCTCGCCATTGCCGGCACGTTCCCGAGCCTGGTCAACTATCTGCCGAACCGCGTGTACCTCGGCTCGGAGACCGCGCCCCCGCCGATGAACCCGAAGCTTCAGCACTGCCTCGAAGAGTACATCTTCGCCCAATACGACGAGAACGGCGACGCACTTCGTGTCCACATCGATCGGGCCGCGGCCATGGACGCCGGTTTCCTGCCGGACGCCATGCGCCAGAAGTACGAGGGCAGCTTCGAGCTCGCGCGGGCGGCCATCGGGCGGGCGCAGACGGTGCGCGACGCGGATGCGGCGACGCAGGCATATCTGCCTGAATATCAGCCGCTGCACGTGGAGGTGCGACGGAAGCAGTCGGATCTGCGCAAGCTCCGGATTCGTCTGGACCGGCTGGAGCGGGATCGCTCGCGGCTCGTCCGCGATGAGACCGCGAGTGATGCTGAACGCAGGCAGGTGGCGCGGGAGATCGCGGAAGTGGAGGCGGAGATGGCCGCGATCGAGGCGAGCATCCCGGCGGCCTGGGAGGGCGCGAGATCGCGTTACGTCGAGCTCCTGGACGCCCAGAAGAAGGCCCGCCGCGAGTATCGGCAGAGCGTGGACGAGGCGTACCAGACCATCGCGGATCTGCGGGTGCTGATCGCGGACGTGGACGCACTGCGGGCGTTCGAGCCGACGCTTTCGAACCTCGAAGGCGTGGTCGCAAACGAACCGCCCGAGCAGGCGATGGACGTCATCAAGGCGGCGGAGCGCGAGCTTGGCAAGGTGGCGGGGAGCGGCCGGGTCAAGGGGAGGTTGTCCAAGGCCCGCCGGGCGTTGCGCGGCAACTCACCGGATCCGGAGAAGGCCGCGGGGTTCCTGGCCGAGGCGCGCGAGCGCTATGCGGAGGAGGTCGCCTGGCGGACCCGCGCCGCGCAGGAGCTGATGCCGGGGCTTTCGGCCTACGACGACGCGATCCGGCACAGCATCGGCCTGCGCGTCCAGGAGCGGCTCACCAAGGACCAGGCGCGCCTAGTCGCGCAGTGCCAGTCGGTGCACCGCGACATCTCGCTGTACTTCTGAGCGGCCGCCGGAGGGCACCGCGCTGTGGTGCTTCCCGAGATTGGAACCTTCGTCGTACCCTCATCCTGTGCGCCGGGCGCACTATTCGCCCAGCCGGCAAATTGCTCCTCTCCATGAACAGCAACAAAAAACTCGGAAGAGAACTCCAACATGCTCTCGCAACACTGAACGCCATTGCTTGACGTACACATGCGGCAGTTTATGCAACAATCGGGAGTACGTTCCAGTTCCAGTCTTGTCCAACGAGAGATGAGCCTGAAGGGAGGGTGTGAATCCAACGAGAAGTGAGCCTGTAGCGCGGGGTCTGGGATCATCGGAGGATGATCGTGACGCTACAGACCGAACGGGTCCGGACGCTGGACCAGGTGCGTGCCTTCGTCGAGGGCAGCGAGGCGGTGGACTTCACGGGAGCCGACCGGGAGTCCGTCTACGAGTTCGTGCGCCGCACGCTGGTGCGGTTGAGCTATGAGAGATTGGGCAAGCCCGACAAGGGGCTGGTCAGGCGCTACTTGGCGAAGGTGACAGGGCTGTCGAGGGCGCAACTGACCCGGCTGATAGGCCAGCATCGCGAGACCGGGCGCATCGAGGACCGGCGCGGTGGCGCTCCGGCGTGCCCCTTCGAGCGGCGCTACACGCGGGCCGACATTCGGCAACTGGCGGCGGTGGACGCGGTGTTGGGCCAGATGTCGGGGCCGGCGACGCGGGCGCTGATGCGGCGTCAGTATGCGGTGTTCGGCGATGAGCGATTCGAGCGTTTGGCGGGGCTGTCGAACGGTCACTTGTACAATCTGCGCCGGTCGGTGACGTATCGGCGCCGGCGCACGGTGGTGGCCAAGACCCAGGCGACACACCGCACCATCGGGCAACGGCGCAAGCCCCAGCCTGACGGCCAACCCGGCTATGTGCGCGTCGATACCGTGCACCAGGGCGACCAGGACGGCGCCAAGGGCGTCTACCACATCAACGCGGTCGATGAGGTGACCCAGTTCCAGTTCGTGGGGACCGTGGAGGCCATCTCCGAGCGCTTCCTGCTGCCGGTGCTCGAAGGGCTCATCAAGGCGTTTCCCTTCGTGATTCAGGGCATTCACGCCGACAACGGTTCCGAGTACATCAACCACCGCGTCGCCGCCCTGCTCAACAAGCTGCGCATCGGGACGTTCACCAAATCCCGCCCCCGCCACTGCAACGACAACGCCCTCGCCGAGAGCAAGAACGCCAGCGTGGTGCGCAAGCACCTCGGCCACGGCCACATCCCGCGCCGTCTCGCACCTGTGGTCAACGAGTTCACCCAGCACGTGCTCTCGCCCTTCCTCAACACCCACCGCCCCTGCCTGTTCCCCGCCGACACACTCGACGACAAGGGGCGGGTCACGAAGCGCTACCGCGACAGCGACGTGATGACCCCCTACGACAAGCTCAAGTCCCTCGACAACGCCGAGCGCTTCCTCAACCCCGGCGTCACCTTCGACCAACTCGACGCCCTCGCCCACGCCGTCAGTGACCTCGAGGCCGCCCACGCGCTCAACGATGCCCGCGACGCCCTGTTCCGCACCATCGGGCGCGCTTGGCGCGACGCGGCCTGACCCTCCACACCACCCGCACAATCCACCGTCCGGCCTCATCCGGGCGGTGGCCCCCTCTGTTGCCACTCCACTCTCCCCAACGCCTCCCCTGTCCCATCGTCCCCCCCTCAGCACCCGAGCAGGGGACCGCTCAGGGCTTGCACAGGTCCTTCGTGCCCTTCAACATCCCCCTTCCATTCACTCACCCAACTCCGCCTACCGCTCCTTCTACCTCTCTCCCTTCAGGCTCATCTTCGTATTGGAAAAGACTGTTCCGAAAGTCTTGGTTCCTGTCAGGGAGAAGACCGACGTCTGACCGACAGATCTATACAATATATCTGCGTTTGAATATTTGATCCATCTTCCCTACAAGTTTCTGGCGTTTTATCTCAATGGCTATGAAAGGATATCGTCTTTCCAGAAATTGCAAACGTACCCTTCCCTCTACATATTCCATTATAATATCACAACGCTCTTGTACAAGATTATCGTCATCATTCAGCTTGAGAATATCTATTGTATCTGTTGCCCGTTGAGCATATTTCGATGGAATGATACTACTTGCCTTTATCAGACAACTTGGGAAGTCCATTGTGAACCAATTCGGCTGTATAATGAAAGGATCCAATATGCTCTCGCTTTCACCTTTACGGTTATTTATAATGATAGATGCCAGGCGGTAATTGGACCACTCATAAGCAAGATTGGGATGTTTGGATTTCGGTAAGAAATGATCCACGCTTCCCGGAGGAATCAGATAATTGCATGTATACGCGCAGACTCCGTTATACAAACGGTGGAGATCATCAATAATATCTTTCCAGTAGTTTCTGAATTGGCTTGCTTTGAGGGGAGCACCATATTGGCTTAGAAACATTCTTCCTTTCTGACGCACTTCCGGATCGAAATTATGAGGTTCTGATTTAAGTATAACAGGAATCATAACTCGACTCCGTATTCTTCGGCAAAAGCTATCCACCGTGGCCAGAATTTATCATGAGACGGCAGACATTTGGCCAACATATTGGATGTCTGTACCACTTTTTCCTTTGTGGCTTTCTCTTTATGTGCCTGCAGATCTTTCGCCTTCTGGATCGCTTTCTCTGCATCCCGGGATCGTGCTTGGCCTAGCTGAAATACAGGAGACGTAAGCCAGGAAGATACATCACCGTATTTCACAAATGGCAGTTCTTCCATGGTGATCTCTCCAGATTCCAGAATATCCAAGTGAATGAAGGCGTCCTTTTCGGATTCGAAAATGCTTTCCGCTGAAGCGACTACCAAGGGAGAATGAGTTGAAATTATGAGTTGAAGGTTGAGATCTTTCTCTAGGTAGGTACTGACCGAGGATAAAGCAGGAAGCACTTCTCTTTGCCATTTCGGATGAAGATGAGCCTCCATTTCGTCCACCAGAACAACCATCCGATTTTCTCGTCTGCGTCGCGCCAATTTTGCTGCAATCAGATGCTCATTCCAAGCCCAAACCATCAAATAGGATAGCGCCAATATCCGCTTGATACCCGCGGAAGCATAGAGTACCGGTGTGGTGCCGCATCTGTGTATAACTGTTGGTATTTCTCTAGGATCGCCTGGAATTCGCACGCTGTCTCCAGTCCTCAATTCGCCCAAGTCCGGAGGCGATAAGCGTGCCAAGACCTTTGACAGCATTTCAAAAGGGTATTTATCCGGTGCATTTTGCCATTTTATCCAATCTCTGACCAAGCCTTCATTTCTATCTTTCTGGCCGTTCCATATGTTGTCACTAGATAGCGTGTATAAGCCATCTTCTGGAGCTCTATCGCTTGCCGACTTGATCGGGTCCCATACCGCGAAAGAACCATCGACTCTTGCGTAGATTACCAATCCGGGAATTGTATGCCGATTGCCGTCGGAATGTGGCCATCTGAACTGTTTCCGGTCATAGTATATTTTTGGATGTGTTCTGCGGGATTGATACGAGCCCTGTATGTCGAATTCAATGTAAACTTGATCAGAATCCAGGTTAGGAAACGCTGGGCGATCAGCCCAATTCCCGGTTAAAGCCCACCACGCACATTCCATTAAAAACGACTTACCGAGACCATTATCTCCTGTTATAATTGTCATCCGGCCTGCCGGACGAAACAGCATGTCGGAAGTTGGTCCTGTACCATGTACATGAAGAAATACCAGCGCTCCACCACGTTCGGGATTTGCGTCAGGTGGTGGCTGAATTTCCTGCTTTAGGGCATTCCAATCGGATACTGCATCATGGAACAGCATCTCGTTCTGATGGTCAGGAAGTTCTACGGAAAACAGCCTCTCACGTTCTTCTGACGTGATGTGGTATTCTTCGATAAATCGCGATGTTATCGTATTTAAATCATCACTTGGTATCCACTCTTCCGATCGATACAACCACACTGCTAACGCCCAAGCTGGAATTCGCTGCCCTCTGACCCTTCTCTCCAATATCTCTGACACCACATCCAGATAGTATGTCCTCCAGCCCCAGGTTGTACTTCCTCGATCATGCAAGAATGCATCCCCGAATGTCTGAGTATTAATCGCCTGTAAACCACTGGATGGATAATCATGTTTCAGCCAATATTTCGTTGACTGGGTCGAGTGGAAAGGTTGAAAATAGAATTTTGAATCCGAAGCCAGTTTATGGTGAATGTCCATATGTTTCCGGGTAAAAGTATTCATTGGGAAATGAATCGAACCATCGATTGGTAGTTTTTTGCGTTTACATACAAGAAAGGTGATCCCGTGAAACGGATGAATCCGTTTCAATTCCCCAATCGATTTGAGTATCAATTGTGTCGAGAGGTACATGATTTCAACGCGAGCGCAATTGACTTGCTGCGTATTCGCAGAAATTCGTATTGAGATCGATACCAACCGCTGGATGTCCTAGCTCCAAAGCCACACGAATTGTTGTGCCTCCTCCCAAGAATGGATCCAGTACCAAACCACTTGGTTTGCAACCAATCTCAAGACACCGGCGTACCAATAAATCTGGATATGGAGCGGTATCGAGGCGTCCGTTGTTCTTAGGTCTAGCTGCGATGGTCCACATATCCTCTTCGACCTTTTGATCGATCAAGGGCTGTTTATTGAAATAATAATATCTGTCTTTCGAGAACATGAAAACGTATTCGTAGCTGCGACTGGGCCGATCACGGACTGGTTCAGGTAGCCTGTTTTCTCTATGCCAAATAATCGGGCTTCGAAGGGTCCAGCCACTAGCCACCAGACTGATGGCTACTCTCCAGGGTATACCGATTAACGACTTTCTAGACAATCCTATCCCCATTCCTCCGCTCTTATCGACAGCTCTGATACCAAATCTCCGTTTTGTACTCTTCCTATCAATACCTTGAGATTCTCCTTTTCCTGAATAATACGTATCACCTAGATTTAAAAATAGCAAGCCATCTTTACGCAAAATACGATAAATTTCATTCATTACTTTTGTGATGTTGTCAACATATTCCTGAACTGAATTTTCCACTCCAAGTTGACGTTCTGCGCCATAATCTCTTAGCCAAAAATACGGTGGAGAAGTGACTACGCAATGTACACTTTGATCGGGAAAATCCCGAAGAACTTCTACAGCATCTCCGTTGTAAATCCCCCAATTTAAATCGTAAACTGTTCCTTCCCAACGAGAGTTTTTGAAGATGACGTCAGATTTCTTCGCAATTATTGCTTCTTCCGTCCCGGTATGAACATTGTCATGGAGCTCAGTTGAGTGTCGGTTCTCCGATGATCGGATAGAGACAGGATATTTTTCCTGGCACAATTTTCCGCTTGAAGTATTCACTGTCCCGTCTCCATTTAACCCAGCGTACTATGCTTTCTTTGTATCTGAACCGAATGGTGGGCTCCACTATAGGTCAAAAGGGATCTGACATCAACGCACTCTCCGGCCAAGCCAAACACCTGTAGAGTGGTATTTTCTTCTTCTACATCCCCACAGTCGCCGCGTGTTGTCGTCGACGCACAAGCCATGTGGTTGTATCCGGTCATCCGTCGTGAGGCAGGCTGCATTTCACCCCATCCGCGACGACGTGCACATTGTCCGATGTGGACCCTGCCAGTATTTTCGGATGTGTCGATTTCGCAAGGCACACTTCCGGAATGTACTGCAAGAAAGTCCACCCGGGACAAGCATGAACCCATGCAGCTATCCAATTCGATTAAGATCCCGGCAGGATTCTTGACCGGCTCCTTATGGCGGAACCATGACGTCATAAGGACAAGATGGTTCCGCATCTGGTTGGGATGGTTCCGGTCGACGGCAGCAAGATCGGCGATGACTCCGACGCGGCGGACGTAGGTGATGGAGCCGAGGAGCGCGACATGCATGGTAGCGGGATCAGTCATTGCGGAAGCGTTTCCAGGATGGTAGCAGAAAATCGAGGACCGCTCGCCGTGTGTCTGGAATCTGTGTCATCGCCATCCCACATCTCACTGTCCGTTCGGTGTCGGAGCATAGGTTCTAGCGGACAGTGGGGATGTTAGCAGTTTCTCGGACACGCATCTTCGGAATGTAGCGCTTTTCGTGTAGGCGCATGGCGCTACTGTGGAAGGAATCCAGCGACGATGAACAGCGCCACGCTCGTCCACGCGGTGCCGTAGTCGCATCAGCGCTGAACCGCCCCGGGTGTTCCGGAGACTACAATCGTCGAGTCCTCGAGAGACTGGGCCGGCTGGAGCGGGACCGCTCACGGCTCTCGCGCGACGAGACCGCGAGCGACGAGGACCGTGATTCCGTGGAGCGGACGATCGCAGCGGTCGAGGCGGAGATGGCCGCGATCGAGGCGAGCATCCCGGCGGCCTGGGAGGGCGCGAGATCGCGTTACGTCGAGCTCCTGGACGCCCAGAAGAAGGCCCGCCGCGAGTATCGGCAGAGCGTGGACGAGGCGTACCAGACCATCGCGGATCTGCGGGTGCTGATCGCGGACGTGGACGCACTGCGGGCGTTCGAGCCGACGCTTTCGAGCCTCGAAGGCGTGGTCGCAAACGAACCGCCCGAGCAGGCGATGGACATCATCAAGGCGGCGGAGCGCGAGCTTGGCAAGGTGGCGGGGAGCGGCCGGGTCAAGGGGAGGTTGTCCAAGGCCCGCCGGGCGTTGCGCGGCAACTCACCGGATCCCGGGAAGGCCGCGGGGTTCCTGGCCGAAGCGCGCGAGCGCTATGCGGAGGAGGTCGCCTGGCGGACCCGCGCCGCGCAGGAGCTGATGCCGGGGCTTTCGGCCTACGACGACGCGATCCGGCACAGCATCGGCCTGCGCGTCCAGGAGCGGCTCACGAAGGACCAGGCGCGCCTGGTCGCGCAGTGCCAGTCGGTGCACCGCGACATCTCGCTGTACTTCTGAGGGTTTTCCCCGCGGGTGTTGCACGTTCGGGCGACGGGGGGCGACCGGTGGCCGCCGGCGTGCATTCATGCACCGAACCGGGGACGCCTCACGCTGCCTGCCTTCGCCGCTCCTGCGCCAGATCGTAAGACGCTTGCAGGCGCATCCAATACTCGGCGTTGCTCCAACCGATGCGCTCCAGCGCCAACGCCATTCTGGGCGAAATGCCGATATGTCCATGCAGCAGCCGCGAGAGCGTATTGCGCGTGACGCCGAGACGGGCGGCAGCTTCCGTTATCGTCCAGCCGACCGCCTCCAGACTGTCGATGAGCGTCTCGCCGGGATGCGGAGGATTGAACATGGGCATGGTGCGTGTCCTCTAGTGGTAATCGATCAGGTCCACGTCCACCGCCTCGCCATCGACGAAGCGAAAGACGATCCGCCAGTTTCCGGAGATGCGCACGCTCCATTGACCGCGCCGGTCGCCTCGCAACGGATGCAGCCTATAGCCGGGCCGGTCCATGTCCCCCGGTTCGCGCGCCGGCTCAAGTGCGTGCAGCACACGCCGAATGCGCTCGACATGGTCGGGGTTCAGCCGCCGGGCGTCGTCTCGTTCGTAGAGTCTCCGTAGCCCGATGTGCCTGAACTTCATGTAACCACACTCTGCCGCGCAACGCGAGATGTTGCGAGTACTCTTTCCGTACCTTTGTCCGACACCCACACTCAGCCGATGGCCGTATTCGGACGAGTCGTCGCGGCGGCGCGCCGATTCGCTATCGGGAGTCCACGGTGAGGGAGTGCCGGGACTTATGGAACAGGCGGATCGCCCGAATGGTTGCAGGAATTTGCCGCGATGCGCCCGCCGGCCGGCGCTCAGTACGAGCGCGGGAGCCCGAGCACATGCTCGGCGAGGTAGCTCAGCACGAGGTTGTTGGAGATCGGAGCGATTCGATAGAGCCTCGTCTCGCGGAACTTGCGCTCGACGTCGTACTCCTCGGCGAAGGCGAAGCCGCCGTGGGTCTGCATGCACGTGTCCGCCGCCCGCCACGACGCCTCCGATGCGAGCAGCTTCGCCATGTTCGCCTCCGCGCCGCAGGGCTCGCCCGCCTCGAACAGCTCCGCGGCGCGCCCGCACATCAGGGCGGCCGCCTCGGTGGCGGCGTACGCCTCGGCGATCGGGAACTGGATCCCCTGGTTGCGGCCGATGGGGCGGCCGAAGACGTTGCGCTCCTTCGCGTAGTCGCCGGCCTTGCGTATGAACCACCGGGCGTCGCCGATGCACTCGGCGGCGATCAGCACGCGCTCGGCGTTCATCCCGTCGAGGATGTAGCGGAAACCCCGGCCCTCCTCTCCTATGAGGCTGTCGGCGGGGATCTCCACATCGTCGAAGAAGACCTCGGTGGTCGAGTGGTTGATCATGGTGCGGATCGGGCGGATCTCCAGGCCCCTGCCCTTCGCCTCGCGCATGTCGAGGAGAAAGACCGAGAGGCCCTCGGTCCGCTTCTTCACCTCGCCGGCCGGGGTGGTCCGCGCGAGCAGGAGCATGAGGTCGGAGTGCTCGGCGCGCGAGGTCCACACCTTCTGGCCGTTGACCACGTAGTGCGAGTTCCCCTTCTTCACCGCGGTGGTGCGCAGGGCCAGCGTGTTGCTGCCGCTCGTCGGCTCGGTCACCCCGAACGCCTGCAACCGCAGCTCGCCGGATGCGATTCCGGGCAGGTAGCGCCGTTTCTGCTCCGGGCTGCCGTGACGGAGCACCGTGCCCATCGTGTACATCTGGGCGTGGCAGGCGGCGCCGTTGCAGCCCGCCCGGTGGATTTCTTCGAGCACCGCCGCGGCGGCGGAGAGGGGCAGCCCGCTGCCGCCGTATTCCTCGGGGATGAGGATGGAGAGATACCCCGCCTCGGTGAGCGCCTGCACGAACTCCGTCGGGTAGGCCCGCTCACGATCGAGCACGCGCCAGTACCCGCCGGGGAAGCGTTCGCAGAGCTTCCCGACCGCATCGCGGATTTCGGGCCAGTTCCTCACCGTGGGCCTCCCCGCTCCATGCGCAGCCAGGCCGCGGTGCCGTCGCGGGCCACTTCGCAGAGCTTCCCGACCGCATCGCGGATTTCGGGCCGGTGCCTCACCGTGGGCCTCCCCGCTCCATGCGCAGCCAGGCCGCGGCTCCGTCGCGGGCCACTTCGCAGAGCCTCTCGACCGCGTCGCGGATTTCGGGCCGGTGCCTCACCGTGTGCCTCCCCGCGCCATGCGCAGCCAAGCCGCGGTGCCGTCGCGGGCCACTTCGCAGAGCTTCCCGACCGCATCGCGGATTTCGGGCCGGTGGCTCACCGTGGGCCTCCCCGCGCCGTGCGCAGCCAGGCCGCGGTGCCGTCGCGGGCCACTTCGCCGGGCAGCGCGATCTCCCAGTCGAGGTAGTCGTTCATCGCCTTCTCCATGCCTCCCTCGGCCTCGTGGATGGGGACGAGGACGTCGTCGGGATCGTCGAGGTAACGCGGTTCGGCGGCGGTCAGCGGATACCCCGCCGCGGCCCACGCCGCGTTGCCGCCTTCGAGCGCCCGCACCGGGGCATCGACATATGCCGCGGCTTCCGCGGCGGCGAGGCGGGCCAGCGCGCCGCCGCCGGAGGTGAACACCAGCATCCGCCCGGAGTGCCGGCCGCCGAGTGCCCGGGCGAGCCCATCACCCGCCTGTCCGCGGACACCCGGATCAGACCGGTCGTCGAATGCCCGGCCAAGCCTCGCCCGCACCGCGTGGCAGGCCCCGGGAATGTGCCCGGCCCGGTAGGCGCGGCTCAGCGAGACGTCCACGACGTCCGCTTCGCCACGGTCGAGCGCCGACGCGAGCGCATCGGGGGCGATGCCGGTGATTGTCGCGCCGCCCGCGATGCGGGTCGCCGCCGCGAGCGCGCCGGAGGCGACCCTCTCCATGCGTGCCTCGTCCATCCCGAGCACCGGCGGCACGAGCATCCCCGTGTCGAGCGCATGACCCTCGATACCCCCTTCGAGCACCACCGCGTCGCGCCAGCCCATCTGTACCAGCCAGGAGGCGGTCATCGTTGCCCGCACTCCGTCGTCATCCACCAGAACGATGCGCGAGCGCAGGGTCCCGGCGTGCCGGTCCGTGGCCTGCACGAGCTGCCCGCCTGCGACCCAGCGCGCGTCGGGCAGATGCCCGGCCTCGTACTCTTCGCGGGTGCGGACGTCGAACACGAAGAGCGAGCGCACTTCGGACTCTGCGCGCCAGCGGTCCAGCGTGGCGCGATCGATGCCGCGCACCCCGAAGCGTTCCGCGACCCGTGCCGCCGCGGCCTTCGCCTTCGCGGCCCCGGCCGCCGACGGCCTCGCGGCGTGCTCCGTCGCGCCCTTGGCGAGATCGAACCCCGCGAGATGCCACGCCATGGTGCCGTTGCGCAACGCCACCACCCGGTTGGGCACGCCGGCGTTGATGATCGACTGCGCGCCGATGATGCTCCGGGTGCGGCCCGCGCAATTCACGACCACCGTCGTCTCCGGCGACGGCGCGGCATCGTGCACGCGGTACGCAAGCTCGGCGCCGGGACAGCAGCGCCCGCCGGGGATGCTGAAGTTGGTGAACTCGGGGGAGGGGCGGCTGTCGAGGATGACCGGATCCTCGCCAGCATCAAGCATCGCCCGAAGCTCTTCGGCGGAAACCGACGGGGTGCCGAAGGCGTGCTCGACCACCTCGCCGAATGCCTTGCTCGGGACGTTGACGCCGCTGAAGAGGACGTAGCCGGCCGCGGCCCAGGCGGCGATGCCGCCTTCCAGCACCGAGACATCGGTATAGCCGAGTCGATCGAGCCTCGCCGCGGCCCGCGCCGCCTCGCCCGCCCCCGCGTCGCACGTAACGACCCGTGCACCGCGGCGCGGAACGAGGAGCGGGGCCAGCCGTTCGAGCCTCGAAAGGGCGCAGCAGCTCGCGTAGAAGAGATGCGACTCGGCGAAGCGCCGCTCCTCGCGCGTATCGAGCAGCGCAAGCTCCCGATCGTCGAGGATCATCCGCTTCAGCTCGCTTGCGGTCACCGTCTTCATCGGTCTTCCCTCGATCCCGGCCCGTGGCCTGCGTGGTAAGGGGTGATCGGGCCGTCCGGGGGCCACGCAGGACTGTCCCGGGACTCTTCGCCTTGCGATGGCAGGGCGTCGCCCATCCGAGGCTCGCGGACTTCCGGGTGGTTCTGCCCGCTCATCGGACGCTGGTCGTTTGCAGGTACGACCGGTATCGCTCGCGGATCTCGCGCACGTACTTGACGACTTCATGCCCACGCACGTAGCCGAAGGTGGCCTGCCGGTAGTAGGCACGCTTCGACAGCAGCAGCATCGCCTCCTCGACGTTGTCGAACCAGCGGTCGGGGTCGAGGCCCAGCTCGCTCGCGAGCCGGCGCGCATCGCGCACGTGCCCGAACCCGGCGTTGTACGCGGCCAGTGCGAACCAGATCCGATCCTTGACGGCGAGTTCCGGATCGAACCGGGAGTGCAGCCACGCGAGGTAGGCAACGCCGGCTCGAATCGACTGCTCCGGATCGCGCAGATCCTCGACGCCGAACTCCCTGGCGGTGCGCGGCAACATCTGCATCAATCCGATCGCGCCGGCGAGAGACCTGGCCTTTCGATTGAACCCGCTCTCCTGATACATCTGAGCGACGATGAGCGGCCAGTCGAAGCCATGCGTCGCCGCTTCACGCTGGACGATGGCATCGTAGGGTGAAAGTCCGTCGGCGTGCTCGTGATCGACGCGGCCCTCACGATGGCGTCGCATTCGAACCGGATTCTCGAAGTACTTCTGATAGACGACGTTGAAGAAGAGTCCGCGGTACTCCCTGGCCAGAAACGCGTCCAGGGCGGCGAGCAGCTCCATGCTCTCGGCGCGCACCGCCCATCCGAGCGCGACAGGCCCGCGCAACGTGAATGCCTTGCGGACATCGGCCCGATAGCCGAGCTCGATGTCGAGCACGTGACTCGCGGCCATGGTGAGGTCCAGACGCCCCTGCGCCACCTCGGCGATCAACGTCTCGGTCTCCGCATCCTCCGGCGCGGCACGGATATCGAGCTTCAGGCCGGCGTCACGGAGCCGCTCGAGGGTATGCCAGTGGGCACTGCTCCGGCGCACCGTCACCGCACGCCCGCCGAGATCCTCGATTCCGAGAATCGAGTCGTCGTGCCGGGCCACCAGGTAGTCATGGACGTAGTTGAACGGGCGCGTCATCGCCACCCCCGGCAGGCGCAGCGCCATGTCGGTCGGCAACGATGCCGCGGCCACGTCGCCGATGCCTCCTTCGAGCATCTCGAACAGCGATGCGTGGCGCGGCGCGATCACCACTTCCAGGTGCAGGCCGAGCTGCTTCGCGAACTCGCGCAGCAACTCGTACTCGAAGCCCATCTGTTCGCCACGCCACAAGAAGAAGGTCGCCGCGTTGTTTCGGGTGATGACGCGCAGCACGCCGCGGCGCAGGATCTCGGGCAGATCGCCGGAACGCTCGGTGTGCGCCAGACGCGCGAGCTGCTCCAGCGAGAGAAATCGGTTGAGCGCTTCGAGCAGGCTCGGCGCCCGCGCGTTGACCGCCCACGCCACCGCGTCGCTGCTGAACGGCTGGGAGACGGTTCGCAGGTCGGGCCACTCGTCCTCGAGCGTCTCGCCGTCGCCGACATTGACCGCCGCCATGTCGAGCCGGCCTTCGGTGACGTCCGCCAGCAGTTTCTCCGCCGGCGTGTTCTCGGGCACGAGGCGGACCCCGATGTCCGGATGGTCGCGACGCGCGCGCTGCACGAGGCGCCAGAACGAGGACCGCTCCCGGAGCGCTATCTCGCGCCCTGCCTGATCGCCGAAGGATTCGAACCGGTCGCCCTTGCGCACCACGATGTGCTCGCGGGTCCGATGGACGGGAACGGTAAAGGCGACCATCCTCTTGCGCGGCTCGGTGACGGTGACGTCGGCGGCGACGAGGTCGCCCTTGCCGGCGACCAGGGAGCGAATGAGTGCGTCCCAGCGCTCCACCCGCACCCAGTCGACGTCGAGATAGTGCTGCTCGGCGAAGCGGCGGATCAGGTCGCGATGGAGCTGCGACGAGCCGGCGAGGACGCCGCCGGCGTGGTGGACCTCCGCGTCATGGCTTGGAACGATGACGGTGAGGGTTCGTCCCGGTGCAATCAGCTCGAGGGGCGAGTCCGAGGACTTCCCCACCGTTTCCATCTGTGCGTGCAAACCGGGCGGGCCGCCGGCCGCCAGCAGCCCGGCGCCAAGGAGAAACGCGAGCGGGGTGGCATGGAGTGGGTGCGACGTCGTGGAGACGTTCGTCCCGCACCCCTCATGGTTCTCCCCTGAATCCACTTCTCCCGCGGCCCCGCGATGCCGGAATCGGGCGCCGGTCCGTGAATTTCTTCGACGTGCCGCAAGGGATTTCAACCGGAAGGAGCCGGGGGCGTCGTGTCGAGTCGCAGGCATTCGCGCCCGATCATCGCGCAATACCCGCGGCGAAGGCCGCGGGCAGGCTCGAACACCATAGCGACCCATGCCGCCGGTGCGAACTCAGGCTTCGGTGCTGCGCCTGAAATTGAACGCCGCGCCTTCGCGAATGCCCGACGGCCAGCGCGAAGTCACGGTCTTCATCCTGGTGAAGAAGCGCACGCCCTCCGGGCCGTGCATATGGTGGTCGCCGAACAGCGATCGCTTCCATCCACCGAAGCTGTGGTAGGCGGTGGGCACCGGAATCGGTACGTTGACGCCGACCATGCCGATCCGTACCCGATGGGTGAAGTCGCGCGCGGCGTCCCCGTCGCGGGTGAAGATCGCGGCCCCGTTGCCGAGCTCGTGGTCGTTGACGAGCTCGACCGCCTCCTCGTAGTCGTTCGCGCGCACCACGCTCAGGACCGGCCCGAAGATCTCCTCCTTGTAGATCCGCATGTCCGGCTTCACGTGGTCGAAGATGCAGCCGCCGATGAAGAAGCCGTCCTCGTGGCCTTCGACGGTGGCATCGCGGCCGTCGACCACGAGGGTCGCGCCCTCCTCGACCCCGGTGTCCACGTAGCCCCTGACCTTGTCCCGGTGCTCCCGGGTGACGAGCGGCCCCATCTCGACCCCGCTCGCGTCATAGGGGCCGATCTTCAACGACTCGACCCTGGGCTTGAGCCGACCGACCAGATCGTCGGCGACTTCGTCGCCGACTGCGACCGCGACCGCCACCGCCATGCACCGCTCACCGGCCGAGCCGTAGGCGGAGCCGACGAGGGCGTCGGTCACCTGGTCCATGTCGGCGTCGGGCATCACCACGAGATGGTTCTTCGCTCCGCCGAGCGCCTGCACCCGCTTGCCGGCGGCGGTTGCGGTACGGTGCACGTACTCCGCGATCGGCGTCGATCCGACGAAGCTCACCCCCGCGACGTCCTCGTGGGTGAGCAACGCATCGACCGCCTCCTTGTCGCCGTTGACGACGTTCAGCACGCCGGGCGGCACCCCGGCCTCGACCGCCAGCTCGGCGAGGCGCAGGCCACAGGACGGATCCTTCTCCGACGGCTTCAGCACGAAGGTGTTGCCGCACGCGAGCGCTATCGGATACATCCACATCGGGACCATCGCGGGGAAATTGAACGGGGTGATCCCGGCGCATACTCCCAGGGGCTGGCGTACGTTGAAGCTGTCCACGCGGCTCGCGACGTTCTCGTTGAGCTCGCCCTTGAGGAGCTGGGGGATCCCGCATGCGAACTCCACGATCTCGATGCCGCGGGTCACCGAGCCGCGGGCGTCGTCGAGGGTCTTGCCGTGCTCGGACGAGCAGATGCGGGCAAGCTCGTCGCGATGCGCTTCGACGAGGTCGCGGTAGCGGAACAGGATGCGGGCGCGCTGCGAGGGCGGGGTCGCGGCCCATCCCGGAAACGCCGCCTTCGCCGCCCGGACCGCCTTGTCGACCTCGCCCGCGGTGGCGAACGGCACCCGCGCCCGGACCTTTCCGGTGGCCGGGTTGTAGACGTCACCGAAGCGATTGCTCTCTCCGGCGACGCGCTCGCCGCCGATGAAATGCCGGAGGGTGGAAACGTTGGTGTCGTCGGTGGTCATGATCTTCTCCACGGGTGTCGTTCGGCGGAATTTCCGGCGATTCCCAGGTGGGGAAAGGATACCATCGCGTGGCGGTCCGAGACGGGGAGGGCCGTCGGTCCGATCAATTGCCGTACGCGACCTGGGGCAGCCAGGTAACCAGTTTCGGCAGGAAAAAGATCGCCGCGACGCCGATCATCTGCAGAAAGACGAACGGAACGACTCCCTTGTAGACCGTCGTGATGTCGACGCCTTCAGGCGCGACGCCCTTCATGTAGAACAAGGCGAAGCCCACCGGCGGGGTGATGAAGGAAGTCTGGAGGCAGACGGCGAACATTACCGTGAACCAGACCAGATCCACGCCCAGATCGCTTACCACCGGCGCGATCAGCGGCAGGATGATCAGTGTGATCTCGATCCAGTCGAGGAAGAAGCCCAGGAAGAACGCGGCCACGAGGACGACGACGACCACGCCATCCTTACCGAACG
Organism: uncultured Gammaproteobacteria bacterium; assembly: GCA_958295465.1. GTDB lineage: Bacteria > Pseudomonadota > Gammaproteobacteria > HK1 > HK1 > HK1. The sequence continues at coordinate 5,547,090 of OY282353.1, forward strand.
GCAACCCGATCAGCACGCCCTCGATCAGTTCGTCGCCGCCGAATCCGCGCAAGACCAGTGAAAAGGCCGTTGCTCCGACAAACAGCGCAAAGATGTAAGCGGTCGTCTTCGTCGCCTGCTGCACGACCCCATGCAGGCCCCTCAGCGACAAGCGTCCCCGGGCGAGTGCGAGCAACGTCGCACCGAGCGCCCCGACGCCGGAAGCCTCGGTCGGCGTCGCGATACCGAAGAAGATGCTTCCGAGGACGGCGATGATCAGCGTAGCGGGCGGAATCGCCGATCGCAGGACGTTCTTGACGATGTTCCAGGAGACCGGCTCCGCATCCTCGGGAGCGGGCGCGGCTCCGGGGCTGACCCATGACAACCCGAGGATGTACAGCGTGTAGAGTGCTCCCAACAGCAATCCGGGAAAAACGGCGCCCATGAAGAGATCGCCTACCGAAATGCGGATCTGATCGCCCATCATCACGAGCATGATGCTGGGGGGAATCAGGATGCCGAGCGAGCCCGTAGCACAGACCACGCCGCAGGCAAGCCGCGGATCGTACCGGTGTTTGAGCATCAAGGGCACGCCCAGTATCGCAAGCAGTACGACGGCAGCGCCGATGATTCCCGTCGAGGCTGCCAACAGTATTCCGATGAAGACGACGGTGATCGCGAGTCCACCCCGCACGCGACCGAAGAGCTTGGTCAGATCGCTCATCAGATCCTCGGCGATGCCGGAACGGTCGAGCATGATGCCCATGAAAACGAACATCGGCAGGGCTACGAGAACCCAGTTGCTCATGACCGCGTAGATGCGGGTCACGAGGATCGAGGTGTACCCCCAATCGACCCCGAAGAACGTGTCGAGATAGGCATCCGAGAAGACGGCGACCGCGGTAAAGATCATCGCCAGGCCACCCATCAGCCATGCGACCGGATATCCTGTGAAAATCAGGACGATGAAAGACAGGAACATCGCCATCGCCATGTAATGGCCGGCCTCGAACTCCATTGGGACCCCCCTATCGTTCGGTGATTCCGGATGCAACCGCGGGTGCGCCGAAGAGAATCGACGTCAGCACCTTGAGCAGCCTGGAAATCCCCGCGAGCAGAAGAAGCACGAAGCTGAACAGGAGGAAGCCCTTCACCAACCATCGGGCGGGCAGCCCGTTCGCCGAGGTCGAACGCTCGTTCGTCTCCCATGACAATTCGACGAACGGGACGGCGTAGATTATGACGAACAGGACGAAAGGCAGGAAAAGCAACAACAGCCCCGCCATCTCGAACCAGAGTTTGCCTTTGTAAGACAATTTCTCGTGCAGCACGTCCACTCTGACATGGGCATCGAACGCGAAGGTATAGGACAGGCCGACCAGCCAGCCGACGGCGTAGAGATACCACTGGAGCTCTTCCAATTCGATCATGCCGCGGCTGAAGACGTAACGCAGGACGACGTTGATGATGATCACCGCCAACAGAACGATCCAGATCCAGTGGAATACTTCGCCGGCTGCATACACGATCCGATCGAGCCATCGAGCCACGGAAGTGTCGCGCAACGCAAGGCCGTGACGGGAGGTGGCTTCGCTTGCGACACCACTCCCGGTCAGGGAGTCACCGTGACCGGTGCTCACCGCGCCGTCTCCGCCGTGCATGTCGATTCGCCCCGACCGTCCTCGCCGCACGCGGTCGAGGTCCGGATATGGCACAAGGGAAATGTACAATCCTTGAACAACAACGCTCCGCAGCAGGAGCCGCCTGCTGCGGAGCGTGGGGTGTGGAACCTGTTCGACTCCACATTCGGATATACCTCAGGTCGTCACTAGTCGAAGTCTCGAGGCAGGTATCCCCATTCTTTCCACACTTGATATTGGGCGTGGAAGGCCTGTTGCGACTCCCATACGCGCTTGAAGTCGGCATCCTTGGCCGCTTCTTCCTCCATGACCCTGTCGGCGACTCGTTTCAGCTCCTGAATGACGGAGTCGGGCAGCTTGGCGGGAGTGACCCCCTTTTGTTCGAAGCTCATGATCTGCGCCCCTTGCAACGCCTCTCCGGTGGTGATGGCGCGCATGGCCGCCGCGGTGCAGACCATCTCGAAGAGCGTCTGGTCGGCGGAGGAGAGTTTGTTCCACTCGTCCAGATTGATCAAGAGATGGGTCGATGTGGACACCTGATGCCAACCGGGGAAGAGGTTGAACTTGGCGATCTTGTGGAAACCGAGCACCTCGTCGATGGCCGGCATCGAATATTCGGTGGCGTCCAGCGTCCCCTTCTCCAATGCCGCGAAGATCTCTCCACCCGCCATCAGTGTCGCGGAAGCGCCTATCTCGTTCAGCACCATGCCGCCGAGTCCCGAGAAACGGATCTTCAACCCCTTCAGGTCGTCGAGAGACTCGATCGGTTTCCGGTACCAGCCTGCGGTTTCCGGCCCGATGGTGCTGCACAGAAGCGGATGGATGTTGTGCCGGTGGTAGATGTCCGCGGCGAGAGAGGCGCCTTCGTCTTCGAACCACCAGGCGGCGTATTCCCAAGGCTCCATGCCGAAGGGCACGGCAGAGAACAGGACCGCCGCGGGGATTCGCCCCTGGTCGTAGGCCAGATAGTTGTAGGCCGCGGGGAGATCGCCTCGACTGATGGAAGGCGAGATCTCCAGTGGTGGAACGATCTTGCCCGGCTCATAGACCTTCAGTTGAATCCGGCCATCCGTTGCATTCCTGAGCATCTTCGAGACATAGGCGATGGGATCGCCCAAAGCGGGCCAGCCGGTGTTGAACGTCGATTGGACCTTCCAGCGGATCTTCTCCTGGGCACCGGCTTCGTCCATCGGCATCCAGGTGAAAAGCGCCGCCCCCGCCACGAGCAGGGCCAGTCCCCGGAGCTTCATCGAGCCGCCCTCTCGACGCGCATTTCTCGTCGTCCGTGTTTCCATCGGTGTTTCCTCCAGGTGGTTGCGCCCAATGAGGCCGGGCGTGATGCGATCCGGGGAGACGGAGGTTGGCGAGACCGCGTTCATCTCACCCGTCACCCGCGGACCAGGCTTGCAGAAACAAGGCGATGATCTCCTCCTTGTTCGCAATCCGTGGATTGTTGTTCGGTGCACCCGAACGCAGGGCGTCTTCCGCCATCTGGTCCAGCGCATCGGAGAAGGCGTCCCGATCGATGCCGAAGGCGCGCATCGACGGCACCTCCAGCCGGGAGTTGCAGGCATGGAGACCGTCGATCAGCTTCCTGACCGCCAGGGCATCGTCGTCGCCGGTGTCGCACAAGCCGATAGCGCGTCCGCAATCCGCGTACCGATCCGTCGCCGCAGTGGACGAAAATTCCGTCACCGTGGGCAGAAGCATGGCGTTGCTCATTCCGTGGGGCACATGGAACAAGCTGCCAAGCGGCCTGCTCATGGCGTGAACCAGGCAGATCGATGCGTTGGAGAAGGCAAGTCCTCCCAGGGTGGCGGCCAGCATCAGGTGTTCGCGCGCCTCTGCGTCTTCGGTGTCGTCGTAGGCCCGCTGGACATGAGCGCCGACGAGCCGCATGCAGTCGAGCGCCATGCGGTCGGAAAACACCGTGCGTTTCCGGCTCACATAGCTTTCGATGGCATGGGTCAGTGTGTCCAGCGCGTTATCCGCGATCAGCCGCCTTGGCTTGGACAGAGTCAGCTCGTAATCGACGATCGCCGCCACCGGCACGAAAGCCTCGCCCCGACATGAGATTTTCTCCCGGGTCTCCATGTGCACGATGACCGCATGGTGGGTCACCTCGGAGCCCGTTCCCGCGGTGGTCGGGATGGCAATCATGGGCAGGCCGGGGGTGTCGAATTCACGCGGAGGCCGGTAAAAAAGCAGGTCCCGCGGATGCCGTGCCATGACCGCTATGGCTTTCGCCGCATCCAGTGGGCTGCCGCCGCCCAAGCCGATGACGCAGTCATGGCCACCAGCTTCCAGCGTAGCGAGCCCGGCCCGGACAACTTCGTCGGTGGGGTCGGGGATTACGCCGTCGAACACCCCGCATCGGACGTTGTGCCTGGCCAGACGTTCGCGCACCCGCGCGACAATCCCCTGATCCACCATGACCTTGTCGGTGACGATGAGAGGATGGTTTGCGCTTCCGATCCGCGCAAGGACGTCCGGAACCTTGTCCAGGCTGCCCCTGCCGATCTGCAGGAAGCGCGGCATGCAGATTCGCACCGTGTCCCGCATAACCCTTTCCTCTTTCCGGAGTGACGGCCGCATGGGGTCACTCCAGCAGCACCACCGTAGCGGACTGCCATGATACAGTCAACCCAAACGAGAAGAATTTTCTCATTTTGCGCATTGCGTCTCATGCCGTAAGATCGATCCGTCACGGACACACCGAGACGGAAAAGGGGACGAGATGTGCCCGGGAACGTTCATCCGGCCAGAAGCGAAGACGGCCCGGCCGGAACAGTCTCGCCCCGAAGCCGTGACCCACGCCCGTGCGTGGAGGAGGCGCAGGTCGTGTGCGCGCCGGCGGCCGGTATCAGCTTTCGGTTGCGGCCGGCCGGTTGTGCCGTGCCACCACATCCGGCGCGGCCCCAGGTGCCGCGGAGGGAGTGTGGCGCACCTGCGGGGACAGGCGTGGGCCAATCGGCTACCCGCCGACCTGCCCATACCGGCCGTTCCACCGGCTGGACGCGGGCGTTGCGCACAGGCGGCGGCTCGACACGTCCGCCGACGTTCACGCCGGGGCAAAACTGAAACCGTGGCGGAGCGGAACAAATGACCATGACCGAAAAGGTAAAACGGACGGCCCCCCGGCGGATCCTCGAAGTCGTGGAGACCATATGCATGAATCCGCAAACCGCAACGGCTTCGAGCCTGGCGAAATCTCTACATATTCCCTTACCGACCATATACAGGTTTCTCGATACGTTAGGTGAGATTGGATTTATAGCTACGAGTCCCTCGGGTACTTTCATTCCAGGCGAGAGGTTGCGCTCTGTCGTATTCAACACCCTCCAATACGAACCAGGTGTCACCCGGAGGCGGGCGATACTGATGCGGCTCTCGGAGCGGCTGGGAGAAACGGTCAGTCTTTCGATCCCGCAAGGGGCGAGACTGGTATATTTCGACCGATTGGAATCACATTGGCCATTTCAGATCAATCTGAAAATCGGGGATTCGTTGCCCCTGCATTGCTGTGCGTCGGGCAAGCTGTATTTGAGTACGTTCGACCTGGCGGATGCGATCGGTGTATTTCGCAACACGCGAACAAACAAGCGGGCTCGCAATACGATCGGCTCCGCCAGGAAGTTCACGATGGAGTTGTCCCGAATCAGAAAACAGGACTATGCGCTCGACGATGAAGAGTGGTTCGATGACATGGTCGGGGCGTCCGTACCGATACGCAACCGGCAGGGCGCCCTGTGTGCGTGTCTTTCCACGCACGCCCTGATCACCCGGAAGCCTCTGGTCGAGCTGGAAGAGCAGATCATCGACATGCAGGCGGCGGCCAGGGAGCTGGAAGCCCTGTTCTTCCCCGAATCGTAGCCCTGTCGCGTCGAAAGCGCCTGGGTTGCTCCGTTTCAGATGCCCCGTCACGCCTTGCGCCGGTTACGGGTATCCTGCACGGGCCGGGCGCGGCTGCGCTTCCGTACGCCCGACGACGGGAAGGTCCCGGCGGCGTCCGGAGCCATGCCATCCTGGCCGGATGCGCCCGGCCGCTGCCTGTACGCCGGGGGGCGTCGGGCGTCAGATACGTCGTCACGCGGTGACTCGACTCGATTCACGGAACCAGGGAGACAAGATGTCCACCATTTTCTCGAAAATCGTCGCGGGCGAACGGTCCGCCGACGTCGTCTACCAGGACGACCGGGTGACCGCGTTCCGCGACATCCACCCTGCCGCCCCGACGCACATCCTCATCGTGCCGAACCGGGAGATCCCCACCGTCAACGATCTCGCCGACGGAGACGAGGCGCTGGCGGGCCACATGCTGCTCGTGGCCCGCGATCTGGCGAAGAGCGAGGGGATCGCCGAGAGCGGCTACCGGCTCATCATCAACTGCAACCGCGACGGGAACCAGGAGGTGTTCCACCTCCACCTGCATCTCATCGGGGGACGGCCCCTCGGGGGAATGGTGAAACGCGTGTGAGGAAGGAGAGATGACCACTGCAAGACATTCCGTGCTCGTCAACGTCGAGCGGCTCCACCGTCTCATGGACGAGGCGGGTTGCGCGGCCATCGTCGCGCGTTCCGGGAAGAACTCCACAACCCGCTTGCATTCGCGCCGCTTTTGAAGTCCAATTCCTGCAAACAAGCAACATAGAAAGTTGGGCGCTGGAGTTGGCGCAGGACACACGATGAATCGTCGAAACCGAGTGCTGGTGACCGGGGGGGCAGGATTTCTCGGGTCGCAACTGTGCGAACGACTGCTTGCGGAGGATTGCGAAGTCCTCTGCGTCGATAATTACTTCACGGGGTCACGAGACAACATCGTCGCCATGTTGTCGAATCCGCGTTTCGAGGCAGTCAGACACGACATCACGTTTCCGCTCTACATCGAGGTGGACCAGATCTACAATCTGGCCTGCCCGGCTTCGCCGATTCACTATCAATTCGATCCCGTGCAGACCACCAAGGTCAGCGTACATGGTGCAATCAATATGCTGGGGCTCGCAAAGCGGATGCGAGCGCCCATTCTCCAGGCATCAACCAGCGAAGTGTACGGCGATCCCCAGGTGCATCCGCAAGCGGAGGACTATTGGGGCAGCGTCAATCCAATCGGGCCGCGCGCATGCTACGACGAGGGCAAGCGTTGCGCCGAGACGTTGTTCTTCGACTACCGGCGCCAGCACGGTATGCCGATCAAGATCGCGCGGATATTCAATACCTACGGACCGCGCATGTCCATTGATGATGGCCGTGTCGTATCCTCCTTCGTGGTGCAGGCCCTGCGCGGCGAGCCACTCACGGTTTACGGTGATGGTGATCAAACCCGTTCCTTCTGCTACGTAGACGACATGATTGATGGATTGGTGAAGTTGATGAACACACCCCACGAAGTCACCGGGCCGATCAATCTTGGTAATCCGAGGGAGATCACCATTCTGGAGCTCGCAAGCGTGATCATTCGTCTGACCGGTTCGAAATCGAACATCATCCATAAGAAGTTGCCGAAAGACGATCCGCGGCGTCGGCAACCCGACATTACGAAGGCCGGGCACGTTCTCGGCTGGGTGCCTTCCACGCCGTTGGAAACGGGAATCGAGAAGACGATCGGCTTTTTCGATCGTCTGCTGAATACGGAGCATATCTCTCCCCTCTTATCTGGCGCCGGCTGAGATACGGGCCTCGGCGCCATGATTTCCGTTGCAACTTCCATCGAGGAGCTCCGTATCGGAGCGTAGACGCCACGATATTCGATTTTCTGATTACGTACGAAGCTCAGCTTCTGACGGCAGGGACGCGCAAATCCGGGTTCAGTCGGGGCACACCGATCTTTCCGTCGATCACTACTTGCCTCATCCTGTCAGCACACACGGAACGGGGTTACAGGGTCCGATTCCGGTTCGCACGGAGATAGCGCTCCAACGCATCCTGCCACGGCGGCATGGCCCCGAACGCGACCGAGACCTTGGCGTTGTCGAGCGTGCTGTAGCGCGGGCGCGCGGCACGGGTGGGATACTCCCCGCTCGAGCAGGGGGTGACGGCGGCTTCGACCCCGGCGAGGCGGATGATCTCGCGCGCGAACTCGAACCAGGTCGCCGAGCCGTCGTTGACCACGTGATAGAGTCCCGGCTCGCAACCATTCGCCAGCATCCGCAGGAGGATGCGCGCGACGTCGGCGGTGGCGGTCGGGGACATGGTCTGGTCGTGGACGACCCGGAGCGCTCCCTTCTCCCGCCCGATGCGGATCATGGTCTCCACGAAGTTGCCGCCCTTGCCGCTGGCCCCGGCCGTCCCGAACAGCGAGGCCACGCGGAGGATGACGGCATCCTCGCAAGCGAGCCGCGCGAGCGTTTCGCCCATCGCCTTCGAGGCGCCGTAGACGTTGACCGGCGCGATCGGATCGTCCTCGCGGAATGGCCAAGTACGGGCGGCATCGCCGCCGAACACGTAATCGGTGCTGATGTGGAAGAGCCGCACCCCCTTGGCGGCACACGCCCGCGCCATGGCCTGCACCGCGTGCGCGTTGACGGCGAAGGCGAGAGTCGCATTGCCCTCCACCTCGTCCGTCTTGTGGTAGCCGGTGCAGTTGACGAGGACGTCGAAATCCAGACCGCCAAGGATTCGCTCGATCTTCTCCGGCGCCGACACGTCCAGCCTGCCGCGGGCCAGCGGCAGCAGATCGAATGGCTCCCCGGCTTCCTCGTACGCGCACCGGACGTCGTGCCCGAGTTGCCCCCTCGGGCCCAACAGCAACACCTTCATATCTCGACGATCCCGCCGTACATCTCGACCTCGCGGATGATGCGATGCCAGCGGGCGAGCTCCCGGTACCAATCGAGGGTGATGGTCCGGATGGTCTTGTCGAGGGTTCCGGCTTCGAGTGCCTTGCAGACCTCGGCCACGCCGTCCGCGGCGGTCTTCTCGGTGCGGTAGCCGAGCGCCTCGATCTTGTCGAACGCCACCCGGTAGCTCCGGACATCCGGGTCGCCATACCACTCGATCTCGACGTCTCTCGGAACGTATCCGGCCACCAGCTCTCCGAGAGGGCCGATCTGGTAGACGTTTCCGGCGGAACCTACGTTGAAGATCTCCCCGTTCACCTTGGCCGGATCGGCTTCGAGCATGAACATCTGCGCCCGAGCCGTATCACGAACGTGCACCATGGGCCGCCACTGCGTTCCGTCGCGCATCAAGGGGAGCTTGCCGGTCTTCCAGGCGCCGAAGGTCATGCCGTTGATGGCGAGGTCGAAGCGCATGCGCGGGGAAAGTCCGTAGACGGTGGCCTGGCGCAGCACCACGACACAGAACTTCTCGTCCGCGAGAGGCAGCACGCCCCGTTCCGCCATCTCGTTGGCGCGCGCGTAGGTGGTCAGCGGGTTGGTCGGGCTGGACTCGTCCGCGATGACGCCTCCCTCCTGGAAACCGTAGATACTGCATGAGGAGGGCAGCATGTAGCGCCGCACGCCGGCTTCTCTGGCGAGATGGGCGGCGCGCACCCGCGAGTCGCGGTTGATCTGATACGTCGCCTCCTGGAACAGCTCGCCCGAGGGGTCGTTGGAAATGGCTGCGAGGTCGATCACCGCGTCCACACCCTGAAAGTGTGCGGGCGTGAGCTTGCGGCTGTCTTCGACCACGACCTCGAGACGATCGTGCTCCGGCAGGAGGTGGCGGCCGAAGTAGAACCGGTCCACCGCCCTGACCGCGTAGCCCGCATCAAGCAGCAAGGGCACCAGCGCGGTGCCGATGTACCCGCCCGCGCCCGTCACCAGAACTTGTGTCATATGTATCTGCCCCACCTGACCCCGGCTCCGCAGACGATCCGAGGACTTGGCTGAAGTGTCATCCGGACTGCGAGGTATCGTTTCAGGAGCAGGGTGATACCGGCACCGAAACCGTTCATCAAGGGAATTTTTGTGCGAAGTGGTCCCCGGTCACCCGAATGGCGTCACAAGCTCCGCGAGGCGCGGCTGCCCGCGATCCTTGTCCGAAAGGACTGCTTCCGGTTCTGGAAGCGGCCACGCGATGCCGAGCACCGGATCGTTCCACAGAAGCCCCTTGTCGTGGTCCGGGGCGTAGTAATTGCCGACCTTGTAGATGACCTCGGTATCGGGCTCCAGCGTCATGAAGCCGTGGGCGAATCCGATCGGTACCAGAATCTGGTTCCACGCCTCGGCCGACAGGACGACGCTCGCATGCTGCCCGTAGGTGGGCGAGCCCCGGCGCAGGTCCACCGCGACGTCGAACACCGCCCCCCGCACCACCCGCACCAGCTTGTCCTGGGCGAAGGGCGGCGTCTGGAAGTGCAGCCCGCGCACCGTCCCCTTCTCGGCCGATAGCGAGTGATTGTCCTGCACGAAGTCGATGTCGATGCCGGCTTGGGCGAGCGAGTGTTTGTTGTACACCTCCGAGAAGAATCCGCGACGGTCGCCGTGCTTGCCTGGCGTCAGCATCTTCACGGCCGGAATGTTCGAATCTTCGACCCGCATCGTCTGCCTCACCGGATTGATTGAGCTGCCCCGGGAATCCCGGAGACTACGATCACCGAGTCCTCTGAATATATTCCCATCACCGGAGCCGCGTAGCATCCGAACAGAATCGGGTCGAATCTTCCGACATCGCCATGGCATCGGCGGCGCGGGTGGCCGGCGCCGGCTCCTGTACCGAATCCGATGGAACCGAAGGATCCACGGGAAGCGTTCATGAAAGCTCCTTGCGAGCGATGGCAACAGCATGGAGCGACTCACCCCGATCAATACATTGATCATCGAGAAGCAGGCACAGTTCGAGTAACGGGGCATCCTCCGGAGTCATGTTCGCCAACACGTCGTTGAGTGCAAAGGCGTAAATGACGCCTCCAGTGAGAACGACGTCAGCATCCGGGAAAAAGGTTCGAACCGCATCGAGAATCCGTTCGCTGTCGGCAGCATCGGTCGGGTCGTCCGCGATCAATAACGCCACGTCCGGGCGGCCTCGCTTGACGGAGAGCCGTTTCGTCGAATCCCGCGGGTCGACGAGGAGGCGGTCCGGGAAGATGTTGCGTAATCTTTCAGACATTGAAAGAGTGAAGTCTGTCCACTGCCGCCGGGAAGGACCAATGAAATCGTCCATTACGAAGAAACCCCCGGGGCGAAGGATGGACTTGCTCCAGCCGACGGCCTGATGCACATCGAGCATATGATGAAGAGCGTCGCCCCAGAATACCAAGTCATAGTGACCGGGTCTCGCCAGCTCGTCCGCTTCTCCGCTGGTGAATCGGATCCTTTCATCAAGACCTCGCCTTTTTGCAAGCTCACGTCCCTCACGTATGCGAATCTCGCTCAGTTCGAATACGTCGAATTCCTGAACCAGATCGGATTCTAGCATGTCCATTTCGGCCGAGCCAGTCCCGCAACCGACGGATATTCCCTTGTCAAGCATGTCTCTCCCAAGACGTACTTGAAGCCGTTGCATGACTCCTCCCCTGCGTCCAGGTACGGGTTCCCCACAAATATTCTTGTTGATGTGACTGATAATTTCTGGATGCTGCCAGAATCGAGTCTTATCCGGCCGAGGTTTTGAACTCTCATCGTCCCATTAGCTTTCTTGTCCTTTTGAGCCGATCCGGCGTGTTTTCCGCTCCCTTGCCAGGCCTGCTGCGTCCGTCCCGCGCTTCCAGCTTGCGGGCGGCGTGCCCTTCGCGCAAAAAAATCATACCTTCGTTGACGAACCAGGGTTTCTCCTGGTTGAACGATCCGTAGATTCTGGTGAACCGGGGAATAAATCCGTTCTTGAAGAACAGAGATAAAATATCCTTTCGCACTATTCCCCACTGCCAATAATTGTGGACGTCCCTCATCACCTTACCTTGGGTGTGGGAATATTCGTCGTGCTCCGAAAACCAGCGCTCAATAGCAACCTCACGTGTGCAATGGACATTCGCCTTGTACCATTCGATGCCCTTGTCTACGAATCGGGTGGTGTTTTCGCTCCCGGTCCAATTCTGAGTGTAAATTATGCACATCCTGGTGTATGGCAGATAATCCCGGATGAACTGATCCCAATCAGGATCGACTTGGTGCAACAGGATATCGTACATGATCAAACAATCGACTTCGCCTACCGCATCGCGAACTTCCTTCGCGCCGAGGGCTCCTTCGATCAAGGACACCTTCGGATAATCCCGGGACCTCTCTCTGGTCAAGGGAGTGATTTCTCCATCGACAATGAAGCCCCTCTCCAGACTGTCGCTGCAAACTTCCGCTGCGTGGAAAGCATAAGCGCCGTTTACTCCCCAGCAGGCTCCAAGATCGGCGAAAGATCGAAAGGGCATGATTCCATATGCCCGGTCGATCAGCTTCAACTTGTGAGGTGCGGGTTGCACGTCGAGCATTGTTCCATTCTCGGTTTACGGGACTCGAGCCTAGCCGAACCGGGCGTTCCGGTGGGACTTGTTGGTACGGGCTTGGAGCTCGTCCGACAGACGCTTCGGAGAGGATGGGGTCATCTCGGCAATTCCGGGCCTGGAATCTCGCGTATCCGCCGCCAATCGTGGCCCAGAACGCGGCTGAGTGCCCGCGGTGCGGCGGCAGCGTCGCGTTCCTCCCTCTCCGAAGCGTCTGTCGGACGAGCTCCAAGCCCGCCGTAAAGCGGCGAATTCCCGGAAGAGGGTCCGGCGCCGGGATAGACCCCCAAGCCGGCGGGCGCCAAGCCGGCGGCGAGCGATGACCAGACCTGCCGTCCCTCGGCGCTACCCGGAGCCGAGGCGGCGAAGCAATCGGTGTCAACGACGGCAAGGTCCACCTTCCCTTTCATGCTCGCAATCGCTTCGGCCGCCGAGTCCGGGTCCCGACCATGATATACCACATGAAACATACGTGCTCCGAGCGCCTTCCCGAGAGCCGGATCCATGGTGAGAAGCACCGCATGACCGCCTCGGTGTGTCCGCCAATCATGGGCGAGTCTCTGGAATACGCTCCGTCCGAACGGTGTGGAGCCGCATCGAGCACAGGTCCCTGCATCCTCCAGAATACTCGCCGATTCCGCGTTGCAGACATTGCAACAGGCCCGGCGGCCGTTCCGGCGTGTATCAAGAAGACCCCGGGCGGTTTCCAGGGTCAGCGGATGCGCTACCACGGTATGCTCATCCAGGACGGCGGACAGGGTAGGAAGGGTCTTCACCGTCAAGGAAGCTACCTCACCGATCGCGCCCAGCTCCTCGCCTTGGCTCTCCAGGAAATAGCTGAACTCCACGTCCATGTTGTTCTGGGGAGTTTGTTCGGAGAAGCCGCCATGACGACCGATCACCGAGCGGCGGATGATGTAAACCCCGCCCTGGACGTGAGTAAAGACCCAATCGGGATTGCGTTTGGCGAATTCCTGGTTCCTGAATCTGGCGAAGTCGGGATGGCCGACGATCTCGCGCCCCAGGGTAAACCTCGGCAGATGGGTGCGGTATCCGGCCATCGCATGCCCCGGATTTCGCCGCATGTGATCGATGAGATACCGTTCCCAACCATGCTTCCCGACAAACGCTTCCTTGCTGCAAAGGTAGATGGAGAAACTCGCATCGCCGAGCGCCATCGCCATGTTGGAGGCCGGCCCGCACAGCAGGTTGTCCTTCAGGAAGACCAGGCGGACGTTCGACCTGCCGGTGCAGAGCTCGATCAGCTCCCGACGAAAATCCGGATCGCTGTTGTTGTCGATGATCGTCAACGTGAAGGGCGTGGTGGTGTGCCGCAGGACGCGCCGGATGATCTCGAACGTTTCCGCGCGGTTCTCGTATTCCGCCGTGTTGTAGGTGACCATGAAGACGTCCACGGGACGGCTTTGCCAGACGTCCACGTAGTTTCGGAGGGTACGCTCGGTGCCGGCGTGTCTGCGCAGGAAGTTGCGGGCCTCCGACAACATGGCCTCCCGCCGTTCGGGAGTCATGGCGAGAAGCCGGCGAACGCCGTCCACCAGGCTGTGCGGGTCTCCAGGGGTCACCAGGATGGCCTCGGCCATGTCCCGCAGATAGTCCGGCACCGCCGAAACGGCGCTTGCGATGACCGGGCGGCCCGCCGCCATGGCCTCGAGAATCACCGTGGGGAAGCCTTCCCTGTCGCCGTCGGCGGCGACGATGCTCGGAACCACCAGGAAATCGGCTTCCCCGATTGCCGCCGCTACGGCCTGGACGCCGTCGAGCGGCCCCTTGATGTTGACGTTCTCGATGCCGAGCTCCGCGAGCTTCTTGCGACAGGAGGTTTCCAACGGTCCGTAACCGTAGACGTCGAAAGCAACGGAGGTTCCCTGCAACCGAGCGGCGGCGTCGATCAGGACCTCGATTCCCTTCTTCTCGATGAAACGGCCGATGAGGATTCCCCTCCTGACTTCGGACGGCGGCGAAGGGAAGTCCGCCAGAGGCGGGATCTTCTCGAACTCGGAAAGATCGACGGCCTGCATGTTGAAGGCGATCTTCTCGGCCGGCACGCCCTGCTCTTCGAGAAAGCGGCGATGATGATCGCCGTAGACGAATACCTTGAGGCACCGAGGGTCCCGGACGACTTCCGCGATCCGATTTCGGTTCCTGTTGTGATCGTGGAAAATGTCCACTGCATGAGCAAACAGGGTGAAAGGTATGCCGGTCGCCTTGCTGGCCGGCCAGGTCAGGGCATGCGCGGCAGGCGCCGCAAAGTGCGTATGGCACAGCGTGCGTCCATCCCGGATCAGGAGCTTGGCCAGATGCGTTGCGTCGCGCACCCGGTGGGCATCGATCTCGAAGTCCGGCTCGGCGGCGCGATCCGGTTCGATTCTGAAATAAACGGCCACGTCTTGTCCGTTGCGAACGAGCCAGCGAAGCTCCTCCAGTACGAAGGTTTGTGAAAGCGCCGGCCAATCCCAGAGGACATAAGCCAGCTTGATCGGAACGATACCATGTCGGATCCGCTCTGCCGCATGTTTCCTCAAAACGCGTTTCATATTGGCGCCGAGATCCACCGTGTGGGTGATGTTACCGAGTTCCGCCTTGCCAAGATAATAGTCCGCTCCGACATAAGGAACGAAAACAGGACTGTATCGCCTTGTAACGGATATGATGAAATCCCAATCGACCAGACGGGTCAGATCCACATCGAATCCGCCATTTTGCAGATAGACGTATCTCCGGTGCATGAAGGTGTTCAGATCGATGAAATTCTTAATCAGGAGTTCCGCCCGATCATAAGGTACGGAATGGATGTAATCGGCGCCGGAATCCAGGTTATGGAGATGAAAGGCCGCATAGGCCGTAGCAACTTCCCTTGCGCTGGAAAACAAGGCCGCCATTACCAGCAGATAATCCCTGCGCCAGGTATTGTCGCTGTCCAGGTATGCAATGAGATCACCCGTCGCGCTCTTCAAGCCGGCGTTTCTCGTATCGCATACCCCGGTGTGAGACTTCTCGATCAGCCTGACAATTCCCGAATTTATTTCGGCTGCGAATCGATCGCGTACGACATCTCGGCTTGAATCGTTGCTCCCGTCGTCTACGACGATGATCTCATGAGGCATGTACGACTGCGCGAGAACCGATTGTATGGCCCTGCATATGAACTTCTCCCTGTTCCATACCGGCATGATCACGGAAACGGTCGGTCGCTCCTCTGCAAGCTCCCGCTCCGCAATTTCCCTGATGCCGCCCGGTAGATCTTCCGCCGCAGTATTTCCGAATCTCTGAAGCTCCTCGATCAGTCGATTCCGCGGCCTCCGGAGATGCGACAGATCAGGTCCGTGTACGAGCTCGCCCACATCGAACTGCCCACCGAAATCCATGCTCGCGAAATCCATGCTCGGCATCGACTGAAATCCCTTATGCACGCCGATCCGTAGATGGAAGAGCAGAGGATTGATCCCGCTCGATGCGGCTTCAGGATAGCGGGACAAGTAGGAAATCCCATTGAAGTCCTTGCTGGGTTGGCGTTTTTCATGCCAGCCCTGGGTGCAATAGTGGCTGAGTGGATCGACACCGGAGGAACGAACGTCCGGATTTGCTTCGAGGTAGTACTTCTCATCGAAAAAACCGGACCGCCGAACTTCATCTATGTCATCGGCCATGCTCGGAATGTGATCGGGCCATTCTTCATCGCCATCGACGCTCGAGGGATGATGACCGGAAGCGGTCCCGATGGGAGCCGTAGCGGTCACGTTGAACCCGGATTCCTTCACGAGCAGGCCCATGACCCTCTCGATGGCGTGCTGCAGACATCCATCCGTCTGGCCTGCCTCCACTTCGAATTGTTCCGGATCGATCAGCTCCTTGTCCATGAGCCCCTTCAACGATGCGACTCGAAACCAGAACATCGAACCGGCGGAGAAGTCGAAGTTATAGGAGCCGATCAGATCTGCTCGCCCAATTTTTCGTAGCAGCTTGTCCAGCCAGTAGTGGTTACTGATGTGACGTTGCCTCTTCGATAGATCCACCAGAGACCCCCGGGGAACGATCATGCCCAGCTTCTCGTCTCGTGAGAACTCGCGGGTGATCTCTTCGATATCCGTCTTCAGTAAAGCATCCAGAAGCCTTTTGCGTATCGCATCGCCGTCATTTCTATATTCCGTCTTCTTGGTGTGTATCTTGCAAGCCGTTTCGTAACCACGTTCGACCAGGAGAGGATAGATCTTCAGGAAGGGGCGAATATCGCGTCCGCGATTTTCCAACATCATCATGTACAGGTTGGGGAACTTCCCGCGAATCCTGGCTATTGTCGCCATGGAGACGGATTCGTGCACCGTCACGAACATGTCGATCTTGCCGGCGATCGGATCCAGGTACTCTGTAATAATGTCGTCTACGAGGTCTTCGTAATATACGTGAAATATCACGCAAATGTCGTTCGATTTCTTGAATCTTGCATTTATCTCTTCAATCAGATTCCTTCTGCTCACCGTTTCGAGGGCGGATCGGGTCGCCTGCAGATATGCGTGGCCGTATCGCTGATCCGGCTCCAGGTAGGCACCTTCCGCCCACTCGTTCCAGGCGTTGATGAACACCAGCCTCTCGTCCCCGGTACGGCGCGCACATGTCCGTTCCATGACACCCCGCAACCACTTCTCGTACGCACCGGGGCTCGCGCCGTGAAAAATGGTAGCCGAGTCCCGTCTGCGAGCCGTGTTGTCCCAGTCAGGAGCTACACAATGGAACCTCGTGATATGGTCCGGAATGTCCGCTTCCAAGCGTCTCTCGACAAGCTTGGTGTAGCTCCGAACCGATCCGGCGTAATTGGGATTCAGTTTTCGTCCCGGTATCCCGATGCCAAGATCGTGCGAACCGTGGGGCGGATATTCGACAATAGCATCCATACCGTAGATCGCCGGATCGGTATCGACGCGCTCATATTCGAACGATGCGACCATGGCCAGATATAATTCACCAACGCCTTCCTCTCTGCAGAGCTCACGCCAGCTACGCACGGTGGATTGAATATCGGGAAACAACCCGATCCTGTAGACCAGGAACAGGGGTTTCCCATCTATTCGTATGTAGTTGGGGTGCCTGAAGTACCGAATCACATCACGCATGGCCTCCAAATCGTCCTCAGCGTGATGCCGCTGAGCGAGCAGTATCTCACCCTCCTTCCCGTCCCAGCGTCGGGTCCAGGGTTCATTTGCCCATGACAGGCAGAAGGGAAAATCCGGCTTGCCGGTCGCGAGCATTCTCTCGATCGGCATTTCCAGCAGGCGCCGCCCCTCGAACCAATAGTAGTGATAGCAGAAACCGTGGATTCCGTAGTAGCGCGCAAGAGCCGCCTGCCGCTCCATTACTTCGACGATTCGCAAATCGTAGAAGCCGAGGTCCGCGGGGAGACGGGGTTGATAGTGTCCTTCGAATTGGGGAGCTGCCTTTCCGACGTTCGTCCATTCCGTGAAGCCTTGTCCCCACCACTCGTCATTTTCAGGAATCGGATGAAACTGGGGCAAATAGAACGCGATCAGTTTCACGGACAGGGATTCCGGATCGATCGGATCGGTACATTTCGCGACGTGCGATCCCGACCGGGAATCTGCAACCTCCAGCGGACGGTATGGCTTAGGACGTGGATTCGATCCGTGCGAATCCATCCGTGGGTGAGATTCGCCCCCCCAGTTGCGCTCGGCGACCGCTTCGCTCAACCCCTGGATGCGCCCGTTGCGCTCCGCGGCTTTCCTGGCATGAGCGAAGTCCTCCCACGCGCGGTAGGCGTCCGTGTATCGAAACAGCAGCGGGGCAGATCGGAAGAGCTCCTCCTTGATGCGCATCTTGACCGACCAGGGAAGTGGCAATCGGTAATAGAGCCATTGAGCGGTCAGACTTGCGATCGTGCGCGCCTTCGACACCGGCCTCTGTATGACATGTCGCTGCAAGCTTCGAAGCGGAGCGGTGATCCGCCAACTGTTGGAGCCGTACAGGGCCGCGATCTCGTCTCCACGCCGGTCCAAGGCCTCGTTCAACTCCTCGATGCGCCCGTCGCGCTCGGCGACCATCTCGCTCAGCCCCTCGATGCGCCCGTCGCGCTCGGCGACCATCTCGCTCAGCCCCTCGATGCGCCCGTCGCGCTCGGCGACCATCTCGCTCAGCCCCTCGATGCGCCCGTCGCGCTCGGCGACCATCTCGCTCAGCCCCTCGATGCGCCCGTCGCGCTCGGCGACCATCTCGCTCAGCCCCTCGATGCGCCCGTCGCGCTCGGCGACCATCTCGCTCAGCCCCTCGATGCGCCCGTCGCGCTCGGCGACCATCTCGCTCAGCCCCTCGATGCGCCCGTCGCGCTCGGCGACCATCTCGCTCAGCCCCTCGATGCGCCCGTCGCGCTCGGCGATCGATTGTTCGCAGTCGGCAATGTAGCGGCTGAAGAGCGGTGTCGCTTCGTCGAAAGCCGATCTGATTCGATCCAGCAATGCGATATCCGTCTCGCAAACCTCACCGCGACTCCATCGATTGAACAATTCGAAGCACTGCCCAAGCCAGCGTGAGAGTACGGGATTCGTCAGAAACGTCGCGTCGTCGGACTGATGATGGTGCAGCTCGGGAGAGAGGAATCGCTCGATCTTCGCATGAGCATGAACCGACGCGCGCTTCGGCCACGAAACGTCGAGGTCCCGTCCCAGACGATCCGTGATCGCGTGCGGTTCGGAGAGAAGCGTCTCGTAACGCAAACATGCGCGCTTGAGGTTCCGCGATCCCGATTCCGCTTCCAACACGTGCCGCAGCCAGATGAGATGCCCGCAGGAAACGCCGATTCCATCGCGTTGCTTCAGTGACGTGGCCACGTCGAGGGGATTGCGGATGGGTAATACGACTCGAGGCTCGGCGCCGAACGTTTCCAGCGCCTCGATCCAGAAGGGGAGCAATCGGCATAGACGAGGGTCTTTCACCACGAATAGCCGGCTGTCGCCGAATTCCCGGTGGAGCAACACCTGGGCCCGTTCCCGGAACGGGCCGGCCGTCGGGGAAGCATACCAACCCGGATCGAAGGGTCGCCAATCATTCCAATCGGAATCCGAGGACCACAGAATATCCCGATTCAGCTCCCAGATCGGTCGAGACTCCCAGAATCCTTCATCGTTGTTGTCGGGAACGGGCTCCATCAAGGTCTTCGGCAGGTCGCACCCCTCCAGATTCAATACGCGAGACAGGGCCGAGGTGCCGCTCCGGTGCATGCCGGCGACGAGGATCGCGATCTTTCGATGGGACATTTTTCAGGTTCCGGAATCGGGCCCGCGGGCGTTCTAGAGCTTGTTCAACAAGGATGCGGCAAGCAGTCCGAGAGTTTCCGCACGCCTCTGGCGGTACACGCCGGACTTGATGATTCGCCGCAGTCTGGACGAAAAACGGCCCTCGGTCACCGCTTGGCGGTAGGTGTCGAAGATGCGCCGGTTCTCCGGCGCAAGAAGGTGTCTGGTTTCATACAACGCCCGGCAGTTCGCGGCGTTGGAGTCTCGAAAGTCGCCTCTGGCAATCCTTGCGAGGCGCCGGGCGTGGTCGGATGGACGGACCGACGAACCAATCAGGTTGCGATCATGCTGGCGATACCGTGCAGAAGGATGCGGATCGTAGAACACCTTTCCGCCGGCGCCGGTGACGAGAAGGTATGTCCACCAATCGTGGATCGGTCCCTCCCTTACGCCCGAGGCGCGCAGGAGCTCGCGCGCCGCCCGGTTCATGACCATGGTGTGCCCGCTGACGATGTTCTGCGCCAGCGCGTTCCGAAAGCACGGCGGCCTGCGGTACAGCGGCGAAAGCCCCAGATCGCGACCGTTCTCGCCAATCAGCCGCGTCCTCGACCCATAGAGCGCCGGGACGGCATCGGGAGCCCGCTCCAGCACTGCTACGGCGCGAGACAGCTTGTCGCGATACCAGACGTCGTCCTGGTCCGAATAGGCGAAATAATCGGCTCGAATCTCCGGATTGAAGACCAGGGAGAAAAAATTCGCCGAGCATCCCTGCTTCGGCCCTTCGAGGACGAAAAAGCGATCCGCTCCGAACGTGGGGGCATGCTCTTCAAGCACGGCACCCACGTCTTCCCCGTCGCAGTCTCTCGATATCCATAATTCGAAGTTCTCGTGGCTCTGGGCCCGGATGGACGAGAGCTGCTCCGGCAGGAAGCGTGCATCTTCGAACACCGCCATGAGCACCGCGACCTTGGGCCGGGTCCCCGTCTCGCCGTTCAATGATTCATCTCCCCGTACTCCCGCAGCACCTCGCCTATCGGCCCGGACGCTCTGACCCGCCCGGCATCGAGGAGCACTCCCGTGGTGCAGTTGCGCTCGAGCAACGCGGGGTTGTGAGAAGCGAGCACCAGAATGCCCGCGCGGTTCACGAACTCTTCGAGCCGGCGTCCAGCCTTCTCGACGAAGGCCGCATCGCCGAGCCCGATCCATTCGTCCATCAACAGGATCTCGGGCTCGATGCAGGTACACACCGCGAGGGCGAGTCGCAGCTTCATGCCGGTCGAGTAGGTATGCATCGGCATCGCCAGGTAGTCGCCGAGCTCGGTGAATGCCGCTATTTCACCGGTGCGCTCGCGAACCTCCGCCGGAGTGAACCCGAGGAATATCCCGCGCATCATGATGTTCTCGTATCCCGTTGCACTTGGATCGATGCCCAGAGACCAATCGAACAGCGGGGACACCTGCCCCCGGCGCCGCATCCACCCCAACGTCGGCTGGTAGACGCCCGCGAGCACCCGCAGCAGCGTCGTCTTGCCTGAGCCGTTGGTGCCGATCAGGCCGACCCGGTCGCCACGCCCGAACGTGAGACTCACGTCCTCCAGCGCCCGCACCGACACACGGTTTTCGGCGGTGCGGGCGATGCGCCCGCCGGTGCTCTTGCGCAGCAGGTTGTTCTTCAGGGAGCGGGAATCCGCGCTGTACACCGGGAAATCGACCGTCACGCCGGTGAGCTGAAAGCCGGTCTCGATGTTCATACCCAGTAAGCGATCCGCCCGCGGTAGAGGCGATACATGAGGAGCGTCACGAGCCAGCCGCCGAGGGTGATGCCCAGGACCACGAGCCACGAGACGAGCCCCGGCGTCTGCCCGAGCGCCGGCGCCCGCACCAGCTCCATGAAATGAAAGAACGGATTGAGGTCCAACAGGTATGCGCGGTCGGGCACCAGTTCGGGCTTCCAGATGATCGGCGTCAGGAAGAAGGCGATCCGCATGACGCTGGCCACAAGCTGGGGAACGTCCCGGAAGCGGGCCGACACCAGGCCGAGCAGCAGCCCTATCCACACGCCGTTCAGACAGAGAAGCGCAAGGCCCGGGAGGAACAGAAGCCCGGCCCAGCCCGGTTGGATCGAGAAAAGGACGGCCGCGACGATATACACGACGGCGTTGTGGGCGAAGATGATGAGGTTGCGCCATGCCAGGCGGTACACATGGATCGACAGGGGCAGGTTCACCTGCTTGATGATGCCCCCGGCGCTGATGAACACGGTGCAGCCTTCGTTGATCTGGTCCGAGAGCAACCCCCAGAGGACAAAGCCGGCGGCGATGAACGGCAAGTAGTCCGCGACGTCCACCTTGAACAGTCCGGCATACAGCACGCCCAGCCCCCCCACCAGCGCCCCCATGCTCACGGTGAGCCAGAACGGACCGAACGTGGAGCGGCGATAGCGCAGACGGATGTCCTGCCAGCCGAGCATGCCCCATAAACGGAAAGCGCAAGCCCCCCCGATGATGTCCTGAAGGGCCAGCGTGGTTTGCGATGAGGGGGGAGACGTGAGGGCGATGTTTCTGGAGGTTTCCGCCGCGCTGTCGTCAGGTACGGCCGAATGGGCACCCGCATCGGCTGATGACATCTGCATTCGATCTCCTTGCGCCATCCGTGAGCGCCACCACGAAATGATACGGCGATGAGGGGGGAGGATTCAATCCGCACCGGGATTGGACTTGCCGCCCACCTCGACCTGCCCCGGCGTCAGCCGCGCCTCGGTCGCGAACGCCTGCACCAAGTGCAGCGGCAAGTGGTTCGCAGCGTCCTCGAACGAGCGCCTCACAGCCTTGCCGTCCACCGCCACGATGTCGCGGAATGTCCCCGCCCAATCTCCCGCCGGTCGCGGCGAAGCTCAAGGGGGCGAGCACGACCCCGATGAACGTGAACACGATCACCCCGCCCGTCGCCGCCCCGACCTTCTCGATGGGTACGACACGGGCGACCTCGGCAGGATAGATGCCGTTCCAGCCGATCGCGGTGAGGCCGAGAACGATACAGACGCCGGATCCGTCCCGCAACGGCCACGGACGGCGCTCACCGGCGACCGGCGCGCGGCCCTGAACGCCGAAGGCATTGCCGGCGCCCGGCCCGAGTGTCGCGGGCGATGCATTACCGGCCGACCATGGCGGAATCGACGACATGGATGACCGCGCCGATCCGGGGCGGGCTTGACGGAATCCGGGCTTGCCGGAACGATCTGCACGGTCGGGACGCACCGCTTGGCTCACGATTCGGCGAGGGCGGCGCGTTGCGCTTCGATGAGGAAGGCGACGCCATCGCATGCGAGGTTCAGCATGGCATCGAGTTCAGTGCGTCGGAACGTGCGCCCTTCCGCCGTACCTTGGACCTCGATGAATCCCCCGGCGTCCGAATTCTCCCGAAGGACGGGATACGGGATCGCACCGGCGGCCGGATGACGGCCTGCTGAAGGATCCACGAGGGGAAAAACGGTGGACATCACCATGAAGGGCATCATCCTCGCCGGCGGAGAAGGCACACGGCTTTACCCCGTGACGAGCGCGGTGAGCAAACAGCTCCTGCCCGTCTACGACAAGCCGATGATCTACTACCCGCTGAGTGTTCTGATGCTCGCGGGGATCCGGGACATCCTGGTGATCACCACGCCACGGCATCGCGCCGACTTCCAGCGGTTGCTGGGCGACGGCAACCGATGGGGCCTCGCGCTCCGCTACGCCGTGCAGCCGAACCCCGACGGCCTGGCGCAAGCCTTCCTGATCGGCAAGGCATTCATCGGGGACGCCCCCTGCGCCCTGGCGCTCGGCGACAACATCTTTCACGGACACGGCCTGACCGAGACACTGCGAAGCGCCGTGTCCCGACGCAAAGGAGCGACGGTCTTCGGCTACCAGGTTCCCGATCCTGAGCGCTACGGCGTGGTCGCCTTCGACGAGACCGGCCGCGCCACGTCCCTCGAGGAGAAACCTGCCCGTCCCCGCTCGCAATGGGCGGTGACGGGACTTTACTTCTACGACAACGACGTCGTCCGCATTGCCGCGGAGGTCGAGCCGAGCGGGCGCGGCGAGCTGGAGATCACCAGTGTCAACGAACACTACCTTGAACGTGGTGACCTCCGCGTAGAAAGGCTGGGCCGCGGATTCGCCTGGTTCGACACCGGGACGCACGACAGCCTCGTGGAAGCCGCCGGATTCGTCCGGACCATCGAGAAGCGCCAGAACCAGCGCATCGCCGTTCCCGAGGAAATCGCCTTCCTGAACGGCTGGATCGGCCGCGATGCGCTGGCCGCCCTCGGCCACGATCTCCGCAAGACCGGTTACGGGAAATACCTGTTGCGACTGGCAAAGGAATCTGAATAAACGGCACATTCGACGATATCGGGATCCTGGCCGCCTTCGAGGCCACGGCCCCGCCGGGCAGCGCGCTCCTTCATTCCGGGAATTCCGGGCGGAACGGGCGGCAGGTGATCCCGAAGGCCTCCCGCACCGGGGCCGGGTCGAGGGTCAACGCCATGTTCATCCGATCCAGGCTCGCGGCGCTGTATCGCGCGCCGGTCAGGGCCCGCCATGCGAAAAACGCCATGCGCGCCGGTCCGAGCGGCAGGTGGAGAAGAACGGGGCGCTTGCCCAGGGACTCGAAGATCCGGCGGACCATCTCGCGGTAGGTCAGCGTCTCGCCGCCGGGCAGGCCGAAGAGTGCGTTCCGTGCGGCGGAAGCGTCCGGGGCGGCGGCCATGGCCTGCGCCACGTCGCCGGCGTGGATCGGCTGGCGGCGCCCGGTGCCCGGCCGGACGATCGGGAAGACCCCGAAACGCCGCACGAAGTCCGCAATCGCGCTGACGTTGGCGTCGCGTCCGGGATCGTAGATCAGGGTCGGGCGGAAGATCGTCCAGGCGATCCCTCTGTCCTCGCAGAGCCGTTGCACTTCCTCCTCGGCGCGTCGCAGCCCCTGGGCCAGATCCCGCTCGTGCGGGTCGGAGCTTTTCGCCTTGAAGAGCACGCTGGACGTGCTGAGAGCGATCAGCCGGTCTCCACCGGCGAAGCGCGCGACGAGAGCCGGCAGTGCGGAGATCGGAACGAGGGAGAACAAGGCCGCGGAGGCGGGAACTTTCAAGATGCCTTCCCCGGATACGCTGCCCCAGGAAAAGCCCGGCGGGGCTTCGTATGGAGCCGGTTCCGTACTGCGGCTGAGACACAGCCCCTCGAACCCTCCGCCGGCCAGACGTTGTGCGAGATGGCGGCCGACCAGGCCGGTCGCACCGAAAATCACGGCGAAGCGCTTCCCGCCCATCCGGTGGTCAGGGTCCGGCGTCATGCGACCCGGGCCGTCCGTTCCGGGCGGAACGGAGCAGCGATTGCGCCGCCTTGATCCCGAAACGGCCCAGGGCGCCGGCGCCGATGAGGAGCCCCAGCAGGGAAAACAGGAGAGAGGTGCGGAAGTGCACGCGGAAGTAGCGCAGGAAGCCGCGGGTCTTGTGCCACTCCACCCGGAGCGGGCTGGCCCGGCTGCTGCCGGCATGATGAACGGCCTCCACGTGCGGGGCGAAGTAGACCGGGATCCCCGTCCGGTGCAGCCGGAGGCAGAGATCGAGATCGTCGACATGCAGAAAGTAGCCTTCATCCATGCCGCCCACGGTGCGGAAGGTCGCAGCCGGCAGCATCATGCAGGCGCCGCTGATGGCCGGTACGCGGGCGGTGCCGCGGGGGAGCGGGTGGTCATGGTGGTTGAGCCGGTGATGGCGGAAAAGCCGCGGCGCCAGCCTGTCCAGCCGGAACGTTTCGACCAGTGCGGTGCGCGGCGTCAGCAGCGCCCGCCGTGACCCGCGCTGGTCGTTCCCGTCGGGATCGAGCACGCGGCAACCGAGCATCCAGTCGTCGCCGAGCGCCGCGGCCTCGGCCAGCAAGGCGGGAACCGCGCCGGGGCCGAGGCGGCAGTCGGGGTTCAGCAGCAGCAGGTGGCGACCCCTCGCATGGCGGGCCCCGAGGTTGCAGCCCTGCGCGAACCCGATGTTGCCTCGACCGCCGACGAGTGTGAAGCGGGGCTCCGCCTCTGCCCGGCGCACAAGTTCCGCGACGACCTCGGGCGGGTTGCCGTTGTCGATCAATATCAGCTCGGCTACGCCTTCCTGATCCCGGGCGAGCACCGCGTCGATGGCCACGAACAGCACGTCCCCGGTCCGGTACGAAACCATGACGACGCTGACCCCCTCCACCGGAGTATGGCAGAATATCGTGGCGTCCTCTGGTCCGCTTCCCGCCACACCCGTCACCACGTCCGATCGCATGATGTCCCAATCCGGTATGAGGTGTGCGTGGCGCCGGTCCCGCACTCCATACGGCATCCTGCGCCGCCGAGCGCCGGCCACGCCGCCGCGTCCCGTTCGCCGCCGCCCGTCCCTCGGGGGGAGCGCACCGTGATCGCGCTCGCGGCCGTGGTCGCGTTCACGGTCGTGACGGTGGCCGCAGGCTGGCTCGCATCGCGCAAACCGCACCGCTGGTTCGTCGATCATTCCAACGAGCGTTCGCTGCACGACCGACCGGTATCCCGCGCCGGCGGCATCGCGATACTCGCCGGCATGTCGGCCGGGCTCACGACCCTGGCGTTCATCGAAGCGCCCATGCCCGGGTCAGGCTGGATACTCGCCGGCGCCATCGTCATCGTTTCCGTTTCGTTCGCGGACGACCTCCGGCGGGTCTCCCCCATCATACGCATCGTCTGCCACCTCGCGGCAGGCATCTGCGTAGTGCTCGCCGGCCTGTCGGCCGAGAAGATCGCCCTCCCCGGCACGATGCTCCATCCCGGCCCGGGCGCGGGCACCGCGTTCACCATCCTGTTCGTGGCATGGTTCGTCAATCTATACAATTTCATGGACGGGATGGACGGGCTCGCGGGCGGTATGACGGTGATCGGCTTCACGACCCTCGCAGTGCTCTGCGCCGGCCAGGGCGCGGACGGGCTCGCCGCCGCGAGCCTGGTGGTGACGGCGGCGTCTCTCGGATTCCTCCCGTTCAACTTTCCACCGGCGAGGATTTTCATGGGTGACCTCGGCTCCACGCTCCTGGGATATACCTGCGCAGTCGCGATGCTGTGGGCCGAGCGTTCCGCATTCGTCCCGCTGTGGATCTCCTGCCTCGTATTCTCCCCGTTCATCGTCGATGCATCGGTCACGCTCGCTCGGCGGGCCATTGCGGGCGAGCGGCCGTGGCACGCACATCGCGACCACTTCTACCAGCGTCTCGTGCGGCTCGGATGGGGACACCGCAAGACCGTCGTCCTCGAATATGGCCTGATGCTTGCGTGCGCCTGTTCCGCCGTGGCGGTGCTTCGGCTGCCGCCCGGCGCGCAGGGGACGCTGTTGGGTATGTGGGTGGCTGCATACGTTATCCTCATGCTCCGCGTCGCGCGCCTCGAACGGGAGGCGAAGGCTTGAAGATCGCACGGATCGCCGGCCGGTTGCGCAGTCGGGGGGGCGCTCTCGCACATGACCTCCTGATGATTCCGGTCGCCTGGCTGGGAGCGTTCTGGCTGCGATTCAACCTCGATTCGATTCCGACGGATTTCCTTGATCAGGCGCTTGTCCTGCTGCCCATGATCGTCGTCATTCAGGGTCTGGTCTTCCTGTACTTCGGCCTGTACCGTGGTGTGTGGCAATTCGCGTCACTGCCCGATCTCACCCGGATCATCCAGGCGGCCGCCGTCGGAGTGGTCTTGTGCGCGGCCGCCGCGTTCTTCATGACTCGCATGATCCACGTCCCCCGCGCGTCCTTTCCGCTCTTCGCGGTATTGCTCATCACTCTCCTGAGCGGGCCGCGGCTCGCCTACCGCTGGGCCAAGGATCGATGGCCCGATACGGCGGATTTGAAAAAGGTCCTCATCGTGGGAGCGGGAAGAGCGGGAGAGGAGCTTGCACGCTCTCTGCTGCTCGACCCGACCCGCGGGCATCATCCGGTCGGCTTCATCGACGACGATCCCGAAAAAGAAGGCCGCGACGTTCGCGGCGTTCCTATCCTTGGCCACTGTGGACGGATTCCCGAGATCGCCGCGTATACCGGCGCCGATCTCGTTGTCATTGCGGTACCGTCCGCGAGCACGATCCAGATGCGCAGACTCATAGAATGTTGCGAGCGTTCGAGCTTGCCGATCCAGACTGTTTCCCGCACACGAGATTTCGTCTCTGCTCGTGCTGCGGTCGGAGAGTTGCGGGACATCGCCATCGAGGATCTTCTGAACCGGCAGCCGACGAAGATCGACTGGCCTGGAATGCGGGACGTGCTGGCCGCACGCACGGTTCTCGTGACCGGGGGTGGCGGTTCGATCGGGAGCGAGTTGTGCCGCCAGATTGCACAACTCGATCCTTCCCACCTCGTCATCGTGGACGCCAGCGAATTCAATCTTCATCGCATCCACCTCGAACTCCGTGACGCCTGTCCGAATCTCTCGTTCTCGATCATTCTCGCCGACGTCTGTGACACGGCCGCCGTGGAGCGTATCTTCGAGCGCCACGGTCCGGATGTCGTGTTTCACGCAGCCGCGTACAAACATGTGCCGATGCTCGAAAGTCACCTGCGGGAGGCGGTCCGGGTGAACGTTCTGGGTACGCATACGGTGGCGCGTACGGCGGCACGGCACGCCGTCGGCCGCTTCGTGTTCATATCGAGTGACAAGGCGGTGAACCCGGCGAATGCGATGGGTGCGAGCAAGCGGCTCGCGGAGAAGGTATGCCACGCCGTTCATGACGCCTCGCCGGCGACCCGGTTCATGACGGTGCGGTTCGGGAACGTGCTCGACTCCGCCGGCAGCGTCGTACCGTTGTTTCGCGAGCAGATTGCACGCGGCGGTCCGGTCACGGTGACCGACCGGAGAATGCAGCGCTACTTCATGACGATCTCCGAGGCATGTCAGCTCGTCATTGCCTCGGCCGCCCTCGGGGAAGGCGGCGAGGTGTTCGTGCTCGACATGGGCGAGCCCATGCGGATCATGTATCTGGCCGAGCGGATGATCCGGCTCTCCGGGAAGATCCCGGGCAAGGACGTTGCCATCGAGTTCATCGGCCCCCGGCCGGGGGAGAAGCTCTCCGAGGAATTGTTCCACCCCGTCGAGCCGCTCAATACGACCCGCCATGCGAAGATCCTCCTCGCCCCTCACCGTCCCCTCGAGCACGCCGGGTTCGCGGAGCGGCTCGCGAAGTTGCGCAAGGCGTGCGACGCGTTCGACGAACCGGCGCTGGAGCGCATCCTCACCGGGCTGGTCCCCGAGTATCTCCCTGAACCGTCGCCGCCACTGGAGGACGTGATTCCGATTACCCGGGCAAAACGCTGACGGCGGATTTCATGCGCCGGCATCCCTGGCGCCCTCCGATGATCCGTCGTGCCGGCGGATGCATCCGGTCCGCGGCAATGAACGAGTCCGACCCGTAGCAGCTTACGAGACGCGCGCCGCAACCTCCTCGGCGATCGCGAGCGACGAGGTGAGTCCCGGCGATTCGATCCCGAACAGATTCACCAGGCCGTCGATGCCATGGGTCTCCGGACCCTGTACGACGAAGTCCGGAGCGGTCTCCCCCGGACCGTGGATCTTGGGGCGGATGCCGGTGTAGTCGGGTTGCAGCGCGCCATCCCGCAAGGCCGGGTAGTAGCGCCGGATCGATGCGTAGAAGCTCTCGATCCGACCGGCGTCCACGTCGTAGTCGAGGGTATCGACCCAGTGCAGATCGGGGCCGAAACGGCAGCGGTTGTCGAGATCGAGCCCGACGTGTACCCCGAGCCAGGCGCCCGAGTGCATCGGATAGACGAGGCGTGAGAAAGGCGAGCGGCCGGTGAGGCAGAAGTAGTTTCCCTTCGCGTAGTGCAGTGGCGGCACGTGCCCGGGGTCGAGCCCTTCGATGCTCCGCGCGACGTCCTGGGCCCCGAGCGCCGCCGCGTTGACGACGACGTCGCCGACCAGGCTCACCGGCTCTGCCCCGCCGGCGTCGATGCGGATCCCGTCGTCGCGCACCGCGCCGCCGAGACAGGGGCTCCCGAGCGCAACGACCGCACCGGCCGCCTCGGCGTCTCCTTCCAGCGCGAGCATGTACCCGTGGACGTCGACGATGCCGGTCGAGGGTGAGAGGAACGCGCCCACGCAGTCCACCTGCGGCTCCAGCTTGCGGGTCTCCTCTGGATCGAGGCGCACGAGATCCCCGACCCCGTTTCCCCGCGCCCGCTCGACGAGCGCCTCCATGGCATCGAGTTGCCCGTCCTCGGTGGCGACCACCAGCTTGCCGGTACGGGCATGAGCGACCCCGTGGCTCGCGCAGAAATCATAGAGCGCATGTTTGCCGGCCACGCACGCATGCGCCTTCAGGCTCCCTTTCGGGTAGTACAGGCCGGCGTGAACGACCCCGGAGTTGCGCGAACTCACCTCCGAGCCGATCACGTGGTGCCGCTCCAGGACGACCACCTCGCGGCCGCGGAGCGCGAGCGCACGCGCAACCGCCAGCCCGACGACGCCGGCGCCGATCACGATGCATTCGATGCGGTCCATGCCGGCTCACCGGACGCCGGCCCGCCGACCGGCCCCTGGCGCTGCGCCGGCCGGGATGCACTCGACGCCATCCGGGTCGAAGCCGAATCCCGTGTCCACGAGGCGTGCGGCCTGGATGCGCCCGCCGTCCACGGCCAGGGTCTGTCCGCTGATTGCGGTATGCGCGGCGAGAAAGAGCATCGCACCGGCGATGTCCTCGGGCTTCACGATCCGCTTCAGCATCGGCCGAACAGCTCCACCGCCGCGCGCCCGATGCCCGACGACCCTCCGGTGACCAGCACCGCCTTGTCCTTCAGGTCCGCGGTGACCATCTCGTGTCCTCGTTCGACGTTCCGTTGGATCCCCGGGATACGTCCGGTACGTTCCCGGGCGGATACCAAACCCTCCACTCGCTCGAAACCCCGGTTGATTCGTCTCCGGATGATATTCCAAAAACCCCATGATCGGCGGTCTGCACACCCCGCCCGCCATGGAACGGGCAGAGCGTCCTGGGAGCGCTGACTTCGCTCAGGATGGCGCCCGCCGGTGCTTGACGGGAATATCGATCCACACCGCCTCAAAGCTCGGCCGCTAACTCCAGCACCGCCCGTGCGAGGGTCGCCTTGTCCGCGCCGGTACGCATCAGGGTCGGAGCTACGCGCACGGGACGATCGAACCCGGCCGCGTCCGCTGCATCCTCCGAATCGATGATCCAGGCATCCACGACGTCCCCGTAGTGCCGCTCGATGGCGCGGTTGGAGACGTCGAGGCCGAGCTCGCGCATCATCTTCGCGGTGGGACCCTTCACCGCGCGGCCCCCGACGATCGGCGAGACCCCGATCACCGGAGCGGCGGCGGCCCGGATCGCATCGGCCATCCCGGGCACCGCGAGGATCGGGTCGATGCTGATGAAGGGGTTGGACGGGCACACGACGACACACCGCAACGAAGGATCGGCGAGCGCCGCCAGCGCCGCCCCGCACGGGCGCGCGTCCCCGGCGCCCTCGAAGTCGAAGCCGGTGACCACCGGCTCGCACCGGTCGCGCACGAAGTAGTGCTGGAACGGCAGCCGCCCGCCCGGCGTGCGCACGGTGGTGCGTACCGCCGCGTCGCAGGCAGGCACGATCCGCGCGCGCACCCCGAGGCGGCGGGCCACGTTCTCGGTGACGTGCGACAGCGGTTCGCCGGCTGCGAGGCGGCGGCTGCGCTCGACGTGCAGGGCGAGGTCGCCGTCGCCGAGCCGGAACCAGCTCTCTCCGCCGAGAGCGGCCAGTGCCTGCATGAACGTCCAGGTCTCGCCGCCACGCCCCCAGCCGGTCTCGGAGTTGGCGAGCCCGGCCAGCGTGTAGAGGACGGTGTCCGCGTCGGGACAGATGCGCAGCCCCAGGTGGTCGAAGTCGTCGCCCGGGTTGCAGATCACGGTGAGCGAATCGGGCGGCAGCACGCGGTACAGGCCGAGCGCGAGCTTCGCGCCCCCGACGCCACCGGACAGCGCCACCACCGGGCCGACGTTCATCGATGATCCGGGGCAGTCACGCGAAAGTACCGGGAAGGAAGTCGCCTGGGGCTCGCTTCTCGATCACCGGAGCCGTGGCGCCGGCGGATGCCGGCCTCGTCGGGCGCGGGGTGTGCCGTTTCCGCTCGCGGGCGACCGGAGGATGGATACGCGGGACAGCAGGTCGCCGCCGGCCACGCATTCGATGATCGATCCAGCCGCTTCCGCATCGGGGAAACGCACGCGCCGGGAAGGTGCACAATCTCCTCCCGCAACCGTGGCAGCTCCTCCGACAGGAAGAACAACGGCATGACATCCATTGCGATTCCGGCCCGGCGCTCAGCGGAAGAGGTCACGCTCGCGTTCGCGCACGAGCGCTCGGGCCGGCGACGGCTCGCCGCTCCATGCGAGCCCCCGCACGTGTACGGCCGGTACGCCCTCTCCGGCCTCCCCGGCGACGAGGTTCGCGGCCGAGGCGATCTGGTCGGCGAAGCCGGTCAGCGTCACCTTCAGCGACTCGCCGAAGAGGTCCGGGGCGCCACGCAGATCGACGAGCGAGGGCAGTCCCGCCGCGCCGACCGCGATGCCCGCCACCCCGTGCCGCCACGCCCGGCCCACGCTGTCGCTGACGACTACCGCGAGGCGGCATCCGAAGCGCGCTTCGAGGGCGCGATGGAGCGCCGCCGCGCTCGCGTCCGGGTCGCTCGGCAGCAGGAGCACCGTTTCATCGGCGAGCGCTTCATCGGCAACCGCTTCGTCGTCAATCTCCATGCCGTTTCCCGGGTCAGCGACGCCCAAACGCCCGACGTTCGAACGGTCCACACCGGCGTTGGCCATGACGTGTCCGCTGCGATGCTCGGCGACGAGCACGCCGTGGCCGTGGGCGACGATCTCGTTCGACTCCCCCAGCATGACCTCCACCATGCGCGGGTCCTTGCCGAGGG
Organism: uncultured Gammaproteobacteria bacterium; assembly: GCA_958295465.1. Taxonomy (GTDB): domain Bacteria; phylum Pseudomonadota; class Gammaproteobacteria; order HK1; family HK1; genus HK1. Next base: position 5,579,300 of record OY282353.1, read on the forward strand.
AGGCGGCCAGCTCGACCGCGCGCGGCGACGGCTCCACGTCCGTGAGCCGCACGCGCCGTCCTTCCGCCTTGGAGACGATCTTCTGGGTCACGACGACGACGTCGAAGTCCGCCGGGACGACGCCGGTGGCGGCGATCGCGTCACCGACGAGGCCCGCGACGTCGTCTCCCTCGCGGACGATTGGGATGCCCGCGAGCGGCGTCAGGGTGAGGGGGCGGGGAGACGGCGGGTGCAATTCAGGAGAACGGCGTGACGGTGTGGTCAATGCCCCTGTTCACCACTGACGAAGGTCTCGTGGAGGCCGTCGGTCATGCGAAGATTCTACGCGGAATCCACCGCTTCCGAACTGGCATGGAACGACTGTCCGGAGTTCGGACATCTCCGACTCTGCAATCACTCGCCGGATATTCCTCTCGTTCGTCGATGTGATCCGCACACCCCCTCATACATCAAATCCGGATACCAGCGCTCTCGCGCCTCGCTTCCAACGGCGGCGGCCCTTTTAGTCAGCTCGCCGAATCTCGAGCACGGCGTTCCAGGAGGGCAAGAATCCGCGCCTGACCTTCCTTCAGGGCTTCGATATCTTTCTCCATCCTTGCCAGGCGTTCGCGGACGTCCCCCATCGTCGCCTGCAACCCCCGTACGTCCCCACGAACCACCTGTACATCCTCGCGCACCGGCTGCACGGCATACGTCACCCCCGCAATCAGTACCCCGGAGCTCGCTATCACCGCGGCCAACACCAATACCGCCTCACGAGCACGAGACCACGACCACGCCGACGAATTCGACGCCTTCACCGAGCCAGCTTCCACTTGCCCACTCTTCTCTGTTCGTCCGCTCGCTCGCAGCGTATCAGGATCGAGCAACCAGGGTCTTTATCGTCAACCAGTCAATCATCGGAATCGCACGATGGAATCGAGACATCGCGATCAAGCAGCGAACCCGATTCAGGCGAACGGCCTGACGGTGTGGGCTGGCGACAGGCTCGATCCGGCCGAACGGCTTGACGATACGGGTTGGCGGGCTCGACTCACCCGAGCCCGGACCTCGCCAGCGGTACGGACGAATCGCGCTCGAACCGTCTTGCACGGCGATACACCGGCTCGGTCAACTCGGACGCGGCGAACGAAGCGCCCCGTCGCTCCGCGGGTGAGTCCGTATAGCGCGTCGTGCGTTGCCGGGGCGAACGCCCCGCCTCGCGGATGATGGATTCGAGCCGCGCCGGGGGCATCTCCTGCCCGAACCCGGCCCCCGCCGCGCGGGTGATGGACTCGTTCATGAGGGTCCCGCCGGCGTCGTTGGCGCCGGCCGCGAGCGCCATGCGCATCCCCTCCGGCCCCATCTTCACCCACGAGGTCTGGACGTTCACGATCCAGGGGTCGAGGGCGAGCCGGGCGACGGCGTGCATCAGGACCGCCTCGCGCAGCGTCGGCCCGCGCCGGGCGCGGCCGCGCAGGTACATCGGCGACTCCATGTGCACGAACGGAAGGGGCACGAACTCGGTGAACCCGCCGGTGCGCTCGGCGAGGTCGCGCACCCTCAGCAGGTGCCGCGCCCAGTGCCGATAGCCGTCCACGTGGCCGAACATGATGGTGGCGGTCGATCCGAGCCCGACGCGGTGCGCGGACTCCATGACTTCGAGCCACTCGGCGGTGGTGATCTTGTCCGGGCAGATCACCCGGCGCACCTCGTCGTCGAGGATCTCGGCCGCGGTGCCGGGCAGGGAGCCGAGCCCCGCCTCGCGCAGCCTCCCCAGAAACTCGCCGAGATCGATGCCCAGCGTCCGGGCGCCCTGCCAGACCTCCAGCGGCGAGAAGGCGTGCACGTGGACCTCCGGCGCCGCCTCCTTCACCGCACGGCAGATCGAGAGATAGGTCTCGCCGGTGTAGTCGGGGTGGATGCCGCCCTGGAGGCAGACCTCGGTGGCGCCCCGCTCCCATGCCTCGCGGGTGCGGCGCGCGATCTCCGCGAGGTCGAGATCGTAGGGCCGGCCGCGCAGGTTCGCGCTCAGGCGCCCCTTGGAGAACGCGCAGAACCGGCACTTGAAGTAGCAGACGTTGGTGTAGTTGACGTTGCGGTTGACGACGTAGCTCACGGTGTCACCGTTGCGCTCGCGGCGCAGCGCGTCCGCCACCTCGCAGACCGCGCGCGCCTCTCCGCCGCGCGCCTCGAACAGCCTGGTGACCTGCGCCTCGTCGAGTCTCGCGCCCTCGCGGACCCGGCCGAGGACGTGGTCGAGGGAAAAGGCGGCGCGGGACGCGACGACGTTCGCGGCGAAACCGGCGGGCCGCGGCTTCCTGTCTCCGTCTGCCGCGCCCTGCCCTCCCGGTCCGTGTCCGGGTTCCTGGCCGTCAATCGTGGCGAGCACGGTTTCTTTCGATCCGGGGGCGGTGCGTCGCCCAGGCGTCGCAAGGCCGTCAGGCATGTGTCCGTCGTTGCCGTTCCCGGCGCGTCGGCCCCGCTCCGGCTCGCGTCCGAGCTCCCGACCGTCGCCCGCGCCCGAGCAGTCCGGCGTCTGCGCAGCGTTCCCCGATCCGGGCGCTGCCCACTGCTCAGGCGACTCGGGACCGGCAGGCATGTATCCCTCTTTCCCGTTCCCCGCGCGTCGGCTCCGCTGCGGCTTGCGCCCGAACCCTTCACCGTCACCCGCCGCAAGGCGTTCCGGCGCCTGCGCCGCGTCCGCGTCTCCCGCGAACCAGCCTGAGTCGCGCCCGAGCCCCTGGCCGTCGCTCGCGGCGAGCATCGCGCTTCTCAGTCCGGGGTCGACCCACCGCTCCAGGTCGGCCACGTAGCGGGGATAGACCGGAAGCCGCGGCGCGAGCGACTTGCCCGCCGACTCGGTGGCCCGCTCCAGCGCCGGCAGGTGCGGCCATGGCGCCTCCGGGTTCACGTGGTCCGGGGTCACCGGCGACACCCCGCCCCAGTCGTCGATGCCCGCCTCGACGAGTCGGGCGATCGCCTCCGGACGCAGGTTCGGCGGCGCCTGGACGCTGGTTTCCGGTCCCAGGAGGAGCCGCGCCGCCGCGATGGTCCACAGGTGGTCCTCCAGCGAAGGCTCGGGCGACGCCGCCATCGGCGTGCCGGGCTTGGCCCGGAAGTTCTGCACGATCACTTCCTGGACGTGCCCGTAGCGGTCGGCGAGGTCGCGGATGGCGAGCAGCGACTCGATGCGCTCGCGCCGGGTCTCGCCGATCCCGATGAGGATCCCGGTGGTGAACGGCACCGCCAGCTCGCCCGCGTGCTCCAGGGTCGCGAGCCGCACCGCGGGGTCCTTGTCCGGCGAGCCGTAGTGCGGCTCCCCCTTCCCGCACAGCCGCCGGGACGCCGACTCGAGCATGATCCCCGCCGACACCGAGACTTCGCGCAGCCGGGCCAGCTCTTCGCGCCGCATCACGCCGGGGTTGACGTGGGGCAGGAGGCCGGTCTCCTCGTGCACCCGCCGCGCGGCATGGACCAGGTAGTCGATGGTGGACTCGAAGCCCATCTCCGCCAGCGCTTCGCGCGCCGCCCGGTACCGCCGCTCGGGCTGATCCCCCAGCGTGAACAGCGCCTCCGTGCAGCCGGCCGCGGCGCCGCGGCGCGCGATCCCGATCGCCTCGTCCACCGTGAGGTACGGCGCGCGGACGCCACCCGGGGTCTTCGCGAAGGTGCAGTAACGGCATACGTCGCGGCACAGCTCGGTGAGGGGGATGAAGACCTTGGGGGAGTACGTGACGAGGCCGCCCGAGCGTCGGTCGCGCACTGCGCGCGCGGCCTCCATCAGCGCGCCGGTGTCGCCGATGCCGGCGAAGGCGGACATCTGAGCGTCGCCGAGGCGTTCTCCGCTCATCAGCGCGTCGAGGAGCGGCTGTATCGTCATGGCGTCCATCACGGATAGCGATGCGGGATGTGGACAGGGATCAACGCGGCTACGGGTCTCCGCCGCGCCGGGAGTACACCCCAACTCATGGCCGCGTACAAGCGGCGGAAGCAGAACGTTCGCCGACAGCGCCCGAAGGATGGTGACGAGTTCCTTGCCCGCACCCTGGCCGCACGAGCCGACTCGATCGTCAGCGGCGACAGGAAGCTGCTCGCGATATCGGGCTGCCGGGGCGGCACGGTCTCATCACCGGCTCTTGCGGTACGCAGCGCCGGCCGCCTCGCGAGTCTTCGCGAGCAACAGCTCGCCCTCGGCGAGCACGTCGAATTCACCGGTGGTGCGTCCGCAGGCGCCGAGCCTTTCGGCGAGCCTGACGCACTTGATGACGTCGTCGGGCGTGGCGGACCCACAGGGTACGAACACGCCTTCCCGGCAGGTGGGGATCTCGACGTCGAAGCGCGGGCGGCTCATGCGCTGCATCCTTTCACCGTCGGGACCGGCCGGCCGGTCGCGGGCGAGTACAATCCAGACCCGTGCCTTGTCACTTTGCTCGAGATTTCACGGACAGGGGTCCAATTGACGGCATATGCGAACAGCATCGGGATACGTGGTAACCAGTCCCCGCGCGAGGACGGCCAATTGACGGCCATGTACGAACAGCATCCTCCAATGCTGGAAATCGAAGTCAGCCGCACCGGCGACGACGTTGCCGCGGCGGCGGCGGCCCACGTCGCCGGACGGGCCGGCGCCGCGGTCTCCGGGCACGGCGCGTTCTGCGTCGCGCTGAGCGGCGGGCGCACGCCGTGGAGGATGCTCGAACGCCTGATCGAGCTGGATCTCCCGTGGACCGCGATCCACGTGTTCCAGACCGACGAGCGCGAGGCGCCGGACGGCGACGCGGACCGCAACGCCACCCGGCTCGCCGCGATCCTGGGGGATTCCGGCCTGCCGGCCGCGAACCTGCACCTCATGCCGGTGGCGGGCGGGGACCTGCACCGGGCCTGCGAGACGTACGCGCGGACCATCGCCCGGCATGGTCGGGACAGCCGGCTCGATCTGGTGCACCTCGGGCTCGGCGAGGACGGGCACACCGCCTCGCTGGCGCCGGGCGACCCGGTGCTGGACGTCGCGGACCGGGACGTCGCGGTGGCCGGGCCCTACCGGGGCCGGCGGCGCATGACCCTGACCCGTGCCGCGATCGACAGGGCGGCGGAGCGCATGTGGGTGGTGACGGGGGCATCGAAGGCGGCGATGCTCGCAAGGCTGTGCGCAGGCGATCGGACGATCCCGGCCGGGCGTGTCGCCCGGCGAAGCTCCATCGTCTTCGCCGACGAGGCGGCGGCCACGGCCCTCCGGGAGCCGGCCCCGGATCGCCCCGAAGCACGAGAAGCATGACGAGGAGCCGCACGATGCCGAAGCTCGGGCATGAAGCCCTCGCAGGGCAATGCCGCGCCACCCGGCGAAGCTTCACCGTCTTCGCCGGCGAGGCGGCGGCCACGAACCTCCGGGAGCCGGTCCCGGAGCATCCCGAGGCACGACAGGCAGGAGGAGCCGCACGATGCTGAAGCTAGGGTACAAAGCGTCCGCGGAGCAATTCGGACCCCGCGATCTGCTCGAGTTCTCCGTGCACGCCGAGCGGGCGGGGTTCGACTCGATCATGGTGAGCGACCACTTCCAGCCGTGGCGGCATACCGGCGGCCACGCCCCCTACTCCTTCGCCTGGCTCGGCGCGCTGGGCGAGCGCACCTCCAGGGCGATGATCGGCACCAGCGTCGTCACCCCGACGTTCCGCTACCACCCCTCCATCGTCGCGCAGGCGATGGGCACCCTCGGCGCGATGTACCCGGGCCGGGTGATGCTGGGGGTCGGCACCGGGGAATCGCTGAACGAGGTGCCGTCCATCGGCTGCGAGTGGCCGGCGTTCCGCGAGCGGTTCCGCCGGCTCAAGGAGTCCATCGAGCTGATGCGCAGGCTCTGGACCGAGGAGCGGGTCACCTACGAGGGCGAGTACTACCGCACCGGGAACGCGACCGTCTACGACCGCCCCGACTCGCCGGTTCCGCTCTACGTCGCCGCTTCCGGGGCGGTCGCGGCGCGGCTCGGAGGGCGGGTCGCGGACGGCTTCATCTGCACCAGCGGCAAGAAGCCGGATCTCTACTCCGGGACCCTCCTGCCGGCGGTGCGCGAGGGGATGGCCAAGGCCGGGCGGGCGGAGGGGAGCGTCGAGCTCACGATCGAGATGAAGGTCTCGTTCGACACCGACCGGGAGCGGGCGATGGAGGACACCCGGCACTGGGCCGCGCTCGCGCTCTCCCCGGAGGAGAAGATGGGGGTGGAGGACCCGGCGGAGATGGAACGCCTCGCCGATGCGCTGCCGGCCGAGCGCGCGGCGAGCCGCTGGATCGTATCCACCGAGGTGGAGGAGCACGTCGAGCGCATCGCCCCCTACGTCGCGCTCGGCTTCCGGCACCTCGTGTTCCACGGCCCGGGGCCGGACCAGAGGCGGTTCATCGATCTGTACGCGGAGAAGGTGATGCCGGCGCTGCGCAGGCGCTTCGGGTGAGCATGGCCGGCCGCGATTGCCAGGCCGGTCTGCCTTCCTCTGGCAACACCGATCCGCACCGCCCGTCACACGACTTTCGCCCCGTCATGAAGCCGCCGGTCATCATCCGTCCGACTGAAGCGCCCCGGCCGGCTGCCGGAGGAGCTGGCCGTCTGAAAACGGAGATACGACCAGCCGAACCCGGAGCTGCGCAAGCACGGCGTTTCCTGTCCGGGGCAGTTGATCGAAGCCCTGTGCGCCCGGGATGCCGAAACGGCCCGTGCGGCCATGCGGACGCCCATGCACGCGGCGCGGCGTATGATGCTTGCCCGGGAAGCGCAGGTGATCGGGGAATTCCTCTCGGCCCGGGAAGGGCGATGATGGAGCCGGCGTGCCCGGAGTGAACCCATGCGGACCGCCGTTCGGAGCAGGCACGAATACGAATACGCCCATATCGCATCTCGCCGGCCCTCGAATCGAGGTGACGGCTTGCGCGGGCCATGACGAATCGGGGCGCGAAAGACTTCCGCTCCGCCCCGCATTCGAAGAAGATCCACCATCTTCATCGCCCCCCGGCGAACCATCCAAGGGAGAGCGCTCCGATGAACGTCGGCGATCCGAACCGGCACCGTCCCCCCGAGCCCCACGTGCAAACGATGCGGGTCCCGACCATGGCCGACATCGACTTCGCGGCGTTGCGCCGCGAGCGGCTCGAACGGCTGCAGGCGATGATGAGGAAACGCGACATCCCGGTCGCGCTGTTCTACAACCCGGCCAACGTCCGCTACGCCACCGGGGTCGACGTGATGGGGGTGTGGACGGCGACGACGTTCTCGCGCTGCTGCATCGTCGCGGCCGAGGGCGCCCCCGTCCTCTTCGAATACCCGAACTCGATGCACGTGGCCGAGAAGCACGTGAAGGACGTCCGGCCCCACCGCAGCCACCAGTTCATGGGCCACCAGGGATACGGGCTCGCGCGCAAGTGGGCGGAAGAGGTCAGGGACGTGATGCGCGAGCTGGGCTGCGCCGGCCAGCCCCTCGCGGTGGACAAGCTCGACGGCAACGGGTTTCGGGCGCTCATCGACCTCGGCGTGGAAGTGACCGATCCGACCCCCGCCACCGTCGACGCGCGCGAGGTGAAGACGCCGGAGGAGGTGAAGCTCATGCTCGTCAACGGCACCATCGGCGACGCGATGATGGCCGACTTCGAGGCTGCCATCCGTCCCGGCATCCGCGAGCACGAGCTGATGGCGGTGCTGAACGAGTCGCTGTTCCGCCATCATGGCGAGTTCATGTTCACCCGCCTGATCGCCACCGGCGCCAACACCAACCCCTGGATGTCGGAGGCGCACGACAAGCTCGTGCAGCCGGGCGACCTGGTCGGGATCGACACCGACGCGAACGGCTTCGAGGGCTACGTCATCGACTTCTCGCGCACCTTCCTGTGCGGGGACCGGGCGACGGAGGGCCAGAAGGAGGCGTACCGCATCGCCTACGACTGTGTGAACGGCATGCGGGAGCTGATGAAGGTGGGCATGACCTTCGAGGAATTCTCACGCGCCGCGCCGCAGCTCCCGCCCGAGTACCGCAATCTGCGCTATGGCGGGATGGCCCACCAGGCCGGCCTTGAAGATGAAGGCCCGGGCATTCCCTACCTGTACGAGGACGGGGTGGACACCAAGGCGATGCCCGAGCGCGAGCTCCGGGAGAACATGGTGTGGAGCCTCGAATGCTATGCCGGCAAGGAAGGCGCGCCATACGGCGTGAAGCTCGAGGACCAGGTGCTGCTGACCCGCGGCGGTGCGCTGCCGTTGATGACCTATCCCTTCGATGCGAAGTTGCTTTGAGCCCGACCAGGCCTCCGCCCTCCTTTCAAGGCTCGTGTCGAACTCGTGCAGGATGAGCGATTCCGCGAGCTGCCGATCCAAATCGTCGTGCCCCCTGACCACCGGCGCCGGGCGGGGGCCGTCATCATCTTCAGAATTCCCCGACACTCCCTCTCGTCGTCGCTCGTTGTCGTGAAATGCGAGATCACTTGACGCTGCCGCAGCATCGCGGGAATGTCCGGGCATGAGCCTTCTCGAACCGCTTCCCGACTGCTACGAAGGCGATCCGGATCTCCTCCCTCCGGACGAGGCGATGCGCCGGATCCGCGCACACGTGCGGCCCGTGGACGCGACCGAGTCGGTCGCGGTGATCGATGCCCTCGGACGGGTCGCGGCCCGAGACGTGGTCTCGCCCATGAACGTGCCGGGGCATACGAATTCGGCGATGGACGGCTACGCCTGCGCGGGCGACTCATTGCCGGACGGTACGCCGCGCTGGTACGAGGTCGTGGGGACGGCCTGGGCGGGCAAGCCTTTCGCCGGCCCGGTGGGGCCGTCGCAGGCGGCGCGGATCATGACCGGCGCGGTCATGCCCGGCGGAACCGACACCGTGGTGATGCAGGAGCACGTGGAGGCCGAGGGCGATCGCGTGCGGATCCCGCCGGGCAACCGGCCGGGGCAGCACGTGCGCCAGGCCGGCGAAGACATCGCGGCCGGCGCGGTGGTGGTCCCGTGCGGACGGCGCGTGATGCCGGCGGAGATGGGCTTGCTCGCATCGCTGGGAATCGCCGAAATCGAGGTCTATCGCACACTCCGGGTCGCGTACTTCTCGACCGGCGACGAGATACGCGCTCCCGGCGACCCCTTCGAGCCGGGGCTCGTCTACGACAGCAACCGTTTCACCATGCACGGCATGCTCGGCCGGCTCGGGGTGGAGATCCTCGACCTGGGTATCGTGCCGGACCGGCGCGAGGCAGTGTTCGATGCGCTGCGCGAGGCGTCCGCCCGCGCCGACGTGGTGCTGTCCTCCGGCGGCGCCTCGACCGGCGAGGCCGACTACGTGAAGGAGGCGTTGCAAGCGCTGGGGCGGGTCGGGTTCTGGCGTATCGCGATCCGGCCCGGGCGCCCACTCGCGTTCGGCCTCCTCGGGGGTTCGGCGTTCTTCGGCCTGCCGGGCAACCCGGTGGCGGTGATGGTGACGTTCTACCAGTTCGTGGCGCCCGCGCTCCGGGCCGTGTCCGGCGAGATCGACTCCAGACCGCTGCCCGCGGTGGAGGCGCGCTGCACGACGCGGCTGCGCAAGAAGCCTGGCCGGGTCGAGTACTACCGGGCCGTCCTGGAACGCGACGAGGCCGGCGCCCTCGTCGTGCGCAGCACCGGCAGGGCCGGCTCCGGCCTCCTGCACACGATGAGCGGCGCGAACTGCTTCATCGTCCTCCCCGAGGACGGGGCCACGGTGGAGCCCGGCGCGACGGTCGAGGTGCAGCCCTTCTTCGGCCTCATGTGAGCCGCGACACGACGCCGGGAATGGATCCGCGGCCCCTGCACTCCTCGGGACCGGCAGCGCAGATGGCCGTGCGGGCAGATCCTGGGAGGTGGGTCGGCCGCCGGGCGCACCGGGTTTCCCCCGACAGATGCCGGCTCCGCCCGCGCTCCCCGTTACGTTGCGCCCCCGGATCGACCGTGCGGGGCGGCCATGCAGGCAAGTCCCGGAAGGTGAACCGGCCGCCGGGGGCCACCGGGCTTCCTCCGGAAGACGCCGGCCCCGCCCGCGGGCTCCCCGTTACGCGCCCCGTCCCGTTTTCCCGCGTACCATTCGGAACGACCTTCCGAGCGAGCGAATACCATGCAAGACCCGATTCCAGGACACACCGGCCGCGCATTCATCCCGCTCTCGATCTGTGTGCTCACCGTCTCCGACACCCGCACCGAGGACACCGACAAGTCCGGCCGGCTGCTCGCGGACCGGCTGCTGGCGGCCGGCCACGCCCTGCACGAGAAACGGATCGTGCCCGACGACGTCTACCGGATCCGCGCCGCGGTGTCGGAATGGATCGCGGATCCCGGGGTCAACGCCGTCATCAGCACCGGCGGCACCGGGGTCACCGGCCGCGACGGCACGCCGGAAGCGGTCGGCGTGCTCCTCGACAAGACCATCGACGGCTTCGGCGAAGTGTTCAGGGCGATCTCGTACGAGGAGATCCGGACCTCGACGATGCAGTCCCGCGCCTTGGCCGGGGTCGCGAACGCGACGTACGTCTTCTGCCTCCCCGGATCGTCCGGCGCCTGCCGTACCGCGTGGGACAAGCTCATCGCCGACCAGCTCGACTACCGCACCCGGCCGTGCAACCTCGTCGAGCTGATGCCGCGGCTGCTGGAGAAGTAGCCCGCATTTCCCACCGGAGCGCGAAGCGGGGCACTGTCGGGATCGGAGATGGTGGAGGCCGTTTCGACGATGCGCACATGGAGGCACTACGATGCTGCGGGGTAGTGATGGCCGTTCCGTCGCGGCCACTCGCCACCGGTGTGCGGGACGGAGCAGCTCAGCATGTAGTAGATTCGTACTTGTTTGTACGATATTCGCATGACTGGCACGGAATTCATCCGGCGAATCCAAAGACTTCGGCCGGACCCGTGGTGTCGAGATCCGGTTCGAATCCCGTGTGGGCAAGGGGAATCATGGTCGACTCCACTATGGTGATCGCTTCACCACGATGAAGGACCGCAAGAAGGAGATTCAGTCGGCCGCTGCTCGCCGCGATGCTCGTCCAACTCGGACTGTCCCGCAAGGACGTTCAATAAAGATGATGGAGGCGACAATGGCCCAGGCAATGCGACTGGCCTACCCTGCCAGGCTGGAAACGTTGGAGGGGACGGTGCTCGTGTCGTTTCCCGATGTCCCGGAGGCACTGACCGAGGGCGCGACGCGGGCTGAAGCATTGTCCGAGGCGGCCGACTGCCTCGTGGCTGCGCTCGGCGGTTACGTCAACGAACGACGCGCCATCCCGAGACCGTCCCCGGCGCGCGGGCGTCCTCTCGTCGAGCTTCCGGCGCTCGCCGCCGCGAAGCTCGCGCTCCATCAGGCGATGATCGAGCAGAAGCTGAGCAACGTCGCGCTGGCGAAGCGACTGGGGACCGTGGAAGGCGCCGTGCGGCGGCTTGTCGATCTCGATCACCGCTCACACATCGGCCAGGTGGAGTCTGCGCTCGAAGTCCTCGGGAGACGCTTGGTGGTAGAAGTACGAGCGGCACAGGCGGCCGGCCGGAGCGCCGGCGCGATACCGGATTTCTTCCTCTATTCCCACAAGACCGACACGCTACAAGCGCTGAGCCTGTCCTGTTCGGGCCTCTATCGGGAGTTCCGGCAACTGGGGCGTTCCGGATGCAAGATCACCATTGACGGAGGGACGGACATGGCGCCTTCTCTGCTTTCGTCGTATTTCGGAGCGATCCATGCGCATCGGTGAAGCGGCCCGGCGTTCGGGCATGGCGGCGAAGACGATCCGCTTCTACGAAGAGGCCGGCCTCACCGCGCCCGCATCACGCACCGGCAACGGCTATCGCGAGTTCGGCGAAGACGACGTGCGGCGCTTGCGGTTCATCCACCGCGCCCGCGACCTGGGGTTCAGCATCGAAGAGGTCCGCCGGCTGCTCTCGCTGTGGTCGGACCGCGAGCGCGCGAGCGCGGACGTGAAACGGTTCGCGCTCGAACACGTCGCGCGGGTCGAGGCGAAGATGGCGGAGCTGCGCTCGATGCGCGACGCCATCCTCCACCTCGCCGAGCGCTGCCACGGCGACGACCGGCCCGAGTGCCCGATCCTCGACGAGCTCGCCGGCGGGACGGGCGCCGGTCGGGGCGCCCGCGATTCTGCGTAACGGAATCGCCAAACGACCGCGCCAGCGGTTGCCACTCGCATTGCCGCATCCACGGGCCGCCTTGTCCGATTCAACGCTGCTTTCCGGATCGGTTGGAGATCTTGTCCCGACATGGTTAGCATCGCTGCCGTTGATCGCAACGAATAGACGGGAAACTCCGATGCGCTTTGGCAGGATCACGGCCAATCCCGCTCAAATGGGCGGCGTCCCATGTATCCGCGGTCTGCGCATACCGGTCGCCACGATCATCGGTCTTCTCGCGCAGGGCATGAGCAGGGCGCAGGTGTTGACCGATTACCCGGACCTCGAACCCGAGGACATCGAGGAAGCGCTCCGTTATGCGGCTGCGGCAACTGCCGTGGCAGTTGACGAGCGCCAGCTTCCACTGGTCGCCTCGGCCTGAAGTTCCTCGTCGACAACGCGTTGGCGCCACGGTTCGCGGAGGGTCTCTCCGCGCGGCGGCCATGACGCGGTACATGTCCGCGTGCTCGGTTTGCAGTCCGCGGACGATCCCACGATCTTCGAACTCGCCGCGGAAGAAGATCGCGTGCTGGTGTCGGAGGATACGGATTTCGGGGCGTTGCTCGCGCTTCGGGAAGCGGCCAGTCCGTCTTTCATCCTCTTTCGCGGCCTGCCGGACCGCAGCGCTGCCACTCTCCTGTCGATGCGCGACGCCATCCTCCACCTCGCCGAATCGTGACTTTCCGTCACGGCAACTCCAAGGCTACCGGCTACGTGTTGGGGATTGGCGCGTGTTTTATTCGCTTGACGCCAAGGCAAAGACGTTGACAGTTGAAGGGGTTGAACCCCGCGGAGGTGCTTATCAATGAAGTCTGTACTTCAGACCATCACCATTGCCGGGCAGCCATGCGAGTACCATGCGTTGCGCGAGGCATTGGAGGACGCTGCTGACAACGCCACACTGCTTCGCCTCCGTGCCGAGACCGCCGGCGAGGAGGCCATGCCGGCCGCCCTCTTCGACCGCATACTGGACGGCGAAAGCCCCGTCCGTGTCTGGCGCGAGTTCCGCGGCCTGAAAGCCCGCGAACTCGCGGAAGCGGCCGGTGTATCCGCCGCCTACCTGTCCGACATCGAAAGCAGCCGCAAGCCCGGCTCCGCACGAGCCTTGCAACGGCTTGCCGAGGCGTTGCAGGTCGATATGAATGAACTGGTGGCGTCTCCGCCCGCATGAAGTCGTTGGCCAGGCATGGACAGGGCGAAAACTGCAACCTGCGGTGCTTTGACGGGCAGGTGGCCCGCCAGCAGAACAGGCGCCCTATCGAGCGTGAAGCACATGTCACCGGTCCGCCGGCGCTGCGGTTCATCGGAGAGACTGACACCGGATAACCTCTATCAGCGCGGCCTTGCCCATACCGTTTGCACCGGGCCGTCGATGCGCAGGTGCCGGGCAGGAGGGATACATCTGCCTTGCATTGACAGGAAAAGGCGGTGCCTTGATTGCCGGGGCGGCTACCGGTGAGACTTCGGCGGCATGGGCGCGCGGGCGCAACGCCCGCCTTCGCCCGCGGCGTGGGGGACCTCGAAATGACGGTCGAAGTTGCGGCCCGTGGCGATACCGGCGCCGGCGGGCGGAGGAATCGCGGCGCCAGGGAAGCAACCGCGGCTCCGCGGGAGCCGGCTCTGCGGGAGGACGCCGCCTCGCAGGCCGCGCTGGACGCCTTGCTGTGCGAGCTTCTGCCGCACCAGGGGGACTGGAGCGATGAGGGCTACCTGTGGCTCACCGACCACGGCAACCGACGGGTCGAGTTCACCGACGGCCGCATCGAGGAGCTACCGATGCCGACCGACGCCCACCAGTCCGTCCTCCTGTTCCTCCATGCCCTGTTCCGTGCCGGGCTCCGGTCGTGCGGCGGCGTCGTGATGGTCTCCGGGATGCGGATGCGTGTCCGGGAGGGCAAGTTCCGCGAGCCGGACATCCTGTTGTTGCGCGACCGCTCCGACCCTCGCCGCCAGAACCGCTATTGGCAGGGCGCGGATCTGGTGGTCGAGGTGGTCGAGGTCGTCGGCCCGGACGACCCGGACCGGGATTTGGTGGAGAAACGGACCGATTACGCCGAGGCGGGCATTGCGGAGTACTGGATCGCGGACCCGCGCGACGAGGCGCTGACGGTGCTGGTGCTGCGTGGGGAGGCATACGTCGAGCACGGCCGGTACGGGCGTGGGGAAACGGCCTCTTCGGTGCTGCTCGAAGGTTTCGCGGCGGAGGTGTCGGCGGTGTTCGATGCCCCGGAGACGGGCGCTTGAGCGTCGGGAGTTGAGGCGCGACGCGGTGGCGGGTGAAGGCGATGGGACGCGGGTCGGATTTTTCCTGTCATCCGTGTGTTGGACTTGTCCATAACCTGCAATGACCGATTTGGGGAGAAGCAATGCTCTATGAAGCGATTACCGATGAAGTCGGTGTTAAAGACGCCTTTGACCAACTCCGCGAGCTCTTCGAGGAAGGTGCGGAAGACGGCAATAAATATTATAAATGTATGCGCAAGTTGCATCGAAATTGTGAGCTATGGGGAGCATTCGGTGAAGAACAAGGGAATAGATATCTTGCGATGTTCGGACGCGATGAAACAGGTGATGCCATTTTCACTGCGAACCCCCTCAAGCCAGGCTCTCGCGATAACTATCGCAGTTATGCCCTGTTCAAATATGCCCTGTTCAAATATGGCCTGTTTGTCCGGAACGAGAAAGAAAGGCGATTTCTAGTCCATAGCGGACATTTTCACCGCGACAGCCCTCAGAAAAGAGAAAGGCTTCTTGAATTCCCCAATGACTGGATTGACGTAAGAGATGTCGAACACCAATTTTTCCCGATCACCCCCATTGACAATATTGACACAAACACCCTGATCGATAAGATCGACAAGTTCACCAAAATCCTTGAGGGTAAAGGGAGGGAAGATTCCGTGAAGAGAGAAGCACGGTCAGCGCTCAACACGATCCTGTATGGTCCGCCGGGTACGGGAAAGACGTACAAAACATTTCGTCGTTGCGTAGAGATCTGCGTTGGGAAAGAGAAATGCCCGGTCGAGAACGACAAAATTCGAATCCGTTACAAGGAGCTTGTCAAGAAAGGTCGAATCGAGTTCGTGACCTTCCATCAATCCTACGGCTACGAGGAATTCGTCGAGGGACTGCGCCCCAATACCGGCCCGGCAAAGAAAGGCGGGGAAACGGGCGCCGGCTTCCGTCTCGTTGCGACCCCCGGCGTGCTCAAGCGCATTGCAAAACGCGCCCGCGGCGCGTCCGGGTCAACGGGCGAAGACGAAGCGTCTGCGAACGCGAAGCCCCACGTCCTCGTCATCGACGAGATCAACCGGGCCAACGTCTCGAAGGTGATGGGAGAGCTCATCACGCTCCTGGAGGAGGACAAGCGGGAGGGCGCAGAGAACGAGGTTTCTGTCACGCTACCCCACTCCCGCAAACCATTCACGCTTCCGGCGAACCTGTACATCCTCGGCACGATGAACACCGCCGACCGGTCCATCGCGCTGCTCGACACGGCATTGCGCCGACGCTTCGAGTTCGAGGAGTTGACTCCCGAACCTGAGTTACTGGAGACGGTGGATGGTATCGACCTGCACGCCGTGCTCGGCGCCATCAACCAGCGTCTGGAATACCTCATCGACCGCGACCACCTGATCGGCCACGCCTGGCTGATGGGCGCGCGTACGAAAGAGGACGTGGACCGCATCATGCGCCACAAGATCATCCCGCTCATCGCCGAGTACTTCTACGACGACTGGCAGAAGGTTCAGGCCGTCCTCGGCGGCACCGAAGACTTCGTTCAGGGAGAATCGCTCGTCCGGCCACCGGGACTCGGCGACGACACGGATGCGGGCGAGGATCGTCACCGTTGGACGGTGCAGAAAGAGTTCGCGAAAGATGCTTACGGGCGCCTCATATCAGGGCCTGCTCGGGACTCGGAACAGGCTCAGAACTCGGGGTAAGCTCCCGACCCGGAAACCGGAACGGACTGATCTCTTGGTCGTGCCCTCACTCGCCGGGAATACGGCTGTCTCACTGTCAGGGTCGGGGCAAGCCCACGGCGCAGAAATCGGAATGGATTGATCTTTTGGCCGTGACTCTCACTTGCCGGGAATACGGCAGCCTGACCGTCGGGGCCGGGGCCGGAAAGGACCTGACGGAGAAGGAAGCAGAACGCTTATACACCCTCGCCGAACGCGCCCGCCAGCGACTCCCTCACAAGCCGCCCGTTCTGACCCGCACCCACGACGGCGGCCTGAAGGCGGCACAGGTCGTCGGCGTCCTCGCCGTTCCGGGGAAGACCCTCGAAATCCTGCCCAAGATCGACGGGGACGACGGCGCAGTCCGCAAGGCGCTCATCCACATGCTCGCCGTGGCTCACCGCCTGCGGGTGGCCGATGGGGAGCTCGCGTCCCTGGACACGCAACGGCGCGATCTTCTGGAAGTCCTCATCGGGTTGTTCGCGAAGCGGCTGCTCAGCGCCGTGCGGCGCGGCCTGCCCCGTCGCTACATCGGGCATGAGGACGATCTCAAGCTGCTGCGCGGGCGGCTCAACGTCATCCGCCAGGTCACGCATCTCGCGGCTCGGCCCGACCTGCTCGCCTGCCGCTTCGACGAGCTGACCGAGGACACGCCCCTCAACCGCGTCCTCAAGGCGGCCGTGTCGCGGCTGGTCCGCGTGGCCCGGACCGCCGCCAACGTGCGGCGTCTGGCCGAGCTCACCGCCCGTTTCGAGTTCGTGGGCGACACGCCGGACCCGTTGCGCGAGCCGGTGCGCCTCGACCGCACCAATACCGCCTTCCACGACCTCCACCGCATCGCCCGACTGTTCCTCACCGGAGACTGGCAGAGCACGACGGGCGGCGAAGCGACAGGCTTCACCCTGTTGTTCCCCATGAACGAGTTGTTCGAGCAGTTCATCGGACAGAGCCTGAAACACGCCCTCGGCTCCGGGCGTGTCCGCCTCCAGGACCAAAGGTACAGCGCATTGATCGACGACGCCGACAAGACGGCCGGCAACGGCAAGCCCAAGCCGCTTTACAACTTGAAACCCGACGCCGTGATCGAAACGCCGGCTGATGCAACCGGTCCGCCTGTAGCTCTCGACACCAAGCGGAAGCGCCAATCGACCGCTGACGGTCACCGTGGCCGGGTTCAACCCGGTCCCCCCATCGTTCTCGACACCAAATGGAAACGCCTGACGCCGAATGAACCCGGTTGCGAGAGAACCCTGGGCGTGGCCCAGTCCGACGTCTACCAGATGCTTGCCTATGCCCGAGCGTATGGCGCCGGGCGCCTCATCCTGCTCTATCCTTGGCACAAGGAATTGGGCGAGCACGAGGCATCGGACAACAAGGGGATCCTCCGTACCTGGAGGGTTGCCGAAACCGGTCCCGAAACCGCCTGCCGCCTGGACGTCGCCGTGGTTGACGTCGGCCGCCCCGGTACGGTCGCCGGCGCTTTGCAGGCCATCGTCGGTTCAGGCGCCCCATCGTGACTTTCCGCCGCGGCAACTCCGGCGAACGGCGACTCCCCAACCGGCAAGGTTTCCACCTGCTGTCGGGGCGGGGACGTGCGGAGGACGGTGCGGGGGACGTGCAGGTGAGGGGTTTGCCTTCCACCGCGTCCCGGCGCCCTGGTGTTCAGCCGCCTGGCATCCTGGCGTCGACCCGGCCGCCGCGTATGACGGTCGTCGGCGAGCGGGTCGGCTGAATCATGGCGTCTCCGGTGCGGCGGCGCGGCCCGCCGCGCGAGGCGGGGGACGGCGGGCATGACGGCGATGATCGCGCCGGGGTCGCGGCAGCGTCGAGCCGCCGCGTCACCGGATCACCACATCGGGTATCGTCGCGTCCGAGTCATCGACCGTACGCTCTGCAAGGAAGGATCGCCATGAACGAGACCTCTCGCTTCGCCGCCGGGCGCCTCTCCACGTGGCGCCGCGCGGCGCTGGCGCTGCCCGTCCTGGTGATGCTCTCGATGGCCGGCGCCGCGGACGCCGGAGGCGGCGATGCCGGTTTCGATCGGGAGGGAATCTACGCGGGACTCTTCGCCGGCTCCGGCCGAACGCGGGGACGGAGCGTCGACGTCGACGGCTTCTCGAACTGGGGGATGCCCGGTTTCACCGTCGATTACCACGACGCCGGATTCGCCGGGGGCGCCTTGATTGGGAAGCGCTTCGCGATCGGGCGCCTGCCTCTCAGGTTCGAGTTGGACGGCACGATCGGCGACCTGCGGGCAAGCACCGATCAGCTCGACCCCGAGGGCCGGGACGAGACGGTGGAATCGGAGTTTCGATGGATCGTGACGGCGCGCGCCGGCGTCGAGCACGCCCTCGGGCCGGTCACGCTCTTTGCCTCCGCGGGGCTCGCCGCCGCCCGGATCGACAACTCGGTGAGCGATCTCGACCGCAGCGTCGGTCCCGATGGCATGCCCACGCCGTGGCGATTCGACCCCGACGATTCCTTTCATGAACGCGCGACGGAAATCGGCTGGGTGGCCGGGCTCGGCGCCGAAGTGCCCCTGGCGGAAGCCTGGACGCTGCGACTCGAAGGTTCGTACCTGGATTTCGGGCGGAGCACCCATTACGTGAACCGCTCCGGTGACGGCCGTTGCGGGCCGGGAAATCCTCGAAGACCCTGTCCCTATGTGATCGAGAATCGGCTCGGCATGCTGCGCATCGCGATCGTCCACCGCTTCGGCGCTTAGCGGCGCCTGCTCGGAAGTGGACGCCGAGGGAGATGGCGCCGAAGCGCCGGGCCGGGGCGTAACCCGAAGTAGTTGACGCGGCCATGCCCATCGTTCGCGGGGCGGTCGCCCTGTCGGAGCCTGACGGCAGGGTGACCCTTGCAGGCGATGATCATGTCCTCCCGGATTTCGGCACAGCGAATCTGCCGCCGCTCTCCTGCAGCGGGACCGGCTGCTTCTTCATGCAGGCTCGTAGCGCCGGACGTCGATCTCGCTTGCCCGGGCGCGCATCCGCGAGGCGTCGTACCAGGCCTGCATTCGCAGCAGCATGTCCATGCTGACGCCGAACGCCTTCTCGACGCGCAACGCCATCTCCGGGGACAGCGCGGCGTTGCCGTTCAGCAGGGCTGACAGCGTCGCACGGCGGACACCCAGAATCCCGGCCGTCCGCGTCACGTTCAGACCCAGCGCCTCGATGACCTCCGTGCGGATGAAGTCGCCCGGATGCGAAGGAGTCATGTTCACCTTGATGCCGTTGGCAGCCATCAGTGGTAATCCTCCAGGTTCAAACGGTCGATGTAACCGTCCTCAGCTCATCTCTGGCCACAGGCAGACGAGGCCGACCGGCTCGACGCGCCGGGCGCCTCATCCTGCTCTATCCCTGGCACGAGGAATTGGGCGAGCACGAGGCATCGGACAACAAGGAGATCCTCCGTACCTGGAAGGTTGCCGAAACCGCCTCCGGAACCGCCTGCCGTCTGGACGTCGGTAGTGTCTCAGCTTAAAATTCGGTGCCTCGGCTGAAACGACCTTTCGCAAGTGCGCATGATTGATTTAGAGTAACAGCCGAGAGCAAATTGGTGCCTGAACACAAGAGAACCATAGGAGACCGACATGCCTGAGTATGAGCCAATACAATGTGACAGATGCGGGATACTGTTTCTCCCGTGGAGGCACGATGCCCGCTACTGTAACGAATGTGGAGACAACGAGCGGCACCCTCGTGTTGGCCTTGATGAGGATGCCCCCGATGTGGAATCCTAAAGATATGCAGTACCGGATTTTAAATCTCCGGGCAGGAGGTACGGCGCTTCCTCCTCCCGTACCTGCACGCTCCCCCGCTGCCGCCGGCGCACGATCCGGGTCACCGCTTTCGTCTGTTCGTCGCGGGTCTGGCTGAACCGCACCCCGTCCACCGCCTCGCACACGTCGTCCGGCGTCAGCCCCTCCAGCACCACCGAGGCATCGAGCCGGCGCGGCCCGCTCCCGGGAGACAGCGCGAGGAACTCGACACGCAACTCCCGTGTGCCTTTGCGCCCGTGCAGCCGCCACAGCTCCCGCACCCCCATCTCGCCGTAGCGTCCGGCTTTCCCCTCATCGGCGCTCGTGATCTCGACCTCCACCACCAAGTCCGGCGCGATGCGTTCGAAATAGGCATCGGCCGCCGCTTCCCCTTCGGCGAGGGCCGCGAGATAACCCCTGGCCCGCTCGCCGAGGTAGAACTCGCAGTCGGGCTCCATCCCCGTGCCGGGCGGCTCGTCCCGCCCGCGCAAACGGGCGCTGCGCAACCCCCTCGCCGTGCCGGTGAGGGCGCTGCCCGCGGTTCCCACGACGTGGTCGAGGATCCCGGACAAGTCGTCATGGAGGCGGGAAGGCACCATCAGGGTGATGACCCCGCGCACCGGGTCGAGGCAGACCTGCCGGAAGTGGCGGTTCCAATCGATGGCCGCGAGCTCGGCGATGGTGCCGGCATCGGCACGCAGGACATGGATGGTGGACCCGAGCGGCCCGACGTGCATGGTGGCGGAGGTGGCCATGACGGAATACGTCTCCGGCGAAGTGTCGTGGCCGAACAGCATACCCCGCACCGGTATCCGCAACCACGACGTCGGGGCGTGCGCCAGAGCCACTCTCTTTTCGTCGTGTCGTCCGCCCGCCAGACATCTTCCGAGATCGACGGCGGGAGCCCGGTATCGAGCCGGTGGACCGGAAGGGGTGGCCACCTGCCGCAAGCCTTGTCTGGCCGGCAACGCGGATCGATGGGTTATTCTTACTATCCTCGTTCATCGACGATGTGCACGGACGGAGTCACGGACGACGCGGGAGGATTCCGGATGGGATTGCGCGTGCAGGATTTCCAGAGTCCATCGGATCAGAACCCCAATGCCGGGAACGGAGGAGATGTCATCAAGCACTCCGTCTATCTGGCGGTGCTGGACGAGCTTCGCGCGCGGGAACGGTGGCGCGACGAACTGCATGTCGTGGAAACACATGCCGGCAAGGGCGTCTACGTGCCGGCAGCGAGGGAATATGCCAAGGCGGCTAACGATTGCGGCATGCGGCAATCGAAGCTGTGCGCCGCGCAGGAGAGGGTGTTCCGGCCCGCGCCGGACAGACTGGGACCGGTGGACGGCATGAATGCCGATAAGCGTCCCTACGCCGCGTCGGCTGTGCTCCACGCTGAATTTCGCCCCTGTGGGTAAGTCTGCAACGCGACAAGGAGAGTTGAACATGAGGAGTGACACGAACACTGACACTTTTCGGCTCATCGGTTTCGATGAAGGTGGAGAAAAAGTCGGACGAGATTCTGGCCACCATAGGCTGGTGTGTAACATCGATGGAGGCGGAAAGATTGCGATATGGGGCAGTAAAGATTCACGGCGCAACATCGATTCAGTTTTGAAAGCGGGCCTCCCTTGCGACATCGAATGTGAATACCGTCTGCCAGATGATCCTTGGGCGAAGGAGTACTGCCACACGCATTGGGTGCCGGAGAACTGGGATTTACATATTCTGGAAGGCTAGTCCCTCTGCACAGTGGTTTTGATCGATTGAATTTGTCCGTTCAGCGCAAGACGGGGAGGGCTTCTGGGGCCACGAGCACTTCGAGATTTCGGGCACGCCCCGCGTGGCGGCGCAACAGCCCATGGCGTTCCAGGCCGAGCACCATCTGGTGAACACTCGGGGCAGTGACCGCGAAATAGCGTTGCATGTCGGCCTGAGCCGGAGGGCGTCCATTGACCTTCGTATGGGTGCGTGATGGTCTGGCGGAAGCGGCGCTAGAGGTACTTCGCGGTGGCGTTGTCTTCGGCGGCGACTCCGGCGCTGTAGTGGGCGACCATGCGGGCGGTCTTCCATGCGTCGGCCCGCATGGCTTCGGTCGTGGACGCGCCGAGCCGGGTCAATTCGCTGGCGTAGGTGACGCGGGCGCTGTGGGCGGTGGCCCGGTATCCGGCCCGCTTCGCGGCGGCGCTGAACCGGCGCCCGATGGACTGGCCGGACAACCCGAACACGCTTGCGGCCGGGTCGACGTCGTCCGGGCGGATGGCGAGTAGCGCCCTGGCGGCCCCGTTCTTCACAAGGCGCACGTCCGGCGCCCCTTCCTGGTTCGTCTTCGAGGCCCGGACCGTGATCCGGAGGGCGCCCGGGATCGCGGCCGGTTCGATGTCGCGCCATTCGAGGGCGGCGGCTTCGGAGCGGCGCAAGCACGCCTGGAACATCGTCAACACGATGGCGCGGTCGAGCGGGGTGCACTGGCCGGCAATCTCGCGGATGGCGTCGAGGTCGAGGGCGGGCGCCTGGCCCCGGCCCCGCTCGTTGCGGCCCGCGCGGCGGAACCCCTTGTGCGCCCGATCGGCGATCGGCCCGACCGGATCGGGCTGGCCGGCGAGCTTCGCGCGGAAGCGCACGGCGGCGATCACCATCGAAGCGGTTGCCGGCGACTTCCCGGCCGCGTCGAGCGTGCCGAGGTACTCGGCGATGCCGGCATCGTCGGTCGGTCGGGCGTCGAGGGACGCATCCAGCCGGTCAAGGGCGCCGGCGTAGGCGCGGCGGGTGTTGGCGCTGGTGGAGTCGCGGATGAGGCGGTCAGTGGCCGGGGTGACGGGGGCGGGGACCGCGGCGGTGGGGGCGAGGTCGTTCATGGCGCGGGCTCCGGGTCAGGAAAGGACGCTGGCAACGGCGTTGAAGATGCCGAGCGGCGAGGTCGCCTTTCGTGGCGAGTTCGTCATGGTCCGACGGTGGCGGCGCATCCCTTCGGCGATGGCTTCGGCGTGGCAACGCTCGATGCCGGCCGCTTCGATCTCGCGGGAACCCGCATGGGGGACTCGCGCCCGATCGGGCAAAGCGAGGATCCGCGGGACCGTTGCCAGCGAGAGAAGCGCGGTCGGCTCCGGACGCTACCGGCGAGATACCGCCCTGGCCGTCCTGTCGAACGCCTTGAGGGGACTACTCGATGAGACGCATCGTGAAACGCTTGGCGCTGGCAGTGGGCTGAAAGCTCGCGGCCTTCCTGTCAGAGTATGCGCAACCGTCCGCCATGCGCCAGCCTCCGCCTTTTGCTCTCCTGCGGCCGGGGTCTCTCCCTGGAACGGACGTTCTGATAAGCGATGCCGGCGACGGGGGGCGGGGGATGGTGACGGGCGCTCCGTCACTGCCTTGGCGCTGAGCGGTAACGGCCAGATGGGGAGGAACACCATGAAGACGATACGGGCCACTGTTGCGCTGTTGGTCGTCGCGGGGGCGTTGCCTGCCGTTCAGGCTCAAGGCATTCCGAGCGTGGAAGCCTGCATTAGATACGCGGAGGCGGATGCCGCCTTTGAAGCCGCCATGCAACAGGCGGAAGCCGCCGTGGAAGCCGTCAAGCAACCGGCGGAACAGGCATTAGTTACTGCCTATTCCGCCAGCTATGACATTGACGGCGGGGCGCGAAGCGATGTGCCGGATGTCATGATGAAGCTTCTAGACCACCGTCGGCAGCGCTGCCGTGAGCTTCACGGGCTTTGAGCCGGGAACTGGTCACGGATGACAACGGCCACCGGGCGCATACAGCTATCTGGCGAAAGCGGCGCTGACCCGCCTGCTTCGTAGCACTGCCTGACTTCCCGCCGGCGCTGCCTTGGCGCCGGCGGTCACTTCCTCGATGTTCCCGTCTTCCAGGGCGCGATAGCGCCACGATAAGGCGGTCGTGCCCGTAAGCCGGCATGGCCGTTCATCCGCTCGCCATCCGCTGCGCCTGCCTGTCTCCCAACGGACGATAACTGCCCTTATCGGTCGCTGCCGGGAAAGCGGAATTGCGCCACGTGGCGCAATTCCGGAAGGGCGGTGCGGCAGGCACCTGGTCAGATCAAGCCGAACACTCGAAGGCCGATGGCGAACAGGAAGGCGGCGATCAAGCCGACCGTCCATCGGATCGTCCCGAACTCGGCGCGCACGCCGGCAAGGTCGGCCTTCGTGGCGAAGGTGTCCATGCGTGCCGTCAGCCGGGTTTCGAGCTCGGCGAGGTCGGCCCGGAGCTCGGCAAGGTCCGCCTTCGTCGCCAGAGCTTCCCGGTCGGCGGCGGCGGTGCGGACCGTGCCGGCGATGGCTTCGGCTTGGCGGCGCTCGATGCCGGCCGCTTCGAGGTCGCGTGCGGCGGTGAGGGTGTCGAAGGCGACGGCGCTCATGTCTCTGTCTGGTACGGGTCGGCGGGCGTGCGGTCGGCAGGGTACCGCCAAATCCGCCGCGCCGCATATGCGCTGTCAGGACGTTCGCGGGTAGCGGGCGGTTTCAGCATTAGCAATGCGCTCCGTGCCACTCCTGACTTCGCGCGCGCCATCGGCGGGTGGGGGCGGCAGCGTGTGCCTCAGGAAGAGACGTAATACAGATGGTCCTCCACGCTATCGGCGGTGGGGGCGCTTTCCGTGTCCACCAGCTCGCCTCGTGAGGTTCGTCGAAACCTGCCGGTCAAGTTGAGAGCGGCGGAACGGGCACACCCGACATGGTCGGGGAAAACGGGATCGAAAGGGTAGTTCCGTCGTTGTGCCGGGCGGATAGGTCAGCGTCGTATCTCTATCTGGAACGGATCTCCTCGACATCCCCTCCCTTCCGTTGGACCAGCCACCCCGATCCTCTGCAACAAGTGAAACAGAACCGTACAGTTACATGAATGTCCAGCGGGCCGGGCTTTGGAATCGAATACCGCTGGTTTAAATCTCCGCAAATCCGGGCATGACACTCGACGACCTCTGAAGTGATCGTATGTCATATGCAGATCGCGCAAATCTACCCTGATCGTCGAGTTTCTTCTGCGATAGGAGATAGCCGCATCGTCGATGCGCAAAATCATAGTGGTGCCTCCTCCGGGATTGTCGAATTCATACCCGGGGCTAAACACCCTTTGCGATGCCTGAATAAAAGCCTGTTCGTCCATTTTTCCTCTGCTCCCCGGAGTTCGGCGAGGTCGGCCTTCGTGGCGAGTGCATCCCGGTCGGCGGCGGCTGTGCGGACCGTGCCGGCGATGGCTTCGGCCTGGCGGCACTCGATGCCGGCCGCTTACGAGGTCGCGTAGCGCGGGCTTTCCACGGCTGGCGGTGGGCAGGCTCGCGCCTTCTGCCTTTCCGATCGGGATGCGCTTCCCAGTCCAGATCGGTCACCGATGGTTCATCGTCCACAAAGCGGACCGGCGAATAGCTGGCCGGCTGCGGTGGACTCATGCCTGATTCCCGTCGACGTCGCCTGACGTCGGCGGTCCCATCCTCGATGTTCTCGGCTCTGGGCGATACCGCCTTTGGGGAGGGTTGAGTGTGGATGGGGCAGTCCGGTTCAGCACGACGGCATGGTGTCATGCGGGTATTACGAGGGTGTTTACAGAATGGACCGGGCTCCCGTCGTTCCAGCCGCCCATCTGCCTCCGTAGCGGGGCCGTCCGCCGGGAAACGACTACAGCCCGGCGATACGGGACAATGCGACCGCTTCGACGTCCCTGGCCAGCGGAAAGCTCTCGTCTCCACCGTGGACGACGAGCTTGCGCTTCGGCTTCAAGTCCTCGCAGGCGCTGTGAAAGCCCTTGGAAACCGATGGCGCCGTGCTTCGCTTGATCTCCATCGCCCAGATCTCCCCCGCGCCCATGTCGACGACCAGGTCGATTTCCGCACCGCCCGCCGTCCGGTAGTACCCCCATGATGCGCGTCTCGGCAGCGCGCCCACGATGTTTTCGATGACGAAGCCCTCCCAGCTCCCGCCCACGACCGGATGACCGAGCAGCTCGTCGAGCGTCCCGATCCCCAGCAATGCGTGGCAGATGCCGCTGTCCCTCACGTAGACCTTCGGCGCCTTGACGAGGCGCCGGCCGAGGTTGCTCGTCCAGGGTTGAAGGCGGCGGACCAGGAGAAGGTCCACCATCAGGTCGAGGTAGCGGCCGATGGTGACGCCGTTGACGTCGAGCCCCCTGGCGAACGAGGCGGCGTTGAACGTCTGTCCCTGGTTGTGCGCGAGCATGGTCCAGAAGCGGCGCAGGGTCTCGGCCGGGATGCGTGGTCCGAGCGCGGGGACATCGCGCTCCAGGTAGGTACGGATGAAATCGAGCCGCCAGTCGAAGCCGCGCTCGTCGGTCGGCGCCAGGAAGCTTTCGGCAAAGCCGCCCCGATGCCACAGCCGGAGGCGCTCGCCGCCGCCTACCTCCGAGACGCTGAGCGGATGCAGCTCGCAGTACGCGACGCGGCCCGCCAGGGTTTCGCCGGACTGCTTCATGAGGTCGATGGAGGCGGAGCCCAGGAACAGGAATTGCCCCGTGCGGCGACCGGCTCGCCTCCGCATGTCGATGATACCGCGCAGGGGAGCGAACAATCCCGGCGAGCGGTGCACTTCGTCCAGCACCAGGAGCTTGTCCGCGTTGATCTCGCAGTACTGTTCGATGTCGGCGATTCTGGCGAGGTCGCGCGGGCGTTCCAGGTCGAGATAGATGGCGCCGCGTTCGCGCACGATCTGGTGCGCGAGGGTGGTCTTGCCCACTTGGCGTGGTCCGGTGAGCACCACCGCGGGGTTCCCGTCCAGCAGACGGTTCACCTCGGCTTTCCGGTTGCGTTCGATCATGTATGCAAATCTAACACAATGTGCAGGATTTGCATTGTTTTGCCGTCGTACACACTGCCGTCGCTGTCGTAGACGGTCCGGGTGGCGTGCTGGCCGCGGGGGCGAGATACTCCGCGCTCCCGGGAGCGGAATTCCGGATTCCTTCGTACATTCAAGCACCTGCCGCTTGTTTTCTCCTGTTTTCAATCGCTTGCGGAAACACTGCCAGCACGGATGATTGCACCATGGTCCCGGCCCGGAGTGAGTTCCTGTCCCGATGTGGCTAGCATCGCTGCCGTTTGCCGCAACGAATGGACGGAAAACTCCGATGCGGTGCGGAGCGCCCCGATGACCCGCCTCTCGCGAAAACAGGCCGGCGCCTACTACACGCCGGACGCAGTCGTTGCGAACCTCGTGCGGTGGGCGGTCCGGAAAGAGCGCGACCGGCTTCTCGACCCCTCCTGCGGAGACGGGCGCTTCATCGCCGCCCACCGGAACAGCTTCGGCGTCGAGCAGGACGCCGAGGCCGCGGCCGTGGCGATGGGCCGCGCTCCCGGGGCCAGCGTCCACCAGGGCGATTTCTTCGCCTGGGCCGCACGGACCCGCGAGCGCTTCGAATGCGCTGCGGGCAATCCTCCCTTCATTCGCTACCAGACCTTCAA
Source organism: uncultured Gammaproteobacteria bacterium (assembly GCA_958295465.1). Classification (GTDB taxonomy): domain Bacteria; phylum Pseudomonadota; class Gammaproteobacteria; order HK1; family HK1; genus HK1. Next base: position 5,606,585 of record OY282353.1, read on the forward strand.
GGGTGAGGTGCGCGAGCGCGCCCTCCAGCTATGCGCCCGCCTGGGCGCGAAGTTCTCGGGGCTCACCGGGTCCTGGGCGCCGTTCCTCGTGGCGACCGCGAGCCTGCTGACACCCGGCGGGCGGATGGCGTTCGTCGTCCCCGCGGCCATCGGCCATGCCCCCTATGCCGCGCCCCTGCTCGACTACCTCGTCGGGCATTTCGACGACGTGCGGATCGTCGCCGTGCGCACGAAGCTGTTTCCGGATCTCTCCGAGGACTGCTGGCTGCTCCATGCCGGCGGCTTCGGCGGCAGGGCCGCGGAGCTCCGCTTCAGTGTGCTCGATCGGTTCAATCCGACGGCGGAGCTGCCTTGCGAGGCGGTTCCGGTTCCGGTCCGCGAATGGCGCACGTCGTGGAACCGCCGTCTTCGCCCGTACCTGTTACCCGGGAACGTCCGCGAGCTCTATCGGGCGACCGCCTCGAACCCGGACTCGTTGCGTTTCGGCGACCTTGCCTCCATCGGAATCGGATACGTCAGCGGCGCCAACGGATTCTTCCACCTGCGGCCTTCCGAAGCCGAAGCATGGGGGATCCCGGGCGGACTCCTCCATCCGACGGTGCGAAACGGCCGGATGCTGCCGGCCCGGACCCTGACGGCGCGGACCATCGAGCAGTGGCGGCGCTCCGACGAGCCCATGATGCTCCTGCGGCTCCCGAAGGACGCAGACCTGCCGCCCGTTGTCTCGGAGTACCTCGATACCGATCGGGGCCAACAGGTTCGGAAGGGATACAAGTGCCGGATGCGCACTCCCTGGTACTCGGTTCCCGACGTGCGGGTGCCCGACTTCTTCCTGACCTACATGTCCGGGCGCATGCCGAACTTGGTTCGCAACTGCGCGGCAGCGACCTGCACGAACGCCGTGCACGGCGTTCACCTGCGCGACCGGAAGGCGGCGCGCCGCGTCACCGGGAGTTGGGAGACGCCTTTCGTTCGCCTGAGCTGCGAGCTCGAAGGCCATCCGCTCGGCGGCGGCGTGCTGAAGCTCGAACCGCGGGAAGCCACCAGGATCGTCCTCCCTCCGCCCGCGATGGAATCGGCGTTGTCGGGATCGGAGGTGGTGGAAGCCGTTTCGACGATGCGTACATGGAGACACTACGATGCCGGATGATGGTCGGCAGACGAAGGGCGTTCCTCGCGAGTGCCAATGGGTGAATCGAGCCGAGGCGCTCGAGCATTTCGCCGTCCATGACGGGCCGACCCAAAGTCAGCAGCACATCAAGCCACTCCACTGGTACGTGACCTGCCGCCTCGTCCTGGAGGGCGGATTCCATCCGGACGAGCTCAAGCCCCGACCGCCGTTCACCGTGACCAGACGGCGCGGTGAACGTCTCATCCACTTCGACCCGGGAGCCGCGACCAGCGGCGAAGCGACGATCCTCGGAGGGCTGAAGACGAAGAACGTCGACGTTGTAGTCAACAAGGACGGTATCGGACCCATCCTCGCCGTTTCATGCAAAGGCATGACCGGCGCTTTCCGGAACCTCACCCACCGCATGGAAGAAACGATCGGCGAATGCACGAACCTGCACATCACCTATCCGGCGCTGGTGTTCGGGTACCTGTTCGTGATCCGTGCCAACCAGGCTGCCGAGACGGCTGCTTCGAGAGAACCATCCCATCAGGAACGGCCATCGCGGCAGATAGCCAACGATATTGCGATCGCCGGTGACGGCCGGCCCGTGGAAACGATCGTCCGTTTCCATTCGGCGTTGGGCGCACCCACCGGCCGGCGTGGCATCCGCGAGGACGCCAGCCGATATGAGGCGGTGTCGCTGGCGATGATCGACATGCGTGAGGACAGCATCGGCCGACTTCTGCCCGGCTTTCCACCACCGGACAGCCCGGTGCGCATCGAACGGTTCTTCGAGACACTGTACCTGCGGTATGACGAGCGCTATGTCTACAGCGCTCCGGACCTCAAGTCTAAAACCCGCCGTATCGAGTGGTCGCCCGAATCCCCGGTCCTGGAATCCGACATCGGCTCCACTCTTGACTACGAAATCAGGCTTGCGGGCGATTGACCGCCTTGTCCGATTCAACGCTGCTTTCCGGAGCTGTTGGAGAGCTTGCCCCGACATGGTTGGCATCGCTGCCGTTGATCGCAACGAAGCTACGATATCTTCGTTGCGGCAGGTTCAACATCGGTTCGCGGAAAGTCCCCGCCCTTGAAAAGAAGCGGCACGCCGCGTTTGCGTGAAAGCGAACAGGCGAAGACATCTCCCAGGTTGAGACTCGCCGCGTGACGGCCTTTGCCATAGCGGCGATATGCTTCCGCCGCGATCGCAACCTGCGCCGTGTCGACCGGTTCGACGTGAATGAAAGGCTCGTTCAGGAAGGTCAGTGCGGCTGCGTAAAGATCGTCGTCGCGACTCGCGACCGCCGCGAGCTCGACGGCGGTGCCGGCCGAGACGACGGCGCCTCCGGCTTCGCCGATCAGGTCGCGGAACTCCGGAGCCTCATCTTCCGCCAACAGGATGGCCAGGATTGCCGAAGTGTCGAGAGCGATCACTTCGGCAATCCGTGCTCGTCGTAGAGTACTTCTTGCAGCGCCAGTGACAACGGAGCGCCGCCATCGAGGCCGTTGCCGGCCGACAACCGTTCGCATCGGTGAGAACCGGCACGGATGTAGTGATCGAGTGATGCCACGATGGCCTCGCGACTCGGCCGATCCCGTTCCACTCGTTCTTCCAGGGCGGTCAACGCCCGTTCGATCACACCGGTCTTTCGTCCTTTACCGGTCAAGCCGAGGCGGGCGGCCAGCTTTTCGACACGCTGGTCGAGATCCGCCCGGTGGGCGAGGTTGATGGCCATGGACGGGCGCTCCTTCAGGGCCGGACAAGGTTTCAATTGTAGCATTCATCGTATAGACACAGGGCCTGCAAAGAATCCGACCGAGTCGTGGCCGCCATCCGGGCGGGCGGGCGTGAGGTTGCCGGAACCCATCTCTCCCCGCGCCGACCGGGACCGTAAACACTCCGCATGGTCCCGGCCCGGAATGAGCTCTTGTCCCGATGTGGTTAGCATCGCTGCCGTTTGCCGCAACGAATGGACGGAAAACTCCGATGCGCTTTGGCAGGATCACGGCCAATCCCGCTCGCCGAGGTAGAACTCGCAGTCGGGCTCCATCCCCGTGCCGGGCGGCTCGTCCCGCCCGCGCAAACGGGCGCTGCGCAACCCCTACGAGAGAACCGTGAGCCATGCTTCCGCCGCGATCGCAACCTGGGTCGTGTCGACCGGTTCGATGTGCGTGAAGGGCTCGTTCAGGAAAGTCAGTGCGGCTGCGTAAAGATCGTCGTCGCGACTCGCGACCGCCGCAAGCTCGACAGCGGTGCCGGCCGAGACGACGGCGCCTCCGGCTTCGCCGATCAGGTCGCGGAATTCCGGAGCCTCCTGTTCCGCCAGCAGGATGGCCAGGATTGCCGAAAGGATGCCCTGTATGATTTCCTGAAACGTAAAGCCGAAGGACATCGCCGACGCCGCAAAGACCATATGTCGGCAATCGCAAGTCGATTTCGACCTGCGCCTTCAGGAGCTCCCGCGGCTACGCAGCTCGTTCGTGAGTGGTTTTCCAGGGAGCTCGCAGCATGCCGCCACCGGAGAAACCGTATGTCCGTTCGATACATGCGAATATATGGAGTTGCCCTGAAATGAATGGCCCGGCACGCGCCGCCGGACCCGGTGCGGGCGCTGCACCCGTTTCGATTCCGCGGACGAGGCAAGCGTCATGAGGGAAGGGATGCCGAGGGAAGGCATCCAAGGCATTCCCTGCACCTGGATGCGCGGCGGGACGTCCAAGGGCGCCTATTTCCTCGAGCACGACCTGCCGACCGTCGAGGCGGAGCGCGACGCCCTGCTGCTGGCGGTGATGGGCTCGCCCGACCCCCGGCAGATCGACGGCATCGGCGGCGCCGATCCCCTGACCAGCAAGGTGGCGGTGGTGGCCGCCTCCGAGCGCCCGGACGCCGACGTCGAGTACCTGTTCCTGCAAGTGTTCGTCGACCGGGCCGTCGTCACGGACCGGCAGAACTGCGGAAACATCCTCGCGGGCGTCGCCCAGTTCGCGGTGGAGAAGGGGCTGGTGCGGGCCGCGGACGGTCGCACCGAGGTCGCGGTCCACATGGTCAACAGCGATCAGGTCGCCGGGGTGACCATCGAGACCCCGGGCGGCGTCGTGACCTACGAAGGGAGCGCGCGGATCGACGGGGTGCCCGGCGCCGCGGCGCCGGTGCTCCAGAACTTCCCGCAAGCGGCCGGATCGACCTGCGGCGCCTTGCTGCCCACGGGGAACGCAGTGGACGTGATCGCCGGCATCGAGGCCACGTGCATCGACAACGGCATGCCGGTGGTGGTGATGCGGGCGGAGGATCTGGGGGCCAGCGGGTATGAGAGCCGCGAGGCGCTGGACGCGGACGGCGCCCTGAAGGAAAGGCTCGAAACGGTCCGGCGACAGGCGGGGCCGCTGATGAACCTGGGCGACGTGCGGGACAAGTCCGTGCCGAAGATGACGATGGTGGCCCCGCCCCGCGCCGGCGGCGCCATCGCCACCCGCACCTTCATCCCGCACCGCTGCCATGCGTCGATCGGCGTGCTCGGGGCGGTGAGCGTCGCCACCGCCTGCATGTTGCCGGATTCCCCCGCCGGCGCCCTGGCGCAGGTGCCCGCCGGAGAGGAAAAGCTGGTCTCGGTGGAGCATCCCATCGGCGAGACCAGCGTGATGATGCGCGTGTCCACGGAGGGCGGAGCGCTGAAGATCACCCGGGCCGCGGTGCTGCGCACGGCGCGCAAGCTGTTCGAGGGGCGGGTCTTTCCGCGTTCAGCTCCGTAGCTCGTGGGTCCAGGGAGGGGTTCGGCGCCGATTTCCCGCGTGTCGGCTGCTCCCACCGTTCACCATCCGCGAGCCGCAGGTGTTCCCGGGTGGTTCGATCAGCATTCGCGCCCGAGATACAGCCAGGTTTCCACCACCGAGTCGGGATTCAGCGACACGCTGTCGATCCCTTCGTCCATCAGCCAGCGCGCGAGGTCGGGGTAATCGGACGGCCCCTGGCCGCAGATCCCCACGTACTTTCCCTGCTTGCGGCAGGCAGCGATCGCACGGTGGAGCAGGGCCTTCACGGCAGGGTCGCGCTCGTCGAAGCACGACGCCACGAGCTCGGAGTTGCGGTCGAGGCCCAGGGTCATCTGGGTGAGGTCGTTCGAGCCGATGGAGAAGCCGTCGAAGTGCTCGAGAAACTCCTCGGCGAGGATCGCGTTCGACGGCACCTCGCACATCATGATGATCCTGAGACCGTTCAGTCCGCGCTCCAGGCCGTTGCGGGCGAGCTGATCCACGACCCCGCGGGCCTCGTCGAGCGTGCGCACGAACGGGATCATCAGCTCGACGTTGGTGAAGCCCATCTCGTCGCGCACCCTGCGCATGGCGCGGCACTCCAGCTCGAAGCTCGGGCGGAAGTCATCCGACAGGTAACGTGACGCCCCGCGAAACCCGAGCATCGGGTTCGCTTCCCCGGGCTCGTAGAGCTCCCCGCCGACGAGGTTGGCGTACTCGTCGGATTTGAAGTCCGAGAGCCGGACGATCACGGGCTTGGGATGGAACGCGGCGGCGATCGTGGCCACGCCCTCCACCAGCTTCTCGACGAAGAACGCCTCCGGGCTCCCGTACCCCGCGCTCCGTTCGCGGATGCGCTCCCGCAACGCCTCGGGGAGCCGCTCGAAGTCGAGCAGCGCCCGCGGATGCACGCCGATCGAGTGGCCGATGATGAATTCGAGCCGCGCGAGCCCGACGCCGGCGTTGGGCAGGGCGCGGAAGGAGAACGCGCGGTCCGGGTTGCCGACGTTCATCGCGATCTTGAACGGAACCACAGGCATCGTCTCCACGTCGAGCCGGCGCAGCTCGAAGTCGAGCCTCCCCGCGTAGACGTATCCGGTGTCGCCCTCGGCGCAGGAGACGGTCACCTCGGCCCCCTCCCCTATCGTCCGGGTCGCATCGCCGGCCCCGACCACCGCCGGGATCCCCAGCTCGCGGGCGATGATGGCGGCATGGCAGGTCCGGCCCCCGCGGTTGGTCACGATCGCGGCGGTGCGCTTCATCACCGGCTCCCAGTCGGGGTCGGTCATGTCGGTGACGAGGACGTCGCCTTCGCGCACCTTGTCCATCCGCCCCGCATCCAGCACCAGCCGCGCGGCGCCGGCGCCGATGCGCTGGCCGATGCTGCGGCCCTCGGCCAGCACCTTCCCGCGTTCCTTCAGCTCGAAACGCTCGACCGCCTGTCCCGCGAGACGGCTCTGCACCGTCTCCGGGCGTGCCTGGAGGATGTAGATGCGGCCGTCCACGCCGTCCCGCGCCCACTCGACGTCCATCGCCTGCCCGTAGTGGCGCTCGATGGCCACCGCATACCGCGCAAGCGCGCAGACCTCGGCGTCGCTCAGCGAGAACCGGCGCCGGTCTTCAAGAGGCACGTCCACGACCGCGACCCGTTCGGCCGGATCGTCGTGATAGACCATCTTCAGCGCCTTGCTGCCGCGCTCGCGGCGCAGGATCGCCGGGCGTCCCGCTTCGAGCGACGGCTTGTGCACGTAGAACTCGTCGGGGTTGACCTGGCCTTGCACCACCAACTCGCCGAGCCCCCACGACGCGGTGATCAGCACCACGTCCTCGAACCCCGACTCGGTGTCGATGGTGAAGGCCACGCCGCTCGCCCCCAGATCGCTTCTCACCATGCGCTGGATGCCGGCAGAGAGCGCGATTTCCTCGTGGGCGAAGCCCCGGCGCGCGCGGTAGGAGATCGCGCGGTCGTTGAACAGGGACGCGAACACCTCGTGCACCGCGCCCACCAGCGCGTCCGCGCCGCGCACGTTGAGCAGCGTCTCCTGCTGGCCCGCGAAGGACGCCTCGGGCAGATCCTCCGCGGTGGCGGAGGAGCGCACCGCCACCGCGAGGTCCGGCGCATCGGCCGACATCTCCGCGTAGCGCGCGCGCAGCTCGCGTTCCAGCGCCTCGGGGAACGGCGCCGCACTTGTCCACCCGCGGATCTCGCCGCCGGCGGAGGCGAGCGCCCGGACGTCGCCGACGTCGAGATCGGCGAGCCGCCGCCGGATCCTCTCGGCAAGCCCGTCGCGGGCGAGGAACTCGCGGAAGGCGTCTGCGGTGGTCGCGAACCCGCCGGGGACGCGCACCCCCGCCGCCGACAGCTCGCCGATCATCTCGCCGAGCGAGGCGTTCTTCCCGCCGGCGCGGGCCACGTCGCTCATGCGCAGCACGTCCAGGGAGACGATCCGTTCCATGCGCGTGTCCACTCCTGTCCGGCCCGCCGGCGCACCTGACGCCGGGTCACGGGAGGATGCGCAGAATACCCGTTGCGCGTGCTGACCCGCCATGCACCGGCCGCAACCGCCGCGCCACGGGGTCAGGCGTCCGACCTCCCGAAGGACAGGCAGGACGGCTCGCTGATCCGGATGACCGGTGAAGCAGGGGGATGGACGGAACAGCCGCGGATGGGTGGAAGTGGCGTCAATCAGGCGTTATTCGAAGGCGAACATGCTCTGGAGGGTATCTGCAATCACCCGGGCCCGATCTTCCGGCAAACGGCCCAGGCGTCTGACGAGCCGTGCCTTGTCCACCGTACGTACTTGATCCAGGACGACTTGCCCCGCCCTGTCCTGGAACGTGACGTCTATCCGCGTGGGATAGTCGCGCTTGACCGACGTCATCGGCGCGACGATCACCGTCCGAATGTGCCGATTCATTTCGTCCGGTGAGACGACGACGCAAGGACGGGTTTTTCGGATCTCCCGGCCGCGGGTCGGATCAAGGCTGACGAGATGCACGTCGTAACGACGGGTCGCCGTCACCACTCCCACTCCGTGTCGTCCCAGTCGCTCGCGGCGTGATCGGGAAGGAGAAGCGCGTCGTCTCCCGCGGCCGCCATCTTCTCGAAAGGGGCGTCCCAATCCTGGCGAGGGCGGCGGGGCGCCACCAGAACGATCGCGTTCTTCTCGATGCGCATATCGACATGATCCTCGAACCCACATGCCCTGATGAACGCCTGGGGGATCCGGACGCCTCTGGAGTTGCCGACGGGGACCAGCTTCACTTTCATCGTGCGATTCCTCGAAAGTCAGTGATTACAGAGTAATTACGCCGGCATCCCGTCGTCAACGTTGCGATGCCTCCCGCATCGCTCTCCATTGCCGGCAGGGCAAAGCCTGACCCGGCTCCTGCGGCGAAGGAAGAACTGAATTCATTTTCCCCGTCACCCCGCGGACGCGACCTGATCGGCGGGTCGGTTATGATGCACAGGTGCGGCTGCCCGGAGCCCCGTCCCCGCGGCCTCGCGAGCGCATCCGGCCCCCGGGGCAGCACGCCGGGAGCCGATCCGATCATCTTCCTCGGTACCGGGATGTGGCCACTGCCGCGACGACCCGACACGACGGCGAGCCGCGCTGGCCGACGCTGAAACCCCCGCTCAAATGGGCGGGCGGCAAGCGCTGGCTGGTGCCGCACGTTGCGCCGCTCTGGCTCAAGTTCACACGCCGGCGCCTGGTCGAGCCGTTCTGCGGCGGGCTTGCGATTGCGCTTGGTCTCAATCCCCGCCGGGCGCTGCTCAACGACGCCAACCCGCACCTGGTCGATTTCTACCGGCATCTGCAGTGCGGACTCGTGGCCAGGATCCCGATGAGGAACGAGAGCGAGCTCTACTACCGGCATCGCGCCGAGTTCAACCGGCTGGCGACCACGGCCCGCGGGCGGGGGAGCCGCAAGGCGGCGGAGCTGTTCTACTACCTCAACCGCACGGGATTCAATGGACTATGCCGCTTCAATCGGCGCGGGGAGTTCAACGTGCCGTTCGGAAGCTACGCGGCGATCAGGTATGCCTCGGATTTCAGGGCATACGCCGGGCTGCTCTCACGATGGGTCTTTTCCGGTGGCGACTTCGAGTCGATCGAGGTATCGCCGAAGGACTTCATCTACGCCGACCCGCCTTACGACGTCCAGTTCCGCCAGTACGCGAGCGACGGCTTCGATTGGGACGCGCAGGAGCGCCTCGCGGCCTGGCTCGCCCGCCACCCCGGTCCGGTGGTGGCGTCGAACCAGGCCACGGATCGAATCTTGGCGCTCTATCTCGGCCTCGGGTTCAAGGTGGACGTTCTCGACGGACCTCGCTTCATCAGCCGCACCGGTGACCGCACCCCGGCATCGGAGATCCTGGCGATCCGCAACATCGACTGACCCCGGCCGGAGCGCCGCGGCCGGTACTCCACGCACGTCTCCGGTCGCTCGACGGCACCGGAGCGCGACCCGCTCCGAGCTGCTATTGCCGCACCTCGATGCCGCGGCTGGCGAGATGCCGCTTGGCCTCGGCGATGCCGTGCTCCCCGAAATGGAAGATGCTCGCCGCGAGCACCGCGTCGGCGCCCCCTTCGGTGATTCCTTCAGCGAGATGGTCCAGAGTGCCGACACCGCCGGACGCGATGACCGGGACCGGGACCGCGGCGCAGGCCGCGCCGGTCAACGCCAGATCGAACCCGTCGCGGGTCCCGTCCCGGTCCATGCTGGTCAGCAGGATCTCGCCGGCGCCGAGCTCGGCCATGCGCCCGCACCAGGCGACCGCGTCGATGCCCGTGGGTCGCCGCCCGCCATGGGTGAACACCTCCCAGCGCGGGGAGCCGCCGGCCCCGTTCTCCACCCGCTTCGCATCGACGGCGACGACGATGCACTGCGATCCGAAGCGCGCCGCGGCCCGGGCGACGAACTCCGGCTCGAACACCGCCGCGGTGTTGATCGACACCTTGTCGGCGCCCGCGTTGAGGAGGCGCCGGATGTCGTCGATGGCACGCACGCCGCCGCCCACGGTGAGCGGGATGAACACCTCGGCGGCGACGGCCTCGACCACCGCGAGCATCGTGTCGCGCTCGTCGGACGAGGCCGTGATGTCGAGGAAGCAGAGCTCGTCGGCGCCCTGCTCGTCGTAGCGCCGCGCGGCCTCCACCGGATCTCCCGCGTCGCGGATGTCGACGAACTTCACGCCCTTGACGACCCGCCCGGCGTCGATGTCGAGGCAGGGAATGATGCGCTTGGCGAGCGCCATCGCGTCAGGGACCGGGGGCCAGCTCGTCGGCCAGCTTCTGCGCTTCGGCGAAATCCAGGGTGCCTTCGTAGATCGCGCGCCCCGTGATGGCCGCCCCGACGCCTTCGTCGGCGACCGCGCAGAGTGCGCGGACGTCGTCGAGGTCCCGGATCCCTCCCGATGCGATGACCGGCACCGACACCTTGCGCGCGAGGGCCGCCGTCGCCTCCACGTTCACCCCGCTCATCATCCCGTCGCGACCGATGTCGGTGAACACGAAAGCCTCCACCCCGTCGCGCTCGAATTGGCGGGCGAGATCGAAGGGATCGTGATGAGACAGCTTCGACCATCCGTCCACCGCGAGCCTGCCGTCCCTGACGTCGAGGGCGACGATGACGTGTGCGGGAAACTCGACGCAGAGATCGGCCACGAAGTGCGGCGCCGCCACCGCCCTGGTTCCCAGGATGACGAATCGGACCCCGGCCTGGATGTACGCCTCGACCGTCTCCTCGCTCCGGATGCCCCCCCCGACCTGCACCGGGACGTCGGGATGCGCCTCGACGACGTCCCGAACGACCCCGGCGTTCTTCGGCTCACCGGCGAACGCCCCGTCGAGGTCGACGACGTGCAGCCGGCGGGCGCCGGCCTCGACCCAGCGCGTCGCCATCGCCACGGGGTCGTCCGAGAACACGGTCGCACTGTCCATGCGCCCTTCGCGCAGGCGCACGCACTTGCGTTCCTTGATGTCGATGGCGGGAATGAGAAGCATCTTGCTCGTGTCGCCGGAAGTGACGAGCAGGCTCCTGGCGTCAGGTCGCTCTCCCTTGCCGGCGGATACTAATCAGGTGCTTGAAAAAGTACCAGATGCAGGCTCATGCCCGGCCGTGTCGTGCGTCAGGGTCGTGAACAGTGCATCGAGTTCCTGCACGTCCCGGATGCCGTACAGGCTCGGAAGGTCGCGCCGCGGGACTTTTCGACGATGTCGGCGTCGATGCGGTAAGCGGAGTCGGAGCGTACGGCGCCTGACGATACCGCTTGCGGACAGCCGCCGAGATCGACGTAGCCGACGAAAGGGCGTTCCGCTCGACCGGCGGACCCCGTCCGCGATTTCCCCGGGAGCGTCGCAGTGGCAGGATCGGCGGACCTCCTGCCGCCGTGGTGCATCGTGAAGACACTCGGGGAAGCGAGCCCGGCCGCGCTACGGAAGCGGACCCTCGCCGCGTGCTGCGGCACGCACGGCGTCCAGGACGGGCTCACCGCGTCGATCTACGTCCTGCTTCCGATCCTGGCGCAGACCTTCGGGCTCGGCTACGCGCAGGTGGGCATGATCCGTGCCGTCCACGGCGGCGCCATGTGGGTGCTGGAGCTGCCCTCCGGCATGCTCTCGGAGCGGTTCGGGCAGCGCGGCCTGCTGGCGTTCGGACTGCTCTGCGGCGGGGCCGGGTACCTCGCCTTCTCGATGGCCGGCGGGTTCACCGGAGTGCTGCTCGGGCTCGGCATCGCGGGCTGCGGCGCCGCCTTCCAGCATTCGCTCTGCTCGTCGCTGGTGAGCGGGCAGTTCGAAGGCCCGATGCGGCGCACCGCGCTCGGGGCCTACAACGCGAGCGGCGACGCCGGCAAGCTCGCATTCACCGGGCTGGCGACGGCCCTCCTCGGCGCCGGCGCGGGCTGGCAGGGAGTGGCGTTCGGCTACGGCGCGATCGCGCTCACCGCGGGGGCCGGCCTGTTCCTGCTGTTGCGCGCGGTCCGGGCCGGAGGACGCGACACCCGCTCCGGCAGGGAGCGTGCGATGCGCAGCACCGATTGGGGGATCCGTCATCCGTTCGGGTTCACCACCCTCGCGTCGATCGTGTTTCTCGACATCGCGGTGCAGGACGGATTCCTGGTGTTCGTCGCCTTCCTGCTGCTTCAGAAGCAGGCGCCGGCGGGTCTGGCCGGCTTGGGCGTGGTGCTCACCCTCGCCGGCGGCATGGTGGGGAAGCTCGGATGCGGCCTGCTGGCCGCGCGCATCGGGGTGGTGCGGGCGCTCGTCCTGGTCGAGCTGCTGAGCGCCGCCGGCATCGTGGCCGTACTCCTCGCGCCGGTTACGCTCGCTCTCTGCCTGCTGCCCTTGGTGGGAGTGGTGCTGCAAGGCTCGTCCACGATCACCTACGGCACCGTCGGCGATCTGGTGGATGAACGTCGCCACACCCGCGGCTTCGCCCTCATCTACACCATCGTGAGCGGGGCGGCGGTCGTGGGGCCGATCGCGTTCGGCCTCGTCAGCGACGGGCTCGGACTCGGCGCGGCGATGCTCGCGATGGCCGTGGTCGTCGTACTGCCGATTCCCCTGTGCCTGCTGCTGCGCGGCGCCCTGCGCCCGGCCCTGTCCTGAAGACGCCGCACCTGCCGCGGGACGGCTTCGCCCGAAATCCCGGGTCCGCCGCCGGTCGAGGCGGCGCGCTCCCCGATGAACCCGATACGGGGGCAGTGCCGGCGCTGAGACGGATCCTCACCGCACGCACCGACCCTCCGTCGCGGGCGCGTTACGTCCACATGCCTCGCCTCCTGGAGCGTCTGGACGCCGACCGGTTCCGGCCGGACCGCTGGTTCATGCCGACGTGGAAAGCCTTGCAGCTTCTCGACTTCTGATCGGGTCCAGCCGCCGCCCCCCATCCCCTGCCTCTCCACCCATGAGATCGTAGCCGAAGTAGTCGAGCGCGTCCCGATGCTCCCGGAACACGCGGTTGAACACCGCAATCTGCGAGGCATCCAGGCGCGCGATCTGGCGTTCGTTCATGTCGGTCAGCATCGCGTCGTAGGTGTTGTCCTTCACCGGCAGTCTCCGGCGCAGGTTCAGGTCGTCGAGCTCCGGCGCCAGGGTCCGGATCCGCTGCGCCACCCGCTCGGGCTCGGCGCACATCGCCTCGTAGGTGAAGAACACGCTGCAATCCCCGTATGTCTGCACGTTGCGCCGCTGCCAGGCGAGGCAGCGGGCGACGTGCAGAGCGGCCTCCTCCTCCAGGCTGCGTTCCTCGGCCACGAACTGGCTGCGGTAGTTGCGGCAGATGCCCTCGCAGACCGCGTAGGGGTTGCGCACCATGAACAGGAACTTCGCGTTGCGGAAGTGGCGGAGCAATTGATCGACGAGCAGCAGGAACGGCGGGGACTTGGTGACGAACACCGGCGCGCGGGGGTCCTGGGCGCTGGCCTGGAAGTACCATGCCTTGCGGTTGCGCGGCCAGTCGTAGCTGCGGGGGTCGGCGAAGCGGTCGATCCAGTGCTGGCGGGCGCCCCAGATCAGTCCGGGCTTGGGCTCTCCCGGCAGAGGGGGCCGGTAGGTCGTGGGTCCCGCGTAGCCGAGCATTCTCTTGCCTTCGCGGGGGAGGCTCCAGGCGGCCCGGCAGGTGGCCAGGGTGCGCTCCAGGAAGGTGGAGCCGCTGTTGTTGGGGCACACGGCGAACAGGTGGGTGGTCACCGTGTTGTCCAGATCACGGCCGGCGCCGCTGACGCGCGTGCTGGAAGGGCGCCTGGCGGCCGAGCCCGTCCGGATTGCGGGGGGAGTCGCCTCGGCCATCTCGTCGCGGGCATCGCTCCAGAGCTTGAAATGGCGCGTGGGCGCGCGGGTGGGGTGGGCCCAGACCCATCGCAGCATGGCGTCGGGCGCCCAGGGTTTGACCGGATAGTTGAAGTGCAGCGCCCTGGCGTGTTCGGGGGCGAGGTTCTCGCGCGCGCGGATGGCGTGGGCCGAGGCGAGCAGATAGTTGTAGGTCGAGCTGACGAGGGTGCAGCGCCCGGCGAAGCATCGGTTGAGGAGGAGCTGGTCGGTATGGGGGGCGCGTGGGCCGGGCCAGGTGCGCGGGTGGACCATGTCGAGCAGGTCCGCGTAGCAGGCTCCGTCGGCGAGCCGTCCGTCGAAGAGGAAGAACCCGCTGTTGAACGTGTTCGAGAGCGCGGGAGCGTCAGCCGGGTCGGAAGCGCTCAGGGGTTCGAAGGTGCGGGCGTCGCGTCGCCCGCCGCCGAGGGCGACCTGGTCCGGGCAGCACAGCAGCGTGCCGGGAGCGTCGAACAGGGCGTCGAGCGGGGCGCGGACGAGCACGTCGCTGTCGTAGAAGAGCACCTTGCGGTAGCCGTGCAGCCGGAAGGCTTCGAGGGAGTAGAGGTACTCGCGCCCGCTGGCAAAGGCCGGATGGCCGGCGGCCAGATGGGCGAGGCGGTCCCGGAGCCTGGTGGACACCGTCTCGAACCGCACGCGGTCGGAGACGGCCTGGAGGGCGTCGCGCGCAGCTTGGGGGAGTGCGTCGTGGATGATGACGAGGTCGCCGTCGAAGCGTGGATGGTGCTTGAGGAAGGAGCCGAGCATGACGAGGGCGCCCGGGACGAAGGACTCGGTGGTGGCGGTGGCGAGGCAGACGCCGGAGGTGGACGAGGACTTCATCGGTGCGATGGGAAGGCGCAGATCGGGAGCCGGGGCGCCGGCTCCCGAACGGTCGGATCGGCGTCAGGATGTTGGCCTGTAGGTGGCGTTTTCCGCAAAATTAGGATCGCTGCCGGTCCCGACTTCGCCGTCCACTGTCCGGATGGTCGGCTTGGCTCAGGGCTTCTTCGGCGCATCGGCCGGCGAGGCCGTGCGCGTATCAGCTACGGGGGGGAGGGATTCCGACACGACTCGATTCTCCGTCAGGTAGTCCACGGGCCATCAGCGCCGACCTTGGCAAACAACCAGGCACTGCGGCACAAGATTCTATACCCGAGCGGTCGGATCGGCGTCAGGACGTTGGCCTGTAGTTGGCGTTTTCAACGTTCTTGTCGCCTTCCGGGCCAGTCCCGACTTCGCCGTCCACTGTCCGGATGGTCGGCTTGGCCCAGGGCTTCTTCGGCGCATCGGCCGGCCGCGAGGCCGTGTGCGTATCGGCTACGGGGGGAGGGGAGGTGGATTTCGACATGACTCGACTCTCCATATTGGTCCACAAGCCATCAGTGCCGGCTTTGGCAAACGTCCGGGCGTCGCGGCACAAGATTTTACACCTGTTTGCACGACAGGCGACGAATCTTCAATGCACCCCGTCCCGGTCCAGCAATTTCCGCCAAGCCCGACAACGTCCCATGAATCGCAACGATCGGATGCTCGGGCGGCCGGCATGGCCGCGAAATCCCGGTCATGCAATCGAGTTCAAGGCCCGGAAGCACCATGATCGGTCGTCCGGGGCAGGTCAGCCACCGACCGTGACCTCCCACGTCGCATCCGCGGATGGATCCCGGACCGCCCTGTGCCCCACCATGTAGCAATAGAGGCTGGTCGGGATGAAATCCAGGCGTCCTTCTCCGGGCCATGGCACGGTTCTTTCCATCAGCGTCCGACCGTGACGAGCTCGCCACCAAGGCCGACCTCGCCACCCTCGAAACGCGCATGACCGCCACACTCTACCGCGCCCTCTGGTTCCAGGGCGGAGCCGTCATCGCCATCCTCACCGCGCTTCGGTTCCTGCCGATCTGACCATGCGCCCGGAACACGATTTCTCCCGGGGAGAACGAGGCGTGACGGCGCGAAAGGACGCACAGGGTGGGAATCCGGTCGTCGTCTCGCTGGACGTCCTTGACGTGTTTCCCGGCGTTGCGGCAGGAGAGCGGCAACGGCGGCCCGTGCGGACCACGCCGGCGGGATATACGACTTCGATTGTTTCGATCAGCTACGAAGACTTCTCGATGTCAATCAGAGATCCGCACCCCTCGGGAGAATACGGCGATTGACCGCAGCCGGCCCTGCCTCGCGCAGGTGCGCCTCGACGTGGTCCGCCAGCGCGTCCAGCAGGAACGGATGCCGTGGCCGCGTCATCCGCGCCACCGGCACGCGCCGCGCCGTCGCGGTGATGGTGCGGAAATGGGCGAGGCGTTGTCCCATCGCGCTCATCACCCGCCGGCGGTGGGTGTTTCTCCACAGCAACCGGAAGGCGCTGCCGGGCGGCGCGGGTTCGATGCCGATGTCCGGGTGGTCGTCGGCTTCCAGCACGAAGGCGGCGCACACCGGCAGCGGCACGGCGCAGGCCCGTTGCGCCGGCATCCAGTACTTCTCCAACCCCCGCTGCACCCTCGACTGCGCCCGCCCTCGCCAGTGCATCTCGTCCAGGGTGTTCGCCCACAGCCGCTGGTGCGCGAACGCGGGCAGCGCCACGGGACGACCGCCGGCGTCCAGCGTCACGCCGGTCACGTCGTCGGCGAGCAAGGGGTAGCCGCGCTCGACGAGCGCCGCGGCCAGCGAAGACTTGCCGATGCCGCTCCTGCCGAGCAGCAGCACCGCGCCGGCCTCGGTGGCGACGGAGGCGGCGTGCAGCGTGGCCACGCCGCGCTGTTGCAGCAGAGCGGTGAACGGGGAGCTTGCGAAGAAGGCGACGACCTCGCCATCATCCGTACCGAGCGGCTCGACCAGCATGTCGCGTCCGCCGGTGACCAGATACCGGGCGACGTCCTCCACGCGCATGAGGAAGGCGCCGGGTCGGGCCTGCCAGCGATTGCTGCGGATCGAGTGGCCGTTGCAGGCGGGGAGGGTCGCGGGAACGGCGCCGAGGCGCACGGTCACGTCCGGTTCGAAGGCGCCGGAATCGGGCAGGGGGTCGAAGGGCAGGGCGACGGCGGAGCGTATGCGCAGATCGTAGGCGCGATACCAGTACGTCGAGCCGCTCATGGGATGGCGCCTCGCACGGTGAGCGTCGTGTTCGCCGTCACGATCGCCGGCCAGCAATTCCCGCCAACGTCTCGAACAGGGTCGTGCCATCGGGATTTCGCGGTCTTTTCTGCTGCCTGGGCGTCTGGTCGTAGCGATTCGATGGACGTTTGCGGGCTTGGCGGGAATTGCTGATCGTCAGCCAATCCGCCGGGACGCTGGAAATACCGATGGTTCGCGCGGTTGACGAGGCGGGGATACGTGCGGTGTGGCGGATGGAGAAGGTGGCTTCCCGATGAATGCGCTCTGCGGATTCCACCTGCACGATGCGCGCGCCACGCACGGGCTGGCCGCCATGCTGGCCGCGCTGTCCGACTACGGGAAGACCTGCGCGCAATGGACGGAGGGAGCCGTCGGCCTCGGCTGCCGGTCTGCGGCGGCCACGAACGGGGGCGGCGCCGGGCGCTCTCCCTGCCTCGACCGCGACGCGGGCATCGCGGTGACCGCGGACGCCCGCCTCGACGACCGCGACACGCTGTGCAGCGCGCTCGGCGTTCCCCACGCCGAGCGTTCCGCCCTCACCGAGGGCAGCCTCATCCTCCGGGCCTGGTCGCGCTGGGGCCGGGAGTGTCCGAACCACCTGCTCGGCGACTACGCCTTCGCCGTGTGGGATGCAAGGAAGCGCACGCTCTTCTGCGCCCGGGACCACGCCGGCGCCAGGCCCTTCTACTACGCCTTTCCTCCGAGCGGCTTCGTCTTCGCCAGCGCCGTGGAAGCCGTCCTCGCCATGCCGGGCGTCTCCGGCGCGCTGGACGAGGCCACCGTGGCGTCCTTTCTGACGGGTTCCGGCTGGAACACGACCACCCGCACGTTCTTCAAGGAGGTGCGCAAGCTGCCGCCCGGCCATACGCTCACCATCGAGGGAGACCCATTTCCGGGAGATGGCCCGCGGACGCGCATCGAGCGCTATTGGCGTCCCGAACGCACGCCGGCGGCGCGGCCGGCCTCCGACGACGCCCATGCCGAGGAGCTCCTGGATCTGTATGCACGTGCGGTCAAGGACCGCCTGTGCGGCGGGCCGGTGGGCGTACACCTGAGCGGGGGCCTGGACTCGTCGAGCATCGCGGTGCTCACGGCCCGGGAGCTGCGCCGCCGGGGGCGCCCGCCGCCGCCCGCGTTCAGTTGGCTGCCGGCGTTGGACGGCGAAACGCCGGCGCCGGCGCATGCGAAGGAGTACGCGCTCATCGACGCGGTGTGCGCCCAGGAAGACTTGCAGGTGTCGCACTGCGCCCTGACACCCGGCGACGTGCTTGCCGTGCTGCGTCGCGACGGCGCCTTCCCCGGGGTATACGTCCAGATGAACGAGGAAGCGGTGCAGCGCTGCGCGGCGGAGTCGGGGGTGCGGGTGCTGCTGTCGGGCTGGGGCGGGGACGAGGGCGTCTCGTTCAACGGCCGGGGACTTCACGAGCAGTTGCTTCTCGGCGGGCGCTGGCTGAGGCTGGCCGCCGAATGCCGCGCCGGCCCCCACCCGTTCCGAACCTTGGCGCAAGTCGCGCTGTCGCTCGCGCATCCCCGCCTCCCGATCCACCTGCACAGGCGGTTGCGGGGAAAGGAGCCGCGCCGCCGGCGCTGGCTCATCGACCCGGCGTTCGCGCGGCGAGCGAAGCCCTTGCCCGTGGAGGTGTTCAGGTCGATCGGCGTACGGCGCACGCAGACGCGACTTCTGCGTAGCGGGCTGCTGAGCCAGCGCATCGAGGGCTGGGCCGCGAGCGGCGCGCGCCACGGCCTCGAGTACCGATACCCGCTGCTGGATCGCCGGCTGCTGGAGTTCGCACTGGGCCTGCCGCCGGAGCAGTTCCGGCGCGGGCGGTGGAGCCGGTGGCTGATGCGCCACGCCCTGGACGGCGTCCTGCCGCCGGAGATCTGCTGGAACCCGGACAAGACCGACCCTGCCCGGATCGAACCGTTGTTCGACGCCTTCGCCGGGGCGGCGCCGGCGCTGAGACGGATCCTCACCGCACGTGCCGAACCGCCGTCGCGGGCGCGTTACGTCCACCTGCCTCGCCTCCTGGAGCGTCTGGACACCGACCGGTTCCGGCCGGACCGCTGGTTCATGCCGACGTGGAAAGCCTTGCAGCTTCTCGACTTCTGATCGGGTCCAGCCGCCGCCCCCCACCCCCTGCCTCTCCACCCATGAGATCGTAGCCGAAGTAGTCGAGCGCGTCCCGATGCTCCCGGAACACGCGGTTGAACACCGCAATCTGCGAGGTGTCGAGGCGCGCGATCTGGCGTTCGTTCATGTCGGCCAGCATCGCGTCGTAGGTGTTCTCCTTCACCGGCAGTCTCCGGCGCAGGTTCAGGTCGTCGAGCTCCGGCGCCAGGGCCCGGATCCGCTGCGCCACCCGCTCGGGCTCGGCGCACATCGCCTCGTAGGTGAAGAACACGCTGCAATCCCCGTATGTCCGGACGTTGCGCCGCTGCCAGGCGAGGCAGCGGACGACGTGCAGGGCGGCCTCCTCCTCCAGGCTGCGTTCCTCGGCCACGAACTGGCTGCGGTAGTTGCGGCAGATGCCCTCGCAGACCGCGTAGGGGTTGCGCACCATGAACAGGAACTTCGCGTTGCGGAAGTGGCGGAGCAATTGATCGACGAGCAGCAGGAACGGCGGGGACTTGGTGACGAACACCGACGCTCGGGGGTCCTGGGCGCTGGCCTGGAAGTACCATGCCTTGCGGTTGCGCGGCCAGTCGTAGCTGCGGGGGTCGGCGAAGCGGTCGATCCAGTGCTGGCGGGCGCTCCAGATCAGTCCGGGCTTGGGCTCTCCCGGCAGAGGGGGCCGGAAGGTCGTGGGTCCCGCGTAGCCGAGCATCCTCTTGCCTTCGCGGGGGAGGCTCCAGGCGGCCCGGCAGGTGGCCAGGGCGTGCTCCAGGAAGGTGGAGCCGCTGTTGTTGGGGCACACGGCGAACAGGTGGGTGGTCACCGTGTTGTCCAGATCACGGCCGGCGCCGCTGACGCGCGTGCTGGAGGAGCGCTTGGCGGCCGAGCCCGTCCGGGCTGCGGGGGGAGTCGCCTCGTCCATCTCGTCGCGGGCATCGCTCCAGAGCTTGAAATGGCGTGTGGGTGCGCGGTCGGGGTGGGTCCAGACCCATCGCAGCATGGCGTCGGGCGCCCAGGGTTTGACCGGATAGTTGAAGTGCAGCGCCCTGGCGTGTTCGGGGGCGAGGTTCTCGCGCGCGCGGATGGCGTGGGCCGAGGCGAGCAGATAGTTGTAGGTCGAGCTGACGAGGGTGCAGCGCCCGGCGAAGTAGCGGTTGAGGAGGAGCTGGTCGGTATGAGGCGCGAGGGGGCCGGGCCAGGTGTGCGGGTGGATCATGTCGAGGAGGTCCGCGTAGCAGGTTCCGTCGGCGAGGCGTCCGTCGAGGAGGAAGAACCCGCTGTTGAACGTGTTCGAAAGTGCTGGGGCGTCGGCCGGGTCGGCGCAGGCCAGAGGCTTGAAGGTGCGGGCGTCGCGTCGCCCGCCGCCGAGGGCGACGTAGTCCGGGCAGCACAGCAGCGTGCCGGGAGCGTCGAACAGGGCGTCGAGCGGGGCGCGGACGAGCACGTCGCTGTCGTAGAAGAGCACCTTGCGATAGCCGCGCAGCCGGAAGGCTTCGAGGGAGTAGAACTCGCCCAGCCGGGCGGCCAGGCGCGCCTGCACGGCGCCCAGGGCGGCAAGGCGTTCGCGCAGCTCGGGCGACACCGTCTCGAACCGCACGCGGTCGGAGACGGCCTGGAGGGTGTCGCGCGCGGCCTGGGGGAGTGCGTCGTGGATGATGACGAGGTCACCGTCGAAGCGTGGATGGTGCTCGAGGAAGGAGCCGAGCATGACGAGGGCGCCCGGGACGAAGGATTCGGTGGTGGCGGTGGCGAGGCAGATGTCGGAGGTGGACGGGGATTTCATTGGCGGGATGGGACGGCGCAGCTCAGAAGCCGGCACGCCGGCTCCCGAACGGTCGGATCGGCATCAGGACGTTGGTCCAGGGCTTCTTCGGCGCCTCGGCCGGCGGGGCCGTGTGCGCATCGGCTACAGCCCGGTATCCGGCCCGCTTCGCAGCGGCGCTGAACCGGCGCCCGATGGACTGGCCGGACATCCCGAACACGCTTGCGGCCGGGTTGACGGGGGCGGGGACCGCGGCGGGGGTGGCGAGGTCGTTCATGGCGTGAGCGCCGGGTCAGGAAAGGACGCTGGCAACGGCGTTAGCGCCCTGGCCTTCAGGATGGTTGGTAAATCATCGTCTCGATCACGTTCCGGGGGTCCACTTCCACGCTGCTCTCGACTTCGCCGTACACTGTCCGGATGGTCGGCTTGGTCCAGGGCTTCTTCGGCGCATCGGCCGGCGAGGCCGTGTGCGTATCAGCTACGGGGGGGGGGGGGGGGGGGGGGATTCCGACATGACTCGATTCTCCGTCAGGTAGTCCACAAGCCATCAGCGCCGACCTTGGCGAACTTGTCGATGAGTTCATCTGCCCTTCCTCCCGAAGACCCGACAAGTGTAGTCCCCGGGGGACCCTGGACTTACCCCGATCTCGTAGACGGTTGATGGCACGGTCAATCCTCCTTGGCGATCGCCCATCCTTGATCTTGGTGGCGGGATGGTAGTCGAGGGTCAGGACGGAGGGGTATTGTAGGTGGTTTCAAGGCCGGGGACCCTTGTGTCGGGGCCGCTGCGTACTTCGCCATCTACCGTCTGGATCTTCGGCCTGTTCCAAGGCTTTTTCGGTGTCCCGGACGGGGAAGCCGTGTCCGTGTGCGTCTCGGTCTCCGGGGGGGTTCCGGCATTGGCATGTCTCGACGCCTCGCGGTGCTCGTGGCTGGTGCAGCGCCGACGAGGATAGCACGGCAGGCCGGAGCGTTATCCCGTCGGATAAGCATCGAGGTCGGCCCGGTCGAAGGCGACCTGACCCACTGGCCGAACGCCTTCCCGGAGGGCCGCTTCGACCGGTAACGCGGTGCAAACGCTCTCGAGGTCGGCGCGTCCGCTGACGGGCATCTGCTTGCACGACAGGCGACGAACCTTCAATGCGCCTCGTCCCAGTTGTCCCCGACCCCGATATCGACCACCAGCGGCACCGCGAGATCCGCCGCCCCGCTCATTCGCTCGCGGATGTAAGGCGTCACGTCCTCGACCGCCTCGCGGGCCACCTCGAACACGAGCTCGTCGTGCACCTGCATGATCATGCGCACCGGCGTCTTCGATTCGGTGATCCACGTATCGAGCACCAGCATCGCGCGCTTGATGACGTCGGCCGCGGTCCCCTGCATCGGGGCGTTGATCGCGGTGCGCTCCGCGTACTGGCGGCGATGGACGTTGCCGGACCGGATCTCCGGCAGGTACAGGCGCCGGCCGAAGACCGTCTCCACGAAGCCCCGCTCGCGCGCTTGTTCGCGCATCTCGTCCATGAACGCCTTGACCCCCGGATAGCGGGAGAAATAGAGCTCGACGTAGCGTTGCGCCTCGCCACGCTCGATCCCGAGCTGGCGGGCGAGCCCGAACGCGGACATGCCGTAGATCAGCCCGAAGTTGATCGCCTTCGCGCTCCGCCGCTGCTCATCGCTCACCGGCCCGCCGCCCGCGAAGACCTCGGCCGCGGTCGCCCGGTGGATGTCGGCGCCGGATGCGAAGGCGTCGAGCAACCCCCGGTCGCCGGAGAGGTGCGCCATGATCCGAAGCTCGATCTGGGAGTAGTCCGCCGCGAGGATGCGGAACCCGGGGTCCGCGACGAACGCCTGGCGGATCCGCCGGCCCTCGCCGGTGCGCACGGGGATGTTCTGGAGGTTCGGGTCCGAGGACGAGAGGCGTCCGGTGGCGGCCACCGCCTGGTGGTAGCTGGTATGGACCCGCCCGGTGCCGGGATTCACGCAGGTCGGCAGGGCGTCGGTGTAGGTCGATTTCAGCTTGCTCATCGCCCGGTGCTCCAGGATGAGCTTCGGCAGCTCGTGCTCGAAGGCGAGCTCCTGCAGCACCGACTCCGCCGTCGAGGGCTGGCCCTTGGGGGTCTTCGCCCGCACCGGCAGCCCGAGCTGGTCGTAGAGGATGGCCTGGATCTGCTTCGCGGACCCGAGGTTGAACGGCCCGCCGGCGCAGGCGTGGGCCGACGCCTCGATCTCGTGCATCCGCTTCGCGAGCTCCGCGCTCTGCGCGTTGAGCCGCCCGACGTCGATTCGCACCCCGTTGCGCTCGACCCGCGAGAGCACCGGCACCAGCGGCACCTCCACCCGGTCGCACAGCTCCGCCAGAGAGTCGTGCGCTTCGAGCCGCGGGCGCAGCGCCCGGTGCAGCCGCAGGGTGACGTCCGCGTCCTCCGCTGCGTACGGCCCGGCCTCCTCGATCGCGATCTCGTTGAAGGAGAGCTGCTTTGCGCCCTTGCCGGCGATGTCCTCGTAGTGGATGGTGCGGTGCCCGAGGTACTTGAGCGCCAGCGAATCCATGTCGTGGCGGGTGGCCGTGCTGTCGAGCACGTAGGATTCGAGCATCGTGTCGAACGCGATACCGGCGAGCGCCAGACCTGCGCGCGCGAGCACGCTCATGTCGTACTTGAGGTTCTGGCCGATCTTCGCCGGTCGTTCGGACTCGATGATCGGGCGCAGCTTCTCCAGCACCACCTCCCGCCCAAGCTGATCCGGCGCCCCCGGGTAGTCGTGCCCGAAGGGGACGTAGGCGGCGCGCCCGGGCTCGACGGAGAACGAGACCCCGACCAGCTCCGCCCGCATGTAGTCGAGGCTCGTGGTCTCGGTGTCGAAGGCGATCTCCGGGGCGGTTCGCAGGCGCTCGATCCAGCGGTCGAGGGCGGCTTCGTCGAGCACCGTCTCGTACTCGGCGGCGAGCGCCTCGGCCGCCGGCTCGCCGTCCGCGTCGAGCAGCTCCCCGAGCCAGGTCTTGAACTCCAGCTCGCCGTAGAGCGCCTTCAGCGTCTCCACGTCCGGCTCCCGGAGCTCCAGATCGAGCGGGCCGGCGTCGAGCGACACGTCGCGGAGAATCGTCACCAGCTCCTTCGAAAGCGGGATCCGGTCGACGCTCGCCCGCAGGTTCTCCCCCACCTTGCCCTTGACCTCATCGGCGTGTGCCACGAGGTTCTCCAGCGTGCCGTACTGGGCGAGCCACTTCGCCGCGGTCTTCGGCCCCACCTTGGGAACCCCGGGGACGTTGTCCACCGTGTCGCCGACCAGCGCGAGATAGTCGACGATCGACTCCGGCGGCACGCCGAACTTGCCCTTCACCCCGGCCGCATCGAGGACCGCCCCGTCCATGGTGTTGACCATGGTGACGCGATCGTCCACGAGCTGGGCCATGTCCTTGTCCCCGGTGGACACCAGCACGTCGAGCCCCGCCTCCTTGCCTCGCTCGGCGAGGGTGCCGATGACGTCATCGGCCTCCACCCCGCCCACCTCCAGCACCGGGAAGCCGAGCGCGCGCACGATGGCATGGATGGATTCGAGCTGGGCGCGCAGCTCCCCGGGCATGGGCGGCCGGTTCGCCTTGTACTCGGGATACAGATCGTCGCGGAAGGTCTTGCCCTTGGCGTCGAAGATCACCGCCGCGAGCTCGGGCGCGACCTCCGCCTCGAGCCGCTTCAGCATGTTGGTCATGCCGTAGGCCGCTCCGGTGGGCCGGCCCTTGGAGTTGGTGAGTGCGGGCAGCGCGTGGAACGCGCGGTACAGGTACGAGGAGCCGTCCACCAGGACGAGACAGCGGCGGGTCGCGGACATGGGGGGCTTCGCTGCCGGTTCGGTCGGGGAGCGCCGGGGGTGCTGCCGCCGGTGCGGATGCGGTCAGTATAGCGCCGGGTGGACGGGATACGGGGCCGTGCGCCCCTCTCCCCTGGCCCCGGCCCGAAACCGGTGTGGAAGGATATGTGCGGCACCACCGTCTTCGATGGCGGACAGACGGGCGATATCTCTCTCGCGGCTGTCGCCCGGCGTCCGGACCATCGGTGAAATGTTCGAGCCGGGCCGAATAATCGGCGAGCCGCCGGGGGTGTGGACAACCCGGAGCAAGTGGCGGATGCTGTCTCCATTGCCGGGGGCGCCCGGCCCGGCGTCCGGGGTCCTGGCCCGGCAGGCGCCTGCTTCGCATCCGGGAGCACGGCGCCCGCCTTCTCGCTGCCTTGCCGGTGCGCCGATGGGTGCGTTCACGTTTCGGAGGCGACACTCATGAACCGCATGTCCTTCGCCGTCCCCGCCGTTCTTCCGGCGCTCCTGCTCGCCACCGCGTCCGGAGCCGCCGCCCAGACCCGGCCCGGGAACGTCGAGCCCGTTCCCGACGGGCCACCCGCCCTGCCGCCCCGGGTGACGAGCGGCGAAACGCTGGAGCCGCGGGCGCACGCCGTCGCGCGGGAGCACGAGACCATCACCGAGTACCGGGTCAACGGCCATCTGCGGGCGGTCAGGGTCGATCCCGACGGATTTCCCGCGTACTGGTTCATCGACGCCGACGGGGACGGCCAGATCGACACCGACGGGACCGCGCGGCCCGGCGGCGGCCTCGACTCGGCGGGCGAGCTGAGGCCGTACTGGATGATCTTCAGTTGGTGAGCGCGCTGCCGGAGGGCCGGCGCCGACACACCCGGCAGCTCCCGGTCCTCAGCGTCCGCCGCGGTTCAACTCGTCGATGAGGGCGAGGCGCGTGGTGGAGTAGGTGGAGCGCAGGATACGCCGCGTGAACTTCCGGGCCGGAGCGACCCGCGTCTCGCCGATGATCTGCTTCACCTCCAGCAGCGCGTTCGGGTGCACCGAGAACTCCCGCAGCCCCATGCCGAGGAGCAGCTTCGTGTAGCGTGCATCGCCGGCCATCTCTCCGCACATCGCGACCGGGATGCCTGCCTTGCGCCCTGCCGCGATGGTGGTCGCGACCAGCCGCAGCACCGCGGGATGCAGCGGGTCGTAGAGGTAGCTCACCTCGTCGTCGATGCGATCGATGGCGATCGTGTACTGGATCAGGTCGTTGGTTCCGATCGAGAGGAAGTCGAGCCGGCGGGCGAAGATGTCCGCGCAGATGGCGGCGGCGGGGACCTCGATCATCGCCCCCACCGGCATCGACGTGTCGTAAAGCTCATCCCGCGCATCCAGCTCCCGCTTGCAGTCGCGCACGATCCGCAGCACCTGATCGAGCTCGGTGGTGGTCGCGAGCATCGGGATCATCATGCGCACCGGACCGCTCGCCGATGCCCGCAGGATGGCCCGGATCTGCGGCCGGAACAGGCTCTGCTCCTTCAGGCACAGCCGCACCGCGCGCAGGCCGAGAGCGGGGTTCGACGTGGCCGGCGCACCGGGGCGCGCCCCGTCCACCTGCTTGTCCGCCCCGAGATCGAGGGTGCGGATGGTCACCGGCGCCCCCTTCAGCGCGGCGACGAGCTCCGAGTACGCCTCGAACTGCTCCTGCTCGTCCGGCGGTTCACGACGGTTCATGAACAGGAACTCGGTGCGATAGAGACCGACCCCGGCCGCGCCGTCCCGCACCGCACCGGCGGACTCGCCGGGCAGCTCGACGTTGGCCTGCAGCACCACCGGCTCCCCGTCCGCGGTCACCGTCGGCGTCGAGCGCAGCTTGCGCCTTGCGGCCCCGATGCGCTCGATCCCGCGCCGGCGACGTTCGTAGAACCACTTGACGACGTCGGCCGGGGAAACGATGACGACTCCTTCGCGACCGTCGAGCACCACCTCGTCGCCGTCGCGCAGCAGCGCCGCCGAGCGATGCAGACCCACCACCGCGGGGATGTTCAGGCTGCGGGCGAGAATGGCGGTATGCGAGTTCGGGCCGCCGAACTCGGTCATGAACCCCGCGACGCCCTGGTGCTGCATGAGCACGGTGTCGGCCGGGGTCAGATCGTCGGCGCAGATGATCCTGCCGGTGGCGGCATCGCCCGGTGGCGGCTTCTTCCGGGGTCCGCCTTGCAGGTGTATCTGCACCCGGTTGACGACGTGCTCGACGTCGTCCTTGCGCGTGCGCAGGTACGGATCGTCCATCGCGTCGAAGACCGCGACCAGCGCATCGCGCTCCAGCTTGAGGGCCCACTCCGCATTGCATCGCATCTCGCGGATATAGGTGATGGGGGCCTTCGAGATGGCCTCGTCCTCGAGCATCAGCAGGTGGGTGTCGATGAACGCGGCGATCTCCCTCCGCGTCCCTTCGGGGATCCGGGCCTTCACCGCGCGGAGATCAAGGCCCGCGGCATCCACCGCCCGCCGGAACCGCTCGACCTCGGCCTCGACCTGCGACGGATCGAGCGTGCGTTCGGTCGCCTCCGGCCGGCCGCGGTCCACCACGCGCACCCGCCCGATCGCGATGCCCTTGGAGGCGCTGATGCCGTGGATGGTGAACGTCATCGTCTTCAGACCAGCCTGTGTCCCTCGCTCCGGCAGAACCGGAACCGGAACCGGGACTTTATTCGGACTCCGAAGTCCGCTCATGAATTTCTTCGGTATCGTTCCTGATCCGGTATGACGGGAACAGAGGCCTGCGCATTCTATTCGCCATTTCGTGGCTTGACGGATGGAAGATCGCCTACTCCGGCTCCTCGAACCGCCCGGAGACGAGCCGTTCGACGGCGTCCACGGCCTCGGCGGCATCGTCTCCCCGGGCCACGACCTCGATACTCGTTCCTTTCGAAGCAGCGAGCATCATCACGCGCATGATGCTCTTCGCGTCGACCTCGCGCCCTTCCCGGCGGATGCTGATCCTGGATCCAAAACGCGACGTGAGCTCGACGAGCTTCGCCGCGGCCCGGGCGTGCAGCCCCAGCTTGTTGACGATCATCAACGTCCTGCGGACTTCACCGCCCACCGCGGCACCCGTTCCCGCCTTGCCGGATGCCACCCCCCATGCCGCGCACCGTCGCCTCGACGATCGATGCGCCGTCCGCGCCTTCCGCCACCGTGACCCGCGACAGGTTCCGCGCCCGCGCGATGCCGGCGATCCGCTCGCTGGCGGTGACGAGCAGGCGGCGCGAGAGCCAGGGCGCGGTCCAGGGCGCCGCACCGAGGAGGTTGTCGAGCGCCTCGACGCTGGTGGCGGTCACGACGTCGATCGACTCGCGCACGCCGTCGAGCGTCGCGGCGAGCGGCGGCGGCGCCCGCCGGCGGTAGACGTCCGCCTCGATCACCTCGGCGCCGCGCCGGCGCAGCTCACGCGCGAGCAGCCCGCGTCCACCCTCACCCTTGACGATCGCGACGAGCCGGCCGTTCACCCGCTCCGCGCCGAGCTCCGGACAGGCGAGCAGTCCTTCGCTGTCGAACCGGCCGGCCGGCGTGCGGACACCGTCGACGCGGCGCACGCGCAACGCCTCGGCCGTCGCCCGTCCGACCGCGAGCGCCGCCGGCGGCAATCCGTCCGGTGACATGTCCGGCGCGAGGCCGAAAAACCCCTCCACCGCGTTCACGCTGGTGAACACGACGACCGCGACGCCGGACAGCCGCTCGCGGAGCCGTTCGGCCGATGCCCTGTCCGCCACCGGCGCGATGACGATCGCGGGTATGCAAACCGGGATGGCGCCTTCGCCGGCGAACGTCTCCGCGAGCCGCCCCGCCGCGGGCTCGGGCCGGGTCACGAGCACCCGCACGCCGGGCAGGCGTTGCGCACTCACCGGTCCGCCTCCGCACGGATCCGTGCGAATCGATCCCACGGTTCCCGGGGCACTTGCGCCGCGCCTGTCCACCAGGGGTTGCCGGCGGCTTCCGGCGGCTGCGCACCTCTCCCTGATGCGGCATGGGTCGCTCTCATGAGCATCACGCAGTTCGTATTCGATCTCTTTCCGGTAATGCTGGGCATGCATTCCCGCCGCCAGTAGCGCAGCAGCTCCACGGTGGTGCGGGTCACCCCGCCTTCGCCGCGCAACGCCAGGGGCCGCCATTCGGCGAGCTTGGCGCGGATCCGGTTGACCAGCTTCAGCTCGATGGCCGTTCCGATTCCCTCGTCCTGCGACGGCTCGCGCCCCGGCTGCCGGTAGAAGTACATGGCCGCCCGCCGGCCCGCCCGCCGCTCCGGCGGATCGTGCTCGGTGATCCACCAGTGCGCTTCCGGCTCCTCGAACGGCGAGTTGAGGATGGGTTCGGGGACCTCGTGCGCGTTCATGGCTCGGTCCCGAAGGCGCGGCAGATCGCATCGAGCTTTTCCACGACTTCCGGGTGGATCTCCTCGGGGCGCATCCCCGCCGCGATCTCGTGGTGGCGGGTGCAAGGCAGGCCGCGGAGTCCGGCTGCATCCAGCAACGGAGGGATGAGTCGCGTGCGGGCCTTGGTCGTGTTCAAGAATTCATGGTCACCGAGCGGGTCCCTCACCACCGCCGGCGGGAACTCGTCGCGCCAGTACGCGAGCATGTCCTCGACGTGCGCCGCGGCGGAATCGGTTCCGACCACCGCCTCGACGAAGCGGGCGAGCGCATCCGGGTGGACGAGATAGCTCTCGATCTCGTAGCGGCGCCAGCGGAGCCGCTGCAACCCGGCGCCCGTGATCTCCGTGTCCGGGACGGACGGCTGTGCATCGCCGTCGTGCAGTTCAAGCCCGGGAAGCCCCTCGCGCACGAGCTGCAATGCGTCGAAGTGATCGCGCGCCCTGATCCCCGGTCGTCCCTCCTGCGCCTGGAAGACCAACGGCTTCCACATCAGTTCGGTATCGAGCAGGCCCGCGGCTCGGTGTTCCAGGTTCGCCGCCCAGGCGCGCAGAATGTTGATGTCCGTGTAGTCCTCGACGTAGAGGATGCCGCGCACCCTCAGCGCCTGCATGACGTCCGCGTTGCTCAACACGCGAAGCGAGGAAATGAGCCGGCTGCGCTCGTTGGTGTCGGCGACCATCCTCGGTCTATCGAGCATGACGCATAGCTCGCGGGGCTCGACGGCGTTGATGACGACTTCGGAGTGTGTCGCAACGATGAGTTGCGATCGCTGCCGGGCGGCTACGGTCCGTAGTTCGTGATAGATGGCGTCCTGGAGAATGACGTGCAGATGCGCATCCGGCTCATCCAGAAGCAGCACGGCGCCTTGCCGCGTGTTCAGGAAGGCGAGCAGCATCAATATCTGTTGAAACCCGCTGCCCGCGCTCGCGATGTCCAGCCGCGGCCCGCCCTCGGTCATGGTGTATTCCGCGAGGATATGGGCGCCACTCGCGTCGGGTGGCAGGAGGTCGTAGCCGAACAGCTTGCTGATGGACGCTTTGAGCGCGCCCCACGCGCGTTCGTTCCGGCTCGCCTCCGCAAGCAGATTGCGCAGCACCTCGCCGGGGCGGCCGAGGCCGAGAAGCTGTTCGATTTTCGGCGGATGGAAGAGTGGTTCCTCGGTCCCGAGTCCGGTCATCGGAGGCACGAACACCGTTCGCAGATCGAGCTCCCGCAGCAGGCTGGCTTTTTCTTTAGCCGACTCTTTTGTCGTGGGCCGGGAAGCCGTACTCGCCTTCGGTATGGCAATCGTCTTCGCCTGGGGACGGACATGAATTTGTTCGGTGCTGTCGGCGGTGAACTCCATCGTCACCGACCAGCCGGCATCGTGCCGGAGCTCGATCTCGATCTGTCCCCGATATCGTCGATCCGTCCACAACAGATCGAAGCTCCGCAGAGGAACCGCCGAAAACGCCTGCCGGGCGACCGGCGCACGGCCATAGGCCAAGCCCCGGCGCAGTCGGAAGTCGTTGAGCTCTCGCCACCGCCGTAGCGCCAGCGACCATGAGGCGATTGCCTGGAGCACCGTGGTCTTGCCGGTGTTGTTGGGGCCAGCCAGCACTACGTGGTCGGGCAGGCGGAATTCCATCTCCTCGAAACGCTTGAAGCCGCGAATGCGGACCGTGTGGATCATGCTGTCTCTCCCCCATTGTTACATAAATCAAAGATCTGTCATGCCCTCGCTTTCGCGAGGACAGGCTCCGCGGGCTCAGTACGTCATTCCCGCGGAAGCGGGAATCCATTTCAATCAATCTCATTATACAAGTCTCTCCATGTCGGATTACTCTCCTCAATCAACCCAATCTTCCACACCCGATTCCATTTCTTGATCGCCTTTTCTCTCTGGATGGCACTTTCCATAGATTCATGAATCTCGTACCAAACCAATCGGTGAACACTGTCACGTTTCGTGAATCCTTCCACAAAATGATTCTTGCGTTGCCAGATCCGCTGAATGAGATTCGACGTGACACCGACATACAGAGTGACATTGGATTTACTTGCAAGGATTTAAACACATGGAATTTTCATACAAATCTCTGGATTCCCGCTTTCGCGGGAATGACGAGGAATGACGGCCTGAAGAAGACCATTGGCGCGTGTGGCTTACCCTCACTGGCAGTGAACTCGAGCCACACGCTGCTTCGGTCTGAAACCCCCCATATTTTGTGCAGCGAACGCATGTATGGACAGGCATTTCATGCAACTGGCAGGTCCCCTTCGATTGCCTCCCACCCTCTCCGCGACACCGCGTCCGCCGGCGCCGCCCGCTCAACGGCCGGCCTCCGCGTAGATGCGCGCGAGGATCTCGCCCGCGCCCTGCCCCAGAACCACGGCGGCGGCCTCGGCGCCGAGCGGTTCCGCGTCCTCCACGTGGCCCCGGACGCGCGCGCGCAGCACCCGTGCGCCGTCGAGGCTGGCGACGAGGCCGCGCAGGCTCAGGCCCCCGTCTTCGAGGGTCGCATAGGCCGCGATCGGCACCTGGCAGCCTCCTTCGAGCCGCCGGTTGAAGGCCCGTTCGGCGAGCACGCAGGCGCTGCTGCGCGGACACGCCAGCGGCGCGACGAGCGCTTCCACCCGCGCGTCGCCCCGGCGGCATTCGATGCCCAGCGCCCCCTGCCCGGCCGCGGGCAGCATGGTCGCCACGTCCAGCGCCTCGGTCACCCGCGCGCCGTGCCCACCGCGTTCGAGGCCGGACACCGCGAGCACGATCGCATCGAAGTCGCCGTCATCGAGCCGCCGCAGCCGGGTGTCGACACCCCCGCGCAGGTTCTCGATGCGCAGGTCCGGACGATACGCCGCGAGCTGGCACCGGCGGCGCAGGCTCGAAGTCCCGACCACGGCCCCCGGCGGCAGCGCGTCGAGTCCGCCGAAGCGCATCGAGACGAGTGCGTCGCGGGGGTCCGCGCGCGCCATGACGACCGGAAGGTGAAGCTCGGGCGGCAGCTCGACCGGAACGTCCTTCATCGAATGCACCGCGACGTCCGCGCGCCCGTCGAGCAGCGCGCGCTCCAGCTCCTTGATGAACAGCCCCTTGCCGCCGACCCTGGCGAGCGGCGCGTCGAGCAGCCTGTCGCCGCTGGTGCGCATCGCCACGAGCTCGACATCGAGTCCGGGATTCCGCGTGCGCAATGCGCTCGCGACGTGCTCCGCCTGCCACAGCGCCAGCGGGCTCTTGCGGGTGGCTATCTTCAGATCGGGCATCTCAGAGCGGGCGTCGTGGCGTGTCGGGCATCGCGATTCGAACCCCGCGTCGGTCGTGGGCGCATTCCGGGTTCAATGCTACGGTATTGTGCGAGGGTTGTCGGGTGAAAGACTGCGAACGACGGATGAGGGACGCGGGCGACACGACCCTGACGAATACGACACTTCGGCATGTACGTGAAAGACTGCGAACGACGGACAAGGGACGCGGGCGGGAATCCTGCCGGACGATTTCAGCGATGACTTCAGCCTCACGGGCAGCGGCGGCCTGTCTGTTCTCCGCGGCGTACCGATCCAGTCCGTTTCCCGCCGGGAGAAGGTCCCGACCGCTTCGAGATGCCGACGAAGCAGTAACCTTGCGATCCCGGAGCGGCCTGCCCCGCGTTTCCCCGAATCCCGAGCGGAAGAGTCCGGCATTTCGGCGCACCGAACGGATCGGATGGTCATGCAGCCAACCAGGAAGGTGATCCGATGAACGTCAAGGTCGGCGTCGTGATGGACCCCATCGGTTCCATCAACGTCAAGAAGGACACCACCCTCGCGATGATGCTCGCGGCGCAGCGCCGGGGCTGGGAACTCCGCTACATGGAGCTCGGCGATCTGTTCGTGCGCGACGGCGACGCCCGCGCCCGGATGCGCCCCATCGACGTGCGCGACGACCCGCACGACTGGTACACCCTGGGCGAGCCCCGGACCGGTGCGCTGGCGTCGCTCGACGTCATCCTGATGCGCAAGGACCCCCCTTTCGACATGGAGTTCGTGTACTCGACGTACATCCTGGAGCGGGCCGAGGCGGCCGGAGTGCTCGTGGTCAACAAACCGGGGAGCCTGCGTGACGCCAACGAGAAGATGTTCACCGCCTGGTTCCCGCAGTGCTGCCCGCCCACCCTGGTGACGCGGGAGCACGCGCGGATGGGCGCTTTCCTCGACGAACACGGGGACGTCATCGTCAAGCCGCTCGATGGCATGGGGGGGGTGTCGATCTTCCGGGTGCGGGCCGGCGATCCGAACGTGAACGTCATCTTCGAGACCCTGACCCGGCAACAGACCCGCTACGCGATGTGCCAGCGCTACGTCCCGGAGATCCGCGAGGGAGACAAGCGGGTGCTCCTGATCGACGGAGAGCCGGTCGACTACGCCCTTGCCAGAGTGCCGGCGGGCGACGACGCGCGCGGCAACCTCGCGGCCGGGGCGCGGGGCGTGGGCATGGAGCTCACGGCACGGATGCGCGCGATCGCGAGCGAGGTGGGGCCGGTGCTGCGCGAGAAGGGCCTCGTCTTCGTCGGACTCGACGTCATCGGGGACTACCTCACCGAGATCAACGTCACCAGCCCCACGTGCGTTCGCGAGATCGATGCCGTGTTCGGCACCGACGTCGCCGGCGAGCTCATGACCGCCATCGAAGCGAGGCTCGCCGCCCGTTGATCCCCGGGATACATACGGTCGGGTCGGACAATCCGTTGCACGCGCCCCTCGCCCATCCCTGCGTTTCGCCCGCCGACCGTCTCGGCGCGACGATCTTCCTTGCCGTCCTGGCCCACCTGATCCTCATCCTCGGAGTGACGTTCGTGCCCGAGGACCGCCCCGAACGCCGCGTCGAAAGGCTCGACGTCGTACTCGTGCCGCCGAGCGCCGAGCCGGCGCCGGACCAGCCCGACTACCTGGCCCAGGCGAACCGGGACGGCGGCAGGGACGGCGCCGGGAAGGCACGCCCCGAGAGACCGCGAAGCGCACCGCCGCCTGCCGGCGAATCGTCCACGGCCGCGGCCGAGCCCGCGATGCCGGCGGCCGGGCGGCGGGTGGCGGACGCGATGCCGGCGCCGGGGGCCGCACCGCGGCCGGGTCCGGCGTCCGGGACACCGCCCGATTCCGCCCCGAGCCGAAGCGACGCGAGGCCGGCGGCCAGAACGAAAGGGGCGTCCGTCCGGACCGTGGCGGAGACGATCCTCGTCGAACCGGCTCCATCATTCGCGCAGCCCCGTCCGGCGCGGGAGCCGATCGGTCCACGAGCGGCAGTGCGACCCGCACGAGCGGCAACCGGCGGGGCCACGGACGCCCGGCCCGAAACCGATCCGGATCCGATCCCCGCCGCCCCCGCGGCAACCGGCAGGGGCGGTGCGGCCATGACCATGGACCGCCGCCGCGAGATCGCGGCGCTCAGCGCGGTGCTCGAACGCAAGCTTCGAGCGTATGCCGAACGGCCGCGACGCAAGTGGATATCCGCGCGAACCCGGGAACACGAGTTCGCGGTCTACATGGATGCGTGGCGGCGCAAGGTCGAGCACGTCGGCAACCTGAACTACCCCGACGAAGCAGCGCGACGGGGGCTGTCCGGCAGCCTGCGCCTCGAAGTCGCTCTCAACCCCGATGGCACCATCGAGGCCGTCGCGCTACGGCAATCGTCGGACGAGCGCATTCTGGACGATGCCGCGATCCACATCGTGCGGCTCGCCGCACCGTTTGCGGAATTCCCGGAGGGCATCGCGAAAACGGTGGACGTCCTCCACATCGAGCGCACCTGGCTCTTCCACTCGGACAACCGCTTCACGAGCCCCTGAGGGGCCGCGCGACACACTCTCCGTACCCCGTTCGCTTGTCGCCGTCGCGCACCCTGCCATAATGGCCCGCATGGATCTGACCAACCAGTTCCTCATCGCGATGCCCAGCCTCGCCGATCCGAACTTTCATCGGACCGTGACCCTGATGTGCGCGCACAGCGAGGACGGTGCGATGGGCATCGTCATCAACCGGCCGCTCGACATCGAGCTCACCGCGGTCCTCGACCACATGAGCATCGAGGCCACCTCGCGCGACGCCGAGCGGGTCCCGGTACTCCAGGGCGGTCCGGTGCAGCGCGAGCGCGGATTCGTCATCCACCACCCGCCGGGCGACTGGGATGCGGTGCTCACGGTAGGGGACGAGATCGGCATCGCGACGTCGAGGGACATTCTCTCGGCGGTTGCAGAAGGGCGTGGCCCGGAGCGTATCGCCATCGCCCTCGGCTACGCCGGCTGGGGGGCCGGACAGATCGAGCACGAGCTCCGGCAGAACGCATGGCTGAGCGGGCCGGCGGACGCCCGGATCATCTTCGACACCCCCTACGAAGACCGGTGGGCGTCGGCGGCGCGCCTGCTCGGCATCGAGCCACACCATCTGTCGGGCGACGCGGGCCACGCATGACCGCGGAGGGCCGGGACGAGAGGACTCCGGACCCGGCCGGGGCGGCGCCGCGAGCCGGTTCCACCCGCTCCTTCCCGCTCGCGGCCGGCGCGCGCGCTACCGCCGGAGCTTGAACCGCTGGATCTTTCCGGTGGCGGTCTTCGGGAGGTCCCCCGCGAATTCGATCCAGCGCGGGTACTTGAACGGTGCGAGCCGGTCCTTGACGAACTCCTGGAGGGCGGCGGCAAGCGCCGCGTCCGCCTCGACGCCTTCCCGGGGCACGACGAAAGCCTTCGGTTTGACCAGGCCCCGCTCGTCCTCGGCCGCGACCACCGCCGCTTCGAGCACCGCCTCGTGCCCGAGCAGCGCGGACTCCACCTCGAAGGGCGACACCCACTGCCCGCCCACCTTGAGCATGTCGTCGGTGCGCCCGCGGTAGTGGTGGTAGCCTTCCTCGTCGACGACGTACTTGTCCCCGGTGCGGGTCCAGGGTCCGTGGAAGGTGGCGAGCGACTTCTCCCGCTGGTTCCAGTAGGCGGCCGCGGAGGAGTCTCCGCTCACCCACAGCTCCCCGATCTCGCCCGGCGCCGCGGGCTCGCCGGCCTCGGTGACCACCTTGAGCCGATACCCCGGCACCGCCTTCCCCGAGGTTCCGTAACGCACGTCGCCCTCGCGGTTGGAGAGGAAGATGTGCAGCATCTCCGTCGAGCCGAGGCCGTCGAGGATCGGGGCGCCGAAGCGCTCCTCCCACGCCGTGCCGATCTCCGCCGGCAGCGCCTCACCGGCCGAGACCGCGAGGCGCAGCCGGGGCGAGCCGTCCCCGGGGCTGCCGGAGGGCTGCGCGAGCATCGCGCCGTAGAGCGTCGGCACACCGTAGAAGATCGTCGGCCGATGCTCGCGCAGGAGCGCCGTCACCGCGTCCGGCGTCGGGCGTCCGGCGAGGACCACCGTCGTCGCCCCGACGTAGAACGGGAAGGTCATCGCGTTGCCCAACCCGTAGGCGAAGAAGAGCTTGGCGGCGGAGTAGACGAGATCGTCCTCCCGGATCCCGAGCGTCGCCACCCCGTAGTGCTCGGCGGTGGTGACCAGATCGCGGTGCAGGTGCATCGAGCCTTTCGGGATGCCCGTGGAACCGGAGGTATAGAGCCAGAACGCGACGTCGTCGCAGGTGGTGGGCGCCGCGTCGAGCCGCGGAGAAGCCGCCGCGATGAGATCCGCGAGCCGGCAATGATCGGCGGCGCCGGTCCCGGCCGCCGTCCGCGGGCGGCCGGAGGTTCCGGCCCCTGCCGGTGCGGGGGCATCGCTCTGCGCCACGCCCCCCGCGATCACCACCCGCTCGACGTGCGTCCGCTCTTCGAGCGCCGGCGCGAACCGGTCGAGCAGCGCCTCGCTCACGACCACGATACGCGCCCGCGAGTCGCACAGAAGGTGGGCGTAGTCGTTCGAGGTCAGCAGGGTGTTGATCGGGATCGGCACGCAGCCGGCCTTGATCGCTCCCCAGAACACCGCCGGGAAGTCGATGCCGTCGAGCATGCACATCAGCACCCGGGTCTCCATCCCCGCGCCGAGCGCACGCAACGCATTGCCCGCCCGATTCACCCGCTCCGCCAGCGCGGCGTAGGTATGGCGCCCGGCGGCGTCGATGAACGCGACCTTCTCCCCCCGCCCTCTCGCGAGATTGGCGTCGATGAACTCCAGCGCGGCGTTGTACTCCCGCGGCAGCTCGATTGCCGCCTGCGCGGTGGAGCGGTCCACTCGGGCGAGCTGCATTGCGCCGTTCCTCCCTGATCGCCGGGTCGGCGCCCCCGGTTCCGGGGCGTCATGCGGACATCGGGATCATACCGCCTGCGCGGCCGGCGCGCGGCATCCGGCCCGGCCGGTTCGGAAAGCAGGCGCCGGGGAACTGAGGATTCGGAGCGATCGGCGTAGACTCCCCGCATCGCGCGAGCAAGGCTTGCGCACCGTGGACGAACGGCTTTCGAGGGGACCGCATCCGATGAACGACGCGATGCACGAGCTTTCGCCGGACACGTTCGAGCGTGACGGCTACCTGATCGTCCGCGGGCTCGCCGGGCGGGAGGACGTCGGGGCGATGCGCGAAGCCGTGCTGCGTGCGCTCGATCCGCTGCAGGCGCCGGCGGAGTTCGAGGCGGACGTGGGCTATCCGGGCTCGCCCGCAAGCCGTGACGCGGAGGGCGGGAGCACGCCACGCCGGCTGCTCCAGGCGTATTCGCGCGGCTCGATCTTCCGCCGGTGGGCCACCGCGCCCGAGTTGGCGGCGACGCTTCGCAGCGTGATGCGCAAGGAGCGGATAGAGATGTCCCAGTGCCACCACAACTGCGTGATGACGAAGCATCCCGGATTCAGCAGCGAGACGGCGTGGCACCAGGACATCCGGTACTGGTCGTTCGACGCACCGGAGCTCGTCTCGACATGGCTCGCCCTCGGCCCGGAGCGCGAGGAGAACGGTGCGTTGCGGGTGATCCCGGGCAGCCACCGGGCGCACCTCGATCGGGGCCGCCTCGACCGCCACCTGTTCCTGCGCCCGGAGCTCGACGAGAACCGCAAGCTCATCGACACCGCGTCCCTGGTCGAGCTCGAAGCGGGCGACGCCCTTTTCTTCCACTGCCGGCTGTTCCACGCCGCAAGCAAGAACCGTTCCGGAAAGGTCAAGCTCTCGGCGGTATTCACCTACCACGCTCGAGACAACCGGCCGATCCCGGGCACGCGCTCGGACCGGTATCCGTCCATCCCGATCTGAGTCCGGCCCGAAGCAATCCGGCGTCGAGGAGAACATGAGCATCGAAGTCGTCAACACGGTCCAGGATCTCACCGGCACCGAGGGTTTCGTCGGCCGGCACATCCTCCTCGACGTCCGGACCTCGACCGCGCGCGGCATCGGCGAGACCACCACGATCTACCACCTGCTGGAAGGCCTTTCGGTGGCGCTCGACATGACCCTGGTCTATCCGCCGCTCGTGGCCCGGTTCCCGTTCGCGGGCAGCGAGCTGAACCGCTTCGTCGAATCGCTCAAGGCCGAGGGGATCCAGGCGAACGCGGTCAACGCGATGGAGCACCACCTGGCGAAGCGGCAGAACGAGGAGGCCGGCATCTCCGGAGTGACGGTGTGGCTCGAGTCGCACGCCGCCATCCACACCTGGACCGAGGAGAACTTCTTCTCGTTCGACGCCTATTCCTGCAAGGATTTCGACCCCGAGAAGGCGCTCGACCACGTCCTCCGGTTCTTCGACGTGCAGTCGTACAACGGGCTCGACATCGTGCGCACGATCGACGCGCCGCAGCAGGTACGGGTGCTCGATTCGCACCGGCGGGAGGCTGCCTGAGCCGCTCGGGTCCACGCCC
Organism: uncultured Gammaproteobacteria bacterium; assembly: GCA_958295465.1. Lineage (GTDB taxonomy): Bacteria > Pseudomonadota > Gammaproteobacteria > HK1 > HK1 > HK1. The sequence continues at coordinate 5,645,241 of OY282353.1, forward strand.
ATCCCGGCCACGGCGAGGCTTCCCGAAACCCCGGCCGGTCCGCGTCCCGGCCCCGGCGAGATCTTCAGCGCGACTTGAACCGGGCCTGCCTGCGCTCCCGGAACGCCGCGTTCCCCTCCGCCAGATCCTCGGAGTGCGCGAGGTTGCGGAACGACGTCGATTCGAGCCTGAGCGCCTCGTCCATCGGCATTCCGTGGATGCGGCGCACGACCTCCTTCGCGAGCTGCTGCGCGAGCTGGTGCTCGCGGCACGCACCGCCTGCCACGAGATCACGTACCGCCTCTACGCGGACCATCTGGGGAGCCCGCTCGACTCGGTGGCGGTGAACGTCTCCGGCGCCTCCGACGCCCGCGGTTTTCTCGACCCGGACCAGGACCCGCCCATCCGTGCCGGCTATCGGCGAATCCACGGTGAAATCGTGGTGGAGAGCCCGGCGAGCGACGAAGATCTCGAACGGCTTCGCCACGCCGTCAACGAGCACTGCCCGGTGCTCGACGATCTGCGCTCGGGCACTCCCGGTGGAGCTTGCGTTGCGCCGCCTCGGCGAGGGCACGTGAGCCCATGACCGGACATTTCCGCCAAGCCTGAACCCGCTCGCAGAATCGCCGCGACGTGGATTGGCGCGGTTCCCGGGAACGCGGGCTCGACGAAAGCGCCGTGCTTCATCCCGCGCCCGAGATGAAAAAACGTTCATGTCGTGGCCACCGAGCGGTAATCCGACCGTCTCTATCCTGCCTTTCCACTGAACCCCGATCCATGTTCCGGAAACATCCAGGAGGCACTCCCATGTTGCACGACCATTCCGCACGGACGAAGACCCGGACCCCGCCCCGAGCAGGGGACTCGTCCAACCAGAGCTCGAAGCTGCACAACCACCACGCAGGGACGAGAACCCGGACCGGACGCGCGCTCGTCGCGGCCGCGGTATCGGCCGCGATCATCGGCGCCGTCGCGCTCGGCGAGCCCTGGAACCCGGCGAGCGCCGCGGCAGCCGCATCCGCCGGTGCCGGTGCGAATGCCGGAACCGGTGTCCCGATGGCCGCGGTGCACGGCGGCTTCGCCGACCTCGTGAGCACGGTGCGGCCCGCCGTCGTCAACGTCGAGGTCACCCGCGCCATCCGGCCCGCCGCCCAGTCGCACGCATGGCGGCAGCGACCGGGAACGGAGATCCCGGAGTCCTTCCGGCGCTTCCTGCCGATGCCCTGGAATGGAGCGCCCGGCGTGCCGAGGGCCGAGGGCGTCGGCTCCGGATTCATCATCGACGCCTCGGGGCTCGTCGTCACCAGCCATCACGTGGTGAAGGGGGCGGACACGGTGACGGTCACGCTGCACGATGGACGGACGCTCGAAGCACGGGTCGCGGGCGCCGATCCGAAGACCGACCTCGCGCTCCTCGAGATCGACGCCGGCGAAGCGCTGCCGATCGTCGAATTCGGGGATTCCGATACGACGCGGGTCGGCGACTGGGTGGTCGCGGTGGGGAGCCCCTTCGGGCTCGGCGGCACCGTCACCGCGGGCATCGTCTCCGCGCGGGGCCGTGACATCGGCTCGGGTCCCTACGACGACTACCTCCAGCTCGACGCCCCGATCAACCGCGGCAGCTCCGGCGGCCCGCTGTTCGACCGCGGCGGGCGCGTGATCGGCGTGAACTCCGCGATCTTCAGCCCCACCGGCGGGAACGTCGGCATCGGCTTCGCGGTGCCCGCGAACGTCGCCGAGCCGGTCATCGAGTCGCTGCGCGCCGGCGGCAGGGTCGAGCGCGGCTGGCTGGGGGTGGCGATCCAGCACGTCGACGAGACCCTGGCCGAGGCGCTGGGCCTCGACGAAGCGAAGGGCGCGCTGGTGGCGTCGGTGATGGCGGACGGCCCCGCTGCCCGCGCGGGACTGCGCCCCGGCGACGTCATCGTCTCGTTCGCCGGACGACCGATCGATGCGATGAAGGATCTGCCCCGCATCGTCGCGGAGCTCGATACGGGGACCGAGGCGGAGGTCGAGATCCGGCGTGACGGTGGCCGGGAAACGCTCACCGCCACGGTCGGCGTGCAGGCGCAGGAAGGCGCATCGCTCGCCACGGCCCTGGCGGCAGACGACGGCGGCGACGCTCCGAGGCTCGGGGTGGCGCTCGCGGCGCGGGGCGAGCCGGGCGAGGCAGGGGTCTCGATCACCGGGGTCGTCCCCGGCAGCCCCGCCGCCCGCGCGGGACTGCGCCCCGGCGACGTCATCGTGCGCGCGGGGAGCAAGACAGTGAGCAGTCCCGGCGAAGTGGCCGGCGTGGTCCGCGCGGCGGCGTCCGGCGACAAGCCCCTGCTGCTGCTCGTCGAGCGCAACGACCACCGGCGTTACGTGGCGATCGGCCTCGACCGGAGTTGAGCGCCGGATGGCGGGCGGGGCGAGGAAGTGGTGAGCAGCCATTTCCACCTCGCCCACCCGCGGAGGATCGTTGAACGCCCGTCAGATGACGCAGATGTGCCGGCTGTCGGCTCCGGTCACGGTGCTCGGGGCGACGCGGGTGTCGAACGTAGCGAAACGTCCCTGCCGTTCGACGGCAAGCGCCAGCAGATACGCATCGGTGATCTGCTTCGGCCCGATGGCGTGGTGCCAATCAGCGACGCCCGGGCTCAGAAGACTCGTCGTGTCGGGCCAGAACCGATGATGGCGGGTGGCGGTCGCCTGGCGGAGTCGTTCGGCGACGGCGAGCACCGGCAGGTGGTCGGGATAGCCGGGTTGCGCCATGATCCTCAGGCATCCGTTCTCGGTGATTGGACAAGTCGCCCACCCGTGATGGATGTTGTCCCTCGACACACACCCCGCGCAGGGACTCGATCGCGCGGAGATCGACCAAGTGGCCGGGCTGCGCCATGCGCAGCTTCATCATCGGGATCAGGCTCATGCCACCTGCATCGGTCAAAACCACTGTGCAGAGGGAGTAGCGGCCGGGGAAGAAGACGCACATCGGCCGCGAGCCCATCCCATCCCAACCCGGCATGGCCGGAACCAAACGCCGGTTGGCGAAAATCATCGTCGTTTTGTCGAAGACTTCACGGATAGGGGACCAAATGCAGTCTTCCGGCGCAATCGCCGCGCCCGTCCGGCAGGATTATTCTTTATTCTCCGCGAGGCCCGGGCCAAGCTCCCATCGGCGCCGAGGCGCCCCGGGCGGAGATGATGCCTTGCCTGCCCCATCCACCCCACCCCCGCTCGACTTCGCCGGAGACCCGGCCGCGCTTTCCGCCGTCGCGGAAGCCCTGCGGCTCGCCCACGGGCACCAGTTCAATCCCGCCTTCGCCAGCGAGACGGCGCGCATCGACCCCCTTCCCCACCAGCGCATCGCGGTCTACGAGCGCATGCTCCGACAGGATCCGTTGCGCTTCCTCCTGGCCGACGACGCCGGAGCCGGCAAGACCATCATGACCGGTCTCTACGTGCGCGAGATGCTCGCGCGCGGGCGCATCCGGCGGGTGCTCGTGGTCCCGCCCGCCGGCCTCGTCGGGAACTGGGAGCGGGAGCTCCGCACCCTGTTCCGCCTGCAATTCCGCATCGTCTCCGGGGCGGACGCGCGGGCCGGCAATCCGTTCCGGGGCACTGGAAGCGACCTCGTCATCGTGTCGCTGGACACCCTGGCCGGCGGACAGGCGTTCGGCGCGCTGCGGGAGGCCGGCGTGCCCGCCTACGATCTCGTCGTCTTCGACGAAGCGCACAAGCTGGCCGCCGTGACCGAGAACCACCGTGTCCGCAAGACGCGGCGCTACAAGTTGGCGGAAACGCTGGCCGGCGGCGGCGTTTCGGTGGGCCGGGGTGCTTCGGCGGGCCGGAGTGCTTCGGTGGGTTGGGGCGTTTCGGCGGGCCAGAATGTTTCGACGAGTCGGAGTGCTTCGCCAGACCGCGGAGTTTCGGCAGACCACACCGCCCCGGCAAACCGCACCGCCTCGACGAACCGCACCGCCTCGGCGGACCGCTTCGCCGGTCTCGGCTGGTCGGCCCGGCATCTGCTGCTACTCACCGCGACCCCGCACATGGGAAGGGACTCGCCCTGGCACCACCTCTGGCGGCTGCTCGACCCGCGGATCTTCTCGACCGGCGAGGCGCTCCGCCGCTTCCCGCAACCGGAGCGGGTCCGCCACTTCATCCGCCGCACCAAGGAGGAGATGGTCGGCCTGGACGGCCGCCCCCTCTACCGGCAGCGCGCGTGCGACACCTTCAGCTACGCCCTGAGCCCCGGCCCGGAAGGCGAGCAGGCGTTGTACGACCTCACCACCGCCTACCTCCGCCGCGTCTACAACCGCGCGCTCGACAACCGTCCGGCGGTCCGGCTCGCGATGAGCGTCTTTCAGCGGCGGCTCGCCAGCTCGACCTGGGCGCTGCTGCGCTCCTTCGAGCGGAGGATCGGGAAACTCAGGCAGACCATCGACGATCTGCAATCCGGGAGGATGGACGCGGCGGAGCTCGCGCGCCGTCAGCGCGGTCTCGACCGCGAGTACCGGGAGGACTTCTTCGACATCCACGGCGCCGAGGACGAGGCCCCCGGCACTCCCGACACACCCGGCGCCCGTGACGCCGGCGCCGGAGGCGGTGGCCCCGCCGCGTTTGCGCGCCGCCGGCGCGGCCTCGACCGCAAGCACCGGGAGGACTTCTTCGATGCCCACGGCGCCGAGGACGGCGCTCCCGATACCCCCGGCACTCGTGACGCCGGCGCCCGTAACGCTGGTATCCGCAACGCCAGCATCCGTGACACCGTTACCGGAGGCACCGGCAGCGCCGCCGGCGCCGAACCCGCCGACAGCATCCACGCCGGCGAGCGGAACGAGAGCTACGAAGATGCGGTGCTCGGTGCGGTGATCGCCGTCACCGTCGAGGAGCTGCGACACGAGATCAAGGCGCTCGAAGACTTGGGCGCGCGTGCGCGCAGGCTCTTCGAGTCGGGCCGCGAATCGAAGTTCGAGAAGCTGCGCGAGGTGCTCGAAGACCCGCACCACGCGGGCGAGAAGTGGCTGATCTTCAGCGAGCACCGCGACACCGTGGAGTACCTGATCCGCCGCCTGGAAGGGCTCGGCTTCTCGGGGCGCATCGCGCAGATCCACGGCGGCATGGCCTGGCCCGAACGCGAGGAGCAGGTGGCGCGCTTCCGCCGGCCGGACGGCGCCCGCTACCTCGTCGCCACCGACGCCGCGGGCGAAGGCATCAACCTCCAGTTCTGCCGGCTGATGGTGAACTACGACGTGCCCTGGAACCCGGCGCGGCTCGAACAGCGCATGGGCCGCATCCACCGCTACGGCCAGCAACGCGACGTGCGGATCGTCAACCTCATCGCGGGCGGCACCCACGAAGGGCGGGTGCTCAAGGTCCTGCTCGAAAAGCTCGAAGCGATCCGCCGCGAACTCCGCTCCGACAAGGTGTTCGACGTCATCGGGCAGCTTTTCGAGAACGCCTCGTTGCGCGAATACATGATCGAGGCGCTCACCGCCGAGGGCGAACGGCGCGTCCTGGAGCGGGTCGGGAGCGCACTCACCGGGGAGCGGGTGCGCGGCATCGGAGAGCGGGAGCGGCGCATCTACGGCGCTCCGCCGGGATCGGGGGAGATCGCCGAACGCCTCGACGGGCTCCGGGACGACATGGAGCGCGAGCGTTACCTGCAACTCCTGCCCGGCTACGTGCGGCGCTTCGTCGAGAAGGCCGCCGGCCTGCTCGACCTGGAGATCCGTGGAGATCTCGACGGCCTCTTCTCCCTCGCCCCGCGACGCGCGGGCGCACTCGATCCGCTGCTGCCCGCGCTCGAAAGCTATCCCGCCGCGGCGCGCGAGCGCCTGTGCGTGCGCCGGCCCGAGACGGTGCAGGGGCCGAGGCCGGCGGTAAGCCAACCCTACCCCGAGACGGTACGGGGGCCGGCAGGCCAGCTTGACCCCGAGGCGGCGCAGAGACCGGCAACCTGGCTCTACCCCGATGCAACGCAGAGACCGACCACCCATCCCTATCCCGAGGCAGCGCAGGGATCAGCCGCTCGGCCCTGCTCCGAAGCGGGGCAGGGGCCGGCGGCCCAACCCGACACCCCCTGCATCTGGCTGCACCCCGGCGAGCCGGTCTTCGAGGCGCTGTCCCACCGGACCCTGACGGCGTTCGGCCGCGACGCCCGGCGCGGCGCGATCTTCACGGACCCCAGGGCGGATGCCCCATACTTCTTCCACCTCGCCGTGGTGTCCGTCGAGCGGGAACCGGAGTCCGGGCCGGACGAACCGGGAACGCCCGACCTGTTCGGGGTGGAGGCGGCGGATCGGACCGGGATGGATACCGCAAACCGGATCGGGGCCGATGCCGAAAGCCGGGCCGGATCGGCCAAGCCACTCAGACCGAGTGGATCGGTCGGACCCCACCATCGCCAAACCATCGAACGCCGGTTGCTGGGGCTTCGCCACGGCGAAGATAGCGCCCCGGCCGAATGCCCCGTCGAGCACTTGCTCCTGCTGCACGGGGCGCCGGACGTTCCCCCCGGCGCGGTCCCGCTGGCCGGCCGCGGCGACGTCATGCGCACCGAGGCGGCCGGCTTCGCCGAGCGGCAGGTTCTGGATCGGCTGGTGGCGGAACACCGGGACGCGGTGCGCGCCGAGCTGCCCGAGCGGCGCCGCCGGACCGTCATCGGCTTCGACCTTCACGCCGCCGACCTGGCCGCCCGCCGCGCAAAGTTGTCCGGGCGTCGCGCCGGAGCGGAGCGCGCCGGGGCGAAAGCAGACGATGCGCTCGACGAGATCAAACGGGATCAGCGATTGCTCTCCGCCGGGAAGGAACGCGCCCTCGCCCGGCTCGATGCCGCGCCCGATCGGATCGTCCCCGGCGGCGTCCGCTTTCTCGCCCACGCGCTCGCCGTGCCCGCCGGCGACTCCGGGGAGGAGGGCGAACGCTACGACGCGCGGGTCGAGGAGATCGCCGTCCGCATCGCCCTCGCGTGGGAGCGGGAGCGCGGCGGGGAGGTCCGCGACGTTTCCAGGCCCGAGCTTGCCCGCCCGGCCGGCCTCCCCGACTGGCCGGGCTTCGATCTCCTCTCCACGCATCCGGAAGGCGAAGTGCGCCACATCGAAGTCAAGGGCCGGGCGGGACGGGGGAGCATCCGGATGGAGACCAACGAATGGAAACAGGCCTGCCATCTCGGCGAGCGCTACTGGCTCTACGTCGTCTTCGACTGCGCGACGCCCGCGCCGCGGCTGCTGCGGATACAGGATCCCTTCGACAAGCTGCTCGCAAAGAGCCGCGAGTCTTCCGAGTACACCATCTCCGCCAAGTCACTGGTCGAGGCGGCGGAGCAAGCCTGAAGCCTGACTCGAGCCGGACGAGCAGCGCCGTCTTGCCGTTGCCGCGCGGTCCGTAGAGCACGATCTCGCGCGGAGGCGGACGCCCGCGCCGCACTTCGGCCACAAACGCCCGGCAGGCGGCTTGCGCGGATTCCCGCCCGGCCAGGTAGGGCGGCAACCCGCCGGGGCCGGCTCGGAAAGGACCCAGGGGCTCGCGCATCGTCATGGCGCGAGTATGGAACGCATGACCGGAACCGTAGCGATCCAGCGACAATGCAAGGGCGACGGTGACACCGTGTGGCCGGAGCGTCATCGTACCGCCTGCGGCTCGCATGAGCTCGCCGGTGGCCGGCATTCGCCGGCGGTCGTGGGCCGTGCCTTTACGCCCGGGATCGACGCTGGTGCGCTAAGCTGCCCTCATGAATCCCAAGCGCAAGCTGCCCATCGGCATCCGGATCTTCCGCACCATCCGCGAGGAGGGCTGCTACTACGTCGACAAGATCGCCTGCGTCGGCCGTCTGGACATGACGGTGCCGAGCCGCCGAACGCGCGTGACGGCAGGCCCCGGCGGTCGGCGGATCTGTGGTGGTGTTCAAGGATGGGGAGATCGTCCGGGAGAAGCCGGACCGGGAACTTCTGCGGGGGCGAGAAGCGACGGCGGAGCAGGGCTGAAGGGAGGACGATCCCGAAACGAGATCGATGAAACGGGAGCCGCACACGTCGACGTCACCATCCGGAATCCGGCGGAGCCGGAGAGAAGCTGGAAGGGGCCGTTTCCGGTGGACACCGGGGCGATCGATTCTCTCGTGCCGAGGCCGCGTCTGGAGGTCATCGGCATTGAACCCGAGGGACAGCGGGTGTACGAGTTGGCCGACGGCAGTGAAATCGAAATGGACGTTGCGGTTGCCCGCATTGAGTTCATATCAACATGCTGATGCCGAAGGTCACTGCGCTCATGTCCTCCATCCGGGCCGGCGAAGACACCGAGCTCGAACTGAAGGAAGTCGTGTTCCGGGGGGATCGGGTCTCGTTCGCCTCGGAAGAAGGCCGGGCTGCGCCGATGCTCGCCGAAGTCTTCGTCAGCATGACCAACACCAGGGGCGGGACGGTGGTGATGGGGGTGCGCGATTCGGACCGCGCAGTGGTGGGAATCGACACCGGGAAACGCGATCTCCTGGAGCAGCTCGTAATCAACGCTGCCACCAACAACTGCATCCCGACGATCGTCCCGGCGCTGAACTGGGAATATCTGCCCGCGGAAGACGATGCCCCCAAGCTGTGCCTGATCATCGAGATTCCACCGGCCATGTTCGACGTGCACCAGACGAGCGATGGGCGCTACCTCCAACGCATCGGCAGCCACCGGCGACTGATACCCTCCGAGCGGCTTGCCCGCATGTTGAGCGCCCGCCGCCTGGCCAGCCCAATAGAAGAACGGCCGGTGATCGGCAGCAGTCTGGACGATCTGGACAAATGCCGTCTGAAGAAATACTTCCGCACCCGATTCCAGGACTGGTCGCCGCCGGACGAGTGGGCTCCTGCACTCGCCGCTCACAAGCTCGTCGTGCTCACCGATGCCGGTCCGGTGCCGACGCATCTGGGAATTCTCCTCTTCGCCGAGCAGCCCGAGCAGCACGTCCACGGCGCATACATCGACGTGGCTTCGTACAAACACGATACGCCCGACGGCAATACGGCGGACAGCGAGCGCATCACCGGGCCACTGCCGGAGCAGATCGCCCGGGCATTGACGTATCTCCGAGTCTCCCCCCTGACACCGACGGTTTCCAGGAAGGACGGCGGCGGTCGCCACGACTACCCGAGTTATTCCGACCGTGCGCTCCAGGAAGCCATCGTGAACGCCGTCGTCCACCGGGATTACGAGATCGGGGGCTCGCAGATCATCATCCGTCTGTTCCCCGACCGTATCGAGTTCCGGAACCCGGGGGCACTCTACAACACGCTGACCGTGGAGAACCTGTACGCGGGCTGCCAGCCCGTGCGCCGCAACCAGCTCCTCGCCGGCTTCATGCGGGACTACAAGAGCACGGTCACCGGCGGCAGCTTCATGGAAGCGCGGGGCGAGGGATTCTTGAACCTGGTGCGGGACAGCCTGCGCCTGTCGGGACGACGGCCGGAGCTGGAGCAGATCGGGAATGCGATCAAGCTGACGATCCATGCGGCGCAATACGAGGATGAGGGCGAGGAGGTATATGCACATGAAAAGCACGATGTAAAAATCCTTGAGTCATACCCGCCTCCCGGGAGTCGGTATCGATGACCGGCCAATTACTGTACGAGGTACTTGAAGCCACCGGCTATCTGGCCGATGGCCAACCAGCCCACGGCGTGCGTATAGGCAACGACGCGCATGTCGGGGGCCGAGCCCGCAGCTTCCGCCCGGATGCCCTGTGGAAAGGCGATTCGGCACTCACCGTCTACTTCAAGTCCGAACCGGAAGTTCCGCCCGCTCAGCAGATCGCCGGATGGCATCGGGAGATCTGGAATCAGGGTTTCGCGCCGCTGCTGTGGGTGGTTTCGCCGGAGAAGATCGAGCTCTACAACGGCTTTGGCCGGCCCCGGCAGACCGGGAACGCCGCCGAACACCGGCTGCGAACCTTTGAAAGGATCGAGAGCAAGTTGGAGGAGCTCGACGCGTTCGCCGGGCGTCTTGCCATGGAGACCGGACGATTCTGGCAGGAGCCGCAGGCGAACGAGGTCGATCGGAAGACCAGCGTCGATCGGCAGTTGCTGTCCGATCTCGCCGCACTTGAACGCGATCTCGTGTCGGCGGACATGAGCCGCCCGGACGCCCAGGGGCTCATCGGCCGATCGATATTCACCCAGTACCTCATCGATCGCCGGATCGTCACGACGCGGCATCTCGCCGGCGTTTACGGTCACGGAACCTTGGCGGCCATACTGCGCGATCGCCGCGCCACGAAGCGGTTGTTCGACCGGCTTCGGGAAGTCTTCAACGGCGACATGTTCCCGTCCGAGGGCGCATCCGTACCGCGCGCCGGTCACCTTCGTCGGGTCGCGGATTTCCTCGAGGCCGATGACCCCAAGGGACAAATGACGTTCTTTCCGTACCAGTTCGACGTGATACCGGTGGAGTTGATCAGTTCGATCTACGAACAATTCGCCCGATCGGACCCGCCGGCCCGCGACGATGAACGGTCCGCCAAGTCAGACTCATCGGCCCGAGACGATCATCATGAAACGGACGTGTTCTACACGCGGCTGCCGCTCGTCTCCCTGGTCCTCGACGAGATCACGGATGGATTGACCGGTAAGGAAACCGTACTCGACCTGACGTGCGGCTCAGGCGTCTTCCTGGTCGAAGCGTTGCGAAGGCTCGTCCGTCTCCGTTCGGGCGGTGCCGAGCCGAACCGCCGATTGATCCGATCCACGCTGCACAAGCAGATCTACGGAGTGGACATCAGCGAGGCCGCCGTGCGCGTTGCGGCCTTCAGCCTCTACCTGGCGGCTCTGGAGCTCGATCCGAACCCGAAGCCACTCCGAGCGCTGAAATTCAAGCCGCTGATCGGCAAGACGCTCATCGTCGGCGATGCGCGAAACGTAGAGCAGACGGCAGACGGCCAAGCGGTGTTGACCAAACGGGGCGCCAAGAGACGGTTCGACGTCATCGTGGGCAACCCACCGTGGAGCTATGGAGGCAGGGAGGCCACGGCGGCACGCCGCGACGAAAGCAACAATCGGAGCAGGGTACATGCGCCGCGCGGTGAAAGCCTCGGTTTCGTCTCTCGGGCGATGGAGTTCGCCTCCGACAGTACGCGATTCGGATTGATCCTGAGCGCCGTCCAGTTCTTCAGCCGGAGCGGTACAGGCGCAGCCGCCTCGCGTCAGCTCATAGAACAACTGTCTCCGGTGACGCCCTTGGATTCGAGCAGCCGATCTCTATCCGTGAAACCGCGTCAGCTCATAGAACAACCGTCTCCGGTGACGCTGGTCAATCTGTCGAATCAATCCGATTGGCTGTTTCCGAATGCCAATACGCCGGCGGTCGCCCTCTTCGCGAGACACCGGCCGTCGCCGTCCGGCACGATCACCACCGTGCAAGTTCCCTGGTCCCCCGGCGGAGCACGGAGCCATACCTTCGAGATCGCGCCCAGTGACATCGTTACCCTACCGTTGGCCGACTGGAAGAGACAGCCGGAGTTCCTGAAGGCGGCGTTGCTCGGGTGTCGGCGCGATTTGGCGTTGTTGGACAGACTCACATCGAAGTTGACGACGCTGGAAGAAGGGCTTGGCCAAATCGACGTGCGACTCCGCGCGGGACTGAAGCTCGGTAATCGAAGCCGCGATACGGGCTTTCTTCACGGGATACCGTATCTGACCGCCAAGGATCTTCAGCCATTCTCTGAGCCAGCCGATTTGAGCTCGTTTGATGAGGCCGGAGCGGAGGGACCTCGCAGTCGCAATATCTATCGAGCACCACTGCTGCTCGCCAAAAGATTCCTTCTTGGAGAGAACGTTCGCCCCGTCGTTGCCGTCGCCAATCGGGATACAGTCTTCACGGATGCCTTTCTCGGCGCCGCTTTTCCAGAAAATCGCCTTGAAACCGCCTACCTTCTCGCCGCCGTTCTGAGCTCGTCGCTCGCATCGTGGTTTCTCCTGATGACCGCGTCCACCTTCGGTCTGTGGATGCGACTGATCGAGCGCGGGGACCTCGCGCGGATGCCGGTTCCCGATCTCGAAACGGCCCCGCGTTCCGAGGCCGGTCGACGTCTGATCCGCCTCGTTCGGAAGTTGCAGCGGAACCCGCCGCGTGATGCCGACTGGCGGGCGCTCGATGACGCCGTGTTCGATCTGTACGGCCTGGATGAAGCCGAACGTACCGTCGCGCGTGACGGCCTGTTTCGTGCGAGCTGGCAATGGAAACCCGGCAGGCTCGAATCCGCCAAGCCCGCGCTCGCGCAACCGCACATGCTGGACTATGCACGCACGTTTCTGTCCGCGATGGACGTCTGGTTCGCCGCGAGAAGACAGCGCCACATGCGCGCCGAAGTCTTCGATCTTCCCGATAACGCACCGCTCCGGGTCGTCCGCTTCGTCCTCAAGGAGGGACATGCCCCTTCCATAGCGGAGCTCGTCGAACCGGAGGGGAGCTTGAGAGACGTCCTCGACGGGATCGGCCGCCGCCTGGAGGTCCGGCTTGCCACGTCCCTGTCCGGTCAGCGTGAATTGCGAGTGCACGGCCGCCGCGAGGTCGTCATCATCAAGCCGAACGCCCGCCGACACTGGATGGGGGTATCCGCCCTCGAAGACGCGGACGCCGTCATCGTCGAGAGCTTCTCCGGAGCCGCCGCATGAAGTTGCCGCATGGCGTTCCGGCCACTGCCGGCAGACCCTTCATCGAGCTTGCTCCCGAAATATCGACGGCGATCCTGCGGACCGTCGAGGCAGGATGGGCGCTCGCATTGAAATTGCCGGACGTCAACGCGGGCGCCGCGGAAGTACCGATGACGGAGCGGCTACGCGACGGCATGCGCTCGGCGCTGAACAGCGGCGAGCTACCATGGGGCCGCATCATGGTCGTGCTGCCCGGCACCGAATCCCGATCTCGCCCGGATGTACTGCGGCCGGACGGCCGAACCGACATCCCCATTCTGCTCATCCGGATACTCCGTCGATTCGGCGAACACGATCCTCATGCGATCATCGAATGCAAGCGCATCGCCGGCGGTGACACCCACCTGTGCCGGGAGTACGTCGTGAACGGGATCGATCGCTTCCGAACCGGCAAGTATGCGGGGAACCACGCAGCCGGGTTCATGGCCGGATATCTGATCGCCGGGGATGCAAGTACCGCCGCTCACGGCGTCAATCAGTATCTGAATGCCGGCCACAGAAACCATGAGCCGCGCCACGATGAAAACCTGAAACCTTCGACCCTTGTCGCCGAACCCTGGGCGTGGGCGAGTCGCCACCCACGAGTGGCGGCGCCGGCGGTGGCGCTGCACCATGCGTTTCTTCCGGCTTCGTGAGGGAATGATGCGGTTGTCGGCAAGGAGATCCGGAGCAGCAAGATACTCGTGATTCAACCGGCGGGTCGGCCCTGCCGTGGCCGAACGTGTTTCCGGACCGGCGGCTCGGGGAACTCGGACGAACCGGACCGACAATGGGAGAGGGATACATGATCAACGATAAATTCGCGACTCGCTTTTCCGAACTTCAAAATGAACTGGATGAGATGCCGTTCCTATACAGCAAGTACAGTGGGCGCTATGTACAATCCGGCATCTGGAAGAAATGGGCAACGAGCGTCGAAAGCCTGATCAAGGCTGCCTGCGGCGCGGATTCTCCATACTGTTTCAATTTCATCAAGGAGAAAGAAAAATGCCGCGGAAATGCAAGTGAAATAAAGGTACTGGCCGGTATTTTCCAAAGTGCCAAGGAAGCATTCGACGGAGGTTACCTCTTCGATGTGGAGCGCGATATCTCCGCCGAAATTTTCGGCGATATCGTCGTCTTGGCGAAGCAGGCGCTCGCAGAGGACAACAAGGACGTGGCGGCGGTGCTTGCGTCGGCGGCGCTGGAGGACGCATTGAAACGTCACGCGACGGCGAACGGTCTCAATGTCGACGAGGCATCGATGTCGAACGTCATCAGTGCGCTCAAATCGAAGGGGCTTGTCTCGGGAGCGCAGAAATCGATGCTCGCCGCCATGCTTCAAATGAGAAATCATGCGATGCACGCAAGGTGGGAAAAATTCGAGAAACCCGACGTCAGCAGCCTCATCGGCTTCGTCGAGCAGTTTCTGCTGACCCATTTCAGCCGGAATCAATGAAGCAGGGTGCGATGATCACCGTCTGACAACACCGTCTCCGGTCTTCGTAAGAATGGCTTCATGAAAACTCTCGACACCCGCCTCATCGAAGCCGCTTTCCCGCTGAAGCAGGTCTCCCTCGACTCCGTCCACGAGAAGAACGTCCGGCACGGGCACATCTCGACGCTGCACATCTGGCCGGCGCGGCGGCCGTTGGCGGCGAGTCGGGCGGCGTTGCTGGCGACGCTGTTGCCGGATCCCGGCAGCCAGGACGCGCGCCGGAAGCTGCTGGAGCGGATGGCGGGGCGGGTGGTCGAAGTGCCGAGCGCCGGCGGCGAGCGGATGAAGGAGGAGACTCGGGGCGGGATCTTCCACTGGGGGCGCGAGGGCAGCGGGGAGCTTGCGAGGTTCCGGGAGGAGATCCGGGAGGCGTTCGGGGGACGGGCGCCGCGGGTGCTCGACCCGTTCGCGGGGGGCGGGGCGATTCCGCTGGAAGCGATGCGGCTCGGGTGCGAGGCGGTGGCGGCGGACATCAACCCGGTGGCGTGGTTCATCCTGCGCTGCACGCTTCATTATCCGAGGTTGCTGGCTGGGGAGACGCGGCCGTTGCCGGCGTTCGCGTTGGGTGATCGGGGGTTCGTCGAGGGGTTCCTGAAGGCGCACGGGGTGACGAAGGCGAACGCGGTGCGTGAGGAGCTCGCCCGGTACGGGCATGGGGACGGAGAAGCGGTGCAGGTGACGTCGCCTTACATCGGCTCGGCGTCACCGGCGGCGGGCGCGGACTTCGCGTGGCATCTGCGGGCCTGGGGACGGCGGGTGCTGGCCGGGGCGAGGCGGACGCTGGCGGCGCGCTATCCGACGTATGCGGAGTTCGAGCCGGTGCGGCGCAAGGGACGCGGGCGGTCCGCTTCGCTGCCGACGGTGCGTTATCGCCCCCGGCCGCCGAAGCTGCTCGAACCGGACGAGGACGGGCGGGTGTCGGTGGCCTCGCTCAACGCGGAGTTCGATTCGTTCCATCTGGAAAACGAGGCGAATCCGCGCTGGGTGGCGAAGCCGGCGGTGGCGTATCTCTGGGCGCGCACGGTGCGGTGCGGCGACTGCCGGGCGGAGGTCCCGCTGCTCAAGACGCGCTGGCTGTGCAAGACGGCGAAGAAGCGCGTGCTGCTCACGATGGAGCCGCGGGCGGACGGCGCCGGCGTCGCGTTCGGCATCGAGCGGGGCGTTCCCGAGGGCAGCGGAAGCGCCGCGCAGAAGCGCGAGCACGACCGGAACCTGGGCGCCGGCACGATGAGCGGGAGCGGCGCGAAGTGTCCCTGCTGCGGCGCGATCGTCACGACGAGGGATATTCGCACCGGGGGCCGCGCGGGACGGATCGGCGAGCGCATGACCGCCGTCGTGGTGGACGGGCAGGAGGGGAAGGAGTACCGCCTGCCGACCGAGGTCGAGATGGAAGCCGCGTGCGTGAGCGATGCGGAGCTGGACAACCTGTATTCGGCAATTCCCTTCGGATTGCTGAACGAGCCTACACCCAAGGCGGGCGTCGGGGCAGCCCGAGCCTTTTCGGTGGACGGGTACGGCCTCGACACTTGGCGCAAGCTCTTCACGAATCGGCAACTCCTGGCGTTGGGAACGTTCGTCCGGGAGATCCGCCGCAACGCCGATCTGATGAGTGGAAGGGCGGCGCTCGGTCACGATTCCGAGTCTTCCGAGCTACCGCCATCACAGAATTCAGGATTCGACGCTGACCGGCTCGTAGCGGTGGATGCAGCCAAGCCGGCGATGAAGGAGCGGCGTGTCTCCTGGGAACGCGGGCGCTCCGCCCGCAACGACGGCCGCAACGACACGCCGGATGCGTACGGTTACGGTGGCACATCGGAGCCGGATGCAAGCAATCGCGACGGCATACCGAAAACGGATACGGGGTCCTGGGAATACGGGCGCCCCGCCCGCAAGGAGAGCGCAGGGCAGCAACGAATCCATGCGAGCGGGACACCCGCGTTCTCCGGGTCCGGCGGGCCTTCGACCCCGGACTTTCGGTCCGTTGCGGTTGCGGGCGAGACGCCCGCGATCCCAGAACACCTGGATTCCCGCTTGCGCGGGAATGACAGCGCTGAGATCGCGGGAACGACCAAGGCGGACGAGGCGCCCGCATTCCCAGGGTATCCGTCGCTCCCGTTCCTGCCGGACCGGGCCGCGCGCGCAAGCCGATCCGGTAGCATGACATCGTCCTGCGCGGAACCTGTCGGCGACTACGAACCTGTCGGCGATTACCCGGAAGAATGGCGCGAGGCGTTGGCCGTCTACCTGTGCTGCATCTTCAGCAAGCTCACGGACTACAGCAGCGCCGTTTGCTCTTGGCATAACGGTAGAGAACAGTTACGTGCAACTTTTGCACGCTTTGCCCTTCCTATGGTGTGGGATTACTGCGAGGTCAACCCACTGTCCGGTACCTCCGGAGGATTCGCCGCAATGGCGGGTTGGGTAGCACGCTATCTCGACCACGCGCTTTCGGCGGCGGCCTCGGCGCCTGCTCCTGCTATCCATGCCCAGAGCGCCATTGACTTGTGCGCGGACGATGTAGATCTGATCTGCACCGATCCGCCGTACTACGACGCGATCCCCTACTCCGACCTGATGGATTTCTTCCATGTCTGGCTGCGGCGCGCGCTGCACGGGCTCTCGCCGGAAACCGACGCCGCGTTCGCCGAGGCGCTCGGTCCGAAGTGGGACGCGGAGGCGGGCGACGGAGAGTTGATCGACGATGCCAGCCGCTTCGGCGGCGACCGGCAGGCGTCCAAACAGAACTACGAGGACGGGATGGCGCGGAGCTTTTCGCGCTTCCACGACGCGCTCCGGGACGAGGGGCGGCTGGTGCTCGTCTTCGCCAACAAGCAGCCCGACGCCTGGGAGACTCTGGTATCGGCCCTCATCCGCGCGGGTTTCGTGGTGGACGGCTCCTGGCCGATCCGGACGGAGATGCAGAACCGCCAGCGATCGCTGTCTTCGGCGGCGCTCTCCTCCTCCATCTGGCTGGTCTGCAAGAAGCGCTCGGCGACCGCCCGGCCCGGCTGGGACGGCAAGGTGCTGGCGGAGATGCAGGAGCACATCGTCGCGCGCCTGCGGGACTTCTGGGACGCCGGCATCCGCGGGCCGGACTTCGTGTGGGCGGCGACCGGGCCGGCGCTGGAGGCGTTCAGCCGGCATCCGGTGGTCAGGAAGGCGGACCGGGCGGACGAGCGGCTGACGGTGGCCGAGTTCCTGCGCCAGGTGCGGCGCATGGTGGTCGGCTTCGTGGTGAGTCGCCTGCTGCAACGCGACGGCGGCGCGACGGACGAGCTGGACGACCCGACCACCTACTACCTGCTGCACCGCAACGACTTCGGCCTCGGCGCGGCGCCGGCCGGGGCCTGCATCCTCTACGCGCTCTCGTGCAACCTCTCGGATGCCGATCTCGCCGGACGCCTCGACCTGCTGGCCCGCGGCACGCGCGCGGCGACCGCGGAGGCTCCGGAGGCCCCGGAGGGTGAAGACGGAGCGGAAGGGCGCGACGCCTCCGCGAGCGAGGCCCGGCTCAAACCCTGGAACCGGCGCTGCGCCCGCGACCTCGGCGAGCCCCCGGCGGACGGCGGCGCCCCGCCGCTGATCGACCGCGTCCACAAGCTGATGCAGCTCTGGAAGACCGGCGAGCAGAGCCGCGTGGACGCCTACCTGGAGTCGCAAGGGCTCTGGCGCCACGAGTTGTTCGCCCGCATCGTGCAGGCCCTGATCGAGCTGGCGGAGGGCGGTTCGGAGGAGCGCGCCACCCTGGAATCCATCCAGAACCACGTCCGCACCCGCGGCGGCGCACCCGCCCTCCGCCAAGAATCCCTGCTATAGGCACAGACCATGATCCGTCGCATCCAGGCCCTCAACTACCGCTGCCTCCGCTACGTGGACGTCCGGCTCGACCGCTTCCACGTCCTGGTCGGCCCCAACGCCAGCGGCAAGAGCACGCTGTTCGACGCCGTAGCCTTCCTCGGGGATCTCGTGTCCGACGGCCTCGATGCGGCGGTGGAGAAACGCACCCGCAACTTCCAGGACTTGGTGTGGGGGCGGCCGAAGACGGACCTTCACTTCCAGTTGGCGGTAGAGTTCGCGATACCGGAGCACGTAAAGAAACGCCTTCCGCAATCGAGTGATTTTCAGGTGTTCCGTTACGAGATCATGATCAAGGAAGATGAACACGGGGTTCACATCAAGTCCGAAAGAGGACTCCTGGCGCGGAACCTGGCGAGCAATAAAACACGACGTGCCCGACGATTCCCCGAGCCCCGGACACCTCCCGCAACCATCTTCCACGGCGGCGTCCGGAAAGGAGCCAGGACGATACTGAGACAGACCGGTGAGGGCATATGCTCATACAGCAGCGAGACGTCTCGAAAGAACGGAAGGACCTGGAGGACGGCGGCAGCTCATGGAAGGATGAAACCGGCGCTTTCGGTGGCCCGAACATCCGAGAGCGAATTTCCGACGGCTTCCCATGTAGCATCCATGCTGGAAACCTTGACCGGCAGCGTCGTTCTCGACAGCCTTCACATGCGCCAGCCCAGCCCGCTGAAGAAGAAGTTCGATTTTTCAACGAACGGTTCGAGCTTGCCGTGGGCGGTGAAACATCTCCAGGAAAGACGGGAATCCGATTACCGGGAGTGGTTGCTTCACGTACAAACCGTCCTTCCCGATCTCGAGGCCATCCGAGTCGTGGAGCGGGAGGACGATCGCCATGCCTACCTGATGCTCCACTACGCGGACGGGGCACAGGTCCCATCCTGGACGACGTCGGATGGAACGCTCAGGCTCCTGGCTCTGACGCTGCTCGCCTACCTGCCCGTGGGCGATCCTTCCCGCGGTGAAAGCGTTTTCCTGCACAACGGGATGTTCCTGATAGAAGAACCGGAGAACGGCGTTCATCCGCTGGCGCTGGACGCCATCTACGATTCCCTTTCTTCCGTATACGACGGCCAGGTTCTCGTCACCACCCACTCGCCTGCATTCCTGAGACTGGCTCGGCCCGAAGAAGCCCTATGCTTTGCCAGGACGGTCCAGGGCGACACGGACATCATCCGGGGGAACGACCATCCCCTCCTGAGAGGTTGGCACGAATCGGCCGACATGAACCTTCTGTTCGCGGCCGGCGTCATTGGATGAACGGCATGGATCTGTTCGTGCTCGCGGCGGATCGGGACACACTGCTGTCCCATAAAGTTCAGGTGAATTTCAGCCTGAGTTGCGGCGGCGGGTCTGGGGGTGTTGATTGTGTCTCCAGGAGATCCATCATTGGGCGACGATCGAACAGGTTCAGTTGGAGCACCCGCAAAATCTCGTACAAACTCCAACTTGATCGGTTGACGAACTTGATGTACGAAAGCAACAGATATACGCACATCGCAATCCAGAGCTGCGTCAATACTGCATTGCGCGATGTACCGACAAAACTCTTCACCTTCAGATGTTGCTTGATCCACTTGAAAAACAACTCTATCTGCCATCTTGCCTTGTAAATGTCCGCAATGGTCTTCGCCGACAAGTCGAAGTTGTTCGTCAAGAAGACGTAGTGTTTGCCCGTCTCAGCGTCCCGGTATCCGATTCGGCGCAACGCCCCAGGATACCTCTTCGCACCATGCGTACTCGTCAACACGATGATTTGATCGCTGGTGAGGCCCTGCCTTCGCTTCACCGCACGACGTTCCCGAACCGCATACCTGATCCCCTTCTTCATGCGGGTGACAAGAGAAATTCCCTGTGTATTCAGGTGCTTGAGCCACGCGAAGTCCACATACGCACGGTCCGCCACCACAATGCTCCCTCTCGGCACTTCCAACACTCTCGCCGCCTCAATGTCCGACCTCTTGCCGTCGGTGATGCGCACAAACGTCGGCAGATACCCTCCGTGGTCAATGCCCACATGCAACTTCACCGCACCCTTCGTCTGCTTGAACTTCGCCCACGGAAACATCGACAAGCACAAGTCCACGGTGGACGCATCCAACGAGTACAGCTTGCTCTTGAAGCGAAAGCCATGACCCGGCGCCGACCTCTGACAGCGCGCCAACACCCGCTCGAACATCCTCTCATAGAGCCGGTACGGTTGTTCCTCGTTCACACGGGCCAACGAAGACCTCGTTACGCTGCCGACCCCCAGGTGGTAGAGCTTGTGGGGATGCGTAGCCAGATTGGCCACGATGTCGCGCAGGCTGCTCCGCCCCGACAACTGCGCCATGAACATCGCCACAAACTGGTTCCAGCGCGTCATCTTGCGCAACTTTCGCCCCTTGTGGTGTTGCGCCGCATCCCTCTCGAATTCATGTCTCGGCACCAACTTGAGAAATTGCGCCAACACGGTATTATTGTGGGCCATGGACCTGGATCTCCTGTGATTTGGTTGCTTTCGCAAACTCAATCATAACATCACAGGATGATTCAGGTCCTCTTTCACGCACACTTTGTGGGACAGCAGTGATCGGGACATGGCCAACGCACTCGAAGGTCTGTGGAGCCGACCGGCCGCGTGACCGGGAAAACCGGTCCATGAGCAGCAGAAGCACCCGTATGGCCGGAAAGAACCGGCCCAAGCCCCGGCATCGCGTCGTGCATCTCAAGGAGCGTTCCGGCAGGCTCTCGTTTCATCAGAGTTGGAAAGATTGTCTCCGATGGAAGAAAATCATTCTGAATCAACAGGTTGAGCGGTTTATGGTATCCGATTGTCGTTTCAGGTTTCAGGGCGAGATCGTGAGCCTCCAACCCGGCAGAGATGGGCTGCACGTTCAACGTCTCATATCTGAAAATTCCTGCCTGAGGTCCGTCACGGTTTCCATGATCTCCGCGGGCAGGGGTTCGAGTTCTTCGCCCAACTCCGCCCTTATCGCATGCCAGAGCGGTTCCATCGGTTTGGTTAGCCCGGCCTCCTCCATCATCCTCTTGACACGCGATCCGTGGCCGGCGGCAACCGCCGGGATCAATGATTCTGTCAAATCAGGCCATTCATCTTCCTGAAAACCACTGCCGCCGACGCGTAGCGCGCATTCAAGCCGATCCAGTGCCTCCATCCATCTGCCGCGACAACCCAAGACGTCGGAGAGGGTATGCAAAACACGCGGATTTTCCGGCGCCAGTTCCATCGCACGACGGGCGCACTCCTCGGCCTCTGGAAGACGTACATCGTCGTCCTGCAAGAGGATCGTCTCTGCCAGGATGCGCCATGATTCATCATGCGCCGGTTCGATATTCGTCGCCCTTCTGCATGCAGCTTCCGCTTCGTTGTATTTCCCGTGCCGGTTCAATAAATCGCTGCCAACTGCCAGCATCATGACAACTACTTGCCGGGTTTCCTCCGGATCGTCCGGGCGAACGTACTGTGAAGCCCAATGCCAAGCGGTGGTCGAGTCGTCGTAATGCTCCATCCTGGAAAGAGCACGGCCCTTGGCGCCCAGCGCCCTGGCTGCTACGTGACGCAGCTCCATCGGATCTTCCACGAAGACGTATTCGGTAGTCTGCTCCCAAGCAGCTATGGCTTCTTCATGCTGACCCAACTCGGCGAGAGCATCACCTTTATTCTTGAGCGCCTCGGCAGCCATTCGGCGCGGCTCTTCCGGAGCGTCCGGACGTACATTTTCCGAGGTACGCTGCCAAGCCGCGATGGCCTCTTCATGCCGGCCCAGCTCGGCAAGAGCATCACCTTTTCTCTTGAGTGCTTCCGCATATATTCGTCGCAGTTCTTCCGGATCGTCCGGGCGTACATCTTCCGAGGCACGCTGCCAAGCGGCGATGGCCTCTTCATGTAGATCGGACATGGCAAGACAAGAACCGGCAAGAAGTTGCATCACGGCACTCAATACACGTAGGTGATCTTTGTCTTCCGGGTCAGTGTATTCAGGAATTTGTTCAAGCGTGGCGATTGCATCTCCGTGACGTGCCAGTTGGGCCAAAATCAGGCCGTTGACCGTCAGCGCCACCACAGCCAGAGCACGTAATTCGGCCGGATCGTCCGGGACGACATGTTTCGGGACATGTTCGAAAGCTGCAATGGACTCCTCGGGATGCTCTTGCATCAACGTAAAGCCGAGCAGTGTCCAAGCAGGGACGTTATCCGGCTGCTCCTCGATGACGTTTCGGAATTTCGCTGTCGCCTCCGATAAACGCCCGGCTTCAAAAAGATGAATGGCGTCTTGCATCAACTCGTTCAAACGCTCCTGAGTTGTGAATTCCCTCTGAATCTTGTCGATAATCAAGCTGCCCGGACCGATACGACTCACAGCGATATCAAGTGCTTCGCGCAGCCAATCTTCACGCCCCTTGAAGCCTTGATCGCGAGCTACGTGGGAAGCCAGAACGTCGAGCCATTCCGCGATCTCTCCCGCACCGATACCGTCTCCACGTAGCGTCGCCAGTGTCGCCGGATACATCGTCCGCATCCCGGCGGGGCCGAAAAGATCGTGAAGGAAGGTGACGAGCCGTTCCAGACGGTCGCGCTCCGCGCGCGAGAAGCGCAGCAGGTAGTAGATGTTGTAGAAGCGGTCGCTGACCTCGTACCGCGCCCGCTTCGCCCTTGGCAGGTGAATTTCTCTTGCATAACCCTTCTCCACGAGCTGCCGGAGCTGGGCGCTGGCGTGCGAGGAGCTCAGCGTCGCGGTGCCGGCCACCTCCTTCGTCAGCATCGGCTTCCACCCTTCCGCGAGACAGTGGAACACCTTGCGAGCCTGGATCGGCAATTCTTCGATCCTGGCTTTGAAGTAAGGCGTCTGTTCGTCGATGAGCCGCTCCAGATCCTCGAAGGCGGAGCCGAGGGGGGATTCGATCAGTATTCGACAGGCAAGCACCAGCAACCTCGGATTGCCGCCCGTCAGCCGGCGTATGGTCTCCAGCCGGCCGCGCTCCCGCTTCATGGCTTCCGGGATTTCCGGCCTGCCTTCACAGTCCGCGAGGGCCGCGAGTATCCGATGCGCGTCTTCCCGTCCGAGACCTTCGAGAATGAACAGCCGGAAGAATTCATAGAACGGCTCGCCGTGGCCGCGGATGGCTTCGAAGACGGCGTTGGCGGACCCGAGCAGCAGGATCTCCGAACGCTCGATCAGGGTGGCGCGCAGGGCATGAATTTCGCGCTCGTCCCGTAACTGCCGGAAGATGGTGTCCAGGTTCTCGACGAACAGGATCAGCCGTTTCCCGTTTTCCCGGCAACAATCCGTGAGTGCCGAGAGAGCGTACGCGGCGAGCCGTTCCCTATCTCCTTCGTCCCTGGCGAGCGCGTCGGCTCTGTCCACCCATCGCGGGTCGTTGGTGGCACGAGTCAAGTGGCGCAGGGCGGCGAGCCAGAAATCCGCCAAGTCGCCGATCTCGTAGCTTTCCTCGTAGAACGCGACGGGCTGCCAGCGCGCGGCAAGGTCGGGAGTGTCCCCGATCGCGTGCAGGAAGCGCAGCCCAAGGGTGGTCTTTCCCATGCCGCGCGGGCCGATGAGCATCACGTGCTGGCACGGCCGGCCGGGGGGTTGCTCGCCGATCAGGCGGAGCATCTCCGCAAGGGTGTCCTCGCGCGCGACGAACGACGCCTTCAACTCATCGGGGGTCAGTTGCGCCGGGTTGTAGAGCCGGCGGCGGATCATGGCGCAACCCCCCTGTCGTGGTATTTACGCCACCACTTCCGCAAGAGATTGGAACGGAACTTCAGCCGGCTGCCTTCATGCTTCACGTAACCGTCGGCCTCCAGGTCGCGCAGCACCGACAAGTACATCTGCCCGCTCCGCCGATGCAGGTCTTCGAGCTCCGCGAAGCATACGCCGTCCTCTCGCCGGCAGGCGCGGCCCAGGATGTCGCGTGCCGTCTCGTGTTCCCACTCGCCGAATGCAATCTCGAGGCGCTCCGCGTAATGATCGAGATGGGCGGTCCCGCTGGCTCCGGCAAGCCGCTCTTCAAAACATCGTTCGATCATCTCGGGCGAAACGCGGGAAGGTTCGCTTCTACAGGCATCGCGCAGAGTCCAGAAGAAAAGTTGCACGTGGTACGGAACGGGGTCTCGCAGCAGATCCAGGATCCGGGCGATGGATGCATCGTCGAGACGGAAATCGCAGCCGTTTCCAAGTGCCTTCATGAATTCGACGGCGGTGGGCCTGTCCCACGAGTCCAGATGGAACGGTGCGAGGTCGTTGATCAAGCCCGAAAGGTTCGCACGCCGCAGGACTCCTTCGAGTCCGATCGATCCCCCGACCAGCGTACGGACCTTTCCGCGCAACTCCGGCGCCTGACGCCAATGCCGGAGCCGGGACAGCAGCATCTCGGCGTCGTGCTTCCGTTCAGCGGTCCGCAGCATTCGCGAGACGAGGAACGGCAACTCATCGACGATG
The DNA here is from genome assembly GCA_958295465.1 of uncultured Gammaproteobacteria bacterium. GTDB lineage: Bacteria > Pseudomonadota > Gammaproteobacteria > HK1 > HK1 > HK1. The sequence goes on from OY282353.1 coordinate 5,669,681, forward strand.
ATCAGAAGGTTGGCACCGGCGGCCGGCAGGTTCGTCAGACGCGCCTGAAGCTGGTCCGCCGCATGATCCCACTCACGGCCGATTGCGCCTTTGAGCTCGACGCGCAACACGTCGACATCGACGCTGACGGACTGAAACCGTCCAAGAACGTCCTTGACCGCGCCCGAGAATGGAATCGCCTCGAAACGGCTCCGATACCGGCGATCGGCCGCCAGCGCGGCGAGAACCGCCGCCACGAAATCGGCCGGACCGTCGCCCCGCTCGACATCGACGTAGATGACGTTCCAGTTCTCGCGAGGTGCGCGGCGGAGCTCCAGCATCAGGCTGGTCTTGCCCACCCGCCGGGGAGCGAGCATCAGGATGTGCTCGCCCTGCTCCAGCGTCTCCCAGAGACGGGCCAGCTCGTAGTCTCGCCCGTAGAGATCGTCGCCGACGACGGCCTGTCCGATGACGTTGCGCATTCGGGTTCCCTCCGCGGGAGCTCCGGAACAACGTCACGGTAAACGGCAAGAGATATTTTGGCAATGTATTTTTTGGCAAAATATCCGATGGCGTATCCGGCCCGCGCCGCCATTGCCGACGATGGACGTCGCCGCCCGCTCCCTTCGCGCGGCCCTCACGCCGTCCACCGGCGCGCCCATTCCTCGTTGAAGCGGCGTCCCTTTGCGCCGTATCCGCTCTGTACGCAGCCCGGGCAAGGCAAAGCGGACGAGACACCCGCGCCCGTCGATCGCTCGGGTCCGCGTGACCGACCGGCCGCCGGTGCGAACGGAAAACCGGATAAGATTACTCACCGACTCGTCAAGACACGGGGCGTGACGATGCAGCTTCAGGAACTCGTTGACGGCTACGTGGGAATGCGCGTCCCGAGTTTCGCGCCGGGAGCAGGAGCAGGACCGGACGATCTCAACTTGGTGTTCTGGCGCTGGAGTGACCGGCTGCCGAGCCGTATCGAGTTGATTGACGACGATCATCGTCTGACACCGGCCTTGCGGCCGCCGCTCGCAGTTCCGGGGAATCTTCCGCCGGAAGCGAATCGATGACGAAGAAGACCCAGCCCAGGCCCTGGCACCGGATCGTCCGCCTCAAGGAAGAGCTCCGCTCCGGGGCGCTCTCCCTTGCGGAGTTCGCCGCCGATCTCCACGAGGTGACGCTCGGGCAGGGCCGCCGCCCGGTCTACGAGGAGCCGGAGAAGTTCTTCGCGCTCACTTACCCGACCCACGCGCTGCGGGAGCTGGTGCGGGACGTCGCCGGGCGGCTGGCGGGGCAGAGCGACAAGGCGGTGCGGCAGCTCGAACTGACCTACGGCGGCGGCAAGACCCATACCCTGATCACCCTCTACCACCTGTTCCGGGACCCGGAGGCGCTGCCCGACCTCCCCGCGGTGCGGGAGTTCCGCGAGCACGTCGGCGCCGGCCTGCCGCGCGCGTTCGTCGCGACGCTCTGCTTCGACAAGATCGACGTGGAGCGGGGCATCGAGGGGGTGCGCGCACCGGGGGGCGGGACGCGCACGCTCCGCCACCCCTGGAGCGTGCTGGCGTTCCAGCTCGCGGGCGCGGAGGGGCTGCGCGCAATCCACGGCGAGGGCAGGGACGAGGAGCGCGAGACCCCGCCGGCCGAGCCCCTCCTCGTGAAGCTGCTCGAAAAGCCGCAGGCGCAGGGGCTCGCGACGCTGGTCCTGGTGGACGAAGTGCTGATGTACGCCCGCGAGAAGGCGGGGATCGATCCGGTGTGGCGCGACCGTATCGAGGACTTCTTCCAGTCCCTGACCCAGGCCGTGGCCAAGGTGGACCGGGCGGCGATGGTGGCCTCGCTGCTGGCCACCGACCCCCGCAAGCAACGGGGTGCGCTGGGCGCCGAGCTGATCGCCGGGCTCTTCGACGTGTTCCGGCGCCAGCGCGAGGAAGGGGTGCAGCCGGTGCAGAAGGAGGACGTGGCGGAGGTGCTGCGCCGGCGTTTCTTCGAGCCGGAGGACGTCCGGGACCCGAGCGCCTTCCGGCCACACGTGATCGGGGTGGTACGGGGACTCGCGAGGCTCGACGACGCGACGGCCGGGGAGAAGTCGGCCGCGGAAGAACGCTTCTGCAACAGCTTCCCCTTCCATCCCGATCTCACCGACGTGTTCTACAGCCGCTGGACGCAGCTCGAAGGCTTCCAGCGCACGCGCGGCATCCTGCGCACCCTCGCCACGGCGTTGCGCGAGGCCGAGAAGTGGGACACGAGCCCGCTCGTCGGCCCCTCCGCCCTGCTTGCCGCGCCCGCCGGCGGCGGGGAGCCGCGGGCCGTCACGGGTGCCTCGGGTGTCTCGGGCGGGGCGACTGTTTCGGACAGCACGCCCGGCGTCGCGGGCGCATCGGGAGGCACGCCGGGTGCCTCGGGCGGGTCCGGCGGCACGTCATCCGGTGTCTCGGGCGTTTCGGGTAGCACGCCCGGCGTCTCGGGCGCATCGGGAGGCACGCCGGGTGTCGCGGGCGGGTCCGGCGGTACGTCATCCGATGTCTCGGGCGTTCCGGACAGCACGCCCGGCGTCTCGGGCGCATCGGAAGGCACGCCGGGTGCCTCGGGCAGATCGGATGTCTCGGCCGCTTCGGGCATCCCGGGCAGGCCAAGTGTCTCGGGCGTTCCGGGCAGCGCGTCCGGCGTCTCCGAAGCGGTGCGGGAGCTGGCGGGGGTGGCCTCCACGGAGCGCGCCGAGGGCAACCGGGTGGACTGGGCGCCGCTGCTGGAGGCGGAGCTTGCCAGGGCGCGGCAGATCCAGGACGAGCTTCCGGCGCTTCGTGAAGGCCGCGAGGCCGAGCAGATGGTCATCGCCGTCTTCCTCCACTCCCAGCCGATCGGCCACAAGGCATACACGCCGGAGCTGGTGCGGATGGCGGGGAGCCGCGCGCCGGACGCGATCGAGCTCGAGAAGGGACTGCGCCGCTGGCGGGAGCTCTCCTGGTTCCTGGACGACGAAGACGCGGGCGCGGAGGAGCCGGCGGCGGCGGAGCTGCCGAAATCCTGGCGGCTCGGCAACCGGCCGAACCTGCGCCAGATGCACGACGAGGCGTGCCGGCAGCGGGTGAGCACCGAGGCGGTGGAGGCACGTCTGGAGGAGGCGATCCGCAAGGCGAGACCGCTCACGGAGGGCGCCTCAGCGGCCGGTGTGAGCGTTCACTTGCTGCCGGCGTCGCCGAGGGACGTGGGGGACGACGGCAGCTTCCGGTACGTGGTGCCGGGGCCGGGCGCGGCGTCCGAATCCGGCAAGCCGAGCGCGCTCGCGAAACGCTTCCTCGACGAGGCCGGCGGGCCGCAGCGGCCGCGCGTGCATCGTAACGCGGTGGTGCTGGCGGTCCCCTCGCACGGCGGGCTCGAAGCGGCGCGCGCCGCCGTGCGTGCGCTGCTCGGATGGGACGACGTCAAGGAGCAACTTCAGGGGCACCAGGTCGATCAGGCCCAACACTATCGCCTGATACGCCGGCACCAGGATGCGCGCGTGCGGGTCCCCGACGCGGTCCGGCAGGCGTACTCGATCGTGGTCACCGTGAACGAGCGCAACGCCGTCCACGCCTTCAAGCTCGCCCCCGGGGCGGGGCCGCTCTTCGCCGGGATCAAGGGCGACGATCGCGCCCGCATCAAGGAAACGGCGGTGGACGCGGCGGCGCTGCTGCCGGACGGCCCCTACGACCTGTGGCGCGATGGCGACGACGCCCGCTTCGTGAAGGGCCTGGCGGACTCCTTCGCCCGCTATCCGCGCCTCCCCAAGGTACTGAACCCCAGGGTCCTGCTCGATACGGTCCTGCAAGGCGTGGAGCGCGGCCTCCTGGTGGCGCGTCTCGCCCGGCCCGACGCCAGCGTGCGGACCTGGTGGCGCGAAGCGGTGGACCCGGAGTCGCGCGCGGACCCGCAGCTCGAAGTGGTCCTGCCGGAAAAGGCCGAGCTGAGCCGCCTGCCCGAAGACCTGCTGGCCCCCGGCGCCCTGCCGGAGCTTTGGGAGGATGGAGGCGATGCGGGTGGATCAGGTCATGCACGGGATGCAGGAGAGGGGGATGGGGGTGATGGAACCCGGAATCAGGATCCGGACCCCGCCGGCGGTCGGAACGCCCGCGATCCCGGGAAGGCGGAGGGCGCTGCAAATCGGGGTCCGAGCCCCACGGTCACGTTGCGCCGGCTGCTGGACTACTTCCGCGGCGGCCACGTGGCGCGCGTCCCGCGGGAGGGGTACGACGACACGTTCGTCATCCCGCGCTGCCCCGAACACGCCATCCTGGACGCGGTGCAACGCGGGGTCGGGCGGGGAACGCTGTGGCTCACCAACGGCCCCACCTCGGTGTGGATGGAGCCGATCCCCTACGGCGTGCTCGACGACAGCGCCGTGCTTCATCCCGCGCCCGAGCTGATCCCGCCCCAGGAGCTCGTGGAACAGGCCCTGCCCGGCGCGTGGAAGGACGGCCGGGTCAACGGGGTCGCTCTGGTGCAGGCGGCTTCGCAGGCGCGGGGCGCGGCGCTTCCCTGGGGCCTGGTTCGCGAAAGCATCAGGGCCGGCGTGGAAAGCCGCTGGCTCAGGGTGGCCGAGGGCAGCGGTCCCATGGACTGCGGATACGACGAGGCGGGACACCTGCGCCTGGAGCGGCCCGCGCAACCGAAACCTCCGCCACCGGGGCCGTCCCCGAGCCTCCCGTCCGGGGGTGCGGTGCTCGAAGGCTCCCGGATGCAGGATCTCGCCGAGATCGTCCCCGCGATGATGGAGGCGAGCGCGGGGAGCGCGCTGCGCTTCCACGTGCGGGTGGCGCTCGACGGGGAGGCCCCGGAGGAGGTCCGCGCCGCCCTCGACGCGCTGCTCGCCGGGGTTTCGGAGGACCTGAAGACCACGTAGCGGCGTCCGATGCGAATGGGCGGGAGTCGCCGTGCTTCCGGCCGCGGCTCCCGGCGCCGGTGCGCATGCCGGAGTGGGTGTCCCGATGGCCGCGGTGCACGGCGGCTTCGCCGACCTCGTGAGCACGGTGCGGCCCGCCGTCGTCAACGTCGAGGTCACCCGCGCCATCCGGCCCGCCGCCCAGTCGCACGCATGGCGGCAGCGACCGGGAACGGAGATCCCGGAGCTCTTCCGGCGCTTCCTGCCGATGCCCTGGAATGGAGCGCCCGGCGTGCCGAGGGCCGAGGGCGTCGGCTCCGGATTCATCATCGACGCCTCGGGGCTCGTCGTCACCAGCCACCACGTGGTGAAGGGTGCGGACACGGTGACGGTCACGCTGCACGATGGGCGGACGCTCGAAGCACGGGTCGCGGGCGCCGATCCGAAGACCGACCTCGCGCTCCTCGAGATCGACGCCGGCGAAGCGCTGCCGATCATCGAATTCGGGGATTCCGATACGACGCGGGTCGGCGACTGGGTGGTCGCGGTGGGGAGCCCCTTCGGGCTCGGCGGCACCGTCACCGCGGGCATCGTCTCCGCGCGGGGCCGTGACATCGGCTCGGGTCCCTATGACGACTACCTCCAGCTCGACGCCCCGATCAACCGTGGCAGCTCCGGCGGCCCGCTGTTCGACCGCGGCGGGCGCGTGATCGGCGTGAACTCCGCGATCTTCAGCCCCACCGGCGGGAACGTCGGCATCGGCTTCGCGGTGCCCGCGAACGTCGCCGAGCCGGTCATCGAGTCGCTGCGCGCCGGCGGCAGGGTCGAGCGCGGCTGGCTGGGGGTGGCGATCCAGCACGTCGACGAGACCCTGGCCGAGGCGCGCTGGGCCTCGACGAAGCGAAGGGCGCGCTGGTCGCGTCGGTGATGGCGGACGGCCCCGCCGCCCGCGCGGGACTGCGCCCCGGCGACATCATCGTCTCGTTCGCCGGACGACCGATCGATGCGATGAAGGATCTGCCCCGCATCGTCGCGGAGCTCGATACGGGGACCGAGGCGGAGATCGAGATCCGGCGTGACGGTGGCCGGGAAACGCTCACCGCCACGGTCGGCGTGCAGGCGCAGGAAGGCGCATCGCTCGCCACGGCCCTGGCGGCAGACGACGGCGGCGACGC